>NZ_LOKZ01000039.1 GCF_002211365.1 Rhizobium sp. R711 | reverse complement strand
TTCAACAAGATCAAACAGTTTCGAGGTATCGCCACTCGCTACGACAAGCGCCCGGAAAACTATCTCGCAGCTGTCAAACTCGTCGCCGCAAGGATCTGGTGTCAGAGTTTATGAGTCGACGGCCTAGTGCGCAGGTCAAGAATGAACACCCAATCGGTCTCGCCAAACAAAATGGGCCTGAGCCTCTCTGTTGCTTGCCGCACGAGCATCCGGCGATTGCGGGGAACCTTCTTTCGGCCGCATTGTTTGAAAAACAAATCAGAAGGAACATGACCATGGCTCGGTTAAGCGTGGTACCTGCTGGTCCGGCTCCCTTGGCCTTGAGCAGCGTACCGCTGCACTTTTGTGCCGCCTGTCTTATCGGTGCGCTTTTGACCGATATTGTCTATTGGCAAACCGCGGAGATGACCTGGGCCAACTTTTCCGTCTGGCTGCTCACAGCGGGAGTGCTGGTCGGCATCGTCGCCGCGGTGACCGTTGTCATCGACGTCGTTCGCAACGTGATAGACTTGGGCCTGAGTGTCTCATGGATCTACCTCGCCTGTCTCACGATCGCTTTCATCCTCTCGCTGTTGAATGTCTTCATTCATAGCCGTGACGCCTGGACATCCGTCGTTCCAAGTGGACTTGCCCTTTCGGCGTTTACCGCTGCTGCAATAGCTGTTGCTGCCCTGTGCGGGGCGATTGCAAAGCACCGCAGGTCGGAGGATTGGTTCACATGAATCTTTTATGGAAAACCTGCTTCGGTTCAGCACTTCTGGCTTGTTCCGCCTTGAGTTCGTGTAGCGATAGGGATCCGGACCCATCTGGCGAAATCGGGCCCAATCCCGAACTGCCGGCACTCTCTCAATACCTCATTCCGCCCATGCGGGTGGCAAAAGTCGTCGGCTGGAAAGAGGATGAGAACCCATCAGTGGCCGCCGGCTTGAAAATTCAGGCTTTCGCGAGCGGCCTGAAGCATCCGAGATCAGTTTATACGTTGCCGAATGGAGACATGCTGGTCGTTGAATCCATGGCGCCGCCGGAGGCATCGGCAAAACGGCCCAAGGATCTCATCATGGGGTTCGTACAATCGTTGGCGACCGGCACGGGCGGGGGAGAGCCGGTCAACCGTATCACCCTTCTTCGCGACAGCAATGGTGACGGGACGGCAGACCTCAGGGAAGTGTTTCTCGATCACCTGAATTCGCCCTTCGGCGTTGCTCTCGTGGGCAGCGACCTTTACGTTGCCAACACCGATGCAATTGTCAGATTCCCCTATGTCGAAGGTGAAACGAAAATCACCGATCCCGGCACACGATTGACGGAATTGCCAGGCGGTCCGATCGATCACCATTGGACAAAAAGCCTGGTGGCAAGCGAGGACGGCCAGCGTCTTTATGTCGGCGTCGGCTCAAACAGCAATATCACCGAGAACGGCCTGGAAGCCGAAAAGGGACGTGCAGCGATCTGGGAAGTCGATCGCCAAACCGGACGTTCACGCATCTTCGCTGACGGGCTGCGCAATCCGAACGGTCTCAGTTTCGAACCGCAGACAAAAGCGCTCTGGACCGTCGTCAACGAGCGCGACGAACTCGGTCCCAACCTGGTCCCGGACTACATGACCTCTGTCAAAGAGGGTGGATTTTATGGGTGGCCCTATAGTTACTATGGCGGCAACCTTGATCCACGGGTGATGCCGCAACGTCCTGACCTGGTCGCCAAGGCGATCGTCCCTGACTATGCGCTGAGCTCGCATGTCGCGCCGCTTGGCATGGTGTTCAACACGGGGAATAGCTTTCCGGCCAATTTTCGCGGCGGTGCTTTCGTTGGCGAGCACGGAAGTTGGAACCGCTACGCGTTCAATGGCTACAAGGTCATCTTCGTTCCCTTCAGGGACGGGCACCCGAGCGGTGCGCCGATCGATGTCGTCAATGGCTTCTTGAGCGCGCAGAATGAAGCACGCGGGCGCCCGGTCGGGCTAGCCCTTGACAAGAAGGGCGCCTTGATCATTGCCGACGATGCCGGCAACACGGTCTGGCGCGTCACCTCCGGCTGACCGGCGACATTGTTTCAGGCAAAGAATTCAAGGCGTGCCAAATCGATCAGAGCTCGAGCAGCGCGTAGGGCTTGCCCGTCGGCTTTTCGACATGCGCCGCCACATTATAGACGGGCGCGCCGCCGGGTGTCTTTCCCTGGTAGGTTCCCCGATGAGCGTGGCCGTGAACAACAGCCTTGACGGGAAAGCGATCGATTGTCTCGGCGAGCCTGGACGATCCGAGAAACGGGTAGATTTCTCGCGGTTCGCCCTCGACGGTTTCCAGAACTGGCGCATAGTGCAGGACGACCATGGCCCGCTGGGAGCGGACTCGGCGCATTGCGTTTTCAAGGCGCATTGTTTCATCGACGCTTTCGGCGACCATGGCTTTGATGGCCGGCTCGCCGAAGGAGCCGAGCATGTGGCGCCCGAAACCACCGGCAAAGCCCTTGACACCGACAAAAGCAGCGCCGTCGATTTCGGCGGGTTGGCCGTTCAGCAACTTGACGCCGGCATCGATCAGAACCGACGAAACCTCGTCAACCATGTCACTTTCGTGGTCGTGGTTTCCGAGCACGGCAATGACGGGGAGCGTGCAACTGCGAAGGTCGGCGGCAAGTCGCTCGGCTTCCTTCGGCTTGCCGAGATCCGTCAGGTCGCCGGCAATGACCAGGACATCCGCCAGCCCGGAGATTTCAGCAAACAGATCCCTGTAGGACGTCGTGTCGTCCTCCTTGACATGCAGATCGGCAATTGCCGCGACCCTTAGCTTTTGTTGGTCAGTCATCCTCAATCTCCCATTCGCCTCGCAATTTGCCGTCACCGCCGACATCGGCAAATCCCCAATCGGTCACGTCGATAGCGTAATCGACGCGCGAATACATGCGCCCACGGCAGATGCGCATTTGAGAAAGTGGCATTTGCGACTGTGCCTTGAGGCGATCGATAAGCTCGTCCATGAGCCATTGGGGCACCTTGTCCCGCTCTGTCGGGTAGATCCAACGGAAATTGAGAAGGTGGATGAGCAGCACCTCCCAATGAACCTCGAGGTATCCAAGAAGCCGAGCCCAGTCGATGTCTTTGCTCGCCCTCAAAATGACATGGGCAATGTCGGCGCCGTCATAGCGATGTCGCAACTGGATAAAGCACTTCGACCAGATGAGTTCTGTGGGACTGACAATCTTGACCTGGCAATTGCACAATTTGATCTGGCGAGCATTGTCGAACCAAATTTCGCCGACGGGCATCGTGCCGTTGGAGGAGGCGAAGATGACGTCGAAGAAGTGCTTGCCCTTCCAGACCTTGCCGATCCAGCGTTCGT
This sequence comes from Rhizobium sp. R711, assembly GCF_002211365.1. Lineage (GTDB taxonomy): Bacteria > Pseudomonadota > Alphaproteobacteria > Rhizobiales > Rhizobiaceae > Rhizobium. The sequence continues at coordinate 229,904 of NZ_LOKZ01000039.1, read as the reverse complement.
CCTCCACCTCGATCGCATAACCACGCTGCTTGAAGTGGTTCAGGATGCGTGCGCAATCGCCCGCCTTGCAGAAAACGTCCAGATCCTTGGTGAGACGGGAAATGCCCGTATAGGCGCTGACCGCGTAGGTCCCCGCCACCAGAAAAGGGATCTCCGAAGCAATGAGTTGCGCTATCGCGTCGGCAACGAAAGGCTCAGCATCTGGATCGATCAGTTGCGGAATGGCCCGCGCCTTCATGATGGCAGCCTTGGATCGCACGGCTGTTGATCCTGTGTTCATCGATGGTCCTTCAGTGACGATCGTATCATGGAACACCTGAGAGCGATCGATGTTCCTCAACAAGCGGTCCGAGGTTGGCAGTGGCCGGCGTCTTGCCGATCAAGATGCCCGACCGTGCGTATCGATCCTATTGATCAATCTCGATCGCTTCGTCTCCTGCCGCTGCTGGGACGGCGCAAAAGCTGCTCCGAGCTTCGCGGCCAGGGCGCCTGCGTCCGCCGGCGCGCGCACCTTCACGTCGTTGTCGAAGTAGACATAGACGTCACGACCGTCGGCCGAATGCTTCAAGGGCGGACGCACACGGTTGGCGTTGGTCGGTTCGCGGCCATGGGCCCAGGCATCGATCCTTTTGGCCCAAGCAGTCAGCGCGGTGTCGTCATAGCCACTGACGTAAAGCTCTTCGGCGCCGTGGAGCCGGCAGTAAACGAAATCGGCGGTAACATCCATCAGCAAAGGCCACTCGACCGTATCGGCACAAACGAGTGCAACACCGTGATCGCGCAGTAACTTTATGAAGTCAGAACTTGCGAAGCTTTGATGTCGGACCTCGACGGCATGGCGTACGGGCCTTCTTTCATCGCAGTCAATCCAATTCCGCCCTTCAAGTCGCTCATCATGTTTTGCCGCAAGCCGTGCCGCGGCAATGGTGTCATGAGGCAGCAGCTTAAAAAACACGGAAAAAAGCCGAGCATCGAAAGGCTGGCGCGCCGGAAACTGCCAAAGGATTGGCCCAAGCTTGTGCCCGAGGCGCAAGAGGCCTGAGGCAAAGAAATTGGCAAGAGGCGTTTCGATATCGCCCAGTCTTCTCATATGGGTAATGTAGCGAGAGCCCTTTATCGCGAAGACGAACTCGTCCGGTGTCGCTTGCCGCCAGCTTTCAAAGACGGCAGGACGCTGCAGTCCATAAAAGGTTCCGTTGATTTCGATCGAAGCAAATTGCCGCGACGCGTAGAAAAGTTCGTCTTTCTGGGCCAGGTCTTCGGGATAGAAGACGCCGCGCCAGGGCCGATAGGTCCATCCCGAGATCCCGATCCTGATCGTACCTGGTTTTCCCATGCGACAGGAACTGTGGGACAGGCGACTTGTTCCGCGCAGTGGTCCTTTGCTGTCATGCGCCTTCGTGCTTTCCAGACAAAAGTCCGGCAAGTCTGCGCCCAAAGTTCTACGCGTCAGGAACCTTGAGCAGCGCAACGCGTTAGAGCTGAGGATTTTTGTATTTGTTTCAGCAGCTTAGTCTGCCACAGGCTCGGATGCCCAGATGAGGCATGATCAGGAATGATGTTGGAAAGAGACGAGATCGAGCTCGAAGGAACCGCTGAAAAAGCGGCATTTCTGATCAACGGCAGCCGCTATTTTGCCCAGCTGGCAGACACCTTGCGACGAGCACGAAAGAGGGTATGGATCATCGGATGGGCCTTCAATCCGGACATTCTCCTCGAACCAAGAACCTCAAGACAGACCCTCGGCGAGTTGCTGGAGAGTTGTGCCAAGGCCAATCCCGGTCTGGAGATCAAGATTCTGATCTGGGCACTCGGTCCGATCTACTCCGAAAAATCACTCGATCTCGTTACCAAGGCAAATTTTCCCCAAAGTGGCCAGATCGATCTGCGTTTGGCCCTTCAACCTGTCCTGCGCGGCTGTCACCATCAAAAGCTCGTTTGTGTGGATGATATCGCGGCGTTCACGGGCGGGATCGATCTGACGTCGCGGCGGTGGGACACCTGCAGTCACAAAGTGCGTGACCGCTTGAGGTGCGATACGGAAGGCGTTGCCTACGAACCGCTGCACGATCTGCAGGTCATGGTGACGGGTGGGGCCGCGGCTCTCATATCGGGAGTGGCAAGACAGCGATGGCAGGAGGCCACGGGGGAAATATATCAAGCCTTGCCGAAACAAAGCGCCCCCGATTGGCTGAATGGCCCTGCCGTTACGCTGCGCAACGTGCCGGTGAGGCTCGCATTGAGCAAGCCGACAACGCTCTTCAAGACCGGCCTGCGGCAGGGCCTACTCTTGACGAGAAAGATGATCGCCATGGCTGAGCGGCAGCTCTATATCGAGACGCAATATCTGGCATCGTTCAATGTCGCCGAAGCGCTTGCCGCGCGCTTGCAGGAGCCGAATGGACCGGAAATCGTCATTATCTGCACCGCCGCCTCTCATGGCTGGATTGAAAACAAAATCATGGGCGGCAACCGCGACAGGATCATTCAACGTCTTAGGCGAGCTGACCGACACAAACGTCTGCGCGTCTTTCATCCAGTCGTTCGCCAGGGCGCCGAAAACGCTGCATTGCTCGTGCACTCAAAACTGCAGATCGCCGACGACAGGCTTTTGCGCATGGGCTCCTCCAACCTTAACCATCGCTCGGAAGGGCTTGATACCGAATGCGATATTCTTTTTGAGGCATCCCGACCAGACCACCGGCTTGCCATTGCGCAATTGCGCAATTTGCTGGTTGCCGAATATCTCGGCTGCAGCGCCGATGCCGTAAGGGAGGTGATTTGCCGGAAAGGCTCCCTCATTGAGGCGATCGAGGAGCTCAACGTCAAGCCGAGGTCTTTGCGAACGTTTGTGCCGGCAGATGCAAAGGAGGGGCCGGTCTTTGCGACCGCCATCGTCGATCCTGCCTGTCCGTTCGGACAATCGGTACGCGTCTTTTTTCATCGCCTCGTTGACCGCTTTTTTCCGTTTCTCAAGATCCCAGGAAGCGGTCTCACTCACACCGAAAACCACAGCGCAGGCGAGCCGAATGAGAAAACAGACAGAGCCAAATGCCATCAGGGGACCGATTGAGCCGCTATCGCGAGCCAAGAGCCAACGAAAGTGCAATGAGAAACGCTGGTCTCGCAAGGGCCCCCGGGTACGACACGCTTCGACTGCAAGGCGTGGTTGCTTCGCAACGCTATCGGCAGGGGATCGATCACGAAGAAGCAACCATTGCGAAACTTGAAAACTGACGAAGATCGACATAAGCAAAGCCACATTGGGAGCGAGATCGTGGCGGAACGATTAGCCGGCTGCGAGTGTTCCTTGTGCAAGCGGGAGCGACAAGCAATCAGAATTCTGAGCTACAATGTGCATAGCTGTGCTGGCACTGATCGAAAGATCGACCCCGGGCGAATAGCGGCCATCATTGCAGATGCCAGGCCCGACATCGTGGCACTGCAGGAGATCGATGTTCGCCGCCGCAGAACCGGTGGGGTCGATCAGGCCGCCATCATCGCCTCGTTGCTTAGGATGGAAGCTCATTTCAATCCCGCATTGACGATTGCCGAAGAGCAATATGGCGATGCCATCATAACGGCTCTGCCGGCACGCACCGTCAAGGCCGGGCCATTGCCTTCGCTGGGAGAGCCGCGCGGCGCGCTTTGCGTCGAGGTGATGTTTGCCAACCGCAATCTGCTCGTCGTCAACACGCATCTCGGCCTTCGGCGGCGCGATCGCATCCAGCAAATGAGCGCGCTTCTTGGGCCGGCGTGGCTGGGTCGCGACGGCGGCAATCCAGCATCAGCCATCCTCTGCGGCGATTTCAATGCAGTTCCCTCATCAGCCGCCTACCGTCTTGCCACACGCCTGTTGCAGGATGCCCAACTTGCCTGCCATCAGACAGCAAGAGCGACCTTTCCGTCGCGCTTTCCACTCATGCGGCTCGACCATATATTCGTGAGCGCCGATCTTGCAGTCGCTGCCTCAAGCGTCATTGGCAACCGCACCACGAGACTGGCATCGGATCATCTGCCGCTTGTTGCCGACATCGATCTTGGCCACAGCTAGATTAAAACCAGTTTGCCGAGCCAACCCTTCGATGCCGATCTTTAGCGGCTTGCGATGTCACGCGTGACTTGCCCGACTGGCCTCGGCTTGTTGGCAGTGAAAATGCATAGCGCATTGGCGCAGGCATCGTGATCGGGAACAATTTTTTTCCCTCAAGGTTCGACCCTCGTCCCGTGGGCAATGAGAACGCAGTTCGCCGCGGCTTTCCGACGACGGCTGCTCTTTCCCAATTGAGAGCACGATGCCTGATTTTGTTCCCTTGTCACCGGCCAGAAGCTCACCGGCCAGAAGTTCACCGGCCAGAAGTTCACCGGCCAGAAGCCAATCTCTTCATGTCATGAACCCAGGTGGTGGGATGCAAGCTCGCACCGGAAATGTCGGCGTACTGACGTTTCACCGCTGCATCAACTACGGGTCGTACTGGCAAGCGCGCTGTCTGGTGGAGGGATTGGCCGCGATGGGCGCGGACGCGGTTCTTCTCGATTATCGCTCTCCGCGGTCAGATCGGGCGGAATGGCGCTGTGCGCTCAGTCCATTGCTTCCGATAAGGACGTCGTTTCAAGATTACGACTTGTACAAGAAAAAGATGCACAAGTTCTTCGCCGCGATAAAAAAGCTGCCGCTTTCATCTCCATTTCCGCTCGACGATCCAGCCCAGGCGGGACGATTTCGGCTTGTGATCGTTGGCAGCGACGAGGTCTGGAACCTGAAACATCCATGGTATGGCGGATGCGCCGTCTTCTATGGAGAAGGGTTAAGCACCGACCATCTGGTTTCCTATGCCGCGACGTTCGGCAATTTCGCATCGCATGTGCGACTGCAGGGTCTTTGGGGCGACCGATTACGACGATTTTCCCGCATTTGCGTGCGCGATCTGAATTCGGCTCGGCTCATTCGTGAAGCACTTGCCCTTGAGCCAGAGCTTGCCCTTGATCCATGTCTGCAGTTCCCGCAGCCGATCCTGGCAACGCGCAACGATGGCAACGGGCGCTATGCGGCCGTCTATGGTCATGGTTTTCCGAGCTGGTTCCAGAAGGCGGTTCGCCAATGGGCTGACAGGAGAGCTTATCGGCTGATCAGCATCGGCTATCGAAACGACTGGGCAGACCGGCAATGGATCGATGCAGGCCCAAATGAGTTTGCCGCCTTCATCGCATCGGCGAAAGCCGTGGTGACCAATTTCTTCCACGGTTGCGTCTTTTCTCTCGTTTATGAGAAGCCGTTTGCCTGCGTTTTGTCCGACTACCGCAGCAACAAGTTGCGCGATTTGGCAGAAATCGTGGGCGCCCAGCGACACATAATAGTCGAGGCTTGTGTCTCCCCGCAGCTCGAAACGGTACTTGACTGTCCCCTGGAGCCTGCGATCGCGCGGCGCATTTCCATCTTGCGCGCCAATTCATCGATCTATCTGGATCATGTCGTTTGTTAGTGCATCAATGACGAACCGTTGCTCTCCGCCGCTGACATACCGCGACATTGTGCGCTCCGGTCTCTGCATCGGCTGCGGGGCTTGCGCGGTAAAGCGATCAGGCGCCACCTTGCAAATGCAGTTCGATCGGTACGGACAGTTGAAACCCAAGGAAGCCGGCGATCTCAAATCCGCCCCACAGGTCGAATTTCCAAGCATTTGCCCGTTCTCGCCTCTTGCCGAAAACGAGGACGACCTGGCCGCCAGGCACTTTGCGACGGCGGCAAAGTGCGACCCATTGCTGGGACGGTTTGAGAAAGCCTTCGTTGGCCATGTCGAAGAGGGCGACTTTCGCGCCAACGGCAGCTCCGGCGGGCTCGTCACCTGGGTTGCTGCCGAGTTGCTGCAGCGGGGCCTGGTCGATGCCGTAGCCCATGTCGGCGAGACCGATAGCGGCGATCGTCTGTTTCGCTACAGGCTCTCACGCAGCATCGAGGATCTGAAAGCCGGCGCGAAATCGCGATATTATCCGGTCGAGCTGTCCGGGGTGCTCGACGCGATCAGGACAACGCCTGGCCGATACGCCGTCATAGGCGTTCCCTGCTTCATCAAGGCCGTGAGATTGTCATGCGCGAATGATCCGGTACTGAATGAACGGATCAGCTTCACGCTTGGCCTGTTTTGTGGCCATATGAAGAGCGCCCGCATGGCTGAAAGCTTTGCCTGGCAAATGGGCGCTGCGATAGCCGATGTCGAGCACTTCGATTATCGCGTAAAACGTGTGGACCGTCCTGCAAACTGGTATCGGGCCCAGGTCACGCTACCTCACCAGGATGTCATTGGCCGCGACTGGTGGCATTTGGCAGATGGCGACTGGGGGGCCGGCTTCTTCCAAAATTCAGCGTGCAACTTCTGCGACGATGTGGTTGCCGAGACTGCCGACATCGCCTTTGGAGACGCCTGGGCACAACCCTATGCTGCTGACGGGCGCGGGACGAATGTGGTGATCATCCGCTCTGCGGCATTGCTGGACCTTGTCAACAACGCCGTGATTTCGCGCCGCATCGTCTTGTCCTTGGTCGATGAGGAGTTCGTTGCAAGAACGCAGGCGGCCGGATTTCGACAGCGCCGTGAAGGACTTGCTTTCCGGCTGACGTGGCTGCGGCCCGATCGGCGGCCGCGCAAGAGGGTCGCGGCTGGCGCTGGCAGTCTGACGTGGCGTCGTCGGATGATCTACCGCCTGCGCTACGCAATCAGCGCCTGGAGCCATCGCATTTTCTGGTTCTCGCACTTACTTCGTCGTCCGCAGCTCTATTTGGCATGGGCGAGGATTGTGTCCTTCCTCTATCAGGGTTTCGCCTATTCCCGCGGGCCCATCGGACGTATCGTCGACCGGATTGGTCGTTCAGGTGCGGAGACCGATTGATTGTGTTCAGTTGCCAGAAAGCGGAATTCGCTCAGCGCTGATAGAGCGTTGCCGGGGCGCGTATCGATCCACCATCTCGCAACAAAATTCTGCAAATTCCTCAGCAACAAGGGGTGCGCTGGTGTGGTGTGGCGCGAGACCTCGGTGTTCGGGCGTAAAGCAGAACGTCACGGTGACGTCGAAATCCTCGAGCGCGCACATTTGCCGATCGAACCAGTCGAGTGCATTGGGGCGAAAACGGTCGGCCCAGGAAAGTCCGGTCCTGACGGATTTGACGCCGAGCCTCTTCATCCAGGTGGCCGCCTCCTTCAGTCGCGGATCTTCGAAATGAAACCACTGTACCAAGCCGAATTCGGGCGTGTGTCTGGCGAACTCCTCCAAGGCGAGCTTCGGGCGGCCGTCCTGACGCAAGATCCCCATGTGGTAATGCCGATAATAGGAGGAGCCCTCGGCTTCCCGGTGACGGGTTGTCGCCTCCCATTCCTGCGGCAGGTCGTAAAGACTATACCACTGGCACCTCTCGACCTTGCCTTTCAGCAGCTCGGCGGTCCGCTTAAGTCCCCAAAGCTGCACTTCCTCCGCGCCAAAGGTGGAAATTCCGACCTCGCTGACCCAGACCGGCAGATGGGTAACTGCGCGGATCTCCTCTATCTTGTCCGGCCACTCATGGATCTGCCAGAGGTTCCAATCGAGCGGGAACCCGTGGACGGCAACCGCATCCATATGATCGAGCACGCCATAATCTTTCATGCGGCTCATAAAGCCGGGATCGATCGGGGAAATTCCTCCAAGAACCTTGGTCAGCTTCGGGTTGGTTGCCGCAATTGCATCGGCCGCAAGCATGCTCATCTGTGCAAAGCGGTGCCATTCCGGATCAATCTGCGGATCCCAGTGCGACTTATTGTTCGGCTCATTCCAGATCATTGCGGCTTCGATCATCGGCTTCTTCCGTTTGAGACCTTACGGCACCACCTCATTGAGGGCGGCAATCTTTGCTCCCCAGTCCCCGGCGACGAGAACGGTTAGCGAGCCCGGCGCCACATCCAATCGTGCCCAGGCATCAAGGGAGGACCCGAGCACGTAGGTGACTGCCGCCTTGATGACGTCACTGTGCGAGACGAGGACGATTTTTCTGCCACTTTTGTTTCCGGCAAGCGTCTCGATCAATCCGAGCACTCTATGCTGAACATCCAGCATGCGCTCTCCACCAGGCGCGCGACCAAGGCTGCGCAAGGCATTCCAGTGTTGCCACCGCTGATCGCCGTTGAGATCATCAAAACGTCTTCCGGTCCAAGAGCCGAAGTCCACTTCATCCAAGGCGGTGTGTACTTGCGGCGGGTCAAGCGCGCAGGCGGTCGCGATTGCGGCTGCGGTTTGGCGCGTTCGCTCCTGCGGGCTGGTGTAAACCTCATCGATTTTCTCGCGGGCGAGCCGTTTTGCAAGCCTTGCAGCTTGTTCCTGGCCCGCAGCACCGAGCCCAATCCCGCACATGCGTCCTGCAAGGAAGCTGCCGAGGTTGTCATGGGCAGCATGGCGAACGAGAAAGAACGTCGTCGTCATTCCGCAGCTCCGCGAAAGCCTTCCTCTACGTTTGCGATGAATGCCTCGGTGCGATGCCGCGCTTCCGCATCGGTGAATTGTTGCGGAGGGGATTTCATGAAGTAGCTTGATGGTCCAATCAGCGCGCCACCGATGCCGCGGTCGAGCGCCAATCTGGCGCAGCGTATGGCGTCGATAACGACGCCAGCGGAATTGGGAGAATCCCACACTTCGAGCTTGATTTCGGCATTGAGCGGCACGCCGCCGAATGTCGTTCCTTCAAGCCTGATATAAGCCATCTTGCGATCCAACAGCCAAGGAACGTGATCGCTTGGTCCGACATGGACATTGTCGGCAGAAAGCGGCATGTCCATCTGGCTCAACACCGATTGTGTCTTTGAGATCTTCTTCGATTCCAGCCGCTCGCGTTCCAGCATGTTCAAGAAATCGGTATTGCCCCCGAAATTGAGCTGATAGGTGCGATCGAGGCGCACGCCACGTTCACGGAACAGGTTGACCAGCATTCTGTGAACGATTGTCGCACCGATCTGGCTCTTTATGTCGTCTCCAATCAGCGGCAAGCCCTGGTCGGCAAACCGTCGCTGCCACTCCGGCTTGGAGGCGATGAAAACGGGAATACAGTTGATGAAGGCGCATCCTGCCGCAAGTGCCTGCTCGGCATACCATTTGGTTGCTTCCTCAGAACCGACCGGCAGATAGGAGACGAGAATTTCGGTTCGCGTCTGGCGCAGGATTTTTGCCACGTCCGAAACGGGTTCGGGTGATAGCTCGATCTCGTCGCGCAAATAGCGACCTATTCCATCGAGCGTATTGCCGCGGTGTACCTCTGCGCCTGTGGTTTCAACCTCGGCAAAACGCTTTGTGTTATTGGGAGCGGCGTAGATCGCCTCGGCAACATCGCGTCCTACTTTCGATATCGCGACGTCGAAAGCCGCCGATATCTGGATGTCGCGCACATGATAGCCCCCGAGCTCGACATGCATGAGGCCGGGAACGGGCTCGTTGTCGTGGACGTCGCGATAATAGGTCAGTCCCTGCACCAGGGAGGAGGCGCAATTGCCGACCCCGACCAGGCCGACACGGATGGATTGAGACTGCATGGTGACCTCCGGCATCTACAAAGCTTCGGTCAAACAAGTGAAGGCCGCATCTGTTCCCGAAATTTTCACGCCGCCGGGCTTCTTGTCGGGATCAACCGCTCTTGCTGCGGGTTTGGCGAAGCTGCCGGAAAGGAAAACACCGATGTTGGTCTATGGTGACGTCGAATGGCTTGAGCCACCCGGGCCGGTTATCAAAAGGATCGAACGGGCGATGCTTGCCTGCGCCAACGCGCCCCCAGGACGCCAGCGCCATGAGTTGCTGGTTCAAACGTTCATAGAGACCGCAGAGTTCGTTCAGGGCTTGGCCGATCGCGAGTTCGATCTCAACGGCGGCGACGATGTCTCACTCGTTCAGACTGCGGCCGCCAAACTCCTGCTTGCGCAGGCCGAGGCGATACTGGCGTCATGGCAAGGGCATTTCCATGGAGAGGTGTCATTTGCGGCAGACACCTCGTCGTTGCGTGACAACGTCAATTGCATCCAGCCGCTGCGCATGAAGCAGGCCGAAGGATATGCCTTTTACGCTGTCTATCCCGAAAGTTATCTGCTAGCCGCCATGCAATCACGTTTACCTTCGGAGACGGTGGTCATCGGCATTCGCAGCATCGGCTTGAGCCTTGCAGCTCTCGTGGCGGCCGGCTTGGGTGCGTCGCCGGCGTTTTCGCTGCGGCCGATCGGACATCCCTTTCGCCGGCAGGTCAACATCAAGGCTGCTCTGGCCGATAAGATCCTGGCAAGGACACAAGTCGATTTTGCGATCGTCGACGAGGGACCGGGGCTTTCTGGCAGTTCGTTCGCAAGCGTCGCAAACTGGTTGGAGATCAATGGCGTTGCGCCATCTCGCCTTCATTTCTTTCCCAGCCATGGAGGCGGTCCGGGGGCGCGCGCGAGCAGCCTGCAGCGCAGGCGCTGGCAAGAGCGGCCAAAGCATGTGGTTCCAATCAGTGACGTGATAGTCAACGCTCCGCCAGCGGCCCTGAGCCTGCAAAACTGGGTTGGCGAACTGGTCGGCAGGCCGATTGAGACCTTCCGCGACATCTCCGGCGGCAATTGGCGCGGCCTTGCCGGTGATCGCAGTGAAAACTGGCCACCGAGCCACAGGCAGATGGAAAAGCTGAAGTTCGTCGCGACTGCGGGCGATCAAAGCTGGCACGTCAAGTTTGCCGGGCTTGGCAGGAGCATTGCGCAAAAGGTGCGTAGAGGCACGGTGTTGCACGAAGCTGGTTTCGCGCCGTGCGTCATTGGCTCATGCCATGGTTTCCTGATTGAAGAATGGATCAAGGGCTTGCCAATTGCGGCGGCGGCAATGAACAGGCAAGAGATCCTGGCAGCCATTGGCCGTTATCTTTCGTTTCGCGCCCGCCGTCTTCCGGCCCTCCACGGCGGTGCCTCGTTCTTGACCCTTTGTCGGATGGCAACGACGAATATCAAGGAGGTGGCGGGGTTCGAGGATGCGGCACGCCTTGGACAGATCATGCAAGAAAAGAGCAGCTCTTTGCGGCACCTGCCTGCCGTCGATACGGACAACCGCCTTCACAAATGGGAATGGCTTGTCACCGACGACGGCAGAATTCAAAAGACGGATGCACTCGATCACAACAGCGCACATGATCTGATCGGCTGCCAGCCGATTGCCTGGGACCTGGCCGGGGCTTGCGTCGAGTTTGATCTTTCGCCAACCGAACGCGATGAACTTGTCGACATCGTCGCGAAGGACGGCGAGGTGGGCCTTGACGACGACGTCCTTGTCTTCTTCGAAGCTGCTTATCTCGGATTCCAGGTCGGGCTGTGGTCACTGGCGCTTGCAACTGACGATGGCCAGGAGAAAGAGCGCATCGCGATTGCGCTTCATCGCTATCGTCGTCGACTTCAGCCGCTGCTAGAGTGCTGAAACGCCGGCCATGCAAGCGCGCTGCCGTGGTTTGAGGCAAGTGCCGGCTCTACAATCGATGCCAGTCGCCAACCGGCCGCATGGCGCGCGATGTGGATAATAGGATCAGCAAAGGCGCAATTTGGGAAGCCACCAGAGACGAAAAGCGACGGTGCCTTTGAACGTTGCGCTGGTTGGAGACCGGATGTTCAGCACGCTGCGGAACCTGTCCAGCCCATATGTGCGTGGCCGCCATCCTTATAATTCCTTTGCCGAAGTTTGCGGTTAAGTCCGTCGACGCAGAGTTGCAAGGTGACGCATAAGTCTATGACGTCTGCACATCGACTGCCAGTGCTCCGGCTGGCATTTGGCTGGGAGCTTGATACCAACATCGTCTGCACCGGTTTCATGCTCCCAACGTCGTGATACCGGTTATCGGCTTGTCGGAAAGATCAGAGCGACGGTCGAGAAGCACATGCTGGCGTTGCAGCACATCTGGTTTTTGCGCCTCATCGATTTTCCTGACGTCGGAGAACGGCATGGTCGAAAGTGGCTGGTATGTCACCGATCGCATTACCTTCTAACCAAACGATTGCAACCAGTTAGAAGTACTTTCTCACGCGCTCTCAAAACCTTCCTGCCAAGCCGACGGGGACGTGTTTGCGAATAAGTCGTTTGTACGGTGGCAGACGTCAACGGAACCTGCGGGCGCTTTTCGGCTTAGGTGCTTTCAAAACGGGAGGACGAAATGCAATCTGGCCTGTACAGCGACAGTCTCGAGGCTTCACCGGCAAACGCAAGCGACTGCGATGCTGGCAGCTCTCGCCGACCTCGCGTTTCATTTGATCTTCCATGACCGAAAAGCTGATCTGATCGATGAAGCAGGACGCTCAATCCGAACATCAACCGAAAAAAGGCGGCAAAGGACTTGGCGCTCTTCTCGGTCGCGGCATCGTCTCCGGAGCAGCGGATGACGACCCCTGCGCGATCGGAACCTATGCAAGTGCGGGCGCCCGCTTCGGCCCGGACATACTTTGGACCGCCCCTGTCACGCTGCCGATGATGTTCACCGTGGTCTACCTGTCCTCGAAGCTCGGGCAAGTGTCGGGGAGGGGACTGTTTCATGCCATCCGCGACTTTTACCCACGTTGGCTCCTCTGGACGGTGCTCGTTGGAGTGGTCATCGGCAACACAGTCGAGGCGGCCGCCAATCTCGGCGGCATGGCGGCGGCGATGAACCTCTTCATTCCGCTTCCAATCCCTGCCATCGTGGTCGCGGTGGCGTTTATTCTGCTGTGCCTGCAGGTGGCCGGGTCATACGCGCTCATCCGTCGGATCTTCCGCTGGCTGGCGCTGACGCTGCTTGCCTATGTCGGTGCAGCGTTGCTTGCAAAGCCGGATCTGACGGCCATGCTGTGGGGTACGTTCATTCCTTCGATTAAGTTCGACAAGGCGTTTCTCTCGATTATCGTGGCGATCATTGGCACCACGCTTTCGGCCTATCTCTACACCTGGCAGTCCAACGAGGAGGTCGAGGAAGAAATCGCCGAAGGAAAGACAACAGTCCAAGAGAGGCAGGGCGCCAGTGATCGTGACCTTCGCCAAACGAAACGCGATATCCTGGTCGCAATGACGTTTTCCAATCTTATCATGTATTTCGTGATCCTCGCGACGGGGTCGACGCTTTACATGCACGGGCAGACGAACATCGAGACTGCCGCGCAGGCGGCGGAGGCATTGAAGCCGATTGCAGGCGAGGCGGCCGGGTTTCTTTTTGCCGCCGGGATCGTTTCGGTGGGTTTTCTCGCCGTTCCGGTCATGACAACCGGAGCAGCATATGACCTTGCGCAGTCGTTTGGGATCAAAGGCAGCCTTAACGCAAAAGCGCGCGAGGCGCCAAAGTTCTACGCCATCATCGGCGTGGTCACAGCCGTGGCGATCGCTATGAACTTCCTCGGCTTCAACCCGATGAAAGCACTTGTATGGTCGGGCATCGTCCAGGGCTTTGCGACGCCGCCGCTTCTGCTGTTGCTACTGCTTATGACCAACAACAGGCGAATCATGGGCGACAAAGTGAACTCTCGCGCCATCAACATCATAGGATGTGTCACCACAGCCGTTATATTTTCGGCTACTGCAGGCCTTGTCGTCACGTGGTTTCTTTGACCTGACAGGTTTTGCCAATGCTTCCAAAAGGCAGCAGCAGACGCTCTTGGCAGTGCTGCGCAAAGCAGGCGAACGGATGGGTGGGGCCTCCTGCCATCAAAAATGCGGCAAACTGGGCTCCTTCTTGAGGCAACTTATATGGTGGCGATCGCACACCGGAGCCATGGCGATGGCGCTCAGGCAGGTTCAAGTCCCGACGTCTGACCTCAGGCACAAAAGATCGACGACGACAACATCATGGGCCAGGGTCCTATGTTGAATCGTTTTTCAGGAGCGATCGCAGCGATAGGAGATGGAAACGTCATCCCGCGACGGGCGGGCCAACCGACAAATTGGCAAGCCCGCGATATGGTTCGTTGCGGCACAGACCAGTATTCATCTTAGAAATCGGCCACTTTGCCCCAGACAGATCTCGTGAACGGTCGGGATGATAGGCTTGGGATCGACGATCGGTGCATGGCCGCTGACGATATCAGCGATGAGGTGGCCGGCGCCGGATCGATGCCGAAGCCATGGCCGCTGAAGCGGCGGCCAGAATGAAGCCCGGGATCGAGACGGACAGGAAGAGCATGGTGCCAGCCACATAAGCGCACGATCAGCCACCGCCAAATCGCGGCACGGTATTTGGCCAACATCCGCACGAATCCCCACTTGGCATTTTAGCCGATCTCCTGCGCAATCGATGATATGAAATCCGCTGGTGTTGCCACCCAAGGCAGCCATGGTAGCGAGACCAGGCGCTTTAAAAACTGAGTGCCGCAAGCACATCGATCCTCCCTTGCCATATGGAGCCTTCTTCGTTGCCATAAATCGCCAGGCCTCGACCAGGCTGGGACTTTGGTCCGGCTGGCGCCCTGCTCCAATCAGCGTATTCTGGAGGTCGTCCTGATGGTAGCTGGGCAGGACAAGAAGGGAAGCCGCCGCGCCCCCATGCGGTACGCCCAACCCAACGGCTTCCCTTCAGCAGCCATAATCGGTGTTCTCCACCCCACTAGTCCCGCCTTGATCTGTGATCGGCTTGCCATGGACCAGCTAAGGGCATTTCTCAAAGGTTCCCACATTGGAAGTTCTCACGAACCTGCAACACTGTGCTCGAAACACAAGACCCACTATTCCAGCAGCAGCTCGTGGACGAGCTAAATCGGCGAGGCCTCGGTATTCGCGAATGTCATCGGATAGTTTTGCAACAGAAGCAAGCAGCGGCGGCGCTGGTGACCGTTGGACTCGTCGGAACGGCTGTAGCCCTCTCGCCACGCTTTGCAAGCGCGTACTTCACTGTCGTAATAACTTCGACCAATCGCTGCCTTTTAGCTTTACCCTTGGTCCGAGATCCACAACGAGCAATTCCTGTGGGGCATCATTTTCCCAGGAAACTGAACTTGAAACCCGTCCGGTGAGCGATAGTTCTGGCCCCACTGCATTTCCAACGCTGACCGGGGAGGTATTGGCAGTCGTTGTCGAGATGCATCGAGGAAGGCCGGGCACGAGTTTTCGTTCCGGCCTTTTTCCCTTCTGTGGCGCTCAGGTTTTCTAATGACCGGCTTACGAATGAGGCGTAGAGTGTGGTGTTGGACCAGATGCACGGCACGGTCCGATTGAGAGACCCCTACGCGCTCTTGCCATTATGGAGGAGTGCTACCATGCAAATCCCCACATTTCCCAAACTTGAAAACGGAGAGCTCGAAGTGCTCACCTCCGTCATCGCCGACTGGTGCCAAGAAAATCGAATGGACCCGGAAAGCGAATGCACTCGGGCAGTGATCGCCTTGGCAATTGACCTGCTGGAAGCCGGTTTCAACACACGCGAAAGCCTGTCGATCGCACTTGCCAATGCGCTGGAGCCCGAAGTTTAGTCGGACAGGGTAAATGACGATGATCGATTGGTGCGAAGCGCTTGCCGACCACCTGATCCTCGCCATCTCTCCGGCAAGCTCGGGCATGGTCATCTCTTGGCAAAGCTACGGATCGCCGACACCAGCCTTACGGCGGGACAGTTAAGATAACCGGCGCGTCAAGCTATACCGATTATGCTGCTCGCCGCTGGCGCGTATAGTGGCGTTCGAAGGCTTTGCACTTAGGTCCGACTAACCGAACCGCATGGGCTTCACTCGCCGTAAATGCCAATTCCAATGGTGGCAGTGAAAACGTACACGCAGAATCCAACGACGCCCCCGGCAAAAACTCCAGCAGCCAAGGTTGCCCTCCTGCTGATAATGACGGCTGCAGCAAGAGGTCCAAGCAGCAGACCGAGTGCTTGCACGAAAGCTAGCGCTCCATAGTTCAGATCGTGGATCGACTGCTGGACAACATAAACCCAGATGAGTATGCCGCCGAAGACGATTGAGCCGGCACAGGCTCCCAAAATCCAGCCATGCCGTCTCCCCACATTCCGCAATTCCCAGAAAGCGGCAGGCAACGCCAGTGCCCAGGGTATGAGATCAGTTGTTGTCCACATTCACTAAACTTCACATGAAGTTGTTTCTGGTCTGTAAATCGACCGTTCACAGGCGCGGCCTGGGAACACCGTTTAGCACCCGACCGGCCAAAGCAGCAGAAAATGCCTCGCTGCCGGTTTAAGCCAGTGGGGCTTGCCCGAAGCGCGTGTGGAAATTCTGATCAGCTGCGCGACGTGCGACTGCTCGTTCGTTGAAACTCTGTTTAGCGTTCATCGGCCCGATGCAGCTGGGCAGTCATGCGTCGGCCAACGCCGTGAGTTCGATGGGCGTTAGCGACGAGGGGGCGCAAAACGGCCCTGCGCCAGGCCGGGTTGAGTTCATTTTTTCACCAAGGGGTAGGCAATTTACGCCTAATGGAGGAAGTGCCAGCAATGCGAGGTTGTGCTTTTATAACAGCCGACCGGATGCGGTCAGTTTCTCTTGTAAGCGCGTAGGAAGCTCGCCCGCCCCGGCGAGCTTCTTGCTTGAAAGGGCCAGAACAGCAGCCCGTCGTCATCGCAAGCCTTAAGGGATGCATGGCGTATGACACGATTAAACGGATCACTTTGCGCCAGAGCGCCATATCGAACGGCTGGATGCCGCGACCATCGTATCGAGGGCCGAGGTGATCTCGTCGCACAGGATCAGCTTCGGATTGGCGGCGAGCGCCCGTGCAAAATTCACCCGCTGCTTTTTCCCGCCGGAAGCTCTCCTTGCCGGCGATGACGAAGGCTGCGCGGCAGCGAACCATGTCCATCAATTCATCGATGCGGGCGCTGCGCGCCTTGGCCGCCATGCCATGGAAGAAGACGAGCGGCCGGTCGAGAATCTCCTCGATCGATTTTGCGGGTGTCGGCATTCTGGAAAACGATCTGCATCTGGCGCAGTTGATCGCGCGCGCGATCGCGGGCGCTGTGGCCGAGTTCCTTGCGTCGACGACCATCTTGCCGAAGGCTACGGGCAGGATGCCGGCGAAGGTGCGGACAAGGGTCGACTTGCCGCAGCCGGAGTCGCCGACAATGCCGAGATTGCGTCCTTTCTCGACCGCAAGACCGACATTCCTTGCGACGAGCGCCGGCACGGCGGCGAGGATATCCGAGGTGCCGCGGCCGTAAAGCCGCTCCCCTTCTGCAATCAACACAAATGGATCGGCGCTCCAGCCGGCTTCATTGGCGGGGACGACATCCATTGGCCGGAAAGGATGTAGCCCGATTGCTCGGAGGCGCCGATGGTCGCGAAGAGATTGGCGCCGTCGCCCTCGGCCCCGGGAAGAATATGGACCTCAATCCCGAAGGAGCGCGATAGGTCCTAATCCGGCCGACAATGGCGCCATTGGGCGTACCGACGAAGGAGGGTAAGCCGATGAGCTTGTGGAGGATGTCGACCAGCTGCACGGGCGTTTCCGTGACACGTCCGGCGGAGTGCAAGAGCGGGAAGCGCTGACTTTAAGACGGCCAGGCGTCCCTGACCCGCGTTGAGCACGAGCGGACCCCGCGCCGGATCGGGCAAGCTGCCGCCAGTGCACGGCTCAGATCGGCCGCAGAAAGCTAATCGCAAACCGCGGCTCTGAGCTTTGACATAAACCCCTGATAGCAGGGCCAGGAGAATTGCCATGTCACGTTTGTACGCGACATAAATAATCGAATGAGCGACGGCCGGACCGGTTAAAGTTAAATCTAAATTAGCATATGACGCGAATTCTTGCAGTTATCTGAGCCGCGCAGGCGCCCCAAAGGAACTGGAGAATTTCATGAAACGTCTGACGGTTAAACAGACCCTGATTGCCGTTTTGTCTGTCATCTGTGCCTTCCTCGTCATCTTGTCCTACAATTCTCTCAGCACGATTTCGACGCTGAACGACAATACTCAGCAGATTGGTGGCTTTTGGATGAAGCGGCTGGTCGTTGCCAAGGATATCAAGGGAAACTTCTCTGACCTGAAACTCGCTTACGCGCGTTACCTGTTGGAGGCGTCATCACCAGAAAAGCGGCCCGCGGCAGCCAAGCTGGTCGACGAAACGCAGGCTGCGGTCGAGCAATCGATCGATGACTATGTGAAAGGCGTCCGCACCGAGAAAGGCCGCGAGCTGATCAATCGGGTCAAGTCGGAACTCAAAACATATGGCGAGCTGGCTTCGCAAATGGTCCGGCTGCAGGACGGCGGAAAGAGCGCCGAGGCGGCCAGTCTCTTCCGCCAGAATATGGACCCACAATCTGATCTCGTGAGCCAGGACATTGCAGATCTCGTGGCCTTCATTCTCGGGCAGACCGAGACCTATGTGACCACAAGTGACGCCACGGCCGGCTATGCCTTCACAATCACGGCCATAATCGCCGCTCTCGCAATTCTGATCGCCCTTTCCGGAACCATGTTTGCCGTCTACGGCATCGCCAACCCGATCCGCCGAATTGCCACCGCCATGAAGATCTTGTCTGACGGCGATCTGCAAAGCGAGATCCCTTATGCTGGCCGCGCTGACGAGATTGGGGCGATGGCAGGGGCAGTGGAAGTGTTCCGACAGAACGCCATCAGTGTGCTTCGATTGGAGCAGGAAGCATCGGTGTCACGCAGCCAGTCTGAAGCGGCACGTGTCGCAGCACAGGAGCGTGCGGAGCAGGAATCGCAGCAATTGCGGTTTGCGACAACAACGCTGGGCGAGGGATTGAGACGCCTGGCTGGCGGTGACGTTTCCTTCCGGCTAGTCGAACCGTTTGCTGCCGATTACGAGCGGTTGCGCGAGGATTTCAATGCTTCGCTCCAACAGCTCGGGACAACGATCGGCGCTGTGCTGCAGACTGTGCACAGCATCGACAACGGAACGCGCGAGATCGCTTCTGGCGCGCAAGATCTCTCCAGGCGTACCGAGCAGCAGGCCGCCTCTCTGGAGGAGACGGCGGCAGCGCTCGACGAAATTACCGCCAATGTGGCAACAGCCTCGAAGCGGACCGCAGAGGCTCGCAATGTCGCGCAGGAGGCCAATGAGGGTGCAGAACGGTCCGCTTCGGTCGTGTCTCAGGCCGAACAGGCGATGAGGCGCATCGAGGAAAGCTCTCAGCAGATCTCCAACATCATTGGTGTCATCGACGAAATCGCTTTCCAGACTAACCTTTTGGCGCTGAATGCGGGCGTCGAAGCAGCGCGAGCCGGAGAAGCCGGCAAAGGCTTTGCGGTTGTCGCTCAGGAGGTTCGCGAGTTGGCACAGCGCGCAGCAACGGCCGCAAAGGAGATCAAGGGGCTGATTGTGAAGTCCTCTGCCGAAGTCGGCACCGGCGTCAGACTGGTTCTGGAGACCGGTCAGTCGCTGACATCGATCGGCGACCATGTGTCTCAGATCAACCAGTTGATGGAGGCTATTGCGACGTCTGCCCGCGAGCAATCCACCGGCCTTGCCGAAATCAACACCGCCGTCAATCAGATGGACCAATCCACTCAGCAGAATGCGGCGATGGTCGAGCAATCCACCGCAGCGGCCACGTCATTGTCTGGTGAGGCAAGCAGACTGCGTGATCTCGTCAATCAGTTTCGCCTCGGCAGCGACGCCGCTCAGATGGACGAGCCTAGACGCATCGTGCGGACCAAAGCGGCTTAGCTGACGATCCGGTTCGCATCCTGCCATGGCCGCTTGCTCCATCGAACGTGCTGCGCCACGCAGCAGCAGAAGGCCTGACGTTGCATTTGTGACCGAGGATGGATTGGCACCAACCTCGTCGAACCGCACGGGAGACGGCTCCGGAGGCCACGACCGCATAGCCTCGCCCCGTCGCACTGATGGCACGCTGTTGGCCGCATCATCGATCGTCACGATTTCCGGCATGACCGGCGATCTTGACACCAAGGTCTGCGGTTGCGTTTTTCTGCCGCTACCGAAATGGGATCCGACGCCAGCAGACGCGCCCTTCGGGAACTCCGCCCTCGCCATCGCGTTATAAAGCCCGATAAGGTGAGGAAACCATGAGCGAAAACGGCCACTCTAACTTCTTTTCGAAATTCGCAAGTGCTGTGTCCAATTGGTCCGGACGACCCGTGACGTTCGTGGCGGCGGTCGCACTCGTGCTGGTCTGGGCGATGGTCGGACCGTTCTTCGGTTTTTCGGAGAATTGGCAGCTTGTCATCAATACGGGTACGACGATTATAACCTTCCTCATGGTCTTCGTCCTTCAGAACTCGCAGAACCGCGACGGCAAGGCGTTGCAGGCCAAACTCGACGAGCTCATCTTGACGTCACAGGCCCAGAACAAGTTCGTGGGCATCGAGAAACTGGACGAGCAGGAGCTGCGCGAAATGAGTCGCCGGCTATCTGAACAAGCCGAACGCCTTGAGCGGGCTGCCGAAAAGCCGAGACGAGATTCCGAATCCGTTTGACGGTTCTTCAACGGTCGGCAAGCGCCGTCAGTCGTTTCGCAAGCCACGCTTTGACGACCGACAAAGAGCGGTGTTGTGTCTCTATCCTCGCCCCGGTCGGACGTATGCGGATGCTGGCGAAATCTCGCGCGAGCCACCGCGGCCTTTGCACTGTCGGAGAAAAACAAGCGCCAAGGGCGCCTGCGGGCCGCTCCTGCGATTGTGGCCCTGGCCAGGGGAAGGGCCGATCGTGTTGCAATCGACCAAGAAGGGGCCTCAGCACGAGCACTGCTTTGCAGCTGCAGGGAACCGAAGTGGGCCGTCGTTGGTTGGTAAGCTTGTCGTTGGCGAGGATATGATCATGGCAGGGAAATCAGAGCATACATCCGACAAAGGAGGGCACAAAAGCCCAGCCGGCGGATGGGGTTCGGCCAGGGCGGTCGGGGAGATCCTGCTTCGCGAACATATACCGCTAGCAGGTCCTTCGTTGCTTGCCCATCAGAACAAACCCGATGGATATATGTGCGTGAGTTGCGCATGGGCGAAACCCGCCAAGCCACATCCGCTGGAATTTTGCGAGAACGGTGCCAAGGCCACCAGTTGGGAGGTCACGAACAGGCGGGCGGACCGGGCATTTTTCGAGTCGCACAGGCTTGTCGAACTGGAAGGCTGGAGCGACCACGATCTCGAAGAGCGGGGTCGACTGACCGAACCCATGCGGTGGGATCCGACAACGGACAAATATATGCCTGTCACCTGGCAGGCCGCCTTCGAGGAAATTGGCCTCCAGTTGCGGATGCTTCCTCCCGAAAGCGTGGATTTCTACACCTCCGGCCGCGCCTCGCTCGAGACGGCCTACATGTACCAGCTATTTGCCCGGATCTACGGCAGCAATCATCTGCCCGATTCTTCCAACATGTGTCATGAGAGCACGTCTGTCGGCTTGCCGGAAAGTATCGGCGCGTCGATAGGAACCGCCATTCTGTCCGATTTCCAGAATTGCGACTGCATCTTCTACCTTGCACAAAATGTTGGTACATCCTCGCCGCGACTGCTGCACGACCTGCAGGATGCCGTCGACAGAGGCGTCAAGATTGTCACGTTCAATCTTCTTCGCGAAGCCGGGCTCGAGCGGTTTGTCAATCCGCAAGCGCCCGGCCAGATGCTCACGGGCAAGCAGACGCAGATTTCCTCGCAATATTGCCAAGTCAAAAACGGCGGCGACATCGCAGCTCTTTTTGGCGTGTGCAAGGCGCTGATCGAGGCCGATGACGCTCTCAAAGCCTCAGGCGTGAGCAAGGTTGCCGGAACCGATGCAGCACCGAAAGACCCCTCCGATGCCGCAACCGTTGCCTTTGCAGCGGCAATAGCGGCAGCCGACAAAAAACACGTGCTCGATCACGACTTCATCAAGATGCACACGGCCGGCTTCGAGGAATTTGCATCGGCCGCCCGTAACTACGAATGGGCGGAACTGGAGCGCATATCGGGCCTCACACGCGATGAGATGACGCAGGCGGCGCGCACCTATGCCAAGTCCGACGCGGTATTGATGGTTTATGGCATGGGATTGACCCAGCATATCATGGGCGTCCAGAACGTGCAGATGGTCGCAAACCTGGCTCTTTTGCGTGGCAACATCGGAAAGCCTGGCGCCAACATCTGCGCCGTTCGTGGCCATTCGAACGTGCAGGGGCAACGCACCGTCGGCATCACCGAAAACCCCGGTCTCGTTCCCTTGGACAAACTGGCTGAACTTTACCGGTTCGAACCGCCGCAGTGGAAGGGGCACTCGACCGTGGACACTTGCCGGGCGATATTGGCGGGTCAAACGCGCGCCTTCGTCGGTCTTGGCGGCAATTTCCTTCGCGCAATTCCAGAAACGGAAGCTGTCGAAAAAGCCTGGCGGAACTTGAGCCTGACTGTCCAGATCGCCACCAAACTCAATCGCACGCACCTTATCCACGGCGCGACTGCCTTTCTGCTACCCTGCCTCGGGCGCATCGAGATCGACGACCAGGCAAGTGGCCCGCAGTCGGTATCGACGGAAAGCTCGATTGCCCATTTCCACGGCTCGCGAGGCAGAGCCACACCGGCAAGCCCCTACCTGTTGTCCGAACCCGCCATCATTGCCGGCATGGCCAAGGCGACACTGACGAAAGGGGTCGTGCCCTGGGACAGTTGGGTCGATGACTATTCCAAGATCCGCGACGCCATCGAACGGACCTATCCGGAAACATTCAAGGATTTCAACAAGCGGCTCTTTCAGCCGGGCGGTATCCCGAGGCCGTTGCCGGCACGCGAGCGCAAGTGGGTCACGGCCAATGGCAAGGCCAATTTCATTACCCCGGACCGGCTGTTTCCGGATCTTTCAATTGCCGCACCGATGATCGATGTCCTCAATCTCGCGACACTGCGCTCGAACGACCAGTTCAATACGACGATCTACGGCTACAATGATCGCTATCGTGGCGTCGAAGGCACCAGACGGGTGATCCTGATGAATGCCGCCGACATCAGCCGACTTGGCCTTCACGATGGTCAGACCGTCGACCTTGTTACCGCAATCGCTAAGGAGACGAAGCGGACAGTAACGGGCTTCAAGGTCATGGCCTACGACATTCCCGAGGGATGTTGCGGCGCCTATTACCCGGAAACCAATGCCTTGTTTCCGCTTGATCATCATGACGCAAAATCAAAGACACCTTCTTACAAGCTATTGCCCATCCGCGTGATCGCATCCGGTGCTGCGGTCCGCCATTAGGGGCGCGTTCATGGCCACGGCGCGATTAAGTCAAAGAACGCTCGGAACAATCCTCTTCGTGGCCTTTTTCGGCGCAGTGACGTTGCTGGCCCTTTGCCTGGCTGCCTGGATCGGGACCTTGAGAGGCGCGCGCCAATACCGAACAGATCCCCCGGTGGCTTCAGGCCTGCAGGTCTTGCGCATCATGCCCGGCGGCATCGAGGGCACACCACCGGAGGTCTATTTTGCACTCGGCGAGCCCTATGCGTACAATGCCTATGATCTCAGCCAGGGAAAACGGTTATATTCCTGGTTCGGCTGCCCGTCGTGCCATGGCGATGGGCGAGGTGCCAGTGGACCTTCCTTTCTCGACGGCTGGTGGCTTTACGGTCCCGGTCTCACCTCGATCGTTGCCTCGATCCGTGATGGCCGCCCGCATGGCATGCCAGCCTTTAGCGAGAAGATGACCATCGATCAAATTTGGCAGCTTGCGGGTTATATCCAGACGATCGGCGCCTATTCGGCAAGGACGGGCGCACCCAGCCGCAACGATGACAGACACACCCGACCAGCCGAAAATCGCGCCCCGGCGTCGATCCTCTTCGATGAGGGGCCGGTTGGCACCAACCCGCAACAGGGACCAACGCCTTGAGAAGCGCCGCTCATGTGACCCTGATTTGTCTGACCACTTCCTTGGCCGGGTGCAATGGCATGCAGTCGGCTCTCGATGCTCAGGCCGGGCCAGCTGTCCACCTCAAGCATTTGATCATTGCAATGGTGATCGTCTGCGCGGTGATCTGGATCCTGGTGATGATCGTGCTTGGCTGGGCTTTGCTGCGGCAAGGTCGGCCATCCGAGGAAGGCCTTGCTAGGCGCGAGCGCAGGATGACCCAGGCCGTGTCGTCTGCCGTGGTCGCGACTGCGTTCGTCATCGCCGGCCTGACGATCGCAAGCTTTTATACGACCCGAAGTCTGGACCGATTTGACCACGCCTCTCTTGTCGTCAAGGTGCGCGCGCAACAGTGGTGGTGGCAATTCATCTACGACAACGGCAATAGCGCCAAGACGTTCCAGACCGCCAACGAGCTGCATATTCCAGTGGGCGTCGACATTCGCCTCGAACTCGAGGCGGCAGATGTCATACACTCGTTCTGGATCCCCAGTCTGACGGGAAAGCGCGACCTCGTCCCTGGCCGCCGGAACCAATTGACACTGCGTGCCGACCGACCCGGTGTCTATCGTGGCCAATGTGCGGAATTCTGCGGTCTCCAACACGGACACATGGCGTTGTTCGTCATTGCGCAAGACAATGCAAGCTTTGAGCGCTGGGCATCTGGCCAGCGCTCCGATGCTCTGTTGCCGAGCGAAAACGAGGCTGTCGCCGGCAAGGCGGTCTTCATGGTCAGGCCTTGCGCCGCCTGTCACAGCATACGGGGCACCGAGGCATCCGGAACTGCCGGCCCCGACTTGACCCATGTGGCCAGCCGGCGGACGATTGCAGCTGGCCTCATCGACAATACGCGCGGCACGCTTGCTGCCTGGATCGCCGATCCACAGACGCTGAAGCCGGGAAACAACATGCCCATGGTGCCACTTTCCAGCGACGAGCTGCGCCAGCTTGCCGCCTACATGGACAGCCTGAAATGAACGGTAAAGCGGATCCGGCCGAACAGGACAACGTCGATCTGGACGAAGATCAGCTCAAACGTTGCCTTGCCAGGACCTGGGAGACGCCGCGCAGCCTCTGGGGCGCGCTGACGACGGTCGATCACAAGATCATCGGCCGGCGCTATATCACCACCGCCTTCTTCTTTCTGATACTGGGCGGAGTTTTGGCCCTTGCGATGCGCCTGCAACTGGCCCGGCCGGAGGCACGCTTTATCGGACCCGACCGTTACAATCAGATCTTCACCATGCACGGATCGACGATGATGTTCCTTTTTGCCGTTCCGGTGATGGAGGCCATGGGCGTCTATCTCGTGCCGCTGATGGTCGGAACACGCAACATCGCCTTTCCCCGCCTGAACGCCTTTTCCTACTGGATCTTTCTGGCCGGCGGCTTGCTGCTATGGATCGCCTTTGCACTCGACGCGGCACCCGACGTCGGATGGTTTGCCTATGTACCGCTCTCCGGGCCGGAATTCGGAGCCGGAAAGCGGGCGGACATTTGGGCGCAGATGATCACCTTCACCGAGGTTTCCGCCCTGGCAGTGGCGGTGGAGATCGTCGTTACGGTGTTCAAGCAGCGCGCTCCCGGCATGTCGCTCGACCGCATCCCGGTGTTCGTCTGGTCGATGCTCGTGACCTCCTTCATCATAATCATGGCCATGCCGGCAATCATGCTTGCAAGCTCGTCGCTGATACTCGATCGGCTCGTTGGCACCCACTTTTTCAATCCGGCCGAAGGCGGCGACGCGCTGCTGTGGCAGCACCTGTTCTGGTTCTTTGGTCATCCGGAGGTCTACATCATCTTTCTTCCGGCCGTTGGCATGGTCTCGGCGATCGTCCCCACCTTTTCGCGGCGACCACTGTTTGGATATCTCCTGGTGGTCATGGCGCTCATCACCACCGGAGTGCTTTCCTTCGGTCTTTGGGTGCACCACATGTTCGTCGTCGGCCTGCCGAAGGTTGGGGAAAGCTTCTTTACGGCCTCCAGCATGGCAATTGCCATCCCCGCCGGTGTCCAGATATTCTGCTGGCTGGCCACGCTTTGGGATGGGCAGCTGCAATTCAAGACGCCGCTTTTGTTTGTCGTCGGCTTCATCGTCACCTTCGTCGTCGGCGGCCTGACCGGCGTCATGGTCGCTTCCGTGCCGTTCGATGCGCAGGTGCATGATACGTATTTCGTGGTGGCGCACTTTCACTACGTGCTCATCGGCGGCGCGGTCTTTCCGCTGATCGGGGCGATCTATTACTGGTTTCCAAAAATGACGGGGCGCCTGATGAGCGAAACGCTCGGACGCTTCGCATTCGGTCTGATCTTTATGGGTTTCAACATGACCTTCTTTCCCATGCATATTCTGGGGCTTCAGGGAATGCCGCGGCGCATTTATACCTATCAGCCAGAAATGCCGTGGGCGGGGATGAATTTTTTTGTCAGCGCAAGTGCCTTCATCCTTGCGTCGGGATTTCTGATTTTCTTCATCGACGTGTTTCGCAGCGCGCGTTCAGGAACAACTGCCGGTCACAATCCCTGGCAGGCCGCAACGCTCGAATGGGCGACCTCCTCACCTCCGCCGGCATTCAATTTCGCTCGCATTCCGGTGGTCACCGGTCGTGAGCCTCTCTGGAGCGATCCTGAGGAACTAGAGGTGTCCACCGGGCTTCGCACCGATCGGCGCGAACTCATTGTCAGCAGCCTCGTCGAAGCGCAGGCACAAGTGCGGGAAACATCGCCCAGAAATTCGATATGGCCGTTTTTGGCTGCCATCGCAACGACGGTCATGCTCATCTGGTCGATGTTTTCACCCTGGGCCGTCGTATGGGGATCGATCCCGATCGGCATTGCGCTGATTGGCTGGTTCTGGCCCAAGCAAGTACCGGAGGATCAGTCGTGAAGGAGCGTGTCGTCCTTGACGTTTCCAGGCTTCCGCTCCATGGCATGGGCACGGCAAGTCTTACCTGGTGGGGCACCTGCGCATTCATGCTGATCGAGGGGGCCGGCTTCGGTCTGACGATTGCCATCTATTTTTATCTGATGAGCATCGCCAAGACCTGGCCGACCAACGCACCGGCGCCCGGGCTTTGGCCCGCAACGTTGCTGACGCTCATGTTGCTGGCAAGCGTCGTGCCGAATGTCGTCCTGTCGCGACTGGCCCGCAGGCAGGATCTAAAGCGGGTCCGCATAGGGCTGATCGTCATGTCGGTGCTTGGAACGTTGCCGCTGATATTCAGGTTCTTCGAGTTCACGGTGCTTCGCGTGCGGTGGGACGACAACGCCTATGGCTCGATCATCTGGGTCATGCTTGGCCTTCATACGACGCATATTGTCACCGACCTTATCGATACGCTGGTTCTGACTTGCCTGATGTTTTCCCGTCATGGCGAAAACCCGCGCCGTTACGGCGACGTCGAGGACAATGCGCTTTATTGGAACTTTGTGGTGGTCGCCTGGATTCCCTTATACCTATGCATTTACTGGGTGCCACGGCTATGATGATGTCGGCAAAGACATATGCCGGTCTGGTCCTTGCGCCGGCGATCTGGGCCATCAGCTTGCAGCTTGGGCTGGTTCTCCCTTACGCCGACTGCGGCAGCGACGTGTCGTCGACCCTGCTGGTAAGCGTGGTCGCGACCTTTTTGGCAGTCGGCAGCGCTTTACTGTCTTATACCGGGCGGGCATCGACGAGCGCCCGCACGACGCTTTTTCTTTGCGATCTCAGTTGTCTGAGCGGGCTGATCTTCGCCTTTGCGCTCATTCTGCAGGGGGTAGGCTCATGGCTTATCGATGCCTGCCAACGCTAGGAACAGCACTCGTGCTGGCGGTCGCTGCGAGGGCGGCCGCGGCACACGAGATCGGCACGCACGCTCTCCAAGCCGAATGGACCTTCGATCCATTCATTGTAACGCCCCTCTGCGTGGTTGGCCTCATTTACGCGCGCGGATTTTCGCTCGTATGGCGCCGGGCTCGACGAGGTCGGCGCGCCATGCTTTTACGAGCAATATGTTTTGGGACCGGCTGGTTTGCGCTTGCTGGCGCGCTCATTTCGCCAATGCATTGGCTCGGCGAGCACCTATTGTTCGCCCATATGGTCGAGCACGAGATACTGATGACGATTGCCGCGCCAATGATCGTGCTGGCGCGCCCGGCAGGCGTGTTGCTGTGGGGCCTGCCGAACCCACTCAGACGAAGCACCGGAAGACTCATGAAAGTCAATGCCGTTCAAATTACCTGGACATGGGCAAGTGCCGGGTTGGTTGCAACGCTGATGCACGGGCTTGCCATATGGGCCTTTCATGCGCCGATCCTTTTCGATGCGGCCGTGACAAATGATGCGTTGCACCGCTTGCAGCATGTCAGCTTCTTCTTTACCGCCATTCTGTTCTGGTGGGCAATTTGCTGGCGGAGCAATTACGGTGCCGCTACCTGGCATCTCGTCGTCACGATGTTGCACACCACCGCTCTCGGCGCTTTGATGGCGCTTGCCCCAAGGGTGCTATATCTCGACCAGACGCGTTTTACTGAGGCATGGCATTTGACGCCGCTTGAAGATCAGCAATTGGCCGGCATCATCATGTGGGTGCCGGCTGGAACCATCTATGCGGGCGCCGCACTCGCAACGGCGGCATTGTGGATCTTGACTTCCAGCAGAAGGAGCAACGATGCCCAGCCTCTCCTTCATTGAGAAATATGGCTTTGGGAAATATGGCACTTTCTGGCTGGCGACGGCGCTTGTTGCCACGGTAGCGGCCTTCGCTGCTGGAACCCTTTTGAAGGACGCCAGGCAACGCGACGAGGTGGCACGCGAGCTGACAGGCGGCGATCCGTCAAAAGCTGCGCCAATCTTTCGCCGCTACGGCTGTACGGGCTGCCATCGGATTCCGGGCATTGCCGGTGCGGACGGGAAGGTCGCAGCCCCTTTGACTGAGATGCGCCAACGCGTCTATATCGGCGGCGTTGTCGACAACAATGCCGACAATCTCGTTCACTGGATCGTTTCGCCACAAGCTTTTAGCCCCAAAACGGCAATGCCAACCACAGGGATCACGCAACAGGAGGCGCGCGATCTGGCGGCCTATCTCTACGCGCATTGATGACCTCCTATGGATGCGGCGTCGGGCGCGGTGGCAGCGATTTGATGTAGCGCGCAATCGCATTGAGATCGCTTTGCGGCAAAGCCGCGGTATTGGCAACGACATCCGCCATGGTGGATCCGACGCGTCCGTGATCGGGTGTGTTGCCGCTTTTGAGCATTTCGGAAATATCGGCCTCGGACCAGCGCCCGATCCTGGCTGGCGTGATGTTGGGAACGAAACCAGTATTTTCGGGATCGGCACCGCCGGCAAAGCGCGTGGAGGCTTTGATCGCGCCGAGCAGATTGCGGGAAGAATGGCATTCGGCGCAGTGGCCGACCGTCTCCACCAGATATCGCCCCCGGTCGAGGACGTCGTCGCCAGTTGCATGCGCCGGCCAATAACCCTCACGAAAAAACAAGAGCTTCCAGAGGCCGAGGAGGCGGCGGGCACGAAACAGAACGAACAGGTCGTGCGGAGGCGGTCGCCCGGATACAGCAGGTAGCGTTTTGAGATAGGCCCAAAGGTCGCCGATATCGGCAAGCTGCATTCCGGTGAAGCTGGTATAGGGAAATACGGGATAATAGTGTTTTGCGTGCGGCGAGACGCCGCCTAACATCGCATTTGCGAAATCGGCGTTGCTCCACGAACCGACACCGTCGGTGGGATCTGGTGATATGTTGGGTGCGCGAAAGGTCCCGAATGCTGATGCCAGCGCCAGACCGCCTCCCAGACGCAGCCGGTCGTCTTGCCCGGGGGTTGCGTGGCAGGAGGCGCAGTCTCCTGCCGCAAAAAGAAGTTGACCCCTTGCGGGATCGCCTTTGCGCAGCAGACGTTGGTCATCTGCGGCAATCGGTGCGACAGGCTTCGTCACCAGCCAGATCGCGGCCAACGCAAGCATTGCGACGAAAAGCCAAATCAGAATGCCCGTAAGCGGACGCGCCGATCCCATCGGGGTCTCCAATCAAAAGAACGTCAAGGGCAGATGCCGCTCCGGTCGGCGGTTTTTTATCGAGCTCGACAGTGGTTTGATCGGCATTGGCGCGATCGTGATCCTATCTTGACGTTATTGCCTGTGTTCGAGCGTGCCGCGGTAAATCCGATCGAGTAAAGCGCTCACCTCGATCAACTCTTCACATTGGCTGTCATATGCCCGGTTCGCTGCGAGACGTCTGG
Source organism: Rhizobium sp. R711 (assembly GCF_002211365.1). Classification (GTDB taxonomy): domain Bacteria; phylum Pseudomonadota; class Alphaproteobacteria; order Rhizobiales; family Rhizobiaceae; genus Rhizobium. The sequence continues at coordinate 199,892 of NZ_LOKZ01000039.1, read as the reverse complement.
CCCAATCGACAGCACAACGTCCTGCCCATTGATCGGGTGGTGAGCAAAGCACGGTCGTCTGCGTCCCACGATAGTGCTCGGCAACGAAGTCGTAAAACGATCCGTTGACATTATGCAGGGCCGCTCCTCCTTTCGTTCCGTAAAAGCTGGCGCTGATGATCGCATCGCGACCCGCCTGCAGGTGCCAGGAACAGATCAGGCGCACGACAGTGCCTGTTGATAATGTAATCACGGCTGTGGCAAAGTCCTCGACCTCGCCGTCCGTAGAGCTGATGGGACGTCCTTGCCGCAAAAGCTTGCTGTCCACCGCGTCCGCTTGGACATGGCCGAGCGTCCAAAGGGCAAGATCGACCAAGTGAATACCAAGATCGACGACACAACCACCGCCCGACAGTGTCCTGTCGAAAAACCATGCCTTGTCTGGCCCGTAGGCATTGTGGAACACAAGGTCGGCGGCAAACACCCGGCCGATCTCGCCTGAACGGACGAGATCACGGATAAGACGCATCCCGGCTGTATGACGATAGGAGAGGTCGACACAGAGGAGCCTGTCGGCCTTGCGTGCTGCTGCAACCACCGTTTCGACTTCGCATTTCGAGCGCCCGAGCGGCTTTTGGCAGAAAACCGCCAGCCCCTGCTGCAGCGCCTGGATCGATTGCTGTGCATGCAGAGCACTTGGGGTGGCTATGACGACGCCATCCAGTGCAAGGTTCAGCAGGGAGGCGAACGACGCTACGACGGTGGCTTCCGGTGCAAGCTTCAGCGCTTCTCTCACCATATCGGGGGAAGGATCGCAAATTGCTGCAGCCTCGACGCCGCCGTCCTCCAACATTGCCTGCATCCGATGGCGGCCAATCCAGCCGACACCGAGGAAACCCACCCGGGGCGGGCGGCCATGTGTCGGGCCGCGATCCTTATGAGTGCCAGTTGCGTTCATGGGTAAAGGACCAAAGCCTTTAAAAAACCGTGGGGACGATCCCGGGTCATGTCCAATGCTTCGTCCAGCCGCTCCAAAGGAAAACGGTGCGTCATCAAAGGCCAGGGATCGAGTGCCCCGGATTGAATGGCAGCCACCGCATCACGAATGCCCTGCACGTAGACAGCCGGGTCACGCTCATGCGCATTGATGACGTCGAGGCCCCGCCAGTTCCACAATTGCATGTTGACACTGCGTGGTCCGTCCTGGTGATAGCCTGCAACGACGAGCCGACCGCGCTCACGCGTCAGTTCCGCAGCCAGATCGAGTGGCCATTGCTTTCCAACAGCTTCGATGACGCGATCGCAAAGACGGCCATCCGTGCACTGCTTCACAACTTCGACAATACGCCAATGATCATCCATCTGGATGGTTTCGCTTGCGCCCGCCTGCCTTGCCCATTCAAGAGAGGACTGACGCCGGGAAATGGCGATCACACGGGCGCCAGCCCTTGCGCATAGTTGCGTCAGAAGGGCACCGAGAAAGCCGATGCCGACGATCGCAACGGTGTGCCTCGCTTCGATCTCGCTGCGTTTGAATATATTCATGGCACAACCCAGAGGCTCGCCGGGAAAGGGACGGTCATTCAGGGCGGCAGGAAGAGGGACGACGGCGCCCTCGTCAGCGATATCATGGGTCGCATAGGCGTGGTAACTCAATGCAGCCACGCGCTCGCCGATGCCAACAGTGCGGACATCATCGCCGATCGCATCGATCACTCCCCAGCCTTCGTGGCCGAGCCAACCCGGCTCCGTTGGAAACTGCATCCACTCCGCTCCGGCCCAGGGCACCAGATTGGAGGCACAGACGCCGCATCCTTCCAGGCGGATGCGGACCTGGTGGTGACCGGGCTTGGGAAGGCCAACCTCGTTGATTTGCAACGACCCGGCGCCGGTCAGCACGGCAGCCCTCATGGTCCGCGTCCTTGCCGATGAAATTGTGTTCATTGCGTCCTCCTGGCGATTTCGCACCTTGAGCCTGCCAAATGCAGCCCTCGTCTAACCGCGTCGGGCCGGGGATGTTCCGGACAGTCTCCATGATGAAGAAGCTTGCTGCACGGCATCTGCGGCAGCCGACAACAAGGTTCGGCAGCTAAGTCATAGATGAAGTCAATGAAGACAAAGATGTCATAGCTCAAGGAACATTCCTTGAGGTTCATTGTTGGGGGCCGTCGAAACACTCAAAAATCCACAGCTTCAGGTGAGTCATGGCGCTTATTCTTGTTACGGGTGGCTGCGGCTTTATTGGCCGCCATCTCGCTGAGGAACTTCTCGCAAATGGGCATCAGGTGCGCATGCTCGATGCGCTGGTCGATCAGGTTCATGCCGGTTGCGACCTTAGCGCATTCGGTTCGCTTGAACTCATCCGCGCCGATATCAGGGACATGTCGGCGGTTCGACGCGCCCTGAAGGATGTGGATGCCGTCGTTCACCTCGCCGCCGCGGTCGGCGTCGGCCAGTCGATGTACGAGATCGCGCGCTACGTCGGCACCAATGATCTTGGAACTGCCGTCCTTCTCGAGGCGATGATCGGCATGCCGGTTCGCCGGATCGTCGTTGCTTCGTCCATGAGCGTCTATGGCGAAGGCATGTATGTCTCTGATGCCGGCGAACGCTTTGGCCACGTCCGCAGAAACAGCAAGCTTGCAAAGGAGGGCCGGTTCGATCCGATTGGCCCTTGCGGCGAAGCGCTGATGCCGGTGCCGACCGACGAGGAAAAACCGGTCGATCTCGCCTCCATCTATGCATTGACGAAATACGCCCAGGAACGACAGGTTCTCATCTTCGCCGAGGCTTATGGCTTGGAAGCAGTGGCGCTGCGCCTCTTCAACGTCTTTGGCTCCGGCCAGGCCTTGTCAAATCCCTATACGGGCGTGCTTGCGAACTTTGCCGCCCGGCTGGCGAACGGCCAGCCGCCAACCATCTTCGAGGATGGCCGGCAACGGCGCGATTTCGTGCATGTGCTGGATGTTGCCCACGCATTTCGACTTGCACTGGAACGCCCGCAGGCAGCCGGCCACGTCATCAACGTCGGTAGCGGCAGCGCCTATTCGATAGCCGAGGTTGCAACCTTGCTAGCCGACGCCATGGGACTGTCGGGCATCAAGCCGAAGATCACCGGCAAGGTGCGATCTGGCGATATCCGCAATTGCTCTGCCGATATTTCAAAGGCCCGCGAATTGCTTGGTTTCGAACCCAAGCACCGCCTTGAGAACACGCTTTGCGCATTCGTCGAATGGGTGCGCGGCGTCAATGCGATCGACCGAAGCGCCGAAATGCAGCACCAACTCGAGGAGCGGGGACTGGTGTCATGAAAATGACCGATCGTGGTGAACGGCATTTTGGCTTTGTCGAGTGGTTTGCCCTTGGTGAGCACGAGCGTGCTGAAACCGCACTGACGGATATGCTGGCGGCCGGGGCGCGATATTTGCGCACCAATCTGTCTTGGGCCGAGTATGTCATGCCTGGCGGACCAGAATGGTTCGATTGGCTGTTGCCGACATTGGCAAAGCGCATCGATCTTTTGCCTTGTGTTCATTTTACGCCGCCATCACTTTCGCGCACCGGGCGCCCCTCGGGCGCGCCTCGGGTACTCAAGGACTATGCCGATTTCATAGATCACATCTTGACCCGTTACGGGCGCTATTTCTCTCATGTCGAACTCTGGAACGAGCCGAATAATCTGGTCGATTGGGACTGGCGCACAGACCATGATTTCCTGCTGTTTTGCGAAATGGTGGGCGGGGCTGCATATTGGGCCAGTCGGCGCGGCTGGAAACCGGTGCTCGCAGGACCGAACCCGTTCGATGCGCATTGGCTGAAACTCATGGGCGAACGTGGTGTGCTCAATGTTGTTGCGGCCGTGGGGCTGCATGGCTTTCCCGGAACATGGGAAAGCGAGACCGGCACCTGGGAGGGTTGGGAAGCACGGCTTGCGCAGACCCGGCGTGTCCTCGGGGACTATAATGACAAAGCGCAAATCTGGATCACCGAAACCGGCTATTCCACATGGCGCAACGATGAGGTGGAACAGGTAGGGCGGTTTTTGGCAGCTGTGAATGCCCCAGCCGACCGCATGTATTGGTATGGCTGGCGCGACATGGCGCCCGACATGCCTGTGCGCGATGGTCTGTGGTCCGATCCACGTGACTATCATCTTGGCCTGAGCACGGCCAATAACCGCCAGAAGCTGCTCGCGCGACTGTTGTGCGCTGGCGGACTGGATGGTGCGCACAAACTGCTTGAGCTTGCTGCGCCATCGTTGCGCCAGGCAAGCGATCCGATCGTCGTTGTCGGAGGAGGCGGCTTTATCGGCTGCAATCTTGCCGACAGTTATTTGGACGACGGCAAAGACGTCATTGTTCTCGACAATTTGAGCCGCGAAGGGGTCGACGAGAACCTTTGTTGGCTTGTGGAACGCCATGGCGATCGGGTCCATCCGGCAATTGCCGATATTCGCGATTTGCACAGCATTGAACCCGTCCTTTCGGATGCAAAGGCCGTCTTCCACCTCGCGGCTCAAACGGCCGTGACGACAAGTCTTGTTCAACCGGTCGATGATTTCGAAACGAACGCGCGTGGCACGATCAACGTGCTCGAAGCGACCCGCAAGGCAGGCAGGAATGCGCCGGTGGTGTTTGCCAGCACCAACAAGGTCTATGGCGGCCTCGACAAGCTCGAGCTTGCCGAACTCGATGATCGCTATGTGCCGATAGACGAAACTGTCCGCCGATGGGGTTTAGACGAAACACAGAAGCTCGACTTCTGCACGCCCTATGGATGCTCGAAAGGCGCTGCGGACCAATATGTGCTGGATTATGCGAGATCATATCGCATTCCGAGTTCCGGCTTGCGCATGAGTTGCATTTACGGACCCCGTCAGTTCGGTACCGAAGACCAGGGATGGGTTGCTCACTTTCTGCTATGTGCGTTGCGCGACGAGGCGATCTCCATCTACGGCAATGGCAAACAGGTGCGCGATATCCTGCATGTCAGCGATGCTGTCGCAGCCTACCGGGCGGTCATGGACTCCATTGACCGCACGAAGGGCAAGGCCTTCAATCTGGGTGGCGGGGCGGAAAATGCCGTAAGCCTGGAGCTTATGCTTGGCGACATCGAGCGGCTCGTCGGGCGGCCCGTCAAGACGACGCAGGGCCCCTGGCGTGCCGGCGATCAGCTCTATTTCGTGTCCGATACGCGCGCGCTTCACTCAGCCGTGGGCTGGAGGGCAAAAGTGAACTGGCACGCCGGCGTGCGCGACCTTTGTAATTGGCTGATGCAAAACCGCGTTCCGGTCACCCGCCAGGCACGGAGGGCATCGGCATGACGATGGCTGAAAGGCCGCATCGCATTCTCATGACCGTCGATGCGGTCGGGGGTGTGTGGCGTTATGCCATGGACCTTGCCCGGGGACTGCGGGGGTTCGGGGTGGAGACGATGTTTGCCGGTCTCGGCCCGCCTCCCTCGCAGGCGCAATCGGCCGAGGCCAATGAGATCGGAACGCTCCTCTGGCTTGCGGCTCCGCTCGACTGGACAGTTGACTGCGAGGATCGGCTGGAGCCAGTTTCCGGCCTGCTTGCGCAGTTGGCGCTCGCCCATTCGATCGATCTTTTCCATCTCAATCTTCCCTCGCAAGCTGCCGCTCTTGCCACCGCCTTGCCAGTGGTCGTCGTTTCTCATTCCTGTGTCGTGACTTGGTTCGAAGCCGTGCGCGGCAGCGACGTTCCTCCGGCCTGGGCCTGGCAAGAACGCCGCAATCGTTTGGGCTTTAAACGCGCCCAAACAGTTGTGGCGCCAAGTCGTAGTCATGCCGCTGCGCTGTTGCGCTGCTACGGTTGTCTGGACAAGCTTAAGGTTGTTTACAATTCGAGCCATCTCGAGGCGTGCTCAATGCCCAAGCAGGACTTTGTTCTCGCGGCCGGCCGGTGGTGGGACGAGGGCAAGAATGCAATCGTGCTCGATGGGGCGGCCGCTCTTGCTCGATGGCCTATCCTGATGGCAGGTCCGACTGGCGCACCGAGCGGCCAGTATTATGCCATTGACCATGCAACAGGCCTCGGTGAGCTGGGGCATGCTCAGATGATGGAATTCATGGCGAAGGCCGGAATTTTCTCATCCCCCTCGCTTTATGAGCCGTTCGGGCTTGCCGTTCTCGAAGCCGCGTTAGCCGGGGCCGCGCTGGTCCTTGCCGATATCGAGACCTATCGCGAGCTCTGGGACGGCGTTGCCCTGTTTTGTGAGCCGCGCGATTGCCGAGCATTTGCAAATGCCATCAACCGGTTTGCCGGCGACAAGCCCATGCGCGCCGAATTTGGCGCCAAGGCACAGGCGCGGGCGCGGATTTTCTCCACCGATCGGCAGTCAAGGGCCATGATGAAGGTCTATTCAAGCGCGGTGGCAGACGCAGGCGATTTTGCAACAGGGGGAGCAATCGCATGAAGTTCGTCTTTTATACACACTCTCTCGTGTCGGACTGGAACCACGGTAACGCTCATTTCCTGCGGGGGGTGATGCGCGATCTGATCCGGCGGGGCGAGGAGGCTGTCGCGTTGGAACCTGCCGATTCCTGGAGCCGGGAAAACCTGTTGCGCGACAGGGGAGCCGAGGCTGTGGACGCTTTCCATAGTACCTTCCCGGAGCTGCGTTCGCTCTCCTACGGACCAGAGTTCGATCATGACAGGGCGATTGCCGGTGCAGATGTCGTTATCGTCCATGAATGGACCGATCCGGCCCTTATCGCGCGGCTGGGCAAAGCCAGACGCCAAGGTGGCAAATTCACCCTTGTCTTTCATGATACCCACCACAGGGCAGTCTCCGCGCAAGAGGACATCGCTCGGCTCGATCTTGAGGATTATGACCTCGTCCTGGCTTTCGGCGAGACCCTGCGGCAGCGCTACCTGCAAGGAGGATGGGGGCGCAATGTCTTTACCTGGCACGAAGCGGCCGACGACGTCTTGTTCAGGCCATTGCCCGAGGTTGAAAAGAAAGGCGATCTGATCTGGATCGGCAACTGGGGCGACGACGAGCGCAGCAGCGAAATCGCTTCATTCCTCATAGATCCCAGTCGGCGGCTCGGACTGAAAACCACAGTGCGCGGGGTTCGCTATCCACCACAGGCGCTGGCGGCACTCGATAAGGCAAATATCAGCTATGGCGGATCAATCGCCAATGCCAGAGTGCCCCATGCCTTCGCACAGCATCGCCTCACCGTCCACATTCCGCGCCGGCCCTATGTCGAGGCATTGCCGGGCATACCGACCATTCGCGTTTTCGAGGCGCTCGCCTGCGGCATTCCCTTGATATCGGCCCCGTGGAGTGACGCCGAAGGATTGTTCCAGCCTGGAAAGGACTTTCTTTTCGCCAAGGACGGCAACGATATGGCACGGCTTCTGAGGGATGTCCTTTGCGATCGGTCCCTGGCGGCCGAACTTGCGGCCTCGGGACTGGAAACGATTGCCTCCCGCCATACCTGCCGCCACCGTGTGAACGAACTGCTTGCCATCCTTGCGCAAAGCGGCTCGCAGCCGGCAAGGGAGTTGGTCCAATGAGGATGGCCTTTTATGGATCGAGCCTGCTTTCATCCTACTGGAACGGCGCTGCCACTTATTATCGCGGCCTGCTGCGAGCCCTGTCGGCCAGGGGTTATGAAATTACCTTTTACGAGCCCGATGTCTATGGCCGGCAGGAGCGACGCGACATTCAGCCGCCGCAATGGTGCCAGGTCGTGGTTTACGACGGCACGGCTGCGGCGCTGAAATCAGTAGCGGCGGAAGCCTCCAAGGCGCAGATCGTCGTAAAGACAAGCGGTGTCGGCTTTGAAGATGACCTTCTGCTGCAGGAGGTCATGAAAGCAGCCCAGCCTGGGGCGCTGAAAATATTCTGGGATGTCGACGCTCCCGCAACGCTTGGCGAGCTCAAGACGCAGCCTGGCCATCCGCTGCGTCAAGCGCTTGCAGGTTTAGACATGGTCCTGACCTATGGCGGTGGGCAACCGGTCGTTGACGCATATCGCGCGCTTGGCGCGCCCGATTGCATGCCGATTTATAATGCACTCGATCCCGAGACGCACTATCCGGTGGCCGCCGACAGCCGCTTTGCCGCCGATCTGAGCTTTCTCGGCAACAGGCTTCCTGACCGCGAGGAAAGGGTCGAGGAGTTCTTTCTGGATCCCGCGGCGGCTTTAACCGCATTCAGGTTCCTGCTCGGCGGTGCCGGCTGGCAGGACAAGGCGATGGCGGCAAACGTGACCTACCTCGGACACGTCTCGACACTGGACCACAACGCCTTCAATGCGACGCCGAGGGCAATTCTCAATATTTCCCGCAGCAGCATGGCGTCAAACGGCTTTTCGCCGGCAACACGCGTCTTCGAGGCCACCGGCGCCGGCGCATGTCTGATTACCGACGATTGGCAGGGTATCGATCTCTTCTTGAAACCGGACGAGGAAGTCCTTGTCGCCCGCGATGGTCGCGACGTTCGCGAAATCCTGACGGCACTGACGCGCGACAGAGCGGCAAGGATCGGCAGCCAAGCCCGCGCGCGCATCATGAAGGAACATACCTACCAACATCGCGCCATTCAGGTTGATCGGCTCATCCGGTCCCGTTCGCACGCTTCGGAGGCAGCGCAGTGAAGCAATCCCTCAATGTCGTTGTTCTTGGCCTGTCTCTGTCCTCCTCCTGGGGAAACGGGCATGCAACGACCTACCGTGCTCTGCTGCGGGGCATGCATGCAGAAGGGCACCGGGTGCTCTTTCTTGAACGTGACGTCTCCTGGTATGCAAAGCAACGCGACTTGCCGGATCCGAGCTTTTGCGAACTGTCCCTTTATAACGGCGTCGATGACCTGCTTGCGCGATCAAGTGGCAGGCTTCATGCCGCCGATGCGGTTCTCATCGGCTCGTATGTGCCCGAAGGCATCCGCATCATCGATGCCATTGCCAGGCAGGATCCCAAGCTGTTGTGCTTTTACGATATCGATACGCCGGTGACGCTCGCAAACTTGGATCGAGGAGACGAAGACTATATCGCCGCGCGCCAGATGCCGCTGTTCGACATCTATTTTTCCTTCGCAGGCGGGGAAGTGATAGACAGGCTCGAACAGCACTACGGCGTCTCACATGCGGAACCGCTTTTCTGTTGCGTCGATGCGCAGGCCTACCAGAATACCGGCGAGCCCCGGTCGTGGGACCTCGGCTATATCGGAACCTATAGCATCGATCGCCAACCGGCTCTGGAACGACTGCTGATTGAGCCGGCACGGCTTTTGCCTGATATGCGTTTCGTCGTGGCTGGTCCGAATTACCCGGCTCACATCGACTGGCCGGCCAATGTCGAGCGCATCGAACATCTTGCGCCGAGCGATCATCCCTCGTTCTATAGCAGACAGAGATTTACGCTCAACATCACGCGCGCCGATATGGCCGCGGCAGGCTGGTCACCCAGCGTGCGTCTGTTTGAAGCTGCGGCCTGCGGCACGCCGATTATCAGCGACTATTGGAATGGCCTGGGGGATTTCTTCCCCTTGAGGGAGGCGATCATCGTCGCTTGCGACCCTGCTGACGTCGTCTCGGCGCTGACGAAGGTGTCGTTCGAGGCGCAAGGGCGGATCGCCCAAGCTGCCCGTCGGATCGTCCTGCATCAGCATACGGGGCGCGCTCGGGCAACCCAGCTTGCGGCGAGCCTTTGCAGCGCGCGCCAACGCAATAGGCCAAGACGTTCAACCGGTTTCAGGACAACAGCGTAGGAGTTAGTCGAATGCGGCATGGGACGAAAAAAAGCATTCTCGTAGCCGGTGGCGCTGGTTTCATCGGCTCCCATCTTTGTGATCACCTGCTTGCCGCAGGCAACAGGGTCATCTGCGTCGACAGTTTCTTGACGAGTTCGCCGCGCAACATTCTTCCACTGCAAAACCATCCGAATTTCGTCTTCATCAGGCACGACATTTGCGATGAGATCAAGATCGGTGAACGTGTCGACCAGATCTACAATCTAGCCTGTCCGGCCTCGCCCCCGCTTTATCAGGCAGATCCGGTGCATACGATGATGACGAGCGTAGCCGGAACTGGCAATCTTTTGCAGCTTGCCGCGCAACACGGCGCCACGTTCCTGCAGGCGTCGACCAGTGAAGTCTACGGCGATCCGCAAGAACACCCGCAACGGGAAGACTATTGGGGTCATGTCAATTGTACGGGCCCGCGCGCCTGTTACGATGAAGGCAAGCGGGCCGCAGAAGCGCTTTGCTTTGACAGTTTTCGTGCAGGCCAGGTCGACGCTCGCGTCGTTCGTATCTTTAATACTTACGGTCCGCGCATGCAGCCGAATGATGGACGTATCATTTCCAACCTCATCGTGCAGGCTCTCAATGGCGAGCCCTTGACGATCTATGGAAAAGGAGAGCAGACGCGGTCGTTCTGCTATATTTCCGACCTGATCGACGGACTGTTCCGTCTGATGAACGTCCAGCCGAATGCAGGCCTGCCGATCAACCTGGGAAACCCTGGCGAATTCAAGATTTGCGAACTCGCCGAGATGATCCTGACGATGATCCCGACACGCTCGATCGTGGTCTACAAACCGCTGCCACAAGATGACCCTCAACGCCGGCGTCCGGATATTTCGCGCGCAATGCAGTTGCTTTGCTGGGAACCGAAAGTGCCCCTGGTCGAAGGTTTGGCACATACCATTGCATGGTTCGACGCGACGCTCGCGCAAAAGCCGCTTGCGCGTGCGACAAGGCGACGACACAGCCCATCGTCCGTTCGAACCTTGGGGGACGGAGCACGATGAGAACGCACGAGGCCAGTAAACGAGATGATCTGCGCAATCAGATTGCAGAGCTCGGTCCGTGGTTTCACAACCTGCGCATCGGCGGCATTCAAACAGCCCCTGACCATTTCCTGGGCGACTATCCAAGCTTCAAATGGCAGCGCTTCAAACATGTCGTACCTGCAGATCTCAGTGGCCTCAGTGTACTCGATATCGGCTGCAATGCGGGGTTTTACGCTCTCGAGATGAAGCGGCGCCACGCCGAGCGCGTTATCGCCATCGATACTGACGCGCACTATCTTCGCCAGGCCGAATTCGCTGCCTACCACGCCGGCGCTGACATCGAATTTCGTCAGATGTCTGTCTACGACGTCGGTGAATTCGATGAGAAATTCGACATCGTGCTTTTCATGGGCGTACTTTATCATCTACGCCATCCACTGCTTGCACTGGACCTGCTTCACGACCACGTGGTTGGCGACCTGATGCTGTTCCAATGCATGCAGCGCGGGGTTCAGGAGGTCTTTTGGCCTGACGAAGATTACGCATTTTCGGAATGGAAGATCTTCGAGCGGCCCGATTATCCGAAACTGTGTTTTGTCGAGCAGCGCTATGCGGGCGATCCGACCAACTGGCTTATTCCGAACAAGGCGGCAACGGAAGCCATGGTGCGCAGCTCAGGCTTCGTCATTCTCGAAAATCCCGAGCCCGAGGTCTATCTGCTTGCGCGCGGTGAGCCTCATTCTGCTGTAGAGAGGCCGCCTTCCATTGCAAGGTCGAGCGGCAAATGAGCCGATGGAGACGCAAGTATTGCGATCACGAGACCAGTTGGTAGCGACCACAAGGGTCGACGTAAATATAGGCTTGAAGCGCCGCCTCGAGAAATGCGTCGCGGGCAATATCGCAGCTCGATCGCCCGTCCGCGGCAGCCAGGCATATTGTCAAGGCATCCTGGTAAGCTTCGCCTTCATCTGCTGGCCATTCTTCCAACAGACAGTCCACTGCCTCGGCATTGCTGGCGACGACACGATACTGGCCAAGGCCGCGCAATTCGACAACAACCGGATTTTGCCAAAGGCCATCGTTGGACATCATCATCTTCTCCGCATCACGAACTCACCACCGACCGGCATGTTCCCCGTATTGGCGCGCCAAGCGCCCTTTTATGAAAGCGATCTCGAACGCAAGGGCCACTTGGACGACGGTGTCGCCATCCCAGCTAAACCCTGGTCAACCAAAGACATGCAGCTGTCGTCAGGAATGCGATCATGAAACATGTTGTATTCGCGTTGTTGCTCGTCGCCATGGTGTCCTGTTCGGATGAACGGCAAGAAAACGATCGAAAGCTTCGCTCGATTCTATCCTGGAGCGCCACGGCCGCGATGATCCTCGAGGCAAGGCAGACTTTGTTTGTCCCGCAAGGCTTTGCCAGACTTTCGCTCGAGCGATGCAGCAAAGAGATCGACAGTCTTGCACGGCAGCTAACGAAAACCTCGCCGCGGGATTTGAGCGTAGAAATCGACGATCTGAACAAGGCCATCGCCGCCGCGTCGGCAGACGTTGCAAGCGGTCGCAACGAAGATGCTGCAAGGCAGTTGGAAAACTTGCGGCGAATGCAGGATAGCCTCAAGGCGCAATCAGGAGCATCCAAATGAAGAGGATGTTGCAGATTGCCCTTGGGGTTGTCACGAGCGTCGGTGGCTTTCTTGAAACGGGGAACATCGCAACTGCGAGCCAGGCGGGAGCTGCTTACGGCTTTGGTTTGCTTTGGGTGTTCATCGTGGGTACGACATGCACGATTTTCCTCGTCGAAATGTCAGGCCGCTTTGCGATCGCCAGTCACTACACGATCATGGACGGCATCCGTCACCGCTTCGGCTCCAATGTCTTTCTCCTGACACTTACAATTGCCGCACTGGTCAACCTGATGGTTCTGACCGCGGAAATCGGCGGGGTTTCGCTGGCGCTACAGTTTGTGACCGGCATCAGTTTTCAGTGGTGGGCGCTGCCGGTTGCCTTTGGCGTCTGGATTCTCCTCTGGCGGGGCACGTTCGGCCTCATCGAGAATGGCGTTTCGCTCCTCGGACTCCTGGCGATCTGTTTCGTCGTGGCGCTGTTCTTCATGGATACGCCCTGGTCTGACGTGGCAACACAATTCGTGCCAACGTCGTCAATCAACGACCCGCTGCATTACGGCTTCATCGCCACGAGCATTCTAGGCGCGGTTATTTCGCCATATTTGTTTTACTTCTATTCTTCAGGAGCGATCGAGGAGGAATGGGACAAGACCTATTTTGGTCCCAACCGCGCAATCGCCACGCTCGGCATGACCTTCGGCGCGATCATTTCGGCAGCGATCCTGATTCTGGCGGCGATGATCTATCCACGAAGCGGCATCGAGGACGTGGAAGGCTATGAGCAGATAGCCATGATCCTTATACCCGCATTCGGCAAATGGGGCTTTTACCTATTTGCCGGCTCTCTCGCCATAACGTGCTTCGGAGCGGCGCTCGAGGTGAGCCTCGCCCAAGCCTACATCGTCGCTCAGGGTTTCGGATGGAACTGGTCTGAGGACGCAAAGCCTGAGGACAATCCGGCCTTCAGTCTTGTTTACACCGCCTCGATTGTCATTGCGCTAATACCAATGCTTGCCGGGATAGATCCGCTAACGATTACGATATTTTCAATGGCAATCACTGCGCTCAGCCTGCCCTTCGGCGCGGTTCCCTTCCTCGTTCTCATGAACGATCCGATTTACGTGGGCAAACACGGCAACGGCTGGATTGCAAACACGGCGGTGGTCCTCATTATCGCTCTGGCATTCATCCTTTCGATCGTCACCATACCCTTGCAGATTTTCGGAGGGTGATATGAACCTTATTCGCGACGTTCTCGACAAGCAGGTGATCGATCGAAACGGATCACGCATAGGTAAGGTCGACGGACTGATCCTGTCGATTGCCGGCGAAGGGCCTCCGAAGGTCGCCTTTATCGAAATGGGAGCGCTAACCCTCCTGCGCCGCTTGAGCCGACGCCTGTACCGCTTTTTTGTTTCGAGATTGAGCCCGTCGCCACCATACCGCATATCGTGGTCGAAGGTCGAAGACGTCGGCGTTGATGTGGAGGTCGACGTCGATGACAAGGCTACACCGGTGGAAGGATATCAGGAGTGGCTGAGGCGGCACGTTCTGCACTTTATGCCCGGGGGACGATCATGACGGAAATCCACCTCGAATTGCTTCTCGGAAAACAGGTCTATGACCAAAACGATCGACCGATCGGCCGGCTTGAGGACGTCAAGGCGGAAGTGCAGGGATCAGATGTCGTCGTGAGGGAATATCACCTCGGGTCGCTCGGTTTGGTCGAACGGCTCGGGGCGTCGGTGATCGTGCGCGCGCTGTTGGGCCCCTTGGGCCTAAGACGAGAAGTCAAGATGAAGATTGTTCCATGGCACGACATGGATCTGACAGACCCCGACCACCTGAAACTTCGCGCAGTTTCTGACAAATACGAAGGCAAATACTGAGTGGATTGCCAGGTCAAACCATCCCTCGATGTCAAATTGCCGATCCATCGTGCAAGCCGAGGCGCCCGCTTATCTTGCCGGTTCACCGTCAACCGTTGCAGGCTGCAAGGGGCTCCGTGGGGATGTCGTTTGGATTGAACCGGTTCGCGCGGATCGGACTGAAACGTTCGAAGGGTTGGTCAATTTCGTTGCAGAGAGCGCGATATGGGCCCATGGGAGCGGTGCGACCTGGGAAAGCAACTCGTCCGGAATAACGATACCCCAGCCTCGGACGTAATCGACAGCGCGGCTGAGATAGACGGTGTTCCATGGCATGATGGCGCTGATGACGAGGTTAAGACCGGAAGCCCGATAGGCCATGGTCTCGGCGATGCGGCTGCGCAAGCAGACAAAAATCGACCGGCGCTCACCGCGATATACGACCCGGCTCGATGAATTGCCGCATGAAGCAGCGAATTGAGCCGAACGACGCCAGCCAACCTTACAGAGATTTTGAGGGAACCGAGTTCACGTTTTAGGTTTTTCGTCTGGTCCCGTGAGAACAGAGCACCATATGAAACCAGCTCTTGCCACATACGGCAAGAGCTGCGTAGTAACCGTGAGGTTGCTCATAGAGTCGCCAAGTTACTGCCGTTTGTAGGATTGGCGAGCCCCATTGAAACTGGCGTGATCGATGCTGCTTCGAAGCAAAATCATTCCCGCCGACTGGGACTTAAGTGCACGAAGGATGCGGGGCTTGGCTTCGTCGCTCGGCAGGTGCCTCCGTCACCACATTGCGGCCGGAGGTCATAGCGAGGTAGAGCGCCCGGTCCATCCGTAGCGCGCAACCTTCTGGATATGATAGCCCGCGGCAACCGGAGAAGGGCATCTGTGCTCTCAAACCAGCATCGACTGCTGGGCGGAGATACCCGCCGTTGCGCCCTGCGATATTGCCGTGGTGACCGAGGCCATGGCTGGGTTTGCAAGATCGCCGGCGGCGTAGATGCCGGGTATGCTGGTTTCGCGACGCTCATCGACCTTGAGGGCGATGCCGAAGGGCGTATCGACCATGGCGAGGCCCAGTGCTTCATGCAGGCTTGCGGACGGCTTGTTGCGTGGATGCGCGAACAGGATATCTACCCCGGCATTGCGGCCGCTCTCGAGATTGACGGTAGTGATATGGCCCCGGTGATGGGCGATTTCGGCGATCCGGCCATCAACGACAGGTATATTGCGGCGCGCCAGATCGGCCTGGATATCGGGTGCAATGTCGTGACCATCGGCAAAGACCGTCAACGTGTCGGTCCAATCCTGGTACAGCCTGACATAATTGTGCGACAACGGACCGGACCAGACGAGGCCCCAATGCTGGTCGGCGACTTCAAAGCCATCACAATAGGGGCAGGGCACGATGGACGTGCCCCAGCTTTCAGCAAAGCCTGGGACAGCAGGCATCTGGTCGGCGACGCCATAGCTCAGGATCAGGCGCCGCGCCCCAAGGCTTTCGCCATCGGCAGTGAGGACGGAGAAATTGTCGATGGCGCCGGAGATGCTGTCGGCCCGGGCATTGACCAGCTTGACCGTGGGATAACGCGTCAGTTGCTGCCGCGCCTCGGCCAGGATGTCCAGCGGTGGCTTGTGATCGTGGCCGAGCAGACCATGCGAATGGTGGGCGAAGCGATTGCGCGGCAGGCCGGTATCGAGAACGGTGACCTTGCGACGAGCACGGCCGAGCTGGAGGGCGGCGGCTAGGCCAGCAAAGCTGCCGCCGATGATTATGACGTCATCCATGTTGATTGGCTCCGTATTGTGGATGGAGTTGGTTGGGTTGGGTGTGGCGCGAAATGACATCCAGTGACGCGCGTTCGATATCGCTGTAGATTCGATGAAAACCTGAGATGGCGGACACGATGAAATCCACGCTTGGAATTTATGTAACTCCGTAGTATCGTAATTCGGCAATAACGATACTGTCAAGGATCTTAATTATCGTGCCCGAAGAAAACGCCCGCGCACGGCGCGGCCGGCCCGCCAATGAGGCGCTAGGCCAAACGATTGTCGACGCCGCCGGCGAACTCTTTGCGGAGTTAGGTTTTCAAGCGACGACATTGGAGAAGGTCGCCCAGCGAGCGAAGATATCCAAGCTCAGCATCTATCGACACTTCGAGAACAAGGAAGCGCTCTTCGGCGCAGCGTTTTCGGCCCGCTGCCAGCAGCTAATACCGCAGGCCCTTTTCGAAGCTGTGGACGGTCCGGCGGAAGATCAGCTCATGGCAGTGGGATCATCGCTGCTTCGCACGCTGCTACGTCCGGAAGTGCGCGGTGTCGAAGCCATGGTGACGGCCGACGTCACGAGCCAAATGTCGTTGGGCAGGCTCCATTACGAAGCCGGCCCCGTCCATATCATCGCTCAAATCGAGGCCCTGTTGCGGCAGTTGCACGTCAAGGCGCTTCTAAACGTGCCTGATCCTCTCCAGTCTGCCCGCTTGTTCGCCGCCCTTTTCAAAGGATCCGATCTCCTGATGATCGCACGCTTCGATGAGGCGAGAGCAGAGGACGACAACGAAATCGAATCCTATTGCCGGGCGGCCGTCGCCATGTTCATCGCCGCGCATGGTGGCAACGACCACGCGGGCGGATAGCCTGGTTAAGAACGGATCAGAACAAGGATATGGCATGGCAGAGAAAAATGTTTATCAGGTAGCCGACTGGAATGGCCAAAGCGGGGAGCGCTGGGTCGCTTACCAGGCCCGGCTCGACGCCATGCTGGCGGTGTTCGGCCAGGCTGCGATCGAAGCCGCCGCTCCCGCCACGGGCGAGCGCGTGCTGGACGTCGGCTGCGGCGCGGGGGCGTCTAGTCTGGATCTGGCCGCCCGCGTCGGCGCGGGGGGCCATGTGCTGGGCGTGGACATATCCGAAGCGCTGATCGGCAGAGCCCGCGCGCTAGCGCCGCAGGATACGCCGGCCCTTTTCCAGGTGGCCGACGCCAGCAGCGCCGAGCTGCCGGAGGGCGCATTCGACATCCTGTTCTCGCGCTTCGGAGTGATGTTCTTTGACGATCCGACGAGGGCGTTCGCGCATATGCGCCGTGCGCTCAAGCCGGGCGCGCGGGTCGCTTTCGTCTGCTGGCGCGGCATGGCGGAAAACGACTGGGTGCGCTTGCCGATGGGCGCGATCAAGGGCATCCTCCCGCCAACGGCACCGCCCGATCCCGAAGCGCCCGGCCCATTCTCGTTCGGCGACCAGAGGCGGGTGGCGCGTATTTTAACGGCTGCTGGCTTCACCGATGTCGCTATCGCGCCATTCGATGCCTCCAGCCCGTTCGGCGAGGGCGGGACGCGAGACGCGGCGATCGACGACGCGGTAGAGATGACACTTGAGGTCGGCCCGCTGTCGCGCGCTCTCGCTGATCAGCCTGACGACATCCGCGCCCGCGCCTCGGCCGCGGTTCGTGCCGCGTACGCTGACCGCCCCGGCGAGCGGTCGGTGATGATCGACGGCGCGGCTTGGATCGTCACGGCGCGCAATCCGGCAAGCTGACAGGATTAACAGGGGCAGACGCCCCGTCTCGATGGCTCGGCGTCGGCCGTGACGCGATCGACGCCGCACCGCTGCCATCGATTTATATCCAGCTCATCGGCGACTACCTCTGGAACGAAATTGACCGCCCCTCGAACGATTCAGGCCAATCCGCGCTAACCACTTCAATCCAGTCAAGGCAATTTCCCTTAGCGGGTATTCGTGCAGTCATGCCCACGGAGCCTCTCGCAAGGATCTCACGCCGTTCATCGATCCTGGTAGTGCCTCCACACTCAATGCGCGATGGAAATTGCCGGAATGCCTGTCGCCTTGGCTGCGCGAATGAGGGCCGTGCCGCGCCACCTCGCAAGACGCATTGCCGTTTTACCTTCACCGCCTTTCAGAAAGCGGCTTTCGCGGCTAGCCCATAGATGCCGCAAGGCCGCCTGAGCCATTGACGCAATCGGGTCTCGGGCAAGGCCTTTTTCATGGCGGCGAAAATCAAGAGCCGCAAACGCACGGGCTCATACGAGCAGTCCGTTAAGGACAAGATCAACATGTGCTTCCATATAGCTGGTTTTGTCCATAGTTCGCCGCTCATCGAACACAAGCTTGAAGAACAGGAAGGCGATGGCTGGCCCCACGACTGCATCGGAGAACGCAGCCGGCGCTGCGCGAAACTCGCCGAGTTTTATACCGTCGTCGATGACGGACTGCATCTGTCGCTCGAGAGGATCAATAACCTCATCGTGATATCGATCGACGATCTGCGGGAAGCGCGAGCCTTCGGCGATGACGAACCTGATCAGCTCGCGCAATTTGCGGTCCCTGACCATGAGATCATAGATAAGCCCGATATGCTTCCGAAGCCGGTCTGTAGCACTGCCTTGCAGCTTGATAGCGCTTGCTAAGAGATCTTCGAGGGGCACAGAAATGTGCCGGATCATTGCTTCGAAGAGCTGCTCCTTGGTTTCGAAGTACACATATATGGTTCCTTTCGTCACGCCGACTCTGGCGGCTATATCCTCTACCCGCGTCGCGACAAAACCGCGCTCAACGAACTCTTCAAACGCCGCATCCAATATCTGAACAGGGCGGCGGGCTTTCTGCTCCGCACGCGTCATTTTTTTCGTATCGGGCATGTCTCACCTTGAGCTTTGTTCATGACCGGGCGTCAAGACAATTTCTATTGACTAATGGGTTAGTCAATATTAGTCGTCTCCCGAAGAGATGCAAGAGGTCATTTCATGAGAACTATCCTTGTTGCCGCCTGGCTGGGCGTCAGCGCAGCTTCGCTTGTCGCATGCGAGAAGCAGGCCGCGGGTGAGGCGAAGCCGAAACGGGTGGAGACTGTCGTCGTCAAGGCTATGCCCGTCGTCGAAACCAACACCATTACGGGAGAGGTCAGAGCGCGCGTCGAAAGCGACCTTTCCTTCAGGGTCAGCGGACGTATCGTCGAGCGCCTCGTCGATGTGGGGGTGTCCGTCAAGGCGGGTCAGGTACTTGCGCGCATGGACGCCGAAGAGCAGCGGGCCGATCTTGACGTCGCCAGGGCCACCCTGCAGTCGGCCCTTGCCCAGCAGACGCAGGCAAAGCTGGCATTCGATCGTCAACAAAATCTCTTCAGAACGCAGGTTACCACGCGTGCTGCGCTCGATCAGGCGCAGGAGGAGCTGTTGACAGCTCAAGGACGCGTGAAATCCGCACAGGCAGGGCTCGACACGGCGCAAGACGCGCTTTCCTATACGGAACTGCGCGCCGATTCTAACGGAGTGATCACTGCCCGTAGCGCTGAGGTCGGCCAGGTCGCTCAGGCAGCGCAACTGATATTTACGCTGGCGCATGACGGGCCTCGTGACGCGGTCTTTAACGTCTTTGAATCCCTCTATCTCGGACGCAAGCTCGATAGCAAAGTTGCTGTCGGCCTGCTTGCGGCATCGTCTAACAAGGCGGAGGCAGCCGTGCGCGAAATCTCGCCGACGATTGAGCCGTCGACCGGAACAATCAGGGTCAAGGTGGGTCTAGAGGGTGCCGCAGACATGCAGCTTGGCGCTCCGGTCGTCGGTTCGTTTCGCTCCGTCGCGCAAGACGCAGTCGAATTGCCGTGGTCGGCAATGGCTTCGAAGAGCGGCCAGCCGGCCGTGTGGATCGTCGATCCATCATCCTCAAGTGTGTCCATGCGCCCAATCGATGTCGCAAGTTACGAAACCGGCCGTTTTGCGGTGCGTGCAGGTGTGACCCCAGGCGACATCGTCGTGATCGACGGTGCAAAATTCTTGCGGCCAGGCGAGGTCGTCTCTTACGACAAAGGAACTGCGAAATGAGCATGCGTTCAGCATCTTTCCTGTTGCTCCTTGGGTTGCTGCTTTCATCCTGCCAGAAACAGGACGAAGCGCGCCAGGAGCCGCCCCGCCCAGTCCTTTCAATCGTCACCAAATCGACTGCCGCCTCGTCTTTGAGCCTGCCGGGCACGGTTGCGGCCAAGATCGAAACCCAACTTGGATTTCGCGTGCTGGGACGGGTAATCGCGCGCAAAGTCAGCGTCGGCGACTTGGTCAAAAAGGGCGATGTTGTTGCTGCTGTCGATCCTCTTTCACTGGAACTTGCGGTCAAAAGCGCCCAGTCCGAACTCTCCAACGCGCAGGCGCAACTCGCAAATGCAGTATCTACGGAAGAACGTCAGCGATCGCTCGCCGAAACAAAGTCGGGAAGTGAGGCCGCCTATGAGGAGGCTGAACTGGGACGCAGAAGTGCCATTGCCGCCGTTGCCAAGGCGCAGGCCAATCTGGACAAGGCCGTGGAGCAACTGGGCTACACGCAGCTTCGCGCAGAGTTCGATGGCGTCGTGACCGCAACGTCTGCGGAAGTCGGCCAGGTTGTCGCTGCAGGCCAGAGCGTTGCCACCATTGCCCGCCCCGATCAGAGGGAAGCGGTGATCGACATACCGGTCGCAAGCTTCGACGGTCTCAAGGTGGGTTCACCTTTTACGATCGCACTGCAGTTGGACCCAACCATTCGTGCAAGTGGGATCATCAGAGAGATCGCACCGCAAGCCGAGGCCGCAACGCGCACGCAGCGCACGAAGATAACGCTCATCGACGCGCCTTCGGCGTTTCGCCTGGGCTCAGTCATAACGGCAACGGCAACTGCCGTTAATCAGCCGATGATTCTGCTCCCGTCCTCATCCGTGCTGATGAAGGACGGAAAGGCGAACGTCTGGGTGGTCGACGCTAGCGCCGCCAAGGTTTCCGTTCGCGCGATCAAGATCGACGCAGACACCGTCGGGGCGGACGTCGTTCGGGTGGCCGAGGGCGTTAAGCCGGGCGAGCGCGTCGTCGTCGCCGGCGTTCACAAGCTCGTTGATGGCCAGGCCGTCAGGGTAGATTAGGGGAATACCTCGTGAAAAAATTCAATCTTTCCGACTGGGCGCTCGAACACCGTTCGCTCGTCTGGTACTTCATGATCGTCTTCATTCTGGCCGGCGCCTTTTCCTATATCGGGCTCGGCCGAGAGGAGGATCCCGCCTTCACCATCAAGACGATGATTATCCAGGCCAAGTGGCCCGGTGCATCGGCCGAGGAGGTGACCAAGCAAGTCACGGATCGCATCGAAAAGAAGCTCGAGGAACTGGACTCGCTCGACTACACACGCAGCCAGACGGTCGCCGGTCAAACCACCATTTTCGTGGAGCTTCTGCCGACAACCAAGGCTAAGGATGTAAATGCAATCTGGATGCGTGTCCGCAACATGATCGGTGACATCAAGGCGGACTTCCCGAGCGGCGTTGTGGGGCCTTTCTTCAACGATCGCTTTGGCGATGTCTTCGGCAATATCTACGCATTTACGAGCGACGGACTGACACAGCGTCAGCTCCGTGATCTCGTCGAGGATGCGCGCGCGAAAGTGCTCACTGTTGCGAACGTCGGCAAGGTCGACATCATCGGCGCCCAGGACGAGGCGATCTATCTCGAATTCTCTACGCGAAAGATCGCAGCGCTCGGGATCAACCAACAGTCGGTGATCGACACGCTCCAGGCCCAGAACGCCGTCACCCAGTCGGGTTTTGTTGACGCCGGCCCCGAGCGCATCGCTCTGCGGGTCAGCGGCCAATTCACATCCGAGGAAAGTCTGAAGTCGATCAATCTTCGTGTCAACGACCGTTTCTTCCCGCTGAGCGATGTCGCAACCATCAAACGCGGCTATGTCGATCCTCCTTCGTCTCTCTTTCGCTACAACGGCCAGCCGGCCATTGGTCTTGCGATCGGCATGAAGACGGGGGCAAATCTCTTGGAGTTCGGTAAAGCGCTTGACCAGGAAATCGAGCAAGTCACTGCCGATCTTCCGATCGGCGTCGACGTCGAACGCGTGTCTGATCAGCCTGCCGTCGTGGACGAGGCCGTGTCTGGATTCACGCGAGCACTGTTTGAGGCAATCGTCATCGTGCTTGCGATCAGCTTCATCAGTCTAGGCGTTCGGGCCGGGCTCGTGGTTGCCATTTCCATTCCCCTCGTGCTGGCGATCACCTTTCTCGTCATGGCCTATTCCGGCATTTCGATGCAGCGCATTTCGCTTGGAGCGCTGATCATCGCCCTTGGACTTCTGGTCGACGATGCGATGATTGCCGTCGAGATGATGGTGGCCCGGCTGGAGGCGGGCGACAACCTGAAAAAGGCGGCAACATACGTCTACACCTCGACAGCCTTCCCGATGCTGACCGGCACGCTTGTGACGGTGGCAGGCTTCATTCCAGTTGGGCTCAACAGCAGTGCGGCCGGTGAATTTACTTTCACTCTGTTTGTGGTGATTGCCGTCTCGCTCCTGGTTTCATGGATCGTCGCGGTGTTGTTCACGCCGCTTTTGGGCGTCACCATCCTCCCGAAGGCCATGAAGTCCCATCATGACCAGAAGGGCCGCTTCGCGAGAGCCTTCACATGGCTCCTGGGTATGGCCATGCGCTGGCGCTGGATCACGATTGGGGCGACTGTGGCGACATTCGCCCTTTCCATCGGTGGCATGAGCTTGGTGCAACAGCAGTTCTTCCCTTCGTCCGACCGGCCGGAACTCATTGTCGACTGGAACCTGCCGCATAACAGCTCGATCTCCGAGACGAACACGCAGATGGCCAGGTTCGAACGCGAGATGCTTGCTGACAACAAGGACATCGAGCACTGGACCACCTATGTCGGCCAGGGAGCGCCCCGTTTCATCCTGTCCTACGATGTTCAAACGCCCGACGTTACCTTCGGCCAAACGGTTATCGTCACCAAAGGGTTGGACGTTCGCGACAAGGTCAAAGCTGAACTGCAGGACTATCTGACGAAAACCTTTCCAGGAACCGATGCGTTCGTAAAGCTTCTTGACATCGGCCCACCGGTCGGAAAGCCGGTGCAATACCGCGTCAGCGGCCCGGATATTCAGAAGGTGCGAGACATCGCCCAGCAATTTGCCGGCATTGTCGGACAGCACCCCCTGCTATCCAACATGACATTCGACTGGAACGAACCGTCGCGGGTGGTAAAAGTCGACGTCCTTCAGGACAAGGCGCGGCAACTGGGTGTCTCCTCACAGGACATTGCAACCGCTCTTAGCGGGATTGTAGAAGGGTCCGCGGCCACCAAGATCAGGGACGACATCTATCTCGTCGATGTTGTCGGTCGCGCCCAGGCCTCGGAGCGGGGGTCGATCGAGACGCTGCAAAACCTTCAATTGGCCGGTTCAAACGGTAACTCCGTGCCGCTCTCGGCGGTCGCCAATTTCCGCTACGAGCTGGAGCAGCCGACGATCTGGCGGCGAACCCGCACGCCGACCATCACCATCAAGGCTGCCGTCGTCGGACCGACACAGCCGGCAACCATCGTCACGGAATTGCAGCCGAAGGTCGACGCGTTCACAAAGACGCTTCCGGCCGGCTACCACATCGCCACCGGCGGCGCGGTCGAGGAAAGTGCAAAGGCGCAAGGACCGATCGCTGCCGTTGCACCGCTGATGCTGTTCGTCATGGCGACGATCCTGATGATCCAGCTGCAAAGCTTCAGCAGGCTCTTCCTGGTC
The DNA here is from genome assembly GCF_002211365.1 of Rhizobium sp. R711. Classification (GTDB taxonomy): domain Bacteria; phylum Pseudomonadota; class Alphaproteobacteria; order Rhizobiales; family Rhizobiaceae; genus Rhizobium. The sequence goes on along the minus strand of NZ_LOKZ01000039.1, from coordinate 176,075 downwards.
TTTGCCGTTGCACCTCTGGCGCTGATCGGCGTGGTTGCAGCCCTGTTGCTGAGCAACGCCCCATTGGGGTTCGTCGCCATACTGGGGGTGCTCGCGCTGATCGGCATCCTGATCCGCAACTCGGTCATCCTTGTCGTCCAGATAGAACATCTTCGAAGCGCGGGCGTGCCACCCTGGCAAGCCGTCATCGAAGCGACCGAGCATCGCATGCGCCCAATCATGCTGACGGCGGCTGCTGCAACGCTTGCGCTCATCCCGATCTCGCGCGAGATTTTCTGGGGGCCCATGGCATACGCCATGATGGGCGGCATTGTCGTCGGCACGGTTCTGACGCTATTCTTCCTGCCCGCCCTCTATGTGGCATGGTTCAAGATCCCCAGCGACGTCGACGCGCAAAAGCGCCAACGGGCAGAGGCTGTTGCACATGCTTGAGCGTTGGGGGCGACCGCGTGCGGTCGCCCCCTCTTTTGTTGCTTTCAGTCTCCGGTCGTGAGGGGTTGCGTGCTGAAGCCCAAACGATCGAATCCAGACAGACAAGGCCTGCGATCCTGTTCTGGAGGCTAGACAGAGGGCTTAAATTCGAAATCGATACCAGCGTCCAGCGCGGCTTCCAGAAACGCATACTGCGCCTCTTCCTCGCTGACGGTGCCGGCGATGGCGCCGGCACATGCTTCCATCGCCGAAATGAGGGGCAATCCACCGTTTGTCGGCCAATCTGATAGCAGGAGCTCGAGAGCATCTTCAGGCGAAGCAATGGTATGGTCCAGCTGCCTTCGCTGGACGACAACGACCATCCATCCTGTTGAAGAAGACAAGGGTTCCTCGCTTCCAAATCGCGCGCGGTCATGAGTACGAACGGAAGATTTCGAACACAGTTCCAGATCAGAGGAACATGCAACGCGTTTTGTACGTTGCTCTCGAAAGGAGATTTGGAATGGTAGATGACAAATCCAAGCGGGGCGCTACTGACCGAAATCGCATTTCCGCGAGCCAGCCCTACGAAGTTGCCTATTTCGCAACGAAACATGGCATTTCCACAGAGGCTGCGCTGCAGATCATCAAGAAATATGGATCGGACCGCGATGCCGCCGACAAAGCCGCGTCTAAGCTCAAGTGAGGATCCAGAATTCTTAGCGATTGCGCGAGGACCCGGCCTACCAGGGTCTAATCTTAAGATTTGGGAGATGATCTGGGCGCAATAGCAGAAGGGCTGAAGACGAAGCGGGAAGACATAAAATCAATGCTGTTGGAATCGCGACCTTCAAACAGCTAAGAATTGCCACCGCTTTCCGGTTTATCACGAGAAATTTCTCTAATTGCGTTGAACCATCGGCCTGAATACCAATGCTCCACGATGCACTCGATCGGAGTTTTCCGGTAAGTTTCGGCCTGCCCTTCGTGGCCGGCAGTCGGGCCTTTAGAAAGCCAAGGGTGGAAACAAGGACGGTTGCGGTAGCTCAGCAAAGCGGTCCGCAAAGAAGGGGCCATGGATTTTGTATCATGCCACGTTGAAGCGACCACTGCGCCTATTTTGGGAGTCGTCCAAGGGGAAGTACGGTCCTGGCAAAGCATCTGATCGAGGCGAGTGCGTCAGGTTATCCGATGCTCGTCATCGATCAGCTCGAGCTTCGATGGGGCGGTCGTGCCCCATTTCCACAGCACCAGGTTCGTGTCAGAGGCTGAGGCACCTTTAGCAAAGCTGCGAACCACGAGGCCATTATACCCCTGCGCGATCAGATTACGCGCCAAGCACTGCGTTTGCGCCTCACTGCCCGCACGCATCTGGTCCCGCCATGTCGGATCTGAAAGCGCGGCGTCGTCGAAGCCGGCCGCCGCCAGGGCTTTCGCATCGCCCGTATCAAAGATCGTCTCTATTTCTGCACGATAACATACCAGCGTCGTCGGCTGCAGGTCACCCACCTGATTGGCCTCCCTCAAGGCGGTGCGTATGGAGGTCGATACATAGAGTGCGGGCATGCCCTTCGGATTAAACCGGCCGCCATAGAGCGCAGCGCCGCGACCCGACATCGGGTCGCGGGCATAGATAGGATTGATGGCCCGGTAGAGCTTACCGGAATAGCGGCCCGAAACGATCAAGTATGAACGCCCGCGTCGACTGCATCGATGTAGTCGAGCACGTCCTCGGCGCGCCCATCCCGCACCAGTTGCATAGCCGTCTGGCCCGAAAAGCCGGCCAGCGGTTCCGATCGATACCACGCATAGCCCATCAAGGCCGATCCGAAACGCGGTTCCACCTTGTTGACGATCTCGATCATTTCACGCAGCCGTCGCTGGGTCTTGTCCGAACGCAGTCTGTCCTTGCGCTGCACGGCATCCTTGCCGAGCCCGGCCGTGCGTGCGACTTCTTCGATCGTGGTTTTCAAGGTGTCCGCGATCTTCTTGGGCTCGAACAAACCGTGGTCCGCATACTGGACGATGCCCATCGGTAGCTCCTCAGATATTGCTGTTGATATTGACGTTATATAGCGTCAGAAATCATGGCATTCAAGAGGTCAGAGTGGGATCACGCGGACCCGTCCCGCTCCAGGGTTGCCCCCGCGAACCACATACTGCTGTCCAATAGAAAAACCCGACGACCGTTTACGGTGGCGGGCTGTGGTGAGACGACTTCCACGTCTCTCGCGCGTATAGCACTCCCGGTGCTGCTCGACGGGAAGGCAGAGCTTGGTGTTGCTCTTTATCGTGCGGACCCCGCCCGGCTGATCTTCCCGTTCACTACGCAGCCACTCGCCGCTTTACTTATCGCTATCCAGCTTACATCTGAAGCCATCCCCGCTACCTCAAATAAAAGCTGCATGAGCCGCCGCCTTTGGCCGTGAAACCATCTGCGCAGGCGGGGTTCAAAGGTTCGTTCAGCGAGCGGGCCTCTGGCGCACCGGTGGTACATGACGAACTGATTGCGGCGAGCAAGAGTAATGCGAAAGCTGCGATTGGCTTGTGCAATCGGCTGCGGTCCAAGCATGCAAATCATACGATATCGATTTGCATGGCCTTTCTGCCTCTATTCACATGTAAATCCGCTGTGTCGCGCAACAATATTTTCCATTTCGCAATTCTGTTTCAACCTGCTGCAATAATTTACTCGATACGGGTAATCTTTAGGCGACGAGGGCGTTTTCATCGGTATTCCGCGCTCAGACTACCGTGCCCGCGATATTGGCGAAAAGCCTTCTCGTTTTCGAGAACCTTGACGCGGTCGGCTTTCACTTGGCTGGAGAGGGATCCTCGTCTGAGCTTCAGCCGACGCTGCTGCAGAGATCGGGTACGGGACGTCTGCGGCGGGAAGTTGCGCAACGCTACGAACAAGAGACTACGCAAGGTGCATGAGCGGCCGCGTTCGAGGTGTCGGAGCATCCCCGATTGCGGAACACTTGGTCGGTGGGGCCGTTAATGTTTCAGTCGAGAAGGAGACCAACGAATGGATTGGAATCGCGTTGAAGGAAACTGGAAGCAGATGAAAGGTAAGGTCAAGGAGCAGTGGGGAAAGCTTACTGACGATGACCTTGACCAGATTGCTGGCAGACGAGACCAACTCGAAGGCAAGATCCAGGAACTCTATGGCTTGGATCGGGACCGCGTCCGCCGTGACATCGATCACTGGTACGGCAATCAGACTTGGTAACCCAACATTGGGCCGGCGCAACCCGGACCTAGGGTTTGGGTTTTCGTCAGGCCCTGAAGCAAAAATCACCCCCCCGACTATGGCTGTCGAACCGGCCCTCAGATGCCGTTGGGGGGGGCCTTGCGAAATGCTTGGCGAGCCCGGCGGGCTGGCCAAATTGGAGGGGTTGAAGGCGAACGGGAAGGGGACACAGGTAGGGATAAGACCTTCGTGAAACCTCAAAGGTGTTCACGTTGAGGAGAACGACAATGAAGTTCTTTATCGACACAGCGGACATTAGTGAAATCCGCGAGCTTGCCGCCGCCGGCATTGTCGACGGAGTGACCACAAATCCTTCGCTGATCGCAAAGACCGGCCGAACGATCGAGGATGTGATCAAGGAAATTTGCCAGATAATCGGCGGTCCGGTTTCAGCGGAGGTTACGGCGATCGATGTCGACGGCATGATCGCCGAGGCAGAGCGCTTGGCCAGCATTGCCAATAATGTAGCCGTTAAGGTGCCAGCCACCTGGGACGGTTTCAGCGCTTGCCGGGCACTCAGCACACGCGGGCTGAAGGTCAACGTCACCCTTTGCTTTTCAGCCAACCAGGCGCTATTAGCCGCCAAAGCCGGCGCGACTTTCATTTCGCCATTCGTCGGCAGGCTCGATGATCTCGGGTTGGATGGTGTCGAGGTGATCCGGGAAATCCGGAAGATCTATGACAACGACAAATCCTTCAATACGGAGATCTTGGCGTCCTCAATTCGCACCCCTCTGCATGTGAAGCAGGCCGCGTTGGCCGGCGCTGATATTGCGACCGTACCGCCGGGAGTGCTCAGAAATCTCGCCAAACACCCCCTCACAGAGCAGGGATTGGCATCCTTCCTCGCCGACTGGGATAAAGCGGGGCAAGCGATCCTTTGATCGCTCATATGCTCGAATGACACCTTGATCTTTTACTGCCCGTCGCGCGGTTTCATCGTTGGTCGATGCAAGTCGATCGCAATTACGATCGGATCACAGACATTTCGTGACCAATCTTTGCCTTGTTACGATCGGCGTTGCGAGAGATCCCTCCGTCGCTGATATGATTTCTTTGGTTAAACAAGTTCGCCGTTGCCATAGGTGGCCGCCTCGGAAGTAAGCGTTACGCGTATTTCGAAGAAAGGTTTCGCAGCCGCATGAGGCAACCCCCAGATCACGACTGGTCGGCATTCCCCTGCTTCGCTCCAGCGCCTGCTGGAACAAAGGAAAGCAACCGCTATTGTCTTCGTTTCTCAGCCTGCAGCGAAGCTCTTCAGCGTGTCTCCGCACAAACGATAACGGATCCATTCGTTCATAGGCGCAGCGCCGATTGTTTCGTAGACCCGGATTGCCGGCTCGTTCCAATCAAGCACGCTCCATTCGAAACGGCCGCAACCGTTCTCGAGTGCAATCTGGGCCAGTCGTTTGAGCATAGCCTTGCCGGCGCCCGATCCACGGGCGGCCGGTGTCACGTAGAGATCTTCGAGATAAAGCCCGCTCTTAGCTTGCCAGGTGGAGTAGCTGAAGAACCAGATGGCCATGCCCACCGGTTTTCCATCCTGTTCGCAAATGATCGCGCGGGGGACTGCGTTTGCGCAAAAAATCGTCTCCTCGATCGCCTCGATCGTCGCCGCGACTTGATGCTCGGCCTTTTCGTAGATCGCGAGTTCGCGGATGAAGGCCAAAAGCGTCGCCGCATCCCCGCGGACAGCCTCACGTAAGGTCAACACCACAAAAATTCCCTATATAGCGATGGGTTGGAGCTATGTGTTGCGAGGTCGCTTGTGTCAAGTCTTCCGTTTTCGAATAGCGAGCGGACGTCCTAATGCCCGCGTCAATTGGACAACTGGCGGCTGGATCCGTGACGCCGGGCAACTGCCAACCAGAGCGTCTGCCTATACGCTCGTGAACGATGGCAGCTTTTCGGCCGTCGACCAGCGACCGCCACGCTCAGGGCCGCAAGGACGTCATTCTTCGGATTGTGATTTTCTAACAGGCAAATTACGTCGCTCCCTCTAACAGGTTGACGATCATTTCCCTGATCTATGGGACCGTTACACTTGCGCATGTCGATCTTCATAACGACAGCTTTGCTGAAGGCGGCGGGCCTCGCCGCATGGAAAGGCAAGGGCCTACCCAGACGACGTTGACGCCACTTGGCCTGCGTCCCATGTCGCAATTCATGTCAAAACACTTTGTCACAAAATCTTCACAATTCCATTTGCCAGTTCGTTTGTTTTCCTTTTGTATACAAGAAGTTTCGTAACGAAACGGACCGACGAGATTTCGGGGGACCGCGCTGGCATGCCGTTCTTGGTGTCGGCCCGGCAAGACATACAGGGAGGAACCATGTCCATTCGCTTCATCGCCGCGTCGGCGGCAACCGTTACCTTGTCCCTTTCCTTCGCTTCCGGCGCCTTTGCCCTCACCGAACTCCAGTGGTGGCATGCCATGTCTGGTGCCAACAACGAGGTGGTCAACCAGCTCTCCAAGGAATTCAACGACAGCCAGAAGGACTACAAGATCGTTCCGGTGTTCAAGGGCTCCTATCCGGAAACCCTGAATGCGGGCATCGCCGCCTTCCGCGCCAAGCAGTCGCCGGCGATCCTGCAGGTTTTCGATGCTGGCAGTGGCGTGATGATGGGGGCCGAGGGAGCGATCATGCCAGCGGCTCAGGTTCTCGAGAAGGGAGGCTTCAAGTTCGACAAGTCCGAATATCTGCCGGGCATTGTCGCCTATTATTCGAAGCCGGATGGCACGATGCTCTCGTTCCCCTACAACTCGTCCTCGCCAATCCTCTATTATAACAAGGATACCTTCAAGAAGGCCGGCCTCGATGCGGAAAACCCGCCCAAGACCTGGCCTGAAGTGTTCGCAGCCGCAAAAAAGATCAAGTCGGGCGGCGCGTCGTCGTGCGGTCTGACGTCCACTTGGCTCACCTGGATCCAGACAGAGAACCTAGCTGCGTGGAACAACGTCTCCTACGGTTCAAACGAGAACGGTCTGGCTGGTAGCAACGTCACGCTCGCGTTCAACTCGCCGCTCTTCGTCCAGCACTTCCAGTCGATCGCCGACCTCGCCAAGGACGGCACCTTCCGCTATGGCGGCCGCACTTCTGAAGCCAAGCAATTCTTCACGTCGGGTGAATGCGGTATAATGACGGAATCCTCCGGTGGCCTTGGCGACATCATCAAATCAGGCGTGAACTACGGTATTGGACAGCTGCCCTACTACGAGGGCGACGGTCGCCCGCAAAACACGATCCCCGGTGGCGCAAGCCTTTGGGTCTTCGCTGGCAAGAGCGATGACGAATACAAGGGCATCGCCCAGTTCTTCCACTTCCTGTCGCAGACGAAAATCCAGGCGCGCCTACACCAAGTCTCCGGCTATATGCCGGTCACCATGGCGGCCTACGACGATACCAAGAAGTCCGGTTTTTACGAGAAGAACCCGGGCCGCGAAACGCCGATCCTGCAGATGATGGGCAAGGCTCCAACCGAAAACTCCAAGGGCGTGCGCCTCGTCAACCTGCCACAGGTGCGCGACATCTTGAACGAGGAGCTCGAATCGATGCTCGCCGGCAAGCAGGATGCAAAGGCAGCACTCGACAAGGCCGTCGAGCGCGGCAACGCCGCGATAAAGCAGGCGATCGGCCAGTAAAATACCGGCGAACGGCCGCCCCCTGGCCCTTACGGCCGCGGGCGGCCCTTTCATGCCAAGGAGATCGCCGTGCAGCGTGTCGTCTTTCCGAACAAGCTCCTTCCTTATTTTCTGGTCGCCCCGCAGATCATTCTCACCGTCGTCTTCTTCTTCTGGCCGGCAAGCCAGGCGCTTTATCAGTCGACACAGCGCGAGGATCCCTTCGGGCTGAAGAGCGGCTTCGTCGGACTGGCGAATTTCCACGCCGTGATGGCGGATCCGAACTACCTGCACTCACTCTATGTGACCATCGTCTTCAGCCTTCTGACGGCGCTGCTCTCCATGGTCGTGGCGCTCGCGCTGGCATCCGCCGCCGACAAGGTGGTACGCGGACAGACCTTCTATCGCACGCTCTTGATCTGGCCCTATGCGGTAGCGCCTGCCGTCGCCGGCATGCTGTGGCTCTTCATGTTCAATCCGGCGATGGGCACTTTCGCTTATCTCCTGCGTCGGAACGGTTTTCTCTGGGATCCGCTCCTGAACGGCACCCAGGCGATGACCCTCGTCATCATCGCCGCCGCCTGGAAGCAGATCAGCTACAATTTCCTGTTCTTCGTCGCCGGCTTGCAGGCCATTCCGAAATCGCTGATTGAGGCAGCCGCCATCGACGGCGCGCGCGGCAACCGGCGCTTCTGGACGATCGTCTTCCCGCTGCTCGCGCCAACAACCTTCTTCCTGCTCGTCGTCAACACCGTCTATGCCTTTTTCGACACCTTCGGCATCATCCATTCTGTGACCGGCGGTGGCCCCGCCAAAGCCACGGAAACACTGGTCTACAAGGTTTACAATGACGGCTTCGTGAACCTCAATCTCGGCTCGTCCGCGGCCCAGTCGGTGATCCTGATGATCATCGTCATCGCGCTGACGGCCTTCCAATTCCGCTTCGTTGAGAAGCGCGTGCATTATGCGTGAGGGCTGACGATGATCGAAAAGCGCCCCGTCGCCAGCCTCATCGGGCATCTGATGCTGATCATCGGAATTATCATCGTCGCGTTCCCAATCTACTATACCTTCGTCGCCTCGACGATGACGTCGGCCGAGATCATCAAACCACCGATTTCGCTACTGCCGGGCAGCCATTTCGCCGAGAACTACGGGGAGGCACTTTTCGGGGGCGTCGAACGCGTGGTCGGCGTCAGCCTCGAGCGGCTGCTCTTCAACACCTTCGTCGTGGCGATGCTAATCGCCGTCGGCAAGATCTTCATTTCCTTCCTGTCGGCCTTCGCGATCGTCTTTTTCCGCTTTCCGCTGCGCATGGTGTTCTTCTGGATGATTTTCATCACGCTGATGCTGCCGGTCGAGGTGCGCATTTTGCCGACTTACAAGGTGATTGTCGATCTCGGCATGATCGACACCTATGCGGGACTGACGCTGCCACTGATGGCCTCGGCGACCGCCACTTTCCTGTTCCGCCAGTTCTTCCTGACAATCCCCGGCGAACTGCTGGAGGCGGCACGCATCGACCATGCCGGCCCGTTCCGCTTCATGCGCGATATCCTGCTGCCGCTGTCGCGCACTAATATCGCGGCCCTCTTCGTGATCCTCTTCATCTACGGCTGGACGCAGTATTTATGGCCGTTGCTCGTCACCAACGACGCCAAGATGAACACGATCATCATCGCACTCAGGAAGATGATGGATTTCGCTGACGCAGCGACGCCGTGGAATTTCGTGATGGTGACGGCGATCCTTGCGATCATACCACCCATCCTCGTTGTGGTGCTGATGCAGCGCTGGTTCGTAAAGGGTCTCGTGGAGACGGAGAAGTAATGGCCAGGATCACTTTCAAAGACGTTCGCAAAACCTATGGCGGCGGCATCGAAGTCATCAAGGGCGTATCGCTCGATATTGCCGATGGCGAACTGGTGGTACTCGTCGGCCCATCCGGCTGCGGCAAGTCCACGCTGCTGCGGATGATCGCCGGGCTTGAAGGTATCACGTCGGGTGAGATCGCCATCGGGAAGCGCGTCGTCAACGATCTGGAACCGTCCGAACGCGATATCGCTATGGTCTTCCAGAACTACGCGCTCTATCCGCACATGACCGTGCGTCAGAACCTTGCCTATGGCCTGAAGAACCGAAACACGCCAAAGGACGAGATCGAGCGCAGGATCAAAAAGGCGGCGAAATCGCTGGAGATCGAGCCTTTCTTGGAGCGCAAGCCGCGCCAACTTTCGGGCGGCCAGCGCCAGCGCGTCGCCATGGGCCGTGCCATCGTGCGCGAACCGGCGGCTTTCCTCTTTGACGAACCGCTTTCCAACCTCGATGCCAAGCTGCGCGTGCAAATGCGCGTCGAGATCAAGCGGCTGCAGCGAACACTGGCGACAACGAGCGTCTACGTCACTCACGACCAGATGGAAGCGATGACGCTCGCCGATCGACTGGTCGTGTTGAACGGCGGCCAAATCGAACAAGTCGGCACGCCGATCGAGCTCTACGAAAAGCCCGTGACCACCTTCGTTGCAACGTTCATCGGCTCACCGTCGATGAACCTGTTGGAAACCAGCGACCGCGGTTTTTCGCTCGGGCCCGGCATGACCCTGCCGCCCGGCACGGCAACGCTCGGCATCCGGCCCGAAGATCTTCACTTGGCCACAGCCGGAAAGCCGGATGCCTTTAGCGCGGAGGTCCGGGTTGGTGCGGTCGAACTCGTGGGTGCCGAAAGCTACGTCCACGGCAGGCTGGGAAACAACCAGGACATCGTCTTCCGCGTCCCAGGCCGCTCTCAGATCGCAATCGACGCCTGTGTCATGACCGGGGCAGCAGCCTCAAGTCTGCATTATTTCGATGGAAGCGGCCATCGTATCGGATGAGGTGGCTGTTATAGCTTGCCATTGCGAGATGAACTTTCGTGAAAAGCGAAAGCCGGACAAGAACCTGCCACGCCACTCGCCTGACTTCTGGCCTCGTTCAATCCATTCGACGCAACGATGGGCGGAACCGGCAGTCGAGCGCCACCCTGGCTGATCCGGCTTCCGATAACCTGCTCGACTGCAGATCAAAAACGCTGGGATAGAGTTATGGGCTCCGTTATGCACCGGCCGCTGCGCATTTCACATGGGCAGCGGCCGGTGCATGTTCTGTCAAGCCGAAAGATCAGCTGCGTGGTTGCAGCAGTGCCAAGCCGACCGTCGCCGCAGCCAGGACGGCAGTAAGGGTCAGGGGCCCTGCGGCGCCGTGGTGGTCGACGACATAGCCGCCGAGAACCGCGCCGATGCTAATGGCGACCTGGAAAGAGACGACCATCAGGCTGCCTGCCGCCTCCAGAGCATCGGATGCCTCGCGCGAAAGATTGGTCGGCAGCACCACCGGCGCCATGCCGAACGCAAAGCCCCATAACGCAACCAGAGCAAAGGCAATACCGAAATAGGCGCCCCAAAGCAGCAAGGCGAGCGCCGCTAAGGCCATCAGCGCCGCGGTGACAGCGAGTGCCCTGCGGATACTGGCGTCGGCCATTCGGCCACCAGCGATGTTGCCGATCACGGAGGCGATGCCAAACCCAAGCAGCGCTAGTGCGATCGATCTGGTTTCAAGAAACGTCACTTGTTCAAGGAAGGGACGCACATAAACCGAGCCAGCGAAATGCCCGGTCATCAGCAAAAGGATGGCAAGCATTCCAAGTTGAACACCGCGCCGTCGCGTCAGCCCGAAAACATCGGCGAGACTGTTGCTTGTGCTTGCAGGCAAAGTTGGCAAGCTGGTGACCTGCAGCAGCATGGCAAGCGCGGCAAGCCCCGCTGTCATGGCCATGGCGATGCGCCATCCCAGCCAGTCGCTGATCAAAGCACCCAGCGATGGTGCAGCAATCGTAGCGAGCGAGACGCCGAGTGTAACGACCGCCATGCCTCGACCAGTTGCATTGGCGCCCACCAGCCTCGCCACGACAGCAACTGAAAGTGCCCAGAAGCCGCTAAGTGCGATGCCCAACCCGGCCCTGCCCAGCAACAACAGCCAAAAATCGGTTGCTAAGGATGCAAGAATATTGGAGCCGATCGCCAACGCGCTGAGACTGACGAGCACCGCCTTGCGGTTCAATCTGCCAATGAGAACATTGCTCAACAGGGCCGTTACGGCGCCCACGGAGGCGGTCGCGGTGACAACCTGTCCGGCTGTCCCCTCGCTGATCCCGAGATCGCGCGCCATTGGCGTCAATAGGCCCGTCGGGAGGAACTCAGCCGAGACCAGAGCGAAGCTCGTGGCCGCCATCGAAAGAACGGCAAACCAGGTCGCCGCGGTCCACGTGGATCGATCTGCGGCCTCCAGGCCGATTGCGGCTGCGTCAAGCTGTGATGTTGTGTCCGTCATTGATGCATCTCCTAGGTTCGGAGACCTTCATAGACGAAGTTTTCAAGTCAATATGTATCCTAAAATCCGAAATCCATGTCCATTCGTCCGGGACTTGTGCGACGCACAACACCTGGTGAGAGATTGGTGATGCGCTTGAAGGCGCGGGCGAAGGATGCCTCCGACTCGTAACCGAGGCGGGAAGCGACTTCGGCAACCGACATGCCGCCTTGCCCCAGCAATTCCCGGGCAAGCTGCATTCGAAGACGGCCGAGATAATGTGCCGCGCCTTCTCCCAAGACAGCGCTGAAGCGCTCGGCAAAAATCGAGCGCGACTGGCCTGCCACGCCGGCGAGGCGCTCAAGGGTCCAGTTATGGCCGGGGTCTCGGTGCATGGCTGCCAACACACGACCGATGTGGGGGTCGCGGATGGCGGCGAGCCAACCGGTGGTCGAGGCTCCGCTGCAATTGACCCAACAGCGGATTAGCCGCGCTGCGAGCAGGTCCGCCATTCGCGACAACACGGTTGCGCTACCCATTTGGGGCTGTGTCGCCTCCGCCGACATAGCCGCCAGCAGGGGCCCAACGACCGGGTCATTGCCCGCCACATCGCAGCCCTTGATGATTGGTGGCATCAGCGCGATCAAGGGATTGAGCGCATGCGCACCTAAAGTCATGGACCCGCAAAAAAGGGTGCTGTTGGCGCCCGTTCCCTCGCGCACCACTTCGCAGACGTTGCTTCCCAACTTCGTGATCTGACAATTTTTTAGCGAGTCGCCCTCAACATCTGGTGCGCTGGCCAATCGATGTGGGAGGCCTTGCGGCAACAGTACCAGATCTCCATCGTTCAACTCCTGCCACCCTTGAGCCTCGGTATGGATCCAGCACGGACCCTGGCTGACGAAGTGAAAACGAAGCAGCTGTTGTTGCGGAAAGGCGATGCTCCATGGATGTCTGAGTTCGCAGCGCCCATAGTTCACTCCACTCAAGCGAAAGTCTTGCAGGACTTCGCTCAGCGCGTCCATTGGGATATTTGCCGGTGACAGCGGTCGAGACGAATGGTCAAGCATTTCGCTTATTTGGTGTCAAACGTCCGGTATTCAAGCAAGATGCCCCCGAAGCGGTTGGTTTTGCGTGCCGTTCGTGATTTCAAGCTTGGCGCAGCCAGCTCGGCTTGTCGCCTGGCTGTCGGCCAACAGATTTCCGCGAAGCTTGACACGCAAGACCGGCAGGGGAGCGAAACGGTGCAGGCACAAGTTCGGGGCCATTGAGCGCTAAGGTCGTTCTATGAAAATTCATTTCTCCGGTGCAACTGGACTGCTTGGTAGTGCCGTTTGCGCCGCTGGTGACAGGGAGATGATCTCATCTGTGCGGTTCCACCTGGACGAGAAGGGTTGCCTCCTTGTCCTCGAGAAGCGCTAGCCTGTCATTGGCGTCATGGATGACCTCATTGGCTGTCGTCGAAAGCGGCCAGGGTGCTCAGGATTTGCCATCCTTTTTGCCGGTATGGATTACCGAAGAGCGAGTGGCGGCTCTCTACGCGCTGGACCGCTTTGGAGATATGACGCGCGTTGCCCTGACACTCCCTTTTCAAGCAAGGCGCACGTTGCTCTACCAGGTTGCTGCCCGCATGGCCTGCGGCGAGGACCGAACAGCCGAACTTTTGGTTCGTCAGGCACTTTTCCTCGATCCGAACCTGTCAGCCGTCTACATCCGGACGCAAGAGACCTATGCGGATCCGTGCGTGACCGAAACGTTGATTATGCGAAATTGCGATGCCGGTTTGCCGCTGACGCCAGGCAAATCCGCTGCCCGGAAGAGATCAGTTCTTTTTCGATAGGCATCATCACGCCATCCACCCGACGGCTCGGAGACAGAGGTCTTCATGATCTTTATCGATCACAGTCCGGCAGGGGGTAAGAAGAGCGGCGCGCTGCAAAAAGGAAAGGCCGGAACGAATGCTCGTGCCCGGCCTTCCTTGATGCATCCAAGAAGCAACTGCCAGTACATCCGTGGTCAGCGCCTGAGATACAATAGATCCAGTTTAACGCGAAGCCGCCTTTCTGCAAGTTCAGCTTTTGGAGGAGTGATGCGATTGTCTCGAAAGCTCGGTCGTTTCGAAAAGCGACGTATCTTAGGAAAAAGGGCAAAGAACAACTATTGGCGAATTGAGCCTGGCCCCCTGCGGCAAAGCAGCCCGGTCGAGTTTATGTTCGCAAGGATAGGGATTGGCGTCAGTCTCGCGGCAACTTGCCGAGCAGCAGTCTATTGCCGGCACGGTTTCCGCACCTAGAGCATTTCAACATCTTCGCCACGTTGGCGAGGATACTGCGTTTGCCTAGCTGCCGGCCAAGATCCCAGCGATCGATTGGTGCGCGCTTGTGGCAGGCGGGGCAGGCCGCCACGAGCACGAACATTTCAGGCAGTGACCCCAGCGTATCATGAGTAAGATCGACGGCGTAGTCAGCGGGACGCGCCAGGTTGATGCCCTTGCGGTGACGCATGTTCAATTCCGTTCAAAGGCCGGCTTCCAGCCGCGCGTCATGCCGCGGCTCATCGCACTCTCAGCCAAGGCAAGCTGGTGGCGCAAATGCCTGATATCTTCCAGAAGCGTGGCAATGGTCGCCTTTACGTCGTCGTCGTGCCAAGCGAGCGCCGCTTGCACTTCGAAATCGACGTCTTCCTTCGTCATCGGCAACATTAGTGCAGATCCAGGCTGAGTTGCTGACCTTTAAGGACAGGCAGTGGCCGCCCTATCTCGATCTTGCCAAAAACACGTTTGCGACGCTCAGCGTCCCGCTCTCGTTCTGCGCGGCTGGCTGCAACGACTGCCAGCGCATTTGCAATGACTTGATCTGTACGGGTCATCAGAACCTCCATGGGAATGTTCTCATTTTGTTCTATTATTGTCGGGAGGTCAATGTGTAATTTAAACCGGTGTCTGCAGGCCTTGAGCGGCGACAACGACACTGTCGGAGGAAGGAATGAAGCGCCTTAAGTGCCAGAGGTCCCATCATCGCTTGTCGCATCTGTCCTAACCTCAGCGGGAGGCGTGTGGGTGGAAACGGTCGCGATGATCTTCATTGCAGCGGCCAACAGCAAAATAGCGGCGGGCAAAACCAGAGCGTTCCATTGGGGCATGGCATCGGCAGTCTCGGCAACCAGTGTGACGAAGTGAACGACGAGATAGAGAATAATCATCTGGAAGAAGAGGTTCTTCAGCTCGGCGATATCTTCGATCACCATCCATTCCGGCAATTTCTTTCGCCAGGGCGAAGACCGGTCAATGACGAATCCTACGGTAATCGCGCAGCCGAAAATCACCAGCACGATGCCGAACAGCAGCTTGTCTGTACCCTGCAGCACCGCGGTAATAACGGCTTGGTCCGGATCAGTTCGGATGTAGGCAAACGCGTCCCAGATGGTGAGGAGACCTTCCCAGAACATCAAGAAAGACGCGGCAATGACACCGACGGATGCCAATGCCATGACGTAACGCAAACTCAATAGCACAGCGATCATTCGTCTCGTCCCGGAAAACGGCTTGCTCGCAGGTCAGTTTCGTTAAAACGAAAGCACTATTGGTGGTTAGCATTTGAGTACCACTAACACGGTATCCTTGTCGATCCCGCCGTGAGCTCGCAAGGAACCAATCGGAACGGGCAACGCCCTCCGGCGGCAATAGGTTGAAATGGTGCTGCAACACCGGTTTCCCGATTGTCGAAGATGTTGACAACGAGTTTGATTTTTTCTTGTACTGCGCAATACTCATGCACGCAGAAATAGAGCTCCGGTGGTTCTGTGGCAGATGAATAAATCGGCTTAGCGAGCCCGGCAGGACTGGGCTGCGCTCTTTCAGGAGAATGGGAAACCGGGAGCCGAACGCCATTTTGTGACCGAAGCCACAGGCATCAGGGTCACGCATTGGAGCATGGTTCGAGAACCGAAGGACGAAAAACACCTGTCCATCGAAAGCAAAAGGTTTAGCCGATCGGCTCCAACGCCGGTCAAAACATAACCGAACCCAAGGAAAAGCCGGCAAATGGCGGTGTTCTGCCCCTTGTGTTCTTTCATTGGAGCAAAGATGTCCGCTTCCTCTCAACAGACGAAGTTTGCCGCCTGGACACTGATGGGAATCGTGGTCGGCTCCATGGTTGGGGCGGGGATTTTTTCCCTGCCTCAAGCCTTCGGCCAGGCGACTGGACCACTGGGTGCAGTGATTGCCTGGACAATTGCCGGTGTCGGAATGCTGATGGTTGCTTTCGTGTTCCAGACCCTATCGGAACGGCGACCTGACCTTGACGCGGGTATATATGCCTACGCCAAGGAGGGATTTGGCAACTACGCCGGTTTCTTGTCGGCGCTCGGATACTGGAGTGCTGCCCTTCTCGGGAACGTCTCCTATTTTGTGCTCATAAAATCGACCCTTGGCTTGTTCTTTCCAGTTTTCGGAGACGGGAATACGGTCATTGCGGTCGCGACCTCTTCTTGTTTGCTCTGGGCCATGCACTGGCTCATTCTTCAGGGCATTCGCCAGGCCGCCGCGTTGAACGCTGTCGTAACAGCCGCAAAGCTCATTCCGATCATGGTTTTCATTTTGTTGGTGCTCATCGCCTTCAAATGGGAGATCTTCAGTAGCGGATTCTGGGGAAGTGGAAATCACACTTTCACTGAAATCGCTAATCAGGTCCGCAGCACGATGCTGGTCACCGTATTCGTCTTCGTTGGCATCGAGGGCGCGAGCGTCTATTCGCGATATGCAAAGAACCGCTCGGACGTCGGGGTCGCCACGGTAGGCGGATTTCTGATCGTCTTAGGTTTGATGCTTGCTGTAACACTGCTGTCGTACGGCATACTCTTGCCCGGCGAGCTTGCCCGGCTTCGCAATCCGTCCATGGCGGGTGTCCTTGCGGCGGCGGTTGGCCCCTGGGGCGCCGTGTTCGTCAGTGCGGGATTGATCATCTCGGTGGCTGGTGCATATCTCGCCTGGGTCCTTCTTGCTGCAGAGATTTTGTACTCCGCGTCGAAATATGAGACGATGCCTCGATTTCTATCGAGGGAAAATAGAAGGGGAGTACCTGCTAACGCGCTTTGGCTGACGAATATTCTGGTTCAGCTATTTCTTCTCATTACGCTCTTTACCCAATACGCCTTCGCATTGGCGGTGGCGATGACGAGCTCGATGATCCTGATCCCGTATTTTTTTGTCGCGGCCTACGGCGTCAAACTCTGCTGGCGTATGAAGGAAACGAGCCGAAGCCCCAGTCGAACAGAATTCATGCAATCTTTGCTGGCGCTGATCTATACGGGGGGCCTGATATATGCCGCTGGCGCCAAGCATTTGCTTCTCACAACTCTTCTCTATTGTCCTGGAACGGTTCTGTTTTTCTTGGCGAGAAGGGAGCAACGCAAAGAAGTCTTTAACCGTTGGGAAAAGGCCGCTTTCGCCCTGCTATTTGTGAGTGCAGTTGCGGCTATATTCGAAATTGCAAACGGCGCAATTAGCATATAGCCTGAAACAACTCATAAGGGCAAAATCACGCCCGTTCGCGAATGCAAAAGCCTTATCAAACTGACAGCTGAACAGAGACAATGCTTGAACTGAGAGGTTTTCTCAAATGGCAGACTCGCAGCAGAAGTTCTCATTATTTTCGCTCACTGCAATGGTGGTCGGCTCCATGGTAGGAGCCGGAATTTTCTCTTTGCCACGTACTTTTGGTATCGCAACCGGTCCATTTGGGGCGATCATCGCCTGGTGCATTGCCGGTGGTGGCATGTACATGTTGGCGCGTGTTTTTCAGGCACTTGCCGAACGCAAGCCCGATCTTGATGCAGGTGTTTATGCATACGCCAAGGAAGGCTTCGGTGATTATCCGGGCTTCCTGTCGGCCTTTGGCTACTGGATCGGCAGTTGCATCGGCAACGTCTCTTACTGGGTCCTTATCAAGTCAACGCTCGGTGGCTTCTTCCCGGTTTTCGGCGACGGCAACACGGTGGTCGCAATCGTCGTCGCATCGATTGGCATCTGGCTGTTCCACTTCATGATCTTGAAAGGCATTCAGCAGGCGGCCCTCATCAACACCGTCGTGACGGTCGCAAAGGTCGTACCCATCATCGCCTTCATCATCATCCTCTTCGTCTTTTTCAAGCTTGATCTTTTCCGGATGAACTTTTGGGGTGGCGTGGGCATGCCCGAAGCTTCCCTGCTTGAGCAGGTGCGAGCCACGATGCTGGCAACCGTGTTCGTCTTCATCGGCATCGAGGGCGCCAGCAACTATTCACGCTATGCGCGCACGCGCGCCGATGTCGGCACGGCCACGATCATGGGTTTCGTCGGTGTGAGCGCCCTGATGGTCCTCGTCACGTTGCTACCCTATGCGGTCCTTGAGCGCCCCGAGATCGCGGCCATGAGCCAGCCGTCGATGGCGGGCGTGCTTGCCGCCGTCGTCGGCCCCTGGGGTGCGGTCTTCATCAGCATGGGCGTAGTTATTTCGGTGCTGGGTGCTTATCTCGCCTGGTCGCTGGTGTGCGCGGAAGTGCTTTACATCGCCGCCCGCACTAACGACATGCCCCGCCTGTTTGGTACGGAAAACCAAAACAAAGTTCCAGCCGCAGCCCTTTGGCTGACCAATGGCATCGTCCAGCTCTTCGTCATCAGCACCTACTGGTCCCGGGACGCTTTCGCGCTGATGCTAAACCTGACCAGCGCCATGTCGTTGATCCCGTATCTCTTTGTTGCGGCATTCGGTTTCCTGCTGGCAAAGCGCGGACTGACCTATGACCAGAAGCCGGAGGAACGCAACCGCGATCTGATCATCGCGAGTATTGCCGCCATCTACACGATCTTCATGATCGTCGCAGGTGGCATGAAGTTCGTCCTATTGTCGGCTCTTCTCTATGCACCCGGAACAGTTCTCTATTTCTGGGCGCGGCGGGAGCAGCGCAAGCAGATCTTCAACACGGCCGCAGACTGGGTAATCTTCGCCGCAGCCGTTATCGGCTGCATGGTCGCGATCATTGCTTTGGCTACGGGATATATGACAATCTGAAAAGGAGGAAAGCGCATGTCTTCTGCAAGTTCCACCCCTCAGGCACTTGGCGTCCATTCCGAAGTCGGGCAGTTGCGCAAGGTTTTGGTGTGCGCTCCTGGGCGTGCCCACCAGCGGCTGACACCGAGCAATTGCGATGCATTGCTATTTGACGATGTCCTTTGGGTCGACAATGCCAAGCGCGACCACTTCGACTTCATGCACAAGATGCGAGACCGTGGCATCGAGGTCGTGGAAATGCACAATCTGCTGACCCAGACGGTTGCCGTGCCCGAAGCCAAGACGTGGATACTCGACCATCAGGTGACCCCCAACCAGATCGGCCTCGGCCTGCTCGAAGAGGTGCGATCCTATCTCGAGGGTCTGTCTGACCGTGATCTCGCCGAGACGCTCATCGGCGGTTTGTCGACCTACGAGTTCCCCGAGGCAATCGGAGGCGAGCAGCTGGAACTCATTCGCGATGCAGCCGGTGTCAACGAATACCTGCTGCCGCCGCTCCCGAACACGCTCTACACGCGTGACACGACCTGCTGGATCTACGGCGGCGTTACACTGAACGCGCTCTACTGGCCCGCGCGCCACGAAGAAACCATCCTCGCCGCCGCAATCTACAGGTTTCATCCAGATTTCGCAGGCAGGGTCAACGTCTGGTGGGGTGATCCGACCAAGGACTGGGGTCTTGCCACTCTCGAAGGTGGCGATGTCATGCCCATCGGCAAAGGCAATGTCCTGATCGGAATGAGTGAGCGCACGTCGCGCCAGGCGATCAGCCAGGTCGCGGCGGCGCTGTTCGACAAGGGAGCGGCCGAGCGCGTGATCGTCGCGGCCATGCCAAAGCTGCGCGCCGCCATGCATCTCGATACGGTATTTACGTTCGCAGACAGAGACTGCGTGCTGCTTTATCCAGATATTGTCGATGGCATCGATGCCTTTTCCTACCGACCAAACGGGAAGGGGGGTGTCGAACTGCACAAGGACAAGGGCAGCTTCGTCGAAACGGTCCGTGACGCTCTCGGTCTTAAAAAGCTGCGGGTCGTCGAAACTGGCGGCAACGACTATGTGCGTGAACGTACCCAGTGGGACAGCGGCGCCAATCTCGTTTGCGCCGCACCAGGCGTCGTCTTTGCCTATGACCGCAACACATATACGAACACCTTGCTTCGAAAGGAAGGCATCGAGGTCATCACCATTACCGGCGCGGAACTTGGTCGCGGACGTGGTGGCGGCCATTGCATGACATGCCCCATTATCAGAGACCCCGTCGATTATTGACGACCGGGGGTTTGCCAACGCATCGTTGGCGAGCCCTCGAAGGTGTCAGTAACGAACATTGGCAGGCCGTGCCAGCCGGCGCGGCCTCGGAGAGGTTCTGTCGGCAAAATTGAATGCCACAAGGAGTGCGACATGCACTTGCCTCAATCAGCGACAGCTATCAGCGACGTTACGCGCGTCGAAGCGCGAAACCCGAATTGATCCAGGACGGAGCCTTCAACTGGCCGACAACGGCCAGCGCGATTGCCGCTGGGTTGCGAGCGCAACCTGCGACAGGCCGGTGAAGGCTATGGCGAACGCCTAATATCTGCTAAGGAATCGTCGCGGAGGAACGCGGACGCGATCCATGCTCGCGGATGAGGCTGAAGGTTGAGATGCTTGAGAAGATCGGAATATTGGCGCTGAGCGCATTGCTCCTCGCAAGCTGCATGGTCGTTTCAGGCTCCTATTCGTCTGACGGTCTGGCGCCCATTCCCGGCAGCATAACCTACAATGGTCAACCGCGTACGAAGCTCACGAAGTCGCCGATCGGTTCTTCGTTTCCCCACACGTTCACGGATCAGACGGGACGCGAAGTCGAGGAGATCTATGTCATTCAGCCTGACCGATCCTTGCTTATCGCAGAACGTCATTACCGGCCTTTCCTAGCCTGGAGCCGTCGCTAGAAATCGCGACGAGGAGCCCGCTCGGTCGCCCGTCTTGATGCGCAAACTGGCTAGCGGTGGCCCCGGACATAGCATAGACTTCACAGACCAATGACAACCGCATCAATAAAATCCACCGTAAGAATACGCCCCGCGACCTCGTCGGATGCGGCCATTCTCGGCCATTTTGGTGCACTCCTGGTCGCCCTCCACCACGAGATCGACCCCGCCCGCTTTATCGCAGCCTCGACGAACACGCCGCAAGGCTACGCGCATTTCCTCGCACGCGAATCGAACCGTCCCGATGCGATCGTTCTTGTGGCGCAAGATGAAAGCACGATCCTTGGATACGCCTACGCGGCATTGGAGGGAGCCGACTACATGTCTCTGCGTGGCCCGGCAGGCGTTATTCACGACCTCTTCGTTGATCCAGCACGTCGGTGCAAGGGTGTTGGTAGACTGCTGCTCGACGCTGTCGTTGCAGACATGGACAGACGGGGCGCCGAACGGATCGTACTGTCTACAGCATACGGAAACGAAGCCGCACAGCGCCTGTTTGCCTCCATGGGCTTTCGCCCGACGATGGTCGAGATGACCCGAGGCTAGACGGCTTAATCAAGCGCCAACAGGGAAAAAGTGCTATTTTGAGCCGACGGGACTGCGCCCGACAGGCGCTGGGGTCGTTTGGACGAAGGGAACGAAGAACTCGTTCACGCCGGCGTCCTCGCGATTGGTGCACTATCGCCAGGCCGTCTCGTTTTTCTGTTCATAGTCGCTGAAGGTCTTCTTGAGACCGATCAGCACTTCGGCTGCTGTTTCAAACATCGCCTTTAACTGCGGCTCTTCGACCTTCTGGATATCTCCGCGCAGATGATCGATCATCTCCTGAAGGCGCATCTGCATCTTTTGCGTATGGTGACGCGGGTCCCGCTCTGCTTCGCTGACCATCGGACTTCTCCTCCGGGCTCTTTTCGCCTTGATCTTGAGACTTCAGGTTAAACCTGCGTTTGCGGTCTTGGTTCCCCACATCTGGTCAGCTACCCGCATGTCCCGCGTGTTTCACCGCGGGACGACGGGTAGCCCATATGATCTCGAGCTTGCAGTGCGCCTGTTGATTGAGCCGAATTCTCCAGCCCGAGCTGAGGTGGATTGCGGCCAGACACGAACATGTCTCGATCTTCGATCCGAACGCAGCCCGAACGGACGAGCAAAGCAGGAAGCATGCTGCCAGTTTCACTGCGGCGTTGCGCCTACCGTCAGTGGGCGGTTTGAGAATGTGCGCCGCCGCGTTGCGAAATGCCATTCAGCGCTCTGCCAGTTTCCATGGCCTCGCCCTTCATGGCAAGATCGCCGAGCGAGATGATGCCGACCAGCCGCTTGCTGCGGTTCAGCACCGGCAAGCGCCGCACCTGAAGATCGCCCATGTTGTGCAGGACGTCTTCGACATCTTCGTCGTCGAAGCAGTATTTGACATCGGTGCTCATGACGTCGCGGACCTTCGCGTCCGGGCCTTTGCCCTCTGCCACGCCACGAATGGCAATGTCGCGATCGGTGATCATGCCGACCAGCCGGTCATTCTCACCCACCGGCAGAACGCCGGCATCCAGACGTCCCATCATTAAGGCGACATCCCGCAATGTGTGCTCTGGATCGGTGATCTGCACATCTGTGGTCATGCAATTGCTGACTTTCATCATAACCTCCCTCGAGCAGCCCGCGCCTCCGCGCGCGGGATAGAGAGAATCAACGCGCATCAGTCGGAAACGTTCCTGCCAAACTCGTTGGACCACCACGCTGCAAATTTGACCTGGTCACGGGCTGGAACAGCAGACCGGCCATCGGCCACGGGACTTGCGCCGCATTTTGTCCGGCGAAAAGCGTCCGCAGCCAAACGCGAGCGGGCGGTGATCGGTGGCGGGGAAGTCGGGAGTTTACCCACCGTGCGAAGGCTCAGGTCAGTCCGCCATTCTCAACGATAAAGTCAATGACGTCCCTCAGGCCCTTTCCGCGCGAAAGATCCGTAAATGCGAACGGCCTTGTTCCTCGCATCTTGGCCGCATCGCTCCGCATGACCTCCAGGTCAACGTTCACATAAGGGGCTAGATCGCACTTGTTGATGATCAGGAAATCAGATTTCGTAATGCCTGGACCGCCCTTGCGGGGAATTTCCTCGCCCTGACACACCGAGATGACGTAAAGGGTCAAATCGGCAAGGTCGGGCGAAAAGGTGGCTGCGAGATTATCACCACCGGACTCGATGAAGACGATGTCGAGGTCCGGGAATCTCCGGTTCATCTCGGCGATGGCCTGCAGATTGATCGAGGCATCCTCACGGATCGCCGTGTGCGGACATCCACCGGTCTCAACGCCCATGATGCGATCTTGCGACAGGGCCTGCCGGCGCGCCAATATGAGGGCATCCTCCTTCGTGTAAATGTCATTTGTGACGACGGCGATGGAATAATCTCGACGCATCGACATGCAGAGCTGCCCCGTCAGCATCGTCTTGCCGGAACCGACGGGGCCGCCAATCCCAACGCGAAGCGGACCGTTTTTCGAAGACATGCGCTGTGCCTTTCGTCGTTCGTGAACTGATCCCCTTGGCTATGATACCGCAGGCAGGCGAAGATCCGGGGCGCGACGCGAAATATCGCCCTCATTCCGAATCGTCGTGTTGATGGCGACGAGATGCGCCATGGTGACGCGGGCAGTCGTCGTGGTGGCGATCGCATGCAGGGGGCTTGCCCGCCATGTCGGTCTTCCCTCGGTTGGCGCCGTCTGACATGACGCCATTCAAGTGAGGCACGAACGGATTGAGGAGACTTTGGCTGGCGACGGCGAAATTGCTCGTTGTCCCCACTCCCCAACGGGCACAGCACGGCGACCATACTCAACACCAGAATTCCCCCGAACGTCAGAGCCCTAGAGCCCTTAATCCGCGTGGAAACAGCTTAGCTTCTTTTACTTGATTGTCATGCGATGTTCTATCGTGGGAATCGAGAACGACGAAGTTTAGGACGAAAGCACGAGGATCTGGACGGAAAGCCGATCACATCCTCATGCCCGGATGATAGCCTCTTCAGATAACTTTTTCGAAATCGGTGACGAAGATGAGGCGTCCGCAGTCTTTGCCCGACTTGCCGTCCAGCCGTGCCGCAACCGGGCACGCGCAGTGTGCCGCGCTGCCAAGCAGCTGGTTGGGAGAACTGGAGTTGTGTTTTCAGTCGCGCGGCGAAAGGACCACGCTGGTGCGACAGCGTCATATCGGTCCTCTTGTCGTCCAGCATCCTTTTCACCCTGAGGCAGACGGCACCTGCCACGTCTACCTGTTGCACCCACCGGGCGGCATCGCCGGCGGCGACAAGCTCGAGACCAAAATTCATCTTGGTCCCGGCACGCGGGTGCTGCTGACGACCCCCGGCGCCACGAAGTTCTACCGCAGCACACACGGCCGTGGTGAACAGCATCTATCGATCAGCGTCGGCGAGGGTGCGATCTTGGAGCATCTGCCCCAGGAGACGATCCTGTTCGACGGCGCCGACGCCTTAATCGATACCAGGGTCTTGCTTGCCGCGGGAGCAACCTATGTGGGCTGGGATTTCCTGAGCCTGGGGCGGCCCGCAGCAGACGAGGCGTTCCAAAACGGCCGGCTCAGTCAGCGGATGGCGGTCCTTTGCGACGCCAAGCCGATCTGGTTCGAACGCCTGCATCTGACCGGTGGCTCGCCGCTTTCTCAGGCGACCTATGCGCTCGCAGGCCATCCGATCCTCGGCACGATGATCTATGTCGGGGACGTAGCCGAAGACTGTGCCGAACGGGTGCGGGGTGCGCTAACGGGGCATGCCGCAGAGGTCTTCTGCGTCAGTCAGCTGGAGCGCGTCGTGGTATGCCGCTACCTCGGTCAGCGGGTGTCTGAGGCCAAGAGCTTGTTTGCCAGCGCGTGGGACGTGCTGCGGACCGCATGCCTCGGCAAGCCGGCGAACGCTCCCCGGATCTGGGCAACGTAGGCATCGGTGAGCGAGGAACAGAGACAATGGAACTTTCACCGCGCGAGAAGGACAAGCTGATCGTCTTCACGGCAGGACTACTTGCCGAACGCCGCAGGGCTCGAGGCATCAAGCTCAACTATCCGGAGGCGATTGCCTATATTTCCGCCGCCATTCTTGAGGGTGCGCGCGAAGGCCGGACGGTCGCAGAGCTGATGTCGTATGGAGCAACCATTCTGGGTCGAGACGAGGTCATGGAAGGCATTCCCGAAATGATCCACGACATCCAGATCGAAGCGACCTTTCCAGACGGCACCAAGCTGGTGACCGTGCATGAACCGATCCGCTAGGACAGAAAAATTGCTCCCATTTCGCCTGACCGCATGCTTCCTGCCCCTCGTCGCACCGCGAGACCGCACCGCCGCATTTGTTGGCTCTTCATGAAAGGTCCTCCCATGTCCGCCATTGCAACGATCAAAGAAGCCGCACTCGCCGCTGCCCTTTTGACTGCCTCGGCGCTGCCCGCCTACGCCCATGTCGGCGTGGGGACCACATCGTCCTTCAATGCGGGTTTTACGCACCCGCTTTTGGGATTTGATCATGTGACAGCGATGATCGCCGTCGGCCTGTGGTCAGCGCTGAAGGGCGGCAAGGCGATCTGGGTGTGGCCTGCGACCTTCATCGGCGTCATGCTAGCTGGCGGGGCCCTCGGCATGCTCCATGTGCCGGTTCCGCTTGTCGGGCCGGGGATCCTGGCCTCGGTCGTGGCGCTCGGCATCCTGGTCGCGCTTGCGGTCAAGCTTCCGGTTTCTGCCGGCATTGCTGTCATCGGCCTATTTGCGCTCCTGCACGGCTATGCCCATGGAAGCGAAGTGCCGGAAAATGCGGATGGGCTCGAATATATGGCTGGCTTTGCGCTTGCCACCCTCTTGCTCCACGCCATCGGGATCGCCGCCGCTTGCGGCTTCGGCCTGAAGCTGCGCAACGTAATTCGGGCGGCAGGAGCCGCCTGTGCGGCAATCGGCGTCGGCCTCGCCTTCGGCGTGATTTGAGGAGACGTTAGGATGATCCCGGGTGAATTCTTCATCGAGGACGGCACGGTAAGCCTCAACGCGGGCAGAGAGGTCTGCACGATCGATGTGGCGAATACCGGCGATCGGCCAATCCAGGTCGGTTCCCACTACCACTTCTACGAAACGAATACTGCGCTTCGCTTCGATCGCGAAAAAGCGAAGGGATTCCGCCTGAATATTCCGGCTGGAACCGCCGTCCGTTTCGAGCCGGGGCAGGAGCGCCCCGTCGAACTGGTTGCGCTTGCCGGCGAGCGCAAGGTTTACGGCTTCAATGCCCTGATCATGGGCAGATTGGGAAACTGAGATGGGCACGATCACGCGCGAGAATTATGCCTCCCTGTACGGCCCAACCAAAGGCGACAGGATCAGGCTCGCCGACACGGAACTCATCATCGAAGTCGAGACCGATCACACCATTTACGGCGAGGAAGTGACATTCGGCGGCGGCAAGGTCATCCGCGACGGCATGGGCCAAGGCCAGGCGCTGGCAGCCGAGGTCGCCGACCTCGTCATCACCAACGTCGTGATCCTCGACCACTGGGGCATTGTCAAGGCCGATGTCGGGATCAAGGCAGGGCGCATCTCAGGCATCGGAAAAGCCGGTAATCCCGATATTCAGCCGGGTGTCACCATCGTCGTCGGCCCGGGTACCGACGTCATCGCGGGCGAAGGCAAGATTTTGACCGCAGGCGCGGTTGACACCCACATTCATTTCATCGCGCCGCAGCAGGCGGACGAAGCTCTCGCAAGCGGTACGACGACGCTGGTGGGAGGCGGCACGGGGCCTTCTGTCGGAACGCTGGCGACCACTGTGACGCCCGGACCTTGGAACATTCACCGGATGCTCGAAGCCATAGAGGACCTTCCGATCAACGTCGGATTACTCGGCAAAGGAAACGCAAGCTTGCCAGAACCCCTGCGCGAACAGATCCGCGCCGGCGCCATAGGATTGAAGCTGCACGAGGATTGGGGAACGACGCCCGCTGCCATCGACACCTGTCTGACGGTTGCCGACGAAGAGGACATCCAGGTCGCCATTCACACCGACACGCTAAACGAGAGCGGCTTCGTCAAGGATTCCTTTGCGGCCATGAAAGGGCGGGCGATTCACTCATTCCACACCGAAGGAGCCGGCGGCGGCCACGCTCCCGATATCATCACGGCGGTTGGCGAGGAAAACATCCTCCCTTCATCCACGAACCCGACGCGGCCCTACACCATCAACACGATCGACGAGCATCTCGACATGCTGATGGTCTGTCACCACTTGAGCCCGCAGATACCGGAAGACGTGGCCTTTGCCGAATCGCGGATCCGCAAGGAGACGATCGCGGCAGAAGACATCCTGCACGATATCGGTGCGCTTTCGATGATGTCATCGGATTCGCAGGCCATGGGCCGGATCGGCGAGACCACAGTGCGTTGCTGGCAGACTGCCCATAAGATGAAGGTGCAGCGCGGGCCGCTTCCTGAGGATAGCCCGCGCAACGACAATTTCCGCGCCAAGCGATATGTCGCCAAATACACGATCAACCCGGCGCTCACCCATGGCTTTGCCCACGAGCTTGGCTCGATCGAGCTCGGCAAGCGGGCCGATCTGGTATTGTGGAAGCCGGCCAGTTTCGGCGTAAAGCCGTCGCTTGTTCTTATGGGCGGCATGATCGCCACGGCGCCAATGGGCGATCCGAACGCTTCCATTTCCACCCCACAGCCAGTGCATTTCCGCCCAATGTACGGCGTCCTCGGCCGCGCACGCTTTTCTACCGGCGTCACCTTCATATCGAAAGCAGCGCTTCATGCTGGCATCGGCGACAAACTCAAGCTGAACAAGGCTCTGGTTGCAGTGAAGGGCACGCGGTCGATCCGCAAGAAGGACATGATCCACAATGCGCTGACGCCAAACATCGAAGTAGATCCGCAGAATTACCAGGTGCGTGTGGACGGCCAGATCATCACCTGTGAGCCGGCGGCGGTCCTGCCGATGGCGCAGCGCTATTACCTGTTCTGAACAAGGCTGCGACGGGAGGCCACGAAATCTGGTCCAAACGGCGCAACTTCGGCAGCGCGCGGGAGAATGTGGTGAACCAGAA
Organism: Rhizobium sp. R711; assembly: GCF_002211365.1. GTDB lineage: Bacteria > Pseudomonadota > Alphaproteobacteria > Rhizobiales > Rhizobiaceae > Rhizobium. The sequence goes on along the minus strand of NZ_LOKZ01000039.1, from coordinate 148,330 downwards.
CTACTTCCAGGACCACCGGGCATTCGGATTGATCGACTGGTCGCTGCGAGGCATCGGTCAGGTCGTGTTTCAGAACAATCCCGTGAGTGGGTTAGTCATCCTGGCGGCGCTGTTTTACAACTCGTGGATCTATGGGCTGATCTGCGTCCTCGGCGTCGTCGCAAGCACAGTCAGCGCCATCGCACTGAGAGCCGATAGCGCTTCGATCCGCGACGGCCTATACGGCTTTAACGGCGCGCTTGTCGGCCTTGCGCTCGTCGCTTTCACAAGCGAGAACTTCCGCACCGGCGCGGTGCCTTCGCTTTATCTCACCGTCTACATTGTCTTTGCTGCAGCCATGACGACGGTGGTTTTTGCGGCGCTGGCTAACCTCCTTGGCCCGTACCGGGTGGCGGCACTCACCATGCCTTTCGTAATGGTCGGATGGCTCTTTCTTTTCGCGGTGCTGAAGTTCGACAACATCGACGCCGGTCCGCTGGCCAAACCGGTCTCGCCGGACCAATATGCAGACGACGTCGCCTATGTGCTGCCGACCTGGTACATGGGGATCGGAAACGGGATCGGACAGATCTTCTTCCAGGACAACTGGATCAGCGGCTATCTGATCATCGTCGGCATTGCCATTCATTCTCGGGTCGCCGCCGCAATGGCTTTGATCGGTGCAGCGCTGGCGGCGCTGGTCGCGGCCATCTTCGGCGGGCCGGAAGGCGCTATCAGGGACGGCTTGTTCGGGTACAATGCAGCGCTTACCGCTCTGGCGCTCGGCGGCTTTTTTCTTGTCCTGACGTGGCAGAGTTTTGCCTACACACTCTTTGGGGTGGTCGTGACGACCTGGCTATGGGCATCGGTTGCAATCTTCCTCGAACCGATCGGCATGCCGGTCCTGACCTCAACCTTCGTGATCGTCACCTGGCTGATGCTGTTGGGCGCATATGCGTTCAAGGCGTTGGCGCCGGTCCCGCCGGCTGAAGCGACGACGCCGGAGGACAATCGGCGACGCCACCTGCAAGCGGACAGAAGCACGCGCCACTCAGACCGAAGAACAGCGTGACCTTGAAGTGGCAAGCAACAAGGGGATTTGGACAGCATGACCTTTGACCGCTCTGCAAGCGACGCACTTGAGATTTTCCGCCGCGCGTCCGATGCCGCACGGCAAATGGCGCAACCCGTCCGGCTGAAAGGCGCTGTGGACATGCACGATGCTATCCCACTTCACCTTCTGCGGCTTGTCAGTCCAAGCCTGCCAGTCGGTGCCTTTTCCTATTCGCGTGGCCTGGAATGGGCCGTCAACGCCGGTTGGGTAAAGGATCATGCGACGGCACGCGACTGGATCCTTGGTACCCTTGAAAACATCTTTGCAGTCGCGGATGGCGCATTGTTCTGGCGGATGATCCAGGCGCTCTATGCAAAAGATCGCTCTGCCTTTGCCTATGCGAACGCCTGGCTTGCGGCCTGTCGTGAAAGCAGCGAGATGCAGGCTGAGGACCGACGCATGGGTGAAGCCCTGATCTTTCTCCTCAAAGAACTCCACGTGCCGGCGGCGGAAGCCTATCCGGGCGTCGAGCTGACCTATCCTGCAAGCTTCGCGATTGCCGCCCATCACTGGCAGGTGGCGCCGTTACCGGCCCTGGAGGGGCTGATGTGGGCGGTCGCGGAGGCCCAGGTCGCAGCCGCTATCCGCTTGGTCCCGCTCGGTCACGTCGCTGGCCAACGCATATTGATCGACGCCGTTACGGTCGTCGAACGAGGTGCCGCCTTGGCCATCACGCTTGACGATAGCGAGATCGGCAATCTGTCGGTTGCGCAGGCGATGGCGAGCGCGTGGCATGAAACACAATATAGTCGCCTGTTTCGATCCTGACCGATGGCGCGGCGGGCTCGCCTGGAGCAGCCGATGGAACAGCGGGCGAATGACGACGCTGAGAATGCAAGGTTGCAGACAGGTAAAGCTTGGACTGGATCCGGTCTCTTGGAAAAGGGGCGGCAACGGCGATCCGCATGGATTGCCGATGAGTGTGGACATCGAAACAGTTAGGATGGGAGGCTGAAACATGGGATTGGGTGGGATACTGCTCGCGCTCGCCTTGCTGATATGGCTGGCCTATCGCGGGTGGAGCGTGCTGATCGTGGCCCCGGTGGCCGCATTGGTGGCGGCGGCAATCTCCGGCGAACCGCTTCTTGCCAGCTGGACGCAGACGTTCATGGGAGGCGCTGCCCGCTTCGTGGCGCAGTGGTTTCCCATGTTCCTGCTCGGTGGACTGTTCGGCAAGCTCATGGACGACAGCGGTTCGATCATATCGATCGCGCGGTTTTTCACCGAACGGCTCGGAACGAAGCGCACGATGCTGTCGGTCGTACTCGCCTCGGCTCTGGTCACCTATGGCGGCGTCAGCGTCTTCGTCGCTTTCTTCGTGCTCGTACCCATGGCGGACGAGATGTTCCGGGCGGCCAACATCCCGCGGCGGTTGATGCCGGCCACCATCGGTCTCGGCGCGTTTACGTTCACCATGTCGGTGATGCCGGGCACGCCTTCGGTCAACAACGCCATTCCGATGCCGTATTTCGGTACGACGACCTTTGCCGCGCCTGGTTTGGGCATCATTGCTTCAATCATAATCTTTGTTTTGGGCATGTGGTGGCTTGCCAGGGCCGAAGCCGCGGCACGCAAGGCCGGCGAGGGTTACGTCGGCACAAGAACCGCCTTCGCCCTCGACGACAGGACCCGCGAGCAAGCGGCAATGGCCGGCGATTTCGATCCGGCGGAGATCGATCATGGCAAGCGCAGTGCCAGCTTGCCGCCCTTCTACCTTGCGTTCTTGCCGCTCGTGGTGGTTATCCTCGTGAATTTCCTGATGGCGCTGGTCGTACTTCCGCGCCTCGACTTTGCGTTCCTCGCCGAGGAGGGCTGGGGCCAGACCACCATCGGAGCCGTGGCCGGCATATGGTCCGTCGTGCTTGCGCTTGCTGCAGCCATATTGACCGTCATCATCGTCAATTTCCGACGACTACCCGCCTTGCGCGAAACGCTTGATGCCGGCGCCAACTCCTCCGCCGTGCCGATCCTGATGATCGCCAGTCTCGTGGGCTTCGGCGCCGTCATTGGCTCGCTGCCCGCATTCGCGGCAGTTCGCGACGCCGTGCTGGAGGTCCCCGGGGGGCCGCTGGTTTCGATCATTGTCGCCATGAATGTGCTTGCAGGGCTCACCGGCACGGCTTCGGGCGGAATGGCGATCGCGCTCAATGCGCTGGGCGACAACTTCATGACCCTTGCGAGAGAGTACGCAATCAATCCCGAGCTTATGCATCGCCTGACAACGATCAGTGCGGGAACTCTGGACGCCCTGCCGCATAACGGCACTGTGCTGCTTCTGCTTCAGATCAGCAAACTCACGCACCGCGAAAGCTATGGTGACATGGTGATGACTGTCATCGTCAATGTCATCATTGCGCTCGCTGTCGTCACGGTGCTCGGGTCGATGTTCGGGTCTTTTTGATGGCCTTTGTTTCGCGCGCCTTGTTTCGATTATGATAAGAGCGAGCTATCGGCGAGGCTCGCCTTGCCCGACCTATGTGCACGACATGCACCTACAGGCCCCGGATCGTCAATCGACGGTATCGGGGTGTGTCGATGCCTTCAGGTCGGCCAGGCCACGGTTGGCATCCTTGCTGCCGGTCGCAGCCGCAGCGGTGAATATCCGCTCCGCATCCCCATACATCTTCATGTTCAGGTAGGCATAACCACGAAGAACCAAGAGATCGATCGGCTCCTGGCGCAGCTGCGCGCGCTGATCGAGATAGATCAATGCCTCGCGATAGCGCTTGGCATCGAAGGCGGCGAGCGCCCGGTCGGCCAGGATCGCGACCTGCAGTTCGGCTGCCCGCTGTTGTGTCTGCGGCGCCTTCGTGGCGGCGACTGCAGCATTGTTGGATAGGCCCGCCCTGAGGTAGGCAAGGCTCTGGCCGTAGGCCGCATCTTCGCGCGTCTTGCGGTTTGAAGCGGTCAGCGCCGCCTCGAAGGCCTTCGTCGCTTCCATCGGCCGATCAATGTCCATCAGGCACCAGCCGCGTGACAACGCCGTTTCCGGATCAAGCAACTGCGCATTGAGCGTGGTGGTGCATCCGCGCACCTGCCGCGCACTGCGCCGAACGACTACAGTTTGCATCACAGGCGCGCGCAAGGCTTCGACGCCAACCGGCGGGCCAGTCCTTTCAACGGGTTCCGTCGGTTCGTTCACAACCTTCGGCGATGCTGCCTCTGGCGCTGTCGTTGGACCCGGAGCCGGCAGAAGAGGTGTCGTGGTCGACCTCCTGGTGGTCTCGCCTAACTGTGCGATGCGCTCTGACCGGCCGGCCCATAGGCGCTGGATCTCGGCCACGCCCGCCCGATCGCGCAATTGCTGACGTGTGATGGCAAGCCCGTAAGCAGACGGCTCGTCATCCGGCTTCCAGCGCAACGCGGTTTCGAACCAGCGTGCTGCCGTTTGCGGTTGATTGAGCGTGCGGGCAAACCAGCCGAATTGCTGTGCCGTTGGCACATATTTTTGCGCAATGACCTCGGCAGCGATACGCGAAAGCACCTCCTCGTCGAGGTGGGCGGGTGGCTGCAGGGCCATCAGGTTTGCTGTTGCCGCAAGATAGGTCGCGGTCGCGTCCTTGGAGGCAGCGCGCCACTTGTAGACCACGTCCTCCGCCTCTTGAGGCTTCCTCTGTGCTATGAGTGCCAGCGCCATTCCCTGTGAGGCAGCGGCCGTGTCTTCCTTCTCACGCGCTGCCTGGAACCATTTTTCGGCATCCGCGTAATTCTCCCGGCGAAGCTGATACCAGCCGAGCAGCAGGCTATCGGATGCAAGCCCTTCGGTTTCAGCAAGCCGTTGCACAATTGAAAGGTAAGTTGGCGCAACGGCAAGATGAGGGTCGTCGTTGCCAGCGGCGACAAAGCGGCGGGCAAGGTCATTGCGGATGCTGTCAAATTCGCGACCGCCATTGCCATCGGCGCGCTCAAGGCCAAGGAGATCCTGCATGGTTGCGTATGACAGCAGCGTCGACGCCTTTTGGATGGTCGCCAGACGCTCCTGCGGATTTGTGCAGTTCTTCAGGATGTAAGCATAGGCGTCCTTAGCGCGAGCTTCGCGGTTTGTCTTTGCGAAGGCTTCGGCGACCCGCCACAGCACATCGATGTCGCTGCAGGTCAGAAGGCTCGGTGTGTTGGCGCCGATCTGGATGACTGTTGCGTATTGCTTCAGCCCGGACGCGTTGACGAGGCGGGCTCGGGCTTCGGCAACGTCCAGCCGGTCAAGCAGATCGGGCGGCGGCTGCCACCCCGATTCTAATGCCTGCCGATCGGCAATAGCCTTTCGCAGTTCCCCGTAGCGTCCCTGCGAATACAACTGCCACATGAGTTCCAGCTGCTTGTCGCCGCCCTGCGGAATGGCCAGAGGATCGGCCGGTGGCACCCAGTTCGGGTAGAGGGCCCGAAGACGCGCAATCTCCGCCTGAAGTCGCGCGGTATCACCATGGCTCGCGAAATAGCGCAACGCACTCTCGTCAACTTTTGGCTGGACAGGCTTTTCCGGCTGAACGGCGCTTGGCTGCTGTTGCGGGGCTTGCGCGACCGTGGCCGGTTTTTCGGCCTCCTCGCCGTCCTGAGACAGCGGCGCAACCATCGTTGCAGCCTGCAGCCGGTCGGCGATCGCCTGCACGTCGACGTGCGCCTTGGGACCGTCCGGCCCCGTGACGCGACCCATGAGCATGAATTGAGGCGTGGGCTCGCTCGTCCGTTGAAAGCCAAGCATGTCCCGAAGCGCTGGACGATCCTTCACAGCGGTCACCAGACCGGCGACCGCCACCGCGACAACAACTGCAACGGATGAGGATCTTAAAGACACTCTGGATGCTTCTCCCCGACAAATGCCAACCCAAGAAGATGAAGGGTCGATGGATAATAGAGCGTTGGTTCAAACTGCCGCGACGACTCGGGCAGCTTCGTTCCGTCTGCCACACAGGCCACGACATCGTTAACAATTCGATAACCCGGGTCCGACAGCAGTGTTTTCGGCCTGCCGGACGAAAGGTCAATTATCGCCGGCGTGCCGTCCTGCGTTGTCATTCCCTTGCGTATTCTCAACAGCAATTCCCTGTCCGATATTCCCGCGCGAACAAGATAAAGCGGGATGCGCAGGCTGTTATATCCGTATTCGGCATCGAACCCTTTGGCCGGTTCCGGCATGTGACTGAGGCTGACCCAGTCGCCTGGCAGCTTGCGAGGTCCGAACTGCATGACCCGCAACAGCGACAGGCCGTCGTCCGACAGCCTTTGCCAGGCTTTGGAGGGGGCGAGCAACGCCATGATCGGGATCGCCTCGTAGACCCAGTAGGAAGGGTTGACGATCGGGCCATCCTTGCGATCGGTGGAATCAAAACCGCTGACACCAGGCAACAATAGCGTTCGTCCTCCTGAGCTGACCACGACGCGCGAAAGAAGCGCCTGGGCCATCTTTGCGGCTGCCTCGATATAGTCGCTCCTGTTCCAGGCCGATCCGGCAAGTGCCAGTGCATAGGCAATCAAAAGATCGCCATCCGAGGCGTTGTTGGTATCGGTGACATGCGGCGTGACGGCCGGATCCCATTTCCAGGCTGCCAGGCCATCGTCGCGCAGCAACAGCTCGGTGCGCGTAAAGGACCAGATCTGCTCGAAGTCGGCGCGGCTGTTGGCAAGATAGGCAAGCAGCAGACCATATCCCTGGCCCTCGCTGTGGCTGATATTGCCGTTCGCGTCATCGACGATCCGGCCACTCGCCTCCAGAAATTTCCCCTTGTAGGCGCTCCAGTTCTGCGGGCTGATCCCTGGACCCTGCGCCAGCGCAGACTGGACGCAGCAAGCAGCGGCGAGGCTTACGGCGCAGATCAGTTTCAGCATCCTCATCATTGGCGCCTGCCCAACCTGGAAAGCATGCTTGCCGTGGTCACGCCGATCAGAAGCGAAAGGACGACGAGGAGGAAGGCATAGGACAAAATGTTCGTCGACAGCCAGTTTGCTGCAATCAGGCGATAGTTCGAGAGCGACCAGGGCTGGGAGCTTACGAAATCAAACCGACCGACGGGGATGCTTTCCATCTTGCCGGTCTTGCTCGAGTAGGTGGTGATATGACCAGCAATTTGCGGCCAGTTGACCTGGTTGGCAAGCGCCTCGGCACCTTCACGCAGGTCGCTCGCCGAAGGCGCGGTGACAACCGTCCAGGACGACCCTCCGCTCGCGCTTTTGCCCTGCGCGATCAAGAAGCTGTCGGCATTGCCGGGCGTGAACACGTCTTGCGAGCCAGGCACGAACTGCAGTGAGCTCAAAGAAATGTCGAAGTTGCGGCGAAGCCACTCCTGGAAGGATGTGATCTGTCCGCGCCACACGCCGCCGCTAACCTTCGAGCGCCAATCGTCAAAGGTCACGGACGGTTCGGCCTGGTTGGACTGAGCGGTGACCTGAGGCCGCCACGAGGCCTGGCTCGAAGCCGCAATGTTCAACTGCGACAGCACCGCCGGCGGCATTTGCGAGATCGATCCGATGAAAATCGCGTCGCGCTCGCCTATGGCACCTGGTGTCGCAGCCGGCTCGACGTCGATTGGGCGGCCGGCAACGATCGCCATTCGTCCAAGCAGGGTGGCCGTGGCCGACAGCGTGTCGCTGTCAATCCGATCGATATAAAGCGGGACTGGCTGGGTGGCTCGATTGTAGGGATAAGCGGTCCCAGACAGTCCGGCGAGGTTCGGCCGCTGTCCGATCCGGGCAAAATCGGGAATGTGAAGCTCGCTGGTATCGAAGAGGGCAAAACGCGGTGCAGCACCGGCTGTCGTGCCGGGGACACAGACTTCGTCTTCCTTGGTCATCAGGATCGCCTCGAGCGACAGCGTGTTGAGGCCTGGCTTGAAATGCCGCATGGTGACGCGGATAGGCAAGTGCCGGAAGATGCCTCCACCTGTCGACGAAATCGGCACCGTCGAAGCGATGTTGCCGTTGACATAGATATCGATATGACTGCCGGGCAGGACGCTCTGCGTAAAGGCTGCGTCCAACAGCACGGTGGCCTCGCCATAGGCATTCGCGTAGAAGTCGGACGGGACTGCGATATTGAAACTGGTGCGGAAGCGTCGTCCGGAAAATTCCGTCGTCTTCACGCCCAATTGCGCAAATGTCAGGTTTGTCGCCGACAAGACGAGCGGCGCATCCGGGGCGCTCCATCGCTGTGTTACCAGCGTATCACGACGGGCCGTCGCGGGTCGGTCCGTTGTCGAAACGATGGTATCGATCGCAGACGCGATAGCAGGCCAGGACGGGCCACTGATCAAAAGAACGGGTGCACCCGTCTTTGGGTCGGTCACGAACGAGGCAAGCGGCGCGGCTTGCGCGGCCGGCGGCGGGGTAATGAGGGACTGAAGGTCTGTGGGTGTTCCAATAAGGACGGTCAAGCGACCTGCACCCGTTTGCGGCAAGGCGTCCGTGGTGAATGAAAACGTTTCGTTCGGCATGCCGCTTAAAACCGCAAGGCCTTGGGCAAGGCGCAATAGAGGTTTCGTGGTTCCCGGTTGCTCAAGTGCAGGCACGACGAAATTGATCTGCGTCCTTCCGGTTTCGTCGACGCCGATCGCGCGGATCGCGTCTGTACTGGAGAACCGACCGGCTTCTTGCCCGTCAAAGGCCAGGTAGGTCTTTGCCGGGTCGATATCGGTCCACAGCTCATAGGTCGATTGTATGGTGCAGTCGGTGCGGTGGCGTTGGATGGCTTCGATTGCAAAAAGATTTGCGCCAGGCTGCAATAGCCCAGGTGGCACGTCGAAGGTGACGTTCGATGGCGCATCCGATGAGGCAATCGGTTGTTGACCGACAATCCGATTGTTCAACAGAACCGTCAGCTGTGATGCCTCCGGAGCAACGACAACGGCATTTTGGTAGGAAAAGTTGAATTTCGCCGGCGCGGCGGCTTGCTCTGGCGTGATGTAAATCGACCATGACTTGCGATCATATTCGCCATCCAGACCGAATTTGGCGACGGGAAGAACATATCTTTGGAATGCGCCGGTCGCCATGTGCAGAAGAGATGGGCGTCGAGGCGGTTCTCCTGCCTGTGATGGGCTTGCCGGTATTGCCGCTTTCGGGCGCACAGCGTCTGCTTGCGAGGATGCCGGAGGCACGACTGCTGGCGCTGACGACGAAGCCGGTGCCATGGAAAAGGGAGGTGGTGACGCCGGGGCCTGCGCGGCCGGTGGAGGCGGTGGCGTTTCCGGCACGGACGTTTGCGGGTCTGTTGCCGGTTGTGGCGTTGACGGCAATGTCAGTCTCGGCACCATGGGTGCGCTACCCTGCTGACGTTCTCCCGACATATCGAAGGGCGCTATTTGCGCAGAGGCGACCGCGCAAGCAGCGAGCAGAAACGCCAGGATCGATATGATCGTCCTCATAAGTTGCCTGCCTTCGCGACCTGGTGCTCGCGCTCGCGTTCGGGCCGCATGCTGCGGAAGAGATACACGAGCCCTCGGCTTGTCTGATAGAGCGCGAGGCCGAGAAACCAGATCGTGCCGCGGATAAGACCCGGGTTGTGACGACGCGCTTGCTGGAACTGCGTCCACTGATCGGAGTTTGCAAACATCAGGTCGGCGATCAGGCGATGGTCGAGGGCATTCTTGGGCACATACTGGCAGCCAACGGCAAGAACCTCACCGGAAGGCTGGATGTTGCGCACGATCAGCGGCAGCGTTTCGATGCTTGCGCCGCTGTGGGGCTGGAAGCGGATTTCTCCTTCGGTGCCGATCACCATCGGGTCCAACTGCTTGTTGAACACATGCAGCCTTGCGCCGTGGACCGACACATCCTCGATGGATGCCGTGTACCACTTGCCGTTGACGCCGAATTCGCAGCGACGGTTTACACGGACACGGCGGGACGCTGCCCGTTCGCCACGTTCGGATACGACACCGAGGGCGCAGCCGGCCATGATCAGGTTGACGACGTTCCATCCACCGACGACCAAGGTCACATCGGCCTTGTAGGGCTCGGCGTAGATACGATAGATGGTCACCGCCAGGGCAACGAGCTGGACTGCGAAGATGACGAAGAATGGTCGGCTGATTTCCGACAGGCGGCTGAGCGCGATCGATTCGTCCTTTGCTGTGACCTTGAACGTCGGCTTGCGCGGATTGAGCATCACCGAAACCACTGCAGGCAGCAGGTGAACCGTCTGAACATATTCGTACAGTTCCGAAATCCATGGCCAGCGGAACGATCCGTAGAGGTAATTCTGCATCATCAGGTTCACGAGCATATAGGCCAGCGTGTAGGCCAGGAACTCGCCACCGGATGCTGTGAAGATTTCAAGATCGAAGAAGAGATAGAAAAGCGGCGCAAACAGGAAGATCGTGCGCGGGAAGGGAAAGAGCCAGAAGAGCGTCGAGGACATATAGCAAAGGCGTTGGGGCAGCGTCAGGCCGCGCTTCAGCAAGGGAAAGCGGAAGCGCAGAATCTGCATCATTCCCTGTGCCCAGCGGCTGCGCTGGCCGATGAAGCTTGCAAAGGTCGCCGGCTGCAGTCCGGCGATCAGCGGCTTGTCCACGTAGATACTGTTCCACCCGTCACTGTGAAGGGCAAGGGCGGTTTCGCAGTCCTCGGTGATGCTGATGCCGCTGAAGCCGCCCTGGGATTCCAGCGCCCTGCGGCTGAGGACCGCGGCTGAACCGCAAAAGAACGCTGCGTTCCATTTGTCGAGACCGCGCTGGATGATGCCGTAAAACATCTCGTTTTCGCTTGGCATTTTCTCGAAGGTTTTCAGATTGCGTTCCAGCGGATCCGGGTTGATGAAGAAATGCGGGGTCTGGACAAGGAACAGCTTCGGATCGTCATCGAAGTAGCCGACGGTTTCGAGAAGGAAATCGCGCGCAGGCGCATGATCGGCGTCGAATACGGCAATCAGCTCGCCGCTCGAATACCTCATGCCGTTGTTGAGATTACCGGCTTTGGCGTGCTCGTTGCGGTCACGCGTGAGGTAGCGCACATCAAGATCCTCGCAAAGTTTCTTCAGCTCGTCATGGCGTGCGACTGCCGCCTGGGCTTCAAGAAGCTTGGTGGAATTGCGCTTCTGCAAGGTGCCGCCATCGTCCAGCAGCCAGACATGCAGTCTCTCGGGGGGATAATCCATGGCCTTTGCCGCGGCCAGCGTGTTTGCCAGGAGGTGCGAATCCTCGTTGTAGGAAGGCACGAACACGTCGACGTGGGGAAAGCGCTCTTCCTTGCTCGCGCGCGAAGGCCGTGATGGTAGGGGTGTGGCGACGATGAACAGGCTGAGCGCCAGCATCGCCACGCTGTACATTTCCGCGAGATAGAGCAGCAGGCCGGGGATGAAGTTTTCCGGTTGATTGACCGGCGGCAGTGTGTTGGTCGTGCGCCAGTAGACATAGCGAAGAACGATGGAGGTGCCGAAGGCAAGCGCAATCAGCCTCCAGGTACCTTGCGCCTTCAGCCCTTTGATGATCGCCATGATGGCGACGACGACAATGCTCGCAATCAGCTGCGTCTGCAGGTTCACTGGCAGCGTGATCAGAACGATCACGCACAGAGAAACGATGGCCCAGGTCATCATGCTTCGGGCTTTATGCATCACTATCCCTTTGACAAGTGAGGCAGGGTGCTTGGGAACAGCCCAGCCCGTTCACGTCTATTTCCGGCACGCGGCCGTTGTGGCCGCATCCCCTATACACTCTGGTGACGGCACCGTCGGGCCGAGCGCCGCCGCACTTCCCGGTGCCGTCTGTTCGTTTGAAGGCAAGACTGACATGTCCGGCTGCGTCAAACCGTTGGCGCCGTCTGGCGATGGGACCCGAGGCCCTGTGGGCTGCGGCAATTGCACGGGCTCCTCCTCTGCCTTCGGCTGAAGGCTGCGCGGGCGAACGACAGGAGACCGGATTTCCGGCACGCCAGGCTCATAGCCGAAGGACATCGGCGTGCTTGTGTTACCATTGTCGTCCGGATAGATCGGATTTCCGGGTCGCCCAAGCGCAGGATCAGTGTTGAGCGCCGATCCAAACGGATTCCAGATTTCTCCATCGAGCGTCCCGACCAGCGTGTAGCCGTACATGATCGCAAGCAACTGTCTTTCGGTTGCCCGTGCGTCACATAGGCGCAACCGCACCTGGATCATTCCAAAGTTGCGCGCTTGTGTATGTGCCGATCGGCTCGAGCGGATCTGCTGCCAACCATAAATACAGCTATCGCCCGAACCGCTCTGACCCGAGGCATAGCTGAAGGGCCCATAGCTGTTTTGCAGATAGGTCATGGAGCGCGTCATCTGTACGCCCGGAACCGCACGAAAAGCCTCGCGTATGATGCCGTTCTCGCTGATCATGCTGTATGGCGCGCTTCCGGTGCCGGGGTTGGCGCCTGATGCACCAAGGAACTGTACCTTGAGAAAGTTCTGTCCGGACACCGAGGACGACGTGTAGAGCGAAATCATCTGCTCCGTGCCGTTGCCGCGCTTGTGTTCGACGACGCTGACGATCGAAGGCCCCCCAGGTGGAGGCAGGGCAAGCGCACTCTCGGCCGGAACGGTTTGTGAGGTGTTCAGGGGCCGGACAGTTCCCGACGACTGGCATCCGGCCAGCAGCGCCCCAATCAGTGCCAAGCATGACGGCCTCAGTAGACTGAACGCTTCGGGTCGCCGCAATCGTCTTTCCCCACATCCATGCACAGGTTTCGCGCCGGATTTCCGAATCAATGGCCCCTTGAGCCGCTACCTCATGGTAAACGACGTTTATGGTTAACCCAAAGTTAATGCGCGGTATCGGCATAGCTGTCGCGAAGAACGGGTTCGCGCAGCCCCTTCAGCTCCGATTTTACCTCTCATTGAGCTGGAGCGACGGCCGAATTCAATGGCAGCGGTCATAAGCGATGAAGCCCCATCAGCTCCATTGGCGATCGTCCGATCACCCGGTGTTGGTGGAGTATCGCCATGGCGTCGCAACTGGAGAGTAGACTGTCATTAGAGTTCTCGCCAGGCTCGAAGCGTTCGGGCGCGACCGCCTTCAACCATCACTCAAGCAAGCGATGTCCACGCCGTAGTTGAAGGGCAACTCCCGCGCCCTGGAGCCAAAATAATCCGATAGGTTTCGGGTCGGTCCCGGGCCTTTCTGTATGGGGTCATCTGGCGGCGAAATGAACCGACCAGACTTTCGCTCGAGACAGGGGCCACGCCAAGCTGGTCGGCTCATTGGCAAGAATGGTGCCAAGGCAATCATCGACATAGGCGAAAATCTTTCAAGAGAGGACGAACCGCAAGAGCGCGGCGGGCGTGCGCGCTAAGTCGCAGCGCGAATTTCTGCGACGGTGTCTTGCGGCGTCTGGAGGTGCGGATAGTGACCAATACCAGGCAAGACGTTAAGGGTTGTGCCGGCTCGGCGCGCAAACTCCTCGCCCATCGCTTTTTTGATATAAAGGTCGTTCTCACCCCAGACGACCTTCACAGGTGTCTTGAGTTCTCCAAGGTGGGTCTCGAGGTGATCCTGGTCGCGCGTGAAGTGCGAATAGTAGTGGTAGAAAGCATCGGCGGAGGTGATGCCTCCCTGTTCCCATCCCCGCGTCATGTCGTTGAAGACGTCTCGCGGAAGATCGAACTGTTTTTCGGGCGGCAGGCCGCGACGATAGACGTTTTCCAGAATCTCGGCGCTGGTCTCGTTCATGTACTTACGGGTTTTCGATGCAGCCGGCTCGCTCTTGAGGTTCTGGAGGCTCTCGTACATGTACTCCGGCCTGTTGAAAGGGGCGAAGTCTCCGACAACGATCTTTTTGGCGATATCCGGCTCCTCGATGGCAGCCAGAAGTGCAGGAAGCGATCCGATATCGGTTGCGTAGATTGTCAGGTTTGAGCGATCGATGCGCTCAGCCTTGATGTAGGCAGCCAAGACATTTGCGTAGTCTCTTGGCGAATATGAGAATTTGGTCGGCGCCGGACGAGAAGACAGCCCATAGCCTGGCCAGTCGATGGCGTGGACTTCGTAGTCCTTTGCGAGCTCGGTGGTGATATCCTTCCAGACAAGCAAAGTCTCTGGAAACCCGTGCAGAAAGAGAACAGTGCCCTTCGGATTTGCGTTACGGGCGACCATGCGCCGGAGCGTGATGTCCGGGCCAACGTCTGTGTAACCGATCTCGATGCGCGCGGTCTTGAATGCTGCGCCAGCGTCCTCGGCAAAAGGAGCACTTCGGGCGAACGAGAAAAACAGTGGTAAGGAGGGCTTCAACATCTCAAGACTCCTTCTTGTCTGGGGGCGATGGACACCAGGTTTCGAATGGATCGAATGATGCATGTACAACATCTGGTCAACGTCTGGCGGGGCGCCGCAGCGGACGATTTTGTATTGCATTGTACCTGGACGCGCTGGCGGCGACACATCCTTACATTTTAGCCGCTCTCAGACACATACGAGATACCGATTAGCCAGATTTTTCTCGGCAAGCAGGGTGTCGTCGCACCCGTTCTTGTCAACGAAGGAGCAATCGAATGAACGTACGATTTATCGTTCCCGTGGCAATGGTTGCCGCCATTTTCACCTTCCAGGCTGCACAAGCCGAGCCGCGCGAGATCCGGCGGGCGGACTTGCTAAAGGAAAATATCAGCCTGCCCGGCAAGGAGGTCGTCCAGGTGCGCGTCGACTTCGATCCCGGCGCATTCGCCGGAAACCACAGGCATCCTGGCGAGGAGGTGGCCTACGTTCTTCAGGGAACACTCGAGTATAAGCTGGAGGGAAGGGATGCCGTCACGTTGAATGCGGGGGAAACCCTGTTCATCCCGGATGGGGTCGCCCATTCTGCAAGAAACGTTGGAGATGGCAAGGCGTCGGAGCTGGCGACCTACATCGTCACCAATAATGCGAAGCTCGTTGAACCTGTGAAGTAGTTCACCAGAACGGGAGGAAACGTTATGACCCTCAGCGTAAAACCCGCGGCTGTCGATCTTTCTCGCCGTGCTCTCTTGCTTGGGGGGACGGCTGCTGCACTGTCAAACGCGAGTTTGGCGTCGTTTGCGAATGCGGCGGAATCGGGAACAGGTGGGAACGGCGAAATACGCCCCTTCAAGGCAGAGGTCCCAGAACCGGCCCTGATTGACTTGCGCCGGCGGCTGGCGGCAACGCGCTGGCCGGACGGGGAAACCGTCACCGATGGGTCCCAGGGAGTTCAACCGACGACACTGCGGGAACTGGTCGAATATTGGCAGACCGATTACGATTGGCGTATCGCCGAGCGTAGGCTGAACGTATTTCCGCAATATCTGACGAAGATCGACGGGCTTGATATTCATTTCATTCACGTGCGCTCCAAACATGAAGACGCCTTGCCGCTGATCATGACCCACGGGTGGCCAGGCTCGGTGTTCGAGTTCCTCAAGGTGGTGGGTCCCCTGACCAATCCAACAGCAAACGGAGGCAAGGCAAAGGACGCCTTCCATCTCGTGCTGCCGTCCATCCCTGGTTTCGGCTTCTCAGACAAGCCGAACAGAACCGGCTGGAACCCGCAGCGCATCGCAACCATTTGGGACATGCTCATGACGCGTCTTGGCTACAACAGTTACGTGTCCCAAGGAGGCGACTGGGGCGCAATTATCTCCGATGCACTTGGTCGGCAGGCTCCTAAGGGCCTCCTCGGCATTCACGTCAATCGCATCGAACGAGCCACAACGTTGCCGCCGGATGCTGCTCAGGCATTGAAGAGCGGCACTCCGGCGCCCGATGCTCTGACGCCTGTCGAGAAGCAGGTTTTCGACGAAGCAAGAGACTTCCTGAACAATGGCTTCGGATATGCAGCCATCATGAACACCCGTCCGGAGACCGTCGGTTACGCTATAGCGGACTCGCCGGTCGGGCTTGCTGCCTGGCTGTACGACAAGATTGCCGACTGGGTCTTTACCCGTGGCGAGCCAGAAAAGGCACTGACGAAGGACGCGATCCTCGACAATATCACGCTCTACTGGCTGACCAACACCGGACCATCAAGCGGGCGCATCTATTGGGAGAACACAGTCTCAGGTGCGAAGCTGACCCCTATCAGTGTACCTGTCGGCGTGACAATCTTTCCCGGGGAAGTCTACAAGCCGCCAAAGGAGTGGCTGTCGGCGGCGTATCCGAAGCTTGTCTACTACAACCGAGCCGATAGGGGAGGGCACTTCGCTGCCTGGGAAGAGCCTGAGCTCTTCAGTCAGGAGATCAGGGCGGCATTCCGCAACATGAGGTCTTGAGCGACTGCGTCTTTTCGTCGGCGGCAGGCCCGCGAACCGCGACATCGAGGATCTATGTCGCCGGTGCCGGTCAAGAGGCGTTCGCGGTTTGCTTAATCGGAAAGAGCAGGGCCTCGAGCACAATGATGCGACCATGCCGTTGAAAGGGTCGAACAGCCCCGTACGAGACCCGATCGCCAGCAGTTTAGGAGAACAGGCTTGCGCGGGTTCGAGTTCAACGAGGCGATGAGAAACTTTTAGCACTCGCGCATATCGAGTGCTAACGCTATGAAATCATGAAGGCTTTCACCTCAGTCGCCCTCGAATAGTCTTGTCCTTCCTCTTGACGCAGCCTAGTGGAAACCCCAACTCATTCTTGTCGACGCCCCATTGGGGTCGGCGCAGTCACGGAGCGCCCGAGCTTCTTGGCGCTCCTTGTATCTATGTTGCTCTTAGGAGGATGTAGCTATGAGAACAAACCTCGACTTTACCCCCTTCTACAGGTCGAGCATTGGCTTCGACCGCATGTTCGACCTCTTGGGGAATGCCAGCCTCAGTGCTGATAACTGGCCGCCCTATAACATCCTCAAACTCGGCGACGATGCGTACCGCATTGCGATCGCGGTGGCAGGTTTTGCCGAGGGCGAACTGACGATCACCCACGAGGCAAACATGCTGGTGGTCAACGGCGCCAAGTCGGAGGATGACGGGGTACAGTATCTGCATCAGGGCCTCGCCATGAGGCCGTTTTTGCGCAGATTTGAACTCGCCGATCATGTCAACGTCGAGAGCGCGATGCTCGAAAACGGGCTACTTGTCATCAATCTCAAGAGGGAAATACCTGAGGAGATGAAGCCGCGACGGATCGCAATCCAAGCCGAGCCCACGCAGCCCGCTTCGAAGCAGATCGAAGGCGACAAGGCAGCCTAGCGTGATGAGCCTGGCGTGATGCGCACTGCCCATCATCCGCTGTTCCCGGACAGTCGGGAAAAGCAGTTGCGCCAAACAGGGAAGAACTGAACCGAAGAAAGGAGATAGCATGAGTGTACGTGATTTGATCCCCTGGAGCCGTGGCAGTGGCCAGATTCCGAGCGCTTACCGTGGTGACGAGATGGACCCGTTCCTGTCCCTGCACCGCAATGTCAACCGCCTGTTCGACGAAGTCTTCCGTGGCTTCGGCTCTCCGTCTCTGTTCGGTGGCACCTTGCCCCTCAACGGCACCTGGCCGCATGTAGAGATCGAAGAGAATGATAACGAGCTCCGCGTGATAGCGGAGATTCCCGGTATCAATCCCGATGATATCGAGCTGCTGCTGGAAGATGGTGTGCTTACGCTTCGCGGCGAAAACAAGTCGAAGACCGAGGATAAGGACCGCCGGTTCAGCGAGCGCTATTATGGACGCTTCGAAAGGCGGCTGGCTCTTGGTCGGCAAGTCGATGAGGATAACATCTCCGCAACCTTCAAGAACGGCCTCCTCGAAGTGACACTGCCGAAGACCGAGAAGGCGCGAGCTGACGTCAAGCGGATCAGCATCGACAGTAAAAACTAATGGCGACCGGCGCAAGCCAGCCGGTTGCGCAGGCGCCCGGCTGGCTATCGCGTGGAAATGGTTCTTGAGGTCGCCGGAACGCCTTCGTTGAAGTTGGCGCCCCGCCGTTCTTTCCGAAGCGATCTACCAGCTTTTTTCGCCGGCACCTGCAGCCTTTCGGCCGCCCATTTGGGTTTTCGATGCGATCGGAGCTGTGACCTGAGCGGAAATGCTTCTCGACATCGCGTCCCATTCGACGATGCCATCCAATTCTATGAAACTGGCGTCGAACAGCTCGCGAGAATAGGCGTCGTTGGTTCTTCCGGCCTTTAGATCGCTTCTGGACTGTTCGTCCACGAAGCGACCGTCCTTCATGACCAGCACGCGGTCGCACATGCGGGCGATTACGGCGAGATCATGACTGACAGGCACATAGGTCATTCCACGCTCGTCGCGCTGATCTGCCAAAAGGTTCAGGATTTCGGCCTTTTTCGACACATCGAGGGCTGAGGTCGGTTCATCGAGGAGCAGGATCGGTGGGGCGAGGATCAGCGCTCTTGCGATTGCGACGCGTTGGCGCTGACCACCCGAAAGTTCGTGCGGAAAGCGGTTTGCGAAGCTTGCCGGCAGGCCGACCTGGCGCAGCGAACGCTCCACGGTTTGCCAGATCTCCTGCCTGCCGATCGCCCGCAAAGGCTCGGCAAGCGCGGTGCCGATCCTGTGGCGCGGATGCAGTGAGCGGTAACGATCCTCGAACACCATCTGAGCGCATTTGAGCTCATCGAGGCTTCTTGACTTGCCAACGACCCGGCCCGAAAGCACGATGTCTCCCGACCATTGCTTCTCTATACCCGGCAGGCATCGCCAGACAGTGGACTTGCCACAGCTGGCCCATGCCGCCAGATATCTGATGTGGATACTGCGCCATCACGCGCTTTACGTCCTCGATGCGAACGCGCTCAAGCTCCGTTTCAGCGGCCAAGCGGGCGGCTCGGCCGCGTAGGTTGAGATGAAGGCTTGCCGCCTCGGCGATCTGCGTCCCAACGCTCAAGACAGGATTGAGCGAATAGCGGGGGTCTTGCATGATGAGGGCGATATCCTTGCCACGGACCTTTCCCATCTGCCTCTCGGACATCGACCGGATCGGACGACCGTTAAGGTCGAGCCGCTTTACCGAAACAGTCGCGCCTGGAGACAGAAGGCGCATGATCGCACGGCCGGTCGTCGATTTACCCGACCCGGATTCGCCGACGATACAGAACACGCTCGCGCCCGACACCGAAACTCACATTCGAAAAAAAGCTGACATTGAGGTCTTCGACGGACAGGATTGGCTTCATGTCAGGCCCTGGCATGGCGGGGATCCAGAATGTCGCAAAGAGCGTCGCCTGCGACGTTGAAGGCAAGACTGGTGATCAAAATGGCGACACCAGGCATCACTGCAACCCACCAGTAGTCGAGCATGAACTTGCGCCCGCTCGAGATCATAGCGCCCCATTCGGACGCCGGCGGCTGCGCGCCCAATCCGAGGAAGCCGAGTGAGGCGGCCGTCAGGATGATACCGGCCATGTTGAGGGTCAGGCGTACGATTACCGAGGGAATGCACATGGGCGCCGATGTAGACGAACAGAATGCGCAATGGCGAGGCACCATAGAGGCGGGCTGCGGCCACATAGCAGGCATCCTGACGATTAGTGCCTCGGCCCGCGCAAGGCGCGCGATCGGCGGCCATGCCCGTCAGCGAAATGGCGATGATCGATGTCGTCAACCCGGCGCCGAGTGCTGCGGCGAATGCCAGCGCCAGGATCGGCGAGGGGGAGGACAGGACGATATCCGTCGCCCCCATGAGCAAAGCATCGGTGCGACCGCCGAAGAAGCCTGCGACCACACCGATCAGCAAACCGATCGGACCAACGATCAGGGAAATCGAAAGGACCGTCTGGACGGTGTCCGTGTTCCATGGATCAGGCGACTGAGGATGTGCCGGCCAAATTCATCGGTGCCAGCAAAGTGGGCAGCGCTTGGCGACTGCAGCGCGTCCGACAGGACCTGTATGTCGGGATCAATAGGGTGCAAGCACAGGAGCGAGGATCGCGACGATCACGAGGAAGGCCAGAATGGAAAACCCGGCCAAGCCGAGCGGTTCGTGCCCCAGCCTGGAGACGATCCGCACGAAAAGCTTGCGTGGCGCTTATTCAGCAACGGCTGGAGGCTGCCGCGTGTTGCGATGTCGTCGGCAACCACGTTCATTACCGCGCCGGCCTGCCTTTCATCGCCAGCCGATTAAGGAACATACACCTGCGGAAATCCGCAAGCCAGCCGTTGAGACTTTAACGGTCTCTTCCCTGGTCCATGCTCGGCTGAAGGACATAGAGGAAAGATTAGTGTCCGGCGACCGCTTCTTCGTCGGTATTACTCCATGCATTGAATCCGACCCGATCAAAGCACAAGGCGAAAGACTGCCGCATCTGATCGTCGCGTTTTGCCTGAGAATAACTCTCGTCGATGCTGAAGCCGGTGACGAAATCGCCGATGGCTTCCCGGGCTGCGTTGGACAGCACTGTCAGATCACGATCCTTGCCGAGGAAGCACAGGACCGGCGTAGCCTGACCGCTGGTCCTTCCGCGTGACTGTAGCATCCCGACCGGGTGCACCGGACTGCCGGTCCAAGAGGATTTCCAGCCCGGCACGGCTGCGACACCAAAAATCAAAGCCGCATCTGGTCCAATGATTTCTGCCTTCTGTTCACCGCTTTCCTGTCTAAGTGGAGATGCTTTGAACGTGAAGGAGGATCGGAGGCAAAGTCGCAGCTTTGCCACCCTGCTTGCTGCCGATTTGTCAGCGGCAATGAACGTCGAGGTGCCGTGTTTCAGACGAAAATTGCAGTCGAGGAGACGGCGGATGAGGCCGCGGGCGCGAATGAAGGGCTGCGGCCGGGAACGAACCTTGTGTTTGGCCGGCAAGTTTCATCGGGGTGGTCGAGGTCAGGAGCGAAGGATGATGCCCGTCGCTCCTGCTAGGCTTATGTGCGCACCAAGGTTTTTGCCGGAACGATGGCATTGACCGCCACCGCGACGACAATGTTTGCGGCAAGGGCAAGCAGTCCGGTGTAGATGGTAAACGGGTCTCCACCGAGGCTGATCAGGTGCAGTGGTTTCCAGCCTGCATCCCACACGAGATAGGTGCCGCCGATAAACCCGACGAACCAGCCGGCAATCAGACCGGGCGCGCGGAACCAGTTGGTGTAGAGGCCGAAGACCAGCGCGGGAAACGTCTGCAGGATCCAAATACCGCCGAGAAGCTGGAGGTCGAGTGCAAACTGTGTCGGCAAAAAGACGATGACGAGAAGCGCGCCGACCTTGACGACAAGCGACGTCACCTTCGCCACCTTTGCCTCACCAGCATCCGTCACTCCCGGGTTGACATAGGCTTTCCAGAAATTGCGGGTGAAGAGGTTGGACGCGCCAATGCTCATCACTGCCGCCGGAACCAGCGCGCCGATGGCAATCGCCGCGAAGGCAAAGCCTGCAAACCAGCTCGGAAACAATGTCTGGAAAAGCGCTGGAACGACGTCGTTGGCGCTTTCAAGCTTCAAGCCAGCCGCGTGGCCCATGTAGCCGAGCAGGGCGAGAAGGCCGAGCAGCAATGTGTATGCCGGCAGGAGCACGGCGTTCTTGCGGATGGTGTTGCCGCTGTTTGAGGCAAAGATGCCGGTCAACGTGTGCGGATACATGAAGGCCGCAAGTGCCGAACCGAGCGCCAATGTCGCGTAGGCGACATACTGGTCTGGCTTGAGCAGCAGGCTGCCGGAGCCTTTCGCCTGGAAGGCTGCATCCGCGGCGGCAAAGACGTTGGCATAGCCGCCGAGCTTTAAGGGGATGAGGGCGATGGCGGCGATCACCACGATGTAGATCATGATATCCTTGACGAAGGCGATCAGCGCCGGTGCGCGCAAGCCCGCCGAATAGGTATAGAGTGCCAGCACAATGAAGGCGATCGCCAGCGGCACCTCGCCATGAAGACCAAGCGCCTTCAGCGCAGCGGTCATGCCGACGAGCTGCAACGCGATATAGGGCATCGTTGCGATGACGCCGGTTGCAGCAACCGCAAGCTCCAGCCCACGGGAACCATATTGGCCGTGAACCACGTCGCCGGCGGTGACGTAGCCGAAATTTCTCGCCCGCTTCCACAGCACAGGCATGACCATGAAGACAAAGGGATAGACGACGATGGTGTAGGGCAAGGCAAAGAAGCCGTAAGCGCCGACGGTGTAGACCAGCGCGGGAACAGCAATGACCGTATAGGCGGTGTAAAAGTCGCCGCCGACCAGAAACCAGGTGATCCAGGTGCCGAAGCTGCGGCCACCAAGACCCCACTCGTCGATATGGGCAAGCGTCTTGGGTTTACGCCAACGGGACGCAACAAAACCCATGACCGTGACGAGCACGAAGAAGAAGATGAAGACTGCAAGCGCGGTGGTGTTGAGTTCAGTCGTCATGGCGCATGCTCCGGTAGGCGATCCAGGTCAGGAACGCGGTAACCGGTACCCAGGCGAGTTGATACCAGTAGAAGAAGGGGAAACCGAAGAGAGCCGGTTCGTGGATATTATAAAAAGGTGGCCAGAGCAGCCCGATATACGGAATAACGAGCAGCCAGAGCGCTGCTCTGTTCTTTGGTTTTTCCATGACGAATATCCTCTCGGGCACCGTTTCCGGCGCCAAGTTGCAGTTGTCGGTGGTGAAGATGGTTTGTCAGTTGCCAGATAAGGTGAGCCTGAACCGCCTTCTGGTGGCCGGTCTTCCGCAAGGGCGGAAAAAAGCGTTGCGCATTTGAAAGTCCTCCCAACGGCTGCGCCCGGCGAGCCCATGCGAAGTCCTATGGCGAAGATTTGCGCGCAGCAAGTGGAGGGAAGCTGCGAAAAGCCCGGGACTACCCAGAAGTGGGTAGAAGACCTTCAGAGCGTTTTGGTCGAAATCCCGTGGTCGAGCGCATACCGGATCAAACCGGCCGTTGTCGCGATCTTGAGCTTCTTCTTGAGGTTCTTGCGATGCGTTTCGGCGGTGGCCTGGCTTATCCCCAGCGTCTCGGCGATCGTCTTGTTGGCCTTTCCGGCAAGCAGCAGGCCAAGGATATCGCGTTCGCGCGGCGTAAGGGGATCGGCGGCATTGCTGGCTTGCCCCTCCATCAGCACGTCAAAGACACCGGACGAGAAATAAGTTTTGCCGTCCGCAACGGTCTCGATTGCAGAAACGATCTCGTCGGTCGACACGTCCTTGAGAATATAGCCTGCGGCGCCATGCATGACCGAGGAGGATATGTATTCGCGGCTATCATGCATGGAGAGCATCACGATCCGCGTTTCCGGAATCTGTGTCTTGAAAAGTTCGATCGCGTCGATGCCGCTGAGCTTCGGCATGTTGATGTCCATCAGCAACACATCTGGCCGGACCTGGCAAGCGAGCTCAAGGCCGGTCTGGGCTTGGCCGGCTGTTCCAACGACTTCGATGTGGTGGAATGTCTCAAGGACGGCCTTCAGCCCATCCAGTACCAGCGGATGGTTGTCGATCAGCAGAACCTTGATTTTATCGCCTTTCTTCATGCAGCCTCAGCCTGTTGGTTGGCGGGACGATTGGCCGACTTTGGCAGCATCGCGGTCAACCGGGTGCCGCTCGCGTCACTGTTGATCAGCAACAGGCCGCGGAAATGCGCCATCCGTTCCCGCATGTTGCGCAAGCCGAGACCAGGTTGCTTGGGGCGGCCTTCCTTGGCGTCACAAAAGCCCGAACCATTGTCGGAAACCATCATGCGAGCGCGGCCCTTCTGGCTCCAAAGCCTGACAGAAAGCCGTGACGCACCGGAATGCCGTTCGACATTGTTGAAGGCTTCTTGTGCAATGCGATAAAGCGCGGTGCTGGCTTCGGGCTTTAGCATCTCGATGAAGGTGGAAGCTTCAATGTCGGTTTGAATACCGGTACGCTCGGCGAAATTGAAACAGAGTGCCTCGATCGCCGCCGCCAGGCCGAGGTCGTCGAGCACGCGTGGCCTCAGATCGTGCGATAGCCGCCTGATTTCCCTGATCGCGCCGTTCAGGGCTTCGATGCCGCGGTTGATGGTCCCTGCGGCCTCATCAACGTCTGTCGTGACCTTTCGTCCCGCGAGATCCAGGGTATAGCGCACACCGAGGAGATTTTGCGAAATGCCGTCGTGCAACTCGCGGGCAAGTCGGGCGCGCTCTTCTTCCTGTGCGTTGATCACCCGCTGCGTCAGTTCCTTGAGTTTGCCGTCCGCCATGCGTCGCTCGTGGAAGGTCACCAGCATGCAGGTGGTGAAGACGACCAGCACAGCGGGCACGGCGATCAGAGCCACAATCACGAAGGTTCGCTTTATGTTGGCCCGCATGCTGAGATTGGCTGCAGCCGTTTGGGCAAAGACGTCGTCGAGATAGACACCGGTTCCCACGACCCAATGCCACTTGTCGAGGCTGACGACAAAGGACAGCTTGTCTGCCATCCGGCCGCTCGACGGTTTCTGCCATTTGTATTGGTGCAGGCCTCCGCCCGATTTGGCCGTGGCGATCAGTTCGGCGATCACCTTGTCGCCATCGGGATCGGTGAGGTTGAGCCAGTTTTGCCCATGCCGGAAGCCTTGACGCGGATGAACGATGTTGTTTCCGTCATAGTCGTAGACGAAGAAATATCCGTCCTCGCCGTAGTCGAGCGAGTTCAGGATAGCTGCCACCTTGTCTTTGGCGACCCGATCGTCCTGAGTGGCACCACCATAGGTCGCCTGGATGGCAGATAGCGCGAGATTGGTGAGATTGAGGATCTCCGTCTCCTTGGCGTTCAGCATATTCTGCTCGAATGTCGCAATATTGTCCCGCGCAAGGTCAGCCGATTGCCAGGTGATGAATGCGGTGATTGCCAGGATGGCAATCACCAGCGGAACGATCGCCAGCGCGATGATTTGGTGCCTCAAGGTCAATGGGTACCCTCCCAAGCCAGCTTGATCAGCTGACGTATGGATCCAGTAGGGGGTGAAGAATGGCCTCTGGTCAAGCCTGGCTCGACCCGCGACAAATTCGTTGGATCGGAGGGCGCCCGCGAACGAACCTTATGCGCCTGCTGGCACCCTTAGTCGGTCGCGGAGCGCTCGCCGCTTCGTTTGAGCGATATGGGCACCGGTGCGCCTCGATCTTCGCTATCCTGATCTTATGACAACCGTCGTGTTCGAAGCGAAAACTACTTCTCGCAGAGGCGCCGACCTCCGGAATAGGGCTGATAGGTGCAGTCTGACGGGCGGAAGGAACGATAGCTGCGGGAGCAGGCGGTGATGTTGCACGATTGCGGTGCGTCCTGGCCATCGATAATCGCTCCCGTCGACCCAGCCCCATTTGGTGCCGGCTCGCTCATCGCTTCTTGCATGAAGTCGCGCCAGATCCGTGCTGGCAAGGCGCCGCCGGTGACGCCGTTCATCGGCGTGTCGTCGTCATTGCCGACCCATACGCCAGCAACGAGAGGTTCGGTAAAGCCGACGAACCAGGCATCGCGATTGTTCTGGCTGGTGCCCGTCTTGCCGGCGGCAAACACTCCGGGGTCGGCTGCGCGTCCAGTGCCGCGCTCGACCACCAACTGCAGAAGGCCAAGCAGGTCGGACTGATGGGCCGAAAGGTCGACACTTGGCACAGCTTGCGAACCAACCCGAAACGCTTTTGGCTGCCCTGCTGCCTGAAAGTCGATGATGCCCCAGGGATTGACGGGCGCCTTTCCGCGATGGACAGAGGCGTAGGCGCTGGTCAAGTCGAGCAGGCTCACTTCGGATGTACCGAGCGCCAGAGACGGCGTGTTGGCAAGCGGCGCATCGATGCCGAGCTCTCGTGCGGCCGCAATCACATTGTCGAGTCCAACCTCTTCGGCAAGCGCCACCGTCGCGGCATTTAGCGAGCGGGCGAAGGCCTCGGCGAGTGTTACCCACCCATAATAGCGGCCGCCGGAATTTTCCGGCGACCAGCCGTCAATGGTGATTGGCGCGTCGAGAACCCGATCAGACAAGGTGAGCCCGGCTTTCAGGGCTGCATAATAGACGAAGAGCTTGAAGGTGGAGCCCGGCTGCCGCATCGCTGTGACGGCGCGGTTGAACTGGCTTGCCTTATAGTCGCGCCCGCCGACCATGGCAACCACCGCGCCGTCCGGTGTCATCGCAACCAATGCGGCTTGCGAGGCTCCCGCAGCCTTTCCTTCCCTTTCGAGGGCTTTTGTCACAACCCTTTCGGCGATCTGTTGCAGGCGTGGCACCAGGGTCGTGCGCACCGTGGTCGAACCTGGCGAAGGGCCGGCGATTTCGCTCGCCTTAGGCGAAATCCAGTCAGCAAACCAACTTCCGGACCGCGGCGTTGGCGTCGTTGGATTGAGCTTGGCGAAGGTCGCCTTGACTGCCTCCGCCTCCGATGCGGTGATCTTGCCATTGGCTGCCATCGCGTCGAGGACGACGCTGCTGCGTTGCCGGGCGCCTTTGAAGTTATCGATCGGATTCCATTGGCTCGGCGCCCGCAGCAGTCCCGCCAGCATCGCCGATTCAGCGAGGTTGAGGGCGCTGATATCCTTGTTGAAGTAGATTCGCGCGGCGGCAGGCATGCCGGTCGCACCGGCACCAAGATAGGCGCTGTTAAGATAGCGCGTCAGGATCTCCTTTTTGCCGAGCTTCCACTCCAGCCATACGGCGATGACGAGCTCCTGTATCTTCCGCTTTATCGTCCGGTCGCTGTCGAGATATTGCAGCTTGATGAACTGCTGGGTGATCGTACTGCCGCCCTCGACAATCGCGCCAGCTTCGAAGTTCCTCAGGAACGCCCTTGCGACCCCTCTAAGATCGATGCCGAAATGATCCATGAACCGCCGATCTTCGATCGACAGGACAGCGTCTATGAGTTGCGGCGGAAACTGGTTGTATTGCGCATACGGCCCTTGATAAGGCCCCTGTCTTACCAGCGGTTTTTCGTCAGCGGTTTCCAGTACCACGACAGGTTTTAGGGTTCCATCCCGGATCTCCCCCCAAGGAACATCTCGCAATGCCCATGCCAAAACACTTCCTGCAAGGATAAGGCCGACAAGAAACGTCGAACCGATAGTGACTTTCCACCATCGCGCTCGAAGTGATGCCAGCCCGCGATTTTGAAGTGGCCTCGAAAGGCGGCCACGAAGACCGCTTGCTGCGTGAGCCCGAGCAGTAGCCAGCCCTCTGCCAAGAGTGCGCATGGTGGTTTTCGCGGAGGTTGATTTTTGGATCTTTGCCCTCAGATAGGAAGCTGCTGTCCTGGCCCGGGCCGTTGCCCAGGTTGAACTCGCCTGCAGATCCTGTGCTAACGCACGCAACAGTTCCGGCGCTGCCTTTCGGCTTTGGCCAAAGGCTTTGTAAGGCTGTTGTGGGTGGTCCCCTGGGGTGGACGAGGTTGCTCCTGGCGTTGCCTCCGAGGCCGGTGCCTCTTCAGCCACGTGGTTGGCAGTAAACTCCAGACTTGCCGAGCCGCCGGCACTCGTGCCCGCGTCACTGGCACTTTGCGTTGAGGATATGGGTGGATTTGGCATCGGTTCCCGCTAAAAGGCTCTTCCCGAAAGTAGCGCGTCTCTTTAACGCGACAATGCTAAATGATCCATCGCGTAAATGGCGAGCTTGCGGCCGCAAATCGTTTGATTCCTGAGGGCCCGGTGTTGGCCGAGGTTGAAGTCTGCGATTACCACCCGCGGGCTCCATAGCGAACCGACGCATCTCGATGTGATTTGCGGGTCGGCGCCTGTGCCAATCGTCGCGCGTGGATGACACCGCTGACCGACACGCGATCGTCCATCAGCTTTAGGCGCTGCTTTTTTCCATTGCCAGTTCCGCCTGGAGGCTGTCGGCATCGCGGAAGATCGTGGCAACCGCCAGAACTCCCCCGCCGCGATTGAAGCGCAGGAGGCAGTCTTTCGCGGCAATGTCGCCCTCGACCTCGATTGCGTCCCATCTCTCGGCATGGCCGACGTAGTTGATAGGAACGTCATAATGCTGACTCCAGAAGAACGGCACATCCGTGAACTTCTTTCTGCGTCCGATCATGTTGAGCGCGGCGGCAGCACCTTGCCGCTGCGCCACCACCCAATGCTCGACCCTGATGCTCTCGCCGGTGTGGGGATCGGGCCACCGGGCGATGTCGCCTGCTGCGTATATCCCCGGAACGCTGGTCTCAAGGTAGGCATCGACCACGACACCCCGATCCGTGGCAAGACCTGCGGCTTCGGCGAGATCGATCCGTGGCCGTACGCCGATGCCGGCAACGATCAACTCGGCGGCCAGAGTGCGGCCACTGCGTAACAAGATCTCGCTTTGACCGATGCTCGCCGCGGCGTCCCCAAGATGGAAGACGACGCCATTTTCCTCATGCAGCGCGCGGATGAAGTCGCCCATCTTAGGGCCCAGCACCCGTTCCATCGGCCGTTCCTCGGGCGCCACGACATGCACATCGACACCGCGTGCGCGAAGGGCGGCGGCAACCTCGAGGCCGATGAAGCTGGCGCCAAGAACGACGGCATGCCGCGCCGATCTGGTTTGCGCGATGATCGTGCGGCAGTCGGCAAGCGAGCGGAGCGTGTGGACATGTGGCTGGTCCGCACCGGGTATGGTCAGTCGCACCGGCTCGGCGCCAGTCGCAAGTAGCAGTTTGTCGAAGGCAATCCGTGTCTCGTCGGCGAGCACGACCTCTTTGGTTCTAATATCGATGGAGGCCACCTTGGTTGCGAGGCGCAGGTCAATGCCGTTCCTGGCATAAAAGCCTTCCTTGCGCAGCGGGATCCAATCCTCCGGAGCCTTGCCCGCAAGATAATCCTTCGACAGGTTCGGGCGATCGACGGGCGCCGCTTCGTCGTCGCTGATCATGACGATAGCGCCCTGAAACCGTACACGGCGCAGTCTCTCTGCCGCAGCAAAGCCTGCCGCGCCGCCGCCGACAATGACGATTCTTTGCGGGGAAACCCCGGCCTTGCCAACATCGTCGGGGGCAGGCGACGGCTTTTGGCGCTTCTCGCCGACGAAAATCCTGTCGCCGCGCCTTTCCACGGACCAGCAGGCGAGCGACGACAGCGCAGGCGCGCGCAGGGCCTCTCCGGTGCGCAGGTCGAAGCAGGCGTGATGCCACGGGCAGCGGATGCCGTCGTCGCCGACACGGCCGTCGATGAGTGGTCCGCCATAGTGCGAACAGGCTGCCGCAACGGCGAATATCTCCGCTCCGCGGCGCACCAGAAGCACGGCCTCACCGTCACGATGGCCAACCAGCTTGCCATCATCGGGAAGATCGGCGAGTGTGATGCCAAGGGCCAGATCGGGGCCGCTTGGGTCTGAATGATGCCCGACCATTTTTTCCTCCATCAATGGACACCTAGGGTTTCGCCCATTCGCGACGCTCGGCTGTCGACGAAGCTTCCTCGGCTTTTGCGCTGTTGCCCCCGCAGGCAAGAAACTTGGTATCCAGAAGCTGGAACTCGGTGATCAAGCGAGCTCGGTTGCGCTCCTGGCTCAAACGCAGCGCATGAACTTCCGTTTATGCGACGCTGCACCGGCCACCGCGCCACCCTTCAATTGGGCCACGCTCAGATCGCTACAGCTTGTAGCCGATCTGTCGCAGAAGGTCTTTGCGCCACGCAATGTCGGCGTCGGTTTCGACCCCGAGCGGCGAGGCGCCATCCACCACACCGAGCACGCCGCGGCCGAGCTCGGTTTGTGCGACGATCACCTGTGTTGGGTTGGCCGTCGCGCAGTAGATGCGGCAGACCTCGGGCACCGAGCGCACCGCAGCCAGAACGTTGACGGGAAAAAATCCGTCCCCGAGGAAGATCAGGAACGTGTGGCCAGCGCCAATACCAAGTGCATTGTCCCGTGCAAGGGCGATCGCGGATTCGTCATTGCCTGACCATCGCACCAGCCGCTTGCCCGAGGCCTCGCAAAAAGCCAGCCCGAAGCGAATGCCAGGAACCGCACCAACAAGTGCCTCGTGGATGTCTTCCACCGTCTTGATGAAATGCGACTGGCCAAAAATGAAGTTGGCGGCGTCCGGCTTGACGATGGGCACCACGGAAAGTTCCATGGCTGCGCTCCTTCAAGATAGGCAATGTGATGGTAGGTAGGCAAACCACAGGCGGTTTCAAGCCGCCAGGGCGGACACACCCGCGGGGAAGAGCCGGAACGCTGCAATCACCTGGAATGCTGCGCCTATGTTCAAACGCCGCATCGCGTCCTCACGCAAGATCGCGATGCATTTTCGAAAGCACAATGGCTTCCTCCTGAAGGAAAACCGTGTTTTGACATCGGCTGCAGCAACGCTATCCGAGCATACGATCGACCGGAATTTCGAACAGACAGAGCCCGGGCCTCGGTGCGACCCGGGCTCCGTCAGATCACTTGATTTCTGTCACGGTCAGCTTGCCGTCGACCCGCTCGGCCACGAACTCGATGTCCTGGCCCACTTGTAGTTTTTCAAGGAGCGCCGGGTCCTTCATACGAAACACCATGGTCATGGCGGGCATGTCGAGGTTTTTCAGGTCCTCGTGCTTGATGGTGATCTTGTCCGCCTTGGCGTCGATCTTGCTGACGACGCCCTTGGTGAACTCCTGGGCGAAAGCGCCGGATGCGGCTGCAATGCTCAGGGTCACGGCAAACGCGATCTTGCGGATATTCTTCATTGTTCTACTCCTTCACCTTACTTGGCGGCCACGGTCACATCGCCGTGCATTCCAGCCTCGAAATGGCCGGGGATGAGGCAGGCGAACTTGAACTCACCGTCGGTCGTGAACGTCCAGATGATCTCGCCGCTCTCGCCGGCTGCAAGGCGGATTGAGTTGGGATCGGCGTGTTCCATCTCCGGGAAATTTTCCATGACCTTCTTGTGCTCCATGATCTTGTCTTCCCGATCGAGCACGAATTCGTGGTCCGACTGACCAGCGTTCTTGATGGAAATCTTCACTGTCTGGTCCTTGCGGACTTTGAAGACGGCAGGCTGGAAGAGCATCTTGCCGTCGTCCGTTTCCTTCATGGTCACGCGGATGGTCTGGGTAACCTTGGCTTTGTCGCCCGGATCACCGACGGCCATCTTTTCACCGTGTCCGCCTGCGTGATTGCCGGAGGCCAGGGCCGGGGTCGCAAGTGCGGCGATTGCCAGCGCTAGTACATAATTCTTCATGCCTGATCCTTTTTCGGGTTGGGAGATTGGAACCTCAGCCGTTGCTCGGCTTCGGCGTGATTTGCGTTTTCGCATCTTTGGCTTTGGTCGCGTCCGGCAGTTGGCCGGTCCACTCCCATGCCTGCGTCCCGGGCGGGTTCTCGTACCAGCCCGGATCGGAGTAATCGTCCGCAGAGAGACCCTCGCGGACCTTCACGACCGAGAACATGCCGCCCATTTCGATGGGGCCGTGTGGACCCCAGCCCGTCATCATGGGAACGGTGTTCTCGGGAATGGGCATTTCCATTTCGCCCATATCGGCCATGCCCTTGGTTCCCATTGGCATGTAGTCTGGTTGGAGCTTCTTGATCTTCTCCGCGACCTTCGATTTGTCGGCACCGATGAAGGTCGGGATGTCGTGGCCCATCGCATTCATCGTGTGGTGGGACTTGTGGCAGTGGATCGCCCAGTCGCCGAGATACTTGGCATCGAACTCGTAGGCTCGCATCGCGCCTACGGGAATATCGATGCTGACTTCGGGCCAGCGCGCTTCAGGACGCACCCAGCCGCCATCGGTGCAGGTGACCTCGAAGTCGTACCCGTGCATGTGGACAGGGTGGTTGGTCATCGTCAGGTTGCCGACGCGCACTCGCACACGGTCGTTCTTCGAAACCACCAGGGGGCTGATGTCTGGAAACACGCGGCTGTTCCAGCACCACATGTTGAAATCCGTCATCTCCATGATGCGCGGAACGTAGGAGCCCGGATCGATGTCGTAGGCGTTGAGCAGGAACACGAAATCACGGTCGACGCGCATGAACTTCGGGTTTTTGGGGTGGATGACGAAGAAGCCCATCATGCCCATTGCCATCTGGACCATTTCGTCAGAGTGCGGGTGGTACATGAAGGTGCCCGACTTCACGAGGTCGAACTCGTAAACGAAGGTCTTCCCGACCGGGATGTGCGGCTGCGTCAGGCCGCCGACGCCGTCCATACCCGATGGCAAGATCATGCCGTGCCAGTGGATCGTGGTGTGTTCCGGCAGCTTGTTGGTGACGAAGATGCGAACCCGGTCACCCTCGACCGCCTCGATGGTCGGTCCTGGTGATTGGCCGTTGTAGCCCCAGAGGTAGGCGGTCATGCCGTCCGCCATCTCGCGCTCGACGGGTTCCGCGATCAGATGGAACTCCTTGACACCGTTGTTCATCCGATGAGGCAGTGTCCAGCCGTTCAGGGTCACGACGGGCTGGTAGTCGGGACCGGAGGTCGGATGCAGTGGCGGCTGCATATCCGCCGAATCCATTGTCGGCGCATCCGGCAATCCCATTGCCGATGTTTTGGTCCAGGCACCTGCCGCAAGCATCGCAGCTCCAGCGCCGAAAAGTTGTCTTCTGTTGAACATCTGGATGTCCTTTCTCAATGACCGCCGCCGCTCGCTACCGAAGACGATGCGACTTCGGTCTCAGCCGGAGCTGCGGCGGAGCCGCCTCCGTAAACCGACGGTGCAAGGTTCGCCTCGGAGAGCCAGAAGTCGCGCTTCGCGTTGACCGACAGCAGGATCGAATTGGTCTTGTCCCGGGTATCGGTCAGCAGCTCGAAGGTATTGGTGATCATGCCGTTGTAGGTGAGGAGCGACTCTTCCTCGACCTTGGTGCGCAGTGGCACGACGTTGTTGCGGTAATGCCGGGCGATGTCGTAGTTCGAGCGATAGGCTTCGTAGGCTGACCGCGCCTCGGAGCGGACGTTCACAGCCTTCTCGGCCAACTGGTTGGCGGCCCGCATGTAGTCTAGCTCGGCCTTGCGCATCCGCGCCTTGCCCGTGTCGAAGATTGGGATAGCGAACTCCAACTCTACAGCGGCGGTCGTCTCCCACTTTTTCTTGCCATCCTCGACTTCGCGTTCGGCCTCGACGCCCGTCAGGATTTCGAGGTCCGTGACATAGCGCGTGGCTTCGGTGAGCCCATAGGAGCGTGCGGTAGCCTCCAGCTCCAGACGAGCTGCCTGGAGGTCGATGCGGTTCCGCAGCGCTTCGGCTTCGATAGCATCCCGTTTGGCCAGCGACCTGGGCAGCGCCGGAAGGCTGTTGGGGACCTGGTAGTCGACATCGGTCCCCCAGAGGCCCATCAGCCTGGTAAGTTCCTCTTTGGCGAGGCGAGCGGACAACCGGGCTTTTGCGGTTTCCCCCGCCAACTCGGCGACGAAGACGTGCTCTCTGGCCTGGGCTCCCTTGGTCATCGCACCAGTCTCGCCAAGCCTCTCTGCGAGTTCTGAGGCTGCATCGGCCGCCGCCTGGGCGCGTTGTAGTTGCCCGACATTTTCCCACGCCGCGACCGCGTTGATCCAAGCCCGGCGGGTGTCCGCCGCGAGCTGGAGCGTTTTGACCGCAGCATTCAACTGCGCCTGATGGAAGCGGGTATCAGCG
Organism: Rhizobium sp. R711; assembly: GCF_002211365.1. Lineage (GTDB taxonomy): Bacteria > Pseudomonadota > Alphaproteobacteria > Rhizobiales > Rhizobiaceae > Rhizobium. Next base: position 114,962 of record NZ_LOKZ01000039.1, on the reverse strand, counting down.
ATGTCTATGTCCCGCTTCTTGGTCATCAGAGCCAGAAGATTGGTCGTGATCGCCCCTTCAATTGTCCGGAATGCTTCCAATTCGGGCGCACCCATGCCGGAGAAACCAATCGAAACGGTCGGGTTGAGGAGCATCGTCGATTGCCAAGCATCAGCTGCGCTGTCGCCCAGATCGGCATAGGCTGCCTGAAGGCCCTTGTTGTTGATCAGCGCCACCTGAACGGCTGTCTCCGTGTCGAGCACCTTCGTCCGAGCAAGAATCGCCTTGACCTGGGATGAAGCCGCCTGGGCCTGTTGCTGATTTTGCACCCAAACGGTCTGCTTGGAAGCGACGCCGCCGACCTTGGCGGAGACGGTGGAAAAGCCCGCTTCTTTCTTCGCGTACTCGGCGTTGGTGACACAGCCGCCAAGGATCAGCGGGAGGGCCGTGAGAGCTATTGCCCTGTTGATCGCGATCATGATGCGTCTCCGTTCTTCGGAGACGATTGCTCGTTCTGCTGCCGCCAGGGCTTGGGATCGACCGGCTGGCGAGCAACGAAGCCAGATATGGGCGAACGATATCGAAGAGGACGCACCGAGTACGTCTCCCTGACGTCCGCCGACGAGATAACATCGGGAGGTGTGGATGCGCAGCCGCCCACCAACAGGGGCAGCCCCACCACGAATATGGAAGATTTCATCTTAAAAATCCGAATAGCAGATATCGACCGGCAGGCGCGGCTGTCGCCACGGCATGCCTTCCGGACCCGTCACGACGGGCTAAGCGCTATTCAGATGTTAGGCGGCCGGTGGAGGGTCGGCAGTTCGCCAACCAGACTTTGATCGTTGACGAACTGCCGGATGGAAGACACGACGGGTCCGCCCACGTCATGAGCTTCACAAACGATGCCAAGACCGCCACAGAAGTCCTTGCAGCACTGCTGTTTGGCGAACTGGTCCTCATCACCCGAGGTAGACCCGTGATCGTGTTGGTGGACATCTTGAATTGCTTCATGATCGCCGGTCATCGCATGGTCGTGGCCGGACATAGCGTGCTGTTCGTGCTCGCTAGCGGCAACCGCTGACGGTAATTCGGGGAAAGCCGATCCATGCATGGCGGCGTTCGCGTTGGACAACGTGTATCCCGCCAGCGATACGATGATCACCAGCCGCACAAAAATGAGCATTTTGCTCAGTGCGATTCGATACATTTTGCCCATTTCCCAAGTGCTACAGCCAAAGCGACGGCACTTCAATTGCGCCGCCGCACTTCTCAATGATTCGCGACCATTGTGAGGCAGTCGTGGCGGCGTTTACGGCTTGCCACCGTTGGAAGGTCAATACTGCTGAACTGATTTTGCCGCTTTAAGGCTGCTGAGCGAGCAAAGACAGCGGCGAAGGCAAGCAGGGAGACCACAGAGTTCTTGCGAACCATCCCTCCATCGTGGTCTCCCGCGTCCTTCCCAGGAGATGAAGGATAGGGGAACTCTAGGATGAGAAGCAGCTTGGGCAATCGGACTAAAGTCCCACTCACAGCTTCCGTACGCTGGAGGACCGTGGGTTACCTGGCAGTCCAGGTGACTGGCTTGTCATCCCGGGGAAGGATCATGCGATCCATCGTTTCGTCTCTCTTGATCAATGTGCCATATGGCCGCTGCGAAGTGGACGGTGACCAGCGCGAGGATCAGGTACGAGCCGATCACGTGAAGCGGCGCGACGGAGAACGTCAAATAGCTGGCGACAAAGCCAAGTGCAGCTTGTGCGACGAGCGCCGCATAGAAGCCGAAGTGAAGAGCCCTCGCTACCAGCGCGGCACCCGTCGGCGGTTCAGCCATTGACGGCGGCTGCATGATCCTCAGGAGAAGCCGCAGGACCATGACGCCGCCGATGGCCATCCCCGCGTAGTTGTGGACAAGGTGTAGCAGCACATCCACGTGTGACGGCTGTACGCCCATGTGCACGGCATGATGGGTCCGTTCGATACTGCCACCGGTCAGATATTGAACGGAAACCAGGCCGGCCACCACCCAATGCAAGACTATCTGCGAAGCTCTGTAACCGTACCGCATCATTGCCCCAGCGTTTCCGGGAGACAATGCCGTATGGTCGGTAAATTTTCAGTCGTCGAATTCAGGCTATGTTCGAAGTCTCGCGGCAACCAGCGCTCGCCGCCCGCCGTTTACCACTCATTTAGGTTAACTCCACCTTTCACAACTGTGTCATTTCGGTCCGCATCCGAACGTGTACATCTACTGCACGTTTTCCGTGTGAGAGAGGATTAGGTGGCCAAATGAGTCTCGTAGTCAGTCCTGCATCGACCTTGTCGCAAACCTCTCAACCAAGCGGGGCCGTGGCGGTCGGGGCACGCTCCAGCGGCCCAGATATCCTGCGAGCGTTGGCCATCCTTCTTGTTATGCTCGTTCACTTGCCGCTTGAGGCAACGCCCGGCGTTCTGGTCGGGGTCCGCAACTACGGGTGGCTCGGAGTCGATATCTTTTTTGTTCTAAGCGGGTTCCTGATCGGTACTCAGCTGTTTAAGGAGATGTCGCGGACGGGCCGCTTGGACTTCAAGTCGTTCTACCTGAGGCGTGCGTTCCGAATATTCCCGGCGTACTTCGTTGTGCTTGGGCTCTATGCCCTTTTTCCGCTTTTCCGCGACGCTCCGTCGATGCAACCGATCTGGCGTTTCGCGACGTTTACAGTCAATCTTGGCCTTGATCCCCGCAACGGCAATGCGTTCACGCAAGCTTGGACCTTGAGCGTGGAGGAGCAATTCTACCTCGTGCTCCCTGTAATGGTTCTTCTGCTTTGCCGCAAAATCAGCGCGATGTGGGCCCTTCTCCTGACCGTGACGCTTGTCGCCCTCGGCGTAATTCTTCGGTCCTCAATTTGGGACGGTGAGGTTGGTGAGCTGGTCGGGGCTGGACGAGCGCGAGAAGCATTTGCGGTCTACCTGCGGGATATCTACTATCCCACTTACACAAGGTTCGATGGTCTGCTGTTTGGCGTGCTTCTCGCTGCAGCTCGCTTTTTCCGCTCAGACTTGTACCGAAGGGTCTTGCCGCCAGCTGTTGCAGCCTCGGTGGGAGCAGCCTTGGTGGCAGGTGCTATCGTGCTGTTCTCGATCCGAGGTCCGCTCGCTGGGACCAATTTGTTCCTCGTCTTTCAGGCTCAACCTGGAGCGGTCGCTGGTTTCCCACTGATCTCACTCGGGGTAGCGCTTCTCCTTGGTGCTCTTCTCGACCTCGACGAAGTCCTCAGGCGGTGGCCAATTGCAGGCGCAGCGGTGACGGCAACCTTGTCCTACAGTCTCTATTTGACCCACAAATCCGTCTTCAACTTGGACAGGGTCCTCTTGGGTTCGCAAAACCTGCAAGGAATGCAGGGATTTTTCGTCTATATGATGACGAGCTTCATTGCTGCAGTCCTGCTCTGGCTGTTGATCGAAAGGACCTTTCTTCGCATCCGAGACAAAGTCCTGGGCTGAACCAAGGAACTGCGCCATTCGGCTTGCCTTCTGCGACGGCCAATCCATATCCCGGGAAGGGAACAAGTTTCCCTTTTCGCGGTCCGGAGGCGCAAGGAATGCCACGGTGACAGTTTTTCGTAGCAAAGTTGTTCGGCTCCTCGCGGTGCTGATGTTGGCGCTAGCTGCGGCCGGACTAGGTCAATTTGCAGTCGCCGCCAGTCGCCTCGAACATCGTTGCGCTCATGCCGATGACTACCACTCGAATGCGGTGCGCCCGGGTCCGGCCATTTCCCTAACCTGCTGCACCGGCATGCATTGCTGCCCAGTGGTCCCGAACGGACCTGTAGCCGCGACTGTCCTGGATTCGCGGCGTGTCATCTTCTCAGAGGTCCCCCGAGCCAGCCCGCTCTTGTTGATAAGGCCAATCGATCCGCCGCCGAAGACGCTTCTGGCCTGACGGTTCGATCAACCCGATCAATGGAGAATACCGATGAAAACGAGACTCCTTGTTACGACTGTCGCCGCTTCGCTGCTTTCTTTGGCCGCGACCGCAATGGCCCAGGAGATGATCTATCCCGAGAAATGCAAGGGAATGGACATGGCCCAAACGGGCACGCCATCCAGCGGCGGCATGAAGACTGACATGTCTTCCGGCGGCGACATGAAGATGGATATGCCCATGGAAAACATGGGCGACTATCAAAAGGCCGCGATGGAAGGCATGAAGTCGATGCACGACAACATGATGCAGGGAATGATGCAGAAGGACCCCGACGTGGCTTTCGTTTGCGGGATGATCGCCCACCACATGGGCGCGATCACAATGTCCGAGGCCGAGCTGAAGACCGGCGACAACAAGGCGGCCAAGGCAATGGCCAAGAAGGTGATTGCCGCCCAGAAGAAGGAAATCGCCGACATGACCAAGTGGGTCGATAAGGAAGCCAAATAGGAGGCGGTCGTGCACCACCAATCGGAAGAAATGAAGCGTTGCATCGAAGCCTGCTTGGCCTGTTACCAGGAGTGCCTTTCGATGGCGATGAGCCATTGCCTGGAGATGGGCGGCGAACACACGAAGCCTGACCATTTCCGCCTGATGATGGCATGCGCGGAAATGTGCCGGACCTCAGGCCATTTCATGTTGATCGGCACACCGCATCACAAGCACACCTGCCGTGAGTGCGCCGAAATCTGCCGCGAGTGCGCTGCCGATTGCGAACGTATCGGTGACATGGAAAGCTGCGTGGACGCTTGCCGCCGTTGCGCCGAGAGCTGCGAAAAGATGGCCGCCTGACGGCAGTGCGGGAGGGCCTGGAGACTGGCCCTCCCGTTATTGATCGTTCCGTGGAGCCTGAGTGAAGCGGTTTCCGGCCTCCGTCGTCATTTTTGATACGCACCACCTTGCATAGGCTTTTGCCGGGATGCCGCCGAGTTTGCTACCCAGCGGGCTGTGGGAATACGAGTATTCGATTTTGACGATTACCCGCGAGCCGACTGCGATAGGTTTGACGACAAATCCCATATGGTAGGAGTCGATGACCAGCAGCTTCGGACTGCCGAGCGTCTGCCAGGATTTGCGCCAAGGCGGTTGCCACTCCGTAACAATCTCCTCCACGAACAGGTGCATGCCGAGAATTTTGCCGCGCATCTTTATGATGGAGCCAATCACTTGCCCATTTCCCTGGTCGACATCGTACTCCATCGTCGCTCCCAACATCATCAGAGAGGGCCGCTGCATGTGTGCTCCAACGACGGATGGATCATCGAGAAAGGCGAAGACCTGCTGGGGCGGAGCCAGCAGGTCAATGCTACTTGAAGCCGACGCCTCGTAGGTCATCACGCGCCGTCCCGATGGTCATGTCCGCCATGCCCGCCGTGAAACAGGTGCATCAGGGGGCACGCGAGAAGCAGAATGTACGGAGCGATCCCAAGTGCGTGGGCCCAATGCTCCCGCAAGACGAAGAACAACACGATGATGCCCAGTGAGACGGCCATTAAAATCCAGGTGCGCGAGTTCATAGACCGATCCTCCTAAGTCTGAGGGAATTGCCGATAACGCTGACAGAAGAGAGCGCCATGGCGGCGGCAGCGATGATCGGGGAGAGGAGAATGCCGAACGCGGGGTAGAGAGCGCCCGCTGCAATGGGGACTCCTGCGGCATTGTAGATGAAGGCGAAAAACAGGTTCTGCCGGATGTTACGCATCGTTGCCCGACTGAGCTGCTGGGCGCGGGCGATCCCTTGGAGATCGCCTTTGAGAAGGGTGACGCCTGCGCTTTCGATGGCGACGTCTGTTCCCGTTCCCATCGCGATGCCGACATCGGCTGCGGCGAGTGCGGGCGCATCGTTGACCCCGTCACCTGCCATGGCGACAACTCGTCCCTCGCTGCGGAGTTGCGAGACAATCTTGCTCTTGTCCTGCGGAAGAACCTCGGCCTCCACCTTGTTGATGCCAAGCTTGCGCGCAACGGCGGCGGCGGTCGTGGTGTTGTCTCCCGTCAGCATGACAACCTGAACGCCTTCCTTGACCAGTTGCTGGACGGCCTGGTGCGTCGTGGCCTTGATGGGATCGGCGATGGCCAGAAGGCCCGCGAGTTGCCCGTCGGACGCGAGGAAGATGACCGTCGCTCCTTCGTCCCGCAGCTGTTCGGCTCGAGCCGTCAGCGGGAGTACGTCAACGTTTGAATCTTCCATGATCCGGTGGCTGCCCAGTATGAGGTTCTTGCCGTCGACTTTTCCGGTCACGCCCTTGCCGACCGGACTGTCGAAGTCCTCCGCATCTGCAAACGCGATATCCCGCTCTTTGGCTGCATTGACAACGGCATGGGCCAGGGGATGCTCGCTAGAACGTTCGAGGCTTGCGGCTAGTCTCAGAACATCGTCTTCGAAATAGCGCCCGTGAGCGAGGATCGCGGTAAGCTTAGGACGTCCCTCGGTCAGTGTTCCCGTCTTGTCGACTACAAGGGTATCGATCTTTTCGAAGCGCTCCAGCGCCTCAGCGTTCTTGATCAGTATGCCCATACTCGCGCCCCTCCCGACACCCACCATGATTGACATCGGCGTTGCGAGGCCGAGGGCGCAGGGGCACGCGATGATCAGGACGGCAACAGCCGCGACGAGCCCGTGGGCAAATCGCGGCTCGGGTCCGAAAAGCAGCCAGGCGGCGAACGCAACAATCGCGACGACGATGACAACGGGGACGAACCAACCCGATACCTGGTCTGCCAGGCGCTGGATCGGAGCGCGGGATCGCTGGGCGTCGGCAACCATCCGAACGATCTGGGAAAGCATCGTGTCGCGGCCAACCTTGCCAGCTTCCATGACGAACCCGCCAGTCTGGTTCATCGTGCCGCCGATCAGTTTCGAGCCCATCTCTTTGGTGACCGGCATGGATTCGCCGGTAATCATGGATTCGTCGACGGAGCTTCTGCCTTCCAACAGGACACCATCGACAGGCACCTTTTCACCGGGGCGAACGCGAAGGCGATCTCCGACCGCGACCGCGTCCAAACTGACGTCCTCGTCAGAGCCATCTACTTTCACCCGCCGAGCCATTTTAGGCGCGAGATCGAGAAGCGCCCGTATGGCTCCTCCCGTTTGCTCGCGGGCTCGAAGCTCCAGAACCTGACCTAACAGGACGAGAACTGTGATGACTGCGGCGGCCTCGAAATAGACCGCGACAGCGCCTTCGTTCGAGCGGACCGTCTCGGGGAAGATATCGGGACGCAATGTTGCCATGGTGCTGTAAACCCAGGCAACGCCGGTCCCCATGGCGATCAGGGTGAACATGTTGAGATGACGGGTCACAAGCGACTGCCATCCTCTCTGGAAGAATGGCCAGCCTGCCCATAGTACGACGGGTGTCGCGAGCACCATCTGCACCCAGTTGGCGGTGTGCGCTCCCAAAAGCATATGCAGGTTCGTGAGATGCCCACCCATCTCCAACGCGACGACGGGGAGGGCGAGAACGAGGCCGATCCAGAACCGACGTTGCATATCGACCAGCTCGGCGCTCGGACCCGCCTCGGCGGTCACGGCTTCGGGCTCAAGGGTCATCCCGCAGATCGGGCAATTTCCTGGACCAGGCTGCCTGATCTGCGGGTGCATGGGGCAGGTGTAAATGACCGGCTCGCCGGTCACCGGGGGTGGTGGCGATCCCACCATGTGGTTATGGTTGTGATGATGTGGTGATGTCACGGGATACTCCGCGTCTTTCTGTTGTCTCTTCATGCGACCGGGTTCGGCCGCTCTCGATCAATCAAGCGACAGCGCGGGGTGGTCCGACGGAGGGAGGGACAGCGATGCCGGTCAGATGTTCAACCGGTTCCGGGTAGGCGACATCCACGAAAACAGGCAGATCAAGAACCTCGCCGGGTACGGCCTCGGCGACGAACACCTGGCATTGGAGGGCACAGCACTCCTGAGGCGCGTGGTGAAGCTTCGTGGGGTCGCAATCCTCGCCAGATAGGTGAGCCACCGAAACTTGAAGCGAGGTCGGCGGAGAAGCCACCGGCATGAGACCTGGCATTGCCGGGGAGAGGAAAAGCAGGAGTGCGATGAAGACCGCGACCATATCTTTCCGACCTTGACCTCTGGTGAGCCGTTTCGGGCTGAATCTCGCCAATGTCTGCCGATAGCTGAGGCCTCAAAGTAAGACATTGATCCTGATCAAATTCAAGGGTGACGCATATGCAAGTACGCCCATCTTACGTTGAGCGAAGAGGTGCCATGAAGCTCAAAATTATCACCTGCTGTTTGATTTTGTTGCCCCTGGCCGCAGCGCAGACTATCGCCGCTGAGGACGTTGTGGCGATGCGCCAGGCGGACATGAAGGCAATGGCCGCTGCTGCCAAGTTCATCGCTGGCATGTTCAAGGAGCCTTCGACATATCACGCAGCCGAGTTCGGACGGGCGGCTGACACCATTCGCGGCAAGGCTGGCCAGGTATTAATCGGCCATTTTGCGCAGGCAGCCGCTTCTCCGAATTCGAAGGCCAAGCCGAATATCGCCGATGAACCTGAGCGCTTCGACCGTCTTGCCGACGATCTCAAGTCCTATGCCGGAGCGCTCGCTGTCGCTGCCGAGAAGAATTTAACGGCAATGCCGGACAGCATGCGGATGAAACCGGGGGAGCCGATGGGCGGGGGACCGCTTGGCACCCATGTTCGAAGCGAAGAGCAACTCTCATCCATTCCCGCAGAGCATGCCTTCCATTTGATGCTGCAGACCTGCACGACCTGCCACAGCCGGTACCGAACGGAATAGGATTACCGGCGCATTGGTTGCTCAGGCCTGAGGCCGTTGACACCAAAGCGACTGTTCATCGATGGAATATCGTCTCCACCGGACGCATTGGCGAACTCCTCGATGATCGGGCAATCCGGGCGGTCGTCGCCGTGGCAATGGTTTGCCAGATGCTTCAGGGTCTCGGTCATCGCATGGATGGCAGCAGCCTTCCGTTCCAGCTCGGCAATGTGCTCCATCGCGACGGTCTTGACGTCTGCACTGGCACGTGAACGGTCCCTCCACAGAGCAAGCAAGGTCTTCATCTGCTCTACGGAAAATCCGAGATCGCGTGCGCGGCGAATGAAGCGCAGTGTGTGAATGTCGTTGTCCGTGTAGGTGCGGTAACTCGATTCCGTGCGATGAGCGGGCGTGATTAGCTTGATCTGTTCGTAGTAGCGGATCATCTTCGCCGAAACGCCGCTCGCCTTGGCTGCTTGTCCGATATTCATGTTTGAGCTCCTTGAACGGGCGGCCCTGGTGGGCCAGCCCGCTTTCCATGGGTTATGGGTTTACCGAGCGGAGGCGCAAGGCGTTTCCAAGCACGAAGACGCTGGACATCGCCATGGCTGCTGCTGCGAATATCGGCGACATCAGCGTGCCGTTCACCGGGTAAAGCACGCCTGCCGCCACCGGGATCAAGCTGACGTTGTAAGCAAAGGCCCAGAAGAGGTTCTGCTTGATGTTTCCGATTGTCGCCTTGCTGAGGGCGATTGCCTTGGGAACCCCGGTCAGATCGCCCGACATCAGCACGACGTCGGCGCTCTCGATTGCGATGTCCGTGCCCGTGCCGACGGCCAAGCCGACGTCCGCCTCGGTCAATGCCGGAGCATCGTTGATGCCGTCTCCAATGAAGGCGACACTCCGCCCATCTGTCCTCAGGCGCTTGACGGCCTCCACCTTGCCGTCGGGCAGCACCTCGGCCACGACCTCGTCGATGTCGAGCTGGCGAGCGATGGCTTCGGCTGTGCGTCTATTGTCGCCTGTGATCATCGCAACCTTCAGGCCGAGCGCATGCAGCGCCGAGATAGCCGCTGGAGTCGTTTCCTTTACCGGATCGGACACGGCAATGATCGCCGCTAGATTGCCGTCGATGGACGCGTAAAGCGGGGACTTGCCCTGATCGCCAAGGGCGGCCGCCTTCTCGCTAAACCTGCTGATGTCGATACCTGCCTTTTGGAAGGCACGATCAGCACCCACGAGAACCTTGCGGCCGTTCACCGAACCTTCAATGCCGAAGCCTGGATTGGCCTGGATGTCGGCGACCGGAAGCACCCGAATTCCGCGTTCCCATGCGGCTGCGGCCAACGCCTTGGCAATCGGATGTTCCGACAGAGTTTCGACGCTGGCGACCAGTTGCAGCACTTCCGCCTCCGCATAGCCGTCGCGGACATCGATATCGGTCAGTTCGGGCCGCCCCTTCGTGAGCGTGCCGGTCTTGTCGAGGGCGACAACGTCGGCCTCCCGAAGGCTTTGCAGTGCTTCGCCTTTCCGGAACAGGATGCCAAGTTCAGCGGCGCGACCCGTCCCGACCATGATCGATGTCGGTGTCGCCAGGCCCATAGCGCATGGGCAGGCGATGATCAGCACGGCGACCGCGTTGACGAGGGCAAAACTCAGGGCAGGCGACGGGCCAAGCACAAACCAGGCGGCAAAGGTGAGTGCTCCTGCCAGAATGACCGCCGGTACGAACCAGCCGGTCACCTTGTCGACTAAGGCCTGAATTGGCAGTTTCGATCCTTGGGCGGCCTCGACCATCTTGATGATCTGCGCCAGCAGTGTGTCGCTGCCCACCTTTGTTGCCGTGAAGGTGAAAACGCCATTCGTGTTGATCGTCCCACCAACAACTTCACTGTCGACAGCCTTTTCGACTGGTACCGGCTCGCCCGTGATCATGGACTCATCGACATAGGAAATGCCGGTCACGACGACACCGTCGACCGGTACCTTCTCTCCCGGCCTGATGCGGACAAGATCACCGACGACTACATCTTCGATCCGGATTTCGACAAACTCACCGTTGCGCGAGACGAAGGCGGTCTTTGCCTGGAGGCCGATTAGCCGTTTGATGGCCTGGCTGGTCTGGCCCTTGGCACGAGCTTCGAGGAAGCGACCAAGCAGGATCAACGTTACGATGACGGCTGCGGCTTCGTAGTAGACGTTGACGGTCCCAGAGGGCAGCACCGATGGTGCGAAGGTCGCCACGACCGAATACAGCCATGCCGCCGTCGTGCCGAGAACGACCAGCGAGTTCATGTCAGGCGTCCAGCGCAGGAGGTTCGGGACGCCCGTCCGGAAGAAGCGCAGGCCGGGACCAAACAGGACGATGCTCGCGAGGACGAATTGCAGGTACAGGTTGTTCCGCATACCAATGGTGTCCATGATCAACTCATGGACGCCGGGAATGAAGTGCGACCCCATCTCAAGAAGGAAGAGGGGAAGTGTCAGGGCAGCGGAGACGATCAGCAGCGCCTTGAGTTTCGAGATTTCGGCCGCGCGATGATCCTTGGGTTCTTCCGTGGCGGTCGCCGCTAGCCGACGAACATCGTAGCCAGCATTTCTCACCGCCGTTTCCAGGGCGGATGTCTGTACCGCGCTGGTAGCGAGCCGAATGGTCGCCCGCTCGGTCGCCAGGTTCACAGATGCGTCTATGACGCCGGGGACGGCTTTGAGCGCCTTCTCAACTCTGGCGACGCAGGAGGCGCATGTCATGCCTTCGATGCCGAATTCCCGGGTCTCGGTCTTGGCTTGATAACCGGCGCTTTCAATCGCGCGTAAGACCGATCCGATATCGACAACGTCCTTGAACGTCACCGTCGCTCGCTCGGTCGCGAGATTGACCGATGCGGTGTTGACACCTGGAAGAGCCCAAATCGCCCTCTCCACGCGGGCGACGCAGGATGCACATGACATGCCGTCGATTTCGAACTCGGTCGGAATGGGTATCGATGTGCTTTTTTCGAACGGCGAGAGTGCAGTCATGGGAGAATCCTCATTTCACTGCATAGATAAGTAATCCTTCCCATGATGGGAAGGTCAAGGGTTATCCTTCACCTGTTTGATGTGGATCAACGCCGCGTCAAGCCGTCATGTTTACTGTGGCAGTCGGTCCCTAATAGGCTGGATGGCATGGCAGCGAATTTTCATAGAGCAATGATGCGATTGGTCGGAATGGTCGTTTTGACCATTGGCCTGGTATTGGCGTCGGTTGCCGCCGCACATGCTCACCCTTGCGCTGATGGCTCAGTGCGTGGGCAGCTCCTGTTGCAGGGGCACCCTGAAGCGGCGGCGGGCCGTGCCCATCGCCACTCCGACCCGTCGCATCTGGCAGCCGGAAACTGCTGTGTCTCGATTTGCTCGATATGCGCAGCACCGATAGGTACGGGAACTTCGGTGTTCCAGCCGGTCTCCCACCCTGTTGTCTATCTCGTTCAGGTATCGCCCTTGACGGGAAATGCGGTGCCGCCCGGGCTCGATCCGCCCCGTTTTGCTGTCTGACGTTTCTCCGCTGGCGCAATGCGCCGAGATTCTCGAAACCGGACAACGACATGTACAGACGCGAATTTCTTACCCGCACGATGGCTGCCGCCGCCTATGCCGTGGTCAATCCCGTCACCACCCCGGCAAGTGCCGAGACCAATACTGTGGCGGGATCAACCGGGAAACTGAACATCGTCAAGAGAACCATCGAGGTGAATGGAAAGCCTGCGAGCGTCCTCGGCCTGACGCGGCCAGATGGCTCGCCAGGGCTGATACTCGACGCCGACGCGGCTTTCGATGTCGAGCTGTCCAGCCAGATCGACGCGCCAACACTGATCCACTGGCATGGGCTGACACCGCCGTGGGAGCAGGACGGCGTACCTGACAATCCCGCCGCTCTGATCAAATCGGGAAAAACCCGGCGCTATAACTTCCCCCTTGCATATGGTGGAACGCACTGGATGCATGCCCATACGCTGCAGGAGCAAAGCCTCCTTGCAGCGCCGTTGATCATCCACACGGCCGAAGACAAACGACGCGACGAACAGGAGGTCGTCGTTCTACTGCACGACTTTTCGTTCAAATCGCCTGAGGAACTGCTTGCCGGTCTAAAAGGAAAGGGCAGCGCGGGTAGGGGCATGTCGGCGCATAACATGGGTTCCATGATGAACATGTCCGGCCATTCCATGACGATGGACATGGGCAACATGCCCATGGGTCAACGAATGACGATGGGAGCAATGGACATCAACGATATCGAATACGATGCCTATCTCGCCAATGACCGCACGCTCGATGATCCTGAAATCTTCCAGGTCGAGAAGGGCGGACGGGTTCGAATCCGTTTGATCAATGGCGCGACTGCGACCGGCTTCACCATCGACACGGGCGGAATGGACGCTACGCTCGTTGCTGTCGACGGCCACGATATCGAGCCTGTCCAGGGGCGGCAGTTTCCGGCCACGATGGGCCAACGTCTCGATATTGTTTTGGAGATTCCAAAAGAGGGCGGCAGCTACCCAATTCTTGCTCGTCGCGAGGGCGCTCCTCAACAAACCGGATTCATCCTTGCCACGGCTGGTGCGAACATCTCAAGAATTGCCACGACTGGCGATGCGAAAGGTCCGCTTCTTGGGCTCGATCTCGAACAAGTTTTACGTCCACTGAAGCGCAATGATGATCGCCCGACCGAAAGGTCGTACGGGGTCACCCTGACTGGAGATATGGCGAAGTACAGCTGGAGCATCCAGGCGGACGCTCTTGAAGTTGCCGGGGGAAACCGCGTCGAAGTTGCGATGAGGAACATGTCGATGATGTCACATCCGATGCATCTGCACGGCCACACGTTCCAGGTGATCGGCGTCAACGGTCGGACAATAAACGGGGCTGTTCGCGATACTGTGCTGCTACCGATGATGTCGCATGTCACCATCGCCTTCGACGCCGATAATCCGGGCTGCTGGCCGTTCCACTGCCATCACCTCTACCATATGGCGAGCGGGATGATGACCAATGTCGCGTATCAGGCTTAAGGTAAGTATCGGGAGAGCTGCAAGGGCGGCGCTCCCGAAATCCTAAAGCGACGTGAGGCTGCTCGGATATCCGGCACTCTCGATGGCCGCTGCTATCGCGGCAGGGTCGAGCCTCGTTTCCACCTTGGCCGTCCGCGTGGCGAGATCGATCTTGGCTCGAGCGTCGGGATCAGCGGCCTTGATCGCCTTTTCCACTGCACCCGCACAGTGGCCACAGGTCATGTTCTGGATAGTGAATTCGTACATGGAAGGTCTCCAATTCAACGTGACAAGGACTATGTGGGGCTTCCCATGGTGGGAAGGTCAAGAGGGAACGCAAGCACGCTCGGCCGCGGTTTGATCCGGTTTATGAGCATGAATCGGGAGAAGAGACAAAGAATGAATCGAAGCGCTTTGTTCGGAATTAGGTAGCAAAAACCACCAGACCTGAAATGGCATCCCGACTACCCTAGTTCCAATGAAAAACGGAGCCTCCAATGAGTGTAGCGTAGGAGTTGAAGCGGAAGCGGGCCGCGTTGGTCGGGAGGTTGCAGCAGATTGCGACGGAGCAAATCGAGATTCATGCGCTCATGGGCGCGCTGGATCGCGTCGTCCTGAGCTATGAGCCTGGCGTCAGCGCTGACTGGACCTAGACGGGGTAACCGCTCTCGAAAGGCTAAGCCTGATTACCAGAGCGACGCGGATAGGCTGACGGCTTTCACCCCGCCCGAGGGCGAACCGTATGGGGCAGCGTTGACCTCCTCGCCTCAACTTCCGCCAACTTGCTCTTCAACTCCGCGACGGCCGACAAATGCAGACCATGGAGCAAAATCTTTACACTCAGAATCCTGCGGCATTTGCTACATGAGGCCGGCAATTTGAGCGAAATTGTCGCTTTAGTTCAGCGATATAAATCGCTTTTGGTGGTCTTTGCTACCTAATGCCGCTTTGTTTGGCAGGTCACCAGACAGGTTCGGGGCTTGCCCGGTGCTCGTTTTTGCAGGGTTGAGCTGTGCGAGGACCCAGCTGCAGTTCTTGCGGGTCGTGCGGCCCGTGCAATGGCTGACGCTGCCTTAAAGCGTCATCCACGCGGAAACGGATATCCCGTTTCTGACGATGAAGCTGGGCATCATCCCAAGCAAGGATGCCATACCCGCTGTCATGGACGACAACATTTTCGTAGGAAACATATCGTTGGAGGGCGGCCAAGCGGCAAGAAATAAGCGACCGCTCAATTGCGCTCTTGCGACTTCGCGATGCCATCGAACGATCCTTGTGAAAAAGGTTCGCTATGCGTCCAGAACCGGGTTTTCGAGTTTAGAACAGTTCACAGGCAAGGGAGACCTATTGAAATCCCGGCCGACCAGTAATACCTTTTAAAGTGCGAGTATTACAAGGGCTCAGGAATGACGACGACCGTTACATCAAAGGGACAGGTCACCATCCCAAAGGCGGTGCGGGAACTGCTTGGCATCGCCCCGGGAAGCAAGGTCGACTTCCATAGAACTGCGGATGGGAGTGTCGTTCTCACGCGTGCTGACAAAAAGCAGCCCGCAAGCCGTTTCCAGCGACTTCGAGGTCATGCGGGAAAGGGGCTTAGCACTGACGCCATCATGGCACTGACGCGTGGTGAAGAGTGACACTTGTCGACACGAACATCTTGCTCGATCTCGTGACCAACGACCCAATTTGGGCCGATTGGTCGATCCAGCAACTTGAAGACGCGAGCCTTGCAGGGCCGTTGTTGATCAACGACGTCGTCTACGCCGAAATTGCGGTTCGCTACGAACGGATCGAAGACCTTGATTCGTTTATAGAAGATGCTGATCTTGTGATGACACCGTTTCCGCGGGAAGCGCTTTTTCTTGCGGGCAAGGTGTTTACGCAATATCGCCGCGTTGGAGGGTCCCGGACAGGCGTACTACCCGATTTTTTCATCGGCGCACATGCAGCCGTTCGGCAACTGCCACTGCTGACGCGAGACGTCAGTCGCTATCGGTCATACTTCCCGACCGTCGAGCTGATCTCGCCGACCTCATGAAGGAATTTTGGAAAATACTGCCGCCTGCCCGACGCGGCAGGCAAGTTGGTTCGCGCGGTCAAGCCAGGCAGCGAGCCTGAATGCCTGGTCGGGTATTTAGCGCGACATTTTCGGTTGGCTCTGAGATGGTGTCAGGAAGGGAGACGTCGTCGCAAAAGATCATCCTGTCGGTCGAGCTTGTGGCGAAGATGGATGGCGTCCTCAGGCAGCTGATCACATTTGCTAGGCTCATTCGCAATGTCTGCTCTATTGCGCAGTTTGATCGCCGCGGAGGCTCCTTGGCCGTTTGACGGGAGGTGCCGCGACAGAGTGGCGCTTGACGAGAGAGCATTCGAGCTTCGTAATGGGATAACGCTTCTTGCCGGGAAGGCTTTCCGGGTTGAGATGTTCGATCGACCATTGGCCCATGGCTAGATGAGGAAGGACAGAAGTCGTTAGTGGAGGGACGAGATGCCGCGAGATTTCTTCGTCGTCGTAACCCACCACAGACATGTCTTGGGGAATGCGAAGACCGGCCTCCTTCAGCGCCTCGTAGCATCCGATCGCAGTTCTGTCGTTTTGGCAGAAGATCGCTGTCGGCGGCTCCTTCAGAGCCAACAGCTCCATTGTCGCGGAATAGCCAGCGCTGGCCGACCAGTTGCCTTCGATGACCAGTTCAGGATCGAAGGGAATATCGGCGGTCGCGAGCGCACGGCGGTATCCGGTCAGTCGGTCCTGCGCTGCCTGCATCCAGATTTCGCCGGTGATCGTCGCAATGCGATGGTGTCCGTGCGCGATCAGATGCCGGGTAGAACTCTGTCCGCCAGCGATTTCGCTCGGCACAACGCAGGGAAATGCATAATCCGCCGTATAACAGTTTAGCAGTACCGTCGGGATGTTGAGCTTGTAAAAATAGGGGGGAAGCTCAACCTCACGCGTGTAGATTGTCATGTAAATGAGCGCCGATATGCCGCCGCTCGTCAACGCTTCGATCGCCCTTGGCTCCATGACGGGATCGCTGAGAGTTTGCGTTACCAACAGGACATTGCCGGCGTTCCAGGAAGCCTGCCGCGCCCCTTCAATCGCAACGATCGCTTCCGGGCTGGTCGCGAGCTGGTCGACGGCGAAACCGATCACGTTGTCCAGACCCGAGTAGGAGGTCTGCGTTGCATAAGTCGCCCCCATATAGCCAAGCGCGCGTGCTGCCTCGAACACGCGGTCCCGGGTCTGCTGCGAGATGCGGGTGCCGGGCGTGTTGTTAAGGACGAAGGAGACGGCCGCCTGCGAGCAACCGGCCGCCTTGGCAATATCCATCATGGTCACGCGCTCGGGGCGAAAAGCCTTTCGGTTTCGCGAAGGCTTGCTTGTCGCAGGCCCGTTCTCGTCCGAGATCTTGGTCTTTCCCATTTCCTGCAGGACCTTTGCACGATCGGTGAAAGTGCATGATTGATGATTTATGGTAATAATATTAGCACTCATTCGTCGTGATTAGCAATCACATGAAAGTTGAATAACTATGGTAAGTAAACGACCATTTCTCAGCACAAAATCCATTTCACGATGCTGTTCTATGAAATGTTTTGATCCATATTGATAATACTATTTACTAATTAGAATTCTTGTATACCGTCAGGGGGCGAACGGAACCTATGCCACTCGTCGCTCTGTGACGACCCTTGGAGGGGGCGCGCATCCGGCCGGCCGCAAGTCACAAATGGGCCCGTGCTACCGGCCCTTCGGGAGGTGTATGATGAAGCAGCTGAAACGCAATGCAGCCTTGTTCCTCACCGGATTGATGCTGAGTGCCGCGCCGGTGGCGGTATCTCACGCTGCCGACAAGCCCACGCTCGCCTTCGTGGTCAATGGCGCGTCCGACTTCTGGAAGGCCGCCGAGGCGGGCGTGAAGAAGGCACAGGCTGAGATGCCAGACTACAACATGGAGCTGAAGTATCCTGAACAAGCGTCAGTCGCGGTTCAGCAGCGCTTGATGGAAGATCTAGTTAGTGCAGGCGTCAAGGGCGTCATGGTCTCCGCTGTCGATCCCAAGACCCAAACTGAGGGCCTGAACAAAATTGGTTCGCAGACCGCACTCTTTACCACCGACAGCGACGCACCGCAGACCAACCGTGTTGCCTATATTGGTTCATCCAACATTGACGCTGGCAAGCAGGCCGCTGAAATCGCCAAGAAGGCAATGCCCGATGGCGGCAAGTGCATCGGCTTCGTCGGACTTCTCGGCGCAGACAATGCCAAGGAACGCATCGAGGGCATGAAGGACGGGCTTAAGGGAACGAAGATCGAGCTGACGGATGTACGCGGCGACGATATTGACCAGACCCGAGCCAAGAAGAACGTGGAGGACGCGCTGGTTGCCAGCCCCGACGTGACCTGCATGGTCGGCTTTTACTCCTACAACACGCCGCGCATCTATGAGGCGTTGCGCGACGCAGGCAAACTCGGCCAGATCACCGTCGTCGGCTTCGATGACGATCCGATCACACTGGGTGGTGTCAAGGAAGGCACGGTCGCGGCGACCGTCGTGCAGCAGCCGTTCGAATGGGCCTACCAGGGCATGAAGCTGATGGCGGCCTATCTCAAGGGCGACAAGTCTGGCGTTCCAGACAACGGTCTGATCATCATCCCGACGGTAATTATCGGCAAGGATGACGTCGACAAGTATGCCGCCAACCTGAAGGCCATGGCCGGCAAGTAGTCCCTCCTCGCGGCGGCGGCACCAGTCGCCGCCGCGAGCAATGTTTCATGCCGACAGCATCAGCAGCCATGGACCGGCAATGAACTACAGCTCCGACATTCCCTCAACAGACGTGTGCACGACACCGTTCCTTTCTCTTTCCGGTGTCGGAAAGACTTATCCGGGCGTTGTCGCACTTGACGGCCTTTCACTGGACATCATGCCCGGCGAAGTCATTGGCCTCGTCGGCGAGAACGGGGCAGGAAAATCGACGCTCATGAAGATCCTCGGCGGCGTGATCGCGCCCGACCGCGGCACGATCCTGCTCGACGGGACGGAGCTTCAGTCGCTCAGTGTCGAATCGAGCATCTCGTCGGGTATCGCTTTCGTCCATCAGGAACTCAATCTCTTCGAAAACCTCGACGTCGCCGCCAATATCTTCCTAGGCCGCGAGCCGTTGAAGGGACCTCTCAAGCTCGTCGATCGTGATCGACTGCGGCAGATGGTAAGGCCGCTTCTGAAGCGCGTAGGGGCGCATTTTTCCGCCGACACTCCCGTGGCGTCGCTTTCGCTTGCCGAGCAGCAGATGGTGGAAATCGCCAAGGCATTGTCGATCAATGCGAGGCTCGTCATCTTCGATGAGCCCACATCCAGCCTTCCGTTGGCCGAAACCGAGCGGCTTTTGAGCATAATCAAATCCCTGAAAGCGGATGGCATCAGTGTCATTTTCATCTCGCATCGCCTGCATGAGGTCGAGCGCGTTGCCGACCGCGTCGTCGTTCTACGCGATGGCACGCTCGCCGGCACGCTAGCCAAGGCCGAGATTGGCCACGATCAGATGGTCAAGCTGATGATTGGCAGGGTGCTTGCGGCACGCACGGCGAAGCCGCAGCGCGCGCCCGGCTCCGTTGCGCTGGCAGCAAGCAGCGTGCGTACCGCGGCCTATCCATCCCGACCTGTTGATCTGGACATCCGGTATGGAGAAATCCTCGGGCTTGCCGGCCTTGTCGGCTCGGGGCGCACCGAACTCGCAAGGGTGCTCTTCGGCATTGACCGGAGTTACGGCGGAACCATTCTGCAGGACGGCCATCAAATTGTCGTCGCTTCCGCGCGTGAGGCCGTCGCTCGCGGGATTTTTCTGGTGCCCGAGGACCGCAAGCGCAACGGCATTCTCCTCGATTTCCCGATTGCCCAAAATATCACACTTGCCGATCTTCCCAAGCTTGCCAATCGCCACATGCTCTCGGCCGACCGAGAAACGGCGACGGCCGAGAAGCAACGCCTTCGCCTTGGCATCAAGGCACCTTCCGTTTCGACCCGGACCGGCACTTTGTCGGGTGGCAATCAGCAGAAGGTGGTGCTTGCCAAATGGCTGTCGATGAGCCCGAAGGTGATGATCTTTGACGAGCCGACACGCGGCATCGATATCGGGGCGAAGAACGAAATCTACGGGCTGATGCGGTCCCTTGCTGATGCTGGCGTCGCCATCCTGATGATCTCGAGCGATATGGAAGAGGTGATTGGCGTTTCTGATCGCATCGCTGTCATGCATGAGGGTCAGATCGCCGGGATTTTGGAAGAGGACGACTTCAGCCAGGAAAGCGTTCTTTTGCTTGCCGTCGGCAAGAGCGTAAAATAGCGGCCGCGGCCACCATGAACAGGTTTCGGGGAACGGATCTCGAATGATCAAGAAAGACCTTGGATTGCTGCTTTTGATCGTCGTCGTCGGCATCGTCGTCGCCATCATCAATCCGCGATTCTTGCTGCCGATCAATCTGGCGAACACTGCCAACCTGATTGGCCTGTTTGGCATTCTTTCGATCGGCCAGGCCTTTGTCATTATTACAGGCGGTATCGAGCTTTCCGTCGGCTCGCTCGTCGCGCTTCTCGGTGTCCTGTTCATCGATTTCATTGCGGTGGAGGATATGTCCTGGATGTTGGCGCTGCCGCTCATCCTCGTGCTTGGCGCGCTCATCGGTGCCATTCATGGGTGGCTGATTACCAGGCTGGTTCTGCAGCCCTTCGTCGTGACGTTATGCGGCTTGCTGATCTATCGTGGGGCTGCACGGTTCTATACCGCCGACGGGACGGCGGGATTTGCCTTCGGCCAGAATTTCCCTGACCTCGAATTTCTGACGGCGGGCCGGCTCTACGGCGTTCCAAACACCTTTATCGCGCTCACCATCATTACTGTGATCATGTGGGTGGTGCTGCATCGCTCCGTATTCGGGCGCTATCTTTACGCAATCGGCAAGAACGAGGAGGCAGCCCGCTATTGCGGCATTCGCACGGGTCGCATGATCATGTCGGCCTACATCATCTGCGGATTGCTCACTGCGCTTTCGGCGATCTATTTTGCCATGTACACGCGCTCGATTTCACCAGCAAGCCACGGGCAGTTCTACGAACTCTACGCTATTGCCGCTGCCGTGCTTGGCGGATTTTCACTGCGCGGCGGTGAGGGATCGATCATCGGCGTCGTGCTCGGTACCGTTTTGCTCCAGGAGTTGCAGAACCTCGTGAACCTGCTCGGCATCCCGTCGTCGCTGAATTTTGCCGTTATGGGCGGTGTGATCCTGATCGGCGTCCTGATCGACCAGCAATGGCATGCAATCCGGGCACAACGACGTCTCGTGGCCGCAGCCCGACAGACCGACGCCCGCCTTCACGACGAGGGTTCATTGCCAATGGTTGCCAATCAGGACTAGATCCGTTGAACCACGCCACACGGGTTTAAACGCTGTGCACGGGCACGAAGCTCGGCGAGATCGCCGTGCGCAGCCTCAAGGGGTGACTCGCGCCTGACGAGGCACGTACGTTCAGTGGCCATTCTTTAGTCGGCCGTGAAGTATCCGGAAGCGATTGATATTTCGCGTATATTGGACGCTTCCCAGTAATCGATATCGCAAGAAACGAATGTTTTTCGATCTGTTTCCTTGCGATTTCAGATTTCGGTTTTCTCAGCGATCGAAGCGTGATTCACCTCCGATATCGCGAAAGATCGTGTTTGGGCATGCTCATTCCGTTTCTCTCTGGCACCAGTGCCGAGGGCGAGCGGGAATAGGGGTCTGCCTTTAACAAAGCATGTATGATGGGTAGGACTCGCTAGCTGTGGCGTGGCCATTTGAATAACAGCATGAATGATATATAAAAGGATCAAATTATAAAAAATGATCCCTATTTATGTCTTTTTCGTTGACCGACGCCAGTAATTTTGAGATAAACCGCCCTATTCCAAGGATAATGGTTGGGTAGGTAGTATGGCACGATCTGAGTCAGATGCCCTGCTGGAAATCGGGCAACTGCTGAAGGCTACTCGTAAAGGCAAGCAACTAACACAGGAGCAGGTTGCCGACCTCGCTGGTATATCGCGTCCCCGCTATCGTGAGATCGAAGCCGGAAGCAGTGCAGCGCGCACGACGACCCTGATCAACATCGCCCGCGCACTCGGGCTTGAATTGATGCTCATACCGCAGGCGATGGTTCCGGCCGTCGATGTGCTGCTGCGGCCGCATGACGATCTCGACGATCTCCCGGCATTCATTGCTCATCCAGACGGGGATGAGAATGTCTGAGGCTTCTTCTGATCCGAGATCCATTTCGTCGCTTGACGTGCTGCTGAACGACGCGAAAGTCGGCACGATCGTTAGGACGCCCGGCGACTTCAACGCCTTCAGCTTCGAGGAGAGCTATCGCGCAACCGGCGGCTTTCCGGTGCTCAGCCTGTCGTTCCGCGCGTCCACAGGCGGCTTGCGCAAGGACCCGAAACCCGTTGCCAGAGCGCTGCCAGCGTTCTTTGCCAATCTGCTCCCCGAAAACAAGCTGCGCGAGGCGATGGAGAAACACCACGCGGGGAGTGTTCGCGCGGGAAACGATTTCGACCTGCTCGTCGCGCTCGGGTCGGATCTGCCGGGTGCAGTCCGCGTCATGCCGAGTGACAGAACGGTTGTGCGTTTTGACAACCCGGCCGCTCCCAAGCCGAAAGCCCGATTTTCGCTCGCCGGCGTTCAGATGAAGCTTTCGGTCATCAAGAACACGGGGAAGGGCGGTGGACTGACGTTACCGCTTGGCGACGATCAGGGGGCGTATGTCGCCAAGTTTCCATCTACCTCGTTTCCTGGCGTGTCGGAAAACGAATATGCCAATCTTGCATTGGCTGAAGCGATCGGCATGGAGGTTCCGGAACGTGAACTCGTTGAGCAATCGGAGTTCGAGGGTATTCCAAAAGAGTTCGAGACGCTGTCGGACGGAAAAGTCCTGCTCGTCAAACGCTTCGATCGTGGCGAAGGCGGCGAGCGGATCCATATCGAAGATTTCGCACAGGTGTTCGGCGTCTATCCTTCGCGGAAGTACGAAGGAGCCGCCTATCAAGATATCGCTACAGCCTTGAACGTTGCCGTTTCGTCCACCGCCGCGCTCGAGTTCGTCCGCCGGCTGGCTCTGGCTGCTATAACCGGCAATGGCGACATGCACCTGAAGAACTGGTCATTGATCTATCGCGAGGCTGGCGACAAACCGCAACTCGCGCCTGTCTACGATATGCTCTCGACAGTTCCTTACATCCCTGCGGATGCCATGGCTCTGTCGCTCGCCGGCGATCGACCATTCAAGGCGATGAACGTGCAGCGCTGGAAAGCGTTCGCCAATCGCGCGCGCTTGCCGGAAGCGGCCGTATTCCAGGCGGTGATCGACACGGTCGAGCGCGTGAACGAACTTTGGTGGTTACTGCCGGAACGGAACGTCGTTCCGGAGAAAGTTCTCGAGCGTATCGATACTCATGTGCGTCTGATGACACCGATCCTTGGCACGTGTGCGGGCTGAGGCCGTCCGGCCGAGCGTGACGAAACTCTGTCCTAGCCTGCTGGTTCTCCTCGCGCATCTTCACGCCTGCCAAAGGGCATCTCCAACAATTCTGACGACGGCACCTCCTGGACGACAATTAGCTCGGCTGCATTGTAAGCGGTGCATTGACCCCGTCTGGCGATAGCAAGGCATCGCGCTTATTCATGTGAGCTCAGGGAATGAGCTTGGTATGGATTGCGATGTCTGAAGCTATGTCCGAACATAGAACGTTCCATATGATCGAAGCCGTTGCGGGTCGCCTGGAGGGCGCGCCGCGAGAGGTTCGACGCTGGTCAGATGAGTTCAAGGCTCAGGCGGTAGCCGAAAGCATGGAGCCGGGTGCGAGCGTTTCGGCGGTGGCAAGGCGCATAGGGATCGACCCCTCGCAGCTGTTCACATGGCGGCGCAATGCCCGACTGAAAGCGGAGGCTGTTGTTGATACGGCTCGGGGCGAAACCTCTACCGCGGACATCATGATCGGCGACGCAGTGATCCGCGTGAATGTCGGGATCGACGAGCCCCATCTCGTCAGGCTGATCCGCGCGGTGCGGTCTGCATGATCCCCGCTGGTGCGAAGGTCTTTTTGGCCAGTCATCCCGTCGATTTCCGCAAAGGTCCAGATAGCCCCTTCGATCTCTGCTCGAGGAAATCACTCCGATATCTCTGGCATATGTCGCGTTCGGAACCGACAACCCGGCCCTATATCGCCTCATGTTCAGCCCGGAGGAGGGGCGGGCCGTCGGAATGCATCTCGATCAAAGGGCGCTCGCTGTATTCGAGGTAGTGCTGGACATGCTCGGACGCGGTCAGGCTGCCGGCACCATTCGCAAGCGGCCAGTCAGGGGACGGCGACCGCCGCATGGGTGCTCATTCACGGCACCACCCTTCTCGCGATCGATGGACTTCTGGTGCCAGAAAAGGTCGGATCGGCGCCGCTGGAGGCAGCCATTGCCACTCTGGTGGACGGCTGGCAATCCGCAACCGGACACTTAGCTGATACCAGGCGGCCAAGTGACTGAGAGGACTGACGAATGCGAAATGCTCCTCACATCCGAGCTGGACGGCTCAGTCCGCCTTATGCCGCTTCCCATACTTGATTGAGGATCTTAGCGGCCAGAGCTGCCTCGTCCTGCGGCAGGAAGCGACCATAGTGCTGCTGCACGACATCCGGTGTGTCCTGGATAGCATAACTCGCCTGCTCGTATGATCCTGTCTGCTTCAATATGTGAGTTGCGAGAATGTCGCGCAGATTGTGTGGCCCATACGGCAGCAAGCCTTTGATCGCACCTCGTCCAGTGTACGGGTTGTAGATCCCGTAACGCTGAATCACAGTTCGCCAAGCTTCATAGAAAGTGGTGGAGTTGTAAGCCGCATCGAAACTCGTCGTTTTCACCGTTTTGACGAAGAGGGTACGAGGATCTTTCGCACCACCCAGCAGGGCACCGCGATGGCGATCGATGTAAGCATCGAGATATTTGTAGAGGCCAAGCAGGTCCGGAAGGATCAACCGAAATGGCTTCTGGCCAAAGAAGGATGAGCCGGAGTTCTTAAATGCCGCAGATGGGATCAGGACTTCCCAACCGTTGTCGCGGTCACTCCAGCGCAGCTCGCCGCATTTCATGTCTTCAAGTCGACGTTCCGATGTCGGGTGATGCCCGCGTGGGCAGACACGCAACTGGCGAAGGTTCTTTTGTCTGAGCCCGAGATGCAGTCCGAGACGGAGCAACAGGAATGAGCGGACGGCTTCGGCCGCCGGCAGTGGATATCGGCTTTCATCCGGCATGCGTTTCAGGATCTCGTCGGTAATCTTGCGATATTCCGCCAGCGGACTGTCCGCTTCAAGTACGCACATGATTGGTTCGAACGGATCGCGATGAACGCGCATTACTCGCTGGATCTCCTTGGACCGATTTGCTGCA
This sequence comes from Rhizobium sp. R711, assembly GCF_002211365.1. Taxonomy (GTDB): domain Bacteria; phylum Pseudomonadota; class Alphaproteobacteria; order Rhizobiales; family Rhizobiaceae; genus Rhizobium. The sequence continues at coordinate 89,772 of NZ_LOKZ01000039.1, read as the reverse complement.
TGCCGGTGAAACGCATCGCAGGCGCTGTTCCAGTCGCGGGTAGCGAAATCGATCTCTTCCTGCTCAACCAAACCTTCGATTGGCCTGACGTTTTTCAAGAGCTCTGGATGCTGCCGAATCCAGCCTACATCTGCGCGAGTAAAAGCCTGCGCTACCATCAGCATGTCTTCTTCCCACTTGGTGTAGAAGCCACGGCGCTGTTTCGCGCCATTGTAGATACCAGTCCCAAACACCTGGGAAGACGAGGAGGCCAAAGCTCAACTGGCTGACCGGCACGCCGCGACCTTTCACGACACCGTTTGGCGAGGCGGCTAGTGTGCCGAGCATCAGGCCGAGGTGCCCGATCTTTTGAGATGCGGTTTCCTCACCCCAGACACCGTTGCGCTGAAATCCGATCGCTGTCAGCGTCGAGGTTTTGAACCGAATGAGATCAGCCATTTCCATTGCAAGCCGCGGTGGCGCATCGACAACGCCCGATAGCAGATCGGGATCGTCTTGTTCTGCCAATATGTTCGGATTGGCGCCGACCGTCGAAGCCAAGGATCGAGATAAGAGCGAGCCGCCACCATAGGTGACGCCTGGAAAGCGGATGGCATATCGCTGCTTGCTGGCTGCCGACTGGTAGCGGCGATATTCCGTCGAGCCGGAAACGATCACCCGGCGCACCCAATCGAGTATCTCCTCCCGTTTGGTGAAGGGCAGGCTGTTGAAGTCCTCCGGCAGGTGCAGTGAAATCCTAACGCCGCTCAGCCGGGTTGATATCGCCGAGATCGTGAGCACAAAGCGAGCGCGCCTGATGCGGCAGCTTCTCTTTGAGATATCCTTCTGGAAGGCGATAGCGCCGCTCGATACGGCGCAGAATATCGAAGCTTGCAACGGATCGAGGGACACGCTCGCCCTGGATCCAGGACAACAGTGTCTTGTTGTCGAAAATCTCATTCAGATGAACCACGGCGCGGTAGAGTTGCCAATAGCTGTCGCCGAAGCGGCGCATGTGATAGACCAGCGCATCCTGAAAGCTTGCCGGATCTTCTGTCGCTTCGAATAGTGGTTCTGGGAAAGGGCTGATCGGCTTTGGTGCAGGCCCACGTTGCGCAGATGCAGATCGGGCAAAGCTACCGTCGGTCGTCGCGCGTTGCGGCTTTCTGGTTGAGGGTGAGGAGGTTGCCTTCCTGGCGGTCGCCGTCTTGTCCGGGCGAACAGGCGGTTTTGATTGTGACGCGTCTTCGGCCACTGGTGTTGCACCGAGCCACCGGATTATTGCATCCAGGCCTGGCCGGAGTTGCTTCTTCAATTCTGCTGTTAGCTCAGCTTCGATACCGCAGGCCTGACCGATCGTGGTCCAGTTGATATGACCATTCAGGACCGGAGGCGACTTTCGATAGATGATCAAGCTGGTCAGGTAAGGCCTGATCTTCTCCAGCACCCTCCTGGAGGCGATTGGCGTGAGACGCAGTTCGCAGAATTCTGAAATTTTTCGCTGAAAATGAGGTGATGAAGGATCTTTTTTGGTCATGCTGATTCCGTTTCTCTCGGTACCAATGCTGAGGGCGAGCGGAAATAAGGGGCACCTTTTAACAAAATATGTGTAGGTGGTTGCCTATCGATCGCCGCTGCTCGAAGGGGCCGCAGATTGTGGCGCTGAGCAATAGATAGGCTTGCAATAACTCATTTACGGCGATAGTCATGAGTTATAGAAAGGCTGGCTATAACTCATGAAATGGAATTGGCAGAACGCCGATTGGCCAAACTTCAGGTACGACGCTGCGAGCCTGGTCCCATTGGAGCATAAATTCCTGCAGTCCGCCGGCGAGGTTATCGGTGCTGTTCGGCATTTCAACGAGGACGACAGCAGCCAACTTCTCATTGAATTGTTGAGCGACGAAGCGATCAAGACCTCGGAGATTGAGGGGGAGTTTCTTGACCGCGCAAGCATCCAATCATCACTCCGCCAGCAGTTCGGACTCAATAGCGATGATAGACAGATCCGTCCCCAAGAACGGGGGATCGCCGAGATGATGACGGATGTCCACCGAAGCTGGCAGGGGCCGCTGCATCATGAGAAACTGTTCCACTGGCACTCAATGCTCATGGCCGGAAATCGATATATTGAAACGGTTGGTGCTTACCGCAAGCATGAAGACGCCATGCAGATTGTGTCAGGTCGATTGGATAAGCCCACAATCCATTTCGAGGCTCCCCCATCTCGCCAGATTGCAGCTGAGATGGAGACCTTCATCGCATGGTTCAATCAATCTGGACCAACCGACCAAACTCCACTTCAAGCTTTAACGCGCGCAGCGGTTGGCCATCTTTACTTTGAAAGCATACATCCATTTGAGGATGGCAACGGCCGAATTGGGCGCGCGCTCGCTGAGAAATCCCTGGCGCAAAACATAGGGCAGCCAAGTCTCATATCACTCGCCTTCACAATCGAGAAAAACCGAAAGGCCTACTATTCCCAACTTGAGCGCCACCAGCGTACACTCGATATTACAGATTGGATCATTTTTTTCTCGGAAACTATCCTGCAGGCTCAACGGGCGACGCTTGAGCGCATAGATTTCTTCATTCAGAAAGCAAAGTTCTACGACCGTTTTCGAGGCCGGCTGAACGAGCGGCAGGAAAAGGTAATCGCGCGCATCTTCAAGGAAGGCACGGCAGGCTTCAAGGGGGGCCTAAGTGCAGAAAACTACATCGCGATCACAGACACTTCCCGCGCCACAGCGACACGCGATCTACAGCAGCTCGTGGAGATCGGTGCGCTCACGCGTACGGGTGAACGTCGGCATACCCGCTACTCGCTGTCATTACAGAAATAAATTGTTGCCAGTTTAATGAATTCCAACGAAGTCATTATCTAGGTGAACGGGTGTTCGATTCCGCTCAAGGCGGCTAGTTTTGATCGCACCGTCTATCTCGCCACGACCAACGTGCTTCCGCGTTTCTCAAGCGCTTTAACTGCTCTTTTCGCTAAACTTCAAATATTGGTGGCAGTGTAAAATTCGAACGGGACAACGTGCTGCGAAACAGTTGGCGATCGGCCGGCATCGAGAGCTTCCGCCATTGCGCGCACCAAGGTCTCTCCTAATAGCTTTGCCGGATGAGACAGGACGACCTTGATCGGGCCTTCAGCAAGAGCGAAAGACGTAGCGCCCGCGGCCGCAGGGCGGTACCGTGTTCCTGCTGAATTCTTGCCCAATACTCTGGAAATCAAAATAATGCGATAACACTGGAGACCGATCGCGAGATAGGCGACAATTGGATGGGAAGGCTCGAAGGAGGAAATTTTGTCTGACGAAGAGGATCTCAAGGCTCAGACTGCGGCAACCCGCTCGCGGATTCTCGGCGTTCTGTCGCAATTGCCGTGGGACGGCGTGAGCTTCAGGCACGACATACCGGGGCTTTCGCTCTATCGGGTCGTCGAGCCCGCTGGGCCTTTCTTCCATCTGTATGAACCCAGCCTCTCGTTGATCATCGGCGGCAGCAAGCGCGTCCGTATCGGAGACGAAACACTCGTCTATGATGAAACTCGCTTCTTCCTGACAACGATAGGGCTGCCGATGACCGGCCAGATCTGCGCGGCGAGCACGACAGAGCCCTATGTCGCCGCAAGACTGCGGCTGGATCTCGAAGCGCTTCGGCGATTTATTGCCAACCACGATCTGCATCCGACGGATATGTCCGATCGCGACCGCGGCGTCGTAGTCGGTACGGTTACGCCGGAACTGTACGATGCTTTCTGGCGACTGATTTCGCTGGTGAATTCGCCGAACGACATCCCGTTCATGGCAAATCATATTCAGAATGAGATCTATTACCGCCTTCTCACCGGCGAGCAGGGCGCACGGCTGCGCCGATTTGCGTTCGCCGGAACCAACAGCAACCGCGTGGCAAAGGCGGTTGCCTGGCTGAAGGAGAACTACACGATGCCGCTTCGGGTCGAGGCCCTGGCAGACATGGCAAATATGGGCGTCTCCACGCTGCATCATCATTTCCGCGCGATGACAACGATGAGTCCGCTGCAATTCCAGAAGCATCTTCGGCTGCACCATGCGCGGGAACTGATGCTTTCCGGATCGCTCGATGCGGCGACGGCGGCGCTCAGGGTCGGCTACGAAAGTCCCACCCAGTTCAGCCGCGAATATCGCCGCATGTTCGGCCATCCGCCCCTGCGCGACGTCAAGGCGATCCTCAATTCAGGCGATTCAGCAAGCCGGGGCTCGGTCGGCTAGCGCAGTTGGGGGCCGGAGTGGCCGCGGGAAAGCTTGAGGCCGGAATAGGCCCATTGTGAGCTTTGTGACAGGATCGGGCAACAATCAGACAGGATCGAACCTATCGGGCCTCGGGATGGTCTTATAGGTTTACCCGGCAGATGACGACTTCAAAGGAGTCCGGACCGGCTGAGCCAGGGCCGATGTTCCGTAAGCGTGCGCCACAACGCGAGGAGAAGACCATGGTGACTTTGACGATCAACGACAACGAATACAAGGTCGAGGCGGAGCCGGATATGCCGCTTCTCTGGGTAATCCGGGACCTCGTTGGCCTGACGGGAACGAAATTCGGTTGCGGCATGGCGCAATGTGGCGCCTGCACCGTGCTGCTCGACGGTGCGGCGGTGCGTTCCTGCCAGACATTCGTCGGTAATGTCGGCGAGGCAAAGGTGACGACTATCGAGGGGCTCTCGGGCAAGGTGGCGGAAACCGTGCAGACGGTCTGGGCCGATCTCGACGTGCCGCAATGCGGTTATTGTCAGTCCGGCCAGATCATGTCGGCGACCGATCTGCTCACGAACAATTCGAAGCCCACCGATGATGATATCGACGCTGCGATGACCGGCAATCTCTGTCGCTGCGCCACCTATCATCGCATTCGTGCCGGCATACACGAAGCTGCCAAGCGTTTGGAGGCCTGAACGATGATCCCGAAACTGATGCAATCCCTCTTGCTTCCTGTGGCGAAGAGGCAGGCCTCCCGTCGGCAGTTCATGCTCGGCGCGCTGGCCGCCGGCGGCGGCATCGCCGTGGGCTATCACATCCTTTCCGCATCCCCTGCTGTGGCAAGCGGAACGGCGGACGGCCACAAGGCGGCGGCCTTCACACCCTATCTGACGATAGACGAGAACGGCCAGGTCATGGTGCTATCGTCGCAGTTCGAAATGGGGCAGGGATCCTATAACGGCCTTGCCACGCTCGTCGCGGAAGAGCTCGACGCCGATTGGCAGGCCATCGATGTCCGCGGAGTTGCCGGCAACGTGAAGGCCTATGGCAATGTCGCCTTCGGCGGCGCCATCCAGGGAACAGGAGGCTCCACGTCGATGGTGACTTCCTGGGAGCGTTACCGCAAGGCGGGCGCTGCGGCGCGTGCCATGCTTGTGGCTGCTGCTGCAACGGAATGGGGCGTTCAACCGTCGGAGATCACGGTCGAAAACGGTGTGCTGGCGCACCCCTCCGGCAAGACGGCCGGCTTCGGGGTATTCGCGACCAAGGCTGCAGCCATGCCGGTGCCCGCCGACGTGACGCTCAAGCAGCCTGCTGATTGGAAACTGATCGGCAATGCCAAGCTGAAGCGCTTCGATAGCGCCCGCAAGGCGAATGGAACAGAGCAATACACGATTGACGTCAAACTGCCCGGCATGCTGACGGCCGTGATGATCCACCCACCCATGTTCGGTGCCAAGGTCAAGTCTTTCGATGCCGCCGCGGCAAGAGCCGTGAAGGGGGTCGTCGATGTCGTCGAGACGCCCCGCGGCATTGCCGTTGTCGGCGAGCATATGTGGGCTGCGATCAAGGGCCGCGAAGCCGTCAATGTCGTGTGGGACGATGCGGCGGCCGAAAAGCGGAGCACGCCCGAACTCATGGCGATGTACCGGGACCTTGCGGAAAAGGCGCCGGTGGCCCTCGCGCGCAAGGACGGCGATGTCGAAGTCGGCTTTGCGGCTGCGACCAAGGTCATCGAGGCAACCTTCGAGTTTCCTTACCTGGCGCATTCGGCGATGGAACCGCTCAATGCGGTCGCCCGCCGGAACGAGGACGGGACACTGGAAATCTGGGGCGGACATCAGTTCCCCGATGTCTACCAGATGCTCGCCGGGCAGATCGTCGGCATTACGCCCGACAAGGTGCAACTGCACGTCATGAAATCCGGTGGCAGCTTCGGCCGCCGCGCCGTGTTCGATGGCGATGTGGTCGTCGAATCCGTCTATGTCGCCAAGGCAATCGGATTCCGGGCGCCGGTGAAGGTGCAGTGGACCCGCGAGGACGACATGCGGGCGGGCCGCTATCGCCCCTCCTATGTGCACAAGCTCAAGGCCGGGATCGATGGCGACGGAAAGCTCGTTGCCTGGAGCGACCATATCGTCGGTCAATCCATCATGGCGAAGACTGCTTTCGAGGGCATGGTTCGGAACGGGGTCGACCCGACATCGGTTGAAGGGGCGAGCAACCTGCCCTACGCCATTCCCAATCAGACGGTTGGTCTGACGACCACGGATGTCGGGGTGCCCGTCCTCTGGTGGCGGTCCGTGGGGTCGACCCATACCGCCTTCGCCGCCGAAGCTTTCATCGACCAGATTGCCGAGACGGCGGGGCGTGATCCAATCGAGTACCGTCTTTCGATGCTCGAGCCGCAGTCGCGTCATGCGATCGTGCTCAAGCTCGCCGCGGAGAAGGCAGAATGGAGCAAGCCGCTGCCGAAAGGTCGTTTCCGCGGTGTTGCGGTGGCGGAGAGCTTCGGATCGGTCGTCGCGCAGATTGCGGAGGTTTCGACCGACGGAAGCGGCGGCATCAAGGTCGAACGCGTCATCGCAGCCGTCGATTGCGGCCTGGCGGTCAATCCGGATCAGGTCCGCGCGCAAGTCGAGGGTGGAATTGGTTTCGGCCTGGGCGCCATTCTGGGCGAGGAAATCACCTTGACGTCTGGCAAGGTAGATCAGGGTAACTTCGACATGTACACGCCTCTACGGATCGATGCGATGCCGGCGGTGGAGGTTCATATCCTCGCCTCTGCCAATCCGCCATCGGGCATCGGCGAGCCGGGTGTTCCGCCCGTCGGCCCTGCCGTTGCCAATGCCGTCTATAAGGCGCTGGGCAAGCGGATACAGTCCATGCCCTTCTCTAAGACCCTAAATACGTGATTTGTTGTCCCCGGCCGCGACGGCGGCTGGGAATCCGCTCGCGACATTGGGCTTCTGAACAAGAAGGGCCATCTTCTCCTGGTCTGCAGTTCCGATCTCATCAAGGCGAAGGATCGGATACATCCAGATTCAGACTGAGCGGCATGTTGTTGCCGGCTTCCGGCCGGCTCAGGCTGATGGAGAGTTCGCGTTGCTGGATTTGATCGGAACCGCCCCCGCGGGAAGAACGGATTCTTGGTCGTTACAAGTCCGGCGTCGCAATTGGGGCCGTCGGTCGGCTTCCGGGCTCCAATTTTCGAGAGTAGACCTTGAGCCTGGCGGGGGTGTGAACTGACGCGAAGTGGACGTTCGGTCGCCGTCGGCCGAACGCACGCGCCGACGCCCCCCTTCGGAAGTTCGAAATCCTTGGTTTCAGTCCCATCATTTCAGCTATAGGGTGGGAGACATCGCCCAAAGGGGATTCAAGGCCAATGCCCCCAGAGAAGAAGGACCGTTCGCCTGTTGCGCTGGAACAGAGCAACATAAGCGCCGACCAGCGCTTGTTCTCACCTTCCGTTGCGCGAAATTCGGCGCCGATCCTCGCGGTCCTAAAACGTCTCCTTCCAACACGTGGCGCCGTGCTGCAGATTGGATGCGGGACCGGCGAGCACGCCGTATGTTTTGCGGGAGCAATGCCCAACCTCACCTGGCAGCCGAGCGATCCGGATGCCGACGCCCGCACCAGCACGTCTAGCTGGATCAAATTCGCAAGGCTGAAGAATATTCTGGCACCGCGGGATATTGATGTGTGCTCAGGACAGTGGGGCGTCGAACAGACGGGGCATTTTGACGCCATCGTGTCGATCAATATGATCCATATCGCGCCATGGGCGGCAAGCTTAGGATTGTTCGCAGGAGCTGGCCGTTTGCTTCACCCTGGTGGGCTTCTTCTTCTTTACGGCCCGTTCATGCGCGACGGGGCACACAACGCCCCCTCGAACGCTGCCTTCGACGCGGCTCTAAAGGAGCGCAACCCATCCTGGGGTGTGCGTGATATCGCTGATCTTGAGCAAGTGGGTGAGGCCGCCGGACTTAATCTCCGCGAGACGATTGAGATGCCTACCAACAATATGTTGCTGGTCTTCTCCAGCGGTAGTGCCTGAAAGACAAGCGGGCGCGAAAGAGACGTGGGCCTATAGCAGCATTCGGTCTCTTTGCTGCCGTTCGAGGCCGATCCGAGGAACGTGCGGTATGTGCTAGAATGGGGCCGAAGACGGAACGCGACAGACGCACTGCGAGGGGCGGTGTGATCGTACCGGAATTCGCACGACCGAGTGCCAACATTGTGCTCTTGGAAGGGGAGACGAGGACGATGCCGACACCAGAGCAACCCAGTCTAATAGTTCGACAGAAATCCCCACCGAACATCGAGTTTCCGTTTGCGTCACTCTCCGATTGGCTGATCCCAACCGAGCTTTTTTTCGTGCGAAACCATTTCCCATCGCCGGACCTTGATGCGCGAGACTGGAGATTGCGCGTTGGCGGGGCGGTAGAGCGGCCGATCGAACTTGACCTCGACAGCATCAAGGCGATGCGGAGCACGACTTTCACCGCCGTCGTCGAGTGCGCAGGGAACGGTCGCGTCTACTATGTGCCGCCGAAGGAGGGGTTGCAGTGGCAGAATGGAGCCGTCGGCAATGCCGTGTGGACAGGTGTTCTTCTGCGCGAGATTCTAGAAATGGCGGGCGTTAAGCGAACCGCACATGAGGTTCTGCTCGTAGGCGCAGACAGCGGTGTGATCGACACGAACAAGAAAACGGCTTCTCCCGGCCCCATCGCTTTTGCGCGCAGTTTACCGCTTGAGAAGGCCATCGCTGACAGCACGATCCTTGCCTATTCGATGAACGAGGAGCCGTTGACGCGCGATCACGGCTACCCACTACGCGCGGTGGTGGGTGGCTGGTTCGGCATGGCTTGGGTCAAGTGGATTACGCATATCACGGTTGTGGAGCAACCGTTCCTTGGCTACTGGCAGGCGCGCGACTATTTCCGTTGGGAGCGCAGCCTCGGGGAACCCAGGCTGGTCCCCCTTGCGGAGATGGAGGTCAAAGCGCAGATCGCGCGTCCCGTACAGGGGGCGCGGCTCATCGCCGGCCGACCGTACCGGATTTTCGGAGCCGCCTGGAGCGGAGAGGCTGTTATCCGGCAGGTGCAGGTCTGCACCGGAGATGGCAGGGGCTGGCGCGAGGGAAGGCTCCTCGAAACAGAACGTCCCTTTGCATGGCGCTTGTGGGAGTACATGTGGATCCCTGAAGAAGTGGGGCGATATATACTGCGATGTCGCGCGATCGATGGGTCGGGGTGCGTGCAGCCCGACCTTCCGCGTTCCGACTGCGAGAGCTACGCGGCCAATTGGATCGTTCCGGTGGAGGTTACGGTCGTTCCCGAGCCACAGACGTACGAGGAGGAATTCGTGATCTAATCACCCGCATGGGGCGGAGTGGCGGCTTGGCGCAACTGCGACCCTCGTTGTCATTGCCTCATGTCCGTTTTGCAGCAACGGCGGCCGGTGGCGCGATTATGAGGCGCAATGCTGTCGTTTGTAGACCTAAGCGTGGACGCGCCTTCTGCGCCGGACAGAACTGTGCTTCCACGAGCCCTGCAAGCCTTGTTGCTGTGATGTTCACGCTTTGGGTCAAAAAGATCGCATGATGTATCGACGGGAACTCACGATCCACTCGCGGTGATCAGGTGCAAGGCAGAATTGCCCCTTGTAACCGCTGCTGCTGACAGCTTGCGATCGAATGTCGCCAGCTGGCCCCCATGCGCTTTAGCCAGTGCAAGCAGATAGGTGTCAGTTACCTGCCCCGATGTTAGAATTTTCGTGGGAGCGATATCACCTGACCCGACAAGGCTCACATCGTCCGGCCAAAAACTGTGACCGGGGAGCGACCGCAATTTGCGGACGATCTCCATCACGAGTGACGGTGAACCGGGAGAGTTGGGATATTTGGGGTTGCCGACAATCCGGATGACACCATTTTCGGTAATGGGGCAGGTAGCCCAAGCGGTCTGACCCATCGCCGCGAACCACTCGTGCGCATCATCATGGGCTACATGGCCCGGATCGATCAAGGCAATCAGCACATTGACGTCGAGCAGGAAGGTCACGGCAGTTCGTCACGCAAGGTGTTCACGATTTCGAGCGTCACTGGCGGCGCATCCGGCCGAGCTGACAGGAGAGGAATGCCATTGCGCTCGCCGCTGCTTGGCGGTCGGCGCAGAGAACGTCTCGCCAACTCAGAAATGACCTCGCCGACGCTCCGGTGCTGCTGGGTTGCCATCGCTTTTGCGGCGATCAGGACATCGTCGTCGATTGCCAAGGTCGTTCTCATATCCGCCTCATCGCGCATCAATCATCACGCATCATATAAAACAAGTGATCGGCTTTCTCAAGGTGGATACCGAAAGGACGCACCATTGCGCCAATCTGTTCACCGGCGAAAACGGTTGAAATCACATTCTCAAATCTGTGCGCGAACCACGGTGCTCCGGTTCGAACAAACTCAAGGCGGCAACCTAATTGGCTGGTCGGCAGTTCTGCTCCCTTCAAGGCGACTGACATTGACTATCCAGCGGCGCAGGCGTGTTGCGGTTCGGGGTTTGACTCACTTTAGGCGTTGAACATTGATCCATTTGCACGCCAAAAATCTTTATCTTACCGCCTTTAGGAGACGCCAGCCGGGTTCAGCGTTCTGGGCTTTAGAGCAGCCAAGACCTGAGTGGCGCGTCGGAACATACTCGTAAGCTAGGAGAAGTTCGAATCCAGCTGCTAAAGACATCGGATCAAAGGCCGCTGTCGCTTTCAATTTCAACCCTCTGTTATCTGTTCCGCCTATTTTTCTGCATTTTGGTTTCCGACTTCCAGCGGCCTCACCCACTTGTTCAAGATCAGCGATATCACGCACACCCCAGGATGGGTTTCGCTCTTTTAGAGCCGCGTCGAAAGCAGCGTTCGAGGGGGCGTTGTGTGTGCCGTCGCGCATGAATGGGCCCTAGAGAACAAGAAGCCCACCCGCGCGAAGCAAACGCCAGCTCCCGCGAACAATCCTAAGCTTGCCGCCCATGGCGCGATATGGATCATATTGATCGACGCGATGGCGTCAAAATGCCCCGTTTGTTCGACGCCCCATTGTTCTGAGCACACATCAATATCCCGCGGTGCCAGCGCATTCTTCAGCCCTGCGAATTTGATCCAGCTGGACGTGCTGGCGCGGCCGTCGGCATCCGGATCGCTCGGCTCCCAGGTGAGGTTGGGCATTGCTCCCGCAAAACACACGGCGTGCTCGCCGGTCCAGCAACCAATCTCCAGCACGGTGCCATGTGTTGGAAGGACACGTTTTAGGACCGCGAGGATCGGCGCCGAATTTCGCGCAACGGCAGGTGAGAACAAGCGCTGGTCGGCGCTTACGTTGCGCTGTTCCAGCGCAACAGGCGAACGGTCCTCCTTCTCTGTGGGCAATGGGGTCTTGAATCCCCTTTGGGCGATGTCTCGCACCTTATAGCTGAAATGATGGGACTGAAACCAAGGATTTCGAACTTCCGAAGGGGACGTCGGCGCGTGCGGTCGGCCGAGGGCGACCGAACGTCCACCTGGCGTCAGATCACGCGCCCGCCAGGCTCAAGGTCTTCTTTCACAAATCGGAGCACGGAAGCCGACCGACGCCTTTCAGCCCCCAAATCAGTCGTTCCCGCATGGCCAAGCGCCCAAGCTCGTATACTGCCTAGATAATCTGTTACCGCGTGAGAATATAAAAACCGGGCCGTTATCCGTTCAAGAGCAGAAGCAGCTGCGACATGTGGGCTGATATAGATAACGTTGCAAATGCCATAGACTTTGTCATTCACCTGCATTACATTCTTGCTGAAATGTGGAGATAGTTATGGCTGCAAACGCGCTAGTTCAAACTCGTATCGACGCTGAGGTTCGGGATCGAGCGTCTGCCGTGCTCGAAAGTATGGGATTAACGGTATCGGACGCGGTGCGAATCTTGCTTACTCGAACCGCCAACGAAGGCGCGCTGCCTCTTGAGCTCCTTTCGGGAAGTGAGGCCCATGACGCTTGGTTTCGAACAAAAGTGCTAGAAGCGCTGAACGATACTCGACCGGACGTTTCCGACGACGAGGCCGAGGCGCATTTTGCGGAGCGACGAGCGGCTGCACGCTTTAGAGCAGGTGCCCTCAAATCGTGAAGCTTACATGGTCTGCTTTCGCGCTATCGGATCGCGATGAAATATTCACACATATCGAGGCCGATAACCCTTTGGCGGCTGCTATGATAGACGAACGAATCGTAGCCGCCACCCGCCGCCTCTTAGATTTCCCCGCGAGCGGCCGAATTGGTAGAATTGCGGGCACGCGTGAACTGGTGATCATCGGCACGCCCTATGTTGCCCCGTATGCCGTTACCGAGACGAGAGTTCGCATCCTTCGCGTCCTTCATGGCGCACAGGAATGGCCAGAAGCCTTGCCGAGCGGCTAAGTTTCTGAACTTGCTGGCGACGTGAAGTGAACAGGAACGATCTGCTGTAGTCCCATTACCGGGCCGAAGGTTCGATTCCGTTCAAGGCGGTCATTCGCAATTTCCGCCTGGAGCCTGTTATTCCGGCCGGTCGAAAGGTCATGCACGTTCTAATTTCGCTTAATCTAGACCCTTGAGTTCTGTCCGGCATGCAGCTTCGACAAACGGAAGCGCGTATTTGACATCGGGAGCGCTCGAAATGCGGATTTCGTCCTTCAATCGCCCCCATCCGTGCGTCTCGGGTATCTTTCGCACTTTCTCTTCAGGGTCCACCAAGCTGGTCTCCGGCAGGCGAATCAGGATTGCCCTTCGCTGGACCTTAATCTCCAGAAAGTTCGTCCCGCCCGAAACCTTGTAGGCAATGCGTTGCCGAGGCGTGACGACCTCGCCTGAACGCAACCGGCCATCAATCGCCAGGATGTGGTCACGGAGCTCACGCAGAAGCGGCTGCCTGACTGCGTCGGCGTAGGCGATGTGATCTTCGAAAGAGGCAGGACCTTCCGGCGTCCCTTGCCTTCTCCTCTGTGGTCCTACGGAATGTTTACGCAGGACAAGGTCGATGTCGCCTTTGGTCACAGTATCAGCCATCGGGCCGCTGGGTTCCTGTACAGCTGATTTCTCCGGACGAAGTCCGACTGCGGCGGCAACTTCATTAAGGACATCAATCGCGACACTGAGACTGACCTGAAAGAATTCACGGTCCGAACCGGACCGATGCTCCGTCAACCTCTGATGGATCAATCGTTCCGCCCGATGACAATCCGTTACCCGCCTGGACAACAGGACTTCGAAGTTTTGAGGCACTCCCGTCGCCGACGAGATCTCGGCGGCCCTTTCTTCGGGCGTCCGAGTCGTCATTCCGATCTTATACTGGTTTGCGCGATAGGTTGGATTGAATAGGATGTATATGTGCCCTTCAGTCAATACTTCCTCCCGTTTCAGGAATTTACTTCGACTAGCGGGTTCCTCGGTCCCAGGTTCCAACGCACCTCTGGATGTCGGTCCGTCAATTTCGCCAGCGGCTACGCTACCTCGACGGTGAACCCATTGCTGCCGTAGCAATCTTGTGATCGACCCATGCAGCAAGGCCATTCCAGAGTTCTTGATCGAGGCCGACTTGGCAAGCGATCGCAATGATCTGCTGGTATGAGACCGGCGTGATCGCAGATTGGCCGGCGAGACTGGCATCCATCAGACCCCGCTTCGCCTTCCGCGACGTCGGGAAACTGGGGTGATCGGCAAAGGCAGCGACAGCAGTTCCTTGAAGATTGCGGTTCTTGCCCAGCGCTGCCGCTAGCACGGCGTTGCGCATCCACTGATAGGCATCTCCCTTAAAAGGGCAGGGCGTATGGTCAACACCTCGAGCGTGAAGACCGTCGGGATATATTCCCAGTAACGAATTCCCTTGCCTGTCAGAGCACACTGTGAGCGAACGCCGTTGCCCGGGTTGGTCTGATCGACGTAGCTTCCGTTTCATTGGCGCTCGCCGAAGCGTGACACCGCAGTTTGGCTACATTGTCCTCCGGGTTCGGTGAACTTGCACTCGATGACGAGCACTGCCGCGGAGCCGACTGCAAGTGCATCGACTTGCGTGGGCCTCGGTTCCCCCAGAAGCCGATCAGTATCCGTCCACTCGAGTGTTACCGCCCATGGACCACCCGGCGCCACTCCCACACGCTCGGCGATGGCGTCGAAAATGCGGTCGCGATCTGTGCTCGTTTTGAGTGTGCCGAACACGTCGATTGCAATGGCTTGCGACGAATGCACCTTATAGGCCTGAATTCGGTTGGTTCGGTCACGATGCCAGGGGAACGTCTCCCAGTCCTCGATCGCTCCGAGGCTGGCCGGAAACAGATTCTGCCGAACTGCCTGGAAATCGGAGATCATCATGGGGTGCGCCTCAATTCCATCAAGCCAAGAAGACGGTTTCCTCCAATCGAAGAGGGTCGACCGTGCAGGAATTCGTGACCAGGGCGCGTTAGATGACACTCGGCTTGTCCACCAGCTTCTCGACCAATCGCCTGAGTTCCGACGGGGTCGTTTGGCCAGCCACCACCTCGTGGTAGCCAATTCCGGCGCGTCGCAGCGCCTCTTTCTTTACTGCGTCGCGTGCGGCCGCTGCTGCTTGATGATGCGCTCCTCCCTGGTATTCGATGACGTGCCGCGGTCGGCAGTTGCTGTCCACGAGCAGTAAGTCGACCCGCTTGGAGTTGATGCAACTGTAGGCGTCTGGGTCCGCACTTCGCAGGATCTCGCCCAATGAAACTTGAGCCATCACCTGCCAGGAGGAATTGCAGCCGATCACGACGCTGTCGAGTTCCCGAAACACCCGCGCTTCGCTCTTGTTCAGCAATGGTTGAATAGTGAAATCCGAGCGCATCACGATACGCAGTTGGTCCGCGGCGTCGACAGGTCGCAATGGCTCCGCAGCTGGCGTCTTAAGCCAAGGTCCCAGTACAACGCGCTCGTTCCAGCGCCGTTCCTCCCAACGTGATCTGTTTCTCTTCCGCCACGCCTGTTTTCTCATCGTGGCTAGGAATTGCTCAACGGCCATGCCGATGAGGAGGCCGATAAACAGCGCGGCGATGAGCAGTTCCGGCTGTTCGATGTCTGCAACGGTTATACCGCTCGAAACGCCTACTGCGGCAGCTCCGATGATCAGCCACGGTGCTGCGAACAGCACCGACCTTTGGCGATAATGCATGCCCGTCTCCGGATTTCCCGCCAAGATAGTACAACGCGTGTCCGATGCGGGAAAAGTTATCCAAAGGGATGAGGTCGCTACTCGAACTCCTTCAATGATCGATTTCCTAAGTCCGAGGAGCAGCTGTAGCGGTCGCTCGACATCCGCTTTGGCCGGGACTTCCTACGCCGCTGGCACGGCGAGAGCTTCGAGAGCGACTGGCTTGTTGCCATAGAGTTCACGTTTTAGGCCAAGAAGATCGCATAATGGATCGAGTGGAATGTGCCTGACGGGGCAGGCCCGACTATGCCGCTCTATCGATTTCCGGGATAAGCTCCAATTCGCTATGCAGTGCCATTTCTTCTGTCTTGAGGTTGAAGCTTGTCTGCATGTTCATCCAAAATTCCGGCGTTGTGCGGAAGTACTTTGCAAGGCGCAGTGCGGTATCCGTCGTAATCGGTGTTTGCTCCGCCGCTATGCGTTCGATGCGCGTGCGAGGAACATTAAGCTTTTTCGCCAGTGCGCCGGCGCTCATGTTCAGAGGAAGTAGGTATTCCTCGCGGAGAATTTCGCCCGGATGGACCGGCGGAAGTATATGGGTCATCTCAAGCTCCCTGTGTGCCACGATAGGCCTTCAATGGTAGTCAACTATTTCGACGTCTTCGATACCGGCATCTGTCCATACGAAACAGATTCGCCACTGATCATTGATCCGGATCGAATGCTGGCCTTCCCTATTGCCCTTAAGGGCTTCTAATCGATTACCCGGAGGAGAACGCAGGTCCTCAAGCACGGCAACGCTGTTCAGGATCGTCAATTTCCGAATGGCAGACCTCACGATGTCAGAAGGAAATCCTTTTGGTGCTTTGCCCCGCGCGACGGCTTCGGTTTTGGCGTCCTTGAATGACCTGATCACGTCTGGCTCTTCATAATTGTATCATATGGTGATACTGGTGAATGTCAATCAATATGTATCATTGCACGATACGGAGTCGCAACCGTGATCCTATCTACGCCATCCGGAAGTGGCCGATCGTCGGTTCGATTCTTCTCAAGGCGAAAAGCTCGTCCGCTGCTCGGCCGACATTGCGATTAACGCGCTGGTTTACGACCTTCTGTTCAAGGCCGCATCGGAAACGATGCTGACGATCGCCGCCGATCCGAAGCATCTCGGGGCGCGCATCGGCATCACTGCCGTGCTGCACACATGGGGATCGGCCATGACCCATCATCCCCATGTTCACATGATCGTGCCGGGCGGCGGCATAGTCCTTGATGGGTCACGCTGGATATCGTCACGTCCAGCATTCCTCTTGCCGGTGCGTGTGCTCGGCAAGCTCTTCCGGCGCTTGTTCCTCACGCGACTGCTCCAGTTCCACGATGCCGGGCGGCTCGCCTTCTTCGGTTCGGCTGCGCATCTCGCTGACCGCCGGGCATTCGGACGGTACCTGTCGCCGGTGCGCAGGAAGCGTTGGGTCGTTTATGCCAAGCCGCCCTTCGCGGGACCTGAGGCGGTTCTTGCCTATCTCTCGCGCTATACGCACCGGGTGGCCATCTCGAACAGTCGGATCTCGTTCGACGAGAGACCGGTGTCACCTTCCGCTACAAGGACTACCGCCGCGAGGGCCGCGACCGGCAGCAGGTCATGACGCTTGCCCCCGACGAGTTCATTCGCCGCTTCCTGCTCCACGTTCTGCCGCGCGGGTTCCACCGCATCCGGCATTACGGTCTGCTCGCCGGCAGCTCCCGAAAGATCAGCATCACCCGCGCCCGAACTCCTGAACGCTGTCCCGCCGCCTGCTGGCGACACAGCCGACGAGCCGATCGAGGTCCGCCCGCCATGCCCATGCTGCGGCGGACGCATGATCGTCATCGAGGTGTTCGAACGCTGGCGGCAACCGCGTGGACCGCCAGACAAGGCAACAACAAACCGGGAGAGTGCGTCATGACCCGGCATGGCAGATCCATTCATATGGACCACTCAAAACAGAGCCGGCCAACGGGAGGGCCTGCGCCAGTTCCTATGGCGACGACATTCAGCCTGGCAAACGTGCTCCCAGTCACCACGAAAATCTCGGCAATCACACCTGCAAACACCACTCTCGGCCTGCTGGGGCTGACAAACGTCGCTGCGATCGACGGCCCGCCGGAACATCCGACACACAAAACCCCAAAGCTCAGAGAATGCCGACCGCGGGTTCCTGCATGAGAGGCTTTCGTACGCCTGACGGCACCCGAAACCCTTAACCATGTCGGCCATGGAAACTAGCTCTGCCAATTCCTGAAAGCAGACGTTGCAGGCACGACGTTTTGGGGGTCGCGGTTGCACTAGAAGGGGGCGTTGGCGGCTTTCCCTAGTCAGATGTATTTCGTGGTCGACAAGCTGGCTCGTCCCCACTTTCGCGCGTTCCGCGCTCCCGTGGGAACCCACCAACGTCACTTTGCCCATGGTGCCTATCGCTCTCGATGACTCGTGGATATGAGGATTCGCTAAAACACTTACGATGGCCTATAGAAAGGAACCACTCAAACGTCACAATGGAGGAAGAGATGCCTTACGGGATAGTTCACCATTTTGCGGGTGGGACGAAGTCACAATACGAGGCTTCGATCGCTGCAGTGCACCCGGCGGGCGGCGCTCTGCCGAAGGGGCAGACCTTCCATGCCGCGGGACCGTCCGCGGGGGGCTGGACGATCGTTGCTATTCACGACTCCAAGGCGAGCTGGGAGGCGTTTCGCGACGGAATCTTGATGCCCGCGATGAGCAAGGGCATCAAGGGCGGCTTCACCTCGCCACCCCAGGAGACGGCGTTCGAAGTCGATAGCGTTCACAAGAGCTAACCAGGGTCTCTCGCCATCCCGAACTCAGATGCCCAACCTCGACGCAATCGCGAATTGGGCGATCTCTAACGATTGCGATCGCCGACCCGGTTCAATGGTCAGTCGGCGCTCACGTCGCGGACATGCATGGATCGCCGACCTTCGAACAGTCGAGCGTAGCGTTGCTGACATCGCGCAGGCCTACACTCGCTCTCAATAATGTCTGCCTTTCGTCAGAGGGACCACGCGCCGAGAGTCCGCTCTGGGTCAGATCGAGACTAAAGGTGTGTCGACCCGAACATCCGCTTCTGCCATGCGGACGCCGAAATCTGCCCGACCGCTTCCGGCCCCAATCCCACCACGCTAAATATTTGGCTTGTCTAACGAATTTTGTCGCAATGAAAGCTTGTAATAGCAGGGTCGCTGGTTCTTATTTCTTCAACTGCAAAGTGACTGTGAAATGCCGGGGCCGGCGGATCGTTTCCCTTTTAAGAGCGAAGTATGAACAACTGCAGGCAGAGGTAATTCAGGGTTATCGGCCAAACTTAGCCACAAGAAGAAACAAGCCGTGCCACCTGAGAACGCATCCATCGGTTGGCGGGATCATTGTCGCCTGCCGCCGACCAGACCATCGATATCGGGCTCACCGTCAAATCGAGGGGAACTTCGGCCATCGCCAAGCCGAACAGACCGGCATACCGCTTCACAATTCTGGTCGGCAGGGTGGCGATCAGGGGCGCTTCGAGGGCGGCGGTCAGCACTGTGAGGAATTCCGGCGCTGCCACAGACACGTCGAGCCGCACGTTGATCCGCTTCAACGCATCATCAATGCAGCCTTCGATGGCATCCTTCTGGGAAACCAGGGCATGCTTCAGGCCGAGATAGCTGTCGCGGTCCAAAGTTTCGGGAAGATCAAGAAGCTTCGGATTGTAGCAACACATCAGCGATTGCTCGAACAGCAGGCTCCGCCGGTGTCTGTTGTTGCCGTCATCGTAGCAGCCGACGCCAAGGTCGATGACATTGTCGTCCAAAAGCTTATGGACCAGCTCGGGGTTGACCGCTCGCGCAAGCACTCTGATACCGGGGGCCATCTCATTCAACATAGCGGCGAGACGCGGCACCAGCAGCACCTCAAGCTCGCTGGAAAAGCCAATGCGGAATATCTGCTCGGCCTCGCCCGGCTCGAAGGTCGCAGGCGTTACGATCGCCAGCTGCGTGCGACTGAGTATGTGCTCCACGGCTTCGGCGAAGCGCAGCGCCCGATGGGTCGGCTGCATGACCTGACCGACACGTACGAACAGCTCGTCTTGAAGCAGGGTCCGGAGAGTGCCGAGATTGTGGCTCATGGCGGGCTGCTGGATTTTCAGGCGAACAGCAGCTTTCGTCACGCTCCGCTCCTTCATGAGCGCATCGAAGGCGACGAGCAGGTTGAGGTCGAAAGACCGCAAATTGAAATGATCGATGGAGACAATTTCATTCATCGATTTGATCGTTGCATAAATTCTCCCTACTGTCCATAGCCATCAGACAGCGCTGTCCCGGTCCAGTTCAACTCGAAAGGAAATTCCATGAGCGATCTTGGAAAGGAATATCGTATTGCCGGCGTGACGGTCAGAAAGGTGCAGGAGCAGTATCTGCACAACGTTCCGCCCTCATTTCTCTTCCCGACTGCCGGATCCGAGGAGATCAAGGCGATCGAGTCGCGTCTTTCCGCCGTCGATATGGAAGAGGGCCGCGATGCCCTTGTGGTGAGCATCCACAGCTGGCTTTGTCAGGACGCCCGATCACGTCATCCTCATCGATACGGGTTCGGGTAACGATAAGGAGAGACCGCGCAATCTCGCCTTCCATCAGCAGACCATTCCGTTTCTCGACAGGTTGCGCCAGGCAGGTGTCGAGCCCGAAGATGTCGACTTTGTCATAAATACCCACCTCCACGTCGATCATTCCGGCTGGAATACCGTACTCCAGGATGGAAAGTGGGCCCCCGCTTTTAAAAACGCGCGCTACATCTTTCCGCGCGTCGAGCAGGAGTACTACTCGTCGACAGCCAGCCACAACGACGTGAATATTCCGAGCTCCGGCGTCTACGAGGACAGCGTCCAGCCGATCATCGATGCTGGTCTTGTCGATTTCATTGACAGCGAAGGTGGTCCCTTCCTGGATCGATTTACCTTCTTGCCGACCCCGGGGCACAGCATTGGTCATATGTCGGTTCTGCTGGAGTCGGACAATGAGGCGGCGATATTTGCCGGAGACGTCATGCACCATCCGATCCAGGTAGAGCGTCCCGACCTGAATACGGTCTTTTGCGAGTTTCTTGAACAAGCGGCCCAGTCCAGGAGGCGTGTGCTCGACCTCGCGGCAGACAATCCCGCCATGTATTTCTCCACTCATTTCCCCGGCTCGTCTGCAGGATACATCACCCGCGACGGCGAAAAGTTTAGGTGGTCCTATGTCTAAGAATGAGCTTACATCTTCGGGCTTTGACACAAAGGAAATCGTCTTCGAAGAACACTATGTCGATAGCGATACCGCCGGCATCAAACTCTATGTCCGCAACAAGCGGCGGAAAGACCATAAGACCTTTCTCGCCGAAAAGACGATCGTGATGGTGCACGGGGCGACCTTCTCGTCTGGAAGTCTCTACGACGTTCCCTTCAACGGAATGTCCTTCATCGACTTCCTCGCTCATCGAGGCTTCGATGTCTTTGCGGTTGATGTCCGGGGCTATGGAAAATCGACCCGCCCGCCGGAGATGCAGGCGGCGCCCAATCTCAACCCCCCGCTTGTCGCCACAGACACCGGCGTCGCCGACTTCGCGACGGCTATCGATTTCGTCCTTGGACTTCGCGGCCTGAAGGCTGTGA
This sequence comes from Rhizobium sp. R711, assembly GCF_002211365.1. Taxonomy (GTDB): domain Bacteria; phylum Pseudomonadota; class Alphaproteobacteria; order Rhizobiales; family Rhizobiaceae; genus Rhizobium. The sequence goes on along the minus strand of NZ_LOKZ01000039.1, from coordinate 68,704 downwards.
ACGTCTTTGCAATGTCGTGGGGCGGTACCGTGGCCGGTGCATATGCTGCGCGCAACCCCGACAAGGTCGTCAAGCTCGCCTTGCTCGCGCCGCAATGGCTGAGTGACGTTGCCATCCCCATCGATCAGGGCGGCGCGCTTGGCTCCTACAGGCTTGTTCCCGTCCACGCGGCCCTGGCGCGTTGGCTGGGCACCGCACCCGAATACGCGCGTGAACGACTTGTGCCCGAGGGCTGGTTCGACCGCTGGGCCGCACTGACCCTCTCGGAGGAGCCGTCGCAGGCCGACAGAGAGCAAGGCAAACTCCGGGCCACCAACGGGCCGATCCAGGACATCCGCACCTACTGGAGAGCTGGAGCCCCCTATTATCGGCCAAGCGAGATTCGCGCGCCGGTGCTGCTGTTGCACGGCGAATGGGACATCGACGTCCCGCTCGATCTGGCGCGGGCCTATTTCGAGCAACTGACCGGTGCCTCCTACAGGCGATGGGTGGAAATCGGGGAGGCGACGCATCTCGCCCTCATGGAGAGCCAGCGCATGCAGGTCTATTCCGAGGTTGCCCGCTTCTTCGAGGAAGATTTCAATCCGGAATAGCGTCTGAACGACGTGGCTCCGGGATCAGATCCGGAGCCCGCTTCCTCCATCAAGCCGGCCGCGCGTTCACCGTCCATCAAACCAGCCGTTCCCATGACAATTCTGATCACCGCCATCCTGGATGCCGGACGAAGTGCCGTCGACATCGCCATATTCACCTTTTTGCCGCTGATGATTGTGACATTTTCGCTGATGCGCTATGTCGAAAACATAAGCGCACTGCGATGGCTCGCCATCAAAGCCAATCCTGTCTGCAGAGCTTTCGGTCTGGATGGCTTGGGGGTTGTAGCCGTCCTGCAACTCAGCTTGGTAAGTTCTGCCGCTCCAATCGCGGCCTTGTCACTGATGACACACAAAAGGGCGTCGGACAGATTTCTTGCAGCTGCCTTTGCTGGTGTGCTTGCCGCGGCTCCCGCAAATGCGAGCTTTCCGCTAGCGGCTATCGGTATCGATCCTGCGCTGATTATATTGAACGGTGTCTGCGGCGCACTCGTTGCCTCAACCTTCGCATACTGGATCGTCGGGCGTCGTTCTCTTTCACCTTCGAGCATCGTTGTTGGCGACGACGATGTGGATAATCACGGTGAAGGAAGGCTCGATCTTCTTTCGGCAATCAACCGCGGGGGCGCTGATGCCATCAAGGTTATCTCCGCGGTTTTGCCCGTCCTCGTGATTGCGCTTGCACTCGTAAAGCTGATCCAAAGTGCTGGCGCAATTTCAGCTTTCACGTCCGTCGCTCAACCATTGCTTCAAATGCTCCATCTTACTCAACAAGATATCCTGCTGTTTATGACAAAGTGCCTAGCAGGATCGAGCGCAGCGGTGGCACTGCTTTTCGACCTTCAAAAGGAACTGCCCCTTCAAGATAAGCAAATCATTCATAGTTCAGCACTTCTGCTCAATCCACTTGATCTTCCGGGTCTTTCCATTCTCATCGCATCAGTGCCGCGGTTGCGGCCCGTTGTGGGTGCCGCCATCCAGAGTGCGTTGGTCGGAATAGCTGTTAGAACGGCAATATCGTCATGTTTCTAGGCTTCAGTGCCAGTTTGCCCCGAAGAATTGTGGTTCGATCCCCCGTAGGTTCGCATCTCTTCAACTGCAGCCAGACATTGGATGGTGGGGTCCAAGGTTTTGCCCCCATCAACGTGGAGACGAGGACGCTCTGCCCAGATGCAACATGTTCTGAGTATCCGAGCCGAGCATCTCATTCGACCTTACGCAGCTTCCCAAACCTGATTGAGGATCTTTGCGGCCAGTGCAGCCTTGTCTTGCGGAAGGAAGCGACCGTAGTGCTGCTGCACTACATCGGGTGTATCCTGAATGGCGTAGCTCGCCTGCTCGTAGGCCCGGTCTGCTTCAGAATATGCGTCGCGAGAATGTCCCGCAGGTTATGCGGTCCATGAGGCAACAATCCCTTGATGGCACCTCGCCCGGTGTAAGGGTTATAAATTCCATAGCGTTGGATGACGGTCCTCCAAGCCTCGCAGAATGTGGTCGAGTTGTAAGCCGCGTCGGTGCTGGTGGTCTTCACCGTTTTGATGAACAGGGTTCTGGGGTCTTTGGCGCCGCCAAGGAGGACACCGCGATGACGATCGATATAGGCATCGAGATATTCGTAAAGGTCGAGCAGGTCCGGTAGGATCAGCCGAAACGGTTTCTGTCCGAAGAAGGATGAACCGGAGTTTTTGAATGCGACCGACGGGATAAGGACCTCCCACCCATGGTCGCGATCACTCCAGCGCAACTCACCGCACTTCAAATCCTCCAGCCGGCGTTCTGACATCGGATAGTGTCCACGGGGGCAGACACGAAGTTGGCGAAGGTTCTTTTGTCTGAGCCCGAGGTGTAGGCCAAGGCGAAGCAGCAGGAATGATCTGACGGCTTCGGCGGCCGGTCCTGGATATTTGCTCTCATCCGGCATACGTCTCACGATCTCGTCCGTGATCTTGCGATATTCCAACAGCGGACTGTCCGCTTCAAGTACGCACATGATCGGTTCGAACGGATCGCGATGCACGCGCATTACTCGCTGGATCTCCTTGGACCGATTTGCTGCATGTCGGTGAAACGCGTCGCATGCGCCATGCCAGTCGCGGGCGGCAAACTCAATCTGTTCCTGCTCAATCAGCCCCTTTATGGGTCGGACATTTTGAAGTAGCTCCGGGTGCTGCCGAATCCAACCAACATCTGCGCGAGTAAGAGCTTGCGCTATCATCAGCATGTCTTCTTCCCACTTGGTGTAGAAGCCACGGCGCTGCTCACGCCATTGCAGATACCAATCCCAAACGCCGGGGAAGACGAGGAGGCCGAAGCTCAACTGATTGACTGGCACGCCGAACCCCTTAACGACACCGTTTGGTGAAGCGGCCAGTGCACCAAACATCAAGCCGAGGTGCTCAATCTTCTGGGAGGCCGTTTCTTCACCCCACACGCCATTGCGTTGAAAGCCAATCGCCGTCAGCGTCGAGGTCTTGAAGCGGATGAGATCAGCCATTTCCATCGCAAGCCTTGGCGGCGCATCGACAACGCCGGAGAGTAGATCCGGATCATCAAGTTCTGCCGCAACATTCTGATTGGCGCCGGCCGCCGAGGCCAACGATCGAGAGGAAAGAAAGCTGCTGCCATAAGTGACACCGGGAAAGCGGATGGCGTAACGCTGCTTACTGGCTGCCGCCTGATAGCGGCGATATTCCGTAGAGCCGGATATGATCACCCGGCGCACCCAATCGAGGATCTCCTCGCGCTTGGTAGAGGGCAGGCTGTTGAAGTCCTCGGGCAGGTGAAATGAAATCCGTCGCCGTTCAGCCGGGCTGATGTCACCGAGATTGTGACCATATAGCGAGCGTGCCTGGTGCGGCAGCTTCTCTCTGAAATATCCCTCGTGCAACCGATAGCGCCGCTCAATGCGGGCAAGGATATCGAAACTCGCAACGGATCGGGGCACACGCTCGCCTTGGATCCAGGATAGCAGCGTCTTGTTGTCGAAGGTCTCATTGAGATAGACCACGGCGCGGTAGAGCTGCCAATATGTGTCGCCGAACCGCCGCATATGATAGACCAGCGCATACTGAAAGCTGGCCGGATTCTCTGTCGCTTCAAATAATGGTTCCGGGAATGGGCTGACCGGCTTCGGTGTAGGCCCACGCTGTGTCGACGCAGACCGGGCAGAGGGGCCGTCGGCCGCCGCGCGTTGCGGTATTCTGGTAGAGGATGCGGAAGCTACCTTTTTGGCGGGCACGATTTTATCCGGGCGAGTCTTTTGCTTTGTTGGCCGGTCTTCGGCTGTCGGTGGTGCGCCGAGCCGTCGGTTGTTGGCATCCAGGCCTGGCCGGATCTGCTTTTTCAGTTCTGCCGTCAACTCGGCTTCAATCCCGCAGGCCTGACCGATCGTCGTCCAGTCGATATGGCCATTTAGGAGCGGGGGCGATTTCCGATAGATGATCAAACAGGTAAGGCCTGATCTTCTCCAGCACCCTCCTGGATGCGATTGGCGTGAGACGCAGTTCGCAGAATTCGGATATCTTTCGCTGAAAATGGTGTGATGAAAGGTCGTTTTTGCTCATGCTCATTTCGTTTCTCTCGGCGCCAATGCCGAGGGCGAGCGGGAATATGAGGCGAGCTTTAAGAAAGGATGTATGGCGCGCGGCAATTCGAATGCGGCCAGATTATCGCATCTATGAAAATCATTGGAGATTGATGCTCAGGGTTGCAGCTTCCGAGCGTTAATTAAGCACGCTTATCTAAGTATGTCGCTTAATTAAATGAACCGCTTCTTGTTTAAATAAGCGGCGCAGCTGATACTGGGTTATGTCTGATTCCCAATCCAAACATCGTCTGGGTCGTTTTGTCGAGACGATTGCCGCCAATGAAACAGTGCGGGCGTTCGTGCCGCCACCATTGCCACCCGAGCCGACGATCGATGTGCTTTCTTTGCTGGAGCGTCTCAGCCTAGCAGAGCGCGCGCTAGGACGCCTGGATGGTATCACAATGCTGCTGCCGCGACAGGAGCTGTTTCTTTATATGTATGTGAGAAAGGAAGCTGTTCTTTCCTCGCAGATTGAAGGCACGCAGTCGACGCTTTCCGATCTCTTGCGGTTCGAAACCGAAGCTCAGGCCGGGCAACCGGTTGATGATATTCGTGAAGTCTCCAATTATGTTGACGCCATGATGTACGGTTTGGAGCGGCTGGAAACGCTGCCCATGTCGTTGCGTCTGATCGGTGAGATGCACGTCAAGCTCCTGCACAGTGGACGTGGAGGCACCAAGGATCCTGGAGAATTCCGCCGCTCGCAAAACTGGATTGGTGGCACGCGCCCCGGTAACGCACTCTTTGTACCACCACCTGTCACTGAAATGGCCGGTTGCCTGGACGCGTTCGAACGCTTCATTCATGACGACCAATCTCGGCTCCCGGCGCTGATCAAAGCTGGATTGCTGCATGTGCAGTTTGAAACGATCCATCCGTTTCTCGATGGCAACGGCCGTATTGGTCGCCTGCTTATAACCCTGTATCTTTGCATGAACGGCGTATTGCGAAAGCCGCTGCTTTACCTCAGCCTCTATCTGAAGTCCCATCGGAGAGAATACTATCGGTTACTGCAAGAGGTTCGTGAACATGGAAACTGGGAAGCTTGGCTAGACTTTTTCCTAACCGGTGTCGCCGACACCGCCAATCAAGCATTTGAGGCCGCAACCCAGATCGTCGATCTTTTTAAGGAAGATCGGGAGCGGATCACGGTGGAGAGTGATAGAGCAGGGTCGGCCCTTCGCATTCACGAGCTCTTCCAGCAGAATCCTTTTCACACAGCGAACCAGATTGTTCAGATAACAGGTCTGTCCGCACCAACCGTCAACGCCGCACTCGCCGATCTGGAGCGATTGGGCATTGTTGATGAGGTGACCGGCCGCAAGCGTGGCCGCGTGTTCAGCTATCAACGATACCTTGCAATTCTAAGCGAAGGCACGGATCCCTTGCCTCTCAGTTAATGAGAAATAGATGGGCCGAAGGTTCGATCTTCATCAAGGCGCAAGAGTATTTTTAAAAGCGTTCGATTCGAAAATCGCGCAGCGGAATATCCGTTCTTCCCGTCGCCATGAGTTCGGCCATGACATCGCCAACGCCCGGACCAAGTTGGAAACCATGGCCGGAAAAGCCGAAGGCGTGAAACAGGCCGGCGGTTGTGAAGGAGGGCCCCATCACCGGGAGGCCATCTTCGACATAGCCCTCGCAACCCGACCATGTACGTATCACGGTAACCGCTTTCAGCGCCGGCAAAATCGGCAGCAACGAACGAAGCTGGCCCGGCAAGCGGGCAGGGTCTGCCTTGGCGTATCCGGTATCGAGCGAAACATCGGTGCGATCGGCGCCACCGCCGAAGACGATATTGCCCCTTTCCACCTGCCGCAGGTAACCGCCGCCGTGATCATGCGCCCAGACGCCGACGACCGGGAGAATGCGATGAGGGAGAGGTTCGGTCACTCCCATTTGCGGGCCTCTGGCAGTAATCGGAACCGTTTCTCCGAACAGGCCTGCGACACGAGCACCCCAGGCACCCGTTGCGTTCAGCAACATCGAGGCTTTGTGCAAGCCCTTCGATGTTTCGACCTGAAATCCGCAGTCACTTTTTCTGATAGTCCCGATGCCGACATTCTCGACGATGTCGGCCCCCAATTTTCGGGCGGCGTCCGCGAAGGCCGGTGCAATGAGACGCGGGTTGCCGCTTCCATCATTCGGGGAAAAGGAGGCGGCAATCGCGTCTGGGCCGAGGCCGGGAAAGCGCGACCGCACGTCCTTCGCGGTCAGCTCTTCCAGTTCCAGTCCCCACGGTCGGGCCTCCTTGACAAAGGATCGCATCGCCGCAAGTCCTTCCTGGCTGAAGACCAGCCGCAGGTGGCCGGTTGCGCGGAATTCCACATCGCGTCCGAGCATGGCCTCGGCCTGTCCCCACAGGGCAAGCGAGCGGTGAGCAAGCGGCAATTGTGGTATATATCGGCCGCTTCGCCTGATATTGCCGAAGGACGCCACTGTCGCGCCGCTTCCGACCCGATTGCGTTCGATAAGCGTCACGCGGATGCCGCGCCGGGCGAGAAAAAAGGCGGAGGCGGCTCCCATGAGCCCGCCGCCCAGCACGATAGCGTCCATCGAGGATCTCCATAGGCTGAAAACAATCTCCACCTTGTCCGAGCCCGCTTGGCGCTGTCAAAGTCGGGATCACACAGCGCCCATAAGCCCGGCCTATGGGTTTAGCCGATCGTCAGAGCATAAGTCCGGCTTATGACCTTTGGCATTTTCGCTCTTGGACCTCTCCGGCGCGTCCATGCCAGTTTCGTGACAGGCAAAGGAAAGGAACGGATATGGCGGACGCGAAAGGGCAAGTTCGAGGGGCTTCGCAGCAGGATTGGAAGATCGGTGTCGATATCGGCGGCACCTTCATCGATTTCTGCGCGCTGGAAAGCCGCTCCGGTCGCGTCGCTTCGTTGAAGGTGCTGACGACGCCCGATGATCCGGGCGCGGAATTGATGACCGGGCTTTCCTTGCTTGCCGAGCGCGAGGGATTGCAGCCGGAGGACATCAGTCGCTTCGTTCACGGCACCACGGTCGGTATCAACACCGTCATCCAGAGGCGCGGTGTTTCGCTTGCCCTCATGACGAATGCCGGTCTCGAGGATGTCATCGAATTGGCCCGGCTGAGAATGCCTGATGTCTACTCTCTCTTCTGCTCCCGGCCCGAGCAGCTCATCGCACGCGACATGATCTTCGGCATCCCCGCGCGGTTGCGGGCCGATGGCAGCGAAGCGCAGGCGCCGGACATGAACGCGGTTACGGCGGCCGTGGCGGCCGCAAAGGTCAAGGGCGCGGCCGGCATCATCATATCCTTTCTGCATTCCTGGCGCGACGACGCCCAGGAAACCGCCGTCAAGAGCGAAATCGAAAAGCTTGCACCTGATCTGTTCGTCTTCACGTCCTCGGAAGTGTGGCCGGTCATTCGCGAATATGAGCGGACGACGACGGCGATCCTCAACGGCTACGTCCATCCGAGGGTTTCGGGTTACCTGACGGCTCTCGAAGATAAGCTCGCATCGCGCGGAGTGATGGCGCCGGCTTTGCTGACGAAATCGAATGGCGGCGTGATGAACGCGGCGGAAGGAAAGCGTTCTTGTGTGCAGATGCTGCTGTCCGGCACGGCCTCGGGCGTGATCGGCGCCGCTTGGCTGGCGCGTCTCGCCGGTGAGAAACATGTCCTCACCCTCGACATCGGCGGCACCTCGGCAGACTTCGCGTTGATCATCGACGGCGAGCCACAATTCGGGACGGGCGAATTGATCGGCGAGTTTCCGCTTCATATTCCCTCGGTCTCCGTCAGTTCCATCGGCATCGGCGGCGGTTCCATTGCCAGCATCGACGCGCATGGCGTCTTGCGGGTTGGACCGGAATCGGCCGGCTCGACGCCTGGTCCTGCCTGTTATGGCCGGGGCGGCACGCAAGCGACCGTGACCGATGCCATGGCTGTCTGCGGCTGGCTGGGGCACAGCGAGATGGCCTACGGTCAGTTGCGCATCGATGTCGGGCTCGCACGCGCGGCCGTTTCAACGCTTGCCGAGCGTATCGGGCGTTCGGTTGAAGAGGTGTCCCAGGCCATTCTCGACATTGCGATCTCGGAGATGTTCGTCGAAGTGGAAAAGCTAGCGTCGCGGGCCGGCGTCGACTTGCGGGAGTTTACCCTCATGCCGTTCGGCGGCGGTGGCCCCATGCTGGGCGCGTTTCTCGCCCGTGAATTTCGCATGGCGAAGGCCATCGGGCCGCCGCGCCCGGGCGTTGTATCGGCTCTCGGCGGTCTGGTTGCAGATCTGCGCGGCGACTTCATCAAAACGATCTTCACGCATCTGTCGCCGGAAGCCCTGCCTTTGCTGCGCGGTTCTTCGGAGGCGTTGTCGGCCGAAGGGCGAAGCTGGCTCGTCAAGCAGGGACACGAAGGGCCTGCCGAACTGCGGATTTCCGCCGACATGCGCTATGTCGGCCAGAGCTTTGAAATCGAGGTTCCGCTGGAGGCGGCCTGGGTGGCGCAAGGCAATCTTGCCGCGATGGAAGAGGCTTTCCACGCCATGCACGCCCGCCTTTACGATTTTGCCGATCCGGCCGGCAGGATCGAAATCGTCAATCTTCGTCTGTCTGCCATCGGTGCCGGACCGGCACTGCAAACGACCGTCGGCCTCGACGAGATTGCCGGCATGGCCGAACCCGAGCTCGAAATACCGGTCTATACCGGCAAGGCGTTCGAATGGATCGGACTATACCGGCGAGACCAGCTGCGTCCAGGCGAGCGCTTCAGCGGCCCTGCCATCGTGGCCCAGGACGATACGACCTTTGCCATTCCGGTCGGCACGCAGGTGACGATCGACCGGCACCTGAACCTTCACCTCACCTTTTCGGAGTAACGGCCCATGTTCGACCGTTCGAACCTTCAAGTGTTTGCCAACCATACCAGGGCTGCCGCCGAAAACATGGCCTATACGCTGCAGCGGACGGCTCATTCGGCCTTCGTCAAGGAGACGGAGGATTTCACCGTCATGCTGATCAATCGCAAGGGGGAAACCTTCGGCGTTCCGATGGGTCTCGGCGCGACATGGTATCCTGGGCTCACCTATACCCGGGCCATCGAAATGATCGAGAACTACAAGCCGGGCGACGTTGCCTTCACCAACGATCCCTATTCCTGCTTCGTGGCCACACATGCACCGGACACGCATCTCTGGAGGCCGGTTTTTTACGAGGGCGAGATCATCGCCTGGACCGGCGGGCATATCCATAACACCGACATGGGCGGTGCTGTGCCGGCTTCCCTTTCGCGCGCGCTGACGGAGATCCATCAGGAAGGCATTCGATTTCCGCCGATGAAGCTGGTCAATGAAGGTGTCTTCGACGAAGACATCCTCAAAATCATGACCACGAATGTGCGCAAACCAGACCTCAACATCGGTGACATCAAGGCGCTGGTCGGCGCGCTCAACACCGGCGAGCGCAAGATCCTGGCCATGGTCGAAAAATTCGGCAAGCAGGCATTTCTCGAAGGCGCCGACTTGCTTCTGGATCACGCCGAAGCGCAGGCGCGCGATCTTCTACGGGTCATGCCTGATGGCACGTGGGAATTCGTCGATTATGCGGATGAGGATTCCGTCGAGGCCAATCCATGCCGCCTGAAGCTGACGCTGACGATCAGGGGCGATGAGGCGATCCTCGATTTTACCGGCTCCGATCCGCAGCTTGGCTCGTCGCTCAACGTTCCCTCGGGCGGCGATCCGCGCCACACCATGTTGCTAGTCGGCGTCTATTATATTCTCTATACGCTGAACCCCAAGATCCTGCTCAACACCGGGCTGACCCGCCCCTTTACCTGCGTTGCACCCCAGGGGAGCGTTCTCAATCCGGTATCGCCGGCGGCTGTCGGTATGCGTTCGCTCACCTGCGCGCGCTTGCGGTCCGTGATCTTCGGCGCCTTCTGCCAGGCGGTTCCCGAATTGCTGCCCGCCGCGCCGGCCGGCAACAATTGCATCGTCAACGTCATGACCACGGACGAGCGCACGGGCCGCAGCGTAATCGCCGCCGTCAACCCGGTGGTCGGCGGCGGCGGCGGCATGCCGCATCGTGACGGCACCAACGGTTCGGGTGCCGATGCTGCCTATCTGAAGAATACGCCGATCGAAATCACGGAAACCGAAGTGCCGATCGAATTCGTCAAATACGGGCTTGCCAGGGACAGCGGCGGCGCCGGCCGCTGGCGCGGCGGTCTGGCGACCGAAATGGCGTTCCGCGTGTTCGCGCCCGGGAGCCGTATCACCGCCCGCAACCGCGACCGCAGCTTCTTCCGTCCCTGGGGGTTGCTCGGCGGCAAGGCTGCAGGGCTCTCCGACATGGTGCTGAATCCCGGGCGCGAGGACTATCGCCGCCTCGGCAACATCGACACCGCCGTCCTGCAGCCGGGTGATGTGCTCGAGATTCGTTCGGCCGGAGGCGGCGGTCGCGGAAATCCGCTTGAGCGCGAGGCCTGGCGCGTGCTGCAGGATGTGGAGCGCGGCTATGTTTCCGTGGAAGTGGCCGAGCGCGATTATGGTGTAGTCATTCGCAACGGCAAGGTGGACGAAGCCGAAACATCCCGTCTCAGGGCATCGCGCACGAGTCCAGCGACTCACTTTCACTACGGTGACGAGCGTGAAGGCTACGAGGCGCAATGGACACCCGCTGCCTATGACCTGCTCACGGATATTCTTGCCTGTCTTCCGATCCATTGGCGCTTCTTCACCAAGACGGAGATTTTCCGCCGAATGAAGGGACGTGCGGGACATGAGGGCGTTGCCGCAGCTTTTGCCGATGTCCGCGCACGGTTCCCGGAAATGCCGGAGGTTCGTCTTCAAATCAAAGAGCTGGAGGTGGCCGAATGAGTAAGGGGCCGCGTCCGGCTGGAGAAACGGGGCGCATCGTCCGTCTCGCCGAACAGGATCGGCCATCCGTCCGCTTCCTGCTCGACGGCATCGAACGCAAAGCCTTGGCCGGTGACACGGTGCTGACGGCCATGCTGACATTCTCGCAGGTTCTTCGGCAATCCGAATTCGGGCCGGAAGGGAGGGCCGGCTTCTGCCTGATGGGCGCCTGCCAGGACTGCTGGGTCTGGCAGCAGGATGGAACCCGCCTACGCGCCTGTTCGACCCTCGTTGCCAGCGGCATGTCCCTGATGACCCAGGCGCCGGGAGATTGGCCATGACGGTGGCGAATGACCGGAAGGCAATAGTGATTGTCGGTGCCGGTCCGGCGGGCATCCGCGCAGCCGAGCTTCTGGTGGCAGCCGGTATCCGGCCCGTCGTCATCGACGAGGGGATGAGTGCGGGCGGCCAGATATATCGTCGCCCCCCGGAGAGGTTTACGCGTTCGGCCGAGCAACTCTATGGATCGGAGGCCGGCAAAGCCCTTGCCCTTCATTCCCTCTTCGATCGTATGGTCGCTCGCGGCCAGGTCGAATACCATCCTCAAAGTTCAGCGATGGCGCTCGCGGACAATAGGCTGCAGGTGCTGACATCAGCCGGCCGCCGGGAATTCGCCTATAACAGGCTGATACTGGCGACCGGCGCGACCGACCGGCTGGTGCCGGTACCTGGCTGGCAAGCGCCTGGCGTCTACAGTCTCGGGGCCGCGCAGATCGCCCTGAAGGCGCAGGGCCTCGCCTTGGGGCGAAGGATCGTTCTCGCGGGTTCCGGCCCCCTGCTGACCCTCGTTGCGGCCCAGCTTCTGAAGGCCGGAGCGAATGTTGCGGCCGTTCTCGACACCTCTTCTGTTCGAAACCAGATCTTTGCGCTTCCGGACATGCTGGCAAGGCCGGCTGTGGTCCTACGGGGCCTTGCGATGCGACTGAAACTCGGCCTGATATATCGCGCAGGCGTGACGCTGACCGATATCGTCAGTGACGAGACCGGAGCGACGGCAGTTCGCTGGCGGGATGCCGGCGGGCGCGACCATCATACCGAATGCGATATGGTCGGCATCGGCTGGCACCTGAGAGCCGAAACGCACCTTGCCGGTCTGGCTCGGTGCAGGTTCGATTACGATCCGGGCTGGGCCCAGTGGCTGCCGCAGGCGGATCGAATGGGCCGAGCTGCCGATGGCGTATATCTTGCCGGCGACGCCCTGCGGATCCTTGGCGCCGATGGCGCGGAAGTTGCGGGGCGGCTTGCCGCGAGTGCCTGCCTTGCCGATATGGGATTGCCCTATCCCGATCCGGCACGGGATCTCCGGCGGCTTGCGCGCTACGAACGCTTTGCTCGCGCCATCGCCCGCGCCTTTCACTGGCCTGCCGACATGGTCCGATCCGTTCCCGATAAAACGATAGTCTGCCGCTGCGAGGGCATCAGCGCCGGCGATCTGCGCGACAGCGTCGACTATGCCGGAGGTGAGGCAAACCGGGTGAAGTCATTGGTGCGCGTGGGAATGGGACGATGTCAGGGACGGTTTTGTCAGCTCGCCGGCGCCGAATTGATTGCGGAGCGTGCGGGAATCCCCGTCTGCGAGGTCGGTCGCTTGCGTGAGCAGGCGCCTGTTCGTCCGCTGCCGATCGGATCCTGGGTAAACGAGACCTGACCAAGTTCGTTTCGGCTATGCCGACGCGATTTTACTCCGGCGCGGCTTCTCCATCCTTCAGCACGCCGGCACAGGCCTGGCGCAAATAGTCGCGCATCGCAAGGTGGCTGCCCGTCAAGGGGCGGTCCCGGCTGGTCAGCAGCGCGATCGGAACTGTCTTTCGTGGCAACAGCGGCCGGCGCACGAGGCCGGGAAACTGCTCCCACGGCAGCAGACCATCCACGATCGCGACACCAAAGCCATTGCGGACAAAAGGCAGGGCGGTAATGGAGATATCGATCTCGATCGCGGGATTGAACGCCTGATTTTCCGAATTTGCGGCATTGGCAAGCAGCTGGCCGGGGAAAGTATCCGCACGGTAGGAAATCAGCGTCTCGTCCTGAAGATCGGCGAATGCGATGTTCTCTCGCGCCGCAAGATGATGTCCCTCCGGCACGATGCAGGTGAGTTCGGCATATCCGAGCGTTTCGACATCGATGCCGGGCCGCGCGATGTTGTTCATGACGATACCGAGTGGAGCATCGCCATTGCGGATCATGTCCACCACGTTGATCAGCGGTGCGATCAGCGAGCGGACGACGATATCCGGATAGGTCGTTCTGAAGGCGAGAAGCGCCTTGGGTACGATCGACATGGCTGGCGGTGTCGTGGCAGCGATCCTGATCAGTCCAGTCCGCCCGAAGCGCATGTCGGTCGTGCGACGCCTAAGCGCTCCGAGTTCGGAAAAGATGCGCTCGGCTTCCGGATACAGTTCTTCAGCCTCCCTTGTCGGGACCAGCTTGCCGCGCACGCGATTGAAGAGTTTGAACCCCAGCTGGTCTTCGGCATGCAGCAATATCTGGCTCAGCGCCGGCTGCGTGATGTTGAGCATGGCCGCAGCGCCGGTCACCGTTCCGGATCGCATCAGCATGCAGAAGACTTCGAGCTGACGGGCCTGCATCAGGAAAATCCATTTGGTCTGGTTCGGTTGCCGGCGAAGTCTGGCACGCATGGCCCCTTTCAGAAGTCAGCCACCTTGCCCCATGCGGATTGCAGGAAGCGGTCGGGGTGATAGGGTTTCGGGTCGACTATCGGCGTGGCAGCGGTGACGATATCGGCGATCAGGTGGCCGGCACCCGGTCCGATGCCGAAGCCGTGACCGCTGAAACCGGCCGCCAGCACGAAGCCCGGTATGGATGCGATCTCGCCGATGCCGGGCACGCCGTCAGGGGTCGAATCGATGTAGCCGGCCCAACTTGCGGTGATGCGGCGGTTTGCGATGGCAGGCAGCAATTCGCGCGCACGGTCATAGGTAAGCTGGATCGTGCCTCTATCGACGGCCGGATCGAGGATGCGCATCCGCTCCATCGGCGTCGGCTGGTCCAGGCGCCAGCGTGACAGGTTTTCATGGCCGCTGCGAAGGCCCTCGAAGCCGCCCACGGACAGAGCGCGCCAGCGGCGAATGAACATCGGCAGAAACTGTGCCCCGAACCGCATGTTCTGTGGCGTGGGATCGACGCGGCCACGGCCGCTGATGGCGAGCGTATGACCGCCGTCGCCTCTACGCGTCACCGAAACACAGGCAGTATGAAGAGCATCCGGGAGTTCGCCGTGGCCATCGCTCACCGAAAGGATCGACGAGCGAATCGACGCCTGCGGGAAGCGGATACCGAGCTGGCGGCAGAAGGACGAGGCCCAGGCGCCGCCGGACAGGATGGCAATCCTCGTCCTGATCGTGCCTTCCTCGGTCACGACGGCGGAGAGCTTCCCGCCTTCGGTTTCTATGCCGCGCGCCGCGCAATTCTGGCGCAGACAGCCCCCCAGTTTCATCAGGGCGCGAGCGACCGCCGGTGCAGCGTTGGCCGGATCGGCAATGCCATCGGTCGGAGAAAAGACGCCGCCCTTCCAGATGCGAGCAGTCGCCTTGCCGCGCTCGCTGGCTTGAACGCTATCGAGCATATGCGTGGTCACACCGACGCCGCGGGCAAAATCGCGCCAGCGGGCCCATCCTGCAAGCTCTTCCTCGCTATTGCTCAGATAGAAGAGGCCGCAGCGGCGAAAGCCGGTGTCCTCTCCCGTTTCTGCGGCGAATTGGTCCCAGAGCTCGAGGCTCTTCGTTGCCATCGGCAGCTCGCGGGCGTCCCGGTTCTGTTGCCTGCACCAACCCCAGTTGCGGCTGGACTGCTCGGCGCCGACGTGACCCTTTTCGAGGAGAACGACTTTGAGACCCCGCTTTGCCAGATAATAGGCGGTAAAAACGCCGACAATCCCAGCCCCGATGACGACGACATCGGCGGACGTCGGCAATTCGGGAGAGTTTTCGACAAGGGCAAGCGGTGCGGGCATGGATGCGGGTCTCCTATCGAGCCGACAGCATAGCGAAATGATCAGACATGAAGCTGCCGCACAACCGCGCCATGCAGCATAAGATTCTGCTCATGGGGAACCAAGCGGCTGATTGTGCCGGTTCGATTCCTGCAGAATGAAATAGACAAGATGGACCATGGTGTTATGCTCGATCTTTGAGAGTTCGCAGCATAAAATGCCGCCTTAAATGGGAGAGATCTGCCGATGAAGCTCGACCGTATCGACATCAAGATCCTGTACGAACTTCAGAAGAACGGCCGCATCACCAATGTCGAATTGGCGGAACTGGTCAACCTGTCGCCGAGCCCCTGTCTGATGCGGGTCAAGAAACTGCAGCAGGAGGGCTATATCGAGGGATATTCGGCCCAGATCAGTATCGGTAAGCTAGGTCAGACGCTGACAGTCTTTACGGAAGTCACGCTCAAGAACCATCGGCAGATCGACTTCGCCCGTTTTCTTTCGGCAGTCGAAAAGGTCGATCAGGTCATCGAATGCCACCTCGTTTCGGGTGGCTACGACTATATGCTGAAGTTCGTGACGGCTGGGATCGGAGAATATCAGACGATCATGGAGCGCCTGACCGACCTGGATATCGGCATCGACAAGTATTTCAGCTTCGTGGTGCTCAAGTCTCCGATCGTCAAGGCGCACATGCCGTTGACGAGCCTGTTTCCCATGTAGCATCCAATGTTATTTCCGGGCTGTCCGGCTAGCCGTGGCCATACTCGCGCTTGAGTTCGGGGTCCTGAACGAGATTGTCGAGCCAAGTCGGATCCAGCTTGGGAACGGACCCGAACAGCAGCTGGGAATAGGGGTGGCGGGGCGCATTTGCGGCTTCGCGTGTGATCTGTTCAACTTTCTTGCCGCCATACATTACGACGATCTTGTCGCAAATCGCTTCGACCACCGACAGATCGTGGCTGATGAAGATGTAGGACAGATGCAGCTCCCGCTGCAGTTCCTTAAGCAGGTCGATAATCGCTGCCGCAACCACCGTATCGAGCGCGGATGTGATCTCATCGCAAATGATCAACCGTGGCTCTGCCGCAAGCGCACGCGCAAAATTCACGCGCTGCTTCTGTCCGCCTGACAATTCCGACGGATAGCGATAGCGAAGTGCACGCGGCAATCGCACCATGTCGAGCAATTCGTCGACCCTGGCCGCCCGAGCCCTGCGGTCCATCCCGTGATAGAAGGCCAGGGGCCGCTCGAGAATATCGGCGATAGACTTTGCCGGATTGAGTGCGGTGTCGGCATATTGAAAGACGATCTGCATTTCCCGCAACTGATCGCGCGAGCGCAATTTCGCGGCGAGATTCATGTCGCTGCCATTGAAGCCGATAGTGCCTGATACGGCCGGCAATATGCCGGCGATTGCGCGCGCCAGCGTCGACTTTCCGCATCCGGATTCACCGATAATGCCAAGATTTTTGCCTTTCTCGACTTCGAGGCTTACGGATTGAACCGCACAGACCGCCGGCAGGCCGTTGGGCTGCATATCGCCATAGCCCGCCACCAGGTTGTCAATCCTGAGCACGGATGCAGTCGCCCCGCTTGTTTTGCTGTCGTGAGCAGACTGCTTCGGCTCGAAGGCTGCCAGCAGCTCGCGCGTATAGGGATGGCTCGGCCGTCTCAGGATCGGCTCCGTCTCCGCGATTTCCTGGATTTCGCCGCCCTTGAGCACGGCAATGCGATCGGCGATCTGGGCGACGACCGCCAGATCGTGTGAAACATACACGCCGGCAATGTCGCCGGCACGGATGACGGACTTGAACGCCTTCAGCACATCGATCTGCGTCGTCACATCGAGTGCGGTCGTCGGTTCGTCAAAAATGACAAGCTTGGGGTCGCCGATCAGAGCCATGGCTGCGGCCAACCGCTGCAGCTGGCCTCCCGAGACCTGATGCGGATATCGTTCGCCGATTGTTTCGGGGTTCGGCAGCGACAGCGCCCGGAAGAGCTCGATCGCGCGCTGGCGAGCCTCTTCAGGCGGCATCAGCCGATGAATGCGGGTGACCTCGATCACCTGCTCCATGATCCTCGTTGCCGGGTTGAAGGCGGCCGCTGCACTTTGCGGAATATAGGCGATGGTAGTGCCGCGGACCTTCGAGCGTTCGCTTTCGGAAAGGGCGGCCATGTCCTGCCCATCGACTTGGATCTCCCCGCCGGAGATGCGACAGCCCTCGCGCGCATGCCCCATGAGGGTTAGCGCGATCGTCGTCTTGCCCGAGCCGCTTTCGCCGATGAGCGCGACAATCTCGCCTTTGGCGATATTGAAACTGACGCCCTTGATGATCTCGACGACGCGACCGGAATCGGTCGTCGCCTCGACCTTCAGATTCTTGATTTCAACGAGATTGGCCATCGTCATGCGCTCCTGTCTCTGATCCTGCGCGGCAGATTATCGATCAGCAGGTTGACACTGATGGTGAGGCTGGCAATGGCAAAGGAGGGCACGATCACGGCCGGTGCTGCGAAGGGCAGTCCGCCGATATTTTCGCGGACCAGGGCTCCCCAGTCGGCATAGGGCGGCTGCAGGCCGAGGCCAAGGAAGGACAGTCCGGACAAGAGGAGAACGACGAAGACGAAGCGAAGGCCGAAATCTGCCAGAACGGGACGGATAATGTTCGGCAGGATTTCCGAACCGATAATGTAGCCGACCCGCTCGCCGCGGGTGCGGGCAACCGTGATGAAATCCATCGTGTTGATATTGACCGCGAGCGCGCGGGCAAAGCGATAGGCGCCGGGCGTATAGATGACGGCGAGCGTGATGATCAGCACCGGAATGGACGAGCCGACGGCGGCAACGACGACCAGGCCGAAAAGCTTGCTTGGAATGGAGTTCAAAGCATCGAGAAACCGGCTCAGGATCGTGTCGAACCATCCGCCGACAACAGCGGCTGTCATGCCGAGCGTCACGCCGCAAAAGCAGCACAGCGCGACCGCAGCCAATGAAATGCCGACCGTATAGCGCGCGCCCATCAAAACGCGCGAGAACATATCACGGCCGAGATAGTCCGAGCCGAGCCATAATTGCCGGCTTATAGGGCCGAAATAGTCGGTATCGACGATATCGCCGACGGAATAGGGGAGCATGTAGGGTGCGAACAAAGCGACGATCGTCCAGCCAAGGATTATCGCAAAGGCCACGACGCCAACAAGGCTGACATTATAGCCGAGAAGGGAAGGGGTGCGGGAAGCCAAGCTGTTCATCGTCATCGCAGCCTCGGATTTGACAGGATTGCGACGATATCGGCCATGGTGATCAGCACGAGATAACCGAGGCAGAAGATCATCGCGCAGCTCTGGATGAGCGGGAGATCGCGGGTCGCGACGGCATCCACCATCAATTTGGCGATACCCGGATAGTTGAAGATGGTCTCGACGATGATCACGCCGCCGACGAGATAGGAGAGCGACAGTGCGACCGCGTTGACGATCGGCCCCAGCGCATTGGGCAATGCATGCCTGAAGACCATGCGGCCGCGCGAGGCGCCCTTGAGCAGGGCCATTTCCACATAGGGCGTCTTCAGCGTCTCGATCAGAGCCGCCCTGGTCATGCGGATCATCTGGGCTGAGATGACGAAGGTGAGCGTGATGACGGGCATGGCGTAGATCTTCAGAAGATCGAAGACCGTATGCACCTGGCTGATGGAGGACAGTGCCGGCAGCCAGCGCAGATAGACGGCGAACAGCAGCACTGCAAGCGTTGCGACCATGAATTCGGGGACCGATATGACGCCGATGGAAATGATCGTGACAATCCGATCGTAATAGGAGCCGCGAAGCATGGCCGAAGTAATGCCAAGCAGGAGTGCAAGCGGGACCGAGACGAACGTCGTGATGGCGGCAAGCTCCAGCGTCGCAACCAGACGGCGGCCGATCAGCTCCGCAACGGGCATATTGTTTGCGTAGGACGTGCCGAGATCGCCCTTCATCAGGCCGAGAAGCCATTCCAGGAACCGGAGGATCGCCGGCTCGTCGAGATGCATTGCCTTGCGCAGGCCGGCAACCGCTTCTGGCGTCGCTGCCTGGCCAAGCAGGATGGACGCCGTGTCTCCCGGCAGCATGCTGGTTGCGAAGAAGACGGCGAATGACACGATCAGCAAGGTGATGAGCGCGATGAAGAGCCTGTTTAGGATAAGATTGGAGACCTCGGATCTCAAAGGCAATGCTCCTGCGGCGATCTACGAAACGAACGGCGTTCGCGAGACGGAGGTCCCCGGGCTACTTTGCGCCGCCCGGGGAGGTTCAGCGGCCGCTAGGCATCGAGCCACAGATACTCCGCCATTGCATAACCCATCATGCCACCGAGCGGGTTGGCTTCCAATCCGTGCACCTTGCCCGAAAGTGCATCCACATTCGAGATGTAAGCCGGGATGATGGTGCCGGCTTCTTCAGCGATCATTACCTGCATTTCGGCGTAGATCTGCTTGCGTTTGGCCTGATCCAGCAAGCCGCGCGCTTCGATCAGCATCTTGTCGAACTTTTCCGACTTGTACTGGCTTTCGTTCCACGGTGCATTCGAAGCGTAGAGAAGTGAAAACAGGATGTCCGGCGTCGGGCGCGGATTGATGTTGCCGAAATGGATCGGTGCCTTCAGCCAGTAATTATCCCAATAACCATCGGAAGGGACGCGTTGGACATCGAGCTTCATGCCGATGTTTGCGCCGGCCGCCTGGATGATCATCGCCATGTCGATCGACGAAGTTGCAGCGTCCGAGGCTATCACCGGAATGGACTGTCCGAGCACGCCGGCCTTCTGGAAATGGAACTTCGCCTTATCCGGATCGAAGGCCTTCGGCTTCAGATCGTTGTTGTGATAGATATTGGCGGGGGAAACGGGCTGATCATTGGCAACTTCGCCAAGGCCGCGCAGGGCCGACTTGACGATTTGCTCGCGATTGACCAGCAACTTCATGCCATCGATGAAGTCCTTCTTGTTGCCCGGCGTCATGTCGAGGCGCATGTTCAGGTTGGTATAATTGCCGCTCGTCGTTTTCGACAGCGTAAAGCCCGACTGCCCGTCGATCAGCTTCATGGCGCGCGGATTGATCGAAGCGGCGTAGTGAATGTCGCCCGACAACAGCGCATTGACGCGGGCATTGTCATCACTGATCGCAAAGAATTCGAACGAGTCGAGATAGGGCTGGCCGGACTTCCAGTAGTTCTTGTTCTTCACCACGACCGAGCGATTGCCCGGATCGAAGGTTTCGAGAACGAAGGCTCCGGTACCATTGCCCTTCGAGAAGTCGGTCGTGCCGTTGGCGACGATCATGAAGTGATGCAGGGCGAGAATGGTCGGCAGGTCGGCATTCGGATCGGCCAGGGTGATTTCGACCGTCGACTTGTCGACAGCCTTGAAGCCGGTCATCTGCGCAGCGATCTTGGCGACTTTCGAGCCGACACTGGGATCGAGATGGCGTTTGAGCGAGAAGACGACATCATCGGCCATCAGCTCCTTGCCGTCATGGAATGTCACGCCCTTGCGCAGCTTGACCGTCCAGGTCTTGGCGTCCTTGCTTTCGAAGCTTTCGGCGAGTTCCATCTGCGTCACGCCGGCCTTGTCGATGAAGGTCAGGCGATTATAGAGCGAACAGCAGCGTACATAGTCCGTCGACAGCGACGCCTTGGCAGGGTCGAGCGTATCGGCGGTCGAGGACGACCAGCCGGCTGCTTTCAGATTGCCGCCGGATTTGGGAGTGGCCGCGACGGCATTCGATGGCCGGCCGAGCACCAGGCCGCCCGCCGACATGGCAACACCGCCTGCCAGAAGCATGGTGAGAAGTTCGCGGCGGGTGGCGCCTCGACGAATGGCGTTCTCGACCATCGCGTCATCCGAGGCAGTCCAGTTCATGATCTTGTCGTTCATGTCATTCCCCTTTTTTCTGGTTGGCAATCTGCTTTTTATTGCATGCGACGATGATGACGGCTGGTCAGGCCGCCTCCAGCGCGCTCACGGCTTCGGCAAGCTCGGCCATGGATTTGAAGTGGTAGTCTGGCGTGGTGAATTCGGCCGGTTCGATCGTGCCGCCATAACCGGCCTGCGCGTGACGGCGCTGGATCCAGCAATTCGTCATCCCCAATTGCCGGGATACCCCGATATCGTGGTACTGGCTCTGCGCTACGTGGAGAATATCGTCCTTGCTGGCATTCTCGCCGGCGACGAAGTCGAAGACCTTGTGAAAGAAGGCCGGATCGGGCTTCTCGGTGCCGGTGTCGTCGGCGGTGAAGGCAGCATGAAACGGATGTCCCAGTTCCGCCGAGAAATGTTCGAAGGCCCAGCGGCGGGCGTTCGTCATGGCGATCAGTCGATATTTGCGGGCCAGCTGCGCCAGGGCTTCGGCGCTATCGGGAAAGGCTTTACATAGTCTGGCGGAATCGCGCAGGCGCCGACCATAGGCCTCTTCGGTCGGTAAACCGAGTTTTGGGGCGATGGCGAGATAGACACGTACGAGATCGTCGGGAAACAGATCCGCATCATCGGCGTAGCGCGCGGCTCGATAGAGCGCCAGCGCCTCCTCGCCGTCGATCGTCACCTTCGCTTCAGCTGCAATTTCGTTGAGGCAGGTTTTGAGGCCGCCTTCAAAGTCGATCAGAGTTCCGACAACGTCGAAGCTCATATATTTGAATTCTGCCAACGACTTAGTCATATCTGCCCCAGTCTGCTTGCTGGCGGCGCCGGGCGGCCGCCTTGCGGAAGATTATGCTGTTCCCAGGTCCACTTGTTTTCTTACCGCTCCCGAATTTGCCGGGATGGACCTTCATTAAGGATAAGTTTGGCACTTCGACCGCGCCGTTTGCGCCGAATCGGACTAGCGATGCGGCACAAAATTCTGAAAAACGCCTGCGCGCGGTATATCGATCCTAGCCCTCGGCCGGTTCAGTCCTTCAGCGCCCGGCGGACGTCGGGATCTTCGAGCGTCTGATCAAGTGTCTTTTCCGTTCGTTCGATGATCGCGTCGATATCGGCGTCCGTGCAGCAAAGCGGCGGAGCATACCCCAGCACGCCATTGGCGAAGGCGCGGACCACCAGGCCGTTTTCCCAAGCCCGGTCGAAAATCCGGCGTGATGGCTGGGCTTCCGCCGGCAGCGGCGTTTTTGCGACCTTGTCCACGACCAGCTCGATCGCAGCCAGCATGCCGCGCCCGCGGACATCGCCCACCAGGGGATGATCTCTCAAGCTCTCGAGGCCCGCCATCAGCCTCGCGCCGGCCTTTATGCCGTTTTCGAGCAGTCCGCCTTCATAGAGTTTCAAGACTTCCAGCCCGACTGCCGCGCTGACGGGGTGGGCGGAATAGGTGTAGCCGTGACCCACGGCGGAGGCTCCCGCTCCATCGGCAATGACCTGATAGACGTGATCGGCCATGAAAACCGCGCCCATCGGAACGTAGCCGGAGGTGAGCCCCTTGGCCGTTGTCATGAAATCGGGAACAATCTCGTCTTCGGAACAGGCAAAAAGCGGGCCTGTCCGGCCGAAGCCGGTGATCACTTCGTCGGCGACAAAGAGAATGTCGAGTTCCTTGCAGAGCTCCCGCATGGCCTTCATCCATCCCTTCGGCGGGACGATCACCCCCCCCGAACCCTGGATCGGTTCGGCGTAGAAGGCGGCGACCCGGTCTGCTCCAATCGCGTCGACCTTCGCTCTGAGTGCTGCGAGAGACGCTCGGATGATGGCATTCGCATCCTGCCCGACGGGATTGCGATAAGGATAGGGCGACGGAATTTTGTGCTGCCAGTCGAGGGGAACGCCGAAGCCGGCATGGAAGTTGGGCAGGGCGGTCAGTCCCGCGCCGACCGTGGAAGAGCCGTGATAGCCCTGCTCGATCGAGATGAATTGATCGCGCTGCGGTTGGCCGCGGGCAAACCAGTAGTACCGGATGAAGCGGACGGTACTGTCGATGGCATCCGAGCCGCCCAGCGTGAAATAGATGTGGTTGAGGTCGCCGGGCGCGCGTTCGGCGAGCTCGGCGGCAAGGCGGATCGCCGATTCACTGCCGAGGCCGAAATAAGCTGTCGCATAGGGAAGCTCGCGCATCTGGCGAGCCGCCGCCTCCACGATCGTTTCGTGACCGTAACCGGCGTTGACGCACCAAAGCCCCGCGAAGCCATCGATCAACTGGCGGCCTTGAGCATCGGTGATCGTTGCTCCCTTGGCGGATGAAAGCACCCGCACGCCTTGCTGCTCATGGCCGCGATAGGAGGCGACCGGATGCACCAGATGGGCACGATCGAGCTCGATGAGGGAATTGCTGTACATGGTCTTCTCCGGATCAGCCGAGCGCCTGGTTGGCGAGGGCGAAAGTGGTGACTGTCGAGGAATTGCTGCGCTTGATAACGGGGTTCGCCATGGTGATGCCGCCACCGACATGGACAAGCGAATGGGCAGCGAGCCATGGTCCAAGACCGGTTTCCGCGCCGGTGTCGACGCGCAGCAATGCGCCTGTCTTCCGGCTCATGAAGTGCGACAGCAGCGATTTCGCATCGTCGATGTCCGGGGCGACGACTGGCCCCACCACCTCGCCTCGGCCGAAAGGACGAAGGCAGGCGAAGGCGGTGACTTTACCGTCGCGGCGGATGATCGCGAATTCACCCAGATCCGCAAATCGTTCAATAAGAGCGGAGCGGTCGGCGCCGAACGCCTCGCGGTCGAGGGCAATAATTGCCGGAATATCGGCCTTTGTTGCCGCTTCGGTGTTTTCAGGCTTTTCGGTTGGTGCGACAGGCCCTTGGTGCTGAACGACGGCGCCGGTCTGGCGAAACCCCAGCTTTTCATAGAGGGGCAGACCATCGGCGGTCGCGGTGAGACGCAGGGGACGGTCATCCGCGAGAGCCAAGGCGGCCTCCATGAGGCGGCGTCCCAGCCCGCGTCCGCGCATGCTTGCAGCGACGATCACCATGTTGATCGTAGCGCAGTCCGATTCGTAAGGTGTGAAGAGCGTGGTACCGACGACCTCGTCATCAGCGGTGACCGCAACGACGCCGTTACTTAGGCCGAGGGCGACTTTCCAGTCCTCCAGGCGATGAGGCCAGCCGGCCTCGTGCGACAGGCGGACCGCAGCGTCCAAGTGTTCGGGACCGAATGGCCTGATTTCTATCCGTCGCTCCTGCATGGCGCTCCTCGCATTTCTTTTGCCCAAGTGTCGGAGCGTCGGTGCCGGTAGATTATCTGAAGGCGATGTTCTTGACGGTATCTTTCGCCGTAGCTGCTTGCCCTTGCCGCATCTTATGCCGTACCCTCGTTGACGGCGGTCGCGAAACCGGGAGTGAAACGCGTCTTCGTCGGTTGTTCCTGCAAGCAAATGCCAAACGAACGCCGCTATACGAAACTTTCTGCTCCGAACCTCGCAAATTCAGTAGGCTCACACGCCGAAAGCAATCCTATTATCGTGTTCTCCACCAATCGCCTCGAGGGGCAGCACGTAAGGACGAAGCGCATGACCACCTTCCGCCCGAAATATATCACCTTCGATTGCCACGGCACGCTGATCAATTTCCAGATGGCGGAAGCTGCCCGTGACCTCTATGGCGATCGTCTCGACGAGGCGGCCATGTTGCAGTTCATCAACAATTTTTCTGCTTATCGGCTCGACGAAATCATGGGCGCTTGGAAGCCTTATGCTGAGGTGGTGCATAATTCGCTCGAACGGACGTGCAAGCGCAACGGCGTTACCTTCAAGGAGGAAGACGCCAGGATGGTTTATGAGCGCGTGCCGACCTGGGGACCACATGCCGACGTTCCGGCAGGCCTTGCCAAGGTGGCGAAGGAAATTCCGCTCGTCATCCTGTCGAACGCGATGGATAGCCAGATCATGTCGAATGTCGCAAAGCTCGGCGCACCCTTCCATGCCGTCTATACGGCAGAGCAAGCCAATGCCTATAAGCCGCGCTTCCAGGCCTTCGAATACATGTTCGACATGCTCGGCTGCGGCCCGGAAGACATTCTGCACTGCTCGTCTTCCTTCCGCTACGATCTCATGTCGGCGCATGATCTCGGCATCAAGAACAAGGTCTGGGTCAACCGCGGTCATGAGCCGGCCAATCCCTATTATGGCTATGTCGAAATCGCCGATATTTCCCGTCTGCCCGGTGTTGTGGGGCTCTGAGAAAAGGCAGCCAGATGAAACATTCCTCTTATTGGCACTATACGGCGCCTCGCTTTGCGGGTGCCGCTGCCGGCCCCGTCGAAGGGCATTATGACGTCGTCGTCGTGGGCGGCGGCTTCACCGGGCTTGGCGCCGCCCGGCAGCTTGCCATGGCGGGGGCGAAGGTTCTTGTTCTGGAGGCTGAGACCGTCGGCTTCGGCGCGTCCGGTCGCAACGGCGGCCATCTGAACAATGGTTTGGCGCATAGTTACATCGCGGCCAAGGCGGAATTGGGCAAGGAGCGGGCGATCGCGCTCTATCGCGCATTCGATGCTTCGATCGACACGCTTGAAGCGATTATCGCGGAAGAGGGGATCGACTGCAATTTCCGTCGCGCGGGCAAGCTGAAGCTTGCCTCCAAGCCACAGCATTTCGAAGGTCTGGCCAGGAATTTCGAGGCGGTGCATGCCGAGGTCGATCCCGATACCGCGCTGCTGTCCGCCACCGAACTCAAGGATGAGATCGGTTCGCCGTTTCATGGCGCGATGCTGTCGAAGAAGAGCGCCATGATGCATATGGGCCGCTATGTCGCCGGATTGGCCGAGGCGGCCAAGCGACGCGGAGCTGTTATCGTGGAAGGCGCTGCCGTGACGGAGCGCAGCCAGGCCGGCGGTAGGCACGTCCTCAAGACCACCAAGGGCATCGTTACGGCAGACCAGGTCATGATCGCGACCGGCGCCTACACGACAGCTAATTTCAGCTACTTCCGTCGCCGCATCATGGCGGTCGGCAGTTTTATCGTCGCGACACGGCCCTTGACGGATGCGGAAGTTGCCTCGGCAATGCCCGGCAATCGCACCTGCGTGAACACGATGAACATCGGCAACTACTGGCGCCTGTCACCGGATAACCGGCTGATCTTCGGAGGGCGGGCCCGCTTCTCCGCAACCTCGGACCAGCGCTCCGACGCCAGGAGCGGCGCGATACTTCGCGAAAGCCTCGCCCGCATATTTCCCCAGCTCGCCGAGGTCGAGATCGACTATTGCTGGGGTGGTCTCGTCGATATCACCAAGGACCGCTATCCGCGCGCGGGCTATCATGACGGCATCTGGTACGCCATGGGCTATTCAGGCCATGGCGCGCAGCTTTCCACGCATCTTGGCATGACGATCGCCGATGCGATCCTTGGAAGGCCCGACCGCAATCCATTGAAGGGGCTCGATTGGCCGGCCGTTCCCGGCCATTTCGGCAAGCCTTGGTTTCTGCCCTTGGTCGGCCTGTATTACAAAACGCTCGACAGATTTCAGTGATATCAGCTGGTGGCAGGCTTTGAACGAAATCAGCAGCATAAAAAGAGGGGTCGCGCTTGCGGCCCCTTTTCCAGTCTGAGACGCGACAACTCAGTTAAGGCCGCCGATATGGAAGGCCTTTGTTTCCAGATACTCTTCGATTCCGAGCTGCGAGCCTTCGCGCCCAAGCCCCGATTGCTTGACGCCGCCGAACGGCGCGACCTCCGTCGAGATCAGGCCGGTGTTGAGGCCGACCATGCCAAATTCGAGCGCTTCGCCCACACGCCAGGCACGCTTCAGGCTCTCGGTATAGAAATAGGCCGCAAGTCCGTAGGGCGTACCATTGGCAATCGTGATCGCCTCGTCTTCCGTCTCGAAGCGGAAGAGCGGCGCAACCGGTCCGAACGTCTCCTCGGCGGCGAGCTGCATGGCGGTGGTGGCCCCGGTCAGGACGATCGGCGCCGTATATTGCGGGCCGGCCGGCAGATCCCGCTTGGCCGTCACGATGGTTGCGCCTTTCGAGAGCGCGTCATCGACATGCCGGCTGATCTTGGCGATCGCCGCTTCATTGATCATCGGACCGATCGCAACGCCGGCTTCCGTGCCCGGCCCGACCTTCATGGCATCGACGCGCGCGGCGAGCTTCTTGGCGAAGGCATCGTAGACGCCGGCCTGGACCAGGATACGATTGGCGCAGACGCAAGTCTGTCCGCCATTACGGAATTTGGAGATGATCGCACCCTCCACGGCAAGGTCGAGATCCGCGTCATCGAAGACGATGAAGGGAGCATTGCCGCCGAGCTCGAGGGAAAGTCGCTTGATGCTGCTGGCTGCGCCGCGCATCAGTAGCGAGCCGACGGGCGTGGAGCCGGTGAAGGAAATCTTGCGCACGGTCGGGTTGGCAAGGATCTCGGCGCCGATCTCGGACGGCATGCCGGTGACGATATTGATGACGCCTGCCGGAATGCCGGCCATTTCTGCAAGCACGCCGAGCGCCAGGGCCGAGTAGGGGGTGAATTCGGAAGGCTTCACCACGACCGTGCAGCCGGCCGCAAGTGCCGGCGCAAGCTTGCGCGTGATCATCGCATTCGGGAAGTTCCAGGGCGTGATGATGCCGCAAACCCCGACCGGCTCTTTCAGCACAAGGATGCGGCGGTCGGGCGTCGGCGATGGAATGGTCTGGCCGCCGATGCGGCGCGCTTCTTCGGCGAACCATTTGACGAAGGACGCGCCGTAACGGATTTCACCACGGGCCTCGTCAAGCGGCTTACCCTGCTCGATCGTCAGGATCAGCGCTAGATCATCGATATGCTCGAGCATCAGATCATGCCAGGCTTCCAGCCGCGCTGCACGCTCGGCATGGGTCCGCTTCTTCCAGGAGCCATAAGCCGCCTCGGCGGCCTCGATCGCTGCACGGGTCTCGTCGCCGCCCATATTCGGCACGGTTCCGATGATGGCCTGCGTGGCCGGATCGACGACGGCAACGGTCTTGCCCGAACGGGCGGCAAGCCAGTCGCCACCGATCAGCGCTTGCTCGCGGAACAGGGATGGCATTTTCAGATTTTGCATGTTCAAACCTCGATAAGACTTCAAATTGCGGCGAGCAGTGCTGTGGTGATTGCGTCGGTCCGGTCTTTGCCCGGAACCGTGCCGATGCCGCTTGCGGTTGTCGTCTCGATCGCCGCCATGACGGCATTTGCCGCATCCTGCTCGCCCAAGTGTTCGAGCATCATGGCGCCAGACCACACAGTTGCGATCGGGTTGGCGATGCCGAGATGGACAATATCGGGCGCGGACCCATGCACAGGCTCGAACATCGAGGGAGCGTTCCGTTCAGGGTTGATATTGGCCGATGCCGCAAAACCGAGGCCGCCCTGGATTGCTGCGCCGAGATCCGTGAGGATGTCGCCGAAGAGGTTGGATGCGACGACCACGTCGAGGGTTTCTGGCGCCATCACCATGCGGGCCGCCATGGCGTCAATGTGATAGCTCGTGACCTCGACGTCCGGATAGTCCTGCGCAAGCTGTCGGGTGATTTCGTCCCAGAAGACCATCGAATGCTTCTGGGCGTTGGATTTCGTCACCGAGGCGAGCTTGCCGCGCCTGGCTCGCGCCTGCTCGAAGGCGAAACGCAGAATGCGTTCGACGCCCTTGCGGGTGAAGATCGACGTCTCGACCGCGACCTCGTCGAGCGTGCCCTGATGAATGCGGCCGCCCGCGCCGGAATATTCGCCCTCGGTGTTTTCGCGGATGCAGAGAATGTCGAAGGCTGACGCTTTGAGCGGTCCCTGGACGCCCGGCAGCAGGCGGTGCGGGCGAATATTGGCATATTGCACGAAGTTCTTGCGGATCGGCAGCAGCAGCCCGTGCAGGGATACCGAATCCGGCACTTCGGCCGGCCAGCCGACGGCTCCGAGCAGTATGGCATCGAAACGGCGCAGCGTTGCAATGCCATCGGTGGGCATCATCGCGCCGGTTTCCTTGTAGAAGGCACAGGACCAAGGAAATTCAGTATCGTCGAGCAGAAAGCCGCTGTTGCCGGCTGCCTTTTGCAGAACCGACCAGGCAGCGGCGGTCATGTCGCGACCGATGCCATCACCGGGGATCAAAGCGATCTTGTAGGTTTTCATGTTCGCTGTCCTCAAAGGCTGATCAAAACGCTCTTGCTCTTGCGGTTGGCCTGGAATGCCTCACGGCCCAGATCCTTGCCGATACCCGACTGCTTGTAACCACCGGTCGGCAGGATGTGGTCGCGTGTGCGGCTATAGCGATTGACCCAGACGGTGCCGGCTTGCAGACGGCGGGTCAGCCGGATGGCGCGCGAGAGGTCGCGGGTAAAGAGGCCTGCGGCGAGCCCGTAGTACGGATGGTCGGCAAGCTGCAGGGCTTCCTCCTCGTCCTCGAATGTCTGGAGCGTCAGCACCGGACCGAAGACCTCCTCGACGATGGCTGGAGAATTCTGATCGACTCCGGCCATCAGCGTCGGGCTGTAAAAATAGCCTGGTGCGTCCATGCGCGTGCCACCGGCAAGGCATTCTGCACCGGCTTCGATGGTGGCGGAGACGATCGCATCGATACGCTGTCTCTGCTTCTCCGAGATGATGGGGGAGTAGCGGCTCGCTGCATCCCAGGTGGGACCCGGAGCTACGCCCTTCATCCGGTTCCGGATGGCGTCGATCAGTGCGGCCGCTATATTTTTCTCGACGATGAGACGCGATCCGGCGACGCAGGCCTGGCCGGCGTTGCCGACGATACTGGCCGTGATGGCCGCGGCCGCCTTGTCGAGGTCCGCATCGGCAAAGACGATCTGCGGGCTCTTGCCGCCGAGCTCCAGCGTCATCGGCTTTATGCCCGTCCGGGCGATGTTCTTCATGATGGCCGATCCGGCGCGGGTCGAACCGGTAAAGCTGATCTTGGCGATTTCGGGATGGCCGGTGATCGCGTTGCCGGTCGTCACGCCGTCACCCAGCACCACATTGATCAGGCCGGCGGGAAGGCCGGCGCGCACGGCGAGCTCTGCCAGATAGATGGATGAAAACGGCGTCATTTCGGACGGCTTCAGGACGACGGCGTTTCCGGCAGCCAACGCCGGGCCAAGTTTCCATGCGGCCATGTTGATCGGGAAATTCCAGGGCGTGATCGCTCCCACCACCCCATAGGGCTCCGTCATGATCATGCCGATATTGCCATCGTCGGTCGGCACGAGGTCGCTGCCTTCCTTGTCGGCGAATTCGGCGAAGAAGCGGATCTGCTCCGCCGAAATCGCGATATCGCCCTCGACAAGCTGGCCGACGGGTCGCGTCGACGCGACAGCCTCCAGCCTCGCCAGCGTTTCGGCTTCCTCTTCGATGAGATCGGCCCACCGGTGCAGGACATTCAGGCGCTCGCGCGGGCGGACGCCGCCCCAATTGCTATGCTTCAGCGCGGTCTTGGCCGCCTGAACTGCCTGGTCGACAACGGACGCGTCCGCGATCGGGCACTCGGCATAGGCCTTCCCATCGGAGGGGCGGTGCATCGGAATGACACCACTCGCAGCCCTGAAGTTCCCACCGATGATATGGCCGACAGGAAGCGAAAGACTGTCGGGATCGAAGCTCAGGTCCATAATGATACCTCCGGTCAATTTACCGAAATGCTATAGGATCGGCGAAGTAGCTTGATCCGATCGCGTCGGCTGCCGCGGCGGAAAACGCCGTTTTGAGACGATCGGGCAGCGTATTCTTTGGCAAGGCTGCACGCAGGGCTCGGAAACCGCATCGTGCTGGGGATCTCAAGGGGTGACGGTCACGTAGATCTTCCGGACCGTTTCGATCGTCTTCCAGATTCCGACGAAGCCCGGTTTCATGACGAAGCTGTCGCCGGCTCTATAGACGACGGGCGCGCCGCCTTCCGGCGTCAATTCGACGACGCCGGAGAGAATATGGCAGAATTCGAAGGTTTCGCCCTTGATCGAGTGGCTGACACCGGGGGTCGCCTCCCATACGCCGGTGTGCACCGTCTCGTTGCGGGCGCTATCCTGCGCCCAGGTCTTGAGCTTCGGATCGCCCGAGATCAGCCGTTCGGGAGCGACAACGTTTTCGCGCGGTGTGAAGGCGGGGTTGGGATCAATCGTCTTCAGGAGGGACATAGGGTTCCTTTCGGGCTTGAGATCAATAGCCACGTCGGCGGTCGACGAGGCCGAGCGGGTCCAAGCCCGCCCGGATCCGCTTGATATTGTCGATGACGGCGCGCGCGGCGCTATGGGGCTGGGTGACGCTTGCGATATGCGGCGTCAGCAGGATACGCTCGTGGCTCCAGAATGGATGTCCGGCCGGCAGCGGTTCGGGATCGGTGACATCGATCACGGCGCCGGCAAGCTGGCCATTGTCGAGCGCGACCAGGAGATCTTCCGACACGAGCTGCGGCCCGCGACCGACATGCACGAGACCCGCGCCTTGTGGCAGTTTCTCGAAGAGATCGGCATTGAGAAAACCGAGGGTCTCGTCAGTCAGTGGCAGAAGGCAGATCAGGAGATCGGTTTCAGAAAGCATGGCCCGGAGTCCCGCTTCGCCGGCAAAGCAGGCAACGCCTTCCAGTTCGTGTTGGCTGCGGCTCCAGCCGGAAAGCACAAAGCCGAACGGCTTCAATCTTTCGAGCACGGCCTGGCCAAGGTTCCCGAGCCCCAGCACGCCGATGCGACGCTCGTGAGCCTGAACCTGTGGCAAGGCATTCCAGACCTGGCGGCGCTGGTGGCTGAGATAGGCGGGCAGGTTGCGGTGGAGCGAAAGGACGCCAAGCGTCACATATTCCTGCATCATGCGAGTGATGCCGTCTTCGACCATCCGGACGACTTTTACGTGATCGGGGACATGCGCCGTATTGAACTGGTCGATACCGGCGCCGATGGAAAACAGAACTTCGAGATTGCGATAGCGCGGCAAGTCGTCCGGAACCGTCCAGGTGATCAGATAGCGCACGGCGTCTGGATCGACCGACGTCGGATCCATGGAGAAGGCGAGATCCGACAGCTCGCGGGCGAAAGCTTCGTGGAAGATATGACCTCGACGGGCATCCGAATTGAAAAGGAACGTCATGGGCTTCTATCCCTCGCTCTTGCCGCATCAGGCCAGGCAACGACTGCCGAGACCCTCGATCATGGCCTGGCAGGCAGCGAGTTCGTCCATGAGGATGAATTCGTTCGGCTTGTGCGCGCGCCCGATGTCGCCCGGACCGCAAATGATCGCCTCCAGGCCGGCACGCTGGTAAAGCCCGGCTTCGGTGCCGTAGCTGACGGCCGCCAGCGGCTCAATATCAGTCAGTTCGGTCAGCAGGCCGGCAAGGGGGGCTGCCCTTGGAAGGGAAAGGGCGGGATAGGAGCTCAGCTCCTCCCATTGGACCTGGAATCCTCGGTTTTCAAGCACGGCAACGGCCTCGTGTACCGGTAAGAGCAGTGCTGCCGGGTCTGCGCCGGAAATTGCCCTTGCTTCGACCTCGAGCATACAGAGATCCGGAATGATGTTGAGGGCCTGCCCGCCGTGAATGGTACCGACCGAGACTGATGAATAAGGCGGCTCGAACTTCGCTTCGAACGGCCCTTGGGCAAGAGAATGGGCGGTCGAAACGGCTGCCTGCAAGACCTCGGCGGCGGCATGGATGGCGTTGAGGCCGAGGTCGGGCCGCGACGAATGACCGGAGCGTCCCTTCAGGGTGATGCGGGCGGCGGATTTCCCCTTGTGTGCAAGGATGGCGCGCATGTTGCTGGGTTCGCCGACGATGACGCCGAGCGGCGTTTGGCAAAGCTCCGGCAGGCGCGCAATGAGATGCGGCACGCCACGGCAGCCGGCTTCCTCATCATAGGAAAAAGCAAAATGGATTGGCCGCGCGAGGGGGCTTGCCGCGAGCATCGGCGCAGCCGCCAGAGACGCGGCCAGAAAGCCCTTCATGTCGCTGGTGCCGCGGCCATACAGCCTCTCGCCATCGACCCGAAGCGCGAAGGGATCGCTCGCCCATCCCGCCTCGTTGGCGGGCACGACATCCATGTGTCCGGAGAGGACATAGCCCGGTTTGTTGCGAGGGCCGATGGTGGCGAAGAGGTTCGACCTGTCACCCTCGGGGCCGGGAATAATATCGACGGTGGCACCGAAGGACTTCAGATAGGTACTGATCCACTCTACGATTTCAGCATTCGGCGTTCCGACGACGGAATCGAAAGCGACCAGCTTTGCCAGGATATCCAGTGCCTGCATTGGTGTTGCCAATCTCCGATTGCCGTCCTCGTCTGTGCGAGTGAGGTTGTGATCAACGAGAAGATTAGGCGTCTGTCAGAAGAATACCTGCCGAAAGCGTGGCTCATACGGTCAATTCTTGCGTCGGTATTTGCATACGCAGTGAAATGTTTCGCGCGGTCTCGGCTAAGCTCGCCAAACATGATGCCGGCTTGCGCGAATAAGCAGCAGGAAGATCGAATGGCGGTTGGATTGCGAATGGATACAAAAGTACCCGAAAAACTGCATGTCGATGCATTCGAACTGCGCTTTGCCGACATCTCAGAAGTCTCTCTGTCTCAACTTCAAGCTCTCTCGATGTCAGTCGGATGGCCGCATCGATCGCAGGACTGGCAGCATCTACGGGATGTCGGCCGCGGCTTCGTGGCGCTTGACGAAATCGGCAGGGTTTCGGGCTCGACCATGTGGTTTCCACACGGAGAGAATTTCGCCACGTTCGGGATGCTTATCACCGCGCCGCGCCTGCAGACTAATGGTGCGGCGGAGTGGCTGGTTAAGCGGATGCTGGAAGAATGCCACCATGAACGGATACGGCTGAATGCGACAAGAGCGGCGCGCCGGATATGCGCAACTTTTGGATTTATGCCGAAACAGACGGTCTTTCAGTGTCAAGGGGAAATTCTATCCGTGCCTCAGGCGGCTGATATCAGGCAAGGGCTTGACCTGAGGCGGCTCGAATGCAGCGATCTGGACGTTGTTACGGCCTTGGATGAGCCCGCTTTCGGTACGCGGCGCTATGAACACCTCAAGCGATTGTTTGAAAGCTCCATCTGCTACGGTCTTTATGACGGTGGCAGGCTAATGGCTTACTCCATGCGGCGCCGGTTTGGCCGCGGTCACGTCGTCGGTCCTGTCGTCGCTTATTGCGAGGAAGACGCGATTGCCGTCGTTCATCCGCATGTCGTAGCCCATGTCGGCAGTTTTTTGCGCCTCGACACCCATTTTGGTGCCGGACCGTTCGGCAGTTTTATCCAGCAAAGCGGAATGTCAGTCTTCGACGCCGTGACCACCATGGTTTCTTCTGAGAGCGCCTTATATGGGGGGCCGAGCACAGGTGCTCCGATCGTATTTGCACTCGCCTCGCAGTCTTTCGGATAATCGCAAAAAACCCTTAGTTATGAATAGCCCCCGGTGGAGGCTGAAGCACCTTCCATTTAACTACTGTGCGAACGTTGATATAGAGCTGCAAGCTGTAGCTGCGGCCGACCTTAAGAAGTTCACCGATGGCTGGACTACTAAGATTCCCAAGGCGCAAGAGTCAGGTATCGATATTGAGGAATTTCAAACGTAACAGCAGGGTCGTTGGTTCTACTCCCATCAAGGCGGCTATCTTGGATATTGCTCCACAGTCAATAATATCATATATGTAGGTATGTTCCTACATGGAGGCATTCTATGAGCATCACAAGTTTGTCTAGCCGGGAGTTGAACCACGACGTCAGTAAGGCAAAGAAGGCTGCCAAAAGAGGACCTGTAGTTATTACAGATCGCGGGAAGCCGTCCCATGTGTTGATGACGTACAGCGAATTCGTCCGCCTGACCGGCAAGCGACGGAATCTCGTCGATACTCTTTCAATGCCTGGTTTGTCGACGATCGAATTAGATTTACCGAGAGCCGAGATTGCACCTCGCGAGGTCGATCTGTCTTGAAGTACCTGCTGGATACAAACGTCGTCTCCGAGTTGCGCAAAGTTGGAGACGGTAAGGCCGATCCCAATGTGACGAAGTGGGTCGGTGCGCAAGATTCCAATGTCTTGTTCATTTCCGCAATTACGATCCTGGAAATTGAGCGTGGGATATTAACCATCCAGCGTCGCGACGCTGCCCAGGGCTCTCGCTTGCGAGGATGGATGGATAGCCGTGTTCGCCCTGAATTCGCCGAGCGAGTTCTGCCAATCGATGACGCGATAGCAACGCGTTGTGCCCACTTACATATTCCGGACCGCCGCAACGAGGCTGATGCTTTGATCGCCGCGACCGCGCTGGTTCACGGTCTAACTGTAGTCACGCGTAATGTTCAGGATTTCGATGGTACCGGCGTGATCGTAGTCGACCCGTGGCAAGACTTTGAGGTTCGTTCGCAACTTTCTTTGTCAAATTTCGACGGGGAAGGGGAAATATTTTAAATAATTCGATATCTTTAACGCCCAATCCGTGCCGTCGCGGTTTTCCAAAGGATTGACCATTATCAAATAGATTAAACACATAGCGTCTCAAACCGGGGGAGTACTCGTCCACCTTGCCAGTTGACTTTCGTCGGAGACCCGTGTCTTTTTACACTTTTGGATAGTATTTAAACTGCTCGGCTCCGAATGTGCAGTTTCTCGGTTGTGGCGAGCCCGACAAGGTCGGGCGATCGCGTTTGGGGTATGGCCAAGCTTGATGGCGTCGCTTTATTTCGCATCGCTTGTCTCCCGGAATCCGGGGTCATCATTGAGTGCGCGAGAGATCGTTGATTTCTAAACTCCGAGAAGTTGGGGGCTCGCGATCGCCGATCACTGGCGGAGCTGCCGGAACGGTCTTGCTGCGGGTGATCTGGCTGAACCTTGAACGTCACCGTCTTGGCGCCGATTTCATGGCGCCGGAAATTCCAGCTCTCCCGCTGGCCCAAAATCGGGAGCACTTCAAAATACCGCTGGAGGAAACTCAAAGCTGGATAAATCTGGGGGCAAGGTTACCGGCGGACCGCTGCCTGCGCAGAGAAGCGATCAGGACAAGGTCCGATCGCCAGGAACTGGCTTTGTCGATAATAGGTCGACTGCGTTCTTTCGTTCCTCTGTTGAGGCGACGAGGCGTGAATCCTATTTTTTCAAAAGCCAAGCTCACCACGTCAGTTCCATAATTAGTGCTTACGCCGCGAACGGTGATCTCAGGATTTCCCGGACCTCTTTCACAGCCGACTGCAGTGTGCGCACCTTGACCCCGCCCTTCGCCTGATAATTAGCCGCTCCTGCGCCAACGACGATCCTGTTTTCTATCTCCAGATCGTCACAAGCCACAAAGAAGCCGCGCTCAGCTTGTGGAGCGCTGGCACGCTTGACCTCGATCGCCACCTTAGCCTTTCCAGCTTGTTCAATGACGAGGTCGATCTCGGCCCCATCGGCTGTCCTGTAGAAGAAAGGCGCCACGTCTGGACCGGCTGCGAGGATAAGCGTCTCAAGCACAAAACCTTCCCAACTCGGCCCAACGACGGGGTGACCTAACAATTGATTAAGTGTTCCGATTTCCAAAAGAGCATGTACAAGCCCACTGTCGCGGACATAGATCTTTGGTGACTTCACAAGACGCTTGCCAAGATTACCGCTCCATGGCTGAAGACGGCGAACCAGCATGAGATCAACAAGGAGATCTATGTAGCGGCCAATCATAGGCGCAGATACACCCAGACCTTGGGCAAGCCGCGCGCTATTAAGTGTATTTCCTTGGCCGTTGGCGAGCATCGTCCAAAACCGTCCGATTGTCGCGGCTGGCATACGGGGCGCAAACATCGGAACATCGCGTTCAAGGTAGCTGCGAACAAATGCCTGTCGCCAGAGATAACTATCCTCATCCGTCGCCGCCGTCAGGCTATCGGGGAAGCCGCCGCGCAGCCACAACTCGTCGATGTCGATAGAAGCCGCCCCGGCCTCTTCCACACCGATTGGCGGCATTTCGAGATAGATTATGCGCCCTGCCAGCGTCTCGGATACCTGTTGGATTAGGTCCAGGGACGCCGATCCCAGCAACAGAAATTGCATTGACCGCTCGCCGCCAGCGCGCCGATCGTCAACGATCCCACGCAGCTCGGCAAACAGCGCCGGCAACCGCTGCACTTCATCCAGTACCGTCAAATGGCCGACTTGAGCCTTGAGGAACGCTTCCGCATCTTCCAGTTTGCGGCGGTCACCTATACGTTCCAGATCCAGATAAATCGTGCCTTTTATTCGATCGGCAATCTTGCGGGCGAGTGTGGTCTTGCCAACCTGACGCGCGCCGATCAGAGCGACAACGGGCGCGCGTGCTAACGCGCGCTCAAGGGCAGTTTCGATAGAGGGGCGAGGTATCATCATTGCCGCAAATCATAAATCAGGGTTGCGAATTACGGTCAATAGACTCTGCCGAAAATGATTGTGGCTCGTCCTCCGGCTGCCCATCTGACGGCGTCGAGGACGCCTTCACTCGCGGAACTCCATTGAAACGGCTTGAGAAGCTGACAAACATCGCAGGTGCTGGTGCGCTAATGATAACGGTGCTCCAGGACAGTTGACCCGGTTTGCGCCGGCTGCAGCTGGCGGTAAAGTCATCAGATGCAAAAGCTGTGATCTTCAATGACCCCTATTCCTATGATGTCCGAAGTCGTTGAGGTTAAGAAGATTCTTGGCCGCCGAACGGCGGTTCGTATCCCATCAAGGCGTGGTAATGTGGTTTGGTTACCGCAGCAGGCCGTCGATATCGAATTCGTCCCACCCACGAAGCTCCGTGGCCGCAGCATCGGACTGCTTCGCCGATCTCTTTGGTTTGGTGGTCGGCTTTTTGAGCGTACGTTTGAGCTTCGCGCGATACGCAGCCTGCCGCCTGTTCTCCGCCTTCGCTGAGACGTCGTCTTCCCGCCACTCGTCGATTGCGCCCCGATCAAGCAGGTCTACGACCACCTTTGGATCGAAGACGTGGAACGTGATCCTCCGCGCCCGCCCATTCAGCCGTACGGTCCGCGTCCCAGCGCTCGGTAGCCGGCCGTCTGCAAGCCAGCGATGCCGTTCACTGGTCTTGATCGTGAGGATGTCCTGGATCTCTCGCGGGATGACGGGCAGAGTTTCGATATCCATCATCGCCTTCGCGACGATGGCGGTCGCAGCGTTGAACGCGGCTTTGTCGTCGGCCGGCATGGCGAGGATGATGTCGCTTCCATCAAGCGCCAGCGACTTCTTCGACGTGGCAGGAACACGCGATTGCAGCTCCTGAAGTACTCCTTTCGCGCGCACGTACGACCCCATGGTGGCCGCAGAAGAAAGCGTCCATGTCCGGATGAGCTCCACGTCGTTCTTTTCGTGCTTTGGCATGGAGCGTAGATGGTGATGGTAGTCTCCCGCGTCAACGATTTGAAACGACAGTGCAATAACAGACCGATGATCGCCTGCTGCTTATCAGCCAGAGATCTCCTCCGTTCTTAGTAGCTGAGCTTCGGATACCAGTCCGTGCCACGTCCCGCCGGCGTCAGATCGAGAATGTTCCAGAGCGGCGCGACGTCAACGGAACCCCTTGGGTCCTGTCCCGGATCCGCAGCCGCGGCCGGCATCTCGGCATTGTAGAAGACCCGGACCTTGCTGCCGTCCTTCTGATAGACGGTCAGTCCCGGATACTCGTTGCCCTTGTCGTCCAGAAGCCCGAGATCGCGAGCATAGGCGTCGCCGACGGTCTGCACGAAATCGAGATCGCGCCAGCCGCGCTCCATGGCGAAGGCGCGCTGCCGCTCGACGGGGCTGCGTCCGATGATCTTGAAGGCGACGCGTTGCTTGACGTCAGCACCGTTGCCGTTCGCGCCACCGAGAAAGTTGGTGCACATCGGGCAGGGTCGCTCGCGCTGCGGTCCGAACATCCAGAAGTAGGTCACGAGTGTGTCGTGCCTGCCGAACAGATCGGCAAGACCGAGCTCGCTTCCGTTCTCGTCCTTGAAGCGATAGTCCTTCTCCACAAGCGGACCTGGCGGAAGGCGGCGGCGTTGCTCGGCCAGGCGGGTGAGATGCCGCCGCGCCTCGATTTCCTCCGCAAGTAGGCTCGTCCTGGCCTGCGCATATTCCCGGGTTTCGTTCTTGAACCTTGATGCGCGCATCGCGGCCAGATCTACAGCGGGTTTGAGATTGGACATGTCCATGTCTTCGCTCCCTTGAACGGCAAGCTGATCAGCCCTTCGGCGGCTCAGCGAGGATGATGCGATTGTTTTCCCGGTCGAAGAAGTTTGCGACCGCGCCGAACTCTCCACTGGCCTCGGTAGCGGGCAAGATTCCCTGGGCAGCCAGTCTTTCTTTCTCCGCGGCAAGATTGGGCACGACGATCGTCATGATCCCGCTTCCCGTCCGTTCGTCGTCGCGCCACAGCTGGAGCCCCGCTGTCCCCATGTCCCGCCACTGCGCCATGTGCGGCAACGGATGGTCGTCGGCTGGGCGGCCCATGAACGTTGCATACCATTCGAGTGCTGACTCAAGGTCGCGTACGGCGATCGCAGCGTAAATCCCTTGAACGGTGATGGACGTCGTCATGTCGGCTCTCCTCGTCCTCAACGCTTAAAAGACGTCTGACGAAGATCGTTCCCGACATTGCGAAAGAACTTTTTTCGCACCTCGTCAGACCGCTCACACACAGACTTCCGGTACAGTATCCGCAACGACTGAACCGTCGTCCGCTTCGAACCGCCAAGGCGCCCATCTTGTCTCCAGCGCCGGCATCACCATCTTGAGTCGGAATCCCCCGGAGCCTCGACATGAACGACCTCATTCTCACGACCGTTTTCGACGACGACACGATGGAAATCCTGCCGCCGGAACGGAAGACCTGCGGCGGGGTTGAGATGTCGTCATGCGACTGCTGCGGGCGTCGCGCCATCATCGAGGAAGACTGCTGCGGGATCTGTGAGGAGTGCCTGTCCCCCTGATCAACCTTCGGATTGCCGGTTTTTGCGGGCGCAAGCCGAATGATCGACTTGGTCCTCAAAACGGCGCTATTCCGCGGCGTGACGTAGAGGATGGGCTTCGAGCGGCTCAACGGGGGCAATGATCTCGAAATCGCCGATCATGTGATGCTGATCGGATCCCGGTACCGCCAATGTCCAGAAGTCAGGGGATTCTCCGAAGATCGTGGAAACCTGCACGATCGTCGTCCGGCCGCCTGCGTACTTATTTGATCGAGCCCAATAGAACTCGTCCGGAACCAAACTCTTCATAACGCCTACTCCCCACGCTATGGACCGCACGATACCAGAAAATCGAAAGATGACTATCGCTCGTATCCGAGCTTCCACAGGGCCGAAGGTTCGAACCCCTTAAGCGCCAGGGAATGCTTGCCCCGTCTCAAGACGGGGCAAGCGACTTCAGAGAACGGCGACGTTTTCGGCTTTCGATTTACCCGTCTTGCGGTCCTGGCCTACGTCGTAGCTGACCTTTTGGCCATCTTTCAACGAGCCACCAAAACCGACCGCCGAGATGTGAACGAACACGTCCGGTCCGCCATTGTCAGGGGTGATGAAGCCAAAACCCTTGTCCTGATTGAAGAATTTTACAGTGCCAGTTGCCATGGTGCCCTCTTTTTTCAATGCCAAGCGCTATGGCTTTAGCGATCTATGTTAGGCGCGGCAAGGTTGCCGCGTAAAGCCGGCCGGCGACACAAGCGCGTATCCTTCCCTATCGAAAAGAACACGAACATTCGTCGGCAGAGTCAAATGTGGCGACGGCGATCGAGAACTGGTCTATCTAGAATAGCATCGCCTGCTGAAACGGTTCACCGTCCTTTGTGAACGATCAAGGAGCCGTATGGCTCACGAGACGAGACGATCAGCGCGGCAGCGGGTAGCGGCCGCGCCAAGTGCATCGCCTCATCCACGGCGCCCGCATCCAGACGTCGGTCTCGTCTGAGGTGGGCAGCAGCACCGGCATCGCCTTGTCGTGAATGGGCTTCACCAGGTTGTTCGGATCCGTCGTCAGGAAACCATAGAGATCATCGGCGGTCATCCCGTCTTTCACCTTCCGGACGCTCTTCCGTTGCGGCACATGAATGCCAAGGATTTGCCTTCGTCACGCGCGAACCAGGCATTCGGCACCTTGCCTACCGTCCTCCTGGCTGGCGGGATCAGGTTTCGCAAATGTGGTGACCGGGACAATGCGAATGAGCTCGCCCATATCGACGGCTTGACCCTTGGCCCTGAGTTTATCGCCCACGCCTGGCGGCAGTTCAGCAGGGAAAGTTTAAAACACCGTGACGATCTCAGCTTTATCCCCGTTATCCAAGCGGATAGTGGTTCAAACCACAGTCAGCGGAAAAAATCGCTCGCCAGCTACCCGCTTGATTCCGATAGCAATTCGCGGATTTTACAATATTCAGGATAATATTCCCATCCTTCGGGTTGCTTGACTCTTATGGTTGTCGGGAACAGAAAGGGAACATCCGCATTTTGCTCGACATGATGTCGGCCCGATCCTGACGCCGCACGATCTTGAAGGGAGCCGTGAACGATGACTGCTGCCCGTTCCCCGGGGATTTCAGATGTGATTTCCGATCTGCGCGAGCGGATCTCTACGCTTCAGGGCTTGTCCGCCAGGAAGGCCGGCTGTCTTGCCTTTGGCGTGCCTGATATCGATGCCGTTCTGCCCGGCGGTGGCTTGGCCTATGGGGCACTGCATGAGTTCGCCGGCGGCGGGTCTGGGACGGTTGATGGGGCCGCGGCCGCACTCTGTGCGGCCGGCATTGCGGCGCGCACCAGGGGTCCAATCGTCTGGTGCCTGACGCGGCCCGATCTGTTCTTTCCGGCACTGGCACAGGTCGGCCTCCATCCCGACCGGGTGATCTTCGTCGAGTCCGACAAGGAGGAAGACGTACTTGCCAACATGGAGGAAGGCTTGTCCTTTGGTGGTCTTGGCGCCGTGGTCGGTGAGCTCGTTCGCCTGCCGATGGTCAGCTCCCGGCGCCTGCAGCTTGCCGCGGAGCGCACCGGGACGATGGCGCTCACGGTGCGGCGATGGCGAAGACAGACGGAGGCCAATGACTTTGGCCAGCCGACAGCCAGTACCACCCGTTGGAGGGTCAGCGTCATTCCGTCGGAAGACCTTCCGGTGCCTGGCGTTGGCCGGGCGCAGTGGTTTCTGGAACTGATGCGCGTGAAAGCGGGTGGGTGTGCTGAGTTTCTCGTGAGGGCGTGTGATGACAAGGGTCGTATCGATCTATCTCCCG
Organism: Rhizobium sp. R711; assembly: GCF_002211365.1. Taxonomy (GTDB): domain Bacteria; phylum Pseudomonadota; class Alphaproteobacteria; order Rhizobiales; family Rhizobiaceae; genus Rhizobium. The sequence goes on along the minus strand of NZ_LOKZ01000039.1, from coordinate 26,587 downwards.
GATCTGCCGACCGATCGGATCAGACGCGACGATCCGTCCATTCCGGCTGAGCAGGCAATCGCGGTGATCGCCAAGAGCGGCTCGAAGCGCTGGGTTTCGGCCGTCGATGCGGCTGCTCGCAAGGCCGGTCTGCGTGTCGGCATGCCGGCGGCCAAAGCCCAGGCTCTATTTCGGGGGCTGAGGCTTGTTGATGCGCAGCCGGATGCCGATGCGGCAGCTCTCGAACGGATCACGCTGTGGGCGCTGACGCAATATTCCCCTGTTGTCGCGGTCGATGGCACCGACGGGATCGTTCTCGACACTGAGGGCGCCGATCATCTGCAGGGCGGCGAGTTGCCAATGGTCACCAAGATCTCCAACCAGTTCCTGGCGCGAAAGCTGACGGCCAGGGTCGCGATTGCCGATACCTGGGGTGCCGCACACGCTTGCGCGCGGGCGATCAGCCGCGAGACCGTCGTCGTGCCAATCGGCAAGACCGTCCCCGCCGTCGAAAAGCTGCCGATCACGCTGCTTCGCCTTCCGGAAAAGATCGTCGGCGATCTCACCACCCTCGGCTTCCAGACAATCGGCGAATTGGCCAATACCCCGCGCGCGCCGCTGACACTGCGCTTCGGACCCGAAATCGCCCGACGCCTCGACCAGATGTTCGGCCGCGTCTCCGAGCCGATCGATCCGATCCGAACGCCGGAACTGATTGAAGTCTCCAGAGCCTTCGCGGAGCCGATCGGCGCCGCCGAGACCATCGACAAATATGTCGGCAGGCTGGTCGTACAGTTGATCGGCGAGCTTCAGAAACGTGGTCTCGGGGTGCGCCGCGCCGACCTGATCGTCGAAAAGGTTGACGGTACAAGGCAGGCGATCCGTGCCGGGACGGCCAAGCCGGCCCGCGATGTCGCCTGGCTGACGAGGCTGTTTCGCGACCGGACGGAGAAGATCGAACCCGGCTTCGGGATCGAAAAACTCACGCTAGTTGCCGTCATCGCCGAATCGCTCGAGGACATGCAGAGGGTCTCGTCTCTGGTCGAGGACGAGGTGAGGGATGTCACTCCTTTGATCGACATTTACGGCAACCGTGGCCAGCGGGTCTACCGCGTCGCCCCTGTTGCATCGGATGTGCCCGAACGCTCGGTTCAGCGGATTGGAGCCGCCTCTGAGCCGCTCGAGGTGGCATGGGTTGGTCATTGGCGCCGGCCAGTGCGGTTGCTGCCGCGGCCGGAACTCATCACCGCCATTGCCCTGATGCCGGACCATCCACCGGCGTCGATCACCTGGCGCGGTCGGCGACACAGGTCAAACGTGCCGACGGTCCGGAACGCATATTTGGGGAATGGTGGCAGCGCGACGCCGAGATGGAGGCGGTCAGGGATTATTTCGTCATCGAGGACGAAGCCGGCGAGAGGCTCTGGGTGTTCAGGGCGGGGGATGGTGTCGATCCGGAGACCGGTGACCATCGCTGGTTCATGCATGGAATATTCGCATGAGCTACGCCGAACTCCAGGTCACCACCCATTTCTCATTCCTGCGCGGGGCGTCGTCGGCCGACGAGCTGTTTACCCGCGCCAGGGAGCTTGGCATCGAGGCAATCGGTGTGGTCGATCGCAACAGCCTGGCCGGTATCGTCCGCGCGCTGGAAGCATCGCGCGCGACCGGCCTGCGCCTCCTCGTCGGCTGCCGGCTGGACCTTACCGATGGCATGTCGGTGTTGGTCTACCCGATCGATCGCACCGCCTATTCGAGGCTGACACGGCTTATCACTCTTGGCAAAAGCCGGGGCGGCAAGAACAACTGTATCCTTCACTGGGATGATATCGTCGCCTATTGCGACGGGATGATCGGCATTCTCGTGCCTGATCTCGCCGACGAGACCTGCGCCGTGCAATTGCGCAAACTGGCCGAGGTCTTTGGCGACCGTGCCCATGTCTCGCTCTGCCTGCGTCGGCGGCCGAATGACCAGCTGCGCCTGCATGAGATTTCCAACATGGCAGCCAAGTTCCGCGTGAAAACCGTCGTCACCAATGACGTGCTTTTCCATGAGCCGGGCCGGCGGCAGTTGCAGGATGTCGTCACCTGCATCCGTCACAACACCATGATTGATGATGTTGGTTTCGAGCGCGAGCGCCACGCTGATCGTTATCTCAAACCGCCGGAGGAAATGCAGAGGCTGTTTCCGCGTTATCCGGAGGCTCTGGCGCGGACGATGGAGATCGTGCGGCGATGCACGTTTTCGCTCGAGGAGCTCACCTATCAGTATCCCGAGGAAGCGATCGTGCCGGGCAAGGACGCCCAATCCTCGCTCGAGCACTATGTTTGGCAATGCGTGCCCGATCGCTATCCGGAAGGCCTGCCGCCTGATGTGCTGAAGATCGTTCGCCATGAGCTCGATCTCATCCGCACCATGAAATACGCGCCATACTTCCTGACCGTCTTCTCGATCGTCCGCTATGCCCGCAGTCAGGGGATCTTGTGCCAGGGCCGCGGATCGGCCGCCAACAGTGCCGTCTGCTATATTCTCGGCATCACCAGCATCGACCCCTCCACCAACGATCTGCTGTTTGAGCGCTTCGTATCGCAGGAGCGTGACGAGCCCCCGGATATCGACGTCGACTTCGAGCATGAGCGGCGCGAGGAGGTCATTCAATGGATCTACCGGACCTATGGGCGAGAGAAAGCGGCACTTTGCGCCACCGTCACGCGCTATCGGGCTCGCGGCGCCACCCGCGACGTTGGCAAGGCGCTCGGACTGCCAGAGGACGTGATCAAGGCACTCTCCTCAGACATGTGGTCCTGGTCGGAAGAGGTCTGCGACCGCAATGTCCGTGAGCTCAATCTCAATCCCGACGATCGGCGTCTTACCCTGACCCTGAAACTGGCCCAACAGCTGATGGGCGCGCCTCGCCATCTCGGCCAACACCCGGGCGGGTTCGTCCTCACCCATGACCGGCTCGACGATCTGGTGCCGATCGAGCCGGCGACGATGAAGGATCGGCAGATCATCGAGTGGGACAAGGATGACGTCGAAGCGCTGAAGTTCATGAAGGTTGATGTGCTGGCACTCGGCATGCTCACCTGTATGGCCAAGGCATTCGAACTCATCCGGGAGCACAAGGACCGGGACATCGATCTTGCGACCATCCCGCAAGAAGATCCGGCCACTTATGCGATGATCCGCAAGGCCGATACGCTTGGCACCTTCCAGATCGAAAGCCGCGCCCAGATGGCAATGCTGCCGCGGCTGAAGCCGCGGACATTCTACGATCTCGTCGTCCAAGTGGCGATCGTCCGGCCCGGGCCGATCCAGGGGAACATGGTGCATCCCTATCTTCGCCGGCGTGAAGGCAAGGAGGCGGTCGAGTATCCAACGCCGGAGCTTGAGGCGGTTCTTGGCAAGACGCTTGGCGTGCCGTTGTTTCAGGAAAGCGCCATGCGGGTCGCTATGGTCTGTGCGGGGTTCACCGGTGGCGAGGCCGACCAACTGCGCAAATCCATGGCGACCTTCAAGTTCACCGGCGGCGTCTTGCGTTTCAAGGACAAGCTTGTCTGCGGCATGGTGAAGAACGGTTACTCGCCGGCGTTTGCAGAAAAGACCTTCTCGCAGCTGGAGGGATTTGGTTCCTACGGCTTTCCAGAAAGCCATGCGGCCTCCTTTGCGCTTATTGCCTACGCCTCGAGCTTCATCAAACGCCACTATCCCGAAGCCTTCTGCGCGGCGCTGATCAACAGCCAGCCCATGGGCTTTTACGCGCCGGCCCAGATCGTCGGCGACGCGAGAGCGCATGGGGTGGAGGTGCGTCCCGTCTGCATCAATCGGTCCCGCTGGGATTGCACGCTGGAGAGAATTGATAATTCTGGTCGTCATGCGGTCAGGCTCGGGTTCCGGCGGGTCAAGGGACTGGCGGTCGCGGATGCCGCCCGAATTGTCGCGGCACGCATGAACAGTGATTTCCGGTCGGTCGACGACATATGGCGCCGGTCCGGCGTACCCGCCGAGGCTCTCGTTCAGCTCGCCCAGGGGGATGCTTTCCTGCCGTCGTTGAAGTTCGAACGGCGCGATGCCCTCTGGGCAATCAAGGCGCTCCGCGACGAACCGCTGCCGCTGTTTGCCGCCGCCGCCGAACGTGAGATGCAGACCATCGCCGAACAGCAGGAGCCGGAGGTGGAGCTTCGGCAGATGACGGACGGACATAACGTCATCCAGGATTATAGCCATACCGGCCTGACATTGCGCCAGCATCCGATCGCTTTCCTGCGTAGGGATCTGCAGGAGCGCAACATCATCACCTGTAGCGAGGCGATGAATGCGCGCGATGGCCGGTGGGTCTACACCGCTGGCCTTGTCCTCGTGCGCCAGAAGCCTGGGTCGGCCAAGGGCGTGATGTTCATCACCATCGAGGACGAGACGGGGCCGGCCAACATCGTGGTTTGGCCGACGCTGTTCGAAAAGCGCAGGCGGGTTGTCCTCGGATCGTCCATGATGGCGATCAACGGGCGGATCCAGCGGGAAGGGGAGGTGGTGCACCTGGTGGCGCAAGAGCTATTCGATCTGTCCGGCGATCTCTCAGGGCTGGCCGACCGCGACACCGAGTTGAAGCTACCCACAGGCCGGGGCGACGAGTTCGCCCATGGTGGCGGTCCGAATCCACGCGATACGCCGAAGCCGGTCGTGCAGGCGCGCGATATGTATGTTCGTGATCTTCATATCGATACGCTGAAGGTGAAGAGTAAGGATTTTCAGTGAAAGGGCACCATGGAATTCACGTGTCGAAGGTTCGTATCTCTTCAAGACCTACACTGTCATGTAGCCTCAAACCCTCAGTAGAATAGATGGCAGCTTCGCGCCCCCAATTCGGTCGCCGATTGTGGCCTCGTCAACTCTCGTAAGCAGACGTTCGTTCGGCGGACGAGCATCATACAGACGATGCAATATGGCCGATTACGCCGCTGCTGAGCTGCCGATCGCCTGCCTGAGCTGACGTATGTCGCGCACCGGGGGTACGCCGAATTGCCGGAGATATTCGCGACTGAATTGCGAGGCGCTTTCGTAACCTACTGCGAAGGCTACATCTGAAGCGGTTCGGTCGCCGGAGAGCAGCAGTTGTCGCGCTTCCTGCAATCGAAGCTGCTTCTGATACTGGATCGGGCTTAGCCCAGTCAGCGCCACGAAGTGGCGGTGCAGGCTGGCGCGGCTCATGCCGCTTGCATCGCACAGGGCTTCGATCCGCAGCCGCGTATTGTGGTGATCGCGAATCCATTCGACCGCACGCCGGATCCGGCCGAGCGCCCCCTCGGGCCGGGCGATATGGCGCAGCAGGCGCCCCTGCGGGCCTTGCAGGAGACGATAAAGCAATTCGCGTTCCGCCATCGGCGCCAGAACCGGAATGTCGCCCGGCGTGTCGAGCAAGGCCAGCAGGCGCAGCAGCGTGTCGCGCAGCGGCGGGGTCATCAGATTGATCGCGATCCCGATGCCAGGCGCATCGGCGTCGCGCACCGGTGGCATGGTGGACGCGATCTCGGCCAGCAATGCGGGGTCGAGGACGAGCGACACCGCGACATAGGGCCGGCCGTCATCGGCATCGTGGATCTGGCCGCTCAGCGGCAGATCCAGCGCGCTGACGAGATACTGCGAGGAGTCGTAGCGCAACAGATTGTCGTGGATCGCCACATCCTTCGACCCCTGCAGGATGAAGCAGATCATCGAGCGGTACAGGCACGGCGACGTGCCGGAGGTCGCTTGCCCCACGCCGATCTCCAGTCGCTGGATCGGCGTAACGGTCATCCCCGATCGCGCGTGGCGCAGGGCGAGGTCGATATGCGGCTGGAGATGCTCGGTCATGAGCCTTCTATGGCACTGTTTTTCGAACAAGCAAAGAGCCTGAGACAATCAGGCAATAGTTTGAGAGCATTGGGCGGGCGGACGCGCCCCGCCCGACTTATCTGGTTGGCATCGGAACGACGCCGCAGCGGTGCGGCATTCCGGCGAGACCACTCCAGGAAGGACAGACCATGACCAAGCAGATCGCACTCATCACCGGCGCCAGCCGCGGCCTCGGCCGCAGCATGGCGCTGCATCTTGCCAAGCGCGGCGTCGCCATCATCGGCACCTATCGCAGCGGCGCGGCAGAGGCCGATACGCTGCGCCAGGAGATCGAGGCGCTGGGCGGCAAGGCCGCGATGATCGCGCTCGATGTCAGCAATGCGGCGAGCTTCCCGGCATTTGCCGAGACGGTCGCCGACACGCTGAAGACCCAGTTCGGCCGCGAGCAGTTCGACTTCCTGGTCAACAATGCCGGCCAGGGCCTGTACGCGCTCCTGACCGACGCGACCGAGGAACAGTTCGACTCGCTGATCGACACGCATCTGCGCGGCCCGGTCTTCCTGACGCAGAAGCTGCTGCCGCTGATCGCGGATGGCGGACGCATTCTGAACGTCTCGTCGGGCTTCGTGCGCGTCACGATGGCGGGCTACGGCCTCTATGCGGCGGCGAAGGCGGCGATCCAGACGCTGACCAAGTTCATGGCGGTCGAGCTGGGCGCGCGGCAGATCCGCGTGAACACGATCGCGCCGGGGGCTATCGCGACCGACTTCGGCGGCGGCGTGGTCCGCGATGATGCGAACGTCAACGCCTATGTCGCTGGGACCATCGCGCTCGGCCGTGTCGGTGAGCCCGACGACATCGGCGGCGCGGTCGCGGCCATCCTGTCCGACGACATGGGCTGGGCGAATGGCACCACCTTCGACATCTCTGGCGGCCAGGCGATCTGACCGTCGCGCCGCTCCTTCATCCGGAATTGCCGTCACATCGAGAGCCATCATGCCCGACCCCAGCCTGACACTCATCAGCCATCCGCTCTGCCCGTTCGTTCAACGCGCCGCGATCGTCCTTCTGGAGAAGAACGTACCGTTCGAGCGGACCAACGTCGACCTCTCAGCCAAGCCGGACTGGTTCCTGGCGCTGTCGCCGACCGGCAAGGTCCCGCTGCTCAAGGTGCACCAGACCGACGAGGAGGGCGCCATCCTCTTCGAAAGCGTGGTGATCTGCGAGTATCTCAACGAAACGCAGGGCGGCGCGTCGATGTATCCCGACGATGCGCTGCTGCGCGCCCGGCAGCGAGCGTGGATCGAGTTCGCCACGCAGACCCTGGCCGATGGCTGGCAGTTTCTCAACGCCACCGATCCGGCGACCGCGGAGGCCAAGCGTTCCGCATTCCGCGACCGGCTCCGGAAGTTGGAGGCCGAGCTGGGGTCGGGGCCGTATTTCGCCGGTGCCGCCTTCGGCATGGTCGATGCGGTCTACGCCCCGCTCTTCCGCTATTTCGCGATCATCGATCCCGCGGTGTCGCATGCGATCTTCGAAGGCTTCCCGCGAGTCTCGGCGTGGCGGGCGGCACTGGCGGCGCGTCCGAGCGTCAGGAACGCGGTGGTCGAGGACTATGCCGAACGCTTCCGCGCGCACCTGCGCCAGCATCAGGCTCTCCTCGCGGCCTGACGCCGACCGCAGGGGCGAGCACCCGAACATGATCCAAAACAAAGGAGTAACATCATGACTGACCACGCATCCAACGAAGCCGGCGCCAGGAGCGCGCTGATCCTCATCGAATATCAGAACGACTGGCTGGCACCCACCGGCGGCATCAACGGCCAGTTCCAGGACCGCGAGCAGATCGACACCGCGATCGCCAATTCGAAGAAGGTCATCGAAGAGGCACGTCGCCGCAACATCGAAGTCATCCACGTCAGGATGGTGCTCGAACCGGCCTACCGGGTGCTGGGCGAAGGGAAGTACGGGCTGCGCAAGATGGTGCGCGACTATGGCTCGTTCCTCGGCGAGCAGACGGAATTCTTCCCAGGCTTCGAACCGCTCGACGGCGAATATACCATCAGCGAGCGCACCGGTGGCAGCAGCGCCTTCGCCGCGACCACGCTAGACAGCTACCTGCGCAATAACCGGATCTTCGACATCTACGTCATGGGCTTCGCGCTGCGGCAGTGCGTCGAGTCGACCGTGCGCAACGCCCACGATCTCGGCTATCACACCAACGTCATCTACGATGCGTCGGCGGCCTTCACCAAGGAGCAGCAGACCTCGTTCCTGAGCGACATCGCACCCTTCTACGCAAATGCTATCACGACGCAGCAATTCCTGACGCAAGCGTAAGCCGTTGCAATGCCTAGCTCCACTGAGGTGGCGCTAGGCATCGTTTATCCGGAGGCCGCGCTCACCAACGAGGCGGGCAACTATCTGGGTGAACTGTTCAAGTCGCGCCTTCAGTCCGACGCCTACATGCTCCTGGAAATCTACAAAGACGAAGCCGCACTCGGCGCGCATCAAAATCATGCCACATGGCTGCCCATCGGCCACTGACTGCGTCGTTCCTTGCACAAACTCCTACCGGTGGGACTTACGACCTGGTACTGCGTCGGACATGACGCACGCGGCGTTGAGCGGCGAGCCCTTTCGCGGCTACATTCACGCCTCCTGAACTTTTCATTGGCCGATCAGGCAGAGAAAACGTCTGCTTCAGTCTTCCTGCCGCGAAATCCGGCCATTCTGCAGTCGGCCCCAAATCGGTCAGCCTCCTCGGCCGGTGGCGATGTCAGCTACAGGAGCATTTGAGATAAAGAGCTTCTGTCAACACCAGGGTCGCTGGTTCTGATCCCTTCAAGGCGTGCAATCGTTTCCGAAACACAAGGCCGTCTCGTGAAAGACCGCTGTGTGAATGTAAAAAAGCCTTACATGGCTTTACAAACTTAACGAACTTGACCAGCCCTCTCGTCTTGCCTATCTTTAGGTTAAGAAAGGTTGGTTGTCATGCCCGTCACGAAAACGACAGCAAGCGAACTCAAAGGCGAAGCTCCCAGCATCGCATTCTCGATGAAATTACCCCGAAAGGCCGACTTCGAGAAAGCACTCCTCAGGCAGTATACCAGGGCCGTCGAACTCAGCCAGAAGGCTGGTCACCAAGTTAGCTTCCGCGTCGTTGTTGATCCACTCGCCGGAGCGCAGACGATTTCGATTGTCGAGGAAGACCCATCGGAAGTTGAACATGCGTTCCCTGTGGAAGAGGCTTCCAAACCGGACGAAGAACTCTCCGCCGTTTTGGCAGCTGCACGGGAACGCGGTCGCCGTCGTGTAGCGGAGATCCTGGGCGAGGATGATATGCTGAGCGCAGACGCGTTTTCGGATCTCTTGGGCGTTTCGCGGGTCACGGTCAACACGAAGCGCCAAAGCGGACAGGTGCTTGGCCTGGATGGTGCCAAACGTGGTTTTCGTTTCCCTGTGTGGCAACTCGATCAGGACGGTCGCCCTTATGCCGCGCTCCCGAAACTGCATGAAATCTTGGCAGGAGCCTGGGCGGTCTACCGCTTTCTGGTCTCGCCACATGGGGCGCTTGACGGTCGCACGGGACTCGATGCCTTGAAGCGAGGTCGGGACGCCGATGCGATCGCCGTAGCCGAAAGTGTCGCCCGCGGTGACTTTCGCTAAATGACCGGCATCAAGCCGCCTGCCGGTTTCGAACATTCGTCGCTCGATCTCAAAGTCCTTCCCTCAGGGTCTCGTTTCGGCCGGATCTATGCGAGCGTCTTTCCAGACCCGTTGGGCTTTGGAAAGACGCCGAGCCGGTTCAGCGATCCACGCCGGCGTGACGCCGCAAGGCGGTTCGGTGTGCTCTATTTGGGCGATACGCTCAAAGTGTGCTTTCTGGAGGCCGTGCTTCGCGACCGCCGCGACGGTCTGATCGGAGATCTCCCGATTGAGGAGAACGAAATTCATGTACGGCGGTTCGCCGAGATCGAAACGACAGAAGAACTTCTACTCGTCGACCTGCGCGATGATCATGCTGTCAGAATGGGGGTTCCGACGGACGTCGCGAAATCCTCGCGCCAAAGCTTGGCGCGCGTGGTCGTTGGCATTCCACGAACACAAATCCCTACCGGATGGCATCATCTATCCTTCACGGCTCAACGGACACACGAACATCGCGGTATTCGGACGCGCCGTCTCAAAACTCGATCCGGTACGGATCGTGCCTTTGATAGGCGCGACCGGCCTTGCCGCTGTGATCAATGACCTCCGGGTCAGCCTGGTTTGAGAAACCAGCGACAGAGGCGCGAACCTTTGCAGTGGTTCCTTAATCTCTGCCGCAGGCGCATCTTGAGGCATGCCGATCTAAGCTATTGCCTCGAGAGGAATTCAATTGCCGCGCCGCTTAACTATAACGGGCCGGCGGTTCGATTCCTATCAAGACCTTCACCATTCTGGGCATAGCCACTGCGTTGCCGAAACCGTCCGCTCCGGTCTTCCACGGAACGCCGACGTCGCGACAGTAAAAGAGGCAGCTCTTGTTCGCTTGACGGACTCACCGCTATGCAGCGGGCGACGTGGTCGCTGGACTTGACCAGATAGCAGTTGCATTGGGACAAGGTGCGATTGCTGCTACCTCGATCCGAAACGGCCTTTGTGAACGCATGCCAAAGCTGCGGTAAATCGTTCTTTGCCACAGCCGTTTCAGTTTTGCCGCGCTGACCGTTCTCCCGCCCGCCGCTGCGGCGATCGCTGTGTCGTAAACAGGGCGCCGACCGCTGTCTTGAAGTGGCGAACGCACTTACTTGTGCATGTCGCCGCATGGGCATGTGGTCAGGCTCGGGGGCGATAGAGGGGGAAAATGGAACCGCATCCGAGCGCGGTGGTTTGCGTAGTAGAGGTCTTGGAATCGGAACGTATCTTCATGCGTATCGTCATACTGGGAGCCTCCGGGCTTATCGGATCGGCCACGGTTTCCCGACTGCAACGATCGCACACCCTCGTAGGTATCGCCCGCGACGTCGAAGTTTCGCGACAACGATTTCCTATGGTCGAATGGCGATCGATGGATCTCTCCCGGTCAACGGGAGCGTTGAAGGAGGCGCTCGCCGGCGCAGAAGCAGTCGTCAATTGTGTTGGCGCGCTTCAGGACGCGCCAGGGGAAAACCTTTCCGCTATTCATGAAGACGTCGTGTCAAACATCATCATGGCGTGCCGCCATTCGCAAGCGGTGCGAATTATCCACATCTCAGCAGTAGGTGTCGACCGGGATCCCACAAGCCGCTTTTCCACGACAAAGCAGCGGAGCGAGGAGGTTTTGAAGGCCTCCGGCCTAACATGGGTCATCCTACGTCCGTCCGTGGTTCTTGGTCGCCCGGTATTTGGTGCAAGTGCGTTGATGCGTGGGCTTGCGGCCTTACCTGTCATGCCTGTTATGCCCGCGACAGGGCCTTTGCAAGTCGTTCAACTGGACGACGTCGTGGCAACTATTGAGTATTTCGTTCAGAAAGAGACAGCGCACGGGATTGCACTCGACCTCGTCGGTCCCACTCGGCACAGCTTCACCGAGATAGTCCAGCTCTACCGGCAATGGCTCGGCTGGTCGCCCGCGCATGAGTTTATGCTTCCCCACTCTTTTGCGAAATTGACGTATCGCTTTGGAGACGCCATTGGCAAGCTCGGCTGGCGGCCTCCGGTGCGCTCGAACGCTGAGCTTGAAATCGCGCGTGGGGCCGTCGGTGACCCGACGGATTGGACAAGGGTGACAAGTATCATCCCTCGCTCGTTGCCAGAAGCACTCGCCGAACAGCCTGCCACTGTCCAGGAACGCTGGTTTGCGCTGCTTTACCTTTTGCGACCGCTGGTCTTCATCATACTTGCGGCGTTTTGGATCACCACCGGATTGGTTTCGATTGGACCCGGATATCAGATCGGACTCGATTTAATGTTCGAAGGCGGCGCAAAATCGATGAGCGGCCCTTCTGTCATTGCCGGGGGCCTTACAAACCTTCTGATAGGTGTCGGAATTGCTTTCCGCCGTACAACCCGCATCGCTCTTTTTGCCGCTCTGGGCATTTCCCTGTTCTATGCGGTTGCCGGATCGTTGCTGTTGCCGCGCCTATGGATCGAGCCCTTGGGGCCGCTTACTAAGATCTGGCCTATCGTCATGTTAAATCTGGTCGCGTTGGTGATCTTGAGGGACCGCTGATGCTGTTTTTCGTGCTCAAGTATCTCCACGTGATTGGAGCCGCGGTCCTTCTGGGAACCGGCGCCGGTATCGCCTTCTTCATGTTGGCCGCGCATCTCACCGGGAAACCACAGCAGATCGCTGGCGTGGCGCGCATTGTGGTCAATGCCGACTTCGTTTTTACCGCAACAGCGGTCATCGCCCAGCCAGTCACCGGCGTCGCGCTGGCCTGGAACGCCGGCTACTCCTTGCTCGATGGCTGGCTCGTGCTGTCGATCCTTCTCTATCTTGTAACCGGTGTCTTCTGGCTGCCGGTGGTTTGGATCCAGATTCGGCTGCGGGACCTCGCCACGGCAGCATCTATCGCGCAAACCCCGCTTCCGCCCCACTACCATCGATTATTCTGGACCTGGTTCTGGTTCGGTTTTCCGGCATTCGCCGCGGTGCTCAGTATATTGTGGCTGATGATCGTCAAACCGCCGATAGCGTATTAAGGTGTGTTAGCGTCAGTCGCAACCAGAGCGCGCGAAGGCACCGGCTAAAGTTCGAGAAGCGCTTGCCGCAACACCTGGGCAAATCGGCGACCCTCGTCAGCACGCCCTTCGCTGATCGCGGCAGCAGCCGTCCGGCCTCTTCGGCGTGCGTCGTCTGCCATCTTCTCGCTGAGCGTAACACGCTCCTCGATGACGCGAAGCGCAATCCTCAGCGCTGCAACAACGGAGCCGTCGGCCCTCGAAGCAAGAACCTCTGAGCTAAAGGCATGACCGATTTGGCAGCGAAATCTGAGAGGAGAGGGAGCTTTAATCTGCGAAAGCACCCCTCCACAGGAAGGGCAGGACAAGGGAACGCAGTCCGCGATCTGGGCGATCGTCGCAGCGCGGGTCTTTCCGCCAAGAGCGATGTCGATCTCAAGCTTGATGTCGTCCGGTATGAGCAAAGGCTCGCCGATCTCTTCGCCTGCCAGCTGCACCAGCAGGTCCGGTAGATCAGCAAGCGGTGCACGAAAATCAACCTCGGTTGCCGCCAGAGCCCCGAGCGGCATATCGGATGCTTCGGCGTCCGCAGGGTTCTGGACGACGGTTACGCCACCACAACGCTTCAGATCCGCTAGACCTGCGGCACCATCATTCAGCAGTCCTGTAAGAACCAATCCGATGGCCCTTGGACCGTAGGTTGCGCCGACGGATCGAAACAGAGGGTCAATTGCGGGGCGGGCCAGGTTCTCGCGCGGACCTCGCCCAAGACGGATAACGCCATCGACTACCAAGAGGTGCCTGTCTGCCGGGGCGACATAGGCGTGTCCCTTTTGAACCACTTCGCTGTCGATAGCTGTGGTGACCGGAATTGGTGCTCTTTTTGCAAAAATGTCGGCAAGCAGGTTGTTGCCGTGGGCGCCCACATGGGTGGCGATGAAAATAGTAGGAGCGAAGGCTGCGGGAAAGTCTGCGAGCAGTTGTCTCACGGCTGTGACCGCCCCCATCGAACCACCGATTGCGATCACGTCTCGCTTGGCCATTGCGATCTCCTTTCGTTCCTAACTGCGATTATGCAAGTTTGTTCGTTGCTGGTGTGCTGACAAGCTTTTGCAGGATCGCTGTGTGCTGCGGTCTGCTGCTACTTCCGTTGGGTGGTCGTGCGCATGGACATCGCCCGGCCGGCACTGAATTCGCACATCCAAGCGCTGGAGAAGGGATTGGGTGTACGGCTGCTCAAGCGGCAGAAGTGGCGGGGCGAACTGACACGGGCAGGCGAGGTGTTCTATGATCGGCGGTGCGGATCATCGGTAAATCGCACTGCCGGCCGAGGTCGCGCAGGCAAGCCGGCGAGGGCAAATCAGGATCAGACCGTCGAGCCGGCAACGACCGGTGTGCTGCCTTGACGCTTGATACCCCGTTTCCCGAAGTCGACAGCTCGCTATCGCGGTCTACGGCGATATCGCATCGGGGTTGACCTTGAGCCAACGAAAGGTTCTCGCCGAGAAGCAGAAAATCAATGGCCTAACAGAATTTCGTTTTGAGAGAAAATTCAATTGGCACAGAACTCCTCAATCAGGGGTGACGGGCATGAATCTTGAGCAAACTTTCAGTTAGATCCGCCATCCCGCCGCAATAAAGTTTCAGATTTCAGGAGGTTGGCATCCTCTTATCGTTTTTCATAGGAAGTTATCGTTTTTCACGGCATGTTCTGCTGGGGACGTCATTTCAGATGGTAGATCGACTTTTCTGGGAAATGAGCTTCCGTATCGTTTTTCAGGACCTGTTACTGTTTTTCAGGATTTGAGGCTGCCGGAGCAGGCGACCCCGGCCGGCTACGCTGCCCTTATCGATGCGTTCGGCCTGCAAGTCCCTTTGCCCCGCCAGCTTTCAGCCATTGGTCCGCGGCATAGAAGTTACAGCCGGGATGGCTGGACACCACGCCGCGCCATGCGCCTGCCGCGGACTTGGAGGGTCACCGACCTTTGCCCTTAAATACGAGGGTCTCGATCTGGCAGTTCTGAGAGCGTTGTTTCAGGCAGTCGGCCCTGCTCCCTTTGAGGGGATCGTTCGGGCGCAGCCGACAGGCCGATATGCCCGGAGGCTATGGTTCCTGCATGAATGGCTTCTCGGCACGGCGCTCGACCTGCCGGACGCCGGGAACGGGGTTTATGCTCCGATCATCGATCCCGAACTGCAATGGGCGACGGAGGGCACGACCTCTACACGTCACCGTGTCCTTTGATGGGGTGGCATTGATAAGACTGCTGGAGGCGGCGCATCAGCTCGAACAGACCTTGCCTGAGATCGGATATAGACAAGGAACATCGTCCTTTGCCCCGCCTCCGGATCTTCATTCCAGTGGCCCGGAACATTTGCGTTTCAATTTCTGTTGTCCCGCATTCGGAGCGGTGCCGCAAGTGCACACCGGCGTATGCATCATCATGTCCGACCGCGCGCCAGCAGGAAATGTTTTCAGCCGCGCTCGTAGCTTCACCAAGTGCAGCAACCTCCTTCTCGAACTGATCGGTGGTCCCCTCTACAGGCGCCTGCAGATTAGCGGATACTTGAATGAGAATCTTCAGTATTTTCTAAACATTGGCAAGCATGGCGCCGGCATGGCACGCTATTGCTTCGCGCTCCCGAACATCATTTCGCCGACGACCGACGCGAGGACTTCAACCTCGCCGTTTTCCAGTGTCAATGTGGGGATTTGCATCTTGGCGCTCCTCCATAATGGCAAGCGCGCGTAGGGGTCTCAATCCGGCCCGTGCCATGCACTTGGGCCGATGTCGCAGTATACTCCCACCTGTCGGGTTGTTCGCAAAAGTCTTTGGAAGGTCGGCAGCTTATTCGCCATGCCGTGCGCGCCGAAGGCCAAGGAACTCATCTCTTCGACAGCAGTTCTTCTCTCAGAAGGAGAACAGCTATGTCGTCTCAAGTATCACTTGGCAAAGAAACTGAGAAAAAAGCGCCGGGCCATACTTCGAGGGGCCCGACGGCTCTGGCTCATTTGCCCTCGTTGACGGTGCAACAGCAGTATGTGCTTGATATCTATTGCCGCGGCCAAATGGAGGAATGGTTGTTTCAGCAGCACCTTGCTAACGATCCGATCCTAGCGGATTACGTCCGTCTAGTATGTCGCAGCCCCCGCGAATGACCGGCAAACAGCTAGGGGGCAGCATGTCTGCGCATAACCACACTCATCGAAACCAGATTCGACGATAACGTAGCAGCGATTGGCTACAAATTAATATTTGTTTGGGCCTTGCTCATATTTAATTCAACTTAGGCGTATTTAATCGTCACCCGGTCGGCCGCGTCCCTAAGCTAAGCATGGCGAGCATCTTTCAGGGCTGCCAAGGGCCCGACGAAGCTAACTCCTAAGAGTACTATTTCGCGAAGTGAGTTGGGCGGGACGTCGTATACCGCACCCATGCCTACCCAGCTGCCCCGAGTGGCCCAAATGGCAGCCCCTCTGAAGCCGGCGGTGGCTGTTCCTTCCGAAGATCATGGCCGATATCAAGTACGGCGCCTCGCAAATCGCGGAGCATCGCTCCTAGCGCACGCAATCCATATTGTTGGTAGCCTTGGCGCTTCGCTCTGTCCTGATGTCCTTCTGTTGCCTGCAGTCGAGATCAGTGGAGCCGGTGCGATTGGGGTCGATTGCCTTCATATCAGGCGACTTGCCGAAACCACCGGGGTTTGTGATGCTTTCCTGTTGAGAAGTAGAGTTCTTCTGGCCTGGCGAAGGTCCCGCCTCATCGGGCAACGACTCTGCCAATACAGGCGTAATGACGGTGATTGCGATAATGACCGATAAGGTGCGAGCACGCATGACGAACTCTCCGTGGTTGTTCTGCAGAAACCGCGGCGCTGGCAAGTTTGTTCCTGACGGCACCTGTTGAGACCGCATGGCGACGGCATTGTTCGCCGGTGATATCTTTTCGCGGATTACCGGCCCAGCAGTTCTTGCTGAGCAAAGCATTCTGGATCGCCTGCACCTTGCCCTTGGCGACAGCAACCTGGCCTTCCGTGTCACCCCCGAACGGCTTGAAGTCGGGACACCAATCAGGAAAACACGATGGCATCCCCCGTGGCGGCGTCGTTAGGCGCGTTCCACTTCTGTGATTGGCCAGTTCCTGTCTCAGGAAAAGCAACGTGACAGGCGATGAGTCAGGGCAGCCGCCAATACCAGTGGCGTTGCCAATCAGCCGTCAATGGTCTCCCTGGCGTCGCCTCAAAGGTCGGTTTCCTGCCGATATTCGGCGCCCCACGGGGTAGCAGCGGTCATGGCGACAATCGGATCACCGATGGGGACCGCGCAGAGGATCACTTTGATCATTGGCAGAGCGCCTCCTCATGGCGAGTCGTGGACGTCGCCAGGGGTTTGACGGTAAATCACGACGTGGTCCTGAGAAACGACAAGTGGACCGCCAACTGCGGAACCTTGGGTACAGGGGCGGCAACAACCGTCCCTTTTCTAGTCAGTGTTATCTTTGTGCCGCAAAATTACAGAAAAAACTGACATCCAAACGAAACCGCAGCAATGGCCAATGGCATCGTTAGAACCATGGCGATGCTTTGCCAGTCGGCTTGATATTCGATATCGCGCGCTTCTGAGTTCATTTTCAGCTACTCCCCACAATGGGTAGGAGCCTACCGGACCTGGTGGCTTTGTCGTCTCAAAATAAGTTGCCGGCTGTAATACTCAGCGACAGGCCGAGCATGGCCTAATCCTTTCTAAACACCCGCACAATCTGGAGCTTTCAATGAACAGACCCAGGACAGTCAGGACGATCTTACCGAGAGCAGTGCGCAGAGAAAGCAATCGGCCGCGATCTTCGTCATCATGAAGGTGTCTTGCCGCAATAGCGTGCGGGATGCCGCTTCCCTGGGAGTTGGGAAAGACCCGCGCAGCCAAATAGGCTGAGAGCATGAAGCCAATGGGCGTGATCAGCAGCGACAACAAGAATGCGTTCTGGCTCGACGAAGTGATCGAGAGGAATGTTCTTTGCGCCAGATCGGCCGCCTTGGCGAAGCCGACGCTTACGATCCCGATCGTGATTGCATCTATCCAGAAAACCAGTCTCGGTCGCCATTGCGAGAACGATCCCCATAGGACACGGGATCGGCGGAGAACCTTTGACTTTCGATAGGGGAGGGGCATTGGACGCTTGAAATAGGGTATGGTTTAGGCCTTGTACGCGCACTTTCATGGCACGTCAGCCCGAGAGGTGGGTCTTATTGAGAAGAATGTCGGCAAGGTTTTGGGTCGACTGCAATCATTCGCAACCGAGCAGGTGGTCGAAGGCAAGTCAAGCTGCGTGAAGACGCCAAGAAGCTACCGGAGTGCTCGACAACTTCGAGTTCTGCACCACCGAAACATTTCCGTTTCGCTTGCCTCGATGGCCCTTCATGGCCATATCCCGGTAAGCGCAGCACGAGGCATTCATTCGCGCTGCGGAGGGAGCCGGAATTCCCGTGATTGCAATTTTCGTGTAATCCTCGACGGTGACGCTCGGACGTATCGGAGGGAATGTTGTCCATCTCGTTGCGAAATAGCTGTTGATCTATCGCAGGACCTTCGAGCATCGGAGAATGCGACAGGGAGCCAGCATGCCTGGCTGAGGATCAAGGATAAATGGGGAGGTCAGCGATGACAGTCCAATCGGGTCCGACAATCCAATATGCTGCAGTCACGCACAAGGGCTTGGTTCGCCAACAGAACGAGGATGCCATCCTCGTCGCAAATGCCATCTTGGTGGGTGATAACGCATCGCGCAGCGGTACGGTTTCTATCCAAAGACGCCCGGTGTTCCTCATCGCCGACGGCATGGGTGGCCACGCCCGCGGTGAGGTCGCGAGTAGCTATGCCCTGGAATGCCTCAAGGCAGATATGGACCGCTTTGACGACGCTGACTGGGATGATCGCATTCGCCGTGCCAACGAGGAGATATTCAAGTTGATGGCGCGCCGTCCGGAGCTGACGGGAATGGGCACCACAGTGGTGGGGATAGAACTTGGCCCATCGTCGCTCACCGTTTTCAACGTCGGCGATAGCCGAGGCTACCGCACTGGTCGTCACGGGAAGCTTATCAAAGTTACAGTCGATGACGTGCCAGAACAGTTCGGCCAGACATGGCGCAGTCATCAGATAACGCAGGCGCTGGGCGGTCGTCTTACGCCGAGTCGCATCTTTTCTCACGTTAGCACTCAAGAGCCGCTTGGAGATGGGGAAACGCTGCTCCTCTGCAGCGACGGGCTTTCGGACATGCTTTCGGACGCCGTCATTCATCGCGTTCTTTCAAAGGAAATGGACGAGCAAGCCGCTGCCAATGCTTTGTTGCAGGCCGCTTTGGAGGCTGGCGGAGACGACAACATTTCTGTGATTGTCGTGGGCTTGGGGTCTGGATGACAACCTGATGAATGCGGGCCGCCAACAGATTTCAACCGGACCACGATGTTGGGAGGCCACCGGATCATTTCGAACCCCACCCGATGTTGCCTCCCTGGTCCTTCCAACGGAGGACAAGGGACAATTAGGCTCAGCTCACTTCGTCGCAATCGGACTTTGGTCCGGCCGACCGGCTATAGGGACGCAGGTCTATCGCGTCTGCCGCTTCGCTGTCAGGCGTGCCCAGGCGCCACGGAGCTTCTGGAGCCGCGAGGAAATCTTCTCCTTTGCGGGACGAGCCAACATGCCGTTGCGGAAATCAGCCAAGGCCTGGGCCTCCAGCCTCGTTCTTTCGCCCGAACCTTCCCGGTCAGCGACTCGCCTGCCGGTCTGGCGATCCATGACCGACCACATTCCATTCTCAAGTGCTTGTATCTCGTAGCGCTGCATGACTGAAGCCATAGTGGAAGCTCCACATCAGTCTAAAATCCCTTTGAAATCAACTGGCTCGGGGCATTGCCTCATAGATACTTTGGAGAGATGGTGAACTCCGAGTTACCTGCGCAAGCAAGGGCTGTCATCCCCGTGCTCGTCCTTACGAGCACCACACGTTCAATTCGATACGCATAGCCCGCTGATCTGCGTCTCCGCCCCGAAAGGATATGAAAGCGTGTGTCCAGTATCGCGAGTTGAATGTGAACCCCAACTCCGCCCGATGGTCGCGCCCAATAAACGACGACCCTGGGCCGATCCGCTGCTAGATTGCGATCTCGTAGATCGCCGCATTGTCCTGAACATCGCGTACCCCCTTGTACGAAGCGGCCCGCAGCTTCCCGTCGTGTGTCCAGGCACGATACTCGATTTCAGCGATCAGCGTGGGCTGCACCCACACGAGATTTTTACCTCGACCCGAGTAGTCGACCGGTGCGCGCTTTCGTTTCAGTCGATCGAGCATTCTGCGGAGCTGCTCGGCATTCTGCTCATTGAAACCTGTTCCGACCGATCGGACGTAGACGAAATCGTTTCCCCTGCGCGCGGCAGGGACGAGGCTGCCGATGCCGGCGCGCGCGACGCACCGTCGAGGATTGCCGTACCAACACCAAGTCGCTTAACGCTATCCTCGATGGCTGGAAACCGGGGTGTCCAGTCGTGGCCGCCTCGCGTCAGAATCCGCACCCTGCCGTTCTCGAGATGGACACAGATTCTGTAGCCGTCCCACTTGACCTCGAACGTCCATTCGTCGCCCTTCGGGAGCCTTTGTCTGCTGAGCGCAAGACAGGGATCGACGCGTAAGGGCATCGGATCGAGGGGAAGGCGCGGTTGCGAAGGATCGCGAGGCTTCCGAGACCTGCTGCGAACTGGTTCCTCGGATGCGACCAACGGCCGAGAACGCGCGGATTTTGCCATGGACCCATTACGCCAGATTAGCCGGGTTAAATCCATTCCCTCTTTCGGTTGTACGATTGATCGTTGAAATGGTCGACTGCGATTGCCGCGACCCGGCTTGAAATCGCCTAAAGCACCATGGGCTCAGGAAGTGGTTCGCCAGTTTTGCGGACATTGGTAGAACCGTAGGGTTCCCGCGATGTGATCACAAGGCCGTCGTTCCGAAGTGGCCGGGCCAAGTGTTGGGCTTCCTCGCAGGCAGCGCGCATCCAGATTTCGGTCTCCTCATGACTGTAGTCCGTCTTGCGGAATGGCACCCCATTCACCTTGTACGTCCGGTTCTCCAGCCGAACAGAGACCTGAGACGGCGACTGGAGCCTTGGGAAGCTCGCTTTGCGTTCTCGAGCCAAAGCATGCTGAGCCATGCCTACATTGGTCAGATGGGCGTGACTTGGTAAGGTTTTTTGTCCTCTCGCAGGCAAGGACGGCGGCGCACTTGGCAAGCTTTGGCGCCTGCATTGTGCATGGAGCAAGATGACCCCGGCACTCCCGAGGCTGGACAAACAGGCGGGTTGTTGCGCGACCTCGGCAGCCACGATATTTCTGGGGCTCAAACCCGGCCGGCCTGTATTCAGTTCGCCATTCGTCGTATCCTCTTGAGAAATATTGCCGGAGACCGGATATGCAGAACACGATGGCGGCCGGTGCCCGGCTGTCGCTGATCTTTCTTGCGATCGTCGCCTTCTTCTCGGTGGCGCGCGTCGGCCAACAACTTTTCGCCCCCATTGCGCTCGGCATCGTCGTCGGGACGATGTTTCTGCCACTGTCCCGCAGGATCGAAAGGCTCGGCGCGCCGAAAATGCTGGCCGGTCTCGTCGTCGTGATGCTGGTCTTCCTGGTTACTTTCATTTTCGTCATCGGGCTCGCACTGCCGGTGAGCGATTTCATCGACCGTGGCCCGCAGATGTGGAGGAGCTTCCGTCTCGAACTTGCTTCCTGGAAGGGTACCTTGGGTTCAATCCAGGAAGCGCAACGGCAGTTTTCCGGCCTTTTCCACGACCGCCACGTCTCGAGCGTTCAGGTTCAAAACGACAACGGTGTACAGTCGGCGCTGATGCTCGGCCCGGTCATCGTCAAGGAATATCTGCTTTTCGTCGTCAGCGTATTCTTCTTTATCGCCAATGCCGCAAAGCTTTGGCACGGCATCCGGGGGCTGCCTATCGAGCGGCCGGTAAAAGCTATGCTGATGCGCTTTCTCGATGATTTCGAAACTTCGATCTCAAAATATTTAATCACCATTGCCGCCATCAATTTCGCGCTCGGACTGGTTACCTGGGCAGCAATGGCTGTGGTTGGCCTGTCCAATGCTTATGAATGGGGCCTTCTCGCGGTCATCCTGAATTTCATTCCGTTTCTCGGTCCGGCGATCATGACGCTGATGCTCGTCTTTGCCGGACTCTCCAGCTTCCATGGACTCGTTCCAATCCTGATGCCGGCCATTGTATATCTTCTGCTGCATATGATTGAATCCCAAGTCGTTACCTCGCAGGCGCTTGGGGCTGCGACCCGTCTGAACCCTTTCCTTGTTTTCGTCTCGTTCGCCTTCTGGATCTGGCTCTGGGGCCCGGCCGGAGGATTTATCGCCATTCCGGCCTTACTGACCGGCAGCTCGCTTTATCGCGGTGCGAAGCGGTATGGACGCTACAAGGAACAGCCTGTTCTGGCTTCGCTGGAGGCCGAGCCTCACTCGACGGTGGCAGGCCTGGATAGGCCTGTTATCAGTCTGCCTGCTCGGCCTAGCTGAGCGGGTTCCGTGAAAGCACCGCCAAAGCCACTTGTCGGCAAGACAGCAATTTCCCTGGCCCCGGAATGATTGAGATCGATGAGACGAACGTACCCTTCCGCCGGAAGGACGAGCGGGAAGGCCTAGCTAGCAGCGAGAAAAGCCGCTACACGGCGAAATACATCGGCGTCGGGGTAGGCCCTCACCAACTGCGGGAACTGCTTTCAACTCTCTTATCGAAATGCTCATGTGATGCCAGACCCGCAGGCTTCGTCGGCCGTCGAATGGCACACTGCGCACTATCACGGGCGAGCGCACGAACAGCGCGTAGTAGGTGGTGCTGACGCCGCGTTTCAGCTCGGATTGGCGTGGATCCTATGGGCTGACCTTGGCGAGAGGACGTGCCGTGGCGATTAAATCCTGCGGCACGGCTAGGCTGCTGCGGCATCATGCTCGCAGTTGCATCCAATGCGCTGTCCGCCTCGTAACACCGGCTGACCGATCTCGGCCGAACTGACAGCGCGACGCGCCCCGGCCGTTTTCATCGAAGTTGCCCAGGTTGAGCCATGCGCTGCTGCGCCCGTTGCAACGCTGGTCCCCACCGTCCGGACCGTGGTTCGGAATCAGGCGCCGCAATAGAGGCCGCTCTCAATATCCGCGAGCAGACCTGGCTCGGTCGGATGCCAGCCGAGGGTGGTACGGGTCCAGTCGCTCGACGCTGGAGTGTCGGAGGAGGCCAGCGCCGTGAACCAGTCGAAATGGGCGCCTGCGGCGTCTGGCGGCAGACCCTCGACGGGGAGATCGAGGCTACGCCCCAACGCGGCGGCAATATCGCGGAATGGCACGGCCGACTCACTGACTGCGTGATAACAAGCTCTACCTTCGCCCTTTTCCAAGGCAAGACGGAAAAGCCGCGCCGCATCGCGTCGATGCACGGCGCACCAGCGGTTCAGTCCCTTGCCAACATAGGCTGAGCGACCATGCTGGCGCGCAAATGTGGCGACGAAAGAAACAAAGCCTCGATCACCCGCCCCGTGGACCGAAGGCGAAAGGCGGACCACCGCCACCTTCGCTCCTCGTTCGGCAACCCGCGCGGCGGCATGCTCGCTTGCCGTGCGGGGGTGGGCTCCCTCGCTCATCGGGGCCGGAGTCGCTTCGGTTGAGACCGTGCCGCCCGGCAGTATCGCCGTGCCCGAGGTGACCAGCAACAGCCCGTCACGCCCGGTCAGCGCCGCGCCCAAAGTTTCGATCACCTGGGCGTCCTCCTGACAGCTCTCGACGAATCTCGAAAAGTCGTGGTTGAAACCAAGGTGGATCGTTGCGTCCGCAGCAGCAGCCCCGGTGCGAAGGCTCTCCAAATCACCAAGATCACCGCGATGGACCTTCGCCCCCGCCGCGATCAGCGCTGCCGCCGATCTCTCCGAGCGAGCGAGGCCGAGAACCTCGTGTCCGGCCGCAAGCAATTCCTCGACGACGGCCGTGCCGACAAAGCCGGTCGCACCGGTGACAAAAACACGCATTCTATGCTCCTGCGGTTGGGCGTCAAATTGGCCATGCCGCAAATATCGATCAAACGTGGTGTACTAGCAATGCGCAAACGTCTATAAAACATTCGCAATCGTCCAAACTCGAGGAAGGCATGGACCCACTGTCGGATATTCTCTCGGTGCTGCGCCCGCAGAGCTATGTCTCTGCCGGCTTCGACGCAGCGGGTCCATGGTCGGTCGCCTTTCGCGATCAGCGGGGCTTTCTCAAATGCTATGGGGTGGTCTCTGGAGCCTGCTGGCTGTCCGTCAGCGGCGTCGAAAAGCCGGTCCGCCTTGAAGCCGGCGAGGCTTTCGTGCTTCCAACCGGGCGCGACTTTCAATTGTCGAGTGATCTATCGCTGCCATCCACTGATGCGGCCAAAATCATCCCGCCAGGCCGGAGCGGCGGGGTCGTGACATTGAACGGCGGCGGCGAAGTTTTTCTGATTGGCAGCCGCTTCGCAGTGCAGGGCATCGAGGCCGGCATGCTTTTAGCTGGCCTGCCGCCGATCATTCATCTTCATGGCGAGGCCGATCGTACCGCGTTGCGCCTCTCGGTCGGCCAAATGATGGACGAATTGTCAGCCGCCCGTCCGGGTGCGTCGCTGATCGCCGAACATCTGGCGCATATGATGCTGGTGCAGGCGTTGCGGGCGCATCTGGAACAGACGCCAGAGAGCCAGGGCTGGCTCTATGCGCTTGCCGATCGACATATCAGCGCCGCGCTGACGGCGATTCACGCCGCGCCCGCACGGAAGTGGACGCTGGAGCGCCTCGCCGGTGAGGCGGGCATGTCACGCTCGGGCTTCGCGCAGCGGTTCCGCGAGACCGTAGGCGAGACGCCGATAGGCTATCTGACCCGATGGCGGATGTTCTCGGCCGTTGCGCGGCATCAACGCCAACCGGAGCCGCTGGCAAATCTGGCGCAGGAAGCTGGATACAACTCGGAAGCAGCCTTTAGTACGGCTTTCCGGCGCGTCATGGGGCGTTCGTTCCGCAGCTATATTCGCGATTCCGGGCGAATAGGCGACCAGGTCGTCGGGTTTTGACCTTCAAGTTCACCAGCGGCGTCTCTCGCTTCAGGGACAAGCTTTTATCGGAGATGATCAAGAACGGGTACCCAGCAGAATTCGCCGAGACTGCCGAAGGGCGGAGATGAATTGTGAGCGCGACGAACAGCCCACGGCTTTCGTGATTGACGGAATAGGTTTTTGGCTCTCAGTCAGAACTTCTGCTTTGCCCGCTGCGGCATAAAGTAGGTTCGTATATTGACGAGTGCTTCGGCGACGTCAGCAACATCCTGGCGGGTCGCTTCCCGTTTTGTCTCGCCAAGGTTGCGGATGGGCGCAATGATATCGCCAGTGACGGCATGACCTCGAAGGACCGGTTGCCAAGACCTCGGCGCGTACGCTGTTCCCAGCAGAAAGGAGAGATCCCAATCGAATGGATCAAAGGTCTGATTATCGATCTTGGTGAACTTGGGCCGGTGGTCTTTCGGCTGGTCAGTTCCGGGATCCATTGGCGTGGGTCGATAAACCTCGGTCCGATAGTGAGAGCAGTGAGATAGCCATCGAGACCGCTCATTGACCGGATTGGCGATGCAGGACGACGTGCCCTGATAAACGCCTCGAACGCCTCATCATCAAGCTCCGGTCGTGCGGTCGTCGTCGCCTGGCTGTTGTGCGTCATGCCGCCCGTCTCTCCTGTTTTGTCATCGCCTCTCGCTCAACCTTCCAGTTCCATGGCAGAAGACTTTCCATCTCGCTGGCTTTCACTCTCGGCCGGCGGTTGATAGGCACTCATCGGTTACAAAGCTGCTCCTATCATCTGGAAGAAGCCGTCGTCCAAGGTTGAGCCTGCGGATATTCTGAAACGATGGCAAGGCCGCCGCGCTGGGATATTCAGTCTGAGGAGCCCCGCATCTTGCAATTCCAGTTTATGCGGATTAAATGTGGTTACGTAACCACGAACGCTGGAGGCTTATCGTGACCGTTACCACACTTTCGGGCCGAGAACTCAATCAGGACCTTGGCCGCGCAAAGCGCGCCACCAGGGATGGACCGGTCATCATCACCGACAGGGGACGGCCTGCGCATGTTCTCCTGTCGTTCGATGAGTACAAGCGGCTTACCGGTAAAATGCGGACGCTCGGTGACATGCTGGCCGCGCCCGGAGCGGATGATGTTGACTTGCCGCTCCCGCAGCGCACGGAACTTGCCCAGCCGGTCGACCTGTCCTGATGCTGTTGCTCGATACCAATGTCGTGTCAGAACTGCGCAAGGTCGCGAGTGGCAAGGCCGACCCCAATGTCGTGGTCTGGAACGAAACCGTCGATCCGGCCGAGACCTTCATTTCATCCGTAGTTCTGCACGAGTTGGAGATCGGCGTTCGGCTGGTGGAGCATAATGATGCAGTCGCCGGGAAGGTGCTGCGCCACTGGCTGGGAAATACGGTCCTCACGGCATTTTCCGGCCGCATCCTGCCTTTGGACGAGGCGGCGGCTGTTCAGGCGGCCCAATGGCATGTGCCCAACCCCAAACCAATCAATGACGCCTATATTGCGGCGACAGCCTTCACCCGGCGTATGACGCTTGTCACGCGCAACGTCAAGGATTTTGAAAGCATGGGAGTGGCGCTCGTGAATCCGTGGGATCTCCCGACGTAGCGTTCTTAAGAATCCACAGCGATCGTTCGTTTGATGCGATTACACTGAGCACCCGGATGCCAACCAACCCATGATCGCGGAGATGTCTGCGGTAGATTTCCGCAGAGTGTTGATCTGCGACGACGATCGGAATGGTGAATCGCACCTGCGGATGGGAGTTCCATAAGTTACCTTATGCGATCGTGTGTTGTAGCGGGGGGTGGGTTCAAGGATGAAGTGCGACTTGCGAATGATACCAATGGCTTATCACTCGCAAGGAAGATGCAATGAAACGGACCTACTCCCATATTGATCTGGATGAACGACGCAAGATCGCCCGGTGGCGAATGACTGGCCTGAGCGTTGAGAGTATTGCCGAGAAGCTCGGCCG
>NZ_LOKZ01000038.1 GCF_002211365.1 Rhizobium sp. R711 | reverse complement strand
ATGCCAACAAGGGCAAATACGATCTTGCGATGATCGCGAAGTCACGCTCCGACTACTGGGCCGATCTCGACCGGGCGATCGAGACCGAGCGGACGCTGCATGGTCAGAAGCCGTTGAAGGAAGAAGATTGCCCGCTCTTGGCCTCCTGCACCACCAACACCAAGGCGATTCGCACCATCACCCGCCATGTCTGGGCCGACGCCCGCCAGCGCACCGATGCCCATCGTCTGACCCCCTGGGGCAAGGCGATCTACAAACGCCGAAAGGAGACGGTCGAACGCTCCTTTGCCGACGCCAAGTAGTTGCACGGCCACCGCTATGCCCGCTTCCGAAGTCAAATCCGCGTCGCATGCCAGTGCCTGCTGGCCGCCGCAGCCCAGAACATCAAGAAGATCGCAATGGCGCTGACCAAAGCACAAAAACCAAGCATGGCGTAAGCCAAGGCACCCTTCTTCATCTCCGACAAAACAAGTCTGAACAAAACCGGCGATCCCAAAAGCAAAACCCGCCGAAAATATCGACGGGTTTGTCAGCGGTCTGAAGGCCGGGCAACCGGCCTTTATCATTTCAAACTACCGAAGACGATCCGCCAGCAGGCCGATCGAGGCCGCGTCGGCGTTGGCAAAGGCGAGCCTGAGATAATGCTCCTGCCCTTCCCCGAAATAACTCCCTGGCAGGCAGACTACGCCGGCTTCCTTCGCCAGACGCTCTGCAACTGCGGCCGAGCTGAGTTCCTCGAAAGGATGGCGGATGAAAGCGAAATAGGCGCCGACGGCACCGATATCCCAGCCCGGTAGTTTCGACATCACCGTCCTCAGTGCGTCGGCGCGGCGCGCGATCTCCAGGCGGTTTTGCGCCCGCCAATCCGCAAGGATCGGCATCGCCGCGGCAACGGCAACCTGTGCTGCGCGCGGTGCGCAGATCTGCATGTTGTCCATGACCTTGGTGATCTCGGCAACGACGTTGACGCCGGCCGTAATCGCTCCAAGACGATGGCCGGGAATGCAGAAGGACTTCGAGAAGCTGTAGAGCAGGATCAGCGTATCTTCCCAGCCCGGGATGCCAAGCAGCGGATGCGGAGCGCCGTAGCCTTCGGGAAGGAAGTCGCGATAGGTCTCGTCGACGACCAGCCATGCTCCGTGTTTGCGGCAGAGCGTAAACAGCTGAAGCAGCAACTCAGGTGGATAGACGGCGCCCGTCGGATTGTTCGGCGTGACGACCGCCAGCGCCTTGGCGCCGCCAGCCAGAGCCCTTTCCGCCGACTGAACCTCCGGCAAGAAGCCATTCTCAGCATCGCACTCGACCAGAACACGCTTGATGCCGAGCATCGACAGCGTCGTCTCCTGATTGAAGTAGAACGGATTGGTCAGTGCCACGGTATCGCCGGAGCCGGCGAGTGCGATTGCCGCTGACATGAAGGCCTGATTGCAGCCCGCGGTGATATGAATGTTGGCAGCGGAAACCGACGCACCATAGACATCAGACATATGCTGGGCGTAGACATTTCGCAGCACGCCCTCGCCCTCGATCGGACCATAGCCCGTCGTCCTTGGCGAAGATGCCGCTTCGCCAAGCAACCGCAACATTTCGGGATGGGCTGGATAGCCTGGCACCGCCTGCGAAAGATCGACCAACGGCCCCTTGCCGCCCTTGTATTCGCGAGCCCAGGCGAGCACCGAGGGAATGGGCGGCGGAGACAGGCGAGAAACGAGCGGATTGGCAAGGGCAGACATGCAGATCTCTTATTGAACGAGGTGAACCATCACTCCTGCACGGAATGGGCCCACTCGGCAACAGGCATTCAAAAATGCTACCCAGGATCGTCAGGAACCGCAGCAGGCCTTGAGCTTCGACAGCTTCGGCACCTTGATATGTCTGTTGGCAACGATGGAGATCACACCGTCGGTTTTCAGCTTCGACATCTGGCGGGACACTGTCTCGATCGTCAGCCCCAGGAAATCGGCAATGTCGGCCCGCGACAGCGGCAGGTCGAATTGGCGCTTTTCGCCGACAGCCTCGGGATCGAGATGGGTCGCGATTAGAAACAGGAAGCTTGCGACCTTCTCCGCCGCCGTCTTGCGCCCGAGCGTCACCATCCAGTCCCGCGCCTCATCCAGCTCGCGCAGCGTCTGTTCCATCAGGCGCCCGGCAAGCGTAGGATTGTTTTTGACCATGCGCTCCAAGACAGCCTTTGGAATGCGACAGAGGTTGACGTCGGAAGCCGCCTCCACCGACACGTCATTCTCATCCGCATTCAGCCTGCCGAGAAGATCGGGTGCAAACTGCAGGCCGACGATCTGCTGGCGTCCGTCCTCCAGCGTCTTCGTGAGTTTCACGACCCCGCGGATCACGGTGGCATAGGATTCGACCGGCATCTTCTCGCCCGCCAACTCATCGCCGGATGCATGATTGACCAGGCGCGTATGCGCGGATAGCGCCAGCAGCTCGTCGGCGCTGAGTGCACCGCACATGCCCTTGTGGCGGACCTCACAGCTTATGCAACGCACTGGTATGTTTGAATTATGTATGTCTTTGCGCATCAAATCAGCTCCACGCAAAAACATAGACTACAGCCGCAGCGAGAGAACAGCGTTTTCTTGATCGCTATCAAAGTGTCGGCATTCGACGCCGGCCGCGCCGGCGGATCTTTTCGCGGCTGACCGCGGCACCAAATTGCCGCAGCCCCGACTTGCCAATTGCCCATAGAGCCGGTCCAGCTATAGTGATTTCAGACATTTCTGAAATGACAGACATAACGGAAACCGAAATGAACCTTCCGCCGCTTGTTCAATCCTTCGTTTTGCACTTCGGCGAGATGGGCTCGCGCTGGGGCATCAATCGCACGGTCGGCCAGATCTATGCGCTGCTTTACGTATCCCCTTCGCCGCTCTGCGCCGAGGAAATCGCCGATTCCCTCAGCATCTCGCGCTCGAATGTCTCGATGAGCCTGCGGGAACTGCAGACCTGGAACCTTGTCCTGCTGAAGCACAAACCGGATGACCGGCGCGACTTCTTCACTACACCCGACGACGTCTGGCAGATCCTGCGGACATTGGCGGAAGAGCGCAAGAAGCGCGAGGTCGACCCGACACTATCGGTCCTTCGCGAAATCCTGATGCAGCGGCCCGCTAGCGAAGCCGAACGCCATGCTCAGGAACGCATGAGCGAGATGCACGCACTGATCGAACAGCTAACGCATTGGTATGAAGACGTAAAACAACTTGAAACCGAGCGGCTTGCAACGCTACTCTCTTTAGGTGCGAAAGTGACAAAGCTGCTGGAGGCCAAGGACCGGGTCGTTTCGCTCGGACGCGGCCGCCGGCCCAATCCTGCGAACAAGAGTTAGCGCTATGGGGAGTGCTTACTTAGACGCAAATGGAAAGCAGGCTTTCGGCAAGCCGGCAAAACCTGTGCCCAGGCACGGCAGGTTGCGAAAGGCAGCTGCCTTCCAGACGCTGGCATCGCTCCTCTGGATCCCGCAGGCGGCAATTCTTGCCACTGCAGTCGGCCGCATCGCGAGCGGTGGCGGCTTCAACGACGTCTTGTGGCTCGCCGTCTATATCGCCCTGCTTGGGATCGCGAAAAGCTGTCTCGAGGCGGCTGGCGGCCGTATGGCATTTCGTGCAGCACGCGCCGAACTGACAGCGCGGCGCGAACTTGCCACGGCAGCCCTCGCCAGGCGCTCGCCGCTCGACAGCACGAGACCCAGCTCCGGCGAAGCCGCAAGCATCATCGGTGAGCAGGCCGAGATGATCATTCCATATCTTTCGCGCTTTCAGCAGGCGCGCTTCAAGGCGAGTGCCGTGCCACTCGCCATCCTGGCCTGTGTTTTCCCGATTTCGTGGATTGCCGCCCTCGTTCTCCTCGTCGCCATGCCGCTCATTCCGGTCTTCATGGCATTGATCGGCTGGCGTGCACAGGCAGCCAGCGAGAAGCAGCTTGCCGCGACCGGTGGCCTCAACGGCTTCTTGCTCGATCGCCTGCGTGGCATGGCCACGATCCGTTCACTCGGTGCCGTCGATGCGACCGCGACGAGGTTGAGGGCCGACGCCTCTTCGCTGAAGACTCGCACCATGGCTGTCCTGAAGATCGCCTTCCTGTCGTCGGCTATTCTGGAGCTCTTCGCCGCGCTCGGCGTCGCACTGGTCGCCGTCTACATCGGATTCTCCCTTCTCGGCGAGATCCGTTTTGGCGCCTGGGCCAGCGGTCTGGACTTGACCAGCGGCCTCTTCGTGCTGCTGCTTGCCCCCGCCTTCTTCGAGCCGCTGCGCGAACTCTCCGCCGTCTGGCATGATCGCGCCGCCGGCGAAGCTGCAATAAAGGCGATCGATGCGTTAAATGCGGAGGGCCTTCAACTGCCCATCGAGGCCGATGCCGCCGCAAGCGAAAGCGCGGGCGGTGCGATCCGATTGGATAATGTCGGCTTCCGCTATGACAAGGACAGCAACCCCGCGATCGAGGCGTTCAATCTCAGCATTCGTCCGGGCGAGCACGTTGCGCTGCTCGGCGCCAGCGGTTCGGGCAAGTCGACCCTGCTCGCATTGATCGCCGGCCATGCAGACTGCGAGACGGGCAGCGTCACGATCGACGGACAGCCCGCCAATCCCGCCCTCCAAGCCAAAATCGCCTGGGTCGGCCAGAAGCCGCACATATTTGCCGGCACCATCGCAGGCAACATTTCGCTTGGCCGGCGGAACGTTTCCACGCAGTCCGTCGCAGAAGCGCTCAATCTCGCAAAGCTCGGCCGCTTCGCCCGCCTTCACGCTCGCCGTCCGCTGGGCGATGGTGGTGCGGGAATATCCGGCGGCGAAGCGCTACGCCTCGCCATCGCCCGCGCCGCCTGCAATCCAGAAGCCTGTATCGTGCTTGGCGACGAACCGACCGCACACCTCGACGCCGAAACCGCAAACGAGATCACCGAGAGCCTGCTTGCTCTTGCCAAGGGTCGGACGCTGATCGTCGCAACCCATGATCCGCGGCTTGCTGCCCGCATGGACCGGACTGTCGTCCTCGATCCCGAGATTGCACGGGGGGCCGCGGAATGAGTGCATCGCTCTCCAACCTCAAGCCAATCGTCAGGCTTTTCCTTTCCGAACGCCGCCGTGGCCTGCTGCTCGGGGCCACGCTTTCGGCGACCACGGTATCGGCCGGGATTGCCCTGCTCGGCCTCTCCGGCTGGTTCATCACTGCAGCCGGTATCGCTGGACTTTCCGCGGCAACGATTGCGACCTTCGACGTCTTCATGCCGTCGGCCGGCATTCGCCTGCTTGCGCTCGGCCGCACCGCTTCGCGCTACGGCGAGCGACTAACCACCCATGACGCGACGCTGAGCGTACTCGCCGCTCTCCGCGAGGCCCTGTTCCGTGGATGGGCGGCACCCGGCGCCGCGCGCGAGCTTATACGCCGGCCGGCCGGCCTCCTCTTTCGCCTGACAGGCGACATCGACGCGCTCGATTCTCTTTATCTGCGGGTGCTGGTTCCGGCGGCGGTTGCGATCGTCGCAGCACTTGCCGCGAGCGTCGCTCTCGGCCTCATGAACCCATATTTCGGACTGGCTGTCGGCGGCGTCTTGCTTGTCGCGGGTCTCGGCATTCCCCTGTTCGCCGGAAGTCGAGCAGTTAAGCACGCCCGTCGACGCACCTATGGCATCGAAGCCATTCGCGCCCGCACCATCGACCTCGTCGCGGGACAGACCGACTTGCTGATGGCTGGACGCCTCGATGCCCAGCGGGCGGCAATTGCCGATGCCGACCGCTACGCCGCAAGTGCCGATCATCGCCTGAACAGCATCGAAGCCGGCGTCGCATTCGGTTTCGGCCTCACAACGACCGCTTTGCTCGCGGGTTCACTGCTGGCAGTTGCGGCGCTGGCCGGCGGGGGCGAAATCAGCCCGCCGGTCGCGACACTGGGTATCCTGATCACATTCACCGCAGTCGAACCCTTCGGTGCGCTGCGCCGCGGCGCCATGGAGCTAGGTCGCACCCTTCTTTCCGCACGCCGAATCGCGCCTCGCCTGTCGGCAAATGAAGAGGTACGCAGCAACACGACGCCCCATCCTGGATTTGCGTTTCGGTTGGAAGGAATTACCGCCGGATACGACGCGGAGACACCCGTGCTTCACAACGTCGACCTCAACCTGAAAACGGGCGCAAGACTAGCGCTGGTTGGCGCCAGCGGCGCAGGCAAATCGACACTCCTTTCGCTGCTTGCGGCCGAAATGCACACCCGCCAGGGAAGTGTCGAGTGCCTCGAAGCCACCCTGCTCACCCAGCGCACGCAGCTCTTTCGGGATAGCCTTCGCGGCAATCTCCAACTCGCAAACCCCGGCGCAAAGGATGTGGCATTGCGCGAGGCACTTGCCGCCGCTGGCCTCCTGCAGGATGTCGCCGCCCTGCCGCGCGGCCTCGACACGCCTCTCGGCGAAGGTGGCATGGGGCTCTCAGGCGGGCAATCACGCCGGCTTTCTCTTGCTCGCCTCTTCCTCCGCGACACGCCGCTCTGGCTACTGGACGAGCCGACGGAAGGTCTCGATGGCGCAACGGCGCGCGACGTCATGAACCGTCTGTCGGACAAAGCGTTTGGACGCTCGCTCGTCATCGCCACGCATATCCGTCGCGAAGCCGCAATAGCGGATGTCATCGCAGTGATGGAGGATGGGCGCGTCGTACAAGTTTCACGCCGTGGAGAGGCGGCGTTCGAAAAGGCTCTGAATCGGCTGAGACCGGACTGAGCCATACTGCATGACCGCCTGGCAATCCGGCTTGGCGGAAACTCTTCATACCCCGTGGGGTCGTGGGAGAAAGACAATGGAACTGGACATAGTCGCGCTATCGCGCTTTCAATTTGCGCTTACCGCGCTTTACCACTTTTTATTCGTGCCTTTGACGCTCGGGCTCTCAGTGCTGCTTGCCATCATGGAAACCGTCTACGTCATGACGGGCCGCCAGATCTGGCGGCAGATGACGAAGTTCTGGGGCATACTCTTCGGCATCAACTTTGCGATCGGTGTTGCCACCGGCATCGTCATGGAATTCCAGTTCGGCATGAACTGGAGCTATTACAGCTACTACGTCGGCGATATCTTCGGCGCACCGCTCGCAATTGAAGGGCTGATGGCCTTTTTCCTCGAGGCAACCTTTGTCGGCCTGTTCTTCTTCGGATGGGACAAGCTTTCGAAAGTCGGTCACCTGGTGGCGACATGGTGTGTGGCGCTTGGCTCCAACTTCTCGGCGCTCTGGATCTTGGTCGCCAACGGCTGGATGCAGAACCCGGTCGGTTCGGCGCTCAATCCGCAGACCATGCGCATGGAAATCACCAGCTTCTTCGACGTGGTCTTCAATCCCGTCGCCCAGGCAAAGTTCGTCCACACCGTCTCGGCGGGCTACGTCTGCGCCTCGATCTTCGTGCTCGGCGTTTCGGCCTGGTACATGCTGAAGGGCCGTCACCTTGAAATCGCCAAGCGCTCGATGACGGTGGCCGCTTCCTTCGGCCTGGCGTCGGCCCTGTCAGTCGTCGTCCTCGGTGACGAGAGTGGCTACCTCACCACTGAAAACCAGAAGATGAAGCTCGCGGCCATCGAGGCCATGTGGAAGACGGAACCGGCACCCGCTGCCTTCACCGCCTTTGGCTTCCCTGATCAACAGGCCCGCGAAACACATTTTGCCATCCACATTCCATGGGTTATGGGCCTGATCGGCACGCGCTCGCTGACAACGGAAATTCCGGGCATAGACAAGCTTGAGCAGCAGGCAGAAACCCGCATCCGTGACGGCATAAAGGCCTACGATGCGTTGATGCAGATCCGCGCCGCCCCAACGCTTGATGGGGTTGCACCAGCGGTCCGCGCTTCCTTCGAAGATCTCGGCCACCAGCTCGGCTATGCCCTTCTTCTCAAGCGCTATGTCGACGATCCACGCCAGGCAACCGACGCACAGATCACCCAGGCCGCGCGCGACACCATCCCGCATGTGCCGACACTCTTCTGGGCGTTCCGCATCATGGTCGGGCTCGGCATGTTCTTCATCGTCCTGACGGCCACCTTCTTCTGGCTGTCGGCGCGGCGCCACTTGGACAAGTACCCGCTCCTGCTGAAGATAGCCGTCTTCGCCATCCCGCTTCCCTGGATCGCCATCGAATCTGGCTGGATCGTTGCCGAGATCGGCCGCCAGCCATGGGTTATCGAAGGTGTGCTGCCGACGGCGATGGCCGTGTCGAGCCTTGGGGCAAGCACGGTTCTGCTGACAATCTGCGGCTTTGCCGCGCTCTACACCACGCTGATTATCGTCGAGATGACGCTGATGATCAGGGCAATCCAAAAGGGACCGGAGCCGGACAATGAGCCGGAAGCCGATCTGATCTCCGAAACCCTCGTTCCAGCCGCGGAGTGACCATCATGATCCTGCACCAACTCATAGACTATGAAATCCTGCGCTTGATCTGGTGGCTGCTTCTCGGTGTGCTCCTGATCGGTTTTGCCGCCACTGACGGTTTCGACCTTGGTGTCGGCATGCTGCTGCCCATCGTCGCCAAAACGGATACGGAGCGTCGTGTCGCCATCAATACGATCGGCCCCGTCTGGGAAGGAAACCAAGTATGGCTGATCGTCGGCGGAGCCGCCACTTTCGCCGCCTGGCCCCCACTCTACGCTGTGTCGTTCTCGGGCTTCTATCTTGCGATGTTCGCGATCCTGCTGGCGCTCATCCTGAGGCCGGTCGGCTTCAAGTACCGCTCGAAGCGTGAGAGTGCGCGCTGGCGCAACAACTGGGATTGGGCGTTGTTTATCGGCGGTTTTGTGCCATCGCTGATCTTTGGCGTCGCCGTCGGCAACGTACTGCAGGGCGTACCCTTCCGCTTCGACCCGGCTGACATGCGTATCTTTTACGAAGGGTCATTCTTCGGATTGTTGAACCCCTATGCGCTGCTTTGCGGCCTGCTCTCGGTCGCCATGCTCATCATGCACGGCGCTTCCTGGCTGGTCTTGAAAGCCAGCGGCCCGGTCGCTGAGCGAGCAAGAAGCTATGGCAGCTTGGCCGCGGTCGCCGTTATCGTGCTTTTCGCGCTCGGCGGTATTTTCCTTGCGCTCGGAGTGAACGGTTACAACATCACCAGCGAGATCAACCCGGCCGGCCCCTCAAACCCGCTTCTGAAGACCGCCACACACGACGGCTCCTGGCTGGCGAACTACCGAGTCTATCCGTGGATGATGATTGCGCCGGCTCTTGGCTTCCTTGGAGCAGCGGCAGCGTTGCTCGCGATGCGGGCAAAGTGGGAGGGTGCGACCTTGCTCTTCAGCAAGCTCTCGATCTTTGGCATCATCTCGACCGTCGGTCTCTCGATGTTCCCGTTCATCCTCCCATCCTCGCTCGATCCGAATTCGAGCCTGACGGTATGGGATGCGTCCTCGAGCCACACGACGTTGTTCGTTATGCTCGTCGTGTCGCTGATCTTCCTGCCGATCATCCTCGCCTACACCGCCTGGGTCTACAAGGTCCTT
This sequence comes from Rhizobium sp. R711, assembly GCF_002211365.1. GTDB lineage: Bacteria > Pseudomonadota > Alphaproteobacteria > Rhizobiales > Rhizobiaceae > Rhizobium. The sequence goes on along the minus strand of NZ_LOKZ01000038.1, from coordinate 231,736 downwards.
TGGGGCAAGGTCGACGAAGCGACGGTCAACGACAAAAGCGGCCACGCTTACTGAAGGAGAAAGACGATGTGGTACTTCGCATGGATCCTCGGCCTGCCGCTAGCGGCCGCTTTCGCTGTCCTCAATGCCATGTGGTATGAGCTTATGGACGACGAGGCAAAAAAGAAGAAGCAATAGCGACCTCGCATGTCTGCAAAACAATTGAGGGCGCGCGCTCCAAAGCCGCGCCCCTGCTCTACATACATGGGCCATATCAGGATCTCGGCTATAGACAGGAAACGTACCGCTGAGCCCGTAGCAGCTCAGTAGCTTGCCTCGATGAAAATCCGAGCCAGAGCTTCGACGCCCGCCTTATCCTCCGCGTCGAAGCGCGATGCGGTCGGGCTGTCGAGATCGATCACCCCCAGGATCTTGCCATTGTGATGAAGCGGCACGACGAGCTCCGAGCGTGAGGCGGCATCGCAGGCGATATGCCCAGGAAAGGCATGCACATCCTCAACGAGGATGGAAGTCCCCTTCTCCACCGCGGTTCCACATACTCCGCGGCCAACGGCGATTCGAACGCACGCGGCCTTGCCCTGAAATGGTCCGAGGACCAGTTCCTTTTCCGATTTGAGAAAGTAGAAGCCCGCCCAATTTAGATCCGGCATCATCTCGAACATGAGAGCCGACGTATTCGCAGCATTGGCGATCGTGTCGGTCTCGCCATGCAGCAGACCCTTCAGCTGCTGGCAAAGCTCCCGGTAGAATTCGGCCTTGTTGGCGGAATTTATCGTCGCAGCCTGAAACATATCCGTTATCGCTTCTGTTTGCGTGGTGAGCGTCGATATAGGGACACAGATACCGATTGCCAAACGCAATCGTGATCGGCAGGACGCGCGACGATATCACTAGATGGCGATACTTGTTACCAGCCATCTTGCCGGTCGATGATCCGACTCTATCTAGTGAGTGTCGCGACCTATTATGGATCGCGAACCAAGCCGGCCGGCAGCTGCGGTTTGCGCACGGCGATGTCAGGCGACGGTCACGTTAAGCGCCCGCCGCCCCCATTAGGGCAATCCGATGAGCGGCGCAGCTCTCCACTGGAGGCTGCCATGAGATCATGAAAGCCGCTCGGCCAGGCAGATAGATCCATTGATTTCAAGCAGAGGTAAGAACGATGACACCGGAAGACAGACGGGCGGTCTTTAGCCACCGCCAGATAGCGGCAATCATAGAAGGAATCATGCAGGAAGACGGCACCGAGGAGCCGATCATGGGAAAGTCGCTTGGCGAGGCGATCCTCTTCGTATCCGAAGAAGCGGCGACCAGCGCGTCCAGCGCCCATGTCATTTACGGCGAGAACGGCTCGCTCAGCTATACTGATTGCCTGAGCGTTTATCGCGACTACGGCGTGGCTCTTCGCCAGACCCCGAATTGAGACCGCGTGCTGGGCGCCTCACGCCCGGCACTCCTCCCGACAAGCAGAAGGACGCAGTCGATATGGCGAAGCGAAGTGCAGGCCTGCTGATCTACCGCCTCCATGACGGTGACTACGAGGTTCTGTTGGTTCACCCCGGAGGCCCCTACTGGGCAAAGAAGGACGTAGGAGCGTGGTCGATCCCCAAGGGTCTCGTCGAAGAGGACGAAGATGAACTTGATGCAGCGAGACGCGAAGCCCGCGAAGAGCTGGGGATAGACGTCGAAGGCAGCTTTCATCATCTCGGCGAATACAAGCAGCCCGGTGGCAAGATCGTCGCGGCCTGGGCTGTCGAAGCCGACATCGATCTTGAGGCAATCGCCAGCAATCACTTCCGGATGGAGTGGCCGCCGCGCTCTGGGGTGATGGCGGAATTTCCCGAAGTCGACCGAGCCGAATGGTTCACACTGTCTGATGCCGAGCAAAAGATCTTGAAAGGACAGCAACCGCTGCTCGTGGATTTCCTTCGACGGCGGTCACAGAGCCCGGTGGAAGCATATGTGAGCTAAGAACCGATGACGGCCGCGCTCGCGATTGTGCATGGCAGCTATTCGCGATCGGCTATCGCTTTGCCACTGGCTGTCCCTAAAAGTTAAAGGACCCTCCTCCAGACGAATCTGATTCATGACAGCCCCTTCTTCAGTACTGCGCGGTGTTCTCGTCGCGTTTGGCGCCTATGCCGTATTTGCCTTCAGCGATGCATCGATCAAGATCCTTCATGGCGGCGTGCCTGCCTATCAGATCGCCTTCGTCGGCGCACTTTTCGGCTGTGCTGCACTCCCCTTCATCAAAGGAAGGGGCGATTCCTGGTTCGATGTCCTCAGGAGCACGAACCGCCCTTTGTGGCTGCTAAGGTTCGCCTGCGGTGCGATAGGGGCGATCGCCTCGATCATCACATTCACAAAACTGCCGATGGCAGAAGCCTTCTGCCTGTTGTTTCTTCTGCCGTCGTTCGTGACAATACTATCCGTTATCTTCCTCGCAGAAGATGTGCGCTGGCAGCGCTGGGCCGCGGTGATCGTCGGCTTCATCGGTGTTCTGGTCGTGCTGCGTCCGGGCTTCCGCGAGTTATCGGTTGGCCATCTAGCGGCGGCGATCGGTGGTTTGGCTGCGGCAATCTCGATCGTCGTGATGCGCAAGATGGGTCCAGCCGAAAAGCGCCTGTCGCTATATGGTGCCGCACTGCTCGGCACGATTACCGTCAGCGGCGTCCTCATGCTGTCCGAGATGGTTGTTGCGACCCCACGTCAATGGCTTTTCATCGCAAGCTATGGCCTGCTCGGCGCCGCCGGCAACGTGCTGCTGATGACCGCCGCGCGGCTGGCGCCGGCAAACCTCGTTGCCCCTCCCCAGTACAGCCAGATGCTCTGGGCAATCGCATTCGGATATCTGATCTTCGATGATACGATCGACCTTCCGATGGCGGCCGGTATCGTTCTGATTGTCTGCTCGGGCTTGCTGACACTGGCTCGTGAAAAGAAGCGCGGAACGCCGTTACCGCGGGCCGTCGTTTCGGCCGACAACCAGGCGCCGCTTGCAACCTCGACCAACGAGACCGTCGAGGTAGAGCGACCAGCTCAAACTGCTTCGCACGCGGTTTCTCAAGCCTAAAAAGAAACCGCCTTCGCCGGGGTCGAAAGCCCTTGGCAAAGGCGGTTTCTAATTGCTCGGAGTCTGGCGATCGTCGTTAACGGCGCAGGACCGGGCAGCCACGGACGTTGCCGAAGCTGATTTCATCCGCGCCACGGCGCGTCCAGCCCTCGACGATCACACGGCGAGGCGTGACATCGACCACGCGTGCACGACGGAAGCCGTAGTCGCGTGCGATGTCTTCTGCAAGGCGCGGGTCACAGCCACGCACACGCGGTGGGGGCCGATCGTAGTCAGGCGGTGGGGGACGGTAGTAGCCGGGGGGCGGTGGCGGGCGACCGCTGCCAATGTAGACGTCTACCTGGGCGGAAGCCGGTGCAACCGCTCCGGCTACGGTGCCGGCAGCGAGCAGCGTCGCAAGGCCCGCTTTGGCCAGAAATTGCATCATTGAAAGTTCTCCATCAGGGTACGGAAGGGCCCGCCCCACTACACTCTTCCCGGCAAGGTCAGGTGCAACCTCTCCGGATTTGCGCATTCATATGCGATTCGCACAAAGCAGGCTGAAAATGGCGCGGCCAAGGCAAGCCGAGGGCGCCATTGTGGATGAAACAATTTAGCGGCGGATCAGCGGGCAGCCACGAACGTTGGCGAAGACCATCTGATCCCAGCCCCGGTAATTCCGGCCGGAGACGACGACACGGCGCGGTGTAACATTGGTGATGCGCGCGTAGCGCAACCCCGCAAAGCGCGCCTTCCGAACAGCCTGCACTGGCGAGCAGGCATACACGGGACGATATTGGACGCTGACGACAGGCGGGCGTCCCAGTTCGGAAGCCGAAGCATTCGGTGCCGCGAACGGAATCGAGGCCAACGCGATGAGGGCGGCAAACGAAGCCTTGGCGAGGAAATGGGTCATGATACTACTCTCTGAACGATAACTTGCATCTCCCGTGCGGGATTCTGCAGACCATAACCCTATGAAAATGAACGATCTTCGAACCGGCCGTTCAGTTGCGGTTCAGCCACCGAGATGCAGCACGATCTCGCGCCGATGTGGCCGGTCGCGGTGTTCGAACAGGTAAATCCCCTGCCATGTGCCAAGCGCGAGCCGACCGCCGATAACCGGAATACCGATGGAAACCTGGGTCAGTGCGGCCTTGATATGCGCCGGCATATCGTCAGGTCCCTCGGTAGTATGAACAATCCAACGCATCGAGGGATCGGAGCTCGGCGGTACCAATCGCCGAAAGAATGCATCGAGGTCGGTGCGAACATCCGGATCGGCATTCTCCTGGATGAGCAGCGAGCACGAGGTGTGGCGCGCGAACACTGTCAGCAGCCCCTCGGCCGCGCCATTGGCGCGAACGAAGGAGACCGCTTCCGGGGTAAATTCGTAGAGGCCCTGGCCTCTGGTGGAAATGTTGATGATCTTTTGGGCCACGGCCACGATTCCACCTACGTCTCTTTTGTCAGACGTGGCGTCGAGCTGCCCTCATGTCAATGCAGGTTTCCCCGCTGCTATCCTGCTCAAAGCTGCAGGAAGGGAACGAACCCACCAAAGATCATCCGTTTGCCATCGAAGATCGACTTCCACTCGTCGCCTTGAAGACGAGGATCCGCCATCACTTTCGTCATGATCTCGTCCCGCGCCTGACGTGAGTCATAGACGATCCAGGAAAAGATGACGACTTCATCGTCCGCCGCCTGCACAGCGCGCGGAAACGAGGTCAATTCCCCATAGGGCACGTCGTCTGCAATGCATTCCACATACTCCTTGGCACCGTATGACTTCCATACCGCGCCGGTCGTGGCGGAAAAGGCCTTGTACGCCTCGATGTTCTTCTGCGGAACGGCGACGACGAACCCATCGACATAGGACATGTTTTTCTCCCTTCTGCGTTGTTGCACGTCCAAGGACGAACGGAGTTGGCTTGGACCGACATCCCTCTGCGAACTAAGATTAGGCAGGATCGGCGACAGGCAAGTGAGTTGCCGCAACTTCCGTACAGGAATGCAGATGGTGAAGATCAATGTCGCTGCGCTCGATGAGGTCTACGCCGGCTGAGCGCCCGACAGCTCGACAAGCTGCGCCCGATCCCTTGGTTGCGCCTGCATGTCGGCCTTCTGGCACTGTGTTGTGACGCGCAATGTTCGAAACTGTTCCACGAGAAAATCGACAAGCGCCCGAACTGCCGTCGGCAGTCCTCGCGATGCGGTGAAGACGAGATAGATTGTCGCCTGCGACATCTGGTGATCCGGCAGAAGGCGGACCAACCGGCCGTCGCGTATTCCTTCTGCACAGATATGGTCGGGCAGAAGCCCTACCCCGACGCCGGCATAGATAGCCTCCAGCACTGCCGAGACGCTTCGGCAGCTCATGCGAGGTTTGTGCTGGTGCCGGTATCGAGTGCCATCCGGTCCGGTGAATTCCCAGACGTCCAAGTCCTGCCACTCTGTCAGCGGCCCGGCAAACGATACCGTTGGAGCGTCGGCAAGACATTCGACGCCTTCGATCGACGGCAGCGAGCTCGCCACCTTCTGGTTGGCGACAAGAATCAAATCCACCTTGCTGAGCACCCGCATCGTTAGCTCGGAATCAGTCTCCTCAATCAATTGCGCGCGAACCGCAAGATCGAGACGCTCATCTATGACGTCGACCCGTCGATCCGTGGTGAGTATCTGTAGCTGAACCTTGGGGTATCGATTAAGAAACTCCGGAATCATCGCGCCAAGCGAGCCCTCCAGCAATCCGGAAGGCATGCTCATACGGATTAGTCCCTGTGGCTCGCCTGTTGCATCGTTGATTGCCTTCGCCGCGCGATCTGCTTCACGCAACATGTTTTCGCAGTGATTGTAGAAGGCGCGCCCGATCTCCGTTACCCGGAACCGGTTTACCGTCCGCTCCAGCAGTCTGACACCAAGCCGCGCCTCCAGCGCAGTAATGTGCCGGCTGAGCTTCGATTTCGGCATATTCAGCACTCGCCCGGCAGCAGAGAAACCGTTGTGGCGAACAACTGCGGCAAAATAGACGAAATCGTTCAGATCCTGGAAAACACCCTCTGCGTTGAGCATCTGGGCACCTCTTTCGATAAACGCGATGGCCTGCAACTGCTATCGCTTAGCGTTCCCGACGGGCGATGCCAACCGTCCAACACAAGTTTTCGTTCCAAATTTGGAACACTGCGTTCCAATCGCTGCCCTTCAAACCAGTCGCCGCCGGGACTATCTGCGGGGAGATTTCCTTTGGCGCCATTGCACTGATGGCGCCAAACGCGCTCTCTCGAGCCTCCGAAAACAGCGTTGGTCATCCCGATATCCGCCGAACTGCGGCGAGAGTCGATTCTGCGCCTATGTATTTGATATTGTTACATAAAAACCACATTGAAGATCAAAAAGCTGTCGCAAGCACGGTTTTCGTTGCCGGGAGAATTGATAGATTTAATCAAGGATGAAATGAAGGCTTCAGCGGTTCGCTGATCCGCCAGCCGAAAGGCAAACTATCGGAACGGCCCCATCTCCCGAGGCGGCGGTTCAATCGAAAAGGAAATGGATTTTAAATGAACATACGGATGGCTTTGTTGACCTCCGCAGCAGCATTTGCTGCTGCGTCCACGCCGGTCTTTGCTGCTGACGCAATCGTTGCAGCCGAACCCGAGCCGGTTGAATACGTCCGCGTCTGCGACGCGTACGGCACAGGCTACTTCTACATCCCGGGTACCGAAACCTGCCTCAAGGTTAGCGGTTACATCCGCTTTCAGGTAGACGCTGGCCCCGATGAGAAGGGCACGTCAGACTGGAACGCAAAAACCCGCGCTCAGGTTCAGTTCACGGCCAAGAGCGACACGGAATATGGTCCGCTCACCGGCGTAATCGTTCTGCGTAACAACGGCGACAACGCTTCGACCAATTCAACCCTGGATTCTGCCTACATCGACATCGCTGGCCTCCGTGCCGGTCTGTTCTACTCCTGGTGGGATGACGATCTTTCTGGCGAGCCGGATGTTCTCTCCAGCTTTGAAACGCTGCACAACTCCATTCGCTACCAGTACGAAAACGGCGACTTCTACGCCGGCATCAGCGTAGACGAGCTGGAAGACGGCTACTTCAAGACCGGCGAAAACCCGAACAACGTCGGCGTTGCTCTCGGCGTTGGCGGCAAGGCCGGCGTGGTCAGCTATCAGCTCATCGGCGGTTACGACACCGACAACGAAGAAGGTGCGGTCCGCGGCATGATCTTCGCTGATATCGGCCCTGGCACGCTCGGCCTGGCAGCTGTCTACGCGTCTGGCCCGAACTCCTACTACTCTCAGTCGGAATGGACTGTTGCTGCCGAATACGCGATCAAGGCAACCGACAAGTGGACCATCACCCCGATGGCCCAGTACTTCGGTAACTACGTGCCTGATCTCGACAACTTCCACGGCGACTCGTTCGACGGTCTTGGCGACGCATGGAAGGTCGGCATCACCGTCGACTATCAGATTGTCGATAACCTCTACGCCAAGGCAACGGTGGACTACACCGATCCAGACGACGCCGACGAAGTAACCAAGGGCTTCTTCCGCCTGCAGCGCGCGTTCTAACTTGAAATCCCGGCGCCCTGGATCAACCTGGGGCGCCGCTGAAGTATTGCGTTTTCTGATCCGATTGACCTCCGATCAGTGACGGGGATTGGTCCGGTTTCCCTGCCGGACCAGTCCTTGTTTCCTTCCAAGCGTGCCGCTCTTCCGCGGCGAAATATCTGCCCTTAGGGCGGACCGTCCTCACGTACGACCGCGGCTCCCTTGGAACGACGCTAGCCTGGCAATTCCTCGATAGAATCGACCCGATCGGGATAGAAAGCCAGATATTCGGCGATCTCACTGACGGCCGCATACGGACTTTCATAGGTCCAGACCGCATTTGCGGAGCGTTCACCGCCCAAAACGATATCAAAATACGAAGCCTCCCCCTTGTAAGGGCAATAGGTGTGGTGATCACTTCGAGTGAAAAGCGCCATGTCGACATCGGTGCGCGGTATGTATTGCACGGCGGGATAGGACGCTTCTTTCAGCGTTAGCGCCTTGCGGCTGTCGGCAATGATGTGCCCGCGCAGCTTTACGACGACGCGCGCCGGATTTGGTCTGACCGTGATTGGATGATCGGGACCCGGAATCTTCATCGGTTGTGCGGACATCGGCAGCTCCTTTCAGTCAGAAATTAAATATAGGAGTTGCCACATCATATTGCAGGAGCCTGCCCGGCTCCTGCGGATTTCGGAGACTGCAGCGCTCTAGCCAGGAACGATCGGCCCTCTTCCGACGGCGATAGCTCGAGCACAACGCTAATTGGTCGTGGCCGCCCGCCGCTGAAACAGCCCAAGCCCAAGGACAGCCGCCAGCACGCACCCGACGCCGCCGATGTGGTATCCGGAAAGCGGCTCACCGAGCACCACAAAAGCCATTAACAGCGCAGAGACCGGCGCGACCGCCGTGAAAAGCGACGCCTCAACACCACTCACACGCTCCGCTCCCGCGTACCAGAGAATGAAGCCGGCAACGGTCGGCACCAGTGCGTAATAGATAACCGCCGACGTCGCGCCTACTGGAAATGTGTTCGGCACCCCTTCCACCCCAGCGGTCACTACCATGGCAACGACGAAGCCGATCCCCGTCATCAGCGCCGATTGCGTCAGCGCCGGGATCGGTGAACTGAGGTTCTTGTTCAGGAGTATGAACAGGCTCTCGCAGACCACGGCTCCAAAAACCAACGCGTTGCCAAGCAGAGAGCCACTCCCTGCATCGGGCGAAAGAGCAATGAAGAGAACGCCGATTGCAGCCAGCGCGATTGCGAGCACCATCGATGAATCAGGCCGTTCGCCGAGAACCACAACGGAAAGGGCACCCGCCACAACCGGCAGCGTTCCGATGATGACACCCGCGTCGGCGGCCGTGGTCAGCTTCAGGCCCGAGATCAGCAATGTTGTGTAGCCAACGCTACCCGCACCGGCCTGAACGACGAGGATGATCCAGTCACGAGGCGGCAAGCTCGGCAAGCGCGTCCGGGTCAGGCGCATCAGCAATAGAAAGAATGGAAAGGCTGCGGCGAAGCGCAGCGCAGTCGCGGTGAATGGCGGCATACCAGACGCGATGACCCGGCTTGCGACGACCGTGCTGCCAACGGTAATCATGGCCAAAGTCAGATAGAGGTAACCCTGCAAGTGTCGCTGCATCATCTTCTCCTGTTTGCGCAGAAGAAAAACGAAAACCGCCTGGCGATCTTGTATGAAATTGCAGGCGCAGTCAGGCGACCGCATTCGCATAGGCGCGTGGAGAGACGCCATACTTGCGCACGAACACCCGCGTCATGTGGCTCTGGTCGACGAAGCCGCTGCCAACGGCAGCTTCCGCCAAGGGCGTGCCGCCGGCAATTAGACGTCGGGCAAGATGGATGCGGCGCTGAACCAGATAGGCATGCGGCGTCATGCCGGTCGCCTTGGCGAAGCCTCGCAACACCTGAAACCGGCTCAGCCGACTTGTGCGGGCAAGGTCGGACAGCGAGATCGAGGCCGTCGGATCGCAGTCAATCAACTCCTTGGCCCTCAGGATGGACAGAGGAGCCGCCTGCCCATCCCCTGGCGCTGCTTCCGCGACAACACGAGCGACGAGTTCAAGAAGTGCTTCCTCACGCTTTAATCCATGCTCGTCCGCATTGGTCACAAGCGAGAAGGCCGCGTCGAAGTGCATGGCGATCGCTTGGTCATGCAGGACCGGATGAGAAATCTCGACAGCCGATCGTCGTCCCTCGGTAATCTCGCACACGTAGGCAGCGATCATATCGGGATCGAAGTAGAGTATCCGCCAAGACCGGCCCTCACCGATCGGCGTGCCGTCATGCACTTCATTCGGGTTGACCGTGATGATATCGCCAGCACTCGCCTCGACCATGCCGCGACCACTCAGGGACTTTTGCGCACCTGACGAAACCAGCCCGATGCCGAACTGCTCATGCGTATGGCGCGCGAAGCTTTGGTTGCTATCGGCCGCGACCGCCTCGATGCCGGGGATGGCTGACCTGAACATGCGAAATTGATTGCGAGCCATGTGCGCTTCCGAGCGAACGACGCATAGTGCCAGCGTAGGCCACTGAAAACAATGCGAAGGTGGGGGGCGAGCGCGTCAGCGATCAATGCCCGTGGCTGATCAATGGATCGTTTCGCAAAGATCGTCGCCGGCAAGAATCGCAAAAACGTCCTCAAGCGCGGCGACCAGGATGTCGGTAAGCTCGTCCCCGCGATTCTCGACAAAGGCAGCCTTGGTTGCTTCATCCTGTCGTTCGAAGAAGCGCTCGATTTCGTTCGACATTTCATTGTCCTTTCACGCGCCACTGACATGTGGCGATGAGGCAAAGCTATCCCGGCTGTCTTGTGCCGAACTGGAGCCAGTTTCGCAGCGGCCTTTCCCACAGTCAAAAGCTTGGAAGCCCTCGACTCTTCCATTGGCTCTTCGGAATCGGATTTCCCACGTCGTAAGCAAAGGATACGACCTTTGTAGCATCGGCATCGACTTCGCATCGAAAGCTTAGATCATACCAGCGGGCACTGGCACGGAATGCAACTCCCCTCAGTTCAAGGACGGTTCCCTGCGCCAATCCAGCGCGCGGTACCATTTCAGGGCTATACCCCGGCGGCGAGTGTATCAATTGCTGACGCAGCTCCGAACTGCACAGTTCGGCCACACGAGCACGGCGCGGCAGATCACCCATTGCGGTTCGCGCCACCGGGTCGTTCGTCATGTTCTGCGAGAAGAGTGTCTTCGCCTCCGTCAGTTCGATCGGCTTGTCCGCCCGGGCAGTTGCCGTCGCATCGGGTTTTGCGGCAGCAGGCGGTTTTTGCTGCTCGAAGCTCGTCTTGGCCTCGCTTTCGGCTCCGGCGGCAGGGCCGTTCTTCTCGGCATGGCTATCCGCCAGGTCGACCTGCGGGAGTTCGACATCATCAGGAACCGGATTGGCCAGCGGGTCCTTACTTTCAGGTGCCTTGGCCGCCTGTGCCGTTTCCTCCGACTTCGCCTGATCCTCCTGGGGCGCAGGCTTGGTCTCCGGTAAAGGCTTCGGCGTATCCGACTTCACGCCGGCGGCGGACGCATCTCCCTCAGTCGATTTTTCCGGTCCGGTATCCTTGTCGCCAAATTCCGTCACGGGCCGCAGCACCGGCAGGGGCTGCGGCTTTGCAGCCTGCTCCTTGGATTGGGCATCCTTTGCAGTTGCTTCCGGAGGCTTTTCCGGCGGCTTCTCTTCTGGCGCCTTTGCCTGCTCGGGCGGAGGCGGAGGCGGCGGTTGCTCAGCCTTCTCTTGCTTCGGCGGTTCCGGGGGCTTCTCAACCGGCTTTTCTTCCGCCTTCTTCTCTTCCGGCTTAGGCTCTTCGGGCTTGGGCTCCTCCGGCATCTTCAGCTCCGGCGCCTTCTCCTCGGGCTTCTTCTCCTCAGGCGGCGGCACGAGGTCGACACTGACCGTCTCCTCCTCCGGCTGGGGAGCAGGCACGGGCAGCTTCACGAGAAAGAAGGCGACGACGGCAAGGTGCAACAGCACGGAGGCCACGATGCCCCAGCCGAATACGCCCCACTTCTTCGCCGAAACCTGCTGCATACCTATGAACGATGCCCTACGCCACGCTACGGATGTGGCCTTTTAAGAAGGCATCATCAAGCCGTAAAACAAAAAAGCCTCTTGTCGCACGGACGCGACCGCGTCCGTGCGACCCATCATCCACATCTTTGCAGTGGTTGCCCTGGGCCGTGCCGCCTCCCAAGGCTATCCGAGCGACCCTATGATCTCGCGGTAGGCGGCCTCAGGAAATGCCTTCAACGTTCGCGTGCGCACATTGCCTGCCGTCGCAAGCTGCAGGGTGAACCGTGCCATCACAGCATCGTCCGGCGCCTCGCAGACGGCAACCATGTCGTAGTCGCCCATCGTCAGAAAGAAATTCTTGAAGGAGCCGCCCATATCACCGAGCGCCTTCTTTGCTGCGTCCAGTCTCTTTGCCGAGTCGCGTGCAGTGCGAATGCCTTGATCTGTCCAGTTGATAAGCATGACATAAGTGGTCATTGCACACCTCCACACGGAGGGTTTTGGCCCTACGCAACAGGCTATGGCGACCTTCGCTCATGCGCTGTGGTCGGTCCTGTCCCCCGTGGAATGTACCTTACTCCTGTCCCCATTCGACAACAAGAAACACCGTGGCCCGCGGACGCGCGCCAAAAGCAAAAGCCGGGCACAAGGCCCGGCTTTCGGATGCATTTGGTCGAAGATGGAAGCTTAGCTGTCCAGGAAGCTGCGCAGTTTGCGCGAGCGGCTCGGATGCTTCAGCTTGCGCAGTGCCTTCGCCTCGATCTGGCGAATACGTTCGCGGGTGACCGAGAACTGCTGGCCGACTTCTTCAAGCGTGTGGTCGGTGTTCATGCCGATACCGAAGCGCATACGCAGGACGCGCTCTTCGCGCGGCGTCAGCGATGCCAGAACACGCGTCGTTGTCTCGCGCAGATTCGCCTGGATGGCGGCATCGATCGGCAGAAGTGCGTTCTTGTCCTCGATGAAATCGCCGAGGTGTGAATCTTCTTCGTCGCCCACGGGGGTTTCGAGCGAGATCGGCTCCTTGGCGATCTTCAGGACCTTGCGGACCTTTTCGAGCGGCATGGCGAGCTTTTCGGCCAGTTCTTCCGGCGTCGGCTCGCGACCGATTTCATGCAGCATCTGGCGCGAGGTACGAACGATCTTGTTGATCGTTTCGATCATGTGCACCGGAATACGGATCGTGCGGGCCTGGTCGGCGATCGAGCGGGTGATCGCCTGACGGATCCACCACGTCGCATAGGTCGAGAACTTGTAGCCGCGGCGGTATTCGAACTTGTCGACCGCCTTCATCAGGCCGATGTTGCCTTCCTGAATGAGGTCGAGGAACTGCAGGCCACGGTTCGTGTACTTCTTGGCGATGGAGATGACGAGGCGAAGGTTCGCTTCGACCATTTCCTTCTTGGCGATACGTGCTTCGCGCTCGCCCTTCTGCACCATGTGCACGATACGGCGGAATTCCGAGATCGAGATGCCGGTTTCGGTTGCGAGATTCTGGATCTCCTGGCGGATGTCGCGGATCGTCGTGTTTTCGCCCTTGGCGAATTCCTTCCAGCCGCGTGCCGCCAGATTGCCGATCGACTTCATCCAGTTCGGATCGAGCTCGGCGCCCTGATACTGTTCGAGGAACGAGTCACGCTTGACGCCGTAGGATTCAGCCAGACGCAGCAGGCGGCCTTCGTTCTGAACGAGGCGCTTGTTGATGTCGTAGAGCTGCTCAACGAGGGCATCGATGCGGTTCTGGTTCAGCGACAGAGACTTGACGGCCTTGATGAGCTCATCCTTGAGTTCCTTGTAGCGGCGCTCCTGGGCGGACGACAGCGTGCCGGTGGCAGCGAGACGCTGCTCGACCTGCTGGTCCTGCAGCTTGCGCAGCTTCTTGTAGGTCTCGGCAATGATGTCGAGCGTTTCCATGACCTGCGGACGCAGTTCCGCTTCCATGGCGGCGAGCGACAGGTTGGACTCGTCTTCGTCCTCTTCTTCCTCTTCCGGAGGCAGGCCCTCGCCGCCGACATTGGTGATGTCGTCGTCGCCGGAGCGAACACGGCGCGTCTTTTCCTTCTCCTCGGCGGCTTTGCGGTCAGCCTCGATCTTCTCGGGGCTCTGGAACTGCGGCGCAGCCTTGGCTTCCGGACCGGAATAGGTCGTTTCGAGATCGATGATCTCGCGCAGCAGCGTCGTGCCTTCGTTCAGTTCATCGCGCCAGATGATCAGCGCCTGGAACGTCAGCGGGCTCTCACAGAGGCCACCGATCATTGTCTCGCGGCCGGCCTCGATGCGCTTTGCGATCGCAATTTCGCCTTCGCGCGAGAGCAGTTCCACCGAACCCATTTCACGCAGATACATGCGCACCGGATCGTCGGTGCGATCAGTCGGCTCTTTCTTCTTGGCGGTCGCAAGAGCGGTGCCGCCGGAAGGTGCGAGCTCGCCGCCTTCGCTTTCCTCGTCGGAGCCGGAATCATCATCGTCGCCGCCGGCAGTGGCTTCCTCGGCTTCTTCGTCCTCGATGACGTTGATGCCCATGTCCGACAGCATCGACATCGTGTCTTCGATCTGCTCGGACGTCACTTCTTCGGACGGCAAAACGGCGTTCAACTCGTCCATCGTAACGTAGCCGCGCTTCTTCGCGGCCTTGATCATCTTCTTGACCGCGTCATCGGAAAGATCGAGAAGAGGGCCGTCGGTGCCGCCGTCGCGTTCGACTTCCGCTTCTTCGTTCTCTTTGACCTTCGTTGCCATTTATGTCGTCGCCTTCCTGACGCTATTCAAACTCGCCGCAGTGAACGGCCGTGCGCAGCCGATACGCCGCAAACGACCGTCTCGAATCACCTAGTCCCACCTAATGCGATGAGATTTAATGCCTGATTAACCACGATTGCCGGCGCCGGACGACAGAACTTAAAAGTCATCATATGTCCGGCCATGGTTGTGCGATCCGCCCTTGACCCAGTTCACCGCTTTCCAAGTTGAACGGTGATTCCCACATTTTTTGTTCTCGTCAAGCTTTTCTAGCAAAAAAGCCTCAGAAAACCCGGAAAAAGCCTTATCCACAGGCCCGGAACCGCTCAAGCGATTGCCAAGCTTAGATAGGATGTCACCACAAGAAGACAAGAGCGGCCGGCATTCTTCTTAGGCGGCAAAGTTGCCGCCAAGATTCGTGGTGCCCGCTGCCAGTTGTTCGTGTTGGGCAAGCTTTAATGAGATTGCCCATCCCAGGGTTGGATCTCCAGACTTGCAAGATCGACCGCGGGAATGCAGCGGACGTTGATACAGGCCATCTCGGCGCCGTCAGGCATTTTGGCTTCCGCAAAAGGAGCGATGCCGCACGTGCCGCAGAAGCGGTGCTGGATCGTGTGCGTGTTGAACGTATAGGTCGACAGGTTCTCGCGGGGCGTTTTCAGGGTGAACTTGTCGCGCGGCACGAAGGCCAACAGTCCCCCGCGCCGCCGGCACAGCGAGCAATTGCAGTCGAGAGCCGAAGTCAACTCTCCCTCCACTTCAAATTCGATTTTGCCGCAATGGCAGCTTCCTTCGTAAAGCATCGATCCTCCTCAGTTCCAATCCATAACGACCTTGCCCGAGTTGCCCGAGCGCATCGCCTCGAATCCTTCCCGGAAATCGTCGATTCCAATCCGGTGCGTGATCACGGGCGACAAATCCAGCCCGCCTTGCACAAAGGCAATCATCTTGTACCAGGTCTCGAACATCTCGCGGCCGTAGATGCCCTTCAGATTAAGCATCTTGAAGATGACTTTGTTCCAATCGATCTCGAAACCGGCGGGCGCAATGCCGAGGATAGCGATCTTGCCGCCGTTGTTCATCTTGTCGATCATGTCGCGAAAAGCCGGTGCTGCCCCGGACATTTCCAGCCCGACGTCGAAGCCCTCGGTCATGCCGATCGACTTCATCACATCAGCAAGGTTCTCCTTCGAGGCATCGACGACATAATCGATGCCGAGTTTGCGGGCGAGATCAAGCCGATGCGGGTTGATGTCGGTAATGACCACCTTGCGGGCGCCCGATCGCTTGGCGACCAGCGCTCCCATAATGCCGATCGGCCCGGCGCCGGTGACAAGCACATCCTCGCCGACGAGGTCGAAGGAAAGCGCCGTGTGCACCGCATTCCCGAACGGATCGAAGATCGCGGCGATCTCATCGGGAATATCATCAGGGATCGGCACCACGTTCGCCTCGGGAATGCAGACGAACTCGCCGAAGGAACCGGGACGGTTGACACCGACGCCAAGCGTATTGCGGCACAGATGCCCCCTGCCCGCGCGGCAGTTGCGACACTTGCCGCAAACGATGTGTCCCTCGCCGGAGACGCGCTCGCCGACATGGTATTTCGTGACGGCCGAACCAATTTGCGAAATCTCGCCGCAGAATTCGTGGCCGACCACCATCGGCACCGGAATGGTCTTCTGCGCCCACTGGTCCCAGTTCCAGATATGGACATCGGTGCCGCAGATCGCGGACTTCTTCACCTTGATCAGCACGTCGTTCGGCCCGACCTCGGGAACCGGGACATGCTCCATCCAAAGCCCGACTTCCGGTTTCGTTTTGACCAGTGCCTTCATCATGTTCGACATGATCTTACTCTCCCAAACCCTTTAGATGACACCGAGTTCGCGGCCGGCTTCCGCGAAGGCCGCGATCGTCCGTTCGACGTCGGCACGCGAATGCGCTGCCGACATCTGCGTGCGGATGCGCGCCTGTCCCTTCGGCACGACAGGGAAGGAGAAGCCGATCACGTAGACGCCCTTTTTCAACATCAGCGCCGCCATATCCTGCGCCAGCTTGGCGTCACCGAGCATGACCGGAATGATCGGATGTCCCTCACCCGCCAACGTGAAGCCGAGCTTCGTCATTTCGGAGCGAAAAAGCGCCGCATTGGCTGCCAGCCGCTCGCGCAGCGCATCGCCGTTCTCGATGAGATCGAAGACTTTGAGCGACGCAGCCGCAATGACTGGCGCCAGCGTATTCGAGAACAGGTAGGGGCGCGACCGCTGCCGCAACCAGTCGACGATTTCGGCCTTGGCCGAGGTATAGCCGCCGGAGGCACCGCCGAGCGCCTTCCCGAGCGTACCGGTGATGATGTCGACCCGACCCTCGACCCGGCAATGCTCGGCCGAGCCGCGTCCGTGCTTCCCGACGAAGCCGACGGCATGGCTGTCATCGACCATGACCATCGCGCCATACTTCTCGGCGAGATCGCAGACGCCCCGCAGGTTGGCGATGATGCCATCCATCGAGAAGACACCGTCGGTGGCGATCAGCTTGAATCGGCTGCCTTCGGCCTTCTTCAGCTCTTCCTCCAGTGCCTTCATGTCATTGTTGGCGTAGCGGAAGCGCTTCGCCTTGGAGAGGCGCACGCCATCGATGATCGAGGCATGGTTCAATGCATCCGAGATGATCGCGTCCTCCTCGCCAAGCAGCGTTTCGAAAAGCCCGCCGTTGGCGTCGAAACAGGAGGAATAGAGGATCGTGTCTTCCATGCCGAGGAAGGAGGAAATGCGCGCCTCAAGCTGCTTGTGCTCCTCCTGCGTGCCGCAGATGAAGCGCACCGAAGCCATGCCATAGCCATAGCGGTCGAGCGCCTTCTTACCGGCCTCGGCAAGCTCCTCGTTGTCGGCGAGCCCGAGATAGTTGTTGGCGCAGAAGTTCAAAACCCGCTCACCGGAGGCGACGGCGATCTCGCCGGCCTGTTTCGACGTGATGACACGCTCGGACTTGTAAAGCCCGGCGTCCTTCAGTGCAGCAAGTTCGGTGCGGAGGTGGGAGAGGAATTGCGAGGTCATTTGATGGCCCTTCTCGTGTTGTTTCCCGATGCCCTGCACTAGCACATAGCCAAGCGCCTGTCTTGCCGTCGTCAACGCCCGGTTTCGCGCGCGTAGACCGTCAAGGCGTATCCAGCGACTAGTCGTCGTGACTGAGGATCACATCGAGAAACGCATCGCCATATCGTTCAAGCTTCGATTGGCCGACACCCGAGATGCCGAGCATCTCCTTGTGCGTCCGCGGCCGCTCGGTCGCAAACGCAATGAGTGTCGTATCGGGAAAGACGACATAAGGCGGCACGCCGAGCGAACGCGCGATCGCCGTCCGTTCCGCGCGCAAGGCTTCGAAGAGCACGCCATCTCCGCCGGATAGAACGGAGCGACGCTCGACCTGCGCCGTTCGCTTCGAACGCCGTTCCGCCGCCGGTCGATCCTTGCGGAAGAAGACCGACCGTTCGCGCTTGAAGACGGCGCGGGCCTCCGGCTCGAGCTTCAGGGCGCCAAACGCCTCATGGTCGACGCGGACCAGTCCCATCGCAAGCAGTTGCCGGAATACCGATTGCCATGTACGGGCCGCCAGATCGTTTCCGGCCCCGAAAACCGGCATCGTCGTGTGGCCGAAGCGTTCCGTCTTCTCGTTGACGTTGCCGAGCAGCACGTCGACCACGTGCCCGGTGCCGAACCGCTCGCCCGTTCTGTAGATCGCCGCAAGCGCCTTGATGGCTGCCTCCGTCCCGTCCCAGGTTTCGACCGGCTTCAGGCAGGTGTCGCAACTGCCGCACTTGCCCGCATGGGTTTCGCCAAAATGCGCGAGGATCGCCTGGCGGCGGCACGAGGCGGTCTCGCAAATCGCCAACAGGGCGTTCAACTTGGAGCGCTCGACGCGCTTGATTTCGTCGGCTGCACCACCCTCGTCGATCATCCGGCGGCGCTGGATGACGTCGGCCATGCCGTAGGCCATCCAGACTTCGGAAGGCAGGCCGTCACGCCCGGCGCGGCCTGTCTCCTGATAGTAGGCCTCGACCGAGCCAGGCAGATCGAGATGTGCGACGTAGCGCACATTCGGCTTGTCGATCCCCATGCCGAAGGCGACGGTAGCGACGAGGCAAAGCTCATCCTCTTTCAGAAAGGCATCCTGGTTGGCATCACGAAGCGCCCGGTCCATGCCGGCATGGTACGGAAGCGCCCGAATGCCCTGCCCGTTCAGCCACTCCGCCGTATCTTCAACCTTGGCGCGGGACAGGCAGTAGACGATACCGCTGTTGCCTTTGTGTCCGGAAAGAAACCGCAGCAACTGCTGGCGCGGCTGGTCGCGCTCTACAATTTCATAGGAAATGTTCGGGCGGTCGAAGCTGGTCGTGAAGACCTTGGCATTGTTCAGCGCCAGCCGTTCGACGATATCGTCGCGGGTGTGAGGGTCGGCCGTCGCCGTCAGCGCGATGCGCGGCACCCCGGGATAGTGTTCGGCAAGCCTGCCGAGTTCGCGATATTCCGGACGAAAATCATGGCCCCACTGAGAGACACAGTGCGCCTCGTCGATGGCGAAAAGCGAGATCCGCGCGTTGCCGATCGTATCGCGAAAGCCATCCATGAGAATGCGCTCCGGCGTGACGTAGAGGAGATCGAGCCTGCCTGCAGAAATCGCCCGACGGACCTCGATAAACTCCTCGCGTGATAGCGCGGAGTTCAGTGCTGCCGCCCTGATGCCGAGCTGCTTCATCGCCTCCACCTGATCGCGCATCAGCGCGATCAGCGGCGAAACGACGATCCCTACGCCCTCGCGGCAGAGCGCCGGAATCTGGAAGCAAAGCGACTTGCCGGCCCCCGTCGGAAAAAGAACCACCGCATCGCCGCCAGAGACGATGTGCTCAACCACCTGCTGCTGCTTGCCACGGAAGGCGGGATAGCCGTAGACGCGGTTGAGAATGCCAAGCGGCGAACGCTCCGCACCGAACAACGCATCGCCAGCGGAAAATTGCCGATCTGCGGAATCCATCAGTGGCTCGCCGCTCCCTTGACGCGGCCGGAGAGCACGCCGAAACCGTCGATAATGGCTTCCTGGTTTTCGAGGCGAAGTCCCTCGAAATGGACCTCCTGCAGTGCGCGCATCAACTGGTCGATCACGTCGCCGTTGCCCGCCTCGGTCGCCTCGGCAATCTCGCGCTCAAGCTCGATCTTCTGGAAGCGCAGAGCCTTGGCGCGCTTATGGAAGGCGAGCGCCTGGCGATATCCTTCGCGCGCATCCTCCATTGCCGCCTCCGATGTGGCAATCCAGAGGCGGGCATTGCGGATCTGCTGTTCAAGCCCCTGCAGCAACGGGCCAAAGCCCTGCTCTTCCATACGCTCCAACAGATACTCGCGGGTCAGATGCGGTCCGGCGACGGCGGCCGCAGCCCCGAGCATGACAGACCAAAGCCGCTGCAGTTCGCGGTTGTCGTAGTCGATGGAGGCGATCTCGTCATACTCGTCCTGCATCAATGCAGGATGATTGATGACCGTCAGCGCCAGCACGCTTTCCCGCAAGGCCGGGGTTTCCTGATGTCCCTTCACAAGCCCGGAACGTGCGAGCCGGTCGGAAATGCCGCCGCCGGAAAGACGCGGACCGCGCGGTCCCTCGTTGCCGCGACCGCGGGATTGGCCAGCACCGCGATCGAAGCTTCGCCGCTCATTGCCGCGATTCTGGAATTGCGGCTGAAAGAAGCCATTCAGGCGGTCGCGCATATCCTGCTGGTAGTGGCGACGCACATTTTCATCGGCAATGACGGCAACCAGCTGCTTCAGCCGTGCTTCGAGTTCTGCCTTGGCCTCAGGCGTCTCGAACTGCCCGGTATTGATCTCGCGGCTCCAGATCATCTCAGCCAGCGGCTTGGCCTGGCTCATCACCTTGTCGAAGGGCGCCCGGCCTTCATTGCGCACAAGATCGTCGGGGTCCTTGCCGTCGGGCAGCAGGGCAAAGCGCACGGTGCGCCCCGGCTTGATATGCGGAAGCGCCAGATCAGCGGCGCGATTGGCGGCGCGAATGCCGGCGCCGTCGCCATCGAAGCAAAGCACCGGCTGCGGTGTCATCTTCCAGAGGAGTTCAAGCTGGTTTTCGGTTAGCGCCGTCCCGAGCGGCGCCACGGCATTCTCGACGCCGGCCTGATTGAGCGCGATCACATCCATATAGCCTTCGACGGCAATGATCGTGCCCTCACCGTTGGCACCCTGTGTCGCCCGGCGGGCGCGCGCGAAATTGTAGAGCACATTGCCCTTGTGGAAGAGCTCCGTTTCGTTGGAATTGAGATACTTGGCCGGCGCATCCGGAGACATGGCTCGCCCGCCGAAAGCAATCACCTTCTCACGGGACGACAGGATCGGGAACATGATCCGGTCGCGAAAGCGGTCATAGGAGACCGGCACATCGGGACCATGGACAACCAGGCCGCAAGCCTCGATCTGCTCCTTGGTGACGCCGTTTCCCGCCAGAAACTCCTTCAGCGCATTGCGGCTGTCGGGCGCGAAGCCGAGCCGGAAGGTCTCGATCGTGCGCCCCGTCAATCCGCGATCGCGCAGATAAGCCCGCGCCCGCGCGCCGTTAGCGGCCTGCAACTGATCCTGAAAGAACTTGGTCGCGAGCTCCATCACGTCGAGAAGCGACGTGCGCTCCTTTTCACGCTTCTCCATGACTGGATCGGCAACCGGCATGGCAACACCCGCCATGTCGGCGATCTGCTGCACGGCCTCCGGGAAGCTTAGCCCCTCCAGATCCGTCAGGAACCGGAAGTGGTCGCCTGTTACGCCGCAGCCGAAGCAGTGGTAGCGCCCCTTGCGATCCTCACAGTGAAAGCTCGGCGACTTCTCGCCGTGAAACGGGCAGCAGGCCCAATAATCGCCGCGCGAGACGTTGGTCTTACGCTTATCCCAGCTCACACGACGCCCAATCACGTCCGAAATCGGCACGCGATCGCGTATCTCGTCGAGAAAGGAATTGGAAAAGCGCATGTGAACCTCTTAACTGCGGTCCATATAAGCAGGTTCATCAGCACATGCCACGGCATTTGGCCAAAGGACGCGCTATTCACAGGGGCCCACAACCTTGGAAATTCTCTAGGGATGGGTGTTCAAAAATGCGTTACCACCCCTGCGACAGGGGGTGCGACACTGAAAGCCGCACCCGCGTTCTGCGTGTATGCGAGGCTAGCGTTCCAAACGCCCATTTCTTGCCAATCGTCAAAAATAGATGACAGAACAATAGCTTCGCAATTGCGCCAACGGTGACCGACTATCGCGACGCGACAGCCTACCACACCAATGACACACATAAGGCAGCCCCCGGCGCCAATCATTATTTTTTTGTAATTTGAATCACTTGCCGCGTCGCAATAACTTCAAGGCCGACACAGCGATCCCCGTGCGAGGCACCATCCCTACCCCCGGCGCCGCCTCGCAAGGGTGTCTTTGCAAGTAACCGGTGGCTTGGATCTCGGTCCTGCGTCGCCACCGGAAGCAAAGAGCAAGAAGGCAGGAGCACCCCCAGCTCCTGCCTTCTTTAATTTCACCCAGAAGTTTCAGGTTCGATATTTCCGCCTCCATCAGCGTCCGTTGAAGGCATTGACAGTTATCGCCCAATGCCTAATGAAAGCGACCTATCGGGATGGTCGAATGCCACATAAAGTTGAAGATTTTTTAGAGAGCGACGCCTTCTTCGTGGCCGTGCTGCATTGCGCCCGCGAAATGCTGACAATCTATCGCGAGAGTCCGCGCATCGCGTCGATCTTTGCCGCGCAACAGCGCTGGCTGATGGCGCATGCCGGCTTCGCCCTTCATTTCGGCTACCCGGGCGAACCGAAACTCGGCCTCTATTCAGGCCGCTTTATCGCCTTCGTCGTGGCCAACAAGATTGCAAGCCGAAACACCGCCGCAGCCTTCATCCAGGAAATGCTTGCCTACCGGTTCCTTCGTCCGGTCGACAGTAGAAGCGACAAGCGCACACGCCTGCTGGAGCCGACAGAAACCGCCCACGAACACTTTTTCAGATGGCTCGCCACTCATCTTTTCATTCTCGACAGTCTGGACGGCGGTAATCGGCTGGACCGGATCAACGCCGACCCGGCAGCCTTCTCCAGAATACAGCCGCTGATTTCCAAGGCGATCATCGATAGCGACGCCGTGCGTGACCCCGGCGCAACCTACAGTCTGTTCAACTGGGCTAATTCCGGCGGCCTGATCATGGACTACCTCATGAGCCGTATCGACAAGTTCGATCGCAGCTCGGAACGGGCTTACATCGGACCCCTGCCGCTCAAGGAAATCCGTAACCAGTTCATGATCTCCAACACCCACCTGAAACGCCTGCTGACGCAGGCGTCCGAAATGGGAAGCATCGGCTGGACCCAGCCGCCCTATAAGGGCGACACCTGGATATCGCATGCCTTTGTCATGGAATATTGGGGATATCAGGCGGCAAAATTCGCCGTTATCGACGCCGCCGCGGAGGCGGTGCTGGGGCCCGCCGCCAGAAAGACGGCGAGCCTGCGCTGATCAGTTCAGCTGTTCCTTGACGGCTCCGGAGGCCTTGGAGAAATCCATCTGGCCGGCATAGCGTTCCTTCAGAACGGCCATCACCTTGCCCATGTCCTTCGGGCCGGCGGCGCCGATCTCGGCGATGATCGCCGCAATGTTGCCGCGCACTTCCGCGTCGGAAAGCTGCTTCGGCAGGAAATCCTGCAGCACGGTGATTTCGGCACGCTCCTTGGCTGCCAGTTCCGGACGTGCATTTTCTTCGTAGATCTTCGCCGATTCGTCGCGCTGCTTCACCATCTTGGCGAGGATCTGCAGAATCTCGTCGTCACTGGCGGCCTCCTTGCCGGCGCCGCGATTGGCGATATCCCGGTCCTTGATCGCGGCCTGAATCAGGCGAACGGTCGAAAGCCGCTCGGCGTTCTTGGACTTCATGGCATCCTTGAGGGCGGCGGCGAGTTGATCGCGCAACATCATAATCACTCCTGTTTGAATGCCGCTTCATAAACCACGCGAATGCATGGGATCAAATAAATTGCGGAAAATGCCAGGAGAAAGCGCGAGAAAACCGGCAGAACGTGCGGTACAAAGATTGACCTTGCGCAATAGCGTGGGTATTTACCGCCACCTGCACCAAAAATTCGTGATCAGGCCTGAGAGCGCGTGCCTTGCCGCGCGCAAATGCTTGCGAACCAAATGGCCGGCCAACGTTACCCAAGGACGTGTGGCTGCCGGAAACGGGATGAAGATGACCGCGACAGCACCCTGGACAACCGAAAAGCCGACTGCCCTGCTCGTTCTTGCAGACGGAACCGTCATTGAAGGCAAGGGCATCGGTGCGACCGGCAAGGTCCAGGCCGAGGTGGTCTTCAACACTGCGCTGACTGGATACGAAGAGATCCTGACGGACCCCTCCTATCTCGGCCAGATCGTCACCTTCACCTTCCCGCATATCGGCAACATCGGCACCAACGACGAAGACATCGAAGACCTGACGCCGGCAGCACGCCATGGCGCGGTCGGCGTCATTTTCAAAGCCGACATCACCGATCCGTCCAACTATCGCGCCGTCAAGCACCTCGATGCCTGGTTGAAGGCTCGCGGCATCATCGGCCTTTGCGGCATCGACACGCGCGCGCTGACCGCCTGGATCCGTGAAAACGGCTCGCCGAACGCCGTCATCGCCCACGATCCGAACGGTGTCTTCGACGTCGAGACGCTGAAGGCGGAAGCCAGGGCCTGGAGCGGCCTCGAAGGCCTCGACCTCGCCAAGGTCGCTTCGTCAGGCCAATCCTCGCAGTG
This sequence comes from Rhizobium sp. R711, assembly GCF_002211365.1. GTDB lineage: Bacteria > Pseudomonadota > Alphaproteobacteria > Rhizobiales > Rhizobiaceae > Rhizobium. Next base: position 207,502 of record NZ_LOKZ01000038.1, on the reverse strand, counting down.
GGCTCAGACCCCCTGGATCTGGAATGAAGGCTACGGCGAGCTTGCGCCCGAAAATGCCAAGTACCACGTCGTTTGTCTGGACTACGGCGTGAAGCGCAACATTCTGCGCCTGTTTGCCGGCCTCGATTGCAAGGTCACAGTGTTGCCGGCTACGACGAGCGCCGAGGACGTGCTTGCGATGCAGCCCGACGGCATCTTCCTGTCGAACGGCCCGGGTGACCCGGCCGCAACAGGTGAATACGCCGTTCCGGTCATCCAGAAGCTGATCAAGACCGACATCCCGGTCTTCGGCATCTGCCTCGGTCACCAGATGCTCGGCCTCGCGCTCGGCGCCAAGACCGAGAAGATGCACCAGGGCCATCACGGCGCCAACCATCCGGTGAAGGACCACACCACCGGCAAGGTCGAGATCGTCTCGATGAACCATGGCTTCGCGGTCGACACGAAGTCTCTGCCGGATGGCGTTGAAGAGACTCACGTTTCCCTGTTCGACGGCACCAATTGCGGCCTGCGGGTATCGGGCAAGCCGATCTTCTCGGTGCAGCATCACCCGGAAGCCTCCCCCGGTCCGCAGGACAGCCACTACCTCTTCCGCCGCTTCGTCAATCTGGTGCGCGCAAAGAAGGGCGAGGAAGCCCTCGCCGAACGCTGAGACGCAATCATTTCATCGTTTCGAAAGCCCGCCTCTGAGCGGGCTTTTTGTTTTTGCAGCTGTTGCGCGTAACGACGGCCGCCGCCACGCGATATCCGTTTGAATAGTGTCGAAAGTGCTGATTTACTGAGCATCGGTCAGGGAGGCAGCCAGCCATGAGATGCTTGGTTCTAGCAGTTGCGTGCTTGCTCCCGACGGTATCTCTTGCCGCCGGGCCCGTGAAGGTCGATGCAAAGGATTACAGCTGCGCACAGCTCGCGCAGATTATCCGGCAATCCAAGAAGGTCTATGTCCGCCTCGGCTTCGGGGGCCGCAACTTTCGCTATCCGCCGGCCCAATGCGGTCCCGGGGACAAGCTGAGTACTGCCAGTCTGCGTGACCGTACCGGCAAGCAGTGCCTGCTGGACTACGCCTGCGTCAATGATCCGATGTCGATGTATAATTACTAGCCATTGTGCTGGTCCAGGCTGGCAGGACGCGCTCGTCGGGCGCCCTCGTCATCCATTCGTTTGGCTTGAGAATGCCCGCTCTAGAGCCCAGCCTCTAACTCAAATGTGGAATCCAGATAGATATTGATACGGTATTCCTTGTGGCATCGGCTTTTTGGGCGGTGAATCTTGCCGGGAATATCTCCGCGAAACTTTCTTCGCATCTCGGATCGAGCCAGACGAGGTTAAAGCAATGATTTCCAAGCGAGCGGCCATCGAAGCCGATAAGTCCTTTCTTATCTGGCTTGAAGAGACTTGCATGCGTGAATACGCCGTTGCGCTCTGGGGCGCGTGGTCGGAGGATTTGAGCGTGCGGAACTCTATTGTGGGCTGCCAGATCATCGCCGACGACGACTACGATGTCGGTTGTGTCACTGTTGAGAAGCACTTCGACCATCTATGGCTCGATGAATTATTCATCGCGCCAACATTTCAGCGACGGGGAATTGGTTCGAAATTTCTACTGAGCCTTATATCGGACGCCGAAGAACTTGAACTTCCAGTACGCCTAAGCGTCCTGACCACCAATCCGGCCGTGGACTTTTACCTGCGACACGGATTCCGAGTTCATCAGGAAACGACAGAGAGACGATACCTTGTAAAGCAACCTTTCTCTTCATAGCACGCTGGCCCGGACCCGCTTATCTATTCACCGTTACGCCGATGGATTCGATGCCAAAGTCGCGGGAATTCTAACTTTGGCGTCGGAACTGCGCGCTGAACTTTCCCGTCGCAAAATCCACTCTCAAAGGTCAAGTCTCGGGACAGACAATTTGCGACAGAAAGTATCCCACAGGTCAGTTCGGGCCTGGGCTTTCGAGCGAGCATCTTTGTTTCAACCCATTGACCTCAACTTAACTTGAGGAATTACACCCGCCTTTGCGACATCCAAAGCAAAGGAGATAAGAATGAACGGAGCGTTTTACCGGATCGACAAGTTTGCTGTTCCGGAGGCTGCGCGCGAGGAATTCCTGATGAACGTCTTGAAAACGCACGAAGTCCTGCAGGCACAGGAGGGCTTCATCAGCCATCAGGTTCTGGAACAGGTGTCGGGCCCGGGCGAATTCAACTTCGTGACGATCGCCCAATGGGAAAGCGCTGAGGTAGTCGACCGGGTGAAGGCCGTGTTGCAGGCTGCCCATCGCGCCCGAAACTTCGACCCGCAGGCGCTGTTTCAACGGCTCGGCATTCGCGCCGACATTGCCAACTACAAGCCGATCGCAGCTTGATCCCGAATGGCCGGCTAGACGCCGGCCATGTTCTTTTCGCGGCGGAGAAGCAGATAGAAGCGTCCGCAAAGCATCACGGCTGCCGCCGCAAGCCCGACCAGGAATCCGAACCAGATGCCGATGCCGCCGAAGCCAAGCGGGAACGCAAAGGCCCAGGCGAGGAAGAAGCCGATCGGCCAATAGGCAATCAGCGCCAGGATCATCGGCACACGCGCATCCTTCAGACCGCGCAGCAGGCCATTGGCGATCGCCTGCAGGCCATCGACCAACTGGAAGAGCCCTGCCACAACGATCAACGGCCCGGCATAGGCAAGCACCTGTGGCGCCTCCGGCAACTTCGTATCAAGGAACCAGCTTCCCAGGAACTCAGGCGCAACGGCAAACAGGATGCCACCGACACCCGCGATCAGGCAGGCGATGACGACGACTGCGATCGAGGCCCGAACAATCGCCGTGTAATCGCCCTGCCCGTGCGCCACGCCGACACGAACGGTTGCCGCCTGCGACAAGCCGAGCGGGATCATGAACGCGATCGAGGCCCATTGCAGAGCAATACCGTGGGCCGCAAGCTCGATCGTCCCGATATGGCCCATCAGCAACGAGGCAACCGTGAAGAGGCTCACTTCGGCCAGGATCGTGACGCTGATTGGCAGACCGAGACGCACGACCTCCCAGAATGCCTTCCAGTCGGGACGCCAGAACCGCACGAAGATCTCGTAGCGGCGCGTGTCCGCCCTGCTCTGCACGTAGCCGAGGATGAACAGGAAGCCGGCAGTCTGTACGACCACTGAAACGATCGCCGCACCTTCCAGCCCCATCGCCGGAAAACCGAAATGCCCAAGCACCAGCGCATAGGCGAAGAAGGCATTCAGCACGAGCATCGTGATCGTCACATTGAGAATGACGGCGGCGCGACCGATCGCACTGACCAGCGCGCGCATGACGTTGTAGAGCAGGCCAGGCAACACGCCGAATTGACCGATCAGGATGTAGCCATGCGCCAGCGCCGCCACCTCGGGCTTCTGCCCGGCGGCAAGCAGGATCCGCTCGGAATTGAAGAATGCCGGCAGCATGATCACCCAATAGGCGAGCACGACCCAGAGCCCCATGCGCAGCGACCGGCGTACGCTGACGACATCGCCTCTGCCGTAGGCCTGCGCGACCATCGGTATGACGGCGATCGCAAACCCCGAGCCGAAGACGAGTATCGTGAACAGGAACTGCGCCGAGAGCACCATGGCGGCAAGATTTTCGGCGCCGAGGCGCCCCACGATCATCACGTCGGTCGTGTTGATGCCGAGTTGGGCAAGCTGTGCGCCGATCAGCGGGATGCCGAGCGCCAGCGTGGCGCAAAAATGCGCAGCCCAATGGTTATCGGTTTTCGGCGCAAGCTTGCGCGCGTCGATCGGCGTGTCCATGACACCAGTCCTGTAATTGAATCGCTGATTGGCCGCAAATTGCGGCAACGTAATCAGGAGGGCTTAGATCAAAGCCCGGCAAAGAACTACTCAAAACTATGCAAATGATGAAAAATTCATCATCGCATCACAAATCCTGATAGCTCATTCTGCCGGCTGCTCTACCACCTTAGCCGTCTTGACGGTACGGACCTTGGCGAGAAACGCGATCGCTGCAATCAGGATGATAATGGCCGCCAGCAGATACGGCGCACCTGCAAAGCGCACCGGCGCTTCTGGCCCCGTAAAGTAGCCGAACATCTGCGTAAAGATGAGTGGCCCGACGATCGTGGTGATGCTGCTGAGGCTTGTGAGTGCCCCTTGCAACTCGCCTTGGGCTGACGGCGGCACCTTGCCGGCCGCAATGCTTCGCAGCGGCGGGTCGGCAACGTTTTCCATGACGGTCAGCACGATCACCGCGTAGACCATCCAGCCCTCCCAGGCAAAGGCGTAACCTGTCAGCCCGACGACGGAAAAAGAAAGACCAAGGACTGCTGTCTTCCACTCACCGAGCACCGGCACGATTTTCGGCAGGACGACCCCCATGACGAAGGCAGCGCCAATACCATAGATACCTAGCGACAGCCCGATCTGCCCCTCGCTCCAGCCATAGCGATAGGTCGACACGAAGGACCAGACAGCGGGATAGACGGCATGCGCCAGCCAAAAAAGGAACATGACCGCGCAGATCGGCCCAATGCCGGCGTAGTTTCGCATCTGCTTCAGAGTGCCCAACGGATTGGCACGCTTCCATTCAAACGTCCGGCGATGCTTTGCCTCCAACGTCTCGGGAAGCATGAAGTAGGCAGCAACGAAATTCGCAAACGACAGAGCCGCAGCCCCAAGGAATGGCACGCGGGGACCGAACTCGCCGAGGAAGCCGCCGATGACGGGACCGATCGTGAAACCGACGCCGAACGCAATGCCGATCAAGCCGAAGTTCTTCGCCCGATTATCATCATTGCTGATATCGGCGATGTAGGCGGAACAGGTCGCAAAGCTGCCGCCACTGAACCCGGCAAGGGCGCGACCGATGAAGAGCATCCAAAAGCTCGTCGCCACCGCGCAGATGAAGTTGTCGATCGCAAACGTCAGCACTGACAGAAGCAGAATCGGTCGCCGCCCGAAGCGGTCGCTGAGATTGCCGAGGAATGGCGCAAACAGGAATTGCATGACCGCGTAGACGACGAGCAGCCACCCACCGTCGAGTGCCGCCTCGCTCACGGATCCCCCGGTCAATTGTTCGAGGTAGGCCGGCAACACAGGCATGATGATCGCGATCCCGATCACGTCGAGAAACAGGATCATGAAGACGAGGAAAAGGCCACGGCGAACGAATTTCGGATCGAGCATCAAACATCTCTACAGCAGGTTGTTTTCTGAAAAGACGATCTCGTCGCCGGTCATGTTACATAGCTCACGCATTTCAGGAAACAATCCGTGAACATTTCAAATCTTTTGATAGGCTCACGACTTATGTTGATCGAGAAGCGGAACAAACGGCGATCTTAGCCTCTTTCCGCTGCTCGCCTTTGACGAAGTCGACGAAGGCCCGAAGTGCGGGCGGCATGTGCCTGCGGCTCGCATAGTAAAGAAAGGGGCCGGAGAATTCCGTCACCCATTCCTCGAGGATCGGCACCAGCGCTCCCGTCTCCATGGCAGGCGTCAGGGCCTCCTCGAAGGTCCGGATGACGCCGAGTCCTGCGACTGCGGCCGAAACTTGCATGTCGATCGCGTTGGCAATGATCGGCCCCTTCGGCGTAATCATCAGCGTCTCGTCGCCCCGCTCGAACTCAAAGGGCAACGCAGCACCGCTGTGGAAGCGATGCCGGACGCAATCATGCTCGAGCAGGTCGCGCGGGTGACGCGGAACACCGCGCCGCTTCAGGTAATAAGGCGCGGCCGCCGTGACATATCGTTGCCTGCGAGGTCCGATTGGCACTGCAATCATGTCGCGCTCCAACCGCTCGTCATAGCGGATACCGGCATCGTAACCGGCCGCCAGCACGTCAACGAATGTATCCTCGCCGATGATATCGAGCGAGATTTGCGGATAGCGCCTGAGGAAACGGTTGGCGAGATCGGGCAGAAAAAACCGCGCTGCAATTGTCGGCACATTGAGGCGAAGTGTCCCGCTCGGACTATCGCGAAAACTATCGAGTTGCTGCAGGGCCAGGGAGATCTCGCAAAGGGCAGGTGTAAGACGCTCCAGCAGCCGCTCGCCCGCTTCCGTCGGCGTAACACTGCGGGTCGTCCGGTTGAGCAGGCGAACGCCGACCCGCTTCTCCAGCCGCCGCAGCGAGTCGCTGAGCGAAGAAGCCGAGACACCGCGCTTGAGGGCAGCGGCGCGAAAGCTGCGCTCCCTTGCAATGGCCGTGAAGGCATCCAAATCATTGAGGGGAAGATCTTCCACTGTGCATTTTTCCGTACAGGCCGTTCGCATCGATACGGATTATCGCACGACGCCAGGCGCGGTAAAACCACTCCCAACGATCAACACCGACACGACGAAGGAGACCGAAATGGAAAAGCATCGTTTGGGAAAAACCGGGCCCATGGTGTCGGCCATCGGCCTGGGCTGCATGGGGATGTCCGGCATGTACGGGCCATCCGACCGTGGTGAAAGCATTGCGACGATTCACGCCGCCCTCGACGTCGGCATCAATCTGCTCGATACCGGCGATTTCTATGGCATGGGCCACAACGAAATGCTGATCGGCGAGGCGCTGAAGGGCCGCAAGCGGGACGACGTCGTCATCAGCGTCAAATTCGGCGCCCTGCGCGATCCAGCCGGCAACTGGAGCGGTTACGATTCCCGACCGGCGGCAATCAAGAACTTCCTTGCCTATACGCTAAAACGCCTCGACGTCGACTACATCGATGTCTACCGCCCTGCCCGGCTCGATCCCAGCGTTCCAATCGAGGAAACGGTGGGCACGATCGGCGACATGATCAAGGCAGGATATGTAAGGCATATCGGTTTGTCGGAAGTCGGCGCGGAGACCATTCGTCGCGCCGCCAACACCTATTCGATCTGCGACCTGCAGATCGAATACTCGCTGATCTCACGCGGCATCGAGGAGCAGATCCTGCCGACCTGCCGCGAGCTCGGCATCTCCATCACCGCCTACGGCGTTCTCTCTCGCGGCCTGATCAGCGGGCATTGGCAAAAGGGGCAAGGACGCGGCGCAGGCGATTTCCGCGGCATGAGCCCGCGGTTTCAGGACGGCAATGTCGATCAGAACCTCGCGCTCGTCGAGGAACTGCGCAAGATCGCGGACGCAAAGCGGGTTTCTGTCGCTCAGATCGCCATAGCCTGGGTGGCCGCTCAAGGGCAGGATATCGTGCCTCTCGTCGGTGCGCGCAGACGCGACCGGCTGACCGAAGCACTCGGTTCGCGCGGCGTGCAATTGTCGGCCGAGGACATGACTACTATCGAAAGAGCCGTACCGAAGGATGCCGCAGCCGGTGCCCGCTATCCCGACGCACAGCTCAAGCACATGGACAGCGAGAAGTGATGATGGCCAGCCTCTCCGCACGGAGAGGCTGCTTCAGATCACACAGGCCCTGACAGCGTATCGCAGGCGGTCAGCTGCCCGCTGTCGAAGCCGCGCTTGAACCAGCGCGCCCGCTGCTCCGAGGTACCGTGGTTGAAACTCTCAGGCACCACGTAGCCCTGACTGCGCTTCTGCAGCGTGTCATCGCCAATTTGCTGGGCTGCGTTCAACGCCTCCTCAAGATCGCCGGCTTCGAGAATGCCCTTCTGATCAGTGAACTTACCCCAGATGCCGGCAAGACAATCAGCCTGCAGTTCGACGCGAACGGACATCTTGTTAGCCTCCGCCTCGCTCATCCGCTGACGTGCCTGGTTGAATTTCGGCAGGATGCCCAGCAGGTTCTGAACGTGATGGCCGACTTCATGCGCAACGACGTAGGCTTCGGCGAAATCGCCGGAGGCGCCGAATTGGCGGCTGAGCTGGTTGAAGAAGGCCGTGTCGAGATAGACCTTGTGGTCGCTCGGGCAGTAGAAGGGACCGGTCGCCGCCGAGGCAAAGCCGCAGGCAGACTGCGTCTGCCCGGAAAAGAGGACGAGGCGAGGCTCTTCGTACTGACGGCCCATGGACTGGAAGATCCCGTTCCAGGTGTCCTCAGTCTCGGCAAGCACGGTGCGAACGAATGCACTCATTTCGTCGTTGGCGGGTGTCTGGCCTCCCGATTCGTTCTGCTCGTAGCCCGGTCCGCCGGTGGTCATGCCGCCGTCAAGGACCTGCAGCAGGTCGATGCCCATGGCCTTGAAGATAAGGTAGATGACGACGAGGAAGATGATCGTGCCGATGCTCAAGCCACCGCCACGCCGGCCCATGCCGCCACCGGATGGAAAACTGAAGCCTCCACCTCTGCCCAATCCGCCCATGGAAGGATCGCCACGACGATCCTCGATGTTGTCGGACTGACGCCGGCCTTTCCATTCCATGACTGCTCCCTCGAGCTAAACCTTCGGTCGTTACAGGGTAATGTATATATCCCGGCAATCAGGAAATTCCAGTTACCCGAGGGAGCTGTTGTTGGCAGAGAACGATCGAACAATCTGGCCCGAGGTTCGGTTCTGCTCAGTCCATTAGGCGGTTGCGGCGCTAACCTGTCGAGTGTCCGAGACCGATCTCGATTCGCGATCCATCAGCGTCTTGAGAGCAAAATGGCCTGACCCAACGATAAGCAGCGACGCATAGCCATCAATCGCGTAGTGCCAACCGAGATAAACGGAGCTTGCTATCACAAATGCCGTGTAACCAAAGGCGATGATCCCCAGCCTGCGCGAGACCTCTGCAGCGAAAAATGCATTCAGGGCGATCAGCCCAACATGTACGCTCGGGAACGCCGAGATGCCCGAGCCGAGTCCAGACGATCCGTGCTCGTGAAGCGACCATAGGTAATGCTGAAACATGCTCGCTGTCGTGGGACCATCAGGCGACGCCAGGAAGTTCGCCAGTTCTGCAAAGCGCTGGCTGTCGCCGGTTGCTGCGCTGTAGAAGACCGGCCCAGCGGATATGAAGATTCCGGCAAAGATGTTTCCACAGACCACCCAAACAAACATGAACATGCAGACATAGCGGACGCGCACCGACCTAGCCCGCGGCGAGGTTGCCACGTAGAAAAGCGCTCCGAAGCAAACCACGAACCACAATACGCTGTAATTCCAGTCCACAATCTTGACGATCGCAGCGTGCCCGGCAATCGACGGCGGGATTTTCCACGGATCCGGGCCAAACGACAGCAGTGCATCGATCTTTGCGAGTCCCTCATCGTAGAGAAAGCCGCCTCGAATGATCGGCAACAGATTCTTAATTGACGTGAACGTGCCCTGAAAGACCATAAGCGCCATCAGCAGCAACATGCCGGAAAGAAGATGAGCCAACCTGTGGGGCGAGAATGTCCTTCGCGCAGCGAGCGACCGTTTCCCCTCAAAACGAAGCAAAATCCACGCGTAGTCAAAGATCGCGGCCATAAGTGGCATCAGAAACAGGAAAAGATAGGTCCATTGGTCGAAGTATAGCGCGTAGGACGCTATCTCGGCGTGACCATATGTGGCCAACAACACGACACCGATTGCGAAATAGGCTGCAACCGCCAAATAGAGCCAGCAGTCCGCTCCGACCCGAGCGCAAACATGCGACAGCAACTCGAAAGACCAACCTCTGAGATTTGTAAGTTTTTTGTCGCGATTAGCCATTGTTGATTCAAGACGCCCCGCAAGCAATCCGCCCTCCGGTATGCGATGACAAATAGAAAGCACCCTAATTATTAATTTTTACGAACCAGCGCAGTTAAAAACACGAGCCAGAACGAATATTTTCTTCGTGCAAGGCAACGAGCACTTCCAAAGCCGGGCTCCTTGACGAAGGACCGGCGATCGGGCCTCTTTGCGCAAGGAAGTCTGAGAGGAGACAGGCGATGAAAGCAGTGCGGCTCGAAAGGCCCGGAAAGCTGGCCTTGCGTGAGATGGAGCGGCCAGAACCAGCTCACGGTGAATTGCTTGTTCGCGTGGAGGCCTGCGGTATTTGCGGCACCGATCGCCATCTGTTCCTCGGAGAGTTTCCATCCAAGTCCCCGGTCACGCTCGGCCACGAGTTCGCCGGGATCATCGAAAAGGTAGGTGACGGTGTCAGCGGCTTTCGCGAAGGCATGCGTGTCACCGGCGATCCGAATATTGTCTGCGGTCGCTGCCCCGAATGCCAGCGCGGCCGTGTCAATCTCTGCCATAACCTGCAGGCGATCGGCATCCATCGCGACGGCGGCTTTGCAGAGTATGTCTGCATCCCGCAGCAGCAGGCCTTCGAGCTGCCCGACACGCTGCCTCCCCTCTACGGCGCCTTTTGCGAGCCGCTTGCCTGCTGCATCCACGGAGTCGACCTGGCCGAAATTCGCACCGGCTCTTCCGTCATCGTGCTCGGTGGCGGCGTGATCGGTTTGCTCGTCGTCCAGCTGGCCCGGCTCGCGGGAGCGACCAACGTCGTCCTCGCGACTCGCAGCGAGGAGAAGCGCGTGCTCGCCGAGAAGCTCGGCGCGACCGCCAGCGCGGACCCCTCGATTGGGGACATCGTCGCACAGCTGACGGCGGCAAACGGCTTGCTGCCCGGCGGCGGCGACGTCGTGATCGAATGCGCTGGCGTTGCCGAGACGATCGAGCAAGCGCCGGGCCTCGCGCGTCGCGGTGGCACGGTCATCATCCTCGGGGTCATGCCGCAGGGTGTGAAAGTCGAGATCGAACCGTTCGATCTCCTCTTTCGAGAGATCAAGCTTACAAGCTCGTTTATCAATCCGTTCACGCACCGGCGAGCCGCCGATCTCATCGCGTCAGGAACCATCAAGGTCGAGCCGCTGATCTCCCGTCGAATCGGCCTCGAGGCGGCAGTCGAAGCCATCTCCAACCCCGCCCGCAGGGGCGAGATCAGGGCGCTTGTCGTACCGGGTATCGACTAGGCTCTCGCAAGCTCTGCCAATTCCTGTCGATTCCGCAATTTATGGGGTTCCGTTTACAAATACATTTGCCTATAAGCCGCTTCTAGCCTGAAAAGACCATCACATGCGCGACCCGGCCGGTGCCTCCCACCCTGGCCGGCTTTCTGCGCAGCTAGGAAACGGAAAAAAGCCCATGCCGAAGCGCCAAGATATCAAATCGATCCTCATCATCGGCGCGGGACCGATCGTCATTGGCCAGGCTTGTGAATTCGACTACTCCGGCACCCAGGCCTGCAAGGCGCTGAAAGAGGAAGGCTACCGCGTCATCCTCGTCAACTCCAACCCGGCAACGATCATGACCGACCCGGGTCTTGCCGACGCCACCTATGTCGAGCCGATCACTCCTGAGGTCGTCGCCAAGATCATCGCCAAGGAACGGCCCGATGCGCTGCTGCCGACCATGGGTGGGCAGACGGCACTTAACACCGCCTTGTCGCTGAAACGCATGGGCGTTCTCGATCGATACAATGTCGAGATGATTGGCGCGAAGCCCGCCGCCATTGACAAGGCAGAGGATCGCGCCCTCTTCCGCGAGGCGATGGCAAAGATCGGCCTCGAAACCCCGCGCTCGATGCTGGCAAACGCCACCGACATCAAGGACGCCGACCGCAAGACCCATGAAGCCGAGCGCGCCAAGCTGCGCGAGAGCCTCTCAGGCGCCGAGCTCGACAGGGCGCTCGACGAGCTGGAAAACCACTGGAACCTCGGAGAGAGCGACCGCAAGCAGCGCTACATGGCACACGCCATGGCAATCGGCGCACAGGCGCTTGATCACGTTGGCCTGCCGGCCATCATCCGCCCGTCCTTCACGCTCGGCGGCACCGGCGGCGGCATTGCCTACAACCGCTCGGAATTCTTCGAGATCGTCAACAGCGGCCTCGACGCCTCGCCGACCACCGAAGTTCTGATCGAAGAGTCGGTGCTTGGTTGGAAAGAGTACGAGATGGAAGTCGTCCGCGACAAGGCGGACAACTGCATCATCATCTGCTCGATCGAGAACATCGACCCGATGGGCGTCCATACGGGCGACTCGATCACCGTTGCGCCTGCGCTAACGCTGACCGACAAGGAATACCAGATCATGCGTAACGCCTCGATCGCGGTGCTGCGCGAGATCGGCGTCGAAACCGGCGGCTCGAACGTGCAGTTCGCCGTCAACCCAGCGGATGGCCGCCTCGTCGTCATCGAAATGAACCCCCGCGTTTCGCGCTCGTCCGCCCTCGCCTCGAAGGCCACCGGCTTTCCCATCGCCAAGGTCGCCGCCAAGCTCGCCATCGGCTACACGCTGGACGAACTGGAAAACGACATCACCGGCGGCGCAACGCCAGCGTCGTTCGAGCCGTCGATCGACTATGTCGTCACCAAGATCCCGCGCTTTGCCTTCGAGAAGTTCCCTGGCGCCTCGCCGGTGCTCACCACCGCGATGAAGTCTGTCGGCGAAGTCATGGCAATCGGCCGCACCTTCGCCGAATCGCTGCAGAAGGCACTTCGCGGTCTGGAAACCGGCCTCACCGGTCTCGACGAGATCGAAATTCCGGATGTTGAGGAAGGCGAATCCAGCCAGAACGCAATCCGAGCCGCAATCGGCACGCCGACACCCGACCGTCTGCGCATGGTCGCCCAGGCGCTTCGCACCGGCATGAGCCCGGAAGAGGTACACGAAGGCTCCAAGATCGACCCGTGGTTCATCGCCCAGTTCAAGTCGATCGTCGACATGGAAGCCCGCATCCGCGAACATGGTCTTCCGACCGACGCCGCGAACCTGCGCATGCTGAAAGCCATGGGCTTCTCCGACGCCCGCCTCGCCACGTTGACGGGCAAGCGCCCGAAGGAAATCGCCGAGCTCCGCAACAGCCTGAACGTCCGTCCGGTCTTCAAGCGCATCGACACCTGCGCTGCCGAGTTCGCCTCGCCAACCGCCTACATGTACTCGACCTACGAAACGCCCTTCGTCGGCGCGCTGCGCTCCGAAGCCCAGGTTTCCGACCGCAAGAAGGTCGTCATCCTCGGTGGCGGTCCGAACCGTATCGGTCAGGGCATCGAGTTCGACTATTGCTGCTGCCATGCCGCCTTCGCGCTGAAGGATGCCGGTTATGAAGCGATCATGATCAACTGCAACCCGGAAACGGTCTCAACAGACTACGACACTTCAGACCGGCTCTATTTTGAGCCGCTAACGGCCGAAGACGTGATCGAGATCCTGCGCGCCGAGCAGGAAAAGGGCGAAGTCGTCGGCGTCATCGTCCAGTTCGGCGGCCAGACGCCGCTGAAGCTTGCCGAAGCGCTCGAGAAGAATGGCATCCCGATCCTCGGCACCGCACCTGATATGATCGACCTCGCCGAAGACCGCGACCGCTTCCAGAAGCTTCTGATGAAGCTCGATCTCAACCAGCCGAACAACGGCATCGCTTACTCGGTCGAGCAAGCCCGCCTTGTCGCCGCCGAAATCGGCTTCCCGCTAGTCGTGCGTCCGTCCTACGTTCTGGGCGGCCGCGCCATGCAGATCATCCACGCCGAAAGCCAGTTGCAGACCTATCTGCTGGACACGGTTCCGGAACTCGTGCCTGAAGACATCAAGCAGCGCTATCCGAACGACAAGACGGGCCAGATCAACACGCTGCTCGGCAAGAACCCGCTGCTTTTCGACAGCTACCTGACCAACGCCATCGAAGTCGACGTCGACTGCCTCTGCGACGGCGATGACGTCTATGTCGCCGGCATCATGGAGCATATCGAGGAAGCTGGCATTCACTCCGGTGACAGCGCCTGCTCGCTGCCACCGCGGTCGCTCTCAAAGGAGCTGATCGACGAGCTGGAGCGTCAGGCGAAGGCCATGGCCAAGGCCCTGAACGTCGGCGGTCTGATGAACGTACAGTTCGCCATCAAGGACGGCACCGTCTATGTGCTCGAAGTGAACCCGCGCGCATCGCGAACCGTGCCCTTCGTCGCAAAGACGATTGGGGCTCCGATTGCCAAAATCGCCGCGCGCGTCATGGCAGGCGAGAAGCTGGACGCCACTTTTGCCGCCTACGGCGAAAAGCCGGATCCGCGCGCGCTCAAGCATATTGCCGTCAAGGAAGCCGTCTTCCCGTTTGCGCGCTTCCCGGGCGTCGATACCCTGCTCGGCCCGGAAATGCGTTCGACCGGTGAAGTCATCGGCCTCGACACCGATTTTGCGCTAGCCTTCGCCAAGTCGCAGCTCGGGGCGGGCGTTGAGCTGCCGCGTGAAGGCACCGTCTTTGTTTCCGTCCGCGATGCGGACAAGGCAGGCGTTCTGCCTGCGATCCGCGTTCTCGTCGGCGAAGGCTTCAAGGTGCTGGCGACCGGCGGCACGCAGCGTTTCCTGGCCGAAAACGGGATCACCGCGACGAAGGTCAACAAGGTTCTGGAAGGTCGCCCGCATATCGAGGACGCCATCCGCAACCGCCAGGTCCAACTGGTGATCAACACCACCGACGGCAACAAGGCGATCTCGGACTCTAAGTCGCTGCGTCGTGCAACGCTGATGCAGAAGGTCCCCTACTACACCACCATGGCCGGCGCTGAGGCAGCCGCCCAGGCGATCAAGGCACTACGAGCCGGCAACCTCGAAGTTCGTCCGCTGCAGAGCTACTTCTGATAAATAAGGCCGGCGCGCCATCAGCGCCGGCCTTTCTTCTTGCGGCGTCGAAATCGTTAGATTCGCGCCCTCGCATCCTGCGCGTCCGCCTTGACGTTCCAGGCATCCTGAAAGGCCGGTCGCGGCCGATCCTGCAAAATGAGCTTACCCCCTTCTTCACGCCGCGTCGGAATGGCGTGGCGATCGATCGCACCTTCCAGCGTCATGGCAAGGTCGCGGGCAAAAACCCGATTGCCGATGTGCCATGAGTGGGTCCATGAACCAATCTGCGGCTGCGAAGCTGGATCGACCGTCTTGAAATATTCACCGCAATTGACATCCACCGCCTTGGCGTTGACGGACGCCGGCAGTCCGACACGACCGACGCGGGGCGCGACACCGAGCCTCTTCGCGTTGGAAACGGCAAGCACGGAATCAAAGGGGTTGGAATAGTTGGTGAGCCGCATGATCCGGCGGAACATCGGCTGGTTCCAATCGCTCGCAAGCGATAGGCTGTCGGTAGAGACATCGCCACCAATAAACGCCACCTGGCCGATGCGCCAGTCTGCCTTGAAAAGATCGCCCTGTTTGTCCGATTGTGCAAAGGCGTCCATGATCACATAGCAGCCGGTGGAATGACCAAGCAGATGCACATTGGTTTCGCAGCCTGTCTGCTGGCTCTGCTTCAGGAGACGAATACCCTTGGCCACAAGCTCGCTTGCGACAGCGGCGGCATCCGATCGGTCCTCGAGATAGTTCAGTGTCTGATTGTCGCTCGGCCAGTCGAAGGCCACGATCTCGCCATGCCAGCCTTCCGCGCGCATGTCGGCGCGAAGCTGCCTGATGCGTTTTAAAACCGTCGGAATGTCGTTGTTGTAGCCGTGCACGAAGATGAGCACATCGCCGCGCGGACCGATCGAGTTCGGGTTTTCGTCCCCATCCGCAAGCCCCTGCACCTCCGCGACCCAGTCCTTCGCGCTGGAGACTGCCTGGCGCGCATCGTAGCTGTCGAGCGCAGCAGGTACCTTCAGAAATTTAATCGGTCCAGGTTCGGCAATTAATGCATCGCCGGACCGCTTTCTGGCACTGATGATATAGTTGTCGCTCATCTTCCCCTCCTGCGCCAACCAGCCCATACCGCCTAGGACGATCGTATCAGCTTACAGATTCAACCCGAAGACGCCAACGCTCGACCGCAACCCGAGAGCGCAAACAATGCCGCGGCCCGTTGAGATCACCAGCCTTGGCTCCGCCTGCTGGAGCTGACAGCGGTAATGCTCTACATTCAGAACCTACCATCCTCTATTCACTATGGGTTTCAGTCCCCAAAAGTCAGATTGCCCGGGTTTACAGTCGCAAACAGCGCGCCTTCGAGTAGCGATACGAATTTTATGGAAATCAGCGGTGGCGATCTGCTATAAGGAGAAAAGTTAGGATTGTTGCACGGTTCCGAAGTTCCCCTTCGGGACCTGTTTTCTTTTGTGTCCGCGGCTAAGCGGATGCGGGGAGTGAAGGACAAAAAAATGGTTGATAAGGTACCGATGACGCAGGGTGGTTTCGTCAAGCTGCAGGAAGAACTGCGCTGGCGTCAGCAGGAGGAGCGTCCCCGGATCATCGAGGCGATCGCCGAAGCCCGCGCGCATGGTGACCTTTCGGAAAATGCCGAATACCATGCCGCCAAGGAAGCCCAAAGCCACAACGAAGGCCGGATCAGCGAGCTCGAAGACCTGACTGCGCGCGCCGAAGTCATCGACCTGTCGAAGATGTCCGGTGACAAGATCAAGTTCGGCGCCAGGGTGAAACTCGTCGACGAGGACACCGAAGAAGAAAAGACCTATCAGATCGTTGGCGATCAAGAAGCCGACGTTAAGGCCGGGCGAATTTCCATCTCGTCCCCGATCGCTCGTGCACTGATCGGCAAGGAAGTCGGCGACTCCATCGAAGTCAATGCGCCCGGCGGCTCCAAGGCCTACGAAGTCCTTTCCATTTCCTGGGGCTGATTGATCCGTGGACGGTCTCGGCCAACCGGCTATCGTCAACGTTAGTGACGTCGAGATTATTGCGCCGAACTTCAAAAAGCGGCTCTCCGGCGTCACCTCAACCATCATTCAGTTGATTCCGGTCCAGCGCGCACTCGGCGAGAAGATTGCCGCTCTTGGACCGGGCCTTCCGGCATCCCTGCCGCATATCCACTTTCGTGACTTGTTGAAGCTATGGCAGCCGCCGCGTGGCAAGCGCTTTCGCATATGGCACGCCCGTCGCAACATCGAGATGCTGCCTGCCATTCTGATGCGCGATATCCTGCGCATGCCGTTGAAGATCGTCTTCACGTCAGCCTCTCAGCGCCGCCACACCGGCTGGACCAAATGGCTGATCTCCAGAATGGATGCCGTCATCGCAACCAGCGGTAAGACGGCGAACTATCTGGAAGTCCCGAACACGGTCGTGCTGCACGGAATAGATACGACCCGCTTCTCGCCGGCTGATGACAAGGTAATTGCCAAACAGTTGCTTGGTCTCGATGCCACGAAGAAGATCGTCGGCTGCTTCGGCCGCGTGCGCCATCAGAAGGGCACGGATCTTTTTGTCGACGGCATGATCCGCCTGCTGCCAACCCGGCCGGATTGGATCGCCATTGTTGCCGGACGCGCAACAGCCCAGCACGCCGAGTTCGAGAAGGAACTGAAAGCGCGTGTCGCTACAGCCGGCCTGGTCGAGCGTATTCTTTTCGTCGGCGAACACACCAATATCAACGATTGGTACCGAACGCTCGACCTCTTCATTGCGCCGCAGCGCTGGGAAGGTTTTGGTCTGACGCCGCTCGAAGCGATGGCAACGGCCGTCCCTGTTGTCGCCACCGACGTCGGCGCATTCCCGGAACTGCTGGTAACGGGCGCCGACGAAACCGGCGTTATCGTCCCGCGCGACGATCTCGATGCAATGGTTCAAACCTCCGGTCTCTTCATGGACAACGAAAACCGCCGCCAGCAGGCCTCGGTTCGCGCGCGCGCCCACACAGCCGCTGCCTTCAGCATTGAAGGTGAAGCTCGAAAGCTCAGCGCGGTCTACCAGTCGCTTTGAGCGACAGCCTCAAGGTTTGCGCCTGAAAAGCTCAAGATAGGCGTTGGCAATCGCTTCTTCGGAGAACTGCTTCATCAGCGTTTCGCGCCCACCCGCGGCAACCTTTGCGGCGAGCACCGGATTGTCGATTAGCCTTTCGATGGCCTGCGAGAACCCATCAGTATTCCCGATATCAACGAGAAGCCCATTGTCGCCATCCCGCATGAACCAGGAAGGGCCTTCGGAGTGGCTGGAAACGACGGGCTTGCCCTGCGCCCAGGCCTCCAGAATGACATTGCCAAGCGGCTCGTGGTTTGACGGCATGACGAAGATATCGGCAGCCGCCACGAACGGTCGCGTGTCCTTCTGCCAGCCGAGAAAACGCACCCTGTCCGTCACGCCAAGATCCGCCGCAACCTTCTTGACGTTCTCCAGTTCCTCGCCTTCGCCCGCCAGCCACAAATAGACGCCCGGAAGCTTCGCAACCGCCGCCGTCAGCAGCGCGAACTCCTTGCGCGGCACGAAACGGCCCATTGACATCACGACGGGCGCATCCGCTGGCGTGTCGAACGTCGCACGATCGACCGGGGGCACTTGCCCAGTGCTCGTGAAGTTCGAGATCACCTCGACTCCCCTCGTCCAGCCCAGCTCGCGCACATGTTCGGCAATGCCAGGCGTGTTGCAGACGAGAATGTCGGAGTTTTTGAAATAGCTGAGATTGGTCGGATAATCCCCCAGCCTGGAGATCTTGATGCATCCCTTGTGGTCAGGCATCAGTTCGCTCGCGCGAGGTGCCCAGGCCATGATCGCATCTGGCCGAACCCGTCGGGCCTCACGAGCAACTCTCAGCGGCAGGAGAATCCGATCCAGCGACAGGTTGCGGAAGTTGCTTTCATAAATCCCGACTGAAGCCGGTAGATCCTTGCGCCAGATCCGATCGGGCCGGATGACCGCGCTCTGCTCGACACCGCGCAGGGCCAAAGCGTTGACAAGATGCACGAAGAACCGCTCGGCTCCGCCATCCTTGCCAAAGTGGAAATGCATCACCCTCACGGTTCGCTCTTCCCGGTTTCGAACAAACGGATGTAAGCCTGCGTGATCGCTTCCTCGGAGAAACGGTTCGCAAGGGTGTCTTGGCCGCCTTTGATCAACGAGGTGCGCAGGGCCGGATCGTCGCGAACGCGCGCGATCGCATTCGCAAGCCCATCGACATCGCCGCAATCGACCATCAGCGCGTCCTTGCCGTCCGTCATCACCCAGCTCGGCCCCTCGGCGCGAGAACCAATCGTAGGCTTGCCGGCGCCCCACCCTTCAAGGCACACGTTCCCAAGCGGCTCGTGCAGCGAGGTCACTGTAAAGACATCGGCGGACGCAAGATACGCATAGGCGTTGATCTGCCATCCCGCAAATCGAACACGGTCTCGCAAGCCGAGCTCATCAGTAAGTTTTTCAAGATTCTCGCGCTCTGGCCCATCGCCCAGCAGCCACAGAAATGCGCCCTGTGTCTTTGCGATGGCCTTGATCAGCACATCGAAGCCCTTCCGCTTTACGAAGCGCCCCATGCCGATGACGACGAAGGCATCGGCAGGTGTTTGCAGTGCTTCCCGAGCAATTGGCTCGCGTGGAGCCGAGCGGGTGAAATTTGCAATGACTTCAACGCCGCGCGTCCAGCCGAGTTCGCGTACCCGCTTGGCGATATCGGGCGTAATACAAATGAGCGTTTCGGAATTGCGATAGTAGCCGAGGTGCTCCGGATAATCTCCGAGCCGCGAAATGCGCCGAGCGTTCTTGTACCGCGGCATGAAACGGCTCGCGCGCAATTGCCACGACATGATCACATCTGGCTGAAATTCATTCAGGATGGCGCGCATGCGCGCCGATAAGATAAAGCGCGAGAGCGAAATGCGCCGAAACGTCCCCTCATAAACCTCGCCGCATTTTTCTATATCCTTGCGCCAGCTGCGATCGGGGCGAATGAGCGCGCGTTGCTCGATGTCACGATCGTGGAGCGCGTTGACGAGGTTGACAAAGAAACGCTCGGCACCACCCTCCTTGCCGAAATGAATATGCATTACCTTCATCGCGATGGAACCTTAGTGTCTTCCTGCGTCGTCAAAGCTCGGATGCCGCTCCGCGGCCCTGCGCTGATACAACTTCGCCTGCGTGAGAAACGCGTAGACCGCGCCAGTCATTGCCTCGATAAAGCCCGATTGTCCGCAGCGCCACAGGCCGTTGTGAAAATACAGACGCCAGAAATAGAGCAACGGACTGAAAATTAGCCTGACAAAGGTTGTACCCTCGCCCAAGGCGAAGTGCTGGTCAGCCTTCAAGGTCGAGTATTTGTTCTCCTTGAGGATTTGCTCGTCGATGACCAGTGGCCGGTAGTGAAGCAGGCTCCCCGATGGGGCATCCTGAACCCGCCCGGTCGGCACGATGCCTTCGTGAACAGTTTGCGTGAGATCATAAGCGCCTCTGCCTTTGCGGATGAGCCGTAGGTTCTTCCGCTCGTGCACATGCTCGGGCGTATAACCGTAGCCGATCAGATAGGGGCGGCGCGCTACACGCCAGCCAACGATATCGTCTGAAGCGGCAATAAGCTCTGGCAAAAGCTTTCTCAACGGCGCATCGAGCCGTTCATCGGAATCAATATTCAAGCGCCAGGGCTGCGTGCACTGATCAAGCGCAAATTGCTTCTGCCCCGCGTAGCCACGCCACCTCTCGTGAAACAACCGGATCGGCCATCCCTTGTCGATGTAGGATTGCAGCAGGGCAACGGTGCCGTCCGTCGAACCAGAGTCAACGACCACAATCTCCGCGCACTTATCCAGGCTCTCGATGCAATTGCCGAGGTACGCTTCTTCGTTCAAGCAAATGATGAACGCGGAAATAGGCAACTTGGACATTGAACGAGCTTCGTGTCTTCTTTCGTGGCAAAACGGCTAGCAAAGCGCCTTCATTAAGGCATAAGCCGCTTCATTCATAGAGCATTGCTTGCTGCTCTTTGGCCGCTCAGACTTCGACCAAGCCCACGCGCTTAACCTGTCTGATCGTCAGCATCGTCCGGACGGTATCGACGTGCTCGTTCGCCGTCAGCACCTCGATAACGAAGTCCTGGAAGCGCGTCAGGTTCTCTGCCACACAATGCAGAAGGAAGTCGCTGTCTCCTGAAACCATCCAGGCCTGACGCACCAGAGGCCACTGCGCCGTCGCCGCCGCGAAGGCCTTGAGGTTGGCCTCCGACTGATGCTTGAGGCCAACCATGCAGAAGGCAACAAGATCGAAGCCGAGCTTCGGGCTGTTCAGCATCGCGTGATAGCCTTCGATGACGCCCGTCTCTTCGAGCTTTCGCACCCGGCGAAGGCAAGGCGGTGCCGAAATGCCGACGCGGTCGGCGAGCTCGACATTGGTCATCCGTCCGTCTGCCTGCAGCTCACGCAGTATCTTTATATCGATGGCATCGAGTTCGGCGCGAAGCACAATCCTGCCCTTCCTTTAATTCGTGATCGCCAGCTTCTATATAAAGCGACGGAATTCGCAAGAAAGTTTCAACTCAGCGATGGATCGTTGCACAGCGCGCCCGAGAAAGCCTTGTTGGTAACGCAAGGCTGCCCTTGAATAAAAGCACTGGACGTTCATAAATGGCGAATGGATCGCGAAACGGCCTCATTCGCCTCTTAGCCGCCGCTCTCCTGACAGTCGAAAGGAAATACCCATGTCCGCCCGCCACACCAAGGTGCTCATTATCGGCTCCGGCCCTGCCGGCTACACGGCTGCCGTCTATGCAGCCCGTGCAATGCTGAAGCCAGTTCTGATCGCCGGCATGGAGCAAGGCGGACAGCTGATGATCACTACCGATGTGGAGAACTATCCGGGCTTTGCCGATCCCATACAGGGACCATGGCTTATGGATCAGATGCTCCAGCAGGCAAAGCATGTCGGAGCGGAGATCGTCAACGACATCGTCACCGAAGTCGAGATGAACCAGCGCCCGTTCGTGGCCCGCACGGATAGCGGTCAGGTCTGGACAGCCGATACGCTGATCATCGCGACCGGCGCCAAGGCGAAGTGGCTGGGGATCGAGAGTGAGCAACATTTCCAAGGCTTCGGCGTCTCGGCTTGCGCGACCTGCGACGGCTTCTTCTATCGGAACAAGGACGTCATCGTCGTCGGCGGCGGCAACAGTGCTGTGGAGGAAGCCCTCTACCTCTCGAACATCGCCAAGTCGGTGACGGTCGTGCATCGTCGCGACGGCTTCCGTTCGGAGAAAATCCTTCAGGAACGTCTGTTCTCGAAGGAAAACATAAAAGTCCTCTGGAACACCGAGGTCGCGGAAATCACCGGCACGCCGTCCAAGCCGCCAATGCCGCCGTCCGTTACGGGCGCTCGCCTGCGCGACACGCGCACGGGTGCAATCACCGAGGTTGCGGTCGACGGCGTCTTTGTTGCAATCGGCCACGCTCCGGCGACTGAGCTCTTCAAGGGCAAGCTGAAGCTGAAGGACAATGGCTATCTCTGGACCGCACCGGATTCGACGGCGACCAGCCTCGAAGGTGTTTATGCCGCAGGTGACGTGACCGACGATACGTTCCGCCAGGCGATAACCGCCGCCGGCATGGGATGCATGGCAGCTCTCGAAGCCGAACGATATCTGACGGGTCATATGCCCGTTGCCGTGGCCGCGGAGTAGGATCGGCTATGAGGGGTGGTGGAATGCCATTGGATTGGGACAAGCTGCGTATCTTTCACGCGGCTGCCGAAGCGGGTTCTTTCACGCACGCTGCGGATAAACTGCACCTATCTCAGTCCGCGATCAGCCGCCAGGTAAGCGCGCTAGAGCAGGATGTCGGCACCAAGCTCTTCCACCGCCATGCGCGCGGTCTGATCCTGACGGAACAGGGCGAACTGCTCTATCGCACCGCTCACGACGTGCTGCTGAAGCTCGAAACCGTGAAGATGCAGCTGACCGAAACGACGGAGACGCCGACCGGAAAGCTGCGCGTCACCACGACGGTCGGCCTCGGCCAAGGGTGGCTGACGGACAAGATCCAGGAGTTCATGCAGCTCTATCCGGACGTCCAGATCCAGCTGATCCTCGACAACGAGGAAGTCGACGTCAACATGCGTTACGCGGATTGCGCCATCCGTCTACGTCAGCCGGTGCAGTCCGATCTGATCCAGCGCAAGCTGTTCACCGTTCACATGCACGTCTATGCGGCCCCCTCCTACATCAACCGCCATGGCGAGCCACAGACGGTCGAAGACCTCGACAACCATCGCATCATCACATTCGGCGAACCGGCACCGAGCTATCTGCTTGACGTCAACTGGCTTGAGGTCGCTGGACGCTCGTCCGATAACAAGCGCATCCCGCATCTGCAGATCAACAGCCAGACCTCGATCAAGCGCGCCTGCCTGCTTGGAATGGGCATCGCCTGCATGCCTGACTATATTGTTGGACGCGACCCTGGCCTCATCCAGCTGCCAATCAACGCGGACGTGCCCTCGTTTGACACCTACTTCTGCTATCCCGACGAAATGAAGAATGCCGCCAAACTGAAGGCTTTCCGGGACTTCATTGTCAGCAAGGCGCGCAACTGGAACTTTTAGTTGTCCAGCCCAGAAATACAAGCCTTGCAATGCATGCATGTCTGGCATGCATAAATTGGGGTTGCCGTCTGCTCATTAAAACACCATATCGCTTATAGCTGATGCACACGGTGGCTTTTCCTCCCAGTTCCACCGCATTAGCTGTTCCCCTCTGGAGGTTTTGACCTTCACACCTATAAGGGCCCCGATCTTTCGGCGGCCCTCTTTTTTTGCCCGTTTTTTTCGCACTGCAGCAGAAAATTGTGCAGCGCATAGCAGGCATGCGCAAACATGCATTGCAATCTGCCTCTCAAAGCATCATATCCCACTCAGCTGATGCATTTCGTGGCTTCTCTCCCAGTGCCACCGCGTTAGCTGTTCCCCTCTGGAGGTTTATTGACCTTCACACCTTTAAAGGGCCCCGATCTTTCGGTGGCCCTCTTTTTTTGCCCAAAATTTAGCCACGCCGGAAACAATAACAATTCACGCCGTCGTGACTTGCATATCGAGAATGGCCAATCCATATATCGCCTAGAAACGATTTATAGTTCGACGAACGACGATGGACAAAGACGAAATCCTGAAGGCGATAGCCCACCCGACACGGATGGAGATCCTGAATTGGCTGAAGAATCCCGAGGATCACTTCTCCTCGCAGGAGCATCCGCTTGAGATGGGCATATGCGCCAGCCAGTTCGAGCGCTGCGGCCTCTCTCAATCGACTGTGTCAGCACATCTCGGGACGTTGAGCCGAGCAGGCCTCGTAACGACAAGGCGCGTTGGCCAATGGATCTTCTACAAGCGCAACGAAGAAACCATCGCGGCTTTCCTCAATCAACTCTCGAAGGATCTGTAGGATGCTGGTTGCCATTGCGATGCGTTGTCCGAGCGCGCTCGTG
Source organism: Rhizobium sp. R711 (assembly GCF_002211365.1). Lineage (GTDB taxonomy): Bacteria > Pseudomonadota > Alphaproteobacteria > Rhizobiales > Rhizobiaceae > Rhizobium. Next base: position 183,513 of record NZ_LOKZ01000038.1, on the reverse strand, counting down.
CTCGGCACCGTGTGTACGAAACCACGACCGGGCAGCACCGCTTGCGGCCTCTGCCGTTGATCGGGCGTGTGGCAACCGCCCTCACCTATCCCTTCGCCGAATGGCAGGCACGTCCGCCTCGGCCGAGTGATCTCCCAGCACTAAGAAAGGACTCCCATGAGCAAGCTTTTCGAACCGACAAACGTTGGCGATATTGCCATCAAGAATCACATTGTGATGGCGCCGCTTACGCGTAACCGATCGCCGGGCGCCGTTCCGAACGACCTCAACGTCGAATACTACCGCCAGCGGTCGGGAGCTGGGCTGATCGTGACTGAGGCAACGGCCATTACGCATCAGGGCCAGGGCTACGCAGACGTTCCCGGTCTCTACTCTAAGGAAGCCATCGACGGCTGGAAGCGAGTGACTGACGCCGTGCATGCGGCGGGCAGCAAGATTGTCGTTCAGATGTGGCACGTCGGCCGTATCTCGCATACGACGCTGCAGCCGAACGGCGGCAAGCCGGTCTCCTCGACGAATACGGCCGCCAAATCCAAGACCTATCTCGTCAATCCGGATGGTACGGGAAGCTTCGCCCCGACCTCTGAGCCGCGTGCCCTCGAAACTTCGGAAATCCCAGGCATTGTCGAAGACTATCGCAAGGCAGCGCGCGCCGCGATCGAAGCTGGTTTCGACGGCGTCGAGATCCACGCCGCAAACGGCTATCTGATTGACCAGTTCCTACGCTCCGGCATCAACGACCGCACGGATCAATATGGCGGCTCGGTCGAAAACCGCGCACGTTTCCTCTTCGAAGTCGTCGACGCCATCACCGCCGAGATCGGCGCTCGCCGCACCGGCATTCGGATTTCACCCGTGACGCCGGCAAACGACTCCTCCGACCCGGATGCACAGTCGATCTTCACCTATGTGGTCGAAGGTCTGGCAAAGTATGATCTCACCTATATCCACGTCGTGGAAGGTGCGACCGGCGGCGATCGCAACTATCAGCAAGGCGACAAGCCCTTCGACTACAAGGCGCTTCGCGACGCCTACGAGAAGGCTGGTGGAAAGGCGAGCTGGATGGTCAATAACGGCTATGACCGTGACATGGCAATCGACGCCGTGGAAAGCGGCCGCGCCGACCTCGTTGCGTTCGGCAAACCGTTCATCTCCAATCCGGACCTCGTCCAGCGCCTCAAGGACAACACGCCGCTCGCGGGCCTTGACCAAGCAACCCTTTATGGCGGCGGCGCGACCGGATACGTCGACTATCCGACGCAAGAGAAGGCGGCCTGAGCCATATCTACCAAGGAGATCCCGCCATCCGGCGGGGTTTTCTTTTTCGAGTGCGTGGTTAGCATGACACCATGTTCGAATCGCATCTCAAGCGCTGGCGACTGACTGTCGACGGTGAACCGATCATCACCCATTCCAGCCACCTGTTGCCCATCCTTTGGGACGACAGGCCCGCGATGCTGAAAATCTCCAGGGACGAGGCAGAGCGCGCGGGAGGCGCCCGCCGCAAGGGTCTACGCGCACGACGGCGAAGCCGTTCTGCTCGAACGCGCGATGGGCCGGCGCTCGCTTCTGGCGATGGCAATGGATGGCGCGGACGATACGGCAACCCGCATCATTTGCAGCACTGTCGCAAAGCTTCACGCGCCACGCGAGCAACCCAAGCCGGAGCTCATTCCGCTGACCCGCTGGTTTCGCGACCTCGCGCCGGCGGCGAGCGTCCATGGCGGCATACTGGTTCAGTGCAATGCGATTGCCGAAACACTGCTGGCAGACCAGGACGATCCCGTCGTCCTGCATGGGGACATTCACCACAGCAACATCCTTGATTTCGAAGAGCACGGCTGGCTGGCGATCGACCCGAAAGGCCTTATCGGCGAACGCGGCTTTGACTACGCCAATATCTTCGCCAACGAAGACCTTCCGACAATAAACGCTCCCGGTCGCCTGCAGAGGCAGCTTGGGATCGTCGCTACCGAGGCTCGCCTCCAGCCGAAACGACTGCTTCAATGGATTGTTGCTTATTCCGGCCTGTCGGCCGCCTGGTTTCTCGGCGATGGATCGACCGTTCAAGCCGAAAGCCCGCTTGCCGTCGCACGCATCGCACTGGCCGAGCTACAGCGCACCTGACATCAAGGACGCCACGAGGCCGAATGCGCGAACTTCAAAACCCGTACTAATGGGCCGCTGGCACCGAAACGCGACCTTCGACCTCCCGGCCGGTCGCCGGCAGGCAACCGAGCGAGACCAACGAGGCACGAACAGCCTCGTCGATTTGTGTATGTGGCTCGCTGCCGAGCTCGGCGACCAATCGGTCGTTCGACATCCGCAACGGCTCCCGCCAGAGGTAACGCATCTCCTTCAACTCGTGCATGAAGGTAACGAAGGGAGCCGCGAGCGGCACCACCCACCAGGGAAAAGCCTGTGTCTTTAGTCGGTGGCCAGCCACCCGTTTGATGGCGTCCACCATCTGATAACCATCGACGTCCCAGAATCCGTCCAGGTGATAAACGGCAAACGATGGCAGGCGGTCACCGCATTCGACGAGACGGACCATCGTTTCCGCGACATCAGGCAGATAAGCCCATTGGTGCCCGATACCTCGCCGCGCCGGATTCTTGACGGTGGTCAGCGGTTTCCCCGGCGTGACCATACCTTGCGAGAACCAGTTGTTTGCCGCCCCGGGTCCAAAGAAATCGCCTGCACGAACGATAATGACCCGCAGACCAGCCCGCGAGGCAATCTCCAGCCGCCTTTCCATTTCGACGCGTATCGCTCCCTTCTTCGTTACGGGATGTTGCGGGCTGTCTTCCCGAAGAACCGGAAAGGCATCCGGTCCGAAATTATAGACTGTGCCCGGCAGAATTACGCGCGCACCGACGGAACGTGCGGCAGCAATGGTGTTGTCGAGCATCGGGAGAACGAGCTTTTCCCAATCGCGGTAACCCGGCGGATTGACCGCGTGAACGATGATGCTGACACCTTTCGCTGCGGTCATGAGATCCTTCGCGTTCATCGCGTCGCCTTGAACCCAATCGAAGTCTGGCGCTTTCACGCGGGCCTTTGCTGCATCCCGGTTCAGCGCCCTCACCTGCCAACCGCGCGCGGCGAGCGTCCGGGCGACTTCGCCTCCGATCCCGCCGGTTGCCCCTAGCACCAAGGCAATCTGCCCACTCTGTTCCGTCATGATGATCTCCGTCTCTTTGAACTGAACCGATCATGCCGCCACTCCCGTCTAAACAAAATTGACTAAAATCGTGGTGTAGCTATACATTAATGTATGAATAGAGACCCGGACTGGCATCTCTATCGAACGCTGCTGGCCGTCCTGGAACACGGATCGCTTTCGGCGGCAGCGCGCGAGCTTGGCCTGACACAGCCGACGGTCGGACGGCACATCGACGCGCTGGAGGAAGCAATCGGCTCGCAGCTCTTCGTCCGCTCGCCGAACGGTCTTTTGCCCACGGACGCGGCCCTTGAATTGAAGCCGTACGCCCAAACGCTCGCGGCGACATCTGCCGCTCTGCTACGAACTGCGTCGGGACATCGGGAGCGGGTTGCCGGTACCGTCCGGATAAGCGCCAGCGAGGTCATCGGTGTCGAGATACTGCCGCCCATACTCGCACCTCTCATAGCGGCGCATCCGGACCTCAACATCGAGCTCTCGGCATCGGACGCCATCGAGGACCTTCTCAATCGGGAGGCGGATATTGCCGTAAGGATGGCAGAACCGGTTCAGGAACAGCTCATCGGACGCCGCATCGGAGAGATACCGCTTGGCTTTCACGCCCATCGACGCTACCTCGATCAACACGGCATGCCCCAGCAGATTGCCGATCTCACCCGCCATCGCCTTGTCGGTTTTGACCGGCAGACCGCCTATATCAGGACCATGATGGCGCGCTTTCCATTGCCGGATGGCCTCGCCTTCGGTTTCAAGAGCGACAATCCACACGCGCAAATCGCAGCAATTCGGGCCGGATTGGGGATCGGAATTTGCCAAATAGGTATTGCGGCACGAGATCCCGATCTGTTGCCAGTCCTGCCGGAGTGTTTCCGGATACCGCTCGACACCTGGGTCGTCATGCATGAAGGAATCAAAACCGCGCGCCGCTACCGCGTCACATTCGACGCGCTGGTAGACGGCCTGACGAAATATGTGAAAGGAACGGCGCGCAAGCACGCAGGATGATCATCGCATCGGCAACGATACAGCATCCTTATGCGCGGGGCGAGGTTTCGCTGGCGTGGCTTTTCCAGGTGCCATCGACAACCTCCGTCTCCGGCCGATCACCACCTTCGGCGTATTCCTCGTGCCATTTCCCCTTGTCGTCCTGCCAGCTGATCTCGGCGGAGTCACCGCCAACCTGCTGTTCGGCCGCAACGATACGGGCTGCTTCGAGCGCTTCGGAGTGTGTCGGGAATGCTTCGGAATAGACACCGCCCAACCGGTAGGCCCAGCCCCCGTCGTGAGGAACGACCTCGTAGACCACCTTGACCATACATCTCACTCCTCTTCTTGTTCGCGCCCGAACACTGACCGGATTGCATCCAGTTCTGCGCGGGCCGCGTTGCAAGAGACGAGTGGGCGCCGCGATATGCTTCCGGCTGACCGATACGTTAGTATTCCATTAAATTCCCAAGACTGCAAACGCACTCCTCCCCGTGCTCGCTTGCCATGCAAAATCATCGCTTTAGACTTGCTGGGTGAATCAAGGTCGGAGCTTTCCGTGGAAATCGTGTCGCGACTGAAAGACGAAATGTTCTTGATGCTGGCAATGGTCGTCGCCGCTGTCGCGTATTTCTCGGAACACACTGTCCTTGAGATGGGGCGCGGCGCAGCGCTGATCGCGGCCTCAGCGCTTGTCGCCACCATCGTCGTTGCCTCCGTTCGCGTCGCCCATCATGCGGAGATTCTGGCAATCAAGGTCGGCGATCCCTACGGCACGATGATTCTGACGCTGTCAGCCGTTGCCGTAGAAGTGATCATCCTTGCGATCATGATGAGTGGCGAAAGCTCCCCCACCCTCGTTCGCGACACGATCTATGCGGCCTTGATGCTCGACATCAACGGCATCCTTGGCCTCGCCGCCCTGCTCGGCGGTTTGAAACACGGAGAACAGCCATATAACGACAATTCGGGCAAGACCTATGGCGTCATGATCCTGACCGCCATGGGCATCTCGATGATCGTCCCGGAATTCGTGCCTACGGATAAATGGCACTATTATTCCGCCTTCACCATCGTCGCGATGATCGCGCTCTACGGCTTATTCCTGCGCATGCAGGTCGGTCAGCACAGCTACTTCTTCAGCTATGCCTATCCTCGCAGCGAGCGGAAGAAATCCGATCCGGCGGAGCACTCGACCGAGGAGTCCACGGCCGCATCTATCGCGACGATCCTGATCGGTGTGGTCATCATTGGCCTGCTTGCGGAGTTCATGTCTGCCTTCATGACGGAAGGCTTGCGGGCTACCAACGCTCCCGTCGCCCTGACCGCCATCGTCGTGGCGGCGATTTCCGCGGCGCCCGAGATCCTGACGGCACTGCGAGCGGCGCTTCGCAACCGCATGCAGGCGACCGTCAACATTGCCATGGGTGCTTCCCTTTCGACTGTCATCCTCACGGTTCCGGTTATGGAGGCGATCGCCCTCTATACCGGCCAACCTTTCATCATGGCCATGACGCCCGTCCAGACGGTCATGGTGGCGATCACGCTGATCGCGGCCGCGATCAACCTCAACGACGGCGAAACCAACGCCATCGAGGGCATGACGCATTTCATCCTCTTTGCAACGTTCCTGATGCTGTCGGCACTCGGTCTCTGACGATCTCACAAACAAATCGTCACGCAGCGGCGCGGATGCTCGGCTCGAATAGAACCGCACGGTCACGCCCGGAATCCTTTGCGGCATAGAGCGCGGCGTCGGCCATTTTGAACAGATCGGTCAGTGAGCACTGGCGTTCCCCGACGGCGGCAACGCCGATGCTCACCGTCAGCGATATCCGTTCGCCACCACATTCCACCGCAAGACCGTGTACGACATTGCACAGGCTCTCCGCCATCGCGAGAGCCTTGCTTGCAGCCGTCTTTGGCAGGTACGCTCCGAACTCTTCTCCACCCAATCGGCCGAAGCTGTCGCCAGGCCGCAGGTTACGACGGATCGCCTTGGCAAACGAGACAAGAACAGCGTCACCGGCATCATGACCGAAGCGGTCGTTTACCTGTTTGAAAAAATCGAGATCCATCAACAACAGCGCATTGCCCTCGAGCGCCGTGCGCGGCATGCGCGACATGAACCAGCGCCTGTTGCCAACGCCCGTGAGCATGTCAGTCTCGGCAGCACACCGCAATTCCGCTTCGGTCCGTTCGGTGACAAGGATGATGACGAACAGCGCAATTGCGAATTGGCACATGATGCGCAAGAAGAAGGCCCATATCGGCGTCATGGGCGCGACGTCGGGAACAAGAAGGCCCACGATCACGAGCAGGGCCAGCAACGCGCCAAGCGCGATTGGGATGGTAAGCAAGAGCCGGACCGGCAATCGCTCGCGTGCACGATCTCGCAATACGCACATCGCGGATGCTGCAAGCGACGCAAATGCAAAGCCGTTGCCGATGGTGCCGCGCATATAACCCACGACATGAAATTGCGTCACGAACGCAAGGACCGCCACAACGGCCGGAATGGCAAGGGCCCACCAGTCCATGCGCTGTTGCTTGCCGCTGCTCAATCCGCGAATGCCGATCCAGAACAATGCGTATCCGGTGACACCCAAGGTAACGCTGCCGAATCCCCAAACAGGAACCGACAGAAGATGTTGTTCTCCCAATCCAGCAAGCGCCGACGCCAAAGCCAGTGAGAAGTAACTCGCGGCAAGCGCTCCCAACCCTTCACCGCTGCGCGACTGAAGACGCATGTAAATGAAGCACAGAGCACCTACCAGGAAAGAACATTGGTGCAGCAGGAGAACGGTCGCCAAGTCGAGATGAATGGTCATGATCCCGAAAACATCAGAGTCAGAGAAGTTGGGCCGACAGATAGGCGACAGTTGTTAGCGAAGATTGAATTGCACGCCTGCAAAAAAGAACCCGCCGTTTCCGACGGGTTTTTTTCAGCAATAGGTAGATCGGAGGCTTACTTGCAGGCGCCGCAGAAGCGCTGAATGCGCTTGCAGGCTTCCTCGAGCAGGGCTTCCGAGGTCGCATAGGAGATGCGGAAGTTCGGGCCGAGGCCGAAGGCCGAGCCATGAACGACGGCAACGCCTTCGCTCTCCAAAAGCTCAGACACGAAGTCTTCGTCCGTCTCGATGACCTTGCCCGACGGCGCGGTCTTCCCGATCAAGCCGGCGCAGGACGGATAAACGTAGAAGGCGCCTTCCGGCGACGGGCATGTGATGCCCTTGGCCTGGTTCAGCATCGATACGACGAGGTCACGGCGGCCTTCGAAGATCTTCTTGTTGGCGGGGATGAAATCCTGCGTGCCGTTCAGCGCTTCGACGGCGGCCCACTGGGCAATCGAGGTTGCGCCGGAGGTCTGCTGGCCCTGGATCATGTCCATCGCCTTGATGAGCTGCAGCGGGCCGGCTGCGTAGCCGATACGCCAGCCGGTCATGGCATAGGCCTTGGAGACGCCGTTCATCGTCAGCGTGCGGTCGTAGAGCTTCGGCTCGACTTCCACAGGCGTGACGAACTTGAAGTCGCCATAGGTCAGATGCTCGTACATGTCGTCGGTCAGCACCCAGACATGCGGATGCTTGAGCAACACGTCCGTCAGCGCCTTCAACTCGTCGTGCGTATAGGCAGCGCCGGACGGGTTGGACGGCGAATTGAAGACGAACCACTTCGTCTTCGGCGTGATCGCCTTGTCGAGATCGGCCGCCTGGAGCTTGAAGTTGTTTTCCTGCGTTGCCGAAACGATGACAGGCGTGCCGCCGCACAGCGATACCATTTCCGGGTAGGACACCCAGTACGGCGCCGGGATGACGACTTCATCGCCCGGGTTCAGCGTCGCCATGAAGGCATTGAAGAGGATCTGCTTGCCGCCGGTACCGACGATCGTCTGCTCCCAGGAGTATTCCAGGCCGTTCTCGCGCTTGAACTTCGCGGCGATCGCCTTGCGCAGCTCAGGTATCCCGGAAACCGGCGTGTACTTCGTCTCGCCGCGGTTGATTGCGTCGATGGCGGCCTTCTTGATATTGTCTGGCGTATCGAAATCCGGCTCGCCGGCGCCGAGGCCAATCACATCGCGTCCTTTTGCTTTCAGCTCGCGCGCTTTCTGGGAAACGGCGATGGTGGCTGAAGGCTTCACACGGGAAAGAGCATCGGCAAGAAAGGCCATGATATCGGTCCTATACGGTTGATTTGGGCAGAAGGCCGGGACCGGAATTCTGCGCTAAGCTCTATGTCCAATGTGAGCAGGCATTTCAAGCGCAAAGGCGTGATGGTGCCAATGATTCTTCGTGATCGGTCGGCTCATGCGATTGGCGATTCGCGACATCGCCCGCTCGGCCCGATGAATCATTTTGCGAAGTACCTGAATCAGTTTCTGAAGAGAGCCCGATTTACGCTCTGAAATCAAAAACTTCGCCTTTTTCGGGCTTTGCCACGAATTGGTCGCAACAAATGCCGCGACATGCCGCAATTCGGTCGCGAGCGCGCCGAGATCGAAGCCGCATTTTGTTTGCATCCGACATTGGTTATTGAGGGCATACCCATGTTTCTGGAAGACGAACTTGTCATAAGGCGCCTTCGCGCCCATCGCGTATCCATCTCATTGCTGGTTGCATTCGTGGCTTTCGCCGCGTCGATCCTTATGACGTTCGGGCTCGTCACGACGGTTTACGCCGAAGAAGTCCAGCAGAAGGTCGAGCAGCTCGCCGGTCTCGTTCGGCCGAACGACGTCAACAGCGGCTCGCTCCTCTTTCCCGCTAGGGAACCCGGTTTCTTCGTCGAGGCACCGCGCCTGAAGACCGATGTGCAGATGGACGTGTCCGGCCCCATCGCCCGCGTCAAGGTCACGCAGCGCTTCCAGAACCCGAGCAAAGGCTGGGTCGAGGGCACTTACGTCTTTCCACTTCCGGAAAACGCCGCGGTAGACGTGCTGAAGATGCAGATCGGCGAGCGCTTCATCGAAGGTCAGATCAAGCCGCGCCAGGAGGCGCGCGAGATCTACGAACAGGCAAAGGTGGAAGGCAAGAAGGCTGCCCTTCTCGAGCAGCAGCGCCCCAACATTTTTACCAACCAGGTCGCCAACATCGGCCCGGGCGAAACGATTGTCGTGCAGATCGAATACCAGCAGGCCGTCCACCAATCCGCCGGCGAGTTCTCGCTGCGCTTCCCGATGGTCGTCGCCCCGCGCTACAATCCCGCGCCGATCGTCCAGACTGTGGAATTCAACAATGGCGCCGGTTTCGCCGTCCCGACCGACCCGGTGGATCATCGCGAGAAGATCGAGGCGCCGGTTCTCGATCCCCGCGAAAACGCCAAGATCAATCCCGTCGCGCTTACCGTCAATCTCAACGCCGGTTTCCCACTCGGCGACGTAAAATCCTCCTTCCACAACGTAGACATCAAGCAGGACGGCGACCAGAACCGCATGATCTCGCTTAAAGGTGAGAGCGTTCCGGCGGATAAGGACTTCGAACTCACCTGGAAGGCCGCGCCGGGCAAAGCGCCAAGCGCCGGCCTTTTCCGTGAGGTCATCAACGGCAAGACCTATCTGCTCGCCTTCGTAACACCGCCGGCAACCCCTGACGCATCCTCGCCTGGAGCCAAGCGCGAAGTCGTCTTCGTCATCGACAATTCCGGCTCCATGTCCGGCCCGTCGATCGAACAGGCCAAGGAAAGCCTGGCGCTTGCCATCTCGAAGCTCAATCCCGACGATCGCTTCAACGTCATCCGCTTCGACGACACGATGACCGACTACTTCAACAGCCTTGTTGCCGCTTCACCCAACAATCGTGAGAAGGCCATTGCCTACGTTCGCGGACTGACCGCCGATGGCGGCACCGAAATGCTGCCGGCACTGCAGGATGCGCTGCGCAACCAGGGTCCTGTCGCAAACGGCGCGCTTCGCCAGGTCGTGTTCCTGACAGACGGCGCAATCGGCGACGAACAGCAGTTGTTTGGCGAAATCAGCCAGAACCGCGGCGACGCTCGCGTCTTCACCGTCGGTATCGGCTCGGCCCCGAACTCCTATTTCATGACCAAGGCCGCCGAGATGGGTCGCGGCACCTTCACCCAGATCGGGTCCGCGGACCAGGTCGCGAGCCGCATGGGAGAGCTTTTCGCGAAGCTGCAAACCCCGGCAATGACCGATATCGCGGCAACCTTCGAAGGTATAAAGGCCGAGGACATCACCCCGAATCCGATGCCTGACCTCTATACGGGCGAGCCGGTCGTCCTGACAGCCGAACTGCCGGAGGAAAAACCCGACGGCAAGCTGCAGATCATAGGCAAGACCGGCCTTCAGCCCTGGCGCGTCGACATGGATATCGCAAATGCCGCCAATGGCCAGGGCATCTCGAAGCTCTGGGCGCGGCGCAAGATCGATGATCTCGAAGCCCGTGCCTACGAACGGGAAGACCGCGCTTCGCTCGACAAGGACATCGAGGCAATAGCGCTCGCCCACCACCTTGTCTCGCGCGTGACCAGCCTCGTCGCAGTCGACGTCACACCGGCGCGTCCGACCGGCGAACCTGTCGGCTCCGCGAAGTTGCCGCTGAACCTGCCCGACGGCTGGAATTTCGAGAAGGTCGTTGGCGAAGAAGCGCTGCCCGCACCTGCCAGCCCGCCCGATCATGCGATGGCAACGCCCCAGCAGGAATTTGCCCAGCTTGCGGCATCGCGTATGGCTGCCGCGCCGACTGCGAAGGCTGCCGGGCTGATCGCGCAGAAGTCTGGATCGGTAAAGCTGCCACAAACTGCAACGCGAGCAGACGAGCAGATCGTCCGCGGCATCTTCATGCTTCTCGCCGCACTGATCGCAGCAAGCGGGCTCGCCATCTGGCGCCGGCGCGTGCGCGGCGTCTTCGCAGGAGCCAAGCAATGACGCCAGTGGGCTCGCGAGCAGGAGTTCGAAACCACGAAGCGGAGGAGTTCGGTCCGCTTCCAACCTATCTCGAGCTCGCCATGGCAACCGCGGCGGCGACTGCTTACGATACGACGACGGGACAGGAAAGCCGCACGCTGTTTCCCCGTCTCTCCATTGTTGAAAAGGCCATTGCCGTGAGCATCGCGGCGCTTGCGCTCTACGGAACGCTGTTGGTCGCCGACGGGCTCTACATCAAGGCCAAAGCGAACCTGTCGCAAGTTCTTCTGAAGAGGGCCTTTGCCGCCGAACTTCGCGGCGAAGACGCCAAGCCGTGGCCCTGGGCGGATTTCACGACCGAAGCGGAGGTGTCCGCACCTCGTCTCGGCAAGCACGCGATTGTCCTTTCGGGCGCCTCCGGAGAGGCGCTGGCCTTCGGCCCTGCCTGGCTCGCCAACACTCCCCAACCCGGCGATGAGGGAACTTCTGTCATCGCCGCCCACCGCGACACCCATTTCCGCTGGCTGAAGGATGTTAAACCCGGTGATGAGATCGAGGTTACGCGTCGTGACGGCAAGGTGCTGACGTTCAAGGCAGGCGAAGGTCGCGTCGTGCCGTGGGACCACAGCGGCATTGATCCGGCAGCGCAAGGTCGCCATCTCATACTCGCGACTTGCTGGCCTTTCGGCGCAACGGAACGCGGCCCGCTGCGCTATATCGTAGAAGCGGAACTCGTTGATCCGCAGCCAACCGCCACCGTGCCATCGACAAACACAAAACCGTTATCCGGGGGCAAATGAGGTTGAAGCAGATGGCCGACGCTCCAGGTTGACCGGGACAGAAATTGGGACGGACCATGACGACACTTGCAAGGCTTCGATACGGGCTCTTTCTCGCAACCGCGGTGTTGGCCGCTGCCCCAAGCCTCTCCGCCGATATCGTCAAGACGAAGACCGTCGAGTTACAGGTCGATACGATTGTGAAGGGGCTCGAGCATCCCTGGGCGGTCGAGGTTCTCCCAGATGGTTCCTACCTCGTCACCGAACGACCGGGGCGGCTGCGGATAATCCGTGACGGCAGGCTCTCGGCTCCCATCGGAGGCGTACCTGATGTCAATGCCCGCGGCCAAGGAGGCCTGATGGACGTCGCGCTCGCGCCTGATTTTGCAACGAGCCGCAAGATATTCCTAACCGCTGCGACTAGCGCCAAGGGCGGCTCCGGAACCGAGGTATTCAGCGCGACGCTGTCAGAGGACGGAACAAAGCTGAACGATGTTAGATCCATCTTCGCGATGAAGCGCTTCACCGGTGGCAATATCCAGTACGGCTCGCGAATCGCCTTCGCCAAGGACGGCTCGCTGTTCATCAGCATCGGCGACCGCGGCGACAGGGAGCGCTCACAGGATTGGAAGGATGACGCCGGCTCCATCATCCACATCAACGCCGATGGCAGCATTCCTGGCGACAACCCCTTCAAGGATGGCGCCAAGGCACTTCCTGAAATATGGTCGAAAGGTCATCGCAATCCACAGGGCATTGCCTTTGATGCCGCCGACGGCAAGCTTTACACGGTAGAGCACGGCGCGCGCGGCGGCGACGAGATCAACCACATAGAGCCCGGCAAAAACTACGGCTGGCCGATTATCACCTATGGCCGTGATTATTCCGGCGCCGAGATCGGCGAAGGAACCGCCAAGGAAGGACTTGAGCAACCCCTTTACTATTGGGACCCGTCCATCGCGCCGGGGGCACTGGCCATATACCACGGCAAGATGTTCCCTGAATGGGATGGCAACTTCCTCGTCGCGGCGCTGAAATTCCAGCTGCTTTCGAGAATGCAGCGCGACGACAGCGGAGCCTTCGTCGCCGAGGAGCGGATATTCGATGGCTCCTATGGCCGCCTGCGCGATGTGATCGTTGCGCCCGATGGCGCGGTGCTGGTCCTCACGGATGAAGACGATGGTGCCTTGCTGAGAGTGTCGCGAGCGCCGGCCAATAATGGCTGATGCGAAGTCTAGAGACCGGCACGCAGTTCCTTTCGGTTCACGAACTTAAGGCCGGACCATGTCTCGTCTATGGCGCAGACTTTGACGTCGACCAGTCCCAAAGGCAGGAAAATCGATCGCAGCACGTCTTCGGTGATTGTCGTCGGCACCCGTGCGGCTTTCTTAGGCCAGGAAATCCATAGCATCCCATCGGGTTTGATAACGCCCGAGAGAACCGGTGCCATGTCCTCTAGGGCCGACCGGCGGGTTTCAAAAACGTGGCCGTAGTCAAAGCGACGCTCGATCATCGATGGCAGAGCAGTCTCGACGGCGGAGAATTGATCAAAGGCTTGAATTTCGGCGATCTCGGGCACAGCGATCAGGAGTGCCGCCTGCCCATCCCTCAGACCCAGCTTTCGTCTCAGCGAACTGCCCGAATACCCCGCCGGCGCACCATCCCCTTGCTGTCGTAGCGCATCCTTTTCGTCCGGCAATGAAACCGCTTTCCTTGTCATCCGTTTTTGCTCTCAGACGCTAGCGCAGTGGCGACATTCTTCACCCTTGCCCAAACGAAAGGCAACTGTTAACGCTCGGCCATACTCTCCCGCTCCCGTATCGAGGACGAAATGACGCGCATTCAGGCGAACCTCCTTCTATTGCTTGCAGCTGCCATCTGGGGCGGTGGCTTTGTCGCGCAGTCGACGGCAATGAAGGCGATCGGTCCGTTCTGGTTCATCGGCCTGCGCTTCATGATCGCGGCTGTGGCGGTCCTGCCGTTCATGCTGTTTGAGGCACGCAAGGCGCCGGTCAAGACCGCTCCGCGCCATCTCAAGCTCTACCTGTTGACCGGCCTTGCGCTATTCGGCGGCGCCACAACCCAACAGATCGGCCTGCAGACGACGACCGTGACGAATTCGAGTTTCATCACCGGGCTCTACGTCGTGATCGTCCCCTTGATCGCCGTCGTCTTCCTTCGCCGCTCCCCGCACTGGATCATCTGGCCGGGTGCAATCATGGCCGTCTCCGGCATCTATTTGCTGTCAGGCGGACAACTCTCGGCACTGACGACCGGCGACTTGCTTACGGTCGTTTGCGCAATCTTCTGGGCCGGACAGATCACCCTGGCGGGCACCACGGTATCGGACACCGGTCGTCCGCTTGCACTCTCGGTCGCCCAGTTTGCCGTGACCGCCGCCTGCGCGCTTGCCGTTGCCATCATCGCGGAACCGATCAGCTGGGAGGCGGTCTTAGCGGCCGCTCCCGAGATCCTTTATGTCGGCCTCTTCTCCTCCGGTGTCGCCTTTTCGCTGCAGATCATCGGCCAGCGCTACACGACTCCATCGCAAGCAGCGATCTTCCTGTCCTCGGAAGCGCTCTTCGGCGCCTCTCTCGGCGCCCTGCTCTTGGGCGAAACCATGCCGCCACTCGGCTACGCCGGCTGCGCGTTGATGTTTACCGCTATGCTTCTGGTTGAAGTCGTGCCCGAAATAGCGCGCCGTCGTGCTTCGGACAGACTGAAACCGAGCCCAAATTTGGGTTGAATGTCCCGAAAAGAAAAAAACTTTAGCTTTTGCGTAGTCGCGCTATTGTTGCATTTTTGGCAAAATCTGCTCCCAAACTATATTGCCAACGATATAAAGCCTTGATCTGCGGCGGCTAACGACCAAATTTTTGCTCAAGACGCGCGAAAAAGCCGCTCAGAGAGGCGTATCTGCACAGAGGCGTTAAAAAACTTTTGCTTGCCAAAACTTAATAATCGCAGCACTCTCACCGTGTTCGGGCATTTTGCGAGCATGGGAAGTCCTTAGGAATGTGCGCGCCGGAGACGCTAATATTCCGGTCAACCGGTTCCAATAAAGCGGGCGTCAGTTCCGCGGGGAATGTGGTTGAGCTAGAGGGGACCTTTTTCTCACATTTCAATGATTGCCTGCTAACGTCTCCGCGAGGAGGCAATATCAGTGATGCTGCCCGTGTGGATGGCGGGCAGAGACAAAAGGACCTGACGCATGGCCGAGACTGGCACTGTAAAATTCTTCAATACCGACAAAGGTTTTGGCTTCATCAAGCCGGACAAGGGCGGGGCGGACATCTTTGTACACATTTCTGCCGTTCAGGCTTCAGGCTTGGCCGGACTGACGGAAAATCAGAAGGTTAGCTTCGACACGGAGCCGGACCGCCGCGGCAAGGGCCCTAAGGCTGTCAACCTGCAGATTGCAGGCTGACCCTCCAGCCAACGTTGTCAATTCGAGTTGAAGCCCGGCAGCGATGCCGGGTTTTGTCATTCAGCCTGCATTCACCTCGCGGCCCTTACCTTGCCATCATCAAGGTGCAGAACCGGAATCGGTTTAAACAGGGAAAGACAAATGAACAGGCTTGCGAAAACGCTCCTAATGACGGCAACCGCTGCAGCCCTCACGGTGTCATCGATCGGCGTTGCATCGGCAGGTGATTGGCACCGCCACCATAGCGACGACGCACTTGTGGGCGGCGCCGTCGGCCTCGCAACGGGCCTGATCGTCGGCTCTGCCATTGCCAGCGCGCCGCGCTATGACGAGCCGCGCTACATCGATCCGCCGGTCTATGAGCCGGAATATGAAGCCGTTCCGGTTTATCGCGCTCCCCCGCCCCGTTACTATCGTCCGGTCGCTGACATCGAGCCCTGGACTCCGCAGTGGGAGCGCTATTGCTCTTATCGCTATCGATCGTTCGATCCGGCCAGCGGCACGTTTATCGGCAATGACGGTCGCAGCCACTTCTGCAACGCCGGCTGATAGCCTGAACGTATGGTCGGGCACGAAGCGCCGCCTTTCAACGGCGCTTTTTTGTTTTTGATGGTCAGATCCCCTGCAGGAAGGGATTGCTGCGTCGCTCATCGCCGATCCGGCTGCCCGGCCCGTGCCCGCAAATGAAGCCGACGTCATCGCCCAGCGGCAGAACCTTATCGCGGATCGAATCGAGCAATTGCTGGTGGTTGCCCCCCGGCAGATCAGTTCGACCAATCGAGCCGTTGAACAGGACGTCGCCCAGATGGGCAAAGTTCTGTGCGCGGTTGAAATAGATAACATGGCCCGGCGCGTGGCCTGGCGTGTGATAGACTTCGAACTCGTGAGTGCCGAAGGAAACCTTGTCGCCATCCTTCAGCCAGCGGTCGGGAACGACATTCTGCATGCCCGGCGGAAGGCCATATTTCTGCGCCTGCGTCTCGACCCGCTGCAACAGGGGAAGATCGTCCTGATGCGGGCCGACGATATCAATACCCAGAGCCTCCTTGAGCTCCTTCGCACCGCCGGCGTGATCAAGATGGCCGTGCGTCAGCCAGATTTCCTTGATGCTGAAACCGTTCGACTTGATGGCCTCTAGGATCGCCGGCACATCCCCGCCTGGATCGACCACGACGCCCTCCTTCGTCTCAGGATCGAAGAGGATCGTGCAGTTCTGCTGGAAGGGTGTCACCGGAATAATACCGGCCTGGAGCATGCCCATGAGTGCCTCGCTTCTCTCTGTTCCGTGTCCCTATAGTCTGAAACGGCGTTGCGCACAGCCCGCGATTTATAAAAGCAAAGGCCGTCAATGCCCCGGCGCCCGGACCTCGGCGCCGGTTCCGTTTGAATTTAACACATTGATACAATCGTTTACCGGCGAGTCTGAGCGCGCTGGAACATCACCATCAACCAAACGTTACCTGCCTGTACAAGACAAGGAGAAACGAGATGACCTTGAAGCGAAATCTGTTCCTGGCTGGCGCGATCGTCGTGGGAAGCGCCGGTCTTGCCCAGGCGGACATGGTTGCCACGGCCATCAACGATCTGAACGTTCGTGCCGGCCCCGGCCCGCAGTATCCTTCCATCGGAATAGCGACGCGCGGCTCGCAGACAATGCTGGACGGCTGCATCCAGGGAAGCCGTTGGTGCCGCGTTGACGTCAATGGCGTCCGTGGCTGGGTCTATGCGCAATATCTGCAGGTTGAACAAGGTGGCAGCAGCGTCATTGTCGAGCAACACCAGGCCGACCTCGGCGTGCCTATCGTCACCTATGAGACGACGGCAAGCATCGCTCCTGACCCCGCTCCAGGGGACGAACTGTTGGGACCTGTTGGCTCTATCGAGGCGATCAGCCCGCCTGAGACCGTCACGACTTATGTTCAAACCAATCCGGCCCGGACCGTCCGCCTCCGTGGTGATGTGGTCGTCGGCGCGTCGGTACCCGACAGCGTGACGTTCCAGGAAATTCCGGACTATCAGTATCGATATGTCCGCATCAACGATCGGCCGGTCCTTGTGGATCCCGGTACCCGTCGCATCGTTTACGTCTACAACTGACTATGGTGGACAGTTGGAAAAAGGCGCCTTCGGGCGCCTTTTCTTTTGACGGCAGCATGGAAAACTTTCACGCGTGGGTTGCCCTCCATTCCACTTTACATTCAATCATGATAAGATACTGCAATTCAGACGATATCCCCTGCTCCCGGTCGGACGTCGGATCGCCTGTAGGGGCTGGCGATCTTCTCGGACCACCCAGCCGGCAGAGGCGTTTTGAGGAAACGCGAAGGAGGGAAATCGTGGAAGCCTTATTGCCCATCATCACGCAGGCGATAGCAGGCGCCGTCGGCGGCAACGTCGCAAGCGGAGCGCTGAAACAGGTTGCAATCAATGCCGTTGCCCGAACGATCGCCGGTGCAATCGGCGGCATCGGCGGCGGCATGCTGCTCAGCATGGTAGGTGGTGAAGCCGCAATGACCGGCCTCATTGCCGACGGTATCGGCGGCTTGATCGGCGGCGGTATCCTGTCGACGATCGTCGGCGCCGTAGCAGCTCGCGCAAGATAAACAGGGCGTCAAGAAAGCGGCCGAGCTCGCAAGGAACCCGGCCGCTCCTGTCAGCGAAGATTACTCGGCTGTCGTGGCTGCCCGAGACACTTCTTCCGTTAATCATTCATCAGCGTTTCGCTGATCGCCCCGGCCTGATTTATGTGGGCTGATTTCCAAAACCGACGTCACTTCGGCCAACCGTCATAGGCGCGCGCCCTCCTCCGAACATCGCACTCGCGTAGTGCAGCCCGTGGGTCAATATGTGGATCTTTGCGTCTTCACGGCACGAACGTGCCGTTGGACCAGATTTCGCCGTCCAATTGGCAAAGGGTCACTGAAGTCACGTCGCACTCCTCCGACGCCCGCACGCCATTGCTGTTGATTGTTGTCCCCGATACGTTTTATCCACTGGCGCAGGGGAAAATTACGCATTGTAGTGAAGTTTGCGAAGTCAGGCCAAATTTCCATTGGAAATGGCGTCCTCTTTCGGCTTCGCAACGCATAGGGAAGCTCGCAACAGCGCAAAGATACGTCACCAATACTGACATATTTTTCGAAAACTTCCCGGAAGGTGCGCAACTAGAAAGGAAATGCCAAATTGGCACGCCAGACGAGCCCGAAGGCGGGCAAGCCCGAACCGCTCAAGATGCCGATGGAAAACACGGAAACCATCGATTTCGAGATCATCGAGCTTCTGTTCTTTTCCTATCGCGACTTCGTTTCCGATCCTGACGCCATTCTTGCGGAGATCGGCTTCGGGCGGGCGCACCACCGCGTCGTTCATTTCGTTAACCGCAACCCGGGCATGACGGTTGCCGATCTGCTGGATACGTTGAAGATTACCAAGCAGAGTCTTGCAAGAGTGCTCAAACAACTCATCGATTCGGGGTATATTCGACAGATAGCGGGGCCTGAAGACAGGCGGCAGCGCAAGCTCTATCCTACCACGATGGGGCGCGAGCTTGCTCTTGCTCTGGCAGAGCCGCAATCGCGCCGTATTGAGAGAGCATTCGACGGGGCTTCCCCGGAGGTACGGGAGGGCATAAAGGCCTTTCTGAGAGGTATGCGAAACAGACCAAACTCGAGAGCGGATTGAATGGCGACAAAGACAGTGATTTCGGACGACGCTGCGCACTTGCTTGTTGTGGATGACGACACGCGTATCCGCGCTCTGCTCAACCGCTATTTGACCGAGAACGGGTTCAGGGTGACGGTAGCCGCGGATGGCGCTGAGGCACAACGCAAGCTCGCCGGCCTGGATTTCGACCTGATCATCATGGACGTGATGATGCCGGGAGATTCGGGGATCGAGGTGACCAAGGGCCTGCGCACAATCAAGAACGTGCCGATCATCATGCTGACAGCGCTTGCGGAATCGGGCAGCCGCATCGCCGGACTGGAAGCTGGCGCAGACGACTATCTGGCAAAACCCTTCGACCCGCGCGAACTCGTGCTGCGCGTCAACAACATCCTGCGCCGCAATGTCTCGAACGATGCGCCGAAGATCGAACAAGTGATGTTCGGACCATATACCTTCTCCCTGACGCGTAAGGAGTTGAAAAAAGCCTCCGAAGTGGTCCGGTTGACGGATCGCGAGCAGGAAATCATGCTGCTGTTCGCCAAGCGCGCTGGCGATACCATTCCGCGACATGAGCTCATCGGTAACGATGTTGATGTCGGCGAGCGCACCATCGATGTGCAGATCAATCGCCTGCGGCGCAAGATCGAGGATGACCCCGCAAATCCGGTCTGGCTGCAGACGGTTCGTGGTATAGGATACCGATTGAGCATCGATTGACAGTCGCAACCGCAGGACCGGCGACCATATGGTGACATTCGACTCTCTTCGGCGCGACGACCGCTCGCCCGCCCGCGGATGGCGATGGATGATACGCAGGCTACGGCTCTATCTGCCGACCGGTCTCTATGTTCGGTCGTTGCTGATTATCATTATCCCGATGGTGCTGTTGCAGTCCGTCGTCGCCGCCGTGTTCATGGAGCGCCATTGGCAGATGGTGACGCAGCGCCTTTCAGCGGCGGTCACGCGCGATATTGCAGCAATCATCCAGATCATCGAGACCTACCCGCAGGATACGGATTACAGCGAAGTCACCCGCATCGCACGCGACCAGATGAACCTGCAGATCTCGATCGAACCGGACGGCGATCTGCCACCGCCGCGCACAAAGCCCTTCTTCTCCATCCTCGACGGAATCCTGAGCGACGAGATCAGCGACCAGGTCAAACGCCCGTTCTGGATCGACACATTGGGCGATTCCAATCTCGTCGAGATTCGCATCAAGCTCGAGGATAAGATCCTTCGCGTGCTGGCAAGGCGCAGCTCGACCTACGCCTCCAACACACACATCTTTATCGTCTGGATGGTCGGCGCCTCGCTGGTGCTGATCGGCATATCAATCCTATTCCTGCGCGGACAGATTCGACCGATCCTTGCGCTGGCGAACGCTGCCGAAAGCTTCGGCAAGGGCCAAAAAGCTGACAATTTTCACCCGCGTGGCGCAGACGAGGTTCGGCGTGCCGGCCTCGCCTTCATTCTGATGCGAGAGCGCATCGAGCGGCAGATCGAGCAGCGCACAGCGATGCTGACCGGTGTCAGCCACGATCTGCGCACGATCCTGACGCGTTTCAAGCTGCAATTGGCGCTCGCCGGCGACAATCCCGACCTGCATGGCCTGAACGACGATGTCAACGATATGCAGTCGATGCTTGAGGCCTACATGGCGTTTGCCCGAGGCGAGGTCGAAGAGGATGTCGGCGACATGAAGCTCAGCGAGCTTTTCGCTCGATTGGAGGCAGACTTCGAGCTTCACGACGGCAAGGCGCTTACCTACTCGATCGAAGGCGACGATGAGATTTTGGTGCGCCCGAACGCCTTCACGCGTCTTGTGACCAACCTCGCCTCCAATGCCCGCCGCTACGCCAACACGCTCGATATCAATGCCAAGCACAGCGCCAAGTGGCTGACGGTAACCTTTGACGACGATGGCCCGGGGATTCCCGAGAAGAACCGCGAGGATGTCTTCAAACCGTTCTTCCGGCTCGACGAAGCACGGAATCTCGATGCCTCCGGCACCGGCCTCGGCTTGGCAATCGCCCGCGACATCGCCCGAAGCCATGGCGGCAACGTCACGCTCGGCGATAGTCCCCTCGGCGGCCTGCGGGCGACCGTCCGCCTACCCGCGTGAGAGCCGATGGCGATCGATATCAATCGAATGACATGGCTGAACCCGCCGCCTCGCTGTGAAGACCGCGACGGCGAGCTGCATGTCTGGTCCGGACACAAAACCGATTTCTGGCAGGGAACTTACTACGGTTTCCATCGCGACGGCGGACATTTCCTGCACCGTCAGCGACAAGGTGACTTCACCGCCGAGGTTTCCTTCTCGGGACGCTACCAGGAACTCTATGACCAGGCGGGCCTCATGGTACGTGCTAACGCAAGGCATTGGATGAAATGCGGGATCGAATATACCGATGGCGCCAGGCATTTCAGCGTCGTCGTGACCAATGGCAATTCCGATTGGTCAGCCTTTCGGATCGACCACGCATTCGAGCGTATGGGCGTGCGGGTGACACGAAACGGCGATGCCCTGTTCATTCAGTACAAGACAAACCGCATGGAAGACTGGCGCATGGCACGCCTTGCATGGTTTGATCCGGCATTTACGGAAATTTCCGTCGGCCCCACGTTCTGCTCGCCGCAACGCGCCGGCTTCGAAGCCGTATTTCACGATTTCTCGCTCACCGATCCGCTGTCGCGCGAAATCCACTGATCACATCAGTTTCTTACCGTTCGGTACCGGTTTGTCGGTTGCCGCAAGAACGATGGCGCCCGCCTCATCCTCGAACCCGAGCGTCAGGACTTCCGAGCGAACCGGGCCGATCTGTCGCGGTGGAAAGTTGACCACGCCGAGAACCTGCCGGCCGACAAGGCTCTCGGGCGTATAGTGAACCGTGATCTGGGCCGACGACTTCTTGAGGCCGATGTCAGGCCCGAAGTCGATCAGCAGCTTGAAGGCCGGCTTACGGGCTTCCGGGAACGGACTTGCCTCGACGATCGTACCGACGCGAATGTCGACACGCTCGAAGTCGGCATAGGTGATTTCGTCGGTCATGGTCTTGATGCCCTCAGCCGGCAAGCTCTTCGGCACGCTTGCGCGCTGCGGCAAGGGCCTTGTCGAAAAGCGGCTGCATCGCATCGTCGGCCATCAGCACGGAAAGCGCCGCAGCCGTCGTGCCGCCCGGTGATGTCACGTTCTGCCGGAGCCGCGAGGCGTCGTCGGGGGACTGGTGCAAAAGCTCACCAGCCCCCGCGACTGTTTCCCGTGCAAGGCGCATGGCAAGGTCCGCCTGCAAGCCAAGTTTACGGCCTGCCTCTGCCATACACTCGACGAGATAGAACACATAAGCCGGCCCACTTCCCGACAGGGCGGTGACGGCATCGATATCCGCTTCGGTGGGAACCCATTCCACCGGACCGGATACGCGCAACAGAGAATCGACTTGCCCTCGCTGCGCATCCGTGACGCGCGCATTAGCAAACGCGCCCGTGACGCCTCGACCGACCATGGCCGGCGTATTCGGCATGGCGCGCACCATCGCAGCCTCGCCGAGATGCTTTTCAAGGAACGACAGCGTCTTGCCTGCAGCGACCGAAACAACGACGGTTTCCGGCCCTACCGTTCCCTTGACCGGAGGTAGCACGGCATCCATCACTTGCGGCTTGACCGCAAGGAAAAGAACGCCTGCCGTTAGCCCAGCGGGCGCCGAGGTAACATGGGTCACGCCGGCATCGTTGATCGTTTTCATCATCTGCTCGGAGGGACCGGGATCGATGACAACGATAGAAGAACCGGGCATGCCATTCTTCAGCCAGCCGGAGAGCATAGCGCCCCCCATATTGCCGGCACCGATGAGAACGACTGGACCTGAAGCTGCGGATGACATTTACGCCTCGCCGACGGTTTCGAACAGAACCGCTTCCATCGCGCGGTTCGCATCCATGCCGGACCAGATCACGAACTGGAAAGCCTGATAATACGCCTCGCAGGTGTCCAGCGCACTAGCGAGCAGAACTTCGACCTGTCGATTGGTCGGCTCGGCACCTCCGGCAAGCAGCAGCGACTGCCGGAAGATAATGACATCTTCCTGGCGCCACAGATCAAAGTGTCCCATCAGGACCTGACCGTTGATTGCGGCCAAAAGCTTGGTGACTTCGTTGACACGCTGTTCGGGAACCTTGACGTCGAAGGCGCAGCCAAGGTGCAGCGCCTCAAACTCTTCCATCCAGGAAAAGGAAACGTGGTAGTCGGTCCACTTCCCTTCAACCGTCATCGCAATCTCGTCATCGCCCGACCGCTCGAAAGACCAGTCGTTATTGGCGGCGACGTACTCGATCATATCGACCGGGTTCGACTGACGCTCGACTTCCAATTCCATGAGGCTCATGCAGCACCTTCTTGACCGGAGTGAATGCGAACCAACTTCGTCAACGAGACACAAGGAGAACACACGCAACAGCCGGAACCACCAACCCTGATGACCGTTGAACCGCTACCAGACTTAACGCAGTCAAACCTGCCTGGAGCTTACCAACCGCTTCGAATCATCATTTAAAATCAGTGTATAATGGGCTAGCCGACACGCCAGCCCCTTGGCGCCGTTTTAGGGAACGGCACTGTGGAAAGCTTTTCGGATTTCCATTCAGAAGGAGGGTTTAAATGACTCTGCCCATTGATCTTTTTGGCAGTGTCCACAGGTGGATAACGACACCCGGTTTTTAGGTCGCGGCCGCGGCGTGTCTCATAAAGGTCACACCACGGCCTGTGTCACAACGGGAATTACTTGCCCTTAGCCGCAAGCTTGGCTTCAAGGGCGGCGATACGGGCAAGCAGCGCATCATTTTCATCCCGCGCCTTGATGGCCATTTCGCGCACAACCTCGAACTCTTCGCGCTTGACGATATCGAGCGTATTCAGCCAGCGCTCGGCCTGCGCATTGAAGGCTGTCTCGATTTCCTTGCGCACACCCTGGGCAGCGCCGGCCGCATCCGTCATCAGCTTGGCGAACTCGTCCATGATGCGGTTTGCTCCAGTCGTCATGGCGGTTTTCTCCCTTTGCTATAGACCGGTTAGGGCCACTTCGGCCCCTCAAGAATGAGGTAGGCCTTCGCCACCAAGGATGCAAGCGGTTTGCTCTGGATAAGCCTTCCGGCCGCCACCCGATCGCCAACAATCGACTTGACCACCTTTGATCCCAGCGCCATCTTCCGCCCACACCGAGCTTGGCGCGCCTTTAGAAAGTCGCAAAGGACGCCTTGAACTGAAGCGCGTTGACGTCCGATCGAATACTCCATGGGACTCACGCCAGCGAATGGGAAAACCTTGCCGACAGTAGCCAATCTTATGGCGATCATGCCGTTCCCCGAGATCGACCCGATCGCCTTTTCGCTCGGCCCACTCTCAATTCACTGGTACGGACTGGCCTATGTCGCCGGCATCATGCTCGGCTGGTACTATGCGCGCCAGCTCGCCGGAAACGACAAACTGTGGCCGGCTGACGCTTCCCCGATTACCAAGGTGCAACTCGACGATTTCATCATCTGGGTCGCGCTCGGCATCGTTCTCGGCGGGCGCATCGGATACATCCTCTTCTACGATCTACCGTCGGTTATCGAGAGCCCGATTCGGGCGATCCAGATATGGAACGGCGGCATGTCGTTCCACGGCGGATTGACGGGCACTACCATCGCGATGATCATCTTCGCCCGTCGCAACAGCGTACCGATCTGGAGCCTCTTCGATATCGTCTCGGCGGTCGTCCCGATCGGCCTATTCTGCGGCCGTATCGCCAACTTCATCAATGGTGAGCTTTGGGGCCGTTTGACCGATGTGCCGTGGGGCATGGTCTTCTGCAACCAATATATCGAGCGGGCCAACGGCTACTGCCCCGGCGGCGACTTTGTTCGCCACCCCAGCCAACTCTACGAGGCAGGCCTCGAGGGCATCGTGCTGCTTCTGGTTCTGGCAGCGCTGATTTTTGGTTTCCGTGCCCTGAAGACCCCCGGCTTTGTCACCGGCGTCTTCGTTTGCGGCTATGCACTATCCCGCATTTTCGTTGAATTCTTCCGCGAACCGGATGCCCAGCTGGGTTACCTGCTGGGCACCAATTGGCTCACCATGGGCATGGTGCTTTCCACGCCGATGGTACTGCTTGGAATCTGGGCCATGCTTCGCGCTCGCCGTCAGGCCGCGCTTCAGCAATGACCGGAGCTGGACAGGGGGGAGATACATGAGCACCGCGCTTGGTGAGAAGATCAAGGCTATCATTCAGGCGAACGGCCCGATCAGCGTCACGGACTTTTTCTCGCTGTGCCTCGCCGATCCTGAATATGGTTACTACAAGACCCGCGAACCCTTCGGAAGCTCAGGCGACTTCGTGACCGCACCGGAGGTGAGCCAGCTTTTTGGCGAGATGATCGGCGTCTTCATCGTCCATGCCTGGCAGCGACACGGAACGCCCACCGGTGTCCGTCTTGTCGAAATCGGCCCCGGTCGCGGCACGATGATGTCGGATATGCTGCGCGTCATTGCCCGGATCGCGCCACCACTTTTCGAAGACATGACAGTGCACCTCGTCGAGACAAGCGGGCGCCTGCGCGACATCCAGCAGGAGACGCTGGCGTCCGACGGCCACAAGGTCAGTTGGCATCAGGGTTTCGATGAGATCCCACCGGGATTTTCGCTCGTCGCTGCGAACGAGTTGTTCGATGCGATTCCGATCCGTCAGTTCGTGAGGACGCCGGCGGGCTTCCGTGAACGAATGGTCGGTATCGACGCCGCGGGCGACCTGACGTTCGGTGTCGGCGTGGCAGGGATCGATTCCAGCCTCCTCCCCTGGCCGGAAGCGGACGTGCTCCCAGGAACCGTGTTTGAAGTCTCGCCGGCACGCCAGTCGGTGATGCTCGCCATCTGCGACCGGCTGAAAGAACATGGCGGGACGGCTGTCGCCATCGACTACGGGCACCTCGTGAGCGGCTATGGCGACACGCTGCAGGCGGTGCGCATGCATGAGTATGATCCGCCGCTGGCCCATCCCGGCGAAGCGGACCTGACGAGCCATGTCGATTTCCAGGCATTGGCGCAGACCGCGACTTCGGCCGGTGTCTACGTCAACGGCATGCTCCACCAGGGCGATTTTCTCGTCGGCCTCGGCATTCTCGACCGCGCCGCCGCGCTTGGCCGGGATCGCGAAGCACATACGCGGCAAATTATCCAGACGGCAGTCGACCGGCTGGCGGGCGAAGGTGAAGGCCGTATGGGCGAACTCTTCAAGGTGCTGGCGGTCTCACACCCCGCCGTGGATTTGATGCCTTTCCGTTCAGTGGATTGACAGCGCGAGCACCGCTGGGCCAACATCCGCCGCAGTCGACCAGGCTTCGCCATCAGTAATGACGCCCAGGCAATTCAAGCAATCTCGGAAGTTTTAATGACGCAAGCAGCATCTCCGGCACCGATCCAAAGCGCGCTGCTGAAAGAGGCAACCGGTGACGCGATTCTCCACGGCTATTTCACCCGGCAGGGCGGCGTATCGGATGGCATCTATCGCGGCTTGAACGTCGGCCTTGGCTCGAATGACGAGCGCGAGAAGGTTCAGGAGAACCGCCGCCGCGTGGCAAGCTGGTTCGAGTTGCCTGTCGAGCGCCTTGCTACCGTACACCAGGTCCACTCCCCCGATGTGGTCATTGTCGACAAGGACTATGACGGCTCCCGCCCCGCAGCCGATGCGATGGTGACCGCAACTCCGCGCATAGCGCTTGGCGTGCTGGCCGCCGATTGTGGACCAATTCTCTTCGCCGATTCGGAAAACGGTGTCATCGGCGCCGCTCACGCCGGGTGGAAAGGCGCTCTTACCGGCGTGCTGGAAAATACGATCGACGCGATGGTCCGACTAGGCGCAAAGCGCGAGGCAATCGTAGCCTGCCTCGGCCCATCGATCAGCCAGGCAAGCTACGAGGTCGGCCCGGAATTCGTTGAACGCTTCGTCGCACAGGATCCATCTTACGGGCGCTACTTCGTACCCTCCGGAAAGCCGGGGCACGCGATGTTTGACCTGCCGGCCCTGACGGTCGATCGGCTGCGCGCCGCCGGTATCCGCGCAGAGAGCTTAGGCCTCTGCACTTATCCCGACACCGAGCGTTTCTTCTCTTATCGCCGGACCACACATAACAAGGAGCCGGATTACGGTCGGCAGATTTCTGCAATTGCAATCAGGGAGATTTAAGAGGCATGGCCCTGCACTTCGACAGACCCGAATTCGCCGTCCGCCTCGCACGTCTGACAGACAAGATGCGCGAAGAGAAGCTGGATGCCCTGCTGCTCTTTGCCCAGGAAAGCATGTACTGGCTGACCGGCTATGACACATTCGGCTACTGCTTCTTCCAGACACTTGTCGTCAAGGCCGATGGAACGATGGCGCTGATCACGCGTTCCGCCGACCTGCGCCAGGCCAAGCACACCTCCATCCTGGAAAATGTCCAAATCTGGGTCGACCGCGTCAATGCCGACCCGACCGTCGACCTCCGGAACCTGCTCGTCGAGATGGACCTGCTCGGCGCCAGGATCGGCGTCGAGTATGATACCCACGGCATGACGGGCCGCATCGCCCGGATGCTCGATGCGCAGTTGACGTCCTTCGGCCAGATCGTCGACGCATCCTATCTCGTTAGCCACCTGAGGCTGATCAAGAGCCCGGCCGAGGTCGCATATGTCGAACGCGCCGCGGTGTTGGCTGACGATGCGCTGGATGCGGCACTCGCGCTGACCACGCCGGGCGCAGATGAATCTGACATTCTGGCCGCCATGCAGGGTGCTGTATTTGCGGGTGGCGGCGACTACCCCGCCAACGAGTTCATCATCGGCTCCGCCGAGGATGCCCTCCTCTGCCGCTACAAGGCCGGCCGCCGCAAACTCGACCCGAACGATCAGTTGACGCTCGAATGGGCGGGCGCCTACGCCCACTACCATGCGGCAATGATGCGAACCATCGTCATCGGCGAACCGAGCTATCGCCACCGCGAACTCTACAACGCCTGCTTCGAAACGATCCAGGCGATCGAAACGGTCCTGAGGCCGGGCCACAGCTTCGGCGACGTGTTCGATATGCATGCGAAGATCATGGACGAGCGCGGCCTGTCCCGCCATCGTCTCAATGCCTGCGGCTACTCGCTGGGCGCCCGTTTCTCGCCATCCTGGATGGAGCATCAGATGTTCCATGTCGGCAATCCGCAGCCGATCGAGCCGAACATGTCGCTCTTCGTGCACATGATCATCATGGATTCCGACACTGGAACAGCGATGACCCTCGGACAAACCTATCTGACGACCGACGACGCGCCACGCGTGCTTTCCCGGCACTCTCTGGACTTCATCAACGTCTAGAGCGGCATGCTGAAGAGTGTGAGCGGTCTTCAGCTGAGATCCCGCTCTATTCATTAGACGCAAACCATTGCGAGCAAGAATCCGGAATTGACACAGACCGGCGCCGGCCTTCATAAAGTGCACGGGGCCGGCACTGGGAAGGATGTAACGAGGGATGACGCGAGTTGCGACTGCGCCAATGCTCCTTGCCTGCGTTGCCCTGACCGCCTGTAACACCACCGACGCCTTGGTCCCCCTAGTCGACATCGGTAATTCTTCCACAAACATGCGCTCGTCGCCGGTAACGCAGGGCGACGTTGAGCGCATGGCGGGAACCGCCCCCCGCCAGCAGGCCTTTACCACCGAACAGCGGTCGAACGGATATCATCCTGCCTACAATCAGACGGGCTATCGGCAGGGTTCCGGCGCACCGCCGACCACGATGGACGCCCAGGCTTTGGCGCTGGAAAACGACGCCCGCCCGCCCGCGGCGGCCGCGCCGATCAAGGCTCAGACGCTGTCGGAGCCGATATCCAACGCCCAGGCCGAGGAAGAGGACATGGTGGAAGCGCCTGCTCGTGAGCCGCCGCGGCAGCAGACCCAGACGGCGACGCTGAACACCAGCGCATCGTCACGCAGCACGACCGTCCGCTTCCTGCCGATCATCGGTGCACCGGTCCAAGCCGTCACACCGCTTTCGCGCCAACTCGGAGCCGAGGCGCGGTCACATGGGTTTTCCATCAAGAGTTCGAATGACAGCTCCAGCGCCTACATTCTGAAAGGATACCTCTCCGCCTTTTCCGACAGCGGTAAGGTGACCGTGGTCTACGTTTGGGACGTTCTCGACGGAGCAGGCGCACGCCTGCACCGCATTCAGGGACAGGAGAGCGTGCCCTCGGAAGCGCAGGACCCTTGGGCTGGCGTTCCGGCTTCGGTCATGCAGCAAATCGCCTCTAAAACCATCACCGAATTCTCGTCGTGGCGTGATGCTCGCGGAGGTTAAGCCACAAGCTTTTTAGAAATATGAGCCGAGATGACGCCTTAGGCCTTGCATTCAGGAGCAAGCTGGCTAAAAAGCGCGGCTATCAGCAGGAAATAGGCGGACCAAGATGAAGGTTTTCGCAGGCAATTCGAACCGGCATCTCGCCGAAGCGATCTGCAGCTATCTCAATGTGCCCTTGGGCAAAGCCAGCGTCAGAAGATTTGCCGACCAGGAAATCTTCGTCGAAATCCAGGAAAACGTCCGTGGCGAGGACGTGTTCGTCGTTCAGTCGACGTCCTTCCCGACGAACGATCACCTCATGGAATTGCTTATCATGATCGATGCGATGCGCCGCTCGTCCGCACGCCGCATCACCGCCGTCCTTCCCTATTTCGGCTATGCTCGTCAGGATCGCCGTGCCTCCGGGCGTACGCCGATCTCGGCCAAGCTTGTCGCGAACCTGATCACGGAAGCCGGCGCCGATCGCGTGCTGACCCTCGATTTGCACGCAGGACAGATTCAGGGCTTCTTCGATATCCCGACGGATAACCTCTACGCCATCCCGGTCCTGACCCGCGATATCAAGGCCAACTACGACATCAGCAACGTCATGGTCGTTTCACCGGATGTCGGCGGCGTCGTTCGCGCGCGCGCGCTCGCCAAACGCCTCGACTGTCTGCTGGCGATCGTGGACAAGCGCCGTGACCGTCCGGGTGAATCCGAAGTCATGAACATCATCGGCGAAGTTGAAGGCAAGGATTGCCTGCTGATCGACGACATCGTCGATTCCGGCGGCACGCTCTGCAACGCCGCCGACGCGCTGCTTGCCCAGGGCGCCGCGAGCGTCACCGCCTATATTACCCACGGGGTTCTTTCAGGCGGTGCGGTTACCCGCATCACCTCCTCGAAGCTGCGCGAACTCGTTATCACCGACTCCATCCAGCCGACGACCGCTGTCCAGTCGGCCCACAACATCCGTGTCGTAAGCACGGCGAGCCTGATGGGTGAAGCGATCAACCGGACCAGCCAGGAAGAATCGGTTTCCAGCCTGTTCGACTGACGCGTCACGAAATTCTCAACGACCGCAGAGGTTTGATCTTCCCCGGAAATGCAACTTGCGCTAGGATTTGAAAAGAAATCCACGTGGGGGAAGAATAATGACGCTCGCCGGATTCCTGTCGCTGCGAAAGTTCGCCCTATTGGCACTCATGCCGCTTCTTTCCGCCTGCGTCGACGTCGGGCCTAGTTATTCGCGTCCGCCGCCTCGCCCACCATCGCATCCGTCGCCTCTCCCGCCGAGGCCGCAGATGTGCACCATGGAATACGCTCCGGTTTGCGGCCAGCGTGGGGCGCGTGTCCAGACCTTCTCCAATGCGTGCGAGGCCCGCGCAGCCAACTTCACCGTCATCGGCCGCGGCCAGTGCCGCCGACAGCCCGGCATAACAATCCGCCCGCAGCCTCCCGCACCGCCGCGACCCGGTGGTATCTGCACGCGCGAATACCGGCCGGTATGCGGCCAGCGTGGTCAGCAGATGCGGACCTTCCCGAATGCCTGCGAAGCTGGCAACAGCGGCTTCCGCATCATCGCCCAAGGTCAATGCCGCCGCTGATTTCAGCAGCGGCTGACCAAATCGATTCAAGCAGCCGCATTACGCAGCCATATGGGATGCGGCTGACATAACCTCCTGGGGTGCTGGCACTCCGAACATGTGCCGTCCCTCATCTGGGACTTCGGTAAAGCACCAGCGAACGACGCCGTCGCGGTCGAGCAGGAATTCGCCGACCAGTTGCCCCTCACCCGTTGCAATCATGCGCTTGTCGTCGTCGGTGAATTCATAGCCGTCAGCCTTGTCGAGATAGTCGACAGCTGCCATCGGAGCCATCGGCTCAGGCAGGTCAGGCAGGTCGACGCGCATCGCGGTGAGTGTGTCGAGGCTCACCTTGTAAGGCCATGCCGTTTCTGATTGCGTGAACTCGATGTTCGGAAGCCCGAAGGCTCGATGCGATATTCGGTCGGGATCAGATGCAGCCAAGACGTTTGGCAGGGGGTGATAACGGAAATAAAGGCGCGCCCGGTCGATGGGCGTATTGACGATCGTCAGGCTCTCGATGCCTTTCTGCTGGAGATCGCCGGCAAGGCTTGCCATCGCAGCGATCTGCCGCCGGCAAAACGGACAGTGGAGCCCGCGAAACAGGCCGACCAGCACAGGCTTCTGCCCTCGGAAGTCATCGATCGAAATTTTGCCCTGACGCGTGATTGCATCGAGAACGACGTTTGGCGCACGATCGCCGGGCTGCAGTGGTCTTTCGCTTTGACTTTCGGGCATGACACCCTCCCTCGCTTGCGCATCGGCGGAAGGCCGAGCAGAAGAAAAAAATAGCGAAAACTCAGTACTTTACCTGCCGGCACTGAATCAATCCAGGAAGGGCAGCACGACGAGTGCGTCGGGATCCAGCCCATGCCTGACGCAAACGTCTTGGGCGAGTGAAAAGTATCGCTCGGCCTCGGCCATGTCGTCCTTTTCAAGGTTCAACGTCGCGAGCCCATCATAGCACGGAAAGAGGAGCTGCGGTTCGCCGATTTCACGCGCGAGCTGAAGCGCTTCCTCATAATAGTTCCACGCGAGGTCCGGTTTGCCATGACATTGATGGATCTGTCCGAGCACGATGAGCGGCACCGCCAAGTGATCGCGCTGGTCCAGCGCCCGATCGATCTCGATCGCTCTCTCCGCCGCCGGGACTCCCTCCTTGGCACAATTGTCCGTGAAGGTGCAGCAGGCGACAGCGAGATTGGCAAAAAGACGAGCCTGAAAGCCGAGATCGGAAATCCGCGTGGCGACCTCCAGGCCTTGGCGGCACACATCGATGGCGCGTGCCGGATCGACGATCGTGTAGAGCACTCCAAGATTGGAATAGGCGCGGCAGGCAGCGCTCAGCAATCCGGCCGCCTCGGCCACCTCCAGGCTTCGCTCGACCTCGTGTACCGCTTCGCGATGCCGCCCCAACCGTGCCAGTGCTACGCCCTTCGTATTCAGCGCTTCCGCGCGCACCTGCGCGGACTCAGACGCAGCGGAACCTGCCTCGTCGATCGCCGCTGTATCGAGGCAGGATAGCGCATCATCGGCCCAGCGTGCCGCCGCGCTTTGATCGCCCATTCGGAAGGCAAGATGCCCACGCTCCTGAAGAAGATGGGCAAGCTCGATCGGCGCATTGCTCTCGCCGAGCAGCGAAGCTGCCTGGGCATAGTCGGCATCGGCAAGATCCCTTCTGCCGGCGGCGAGATTGAGACGGCCAAGCTTTCGAAGGATTCGTGCCGCACCGGGCCGATCGCCGACCCTCCTTAAGGTCGCCAATACGCGCCCATAGTGTTCACGTGCCATGTCCCGCTCTCCCGCCGGCCCGCATAGATCGGCGAACCGCTCAGAAAGGGCAAGCAATTGCGAACTGGCCTGCGGATTTTCCGAAATCGCCACGAGCGCTTCGCGGTAGAGACGCATCGCATCGTCATTGGCGTAGGTCTTGCGGGCCAAATCGCCCGCAGCCATGAGATATTGCACACCCTCGCTCGTCTCACCCGCCCGGCAGTAGTGACGGCCGAGCTGTGCAATGTCCTCAAGCCGATCTGGTATTCCATGATGCATCCGCTTGATCGCCGCGCCGATGCGTGCGTGCAACTGCTTGCGACGCTGTAGCAAGAGATTGCCATAGATGGCATCGTGCAATAGCTGTTGCGGAAAGCGATAGGAGGTCGCCTTGGTCGCAGCAGCGCCGGGCATCTCCTCCACGATCTCCGCCTGGCAGAGATAGTCTAACCCATGCTCAACGCGCGCAGCGTCCGATGCGACAGCGCGAAGCAGCGCGGGATCGAAGCGTGGGCCGATGACGGCAGCTTCCTGCGCCAAGCGCTTGATTTCGGGCGGCAAACGGTCAACGCGCGCAAGCAGCATCGCCTGTAGGCTCATCGGTATCTCGGTCCCCATTTCAGCGCCCGCGACACGCCAAGCTCCACCATCGGAACGCAGCACGCCTGTCTCGATCAAGGCACGAACGATCTCCTCGATGAAAAGAGGATTGCCGCCCGCGCGTGCGAGAATGCGAGAACGCGTCTTTGCAGGCACAGAGCTGTCCCTGCCGAATAACTGGGCCAGCAGCGCCTCGCCGTCCTGAACCGAGAGCGGCGCGAGTCGCATGAGTGTGTGGTTGATCCGGCTTGACTCCAGGCCCTCGCCCTCCGCAACCGACCGCCCTGTCGTCAGCATCATCAGGCGCGTTCGCTCCAGCCTGTCCAACACGAAACGAAGCGCCTCGATCGACGCCGCGTCCGCCCAGTGAAGATCCTCCACGACAAGCAGCAGCGGGCTGAGCGACAGGCGTCGCTCGAAGAGGGTGCGCGTGGCGTAAAAGATCTGCCGCCGAAGTTGCTCCGGCTCGACATGGCGCAGCGCTCCGTCGGGATCGCCTAGGCCAAGGACGTAGGATAAAAGCGGCGTCAGACCGGCGACCTCGGCCTCGCTAAAACCAAGATCGATCAATCCTGATACCAGCAGTTCCGCAGTCCGGGCTGCCGTTTCCCGCTCGGCTATTCCATAAGCGCTGCGCAGAACGGATGCGAGTGTACCGTATGACTGCTCGCCAAGCGGCGAACAGACAGCGCGGCGCACGACAACGTCACGAAATCGCTCTCCCTCAGAGACCGTCTTCAGGAACTCCCCGACCAGCCTTGACTTGCCGATGCCGGCCTCGCCGATGAGCTGGACGAGTTGCGCACTTCCGCCACAGGCAAGATCGAGGCAATCGGACATTCGCGACAACTCCGCGTCACGCCCGATGAGTTCGGCGTGTAGTCCGAGGCTCTCCAGTCCGCGCGCCGCATGGGGTGTCTCCATCCGCCCGAGGAGACGATGCACCTGCACATTGCCCGTCTTCCCTCGAAGCGTCAGCGAGCCGAGATTTTCGAACGCGAATGCATGCTGCGTCAGGCGCCAGGTTACCGGCCCGACGAGAATCTCACCGGGCCCTGCCATGGTTTGCAGTCGCTGGGCCGTGTTCACCGTGTCGCCGGTCACTGAATAGGAACGCGCCGCCGCCGCCCCGAAGCCACCGCTGACCACCGGTCCGGTATTGATGCCGACATGCAGCTGCAGCGGATCGCCACCGGCCAGATCCAGCCACTTGGCGCCAAGACGTTCGGCGCCCGCGATCATGTCGAGCGCTGCGCAAAGCGCACGATCGGGATCATCCTCATGTGCCGTCGGCGCACCGAACAACGCAAGCAGCGCGTCGCCGACGAACTTGTCGACAAAGCCGCCGTAGGCTTCTACCGCGCGCGTCAACTCTTCGAACAGCTCGTTCTGCAGGGAGCGCATCAGTTCGGGGTCGGTTCTCTCACTGAGAGCGGTAAAACCACAGAGGTCAGCAAATAGAACAGTCAGGGGACGTCGGTCGGCCACATCGTCCAGTGGCGACGGAGACGTGACCGGCTGCGGCGCCTCAGCTGGAGCGGCAGAGCTCTCGGCCCGACTAAGGGCATTTCCACACTTCGGGCAAAACGCGAAATCGGGCTGGCAAGCCGCTCCGCAGGACGCGCACACAACAGGTTGTCTTGCGCCGCACTTGGGACAGAACGCAAAACTGCTTTCGATCGCAAAACCACAGGCGGCACAATTCATCGGGCCTGCCTCTCGGAAGCGTATCGCCCCCACTTGAGCAAACGCTTAGAAAGACAGCATGAACCTGCCGGGGGCGCCCTGCAAGAGCCCCGCACCTAGAGTTGCGACAGGCTCAGTCCGCACCCTTGATGACCTGGCCGTTGATTGTGACGGATCCGTTCCGAGCAACGCTGATATCCCAGCGCTGGCGCCCATCTGGATCGGTCTTTGCAAAGCCCTTCGCCATCATCAGGCTGAACGAAACTTGATTGAGATCGGCGTTGGTCTTCGCAAGCTCCTGAACGGCAGCGACGGTCTTGTCCAGATCCCGCGCCAGAACGGTGACATCCATGGAATAATCCTTGGACGTGTCGATCCGCCCGCGGATCTTGCCAGAAATCTCGGCATCATACACGCTCGACACCGCGCTGATCTTCGGGAAGTCCATCACCAGTTCACCGCCCTTGAAGAGCCGCTCGGCCGCTTTCTTGCCGCTGTCCTCCGATGCGGCGCCGCCGGTGAAGTCAACTTTGAGAAACTCGTCGCCGAAGGCCGCGAAATCCATATCGGCAATGGCGAACTTCAGCTGGAATTCCTGCGGCACGAACGCCGAGTAGGCCGCAGGAACGATGGGGCTCGCGAAGCTGATCTCTTCCGCCGTCACACCGACTCCGAACCGCGTGGCGTTGGTCGGACCGTCGAGCGTGACCTCGTAACCGACGTTCTTCGCACCGCCGTTCCCTGCAGCGCTCGACACTGTCAAGTTGTTGAAGCCAATCGTTTCGTTGAAGCTCGTGAGCAACGGGAAAGCATCGCGAAGCATCGCCTTCAACTTGTCGCTGTCCGCCGTGGCAAGCTTCTTTTCGTCCGCGTGGTCGATCGCGAACATGATGATGTCGCGAACTTTGTTTGCAGGCAGGCCGTTCACCGCCGCCGCGAAGTCAAATGCGTCAGCGCGAACTTCGACCGGCGGCA
This sequence comes from Rhizobium sp. R711, assembly GCF_002211365.1. Taxonomy (GTDB): domain Bacteria; phylum Pseudomonadota; class Alphaproteobacteria; order Rhizobiales; family Rhizobiaceae; genus Rhizobium. The sequence continues at coordinate 147,648 of NZ_LOKZ01000038.1, read as the reverse complement.
CCTCTCGGCTGCTGATCTTCTCGAGGAACCCTGTAGCGGAACCGCTGGTGGCAAAGTTCGTTGTGCCAGCCGCGGCCCCCTCCGATGACGTCACCTTGTACTTCATGCCGTCAAAGCTGGCGTTAACCTCCTCGGTTTCGGTCTTCGACGAAAAGTTCACGGCCTTCGTGGAGAAATCACCTGAGCGGAAATAGCTGATCGCCGGGTCGAAAATACCGCTGAACACGAAGGCATCGATAGCGTAGGTAAAATCCGTTTTCGCCTGTCCCGGCGCCTTGAAGTTGCCGGAAACATTGAGGGAGTTGTTCCCCTCCACGCTCCATAGACCGGTGTCTAGCGGTGTCGCGAACATCGACCACGGCGTCAAGCCGGTGATCGCCAGACTGCCCGGATCGACTTTCTTCAGGAGCTTCGCAAGATCGTAGATAATCTTGTAGCGAGTCCCTGCCGGATTGACGGTCACGAAGCCTTCTTTCGCGACGCTCCTCGGCAGCAGCTTCGTCAGGCTCTCTTCAACTTTCTTTGCCCCTGCCTGGTTGACGTCGGCCGCATAGGCCGCGGATGCCAGACCGATTGCGATCGTGCTCGTTGCCGCAATGAGATTGAGCCGCATAACCTGAATTCCTCCGCCATCTGCGTTTTGCGAGCATGTGAGGTTTCCGGGCGGCGGATGTCAAGCTGTGTTGCAGGGCCACGGTCAGGCCGCGGCGTCGGTTTTCACCGCAACTGACGAGCGATCCGCGTTCTCGACTACAGCTGTTGCGTCGGCATTGACGAAGGCCTCGATGTCGGGACGTGGCACCGGCCTTCCGAAAAGGAAGCCTTGCACCTGCAGGCAACCTTCGCGGCGAAGGAAATCGACATGCTCCTCCCGCTCCACGCCCTCGGCGAGAACCGGAATATCAAGGCTCTGCGCAAGAATGAGCGTCGAGCGAACGATCGCAGCCGACTGCTTGTTGGTGACGACGCCATCGACGAAGGCACGATCGATCTTGATCTTATCGAACGGGAAACTCTGGAGTGTCGACAGCGAGGAATATCCGGTGCCGTAGTCGTCCATTGCAACCTTGACGCCCAGCGCCTTCAGCCGCCGGATGGCATTCAGCGCGTGCCCGTGGTCGGCAATAATACCGGATTCCGTGATCTCGAGCTCGAGCCGCGGCGCTGCCAGACCAGTTTCCATCAGGATCTGCTGTACGATCTGCGGCAGGCGGCTATCGGCGAGTTGCTGGGCTGCCACGTTAACGGCGATGTTCAATGGTTTCTTCCAGCTGGCAGCTTCCACGCATGCGCTACGCAGGACCCATTCGCCAAGCTCCATGATGAAGCCCGTCTTTTCAGCGATCGGGATGAATTCGGCCGGCGAGATGTAACCACGCGTCGGGTGCTTCCAGCGCAGCAACACCTCGAAGCCCAACACCTCCCGTGTCATGGTATCGTTCTGCTGCTGATAGAACAGCTCAAATTCGCCTTTCTTCAGCCCTTCGCGCATCTCGATCGCCAGAGCATTTCGTTCGCGCGCTGCCTCGTCCATCGAAGGATCATAGAAGCAAATGCTATTGCCCGCCGTTGTCTTGGCGCGGTACATGGCGACATCGGCCTGCGAAAGCAGGTCATCAACGCTTCGTGCCCTGTCTGGGAAGCTGGAAACGCCGATGCTGGACCCGACGCTGAGCGACTGGCCGTTCCACTCCACCGGCCGTTCGATCTCGTCGAGCAGGCGTTGTGCTACGCTTCTGGCCTCTGAACGACCAGCGTGATCGCGCATCACGACCACGAATTCGTCACCACCAACCCGGGCGGCAAACTGTCCCTTCTGCATGACTTTCGCCAACCGCTCGCCGATTGCCCGCAGCACGGCGTCGCCGGCGGCATGGCCGTGCACGTCGTTGATTTCCTTGAAGCGATCGAGATCGAAGCAAAGGACGGCGATGTTCCAGCCGATTTCACGAGTGCTCTTGGTCGCTGTAGCGAGATGCTCGTTCAGCGCCGACCGGTTCGCCAGGTTCGTCAATGGATCATGAAGGGAGAGATGGCGGTAGCGGGCGACAGCTGCTTCCGTCGACTGCATGTCGATGATGTAGGTGGACGCACCAAGAAGCAGGATGATGATCATCACCGCGCCGACAAGGCTGGTCATCACGCCCACGGAGAGAATTTCACGCGGAACGGCGATTGCCGCATCCGGCACGATCGTCATACCCGCCATTCCGAGGAAATGCGTCGAAACGATCGCAAGGATCAGCGGCAAAGCCGCCCCGACCGGGCTGAAGGGCGCCGTCGGGCGCGCAACTCGGCTCGCCATGAGGGCGCCGAAACCGGCAGCTGCAATCAGCGAGGTAACAACATAGGCACTATTCCATTGAACATCGCCAGCCACCTTGTAGCCGGCAATGCCGACATAGTGCATGGCCGCTACGCCAAGGCCGACGATTGCGCCACCGGCCTCGACCAGCGCATCCTGGCTACGCATCGACGCGACCGCAAAGCCGATCATCGAGGAGGCGACGCCGATGAAAAGCGACAGCAGCGTCAAATCCGGCTCATAACCGCTGAGCGTCGGCGCATTGAAGCCAAGCATGGCAATGAAATGGGTTGTCCAAATCGTCGCGCCGCCGACGAAGGCCGACAGGAAAAGCCAATTGAATCTCTGCAGTCCCTGCGTGCGCCGAACCCGCGAGAAGAGCCGAACGGTAAGCAGCGAGCCAAGCAGGCAGATCACGGTTGCGAAGATCAGATGCGGCCAGCTATGTTCGGCAACAATGCAGGTAAGAAGACGAGGCATCGGAGGGACCAGGTTGCGTTTTGGCCTTCATAGCAACGCCGATATTTTGTATTACTTAATCTCGCGGGAAATCCAGCTATATGGTTAAGCTTTCGCGATCCGCTTCAACCTCCGGAATCGTTCGAGCGACACCGCTCGCCGACTGCTTGTTTGGAACGTGGCCCTTTATCGATGACAGGCACCAGCTTGCCTTTCCGTCACATCTATACTATAGCGCACGCGTCCGCGCAGACACCCTTGGAGGCAACGCGGATGAGGATGGGGTAACCCGCCTCCAGTTCCGCGGCAAGCATAAGCCTGCGCGGGGCTCTCCAAATAACCTCGGAAGGAAAAGTCATGAGCCACGAAAGCTACGAGCTCAAGGCCGAGGCGCGCGAACGGGTTGGTAAGGGGTCCGCCCGTGAACTTCGCCGCAACGGTTTGATTCCCGCTGTCATCTATGGTGACAAGCAGGCCCCCATTTCTATCGCTCTCAGCACCAATGAGGTGACGAAGCGCATTCACGCAGGTGGCTTCATGACCACCATCGCGACCATCGAAGTCGACGGCACGAAGTACAAGGTTCTGCCGAAGGACTATCAGCTCGATCCGGTCCGCGACTTCACGATGCACGTGGACTTCCTGCGCGTTTCCGGCAACACCCAGGTTACCGTTGAAATCCCGGTTCACTTCGTCAACGAAGAGAAGTCCCAGGGCCTCAAGGCTGGCGGCGTTCTGAACATCGTTCGTCACGAAATCGAAGTTCATTGCCCGGCCGATGCAATCCCGGAATTCTTCAACATTGACCTCAGCGGCAAGAAGATCGGCGACAGCATCCATATCTCCGACCTCACCCTGCCGAAGGGTGTAGCGCCGGTTATCGCCGACCGCGACTTCACGATCGCAACGATCATCGCCCCGGCCGGCGGCGTTGACGAGACGGTTGCGGAAGAAGGCGAAGCAGAAGCCTGATCGCTTCCATAATTTGTAAAGCATAGGGCCCGCTTTCTTGCGAAAGCGGGCCCTTTTCGTTGGCGGTAGGAAGCCCGTTTCAGCAACATTTAATACATTTCGTGAAACCATGCCGGTACGTTTTTGAAGACCCACGGGCGTAGAAAATCGTGGATGCAAAGTGCGGCTGGGAGCAAACGGAACAATGAACAATTCCGTTGAAAATCGTTTTTTGGCAATTATTTGCGGAGCATTGCTGCTCTTCGTCGCCCCACTGTTCGTCCTTTTTCTTTTTCTTTCCTCTGAGCGCGCAGACAAGGAAATACGTGACCACATCTCGGTTCTTCTTGTCGCCAATTCTCAGGCACTCGCAAAGCCGCTCTGGGACCTTGACGACGACAGCGTGACCCAGATCAGCGCGACGATCGTTTCGCAGGGCGCCATCGTCAAGGTTCAGGTCCGCGACCAGTCGGGGCAGCTCGACGTCACACAGTCGACTATACCGAAGTCGTTTAACGGCAGCCTCGTCCAGGTGTCGCGCGCGATCATATACAACACCATCGACGGCCCGAAAAATCTGGGCACCATTTCCGTGTTCTATCCGGCCCTCGGTCTCTTCTCCGGCCTCAAGCACGAAGAAGTCGTCTTCATGTCGATCTTCATCTTCGCGGTGCTTGCCGTATTCAGCGCTGCCTTGATCGGCAATCGTATCTTCATCATCCGGCCGCTGATGCGCTTGACGGCCGCGGTCGAGGCCACGCGCCAACTCGGATCGCGGCAACACGTGAACTGGCAGTCTAACGACGAGATGGGCCGCCTCGCCCGTGGCTTCAACGAGATGCAGTCGAAGCTCGAAAGCGAGGAACGCGAATTGAAGCTCGCGCATCGCCGTGCCGTCGACATCTACGACCTGACCCCCGCCATGCTCTTCTCCCTTGACGAGGACGATCGCATTACCGCCGTCAGCGACTACTGGCTCGTCGCGACCGGCTACGACCGACCGCACGTGATCGGCCGCCGGTTCGCCGACCTCGTCACTACAGATACGCGCGAAGCCTTCCTCAAGCGCAAGAACGATCTCGAGGGCGGCCCCGCAGTCGATGTCACGGTCAAGTTCATCTGCGCCGACGGTAACATTATGGATGTGCTCATTCTGGAATCGACGGCGGCGACCGCGGGTTATGATCGGCTCTCACTGTCGGTTATGACCGATGTCACCGAGCTCAAAGCCTCCGAGGCCCGCAACCACCAGCAGGCCATCAGGGACCATCTGACCGGCCTGCTGAACCGTCAGGGGTTCGAGTCAGTGCTCGACACCAAAATTCAGGAGGCGGATGCGGCAGGCCAGGAACTCGCCTGCCTGTTCATCGATCTCGATCGCTTCAAATGGATCAACGACAATCTCGGCCATGCCGAGGGCGACAGGGCCCTTCGGGAGTTTGTCGACCGGTTGAAGATGCACCTGGCACCATCCGATCAAGCGGCCCGCCTGGGCGGCGACGAATTCGCGATCCTTCTCCCGGCAAAGGATGCCACCCGCCGGGCAAGCGCGATGGCCGAGCAGATTGCCTCCATCTTCATCGAGCCGTTCGGTCCGGACCTGCATATGAGCGCCAGCGTCGGTATCGCCATTTACCCGCTCCATGCCGCGAATGCATCCGAGCTGCTGCAGAAATCCGACATGGCCATGTACGCAAAGAAGCGTGACGGCAAGAACGGTGCGCAGCTCTTCGACAACAGCATGATGGACCGTACTCGGGCCCGCGCCGAAATCGAGACCTATATCGAGGCCGGCCTCGCCGAGGACTGGTTCGACGCCTACCTGCAGCCGATCGTCAACCTGAACGGCCGCGGCATCGCGGGTTTCGAGGCCCTGATGCGCCTCAACCATCCGCAAAAGGGCTTGATGGCACCGGCGGAAATCATCCATGTCGCCGAGGAAACGGCGAAGATTATTCGAGTCGGCAACGTCATCATGGAGAAGGCGATCGCCCATCTTGCCGCCATTTCCAGGTTACCGGGAATGCAGGACAGCTATCTCGCCATCAACTTCTCTCCCTTGCAGTTCGAAGACGCCCTGCCCGCGCGTCTGGCCGCACTGCTTGGCCGCCACGGCATTCGCCCTCAACGCATCGTCGTGGAGATCACCGAGGCGGTGCTGATGCATAACAATCCGCAAATCCACACTGTTGTCACCGAGATGCGCCGTTTCGGCTGCAGAATTGCCCTCGATGACTTCGGTACCGGCTATTCCTCACTGAGCTATCTCAATCGCTTTCCGGTCGACATCATCAAGGTCGACCAGTCGTTCACCCAGTCGATCAACGACACAAATGATGATGTCCGCGAAAAGAGCCGCACGCTGGTGGAAAGCATCACGACGCTATCCCACAAGATGGGCTGCACTGTCATCGCCGAAGGCATCGAGACCGAGGATGAATGCCAGACGCTTCACGAAATGGGCCTCGACTTCGGCCAAGGATATCTGTTCCACCGCCCACAGCATGCCACGGCTTTGATCGAGCGTTTGTCCGCAGCGGAACAGCCTATCGCGCGGGCTTCTTGAACACGGGGAAGAAGGTCAACGCGATGAAGAGACTGCTGCTTTCCATTCTGTTGGGTCTCGCTGCCTCGACCCATGCCATTGCAGCCGCCGTCACACTCGCGACGGAGGAATACCCTCCCTTCAGCTACCGCGACGGGAAAGCAATCAAAGGCGCCTCGGTCGAGCAAGTCGAAAAGGTGATGAAGGACGCCGGCATTGAATACAAAATCGAGATGATGCCTTGGGCGCGAGCCTACGCCCTCGCCCAAAACACGCCTTTGGGCTGCGTCTTCACGACCGCGCACAATGCGAAACGCGATCCGATGTTCAAATGGGTCGAACCGCTACTGGTCGATCGCAACATCCTCATTACCAAGACGGGCTCCGGCGTGACAGCCAAGGATCTCGAGGAAGCCAAGAAATACACGGTCGGTACCCAGCGCGAAGACTACACCGAGATGACGCTGAAGGAGAACGGCTTCACCAAGCTCGACATCGCCACCGACTTCAACGCCACACTGCGCAAGCTACTGAACGGTCGCATCGACATGATGCCGATCTCCGAGATCTACTTCGGCAAGCTCAAGGCGGAACAGCCCTTGGAGATGGTTACGATACTCTCCACCCAGCCGATGGGGATAGCCTGCGAGAAGAACTTCCCAAGCGATCTGCTGACCAAGATGCAAGCCGCACTGGACAAGCTAATTGCCGATGGCACGCAGAAGGCCATCTTCACCAAATATGGCCTAAGCTCCGCGGACTGATTTTTCCGCGGCAGCGGCCACTTCGTCTTGACTTTGACGCCGTTTCGCGATGGTGAACGGAAAAAGCACATTGCAAGGAATGAACGAGCCATGCTGATCATCGCGGGTCTCGGTAATCCCGGCGGCAAATACGCCGGAAACCGCCACAACATCGGCTTCATGGCCGTCGATGCCATTTACCGTCGCCATAGTTTTTCGCCTTGGTCGAAGAAGTTCAAGGCTGAGATCGCCGAGGGCGAGATAGCAGGCGAGAAGGTGCTGCTCATCAAGCCCCAGACCTACATGAACCTCTCGGGCGAAGCCGTCGGCGAGGCCATGCGTTTTTACAAACTGCAGCCCGCCGACCTCGTTGCGATCTATGACGAACTCGACTTGCCCTCCGGTAAGGCCCGCCTCAAGACAGGTGGCGGCCACGGCGGCCACAACGGCATCAAGTCGCTGGACGCTCATTGCGGCAAGGAATATCGCCGGCTGCGACTCGGCATCGGTCACCCCGGCGTCAAGGAACTCGTGCAGCATCACGTTCTCAGCGACTTCGCAAAGGCCGACCAGGCCTGGCTTGAACCGCTGCTGGATGCGCTTGCCGACAATGCCGACATGCTGGTCCGCAAGGAAGATTCCCAGCTGATGAACAAGCTGGCCCTTGCGCTCGGCGGCAATGTCGAAGAGGAGAAGCCGAAGCCGGAGAAGAAGGCGGCGGCAAAGTCCCATATCCACCAGGCCCGCAATCACAATCAGCCAAAGCTGCCTGCAACTGGGCCAATGGCTGAAATGCTGAAGAAAATGTTCGGCAACAAGGGCGATTGAACCATGTCTGCCGGCGAACTCGTCATCCGCGCCGCCGAGATTGGCGATCTGCCGGGCGTGCTTGCCCTTTACCATGAGCTCAACCCAACTGATCCGGTCATGGACCGCGCGTTTGCCGAAGAACGGTTTGAAGCGATCCTCGCACAGCCTGGCATGACGATTTTCCTCGGCGTGGCGGGTCGAGCCCCCGCGTCGTCGGTGACGCTGGTCATCGTCCCCAATCTGACCCGGCATGGCGCGTCTTATGCACTGATCGAGAACGTTGTTACTGCTGCCGATCACCGGCAGCGTGGCTACGGACGGGCCTTGATCCTGCATGCCATCGAAACGGCATGGAAGGCCGGCTGCTACAAGGTGATGCTCCTTACCGGCTCGAAGGATCCGACAACGCTGCGTTTCTACGAGAACTGCGGTTTCAGACAGGACAAGACCGGCTACCAGATCCGACGACCGGCTGACGACTAAGCTCAGAGCAGCCCGAGCCTGAAAAGAAGGAGAATGCTGGGAAGCCTGGTTAGAGATCGCAAGCTATTCCTCCGGCTCCGCCGTCAGCATCAGGGGAAAGCCGGCCTCCTTGGCATAATCCATCGCCTCCTTGACCTTGGTCTCGGCGATATCCTTCGTACAGACCACAACGACGCTCGATCCCATCTTGTGCGCTGTCATCATCACACGATAGCCAACCTCCTCACTCATGCGGAAGACAGCCTTGAGGATCATCACGACGAATTCGCGCGGCGTGTAATCGTCATTGAACAGGATGACCTTATAGAGCTTCGGCCGATCCAGCTTCGGTTTAGACTTTGTCTTCGGTTTAAGGGCAATATCGTTGTCACTCATCGGAAACCCACCGTTGATGACATGAAGAAGCGAGAACAGATCGCCAATATCTATATTGCGCTGCAAAGGCGACCCTTCAACCCTCGCAATGCAAGAGACTTGCGCGAAAAGCTTGACCGCAAGGCGCGTTTTATCCCATAGCCAGCACCAACGAATTCAAGAACAGCAGGTTTCTGGCCATGGGCTTCAAATGCGGTATCGTCGGTCTGCCGAATGTCGGCAAATCGACCCTCTTCAACGCGCTCACAAAGACGGCAGCAGCGCAGGCGGCAAACTATCCCTTCTGCACGATCGAACCGAACACCGGCGAAGTCGCCGTTCCTGATCCCCGCATGCAGAGGCTCGCAGTGGTCGCCGGCTCCAAGGAAATCATCCCGACCCGCATCTCTTTCGTAGATATCGCCGGCCTGGTGCGCGGCGCTTCGAAGGGTGAAGGCCTCGGCAACAAATTCCTCGCCAATATCCGCGAAGTCGATGCAGTCGTGCACGTGCTGCGCTGCTTCGAGGACGACGACATCACGCACGTCGAGGGTCGCATCAATCCGGTCGGCGATGCCGACACGATCGAAACCGAACTGATGCTGGCCGACCTCGAAAGCCTTGAGCGCCGTGTCGAGCAGACGCGCAAGCGCGCCACGGGCAAGGACAAGGATTCGATATCCCAGCTGCCGGTCATGGAAGCCGTGATCAAGCTGCTGAACGAAGGCAAGCCCGCTCGCCTGCTCTTGAAGACTCTGGCGCCGGAAGAAATCGAGATCCTGAAGGGCCTCAACCTCCTGACCTCGCATCCGGTCCTCTATGTCTGCAACGTCGCGGAAGCCGACGCTTCGACCGGCAACGAGCACACCAAGGCAGTCGCCGCCATGGCCGAGAAGCAGGGCGCCGAATGCGTCATCATCTCGGCCGCGATCGAATCCGAAGTGGCCCAACTTCCTGAGGAGGAAGCGGCGGAGTTCCTCTCGGCGCTCGGCCTCGAGGAAGCCGGTCTCGACCGGTTGATCCGAGCCGGTTACCACCTGCTCGACCTGATCACCTATTTCACGGTTGGCCCCAAGGAAACACGCGCCTGGACGATCGTGCGCGGCACCAAGGCGCCGCAGGCGGCTGGCGTGATCCACACCGACTTCGAACGCGGCTTCATCCGCGCCTTCACCATCGGCTACGACGACTACATCAACTTCAAGGGTGAAGTCGGCGCCAAGGAAGCCGGCAAGGGCCGCGACGAAGGTAAGGAATACGTCGTCCAGGACGGCGACGTCATCCACTTCCGCTTCAATACCTGACGCGAACCGAGAAACTGCCGCCCTATGCCGGCGGCAGTTTCGCCTGCATGGCAGCCGGCAGCCTGCCCATGACGAACCGACGGAGCGGCATCCATCCCGTCCCGATCACCAGCACGATCGCGCCAACAGTCAGAAGCGTGATGTAGATGTAGGTATCGACCCGCGCGTCCCCCAGGCGGAAGATTCCGTAGAGCGCAAAGCCCAGCGACAGCAGGCCTGACGTCACGAATGCGCGCCGGTCAATGATAAGGCCGATCAACATGAGCGCGACGACGGTCACAACCACAACCGGCGTACGAAACGATACCGTCTGCAGCGCGGCAAGCGTGCCGCCGCTGAGCCCGGCTAGCGATATGACACTGTAGAGCAAGGCCGGCGCGGCACCGAGATGGAGCCAGAAGGCAACGTCGGAATTGATTGTACGACGAAGCGGGTCGCGCAGATCGAATGTCATCGCCAGTGCGAAAAGACCGACCGCACACGCGATCGCGATAATCGACAAGACGATGGGATGATTGACATCGAAGAGTGGATCGCCGCTCAGCCAGCCAAGCGCACGCAGAATCAATTGCAGCGCGACCACTGCCGCCCCCATGATCGTCAACGCAAGCGCGAGCGGTACGCGATAGAGCAGGTAGAAGAGCCCTAGAACGACTGGAAAGGAAAGGGTGTACTGCAGCGCAACGTTGCCACCTATCGGGATAAAAGAAGGCGAATCTTGCAGCCATTGCGCGCCGACAACTGCCGTCCAGATGGCAAGCGCAATCGTCAGCACGACGGCGGGCAACGCCAGCCTCTGACGTCGAACAAGGATCTCGGCGAGGACGACGATCGCTGGCAGCACGGCATAAACCGAAGCGATACCCCACAAGCCGGCCAACGCTACGACAATGCCGATGGTTATCAACACGTCATGGAAGCCACGCACGAAGCTTGGCGTTTCGGTATCCGAAAAAGGCACCGACCGTGGAGGCGCTTCGGACGACAGTTGATCGACCCTGACGCCGTGCGCGATCAGGAATGGTAGCAGCCGCTCAGCAGCCTGGCGCGGAATGAGACCCTCCCGCTCGGCTTCATCAAGGATCAACTTCAATTCGGGCATGGTCAAATTCTCGCGGGAATCGTTGAGTCGCTTCGAATGCTATTGTAGTCGTTTTGAAACTCCTACGAGGGAAAGAGGAATTTGTCCGATCAGAAACTTACCTTCGAAGATTTCCAGCCGGGGCGACGCTTTGCGCTCGGGCCGCGGTCGGTAACCGCAGCGGAGATCATCGAATTCGCCCGCGAATTTGACCCGCAGCCGATGCATCTGGACGAGGCGGCCGGTCGCGCCAGCATCCTCGGTGGCCTGGCGGCATCCGGCTGGCATACCTCGGCGCTGTTCATGCGCATGATGGCGGAGAGCTTTCTCGTCAATTCGTTCTCCCAAGGCGCGCCCGGCGTGGATTTCATGGAGTGGCGAAAGCCTGTTCTTGCCGGAGATACGCTTGCAGGTCATTCGACGGTCATAGAAACCCGCGCACTGCGCTCTAGGCCCGGCATCGGCATGGTGAAGTTCCGCCATGAAGTTTTAAATCAGAAAGCAGAACTCGTCTGTCGCGCCGAGAACTCGATCATGTTCGTCATGCGTGAAACGCTGGAGAAGACCGCATGATTATGGCGGAACGCTACGCCGCCGGCGAGAAGACCGACATCGGAAGCTATCTATTTACGGCCGAACGGATCATTCACTTTGCCGAGCGCTTCGACCCTCAACCATTTCACTTGGATGCGGAGGCTGCGAAGGCCACGCTCTTTGGTGGACACTGCGCTTCGGGATGGCACACTTGCGCGGCCTGGATGAAAACTTTCATCGCCTACTGGAGCGCCGAGTGCGCGCGCCTTGCAAGCGAGGGAGTGAAACCACCCAAGCTTGGTCCCTCCCCTGGGTTTCAGAAGCTTCAATGGCTGCGCCCGGTCTACGCCGGCGAGGAAGTGACCTACTCTGTCACGTTCCTTGCGAGCCGTCCCCTGGCGTCCCGTCCAGGGTGCCGGCTGAACAGTATTCTGTGCGAGGGGACGATCGCCGACGGCACGCCGGTCATCCGGTTCGAAAGCACCGTCATCGAATTCGAGTAAGCGCTAGCCTTAGAGCCTTTCAGAGTTAAATTGAAGCGTTCTGCCGGAGCAGGTTTTCGTCAGGGCAGAGGCGATTGGCGAAGGGCACACCCCAATGTACGTCTGAGCCGATCGCCTCTGATCCTGGTGGAAAGATGCCCGGCCCTAGCTGGTTCGCAAGCAAACCACCGGGGTTGGCTGAAACGGGCCGCCTGATCGACCGGCCGGCTTGGCCGTAGGAAATGGCTACGACGCGCGCCGACCCGTCGACCATTCGACTCCGTTTGAGCCAACAGAACGCTTTAACCCTGAAAGGCTCTAATGGCCCGCGAACTCCACCAGCGTACGGACGTCGACGCCCAGCTCCTCCAGCTTCTTGCGGCCACCGAGATCCGGCAGGTCGATGACGAAGCAGGCCGAAACGACCTCCGCCCCCATCTGCCGCAAAAGCTGCGTGGCGGCGACCGCCGTGCCTCCGGTCGCGATCAGGTCGTCGACGAGAATGACCTTCTCACCCGGCTGCACCGCATCCCGATGCATCTCCATCTCGTCGACACCGTATTCCAGGCTATAGGCTACCCGCACGGTATCGCGCGGCAGCTTGCCCTTCTTGCGGATCGGTACGAACCCCGCCGAAAGCTGATGCGCGACCGCACCGCCCAGAATGAAGCCCCGAGCTTCGGTTCCGGCAATCTTGTCGATCTTCAACCCGGCATAGGGCTGCACCAGTTCATCGACGGCGCGGCGGAAGGCGCGCGGATTGCCGAGAAGCGTGGTGATGTCGCGGAAAATGATGCCGGGCTTCGGGTAGTCCGGGATGGAGCGGATGCTGGCTGCAAGCTCCGAAATCGTATCGCTCATGGAATGTCCATACTCTGCAGGCTTCAATTCGGCTGCACCCTATCAATTGCCGCAGACGGAACCAACAAAAAAGGCGGCCCCAAGGCCGCCTTTCACTAGACTCTGGAGCGAAGCTCTCAGTGTTCCTTGTTCGCGTAGACCGAACGCTTGGTCAGGTAGATCAATCCCGTGAAGATGGCCAGGAAGACCATGACCATGAAGCCCGTACGCTTGCGCTCTTCAAGGTGCGGTTCAGCGGCCCACATCAGGAAGGATGCAACGTCCTTGGCATACTGGTCGACCGTCGCCGGCGAGCCGTCGTCATATGTTACCTGACCGTCGGAGAGCGGTTTTGGCATGGCCAGTGCGGCAGCATTGGCGAAGTACGGGTTGTAGTGCGTGCCTTCAGCGACCTGAACACCAGCCGGCGGCTGCTGATCGTAGCCGGTCAGCAGCGAATAGATGTAATCAGGACCACCTTCCTGATAGCCGCCGACGAACGGGATCATGTCGATCAGAAACTGCGGGAAACCGCGCTCGATACCGCGCGCCTTCGCGATCAGCGAGAAGTCCGGAGGAGCCGCACCGTTGTTGGCCGCTGCTGCCGCTTCGTGGTTCGGGAACGGCGACGGGAAGTGATCCGACGGAATGGCCTTACGGGTAAACATGTCACCACTTGCGTTCGGACCGTCCTGAACTTCGTAGTTCGCCGCTAAGGCCTTCACCTGAGCGTCGGAGTAGCCAAGATCCCCAAGTGTACGGAAAGCCACAAGGTTCATTGAGTGACAGGCTGCACAAACTTCCGTGTAGACCTTCAGACCGCGCTGCAATTGGCCCTTGTCATAGTGGCCGATGGGACCGGCAAAGGTCCACTCTTCATGCTTTGGATGAAGCAGCGGATAGTGCGGCGTTGCGCCTTCCGCATGATGTGCCGGCTCAGCGCCGTTCGATGATGCGGCTTCCTGGGCGAATGCCGCGCCGCTCAAACCAGCGACGACAGCAAGCGACAGGAGGCTTGTAACAAGCTTTTTCATGTTTCTCTTCCCTTCCTGTCGCACGTTCAGGCCTTGACCGGCTCAGCGGCCGCCGCCTTGTTGCGCTTTTCCAGAACCGCTTCCGTAATTGAATTGGGCAAGCGGCGCGGCGTCTCGACGAGGCCGAGAACCGGCATGGCAACCAGGAAGAAGGCGAAGTACAGCAGCGTGCAGATCTGCGAGATGGTGGTGTACAGGCCCTCGGCAGGCTGGGAACCGAGCCAACCGAGAACGATCGCATTGGCGACGAACAACCAGTAGAACAGCTTGTACCACGGGCGGTAGACAGCCGAGCGAACCTTCGACGTGTCGAGCCACGGCAGGAAGAACAGCACGATGATGGCGCCGAACATGACCAGAACGCCTGCAAGCTTCGAGTCGATCGGTCCGATATTGAAGGTGATCGAGCGCAGCATCGCGTAGAACGGCAGGAAGTACCATTCCGGAACGATATGGGCCGGCGTCTTCAACGGGTCAGCCGGGATATAGTTATCCGGGTGACCGAGGAAGTTCGGCATGTAGAAGACGAAGTAGGCGTAGACCAGCAGGAAGACCGAAACGCCAAGCGCGTCCTTGAGGGTCGCATAAGGCGTGAAGCGAACAGTGTCCGTCTTGGTCTTGACTTCGACGCCGGTCGGATTCGTCTGGCCGACAACGTGCAGCGCCCAGATATGCAGGACAACAACGCCGGCAATAACGAAGGGCAGCAGGTAGTGCAGCGAGAAGAAGCGGTTCAGCGTCGGGTTCTCGACGGCGAAGCCACCGAGCAGGAACTGCTGGATCCACTCGCCAACCAGCGGGAATGCCGAGAAGAAGCCGGTGATAACCGTCGCGCCCCAGAAGGACATCTGACCCCAGGGCAGAACGTAGCCCATGAAGCCGGTCGCCATCATCAGGAGGTAGATCAGAACACCGAGGATCCAGAGGATTTCGCGCGGCGCCTTGTAGGAGCCGTAATAGAGACCGCGGGCGATGTGCAGATAAACGGCAACGAAGAAGAAGGACGCGCCGTTGGCGTGCATGTAGCGCAGCAGCCAGCCGTGGTTCACGTCACGCATGATCTTCTCGACGGAGTTGAACGCAACCGTCGTTTCCGCGGCATAGTGCATGGCAAGCACGACACCGGTCAGGATCTGCACGACGAGCATGACCGCAAGCATGGCGCCGAAGGTGTAGGCATAGTTCAGGTTACGCGGAACCGGATATGCGACAAAGCTGTCATAGACCATGCGCGGCAAAGGCAGGCGCGCATCGATCCACTTCTCAAGGCCGGTTGATGGCTCGTAGCTGGAATGGCCACTCATAAATCAGTCCCCCTCAACCGATCTTGATTACTTTATCGGAAATGAACGAATAGGTCGGGATCGCCAGGTTCTGCGGCGCCGGACCTTTGCGGATGCGGCCGGCCGTATCGTAGACCGAGCCATGGCAGGGACAGAACCAACCATTGTATTCGCCGGCCTGACCGAGCGGGATGCAGCCCAGATGGGTGCAGGAGCCGATCATGACGATCCAGTTTTCCTTGTCCTTGCCGGCGGAACGGTCGACAGCCGTCGCCTGCGCGTCAGAAGGCAGGTTGGCGTTGCGGGCAACCGGATCCTTCAGGTCGGACAGCGGCACTTCATCGGCCGCCTTCACTTCCTCGGGCGTACGGTTGCGAATGAAGATAGGCTTGCCGCGCCACTTGGCGGTCAGCGACATTCCGGGCTCAAGACTGGAAACGTCGACTTCGATGGAAGCCAGAGCCAATGTCGAAGCATCCGGACGCATCTGATCGATAAACGGCCAAGCGACCGCAACGGCGCCCACGGCGCCCGCCATACCAGTGGTGAGATAAAGGAAATCACGGCGAGTGGGCTCACCCGTGATCTCGCTTGTCGTTTCGTGTTCGCTCACGGCTTAAACCATCCTCTGCGCAATTTTTGCGGAACTCCGCCCTTCCCCTCGCGGCGGCGAATCTGTCGCGACACAATTCGACCATAGATTCCCCACCAATCCGGCGCGTTCTAAGCTTGATCGCAAATTATGTCCAGCCTTGGCAAGGCCATGAGGGCACAATGTCGCGGGAATTTTCAGATGATTTTCGAAGACAATCACATGCTTGCCACAGTTGTGCATTGCACCAATTCGAACCTCGTGCTAGGCGACCGCCACTAACCTCTCCCTATCCCAGCGCCCGCCGATGAAAGACACTTTATACTGCATAGGGAGTGTCCTCCTCTCGCTGTTGCTGGCGCTGATGTCTTTGCGCTACATCACATACGTTTGGCTTCTCGCCTTCGTTTACAGCTTTCAGATCCATTTTGCCCTGGTTGCGGTCGCAGGGTGCCTCGTCCTTCTACTCCTCAAACGGCACTGGTATGCCTACCTGCTACTGACCGTCGCGGTAGTGTTGCTGGGGCATGGCGTTATCATGCTGAGGGAATTCGCCTCTCTGCCAGCGGCTGCTGATACGCCACCACTTTTCAGCGTGATGTCCTTCAACATCGAGCACGAGAACTTCTCCAATGCCGGGCAAATTGCGGATTTCATCGTCGCCTCGAATGTCGATGTCGTGAACATCCTGGAGGCAGCTCCGCTTCGCCCCTATATCGCACGCCTGTCCGGCACATATCCCTACCGCATCGGCTGCGGCGAAGAGATCAACCAATGCGACACGCTCGTCCTCTCGAAGCGTCGATTCATCGAGAAGAAAGTCCGCAGCCTTGGCGAACTGTGGCAAAATCGGCTGACATATTCGGTCATCGACTTCGAGGGAACGAAGATCAATTTCCTCGCGGCCCATCTCGCCAAACCCTACTTCGATGACTTCCAGGGAGACGAACTCGACGATCTCGGGTCCGTGACGGGCGCTATCGACGGGCCGCTCGTCCTCACCGGAGACTTTAATTCAGCGATCCTGGACCCACGCATCCAGCGTTTCATACGCACGACTGGCTTTCAGACGGTCTTTCCCGAGCCGGCGACCTGGCCGATCAGGGCGCGTGACTTCGGCATCAGCATCGACCACGTCCTCGCCCGTCCGCCGCTGCGATTGAAGTCCGTCCAGCGGATCGCGGACAATATGGGATCAAACCACTTTGGCCTCATCGCCGAGTTTGCCATCGACCCTTGACGCTGGCCGCGACACGTCGAAATCGGTGGCAAGGAACCCACCGGATTGCCGCGCCCAGAGATCGGCGTAGAGACCTCCACGTTTCAGGAGGGTCTCATGCGTGCCCTCCTCTATGATCTTGCCATCGTCAACGACGATCAGTCGGTCGAGTGCGGCAATGGTCGAGAGCCGATGCGCGATGGCAAGCACCGTCTTGCCTTGCATGAGGCCGATCAGATTGGATTGGATCGCCTCTTCCACTTCGGAATCCAGCGCCGATGTGGCTTCGTCGAGAACGAGTATTGGCGCGTCCTTCAGCATGACACGAGCAATCGCGATGCGCTGGCGCTGGCCGCCGGAGAGCTTCACCCCACGCTCGCCGACATGGGCGTCGAAGCCCTTACGGCCATTCTGATCTTGCAGGCGCTCGATGAAGCCAAGCGCCTCCGCACGCAATGCTGCCTCCGTCAATTTCGCCTCGCCCGCATCAGGGCGCCCAAACAGGATATTGTCCCGGACCGAGCGATGCAGCAACGACGTATCCTGACTGACGACGCCGATCTGCATCCGCAGAGACTCCTGGCTGACCGCCGCAATATTCTGGCCGTCGACCAAGATCTGCCCGCCTTCGAGGTCGTACAGCCGTAGCAGCAGGTTCACCAGCGTCGACTTGCCCGCACCGGAGCGCCCGACGATGCCGACCTTCTCACCTGGTTCGATCGTGAGTGAAAAGTTGCCGATGACGCCGTTTGGCCTGCCATAGTGAAAAGAGACGTTCTCGAAGCGGATGCCAGGCTGGCGGATCACAAGATCGCGGGCACCCGGGCGATCGACGAGCCCGAGCGGCTGCGCGATCAACTCGGCGGCATTCTGGATTGTGCCGAGGTTACGCATGATGCCGTTGAACTGGGTCATCAGTCGGCCGAGAAGGAAATTGAGGCGCAGCACAAGCGCCAGCGAGAAGGCCACCGCGCCGGAACTGACGAGACCAGCCAGCCACAAATGAACGCTCAGTCCGGCCATTGTAACGATCATGATGCCCGAGAGCAGCGCCATCGAGGCGCGTACACCGGTGATGAAGCGCGTGAACCGCAGTACGGTATGCTGATAGAAGTCGAAGCCTTGCCGCATGTAGCGGTCGCTCTCCTCGTCGCGCGCAAACAACTTCAGTGTCTGGATGTTGCTGTAGGCATCCACCATACGCCCGTTGATCATCGACGCGGCTTCAGCCGTTTCCCGGGAATGGAATCGGATGCGCGGCACGAAATAGCGCGCGAGAACGCCGAATACGCAGAGCCAGCAGAGCACGACCACGGCAAGCGAGAAGTCCAGCCTGGCGACGAGGACCAGCGTCGTCGCCGCGTAGATACCGACGAACCAGACGCTCTCCATCAGCGACGTCACCAGGTCGCCCGTGGCCTGGCCGGCCGACCAGACCTTGGTGACGACGCGGCCGGAGAAATCGCTTTGAAAGAAAGAGAGCGATTGCCGCGAAACATGCAGGTAGGATTGCCAGCGCGCGAGGTTATAGAAGCCGGGCGTAATCACCTGCTGATCCACGAGCGCAATCAACAGCGCAACGACAGAGCGGACGATGCCGATAAGCACGAGCATACCGAACAGTTCAGCGCCGTGCGCTGCAAGGAGGCCGCTCCAGCCTGCCGCCGGTGTGATCGTCGCGAGGATATCGACAAGCCGGCCAACGAACCAGAAGAGCGCCGCCTCGATTGCCGCCGACATGCCGCCGAGGACGAGCATGGCCACGAACGGCGCCTTCGCCTGACCGATGTAGAACCAGATGAATCCAAACGTGGAGCGCGGTGGCTGAATGTTTTCCCGCGGCGCAAAGGGATTAATCCAATTTTCGAAGACACGGAGGAGTCGTTTTATCAGCATAAATGCGATATAGGCTTATTAGCCAGAGCGGGAAAGCAACGGCCCCAGGGCGCAACCTTATATTTTCGTAACAATCGGTAACAACAACGGCATCACCGTTGAATGAGACTGACCTCGTGACAATCTCGGGGTACAATGGATTTTTACGGGAGACGGCCGCGATGCAAGCAAGGAAGACAGTCATGTCGAGTATTCCGCTGCCCCTTGCGGAACGACTTGATGCAATCGTTGAACAGCTGGAAATATCTTACGACGAAGTTATCGCCGAGGCGATCTCTGCGTGGGTCGATCGTGAGGAAGAGCGGCGTCTGTTTGCGTTGCGTACGCTTGCGTCGACCAACAGCATGCTTGTCGAAGGAAACCGCGTGAAAGACTGGGCAGACAGCCTCTGATCCGACACACATCAAATGCAAATGAGAAGCCCTCCCCGCACCCGCAGGGAGGGCTTCTGGTTCATTCGGCCGCCTCTTCCGCTTCTTCGGAATGGTCGGCCAGGAAGCCGCCCGACTGGCGGTTCCACAGGTCGGCGTAAATGCCGCCCTGTTCGACAAGCTCGGCATGGGCTCCTGCCTCGATGATCTTGCCCTTGTCGAGCACGATCAAGCGATCCATCTCCGTCAGGGTCGACAGGCGGTGAGCGATTGCAATCACCGTCTTGCCTTCCATCAGCGCAAACAGGTTTTCCTGAATCGCTGCCTCGACCTCGGAGTCGAGCGCCGACGTCGCTTCGTCGAGCACCAGGATCGGCGCGTCCTTCAGGAAGACGCGGGCGATCGCGATGCGCTGACGCTGGCCGCCGGAGAGCTTCACGCCGCGTTCGCCGACCTGCGCGTCAAGCCCTGTCCGGCCCTGCATGTCGACAAGCCCTTCGATGAAGTCCCAGGCATTGGCGCGTCTGGCGGCTTCGATCACCTGGGCATCCGTCGCATCCGGGCGGCCATAGGCGATGTTGTCGCGGATCGACCGGTGCAGCAGGGACGTATCCTGCGTCACGACACCGATCAATTCACGCAGGCTCTCCTGGGACACGCCCGAGATGTCCTGCCCATCGATCGTGATGCGGCCAGCCTCCAGATCGTAGAAGCGCAGCAACAGGTTCATCAGCGTGGTCTTGCCGGCGCCGGAGCGACCGACCAGACCGACCTTCTCACCCGCCTTGATGTCGAGAGAGAGATTGTCGATGACGCCTTTGCCCTTGCCATAGTGGAAGCGGATGCGATCGTAGTGGATTGCGCCCTTCTTCGCTGACAGCTGCGGCGCGCCCGGCTTGTCGACGATGTCGTGCTTTTTCGTCATCATCTCCATGCCGTCATAGACCGTGCCGATGTTCTCGAACAACGCCGAGACTTCCCACATGATCCACTGCGACATGCCGTTGACACGCATGGCAAGACCAATGGCGATGGCGATGGCGCCCACCGAAATCTGCCCGTTTAGCCAGAACCAGATGGACAGACCCGACACCACGAAGAGTGCCACGCAGTTGTTCACATAGACAGATATGTGAAACAACGTGACGCGGCGCATCTGCGCATGAACGGTTCCGAGGAACTCCTCCATGCCGCTACGCGCGTAGGTCTCCTCGCGGCCGGCATGTGAGAACAGCTTGACGGTCGCGATGTTCGTGTAGCTGTCAACCACCCGCCCGGTCATCATCGAGCGCGCATCCGCCTGCTGCGCCGCGATCTTGCGAAGCCGTGGCACGAAGTAGGCGACGATGCCGATATAGACGGCGAGCCAAACGAGGATCGGTATCATCAGCCGCCAGTCGGCAGCAGCGATAACGATGATCATCGACAGGAAGTACGTGACAACATAGACGAAGACATCGAGGATCTTCATCGTCGTCTCGCGAACCGCAAGCGACGTCTGCATCACCTTCGTCGCAACGCGTCCGGCGAACTCGTTGGCAAAGAAGGTCATGCTGTGACGCAGCAGGAAGCGATGCATCTGCCAGCGTGCGATCATCGGATAGTTGCCGAGAAGCACCTGATGCATGATGAGCGAATCCAGCCCAGCCGCCAGCGGTAGGCCAAGGAGGATCAACGATCCCATCCACGCCAATCTCGGCCACTCCGTTTGCAGGAATGTCGCCTTGTCGGCTTTGGTCAGCCAGTCCACAATGTCGCCCAGGAACTGGAAGAGCGCCACCTCGCCCACGGCGATCAGCGCGGTCAGGACTGCCATGATGGCGAGCCACGGTGCTGCCGGCTTCGTATAATGCCAGCAAAATGCAAAGAGGCCCTTCGGAGGAGCAATCGGCTCCTCGCTGGGGAAGGGATTGAGTCGCTGTTCGAACCAGCCAAACATGAAAATGCTCCGAAACTTGATCGCTCCGGCCTCCCGACTCGCGCAAAACGGCGCTTGAGCTCATATGGGAACCGGACGTTCACGGGGCGAGGCCACGACAGCCGCGCAATGGATTAGAAATGGGAATTCAGGAAAGAAATGGCACTAGGCGTGCCAGATCGCCACTCGTGGGTTCACGCATCGAGAGCGCATACGCGGCAACATTTCCATCTGGCGCTCCCTTTTGGCGATTAAAAGATGTGCACCCTTAACGCGAATTAAGCAGAATTTCCAGCCCCGACCGGCCGGAAATTGAACAATTATAGGCCTAAATGCGTCCTGTTGCGCCAAAATCACAGTTGCAATAGGTGTCTCTCGAAGAAAGCGGAAACGACGACACCCACTATGGCAGACCTCAGACTAGCCCTCTATCAGCCTGACATCCCGGGGAATACCGGTACTATCCTGCGTCTTGCCGCCTGCCTCGGCTTTGCCGTCGACATCATCGAGCCGGCAGGTTTTGACATATCGGATCGCAATCTCAAGCGGGCTGGTATGGATTATATCGCTGCTGCCGCCCTCACCCGCCACGTCAATTGGGACCGTTTCGAGGAATGGCGAAGGGCCACCGGCCGCCGCCTGATACTGGCATCCACCAAGGCGGCCGAACGCTACACCGACTTGGAGTTCCTGCCCGACGACATCCTCCTGTTCGGCCGCGAGAGCGCCGGCGTCCCCGATCACGTGCACGCGGCAGCGGACGCCCGGATACTTGTCCCCATGATAGAGGGCCAACGCTCCATCAACGTCGCCGTCTCGGCGGCAATGATCGTTGGAGAGGCCATGCGGCAGACAGTCTGGCGTTGACTTCTGGCCTCAATGACGCAAATGCCGATACAGCCTCAGAATATGTCGCGAATGGCGTTGTGAATTCCCCCAAGCGGCGTATAGTTTTTAGCCGGACAATAAAAAGAATGTCCGGAAAGCCATGTTTTCAATCACTTGGCAAAGAGAGATTCGAACAGAACGACGCTTGTTCGTGCAAGACGTAAAAGAAAGGCAGCATGGAATCCACCATCGTCATGATCAACCTGTTCGGCGCGGTAGCTCTGCTGCTGTTCGGTCTGGCACAGGTGAAGGACGGTGTCTCTAGAGCGTTTGGGGCGCGGTTGCGCACCGGCCTTGCCACCGGCACGCGCAGCGGCCTGCGCTCGTTCGTGTCGGGCTTCTTCGCGACGATCGCGCTGCAGAGCTCGACTGCCACGGCGTTGATGGTCGCCTCCTTCGTCGAGCGCGAATTGGTGAAGCCGCGCATGGCGCAAATCGTCTTGCTCGGTGCCAACGTCGGAACCGCTGTGACCGCCTGGATCGTGGCAACCGGCATAGAGTGGCTGTCTCCACTGGTAATCCTCGCCGGCATGGTCCTCCATCGCAGTGGCTCGTCGTCGCGTCAGGGCGGCGGTACGGCGCTGATCGGCATCGGTCTGATGCTGTTGTCGCTGCATTTGTTGAGCAGTGCCACGGAGCCGATGCGCCAGTCGCCGGCGCTTGGTGCCTTCGTTGCCCTGCTCGACAATGCCTGGCCGGTCGCACTGGCCTTTTCCGCCGGCATCGCTTTCATCTCGTCGTCGAGCCTTGCCGCAGTCGTCCTCATTCTGTCGCTCGCCTCGACGGGCATCCTGTCGGCAGGACTGATCATCGTGCTGGTGCTCGGCGCCAATCTTGGTGGCGCCATTCCGCCTGTCATAGCATCGCTCTCCGGACCGGCTGCCGCCAAGCGTGTCACCCTTGGCAATCTGATCGTCCGAGCCATCGGCTGCCTGGTTGCGTTACCGCTCGCGAGCTTCGGTGCCGAATTGCTGGAAGCACTGCCACTGGCACCGGCAAAGCTGCCTGTGGACGCCCACCTCGGCTTCAACCTGATGCTTGCAGCACTTGCATGGCCCTTCTCGCGTCCCTTGTCGCGACTGATGCTCAGGCTGGTACCGGAACAGGCTCAGCCGGACAGCGGACCGAAATATCTCGACCAACACGAACTTTCGACGCCAGTTGTCGCCCTTGCCAGCGCCACGCGCGAGGTTCTCGGCGTCGGCGATCTGATCGAACGGATGCTGCTGCGCGCGTCAAGCGCTTTTGAAAGCAATGATCTGGCGAAGCTCAAGGAAATTCCATTACTGGAGAAACGCGTCGACAGCCTGCAGCAGGAAGTGAAAATCTACCTTTCGAAGCTGGGGCATGGTGGCCTGAGCGAAGAGGACGGTCGCCGCTCCATCGTCATCATCGACTATGCGATCAACCTCGAACACATCGGCGACATCATCGAGAAGGGCCTGATGCCGCAGGTGACGAAGAAGATCTCGCTCGGCTTGAAATTCTCCGAGGAGGGCTACGAAGAACTACGAAAGCTCTTCCACCTGACAATCGACAATCTGCGGATTGCCCAGACGATCTTCGTCACCCGCGACTTCAATCTCGCCAAGCAGTTGATGGAGGTGAAGGTCGAGGTTCGCCGGATGGAGAAGCAATCGTCGGAGCGGCATCTGGAGCGCCTGCGCGATGGTCGCGCCGACAGCCTTCAGACAAGCTCGCTGCACCTCGACATGTTGCGCGACCTGAAGCGCATCAACGCTCACATCGTCTCCGTCGCACACCCAATCCTCGACGAGAGCGGACTGCTGATCGAAAGCAGACTGAAAGGTGCGGCCGAATAGCGCTCAATCGGCGGACGGCAAGCGGCGCATCGTGAATTCGATCTGATCGCCTTCCAGCTGACGCCAGCTCTCGACTTCTGTCCAGTACGCCGCCTTGGGATACTCGTCGAACCATTCACGCGCCTTGGCGCGAGCCTCAAGCAGGTTGAGGCAATATGTTTGACGCACGAAACGGTCATTCTTCCGGGGTGTGCCCTCCGCCCGGTGGGTAGCAATCCGTCGTTTGAGACCCTCGAACGACGGAGGTCCAGGAATTTTCGTCATGAGCCTACCTCTGTGGGAAAAGGTAATATCGAAAGTCGCGTTTTGCGAGTCGAATCTGAGGAAGCCTCAATCACCCGCTATGCTGGCAGGACCGTGCCTCACCTGCTATCAGGACTGAAAAGACGAAAGCGCGAATCGACCTCTGACGCGCCCGGAGAAAGATAAGATGGAAAGACCCGAACTTCCGATCGGCCTGCCTGACGATATCGAAGAGAAGAAGTCCGTCGCCCGCGCCTGGTTCGAGAGCCTTCGCGACACTATCTGCGCCTCCTTCGAAGCGTTGGAAAACGAACTGACCGGCCCGCTATCGGACAGAGAGCCAGGCCGTTTCGTGGCCAAGGACTGGTCGCGCGAGAATGGTGCAGGCGGTGGCGGCCGGATGTCGATGATGCACGGCCGCGTCTTCGAGAAGGTTGGCGTGCACACTTCCACCGTCTATGGCGAGTTCGCGCCCGACCTCCGCGCTCAGATGCCCGGCGCCAAGGAGGATCCTCGCTTCTGGGCCTCCGGCATCTCGCTCATCGCCCATCCGGTCAATCCTAACGTGCCCGCCGTGCACATGAACACGCGCATGGTGGTGACCTCAAGTCGATGGTTCGGTGGCGGCGCCGATCTGACGCCGGTGCTTGACCGCCGCCGCACGCAGGAAGACGAGGACAGCCAGTTGTTCCACAAGGCGATGGAGATCGCCTGTCGCAGCCACTCCGGCGTCGCCGATTACGCTGCTTACAAGACATGGTGCGACGAGTATTTCTTCCTCAAGCATCGCAACGAGCCGCGCGGCATCGGCGGCATCTTTTATGACTGGCTCCATTCCGGCGAGGAAGCAGGCGGTTGGGATGCCGATTTCGCCTTCACGCGCGATGTCGGCAGGGCATTCGCCATGGTTTATCCGCGGATCGTTCGCTCGAACTTCAATAAACAGTGGACAGACGCGGATCGTGACGAACAATTGATTCGCCGTGGGCGCTATGTTGAGTTCAATCTGCTCTACGATCGAGGTACAATCTTTGGCCTCAAGACAGGAGGAAATGTAGAGTCCATTCTCTCGTCTCTGCCCCCTCTCGTGCTCTGGCCTTGACCGGACAAATAAAGAGGGCTGGAGGGCTTAAATTCGGAAACTGGACCACTAGGTTTAGGCATGTACGCGTAACAATCGGAGGAGGATTGTTCATGACGATACAAAGCAGCTCTGCGGCATCGGCGGGTGCTCACGAGCCTCTTATGCCCTTGGATACGCCCGAGTTTCTACGCCGGATTGCGGAACGGCTGCGGGCAAAAAGCGGCTCCGACTTGCCGCTTTCCTGCTTCATCGAGCAGGTAAAGCTTCAACTGGCCGGTGGCAAGACGCCGGAGGAACTCGACCTCGCGGCAAATCAAGACAACAAAGCAGCAGTAGATTGCTACAGAGCCTGGGCGATGCCGGAATAACGAGAAAATGACCGCCGGCCGGTCCTTCGCGCCGGCCGGACCGGAACCTTCTTACCGCTTCGAACATTCAAACATTGCGGCAGCGCGCAATGGCATGAAATCCGACAGAAGGAGGAAAAAATGAGACTCTTCGAATGTGGAACTCTTGTCCCCGGATGCGAGTGGCATACCCGGGCGAATGATGATGCGGAGATCGTCCGCCGCGTCGTCGAGCACATGAGGAGCGCTCACGGGGAAACCGTGATCCGCGAGAACATGATCGACAACATCAAGGCCCGGATTCGCAACGAGGCGACGGCCGCTTAGCTATTTGTCAGACTGTTCAGCCGGGCGAGCAGCGCCGCCCGGTCCGGAGCGAAGTTTTCTCCGACCCAGAAATCTTCCAAAGCCGACAGCGTCTCACCAACCTGCTTCCCGGCCGGCACGCCCGCACCTAAGACGTCGCCGCCATTGATCGGGAACTGCGGCTTCCTCCAGCCTTGCGCCAATTCAAGCAGCTTACTGAGCCTCGCCGAGCGAGCCATCTCCTGCATGTCGCCTTCCGCCTTGCCCCGTGCCGTTGTCAGCGCAAGTTTCAAACGTGTTAGTATCCCGTCCGCGCCGTGCCGGTAGAGCAATCGCGCAAAGGCAACCGACGACAATTCGTCATTGATAACAGGCGCTTTGGCCCATGCTTTGAACCAAGCGGCCTCGGCATTGGAAAGCTTAAGGCGTATCGCCATCTTCTCCAGCCGATCAGCATCGGGTGGAATGATGGCGGCGAGGCGTAGAAGCGGATCCGGTCTCCAGCCAAGCACTTGCTCCGTGCCGATCAGCGTCGGAATGGTGTCGATACCCCACTTCTCTGTCTCCGGCAGGATTTCGCTGAGCACGCCGACCTGCCGCATCCACAGGAGTGCCCGGCCAGGATCCCCGGCGCCGAGCAACTTGCGGAGTTCCGACCATACCCTTTCGGCGGAAAGTGTCTTCAGCTTGTCCCGAGCCGCTGCGCATGCCCTCAGCCCATCCGCGTCCGGACGACCGGAACCATAATAGGCGAAGAACCGGAAAAATCGCAGGATACGCAGATAGTCCTCGGCAACACGCGTCGCCGCGTCCCCGATGAAGCGGATATTGCGCTTCTCGATATCGGCAAGACCACCGACCAGGTCGATCACATCACCTTTGGCGTCGACATAAAGTGCATTGATCGTCAGGTCGCGACGCTCCGCATCCGTCTGCCAATCCGAACTGAAGGCGACCTTGGCCCGGCGCCCGTCAGTTTCCACATCGGCCCTCAGCGTCGTGACCTCGAAGGGCTTGCCATCAATGACAAGAGTCACGGTGCCATGTGCCACGCCGGTCGGAACAGCCTTGATGCCAGCGGCAGCCGCACGCTCGATGACCTGTTCCGGCGTGAGTGTCGTCGCAACATCGATATCGCTGACCGGGAGCCCCATGAGACTGTTGCGGACGGCACCGCCGACGACGCGCCCCTCTCCTCCATCGGCGTTGAGCAGCGTGAACACGCGCGTCAGCGCCGGGTCCTTGAACCATGCCTCGTGGCCAAGGTTGGTCATGCATAGAGCCTTTCATAGAGGGTGCGAACGATGCCGGCGGTAATGCCCCAGATCATCCGGCTTTCATAGGGCACCCGGTAGAAATGCCGTTCGAGCCCGTCGAGCACGCGCCGGTCGCGGCTATGATTGGCCGGATTCATGAGAAAGGACAGCGGCACCTCGAAGACATCATCCACTTCCGTTGGATTAAGCTTCAGCTCGAAACCGCGCCGGACAACCGCCAGCACCGGCGTAATGCGGAAGCCCGTCGACGCGAGATAGTTCGGAAGCCGCGCCACCGTCTCGACGAACGACCCGTCGATACCGATCTCCTCCTCGGTTTCACGGATTGCAGCCTTTTCGGCGGAGCCGTCGATAGCGTCGATCTTCCCACCCGGAAACGCAATCTGTCCGGAGTGCTTGCGCAGCGTCGCCGTGCGCTGTGTAAAAATTACATGCGCATCATCACCATCGTCGATGACCGGCACGAGCACCGCAGCATCTCGAAGTTTGAAGGTCTCAACCTGAGTAACAATATCGGGGTTGAGAATATGATCGCCATGGTCGCGCCAGGAGAGATCCACCGGGCCACCACTCTGGTGAAGGGCGCGACGGCGGAATTCAGCCGCTGAATAGAGCGAACGGTTTTCGATCAAAGCATTGGTCATCGGGAAAGTGCATCCAGTTCGTCCGCGGGCATTACGGGAAAAGTCATCCCCCCGGAGCGGAGACAAAACATCGTCTTGCCATCGACTTCAAGGCGCTCGCCGAGTTCGACGAGTTCGTACATGATGGGCCGCGAAACCAGCGCTTCCAGCCGCCCACGCACATGAAGATAGGGCTTCAACTCGCTGTTTTCACCGTGAATTACAAAGCGAAGAGGATGCTCCGGCCCAGCCTCGACCACGTCGCCGACATTGGTCCGGAACGTCAGCAGCGGCTCACCATCCCTTTCACCGGCGTTCATTTCAACGGCCACGAACTGCGCATCTACAACGCGGATACCCACCCTTTCCACGGGCGTTACAAGGTAGGTCTTCCCATCCTCATCCTTGCGGAGGACAGTCGAAAACAACCTGACAAGCGGCGCCCGGCCGATCGGCGTTCCCATGTAGAACCACGTGCCGTCCGCTCGGATTTCCATATCGATATCGCCGCAGAACGGCGGATTCCACTTGTCGACGGGCGGAAGGCCGCGGGCTTTGGCTCCTGCGTCGCCGGCCGCGCGCGAAATCAGCGCGGCAAGACCGGCCGCATCCGTTGTCGCCTTGATCTCTTCGGCTGCCATTCTTCTGTCCCGGTTTGTCTTTAACTCCAGAGGGTCACGAGATAGTCATTCGGAACGAACTTGTCAGCCCGCAACATCTCCATAACTCTATCTGGTATGACGATTGCGTGTAAGTCTGCCGATTCGCGACGAAAGATATCAGCCGCTGGAGATGCCTTATGGGTATGATGAAGACCGAAGCCCCTCTCGATGAAAAGGCGATCATCGCCGCGGCCGAGAAGGCCCTTGCAGATATTGCCGCCGTCCGGGGCGAAGTCTCGAAGGTGATCTTCGGCCAGGAAAGCGTCGTGGAGAACACCCTCCTCGCGGTTCTCTCGGGCGGCCATGCCTTGCTGGTCGGCGTCCCGGGCCTTGCCAAGACCAAACTCGTCACGACGCTCGGCGAAGTGCTCGGCCTTGCCTCCAACCGCATCCAGTTTACACCGGATCTGATGCCCTCCGATATCCTGGGCTCGGAAGTGATGGACCAGGACGACAGCGGCCGCCGCTCCTTCCGTTTCGTCAAGGGCCCGGTGTTCGCCCAGCTCCTCATGGCCGACGAAATCAACCGGGCGTCGCCGCGCACGCAGTCGGCCCTGCTGCAGTCCATGCAGGAATACCACATCACCGTCGCCGGGCATCGCTATGACTTGCCCGCTCCGTTCCACGTCCTTGCCACCCAGAATCCGCTGGAACAGGAAGGCACTTATCCTCTACCGGAGGCCCAGCTCGACCGCTTTCTCCTCCAGGTCGACGTCCACTATCCGGAGCTCGCCGCGGAACGACAGATCCTGCTCGAGACGACCGGAATCGGCGAGAGGGCGCCGCAAGTAATCCTGGACGCGGAGCGCCTCGTCGAAATCCAGACGCTCATCCGCCAGATGCCGGTCAGCGACAAGGTTGTCGACGCGATCCTCGCGCTTGTCCGCTCGGCTCGCCCCAGTCAGGGAAATGCCGCGACCGACAAGAACGTCGCCTGGGGTCCGGGTCCGCGCGCTGGCCAGGCTATGATGCTTTGCGCCCGCGCTCGCGCTCTGTACGAAGGCCGCCTTGCACCATCAGTCGACGATGTCCACGCGCTCGCCGAACCCGTACTGCAGCACCGCATGGCGTTGACGTTTGCCGCGCGGGCGGAAGGCATGTCGGTTCGCGACGTCATTGGTGGGCTGGTCAAGCAGGCCAAGGGATAAGGAAGCGTCTGCGTGGCACCCATCGGACAGATCGTCAATCCGACCTCGGGCAATGATGCGCTCGCCCGCGCAAGGCAGCGAGCGAGCCTTGTGCCGGATTGTCTCGTCGAGGCCAAGCGGATCGCTAACACCGTCATCGCCGGCTGGCATGGCCGTCGCAAACGCGGCATCGGCGAGAACTTCTGGCAGTTCCGTCCCTATAGCGAAGGCGAGAGCCTGTCTCGCATCGACTGGCGCCGCTCGGCACGCGACGACCACACCTACATCCGTGACCGCGAGTGGGAGGCAGCCCATACGGTCTGGCTTTGGGCCGACATGTCTCCCTCGATGATGTACAAATCGACGTTCGGAAATGTCTCGAAGGAAGGCCGGGCGCTCGTTATCATGCTGGCGCTTGCCGAAATCCTGGCGCGCTCCGGCGAACGAATCGGATGCCCAGGCGTCATGGAACCGATCGCCGCGCGCAATGCCGCCGAACGACTTGCAACGGCACTGATGCACGCGCCGCTGAGCGGAGGACTGCCCGACACAGCCATGATCCGCGGTTGGAGCGAACTCGTGCTGATCGGTGATTTCCTTGATGATGCATCCGCGGTCATGGCGCGCATCGGTCCCCTGGCGCGGCGCGGTCTGCGCGGCCACGTCATCGAGATCGCCGATCCGGCCGAAGAGCTTTTCCCCTATGATGGCCGCACCGAATTCACCGATCCCGAGACGGGGTCGAAGCTGACATCCGGCCGGGCCGAGCATGTTCGCGAAGCTTATACCCGCGCCTACCTCGGCCGCCGGGATGATCTTGGCCAGGCGTTGCGTCATATGGGCTGGACCTTTGTCAGCCACCGGACTGACCATCTCGCCTCCGAAGCACTGGTCGCCGTTCACATGTATCTCTCGGGCATGCCCGCGAGGATAACGCAGGGAGAACGCACGTGAGCGCTCTTCCCTTTGCCTTCGCCTACCCCGCAATCCTCGGCGCGCTCCTCGCCCTGCCGATCATCTGGTGGCTGCTGAGACTGACGCCCCCGCGCCCGAAGACGGAAGTCTTTCCGCCGCTGAAGATTCTGGCGA
The DNA here is from genome assembly GCF_002211365.1 of Rhizobium sp. R711. GTDB lineage: Bacteria > Pseudomonadota > Alphaproteobacteria > Rhizobiales > Rhizobiaceae > Rhizobium. Next base: position 116,975 of record NZ_LOKZ01000038.1, on the reverse strand, counting down.
CGGTCCTGAAGCGGGAGGAAACCCCGGCCCAGAGCCCCTGGTGGCTGACCTTGCTGCGCATGCTGTTGGCCACTGCCGTCATTTTGGCTATCGCCGACCCGGTCTTCAATCCGCGTACGAATTCAATCGCTTCCGGTGGCCCGCTCGTGCTCTTTGTTGACAACGGCTGGGCCACGTCACCAGATTGGGATCGCCGCGTGAAGACGGCCGACGCGCTGATTGATGACGCAGAATCGGCTGGTACTCCGGTGGCGATCGCCTTCACTGCCGACCCGACCAACGATGCCGTCCCTGGAACGGCAGCCGCCGCCCGCGACAAGCTGCGTGCCGCGGAACCGAAGCCGCTTGTGCCGGATCGCCAGCGCGCTTTCGAAGCTCTCCGCGCCGCGCTGAACGGCGTCCATCCTGGCACTCTCGCTTTTCTCACTGACGGTGCCGCTGCAAGCGAGAACGACGCGACCGTCCGCGAGCTTTCCGATCTCTCGCCGGCCCAATTGCGACTGATTTCCGGGGACGCGAACGAGACGATCGCGATCACGTCGGCAAACAATGCCGCCGATGCGATGACGGTGACCGCCACGCGCCTTGACAATGCCGCTGCCGCCTCGCGCCTGATCACCGCGCAGGACACGCAGGGACGCGCGATCGCGGCTGGCTCGATCGACTTCCAACCGGGTCAGAGCGTCGCGACCGGATCGATCACCGCACCGTTTGAAATGCGCAACGATTTCGCGCGCGTCAGCATCGATAATCACGCTACGGCTGGCGCCGTGCACCTGCTCGACGATGGCTTCAAACGTCGCCGCGTCGTCCTGCTATCGGGCGAAGTCGGCGACACGTTCCAGCCACTGCTTTCGCCGCTTTATTACATCCAGCGCGCCCTGCAGCCTTATGCCGACCTGATCGAACCGAACACGCCCGATCTTGCGACCTCGATCCCGGATCTGCTGTCGCAGAATCCATCTGTCATCATCATGGCGGATATTGGCCGCCTGCCCCAGGGAACCTACGAGCCGCTGCAGCGCTGGATCGCGAACGGCGGAACGCTCGTTCGCTTTGCGGGTCCGCGCCTTGCCGCCGCACCCGCCGACGATCCGTTGGTGCCGGTGACGTTGCGCCAGGGCGAACGTGCATTGGGTGGGGCGCTCTCATGGGCAGAGCCGCAGCCGCTCGCCGAATTTCCGACCTTTGGCCCCTTTGCCGGGATGCCGAAGCCGACGGATGTTACGGTCAAGCGGCAAGTTCTCGCGGAGCCGACGCCGGACCTTGCAGAACGCACTTGGGCAAGCCTCGCCGATGGCACGCCCCTCGTTACGACGAAGCCGATTAATGCAGGCCGGATCGTCCTGTTCCATGTCAGCGCCGAAGCGACGTGGTCCGATTTGCCGATCTCCGGCAATTTTGTCGAGATGCTGCGTCGCCTCGTCCAGCTGTCGCGTTCCGGCGGCGTTACCGCCGAGGCCAGCGGCGCCTCGACTGCTGAGGCCTTGCCGCCTTTCCGGTTGCTGACCGCGAAGGGCGCACTCACGACCGAAACCGGCACGGCGCGTCCGCTGATCCCGAACGCCAAAGTGACGCCGGTTGCAAGCTTCGATAACCCACCCGGCCTCTACGGATCGGAAGAAGGATTTACGGCGCTGAACGTCCTGCCGAAAAATGCCGAACTGAAACCGCTAGATGCCTCAGGTCTCACCGTCGTGCGCGAAGGGTTGATCGGCGGTGAAACCTGGTCGGCAAAGCCTGCGCTGTTCCTGATCGCCTTCCTGTTGTTGCTGGCGGACAGCCTGATCGTGATGTTCATGAGCGGAGCCTTTTCGAGGCTGCGCTCGGCGGCGCGTACAGCAGCGCTTGTCGCAGTGGCGGTCAGTGCGGCCTTCTTTCTGCTGCCGGGACAATCAAATGCCGATGACTCCAAGCCCGGCGACGATCAGATCTTCCAGCGGCTCGACAATACACACCTCGCCTATGTCGTCACCGGCGAACAGGAGGTCGACCACATATCCGAACGCGGGCTGGAAGGCCTGACGGAATTCCTGACATACCGCACCACGTTGGAGCCATCGCCGCCTGTCGGCGTGGATCTCACGAAGGATGAGCTCACCTTCTATCCGATCATCTATTGGCCGATCTCGGCGACCGCGCCCATGCCCTCGGCCGCTGCGATCAACAAGATCGATGCCTATATGCGCGCGGGCGGAACCGTGCTCTTCGATACGCGCGATCAGTTTAGCGCGCTCGACAGCAATGGAAGCTCGGTCAGCGCCAATGGCGAGCGATTGCAGCAGATCCTCGCCAATCTCGATATTCCGCCGCTGGAACCGGTGCCGTCGGACCACGTACTAACGAAATCGTTCTACCTGCTCTCAAGCTTTCCCGGCCGCTACACGGGCAGCCCGCTCTGGATTGAAGCACGCCAAGAAAATCGTCCCGAAAACGCCAAGTCGGCGGCCACGGCCGACGGTGTTTCTCCAATCCTCATCACCGGCAACGATTTTGCCGGCGCCTGGGCCGTCGATGACAACGGGGTACCGATGTTGCCGACGGTCCCGCCGGACGAGACACAGCGCGAATACGCCTATCGCAGCGGCGTCAACATCATGATGTACATGCTAACCGGCAACTACAAGACCGATCAGGTCCATGTCCCAGCTCTCCTGGAACGGTTGGGACAGTGATATGACAGTTGATTTTTCGCCCTTCATCCCTTGGCCGCTCTTGGCGGGTCTGGCGATCATTGTTCTGGTGACTGCAGCCTTTGCCATCTGGCGCCGCGTGCGTGGCGCGTGGATCCGCTCGATCGCGGCCCTTGCTTTGCTGGCTGCCCTCGCCAACCCGCTCTTGCTGCAGGAAGATCGCGAGCAACTGTCGACGGTCGTGCCCGTGATCGTTGACCGCAGCCAGAGCCAGCAGACGCCTGAACGCATCAAGATGACCAACGATGCCCTGGCGCAGCTGAAGGATCGCCTCGCTCGCTTCCCCAACATCGAACCACGCTACGTCGACGCGACGGAACCGGAAGACTCGGACGCTCCCTCGACGCGGCTGTTCAATGCGCTTTCCGCTGCTGTCGCGGATGTGCCGCCCGCCCGCATCGGCGGCGCCGTCATGCTGACGGACGGCGAAATCCACGACGTTCCCGGCGTCAACCAAGCCCTCGGCTTCGACGCGCCGATCCACGGCCTGATCACCGGCAAGGCCAACGAGTTCGACCGCCGCATCGAAGTGGTGAAGGCGCCGCGCTTCGGGATCGTCAATGAAGAGCAGCAATTGATGCTGCGCGTCTTCGACGACGGACCGAGCCCCGGCGGCACCGCAAACGTCACGGTGAAACTCAACGGCAACGAGATCGCCACACTCCAGGCAACGCCCGGCCGCGACACGCCGTTTTCGTTCAAGGTCGAGCGCGGCGGCAGCAACGTTCTCGAATTTTCGGTCGCCACCCTCCCGGGCGAGGTCACCGACGCGAACAACCGCGCGGTCCACTTGATTGACGGCATTCGCGAAAATCTGCGCGTACTGCTCGTCTCCGGCGAACCGCATGCCGGCGAGCGCGCCTGGCGCAATCTTTTGAAGTCGGATGCCTCGGTGGACCTCGTCCACTTCACCATTTTGCGCCCGCCCGAAAAGCAGGATGGCACACCGATCAACGAACTGTCGCTGATCGCCTTCCCGACCCGCGAATTGTTCGTCGACAAGATCAAGGATTTCGATCTGATCATCTTCGACCGCTACCAGCATCGCGGCGTGCTACCGATCCTCTACTACGACTATATTGCCCAGTACGTTGAAAATGGCGGCGCCCTGCTGATCGCTGCAGGCCCCGAACATGCAGGCCAGGATTCGATTGCGCTGACGCCGTTGTCGTCGGTACTGCCGGCCGCTCCGACCGGCCAGATGATCGAAAAGGCCTTCTATCCCCGGCTTTCGGAAGAAGGTCGCAAGCACCCCGTTACCCGCGGCCTCGATGGTTCCGCTGACGAACCGCCGCATTGGGGCCGCTGGTTCCGCAGCGTCGATGTCGATCCCCCGCAGGGCCAGACGGTTATGGTCGGCGCCGACAACCATCCGCTGCTCGTTCTCAACCGCGCCGGACAGGGCCGCGTTGCCATGCTGCTCTCTGATCAGGGCTGGCTATGGGCCCGTGGCTTCGAAGGCGGCGGCCCGCATGTATCGCTCTATCGCCGCGTCGCTCACTGGCTGATGAAAGAGCCGGCGCTTGAGGAGGAGGCCCTCACGGCGCGCGCATCAGGCCGCACGCTGGAGATCACACGCCAGACCATTGGCGCGGATCCTGGCAACGCGACGGTTCGCTATCCCTCGGGAAGGACGGAAACTCTGCCCCTGACGCAGGCAGAGCCCGGCCTGTTCAAGGCTGAGAAGAAGATGGACGAGATCGGCCTTTTTGAGATCCGCAATGGCGACATGACGACACTCGCGCATGTCGGCGCGGTCGATGCTCCCGAATTCAAGGCAATGATCTCGACGACTGATGCGTTGAAGCCTGTCTCCGACAAGACAAAGGGTCTCGTCACCCGCGTTTCCGATACCAGCGGGGCGATCAGCATTCCGCCGATCCTGCCTGTTCGTGGCCAGATCCGTGTCGCCGACGACGATCGCATGCAGATCCATCTCACCAACGAAACGGTGCTGAAGGGCATCAACACCCTACCGCTATTTGCCGGCTTCGCCGGTGTCGGCATTCTGCTGCTTGCCTTCGGCGCCATGTGGTGGCGCGAAGGGCGTTAGCGGCATGGTCGAGTTTGAATTGACTTGCTCGCCAACCGCCGATGATCTCACGGCGATCGGCGACGCACTGTCGGCCTTCAATATTCATGACGTCGGCCCTGCCGAACGCCAACCGCTGGCGGTTCTCATCCGGGATACCGACGGCAACGTCACCGGCGGTCTGTCCGGCTATACCGCCTGGGGCTGGCTCTTCACGCAGTTGCTGTACATTCCCGACGAGGAACGCGGCAAAGGCATGGCTGGCAAGATTCTGGCCTTGGCTGAAGAGGAAGCGGCCGCGCGCGGCTGTCACGGGGCCTGGATCGATACCTTCAATCCACAAGCCCTGCGGGCATATCAGCGGCAGGGCTACGAGATATTCGGTGAACTGCCGGAGTTTCCGAAAGGCCGTACCCGCACCTTTCTGCGTAAGTCGCTTCCGGAAATCAGCTGAGCGCAGCCTGCCGCGTTTCGGCATCAATTGCCATCGCGGCCATCGCCGCCACGACCAGCGGGCCCGCGAACAAGCCGATCGCCAGACCTAATCCGCCCGAGACAACAAACGTCATCAGCGATGGAGCAAGCAAACCGCCGAGCCGCGCCATCGCACCCGCGACGCCCATTCCCGTCGCCCGCAATGCCGTGGGATAGAGCTCGGGCATATAGGCGTATAATGCCCCCATGTCCCAAGCAGGGCAAAACTCATGACCAGCACCGCGCGATCCAGCGCCTCGTCCATGGAAATACTGCTCATGCGCTGGCCTCTCAAACCACTGAAAAATCACACGAAGTGCGTCTGAGGTCTATGGCTTCAATATCGCAGGGGGCCTATTTCCGCCAGCCGATAGTTCCCTTCAGCCTGCTATGTGCATCCTCGGCAAGCGGCACGACCAGCACGCGAGACGGATCAACGGGGCCCGGAAACGTCAGCGCATTGTGGGCTACCCGCTCGAATCCAAGCGGGCAATAGTAAGGCGGATCGCCGACGAGGATGACCGCCTCCGATCCCTTGCGACGTGCGGCGTCGATGGCAATCCGGACGAGTTCCCGGCCAATGCCACGGCCCTTGTGCGACGGCCGCACGGCAAGCGGCCCAAGCAGGTGCCCACTAACCGAACCGGCCTGAACGGGCGTCATGCGCACCGACGCGATCGTCTCTCCGTCATCGGCACAGATGAAGGAAAGCGAGAGATCGTGTGGTCCCTGTTCGCGGATCCGTGCTGCGGCGCGCGTATGCCGGCCAGGGCCGAACGCTTCTTCGTTGATATGTTCGATTGTAGCGTCGTGCGACGCATCCTCAGTGAGGTAGACCAGATCGTGCTTGTGCATGATGAGACGGAAACCGGATAGACAGAATTGATGGATCTCGAGCACGCCCTTCGGCGTTCGGGAGCATCAGCGTCGTCGCAGGTTTCTCGGTGCAAACATCAAATCGGGTTCCAGAAATGTAAAATGGCCGATAGCAGGAAAAAATTCAGTCGTCCAATGGAATTTAGCGCAACGTCCCGCGGCGTGACGCAGTGTTCAATCTTTACCGCCCTGCAAACGCGCCAGGGGTACGATATGTTCGAGCCAAGGAAAATTTGAAGGATCACAACATGGGCATGCTGGTTGATGGCGTCTGGCATGACGTCTGGTACGATACGAAAGAAACCAAGGGGCACTTCAAGCGCGCCGCTTCCCAGTTTCGAAACTGGATTACAGCCGATGGAGCCGCTGGCCCATCCGGAACGGGCGGTTTCAAGGCGGAGGTCGATCGTTACCACCTCTATGTCTCGCTGGCATGCCCCTGGGCGCATCGGACGCTGATCTTCCGCAAGCTCAAGAAGCTCGAGGACGTCATCAGCGTTTCCGTCGTCGATCCGCTAATGCTGTCGAACGGTTGGGAGTTCAAGGTCGGCGACGGCGCCACCGGCGACCATCTCTTCGCCACCAAGACGCTCTGGGAAATCTACGTGAAGGCCGATCCGCACTATTCCGGCCGGGTGACTGTTCCGGTCTTGTGGGACAAGAAGACCAACACGATCGTCAATAACGAATCCTCCGAAATCATCCGGATGTTCAACAGCGCCTTCGATCATCTGACGGGCTCGACCGCCGATTTCTATCCCGACGACCTGCGCGCCGATATCGATGAACTCAACGCTGTCGTCTATGACACCGTCAACAACGGCGTCTACAAGGCCGGCTTTGCAACGACGCAGGAAGCCTATGGCGAGAATGTCGTCAGGCTCTTCGAAACGCTGGATATGCTCGAAGACCGTCTCGGCAAGGGTCGTTATCTCTTCGGCGATCGGCTGACCGAGGCCGATTGGCGACTGTTCACGACTTTGGTTCGTTTCGATGCCGTCTACGTCGGCCACTTCAAGTGCAACATCCGCCGCATCGACGACTATCCCAATCTGTCGGCTTATCTGCGCGATCTCTACCAGACGCAGGCTGTCAAGGAGACGGTGAACTTCCGTCATATCAAGGATCACTATTACCGCAGCCACAAGACGATCAATCCGACCGGCGTTGTGCCTGTCGGCCCTGCGCTCGATCTCGATCGCCCGCATGGTCGTGCCCGATTGGCAGCGGCCTAGCCCCTGTGCACTACCAGACGTGGGCGGGCTCCTCTTCGCCCGCGAGTTCCGCCAGACGGCGGCGCGTTGCCTCGGTCGTACCCGATGGCAGATCATCGACTGCGAAGAAACCGCACTCGACGATTTCCCGGTCCGGCGGCCGGGGTGCCGTTTGCTCCACCTGTGTCTTGTAGAAAAGGACGTGGTCGCGGCGGCTGGCCGCCGTGTTGAAATAGATGTGGAAGAGCTGCGGCCGGCCGAGAATACGCAAATTCCCCTCCTCTCGGAGCTCCTTGACCAGCGCTTCCTCGGCAGTCTCGTCTCGCTCGAGCCCGCCGCCAGGCATGTGCCAGCCGGGTACGTAGCTGTGCCGTACGAGAAAGATACGGCCCGCCGAATCGAAGCAGGCGGCGCGGACACCCATCGTCATTCCACGCGCCACCGCAAAATACATATGCACGATGCGCATCAGCGCTCGCGACTGCCAGGGGCGGATAGTTCCGATCACGCTCTTTCCAATTCCACTAATCCGTTCAAGCAGATGTGTTTGAATTGCAGACCGACTGGGCTATGTGTCGTCGCATGTTCAAGCTCGCACACATCTCCGATATCCATCTCGGCCCACTCCCTCGCCTTTCGGTCCGCGAGCTCTTTTCCAAACGCATTACCGGCTTTGTGAACTGGCATCGCAATCGGCGCAAGCACCTTTTCGGTAGCACGTTGGATCTGCTGCTCGATGACATACGTGCCAAGCAAGCCGACCATCTGGCCGTCACCGGCGATCTGATGAACCTCGCGAGCGGGCTGGAAATCCGTGCGGCTGCCGCATGGCTGAAAGAACTCGGTGATCCCGCCGACAATTCCGTCGTACCCGGAAACCACGATGCCTATGTACCCGGCGCCTACGAAAAATCGGTGCGCGCATGGTACGACAATGTGCGCGGTGACCTCGCTCCGGCCGATTGGCAGGAAGATCGCCACGTCTTTCCTTATCTCCGCGTCCGCGGCAAGGTCGCCATCGTCGGCTGCTCGACGGCGGTCGCAACGCCCCCTTTTGCGGCCAGCGGCTTCTTCGGTGAGCGCCAGGCCCGCGACACCGTGAACATGCTGCGCGCGGCCGGCGAGGCTGGCCTGTTTCGGGTCGTGATGATCCACCATCCGCCCATCCGTGGCGCCACCTCCTTCCACAAGCGGATGATCGGCATCCGCCGCTTCGGCGCCGTGATCTCTACCGGCGGAGCCGAGCTGGTGCTTCACGGCCATACGCATTTGAACACGCTCCACTGGCTACGCGGCCAGACAGGCCCGGTCCCAGTGGTCGGCATCGCTTCGGCATCGCAGGGACCGGGAGGATTGAAACCCCGCGCCGCCTACAATCTGTTTTCGATAGATGGCGCTCCGGGCGCCTGGGAACTGACTGGAGAACGCTTCAGCATCAACTCGATGGGCGACGGCGTTTCCAGTGAAAGCGTCGATATCTTCAAGGCTTAGCGTCGTTTCTGGAATCACCTTCTCGTCAAGCTGATTCAGAAATTCAAGATGACGATAACTTGAATTTCGGGAAGCATCCGAGGTCTTGGCAATTGGCGATCGCGACGTAAACTTGTCGTCTCTGCAGTATCAATTCACGGAGTCATTGCATGCCCATGGCGCCTATCAGTCTTCGCGGTCTAGCTTTGGCCGGCTCACTTGCCCTCGCAGTCTCTTCATCCGCCTATGCGATCGGCGAGGAGAGCGACGAAACCAAGCCGCCGCCAAAGACTGAAACGACGACGAAATGCACGGACGGCAAGGTCTGGGATGCAAAGCGCAAGGAATGCGTGGTCCCGAAGAAGAACTCGTTCAACGACGACGAGCTTTACAAAGCAGCGCGCGAATTCGCCTATGCCGGCCAATACGACAACGCCTTGACCGTACTCCAGCTTGCCAAGAACCAGAACGATCCGCGCATCCTGAATTACCTCGGCTATGCCAACCGCAAGGCGGGCAGAATAGAGCTGGGAATGTCGTATTACCGAAAGGCCCTGCAGGCCGACGAGAATTATATTCTGGCACGGTCATATATGGGCCAAGCTTTGGTGGAACAGGGTGACCTACAGGGAGCGCGCGTCCAACTCGTCGAGATCCGGGATCGGGGCGGTGAGCAGACCTGGGCTTACCGCTCGCTGCTGCAGGCATTGAACGGTTACCGCACGTATTGAGATTGACCCGAGGCAGAGCCTGACGAAGAAAAGCTTTGAGAACCCGTGGGATAGGCTGCCGGATGCTTGCGAAGCATCCGGTACTTGTTTCATAAAGGACACAGAGGCGATATAAATCGATTTCCTGCTGGGCGTTCTGCCCGAACGCCCATGCACCACTTGGAAAGACCATGCGTCAACCCGTGACGACCATCGATATTAGACGCGACCTAGTGGGCCTTCTGCCCCGGCTGCGGCGTTTTGCGATGACCCTTGCAGGTGACGCGGCGAGTGCGGACGAACTCGCGCAAGCGGCGTGTGAGCGCGCGATCGCCAAGAGCAACCAATGGAATGGCGAAGGCCGCCTGGAGAGCTGGGTTTACGCCCTCGCCCGCCAGCAATGGAGCGACGACCATCGCCGGCGCAAGCCGCACCCGATCGCCAGGGGCAATGTCACCGATATCCGGGAAGCGAGCCGCGATCGTATCTCGCTCGTCGATCCCGATGTCATCCACCGCATGATCGCCGACATGCCCGAGGGCACGTCCAGCGCCTTTTTGCTGGTTGTCGTCGAAGGGCACAGCTATCAGCAGGCGGCCGACATCATGGGCATCACCATCAACATCGTCGTAACCCAGCTTGCCGCGGCTAGACTGCATTTCGCCAGTGTCGCCGACAACTATCCTCACAGGTACTGAATTGCTCGATTTCAAAAAACTGCCGCTCGACGCTCAGCTAGCCGCCCTGCTGGACGGCGAGACGACGCCCGAACAGAAGCATGAGCTCGAGCAGCGCCTAGCCATCGACGAGGGCGCCAAGCGGCTCTACGACAAGCTGCGACACGGCACCGATTTCGGAAAGCACCGCCTCGACGACGTTCTCAAGGAACCGGTTCCCCTCGCCCTCGTTCGCTCGATCAAGAGCGCAGAGCCGCCAAAGGCCCCGGTTGCGGCGCGCGTTTCGCGCCCCTCGCTCAAGCTTGCGCCGACCGGGCCGCAGGCCCTCGCGGCGGCAATCATCCTCTTCATCGTCGGTTGCGGCATCGGCTTTTTCGCCGCTGGCAGCACCAGCAAGGTGCAACCGACCGCCCCGACAACGATCGAAGCCGCCTTGGAATCCAGCGAATGGTTGACAGACGTTGTCGCCAACCAGCGGCTTATCGCCCGCCAGCCCCGTCATATTTTCGAGGTGCCGTCGACGCAGGCGGAGGAAATTGCCACCTGGCTGACCTCAACAGTGGGCGTTGCGTTCCGCGTGCCTGATCTGACGGAACAGGGCTGGACGTTCCAAGGCGCGCGCGTCTTCATCGGCGACGGCCGGCCGGTCGGCCAGCTCGTCTACACCAGCTCCGATGGCGACCTGGCTTCCATCTGCTTCCGCAAGGATAACTTGCCGTCCGAGGCCGACGATTTCAAAGAAACGATCAAGGACGAGATTGGCGTGGTCGCTTGGCACAATGCCGGCACGTCCTATGTGCTTGTCGGCCCATCGTCGGAAGCCTCGCTCGGCCAGCTCGCCATACAGGTCGCTACGTCGATCTGATATCCGGACGTCTCGCGCTGCCACTGGCCGGCCGCGATCAACGGCGCGAGGCTCTCAACACCGTATAGGAAAAAAGTGCAGCGGATTAATCCGCTGCACGGATCGCGTCAGGGCTTTCCGGCTTTGACCTCGAGCACCCGGTTTGCCGCAGAGACGATCGCTTCGAGCGACGCACCGACAATGTTTGTGCTGATGCCGGCGCCAAACAGTTTGCCGCCAGGATAGGAGGTCTCGACATACGAGATGGCGGCAGCGTTCGAGCCGTGCTGCAGTGAATGCTCCGAATAGTCCTCGACCGACATGTCGATGCCGAGATAATGCGAGAGAGCATTGATGAAGCCGTCGACCGGGCCATTGCCCCTGCCCTCGATGCGCCTCGTCTCACCGTTATCGGTGATCTCGGCGGCAACGATGCGCTGCCCCTTGCGCTCGGGGTCGGCATAGGTGTGATGGTCGACGAACTTGATGCGGCCCTTCGGCTGCGTCACGTAGCGCTCGATGAAGCGGTCGTAGATCCGCTTCGACGGCAACTCCTTACCCTCTTCATCGGTGATCCGCTGAATGTCTTCGCGGAACTCGACCTGCAGGTTGCGCGGCAGGTTCAGCCCGTAGTCCTGCTGCAGGATGTAGGCGATACCGCCCTTGCCGGACTGCGAATTGATGCGGATGATCGCCTCGTAGGTGCGGCCGACATCCTGCGGATCGATCGGCAGATAGGGCACTTCCCAGACCGGGTGATTGGCGACTTTGATCGCCTTCATACCCTTGTTGATCGCGTCCTGGTGCGAACCGGAGAAAGCCGTATAGACCAGTTCGCCGACATAGGGGTGGCGCTCGCCGATCGGCATCTGGTTCGAATATTCGAAGACTTCCTTCATCCGCACGATATCGGAGCAGTCGATCTCAGGGTCGACGCCCTGCGTGAACATGTTCAGCGCCATGGTGACGACGTCGACGTTGCCCGTGCGCTCGCCATTGCCGAACAGCGTACCTTCGACACGGTCGGCACCCGCCAGCAAGGCCAGTTCGGCGGCAGCGATGCCGGTGCCGCGGTCGTTGTGCGGATGCAGCGAGATGATCAGGTTCTCGCGATTGTCGAGATTGCGGCACATCCACTCGATCTGGTCGGCATAGATGTTCGGCGTCGCCATTTCGACGGTGGACGGCAGGTTGATGATCAGCTTGTTGTCGGGCGTCGGCTTCATCACGTCGATGACGGCATTGCAGATGTCCAAGGCCACTTCGAGCTCAGTGCCGGTGAAGCTCTCCGGCGAGTACTCGAACCGATAGCCGACGCCGGCCTTCGCCGCCATATCAGAAATCATCTTCGCAGCATCGACGGCGATCTGCTTGATACCCTGGACGTCCTTGCCGAACACGACACGACGCTGCAATTCGCTGGTGGAGTTGTAGAAGTGAACGATCGGGCGGTTGGCGCCTTCCAGCGCCTCGAAGGTGCGGGTGATCAGTTCCGGACGGCACTGCACCAGTACTTGCAGCGACACGTCGTCGGGCACATTGCCCTGCTCGACGCACCAGCGCGCGAAATCGAAGTCGGTCTGCGAGGCGGAGGGGAAACCGATCTCGATTTCCTTGAAGCCCATGTCGAGCAGCAGTTGGAACATACGGGCCTTGCGGTCATGACCCATTGGGTCGACCAGCGCCTGGTTACCGTCGCGCAGATCGACCGAGCACCAGATGGGCGCCTTGGTCAGCGTCTTCGACGGCCATGTACGATCAGGGATGTTCACCTGGGGATAGGAGCGATACTTGATCGCCGCCTCGGGCATGCCTTTGGTTTGGGAGCGGGTGTTCGTGTCCATGTCTTCTCTTCCTCTTCCCGTCATCTGGCCAGCCGCGTCATAGCGTATCGGGTCTGGCTTGGCGATGACGAATCCGGCGCGAAAGCATCCGGTTGATCAGTTTTCGGGATTGGTCACGAGGAGCGATGGCCTGGGCGGGCTTTCGGCCGCCGGGCGCTCCTCAACGGACCCGGCAACCGCGCGTAAGGCCGAGGAGAAGAAGCGAGGTAAGGGCGCGCGTATTGTCACGGAGCGCGATGCGCCCGCGAACAATCTGCTCAGAAATCATGACGCCCGTGTTCTTCATGGTCGCGCTTATAGCCGGGGTACAAAAAACTGGCAATCCCTCCGTCTATTTTTTCGCCGCTTGCACAATACGTGACAGCGCCAGCATCAACCCTCCGGCGAGCAATCCCCAGAATGCCCCCGAGATACCCGCGAAGGAAACGCCCGATGCCGTCACCAGAAATGTGATCGCCGCCGCCTCCCGCGACTCCTGCGCCTGGAAGGCCGACATAGCGGAACTGGAAAACGCGCCGACCAGTGCGAGACCCGCCACCGCCTGGATCAGGATCGGCGGCGCCAAGGCCACGAAGGTCGTCACTGCCCCCGCCAGCAGGCCGAGAACGACATAGCAGATGCCCGAGACGAGGACGGCCCAGTAGCGCCGCGCCGGATCGGCATGCGCGTCCTGACCGGCGCACATCGCCGCCGTAATCGCAGCGAGATTCACCGCATGGCCGCCGAACGGCGCCGACAATATCGAGAACAGTCCGGTCACGGAAAAGAGTGGCCCGGGCTTCGGCTGGTAGCCGTTGACCTTCAGGACGGCAATGCCCGGAATATTCTGCGACGCCATGGTTACGATGAAAAGCGGCAGGGCGATGGAGACGAAGGCCGGCAGGTTGAAGACGGGCATAACGAACTCGACCGGAGGCCGTAGCGCCTGCTCGACCGAGCCGAGTGCCCCCTCGGGAATATCCACGCCGAAGGCAACCACCAGCACGAAGGCCGCGAGCGCTGCCGGCACCGCCCAAAGCCGCTTGAACGCACCGACAACGATCCACGCCACCACGATCGGCAAGCCGAGCAGCGGATTGAAGCCGATCGCCCTAACCGGCGCAAAGCACAATCCGATCAGGACGCCGGCGAGCATCGCATTGGCAAGAGGCGCGGGAATGGCCGCAACCGCCCGGCCGAGCGGCTTGAACAGGCCGGCGATGACGATCAGCAACGCGCAGATGAGAAACGCGCCGACCGCCGCATTGAACCCGCCCTCGACCACACCGGTACTTGCAAGCAGTGCCCCACCCGGAGTGGACCAAGCGATGCTGATAGGCAGCCGCGTCACGGAGCTAAGGAAGATTGCGCAAAGCCCCAGCGCAATCGACAGCGCCATAAGGCCCGACGCCGCCTGCGCATCCGTCGCACCGACACTCTGCAGGCCGTGAAGCACGACCGCAAAGGAGCTGGCAAACCCCACGAAAGTGGTGAGGATGCCCATGAACAGGCTTTGGATGGAAAAGTCTTTGAGCATGGCGGAACTCGATCGGCGGAAAGTCCGCATGGAAGCCGTATCGCGCGGACTTGCGCAAGTGCAGATTGGCACCATTCGGTACCTATCGGTCGGCTCTATACGGCTACACCTTTCGGACGACGAAAATCATTTCCTCTGAGGTCCGTTCGTCGAAAGGTCCGCGGTCCCAGTCACCATAGACCACCTCGACCTGTAGCGCGGAAGCTTGGAGGTAGCGTTCAATCTCCTCGCGCGATAAGAACAACAACTCGCTTTTCGAAACCAGTATCTCATCCGGGAAATGATAACGCGTCTCGAAATGAACCCGGCCATTGCTGTAGGAGATTACGTCACGCGTCTCGCGGATGACGCGCCCCTCCTGATTAACCTCGAATGCCCCGCCGTTCCATCGCGCCTTCCAGTCTATTTCGGGATTGCGGGATTCAAAGACGATGCAGCCGTCACGCGCCAGATGCTCGCGCATGGCGGCAAAGGTGGCGAGGATGGAGGTCTCGTCGAGCAGCACCTGAAAGGCGTGTCCGGTCATGATGATTAGATCGAAGCGCTTATCGGATCGAAAGTGCTGGGAAAGACACTCTACCCATTCAATTCTGTCGCCATGCAGCTTGCCTCTAGCGATATCAAGCATCGTCCGCGAGGGATCGGCACCGGTCACATCATGCCCGCATGCCGCATAGGCGTCGCAGATCAGTCCGGTGCCGCAACCAAGATCGAGGATTGACTTCGGACCGCCATCCGCGACCGAGAGGTAGAAATCCCGATCCTCAGACCAGCCGCAAGCAAGATCATAGAGGGCAGCCAAACGCGGATGCTCGTAGTGCAGATCGGGCATATCAAAACTCCGCGGTTCGGTTGCGCAAACGCAAAAAGCGCCCTCGCCCGCCATCCAGCAAGCAAGGGCGCCTCTCATAACACGAAATCAGATCTCGGACTGCGACGTGATGATGCGCGAAACGAGGCCGTAGGACTTGGCTTCTTCTGCGGACAGCCAGTAGTCGCGGTCGGTATCGGTAGCGATCTTCTCGTAAGGCTGGCCGGTGGCTTCAGCCATGATCTTGTTCAGGCGCTCGTTCATCTTGATGATCTCGCGAGCCTGGATCTCGATGTCGGACGCCATGCCGCGCGTGCCACCGGACGGTTGGTGGAGCAGGAAGCGGGTGTTCGGCAGGCAAAGGCGCTGTTCCTTCGGCGCCGCGACATAGATCAGCGCGCCGGCCGATGCGACCCAGCCCGTTCCGATCATCCAGACCTTCGGCTTGATGAACTTGATCATGTCATGGATCGAATCGCCAGATTCGACATGACCACCGGGGGAATTGACGTAGATGCGAATATCGTCGTCGTTGGCGGCTGCGAGCGCCACAAGCTGCGTGCAGACCTTCTGCGCGAGTTCCTGCGTAATCGGCCCGTAGATGAAGATCGAACGCGACTTGAAAAGGTTCGCCTCCGTTTCCTTGCCGAGCGGCAGTTCCTTCGTCTTGTCGTCCTGTTCTTCTTCTTCGTACATTCGAACCTCTCTTACGTCGAATTCGGGTTCCTCGCACATAGTGCGACTCCATGCGTAAAACAATGCGGGAAAAAGACAAGCCACGGAACGGATGAAGATATGGTTAGGCAGGCGGCGAGGCTTACGGAAATGTAATTTGGGTGGCTTTGAAAAGTCGGAATCCATTCCTACGTCATCCCTAGCGAAGCATCGCAAGCAACAAAGGAGCCCGGCCATGTCACCCGAAGAACGCCAACTGCTGACCGCCCTTTTCGAGCGCGTCCGCACCGCATCGGCAACGCCGCGTGACCACGACGCCGAAGTGCTGATTGAGCAGGGAACACGCGAGCAGCCCTATGCCGCCTACTATCTTGCGCAGGCCGTGATCGTGCAGGAAAAGGGGCTGGAAGCGGCGGCCAATCACATCAAGCAGCTCGAAGAGCGCATTCGTGTGCTCGAGGCCGATCAGAGCGACTATCACAAGGCCGAACAGGGCGGCGGCTTCCTGAGCTCTATCTTCGGCAGCAGCCAGGCGCCGCAGCAACCGGCGCCACCGCCACCCTCCTCAGGTCCCTGGGGTAGCGCCCCGCGTCAACAGATCCAGCAGGATCGCGGCTTCGACACCGCCCCCCGCGCCATGCCGCCGCAACCGACCGGGCCCTGGAGCCCGCCGGCAGCACCCTCCGCAGGCGGCAGTTTCCTGCAGGGCGCACTCGGGACGGCGGCTGGCGTCGCAGGCGGCATGTTGCTTGCCAATTCGCTGAGCGGGATCTTCGGGAGCCACATGTCGTCGCTTGGCTGGGGCTCACCGCTTGCAGGGAGCAATCCCCTCGGCAACGCGCCGACAGAAGAAACGGTCATCAACAACTATTTCAACAACGACGGCGACAAGCAGCAGGCAGCTGACAACGCGAATGACGATAACGACAACAACGGCACTGCCAGTATTCAGCAAGCCGACTACAACACGAACGACGACGACGCCGTCGATGACGGTCAATCCGACTTCGACAACGACGACAGCTTCGATGTCTGAGCCAACCTGACGGCCTTCCCGGAGGCCGACCGATCCGCTGCCGCATCCGCGCCCGGCGTCGCGGCGCCCCGATGATCAATCTTGACGGTAGAAGCAGAGTTCTCAATAAGATCAGGAACGCAACGGCCATCGACCAGGCAAGATCTGTTGAATATCTTTATTATCAGTCGCAAGTCCGAGAACGCGAGAAGACATTTTCAGTCCCGCCAGATGGCGAGACTTGGATTGGAATATCGCTTTCTCGATGCATTCGAGGCGAGCGATCTGTCGCCCGAAGACTGCCAGGAAGCAGCCAACCACTGGCCAAGCCCGACGCTTCGCCAGGACATTGCCTGCTTCACATCGCATCGAATGGCATGGAACGCCGTCGTAGAGCGAAATGAAAAGACCGTCATACTGGAAGACGATGCCGTCCTTTCGAGTGATATTACCGACGTGATACGAACTATCCGAGACCGTGACGACGATTGGAACTACGTCTACGATCTGGAATTCGTTCCCCTGCCCCATATCATGGCGAAGTCACCCCTTTGGACAGATGATCCCAGCGGCTATCGGGCGACACGTGTCTTTCAAAACCGGCTCGGCTTGGCAGGCTACGTCATCGGCCCACGTGCAGCCGCGAGGATGCTTGAGGATACGAAGAGCTATGCGCTGGTCGATGCATACTTCTGGCATCGATCGTGGATTGCGGCCGTTCAGATCGAACCGGCCCCCGTGGTCCAGCTCCGCTTTCTCGAAGACAGCGCAAACAAGGCGCCCTTCCTTCGGGCGTCGGAAGACGATACGTTCAGGCCAAAGAGCAGGCTGAGCAAGCATTTGATGCGCTTGCGTCTCGAACTGGTGAAGGCGCGCAATCTTCTCAGAGCAGGGCTTCGCAGCGAGAAGCGGCAGATCCAAATGGATGTCGCCAAGTTTCCACTCGACCACAACAACGTTTGAGGTCTGGGCTGTTCAGCCAAATCGGCAACCGCCGCCCCTTTGGCGGCGGGATAACGGCCAGTCTCAGTCAGTCCAACGGTTCAGCCGCGACCGCGATAGGTGGCAACGCCTTGGTCCGGCAGCCAAACGCCCTCGGGCGGCTTGCCGGTCTGCCAGAACACGTCGATCGGAATGCCGCCACGCGGATACCAGTAGGCGCCGATCCTCAGCCACTTCGGATCGAGCAGCTCGACCAGCCTCTTGGCAATATAGACCGAGCAATCTTCATGGAAGGCGCCGTGATTGCGGAACGCATGTAGGAACAGCTTCAGCGACTTCGATTCGACCAGCCATTCGTTCGGGATGTAGTCGATCACGATATGGGCGAAATCCGGTTGCCCTGTCATGGGGCAGAGCGAGGTGAATTCCGGCGCCGTGAAGCGGACGACATAATCGGTGCCGGCATGGCTCGACGGCACCTTCTCAAGCACCGCCTCCTCGGGTGATTTCGGAGATTCCGTCTGGCTGCCCAGCATGGACAGGTTGGATACGTCTGTTTTGGGCATTCAAGCCTCCTTGATGACTTTGACGCGGATGCCGTGGGCCTTTTCACCCTCCGGCTCGACGTGAATGGCGATGCTGGAGCCCGGATGCGCCGCACGGATGGCATCTTCAAGGCGATCGCAGATATCGTGCGCCTGCCTTACAGTCATGGCAGCCGGCACGACAAGATGAAAATCGACGAAGGTGACCGTGCCGGCGCGGCGCGTCTTCAGATCATGCACGCCGATCGAGCCAGCGGCATGGGTAGCAATCGCCTGCTTGATCGCCTCCTCCTCCTCGAGCGTGACCGCCTGATCCATCAGACCGCCGATCGAATGGGAGATCACTTTCCAGCCCTGATAGAGAATATTGACCGCAACCAGAATGGCGAGCACGGGGTCGAAGATTGCATATCCGGTGGCCAGCGCCAGCAGCAGACCGATCAGGACGCCGACCGAGGTGACGACATCGGACATGATATGCTGACCATCCGCCGTTAGCGCTGCCGAGCGATACCTGCGTCCGGTCCTGATCAGGATCTGCGCCCAGACGGCATTGATGACGCCAGCGACGAAGTTGATCGCAAGACCAAGCGCTGGCGCATCCAGCATACGCGGCTGGAAGAGCTGCCCAATCGCCTCGTTGACGATCAAAAGCGCCGCCACAATGATCAACGCGCCCTCGGTCACGGCCGAAAGATATTCCGCTTTATGATGTCCGAAGGGATGGTCGTGGTCGGCCGGCTTTTGCGCATAGCGGATGACGAAGAAGGCGATGAAGGCCGCAACGACGTTCACCGTCGACTCCAGGCCGTCCGACAGCAGCGCCACCGAACCTGTCACCCACCATGCGACCATCTTCAAGCCCATGACGCCCAACGACATCGGGATACCCCAGAGCGCCAGCCGCCGAACCGTGAGATTGCCCTTCCCGTCCATTTTCATCCCCTGCGCAGACATCAGTGCGGATGCGAATGAATTGCAGAAATCAGCCCATTCAAACGCAAAACCGCCCGCGCGAAAATCGCGCAGGCGGCCCATGAGGCTCATATGTGTGATGATACCTGTTTTGTCAAACACAGGCTGCAAGAAAGCTGGCGAGCCCCCCTTTTTCTGCAATCCGACACGATTGTCCCGTCGGCCGGGTCCTGGCGCCAAAGCAAGCTGCACACCCGCCCAACGTCGATGCCACCGCAGATAGGATCGCTATGAATAGACCGAGGAGCGTTCAGAGCTTGCAGACGTTGGACCACCGGCGATCTCGGCCGCGATGCTGATCGATTGTGGCCAACGAAGGAGCGCCGCCTCACCTGCGGGCGTCAGGGCATAGACGCCCTTCTCCCGCCGTTCGAACCAGCCATACACATTGGCGAGCAGGATCTTGCCCGCGTCCGCTGCCAGCGCTTTCATATCGCGCGGCCGCACCATCCCCTCCTGGAGTGCGGCGGCACAGATTAGCGCTCGTTGGCGATAGGCCGTCATGACAGGCGCACGTGTACTGCCGCCGACCGCTGGATCGCCGCGCCGACGCTGATGCTCTCTGACGAGCCGCGACCGGCGTTTCGGATTGGTGCGCGGCATCGGCGAAACCGAACTGACGATGACGTTGACCTCGCCGGCATCGGACACGCCGAGCATACCGATCCCGAGCCGGCGACAAAGATCGCGATAGCGCTTGTCGGCCTCGCGCCCGCGTCCCTTGGCGGAGACGCGGGCGGCAATCCAAACCTCGTCGCTCATCGCGGCTCGATCAACGGCCTGCAGGACAAGCTCGAGATTGAAGCTGAGTTTCAGCTCGCACACCACGACGACCGGCGGCTCGCCCTCGGTTAGGCCGACGAGATCACAGCCGCCGATCTCGCCTTTGACGACGTAGCCCGCCGCCTCCAGAAAGCCTTTGACCGGCAGATAGAGCGAGGTTTCCATAGAGACCTGGCTATGCCGGATTGATATCGGCGATCTCGCCGTGTCGGGCAAGCAGCCGCGGAGACGACATATCGCCGGTCTCCTCGTCGACCATCACAGCATAAGCCGCGACACCGACGAAGCGCGAGGCCATTGAGGTAGCGATCTTCTCGGCGCTCATGGCATTCGATGCCTGCCGCATCTCGCCCGGCACAAGATTGCCGCGGTTCTTGCGGTACGGCAGGACAATAAACTTCTCAGCAGCCACGACAATATCCCCACATTCTATGTTCCGGAAATGTTCTGATTTGACTGCCAAAGTCAACTGCTGCATCTGGAAAGATCACCGCAAGGTACCGTTGGCTGGAGGCAGGGCTTTACTGTTGGTGAAGAGTTCGCCTGTTAGCGTCCCCGCAACCGGAGGGCGCATCGTTGAGTTTTCTGTATCAGCAGACACTGAGCGACATGGCGTGCGACACGCGCTCGTGGTCCGAATATGGCCTCGCCATCCTGCTTGGCCTTTTTATCTGCACCGCGATGCTTGTGCCTTATCTGCGCTCTTCGCCGTCCCCGTGGAGGCGGACGGTTTTCGGATGGTGCGGCGGATTATGCGTCCTGTTCCTGCCATTGTTTGCGATCGTGCCCGCCCTAAGCGAAAAGACGACGTCCGTGTTTCTGGAAGACTCTGATCTTGTTCGCGATGGTTGCAGAGGCTCGCAGAGGCTTATCGAACGTCATCCGCTCGCCGATATAACGACCTCCTACGTCCACTCCGTATCTCGTGGCATTGAAAGCGATAGCCTGCGAATTCATTGGAGCGGCCAGACCAGAAAATTCGGCCTCGACCTTTTCCAGAACGACCCGTTGCTGGGGAATCTCGCTGCTTTTGCGCCGGAGGCGATGGCTGAAACCGCTGCAGCCCTGCGGTACCGCGATATCGCCCTGCCGAGCGACCTGGAGCGCTTGCGATTGGAACCGCCGCGATAGGCCATTTGCTCCGGATGATCCATCGCGGCAAATGACCGGTCGGGGCGGCGCCAGGATGCGAAGGTCAGGCCGCCTTGGTCTTTGCCTTGCGTGAAAGGTGCGCAACGACGTTCTCGATCATCCGCATGCCGGCATCACCACCAAGCGTCATGATCGACTCCGGGTGGAATTGCACAGCGGCGATCGGCTCCTTCTCGTGCTCGATGCCCATGATCGTGCCATCCTCGCTTTCCGCCGTGATGATGAAGTCACGCGGCAGCGTCGAGGGATCGGCAAAGATCGAGTGATAGCGCCCGACCGTCACCTCCTTGCCGAGTCCCGAGAACACGATGCCCGGTTCCAGCACGCGGATGCGCGACGGCTTGCCGTGCATCGGCAGCGCCAGATGCCTGAGCTCGCCACCATAGGCCTCCGCCAGCGCCTGCAGCCCGAGGCAGACGCCGAAGATCGGCAGGTTGCGTGCGCGCGCCTTCTTGATCGTCGCCTTGCAATCGAAGTCCTTCGGATTGCCGGGACCCGGCGAGAGCACGACGAGATCAGGATCCAGCCGGTCGAAGATTTCTTCCGGCACCGGCGTGCGGACGGTGGAAACCGTCGCGCCCGTCTGGCGGAAATAATTGGCGAGCGTGTGGACAAAGCTGTCTTCGTGGTCGACAAGCAGGATCTTGACGCCCTTGCCGACGGCAGCGACGTCGCGACTGACCTTGCCGGAGTTGCCGGCCTTGGCATCGCGGATGGCGGAAAGCATGGCGGAGGCCTTCAGTTCGGTTTCGGCTTCTTCTTCGTGCGGATCGGAATCGTTGAGCAAGGTCGCCCCTGCCCGGACTTCGGCGATCCCGTCCTTGATGCGAACCGTGCGCAGCGTGAGGCCGGTATTCATGTCGCCGTTAAAGCCGACCATGCCGATTGCACCGCCGTACCAGGCGCGCGGGCTCTTCTCGTGGCTTTCGATGAAGCGCATGGCCCAAAGCTTCGGCGCACCGGTGACCGTCACCGCCCAGGCGTGGCTAAGGAAGCCGTCAAAAGCATCCATGTCGTCGCGCAGGCGCCCCTCGATGTGATCGACCGTGTGGATGAGACGCGAATACATCTCGATCTGGCGGCGGCCGATGACCTTCACCGAACCCGGCTCGCAAACGCGGCTCTTGTCGTTGCGGTCGACGTCCGAGCACATCGTCAGCTCGGACTCATCCTTCTTGGAATTCAGCAGCTTGAGGATCTGCTCGCTGTCGGCAATCGGATCGTCGCCGCGCTTGATCGTGCCGGAGATCGGGCAGGTCTCGATGCGGCGGCCGGAGACACGCACAAACATTTCGGGCGAGGCGCCGACCAGATATTCCTGATTTCCGAGATTGATGAAGAAGGAATAGGGCGACGGGTTGATCGCCTTCAGCCGCTTGGAAATGTCCGACGGCTTGCTGTCGCAGCGCTCCATGAACTTCTGGCCCGGAACCACTTCGAAGAGGTCACCCTTGCGGAAGCTCTCCTTCGCCTTGACGACGAGGTCGGCATACTCGCCGGGGCGATGATCGCTCTTCGGCGGAATGGCATCGGTGCGCTGGAAGGGTTCTGCCGGAATGTCGCCGGCCTTGCCCTCGGTCGAAAGCCCGCCCTTTTCGAAGTCGTAGCGGTCGATCCAGGCCTTGGCCGAATAGTTGTCGACGACAAGGATCTCATCCGGCAGGTAAAGAACCATATCGCGCTGGTCGGCCGGGCGCGTCAGCTTCAGATTGATCGCATCGAATTGGAAGGCAAGATCGTAGCCGAAGGCGCCATAAAGACCAAGGCTGGCATCCGCCTGGGAATAAAACAGCTCGGTGATGGCGCGCAGAACGGTGAACACCGTCGGGATCTTCGAGCGCTCCTCCTCGGTAAAGGCGCGCTCAGGCTTCTTGACAGTCAGATCCAGCCGCCGCGCCGTCGAAGCGCCAAGCACCATATCCGAAACTGTCTTTAGCCGCTCCGTGACAAAGCCGAGGATAACCTCGCCGCGCTCGTTATAGGCTTGGATCCATACGTGGCGACCGTTGCAGGAAATACCGAGCGGCGGATCGACGATAGCGGTATCCCAGCGGGTGTAACGGCCCGGATATTCGTAGTTCGACGAAAACACCGCGCCGCGGCGCTCGTCGAGCTTGTCGATATAGGACGAGACCGCGTCAGCGTAAGGGATCGCCCTGCGCTGCCGGGTGACCGATATGCCGCCCTTCGTCTCGTAGATTTCCGCTCCGTCATCCCGAAGGATCGTTACCATTGTTCCACTCCGTTATCGGGCCCGGATGACAGGCAGCCTTAAAAACAAAAAAGCCGCCTGGCGTTTTCCGGGCGGCTCACTCGTCGTCTTTGGACACGATTGGTCGAGGCCGCCTCAGCGAGCCCACCACCAAACTGCAATGTTCAAGGACGTGTTCATGGGCGGAATTGTTAGCGTGAGATCGGACCGAGCGCAAGAGCCGAATCCCACGAATGAAAAAGGGCGGCATGGTGGCCACCCTTCGTGATGCGCGAGCCGATTAGAAGCGTGCGCGTGCCGTGATCATGAACGTCCGCCCACGACCGGTTTCAATGGTGTTGCCTGCAATCGTGCTAGACGCAGGCGTGTAGGTCTTGTCGAAGACGTTGGTGACGCTTCCGGTGAGCTCGAAGCCCTTTTCGAACTTGTAGTTCGCAAAGAGGTCGACCAATCCGTAGCCTGGCTGGTACGGGCTGGTTCCAGCGGCAACATTCACGCTTCCGACGTAAGCTCGGCTGACGGCATAGAAGCGCGAGCCAACGGTGAGGCGCTGATCCTCGAGGAAGCGGGCACCGAGCGTCGCGCTGAAGATGCTGTCAGGCAGGTAGCTTTGCACGCCAAAGCCGTTGACCTGCGACGGCAGGTTCGTATCCGTGTAGGTGTAGGCAAGATCACCGAAGACAAAGCCCGCATCGTAGGCGGCCTGCAGCTCGAAGCCGCTGACTCTGGACGTGCCCGGATTGTTGACGAAGAAGATCTGCCGACCACCGTTGAGAAGTGCGGCGGTGATGTAATTGTCGATGTTGTCGTAGAAGTAATTTGCCTTTAGGCGGAAGCTATCGCCCGCATCCAGCAGTCCATCAAACTTGATATTCGCGCCGATTTCCCAACCCTTGGAGGTTTCCGGCTCCAGGAACGGATTCGGGAAGAAGCTCTGCGTCCCTCCTGGATGTGTACCGCCGGCAAAGATCTCGTTGACGGTCGGCGCACGCTGGGTTTCCGCGTACGTCACGTAGGGCTGGAACCACTCGGTCGGATTCAGTGCGAAGGTGACGCTCGGGTTCAGACGCCCCTCTGACTTGTCGACGGTGTACGGACCGGCTGGCAAGCCCAACGGATTCCTGGCAACGACAGCGCCCGATCCGTCGAGGTTGAAGTGGTCGTAACGCAAACCGAGCGTCAGGTCCGCCATGCCGTAGGTCAGCGTGGTCGTGTCGAAAACGCCGAGGATAGCGCTTTTGCCACTGCCATTGACGCCACCCAAAGGCTGCGTCCGGCTGTTGATCACGTCATAGTCGTCGTGGAAGTATTCGACACCATAATTGGTGGTGACCGCGACGTCGCCGACATCGAACTTGGACGTGTTGGAGACATCGAAGCCAATGCCGGTGTCCTTGATCCGGCGACCGGCAGCCGAACCGCCGCCCGTGGCGTTCGTATCGTACTGCATCTCAAGGCGGTTATAGTAGAAGTTCGTCTTGAAATCGATCAAGTCGTTGTCGCCGGGC
The DNA here is from genome assembly GCF_002211365.1 of Rhizobium sp. R711. Taxonomy (GTDB): domain Bacteria; phylum Pseudomonadota; class Alphaproteobacteria; order Rhizobiales; family Rhizobiaceae; genus Rhizobium. The sequence goes on along the minus strand of NZ_LOKZ01000038.1, from coordinate 92,007 downwards.
GTATAGGCATAGCTGGCGGTAAACGTCTTGTTCTTCACGTTCTGGAAGTACGAGTTCGCGAAGAAGTCGTTGTCGTAGCTGATCCCACCGAGCTTGATGGTGTTCTCGGCGTTCGGCGTGATTTCCGCCTTCAGCATGCCCGAAATCAGATCCTGCTCTGTGTAAGGCACGGTCACACCGTCACCGTTTTCAAAATTGCCCGGATCGCTCTTGCTGATACCGCCGAGAACGGCAAAGACATCGTTGAACCGATAGGCGCCGATAGCCGACTCGGACCAGCCGAGTTCGTTGGTCCCGACCGTCGCGGAGACGATGCCGCCGTAGTTCTTGTCGCCCTGGATCAGATCATCGATGTTATAGGTGCGGAAATTGACCGTACCAGCCAACGCACCGCCGCCGATACCGGTAACTGATCCACGGGTCACATCGATGCCCGCCAGGAACGCCGGATCGATATAGGTAAAGCCCTGCGCCTCGTGACCAGTGAACCTGAAGTTCTGGCGGACGCCGTCGATCGACATGTTGACGCGGCCGGACCCCTCGAAACCGCGAATGTTGACGGCTACACCGGGGTTCTGGGGATTATTGGCCGTCGACGTTCCCGGAACGCTGCGAAACAGATCATCCGTGCCCTGCCCCGCCTGGAGATCAATCTGGTCTGCCGTGACCGTGCTTGAAGGACCCGGCTTGGTGTAGGGATCGTTGGCGGCCTGCCTGCTACCCTTCACGATGATGGGCGAGAGGAAGGTATCAGCTTCGCTCTTTGCCTTTTGCTCTTCGGTAGTCTGCGCGGTTGAAGGTGCGCTTTGTGCGAGGGCGATGGCGGAAGGCATAACGATGGCGAGTGCCGTGCAGGCGAGTAGAACCGAGCGCGAGTGCTGGACGATCATGAAAACAACCCCTTGAGATAATGTCACCGGGCTGGCTGGTCGTGACGCGGCTGCGTTTTCGATGGGCTGGCTAGGCATTCAGACGAAGATTTTCGCCTTCTTTTTGCCGCATAAAAAACATGAGTATTATTGTCAATATATCAGGCCAATGTTATCTTGATTTAATAAGTCATATTTTTACCGCAACGATCAACGTTGCGAAATTGCAACGAAAATCGCATCCACACGTTCTCCTCCCGCATAAATATACAACGGGTGGATGCGTGAAGAAGATTATCGTGATTCTGGCAGCGCTGAGCTGCATCGGACTTTTGGCCAGCGCCAGCCTGCCGAAGAAGGGCCCCCAGCCGCAAATCCGGCCAGCGGAATCCGGCCCGGCTCCCCAAGCTCCAACGACTCCGCCAACGCCTGAACCAAAGCCGGACCGGCCCGATGCGGGAGCGCCGTCGACCGAGCCGCCGCCGACCGACACTTCTGCCGAGCCAGAGAAGCAGGGACCGAAACTCCCTTCTCAGCAAACGCTGGAAGAGCAGCATCTGACAATCGCAGCAGAAAGTGATGAGGAACATTCCGAATGTATCAAAGAGCTGCAGAGCCTTGGCGTTGTCTTCACGGACATATCGCGGATCGACGATGGCAACGGCTGCGGCATCGACAAACCAATCAAGGTCACCGAAGTGCTACCGGGCATCAAAATCAAACCGGACGCGGTCTTTCGATGCCCTGTCGCCCTGGCCCTTGCTCGCTGGATGAAGGAGAGCGTGATACCGGCCGCCAGGGTCGCCGCGTCGGATCAGGGAAACATTGTCAGCGTCAATCAGGCATCATCCTATATCTGCCGCCTGCGCAATGGGGCGGAGACCGGCAAGGTGTCAGAGCATGCACGCGGTAACGCGATCGACATTGCAAGCTTCAGCTTCGAAAGGGGCAAGGACATCGCGGTGCAGCCCCGCAGGGAAGATCCAACACTGATCGGAGCCTTCCAGCGCACGATCAGCGCTGCCGGCTGTCTCTACTTCACCACGGTGCTGGATCCTGAAAGTGACGCAGCCCACGAAACGCACTTCCATCTCGATGTGTTGGAGCGGAACGGAGGATATCGCTATTGCCACTAGCAGGCTTCGCTAATTGTTGCCGACGCTCTGGGCTTGCCGACTCAATCTCCTCTGCGCCGAGTGCAGACATAAGGTGCCTTGATGCAGGCGATCTTGGGCGTGGAGCAAGCGGCTTTGCCATCGACCACGGCACAAATCGAACACTGATCGCCGAATTCCGTGCAGTCGGGATTCCTATTCATAAAGTCGGCCATGCTTTGTTCGGGAGCAACCTGCTTGCCAGCCACAACGCCGTTCACAGGCAATAAAAGAACCGCCGCCACTGCAAGAACATGGCATCGAGCAAAGCTACAAAGTGACATCGTCGTTTCCAATCCACGCCGGATAAACCTCCCCGCATTGCGGAGAGATCAGAACAATCCCTCGATATAGCCCTGATCATTGAGATAGATCCGCTCCGCCGAGGGCGATCGCGGCAGGCCGGGCATCGTCATGATCTCACCGGTGATGGCGACGACGAAACCCGCGCCAGCCGAGAGACGCACTTCACGAACCGGCACGATATGCCCTTCGGGCGCGCCCCGCAGGTTCGGATCGGTCGAAAAGGAGTATTGCGTCTTAGCCATGCAGACCGGCAGATGCCCGTAACCCTGCTCCTCCCAGGCATGTAACTGGTCCCTGACCGCCTTATCAGCCGTCACCTCACCTGCGTGGTAAATCTTCGAAGCCACGATCTCGATCTTCTCGAACAGGGAGACATCGTCGGGATAGAGCGGCGCAAATCGCGACTGTCCCGATTCCGCAAGCTCGACCACCTTGTAGGCGAGCTCCTCGATGCCGGCGGAGCCCTCGGCCCAGTGCCGGCAGAGGATCGCCTCCGCCCCCAAGCGCGAGACATATTCTTTCACCGCTGCGATTTCCGTGTCCGTATCCGAGACAAAGTGATTGATGGCGACGACGACGGGAACGCCGAACTTGCGAACATTGGCGATATGGCGACCGAGATTGGAGCAGCCCTTCTTCAGCGCGGCAACATTCTCGGCTCCAAGATCGTCCTTCTTCACCCCGCCATTCATCTTGAGCGCGCGCACCGTCGCAACGATGACAGCGGCATCCGGTTTCAATCCCGCCTTGCGGCATTTGATGTCGAAGAACTTCTCGGCGCCGAGATCCGCGCCGAAACCCGCTTCGGTCACGACATAGTCACCGAGCTTCAACGCCGTTTTCGTGGCGATGACCGAGTTGCAGCCGTGGGCAATGTTGGCGAATGGGCCGCCATGCACGAAGGCCGGATTGTTTTCCAGCGTCTGGACGAGGTTCGGCTGCATGGCGTCCTTCAGGAGAACCGCCATTGCCCCATCCGCCTTCAGGTCACGGGCAGAAACAGCCGACTTGTCGCGACGGTAACCGACGATGATCTTGCCGAGACGTTCTTCCAGATCCTCGAGATCCCTGGCGAGGCAAAGAATCGCCATCACCTCGGAAGCGACGGTGATGTCGAAGCCGTTCTGTCTGGGAAAGCCGTTGGCCACGCCGCCTAGCGAGGAGACCATCTCGCGTAGCGCCCGGTCGTTCATGTCCATCACGCGCCGCCAGGTGACGCGCCTCAGATCGATGTCCTGCTCGTTGCCCCAATAGATGTGATTGTCGATCATTGCGGCGAGCAGATTGTGGGCGGAGGTGATAGCGTGGAAATCGCCAGTGAAATGCAGGTTGATGTCTTCCATCGGAATGACCTGCGCATAACCGCCGCCCGCGGCCCCGCCCTTCACTCCGAAACATGGTCCAAGCGAAGCCTCGCGGATGCAGACGATCGCCTTCTTGCCGATCCGGTTCAGCCCATCGCCGAGGCCGACTGTCGTCGTCGTCTTGCCCTCGCCGGCAGGGGTCGGATTGATTGCCGTGACGAGAATCAGCCTGCCATCGGGCTTCTCTGCCTGCGCGGCAATGAATTGCGCGCTGAGCTTCGCCTTGTCATGCCCATACGGCGCGAGTTGCGCCTGAGGGATGCCAAGCCTTTCACCAATTTCGAAAATTGGCTTCTTCTCCGCCGCACGCGCAATCTCGATGTCGGATTTGTATGCTGCCATCCCCGTTTCCCCGCGGTTCTCCACGCTCGATCGGCGTCACATATTTGTTTCAACGGGATAGCGAAATATGCCGAGACTGTGAATAGCGCGCAGGTTGCCCAAAGCTCATCCAAGCAGCTATCGGTCAAGCATTGTTTCTATACGTTGCGAGGACCAGACATGAAATCACTCGAACTCATCGTCGAGCGCATCATCCTTTCGAGCCGTTGGATCCTCGTCGCCTTCTATCTCGGCCTTTCCCTCGCGCTCGCCGTTTATGCTGTCTCCTTCGGCTACAAATTCCTGAAGGTGGCCGGCGGCGTATTCGTCCTCAACGAGGGTAAATGATCCTCGCTATGCTCGGCCTGATTGACGCTGCACTGGTCGCCAGCCTCATCGTCATGGTGATGATCTCCGGCTACGAGAATTTCGTCAGCCGCTTTGAGGAGAGCGAGGACGATGTCTCGTTCATCGGCAAACTCGACGCCGGCAGCCTCAAAATCAAGGTCGCCTCGTCGATCGTGGCAATTTCATCAATCCATTTGCTGCAGGTCGTCCTGAATGCCGAGCAATACACCGATAGCAAGATCATGTGGCTGACGGCGATGCATCTGGCGTTTGTCGTCTCCGCGGTGATGCTCGGCTTCCTCGAGCAGATAACAAAAAAAGCGAAAGTGACGGACAAGATCTGATCGTGAAGCGATTCGCAGGCGATTGGTGCGCCCCGGACGAACCTCCATGTTTCCTTCGATGCTGCGCGGAGAGCCGGTCCCGTTTCCTTGGGTTGCGTTTTGAACACGAAACGCCGCAACCATAGGACGATCCTGTGGTTAAAGTAATACATTTGAAATTAATCACTGCGCGCCCCGCCGTTTCGCACTAGCAAATATATCAGTTTGCATATTCTATAGCGCTGAAATGAAGGTAAGCAGGGACGCATTGATGTCTTACATGACTACCTCGGAAAGGCAGCTGTCTCTGGCCACGGAGATTTCAGCGACCAATACCAGGGCCGAATTCGCACAAATTCTCGTCAAAGTAGCGCGCGCCTATGGCTTCCGGCATATCACCTTGATGCTTGCGCCAGCTCTTGAAAGCGTTCTCCTCAAAACCCTCCTCATTGAAACATCGCTTCCATCCGCCTACTTCAACCAATTCGACCGCGCCCGCATCATGCGTTTTCCCATGCTGTCGATGGGAATGGGCGACTCGGCTCTTCCGCGCTCATGGAGCCTTTCCGACAACTCCTGCGCCTACACTTTCCCGAACGAGTTGAACAAGCTTCAGCACGACTTCGGCATTCCCACCGGCGTTGCGCTCCCGGCATATACCCGCGACGGTGAGCGAATCCTGTTCTGGCTGGCCGGTGACCGCCCGGTGCTTGGACAAACCGAGCTCAACGAACTCGCGATGGTGACTCTCCATCTGCTTGACGCCTATCACCGCACGAAGCAATCGAAGGTTACCGAGCATACGCCGCTTTCCGCTCGCGAACGCGAGGTCGTTCGCTGGACGGCGCAGGGAAAAACTTCGATCGAGATCGGCCAGATCCTCTCGTTGTCGGATCACACCGTGAATGCCTATATGACCAGCGCCATCAAGAAACTCGACTGCGTGAACCGGACGCAACTTGTCGCCAAGGCGATCCGGATGAAGCTGATCAACTGAGCGTGACGCTCAGCGATCGAGCACAGAGCGAATTTCGACGAGATTCGACCTGACGCGAAGAATATAGAAGCCCATCGTCGCCAGATGGCTCGGCATGATCCAGCCGTCCTCCCGACCGTTGGAAATAATTGCCGGCTGAATTTGCAACGCCGCCTGGAACTGCCTCATCGTTGCGCCGAATATGGCGCCTAGATTGCGCTCCGCGACGACCTGGGAAAAGTCGGACTGTGCGGCGGCAAGGATCGCGTAGTAGGCATAGAGCTGCCCGTAAGCGAACCAGAAGCGGTCGTCTGCGCGTGTGTCGAACCAGCCGCGATGATGATTCTGTGAGCGGTCTGCAAGCACGTCCGAAGTGCTGCCGAGATCGTTGGCGATACGATCGATGAACTGGATGAGGTTATCCGCGCGCCCATCGAAGATCGCGTTGCAGGCTGCCAGATCCGTATTGAACTTGCGCAGGCTTTCGAGAGCGGATCGATAATAGCTCGGTGTGGGCGTCTTCGGCCCGAACGGATCAAGTCCAAAATACCAGCTGTATTCGTCGAACTGCAGGTTGCCGCGCGCTTTCTGCAGGTCGTTGTTGATCCCCGAGGTGCCGCGCACACGTCCGAGCGTGTCGACCAGTTCAACCGAGGTGCGGCGAACCGCCTGATTCACACCACGCTGGAACGACGCCTTATTGTCGAGAAACGGCGTATGATCCCAGTCGATGCCGAAAAGGCCGAGACGATAGAGCAGCATGGACGAGATCCACGCATTCTGATTGACGTTGAAGTCGACCAGGTCGGCCACGACATCGACGATGGCAGAACGCTGGCAGGTCTTGGTGGTCGCCGCGCTGTCTGTTGACGGCAGCTCCTGTCCAGCGGGAACCTTTCGCTCAGAAAGTCTGTATTCGTTGACGAAGGACGGGTTGAATCCGGACCAGACCTGCGTCTGCCAGATAAAATAGCAATAGAGAACGGCAAGCAGCCCGATAAAACCAAGGATCGGCAACCGGACCATCCAGGTGCGCTGAACGTACCAGCCGCGGGCAGCGATAAATGGCCAGAACGCCCAGGCAAAGAAAATCCGCGCCCAGCGTCCGATGATCCGGCCGATCAGCCTGAAAAAACCGGCGATCCGGTCGAGCATCGTCTTCTCCTTGCCGTGGTGGACAAAAATTGTCTGCGCAATGACATATGCGCTCGCTCGGGGAAGGACAATATCGTGCTGATATTATTGTTTCTTCGGAGCCTAGGAACGCAGAAAGCGGAAACGCAGCCGCTTGGAGATCTTCGTCGCATCGATGAGCGGCTCTCCTGAGCCATCGTCCGCCTCGGGCCCGAAGGTCTCGAACTTGTTCGCGAAGGCAGCATCGGCGGCTCGCTTGCGGTGCTCCAGTTCCTGCGGCACCAGCATGTTGCGCTCGAACAATTCAATCGGACCGGCAATCGCGGGAAAAAGCTCTGCCGAAATCTGTACCTTTGACCCGGGAATGTCGGTGTCCACCTGCGCCTGATAGATCAGTAACCGCTCTTCGGTGTCGATCACCATTTTGCGGCCGAGAACGTTGCACTGGCCGACCTGCCTATTCAACGCATCGACGAAAACCTGGAAGAGATTGATGAAGCGTTCGCGGCGCTGACTATCCTCGCGCATTCCGCGCTCTTCATCGGATGCACGGTCGGCCTGCGCTTTCAGCGCGCGGCGCTCTTCTTCCATGCGTTCCCATTCGGCCCTGCTTCCGTAGAGACCGATCCTGCCCTGCGTCGTCAACGCCTTGGCGTTCAATTCCCGGATGCGAAGGCGGGCGATATCGATCCTGTCAACAAGCCGACGGCGCTGTTCGACGATGCCGATCAATCCATGCTCGGCCAACTTGTGAAAGTCGATGGCAATCGTGCGGTAGCTCGCAATAACCGCGGCGGTTTCGTTCGACTTTACCAAGAGGTCGCGCAACCGCTCCACAACAGGCGCAGCGCGCACCCGCGCGCTATGGCGACGCCACATCCGCTGGCGGGAAAAGCGACCAATGAATTTCTCACCTGGCGTCAGGCCACGGAAACTGTCGAGATCTGCCGACACCTTGACCGTCAGCGTGTCGAGGACGGATACGAGTTCCGCGAGGAGATTGGTCAGGCTCGCGCCGTTCGTGACAAACGCCTGGAACCGCCCATTCTCGACAAGGAAACGCTCATCGTCGACAGCAGCCCCTTGGCGGGCAAATTCGGTGACGAAATCGACACAAACCTTGGCTTCAAGACGCAGCTGTTCCGGAAGCGCTCGTGCCGCTTCCAGCTGAGTATCAAAGGAGAAAGGCTTGCGCACCGGGACGCCTCCATGAATCGATTACCGCGAACCTAGCGCATAAGCCGCCGAACCGGAATCGATTTGAGGAATGGTCATACCGCTTCGGCGAGCCATTGCCCGTTCATGGCATCATCCCAATGGCGCCGGCAGAGCGACACATACTTTTCGTTGCCTCCGACATCGATCTGCGCACCTTCACGCAGCACCTTTCCTTCCGCATCAAGACGCACCACCATTGTCGCCTTGCGTCCGCAATGGCAGATCGTCCGCACTTCACGCATCTCGTCAGCGATCGCGAGAAGCTCCTCTGAAGCCGGAAAAAGCTTCCCCTGGAAATCCGTCCTCAGGCCATACACCATGACCGGAATGTTCATCCGGTCGACGATCCGGGCAAGCTGCCAGACATGCTCGCGCGTCATGAAGTGGGCTTCGTCGACGAAGACGCAAGCGATGGGTTCCCCCTCCTTGCTGAGCTCGCCAATCAAGGCCTGCAAGTCTGCTTCCGGTTCGAAGGCGACGGCGCTGGCCTGCAGTCCAATCCGGGAGCCGATGATCCCCTTTCCGGCACGCTCGTCGAAGGCCGCTATCAGCAGAACGACGCGCATGCCGCGCTCCTCGTAATTGTAGGAAGCTTGCAGCAGCATCGTCGACTTGCCGGCGTTCATGGTCGAGTAGTTAAAATAGAGTTTTGCCATCGTTTTCTCCGTCTTTCGCTTCTTGAAAGCTCGAAACGTCAAAGAAAAGTCCCCCTTTTTGATAATCACAGGAAATTCCCGGCCGAAAATGCCCAAAACCCTTGAAATTCCGGCACTCCGCGAAAAAGTGCTCACGTCGCAATCGGGTACTCCAATGCGGCGCAAACGCGCTCAGGTCGCTTGTAAAACTCGGCTATTGGTGATTGGCTTGGGAACGTAAGACTGGGAGTCTAAAATGAAAACAACAAGCGTATTCAAACTGACCACCGCCACCGCAGTTGCCGCTCTCTCTGTCGCAACCGCTGCATTCTCCGCCGACCCGGACAGCTGCTCCACCGTCCATTTCTCGGACGTTGGTTGGACGGATATCACCGCGACCACCGCCACTGCCTCCGTGGTCCTGAAAGGACTGGGCTACGCCCCCGACGTCAAGGTTCTTTCGGTTCCGGTTACCTATCAATCACTGAAAAACAAGGACATCGACATTTTCCTGGGTAACTGGATGCCGACCCAGGAGAAAGACGTTCGTCCCTTCCTCGACGATAAGTCGGTGGAGTCCTTTGGCCCGAACCTCGTCGGCGCAAAATACACGTTGGCAACCAATGCCAAGGGCGCTGAACTCGGCATCAAGGACTTCAAGGACATCGCCGCCCATAAGGACGAACTCGACGGCAAGATCTACGGGATCGAGCCGGGCAACGATGGCAATCGCCTCGTCATGGACATGATCGACAAGAACACCTTCGGCCTGAAGGGCATGGAAGTGGTTGAATCGTCCGAGCAAGGCATGCTTGCGCAAGTCGCCCGCACGGAGAAGGAAGGAAAGCCGGTCGTCTTCCTCGGCTGGGAACCCCACCCGATGAACGACAACTTCAAGCTTACCTATTTGACGGGTGGCGACGACATCTTCGGACCGGACTTCGGTGGCGCCAAGGTGTTCACCAACGTTCGTGCGGGCTACCTCAACGAATGCCCGAACGTCGGCGCCTTGCTCAAGAACATGATTTTCTCTCTGGAAATGGAAAATCAGGTGATGGGCAAGATCCTGAACGACGGTGACGAGCCGGAAAAGGCTGCGACGGAATGGCTGAAGGCCAATCCGTCCGCGCTGGATCCGTGGCTTGCGGGCGTGAAGACTCGCGACGGCAGCGGTGACGGCCTTGCGGCTGTCAAGAAAAGCCTCGGCCTGTGACAATGACGAGCGGGGTGGTTTGCACCACCCCGCTTCCGATATCATCGCTATTGTTCTTGCTCTTTCTGGATAGGCGAGCCCTTGACTTGGATCACTGAATCTAAAATCCCCATCGGCGCGTGGGCGAAAGCTTTCGTGGACTGGCTGACGTCGAATGCCGATTGGTTCTTCAACCAGCTCGCCTTCCTGTTGTCGCACGTCATCGACGGGCTGCTGTTCGTTTTGCAGAAGCCGCATCCTCTGATCGTCATCCTTGCCATCGGCGGGATTGCCTACTGGCTCCGGCGCTCGATTGTTGTGGCGGTATTCACCTGGCTTGGGCTGCTGCTCATCATGAACCAGGGCTACTGGAAAGAAACCACCGAAACCCTGGCGCTGGTCCTGGCATCCACTTTCGTCAGTATGCTCGTCGGCATCCCGCTTGGCATCGCCGCCGCGCGCCGCGCTTGGGTCTACGCGGCACTGCGCCCAATTCTTGACTTGATGCAGACCATTCCGACATTCGTTTATCTGATTCCCGCGCTTATTCTTTTCGGCCTCGGTATGGTTCCTGGCTTGATCGCCACTGTCATTTTCGCGATCCCGGCCCCGATCCGCCTGACACGTCTGGGCATCATCTCGACGCCGCCATCGCTCGTAGAAGCCGCAGAGTCTTTCGGCGCAACGCCGATGCAGGTGCTGCGCAAAGTCGAACTGCCCTACGCTACACCGCAGATTATGGCAGGCCTGACGCAGACGATCATGCTGTCGCTCTCGATGGTCGTGATCGCCGCGCTCGTAGGCGCCGATGGTCTCGGCGTGCCGGTTGTTCGCGCGCTCAATACGGTCAATGTCGCCAAGGGCTTCGAAGCTGGACTCTGTATCGTTATTCTCGCGATTATTCTCGACCGCATGTTCCGTGCGACAGGTGAAGGAGAAGGCGTATGACCGCGGTCCGCTTCGACAACGTCAGCATCGTCTTCGGCGATAAACCAGAAAGCGCCCTCGCTTTGGCCGATCAGGGAAAGAACCGCGACGAAATCGGCGCCGCGACCGGTCTCGTTCTCGGCGTGGCGGATGCCTCACTCTCGGTACAGGAAGGCGAGATCCTGGTCCTCATGGGCCTTTCCGGCTCCGGTAAATCGACCTTGCTTCGTGCCGTGAACGGGCTGGCACCCGTCGTGCGCGGCGAAGTTTCGGTCGCAACGCCAAACGGGCTCTGCAATCCCTACAAGACCACCGCGAAGGGCTTGCGCGACCTGCGCATGCACACTGTCTCGATGGTCTTCCAGCAGTTCGCGCTCTTGCCATGGCGCACCGTGGCGGAGAATGTCGGTTTCGGTCTCGAACTCGCGGGTATGCCGGAGGCCGAACGCAAGAAACGCGTCGGTGAACAGCTCGAACTCGTCAACCTGACCAAATGGGCCGACCGCAAGGTCAATGAGCTATCCGGCGGCATGCAACAGCGTGTCGGCCTGGCCCGTGCCTTTGCCACGGGTGCGCCGATCCTGCTGATGGACGAGCCGTTCTCGGCGCTCGATCCGCTGATCCGCACGCGCCTGCAGGACGAGCTTCTCGAGTTCCAGCGGCGGCTGAAGAAGACCATCCTCTTCGTCAGCCACGACCTGGACGAAGCGTTCCGCATCGGCAACCGCATCGCCATCATGGAGGGCGGGCGCATCATCCAGTGCGGCACGCCGCAGGAGATCGTCAAGAACCCCGCCGACCAGTATGTCGCCGACTTCGTCCAGCACATGAACCCGATCAGCATGCTGACGGCGCGGGACGTCATGCAGGCCGGTCTCGGCCACGCGGCCGCAGGCGCCAGCGTCAGCGGCACGGCACGGGCCGAAACGCCGCTGATCGACATCCTGGATGCCCTTTCACGCCAACCTGGCAGCATCGGGGTTGTCGAAAACGGCGCGATCGTCGGCACCATTTCGGCGCAAGACGTCGTCGAAGGTTTGACGCAGCATCGCCGCAAAGAAGAGGCTTGATCCTACCGTCCGCTTCCGCCAAAAAAGTGGACATGAAAGATCAAGCTTCCGTTCTCAGGGAAACCGACGGAGAAGCCCGCAAGCTCGCTCGCACGCTTCTCCGTTCCGCCCGTTACGCCGCAATCGCCGTTCTCGACCCCGGGACCGGTTTCCCCTTTGCCAGCCGGGTCCTCGTCGGCACCGACATCGACGGTGTTCCCGTCATTCTCGTCTCGGGCTTGTCGACGCATACCCGCGCGCTCGACGCCGATCGCCGCGCTTCGCTTCTGACAGGCGAGCCTGGCAAGGGCGATCCGCTTGCTCATGCACGCCTGACGACCCAATGCCTTGCCGAACCGGTCGAGCGCGACAGTGAGGTCTACGCGCGAATTCGCAGCCGCTTCCTCAGCCGCCATGCCAAGGCAAAGCTCTATATCGATTTCCCTGATTTCCGTTTCTTCCGGCTTGTGCCGCAGTCCGCAAGCCTCAATGGCGGATTTGGTCGCGCCTATGTGCTGGAAGGCGTAGATCTTACGATTCGATCTCCCGGCAACGAAGCGGTGGCAGCGCAAGCGGACGCGATAGTGCAAGAATTGCTAGCCAGGCACCCAGACCTCGCGGCTAGGGCCGCAGCGAGCGTGAAGGCCGGCAACGGCGATTGGCGCATTTGTGGAGTGGATTGCGCCGGTTTCGATCTCATTTCGGGTGATTTGCTTTTGCGTTGCGAGTTCGACGCCGTCGCGCAGGCCGTTGAGGACGTTTATTCACATATACCTAACATGAAATACGCAATACCTGAAATTTAGCTATATACAATCTTGACGCTGTATTGATAGTTTTCGCCGTCCGGCATTGAGCGGGAACGTGCGTTTTTGAAATTAGTTTCACATCAGGAAGAAGGTATGGACACAATCGATTTAACCGCCAATGCAAACGTTGCCGCTGCCCTGTTGTCGGCAATGGCGAACCCCAAGAGACTTCTCATTCTCTGCAACCTCGTGAGGGGCGAAATCCCGGTTGGCGCGCTGGCGCAAGAGGTCGGTTTGAGCCAGTCCGCGCTCTCGCAGCACCTATCCAAGCTGCGCGCTCAGAAGCTGGTCAAGACACGCCGCGACGCTCAGACGATCTACTACTCGAGCAATTCCGAGCAGGTTCTCAAAATCCTCGAAGCACTCACGGACATCTATACTGTTCAAAACCGCACAAAGTCTGCGGCATAGGGACGCGCTGACATAACGTCAGCCTATAAGCCGCACTGCTGAGGGATGCATCCGGAATAGTGCGGCACCTTATTTCAGCACGTCTACATACTCTTAGACCGGCAGAAATGCCGGTCTATTTTTTGTAGTGTCCATTGGAGCGACAAGCACGCAGCAGGTCCGCAGCTTGACGCCCGGAGAAGCGCTGATAATTTGACCGGGCAGTAAAAAACCGCCTCAGCCAATACCGGGAACGGCCTCCGAAACGGCCATGGAGAACAGCATGTCCAACCGCCTCAATACCACGCCAAATGACCTGCGGGCCTTTTGGATGCCCTTCACTGCGAACCGTCAGTTCAAGAAGGAGCCGCGTCTCTTTGTTAGCGCCAAGGACATGTACTACCAGACTCATGACGGCCGCCAGGTGCTCGACGGCACCGCCGGCCTATGGTGCGTCAATGCCGGCCACTGCCGGCCGAAGATCACCGAGGCGATCCGCGAACAGGCGGGCGAACTCGATTATGCGCCGGCGTTCCAGCTTGGCCATCCCAAGGCCTTCGAACTGGCGAACCGCCTTGTCGACATCGCGCCCGAAGGTATGGATCACGTTCTCTACACCAATTCGGGGTCTGAATCGGTCGAGACGGCTCTCAAGGTGGCGCTTGCCTATCATCGCGTGAAGGGCAACGGCTCGCGCTTCCGTCTGATCGGCCGGGAGCGCGGCTATCATGGTGTCAACTTCGGCGGTATTTCCGTTGGCGGCATCGTCTCCAACCGCAAGATGTTCGGCACCCTGCTAACAGGCGTCGACCATATGCCGCACACCCATCTGCCCGGCAAGAATGCCTTCACTCGCGGCCAGCCCGAGCATGGCGGCGACCTGGCGACCGAGCTTGAGCGCATCGTCACGCTGCACGACGCTTCGACCATCGCGGCCGTCATCGTCGAGCCGATCGCCGGCTCGACCGGCGTCCTGATCCCGCCGAAGGGCTACCTGCAGAAGCTCCGCGAGCTTTGCACCAAGCACGGCATCCTGTTGATCTTCGACGAAGTCATCACCGGCTTCGGCCGTCTTGGCGCCCCGTTCGCTGCGCAGTATTACGACGTCAAGCCTGACATGATCACCACCGCGAAGGGCCTGACCAACGGTGTCATTCCGATGGGTGCGGTCTTCGTGACAGCGGAGATCCACGATGCGTTCATGAACGGCCCGGAGCACATGATCGAGTTCTTCCACGGCTATACCTATTCCGGCAATCCGATCGCCTCGGCGGCCGCACTCGCCACGCTCGACACCTACAAGGAAGAAGGCCTTCTGACCCGTGCGGCGGAACTCTCCGACTACTGGGCCGACGCGCTGCACTCACTAAAGGATTGCCCGAATGTCATCGATATCAGGAACACCGGCCTGATCGGCGCCATCGAACTTGATCCGATTGCTGGCGAGCCGACCAAGCGCGCCTTCACCGCCTTCCTAAAGGCCTATGAGAAGGGCCTGCTGATCCGCACCACCGGCGACATCATCGCGCTCTCGCCGCCGCTGATCATCGAGAAGCACCACATCGACGAACTTTTCGGAAAACTGCGCGAAATTCTGCAAAACAACATCTAAACAACGCGTTTTCGGGCCCGTTTTTGCCAAATCCGGCAAAAGCGGGCCCTATTTCTTTATCTTCTTGCGAAATCAGCAGTAAATTCCTAAGAAACTTGCTGCGCACTCGCCGAAGCCAAACATGGCAGGCGGATGCTTCGGCCGCGCGGCCGCTGATCGTCTCTTGGCGCATCCCGCAAGGGCTGTTGTACGATCTGGGCTTGCCGCTGCGGTACTTAAATCGCGGGTTTGAAACCCACCCAAGGAGAAAGAAAATGAGTCTGAAGACTTTGTCGGCGGCCCTTGTCGCCTCGCTTGCCTTCGCGCCGCTCGCCCACGCAGACATCACGATCGGCCTTATTGCGCCTCTGACCGGTGCGGTGGCCGCCTATGGCGATCAGGTGAAGAATGGCGCGCAAACTGCGGTTGATGAAATCAACAAGAAAGGCGGCATCCTCGGCGAAAAAGTCATCCTCAAATACGCCGACGACGCCGGTGAACCCAAGCAAGGCGTTTCCGCCGCAAACCAGCTCGTCGGCGATGGCATCCGCTTCGTCGTTGGCCCGGTCACCTCGGGCGTGGCGATCCCGGCATCCGACGTTCTCGCCGAAAACGGCGTCCTGATGGTCACTCCGACTGCGACGGCTCCCGATCTCACCAAACGCGGTCTCGCCAACGTCCTGCGCACCTGCGGTCGTGACGATCAGCAGGCCGAAGTCGCCGCCAACTACGTCTTGAAGAATTTCAAGGACAAGCGCGTCGCGATCATCAACGACAAGGGCGCCTACGGCAAGGGTTTGGCGGATGCCTTCAAGGCCACGCTGAATGCCGGCGGCATGAAGGAAGTACTCGACGACTCGCTGACCCCTGGCGATAAGGACTTCAGCGCGCTCACCACCCGCCTCAAGGCTGAGAACGTCGACGTCGTCTATTTCGGTGGCTATCACCCGGAAGGTGGCCTGCTGGCCCGCCAGCTGCATGACCTCTCCGTCAAGGCGACAATCATCGGCGGCGACGGCCTCTCCAACAGCGAGTTCTGGAACATCGGCACCGACGCAGCTGGTGGCACGATCTTCACCAATGCCATGGACGCAACGAAGAGCCCGGACTCCAAGGCAGCAGCCGACGCGCTGAAGGCCAAGGGCATCCCGGCCGAAGCCTTCACGCTCAACGCCTACGCCGCAGTCGAAGTGCTGAAGGCCGGCATCGAGAAGGCAGGCAGCGTCGAAGATTCCGAAGCAGTCGCCAAGGCGCTCAAGGGCGGCGAGCCGATTTCGACCGCAATCGGCAAGCTGACCTACGGCGAAACCGGCGACCTGACCTCGCAGAGCTTCGCGCTCTACAAGTGGGAAGGCGGCAAGATCGTTCCGGCTGAATAAGCTGTCGATCTCCCGATCGTAATCGCCGGGCGTCCCTGTGGGCGCCCGGTTTTCGTTTGTGGCCCGGATGGTAAGCCGACCTCGCTTTGTCGGACACATGGGCTATAAGTGGTAAAACGCCAGCACGAGGATGCCCATGACTGCCAAGCTCGAACGCCTCATTGACCAGGGAATGGGCCGCTTGCCTGCCGATATCGTCTTGAAAGGCGGACGTTTCTTCGATCTCGTGACCGGCGAACTGGTGGCTTCGGATATCGGGATGGCTCAAGACCGCATAGTCGGCACGTGCGGCAGCTATGACGGCGATACCGAGATCGATATCTCGGGAAAGATCGTCGTGCCTGGCTTCATCGACACCCACCTCCATATCGAGTCATCGCTGGTGACGCCGCACGAGTTCGACCGCTGCGTTCTGCCTTATGGCGTGACGACTGCCATCTGCGACCCGCACGAGATCGCCAATGTTCTCGGCACCGAAGGCATTCAGTATTTTTTGGATTCCTCGCTCGAAACGATCATGGACATCCGCGTCCAACTCTCCTCCTGCGTGCCCGCCACGCATCTGGAAACATCCGGCGCCGATCTGCCGATCGAACGGCTCCTTCCCTTCCGCCATCATCCTAAGGTCATCGGCCTTGCCGAGTTCATGAACTTCCCCGGCGTGATCCACAAGGATCCGATCTGCATGGCGAAGCTCGACGCTTTCCAGGGCCAGCATATTGACGGCCACGCCCCACTGCTCTTGGGCAATGATCTCAACGGCTATCTCGCAGCCGGCATCCGCACCGAGCACGAATGCACGAGTGCTGCCGAAGCGCTGGAAAAAATCCGCAAGGGCATGCACATCCTCATACGCGAGGGCTCCGTGTCGAAAGATCTCGCAGCCCTGATGCCCATCATCACCGAACGCCTGTCACCCTACCTCGCGCTTTGCACAGATGACCGCAACCCGCTCGATATCGCGGAACAGGGCCATCTCGATTACATGATCCGCACCGCCATCAAAAGCGGCGTGGAGCCGCTCGCCATTTACCGCGCTGCCTCGATCTCGGCTGCCCGTGCTTTTGGCCTGAGAGACCGCGGTCTCGTCGCCCCAGGCTGGCGCGCGGACCTCGTGGTCATCGACAGCCTCGAAAACTGCCGTGCGGACCTCGTCTTTGCGGCGGGTCGCCAGGTGACGACAGAGCTTTTCGCCACGCGCAAGCCCGTGGAGCCGGTCGGCCTCGACAGCGTCAAGGCTAGGCCTGTCAACGCCGCCCATTTCGGCGTTCCGGTTGCCGATGGTGAAACGCCCGTGATCGGCGTCACCCCTGGTAAGATCATCACCGAACATCGCCGCTATCGGCTGCCGGTGAACGGCAACCAGACCGACGTCGATCTCGGCAACGACATCATCAAGGTCGCCGTCATCGAGCGGCATGGCAAGAACGGCAACCATGCCAACGGTTTTGTCCAGGGGTTCGGCCTGAAGAAGGGTGCGATCGCCTCGACCGTCGGCCATGACAGCCACAACATCTGCGTCGTCGGCGTCAGCGAGGACGATATGGCGCTCGCCGCCAATCGTCTCGGCGAAATCAAGGGCGGCTTCGTGGTCGTCGAGGATGGCAAGGTCACCGGCGAAATCGCCCTGCCCGTTGCCGGCCTGATGAGCCTCGAGCCCTACGAGACGGTGCGCGACACGCTCCACCATCTGCGCAAGGCCGCCTATGCGCTCGGCACGACACTGGAAGAACCCTTCCTGCAGGTCGCCTTCCTGCCGCTGCCGGTCATTCCGCACCTGAAGATCTCGGATCGCGGAATGGTCGATGTCGACAAGTTTGCCCTGATCGGGTGAGCGTCTAGCCAGCCACCCGCGCACAGAACGCGTCGAGCGCTGCGAGCTTGATCGGGCCGCTTCCGGTTGTCGCAGCGAAGCCCGGCATCGCCAATCGTTCTCCGATCACCATTCCCGCCGGCGGAATGAATTGTGCGGGCTTGCGCGTCAGATTGAAGACAAAGAGTAGCGTCTCACTGCCCTTGGCACGCGTAAAGGCGAGAAGGTCCTGATTGGTCCCGATGAACTCCATCGCGCCGTCAAGCAATGCCGGGTGGCTCTTGCGGAATCCGAGCGTCCGCCGGTAATGGTTCAGCACAGAATGCTGATCGCTCTCCTGCGTGTCGACGGAAAGCGCCGCCTGCTCGTAGGGCACCGGCAACCAGGATTTTTCGGCGGTCGTAAAGCCGGCATGTGCCTTAGCTGCTTCCCAGGGCATCGGCGTGCGGCATCCGTCGCGCCCCTTGAAGGCCGGCCAGAAGCGGATGCCATAGGGATCGCGCAGATCCTCGAAGGCAAGCTCGGCTTCGGGAAGGCCGAGTTCCTCGCCCTGATAGAGGCAGATCGATCCACGCAGCATGGCCAGCACCGACATGGCGAGCTTGGCGATCAGAGGCCGCTCCGCTTCCGTTTTGGCAAAGCGGCTCACATGACGGTTGACGTCGTGGTTCGAGAAAGCCCAGCAGACCCATCCATCGGCGACCGACTTCTGGAAGGCATCGACGCAGCCGCGGATATGAGCAGCGGTAAAGTCCGGTCCGAGCAGATCGAACGTGTAGCACATGTTCAGCTTGTCGCCGCCACCCGTATAGGCGGCCACCGTCTTCAGCGAGCGGGCACCGTCGCCCACCTCGCCAACCGTCGCGCGCGCCTCATAGCGGTCGAGCAGCGCCCGGAACCGTTGGAGGAAGCCGATATTTTCCGGCTGCGTCTTGTCATAGAGGTGGTTCTGCATGCCGTAGGGGTTCGTATCCGGTGCATCGAGGCCGGCATCGCTCTCGTCGGGCGCATGCGGAGGGTTGTCGCGAAGCAGCTTGTCACAGAAGTAATAGTTCACCGTATCGAGGCGGAACCCGTCTACGCCGCGATCGAGCCAGAACTTCACGGTGGCAAGCACGGCGTCCTGGACCTCCGCACTGTGGAAATTGAGATCCGGCTGCGAGCTCAGGAAGTTATGCTGGTAATATTGCCGGCGCACGCCGTCCCACTCCCATCCAGGCCCGCCGAAGATCGAGAGCCAGTTGTTGGGTGCCGTCCCATCCGGTTTCGGATCCGCCCAAACATACCAGTCTGACTTGGGATTGGTCCGGCTCGAGCGGCTTTCGACAAACCAGGGATGAACATCAGCCGTATGCGAGATCACTTGGTCGATGACAATTTTGATGCCGAGCCCGTGGGCCGTCGCCATCATCTCATCGAAGTCATCAAGCGTGCCGAAGATCGGATCGACGTCGCAATAGTCCGAAACGTCGTAGCCCATGTCGGCCATCGGCGACTTGAAGAACGGCGACAGCCAGATCGCATCGACGCCGAGGCTGGCGATATAGGGCAATCTCCGCGTGATGCCCTTCAAATCCCCGAGGCCATCTCCGTTCGTATCCTGAAAGGAACGTGGGTAGACCTGATAGATAACTGCACCCCGCCACCAGTGCGCCGTCTTGCCTGCAACCGACATCAGCCAATCATCTCCCGCATCATTCAATGATGCCAAGACTAAAGCGGGCGCGACAAAAAACAACCTTCAGCCGAGATCCGTCGAACATCCCAGCTTCCGCAATTTGTGCTTTATCTTTTCACGGTGCTTGATGTCCTTGCTCGGCAGCTTGCCGCCCACGGTGTTACGCTCCTGCATGGCAAGTGTCCGACAATCCATCTTTCGCCCCTTGCCTCCGCCTCCGTGTGCGTAAGCGGGAGCAGTTGAATGGGATAGCGCCGCGACAAGCGAAATGGCGATCAGAGAAACTGGGATCTTCTGCATGGCTCTCCCCATAGCCGCATGATCGCTATTATGGGCCCCGCCGACGAGGTCAACAATCCGGCCCAAAGCCGCAGTCCCATGCCACTCGCGGCTTGTCAGGAAGCTGCCCTGCGCGTATCAGCGAAGCGGGAAAATTCAGGGAGGCTTTCTGTGAGCGGGCGTTTTCTATCGATCGGTGAGTGCATGGTGGAGCTTTCACAGGCGGGTGCCGGCTTGCTGCGCAAGGGCTTTGCCGGCGATACGCTGAACACCGCCTGGTATGCCCGCGCCTGCCTGCCTGCAGGGTGGTCGGTGGACTATTTTACCGCGCTCGGCGACGAAGCCATGTCCGATGAGATGATTGCCTTCTTCAACCAGGCTGGCATCGGCACCGAATTTATCAGGCGCATCAAGGGCAAGGCGCCCGGTCTCTACATGATCAGCCTCAAGGAAGGCGAACGTTCCTTCAGCTACTGGCGCGACAACTCCGCCGCTCGCCTACTGGCTGCCGACGCGGAGCTTCTGCGCGAGGCGATTGAGGCCTGCGATGTCATCTATTTCTCCGGCATCACGCTTGCGATCCTGTCGCGCAATGACGCCGATACGCTGCTCGCTGAAGTGCGCCGCGCCAAGGCAGCCGGCAAGATTGTTGCCTTCGACCCCAACATCCGACCACGGCTCTGGTCGGGTTATGACGTGATGCATGCGACGATCAGCGAAGGCGCCCGCGCCTCCTCCCTGGTGCTTCCGAGTTTTGATGACGAGGCCACGCACTTCGGCGACGTTTCGATAGAGGCGACGATCCAGCGGTACCGCACACTTGGGGCCACCGACGTGCTCGTCAAGAACGGCGCAGAAGGCGCTACGCTGAGTTTTGACGGCGTGGAGAGCTTCGTCCCGGCTGAAAAGGTCAAGCAGGTCGTCGACACGACCAGTGCCGGCGACAGTTTCAACGGAGCATTTCTCGCCCGCTACCTTGAAACGAAAGACGCCCCGGCCGCAGCGGCATTTGCCGCAAAGGTCGCTGCACGTGTGGTCAGCGAACATGGCGCCCTGGTTGCATGGGAAAAGCTCGGCATCAAGAAAGCTTGAGCAACACCGAACGATCGGCGTAACGAGACTGTAATAATTCCATCATCGACTGCCGCCAGAATGTGAGGCGCGGGAATCGAGTCTCCGGGTCTGCTCGGAATTGGGCCGGCGCCCCCGCGGGCGCGGCATGGATGGAATTGGGGCGTGCTACAACATATGTCGGATGTTGGAGGCAACGAAGGCCGGGATGCATCTCGGCTAGATGTGGCGGAACGGCTGGTTATTGTCAGCGATGCCTGGCATCCGCAGGTCAACGGTGTCGTCCGTTCGATCGAGAACACCAATCGCGAACTGGCGAAGATGGGCATTGAGGTGGCAATGGTGACGCCGCAGGGCTTCCACAGCATCCCTTGCCCCACCTACCCCGAAATTCGTCTCTCGATCGCCAGCTACCGCCGCGTCGCGCGCGAGATAAGGAAGCACATGCCCTCCTACGTTCATATCGCGACGGAAGGGCCTTTGGGGCTGACGGCGCGGCGCTGGTGCCTGAAGAACCGCATGCCCTTCTCCACCAGCTATCACACTCGCTTTCCGGAATACGTCTCGGCCCGCCTGCCGGTGCCAAAGAGCTGGCTGTATGCGTTCGTTCGTTGGTTCCACAACTCAGGCGCCGGTTGCATGGTCGCAACCCCGAGCCTTGCGCGCGAACTCTCCGAAAAGGGCATCCGAAATCTCATGCCGTGGAGCCGCGGTATCGACGCCGATCATTTTCGTCCAATGCCTCTGGAAGATGCGCCATTCGGCCTTTCTCGCCCGATCTTCATGACAGTCGGCCGCGTTGCCCTGGAAAAGAACCTGCCGGCCTTTCTGGATCTCGACCTGCCCGGATCGAAAGTCGTCGTGGGTGACGGACCGGCGCGCGCCGAGCTCGAGAAGCGCTACCCGGATGTGCATTTCACCGGCCTGAAGGTCGGCGAGGAACTGGCGAGGGCCTATGCCCAGGCGGATGTCTTCGTCTTCCCATCACTGACGGATACGTTCGGCAATACAATTCTGGAGGCGCTCGCCTCGGGTGTTCCTGTCGCCGCCTACCCTGTCACCGGTCCGCTCGATATTATCGGCGAGGATACCGACGTCGGCGCGCTCGACGATGATCTGAGGACGGCTTGCATGGCGGCGCTGTCTGCCTCGCGCGAAAAGGCCCGTGAACTCGCGCTGCAATATTCATGGGAAGCGGCAACGACGCAGTTCATAAACAACATTCGCGCCGCCAACGGCGTCATTACGCCAAAGTGGAAAAAGGCGTGGCAATTTGCTGCCAAGTCGCTGCCGAGAACAAAAAAGCCCGGCGACGCCGCCGGGCCTATCTCATCGGGAGCCTGATCCGCTATTTCTTCAGTGCCTCACGCAGCGTCTGATTGGCGACAGAGATTGCACGGCGCGTTGCTGGCGTCTCGGTGATGGCGTTCAGAAGCACGAAGTCGTGGATCGTGCCGTTGTACCGGATCGAGGTCACCTTCACGCCGGCCTGCGTCAGCTTGCGGCCATAGGCCTCGCCTTCGTCGCGCAGCACGTCGTTTTCATCCGTGATGATCAAGGCAGGCGGCAGGCCGTTCAGTTGATCGAGCGAGGCCTGAAGCGGTGAAGCAGTCGGTTCCTTGCGCTTGGCTTCATCCGGCAGATAGGCGTTCCAGAACCACTTCATCGCCTCCTTCGTCAGCCAGGGACCGTTGGCGAATTCGTTGTAGGAGCCCGTTTCGAAGTTTGCATCAGTCACGGGATAAAAGAGGACCTGCTGGTCGATTGCCGGACCGCCACGCTCCTTGGCAAGCAGGGTGACCGCAGCCGTCATGTTGCCGCCAACGCTATCGCCGGCCACCGCCAGACGGCTCGCATCGACATTGAATTCCTTCTGATGTTCGCCGACGTATTTCGTAGCGGCGTAGGCCTGCTCGATCGCGATCGGGTAACGTGCTTCCGGCGAACGCTCATAATCGACGAAGACAACGGCGGCGTTGGCGCCATTGGCGATCTCGCGGACGAGACGGTCATGCGTGTCGGCGTCGCCGAGAACCCAACCGCCGCCGTGGAAGTACATTACGACCGGCAGTTTGCCCTTCGCGCCTGCCGGACGGACGATACGCAACTTGATGCTGCCGGTCGGGCCGGCCTTGATTGTCACATTCTCTTCCTTCGCTGCGACTTTCTTGAAGTCGCCTTTCTGGGCGCCGGCAAGGACTCCACGGGCATCGGATGGAGACAGCGTATAGATCGGCTTGGCGCCAGCGAGCGCGTCGATAAACTTCTGGGTGGTCGGTTCCAGCACCGGATCGGCAGCGGCGCCGAAGGTCGCGGCTGCCAGAATGGTTGCTGCGGAGACTGCGGTCTTGATGGTCGACATCATCTTGTCCTTTCGGTTGCGGTTCGTTGTCAACGCGCTTTTATTTATCGCACGATAATTTATCGCACGATTTAAATTTCGGCAACTCAGTCATGCGAAAAAGATCATTGCGATTATTTATCGCGCGATATATTGTTGTGCGATTTTGGAGGTCCCGACATGAGCGACGATCTGAATCTCGACGATTTCATCTGTTTCGCGCTCTACACCGCGAACCACGCGATGAACCGCGTCTACAAGCCTATGCTGGACGCCTTGAACCTGACCTACCCGCAATACCTGGTCATGGTTACGCTCTGGAAGGAGGATGGCCAAACGGTCGGTGCCATTGGCGAGAAGCTGCTTCTGGAATCGAGCACGCTCACCCCTCTCCTCAAACGCCTGGAAGCGACCGGCTACATCAAGCGCGAACGTGGTACGGACGACGAACGCGTCGTTATTATCCGTTTGACCGATGAAGGCCGGAAACTTAGAGCGCGCGCAGCTTCCATTCCCGGCTGCATCGTCAATGCGTCAGGCCAGAAATTCGCTGAACTGAAGCGGCTGAGGGCGCAAGTCGTCGCGCTGCGCGACGCGTTGGAGAGCAGCGCAGCCTGAGCGGCCTGCCCTCAGGTCCGCTTCTTCTTCGACTCGTACGGATTGTCGGGCGAACGATAGTGAATGCGGATCGGCACGCTCGGCATATCGAAATCGTTGCGCAGGCCGTTGATCAAATAGCGGGTGTACGACTCCGGCAGCGCGTCCGAGCGCGTGCAGGAGATCATGAAGGCCGGCGGGCGAGCCTTCACCTGTGTCATATACTTGAGCTTGATACGACGGCCGGAAACTGCCGGTGGCGGATGCTGAACCTGCTGCTGCTCCAGCCAGCGATTGAGCCGCGCGGTCGAAATGCGCTTGTTCCAGACCTTGTCCGTATCGATGATCGACTGCATCAGCTTGTCGAGCCCGCGGCCGGTCTGGCCGGAGATCGGCACGGCGCGGATGCCACGCGCCTGCGGCAGCAACCGGTCGGTCTTTTCGCGCAGATCCGCAAGAACCGCCTGCGGCTCCTCGATCATGTCCCACTTGTTGAACGCGAGCACGGCAGCTCGCCCTTCGCGCAGGACGAGATCGACGATGTGCAGGTCCTGCTTCTCGAACGGAATCGTCGCATCGAAGACGATGACGACGAGCTCGGCGAAGCGGATGGCGCGCAGCGCATCGGCGACGGAGAGCTTTTCCAGCTTTTCGATCACCTTCGCCTTGCGGCGCATACCTGCCGTATCGAACATCTTGATGGTGCGACCACGCCAGTCCCATTCCACGGAGATGGAGTCGCGCGTGATGCCGGCTTCCGGTCCGGTCAGCAACCGGTCTTCACCGAGGAAGCGGTTGATCAGCGTCGACTTGCCGGCATTCGGACGGCCGACGATCGCCACGCGCAGCGGCTTGGTGTCGTCATATAGAGGTTCGTCCTCTTCCTCGCCGTCCTCATCGGTCGGCTGAGGGATATCGACGTCGGTGACGGCGACATCTTCCTTCGGCGGGAACGCGCGATCTTCGCCGAGCGCGGCAATAATAGCGTCTCGCAGGTCGAGCATCCCCTGCCCGTGTTCGGCCGAGATTGGCGTCGGCTCCCCAAGGCCGAGCGAATAGGCATCATAGAAACCGGCGTCCGATCCGCGCGCTTCCGACTTGTTGGCCACGAGAACCACCGGTTTGCCTCGACGGCGCAGCATTTCAGCAAGCGCCGTGTCAACAGGCGTCAGACCGGTCTTGGCATCGACGACAAACAGAGAAAGGTCGGCTTCGTCGATCGCCGCTTCGGTCTGCGCACGCATGCGGCCCTGCAGGCTCTCTTCATGGGCCTCTTCAAGACCGGCGGTATCAACGATGGTGAACCGCAGGTCGACCAGCCGTGCCTCGCCCGGGCGACGGTCGCGCGTGACACCCGGCGTATCGTCGACAAGCGCCAGCTTCTTCCCAACCAGGCGGTTGAAAAGCGTCGACTTGCCGACATTCGGGCGACCGACAATGGCGACCGTAAAGCTCATTGAAATTCCTTACTTTCAGCCCTGTGCGGCGGGCGCCTTGCCGGATGCGGTGATGTTATCAAGCATCATCTGGGCACGATTGGCAACATTGCGCGGGCTCTGCGCATCGTCGGCGATCGCCTGGAACCACTGGCGCGCCTGGCTCATATTGCCGGCCTTATAGGCGGCAAGGCCGAGCGCTTCGCGGGCGGAGTGGCGGAAGGCGTTGCCGGGAACAGCCATTTCCTCCACCTGTGCGGAAACCTGATCGTACGAGCCGCTCTCGATCAGCAACCAGCCGGCGCGCATCTTGGCGGCATCGCGCACGGCTGCCGGTGCGGCGTTGTCCTTACCGATCACGTCGAAGGCGGCAACGGCACCTGCCGTATCACCCTTCTGGGCCAGCACGCTGGCCGCGCGCAGCCGCGCCAGGATCGGATAGGATCCGTGGCCTTCCTTTTCCAGCGTCTCGAGCGCTGCCAGCGCCTCGGCGTGCTTGTTCTCATCGGCAAGCTTCATCGCGGCGATGAACTTGTCGCCCGTGCCGGAGGACTGGTTATCGTCCCAATATTCATAGACCTTGTAGCCGATGGTACCGAGCACGATCAGGACAGCGAGCGCAATCAGGTAGCGACCAAACCGACGCCATGCGCCTTTCACCTGGTCGGAACGCAGTTCCTCATTGACTTCACGAATGAAGCTGTCGTCGTTGAATGCCATTCTCGTCTCCGGGCGCGGATATGCTTCGGCATGCGGATTGCACGCACATTGTGGGGCCTTCTACCCCATTTTTCAGCAGTTGTAAGGGGGATTGGAAAGATTCGTCACATAACGATCGGAGCCACCCCGATCAACAGCTCATGCAGCTTGAATGTGATAAGTGCCCAGGCCACGACGCCGATGATCACGGCATAGAGGTCATACTTCCCCGAGACGAAGGGCCGTAGGGTAAGCCCGCCTGCCCGTTCGCGGCGCTTTAGCGCAATGCGCAGGATGACGCCCCATGCGAGGAAGGCACCGAACAGGAGCACCGAAGAGGTCTCGCCGTTGGCCAAGAGATGCGCGAAAGCCCAGATCTTCACCGACAACACCATCGGATGCTTCGTCTTGACTGCAATATGCCCCGCCGGCAGCAGCGAGGCGACCAGACAGATCAAGGCGAGCAGCATCAGGGTCAGCGTGATATGCGCCATCCAGACCGGTGGAGTGTAGAGAACGCCGGTCACCTGTCGGGCCTGACCGAAGCCATAGATGAGCAAGATCAGCGAGAGAATGCTGACAACCGAATAGACGCCCTTCCAACCGTTCTCGCCAAGACTGTCGATCATGGACTGGCGAAAACCGGGCGCAATGACACGGATCAGATGAAGCCCTAGGAAAATGATGATACCGACGACGAGCAATGCCATGGCGATCTCCTGTGCGTTTTCTGAGACTTAGCCGCAGCGGCACAAAAACGCTAGCGTCACCGCAGCTTCGCCGCATTTCTGTAACAGGAAAACCGCAAACAAATTGTCGCGGTGTCCATGTTTCGTTCGTTTTTCAAAGCCTCCCTCGCCCTCTCTTTGCTCATTCCCAGCGCGGCCGGCGCAGTCGACCAGCCGAAACAGCTGGTTATCATCTCCTTCGACGGCGCGCACGCCAACGCGCTCTGGCAGAAGAGCCGTGAAATGGCGGCGAAGAACGGCGCGCATTTCACTTATTTCCTCTCCTGCACCTTCCTGATGAACCAGGCGGCCAAGAAGGCCTATCAGGCACCGCATGAAAAACAGGGCAAATCCAACGTCGGCTTTGCCCAGAGCGACGACGAGATCCGCGAGAGGCTCGGCAATATCTGGCACGCCCACCTCGAGGGCCACGACATATCGAGCCATGCTTGCGGCCATTTCGATGGTCGCCAATGGAGCGAAGCCGACTGGTCGAAGGAATTCGCGACATTCCGCGCCACACTGAAACGCGCCTGGAAGAGCGTCGATCTCGAAGAGCCGAAGGGCTGGCAGGACCTGGTCGATCACGGCATCCACGGCTTCCGCGCCCCCTACCTCTCGGCGACGCCGGGCGCAGACATGATAGCGGCGGAGAAAAAGGCCGGCTTCACCTATGACGCAAGCCTCGTGACCAAGGGACCCGCCATACCGCTTGAGGAGGCCGGCGTCGTCCGCTTCGGCCTGCCGCTGATCCCCGAAGGCCCGCGCGAGAAGCCTATCATCGGCATGGACTACAACCTTTTCGTTCGCCATTCTAACGGCGAGGAGGACAAGGCCGATTCGAAGGCATTTGAAGAGCGTTCGTATGCGGCCTTCAAGGAGGCGTTCGACAAGCAGTACACGGGCAGCCGTATTCCGCTGCAGCTCGGCTTCCACTTCGTCGAGATGAACGGTGGCGCCTACTGGCGCGCGCTCGACCGGCTGGTGAGCGATGTCTGTCACCGCGCGGACGTCGCCTGCGTCAGCTATTCCGAAGCGATCCCGATGATCGAGGCGCGCGGCAAGCTGCAGGAGCAAACGCAAACCTCAGGGCTATAGGGAAGCACTACCGTCACGTATGCTTTTGCCGGGTATGAGAACAGCCGCACGTGAGATTGAACGCGCGGGCTCTCAATCGGGCACATGCTCCATGATGATTTGCGTGTGCAGCATCGGCGCCGCCTCGGCTCCGAAATAGGTTTCGAGCAGCGGCAGAAAATCCTCCGACAGATAGAACTCCGTCAACGCCCGATCGGCCAGCAGGCGGAAATCGGCGTCGTCGCGTGGTAGCGCGATCGCATAGGGTTCATGCGTAAAGAGCCGGTCGCCGATCTCGAGTGAGGACGGATCGTGCGCCCGCTTGGCGAGGCTGATCAGCAGCGCCTGATCAGCGATATAGGCATCGATCTTGTGATCCTCCAGCGCCTTAAGACCGTCCTGGTGCGTTTCGAAATCGGCAAGTTTCGTCTTCGACACCTGGGTTGCCAATGCCTCGCGCAGCGTTGTGCCTGTTGTCGTGCTTGCGTGCACGCCGATTACGCGTGTGGATGCGACATGCTCGCTAACGGCATGAACAGCGGGCTTTTCGACAAAAAGAGTCTGCAGATAATTCGGTGAATCCTTGCGGAGCAGCGCGGTCGCCCCCGTAAGGAAGATTGGTTGTGAAAAGTCGACGATCTCCCGCCTCTTCAAATTGACGGTGATCGCACCGCAAAGCAGATCGACCTGTCCATTTTTCACTCCATCGAAGCCGTTCGCGAGCGTCATTTCAATGTATTCGCGCTTCAATTGCGGAAACTGATGCTCTATTTCATCGGCA
Source organism: Rhizobium sp. R711 (assembly GCF_002211365.1). Taxonomy (GTDB): domain Bacteria; phylum Pseudomonadota; class Alphaproteobacteria; order Rhizobiales; family Rhizobiaceae; genus Rhizobium. Next base: position 63,522 of record NZ_LOKZ01000038.1, on the reverse strand, counting down.
ATCTTGCCGCACAGGTCGATGGCATATCCCGTCGGAGCGGCGCCCGGCTTGTTCGAGGAGAAGGGCGCCTCGTCAGCGATATAGCCGATGCGCAGGATACTGCGCTGGGTTATCAAGTCGAGCGTCGCAGCGCCTGCCGCGAAAGCAGAAAGGCAAAGGGCAAGGCTCGCCAGCAGAAACCGTCTCATGCACTCTGCGATAGGCATGATCCTCATCTCCGAAAAACGAGTACAACCTCAAAGGCGTACTCGCAGATTATGGGCCGCCCGCCATTTGTCAACCGAGGCAGCCGTCGGCGCAAAAGCGGCACGAACGGCATGACGGCATTTGCGACCCATTCCGGTTTCCTGCAGCCGACGGGATTAGCCGTCGGCGTGGATGATGCCCGCCTCGCGCTCCAGATAGCGCTGGTCGATATCTGGCAACGGCTCGCCCCCGATCGCGGATTCGAAGGTGCGCAGGCGCTTGTAGATCGACAACAGCTCGACGATCGTCGTCCACGAGTTGACCAGATACTGGAAGGAGCCGCGCACCTGATCGAACACGTTGTTGATCTGCGTCATCAGGCCAAGCGTCAGCTTGCCGGCGACAATCGACGGCACGAGCACGATGAGGCTGAACAGGTTGTCGGCCTGCAGATAGAAGATGCGGGCGACGTTGAAATACATGTAGTGGAAATAGAGCCGGAAATAGTTGCGGCGCACGTTGGCAAAAAGCTCGGCCACCGTTGGCGGCGTCGCGCGGTCCGCGTGGTCTTCGCCGTAGACGAGTTCCTTGCGGTACGAGGCCTCGACACGCTGGTTACGGAACTCGAGGCCCGGCAGCTTGATACCGACCAAACCGAGGAAAACCGTTCCGAAAATCGACCAGAACAGTGCCGCCCAGACGAGCGCATGCGGCACCTCGCCGATCAGCGGCAATTCCGTGATGTTGGCGCCGATCTTGAACAGCACCGGCAGGAAGGCGATCAGCGTCATGACCGAGCTGACAAGGCTGACTCCAAGGCTTTCCACCGTCGAAGAGAAGCGCATCGTGTCTTCCTGAACACGCTGCGAAGCACCTTCGATATGGCGAAGCTTCGGCCAGTACGACATGTAGTATTCGTTCATCGCCGTGCGCCAGCGGAAGATCCAGTGGCTGACGAAGAAAAGGTTGAGCACGCCGACGGTGATTGCCACGAAGGCGATGCCGGCAAAGCCCAACATGCCGAGATAGAGCTGCGCCGCGGTGACTGGTGCCGTCTTCGCGAGCGCTTGCTGGATCAAGTCATAGAAAGGCCCATACCAGGCGTTGATGGCAACGCTCACCTGAACCGAGAAATAGGTATTGAAGATGATCAGGGCGGAACCCAGCACCGACCATAGCTGCCAGCGATGTGGGCTGTAGGTGAACCAGAACGCGGCGAAGAGCGCGACTGCCACAGTGTAATAGATATAGAACCAGAGGAATGGAGCCGACCAGAAGACCGAGACACCGATCGGAGCTTCCTCCCCGGGAGGCAGTGGCGCGAGGCCAATCACCGAACCGAGGCCGGAGCCCACGAAATACCAAAAGAGAACGGCCAGAAGTGCCCAAGCGACAGCTGAGATGAAGAAAAGCCTAGGCTTGGGGAAATAGGATACGAACACGGGAGAGCTTGCTTTCCTGAACTGGAGTCTTCGGAGTCTCTAAACAGACCAATTGCGGCGAAAACTACGGCAGTTCGCAAAGGGCGGCAATGGGCTCACCCTATTGTTACGCACTTGTAAGGCACTATCACAGCTTCCTGGCGACCGGTATCACCAGCATCGCGCACACCAGCAGCGCCGCGGCCGCGGCGTAAGTCGGCGTCGTGAAGTTGCCGGTTCGCTCGGCCATCCAACCCGCGACGATGGGACCGACGATCTGCCCGACCCCGAACGCCGCCGTCATCGTCGCAAGGATACGCCGCGGGCTGGCCGGCGAGAGCTTGCGGCCGATCTGTAGGCCATAGGCGGTGATCGCGAGGAAGGTCGCGCCAAACAGGGCGCCACCGATGAGCGGAGCCACCGAGCGAGACAGGAGAACGGTCGCGAGTACCCCGACGGCCTCGATCAGCAATGCGGCCACATACACCATCCCCAATCCCAGCGGACGGACGAAGGGCTTCCAGGCGAAGAGCGCCACCGACGCCGTCAGACCGGCGATGAACCAGCAGAGAAATTCGACCGTCGGCCCGGCAGCGTCCATGCGCGCGATCGTGACCAGAAACGTGCCGGTAATCACATAGCCGAATCCGAACAGGCCATAGGACGCCACGACGAGCAGCATTGGGACGCTCCAGGCGATCCGCGGTTCCTTGCCAGTCTGCGCCGCGGCAGCCGGCCCTGCCGGAAGCAACCACCAGACCGCTATCAGGCTGGCGGCCGAATATAGGGCGCCGCCGATCCAGGATGCCCGCCAAGCGTCTGCGCTTCCATCAAAGAGCAGCCCGACCAGCAAAACCATGACGGACGAGAGCGCGATGCCAGCGTCCGGGCCACCGAAATGCGCCGCTTGCACATGGTCATTACCGGCCAAGGCCCCGTGGCTGAGCACAATCTGCGAACTGAAAACGAGAGCAAAGGCGCTCGCAACACCCGCCAGGAAACGGATGATGGCAAAGACCGGAACGGATGTTGTCATGGCCATGGCCGCAAGAAGCAACGCCGTCGCCGCCAGTGCAAGAAGCGCCACCTTGCGCTCCCATCCGGTTGCCCAGCCATAGGCGGCGAGAACCGCGCCGACGAGATAGCCGACGAAATTCGCAGAGGCGATGAAGCCTGCATCGGCGGCCGATAGCGGCACGCCGCTAATCATGCTCGGCAGGATTGGGGTATAAGAAAAGCGGCCAAAACCCATGGCAGCTGCCATGGCGATCGCGCCTGCAAGTCCGGTCCTGAACAGGTTCTCGGGGAGAGTTTCATTGCGTGCCAACATGCAGTGCTTATCGCCCTGCAGCATGGCGGCGACAATCAAGAATTTCTGATCGATTGATCAATCGCACGAAATCATGCCGACGCCCCTTGAAAGCGATTATCTTACGATATATGTTTTACGACATAGTGAAAGATACATCAAAGGAGTGACCTATGAGAGGTTTTAGAGGTGGAATGATGGGCGGCGGCGGTTTTCGCATGGGGCGGAAATTTGCGTCGGGCGACCTGCAACTGGTGATCCTGGCCCTACTGGTGGAGCAACCCCGCCATGGCTACGAGCTCATCAAGCTCTTGGAAGAGCGCTCGGGCGGCTTCTATGTTCCAAGCCCCGGCGTAATCTATCCGGCGTTAACCTACCTGGAAGAGACCGGCCTTGCCGACGTCGAGAGCGAAGGTACCAAGAAGCTCTACCGCATCACGGAGAGCGGTCGCAGGCTTGTCGAAGACAACCAGTCGATGATCGACATGACGCTCGGAAAACTGGAAAAGATCGGCGCGAAGATGGCGCATGTCCGCAGGATCTTCGACCCCGAAAGCCGCAATGGCGACCGGGACGAGGACGGCTTCCCGGAAGACAAGAGCGAGGTCGCAACTGCACGCATGCTGCTGAAATCCGCACTTCGGTTGCGCTATCCCTGGTCGAAAGACGAGGCCAAGCGGATCGCCGGTATTCTCGAGCGCGCGGCCGGTGAAATTCTTGCCGGCGGACGTTCGGGCGAGTGACGGCTCAGGCGCTGCCTTCCGGCAGCGTCATGATCAGCGGACCATTTCGTGTTGCGACGATCGTGTGCTCGTATTGCACGGTCGGAGCCTGCGGGTCCGAGTAGAGCGTCCAGGCGTCGTCGCCCCCCTCCGCCCATGTTGCACCAAGCGAAAGGAACGGCTCGACAGTGAAGACAAGGCCCTCCGTTATCATCCGCTTCTCGGATGGATCCGGCCAGGTCGAGAGTTCGGCCGGTTCCTCGTGCAGCGAGCGGCCGATCCCGTGGCTCGCCAGATTGGCGACGAGGGTATAGCGGTTCTTCAAGGCGAAGGCGCCGACCGCCTGCCCGATCTTGGCGAGCGGCTCGCCCGATTTCACCTGGTTGAGACCAACCCAAAGCGCCCTTTTGCCATCGCGGCAGAGCTTTTCGATCTTTGACTTGTGAGGTGGAACACTGAACGATGCGCCCGTGTCGGAAAAGAAGCCGTCCTTCTCCGCGGATACGTCGATATTGACCAGATCCCCCGGACGAATGATGCGCGGCCCCGGAATGCCGTGGGCGATTTCCTCGTTGACGCTGATGCAGGTCGCACCGGGAAACTGGTAGCAAAGTTCGGGCGCGGAACGCGCGCCGGCATCTTCCAGCACCTTGCGACCGATCTGATCGAGCTCCAGTGTCGTGATGCCGGGCTCAAGCGATGCGCTCATCACCTGCAAGGCATTGGCGCAAATTCGGCCGATTTCCTTCAGCTTGAGGAGTTCGTCTTCGCTTTCAATGATCATGAATGTCTACCCGGCCTTCTTCGGCCGGTCGGCCGGCTCTCGATCAGGATGAGAGCACGACGGCGTTCGGAATCCAATTCATCCTTTCGGCATCATGCTCTAGCTTCAGGCGGTGGCTTTCGCCTCTTCGCTGCTTTCAGTCAATGCCTTTCTGACGATTGGCGCGACTTTCGTGCCATACAACTCGATGCCGCGCATGATCTGGTCGTGGGGCATCAGGCCGATCGCCATCTGCAGCAAAAAGCGCTCGTTCTTGAACAGCCGATGATGCGCGATGATCTTCTCGGCCACCAGTTCCGGCTCACCTACGAAGAGCGCACCGTTCGGTCCGCGCGACATATCGAAATGTGCCCGGTTGGTTGGCCCCCAGCCACGCTCGCGGCCAATCCGGTTCATCACCTCGGCCTGCGGGCCATAGAACTGATCGGCCGCGGCATCCGTGGTATCTGCGATGTAGCCGTGCACGTTGATGCTGGTCTTCAGCTTCGATCCCTCCTGTCCGGCCCGGCGCGCTGCTTCGCGGTAGAGATCGAACAGCGGTGCGAAGCGTCGCGGCTCGCCGCCGATGATCGCCAGTGCTACCGGCAAGCCCATGGCACCGGCGCGGGCAACCGATTGCGGCGTGCCGCCGACGGCGATCCACAAGGGCAATGGGTCCTGCAACGGACGGGGATAAACGCCACGCCCATTGATCGGCGCACGCAGTTCGCCCGACCAGGTGACAGTTTCCTGATCGCGGAGCGCCATCAGCAAATCGAGCTTTTCCTCGAAAAGCTGATCGTAATCCTCCAGATTGTAGCCAAAGAGAGGAAAGGATTCGATGAACGAGCCCCGTCCCGCCATGATTTCTGCACGTCCGTTGGAAAGCAGGTCCAGTGTCGCGAACTGCTGGAAGACCCGAACCGGATCGTCGGAACTCAAGACCGTCACGGCGCTGGTTAGCCGGATGTTCTTGGTTTTCACGGCAGCGGCAGCCAGCGCAACGGCGGGAGCGGAAGCCGCATAGTCCGGCCTGTGATGCTCACCCAACCCGAAGACATCCAGCCCGACTTGATCGGCGAGTTCGATTTCCTCGAGCAGATGCTTCAGTCGCTCTGCCCCCTCCTCACCCTTGCTTCGGTTTGGATTCGGGTTCACGTCGGCAAAGGTGTAGAGGCCTAGTTCCATGGCTCGCATCCCGTTGAATCTACAGATGGAGATAAGGACGGAGCGACCTCAGCGCAAATACAAATTCTGGAACCGATCGTTCGAGAATATTGATAGGTAGTCCGCCGCGACTTGGGATCGCGGCGGAATTCTGATTCTGAAATCAACGACTTCAAAGCTTGAATGGAATCATTTTCCGAACGGCTTCGTATCTCAGATAAAGGCCGCCCCAGGCAATCAGCCCGAGATAGACTCCGAACAGCAAATGCGAGAAGATCGGGCTCCCAACGCGCAGATGCGTTGCGATCGCGCCACCGAGCAGACCTGTGAGCAGAATTGCCCCGAGCACCGACGTCCGCGGGATTGCATAGAGCAGCGCGCACAACAGCGTCACAATGCCGAGACCGCGAGCAAGCATCGGATCGCCCGAGTAGCCGAGCGCGGTCATCGTATCCGTGACCGGCGCGATCGGCACCAGCTTGATGGCCCCGTCGAAAACGAGGAAGGCCACGATCAACCCGCTCATGACAGTGCCGGTGACGGTTTGCCAGCGCGGAAGCCGGGCACTTGAATCAACAATTGCGGACATACCTCTATCCCCCTATTTCAATTCCGATTTCAGATCCTGGGAAGTAGTTCGGCGAGCTGATCGGCGCATTTGCCCCACCCCTCGTGGAAGCCCATCTGCTCGTGCTGCTCCTTGTCGGCGGCCGTCCAGTGGCGGGCCTTGGCGGTGTATTTCGTTCGGCCGTTGCCGAGGTCTTCGAGCAGGATGATGCCGACGAAGAACGGCTTTTCAGACGGCACCCAGGAACTGGTGAAGGCGTCGGTAAAGACGATTTTCTCGTTTTCGACGATCTCCAGATAAACGCCGCGGTTCGGAAATTCCTGGCCCTCGGGGCTGCGCATGACAATAAGGTTCGAGCCGCCCGGACGTACGTCGAGCTTGGCGTCCGCGATGCTCCAGGGACGCGGAACGAACCACTCCTTCATCAGCACGGGATCCGTCCAGGCCTTAAAAATCTTCTCGCGCGGGGCGTCGAATTCGCGGACGAGAACCAGTTCGTGTTGAGCTTCCTCGGTCATTTCAGCATTCTCCTGTTGAACGAAACCTGTTTTCGATCAGGTTGTTACAAGGACGTGGGAGCTTTTCCGGCTCCGACAACCGGATAGGATCTTTTTGAAGATTATTTCGCGACCGGCTGCGCATCCCCATGGGCGAGGCTGTCGATCTGCTGGCGGATATGCGCGGCTTCCGCTGCCGAGTGAGCAAGCGCGATGGCGCGATCGAAGGCCTCATGCGCCTCATGGGCGCGGCCGAGTTGCTTCAGCAGGCCGCCACGCAGACCGTGATAATAGAAATAGCCGTCGAGCTTCTCGCCGAGCGTTTCGACGAGCGCCAGCGCCACTTCCGGTCCTTTGAGCTTGGAGACGGCGACGGCGCGGTTGAGCGTAATGACGGGTGACGGCTGAACACGCTCCAGCGTCCGATAAAGCAGCTCGATCTCTTCCCAATCGGTATCTGCGGCGCGCTTGGCGCGGGAATGCAGTGCCGCGATGGCGGCCTGCAGCTGGTAAGGCCCCGGCTGGCGATGGCGGATCGCCTTGTCGAGCAACGCCAGCGCCTCATTTATCAGCTCGCGGTTCCAAAGCGAGCGATCCTGATCCTCGAGCAGCACGATATCGTTTTCGCCGTTGAAACGGGCCTGGCGCCGCGAAATCTGCAGGAGCATCAGCGCGAGCAGCCCCATTAGCTCGGGCTCGCCGGGAAAAATGCGCAGTAGAAGCCGCGCAAGCCGGATCGCCTCGTCGCTGAACGCACAGGCCTCGTGCTTCGGATCGGCCTGGCTGTAGCCCTCGTTGAAGATGAGATAGATCATCGTACTGACGATCGAGAGCCGCTCGGCACGTTCCTGCGCATCCGGCGTTTCGAAGGGCACACCTGCCTTGGCAACCCGTGCCTTGGCCCGTGTAATCCGCTGTTCCATGGCGCTTTCGCCGACGAGGAAGGCACGAGCGATCTGCTGCACCGTAAGACCCGAGACAATGCGCAGCGCCAACGCGATCTGCTGCGTCGCGGGCAGATCCGGATGGCAGCAGATGAAGAGCAACCGCAGGATATCGTCGCGATAGTTGGAATCGTCCAGCCGTTCGGCGATATCGCTTTCGGCATCGCCGGTATCGGAGATCAGTTCCTCCTCCGGAAGCGCCTGCGTCTTTGAACGCTTGCGCACGGCGTCGATGCCGCTGTTGCGGCCGACGAAGATCAGCCATGCCGTCGGATCGCGCGGCGGCCCCTTGTCCGGCCAAGTGCGGATAGCGCGCAGGCAGGCCTCTTGAAAGGCCTCCTCCGCGATGTCGAGATCGCGGAAGTATCTGAGCAGCGCGCCAAGCGCCTTCGGTCGGGCCGAAGCAAGTGTCACGTCGATCCAGGCAATGTCTGTCATGTCGCAGAAGCTCCCGGCCGGAACACGTAGAACGGCCGAATTTCATAAGAGGTGGAACCAGGATTGACGGTGGAAAGCTCCTTGGAGAAGGCGACGGCCTCCTCCAGAGTATCGAAATCAACGACGTAGAAACCGAGAAGCGCTTCCTTCGTTTCCGCGAAGGGACCGTCAAGAACGAGCGGTTCTTCCTTGCCTTTACGCACGGTCGTCGCCGCCGTCGTTGGCATCAGCCGGCCGACAGGGCCAAGCTTGCCGCGTTCTGCCAAGGGTGCCTGGACAGCGTAGAGCTTCGCCATCACGGCGTCCTCCTCCTCCTTGGTCCAGGAGAATACGGTCTCTTCATTGGCGTAACAAAGGATTGCATAAAGCATGTCTTACTCCTCTTCCCGAATGACGAAGGAGTAGCGCGACATCCGACAGGACGCAGCAAAAAATTGTAGCATGCGGAAGGAGATGCTGAGTGTCCCCAGGAGCAGCAAGAATGGCGAACGCGATATGAGACCAAGCAGACGGCGCGTACGCCGCTACCCTCTCAGATGAAGACCACCAGCCTGAGAAGCGTTACGCTACCTCAGTTCCCATCCGTTTGGACCGAGCCGACGGCAACGGCTTCCTGCACCGCCAACTCAGCCATAGCCAATGCGGCCTCGCGGGTCTTGGCTGCCGCAACGAAGCGGCCGTTGTGGCAGAACGTTGCGCCTTCCACGCCGCAAACAGCCTCCAGATCGTGATTGGTCAGGCCGGCCCAGGCAGCCGGCAGATCCGCTCGAAGCTCAAACCCCTCGTCCCCACGGCGAATGCCGGTCACACACCAATCCCTTTCGCGCGGGTGAACGACAAAGAGAAGATGATCGGCGCCGGCCTTTACGATCGCAGGACGGAAAGGCATTCCAGTCGGAAGTTCGAGGACGCGCCCCGGTCCCGTACGCACGATTGCCTGCAGGACAAGCGCCTCGGCCCGCAATTTCGCAGCGCTTTGGGCGATCTTCGCCTCGACCAAACTGCGGGCGATGACCACTGCGTCCTGAAATCTGCGATCGTCGGCATCCGGATCAGTCTCGTCGAACACCGGCTTCAAGGTTTCAAGCAAGGCCGGCAACGTCAATCCGGCCAGCGGTCCCGACGGGCTGAGCGCGCCGTTATCCGTCAGATCGATCGGCAGCACAAAGGCGAGATCAAACGAGGCATGCAATGCCTCGACGTGGGTTTCGGGAACACCTGTGGCAACCAGGTAGTCGCGACCGTAGTGCTTCCATATCAGACCGAACGAGCTGTAGGGCTGCCCATCCCCACGCAGCGGCGCACCGCGCTGATGGTGGTCGAAGAGACGCACAGCGGGGTCATATCCGCCGCCGACGTCATAGATGATGCGATCGGCGCCTGGCGTGATCCACTCTGGTGCCCGGCTGCGGATCAGACGGGCCTGCGGGAAAAGCCGAGTCAGGATGACGCTCGACAGCACTTCGTCGGCATGGAAACCACCGGAATGGGTGACGAGGAAATCTGGTGTCATGCCAGGATGCGCCTTGTTGTTTGCGACGGCCGCTTGCGGTCGGCAGCACATAACCCTTGCTGGCTGCCATCTCAACCCGTCATTGGCCCAATTCCCTTTTTGGTTCGCGATCGAAAAGCGGCAACCTACACGACGGCGCCCTCGCCGGCATCCGCCGGACTTCGTGCTCTGCGGTGGTCTATATCACTTGATATATGCGCCGTGGCTAATGCCTCGTTATTCTGTTTTGATTGATGGGTTGTGGGCCCGATACCGGATATCAAGCGACAGGAGGAGGAAATGCGGTCGATTTCTCTGGTGCTGTTGATAGCGTTACCCGCTGTCGCTCATGCCAACAGCGGCTTCAGTAGGCTGATACCGGAGGTCATCCGCGACTCGCGGCACAGGCTGGTTTTTGCACAGCGAACCACGGAAGCCCGTTGGGAGGCGCTGATCGAGGCCGGCGTCGTGAAGTTGGGCGGATCCTTTCCGATCGCTGCCGACGAACAACACGTGGGAATGGTCGTCCATGCATTGCCGATCGCCGGCGAGGCCCATGACATTTTCGCCGCTGCGGACCTGCTTCTTGTGATAACGTCGGCGATCAGGGATGCTAAGGTCGATGACGGCCTCCTTGCAGGTCTGTTCGACCTGACGCCTGCCGAGGCCAGCGTCGCGCGCGAGATCGGGCTTGGTCAGAGTGTGGAAGTTGTCGCCAAGGCCCGAAACGTCTCCGTCGGCACGGTCCGCGCTCAACTCCACACGGTTTTCGAGAAGACGGGAACGAGTGGTCAGATCGATCTCGCCCGCCTCGTCGTGGGACTTGGCAAGTAAACCGGCCTGCTCGGACGTGGAGCTAGACGGCACGCTCGATCGAAACCGCCACGCCACGGCGCAGCGAATTGGCGACCATACAGAAAAGATGCCTGATCCCAACCAAGCGGGACCCGCGCGCGTCACAGGTCGGCGAGCGTACGCTTGACGGCACTACGCCACCCCTTGAGCTTTGCCACACGCGTCTTCTCATCCATCTCGGGTTCAAAACGGCGGTTGCACTTCCAGCTCTTGGCAAAGCCGACGCGATCCGGCCAGACGCCGGCCCGGCTGCCGGCAAGCCATGCGGCGCCAAGCGCCGTGGTTTCGAGGATGACCGGCCGGTCGACGGGCGCGTCGAGAATGTCGGCAAGCCGCTGCATCGTCCAGTCGGAAGCGACCATACCGCCATCGACGCGAAGAACAGTGCTCTCCACGCCGCCCTTCCAATCCTTGTGCATGGCGTCGAGCAGATCACGCGACTGGTAGCAGACAGCCTCGAGCGCGGCGCGAGCAAATTCCTTCGGGCCACTATTGCGCGTCAGCCCGAAAATCGCGCCCCGGGCATTCGCATCCCAATGCGGCGCGCCAAGGCCGGTGAAGGCCGGAACGAGATAGACCTCTTGCGTCGGATCGGCGGCGTCGGCGAGCTCGCCGGTACGCGAGGCCGTATCGATGATGCCAAGCCCGTCACGAAGCCACTGCACGGCCGCGCCCGCGATAAAGATCGACCCCTCGAGCGCATAGGTCGTCTCGCCGTTCAGCCGATAGGCGATCGTCGTCAGCAGTCGGTTCTTCGAGCGAACCATATCACTGCCGGTGTTGAGCAGCGCAAAGCAACCGGTGCCGTAGGTCGACTTCATCATACCGGGCTCGAAGCAAGCCTGCCCGATGGTCGCGGCATGCTGGTCGCCAGCAACGCCGAGGATCGGGATCTCCGCTCCGAGGATAGCCTTCTCCGTCGTACCGAAATCGTCGGCACAATCCTTCACCTCGGGTAGCATCGCCGCCGGAACCCGCAAGATATCGAGCAGATCCTTGTCCCAGGTGTTGTCGGCAATGTTGTACATCAGTGTGCGGGAGGCGTTCGTCGCATCGGTCGCGAACATCTTGCCGCCGGTCAGCCGCCAGATCAGGAAGGTATCGACCGTGCCGAAGCACAACTCACCCTTCGCGGCGCGCGCCCGCGCGCCCTTGACGTTCGCGAGCAGCCACGAAAGCTTGGTGCCGGAAAAATACGGATCGAGGAGAAGGCCGGTTTTCTTGGTGAAGGTCTTTTCGAGATCCTGCCTCTTCAGCTTGTCGCAGTAGCTAGCCGTGCGCCTGTCTTGCCAGACGATCGCGTTATGGATCGGCTTGCCGCTCTCGCGCTCCCAGACGACAACGGTCTCGCGCTGGTTGGTAATGCCGAGCGCCGCAATGTCCTTTGCCTCGATCCTCGCCTCGCGGATCGCCATCTTGATGGTCGAGACAACGGAATCCCAGATTTCCTCGGGATCATGCTCGACCCAGCCGGATTGCGGGTAAATCTGGCGGAATTCCTTCTGGCCCGCACCGGCGATCTGCATCTTACCGTCGAAGACGATCGCCCGTGTCGATGTCGTCCCCTGATCGATTGCCAGAACATATCCGCTCATGCCTGCCCCCGCTGATCGTGATTGTCGGGAAAAATCAATAGGACAGGAGGGCAAGCGAGGAAAGCACCCAGCCCCTCTTCGACACAAGAGATTTGGCAGCAGCGCAATTGCCAGCAGCGATGCTTTGCGCATAACCTCACCTCTATTGCGTCGCAAAAAGGCTTGAGGAGAAGAGAATGGCCAGAACAGTCGTCGTAACCGGATCCACCAGCGGCATCGGGCTTGCGATTGCGACAGCCTTTGTCGGCAAGGGCGACAACATCGTCATCAACGGCTTCGGAAAGTCCGAGGAAATCAAGGCGATAATCGAGAACCTTGAATCAGTCTCGAAGGCGAAGGTGATCCATCATCCGGCGGACATGACGAAGCCGGCTGAAATCGCGGATCTGATAGAGACAGCGGCAAAGACCTTCGGCAGTGTGGATGTGCTGGTCAACAATGCCGGCATTCAGCATGTCGAGAAGATCGAAGATTTCCCGATCGAAAAGTGGGACCAGATCATAGCCATCAACCTCTCCAGTTCGTTTCATACGATGCGGGCGGCGATTCCGCTGATGAAGGCGAAGAAGCAGGGCCGCATCATCAACATAGCCTCCGCGCACGGCCTGGTCGCGTCGCCGTTCAAATCCGCCTATGTCGCGGCAAAGCATGGTATATTAGGCCTGACGAAGACCGCGGCGCTCGAACTTGCCGAATTTGGCGTGACCGTGAACGCGATCTGCCCGGGCTATGTGCTGACGCCCCTCGTCGAGAAACAGATACCAGATACGGCCAAGGCACGCGGCATGACCGAGGAACAGGTCAAAACCGAGGTGATCCTCAAGGCCCAGCCGACGCATGAGTTCGTCAAGGCGGAAGAGATTGGCGCGCTGGCCCTCTACCTCGCAAGCGACGAAGCCCGGCAAGTGACCGGGACCCATATCTCGATTGACGGTGGCTGGACCGCGGCATAACCATTCAAAACAAAGATAAAACCTGGGAACGATATGACCGACAGCATCCGCTTCATCCTGAATGGCGAGGACGTCACGCTTGGCGATGTCCGGCCGACTGAGACGCTTCTCGACTATCTCCGGTTGAAGCGCCGGCTGACCGGCACGAAGGAAGGATGCGCGGAAGGCGATTGTGGCGCGTGCACCGTCCTCGTCGGACGGCTGATCGACGGCAAACTGCACTATGAGTCCGTCAATGCCTGCATCCGCTTCATGGGATCGCTGAACGCCACCCATGTCGTTACCGTCGAGCATCTGGCTGCCAAGGACGGCACGCTGCATCCGGTGCAGCAAGCAATGGTCGATTGCCACGGTTCGCAGTGTGGGTTCTGCACGCCGGGCTTCATCATGTCGATGTATGGCCTTTGGCTTTCCAACGACAAGCCGAGCCGCGCCGACATCGAAAAGGCGCTGCAAGGCAATCTCTGTCGTTGTACCGGTTATGAGCCGATCGTGAAGGCCGCCGAGCAGGTGAGTCACACCCGTCCGAGCGCGCTCTTCGACCCGCTCGAGAAGACCCGCTCCGAAATCATCTCGCGCCTGTGGGCGATGCGGAACAGCGAGACCATCTCGATCGCGACGGCAGAGGGCCGGCTCGTCCTCCCGGGATCGCCGGACGCGCTGGCGCGTGTGCTGGCCGAAGAGCCTGCGGCCACCATCGTCGCGGGATCGACCGATGTCGGGCTTTGGGTAACCAAGCAGATGCGTGCCTTGGATCCGGTTGTCTTCATCAACCATCTGACCGATCTGCAATCGATCACCGCAGGCGATGGCGGCTTCACGATCGGCGCAGGCGTCACCTACAGCCGCGCCTTCGAGACCATCGCCAGGAAGGTGCCTACACTTGGCCGTCTCATCAACCGCATCGGCGGGGATCAGGTGCGCAACATGGGCACGATCGGCGGCAATATCGCGAATGGCTCGCCGATCGGCGACACGCCACCGCCCTTGATTGCCCTTGGCGCCACCGTGACGCTGCGGTCTCTGGACGGAGCGCGCATGCTGCGGCTTGAGGACTTCTTCATCGCTTACGGCAAGCAGGATCGGCGCCCCGGTGAATTCGTAGAGAGCATCTTCGTGCCCTATCCTGCCGAGGACACGCAATTTGCGGTCTACAAAGTCACCAAGCGCCGTGATGAGGACATCACCGCGGTTCTCGGAGCATTCTATCTCACGCTGGACGACGAAGGCGACGTCAACGACATCCGGATCGCCTTTGGCGGCATGGCAGCAACGCCGAAGCGCGCGCGCCATGTCGAGAACGCGCTGATGGGCAAACCCTGGACCGAACAGACCATCGAGGCGGCCCGGGCAGAATTCGACGCCGACTTCCAGCCGCTGACCGACTGGCGCGCAACGGCCGAATACCGCCAACTGACGGCGAAAAATCTGTTGACGCGCTTTTTCCTGGAAACATCAGGAACGCCGGCTGAACTCCACCGCTTCGAAGAGGTGGCATAATGGACAAGTCGAGCTTCGCCGATCCCAAATTCATCATCAACGGCGCGATGCACGACGCGCAGCGCCACGATTCCGCGCACAAGCATGTGACTGGCTCTGCCGACTACATCGACGATCTTCCTGAGCCTGTCGACCTGCTGCACGGCGCTTTGGGCCTGTCCGACCGGGCGCACGCCGAGATCGTCAGCATGGACCTCTCGGAGGTCGAAGCAACACCGGGCATCATCTGGGTGTTCACCGGCAAGGACGTCCCAGGCGTCAACGACGTCAGTTCCAACGGCAGCCATGACGAACCGTTGCTCGCCGAGAAAAAGGTCGAATTCCACAACCAGCCGATCTTCGCCGTCATTGCCGAAACGCGCGAAATTGCGCGGCGAGCGGCCCGTAAGGCGAAAATCGAATATCGCGATCTGCCGCACTGGAGCGATATCGATGGCGCGCTTGCCAACGGCAGCCCGCTCGTCATCACACCCATGACCCTGCAACGCGGCGATGCGAAGACGGAAATGGAAAACGCGCCGCGGCGTCTCAAGAGCCAGATGCGCATCGGCGGCCAGGAGCATTTCTATCTCGAAAGCCATATCGCCATGGCGATCCCCGGCGAAGATGACGAGGTTACTGTCTGGTCGTCAACCCAGCATCCAAGCGAGATCCAGCATATCGTCGGCCACGTCCTCGATATCCCGTCGAACGCGGTAACGGTGAATGTCCGCCGCATGGGTGGCGGCTTCGGCGGCAAGGAGACACAGGGCAACCAGTTCGCAGCCCTTGCCGCAGTCGCCGCCAAGAAGCTGAAGCGTGCGATTAAGTTCCGGCCCGACCGCGACGAGGATATGGCCGCAACCGGCAAGCGCCACGATTTTCTTGTCGATTACGAACTTGGCTTCGACGACGACGGGCGGATCCACGCAGTCGAAGCGACCTACGCCGCCCGATGCGGCTTCTCTTCGGATCTCTCGGGGCCTGTCACCGACCGCGCACTGTTCCATGCGGATTCCAGCTACTTCTACCCGCATGTTCACCTGGTATCGAAGCCGCTGAAGACTCACACCGTCTCGAACACCGCCTTCCGCGGTTTCGGCGGTCCGCAGGGCATGCTCGGTGCGGAACGCTTCATCGAGGAAATTGCCTACGCCGTCGGCAAGGACCCGCTCGATGTCCGCAAACTGAACTTCTACGGACAGCCCGGCTCGGGTCGCACGCTCACCCCCTACCACCAGGAAGTCGAGGGCAACATAATCGGCCGCATCGTCGATGAGCTTGAGGAAAGCGCCGACTATCAGGCGCGCCGCAACGCAATCGTCGAGTTCAACCGCAACAACCGCTATATCCGCAAAGGCATTGCACTGACACCGGTGAAGTTCGGCATCTCCTTCACCATGACCGCCTTCAACCAGGCAGGCGCCCTCGTTCACGTTTATCAGGACGGCTCGATCCACCTGAACCACGGCGGCACGGAGATGGGCCAAGGTCTCTACACGAAGGTAGCGCAGGTGCTGGCCGACAGCTTCCAGGTTGACATCGAGCGAGTAAAGATCACGGCCACGACGACAGGCAAGGTCCCGAACACCTCGGCCACGGCAGCATCGTCAGGATCGGATCTTAACGGCATGGCGGCTTACGATGCCGCCCGCCAGATCAAGGAGCGGCTGGTCGCTTTTGCCGCCGAAAAATGGGGCGTGCCGCCGACGGACGTTGTCTTCTTGCCGAACCGCGTCCGGGTTGGCGACAAGGAGTTTGCCTTCCCCGATTTCATCAAGCAGGCCTATTTCGCCCGCATCCAGCTTTCCGCCGCGGGCTTCTACAAGACGCCCAAGATCCATTGGGATCGCGCGGCCGGCCGCGGCACGCCGTTCTACTATTATTCCTACGGCGCGGCCTGCTCGGAAGTGTCGATCGATACGCTGACCGGCGAATACATGATCGAACGGACCGATATTCTCCACGATGTCGGTCGCTCACTGAACCCGGCGATCGATATCGGTCAGGTCGAGGGGGCATTCGTTCAGGGCATGGGATGGCTGACAACGGAAGAGCTGTGGTGGGACGAGAAGGGTCGGCTGCGCACGCACGCACCCTCGACCTACAAGATCCCCCTCGCCTCAGATCGCCCGAAGAGCTTCAACGTCCGGCTGGCGGAATGGTCGGAGAATGCCGAACATACGATCGGCCGATCCAAAGCCGTCGGCGAACCGCCGTTCATGCTGGCGATTTCGGTGCTGGAAGCGCTTTCGATGGCGATCGCCAGTGTTGCGAACTACAAGGTCTGCCCTCGGCTCGACGCACCGGCAACGCCCGAGCGCGTACTGATGGCCGTCGAGCGAATGAAGAAAGCCTAACAAAAAGGGCAGCACCTCGGGTGCTGCCACTCCCTGCCTCACGGCCTATCGCCGGAACTCGATGTCGCAGCGCGGCTCGCGCCCGTCCATAAAACCGAGGTCGCGCTTGATGCGATCCGGCATACCCTCGAGTTCCAGCCTGTCCCATCCCGAAAGCCGACGCAGCAGTCTCCGGCCAAGGTCGGACAGCCAACTAGAAGCCCGGGCAGCCCTTGCTTGCTTGTCCTGCTCGATTGCGGCGCAATCCATGACATCACCTTAATAATCTGATCTATTCGATTGCAGATTGCGCCTATAAATGCTGCAATTCCAATCGAACGATCATCTGCACGCATAAAGAGAGCTTATCCATGAAGCTGTCGAAGCAGTTTCCGTTGAACGCCTTGCGGGTCTTCGAGGCCGTCGCGCGACTCGGCAGTTTCACCAAGGCGGGCGACGAGCTCGGCATGACGCAAACGGCCGTCAGCTACCAGGTAAAACTGCTGGAGGAGAATATCGGAGAGCCGCTCTTTCTGCGGCGTCCGCGTCAGATCGCGCTGACCGACGCTGGCGAGCGGTTGGCGCCCAAGGTGACAGAAGCCTTCGCGATGTTGCATGAAGCGATGGCGTCGGTTCGCGAGCAGATCGAGGACACGCTGATCATCCACTCGACGGCCACTTTTGCGCAACAATGGTTGTCACGCCATATCGGCTCGTTTCAGTTGAAGCATCCAAATATCGCCGTACGGCTAATCACCTCGGGATCGCTGGTGGATTTCAATCGCGAGGCCGCCGATATCGCCATTCGTTGGGGCAAGGGCGACTGGCAGGGGTTGACCGCACATAAGATCATGAGTCTCGATTTCACGCCGATGTTGAGTCCGGCGCTGGCCGAGAAGGCAGGCGGCATCAACACGCCCGCCGATCTGCTGCGTCTGACACTGATAAGTGCGCGGGACCCGTGGTGGCTGCAGTGGTTCAATGCCGCCGATGTCGATAACCCGGGTCTGGAGAAGTTTCCGAAGAATGAATTCGGCACTCAGGTACTGGACGCCAATATCGCGATGGCCGGCCAAGGCGTCGCTATTCTCAGCCCCGGCCACTTCCTGGAGGACATTGCCGCGGGACGGCTCTATCAGCCGTTTGCCTTAACGGCCAATGACGGGCGAGACTACTGGCTGGCCTATCCGGAGACCCGTCGCAACGTTCCGAAGATCAAGGCATTTCGAAACTGGATTCTCGAGGAAATGAACTTCACCGGGACCGACGACAGCTAATAACCCATCTGCGGCGCGTAGAAGCAGCGCGGCGTATCCTCATTCGGGAACAGGCAGAGATGGTAGTCGCCGTCACCTGAACGCATGGCCTTTCCCATAGGAAGCAGGAAGACATGCGCGTGCGTGACAAGTCGGTGATCGCCCGGCAGCAGCGTCACCCGATAACCGCGCGGCGTGATCGCCACGCTTTTCGGCGGGATCATCTGGCAATCCCCGGTTTCGCTATCGCCGTTGCAACAGAAGGGCTCGTAGCTCCAGCCGGACGGTGCGTCATGGCCGTAAGCGCCGGACGCGAATGCAATCATCACACACACAAGAATGCTGCGCATTGGCATCTTCTCCGTTGATGAATGCGCCGCCGGAATGAAGCGGTTTCCACCTCATCCCGGCGGCCTCAAAAATGAAACTGTAATCGAAGCGTTACATTTCAAGCCACTTCACGTGCTGCGAGGCGGCGTCGACGAACCGCATTTTCAAAGGTGCTTTACCATTCATGGCGTTCACCAATCGACCGTTGGCAAGCCGTCTCCACGATGGCTGACATCTCCAGCACGGAAGAGCATCCAATGAAAAAACGTCGATATGTTGGCTTAGTCCGCGGCGTTTTAGCCCCGGTCTTTCTGCATGCCGGGGAACATCTGTTCGGGCAGAGAATCTGATTTGCGCGGCGAGATCCACAAGATCAGCTACCTCGGACATTGATATGGTTTGTGTATTACGGCCGTATCGGGATCGAGTTCGTTCGCGTTCGAAGGACAAGACAGAACAAACGCGAGCTTCGACGCAATCGGTCATAGGAGCTGGACCGTCCTGTCGATCACCATCTCCCGGGTCAGCATGCTTCCGATAAGACAAGACCGCCTTGATCTCTAACCGAGCATGAAATCAAAACAACGCGTCTGGCTTTTCCCATAGGTTTTGAGCCTAGGACTGCGTGCATGCTTCCGTGGCACCTTTTCAAAAGTTCGTTACCGCGATCGACTGGAGGTTATTCTCGCGCCAATAGCTCCGAGCGAGCAGCCAATCCCCTTTCCTCCGGGCACGACTTTCTGCAATGTGACGAGTCGAGGGAAGAACAGGGGAACTCAATGTATGAATATGCCATCGCGTGGGAATGGTTGGCCTTTGCGGCCCGCTGGTTCCACGTCATTACCGCGATTGCCTGGATCGGCTCGTCGTTTTATTTCATTGCACTCGACCTCGGCCTGGTGAAGCGGCCGCATCTTCCGCCCGGCGCCTATGGCGAGGAGTGGCAGGTTCACGGCGGCGGCTTCTATCACATCCAGAAATACCTCGTGGCCCCGGCGCAGATGCCGGAGCACCTCACCTGGTTCAAGTACGAAAGTTATTTCACCTGGCTCTCCGGCTTCCTGATGCTCTGCATCGTCTACTATGGCGGCGCCGATCTCTTCCTCATCGACCGTCATGTGCTCGACATCAGCGCGCCGGTGGCGATCCTGATCTCGCTTGCCTCGCTCGCCGTCGGCTGGATCGTCTACGACCTCTTGTGCAAATCGCCGCTCGGCAAGAACACCTGGGGCCTGATGGCGGTGCTCTACGCCGTGATCGTCTTCATGGGCTGGGGCTATACGCAGCTCTTCACCGGCCGCGCCGCCTTCCTGCATCTCGGCGCCTTTACGGCAACGATCATGTCGACCAACGTCTTCATGATCATCATCCCGAATCAGAAGATCGTCGTCGCCGACCTGATCGCGGGGCGTACGCCTGATGCGAAATACGGTGCGATCGCCAAACAGCGTTCGCTTCATAACAACTACCTGACGCTGCCCGTCATCTTCTTCATGCTGTCGAACCACTATCCGCTGGCTTTCGGCACTGCCTACAACTGGGTAATCGCGGCCCTCGTCTTCCTGATGGGCGTCACCATCCGCCACTGGTTCAACACGACGCACGCCCGCAAGGGTCGCCCGACTTGGACCTGGATCGTCACCGTCATCCTCTTCATCCTGATCATGTGGCTGTCCACGGTGCCCAAGGTGCTGACCGGCGAGAAGGATGCGCAGGCCGTCGCTCCTGCCTTCCAGGAATTCGCCGGCGACGCGCATTTCCCCGCGGTCAAGCAGCTTGTCGGCACGCGCTGTTCGATGTGCCATGCCGCCGAACCTGCCTATGAGGGGCTGGCGCGTCCGCCGAAAGACGTCGTTCTTGAAACCGATGCGGAAATTGCCGCTCATGCCCGCGAGATCTATATACAGGCGGGCCGCAGCCACGCCATGCCGCCCGGCAACGTGACCGATATCACCCCGGATGAGCGCAAGCTACTCGTCGCTTGGTTCGAAAGCGCAGTCGAAGGCAAACAGGAATGATGTCAGCCGCCCTTCGCCTCATGCTCCTTGCGTCAATTCTGACCGCTTGCGGCAAGAGCGGTGCGGACGCAACGACAGCGAAGGGCAGCCCGACCGCACCTGCAGGCTATTTTGCGGCCGATCTCAACGCGCTCGGCACGGAGCCCTTCTGGGCGATCAAGATCCGCACCGACGGCCTCACCTTCAGCCGCCCGGGCGCCGAGGACGTGAAGAGCGCCAACCCCGGTCCGGTCATTGAGAACGATCGCGCCACCTGGACGATCGCCGACGGACCGGCGCCCTTCAAGCTGACGCTGACCAAAGGCGAGTGCTCCGATGGCATGTCCGATCGCCACTACACACTGAACGCGGTTCTGGTATTCGCAGACAAGACCATGTACGGCTGCGCCGACACTCCGGCGGCCATTGCCGCCCAGCCGGCGCCCTGACGCGAACGGCGTAACAAGAAGACAATCGACAGAGGCAGAAAGCCATGACACATACCCTCCTCCGCGGCCGCCTGCTCTCCTTTCTGCGCACACCCCAAGATCTTGGCGATAGCGGAAGCTATCTTTATGAAAGCGACGGCGGCCTCTTGATCAAGGACGGCCTGATCATAGCCTGCGGCGCCTATGACCAGGTCAGCGCGCAAGCTCCCGCCGATACCGTGACCGTCGATCATCGTCCGCATCTGATCATGCCTGGCTTCATCGACATGCACCTGCATTTCCCGCAGATGCAGGTGATCGCCTCCTACGCCGCAAACCTGCTTGAATGGCTGAACACCTACACCTTCCCCGAAGAGTGCCGCTTCGTCGAAAGCGGTCACGCCCAGCGGATCGCAACGCATTTCTATGATGAGCTGCTGCGCCACGGCACGACGACGGCTGTCGCCTATTGCTCCGTCCACAAGACCTCAGCCGATGCCTTCTTCGCCGAAGCGCTGAGACGCAACATGCGTATGGTCGGCGGCAAGGTGATGATGGATCGCAATGCCCCTCAGGGCCTGCTCGACACCCCACAGATGGGCTACGACGAAACCCGCCAGATCATCGCCGAGTGGCACGGCAAGGGCCGGAACCACGTCGCAATCACCCCCCGCTTCGCGATCACCTCGACGCCGGCGCAGATGGAGGCGACGCAAGCGCTTGCCCGCGAGTTTCCCGACCTGCACATCCAGACGCATCTCTCCGAGAACCACGACGAGATCAAGTTCACCTGCGAGCTCTATCCCGAGGCGATCGACTACACCGACATCTATGCCCGCTACGGCCTGCTCGGCGACAAGACGCTCTTCGGCCACTGCATCCATCTTTCGGATCGCGAAGCCGATGCGATGAGCGAGGCGGGTTCGGTTGCGGTCCACTGCCCGACCTCGAACCTCTTTCTCGGTTCCGGTCTCTTCCCGCTGAAGGCGCTGGCACGCCGCGAAAAGCCGGTTCGAATAGGCGTCGCCACCGATATCGGCGGCGGCTCCAGCTATTCGATGCTGCGCACCATGGACGAGGCCTACAAGATCCAGCAGCTGCTGGGCGAACGCCTGAACCCGCTGGAGAGCTATTACCACATGACATTGGGCAACGCCCGGTCGCTGTCACTTGCCGACAGGATCGGTACGCTCGATGTCGGCTCCGACGCAGATATCGTCGTCCTCAACGCCGCCGCGACGCCCGCCATGGCGCTGAAAATGGAGGTCGTGAAGACGCTGCCGGAAGAACTCTTCCTGCTGCAGACCATGGGCGATGACCGCGCGATCGTGGAGACCTACGTGGCGGGCGTCGCAGCCAAGAGCGCGATCTGAGATCCGCCGCCCTTTGAGGTCGGCGCCTGCCCGCAAACAGCGGGCGGATTTCGCGCACCTCACCGCCGGTAGCGAAGCGCATTGACCAGCAAGGCGAAAGCCGGCGACGTCTGCCGGCGGCTCGGATAGTAGAGGTGGTATCCTGGGAAAGGCGCGCACCAATCCTCAAGCACGCGAACGAGCCGTCCATCGGACAGGGGCTGTCGCACCAGCGCCTCCGGCACGAACGCCAGACCGAGCCCTGAAAGGGCTGCGTTCAGCCGTAGCTGCGCATTGTTGAATACCAGCTGCCCCTCCACGCGCACCTTCACTTCGCGCCCGTCCTTCTCGAATTCCCAGGCATAGACCCCGCCATAGGTCGGCAGGCGCAGGTTGATGCAGTTGTGGTCGGTGAGATCGGCGGGCGTCTGTGGCTTCGTCCGCCGCCCGAAATAGGCAGGCGCTCCCACGACAGCCATCCGCATGTCCGGCCCGATGCGCACGGCGATCATGTCCTTCGCGACCTGCTCGCCGAGCCGAACGCCGGCGTCGTAACGCTCGGCGACAATATCGGTCAGCCCATAATCGACGATGATCTCGACATTGATGTCAGGATAATCAGGCAGCAGCTTTTCCAGCGCCGGCCAGAGCAAAGCGTCGGCGGCGTGCTCTCCCGCCGTGATGCGGATCGTACCAGCAGGCTTCTCGCGAAATTCGCTGAGCGCAGCCAACTCGCTCTCGATCTCGTCGAAACGCGGCCCGATCGAACTCAGCAGCCGCTCGCCTGCCTCTGTCGGCGACACGCTACGTGTCGTGCGCGTCAATAGCCTCAGGCCGAGGCGTGTCTCAAGGGCGCGGATCGTATGGCTGAGCGCCGATTGCGACACGCCGAGCTTGGCCGCGGCCTTCGTGAAGCTTCTCTCCCGGGCCACGGCCAGAAAGGCGATGAGGTCATTGATCGATTGCCGCGTCATTCATGAATCTCACTCATAAGCTTATGCCGTTTATACCATCTAATCGCAGGAAAGCCTCCGCACTAGATCTTCCTCCGAACGTCAGCCGAGCACTACGCTCCTGAGCTCACGAAAGGACGAAAGATGAAAATCAAGCGAAACGGCTCCGATCCATCCGCCAAGGGACCGGCGGATTATTTCACCGGGACGGTCCGCATCGATGCGCCGTTCAGCGCGACAGCGCCGGCGCGCGTCGGCAGTGCAACGGTGACCTTCGAGCCCGGCGCTCGCACCGCCTGGCACACGCATCCGCTCGGTCAGACGCTGATCGTCCTCTCAGGCAGCGGTCGCGCGCAGCGCGAAGGTGGACCCGTCGAGGAAATCCGCGCCGGCGACATCATCTGGTTCGAACCGGGCGAGAAGCACTGGCACGGCGCATCCGCAACAACAGCCATGGCACACATCGCGATTGCCGAAGCCCTCGACGGCAAGGTGGTCGACTGGATGGAAAAGGTCACCGACGAACAATACCAGGGCTAGAAAAGGAAAATTCCATGCAGAAGCGCACACTCGGAAAAAGCGGCCTCGAAGTCTCCGCGCTCGGCCTCGGATGCATGGGCCTGAGCTACGGCTACGGCCCGGCAACGGACACCGCGGACGCGATCAAATTGATCCGCGCCGCCTTCGAACGCGGCGTCGCCTTCTTCGACACCGCGGAAGCCTACGGTCCCTGCAAGAACGAAACCTTGCTCGGCGAGGCGCTGGCGCCGTTCCGCGACAAGGTCGTCATCGCCACCAAGTTCGGCTTCAACTTCGGCCCAGATGGCGGCCAGAGCGGCATGAACAGCCGTCCCGCCCATATCAGAGAGGTGGCCGATGCGGCGCTGAAGCGCCTCAACACCGGCGTGATCGACCTCTTCTACCAGCACCGTGTCGATCCTGACGTGCCGATCGAGGATGTCGCCGGCACGGTCAAGGACCTGATCCGCGAGGGCAAGGTCAAGCATTTCGGCCTTTCCGAAGCCGGCGCCAGGACGATCCGCCGCGCGCATGCGGTGCAGCCCGTTGCCGCCCTCCAGAGCGAATATTCGCTGTGGTGGCGCGAGCCGGAACAGGACATCCTGCCGACGCTCGAGGAACTCGGCATCGGCTTCGTTCCGTTCAGCCCGCTCGGCAAGGGCTTCCTGACCGGCGCGATCAACGAGGCTACGACCTTCGACAGCAAGGACTTCCGCAACGTCGTGCCGCGCTTTTCCGCCGAAGCACGCAAGGCCAATCAGGCGCTCGTCGATCGGCTGGGCGAGATCGCCCGCGAAAAGGGCGCGACGCCAGCGCAGATCGCGCTTGCTTGGCTGCTGGCTCGCAAGCCCTGGATCGTTCCGATCCCCGGCACGACGAAGATGCACCGCCTGGAAGAGAACATCGGCGCCGCCGCCGTGCAGCTGACGGCTGACGACCTTGCTGCTATCGAAACCGCGCTCGCCGGCATAAAGGTCGAGGGCGACCGCTATCCGGCACACCTGCAGGCACGGATCGACCGTTGAGCGGCGACCAAGCGAACGGAAGGGGCCTGTCATGACTGACGGTATCAAAAACAAGGTCGTCGTGATTACCGGCGCGAGCAGCGGCCTTGGTGAAGCTGCGGCCCGACGCCTGGCTCGAGACGGCGCCAAGCTCGCTCTCGGCGCCCGGCGTCTCGACCGGCTGAATGCGATCGCCGGCGAACTCGGCCTCGGCAGCGATGCCGTTGTCGAGACCGACGTAACTAAGGTCGATCAGGTCAGACGGCTGGTCGACCACGCCGTCCGGCTGCACGGCCGCATCGACGTCGTCATCAACAATGCCGGCCTGATGCCGCACTCTCCACTAGAGCGCGGCCAGGTCGAGGATTGGGACCGGATGATCGACGTCAACCTCAAGGGCGTGCTCTACGGCATTGCCGCAGCGCTGCCCTACATGAAGGAGCAGAAAAGCGGCCATGTCATCAACGTTTCTTCGGTGGCCGGCCACAAGGTCAATCCGGGTGGCGCCGTCTATGCCGCGACCAAGTATGGCGTGCGCGTCATTTCCGAAGCTCTGCGGCAGGAGGTGAAACCCTACAACATCCGCACGACGATCATCTCGCCGGGCGCCGTTGCGACCGAGCTGCCGGACAGCGTCACCGAACCTGACGTCGCCGAGCGCATCCGCAAGGTCTACGAGATGGCGATCCCGGCCGATTCCTTCGCGAGCATGGTTGCCTTCGCCATGAGCCAGCCGGAGGATGTCGACGTGAATGAAATCCTGTTCAGGCCAACCAGGCAGGAATATTGACACGGAAGGCGGCCGCATCTTGCCGCCTCTCACCACCGACGGGACCTGGAGGACCCTTACGTGATCATGCACATGGGGTCGAGCATCGACGGCCGGATCGTACCGTCTCAATGGCCGCAGGAGATGACCGCCGCCCTCACCGCGATCTATGAGCGCCTGCACCAGCAGATGAACGGCGACGCCTGGCTTGTCGGACGCGTGACCATCGCCGAATTCGCGAAAGGCGACCCCCGCCCTGCCGAAGCCGTCGAGGCTTTGCCTCGCACCAGTTGCAAGGCGCCAGGGGCTTCAGAAGGTCCATACGCCGTTGCCGTCGATCAAGGCGCCAAACTGCAAATGAACATCGACGCGATCAACGGCGATCCGATCTTGATGATCCTGCCGAAAACGGCGCCTGACAACCATCTGGCAGAACTCCGCCGCGATGGCATCTCCTATATCTTCGCCGGACGACAAGAGATCGACCTTGCTCTGGCGCTCGAACACCTCCGCGCAGACTTCGGCATCGAGCGGTTATTGCTCGAAGGCGGCGGCAGCATCAACGGCAGTTTTCTGTCGGCCGGGCTCATCGACGAAATCAGCCTGCTGATCCTGCCCGTCGCCGACGGTGGTAGGAACATGCCGATGACCTTCGACCGCGCGCCAGCGCCGGCAAAGCCCCTGTCGCTCGTTTCGGTGGAGCAGCTCGAAGGCGATATCGTTCACCTGCGCTACCGCGCGCGGTAACGCCGGCAGCGGCTAGCCTGACCACGAGATCGATTTCAGCGCGTCCATGGCAACCCGGATGATCGGTACGTTGCGGATGTCGGCATGCACGACCAGCCACAGCTCCCGCATCAGAGGCTGAGCCTGCGGGATCGCCTCGACGAGATCATCAACACCCGCGAGCATGAAATTCGGCAGCATGGCAATGCCCCCGCCGGCGCGCGCCGCCGCCAGCTGAAATTCCAGCGTCGTGGCTCTTAGCGCCACCTTCCTCTCCTCGGTTGCCTCGGCAAGCCGGATCGACTGGGGTGCGCTTGCCATCGTTTCGTCATAGGCAATGAAGGTTCTCTGCGCCTCCGGCGTCGCGGCCAGATAATCAGCCGTGGCGTAGAAGCCGAAGGCGATATCTCCGAGCTTGCTGATGACGAAATTGCCCTGCTCCGGCTTCGTCATGCGAACCGCAACATCCGCCTCCCGCCTGTCGAGCGAGGCGTAGCGCGTCTCGCCGACGATGGTGATGCCGATGTCAGGATGCCGTACCCGCAAGGCGACGAGCGCTTCCGGCAGCATCGCCGCCGCAAGTGTCGGCGGCGCGCTGATCCGGACCTCTCCGGCAAGCGTCGCACCGGCGGCAAGCCCCAGCCGTTCGACGGCCTGCGCCTCCTGCCCCATCCGTTCCGCCATTCCGGCGGCCCGCTCGCCCTCCGGCGTCAGCACGATGCGGCGCCCGCGCCGGTCGACCAGCTTCACGCCCATCTGCTCCTCGAGCCCGGCAACCCGGCGGGCGACGGTCGCGTGCTCCACACCAAGGGCACGAGCCGCCCCGAGCAATGTTCCGGCGCGAGCGAGCGCCGCGAAATAGCGAAGGCTTTCCCAATCGATCATTGTTCATTTTTTCCCATTCAATGAGAAACAATAGGGAATTTTCGATCATATCGCCATCCGCGATGATGCTTAAAACAGCAATCGGAGAGTACACATGGATAAGGTCGTTACGCTTCTCGCCCCTGGCGGTATCGAACAATTGCAGGTTTCGGAGCAGGCGCCGCAAGCGCCTGGTGCATACGAGATCCGCATCCGCCATGATGCGATCGGCATGAATTTCCTCGATATCTACCACCGGCGCGGGCTCTACGCCTTGCCGGCCTACCCCGCCGTGCTCGGCGTCGAAGGCGCCGGCACTGTCGAAGCCGTGGGGAGCGCAGTCACCGACCTGAAGCCCGGCGACCGCGTCGCCTATGCCGGCGCACCCGTTGGCGCCTATGCTGCGACGCGCCTCTTACCGGCGGCCCGCGCCGTTCGCCTGCCCGATGGTGTGTCGTCAAAGGTCGCGGCCGCGTCCATGCTGAAGGGGCTGACAGCCTACATGCTGCTGACGAAGACCCATCGCGTCGAGCTCGGAACCACCGTTCTCATCCACGCCGCCGCCGGCGGCCTTGGAAGTATTCTCGTGCGATGGGCAAAGCATCTGGGCGCCACAGTCATCGGAACCGTAAGCTCGGAGGAGAAGGCCGATCTCGCCCGCAGCCACGGCGCGGACCATCTGATCGTCGGCCGCAACGCTGATGTCGTCGTCGCGGTTAAGGCGCTGACTAACGACGGCGGCGTCGATGTTGCTTATGACGGCATCGGTGCCGGTATGCTCGCAAAGTCGATTCAGTCCGTACGTCCGTTCGGCGTCGTGGCCACGATTGGACAGGCCGGCGGGCCGATCCCTCCTGTCGCCGTCGACGCGCTTCGCCCCGGAAAATCGCTGACGCATCCAAGCATCATGGCTTACATCACGGACACTTCGGCCTACCTGACAGCGGCCGAAGCCGTGGTCAAAATGCTGGCATCAGGCATCACCGCGACAATTGCCCGCGAATACCCTCTCGAGGAGGCTGCGCAAGCCCAGCAATACCTCGAA
Organism: Rhizobium sp. R711; assembly: GCF_002211365.1. Lineage (GTDB taxonomy): Bacteria > Pseudomonadota > Alphaproteobacteria > Rhizobiales > Rhizobiaceae > Rhizobium. The sequence continues at coordinate 35,551 of NZ_LOKZ01000038.1, read as the reverse complement.
GACGGGCGTGCCGCAGGCAGTCTGATTCTTGTTCCGTAGGCGACGAAAGAGATACACAAAGCCTCGGAAATCATGTTAAGGGCCATGGCGTTATTCAGATGTGAAAGTCTTATCCATGGCCACGCCTCTCACAATCGCCGACCTGAAAACCCTTGCCCAGCGCCGCGTCCCGAAGATGTTTTTCGACTATGCGGATTCCGGCGCCTGGACGGAGTCGACCTACCAGGCGAACGAGAGCGATTTTGCCAAAATCAAGCTGCGCCAGCGCGTGCTTGTCGACATGACGAACCGCACGCTCGAGACGACCATGGTCGGCCAGAAGGTCTCGATGCCGGTTGCTTTGGCGCCGACCGGGATGACCGGCATGCAGCATGCCGACGGCGAAATGCTGGCGGCCCGCGCCGCCGAAGAATTCGGTGTTCCGTTCACCCTGTCGACGATGAGCATCTGCTCGATCGAAGATGTCGCCTCGGTCACCACCAGACCCTTCTGGTTCCAGCTCTACGTGATGCGCGACAAGGATTTCGTGCTCAACCTGATCAACCGTGCCAAGGCGGCAAAGTGTTCGGCCCTGGTGCTGACTGCCGACCTGCAGATCCTCGGCCAACGCCACAAGGACCTGCGAAACGGCCTCTCCGCGCCGCCTAAGTTCACGCCGAAGCATATCTGGCAGATGGCGACGCGCCCCTTCTGGTGCCTGGACATGCTGCAGACAAAGCGCCGCACCTTCGGCAATATCGTCGGCCATGCAAAGAATGTCTCTGACCTTTCCTCGCTCTCCTCCTGGACGGCGGAGCAGTTCGATCCGCAGCTGTCCTGGGCCGATGTCGCCTGGATCAAGGAGCAGTGGGGCGGCCCGCTGATCATCAAGGGCATCTGCGACGTCGAGGACGCCAAATCGGCCGCCGAAACCGGCGCCGACGCCATCATCGTCTCCAACCACGGCGGCCGCCAGCTCGACGGCGCCCCCTCGTCGATCAGCATGCTGGAACCGATCGTCGATGCCGTCGGCCACAAGATCGAAGTGCACCTGGACGGCGGCATCCGCTCCGGCCAGGACGTGCTGAAGGCCATCGCCTTCGGCGCTAAGGGCACCTATATCGGGCGCCCCTTCCTCTACGGCCTCGGCGCCATGGGCAAGGAAGGTGTCACACTCGCCCTCAGCATCCTGCGGAAGGAAATGGATGTCACCATGGCGCTCTGCGGTAAGCGCGACATCAACGACGTCAACGCATCGATCCTGCTCGGCCGTCAGTAAGAAAGAGCTACGGTATCCAGCCCGTCGCGAGCGCGCCTGCCCACTCCGGGCGGGCGTTTTCTTTTGCGAGTCGCGACATGGCCATGTGGTCGTAGGCGACAGTGCGGAAGATCGGGAGCCAGCCGGTCTCACGCTTCTCCAGTATGCAATAGGACGCCAGTGGATGGCCGGTGTCGACCTTGTGGCGGTGCGGCAGGTCATCGTCATAGGCCGGGCAGCCGACGCTGCCGGGATTGACGATCAGCCTGCTATCGCTGAGGCGAACTATTCGCGGGATATGGCTGTGGCCGCAGAGGATCAACGGGAAATCCGCGCCCTCGGCCAGCGCCTCGATCTCCACCAGCGGCTTCAAAAAGACATGGCCTTCCGTAGACACGGACTCCAGCCAATAGGTACTGTCGTTCGCCGGCGTCGCGTGGCAGAGGTAGACCTCATCACGGTAGACCGCGCTCGGCAGCAGCCCGCGCAACCATTGCAGGTCGTCCGCCGTTAGTTGATCAAACGCCGCGGCATCGGAAGCGTACATGGCCTCGCGCTGTTGTTCGATCAAATAGCGGTCGTGATTGCCGCGGACGGTCAGCATGTCCCACGCCCGCAGCAGCTCGGCGGTTCGCCCTGCTGTCAGCGGGCCACTAAAGCAGTCGCCGAGATTGACGATATCGGTAATGCCCTGCGCCGCGATATCGGCCAGCACCGCCTCCAGCGCCAGATGGTTGCCGTGAACATCCGCGATCGCCGCAAATCGCATGGCTTAGCTACCGCGATAGGTCGAGTAGCCGTAGGGCGAGATCAACAGCGGCACGTGGTAATGCGCGGTCGCGTCGGCAATGCCGAAGCGGATGGGCACGAGGTCCAGAAAGGCCGGGTGCGGCAACGCGATGCCCGCCGCGCGCAGATAGTCGCCAGCATGAAAGAGCAGTTCGTAAGTTCCCGCCTTGAAACTGTCGCCGATCAGGATCGGCCCGCCGTCGACGCGGCCGTCGGAGTTGGTCCTGACCGTCTTCAGGTGACGGCGGACGTCTCCTTCAACATGAAAGAGATCGATCCTCAGCCCCTCGGCCGGCTTGCCGGACGCGGTATCGAGTACGTGGGTGGTCAGTCCGGTCATAGGCTGGGCTCGCTGATGATGTAGGGCGTTTCGAAGAAGTATTCTTCCAGGTTGTCGCCGGGTCCCTCGCGATCGACAACAAGGAAATCACTGACGGCATTGAGCGACATCAGCGGATGGTGCCAGACGTTGCGGCGATAATTCACGCCTTGATTGCCTCGCGCCAGGAACACCAGAGGACGACCGGGCCGGCCGTCCTCGTCCTCCGCGGCGACAACGAGGTAAGGGCAACCGGAGATCGGCGAGAAGCTCTGGCTGCCAAACGGATGCCGCTCCATCAAGCCTATCTCATAGGGAAAGACCCGAGGCTGGCCGCGAAAGAGGTTGATGATGACGCGTGCGCCCTCGCCCACCGCTTCGGCGACAGCGAGCGCATGGAACCGCTCGGTCGTGCCGTTGTTGATATAGCGCATCGTTGCCGGATCGGCTTCGATGACGTCGCCGAAGGGCGCGAAGGCGGATTTGGTCAGAGGAAGAATATCGAGGAGTTGAGACATGTCGCTATTCGCCTTGCATGCGCCAATGGCGTATCGACTGAAGCTGCGAGATAAGGTCCGCCAGGTCGCATCTGACGGTGCCCCAAATGGCCGAAAGATCCGCACGGTAATAGTCGCGCACAATTAGATTCCGCATTCCCTTTATCTTTGACCAAGGAAGTTCGGGATGATCGCGAATGAAATCTGGTTGGTTCATGCCAATACGAGCCGCCGCCTCGCCTAAAAGGACCAGCGACATCGTCACAGCCAGTTGGGTTCTGAGGTCCGCCAGAAAGGCGCTTTCGGTCATACCGTCGGTTAGCGCACGTGCCTGCTCGGCAGCCTGCTGCATGCGATCGATGTACTCCACCAGCCGTTCGACGCTCATACCGCGATCGCCGCCGAAAGAACGCGTTCGCGTATCCTGTCCGGCAACCCTCCGGGTGTTACAAGATCGACCTTTACACCGAGCGTCTCCCTCAATTCCTCCAGCAACCCGCCGAGATCGAATAGACTCGTGCCCGGCAACGTATCCACCAGAATATCCAGATCGCTGTCCGGCCGATCTTCACCCCGCGCCACCGAACCGAAGACACGCGGGTTCGCCGCGTTGAAGCGCTTCGTCGCTTCGCGGATCGCCTGCCTGTTCTTCTCCAACGCTTCTGAGGGCTTCATAACGCAACTATAAGTCACGGGCGCAAAAGAGAAAAGTACCACGGAAACGCTGTCTCAGCGCCCCGGCAACATCGTTTCCAGTCGCAGGAACGCGATACGTTCGACCTGAGCGGTGGCCGTTTCGAACTCTTCGTCGCGCGTGTTGTCGATGCGTTTTTCAAAGGCTGCCAGGATATCGTCCTTGTTCAAGCCCTTGATCGCAATGATGAAGGGAAAGCCGAACTTCTCGACGTAGGCCGTATTGAGCTCGGTGAAACGGGCATGTTCCTCCGCACTCAGCCGGTCGAGCCCGGCGCCTGCCTGCTCCTTCTTGCTGTCTTCGGTGAGTTCGCCGGCTACCGCAAGGCGTCCTGCAAGATCGGGATGGGCGCGCAGTACGCCCAGCCGCTCCTCCGGGCTCGCCGCCCGGAAGATGGCGACGAGCGCCGTATGCACACGATCCACCGTCAATTCATCTCCGACGAAACCATCGTCATAGGCACGCTCGGCAATGAACGGCGAATGTTCGAAAACACCGCCGTAGCGCGATACGAACTCGTCACGCGAAAGCATCAGATCGTCTCCGGCTTGTGGTGCGTATGCCAATGCTGGGCGATCTCGAGACGCCTTGGGATCCAAACCTTGTCATGCTTCAGCACATATTCCATGAAGCGCTTCAGCGCCGCCGCGCGGCCGGGTCGACCGACCAAGCGGCAATGCAGGCCGACAGACATCATCTTCGGGCTGCCCGCCTTACCTTCGTCATAGAGCGTGTCAAAAGCATCCTTAAGGTAGGTGAAGAACTGATCGCCCGAGTTGAAGCCCTGCGGCGTGGCGAAACGCATGTCGTTGGTCTCAAGCGTATATGGGATGATCAGGAACGGCTTGTCGTCGATGCCCTTGACCCAGAACGGCAGGTCGTCGGCATAAGAGTCCGAGGAATAAAGAAACCCGCCCTCCTCCATGACGAGGCGCAGCGTGTTGTCGGAGGGCTTGCCCTGGTACATGCCGTAGGGCCGCTCGCCGGTCAGTTCCGTGTGCAGGCGCACCGCTTCCTGGATGTGCTTGCGCTCGACGTCCTCCTGGAAATCCTTGTATTCCAGCCAGCGGTAGCCATGGCTGGCGATCTCCCAGCCGGCCTCCTTCATAGCCGCAAGCGCCTCCGGGTTGCGGGCCATGGCAAGTGTCACGCCATAGACAGTCGCCTGAACCTTGAGCTCCGTGAACATCCGCCACAGGCGCCAGAAACCGGCGCGCGAGCCATACTCATAGATCGATTCCATGTTGAGGTTGCGCTGGCCCGGCCAAGGCGCGGCACCGACGATTTCCGACAGCAGATTCTCGGAAGCCGGATCGCCATCAAGGACACAGCTCTCGCCACCCTCCTCGTAATTGATAACGAACTGGACGGCGACGCGCGCGTCGCCCGGCCACTTCGGATCGGGCGTATTGCGTCCATAACCGGTCAGATTGCGCGGATAAGTCTCGGATACCATGAAATCACCTTCCTGAAAGTCGGCGAAACGGTAGCATCCAGCGAGGGAATGTCGAGACGGAAAGTACGCAACAGAGTTTCGCCTTTACGGCACAAAGCCTTAGGCAAATGCAGGCACACGATCCCGCCGGGCACTGACCTTGCCCATCGGATGCAGCGAATGCACGCGAAACGGCCCGCCATTCCCCTCTTCGATCATCAGAGCGACATTCGCCACCTTGATAGGATTGGCAAGCATCGGCTCGAAGACATTGCGAAGCGCCTGCTCCACCCTAGGCATGTCACACTGACTGACAGGGCCGGTCAGCGGCATATGGAATCGAAATTCGTCCATAACATAGGGGCTTCCCCAGCGATGCAGGTTCGTGAACTGCGCCGCCGACAGACCGCCGGGATCCGTACGCTCGATTTCCGCCTCGCTCAACGGCGCACGAAAACGATCGAACTCTTGAACAACGGCGCAGGCGAGATAGTGAAGATGCTCGCAGGGCATCGACGGAACGAGGCTATAGAAGCCGCCGAACCGCGCGACCTCCAGCTTCCTGATCTGGAACGGCGAAAGCGTGCCGCAGAAGCGCATGAGATCACGCAAAAGTTGCGCTTCCGACATGTCGGCGGCAAGGCGGAAGGGCGCCTTCAGAACACCGTGAAAGCCGTAGCGGCGCGGCATGGCTGTATGGAAGGCAATTTCGTGGATGCTCAGTCCACGGATGGCGGTCGGCTCGACCATCTCCCCGGAAAACACATTCCGGCCCAACCAATTTGCGGCCACGTGCGAGAGCGGGTCGCTCGCAGCGGGCGTAAAGCAGATGGCATAGCGCATGCGATTTCCTCCGTCGAACATACGGCGCGGCCATCCGTCGGCGCCGCGGTCGCGCTAGCAGATAGGTGATTTGCATGACAGATTAACGAAAGGCAGGAAATGCTAATTCACGTTTAGCGTGAAGCCACACGAATGTGATTAGCAAGGAGAAAGCTGTCCGGCAGAGCAAAACGCGGCCGGCGATCGGCCGCCAAGTCGACCGCTGCGGCGGCAAGACGGTGGGCGACACCAAAACTGACCTTGAAGCCACCGGTCAAAGCGATCAATCCGTCATGGTCGGGGTGGATGCCAATCATGGGGTCACGGTCGATTGCCTTCGGCCGCAGACCGGCCCATCGTTCAAGCACGGGCGCGCCCCGCAATGCCGGCACCAATTGTCCGGCTGCCTCAAGCAGCGCATCGAGTTGTCCATCGGTCGAAAGCGGCTCGTCGAAGCGATTCTCGCTGGTACTGCCGACAGCGACGTGGCCACCCTCATGCGCAACAATATACAGTCCGTCGCGGAAGATCGTCGGCATGGACGGGTCTATATCGACTTTCAACAACGCTGCCTGCCCTTTGACGGACTGGCCGAGCGGCCTGGCAAGGCCAGCAGTGTGGCGCCCCAGCAATGGAAAGGATTGGTGCCCGGCTGCGACAACGCATTGGCCGAACGCAATGTCACCTGCGGTCGCTTTTGCAACCTTGCGCTCAAAGTCGAGATCCTCGACCGAGACATGTTCGGCAACCCGTACATGCCGGGCGTCGCGCAGCGATGCGGCCAGTACAGCAGTCAGCGACCGGGGGGCAACCCTAGCGGCAAGCGTATCGTGCACGAAGCCACTTTCGCCAGTCGTGGCATCGAGCCAATTCTCCTGAGGCAGCCTATTAAGGACATGCCAATGGAACCGCCGCTCGCCCGCGATCCAGCGATCGTCGGCATCGCGGTTATGGCCAAGCGCAATCTCGCGCAAGTGCGGCTTCGGCAGTGGAATGAGGCGCCCGGAACGGCGATAGCCTGCGGAAAGGCCCGTCTGCTGTTCCAAAGCTGCAATTTCCGCCTCCAGCGAAACCAGCGCATCGAACTGGAATTGCTTCTTGGCGTTCCACTTGTCCGGCATGTGCGGCATGAGCGCGCCAAGCAACCCACCGCTCGCGCCGTGGCCGAGCCGATCGGCGTCGACGAGTAATGTATCAATGCCAAGACGCTCCGCGTGAACCGCCGCCCACAGTCCCATGATGCCGCCGCCGACGATCAGCAGGGAAGTCGATGATTGACCGGACGACAAGGCCGGATTATCGGCTTTGGTCATGACAGATACGGATCCTGAAAAAACTCCTGGCGCGCACCAGCCGCTTGAATGGCGCGACGGCGATATGCCCTATTCACCGGCCTTTGGCGACCATTTTTATTGCCAGACGGACGGTAGGCTTGAGTGCGGGCATGTCTTCCTTGCCGGCAACGGTCTGCCGCAGCGCTGGCAGGATCAAGGCGACTTCCTGATCGGCGAACTCGGCTTCGGTACCGGCCTGAATTTTGTCGAAAGCTGGCGACAGTGGAAACTCAATCGGCGCACGGGGCAGAAATTGCACTTCATGTCGTTCGAGCTTTATCCGATGCGACGCGAGGAAATCGACCGAGCGCTGTCTCATTGGACCGAGATCGATGCGGAACGGCAAACCCTGGCTGCAGCATGGCCACAAACACCCAACGGAACCGTATCCCTTAGCCTTGATAGCCAGACGACGCTCAGCGTCGTCTGTGGTCGCGCGCTAGACGGAGTCGCAGCCGCCGAAGCGGGTTTTGATGCCTGGTATCTCGACGGCTTCGCACCGTCGCGCAACGCTGATATGTGGTCCGAGGAATTGATGCACCTCGTCTGCGAAAAGACAAGAACGAACGGAACCTTTGCGACTTACGCCGCGGCGGGCTTCGTCCGGCGCAATTTGATCGCGGCTGGCTTTGTCGTCGAGCGTCGGAGCGGCTTTGCCGGCAAGCGCGAAATGCTCTGCGGTATCAAATCCTAGCTCGTGCTCGTCCGTAAACGGCGGTCTTTCCCGATCTCTGCGGGAGTTTGGCGGCAAACGGATGCTGGAAGACGACCCTTGCCATACTGAGAGCAATGCGTTTCCATTTGGCTGCTGCGCATGACGAGCCGCTCAGACCAACCGTCGCCACGCCGGTCATGACTAACTTTCACACGGAAAGTCGCTCCTTACATACCGTTTCCACGAGAGTCTGAAGAGCCTTTACGCGCTCGACCAGCCACGCGAGTTCCTCGTTGCTGATTGCGTATTTCGACGAATATCGCGCTTCCACATAGGCCCGCGACAGCAACTCGAAGCAGCGCCGTGAAAACCGGTTGTCACGCGGCCATGCAGCAATCAGCCGATGGTCGATCTCCTCGGCCTGAGAGCGAAGGATCCTGAGACGATGAGATTTGGGGCTGTAGAGGGTTAGGGTGAGCAGGGCACAATGATAGGCGCGCTCGGTGGCCTGGTGCAGCATGAACGCGCCGTCGCGCCACATGCCATTCGATAGACCGTATTGGGCAAATTTCAACGCTTCTTCAGACAACTGCCGCCATTGTTCGAAGTAGCTTTGCGCTTCGGCGCGCCTCTCCTTCGCCGTCAAGGGCTTCGGCTGGGCCAGCGGATGGCCAGGCGTCTCGTAGAGGGGAATGCCGTCCCTGGCGATGTCGACGAAGAAGGGCCGGCCCCGCGAAAGCTGGTCGTTGACATCGGCCAGCGTATGGATGATCGGCACGACCGGCGTGTCGATGCGGTGGGCGATCTGCTCCTTCAACAGCCGCTCCTCGATGCCTTCCCAGAGCTCCTGCTCCTCGGCGAACGACTTGCTGTTGACGACGATCAACAGATCGTAGTCGGAGCGATAGCCGCTCAAGTGATCTTCGACCCAGTCGCCTCGGCCGTAAGATCCATAGAGCAGGACCATCAGAATCTTGCCGGCATGGCGCTTGGCCGACAGCTTGCTTGACTGGAAGCGTTCGACCTCGGCAAACAGGATCTGAAGGATGTGCGCCAGTTCGCGCCGCTTCCGGTCCGGCAGATGTTCGATATGGTCGGTCAGGGTCAAAGCCGCGTCAAAGCCTTCGGTCAGAATCGCATCCATCCTAGCGGCTCCGTCATGATTGCGCATCCAAACGTTATACGGGAATATTCTTGAAAATACAATCAAATGCCGAGCAGTCCGGCATCATGACGCAAGCGCGGCGAACGGCTGCTATCCTTCGAACTCGTCTTTGTCGGGGTTGTGCTCGGCCTCGCGCTGAAGCTCTTCCAATCGTGAAACCCGCTCTGTTCGGCGGGATCGGTTCACGTGTCTCCGAAATATTGCGGACCTCTGTGATTTTTGTTCGCCTTCCTGGATCTCAACCTTGGATCTCAACTTCGGCGGCACTGTAGTTATCCGCTCGCCCGATCGCGCAGCGGCTTCGTCGCAACCCGCAACGCATCGCCACATTCAGCGATCTCGCGAATATACGCGTTTTCGGCGGCACCGAGTTGCCCGGGCAAGCTCAAAGATGGTTTGGGCGAGCCTCAGACACACCACGCGGGGCTCGTCTGGCTGCAGCTTCCCGTTCTAGCGATGGCTCGCCGACTGACCCGTCTGTCGCCCGTTCCTGCCCAACCACAGCTCCAGCTTCTCTTCGAGCAACTCCGGGCTGATCGGCTTTGACATGTAATCATCCATGCCTGCCTCCAGGCAAAGGTCGCGATCGGCCTCCAGCGCATGCGCGGTCACCCCAACGATTGGCACACGATGGCCTTGCCCGCGCTCCTGATCGCGTATCGCGCGCGTCGCGTCATGGCCGTTCATCACGGGCATCGAGACATCCATCATGATGATGCGCGGGGTGTGGCGGTGCCACGCTTCCACCGCCTCTTGGCCGTTGCCGACAACGAGAAAGCTACGACCGCTTTCCCGCAAGATCTGGGTGAAGACGATCTGGTTGACTTCGTTGTCTTCCGCGACCAGCACGTCGATGAACTCCGTCGGCGCCGTCTCGGAAGGCTGGGCTTTGGACAGCGGCGATGGCATCGCTTCCGCGCTAGACTGCATGATAGCAGCAGCGGCGACCTGCTTTGTCCGGCTTGCACGCACGACGTCTGCGATGGTGTTCCTCAGCACGTTGGCCCGCGCCGGCTTCATCAGATAGGCTTGGCCGTTGAGCGCCGCGAACTCTTTTTCGGTCCCGGCAATGTCCATTGATGTCAAAAAGATAATCGGCAGACGCTCGAAGCGGCTGTCGGTACGCAATTTCCGCGCAATCTCGGCGCCATTCATGCCCGGTATCTGATAGTCCAGCACGATTGCATCGATCCCTAGACCAAACTCGTGCGCAGCCTCGATTATTGCAAAGGCCGCGGGCCCGTCTTCGGCGGCGGCGCCATCGAAGCCCCAAAGAGCCAATTGCTCGGTCAGAATCTGTCGGTTGACCGCATTGTCGTCGACGACGAGAACATGGGCACCCCTCACGTTGACCGGCAACGGCTTAGGCGCCAGCCGCGCCGCAGCCACGACGAAAGGCAGGTTCACGGTAAAGACCGAGCCCTCACCCGGCTGACTGTCCACCTCGAGGTAGCCACCAAACAGGTCGACCAGCCCTGCCGTGATGGCAAGGCCGAGGCCTGTTCCTTCGTGACGACGTGTAGAGGACGCGTCTATCTGCGAGAACTTGTCGAAAATGGACTCCAGCTTGTCATCCGGAATGCCGATGCCGGTATCCTCGACCCGGATGCTCGCCATGATCTCGTCTTGCGCGCCCGGCGCGAAACCGATGTCCACTAGGACGTGACCGCGTTCAGTGAACTTTACGGCATTGCCGACGAGATTGGTGATGATCTGCCGGAAGCGCCCCGCGTCGCCGATCACAGCCGACGGCAAATCGGGCGCCGTGCGCACGAGCAGTTCGATGTTCTTTTCGGCCGCAGGCGAAGACAGGAGGGTCGCAACATCCTCGATCGCGTCGACTAAATCGAACGTCGTGCGCCGGAGCGTCATCTGACCGGCATCGATCTTCGAGAAATCGAGAATATCATTGATGATCGTCACCAGCGCATTGCCTGACTTGACGATGATATCGATGAACGTCTTCTGGCGCGTATCGAGATCGGTCTTCGCCAACAACTCAGCCATGCCGAGGACACCATTCATTGGTGTCCGGATCTCATGGCTCATGTTCGCCAGGAACTCGGATTTAACGCGATCGGCCGCCTCCGCCCGCGACAGGAGCCGCTCTAGCTCGGCCTCTCGCTCCTTCGCTTCGGTGACATCGGTAAACAACGCAATCCAATGCTGCCGCTCGCTGATGGTAGCGTCCAGGTTGACCCAACGTTCGCCGGCGACATGAAATGGAGTCGAGATCGGCTTCTTGGCCGCAATGTTGTCTCGCCAACTCGTGAGGATTTCGTCCTCCTGGCCGTGAAAATCCCCCCGCTCGGCGCAGAACCGGAAGAGGTCGATCCATCCCCGACCGACAGCCAGGTACTCTGGCGGAATTGCCAGGATATCGCTGAGCGGATCGCTCGCGAGCAGGATGATCCCGTCCTGCACGATCAGAAGACCCTGGGACATGGCGCGCGTCGCATCATGCATCAGATCGCCCATATGCTCGAGCGCCGCCCGCGTTTCGTGAACTTCCTTTTCGCGCTCGCGAACTGCGGTCACATCCGCATAGGAAAGCAGAACCCGGCCATTGGAGAGACTTCTGCCATCGAACAGTACCCGCTTGCCACCGACCCAACCGAGTTCCACCGGCCGCTGTTCCCTCTCCGCCGCCTGGAAATGTGCCTCCCGCCGAGCAAGAACCTGCTCCGGCGTCACCTTGGCGCCATAGCGTCCGAGCTTATGATTGTGGCGGATTACATCGATGAAAGCCCAGCCGTCGAAGCGGTTGTCGCACGGCAGATCCCAGACATCGTAAAACTCGTCATTGGCGTAGAGAACGTTGCGCATGTCGTCGAGGATCATGACGCCGACGGGAAGAGCGCGAAGGATGTTATGAAGATCCTCGCTCAGGGCCTGGCTGCGGGCCAAATTCGACGCCGGCTGCCTACCGCCATCCCGGCGCGGTGCTCGCCTCTCGAAAATACCGAGCACGTAGACACGGTCTTCGGAGGGCGAGAAGCTTTCGATGCGCACCCGCTCGTGCTCAGCGCCGCTGCTGTCGAAGCAAACGGCACTTTCCTCGCTTGCGAAAACGAGTGCACGCCGCTCCTTGTCTTCGCGGGTCTCCTCTTCCGGCGTGTCGATCAGTTCGCGGCTCCGACGGCCGATAAAGTCAGAGATTTCCTTTCCAAAGAAGGACGCATAGGCCTCGTTGACTGCGACGTAACGGAGCTCGCTGTTCTTGACATAGGCAGGGCGATCCAGATCTGCGATCCGGCGGCAGGCCAGTTCGAGAAGGTCCCCGTTCGATGTCAAAATCAGTCCTCAGTCAGAAAAGTCTGCTCGTCGAACAGTATAGCCGCGCCGCTTTAACAAGGCTTTAACCATGATTTTGATGGCAATGGGCAATTTGCGCATTGGCCGGCGCGGTATGATCACAGGCCGTAGACATCCGGGAACTGTGGTATAGTTTCAGTCGTTTCTAAAATGAACTCGTTCAGCTGGCCCCGTAGACCCGAACGGCTTCTCCTGACGGCTTCAAGAACAAGCTTCGTCAACGAAAGGAGACGACCATGTCCGTACTTCGTAAAAGCATGGCGGCGGGCTTAATGGCATTGACCTTGACTGGGACCACTTTCCTCCCGGCAACGCCCGCGAATGCCAACAGTGACTTCTGGGGCGGCGTCGCGGCTGGCGCCGTCGGTGGCATCCTGCTGTCGCAGGCTGTACGTCCCTACCCCTACTACGGCTACTATCCGCGGCCATACTATCGGCCTTACTACGGATCGGTGTATCGGCCCTACTATGGCTCCTACTACCGGCCCTATTACCGGCCCTATTACGGGTCTTACTATCGCCCATATCCGGCCTATCGAAGCTACTACAGACCGTACTACCGCCGCGACTACTACGCACCCCGTTGTTATGTTCAATGGCAGCGCAATGGATGGGGCGAGGCTTACCGCACAAGGGTATGCTACTAAGGACCGAGCTGGTCTGAGGCCTCACAGGGCTTTCGCGCAGCCGCTCCTTGAGCCGGCTGCCCTTGACTTTTGGCCCGAACTAGACCAAATGCAGGCCAGCTTTCACCTTCCGGCCGCCGCGTGAGCGTGCCCCTGCCAGCAAATAAGATGCAGGAAGAAGGGCAAAAGCGCATTTCATACGGGCCGCACCCAAGACGCGGCAGAAGCGCTGGAAAGCTTTTTCCAACAAGACAAGTTCCCACTTCACGCGGGGTTCTTGACGCCAGAATGACACCGGGCTGCACTCTGCGATCCGGCGGATTTGTTTTGGCGCGCCCTAAAAAGGTTATGACTTGACCAATTTTGAATCGCTTGGTGTCTCCAAGCCGATCGTCGCCACACTTTTCCAGCTCGGCATCGAAAAGCCGACCCCCATTCAGGAGAAGGCGATCCCGCTTCTTCTCGAAGGCCGAGACCTCATCGGCCTCGCCCAGACCGGAACCGGCAAGACGGCCGCCTTCGGCCTGCCGCTCATCGAAAAGCTCATCCCTGAGGAACGCCGCCCGGACAACCGTACCACCCGGACGCTGATCCTGGCCCCGACCCGCGAACTGGTGAACCAGATCGCCCAGAACCTGAAGAACTTCCTGCGCAAGTCACACCTGCGCATCAACGTCGTCGTCGGCGGTGTGTCGATCAACAAGCAGCAGCTGCAGCTTGAAAAGGGCACCGACATCCTCGTCGCCACGCCCGGTCGCCTCCTAGACCTCGTCGCACGCCGCGCCATCGGCCTAACGGCCGTGCGCTACCTCGTTCTCGACGAAGCCGACCAGATGCTCGACCTCGGCTTTGTGCACGACCTGCGCAAGATCGCCAAAATGGTGCCGAAGAAGCGCCAGACGATGCTGTTTTCGGCCACCATGCCGAAGGCGATCGCCGATCTCGCTGGCGAATATCTGACGAATCCAGTCACCGTCGAAGTGACGCCTCCGGGCAAGGCTGCCGACAAGGTCGAGCAGTATGTCCATTTCGTCAACGGCAAGAATGACAAGACCGACCTCCTGAAGAAGTCGCTCACCGAGAACCCGGATGGCCGCGCCATCGTCTTCCTGCGCACCAAGCACGGTGCGGAGAAGCTGATGAAGCATCTCGACCACCTCGGCTATTCCGTCGCCTCGATCCACGGCAACAAGAGTCAGGGCCAGCGCGAGCGCGCCCTCAAGGCCTTCCGTGACGGCGACATCAAGACGCTGATCGCGACCGATGTCGCAGCCCGCGGCATCGACATCCCGGCCGTCAGCCACGTTTACAACTACGACCTGCCGGAAGTGCCGGATGCCTACGTCCACCGCATCGGCCGCACCGCTCGCGCCGGTCGCGACGGCATCGCGATCGCCTTCTGCGCTCCCGATGAGACCCGTCTGCTGCGGGACATCGAGCGCCTGATGAACATCTCGATCGCCGTTGCCAGCGGCGAGGCCCCAGCCAACATGAACGCGGCGCCAAAGCGCGGCAACGGCAATGGCGGCAACCGCGGCCAGGGTCGTGGTGGCGAGAACCGTGGCGGTGAGCGTCGTGGCGAAGGTCATCGTGCAGGCGGTCGCCCGGAGCGTCGTCCGCGCCCTGAGGCCGGTGACGAAGTCCGCGCCAACAACGAGGAGCGCCGCGAGCGTCGTCCGCGTCCGGAGCGCCAGACCCAGCGCAACGAGGACTTCCGCGGCCAACGTCGCGGCGAGCCGACGCCGATGGTATCCGGCCCCGACAATGATCTGGCCGCGACGTCTGACTTCCGTCCGGCCCGCAAGCCGCAGCGCCCGCAGCATGGCAACCATGCCAACGGCGAGAACCGCCATCATCCCGGCGGCGGCGCCCGCAACGCGCACGGCCGTCCCGCCCGCAAGCACGGCGAAGATCGCGGCGCACAGGCCCACGGCGGCGGCGAACGTCGGGAAGGCAATGGCGGTAACCGTCGCGGCGGTCCCTCGCGTGGTGGGAATGGCCAGCGTCGCGAACGCGCCTGATCAAAAAGCAAGGGCGGGAGAGATCCCGCCCTTTACAATGCGCATCTTGCGGCACCAGATTGATTGCTCATCATTTCAATCCTGCCTTGTACCGACCCGCCAGTCGCGTTAGCATGATGGCGCTGCTGTAGGGCGCGTCGGCTTCAAGCCGGAGGGGCATTGCCCGCCCACGTACGTACGACAAAGTCAAACGTAGTCCGCGCCCATGCCAAATATCGAAAATCTCAGAAAGCAAGCCAAGACATACCTGCGATGGCATCGCGAACGGTATTATCCCGTTGCCGCACAGATCAGATGGATTCTGCCCAGATATCGAGATCAAAGCGACCGAGAGATCCTAGATGCAGACTTCAGGCTCAGCGACGCGCAGGAGCTTGTTGCCAGAAAGCACGGCTTCGCGAATCGGCCGGCGCTAGTCGAAGGGATCGAAACCATGACGAAATCGACAGTGTTGGACAGCAGGCGCCCGCTGATCCTCTCCGCAGAGCCGCAGCTCTTCGTCTCCGACATCAATGCCTCATGCCAATTCTATGTTCGGAAACTCGGCTTTGAAATTGCGTTCCTCTACGGCGAACCGCCCTTTTATGCCCAGGTCTTTCGCGGCAGCGCACGCTTGAACCTGCGAAAAGTCGGGGTGCCGGTTTTCGACGCTGGCTTCAGAGCCGGAGAGGTCGACGCCCTCTCCGCAACGCTAACGGTCGATGATCCGAAACAGTTGTTTCTGGAGTATCAGGCTGCCGACGCCTCGTTCCATCAGCCCTTACGCACCGAGCCATGGGGCGCGCGCACTTTTATCATGCAGGACCCCGACGGAAACCTGATCGCCTTTTCAGGGACGGCTCCCTAGGCCCGTTGAAGCTCCTTTGCGTCCTGTGGAGGAACTTTCACCGGTCTGTTGGTCAGATAGACCCCGGTCACCACGACGATGGTGCCGAGGATCAGCGGCAGTGTCAGCGGCTCGCCGAAGGCGATAAAAGCCTCGAGCGCTACTGTCGGCGGCATCAGATAAATGAGCGAAGCCGCCCGCGAAACCTGGCCTCGGCGGATGAGATAGAGCAGCAATCCGACACCGCCCATCGACAGTCCGAATACGGACCAGATCAGCGCCGCAACGGCCTGTGCCGATCCGTCGAAGTGCATACGCTCGAAGGAAAGCATCAGCGGCACGGTAACGATTAAGGCGCCGACATATTGCAACGTGGCAATGGGAAGAAGGTTGCCGGTCTGCAGATGCTTCTTCTGATAGAGCGTTCCGTAAGTGACGGAACACATGGCGATAAGGTTGATCGCCAGCGGTACGGCCGCATGCGCCAGATCGGCCGTCGCCGGATCGAAGAGCTTCGGCGATATCGCGATGGCGATGCCGAGGAAGCCAAGCAACAGGCCCAGCCTCTGGACGCCCTGCAAACGCTCGCCGACGAGGAGCGGCGCAGCCATCGCCGTCAAAAGCGGCTGCAGGGCAGCGATGATGCCCGAGATTCCCGCCGGCACGCCATTCGCGATCGCCCACCACAAGCCGCCAAGATAGAAGCCGTGCAGGAACATACCGGAATAGACTGCCTTGAAAGCAACAGCACGGCCCGGCCACGCCGCGCGCATGGCAAGACAAAGGCTGAGAAACGCCAGCGCCGAAAGCGCATAACGCACCGCGAGGAACGTGAAGGGCTCTGAATGTATCGCGGCGTATTTCGCCACGACCCAGCCGGTCGACCAGAGGAAAACGAAGATGACGGGTGCAATACGGTCAAGCGACATGAATTGGTCCTAGGGCAACGGATTGCCGCGCTGATAGCCGACCGGTGGCCCCGCCGTCAAAGGCGAAGCATTGATGCTTACCTGCAGTTTCGTTGATGGGTGACGCGATCGACAGAGATACGGCTCGGCCCGAAAATGAATCGAATGCCGATCTGAAAATAATCAGGCGCCTATATTTTGAGCGACCACCAGGGATTGACGGCCACCGCAGCCATGTCAGATTTTGATAAATGCCCAGTTTTTTGGCTCTTTTGGCCACTTGGGAGGATTTTACAAATCTCACCCCCGAACTGTGCATGGTTCTTGCATTGCTTATTGCGTTGTATTCAAATGAACAAAAAAGGGGAGCCACACCTTTGGCATTTGATGAAATGATCACCGGGGACGAAAATCCTCGTCAGCCATATGAGAAATATTTTGAGTGGTACAATAACCAAGATCGAACGCATCTGATTGCCAAATCCCGGGACGCGGAAAACATCTTCCGCAAGACGGGCATCACCTTCGCGGTCTACGGACACGCAGACTCCTCCGAAAAGCTCATCCCCTTCGATATCATCCCCCGCATCATCTCAGGTCGCGAATGGCGCAAGCTCGCCCAGGGCATCGAGCAACGGGTGATCGCGCTCAACGCTTTTCTTGATGACATTTACCACAAGCAGGAAATCATCCGCGCCGGTCGCATCCCACGCGAACTGATCGAGAGGAACGATGCCTTCCTACCGGAGATGATCGGCTTCCGTCCGCCGGGCGGCGTCTACACGCACATCGTCGGCACCGACATCGTGCGCACCGGCGAGGACGAGTTCTACGTGCTTGAGGACAACGCCCGCACACCATCCGGTGTCAGCTACATGCTGGAAAACCGCGAGACGATGATGCAGATGTTTCCGGAACTGTTCCACGCCAACAAGGTCCGACCGGTCGAGGACTATCCCTACCTGCTGCGCCAGAGCCTGGCGTCGCTGGCGCCTCCGGGCTGCAAGGGCAAGCCGCGCGTCGCCGTGCTCACGCCTGGCATCTACAATTCCGCCTATTACGAGCATTCCTTCCTCGCAGACACCATGGGCGTCGAGTTGGTCGAAGGCTCGGATCTGCGCGTCATCGACGGCAAGGTGAAAATGCGCACGACCCGCGGCTATGAGGCGATCGACGTGCTCTATCGCCGCGTCGACGACGACTTCCTCGATCCCCTCACCTTCCGGCCGGATTCGGCGCTCGGCATTCCTGGCATCATGGACGTCTACCGTTCCGGCAACGTCACCATCGCCAATGCACCAGGCACCGGCATATCAGACGATAAGGCGATCTATTCCTACATGCCCGAGATCGTCGAGTTCTATACTGGGCGCAAGCCGATCCTGGAAAACGTGCCGACCTGGCGCTGTTCCGAACCACAGAGCCTCAAATACGTCCTCGAGCATCTCGAAGAGCTTGTCATCAAGGAAGTACACGGCTCCGGCGGCTATGGCATGCTGGTCGGACCGACGGCCACCAAGAAGGAGCGCGCCGATTTTGCCGAAAAGCTGAAGGTAAAGCCCGCCAACTACATCGCACAGCCGACGCTTTCGCTCTCGACCGTGCCAATCCTCGTCAACAAGGGAATTGCGCCACGCCATGTGGACCTGCGTCCCTATGTTCTCGTCTCCGACAAGGTGCAGATCATCCCTGGCGGATTGACCCGCGTGGCTCTCAAACAGGGCTCGCTTGTGGTCAATTCCAGCCAAGGCGGCGGCACAAAAGATACCTGGGTATTGGAGGACTGATGCTCGGAAGAACTGCAAACGGACTCTACTGGATGTTCCGTTACTTCGAACGCGCCGAGAACATCGCGCGCCTCATCGATGCCGGTCTGCGCATGTCTCTGACGAGAAGCGGAACCGGTGACGACGATTGGGACGGCGTCCTGCAAAGCGCGGGCGTCCGCGAGACCTACGACGAGGGCCACAGCAAGCTGACGAGCGCGGACGCGATCGACTACCTGCTGCGCGATCGGAGCAACCCTTCGAGCGTCATGTCCTGCGTCGACTATGGGCGAAATAACGCCCGCATGGTGCGCACCGCGCTGACTCGCGAGACGTGGGAAGCAACGAACGAATTTTGGATCGAGCTGAAGGCGCTGCTGTCCAAGCGGCTGAAGGCAGCGGAATTGCCGGAAGCGATCGATGCCATCAAACATCGCGCCGGGCTGATCCGTGGCGCCTTCCACGGCTCCATGCTCAGAAACGAACTCTACAATTTCGCCCGCATCGGCACCTTTATCGAGCGCGCGGACAATACGAGCCGTATTCTTGACGTGAAGTACTATGTGCTCCTGCCCTCGGTCTCCGCCGTCGGCACGTCGATCGACAACATCCAATGGGAGTCGATCCTGCGGTCCGTCTCCGCCCACCGCTCCTACAGCTGGGCCTACGACGGCGAATATCGGGCGATGAACATCGCCGACTTCCTAATCCTCAACGGCCAGATGCCACGCTCGCTCGCCTACTGCTACGAAAAGATCGTTAGCGAACTCGGCTATCTCGCCAAGGACTACGGCGAACGACTGCCGGCACACGACACAGCAGATGCCATTCGCAAGAGCCTCCAGACGCGCGCCATCAAGGAGATCATGGACCAGGGCCTGCATGAGTTTCTGGAAGATTTCGTCACGCGCAACAACCAGCTCGGCGCGGAAATTTCCGACGGTTACCGGTTCTATGCATAGGCGGGCACGACATGAAGCTTAAGATCAGCCACGTCACCGAATATCACTACGAGGAGCCGTCCGTCTTCTCGCTACAGCGATTGCGGCTGACGCCGCCGACCGTAACCGGGCAGAGGATCCTCAATTGGTCGCTGCATGTCGAGGGCGCGAAACCCGAGGTCGAATATGACGACCAGTTCGGCAATCACATCAACCTCGTTTCGCTGGAAGGCGAGCAGCGGACGACCCGCATCGTCGCAGAAGGCGAAGTCGAGACCGAAGATCGAAATGGCGTCCTCGGCGCTCACAGCGGGTTCTGCCCGCTCTGGCTGTTCCTGCGCGAGACGCCGAGGACGAAGTCCGGCAAGCTCGTCAAGGAACTGATCAAAGGTGTCAGCGGTGACAACGAACTGGCTCGCATGCATGCGCTGATGTCGGGGATTCACGAGGCAGTGGCCTACCGGCCTGGAACCAGCGACACCGAAACGACAGCGGAGCAAGCGCTGGAGAAAAAGAGCGGCGTCTGCCAGGATCATGCCCATGTCTTCGTCGCCGCGGCACGCAGCCTCGCCGTACCAGCCCGCTACGTCTCCGGTTACCTGATGATGGAAGAGAAGGTGGAGCAGGCGGCAACGCACGCTTGGGGCGAAGCGCATGTGCCGGGGCTCGGCTGGGTCGGCTTCGATCCGGCAAACAACATCTGCCCTGATGCACGCTACGTGCGCGTCGCCTCCGGGCTCTGCTACCGCGATGCGGCCCCCGTTTCAGGCATGCGCATCGGCACGCCGGGAGAAAAGCTCTCGGTCGTCGTTAAGGTCGAAGATCAGGAGCAGATGCAGAGCCAAAGCCAGAGCTGACGGACTCGCCTGTCCGAGCCGCCGCACAGCGGCTCGGATCGTTTTGGGCCATCGTTAGGCCAGCGTATAGGCCGTTTTGACGCTCGTATAGAACTCGGCCGCGTACTTGCCCTGCTCGCGCGGGCCGTAGGACGAGCCTTTGCGACCGCCGAACGGCACGTGGAAGTCTACACCTGCGGTCGGCAGGTTGACCATGACCATGCCCGCCTCGGAGTTGCGCTTGAAATGCGTCGCGTGCTTGAGGCTTGTCGTAGCAATCCCGGCTGACAGGCCGAACGGCGTGTCGTTGGCGGTCGCCAGTGCTTCCTCGTAGTCCTTGACGCGGATGACCGAGACAACAGGACCGAAGATTTCCTCCCTGCTGATACGCATCTGGTTCGTGGCTTCCGTAAACAGCGTCGGCTGCAGATAGAAGCCGGGCGTCTCACGGGTGATGAGTTCGCCGCCGAAGGCGAGCTTGGCGCCCTCTTTCCGGCCGATCTCGATGTAATCGGTATCCGTCTTCAACTGCCTTTCATCGACCACGGGGCCGATGTGCGTGCCCGGCTTCATCGCGTTGTCGACGACCAGCGTCTGAAGCTTTTCCGTCAGCGCCGCCACGAACTTGTCGTGGATGCCTTCAGTGACGATCAAACGCGAAGACGCCGTGCAGCGCTGGCCGGTGGAGAAGAAGCCGGAATTGGCTGCTGCTTCAACAGCGACCGTGAGGTCAGCATCGTCGAGGACGACCATCGGGTTCTTGCCGCCCATTTCGAGCTGGAACTTGCGGTTATGCTCGATCGAGGCGGCCGCGACGCGGCGGCCGGTGCCCGTGGAGCCGGTAAACGTGATGCCTGTAACATCCGGACTGTCGAGCATCGCCTGGCCGACAACCGAACCCTTGCCCATGACGAGGTTCAGCACGCCCTTCGGCAGGCCGGCGCGGTGCAGGATGTCGACGATTGCCCAGGAGCAGCCCGGAACGAGTTCGGCCGGCTTGAAGACGACGGTGTTGCCGTAGCAGAGCGCCGGCGCGATCTTCCACGCGGGAATCGCGATCGGGAAGTTCCAGGGCGTGATGATACCAATAACACCGAGCGGGTCACGGGTGATCTCGACACCGATGTTGGGGCGAACAGATGGGATGACCTCGCCTGCAAGGCGCAGCGCCTCGCCGGCGAAGAATTCGAAGATCTGCGACGCACGAATGGTCTCGCCGATCGCCTCGGGAAGCGTTTTGCCCTCTTCGCGGGCGAGCAGCGCGCCGAGCTCGTCCTTGCGCGCCATAATCTCATCGCCGGCCTTCTTGAGGATGACATGACGTTCCCAGATGCCAGAGCGCGACCAGGCAGGGAAGGCTGCCTTGGCGGCGGCAATCGCATTCTTCGTGTCTTCGGTCGTACCGTCCGCATAGAGGCCAACGACCTCATTGGTATCCGACGGATTGATGTTCTTCGTGGCGTCCGAGCCGACCCATTCGCCAGCAATGAGGTTCTTATAAATGGTCATGGGCTGACTAGGCCTCCTTCACCGTTCTGTAGAGACGGTCCGGCCGCCGAAGCAGCCGGGCCTTGCGAAATCAGAGCTGCTTGACGGCGATCTCTTCTTCGGCGGCAATCTTCAGAGGGTTGCGCAACGGCAGGCCGAACTCGGCGACTTCGATTTCGAAGACATCGCCCTCTTCCGTCTTGATGCCTTCTGCGAAGGAGAGTGTCGCGGTGCCGAACATATGAACGTGAACGTCGCCGGGCACACGGAACAGGCCGTACTTGAAGTGGTGATATTCGAGATTGGCGAAGGTGTGCGACATGTTCGCTTCGCCTGAGAGGAAGGGCTTTTCGAAGATCACCTTATCGCCACGCTTGATGCGCGATGTGCCGCGGATATCCTCGGGCGCAGCACCGATACGGATTTCGGGACCGAAGCTTGCCGGGCGCAGCTTCGAATGCGCGAGGTAGAGGTAGTTAATCCGCTCAGTGACGTGATCGGAGAACTCGTTGGACAGCGCAAAGCCGATGCGAAACGGCGTGCCGTCTTGCGCAATGACATAAATGCCAGCCATTTCGGGCTCTTCGCCGCCATCCAGCGCGAAGGACGGAGAAACGAGCGGTGCGCCGGGAGCCGCCGAACCGTAGCCGTTGCCCTTGTAGAACCACTCGGGCTGAACGCCCTTCTCGCCCGCTTTCGGTTTGCCGTTCTCCAGGCCCATCTTGAACATCTTCATCGAGTCGGTGAGCGTGTCTTCAGCCGCCTCGGAGGTCTTCTTGTGCATGGAGTCGCGCGTTGCAGCCGAACCCAGATGCGTAAGACCGGTGCCCGTCAGGTGCAGGTGTGCGGCGTCAGGATGCGTCATCGGCGGCAGAAACTTGCCTTCGGCATAAGCCTTTTCGAGGTCGACCGCATCGCCGAGGCCATGCGCTTCAATCACCTGTAGCAGCGACTTGCCGCTATTTGCGGCTTCCATGGCCAGCGCGTAGACGCTGCCGGCATTCTTGACGGCTTTCGCGGTACCGCCCGGCTCGCGCACGGCGACAATGATCTCTCCGTTCGAACCCTTGATCTGCGAAATGAGCACGGTCTTCATCCTTTTTTCGATAGCGCGGAAAATGCTCCGCCAATCCGGCTCTCCGAAGAGCCGGATTGGTAAGTTCACATGACTGCGAATGCGTGGCCAGCGCTGGAGCGCTTAGCCCTTGTTCTTGTTGTAGACGTCGAAGAAGACGGCAGCGAGAAGCACCAGTCCCTTGACCATCTGCTGGAAGTCGATGCCGAGGCCGACGATCGACATACCGTTGTTCATGACGCCCATGATGAACGCGCCAATGACAGCGCCGGTGATTTTGCCAACGCCGCCGGACGCCGAAGCACCACCGATGAAGCAGGCTGCGATAACGTCAAGCTCGAAGCCGACGCCCGCCTTCGGGGTCGCCGAGTTCAGGCGAGCCGCGACGATCATGCCGGCAAGACCAGCCAGGACACCCATGTTGACGAAGGTGTAGAAGCTCAGCCGCTCGGTGTTGATACCGGAAAGCTTGGTGGCTTTTTCGTTGCCGCCCATGGCGTAGATGCGGCGGCCAATCGTCGTGCGACGCGTCACGAAGGTGTAGGCCGCGATCAGCACAAGCATCACAACGAGAACGTTCGGCAGGCCCCTGTACGTCGACAGCTGAAAGCCAAGGAACAGGACCGCCAGCGCGATGATAACGTTCTGCGCAACGAAGAAACCAAACGGCTCGACGTCAATGCCGTGGCTCTCGTTCACCTTGCGGCGACGCCAGGCAAGGAAGAACAGCACGGCCGGGATGATGATGGTCAGGACCAACGAGGTAGAATGCAGCGGGATGCCGGCAATATCGATCATATCACCCGGCAGGAAACCCGTCGAAATGATCTGGAAGTCCTTCGGGAACGGCCCGATGTTCTTGCCGCCGAGCACAAAGAGCGTCAAACCGCGGAAGACGAGCATGCCAGCGAGCGTGACGATGAAGGCCGGAATGCGATGATAGGCGATCCAATAGCCCTGCGCAGCACCGATTGCACCGCCGAGGACTAGGCAGAGAATACCCGCCACTACGAAATTCATCTGCATATTGACGGTCAAAATAGCCGCGACCGCGCCGACGAAGGCGACGATCGAGCCCACCGACAGGTCGATATGCCCCGCCACGATGACGAGCAGCATGCCGAGCGCCATGATGACGATGAACGAGTTCTGCAGAACGAGGTTCGTCAGGTTGACGGGCTTGAACAGGATACCGCCCGTATAGAACTGGAAGAACACCATGATCGCGACGAGCGCAATGAGCATGCCGTATTCACGAATGTTGCTGCGGATGTAGTCCGCAACGGAAACGACGTTGCTTTCCTCGGTGGCTGAAGGGTTGACCGGAGTCATTGTTTCTTCTCCCCTGAGCGCATGATAGCGCGCATGATGGTTTCTTGGCTCGCCTCTCCCTTTGGCAGTTCCGCAACGATACGTCCTTCATTCATGACGTAGATGCGGTCGCACGTGCCAAGCAGTTCCGGCATTTCCGATGAGATCATCAGAACACCTTTGCCGTCGGCGGCGAGCTGGTTGATGATAGTATAGATTTCGTATTTTGCACCGACATCGATACCGCGAGTGGGTTCGTCGAGGATCAAAACGTCGGGATCGGAGAACAGCCACTTCGACAGCACGACCTTTTGCTGGTTGCCGCCCGAAAGATTGACCGCTTCCTGGAAGATGCTGGAGCTGCGGATGCGCAGCTTCGAGCGATAGTCCGACGCGACCTTCGATTCCTTGATCGTGTCGATGACCGTGGCGCTCGACACGCCTGCCAAGTTGGCGAGCGTCGTGTTATGCACGATGTTCTCGCCAAGTACGAGGCCGAGATGCTTGCGGTCCTCGGTCACATAGGCGAGACCGGCATCGATTGCCTTGCGAACAGTACTGACGTCGACCGGCTTGCCGTGCATGGACACGTCGCCATGAATCTTGTGTCCGTAGGACTTGCCGAACAGGCTCATCGCAAATTCGGTGCGACCGGCGCCCATCAGGCCGGCGATGCCGACCACTTCGCCCTTGCGGACGGTGACGTTGATGTCATGCAGGACCTGGCGGTCGCGGTGATGCTGGTGATAGGCGTTCCAGTTCTTCACCTCGAGGATCGTCTCGCCGATCGGCACGGAGCGCGGCGGATAACGATCGGCGAGTTCGCGGCCCACCATGTTCTTGATGATGATGTCTTCGCTGATCTCTTCAGTCCGACAGTCCATCGATTTGACCGTCATGCCGTCGCGCAGAACCGTGATCTGGTCGGCGACCTTGCGCACTTCGTTGAGCTTGTGCGTGATGATGATCGAGGTCAGGCCCTGGTTGCGGAACTCTATCAGGAGCTCCAGCAGCGCGTCGGAATCCTTTTCATTGAGGGAAGCCGTGGGTTCGTCGAGGATCAGCAGCTTCACGCTCTTCGATAGCGCCTTGGCGATTTCGACAAGCTGCTGCTTGCCGACGCCGATATCGGTGACAAGCGTTTCCGGCGACTCCTTGAGGCCAACCTTGCTCAGCAGCTCTTTCGTGCGCTTGAAGGCTTCCTGCCACTTGATGATGCCGTTCTGCGCAACTTCGTTGCCGAGGAAGATGTTTTCGGCGATCGACAGGAGCGGCACCAGGGCCAGTTCCTGATGGATGATGACGATGCCGATTTCCTCGGAATCCTTGAGCGCCTTGAAATGACGGACGTCGCCTTCGTAGACAATGTCACCGTCGTAGGTTCCGGCCGGGTACACGCCGGAGAGAACTTTCATCAGGGTCGACTTTCCGGCCCCGTTTTCACCCACCAATGCGTGGATCTCACCCTGGCGAACCTTGAGGTTCACATTCTCAAGCGCCTTTACGCCTGGGAACGTCTTGGTGATGTTCCGCATTTCGAGGATTGTATTGTCCATGGTCATAATCCAGCGCCAGCAGCCACAAGGGACGCGGCGATCATAAAATTGAAGACCGGAACCCGCAAGCAGCGGGTTCCGGCCAACGTGGTACAATTATTACTTCAGCTGGTCAGCCTTGTAGTAACCGCCTTCGACGAGGACCTTCTCGTAGTTGGTCTTGTCAACTGCGACCGGGGTCAGCAGGTAGGACGGAACGACCTTGACGCCGTTGTCGTAGGTCTTGGTGTCGTTGACTTCCGGCTCCTTGCCTTCCATCAGAGCGTTGACCATGCCGACGGTAACCTTTGCGAGGTCGCGGGTGTCCTTGAAGATCGTGGAGTGCTGCTCGCCAGCGATGATCGACTTGACCGACGGAACTTCAGCGTCCTGGCCGGAAACGACCGGGAGCGGCTGGTCCGGGGTGCCGTAGCCGACGCCCTTCAGCGACGAGATGATGCCGATGGACAGACCGTCGTAAGGCGACAGAACTGCATTGACCTTCGCGTCGGTATAGTTAGCCGAGAGCAGGTTGTCCATACGAGCCTGGGCCGTTGCCGGGTCCCAACGCAGCGTACCGACCTTGTCCATGCCGGTCTGGCCGGACTTCACGACGAGCTTGCCGCTGTCGATGTAAGGCTGCAGGACAGACATTGCGCCGTCATAGAAGAAGAAGGCGTTGTTGTCGTCAGGCGAGCCACCGAAAAGCTCGATGTTGAACGGGCCCTTGCCATCCTTGAGGCCGAGGGCGTCAACGATGGAAGTTGCCTGCAGAACGCCGACCTTGAAGTTGTCGAACGTCGCGTAGTAGTCGACGTTGCCCGAGTCACGGATCAGACGGTCATAAGCGATGACCTTGATGCCTGCGTCGTGAGCCTTCTGGAGAACGTCGGAAAGCGTCGTGCCGTCAATTGCGGCGATGACGAGAACCTTGACGCCCTTCGTGACCATGTTCTCGATCTGAGACAGCTGGTTCGGAATGTCGTCGTCAGCGTACTGCAGGTCGGTAGCGTAGCCAGCTTCCTGGAGCTGCTTGACGATGTTGTTACCGTCATCGATCCAGCGAGCGGACGACTTCGTGGGCATTGCAATGCCGACAGTCCCCTTGTCGGCTG
The DNA here is from genome assembly GCF_002211365.1 of Rhizobium sp. R711. Classification (GTDB taxonomy): domain Bacteria; phylum Pseudomonadota; class Alphaproteobacteria; order Rhizobiales; family Rhizobiaceae; genus Rhizobium. The sequence goes on along the minus strand of NZ_LOKZ01000038.1, from coordinate 8,841 downwards.
CCATAGCCGGCATTACGAACGAAGCGACGCCAAAGGCCGCCGCTGCCATCAACGAGATAATGGATTTCATATCTCTCTCTCCCTTAGTTAATAAACGCACGGACGAAAAATCGCCCGCTCCGAAACTGTGGCAGGTTCCGTCTTGGATAATACTTCAGATGGTGAGAAACGAAGTAGGTCTCCTCCACGCTCTCACACGTGTTGAGTGCCAACCAGCACACGGCGGCAAACTGGTATGGATTCCTATAACTGTCAAATAGAATAACTGGCAAAGTGCATAACAATTTTGGTATATCGTTAAAAAGTATTACTTTTGATGGAGCGCGGTTGGGAGGCCGCAACCATGGCGTTCATTTCAGACCCGCAGACCGATGCCCATGTGGATATTCAAACGGATATCTTCGGTGACGACGCCCTTTTGAGATCGGGGCTTAAACTGAATCACCTGCGAATGATCGTCGCAATCGAAGATAGCGGGCAAATATCAGCAGCTGCCGAGGCGCTGAACATTTCGCAGCCGGCGGCTTCGCGAATCCTGTCGGAAATGGAGTCGATCGTTAAGATGCCGCTCTATGAACGCGTGGCCCGCGGCGTTGTACTGACGACCTTCGGACAGGCGCTTGCTAGGCGGGCGCGCAAGATCATGCTGGAACTGCGCGAGGCCGGCCGCGAGATTGCCGAACTGAAGACGGGAAAGGGCGGCGCCGTCTTCATCGGCGCGGTTACCGCGCCGGCCATGAGCCTTGTGGTGCCGGCGATCAAGCGGGTTAGAACCGCCCTGCCCGGCATAGAGGTGACCATACAGGTAGAGACGAGCAACGTGCTCGCACGCGAATTACTTGCCGCTCGGCACGACTTCATCATCAGCCGCATTCCCGACGATCTCAATCCGCGTTTGTTCCAGGTCCAGGAGATCGGCGTGGAAAAGGCTTGCCTGATCGTGCGGGGCGGCCATCCGCTGCTGAAGAAGGAGATCGTCTCTCTCGATGACCTCCCGCAATATGATTGGGTCTTCCAGCCAGCGGGGACGCTGCTGCGCCGGACGATCGAGGACCTGTTTCTCTCTCGAGGCGTGCCGCTGCCGGAAAATATAGTCAACACCTCGTCGCTACTGCTCACATGCGCGACGGTTTGCCAGACGGATGCAATCGCTCCGATCGCGCTTGACGTTGCGCAGTTCCTGGCAACGCACAAGTCGAAAGCGTCCGATGTGCGGGTGTTGCCAATCGATTTCGAGATTAATGTCAGACCTTATAGCCTGATCACTGTGAAGGAGCGAGCACTCCCCCCGAGCGCGCGGCTGCTCTACGACCTGGTTCTGGACGAAAGCAAGAAGGCCGCCGCTAGCTGACAAGCCTTGCACCATTTTGCTCGCATCTAATGCCGCCGCCAAAGGAGGTGGCAATCATGCTGTTCGGCCAATCGGTATTCCAGTCGGTGCTCAACCGCTTGAAAGCGGAGGACGAGACTGTCGAACAGGATGTACCCGCTTCGGCCCGTGCCAGTGGTCTCAACACCGGACTTGCTTTCAACGTCATGGAAGGAGTCTCCGCATCGTCAGCACGGCCCGACCAGGCATACTTCGAGACAATGGAGTTCGCCCCGCCGGAGACTGCAGCCGAGCCCTTGCCGCCTCCCGAACCGGAGCCCGAGCCGGTGATGCCGGATTATCTCGCACGTATCACGACAGAGGACATCGCCGCCGAGCTAGATATTTCAGCGCTCGATACGGTGCAAAGTCTCAGCCTGAAGCGCCGCGCCTTTGCCAAGAAGAACCACCCTGACCGCGTTGATCCGCCGTTCCGTGAGCATGCCACGACGCGGATGACCACAGCCAACCTGTTGATCGACCAGGCGCTGCGTCGCCTCGCCCGCTAACTAGTCCGCGTCCTTCGTGTCTTCCTTTTCGTCCTCGTCATCGGACGATGGCGGCGTGGCGGTCTCCGCCGATTGCAGCTTGTAGGTCCAGAACAGCATATAGGCCGCGTAGACACCGGCGCCGCCCGACAACACTGCCCAGAACGGATCGCCGGTGATGATTTCGACCAGCGCCCAGCCGAAACAAACGGCCACAATCAGAATGCGGGCCCAGAGCGGGCGATAGGCCGGATGTTGTGGATCAATCAGTTGCATCTCGTTCCCATAGCTAGATTGTCACACGTCTTTAAGGTGGATTTTGAAAATGTGAAAGAGCCCGGCTTGACGCGGCGGACATAAAATGGAATGAAAATTCCATATTAGATGCAATTCGGTTCATTTGTTCCGAATCCAAGGGAGGTTCTCATGACAGTCAGATTTGGTCTTCTCGGCGCCGGCCGCATCGGCAAGGTTCATGCGAAGGCGGTCAGCGGCGATGCAAATGCCAAGCTTGTCGCCGTTGCCGACGCCTTTCCGCAGGCCGCCGAAGCGATCGCGTCGGCCTACGGCTGCGAGGTCCGCACGATCGAAGCGATCGAAGCCGCCAAGGACATCGACGCCGTCGTCATCTGCACGCCGACCGACACCCACGCTGATCTGATCGAGCGCTTCGCGCGCGCCGGCAAGGCGATCTTCTGCGAAAAGCCGATCGATCTCGACGTTGCCCGCGTCAAAGCCTGCATCAAGGTCGTCGACGAGACCAAGGCCAAGCTGATGGTTGGTTTCAACCGCCGTTTCGACCCGCATTTCATGGCCGTTCGCAAGACGATCGACGACGGCCGAATCGGCGACGTCGAAATGGTGACGATCACCTCGCGCGATCCGGGTGCTCCGCCGGTCGACTACATCAAGCGTTCTGGCGGCATCTTCCGCGATATGACGATCCATGACTTCGACATGGCCCGCTTCCTGCTTGGCGAAGAACCGGTCGCCGTCAGCGCGACTGCCGCTGTCCTCGTCGACAAGGCAATCGGCGAAGCCGGCGACTACGACAGCGTTTCGGTAATCCTGCAGACGAAGTCCGGCAAGCAGGCAATCATCTCCAACTCCCGTCGCGCCACCTACGGCTACGACCAGCGCATCGAAGTGCATGGTTCAAAGGGCATGGTCGCGGCGGAGAATCAGCGTCCGGTCTCGATCGAGGTCGCCAATGGCGATGGTTACACCCGCCCGCCGTTGCACGACTTCTTCATGACCCGCTACACCGAAGCCTACGCCAACGAGATCGCGAGCTTCATCGCCGCAATCGAGAAGGGCACGAAGATTGCGCCTTCCGGCGCCGATGGCCTGGCGGCTCTGGCACTGGCCGATGCCGCCGTACAATCCGTCAAGGAAGGCAAGCTCATCAAGATTGGCTGACGGCCCTCTCCCGACCGAAAGCCACCTGTGAAATGGCCGGGCCCCTGCCCGGCCATTTCTCGTTTCATCGGCATGCCGCGGCGGAACGCACGGCCAGGCTCCGGGTTCACCGACTGAAAGCGCGTGGAGTGCGGCGATTGAGGCTCAATCGGGAAGTCTGTTGAATTTCCGCAGGCTCTTGTCGACGAGGGACTCAGGCAGGAATCGGCGGAGGAAGCGGACCTGACCTACTGCTTTTCCGTCAGTACAGCGTCTCTTGCCCCAGGATAAATGAAACGGCGCCGTGTCAGAGTTCCTGGGTCGACGGTCTAGTCCGATCCCTGAATGCCGGATAGGACCAGTTCCTGATCGATCAATGACAATGCCCTGTCCAGATGCCCCCCGAAGACGAGGATCGGCTCGTCAGGCACAACGCGGATCTCCGGCATCCCCTCCATCCGCACGACATGCGCCTGGCCAAGCCCTTCCTCGATCCCCTGGCGCAACAGATCATAGTAGCGCGTCCCGGGACCCGTAATTGCGATCGGCATGCGCTCCGTCAGGCTGAGGAGACGCGAGAGTCCGTTCCCGAGTGCGATACCGGCCTGCCTGAACGCAAAGGCAGACATGCGATGTCCTTGGCGCGCTTGCGTAGCGATCTTGTCGAGCTCGGCGACCGGAACGAACTTAGCTGGGATCGTATCGAGCGGCACCTCGAAGGCCATGCGCAGAATGGCGTAGAAGCCCGCATAGGCCTCGATGCACCCCTTGCTGCCGCAGCGACAAAGCCCACCATTCGCCATATGCAGCATATGTCCGAAATTCGGGGCGGAGATCTCGCGCTCGCCCTGTCCTGTCCGCCGGACAATGCCAAGCCCGATGCTATGTCCGAGCGACAACGCGGCAAGCGACCGGAAATCGGCCGGCCTCATATTTTCCTCATGTGCGCCGAGTGCTGCCGCGACAAGCTGCGTCTCATTGCCTAGAAGGATCCTGGCTTGCCAGTCCGGTCGTAAGGCTGATTCGAAGTCGATCTGGTTGCTGCCGAAGATCGGCGACCACACCAGCACTGGCTCAGTGGCATGCACGAGACCTTTGCTGCTGATGGATATCAGCAGCACCTTTTCCTGGGGAAGCTTCGAGCGCGAAAGAATGCGTGCAAGCCCCTCCTTCACGGAGGCAATAAACCGCTCGGCGCCAGCGGGATCGTGGGATCTTTCCTCGCTGAACCGGTCAATCAGTTTGCCGGCGTAATCGACCAGCGAATATTGCACGCCGTCCGACGAAATGATCACGACGACAAGGTAGCCGCAGTCGCGCCGTTGCCGAAACAGCACACGCGGACGCCCTCTTCCGCTCGCTGCCTGGTGCTCGGATTTCTCGATGATCTGCGCTTTTTCGAGGTCGGCGGTGATCGCTGAAATCGTCGCTGAGGAGAGCTTCGTAAAGTCGGCAATTTCCGTATGCGCGAGCGCGCCGTGTCTTCGAAGCGCGGCGAGCACGAGGACGCTATTTCGCTGCCGGACCAATTCCGTGCTCGACTTGGTCAGCATATATGCCGGCCCTCTCCCCCTCGCATTCCACCCCTCGTTCACACTGTATCTCCGGCAGGCTTCTCCCTAACGAAAATTCCGTCGGTAGTGCAGTGTTGACAGTTGAAAAAATCTCTGACACTAAATTTCTCGACTGTCGAGAAAATAATTCGTACTTCTCGCCAGCGAACCGCGGCGGCCGGAGGAACCACTGGCTGGGGCTGGCCGCAACTCATTCGGGAGGATATTTATGAAGTCTATTTTGAAGCTGATGGCCGGGGCGGCCATCCTCGTGTCGGTGCACACTGCAGCCATGGCTGCCGATCTCGTCGTTGGCGTTTCCTGGTCGAACTTCCAGGAAGAGCGTTGGAAGACGGACGAAGCGGCCATCAAGAAGGCACTGGAAGCCAAGGGCGCCAAGTACATTTCCGCTGACGCCCAGTCGTCTGCCGCAAAGCAGCTGACTGACGTTGAATCGCTGATTTCGCAGGGCGCGAATGCACTCATCATCCTCGCCCAGGACTCCGATGCGATCGGCCCGGCCATCGAAAAGGCTGCCGCTGAAGGCATCCCGGTCGTCGGCTACGACCGCCTGATCGAAAATCCGGCCGCTTTCTACATCACCTTCGACAACAAGGAAGTCGGTCGTCTCCAGGCTGAAGGCGTGTTCAAGGTCAAGCCGGAAGGCAACTACGTCTTCATCAAGGGCTCCTCGTCCGACCCGAACGCGGACTTCCTGTTCTCGGGCCAGATGGAAGTACTGAAGGCTGCGGTTGATGCCGGCAAGATCAAGAGCGTCGGCGAAGCCTATACCGACGGCTGGCTGCCGGAGAATGCACAGCGCAACATGGAGCAGTTCCTGACCGCGAACAACAACAAGGTTGACGCCGTTGTTGCTTCGAACGACGGCACTGCCGGTGGCGCCATCGCAGCCCTCGACGCCCAGGGCCTCGCTGGCTCCGTTCCGGTTTCCGGTCAGGACGCAGACAAGGCAGCTCTGAACCGCGTAGCCCTCGGCACGCAGACGGTTTCCGTCTGGAAGGACTCGCGCGAACTCGGCAAGCGCGCCGCCGAAGTTGCTCTCGACCTAGCCGCTGGCAAGAAAATGACCGAAATCGAAGGCGTCCAGACCTTCGACGGTGGCGCCAAGAAGGTCGCCATGCAATCGGTCTTCCTGAAGCCGCTTCCGATCACCAAGGACAACCTGAACGTCGTCATCGACGCCGGCTGGATCTCCAAGGCTGAAGCTTGCCAGGGCGTCAAGGCCGGCAGCGTCAAGGCTTGCGACTAATCGACGTCCGCAAGGCATAGATTGCCGGCGCCGCAACGGCTGAAACCGTTGCGGCGCCGGATGCGGATTTAAGCCGTCGCTCGATGGTCTATCCGCCTCACCCAACCATCGCGGCCTTGATTCCCTGCCGGTTTCATGTCGCGGGACAGAGCGACCGAAATTCGGAAGCACGGCGATGGTCAGTACAAGAACGGGGCGACGCAGCGGCATCGATGTGATGCGAAGCGGATCAAACGTCCAAACAGTGGGGGAACGGCAAACCCATGGCCGAAATGGTAAAATCCACAACTTCAGGCGGACCGAGCATGGCTGAGAGCAACCTCGTCAGCCGCTTCTTCCGCGCGACCGAAATCGACACGCGCCTTCTCGGTATGATCGGCGCGCTGCTCATCATCTGGATCGGTTTTCACATCATCACCGGCGGCCTGTTTCTGACGCCGAGAAATCTTTGGAACCTTTCGGTCCAGACGACCGATATTGCGATCATGACGACCGGCATGGTTCTCATTATCGTGACCCGCAATATCGACCTCTCCGTCGGCTCCGTGCTTGGCCTCTGCGCCATGATCATGGGCGTGACGCAGGCGAAAATCCTGCCCGAATTTATCGGCTTCGACAGCCCGTTCACCTGGATCATCACGTTGATCGTCGGCCTCATCGCCGGCGCCCTGATCGGCACCTTCCAGGGCCTCATCATTGCCTTCCTGAACGTTCCCTCCTTCATTGTGACGCTCGGTGGTCTGCTCGTCTGGCGTGGCGCCACCTGGCTCGTCACCAGCGGCCAGACCGTTGCCCCGATGGACCAGACCTTCCGCATCATGGGCGGCGGTGCCGAAGGCTCGATCGGAGCCACTTGGAGCTGGATCGTCGGTGTGCTCGCCTGCCTTTTCGTCATCGGCAGCATCCTGAACTCGCGCCGCCAGCGCAAACGCTTCGGCTTCCCACGGCGTCCCGTCTGGGCCGAGTACTTCCTGTCGGCACTGTCCTGCGTCTTGATCCTCGGCGCTGTTTGGATCGCCAACAGCTACTACTGGCCGATCAACATCGCCAAGAAATACGCAGAGACAAACAATATTCCTTGGCCCGAAACCGGCCTGGATATCCCCTATGGCATCGCCGTGCCGGTCCTGATCGCCATTGTGGTCGGCATCATCATGACTTTCATCGCCACTCGCCTGCGCTTCGGCCGCTACGTCTTCGCGATCGGCGGAAACCCTGAGGCGGCAGAACTTGCCGGTATCAAGACCCGCTGGGTCACCGTCCGCATCTTTGCGCTGATGGGCATGCTCGCCGCTGTCGCTGCCGCCATCTCGACGGCACGCCTCAACGCAGCCACCAACGCTCAAGGCACCCTCGACGAGCTTTACACCATCGCGGCAGCCGTCATCGGCGGCACGTCGCTCGCCGGCGGTACCGGCACGATCGCCGGCGCCATGCTCGGCGCGCTTGTCATGCAATCGCTCCAGTCGGGCATGGTGCTTGCCCATGTCGACACGCCGCTGCAGAGCGTTGTCGTTGGTGCGGTGCTCGTCGTCGCCGTCTGGCTCGACACTGTCTATCGTTCGCGTGCCAAGTAAGAGGAGTCCCAGATATGACTGATCAACCCACTCCCCAGAACGCTCCTCTCGTCGAACTGAAGAACATCTCGATCTCCTTCGGCGGTATCCACGCCGTGGACAATGCTTCGGTCGATCTCTACCCCGGCGAAGTCGTCGCTCTTCTCGGCCACAACGGCGCCGGCAAGTCGACGCTCATCAAGATCCTCTCCGGCGCCTACAAGCGCGACAGCGGCGAGATCCTGATCAACGGCGAGCCGGCCGACATCCGCAATCCGCGCGATGCGAAGAAGTACGGCATCGAGACGATCTACCAGACGCTCGCCGTCGCCGATAACGTCGACGCCGCCGCCAACCTCTATCTCGGCCGCGAGCTGCGCACCCCCTGGGGTACGCTGGACGACGTCGCCATGGAGGCCTCGGCGCGTGAAGTGATGGGGCGCCTCAACCCCAACTTCCGCCGTTTCAAGGAGCCGGTAAAAGCGCTATCCGGCGGCCAGCGGCAGTCGGTGGCAATCGCCCGCGCGATCCTCTTCAACGCCCGCATCCTCATCATGGACGAGCCGACGGCCGCCCTTGGCCCGCAAGAAACGGCGCAGGTCGGCGAGCTGATCAAGCAGCTGAAGAAGGAAGGCATCGGCATCTTCCTCATCAGCCACGACATCCATGACGTCTTCGACCTCGCCGATCGCGTTTCGGTGATGAAAAACGGCCAGGTTGTCGGCCACGCCCGCACCGAGGACGTTACCAAGGACGAAGTGCTCGGTATGATCATCCTCGGCAAGGTGCCGCCCAAAGCCATCCCCGGCCCCGGCGCCATGCAAGTCTAAGCCGCAGATGTGAGACATAAAAGTCCGCCTCTCGCAAGAACGGCGGACTTTTCATTTTGTAGATTGAAGCCAGCGAGAAGCTAGGCTAAGAACCACGCATCGGACAAGGCGATTCAACCCGCCTAGGCATGCACCCGTAGCTCAGCTGGATAGAGTGTTGGATTCCGATTCCAAAGGTCACAGGTTCGAATCCTGTCGGGTGCGCCATAATTTTTCTGTCCAGCCCTGAGACATAGGTAACAGATCGTACCTAAGACATGGGTGACAAGCTCGTGCCGAACGGGTTGTCGATGGTTTGCAAGGTCCTCTGCTCCAGGTCGATATATCCGAGATCATAGTGCATGAAGCTGACGAGCCAAATACCGTCGTCGACTTCC
>NZ_LOKZ01000037.1 GCF_002211365.1 Rhizobium sp. R711 | reverse complement strand
ACCGGATTTACGCACACCGGATAAGCCGCAAAGCGGCTTACCTAGAGGACGCGGGGTGGAGCAGCCCGGTAGCTCGTCAGGCTCATAACCTGAAGGCCGCAGGTTCAAATCCTGCCCCCGCAACCAATGATCCCTGCGATCCCAAGGAGCCCCCATTGTGGGGCTTTTTGCGTTTCTGGGCCTCGGAGACCCCCGTCTGTCCCATCAGGTCATCAGGTCTTCGAGCACGGCCTTCTGATCTTCTGATGGAGGAACGCCGGGTCCTTCTTGCCGCACGCAAAGGTCAGGATCGCCGCTAGGTCGCCACGCAGCACGATTGCCAATTCCTCGCCATTGGGCACGAGCTCGATCCTTTCGACGAGCGTGCGTAGCATCTGTGCGGCACGCCCTCGGGTCTCTACGTTAACAAGCTGGTCATGAAGGGCGGCGATCTCGTCGTGGTAAAGTTTGGCGAGGCTCGGATGCAGCAGGGGAGGCGGTTCTTCCGTCGCCTCGAGCATCGACGACAGTTCCTTCTTCCGCTTCTCCAAAGTCATCATCTTTTCATTGATGCGGTCAGCGACACCGCCCTTCAGAATGAGATTCAGTAGCGTGTCGAGTTCGCGGTCGATGCGTTTGATCTCCGCCTCGGCAGAATTGAGCGATGCTCGCGCCTCCATCCGGGCCTTGTTGACCTCGCGCGTAAACTCCGCGCAAAACTCTTTGAAGAGTTCCGGCTCCATCAGGTGCTTGTCGAGCCCGTTCAGGATGGTTGCTTCGAGCGTATCGCGGCGGATATTGAGCCGGTTGTCGCAGGTGCCCTTACTGCGGGCATTGGTGCAGCCGAGGATATGCTTCGAAATCATCGAATAGCCGCCACCGCAGCAGCCGCATTTGACCAGCCCGGTGAACAGGTGCTTCGGACGCCGGCGATCGTTCAGAGTCGTGTTGTCGCCCGGTCGTGTTCCCGGTTCCAGCGCCAGTTGACTTTGCCGCTGCTTCACCAATGACCAGAGGTTATGATCGACGATGCGGAGCTCCGGAACCTCCTGGAACACCCAGTCGCTTTCCGGATTAAGGCGCGAGACCCGTTTGCCCGTGTTCGGATCCTTCAGGTAACGAAGGCGGTTCCAAACGAGCTTTCCGACGTAAAGTTCATTGTTGAGGATACCGGTCCCGCGCTTGGGGTTGCCATGGATGGTCGACGGGCCCCATTCGCTCCCCTGCGGTCCCGGCACGCCCTCGCTGTTCAGCCGCATCGCGATCATCCGCGACGACTTGCCGGCGAGATACTCCATGAAAATCCGCCGGACGATATCGGCCTCGGCCTCGTTGACGGTCCGCTCGCCGCGGCTGGCCTCGCCGGAAGATTCTATCTGCCGGACGACGTCGTAGCCGTAGCAAAGACCGCCGCCCGATTTGCCATCCTCGACCCGGCCGCGTAGGCCGCGCCGCGTCTTGTCGGCAAGATCCTTGAGGTAGAGCGCGCCCATCGTGCCCTTGAGACCGATATGCAGTTCACTGACCTCGCCTTCGGATAGTGTCACGATGCTGACGCCGGCAAAACGCATGCGCTTGTAGAAACCGGCAATGTCTTCCTGGTCGCGGGAGAGGCGATCGAGAGATTCCGTCAGGATAAGGTCGAACCTGCGCTTGAGGCCGTCGGCGATCAGTTCCTGCACGCCCGGCCTGAGCAGTGACGCCCCGGAAATCGCCCGGTCGGAATAGCTGTCGACGACCGCCCATCCCTCGCGGTCGGCCCGGGCGCGGCAAACACGCAGTTGGTCCTCGATCGAGGCGTCGCGTTGATTGTCGGAGGAGTAGCGGGCGTAGAGCGCGACCTTCATGCGACGGTCTCCCCGTGCCATTCCTGGGTTGGCAAAACCTTGAATTCATCTGACACCCTGGCAAACGCATCCTCAAAGGCGTCAGGCATGCTTTTCACTTCAAGCTGCGGCGTCTCGGTAACTTCTATGGTGCGCTTGCGCCGACGCACGTCGTGCCGAACGGCATCGATCCGCAGCGCCCTGAATGCCATATTAAACTTGCACTCGTAGAAATCGAGTTCGTCTGGAAAGTCGCCAGATCCATCTACCACAAAAAGCTCGACCAGATTGTCGAGGATTTCCTGACGCAGATTTGCTGAATCCGGCATCGCGCCGTCAGGAACCTTGAACAGAAAATTGGCTTCGCACCTACGAGCAATATGGGCAAGACTGCGCTCATCAGCTCTTGATTGTCAGAACGCCTCCCCTCCCGAACGAGGTGGACAAGACACTCGGATCGCAAATGGCGAGGGTCGGCGCGGTCGATAATCATGAGACGGCCCCGCAGATCGGCAGGAGAGAGCTGGGAAGCCTCGTCGATCTGGGTTTCCACCCCTGGAGGGCGCGTATAGGGCGTCCCATCCGATTCTGTCTTGGTCAACAATCGAGCCATCTGACCCCCTTGCTTAGCGCAGCAGCGGTTTGAGCGGCCACGAGGTGCGCTCGTCTAATTGATCGCGCTACGGCGGGAAACCCGGAAAGGGATTTCCAGAATTTTTCGCTCTTCTTCTTTTCTCGGCTAAAGAAACGTTGGCCGACGATGTGTTGGATGGTCCTCCCGTTGGCTTCTGCGACCATTCTCAGCCCCACATGCTGGACAGCGGCACCGCGGCCAGCTTGTCGCCGAACGGCACGACATCTGTATTGTCGTATAGGACTATGCCAAAGGCGAAACGATCGCCGCAGGCCTCGGCAAGTGCGCGGAGCCCTCCGAAATCGCCGGCCTTGACCGTGGCGCTGGCCTTGACCTCGATGCCAGCGATCATCCCGTCGTCGCGTTCCAGTACGATGTCGACCTCGCGCATGTCCCGATCCCGGAAATGATATGGTGTCAACCGCAGGTCCGACGCCGTCATTAGCTTCAGAACTTCGGAAAACACGAAGCTCTCCAGCAGCGCGCCGAATGTTCCGCGATCCGCCTTCACTCGGTCGAAGGTGAGCCCGCGCACACTGGCCAACAGACCTGAATCGAGGAAATGCAGCTTGGGCGTCTTGACGATACGCTTCAGCGTATTGGTGAACCAAGGCTGTACCGTTGCGACCAGGAACACCTGTTCGAGCAGTCCGACATAACGCTGCCCAGTCTTGTGACTGACGTTGATGCTGCCGCCAAACTGCGAATAGTTGACCAATTGGCCTGTATGTTCGGCCAATAGCCGCACGAACTTCGGCAACTCGGTCAGCTTCTCCACATCGGCAATGTCCCGGAGATCTCGCGTCAGGATAGAAGTCAGATAGGACCGTGCCCAATCTTGCCGTCGTCGTTCGTTGTTGCGGCTGATCGCTTCGGGGAATCCCCCGAGCAGAACGAGTTGGACGAAGTCGTCTCCCATGATAGAGCTCCGCGGGCTCTTTAGATTCCCGTCGAAAAGGTGTTCCAGAAAGGACGGCGTCCGGCCTTCGATCTCGGCCCTTGCCAGCGGCAGCATTCGGATGGTCTCCATTCGCCCCGCCAGGCTGTCCGCAATCCGCTGTAAAGTCAGCACGTTTGCCGACCCGGTAAGCAGAAACCTGCCCGGACGATAGTCCTCATCGACTGTCTTCTTGATCGCCAGCAACAGGTCTGGCGCACGCTGAATCTCGTCGATGATGGCTCGATCCAGGCCGCGAATGAAGCCGGCAGGATCGGATTGGGCGGCTTCGAGAACCGTCTGATCGTCGAGGGTGATATAGGTTCGGCCGGCTTCTCCCATCTTTCGGACAAGTGTAGTCTTGCCGGCTCGGCGCGGTCCTACGATGAGGACGACCGGAGTATCCATGACCTTGCCCCGTTGAAATAATCCATTTTGAAGTAAGCTCTGGCCCATTGAGAGGACCAGAGAATGAAGCGCAACCGTTTCACAGACGAACAGATCATTGGCATCCTGAAGGAGCACGAGGCGGGCACGCCTGTCTCGGAGCTTTGCCGGAAGCACGGTGTCAGCGATGCGAGCATCTATAAATGGAAGGCCAAGTTCGGCGGGATGGACGTGTCTGAGGCCAAGCGGCTGAAGACGCTGGAGGACGAGAACATGAAACTGAAGCGGCTTCTGGCGGATGCGATGCTCGACAACGCCGCGTTGAAAGACCTTTTGGGAAAGAAGTGGTGACGCCCGCAGCCCAGCGGAACGCTGTCGCGCATCTGATGAACCAACATCGGATGAGCGAACGGCGGGCGTGTAAAGCCATCGGTGTTTGCCGGATGACAGTTCGTTACGAAAGCAGCCGCATCGACGACCATGACCTTCGCGAGCGAATGAAGGCGTTGGCGCATGAACGCCGCCGCTTTGGCTACCGACGCATTCATGTCCTACTCAGACGCGAGGGGCACCTTGTGAACCACAAGAGGCTCTTCCGGCTCTATCGGGAGGAAAAGCTGATGGTGCGCAAGCGCGGCGGTCGCAAGCGAGCGATCGGCACACGAGCACCGATGCTGGTTCCGATGACAGCCAATGATCGTTGGTCACTGGACTTCGTGTCGGATCAACTCACCGATGGACGCAGGTTCCGGATTCTGACGGTCGTCGACGATTGCACCAGGGAATGCCTAGCACTCGTCGCCGATACATCGCTTTCCGGTCTGCGCGTTGCCCGCGAGCTTGACCGGATCATCGAGGAGCGCGGCAAACCGAAAATGATCGTCAGTGACAACGGCAGCGAGTTCACCAGCAACGCGATCCTGCAATGGACGGACAAGACTAAGGTGGATTGGCACTACATTGCGCCTGGCAAACCCATTCAGAACGCTTTCATCGAAAGCTTCAATGGACGGCTGCGAGACGAGTTCTTGAATGAAACCCTCTTCTCGTCACTGACCCACGCTCGCTCAGCGCTTTCAAACTGGCGCGGCGATTACAACGATCACCGACCGCACTCTGGCCTCGGCTGGCTGACACCTGCCGAGTTCGCTCAGACCATCAACCCGCGACGTGATGCGGTGCTGCGCAGCCGAAATGGCTCCGCACCGCAACCCGCCGCTACCGCCCCAAACACAGCAACCCAAAACCGCTGGAGCGAACTCAAAATTGGATAAAACTTGGGGGCAAGGTCATCCAAAAGGGCTTCCTCCGCCCGCTGCTCTACAAACCTCTCGAACATGTTTTCCTCGAATCTCGGACGATTGGAACTGTCGTTCTCGGCTGATTGGAAGTCAATGGCTCGCTAATTGGAACTTGCAAGGGGGCAATCTGGAAGGAGGAATGCTTCCGAACGACGGTTCGTTGCCGGCCCACCCCCGCAGCGGAGAGACCAAACAACGCCCCCTCAGAATTGGGGCGTAGGTGGGTTTGTCCAGACGCGTTGATGGCTCGAAGAGAGGCTTCTGGCACCTAGCGCAGAGACCACGATGTCCAAATACGATCGCAACGCATGCTCGGCGTCGGGTTAGTCAATCCCGGTAGGTCCAATCGGTAATTTCAGCGATCCGCTCGAACACGCTGCCGACGCCGCCAGCCGTTGGGTCAGCCCGCTGGAGCCACTCCTCCGCCCATGCGATCCATTCGTCAACGCTGCGGCCGTCGATTTCGGCGATGGGCGTGACGTTCATTGATCGTAGCGCCGCCAGGAAATCGCGCACGGCAGCGAGATCGTGCCAGTTCTGCGCTAACTCTCGGAAGCGTCGCCAGCGGTTAGCATCGCGCTTCCGATGCCGCTGTTCTTCATAGCGGCGCTGCTCGGCAATTTGGCGCTCGCGCTCCGCCGCCTCTCGATCCTCACGCTGTTGAACGAGTAATGGTCCGGCTGCGACGAAGGTTGCCAAGATGTCCGGCAGCATGCCCTCCATTGGCTGCTTTTCAGATTCGAGCCATTGCCGCGGAAGAGCATTCGGCCACTGCCAGGTTTTGATCTCGAAAACGAGCCAACCTGTCGGCACCAAATCCTTTTTCCAGTCTTTGTCGCCGGGCGATTTCCATCGCTTTTCGTTATCGGTCAGAGGCCGACGTTCCTGCTTTTGCTTTTCGCGAACCTGAAACTCCACCTTTTCGCCTAGAACCTCGGCAAACAGGAGGCCTCGCTCTCCCTGCTTAACCTTTCCTCCTTGGCGCTCAATCGCCTTGAAGAGCGCATCCAGAATGCGATGTTTGCGGTGGTCCGTTTCGGAGAAATCGCCAGGGTCATAAAGATTGCGCCTCCATGGATCGCGCTCGCTTCGGGCTTGACGCTTCTTCTGTTCGTGCTCCGTCAGCCATGAAGCAATAACTGTATGAGGTCTCAAAAGGCGTTCTGGCACCACGAGGGCGGCTTCACTTGCACGGACTTTGTCCGCTTGCTGCTTGACCTCCGGCGGCAGTTCGATGGGAGGCGGCGGCAACGGTGTCGGGCGAATGGTAATGGAGTGCACGCTGGTCGATTTTGGCAGTGGCGTCTGTTTTGGTGCTTTGCCCACAGCGTGTTTCGCCCAATATCCGCGTGGCGGATACGGGATATCTTCTCGATCGCAGATTTTGGCAAGACCATTGCCGCTGATGCCATAGTCCTCGGCCAAGCGCGACATCGGTGTCCTCCACACCGCGCCGTAGAGTTCCTCTCGTGTCATCGTCGTCGGTTGTGTCGGACGTGGCTTTAGCGCGACTTGCACGGGATTTTCAGCAGGGGCGCAAGAACCTGTTGTGGATCCACGGAAACGGAAACTGCATCTGGGTCCGCTTTGGTATATCTCAGTTTGCGCTTAATGCTCGGCTTCTCTGTATCCAGCACCAGCGGCTCGACACATCCAGATGGTGCTGGTGGCAAAGGTGGCTGCTCGACAGGCTTTCCGAACTCCTTGCGCATCCAATGCCCGGACGATGGCTTTGGAATATCGGCGCGTCGCAGCAATGTGCTGAGATTGCTGGTGGTGGTCCGGAGTTCAACAACCAGGTGCGACATTGGCTTCGACCAAACGCGGTCATACAGTTCTTGGCGGGTGAAGCGGTGTTCCATGGCAAATAAACAAAGACGCCATCTGGGTTAGCGAGAAAAGGGACCTAGTGGCATTATTTAGAACAAAAAGAGAACGAATGACAACCCACGTAGTGCCGAAATTTACTATTCGACCTGCGCTATCCGAACTTTCTTACCGCAGAATGCTGCCGTTTCTAAGCGGTTTCACATGACGCTATATCACGCTAATTAAGGTGCCAACTTCGGTATTTCTCTCTCAACTAATCGCAGGAATCGTTGGTTGCGAGCCCCCGCAACCAATCCCCTAAAACTAGAAAGATCTGCGCGGATCGCCCAAGCGGAACCCGTTCCCACCAGTTGCAGAGCAGCCCAACTCTCCTCCGAGGTTGGCGGTGATCTTGGCCAATGGCTGTCTGCCGTACTCATCTGCGTTATTGCGAGCCAAGAAGATGAGCTTGGACGGCGATCTCGACGTTGTCCGGATTGAACTGAGCCTTTACCCTGGCGATCTTCTCCCGAAGATCTTCCGCCGGCTGGTTTGTGTCGGTGACATCATCCACAAGTTTCTGGAATACCGCTTAAAGTTCTGTGCTGGTTGAGAGGGGACGACCTTCAGCGGGGCGATCGGCGATCTGCTGGATGAAGTGGTTCTGACGCTGCCCCACTGAGCCCAGCCCTCACATGTGGGCAGGATAGTCGTCGACCGAAGAATACAGTTTTCACTCAACGGCAACCGTCAGGCTCGGGCAAGATTGCACCGCGATAAGTCATACCGCTTGAGTTAGGGGATTTGCTTGCATGATCAAGGTGGCTTTATGCGGCGTAGGTTACTGGGGGCGCAACCTGCTACGTGTCCTGTCCAGCAATCCTGGGATTCAGTTAACCGCAATCGTTGACATGCGGCTGGAGGTTCGAGAACGACTGGCGCAATCGTTCCCGAGCGCCGCGATTTACGAAGACGCATCGTCTGTCATTCTCGATCCCAGTATTGATGCAATGGTCATTGCAACGCCGGTGTCCTCGCACTATTCGCTTGCTAAAGCCGGCTTGGACGCCGGCAAGCATGTGATGATCGAGAAGCCGATGTGCGGTTCCAGCGAAGAGGCGGAGGACCTAGTCGCACGTGCCAAAGCCTACGGCTTAACTCTGATGGTTGACCACACCTTCCTCTTCCATCCTGCCGTTCGAAAGCTCCGAGATCTCGTTGCAAGCGGTACGCTCGGGCATATTTCCTATTTCGATTCTCAGCGCGTCAATTTGGGGCTTTTTCAACCGGACGTGAATGTGCTCTGGGATCTCGCTCCTCACGACCTATCCATCCTGGACTATCTGTTTTCTGCTGAGCCGGTTTCAGTGGAGGCCAGCGGGTATTGTCATGTCAACGACAAATCGCCCGATATCGCTTACATCACCTTGCACTACGAGAACTCTATGGTCGCGCACCTCAATCTGAGTTGGATGTCACCGGTAAAAATGCGGCGGATTGCTCTTGGGGGCAGCAAGCAAATGGCTGTCTGGGATGATCTGAATCGCGATGAGCCGGTCAAGATCTATGATTCCGGCATCACTATCCATTCCAATCAGGATCGCGAAATCAATCTTCCGAACTACAGAATCGGCGCGGTGACATCCCCTCGCATTTCCGGCCCTGAGCCGCTGGCGGAAGTGGTTGAACACTTCCGCCGCTCCATCCTCGGGCAGGAGCGCTGCCAAACTGATGGTGATTTCGGACTGAGGATTGTCAGAACGCTGGAGCGAGCGCAGTCGGCGTTGGAATGCAGCTTGCAGCAGGTCGCATACAGTAAGCGCAATACATTCAATATCATCGCGGCAGAGTGAGATGATGGAACAGCAGCTCAAACAAGCGAACGCCACAAATTTTCTGAGCGGGAAGCGCATTTTAGTGACCGGAGGCGCCGGCTTCATCGGCTCGCACATTATCGATCAACTCATGGGCCACGAGGTCCAGGCCGTTGTGGTTGTCGATAATATGGTGCGCGGGAGACCTGAGAATCTCTCTGCCGTTGCCGCTGACCCGCGCCTGAGGCTTGTAAACGGCGATATTCGTGACAACGCTCTCATGAACGAACTGGTGCGAGACGCCGATATCGTATTCCATCAGGCTGCTTTGAGGATTACTCATTGTGCCGCCGAACCCGCCGAGGCCTTTGAGGTTATGGGCCGCGCCACATTCGATCTTCTGCAGCTCTGCGTGAAACACAAAATTCAGAAGATTATCGCTGCGTCGTCCGCCTCAATCTATGGCTATGCTCCAGAATTTCCAACCACCGAGGCCGCAGCACCCTATGCCGATCGAACATTGTACGGCGGTCTGAAGCTCTTCAATGAAAAGCTACTCCGATCATTCAACGATATGTACGGCCTCAACTACTGTGCGCTTCGCTACTTCAATGTTTATGGAACGCGCATGGATATCCACGGCCGCTACACGGAGGTCCTGATCCGATGGATGGAGAGAATTGCCGCCAATCAACCTCCGATCATCTTTGGTGACGGACTGCAAACCATGGATTTCGTTGAGGTTCGCGACGTCGCGTCTTCGAATATTGCGGCGGCTCTCTCCTCTGCTTCGGACGAAGTCTACAATGTCGCGTCAGGGGCCGAAGTTTCTCTGAGAGAATTGGCGCAGACGCTGCTCAAGATCATGGGGCGGGAAAATCTCGAAATCCACCACGAACCCGCTCGCAACGTTAACCCAGTGGAGCGGCGGCTGGCCGATCCGTCAAAGGCGCGGTCGCAACTTGGTTTCGAAGTTTCGATCGGGCTGGAAGATGGATTGCGCGATCTGGTGCGATGGTGGCGGAATGAACGTGTCTCCATGTTGGAGTTGGCCAAGTGATCCCCCTTATGCGCCCAACGGTGGGGCCACAAGAAGCGGACGCACTCGCCTCGGTCATCGCTTCCGGCTGGTTGACCCAGGGACCACAGGTTCTTGGGTTCGAGACGGAGTTCGCTGCAATGACCGGTGCCTCATATGCGTGCGCGGTTTCTAACTGTACGACTGCGCTTCATTTGGCACTGCTGGCTGTCGGTGTCGGACCGGGTGACGAGGTAATCACGGTCAGTCACAGCTTCATTGCGACAGCGAATGCCATCCATATGTGTGGTGCCGAGCCGGTCTTCGCCGACATCGCCGCTGATAGCTACAATATGGATCCGACAACTATTGAGGCGCTGATAACGTCGCGGACTAAAGCCGTGTTGTGTGTGGACCAGATCGGTATGCCGTGCGACCTGCGGGCGATTTGCGCTGTCGCTCATGCGCATGGGCTGGCAGTGGTGGAAGACGCAGCCTGCGCCAGCGGATCGATGATCCTAGTCGATGACCAATGGCACCGGATCGGTGGCGTCCTCTCTGACGTGGCATGCTTCTCATTTCATCCCCGCAAGGTTCTTACGACGGGCGAGGGCGGAATGATCACCACGAACAACCCTGAAATAGACTCGAAGTGCCGCCTTCTGAGGCAGCATGGAATGTCTGTCTCAGACCTCGCGCGTCATGCATCCAATCGTGTTGTGATCGAGACCTACACCGAGACGGGTTTCAATTATCGCATGACCGACCTACAGGCTGCGGTTGGACGAGAGCAGCTAAAGCGTCTCGATGGAATTGTTGCCGAAAGGCGGAAATTGGCGAAGCGCTACGGCGAACTCCTGATGCCCATCGATGGCGTAATCATACCGCAAGAGCCGAACTGGGCGAAATCGAACTGGCAGAGCTATTCGATTGGGTTGCCGAAAAGTGCAGATCGCGAAGAGGTCATGCAGAAGATGCTCGACCGCAAAATAGCGACCCGGCGTGCAGTCATGTCCAGCCACCTTGAAGCGCCCTGGCGCGGGGCCCGGCATGGAGGGCTTTCCCGATCAGAGCATGCCAGCGCAGCTCATCTCATCCTGCCACTTTTCTGCGGCATGACGGATGCCGAACAAGTCAGCGTGGCAACTGCCTTGTCAGAGATCCTTGCTGAAAAAGGAGTGGCCTGATGCCCATTGCTGACAATGTCGTTATCGAAGATGACGTACTGGTTTTCCATCCAGATCTCGTCAATTTGTATGGCTGCACGATCGGCCATGGAACACGGATCGGCACCTTCGTGGAAATCCAATCGGATGTCCGTGTCGGCGCAAAATGCAAGATCCAGTCCCATAGTTTCATCTGCTCAGGTGTCATCATTGAGGATGAGGTGTTCGTGGGCCATGGCGTCATGTTCACAAACGATCGCTATCCGGCTGCGACAAACGCTGAAGGTGCATTGCAGGGCTCGGAAGATTGGGTCTGCCTTCCCACCCGTATCTGCTCCGGCGCATCGATCGGAAGCAATGCCACGATTCTACCTGACCTTGTAATTGGGCGAAAGGCTATGGTCGCAGCGGGGGCTGTGGTGACCAAAGACGTTCCCGAATATGCCATCGTCGCGGGCAATCCAGCACGCGTAATAGGGTCTACTCGCGACAGGTCGGAGAGTGGTCGATGAGTTCGCAGACTGCGGTACCTTTCGTCGATCTCTCCATCCAATGGGAGCAGATTCGCCATAATGTCATGCCGGAGATCGAACGACTGTTCGATGCAAGTGCTTTTTGCCTAGGGCCATGGGTCGACGAATTCGAAGAAGCTATTGCCGCCTATCTCGAAGTCGATCATGCCATTGCCGTCAGCAGTGGCAGCGCTGCCCTGCATCTGGCGGTCATTGCCGCGGGCATAGGCCCAGGAGACAAGGTTCTGGTACCGGCCCATAGCTTTATCGGCACATTATGGGGTGTGATCTATCAGGGCGCTATTCCGGTTTTTTGCGATGTGGAACATGCTACGGGTACGATCGACATTGCGGATGCGGAAAGGCGTCTGGATGGCGATGTGAAAGCAATCATTCCTGTTCATCTTTATGGTCAGCCCGCAAATATGACGGCAGCGCTGAAGTTTTCCGAGCGTCACGGACTGACAATGATAGAAGACGTGGCCCAAGCGATCGGCGCTCGTTACAACGGCCGACCGCTTGGATCGATGGGGTCAATGGGTTGCTTCAGTTTCTACCCAGGCAAGAATCTCGGTGCAGCGGGTGAAGGCGGTCTCATCATCACGCAAGACGCCGAACTTGCTCAGCGCCTGAGGGCACTGAGAAATCACGGGCAGACGGAACGTTATCTCCATGAACAGATTGGCTACAACTACCGCATGGATGGCCTGCAAGCCTTGGTCTTGAACAGCAAGCTAGGGCATCTTGATGATTGGACCGATCAGCGGAAGCAGGCGGCAGAGCGGTATAAAGAGGGCTTGAAAGGTACGCCCTTAATGCTCCCTGATGTCGTGCATGGCGATCATGTTTACCATCTCTACGTCGTACGCACGGATCGGCGCGACGACCTGCGGTCGTACCTTGATGCAAGAGGTATTCAGACCGGATTGCACTACCCCATTCCATTGCATCGGCAGCCTTGCCTAGCACAAGTCGAAAGCGCTCAAACTGAATTTCCTGCAACAGAGGAATTTGCCGGCCAGGGACTGTCTTTGCCCATGTTCGCCGGCATAACCGCGGCGCAGCAGCAACAAGTCGTCGATGCAATTTGCTCATTTTTCGAAAGGGGTGGGAAATGACGGTGGCAACACAGCGCAGGCGCGTTCTATGCGTGTTGCCGCAGCTCAATGCGACCGCAGCTCCAGTTCTCACAAATGTGGTCGACGAGTGGATTTACGCGCTTGCTCACCACTGCGAGGTCAGCGTTGTCGATCGCGACTTCGATTTCAAAGCCGTCTGTGATGAACTGCAGCCCGATTTCGTCATATTTTCGGCAGTACATTCCGGCAGACCATTACGGCTTAACATCACAAACATTGATACCTACCCAGAGATACCGCGGGCGCTTTACTTCAATTGCGACCCACACGACCCGATGCGGCCACTCACGCTGAGCGCCGTCACTGAATACGGCATTGACACAATCTTCTGCTTCGGGCTGGAACACCTGCAGCATATGCCGGAGCTGTCACAATTTACCTGTTTCGTCATTCCAAAATTTATCGATCCCGAGATATTCCATGACTACAACTTGGAAAAGATCATCCCAGTCAACATCATGAGTGGGCATCTATTCCCGAGTTTCTACCCTTGGCGGGCAAAGCTGACCCACGAGGTTCAACACCTCTTTCCAACGCTAATTTATACTCATCCGGGCTATAGTTTACACGACCGCAGGCCATTTGAAATTCGTGACGCTAAATACGCCCAGCTAATTTCTCAAAGCTACTTTTCGGCCGCCGATACGACACGGCTGGACTATGTCGTTCGCAAGCACCTCGAGATACCGGCTTCCGGTACGGTTCTTCTTGCTCCTGACTCCGATCGTCTGAGAGAATACGGTTTTGCCGACATGCAAAACTGCATCATGGGCAGCGGAAAGGAGCTCTACCAAAAGATCAACGAGGTCAGCAAAGACCTCGATCTCTATTCCGACATCCGCAGAAAGGGCTATGAACTCGTTCACAGCCGTTACACGCGTCAGGCGTGGACTTATATTGCAGATTGGTACGAGTGCCGCCGCGCCGTCCGTTCAGGCGAGGTTGTCAGACAAATCAATTGGTTCGGCAAATTTGAGATCGTTCCAATGCAGTCACATTCCGCAGTTTTCGTGAACATGGCCATTCCCGACAGCCCGATGTCCGCAGTGCTTCGTTCGGCCAGATCGGCAATTCTGGAGGGAGGAGATCTCAAAGAAGTCGCGCAGACCCTGAAAGAGCTGAGTACTTGGATTGGCCATATCGCCGAGCCATGGATTCTGCTCGGCATTATCTCGCTGCTCGAGGGCAATGCAGGAGAAGCAGCCATTCTACTTAGCCGCCGCAGCAATCTCCAGGGCTCGTCTTCGCCGGCCTTAGCGCAGATTGATCCGGTCGAGATTGCTTGGCTTCTCCTCCTGAGTGATATTATTGGCGACAAGGATTTGAGAGTTTTCCTGCTTGAACAGGCCAAGACCGTCCCTCACGTTTCTATCAGGCGAACTAAATGGCTGATCGAAGCAAACGAACTTGCGGATCTATCCGACGACGCCTCGCTTGACGGGCCGTTGCCTGGGGACTGCCTCTCGATCGCTTGGATTGGAAATGAGGACTTAGACAGTTGGCTTGATTTGATGGCGAGGTTGTTGCGCGCAAACAATCGTCACGAACGCGCACTCGATATTGAAGGCCTTCTTGCCATGCGTGTGAGATCGGTGGGACCGACGAATACCGAAGCCGCCACGGTCTAGTTTTCGGCAGCGATAGGTGGTGGAATTTCACGCAAGCGAGGCTACACCGCTTCTTTGGCCGTCCATTGTGGCGGGTTTATCGCAACGGTCAAAGTGGATAGAGCAAGTCACTCATGATTGAAGCATTGCGAGCACTTCAGAAAACGCTGCAACTCAAGAAGCTCGCGCAATTCCAGCGGCGCGTGTCCTTCGGCGATTTGATAACAGATCGTTGGGAAAATGCGCGTGAATACGGATTTGGTGAGGGTACATCCTGTTACGACAGTGCGCTCGTTATGGGAGAGGTCCGTGTCGGTTCCCACACTTGGATTGGACCTGGAACGGTATTGGATGGGACTGGCGGGCTTTCGATCGGTGACCACTGCTCAATCTCCACTGGTGTTCAGATTTATTCTCATGACACCGTGCAAAGAAGCTTAACGCTCGGAAAAGCGCCGATCGAATATTCTCCAACTAGGATTGGCAGCGGCGTCTACATAGGTCCCAACAGTGTCATTTCTCGTGGCGTGACGATTGGAGATGGTGTGGTGGTTGGAGCGATGTCGTTTGTTAATCACGATGTTCCGGCTGGCAGTAAAGTCTGGGGCTGCCCCGCCCGAATCCAAACGTAGAACAGGCGCTGGCCTTTGATCCAAAGCCCGTGGTGCAGCCACGGGCCCGCGCTAGCTTTTTGGCATGCGAGAGCGCATCCGCCACTTTGCGTCCGGCGGTGACGCGGTCGGGCGTGTGGACAGCACCGTTACCGCAGCACCCTATGAGCCTAACGATAGCAGTCTGTTATGGACACCGTGCGGATGATGGTGCATCTGCTGCCTCGGCGAGCCCGAGGGTAGAGTTTCGAAGCAGACGTTGTTCGCCAAAACTCATAGCTTTTAATTATCGCAACGATCAGTAAATCCAACTTAGAATTATGATCTGCTTCCGATATGAAGGAGCGAAGGGAGGATGTGTCGACCGGTACCCTCGGCGTGAGTGCCGAAAACCGTTTCCAGGCGATGTAACCGAGCCTCGTGGTTTGGCAGATCCCCCTTTGGACGGCAGAAAATTCAAAGCAATCAAGGAGAACGTTATGGACCAGAAACCCGACAGCGCAGGAAAATGTCCTGTCGCGCATGGCAGTGCGCCCCGTGGTCGATCCAATCGCGACTGGTGGCCGGACCGGCTGGACGTTCAGATTCTTCACCAGCATTCCGCTCTTTCCGATCCGATGGGCAAGGCGTTCGACTATGCCGAGGAATTCAAGACGCTCGACCTCGATGCGCTGAAGAAGGACCTTCATGCGTTGATGACCGATTCGCAGGACTGGTGGCCGGCCGACTTCGGTCACTACGGCGGTTTGTTCATTCGCATGGCATGGCACAGCGCCGGTACTTACCGCATCACTGACGGCCGCGGCGGTGCAGGTGCCGGTCAGCAGCGTTTCGCCCCACTCAACAGCTGGCCGGACAACGCCAACCTCGACAAGGCTCGCCGTCTTCTGTGGCCGATCAAGCAGAAATACGGCAATAAGATCTCTTGGGCCGACCTGTTGATCCTGACCGGTAACGTTGCGCTCGAATCCATGGGCTTCAAGACCTTTGGTTTTGCCGGCGGTCGCGCCGACGTATGGGAGCCCGAGGAACTCTTCTGGGGTCCGGAGGCCACTTGGTTGGGCGACGAGCGTTACAGTGGCGAGCGCGAGCTCTCTGAACCACTCGGCGCCGTGCAGATGGGCCTGATCTACGTCAATCCCGAAGGTCCGAACGGCAACCCCGATCCGGTCGCGGCTGCCCGCGACATCCGCGAAACCTTTGCCCGTATGGCCATGAACGACGAAGAGACGGTAGCGTTGATTGCCGGCGGTCATACCTTCGGCAAGACGCACGGAGCCGGCGACCCGTCGCTGATCGGCGCAGAGCCGGAAGGCGGGGCGATCGAAGATCAGGGGCTCGGCTGGAAGAGTTCGTTTGGTACGGGCGTCGGCAAGGATGCCATCACTGGCGGTCCTGAGGTGACGTGGACGCAGACTCCGACGAAGTGGAGCAACTACTTCTTCGAAAACCTGTTCGGCTTTGAATGGGAGCTGACTCAAAGCCCGGCCGGCGCGAAGCAGTGGAAGGCCAAAAACGCCGATGCTTCGATTCCCGATGCCTATGACGCGTCGAAAAAGCATCTTCCGACGATGTTGACCACCGACCTGTCGCTGCGTTTCGATCCGGCATACGAGAAGATCTCTCGCCGCTTCCTTGAAAATCCGGATCAGTTTGCAGATGCCTTCGCTCGCGCCTGGTTCAAGCTGACCCACCGCGATATGGGGCCGAAGGTTCGTTACCTCGGGCCGGAAGTGCCGGCGGAAGACCTGATCTGGCAGGATGTGATCCCGGCCGTTGATCACAAGCTGATCGACGATGCGGACATTGCCGAACTGAAGGACAAGGTTCTCTCAGCGGGCCTGTCCGTGCAGGAACTGGTCTCGACCGCCTGGGCGTCTGCCTCGACCTTCCGCGGCTCGGATAAGCGCGGTGGCGCAAATGGCGCACGCATCCGGCTTGCGCCTCAGAAGGACTGGGAAGTGAACCAGCCAGCCCAACTTGCCAAGGTGCTTGGCCTCCTCGAGGGTATCCAGAAGGATTTCAATGCTGCCCAGACCGGTGGCAAGAAGATCTCGCTCGCCGACCTGATCGTTCTCGCCGGTGCCGCCGGTGTCGAGAAGGCGGCAAAGGCCGGCGGCCACGACGTCACCGTGCCGTTCACGCCTGGCCGCACGGATGCCTCGCAGGAACAGACGGACGCGGCCTCCTTCGCTGCGCTTAAGCCGCGCGCCGACGGTTTCCGCAACTATGTCGGCGGTCGCCAGTTCATGAAGCCGGAAGAAGCTCTCGTCGATCGCGCCCAGTTGTTGACGCTGAGCGCTCCGGAAATGTCGGTTCTCGTCGGCGGACTGCGCGTGCTGAAGGCTGGCCAGCCCGAGCATGGCGTCTTCACGTCTCGTCCCGAAGCACTGACGAACGACTTCTTCGTCAACCTGCTCGACATGGGTACCCAGTGGTCCCCGGTCGCCGGCAAGGAAGGTGTTTACGAGGGGCGTGACCGCAAGACGAACGAACTCAAGTGGACCGGCACCCGCGTCGACCTGATTTTCGGTTCGCACTCGCAACTTCGCGCCCTTGCGGAAGTCTATGGTCAGTCCGACGCCAAGAAGAAGTTCGTCAAGGACTTCGTGGCAGCCTGGACGAAGGTGATGAACGCCGATCGTTTTGATCTCGTTTGATCGTTAAGAAATTGGTGGACGCGGCGGTGAGCGGCGTCCACGCCTTCTTCTCGGTCGTCGCCGTGCTTGGCTGTGGTCCGGGTCCCAATCGACGCCGAAGCTTATTGCTTCTCATCCTTTGGGCTTCGCCCGAAATCCCTGCAAAGTTGGTTCTTGACCTTATCCAGCTTTTTGCGTTGCGCCTTGGAAAGGTGCTGTCCTGCATCGTTGATATAGAAATTCAGCATCGACATGGCTGATTGGAACGGACTCGACTTCCGACGCCGGCGTCGTTCGGCCGACTGCTTTAGCGGTCAGCAATTTTCTTGGCGCTCGGCTGCTTGGTCGAGCGGCTGCAACAAGGCGATTGACCGTACAACCACACAAGGCATCACCAAGCCTCGCTGCGAGCAGCTTGGGATCTCAGATCAAACCCCAGTAGCGCCGAGCCTCTACCCGCAGGGACAGCATCCTCTAGGTGGTCTGGGATGAGACACCGGCGCGCTCCTTTGAACGCCGGCAATGAGAGCGAGGCCGTGCTCGTGCGAGTTACCCGGGAGAAAGATCAGGGCTGTTCGGCCAGCGTGCGATGTCCCTTGGCTTGGTCCCAGATGAGGATGCGGCGATCTCAGTTACTGCGCGGGTCCGAGCTTCCAGTCGGAGTCACCGGACGGGCAAGCAAGGCCCTTGAAGCGAGTTTCTCCCTCGAGCGTCCGCTGGGTGGTGACAAAGGCGCGGCATGAACTTTCGGGATCAACGCCGATTTCTTCGATCACGCCCGCACTTCCGGTCGAAGGGTTGGCCCAGGCAAGGGGCTTCACTCCGACAGGGCCGCGGCTAACTGTATCTGCGATAACCGCCTGATCCGTCTTCGCGGGCGTCGGGATCGACTGACTGACGGCGGCGGTTTCCAAAGGCTCCACCTTGGTGCATCCTGCCAGCAGCAAAGCCAGAACGGCCAATTGCAATGAGCCTATGTTTTTCCGCGTCATCTAGACTTTCCGATGATAGTTCTCCCGCATCGTAGCGTGCATTTCTGGCAGCAAGCTTAGGAGCTACTATAGAAATGGGAACAGTGCCAGTCTGTTCCGTGGAATCTGCCGTTTTTGCTGGCGCGTTCCACCGCAATCTGACCTTTTCCCGACACCGGCCGCGCTCGATGTTGATGCTGGTGCATGTCTCATCGGGGCCTTCGGGAAAGGGTTTCTATGGCCGCCGACCTTGGCTTAAACGCAATCCGAACGGTTACCACATGTCTGACGGGCAAGCCAATTCCTTACCGCAGCCACAGATGCGGGATGGCGCGGCTTACGTGGCGAGACGACGTAAAAGTCGGTGCCAACGGTGAGTTCCGTCGGCAGTACGCGGAGAAGGCGCCCCGCCGCCAAGTCGTCCTCCACGAAGAAGGTGCTTGTCAGAGCAAGGCCCTGACCGGCAATCGCGGCCTCTATCGCCAGCGACGTCTGATTGAACCGGATGTTCTTGGCGCCTGCCAGTGGGGTGTGCGGAAACGCCAACTCGAGAAACTGCGGCCAAAGGTCGTGGCCGTCGTGAAGGAGCGGATAGTGTGCGAGGTTGTCGCCCTGAGAAGGGCCGCCGAGCTTCTCCACCAGCAGGGGACTGCCGACGGCAATGATGATGTGATTGAACAAGAGCTCAGCGTTCAAGTTCGGTCCGAAGGGCGGTCGGCCATGGCGAACCGCGAGATCGACTGCGTCGGTCTGGAAATTGGCAATACGATCACTCGCCAGAATGCGCAGATCGATGTTGGGATGAGTTACTGTGAAGTCCGGCAGGCGCGGGATCAGCCACTTCGAGGCGAATGTCGGCGTAACGCTGATCGTCAGGTGAAGCGGCTCCGGCTTCAGCGTTTCGGTTGCCTCCGAGATCAGTTCAAATGCGCGGCGGATATTCGTCACGTAGCTTTGGCCCGCCTCAGTCAACGAGAGCGTTCGTGGAAGCCTGTCAAACAGCTTCAAGCCTAGCTCTGCTTCCAAGCCTCGTATCTGCTGGGCTACTGCTCCTTGGGTCACCCCGATTTCCTCCGCTGCCAGGCGGAAGTTCAAATGCCGTGTAACCACCTCGAACACGCGAAGGCCGTTGAGGGAGGGAAGACGCCTGATGCCTTCTGCCATTCGATAGATTTTCTACTGCTTGCCGGGAACGGAACTGGTTCGCACTGATGTCGTGCCAGTGATATCACACTTCACAGGCAACTGTAGACCGCAATGGTGTGCGGGTCCTCTTTAAGACAGGAGAGCGCGATGTCAGTAGAAAAGGTAGCGGTGATCACGGCCGGCGGCAGCGGAATGGGCGCTGCTGCCGCGAAGCGTCTTGCGGCCGACGGGTTCAAGGTGGCAATCCTTTCATCGTCGGGCAAGGGCGAGGAACTCGCAAGAACACTGGGGGGTGTCGGTGTAACCGGCTCCAACCAATCAAATGACGATCTCCGCAAGCTCGTTGATCTCGCAATCTCCACCTGGGGACGCATCGATGTGCTTGTGAACAGCGCGGGCCACGGGCCCCGTGCCCCGATCCTCGACATATCGGACGAAGACTGGCACCGGGGTATGGAGGTTTACCTCCTGAATGTCATTCGCCCGACGCGCCTCGTGACACCGCATATGCAGAAGCAGAACGCCGGCGCCATCATCAATATTTCCACGGCATGGGCGTTCGAGCCGAGCCCGATGTTCCCAACGTCGGCCGTGTTCCGTGCTGGGTTGGCGTCGTTCACCAAGATATTCGCGGAGACTTATGCGGCCGAGAACATCCGCATGAACAATATCCTTCCCGGCTGGATCGACAGTCTTCCGGCAACAGAAGAGCGCCGCGATAGCGTTCCGATGAAGCGTTACGGCACGAGCGAGGAAATCGCCGCGACCGTTGCGTTCCTCGCATCGAAGGGAGCAGCCTATATGACGGGGCAGAACATTCGCGTCGACGGTGGCCTGACCCGTTCAGTGTAACCGGAAAAAGGCTTGCTGAGTGCGTCGCCGTTTGGATCGGCGCACTCAACAACTCGCCCCAGCGGATCTGGCTGCTGGGAATAGGAATGTCCACTAGAAGTGGATGACCGCCCCGATGATTGGGCCGTGCTGGATCATGTCGTAGGTGAAGCCGTCGTTGCTGTAGTTGACGCCGAGCGCGCGATACCCGGCAACGGCAGAGACCGTGTTGTTGAATTTGTAGCCGACACCGGCGAGCACATCCCAGTCCAGATCGGCGCCGCCGCCGCCGATCATCGCCGAGCCTGTCAGAAAGGCCTTGTCTGTCAGCAGGTAGTCGCCTCTGGTTTTGTCGGCGGGTTTCGGAATGTGGTGCGCCGAGACGCTCCGGCAGGTTCGAGGGGTACAGGACTTCGGCAGTCTACTTCATCCCCGCCAGAACCTTTTTCGCTCCATCAGTTCATCCAGAGACGATTGGGCAGCGTTGACAAGCTTCTCGCTGTTGCCGGCAACCAACAAGGATTCGGCGTCGGGATGCGAATCCAGCTCCAGATTGTGAATGACGGTGGGTGCGGTTGCCATGTCGTTGAGAAGGCCGAGTTCGTCCTGCAATTGTTCCATCGTTTTGATGAACTTCGCGTACCGTCGCTCTGCCTGTTTGCTGCTGAACAAGGAGGTCAAGAATTCGCTTGCGTATCTGAGCTTCTTCGCGGCCTTGCGCGCCTCGTGCCGGTGTTCGTTGTCAGCTTCGACAAGAGACCTGCCCCGTTTTTTCAACTTCTTGCGTTGGCGGTCGAGAGCCTCGATTGCGAAGTCGACGATCGGCCCGTCGCGGACCTCTGCGGTTTCCGCCAGCGTGAGATACGCTCCGCAGTGGAGCCATTCGTTGAGGTCGAGCATAAGGGCTTTGGCACGCGAACCGTATAGCGCGTTCAACACCTCTTCATAGGCGCTGTCGCGCGCTTCAAGCAGACGGCTTTTGATCTCGCCGTTTCCGACCCTTGTGACCATTACATCGATGTTCCGCGCTGCGCCGAGAACGCCGGCCAACCACCTCAATTCCTCCTTGAGCCGCTCAGATTCAGGATCGACCAGCATTGCCTTGTAGAGCGAGAAGGCAGACCGCAGTCGCCTTAGCGCCACGCGAGCTTGGTGGAGTGCGAGTGGATTCGCGTTGTCCAGGAGGATCGATTCGTTCAGTCGGAAATGCCGAAGACACGCTTCGGCGATGACTTGGAACGAAGCGGAGACACGTAGACCGCGATCAAGATGCACGGGGTCGGCCTTGTACATCGACGCTTGCTCGCCGACCAGGCGGTATCCTCGCTCGGCTTTTGCCGAGACACCAATGCGAATCGGGACAAGGGCTTCTATCTTGCGGGCGACGATGAACAGCGCGCTTGGCTTGCCGTCCTTCAGCTCCAGCTCCAGTTCTCTTATCTGCATCTGGCGGTCGCCGGCGGCAATCAAGCCCGTGTCCAGGGCAACTTCAATCTTGCTTCCGTCCTCCTCTACATCCCACCGATGCCGTTTCACGAAGGTGGAGAACTGTCGGACGAGATCGCTGCCCTCGATATCAAGTTCAGCTCTCAGCGGCGTCGTGTAATCAATCACAGGCGTGTTGCCTGCTACCGGGACCTCCCATTCGGAGCGCGCAAAAATGGCGTTGTTCGAGCCGGTTGCCTTGACGGTTTGGACATGCGCTTCGCCAACCTGACGAACTCGCAGCGAATAACCACCGCGCCGCACTTGTTGGTCGGGAGTGTCAAAGTAAATGGAAGTCAGGGAATCCACAGAAACGGGATCGCCCAGCAAGCTGGACGTCAACAATGTCTCGGCTGCATCGGCGCTCAGTTCGAGCTTCAATTCTGTTTCGGTTGCCAACGGCGGTCTCCGCTCGGTCGCATGATGGTGGGGACGCAATCTTGTGACTAGAAATAGAGCGGTGCCATCTGGACAAAACGACCTGATGACAAAAAAACGTCAGCAGCAATGCAACTGCAGGATACTCACAGGAAACATCGCAGCCGAAGGTCGCCGCCCCTCCGACGTGCAGCGACATCCTTTCGATCATCTCGCGCTGGGCGCCTGATGGACGGTGGTACCTACACCGGCGTTAGGAGGCAGCTTGGCGAGCCGCCGTATCCAGCGCTGCAAAGTCCTCTTCCTCGAGGGTAATGTTTGCCGCCGCTACGTTTTCCTCGAGATGCTTCACCCTGGAGGTTCCGGGAATTGGCAACATCACAGGGCTGCGCTTGAGCACCCAAGCGAGCGCGATCTGACTCGGCGTAGCCTCATATTTCCTTGCCAGCCTGTCGAGGATGGAACCAGGGCGGGCCAACTCGCCTGCCGCCAGTGGGTACCAGGGAATGAAGCCGATGCCCTCGCGCTCGCAGTAATCAAGCACATCCTCGCTGCCTCGATCGACAAGGTTGTAGCGGTTCTGAACTGTCGCGACAGGAAACACCTTTCGAGCCGCCTTAATGTCTTCAACCGAAACTTCGCTCAGGCCAGCATGGGCAATGAGGCCCTGGTCCAAGAGCATCTTTACCGCGCCGAATTGCTCGTCGCGCGGAACCTTGGTGTCTATGCGGTGCAACTGCCACAGATCGATCCGCTCGACGCGAAGTTTCTTGAGGCTGCCCTTCGCTCGCTCGAGTAGATAGTCCGGCCGCCCGTTCGGCGTCCAGATATCCGGTCCTTCGCGGGTCAGACCTGCCTTGGTCGCAATCAACAGCCCCTTGTAGGGATACAGCGCTTCGCTGATGAGTTCCTCGGACACGTCGGGGCCGTAGGAATCGGCTGTATCTATGAAATTGACGGCAACCTCGGGCAGGCGGCGCAAGGTGGCCAATGCTCCTGCCTTATCCGCAGGCGGTCCCCAGATACCTGGGCCCGTAACACGCATGGCACCGAAGCCAAGACGATTGATGGTTATGTTGCCGATCGAAAATTGACCCGATGCAGCTGCTGAGATCGTGGAACTATCTGGCACTGACCTTCTCCCGGTTGCCTATCTGGTTGGGTGGCTTTACTCGGGGTTTAAGGTGGAGCGGGCAGGGAGTAATACAAGTCGTTCTGTGCAGCCCGTCATTGCCCTGGACAAACGTCCCAACGGTGGCTGAGATGCTCCAGGCCCCGAAGCTCAGCGGTGGCTCCGGGGTCCGGGTTTCATGGCTGAGTAGCGCCAACCGCACGTCCGGAAATCAACCGCAGCCACGGCGGCAGGTGAAAGGCGCACATCAGCAGGTACATTGCCGTCATGCCATCCATTGGAAATGCGCCCTGCGTTGCGGAGCAGATCATATCTGCTCCGCCGCTTGCCATCGTGACGATCGCCATGATGGCGAAGGTTGGCGCTGCCGCAAGGCATAGCCACTCGGCGATGCTCACTGCATTCTCGGTTGGCGGGTCGGCCAATGCGCTACGCCCTGTCTGGTTCGAGGAAAGCATGAGTGTCATTCCGGGCCATATTCGTCGTGGCGCCGCCACCAGATCCCCTGTTCGTTTCGGCCCAGGGGGGCGCGGTCGAGCCACTGATACACGCCCCAAATACCGTCCAGGCCGCGGGCATAGCTCGAATAGGTGTGGTAGACCACGCCATCCTCGAGTACGAAGGCGCTGAGACCCGGCCGGTCGCGCGTGTAGGTAGCGATGTCGGTTCCGGTGGAGGCCGCGATCTGGGCGATCGGGCTGTCGCTGCCTTTCAGGTTCCATTCCTGAACGGTCTGGCCTCTCGGCGGCCCCGCCAGCGGCGGTTCATGGCGATAATTGTACTCTATCCCGCCCTCGCGCTGTTGCTGCTCGCTGAACAAGACGCTGAAGTCGAGGTTGAAATCGCTACCGAAGGAGGAGGCCCAATCGAAGGTCCATCCCATCCGCTCCTTGAAGGCCTGCAGCTTGGGAAGCGGCGCGCGGGAAACGGCGGTGAAGGCGACGTCATGGTTTTCGAGATGGACGACAACGCCGTTGAAGCCGTCCGCGATCGACGAGCAGGAGGGGCATCCGGCAGTATAGTCGGGGCCGAACATGAAGTGGTAGATGAGCAGTTGCGAACGGCCCTTGAAGAGGTCGGCCAGCGAAGCGCTGCCGCTGTCAGTCTCGAACCGGTAGTCCTTGTCGATCCGTACCCAGGGCAGTACCTGTCGGCGTTGCGCCAGCATATCGCTGCGCCGCGTTAGTTCCTTTTCTTCGGCGAGCAGTTCGAGCCGTGCCGCAAGCCATTCTTCGCGTGTGCCTGTAATATGCATCGTCATCATACTTCTCCTCTTGATGTCTGTTGACGTAGCATGCCGCCAGTTGCGGCTGCTTGGTGGTCGTGAGCAGACTAGGGCCGGAGCGGGCGAGGGTGGGAGTTACAAGTTTGACGGGATTTCGATGGACTCGATGATCATCGCCGCGGCGAGGCTGCTTGCGACCGGTGATCTTCTCGGCGCCTTGAAGAGGGTAGCGCTGCGCAACGATGCGCCCGCCCTTGCGCTTCGCGGCATCGTGATGGCGCAGCTTGGCGATCTCGTCCGGGCAAAGGCTCTGCTGAAGATGGCTGCCCGTGCGTTCGGAGCAAGGGAACCCGTTGCACGAGCGCGCTGCCTCGTTGCCGAGGCGGAAATCGCGCTCGTCTCGCGTGATCTGACCTGGCCGGCCAAGACACTTACCGCCGCGCGGGAAGTGCTGGAGGCGCATGATGACCGCTTGAACGCTGCCCATGCGCGGCATCTCGAGGCCCGGCGGTTGTTGCTCATAGGCCATCTCGACGAGGCTGAACGCCTGCTCGCGGGTGTCGATCCGGCGCCGCTTCCGCCTCCGTTGCGGACTACCCACGAACTGGTCGTTGGCGGGATTGCCATTCGTCGTCTTCGCACGAGTGCGGCACGCGCGGCCCTGCGTCGTGCGGAAAATGCTGCGCGCGAGGCCGGTATTCCGGCCCTCGACGCGGAAGTCGAGGCAGTGTCCCACGTTCTGAAAACACCGGCAGCGAGGCTGATCGGGCAAGGTGACGAGCGATTCCTGCTGCTGGAGGAGGTCGAGGCGGTGTTGACGTCAGGGGCGCTGGTCGTCGATGCATGCCGTTATGTCGTGCGAAATGGCGACGAGCTCGTTTCGCTGACGACGCGTCCGGTCTTGTTCGCGCTGGCTCGTGCGCTTGCGGAGAACTGGCCAGTAGACGTATCGCGGAACATCCTCGTTGCCCGAGCGTTCGGCGCGAAGGATGCCGATGAATCGCACCGCGCCCGGCTGCGTGTTGAAGTCGGGCGTCTGCGCGGTGAGCTTCACCGCATAGCGGATATCAAGGCAACCAAGGACGGCTTTGTGCTGGCGCCGCGTCGCGCCAGCGAGGTGGTCATCCTGGCTCCGCCCGTCGAGGAGCAGAATGGTGAGATCCTCGCATTTCTGGCCGATGGGGAGGCTTGGTCGAGTTCGGCACTGGCAATTGCGATCGGAGCGAGCCCGCGTACTGTGCAGCGGGCGCTTGATGCACTAGCGGAAACAGGCAAAGTGCACTCCTTCGGGCGCGGGCCCGCGCGCCGGTGGACGATCCCTTCGTTGCCCGGGTTCCCGTCAACTTTGTTACTCCCAGGTCCTTTGCCCAATGACTAGGATTGGCCCATGAAACACTCAAAAGCTGAAATCCTTCGTGAATATGGCCCCTTTCCGGATGTGAACCAGGTGGGCGGCGTCACCTATGACGGCCAGCATGTCTGGTTCGCATCCGGCGACAGGCTTAATGCCCTCGATCCCGATGTTGGTGAGGTCGAGCATACAATCGCCGTTGCGGCGCATGCCGGAACCGCTTTTGATGGGCGCTATCTTTTCCAGATTGCCGAGGACCGGATCCAGAAGATCGATCCGAAGACCGGCGAGGTGCTCTCGACGATCCCGGCTCCCGGCAATGGCGGCGATTCCGGGCTCGCCTGGGCGGAGGGGACGCTTTGGGTGGGAGAGTATCGTGGCCGGAAGATCCATCAGATCGATCCGGAGACCGGCACGCTTCTTCGCAGCATCGAGTCCAACCGTTTCGTTACCGGGGTGACCTGGGTCGATGGCGAGCTCTGGCACGCTACCTGGGAAAGCGATGAGAGCGATGTCCGACGCATTGACCCCGAATCCGGACGGGTGCTGGAACGCATCGACATGCCGGCGGGCATAGGCGTATCGGGACTTGAGTCCGATGGCGCGGATCGGCTGTATTGTGGCGGTGGCAACAGTGGCAAGGTCCGTGCCATCCGCCGGCCCAGCGCCAGCCGGTGCTGATCTCTCCTTGTCCGGCGCCGGTGAAATTTCGCTGAAACCGTCTAATCCAATGTCCTGCGGAAGCGGCGGACAGCAATCAGCATGGCGACTGCCATCAGGCAGGCGAGGGCGATCGTGTCGTCGGCAAGGATCTCGATACTGGCGCCCTTCAGCATGATCGCCCTGACAATCCGGATATAATGGGTCAGCGGCAGGGCCTCGCCGATCCATTGCGCCCATTTCGGCATGCCGGCGAACGGAAACATGAAACCCGACAGCAGGATGTTCGGCAGGAAGAACATCATCGCCATCTGCATGGCCTGCAACTGATTGGCAGCGATCGTCGAGAAGGTGTAGCCGATCGACAGATTGGTGATGACAAAGAGCGTGGTCGCAGCCGCGAGCGAAGCCGGGTTGCCGAGGATTGGAATGCCGAAGACAAGCAGGCCGGCGGCAATAATAAGCAGCGACTGGACGAGGCCGATCAGCACATAGGGCGCAATCTTGCCCAGCATGATTTCCAGCGGCTTGATTGGCATGGAGAGCAGATTCTCCATTGTGCCGCGCTCGATCTCCCGGGTGACGGAGAGGGCCGTGAAGATCAGCAGCGTCATCGTCAGGATCGTGCCGAGCAGTCCGGGTACGATGTTCAGCGTCGATGAACCGGCCGGATTGTAACGGCGGTGCTGGACGATGGAGAAGGCGGGCTTGGTTGGTTCGGCGAACTCGACCTGCCTGTCGTTGGCGAGCGCCGACGTCACGATGCCGGAAAGCGCACCCAGCGCCGAGTTCGACGCGACCGGATCGGTGGCATCGGCAGCGACCAGCAGGGATGGCGTATCGCCGCGCCGAAGCGAGCGCTCGAAGCCGTTGGGGATCTCCACGACGAACAGGGCCTTGCCGGATTCCAGAAGCGAATCCATGTCTTCGGCTCGGGTGACGACATAACGGATCTGGAAGAAATCGGTATTCTCCAGCGCCGCCAGTATCGACCGGCCGACGTCGGTGTTCTCGCGCATCAGCACTGCGGTCGGCAGATTGTGCGGCGTCGTGTTGATTGCAAATCCGAAAAGGAACAACTGCATGATCGGCAAGGCGACCATCGTCGCCAGCGTTATGCGGTCACGGGTCATCTGGATGAATTCTTTGATGGTCATCGCCCAGAAGCGCCCGAATGAGATCCCGTTGCCGTTGTGATTGCCGTTCGCCGTTGTCGTCGTCATTGGAAATTGTCCTCCGAGCGGCGCATCAGATCGATGAAGGCATCCTCCAGCGTCGCTTCGCCCTCTTGCCACTTGAGATCGGACCGTTCTCGGTATGGCGCGATCGCTTTTTCAAGCGCCTTGGGGTCGCGGCCGGCAACATGCAGGCTGGTCCCGAAGGGCGCGACCATGTCGACACCCGGCTGGTTCTCGAGCTCGGCTTGGAGACGTTGCACGCCCGACCCGGAGGCGGTCCAAGTCACGAGACCGGTGCTCGCGATTACCTCGTCCACCGTTCCCTGCGCCAGCAGTTTGCCGTAGGCGATATAGGCGATCTCATGGCAGCGCTCTGCCTCGTCCATGTAGTGGGTGGAAACCAGCACCGAGAGACCGTCGGCGGCGAGCGCGTGTATCTCGTTCCAGAAATCCCGGCGGGCCTTTGGATCGACACCGGCTGTGGGCTCGTCGAGGAGAAGCAGAGCGGGGTCGGGTAGGATGCAGGCGCCGAGCGCGAGGCGCTGCTTCCAGCCGCCCGAGAGTTCTCCGGCAAGCTGCCCTTCGCGCCCTTTCAGGCCAAGACGCTCAATCGCGGCGCTTGCTTTGCCGCGAGCATCCGCCAAGCCGTAGACGCGGGCGACGAACTCAAGATTCTCCCGGATTGACAGATCCTGATAGAGCGAAAACTTCTGCGTCATGTAGCCGACGCGGCGGCGGATGCGATCGCTTTCGGTCAGAATGTCGAAACCCAGGCATGTGCCGTCGCCACTGTCCGGTGTCAGCAGGCCGCAGAGCATGCGGATCGTCGTCGTCTTGCCGGAGCCGTTCGGACCGAGAAAGCCGTGAATGCGGCCTTTCTTCACGGACATGGACAGATCGTCGACCACCTTTCGGCTTCCGAAACTTTTGGTGAGGTGATGGACGTCGATCACCGTTTCAGGAGTGTCGACCACCGTTGCCGTGTCGCTCATGGACTGGCTCCCGCGCTGACATGCACCGGCTGGCCAGGGCGCAGCGCGTTCGGATCGGTGGGGATCGCCTCGACGCGGTAGACGAGTTTGGCGCGCTCCTCGAGGCTGTAGATGACCGGGGGTGTATATTCGGCGGTCTTTGCGATGAAGCTGATCTTTGCATCGGTGGGCTGGCAGGCATTACAAGCGACGCGGATCGATTGACCCAGCGAGAACAACGCGATCTCGGTCTCGGGCACGAAGAAGCGGATGCGGACGTTTTCTGGCGGCAAGAGCGCGACAATCGGTCGGCCGGCAGGGACGACCTCGCCGGTGCGGTAGTAGATCGTTTCAATGCTGCCCGTTGCCGGAGCCGACACGAAGCGGCGCGCGAGCGCAGCTTCCGCCGAGGCTAGATCGGCCTTCGCCGCGGCGACGGCTTCCCTCGATTGGCGCAGCATTTCAACGCGGGCCGGCAGATTGGCAAGCGTGATCTGGCTGCGGACATTGTCGAGGACGGCGCGGTTGGCGGCTTCCGTGGCCGTCGCCGTATCGAGGGTCGCCTTCGTCGCAGTGCCGCGCTCGACGAGCACACGGGTGCGGTCGAGGTCTTGCGATGCCAGCTCCAGCCGGGCGATCGCCTCACGTTCGCTGGCGCGCAGCATGTCGATCTCTTCCGGCCGCTTTTGCTTGGCTTCGGCGAGCTCCAGTTCGGCCTGCAGGCGGGCCAGTGAAGCGCGTGCGGCGCCGACGGCGGCCTCCTCGCTCTGAGAATCCAGGCTGAAGAGCGGCGCACCGGGCGCAATTGCCTGGCCCTCGGCTACATCGAGCTTGACCACGCGGCCGCTCGTGTCAGCGCCGATGAACAGCGTGTCGGCCTCGATCCACCCCTGGTAGGCGCGCTGGGATCTGTCGGAGAAAAGGAGGGGCAGGGTGGCGAGCGCCACGGCGGCCACGATGACGACGATGAGGATCCGTTTCATATCGTGCCTCCTTCCGGCACGAAGAGCGTGTCAAGGAACGTGTCGAAGAGTTTCTGCGTATCGAGGTGCTCGTAGCCTTCGAAAAGCGTCGCCCAAATGATCGACATCACTGCCGGCGCCATAACCAGTTGCGGGACATCAGCGACAGCGGGATTGCGCAGTTCACCGCGCGCTGCGGCGCGGGCAAGCAGGACGCGTATGATCGCGAGGCCTTTGGTGATGATCTCGCGGTAATAGAATTCGGTCACAACGGGGAACATCGGACCCTCGGCGAGGATCAGCCGCAGCAGATGCCGGCGCTCCGTCTCCAGAACCTGGTGCTTGAAGAGCCCATAGAACATTGACACAGCGGCACGCGCCGGGATGGCCTCGTTCTGGACCATGCCGCCGACTTCACCGAGGAGAGGCGTCGCGATGCCAGACACAAGCTCGATGAAGAGCCGCTCCTTGTCGGGGAAATGCAGATAAACCGTGCCTTTGGCGATGCCGGCGCGGGCCGCGACATCCTCCATGCGGGTCGCGGCGAAACCGCGTTCCGCGAAGCAGGCGAAGGCGGCGGCCAAAATCTCGGCCCGACGCTGCTCCGGATCCCGTCTTTCTCGCTTTTTCTCTGGCATCGTTGCTGTTTTCTATTATGACTGACTGGACAGTCATTATCATTGTGCGTGCTTTTTTGCAAGAGAATATTGAACACGCCAGTGTTCCCGAGCCCACGCGGTTGGAGATTCAGGCGGCCGAGATAATCGGTTTCGGGTGCAAGGATGCTGTTGATCAACGCTGATCCGCACTGGATCGCGTTTTAGTATCGCCCCGAGTAGCGCTTCTCCACGAAATGGGCAGATAAAACGGTGTGTTGCCTTTTTGCGTTCCGAGGCGTCAAGTGCGTCAGGTAAGATGAAAGCAGCGTGGATTTTCCATGATCATTCAAGCTTGCATCAATGGCGCGCGGCCGATCGACTACCATCCAAAATTGCCTCTGACACCTGAGGCGATGGCAAGGGACGCAGCTAGGGCGGTGGCCGCAGGTGCTGCCGAACTCCACATTCATCCGCGGGGGATTGACGGGAGGGAGAGCCTCGCGGCGGTCGATGACACCATCGATGCGGTTCGGCGTGCCTGTCCTGGCTCGCTTCTCGGCGTGTCCACCGGCGCCTGGATTGAAGACGACGACCGGCGAACTCTGGAGGCCATTCGTCGCTGGAGTGTCCTGCCGGACTATGCGTCGGTGAACCTCTCGGAGAGCGACGCGCCGTCCATCATGGCATTGCTGCGTCAAAAAGGGATTGGGATCGAAGCCGGCCTAGCATCGGTTGCGGATGCCGAACGATACATCGGTCTGGAGGGGCATGAGCACGTTTTCCGCATCCTCGTTGAGCTCGATAACGAGGCGGACTTGCAAGCCGCAATCGATGTCGGCGAGGAGATAATCGCCAGGCTGCAGCGAGCCAATGTGCGCCGACCCATCCTTTTGCATGGTTTCGACGCCACGGTGTGGCCGTTCGTCCGGCTGGCGAAGGAGCGATGCTATTCCACACGCGTCGGTCTCGAGGATGGAAAACTTTTGCCAAGCGGGGAAGTGGCAGCAAACAACGCAGAGCTTGTCGCTGCCGCGGTTGCGATCTTTCGTGGTTAAAAGCTTCACCTGAGTTGCAAAATGCCGGCAAATATTAGAAGTTTGTTTTCAATCAGGGTAACAACCAGCCTTTTGTCGGAGGTCGCGGATGCCAACCTCCCAACCAACGGATCCGGCCAGTCACAAGGGTGCCCAAATCTGCCGGGGGTGCTGGGATCAGATGCACGTTCCCATCCCAATCCGCGGCCCGCTTGCACTGCCGTTTCGTATGTTTGGCGTCACCCGCAGCAAGATGAACCCCAATATCTGCACGATTTGCGAGCGGTCGTTTCGCTACGTCAAGAAACAGCGCCATGTTACTGCGACCGCAACCATCTTGTTTGCTGATATCAGAGGGTTCACTGCCCTCTCGGAGCATATCGAGCCGGTCAGGTTGAGTGAGATTGTCAGCCTGTTTCACGATCGATGTGCGCAAGCGATTTGGGCCCACGACGGTATCGTCAACAAGCAAATGGGCGACGGCTTGATGGCGATCTTCAATTTTCCGATCCTGAGAAGGGATCATGCCGCCGCTGCGGTTATGGCCGCGCTCGACATACAGCAACATTGCACAGCTGCGTTCGAAAGCCTCGATCGTGATCACACGTTCGGCGTCGGTGTCGGCATTCACACCGGCGAGGTCGAGATCGGTGAGTTTTCGAGCTTCCGCAGCGATTTCACGGCGATTGGCGGTGCTGTTAATCTTGCGTCGAGGCTGGAATCTCAAGCAGGGGCAGGCGAGATCGTCATGTCGCCGGAGTCCGCCGCTCAGGCCGCGCACCTTACATCCGCAGCGCATGTCCGTGCGCTTTCGCTGAAGGGTATTGAGCTGCCGGTACAGGCGAGCGTGCTGGTTCGGAGCTGATTTTTCGACTGCACAGCGGCAGATGGAGCCTTGCCAATTCGATGCCCAATGACGCCCCGCTCTCGATCAATGAGGAGCGCCAAACCACGAGCACCTGAAGGCAGGAGTTTCTTCCAAACGAAGCGAACGCGGCGAACAAGCCGAGCTTGTTATCGCCGCGGTAGCGATCTTCCGCACTTGACTTGAGCCAGCCTCGCGCTTGCCGCGCCCCGGCGCAATCAGCGTGGGCAGTTGGCGACGTATCGCCGGCCGTACCGATCGCGGTAGTAGCATTGGCCGGGCTGCCCGGCGACATTGCCGATGACGGCACCGGCGGCGCCACCTATGGCTGCGCCCACAGCGGCACCGCGGACGTTGCCGGTCGCCACGCCGCCGATAACCGCGCCCGAGGCTGCACCAATTCCCGCCCCTTGCTGGGTCGGCGTGCATCCGGCCATCATGGCTCCTGCCAGAAGCAGCAAAATCGATACGCGTTTCATTTTGTTTCCTTCCTGCTGAGTTTGTTCGCGCGACGGTAGATAGAGGCATTTCGGAAAAGACAATCGCTACGTTGCGTTCGCTGCTATTGCCGGCTTCTTTCGATCAACCGATGCTGGTGTCTCCATTGCCTATTGGATCGCTTGCGCCAATTAAGACTGGTTTCAACAGGAGCAGGGTCCGTCATGAATGAGCATGAAGAGAACATTCGCCGTCGTGCCTATGAGATCTGGGAGCAGGAGGGACGCCCTCACGGTCAGGATATGAAGCATTGGCTGCAGGCGTTCAAAGAGTTTGGCGAGCGCGTCGATGCGGCGAAGAAGCCGACCGTCAAGGTGAAATCCGCGAAACCGAAAACCGCAACGAAGTCCGCGGGTGAAAAGCCTGCCGCGAAGAAGACGAAAGCGGCCGAGATTGCAATAGCCGCGTCTCCCGCAAGCAAACCTCGTCGCTCACGCTCACCCAAGTCCGTCACGACGCATTAGATTTATCGGCTTTGAGCCAACGTGGTCCACGCGGCGTGTCCATTTATTCGGACATGGCGGTTGGGACCGTCAGCAATGGGCGGACGGCGAAGACGGAGGTGATCGCGCGCCGCCTCCGCCTCGGAACTGATTAGGCCAACACTTTGGCTTCCACAGCAGCTGCGACAAAGGCATCTCTGGCGGCTTCCAGGTGCGCGAGGTGGTTCATGGCCTCCACGCACCGGCGCTTGGCCGCCTCGACGTGCATGCTGCTTTGGAGCGGCCATCTGTGCTCCAGATACTCAACCGCTTCGGCCGGACCATGGATATATTCAGAGGGTCGTGTCCCAATCTGGATTGCCACGGGTGCCGCCCACGTTGGTTCGGTTGCGTGGCTGATCGTGTTCATGACGAACCTCCTCTCTGCCAACGAGCGATAAGCGGGATGTAGGTGTTTGCGTAAAACGATCAACCTGTCATGAGATCATGACTCGGTTGGGATGTTCATTCGCCGATCTGTTCGGGACATCAGTGGACGCTCGGGTATTTGGCCAACACGGCATAGTCCTCTGCCACGAGTTCACTGATCGCAATCAGAACCTCTTCGGCTGAGAAGCCGGAGGCGATTGTTGTTCGAATGAGCTCCTGGAGATCAGGTTCGATCACTTCCCGGCAGTCCTCTAGCCGTTCATCGGAAACCGTCAGGCTGTGCAGTTCTTCCATAGTTGATCCTTTCGCGGGATGGAGCTGCCGTCGAGAACACCCGACAGCAAGTATCTCTGAGAGCCTATCGGCTGGAGGAGCGCCGTCTCGGCGAGGCCAAAAGACCTTCGCGCTGCAGCTTCTTCCTGGCAGCCTTGCGCTGCCTGGCGATTGCCTGCGCTCGCTCGCGCACTCGCCGCTCCGACGGTTTTTCGTAGGATCGGCGTTCCTTCATTTCGCGGAAGAGTCCCTCGCGCTGCATCTTCTTTTTCAGTGCGCGCATGGCTTGTTCGACGTTGTTGTTTCTGACGATGACCTGCATCTTTTTCTCCTTGCAGAGTTGGGGTGCGTCTCAGCCAAGTTGCTGAGCGATCAGTTCCTGCAGTTCACGGCGCGTGAGAAGGCAGGGATAAGGTTTCCAGTTCTTGTCCGGGCGGCGAGCGGCGTCGTCGCGCTCGCGCGGACCCGCCGCTGGGGCGGCGGCGATATCGGTTTTGTTCAGTTGAAGTCCTTTGCCGCTCTTGCGGCATGCTCGACACGGCGCCGGTTTTCGATCACGCAGACCGGAGAAAAACGGCAAGACACGACGCGCGAGGCGTCGACCGTGTCAGGTTCGTATTTTTGGGTGACCGCCATAAGATGGGAACGCGAGCGACCCGTTGCAAGGCTTTGGTCCCGCGGACCTGTCATCCGTCCAGGAGCATCGCGTTTCGTCAACGGTCACATGCTTGATGTCATAGGTGCTGGGGGCTGGATCCGCCGCTCGCGGATTTTTGGC
This sequence comes from Rhizobium sp. R711, assembly GCF_002211365.1. Lineage (GTDB taxonomy): Bacteria > Pseudomonadota > Alphaproteobacteria > Rhizobiales > Rhizobiaceae > Rhizobium. The sequence continues at coordinate 217,618 of NZ_LOKZ01000037.1, read as the reverse complement.
GAGGTCACCGCAAAACAAACGACGTGAGTTTTGCAGTGACCTCTTGATGACTAGGAAATGTAATCATCCAAGCGCATGCTACCTGAAGTGCAGCGATATGGAATTTATCGCATGCGTTAATCCACATATACTTTCGAAGCGGCAGCGAGTTGCGCGTGTAACCGCCATGAGCCTTTCGGGGGAATGTCGGATTTGAACGGTGGTACGGCGATCTGCCAGCAACCCCATTTTGTCTGATGCACCCGTCCGCCGTCATGGCTGCAGATGGTCCACATTCATCGCGGACATCCCAGGGGCGCCCACGCGGTCTATCGCTTAGATCAGTAAAGAATGTTTCCGCCACTCGCACTTGAACACAAAAATCGCATCCGATTAAATCGCAGATATGTTGACGTCGAGATTTGGTTCACGTATTTAAGGCGCATCCGATGTATTCGGACGCGATATAAATTAAGCGGAAAGGATTTCGCTATGTGGCACGGGAACAGGTCCATGCACTCAGCCCAATCGGCCGTCGCTGCCACGAACGTCGACGAACGCTCGATGGCTAGTGATCGTCCAAGCGTTGCCGAGGCCTACAGCGAGTTTTCGCGGGTGCTTGACCCATCCGTCTATGGGGCGTTGCCCGACGATTGGCTGATCGGGATGACCGATGTGGTCGACTCAACATTGGCGATCAAGTCGGGGCGCTACGAAGACGTCAATTATGCTGGTGCATCGGTGATCGCCGCCGTCGGAAACGCCTGGGGCAACTTTGATTTTCCCTTTGTGTTTCGCGGCGACGGGGCCGCGTTTGCACTGCCGCCTGACGGGATCATGACCGCGACTTCGGCGCTGCGGCAGGTGGTTGCCTTTGCCAGCGCCAATCTCAACCTGGCTCTTCGGGCAGGCTTGGTGCGTGTCGGCGAGATACGCGCCAACGGACGTGACGTGCGCATCGCGCACTATGCTGCCTCTGAAAACGCGACCTATGCGATGTTTGCCGGTGGTGGCCTCAAATGGGCGGAGCGTCAGATCAAGAACGGTCGATACCTGGTGAAGCCCGGCAGCTACACGACGAAACCCAATCTGACCGGCCTGACCTGCGATTGGGAGCCGTTCCCCAGCCAGAGGGGTGAGATCCTGTCGCTGCTGGTCGAGCCGGCCGAAGATAGAAGCCCGGAAGCCTTCGCATCATTGGCGAAGCGTGTCCTTTCCGTTCTGGACGCCGGGACGCGGCAAGCTCAACCCGTGTCGCGGGATACTGCCATCCCCAGGGATGGGGCCAGGTCAGTCGATCTCGAAAGCTGGTTGGCCGTCGCCTCCAGCTCGGACTTTCGCAAATATGACGATGGCCTGCGCCTCACGCTGGATTGCACGAGCGAACAAATCGAAGCGGTCGAGGCGATCCTCGTTGCAGCAAGGGCGCGAGGCGAGGTCAACTTCGGCCTGCATCGCCAGTCTCACGCCCTCATGACCTGCTTCGTGCCTTCGGGAAAGCCGGATTCTCATCTGCACTTTCTCGACGGAATGGGGGGTGGGTATGCCAAGGCAGCCGAGATGATGGAAGCAGCCGAGCTTTCGATGGCGTCATCACGGTAGGATAACCACTGCCGGATTGGGTGCAGTGCCTACCACCGAACCTCGCGCAATGCCGCGAACTGAGTGACCACTGCGCCCAATGGTAAAAATGTCTGCGGCCTTCAAGTCTCGTTAGTAACATCTATCACCTGAGCGCCGAACGCATCGACGCTCGCCGGCGGAGAGAATTCAATCCTTCGCATATCCGTCCTGCGTTGCCTTCAGGAGGTTGTTGCGTAGCCGCACCACGGACTTCTGGACGACCGGAAAGTCCTCGCCGAGGCCGGTTGCCTCGACCAGCGGCGCGCCGGGGTCCGCCGCGACGAGATCGCGTCCGGCTGCCGTCAGGCTCAATCTCACCTGCCGCTCGTCGGCGGGATCGCGTCTGCGTTGGATATAGCCCAAGGTTTCAAGTTTCTTGAGCATCGGCGTCAGCGTGTTTGATTCCAGGAAGAGCTTTTCGCCGAGCGTTCCCACGGTCTGGTCGTCCTTCTCGGAGAGGGCGACCATTGCGATGTATTGTGTGTAGGTCAGGTTCAGCTTGTCCAGGATCGGCTTGTATGCGCGGCCAAAGGCCAGATTTGCCGAGTAGACCGCGAAGCACAGAAAGTTCGAAAGCTTGTTGCTCTTGCTGTCGCTCTCGCCGGAAGAGGGCATCCCTGTCTCCGGGTTCTTGGCGGTTTTGGATGCGGACATGGGAGATCCTATTCGATTGTTCGTCATGTCTTTTATATAAATCGCATCCGATTAAATCGCAATGGTATTGACAGCGGGTTTTCATTGGCCTAATTAGATCGCATCCGATTGAAGCGGATACGAGTAGTTAGCGCAACCAGAAAGGATTGTACCATGACCGAGAAGCTCCTCTTTACCGGCAAGACCCACAACAAGGGTGGCCGCGACGGCTTCACACGCAGCAGCGATGGCGAGCTTGACCTTCAGTTGTCACAGCCGCACCCGGCCGCCGAACGCCTCTTCGGCGCTGCATGGTCTGCTTGCTTCATCGGCGCCATTGAGGTCGCTGCAGCGCAAAGAAAGATCAAGCTGCCCGTTGAGCCTGAGATTGACACGGAAATCGATCTGAACGCCGACGGTGGTTCATACTTCCTGCGCGCACGCTTGAACGTGAGCGTACCGGGCATCGAGCGTGATGTCGCGGAGGAACTCATCCACGCAGCGCATGAGATCTGCCCTTACTCCAAGGCAACGCGGGGCAACATCGACGTGGCGCTCACCCTCGTTTGACCAGGTGAGAAGGCTCTCTGCGAGAACCGATCCAAGGTATCGCCAACACCATCATGAAGCAGGATGCGCGCCGCCTTCAGTGAAAATCGTGGCCGCATCCCGAGCAACCTCAAGATGGAGGATGTCATGACAGCTCCAGCATCATCGATCACATGGCATAGCCTGCTTGGCTCCGCGGCGGTTGCCGGTGTCTTTGGCAACGGTAATCCAGCCAAGAGATTTCGAGAATTCACCGGGATTGAAGGAGAACAAGAATGCGTGACATCGTCGAATTGCAGTTCGATCTCACCCCTCCCACTCGGGAACTGATGCAGCAGCTTGTGGCGGACCTCAGCGAGGAGGATCGGCATCTGCTTTTGGAACATGGTGAGGAGGCGCCGTTCTGTGGTGTGTTTCTCCACGAGCGACGCGAGGGGCTTTATACCTGCCGGCTCTGTGGGCTTCCCCTGTTCAAGGCAGTTGCGAAATTCGAAAGTGGTACAGGCTGGCCGAGCTTCACTGCCCCGGCAGCCGACGACCACCTGCGGCGCGTTCGTGACACCCGGTACGGTATGCTCAGGACAGAAATCGTTTGTGCGCGTTGCGGCGCGCATCAGGGACATGTCTTTCCTGACGGCCCACCTCCTACAGGTGAGCGCTTCTGCATAAACTCGGGCTCGCTCGAATTCACCCCGAATGGACAGCCGCTTCCTGACAAGCTTGCACGTGGCCGTCCAGAAGGAGAGCCAGCACGATAGATGCGTGCCGTGCTTGAGCGCAATCGTCGGCGTCGAGACGGCGATTGCTCCGGCAAGCAGAGCACTTTTAACCGTTCATCAACGCTGATGGGCGACTTCCTCGCGATTTGTTGTAAATGGCGTGCAGCCTAGGCTGGAGATGATTGCGCTATGCATCGGTCCGGCTATTTTGGCCGCATCATCTCGGCGCTTGTGGCAACACTTCGCGCGCAATCGGGGCAGGGGTTATGAAGGCGGCGTTCCATATGACGTTGGGGTTTTTCGCAGTCCTTTTGCCGGCGACGGCTTTAGGCCAGTCAGGCGGTTGGCAATCCAACGGCAGTGGTACGAGCACGTGGCATGTGTCGCCATCGGAAGGTACCTGCAACGTCAGTCAGGCGCAGAACCGGGCCCGCCGCGCCGGCATCTACCGCACGGATCTTGTCTATCGCGACGAGAACGTTTTGACGCTGAGGGGATTGACCGAATGGGGCGATCGCCGCGAGATCACCTTCGCCAACATCCGCGGATGTCCTGAAGTCGGGTTTCAGGATATGCAGCAGAGCCAACCCGGACGGGCGCCGACCAACCGCTGACTTGACGTCGCGCCGCTCGCCAGCGTAACTGAGCGCGACGGTTCCCCGAGGACGACTCTGAGGGGATTAATAGGGAACACGGTGAGGACGACCCAAGAGGGACCAAAACCGTGGCTGCCCCCGCAACTGTAAGCGGATTGCCGCTCATCCAAGGGCCCTTGGGCCATGCCACTGCGACGAAGTCGCGGGAAGGCAGATGAAGGCATATATCCGTGAGCCAGGAGACCTGCCGTCAATCACGATCCAATCACCCGGGCGGGGATGCCCGGAAAGGAACAGACATGATTGACCTGCGCCTCCACCGACATAGAGCACACATCCGTCTCGATTGGGTTTTCCGCCGCTAGCGTTAGCGCGGCGTGCCGTCATTCTTAGCGGTTGCGCCGGCAATAAACGCTGGTTCCTTCCTCCCAATCGAGATCCCTATGCGTAAATTTCTTGCAGCCATTGCACTTGCCTTCGGCTTTGCCGGCTTGACAGCGCCAAGTCTCGCCGCCACCCAGTACCCATTGATCATCAACAATTGCGGCCGCGAGGTCGTCTTCGACAAGGCGCCGGCCAAGATCGTATCGATCGGTCAGGGGATGAGCGAAGTTCTTTTCTCGCTCGGGTTGGCGGATAGGATTGCCGGAACGGCAGTTTGGGTCGGCCCGGTCTTGCCGCAATATGCCGAAGTCAACGCCACGATCAAACGGCTTGCCGACAACGATCCGAGCTTTGAATCCGTCGTCGGACGGGAGCCGGATCTGGTTGCCGCCGAGTTTGAATGGCACGTCGGCCAACAGGGGTCTGTCGGCAAGCGAGAGCAATTTGCCGAACTCGGCATCAACACCTACATCGCGCCGGCGGATTGCGTCGCCAAGATCAATGCCGACAGCGGCGACGGCGTTCGCAAGGAACTGTTCACGATGGACCTGATCTATCGGGAGATCGCTGAACTTGCCGAAATCTTCGACATCAAGGAACGCGGCGATGCGCTCATTGCCGAACTGAGGCAGCGCGAAGCGCGGGCGGTCGCATCGGTTGCAGGCGCCGCTGCGAAGAACCTCCCGGTCGTCTTCTGGTTCTCCAGCAAGGAAGTCAACGGAGATGCATTCATCGCCGGAAAGAACAGCGCCCCTGCCTATATTCTGAAGACGCTCGATGCGCAGAATGTGGTTGCGACAGAGGAGGAGTGGCCGCTCGTCGGCTGGGAGACGATTGCGGAGGCCAATCCGGCTGTGATCGTTATCGCGACGATGGATCGGAGACGGTATGCGGCCGATGACCCTGCGGTAAAGCTCGACTTTCTGGCAAAAGATCCGGTCACGAGCCAACTCGATGCCGTCAGGAACAAGCGCTTTGTCATGATGGATGCCCAATCGATGAACCCGACGATCCGGACGATCGACGGCATCGAGATACTGGCGAAGGGCATCAATTCCTTCGGTCTGGCGCAGTGAGCGGCGCCGTTCTCAAGCAGCAGCAATGGTGGGCGCATGCTGCGCTCGTCATTGCTGCATTCTCCTTGCTCGCGCTGATGATCGGTCTTGCTGTTTCGATAGGGGAAATATCGATCCCGCTGGCGACGACCGCGAAGGCCGTGTCGAACCGCCTGTTCGGTTCGGTTTTCGAGCTTAGCCGCATTCATCAAGGCATCATCTGGGACTATAGATTGAGCCGTGCGTTGGTAGCTGCAAGTGCCGGGGCGTCCCTCGCGCTCAGCGGGGCAGTTCTGCAGGCATTGCTGCGCAACCCGCTAGCAGAACCCTATGTGCTCGGTGTTTCCGCAGGAGCCTCGACCGGCGCGGTTTGCGTGATGTTGCTCGGCTTCGGCTATGGTGTTCTGAGCCTGTCAGGTGGCGCGTTCATCGGCGCTGTTGTCGCATTCCTGCTCGTGGCCTTTCTTGCGGCAGGCGCCGGAGGTAGCAGCGAGCGCATCATTCTTTGCGGCGTCGCCGGGTCGCAACTCTTCAACGCAGTCACGTCCTATATCGTCACGACTTCGGCAAATGCCGAGCAGGCAAGGGGCGTCATGTTCTGGTTGCTTGGGTCGCTGAGCGGCGTCCGCTGGCCTGACGTCTATCTGGTCGTGCCGGTGACGATGTTCGGTTTCGCCGTTTCGCTGTTCCATGTGCGATCGTTGGATGCGTTCGTCTTCGGAACGGATGCAGCGGCATCGTTGGGCATTGCGGTCAGGCGCGTGCAGGTGGTGCTTCTTGGAACGACGGCGTTGATGACCGCAACCGTAGTCAGATGGTTGGCGCAATCGGTTTTGTCGGGATGGTCATCCCGCATGCCGCGAGGTTCCTCGTCGGGGCCAGGCATGATCGCCTGCTTCCGGCGACCATGTTCGGCGGCGGGATCTTCCTAATCGGTGCCGACATCATCTCGCGGATCATCATCCCGCAACAGGTCCTGCCGATCGGGGTCGTCACGGCCTTGTTCGGTACACCGGCCTTTGCGGTCATCCTGTATCGCGCTCGGAGGACCGCATGAGCATCAGGCTCGAAGATGTAAGCTTTGCAGCAGGCAACTCGCTGATCGTCAACGGCGTCAGCCTGACGGTGCAGACAGGAAAGGTTCTAGGCCTGCTCGGGCCGAACGGATCCGGCAAGTCGAGTCTGTTGCGGCTGATCTGTCGTTTGCGCAAGGTGCGCAGCGGTATTATCCGCCTGGGCGAGAGCGACGTTACGACCTTGGCGCGGAGCGATCTCGCGCGCCGCATTGCTTTCGTCGAGCAGCAGGCCACAACCGAGACGCAGTTGACGGCAAGGGATGTTGTACGCCTCGGTCGCACGCCACATCGCGGCGTCCTTTCACCCCTGGGAGTAAAGGACGATGCTGCAGTCGATGAGGCGCTGTCCCGCGTCGGCATGGAAGGCCGAGCGACGCAACTTTGGCAGACGCTCTCCGGCGGCGAGCGCCAGCGTGTCCATATCGCGCGTGCCCTTGCGCAGAGCCCGGCTGAACTACTCCTCGATGAACCGACGAACCACCTCGACATCCAGCATCAGCTCGAAATCCTGGGCCTGATTTCCAGGCTCGGCGTCACCTGTGTCATCGCCCTGCACGATCTCAACCTAGCCGCTATGTTCTGCGATCAACTGGCTGTTCTCCAGCAGGGTTCGGTCGTTGCGATCGGGACTCCGCAGCACGTTCTGACGCGGGATCTGATCGGCGACGTGTTCGGCGTGCAGGCGCATGTCGAGACGTCTCCGATTCATGGGCGATGCAACATTCAATACATTATCGCCTGACCGGCTTCTCAAGGAGAGGTGCGCGGCTGGGCTGGTCATCGAGCCTTGTCAGGGCGAGATGGAGCAGGCCTTCGGGCCAAGAGAGCTCGCCGAGAAACCGGCCTTCCCTACATGGGCGCCATTCAAGAACGGCGTATGCTACCGTAAAATACGTTGGGTGCTCCGCCCGATGCGCCTATGCTGCACCTGCTAACAAACATGTGTCTGACAGCGCGAGCTGTTCGTTCACAGAGTGGACGCAGAGCGAGAATACTATCCCGAGCATAGGAACTTGATCCTCGATGAGAGGGTGAACGAGGGAGCTTTGGCATGCGGTACTCTTCCTATCTTCCGGCGGCCGGTTTCGCCGCTCAGTTTGGCCCAGCCGGTCTTGCTTTCGATTATGCCTTGGATGCCGCTCAGCGCAGCGTGCTGTTCTGGGACGTCATGCGCAAGCGCGGCAACCAATACCGGGCTCATGCCGAAGCGACAGCGCCGCATGTTCTAAGCTTCACACCCGAAATTGTGCTCGATGGACGCACGCTTGAGCGGCCGGTCAACTACGCGCTGGTCCGGATTGTCCCGCCTGATGGAATAGAGGTTGACCAGACACGCCGACCGTTTGTTGTCGTCGATCCGAGAGCCGGACATGGGCCGGGCATCGGAGGGTTCAAAGCAGACAGCGAAATCGGCGTCGCGCTGAGAGCTGGGCATCCATGCTATTTCATCGGCTTCCTTCCCCAGCCGGTGCCCGGACAGACGATCGAAGACATTGCTCGAGCGGAAGCGATCTTTCTGGAGAAAGTCATTTCGCTGCATCCGCAGGCCGACGCCAAGCCCTGCGTGATCGGAAATTGCCAGGCGGGCTGGGCCGTCATGATGCTCGCTGCCATGCGCCCGGAACTCTTCGGATCGATTATCATTGCCGGCGCGCCGCTGTCCTATTGGGCTGGTGAGCGCGGCAAGTATCCGATGCGCTATACGGGCGGGTTGCTGGGTGGCAGCTGGCTCACCGCGTTGACAAGCGACCTTGGCCACGGACAGTTCGACGGCGCCTGGCTGGTTCAGAATTTCGAGAACCAGAATCCTGCCAACACGCTCTGGACCAAGCAGTATAATCTCTACTCGAAGATCGACACCGAAGCGCCGCGCTACCTCGGCTTCGAGGAATGGTGGGGCGGACACGTCAACCTGAATGCCGAAGAGATCCAGTTCATCGTCGATGAACTCTTCGTTGGCAACAATCTCGCGGCAGGTCGTATCGAGGCATCCAACGGCGAGGCAATCGATCTTCGCAACATTCGTGCGCCGATCGTGGTCTTCTGCTCCAAGGGGGATAACATCACGCCCCCCGCACAAGCGCTCGGGTGGATCCTGGATCTCTATGATGACGTAAACGAGATACGATCGCACGGGCAGACGATCGTTTACACCGTTCACGAAACCATCGGCCATCTCGGGATCTTCGTGTCCGCGAGCGTTGCCCGCAAGGAGCACGGGGAATTCTCCAGCAACATCGACCTGATCGATGCGTTGCCGCCAGGCCTCTATGAAGCGATTTTCGAAGCTAAGACCGATGAGACCATCGGCGGGGATCTCGTCGAGGGCGATTGGATCATGCGCTGCGAGGCAAGGACGCTCGATGATATCAGAGCGCTCGGCTGCAATAGCGCCGAGGACGACCGCCGCTTTGCGACTGTCGCCAAGGTGTCGGAAATCAACCTCTCGCTCTATCGGACGTTCCTCCAGCCTGTTGTCCGTGCGATGATGCCCGAATGGGCGGCCGATCGGTTGCGCGAAACGCATCCGCTCCGGCTGCAGTACGAGCTGTTTTCTGACGTCAATCCCCTGATGGCGCCGATTGCAGACCTTGCTGTCGATGTGACGGACGAGCGGCGCCCGGTTGCTGCGGACAATCCCTTCCTGGCGTTGGAGCAGGCATTCTCCCGGCAGATTGTTGCGGGGCTGGATGCATGGCGCGAAGGAATGGAGGCGTTGAGTGAGGCGACGTTCCTCTCCGTCTATGGTTCTCCGCTTTTGCAGGCGGCGGTCGGTATCGACCCGTCGGATACGAAGCCACACCGGCGTGCCAGCAAGACCGGACTCCATCGTCAGGTCCTCAGGACGAAGGTGGAGGAACTCAAGGCGCAGATCGGCAATGGCGGGCTTCGCGAAGGCCTAGCGCGCAGCCTGCTTTACGTCGCCATGGCAAGTGGCGCAGCCGATGAGCGTGGATTTGCCGCGATCCGGCGGATGCGGAGCGCCGAGAACGGAATGCCTGCAATGACGCTTTCGGAGTTCAAGGCGTTGATCCGTGATCAGTTCCTCATGCTGCTGATCGACGAGGAAGCTGCCGTGAATGCAATTCCCGGTCTATTGCCGGCAGAGGAGGATGTTCGCCGGGAAGCGCTTTCTTCCCTCCAGCAGGTTTTGAATGCGCGTGGGCCGCTTTCCGAAGAAGCCGAGCGGCGTTGGCAGCGGATCGTCGGGCTCTTTGATCTTTTGTCGGAGCCGCTTGCCGAACCTGCTTCGCCGCCGAAGAAACCAACGCCAGTCAAGGCCGTGAGGCGTGCAAACTAGCCAAAGGTTGCGCAAACGTCGGGGATTTGCCCTCGTCCTTCAACACGGAGCATGTGCAGATGTCGGATTTGGACAGCATTGATGAAGAAGCTGGTCGTCATCAGAAGTATGAGCGGCTGATCGCAAAGGCAAAGCAGGTCCCGCAGATGCGAACGGTCGTCGCCCATCCCTGCGACGAGACATCGCTGCGTGGAGCGGTCGAGGCGGCCGAGGTCGGGTTGATGCGTCCGATTCTTGTCGGGCCAGCAGAGAAGGTGCGCGCGGTCGCCCAGTCACACAACCTCGATATCTCGCCGTTCGAACTGGTCGACGTGCCACATAGCGATGCAGCGGCGGCCAGGGCAGTAGAGATCATCCGGGAGGGCGGTGCCGACCTCCTGATGAAGGGGAGCCTGCACACGGATGAACTCATGCGGGCCGTGACCTCGTCCACCACCGGACTTAGGACGGCGCGCCGGATCAGCCACGTGTTCGTCATGGATGTCCCGCACTATGCGGAAACGCTATTGATCACCGATGCCGCAATCAACATTGCGCCGGATCTCGATGCCAAGCGGGATATCATCCAGAATGCGATCGATCTCTTCACGCAGGTCGGCCTCGGCGTACCGCGGGTGGCGATCCTTTCGGCTGTCGAAACCGTCACGTCGAAGATACCCTCGACCATCGACGCAGCCGCTCTCTGCAAGATGGCCGAGCGCGGGCAGATCACGGGTGGCATTCTCGACGGTCCACTTGCTTTCGACAATGCGATCGACCCGGAAGCGGCAAGGATAAAGGGCATACAGTCGCCGGTTGCCGGACATGCCCAGATCCTGGTCGTGCCCAATCTCGAGGCCGGCAACATGCTGGCGAAGAACTTGACTTTCCTGGCACGGGCGGATGCGGCAGGCATCGTTCTCGGCGCGCGCGTGCCCATCATCCTGACATCCCGCGCGGATTCGGTCCGGGCGCGTCTTGCCTCCTGCGCCGTCGCAGTCTTGCTTGCCGATGCGCGTCGTCGCACCGCGCCGATACAGGGCGGTTGAAGCCATGGATACCATCCTCGTCGTGAATGCCGGTTCATCGAGCCTGAAGTTCGAAGTGTTTTCGGTCGCAAATTCGCTGGTACGGCTGATTAAGGGACAGATGGAAGGGATCGGAACCGCGCCGCACCTCGCCATCAAGAGCGCCGGCGGCGAGCGACTGGCGAACGAAAATTATCCGCTCGAAGCTGTTCCCAACCTGCCGGCGGCGATGCGTCTGGTCGGAGAATGGCTGCGGCAGAGGCAGGAGGGGCGGCTGATTGCCGTCGGTCACCGTGTTGTCCACGGCGGCCCCAACCATTCACGTCCGGCGCGCATCGATACGGAGTTGCTTCGCGAACTTGAGCAGTACGCGCCGCTGGCGCCTTTGCACCAGCCGAACAATCTCGCGCCGATCCGTGTGCTGCTGGAACGCCAGCCAGAGTTTCCGCAAATAGCGTGCTTCGACACGGCCTTTCATCGCGGCCATGACCCGATGACGGACCACTATGCGATTCCCCAACGTTATTTCGAGGAGGGCGTCCGCCGCTATGGCTTTCACGGCCTGTCCTATGAATATGTGGCCGGAAGGTTGACTGAGATCGCGCCCGCTGTCGGCAAGGGACGGGTTGTCGTTGCGCATCTTGGGAGCGGTGCATCGATGTGCGCGTTGCATCAGGGCGTGAGCGTCGAGAGTACCCTCGGCTTTACCGCGCTCGACGGCCTGCCGATGGGCACGCGATGCGGCCAGATCGATCCCGGTGTGCTGCTATACCTCCTCCAGCAGCATGGCATGACGGCACCACAACTGCAGGACCTCCTCTACAAGGAGTCAGGCCTCAAGGGGCTTTCCGGCATCAGCAACGACGTGCGCGACCTGCTTGCCAGCGACGAGGCCAGCGCGAGGCTCGCGCTTGACCATTTCGTCCATCGCATCGGCCTCAATGCTGGTGCATTGGCGGCTGTGCTCGGCGGGCTGGACGCCTTCGTTTTTACCGCTGGCGTCGGGGAAAATTCGCCGGTGATGCGTGCACGGATTGCAATGAAGCTGGAATGGCTTGGCGCCTTCCTCGATCCGGCGCGGAACGACGCCGGTGATTTGCTTGTCTCCAGCGACGACAGCAAGGTCGCCATCTATGTTGTGCCGACAGACGAGGAACTGATGATCGCGCGGCATACGCTCGCGCTTATCGCAGCATAGGTCGCGCCACGTGCAAGTTTTAGGGCTGAAGAGAGGGCTGACATGATTCCCGAGGTAAAAGCCAAGCTTCTCGAAGGAAAACGCGGACTGGTGGTCGGCATCGCGAACGATCAGTCGATCGCGTGGGGCTGTGCCAGAGCGTTTCGCGCCTTGGGCGCGGAGCTCGCGGTGACCTATCTCAACGACAAGGCCAAGCCCTATGTCGAGCCGTTGGCCGAGGCGCTCGAAGCGTCGATCTTCATGCCGCTGGACGTCGCAGTACCGGGACAGCTCGAGGCCGTTTTCGATCGTATTACGGAGCAATGGGGCGAACTCGATTTCGTTGTGCATTCAATCGCCTTCTCACCCAAAGATACGCTGCAGGGACGTGTCGTCGATGTGCCGCATGACGGCTTCCTGAAGACGATGGACGTCTCCTGCTGGTCGTTCATCCGCATGGCCCATCTCGCCGAACCGCTGATGAAACGCGGCGGCACGCTGTTCACGATGACCTACTACGGCAGCCAGATGGTGGTGAAGAACTACAATGTGATGGGTGTCGCCAAGGCGGCTCTCGAAAGCGCCGTTCGCTATATTGCCGCCGAACTTGGGCCTAAGGGCATACGCGTTCACGCCATCTCACCTGGCCCGCTGGCGACGCGTGCGGCGTCCGGCATCCCGGAATTCGACGAACTCCTGAGCAAGGCGCAGGAAACCGCCCCGACTCGCAGCCTCGTCTCCATCGATGACGTTGGTATGGCGACTGCTTTCCTGGCTCATGACGCGGCGAGATTGATGACGGGCGATACGATCTACATCGACGGCGGCTATCACATCATTGACTGATGCGATGCGTGCGGGTTGCTCTTCAAGGCAATGCACAAGCCCCAAGACCCGCCGCCTATGTGGCGACGGGTCCGGCACGGGCGTTCGGCAGCGTCAGGAATTGGCTGCGGCGGCGCGCTGTTTGCGGTATTGCACAGTGGGCAGACCGCCCCAGCCCCAATTGTCGAGATCGACTTCTTCGATGACGACATAGGTGGATTCAAGCGGCTTGTTGAGGACGTCGAGCAGCACTTGGCTGACGCCCTTGATGATCGCGGCCTTTTCCTCGGCCGTTACCGAATTGCGGTCGGGTGTGCTTCCCTCGCGGGTAACCTGTACAGTGACGATAGGCATTGTAGTCTCCAATGAAAGAGAATTGTTTGCGTCTTTGACGGCAGCCGCGCTGCTGCAGCGCAGCTGCTCCGTGGTGTGCTGGCTACCAGCGGCCGGCGTTCGCGCCGCCGTCGACATGCAGGATCTCGCCGGTGATGAAGCCCGCGGTCTCGAGATAGAGGACGGCGTCGACGACGTCGCGAATGTCGCCCATGCGGCCGACCGGATTTAGCCCGGCGAGTGCCGAATGCCTTTCGACCGGATGCATCGGTGTCTTGATAATCCCTGGAGAGACCGCGTTCACACGAACGCCGCTCTTCGAGAACTCCATCGCCAGCGACCGGGTGGCCGCGTTCAGACCCCCCTTGGTCAGGGAAGCAAGCACGGAGGGCACGCCAGCGATCGGCTGGTCGACGAGGCTGGTGGTGATGTTGATGATGTGGCCCGAACCCTGTTTCACCATCTCCGCGGCGACGCGCTGGGTGATGTGGAAGAAGCCGGCCACATTGACACCGAGGTTATGGTCGTAGTCTTCCTGGGTCATTTCGACGAACGGCTTGGCCAGGAAAACGCCGGCATTGTTCACCAGTGTGTCGATACGGCCGAAGCGATGAAGCGCCTCGCGGACAACGCGCTCGGCAGTTTCGGTCTTGCTGATATCGCCGGGGACGGCGAGGATGCCGCTGTCCGAACTGGGCTCGATCGACCGGGAGGTGGCGACGACGTGATAGTTCCGGTCGCGGTAGGCCCGCACCAATTCTGCGCCGATGCCTTGCGATGCGCCTGTTATAATGGCGACCTTCTGTTGCATGCTCATGATGTGATCCTTCCAATTGCCGCGGCCGTTGCATTGGGCCGCCCTACGCCCTCGGCGTTGGTGCAATTGATTTAGATCCGTTCTGTATCTGGGAGAATTGTCGATGATTGGACGACAATCAACCGAATTTCGGCATAATCAGGCGAGAGTGCCTGCAGCTGCCGCCATTTGCGCGAATTCAGAGCGTAGGCGAGGCGTTGCGAAATCCACGAAGGCGCGAACTTTCGGCACCGACATGCGGCCATGCGGCGCAAGCAGATGCACGGGCAGCGGTGGGTATTCGGCGTCGGCGAGGACGATCTTCAACCGTCCGTCGCGCACATAAGATGCGACATGGTAGGAATAGAGCCTCGTCAGGCCGCCGCCAGCAGCAGCGGAAGCGGCGGCGGCACGAACGCTATTGACGATGCACCGCGGCGCGAAGTGAACCGTGCGCGGGATAGAGGAACCTTTCGTCGGCGTGAAGCTCCAGGAATCCAAGCCGAAATTACTGAACGCGACGATCTGGTGCTTCGCCAGGTCTGCGGGTTCGTTGATGCGCGGATGGTCGGCGAGATAGCGAGGGGAGGCGACCACGACGCGTCGCACGTCGCCACCGAGACGGGTGGAGACATGCGAGGAGTCCGACAGGTGGCCGATACGCACTGCGAGGTCGACGCCCTCGTCGACGAGATTGACGAACCGGTCCAGCATCAGAAACCGGACAGAAACCGTCGGGTGAAGGTCAAGGAAGTCGTCCAGTATCGGGCGCAGCACTTCTTCTCCAAGAATCGGCGGCGCCGAAATGGTCAGGGTTCCGCGCGGTGCCGCCCGCTCGCCACCCGCCAGCATGTCGGCTTCCTCAAGATCGACCAGCACGCGCCGACAGGCTGCCGCATAGCGTTGACCTGCCTCGCTCAGCTTCAGCGTCCGGGTCGTCCGGTGTAGTAATTCGACACCGACATGCGCCTCCAGGAAGCTCAGGGCGCGACTGACTGCCGTCGGCGATCGTTTGAGATTGCGGGCTGCTCCGGCGAGACTGCCCTCGTCAATCGCCGTCACAAACACCTTCATTGCGTCGATGCGATCCATTGTGCCGCCTCGCGGAATAGTGATTGTCCGGCGGCGAGTATTCACCCGAAATCGGCAGGAAGTAAATACCGGGAGGTGGGGCAGGACAGGTTGCGCCGCCGCTCTATCTGTTCGGTAAGCCGGCACCTGTTCGGGGGTCGATGACAAGCCCAGCGGGTGAAGTGCTCGCGGGATACGAGAGTGACCGGCCAAACCGCGTCTTGCGTTCGCTCAACAAAGGGAGATTGACGATGAAGATTCTGATGGTTTTGACGTCGCATGATCAACTCGGGAATACCGGCAGGCCAACCGGCTTCTGGCTCGAGGAGTTTGCTGCGCCCTACTATGTGTTCAAGGATGCGGGCGCCGAGATCATCTTGGCGTCGCCGAAGGGTGGGCAGCCGCCGATCGATCCCAAGAGCGACGAGCCGGCCAACCAGTCGGAGGCGATGGCGCGTTTCAAGGGCGATCCTGCCGCGCAAAAGGAACTGGCAAACACGGCAAAACTCAGCGACGTCAAGGCGGAAGGTTTCGACACCGTCTTCTATCCCGGTGGCCACGGTCCGATGTGGGACCTCGTCAACGATAGGAACTCAATCGCCCTGATCGAAAGCTTCTACAATGCGGGCAAGCCGATCGCCTTGGTTTGTCATGCTCCCGGGGTCCTAAAAAAGGTAACCTATCAGGGGCAGCCGCTCGTCAAGGGCAAGCGTGTCACCGGCTTTGCGAACAGCGAGGAGGAGGCTGTCCATCTCACCGAGGTCGTGCCCTTTCTCGTCGAGGATGAGTTGAAGCGTCTAGGTGGACACTATGAGAAGGCCGGCGATTGGATCGATTTTACAATTGTCGACGGACGGCTGATAACGGGGCAGAACCCAGCGTCATCCGGCTCGGCTGCCAAGAAACTGCTGAAGCTCCTGAACTCTTGAGCCAGCGGCTGAGGTTGCGTGCATTCTGATACAAATCGGGTGGAACACGACATATCCAGGATACTTCGGACTGATCCCCTGCAGCCACCGTCAACGACCAGTGCGTAAGCACCGGTCAACTGCAGGGTACGAAAATGATCCTATTTCTCATCGCCTATCTTGCAGGGGCGCTGACCATCGTCAGCCCCTGCATTCTTCCGGTCCTGCCATTCGCCCTGTCACGGGCAGGTCAACCGTTTACAAGAAGCATCCTGCCGATGCTATCAGGCATGATCGTGACCTTCGCCGGTGTCGCAACGCTTTCCGCGGTCGGTGGAAGCTGGGCCGTGCACGCCAACGAAATCGGCCGATATGCCGCCATTGCGTTGATCGCAGGCTTCGGCGTGACGCTGCTTTCACCGCGCATCGCGGCGGTGGCAACGCGGCCGGCCGTCGCACTGGGCAGCCGCCTCTCTCAGCGGGCGAGCGGCAAGAAGGGGAGTGCCGGCACCTCCTTCCTTCTCGGTGTCGCGACCGGTCTTCTCTGGGCACCTTGTGCCGGCCCGATCCTCGGGCTTGTCCTGACCGGTGCCGCGCTGCGGGGGGCGAACGTGCAGACGACGCTCCTCCTGACGGTCTACGCCGCAGGTGCAGCTACCTCGCTTTCAATGGCTGTTCTTGCCGGGGGAAAGGTGTTTGCCGCGATGAAGCGATCGCTCGGGGTTAGTGAGCATCTGCGGCAGGCGCTCGGCATCGCCGTGTTGGCCGGCGTTGCGGCAATTGCTCTTGGACTGGATACTGGTTTGTTGTCGCGCATCTCCTATGCGAGCAGCACCCGCATCGAGCAGTCGCTGCTCGATAGGCTGCATGACGCAAGCGATGTCGCCGGTAAGCCGACCGGCAATGCGATGCAGCTTGCCGCGAACGATGCGCGCAAGGGATACCAGAGCGATTTGCCGGTGCTTGGTCGCTTCGTGTCGCTTGACGGTGCGGTGGAATGGCTGAATTCGAAGCCGCTCACGGCCGAGGAATTGCGCGGCAAGGTCGTTCTGGTCGATTTCTGGACCTACTCCTGCATCAACTGCATTCGGACAATCCCCTACGTGCGGGCCTGGGCCGAAAAATATCGGGATCAGGGCCTCGTCGTGATCGGCGTCCATTCGCCGGAATTTGCCTTCGAGAAGCGGATCGACAATGTCCGTCAGGCGATTGACAAGTTTCAGATCGGCTATCCCGTCGCGATCGACAACGATTTCAAGATCTGGCGGTCATTCGGCAACAACTACTGGCCTGCCCACTACTTCATCGATGCCGAGGGCCAGATCCGTCACACCCAGTTCGGCGAGGGAGACTACGGACAATCCGAACGGGTGATCCAGGATCTGCTGGCGGAAGCCGCGGGCAGCAGGAAGGCCGACGCGGCCACCGTCACGCCGGACGCCAAGGGCGCCGAGGCGGCGCCCGACCTCGCGCAGTTGCAGTCCGGTGAATCCTATATCGGCTACCTCCGCGCCGCCAACTTCATTTCGCCGGAAGGTGTGGGAGCAGATGTCGCGCGTGATTACACGGTGGGAAAACCTAATCTCAACGAATGGGGTTTGACAGGCAAGTGGACCGTCGGCGGTGAGCAGGCCTCGCTGGATCAGGCCGGCGGAGGCATCACCTACCGGTTCAGCGCGCGGGATCTGCATCTCGTGCTTGGACCCGGCACGGACGGCAGGAAGATCCGCTTTCAGGTGAAGGTGGACGGCGCAGCGCCAGGCGCGGACCACGGTTCGGATATTGACGCCGAAGGCAACGGCACTGTTTCGGAAACCCGGCTCCATCAATTGGTGCGCCAGTCGGGAGACGTGCGGGAACGGACGTTCGAGATCCGCTTCTTCGATCCTGGTGTCGAAGCATTCGTCTTCACTTTCGGATGAAAGGACAGAACAATGAAAAATCGACGGGAAAACTCTTCGACCTCTGTCGGTACCTTCGCACGCCTCGGCCTTGTGGTTCTGGCGGTGATGGGTGGCAGCGGCCTTGCGCTGAAATTGAACGGCGGACCGAAATCTGAGGAGGCCAGGCGCGTTCCTCTAGCTCTGCACGACGTGGCCGCAACGCCGGGAACGCAGTCGCTGGTGCTCGCTGGCGGCTGCTTCTGGGGCGTCCAAGGGGTGTTTCAGCACCTTGTCGGCGTCGTGAGCGCCACGGCTGGGTATGCCGGCGGGAGTGCTGCGACTGCGACCTACGAGATGACTGAGACCGGACAGACCGGTCATGCCGAAGCGGTGGAGGTCGTCTTCAATCCGCAGCAAGTCACCTACGCCCAGTTGTTGCAGATCTTTTTCTCTGTGGTTCACGACCCGACGCAGATGGATCAGCAAGGGCCCGATGTCGGGATGCAGTACCGCTCGGCGATCTTTCCACTGAACGACGAGCAGGCAAAGGTCGCCTCCGACTACATCGCGCAACTCGGCAAGGAACACGCGTTTAATCGCCCGATTGTGACTTCGATCGAAGTCGGGAAGACGTTCTATCGCGCGGAGGCCTATCATCAGGACTACGTCTACAACAATCCCAGCCAACCCTATGTCTACATTTACGAGCAGCCGAAAATCGAAGCTCTGAAGCAGCTTTTCTCGGCGCAGTATCGGGAGCGACCAGTGCTCGTCGCGGACTAGGCAGGTTGACCTTGGTCATAGCGATGCCGCGGGCGGATGTATCGCCTGCGGCAGTGGAGGGTCGATATGATTCCGGATCGGGGTCGGTCGAACCGGCTCAATCCGCGCCTACACCGCGATACGGTCTTGATGCATCCGAACACATTCGAGACACGCGCAGCCGTCACGCTGAATTTTACCGCTCCCCTGGAGGGATCCGAGTTCCGGATTGGTCTAAACGGGCCAAGCAATTGAGGAGAAAGCAATGCGCATTCTAGTCACCACCTTCGCAATGCTCGCGTTGGCCGCTGCGCCATGCGCCTGGGATAGTGCTCCGGATGAGCCGCCACCGATCGCGGCACTGTTCCTACCGTTGTCATCGCCGGATGCTGGCTCGAAGGAGCCCGCGCCGATTGCGAAGGCCTCCTTCGTGGCGACGTCGTCCAACAACGTATTCGCAGCGGTCGTCGGCGGACTGCGCTAGATTCCCGCGTTTGCCAACAATGGTCCGGTTCCCCGAACCTGAGTGTCGCTGAGCCGAACACTCAGCTCAGGTCGCTCAATTATCGCCGAATGTATGCCAATGTATCTCTCCACCTGATCCCTACACCTGCATGCAATTCCCGCCATCGGGCACACATTGGGTACACACGCCTGCCGGCTTCTATGAATGTCTTTAACGCAATCGGGAGAACATCGATGGCAGAGGAAATCAATCAACAGAGGCGGCGGTTCATGGGCGTGGCGGCCCTGACTGTCGCTGCCGCGCAACTGGGCGTCATCGGGACGAGCGTTGCGCAGGCGGCGACACCGGGCGCCGCCCGCATTCCCACCATCGCGCCAGGCACCAACACGTCGTTCGGCACAATCAAGCAGATCGATGCCGGTCTGCTGAACGTTGGCTATGCCGAACTTGGAGCGAGCGACGCGCCTCCGGTCATTCTCCTGCACGGCTGGCCCTATGACATCCATACCTATGTCGATGTTGCACCGCTGCTCGCCACAGCCGGCTATCGCGTCATCGTGCCCTATCTGCGTGGCTACGGCACGACGCGTTTCCTCTCCGACCAGACGATGCGCAACGGTCAACAGGCCGCAATCGCTGCTGATATCATCGCGCTCATGGATGCGCTGAAGATCGAAAAGGCGCTGATTGCCGGTTGTGATTGGGGAGCCCGGACCGCCGACATTATCGCGGCTCTTTGGGCTGAGCGTTGCAAGGCGCTGGTTTCCGTCAGCGGCTATCTTATCGGCAGCCAGCAAGCCAACAAGGCGCCGTTGCCGCCGAAGGCAGAGCTCGCGTGGTGGTATCAGTTCTACTTTGCCACCGAACGTGGGCGCGAAGGCTATCAACAATACCGGAGCGAGTTCGCCAGGCTGATCTGGCAGCTTGCGTCACCGAAATGGAATTTCGACGATGCGACCTTCAACCGCAGTGCCGCCGCGCTTGAAAATCCAGATCACGTCGACATCACCATCCACAACTACCGTTGGCGGATCAGCGCGGCCGAGGGCGAGCGCAGGTATGATGAGTTCGAAGCGCGGCTGGCCAAGTTCCCGGTTATCGGTGTGCCGACGATCACCCTGGAAGGCGATGCGAATGGCGCGCCTCATCCGCAGCCGGCGGCCTATGCCAAGAAGTTCTCGGGCAAGTACGAGCACCGGCTGATCACCGGCGGCATTGGTCACAACCTGCCGCAAGAGGCACCGCAAGCCTTTGCGCACGCAGTGATCGACGTCGATCGATTCTGATCGGCTTCCCGGCGGCAGCGCAGCGGTACCAACCGCGGCTTTCGGCGAGTTGGTTCAAGCCATTCATGGGCGGCTCATTCAT
Source organism: Rhizobium sp. R711 (assembly GCF_002211365.1). Classification (GTDB taxonomy): domain Bacteria; phylum Pseudomonadota; class Alphaproteobacteria; order Rhizobiales; family Rhizobiaceae; genus Rhizobium. The sequence goes on along the minus strand of NZ_LOKZ01000037.1, from coordinate 197,107 downwards.
ATGTTCGATATGTGCCACCCAGCATGCTGGATTAACCGTCCCGGTCGGAGCGGCTATTCTACCTATTCGTCGCTCTCTTCCGCCTTGGGCGTGGTGCTAAAGAGGTTCTTGAGCGCATTGGTTTTGGTCTTCTGCGCCTTGCTCATCTTCAGCGCGCGATTGGCGGCCTTGGCCTGTTCCAGCATCATTTCAATCTGGATCTGCTGGATTTCGGTCAGTCGTTCCCACTGCCGGTTCAACAGATGATCGACCTTTTCATGGAGGTGGCGGATTTCCAACTCGGCCTTCAGATTGACCTTATAGTCGTTGAGCGCCCGCAACCGATCCTTTGATTCCTGGCGGCGCTGGCTCATCATGATGATTGGCGCCTGCAGCGCTGCAATGGTCGAAAGGATAAGGTTCAGCAGGATGAAGGGATAGACGTCGAAGGCAGCCTTGTCGCCGAGCATCAGATTGATTCCCATCCAGACGGCAAGGAACAAGCAGAAGGAGATGATAAAGGTCCAGCTTCCGCCGAAGGTTGCGACGACATCGGCGACGCGGTCGCCAATCGAACGGTGTTCCTCGTAGTCCTCTTCGATGTTTTCGGCGAGCGTGTCGTGGCTCTTCAGGCTCTCGACGACTTCGTCCTCCAGGTTGGAGAGTTCGCCTCGTTCGTCGCGCAGAAGCTCGGCAATGTACTGGCCGCGATAGTCATCGACCACCTTGCGGCTGATGTAGTCGTCCGAACGGAGGCCAGGGTGCTTCTGCCGCATGAAATCCGCGAGCGAGGGGCGCATATCGTCAAAATGGATGGCCTCCTTTTTCTTCAATGTGGCACCCGTGATCGCGTCCACCAGCTTGACTGACTTTGCCTTGGCCTGAGCGAGGCTCTTGGTGTAGTCATCCATCTCGACGGTGGCGGCCTCTCCGTGGCCGGCGTCGAAGTCGACGATTTCTCCTGCGAAGTCCAAGGGCTTCTCTTCTGCCATCTGCTGATCCTCGTTCCCGATTTTCGCCCGTCTAGCCATCAATTCGAACAGGATTGTGACATTGATCTCCCCCGCAAACTTAGGGGCTTGATGGCTGCTCTCGCAGGGGTCCCAAGAGACCCGCCGCAGCCTGCTTTAGAGACGTAGGCGGATGTTCTTTTGCCATATTTTCGGTCCCTCGGCACTGGCAGGAATGGCGCCACAACGGCGTTACGAGTAGCGGATGCCACCAATGGCAGCAATCGGCCCCATCACCGCCATTGGAATAGCCTCGACGTGCCTTGGCGGGACTCCCTTTGATACTCGCATGACCGTTTTTCAGCGGCAGCTGTCAAGGGCTGCCGCTCTTTTGTCCATAGTGAGTGATGGTTATCTCGGCCACGAGGCCGCCACCGTCCCGGTTGCGCAGCGTCAGCGACCCGCCGATTGCAGCGGCAAGCTGCACGGCGATAGCCAACCCAAGGCCGGTTCCGCCGGTGTCGCGACTACGCGACTGCTCAAGGCGGAAGAAGGGTTTGAGGACGGCTTCCAACTGGTCATCGGGGATACCGGGCCCACGATCCATCACCCTGACGACGATGGCCTCGTCAGCGCCACGCTGTACCTGGATCTCGGCGCTGCCGCCGAACTTCAGCGCGTTGTCGATGAGATTCGTGAGGACGCGCCTTAAGGCGTGCGGGCGCGTCATGATCGCGCCGCTGCTTATCTGCGTTATTGCAACATCCTTGCCGGTGTCCTGATAATCGTAGACAAGGCTCTCGATGAAGGACGAAAGGTCGATGCGCGACGCTTTCTCGACGTTGCCATGGGCGCTGCGCGCATAGGCGACACCTTCCTTGACGAGCCGTTCGATCTCGCTGAGATCCTGCATCAACTTATCTCGATCGCCGAAATCCTCGGCCATCTCAGCCCTGAGCTTCATACGCGTAATCGGCGTTTGCAAATCATGCGATATGGCCGCGAGTATCTGTACGCGCTCCTCGAGATATTGGGCGATGCGCTCGCGCATTGCGTTGAAGGCGGCTGCGGCGTAGGCGACTTCGCTTGGCCCTGTCTCACTGAGGCGAGGGGCCTTCACGTTCGGATCGAGCGTGTCTGCCGCTTTCGCCAGGTTGACCAGAGGGCGAATGGCCTGACGCACGGCAAACCAGCTGCAGAGCACCAGCAGAGCCAGTTGTGCGACGAGTACATAGGGCAGCCAGTCGGCGAGAGGCATGACGCCGGCCGGGTTGACGTCTATCGTCAACGGCGTGCCGTCGCTGAGAGCAAGATGCGCCTGGAGGCGAAAGTTCGGACCCGGGATTGTTTCGACCGTGATCGGATATTTGGACCCGATCGCCGTCCTCACCTTGGAGGCAATTTCGGTGCCGCGCGCGTCGAGCGCCGGCGTTCCCGGCAGGCCCGGCCCAAGAACAAATCTGTAGCTTCCCCGATCAAGACGATCGAGCCAATCCGCGCGCTCGTCCGGTGGGAGCCGATCGAGGATGGCGATCGAGGTCGAAACATCGTTTTCGAGGGTGTTGAACATCATCGACTTTGCAGCCGTGTAGCGCTCGAAAAACAGCACTGTGAACGACATGGCATGCGCAATCGCCAGACCGGCAAGCAGAATAAGAAATAGCCGCGCTCCGAGGGTGCGTGGCCACAGGCGAAATCCATTCAGCAGGGCGTGCGTCGCCATCAGCGGGCCTCGGTGATCTCGATCGGCATTGAAAAGACATAACCCTCGCTGCGGACGGTCTTGATATAGATCGGCTCTCGGGCGTCGTCTCCGAGACGCTGGCGGACACGGCTGACCAGAAGGTCGATCGACCGATCGAAAAGCTCGGCGTCGCGGCCCTGCGTCAGGTTGAGAAGCTGGTCGCGGTTGAGAACGCGCTGGGGGTGGTCGATGAAGACGCGCAGCAGGCGATATTCGGCGCCGCTAAGGGCGATCACCGTCCCGTCGGAATCGATAAGGTGGCGTGCCGTGGTGTCCAGTTTCCACTTGCCGAAGCTCAGCAACTGACCGGCCTCCGACACCTGCAGATTGGGTGGCAGCATACGGGTACGCCGAAGGACAGCTTTGATGCGGGCCAACAATTCGCGTGCCGAAAACGGTTTGGCGAGGTAGTCGTCCGCACCCATCTCGAGACCGATAATGCGATCCATCTCGTCGGTGCGGGCCGTCAGCATGACGATGGGTATGGCCTTGTGTCGGCCGGCACGCAACTCGCGGCTAAGAACGAGGCCGTCGTCGCCGGGCATCATGACGTCAAGGATGATTAGATCAACCGAGTTCGCTTCGAGAAAGGAGCGCATATGCCGCCCGTCCGGAACGGCGGTGACGCGCAGGCCATTCTTTTTCAGGTAGCTCGATACGAGCTCCCTTATTTCGCGATCGTCATCGACAATCAGGATGTGGTCGATATGTTCCATCGCGTGATCTCCATTATTGCACTGCTACCGACGCCCTTGATGTATCCGGCATATGTTTGCGGCATTCAGGCGTGCATCTCGCTGTATCCTGCGGCTCGTTGGACACATTGCGATACAATCTCTGTACCTTGAATTCTTTTGAAAAGTCATGGAAATCGCTCAAGTCGGCGCGACGGCGGTTGGTCGGTAGCTATCCAGCAAACAGGGTGTCGATCAGTTCGGAGGTCGAGCACCGCCAAAGCTCACCTTCTCCAGTTCCTGCCCACAACGACAGAAGGTCCGCCGAGCCTTTTGCGACCGAGGCGGCTCGCAAATCGCGGGCAAACTTGTTTTGCGCCGGTTGGGCAGGTCCGAGGATTTGGACACCGAGCGTGATTTTCCAGACAAGCGATGTGCTTTCGGGGAGGGGTTCAAACCACGTCAATCTTGAAATCCGCACCTTCCCACCGCTGCGAATCCGTCCAGAAAACCGTAAAGACGATGGCGCCGGGACCGAGCGCCTTCGTCGGCAGGTCGCAGACGTAGGTGCCAAAGCCGGTATCGCGGGCATGGCTGTCGGTGGCAGTTGCCCAACCGTCGGTGGACCAGTGTATCAGGGCGGGCTCAGGCAATTCGATGCGCAGGGCACGGCCGGGCGCCATATGGATGCGCTTGGCGTTTGGCCGCCACGAGAAAGGCGCTGGCGCAGGCTTTGCCGCGACATAGCGAGCAAAGGTCTGCGGCGGCATGTCGAAGATTACGCCGTCGCGGATCGAGCGCAGCAGCTTTATATGTTCCGCATGAGCCCAGACCAGGGGCATGGCACTGCCGGAAGGACGACCGAGGAAGAGCTCGCGTTCCGGCACGTCATCGCTATCCCAGATCTGCTCCGGCAGGAGCCCGCCACCGCTAGCCGAGGCCTCCAGCGCTGCCAGCAGGCGTTGCGCCTCGTCCCGTCGTCCGGCGGCGAGTTCGTAGTGGGCGCGCTCACCGGTCAAAAGTGGCCAAAGCCTCCCGACACCGCGGCCGGCGAACGGGGCGCCACCGATCCGTTCGCCGTAGCCGTCTTCATTGTACCGGTACCAGTAAGATCCGGTCGGCAGGTCACGGCGCAGCTCGGCGTCAATCGCTGCGATCGTGCCTAGGATGCGGGGGTCGTCGGCGGCCCGGAGACCGAACCGTACCAGGGCGAGCGCGTCGGGGCTAAGGAGAAGGTCCGCCTCGAGCACGGCGCCGCCATCGTCGCGGTTGCGGATCGGGATGAAGTCTCGACCGAGCGAAGACGCGCCGTCCGTCGCCGTGGCAATGCGAACATAGTAACCGTCGATGCCAAGACGGCGCGACAACTCCGTATCGGTGGCGTAGGTCCACTCTTCGATGCGCTCGTTCCAGCCATCAGCCACCTCCCGCAGATATTGCGCAGCAGACAACCGCCCGGCCGCTTCCGTCGCATCAGCCGCGGCAAGCAACCCGGCGATCTCGACGGCGAGCGTGAAGGGCGAGTAGCCCGCGTCCTCTTCCCAGCGATCCTGCTGGGTGGCTGGCCCATTCGTGACGATATAGGCCGCGGCGGCCTCGATCATCGGCAGATATCGGCCGGTCTCCGAGAGACCGATCACGCCGGCACGCAAAAGCATGTCGTAAAGCAGGATGGGAAAGGCCGTCTCGTCCATCTGGATGCCGTGCCAGTAGGGCCGACCATCGAGCCAGGCGTTTTGCACCCAATGGCCGTCCGCTTCCTGGATCGCCGAAAGATAATCGAGCACCGAACGCGCATCGGCCTTGGCGCCTGCGGCGAGCAATCCGCCTGCCGTTTCCACCAGATCGCGGGTCCAGACCAGATGATAGCCACCGAGGTCGTCGTCGCTCTTGTTGAAGCCCCACGGGATGGAAAGGCTGGCGATGATGGCGCCGGAAGCATCGTCGCAGTGGGTGGCAAGCACGCTGGTACTGACACGATATCGGTTCAACTGGGTGGGATTATGGGGCTCGTCGAGGGCAAGCAGGCCGGCCTGCCAATCCCGCCAGCCGCTCAGATAACGTCTGAGCGCTGGCTCGATACCCTGTTCCAGGCTGAGGATTGCACGGAATGCAGCCTCTTCCGGCTGCGTTCCGAAGCCTATTGCGACCAGTGCCCGCCCTTCGCCAGCCTGCAGGTCGAGCGTTCCCGATAGCGCAACGTTGCCGGACGCGGCATAGCTGTACTCTTCTTTCAGTCCCTCGCCACGCGACAGCGTCTGCCAGCCATCGGAAAAGCCTACATAGCCGGCCGAACGTGCCAGCCAAGGTACAGAGGCGGCAACCGCGAGCACTCGTCCGGAGCCCTCGGCAAACAGCATCGGTCTGCCCTTGAAATCGGCGCACCAGGCGGTGTTGTCGGCACCCCCATTCACGAGATGCGGCGCTACGAGAGCATGCAGCTGGTAGTCGGAAAGGTTGCCGATCAACGCCTCGAAGCGGACGTCCTGCAGCACGACCTCCCGCTCGGGATCTGAGAAGATGGTCTTGGTGATGCGATAGCGACCATCGCGGGCGGTGTTGATGAGGCGGAAAGCCGGAACGCCATCCTCGATCGCCTGCACCTGATGATCGGCGTCGCGCTTCTCCTCGGAAAAGTAGTCATCGGCCGTCACGATGAAACCGAAATCACGCACGCAGGCCATATCGAGCCGGGGCGCATAGATCTCGTTGAGGATGCCGTGGCTTGCCGTGAACCAAACGGGGCTTGCCGGGCCAATAGCGGTGCCGACCGCGCTCTTATCACTTGATGTCCAGCGAGGCTCAATACCGGGAGCGCCGGGAGGGTCTATGGAACCGGGGGGTAAGATCGGAAAGCTCAAGTGATGATCCTCCGCTTAGTATGCACCCTCTTCAGTGAGCCATCCTTGGGTTGAAATCAAGCAACACCGCATTGCGCGTGGCGCTTGACAGACGGTACCGATCTTGCGCCGATACGCAGCGCGGGAAGGATTGAGTGCACGGATCGGGCAAAGGAGCGTGAAAGAGATGACAGACATAGCTGGAAGCCCTGTGGCGGAGCAGGTGCGGACCTCTGGCAAGCCCGAGGCCGGTGCTGCGCCAGCCGACCGTATCGTGCTTGCCGTCGATGTCGGTGGGTCGCATGTGAAGGTCGAACTCAGCAGCGGCAGCGAGCGGCGTGCGGTCGAATCTGGCGACCAGATGACGGCGACCAAGATGGTGGCGTCGCTGCGCGATCTTACCAGCGACTGGCATTACGATGTCGTCACCGTGGGTTACCCCGGCCCTGTGGTCGGCAACCGGGCTGCGGCCGATCCCTTCAATCTTGGCCCCGGATGGAAGAATTTCGATTTCGAAGTCGCCATCGGCCGGCCGGTGCGGATGGTCAATGACGCCCTGATGCAGGCGATCGGCAGCTATGAGAAGGGCCGGATGCTCTTCCTCGGCCTCGGCACTGGCCTCGGCTCGGCCATGATCGCCGAGAATGTCTGCATGCCTCTGGAACTGGCGCACATGCCTTACCGGAAAGCAACCTTCGAGGACTATGTCGGCGAACGTGGTTTGAAGCGGCGGGGCAAAAGCAAATGGCGGAAATCGGTCTTCGATGTCGTGGATCGTCTAAGCGCGGCGCTACTGCCTGACTACATCGTGATCGGCGGCGGCAATATCGACCGACTCAAGGAGTTGCCGCCGAAGTGTCGACGCGGCAATAACGACAACGCTTTTCGCGGCGGCTTCCGTGTCTGGCTGGACGATAGCCTGCGGATTTGAGCGACAACGCCTCCGGCCGGATCGCGCCAAAGGCCGATATGGAGCCATTCCCCAAAGAGCGGGACCATCGGAAACCAACAGCTGCAGGGAGCGCAGCGATCAGCGTCTAAGCCGTCGCGCGCTACAGCCGCGAGGCGATGTGCGTGCCCGGTGAAGGAGCACGCACACCATCAACGGATCATCAGCGAAAACCGCCGCTTGCGACCAGTCGTTCGCCGGTCAGCCAGCGGGCATCGTCGGAAGCGAGGAAGACGGCGATCCCGGCGATATCGTCCGGCTGGCCAATGCGGCCGAGCGGAGTCTGGGTCACTGCGCTGCGCTCGAAATCCGAGCCGATAAACCCTGCTGTGTGGGTTCCCTCGGTCTCGACGATGCCCGGGAGGATCGCATTGACCCGGATTTTGCGCGGGCCCAGCTCATTGGCAAGCACGCTGGTAATGCTGTCCACTGCGCCCTTTGTCCCGGTGTAGACGCTGGAGGCTGGCGGAGCCAGACTGGTCACCGCCGACGAGATGTTGATGACGCTGCCGCCCTCATCGAGATGCTTGAGCGCTGCTTGGGTGCTCAGCAGAACGCCCAGAACGTTCACGTCGAACATGCGACGATATTGTTCCTCGGTCACCTGCTCGATCGGCGCGAATTCGTAGACGCCAGAGTTGTTGACCAACACGTCGAGCTGACCGAATTCCTTGACTGCAGCGTCCACCAATCCCTGCGCCTGTTCGGCCTTCGAAACGTCGCCTTGGACTGCGATGGCTTTGCCACCGGCCGCCGTAATCGTCTCGACCACTGCGTCTGCTCCCGCCTTGCTCGAAGCGTAGTTCACCACCACCTGTGCGCCTTCGGCTGCGAGTGCCTTGGCGATCGCGGCACCGATCCCTTTGGAGCCTCCCGTCACGACGGCGACTTTTCCAGCGAGCTTGCCCATCCTGCATTCCTTTCTACTCGGAGTGCCGTCGGAACTGACGGCGTTGTTCCGTAGTTCGGAAATTCGGAACTGTTGATCTTGGTTTCAAGCCCCCATATACAAAAATCATGAGACCGCTCTTTCATCCAGCAATAGAGGACGTACGGCCTGAAGCGATCCTGCATGCCCTCTCCGATCCGGAGCGCGCGGCGATATTCGCGCAAATTGCGGGCAGCGGTTCCGGCGGGACGTGCGCTGCGTTTGCCAACATGCGCGAGCGCGTAATCCCCAAGTCATCGCTATCGAACCACATCAAGGTGCTGCGCGAGGCCGGCCTTATCCGCTGCGAGCGTCAGGGTGTCGAAATGCGTAACCATTCGCGCTGTTCGGAATTGGATGAACGCTTTCCAGGTCTCGCTACGGCCATTCTGAGTGCTTACGGATGGTTTCCCCGAGAAGCGAAGGCGGATTGACAGCTATACAACGGGTTGGGCGAGCTGTCTTTGCTGGGCGCCTGTCAATGGCTCATCAGCAGCGGAACAGTGGCATGGGATAGCAGGCGATAGGTAACACGGCCGAGGAGAAGTTCGAGCAGATACCCATGCTTGAACGCGCCAATCAGAATGCACGTGGCGTTCACCGATGTGCCAAAATCGAGGATGGTGTTGCCGACCGAGCGGCCGGTTGATGAGGTGACGACGATCTCGGCATCGAGTCCCAGCTGACGGCAGATTTCCCTCGCGGTGCTCTCGTAATGCCTGTTCGGCTTATCGTCGACACAGAGCACGGTTATACGGTTGGCGGCGAGGAGCCAGCGCCTTGCGGCAACCATTGTGCGGCGCGCGTGCTCATGCGGTTTCCAGCCGATGAGAACGTGGTCCAGCAGATGTCCGCGGTAGCCACTGGCCGGCGGGACGAGCACAAGCTTGCCTTCATGAAAGAGGACATTGTGGAAGACATCACGGGCATCGAGATTGCCCCTGTAGGGCGTGATGACAAGCGACGCGTTCTGACACACGTCGCCGACGCAGCGGCGCAGGTCACCCTGGCAATCGCCGAGCACCAGGCTTTGCCGGTGAGGAGCGCTGAGTTTCCACTCGCCGAAGAGCCGCTTGACGCGCTCGTACCGCTCGTGGGTCGATCCTTCCTCAAGCTCCCGCAGCATCTGCAATTCGATTTCCTCAGCCGACACAAGCATCGCCAGTGGGTCGGCACCGATATGTACGGCGGCGATGCTATCCTGTACGGCATCGGCCGCGTCGTCGGCCAGATCTAGGCAGGACTGTGCCGAGGACGGATCGGGCAGCAGCACGATAACATCGGCATCCTGAGTGAGGTCACGAACGTTGCGCGGCACCGCGCCTGCGTTAGGCGCGTTGAAGCCTTCTGACCAGTTTTGGTGATCGCTGGTTGTCGTGGTCACGCCGGCCCTCCTTCTTTGGATCGGCCTCGCAAAGTTACTCGGTGATAATACGCCAATATAGCCGGTGTTGAAATCGTCTCTGCAGACGAAGGCAACCTATTTTGAGAACTTGTCGACTAGGCGGGCGCCGGCATTCCAGGTTGCGTGATGTCGCTGGCATTGTTCCCGGCGGTCTTGCGCCTTGATCGCGACCTGTTAGAATTTCGGGTGCCAAGCTTTTGTGTTGGCTGCATTTTTGGGTTCCCTCTGGCGATGTGCGGTGCGCGATGGAGATGCCAGCTACCTCTAAGCTCAGTTATGGCGCGGAGCCCGGATTGCGCTTCGCCCTGCTCTTGGATGGGCGGGGTGGCTGTACTCAGCTGGATATTGCCCAAGCGCGACGATGGAAGCCCGAGGACGGGATCATCTGGCTGCATTTCGAACGCAATCATGCGGCGGCGGCCGATTGGATCAACAGGGAAAGCGGCCTCGACAGCTTCGTCACGGAAGCGCTTCTCGAAGAGGAGACGCGGCCACGCGTCGAACCGGTCGACGATGGGCTCTTGATCATCCTTCGCGGCGTGTGCGCGACCGCTCCGGACGAAGAGCCGGAGAAGCAGACCGATATCGATCTCGTGCCACTGCACATGTGGGTCGACGTCAACAAGGTTATCTCGCTACGGGACCGCGGCCACTACATTACCGCGCTTCGCGACATTCGTCTGGCGCTCGAGAAAGGCAAAGGCCCGCATCGCACTGGAGATCTCCTGTCGCTGATCGGCGACAAACTTGTGCGCGATCTGGAGCCCGTGCTCGACTCCATGGATGAAGAGGTGGACGAGCTTGACGAGATGATTTTTCAAGGTGAGGCAAGCGAGGTGCGCGAGCGCTTGAAGCTGTTGCGCCGGCGGTCCGTTCAGCTTCGCCGTTACCTTGCACCGCAACGCGATGCTTTGAACCGTATCGAGCATGACGACGCGCCATGGCTCCTTGAGCGCGACAAGTTGCGGATGCGCGAAGTGATCGACAAGCTGATGCGCTTCATTGAATACCTCGACGCTATTCGCGACCGCACGGGCATTCTGCATGACGACCTTTCGACCGTGATCAGTGAGCGGATTGCGCGCAACTCCAACCGACTGGCGGCGCTGGCGGCCCTGCTACTGCCGCCAAGCGTGGTGGCCGGCCTGTTCGGGATGAACGTTGGAGGCATTCCGGGGGTCAACGACACCTGGGCCTTCATCATCATCGTTGTGTTCGTGACGGTCACATCGGTTGCGACGCTCTGGGTGCTTCGGCGGATCGGCTGGCTCTGACCAGTGACAGTATCACGTGTACAGGCAATGCGTTCCAGCAGTGAGGGCGGCACGCGCCATGTGGGTGGCCACGGCCTTCATCGTCATTTCGCTGCGCGCCGCGTCGCTGATCTCCGCGCCTTACCCGAGGTTTCAGTCACGTCGCCGTGATTTCAACCACGCGTTCTTGACAATGGATTTGCGCGGTAAATATCTGTGATCTCCGGCTTCAGACGTAAGGCCCCAACTCAGCATGATCGACACGCGCTTTTCGACTGCTTTACAGATTGTCATCAGTGTGGCTGTCAACGAAGAGGCAAATCTCCGCACCACGAGCCAATCACTTGCGCAAGGGCTCGATACAAGCGCCAGCTTCGTACGCAAACTGCTGCTGCCGCTCAATGAAGGCGGCATCCTCGCCACCGCTCAGGGTGGCAAGGGTGGTATCAGCTTGGCGCGGCCGCGCAACCAGATATTGCTCAGCCAGATCTATGCTGCCGTAACCGGCGACAAGAAGATCTGGGCGACCCGGCACGACATCCCACATGAGGGCCTTGTGGGCGAGAATATCGGCGATCTCTCGGAGTTTCTTTGCGATCGAGCCGAGCGGGCCGTCGTCGACATGCTTGGTTCGGTGACCATCGAAGACAGCGTGGCGGAGCTACGCCGCCTCGAGGCACAGAAATCGGCCGGCGCCCGGCAGCCGGCGGATGCGAGCTTCGTGAGTGGCCACCACGCCGCCGAGTAGCGTTATCCTTAAAACGAAAGGGGCGGCCGGGCAGGGAACCCGAACCACCCCTCCTAACTGATCGGAGGTCAATCTGATCAGAAACTCTCAAGCGCGGCACCGCGCTGCCTCTCCCCATGACTTTAACCACAGAGAGAGGCAGAAACGCGGCGCCGCTTTTTGATTAGAATGCGCGCTGGAGGCGGAAGAAGCCAGTCGTCACGTCGTCGCCGTTGTCCGGGTCGAGGTAGTTGACGGTTGCCTTGGCGTAGAGGTTGTCGGCGATCTGATAGTCAACCGTCAGGCCGACCTTCCAGGCATCGTTGTTGTCGTTGAAGTCGCCCGCAGTGATGCCGTAGTTGCCGTAGTACTGGACAGCCGGGGTGATCTTCAGCTTGTCGGTCGCCTTGATCGCGTATTCAGCAGCGATTGCCCATTCAGCAGCCTGATAGTAGGAGTTCGGGCCGCTCGAATAGACGCCTGCGAGGCCGAGGGTGCCCGGGCCGATAGCAACCGTACCCATGGCGCGAACAGCGCCTTCTTCGTTATCCGTGTCGTAGCCAGCCGTGACCTGGTAGGTGAATACGCCAGCCTTGCCGCCGATGGCGACTGCTACGCCGACGTTGTTCGGATTTTCGCCGCTGCTGTAGTAGCCGTCTTCCAGCTCGTCAACGCTGATGCCAGCGTAGAAGTTGTCCGCCTCATACTGATAACGGATCGAGTTATGCAGCGTAACCTTGCTGCCGACGTCGTCGGTTTCGCCCGAGAGACCATCGTCCCACCAGCTGTAGAACAGACCGGCGCGGAAGCCAGCGATGTCGATGTAGGCGGAGTCAAGCAGAGCCGCCTGTGAGGAAGCGTTGTCGGCGTTGGTCTGCAGGACGATCACACCAGTGAGCGGGCCGTATTCGGTGTCGCTCTTGGCAGTGAACTGAACCTGGCCACGGGTGTAGGCGTCCCAGTCAGAGTCGTTGGCGACATTGGCGCCGCTGCCCTTGGTCGCGCTGGCGTTCGGGCCGGCGTTGACCTGGAAACGGATGTAACCGCTGATCTTCAGGCAGGTTTCGGTGCCCGGGATGTAGAAGTAGCCGCTGCCGTAAGCGTCGCAAACGCGGACGTATTCAACCGGCTCCGGCTCGGCAGCAACGATGGCGTCAGCAGCCTGTGCGCTCGAGATAGCAGCCAAGGCCGCCGCCGAGCTCATGAGGATCGTCTTAATGTTCATAGTCAGTCCAATCTTCTGTCGATTGGGCACAGGTCATCACTGCCGAAAACCGGCTCTACCTACCCCAAATTGTTTCGTACAAGCCCTTGCGGGAAACGCGGTACGTCCGCAGCGCCAAATTACATTTCCGACCAAATGTATCAATCATAGATACTGTCAAAATTGGGTTTTGCTGCAAGGCGGAATTTGGGTGTTGCGCAAAGGCAACTATCGCTTTCTGCGCAAGAATACGTTTACTACCGCAGGCTATAACCGATTGTTACTCAACACGTTTTTGTAGTTCATGTTATCCGGATAACAATGTTGCATTGCAGTATTTCGTCGCGCGGTCGCGTTCATCCTTTCTTCAGTCGCGTTCCGGAATCATGGTAAAAATACGCCTCGCTGGATGCGCGCCTTATCCGTGAGCGCGGCCGTTACGGAATCGCCGGGATTGAGCCGGAGAGTGCCATGTCCGTCGATCAGGTGTTCCAGCAAATTTGTCAGCCCGCTACTGAAGTGCCGGCTCGCCTCGGCTGCCTCGTCGCTTGCAAGCGTCGTGGAGCCGATGATTCGAACGCCGAAGATGTTGATGGTCTCATTGGCCTTGGTCAGCGCACAATTTCCGCCCCTTTCAGCGGCGAGATCGATGATGACCGTTCCCGGGCTGAGCCGTGAAACCATATCCTCGTCAATCAGCACGGGGGCGGTTTGACCGGGATTCACGACGCTGGTCGTGATCAATTGCATCTTCGACAGGGGACCGGAAAGCTCTTGGCGAAGCCGCGCCAGCTCTTGCTCCGATGACGTGTCGAGAAATTTGGCACCGAGCCGTTCGATCTTCGCTTGCAAATCTTTTCCAAGGCCAAAACCATGGGTCAGTGCGCCGAGGCGGCGTGCGGTCGCCAATGCCTGCAGGCTTGCTGCGTCACTGCCCAAGGCGGCCATTTTGACCGGTCGCACGAAGCTTCCGTCCACCATTAGCATCGGATGCGAAATGCCGAATTGCCTTGCTGCCTCCAAGACGGCGGCGTGACCGGTGATGGCTGCCTGTCTCGAAGAGATATCCGCACCCTTTAGGCCTTGCATCCCGGAAAGCTGGGCGATGTCGAGATGGAGCGGCTGCTGTCCAGCGAGAGGACGGGTGTCCTGGGGTGCATTCGAACCAAGGAAGATAAGAATTGAGGTCGCCGGAAATACCCGCGTGGCTGCCGGCTGTCGCACGCTGACGAACATGTGTGACGAGGATACCATGTCAGCGAACTCGACGGGCTTTGCGCCGGCGGCGATATAGGCGTCGTCCGCATGGCCTGCGCCGACGCCGCATCCGCGCTCGAACCAAATCGACATTCGGCCGGAAAGGCGCCGCACATCCTCCGGCGTCAACGCAACCCGACGCTCACCGGGATGTGTTTCCCGAAGAAGCCCGGCACGGACGCGGACAAGGTTGGACATTCATCGCTCTGGAAAAGGGGTAAATCGAAATGCGGCGCGCGAGCGATATAGGCCGTCTCTTCCATAGTTTTATGACAGTTTCGTAATTTTATTTTGGGCTGCTTTGTGAATTTTCGCATCGTCACAACTGGTGATAAGTCTTTCATTTTAAAGGATACTGGTCGTAGCTTGCATGAGTGATGTCGAATAAGGTCGCTGGCAGTGTGAGATCAGGTTTTGCCTGGCGGCTTTTGGATGTAATGGTCAGGCATAAGACGCGTGGCTGCTGGAGGCATTGGTGAATTTCTATTCGGTTTATGATCAAGGTTTTGTCCGCGTCGCGGCCTGCACGCCGACTTGCGAGATCGGCGATCCCGATTTCAATGCGCAGGCGACGCTGGAGCTGGCGCGACAAGGACATGCCGAGGGCGTTGGCCTCATGGTGTTCCCCGAACTCGGGATCTCCAGCTACTCGATCGATGACCTGCTGGGGCAGGACACGCTTCTCAAGGGCGTGGATGCTGCGATTTCCGAGATTGTCCGGGCAAGTCGCGAGCTCACGCCGGTACTTCTTATCGGCGCGCCGCTGCAGAGCGGCGGGCGGCTCTACAATTGCGCTGTCGCCATTCACGCGGGGCGTGTTCTCGGCGTCGTTCCGAAGATGCACCTCCCAAACTATCGCGAGTTTTACGAGAAGCGCTGGTTTGCCTCTGGACGCAGCGTCCGTGGCGAAAGTATTCGGGTCGCCGGCGAGAGCGTGCCTTTCGGTACGGACCTCATCTTCGCGGCTGAGGATATGGACGATTTCGTCTTCCATATCGAGATCTGCGAGGATCTCTGGGCTCCGGCGCCGCCAAGCGATTTCGGGGCGTTGGCGGGCGCGTTGATCCTCGCCAACCTTTCGGCGAGCAACATAACGGTCGGGAAGGCGGATACCCGCAAGCTTCTCTGCTCGGCGCAGTCGGCACGCAGCCTATCCGCGTACGTCTATTCTGCCGCAGGCCCCGGCGAATCGACGACGGATCTCGCCTGGGATGGTCAGGCTTGCATTTACGAGCTTGGCAGCATGCTTGCCGAAACCGATCGCTTTCCGACGACATCGCAGATGTGCGTGGCGGATATTGATGTTGAACGGCTGCGGCTCGAGCGCTTGCGAACCGGCACGTTCAACGATGCGACCACGCTCAATCTCACCGCCGAACACGAATTCCGGCGGGTCGGGTTCCCGTTCAAGAAGCCGAAGGGTGACATAGGCTTGAAGCGCAATGTTGCACGCTTCCCCTTCGTGCCGGCTGATGAAAGCCGGCTCGATCAGGATTGCTACGAAACGTTCAACATACAGGTGCAGGGGCTGATGAAGCGGCTGCGCTCGACCGGCATCAAGCGGCTTTGCATTGGCATTTCGGGCGGGCTCGATTCCACCCATGCACTACTCGTCGCGGCACGCGCCTTCGACCAGCTGGGCTGGCCGCGGTCGGACATTCTCGGCTTCACCATGCCGGGATTTGCAACGGGCGATGCCACCAAGACGAACGCCTGGGCGCTGATGCGGAGCATGGGCGTCACCGCCGAGGAAGTGGACATCAGGCCGCTGGCGCTGCAATTGTTGAAGGACCTGAAGCATCCATTCGCGGGCGGCAAGCCGGTCTACGATACGACCTTCGAAAACGTCCAGGCTGGCCTACGCACCGACTTCTTGTTCCGTGCTGCAAATCAGCGGAATGCGCTGGTGCTCGGAACCGGAGACCTGTCGGAAATCGGCCTCGGCTGGTCGACCTACGGCGTTGGCGACCAGATGAGCCACTACAACGTCAATGCGTCGGTGCCGAAGACCCTGATCCAGCATCTGATCCGTTGGGTGATCCGCTCCGGGGATTTCAACGCGGAGGCAAATGAGACCCTGGAGAGTGTTCTTGGCACGCTCATTTCGCCCGAACTGGTTCCGGCTGATGAGAACGGCGTCATGCAGAGCACGGAGGATAAGATCGGGCCATATGATCTACACGACTTCGCTCTCTTCTACACGACGCGTTTCGGCCTTCGCCCCTCGAAAATCGCCTTCCTTGCCTACAATGCCTGGCGGGATACCGAGGCAGGCGTCTGGCCGCCGCACTTCCCAGCCGACAAGCGCCGCGGCTTCGATCTGCCTATGATCAAGCACTGGATGGAGGTTTTCTTGTTCCGGTTCTTCACGATCAGCCAGTTCAAGCGGTCGGCATCGCCGAATGGCCCGAAAGTGACGTCGGGCGGTTCGCTGTCTCCGCGCGGCGATTGGCGTGCGCCGTCCGACGGTAACGCACGGATATGGCTGAAGGAATTGAAAGCCAATGTTCCTGATGTAAAGGGTTAAGCCAAAGCCTTGCAAAAGAGAGGCATCGCTGCAGATAAGATCCAGGAGAACACTGAGGGAGCTGTGAAGCGTGACGGATGAACCTTGTCCACCTGAAGTTCTCCCAGATCTCCCCCGCTACGAGATTCGTCAGGACCTACGTGGAAGGTGGGTGATCATCGATACCTTGACGTCCCTGCCGGCGGCTTCGGACGGTAGGGATTTCGTCGGCCTCAGCAAAAGGGATGCAGAGGACATCGCTCGCGAACTGAACCTCAGCGTGGCCCAGGGCCGCGATCCTCTGATCTGATCTCCTGGAACTTGCCGAACACCGGCTGCGTTTCGTTGCCGGAGGTGCAACGATGACAGCCAATGACAACAGGCCGGACGATCACTCGACCGATCGGCACACTGCCTACGAAGCGCAGGAAGAGGCCCTGTCCAGAGAAGGGCGCAGTCTCTCCATCTGGGCGTTGCTGGGTGCCGTCGCCTTCGTGGTGGCGATGGTCGTTTTGGCGTTCAGTGTTTGGACAAGCGGCGGCACAAGCCCCGCACCAAGAGTGCCGGCCGGAGCCAACAGCCCTAACGTCGCGCCACCGCCGACGCAAAACACGAACTGACCGAGGGCCTTACGTCATCCATTTTCGATGCTCCGCGAAGCGCTCCGCGAGCAGATCGATGAACAGGCGAACTTTCGTGGGCAGGTGATTGCGGTTTGGGTAGATGGCGTTGATGCTGAACTCGACGGCACGATAATCAGTCATCATTCGAACGAAACTTCCCGAGGCAACATCGTCGAACACAACGAAACTCGGTGCCAGGAAGACGCCCTGACCGGTCGTTGTGAGGTGCCGTAGGGTCTCGGCGCTATTGGATACGATGTTGCCGCCGATCTTTACGCTCACCTGCGCACCATCTGAACCTTCGAAGCGCCACTCGTCTCCGTAGGGGTAGTAGGCATACTGCAGGCAGTTGTGGTTGGTCAAATCCTCTGGCACCCGCGGCATGGGATGGTTCTCAAGATAGTTTGGCGAACATACGAGGATGTGCCTCCACGGCGTCAGCTTTCTGACGATAAGGCTTGAATCTGGCGGCGGCACGGTGCGGATCACGAGGTCACACCCTTCCTCGATCATATCGATCATCCGTTCCCCCACGCTCAGGTCGAGGGCGACCGAAGGGTAAAGCTCAAGAAATTCGCTGACAACGGGCAGCAGAAAGCGAACGATAGCGGCGCTGGTATAGACCTTGAGCGTGCCGCGCGGTGTCGAACTCATCGCTCCGGCGATGCCGTCGGCTTCCTCGAGGTCAGCCAGGATCTGAGCGGAGCGTTCGTAGTAGTATTTGCCGGTTTCCGTAAGGCTGACCTTGCGCGTCGTGCGGTTGAGCAGTCTGACTCCGAGCCTGTCCTCGAGGGACTGCACGTGGTTGCCAACCATCGTCACCGACATGTTGAGACGGCGTGCGGCTGCTGAAAAGCCGCCACACTCCACGACGCGGCCAAAGACTGTAAGGCTCGTCAGCCGGTCCATTGGGGTTCTCCGATTATCCGCTCTGAGTTGATGATCCTTCCCGATCTAAGCAGATTATCAGAATAGACCTGACGGCGCATTGTCCATCTCATCGAATTTGACCTCGCATGGCGAGGCAAGTCACAGGAGAAGGACAATGGTCGAATTACCCCGCAAGGAAGCCTTCGAGGTCGCCGGCGACCCCGAGGTCGCAAAGGTCGCCGAAGCCCCGGTCGCACCGGCTGCGGATGTCGCACCTGCCGTCGAAGCCAGCGGCAAGAACAGCCGCAAAATCGTCAAGCGAACGATCATTGCTGCTGCGCTTCTTGCCGGTGCCGCCTTTGCGGCCGACTATGGCCATCACTATTGGACGGTTGGCCGCTTCATCGAATCTACCGACGATGCCTATGTGAAGGCCGACTATACGACGGTTGCGCCGAAGGTTTCGGGTTACGTCGCCGAAGTCCTTATCGGCGACAACGATGCGGTCAAGGCTGGGCAGGTGCTTGCCAAGATCGATGATCGCGACCATCAGGCAGCATTGTCCCAGGCCAAAGCCGACGTAAAGGCAGCCACCGCTGCCATCACCAATCTCGATGCTCAGATCGAGCTGCAGCAGTCGATCATCGGCCAGGCGAGGGCGACGATCGATGCGTCACTGGCGACGCTGGATTTTGCCCGTTCCGATGCGGCCCGTTCGCAGCGGTTGATCACCAACGGTGCCGGCACGCAGTCGCGGGCGGAACAGAGCCAATCACTTCGCGATCAGGCGCAGGCGGCACTTGAACGGGATCGGGCCACGCTGGTTGCCGCGGAAAAGAAGGTGCCCGTTCTTCAGACACAGCGCGAGCAGGCTGTCGCGCAGCGTGAGCGCGCCGCCGCCGCCCAGCATCAGGCTGAGCTCAACCTTTCCTACACAAAGATCATCGCTCCGGTCGACGGCACCGTCGGCGCCCGCACCATTCGAGTCGGACAGTTCGTAACCTCGGGGACGCAGTTGATGGCAGTTGTGCCGCTGCATTCCGTCTACGTCGTCGCTAACTTCAAGGAAACACAACTCACCCATGTCCGCGCCGGGCAGCCTGTCGAGGTCAAGGTGGACAGTTTCCCCGACGTGGAAATCAAGGGCCATGTCGACAGCATTTCGCCCGCGAGCGGGCTAGAGTTCTCGCTGCTGCCTCCCGACAATGCAACCGGCAACTTCACCAAGATCGTCCAGCGCATCCCGGTGAAGATCGTCATCGACGACGAGAAAGTGAGCGGTTTGCTTCGCGCCGGAATGTCCGTCGAGCCGGAAATCGATACCAAAGCGGCCGTCAGATAGGTGGTCCCGGGAAGGATTATCCAGTCTGACTGGATGATCCTTCCCTCCTTTCCCGAATTATCAGCCGAACCTCGTCATGAGATTGTTTCCGCATAGCCGGAAGGAGAGACGTCATGGCTACACTTCAGATTGTCGCCAACAATTCGAGTCGGCGTCCTGTGGACGCCGCGGCTCCGGAGCCTGCAGCCGCGATGAGCGCCTTTCGAATGTGGAGCGCAGTCGTCGGTTCGACGCTCGGCGCGTTCATGGCCGTCCTCAATATCCAGATCGTCAACGCTTCGCTCGCGGACATCCAGGGTGCGATCGGCGCGGGTGAGGACGACGGCGGCTGGATTTCGACGTCCTACCTGATTGCGGAGATCGTGGTCATCCCTCTCAGCGGCTGGCTTGCTCAGGTCTTTTCCGTCCGCAAGTATCTCCTGACCAACGCCATTTTGTTCCTGCTATTTTCCGTCGCCTGTGCTTTCGCGGCGAACCTTCAGCAGATGATCGTGCTGCGCGCCGTTCAGGGCTTCGCCGGCGGTGTGCTGATCCCCATGGCCTTCACCATTATCATCACGCTGCTGCCAAAGCCCAAGCAGCCGATCGGTCTGGCGCTCTTTGCCCTTTCGGCGACCTTTGCTCCCGCCATCGGGCCCACCATCGGCGGATATCTGACGGAGAACTACGGCTGGGAGTTCATCTTCTACGTCAATCTGGTTCCCGGTTTGCTGATGGTGGGAATGCTCTGGGCGTCGCTCGATCGCGCTCCGATGAAACTCGGTTTGCTCGCAAAGGGCGATTGGCCGGGTATCATCACCATGGCAATCGGCCTTGCCGCCCTACAGACGGTGTTGGAGGAAGGAAACAAAGAGGATTGGTTCGGATCGGATTTCATCATCCGACTGTCGATCATCGCCGTCGTCTCGTTGACTTTGTTTCTCATTATCGAGCTGAAGACGGCTCATCCGCTGCTAAACCTCAGGCTTCTCGCCCGTCGCAATTTCGGCTTTGGCATTGTGGCGAATGTCCTGCTCGGGATCGCCCTTTATGGCTCTGCCTTCGTTCTTCCGATCTATCTGTCGCGCATCCAGGGATACAACTCCGAGCAAATCGGTATGGTCCTCGCCTGGACGGGCATTCCACAGCTGTTGTTGATCCCGCTGGTGCCCCGTCTGATGAAGCGCTTTGACGTTCGTTTGCTGATCGCCGTCGGTTTTGCGCTGTTTGCCGCTTCGAACTTCATGAATGTCTACATGACCGCCGACTATGCGAGCGACCAGCTCTTCTGGCCGAACGTCATCCGCGCCGTTGGGCAGGCGCTTGTTTTTGCGCCGCTCTCGGCCGTCGCAACGGCAGGCATCGAGCAGGAGAATGCAGGCTCTGCATCCGCGCTGTTCAACATGATGCGAAATCTCGGGGGCGCCGTCGGCATCGCAAGCCTGCAGACCTTTCTGACCAAGCGCGAGCAATTCCATTCCAACATCCTGACGAATTCGGTCTCGGTGTTTGAGGAAGCCACTCGGGATCGTGTCGCAAAGCTGACCGCCTACTTCATGAGCCACGGTGTCAGCGATCAGGCCGTTGCCACCCACAAGGCCGTCGTTGCCATCGCGTTCAAGCTGCGCAAGCAGGCCAACATCATGGCCTTCAGCGACACGTTCTTCGTGCTCGGTGCCGCATTGCTCGTCGCACTGCTCGCAACGTTGCGGCTGAAGAAGCCAGGTCATCTGTCCGGGGGCGACGCTCACTAGCGCCTCACTCCGCGATCAGGGAGAAACGCCATGAACCGCCTCCTCCAAATCGAAACCGAGACGCGCCCTTCAAAGACGGATCGCGTAGCAGCCAGTACAAACTCACTGTTGTCGCTGATCGAGTGGCTCTCCGGCGATGAATGCCATGCGCTCGATGAGCCCGGCCTGCTCTCCACCCTCGGCCGCCGCCTGCTGCTATTAGGACTGCCGATCGATCGCTTGACGCTTCATCTCATGACGCTTCATCCGGAACTGATCGGCCGCACACTCGCCTGGGCTCCCGGCGACCCGGTCGAGATCCACGATCGCGAACATAGCGCGCGCCAGACGTTTGCCAGCAGTCCGTTGCGCAAGGTGATGGACAGCCGCGAGTCGCTCGTCGTCGGGCTGGGCGAGAGTATGCATGGGCGCTGGCAGGATATTGATATCTTTGCTGGCCGTGGGCTCGTGCAATTGATGATCGCGCCTCTTTGCAATGCCGACGGGCCGGTGAGTGCGGCGGCCTTCGGCACACGGCGACCGGGCGGCTTTACGCCTGCCGAAATTCAGGTTCTCGAGCGGATCCTACCAGCGTTGCGCAACACCTGCGAATTGCGGGTGATGCGGCAAGTCGAACTCAGCCTGCTCGATACTTATATCGGTCCGCTGACAGCGCAGCGCATCCTTGCCGGGCGAGTCCGGCAAGGTGAGATCGAATCCATCGAGGCGGCTCTTTTGCTTTGCGATCTGCGTGGTTTCACGGAGATCTCGAACAGGCTGCCAAGCAACAGCGTGCTCGAGCTGCTCAACGCTTATTTCGACAAGGTCATTCCCGCCATCACGCGGGAAGGCGGCGAAGTTTTGAAATTCATGGGTGATGCCGTCCTCGCGTTCTTTCCTGGATATGATCCGGCCCGCAGCAGCGCTTCGGCGTTGATAGCCGCCAAGGGCATTTTGCGTGAGATTGATCGGTTCGAGTTCGAGGATTTTGCTCTCAATGTCGGCATTGCCCTGCACCATGGCGAAGTCAGCTACGGCAATATCGGCTCCGGCCGTCGCCTCGACTTCACCTTGATCGGCCCCGATGTGAACCTCCTCAGCCGCATCCAGACGGCATGCGGAGACTTGCGCGTCCCGCTCTTGATGTCAGGCAGATTTCGGAAAGAGGCGCGCGCCGAAGCCGTTTCGGCCGGGCGGCACGCGTTTAAGGGGTTCTCGGAGAACGTAGAGCTCTTCTGCTTGCCGGAATCGTGAGCCTTTTCAACGATTGCTCGAAAGGACCATCGCGCCATGAAGTCGGGCGCAAGCGCCGATATGTCTACGGGAAAGTGGAAGGCGAATATAAACTATATAAATAATAGCTATTTGTTGTGTGTTCACGGTTTTGGCGTTATTTGCTGAATAATGGGATGGAGAGTACGGGGGCGTAGGGCAACAAGAAATGCTGACGAAAAAAGGAAAGTATGGTTTGAAGGCACTGGTCGACTTGGCGCGGCTTGCACCGGGGGAAACGGCCTTCATTAACGACGTTGCTTCGCGCAACAACATTCCAAAGAAGTTCCTTGATACAATTCTCTTGGAATTGCGAAATGTCGGCATTCTTCGTTCGAAGAAAGGCCCGGGCGGCGGTTATTCATTGTCGCGTCCGGCATCTGAAATTCGCATCGGCCATGTCATCCGTACGCTTGATGGTCCTTTAGCGCCTATCCGCTGTGCCAGCCGTACGGCCTTCGAAGCCTGTGACGACTGTTCGGATCCCGAGACCTGTCAGGTGCGGCGCTCCATGACTGAGGTCCGGGACGCGATCGCCGACATTCTCGACAACATGACGCTCGAGCAATTCGTCGCATCCGGCAACAAACTGGACGATGCCGACGAAGAAGCGGCTCTCTCGGTCGCCAACTAAAGGTCAGCCGCCGAAATAGTGCGTTGCGGCCGCCCGGTACAGCTCGTCAGCGGCCGCATCGTTCGCACGAATGCGTGCATTTCTCCAATATCGATCGAGATTCCGGCCGATGCTTGTCGCGCCGTTGCCCGACAGCTCGAACAGTGCGTTGGCGACATCAAGGGCGGTCCGGCTTGCGGTGACCTTGGCGGTGGAAGCAGAGAAGAACGCGGCATCGATCGTGGTGGCAGACGGCCCGACCTGAGAAAAATCGAGCTTGCCGCCGGCACTTTCCACGAGCGCGGCAGCCGCTTGCACGGAGAAGGCAAGCTTGCCGATATCGGCTGAGCGCGGCAACTCCCGAAGATTGGCGAGAGCGGCCCGGGCAATGCCGAGGTCTGTGCCCGCATGGAGAAGGGCAGCCAGGGCCGAAGCCGTCGTGTGACGGCGCGGCCCATCGTCCGTTGCAGCTTTCGCGTCGCCGGTGACGCCCTGGGCGACCGCTGTCCCGGCACCATTCGTCCTCTGTCCGAAACCATCCCAGTCATCGATGATTTGCAGGCCTTCGCTCTCGCGGGCAAGATAGAAGCGAACCTGCTCGCCCTCGGCATCGATTGCGTCGGCCACGATCCAATCGGCGAAAAGCAGGCCGGGGGACCTCAAGCTCCGCCCCTTCAGTTCATAGGCGACACCGAGCGGACTGGCTGCGCCCGCGGTGTCGAAGGCTGTCGCCGTGAAGTGATCGCCGGCGAGCGCACGAGCGAAGAGCAAGTCTCTTCGCTCTTCGCTCGGGTCGTTCCGGAACTGTTCGAGTACGGTGAAATGATGCTCAAGGCACTCGGCAATCGAAGAATCGCCTTCAGCGATGATGGCGACGATCTCGCCGAGAAGTGCGTTGGCGACATCCAGCCCCTCGTTCTCAGGGGGAACTGTGACGGCTGTCAGTCCCGACTGAAAAAGGGCGTCGAGTTCCGCGCGAGGAAAGACCCGATTGATATCTCGCTCGCTGGCCTGCAGCGCGAAGTTCGCGGCAAGACGGCGTGCGGTCGCTATCGCCTCTTCCTCGCTTTCTATACGGTGCGCGGTGGGTCTTGTCCGGTCATGAAACCGCGATACGGTCGCCATCACTCCTCCCATCAGTTGCGCCTCTAGGATTGATGGATTGCAGGTGCAATGATAAGGCGCGTTTTTCTACGAATGCACGAGCGATTGAATTTTATTGTCGTTTGATTGCGCCAATGCGAATCACTGTGATGCTTCGATGCCTGCAATGAGAGGTTCAACATGCCTTCGACGGTCCGTGAGCGGCTGAAACTGGATCCTGGCGATATTCCGATCTATGCCATCGGCGACATTCACGGCAGACTCGACCTGCTGCAGAAGGCAGAGCAGGCGATCATCGACGATGCCGCCGCGATCCCGGGGCGCAAGTTGATCATCACGCTCGGCGACTACATTGATCGCGGGCCGTCATCGGCACAGGTGATCTCGCACCTGATGGGGCTTCCGCCCGAGAATTTCGACCGTATCTGCCTGACCGGGAACCATGAGACCACGATGCTCGACTATCTTGATGGTCTGGTTTCCTTCTCGGATTGGATGCGAATGGGGTCGGATGCGCTTCTGCGCTCCTACGGGCTCGACCCGGAGCAGCTACCGCTGGTTTTTTCGAGCGCCGCCAAGCTCGATAGCTTCGTCAAGCAGTCGATTCCGAAGCCGCACGTGGATTTTCTGCGTTCCCTGCCGATCTTCGTTGATACACCGAATGTGCTATTCGTGCACGCGGGCATCGATCCAATGCTGCCGATCGATGCGCAAAGCGACGACGACCTCGTTTTCATCCGTCATCGCTTTTTTGAAAGCCGTCAGCCGCTACCGAAGGTGATCGTTCACGGCCACACGCCGAATGAGGAGCCGGAGGTTCTGCCAATGAGGCTCAATCTCGATACCGGCGCCTTCCACAGCGGCAAACTCACCGTTGCCAGGCTATGGAAGGGGCGGGTGCATCTATTCCAGACCTGATCAAGCGCCGGCTTCCGCTGGCTCCCGCTTCTTCGACGTCTCTTCGGTGTAGTAGCTCACATATTTGTGGCGGTAGCGTTCGGTGCCGCCGAAGTTGGTGAACTTGCCGAGTTCGGTCATGTCGGTCTTGTTGAGGATCACACCTAGGATCTTGGACTTGATCTGCGGCTCGGCGTTTAGAAGGTCACGCACGACGCTCGTTGGTGTCGAGCCCCATTCGGTCACGAACAGGAAGCCGTCGACCTGCGGGGCGAATGCCTTGGCGTCGATGACCGGGCCGAGCGGCGCGAGGTCGACAACGATGTAGTCGAACATCTTGCGCGCATTTTCCATCAGATTGAACATGCCCTGCGAAGCCAGCAGTTCGCTCGTGTGCATGAGATGATCGTTTGGTAGAACCGGCAGGATTGCCAGCTTCGTCAGCGGATCGACCTTGACGGCGCTCGCCCACGGAACTTCACCAAGAACGGCCTCGACGAGACCCTGCTGCGGAGGGGTTCTCAGCATGCGCGTCAGGCCGGGGTTGCGAAGATCGGCGTCGATGAGCAGCGTACGCTTGCCGCTGGAGGCGAGAAGCGCCGCGAAATTGGCAGCAGTGGTCGACTTGCCTTCTCCTGGCATCGCGGAAACGACACCGATGACGCGGTCCGATTTGCCCTGGAACATGACGTCGCTCGCAAGCTTCGCATTGCGCAGGGTTTCGGCAAAGACCGACCGCGGCGCTTCCAGCACAACACGCATGATGCGTTCGAAAGTTGCGCCGGAATCGGCAGCCGCTTCCGCCGGGTCAACCGGAGGATTGGCGCGGGGCCGGAAGATCTTGCTCTCCCGGGGTGGCTTGCCGATTAGCGGCAAGTAGCCGAGGAATTTGAGTCCAAGGATCGTCCTGACATCGCCCTCGACGCGGAAGAAACGTTCGCGGAATTCCTGGAATGCCGTGAGCGCACCGCCGGCCATCAGGCCGAGGACGATGGCAAGGCCGAGCGTCATGGTTTTTTTCGGGCTCGACGGCGAAACCGGCACGCCTGCCTCAGAGATCACACGAGCCTTGGCAATGGGGAAGGACTGCTGCTGCGAGGCCTCTTCGTACTTGCCGAGGTAGGATTCGTAAAGTGTCTTCAAGGCCGTTGCCCGCTGCTCGAGATCGTTGAGCTGGACGAGCGACTTGTCGGCTTCCGAGTTCTTGCCCGTCAGGTGTTCGATGTTCTGGCGAAGCGAGGCTTCCCGTGAACGGGCGACCTCGAACTCGTTGCGGTAGCTGGAGGTGAGTTGCTGCAGTTCCTGATAGATCTGCCGGGTCAGGTCCTGCTTTTCGGCGCGCAGTGCGACGGCCTGCGGGTGGTTCTCGCCGAAGTTTGTGGTGACCTCCTGTTCGCGTTTGTTCACCGAGACATAGCGGGTGCGCAGGTCCTGGATCACCGTGTTGTCCGTCTGGCCGGACGAGATTGCCGCGTTATTGACGGCGCTGTCGGGGCCGAGGTCGACGATCGACTTGAACTGGTTGTAACGGGCCGAAGCACTGGCGCTGTCGGCTTGCGCGACGATCAGCTGCTTGTTGAGGTCGGCAAGCTGCTGTTCCGACATCAGTTCACCATTGGCGGACGTCAGGCCATTCTCGGCCTTGAACTTCGCGACATCGAGTGCAGCCTGCTGCGACCGTTCGCGAAGATCCGCGAGGCGCTGCTGCAGCCACACCGAGGCGCTTTCCGTCGCGTCGAAGTTGGCGTTCAGCTGGTCATTGAGGTAGGCAGTGGCGTATGCCTTGGTGATCCGTTGCGCGAGCTGCTTGTCGGTCGAGCGGAAGGAAACTGCGAGAACGGAGCTGCGATTGACCCGCGATACCGCTACAGCCTCTTGCAGCAAGGCGGCTGCCTTCTGACGGCGACCGTTTCGCGCATCGTCTTCCGTTACCGGCGGACCGCCAGGCGCCAAGGCGCTGACGATCAGCTTCACGCCGGACTTGATTAGCTCGACCGGCGACTGTGAAGGGTCAAGAATTGTAGAATTGTCCTGCAGCTTCTCGGCATCAACCACGCGAAGCGCAAGTTGGTTCGATTTCAGGATTTCGACGGCGCTGGCAATCTGCATGTCGACCTGCTGCGAGCTGGCGGCCGGGGTCGGATCCTGCGCATATTTCGCGATGTCGTCGTCGAGGAGGATCTGTGTCATCGACGTATATTGCGGCGTCGCGAAGAGCAGAAAGACGACGGCAAGCGTCACGGTCGCCGCAACGCAGAGCGCGATCGATCCGGAGCGGCGGATGAGAATTGCGATCAGGCGATCGATGTCGATAAAGGAATCGGAATCGTCGGCCGCTTTGGGCAGAGTGCTGTGCAAGGTCAGGTTCCGTTGGTTCATGGCTCTATCCTTTGCGGGAGCGGGTCACGCCATCGATGGCTGTCAGGTCGGTCCGGGGACTTACCAAGTGGCGAAGCGGCGCGAGTGCGCGATGGATCCGAATGGCGATCGGCATCTTGAGATGCGCCACCGCCGACGGATTGCTCCAAGCCGTCTTGATCGCACCGGAGATCGACCGGTCTTTGATGTTCTGTACGAGGATGAGGAATGCGCGGCCTCGGCGGAGGCTTCGTTCGCGAAACTCCTGTGCGGCCGCCGCCTCCGCATCCAGCGTGTGATCTCGAAGGAAAGCCTTATCGCCTTCGATCATGGCATCGATGTGGTGAAGGGCGAGAACGCGAGAAATCGATCCCTCGCGGATCTGATAGTCGTAGCCGGGGATTGGCTCGATCACGCAGCGTCCACCAAGTGCTATAGCCGAGGCGAGGAACAGATAGTCCTCGCCGACTTTGAGGGCCTCGTTGAAGCGAAGTCCATGCTGTTCGATGAAGGCGCGCTGAAAGATTGGCTTGAGATAACCAAAGTTATGCGTTGTCTGAAACAGGGCATTCGATCGTATGAATAGGGGAAGCGTTAGCTCGGGCGTCTCTGCCAGCGATTGTGCGGTAAACATCGTCTCCGGCGGAGTGCCGTCGGCGCGAATGACACGGAGATTGTCGACTGCAATCTGAGCGTCAGCCTTCTCGGCGCGCTCGATCATACGCCGCAGCCGGTCCGGTTCGACGGTATCGTCGGAATCGAGAACGGCAAGCCAACGGCCTGTCGCGGCCGACAGGGCCGCGTTACGCGCTGCCGCAGGCCCGCCGTTGCGGGCGAGGGCCAGCAGCTTGACGTTCCTGTCTGTGTAGCGATCCGCAATGGTTCTTGTCTCGTCCGTCGAGCAGTCATCAGCGACGATCACCTCGACCGAGACGCCTCTTTGTGCAAGCGCGCTATCGATCGCCTTGGCGAGCGTTTCCGCCGCATTATAGGCGGCGACGATGAAGCTGACGTCGGGTTGGGTTTGCGTCATGCGGCCTCCGCCGTTCCATACTGACGAATTTCACGCACGCCCAGCAGACCGCTGACCACGCCGGTATGCATGAGGCCGCGAAGGGCGTAGCGATACCGAGGGATCGGGGAAAAGATGCAGGCAAGCGCCGCGGCATAGCAGAAGACTGCTTTGGCGCCGGCGAGGCCGACCTGCTTTAGCCGCTGCAAGCCGGTGTTCTTTTCCTGGAGTAGCCGCCCGTGTGTCTGGCCGAAGCGGAAGCGGCGTTTGGCGAGCCAAGATAGGCCAGCGCGGCTTTCGGTCACCGGTTCATAAACATAAGCCTCGGGCGCAAAGGCGATCCCGCCGCCATCGGCATGCATGTGGCTGAAAAATTCGGTGTCCTCGCCACCGGTGCGCCCAAGCGCCAGGTTGAAGCGGCGCCCGACAACATGGGGCGAGTCGAGGCGAAGGAGGACGTTACAAGTGTATCCGGTGCGGATTTCGCCGCCGACCCAGACGGGCAGGGTGGAATGGAAGTCGCCCTCGCGCATCCAGTTCGGCGCCGTGGACGAATAGACGCTGCGGACAGGACCAAGGACGGCATCCGCCTTGGTCTTGCTGGCGACAGCAAGCAATTCCACGAGCCATTCTTCGCAGGCGTCCTCATCATCGTCGATGAAGGCGAGGAAGTCACCGGTCGCGTTGTCCAGACATGCATTGCGGGCAATCGAGATGTTCGAGGCGGGGCAGTGCACATAGGTAATTTCATGCGGAATGGTCGGGCGAAGCGCATCGATCCGTTCCTTCGCACTCGGCACCTTGTCGTTGTCCGCCACAATAATCCGCAGCGTTGCGCCATCAGGCACGGCGAGGACCGCCAGCGAAAGCAGCGCTTCGTCAAGCGAGGCGCGGCGATACGTGCAAACGCCGATGTCGATCCGCATGGGTTTCACATCACTCATGAGGAGACCTTTCTGCCGCGGAAGCTCAGAAGCTCCATCCAGAAGCCTGCTGACCAGGCGAAGTGCATCACCATCGCTGAAACGGCGGCGAGCGGGCCGTACGGGTTCCGGTGGCCGATGGCCATCCAGAAGCCATAGCCCACGCATGCAACGGCCCAGAGGCTGAATGGGATGACGGCCGCCCAGTTCAGAACGGCAAGAAAAGCGCCGATAAAGACCGGTACGACGAGAAGCGGAAGCATCTGCCGAAGATTAGGCATGCTGCCATGCTTGAGAATGTTCTTTGCCCGACCTCGACCGTAGCCGAGGTACTGGCGAAACAGCGTCGAGATGGTCGAGCGCGGATAGTAGGTCATCCGGGTCTTGTCGGTCATCCAGATGCCGAAGCCTGCCTGCTTCAGGCGGTAGTCAAGTTCCGCGTCCTCGTTATGGCTGAAGGTCTCGTCATAGCCGCCGACGGCATCGAAGGCTGCGATGCGCATCAGTGCGTGATGGCCGTGATTGGTCCAATGACCCTTGGCGCCCTCGCGATGCTTGGAGCCGCCGTTCCCGAGCTTGGAGTTCTGAGCAAAGGCCGTTGCCTTCTGGAAGACGCCGAAGCCGACGGTTTCCATCGCGACCACGACGGAGTCCGCCTGAGTCAGCACGGCTTCCTGCACAAGGCGACGGCAGTAATCGGCTGGGTAGTCGCCATGCGCGTCGATGCGGATCAGGTAATCGTAGTCTCGGCCAAAGGTCTGCACAGCGAGATTGATTGCTGCGCTCTGGATCCGACGAGGATTGTGCAGCAACACGATCCGCGGATCGGCGGCGCTGATGCGGGCGACGATGTCGCGTGTCGCGTCCTTGCTGCCGCCGTCGGCGACGACGATCCGGGCATTCATGTGATCGAGTTCGAGGCTCAATTTGGCGACCAGAGCCTCGATGTGTTTTTCTTCATTCAGGCAGGGAATGATGATGAGACTGGAGACGCTGGCACCGACATCAGGCTTCATGGTTGTCCACCCTTCTGGAGATACGCTTGTGGGAGTAATTGCGCCGGCGCCGCCCCTCTCTGCGGTGGCCGGAACAAGGCGGGAAAGGCTCGCGACGAGAGCAGAGCAATCGCTGCGGTCGGCAAGCCAGGTCTTGCGATCCTTGGCGGCGACGGCCTCGCTCAATGCGCGGTAACGATCGCCGGTCAGGCTTTCGAACAGATGTTCGAGCTGCGAAACGGTCGCTTCCGAAAGTGCAAGGCCGATGTTGCGGCTCTCAAGGAAACGTGCCGTCTCGGTGCCCCCAAGGGCGATCGGGACAGCGCCGTACAGGCAGCCCTCATAGAGCCGGTTCGGCAGAAGCCAGCTCGAATTGAGGCCTTCCTCGAAAAAGTCGATCGCCCATGAGAAGTGGACGTCATCATAGATCGTCCGCAAATCTTCGGGGTTGCGGTAGGCGCCTTCGAAACGGAGATAGGGCTCGTCACGCACGAACGCGTCGAAATCGTCGAACTCGGAGTAGGCGGGGCGACCGCGCAGAACGATTTCGACCCTGCCTTCCATGCGGCGCGAGAAATCGGCGAGCAGGCCGAGCGATTTGCGGCACCGAAGCGCACCGAACCAGCCAATCTTCCACGACTCCCCCGGTTGCTTCAGGGGGCGGCCGAATGCCGGCCCGACGGCTGCTTCCTCGAGCGAGATAACCTTGTTTTCAATCAGAAGCGTCTCGGCTTTGACGCCGGATCGAGGATTGAAATAGTTCTCTATGAAGGCGGGGGAACTCGTCAGGATCAGCTTTGCATGTTTGCCGAAATGCGCCTCGGCACGGCGGATCGCCTTGCCGATCATGTCGTCGCGCAGCAGAAGGCGATGGATATCCAGGCATTCGTAGACAACGGGAACGCTGCCGCCGAAAAGCGTGTTGGCTTTGTGCGCGACGGCCAGCGCTTCCAGATTGCGTCCGATGATGAGATCGGGCTTCTCCACGTTCCTCAACAGCGCCTTGAGGCCCGCTATCGCCTTTGCGACAGCACTCATGCGCTGCGCAAACTTCGCATCGGCCGTGCGCCCGAGTTCGATCGGCGTGACGCCATGCATTTCGGCAAGCCGGTTCTCTCCACGGCGGAAACCGGCGAGCACGACTTCGGCACCTCCCTCGCGCAGCATCAGCACCCGCCGCCGTACGGCGGGGTCTGACAGATCATGCACGAGGTAGAGCACTTTGAGCATCGACGTTCCTTTTTGTGTGTCGGCCTCTGCGGGGCTGAGTGCCTGCGGGACGCTGGTCAGTTGAGCGTGCATGCGATCGATTTAGGGAACTGGCACTTGTCGCCGAGCGCGGTGAAAGCCACGCGATCGACGCTGAGAACGGCCGGCTTCGTGTAGTCGAAACGACCCATCCAGTTCGAAAGCGTGTCCGAACCCCATAGGCTGAAGAAGATCTTCTGCGGGGTGGACGGTATCTTCGAGGGATCAGTAACGTCCTGAACAAGCTTGCCGTTCAGGTAGTAGCGCAGGCGATCCTTTTCCCAGATGAAGGCATAGTCATTGAAGCCCTCATCGGCTTTACTGCCAACCGGAACGAGCTTCTCGTTGCCGCCCTTGGCCTGCACATACTGGTTCACCTGCACCTCGCCGGTGTTCTTGCCCAGCACTTCGAAGTCGATCTCATCGTGCTTCTGCTTGTCGGCGGGGCCGATGTAGGTGAAGAACGCGGAATTGAGACCAGAGCCAGTGCCGGCCTTGATACGAGCTTCATAGGTGCCATAGCCGTAACGCTTGGTCGTCTGGATCTCGCCACACAGATAGTTCCGGTCCTTGGACTTTCCGTCCGCGAACGAGAGCTGCAGGGCGCCGTTCTCGACCTTAGCGTTGTTCTTCGACCAGGTGCAGTTCTGGTGGGCGCCGTTGTTCCAGCCGTCCGAAACGTACCAGAAGCCACGATTGATCTTGTCGAAGTCATCGACAAAGGACGTTCCGGATGCCTGTTGTGCCAAAGCCGGCAGCGCTGAAACGCAGGCTGCCGTGATGGTCAGAAGGCTGAGGCAAAGTTTTCGCGCATGGGCGATTTGGGTCGTCATGTGTCACCTTTGCTGTGTAACGAGTTTGCGAGAGACGTCCTGGGGCGACGCCGGGGTTGCGGACCGTTTGGTCCGGCCGCCTGTCAGAATTGCGTAGAGACGCGGAAAGTTCCGTCGGCACAGCCCGTTCGACAGTGCGAGAAGCGGAAACAGCAGGGCGAAAGACAGGACGAAAAAGAGCGGATAGAAGCTCATGTTCGTCTTGCCCCAGAGGATCCAGAGAAAAATGAGCAGCGGATAATGAGCACAAAAGATCCAGAAGCTAAGGCTTCCCGTCTTCGCAAGCCGTTGACCTAGCTGCGTCTTGATCAGCGGTGCCGACAATAGCCAGAAGCCGAGCGCGCCGACGATTGCTAGCGCATTGCGGAAGAATTGCACCCAATCGGGCAGGGAAGGGCCTGTGACGAAGATTGCCGTTGCCAGAAGTGCCGAGGCCGCGAGCAACAGGAAGATGCCAACCAGCGCAAAGCGGTCGAGAGCCTTCAGGTCGACCTGCTGCAGGGCAATGAAGATGCCGAGACTGAAGCTAAAGAGGATCGAGCGCTTGAGCACGATATAGATCGACAGCTCCGGAACCAGTGCGATCACCAGCAAGGCGGTCAACGTTAGAATCGGCGCGCGGCTGATCAGCCACGCCAGAATCGGCGAAAGCAGGATGCAGACGAAGAGATCACGGAGGAAATAGAGGGGTACGTTCGCCGGAAAATTCTCCACCGCCAGCACTTGCGTCATGAGATCGCGGCCGGACACGTCTAGCGGGTCAGGCAAATAGCCGTCGCCAACCCCAACGCTGGTGGCGAGAATGATCGCTGCAATGAACGCGCAGTTCCAAAGCAGGAACGGCAGAAACACCGTCTGCACCTTCGTGCGCACGGCTTTCTTGTAGCTGAAGTTTTCCTGCCCGCTACGAAACAGCAGATAGCCGGAGATCGCGCTCAGGCAGGGAACGCCGACGCGAAAAAGCGCCTCCGTCAGGAAAACCCGGATCCAGTCAAATGCGCCGTAGGTCCCGTCATAGGGACTGCTGGCGGCGTCGAACGGTATATGGACGAACACAATGCCCGAAATGAGCACGATGCGCATCAGATTGATCCGTGACGATACATTCGCATCAACATTCACGTTATCAGTCACCCCTTTTGGGCCGCACCTCCCCTTGCGACCGTTTTCAATCAGAGCAGACTCGAGCCCGCACGCCGAAGGTAGGGCGGATTCACGGAAGAAAATATGGCACTGCAGCAAAAAGTGATCGGCGGTCCCACTTCGTAACAATCGTCCTGTGCTGGCTCAGTATGGGAAAAAGCCGACGTGTCGGGCTGCCGAATCGTCCTGAACGTCAACAGGAGCAGTGCATTTTATAACTTGATGATATTCATGAATTTCTGGGTCCTTTCCCCGCCAAAGGGCCCGAAAGTTTTTGTTGGCTGGTGAACGATTGTTACAACGCGAGGCTGACGAACCGTTCTGATCGTGGCCGAATTGCGGCCCGGGACCGAGCAGTCGTTTCGTTTCGATACGGCGTGGCAAGATCCGATCTACTCATCCGCTTTGACAAACTTCGGCCGAATTGAGCGTCATCATTTTGCAGTGCAGCAGACTTGCTATGCCTTCATTCACCCCTAGATGCGCTGGGGCGGAAAACATCACTTCCCGTATCTCAAGGAGAGAGTATGGCGACCTTCACGATCATCATCCCCTTCTACCAGCGTCAGGACGGCATTCTCAGCCGCGCTCTGGCGTCGGTTTTCTCGCAAAGCTTCAAGGATGTTGATGTCATCGTCGTCGACGACCATTCACCATGCTCTCCGGATGCGGACCTCGCGCTCCTGTCGGATGAGGATAGGGCGCGCGTCACTGTGATCGCTCAGCCGAATGCTGGGCCGGGCGGCGCCAGGAACACTGGCCTCGATCATGTGCCGGAGGCAACGCGATACGTCGCCTTTCTCGATTCCGACGATGTCTGGACACCCGATCATCTGGCCAATGCGGCCACGGCGATGGAGGCTTTCGGTGGCGACTGCTATTGGGCGTCCATCGAAGGGGGCGAGGAGTTCGACTACCATTTCGGCATCGTCGCTCTCGAGAGAGAGGAGGGGGCGCGGCGTCTGTTGGACAAGCCGCTGATCCTCGATGTGCCGGATCTCGCCGGTGTCATGCTGAAAAATTGGGCCTTCCTGCACATGTCCTGCATGGTCATTGGCCGCCCGCTGTTCGAGAAGGTTCGTTTCGACGCTGCCCTGCGATTGGCGGCCGAGGATGTGCTGTTCTTCTGCGATTGCATCATCGCGGCGAAACGGGCGCTGCTCTGCGGAGAGCCGGGGGCGTTGCGTGGGGAAGGCATCAACATCTTCCACGGCGTCGACAACGCTTCGCCGGAGTTTCTCAAGCAGCAGTTCATCACCTGGATGGCGCTTGACCAGCTGGAAAGCCGGTTCTCCAGCAGGCCCCAGGAGGTCGAGACGATCAAGGCGCACAAGAACACCGCGCGAAAGCAGGCGATCTGGAGCCAGATCGGCCTACTACGTCGCCGCAAGACGCCGGATTTCAGATTGCTCGCGCGCTGGACAGCGCGCGACCCCCGTTTGCTTCAGAGCGCGCTTGAGCTGGCAGCCGCGAAGTTTTCGAGATAGTCGAACCCCGGCTACTTGGCCGGGGCGCTCAGAAGATATCTCAAGCCATTGCCTTGCGCGGTGACGGAAACGCCACCCGGATTTCGCAGGCGCTCCGTCTTGTCCATTAGGATGCCTGTTGCAACGGGCGGGAAGGCTGCCGGGTGCGTTGCGATGTAGGCGATTGCTGCCAGCGGGCCCGATTGCGATTTGATGTCGAGGAACCGTCGCAACTCATATTTGCCGCGCACATGCCGCTCGTGCCGACGCACGGCCTCGGCGGCTTCCGGCGGCAATCTTGACGATGTCAGGAGCGCACGATCGGCCTCGTAAAGGCGGCGAAGATCTTCGGTGCGGTGGCGACCGCTCAGCGAATTTCCGCGTACGACAGCCCCGTAGCCGCAGCTGTGGATGACCTTATAGCGCGCTCCGAGCGCCAGCGCCCTGATGTAGAGATCGTAATCCTCCCCAAGCCGCATCTCCTCGCGATAGCGCAGGCCATGCTTGTCCAGGAAGGCCCGCCGCATGATCGGCTTGAGGAAGCCGATTTCACCGCGGCGAACGCCACGCTTGGAAATGTTGCCATCGACAAAGGTGGGTAGATCCAGGAACAGCGGGCTCTCGGCAAATTGCTGGAGGCGCTGTGGTGCCTGGCTTGCCGTATCTGCATCGACGAAGGCGATGTTGTCTGCAACGAACTCCCAGTCGTCTTCGGCAAGCATCCGGCGAAAGCGTCCCTCGAAGAAGAAATCGTCCGCGTCGAGGATTGCGATCAGGGGTGCCGAAGAGATGTCGATGGCGTGGTTGCGGGCGGCGGACGGGCCTTTGTTCTGATCGAATCGGACGACATTCAGCCTTCCGCTGGCGTCGTCCGCACGTCTTGCGGTCTCTGCCGTGCCGTCGCTGGAGCCGTCGTCGACGACGACCACTTCGGCCACTTCTGGCTCCAGAAGCGCCGATCTAACGGCGGCTTCGATGGTATCCGCCGCGTTCTTGGCTGCGATGATGACGCAAATGCTTGCCGTTTTTGCCACGCGTAGCCTCCGTTGTTTTTCGCTCCAACAACTAAGACGTCAAAATGTGGCGGACAACGGGTGGCCGTTCAAATGATGTTACGGGCGCCGACACTCACCATGCCGGAGAGGCACGACCGTGGTTCGAATCGCGATGCTTAGCGGTTGAACGGTTCAGAGCCCTTGAAGGGCGTCACGGGCAGCTTTTCCGTTTCTTCGCGCTTCACTGCGGGACGAATCGTACGGCTCTTCGATTCTTTCCAGACAAGGTAAAGCACGCCACCGAAGTAGCCGGCCTGGAGCAGGACGGCGCAAATCGCGGTCTTGATCGCGGTGCCGGCGAGGGAACCGCTCAGCCAATACGTTGCCACAGCAAATACGGCCAGCGCGCCGAGCATGCTGAAGATAACGCGAGGTGCATACATCTGTTGCCTCCTCCATCGGAGCTTCGTTCAACAAACAATCGTTGAAGACGAAACCGCCATCAGGATCCTTCCTAGGATAATGTTTTACAGGACTTCCTGTTTCAACTGAAGCTCTGGAGACGTTTTTTGCGTCTGCGAGATGGGTAGTACAGCGACGATCTTAAAGGTTTCTTCCGGCTATTGGTAAAAATGCCACGTGCTGCCGCTGCTTGGCTGCTTTTGGCAAAGATGATTAAAAATTATTAGGCGCATCTCTGGTTGTGCGCAATTTGGCAATACAAGTTACTATTAGTGCCACAATGTCGACCGTACCGAGCGGGTCAGGATGGTTTTTTGTTCAACTTTTATTACAAAGTTTTAATTTCAAACGTTTAGCTGGTGCAGTGCAAAATGTATGGTGCGATGCAATAAGCAAGCTCTGCGGCAAATAGAAACCGGGGCTTTCCCAGAAGCCGCGAATGCAAACCATCAATTGCCAGTACCGGGCCCGAACGACCTAGACTTCAGTATCTTTGGCCCACACAGCAATGCCCGAGACTTTTATTGATACACGCGGAGATTATTTCGGCATCGCCAAAGAATTGTATAGCTGTTTCAGCAGAACCTTAAAAACAAAAAAGTTGAACGGCGGCCGCAAAAACCCATCGTAAAGCCCCAGTCTTAAAATTGTGGCTTAAAAAAACAAAATCACCTCATACACTTCGAATTCGTCAGGGCTAGCTAAGCGCCTGAGCCTACCCGACCAAACGGCAAACATAAGTGGAGTTACCTCTATGAAGTCTGCGACGAGATCGGACAGTTCGCCATTTTATGGCGCAGTTCATCAGAGCGTGTTTCCGCCGACTGGCGGGATCGCGAAACGGGCATTCGATGTGTCCGCCGCCTGCCTCGGGCTCATCTTTCTGAGCCCGCTTTTTTTGATGGTGATGTTGCTAGTGAAGCTCTCCGACAGGGGGCCGATCTTTTACGGGCATCGCCGCATCGGCCACAATGGCCAGGAGTTCGGTTGCCTGAAGTTTCGGACAATGGTCACCAATGGTGACAAGGTTCTGCAGGAGCACCTGCGCAACAATCCGAAGGCGATGGAAGAGTGGCGTGCAACACGCAAGCTGCAAGACGACCCCCGGGTCACTGCGGTCGGTGCTGTTCTACGCAAATTGAGCCTTGATGAGCTGCCCCAGCTCTTCAATATCATCCGCGGCGAAATGAGCGTCGTCGGTCCGCGTCCAGTCGTTCGAGACGAACTCGAAATGTACGAAAACGCGGCCGTCTATTATCTGCAATCCCGCCCTGGCCTGACGGGCCTCTGGCAGATCAGCGGACGCAATGACGTTTCTTACGCAACCCGCGTCGCTTTCGACACGCACTATGTCGAAAACTGGTCGTTGGTTCGGGATGTCGTGATCATCGCACGCACAATCCCGGCAGTATGCGCTCAACGCGGCAGCTACTAAGCCGCATCTCAAAATCCAAACAGTACTGCGCGGCAACGCCTTGCGGCTTGTCGTGCCGAAATACGGGGAAGGTTCATGGAAAAACGCTTTCTTGACGGCAAGGCCGGAAGACGTCGCACGCTAAGATCCGGTGTGGTTATCGCAGCCGGACTTGGTGCTTTTCTGGCTTCGTCATCGCTTGCCGCTGCCGACGACTACCGTCTCGGTATTATGGACAAGCTGAAGATCCGGGTGGCCGAATGGCAGACCGCGGATGGCAGCATCCGCGACTGGTCGGTCGTCAGTGGGGACTACACCGTCGGGCCCTCAGGAAGCATTTCCCTGCCTTTCGTCGGTGATTTGCCTGCATCCGGCAAAACGACGGATGCGATCGCCCAGGAGATCGGCTCGGCTCTGCAGAAGCAATTTGCCTTGAAGGACCGACCGTCTGCCTCGGTGGAACTTTCGGAATTCCGGCCGGTCTATCTGTCCGGTGACGTTGAAAAGCCCGGCGAATATCCGTTTGCGCCCAATCTCACGATCGTTAAGGCCGTGAGTCTTGCCGGCGGTCTGCGCCGCGCGGACGCCGGTCAACGGTTCGCCCGCGACTTCATCAACGCCAAGGGTGACGCGGTCGTCTACATGGCCGACCGGGCGCGCCTGTTGGTGAAGGAGGCGCGGTTGCGCGCTGAGATCGCGAATCAGGATACGATCGAAATGCCGAAGGAGCTTCAGGACAAACCGGAGGCGAAGCCTCTGCTTGACAGCGAAACGGCTCTCATGAACACCCGCAAGAAACGCTTGACGCTGCAGCTTCAGGCGCTCGCAGATCTCAAGCAACTGCTTCAAAGCGAGGTCGAGACGCTTGCCAAGAAGACCGACACTCAGACCCGTCAGCTGCAATTGGCAACTGAGGATCGCGACAAGGTCGAGGATCTCGCCGAGAGAGGGCTGGCGCTCAGCAACCGCAAGATGGCCGCTGAGCAGCGGGCCGCGGATACCGAGGCGACGCTCCTCGATATCGATACGAATTCGCTGAAGGCCAAGCAGGACATCAGCAAGGCCAATCAGGACGAGATCACGCTTCGGAACGACTGGGATGCGCAGCTTGCCCAGGAACTTCAGAATGCCGAGGCTCAACTCGATGAACTCAATCTCAAGCTCGAAACCAGCAACTCGCTGATGGCGGAGGCGTTGACGCAGTCGACTGATGCTGCCCGCTTTGACACGAGCACCGGGGCCGCGAGCATCGCCTATTCGATCGTCCGCGAAGTTGACGGCAAGGCGAAGGAGATTCCGGTTCAAGAAAATACCGCACTCCAGCCCGGCGACTTGATCAAGGTCACTGCCGGATTGGCGATGAGATAACGAGGCCGCAATGCGGATCGCAAAATCTGTGCTCATTCAGCCAGGCGGGAATGCGGCCTATGCCATCCCCGCCGTGGCGCTGTCACTTTTTTGTTTCGCCTACTCGATCAAGTTCGGGCAGGTGGCGATCCTGCTTTACTATGCGCTGTGGCTGCCGCTGATCGCCGTGGACTACAAGAAGGTCCTCGGTAGCCATGGTCGCTATTTCTGGATCTATGCCTTCGCGGCGCTCGCCTTCCTGTCTGTCTTCTGGTCGGCCGTTCCCAGCATTTCCCTGCGAGCCAGCATCCAGTACCTGACGCAGGTCATCTGCGCCCTGATTGCGGTACGCGTGCTCGACGTCAGAACCCTGACGGTGGGCATGATCGCGGGCGTCGGGATCGTTCTCGTGTACTCGCTGCTGTTCGGCTACTACGAGTATGATCCGCTGGACGGCACCTTCAGTTTCGTGGGTGCCTTCGCCTCGAAGAACCAGCTTGGCTTCTATGCGTCGCTTGGGCTGATCGTCTCCTTCGCGGCTGTCTTCATCTTCGGTGAGCGGCGCCTCTGGATGGCGGCCTCCGGCGTGGTCGGGCTTTTGTCTGCTTACTGCCTCATCGCCTGCCAATCCGCGACATCCGTGCTGACCACCGCCGTCGTGATTGCTTTGATGATGGGGCTGCGTGTCGTCCTCGCACTGACGCCCGATCACCGCAAACTGCTGGTCGTCGGCGGTGGCGTCGCGGTCATCGTTCTCGCCGTTGCGGGTGTTTATCTAGGGGCGGTCGATGCCGTTCTCGGGATCTTCGGAAAGGACTCCACGCTGACCGGACGCACCTATCTCTGGCAGCAGGGGATCGAGGCGGCAAAGCAGAACCCGGCCTTCGGCATCGGCTACCAAGCCTACTGGGTCCAGGGCTTCTCCGAGCCGGAGCGTCTGTGGGAGGAATTTTTTATCGGGTCGCGGAGCGGCTTCCACTTCCACAATACCTATATCGAAACGGCAGTCGAACTGGGGCTCGCCGGCGTCATCACCCTGGCGGCAATGCTGCTGCGGATTTTGTGGGGGCACTTGCGGCGCGTCATCGAGGATTTCAGGAATGTCGAATCCTATCTGCTTTTCTCGATCGCGGTCCTGCTGACGATCCGCTCCTTCGTCGAGATTGATATCCTCACTCCGTACAACGTTGGGACGTTTCTTTTCTACTTTGCGGCCGGAAAGCTGGCGACCGCACGCCGCCAGCCGGCGGTGAGTTCATGGCGAACTGAGAAGTCGCTAGAGCCCATCACTCAATAACGTCATGCACTTTTGACCGGTCTTGATCGGT
Organism: Rhizobium sp. R711; assembly: GCF_002211365.1. GTDB lineage: Bacteria > Pseudomonadota > Alphaproteobacteria > Rhizobiales > Rhizobiaceae > Rhizobium. The sequence goes on along the minus strand of NZ_LOKZ01000037.1, from coordinate 156,734 downwards.
CTTCCGAGGAAACCGGATGAAGACACTTTACGGCATCCAATATCTGCGCGCCTTCGCGGCACTCGCCGTTGTGGTCTTCCACGCGGCGGAAAGGACCGGCGAGCATTTCGCCATTGGTGCCGCCGGCGTCGACGTTTTCTTCGTCATCAGCGGTTTCATCATGTGGGTCATCAGCGACCGCCGACCGATGACGCCGCAGGGGTTCCTGGTCGATCGCATTCGGCGCATCGCGCCGTCCTACTGGCTGGTGACGAGCGTAATGATTGCCGGTGCCATGGTCGGCCTGTTTCCGAACCTGAAGCTGACCGGCGCCCATATTCTGTCCTCACTCTTCTTTATTCCAGCTCAATCGCCGAGCACCGGTGATATCTGGCCGGTCCTCGTCCAGGGTTGGACGCTCGATTTCGAGATGTTCTTCTATGTGTTGTTTGCCGGGGCGCTTTTCCTGCCGCGTCGCTGGCGGCTGGCGTATCTGACGGCGATCTTCGGTGGCTTTTTCCTGATCGGCCTTCTCTTCGAGCCCGCCTCGCCAGTGCTAAAGACCTATACGCGGCCGATCATTCTCGAATTTCTCGGAGGCGTCTTTCTCGCCGAATTGTGGATCCGGCGGTGGATCGCAGGCACCAGCCTGGGGCTTGCTTGCGTCGGCGCATCGTTGTCCGGCTTTGCCGCGATCTTCCTGATCGGCGCCGACTTCGACGAAACGATTTGCGGGCCGCTCGCCATGGCGCTTGTCTATGGAATGGTATCGCTAGAAGCGGACGGCAGCATCGGCCGTATGCCGCTTCTCACCTATCTCGGCGATGCATCCTATTCGATCTACCTTTGGCACACGCTGGCGATCTCCGTGATCGTCAAGGCTGCCGGCGTGGTCGGGCTGTCGACAACACCGACGATCGCGATCGCCGTTGTCGGCGGGACGATCCTCGGAGCGGCGGCCTACGAGCTCGTCGAGAAGCCGCTTCGTAAGATCCTTTCCTCAGATCTGCTCAAACAGAGCGCCGTCGAGCGGCGCCCTTCATGACGAGGTCTCGGCGGCAGCCTCCTCGGAGGGCGGCGCGGTCTCGGCCTGCACCACATGTTTTCGCCGGCGCGCGCGCAGCACGACGTAGAAAACGGGCGTCAGGAACAGACCGAAGATCGTTACGCCAAGCATCCCTGAGAAAACGGCCGTCCCGAGCGATTGACGCATTTCGGCGCCGGGGCCGGTCGCGATCATTAGGGGCACGACGCCGAAGATGAACGCGAAAGCGGTCATCAGGATCGGCCGCAAACGCAGGTGACTGGCCTCGATTGCGGCCTCGACCGCCGATTTGCCCTCGTCCTGCGCCTGTCTCGCGAATTCCACGATCAAGATCGCATTCTTGGCCGCCAGCCCGATCAGCACGATCAGCCCGATCTGCGTCAGGATGTTGTTGTCCATTCCGCGCAGATGGACGCCGATCAAGGCGGCAAGGATCGCCAGGGGAACGATCAGGATGATGGCGAGCGGCAGGACCCAGCTTTCATACTGTGCCGACAGTGCCAGGAACACGAAGACGACCGAGAGGGCGAAGATGTAGATCGCCGTGTTGCCGGTATTCCGTTCCTGAAAGGCGATTTCGGTCCACTCGAAGGTTGTACCTGCCGGCATTATCTGCTTCGCAAGGCCTTCCATCTTGTCCAATGCGGTGCCCGTCGAAACGCCGGGAGCGGCATTGCCTTGCACGGGTACGGACACGTACATATTGTAATGCTGGACGAGTGAAGGGCCGCTGGTATCGCGGATATCGACCAGCGTGCCAAGCGGGACAAGTGCTCCGGTTGCCGATCTTACTTTGAGCGCGAGGATGTCGTCGCGCTCGACGCGATATTGCTGGTCGGCCTGGGCCCGCACCTGGTAGACGCGCCCGAAGGCATTGAAATCGTTGACGTAGGATGTGCCAAGATTGATCGACAGCGTGTCGAATATGTTGGAGATCGGTACGTTCAGGGTGCGCGCCTTGTCGCGATCGATCTCGAGGAAGTATTGCGGGCTGTTGGCGGAGAACGTCGTAAAGACGCCGGTCAGACCCTCTGTCTGGTTCGCCATGCCCATGAGCTGATAGGCAACACCGAGAACGCGGCGCATGTCCGAACTCTCTCGATCCATGAGCTGCATCTTGAAGCCGCCCGCGTTGCCGATACCGGAGATCGGCGGCGGCGGGATGGCTATGATGAAGGCTTCCTGGATCGCCTGGAGGCTGCCATAGAGCTGCCCGATGATCTTCGTGGCGGTCTGGCCGTGCTCCAGGCGGTTTTCGAAGGTGTCGAAGGCGGCGAAGACAACGCCGGCGTTGGAAGCGTTGGTGAAGGTCGCGCCACTGAAGCCCGAGAAGGCCACCGCATTCTTCACGCCCGGCGTGTTGCGGATGATCTCCGATGCGCGTTCGATAACCGCGTCGGTGCGGGAAAGCGCTGCACCATCCGGCAGCTGCACGACGACGATGGCGTAGCCCTGATCCATGACCGGGACGAAACCACTTGGGACGATCCTACCCATATAATATGTCGCGCCAAGCAGACCGGCGAAGATGAGCAGCGCGACGCAGAGCGCGGCGACCGTCTGCACGGTATGTCGCACAATCCAGGAGTAGCCCGCACTCAGCCCGTCGAAGCCCTTGTTAAACCCGCTCGCGATAGCACTTCCAAAACGCGCGATAGGGTTGCGATGCTTCTCGTGCTCCTCGTGGGGCTTCAGCACCAGTGCGGCAAGGGCTGGCGACAGGGTCAGGGAGTTCAGCGCTGAGATCGCTGTCGCGACCGAGATCGTCACCGCGAACTGACGATAGAATTGACCTGATATGCCCGGGATGAAGGCCGTTGGAGCAAACACGGCGATCAGCACGAGCGAGATTGCGACGACCGCCGTGCCGACCTCGTTCATCGTCACATGCGCGGCCTCTCGCGGCGTCATTCCCTTTGCCAGATTGCGCTCGACGTTTTCGACCACAACGATCGCGTCGTCGACGACGATGCCGATTGCCAGCACGAGACCGAACAGCGTCAGCATGTTGAGCGAGAAGCCGAAGGCAAGCAGGAAGGCGAAAGTACCGATCAGCGAGACCGGGATAGCGACAATGGGGATAATCGCCGTTCGCCAGGACTGCAGGAAGACAAGAACGACGATAGCGACGAGGATGGCCGCTTCAGCGATGGTCTTGTAAACCTCGTTGATGGATTCCGCGATGAATTCGGTCGGGTTGTAGACGATATCGTAGCTGAGACCCTGCGGGAAATCCTGAGAGACGGTTTCCATCGTCTTCTTGATTTCCGCTGCTGCCGCCAGAGCGTTTGTGCCGGGACGCGCGAAAATGCCGAGCGCGACGGCCGGTTTGCCGTTCAGATAGCTGTTTGTGACGTAGTCCTTGGCGCCGAGTTCGATGCGGGCGATATCCTGCAGTTGGACGAGACGCCCTTCCGCGGTCGCTTTGACGATGACGTAGCGGAATTGTCTTGCATCCGAGAAACGCCCTTGGGTCGTCACCGTATACTGGAAGGCGTTGGTGCCGGCCGCCGGTGGTCCGCCGATGGAGCCGCCGGAGACCTGCACGTTCTGCTCGCGCAGCGCATCGACGACGTCGCTGGAGGTCATGCCATAGGCCGACAGTTTTTGCGGATCGAGCCAGATACGCAGCGAATATTCGCGCTCACCGAACAGAATGACGTCGCCAACGCCATCGAGCCGAACAAGCGTGTCGCGGATGCGCGTGCGTGCGTAGTTGGAGACGTAGAGCTGATCATACCGAGAGTTCGGTGACAGCAGATGCACGACCATCATCAGGTCGGGCGAACTCTTCGCCGTCGTGATGCCGATGCGCCGAACTTCCTCGGGAAGGCGTGGTTCGGCGATGGCAACGCGGTTCTGGACAAGCACTTGTGCCTTGTCGAGGTCCGTACCGAGCTTGAAGGTGACGGTCAGTGCCATCGAACCATCGGCAGTAGAATAGGAAGACATGTAAAGCATGTCTTCGACGCCGTTGACCTCCTGCTCGATCGGGGTCGCCACAGTGTTGGCGATCGTCTCGGCGTCAGCGCCGGGATAGGAGGTACGGATAACTATGGTCGGCGGCGCAATCTCCGGGTATTGCGCTACGGGCAGCTGGAAATAAGCGATGCCGCCGACGATCAACAGCACAATGGAGAGCACCGACGCGAAGATCGGCCGGTCGACGAAGAAGTGTGCAAATCTCATCGGCTGAGCTCCAGGCCGGCGGCTTCAGGCGCAATCTCCTCGCGGCTTTGCGGGAGCTCGACCACCTGCGGCGTGACCTTCGAGCCGGGGCGGGCGCGAAGAAGGCCGTTGATGACGATCGTCTCGCTGCCGTCCATGCCTTCGCGGATGACACGATAGCCGTACAGGCGTGGACCCGGACGGACCGGTTTTGCCGTGACCGTTCCATCATCTCCGACGACATAAACGACGCGCTGGTTCTGGTCCGAGCCGATAGCCTCGTCGGGGACGAGGATCGCCTTGTAGACATTCGACGCTTCAACGGAAACGCGACCGAAAAGCCCTGGCTGCAGCACGTAATTCGGATTGTCGAAGCGAGCCCGTATGCGCTTGGTGCCGGTCTCGCTGTCGATGCGGTTTTCAGCGAAGTCGAGCTTGCCCTTGAACGGCTTTTCGTTCGAATCCGTGATCTTGACCTCGACCTCGACGCCGCCACCGCCCTGCTGCAGATCGACCCCGCGGTCGCGGGCCGTCTGTGCGAAGTTGAGAAGGCGGCGTTCATCGACGTCGAAGTAGAAGTCGATCGGATCGACCGAAACGATGGTCGTCAGAATCGATTGGTCAGCCTGAACAAGGTTACCAACGGAGATCAGCCGGCGGTCGATGCGGCCGCTGATCGGAGCTGTGATCTTCGTATATTCGAGGTCGAGTGCCGCGCGATCGGCTGTCGCTTGCGCGCCGCGGACGTTCGCCTGCGCCGAGACCCATTCGCGCCGGCGGTCATCAAGGATCGAAATCGACTGGCTGCCGCTCGTCGCAAGGCTCTCGGCCCGCTTGAACTGTGCTTCCGCGTAGACGAGCGTGGATTTGGCGACTTCCAGCGCCGCGTTCGCTTCGTTCAGCGCGGTGATGAACGGCCTTTGGTCGATCACGAAGAGCAGGTCACCCTGCTTGACGAGCGCGCCGTCGGTGAAGTGCACTTCCTGCAGGTAACCGCCGATACGCGAGCGCACGGATACCTGATCGACCGGTTCGAAGCGGCCAATGAATTCGTCATTGTCGACGACATCGCGCACGACAGGTTTGGCGACAGAAACGGGAGGGGGAGAGCCTGGCTGCTGTGCCATCGCCGCGGTGAACGGCACGAGAGCCAGGGTGCCAATAGTCAGCAGACGTCGAAAGGAGGAAGGCATGGCGGTTTCCTTATCCGGACGGCCGCAAGCGCTGCCGTCGCTTATGCTGATGTGATGCGATTCATGTCTTTGATGTCTCTGAACAAGGGCTCTGGCCCTTATTCACCTATGCTATTGCAAATCATGATCACGGCGGTCGGCCGCGCACTCGTCATCAAGAAAAGGTGATCGACCAAAGACCACGGCATTTCCGATAACCCTCTGGATTTCTACTTTAAACGGCTGCCGGTCGAAATTGCAAATGCCAACCGGTTGCAATTTCGAAAGGCCTTCGAAATCTCCGCGCGTATCCTTATGCGGCATTTTGGCCGCAGAATGCGGAATCTGGAACGGCGCCTATTGTGCCCTGAACACGCTTAATATATCTGAGCATATAATAAGTGCGCTATTGATTATTGACACTGGTTCCCATGAACGGAAATCCTACTCTCGGCTTCTTGTTGCACGACGTCGCACGGCTGCTTCGCAAGCGGTTCGAGCAGCGTGCGCGCTGCCTTGGGCTGACGCGGTCGCAGTGGCAGACGCTTACTTACCTGCGCAGCAATGAGGGGGGTCATCAGGGCGGGCTTGCCGAGATCCTGGAGATAGAGCCGATCACACTTGTCCGCATTCTCGACAAGCTCGCCGATCGCGGTCTTATCGAGCGCCGGCAACATCCGACTGATCGCCGTGTCTGGCTTCTCTATGTGCGCGACGAGGCCCATCCGCTTCTGGCCGAGATGCGCGAGCTTGGTGATCTGACACGCGGCGAAGCATTCGATGGCATCCCTACCAAACAGTGCGATCAGCTGTTCGGCATTCTAACCGCGATGAAAACAAACCTAGTGCAGGCCTGCCGAACCCCGGTAGCCGAAAATGAGACAAAACATGGCTGAGAAGTCCTCCCTGCGCGTCGTTGCAGACGCAAACGCCAAGAACCCAGTTGAAGAAAACGACGCTTCCCCTCGCGAGGAAACGGTAGCTGAGGCGCCTTCATCCAATTCAGCGCCCGCTACTGCAGTGGCTGCGCCCGGCGGCACTCAGGTCCGCCGCCGGCGCAGTCTCACGCGTCCCGTTCTGTTCGCGTTGTTGCCGGTCGCGCTCGTCGTCGGCGGGTACTACTACGTCAACGGCGGTCAGATCATGTCGACCGACAATGCCTATATCCAGGCTGACATGGTGGGGCTGACAACCGACGTTTCCGGTATCGTCGAGCGGATCAACGTGCATGAGAACGAAGCGGTAAAGAAGGGCCAGGTTCTCTTCAGCTTGCGGCAGGACTCTTTCAAGATCGCTCTCGACGGTGCTGAGGCGCAGCTTGGCGCCGTGCGCAACCAGATCCTCAATCTGAAGGCCAGCTATCAGCAGTCGCTTGCCGAGATCACGCAAGCCGAAGCCGATATTCCCTATTATCAGACCGAGTTTGATCGACAGCAGAACCTGCTGAACAGCTCGGCTGCGACGCGCACTGCCTACGATCAGGCCAAGCACAATCTCGATGCTGGCCACCAGAAGGTCGCCGTCGCGAAGGCCGAGGCTGCCGCAACGCTGGCACAGTTGGGTGGCAATGCCGACCAGCCAGTTGAGCAGAACCCGCTCTATCTCGAAGCGAAGGCGAAGGTGGATGATGCAGAGCGCGAACTTGACCACAGCGTCGTCAGGGCGCCCTTCGATGGCATCGCGACGAACGTCAATTCGCTGCAGCCGGGCTCCTACCTGCAGGCGTCCACGCAGGCTTTCTCGCTGGTTTCGGACAACAATCTCTGGATTGCCGCGAGCCCGAAGGAAACGGAACTGACCTCTGTGAAGCCCGGCCAGCCGGTGACGATCTATGTCGACACCTATCCGGGCGTGGAATGGAAGGGCAAGGTCGAGAGCATCAGCCCGGCCTCCGGTTCCAGCTTCTCACTGCTGCCGGCGCAGAACACGACAGGCAACTGGGTCAAGGTCGTGCAGCGCATTCCGATGCGCGTCAGCATCGATGACGCGGCAGGCAAGCCACCGCTTCGTGTCGGCATGAGCACGGTCGTCGACGTCGATACGGGTCGTGCCCGTGGTCTTCCGGATTTCGTTTCCAAGCTTTTGGGCCGCTCCGGCGGCAAGGATCATGAGTAACGCTGCATCATCTCCGGCCACCCCGGTTGCCAACCGCGGTTGGATAACGGCCTGCGTCATCCTGGCGGTGATCATGCAGGCGCTGGACACGACGATTGCAAACGTCGCGCTGCCCTATATCCAGGGCAGCGTCTCGGCGAGCGCCGACCAAATCAACTGGGTGCTGACCTCCTATATCGTGGCGGCTGCAATCATGACGCCGCCGTCCGGTTTTCTGGCCGCCAAGTTCGGGCGCAAGCGCGTGCTTTTGGCGGCAATTGCCGGCTTCGTTGTTGCCTCTGTCCTCTGCGGTCTAGCGCAATCACTCAACCAGATCGTGGCCTTCCGCCTGCTGCAGGGCCTCTTTGGCGCATCTCTGGTTCCACTCTCTCAGGGCATCCTCCTCGACATTTATAGTGCCGAGGAGCGCGGCTCGGCCATGGCCTTATTTGGCGTCTCGGTCATGGTCGGGCCGGTCCTGGGACCCGTCATCGGCGGGTGGCTGACCGATAACATCAGCTGGCGCTGGGTGTTCTACATCAACGTGCCGATCGGCGCGCTGGCGTTTGCCGGCATCGTGATCTACGTCACGGAGACGAAGCTCGATGCGCTGGCGAAGCTCGACTGGTTCGGTTTCGGGATGATGAGTCTCGGCATCGCATCGCTGCAGCTCTTCCTCGATCGCGGCGAACAGCTGAACTGGTTCGCATCCGGCGAGATCATGATCGAAGCGATTGTCTGCGCCGCCGCGTTCTATCTGCTGATCGCGCATACGCTGACGGCGGAGAAGTCCTTCGTGAACCCGAGGCTGTTTCTCGATCGGAACTTCTCGGTCAGCATGCTTTTCATCTTCGTGATCGGCATCACCTATCTCGCCTCACTGGCGCTGATGACGCCATACCTGCAGACGCTGATGGGCTATCCCGTCATCACCGCGGGCATCGTCATGGGGCCACGTGGGCTCGGCACGATGCTCTGCATGTTTATCGTCGGCCGGCTGATCGGCAAGGTCGATACGCGCTTGCTGCTGGTATCGGGCCTCGGCCTGACGGCCTGGGCGATGTACGACATGACCGGCTGGACGCCCGATGTTTCGCAGTGGACAATCGTTTCCGTCGGCTTCGTTCAGGGCGCCGGGCTCGGCTTCCTCTTCGTGCCGTTGACGACGATCGCCTTCTCGACGCTGCCCGCGCACATGCGCGGCGACGGGACCGGCCTCTACAACCTGTCGCGCAACATCGGCTCAAGCGTCGGTATCTCGATCGTATCAGCGCTTCTTGTCGAGAACGCCCAGGTGAATCACGAGAACATCGCTGCCTATGTGACGCCGTTCAACCGGGCCTTCGAGGCGTCGGCGGCGCAGGCAATGAGTCCGTTGACAGCCGCCGGTCGCGCCTCGCTCAACGAGGTGATCACCCTGCAATCGACGATCATTGCCTACATGGACAATTTCAAGCTGTTGATGCTGATGTCGCTCGCGGTCATTCCGCTGGCGCTGCTGCTGCGCAAGCCGAAGGTCGCCCCTGTCATGGATCACAGCGCCGTCATGGAGTGATGCTCAGCGGAACGGTTTGCTGAGATAACGAGAGCCAGAAATGCCGAAGCGCCATGGTGCTTCGGCATTTTTTGTTATGCCGATCCTTTTGCCGGTAACGATTTCGACAGGAGCGGATGGGGCGATCGAGAAGGGTGGGCGATCGAGCAGCTTGTCGTTCAGCGTGAGATCGATACCGAGCGCCTGGCAGAGTTTGCCTGGACCGCTGCAGAGCTGCGTCAGTGCGTCGTTGCGGCGCCGCTCAATCATGGTCGCGATGCCGGCTTCCGGCTCCATTGCGCGGATTAGCACGGCGGAGCCGGGCGTGCAGACGAAATTCAGGCACCAATACATGCCGTAGATGCGGTAAATGTAGACATTGCCTGGCCGACCGAACATCGCACCGTTTCGCGGCGTGGGACCGCGAAAGCTGTGCGAGGCTTCATCATCAGGGAAGTAGGCTTCGGTCTCGGTTATCCGTCCGCCGACATCGCCGACTCGCAGGTGGCAGCCGAGCAAATCCCGGGCGACGGCAACCGTATCACGCGCGAAAAAGCGCGTGAGATCAGGACCGGCGAGGGGAGCGGCGCCGATCGCACCGACGGCATCTGTCATCTGTTTCAGGCTTCCGGTCCGTGAGGTTCTAATGGCCGACCTTCGGGTCATGCGCCGGGATGGAGGAGCCCGTCACCGATACGGGATCGCTTGCCGGGAAAGTATCCTCGAGACCTTCTTCCAGTTCTTCTTCGAGAAGCGCAGCATCCTTGCCGCGTGCGCCATCTGCCTGCGAACTCTGCAGTGTTGTTGCCAGCAACGCCCTTGCACGGGTGATTGCATTGTCGCTCGTCAGGCCGGGAGAGGCAGCGGCATAGAGCGTGACCGATATGTTATTGCCGGACTGATCCGTGAAAATGACGGCGAAAGAGCCTTCCTTCGGGTGCACGGTGACGTCTGTGATAGCCATGGAAAGTCTCCTGGTTCTTACAGTTGCTCCAAGTGAAACGCTTTTCGCTAGGATTGTCGAGCAAAGACCTTCACCAGCCAGTCGATGAAAACGCGAACGCGCGGAGAAAGCTGTCGGTTGCGGGGATAAAGGAGAGAAACCGGCGTCTCCGTCAGTGGGAAATCCGGCAGCACGTGAACGAGCGTGCCATCGGCCAAATCCTCTTCCGCATGATATCGCGGCACTTGTATCAGGCCGAGGCCGAGCCGTGCTGCCGACATGAAGCTCTCGGCGGCGTTGACGGTTACCGTTGCGGGCAGGGTGACGTTGCGGATGCTGCCGCCGACCAGGAATTCCAGAGGCAGAACACCGCCTGTTGCGCTTGAACGGAAGCCTACCATCCGATGACCGTGGAGCCGGTCGGGATGTTCGGGGAGGCCATGTTTCTCGATGTAGCGGGGAGCAGCAAGGGTAACTTCCTCCAACATGGCGACGCGTCGCGCCACCATGTCGCTGTCACCAGGCACGCCGACCCGCAGCACGCAATCGATGCCTTCGCGGACGAGATCGACCAGCCGGTCGCCCTCGCTCATGTAAAACTCGATGTCAGGGTAGGTTTCGAGGAAGGACGGAAGGCTCGGCAGCACGAAGTGGCGGGCAAGCGTACCGTGCACGTCGACGCGCAGCATGCCCTTCGGCTTGGCGCCGGCGAAGGCACCTTCCGCGTCCTCGATGTCGGCGAGTATGGCGAGGCAGCGTTGATAGTAGGCTTCACCATCGAGCGTCGGGCTGACATGGCGCGTGGTTCTCTGCAGCAGGCGCACGCCGAGTCGGGCTTCCAACTGCTTGACCGCATCCGTGACCGTGGAGCGCGGAATGCCGGTATCCTCTGCTGCGAGCGTGAAACTGCGTCTCTCCACAACGCGGGAAAATACCCGCATAGCATCGAATCTGTCCATTTTGTTTGTTCGCCATATCCGGATAGTGATGCCGAATAATGGCTGATTATCCGCGCTTCGAAAAGCGGCATCTTCTTCTCATCGAAAACGCGGCGAGCCGCACAGGATGAAGGAGAAAGGCAATGAGCAACGAGAACAAGGTCGCACTGGTCACTGGTGCATCGAGGGGCATCGGCGCCGCAATCGCGGAACGTTTGGCTAGGGACGGTTTCACCGTCGTCGTCAACTACTCAGGAAACGTGGCGCTCGCCGAGGAGCTTGTGCAGAGGATCGAGCAGAGCGGAGGTAAGGCGCTGACGGCGCAGGCCGATGTCAGCAACCCCGAAGCCGTCCGCCGGATGTTCGATGCTGCGGAAGCAGCCTTCGGCGGCATCGATGTGCTGGTCAACAATGCAGGTATCATGCAGCTCTCGTCGATTGCCGATGCCGACGATGCCAATTTCGACCGTCAGGTCAGCGTCAACCTGAAGGGCACCTTCAACACCCTGCGCGAAGCCGCAAAGCGTCTGCGTAAGGGTGGCCGCATCATCAACTTCTCGACGAGCGTCGTCGGTCTGAAGCTCGAAAACTACGGCGTTTACGCCGCGACCAAGGCTGCCGTCGAAACGCTGACGGCGATCATGTCGAAGGAAATGCGCGGTCGCGAAATCACGGTGAATGCCGTGGCCCCCGGGCCGACAGCAACCGACCTTTTCCTCGATGGGAAATCAGATGAGCTGATCGCCAGCATCGCCAAGATGAACCCACTGGAGCGCCTGGGAACGCCAGAAGATATCGCCGCGTCCGTTTCCTTCCTGGCCGGCCCGGACGGCTCCTGGATCAACGGCCAGGTGCTGCGCGCCAATGGCGGCATGGTCTGATCTCCAACACTAGACGTCAACAGTCACCTTAGAAGGAATAGGACAATGGAAAAGCAGGTCATCGTCATTACCGGAGCATCCAGTGGCTTCGGCGCTCTCACCGCCCGCACACTCGCCAGGGAAGGGCATATCGTCTACGCCGGCATTCGCGATACAGCGGGTCGCAACGCAAAGGCTGTCGCTGATATCGCTGCATTCCGCCGGGACAACAATGCCGACCTCCGTTCGGTCGAACTTGACGTTGTCTCGGAAGCCTCCATTGAAGCCGGCGTTGCCGAAGTCCTCGAAGAGGCGGGCAGGCTCGACGTGATCATCCATAATGCCGGTCATATGTCCTTCGGACCCGCCGAAGCATTCACGCCGGAGCAATACGCGGAGCTGTTCGACATCAATGTGCTGTCGACGCAGCGGGTGAACCGCGCCGTGCTTCCCCATATGCGCAAGCGGGGCAAGGGGCTCGTCGTCTGGGTGTCATCGTCCAGCACGCGGGGCGGCACGCCACTCTATCTCGCCCCCTATTTCGCGGCCAAGGCAGCGATGGACTCGGTTGCGGTCTCCTATGCGTCCGAGCTTGCCCGCTGGGGTATCGAAACCGCGATCATCGTGCCGGGTGCTTTCACCAAAGGCACCAATCACTTCGCACATTCCGGCTCGCCGGCGGATACGGCGCGCGCAGCCGAATACAACGACGGACCCTACAAAGGTGTGCCGGAACAGGCACTGCAGGGACTTGCAGCGCTGGAACCTGTCGACGCGGATGCCGGTTCAGTCGCGACGGCGATCGCGGAGGTCATCGCGATGCCCTTCGGCAAGCGTCCATTCCGTACGCATGTCGATCCGTCGGAAGACGGTGCCGAGGTGGTCAACGGCGTTGCCGATCGGGTTCGCGCCGAAATGTTCCGGCGGATCGGGCTGGAGGATCTCCTCAAGCCGGCTGTTCACTAAACCGTGATGGTTCCCATTGTTCCGTTTTCGCGAACCTGCTGTGCACGAATCAGCACTTAACAAACGGCAAGAAGCAGGATTATATAACTTCAGTAAAGGCGACTGGAAGACCTCCAACTCCTGGCGCCAACCTCAGATACCGGTCGAGCCATTTGCCTGGTGACGCGGCAGGGTCTGAAAGGAATTCGATGACAGACTGTTGCGGCCCGTTGAAGGAACTCCTTCCGGGCCGCGACTGCGTCATGGGTCGTTCAGTTTCGCATCCGAGAGCAGTTTCACCAGCCAGTCGACGAAGACGCGAACCTTATTGCTGAGGTGCCGGTTCGGCGGATAGACGATGTAGAGCGGGAAGGGTTCACGGCTCCATTCCGGCAGGATTTCCACGAGGTCGCCCTTGGCCAAAGCGTCGCGGATCATGAAGCGCGGCAGCTGAGCAATGCCAAGCCCGTTCAATGCCGCATTGACGAAAGTTCGGCTGTCATTGACCGATAGCAGGTAACGAGGATTGATCTCCAGATCTTCATTGTCCTTGCGGAATTCGAAGGGAAGCGTCCGGTTGGTCTGTGCGCGGAAATAACTTACTGAATAATGGTCGTTTTCCAGCTCTTCGGGGCGGGTCGGAATGCCGAATTTTTCGATGTAGAGCGGTGCGGCACAGGTGAGCATTTCTACTTCCGAGACGCGCCTTGCGATCAGCGATTGGTCGGCGGGCGTGCCGCCGCGAAGCGCGCAGTCGACGTTCTCCGCGAGGTAGTCGACGGTGCGGTCGCCGACGCCAAGATCAACCCGGATATCCGGGTATTTCTGGTAGAAGTCGCAGAGCGCGGGCACGACGATCCAGTCGGCGAAGGCGCCCGCCATTTCGACGCGCAAACGGCCGGTCGGCAGGCCCTGCGAGTTCGAAAGGCTGCCATCCAGTTCCTCGAGTTCGGAGACGATCTGTGCCGCTCGTTCATAATAGAGCGCGCCATCGGTCGTCACCATGACGCGGCGCGTGGTGCGGTTAAGAAGCTTGGTGTGCAGATGCGCTTCAAGCCCCTGGATGAGATTGGTCACCGTCGCCTTGGGCATGGCGAGCGTGTCGGCGGCCCGTGTGAAATTGCCCGTCTCTACGACGCGGATGAAAGCGCGCATTGCCGAGAGCTGGTCCATCGGAAATCACCTAAGCAGGTTGCACTGCAGTATTGTTCGAAATTCGGAACAGTGTAATCGCTCTGAAGCTTCTTATTCCGTCAGAGGAATAACAATATCTTTTTTACAGAAATTGCAAGCCGTCGCGGCTCGCAACACGTTATGTCGGTGAAAACGAGAGCCGAAACGATGACGGTGCAGGTGAAAGACATAGTGATGGAGAAGGTGGCCACCGGCCCCGTTTCCGCACGCGTCTATCAGGGCGCCGAGTTTGGCAAGGGTTCGCCGATCGTACTGTTTTTTCACGGCGGCGCTTTTCTGCAGTCGGGTGTCAGGGATAGCCTGGTTGCGGAGAGCTTGGCGAAGGCCGGCGCGATTGTTGCCGTCCCGGATTACAATGCACCGCTGGGCAATGTCTTTCCGAAGCCGCTCGAAGTTGGCTATTCTATCTTTTCTTATCTTGCCAACAAGCGCGCCTCCGGTATCGGCGACCGCAATTCGCTGCTGATCGTCGCCGGTGAAGAGGCTGGTGGGAACATCGCTGCCGGCGTCGCTTTCAAGGCGCGCGACCACTATGCGGATGCGCTCAATGGCCAGGTGCTGATTTCGCCGCTGCTTGATCCATTCATGGGCACGTCGTCCATCCGCAAGGCGGATGGTATCGGCATGCGCCAGCGTTGGGCCGAGGGCTGGAGCCACTATCTCAGTGGCGGCGGCTGTCATCCCTACGCGGCACCTTGCTTGTGTTCGCGTATTGCAGGGGTGGCGCCGGCACTCGTTTTGACGGCCGAGGATGATCCTCTTCGTGACGAGACGCTGGGTTATGCCGACCGCCTGAAGCAGGCAGGCGTTGCAGTTCGCCGGAATGTCCTACCCGCCGGGGCAGGCTGGCCATCGCTTTATGGCGGGAAATGCGAACAGGCACCGAATTGGGGACAGACGATCACGGACCAATTCGAAAGCTTCGTTCGGGATATTAGCAGCCAACCTATTGCATTGAAGACGAACTGATTGAATTCGGCCACTGAGAGAGGGCCGTAAGGAGAGTACCAATGACGTCCAGTAAGAAGCGCTGGGCCCTCGTGGGCGCCGGCTTAGGGCTTGTCGCGTCCGTTTCGGCCGCGGCCATCTTTTTCGAACTGCCGATGAGCACGACCGCCACGGCTGCATCCACACCTGCGCAGGCTCCCTCTGTGCCGGTAACGGTTGCCGTCGTCGCCAGCCGTGATGTAACGACATGGCAGGAGTTTTCGGGGCGGCTCGAGGCCGTCGACCGTGTCCAGATCCGTTCACGCGTCGCCGGGGCGGTCCAATCCGTGCACTTCCGCGAAGGCGCGCTGGTGAAGGCGGGTGACCCGCTCTTCTCCATCGATCCCGAGCCCTATCAGGCGGCTGTTTCCCAGGCCGAAGGCCAGGTTGCTTCCGCCGATGCGAAGGTCAATATCGCTCAGATCGAACTGGAGCGTGGCCGCAGGCTTTCTGACAACAGGACGATTTCGCAAAGTGATCTCGACCAGCGTCAGAATGCCTTCACCGAAGCGCAGGCCGGCCTTCGCACCGCTCAGGCAGCCCTTCGTTCAGCACAGTTGGAGCTCGGCTACACCGAAGTCCGCGCACCGGTTGCCGGTCGTGTCGGCAAGATCGAGATCACCGTCGGTAACCTTGTTGCCGCCGGCTCTACATCACCGGCCTTGACGACGCTCGTGTCGGTCGATCCGATTTACGCGAGCTTCAACGCCAGTGAGGAAACGGTCACCAAGGCGCTCGCTGAGCTGCCGGCGGGTGATGGCGCCGTTCCGGCGGTCGAGCAGATCCCGGTCGAGGTCGGCACACTGGCGGATCAGGGAACCCCGATCAAGGGTAAGCTGCAACTGATCGACAATCAGGTTGACGCGGCAAGCGGCACCATCGGTGTTCGCGCTGTCTTCGACAATCCCGGCGGCAAGCTGATCCCCGGCCAGTTCGTTCGCGTCCGTATGGGCGAGCCGAAGGCCGAGAACAAGATCCTGATCAGTGACCGCGCAATCGGCACGGACCAGGACAAAAAGTTCGTGTTCGTCGTCGATGCCGAAAACAAGGTCAGCTACCGACCGGTCCAGCTCGGCGCGACAGCCGACGGTCAGCGTATCGTCGAACGCGGGCTGACCGTTGGCGACAAGATCGTCGTCAATGGCCTGCAGCGTATCCGTCCCGGCGCCGTGGTTGCACCGCAGGCGGAAGAGAAAGTGGCGACGGCTCAGTAAGCCGAAGCATCCGGGGCGTTTCGGCGCTCCGCGGAAATCCGAAATGACGTGATCCACCGGCGGCCTCCCAACCGCCGGAGAGGGTCGTTGCATCATAGTTTCATCCCGGAGAGGGCTTTGAAATGAATTTCTCCAGATTCTTTGTCGACCGTCCGGTGTTCGCCGGAGTCCTATCGGTCCTCATCGTGGTCGCCGGTCTGCTTGGTCTGCGATCATTGCCGATTTCCGAATATCCGGAGGTCGTTCCGCCATCAATCGTCGTGCGCGCTACCTATCCCGGCGCAAACCCGGAGGTTATCGCGCAGACCGTTGCCACGCCGCTCGAAGAGCAGATCAATGGCGTCGAGGGCATGCTCTACATGTCCAGCCAGGCGACATCGGATGGCGTCATGACGCTGACGGTCACCTTCAAGCTTGGCACCGACCCCGACAAGGCACAGCAGCTCGTTCAGAACCGCGTGTCGCAGGCCGAACCGCGCCTGCCGGAAGAGGTGAAGACTATCGGTATCACGACGGTCAAGAGCTCTCCCGACCTGATGATGGTCGTGAACCTGATCTCGCCTGACAACCGATACGACATCACCTATCTTCGCAACTACGGCGTCCTCAACATCAAGGACCGGCTGGCGCGCATCGATGGTGTCGGCCAGGTACAGGTCTTCGGTTCGGGCGACTATTCGATGCGCGTCTGGATCGACCCGCAGAAGGCTGCCGAACATGGGCTTGCCGCCAGCGACGTCACCAATGCGATCCGCGGCCAGAACGTGCAGGCCGCAGCCGGCACCATCGGCGCTTCGCCAAGCCTGTCGGGTGTAGACCTGCAGCTCAACGTCAATGCGCAGGGCCGTCTTCAGACGCCTGAGCAATTCGGCAACATCATCGTCAAGACCGGCACGAACGGCGAGATCACCCGCCTGCGCGACGTCGCCCGCATCGAACTCGGTGCCGCCGATTACTCGCTGCGCTCGATCCTCGATGGCAAGCCGGCAGTCGCCATCCCGGTCTTCCAGTCTCCGGGTTCGAACGCCATCACCATCTCGGACGAAGTCCAGAAGACGATGGAAGAGCTGAAGACCGCCATGCCTGACGGCGTCAGCTACGAGATCGTCTATGACACGACGAAGTTCGTTCGTTCATCGATCGAGAAGGTCGTCGACACGTTGCTCGAAGCCATCGCGCTCGTCGTTATCGTCGTCATTCTGTTCCTGCAGACATGGCGCGCCTCGATCATCCCGCTGATTGCCGTTCCGGTCTCGATCATCGGCACGTTCGCGGTGATGTATGTCTTCGGCTTCTCCATCAATGCGCTCAGTCTCTTCGGCCTCGTGCTGGCGATTGGTATCGTGGTGGACGACGCGATCGTCGTGGTCGAAAACGTCGAGCGAAACATCGAAAACGGCCTCAGCCCGCGGGCTGCCACCTACAAGGCCATGAAGGAAGTGTCTGGCCCGATCATCGCGATCGCGCTGGTGCTCGTCGCTGTTTTCGTGCCGCTCGCCTTCATTAGTGGTCTCTCCGGACAGTTCTATCGTCAGTTCGCGCTGACGATCGCGATCTCGACGGTCATTTCGGCCTTCAACTCCCTGACGCTGTCTCCTGCTCTGGCTTCGCTGCTATTGCAGGACCATCACGCCAAGCGTGACTGGCTGACACGCGCTATGGACGCGGTTTTCGGCTGGTTCTTCCGTGGCTTCAACAAAGCCTTCGGCGCTGGTTCGCGGGGCTATGGCAAGGGCGTCGGCGGTCTGCTGTCGCGCAAGAGCATCGTCATGCTTGTTTATGTGGTGCTTGCGGGCGCGACCTACGGGCTATTCAATGCGGTGCCGGGTGGCTTCGTGCCGGCGCAGGACAAGCAGTATCTGATCGGCTTTGCCCAGCTGCCGGATGCCGCGAGCCTCGACCGCACCGAAGACGTCATCAAGCGGATGAGCGACATCGCCATGGCCGAGCCTGGTGTTGCCCATGCGATTGCCTTCCCGGGCCTGTCGATCAACGGCTTCACCAATTCGTCGAACGCCGGCATCGTCTTCGTGACGCTGAAGGATTTCGAGGAGCGCAAGTCGCCGGCGCTTTCGGGCGGTGCGATCGCCATGTCCCTGAACCAGAAGTTCGGGGCGATCCAGGATGCCTTCATCGCGATGTTCCCGCCGCCGCCGGTCAACGGTCTCGGCACGACGGGTGGCTTCAAGATGCAGCTCGAAGACCGCGCTGGTCTCGGCTATCAGGTGCTCGACGAGGCCAACAAGGCGATGATCGCCAAGGCCTACCAGACGCCGGAGCTGACGGGCATCTTCTCCGCATACCAGATCAATGTTCCGCAGCTCTATGCCGATCTCGACCGTGAGAAGGCGGAACAGCTGGGCGTCCCGGTAACCGATGTTTTCGAGACGCTGCAGATCTATCTCGGTTCGCTCTATGTCAACGACTTCAACGCCTTCGGCCGTACCTACAGCGTGCGTGTCCAGGCCGATGCCAAGTTCCGGGCCCAGCCCGAGGATATCGGCAAGCTGAAGGTTCGTTCGGCATCGGGCCAGATGATCCCGCTGTCTGCGCTCCTGAAGGTGAACGCGACAACCGGGCCGGAGCGGACCAACCGTTATAACGGTTTCCTCTCCGCCGATATCAACGGCGGTCCAGCTCCGGGCTTCTCCTCCGGCCAGGCTCAGGCAGCGATCGAAAAGATCGCCGACGAGACCTTGCCGAAGGGCATCAGCTTCGAATGGACGGATCTGACCTATCAGCAGATCCTGGCGGGCAACTCCGGCGTGATCGTCTTCCCGCTGGCACTGCTGCTCGTATTCCTGGTGCTCGCTGCACAGTACGAGAGCCTTGCCCTTCCGATCGCGATCATCATGATCGTGCCGATGGGCGTGCTGGCTGCGTTGACAGGCGTCTGGCTGACCGGTGGAGACAACAACATCTTCACGCAGATCGGTCTGGTGGTTCTTGTCGGCCTCTCGGCGAAAAACGCGATCCTGATAGTGGAATTCGCCCGCGAGCTGGAATTCGAAGGACGGACTCCGGTTCAGGCTGCCATCGAGGCAAGTAGGTTGCGTCTGCGTCCGATCCTGATGACTTCCATGGCCTTCATCATGGGTGTCGTGCCGCTGGTCGTCTCAACCGGTGCTGGTGCCGAGATGCGCGCCGCCATGGGTGTCGCGGTGTTCTCGGGCATGATCGGCGTTACCTTCTTCGGCATCTTCATGACGCCTGTCTTCTACGTGCTGGTTCGCAAACTGTCGGGCAACCGCCCGCTGATCCAGCACAAAGAGCACGAGCACGACGCAGAGGAAGCCGAAATCATACGACTCGCTGCCGAATAGCCCCCACTCAGGCGGCGAGACGTGGAAAGGCGGAGCATTGCTCCGCCTTTCCTGTTTTCATGAACCGGCCATGCGGCTATGTCTCGAAGAGCATGCGCGGGCGAGGGGAGTCGCGCGCTGCAAGGACTGATGGAGGCGGCCAATGCATATCGCGATTATCGGTGCAGCGGGAATGATCGGGCGCAAATTGACGGCGCGACTCGTCGCGGACGGGCGTCTCGCAGGCCAGGCCATCACTCGCCTTTCCCTTGTCGACGTCGTCACACCGGCCGCCACGGACGGCTTTGCCGGCCGTGTGGAGACGAGCGCTGCCGACGTTTCTGCCCCAGGGCAGGCCGCGCGAATTGTCGCCTCGCGGCCGGATGTGGTGTTTCATCTGGCTGCGATCGTGTCCGGCGAGGCTGAGCTGGATTTCGAAAAAGGCTACGGAATCAACCTCGAGGGCACGCGTGCTCTTCTTGAGGCGATCCGTGCTGCGCATCTGCAGGACAGTTATCGGCCCTGCGTCGTCTTCACCTCGTCCATTGCGGTCTTCGGAGCGCCTTTCCCCGAGGTAATTCCTGACGATTTCAATCTCACGCCACTGACGAGCTACGGCACCCAGAAGGCGATGGGCGAATTGCTGCTGGCGGACTACACGCGCCGAGGCTTCATCGACGGCATTGGCATCCGGTTGCCGACGATCTGCGTCCGTCCCGGCAAACCGAATAAGGCTGCCTCCGGCTTCTTCTCCGGCATTGTGCGCGAGCCGTTGATCGGGCAGGAGGCGATCCTGCCGGTGCCCGAAACTGTCCGCCATTGGCATGCGTCGCCGCGTTCGGCGGTCGGCTTTCTGATCCATGCCGCCAGCATCGACCTCCAGCCACTCGGCGCACGCCGCAGCCTGACGATGCCAGGTGTCAGCGCTACCGTCGGAGAACAGATTGAGGCGTTGCGCAAGATCGCAGGGGAGAAGGCCGTCGGCCTCATCCGACGCGAACCCGACGAGTTGGTCATGAAGATCGTGTCCGGCTGGCCGCAGGCATTCGAGGCCGAGCGCGCGAAGAAGCTGGGTTTCGTCGCCGATGCTTCGTTCGACGACATTATTCGCGTGCATATCGAGGATGAACTGGGAGGGCGGCTATGACGACCGGAAAATCGCGCAGTATTGCGTTTCTGGGAACCGGGCTGATGGGAGCGCCGATGGCTCGTAGGCTGCTGCGCTCGGGCTTTGCCGTCACGGTCTGGAACCGCAATCGCGCGAAGGCGCAAGACCTTGTTCGCGATGGCGCGGTTGTGGCCGATACGCCCGCTGAAGCTGTCAGAAGGGCATCTGTGGTGCTCACCATGCTGACTGATGGAAAGGCAGTGGAGGACGTACTGTTCAAACAGGGTGCCGCAGAGGCGCTTGACGCAGGCGCGGTCGTCATCGATTCCAGTTCCATTTCCCCGGACGCGGCGCGCGAACATGCGTTGAAGCTCGCCGAGCGTGGCATCAGTCATCTCGATGCGCCGGTCTCGGGCGGCGTGGTTGGGGCGACTGCCGGTACGCTCGCGATCATGGCGGGCGGCGATGCCGCTTTGATCGACGAGCTGGCTGACGTCTTTGCGCCACTTGGCCGGGTTACCCATGTTGGACCCAGCGGTTGCGGCCAGCTTGCAAAGCTCGGGAACCAGCAGATTGTTGCAATAACGATAGGTGCCGTGGCCGAGGCGATGCTGCTCGTTGAGGCGGGTGG
This sequence comes from Rhizobium sp. R711, assembly GCF_002211365.1. Taxonomy (GTDB): domain Bacteria; phylum Pseudomonadota; class Alphaproteobacteria; order Rhizobiales; family Rhizobiaceae; genus Rhizobium. The sequence goes on along the minus strand of NZ_LOKZ01000037.1, from coordinate 135,620 downwards.
CGGTTCGCGCGAGGCGTTCCGCCGGGCGATCCGGGGCGGCTTTGCCGAAAGTCGTATTCTTGATGTCCACGGCCAGCGAATGGTCGATCGTGACTTTGGCACCGCCGGCCCTTCAAAACTGCAGCTGAAGGACCTGAACAACATTATGGCGACGGCAGGAAGTCTCGCTTTGACTCTACCTCTGACGGAAGCGGTCCGTGCCGAGTTTGCCGAGTTTGTCGAGCACGGTGGCGGTGAGACCGATCACAGTGGTCTGTTGTTGCAGCTCGAGGAAAAGAACGGTCGTTCCTCGAAAGGCTGAATTGCCTAGACACTCGGGTCTCTGACAAGATTGGTGACGCATTCGGCCTGCAATTGTTGATGGATTTTTAGTGCGTTCTAATTAATCTCTCGCCAAAAGGTTGGTTCGGCACGCATAATGAACTTCCTCATTGGAGGTCTGACACCATACTGTAACTTGAAGTTACGTGAGGCTAGGACGGCGTTGGTATCGAGCAGTCCCACACGGTCCGAACGAGAGTTCCAGGACATCCTGCGGCGCCTTGAGCTTGCACTCGATGCGTCACAGATTGGCGTATGGGAGCACAACCTCGATCAGAATGAGATCTCCTGGGATGTCCAGATGCATCGACTTTACCAGACCGGAATGCAGAACGGTCCGGTTCCGACCGCCGTCTGGTCAAACGCGATTCACCCCGACGATCGAGAACGCGCCGAGAAAGAGTTCGACGACGCTGCTGCCAGAGGCGGGCAATATAATTCGGAATTCCGGATCGTCTGGCCGAGCGGAGAGATAAGACATATCCGATCGCGCGCTCATTTCTACGTGAACGAGGAAGGGTCTCCCTCCTTCATCGGTGCTGAGTGGGATGTTACCTCTGATGTACTCCTTGCGAACGAGGCGGCGCGGCAGCGCGCGGTCGCCGAGGCACGGGCCCTCGCTTTGGAACAGAGCAGCGCACGCATCGAATATGCGGCGGAGCACGACTATCTGACGGGCCTTCCCAACCGCCGCCTTTTCGACAAGCGCCTGGCGGAACTGGCCGAAGACGCCTCAGTCTCCACACTCGCGGTCCTGCATCTCGACCTCGACGAGTTTAAGCAGATCAACGACAGTCATGGCCATGCGGCGGGCGACACCGTATTGCGTGCCGCAGCCTTGCGGATTGAGGCTGCCATTCCGAAAGCCACAATGGCGGCACGTATCGGTGGCGACGAATTCGTTATTCTGCTCGTCAATTTCGGAGGGTTGACGGAACTGAACCGGATGGCGCGTGACGTGCAGCGGCGCCTGAAGAAGAAGATCCGCTTTGGCCACGAAATGCTGCAATCGGGAGCGTCGATCGGCATTTCCTGGTCGGCAGATCGCTCTGGCTCCAATCTGCTCGCCGAGTCTGATATCGCGCTCTATCAGGCAAAGACATCAGGGCGCGACCGCATCGAGTTCTTCTCGCAGCAGCTCAAAGACGATCTGATGGGCAAGCGGCGCCTTGCCGAAGAGCTGAAGCTTGCGCTGGAACAGGGCGATATCATTCCGTTTTACCAGTTGCAGCTCGATGCCAACACTCGCGATGTCGTGGGCATCGAGGCATTGGCGCGCTGGCATCACAGCGAGCGCGGCACGCTCTCGCCCGGCATATTCCTGAAGATCGCCGACGAGTTCGGCTTGTCGTCCGAGATCGATGCTTCGATCCTGCGACGCGTGCTCGCGGACCGCCTGACGTGGGAGCAGCACGGTACAACCTTGCCTCGGATATCGGTCAATATTTCGGGACAGCGCCTCTATGATCCGCAATTGATCGACGATCTGGAGACGCTCGAGATACCGGAAGGTGCCCTGGTTTTCGAATTGGTCGAGACCATCTTTCTGGATGACTGCGACGATGAACTTCTGCAGACGGTCGACCGCATCAAGCAAATGGGGATCGAGATCGAGATCGATGATTTCGGCTCGGGCCACGCGTCGCTCATCGGCCTCGTGCGGCTGCGCCCGGCTCGGCTCAAGATCGATCGGCAATTGGTCAACGAAGTGGATACTTCCTCCGAGCAGCGTCGCGTCGTCAAGTCGATTGTCGAGATCGGCAAGGCGCTCGGTGTCGACGTGATCGCTGAGGGTGTGGAGACTGAAAACCATGCCGTGACGCTCGCCAAGCTTGGCTGCCAAACGCTGCAGGGCTTCGCGCTCGGTCATCCGCTACCGGCATCAGAGATCGACAGCATTTTCGTTTCGAAAAAGGCGACGCAGGCGGCCAATCTTCGCCGCTAGCCGGTTGCAGTGTCTCTATGGCTCGAGTTCGTCGCGTGCTTCCAGATACCAGTCGACGAAGGCCTTCACGCCGACATCCAGCGTCGTCTCCGGCTTGTATCCAGTCAGGGCCACCAGCAAGTCAGGGCTGGCAAAGGTGCGCGGCACGTCGCCCTTTTGCATTGGCAGCATCTTCCGCTTTGCCGGCTGGCCGACCGCTTTTTCGACGGTTTCGACGAAGGTCATCAGATTCTCCGGCTGACCGCCACCGATGTTCACGACACGGAACGGCGCCTGATGCGAGAGCGTCTCCACCTGTTCGTCGGCCACGCGATTGGCTTCCGACGGGACGACGGACGACAGTCGAACGATCGCCTCCACGAGGTCGTCGATATAGGTGAAGTCGCGGCTCATCTGGCCTTCGCCATAAATCTCGATCGGCTGATCCTCCAGCATGTTCTTGACGAACTTGAAGAGAGCCATGTCAGGACGGCCCCAGGGGCCGTAGACGGTAAAGAAACGGAAGGCTGTTGTCGGGACCTTATGGAGATGGGCATAGCTGTGCGCCATCAGTTCCATCGATTTTTTTGTCGCCGCATAGAAGGTCAGCGGCTCGTCCGCCCGGTCTATCTCGCGGAACGGAATGGACGGGTTGGCACCGTAGATCGATGAGGTCGAAGCCAGCATGAGATGGTTGACCCCGACGTCCTTGGCGATCTCGAGGATATTCCAGGAGCCTTCCAGGTTGGACGTCAGATAGGCTTTCGGATTTTCGAGGCTATAGCGTACGCCGGCCTGGGCTGCGAGATGCACGATGACATCGGGCGCAGCGCTCGCCACGGCCTCTTCCAGGGCCTTGCGATCTTCCAGCATCGCTGTCACCGGGCGAAAGGCCGGAAACTGGGCCAGCGCCGCGTTGCGCATGTGCTTCAGCTTGATATTGTAGTAGTGCGTCATGCCGTCGAAGCCGACGACTTCGTGGCCATCCTGCAGCAAGCGGCGGGCGAGATGAAAGCCGATAAAGCCCGCAGTGCCGGTGATGAAATAACGCATCTCTACTTCTTCTCGTTCTTCTTTCCGACAGCGAAATAGCTGAAGCCGTGCTTTGTGACTTCGGCGACAGGATAGATGTTGCGCAGGTCAACGATCGTTGGTGTCTTGACGAGCGATTTCATCCGCTTGAGATCGAGCGCCCGGAATTCGTCCCATTCCGTCACGATGACGATGGCGTCCGCGCCTTCGGCAATCTCATATGGGTCGTTGCCGTAGGTGATCGGGCCGATGACCTCTTTCGCCATTTCCATGCCTTCCGGATCGTAGGCATGAACGTTGGCGCCGCCGTCCAGCAGCGCCTGGATGACGGTGATCGACGGTGCGTCGCGCATGTCGTCGGTGTTCGGCTTGAAGGTCAGACCGAGGATAGCGATCTTCTTGCCCCGAACATTGCCGTCGCAGGCGGCGATCACCTTGCGGCCCATGGCACGCTTGCGGTTGTCGTTGATCGCAACGGTGGTCTCGATGAGGCGAACCGGGCTGTCGTGATCCTGGGCAGTCTTGACCAGCGCCAGTGTGTCCTTGGGGAAGCAGGAACCGCCGTAGCCGGGGCCGGCATGCAGGAACTTGTCGCCGATGCGCTTGTCCATGCCGATGCCCTTGGCCACCTTCTGTACGTCGGCGCCGATCTGTTCACAAAGGTCAGCGATCTCGTTGATGAAGGTGATCTTCATGGCGAGGAAGGCGTTGGCCGCGTACTTAATCAGCTCGGAGGTGCGGCGTTCGCAGAAATAGAGCGGCGCTTCGTTGAGATAGAGGGGGCGGTAGACCTCGCGCATGATTTCGACTGCGCGCGGCTCCTCGGTGCCGAGAACGATGCGATCAGGGCGCTTAAAGTCGGTGATTGCCGCGCCCTCGCGCAGGAATTCCGGGTTAGAAACGACAGAAATGTCTTTCTCGGGGAATTCCTCGCGGAAGATGCGCTCGATCTCGTCGCCGGTGCCGACAGGAACGGTCGACTTGGTGACGACGACGGTGAACCCGGAGACAGCAGCTGCTATCTCGCGGGCGGCGGCATAGACGTAACTCAGGTCCGCATGGCCATCGCCACGGCGCGACGGTGTGCCGACGGCGATGAAGACGACGTCCGCTTTCGCAACAGATGTCGCCAGCTCTTTCGAAAAATCCAGGCGACCAGCGGTGCGGTTATGCTCAATGATGTTGTCGAGACCGGGTTCGAAAATCGGAACTTTGCCGGCTTCCAGGGCGTCGATCTTCGCGGCGGACTTGTCGACACAAGTGACATGATGGCCGAAATCGGCAAGGCAGGCACCCGAGACGAGGCCGACATAACCCGAGCCAATCATCACAATACGCATGGATTCATTCCCTGAGATAGCGATCGCGGCCCGGCCGGTTGGCGGGACCGCGATCGTGTTACAGGCGGAAGTTTATAAGTTCAAGACAACAGTGATCAGCTGCGTCCGAACTCATCGACGATGCGGATGATATCGTCCTCTCCGAGATAGGACCCGGTCTGGACTTCGATCAGTTCAAGCATGATCTTGCCCGGATTGGCGAGGCGATGGATTTCGCCGAGCGGGATGTAAACGGATTCGTTTTCCCTGAGCATTTGCACGTTTTCGCCGATCGTCACTTCGGCCGTGCCCTTGACGACGATCCAGTGCTCGGAGCGGTGATGGTGCTTTTGTAGCGACAGCTTCTTACCCGGCGTGACGAAGATGCGCTTGACCTGGAAGCGGTCGCCGTTCAGCACCGATGTATAACCGCCCCACGGGCGGTAGGAAGTCGGGTGTGTCTCTGTCAGCTGCGATGTCGACGGGGCGGCAGCGAGCATTTTCACCAGGTTTCCGACGTCCTGGCTATCCTGCAACCGCCCGACATAGACGGCGTCCTCGCTGGCGATGACAGCGATGTCGTCCATGCCCTGGACGGCGAGATGCACGCCATGAGTCATGATGAGCGAGTTCTTCGTGTTGACGACCGTCGTGTTGCCGGCTGCCACATTGCCATATTCGTCGCGGCTGCCGCTCTTCCAGACGGAATCCCAGCTGCCAAGGTCCGACCATTTGAAGGGCGAGGGGACGACGGCGGCGTTGCTCGTCTTCTCCATGATGGCGTAGTCGATCGAAATGTTCGGGCTTGTGGCGAACGTCGCCTTGTCGAGGCGCGTGAAATCGAGATCTGTCTTTGCATTTGCAACGGCCTCTCCGGCAGCGTTGATCGTCTCCGGAGCATGGGTGCGCAACTCATCGAGCAGACATGAAACCGAGAACATGAACATGCCGGAGTTCCAGTAGAAGCCGCCTGCGGCGAGCATCTCTTCCGCATTGGCGAGTGGCGGTTTTTCGATGAAGCGCGCCACAACCCGTGCACCGGTCGCCAACGTTTCTCCGCCTTCGATATAGCCGTAGCCGGTTGCCGGTTCGGTTGGCTGGATGCCGAAGGTCACGAGCTTGCCTTGGGCGGCTGTGGCGGCAGCGATGCGGACGCAGTCAAAATAGCTGTCGTCGGCGACGATCTCATAGTCGGAGCCGAGCACATGCATGATCGTGTCTTCGTTAAAGCGCTTGCTCACGACCGTCGCTGCCGCTGCGACAGCGGCGGCGGTGTTGCGGGCAACCGGCTCGAGCAGGATGGCGGCGAGGTCAATATCCAGTTCACGTGCCTGCTCGGCGACGAGAAAACGGAATTCCTCGTTCGTGAGAACGATGGGCGCCTCGTAAAGCGATGGATCGGACACGCGCAGCAACGTTTCCTGGAAAAGCGTCTTATCGCCGATGAACTGTATGAACTGCTTCGGCGCTGCGGCACGCGACAGAGGCCAGAGGCGAGTCCCCTTGCCGCCGGCCATGATCACGGGAACGATTTTCTGTGTCATTTGGAGTGTCCTTGAATATTTAATTGCTTCGCTAATCAATTCGCCTGCGCCCACCAGCGGATTCGCTCCAGACCGGAACGCAGCAACGTCGCCGCGGCAGCTTCACTTTCCGCCTCGGCGTAGCAGCGCATTTCGGGAGCATTACCCGAGGGGCGGAAATGAATGATGCGCCGATCCGCCAGTGTGATACGAAGCCCGTCAATGTCCCTGACGCTGCCGACCTCACCGATCGGCTGCAGAAACACCGCGAGATTGGCGGGGCCGGCGCGAAGATAGGTCATCAATCGGGCACTGGTCTCCACCGGGAAATTCTCAAGACGGTCGGCCGAGGCAAACGGCAGATTGTACGACGCGGCGATCGTCGAAAGCGGTTGGCGTCTGGATGCGGCAAGAGCGAGCGCCGCCACTATCGGTACGAAGCAATCGCGCGTCGGCAGGGCGCGCAGCACCTGACCATTGACCTCGAAGTCGCTCGCGGTCAGCACGCCTCCGTTTGCTTCGAAGCCGGCGACATGGGTCTGGCCAGCCGCTACTGTGTCCTGCATCCCCGATATGACAAAGGGAGAACCGACGCGGGTGCGAATGACGCTGAAGCGACCAGCAGTTTCTATGCCGGAATTTGAAGTCACGGGCGTCACGATTGATCTTGCACCGAGAAAGTTTGCAGCGATCAGTCCGAGCAGGTCGCCACGCAATGGCATGCCGGTTTCGTCTGCCACCAAAGGACGATCGCCATCACCATCCGCAGAAACAACCGCATCGAGGCCATGCTGTCTTGCGACTTCCTTGAGTTTGACAATCGTCTTGTCCGAAACGGCTTCGGTGTCCACGGGTATGAACATTTCCGAACGGCCAAACGGCACGACCGTTGCGCCGAAATGCTCAAGGAACTCCACCAGCAGGTCACGGGCGACGGTGCTGTGCTGGTAGACGCCGACCTTCAGGCCGACGAGCGCGTCGGCAGGGAGGAGGTTGAAATTTCGCTCGCGGAAAACAGCCAGGCATTCGGCGGAAACGTCCTGTGGTTCTGTCTCGCGAGGCGCAAACGCAAAGCCGGCACGATCGAGTTCCGTTGCCACGGTCGTAATCGCAACCTCGTCTGCCTTGTCGATCTCGCCGTCCGGCCGGTAGAACTTTATGCCATTGCGATCGGCTGGAATGTGTGAGCCCGTGACCATCAGGCAGGCGGCCTTTTCTTGAAGGCCGTAAAGGGCCAGCGCCGGCGTTGGCACGGTGCCGCAGTCGCGGACGTCGAAGCCGAGGCCATCAAGCGCTTCGGCGCAATTTGCTGCGATCTCCGGGCTGGAATCCCTGAAGTCCTGGCCAATCAGGATAATATCGCCTCGGTGGGCTCTCCCACTGTCGAGTAGATAGCGGCCAAAGGCTGTAGCATAAAGCGCCGAAGCCCGGCCCTTGAGGTCGACAGACAGGCCGCGAAGCCCACTCGTTCCGAATTTCATTTTGAATAAGCCCCCGGATGCGCTTGAATTCGCCAACGATTTGACCGCAATCTACTCAGCGTTTGTAAATAGTGAACCCCGGCGAACAATAAAATGTCTGCCAATTCCCGCCTCGTGGCAAGCTGAAAGCGCGTGTGAGCGGGCGAGGACCGTCGATGAATGAACAATCGATCGCATTGGAAGAGAGCTGGCGGAACGCTCTCGCCGGCGAATTCACCAGCCCTTATATGCAGCAACTCAAGGCGTTCCTCCTCGCCCAGAAGCAGGGTGGCAAACGGATATTTCCCAAGGGTTCCGAATATTTCCGTGCTCTCGACCTGACACCACTGGCGGATGTCAAGGTCGTGATCCTGGGGCAGGATCCCTATCACGGGCTAGGGCAGGCGCATGGACTTTGTTTCAGCGTTCGACCCGGCGTTCGCATTCCGCCTTCGCTCGTCAATATCTACAAGGAAATGCAGAGTGATCTGGGGATTACGCCAGCGCGACACGGGTTTCTGGAGCATTGGGCGCGGCAGGGCGTCCTGTTGCTGAACAGCGTGCTGACAGTTGAGGAGGCGCAGGCTGCGTCACATCAGGGCAAAGGCTGGGAGCGTTTTACCGACGCGGTCATTCGTAAGATCAATGACGAATGCGATGCCGTCGTCTTCATGCTCTGGGGCTCCTATGCTCAGCGCAAAGCGGCCTTCGTCGATTCAAGGCGTCACCTCGTGCTAAAGGCGCCGCATCCATCGCCGCTCTCCGCTCACAACGGTTTTTTTGGCTGCAGCCATTTCTCCAAGGCCAATGCCTTTTTGCAGGCGCATGGTCGGGCGTCGATTGACTGGCAATTGCCGGTGAATCCGGGAGACGTCTAATCATCTCTGAACGATTGCGTTTTGTCGTTCACCAAAAAGAGACAATGCGTTCCGGTCGTCGGGGCTATTCCAATCGGTCCCCAGCGATCATCTATACCCCATCCGAAGCCCGCTGGGCGGGCAAGAAAGGGGTCTCAAATGCTTGATCAAATCAAGGGTCTGCACCACGTCACATCAATGGCGGAGGATGCCCGCACAAACAGCCAGTTCTTCACCAACACGCTGGGTCTGCGCCGCGTCAAGAAGACTGTGAACTTCGACGCACCCGATGTCTATCACCTCTATTATGGGGACGAAACCGGTGCACCCGGCACGATCATGACTTACTTCCCATTCCCGAAAATGGCGCAAGGTCGGCCGGGAACCGGCGAAGTCGGCACGACTGTTTTCTCGGTCCCGCAGGGCTCGATCGGCTTCTGGAGCGATCGCCTGAACAAGTTGAATGTCACCGGCCTGAAGACCGAGGAAACATTCGGCGAGAAGCGTCTGAATTTTGCCGGTCCCGATGGTGATGGCTTTGCCCTGGTTGAAGTCAAGGATGACAGTCGTCTGCCCTGGACGCATGGTGGCATCAGCGAGGATCATGCGATCCGCGGGTTCCACTCGGTCGCGATGCGTTTGCGCGATGATGGCGCCACGTCAGAACTACTCAAGTTCATGGGCTACGAAGTTCAGGAAGAACGCGATGGCGTCAAGCGCCTGACCATTCCAGGTGGGAATGGCGCGCATCTCGTCGATCTCGAAACCATGCCAAATGTCTCTCGCGCTCTGCCGGGTGCTGGGTCCGTACATCACGTGGCCTTTGCCGTAGAAAATCGCGAGAAGCAGCTCGAGGTCCGCAAGGCGTTGATGGATACCGGCTACCAAGTCACCCCAGTGATCGACCGTGATTACTTCTGGGCGATTTATTTCCGGACCCCGGGCGGCATCCTGTTCGAGATTGCGACCAACGAGCCTGGCTTCAACCGGGACGAAGACACTGCACATCTCGGCGAGGCACTGAAGCTGCCACAGCAACATCAGCACCTGCGTGCCCTTCTTGAACAGCACTTGCAACCACTGGAAGCTTAAGGGGACGCACAATGACCGATAATAGCTATGTGCACCGGCTGCAGGCCGGTGCACCCGGAAAGCCCATCCTCTTCATGCTGCACGGAACGGGGGGCGACGAAAACCAGTTCTTCGATTTCGGGCGGCGCCTACTGCCGGAAGCGACGATTGTCTCGCCGCGAGGGGACGTCTCGGAGTTTGGTGCCGCACGCTTCTTCAAGCGTACCGGCGAGGGCGTCTACGACATGGCGGACCTTGGCCGGGCAACGGAGAAGTTGGCGTCCTTTGTCGCAACGCTGGCCAAGCAACACGAGGCGAGCGCTGTGCTCGGTCTTGGTTTTTCGAACGGAGCAAACATCCTCGCCAACGTGTCGATCGAGAAGGGGCTATTCGATGCTTCGGTTCTGATGCATCCGCTGATTCCGTTTCAGCCGAAGGCAAATCCCGCCTTGATCGGGCGCAAGATACTGATCACGGCCGGCGAGCGCGACCCGATCAGCCCGGCGCCCGTGACAAAGGCCTTGGCGGACTACTTCGAAGGACAGCGCGCTTCCGTCGCGACGGAATGGCATGCAGGCGGGCACGATATCAGGCAGAACGAGATCGACGCCATTCACAGGTTCTTCGAGCCGTATCAATAAGCGAATCCAGTGGGCTGGTTATTGCCATCCCACTGGCCCCATTCGAATGCGGAGGGTGATAATCCAATAGGCTTATCTCTGGTTGTGAAGCGTTTCTGTTGTGGTAGTTGTTTGCGCGATAAAACCTAAGCGAGTATTCAGCTGTAGCTTGTTGAGGGTTTGCATTCGCATGAACGATGTCGCAGACCTCCGAATACTGATTTGGATTGGCCCACCGGCAAGCTCGGACAATATTGCTAGTGGGACTACCAATCTTCCTGGTGAGCATCACCCTGGTCTTCTCGCTCACGCCTCGCTACACCGCGCAGTCGTGGTTCTTGTCGATACAAGTTCAAAGAATCTCCTCGACCTGGACGCCGCCACCACAAACGGGCTTACCGACAACTCCCGAGTGGAAGGCGAGGTTCGTATCATTCAATCCGATGCGGCGTTGGTGGAGGCGATCAAGGACGGCAATCTGCTTGCTGACCCGGAGTTCGCATCCAACCGCTTCAAGGACCGGCTACTGTCCAGGATTGGATTCGGTGCTAACGCGGCCTCAGGCGACACGGCGGCTGGGGAGGTATTGTCGACTTTCAAGGACGCCGTTCGGGTTCGCGGCGAAGGCTTGACCTACCTCATCGGCGTGGGAGTAGCATCGGACGATGCGGAGAAAGCCGCGCGGCTCGCGAATCTTGTGACGGCCGTTTACATCAAGAAGCAGGTTGAAGCCAAAGTGGCGAGCGCTGTTTCGGCCGGTATCCGCAGTGGCGTCGCGTTGCCATCCTGAAGGCGAGGGGCCCAACCCTCCGTGCCGTTGACGAAACGAGATTTCATCGAGAATGGGGGGCTGTAGGGCGCGATTGTGCCGTCACCGGGTGTGGGCTCCAGCGATGTGCGCAGCGGGCCAGCCTCGAATTGACCGGGGAAAATGCGGAGCTTTATGTCGATGGCGCTGCCGGTCGTGACGCTCAGCAGAAATGTCGATCGAATATAAGTGTGGGTTGTTTCGCCGCTTCCGGACATGCTATTGCGCGTGCCGTCGAGCGGGAAGCTAAAGGATGCAATCTCGTTGAGATATCCTCCGGGTTCGTCCGCCTGAATGAGTGGGAGATTGAAGCCGTTCACGCCGCTGGTCGAGCCGCCGCTGAGTTGAGCCTCGCCCGATATGGTCCAGTGGCTACCTGGTTCGACTTCGCGGTTTGCGGCTATGGAGCCATATATCTGTCGTCCGACATCCGTGAACGTGGCGGTCGCTGTTCCATGAATGCGAACGTCGCCGTAGGGGAGCCCGGCGTCGTCGATGCCCGAGGGCTACCAACTCGTGAGCCAGTCCGTTGATGACACCGGCGTCAAAGGAAGCCATCCAGTCGCGGGTACGCGGAAACAGGTTCTTGGATTCGGGACCCTGCACCGCGAGCAGCAACGGCTTGCCTCCCTGACGAGCGGCGATCTGGGTGGACGTCTGGCCACCCATGCCGCGATTGAGGATAATACGAGGCGGGTCGAACAAAGAGGCCGCCAACGCGGGGTAGGAGTGGTAGGGGGACGATGCGCCGGCGCCCGCTGTCAGGCTATCTCCGAAGGCGACAGCGGAACGTTGTTTCGGCATGGCGCGATGCGCTGGCTGAATTGGACTGACACTGAGACCGAGAAACATGAAAGGCTCCACAGCGATGAATGGGAATGTGATCCTATTTCGATTGGAGCAAGCGGGGAAAATCAGCCGGGTAGCCAAACCCATTTGCCGAAACTAGCCATGGCGGCTTGCGGCAATCGGGCCGCTCAGGCGGTTCGTTCGGAACGGGAGGTGCGGTCGTTGTTCTTGCCCGGCTGTGACCATTGGACGAGATGGTATAAGATCGACTGCAACGGCGACAGCCTAACAACCGGTGTCACGCCATTGCGGAATATGCGTTGTTTCGATCAATCGCGACCCATCGGCTGAGCGTTGCGAAATCAGAGACCAAAGAGCGGAGTTTCGAAATTGAGTGTTGCCTTCGTCAAAGAGGAAAGTGCCGAAGCTGCTTCGGAGACACTTTTGCCTGACCGTCCAATTTCGTCGCATCCGAACCTCGTTACGGAAGCGGGCCTGAAGGCTCTGGAATTGCAACTGCAGCAAGCGCGCGAGGCCTATGATGCCGCGAGCACGATCGAAGATGTAAATGAGCGGCGGCGGCAAGCAGCGAACCCGTTACGGGATCTACGCTACTTTACTACGCGCGTCCGCACGGCGCAGGTTATGCCTGATCCGATTTCATTTGATACCGTTGCCTTTGGAAGCACCGTGACCTTCAGCCGGGACGACGGGCGCGTGCAGACATATCGGGTCGTGGGAGAGGATGAAGCCGATCCCAAAGCCGGATCGATTTCCTTTGTATCTCCGGTGGCGAGAACTCTCATCGGCAAGACGATCGGAGATGTCGTCAGTCTCGGTGGTCAAGAGCTTGAGGTCATCGCCATCGCGTAGATGCGAACATGACGCTCGTACGATTTTCGAGCAGCTTAAGCTTCTCTGAACTCTGAAGCTGGGCGCATCTTCATGTTCTCTTAAGTAATTATCTTGAGATTGTAATCTCCCTGTTCCATGATGGTTGCGATGCGAAGAATTTTCGGGTCGTGCTTCATGACGATCGCTGCAGATCGCCTTAGCCGTGAACATGTTTCTTCGCCGTCGGTTGGTTTACGGCTGTTAGACTTTGATCTTTATTTGTCCCGCAAGTGCGAACTTGCGGTCGATCTGATTTAGGGACGTTGCATGAATTCGGAGTTTGCCGTTCGCCCGATGCGACCCGGTGAGTTAGAGCTAGTGCTCGAGTGGGCACGTCAGGAGGGATGGAATCCCGGCCTCGACGACTCGGTTGCTTTCCACGATGCGGACCCGTCCGGATTTTTCGTTGGCGTGCTAGGGGAGGTGCCGGTCGCCTCGATTTCCGTCGTCAAATATGGCGAAGATTTCGCTTTCCTGGGGCTTTATATCGTCCATCCCGATTTTCGGGGTAAGGGCTATGGCAGGGCCATCTGGAATGCCGGCGTGGCGTCCGCGGAAGGCCGCAGCATTGGGCTGGACGGTGTCCCCGCGCAGCAGGACAATTACCGCAAGGCCGGCTTCGAAGAGGCTTACCGGACGGTTCGCTACGGCGGCGTGATATCGGCCGTGCCTGGGTCAACACTGGCCGCTCAGGCTGTATCGGATAAACTCGACGGATTGCTGCGCTACGACGCAACGATCTTTCCCGCACCGCGGCCGGCGTTTGTGGCGTCATGGTGTGCGGCGCGCAGGGACCGGCATTCGGCGGTGGTGCGCAAGAGCGGCAAGATTCGTGGGTACGGAACTATCCGTCGTTGTTACGACGGCTACAAGATCGGTCCGCTGTTTGCCGCCGACAGGGATAGCGCTGCAGCCTTGCTTTCAGCCCTCACGCCACACGCCAAAGGGGCCAAGGTCTTCATTGACATTCCGACCAGCAATGGCGAGGCGGTTGAGCTTGCCGAGAGCATGGGCTTGGCGCCGGTCTTCGAAACGGCGCGGATGTATCGGGGAACAGCGCCCGTCGTTCCGCTGAAGAATATCTTCGGCGTCACGACGCTGGAACTCGGCTAGTCCATAGGCGAGGCGGGGGCGGTTGAGGCGGCCTTTTGGGGGCGACCTTTTTCGGCGATGGCAATGCCGCCCAAGGCGAGCGAAAGCGCAATCAAATGGAAAGGCTGAAGGCGCTCGCCAAGCAGCGCTACGGATAACAGCGTTCCGAACACCGGCACAAGGTTGATGAAGAGCCCGGCGCGATTTGCGCCGATTGCCTCGACGCCCTTGATATAGAGGATCTGCGCAAGCAAGGAGGCGAAGATTGCTGTGTAGAAGGCAATCAGCCATCCCTTGTTGTCAGGTAGCCGAACAGCGCCCTGTGTGCTCTCCCAAACAAGAAGCGGCACTGCGGTCAGCGTCGCACCGAGCGCGGGGATAGCCATCAGGGTGCGCCAATCGAGCCGCGGCTTCCAGCGCAGGAAGATGGTGTAGACCGAGTAGGCGGCGACAGCGATCAGCATCAGGCCGTCGCCGTGGTTGAGGCCAAGTTGCAGCAGGGTTGTCAGGTCGCCATGCGCTGCGGTCAATGCGACGCCGCCTAGTGTCATGGCGAAGCCGACGATTTGCGCGGCAGAAACGCCTGTGCGGAAGAAGACGAAATTCAAGAGGAAGATCAGCATCGGAATGCCGGCCTGCTCGATCGCAACATTGATCACGGTCGTATACTTGACGGCCGAGTAAAGCATCGCGTTGAAAAGCGTGTAGCCGATGACGCCGTAAAAGAAGAGCAGCGGCAGATTCCTGCGGACGATCGGCCAGTCGCGTTTCAACTGCGGGACCGAAACGGCGGCTATGAGCGCTGTCGCAAGGAACCAGCGCAGAAACGTCAGCATCATCGGGCTAACGTGACCAAGCGCGAGCTTGCCCGCCACCGCGTTTCCGCCCCAGCAGAGTGCTGCGACGACGAGAGAAATATAGGCGGCGACCTGCACAGGCGATTCTTCCAGATGACGGCGATGCGGTTCTCAACCTCAGAGTATGATTGGCCAATAGCCCGATGATGGCTGATTTGTCACGTAAAAAGCCGATTCCGGCGGCACAACAGGGTCGCTTTCCCCGTGACAAAGCTTTATAGATGCGCGGGTTTGAGAAGGGTGCGGTTAAATCCGCCTTTAACAGGAAGACGTGAATGACGAACGTAGTCGTGGTCGGTTCGCAATGGGGTGACGAAGGCAAGGGCAAGATTGTCGATTGGCTTTCGGAACGTGCGGACATCGTTGTGCGCTATCAGGGCGGACACAATGCAGGCCATACGCTGGTTATCGACGGAACCAGCTACAAGCTGTCGCTTTTGCCATCCGGCGTCGTGCGTCCCGGCAAGATGGCCGTGATCGGCAACGGCGTCGTCGTCGATCCGCATGCGCTGATCGCCGAGATCGAGAAGCTGGAGAAGCAGGGCGTAAAAATCTCTCCCGAGAACCTGCGCATTGCCGACAACGCAACGCTTATTCTTTCGCTGCACCGCGAGCTCGACGCCTACCGCGAAGACGCCGCGTCCAACAGCGGTACGAAAATCGGCACCACGCGCCGCGGCATTGGTCCGGCCTATGAAGACAAGGTCGGCCGCCGCGCCATCCGCGTGATGGATCTCGCTGATCTGGACACGCTGCCTGGTAAGGTCGACCGTATTCTGACGCATCACAATGCATTGCGTCGCGGCCTTGGCGTCGTCGAGGTCAGCCACGACACGATCATGACCGAACTGACGTCGATCGCCGATCGCGTGCTTCCCTACCGCGATACCGTTTGGCTTTTCCTTGACAAGGAGCGCCGCAAGGGCGCCCGCATTCTGTTCGAAGGCGCGCAGGGAAGCCTGCTCGACATCGACCATGGCACGTACCCGTTCGTAACATCTTCGAACACGGTTGCCGGTCAGGCTGCGGCCGGTTCGGGCATGGGCCCAGGATCGCTCGGCTATATCCTCGGCATCACAAAGGCCTACACGACGCGCGTTGGCGAGGGGCCGTTCCCGACCGAGCTGCATGATGACATTGGCCAGTTCCTCGGTGAAAAGGGCCACGAATTCGGCACGGTAACCGGCCGTAAGCGTCGCTGCGGCTGGTTCGATGCGGCGCTGGTGCGCCAGTCGGTTGCAACCAACGGCATTACCGGGATCGCGTTGACGAAGCTCGATGTTCTCGACGGCCTGGACGAATTGAAGATCTGCGTCGGCTACAAGCTCGACGGTGAAGAAATCGATCATCTTCCGGCCAGCCAGGGCGCGCAGGCACGCGTTGAGCCGATCTATGTTACACTTGAAGGCTGGAAGGAATCGACTGTCGGCGCGCGCAGCTGGGCCGATCTGCCGGCCCAGGCAATCAAGTATGTCCGCCAGGTCGAAGAGTTGATCGGGGCGCCTGTCGCTCTCTTGTCTACAAGTCCTGAGCGAGACGACACGATACTTGTGACCGATCCGTTTGAGGACTAAGGTCGTGGGTCATTATTTGTGCGGTTCGCAGGGCGAGCCGCACTCTTAGAGAAAGTACGAATGGCGGATTTTATCGCAGTTATCCGGCGGGCGGTTGACGGCCTGTCTGAAAATACTCCCGAGATGCGGGTGAAAGTCTACGAGCGTGCTCGCGGTGCTGTTCAGCGGCAGCTCGAGAATATGAAGCCGCGCCCACCGGAAGCGATGTTGCAACGGCAGCTTGAAAAGCTCGAAGCTGCAATCCGCGAAGTCGAAGCGGAACATGCCGAAGCCGTTCCGGTCGATGGTGCCTCGCTCGCAGATGAGACTGCCGTTGGGTCAAGCGTCGATGCCGCCCCTGAGCCGGAAGCTGCCGCGCCTGAATCGCTTGCCGACGAAGCCGTAGTCGAGGAGCCGTTGCATGCGACGCCGGTCCACGAAGATCACGTGGAAGCCGAAGAATTGGCAGCACCTGGCTACGAAGAGCCGGCCGACGAGCCTGCGCCTCACTATGAGGAACCTGTCGCTGCCGAGCCGGAGCATACGGCGCAGCAGGAGGAACCTTGGGCGAATGAGGAGCAGGCGGCTCCCGTCGAGGAAGCCGAGCCTGTAGAGCATTGGCAGGCTGCTCATTCCGAAGAGGTTGTCTACGAGGATCGGCGCGGTCAAGAAGAGCATGTTGTCGCGCCCGAGGAGCCGCTGCTCGAACCGGTCGAGCCAACCTATGCTGAATCGGCGCAGCCGATTGCGCGTGACTACGATCTGACCAACCGTCTGGTCGAACCGGTCCTTGGGCTGGACCGTCCTCCGGAGGAATTCGTGGATCGCAGCCAGGAGGAGCCGCTCCAGGCAGATGCCGCCGGGCATTTCGATCCGGTGTGGGCAGAGCCCGTGGAGGAAACACCGGCGCCTCCCGCCAAGGATGCGCAGACGGATTGGGCACTCGAGGAACTCAGGCAGTTTTCGGAAGCAGCGCCAGTTGCTCCCGCAAATGAAGCGGCACGTGCGTTCGAAGACGTCATCGCAGGGATCGACCATACGCCAGGCGGCGTGAAGATGCCCGCCGCGAATGAGGGCTTCTCCTGGGAGTCCGCGGCCTTCGACGACTTGCCGCCGATTGAAAGCGGCAAGAAGGTTCCGATCAACGCCCATTTTGACGACGGCGATCTCTTCTCCGAAATTCATGGGGCGCCGGCAGCAAAATCTGCCTCGGAAACCAATCCGGCCTGGCAGGAGGCAAAGCCACTTCGCGGATACGACAATCGTGGCGTCGTTGCCGAGGATGATGACGGCATTCCGGCGGCCGATCTTGACAGTGCGGTTGCTGCCAAGTTCCAGGGCAAAAACCTCCGTATGGAGCCGAAGCGCCGCCGTTTCGGCATCGGCTCCATCGTAACGATTCTCATTGCGCTGGGCGTGGTCGGTGGTGGCGGATATGCCGCCTGGACCAATAAGGACGCGCTGTCGTCAATGGTGAAGAACCTCGTGAGCGCGGCTCCTTCGCAGGGCACGAAGAACGAGCAGACGCCCACCAAGCCCGGTGCGACAACGCCGCAGACCAGCGAGGCAAAGCCGGCTGAGGCAAACAAGGAAGTTGCTTCCTTGAATGATGGCGCTTCCGTCAACAACAAGTTCAACCAGCGGCTTCTTGTCGATGGTACAGAGGTGGACAGCGGCCCCGCTTCCGTTCCGGGAACGCCGACGGCCGAAGGAAAGTCGGTAGCCGAGCAGAACGTTGCAGCGGCGGATACGACCCCGCCAGTGACCTCGACGACGCCCGCAACGAATGCCCCGCCTGCGACTGCGCCAGCGGCGCCTGGAGCTACGCAAGCTGCGCCGGTAGGTTCCACCGAGAAGATGTTCCTCTATGAGGAGCGGATCGGTCAGAGTTCGCCGACCGCCATCCAGGGGTCCGTCGTCTGGAGTCTCCAGCACGAGGCAGGTTCCGACGGCAGGCAGGAAGCGACGGTACAGGCGACTGTAACCGTTCCGGAACGCAATCTGTCGGCACAGCTGACGTTCAAGCGCAACTCCGATCCGTCGCTGCCGGCCAGCCATATCGTCGAGGTGGTCTTCTCGCTGCCGCCGAATTTTGAAGGCGGCGCCATCGAAAGCGTTCAGCGTATTTCGATGAAGCGCACCGAACAGGATCGCGGCGACGCCCTGATTGCTGTGCCTGCAAAGATTACCGACGATTTCCACATGATCGCCCTTAACGACTATCCGGACGCGCGCAAGGCGAACCTCGATCTCCTTTCAAGCCGCGACTGGATCGATATTCCGATCACGTATCGCAACGGTCGCCGTGCACTTCTGACAATGCAGAAGGGCACTACGGGCGCTGAGGCGTTCAACGCCGCGATTAAGGAATGGGCCGCTTTCGGCGATGTATCGACCAGTCAGTAGGCGACTATCGAATCGACAAAAAGAAAGGGCGGGACCAAATGGTCCCGCCCTTTCTGTTTAAACTACGATCGAGCGTTACGCCGTCGCTTCCACCACCCGAACGGCCTTGGCGCGTTCGAGAGCTTCCTTGCGAACGGCGTCCTGAACCTTTTCGAATGCGCGGACTTCGATCTGACGAACGCGCTCGCGGCTGATGTCGAACTCCGACGAGAGGTCTTCCAGCGTTACCGGATCTTCAGCGAGACGACGCGCCTCGAAGATACGGCGTTCACGGTCGTTCAGAACGCTCATCGCCTTCGCCAGCATACGGCGACGGGTGTCGAGTTCGTCCTGCTCGATCAGAACCTCTTCCTGACTGTCATGGTCGTCGACGAGCCAATCCTGCCATTGGCCGGACTCGCCTTCCGAGGCCTTGATCGGTGCGTTCAGCGACGCGTCGCCCGACAGGCGGCGGTTCATCGAGACGACCTCCTCCTCGGAGACGTTCAGCTTGGTGGCAATCTCAGCGACGTGTTCCGGCTTCAAGTCACCGTCGTCAATGGCCTGGATACGGCCCTTGAGGCGACGCAGATTGAAGAACAGTCGCTTCTGATTGGCGGTCGTACCCATCTTCACCAGGGACCAGGAACGCAGGATGTATTCCTGGATCGAGGCCTTGATCCACCACATGGCATAGGTGGCAAGACGGAAACCGCGTTCCGGATCGAACTTCTTGACGGCCTGCATCAGGCCGACGTTCCCTTCGGAGACGACTTCGCCGATCGGCAAGCCATAGCCGCGATAGCCCATCGCGATCTTCGCAACGAGGCGCAGGTGGCTGGTGACGAGTTTGTGTGCGGCTTCGCGATCGCCGTGTTCCGCATAGCGCTTCGCGAGCATATATTCCTGCTGCGGCTCCAGCATCGGGAACTTGCGAATCTCGTCGAGATAACGATTGAGACCGGCTTCGCCGGCGGTAATGGACGGCAAGTTATTTCGGGCCATAAAAGCACCCTCCTATCTGAATTCCGGTTCCCGATGGAACGCGCCCCTGCGTCGAAAGGCAAACCGGGACGTGCGGCTTTATCCAAGCCCGCACTAAGTCAATGTACAGATAAGTATGGCGGAACAGGGGTTCAAGGCCGCACGCCCTTTCACGAAGGCGTTACTCCGGCTAGGCCCTTAGGGCGTTTGCCAGTTCCTCCATGTCCTCTGGCAGTTGCACTTCGAAGTGCATAACCTCGCCGGTGCGCGGGTGCTCGAATTGCAGCAGGTAGGCGTGGAGCGCCTGTCTTCCGAAGGCGTTCACAGTCTTCCTGGCAGCATCCGGAAGCAGGTTTGCCTTGGTTTTGAAACCTGCTCCGTAGACCGTATCGCCGAGCAGCGGGTGGCCGATATGTGCCATGTGCACGCGGATCTGATGGGTGCGGCCGGTTTCGAGGTGGCACTCGACAAGCGAGGCAAGTGATGTCGCGTCGGGGTTCTCATGGAAGCGCTCGAGAACTTCGTAGTGCGTGATTGCCTCGTCGGCATCCTGCGTTTCGGGCCGCTTCACGGCTCGGCGCGTACGGTCGCCGACGGAGCGGCCGAGCGGGGCATTGATGGTTCCGGTCAACGAGCGAGGACGGCCCCAGACGATCGCCTGGTAGGCACGCTCCAGCGGCATGGTCCGCCCGTGATCGGCAAACTGAAGCGACAGGTGGCGATGAGAGATATCGTTCTTGGCGACGACCATTACGCCCGTGGTGTCCTTGTCCAGCCGGTGGACGATGCCCGGACGACGCACGCCGCCGATGCCCGACAGACTGTCCCCGCAATGATAGATTAGCGCGTTGACGAGTGTGCCCGTCCAGTTGCCAGCCGCGGGGTGCACCACCAGGCCAGCCGGTTTGGAGATGACGATGACGTCGTCGTCTTCGTACAGAATATCGAGCGGGATATTCTCACCCTGCGGCGTCGGATCCTCAGGCTCAGGCAGCAGGATCTCAAAGGTATCGCCCGGACGCACCTTTTTCTGCGGATCGGCGACGACCTTACCGGCCACCGAGACCTGGCCTTCCTTGATCAGCACCTTCACGCGGCTGCGCGAAAACTCTTCGCCAAGCTGTGCCGTCATCCACGCGTCCAGACGGCCTTCAGCGTTCTCGTCAGCGGTGAGGACTTTTCTAATGCCGGATGCTTGTTTAAAGGGGTCGCTCAAGACGCTTCTTCTCCGAATGATTTATAGAACGGAACGCCACATATGACGAATATCCAGCCAGACGACGATCAGGACGAAAAGCCCCTTGATCCGGCGATGGAACGTGTCCGGCGCAAGATGATCCGCCTGCAGATCGTCTCAGGCATCATCATGTTCGTGAGCCTTATGGCTGTCTTCGGCGCCGTTGTCTACAAGACGATGCGGGCTCCTGCGAAGGAACCCGTGGCCGCAACATCCACGGCCGTTCCCTCCGATGCGCCGGTGCATGTGACGGCAACGCTGCCGCCGGGTTTTGTCATCCAGTCCTCGTCGCTCTCGGGAGGCCAGATCATGTTCTTCGGGGCCACAGCCAACGGAATTAAGAAGTCGCTTGTCGTCGACATCCTGTCGGGGCACATTGTTGCCGATGTGACGATTAACGGCGGCTAGGGCGATGCCTTCTCGCCTCATAGCCATCGAGAGTGCCGACGATCCGCGCATCACCGACTTTCGTGACATTCGCGAGCGCGATCTCACCGGCCGGCATAACCGCTTCATCGCGGAGGGTACGGTGGTGCTTCGGCTGCTGGCGGAGGCGAGCCGCAGCGGCAGCTTTGCTACTGAAAAAGTGCTGTTGCTCAAGAACCGTGTCGATGGCGTCGCTCCAATCCTCGAGAGGTTACCGGACAATGTGCCGGTTTATGTCGCCGAGGCGGAGGTTCTGGACCGGATCGTCGGATTTCATCTGCATCGCGGCGTGCTGGCGCTCGGCAGGCGCGAGGTGGCTGAATTCGATCTTATCGACCAACTGCCGGCGCGTTCGTTGGTTCTCGTGGGATGCGGCATTTCCAACCATGACAATGCCGGGTCCATGTTCCGCAATGCGGCCGCCTTTAAGGCGGACGGTGTCTTTCTAGACGAGACGTCGTGTGACCCGCTCTACCGGAAGGCACTGCGCGTGTCCGTCGGCTCCGTGCTCAGCGTTCCTTACGAACGGAAGGGCACGGCGCTTGACGTGCTGACACGGCTTGCGGCGAACGGCTTTTCAATCTGGACGCTTTCGCCCCGCGGCGAGACCGACATTCGGGCCATACCACCGGCGGAGCGCATGGCACTGGTTGTGGGTACAGAAGGCGAGGGGTTACCTCCCGCGGTGCTGGAGCGCTTCCGCAGCGCGCGCATCCCACAATCGCAAGGATTGGACAGCTTGAACGTGGCGACGGCAACGGGCATTGCTCTCTTCGCCATGTCATCGGCTGCAGCACTGATCTGATTTCAGCCCGGCTCGGACAAGATCGTGGCCGCGCGCTGCGCGAGGTTGATGCGCTCGCCATCCTGAGCGTCGGTGGCGTCCGGCAGAAGGTCGCGGATCGGCGAGGAGGGGCCTTCGTTGATGGCGGTCAACGCAACCATGCTTGCAGCGATGCCGGCGATCTCCTCGCGTATCGCGCCGTCGTGGCCAGAGTCGGATTTCGCTTTCAGAAGTTGTTCTGAGACGGCGGCACTGCGCTTGCGCACTTCGTCGCTCAGGCGCGCTGCAATCGCTGCGGTATCGAGTTCGGTTGTCATCGTTTCCTCTGTTGCCCGCTCCTGCGAAACCGAATCTGCGATTACAGGCGGGAGGCCTGCGCCGCGGAGCGCGCGGTTTGCTTTGCGCAGTTCAGCGTTCACGGCCTTGACCTGTTCCTTCAGCTTGGCAATTTCCTGCTGGCGGCGTCGGAGGAGTGCATCCTTGTCGGCCACCGATGCCGCATCGCGGTCCGCCTGGTCCTTGAGCCGGATGACTGCGTGCTCGTGCTGGGCGAGCGCCTGCTCCGCATCCTTCGCGCGCTTCTGCAACAGGCTCACGTCCTGGCGAAGATTGTCCCGCTCGACGCGGATCGCGTTTGCTTTGAATGTCACACTCTCGATTTCGGTCTCGCGCGCCGCCAAATCGATCTTGAGATTGTCGGTCTGCTCTGCAAGCTTGTTGAGGCGCATGCGAAGAACGTCTAGCTCGCCTTCCTTGGCGGCGCTTGCCTGCTCGGCAATGTGAAGGCTGGTCTTCAGCTGGCTGATATAGTTCTCGTCCTTGCGCAGGTGCGAGCGCTGTTCCGCAGCTTCGACACTCATGTCGCTGATTTGGGCCTGCAGCCCACCGATCTCGGCGGCAAACCGTCCCGCATCGAGCGCCAGCGCGTCATGCTTCAGTTGCAGCGCCAGCGACTTTTCGCGCTCGCGCACGAGGTCCTGTGTGGTCTTGGCATTTTCCGCGGCATAAAGGGCCCGGACCATATCCTTCTGTGCCCGCACTTCCTGCGGGCTGAGCGGCATCGTCGCGCGCATCCGATTTTCCGTGTACCAGACAATGCGGCGGTGAACAGCAGGCGACACCAGGAAAACGAGGAACGCTGCCGTCAGGAAGCCCAATCCGAACAAGAGAGCATATTCGATCACGGCGTCGCCACGGCTTCCAGGGGTTGATTTGCGTCAGGACCAATGATTAAGCGGACCTGACGCGTAGGGCAAGTGGCGGAAAGGTAACGGCGAGCGAGAGTTCGCTGGCGCGGATGGAAATCAGAAAGGATTCCAGGTTGGGTTCGGCGTCACCTTGAGGTAGCCGACATTCAGTCCGAGGCGCGCGCCGACGCCGGTGCGGATCGGCACGACAAGCACGTTATCGTTCTTGAGAAGAGTCATGCCGAAGCCAGCGATCACGAAGGCCTGACCGCTGACGCCGCCGAAGCGCGCGTATATGGCGTCTGTCGAGGGCAGGTCATAGACCAGCATCATGACTCGCGTGCCCTGACCGCCGTAATCAATGCCGAGCGACGGACCCTGCCAGTAGAGCGGATGTTCGCCAGCATTCTTTGTGTTCAACTGGCCCTCGCCGTATGTGAGGCCGGCGATGAAGGCGCCAGAGCCTTCCTGGCCGAGAATGTAGCCGTTCGGAAGGCCGTATTTCTGAAAGGCCGCTTCGATCACCTTGGCCAGCCCGCCACTCGTCGAGCCGAAAAACGAGTGCCCGGCGTCGACGATTTCCTGCATCGAATACTGGCCACCGTTGGACTGTTGCTGTGCCGTTGCCTTGGTCGGAACAAGGATGAGGGGCGAAAGGGTCAGCGCAACAAAGAGTCGGCAGATGGCGGAAAATCTTCCGAGGAAATGGGAGCGCATGGTGTCATCCGTTCATCATGGTCGGTACGATGAGCCGTTTCCGGCGTTTGATTCATTTTGCGCGTATGGTCTTAACAATCGGTTTACCAAATATGGTGTCATTATGGCGCCGAGTGCGGCCGCAAACTTCGCGCAATTTTGATGATGCAAGATAGACGGCGGAATGATCTTGCCGCCCCTGGAGACGATGATGTCGAAGAATCCAAACCTCACCCTGACCGGCCCGGACCTGGCAGCGCTTCTGTGCAGTCGCGTCTGCCATGACGTTATCTCGCCGGTCGGTGCAATCAACAACGGTCTGGAGCTTCTGGACGAGGGCGGCGCCGATGCCGACGCGATGGATCTTATCAGGACAAGCGCGCTCAACGCCTCTGTCCGTCTGAAGTTCGCCCGGCTCGCCTTTGGTGCTTCCGGATCGGTCGGGGCTTCGATCGATACCGGTGAAGCCGAACGCGCGGCAAAGGACTTCGCAGCCGCCGAGAAGAAGACCGAGGTTGTCTGGACTGGTCCGCGTGCGATCATCGCCAAGAACCGCGTCAAGTTGCTGCTCAATCTCTTCCTGGTGGCCTATTCGTCGATTCCACGCGGCGGCGTCATCGAAGTCACGCTTGAGAACCCCGAGCTTGACGCAAAATTCAAGATCGTCGCGAAGGGCAAGCTGATGCGCCTGCCGCCGAAATTCGTGGAGATTTCGACCGGGGAAATCGAGGAAGCCATCGATGCCCATTCGATCCAGCCGTATTATACGGTGCTGCTCGCTGACGAATGCGGCATGGCGCTCGGCCACGGCGCAACCACGGAAGAGCTGACATTTACCGCTGACGTTGTCGCTGTTTGATGAAGACCTCGGCCCGTTTCGGCTCGTCGAGGTAATAAATCCTTAGCCTAATGTTTCTATCCTTGGCTGGTAAGACGCCAGCCGGGACAGAAGCTGGGGCAAGGAGCAGCCATGCAGAGGTTTATGATCGCCGACTCGTCGGATGTCGTTCGGAAGGTGGGAAAGCGCATCCTTTCCGAGCTCGACTTTATGGTCAGTGAAGCCTCGAGTGCCGTTGAAGCTCTCGCCAGCTGCCAGGTTCAACTCCCCGAATACCTCATCGTCGATTCCGGTATGGACAATGCACTCGAGCTGATTTCGACCATTCGCGGCATGGAAGGCGGCAAGGAGGTCAAGATCTACTATTGCGTGGTCGAGGCCGATCTCAAGAAGCTGATGATGGGCAAGCGGGCAGGGGCGACCGATTTTCTACTCAAGCCGTTCGACCGCAAGATTCTCACGGCCGTTTTCGGCAACCGTGCGATCGCCGCATAGTTTCCAAGATCTCTCAACCGACCGAAGCCGCCTCCGGGCGGCTTCTCCATGTATCCAAAACGGCTTGCATGCCAAAAACAGAAATCCCGCCACAACGGACGGGATTTCTTTAAGCTTGGCAAAGGGGATGAAACGTCAGGCGGTTTCGGCGTACTCGGCACCATCCGGCTCGCGCAGAACGTAGCCGCGGCCCCAGACAGTTTCGATATAATTTGCGCCGCCGGCAGCATTTGCGAGCTTCTTGCGCAGCTTGCAGATAAAGACGTCGATGATCTTCAGTTCCGGCTCGTCCATACCGCCGTAGAGGTGGTTCAGGAACATTTCCTTGGTGAGCGTGGTGCCCTTGCGGAGCGAAAGCAGCTCCAGCATCTGGTATTCCTTGCCCGTCAGGTGGACGCGCTGGCCGCCGACTTCGACGGTCTTTGCATCGAGGTTGACGATCAGCTCGCCGGTCATAATGACGGACTGGGCGTGGCCCTTGGAACGGCGGACAATCGCATGAATGCGCGCGACCAGCTCGTCCTTGTGGAAAGGCTTGGTCATGTAGTCGTCAGCGCCGAAACCAAGGCCGCGAACCTTGTCTTCAATGCCGGCCATGCCGGACAGAATCAGGATCGGTGTCTTGACCTTGGACAGGCGCAGAGTGCGAAGCACTTCATATCCGGACATGTCGGGAAGGTTCAAATCGAGAAGGATGATGTCGTAATCATACAACTTCCCGAGGTCGACGCCTTCTTCACCGAGATCGGTGGTGTAGACGTTAAAACTTTCTGATTTGAGCATCAATTCGATGCTCTGCGCTGTCGCGCTATCATCTTCGATGAGTAGTACCCGCATTCTTATCCCCTTTACCGCCGCCGAAAGGTGGTCTGGCCCCCTACGCGATACCGAATATGTCACTGCGTGATTTGGAAGCTGCCACGAAATGGTTAACAAATTCTGATTCACTCTGGCAAGAGGTAATCAATTTATTAAATAATTTGTCCATTCCGCTGTTTTCCAACGAGAATTCGCAAAGCCAAATCCTTAACTTTTACATTAAGAACGGCTGGTAAGCGATTCATTCGACTCACCAATGAAACGGTATCGGAAATCGCGTAGTTGTGTTTACCGACCCTTAAATCATCGGTACTATCATTAACGATGCCCGTAAACGAAAGGTTACCAGCGGTAGGTTTTTGTTAATACCGACGGAAATTTTTTCGGCAGTCCGTGTCAAAGCGGCCCGCCGGGGCGATTTAAAGTGGAGCAGGGGTCTCGCATCACTGGAGTAATGCGTATGAAGTCGCGTGAGAGCCTAGTTCGCCTGAAGGAATTTCAGGTGAACGAAAAACGTCGCCAACTGCAGCAATTGCAGATGATGATGTCCGAATTTGAGCGGATGACGAAGGATCTGGAGAGCCAGATCGTCGTCGAAGAAAAAAAGTCCGGCATTTCCGACCCGAATCACTTCGCCTATCCGACTTTCGCGAAGGCAGCTCGCCAACGCGCGGATAATCTTCAGGTCTCGATCAAGGAGCTGAAGATGCAGGAAGAGTCGCTGGAACAGGCGCTCGAAGAGATGCAGGCGGAATATGCACGTGCAGCCGCGCTGGAAGAGCGCGACGGCGCAGTCCGGGCAAGAGCCTGAAGGCAGGAAACGGGCGCTACTTGGCGCTTGGGCATCGCCTCGAAAAAAGCCATGCATGATGGGCTGTCGCGTCCGTCATACATGGCTTTTCCTGTTTGCAATGCTAGCCGTTGACGACGTCGCGCCATTCCTCGTGACGTTGTGCTTGCGCCTTGAAGAAAGGGCATAGCGGAAAGATCTTCCATCCGCCTTTGCGTGCTTCCTCGACTGCATGCAGCGCAAGTGCCTGGCCAACGCCTTTGCCGCGCAACGCATCGGGAACGCCGGTGTGGTCAATGATGACGAGTTTGGGCGAAGTCCGGGAGTAGGTCATTTCGGCCTGGTGGCCTTCCACCTCTGCGACGTAGCGGCCGCCGGAAGCAT
This sequence comes from Rhizobium sp. R711, assembly GCF_002211365.1. Classification (GTDB taxonomy): domain Bacteria; phylum Pseudomonadota; class Alphaproteobacteria; order Rhizobiales; family Rhizobiaceae; genus Rhizobium. The sequence goes on along the minus strand of NZ_LOKZ01000037.1, from coordinate 108,475 downwards.
TCTCTTCGTTCTTGATGTCCATTGCCATTGCTCATCAATATTTCGCTATTGGTGGAAATTGGCATGTCGTCTCAGCCGCGCCAAGCCGGCCGACAAGGACACTGTGTTCGATGAGACGCGCGGTAGGGGAGATTGCTGCCGGTACTAGGCCGGCAGCGATTTCTGGTCACCGATCGAGTTCCTGCCGAGTGGTCCATGGGGCAGAAAAGCTATGGTGAGGCTTCTAGCAGCTGATGGAAGCAGGGCATCATCTGGCTGCGTTAATGATTTCGGGCCGTCTGTGGATCCTCCTCAGGAGATCCGATCGGCCCGAAACGTAGAATTCGTTGCCCGGAAGGGCTTGTCAGTGACGATACTGCTGGATGCGCGTTGTGCGCAAACCGGCAAGGCCGTGGCTGTTAATGGAAGACTGCCAGGACAGAAACTCTTCGACAGTCAACGTGTAACGCTCGCAGGCTTCTTCCAAGCTCAACAGGCCACCACGAACCGCCGCTACAACCTCTGCTTTGCGGCGGATAACCCAGCGCCTTGTGTTCGGCGGCGGCAAATCCGCAATCGTCAGCGGGCTGCCATCGGGGCCGATGACATATTTTACTCGGGGACGTATCATTTCGGTCATTGGACTCTCTACACAACTCAAGACCACGGCAGCCACTCTAGCTTGTCACATTTAAGAATTGCCTAAGCGCATCGTAACACTTTGATAAGAAATTTAGGCGTCGACCGGCCAAAAAGCGATTTGCGTCCGTTGCAGACTTCCCCAGCGTAAATTTGTGGTGAGCGCATAGGAGCCATGCGTAATGGTCGGTGGGCAATTGATAATCGCCAATTTATAAGCGCTGCAACATAGTTGTGAGCGCAAGAATTCGTCTCCGTTCTTACTGTAGTGTCCGGAATGACCAAGGCTGTTTGCTTCGTATCCTTTTGATACGGAGGCTTTTGCTTTTCTCGGATGCTGTGCGACCTCTCTAGGGTCGGCAGATGAAGAAGTTGAGCCGAAGGTTGCCGCCGAGGGACAAGAGAATGAAGAGACAAGAACGTGCCGTCCGCGGCGGCGCGGGCGATACTGTTTTTTCGCGGATCGCGTCTGGGCAGAAAATGTCCATGGAACGATTCAGCGACTACGTCGCCGAAATAGCAACAGAGGCTGGATTCAATCACTACTTGCTGGCCGAATTTCCGCGCGGAGACCGCAGCGGCTTCGTCAGCAACTATCTTGTCGGCAATTGGCCACAAGAGCTCGTCAATTTCTATGAGGAAGCAGACCTCTTCTATTGCTGCAAGCTTATCGCTGCTCTCAAAAGGACGGCGATGCCGGTCTTTTGCGATAACCCGCCTTTCGAGAGCGCGGCGGCAAATCAAGAGAACCAGCAGCTGACGACACTCTTCAGGGTGCATGGCCTGAAAAGCACCTTTGCGTTTGCTTTGCATGACATGCATTTGCGGCAGTACGTTTTTGTGTTCTCGGGGGATCGCGTGCGCCTAACCCGTGCGGAGGCGATGGAGCACGTTTTTCGTGCGATGGAATTCCTAGAGTTATACGGACAGCAGAACCCTCCGGAGCAGCCCACGGAAAGCCTCAGCAACCGGGAAGTCGAATGCCTGCGCTGGTCGGCCGCGGGAAAGAGCAGTGAAGAGATCGCGATTATTCTTGATCTCTCCGCCCATACAGTCGTCGGCTATTTGAAGAGTGCGATGCGAAAGCTCGATTCCGTCAATCGCATGCAGGCAATTGCCCGCGCATTCCGCTATCGCCTGCTCTAGGCATCATCGATCTAATTTACAGCATGATTGCTGAGAGTTCGGTCTTCGTGGCTCCAAACTCATATTGCGCACTGCCGTCATGCAGGAGGGCCAGCCGATCCCCTTCAGTCAGTGACACCAGCGCGCACGCAGTATGGCGCGCCGCGCCAGCCGAAGCCGGGCCAACAGCGGATGCAAGTGCCGTTGTGCGGTTTGCTTCTACCACTGCCGCGTGCCCGTAAGAAGATAATGTGCTTGCTGTCAGCAGCAGGATGTAGAGACCGGTCTCCGGAATAAGCAGGCGATCGCCGACGCCGGACGGAACGACCGGGCCGAGGGTGAAGCCGCCCTGCAGCACATGAAAATCGCTGAAACCGGTTCGGCTGCCGGATGCCGGTGTGGATGTTCCTGCGGCCAAGGACACCCGCGCGATCGGCCTTGCTGGAGTTCTCACGGCACCTCGGGGTGAAATTGTCAGAGCAGTCAGCCAATCGCTGCCGTCGCCGCTGACCTTAACGGAAAACTCGTCGCTTCCGGTGAGACCCATTTCCGCCCGACCCGACCATGCAGTCTGAAACAGCAGGGTGCCAGTTTCCGCGGTGGCGGACTTGTTCACCTTCAACTGGTGTCCAGTGCCAGAATGAGTGAAGAGACTTGCGTCCGAACACGCGGTTGACGGCATCGGGCGATGCGTTGACGCCGATCACAGGAACGGAACCGTCGTCATCAAGCGATATCGCCCGCCACGCGTCATTGCTGAGGGCACGGAGTTGGCCTTGCGTCATGAAAAAGGCTCGCCAGCCCGTCTTCGGCTCGATGTAGATTCAGGCGCCGTCCTGGCGCGTCCTTTCCGGACCATGCGCCACCGGCTCCTTCGGCAACGAGATAGCATTGCCCCTCGGAAGCGTCGGACGGTGGAAGGGAGGGCTCGCCCGCGATCGAGAGTTGGACAATGGCATCGAGACGTTGCAGCGCCTCGTTGTGGGTCACGTGCTTTTGTGCCTGGGACGGTAGGATGTAGGGCAGGGCGAGATTGTTCGTCTGGTCAGACACGGCTTGCCGCTCCCGGAATCGCCGGTGCTGTCCGGCGTGGTTTCATTCACCGAGAATCCTAGATGCCGTGAACGGGGCGTGGACCGCGAGGCGCGCGTCCTGCTGATTTTGCTTGGTTTTTCGACGGGGTTACGCCCGCTGCAGCGCGGATTTGGTGCTGCCCCAGGAAATGAAGCTCGGGTTGGCGAAGTCGCTGTCATGCGCCTGTGAGGTCTTGCCGTAGGTCAGCGGCAATCCGTCCAGCGTGACCGTCGAGCCACCCGCGGCGCGCAGCACGGCGTCGCCGGCAGCCGTATCCCACTCCATCGTGCGCGTGAAGCGCGGATAGACGTCAGCCAGCCCTTCGGCCAGCATGCAGAATTTCAGGGAAGAACCGATGTTGGTGCATCGCGAGATGGCGTTTGCCGCAAGAAAGACGTCCGTCTCGGGGCTATTGTGGGATCTGCTTGCCAACGCCGTCCGGTCGGACGGTTGCGAGCGCACCTGGATAGCTGTCCGCCGGCTCACCTGAAAATGCTCATCGACCAAGAGCTTCTCGGCCCTGTCGTTCTCGCCGGCAAAGGCGACGCCAAGGGCAGGGGCGTAGACGATCCCGGCAAGAGGGCGTCCGTCGCTGATGAAGGCGATATTCACGGTGAATTCGGGCCGCTTGTCGATGAATTCCCGAGTGCCGTCCAGCGGGTCCACAAGGAAGAACGACCTGCCGATCACAGGGGTGTTGCCAGCCGCCACCGATTCTTCCGCGATAATCGGCGTGTTGGGGAAGGCTGCTTCAAGCTGTGCGATGATAATGCGCTCGGCCCGCTCGTCGGCGATGGTGACCGGGCTGTTGTCAGCCTTCCTGGCCGACGGGCATCCCTCAAGGTACACCTGCATGATTTCCTTGCCCGCTTCGAGAGCGGCGCGCTCAAATGTTTCGAGCATTGCTCGCCTTCCGGATGTCACATGTCGCGCCTGTGTAAAGCGCTTTGCTCTATATAGGCAATTCTTCCGGCGATGGGAATCGTATCCCGCGTAAGTTCGCCGTGTGCATTTGGTCGCGTTTCAAAAATGCGAAGCGATGCTTCCATGAAGAGAATTCCAGCTACGCTGGCAGCGACTGGCCTCCGGCATCTGTGCCGTTTACAGTCAAAAAGCGCTTTCTTGAGCTCTGCGTGCCAAAAAAAGCGAATTCCTGACCGTAAAAAAGTCATTTTCACTAAAACGGCAAAGAACTTTGGAGCTTTGCGATTTTGCACTTCCCTTTTGGTTTGAAAGCGGTATGAAATCCTAAAACAAGGGCTCATCAAAGGCTCTAATAACAAGAGATGCTGGCTGAAGCGGTCTGCATCCAGGGGAAATGACATATGGAATATTTTGTCCAGCAGCTCGTTAATGGGCTGACTCTTGGATCCATCTATGGCCTTGTGGCTATTGGCTATACGATGGTTTACGGCATTATCGGCATGATCAACTTCGCCCATGGCGATATCTTCATGCTTGGCGGTTTTGCCGGCCTTATTGTCTTTCTCGTCCTCACTTCCATGTTCGCGGGCCTTCCGGTTGCAGTTCTGCTCCTGGTCATGCTGCTCATTGCGATGCTGATGACGAGTTTGTGGAACTGGACGATTGAGCGTGTTGCTTATCGTCCGCTGCGCGGATCCTTCCGTCTCGCGCCGCTGATCACCGCGATTGGCATGTCGATCACGCTGTCGAACTTCATTCAGGTCACGCAGGGTCCGCGCAACAAGCCGATTCCGCCGCTGGTCAGCACCGTCTACAACATTGCCGGCATTTCCATTTCGCTGAAGCAGATCGTCATTATCCTCATTACGGTCGTGCTGCTGACGGTGTTCTGGTATCTTGTCAATCACACGTCTCTCGGCCGTGCCCAGCGCGCAACCGAGCAGGACCGCAAGATGGCGGCTCTTTTGGGCGTCAATGTCGATCAGACGATTTCCATCACCTTCATCATGGGTGCGGCGCTCGCTGCGGTCGCAGGCACGATGTATCTGATGTATTATGGTGTCGTGAACTTCAACGATGGCTTCGTACCGGGTGTGAAGGCGTTCACCGCGGCCGTTCTCGGCGGCATCGGTTCGCTTCCGGGCGCTGTTCTGGGCGGGTTGATGATTGGCCTGATCGAGTCGCTGTGGTCGGCTTACTTCACCATCGCGTACAAGGATGTGGCGACATTCGCCATCCTCGCTTTCGTGCTGATCTTCAAGCCGACGGGTATCCTGGGCCGGCCGGAAGTCGAGAAGGTTTAACGTCATGGAAAATGTTGTACGTTCCGCTGACAAGCCCGCCAAAGCCGGACTTGTCCAGACGGGTATTAAAGAAGCCCTGTTCGCAGCCCTGATCGCGTTCGGCATGTTCGTGCTGTATGTCGGTCTGAAGACCGATCAGAACATCAGCAACGAGCTCATTATCATCCAGCGCTGGGGCCTGCTGGCCATCTTCGTCGCGATTGCTGCCGTCGGCCGCTTCCTGATGGTCGTTTTTGTGAAGCCGCATCTGGATGCCCGCAAGCTGAAAAAGGCACGCAGTGGCGAGCTGGACATCTCGACCGAGAAGGGCTTTTTTCACACGCATTTTCTGAAGATCGCGCTCGTGGCGCTGCTGCTCTATCCCCCGTTCATCTACGCTGTTGCTGGCCCGCAGGGTTCGCTGAAGTGGGTGGATAACTTTGGTATCCAGATCCTGATCTACGTGATGCTGGCCTGGGGGCTGAACATCGTTGTCGGTCTCGCCGGCCTACTCGATCTCGGTTACGTCGCGTTCTACGCAATCGGAGCGTATTCTTACGCGCTTCTATCCAGCTATTTCGGACTGTCGTTCTGGGTGCTGCTGCCTCTGTCCGGTATTTTGGCAGCGCTGTGGGGTGTCATTCTGGGCTTCCCTGTCCTGCGCCTGCGTGGTGACTACCTCGCGATCGTAACGCTGGCCTTCGGTGAAATCATTCGTCTCGTGATTATCAACTGGACGGATCTCACCAAGGGCACGTTCGGCATCTCGGGTATTCCAAAGGCAACGCTTTTCGGCATTCCCTTCGATGCGAGCGCCGGCGGCTTTGCGAAGCTCTTCCATCTGCCGATGTCCTCGGCCTACTACAAGATCTTTCTGTTCTACCTGATCCTGGCCCTTTGCATGCTGACCGCCTATGTGACGATCCGCCTGCGCCGGATGCCGATTGGCCGCGCATGGGAAGCCCTGCGCGAGGATGAAATCGCCTGCCGCTCCCTTGGCATCAACACGACGACGACGAAGCTCACGGCCTTTGCAACAGGCGCCATGTTTGGCGGCTTCGCGGGCTCCTTCTTTGCTGCCCGACAAGGCTTCGTTTCTCCAGAATCGTTTGTCTTTCTGGAATCGGCTGTCATCCTCGCCATCGTCGTTCTCGGCGGCATGGGTTCGCTGACGGGTATTGCGATTGCCGCAATCGTCATGGTCGGCGGCACGGAACTGCTGCGTGAGATGGATTTCCTGAAAGCGATTTTCGGACCGGACTTCACACCTGAGCTCTATCGCATGCTGCTGTTCGGTCTGGCGATGGTCGTCGTGATGCTGATCAAGCCGCGCGGTTTCGTGGGATCGCGTGAACCGACAGCCTTCCTCAAGGAGCGCAAGGCCGTATCCGGAAGCTTCACCAAGGAGGGCCACGGTTGATGAGCTCTCAGGAAATCAATATGACCAGCGATACTCTGCTCAAGGTCGAGCACCTGTCGATGAAGTTCGGCGGCCTGATGGCGATTAACGACTTCTCATTTGAAGCTAAGCGCGGCGACATTACCGCACTCATCGGCCCGAACGGCGCCGGCAAGACGACGGTCTTCAATTGTATCACCGGCTTTTACAAGCCAACGATGGGGATGATCACGCTGAAGCAGAAGGGCGGCAAGGAGTTCTTGCTGGAACGCCTTCCGGACTTCCGAATCACCAAAGAAGCTAAGGTCGCCCGCACGTTCCAGAACATTCGGCTGTTTTCCGGCCTGACGGTTCTCGAAAATCTACTCGTCGCCCAGCACAACAAGCTGATGAAGGCGTCCGGATTCACCGTGATGGGTCTCGTGGGCATCGGGCCGTATCGGACCGAGGCGAAGAACGCCATCGAACTGGCGCGCCACTGGCTTCAGAAGGCTGATCTCATCGATCGCGCCGATGACCCGGCTGGTGATCTGCCTTACGGCGCTCAGCGCCGGCTCGAGATCGCGCGCGCCATGTGTACCGAACCGGAGCTTCTGTGCCTCGACGAGCCCGCCGCTGGCCTCAATCCCCGCGAGTCGGCTGCGCTGAACGCGCTGCTGCGCAGCATCCGTACGGACAGCGGCACGTCGATCCTTCTGATTGAGCACGACATGTCGGTGGTCATGGAAATTTCCGACCATGTCGTCGTGCTGGAATACGGCCAGAAGATTTCCGACGGCACGCCTGAAGAAGTGAAGCACGATCCGCGGGTTATCGCGGCCTATCTCGGTGTCGAGGACGAGGAAGTGGAAGAAGTGATTGCAGCCGTAGAGAACCTCGAAGGAGGCTCGCACTAATGACTGGTCAGCCACTTCTAAACGTTCAGGGCGTTGAAACCTATTACGGCAACATCCGGGCCCTGGCCGGAATCGACGTCGAGGTCCATCGGGGCGAGATCGTCAGCCTGATCGGTGCCAACGGCGCCGGCAAGTCGACGCTGATGATGACGATTTGCGGAAGCCCGCAGGCACGCGTCGGCTCGGTGATCTTCGATGGGCAAAACATCACGCGTTTGCCCACGCACGAGATTGCACGGCTGCGCATCGCCCAGTCGCCGGAGGGGCGGCGCATTTTCCCGCGCATGACCGTCATGGAAAACCTCCAGATGGGTGCCGGCCTCGACAATCTGAAATACTTCAAAGAGGACGTCGAGAAAGTCTTTGCGATGTTTCCGCGCCTTAAGGAGCGGCAGGGCCAGCGCGGCGGCACGCTCTCGGGCGGCGAGCAGCAGATGCTTTCGATCGGTCGTGCGCTGATGGCGCGTCCGAAGCTGCTGCTCCTCGACGAGCCATCGCTTGGTCTTGCTCCGCTGATCGTCAAGGGCATTTTCGAGGCGATCAAGAAGTTGAACAAGGAAGAGGGGCTGACCGTCTTCCTCGTGGAGCAGAACGCTTTTGCAGCACTGCGTTTGTCGGACCGCGCCTATGTCATGGTCAACGGCAAGGTCACTATGAGCGGTTCCGGTACGGAGCTGCTGGCTAATCCGGAAGTTCGTGCCGCCTATCTTGAAGGCGGGCGTCATTGAGCATGACGAAGAGGAGACTTTGATATGCAGGGACTTTTCTTTGAAGGCGATACGGGTGTGCGCAGCGCCATTCGGCTTTTTGTCGTGCTGATCGGGTTCTGGACGGCGTGGCGGGCCGGCAGAGCCGCGGCCGAGAGCTGGAGCGGCTATCCTCTGGTGATCGCCTATACGGTTCTGCTCGCCGGCGCGATGCAATTCCTGCATCACGCACTGTTCGATGGACCGGTCCTCAGCCTCTTTTACTATGTGATCGACTTCGTCCTTCTTTTGATCTTCTCGACGGCTGGCTATCGCTATCGCCGGACCAATCAGATGGTCAATAACTACTACTGGCTATACCAAAAGACGTCCCCCTTCTCCTGGAAGGCAAAACATTGACAGCCGGTTGAATCTAGGGACAGATTGCCCCTTCGAGTGGAACAAGTTTCCTGGCGCAGTAAAGTGGGTAATGCGCTGGGTAGTGGAACAGAACCCGCTAAAAAATTGGGAGTAATAGAATGAAAAAGTCTCTCCTGTCGGCTGTAGCTCTGACGGCGATGGTCGCCTTCAGTGGCAACGCATGGGCCGACATTATCGTTGGCGTTGCTGGTCCGCTGACCGGCCCGAACGCCGCGTTCGGCGCTCAGCTCCAGAAGGGCGCAGAGCAGGCGGCCGCTGACATCAACGCTGCTGGCGGCATCAACGGCGAGCAGGTCAAGATCGTACTCGGCGACGACGTTTCCGACCCGAAGCAGGGCATCTCGGTTGCGAACAAATTCGCTGCTGACGGCGTCAAGTTCGTTATCGGCCACTTCAACTCGGGCGTTTCGATCCCGGCTTCCGAAGTCTACGCTGAAAACGGCATGCTCGAAATCACCCCGGCCGCTACGAACCCGAAGTTCACCGAGCGCGGTCTCTGGAACACGTTCCGTACCTGCGGTCGTGACGACCAGCAGGGTGCAATCGCCGGCAAGTATCTTGCTGACCACTTCAAGGACGCCAAGATCGCTGTCGTTCACGACAAGACGCCTTACGGCCAGGGTCTCGCTGACGAAACCAAGAAGTCTCTGAACGCTGCTGGCGTTACCGAAGCCCTCTACGAAGGCATCAACGTTGGTGACAAGGACTTCTCGGCCCTCATCGCCAAGATGAAGGAAGCCGGCGTGTCGATCATCTATTGGGGTGGTCTCCACACCGAAGCTGGTCTGATCATCCGTCAGGCTGCAGACCAGGGCCTCAAGGCTACGCTGGTTTCCGGTGATGGTATCGTTTCGAACGAACTGGCATCGATCGCTGGCGATGCAGTTGCCGGCACGCTGAACACCTTCGGTCCCGATCCGACGCTTAACCCGGCCAACAAGGACCTCGTTGCGAAGTTCAAGGCCGCCGGCTTCAACCCGGAAGCGTATACGCTCTACTCCTACGCTGCACTCCAGTCGATCGCTGGCGGTGCGAAGGCTGCTGGTTCGACGGATGCAGAAGCCGTTGCCGCTGCACTGAAGGCAAAGGGCCCGTTCCCGACCGTTCTCGGCGACATGTCGTTCGACGAAAAGGGCGACCCGAAGCTTCCCGGCTACATCATGTACGAGTGGAAGAAGGGTCCGGACGGCAAGTACAGCTACTTCCCGCAGGAAGCCAAGTAAGGGTTCATTCCCGCTTGTGCGGATTTTGGAAGCCCGGTCGCAAGACCGGGCTTCTTCCGTTTGGCCCGTCGGTCTTTTTGCGCTACTGGCTAGAAGGCCAATCACAGCATCCGGAACAGGTGACCATGTCCAAGCCACGCATTCTCGTCACACGCCGCTGGCCGTCAGCCGTCGAACGCATTCTTTCGGAACGGTTCGATGCAACATTGAATCTGGACGATCAGGCGATGAGTGTGGAGGCGCTGGCCCGGACGATCGGAGAGTACGATGCAATTCTGCCGACGGTCTCGGACAAGTTGCCCGCAGCTGTTTTTGATGCGGTGACACCGCGCACACGCATACTCGGCAATTTCGGCGTCGGTTACAATCATATCGACACTAATGCCGCCAGGGATCGCGGGATCGTGGTGACAAATACCCCCGGCGTGCTGACCGATTGCACGGCTGACATCGCCATGCTGCTGCTGCTGACGGTTGCCCGGCGGGGCGGCGAGGGAGAGCGTCAGGTCCGCTCCGGCGAGTGGGACGGGTGGTGCCCGACGCATATGATTGGGACGAAGGTCACCGGCAAAACGGTGGGCATCATCGGCTTTGGGCGCATCGGCAAGGCGTTCGCGCAGCGTTGTCATTTCGGCTTCGGCATGGACGTGGTTTTCTACAACAGGTCTCCCGTCGATCGCGCGGAAGCCGCGCGCTATGGCGCCCGTCAATTGCCAACCGTCGAGGACGTATTGGCGCAATCCGATTTCGTGTCCCTGCATTGCCCAGGCGGCGCGGAAAACCGGCACCTGATGAATGCAGAGCGGCTTGCGGCAATGAAGCCCGGTGCTTTCCTGATCAATACGGCACGCGGCGATGTTGTCGACGAGGTCGCTTTGATTTCGGCCCTGAAGGGCGGCGTCATCCGCGGTGCCGGGCTTGACGTGTATGCGGCCGAGCCGCACGTACCAGACGCATTGAGGGCCATGGAGAATGTCGTTCTGCTACCTCATCTCGGCAGCGCGACGGAGGAAACCCGCACGGCCATGGGGATGAGGGTGGTGGACAATGTTACCGCCTTCTTCGAGGGCAAATCGCCACCTGATCGCGTTGTTTGAGCTGTCGGTTTGATCCGCCGGATGGTCGGATCACGTCTCATGCAGGACATGAGCGGCTTTGACCGCCGCGGAGGCGCGGTTTTCGACGCCGAGCTTCACATAGATCTGTTCGAGATGCTTGTTCACCGTGCGCGCCGACAGGCCGAGAATCTCGCCGATATCGCGGTTGGCCTTGCCTTTCGCAATCCATAACAGCACTTCGGACTCTCTCTGCGTCAGCGAGAAATGCCGGCGCAGCACCTCGTCGTCGGCGCGTGCGTTATTTGCTGTCAGGCGAAACAGATACTCGTCAGCACCGATCGCGCCCAGAAAGGCAAGTTGAAGCACGTCCTTGCCGGCATGCGAAAGCGAGATCGCGCCGTCGCGGGCTGAAGCCGGGCGGGTCTTCATCCATTCGGCAATCTTGCTGACCACCGTGTCCATAGCGTCGTCTCTGTCCATTGCAGCGTTGACGAGACGTGTTGCCTGCGGCGTTGACCAGTGAATGTCGCCGTCGCCCTTGACGGCAAGCAAATGCCGACCGGCGGCGTCCAGCGCAACGCGCGCGCTTTGTGTCGAGCGTGCGTTGCGCAAGTGGACACCGATCCGCGCTCGCAGTTCATCGATATTGATCGGCTTCGTCAGGTAGTCGACGCCTCCGGATTCAAGAGCGCGAACGACATGTTCGGTCTCCGTCAGACCGGTCATGAAGATGACTGGTATCTGGCTGATCGCCGGATTGGATTTGAGTTTCCTACAGGTCTCGAAGCCATCCATAGATGGCATGATCGCATCCAGCAGAATGATGTCGGGGGTAATCCGTTCCACGATGTTCAGCGCGGCGGAGCCCGATGTCGCTATCAGTACGGAGAAACCGGACTGCTCCAGAGCATCGGTCAGGAACCCCAACGCCTCGGGCGAGTCATCCACCAACAGAACGATATCGCGCGGGAGCTCAACCAAGGGTCTCTACCTTCTCATGGAAGCGGTGCAGGAAATTCATGAGGCCGTTCAGATCGAATGAGGCCGCATAGGAACGAAGTTCCTCTGTAAATGGCTGATTTGCTTCCACCTTGGCAAGGTCGGCGAGCTTTGCCTCGATGCCTCTGATGTAGCCGATCTCGGCGAGCCGCAACAATTCCTGGATGTGAGCGGGTCCCGGGCTGACCATCGGCCGATCGTGTTTCGTGGGGGCAGGCTGGATCGCCTCCGCATAGATCCACTTCAAGCCCAGATGCAGCGCAAGCTTGTCGCGCAGCTGCTTGATGTCGACCGGCTTGCCGATGGCATCGCTGTGGCTGTCGTCGCTATCGCGGTGAGCGGCGGCGTCACCGATATTGGCGGACAGCATAACGATCGGAGCGGTCTGGCCACTTGCGCGCAGGCGCGAGACGAGTTGCCAGCCATTCATGCCCGGCATCGAGATATCGACGAGAAACAGATCGGGCTGGATGCCTTCAATCAAGGTCAGGCAGTCTGCCCCGCTTGCCGCGGTCAGAACGACGAAGTCGAGAGGAGCAAGCACCTCGCGCATCATTTCGCGATGGTCCTCATTGTCGTCCACGACGACGATCGTGCGTCGTGGACCGTCGTAGCTGACGATCTTCTTTTCCTGCGGCGGAACCGTCATTTCGCGAAGCACAGCGGAAAGCATGAGGCGAACGCGGAAGACTGTTCCGCGATCCTTCTCGCTGCTTACCGAGATTTCGCCCCCGAGGGTGTTAGTCAGCAGCTGCGTGATCGTCAGGCCGAGGCCAAGGCCCGGCATTGGGCGAATGCTCTCGGCCTCGCCACGCTGGAAAGGCTCGTAGATGCGGCTCAAGTCCTTCTCGGCAATGCCACGCCCGGTGTCGGTAACGGCGAAGGTCGCGACCTGACTGCGGTACCCGACGTCGAAGGTGACGCTGCCTTCGTCGGTGAACTTTATGGCATTGGAGAGCAGGTTGACGAGAATCTGGCGCAGCCGCTTTTCGTCGGTGCGTACGAACTGGGGCAGGGCGGGTGAACGGTCGTGATGGAAGGTCAATCCTTTAGCCTGGGCCTGCGGACGGAACATGTCGACGATCTGATCCAGGAAGTCCTGAATGTTGATCTCGTTGGAATAGACTTGGAGGCGCCCGGCTTCGATCTTGGAGATATCGAGGAGACCATCGATGAGGCCGGAGAGATGCTCGGCGCTACGGCGGATGACCTTGATCGACGACTGCCGCGGAGTGGGAATGGTTTCGTCGCGCTCGAGAATCTGCGCGTAGCCGAGCACGGCATTCAGCGGCGTGCGCAATTCGTGACTGAGGCCGACGACATAGCGGCTCTTGGCGCGGTTGGCGGCTTCGGCGGTTTCCTTGGCGGTCTGGAGTGCCGCGTCGGTCTTCTTGTGGGCGGCGATTTCCTTCAGCAGCAGCGTATTCTGGCGCGAGGACTCTTCCTCGGCAACGACCCGGCTGTCATGCGCGAGCACGTAAAACCAGCAAACGACGCCGCCGATGACGGCGAAGACGAAGAAGACGATCAAGATGGTGCGGTTCACCACCTCGGCGGTTTCCGGCGAGGCTGCGGAGACCTGATGGGCGATCATGGCAAGGATCGTGCCGACGGCCGTCAGTGCCAGGACAACGGCGATGCCGTAGCGGCCGAGGCGGGTGGTCAGCTTCTCAACGACCGTGTCCGGTAGGACTGCCTTGGCGACCGCACCGACCTGTGCGTTGAAGCGCGCCTTCGGCTTGCACATGTCGTGACAGCGGCTGTCGAGCGAACAGCAGAGGGAGCAGATCGGCGCCGCATAGGCCGGGCACCAGGCCATGTCCTCCGGTTCGAAGGGATGCTCGCAGACAGAGCAGGTGATGTTTGTCAGGTTCTTCCAGCTGTGGCGCGGCTTGCGCGCGAGGTAGAATTTGCCCTTCGTGCCCCAGGCGATGAGCGGCGACGCGATCAGTGCGACGACGAGTGTGATGTAGGGCGCGAGCGAGGCGGCGATGGAACCGAAAACGCCGAAATGCGCGATGAGCGCAATGCCGGCCGACAGCGTCATGGCGCCGAGGCCGACCGGGTTGATGTCGTAGAGGTGGGCGCGCTTGAACTCGATGCCGGGAGGGGCGAGCCCGAGCGGCTTGTTGATGAAGAGATCGGCCGAGATCGTGCAGAGCCAGGCCATGGCGATGATCGAGAAGATGCCGAGTGTTTCTTCCAGCAGCTTGTAGATCCCGAGCTCCATCAGCAGAAGCGCGATTGCCACATTGAAGACGAGCCAGATGACGCGGCCGGGATGGCTGTGGGTGAGGCGGGAGAAGAAGTTCGACCAGGCGAGCGAGCCGGCATAGGCATTCATCACGTTGATCTTCAGCTGCGAGACCACCACGAAGGCAGCCATCAGCAACAGCGCGGCGTTGTGCCAGGGGATCATGTAGCCGAAGGCTGTCAGGTACATCTGGGCCGGATCGGCGGCACGATCGACCGGCACGCCCGACGCGAAGGTGAGCACGACGAGGAAGGAGCCGGCGAGCAGCTTCGGCGCGCCGATGATCACCCAACCGGGGCCGGCGAGGAAGACGGCGAGGCGGTGGCGCCAGTTGCGTTGCTTCTCCGGCGGCAGAAAGCGCAGGAAGTCGGCCTGTTCGCCGATCTGCGACATCAGCGCCAGAATGACGGCGGAGGCGGCGCCGAACTCGACGAGATCGAAGGGGGCGACGGTGCCGGGCGGGCCGGACGCATGGCGGATACCGGCAAAAGCCCGCCAGAGATCGAACTTCTCCCAATCCATGACGGCGATGAAGAGGAAGGGCAGGACGTTGAGGACGATCCAGAAAGGCTGGGTCAGCAATTGAAACCGGCTGATCAGCCGGACGCCGTGCGTGACCAGCGGAATGACCATGACGGCGCTGATGATGTAGCCGATCCACAGAGGGATACCGAGCGTCAGCTCCAGAGCGCCGGACATGATCGAGGCCTCGATCGCAAACAGCATGAAGGTGAAGCTGGCATAGATCAGGGACGTGACCGTCGAGCCGATATAGCCGAAGCTCGCGCCTCGCGTCAGCAGATCGATATCGACGCCGTGGCGGATCGCATAGCGGCTGATCGGCAGGCCGATGGCAAGCATGGCGATGCTGGCGACGACAATGGCGAAAAAGGCGTTGGTTGTGCCGTAGGAGAGCGTGATCGCGCCGCCGATCGCTTCGAGCGCGAGGAAGGAAATGGCGCCGATCGCGGTTTGCGAGATGCGTTGCGACGAGAACTGCCGGGCGCTCTTTGCGGTAAAGCGCAGCGCGTAGTCTTCCAGCGTCTGGTTCGCCACCCAGCGATTGTATTCGCGCCGGACCGGAATGATGCGTTGCCGCGCTGCCATGCCTTGGTGCCAGCCCCTTTTGTTCCCCTTGTCATGCGTTCGTAACACGGAACGACACGAGGCTTAAGAGTGCGGCGCAGCGCAAAACTGCACATTTCGCCCCGTCCACTACGTCATATTGCGTATACGCTTTCGCGCTGCAGCACCGGATAGTCCCTTAAGCAACAGTTAACTGCCGGTTTCGGCCTGTTGTCGAACAAGAAGAGGGGATCAACCAGATGAATCTCAAGTCCTATATCACGGGCGCCGCACTCGGCGCCATCATGTCGGCCACGGCCGCGTTCCATGGAGCCGTTGCGGCTGACGACACCATCAAGGTCGGCGTTCTGCATTCGCTGTCCGGCACGATGGCAATTTCCGAAACGACGCTGAAAGACGCCATGCTGATGCTCATCGACGAGCAGAACAAGAAGGGCGGTCTCCTCGGCAAGAAGCTCGAAGCGGTCGTCGTCGACCCGGCTTCCGACTGGCCGCTGTTTGCCGAAAAGGCACGCGAGCTGATCGAAAAGGACAAGGTCGCGGCCGTCTTCGGTTGCTGGACGTCCTCGTCGCGCAAGTCGGTGCTGCCGGTTTTCGAAGAACTCAACTCCATTCTGTTCTACCCGGTTCAGTATGAAGGCGAAGAGTCCTCGCGCAACATCTTCTACACGGGTGCTGCTCCGAACCAGCAGGCTATCCCGGCAGTCGACTACCTGATGGAGAAGGAAGGCGTTAAGCGCTTCGTTCTCGAAGGCACCGACTACGTCTACCCGCGTACGACGAACAAGATCCTGGAAGCCTATCTCGAGTCCAAGGGCATTCCGAAGGAAGACATCGTCATCAACTACACGCCGTTCGGCTTCTCCGACTGGCAGACGGAAGTCAAAAAGATCAAGGAATTCGGCGCGGCCGGGAAGAAGACCGCCGTCGTCTCGACCATCAACGGCGACGCGAACGTTCCGTTCTACAAGGAACTCGGCAACCAGGGCATCAAGGCAACCGACATCCCGGTTGTTGCCTTCTCGGTCGGCGAAGAAGAGCTTGCCGGTCTCGACACCAAGCCGCTCGTCGGCCACCTCGCTGCCTGGAACTACTTCGAGTCGGTCGAAGGCCCTGCGAACAAAAAGTTCATCAAGCAGTGGCACGATTTCACCAAGAACGACAAGCGCGTGACCAACGACCCGATGGAAGCCGCCTATATCGGCTTCAATGCCTGGGTTAAGGCGGTTCAGGCCGCCGGCACGACCGACACGGATAAGGTTCTCGATACGATCATCGGCACCACGGTTCCGAATCTTTCGGGCGGCTATGCGACCGTCATGCCGAACCACCACATCACCAAGCCGGTGCTGATCGGTGAAATCCAGGCGAACGGCCAGTTCGAAATCGTTCAGCAGACCCCGGCAGTCGTTGGCGACGAATGGTCCGACTATCTGCCTGACTCAAAAGACCTGATCTCCGATTGGCGCAAGCCGATGAACTGCGGCAACTTCAATGTTGCCTCGGGCAAATGCGGCGGCAAGGGCTCCTGAGTGCGTTCCACCCCGTCACTCTGACGCCTGAAGACTTCCGCCCGGTCTCTCCTGTCCGGGCGGAAGGTCCATCTCACAGAAGTGCAGCCTTCCCATGTCGTGACAAGCGATCGTACGGATCGCACCTGGAGAAGGCAGATTTCCCCGATTGCGCCGGAAGGCCAATGATGACCGAGGCAAGAAAGCCGATGTATCGCGCCATCAAAATCCTGCTCCTCACGCTCTGCCTGGCAATGCCGGCCTTTGCGACCGCCTTGAAAGCGCAGGAAGATATCCACCCTCTGATCGATGCGCTTGGTGTCGGCGATTTCCCCGAGCGCGAAGCCGCGATCAAGGCACTGGTCGCCTCCAAGGACCCGCGTGTCGGCGAGATCCTGCAGCTTTTGAGCGACGGCCAGCTTTATGTGAGTTCCGAGACCGGCGGCCCCGTGCTGGTGCAGGGCGGCACTGAAGATGAGCCGACCTACGCCGACCCGATTTCCGGCGATGTCGTCTCGGACGTCGATCCTGACTATATGTCCAAGGTCAAGATCAACAATTCGCTACGCACGGTAATTGCCACCGTCACCAGCCAGCTAACCCTATTGAGCCCGGATCGCGGCGCCCGGCTTGCGGCGGCCCAAGGACTACTCAAGGACGCCGATCCGGCAAATCTTGATCTCCTTACCTCTGCGCTCGCCGAAGAGAAGGATGCAGAGGTTAAGAATGCGATGGAAGCGGCGCGCGCTGTCATGGTGCTGAAGAGCGACGTCAGCGCTGAAGAGAAGAAGGCCGCCATCGATACAGTTGCGGCGCGCGGTGGGCGCGATGCGCTGACCATCCTGAATTCCGCGATCACGACCGCTCCAGACGAGCTCAAGGGCGCCATCCAGGCACATATCAACGCGATCAACCGCAGCCTGGCGCTCTGGGATATCGGGCAGAATGTCTGGTACGGGCTGTCGCTCGGATCTGTGCTGCTGCTGGCAGCGATCGGCCTTGCCATCACCTTCGGCGTCATGGGCGTCATCAACATGGCGCATGGCGAAATGGTGATGATCGGCGCCTACACGACGTACGTTGTGCAGGAGTACATCAGCTCCGCCTTTCCGGAACTCGGAAACTACTCGCTAGCGTTCTCCGTGCCGGCGGCCTTCCTCTTTACCGGCTTTGTCGGCCTTGTCATCGAGCGCGTCGTCATCCGCTATCTCTATGGTCGTCCACTTGAAACCCTGCTTGCCACCTGGGGTGTGTCGCTGATCCTGCAGCAGGCGGTCCGCACGATCTTCGGACCGACGAACCGCGAGGTCCGCAATCCGAGCTGGATGTCCGGTGCATTCGAACTAGGCGGTCTCTCGATCACCTGGAACCGCCTCTGGATCATCGTCTTCTCGATGGTCGTGTTCTTTGCGTTGCTCGTACTCCTGAAGCGCTCGGCCTTCGGCCTGCAGATGCGCGCCGTCACGCAGAACCGCCGCATGGCGTCCTCGATGGGCATCCGCACCGGCTGGGTCGATGCCTTCACCTTCGCGCTCGGCTCCGGCATTGCCGGTATCGCGGGCGTCGCGCTCTCGCAGATCGACAACGTCTCGCCGAACCTCGGCCAGAGCTACATCATCGACAGCTTCATGGTCGTGGTCTTCGGCGGCGTTGGCAATCTCTGGGGCACGCTGGTTGGTGCCTTGTCGCTCGGGGTCCTCAACAAGTTCCTCGAACCCTTCGCCGGCGCCGTTCTCGGCAAGATCCTGGTGCTCGTGCTCATCATTCTCTTCATCCAGAAGCGTCCGCGTGGGCTCTTCGCACTCAAAGGAAGGGCGGTGGAAGCATGATTACGGCCTTCCTTCTCCGGTCTCTCGATCGCAAGATCATTGCTGCAATCGTCATTCTGTTTGCGGTCGCGGTCTTGGTGCCGGTGCTCAATCTGTTGACCGCGCCGACCAATCCGCTGCACATCCCTACCTACATCATGGCGCTGTTCGGCAAGTACCTCGCCTATGCGCTGCTGGCACTGGCGCTCGATCTCGTCTGGGGCTTCTGCGGCATCCTCTCGCTTGGTCACGGCGCTTTCTTCGCGCTCGGCGGCTATGCGATGGGCATGTACCTCATGCGCCAGATCGGCTCTCGCGGCGTCTATGGTGACCCCATCCTGCCCGACTTCATGGTCTTCCTGAACTGGAAGGAACTGCCCTGGTTCTGGTACGGCTTCGACAAGTTCTGGTTCGCGGCGCTGATGGTTCTGCTGGTGCCAGGGCTCTTGGCCTTCGTCTTTGGCTGGTTCGCCTTCCGCTCGCGCGTCAACGGCGTCTACCTGTCGATCATCACCCAGGCCATGACCTATGCACTGCTGCTCGCCTTCTTCCGAAACGACATGGGTTTCGGCGGCAACAACGGGATGACCGATTTCAAGGAGATCCTCGGTTTCAACGTCCAGGCGGACGGAACGCGCGCCGCGCTCTTTGCCGCGACCGCCATCTTCCTGGCGCTGTCTCTCATGATCGCCTCGGCCATCGTCCGCTCGAAATTCGGCAAGGTGCTGGTCGGCGTGCGCGATGCGGAAAGCCGCACGCGCTTCCTCGGCTACCGCGTGGAACACTTCAAGCTCTTCACCTTCGTCGTTTCGGCGATGATGGCGGGCATTGCCGGTGCGCTGTACGTGCCGCAAGTCGGGATCATCAACCCCGGCGAATTTGCGCCGGCCAACTCGATCGAAGTCGTCATCTGGACGGCCGTCGGCGGTCGCTCGACGCTGATCGGTCCGATCATCGGCGCCATTCTCGTCAACGGCGGCAAGACGATCTTTACCGGTCTCTTCCCCGAGTTCTGGCTGTTCGCGCTTGGCGGTCTCTTCGTGCTCGTCACGCTGTTCCTGCCGAAGGGTATCGTCGGCACGATTGGCCAGTATCTAAGCAGCCGCAAGCCGAAGACCGAGGCCACGCCGCCCGCGCTTCAGGAAGAGGGCGTCGACGCAAAAATTCAGCCGGCGGAGTGAGCGATCATGATCCCTGACGTCAAACCAAATAGCGTTCTCTATCTCAATAACGTCTCGGTTTCCTTCGACGGCTTCAAGGCGCTGAATTCGCTGTCGATCGTCATTGAGCCCGGTGAGCTGCGCGCCATCATCGGCCCGAACGGTGCCGGCAAGACGACGATGATGGATATCATCACTGGCAAGACGCGACCGGACGAGGGCGAGGTCTTCTTCAGCGGCGACGTCGACCTGACGAAGAGAGACGAGGCCGACATCGCCCAACTCGGGATCGGCCGCAAGTTCCAGAAGCCGACGGTCTTCGAAAGCCACACCGTCTGGGACAATCTGGAACTGGCGCTGAACCGCAAGCGTGGGGTCTTTGCGACGCTGTTCTATCGGCTCGCCAGCGAAGATAAGGCGCGTATCGATGAGATCCTTGAGACGGTCCGGCTGACGCATCGGCGCGACGAACTTGCGGCCAATCTCTCGCACGGCCAGAAACAATGGCTGGAAATCGGCATGCTTCTGGCGCAGGAGCCGAAGCTGCTTCTGGTCGACGAGCCGGTCGCCGGCATGACCGACGCCGAAACAGCCGAAACCGCGATCCTCCTCAAAGAGATCGCCAAGACCCGCTCGGTTGTCGTCGTCGAGCATGACATGGGCTTCATCCGCGACCTTGGCGTCAAGGTGACTTGCCTCGCCGAAGGCTCGGTGTTGGCCGAGGGATCGATCGATTTCGTGAGCTCCGATCCGAAGGTGATCGAGAATTATCTGGGGCGGTGAGATGCTGACAGTCGAGAATGCAAATCTTCATTACGGTGCGGCACAGGCGCTGCGCGGCGTCTCCATCAAGGCTGAAATGGGCAAGATCACTTGCGTGCTGGGGCGTAACGGCGTGGGCAAGAGTTCTCTTCTCCGCGCCGTTACCGGCCAGCATCCCTTGTCTGCCGGCAGCGTCAGCTTCAATGACGTGAAGCTCAACGGACTACCACCGTTTGCGCGGGCCAAGCAGGGCATTGGCTACGTGCCGCAGGGCCGTGAGATCTTTCCCTTGCTGACGGTCAAGGAAAACCTCGAGACCGGATTTGCCCCGCTCGGACGTCGGGACCGCTCCATTCCGGATGATATTTTCAGCCTGTTTCCGGTGCTGCAGTCGATGCTGGGGCGGCGCGGCGGGGATTTGTCCGGCGGGCAGCAACAGCAGCTGGCGATTGGCCGGGCGATGGTGACGCGGCCGAAGATCCTGGTGCTCGACGAGCCGACTGAAGGCATCCAGCCGTCGATCATCAAGGATATCGGCCGGGCGATCCGCTATCTGCGTGACAGTACCGGCATGGCGATCCTGCTGGTCGAGCAATATCTCGATTTCTGCCGCGAACTTGCCGACTATGTCTACATCATGGATCGCGGCGAGATCGTTCACGAGGGTCTTGCGGAAACGCTCGATACGCCGGAAGCACGTCGTCATCTGACTGTCTGATCCCATGGTTATCTGTTGGGCAGATGCTGTTTTCCTCGGCAGTCTCTGAGGGATCTCGCTGCCGCCGGTCCGATCGTGGAGAGCGTCTCGGCACGGCACGGGAATTGCTTGATTTCTGCAGGTTAGTGACTTCAATGAAAAACGGCCGGGTCAACCGGCGGTGCATTGGAAAGGGATGGAATGACGAACGCGGCGGCAGCCACGAGACCGCAGAGAGCCGAGGGGCGCGCGCATCTGGCTGCGAAGACGCTTGACGGGCGTACGCGCCTGCAGGAGCTCTATCAGGAAGGAGCGGCCAAGATCCGCCTTCCGGATACGTTCGATTTCTCCATGGAAGCCGTCATCATCAATACCGCGGGTGGCCTCACCGGCGGCGACCGGATGAACTGGAGCGTTGTGGCTGGCCCCGGCGCCCGTATCGACGTCACCACACAGGCCTGCGAGAAGATCTACAAGGCGTCAGCCGGAACAGCCGAGGTCAACACCAGCATTACCGTCGGCGCGAACGCCCGGGTGGACTGGCTTCCGCAGGAAACCATTCTGTTCGATCGCTCGTCGCTGTTTCGTCGGCTCGAAGTCGATATCGAGGATGATGCCGAATTCCTGGCGGTCGAGGCCATCCTGCTTGGCCGCAAGGCGATGGGGGAGGCGGTGGACACCGGCCTCTTTCGCGACCGCTGGCGCATTCGCAAGGCAGGCAGGCTCTGCCACGCAGAGGGCCTGCAGATGCAGGGCAATGTCGCATCGCTTGCTGGCGCCGATGCCGTGCTCGGCGGCAAAGTCGCGTTTGCGACGGTGCTTTATGTCGGGCCGCGGGCGGAAGCCTACCTTGGCGCAGTACGTCCGTTGCTCGACGGCCATATGGGCGGCGCCAGCAGCTGGGCCGGCAAGCTTATCGTGCGCCTTTCGGCGCCTGATGGCTTTGCGCTCAGAAAAATTCTCATCCCGATCATTTCGACCTTGCGCAATGGAGCGCCGGTACCGAAAGTCTGGAATCTCTAGTTCAAGCAGATGGATGCACGATGAACCTCACACCGAGAGAAAAAGACAAGCTGTTGATTTCGATGGCGGCGATGGTCGCGCGGCGGCGGCTGGAGCGGGGCGTCAAGCTCAATCATCCCGAAGCGATCGCGCTGATTACCGATTTCGTCGTCGAGGGCGCGCGTGATGGTCGCCCGGTTGCGGAACTGATGGAAGCCGGCGCTCATGTCATCGGTCGTCACCAGGTCATGGAAGGTATCGCGGAGATGATCCATGACGTGCAGGTCGAGGCGACCTTTCCCGACGGCACCAAGCTTGTGACCGTCCACGAGCCGATCCGCTGAGGTCCTGATGCTGGAGCTACGCCCCAATTGCGAATGCTGCGACAAGGACCTGCCGCCTGACAGTTCCGAGGCTGCTATCTGCACCTTCGAGTGCACATTCTGCGCCGATTGTGCTGCCGACGTCCTCGGCGGCGTCTGCCCGAATTGCGGCGGCGAGCTCGTGCGCCGCCCCGTGCGTCCGGCTGCCAAGCTTGCCAAATACCCCGCGTCGACAAAGCGCGTTCTGAAGGCCGAGGGCTGCCGGCCCATCAAGGCCGCGTGAGGAGAAAATCATGATCCCAGGAGAAATCATTGCCGCAAGTGGCGACATCGAGCTGAACGTCGGTGCGCCGACAACAACACTCGAAGTCTCGAACACCGGCGATCGTCCGGTCCAGGTCGGCAGCCACTATCATTTTGCTGAAACGAATGCCGGCCTCTCCTTCGATCGGGAGAAGGCGCAGGGCATGCGGCTCGATATCCCGGCAGGCACGGCCGTCCGTTTCGAGCCCGGGCAGACGCGTGCGGTAACCCTCATTCCGCTTTCCGGCAAGCGCGAGGTCTATGGCTTCCGCCAACTCGTCATGGGCAAGCTCTAAGTGATCGGGGAGGAGACGATGCGCGCGAGCTTGTATCTTCTGGCGTCCGGCGTTGCCGCGTTCATCGCCTTTGGCGCCAATGCGGAAGATCTGGATTGCAAAAAACCTGTCACACAGGCCGACATGACGGCTTGTGAACAGGCGCGTCAGGAAACCGCCGATAAGGCACTGAACGCGCAATACAAGGTCACCCGTGCCGCGCTTGCTGCGCTCGATAAGGATCTCGGCGCTGATGGCGGTGCCGAGAAGGCGCTCGTGAAAGCCCAGCGCGCGTGGGTGGATTTTCGCGATGCGGAATGCGAGGCGACAGGCTTCCAGGCGCGCGGCGGCACGATGGAACCGATGCTTGTCGCCGGCTGCATCGCCGAGCTGACGGACCAGCGCACCAAACAGCTCAAGGAACTCGCAGAGACGATGGGCAACTGAGGTGGTTGGCAGAATCATGATCATCGGCAACGGAGAGATCGGAGCGCAGGCGGCGGCTGCGGTAGCGGATGCCGCGTTCGTGATCCGCTTTAACGAATGCCGGTCTTACGAGGCGAGCCCGGGCCGTACCGATGTCGTCGCGGTCTGCAATACCGGGCGCCCGGGCAAAGCGATGCTTGCTTCGCAGGCGTGGCGGGAGCATCCCGCGGTGTGTGAAGCTGCGGCGATCTGGAGCGTGCGCGATCCGCGGAAATTTGCGGAACTGCGTGCGCCGCTTGCGGTGACGCATCCCGAGCTGGACGATTTCTGCGACGACTACACGAGTCAATTCAAAGCGTTCTGTGCGGAAGTTGGCAAGGCGCATGTGGTCATTGACAAAGTGATTCATGAATCGGTGGACGAGGCGCTCGCGGCCTACCACCCGGCGCCTTACGTCGTGCCGAGCAGCGGCGTGATCGTGATCGCCGAGGTGATGAACAGATTTCCCGAGGCGGCCATCGATCTCGCGGGCTTCGGCCATGCGGGCTGGGAATGGCATCCCTTCGCTGCCGAGCGGCAGCTTGTCGATAGTTATGTCGCCGCCGGTCGCGTCACGCGGCTGCCGGCGAGCGCATCCCTTTCTTCCTCCCAAGGAGCCTGACATATGCCCTACAAGATTTCCCGCGCCGCCTATGCCGGTATGTTCGGCCCGACCACCGGTGACAAGGTGCGGCTCGCCGATACGGAGCTCTTCATCGAGATCGAGAAGGACTTCACTACCTATGGCGAAGAAGTGAAGTTTGGCGGCGGCAAGGTGATCCGTGACGGCATGGGGCAGAGCCAGGCGACGCGGGCGCAAGGTGCCGTCGACACCGTCGTCACCAATGTGGTGATCATCGACCACACAGGCATCGTGAAGGCCGACATCGGGCTCAAGAACGGCCGTATCGCGGCGATTGGCAAGGCGGGCAATCCCGATACCCAGCCGGGCGTCAATATCATTGTCGGCCCCTCGACCGAGGCGATTGCCGGCGAAGGCAAGATCATCACGGCCGGCGGCATGGACGCGCATATCCACTACATCTGCCCGCAGCAGATCGAGGAAGCGCTGATGTCCGGCGTTACCTGCATGCTGGGCGGCGGCACGGGCCCCGCACATGGCACGCTCGCTACCACCTGCACCGGCGCCTGGCATATTGAGCGGATGATCGAGAGCTTCGACGGCTTCCCGATGAACCTTGCGCTTGCCGGTAAGGGCAACGCCTCGCTGCCGGCGGCGCTCGAGGAAATGGTGCTGGCCGGCGCGTCGTCGCTGAAGCTGCACGAAGATTGGGGCACGACGCCGGCGGCGATTGACTGCTGCCTTTCGGTCGCCGACGAATACGACATCCAGGTGATGATCCATACCGATACGCTGAACGAAAGCGGCTTTGTCGAAGACACCATCGGTGCCATCAAGGGCCGCACGATCCACGCCTTCCATACGGAAGGCGCCGGTGGTGGGCACGCCCCCGATATCATCAAGATCTGCGGCCAGCCGAACGTCATCCCGTCGTCCACCAACCCGACGCGTCCCTACACGGTCAACACGATCGCCGAGCATCTCGACATGCTGATGGTCTGCCATCACCTGTCACCGTCGATCCCCGAGGATATCGCCTTCGCCGAAAGCCGCATCCGCAAGGAGACGATCGCCGCTGAAGATATTCTCCATGATATCGGTGCCTTCTCGATCATCTCGTCCGACAGCCAGGCCATGGGCCGCGTCGGCGAAGTGGCGATCCGCACCTGGCAGACGGCCGATAAGATGAAGCGTCAGCGCGGTCGACTGAAGGAAGAGAAGGGCGAGAACGACAACTTCCGCGTCCGCCGCTACATTGCCAAATACACGATCAATCCGGCGATCGCACAGGGTCTCAGCCATGAGATCGGCTCGATCGAAGTCGGCAAGCGCGCGGATCTCGTGCTGTGGAACCCGGCCTTCTTCGGCGTCAAGCCTGAGATGGTGCTGCTCGGCGGCTCCATCGCGGCGGCACCCATGGGCGATCCGAATGCGTCGATCCCAACGCCGCAGCCGATGCATTACCGGCCGATGTTTGCCGCCCACGGCAAGCTGCGGACAAGTTCATCCGTTACCTTCGTCTCGCAGGCGTCGCTTGACGCCGGCCTGAAGGGCAGGTTGGGTGTGGCCAAGGATCTCGTCGCGGTGAAGAACACCCGCGGCGGTATTTCCAAGGCGTCGATGATCCACAACAGCCTGACGCCTGAAATCGAGGTTGATCCCGAGACGTACGAAGTCCGCGCCGACGGCGAGTTGCTGACCTGCGAGCCCGCGACGGTTCTGCCGATGGCACAGCGTTATTTCCTGTTCTAGTCGATGAGGTGAGGCCGGCGCGAGGTGCCGGTCGCTCTTAAAGCCATACGTTAAATCAGAATCTTCCCAGAGTTGTTTTCTGTTTTTGCCTGTTCCACCTTGAGGCGGTCTGCCCGTAATAGGACATTCCCAGCTGCGAAGTCAGAAAATTCTCATGAAAACAGTAGCTTATTTCCTCTGACTTATTGAGCGATTCATCTCTGAGAACGTCACGTTTTTGAGCAGTTTTCAACCGGCGATCAATTCACCAAACTCGTTCGAATCTTAACAATTCACTTAACAACTCGGCAGCAGTTGGCCTCTAAGCAATGTGCCTAGCGGTGGGCAAGAAGGTCGATTCGCATGAGAATTTCACTCCAGGCGGAGCTTGGCGATTTCCAGGATCGCCACACAATTTACGTGTTCGCTCTCAAGATGAGCTTCCTTGCGGTGACGCTGTCGTCGGTGGTGACTACGCTCGTATTGCCTCTGCTCGACTGGATAGGAATGTTGCCAGTGCCGCTCGCTCATGGCGTTGTCTACGGCGTCTTACTGTCGTGGCTTATAGGCGGCGCGGTTTCGAGTGTATTGTCCCTCGTGGCGGGTCACGCGATGCATCAGCTCAGCGTCTCGCGTGCGGAGTTCGAGCAACTGAGCCGGACCGATGTGCTGTCAGGTCTTCTCAACCGGCGTGCCTTTACCGAGGCATTGGAGCAGGTCGACGGAGACGCCTGCCTCGCAATCTTCGACGTGGACCGTTTCAAGGCTATCAATGATCGCTTCGGCCATGCCAGTGGTGATGCCGTGATCGTGACCGTGTCGGCCATCCTGGCCGCCGCCTTCGACGGGCACTCCGTCGCGGCGAGGCTGGGCGGTGAGGAATTCGGCGTGATCGTTGTCGGCGGCTCGCAGGAGCAGCGGGTCGAGAAAGTGCGGTCGGTCTGCGACCGCTTGGCGGCGCATCCCATCGTTGCCGACGATTGCGTGGTCGCACTTACCGTGTCGGCCGGTATCGCGGAGCTCGAACCGGGGCGGAGCAAGGAGGGCGCCTACTCCTCGGCAGATAAGGCACTCTATCTGGCGAAGGCGCTCGGTCGAAACCGTGTGGTACATGAGAACGAAGGGCTCCATCCGGGTTGGCGCAGGCATCTGCCGGCGGAGGCTGCGGCTGCTCGCGCGATGAATGTGGATTGTGACGAGGCGCGGCTGGCCTGAGGAAAATCGCGCGGCGCTGCCGTCAACGCCTCATTCCTTCTTGCATCGCAAGGGGCTATTTTGCATGGTCGCAATCTCAAGCGAATTGGACATGTCATGCAACGCGTCACTTCCTATCTGCCCGCCGGAACGCCTTCCTCGAACCCGATCGGAAAGGTCGTTCTGCCGCACGACTTGAGGCATTTGCGGCGGAAGCTGCTCCATCTCGAAAACGGCGAGATGGTCATGCTCGATCTCAAGGAGCCGGTGCTCTTTGCAAGTGGTGATATGCTGGTTCTCGAGGACGGCGAGCTCATCGAAATCGTGGCCGCCGACGAGAAGCTCTTCGAGGTGAAGGGCAGGGATCGCCTGCACCTGATCGAACTCGCATGGCATCTCGGCAATCGGCATCTCGGTGCACAGATCGAGGAAGACCGCATTCTCATCCTGCGTGATCATGTGATCCGTGCCATGCTCGAAGGGCTTGGCGCGACGGTTCGGGAAGTCGCCGAGCCGTTCCAGCCTGCTCGCGGCGCCTATCATGCGCATGGTCATGACCACGCGCATCATCATCACTCGCACGACTGAACTGATATGACTGAAGATGCCGAGCTGCAGGCGTTGCTGCGGTTGATGGCGTGGCTTTCGCCAGCCTTCCCCGTTGGGTCCTTCGCGTATTCAGGCGGTCTGGAACGCGCCGTCCACGATGGATTGGTCACCGATGCTCATTCGCTTGCGACGTGGGCAACGAACCTGATGGAGCGTGGCGCTGTGTGGAATGACGCCGTTCTTCTCACCGAGAGCCACCGCTGTCACGGACAACCGGAGCGGCTCGGTGAACTCGCCGAGCTGGCTGAAGCGCTTGCCGGCTCGCGCGAGCGTCATCAGGAAACGATGTTGCTGGGTGACGCGTTCCTGTCTGCGGCCAGTGCATGGCCGGACGAGGTCTTCGATCGATTGCCGAGACACGTAGCGTATCCGGTGGCCATCGGCGCCGTTGCGGGTGCGCATGGGGTTGGGTCGGAGAAGGCGGTTGCGGCATTCCTGCACGCCTATCTGTCGCAGGCGGTTTCCGCAGGCATCCGTCTCGGCGTCGCCGGGCAGAAGGACGGCGTTGCCATCCTGTCGCGGCTCGAGGACGACATAACCTCGGTTGCGAAGCGGGCAACCGTTTCAACATTGGACGATCTCGGATCGGCAACCATCCAGGCCGATATCATGTCGCTGCGCCACGAGACGCAGTCGACGCGGCTTTTTCGGTCATAGCTTGTCCGGGAAGGTTCGGTCACGACCTGCGTCATTTGCCGGTGGTCGCTCTTCGAGCGGGGCGCTATCATCGGCTATTATTGGAGTTCAGAATATGAAATCAGGAAACGGACCCTTGCGCGTAGGCATCGGTGGGCCGGTTGGCTCGGGCAAGACGGCGCTCACCGAGAAACTCTGCAAGGCCATGCGTGACGAATACTCCGTCGCCGTCGTCACGAACGACATCTATACGACCGAGGATGCCGAGGCACTGATGCGCATGCAGGCTTTGCCATCGGATCGGATCGTGGGTGTGGAAACCGGCGGTTGCCCGCATACGGCAATCCGCGAGGACGCGACAATCAATTTGCAGGCTATCGCCGGTCTCAACGAGCGGATTCCCGATCTGGATGTCGTTTTCATTGAGTCAGGTGGCGACAACCTGGCCGCCACCTTCTCTCCTGATCTGGCTGATATCACCATCTACGTCATCTCGGTTTGCCAGGGTGAGGAAATCCCGCGCAAGGGTGGCCCTGGCATTACCAAATCCGACCTTCTCGTCATCAACAAGAAGGATCTGGCCCCCTATGTCGGTGCGGATCTGGAAGTCATGGACCGCGACGCGACACGGATGCGCCAGGCACGCCCCTTCGTTTTTTCCGACATGAAGCGCGGCGATGGTGTCAATTCCATCGTCAGCTTCCTGAAAGAGCATGGCGGTCTCTAGAGGTCAAACCTGCCTGAGCAGATCCACATCCTCGATCGCGATAGCACGGCCGCAAACGCTTACGCCTGATGCGCGCAACGTGGAGAAAGCGCGCGACAGCGCTTCCGGTGCCAGACCCAGCTTTCGCGCCAGGAGGCTCTTCTGGAATGGAAGACGCAAGGAGGCCCGCGTGCCTTCACTGGTGCAGTGCGCTAGCAGATAATGCGCGACGCGCTGGGGGCTCGTCTGCATGCGGTCCTGCGCCAGGCAATCCATGGTCGAAAGCAGATGCTGCGAGAGGCTGCGCGCGATGGCGCCGCCAATGCGCGGCAATTCGTCCAGCAGCGCCTTGACCTGCGCGATGTCGAAGCGAGCGAGGATCGCGTGTTCCATCGCTTGGGCACCGTAATTGTATGCTTCGCCCGCGAGCACGAGGCCTTCTCCGAAGCTCTGGCCCGGCTCGCAGATGCTGATATCCGCTTCGCGGCCTTCAGAGCCGCGATAGAGACGAACATAGCCGCTCAGCACGCAGTAGAAGTACCGTGCCTTCTCGTGCTGACGAAACAGAACATCCTGCGGCTCATAGCGCACCGCCGCCGCGCAAGACAGCAGAGCGCCTCGCTCATGCGGGTCGAGGCTGGACGCGATCAATGCACCACCAAGCATCGCCTGCTGCGCGCTGCTCAGTTTCAAAACTTCGGTCATCTGTTCTCCTGTGGGGCAGCGGATGCCACCCCTAGCTGATATTGGCCAGGGTAACCGGGAGACGCGGTTCAGGACTTGATCTCGATCAAATGTCGGCCAATAAAAAAGCCGGGGTGTTGCCCCGGCTTTAAGTTTGAGCGGCTACTCTGCCGCGAAAGGCGGCAGACGCACGACATTGCCGGATTTAGAGCGCTTGCCTTCCGGCGTCTCGATAGCGGTTACCCGACCTTCGAGGGCGCCGACAGCCTGCGTGAGCTCTTCACGGGACATTGCCAGATCTTCCTTGTCCTTCTTGCCCACGAGGCGACCGAAGATCCAGCCGAGCAGTCGTGACAGATCGTCCATGATCAGGAAGAAGGAGGGCACGACGACCAACGAAAGCACGGTCGACACGATAATGCCGCCGATCACCGCGATCGCCATCGGTGCGCGGAAGGAGCCGCCTTCGCCGACGCCGAGCGCCGACGGCAGCATGCCTGCCGACATCGCGATGGACGTCATGATGATCGGACGGGCGCGTTTGCGGCCCGCCTCGACCATGGCTTCCACGCGTTCCATGCCGCGATGGCGCATCTCGATTGCGAAATCGACGAGCAGGATCGCATTCTTCGTGACGATGCCCATCAGCATCAGGATACCGATCATCACAGGCATCGAGAGCGGGTTCTGGGTGACCAGCAGTCCGACTGCCACGCCGCCGATCGCAAGCGGCAGCGAGAACAGGATGGTGAAGGGCTGGATCACGTCCTTGAAGAGGAGGATCAGTACGGTCAACACCAGCATCAGGCCCATCAACATGGCATTGACGAAGCTCTGCTGCATTTCGGCCTGCACCTTCGTGTCGCCGCTCTCGGCGAGCTGGACCGTCGGAGGAAGATTTGCTTCCTTGACGATCTGGCGGAACCGGGCGGATGCCGTATCGAGTGCGACGCCCTGCGGCAGGTCGGAGCCGATCGCGACGACGCGGTAGCGGTTGTTGCGCTTGATCGAGCTGACGCCTTCCGAATAGTCGATATCGGCGACGGTGGAGAGCGGCACGGTGCCGCCGCTCGCGGTCTGGATCTTCAGTGCCCGGAGAGCGGCAAGATCGCGGCGCATGTTGAGCGACGCCTGTACCCGGATCGGAATCTGGCGATCATCCAGGTTGATCTTGGCGAGGGCCGCATCGATGTCACCGATGGTGGCGACGCGGATGGTCTCGGAGATCTGTTGCGGAGTGATGCCAAGACGGGCAGCCTGGTCCTTGCGAGGACGGACCTGAAGTTCAGGACGGGGCAGGGCGCCCTCGGCGCTGACGTTTGCCAGCAGCGGATCGGCACGCAGCTTTGACTCCAGGATACCGACAGCGTCGTTCAGGTCCTTCTCGTTCTTCGAAAGGAAGTTGAACGACAGGTCGCGCTCTCCGCGGTCGTTGAGTTTCAGAATGCGCACATCAGGGATACGATGAAGTTTGGCGAAGACCTCCTTCTCGATATCCCACTGTGGCCGAACGCGGCCCTTTGGCTCCACCTTGGGCAGATGCGGTCCGATGATCGGGAGACCGCCGAGGAAGTTATCGACCAGTTTCTTCGAAAGCCTCTGGTCAAGCTTATCGAGCGTGAGCGTTACGGTCGCGCGACGCAGTTCGAGGTCGCCCTTCGGCGACGCGCCGCCAAGGACGAAGACGCTTTCAACGCCATCGATATCCTTTACGTCCTTGTAGATCGCATCCGTCGTCGCTTCAGTATCCTCGAGGGTCGCGTTCGGGGGCAGCTCGACGGACAGGACGATGCGCGACGCGTCTTCCGGCGGAAGGAAGCTGCCGGGCACCTGCGCAAGCAGCATGACGGAGCCGATAAGGAAGCCGATCGCCGCGATCAACGTCAGGTAGCGCGTCCACCAACGCCGGGTCGTGGCGCGCACAAGCCGCGTATAGCCGCGGAAGAAGCGGCCATCATTGTCGTGATGATCTTCGATGCCGTCTTCCGCGCGCATGAGATATGCGGCCATCATCGGTGTGATGAGACGGGCTACCATGAGTGAGAAGAAGACCGAGAAAGCAACCGTCAGGCCGAACTGAATGAAGTACTGGCCGGGAATGCCGGGCATGAACGACACTGGCACGAACACTGCAATGATCGTGAAGGTCGTTGCGATAACGGCGAGGCCGATTTCGTCTGCCGCCTCGATTGCCGCGCGATAGGGCGTCTTGCCCATCTTGATGTGGCGGGCAATGTTCTCGATCTCGACAATCGCATCGTCGACGAGGATACCGGTCGCGAGCGTCAGGGCTAGGAAGCTGACGAGGTTCAGCGAGAAGCCCATCAGGTCCATGATCCAGAACGTCGGGATCGCAGACAGCGGCAGCGCGATAGCCGAAATCAGCGTTGCGCGCCAGTTCCGGAGAAACAGGAAGACCACGACGATGGCGAGCAGCGCGCCTTCGATCAGTGTATCGATGGCGGCTTCATAGTTTCCGTAGGTGAAGTAGACGGAGTCACTGATCAGCTCGATGCCGACGTTCGGGTTCTCGGCCCGAACTTTGTCGAGGCTCTTGGCAACAGTCTCCGCCACGCTGACTTCGCTGGCGCCCTTCGAGCGGAACACGCCGAACGTGACGACTGGTGTATCATCGAAGCGCGAGAAGGACTTCGGCTCCTGATAAGTGTCCTTGATGGCGCCAAGGTCGGACAGCTTGACGAAACGACCGTTCGGCAGCGCGATCGTGGTGTTGGCGAGTTCCGCGACATTGCGGGCATCGCCGAGCACGCGGATCGCCTGCTCGCTGCCCGCCACTTGGCCGCGGCCGGAGCCGAGGTCGACGTTGGTGCCCCGCAGCTGTTGGTTCACGCTCGCGGCGGTGATGCCGTGAGCATTAAGCTTATCGGGGTTGAGCTCGATGCGTACCTCGCGCTCGGCACCGCCGTAACGATCCACGCGGCCGATACCGGCCTGCCCCTGAAGGGCTCGCTTGATCGTGTCATCGACGAACCAGGAAAGCTCTTCGAGCGTCATATCGGGCGAGGAGACCGCGAAGGTCTGGATCGCCTGGCCCTCGACGTCGACCTTGGAGACAATCGGCTCCTCGACGTTTGCCGGCAGGTCGCTGCGGATGCGGTCGATCGCATCCTTGGTGTCCTGAACAGCCTGCTCGGTCGGCACTTCCATGCGGAACATGACGACCGTCTGCGACTGGCCATCTGTCACCGTCGACTGGATCTCATCGATGCCGGTTATGCTGGCAACGGCGTCCTCGATCTCCTTCGTCACCTGTGTCTCGAGCTCGGCGGGCGAAGCGCCGCTTTGGGTGACGACGATGGAAACAAGCGGAACGTCGATGTTCGGAAAGCGCGTGATCGGCAGCTTGTTAAAGGACTGAATGCCGACGAAAAGCAGAAGTGCAAACGCCAGAAGCGGCGCGACTGGATTTCGGATAGACCAGGCTGAAAAGTTCATCGGTCGTCTCTCAGTTGGAAGCCGGTGGCTGTTCGTGTACCGGCGTGATGCGGTCGCCATCGCGGACATAGGCGCCCGCTTTGGCTACGACTTCGTCGCCGGCTTTCAATCCCTTTACGATCTCAACATAGGCACCGTCCTGGATGCCGGTCTCCACCTCGGCGAACTTGACGACGCCGTTCTCGACCTTACGGGCGGAGGATCCCTCGTTGCCGCTCAACACGGCCGACACTGGCAATGCCACGTTCTGTGCCGTGCGTATGACAATGTCAGCGCTGCCGTACATCCCGGAACGGGCCTTGCTGCTGTCATCGATCAGGATGTGGACAAGACCGAGGCGAGTGAGCGGATCGACCGTAGGCGAGACCAGGCGCACGGAGCCAGTGATCTTCTCGCGGCTGCCCGAGAGCGAAAGTGTTGCCTTCTGGCCGGGCTCGATCTTGACGATGTCACTTTCGCCGACTTCGGCAACCAGTTCGATCTTGTCGTCACGAATGATCGTGAAGAGCGGATCGCCGGTACCGAGCGCAATCGCGCCAACCTTGGCATTCTTAGCGGCTACCGTGCCGCCGACTGGTGTCTTGACGTCGGTGCGCGCCAGCTTCAGATCCGCATCGGCGATCTGGCTTTCGGTGACCTTGATGTCGGCAATCGCCACTTGGATCGCCTGCTGTGCGGAATCGACGCGCGCGTTGGCAGACGCCGCTGCGGCATCCGCCTGCTCGACAGTTGCCGTGGAAACCGTGCCCTTCTTGCCCATTTCCTGGGCACGCGCCTGCTGTTGGCGCGCCTGCTCTGCATTGGCCTGCGCTTCGATGAGCTGCGCGCGAAGCTGCGCAAGGCTTGCCTCGTTTTTGGCCTTTGTGGCCTGCATCTGGCTCTTCTGCAGGATGAGTGCGTCGTCGTTCAGCGTCGCGAGCTTGCTCTCGGCCTGAACCTTGTCACCAACATCGGCATTCAGGGTACGGATCGACAATCCTTCGACCTGTGGCTGAATGTAGACTTCCTCGACAGGCTTGACCGTACCGGTCGCAACGACGCGGTCTACGAGCGTGCGGGTTGACGCCGTGGTCACTACGATGGCCGGCAGGTTCTGCTGCGGCTTTGTAACCGGCTGTTCCTGGGCAAATGCCGCAGAGGCAACAGCTGCCGCGATCAGCAGGGTGGAGGCGCGAAGTATCTTAACAGGCGTACGTGCCATGCGTCGTTATCCAGTTTGCTCGGCCAGGCTCGCGCGTCGTCCACGTCGCGAATGGCCAGTTCCCGTATTGGTGTTCTCAGAAGTATATCCGCTCTTTTGCCGACACCTACTTAGAAGTCCCTCATCCGGCAAATTCGGCTTTTACGTGGTAGCTATTTGCCCATCGCGCAAGCCCGGCGGAAAATAATTCCTCATTCGAACACAATAATTACCATTGTGATGCAGATCAATCACTGCACGGTTATGCAAGCATTCCGTTAGTTGATCGTGCATCGTCGCTATGACGTGCGAGCCACGCTCGATGCGACATCAATCGCGAAACTTCCTAGTAAAAAATAGCAAAAAAATGAAAAACGCGCGGAAGTTCCGCGCGTTTCGTGTCTTGTCGTTGCAAATTACTTGGATGCAGCGTCCGTGATGTCGTGCGTCCAGGCGCCTGCTGGCTCCTTGTTGATGATCTTCTGGTCGAGGAGTGCCTTGGCCGTGCGATCGTAAAGGGTGGTGTCGAGCTTGCCGGTGCCGTCACCGATCAGCTTGGCGACTTCGCCCATCATGACCTTCTGGTGGTGTTCGTCCTGACCGCCGGCGTCGACGACGATTCCGGCAGCTTCATCAGGGTTCTCGGTTGCGTATTTCCAGCCCTTCATCGAAGCCTTGACGAACTTGACCATCTTCTCCTTGAAGGCCGGGTCTTTCAGCTTGTCTTCCATGGCGTAGAGACCGTCTTCGAGAAGGTCGTTGCCCATGGCGGTATAGTTGAAGACAATGAGGTCTCCAGGCTTGAAGCCAGCGTCGATTGCCTGCCAGTATTCATTGTAGGTCATGACGGAGATGCAGTCGGCCTGCTTCTGCAGCAGCGGCTGCACGTCGAAGCTTTGCTTCAGCACCGTTACGCCATCCTTGCCGCCGTCGGTCTTCAGACCGAGCTTGTTCATCCAGGCGAAGAACGGATATTCGTTACCGAAGAACCAGACGCCCAGCGTATGGCCCTTGAAATCGGCCTCGGTCTTAATCGGGCCGTCCTTGCGGCAGATCATTTCCATGCCCGACTTCTGGTAGGGCTGGGCGATGTTGACGAGCGGAACGCCTTTTTCGCGGGCAACCAGCGCGCCGCCCATCCAGTCGACGATGACGTCGGCGCCACCGCCGGCGATCACCTGTTCCGGCGCGATGTCAGGGCCGCCCGGCTTGATCGTGACATCGAGGCCTTCTTCCTCGTAATAGCCCTTTTCCTTGGCGACGTAATAGCCGGCGAACTGCGACTGCGTCACCCACTTGAGCTGCAGTGTCACCTTGTCGGCAGCCATCGCATGGGCCGCTGCAAGCGACATCGCGCTCGCCATCATCGCAATAATCAGTTTTTTCATTTTCTTTTCCCTCTGAAGTTATGCCCCAATCCCATTCGCGGGAATAAAGCGACGCCTAGCCACCACGGATAGACGGATGCCAGAAAGTCACCGCCCTTTCGGCGAGGGCGACGACGCCATAGAAGATCGAGCCGACCAGCGCCGCAACGGCGATTTCGGCCCAGACCATGTCGACATTCATGCGCCCGATCTCGGTGGAGATACGGAAGCCCATGCCGACGATCGGCGTACCAAAGAACTCCGCGACGATGGCACCGATGAGCGCCAGCGTCGAGTTGATCTTCAATGCATTGAAAATGAAGGGCATCGCCGCCGGAAGCCGAAGCTTCAGCAGTGTCTGCCAATAGTTGGAGGCGTAAGTCTGCATCAGGTCGCGTTCCATCGGACCGGATGTGGCGAGGCCGGCGACCGTGTTCACCAGCATCGGGAAGAAAGTCATGATGATAACGACGGCTGCCTTCGACTGCCAATCGAAGCCGAACCACATCACCATGATCGGAGCCACACCGATGATCGGCAGCGCCGACACCATGTTGCCGATCGGCAAGAGGCCGCGACGCAGGAAAGCAACGCGATCGGCGAGGATCGCGACGACAAAGCCTGCACCACAGCCGATGATGTAACCGGCAAACACTGCCTTGAAGATCGTCTGACGCACGTCGTCTGCCAGGATTGGCAACGAGCCAGCGATTCTTGCGCCGATGGCGCTCGGCGGCGGCAGCAGTACGAAGGGAATGCCGGCGCCGCGTGTCAGCGCTTCCCAAATTATCAGGATCCAGGCGCCGAAGATCGCCGGGATCAGCAGCCGCAGGCCGGAGCGGACGACGCTCGAAGCCGGCGTCATGGCCGAAAGCTCAGTGACGCAGCGCCAGGCGAGCAGCCAGCAGGCGGCCATCAGCAGGAAGAAGGACTTGGTTGCCAGGCCTTCGTTTCCAGTGACATCCGCGAGCAGCGCCCACGCCGCCCAGTGCGCGCCGACAAGCAGAACGGCGGCGACGTATGACTTTGGCAACGGTGCGAAGGAAACGAAGGCGACGGCGACGATCAGCGCAATCGTCAGGCCCACCGTCAGCGGGGACACGGGGTCCGGTGCGCCTTCGGCCATGATCGGCAAGGTGATGATCGCAATCGCTGTCAGCACCAGGGCAAGAACGCCCTGCCAGGAGAAGGACATCTGCTTCATGCCGGCCTCCCGCCCATCGAGCGGTCAACGATCTTCGCAACCAGACCGACGATGGCAACCAGGCTTGCGGCCAGCACCGAGCCCGCGACCAGTGCAGCCCAGATGTCGATCGTCTGGCTATAATAGGAGCCTGCGAGCAGCTTCGAGCCGATGCCGGCGACGGCGCCGGTCGGAAGCTCGCCGACGATGGCGCCGACTAGGCTTGCGGCGATCGCAACCTTCATCGAGGTGAAAAGGAAAGGCACGGAGGCCGGAACGCGCAGCTTCCAGAAGGTTTGCGCGGGCGTCGCGTTATAGGTCCGCATCAGATCGAGAAACATGACCTCTGGCGAACGCAGCCCCTTCACCATGCCGACCGTGACCGGGAAGAAGGAGAGATAGGTCGAGATCAGCGCTTTCGGGATCAGGCCAGTGATGTTGATGGCGCCGAGGACGACGATCACCATCGGCGCGATCGCCAGGATCGGGATGGTCTGCGAGGCGATGACCCAAGGCATCAGGCTGCGGTCAAGCGCCTTGATATGAACGATGCCAACCGCGATCACGATGCCGAGCAGCGTGCCAAAGCCGAAGCCGAGCAGCGTCGACGAGAGCGTGACCCAGCTGTGGTAGACG
This sequence comes from Rhizobium sp. R711, assembly GCF_002211365.1. Classification (GTDB taxonomy): domain Bacteria; phylum Pseudomonadota; class Alphaproteobacteria; order Rhizobiales; family Rhizobiaceae; genus Rhizobium. The sequence continues at coordinate 71,138 of NZ_LOKZ01000037.1, read as the reverse complement.
AGGCTGCGGTTGCTCGAAAGCTTCCGCAGGAACGTGTTTTCGAAGACGTTCTGCGCCACCTGATGCGGCGCCGGCAGCAACGGCTTCGGTTGCGAAAGCGTCTTTTCGATGAATTCGATGGTATCAGGCGTCTGGTTGGCCCGCTGATCCATGTCGCGCTGGAAGGCGGCGTTCATCAGGACCGCCGCGACGTACCAGACCGCGACCAGAACCACGAGGATTGTCAGGACGGGGACGAGCCTGTCTTTCAGCGTATCCGACTTCATGGGCGCCCCCGCGCACCGGTTCTGACGCTTAACGCCTTAGTGCTCATAGCTATGCCCCGCTCTCAAACCATCACGTACACGATGGGCGATTTCGAGGAACTCCGGCGTCTCGCGAATGTCGAGCGGGCGTTCACGCGGAAGCGTTGAATCGATGATATCGGTCACGCGGCCGGGGCGAGGGGACATCACCACGATCTTGGTGGAGAGATAGACCGCCTCGGGGATCGAGTGGGTGACGAAGCAGATCGTCTTGTTGGTACGCGCCCAGAGCTTCAGAAGCTCCTCGTTCAGGTGGTCGCGAACGATTTCGTCGAGGGCGCCGAAGGGTTCGTCCATCAACAGCAGGTCGGCGTCGAAGGCGAGCGCGCGGGCGATCGAGGCGCGCTGCTGCATGCCGCCGGACAGCTGCCAGGGAAACTTCTTCTCGAAGCCGGAGAGGTTCACGAGGTCGAGCGCGTCGCCGATGCGCTTCTTCTGGTCAGCTGACGCGTAGCCCATGATCTCAAGCGGCAGGGCGATGTTCTTCTCAATGGTGCGCCACGGGTAGAGGGCCGGCGCCTGGAAGACATAGCCGTAGGCGCGAGCCTTGCGTGCCTCTTCTGGCGTCATGCCATTGACGGTGATCTCGCCCGATGTTTTCCTCTCCAGATCGGCGATCACGCGCAGGAAAGTCGTCTTCCCGCAGCCTGACGGGCCGATGAAGGAGACGAAGTCGCCCTTGCGAACGTCGAGGTTGACGTTCGTCAGCGCCTGCACCGGAGCATCGTCTGCCGGGTAGGTCAGACAGAGGTCCTTGGCGGATACGACGGAGGCAGCTTGCGTCAATGCTTGTGTATCCTGTTTTGCCCGCGCTTCTGCGGTTTGCGTGATAGTATGAGTAGCGGTTTTCATTGTTCCGGCAAGGTCCATGGAGGATGACGATGGACGCGACATCAAAGCCCACCTGTCACATTGTCCGCCCCAGTCATGCCTATGACGGCAAGCAGGGGCTCAGTTACTTCGAAGGCATCGCGGCCGAGACAGTCGGCGCCAAGGGTATCTGCATGCATTTGCTGACGATTCCGCCCGGCGTTCGGGCCAAGGCGCATCTGCACGAGTCCCATGAAACGGCGATCTACATGCTCTCCGGCGAGGCCCACACTTGGTACGGCGACGAGCTGGAGCATCATGTCGTCGTGCATGCCGGCGAGCTGTTCTACATCCCCGCCGGGGTGCCGCATCTGCCTGCCAATCTCAGCAGTACCCCGTGCACCGCGATCATCGCCCGCACCGATCCGAACGAGCAGGAAAGCGTCGTTCTGCTTCCGGAGCTTGATCGGCTGGTGCAGGAGTGATGCCAAGGATCAGACCCCCGTCGCCGGAATGCCTGAACGTTCGACCTTGCGGGGCGCCACGAGTTCCTTCCATGTCGATAGCGCCTTGTTGACCGCCTGGAACGGCTCGCGCTTGACGAACTGGCCGTGCCCTTCCTTCGTCTTGACGGTGCTTTCCTCAATCGCGACTTCGCCGCGCGTCAGCGTGTAGCGCGGCAGGCCGGTGACCTGCTTGCCTTCGAAGACGTTGTAGTCGATCGACGATTGCTGCGTCTTGGCCGAGATCGTCTTCGAGCGCTTCGGATCCCAGACGACAATATCGGCGTCGGCGCCGACGAGGATGGCGCCCTTCTTCGGATAGACGTTGAGGATCTTGGCGATATTGGTCGAGGTGACGGCAACGAACTCGTTCATCGTCAGACGGCCGGTGTTGACCCCATGGGTCCACAGCATCGGCAACCTGTCCTCCAGGCCGCCGGTGCCGTTGGGGATCTTGGAGAAGTCTTTTACGCCGAAACGCTTCTGCTCGGTGGTGAAGGCGCAATGGTCGGTCGCCACCACGGACAGCGAGCCGGACTGCAGGCCGGCCCAGAGGCTGTCCTGGTGCTGCTTGTTGCGGAAGGGCGGGGACATGACGCGGCGGGCGGCATGGTCCCAGTCCTTGTCGAAATATTCGCTTTCATCGAGCGTCAGATGCTGGATCAGCGGCTCGCCGTAGACGCGCATGCCCTTCTGGCGGGCGCGGCGGATTGCTTCGTGCGCCTGTTCGCAGGAGGTATGCACGACATAGAGCGGCACGCCGGCCATGTCGGCGAGCATGATGGCGCGATTGGTTGCTTCGCCTTCGACTTCTGGCGGGCGGGAGTAGGCGTGGGCCTCAGGGCCGGTGTTGCCTTCGGCGAGCAGCTTTGCAGTCATCGAGGCAACGACGTCGCCATTCTCGGCATGGACGAGCGGCAGCGCGCCGAGCTCGGCGCAACGTTGGAAGGAGGCGAACATCTCGTCATCGTTCACCATCAGCGCGCCCTTGTAGGCCATGAAGTGCTTGAAGGTGTTGATGCCCTTGTCCTTGACCACCGTCTCCATCTCGTTGAAGACGCGCTCGTTCCAGCCGGTGATTGCCATGTGGAACGAGTAGTCGGCGTTGGCGCGGCTCGTCTTGTTGTCCCACATCTGCAGCGCTTCGAGGAGCGACTGTTCCGGCCCCGGCAGGCAGAAATCGACGACCATGGTCGTACCACCGGCGAGGCCCGCGCGCGTGCCGCTTTCGAAGTCGTCGGAGGAATAGGTGCCCATGAACGGCATCTCGAGGTGGACGTGCGGGTCGATACCGCCAGGCATGACATAGCAGCCCGTCGCATCGAGCGTTTCGGAGCCGGAGAGGTTCGGACCGATCTCGACGATCTTGCCGCCTTCAATCTTCACGTCCGCCTTGTAGGTCAGGTCCGCAGTGACGATGGTACCGTTTTTAATGATCTTTGATGTCATGATGAACCTCCGCTTTTCAGGCGCGCATGGTTGCGAGTTTTAGACCGAAGCCGACGAAGACGACGCCTGTTGCCGCCTTGATCCAGCGCTGAACTCTGCCTCCACGGGTCAATGTGGCTAGGCGGGAAAACACGACGACCATGGCGCTAAACCAGACCAGGTTGATCATGGAATGAATGAAAACCAGAAGGAAGATATTGGCTGCGGTCGCTTTTTCCATCGGCACGAATTGGGGGAAGGCCGCGAGATAGAACATCGCAACCTTGGGATTGAGTGCGTTGGTCAGAAAGCCTTCGATATAGGCCGCCAACAGGGTCCGTCGGCGTTTTGAAGGGGCGGCGATCGGCTGCGATGAAAGCGGATTACGCCAAGCCAGCATCAGCGCCTTGACACCAACCCAGCACAGATAGGCGGCACCAAGCATCTTGACCGCGAAAAACAACTCCGCCGAGCGCGCCAGAATGACCGAGACGCCGAAGACGACAAACGCCCCATGCAGATAAAAGGCGGAGACGAAGCCGGCGACATTGGCAAAGCCGGCCAATCGGCCCGAGGCGGGGACGGTCTTGGCGATCAGGACACCGTTTGGGCCGGGGGAGATAACGAGCAAGGTCGTCACTGCGACGAAGGCAAGGATAGTTGTCAGATCCATGGGTGCTTTTCCTATGTCAGCCGCAGGTCTTCTTTAAGAATGTCGTCCGTTGCCGACTGGGCGGTCACGCCACGATCTCCGCCGTCTCGACCACGGCATGAAATAGGACGTCCGCGCCGGCTGTTGCCCATTCCTTCGAGATGTCCTCCGCCTCGTTGTGCGAGAGACCTCCGACGCAGGGGCACATGACCATCGTGGTTGGAGCGACCTTTGCTGCCCAGCAGGCGTCGTGGCCGGCACCCGAGATCAGGTTCATGTGGCTGTAGCCGAGCCGTTCGGCAGCGCCGCGCACGCGGGAAACAAGCGTCGGGTCGAAAGTCACTGGCGCGAAGTGGCCGATCGCCTCGATCGTGCAGCCGACGCCGAGTGCTTCGCAAATCTTTGGCGCTTCCGCTTCGATCCTGGCGCGCATGCCGTCGAGCTTGGCCTGATCCGGCGAGCGGATATCGACAGTGAAGACGACCCTGCCCGGCAGGACGTTGCGCGAATTCGGGGTGAAGAACACCTGACCGACGCCGCCGACGGCACCCGGCTGGTTCTCCATTGCCACGGTCTGCACCATTTCCATGATGCGCGACATGGCAAGCCCCGCGTTGACGCGCATGTTCATCGGCGTGGAGCCAGTGTGAGCCTCCCTGCCGGTCAAGGTGAATTCGAGCCACCACAGGCCCTGACAGTGTGTGACCACGCCGATCTGCTTGTTCTCGACCTCAAGGATCGGACCTTGCTCGATGTGATACTCGAAATAGGCGTGCATCTTGCGCGCGCCGACCTCTTCGTCGCCAACCCAGCCGATGCGCTTCAGTTCGTCGCCAAAGGTCTTGCCTTCGGGATCCTTGCGATCATAGGCATATTCCAGTGTATGGACACCGGCGAAAACGCCGGAGGCGAGCATGGCCGGCGCAAAGCGCGCACCTTCCTCGTTGGTCCAGTTGGTGACGACGATCGGGTGCTTGGTCTTGACGCCGAGGTCGTTCATGCTGCGGACGACTTCCAGTGCGCTGAGGACACCGAGCACGCCGTCGTATTTGCCGCCGGTTGGCTGGGTGTCGAGGTGCGAGCCGACATAAACAGGTAGAGCGTCCGGATCGGTGCCGGGACGGGTCGCGAACATCGTGCCCATCTTGTCGACGCCGAGCGTCAGGCCGGCGCCTTCGCACCATGTCTTGAAGAGGTTGCGCCCTTCGGCATCGGAATCCGTCAACGTCTGGCGATTGTTGCCGCCAGCAATGCCCGGGCCGATCTTTGCCATGTCCATGAGGCTGTCCCAAAGACGGTCCCCGTTGACGCGCATGTTCTCGCCTGGTGCTGCCACCATGTCTAAAGTCCTCACCTGTTTTCTGCGGCCATGCAATTCACATGTCCGCCTGTTCCCGTGGTCAGTATCCGAGCGCTCTTGTTTGTTTTGTTAGCGCCGGAAAATCGCCAGTTGCCTTTGTTTTGCATCTGATCGATAATTTGACCGATTGGTAAACATTACAACTTCCGGCGCTGGGCTCAAGACGAAAATCAGGAAAAATACAGACAAAATTACCGGCATCTGCTCATTTTTGCGGCAAGGTGCCGCACCCGTCCAATCTTGAGTGAAACGGTTGAATTTGAAGGGAAAACAAGATCGATATGGCAATCCCGAGAGCAGCCAAGACCCAGCGGCGCACGCGCATTCAGGAAGAGAAGGAGGAGCAGATTCTTGAAGCCGCGCTCGATGTGTTCTCGGTCAGCGGTTTTCGTGGTTCCACGATCGACCAGATTGCTGAAGTCGCCGGCATGTCGAAGCCCAATTTGCTCTATTATTTCCGCACCAAGGAAGCGATGCATCGGGCGTTGATCGACCGGGTGCTCGATACCTGGCTCGAGCCACTGAGAGCGTTCGATGCCGACGGCAATCCCGAAAGCGAGATCCGCAGCTATATCCGCCGTAAGCTTGAAATGGCCCGCGATTTCCCGCGCGAGAGCCGGCTTTTTGCCAACGAGATGCTTCAAGGGGCGCCGCACGTCGAGGATGAGCTGAAGGGGCCGCTGAAGGAACTCGTGGACGAAAAGGCGGATGTCATCCGCAGCTGGGCGAAGGCGGGGAAGATTGCCAAGTGTGACCCCTATCACCTGATCTTTTCGATCTGGTCAACGACGCAGCATTATGCCGACTTCGACGTTCAGGTGAGGGCGGTGCTTGGGCAGGAGCATGCGGGCCCCGGTCGCTTCGAGGATGCGGCGCGCTTCCTCGAACAGTTGTTCATCGATGGGCTGAAGGTCAAGTCCGTGCCAAACGCGTCCTGATGTCATGGGCGCGCAAGCGTCCGGTATGGTCTTATCATTCCTCTAAATCGAAGAGCGCGTTGACTGCCGCACGAGCCTTGGCGTGGCGGGCGCGGTAAGCCTGGCGGATCACCCCGCGTCTTGCATCCAATTCCAGCCCCGGCGCCATGACGGACAGCCACGCCAATGCCGTTGGCACGAATTCATCGTCGGCGGGGGCAAGCAGATCGTTTTCGTCCAGTTGCTTCCTGATACAGCCACGGTCGGTGGAAATCACCGCGCTTCCGGCCGCCTTCGCCTCGAAAATCACCAGTGGCTGCGCCTCGTTGCCATAGGCCGTGGGGAGGACGAACACGTCGATCTCACGATAGAAGGCGGCTTTCGCGTCGTCATACAACGCACCCCGGTAATCCAGTGCATCGCCCACTTCCATGACGGCGGCGTCAATCGCGGCGCGCTCGCCAGGGCCGGCCGGACCCGCCAGGATCGCCCTGACCGGCAAGCTTTCATGCCGTGCTTGCCTCGTGAGGTCAAGGAAGGTGTCGAGACCTTTCTCGGTGGTGAGATTGCTCAGCATTCCGATCACAAGAGTCGTGCGGTATTGCGGTGCGCCGTTCTGCTCCGTTGGTACCACGAAAGCAGCATTGGAGACGATATTGCTGCGCATGCGGCGCTCGTAGGTATCCGTGAAACTGTCTCGCATGACATCGCACAGGAAGATGTGCCGCAATCGGCTACCGCCGAAAGCCAGGACACATCGCATCAGTAAGCTGGCCCTGCCGATATAGCTGAAACTGTGATGATGCAGATAGATGGGATAGGCCAGCAGTCTCGCGACCAATACGATCAGCGCCGTGTAGAGCAAGCCACGGCCACCTTCACAGGCAAGATAGCAAATCCGGTTGTCATGCTTGCGATCACGGAAGAGCTGGCGGCAGGCGCGGAGGACACGACTGAGCTTGATTGGATGCTTGAGCAACGACAGTTTGCCGAATGGCGGGGAAACGTTGCGGCTGGTGACGCTGTTTCCTTCCTCGAGAAGCGCGATCATGCTTCTGGTCGCGAGCGAGAAGCCGTTGAACGGCGGAGGCAATTGACCGATCGCAACAATATGACGTGCCATGCAGGAGGCTACCCTTTGCGCCTCCCGACTATCGCATCGATGCACGAAAATTCAATCTCCCGCTTGTGTGCTGCAGGTCCTCGCCCGCAGCACACCCGACGCTAGGCTGCAGCGGTTTCCGAGCCGCTATCGAAGGCAAAGCCCTCGTCGGCCCAACCCGTCATTCCGCCAATCATGACCTTCACCTGAAGTCCGAGCCTAGCAAGGCGCAGGGCTGCCTTGTCGGTGCCGTTGCAATGAGGGCCGGCACAATAGACGACGAAAAGCGTGTCGGCGGGCCATTCCGACATTCGGTGGGCCGTCATCTTCCCATGCGGCAGGTTGATCGCGCCCGGAATGTGCAAAGCGGAGTAGTGCGTCGGGGAGCGAACATCGAGCAAGACGAAGTCTCGGTGGCCTGCGGCGAGCGATGCGTGAACATCCCAGCAGTCGGTTTCGAAGGCGAGCTTCCGGGCATAATAGGCGGCGGTGGCTTCAGGAGAGGCGGCGGGGATTTCGGTGACGAAGCTCGGCATGGCGTTTCCTTTCGGTTCAAGTTGCCGTCGACCATCGCTGATGTTATGGCTTTGCGAAATTGGCCATAATGACGGTTAGCGTAAAGATCATGCCAAACGCACTGAAAGGCCCGTATGTTGTGGTGCTTGCCTACGACGGGCTCTGCACCTTCGAATTCGGCATCGCCTACGAGGTCTTCGGCCTGCGTCGGCCGGAAATGGGGGAAGAGTGGTATCGCTACTCGGTATGCGGAGTTGAACCCGGGCCTCTGAGAGCGGGCGGCGGCCTTGCGGTTTCCGTTGACCATGGGTTGGAGGTGCTTGAGGATGCGGACCTGATCGTGGTGCCGGGGTGGCGCTCCATAGATGCCGAGGTTCCGCATGCACTGATCGATGCGTTGTGCGCTGCCCATCAGCGTGGCGCCCGGATCATGTCGCTATGCTCCGGCGTTGCAGTGCTTGCAGCGACCGGGCTTCTTCGCCATCGCCGTGCCACGACGCATTGGCGGTATGTCGCCTCGATCTCGAAGCGTTATCCCGACATCAACTTCGATGCCGATGTGCTTTACATGGACGAAGGTAGTCTGCTGACGGCCGCCGGCAGCGCTGCTGGCATCGATCTCTGCTTGCATGTGGTCCGTCGCGACTTCGGCGCCGAGGCGGTCAACAGCGTCGCGCGGCGTCTGGTTCTGCCGCCGCACCGCGAAGGCGGACAGGCTCAGTTCATCCAGGCGCCCGTGCCGCAGGAGCGCGAAGGCATCCGGCTTGGTCCGCTGATCGACTGGATGCGGCAGCGGCTGGACGAGGAGCAGCCGATTAGCCTGCTCGCGGCGAAGGCCAGGATGAGCCAGCGAACCTTTCAACGCCGGTTCGAAAGCACAACGGGGCAAACCGTGGGCGAATGGCTGCTCAAAGAGCGGCTTCGCCATGCGCGTGAACTCCTGGAACGAGCAAGCAGCGCATCCCTCGACGATATCGCAGAAGCCAGCGGCTTCGGAACGCTGGCGACGATGCGGCACCATTTTCGCAAACGGCTGGGCACGAGCCCTGGGGCATATCGGAAGACGTTTGCGGGTGTGGACGGCTAGACCGCAGGCAAGCGCACGGTTTTTCATGCGCTTGCCGTCCTGGATTTAGTCGCGTTCCCTAAAAGTAGTGGTGGCGATGGATGCCGTCATAGCTGCCGGATTTCAGGCAACAGTTCTTGAAAGCGCCTCCGTGAACCACAGGGGCAGGGGTCATTTCGGCCCAGCTTCTCGACCAGTTCGACATCGCCGTGGACAAACTGTCGGCCGGTTTTGACACGCGTTTCGGATGGATAGGATTTACGCCGCTTGGACGTGACCTCAAAAGCTGAAGTCGGTGAGGTGTTTGCGAGCCATGGCTGCCTCCTCTGGAAAGAGAGCTGCGACAATGCAGCGAGGCATCGATAGCATAAGGCCTTCCATAGGCAACGCCGCGAAAGAAACTCTTCCGCGGCGTTGCAAAGCAGTTACTCCGCGGCCTGGCGAGCCATCGGGTTGTTCGGATGTGTCGTCCAGTTTGCATAGTTCGGATCGACGATCTTGCCGGTGCGCTTGTCGAGGTCGCCGACGGGGAGTTGCTCCATGGTGATGCAGTTCTCGACCGGACAGACGTTGACGCAGAGGTTGCAGCCGACGCATTCCTCTTCCATCACCTCGAAGTGCCTGACGCCATTGACGAACTGGGTAATCGCCTGGTGCGAGGTATCCTCGCAGGCGATGTGACAGCGGCCGCACTTGATGCAGGCGTCCTGGTCGATCTTCGCCTTGGCGATGTAGTTGAGGTTGAGATACTGCCAGTCGGAAACATTCGGCACTGCGCGGCCAGTGATGTCGTCGAGGTTGCGGTGGCCTTTGGCGTCCATCCAGTCGGAGAGACCCGTGATCATCTCCTGGACGATTTTGAAGCCGTAGGTCATCGCCGCCGTGCAGACCTGCACGTTGCCGGCGCCGAGCGCCAGGAACTCGGCCGCATCGCGCCATGTCGTGACGCCGCCGATGCCTGATATCGGCAGGCCGTAGGTTTCCGGGTCGCGGGCGATCTCGGCGACCATGTTGAGTGCGATCGGCTTGACCGCCGGGCCGCAATAGCCGCCGTGGCTGCCGCGCCCGTCGATCGACGGTTCCGGCGAGAAGGTGTCGAGATTGACCGAGGTGATCGAGTTGATCGTGTTGATCAGCGATACGGCATCGGTGCCACCGGCTTTCGCGGCACGGGCCGGCTTGCGGATGTCGGTGATGTTGGGCGTCAGCTTGGTGATGACAGGCATGCGCGTGTATTGCTTGCACCAGCGCACGACCATTTCGATATACTCAGGCACCTGTCCGACCGCGGAGCCCATGCCGCGTTCCGACATACCGTGCGGACAGCCGAAGTTGAGTTCGATGCCATCGGCGCCGGTCTCTTCGACCAGCGGCAGGATCGCCTTCCAGGCGTTCTCCTCGCAGGGAACCATGATCGAGGCGATCAGCGCCCGGTCCGGCCAGTTCATCTTCACCTGCTTCATTTCGCGCAGATTGGTGTAGAGGTCGCGGTCGGTGATGAGCTCGATGTTGTTGAGACCGAGCAGGCGGCGGTCGGCGCCCCAGATCGCGCCGTAGCGCGGGCCGTTGACGTTGACGACCGGGGGGCCTTCCTCGCCAAGCGTCTTCCAGACGACACCGCCCCATCCGGCCTTGAAGGCGCGTTCGACGTTGTAGGCCTTGTCGGTCGGCGGCGCGGAGGCGAGCCAGAACGGGTTGGGCGACTTGATGCCGACGAAATTATTGCGGAGATCAGCCATTGTTCATTCTCCCCTTCACGCGACGGCAACGGCCGGCTGCGCGCCCGCAGCAAGCATACGGTTGATGGATTCAGCGGCGTCGCGCCCCTGTGCGACTGCCGAAACGGTCAGGTCGTCACCGCCGACGACGCAGTCGCCGCCGGCCCAGACGCCGTCGAGCGAAGTCTTGCCATCCGCATCGATGGCGATGCGGCCGGATTCCATGCGCAGCGCACCGAGGCCTGACGCCTCAAAGGTCTGACCGATCGCCTTGAATATTTGATCAGCGGCGATGACGCCGGTTTCGCCCGTCGTCGACAGGCGGCCATCGACCAGCTTGGTGTACTCCACCTCGATCGCGGCGACTTTGCCGTCCTGCGCAAGAATGGATTTCGGCGCCAGCCAATGGCGGATGATGACGCCCTTGGAGGTGGCGAGATCCTGCTCGAATTCGGAGGCGTTCATGTGCTCCTTGCCGCGGCGATAGCAGATCGTTACCTCCTCGGCGCCGAGGAGCTTTGCCTGCACGGCGGCGTCGATGGCGGTCATGCCGCCGCCGAGAACGACGACACGGCGGCCAATCGCTACCTCGCCCTTATCGGTGGCCTGACGCAGGCCGGCGATGAAATCGACAGCGTCATCAACGCCGGGCAGGCTTTCGCCTTCGACGCGCAGCGCATTGACGCCGGCAAGGCCGATGCCGAGGAAGACGGCGTCATACTGCGACTGGAGATCGGCAAGCGAGAAATCACGACCCAGTTGCTGATCGTGGCGCACCTCGATGCCGCCGATCGCGAGGACGTAGTCGACTTCCTTCTGGGCGAAGTCGTCGACCGCCTTGTAGGTAGCGATGCCGTATTCGTTGAGGCCGCCGGACTTTGCCTTGCCATCATAGATGACGACGTCATGGCCGTTCACCGCAAGGCGATGGGCAGCGGCAAGGCCGGCAGGCCCGGCGCCGACCACGGCGATCTTCTTTCCGGTCGAGGCGGCGCGGCTGTAGAACTGCTTGTCCGCCTGCATCGCCGTATCGGTGGCGTAGCGCTGAAGACGACCGATTTCGACAGGGCGTTCCTCTGCCGTGTTGCGCACGCAGGCCTGCTCGCACAGATCTTCGGTGGGACAGACGCGGGCGCACATGCCGCCCAGAATATTCTGGTCGAAGATCGTCTTTGCCGATCCGAGCGGATTGCCGGTGGCGATCTGACGGATGAAGAGCGGAATGTCGATGGAGGTGGGACAGGCCGTCATGCACGGCGCGTCGTAGCAGAAATAACAGCGGTCAGCTGCGACCAGCGCCTCGTGCTTGTCGAGGCGCGGATGAAGATCGGAGAAATTCGACTCGTACTCGGCGGGCGAAAGCCGGCCAGCACGAATCCCAGTTCCCAGTCGTTCCATTGAAGTTCCCTCATTATTGGTAAACGGCCAGTGAGGGAAGCGTAACTCAGCTTCAAAAATTTATCAAACGGTAAATTTTTTAAAGAAACTAATATCTATCTTATTGTTTTAATACCGCTATTTTCACCGTTGGAGAGGGCTGTTTGCTCGTGCTTGCCGCCTGCAAATAAAAAAACAAAGAAATCGAAATTTTTCTGATCTGTGCCGGGAACCATTTGGATACTTGACCGTTACTGCGGTATCCAAACGATGACCGCATCGACCCAACATGCGCGCCCCCAACCCATCGTTTGGACGTACTCACGGTCCCCTCCCGGTGAGTGAAAGAACAGCCGGTGCGCCGCCCTCGCACTGGCTGTTCTTCGTTTAGCGCATTGCCGCTTTTTGAGGGGGGCGCCTAAGAATTTCGAATTCGGCGTCGGGGATTGTCAGGTGATATTCGATGCGTCCAGGTACCAGCGTCAGCTCGGCCTTGCCGTTGACTGAGGAGGGCACGACGCGCTCCAGCACTGTTTTGCCGAAGCTGTTTTCGCTGAACTCGTGAACTTCGGTTGCATCGCAGAGCGTTTCCGCCCACGAAACCTCGATTGCCCTTCGCCCGGCGGAGGCGATTTCGTGGCAGCTGAGGGTAACGGCGGGCGTGCTGCCGGCGATTGCGCCGTAAGTGGCGGAGTTAACGATCAATTCGTGCAACGCCAAGCCGACGTGGACAGCGGCGTTGGGCGTCAGGTGGACGTTGAGCCCTGTGATCGGCATCGGTCCGGCCGTTTCGGGCCAGTAGGGGGCGAACTGCTTTTCAGCGAGTTCGAACAGGAATGCGCCACGCCAACTGGAGTCGGTAATCAAGTCCTGTGAATTCGACAGGGACTGCAGTCGCCCGCGAAACTTCACCAGGAAGCCCTCCAGCGAGATGGTGTTGCGGGCCGTTTGTGTGGCAATGCCCTGAATGATGGCGAGAAGGTTCTTCGAGCGGTGCGATAGCTCGCGAAGAAGGGACTTCAGCACCTTTTCGCGGTGCCGTGCGTCCGTCACCTCGGAAATGACGGAAAGCAGCCCGAGGGTCCGGTCGGTGCCAACACACTCGATCTTCAGCTCGTAGGTGCGCATCTCTCCGTCGACCGAAATTTCGACCTCGGTGGTAGCCGATTTGCCGGTCTCGAAGACCTGCCGCTTCATCTTCTCCAGATTGCGCCCATGTGCCTCACCGAATAGATCGGCGTCTGTACCACCTGGTATCGCAGCCGGCTGAAAATGCGGAGGAAGGTTGTCAGCGTAGATTATCGACAGGCCAGGATCCTGGTAGATCACTGATATTCCGGCACTTCCGAGGGCGCGCTGCAATAGCGCCGCTCTATTCTCCAGCGCGAAGGGCATGCCGGGCACAGGTTCACTCCTATTCACCTAGTCGCCTTTCCCATATTGATCCTCTCTCGGTGCCGCTGAGAGAGATGCCCATTGATCGGGAAGCTCATCCTAGAGGAGGGCGCTGAAAAAAAGCCTAAGGCCGGAAAAGCGTCCCAGTCTCACCGAAACGCCCTTCCGTTCCTATTGTTCCTCAAGGCGCGAACTCCTTCAGGCCGCCGCCTTGGTGGATTCGTTGAAGAAAAGCGCCTGGCTGATCAATGCCTTGACCATATCGGGGTTGAACGGCTTCGTGACCAGGAACGTCGGCTCCGGGCGTTCGCCGGTCAGCAATCGTTCCGGGAAGGCGGTGATGAAGATCACCGGCACGCTTGCTGTCTTGAGAATGTCGTTGACCGCATCGATACCGGAGCTGCCGTCGGCAAGCTGAATATCTGCCAAAACCATGCCTGGACGGGTCTTGTTGTAGAGGGCAACCGCTTCTGCGTGCGTGCGCGCGATCCCGGTGACGCGGTGACCGAGGCTTTCCACCATCTGTTCGATGTCCATTGCGATCAACGGTTCGTCCTCGATGATCATGACGTCCGTGGCAACCTGGCGAGAGATCTCGCGTGACGCGTTGTCGAGCAAGCTGACGACTTCGTCGTCTTCCTCGCCCAGGATTTCGGCGATCTCGGCAACCCGAAAGTTCTCGACGGAGGCGAGGATAAAAGCCTGACGGGCACGGGGCGAAACCTTGGCAAGGTTCAGCGTCGCGCGCTGTTCCCACACGTATGGTGAGGCAGGTTCTGGAATCTGGATCGTGACGGAACCAAACAGCGTGGTGAAAAGTTTGTACAATGCGACGCGGTCATCCGCGGTATCCGGGAAAATGGATATGTCGGTAATGATCGCCTCGAGCACGGCGGCCACATAGGCGTCGCCCGACGTCTGCGTTCCAGTAAGCGCGCGGGAATAACGACGCAAGTAAGGAAGGTGCGGCGCAATTCGAGTCGAAAGTGTCATTTAAAGCTCCCACTAGCGGCCGGTGAACGGCCTCAATGGCGGTTAAAACGCGACGGACTGTAAAAATGTTCCTGGCATATAGGAACTTTTTTTTCTCAGCGGCATTATCGTGCCTACAAACAGAGGGCTCATCGCATTTGTTTCATGACACGCGACGGGATGTTCACTGATCAGCCGGTCTAAGCGGCTGAGTTAGTTATGACAAACTTAAGGCGACGTGGCAGAACGAGTGGATAACAAAGTAAAGTGACGACGATTGATGACGACACGGAAAAATGAAAAGGATCGGCAGCGGCTGGAAATGCGCGCGAGCGATATCCTGGACCCGAACAGCCAGATCGGCGTGAAGTTGCGATCGCTTTATGCTGCCGTGCAGGACGAGGCGATTCCGGACCGCTTTCTCGATTTGCTCGAGAAGCTTGACCAGGCCGAACTCGTGGCGTCGGCCAAGGCTGTGAAGTAAGGTGGCTCCATGGAAAAGCAGCAACCAAGCTTCAAGCGCGAGCTTCTCGCGTCGCTACCCAGCCTCCGAGCCTTTGCGATTTCGTTGATTGGCCGGCACGACCGGGCTGATGATCTCGTTCAGGATACCATCATGAAGGCCTGGGCGAAGCAGGATCATTTCGAGATGGGCACCAACATGAAGGCCTGGCTCTTCACGATCCTGCGCAATGAGCTGTATAGCCAGATGCGCAAGAGTGGACGCGAGATTCAGGACAGCGATGGCCTGTTCACCGAGTCCATGGCGACGCACCCGGCCCAGTATGGGGCGCTCGATCTGCAGGATTTCAAGAAGGCGCTCGATCAATTGCCGCCGGACCAGCGTGAAGCGATCATTCTGGTCGGCGCCTCCGGGTTCTCCTATGAGGAGGCGGCCGAGATCTGCGGGTGCGCAGTCGGTACGATCAAGAGCCGCGTGAACCGCGCTCGTCAGCGTCTGCAGGAGCTCCTTCAGATTTCGGGCGAGGCGGATTTCGGACCAGACGCGACATCATCGCCGCTTACCTCCAAAGCCTTTGCCTTCTGATACCTGTATAGACGACACGAGAAAGGCCGGTTGCCCGCGAGCGCCGGCCTTTCTCGTGTCGTGTATCACGGTAGAGCTGTCTAAGCGTCAGTCGTCTCGCTTCGAGCCCATGAGATTGGCCATGACGATCGCCGCGAGGACCCCGGCCGTCAGCAGGGGCTGGGCCCGTACGAGGCCGATGCCGACTGCGGCAAGTGATTCCAGCGCCTGCTTGCGTTCCTTGGCACGACGCGCCTCCTGCGCATTGATCACCATCATGGCGATGAGAACAACGACAGCAATCAGCAGCGCCGCGGCAGCAAGGAAGAGTGCTGCGCCGATCGGACCGTAAATGCCCGAGAGCCATATCGCGCCAGCCACGACGGCGAGCGCGTAGGCGGTCAACAACAGTACGACGGCAATTGCAACGAAAATACCGTTGCGCTTGGTCCGCGCAACGGTCCGGTGAACACTCGTGCCTACCAGCAGGCTGAGGAGCGGGAAGAGCATCTAGCCTCCTTAACGGCGGGCAAGGAGAGCAAGGACAAGCCCGAAGGCTGCCGCCGCGCCGACGGTTGCGACCGGGTGCCTGCGCACGGTGTTGCGCACTTCGCTCGCGCCGCGAAGGTAGCCTTCCTGCAATTCGTGGATTAGGTCCTCGCTGCGGGCGAGCAGGTCGTCGTAGCTGGCCGCTGCCTGATAGCGGATGCGATCACTCGATTTCCGCGAATGCTTCCCAGCAATCTTCGTCAGTGCTGCGATCTCCTCGCGAAGAGACTCGATCTGCTCTTCGATGGTGGATTCAACGTTGTGCAGCGTGCCGCCGCCATTGCGTCGGCTGCGGATGGGGTGGAGGAGCGAAGAGGCCACGATTTTCTCCATCGGTAAGGCACGCTCGGACGCGGCCTGGTTCAACACAAGGCCGTCGCCGAAGTTTGCATGAAGATTGTCGCCCGGCAATGACCTACATCGTCAATTGCTTAACGCGGGCGCCGGTCAAAAGTTCCGCTACGCTGGATTGCATCAAGTTTGGACCGCACTATGAGCAAGCACGAAAGGCGTGCCATCTTCCGGAACCTGATTGATCCGCAGAGCACAGCCAAAGACGGACTCCATAGTCTCGTCCGTCAGTACCTCGCGGATGCTGCCGCTGGCAGCCACTTGGCCGGATTTCATAAGAATGATCTGGTCGGCAAAAAGCGCGGTCAGGTTGAGGTCGTGCATGACGGCGATGACGCCGCCGCCAGCCTCGCAGAATTTGCGCGCCAAGGTCATGATTGTCAGCTGGTGGCTGATGTCTAGGCTGGATACCGGCTCGTCAAGCAGAAGCCAGCACGGCTTTCCGTCGACAATCGGCTCGGCAATTTGGCAGAGGACGCGGGCGAGTTGCACGCGCTGCTGCTCGCCGCCCGAAAGCTCCTGATAGAAGCGTCCTTCGAAGCCGCCGAGGTCGACGGCGCTCAGCGCTTCCGCGGCGGTCTGCTCCGCTTTCTCGGGATTGCGGTTGACGCCAGTCGTGAGGCCCATGCGGACCACTTCGCGCACCGTGAACGGGAAAGAGATGGTGCTTGCCTGCGGCAGCACGCCACGCATCGTTGCCAGTTGCCATGGCTGCAGCGCGGTCACTTCCTGCTCATTGAGCCGAATGGAGCCGGAGTAGGGGAGTTCGCCGGAGACCGCCTTCATCGTGGTCGTCTTGCCTGATCCGTTTGGGCCGGCAATCGCCGTCAGCTGACCAGCCTGCGCGGCAAAGCCGACCTGGCTAACAATGGTCTTGCCGAAAAGGCGCACGGAAACACCGGATACTTCGATCATTGCTTAATACTCAAATGGCAAGGCGTGCGCGATGGCGCAACAGAATCCAAAGGAAGAACGGGCCGCCGACAGCCGCCGTTATGATACCGATCGGCAATTCGGCCGGCGCGACGATGGTCCTGGCAAGGACATCGGCGAAAATCAGCAGAGAGCCGCCAAGAAGCGCCGAGGCAGGCAGCAGGAAGCGATGATCAGGGCCGATTGACATGCGCAGCACATGCGGAACCACGATGCCGACGAAACCGATGCCTCCACTGACCGCGACCGAAGCACCCGTCGCTGCGGCGACGCTGACGATGGCGATATTCTTCAGCCGTTGAACGGGGACACCCATGTGAAAGGCCGTCGCTTCGCCAAGCGTGATGGCATTCAGACCACTGGCGATGAACGGTATGGCGGCAAAGGAGAGAAGAATGATCGGCCCGGCGGCCGTAATCTTCGCCCATGTCGCCCCGGCAAGTGATCCCATGCCCCAGAAAGTGAGGTCTCTGAGTTGCTGATCGTTGGCCATGTAGATCAGCAGTCCGGTGAGCGCACCAGCAAGCGAGCCAAGCGCGATACCGGCAAGCAGCATCGTGGCGACCGAGGTCTGGCCGTTCCCCGTTGCAATCCGGTAGAGCAGCCACGTACTGGCTAGGCCACCGCCGAACGCGGCGATCGGAAGCGCATAGATGCCCAGCAGCGTGTAAAGTGGCGCGGCAAAGGTGCTGGCGAGCACGATGATCACGACCGCGCCCAGGCTCGCCCCAGAGGAAACGCCGACAAGGCCGGGATCCGCAAGCGGATTTCGAAAAAGACCCTGCATGATCGCACCCGAGACGGCAAGCGAGCCACCGACCAGCAAACCCAGGATCGCTCGGGGCATGCGGATATCGAAGATGATGATCCGGTCTCTGGCGTTCAGCGCATCATCTGAGCCGGCCACGTTGGCGATGACGTCGAGGAACGAGGCGTTGGAAGCACCCGTTGTCACCGAAAACAGCAAGGACAGGACGGAGCCGACTGCAAGCAGAAGGATTGTCAGCAGGGCGAGGCGGCTGCGATCGCCAGCCCGGTGAAGCTCCCGGAGACCTGTCAGCGAAAACATCGCGCGCTTCCGTCGCATAGCATCCTGCAGGGCCATTATTCGCCCCCGAAGATCGCCACGTTCAATTGACGGACGGCGCTTGCGGTGCGGGGGCCGAAACCGAGTAAGTACAGGCCGTCCATGCGGATGATCGCCTTGTTCTGCGCGGCAGGCGTCAGGGCCAGCGCCGGCTGCTTGAGAAGATCTTCATTCTTTATGGCCGACCCGTCGCCACGGTTCATCATCAAAATGACGTCAGGCTTGGCCTCGATGATCGCTTCGTCGGTCAGCGGCTTGTAGCCGGGGAAATTGCCGACAGCATTGACGGAGCCCGACAGCGTGATGATGCCGTCGGCCGCAGTGCCTGTTCCGGAGGCCATGACCTTGCCGCCCTGCATGTTGAGGATGAAGAGGATACGCTTGCGCTCGCCTTCGGGACGTTTGGCGGCGTCGGCGATGGCGGCGTCCAGGTCCGCGCCGACCTTTCCTTCCAATGCCTTTGCCTTTTCGGGCTGGTCGAGCAGCTCGCCGACCCGATCGATTTTCGCAAGTATCCCTTCGCGCGTGTAGGCGTTCGGCACCGTCTCGAATGGGACGCTCGCGTTCTTCAGCACGTTCAGCGCCTCCGGCGGTCCTGATCCCTCGATCGCGATGATCGCTGTCGGGTTCATCGCAAGGATACCTTCGGGCGACAGGGCGCGCATGTAGCCGACATCGGGCAGCTTCATGGCCGCTTCCGGATACATGCTGGTCGAGTCGCGAGCGATCAGCCGATCCTGCTCATCGAGCGCATAGATGATCTCGGTGACATCGCCGCCGACGGCTACGAGACGCGTCGTATCCAGTTTATCGGCTGCTGTACCATTCGAGACGGGAGCCAGCGACAGCACAATAGCTGCCACCGAAAACGCCATCACCTGAAGCCGCTTGCTCTGCGGTTCCTTACGCATCGTCATCCCCTTGCTCAAGCCGCGACGCTGGTTTCTGCGCGCGGCAGGTTTTCCATGATGGCGCGCCAATCGTCGCGCTCGTCGTTGCCTTCTTTGCGCTTGCCGAAGAACTGGATGATCATTTCACCCTCGGCATTGTAGGCCTCGAGCGAGGTTACATGGCCGTCCTTCGTCGGCTTGCGCACGGCCCAGGTCTCGGCAATGTGATCCTGACGAAGGTGCAGGTGGAAGGTCGGATCGAGAACGTTGATCCACGGGCCCATCGGCTGCACGTTGAAGATCGGGCCGGAGTGGATCTGCACGACGCCGTTGTTAGCGACAAAGCACATGATCGGCAGGCCCGCGGTCACCGAAGCGTGCATCATCTCTGTCGTCGCCGTGTTGCCGAGCTGCCATGCATAGTCGTCGCCGACGGTGCGAACGGCAGCCTGGCGGCCAATTTTGAGCTTGCGCAGCATGCCGAAGAATTCATGCGTGTCGGTGAGCTTGCTCCAGTGCTCGCGCAGTTCATCGCGGGTGACTTCGCCGCTTTCATCCAGGGACGAGAGCGTCAGATCCGCGACGAACTCCTGCGACTGGTCTTCAAGCTTCAGATCACGGACGATGGCGTGATAGGCCTCGACGTCAGAGTTCGGGCGGAGATGGATCTTGTGAACGGAGTTTCCGGCCTTGTCGAAGTATTGGAGGCTCAGGCGCTCCTGGTCGCCATCCTTCTTGGAGACGGCGAAAGCATGTGCCCAGCGATTTGGGAAAATGCGCAGGTCGATGTTTTCGCCAAGCACGATCGACGCGTGTGGTCCGGCGGTGATGTTCTCGTAACCGCCGATCTTCTCGTGAACAGCGCTTTCGTTGCGGGAAAGAGCCATGACTTCGCCGAGTTCGGCGACCCGTTCCAGGAGCTTCAAGGCGCTGCCGTCGATCCGGGTTGCGCTGATGCCGACCTCGGCTGCAACAAGCGCTGCTTCCGAAATCTGAAGCTGAGCGGCGATATCGCGCTCGCGCATCTTCGGATTCTCTGCACGGAATGCGCGAATGTCGGCGGGAGCCGGTTTCGTGGTTTCAGTCATGTCCTAGCCCTACTTATTGAGAATGAGTTTGCCCTGACGGGTGATTTTCATGCGGTAGACCACGCCGTCGTGACGGATCATGATCTCGGTCGCTCCGCGAAAAATGTCTGCACTTTCCAGAACGCGCATTTCTGCCGTTGGGTCGCGCTGCAGCGACGCGTGACTAAAGCTATCTGGCTTCTCAACCATCATTTCGGTCGGTTATTTCCGCTCGATCCGCGGCGCCCAACGCCGGGAAAACCCATAATTATCTTGACTTTCATAGTCATCATTTTTTAATGACGCAATAGCGGAGTTTATAAGTCAAGTTTTAGATCCTACTGATGGAGGAATGGCAGTGAGCAAGGTTGCGGCACTTTTGACGAGCGGTCTGATCGTGGTTGCGGGTGCCTCGCAAGTCTTTGCTCAGGATGTAGCAGCAGCGTCGGCGGCCAAGGGCCTTGAAGTTGAGTTGAACGGTCTCGCGCCTTCACAGAAGGGCTGCATGATGACCTTCGTTGCGCTCAACAATCTCGCCGCGCCGATCAACAAGATCTCCTTCGAGCTTGCTTTCTTCAACGACAAGAATGCGGTCGACCGGGTCACCGTGTTGGACTTCCGCGATCTGCCGCAGGCCAAGAAGCGCGTCCGTCAGTTCGACATGCCGAATGTCAAGTGCGAGAGCGTGACGCGCCTGCTGATCAACGATGCGCCGGTCTGTGACGGGCCGGCTGCAGGCGAGTGCATGAAGGGTCTTGTGACCCGTTCTCAGGTTTCGGTTCCCTTCGAGGGTTGATTGTCTCGGCGGCA
The DNA here is from genome assembly GCF_002211365.1 of Rhizobium sp. R711. Taxonomy (GTDB): domain Bacteria; phylum Pseudomonadota; class Alphaproteobacteria; order Rhizobiales; family Rhizobiaceae; genus Rhizobium. The sequence continues at coordinate 50,303 of NZ_LOKZ01000037.1, read as the reverse complement.
TGACAGCCGGCGATTTTCTGTTTCAACGGGCCGAGGCAGGCACAAATGGCAGTTCCAGCAAAATCCGAATCGAGAATCATTCTCGTTGAGGAACCGGTCGCTGACGGCGAAATGAACGACAACAATCCCGGCATGCATCCGGGGCATGAATTGTCGGACCTTCGCAATGTGCCGCGCCAGCCAGCCGCCGAGGTTACGCTCCACTACGCACGCCTTGCCTTAATCGAGTCCTTCCCACAGGACCCGCAAACCGCGAGCAGCAGCGTCGCTGCCGCGCCGTCGATGGATGCAAGCGTCGAAAAGGAAGAGAGCGCAAGACCACGTCAGCGCAACGTGGTGATGGCTTGTCTGAGCTCCTTCGCGTGTCACGCGGCGGTCATTGCAATCCTAGTCGCCGGGTTTGTCGTCACACCGCAGGATCCGGTCGAAGAGGCCGGCGAAGTGGTGAGTGTCATCATCCTTGGCGATTCGGAGGCGGACCAAGCGGCGGCGGGTGAGAAGGCTGAGGAGCCAAAGCCCGAGCAGATCGTGGCCGAGACCGCGCAAACGCAGACGGTGCAGCCGACCGCGGCGACCCCGACGGAGACGGCGCCTACCGAGCCGGTGGCCGTTGCGCCCGCGCAAGAAGTCACTCGCGTCTCACCGGAGAATATCGTTGCCGCTGAACCGGAGGTTCTGACCTCGTTGTCATCGGCTGAGACGTCCGTCGTGCAGCCTATGGCGACCCAGATAGCACCCGCGGTTCTTGCAGAAACGCCTCCGGTTGCTCAAGCGGCGCCGGAAGAGATCAGGCCGGTTCAACCGGTGGAAACGGCAACGGTTGCTCCCGAGCCGGATAAGCCGACGCCTGAGCCCAAGCCGAAAGTGGAAAAGCCCGTCAAAAGGCCGATCGAGAAGAAGGAGCCGCCGAAGAAGGCTCAACCATCCGCAGGATCCGGCGGTGAAAACAAGCAGGATTCCAAGAGAGGGTCCGCCGACGGGACCGAGACGGCAACATCGAACCAGAATTCGCGTGGGGCTGGTAGCAGTGGCGGTGCGGGAAGTGCGGCTGTCGCCAATTATCCCGGCAAAGTGCAATCCCGGATCCGTCGTTCCGTCAAGGTGCCGTCGGAATACAAGCGCATGAGCACATCCATGAGTGTTCGCGTTCGCCTGACAATCGGGGCCAGCGGCGATCTGAACGGTGTTTCGATCGCGCGTAGCTCAGGCATTCCCGAGCTGGATCAAGCTGTTGTCGAGGGTATCCGCCGCGCCGCGCCGTTCCCTCCACTCCCTGCCGAGTGGGGGAAACCAGTCTGGTCGTTCAGTCAGGACGTTCAGGTGACGGGGCGTTGATAAATATGATTTCTATAATCAACTTTATACTTTACTCTAAAAATCAAGTTTAATAAGGTCCGCTCGCACACGCAGGAATCGTGTGACGATCAACGAGCGAACGGGTGGGAAATGGCTCGAAAGACGAAGAAGGGTTCCAACCGCGAGATCCGCGTCAACGCCGCTGTCGGGTCCGTTCAGGAAACGTCCGGGCAGTCCAAACTTGACGGACGCAGTTTCCTGTATGTCGGCGGACGAGACTGCCAGGTGGCGCATCTTCGCCAAATTGCCAGCAACTTCGGGGCAGAATTGATCCATCACGACGGCGGTTTGCGCGAGGCGGTCTCCCGAATCGATACCGTGCTTCCCTCGGTCGACTGCGTTTTCTGCCCGATCGACTGTATCAGCCACGATGCCTGCCTGCGGGTGAAGACCGGCTGCAAGAAGTTCGGCAAGGCCTTCATCCCGCTTCGAAACGGCAGCAAGTCGAGTCTGGAACGTGCGCTGCAGACAATGAACGAGCGAGACAATTCCCGATGAATGAAGAACGCCCTGACGGGGTCATGATGATCGGCCTGCACAAGCTTGCCGCTCAAAGAGGCGACGGCCTTGTGCCGGAACTTTACGAACTGCTGCTCCGGAATGCCGAGCGACGCAGAGACTATCCCAACGTATCGGAGTTTCCCCTCTGGGAGGCACGGATGCCCGGGCAGAAGCCGCTTGGACTGGAGGCTGCTAACGGCAATAATGTCGTGGCCTTCGCGGCGGCGCGCGCGGGCGCGAAAAACAAAGCTTGAGGGTCATTTTATGTATATCGCGATGAACCGCTTCAGGGTTGCGATCGGGTCCGAGGCAGACTTCGAGAATGTCTGGCGCAATCGCGATTCCAGCCTCTCGCAGGTTCCCGGCTTCGTTGAGTTCCGCCTACTACGGGGCAAGACGAATACGGAGGAGGACTACACCCTGTTTTCCTCGCATACGCTCTGGCAGAGCGAAGAGGACTTCCTGAACTGGACGAAGTCTGAAAACTTCCGCGCCGCGCACCGCGGTGCCGGCGAGCGCAAGGCCATGTACAAAGGGCCGCCAGTTTTCGAAGGTTTCAACGTCGTGCCCGGCATCTGAAGGGGCCGAGTTCGATCTTGGTGGCGGTCGGATTGCCGCGCTCCACGCAGAACATCAAGAGAAGCGGTTGGGCGCGTCTGACCTCCCTGAAGCGACGGCCGGCCGTAGGGCAAAGAGTTCTATGTCCATGACCCGCATGGCAATCTACAGCGGTCTGGACGCACACTCTTCAACTGGTCGATCAGCGTGGGCGGACGAAAGCGCCCGCAGCAATCGCTAGCCAGCCGAACATTATGGCAAATCCGCCGGTGGGCGCGGCCGTCGGAAACAATCCGGAACCCGCATAGCGCAAGGCGACGAGATCACCGGCAAACAGAATTGTGCCGACGCCTATAAGAATGCCGGCGAGCCATGCGGTCCGGAGTTTTTCAGCGCCGATGGCAAGAGCAAGCAGGGCGGGGGCGTGCGCCAGGCACATTGCCGAGGCGGAAGCAACCAGGTGCGCGTCGCCACCACCATGCGCCGCGGCTGCAGCCAGCGCCACGCCGGCAAAACCGAACAGGCCGGCAACCAGATAGAATAGCGGCGCAATACGCGCGTTCAGCGTCATGGTTGGTTCTATTCCTTGTTCTGCATGTGATATGCGAGCCGCTCGATGGGCGGGAGAATGATCTCGCGCAGCTTCGGATTGGCGATGGTTTCCTCAAGTGCCCGACGGAAACAGAGCAGCCACTCCTCGCGCTCCACAGGGCCGATCTCGGCAACGAAATGCCGGCTTCTGAGGCGCGGATGGCCGCGCTTGTCGGTGTAAAGCGGCGGGCCGCCGAGATAGCCGGTCAAGTATTCGTAAAATTTCTCCTCGCTGTCTTCCAGCGTCGGCGGGTGGACGGCGCGAACGTGCCTTGCCTCTGGCAGCGTCTCCATCAGCTCATAGAAGCGGCGCGTCAGCGCACGCACGACCGCATCGCGGCCAATTGCCTCATAAAGCGTAATGACTTTTTCCGTCACGGTTCCATTCCTCGAAATCGAACTCTTAATGCACCGCGAGGAACGGGACTGCAACCGCCTGGAACGCTCCGCGGCAATTCGCCCGTCGTCTGCCTGCCGCTCACAAATCCCTTGACAAAACCGTCTGGACGGTATCTTTTATCGCCATGTCACTCGCTCATCATCGCCGTAAGCAGCCTCTCATCGTACGCCAGCAATTGCTGGACGTAGCCGCTCGGCTGACGATGGAGCAAGGTATCGCGGCTGTGACACTGGATGCCGTGTCCGGCGCATCAGGGGTTAGTAAGGGTGGACTGTTGCACCACTTCCCGACGAAGAATGCGCTCTTGGATGCCCTTTTCGAAAGCCTCCTGGATCGCTTCGACGCCGATATCGATGAGCGCATGCGTGAAGACGCCGTGCCGCATGGTCGCTTCAGCCGCGCCTATCTGCATGCCGTCGCCGATCTCAGGGAAAGCCCCGACGAAGCCGCCCATTGGGCGCAGATCACCGTGGCGCTGCTCGCGGAGCCACGGCTTCGTCAGCGCTGGCGCGCATGGGTGCAGGAGCGGACGGAGGAATATATCGGTACGGATTCGTCCGTCGATGCGCAGATCGTTCGGTTTGCGGCCGATGGCCTCTGGCTTGCCGACATGCTCGGCAGCCATGATAACGGCGGCGATCGGTCTGCGCTGATTGCACGTCTCGTCGAACTGACCAACAAGTAGAGTAGGACTCCCGCTATGGCTCCCGCCGCCGTCTACGCGCTGCTTTTTGCTGCGATCGCGCTTGAGGTAATCGGCACGACGGCGCTGCAGTTGTCGCAGCAGTTCACCCGCGTCGGGCCGGCGGTTGTTGTGGTTGTCTGCTACGCTGCCGCATTCTATTGTCTGTCGATGACGCTAAAGATCATTCCTGTGGGCATCGCCTATGCGATCTGGAGCGCGCTCGGGATCGTGCTGATTTCTGCCGTCGGCCTCGTCTATTTCAAGCAGCGGCTTGATGCGCCTGCCATCATCGGGCTCGGGCTGATCATCGCCGGCGTGCTGGTGGTTAACGTTTTCTCGAAATCCATTTCCCATTGATTTGGGGCGCATCTTGCTAACCACCTTGAGCCGCTGCGATCCCGCGGATGTCGACGCGACATTTGACCGCTTCCGCGCAGGCTTGTGAAAAAATGCTGCCATATCCATATCCTCCTGAGTTTTTCACGGCTTATTCTACGCATTGGACAACCCATGACTGACGGTACCGCCGACGTAGGCCTTTCTGAAAATCCATCCGCAACGGGAGGCCAGTCCTTCAACACCGCCGGCATCGCGCCGATGGATCGAGCGAGCGCGATCACGCGCTTTTTCATGGGGGTCGTTGCGTGGGCGGAAAGGCTGAATTTCAAGTACGCCAAGCTAGGCAATCCGCCGGTTTATGATAACGCAACATTCCCATGGGCCTCTGAGATAGAGAAGGCGTGGCCGCAGATCCGTTCAGAACTGGACCGTGTGCTTGTGCGGCAGAGCGAACTGCCGACATTCCAGGATATCTCGACCGACGTGAAGACAATTTCCAACGATAGCGGCTGGAAGACCTTCTTCCTTGTCGGTTTCGGTGTGAAATCGGAACAGAACATTAAAGCGTGCCCGCAAACCTGGGAGGCGGTGCAAAAGATACCTGGATTGAAAACCGCCATGTTCTCGATTTTCGAGCCCGGCAAGCACCTGCCGGCTCATCGTGGACCTTACAACGGCGTGCTTCGCCTCCATCTTGGCATGATCGTGCCTGAGCCCGCGGACAAGCTGGCCATCCGGGTCAAGGATCAGATCTGCCACTGGCAAGAAGGTAAGGTTCTGATTTTCGACGATGCTTACGAGCACGAGGCCTGGAACCACACCGCTAAGACGCGCGTGGTGCTCTTCGTCGATTTCGTGAAGCCGTTGAAGTTCCCGGCTCGCATCGTCAACTGGGCGCTGATGAACCTTGCGGTGTTTACACCATTCATTCGTGAAGGGTTGGATAACCACAAGGAATGGGAAAAGAAGTTCTACGCGGAAGCGGAGGCCTTCAGAAACAGGCCGCAGAATTGAACACCCGATCGCGCAACCAATAGAGAGGCTCCGTTAGCGCGGGGCTTTTGTCGTCAGATAACGCAAAATGGTCAAGTTCTGAGCCAACGCCGATGGAAGTGAATCGCGCCTGCGGTCGAAGGTTACTCAGTTGTTGTTGGCCGCCATCACCTTGCGTTTCGCTTTGGTGGCCAGATACATGACATAGTTTTCCGCAGCATCCGCGAGATGAAGAGCGATTTCCTCTTCCCGCCATCCCGCCGCTACCGCGCGACGGACAACATCGGTGATTGCCGTTTTGCAGACGGCTTCGCATTCCCGCGAGCGTCCCATGTCTTCGGCGCTGTATTTCGGAGAATTGATGTTCGACATGGCAGCAAGGTGCCACAATCCGCCGTATTTTCAATTGGATGCTAATTTAGTGGTTAGCCGGTATGGTTAAGCGCATGAGGTCGGTTAAGACGCGGCCGCCGCGGTTGCATCAAAAAGGAAATGGCGGCCGCGCATGCACTAATATGGTACTTCCAGCACTGCTAATATGTGCCGTTTTCGTTAAAGAACGCTGAATGGAGTTTTGCGCTCGAATGAGCAAAATTTCGCCCGGCTGTCCTTAGCTCAGTATCTGTTGGAAAGCTGCCAAAAGCTTATCGCACTCAGCATCGGTCCCGATGCTTATACGAAGATAGTTTTCTATCCGTTCCGTCGGAAAATGCCGCACCAGGATCGCTTTGTCCCGTAATCCTGTCGCCAGTTCCGCACCGGATCTTTCCAGATGCCGTGCAAACAGAAAATTGGCGGAGGATCGGAGAACGTCAAAACCAAGCGCTCGCAGAGCGATGGTCAAACGCTCCCGGCTCGCCACAATCAAATCGCGGTGCTGCTGAAACCAGTCTTCGTCTTCCCAGGACGCAATTGCTCCCGCCAAGGCGAGCCTGTCCAGTGGGTAGGAGTTGAAACTATCCTTGACCCTTTCCAGTGCTTCGATCAGCGGTCGTTGTCCGGTCGCAAAGCCAACGCGGAGTCCGGCGAGACCCCGCGATTTTGAGAAAGTCTGGACAACAAGAAGATTCGGATACTCCCTTACGAGCGGGATCGCACTTTCACCGCCGAAATCCACATATGCCTCATCGATAACGACCACTTGATCAGGATGCTCTCCGATCAGGGTCTCTATTTCAGCGAGCGGCCGCGCCACGCCTGTCGGTGCGTTGGGATTCGGCAGGATGATTGCTCCGCAGGATTGCTGGTAGTCCGCAATCCGAACCTGCATGTTCTCATCAAGGGGAACTCGACGAGAGCGTATTCCGTACAAGCGGCAATAGGTTGGATAGAAGCTGTAGGTTATGTCGGGAAAAAGCAGCGGCTGTTCATGATTGAGGAGAGCATGGAAAGTATGCGCCAGAACCTCGTCGGAGCCGTTTCCAACGAAAACCTCGTTCGGATCGAGGTCATAGCGGGCGGCGATCACCTCGCGCAACCGTAAGCCTGTCGGGTCCGGATAGAGCCGGAGAGTATCGTTTGCCGCTTCTGAGATCGCTGCGATGGCGCGTGGCGATGTGCCGTAGGGATTTTCGTTGGTGTTTAGTTTGACCAATCCGCTGATTGTCGGTTGCTCGCCCGCAACGTAAGGCGTCAAACAATGAACAAGCGGACTCCAAAAACGGCTCATTATAACTTCCAATTCGATGCTGTCGCAAATACCGCAATTAAAGCAGCCCTTTAGCCGCTGATTTCGCACCGTCGCAAAATCGGTGGCCGGCGGCAACCAGCGCAACGAAGATATTTTCGGTAGGTGGCTCCCGCTAGAGCAGCCCTATTTTGCAAGCGGTCCGGGCGCTGCTGATGCTCCGGTGCGTGTCGACGCATGGGGTCTTCAACGGGATGCTCGGCGTTTCTCTGAGCTATCACGACCTACGGCAATTTTTGCTTCCTCAATGGGCTTCCACGGTGGTCCAAAGGGAAAGTGCCTACGACAACGAAGGGGAGGTGATCGGTCACGAAAGCGATCAGCAAACCATAATCCCGCGTTCCGGCAAAACATCATTGCATTCTAATCGATAGGATATTATCTAATTTCATGCCAATGAATCTGAAACAAACTTGGGCTGAGTTCGCACCGCTGCTTATGGTCTGTGGGCGCGGGTGGCGTCGGGCGTTGAATGCCGTCCTGACCGAGCACAACCTGTCGGACGCCAGCGCTGCGCCATTGATTGCGCTGCTTCGACATGGCGACAGGATACCGCAGGGTGTTCTGGCTGAAAGGGTCGGTGTTGAAGGGCCGACGCTCGTGCGGGTTCTCGACAGTTTGGAAAATGACGGCTTGATCTGCCGGGTCCCCGATGAAACGGACCGGCGCATCAAGTTGGTGCAACTCACCGGAGGAGGCACAGCGGTCGCCGAGCGCGCCGAAAGTTGTGCGGCGGAGCTGCGAGCACAGATCCTAGGCGACCTTGATCCCGAACAGGTCGAGGCCGCCCTGGAGGTCCTGCGCGCCATCGCGGCGAAAACCGCGGCCCTATCCGGAATACAGGAAAATGACGAGTAGCAAGAATGCGACCGATCCCAGCCTGGGGGACGTCGTTTTTTCCATCAAGACCTTCGCCGCCGCAATGCTGGCGCTTGGTCTTGCGCTTTGCTTCGACCTGACAAACCCATACTGGGCGGTCGGCACGGTTTACATCGTGGCCCATCCGCTATCGGGTGCGAGCACGTCGAAGGCGCTCTACCGACTAATTGGCACCGCACTCGGCGGTACGGTTACGGTGATCCTGATCCCCAACCTCGTCAATTCGCCTGAAATGCTGACGCTTGCGATCGCGCTGTGGATGGCCTTTTGCCTTGGTGTCAGCCTGCTCGACCGGACGCCACGCAGCTACAGCTTCATGCTGGCCGGATATACCACTGCGCTGACCGGGTTCCCGATCGTCGCAAACCCGGATACGGCTTTTACCTATGCAACGGCCCGTGTCGTTGAAATCGCGCTTGGCATTATCTGCGCGGCGATTGTCAATCGTATCTTCTTTCCTCGACACGCCGGGCCGGTTCTGGCGGCGCGCATCAATGCGTGGCTAGGTGATGGCGCCGAGCTTGCGACTGGCACGCTGAAGGGCAGGGGACGCGATCCTTCGCTCCTGGCGGCGGCCCGCCGGCTCGCCGCCGATGCGGTCGATCTCCACAGCTTCACCACCCACGTCGCCTACGATACCTCGGCGCTGCGCGACATCGTCGGCCGCACCAGAATATTGCAACAGCGCATGGTTGCGATGCTGCCGATCGTTTCCGGCCTAGCCGACGTACTGCACGCGCTCGACAAGGCGACAGCTGGCAAACTCACACCTGCGATCACCGCGCTGGCAAGCGAAGTCACAACGCTGCTCGAAAGTGGTGCGCCTCTTGCCGAGGAGAAGCGCCAACAGCTCCTTGCCCTGATGGCGAAGGCCGAGGAGGAGGGGCGCGAGCAACAGGAGTGGAACGGTCTGCTGGCCCATAACTTCACAGCGCGCATCCGCGATCTCGTGCAAATCTGGGGAGACTGTCTCAGCCTCCGCCAGGACATAGAATCCGGGTCTCATCATGATCTTCGTTGGCGCCGTTTCGGCACGTCCTTCGACCGGGCTCCGATCCACAAGGATTACGGAATGGCCATTCACTCCGGCCTGTCCGTAATGCTGGCGACATTCATCGCGACAGCTCTCTGGATCTATACCGGTTGGCCTCAGGGCAGCGCGGCTGCGATGATGGCTGGCGTGCTCTGCTGCATCTTTTCGTCGATGGACGATCCCGCACCGATGATGATCAGGTTCGTCAATGTGGCGATCGTGACCGTCATTGCAGCCTTCGTCTTCGAATACGGTCTGATGCCGCTGATTCACAACTATGTCGAACTCGCCGCCGCACTCGGGTTGATGCTCGTGCCGGCCGGGTTGCTGATGACCAGGCCGGCTCTTGCTCTCTATGGAATGGGTTTCTGCGTGAACCTGCCGAACATGCTGACGCTGCAGGACCGCCTGAATCTCGATCTCGCCTCTTTCGTCAATTCGAATGCGGCCATGATCATCGGAATGGTGATTGCCTGCGGAACGACAGTTCTCGTTCGCTCTGTTGGGGCTGAGTGGACGGCCTACCGCCTGCTCCGGTCCGGCTGGACGGATATCGTCGCTGCGGCGTGCCGACCTGAGGAGGTCGACTTCACGAAGTTGCTATATCGCATGGTCGACCGGCTTGGTTTGGTCGCTCCGCGCCTGGCGATGATCCCGGCCGAATCCGCGGTCGCACAGACCGACATTCTGCGCGACCTGCGCAACGGCCTCAACACGCTGGATCTCCAGCGCCACAAGCAGTTGGTGTCACGCGACAAACGCGAACCGATCGAGAACGTGCTGTCTGGTATCGCGGCCCACTATCAGCAGAAGCAGAGGAGCCGGGACGCGCAGCCTGACGAAAACCTGCTCAAGACGCTGGACCAGTCGCTCGCGGCACTGGTCGAGGCCGGCAAGTCTTCGGCGATCGAAGGCGCGCGCCGCTCCATGACCGCGCTCAGATACACCCTCTACCCCGATGCAGCCTCCCTCCCTGTAGTCGCTGCCGCTGGCGCGAGAGGACGAACCGCAAAGGAATATGCCGCATGAGGCCTGATATCGACATTTACGGGATCTTCATCCCGACGCTCGGCGCAATCGCGCTCGTCGCTTACCTCCTCAACGCCATCCTGCGGCGCGTGCTGGCGTCTGTCGGCTTCTACCGGCTGGTCTGGCATCGACCGCTTTTCGATACGGCCATGTACTTCTGCCTGCTTGGCGCAATCGCGCTGTCTTTGAATAAGGTGTCATTATGAAATCGCTTCTCGCTCATTCCGGTCGCTTCTTGCTCACCGGCGTCATGGTTGCCTTGGCGGGAGTGCTCGGCTGGCATCTGTGGGACTATTACATGGACGAGCCCTGGACGCGGGACGGCAAGGTCCGCGCCGACGTGGTGCGACTTGCGGCCGATGTCTCCGGGATCGTCAGTGCGGTCGATGCCAAGGACAATCAGGCTGTCCACAAGGGCGACGTGATCTTCCGCATCGATCAGGCGCGCTTCACACTTGCCCTGCGCCAAGCCGAAGCCCAAATGGAGAGCAGCAAGGCGGCGCTCGGCATGGCAAGAAGTGATGTCGAGCTCTATCGCAAACTCGGCGAGAGCTCGGTAACGCGGCAGAAGATCCAGCAGGCCGAAACGACCGTTCAACAGGGCGAAGCCGCCTATAACCAGGCACTGATCAGCCGCGACACCGCGCAACTTAATCTGGACCGCTCAGTGGTGCGCGCGCCAGTCAACGGCGTGCTGACGAACTTCTCGATGCAGCCGGGAAACTATGTGACGGCGGGCACCGCCGTTACCGCGTTGATCGACAGCGATTCCTATTATGTCGCGGGCTATTTCGAAGAGAACAAGCTGGACCGCATCAAGGCCGGTGATCCCGCGCTCGTCTATCTGATGGGGAGCAAGACACCTCTGAAGGGGCATGTCGACGGCGTTGCTGGTGGCATCGAAGACCGGGAGCGAAGCGATACCAGCGCACAGCTCGCCAACGTAACGCCCACATTCACGTGGGTTCGGCTTGCTCAGCGCGTTCCCGTGCGGGTGGCGCTCGATACTCTGCCAGACGATACGGCGCTGGTCGCCGGTCGCACGGCAAGCGTCACCATCGTCAAGTGATCGGCGCGCCTCCGAGAGCCGCTTTCGCAAACTGTAAGTTCACCGGTCTGGGCGTCCATCGATGACCGGGTGAAGGGAGCTGTGGCACGGCGAAGGTGCTCGGCTCGAGAAAAACAAATGGACACCCCGGTTCTAGGAGACCGCCGTGGACAACCGCCACGTCATAGAAATCACCGCCTGGCTGATGCAGAGCGGACTGAAGGGCGTGGCGGAAGCGGACCTCCTCGCCGGGTTTTGCGAACGGTGTCGCGCGATCGGACTTCCGATCGAGCGCTCCGTTGCCGTCATGGATACTCTGCACCCGATCTATGAACGCCGAGCGTTCCGCTGGGACAGCAGGGAGCCGATCGAACGGGTCTCGGAATACGGCTTCTCCGATCCTGGCGTGATCGCTGACAACTGGCTTCGCTCCGCCTTCCATCACTTGGAAACAACGGGGTCTGGAGAGGTCCGCAGAAATCTGACCGAGGGCGATCCGACCGAGTTCTATCTGCTCGATGATCTGAAGGCCGCTGATTTCACGGACTTCATCGCCATGGCGCACCGGTTCGGAGACCGTGGAACGATCGGAGACATCGACTGCTTCTTCTCTCACTTCGCCACCCGGTCGACGGGAGGCTTCTCTGAAAGTGACATTGCCGTACTGCGCGATCTGCTTCCCTGTCTGGCGCTGGCTGTTAAATGCGTGACGATCAGCGGTGTGGCCGGCACGATTGCCAAGGTCTACCTGGGGCAGGATGCTGCCAATCAGGTATTGCACGGCAAGATCGGCCGCGGTCAAAGCGACCGTATCTCGGCGGCCCTCTGGTTTTCCGACCTCGCCAATTTCACGCATATATCGGATACGGTCGATCCGGAAGAGATCATTCCGATGCTCAACGACTATGCCGATGCAGTGATCTCGTCGGTCCAGCAGGCCGGAGGCGAGGTACTTAAGCTGATGGGCGACGGCACGCTGGCGATATTCAAGGGCAGGCGGCCCAGCGAGGCCTGTTCTGCGGCGCTGAAGGCGCGGTCGCTGCTCGACAAGCGCCTGCTCGATCTCAATGCGCAACGGCGCATCGAGGGCGGGCCGGTGACCGACGTCTATCTCGGGCTTCATCTCGGCGACGTCTTCTACGGCAACATAGGCAGTGAAGACCGCCTTGATTTCACGGTCATCGGGCCAGCCGTCAACGAGGTTAGCCGCATCGTCTCCCTCTGCCGGTCGCTGCAGAGCCGTTTGCTGATGTCGGCGAGTTTTGCGGCGATCATCCCGCCATCACAGATGGACAGCCTGCATTCGATCGGTCTCCACGTACTGCGCGGTGTCAATCGCGCGCAGGAACTCTTCACACCGGCCATCTAGCCGCGCCCGGTTGCGCCGCGAACATCTGTGTTTCGTTTCCGGCGAGTTTTGGCGTTTCGACTGGACAAGCGGCTCCTTCTGCACCTCAGCTCATTTGTGCGGATGCGCAACGCGCTAATGCCGACGTAACAAGAGCCGGCGGCGTCGATTGATACGCGTTTGTTACCGTTGCGTACTTCCATCGAACAGCCTCGTCGATAACATGCCTCCGACGAAGCCGACCGAACCCGGGGTGGTCTTCATGGGCAAGGAAAACGACGAGGTAAGAACGTCCACAGACGCTGAGCGCCGAGGACTGCGTCGCCTAATGCTGAAGCTGCCCGCCGTGCGTGGACGACTTCACTCGATCGGGGAGAAGTCGGAATCCCTTCGCAGTCTTTGCGAAGCCTATGAAGATGCGAGTTCCACTCTTGACCGGTTGAGAAGTGCTGCCGGAGATGGGAACCGTGCGATGCTCCATGAGTACGAAATCGTCTGCGCGGAGATCGAGGCAGATGTGACGAAGTACTGCCTTGAACACTGAGGCGGCGTGCCGGATTAGGACCAGTGGATAGGCCAGCCCCTATCACGTTTCGGTTTTGTTAGCATTTCATATTGCAACCTCTTGTTTTCTGCGCAACAGCCCCATCTGTTCTACTTGGCATTGAGCATTGCGTAGCAGGGGCGGGGCGGCAGTGATGAGAGCTGAAGAACAGTATGGCGTGGGTCAAGAAGTCCCGTGCCCAGAAGCCCTTGCAGAGCTGGAGCGTCTGCTCGCCGACGAGCGGTTTAGAGCTACCGAACGAAGCCGGAGCATTCTCAGATATATCGTGGAACAGCAATTCGCCGGTTGCGCGGAGGGCGTGAAAGCCTATTCCATCGCCGTCGATGTGCTCGGGCGGCAAAGCAATTTCGATCCCTCGCTCGATCCTATCGTCCGCATCGAACTGAGCCGGCTGCGATCTTCGCTTAGCCAGTACTACGAGGCCTTCGGCACGGAGGGTGGCGTCACGGTTCAACTGCCGAGGGGGCGCTATGTCGCCGTTTTCACGCTGCCGCCGGGAAATTTCCCGCACGTCGATGCGGAAGAGCATTCCGCAGTGGTCGACGTAGACCCTATAGATGTCGTTTCTGCTCAGGTTTCCCCAACCGTTGTTTCCACTGCCCCAAGCTGGTCGTGGCTGGCGGTGGCAACCCTGGGGCTGCTGATGATTGCGGCGGTGGCGGGCGGTGTCGCCGTCTACGCGTCACGCCCGATCATGACCGCCAAGCCGACCGTTGTCATCACCCTGGCCGCCATGGACGAGGCGTTGCGCGGTGAGGCCTCTGTTACGCGGGACATGCTGTTGACCGCCCTGACGCAATTCCAGACTTTGACGGTTTCACAGGTTCCGCGGCGCGAAAGACCGCTTGCCTCGGTGCTTCGCCCGGCAAAATCGAACACCTATGCGATCGATATGAAGTACTATGGTGATGGCCACGATCGCAGCATTTGGTGGCAGATCGTCGACACCGAGACGGGCGACCTTCTGAAATCCGGCCTTGAAAGGGTCGATGCCACCGGGCAAACGGCTGCGGCGGTACGCGGTGAACTGGTTGCGCAGCTTGCACGCCGCTTTGCTACGATACGCGGCGTGATCAACAATATCGAAACCCACAATGCGGCCGAGCGCTCGCTTGGCAACGCATGCGTCCTTCGGGCCGAGTACGAGCTCGACGGCGGCGGGGCATCGGGCATCGGGCAGACGATCAGTTGCCTCGAGCGAACGATCGCGGCTAACAGTTATGATGCCGACGCAACGGCAGCGCTCGCAACGGTGCTGGCGGCGGAACAGGCGGAAGCTGCCGACGACAGCAAGATGGCGCGTGCGCTTGAACTTGCTGGCCGGGCCGTTTCTTTAGCGCCGCTCTCCGATCGGGCTCATATCGCATTGATGTTGGCACAATTCTACAGTGGGCGGATTGACGCGGCACTCGCCGAAGGCAACCGCGCGCTGGCGCTCAATCCCAACAACCCCGATGTGGCAGCAAAGCTTGCCCTTGTCCTGTTCTCGTCTGGCTATTTCGATGCGGGCGTTTCTTTGGCTCGGGATGCCGGCAAGTCGGTTGATGTCGTCCCGCGCGACGCGGTTCTCGTGCTCGCGCTCGACGCTTACCGGCGAAGAGATTGGTCGGAGGCCTCGCTGCTTGCTGAGCAGACGAGCGATAGCGCTTTCCTGATCGGCGTCCTGCGTGTGGCAGCACTGGCACAGCTTGGGTCGGATGGAGCCGCGCCGCGGCTAGCCGAACTCCGGCAACTCGCGCCAGATTTCGAGACGACCTTCGGCGAGAGAATGGCGCAGCGACGGTATCAGCCGGTGTTTTCCGCATCGATTGAGGAAGGGCTTGCGAAAGCGGGCGCCCGCTTCAAGGTTGAGGGCGAGGCTACTGCGTTTTAGGTGTCTTCGTCGCGGATGTTTTGCGCCGGAGCCCCTTCGGCTTCGCTGCAACGCGCCCTAGCGACCGTCTAAGGAGTTCGAATTATCTTCGAGTAGTCGTTCGATGTTGGGGCGGCTTGTGCCCGGCTGCTGATCTCGGCTTGTTTCCTGACCTGGTCGAGGGGGAGGTCGGTACGGATCAGTCCGTGGTCGTAGAGATAGTCCGGCAGGTAACCGGATACGATGATGCGCCAATCTAGCGGGATGCCGGGATTGATCAGCCGAGCGAGCTTGAAGACGATTGTCGTGCAGTTTGCTGTGATCGTTTGGTAAAATTCCGGCTGAGCCGCAAGCGCGTTGGCCTTCTCTAGGTAGGACAGGAAGAGGGCGCGTGCGATCTGAGGAGAGACCCGGAGCGGATAGAGCGACACACTTTCCCGGCGGGTGTTGGTGCGCAGGCGGACGATGTCGCTTTCTTCGGCAGCAATTAGCACCAGTTCGAACTCTTTGAAGAAGCCGCCGATCTCCGAGAATGCCTCGCCTTGCTCCTTTCGGATCTCGGCCGAGAATACGACGTGTCTACCATCTGCAAAACCGAAGCTGACAAGGGTATGGGCAATCGCGGGATTGCTCCAGACGGAGTTCAACAGATCGACCGACTGGAGTGAGGCGAGGTCATATTGCCCGGTTTGCCAAATTGGATCGAAGTCCTCAGTTGTCCGCCATTGAAAGTTGCGGACGTTGTGGAGGGTGATTTGGTCGCCCGCTATTGTTGCGGTGACACCGTGGGCAACGTCGACCGCCCATTCCCGATCGTTGCTCGGCTTGATGCTGCTCCACCAGTAGGAAACGGGGAACATTGCCGCCAACAGAAGTACACCGGCAAGCAGCGGTCGCCGTCTGACAATCAGAATGGCCATGAGTCCGACGAGAAAGCCGGCAGCGATGGTCGGCCATTTCCATGCAGAAGGGGCCTGATAGAATGCGGCGAGCGCAAACCATCCCGCGAAGGCGACAACGGCTAGCCGGAAGACGAAGCGAGCAACAAGTGCGAGAATTCGCCACTTCCGAGGCTTCGCCGCAGTGAAAATGGTTGCCATTGTTTCGCCCTTTGCGAACGCGCCTGCCTGCCAATCGGAAGGGGCAATACCGCGCGGTCTCGCAGGAACCGCAAACCATCAGAAACATGGACGTTCGCTTCAACGGCGGCCCCGGATCACACCAGCGGTGCGAGCGGGGCCGCCCGTCGAATTATGCGGATGCGGCTTCGCTCGGATTGTCCGAGAGCGCCTTGCGCAACCGCTCTTCCTGATCAGGCGCCAGCGACGTTTTCAGGACGCGGCCACGCAGCCCCTGGAGCTCGGCCAGAACCTTCTCCGGTTGCGCCTTGCGCACGAGGACGAAGAGAGCGGAGGAGGAATTCGGTATCGTCCCACCAAGAGACTTGATGAAGTCGTCGTCGATGCCGTAGTCGGCAAGCGAGCCGGAGATCGCGCCGGTGCCTGCACCGACGAGGCCGCCGATCGCAAATCCCGCGAGCGGATTGAGGAAAAGCAGGCCGACGAGACCGCCCCAGAGGGAACCGGACAACAGGCCTGACGTGGCACCGATTGCTGTCAGGTTGAGGCTCTGCTTGAGGTGGACCTTGCCGGCCTCGTCTCGGACCACCACGACTGCATCTTCGAGATCGACGAGGTATTCCTTCTTCAGGCTGTTCAATTTCAGCAGCACCTTGTCTGCTTCATCCATGGCATCGAAGCCGATAACAACGAGTTCCGACATTGTCTGTTCCTTTCGTTTGACAGCGAGCATATGGAGCATGACGGCGGGCAGAACTGTGCCAGCCGGGACTATTGATCGAACGCGTAGATCTTCTTCCAGTCAGCTTTCATGTCGACGAGCAGCCAGTTGCGCGCAATGGCCTCATCAAGTGCCTTGTCGAGCCTTCCGAAGTCGGATTTGCGATCGTATGCGTATTCCCGATCTGCATCGGTATGATGAACGATCATTGCGAAATGAGGCCCCTGACCGGCCATCACCCAGCGCAGCATTTCGTAGTCTCCATCCGAATTGCCGGCAGCAAAGACCGGGCGTCTGCCGATGAACTTGTTGATCCCTACCGGTTTGCCGGGACCATCATCGACGAAATCGATCTTCGGAAGCCGGTTCAGAACCGGCGTATCGCCGACCAGGGCATATTGCGTCGTGATCGTGCTGCCGACGACCTGTTCGGGCGGAATGCCGTATGCCTTCTCCGTGATGGGGCGCATGAACTCGACGCCGCCGCCGGAGACAATGAAGGTCTTGAAGCCATTTGCGCGCAGGTAGTCCAGGAGTTCGCGCATCGGCAGGAATGTCATCTCATTGTAGGGCTTTCCGGTCTTGGGGTGTTTCGCCGTCGCGAACCAGTCGGTGACGATCTTGCGGAAATCGTCGGTCGTCATTCCTGCGTGGGTCTCCATTCCAAGCTCAACGATGCCCCGCTCGCCGCCCTTTGCGACGCCTTTGAGGTCGCCGGCGAGGATCGATTTGAAGGGTTCCTTCTCTTTCCACTCTGGGTGTTGCGGGGCGAGTGTCTTGACCCGATCCAACATGAAACCAAGCTGAAAGTAGAATGGCTGCTCCGTCCACAGCGTTCCGTCATTGTCGAAGACGGCGATACGGTCCTCAGGAGCCACGTAGTCACTACCGCCCTCTGTCGTCACCTTCTTGACGAAGTCGACGATTGCCTGCTTCGACTTGCCCTCATTCCACAAGGGAAGTTCCTGTCCGAACGCGCTCACTGGGAGCAGCAGAAAAAGCAGGAAGACGCGCACACACCGGGACATCGGGATACTCCTGATCAGGTTGCAACGCGCTTGATGCAGCGAAAACCGACATGGCTGGTCGAGGTATCTTCCGGCTCAGCGTGGCGGGCTGCCGGGCGATAACGCCGGCAATAGTTCGGGGCGCAAAGGTGCGAGCCGCCCTTCAGCACGCGCCTTGGGATAAGAATGTTGGCTTGGTTGGGATCATAGCTGGCCTCTTTGCCGCCGCCGCGAGGGTTCTCTGGGATGCAGCAGGCTTTCGCAGCTGGTTCCGGATGGCGGGTCGACCAGTAGTCCGATGTCCACTCCCAGACGTTGCCGATCATGTCATAGGCGCCGTAGCCGTTCGGCGGAAACGAACGCACGGGCGTCGTTCGATCCTTGCCGGCCGCTTTCGTGCTGTGGGTCGGGAACGTGCCTTGCCAGGTGTTGGCCATCGCGACGCCTTCGGGCATGAGTTCGTGGCCCCAGGCAAACTCGGTGTCGTCAAGCCCGCCGCGGGCTGCGAGTTCCCACTCAGCTTCCGTCGGCAGGTCCATTCCCGCCCATTCGGCATACGCCTTCGCATCGGAATAGGCGACATGGACAACCGGATGGTCCAGCTTGCCGCGGAGATCGCTCAAGCCGCCATAGGGCCGCCGCCAGTTGGCGCCGAACTTGAATTTCCACCACTGGGTAATGTCGGTGCCGCTTACCGTTTTCGGTGGGGTGAAAACGAGAGATCCCGCCCGTAGCATGTTCGGCAAGGCGCCGGGGTAATCTCTCGGGTCTGGGGCTTTCTCGGCCAGTGTGACATGGCCGGTTGCCTTGACGAATTCCTGGAACTTACGGTTCGTGACCGACGTTGCCTCGATCCAGAAGCCGTCGACGGTAACGGGATGAGCCGGGGCCTCTTCGGGATAGTGGTCGTTGGAACCCATCACGAAGGTCCGGCCAGGTATCCACACGAGGTCGTCATGGTCGTCGCCCTGACGTTGCGGCCGGTGTTCTGCGTCAAATGCCAGTGCCATCGTCGCCTCCGAAAGCCTGCCCTGAGTATCGCCACGCGTTGCTTCAGCCGTAAGTACGTTACGGTAACATGCCTTCCAGAAAACGTTACATTAGGCGTAAATCTGCTGCTCAGCCCTATGGATTCAACTCGGGCAACAGATTTCCGCGCGTCGTGCGTGGCGCGTGTTGCCGCGCATGCCTGTTTCGCGTGATCGCAGCCGCGAGTGCTGCCCGATCGAGCGTAGCCTCTGATGAGCCGGAACCGTAGAGCAATCGATCGAGTTGCTCGACGTGACAGCAAAGGTCGGTGTCGCCACTAGCGGCTGCCCAGGCCGAAGCCGTCCGGTAACCAACGGCATGGCACCAGTCGTCGAGCGAAGCGTAAATGCCCTGCGGTGGCTCATGCTTGACGGCGTGCAGCATCCGGCGGAAGCGCTCCGGCTCGGATTCGGCGCGCATTTGCCGCCGTTGCGTCAACCATTGCCGGATCGGCGACAGCCAACGGCGGCCCGCTAAAAACACTGCGCTCAGCACGGCGATCAAGAGGGTGGCGACCGCGATCATACGCATGGTTCGCTGACGCGCAGCAGGTGCCGCCGCCTCGCTCGCCTGAACATTCGGCGCAATGCGTTCGGTCGGTGCCTGTGCTTCGGCCACAGTCAGATCGACTGCGGGTAGCGATGCGGTCTTCGTGGTCTTGGTGAGGGTGTCAAACCATTCGAGGCTGATCGACGGGAGCTGGAAGGTGCCGGGCGCCGCCGCAACGTAGGTGATCGTCTCCGTTCGCGAGCTTCCGTCTATCTGATCGCGATTGACACCATCGGCCAACTGCGGTGACTGCGAATATGTCTGCAGGCCCTGCGCCTGACCGATCTCCAGCGGCGGGATCATCATTGCCTGCGTATTGCCAGCGAAGATGGTGACGGTTCTAACCAGGGCTTCGCCTGCCTTGAGCTTGGCGGGATCGCGATCGAACGATTGCGTCAGGCTAACGTCGCGGACCGCGAAAGGAAGAGCAGTCTTGTCGCTGCCGGTTGGAGAAACAGCCGTGAACTGCGTCGGTGGCAACTGCGCGGTGCCTTGAACAAACTTGCCGTCATCGGAGTACTTGAAGTCGATCGTGGCAGGAGGCAGCGTGTACGTGCCTGCGGTCTCGGGAACAATCGCATAGTTACGGCGGATGCCGGAATACTGCACGCCGTCGATCGTTTCCGTCATGTTCTGGGCGCGCTCGTCCGGAAGCGTGACGAGTGCGTTCGGAAGGTCAAATAGAGGAAACTGCGGTGGCGATGTGAAGAAATTCGGCGCAAAGACGTCGACCGTGACCTGCACCTGTTGACCCGGCACGATGCTATCGCTGTCGTTGATGGTCACGCGGGCAAAGGGTTCCGCGGCCAAGGCAGCGCTTGCCATCAAAGCCGTAGTCAGTGCTGCCCAAGCGGCTCTCACGGCTTCCTCTCCTCAGCCTCGATCGCGAATTTTCGCGCCATCAGCTCTGTTGGGCTCACCTGGAGGTTCTTCATCCACATCTCCGACGTCTGTTCGGTGACATCGACCTGTCCGGCCTTGCCCTTCTTTCCCTTGTCGTCGAATTTGACCTGGTCCGGCTTTTGGTTGGGGTCTTGTGGCTGATCCTGTTCGTCTTTCTTCTGGCTGGCCACCAAGGTTTCGGCGATCGCAAGATTGGCGGACGCTTCCGGCCAGTCTTTGCGTTTCTCGAGCGCCCTCCGGTAAGCGGCGACAGCTTCTTCGAACTTCGAGAGAAAAAGCAGCGCATTTCCCTGATTGTACCAGCTTTCGGCGCTGTCGACCGTGGCGAATGCATCGATTGACTCGGCAAGTTTCCCGGCGCGGTAGAGCGCCACGCCACGCCACATCGGGTCGCGAAAATGGGACGCGGCATCGTCATAGTTCCCGCGCGTGAAGGCGAGCCTGCCTTGCTGATCAGGCGTCAGCCATATGTCGGCGAAATTCGCCGCATGGGACGATGTCGGCGCAAGTATAAGCCGCGCCAGAATAAGTACAGCTCCCAGCCGAACGACCCATCCTCTCCGAAAGGTCAGCGCGAAGAGTACAGCGGTCGGCATGAGCAGCAGCCAGCCGGCGTCCTTCCAGCGGTTGCCTTCCTCTGATTTCTTCTGGGCAAAGTTGGTGGCCACCCGCTGTGTGATCCAACGGACGTCCGTGTCGTCGTCGGTGATCGTGGCGACGTCAATGCCCGTCAGTGCGTGCAAGTCTTTCAGCGCGTCGATATCGAGCTTGGCAAAGACACGGTGGCCGCCGGCTCCAGTCAGAAAGCTACCGTCAGGCGTTTTCACGGGACCGCCTTCCGCAGTTCCGACGCCGAGGATCAGGACGCCGTTGTCTGTTTTCCGCTTGAACGCATCGAAGGCGTTCTGTTCGACGCCGTCGGTGATGAAGACAATGGTGCCGGCGGCGTCGCCGTCTGTGAGGGTCTGTTCCGCTGCGGTGAGCGCGGCCGCTGAGTCCTTGCCGGAAACCGGCATGATGCGCGTGGCGAGCGCATCGGTGTAGGTCTCGACAAGCGCCGCATCGTCGGTCAGTGGCAAGACGAGGTGGGCCGATCCGGCGTAGGCGATGACGGCGGTTCTGGCACCCTGCCGCTGAGCAACGATGTCCTTGATCTTCAGCTTGGCACGTTCGAGCCGCGAAGGCGTGAGATCGATCGCGTCCATAGTCGATGACAGGTCGACGGCAAGAACCAAGGGTGCCGTGTCTTCGACGAAGGGTGGAGCCTCGCGCTCCCAGGTCGGGCCTGCCGCGCCGATGGCTGCCAGGACGAGGACTGCTCCAAGCAGCCGCGAAGGGTGCAGGCGCGTACGCCCCGACGCTTCGACGATCAGCCTCTCCAAAAGATGAGGGGCGATCATATCCCTCCAGCGATTGCGGAGATTGCTCGACCGCGAAGCAAGCAACACGATTCCGATCGGCAGGAGGAGTGCCAGAAGCCACCAGGGGCGAAGGAAGTGGAAGTCTTCGATCATGCGGCTGACCTCCGGAGAAGTCCGCCAAGTGCGGCTGCGCAGTAATATAGCGCGAGCACCGTAATCGCCGCACCGAGCGGCCAGTGAAAGAGCTCTATGCGTGGCCGCCAGGACAGGTTTTTCTGATCTTCGGGCGTGATCTTGTCGAGTTCGTCATAGATCGCCGCAAGCTGCGTCTGGTCGCCACCAAAGAAATAGCGGCCACCTGTGTCGCTTGCGATCTTTTGCAAGGCCGCAGTGTCCAGCTTGTCTTCACCGGTTGCCGCCGGGTCGCCTATCCCGACTGCATGGATAACAACGCCCTTCTGCTTGGCTATGTCGGCCGCTTTAGCTGGCGGCATCTTGCTGGCGGTGTCGTTGCCGTCGGTGAGCACGATCAGCACCTTTTCCGGAACGGTGGTCTTCTCGAACATCTTGATTGCAAGGCCAATCGCATCGCCAAGCGCGGTCCGAGGCCCCGCCATTCCGGGCAGTGTTTCGGCAATCATTGTCTGAACAGTACGGTGATCCATCGTGAAGGGGACGAGTGGGTAGGGAGCGTCACCAAAGGCGATCAAGCCAATGCGATCGCCCGGTCTCTTGGTAACGAAATCGGCGACGACCGTGCGAACCGCGTCGACGCGTGGGCGTGTGGTCCCATCCGGAGCACGAAAGTCACGAGTGTCCATTGATTGCGAAAGGTCGAGTGCCAGCATGAGATCACGCTGGGGTTCGACTTTCTCGATCGGCGGCTCGACGAATTGCGGGCGGGCGAGGGCGACCACGATGAGGCACCAAGCAAGGGCTTCGGCAACCAGTTGCGGCCAACTTCGCCGGGCGATCACCGAGCCCGATGTCGGCGTGATGCCGACCGCGCTTGCGACCTGGTCAAAGAAAGGCAAGCGCACCGATGCCGAGGTTTCATGATGGGCAGGCAACAACCACCAGACTATGAGGGGTAGCGGCAGCAACACCAGCAGCCATGGATGATCAAGCTGATACACGATGACGCTCGATCCAGTTGCGCGCACCAGCAATCAATTCGGTTTCCGTATTCGCGCCGCTCCCTTCGCTGGCGTGATATTCGAGATCATCAAGCACGGCTTGTAGCGCACGGCTGGTCGCACGATCACCGTGGACCTCGAGAAACTTCACCCAGGCCGCGCCGGCGAGGGAAGCAACATCGTCGCGAGGCCAGCCGGCAAGAGCGACACGCTTTAGGAGTATCGCGAGGTCACGAACGCCGGACTGCCGTGTCTCGGGATTGCGGATCTTCGCTTCCACGCCAGCAAGCAGCGTCAACGCCTCGCGCCGGTAGGCATTGGCGCGATAGTGGCGAAGCCAGAGCAGAAACGCTGTAGCAAGGATCAGGGTCAGGATCGCGGCTAGGACGGCCCAGCCCCATGTCTGAGGCATCCACGAAACCGGCGGCGGCACGGCGATGTCCTTCAGCGAACGCAGCGCTGTTTCAGTCATCGGGTCCAACGAGGTGCCGGCCGGTTCCATGTCACCGCCGCCTCTGGCGCCAGGCGGGCTGTTCCAGCAATTTGCGGAGCTGTGGCGCCGTTTCTTCCGCTGTGGAGATGGGCAGCATGGGAAGGCCGAGTTCACGCTGCCAGGCGCGCAGTTCCCGGCCGCGTTCTCGGGCGAAGCGGTCTATCGATTGGCGCACGTTGCCTTGCCTCAGCGCCAGCTCAGCCTGGAGGCTGCCGCCGCTGACGACGATGTTTCCCGATTGCGGCAGTTCCAGCATGAAGGGATCATAGACCAACAGGCAGATCACGTCGTTATGGGCGGAAAGGCGCAGCAAACGGTCGCGGGTCGCCGTCGTGTGGCCGTCGAAGTCGCTGATGATAATCACGAGATGATCGTGATGCGCGATATTGGCGACGCGTTCGACGACGGTGTCGAGTGCATCGAGAGACGGTGCGCCGGAATAGCTCGCGCTCAATTTGGCGTTCTGAGTCGCGATCCGGTCGGCAAAGCCGATCACCGCTTCGCGGCTGCGATGTGGGCGTATTTCGTCGATCCTTTCGTCATTAAAGACAAAGCCCCCGACACGGTCGCCGGAGCCGAGAATGCGCCAGGCGCAAAGTATGGCCGCTTCCGCCGCCGTGACCGATTTCATCGAGCGGCGACTGCCGAAGAACATATTGATGCGTTGGTCGACGACGACCAGTGCCGGCCTTTCCTTTTCTTCGGAGTAGACACGGACCGCCGGCTTCGTCGTGCGCGCGGTGACGCGCCAATCGATCGTGCGGATGTCGTCGCCAGGCAGGTAGTCCCGCAGTTCCTCGAATGTCAGTCCGCGGCCACGCATGGAAGACTGCATGCGACCGGCAAGCAGGCGATGGCTCTTGGCTTTCTGCACGAAACTCAGATCGCGGGCGCGACCTTCCAGAGCTACCAGCTGGCTGGTTGAGACGTGAATGCCTTCTGCATCGGGATTTGTCGGCATTGCGCGATCCTCAAGAGACAGCCACGAGCTCGACGATGCGATTGATCACCTGATCAGGCGTCGTATTCGACGCATGTGCTTCGTAAGACAGAATGAGACGATGGCGGAAGACATCGTTCACGACTGCCTTGACGTCATCGGGCGTCACGTAATCCCGCCCCTTGAACCATGCATAGGACCGGGAGACCTTGTCGAGGCCAATCACGCCGCGCGGGCTGATGCCAACCTGCAGAAGCTCCGCCAGATCCTTGTCGTATCTGTCAGGATAGCGGGTGGCGAGCACCAGTGCGACGATGTAGTCCTCGATCGGACTCGAAACGGTAACCGCGCCAATCTCCTTGCGGGCGTCGAAAACGGACTGGGGGTTAAGCTTATGGTCTTCGGCGGGCTTCGTGCCACTATGTGCTGCGTTTTCCTCGTCCCGGTTCAGACGCATGATGGCCGCCTCGGACTTTCCATCGGGATAACCGACCTCGACATGCATGAGGAAGCGGTCGAGCTGAGCTTCGGGAAGAGGGTAGGTACCTTCCTGCTCGATCGGGTTTTGCGTTGCCATGACCATGAAGAGAGGCGGCAAGGCGTATCTCTTTCCGCCGACCGTCACCTGCCGTTCCTCCATCGCCTCGAGAAGCGCTGACTGCACTTTGGCCGGCGCGCGATTGACTTCGTCGGCAAGGATCAGGCTGGCAAAGATCGGTCCCCGCTGGAATTTGAACTCACCCTTGCCGCCTTCGCTGAAGTAGATCTCCGAGCCGGTGATGTCGGCGGGGAGCAGGTCAGGGGTGAACTGGATGCGGGAAGGCTCTGCATCCAGGTTTTTCGCCAGGTTCTTGATAGCGCGCGTCTTGGCAAGCCCCGGCAAGCCCTCGACCAGGAGGTGGCCGTTGGCGAGGAGGCCGAGCAGCAAGCGCTCAACCATCGTCTCCTGGCCGATGATTGACTGCCCGATCCTTTTGCCGAGGTCGAGAATATCGTCGCGTGCAGTCATGGTTCCCCCTAAACAGATGAGCGGGCCGCGCGAGCTGGCCCGCTCATGGCTGTTGCTACTTTCCAGTCGCGGCGCCTTGGTCCATGGAGCGCATCAGGGCCTCGACCATCTGGTCGATACTGAAGCTCGCCGAACGCTGGCTGGGAGGGTAGTCTTTGAACGTCTGCAGGAATGGAGCGACCCGCCAGACGCCGTACTGGATGAGATAGGCATTCTTCGCCAACCAGTCGTAATACTGGTCGGAGACGACATCGGCGCGCTCGTAAGGATCCATGCGCAGATTGAAGACCTTCGGTGCACGCAGGCAGGTGAAAGGGTTTGCCCATACGACGAAGCCGCCCGGCTCCCTCTGTTCGCAGAACACGATCTTCCAGTTGCCATAGCGATAGGCGACGACTTCTCCATCATCGTTGAAATAGTAAAATTCGTCGCGTCCCGACTTCGGCTGCTGTCCCGTCAGATAGGGAAGCTGGTTGTAGCCATCCAGATGGACCTTGAACTGGTTGCCGTTGATGCTGGTGCCATTGAGAAGCCGCTCCTTGATGTCGTTATCGCCAGCGGCCGCAAGCAGGGTCGGGAACCAGTCGAGCCCGGACATTATTTCGTTAGACACGTCGCCGGCCTTGATGTGGCCGGGCCAACGAACCATTGCGGGAACACGGAATGCGCCTTCCCAGTTGGTATCCTTCTCGCTTCGGAAGGAGGTCGTCGCCGCATCGGGCCATGACCATTGGTTGGGACCGTTGTCCGTCGTGTAAACGACGATCGTGTTGTCGGCGATGTTGAGATCGTCCAGCGCTTTCAGGAGCTTGCCGACATCGCCGTCATGCTCGAGCATGCCGTCCGCATATTCGTTGCCGGGCATTCCGCTTTGGCCCTGCATGGAATCGCGCACGTGTGTAAAGGCGTGCATGCGAGTCGTGTTCATCCAGGTGAAGAAGGGCTTTCCTTCCTTGGCCTGCCGCTGGATGAAGTCTATCGCTGCTGCTGTCGTTTCGTCGTCGATCGTTTCCATGCGCTTGCGGTTCAGGGCTCCGGTGTCGTCGACCCTGCCATCGGCAAACGAATGCAGGACGCCGCGCGGCGAGTTGCTCTTCACGAACGCCTGGTCATTCTTTGGGTAGTAGGGACGCTCGGGCTCCTCCTCTGCATTTAGGTGATAGAGGTTGCCGAAGAACTCGTCGAAGCCGTGCTTCGTGGGCAGGAACTCGTCGCGGTCGCCAAGATGGTTCTTGCCGAACTGGCCCGTCGCATAACCGAGCGGCTTCAGCGCCTGTGCAATGGTAATGTCACGCGCCTGCAGGCCTACGGTCGCACCGGGGATACCAACCTTGCAAAGGCCCGTGCGGAGGCAAACCTGGCCTGTGATGAATGTCGAGCGGCCGGCGGTGCAGCTGTTTTCGGCGTAGTAGTCGGTAAACAGCATACCTTCCTTGGCGATCCGGTCAATGTTGGGCGTTTTGTAGCCCATGACCCCCATCGTATAGGCGCTGATGTTCGTCTGGCCGATGTCGTCTCCGAAGATGACCAGGATGTTCGGTTTTGCCGTGTTCTGAGCCGGTGCCGCCTGCTGTGCATGAGCAGCGCCGTAGCTGAGCGAAGTAGAGGCCAGCGAAAGGGCAAGCGCCGCACCGGCATGCCGAAGCCGTTTCGAGAGAGACGCACTCATTGCGATCCCCCTTGTGTATTCAGGTCATCCGACATTTACGCTCTCCTGGTTGTGGGCAGGTCGTCGCATTTTTCGACGAGCCTACGTTCCCACTGAAGAGCGTCACTCGGTAAGTACGTTACGGTAACAAACGAGCGTCAAAACGTAACAACGAGTGGAATGCGCACGCTTACTGCGTGAGCGGCTGCACCTTGAAGTCGCCTTGAAGCGTTTCATCGACCGGACGCTTCTTGGCCCGCGTTGGCTGTTCGAGCACCGTGACAGGCGCCGCGACCGCGGTGGCGGCGACATTGCCGATGGTGGTGACGGTGCCACCGACGACGGCAGTGAGACCTTGACCGAGCGAGACGTTCGAGTCCGTCAGCGTCTGTCCCGTGATGATGCGCTGGCCGATCAGTTGAACGATCTCGGGGCTTTCGGCGAACTTGCCATGGTTCAGACCTTCGCCCTTCACCTTGGTAAGATCGATTGCGGTAATACCGGCGGCTTCGAGTTTCGAACGATAGGGCTCGACAGTCGGGTCGATCGCGCCCAAACGCGAGACCTTCCCCGTGATGAAGCTCGACACCGCAAGCGCCTTGTCATCCTGAGATACGAAGATCGTGAACTTTGGCGTCGGCGTGCCCATCTCCGCGAATTGCTTGGCAAAGACCTGGATGTCGATATCGGGCGAAGCGAGAATGACGTTATGAATCTTGCTGTTCACGTGGCCGTCGCGGATACCCATCTGTCGCAGCGACTCCATGGTGAGCCAGGTACCCATCGAGTGTGCAAGGATCGTGATGTCCTTTACATCAGGATCAGCGGCCAGTGTTCGCAAGGCCTGTTCGAGCGCCGTGCGCGAATAGTTGGTGCTTTCCTTGTCGTATTCGTAGGCCGTGACCTGCGCGCGCGAAGGCCACGTGAAAAGGAGAGGGGTCGCCTGCATGCCGGAATCGTGGACGATCTGGGCGAGCCGGAAAACCGAATCTTCGTATGTGTTATTGAAGCCGTGAACGAAGACCAGTGCTCGCCCATCCTGGATATTCTGGTGGAACCAGGCGCGCCCCTGTGGAATCGTGTCGATTTCCTTCACGCTGGTCACTGCAAAGTCGGTCGCCGGATTGGGCGGCAGTCGCTTCGGCCATTGGACGGTGCCGGGCTCCCGTTTCGGCGGTATGGAGACGTCAACGGCAGTCAGATAGGGCTTCGGGCTGCGTTCGCCGGTGAAGAGCGTTGCAGGGTCGCCGGAGGGTTCGCGCGTGGTCGCGACCAGCATGCTGACCTTGGAGGTGTTCGACGTCGCCGCAACGGGTGCCATGACCCCGCTTGGGTGACCACAACCGGCAAGAAGTGCGGCGACGAGCAGCGGTACAAGTGTCCGAACAGTGCGGGCTGCGATCACGTCTCCGGTTCCCTCATTGAAAACGCAAGCACCTTACGGTGGCCGGGCGAAAGTGAAAGTACATTACGGTAACCAAGCGGATGTTATGTGCAATTCGCGTCAGATGCCTACGTGCCGCGACGAGTTTTGGGCAAGTGTTACCGAACCGCAACGAGCCTTGCGCGCTGTTCCGTCGCTAGCTGCCATCAATCCGCTCCCTGGGACACTCCTTGCTGCACTTCCTTTGCTTTTGTGAATTCAGTTCATATATCCTTGGACCAAGTGACCGCTTATCACTGAAATCCAGTGCCTCCATATGTTCGCCAGTCAACCACGCCGGCTGGCCGGCAGATCATTCGAGGCACATTATGCCAATTGCTCTCTTCGCTTTGACGATCGCAGCCTATGCGATCGGAACCACGGAATTCGTCATCGTCGGCCTGTTGCCGACTGTTGCTTCAGATCTTCACATCAGCCTGCCGTTGGCCGGACTGATCGTGAGCGTTTACGCCTTGGGTGTCACCTTCGGCGCACCGGTGCTGACGGCGTTGACCGGACGTATCGAACGGAAGCCACTGCTTCTGGGCCTGATGGCGCTCTTCGTCATCGGTAACGGGATGGCGGCTATCAGCCCGAGCTACGCGCCGTTGCTGGTCGCGCGCGTGCTTTCGGCCTTTGCGCACGGCGTCTTCTTCTCTGTCGGCTCGACCATCGCAGCCGATCTCGTTCCTGAAAACCGTCGCGCCTCAGCCATCGCCATGATGTTCATGGGCCTGACCGTTGCCATCGTCACCGGCGTTCCGCTCGGAACACTGATTGGACAAGTCTTCGGCTGGCGGGCGACCTTCGCTGCCGTTGCCGGCCTTGGCGCAATCGCTTTCATTGCGATTGCCGTGTTGCTGCCGTCCAACCTGAAGAAGGCGCCGGCCGCCAGCATCGGCGACCAGATTCGCGTGCTCGGCAGCGGCCGTCTGCTTATCGTCTTCGCCATGACCGCGCTCGGCTACGGTGGCACATTCGTTGCCTTCACATTCCTTGCGTCGATCCTGCAGGAGATCACCGGCTTTGCAGCCGGCACCGTCAGCCTCGTTCTCGTGGTCTACGGCATCGCGATCGCCATCGGCAACGTCGCCGGCGGCCGGTTTGCCAATCGCAGCCCGGTACATGCCTTGACCGGATTGTTCGTTGCCCAGGCAATTGTGCTGGTGCTCTTCAGCTTCACGGCGCCGTCGCCCTGGCTGGCCGTTCCGACGCTGGCTGCGCTCGGCTTTCTCTCTTTCGCTAACGTGCCCGGCCTGCAGATCTATGTCGTGCAATTGGCAAAGCAGATACGCCCCGCCGCTGCCGATGTGGCATCGGCCCTGAATATCGCGGCATTCAACCTCGGTATTGCCGCGGGCGCATGGATCGGCGGCCTCGTGGTGGAATCCTCGCTGGGGCTCGGGGCGACGCCCTGGGTTGGAGCAATCCTCGTCGCGGGAGCCCTGGTTCTGACGCTATGGAGCGGCGCTCTGGACGGTCGCTCGGCATCGAACGCCGACAGAGCGAGCCAGCCCGCCTAGTGAGGGCGAAGAGAACGTACACGTCCTAAAAGCGGTGGTCGACGCGAGCCCAATCGCGTTGGCCAACGTGCTTTGGCGCCGCGGAGTATCTCGCCTTAGCCCGGCGCGGAAGACCGGTACTTCGGGGGAGGGGGAGCGTTCGATCTAAGGGTTTCTTTTCCCGGTAGAATTGTGTCGTGGTCGATCACAATTTTCTTGCCTAGTAGCGGCTTGCTGCGACATACTCAGCGCAGTTGATAGCCACTTGTATGCATGCCTCGAGACTCTTCACGCAGTTGGGGTTCGATCAATGGTATATCTGTCGCCTTTTCTCAAAACATCGATTGCAATGCTCGCCACTTGTGGGGCGTCGCTTCTGTCCGGCATGTCTGCGTACGCACAAGATCCCTTTAAGGATTTTCCGCTGGTTATCAGCTGTGAGTACAAGGGCACTTATCACGCATTCTATTTGTCGAGGGTGACCCAGGACGGCACCGCGACTTTTTCAGCCTCCGATCGGATTGCCGGCACGATTACGCTGGACGGCAAGGCAAAGGCCGTGGGCGGATCCGATGGGGGAAGTTGCGTGGGCAAAACCCTCAAGGAACTGCGGGCGTCAGGGCAGGCGCACGACCTCAAATCTTAGCCCCGCAACGTTGCGATTTCTGGGCCATTGGCCTCGAACAGGGGCCAGCATTCGTGTGGGCGGTGGAGAGTTGCCAAGATATCGTTCGAAGTTGAGCTCCCAACTTATGTCGCACGAATAGCCTTCGAGGAGGCGTCGCGGAGACGGGCTTCACCGATAAAGTGAAGCTCAGGCATTGGCGCGACGCGAGGGGAAAAGGCATGGAAGAACTGCGAACTCCTTTCAGGGTAACGGCGGGGCGCTTTCTGCGCTCGGTGCGAATTTTCATGTCCTCGGAGGTCGGCGGCGCGGCAAAGCTTCTGACCGTATGCCTTGTCGCGCTCTTCCTCGCGATCAACGGGCTCAATGTGCTGAACAGCTTCGTGGGCCGGAACTTCATGACGGCGATCGCCGACAGGCAGATCGCGGAGTTCGTCCGGCAAGCCGTATTCTATCTTCTCGTGTTTGCTGGCTCCACGATCGCATCGGTTTTTGCGCGCTTTACCGAGGAGCGGCTAGCACTCACCTGGAGAGACTTTCTGACGCGTCGCGCCGTCAATCTCTATCTTACTGACGGAGCCTTTTACCGTCTCGGTGTTTCGGGAGAACTCTCGTATCCGGATCAGCGAATTTCGGAAGATATCCGCGCATTCACCGTGACTACATTGTCTTTCCTGCTGATGATCTTCAGCAGTGGACTAACGATCCTTTCTTTCTCAGGGGTGCTCTTGTCGATCAACCCCGTCTTGTTCGCTGTGGCGGTCGTTTATGCGGCCTGCGGCTCGCTTCTTACGATCTGGCTGGGGCGCCCGCTCATCAAGCTGAACTACGATCAACTCGATAAAGAGGCGAGTTTCCGTACAGGCCTCATTCAAGCGAGGGAGAACGCGGAGCGGATCATGCTGACGGGCAGCGAGCCGCGCATGAAGTCCTTTCTTGCGGGTCGAATTGATGACTTGGTGACCAACTTTCGCAACATAACATCCGTCAACCGCAATGTCGGCTTCTTCACGACGGGCTACAACTGGCTGATCCAGATCATCCCAGCCTTGATTGTCGCACCGGCCTTCTTCCGCGGTGATATCGAATTTGGGGTGATTACGCAGTCAGCAGCAGCATTTGCGATGCTGGTGGGCGCTTTTTCGCTGATAATCAACCAATTCAATTCGATCTCTAATTTTGCCGCAGTGGTGGCGCGGCTCAGTACGCTCCTAGAGGCGATTGAGAACTCGCAGCGCTGTCGACCAGAGATTCAAATCGATAGCACCCGGGACGAGCTGTCTTACGAGAAGCTCACGATATTGTCCGACCGGGGCGGCTCGCCGTTGTTGCAGGATCTGACCGCAGTTATTCCGGCTCGTGCCCGCGTTCTGGTGACGTGCGCCCGAGAAGACCAGGGGAGTGCGTTTTTCAGGGCCACAGCAGGCATTGCTTATCCCGGCGCTGGCCGAATTTTTCGCCCGGCTGGAGAACGGATACGCTTCCTGCCGCAGCAGCCCTATCTTCCGCCGAGTACACTTCGACAGCTGCTTGTTCCTCCCGCTGCGAACTCAGAAATTTCGGACGAACGGATTTCGTTGCTACTTGCCGAATTCGAGCTCGAGCGCATTTCTAAGGCAGGGGGATTTCAACAAGAAGTGGAGTGGCATACGTTTCTGACGCAAAGAGAGCAGCACTTGCTGATGCTGGCGAGCGTATGCGTTGCGAAGCCGTATGTCATCTTGCTTGAGAGGACCGAGGTTATGGTCGGCTGGGATACATTTTTCCGGATCATGACACGCTTTGCAAATGACGGCATTGCCTGCGTCCACATCGGGAGCGCCGCTAACATATCGGCCTACGATGCCATTCTCGACCTTGGCGATGGTGGCGGATGGCAATGGAGGAAACCCAGATAACCGTGCGGACGCTTCGCGGCGTGCAGCACGGAGATAGAGACGACGAGAAAGTCGATAGGAGGCTGATGATGACGAACACCGCTCTTGCAACCGACGACTATCAGGCAACGGCCACTCCACTTGGAGCAGAGGAACTCCGGTTGATGGACGCCTACTGGCGCGCATCGAACTATCTCTCCGTCGGGCAGATTTATCTGCTCGACAATCCGCTATTGAAGGAACCGCTCAAGCGGGAGCACATCAAGCCAAGGCTGCTCGGCCACTGGGGGACATCGCCCGGCTTGAACATGCTTTATGTGCATTTGAACCGCGTGATCAAGCGCGACGACCTCAACATGATTTACGTGATCGGACCGGGCCATGGCGGGCCGTCGCTGGTCGCGCACGCCTATCTGGAAGGGACCTACAGCGAAGTCTACCCGAATATCGGCCAGGACGCCGAAGGGATGCAGGCGCTGTTCAAGCAGTTCAGCTTTCCCGGCGGCATTCCGAGCCACGTCGCTCCCGAAACGCCGGGAAGCATCCATGAGGGCGGCGAACTGGGCTATGCCTTGAGCCATGCCTATGGCGCGGCGTTCGACAATCCGGATTTGATCGTCGCCTGTGTCGTTGGCGACGGCGAGGCGGAAACGGGTCCGCTTGCGACGGGATGGCATGGCAATAAATTTCTCAATCCCGCCCGTGACGGATGCGTGCTGCCGATCCTGCATCTCAACGGCTACAAGATCGCCAATCCATGCTTCCTCGCCCGCATCCCAAAGGACGAATTGCGGAAGTTCTTCGAGGGGATGGGCTATGCGCCGATCTTCGTGGAAGGGCACGAGCCCGACAAGGTCCAGCAGCAACTGGCTGCCGCAATGGATACAGCCGTTGCGGAGATCAAGCGGATCTGGGGGGAGGCACGCGAGAAGGGCAATCTGAAACGGCCGGCCTGGCCGATGATCGTTTTCCGCACGCCAAAGGGCTGGACCTGCCCGAGCGAAATCGACGGCAAGAAATGCGAGGATTATTGGCGATCGCACCAGGTTCCGATGGGCGAAATGGACAAGCCGGAACACATCGCGATCCTTCAGCAGTGGATGAAGACGTACAAGCCTGAAGAGCTTTTCGACAACGACGGCAAGCTGCGCGCCGAATTTGCGGCGCTCGCTCCGGCTGGGACTCGCCGGATGAGCGACAACCCGCACGCGAACGGTGGTTTGCTGCTGCGTGACCTGAAGATGCCGGATTTTCGTGACTACGCCGTCTCGGTGCCGAGCCCCGGCGCGACGACGACCGAATCCGCCCGGGTGATGGGCAAGTTCCTGCGCGACGTCATGAAGCTGAACATGAACAGCAAGAACTTCCGGCTGTTCAGCCCTGATGAGAACAACTCGAACCGCTGGCAGGACGTGCTTGAGGTTACCAACCGTTGCTACATGGCAGAGATCTACCCCGAGGACGATCACCTGTCGCCCGATGGCCGGGTGATGGAGGTGTTGAGCGAACATCAGTGCCAAGGCTGGCTAGAAGGTTATCTTTTGACCGGACGGCACGGCTTCTTTTCGTGCTACGAGGCCTTCATTCACATCATCGACTCGATGTTCAACCAGCACGCCAAATGGCTGAAGGTGTGCAATCACATACCTTGGAGGCGGCCCATTGGATCGCTCAACTATTTCCTGAGTTCGCATGTCTGGCGACAGGATCATAACGGTTTCAGCCATCAGGATCCGGGGTTTATCGACCATGTGGTCAACAAGAAGGCCGAGGTGATCCGCGTCTATCTGCCAGCGGACGCCAACACCCTGCTTTCCGTCACCGACCATTGCTTGCGTAGCCGCAACTACGTGAACGTTGTCGTTGCCGGCAAGCAACCGGCGCCGCAGTGGCTGACGATGGATGAAGCGATCAAGCATTGCGCTGAGGGTCTCGGCATTTGGGAATGGGCCAGCAATGATAAGGGCAGCGAGCCTGACGTCGTGATGGCGTGCTGTGGCGACGTTCCGACGCTCGAGACGCTGGCGGCGGTTCAAATGATCCGCGAACATTTGCCGGAATTGAAGGTGCGCGTCATCAACGTCGTCAACCTCATGAAGTTGCAGCCGGCAAGCGAACACCCGCACGGGCTTTCGGACCGTGATTTCGATGCGCTCTTCACCAAGGACAAGCCGATTATCTTTGCTTTCCATGGATATCCCTGGCTGATTCACCGGCTAACCTACCGGCGCACCAACCACGGCAATCTGCATGTGCGCGGATACAAGGAGGAGGGCACGACGACGACGCCTTTCGATATGGTCGTTTTGAACCAGCTCGATCGCTTCCACCTTGTCGAAGACGTCATCGATCGGCTGCCGCAGCTCGGTGCCCGTGCCGCCTACTTCAAACAGGCGATCCGCGAGAAGCTGATCGAACACCGGCAGTATATTGAAAAGCATGGCGATGACATGCCCGAAATAACCGGTTGGAAGTGGGGCGTCCAAGGGCGGCCAGCGAGGACGCAAAAGACGTCGACGGAAGGCGACAACATCTAAGCCGTCCAGACGCGACTGAGGCAGGGGAGCAGATACGGTGCGCAGGCCATGACTGCGCATCGCGGTGGACAACGAGGCGCGATTTCGAGGCGGGATAGCGTCGTGTGGGAGGGAGGAAGCCATGATCGAGGTACCCTCAATCGCCCCGGGTCTGGAGGACGCGCCGAGCGACCAGGCCTTCGCACGATTGCAATTCTCGACGCTACTCTACTATCTGCATTGTACGAACCCTGACAACGGGTTGGTTCGCGACAAGACGGAGGAGAGCGCACCGGCCAGCATCGCGGCGATCGGCATGGCGCTCGCCACCATTCCCATCGTCGTGCAGCGCGGCGTCATTATTCGCAAGTTCGCTGCCAAGATTACCAGGCGGCGGCTCGAGTTCCTAATGCAATGTCACCAGGGGCCGGAACCCGACGCGTCCGGCTACAAGGGGTTCTTCTATCATTTCCTCGACATCGAGACCGGGCGGCGGGTCTGGAACTGCGAGCTTTCGACGATCGACTCGGCCTTTCTGTTTGCCGGGGCTTTGACGGTCGCCACGTTCTTCGATGGGGACACAGCCGACGAGATCAGGGTCAGGCAGCTTGCGGCAGCGCTCTATGAGCGAGCGGACTGGAACTGGGCGCGCAACCACGAGGCGACGCTCACACATGGCTGGCGGCCGGAAAGCGGCTTCATCCCATATCGTTGGCGCGGCTATGACGAGGGCCTGCTTCTCTACATACTGGGGCTTGGTTCGCCTAGTCATCCTTTGCCGCCTGAGAGCTACGCGGCCTATACGGAAAGCTACGACTGGCGGAATATCTTCGGGCGCGAACTGCTCTATTCCGGTCCGCTCTTCACGCATCAGCTGTCGCATATGTGGATCGATTTCCGCGGCATCAACGATGAATTCATGCGCGAGCATGGCAGCGACTATTTCGAGAACAGCCGGCAAGCGACCTTTGTCCAGCAGGAGTATGCGATCCGGAATCCGATGCAGTTTGAGGGATACGGCGAGCATTGCTGGGGATTTACCGCGAGCGATGGCCCGGGCTGGGTGAAGGCGGATGTCGGCGGGCTCAGTCGCGAGTTCTTCGACTACATCGCACGCGGCGCGCCATTCGGGCCGGATGACGGGACCGTATCGCCCTGGGTTGTTGTGGCGTCCCTGCCTTTTGCGCCGGAGATCGTTATCCCAACGGTGCGGAATTTCGCTCAGATGAATCTGGGGATGACGCGGCTTTACGGTTTCAAGCCGTCGTTCAACCAGACCTTCAAGGATGCAACCAGCCAGACCGGGTGGTGGATCAGCCCTTACCATTTCGGGATCGATCAGGGGCCGGTGGCGCTGATGATCGAGAATTATCGAACCGGCTTCCTGTGGAATCTGATGCGCAATTGCGAACCGATTGTCAGGGGACTGCGGCGCGCCGGCTTTACTGGCGGATGGCTATAGCCGATCCGTGGGATATCGTGCCGCTTCGACAGTCAAGCCGGATCAGTGGGAGCCTCGGAGCTGATAGTCCTGTAACCAGTTTCGATTGAAGACCCTCTTCGTGCTGTCGGTGAGATGCGACGTATGCACAATATCCTCCCGCAGCCACCAGTCGATCGAGGTGGCGGGCGCCGTTAGTCTTCCCTGTTCGAGGTCTGCAGCGACCAGGATTGATATCGATTGGTTCCGCGCGGATTTGACCGCCGCCGTTTCGGCGGCTGACAAAGCGAAGATCGGCGCAACTATGCCCGTCACCAGGATGGACGCGTAGACTGGTAGTGCTTGCGAGTACGACATGAAATGCATCCCGCTGGAACTGCAGCAATACTACAATGTCGCAAGTCAAGCCTTTAGTCGACCCTGTATTTCCTTGCCCTTGCTTGGCAGCCTGGCGACCATTTCGGAACGCGCCGGCTATACGCTTTCGATTTCATTCGCCATCAGTAAAAGAAGCGGGGCGGCGCTCCGTCATGACAGGGTGGCCGCTATGGCTCTTGCGCTTGGCTATCTTTCATCGACACGCGGTCGCCGGGGGCTAGCGGCCGCAAGGCGGGGGCCAGAAGCCGATCCTAGATTCCTCGGAATGCGACCATAGCGCGCGGCACCTGGATTCGGAGAACGAAGGAGCACTATCTCGATCTGATTGCCATGACCATGGCCGGCATGGCTGCGGAGGAGGTCTTCCTGGGTGGTCACGATGATGGTGTCGCAGGCGCCGATGGATCCGATCTCTTCGAGGCCACGAAGACGGCGATCGCCTTGGAACGATCCTACGGTATGGGCGAGAAGCTTGCCTCTTACGGCGACCTCCGCCGTCGACACATTGAGGGCCTCGGTCACGTTGATCCGGCGCTGCTGGCGCGGGTCGACAGCATTCTGCAGGAGCAGTTCGACAGGGCGAAGAACATCCTCTTGCGATACAGGGAGGCTTGCACGGTGCTTGCCGACGGACTCGCCTCTCGACTGGAGCTGTCAGGACAGGTGGTTCTGGATGCGCTGGATTCCCAAGGATAAAGGAGAGCTGTCGCGATGGTCGGGATAGATTGGTCTAGGAGCACCTGTTGTCAAATTCTCAAGCGAGCTTGTCATATGCCTGCCGAGTGCCGAAGGGGAGGGCGCTTGCCTCCGCTTGACACTCAGGGACTGGGCTGATCGGGCCGTAGCGTGACGAATGTTGAGGGGCCATCGGACCGTCGATCTGCTGCGACCGTTTCAAATTTCGCAATAAAATCGAAACTATTGACGCAATTGTGAGAGTAAGGCGCTCGCGGCATTATCAGTCCGTCAGACGAACTCAGTGTCGCCTGAAGTCCTCAACAAGGAAGCCGCAGGCAGACGAAAATGCCCCAGACCTTTTCTTCCATGACACGCAGGAGCGCACTTCTTTCCGCAGGCGCCGCCGTCGCAGCCATGGCGATCTCACCATCTCTCGATCTCGCAGCCGAGGCTGCATCAGCATCCAGCTCAACCGAAGGAACCAAGACAATGGCATATGTAACCACCAAGGACGGCGTCGAAATCTTCTACAAGGACTGGGGTCCGAAGGACGCGCAGCCGATCGTCTTCCACCACGGCTGGCCGCTGTCGTCGGACGACTGGGACGCACAGATGCTGTTCTTCCTGTCGAAAGGATATCGCGTCGTTGCCCATGACCGCCGTGGACATGGCCGTTCCGCCCAGGTCTCCCATGGTCATGACATGGATCACTACGCCGCGGACGCCTTTGCCGTCGTCGAAGCGCTAGACCTGAAGAATGCTGTCCACATCGGACACTCGACGGGTGGTGGCGAGGTCGCCCGCTATGTCGCCAGGCACGGCCAGCCGAGTGGTCGCGTTGCCAAGGCGGTTCTCGTTTCGGCCGTTCCTCCGCTGATGCTCAAGACCGAAGCGAATCCCGAAGGGCTGCCGATGGAAGTCTTCGATGGTTTCCGTTCGGCGCTCGCCGCCAACCGCGCGCAGTTCTTCCGCGAGGTTCCGGCCGGTCCTTTCTACGGCTTCAACCGCGACGGCGCGGCGGTTCAGGAGGGTGTGATCCAGAACTGGTGGCGTCAGGGCATGATGGGCGGTGCCAAGGCCCATTACGACGGCATCAAGGCCTTCTCCGAAACCGACCAGACGGAAGACCTGAAGGCGATCACGGTTCCGGCGCTCGTGCTGCACGGCGAGGACGACCAGATCGTTCCGATCGCGGACTCGGCGTTGAAGTCGGCCAAGCTTCTGAAGAACGGCTCACTGAAGACCTATCCAGGCTTCTCGCACGGCATGCTGACAGTCAATGCCGACGTGCTGAACGCCGATCTTCTGGCCTTCGTTCAGGCCTGACCAGGTTGTTGGAGCCGCGATGCATGAAGCTACCGGGGCTCCAACATGTGATGCGTGCTCGAGCCGGACATAGATGATGATGATGCTCACCCCCGAACTCGTTGCGTTGACACTCCGGGACGTTCAGGACGATGGCCCGGAACCGGGATGGACACCGCTCTCCGAGACGGAACTCGACTGCCTGGTTGATCGCATTCAAGGCGAGGCGGGTGTCGAGCCTATCTGGGTCTTCGCCTACGGGTCCCTGATCTGGAATCCGGAGTTCAACGTCACTGGCCGGATGCGAGCAACGGCCTATGGGTGGCATCGCTCGTTCTCGCTGAAGATCGAACACTGGCGAGCCACCAGCGAGCAGCCGGGCCTAATGATGGCTCTGGAGCGCGGCGGGACATGTGACGGCATGGTTCTACGTTTGTCAAACGAGAACCGCCGCAATGACCTCCGCGCTCTCGTCGCTCGTGAAATCAAGTACCGCGAGGTCGCCGACATGGTCCGCTGGATACATATCCACACACCTGAAGGGGCCATGACGGCCCTGACATTCTGGGCAAGCACAAGACGGTCCGGCCTGACGAAGCCATTGCCGACAGAGACAACGGCTGCGCTGATCGCCAAAGCCTGCGGGCAGGGTGGATCCTGCGCGCAGTACCTGCGCAACACGATCGTTGATCTTGAAGCCGAGGGATCCGGGATCGGAACCTATGGCATCTACAGGCATTGGTCGCCGCCGAGATCACAGCGCCTCAGCCCTCCTGAGGCGCTTGCAGCCTAGTCCAGCATCACCATCTGGGCGGGCACCTGCTCCTCAAAGAACTTCGAGAAGGATGCAATCCGCGGCGGCAGGGCCTGGTATGGCGGATAGTAGAGGGTCAGCCACAAGTCAGGTGGCGCCCACCCCTTGAAGACATGGACCAGTCGCCCGGTTCGCAGGTGCTCGGAGATATTGAAGCCCGGCAGCATGGCAACGCCTGCGCCATCGGCGGCCATGTCTGCCAATACTTCACCGTTGTTAGCACTGAAGGCCCGGCCAGCCGAAATCGTCATACTCGATCCTCCGTCCGACAGGACCCAGTTCTCACGCCGGCTTTCGCCGCTATACGCGAGGCAGTCATCAGGTGTGAGTTCGTTCGGGTGCTGCATGTCGACGAACCGGCTCCCGGGGGCGGCAACCAGGATGCGCGGCACCGCCCTGATCTTGCGCCAGATCGTGAACTTGTCGGAGGGCTGCGAGGAGATTCGGATTGCCAGGTCGTAGTCGTCGTCGACGATGTTCACCAATCCATCCGACAGCGAGATCTCGAAGCTCATCTTCGGATAGCGCTCCTTGAATCCTGAAAGGATCGGCGGGAGCACGGCCTTGCCGAACCATGTTGGCGCACTGATCCGGAGCCGTCCCTCATCGGCCTTGTGCGCGTTCATCACCTCGCGCCGCGCGTCTTCGAGCGTCTTCACCGCGGGCTGGATCTGCGCGGCAAAGATCGCGCCATCGGTCGTCAGGGAAACCTGCCTCGTGGTGCGCACAAAGAGCTGTACGCCAAGTTCTGCCTCGAGCGCGGCGATGGCACGCGTGACGGCTGCGGGTGTCATGTCCAGTTCGCGGGCTACCTGGGCGAAGTTCCGCTTCTCGGCGGCAAGCAGGAAGGTTCGAAGAGCTTTGTAATCGTTCATCTCATTGTTTCAAATTTTGCAATTCAATCACAAGGAATATTGCAATTCTGCGCGGTGATCAACGGGCCTACATTCATATCAACACTTAAACGCCAACGCTGATTGAAAGGCACTGACATGATCAAAGACATCAAGGGACTTCACCACGTGACTTCGATGGCATCGGACGCGCGGCAGAACAATCGCTTCTTCACCGACACGCTGGGCCTGCGTCGCGTCAAGCAGACGGTCAACTTCGACGATCCGAGCGTCTACCACCTGTACTACGGTGACGAGAATGGTTCCGCAGGCACGGTGATGACCTACTTCCCATTCCCCAACATGATGCTCGGTCGTCCGGGCGTGGGTGAGGTCGGTGAGACGCAGTTCTCGGTTCCAAAGGGCTCGCTGAAGTTCTGGCAGGATCGCTTCGCGGCTCAAGGTGTCGACGGTCTGGAAACGGATACTGTCTTCGGCGCCAACCGTCTTCGCTTCATGGGCCCGGATGGCGACGGTCTTGCGCTGATCGAGTTCACCGACGACAACCGCGCGCCATGGCGGGCGGATGGAATTCCCGACGATGCGGCCATCCGCGGTTTCGCCGGCGCTCGCTTCAGCCTGCATGACACCGCAGCGACGGAAGAGCTTCTCGGCTTCATGGGGTACCAGCGCGCCGAGAAGGAGGGCGACGTGACACGCTTCATCATCCCCAATGGCAACGGAGCGGATACGATCGATCTCGCATCCCTGCCGAAAACGCCCTTCGCGCGTCAGGGGGCGGGATCGGTTCACCACATCGCCTTCGCCGTCGATGACCGCGAGAAGCAGCTCGAGGTGCGCAAAGCTCTGATGGACACCGGGTATCAGGTCACACCCGTCATCGACCGCGACTATTTCTGGGCGATCTACTTCCGCACGCCGGGTGGCGTTCTGTTCGAGGTTGCCACGAACGAGCCGGGCTTCAATCGCGACGAAGACACGGCTCACCTTGGGGAAGCGCTCAAGCTACCGGGCCGATATGAAGCTTTCCGCGATCAGATCCAGGCAAATCTCGAGCCATTGGCTGCCTGACAATACCCCTCAAAACTGATGGCATTTCGAATTTCGGACGCCGCACACATAAATCTCGATGGAGAGATGACAATGGATCAATTGGGAGCGATCAGAGCCTTTGTTCGCGTCGTCGAGGCCGGATCCTTTGCAAAGGCTGCAGACACGATGGGTGCGCCGCGGTCGACCGTGAGTAAGCTTGTTCAGGATCTCGAGGCAAGCTTGAGCCTCAAACTGCTCGAACGCACGACACGTTCAGTCACCGTGACACCTGAGGGAGTTGCTTACTACGAGCGCGCCATTCGCCTGATCGCCGATTTCGACGAAATGAACAATGAGGCGACCCGTGGGCGCCTAGCCACCAGCGGAAAACTTCGGGTTGACGTAGGAGGGACCTTCGCGAACGCGATTCTGATCCCCCGATTGCCAGAGTTTTACGCGCTCTATCCAGAGATCGAGTTGCATCTTGGTGTAACAGAACGTCAGGCCGACATCGTCGAAGAGGGCATAGACTGCGTCATTCGTGCCGGCGATCTGCCCAGCGCATCTCTTGTTGCGAGGAAGTTATGCAGCGTTGAGATAGTGACCTGCGCAACCCCCGGGTACCTCGAAAAACACGGCGTGCCAGCTTCGCCATCGGATCTGCAGCGTGATCATATTTTCGTGCAGTACTTTAATGCACGTAGTCTGAAAGCTGCACCCGTTCGACTGATTAAAGGCGATGAGAAAATCGAGATTTACAGCCCCATCAAGCTCTCCACCAGTGACGCGACGGCGCATTTGCATGGAATATTAGCAGGACTGGGTATCGGGCAGACATTTGAATTCTTGGCACGGCCCCATATCGCTCGTGGCGCCCTGGTCCCAATCATGACCGATTGGGCGCCACCACGTTATCCTGTTCACATAGTAAGGCCAGCGGGCCGGTTTCCGAGCGTTAAGTATCAGGTCTTTGCAGACTGGGTTGCGGGCGTGTTTTCTGCCTACGACCGTGATACCGGCACACCCTAGTGGCTTTGTCCATATCCATGGATGGTTACTCCACAATCACGGGCTTCTCCCATCTCTCCTTTGAAGATATTTCCCCCGGCTGATTTGATTCATCGTCGGACAGACGGCGCGGAGTGGGCAACGGCTGTTGAGAGTAAGCAGAAGACAAAGTAATCGCGATATGGAACCCCTGCGCGTACAGCGTAGTCACCATCTAGTCGCGTCAATGCTCAATGGCAGACTGCCAAGCATTTCGCGGCTCATATGCCGCTCCCCTGTTGTCCACGGGCTGTTTCGCCCCAAGCGAATTCAGCCAAATCGCTCCACGCCGAATAGCGTGAACAGTGACACTGCGAACTACCTCAGGGCCGCCTGTCCGAATGAAATTTTCTTGAGCAAATTTTGGACCGAATGGTCGCGTAGCGCAGCCTCGTGCGACGTCCGCGGGTCAACCGAACGTCAGAGTAATTATTGCGATAAAGGCAATTCATTCGGAATTAATATTCCAATTTCGCACAAGCGCAAATCACACTACGTTTCCATTCAGCAGCCGAGCCAACCAGTGAATGGAAGCATTGATTTCGACCTACTCAGGGCCTTACGAGCCGTGTTCCAGGACATGGTGTCCGACCGACAGGCCCTGCCCAGTTTATAACCCGCCGCATTCGCGGTCCAAACAACCGAAGAGGAAAATCTCATGTCCAAGCTCGAAGTTCTCACTCCCGCCAACAGTCAGTTGATATTCATCGACCTGCAGCCGCAGATGGCCTTTGGCGTCCAGTCGATCGACCGCCAGGTACTGAAGAACAATGTCGTCGGCCTGGCGAAGGCCGCCAAGATCTTCAACGTCCCCACCACGATCACCACGGTCGAGACGCAATCCTTCTCGGGCAACACGTTTCCGGAATTGCTTGCCGTCTACCCGGAGAACGATATTCTCGAGCGCACCTCGATGAACTCCTGGGACGACCAGAACGTCCGTGACGCGCTGGCGAAGAATGCGTCCAACGGCCGCAAGAAGATCGTCGTCTCCGGTCTGTGGACCGAAGTCTGCAACACCACCTTCGCGCTCTCGGCTCTCCACGATGTTCCGGACTACGAAATCTACATGGTTGCCGACGCTTCCGGCGGTACGTCGTCAGACGCGCACAAATACGCGATGGACCGGATGGTTCAGGCAGGCGTGATCCCGGTCACCTGGCAGCAGGTCCTGCTCGAGTGGCAGCGCGACTGGGCACGCAGGGAAACCTACGATGCTGTCACCACCCTCGTGAAGGAGCATTCCGGCGCATACGGCATGGGCATCGACTACGCCTACACGATGGTTCACGGCGCAGAGGAACGCGTCAAGCACGGCAAGCGCATCGGCCCGAACCAAGCCAAGTAACGGCCTGATCAGGCCGCTCCGATAAGCCCGACGGAGCGGCCTTTCTCTAACCGTGGAGGACATCCCATGAAAATCTATCTTCTTTCTCTCGGTGCAGGTCTGCTTGTGGGCATCGTCTACAGCCTCCTGAACGTCCGCTCGCCGGCTCCGCCGGTCATCGCCTTAGTCGGCCTTCTCGGCATTCTCGTCGGTGAACAGATCATCCCTTTCGCAAAGACTTTGTGGAGCAGGGAGCCAGCAGCCGTTTCATGGCTTCATCAGATCAAGCCGCACATGTTCGGCCACCTGCCGAAGGGCGGCGATCTTATCGACCTCGCCCATCAGGCAGAGGCGAAAGCGGGGGAGCGGAGCTGATGACGACTCGTCGATCCTTTCTTGGGGGCGCGTCGA
The DNA here is from genome assembly GCF_002211365.1 of Rhizobium sp. R711. Lineage (GTDB taxonomy): Bacteria > Pseudomonadota > Alphaproteobacteria > Rhizobiales > Rhizobiaceae > Rhizobium. Next base: position 6,334 of record NZ_LOKZ01000037.1, on the reverse strand, counting down.
GCCTGGCTTTCTCGAACCTCTTCTCCCCGGCGAAAGCCGCCGATCCCAACCAGACCGGAGTAGACACCATGCATCCCGACCTGATCCTCCGCAACGGCCGCGTGACGACCCTCGACCGAACCAATCCGAACGCCACGGCGATCGCCATCAAGGATGGGCTGTTTCTCGAAGTCGGATCCGACAGCGAGATTATGGCGCTGGCTGGTGCCAACACGAAGATCGTCGACCTCGGGGGCAAGCGCGTCCTGCCGGGTCTGATCGACAACCACACTCACGTCGTTCGCGGTGGCCTGAACTACAACATGGAGCTGCGCTGGGACGGCGTTCGGTCGCTCGCCGATGCGATGGACATGCTGAAGCGCCAGGTGGCGATCACGCCCGCGCCGCAATGGGTTCGCGTCGTCGGCGGCTTCACCGAACACCAGTTCGCGGAAAAGCGCCTCCCGACGATCGAGGAGATCAATGCTGTCGCGCCCGACACACCCGTCTTCCTTCTGCATCTATATGATCGGGCGCTACTCAACGGTGCGGCTCTCCGCGCAGTCGGCTACACCCGGGACACGCCGAACCCACCCGGCGGCGAAATCACGCGCGATGCCAACGGCAACCCGACAGGCATGCTGCTCGCGAAGCCGAATGCGGGCATTCTGTACTCGACGCTCGCCAAGGGGCCGAAGCTTCCTCTGGACTACCAGGTCAACTCGACCCGTCACTTCATGCGCGAACTGAACCGCCTCGGCGTGACAGGCGTGATCGATGCGGGCGGGGGCTTCCAGAACTATCCGGACGACTACGCGGTCATCCAGAAGCTCTCCGATGAGAACCAGATGACGGTGCGTCTGGCCTACAACCTCTTCACCCAGAAGCCCAAGGAAGAGAAGCAGGACTTCCTGAACTGGACGCAGTCGGTCAAATACAAGCAGGGCAACGACTACTTCCGTCACAACGGTGCCGGTGAGATGCTGGTCTTCTCGGCTGCCGACTTCGAGGATTTCCGCCAGCCCCGTCCAGAAATGGCTCCGGAAATGGAAGGCGAGCTGGAAGAGGTCGTCCGCGTACTGGCAGAAAACCGCTGGCCCTGGCGTCTCCACGCCACCTATGACGAGACCATCTCCCGCGCCCTCGATGTTTTCGAGAAGGTCAACAAGGACATTCCGCTCGAAGGACTGAACTGGTTCTTCGACCATGCCGAAACCATCTCGGATCGCTCGATCGACCGCATCGCCGCACTCGGTGGAGGCATCGCCACTCAGCACCGCATGGCCTATCAGGGCGAATATTTCGTTGAGCGCTACGGCCATGGAGTGGCGGAAGCCACGCCGCCGATCAAGCGCATGCTCGACAAGGGCGTGAATGTCTCGGCAGGTACGGATGCCACCCGCGTCGCCTCCTACAATCCGTGGGTCTCGCTCTCCTGGATGGTGACCGGCAAGACAGTCGGCGGAATGCGGCTCTACCCGCGTGCAAACTGCCTCGATCGCGAGACGGCGCTGCGCATGTGGACCGAAAAGGTCACATGGTTCTCGAACGAAGAGGGCAAGAAGGGCCGTATCGAGAAAGGCCAGTTCGCCGACCTCGTGGTTCCCAACAAGGACTTCTTCTCCTGCGCCGAGGATGAGATCTCCTTCCTCGTGTCGGAACTGACCATGGTCGGTGGCAAGATCGTCTACGGCGCGGGCGACTTCAAGACGCTCGACGAGAACGACATACCGCCTGCGATGCCAGACTGGTCTCCTGTCCGCAAGTTCGGCGGTTATGCCGCCTGGGGCGAACCGGAAGGGGCGGGCGCTCGTTCATTGCGCCGTACGGCGATCTCCACATGCGGATGTGCCAGCGATTGCGGCGTGCATGGCCATGACCATGCCGGAGCTTGGTCATCCAAACTTCCGATCGCCGACCTCAAGGGATTCTTCGGCGCTCTCGGCTGCTCCTGCTGGGCGGTCTAAATTCAGCTTTGCGCTCGGGCGGCTACGCCACCGCCCGAGCGACACGCCGGATAATTTCAAAAACCGCAATGAAATCGAAACGATTGCTGCAATTGTTGGCAAGACGGTAACCAGCCAATATCGCTCCATTAAACGCAGCCGCTCGATCAGATCGGCGAACATGCAGGAGCAGATATGACCCACCAATCCCATATGTCGAATCCAGTCCGGAGCAGTCTGGCACGCATCGTCGCTTCTCCGGTCACGCGAACCGTTTCGCTGCTTGCGCTGTGCGCCGCCTACATACAGGGTCCGCTTACCAAGATCTTCGACTTCAACGGCGCGGTGGCTGAGATGGATCATTTCGGTCTTCATCCTGCCGCGTTCTTCGCGGTCGCAGTCATCGTGTTCGAGCTGACGGCTTCTGCCATGGTGGTCTCGGGCTTGTTTCGCTGGATCGGAGCGCTGGCGCTCGCTGGCTTCACGCTCATGGCAACGTTCATCGCCCTCCGTTTCTGGGAGATGGCTCCCGGCATGGACCGCATGATGGCGACCAACGCCTTCTTTGAACATGTTGGCCTCGCTGGCGCATTCCTCTTCGTCGCTGCATCCGACCTCGCCAGGGGAGCAGGCAAATGAGCGCTGCAAAATCATCCGGCGGAACCTTCGCGCCACTCGCACAGCCTGTGTTTGCGGTTCTCTGGATCGCCACCGTCCTTGGCAATACCGGAAGCTTCATGCGCGACGTCGCCAGCTCCTGGCTTATGACGGATCTGTCCGCATCGCCCGCCGCGGTCGCCATGGTCCAGGCGGCCGGAACCCTGCCGATCTTCCTGCTTGCCATCCCGGCGGGTGTTCTCACCGACATCCTTGATCGCCGCAAGTTCCTGATCGCCGTCCAGCTCCTGCTGGCATCCGTCAGCATCTCGCTTATGGTCCTGTCCCAGACGGGCATGCTGTCGGTCAGCGCGCTGATCGGTCTGACCTTCCTCGGCGGCATTGGCGCTGCTCTGATGGGACCGACATGGCAGGCGATTGTTCCCGAACTGGTCAAACGCGAGGATGTCAAGAGCGCCGTGGCGCTCAACTCGCTCGGCATCAACATCGCCCGCTCCATCGGGCCTGCCGCGGGCGGCCTGCTTCTCGCGGCCTTTGGAGCCGGGATCACCTACGGCGCGGATGTCGCAAGCTACGCTGTGGTGATCGCAGCTCTGGTCTGGTGGCCACGGGCGAAGAATGCAAACGACGCGCTTCAGGAGAACTTCTTCGGTGCCTTCCGTGCCGGGCTTCGCTACACTCGCTCCAGCATTCCGCTGCATGTCGTCCTTCTGCGGGCCGCCATCTTCTTCGCCTTCGCCAGCGCCGTCTGGGCGCTCCTCCCGCTCGTCGCCCGGCAACTGCTCGGCGGTGATGCCAGCTTCTACGGCATCCTGCTTGGTGCCGTCGGAGCTGGTGCGATCGGTGGAGCCTTGGTCATGCCGAGGCTTCGCGAACGCCTGAGCTCGGACGGTCTGCTTCTTGGCGCAGCACTGATCACCGCAGTCGTCTTGGGTGTCCTGTCGCTTGCCCCGCCGAAGATCGTCGCCATCATCGTTCTTATGTTCCTCGGGGGCGCATGGATCACTGCTCTGACCACGCTCAACGGCGCGGCCCAGGCTGTTCTTCCGAACTGGGTGCGTGGTCGTGGTCTTGCCGTCTACCTCACTGTCTTCAATGGTGCGATGACTGCCGGGAGCCTTGGTTGGGGCGCGGTCGCCGAGGCTGTCGGCATCCAATCGACCCTCCTCATCGGAGCCGCCGGACTGCTTGTGGCTGGGTTCATCATGCACCGCGTCAAGCTCCCGGCGGGCGATGCCGACATGGTGCCGTCCAACCACTGGCCCGAGCCGCTGGTGGCAGAACCCGTCGCCCATGATCGTGGTCCGGTTCTGATCCTGATCGAGTACAAGGTCGAGAAGCAGCACCGCAGCGCGTTCCTGCATGCCATCGATCATCTTTCCAACGAGCGTCGCCGCGACGGTGCCTACGGATGGGGTGTCACCGAGGACTCGGCTGACCCGGAGAAGATCGTCGAATGGTTCATGGTGGAATCCTGGGCTGAACATCTTCGCCAGCACAAGCGGGTCTCCAATGCCGACGCCGACCTGCAGGGCAAGGTGCTGGCCTACCATGTCGGTTCCGAGAAACCTGTTGTCCGTCACTTCCTGACGATCAATCGGCCTGGTGCCGCATAACGAAAACGTAAAGGGCAGGGCGGCTTCGGCCGCCCTTTCCATTATGTCGCCTGGCGCAATGAATTCGAAACAATTGATGCGATTGTGAGAGCAGACGCTCGGTGGCAAAACTTGCCTACCTCGCGAAACACGACGTCGCGGCAACAGCATCAATCAAGGTCACGATCATGAAAATTCCTTCCCTTCCCACACTCCTGAGCTTTAATGGCGGCTATGTCGACACACTCGGCTTCCTGTCGCTTTCCGGGCTGTTCACCGCCCATGTCACTGGAAACTTCGTGACACTGGGTGCCACGTTGGCGCACGGTCTGGACGGAGCATTGTCAAAACTCCTGGCACTACCGATGTTCTGTCTGGTCGTTTTTGTATCACGTCTGGTCTGCCTGACACTTCAAAGTCGGGATCGCTCACCCATCCGGCCAATGCTGGTCGTCAAGCTGCTGCTGTTTGTGGGAGTTGCTGCCTACGCACTCTATCATGGCCCGTTTCGGGCTGACGAAGGCGCCGTCACGCTGGCGGTCGGCATGGCCCTGGTTTCGGCGATGGCTATTCAGAACGGGCTTCACAAGGCGCATCTGTCGAAAGCGCCGCCTTCCACGCTGATGACCGGCACGACCACGCAGATCATGCTCGATCTCGCGGACATTCTGGCCGATCCGAAAGCCGACGAAGTCGTGACAGCGAAAGCACGGGTTAAAAAGATGGCAGCAGCCGTCGCGACTTTCGCCCTCGGCTGCGGTGTCGGCGCTGTCGGTTACATGTACGCTCCTGCAGCGGCGTTCAGCTTGCCTGCGGTACTTGCCACGGTCGCGCTCTTTGCAAGCAGCGCAGGTGCCGAGTCCTGAAACCCTATAGCCCCTTCGATATTGATCCGTCGAATCTAAAAGGACACGACTATGGACATCGGTAGTGAAGCAGGCGGTGTCGCCAGCCTGATCGCCCCTATTCTGAAACCGCTTGCGACCGGGCTGGAATTCTTTGGCGTTGGCGTGATCTTGGTCGGTGTTCTGATCGCAACCGTCGGCTACGTGCGTGATGTCTTCTCTACCGAGCAACGCGAGGCTTACGAACGCTATCGCGCCAATCTCGGTCGCGGAATATTGCTGGGGCTCGAAATCCTGATCGGTGCGGACATCATCGCCACGATAATCGCTCCCCTTACTTGGGGAAGTGTCGGTCTTCTTGGCCTGATCGTGCTTATCCGGACGTTTCTCAGCTTCTCCCTGGGAGAAGCATCCGCCGGACCAGTCGATCTTCGCCGTGAGGGCAGGGAGTTCAGGATCCGAGCGATCCACACGAACGATTTCGACTGGATCTTTAAGGCGCTGAAGAGCAGTCCGAATTAACCCTAAGCTCGTGCGCGCTTGGCTGCCCGAACGATGAAGCTGATCCGGCATGACATACCGTCGGGATCGGTGCAGGTTGACTACGATGTTCTCGACGCGTCGCGGGCGAGAAGGACTTCCTTCCGAAGCTCCTGGGCATCACGACAAGATTGAATCCTTGATTTACGACCCCCGCGCAACGACAAGCAAGCGACGTTCCTGGCGGGTCGAAGGCGAGAAGAAGGATGACGAAGGACTTGTGAAGTATTAACCAAGAGCACTTCAAACAATTCTGTAAAAAGCGTCGATCTACGCGAAGATACTTCGGCGTTTGAAGACGCTAAAGTACATCATGCGCATCATTTTGACTGCTGTTCTGTTGTATGGTGAGCCTTGGGTAGCCAAAAATGAAGGCATTAACTGTTCGCCAACCATAATCGACATCGAATCCTTGGGTCTGCGGATTCCGGCGAAGATCGAGCGATTTCGATGACTGAGGGCGGTCTTCAGAGCGCGTGAACAAGCCCCCGGCACGACTTCGAGTCCTGTTCCGGAAAGAAGCGCGAGCTCTTTATGGCGGGACCTCAGGAGTTGCCATAGAAGTACGTAGGCGTCCCCAGTCCGCACTTATGGTGGCACAGTCCTCGTTTAGTAGTAGCTAATCCGCACTTATGTGGCGGTCCAGAATGCCCGACCTGAGACATAGGCGACGTTTTGTACCTAAGACATGGGTAACACTTTTCGCTTTTGGCGGGAGGTGTTGATGCCGTGGAAAGAGACTTCGGTGATGGAGGAACGTCTACGTTTTGTCGCCCGGCTGCTTGAGGGCGAAGGCATGAGCGATGTGTGC
>NZ_LOKZ01000036.1 GCF_002211365.1 Rhizobium sp. R711 | reverse complement strand
CGGCCGAGCTTCTCGGCAATACTCTCAACGCTCAGGCCAGTCATTCGCCACCGGGCGATCTTGCGTCGTTCATCCAGATCAATATGGGAGTAGGTCCGTTTCATTGCATCTTCCTTGCGAGTGATAACCCATTGGTATCATTCGCAAGTCGCACTTCATCCTTGAACCCACCCTCCTACATTTGTGAATCGCATAAGATAGATTATGGAACTATCGGGGCAATTGATGTCCACCGCGAACGTCATCAAGACGACCCGGATCAGATTTAAAAAAGACCTTCTCTTTCAGCTCATTATGAACGTACGTTGATGCTTGTTGAGAAAATCACTCGCCCTTTACCGGTCGCCGCTTTAACGGCGGCCCTGGCATGAGAAGTTTCAGCGCCAGAGAGCGCGAAGCGCATGCTAAAAAGCGTCAGACGGGTCTCAGACGCTTTCCAGCTCCGCCAACTCGATATCGAAGCTCATCTGGTCATAAGCTGGTGTGACGTGGTCCGGCGTCTCGGCCATAACGGTGTCGTAGTCGAGCGGGGTATGCATGTGGGTCAGGATTGCCCGCTTTGGCTTCAGACGATCAATCCAGTCCAAGGACTGTTCCAGCGACAGGTGGCTGGGATGATATCGGTACTGCAGCGCGTCGATAATCAGGACATCGAGATCCTGAAGTTTCGTGACAGTTTCCGGAGGAAAGTCACTGATATCACTGCAATAAGCGACATCTCCGATGCGGAATCCCAGCGACGTGATATCACCATGCTGCTGTGTGTGGGGACGGAATGAAATCGTGCCTCCGGCGCCGCTAATTCGCAGCGGCAGGTCGATGCATTCAATGATCTTGGGTTCGACGATCGGCGGATAGTTACTGCCGGGGGGCGTCTCCATGCAGTAGCCGAACCCCTGGCGAATGCGATCCATCGTCTCCTTCGTGGCATGGATAGGAACGCGTTGCTGTGATCCATAGAAATAGCCGCGAAGATCGTCGAGACCATGAATGTGGTCGGCATGCGGATGTGTATAGAGAACCGCATCGATGTGCGTGACGCCGGCGGCGATCATCTGCTCGCGAAAGTCCGGCCCAGTGTCGACAACGACGGTGGTGACGCCACCGTTGTCATCAAATTGCTGCACCATGAAGGCCGCACGGGTACGGCGGTTCTTCGGATTGGCTGGATCGCAGGCGCCCCAGTCACCTGTAATGCGAGGAACGCCGGGCGACGACGAACAGCCGAGAATGGTGAAACGCCGTCTGTATCCCACGCTGTCAGATCCTCGGCATCTTTGAGAAAATGCGGAATGCGTTCTCCGTCGTGATCCGCGCCATCTCTGCGTAGCTAAGTCCGAGCGTCTCGGCCAGAACCTCGGCGGTGTTCACCACGTAGGAAGGTTCGTTGCGCTTGCCGCGCCAGCGCTTCGGCGCAAGGTACGGCGCGTCCGTTTCGACCAATAAGCGATCATGAGGGATAGTCTTGGCAATGTCGCGTAATTCCTCTGATTTCGGGAATGTCAGAATGCCAGAGAATGAGACATAGCCGCCCAATTCGACTCCGACCCTTGCCAGTTCCGCGCCCGACGAGAAGCAATGGAGAATGAAGGGAAACGCCCCCCTGCCCGTTTCCTCTGTCAGGATTGCCGCCATGTCTTCATCGGCGCTGCGGCTATGGATCACCAGCGGCAGCTGTGTTTCGCGCGATGCATCGATATGGCGCCGCAGTCCCGTCTTCTGGTCCTCTGGCTTCTGCACGTCGTAGAAATAGTCCAGACCAGCCTCCCCGATCGCCACGATCTTCTCATGGGCCTTGGCCAGCCGCACCAGCTCTTCGGTCTGAATGTCGAGCTCATCTCCGGCGTTGTTCGGATGGGTTCCGACAGAACAGAAGACCGACGGATATCTCTCCGTGATCGCCAGAAGGCCGTCGAGCTTGCGCACCCGCGTCGAGATCGTCACCATCTGCTTGACGCCGGCGTCGTGAGCGCGCTTGACGATCTCGTCCCGCTCCTCTTCGAAGTCGGCGAAATCCAGATGACAATGCGTATCGATCAGCATGGCGTCCTCACGCTTCCGGCGCGACGTAACGCGGGAACACTGGCTTCGGCGCTTCGAGCGGTGTGCCGGCGAGGAGGCGGCCGGCCTCGCCGAGTGTTGCGAAGCCGCGCTTATCGGCAGGAGCAGCAACGAGATCCAGCAGCTTGCCAGCCGATTCCGGCACGAATGGCTGCAGCAGAATGGCGATTTGGCGGACGACTTCGGCCGTGACGTAGAGCACAGTGCCCATGCGCGCGGGATCGATCTTCTTCAGAGCCCATGGCTCCTGGCTGGCGAAATAGCGATCGGTTTCCGAAACGACGGAGATAATCGAGGCCAGAGCACGATGGATGAGCTGCTTGCCCATATCGTCGCGTGTCGTAGCGAGCAGCGCGTCGGCCTGAGCCAACATCGCCTTGTCCTCATCCGTCAGCGGACCGCATTCCGGGATCTTGCCGTCGCAGTTCTTGACGATCATCGACAGCGAGCGGCTCGCGAGGTTTCCGATGCCGTTGGCAAGGTCAGAGTTGATACGGGTGCCGATAGCCTCCTCGCTGTAGCTGCCGTCCTGGCCGAAGGAGACTTCGCGCAGGAAGAAGTAGCGCACCTGATCGAGGCCGAAGTGGTTCACCAGATTGACCGGGTCGACGACGTTGCCGAGCGACTTCGACATCTTCTCACCCTTGTTGAGCAGGAAGCCGTGCGCGAAGACGCGCTTGGGAAGTGGCAGCTTCGCCGACATCAGGAAAGCAGGCCAATAGACCGCATGGAAGCGGATGATGTCCTTGCCGATGATGTGAACATCGGCAGGCCAATACTTCGCGCGGGGACCGTTGCGATCCTCGATGTAGCCGGTCGCCGTAATGTAGTTCGTCAGGGCGTCAACCCAGACGTACATGACGTGAGACGGGTCGTTCGGTACCTTGATGCCCCAATCGAACGTCGTGCGCGAGATCGAGAGATCCTTGAGCCCCGACTTCACGAAAGAGATGACTTCGTTCCGACGCTCGGCCGGGCCGATAAAATCCGGGTTGGCTTCGTAGTGCGCGAGCAGCTTGTCCTGATATTCGGAAAGCTTGAAGAAATAGCTCGCCTCTTCGACCCACTCGACAGGCGTGCCTTGCGGGCCATAGCGCACACCATCGGCGCGCAGCTCGGTCTCGTTTTCCTGATAGTAAGCTTCGTCACGCACCGAGTACCAGCCGGCGTAGGAATCCTTGTAGATATCGCCGTTGTCGGCCATCAGGTTCCAGATGTTCTGCGAGGTCTCGTGGTGACGCTGCTGTGTCGTGCGAATGAAATCGTCGTTCGACGCATTGAGCAGCTTCGCCATAGCCTCGAATTCGCCGGAGTTGCGGTCGGCAAGCTCCTGTGCCGAGATGCCTTCGGCGCGCGCCGTCTGCTGCATCTTCTGGCCGTGCTCATCCGTGCCCGTCAGGAAGAAGACATCCTTGCCGTCGAGGCGCTGGTAGCGCGCCATGGCATCCGTCGCGATCAGCTCGTAGGCGTGGCCGATATGCGGCTTGCCGTTCGGGTAGGAAATCGCGGTGGTGATGTAGAAGGGTGTCTTGTCTGTCATGGCGGCCATTCGTGTCCGGCTTACTCTATAAAATTTGTCAGCCGCTCTTAGCGCATGTCATGACGAAGCGAAACACCAAGTTTCGAAAGCATCGGCGATTTACCGATGACGGACGTGCTGCACTTGACTCGATTTTAGACGCATTCTACCCAAAGAAAACTCAAAGGCGGAGCAACAGCGACGTGACATCTTCAGCACTCGGCAGCACCATTTCACGCGCAGGCTCGAGGTCGCTTCTTGACTGACCTTTCCAGTTTCAACCCCCTCTACTCCCTTTCGGGGCTTCTCGTCGGCACTCTGGTCGGCATCACGGGAGTTGGCGGCGGATCGCTCATGACGCCTCTGCTGGTGCTGGTCTTCGGTATTCATCCGGCCACAGCCGTCGGAACCGATCTGCTCTACGCTGCGGTTACCAAGACAGCAGGAACGGCTGTGCACGGGATCCACGGTAGGGTAAACTGGCGCATCGTCGGCTGTCTTGCCGCCGGCAGCGTTCCGGCCGCCCTCTTGATGCTCTGGCTGATGGCCGGTGTCGACCGAAAGAGCGTGGAAGTCGCCCACACGATCACGACAGCGCTTGGCTGGCTGCTTGTCATGACCGCATTGATGCTGCTCTTTCGCAAGCAAGTTCTGGCGTTCGCGCTCCATGCAATCGGAGAGCGCTCCCCGCCTAAGCCAGTCACGATTGGCATCTGGACAACGGTGCTTGGCCTGGCACTTGGCATCCTGGTGACGCTGACATCAGTTGGCGCAGGCGCCCTGGGCGTGACGGTACTGCTCGTGCTCTACCCGCGCCTTGATGTCCGCGAGATCGTCGGTTCCGACATCGTGCACGCCGTTCCCCTGACGCTGATCGGTGGCATGGGCTACTGGATGATCGGCGAGATCAACTGGGGCATGCTGTTTGCTCTTCTGCTGGGGTCAATCCCCGGCATCGTCGCCGGTAGCCTGATCGCACCGAAGCTTCATGAACGGACGATCCGCATCGTGCTGGCGTTGACGCTCGGCGTCGTCGCATGGAAGCTGCTCGCGCCGTGATCAAGGACCAGGCTGCTTGATGTCTCCGAGGATACCGAGGATCGTTTGCTTGCGATCCAGATTGTAGGCATCGGAAACCGTCAGTCGCTCGCCGATATCGGACTGCAACCGGGCCAGCCGCTCGGCCGCGGTCACCTGCCCCGCAATCGCCGCGGCCCGCGCCCTGCGCATCAGATCTTCGCCGACATAGCTGGCGAAGAATTCGAAGGTCGTATCGCTATCCTTGCTGGAAAGCGCATCCGCCAGCCGGTGCATTGCCCGCCGGGCGGATGCGCCCTGCGTTTGCAGAACCTCGTTATAGGCGGCAATGATCTCGCCGCCGCCATAATTCACAAGCTTCAGCGCCTCGCCCACGCTACCGTTCGCTGCCGCAAGAAGGTCGTGATCGGCGGCGTCGATGCCAAGATGTGCTAGCGCAGCGCCGAGGGCACGGTCATCAAGCGGCGCAAGTTTCAATGGCAGGCAACGCGAGCGAATTGTCGGTAACAGTTTGCCGGGTGCATGCGAGATCAGCAGGAATAACGCGCGCTTCGGTGGCTCCTCGAGAATCTTCAGAATCGCGTTCGCGGCATTGCGGTTCATGTCATCGGCTGGGTCGATGATGACGATGCGCCAATTGCCGGTGCCCGAGGTCTGCGAGAAGAACTGCCCTGCCCGCCTTACCTCATCGACTGTGATGGCAGACTTGATCTTCCCTGTCTTTTCGTCGACCGGTCGCGCCAGGTGAAGCAGGTTATGCGACGCGCCGGAAGCAATCTGGCGGCTGACGGACGAGGCCGGATCGGGATCGCCCAGCAATTCCGGTGCACTGGCTGGATCCGGATGTGTAAGCACATGGTTTGCAAAGCGGAACGCCAGCGTCGCCTTGCCGATGCCCGCTGGCCCCTCTATCAGGATCGCGTGATGGCCCTTACCCGAACGGTATGACTGCGCCAGAAATGCCTCGGCATCCTCGTGGCCAAATAGTTTCATGTTCTCGGCTGGCCAGATGGCACCGTCCAGCAATCCTGGCCGTTCATCACTCATGAGCTGCTTCCGCCATCTTGGCCGCTGCCGGGTGCGGCAGTCGCTTCTGGACGGCATCCAGAATCTCCGCCGCAATAACCTCTTCGGTCCGCATCGCATCGATGATGTGGCAACGGTCAGGCTCCCGCACGGCTATGTCAAGAAACGCTTCCCGACGCTTCTCGTGGGTTTCGAGCTCCTCCTTCTCGAACCGATCCGGACCCACATCGCCAGCAGCACCCCGCCTCCGGGCGCGCTCCAGACCGGCTAGCGCCGGCAGATCGAGAATAAGCGTACAATCGGGGACGATGCCATTGACGGCGGCGCGCTGCAGCGCCTCGATGAATTCCGATTCAAGATTGCCGGTCACACCCTGATAGACGCGGGACGAATCCATGAAACGATCGCAAAGGACCACCTTGCCGCTCATTAGAGCCGGTCGGATGACTTCCTCGACGTGATCACTGCGTGCCGCTGCAAACAGGATTGCCTCCATGCGCGTGCCAAAGGCCTCGGCAGCACCCGACAGAAGCACATGACGCACGGCTTCCGCGCCGGGCGAACCACCCGGCTCTCTCGTCAACAGCACGTCGTAGCCGCGAGCACGGAGAGACTCGGCAAGGCGGCGGATCTGCGTCGACTTGCCCGCACCCTCCCCGCCTTCAAACGTTACAAACAACCCAGTACCGGATGCCAATGACTACTTCCTGCATTACGGCGATCACCCACACCACTGCCGTACATCTAGCGGAAGGCAGCGAAAAGCGAAACCGCCCGACGACAACTCTCACCCTGAACGGCGAATATGGCGATCACGTGGGTTCGGGCTTATCCCACAGCCACGAGAACAGCAACGTCTCGCCGAGCTCCATGAGCGCATCGACGGCGCGGCTGCCCAATGAGCCGACTGCCACGGTTTCTTTCGTGTAGAGCGGCACCTCACGCAGCAGACGACCACCAGCAGAGATCCGCAATGTTCCGATTTCGTGGCCCGCCTCCACGGGAGCCGTCAACGGCCAACGGTAGACGATGCGTGCGGACAACCGCTCGGGATTGCTGATTGGTATGTAGACGCTCACAGGCGTCTTCGCGACAAGATCGACGTTTCGTGACGCTCCGCCGTAAACGCTCGCCTGCCCAATCACTTCCGCATCGCCAAAAATCTGCCTGCTTTCAAAGGCTGTCAGCCCCCATTCAAGCACGCGCTTGGCCTCTTCGGTGCGCTCCTTGTCGGAGGCAATACCTCCCAGTGCCATAAAGAGCCGCCTACCGTCGCGTTCGGCTGAAGCGACGATGGAGTATCCCTCCCCCTCCGCAAAACCTGTCGCCAGGCCATCAACCCCCATGCCGAAACCGAGCAGCGGGTTGCGGTTGCGCTGGAAGATCCTGTTCCATTCGAAATCGGGCTGAGCGAAATATAGGTATAGGTTCGGGTAGGACTTCTGCAATTCGGCAGCCAGCGTCACCATATCAAGCACCGTCGTCTTGCTCTTGCCGTCAGGCAACCCCGTCGAATTTTCGAAAATAGACTGCTCCATGCCGAGCGTTTTGGCGCGCCGCGTCATGGCCGCCGCAAAGGCCGGCTCACTACCGCTCATTCCTTCCGCAAGAATGATACAGCTGTCATTGGCGCCTTGAATGGCAATACCCTTGATCAGATCCTCGACGCGGACATTCGATTTGAGGGCGGCGAACATCGTCGCCGTGCGCGACGGCGCACCGCCGGTTCGCCAGGCATATTCGGAAACGGGATACAGCGTATCGAGCGTGATCTGGTTCTTTGTGAGCGCGTCGAAGACGAGATCAACCGTCATCAGCTTAGCAAGCGAGGCCGGCGAGAAGGTCTGATTCTCGTTCTTCGCAAGAAGCACTGTGCCAGTAGACGCCTCGATCATGTAGGCCTGCGCAGCCTTGGTCACGAACGAAGCGTTGGTATCGCTGCTCGCTGCAACGGCCCCCGTTGCAAAAGGCAGAAGACAGACACAGAGGCGAACGAAACGCTTCAACACCGAAAACCCCACAGTTCGGGCGACCTTGGCGATGCTAACGGCGCACCGAGAACGACGCAATGATCGCCGTTACTCGCCGCGTGCGACCGCCGCCTTCTGCCGTTTGAAGGATGCCAGGATCGCGTCCTGCGTGAGACCGTCGTTACGAACCATCACTGCATCGAAAGCGAGTTCGACGGTAACGGTTTTCGCACTCTCTTCCTGGTACCCCATCGCCAGAGAACGCTGTCCTCCATAGGGACGTTCATATGGGAAAGGGCCGAATTCCGGCAGAATGACCATTTGCCCGGCGGTTGGCGCTGCAAGCGGTGCTGCGCCACCGAAAGACGGCGACGGCATCGGTGTCGGAACGGGCGCGGCGTTGTAGCTGGCGCTCGGGGTCGAGCCAGCATAGGACGTCGCCGAGACCGGTACCGGGACACTCTCCGGTTCAGGCGTGAAGCCGCCGAAGCTCTCGAGTTGGTCGGCGGTTATGCGCTTGCTGTTGGAGGCGACCATGACCCCGCTGGCGATCTGCCCGCCGCCCGGGTTGATACCCGGAATGCGACTGCCCTTTGGCACATAGGAGGCCATCAGATAGGGCATGTCGTGACCATCCATGCGCGCCCGACCGACATACTGAACACGAACTTTTCCGGTACCGCTGTGCTGCAGGTCAAGCATATCCGCCGTCTTGTTCGACAGGTCGATGATGCGCCCTTCGTGATACGGACCACGATCATTGACGCGCACGATAATGGACGAACCGTTCTCCGTATTCGTCACACGTGCATAGCTCGGCAGAGGAAACGTCGGGTGTGCGGCGGAAAGATGCATCTGGTCATATACTTCGCCGTTTGCCGTCAGACGACCATGAAAGGCCGAGCCGTACCAAGATGCGATGCCGACCTTGTTATAGGAGAAATCTTCCTTCGGGTAGTACCACTTCCCCTTCACCACGTAGGGGTCCCCGACCATATAGCGGCCACCGCCCTTCGGGATATTATTGCCGGTGGCAACGCGCGGGCTCGCCTTGACGCCGTATTCCTTCTCAGAGAAATATTCCTTGCCGTGGGTACGTTTCGTGGGCGTCGGCGCGGTACCGCATGCCGTAACTGTTGCGCAGATGAGCGACAGCCCAACCCATCGCATCCCCGCTGCGAATGACGCCGCCCCGTAGTCTCGTTTCATATGTCCCACGCCGCTCAAGACCGTTATGGTTAAGAAATCTGCCCCGATCGGGCCAGACACCCCTAATCCCACCAACCTAACGAGACTTTAATCATGCGGCTTTCGTGGCGAATTTGCGAAGCATTTCGCCCAGATAGGAACAATTCTAATTAGTATGGTTAATAAGTCACTAATTTAACACTCTGAACAATGCAGTCGGCGCCCGCCCGGCAGAGCGTGCGCCAGGGCGATATTCCCTTCCCGTAGCCATCCGCCAAGCCGACAGAACCAGTTGACGCTGTCCCCGAACGGCTTTAAACGCTGCATGGCCTGAGCTCACCGCGACGGCGACAGCAGAAAAGGCGCCAGCTCCGAAAGCGACGTCAAATCAACTGTATGGAAGAGTGTCCGAGTGGTTTAAGGAACCGGTCTTGAAAACCGGCGTGCGGGAAACCGTACCGTGGGTTCGAATCCCACCTCTTCCGCCAATTTCACTGTTTTTGTTACATAATTTCGAATTTTCGCCAATAGTTTCATGTTTATCATAACGCCATTTCTGGCGCGAAAAACCCGCTGGTGGTTAGCCGGTGTCTGCAACCTCTCGGAAAGCCGGCGCTTAGCCTCTTGAGTAGGCAAAAGAAAAGGCTCGCCACTAAGAACAGGGGACGAGCCTTTTGAGTCATGTCGATGCTGCCTGTCACGATAACCTTCCGTGACGCTCACAGGAGTGGATCAAGAACGCTAAGATGGCTCTAATATAACGAGGCGCCGTATCGAGCAACCGGAACGTGCTATTTCGACCACCTGGCATTGTGGTGAATGAGCAATGGCAGTAGAACCTAAGCATGAGACCGTTCGACACGCGCGCCATGGGCGCCCGACTGGAGAACGCCTATTCAAGCTGAAATCATTGAAGGAGGGCTGGCAGCCGCACAAGAGCCAAGCTCGACACCGGCGACTTTGATCCTGCAAACCACTGCGTCGAGGTATCGGTACCGCTCAGAGTGAAAATCCAAATCCCGATAGACGCCAATCGGAAGCTGATGTGGAACGACGCAGGCATGCGATGCGCCTGTCGCTGGACGCAGCCCGGTGTTGTGTGTGTAAAGGTCCAGGCGCTGGCGATCAGAGCTGCCAGAAACACTGCCTAGAGCGTAGCCAAATCTGCCGCCAGACGGAAAGGTCCCACCGGACATTCCTATTGCGGAGGATGAGGAAGGCCGCCGGCATTCGCGCCGACGGCTCCAGTCTCCTCAATGGTGCGCCAAGGTTGGTGTCCCTGGCACTACTAAAAATCAAAATACACGGTCACACCTGGCCTACGTTGATAGGAGTAATAGTCGCGATAGCCGTACCGCGGATATCCATAATACCGTGGATAGCCGGAATACCGTGGCTGGTAGCACGAGCCGTAATACCGGCAGTCGCGGTATGCGTAACCTCGGTTCTTCCAGTGACCATAAGCATAGCCATTCCCATGGCCCTTGTGTTTGACAAGCTCGACGTCGGGGGTGTGTATAGGTACTGCTTTCGGCACGACGATCGGTGTCGCGTTTAGCGGCAGGGAGAAAGATGCAGCCAGGACCATGGCTGCGATTGGGGCAAAAAGCTTCTTCATCATCGGCGCATCCTTTCAGGCTGCGAGTCTGGGTTAATAAGAATTAACCTCCGATGAACAACTGCGCGCTGCGGACTTATTCGAGTTGGCCGCGTCCGAACTGGAAAGCCTTATTCGAGATATCTACAGTCACGTTATCGAGGATTTCGAGGCATCAAAGAAGTTGTGTGACGAGTTCTCCGCTGTTTTCAAAGGATATTTCAAAGACACTGAGTTCGTCATGATTCTCCGCGGCTGAGCGTGTTCCGGATAGTCAGCCTACCATTCCAACTCAATAACTGCATGAGCGCTCATTGCTCGGCCTGAAGCCATCCGCGCAAGCCGGGTTCACCGAAGTTCTTGGATTATATTGATAATCGGGCGGATTTCGATTCTGCGGCACCGTCGTGCACGCCGACGCAACCGCGCTCAGACCGATCAGCAATCCGGCCGCTATCATTGCCCGAAACCTGCTCATATTAATCCCCTCGCCGCGGTGTCCTAGAAATGCCGCGCCATCAAGCAGATGCGAGGGCTATCACGAACACTTGACCGCCCTCACCCGACCTGCCTAGCTTTCAACCGCGGCCCATCATCCGCAACCGTCGTCCGATTCGGAGAGTTGCCGTACGCGATATTGAAGACCGCAAGATCGGTGTTGAAAGGGCCGTGCTACCCAAATCTGCAGCAAGAATGTGGAAGTAAGCGCAAGCGCAATTCCCGATTTTAGAAGTGGACACTCACTCTCCTCGGAACACTCGATGTATTTGACCGATGAATGGCTTTGCTTGGGGCGGCGATCTACGCGCTCGCCGCCATCCTGAACAACCTCATTGCGATCCGCAAGGCATCAGAGCGGCAGGCTCTAAGCAATCCATGCTCTAGCCGCTGAAATCAGGATCGCTACTCCTTCGATTTGAGGCACTCGAATAGCTCGTCGCCTCATTTGCAACGCGACTGTCCGTGACCATTCGTCCGACCGGGCAGTTGGCATTCCCTCTTCCGCGTCGAAACCCGATCGACTCCGACCTGACAGCGAACTCGCGCCGCCTAGGCGTTGTGTGGTACAAATGCGGCGATGAAGGTGCGCGATTGGGAATCTGTCGCGATGAGCATCGAAAATCATTCGCATGCGCCTGGCGCCAACATTCATGTAAACCACTATTGCTGCGTCGTCGGATGCGGGAAATGGGGAGGTTTCGGACACACCTCTTCCAAAAGCGGCGAAACGCGATGGTGGTGTGCCGAGCATTATCCGCATTGGGATGACATCAAGCAGGCGGATGAACGAGATCAGTAGCGCTACCATGCGCTACCGCCGGTCAGTAGCTGCAGGAGCGGCCGTCGCCAGGTCTGAAACCATCCTCGCAGGCTCGATTCATTGAATCTCCGGGCTCATAGCCTGACGCAGAACCCATTGAATTCGGCGGTGTCGCGCAGGCCGATGCGAGAGCCGAAAGACCGATCAACGCTCCAGCCGCCACGAACGCACGAAATCTGCTCATTTGTTTCTCCTTACCACCCCCGGTTACACTGCAGCCAACAATGTATCGCGCCATTGGGCTGATGCGAGGAGTATTGCACACGGAAGTGGAAATAAATGGCTACCGGCGAATGCTTGAGACCTATGCGCGTAAATGCGGGCAAACAGAGTTCGAGGCTCCAGACATAGCGTCTCAGGGGCTGACAAAAAAACTGTTGGCGGGTCGAGCAAGGCCGAGGTGCTCACGGAGCGTCGTGCCCTCATAGTCCTGTCTGAAAATCCCGCGCCGTTGCAGCTCGGGTACGAGCTGGTTCACGACATCGTCGAGACCCTGGGGAAGATACGGGAATACGATGTTGAAACCGTCGCTGCCGCGCTCCCCCAGCCATTGCGCCATCTCATCGGCAATTGTTTCCGATGTCCCCACGAAGGCCAGGCCAGAATAACCGCCGTAGCGCTGCGCAAGCTGCCGAACGGTTAACTTCTCTTCTTCAGCGACCTTCACAACTTGGGCGCGGCCAGTCTTGCTGGCATTCGTCTCCGGTATGTCAGGCAGGGGTCCATCGGGATCGAAGCCAGAAGCATCATGACCAAGGGCAATCGAGAGCGAAGCGACGGCACTGTCATAATGAACGAGACTATCGAGCCGTGCCCGCTTCGCGCGCGCCTCCTCGACGCTGTTGCCGATGACGATGAAAGCGGCCGGCAGAATCTTGAGGTTATCGGGACCCCGTCCGATCGCGGACATGCGCCCCTTGATATCCGCATAGAGCCCCTGCGCTGCGCGTAGATCGCGCGGCGAGCAGAAGACAACTTCGGCCGTCTCGGCGGCAAGCTGGCGCCCTGGCTCGGACTGCCCTGCCTGCACGATCACAGGCCAACCTTGCGGCGGCCGAGCGATATTGAGTGGGCCGCGGACGCTGAGTTCTTCACCCTTATGATTGAGGACGTGCATTCTGGCCGGATCGAAGAACTGACCGCTCTCGACATCGCGCGTAAAAGCGTCGTCAGCAAAGCTGTCCCAGAGCCCTGTGACCACGTCGTAGAATTCGCGGGCGCGGTGATAGCGTTCGCCATGCTCGACATGCTCCTCGAGGCCGAAATTCAGCGCGGCATCGGGATTGGCCGTCGTCACGATGTTCCAGCCCGCCCGACCGGCGCTGATATGGTCGAGCGAGGCGAAGCGGCGAGCTACGTGGTAGGGCTCATCGAAGGTTGTCGAGGCAGTCGCAACGAGGCCGATCCGATCAGTGACGGCGGCAAGGGCAGACAGCAGTGTAAACGGCTCGAAAGAGGTTACCGTCTGGCTTCGCTTCAAAGCTTCCACCGGCATGTTGAGCACGGCGAGATGATCCGCCATGAAGAAGGCGTCGAACTTCGCCGCCTCCAGCTTTTGCGCGAACTCCTTCAAGTGCTTGAAGTTGAAGTTCGCGTCGGGATAGGCGCCCGGATAACGCCATGCCCCTGTATGCAGGCTGACGGGGCGCATGAAGGCGCCGAGATGCAATTGTCGCTCCAGTGCCATCAAGCGCTCCCGTCCAGTGCCTAGCCCCTGCCAAAGCGTTTAAGCCTGTGGCTGCTTGGTCTTGCGCAGGTACGGCAACACCGTGTCAAACGAACCGAAGCGGGTTACGGCATCCTCGTTGGAGACGGCGGCCGTAATGATGACGTCCTCGCCCTGCTGCCAATTTGCCGGCGTCGCAACCTGGTGCTTTGCCGTCAACTGGATGGAGTCTATCGCGCGGAGGATCTCGTTGAAGTTTCTGCCGGTCGTCATCGGATAGGTGAGGATCAGTTTGATCTTCTTGTCGGGACCAATGATGAATACGGAACGGACGGTCGCATTGTCTGCGGGCGTGCGGCCTTCGGACGTTTCTCCAGTTCCGGCCGGCAGCATGTCATAGAGCTTGGCAACCTTCAGGTCCTTGTCGCCGATCAACGGATAGTCGACATCGAAGCCGGTCGCCGTCTTGATGTCGCTCTTCCACTTGCTGTGGCTTTCGACCGGGTCGACGGAGATGCCGATAATCTTGGCGCCGCGCTTGCGGAACTCGGGTTCCAGCCCGGCCATCGCGCCAAGTTCGGTCGTGCAGACCGGCGTGAAGTTCTTCGGATGCGAGAAGAGGACAGCCCAGCCGTCACCGATCCAGTCGTGGAACTGGATGGAACCCTGTGTGGTGTCGGCGGTGAAATCCGGTGCAATATCGTTGATACGGAGGCTCATGAGCGGTGATCCTTGTTGGTAAATGGCGTTGGTTTCAATGAACGGCGATTGTGTAGCCGTTTTCTGCCGCTGTTCAAGCACTTGCGCCAAAATGCTGAACTGATGAATGGCCCAAAGCCGCCTGCTCGGCAGTTCAATTATACACATTTATTCTGTCTATGATTCTACAGAACCTCTTAATCCATGGCGCGTTGCACTTTCCGTGAAAGTCGCGCCCATGAAGGAGAACGTCTGCGAGACGAAATAGCTCGGCCGACCACCTTCGCGCGATATTGTCGACGACCGATTGCCAGCGACATTGATTACCACGCCGACGAAGCCGCTCTGCCGAGCGACGGCTTCCTCTGCGGTATCTTATCGAGATGATGAGTTCTTGCTTTCAGCTTCTCAAAGATACGGTAGCCGCCCGGCCAACGGCCGTAGCCGCTGGCGACATTGATGTGTCCGGCCAGACCGGCATTGCGCAACTCGCTGCCCCAGAGACGGGCAAAGAGCGTCAGGCGGTCGAGCGACATGTAATGATCGTTCAGGCTACCGACGATCGCGCTGGGAAACGGCAGTTCGGCCGTTGGCATCGTGCCAAAAGCAATCCGCCCTGGATGTAGTTTGTCGGTCGCCGGCAGGTCGCATGGCGCTACCAGCAAGGCTCCCCTCACCCGGCCCGCTGCGGGCCGCCCAGCGAGACTTGCAGCCAACAGGCATCCGAGGCTATGGGCAACGATGTAGGCGTCTCCGGCATCCTCGAGTGCGGCCTCGAGCCTCGCTCGCCAGGTATTCAGGTTCGGATGATCCCAGTTATCCTGCTGGACGAGACGACTTTCGGGATGATCCCGCAGCCAGGCGCTTTGCCAGTGTGCATCCTCTGATCCAAAGAGCCCGGGGAGAATAAGTACTGGCGTCATCATCAATCCTTATCGCGTCTTAAGAGCGAGCTGTCGGTTCCTAGAGAACGCCTAGCGTGATTGCGAACAGGAACGCGAAGGCGAGGATCGTAACCACGGGAGCGGCCGTATCTGCTGCTGCGCTCACTCGCCGGTCTCGCAGAGCGATGCGGCGATCATCGAAAACGACCATGTCGATCCCTCAGTACCAGGGGCCCGGAGATGGGTTCCAATAATAGATTTCATAGTCGCGGGCTGCCGGCTCGCCGTCCTGAGGCCACTCGATCCGCGCGGCCGCCGGTTGGGAAAGACTGATGCGGAGCACCGATCGGACCCACAGAAGAAGAGACTGCATCATCGTTTTCTCCTTACCCCTCAGATCAACTGGTTCCGCCTCGCATTCGAAAGCAGGTCCGTGGCACTGGCGACGGGACCGAACAGCATCAAGAGGCGATTTTGCTCCCGGATCGTCAGCCGATAGCGGCGAGCGAAGTCGAAGACGCTCCAAAGCTCGCTTCCCATCGCCACTTTCTCCGCACCGTCCATGTCATCATCCCTCCTGCGTTCACTCGGCGGCTTGAAGTGAAGCTCTTGTCGAGGGCACGAAGGAGAAGGCGGCCAGTTCATCGACAACAGCGCCAATACGGCCAGACAGCGCCTCCGAGGCGACTTTGTAGTCGACGAAATCGCGATCCGAAGCATAGATGGCCGTCGGCAGCGTGTGGGCCATGAAGAAGCCGAACAGAGGCCGCAACTGATGCTCTACAATCAGCGCGTGGCGATCCCCGCCACCGGTCGCTGAGATGATGATCGGCTTGGAGCGGAGTTCGTTCGGCTCGATCAGATCGATCAGATGCTTGAACAGACCGGGATACGACCCCTTGTAGGTCGGCGAGCCAATGACGAGAACGTCCGCCTTGACGATATCATCGAGAACCTGGGTCGCCTGGGCATCCAGCTCGCTGCGCCACAGGGCCGTACCAAGCGACGGGCCGACATCCTTGAGATCGTAAATCTTCGTGGAGAAGCCGTAGTTTTCAGCGGCAAGCCCAGCGATATGCTCGACAAGGGTATAGGTTTTTGACGGACGGTTGAAGCTACCCGCAATGCCCACCAATCGTAGCGACATGTATCTCTCCTTCTTTGTTGCATCAAATATTGTCTATAAAATTAGTGAACAAAAGAAATGAAGTTCCGTTGTGACGTGGAAGTTTGAAATTCGATCCCCTCTAACATGCCATCACAGCGGTCTGGCTTCCGCAACGCTAGCAAGCCTATTCAGCGCAAGTCCTTCGAAGCGGCCAGTAAGCCTGCCCCTGGCTGGCTGCATGTTGAAATACGCCCGGCGGCGCAGGCGCTGATGCCGGTCGTCCGCTCAAAATCGCATGGTCCGGCACAAGCTTGATAGCGACCTACGCAACATTTGTGGGAACCTTTGCTGGCGTTGGCCGTTTCATAGTTGCAGCGTTTGAAATCCGCGCTGCCGGACCAGCATCGCCTATGTAGGTCCGCAAAAGGCCCGGTGGATTCTATCCCGCCGGGCTTTTTCTTGTGACACTCTCTTCCGTGAACAATCCTCGCATCAACTCAACGCAATTGTGGTTCATTTTGAACAACTTGCGGCCTCGCGCATTACCTATCGACTCCAACTGGGAGACGGGAAAATGACGATCACCGCGAAAGTTGCTGCTGCCTTGTGCGTGCTCATTGCATTGAGTTCGTGCGCAAACACGATCAAGGGCTTTGGTCGCGATGCGGCCAATACCGTCAATGCGACGCAGAACGCTGGCAACCGCGTCGCTAACGCAGCGTCCCGCTAGTCTGTTGACGATCTCGCCGTTATTGAGCGCGCGCCCTATGCCTCCCCGCTGAACCCCGCCGAGGCTCATCTTTGGCGGATTCCAAACTGTGTTTCGGCATGCGGCGTCTCAAGCAGCGTCAAATCGCCCGAAATAGCCGGAGGGCCTTGAAATCGCATCGATGGGAGCAAAGATTCCGTTGGAATGCGATGGAGGCCAAGCCATGTCGAACTATAGAGAGGAACGGCGGTTTCGGTGTCAGAACGACGGAGGGAAGACCTACGTCGTCATTCAGCAGATCAGGATTTCCGGCCAGAACGCGGCTTCGCCCAAGACCGATTATATGACGGAGGACGGCGAGATCGTGAATCGTCTCGATGAAGATCATTTCCTCCTCTTGATCGACGGCCAGATACTACACATTCCCCATGTCTCTGACGCGGATCACTGAGCGATGGCGTTCGCCTCTGCGGGTGACCGTGACATACAGACTCGATCGAATCATGACCCTCTTGCGATCATCCGGCGCATGACTGGCAGATGAACGCCGGTTTCAGTGCGCATTCATGCGCCGCATCTAATCTGTCGAACCAACAGCGCTCCAAAGGCGTTAAGTCAGCAGATACAGATGGAGACCGATCATGAGAAAGCTTACTGTTGCAGCCGCCGGACTTGCGACGCTGCTCGTGAGCGCACCGGCTTTCGCGGACGGCGTATACTTCGAGCTCGGCTCCGGGCCGCAGTATTATGACGATCCGCCACCGCCACGCTACTACCGACACGAGCCACGTTATGTCTACGACGATGATGACGACGACAACTATTATCGTCCGCGTTACGCGCAACAGGTGTGCTGGGACCAGCCCTATCAGAAGAAGAGCCACCATCATTACATCACAAAATACAAAACCGTCTGCCGAGACCGCTAAAGTCGTGTGATGGTAGCTTCGGTTGCATGGCGATGGCACGCGATAGTCGCGCCATCGCCATTTTAATGCGGCTACAGAGTTACCCGGCCACCTCTACTTTCTCTTCAAAACGCAAAAAGGTGATTGGCTCGGATGGCTCCGTTACGATAGGACTTCGCACATGCGTGCCTGCCGCCGGAGTGCCTAAGTGTCGATTGCCGATATTTCCTTGTTGAGCGCCCTGTTTGCCGGCGCGCTGTCGTTTCTCTCGCCCTGCGTCCTGCCTCTCGTTCCGCCTTATCTCTGCTACATGGCCGGTATTTCCGTCGAGCAGTTCCGCGGCGGCAGCACGATTGCCGTTGCCCCGGACGCACGGCGAGGCGTGCTATTTTCAGCGCTTTTCTTCACGCTCGGCTTCGCCACCGTTTTCGTAGCACTTGGGGCTGGTGCCTCCAGCATCGGCATGGCGCTTCGCCAGCATCTCGATCTCCTGGCAAAGATCGGCGGCCTGATCATCATCATCATGGGCTTGAATTTTTTGGGAGTCTTCCGGATTGGAATTCTTGCCCGCGAGGCGCGCTTTCAAGGCAGCGGCAAGCCAGCGACGCTGACCGGTGCCTATGTGATGGGCTTGGCTTTCGCTTTCGGCTGGACCCCTTGTATTGGCCCGGTACTCGGCGCGATCCTCGGCGTCGCGGCTTCGCGAGAGACTGTCGGTTCGGGTGCCGGACTTCTGGCGGTCTATTCCCTCGGCCTTGCTATTCCGTTCTGGATTGCCGCCGGCTTCTCCGGTGCCTTCATGGGCTTTCTGATACGCTTCCGCCGGCATCTAGGAACGGTCGAAAAAGTCATGGGCATATTCCTGATCCTCACCGGCCTCGCTTTCATGTTCGGTTTCATCAGTGACGTCGCAATCTGGTTCCAACAGACCTTCCCAATCCTGATGAAAATCGGCTAAGCGCAAATCGCCCGGCCGAAATTTGCATTGGAATAGCCGTGTCCGATATCGTCAGTCTGCTTCTGCCGTTCTTCGGTCTGATCTTCATTGGCTATATCGCGGGGAAAGTGACGAAGCAGCCGGCAGAGGCGCTCGGCTGGATGAACACCTTCATCATCTATGCAGCCCTGCCCGCGCTCTTCTTCAAACTCGTCTCGCGCACGCCCTTCGAGGATCTGACACGCGTCGACTTCATCGCCACCGATCTCGCGGCAACCTATTCGATCTTCATCGTCGGCGAAGGTGCGGCCGGTGGCGCTGATCGTCTGCCTCGAGAATGCGCTGCATTTCATCGTTGCGCCTGCACTCATGGCAGCGGCTGGCGATGACCGCCTAGCGATCGATATTGCTCGGAAAGTGGCTTTCCACCCCTTCATACTGTCAACGGCGCTCGGCTTCGTTGCCGCCCGCTTAAACATCGATCAGCCGCTCGAATTCCAACGCTTCGTTGACTATCTCGCGCAGGCTGCCGCGCCGTGCGCGTTGTTTGCGATGGGAGTCACGCTGGCGCTTCGACCACTCAAGCGCATACCGGCCGAGATGGGCTCCATTGTTCCGGCCAAGCTCATCATCCATCCGATCGTCGTCTATCTCGCGCTGACGACCGTCGGTGGCTTTGATCCGATTTGGATCTACGCGGCGGTGCTGCTCGCAGCCTTGCCAACGGCGACCAATGTCTTCGTCATTGGGCAGCAATACGGGGTCTGGCAGGAGCGCGCCTCGGCGACGATCCTGATCACGACGGCGCTTTCCGTCGTGACCGTCTCGGCCGTCCTGATTGCGATCAAATCAGGCTTTCTTCCGGCTTAGCTTCCCCTTGATCGCGCCCGGAATATCCCGGAAGCTGCGTCCGGGTTCGATACCCTCGCGCATGACGATGCTGCGCAGCGGCGGCAGCGCCGACAGGATATGAAGGCCCGCGGCGCGCATCATCTGCACAGGCAGGAAATCGGACAAAAGCGAGCGGTTGAGAAGATCGACGCTTGCCGTGCGTGTCATGATATCGGCGCGGCGCTTGCGATCGAAACGGTCGCCAGCGTCGGCGGCAATCGGTAGTTCGGGCCGTGCGCAGAGAATATCCGACAGTACCATGACATCACGCAGGCTGAGGTTCAGCCCCTGTGCGCCGATTGGCGGAAAAACGTGCGAAGCCTCGCCGATCAAGGCAACTCGGCCTCTGCCGGAGCGGTGGGCCATCATGCCGGAAAGCGGCCACAACTGCACGCCTTCTTCGACGGTCACGTTGCCGAGCAACGACTGCATTCGCTCCTCGACGACATTGCTCAGCTCGGCGAGTGAGAGTTCATTGCGCGCCACCGCATCCGAAGGGTTCTGGACCCATACGAGGCTGGAACGATTGCCCGGAAGCGGCACCTGAGTGAACGGTCCGCTTTCGGTATGAAACTCGGTCGAGACATTCTCATGTGGCAGCGAATGTTCGAAGTTCAACACCATGGCCGATTGCGGATAGGACCAGGTTCTCACATCGATGCCGGCCCTTTCGCGCAGCTTCGACTTGCGCCCGTCAGCGCCAACGGCGAAGGCCGCCGAGAGGACTTCGCCATCGGCGAGCGTGATGGTCACCGATTCCGCGCCGATATCAATCAGGTCGGCAAACGATGTGAAGCGGGTGATATTGCCTTCGGCCGCAATCGCGGCCTCCAACACCTCCATCAGCGCCTTGTTCGGGAAGTTGTAGCCGAAGGCGTCAAGATCGAGTTCGACGGAACGGAAAGTGGTGATCGGCGCTCGCAGCAGGCGATTCGTACCGTCGATAATGCGCATGGTGGAAAGCGGAGCGGCAGCAGGCCGCAGCTTTTCCCACAAGGTCAGCCTGTCGAGGAAACGGATCGACTGATCCATGAGCGCGGTCGTGCGCCGGTCCTGGCTGGATGACGGCGGCGCAACAAGAGCCAAGTTGCGTCCGCCGCGAGCCAAGGCGATAGCGGCGATCATGCCGGCAAGGCCGCCGCCGATCACCACGATTTCAAAAGTCTTCATTGCACCGTTCCGTCAATTCTTGACGGCGATCCGGTGCTTATGCAGCCGGCTTCGCCTGACGGCGCCAACTATAGCCCTTGCCGGCGTCCGCGTCACGCACAGCCGGTTGATAATGATGCGGAATTCCCGGCAGGCGGTGCTCCGTGAGACGCTTTATCGCAGTCTCGTTGGTCACCGCAAAGCTGTCGATGCCGACGCGCTGCATCAGCGGAATCTGGTCGATCAGCACGTCGCCGACGGCGCGCAGTTCGTTGGTGTAGCCAAGGCGGTCACGCAGCAGGGATGCATGGCTGAAGGCTCGGCCGTCGTTGAAGGCCGGGAAGGCAACAGCAACAATCTCCAGGCGGTAGAGGTAGGGCTCAAGCTTGCGAACATCGTCCGCCGGCCTGATCAGCACGCCGAAGCCGATCTCGTTGCTCTCGTCCGCCTTGGCGATCAGTTCGGCCAAGCCAAGAAGGGCCTTCTGCCCCTCGCCTGCCTTTACCTCTTGCGTCTCGATCACCCAGGGATCGTTCTCGACGAAGCCGGTTTCTCTCCAGATCTTGGTCATCGTCCCCTCCTTACGCCGCTTCTGCCGCTGACCCATACAGCGCGTCCTTGAACGGCTGCGGACCAACGCGACGATAGGTTTCGAGGAAGATTTCCGACGGCTCCTTGCGGATTGTCAGATAGGTGTTGACGATCGTTTCGATCGCATCGGTCACCTTGTCCGGCTCGAAGCCGCGACCGATGATCTCGCCGATCGACGTATGCTCGTCGCCCGAACCGCCGAGCGTGATCTGATAGAGCTCAGCGCCCTTCTTTTCCACGCCAAGCAGGCCGATATGGCCGACATGGTGATGGCCGCAGGCATTGATGCAGCCCGAGATCTTGATCTTCAGCTCGCCGATTTCAGCCTGACGATCCGGATCGCCGAAGCGCCTGGAGATTTCCTGCGCAACGGGAATGGAGCGCGCATTCGCGAGCGCGCAATAGTCGAGCCCGGGACAGGCAATGATGTCAGTGATGAGACCGGCATTGGCCTCGGCAAGGCCGATGGCAACCAGGCCGCGGTAAACAGCTTCGAGATCAGCAAGCGCGACATGCGGCAGGATCAGGTTCTGTTCGTGGCTGACGCGGATTTCGTCGAAGGCATATTCCTCGGCGATATCGGCGACGGCATCCATCTGGCTATCGGAAGCATCGCCCGGAATGCCACCGATCGGCTTCAGGGAGATCGTCACCATGCCGTAATCGGGATGCTTGTGCGGCTGCACGTTCTGCTGGACCCAGCGGGCGAAAGCCGGGTCGGCCTTCTTCCAGCGCGCGAGGTTTTCCCATCCTTCGGCACGATCGGGCAGAGCCGGCGGCGCGAAATAGGCAGCGATGGCCTCGACGTCTGTCTCCGGCAGCTTCAGTTCGGAATCCTTGAGTTCAACGAACTCTGCCTCGACCTGACGCGTCAGCTCTTCCGTGCCCGTTTCGTGCACGAGGATCTTGATGCGAGCCTTGTACTTGTTGTCGCGACGGCCGTTGAGGTTATAAACGCGGACGATCGCTGTTGTGTAGGACAGCAGGTCCTCTTCCGGCAGGAAGTCGCGGATCAGCTTGGCGATCATCGGCGTGCGACCCTGGCCACCACCGACGTAAACTGCAAAGCCGATCTCCCCCTTTTCGTTCTTCTTCAGATGCAGTCCGATGTCGTGGACCTGGATCGCCGCGCGATCGCGTTCGGCGCCGGTGACGGCGATCTTGAACTTGCGCGGCAGGAACGAGAATTCCGGATGCACGGAGGACCATTGGCGCAGGATCTCGGCGTAAGGACGCGGATCCGCAATTTCGTCGGCCGCAGCGCCGGCAAAATGGTCGGCGGTCACGTTGCGAATGCAGTTGCCCGATGTCTGCAGCGCGTGCATTTCGACGGAGGCAAGCTCGGCCAGCGCATCCGGGATCTCGGACAGCTTCGGCCAATTGAACTGCAGGTTCTGCCGGGTCGTGAAATGGCCGTAACCACGGTCATACTTGCGCGCTATATGAGCGAGCATCCGCACCTGGCGTGAGCTCAACGTTCCATAAGGAATCGCGATGCGGAGCATATAGGCGTGAAGCTGCAGATAGACACCGTTCATCAGGCGCAGCGGCTTGAACGCATCCTCGGCGAGTTCACCGGAAAGGCGGCGCTGGACCTGGTCGCGAAACTGCTCGACGCGCTCGGCGACAAAAGCGTGGTCAAATTCGTCGTAACGATACATCTGCTTCCTCAGACTGCGATGAATGCGGGGTCGGCGGGCTGGTAGCCCGGCGCGTATTCCATGGTCGGACCCTGGGCGCGAATGCGCTCGCGAAGACGCAGCGGCCAGAGCACGCCATCGGTCTCCTGAACCTCGACAACGGCGACGTCCACCACCTGGTTGTCGGCATAGGACTTCTTGCCGATCGCTTCCAGAGCCGCGACGGCCTCGGCGTGACGGGCAACAAGGGCTTCCTGCAGCGAGGTAACCCATTCGCCGTTGGCGTTCAGCCAGACGGCAATGCCATCCGTCAGTCGGTTGGCGGTGAGAACCTTGTCCACCATATTCAGCTCCTTGCAAATTCCTCGGACCGGGCGCGTTCGCGCACAAGCGGTTCCGACAGTTCGAAATTGGCGCCTGCGACCGCATCGCCGATAATGACCATGACCGGGCCGGTCAACTCGTCACGGTGCTGCAGGTCGGGAAGATCCCGCAGAATCCCGTGCAACAGCCGGCGATCGGAGCGGCTGGCATTCTCAATGACGGCAACTGTTGTCTCCGCCGGAAGGCCGGCCTGCATCAAGCGTTCGGCCACCGACGCGGCGACAGTGCGGCCCATATAGACAGCGATCGTCGCACCCGAAACAGCCAAACTTGCCCAATCCGGCAAGACATCGCCCGTCAGATCGTGGCCGGTCGTGAAGACCAGCGACGATGCCACGCCGCGCAGCGTCAGCGGCAGTTCGAAATCGGCGGCAGCGGCGAAAGCCGAGGTGATTCCCGGAACCACATCATAGGAAATGCCCGCAGCCCGCAATGCCGCCATCTCCTCGCCTGCCCGACCGTAGACAAGCGGATCGCCGGACTTCAGGCGAACCACGCGCTTGCCTTCGCGACCGAGGTACACCAGCAGATCGTTGATCTCTTCCTGAGACTTCGAATGGCATCCCTTGCGCTTGCCGACCGACAGACGCTCGGCGTCGCGGCGACCCATGTCGACAATTTCTTGCGGCACGAGGGCATCATATACGATGACGTCGGCTTCCATCATCACCCGCTGGGCGCGCAGCGTCAGCAGATCCGCGGCACCTGGGCCGGCGCCGACGAGCCAGACGTGGCCCTCCACCTTTTCAGCAGACTGCAGCAGACTGTTGGCTGCACGACGCGCCTGCGGCAGGTTCTCGTTAGCGACAGCGTCGGCGACCGAGCCCGAGAAGAACCGGCGCCAGAACAGGCGGCGCGCAGCACCCTTCGGCACGAGATGCTCGACGGTCTTGCGATAGCCGATCGCGAGATCCGCCAGGCGCCCTAGCGACGGAGCAAGAAGCTGGTCGATCTGTGCACGGATCATCTGTGCCAACACCGGGCCAGCGCCCTCCGTGCCGATCGCGACCGCCACGGGCGCGCGATTGACGAGCGCTGGCGTGAAGAAATCGCAGTAGTCAGGCTGATCGACGGCGTTGGCGGGCACCTTCTCTGCGCGGGCTGCATCGACAATCGCGCGATCCATTGCCGCGCCTCCAGTCGCCGCAAAGACGAATGTTGCTCCGCGGACCTGCTCCGCTGCAAAGCTGGTGCACACCCTCTCGATCCGATTGGCGATCAGAAAGGCGTGGTAGTCGGCCCGAGGGCGATCGGCATAGGCAACAATCGTCGCCTGCGTGTTCAAGAGTAGGCGAACCTTCGCGAATGCCTCGTCCCCGTTGCCGAAGACGGCCGCAATCTTGCCCTCAACGCGAAAGAAGGCAGGAAATACCGACAGTTGTTCAGTCTTGGGAGACATCGTCAATCCAGTTCGAAGCTGCCGGAATATGCACTCTCTGCTCAGGCAAATGAATATGCACTCTCTGCTCAGGCAAATGAAGAAACAGAAATTCCAAAGCCCGCGCGGGCGCGTATTCTTTTACTCGGTCTCCCAATGATTTGAGTAAAAGTCACCGGTGCGGCGCAACGAACACACCCGGACCTGTCGCAACGCAGCGGAAAGCCTGTGACAAACACGGCAACGCGGCCTGATCGGCATTTTCCTTGACCGCCGCTGGCGCTAGAGTGCAGCCTTCAAGGAGAAATTCATGTCTGACAAGACCATCGCCGCCCGCCTGCTCAACGTCATGGAACACGACATCCTGCCGATGACCGAGCGCGGCGTCGCTGCGGGCAACAAGGTGTTCGGTGCCGCGATCCTGCGCAAATCCGACCTCTCGCTCGTCATTGCGGAGACCAACAACGAGCTTGAGAACCCGCTGTGGCACGGCGAGGTGCACACGCTGAAGCGCTTTTACGAGCTTGGCGAAAAGCCGGCTACGAAGGACCTGATCTTTCTATCGACCCACGAACCCTGCACCATGTGCATGTCGGCTATCACCTGGGCCGGGTTCGACAATTTCTGCTATTTCTTCAGCCACGAAGATTCGCGCGACGCCTTCGCCATTCCCCACGACCTGAAGATCCTGAAGGAAGTCTTCGGCTTGGAACCGGGTGGTTACCGACGCAGCAATGCGTTCTGGAACAGCTTTGCCATCGCCGACCTCGTGGAGACCGAGGACGATCACCTGAAAGCCGAACTGAAGTCACAGACGGCACGCATCAAGGCGCGCTACGACGCGCTCTCAGACAGCTACCAGGCATCTAAGAGCAACAACGATATCCCACTGAACTGAGTGATCATGGAAGCCTCCAAAGACATTTCGCGCCTGATCGAGATCATGGCCGCGCTCCGCAATCCGGAAACCGGGTGCCCCTGGGACGTCGTCCAGACCTTCGAGACGATCAAGCCCTATACGATCGAGGAGGCCTACGAGGTCTCCGATGCCATCGAACGCAACGACATGGACGACCTCTGCGACGAGTTGGGCGACCTACTGCTGCAGGTGGTGTTCCATGCGCGAATGGCCGAGGAAGCCGGCGAATTCTCCTTCGGCGATGTCGTCGAGGCGATCACTAGGAAGATGATCCGCCGGCATCCACATGTCTTCGCCCGCTCCGATGCCGACACGCCGGATGCCGTGAAGAAGCAGTGGGACGACATCAAGCAGGCCGAAAAGCGCGAGCGCGCCGAACGTCGCGCCAAGCGCGGTATCAGCGCGGATTTCAAAGCCGGGTTCCTAGGGTCGGTCCAGCGGAGCTTCCCTGCCCTGACTGAAGCGCTGAAGCTGCAGGAGCGTGCTGCAAAGGTGGGCTTCGACTGGTCCGCTCCCGAACCGATCCTCGACAAAATCGAGGAAGAAATTGGCGAGCTGCGCGTCGCCTTAGCCGAAGGCGATCAGGCGAAGGTCAGCGATGAGCTCGGCGACCTCATCTTTGCCGTGGTCAACATCGGCAGGCATGTGAAGACCGACCCAGAGCAGTCCCTTC
This sequence comes from Rhizobium sp. R711, assembly GCF_002211365.1. Taxonomy (GTDB): domain Bacteria; phylum Pseudomonadota; class Alphaproteobacteria; order Rhizobiales; family Rhizobiaceae; genus Rhizobium. Next base: position 226,654 of record NZ_LOKZ01000036.1, on the reverse strand, counting down.
GCGGGACGAATACGAAGTTTCGCCGCAGATTCAATCACATCGAGACCGTTCTTGATGCAGGAGGTGAGACGCTGGAGGCAGCAAGCCTGGAACGGATGGAGGAAATCTGGCAAGCAGCAAAGGCAATCGAACGGCAACTCGGCTGAGCCGATTTAGCCTCGCCTTACGAAATCACCGGCGTAAGCTCAGACACCGCGGTCGCCTGTCAGCATTGACGGGCCTGGGCGGATCTTAGCCACTGGACTAGCGCTCCCAGTCCTCTTTAGCGGCTTTCGACCCATTGCCCAAGCGGCGCTCCAGCTCAACCGCCTCGGTTTCCGACAGGCGCACATCCAAGGTGATCGAACCGTCCTCGTTGTCTTCGCGGCTATCGACAATAGCATGGTCGTAGAGCCAAGGCAGCAGCGCCAACTTGTCGACCGGCAAGCGTACAGTCGCTTCGGTCAGCACGCCGGAAAGCCTGCGGCTGATCTCGCCCATCAGCGTATCGATACCTTCGCCACTGATTGCGGATAGGGCAACGACGTTTTCGGCACCGCTCGCCTTCTGCACGATGGCGCCGTGGGCTTCCGGCTCTAAGCGATCGATCTTGTTCCAGACTTCGATGATCCGCTTGTCGCCCTCTTCCTCATCGATTCCGAGGTCCTTCAAGATGCGCAGTACGTCCGCGCTCTGCGCCTGATTGTCGACGTCGGATATGTCGCGGACATGAAGGATGAGATCTGCTTCCAGCACTTCTTCCAACGTAGCGCGGAAAGCGGCGACCAGATGGGTCGGGAGGTCCGAAATGAAGCCAACCGTGTCGGAGAGGATCACGGTGCGCCCATGCGGCAGCTTCATCCGCCGCAGCGTCGGGTCGAGGGTTGCGAAGAGCATGTCTTCTGCCAGCACGCCGGCCCCGGTGATCCGGTTGAACAGCGTCGATTTGCCAGCGTTGGTATAGCCAACGAGCGCCACAATCGGATGCGGCACCTTCCTGCGCTTGGCGCGATGCAGCTGGCGCGTGCGCACAACCTGTTCCAGCTCGCGCTCGAGCTTGACGATACGGTCTTGCAGCAAGCGACGGTCGGCTTCGATCTGGGTTTCACCAGGACCGCCCATGAATCCACCGCCGCCACGCTGACGTTCAAGGTGGGTCCAGCTGCGGACCAGTCGGCCTTTCTGATAGTTCAGATGCGCGAGGTCGACCTGCAGCGTACCTTCCTTGGTGGAAGCACGGCGGCCGAAGATCTCGAGGATGAGACCGGTGCGGTCGATGACCTTGGCGTTCCATTCCTTTTCGAGATTGCGCTGCTGCACCGGTGTCAGCGGATGGTCGACGATGACGAGGCCTGAATCATTCGCATCCAGCGTCGCCTTGATCTCTTCGATCTTGCCCGTGCCCATCAGCGTTGCAGGCCGCGGATCGTTGACGGTGACGATAGCGCCATTCACCACATCGAGGTCGATCGCCTGGGCGAGACCAGTCGCCTCTTCCAGACGACTCTCCGCCGTACGAGTTATAACCGGCACCCCATCACCCGCGCCGCGCCCGGAACGCGCCTGCTTGAGAACAGGCACGACAACAGTCGCGCGCATATCATCCCGGTGCTTGGCGGCCTCCGGGATGATCGAATCGTTCTTGGTATCGCGTGTCGAGATAATTGCAGGTCCTGTTAGGAAGCAGCTTCTTCGCTTTCGAACATCTGCATCGGCTGGCCGGGCATGATGGTCGAGATTGCGTGTTTATACACGAGTTGCGAATGGCCGTCACGGCGAAGCAGAACGCAAAAATTGTCGAACGAGGTGACAACCCCGGTCAGCTTAACGCCATTAATCAAGAAAATTGTCAGTGAAATCTTTTGCTTGCGAACAGTATTGAGAAATAAGTCCTGCAAATTCTGAGAACGTTCCGCCATCGCGCCGCTTCTTTCTTTATTGCCGGCTTGATTCCGCCGGTGAAATACTAATCAACCTCGCCTGCAGGCAGCCGACAACCCTCATCCCATCTGCCCAGAAAGTCTTGGTATCAAATCGCAATCTTTTCCGCAACGTCGAAAAAGGCCTCCCTAATTTTCTGGGAGACGCTGCCTGGATGGCCGTTTGCGATCGGCTGACCATCGATCGAGACAACCGGAAAGCAGATGCTGGTAGCAGCCGTAATAAAGACTTCCCGCGCAGCGAGCATCTCTTCGACCGAGAATTTTCGTTCCTCGATCTTCAACCCAAGCTTGGCCCCGACATCGATCAGCGTCGTGCGCGTGATGCCGCGCAGAATGCCATGTTCGGCCGGACGCGTAACAAGCGTGCCGTAGCGATCAACGATCCAGACATTGGTGGCGGCGCCCTCCTTCACCATGCCGTCGGCGTCGACATAGATCGCCTCCTGCGCCCCTGCCTCCTTCGCCTGCTGGCGCGCCATGGCGTTCGGCAACAGACCGACGGACTTGATGTCGACCCGGTCCCAGCGATTGTCGAGAACGGTGATCGCCTTGATGCCTGTCGCATTCTTCCGGGCGATGATCGACGGGTCCGTGCTCTTGGCCGTAATCACCAGCGAGGGCGGGGTTCCTTCCACGGGGAATACATGATCGCGCCGCGCGACGCCGCGCGTGATCTGCAAGTAAAAGAGACCGTTGCGTACCCGATTGCGGCGCAGCGTTTCGCGAATAACGCGGGTCAAGGCATTGCGACTCATCGGCCAAGCGATGCGCAACTCGCCAAGCGACCGATCCAGCCTGTTCAGGTGGCGCGTAAGGTCGACGATATAGCCGTGCCTGATTTCACAGACCTCGTAAACGCCGTCCGCGAACTGATAGCCTCGATCCTCGATATGGACCATCGCATTCGAGTGCGTGACATAGCGGCCGTTCACATAGGCTATTCTGGGCATGGAGAACCTGGGCGTAGAGATACAAGCAGGGGAATGAGTGACGGCGCAGCAGCGCCGCCCTGATATCAGACGCCGAGCGACTTCAGCTTGCGGTGCAGCGCCGAACGCTCCATGCCGACGAACTCCGCCGTGCGCGAGATGTTACCGCCGAAACGATTGATCTGCGCAATCAGGTAGTCCTTCTCGAACATCTCGCGTGCTTCGCGAAGTGGCAAGGTCATGATGTGGTAATCGTTCTTGGCCGAAACTTTCGGCAGCATGTCGCCGAGATCGGTCGGCAGCATTTCGGCGGTGATCGGCGCATCCGGGCCATCGGAGCGAGCAAGGATCATCAGCCGCTCAATGTTGTTGCGCAGCTGGCGGATGTTGCCCGGCCAATCATGTGCCTGAAGTACAGCCATCGCGTCGTCACCGATGCGGCGTGGACGGATGCCGGCCTGCTCGGAAATCTGCCGCATCAACTGATCAACGAGGAACGGGATATCCTCACGACGCTCTGCCAGCGCCGGCACGCGCACCGGCACGACCGCAAGACGATGGTAGAGATCTTCGCGGAACCAACCCTCGGCGATGCGGTTCTCGAGATTGTAGGCCGTCGACGAGATAATGCGTACATCGACCTTGACCCGCTTAGAGCCGCCGACCCGCTCGAACTGCTGATCGACGAGGACGCGCAGGATTTTGTTCTGCGTCTCACGCGGCATCTCGCCGACTTCGTCGAGGTAGAGGATGCCTCGGTGGGACTCTTCCAGCGCGCCGATCTTGCGCGCCTGTCCGGGAGAGCCTTCCGTACCGAACAGCGCAATTTCCATGCGGTCCGGTGTGATGTTGGCAGCATTTAGCGCCACGAAGGGACCGTTCGCGCGCGTCGATTTCTTATGGATCATGCGGGCAACGAGTTCCTTCCCGGAACCCGATGAACCGAAAATCATGATGCGGCTGTTTGTCGGCGAGACCTTTTCGATCGTCTGGCGCAACTGCGAGACGGCAACGGAGGTACCGATGAGTTCGACCGGGTCCCCGGCCTTGCGCTTGAGCTCGGAGACTTCGCGCTTCAGCTTCGAATTCTCAAGCGCGCGTTCGGCGATCAGGATCAGTCGGTCGGCCTTGAACGGCTTCTCGATGAAGTCGAACGCGCCCCGCTTGATGGCGGAAACGGCCGTCTCGATGTTACCGTGACCTGAGATCATGACGACGGGAATATCCGGATGGCGTGCCTTGATCTCGTCGAGCAATGACAGACCGTCGAGCTTGCTCCCCTGCATCCAGATGTCGAGAAAGATCAGCCTCGGCGCACGATCGGAGATCGCAGCCAGAGCGCTGTCGCTGTCGTGCGCCGTGCGGGTCTCATGTCCTTCGTCAGACAGGATACCGGAGACGATCTCGCGGATGTCGTGCTCGTCGTCAACGACCAGAATATCAGAGGCCATAAACACTTTCCTTGTCACTTGTGGCCGAGGCAGAAGGCGCGGTTTCCAGACGTGGCAGATGCACGCGGATCATGGCCCCTCTTCCCTGGTCAAAATCGGCGGGCGCGTCATGCAGTTCGAGCTGCCCGCCGTGTTCCTCAATAATCTTCTTGACGATTGCCAGACCGAGGCCGGTACCCTTCTCGCGCATCGTCATGTAGGGTTCCAGAATGCTGTGGCGGTTCTCCACCGGCAGACCGCGACCGTTGTCGACCACGTCCACGGTGAAGCGATCGCGCACCGGGTCGAGCGAAGCCCGAACCAGGATCTTGCGCTCGTCGCGCTCGCCAGTCGGCACCGCTTCGATGGCCTCCACGGCATTCTTGATTAGGTTGCCGAAGGCCTGACCGAGCATGCGGCTGTCAAACTGTCCTTCCAGCGGCTGGTCGCCCAGTTCCTGCAGGAAGGTGACGTGGCTATTGCCCATCTCGCGTAGGAATACCGCGTCGTGCAGGATCTTACGCAGATCGCTAGGCTCCTTGATCGGCTTCGGCATCCGGGCAAAGGACGAGAACTCGTCAACCATGCGGCCAATGTCGCCAACCTGCCGGATGATGGTCTCCGTGCACTGGTCAAAAACGCTGCGATCATTCTGGTCGATCTGCTTCCCATAGCGGCGCTGAATCCGCTCCGCCGATAGCTGGATCGGCGTCAGCGGATTCTTGATCTCGTGAGCGATGCGACGGGCGACGTCGCCCCACGCGGTCGAGCGCTGTGCAATGACGAGATCGGTGATGTCATCGAGCGTGATGACGTAGGATTCACTCATGTCGCGCACTTCCTCGCGTGTCACCTGGACACTCAGAGTTCGCACGGTACCGGCCCGTACAAGGGCAATCTGCTTGCGGAAATCACCGCGATAACGGGAGGCGGCTTCCGTCAGGACCTGATCGACTTCGGGCGCGATCTCGGAGAGCTGCTTACCGAGCATGTCCGACGCCGGCAACGCCATCAGCGCTTCCGCTGAACTGTTGACGATGGTGATCCTGCGGTCATGCTCGACGCCGATGACCGACGCGGTTACGCCTGACAGAACCGCCTCGATGAAACGACGGCGGTCGTCCACCTCGTCCTTGGCCTCGAGAATCTCGTCGCGCTGTGTGCGAATTTCCGAGATCATCTTGTTGAAGGTGCGCGAGAGGTTGGCAACGTCGCCGTCCACAGCATGGACCGGCACGACGATATCCATATTGCCGGAGGCCACGCTGTCAGCGGCGGTAATCAGCAAGCGGATCGGACGCACGATACGGTCAGCCACGGCAATTGCAGTCCAAATTGCAGCCAGCAGAACGATCAGGGCAAAGCCGATGTAAAGAACCGCGAAAGCGATCTGCAGCGAGAAGCGCCCTGCCTCCATGGATTTGTACTCGGTCGCGTTCTCCTCCATGAGACGCATCGCGCCCATGACCTTGGGATCGACCGCACGGACCGTGTAAAGGAACGCTCCGTCGATAGCATCGAGCTTGATGATGGCGCCGACCAAATTCGTGACACCCGGCGGGATCAAGGTTGGCTGCCCGGCCGCGGCTTTATCCAACGCGTCCTGGGGAATTGCCGGTAGCGGCTTCTCGGTCTTGATGTCAGCCTGGGTAATAACCGAGCCGTCAGACTTCACGAGGAAGGCGCCGAGCAGCCCACGGCCGCGCGCCTGTCGCGTCATCAAATCGGAAAAGCCCGTGCGATCGAGATTGAACAGCGCCCTGTTACGTTCGAGGTCGTTCGCCATCGACACAGTCTGGCCCTGCAGGTAGCTCGCATTCTCCATCATGTAGGCCTGCCCGATGTTGCGGGAGGAACTGATGATCGACTGCGTACGAAGGGCAAACCACCGATCGAGGCCGGCGTTCAGCGTTATACTGGCGAAAATTGCGACAAGGATCGCCGGCGTGATCGCGACGATCGAGAAAAGCACGACGATACGGATATGAAGGCGCGCCGCGGCGCGCCCGCGTTTGCGTGCCTTTAACAGGCGGGACACCTCACGTGCGATGAGGGCCATCAAGCCGAGCACGAAGAACGAGTTCACGACGACCGAGGTGACGACGACATGGTAGGTCGGCGCGATCGGCGTCAGCCCCAGCAGCACGAAGAGCGTCAGTGTGGCGCAGAGAAGCGCACCACCGGCAAGGATCAGGCCCGGCAGCGCAAACAGGGCACGGCGATCGGTCACGGCCGTGACAGCTTCGCCTTCCGCCGCAGGCGGCATTGCATCCTGTTCCATTCGCTTAATTCTCCTGGCGGCAGACACTCGCTTCCGCCGCTCCCCGCAGACAGGCGCGGAAGCCGCCAACCTGCCTGCAAGACGCAACGACGAGTGCCGCTACGCTCTTGGACAGCTGCGAAAACCCGAGCCCCATGCGTGACTTCTAAGCAACGCATTGTGGCGAAAATGCAACGTCGCCAGTCACATTGTCAAGCAGTACGGGAGCTTCTATACACCGATACGCCAAGCTCTCTGATCTTCTTGCGCAGCGTATTGCGGTTCAGTCCCAAGAGGTCGGCGGCCTTGATCTGGTTGCCGCGTGTTGCCGTCAGCGCGGCGAGAATCAGGGGATACTCCATTTCCGTCAGCACTCGATCGTAAAGCCCGGGCGGCGGCAGGCCATCGCCGAAACCGGCGAAGTATGTGCGCATGTTTTCCTCGACAGCCTGGGCGATCGTCATGTTGCCAGAACGGATCGGACCCTTATCTATTGGGCTGTCCGGCACATCGGACCGAAGCTCGGCTTCGATGATTTCCCGGGTGATCACATCCTGTGGATAAAGTGCCATCAGCCGGCGAATGAGGTTCTCCAATTCGCGCACGTTCCCCGGCCAGGCGTAGGCTTTCATCAGATCGAGCGCTTCCTGATCGAAGCGCTTGGAACCGAGCCCTTCCTTTTCCGCCTGCTGAACGAAGTGGCGCACCAAATCCGGGATATCCTCCGCGCGATCACGCAGCGGCGGCAAACGCAACGGTACGACGTTCAGGCGGTAGTACAGATCCTCGCGGAAAAGCCCCTGATTGATCGCTTGTTTCAGATCCTTATTCGTCGCGGCGACGATGCGAACGTCGGTGCGGATCGGTGTGCGACCGCCGACGGTGGTGTATTCGCCCTGCTGCAGCACACGCAGGAGACGCGTCTGCGCATCCATCGGCATATCACCGATTTCATCGAGGAACAGCGTACCGCCCTCGGCCTGCTCGAAGCGACCGGTGGAACGTGTCTGGGCGCCGGTGAAAGCGCCCTTCTCGTGGCCGAACAGCTCGGATTCGATGAGGTCGCGCGGGATCGCCGCCATGTTGATCGCGACGAACGGCCCGTTGCGGCGCTTGCCGTAGTCGTGCAGCGCCCGGGCCACGAGTTCCTTGCCGGTGCCGGACTCGCCGGTAATCATCAGCGTCAGGTCGGTCTGCATGAGGCGCGCAAGGACACGGTAGATTTCCTGCATCGCAGCCGAACGGCCGACAAGCGGCATTCCGTCCTGCATATCCTCGTCAAGCTTGGCCGGCCTGCGCTTCGGCTCGGCCAGCGCACGACCGATGATGCCGATCAGTTCCGTCAGGTCGAACGGCTTCGGCAAGTAATCGTAGGCGCCTTTCTCGGAAGCCTTGATCGCCGTCATGAAGGTGTTTTGTGCGCTCATGACGAGGACGGGGAGGTCCGGGCGCGCCTTCTTGATCCGCGGCAGCAGGTCAAACGCATTTTCGTCCGGCATCACGACATCGGTTACGACAAGATCGCCCTCGCCTGCCGACACCCAACGCCAGAGCGTGGCGGCGTTGGAGGTAATTCGCACATCATAGCCGGCGCGGCTCAGAGCCTGATTAAGCACGGTACGAATTGCCGCATCATCATCCGCGACGAGGATCGTTGCTGTCATCGAGTAGGTCCTGTGGGAGTTATGGTCGTTGCGTCTTCCATCGATGCGTCCTTGGAGGCGGGCATCAAGACGCGGAATGTCGTGCGGTTGTTCTGGCTGTCGCATTCAATAATGCCGCCATGATCTCCGATAATCTTCGCGACGAGCGCCAGGCCGAGGCCACTGCCGTTCGTCTTGGTCGTAATGAATGGATCAAACAGATGCGGCAGTAGGTCCGCCGGCACGCCGGGACCGTTGTCCTGAACACAAAACTCCAGCGGCAACGAAATCTTTTCGCGAGTCCCGGCGACCGATAGGCGAATGCCCGAGCGGTAGGCCGTCGTCAAAACGATCTCGCCATCCGGACGATCGCCGACCGCTTCAGCGGCATTCTTCACGAGATTGAGAAACACTTGAACAAGCTGATCGCGGTTTGCGTAGACCGATGGCAGTGACGGGTCATAGTTCTCGGTGATGCGGAGGTGCCGCGCAAATCCCGCCTTCGCCACGGCCTTCACGTGATCGAGAACGGAGTGGATATTGACCGGCATCCGATCGACGGGGCGCTCGTCCGAGAATACTTCCATGCGATCCACGAGCGAGACGATGCGGTCCGTTTCGTCGCAGATCAGCCGCGTCAAGGCGCGGTCGTCATCGACGACCGATTGCTCCAGCAGCTGTGCCGCACCACGAATCCCGGAAAGCGGATTTTTGATCTCATGCGCCAGCATGGAGGCAAGCCCGGTAACCGAGCGGGCAGCCGCGCGATGCGTCAGCTGCCGATCGATCTTGTCCGCCATGGATCGCTCCTGGAAGACGATGACCACCGACCCGGGATCGCTGACCACAGGGGCGACATACAAGTCGACAAGCTTGTCCTGTCCGAGGCGCGGCGAACTCAAGTCGACTCGGTACTCATTGATCGGCGCGCGGCGTTCGCGAACCTGATCGATCAGGGCCAGTAGCGGACTGCCGAACGGGATGAAGGTCGAGATCTTGTAGCGGGCAAGGTGGGCGGCGCTGGCGCCAAAGAAGGCTTCCGCCTCCCAATTGGCGAAAGCGACGAGGCCAGCCTCGTTGACCATAACAACCGGATTCTGGATCGCGTTGAGTACAGCGATCGCAACTGCGCTACCGCCGTTGTCGATCGACGATGGCACGTCATTCGTCATGCAGCCTCCCGGGTCTGCGTGTTCGATGCCGCAGCCATCAATGCATCATAAAATCTTGCAGCGACGTCGTTGGGCTCGCGCGCAGTCATAATCGCAGCCCTCTCCTGCTCTGCGAGACCAGGCGCAAAGCGGCCGAGATACCAGCCAAGGTGCTTCCTCGCATGGCGGACGGCGACTGCCTCACCGTAGAATTCGAGCATCATTCTGTAGTGCTCGGTGGCAATTTCCGGGATGTCCCACGTTTTCGGTCCCGTCCGGCCAGCCAGTACGCCAGCGTGCCATGGCCTGCCCTGACAGCCTCTGCCGATCATCACAGCATCAGCTCCCGAGCGACGCAGAATCTCGTACGCGTCTTCAACGGTTTCGACATCGCCGTTCGCGACCAGAGGCACGGCGACAGCATCGCGGACGGCCCGTATTGCATCCCAATCCGCCCGGCCTTCGTAAAACTGCATGCGCGTACGGCCGTGGATCGTAATCAACTGGACGCCCGCCTCTTCCGCGCGACGCGCAATCTCGGGCGCGTTGATCGAGTCCTCATCCCAACCAAGCCGCATCTTCAGTGTCACGGGAACGCTGACCGCCTTGACTGACGCCTCAATAAGGCTGAGGGCGTGATCGGGATCGCGCATCAAGGCGGAGCCGGAATAACCGCCAATCACCTTCTTGGCCGGGCATCCCATGTTGATGTCAATGATATCAGCGCCGTGATCAGCCGCGATTTTCGCAGCCTCAGCCATCCAATGCGCTTCGCGGCCAGCGAGCTGCACCATGTGCGGCTCAAAACCCGCGCTCTCAAGCCGGGCCCATGATTCGGCGGTGCTGTTAACCAGTTCACGGCTCGCGACCATCTCTGTGACTACAAGCCCGGCGCCATGACGCCACGCCAGTTGCCGGAACGGCATGTCCGTCACGCCGGACATAGGCGCCAGGACGACACGGTTCCTGACTCCCACAGGTCCGATCCGCAAAGGTGATGCGAGGTCAAAGTCCAACAATTGATTATCTTTCAGGCACGCAAAATGCGTGCACTATTTTTAGACATGTTTGAATGGCTTGCCAAGAGGGCACTGCGCGAATTGACATTTTTCGGGCAAATGCTGGAATTCGAAGCGTCAAGCCGCTAAGCACCAGTGCAAAATCGCGCTTTGAGGATTTATGCCGCAAATGCATCAAAAGCAACCAACAATAGGTATTGTCGTCGTGGCGGCGGGGCGTGGCGAACGCGCAGGCGCATCCGAAGAAGGCCCGAAGCAATATCGGGCAATTGGCGGCAAGCCGGTCATCACTCATACACTGGAGAAGTTCGCCAGCTGGAAGCTCGCGAGCCACATCGTCGTGGTCATTCACCCCGACGACGAAGCCCTGTTCGCCAAAGCTGCCGGTCAAGTCCGGTCTGGCAGGCCGATCGATGCCGTTCACGGCGGCTCGACGCGCCAGCAATCCGTTCTAGCCGGACTGCGCCATTTGCGAAGCAAGAACGTCTCGCACGTTCTGATCCACGACGCTGTGCGACCCTTCTTCGACCATGCCCTTCTCGATCGCATCGCTGGCATGCTCCTGCAGGGCGTGCCGGCAATTCTCCCGGCCATGCCCGTCGCCGATACGCTGAAGCGAGCCGACCTCGACGGAACGGTGCTCGATACCGTTTCCCGCTCTCAGCTCTACGCAGCGCAGACGCCACAGTCGTTCGCATTCGAACCTATCCTCGCCGCCCACGAAAAGGCGGCCACCGCAAACCTGACGGATTTCACAGACGATGCCGCCATCGCCGAATGGGCCGGCGTGCCGGTGCGGATCGTCGAAGGTCTGGCGGACAACGTGAAACTGACGGTCAAACGGGACATTGCAATGGCAGACAGCAAACTTTCTGGACAGGCGCTCCCCGATGTTCGCACCGGCAACGGCTATGATGTTCATCAGCTCGAGCCCGGCGATGGCGTGACGCTCTGCGGCGTTTTCATTCCCCACGACCAGAAACTCAAGGGACACTCGGACGCCGACGTGGCCCTGCACGCCTTGACCGACGCGCTTCTGGCCACCTGTGGGGCGGGCGACATCGGCGATCATTTTCCGCCGTCGGATTCACAATGGAAGGGTGCGCCATCGCGCATCTTCATCGAACATGCGGCGAAGATCGTCCGCGAACGCGGTGGCACGATCATGAACGCTGACGTGTCGCTGATCGCCGAGGCGCCGAAAGTCGGGCCGCATCGCGACGAGATGCGTGCCAAGCTGTCGGAGTTCCTAGGCATTTCCATCGATCGTTGCTCGGTCAAAGCGACGACGAACGAGAAGATCGGCTTTGTTGGTCGCCGCGAGGGCATAGCCGCAATCGCCACTGCAACCGTCGTCTACCGGGAAAGCTGAGATGAGCATCTTCCCGGCCGATATCGTCGCGCAAGCCGAAGCCATCGTTCGCGACTTCACGGCTGCCGGGCTGATGATCTCGACGGCAGAATCCTGCACCGGCGGATTGATAGCAAGCGCGCTTACGGAGATTTCAGGATCGTCCGCGGTCGTGGACAGAGGTTTCGTCACCTATACCAATGCCGCCAAGATGGAGATGCTTGGCGTGCAGGAAGAGACGCTGATCCGCTTCGGCGCTGTCTCGGAAGAGACGGCACGGCAGATGGTGCATGGCGCCCTCTTCCGCTCTCAAGCGGTCATCGCTGTTGCCGTGACGGGCATTGCCGGCCCCGGAGGCGGGTCGGCCGAGAAGCCGGTCGGTCTCGTCCACCTCGCCGCCAAGTCGCGCAGGGGGAGCCTCGTTCATCGGAAGATGCTCTACGGCGATATCGGTCGCGATGAGGTGCGCCTTGCAACTGTCAGGACCGCCCTTGGCATGATCCAGCAACTGGCTCAGTCATAAATCTTCGTCGCCCGAGTTTCAAAGGCTTCGGAGAACATGCGGAAGGCACGGTCAAACATCGAGCCCATGACAGCCCCCAGGATGCGGCTCTTGAACTCGTAGTCGATGAAGAAGTGGACGTTGCTACCCGTTGCCGTTTCTTCGAAGCGCCAGCGATTGTCGAGATAGCGAAACGGCCCGTCGATATACTTGACCTCGATGAGGCGTTCAGCCCTGTTCAATAGAACCTGTGTCGTGAAGGTTTCGCGGATCGCCTTGTAACCGACGGTCATATCGGCGATCAGCAGAACCTTGCCGTCACGCTCCTTCCGGCTGCGAACGCTCAGCGCCTCGCAGAGTGGCAGGAACTGCGGATAGTGCTCGACGTCGGCAACGAGGTCGAACATCTGGTCGGCGGAATGCGGGACGGAGTGATGCGTTTCGAACTGGGGCATGATCGGCAGTTAAGTGGGAGCGCCGAGAAGATCAAGAAGGTGGTCCACCTCTCGCCGGCTTTTCAGCTGAAAAACCGGGACATCAGGTCCGTGCCTGTCGAGTCCGGCAATTACCAGAGGCGTGAATCGCTTCTCGAACGTCCATATGTAGCTGAGGAACTCCCGGTCCGGCAGGCGCTCCAGGCATCCGGGTGCCATGTCCGGCCGCGTCCTGCCGAAATGGAACAAAGCGCGTTTGCAGATGCCCCACAGGCAAAGCCAGCGCGGCATGCGTACCCAGATGACCAGTTGCGCGCGTGGCACACGAATATCGAAGGTCGACGGGCCGGTTCCGTCCATGAGCCAACGTTCGCCGGCGACAACCTCGGTGATCAGGCGGCGTTCTTCATCTTTCGAGCGCTTGACCCAGCCCGGCAGCCAGAAGAACTCTTTGTCCATGGAGAAATAGGGAAGATCGAGCCGGCTGCTGAACTTTCGCGACAAGGTGCTCTTGCCGCCGCCCGAGCAGCCGATGACCATAATGCGCTCGGATTGCCGCAGCAGTCCGGCGGCTTCCCGTGTATCGTCGATATAGGCGGGCATCCTCGTCGCCTCCGCAAACAAAAAGCCGCGGAAAATTCGGCGCGGCTTTCGAAAATTGCAAACGCTCGTTGATTATTCCGCTGCGATCAGCAGCTTTTTCTCGCGTGCGGCCTTGAGGCGCGCGAAATCGTCACCTGCATGATGCGACGAGCGGGTCAGCGGGCTCGAAGCCACCATCAGGAAGCCCTTGGTGTAGGCAACCGTTTCGTACGACTTGAACTCATCGGGAGTGACGAAGCTCATCACCTTGTGGTGCTTGCGGGTCGGCTGCAGGTATTGGCCGATCGTCAGGAAGTCGACGTCGGCGGTCCTAAGGTCGTCCATCAGCTGCAACACTTCGTTTCGCTCTTCGCCGAGGCCGACCATGATGCCCGATTTGGTGAACATGGTAGGGTCCAGTTCCTTCACGCGCTGCAGCAGGCGGATGGAGTGGAAATAGCGAGCGCCGGGGCGAACCGTCAGGTAGTTGCCGGCGACCGTCTCCATGTTGTGATTGAAGACGTCGGGCTTGGCGGCAACGACGCGCTCCAGGGCACCCGGCTTCTTCAGGAAGTCAGGCGTCAGGATCTCGATGGTGGTCGTCGGCGATGCTGCGCGGATCGCCCAGATCACCTTCTCGAAATGTTCGGCACCACCGTCTTCCAGATCGTCACGGTCGACTGACGTAATAACCACGTGGCTGAGGCCCATCTGCTTGACGGCCTTGGCGACGTTCTCGGGCTCTGCCATGTCGAGCGCGTTCGGCTTGCCGGTCGCAACATTGCAGAAGGCGCAGGCGCGGGTACAGATCTCGCCCATTATCATGAAGGTCGCGTGCTTCTTGTCCCAGCACTCGCCGATATTGGGGCAGCCGGCCTCCTCGCAGACGGTGACGAGCTTGTGCTCCTTCACGATCGAGCGCGTCTCCGCGTATCCTTTGGAGGTCGGCGCCTTGACGCGGATCCAATCCGGCTTGCGCATGACTTCCGTATCCGGGCGATGCGCCTTTTCCGGATGCCGCACACGCTTGGTGTCAGGATTGATCGTATCGAGAATGGTTACCATGGCAGTTCAAATCTCCGCCGCTCCATGCGGCAAAAGCCTATCTATCGGCGGACGAGCCGCGCGACGAATATCAGCAAGCAGGCACCAAGAAAACCCGTAATGAAGTAGCCGAGCCTGCCGCCGGCCACCTCTATATGAAATTGCGCGAGAATCGCGGTTGAAACGACGGAGCCGACGATGCCGAGCACGATGTTCAGCAATATACCGTAACGGGTCTCCATCAGCTTGCCTGCGAGCCAACCCGCAAAACCGCCGATGATGATCGCCGCGATCCAGCCTATACCTTCCATCCTGCCCTCGCACCTTAAAGTCTCATGTTCAGCCTGCGTCCTATCCGAAAACCGCTTTGCGTTCTTCAGGACACGCTATGCTATCGCCCTTGCGATCAGAACCACGATGATGGCTCCGACCGTTGCGTGAATGATCTGCACCACAAGCGCATTGTCGATACCAAGCGATATTCCGAGCGCGTTGAAGAGAAAGCCTCCGACGAACGCGCCGATGATGCCGCTCAGCAGGCACCGTATCAAGCCACCTCCCCCGACAACCAGGCTTGCGAGGAACCCCGCCACCAGGCCGATCAGGAGAAAGATAAGCAGTGCCTGCGTACCCATAGACATGATGATTTTCCTCCATTCTTTCCAGCCCCGAAATAGAGAGCGGGAAAGGAAACTATCAAGCGTTCAGCACCCGACCGTAGGCATCGAGCACTGCTTCCTTCATGGTTTCGGAAACCGTCGGATGCGGGAAGATGGCGTGCATCAGCTCCTCTTCCGTGGTCTCGAGGTTCATGGCGACAACGAAGCCCTGGATGAGTTCGGTGACTTCGGCACCGACCATGTGGGCGCCGAGCAATTCGCCGGTCTTCTTGTCGAAGATCACCTTGCAGAGACCCTGATCTTCGCCGAGCGCGATCGCCTTGCCGTTGGCTGCAAAGGAGAAGCGGCCGACGCGGATGTCGCGGCCCAGTTCCTTGGCCTTCGCCTCGGTTAGACCGACGGAAGCGACCTGTGGGTTGCAGTAGGTGCAGCCCGGGACCTTGCCCTTGTCGGTCGGATGGACGTTCGGCAGGCCGGCGATCTTCTCGACGCAGACGACGCCCTCGTGTTCGGCCTTGTGCGCGAGCATCGGCGGGCCGGCGACGTCGCCAATGGCATAGATGCCAGCGACATTGGTCTTGCCGTAGCCGTCGATGACGACGCAGCCGCGATCCGTCTTGACGCCGACAGCCTCGAGGCCGAGGTTTTCGATGTTGCCCTGGACGCCGACAGCCGAGATCATCCGGTCGGCCGTGATCTGCTGGACCTTGCCATCGGACGTCTCGACATGCGCGGTGATGCTGTTGGCGGACTTTTCGACCTTGGCGACCTTGGCGCTGGTGAAGATCTTCAAGCCACGCTTTTCCAGCTGCTTGCGCGCGATCGCAGTGACTTCGGCATCCTCGACCGGCATGATGGTGGGCATAACTTCGACGACAGTGACGTCGACGCCCATGGAACGGTAGAAGCTTGCGAACTCGATGCCGATCGCGCCCGAGCCCATGACGATCAGGGATTTCGGCAGCACATCCGGCTTCAGCGCTTCGAAATAGGTCCAGATCAGCTTGCCATCCGGCTCGATGCCCGGCAGGGCGCGCGGGCGCGCACCCGTTGCAACGATGATATGCTTGGCGGTGTAGGTGCCCTCGCCTTTGACGCCCTTCGGCACAGGATGCTGCGGCTCGACCACTGGCTTTGACGACTTGCCGACGACGATTTCGCCCGGCTTGGTAATCTTGGCTTCACCCCAGATCACGTCGACCTTGTTCTTTTTCATCAGGAAGCCAACACCGCCGTTGAGGCGGGCGGAAACACCGCGCGAACGGGCAACGACGGCCTTCACGTCTGCGCTCATCTTGCCCTCGAGCACGAGGCCGTAGTCCTTGGCGTGATTGGCGTGGTCGAGAATTTCGGCAGAGCGAAGCAGAGCCTTGGTGGGGATGCAGCCCCAGTTCAGGCAGATGCCACCCAGATGCTCGCGCTCGACGATCGCGGTCTTGAGGCCCAGCTGGCTGGCGCGCACGGCGGCGACATAGCCTCCGGGGCCGGAGCCAATGATGATGACGTCGTAGTTCTCAGCCATGTTTTCCTGCCTTTGCTATCGGGCGTCGCGGGTAAGAAGCACCCACTCGTGTTTCCTGCCGTTTTCGAAGAAGGCCACGGCATCCGCGCGCGCCGACTCCGAAAATCCATTCTTCTTGTAAAGCGACAGCGCCGCTTCGTTGTAACCTGCTGTAATCAGACTGACCGCCGCGTTCCCCGCCCGCTCAATCTGATCCTTAAGAAGCCGCTGACCGATCCCGATGCCACGCAGATGGCTGTAGACACCGAGCGTTCCGATAAACCAGCTTCCCACCACCATTTTCTGCAGATCGATGACCGGTTTCAGCGCCGGGCGATCCGCCTCGATATTCCGTATGCCTTCACCAAGACCGTAGCCAATCGCAGCGCCCGCGATCTCGCCGTAGGCTTCGGCAATAACCGCATCGTTCCAGTTGCCCTGCCCCTGGTCACCGCGCAGCTTCTGCCGTCCTCGCTCCATCGGCGTATCGCCGCCGCCGTTTCCGAGCTCCGAGAGCCACAGCCAGGAAGCGAAACCATGCGACGCGATATCCGTGAGTAAAGCCAGCTCCGTCGCATCCTCCCGCGTCGGGGAACGAAGCGAAACGAAGGATCCCATGCTCAAAGCCCCAGCATCATCCGCACAGTCGATTCCATGCCGCGCCCGAGAGCGCGGGTATTCTCCGCATCGAGGTGAATGCCATCAACCGGTGTTGTCTTCGCTACCGAATTGCCGTCAAAGAAGCCGCAGCCAAGTTCGTCCGCGAGATCGCGATAGAGGGTCGGAAGCTTCGCAGACTCCTCGATGCCGCCGACGAAAGATGCCGCAAACGGCACGTTCGCCGTCTCGCGAATCTTCGGCGGCGCGACGATCAAAATGTCCGGCCCGTCGAATTCGAAAGGCCAGGCATGGTTGCGGATCAACCGCACCAGCCGGGCGATGCCCTGGCAGGCGGCAAAGGCCGACCCTGCCACGACAGGCTTCATGTCGTTGGTGCCAAGCAACAGAATGACGAGATCAAGCGGCGCATGGCTCTGCAGGATCGTTGGCAGGATGCGTGCACCGTTCCGGTCGCAGTCGGCGAGATGGTCGTCGAAGGCGGTGGTCCGCCCGTTCAATCCTTCAGCGATGATCCGCACCTCGTTGCCGAGCGCCGCCTGAAGCGTGCTTGGCCAACGATCCTTGTAGGCATGACGCCCGATCGTGTCGGCGTCATAGCCCCAGGTCAGCGAGTCACCATAGCAAAGAACGGTCTTCGTCATTTCCGCCTCCGCTCCGGTCTCAGACGAGCATACCCATCGGATTTTCGATGTAGCCCTTGAACGCCTGCAGCAGCTCGGCGCCAAGCGCGCCGTCGACGCAGCGATGGTCGGTCGAAAGCGTGACGGTCATCACGGTCGCGACGGCCAGCTGGCCGTTCTTGACAACCGGGCGCTGCTCGCCTGCGCCGACCGCGAGGATCGTTGCATGCGGCGGGTTGATGACGGCTGCGAAGTTCTTCACACCCATCATGCCCATGTTGGAGACCGACGAGGTGCCGCCCTGGTATTCCTCGGGCTTCAGCTTGCGATCCTTGGCCCGCTTACCGAGATCGCGCATCTCGTTGGAGATGACCGACAGGGTCTTCTCCTCCGCCTTGCGGATGATCGGGGTGATCAGACCGCCAGGGATCGAGACGGCAACGCCGACGTCGGCGTGCTTGTGCTTGACCATGTTGCTTTCGGTCCACGACACGTTTGCATCCGGAACATCCCGCAGCGCCAGCGCCATGGCCTTGATGACCATGTCATTGACGGAGAGTTTGTAGGCCGGCGCGCCGTCCTTGCGGGGTGCCGCGTCATTGAGCTGGGTGCGCAGCGCCAGCAGCGCATCGAGCTCGCAATCCACGCTGACGTAGAAGTGCGGCACGGTCTGCTTGGACTCGACGAGGCGCTTGGCGATGACCTTGCGCATGCCGTCATGCGGCACGAGCTCGTAGGAGCCCGGCTCGAAGAGCTTTAGAACGGCATCGTCCGAAGCAGGCTTCGGCGCGACCGGAGCTTGCGCTGCGGCCTGTGGCGCGACTGCGGCAACGGGAGCCGCCTTGGCGCCACCGACTGCGACGGCGGCTTCGACGTCACTCTTGACGACGCGGCCATGCGGGCCGGAGCCAGCAATGGCGGACAGATCGATACCGGCTTCCTTCGCCAGACGGCGTGCGAGCGGCGAGGAGAACGTGCGATTGCCACCAGCCGAAGCAGCGGCAGGCGCCGCGGCGGGAGCCGGTGCGGCAGCAGCCGGGGCCTGTGCGGTCGGTGCGGGCGCAGCTTCCCCTTTCGGGGCTTCCGCAGCCTTCGGCGCCGGTGCGCCGGAGCCTGCACCGCTGGCAGCGGCAGCTACATCCTCACCATCGGCGGCAAGCACGGCGATCAAGGCATTGACTTTTACGCCTTCAGTGCCAGCAGGAACGACGATCTTGGCGACCGTACCCTCATCGACGGCTTCGACTTCCATCGTTGCCTTATCGGTCTCGATTTCCGCAATGATGTCGCCCGACTTGACGGTGTCGCCTTCCTTGACGAGCCACTTGGCCAAATTGCCTTCTTCCATCGTCGGAGAGAGGGCAGGCATCGTGATGTTGATAGGCATCGAAATACCCTCCCCTTGTTACTTGTAGCAAACAGCCTTCACGGCATCGACGACTTCGGCAACGCTCGGAAGCGCGAGCTTTTCGAGGTTTGCGGCGTAAGGCATCGGAACGTCCTTGCCGGCGATCGTGAGAACCGGCGCATCGAGATAATCGAAGGCCTGTTGCATGACGCGGGTGGCGATTTCGGTACCGACGGAGTTCTGCGGATAACCTTCTTCGACGGTGACCAGGCGACCCGTCTTCTTGACCGATTCGATCACGGTCGGAAGATCCATCGGACGCAGCGTACGCAGGTCGATCAGTTCGGCGTCGATGCCGATCTTTTCGAGTTCCGCGACAGCCTTGGTGGCATAGGTCATGCCGATACCGAAGGAGACGATCGTCACGTCCTTGCCCGGACGGTGGATGCGAGCCTTGCCGATCGGGAGAACGAAGTTATCGAGCTTCGGCACATCGAAGTGCTGACCGTAGAGGATTTCGTTTTCAAGGAAGACGACCGGGTTCGGATCGCGGATGGCGGCCTTGAGCAGACCCTTGGCGTCGGATGCCGTGTAGGGCATGACGACCTTGAGGCCCGGGATCTGGCTATACCAGGCCGAGTAATCCTGGCTATGTTGAGCGCCGACGCGGGCAGCAGCACCGTTCGGGCCGCGGAACACGATCGGAGCGCCCATCTGACCGCCAGACATGTAAAGCGTCTTGGCGGCGGAGTTGATGATCTGGTCGATCGCCTGCATCGCGAAGTTGAAAGTCATGAATTCGACGATCGGCTTCAGACCAGACATGGCAGCGCCGACGCCGACGCCGGCAAAGCCGTGTTCGGTGATCGGCGTGTCGATGACGCGGCGGGCGCCGAATTCCTGCAGAAGCCCCTGGGTCACCTTGTAGGCGCCCTGGTACTCGGCAACTTCTTCGCCCATGACGAAGACGCCGTCGTCGGCGCGCATTTCTTCGGCCATGGCGTCGCGAAGTGCTTCGCGAACGGTCATGGAAACCATTTCGGTGCCGGCCGGAATTTCCGGATCGTTCGGCACAGCTGCCTTTGGCTCAGCAGGAACCGGAGCAGCGGCAGGCTTCTCTTCAGCCTGCGGAGCGGCGGCAGGCGCGGGCTGCGCGGCAGGTGCGGTCGAGATATCGGACGCCGATTCGCCGTCCTGCAGCAGGACCGCGATCTTGGCATTGACCTTTACGTTTTCGGTGCCGGCCGGGACCAGCAGCTTGCCGATGACGCCTTCATCGACAGCTTCGACTTCCATCGTTGCCTTGTCGGTTTCGATTTCGGCAATCACGTCACCAGACTTGACGGTGTCGCCTTCCTGCTTGAGCCACTTGGAAAGCGTGCCTTCTTCCATCGTCGGAGAGAGGGCGGGCATGAGAATATCGATTGGCATGGGTCGTCCCTCCCCGATTAGAGCAGAATGTCAGTGTAGAGCTCGGACGCATCCGGCTCCGGATCGGCCTGGGCAAAGTCGGCGCTGTCTGCAACGATATCGCGGACGTCCTTGTCGATCGCCTTGAGATCGTCTTCAGAGGCCCAGCCTTTTTCGAGCAGGCGCGCGCGCACCTGCTCGATCGGATCCTGCTCCGAGCGCATCTTCTGCACTTCTTCCTTCGTGCGGTACTTCGCAGGGTCGGACATAGAGTGACCGCGGTAACGGTAGGTCAGCATCTCGAGGATGATCGGACCCTTGCCGGAGCGGCAATGCTCAAGCGCTTCGTCGGCAGCAGCCTTGACGGCGCGGACATCCATGCCGTCGACCTGAATGCCGGGGATGCCGAAGCCGGAACCGCGGAGCGAATAGTTCGACTGCGCGGTTGCGCGGGCGGTCGAAGTACCCATGGCGTAACGGTTGTTTTCGACGATGTAGATGATCGGAAGCTTCCAGAGAGCGGCCATGTTGAAGCTCTCGTAGACCTGGCCCTGGTTCGCAGCGCCATCACCGAAGTAGGCGACGGAGACGCTGTCATTACCACGATACTTGTTCGCGAAGGCAAGGCCCGTTCCGAGCGAAACCTGAGCGCCGACGATGCCGTGGCCGCCGTAGAAATGCTTCTCCTTGGAGAACATGTGCATCGAGCCGCCTTTGCCGCGCGAATAACCGCTGCGGCGGCCGGTCAGTTCGGCCATGACGCCACGCGCGCTCATGCCGGTCGCCAGCATATGGCCGTGGTCGCGATAGGCAGTGATAACCTGATCGCCTTCCTTCTGGGCCATCTGCATACCGACAACGACAGCTTCCTGACCGATGTAGAGGTGACAGAAACCGCCAATGAAGCCCATGCCGTAAAGCTGGCCGGCCTTCTCCTCGAAGCGGCGGATCAGCAGCATCTCGCGATAGGCGCTGAGCTCTTCGTCACGCGTGAAATCGGCAACAGGACCACCATTGGATGCCTTGTTTGCCGGCTTTGCGCTAGTTTTACGGCTGGAAACGGTCGCGTTTTTTCGCGGCGCCATTCAACCCTCCCTATGGGTTTGTCGGTTCTCTGGTGGCGCGTACCATAGGGAAGAAATTTCGCCACAGCAATGCCATAAATGCATGGCTCGTATTCACCAGCAAGCCACTGATAAATAACGATTTAATTCGATTAACTGGATTTGGGTTAATTGGAATAATGGTTGAATATGACGATCTCGTCGGCACGAGAAACATTAAGCTGAAGACGCGCTTTTTCGTCCAGCATATCCTTGTCCATAGAACCGTCGCTCAGCAGCGCGACCTGCTTTTCAAGATGCTCGCGCTTGCTTTTCAGAACCGCCAGCTCCCTTTCGCGCGCGATCCGTTGGCGCTCAAACCCTTCGGTTGCCCGCAGACCGTAGTCCCCATGGATGCAATGATAGCCGAAGTAGGAAAGAAAGGCGACCGTCATGGCCGGAACCACGAAACGACCGATCTTTTTCTTCTTGTGATGCTTTGTCCACATAAACACACGCTCGAACGCATTACCTCGATACGTGCGAGACTACCGGGCAGAGATTAACTGTCCGTTGACTATGAAAAATCAGGCAAGAAAAAACCCGCGCCTTTCGAAGGCGCGGGTCTAACTTGCTGAAATCAGACGCGATTAGCCGCGGATGATCGAGCGGCCAGCGTAGCGAGCCTGCGGGCCGAGGCCCTCTTCGATGCGGATCAGCTGGTTGTACTTGGCCAGACGATCGGAGCGCGACAGCGAGCCCGTCTTGATCTGACCACAGTTGGTGGCGACCGCCAGATCGGCAATCGTCGAATCTTCGGTTTCGCCGGAACGGTGCGACATGACGGCTGTGTAGGCAGCCTTGTGCGCGGTGTTGACGGCATCGAGCGTTTCCGTCAGCGAGCCGATCTGGTTGACCTTGATGAGGATCGAATTTGCGACACCCATGCGAATACCGTCGCGCAGGCGAGCCGAGTTGGTGACGAAGAGGTCGTCGCCGACCAGCTGAACCTTCTTGCCAGCGAGATCGGTCAGAGCCTTCCAGCCGTCCCAGTCATCCTCAGCCATGCCATCTTCGATCGAGATGATCGGATACTTGGCTGCAAGCTGAGCAAGGTATTCGGCCATGGCGCCCGGCTCCAGCGTCCGGCCCTCGCCCTCGAGGACATACTTGCCATCCTTGAAGAATTCTGTCGAAGCGCAGTCAAGACCAAGGCTGATGTCGTCGCCCGGCTTGTAGCCGGCTTTCTCGATCGACTTCATAATGAAGTCGAGGGCCTCAGGCGCACTCTTCAGGCCCGGCGCGAAGCCGCCTTCGTCACCGACGTTGGTGTTGTGACCCTGGGCCGACAATTCCTTCTTGAGGACGTGGAATACTTCCGAGCCCATGCGAACAGCTTCGCGAATGGAATCGGCGCCAACAGGCATGATCATGAATTCCTGGAAGTCGATCGGATTGTCGGCATGCGCGCCGCCGTTGATGATGTTCATCATCGGAACCGGCAGCAGGTGAGCGCTGGCGCCACCAACGTAACGGTAGAGCGGCAGACCGGCGGCCTGCGCAGCGGCCTTGGCCACGGCGAGCGAAACGCCGAGGATGGCGTTGGCACCGAGACGCGACTTATTCGGCGTGCCATCCAATTCGATCATGATGTTGTCGATCTGGATCTGATTTTCGGCATCGATACCGCCGATCGCGTCGAAGATTTCGGTGTTGGCGGCCTCGACGGCCTTCTCAACGCCCTTGCCGAGATAGCGCTTGCCGCCATCGCGCACTTCGACGGCCTCGTGAGCACCGGTCGAAGCGCCCGACGGCACCGCCGCACGGCCCATGCTGCCGTCTTCGAGATAGACATCGACTTCGACGGTCGGATTGCCACGGCTGTCGAGAATCTCGCGGGCGATAATGTCGGTAATTGCAGTCATCGGTTCTTCCTGCTCGGTGGGTGATAACGTTCGAAGCCTGTTTAATCGAAGGTACGCAAATTACAATGCCGCACTGACGACACACGGCATGTCACGGCCCTATAGCGCGAATATGTCAAGCTTTTGAAGCGGCGCGCCGTTCCGCCAATCCGTGAGGAACGAAATGTTTCCAGTATTTCAAAACCTCAAGTTTTGAAAACAGAGATTATTACTCTCAAGTTGGTTGAAATTTATCGGTCAGTAACCAATCAAACCTATAGTTAACGCTTGATGAGGAAATACTGCCCGCTCTTCGACGGACAGTATTGCATGATGCGCCTCCTCATGCGGTCCAACCCCGCCTACCAATGTAACCAGACCGTCGCCGTTACGGTTCGCTCGGAAATTCCAAGAATAGGTTTTAGCAACGACATTTTTCGCCATTAAAATTCACGGGGCATAGGATGAAACTCAACATTGCACGTAGCCTTGCCATCTTCGCGGCAGTCGTCACCGCGGGGCTTGTCGCTTCAATCGGCATACAGAATTATGCCTTCAACAAGTTGCGCGTGAACGGCGAGATGTACAAGCAGATCGTCTATGGGAAGGATCTCGTAGCCGATATTTTGCCGCCGCCCCTCTACGTCGTTGAGTCCTACATGCTCGCGCTCGAAGCGGTACAGCGCCCGGAGGTTGCTCGGAAGAACATCGACCGCATCCAAAGTGTCCTGATTCCCGCTTATGAGGACCGCCGTAAATATTGGCAGGCGACGGCGCTCAGCGCCGACCTCAAGGAAAAACTGCTGAACGATGTCCTCGTCAAAGGCGATTTGTTCTGGAAGGTGATGCAGGACGAACTTGCCCCTGCCATTCTCAACAACGACACCGCCGTTATCCGGACTGCTTTCGAGAAACTCGCGACTAATTTCCATGTCCACGAAAAGGCAGTCAACGAACTGGTCGATATGGCGAACGCCTTCTCGGCCCAGGCCGAAAAGGACGCTGCCGAGCAGACACACCTCCTCTCGACGATCACGTTTGCATCTGCTGCCGTCTCGCTTTGCCTGCTTCTTGGCGGCCTTTATGTCTTCCGCCGGCGCGCCATCGTGCCGCTGTCGGCGATGCGTGATTACATGACGGTCCTTGCCGGCGGTGACTATTCGAAGGATGTACCCTTCAGCGGCCGCGCCGACGAGATCGGCGAGATGGCACGCGCCGTCACCGTCTTCCGCGAATCTGCTCAAGAGCGAAACAACATCCGCCAGCGCCAGGACGCCGAGCGCCAAGCTCAAACGCTGCGCGATGCGGCGCATGCCGCCGTCAAGGCAGACGAGGAGGCCGCGCGCGAGCGCGTGATCGTGGACCTCGGCCGTGGCTTGGAACGCCTCTCCGGTGGCGATCTCACCGTACAGCTCAGCGAGCCCTTCGAGTCAGCCTACGAGAAGCTTCGCGAACAGTTCAACTCGAGCGTCCGCACGCTTTCCGGCGCGATGAAGGACATTGCAATCGCGACGAATGCGGTAAAGATCGGCTCCGGCGAAATTTCATCAAGCACTGAAGATCTGGCGCGGCGAACGGAACATCAAGCAGCCTCGCTCGAACAGGCCGCTTCCGCGCTCGACCAAATCACCGTGACCGTCAAGAACTCGTCGGAACGCGCGAATGAAGCGAATGCGATGATGACGGCGACCAAGGAAAGCGCCAGCTATTCGGCAACCGTCGTACACGAGGCGGTGGCTGCGATGGAGAAGATCGAAACGTCGTCCGCGCAGATTGGCGCGATCATCAATGTCATCGATGAAATCGCCTTCCAGACCAACCTGCTTGCGCTCAATGCCGGGGTGGAAGCCGCCCGTGCAGGTGAGGCCGGCAAGGGCTTTGCCGTCGTGGCACAGGAGGTGCGCGATCTGGCGGGCCGCTCTGCCAATCTGGCGAAGGAAATCAAACAGTTGATCGAGACCTCTTCCGGTCAGGTTTCGACCGGCGTTGCCTTGGTCAACCGCACCGGCGAAGCCCTAAACCATATCGATCAGCAGGTCCTGAAGGTGACGGCGCTGATAGAGGCGATCGTGCGTTCCTCTTCCGAACAGACGACCGCCCTCGTCGAAGTCAACGCCGCGGTCAACACCATGGACAGCGTCACGCAACAGAACGCAGCGATGGCCGAGGAAACGAGTGCGGCCTGCCGCGAGCTTGGCGACGAGACAGCACACCTCAATCACCTGCTCTCCCGCTTCGTCCTCGAGAATGCAACGAGGGCCGCGGCATCGGGATACTCTTCAAACCAAAGGATCGCGCTCGCCAGCTGATGGCGAGCATCCTCCGCTCGCCCTTCAAGCCAGTTTGGCAATCGCGTCGAAGGCGAGGAGTTTTTCCAGCAGCCGCGGCATATCCTTGAGGTATACCATGTTCGGGCCATCAGACGGCGCGTTGTCCGGATCTTCGTGTGTCTCGACGAATACACCTGCGACGCCGACTGCAACGGCAGCGCGCGCGAGAGTTTCGACAAACTCGCGCTGACCACCGCTGGAACCGCCTTGCCCGCCCGGTTGCTGGACTGAATGCGTCGCATCGAAAACAACCGGAGCGCCCATCGCCGCCATGATTGGCAGCGAACGCATGTCCGATACGAGCGTGTTGTAGCCGAAGGAGGCCCCGCGCTCGCACAGGAGAATATTCGGGTTGCCTGTCGAGTTCAGCTTGTTGAGGACATTCTTCATGTCCCAAGGCGCCAGGAACTGCCCCTTCTTGACGTTGATGGCTCGGCCGGTTTTGGCGGCAGCCACGAGCAGGTCCGTCTGGCGGCTGAGGAAGGCAGGAATCTGCAGGATGTCGACGACGGTTGCCACCTCGGCGCACTGCTCTTCCGTATGGATGTCAGTCAGAACAGGAAAACCGTATTCCTTCTTAAGATCGGAAAAGACCTCCAGAGCCTTTTCAAGGCCGATGCCTCGCTGGGCCGAGAGCGACGTCCGGTTGGCTTTGTCGAAGGACGACTTATAAACGAGACCAAGACCAAGCTTGTCGCAGAGTTCCTTAAGCACGCCCGCGACCATGAATGCATGGTCACGGCTCTCCATTTGACACGGGCCGGCAATCAGCGACAGCCTGCCGATATTCGAAAAGGTGACACGGTCGGCGCCTTGGCCAACCACGACTTCGGAATTTGTCTGGCTCATCGTTTCTCCTCGAAGGCGAAGAGCGCACCCTGCCCGGGCGCCGCCTTCACCAGAATTCGATTGTTCTTGCGCGTGTAGGTCATCCCGTTAGCAGCCAAATGCGCTTCTGTCACGGCGAGATCACTGACCGTGAAAACAATGGCGACGCCACGCAGGCCGCGATCGTTTGAGGGTGCGGGAATGTCGAAGTAGGCATCCAATCCATCTGGAGAGAGAACGCTCACTTTGGCGTTCGGAGTTGTAACACTCGCGCCAAAGGCCTCGTTGGTCACCGTGAGGCTGTGCGCCGCGGCGCGCACAAATGGTGCAAAAGCCTTTGGGTCCCGCGCGCCAAGAATGATCTCCGCGATTCCTTTGACGCCGTTCACATGGGTTTGCAGCGTCCTTCGATCAGACGGCAGCGGATTGACGCGTTGGCATGTGAAAAAGAAAAAGTCCGGAGCTCGCAGATCGACCGCGAACGCGAGCTTGAACGCGGCGGTTGCCTGAGAACCGTCGGGCAGTCTCATCGGTCGCTCGAACTGCAGCATCTCGCCACCGTTGATCTTTTCGGCAAGGAATCTGGCATGGTCGCGGTCGGCATCGGCGGTCGCGAAGACCGCCGCGGAGAACCCATCATCCCCGCATCGAAACCGAAAAGCGCGGTCACGCGCGGTAAAGACATTGCCTTTCTTCGCTGACGCCTCATACGGTTCTGCGCTGGCGACCGCGAGCGGCTCCAGGTAAGTTTCGTCGGCGAAGAATATGCAGGCGTTCTCGGTTCCAAAAGGATGCCGGGCATCGGGCGCGACGGTGAATCCGAGTTTTCCGAGACGCTCGCGGGCAAGTACAATATTGGAGACCGGCAGCACGATGTGGTCCAGCGGATGTGCTTCGCTCATGGCAAACTCCCGGGAATTTGCGAAGATGTGCGCCGGGCAAGGGAACAATGCAACCCCCTTCTGCGCTTTCGCTCAAAAGCAACGCAAAAACTGAACAAGTTGCAGGCAAGTTTTACGAAAATTTAGGTACTTGCGGAACACATATGGAACATATAGTGTCTGTTCTGGCTTTGTTTCACGACTCTGGGGTTCAACTTCGATGCTGACGCGCAAGCAACAGGAGCTTCTTCTCTTCATTCACGAACGAATGAAGGAGTCCGGTGTCCCCCCGTCTTTTGACGAAATGAAAGACGCCTTGGACCTCGCGTCGAAGTCCGGCATCCACCGGCTAATTACTGCTCTGGAAGAACGTGGTTTCATTCGTCGACTGCCGAATCGAGCCCGCGCCCTGGAGGTCATCAAGCTTCCTGAAGCCTACAATCCGAGCTTGCAGCCCCGCCGCGGCTTTTCGCCGAGCGTCATCGAAGGCAGCCTCGGAAAGCCACAGCCGGTCGCGCCGCCGAAGCCGGCTGCACAAGCCGACAACGGCAATTCCGCCTCCGTGCCAGTCATGGGACGGATCGCCGCGGGCGTGCCGATTTCGGCAATCCAGAACATTACCCACGACATCACTGTTCCAGCCGACATGCTTGGCCCGGGCGAACACTATGCGCTTGAGGTCAAGGGCGACTCGATGATCGAAGCCGGCATCTTTGATGGCGACACGGTGATCATCCGCAACGCCAGCACTGCAAATGCCGGCGACATCGTTGTCGCACTTGTCGATGACGAGGAAGCAACCCTTAAGCGCTTCCGCCGCAAAGGCGCTTCCATTGCGCTTGAGGCCGCGAACCCGGCTTATGAAACGCGTATTTTCGGGCCTGACCGTGTCAAGGTTCAGGGCAAGCTCGTCGGCCTCATTCGCCGTTATCATTGAAGACAGGCGGCTCACCGTCGAAGGTGCCGCTCCGCCAGTTGTATGCCCGATGCCGCATCCAAGGGCGGTCAAGTGTGGTGTAGGCCGTCGTTACCACGGGTACACCCTGGTCATCTATCCTTATCTCAGCAGCGCCCGAATGACGCAGGGTTTCGCCGGTGAACAGAAGCGCGCCCGACCGGCATGCCGTCGCCCGCAGGCGAGCGGGCGTTACGACGATATCAGCTGTATCACAGGCAGTGCCGAAATAAGCGAGATTTTCGACGATTGTCACGATGTAGCCGCATGCGGGGCAGTGCACCAGGCGCCTTTCAGGCAGACGAAGCGGTTCCCAGCGCCCGTCGCAGCCTGACGTAGCGCGTTGCGAGCGTTACGCAATTCCGTTGCTGAGAGCCGTGGAGCTTCCCCTTTACTTCTCCGCTGACGAACAGGGCCGACGCCTTCCAATAGTTGCGGTGGCTGGCTTAACTCCGCCGCGAGCGCCCTTCGCCATTGATCGAAGACGAAGTCAGGCGGATGGGGTCGATTGGATTGCAAGGACCTGCCCTTTGACAATCGCGACAAATGCTGCCGTCCTCGGCGATGACAATTTCGCGGGGGCGGTCTGGACGGCGCCAATGCCACAATGGCGCCAACGCGATCACGGCAGCGCCGAGATAGCGGAGCTTGGTTCGCAGAGGGGCAAGCGAGAGGAAGCCCGCGACCGCCACAGGAAAGTACCAACCCGGCAATCGTCCCATATCGACGTTGCCACCCCAGCCCGAGACCGTCTTGGCAATGGCGATCACGATGTCGAGCCCGAAGCCCGCGATTTTCCAGGGAATAACATCGAGGCCAAACGGCGTCAGCAACATCGCGAACATCCCCATTGGCATTACCACAAAAGAGATCACCGGCATGGCCATGAGATTTGCGGGTAGTCCGTAAGCGCTGAGCCGGTGGAAGTGCTCGACGGCAAAGAGCGCCGTCGAGAAGCCGCCGATCATCGAGGTCAGCAAGATGCCCCCAAAGAAGCGAGCGACAAAAACGATGGGCTTCACTGCGGCGACCTGCAGCAGAGGGTGTTCGCGCGCGCTTCTCTTCGACCAAATCGCGTAACCGGCGACAAGGGCGAGCGTCGCTGCAAATGACATCTGGAAGCTCGGTCCCAGCGCCTCGGACGGAGACAGGAGCAAATCCGTTCGCGCCGATCCCGTCGAAATAGGCGCTGAAAGCAAAATCGTTGATCTCGGGGGGCGCGGGTCCGGCAGGCGGCGTCAGCCGCGCGCGACCCGTCAACCACGCACCGATGCCGATTGGTTCCGCCTGCCCGCGCGACGACGGAAACCCGCTCAGGTGGCCGCCTTATCTCGGTGACTGCGTCGATGAGACGGAGAGGATGTAGCGCCACCGGCCACGGCCGTCCCCCTCGCGGCGCTCGACGCGCCCCGTAGTTGTGGTCGTCACGGCTGTGTCCAGTATAACGGTCGCTCCAAGTTTCGAACTGGCCCGCGAACATCCCGCGACGCAGAGCAAGCCCCCCAATGGGGCATTTCGGACAAGTCGGCGTCCTCGCCCTGCCGCCAGCACGACAAGGGCGAATGCCGCAAACCAGGCCACCATCCGTCGCTCCGGCAGGTCGCTTTCAAGTTCGAACCAGAGCACCGCGCCTGCCCCCAGGAAGACCGGCGAAAACAGGAAGAACCGCCCATGTTCCATTTCCGTTGCTGCGGCGTGTCGAAGCCACGCGGAGCAACAGTCCGTCGCAGTCATAATCCGAGTTGGCCACGGCAAGAACGATTGAGTGCGGAAAATGAGCGGCATTCCGGAGTAGCTTGCGGAACAAGAAAAGAAGGTTCTTCCGCGCGCTCAAACGCATCCGCGCCGGGTGCGACCTCCCTCACCTTGAATGGCTTCAACCCCGGCATGCATTGCGCCCAAAAACAGCCGCCCCTACAACCAGAATGCAAGCTCGATGGCTTCTAAGCAAGGATAATCGATTGAAATCTGAAGGAAAATCGGAAGTGAGAAAAGCCAAGGATAATCATCAGCTTCTGCTATGCGCGGCGCTCATCGCAGCAGTGCCCAAAAGTTGATACTGCGATGCACAAAATGGCGCCGCGGTAACTTGGCATTAGGCGCGCGATCATATAGCTATCGTCGACGACGCTTAACCTATGGCGCTTTTATGGCGCCAACCGCCAGTTTGGAGGATCAGAATGACGGAACAAAGCGCAACACTGAAAATCGGTGACAAATCAGTCGATCTCGCTGTCAAGAGCGGCACGATCGGTCCTGACGTCATCGATATCGGCGCCCTGTACAAGAACACGGCTTCCTTCACGTACGATCCTGGTTTCACCTCGACCGCATCCTGTGAATCGAAAATCACCTACATCGACGGCGACGCCGGTGTGCTTCTGCATCGCGGCTATCCGATCGAGCAACTCGCCGAGCACGGCGACTTCCTCGAAGTCTGCTATCTGCTTCTCTACGGCGAACTGCCGACCGCAGCCCAGAAGAAGGATTTCGACTATCGCGTCACGCATCATACGATGGTGCATGAGCAGATGAGCCGGTTCTTCACGGGCTTCCGCCGCGATGCGCATCCGATGGCTGTCATGTGCGGCTGTGTCGGCGCGCTGTCGGCCTTCTACCATGACTCCACCGACATCACGGATCCGCATCAGCGTATGGTCGCAAGCCTGCGTATGATCGCCAAGATGCCGACGCTGGCCGCCATGGCCTACAAGTACCACATTGGCCAGCCCTTCGTTTACCCGAAGAACGACCTCGACTACGCCTCGAACTTCCTGCGCATGTGCTTTGCAGTTCCCTGCGAGGAGTATGTGGTCAATCCGGTGCTGTCGCGCGCGATGGACCGCATCTTCATCCTGCACGCCGACCACGAGCAGAACGCGTCGACCTCGACCGTCCGCCTCGCAGGCTCTTCGGGTGCAAACCCGTTTGCCTGCATCGCTGCCGGCATTGCATGCCTCTGGGGCCCAGCTCACGGCGGCGCCAATGAAGCAGCGCTCAACATGTTGACCGAGATCGGCACTGTCGACCGCATTCCGGAATACATCGCGCGCGCCAAGGACAAGAGCGATCCGTTCCGTCTGATGGGCTTCGGTCATCGTGTCTACAAGCACTACGATCCGCGCGCCAAGATCATGCAGAAGACGACGCATGAGGTTCTCGGCGAGCTCGGTGTCAAGGACGATCCTCTGCTCGAGGTCGCGATGGAACTCGAACGCATCGCACTGACCGATGAATACTTCATCGAGAAGAAGCTCTATCCGAACATCGACTTCTATTCCGGCATCACGCTGAAGGCCCTGGGCTTCCCCACGACCATGTTCACCGTGCTGTTTGCTCTCGCCCGTACGGTCGGCTGGATTGCCCAGTGGAACGAAATGATCGAAGATCCGGAACAGCGTATCGGCCGCCCGCGCCAGCTCTATATCGGCGAGCCGCAGCGCGACTACGTGCCGGTTTCCAAGCGCTAATCAGCGACAGCAAAAAGCAAAAGCCCGGTCAGAAATGACCGGGCTTTTTCTTTTGAAGGATGTCGAGAACAATCTCGGCCGCGTGTTCTCCCGGCGGCTTTTCCGTCTGCATCCTCTGCCAGAGGACGTCATACCCCTCCATCATTGCCTGCCGAGGCAAGGTGTCTACCGAGAGCTTCTCCATCCAGCGCGCAAAGCTGCCGCCTCGGACAACGTCGTTGATATATTCGGGCACAACAGCGTAATCCGCGATCAGGTTCGGAAGAGCCGCGCTCCACGTTTTGATCTTGCTGGTCATAAGCTTGATGATCCAGTCGGTCTTGTACGCAGAGATGCAGGGAACCCCGGTCAGCGCCAGCTCGAGCACAACGGTCCCCGACGCCGCCATGGCCGCATCCGCTTCCGTGAAAGCCCGCCACTTCGCCTCCGCTCCCGTCACGATCTCCGGCTTGGTGGTCCAATCCTTCACGAGATCCCGGATCATGGATTCGCGGCGCGGCATCGTCGGCAAAATGAAGCGCATCTCGCCGTTACGTGCCACCAGCTCGTGCACGGCATCGCCAAAGTGCGGCAGCAGCTTGGTGATCTCGGACGAGCGCGAACCGGGCAGCAACATCACTGTCTTCCGGTCAGCCGGGCCTCGCGGTTTCGTCTGGGCGCGCTGGCCGCGGGCGTATAGCAGGTTCTGATCAGCAGTCAGGCGGTGGCCAACGTAGGTTGTCGGCGGGCCGCCCAGCCTGTGCATGACTTCCGGCTCGAATGGCAAGACAGCCAGCACATGGTCGACATAGGCGAGCATGCGCTGTGCGCGGTATTCCTTCCACGCCCAAACGCTCGGGCAAACATAATTGACAACAGGCAGGTCGGGCAGCGCCGTGCGCACACGCTTGGCGACCCTATGGGTGAAGTCCGGACTATCAACGATAATAAGCACATCGGGCTTGGCGGCGATGATTGCCGACGCCGTCTCGCCAATCCGCCGAACCAGCCGAGGCAGCTTCGAAAGCACCTGCGTGATGCCCATGACCTGCAGCTCGGAGAAATCGAAAAGCGAGCACAGACCCTGCGCCTCCAGTCCCTCGCCGCCGACCCCTCTCAGGTCCACGTCGCCCGGAAATTGCCGCTTCAGGGCTGCAATCAGGTCCGCGCCCAGAAGGTCGCCCGAAACCTCTCCAACGACGATAGCAACTTTCAGTGCCGCCTCGCTCACGCCAGCCCCCAGGATGGCAATCCCCTGTCCAATCCACACACGAAGATACCGGCTTCATCCGCAGCCTTTATGACAGCGTTTCGCTCCAGGACGAGTGAGCGGCCCGCTTCAACAGCCACGCCGGCCAGCCCCGCCTTCTGTAGGTTCTCGATCGTCGAAATACCGATCGATGGCAGGTCCGCGCGGATATCCTGCTGCGGCTTGCAGAGTTTCACGAGCACGCCACGGCGGCGCGCGGAAATTCGCCCAGCCGAGCGCAGATTAGCGACGCGATCCAACATGCTGTCCGTGCCCTCCACTCCTTCGAGCGCGACAATGCGGCCACCAACCGCAACAGCCCCCTGACCGACGTCCAGCCTACCGAGCGCATCCGCCGCTTCTGCGGCTCGCGCGATGTCCTTTATATCATCCGCGCTTGGGCGAATGGCACTCAGCGGACCGACGGACGCAAGCAGATCGGGTGCGATCTCGTGCGCACCAACGACCCGACGTCCATTCTCCTCGATCAAGGTAATGACCATCCGCAACACCGTATCGTCGCCGCCAGCAAGCAGCGTGCGAATTGTCGACGGCAGTTTCACGAGCGTTTTCAACGTCGGCCTGACTTCGCGCCACTCCGGACGCCGGCGTACGCCGCCTGACATTACGACGCGGTCTATGCCGTTGTTTTCAAAGATCCGATGGAGAGCAGCGAAATCGCCGACGCCGATGACCGCGTGGTCGAAGCCGTCCCAGGACCGGTCGGCCTCGTCTTTCAGAGCGATAATGAAGGGGTTCTCGCCTGCGTCTCGCGCCGCGGTGGCGACATGAGACGGTAGAAGACCGCTGCCCGCGATAATTGCCAAGCGGCCTTTTGCCATGTCACCCGCGAGAGCCAAGCATCACCCTTTCTGTCCCCTGGTCGGAGAGGAAAGAGCACGATCGCTTTCAGCGGCGATGAAGTCGAGAATCTGAATGACCTGCTCGCAATCGGCATATTCGTCCCGGATCGCGGCGGCGTTGTCACGGATCGAACCGTCGCCCTCGAAGATCGCCTTGTAGGCGCGCCGCACGGTATGGATCGTCGCCCGATCAACGCCAGCGCGGGTCATGCCAACGACGTTCAGGCCACTCAGAAGACCGGGATTGCCATTCAGCATGCCATAGGGAATGACGTCGTAGCTGACGGCAGAAAGGCCGCCGACAAAGGCCTGCCGGCCGACACGCGTGAACTGATGCACGGCACAGCCGCCACCGAGAATGACGCGATCCTCGATCGTCACGTGGCCGGCGAGCATCACATTGTTGGACATGATGACGTTGTTTCCGACCCGGCAATCATGGGCGATATGCGAATTCGCCAGGAAGAGGTTGTTATTGCCGACAATCGTCTGGCCACCAAAGTCGGCGGTACCCGTATTGACCGTCACGCCTTCGCGGAACGTGCAGTTATCGCCGACCCTCAAGGTCGTCTCTTCGCCGCCATGATGAACACTCTGCGGATCGCCGCCGATCACGGCCATCGGGAAAACGCGGCATCCCTTACCTAGCGTCGTCCTGCCGGAGACAACCGAATGCGCAAGCAGTTCCACGTTATCACCCAGCACGACCTTCGGCCCAACGTGGCAGAAAGGGCCGATCTTGACGTTCTCGCCGATCACGGCGCCGTCTTCGACAACCGCCATCGCGTGAATGCTGGCGCTGGCTGCAATGGTGCTCATGCCTGATCCTTGCGAACGATCATCGCGCCGATGTCAGCTTCGGCGACAAGCGCTCCATCAACCTTGGCATCGCAATGGAACTTCCAGATATTACCGCGCTGCTTCTGTTTCTTCACGTGATATTCGACACGGTCGCCGGGAACGACTGGCTTGCGGAAGCGCGCGTTGTCGATCGTCATGAAGTAGACCAGATTCCCAGTCTCGCCTTGCTTTTTGGCGCAGATCGCGCCGGCCGTCTGCGCCATGCCCTCGATGAGCAACACACCCGGCATGATCGGCGACTCCGGAAAATGACCGGTGAAATGCGGTTCGTTTGCCGTCACGTTCTTGATACCGATCGCGGATTCGTCGCCGTCGATATCGATGATCCGGTCCACAAGCAGGAACGGATAACGATGTGGCAGCAGCTTCATAATCTCAATGATATCTGCCGAAGAGAGCGAAGTCTTGGCTTCCTCAGTCATTCTTTTCTCCCGTTTTCTTGCCGCCCGTTGATCGCGCCAAAATCGCTGCGGTCTCTCGCAGAAAATCGTTGATGGGGCGCGCGGGCACACCACCGTAGCGTTCGCCGGCGGGTATGTCTCCGATCACGCCGCTCTTCGCGGCGATCTGCACTCCGTCACCGATCTTGATATGTCCGTTCAGTCCAGCCTGCCCGCCGATCTGCACGCCATCGCCAAGCACGGTGCTGCCGGCAATGCCGACCTGCGAAACGATGGCGCAATGGCGCCCAATGCGGCAATTATGGCCGATCTGGACCTGGTTATCGATCTTCGTGCCTTCGCCGATGACCGTATCGTCCATCGCACCACGGTCAATCGTCGTATTGGCGCCGATCTCGACGTGATCCTGGATGATAACCCGACCGATCTGAACGATCTTGATCATTCCGCGCGGACCCGGAGCATAGCCAAAACCATCCTGGCCGATGCGCGCGCCGTTATGGATGATAACGCCGTTGCCGACGAGTGCGCACAGCACGCTCGCGCCAGCCGCGATCGTACAATTGCGGCCGATCTTCACATTTGGACCGACGATGGCGCCGGCTCCGATGTGCGTGCCCTCGCCGATCTCCGCATGCGCGCCGATGATCGCGAATGGCTCGACCGAAACCCTGGCTTCCAGACGCGCCGTCTTATCGACGACCGCGCGATCCGAGACGCCAGCCCCTTCGGACAGCAGCGCCTCCGGCCGAAGTGCCTTCGGATGGAGATAACCG
Organism: Rhizobium sp. R711; assembly: GCF_002211365.1. Classification (GTDB taxonomy): domain Bacteria; phylum Pseudomonadota; class Alphaproteobacteria; order Rhizobiales; family Rhizobiaceae; genus Rhizobium. The sequence goes on along the minus strand of NZ_LOKZ01000036.1, from coordinate 190,727 downwards.
CCCGCCATTGCAAAGGCCGCATGAGCATTCTTCGAAATCAGCACAGGCAGATGCTCGGGCACCAGCGATCGCAGTCCGGCAGTGCAAAGCACAGCAGATGCCGCACAGGTCGCGAGCTCGTCCTTGCTCTTTTTCGACATGATGTAACAGAGATCGCCCGCTTTCGCCCGATTTACGGGCGAAACGGAGCGGATCACAACATCTGCATCTTTGGGGTCAGCAAGCTCTGCCCCAAGATACTGCGCCAACTCCGAGAGTTTCACGCCATCATGGGGCAGAAAAAAGCCATTTTGCTCCATCGGCAAATCTCCAGAACGGAATTCGGTTTTACGGTTCCGGACTGCCGATATCAGAATTGGTTGTTTATGCCAAACTTGAAGTTCTGAGTTTTGTCAAAGTCTTCCTTGACGACCGGGATCGCGTAGTCGACGCGCAGGGTACCAAACGGCGATGCCCACATAAGACCAACACCGACGGACGCGCGAAGCGATGCGTCCTCACCGTTCACACTGTCGCCAAGCGGATCGACGTCATTGCCAAACAGCGTGCCAGCATCGGCAAACAAGGCGCCGCGCAGGCCGAAGTCGCGCGGGAATGCCGGAAGCGGGAAGGTCGCTTCAGCCGACACCGTAAAGTAGGTCGTGCCACCGAGCGGGTCGTCGTTAGAGCCGGCAATGCGCGGGCCAATCCCCTTGTTCTCAAAGCCTCTGATATCGCCGTTGGTCAGCGTGAACTGGTCAAAGACATTCAGATGCTTGTCGAAGCCGACGACGTAACCTGCCGAACCCGCAAGCGAACCGATGATATCAGCATCATCTGCCAGCAGGTGATAATAGCGTGCCTTGCCGTAGATCTTATAGAACTGCGAGTCACCGCCGAGGCCGGCAATTTCCTGCGTCACGCTCGCATAGATGCCTTCGCGAGGCAGCGTCATATCGTCAAGCGTGTTGTAGGTCAGCGTCTGCGAAATGGACGACTTTACCCACGGGCTGTCTTCGACAAGATGCTGGTAAGGCGCAGACAGATCACTCAGCGATCCCGAAGGATCGTATTTCATCTGCTTATAGTTGTAACGGAACGTCGTTGCCAGATCTTCCGTGATCGGCGCCGTCGCACGCAGCACACCACTGTTTTCTTCGTAGTCGTAGTTGTCGTTGCTCGACGTCTCGCTGTGGTTCAGATCGAAACCGACGGCCAGACGATAGCCCAAGAAGTAGGGCTCGGTGAAGTTCAAGCCGTAGGTTCTGGAGCCCTCTTGGCCGCCACCAGCACTGACCTTGATGTACTGACCGCGACCCAGGAAGTTCTTTTCTTCAACCGAGGCTTCGAGGATCAGACCATCGCCGCCCGCAGCATAGCCCGCGCCAATACCGAACGAGCCGGTGGCCTGATCCTGCACATCAACAACGACGACGACGCGATCCGGCGAACTGCCAGGCTGCGTCGAGATGTTGACCGACGAGAAATAGCCGAGAGCTTCGAGGCGGCGCTTTGCGCGCGTGATCATCTGCTGATTGAACGCGTCGCCTTCGCTCATGTCGAACTCGCGACGGATAACGAAGTCGCGCGTACGGCTGTTCCCACGGATTTCAATACGCTCGACGTAGGCGCGCTCACCCTGATCGACCAGGTATTCGACGCCAATCGTGTTGTTGCCCAGATCGCGATTGCCGCGCGGCGTTACGCGCGCAAATGGATAGCCAGCGGAAGCCACCTGATCGGAGATCGCCTCCATGGACTTCTGGACTTCCTTGGCGCTGTAGACCTGGCCTTCGCGCGTGCGAACCAGCCCCTGCAGCTGCGTCGAATCGATGCCGGGAACGGTCGACTGCACAGTTATGGCACCAAAATCATAGCGCGGGCCTTCTTCGATGTTGAAGGTCAGCGTGTATTTGTTCGTTGCCTCGTCGAACGCCGCATCCGACGAAATGATACGGAAGTCGGCATATCCGCGATTGTAATAGAACTGACGCAGCGCCTCTTCGTCGGCGCGCAGCTTATCTTCGTTGTAGACGTCCTTGCGGGTCAGGAACGACAGAAAGTTGGAGCGCTTCGTGTTGATGACCGAAGAGAGACGGCCCGAGCTGTAGGCGTTGTTGCCCACGAAATTAATAGCGGCAATCTTGGTGCGATCACCTTCGTCGATGACGAAAGCCAGATTCACACGTCCCTCGCCGAGGGGCACGACCTGCGTGGTTACCTGGACCTCACTGCGACCGGTCGCGGCGTACGCATCCTTGATCGCTTGAATGTCCGACTGGATCTGCGCGTCGTTGAAAGGTCCGGCCGCATGCGTCTTCACGACAGCAGCAAGCTTGTCGTCCTTGATCTTGCGGTTGCCGTTGAAGACGACCTGGTTGATGAGCTGCGCTTCCTGGACGGAAACAACCAGCGTGCCGCCAGAGACGGAAATCTTCACGTCAGAGAAATAGCCAGTGTCGTAAAGCTGCTTCACCGAGTCATCGATATCGGTATTGGAGAAGCTCTTGCCAGGCTGGATTGTAAGGTTTGAGCGGACGGCCTCAGCGCCGACACGGCTGGCACCACGCACATCAATACGCTGAATAACTGCAGCTTCTGCCGTCGTTGCCGAGACGAAAACCGTTGCACCTGCCCCCGAAGCAACAATACCTGCAGACAGCGCAACCGCCGATACTGCGTTCAAAAATCTTGAACCAGCCTTCATTTCACCCATTACCTTTTTTCTCGTCCCCGGCTTCAGGCGTCCCCCGATTCCGGCCACGTGTGTCGTTTTACCCGCTTTTGACATACAAGCAAGGGAGCAAGTTAATTTCTGTTTACTTCATTTCAAAGCGTGACGCATTCGCCACTACAGCTTTGAAACATCGTAAATAAACGGTAATTTTCCCTCGTCCGGCAATCAGCCAATTAAAGCACTTATATCGTTCCAGGTGGCAAAAACCATCAAGCTCAAAACCATCGCCAAGCCAATGCGGAACGCAATGTCCTGGGCAGAAGAACCCAACGGTTTTCCCCTAACCGCTTCAATCGCATAGAACATCAAATGACCGCCATCAAGTACCGGTACCGGCATCAAGTTCAGTAATCCGATAGAAACCGACAAGACAGCAGCAAGCTGCAGCAAAGCTGCAACGCCCAACGTCGCCATCTGGCCGGAAGCCTGTGCGACGCGGATCGGTCCGCCAAGCTGGTCGGGCTTCATGTAACCGGAGACCAGATTGCCGATATACTTGAAAGTCCCGGTTACGATGTGCCAGGTCTGGATCGCGCCTTCCTTGACCGCCTCCAGCGGCGAATAGGTCTGCACCCGGAAGTGCCCGACCTCCTGGTTCGTAACGATACCGATAAGACCGATTTCGATCTTGTTGCCGAACTGATCGGTCATGTCAGTCCGGGCCGGCACCATGGGCACATCCAGCTTCTCGCCGTTGCGCTCAATCGTCACAATGATCCGCTGCTCGGGCCGAATGCTGACGTAGCGCCGCACGTCATCGAAGGTCTCTACCTTCGTGCCATCAATGGCGATCAGCAGATCGCCCGGCGCGATGCCGGCCTCAGCCGCGACGCTGCCCGGCTTGACTTCCGCGACAACAGGATCGGCGATCGATCGGCCGTAGATCGAGAAAAGAACTGCAAAAATCGCAATCGCAAGGATGAAGTTCGCAATCGGGCCGGCAGCTACGGTTGCGGCGCGCTTCCACAGCTTCGCGCCAGCGAACGAACGCGCGCGGTCTTCTTCCGACATCGCGGCGATCTTGTCGTCATCGGGCTTGCTCGATACGTCCTCGTCGCCGAAAAAGCGGACGTAGCCGCCAAGCGGTATCAATGAAAGCTTCCAGCGGGTTCCCTGCTTGTCCGTGAAGCCGATGAGTTCCGGACCAAAGCCGATCGAGAACGCCAATATCCGGATGCCGCTCCAGCGCCCGACAAGATAGTGCCCCATCTCGTGCACGAAGACGAGCAACGACAAGACGAGGACGAAGGGCACGATATAGCCCGTCAGGAACGCCAATATACCGGTCAAGCCAAGCATCTGATCTTTCCGCCAGCCTTTGCAGACATTATACGCCGAACAGGGCTGCACCGAGCGACGTTATTTCGCCGCCCTTTATCAGCGAAAAAAGCACAGCTAGCAAGAACGCCGCAAAGCAGGCGAAAATGAGCCCGTCGACACGGTCCATGACGCCGCCGTGCCCGGGGATCAGATGGCTCGAATCCTTGACGCCGAAGCGGCGCTTGATGAAGGATTCGAAGAGATCGCCGCTCTGGCTACAGACTGACAGTATGAACGCGACCGGCGCCACCAGCACGACGCTTTCCGGAAAGGCAAAATAGGCAACCAGGCTGCCGGCGATCACCGCGGATACGGCGCCACCGATGGCGCCGGACCATGTCTTTCCGGGAGATATCTTCGGCGCCAGCTTCGGGCCGCCAATCGCGCGCCCGACAAAATAGGCAAGAATGTCGGTCGACCACACGACCGCGAATACGAAGAGCATCGCAACGAGCCCGACACTGTCGGCGCCGCGGATGGTCGATAGCGCTATTCCTGTAAGGCCGGCGTACACGGCCCCCGTGGGAAACCAGCGCGACACGCCCAACGTAAACACGAAGCCGACGGCAATCAGAAAGAAAAGCACGAGGAGAAGAAGAGAATAGCCCAAGGTACCAGCAACGACGGCCACTGCGATCGCCGCCTGCCCTATCCAACCAACGGCGTTGGCGACCGGCTGTTCCGTGGCGAGCTTCGTGATGGTCGACCACTCATAGTAGATCAACAGCCCGATCAATGCCGATAGCAGGCTGAAGGCCACTCCGCCGTACCAAGTGGCGAGCAGAACAATGGCGGCGAGAATTACGCCGGAGACAATGCGTAGCTTCAGCTCCTGCTGCATCAGGTGCCCACTGCCGCAGCCGTCTGTGCCACCAGTCCGCCAAAGCGACGGTCGCGCGACGCGAAAGTCTCCAGCGCCGAGTAGAAAATTTCCCGGCTGAAGTCGGGCCAATACTCGGGAACGAAAATGAACTCGGAGTAAGCCGCCTGCCAAAGCAGGAAGTTGGAGAGACGTTCTTCGCCACTCGTGCGGATGATCAGATCGGGATCCGGGATCCCAGCGGTATCCAACCGGGCGTTGATCAGCGAAGGAGAAATGTCCTGCGCCCTCAGCCGGCCTGCCTCGACGTCACGTGCAAGGCCTGCCACGGCACGAGCGATCTCGTCGCGCGAACCATAGTTGAAGGCGATAACGAGCGTCAGCGCGGTATTCGCCTTTGTGGTCTCTTCCGCGTCCACGAGAAGATTGAGGATGTCACTCTTGAGGCTGTGTCGGTCACCAATGACTTTCACGCGCACGTTCTGGCGATGGAGTTCCGCCAAGTCACGACGAATGAAAGCTTTCAGCAATCCAAGGAGATCAGAGACCTCCGTTTCCGGACGACGCCAGTTTTCCGACGAGAAAGCAAAAAGCGTGAGATATTTGATCCCCACGTCGCCGGCCACACGCACGGCTTCGCGCACGGCGTCGACTCCTTTGCGATGTCCCATCGTGCGCGGAAGTCCGCGCTGCTTCGCCCATCGGCCGTTGCCATCCATGATGATGGCAACGTGTTCTGGCACAGTCAAAAATGTTCGTTCCGACATTTCCCGTCCGGTTCTTGCAGGCAAGGCGCAGCCGCAGCGCGCCTTAAACCTGCATGATTTCCTTTTCCTTGTCGCCAAGCAAGCGGTCGACCTCAGAAATCGTCTCGTCGGTCATCTTCTGCACACGATCTGATTGCGCCCGGCTTTCGTCCTGCCCAATCACACCGTCCTTTTCGGCTTTCTTAAGGCCGTCCATGCCGTCGCGGCGCACATGGCGAATCGCAACCTTGCTTTTCTCGGCATAGTCGTGGGCAACCTTCACCAGCGACTTACGGCGCTCCTCGTTGAGCTCCGGCAGCGGAATGCGCAGGTTCTGGCCGTCGATGATCGGATTGAGGCCGAGGTTGGATTCGCGGATGGCGCGATCGGTCGCGTTGACCATCGACTTGTCCCAGACCGAAACCGACAGCATGCGCGGCTCCGGCACGGTGATGTTGGCAACCTGGTTCAGCGGCACGCGCGAACCGTAGGCCTCGACCATCACCGGATCGAGAATGTTGGCCGAGGCGCGGCCGGTGCGCAGCGATGCGATATCGTGCTTGAACGCGGAAATTGCGCCATCCATGCGGCGCTTGAGTTCCTTGATGTCGATGCCTTCACTCATTTCATTGCTCCCGTCTTGGTAGAAGCTGCGGCAAATCGGCCGCCCACTCAATCAGTTATCAGAGACGACGGTCTTGAGGCCACCGCCCTTGAGGATTTCAGCGAAACCACCCTTCTCGTGGATCGAGAAGACGATGATCGGAATGGAATTCTCCCGTGCCAGGGCCACTGCCGCAACGTCCATGACGGCCAAGCCCTTATCCAGGACTTCCTTGTGGGTCAGATGGTCAAAGCGGGTCGCTTCAGGGTCCTTTTTCGGATCAGCCGAATAAATACCATCGACCTGCGTTCCCTTAAAGATCGCCTCTGCTCCCATTTCGGCTGCGCGCAATGCGGCTGCCGAGTCGGTCGTGAAGAACGGGTTGCCGGTACCGCCTGCGAAGATCACGACACGGCCGAGCGACAGGTGGTAGAGCGTGGCGCGCTGCGAAAAGCTCTCGCAGATCTCCGGCATCGCAATGGCCGACAACACGACAGTATCGATGTTTAGCTTGCGAAGCGACGTTGCCAGCGCCAGCGCGTTGATGACAGTCGCGAGCATACCCATGTGGTCGCCCGTGACGCGATCGCCGCCCTTGGAGGCAACCGCGACGCCACGGAAGATGTTGCCACCGCCGACGACGACGCCGACTTCCACACCCATCTGCCGCGCTCCGGCTATGTCAGCCGCAATGCGGTCTGCGACCGCTACATCAATTCCAAATCCCTGGCTGCCCATGAGGGCTTCGCCGGAAGCTTTGAGTAGAACGCGTTTGTAGACAGGCTCTGACGACATCGTGGCTCCTCGTATATTACCGCTGTGTGCCGGATACACGAAGGGCACCGCGTTGTCACGCGATGCCCTTCTGTTTTCACATGTATAGGTCGATCAGCCCTTGGCGACAGCGGCAACTTCAGCAGCGAAGTCGCTTTCTTCCTTCTCGACGCCTTCACCGAGGAGGAGGCGTGCCATGCCGACGACTTCGATCTTCGCGCCAGCTTCCTTTTCAGCTTCCTTGACAGCAGCGCCGACCGTCAGGTCGGGGTTGATCACGAAAGCCTGCGAGAGAAGAGCAACTTCCTCGAAGAACTTGCGCATACGACCTTCGACCATCTTTTCGATGATGGCGTCCGGCTTGCCGGATTCGCGGGCCTGTTCGATGAAGACGTTCCGCTCACGCTCGGCAACGGCAGCGTCGACTTCCTCGGCGCGGATGGCCAGCGGGTTCGTCGCAGCGATGTGCATTGCAACCTGGCGGCCGATCGAGGTCAGGACGGCCTTGTCGCCTTCCGACTTCAGAGCGACGAGAACGCCGAGCTTGCCGATGCCGTCGCCGGCAGCGTTGTGGATGTAGGTTGCAACAACGCCGTGCTCGACTTCGAGCTTGGCAGCGCGACGGAGCGTCATGTTTTCGCCGATGGTTGCGATCGCGTCCTTGATGGTGTCGGCGACCGGCTTGCCGGATGCCGGGTAGGTTGCAGCAGCAATTGCTTCAACCGTGCCGTCGGTGGACAGGGCAACGTTGGCGATGCCGCGAACCAGATCCTGGAAGGCATCGTTTCGGGCAACGAAGTCGGTTTCCGAGTTCAGCTCGACGACAACAGCCTTGTGGCCGGCGCCGGCGATGGCGATCAGGCCTTCAGCGGCAGCACGACCAGCCTTCTTGTCGGCCTTCGAGATACCCTTGGCGCGGAGCCAGTCGATCGATGCTTCGATGTCGCCGTTGTTTTCGAGCAGCGCCTTCTTGCAGTCCATCATGCCTGCGCCGGACTTCTCGCGCAGTTCCTTCACCAGTGCAGCCGTAATCTCGGTCATAAGCTTCCTCTTGTCGGTTCAAACGGTGGCCCGCTAAAGGCGGTGCGGCACCGGATTGAGGCACGAAATGTACCTGTATGTATGACAGCGTGATGAAAGACGCGTCATAACGAAACTCAAATGGCGAGAGACTGAATTCCCTCGCCTGAAACGGTCAAGGCCGCCGAACTTTATAAAGTCGCGAGCGGCCTTTTCCCAATCTCTGGAAAGCATGGCGGACCGCTGGGTCCGCCTGCTTCTTTTATCAGGCTTCGGCTTCGCCTTCGAGCGCCGGCTCAGCCGGAGCTTCGATCGATGCACCGAGGTCACGACCCGACGAGCTCTGCTGACGGGCGATACCGTCGATGGCAGCGCGCGAGATCAGGTCGCAGTAAAGGGCGATTGCGCGCGAGGCGTCGTCGTTGCCGGGGATCGGATAGTCGATCAGGTCCGGGTCGCAGTTCGAGTCGATGATTGCGACAACCGGGATGCCGAGGCGCTTGGCTTCGTCGATCGCGATCTTTTCCTTGTTGGTGTCGATGATGAACATCAGGTCCGGCGTGCCGCCCATGTCCTTGATACCACCGAGAGCCTTGTCGAGCTTTTCGCGCTCGCGCTCGAGGTTCAGGCGCTCTTTCTTGTTGTAGCCGGACTGTTCCGAAGACAGGATCTCGTCGAGCTTGCGCAGGCGCTGGATCGAGTTGGAGATCGTCTTCCAGTTGGTCATCATGCCGCCGAGCCAACGCGAGTTGACGTAGTACTGAGCGGAACGCTTGGCCGAGTCAGCGATCAGCTCGGAAGCCTGACGCTTGGTGCCAACGAAGAGAACGCGGCCGCCACGAGCAACGGTGTCGGAGACAACCTGCAGGGCGCGCGACAGCATCGGAACCGTCTGTGCGAGGTCGATGATGTGGATGTTGTTGCGATCGCCGAAAATGTACGGCTTCATCTTCGGGTTCCAGCGGTGCGTCTGGTGGCCGAAGTGGACGCCTGCTTCGAGGAGCTGGCGCATAGAAAAATCGGGCAATGCCATGCCTTGTTATCCTTTTCCGGTTGAACCTCCGCAAGGCTAACAGCATCCTCTTCGAGGAATGCCACCGGGCGGAACCATCCGGATTTCTCCCGGACAATCCCATGCCTTACGTGTGGAATGCGGGTGCCCTTACCCCCCCTTCCGAGGAAAATCAAGGCTTCCCGCAAAAAAAGCGACAAAGAAAGTCGCGGGAGACCGGCCGTATCGGCGCGACGCTGCAACGCTCCGTCAATCGGAGGCACATGGCCAGCTTGCCGGCGCGGAAAGGCCTGTCGGCAATTTTGTCTTAGCGTCGCCACAGGCGAGATCGACCTGCTCTTGTTCAAGGCCGGTTGCGGCGGACAAATCAAGCCCTTCGATTCGCGTCAAAAACATGAAGGCACGATCCAGGGCGATCGGCCCGTCAAAGGTGGCGCCACTGAGGTCGGCACGCGAAAGATTGGCGAGGGAGAAGCTAGCGCCGGTCAGCACCGCCTTATTAAAACTTGCGCGACCGAGCTCGGCCTTCTCGAAATTCGCGCCGCTGAGCTTTGCGCCGTTGAAATTGGCGCGCTGCAGTTCAGCTCCGGCGAAGGATGCGCCCTCAGCGGAAACATTCTCGAATCCGGCCCGAAACGCCTCGATCTTCGAGAAATTCGCCTTGCCTGCCTGCGCCCCCGTGAACCAGGCGCGCACCAGCGTTGCCTTTTCCAGATTCGCGGAGGTCAGGTTCGTGCCGCTCAGATTGGTCAGGGTGAGATCGGCATCCGCCAGGTTCGCGCCCTGAAAATCGCTCCCCTGCAGCATGAGGTTCTTCTTGCTGCACTCACTCCAATCGATGCCTGCCACCGGCGTGCTGCTGCAATTCGACGCCAACGCAGGAGCGCTCGAGAACAACGTCAGCGCGACCAGTCCGGTTGAGATGCCGACGAGTCCACCACCCAATACACCATGCTGTATCGCCAAGTTCCTCACTCCAATCCGACTGTACTGTTACGCCCAAATCAGCGCCCTTCCGGATTCCTAACATAGAGAGGGTTTGCTTAGACATACCGACAATCGTCGCGGTGAGCGTGCCACGACGATTATTTGCAGGCCGCCGATTTGCTGTCGAGCAGTTCGAGCTTCGCAAGCCGGCCGCTTAGAACAAAGTCGCCATAGTCCATCGTCAAATCACGCGTAATGCCGTTTTCGTAGAGCTTGAACGACATGCGGTAGACAGGCAAAGCGTCCGTCTTTGTGTTCTCATTGAAATACGAGATCGTGACCGGCCAGAAGGCGGCCTTCGCGAAGGCTCCCGCATTACCCGCATCGGCCTCATCGGTCGCAGGCGCCACCTGTTTGCCGACGACGGTCGTCGTTACCAGCGCCTTGTCCCCATCATCCGAGCCGTCGAAGACGCGCGCCTCGAACAGCCGCTTGCCAGCCTTGGCATTCTCGATCACGTCCAGCATATGTTCGGTCGGGAACCGGCTCGCGGCGAGCTGCAGTTCCTTGCTGGTCGGCTGCGTCAGAGCAACCTTTACCCCTTCAGCCTGATCCTGCGCAGCACCGTTGACCTCTTTGTCGAGCTGGTCATCGGTAAAGGACTTGGTGTCGAAAGTGAATCGGCGATCCTTGAGGTTCTCGAAGGTCTTCGTCTGCTGGTCGCTGACGCGGACAGCATCGCCCGTATCGATCTGCGTCACGAAGCGGAAGTTGGTGGTAAAGCCGGTGCAGTAGTTACCCTCGAACTCGTAGACCATTCGGCCGGACATGCCGGAGATCCCGGAGCGCTCGGAGGCATCCTTCAATTCCAGATCGTAGACCGCCCGATGAGCGACGAGGCCAGTCGCAATCGCGGCGCTGGTCGCTGGCGCAGCCGCAAAGGCGGACGTCGAAACGCTCGCCAGAAGAACTGCGGCAAGACTCGATCGGAACATTGACAATCTCCTGTTGAACTCGCCTGCAATGTTATAAGAACGCTTTCGGCCAAATCGAGGCTCGAAAATGTCACAATCTAGATTCCAAGCCTTGATGCATAATTTTAGAACTATTGACAACAAAAGCGGAGAGGAAAATGTCCGATCAAATCGCTGCGCGCCTGAAAGAAATGGGGATATCCCTGCCTGAAGCTGCCGCACCGGCCGCAAACTACGTCCCCTATGTCATCAGTGGCAACCTTCTCTACATCTCCGGGCAGCTACCGCTCGAGAACGGCAAAATAATTACGGGTCATTTGGGCAAGGCTGTCGACGTCGCAACCGGCCAGCGTGCCGCAGAGCTCTGTGCCATCAATATTCTTGCCCAGGCAAAGTCTGCTCTCGGCGATCTCAGCCGCATCAAGCGCGTCATCAAACTCAATGGCTTCGTGGCCTCGACGCCCGATTTCGTTGAACAGCACCTCGTCATCAATGGCGCCTCCAACTTGATCGCAGGCGTCCTCGGTGAGGCCGGAAAGCATGCGCGCGCCGCCGTCGGCATGGCCGCGTTGCCGATGAACGCCGCTGTCGAAATCGACGCAATCGTGGAAATTGCCTGATGACCGCGGCTGCATGGCTCAAGGAACAGCCCGTCGCCCACCGCGGCTACCATGACCTCAACAAGGCGGTGTGGGAAAACACGCTCTCCGCCTTTTCCCGCGCGGTCGAAGCAGGCTTCGCGATCGAATGCGACCTGCATTATGCGTCCGATGGCGTACCTGTTGTCTTCCACGACGAGGATCTGGAACGCCTCTGCAATCTCAAGGGTGACGTGCGCGAGCGGACGTCACAAGAACTCGGCCTCATCTCCGTCGGCGGAACGGCCGACAAGATCCCCACGTTGCGGCAGCTGCTGGATCTGGTAAAAGGCCGGGTTCCGCTGGTTATCGAGCTGAAAGGCCGCGAGGCCGACGACGAGGGATTTGCGGAAGCAGTTCTCGAAGTGCTTGAAGGCTATGAAGGCAAGGTTGCCCTGATGAGCTTCGACCACTGGCTGCTTCGCGATCTGAAGGCGCTTAATGCCCCCTATCCGCTTGGGCTGACGGCGGGCGGCAACAAGCCGCAAGAGTTCGAAGTCCACGAAAAGGCCATGGAACTCGGCCTCGACTTCATCTCCTATTTCTTTGCCGATCTGCCTAACCCCTTCATCACAGCGCAGCGCGAAAAGGGTGTCGTCGTCATCACCTGGACCGTGCGCGATGAAAAGGCGCGAAAGCACACCTTCGAGAATGCCGACCAGATGACATTCGAGGGATTCGATCCGCGCGTTTCGGCTTGACGCTCGCTTTTTGGACAAGATCATGCGCAGACTGTCGATGAGCCCTATTCTCCTCCCAAACGGTCTCGCATTCGCTCCATGACAGACGAACTTTCAATCCGCATCGAGCGGTCCTTTACCGCGATTTCCCCGGAGAGCTGGTCGCTGCTTTCCGGGACCTCCCCAAAAGGCGGCGCGCTCGCCTATAATCCGTTCGTGTCGCATGCTTTCCTGTCCTCGCTGGAAGAATCGGGATCGGCGACGGCGCAATCCGGCTGGATGGGCCACCATCTTCTGTTGGAAACGGACAAAGGCGAGCTCATCGGCGCCCTGCCCGGTTATCTCAAGAACCATAGCCAGGGCGAATATGTTTTCGACCACGGCTGGGCCGATGCCTTCGAGCGAGCCGGCGGACGCTACTATCCGAAGCTCCAATGCTCCATTCCCTTTACGCCCGCGACCGGCCCGCGTCTGCTTGTCGCCGAAGGTTTGCAGCGCCTCCCGATCCAGCACGCCATAGCCGAGAGTCTCAAGGAAGTCGTGCGCCGGCTTGGCGTCTCTTCCGCTCATATTACGTTCGTACCCGAGGACGAAATCGGCATCTTTGAAGGCGAGGACTACCTTCATAGGACGGATCAGCAGTTCCACTTCGTCAACGAAGGTTACGCCAATCACGAGGAATTTCTGGAAACGCTCGCGTCGCGCAAGCGCAAGGCGCTTCGCAAGGAACGCCGCACCGCCCTCGAACATGGCATCAGCGTCGATTGGCTGACCGGTCGCGATCTGACTGAACGGGTATGGGACCAGTTCTTCGAGTTCTACATGGACACGGGCGGCAGAAAATGGGGCCGACCCTACCTGACGCGCAAGTTCTACTCGCTGATCGGCGAGCGCATGCCCGACGACATCCTGCTCATCATGGCAAAGCGTGACGGGCGCTATATTGCCGGTGCGATCAACTTCATCGGTGGTGATGCGCTCTACGGCCGCCATTGGGGCTGCATCGAGGACCACCCATACCTGCATTTCGAAGTCTGCTACCATCAGGCGATCGACTTTGCCCTTGAAAGAGGCCTCAAGCGAGTGGAAGCCGGCGCGCAGGGTGAACACAAGCTGGCACGAGGTTACCTGCCGGTGACAACCCACTCAGCGCACTATGTTGCACATGCCGGTCTGCGCCGGGCGATTGCCGACTATCTCGAGCGGGAGCGCGACGACGTCGAGCACATGAACGAGATCTTGACGGAGCACAGCCCGTTTCGAAAGGGCGAGCGCCAGCAGGAGGATTGACGCTCTCGCCCCTGCCGCGCTACGCGGTCACAAGAGCAACGAGGAGATTTTGTATGACCAGCGCCGCCTACGACAACAACAACATTTTCGCCAAGATCCTGCGCGGCGAAATCCCCTCGCACCGCATTTACGAAGACAACGACACTGTCGCCTTCATGGACGTGATGCCTCAAGCACCTGGTCACGTGCTTGTTGTTCCCAAGGCGGCGTCGCGCAACCTACTCGATGCGGACCCGACAGCTCTCGCCAAGACGATTCCCGTCGTCCAGAAGATCGCCAAAGCGGTCAAGGAAGCCTTCGAGGCCGATGGCGTCTTCGTCTGCCAGTTCAACGAGCCTGCCGCTGGCCAGACCGTTTTTCACCTGCACTTCCATGTCATTCCGCGTTACGAAGGCATGGCGCTGCGCCCGCATTCGGGCCAGATGGAAAACAATGCAGTGCTTGCTGCGAACGCAGAGAAGATCAGAGCCGAGCTTTGATCAGGCGTTGCCAGCGGTCAACGTGCGATCGTCGGGCTGACGCTGTTGCACCTTTTCAAATTGGCGGAGTGCGGCATTGGCGAGCATGTACGCAAGGGCGAAGGCCAGCAAACCTCCGAACACGTCAATAAAATGGTGCCCACCCTGTATCAGGACGGCGGGCACCATTAGTGTATTCAAAACGAGGAACGGTGCGGCGAGCGCCCCGCGACGGATCATGAAGCATGCGGACATGGCTGCCATGACCGTGTGGAATGACGGAAATCCAATCAGACCGAGAACATTTCTGGGCGTCAAATAGGTCACGCCGTTGCGTCCCAGTTCGACAACCTTAGCATTATAGTCAGGCCCCACGGCAAGTGGAACGGCCTCGGTCACCTCGGGTGGCAACTGGTAGATCGCGGAGGCGCCAAACGACGGCAAGAAGGACCAGAAAATGATTGCCAACAGCGCTCCCACAACGCCAGTCATCAGAAAGTGATGAAGCAGCCTCATGTGCCCGCTAAAGCCCAGGATCAGCAGAATGGCAAGCAACTGCGGCAGTGACGATGCATAAACCACCCTCAGCAGCATTCCCGTGCGTGGATATTGGGAAGCCCACGTCACGAAGGCAGGCCAATGAAAACCCAGCGCTTCATCAAACCGGCCAAGAGCGGGATCGATAAACTGGAACCGCAGCGGCAGGAGCAGATAGTTGAATACCGAGCCGGCAATCGTGAACAGCACGAAGAGACCGGCGGCAGTGGCCGTCACGGCAATCCGTTCGTTGCGGCGGACCTGGCGATAGAATTGGCCAAGTGCAAGCAGGAACGCCCCGCAAGCGACGAGGCTCGCATATCCGGCAACGTCGATGCCAACGCCCTTCAATAACAACAGGCCGACATCAAGCAGCGCCAACGTCGCGATGATCAAAATGATGAAACGTTCAGCCGGCAGAAACGCCATCGTGAGGCTCCTTGCTGGAGCCGATATAAAGCCGGTTCATTTAAGAATTGTCTAAGCGATCTCCAGTGGGACAAAGAAAAAGGCGGCTGTCGCAGCCGCCTTTTCTCAGTTTACTTCTTCGGAACTCTCGGAACCGCACTGCCCTTCTTGGGCGGGCTCTTCGCCTGATGTTCGACGACTGCCTTTGCCTTCCTGGCCGTCGTCTTCTTCGTGCGGGTCTTCGTCTTCAGCTCGCCGTCATCCTCGTCATCGGCCTCCGGATGGACGACTTCTGCTTCCGGCTTCGGCTTGATCGGAGCGCTATCCGGCACCGCTTCCAAAATGATATCCGGCTTTCCGTCTTCCTTCGGCCCGACAGTGACGTGGACCACGCCACCTTTCCGTAGCTTCCCGAAAAGGATTTCGTTTGCGAGTGGCTTCTTGATGACGTCCTGGATGACGCGGGCAAGCGGGCGGGCGCCCATCTTGTCGTCGTAGCCCTTTTCAGCCAGCCATGCGATCGCATCCTCGTGCAGGTCGAAGGTGACGTTCCGTTCCGAAAGCTGTGCTTCGAGCTGCATGATGAACTTCTGCACAACCTTATAGATGACTTCCGTCGGAAGCGCCGCGAACGGGATGATCGCGTCGAGGCGGTTGCGGAACTCGGGCGTGAACAGGCGGGTTAGCGCCTCTTCGTCTTCGCCTGTCCGCTTGGACGAGCCGAAGCCAATCGCGGCCTTGGCCATCTCCGATGCGCCCGCGTTGGTCGTCATGATCAGGATGACGTTACGGAAGTCGATCTTCTTGCCGTTGTGGTCCGTCAGCGCGCCGTGGTCCATCACCTGCAACAAGATGTTATAGATGTCAGGATGCGCCTTCTCGATCTCATCGAGCAGCACAACGCAATGCGGATGCTGGTCGACGCCGTCGGTCAGGAGGCCGCCCTGGTCGAAGCCGACATAGCCGGGAGGTGCACCGAGCAGACGCGATACCGTATGCCGCTCCATGTATTCGGACATGTCGAAGCGCAGGAGTTCGACCCCCAGCGACGATGCCAACTGCTTGGCAACCTCGGTCTTGCCGACGCCAGTCGGGCCGGAGAAGACATAGGAGCCGATCGGCTTGTTCGGTTCGCGCAAGCCCGCGCGAGCGAGCTTGATCGAGGTCGACAGCGCTTCGATCGCCTTGTCCTGGCCGTAGACGACCGAGCGCAGTTCCTGCTCGAGATTGGCAAGAACGGCTTCGTCGTCCTTCGACACGGTCTTCGGCGGGATGCGGGCCATCGTCGCGACAGTTGCCTCGATCTCCTTTTCGGTGATCAGCTTGCGGCGCTTGGACGGCGGCAGCAACATCTGGGCAGCACCAGTCTCATCGATCACATCGATTGCCTTGTCAGGCAGCTTGCGGTCCGAAATGTAACGGGCTGACAGCTCGACGGCGGTCTTGATCGCTTCGTTCGAGTAACGCAGGTGATGATATTCCTCGAAGTAAGGCTTCAGGCCCTTCATGATTTCGATCGCATCATCGATCGACGGTTCATTGACGTCGATCTTCTGGAAGCGGCGAACCAGAGCACGGTCCTTCTCGAAGAACTGGCGGTATTCCTTATAGGTGGTCGAACCGATGCAGCGGATCGCGCCCGAGGACAGAGCCGGCTTCAACAGATTCGAGGCATCCATCGCGCCGCCCGACGTCGCACCCGCACCGATGACGGTGTGGATCTCGTCGATGAACAGTACGGCGCCCGGATATTCTTCCAGCTCCTTGACGACCTGCTTCAGACGCTCTTCGAAATCGCCGCGATAGCGTGTGCCAGCCAACAGCGTGCCCATATCCAGCGAGAAGATGGTGGCATCGGCCAAGGCTTCCGGCACCTTGCCTTCGACGATGCGCTTGGCAAGGCCTTCGGCAATCGCCGTCTTGCCGACGCCGGGATCGCCCACGTAGAGCGGATTGTTCTTTGACCGACGGCACAGGACCTGGATGGTCCGATTGACCTCTGCCTGACGGCCGATCAACGGATCGATCTTGCCGCCCTTTGCCTTCTCGTTGAGGTTCACGCAGTAGGCCTTCAGAGCATCCTGCTGCTTCTTCGGACCGCCCTCTTCCTGCTCGCCGCTGCCACGTGACGTTGGCTTGCTCTCAGATTCGCCATCGTCGGCACCACGTGGCGGACGCGATTCTGACGAGCCCGGTCGCTTACCGATCCCGTGCGAGATGTAGTTGACCGCATCGTAACGGGTCATTTCCTGCTCCTGCAGGAAGTAGGCCGCATGGCTCTCTCGCTCGGCGAAGATCGCAACCAGGACGTTAGCACCTGTCACCTCTTCGCGGCCAGACGACTGCACATGGATCACCGCTCGCTGGATAACGCGCTGGAAGCCGGAGGTCGGCTTGGAGTCCTCGTCATAGCCGGTGACCAAATTGGAGAGTTCGTTATCGACATATTCAACAAGCGTTTTGCGTAGCGCGTCGAGGTCGACGTTGCAGGCCCCCATAACGGCGGCGGCATCGGCATCGTCGATCAGGGCGAGCAGCAGATGCTCGAGCGTGGCATATTCATGATGCCGCTCGTTAGCAAAGGTCAGTGCCTGATGGAGCGCCTTCTCAAGACTAGGCGAAAATGTTGGCACGTTCAGATCCTCACTTCTTTTCCATGACGCATTGCAGCGGATGCTGGTGCTGTCGGGCGAAGTCCATCACCTGACTCACCTTCGTCTCCGCCACCTCGTATGTAAATATTCCGCATTCACCGACGCCGTGGTTGTGGACGTGGAGCATAATGCGGGTGGCACTTTCACGATCCTTCTGAAAAAAACGCTCGAGGATATGAATGACAAATTCCATGGGAGTGTAGTCGTCATTCAAGAGTAGCACGCGGTAGAGATTAGGCTTCTTGGTCTTCGGTTTGGTGCGTGTGATGACCGAGGTTCCGCGATTTCCGTTGTCCCCGTTCCTTTCGCTATCGTTTTGCATCCGGATCGGCTTTGCGATCATTTTCCTTCATTCCTCGATCGGTCCGGCGGGGCATGGGAGGGCTGCTTTTCCGCCGAATATTCGAAATACTAACTTAGTTCATCCTGGAGCGATTTTAAGCCCCTCGTTTCACACTGCAATCACAATTCGGCCAGTCTCAACGCAAAGACACAAAAACTGGTGACGGCAGCCGATGGGCACCGTGAAAAAAGAAAAGACCGGCCGCAGATGCGTAGCCGGTCTTCGTTTTTCAAGAGCTATGCGGGCTGTGCCGCGTATCTTTACGCCGCGGCGGGCGGGACAACTGCAGCGGCTTTCGTTGCCTTTGCGGTCGCTGCCACGACAGGCGCTTCGTATGGTTTGTAGGCGTTCTTGGCGAGATCGGAATACATTTCGCCGAGCTTGGTGGCTTCGCTCACGAAGCTTTCGTATGCGCTTTTCACATAGTTGGTCTGCAACTCGAACGCCGCTTCGAGGCTACGAGCGCCGGACAGGCTTTCAAAATGCGTCACCGCGTCCTGAAAAGACTTCTTCGAGTACTCGACCCCTTCAACAGCGATTGCCTGAAAGCCTTTGGCGGTATCGGAATAGCTCTTCAGCATCGTATCCATGGCTTCCTTGCTCTTCCGGCTCGCTTCATCGAAGTTCAACATGACCATCATCCTCCTTGGCCTTTGCAGCAGGATGAAGCGTAGCTGCGGCGCACAAATAGTCAAGCAGTATTGTGCATTGCAAAACAATCCGTGATTGCATCCTTGATGCTTTTACTTTTGGCCGCGCAGGATGGTCATATTTGAATAATTGATTTTGCTAAAATATATCAGAAGCGCCGCAACCAGAAGCTTTATCAAAAATGTCGCCACGGCGCCGATGGCATAGAGCCCTCAATCGAGAAGCTCCGCAGGAACCTTTCCGCCGTTCTCGGCAAGTCGCTTCATCAACGCCTTGTGCAGGAACATGTTCATGGTGGCGGTGTCGTGCGGATCGCCTTTGAAGCCAAGTTCCGTCGCAAGCTCTCTGCGCTCCGCAAGGCTCGCGTCCATGCCGACAGCCTTCATGAGATCGACGATCGAGTGGCGCCAGTCCAGTTTCTGTCCGCTTTTCTTCACCGCCGCGTCCAATAGCGGCACGATATCGATCGCCGCCGCGGCTGCCGACACCTGCTGGGATGCTGGCGTGTCGCTTGGCGCTGCTGCAGTCGGCGGTGGCGCAGGTGTGGCGGACGGAGTGGCCGGAGCAGCTACGGCCTCACCAAAAATCGCATGCTTGATCTTGTCGAAAATACCCATCCTCGGCATTCCTCCATTGACACTAGAGCACATGCTCAAGGGGGAGATGGAGCATCCGGCGGGGTGGTCCAGAGAAGGAGGCTTGTTTTTCCGCTAAAGATTGCCCTGCGAAAAGAAACAATCGGAGGTTTGCGAGATCAAGGCTTGAGCCGCGCTGCAGGTCGATCGATCGGCCCGCCTTAAGAAGCCAGCCGCTCGCGGTTGCGGTCTGGGCAGACGGGCGGCGAAAGACGAGCCGCCCATCAATCACGGATCAAAGATCGACGTCGAGGATCGCCATCGAGAAATTGTAGGAGCGGTCGCCGTCCTCGTCATCGATATAGACGACACCCAGAAATTCTTCGCCGAGATAGACTTCCGCGGAATCATTCTTTCGCGGGCGTGCCTTGACGATCACCTGCGGGTTGAACGTGCGCTTGAAATAGGCGTCGAGTTTCTTGATTTCTTCGGGCTTCACACTGCATCTCCTGAGCGGTCTCGGTTGGCCGCTTCTTGCATGGGAAAGACGGCGCTGTAAAGGCACGGGGGACGGACGCATGAACGCTATCCCCGCCGATATGCCACGCTGTTAAGTGACGCGCGGCTCAGATATCCGCGCCGATCACCTGATCCATTATTCGCGACGGCTCCGAACACCCTGCTTCTCCGACCACCTTGGCCGGCACGCCCGCCACGGTCGTCTTAGGCGGCACCGCCTTCAGCACGACAGAGCCTGCGGCAATGCGCGAGCAATAGCCGATCTCGATGTTACCGAGAATCTTGGCACCAGCGCCGATCAGGACACCGCTGCCGATCTTCGGATGCCGGTCCGAGCCTTCCTTGCCGGTACCACCGAGCGTGACACCATGAAGGATCGACACGTTGTCGCCGATCACAGCGGTTTCGCCGACGACCAGCCCGGTGGCATGATCGAGGAAGATGCCCCTGCCGATACGCGCCGCGGGATTGATGTCGGTCTGGAAAACACTCGACGATCTGCTTTGCAGATAGAGCGCCAGATCGCGCCGACCGCGGTTCAGCAGCCAATGCGCCAGGCGGTGCGTCTGCAGCGCGTGGAATCCCTTGAAATAGAGTACGGCTTCCATGAAGCGCAGGCACGCGGGGTCGCGATCATAGATCGCCTGGATGTCGACGCGCAGAATGGCACTCCACTCCGGCCAATCGTCCAGCATCTGATCGAAGGTCTGGCGCAGCAGGATCGCCTGCATGTCCGGGTGATCGAGACGTTCGCAGATGCGGTAGATCACGCACTCCTCGAGCGACCGATAATTCAGCACGGTCGAGTAGAGAAATGCGGCCAGCACCGGATCATTTTCTGCGGCAGCGCGCGCTTCGTCGCGCAGGCTGTCCCAGATCGGATCCATCACCTTGAGAGGATTGCCTGTCTCAAGAGAGCGAATGTCTGTCTTTGCGACCATGAAAGGTCTCCTCGTATGCGTAGGATCGGCTCTATATAGGGCAAAAACCTGTTAACATAAATGGGTGCGTCGGGAATCGTTCCCGCGGTCCTCGAACCGCCACGACAAATCCCATATCACCGCCCGGAGACTTCGGCGTAAAACTCCAGCACTGCCTTCTTGAAAACCCGGTCTCCCACGGCCAGCATGTGATCGCGGCCAGGAATATCAAGGGCCTGGGCATGGGGCATCAATGCCGCAAGCTCCTGAGCTGAACCCGCGATATCGTCCTTAGTTCCAACGCCAATCAGTGTCGGAGCGTCGATTTTCGTCATGTCGGACCGTGCGACAAGATCGCGAGATCCCTTGATACAGGCGGCGAGCGCTTCACGGTCACTCTTCGTCTGATCGGCGAAAGCCCGGAACATGCGTCCGCGATCGTGGACGACATCATCAAGCGACTGGGCCAACAAGGCATCCGCAATCGGATCCCAATCGCCGACCCCATCCGTCATGCCGATCCCCAGGCCGCCGAGAACCAGAGAGCGGACCCGGTCTGGATGGGCAAGTGCCGCGAAGACGGAAATGCGGGCTCCCATCGAGTAACCGATGAGGTTGGCTTCAGAAATCCCGAGGTGATCGAGGAGCGCAATTGCATCGCTCGCCATATGCCAGGGACGATAGGCCTCGGCGTCGCGTGGCTTGTCACTTGCGCCGTGTCCGCGGTTGTCGATGGCAATGACCCGATAACCCGCATCACCCAAGGTCTTCAGCCAACCCGGATGAACCCAGTTCACGTTGGCGCTGGAGGCAAAACCGTGGATCAGCAGAACCGGCGCCCCGGACGGATCGCCTTCATCAAAGAAGGCAAGCTTCAGACCATCATGTGTGAAGCTGGAAAAAGCGGGCGTATTCAAGTTCATCGGACTGTCCTTTTTTGCCGGACCATATTTTATAGGTCACCGAACTGAAACCCTCGCAGTTGCAAAAACTGTGCGCCGGGACACTCTTTGGCTCTACACATTTGCAGTGAAGGACTATAAGGTCCGCGCACATTACAAAGCATTCGGAGACGAACATGGCCGGCCACAATATTCCCCACTTCCAGAACGACGGCGGACACCGCGTTATCGAAGTCGGTGTGAAAGAGTTCATGTGCACCGGCGCCTCCGTTCCGTTCGATCATCCGCACATCTTCATCGACATGGGCGATGAGAACGAGAAGGTCTGCTCCTACTGCTCGACCCTCTACCGTTTCAATGGTGCGCTGAAGGCAAACCAGACCAATCCGGCTGGCTGCGTTTTCCACGTCAAGGCTGCCTGAGACGCAATCTAAGATCGGACAACCTATGCCGGCAGAACATGCCGCCATCGTCGGCGCGGGCGTAGCGGGGCTTACGACTGCACTGGCGCTGGCGCGGCACGGCATCAGTTCCGAGATTTTCGAGCAGGCACCTAAACTGACCGAAGTCGGGGCAGGTCTGCAGATTTCGTCGAATGCTTCTCGCATTCTGGCGGAACTGGGCGTCCTCGAGCACCTGACCGACACCTGGCTCGAGCCAGATTCCATTCGGCTTATGTCCGGAACCACGCTGCGTCAGCTCGCAGCCGTTCCTGCTGGTGGATTTGCACGCGCCCGGTGGGGCGCGCCCTATGGTGTCCTCCATCGCTCCACCTTGCAGCGGGCGCTGCTTGACGCGGTCTCCAAGGAGCCACTTTGCAAGCTGCATCTGGGAGCGCGGATCAAGAGCCGGGTATTGTCGGACCTATCCCGCCCGGCGGATCTTCTGATTGGTGCCGACGGCGTCTGGTCGCAGGTTCGGGAAGACATCGAAGGCAGCCCCTCGCCTCGCTTCTCCGGCAACATCGCCTACCGCTTCACGATAGACGCGGCAAACGCGCCCACCTTTCTTGAACGCACGAGCGTCTCGGCATTCCTTGGTCCGGCGGCACACCTCGTCTGCTATCCGCTCCGTGAAACCAGCAGTTTCAATATGGTGGCGATCACTGCCGGCAACGCCACATCGCATGACTGGACCAGCCAGCCGACGGAAGCGCAGCGTCAACAACTGCTTTCGCGGTTTTCCCGGTGGCACCCTGCCGTGGCCGAACTTTTCGCGAGGACGGGCGACATCACCTTCTGGCCTCTCTATGAAACGAAAAATGGGCGTTGGCAAAACGGCCGCGATTGCGTCCTTATTGGCGACGCCGCGCATGCAATGATGCCCTTTGCGGCACAGGGCGCTGCAATGGCGATCGAGGACGCCTATGAGCTTGCGATGTTCGTGGCAACACGGCCGGTTGCCGAAGCGCTGCGGTTGTTCGAAGCACATCGCACACCGCGGATAGCGCGGCTGCGCCAGCGCGGTGCATTCAACCAGTTTGCCTATCACGCCCGCGGGCCGGTGCGCATCGGGCGCGATATCGTTCTGGCATTAAGACCGCCGCAAAGCCTCGCGGCGGATCTCGACTGGATCTACGGCTACCAAGCCGGCGCCTGATCAGACGGCCTTTGCCGCGGCGAAACCGCGCTCGATATCGGCCTTGATATCAACGACGTCCTCAAGCCCGATCTGCAGGCGGATGACCGGTCCTTCGGTTGGCGCCGTTCGAATGCGGCGATCGCTCAGGTTGACGTGAATGGCGAGGCTTTCGAAGCCGCCCCACGACCAACCGAGGCCGAAGATCTGCAGCGCATCGAGGAAAGCATGGGCCTTGGCCCTGAACTTTTCCGGTGCGTCGACGGCAAGCACGAAAGAGAAGATGCCGCTCGCGCCCTTGAAGTCGCGCTTCCACAATTCGTGCGACGGGAAGCTCGATAGCGCCGGATGCAGCACCTTGGCAACGTCCTCCCTGCCCTCCAGCCATTTGGCAATCGTGAGCGCACTTTCGTAATGGCGCTCCAGGCGCACGCCCATGGTGCGCAAACCGCGCAGGATCTGGTAGGCGTCGTCGGGCGCACCGCAAATGCCGAGCGTGATGTTCGCTTCGTGGAGCTGCGACCAGTATTTGGCGTTTGCGGAGACCGTACCCATCAGGATATCGGAATGCCCGGACGGGTATTTGGTGGCTGCGTGAATGGAGACATCGACACCGAAGTCCAGCGGCTTGAAGTAGACAGGCGTCGCCCAGGTGTTGTCCATCGTCACGACCGCACCGTGCTTGTGCGCGATTGCTGCGATCGTCGGAATGTCCTGCATCTCGAAGGTATTCGAGCCGGGCGCCTCCGTGTGGACGAGCTTGGTGTTCGGCTTGATCAGCGCCTCGATGCCCGCACCAACCATTGGATCGTAATAGTCTACCTCGACACCGAGACGCTTCAGCATCGTGTCACAGAAATGCCGGGTCGGCCCATAGACCGAGTCGACGATCAATGCGTGGTCACCAGAAGATAGCAACGCCAGGAACGGGACGGTCACAGCCGCCAGTCCCGACGGTACGAGAATCGTTCCGGCCGACCCTTCCAGCGCATCGATCGCCTCACAAAGGGCATCGGTTGTCGGAGTCCCGCGCGTTCCGTAGGTGTATTTCTGTCCACGGGTTTCCATTGCTCGCGCATTTGGAAAGAGGACTGTCGAGGCGTGAACAACCGGCGGATTGACGAAACCGTGGTATTCGGCCGGGTCGTTGCCGAGATGGGAAAGGCGCGTGTTGATGCCAGCGTTCTGAAGCGGGCCTTCTTTATCTTTCATATTGGGAATGCCTTTGGCGATAAGATGCGGTCGGCAAACTCTTGAACCGCACGAAACGATCGGTCAACCCCGAAGCCGGACCACGTACAGCATCCCTGCCATGCAGATTCTTCAGATATATCAGTGATTTTTCGCGATTTTTTTCGGCAACGGCCGCCATTTCGATAGTCATCTGCTTATTTTGCGCGCCTCAATTAGAGAATTGCCGAAATATCACGCAATCTTTCACTGCGACACTTGACCATGGTGACATTTGCGACTGTGATAGAACCACTCGCGCCGGGAGGGTGTCGGGTCATATGGGAGGTTCCGCGTGCTTCGGCGAACGCTCCCACAAAAAGATAAGACAAAGGAAAAGGTTGGGAAAAATGAAGATTAAGCTTCTGTCCGCCGCCATCGGCGCAGCAGTTTTCGGACTTGGCGCTTCGGCAGCTTCTGCCACCACGCTCGAAGACGTAAAGGCAAAGGGTTTTGTTCAGTGCGGCGTCAACACCGGCCTTCTTGGTTTCGCGCAGCCTGACGCTTCCGGCAATTGGGCCGGCTTCGACGTCGACTTCTGCAAGGCAGTTGCCTCCGCCGTCTTCGGCGACCCGACTAAAGTGAAGTACACGCCACTGTCGGCCAAGGACCGCTTCCCGGCTCTGAAGTCGGGCGAAGTCGATGTTCTATCGCGCAACACGACGTGGACCATCAACCGCGATACCGCGCAAGGCTTCAACTTCCGTCCAGTCACCTATTATGACGGTCAGGGCTTCATGGTTCGCAAGAGCCTTAACGTGAAGTCGGCGCTCGAACTTTCAGGTGCCGCCGTTTGCGTCCAGGCCGGCACAACGACGGAACTGAACCTCGCCGATTACTTCAAGTCGAACAACCTCCAGTACAATCCGGTCGTCTTCGAGAAGCTTGAAGAAGTCAACGCCGCCTACGACGCTGGTCGTTGCGATGTCTACACGACCGACCAGTCCGGCCTCTACTCACTGCGCCTGACGCTGAAGAATCCCGACGAACATGTGGTTCTTCCGGAAATCATCTCGAAGGAGCCGCTCGGACCGGCCGTTCGCCAGGGCGACGATCAGTGGTTCGATATCGTATCGTGGACGGCCTATGCCCTCGTCAATGCTGAAGAGTTCGGGATTACCCAGGCAAACGTCGATGAGATGAAGAACTCTGCAAATCCCGATATCAAGCGCTTCCTCGGTACGGAAACCGATACAAAGATCGGTACCGACATGGGGCTTACCAACGAGTGGGCCTATAACATCATCAAGGGCGTCGGAAACTACGGTGAAGTCTTCGACCGCAACGTCGGTAAAGGCAGCCCGCTCAAGATCGAGCGCGGCCTGAACGCGCTGTGGAACAAGGGTGGCATCCAATACGCTCCGCCGGTCCGTTGATCGGATAGACCTTCAAGACTTGGAGAGGCGGTTTGCCGCCTCCCCATCATAAAGAGAAAAGCCCGAAAACGGGCTCATAGGGGATTAGGCTCGGCATGACGCAAGAGGCTGTGCACACGTCGCATGTGCAAAGCACTGGCTGGAGTTTCCAATCAGTGATCTACGACCCGAGGTTTCGGGGCATTTTCTTTCAAGTTCTCACCATCGTGATCCTCGTCGGATTCGTGTGGTGGGTCACCCATAACACGGCCCAGAATTTGGCCCGCACCGGCACTGCGTCTGGCTTCGGGTTCTTGAACGGTCGGTCGGGCTTCGACATCGGTCAGTCGCTGATCGACTATTCCAGCGATGCCACTTATCGGCGCGCATTGTTGGTCGGCCTTCTCAATACCATGCTGGTCGCCGTAACCGGGATTATTACCGCAACGATCATCGGTTTCGTCGTCGGTATCGGCCGCTTGTCACATAATTGGCTGATCTCGAAGCTGTGCACGGTCTACGTCGAGGTCTTCCGAAACATTCCGCCGCTGCTCGTCATCTTCTTTTGGTACCAAGGCGTCCTTGCCGTCCTGCCTGGACCGAGAGATTCCCTCCACCTGCCCTTCAGCATGTTCCTCAACAACCGCGGCCTTGCTTTTCCGAAGCCGATTTTCGGTGAAGGCATATGGGTGGTCGGTATAGCGATCATCGTCGGGATCATCGCTTCCACGGTTGTTGCGCGCTGGGCGCACAAACGCCAGGCTACCACCGGCAAACAGTTCCACACGATCTGGACGTCCATCGCTCTGATTGTGGGCCTGCCGATATTGACCTTCTTTCTGGCCGGCATGCCTCTGTCGTTTGACGTTCCCATTGCAGGCAAATTCAATCTCACCGGCGGCTCCGTCGTCGGGCCGGAATTCATGTCGCTGTTCCTGGCTCTATCCTTCTACACTGCGGCCTTCATTGCCGAAATCGTCCGCGCTGGCATTCGCGGCGTTCCCAAGGGCCAGTCGGAGGCTGCCGGTGCGCTTGGCCTCCATCCGTCAAGCATCACGCGCCTCGTTGTCGTCCCCCAGGCGCTGCGTATCATCATTCCTCCGCTGACCAGCCAGTACCTGAACCTGACGAAGAACTCATCGCTGGCGATCGCCATCGGTTTCGCGGATCTCGTCGCGGTTGGCGGCACCATCCTCAACCAGACCGGACAGGCGATCGAAATCGTGTTCATCTGGGCGGTTGTCTATCTCACGCTCAGCATCCTCACTTCGCTGTTCATGAACTGGTTCAATGCCAAAATGGCGTTGGTGGAGAGATAAGATGTCGGTATCCAACCAATCTTTCGTCAGGACCGCTTTTATCGACCCGGCACCAGCACCGCGCAGCGAGAGCGGCGCATGGGCCTGGGCTCGCAAGAACCTGCTAGCAACGCCGAAGGACATTGTCCTGACCGTCATTGCCGTTACCTTCCTCGCCTGGGCGTTGCCGCACGTCATCAACTGGTTGTTCATTCAGGCCGTCTGGACCGGAACGGACCGCACCTTCTGCGCGACGACTGTTCAAGGTGGCACCCAGCCTGATGGCTGGAGCGGCGCTTGCTGGGCATTCGTCAACGCGAAGATCTCTCAGTTCGCGTTCGGCACTTACCCGCTCGACGAACGTTGGCGCCCGACGATCGTCGGTGTCCTGTTCGTGCTGCTGCTCGCGCCTATGCTGGTCCCCAAGGCGCCGTTCAAGCGCATCAACGCCATTCTGCTGTTCGCCGTCCTGCCGCTTCTTGCCTTCTGGCTGCTTTACGGCGGTTTCGGGCTCGAAATCGTCGATACGCCTCTATGGGGCGGCCTGATGGTGACGCTGGTGCTTTCCTTCGTCGGCATTGCCGTGTCGCTGCCGTTTGGCATCATTCTGGCGCTGGGGCGCCGATCGAAGATGCCTGTGATCAAAATTGTCTGCGTCGCCTTTATCGAAATCATTCGCGGCATACCGTTGATCACCGTGCTGTTTATGGCGAGCGTATTGCTGCCGCTTTTCCTGCCGACCGGGTTCACCATCGACAAGCTGCTGCGCGCATTGATCGGTGTGGCAATCTTTGCTTCCGCATACATGGCGGAGGTCATTCGCGGTGGCCTACAGGCGATCCCTAAAGGCCAGTCCGAAGGCGCCGACTCGCTCGGGCTCGGTTACTGGCAGAAGATGCGACTGATCATACTTCCGCAGGCGATCAAGCTGGTCATCCCCGGCATCGTCAATACCTTCATCGGCATGTTCAAGGATACGTCACTGGTGTCGATCATCGGCATGTTCGACCTGCTCGGTATCGTCCGGTTTAACTTTACCGACGCCAACTGGGCGAGCGCGGTCACGCCCTTGACAGGCCTGATTTTCGCTGGCTTCGTTTTCTGGCTGTTCTGCTTCGGCATGTCGCGCTATTCAGGCTTCATGGAACGCTATCTCGATACCGGCCACAAACGATAAAAGATCAAGGGAACGAACATATGGCTGAGGCTCAAAAGAAGATGACTGTTTCGGCGACAGACGTTGCCGTCGACATCATTGGCATGAACAAGTGGTACGGCGATTTTCACGTACTGCGTGACATCAATCTCAAGGTAATGCGCGGCGAGCGCATCGTCATTGCCGGCCCCTCGGGCTCGGGAAAATCGACGATGATCCGCTGCATCAACCGTCTGGAAGAGCACCAGAAGGGCCAGATCATCGTCGATGGGGTCGAACTCACCAACGACCTGAAGAAGATCGACGAAGTGCGCCGCGAAGTCGGCATGGTCTTCCAGCACTTCAATCTCTTCCCGCATCTGACCATTCTGGAAAACTGCACGCTGGCGCCGATCTGGGTGCGCAAGATGCCGAAGAAGCAGGCCGAAGAAATCGCCATGCACTTCCTGAAGCGCGTCAAAATCCCGGAGCAGGCCAACAAGTATCCGGGTCAGCTCTCGGGCGGTCAGCAGCAGCGCGTGGCGATCGCCCGCTCACTCTGCATGAACCCGAAGATCATGCTTTTCGACGAGCCGACCTCGGCGCTCGACCCTGAGATGATCAAGGAAGTTCTGGAGACCATGGTCGGACTGGCAGAGGAAGGCATGACCATGCTTTGCGTGACCCACGAAATGGGCTTTGCGCGTCAGGTCGCCAACCGCGTCATCTTCATGGACCAGGGACAGATCGTCGAACAGAACTCGCCTGCCGAGTTCTTCGACAATCCGCAGCACGAGCGCACCAAGCTCTTCCTCAGCCAAATCCTGCACTAAGTCGATTGGCGAACAACGAATTCAAGGGCCGTCGGATTTTTCCGGCGGCCTTTTCGTTTTGGCGTATTTTCGACGGTCGGTTTGAGAGCGAGCGCCGCATGACGACAAACAAAAGGCCCCGATGACGGGGCCTTCCGAGTTGAGCCAAACCCCTATCAGCTCTTCAGCTTGGCATTGCACAGGCTGTAAAAACCACCGCCCTTCTGGATCCACTTCAGACCATTGAGCGTATTGGCGTCCTTATTCTGGTGATAGGCGTCGACGCAGGTATGCATCCGTCCCTTGCCGGGTGTTTCCTTCGCATATTTCGGTGAAATGGCTGTTGGGAACGAAACGCCCTTGGGCGCCGTCATCGTGGGCTTTTCTGGTTCTTCACCACTATTGAGTGTCACATCCGGCTCAGCCGTCGCATCCGGACCGCACTGCGCCTTGCGGAAATCATTCCACTTCATGTCCTTCGCGGAGCCGTCAGCCTGGGCCGCCTTATACTTCGCGCTGCACTCCTTCATGGTCAGCGCCGAGGACGGCGTCGCAAACGCGAGCGCCCCGAGCAGGGAAACGGATGCAAGAATAGTCAAACGCTTGATCATTGATCTTCCTCCAAGCCTCTAGGGGCTAGCGAACTATCAATCTGACGTTTTTTCTTGTCAACGCGACAATTGGCGCAACCAACACGTTAATTTTGTTCAAGGATCGCGCTTCGTCTTCGTAAGCGGAACAGTTTGCCACTAATGCCGCAGTGTTGTTTTAGCGGCAAACACCGGCAGTGATATAGTGCCCGACGGGCTGGTTTTTCCTGCATCTCCGAGGGAGGAAGACATGCGCGAACCCGACATGCAGAAAGTGGATGCACTCGTCGGTCGGTTGATCGGCGACGTAGGCGCGGCCGTATCCGGAGCGCTGGTGGTGCTGGGTGATGACCTTGGCCTGTTCAAGGCCATGGCCGACGGCAAGCCACGCAACTCATCCGAGGTATCGAAGGAAACCGGCATAAAGGAACGTTACCTCAGAGAGTGGCTCTCCGCCCTCGCGGCCGCCGACTATCTCACCTATGACGAGAAGACCGATCGCTTTCACCTGACGCCGGAGCAGGCAATGGTCTTTGCCGAGGAGGATAGCCCTGCCTTCTTCGCCGGCGCTTTTCAGGTCGTGCAAGCCATGTGGATGGACGAACCCAAGGTAGCCGACGCCTTCCGCACCGGCACGGGCGTCGGGTGGCACGAGCACAGCGCTTGCCTGTTTCGCGGTACCGAGCGCTTCTTCCGAACCGGCTACAACAACAATCTGGTTGCCGACTGGATTCCTGCCTTGAAGGGCGTCGAGGCCCGTTTGAAGGCCGGCGCACGAGTCGCCGACGTCGGCTGCGGCCACGGCGCTTCGACGATCCTGATGGCTCAAGCCTATCCCGCTTCAAAGTTCTTTGGCTTCGATTATCACGCGCCGTCGATCGAGCGGGCGAAGGCTGCGGCCAAGGAGGCTGGCGTTGCCGATCGTGTCACGTTCCAGCAGGCGCCCGCTGCTGGATTTCCGGAAGGAAACTACGATCTCATCGCCATGTTCGATTGCCTGCACGACATGGGGGACCCGGTCGGCGCCGGCAAGCACGTCAAGGAATCGCTCTCCGCTGACGGCACCTGGCTGGTCGTCGAGCCCTTTGCGCATGATTGCCTGAAGGACAATCTCAACCCAGTCGGTCGGGTCTATTACGGCGCGTCGACGATGATCTGTACCCCGGCATCGCTCTCGCAGGAGGTTGGACTCGGGCTCGGCGCGCAGGCCGGCGAAACCAAGCTGAGGAAAGTCGCCCTCGATGCCGGTTTCAAGCATTTCCGCCGCGCCACGGAAACACCCTTCAACATGGTCTTCGAGGTGCGCGCCTGAGGAAGTTGCATTACTCGCGACGCGGCTGCCCCGGTCGGCCGCGTCCATCGAAACTTTCCACATGTCCATCAATAGCCTGTGGAACTAGAAATAACGTAGCGATATCAAAATGATAATCACCAATTACAGAGCACCACGGGCGAGAAGCCAAGAAAAATTCGCGCCATTGTGATTTTTTCTTGTTTTGCCGCTTGCGGGATTCAAAGTGCCTGACTATAAGGGCGCCACCACGAAGGAAGCGCCCTTCGTCTATCGGTTAGGACACCAGATTTTCATTCTGGGAAGAGGGGTTCGACTCCCCTAGGGCGTGCCAACTTCTTTTTCTCCCTTCAATATTTTCAATACGTTGCGGGTAGCATCTGCTAACACCGTTTCCCTTATCGACGAGCGCCTTTCCAGATTGGAGAGCCGCAAGCAAACGAGTTCGCTGATCATCACGCGGGGGGGGTGAAAGAGCGCGTTTAGCCTTCGGTTGAAGAAGACGAAGAGGCGATTTACTTTCCGCTAGACGGAACTGACGTTCCCCCCACGTGGCCTCCCGCCTGATTGTAACAAATGCAGGAGGGGAAAATGAGGATTATTGCTTATTTAGCAATGCCTTCAGCCTTGCTCTGCGTCGCTCCATCGGCACAAGCCGATTGGCAATATACCAAATGGGGCATGACGCCCGATCAAGTCATTGCTGCTGCGCCTCCTGAAAGCGGACTGCGATGGGTCGCCAAATCCGCCACCAACGAGCCTTATCTCACTATGGTGCCGGAGAATATAGGTTCGAAAGCAGATTTTGGTTCAGCGACAAGGGCCTTTACGAAGTCGAACTAGAGCTTGATACCCGTACGGCTTACTGTATCAAACTTAAAGCATCCATGCTTGTGACCTACCCCGACATCGAGCCCAATCGGAAGGCCGCGCTGCACGGGCATTTCCTTCAGACTTACGATAACGCCATAGAATGGATTGACCACGCCAAATCCAATGTCGTGTATATGAACGAGGATCTGTCTTCCTGTTCCCTCGTTTATCACCCGATGCCACCAAAAATCGAAAAGGAAGATGGCCTGTAGCGCCGCCACGAGAAGATGCTGCCCAGGCGCGTTTCCGATCGCCTCCTCCATAGTCTCGCCCATGCCTGCCGGCCTCACCGCGCTGGAGCGGCGTCCTGAACACGTAGCTGGATGCGTCGGGAGCCCTGATAGTGGTCCGCGCCGAGCGAGCCCGCGACGTGCAGACTGGAGCCCCTTGAATTCAGCAGCAGGTTGCCCAGTTGCGTATCGGCTGCCCGAAAGGCGATTCCGTCGAGACGGGCGCCGTCCATGGCTTCGAGCGTCACCTTCACATGCTTCTCGCCAACCAGGCGGGAATCGCGAAGGCGATGAGCGGGAACCGCAAAGAGCGGCTGGGAATGACCCGATCCGTAAGGCCCGGCCGTCTCCAGGCGATCGATCAGTTCGATCGTTGCACCGCTGGCGGCAATCGCACCGTCTATCTTCAGCGTCTCGTTAGCCACGAGCGCGGCTATTGTCTTTTCCGCGCGTTCGTCAAAAAAGCTGCGCAGCAGACCCAGCTTGTCGCGCTCGACGGTCAGGCCAGCGGCCATGGCATGGCCACCGCCCTTGACCAGCAAACCTTCGTCCACGGCCGCGCGCACCATCTTGCCCATGTCGAAGCCGTTGATGGAGCGGCCAGAGCCGGTGCCTTTGCCGGATGGGTCGAAGGCGATCGCAAAGGCTGGGCGCTTGAATCGCTCCTTGAGGCGGGCGGCAATCAGGCCGACAATGCCGGGGTGCCATTTTTCGTGCGCGGTGACGATGACCGACGCCCCCTCACCGTCCCCGTATTCCGCCATCGCCTCGGCCTCAGCCTCTTGAAGCATCGCGGCTTCCATCGCTTGCCGGTCGCGATTGAGGTCATCGAGTTGCTGCGCAATAACCTCGGCCCGGCCTGTATCATCGAGGGTGAGCAGGCGGCTGCCAAGTGCGGCGTCGCCGATGCGCCCGCCCGCATTGATGCGCGGGCCGATCAGGAAGCCGAAGTGATAGGGTGTTACAGGCCCGGCAAGGCCCGCCCTACGGAACAGCGCGGACAAGCCTGCATTGCCCTGATGCCGCGCGGCAATCAATCCCTTGACCACGTAGGCACGGTTCAGGCCCTTCAGGGGGACGACATCGCAGACAGTCGCGAGCGCGACAATATCAAGCCACTGCAGCAGGTCGATCGACCGCGCGCGTGGGTCCCCGGCTTCCCGCAACAAGCGCAGCGTCGCGACGAGCACAAGGAATACGACGCCGGCGGCACAGAGATGTCCTTGCCCTGAAAGATCGTCCTCGCGATTCGGATTGACCAGCGCGTGGCAGGGCGGCAAATCATGTGTCACCTGATGGTGATCAATCACCACGACATCGATGTTGCGTCTCGCAGCTTCGGTCAGCGCTTCATGGCTCGTAGATCCGCAGTCAACGGTGACGATCAGCCGTGCCCCATTGTCGATCAGGTTGCCGATCGCCACAGCGTTGGGACCGTAACCCTCAAAAATGCGGTCGGGAATATAAATCTCGGCCTTGACGCCAAAGTGTTTGAGAAAGCGAAACATGAGCGCCGATGAGGAGGCGCCGTCGACATCGTAATCTCCGAAAATCGCGACCTGTTGATGGCCGCTGATCGCTTCGGCAAGCCGCTTGGCTGCCTTTTCGCAATCCGTCAGGGTATAGGGATCAGGCATCAGGCCACGAAGGGTCGGGTCAAGAAACTCCAGGGCCTCATCGACGGTGACACCGCGTCCGGCAAGAACGCGCGCAATGAGCTCCGGCAGTCCATGCATCTGAGACATCGCGAGCGCCCGGTTCTGGCCGGCTTGATCCAGGCGCGAGATCCAACGGTTGTCCAAGACGGACTTCTCTACGCCCAGAAACGCGCGCTGTACCGGATCGGCCGGAATCTCCATCTCGTCTGCTGCCCTCATCGCTTGTCACCACCCCGAGACCGGAGGGATATCGGCAGCTTTAAGCGGCTTGGCACGGCCACACAACGATTTTGGCGAAGACATACGACGTTAGCTGTGGATGCACGCAGCAGATCTGCCGCGGCACCCCAAGCAACGCCAATATGCCTGAAAACGAGGAGACTTCTCAGTCTTCCTTTGGCCGCTCGATGCGGATCACCTGCGGTTCGCCGACATGGTAGCCCTCGCCCTTGATCGCGGCGACCGCCTTGCGGACGGAATCCTCCGTCGTCGCGTGAGTCACCATGATGATCGTCTGATGATGCGAGGGCGCCAGATGCTGCTTCGAACGCTGAACAATCGATTCCAGCGAAATGTGGTTTTCCGCCATGTGGGTGGCGACGCTTGCGAACACGCCGGTACGGTCGAGCACGGTCAGGCGAATGAAATATCCGCCTTCGTGGCTTCGCATCTGTGCCTTGCGGTAGGGCTCCAGCGATTTGGCGGGATGGCCGAGAACGGGCACGCGCTGTGCACCGGGTCGGCTTTTTGCGATGTCCGCGATGTCACCGAGAACGGACGAAGCCGTCGCATTGCCGCCGGCGCCGGGGCCGACCATCAGCAACTCACCGAGAACGTCGGACTCGATCGCAACCGCGTTTGTCACGCCGTCGACCTGTGCAATCACGGAATCAACGGGCACCATCGTCGGATGGACGCGCTGTTCGATGCCGGTATCGGTCCGCTGTGCAACGCCGAGCAGCTTGATGCGGTAGCCGAGATCGGCTGCGGCGTGGATGTCTTCGATCGAGATGTTGGTGATGCCTTCGAGGTAGATGTCGTCGGCTGCGATCTGGTTTCCGAAGGCGAGCGTCGTCAGAATGGAGAGCTTGTGCGCCGTGTCATTGCCTTCGATATCGAAGGCGGGATCAGCTTCGGCATAACCGAGCCGCTGTGCTTCCTGCAGGCAATCGGCAAAGGAAAGGCCTTCCTTTTCCATCTTCGTCAGGATGTAATTGCAGGTGCCGTTCATGATCCCGTAGATGCGGGAGATCGTATTGCCCGTCAGCGATTCGCGCAGCGCCTTGATGACCGGAATACCGCCGGCAACCGCCGCCTCAAAGTTCAGCAAGGCGCCCTTCTCTTCCGCGATCGTAGCCAGCTCGACGCCATGATAGGCAAGCAGCGCCTTGTTCGCTGTCACCACGTGGAGACCACGCTGCAGAGCCGCACGCACAGAGCTGTTGGCCGATCCATCGACGCCGCCCATGAGTTCGACGAAAACATCGATGTCGCCCTTCTCCGCCAGATCTTCCGGCCGGTCGAACCACTCGATGCCGCCGACGTCGATGCCGCGGTCCTTGGTCTTGTCTCGGGCGGAAACGCCCGTAATCAGGATCGGGCGCCCGCATGTTGCGGCAAGCTCGTTGCTGCGCTGCTGAATGATACGGACAAGCGAAGCACCAACGGTACCCAAGCCCGCAATGCCGATTTTGAGGGCATCTGCCATGGATCGATCCTGAAATGTGTCATGAAGGGCAGCCGCCGAAGCGGCTGCCGTTGAGGAGATTATATCAGCGATGTGCGTTGAGCGAGATGACGTTGTGCATCGTCTCGTCGGCCGTCGACATGAACTTCTTGATGTTGCGGGCTGCCTGACGAATGCGGTGTTCGTTCTCGACGAGCGCCAGACGCACATAGTCATCGCCCATTTCACCGAAACCGATGCCTGGCGCGACAGCCACGTCGGCTTTCTCGACGAGCAGCTTGGAGAATTCCAGCGAACCGAGGTGGCGGAACTTCTCCGGAATCTTGGCCCATGCAAACATGGTCGCCGCCGGTGGCGGCACTTCGAAGCCAGCCTTGCCGAAGGTATCCACCATGACGTCACGGCGGCGCTTATAGACGTTGCGGACTTCCGCGATGTCGGAGCCGTCACCATTCAGCGCATGCGTTGCCGCCACCTGGATCGGCGTGAACGCGCCGTAATCGAGGTAGGACTTGACGCGCGTCAGCGCCGCGATCAGGCGCTCGTTGCCGACGGCAAAGCCCATGCGCCAGCCCGGCATCGAGAAGGTCTTCGACATCGAGGTGAACTCGACCGTCACATCCATCGCGCCCGGAACTTCCAGAACCGACGGAGGCGGCTCGCCTTCGAAGTAGATCTCGGAGTAGGCCAGGTCGGAAAGCACGATGATGTCATGCTTTTTCGCGAAAGCGATGACGTCCTTGTAGAAGTCGAGCGTCGCAACAAAAGCCGTCGGGTTGGACGGATAGTTGAGAATCAGCGCCAGCGGCTTCGGGATCGAATGACGGACCGCGCGCTCCAGTGGCGGGAAGAAGCTCTCGTCCGGCTCGACCGACATCGACCGGATGACACCGCCTGCCATCAGGAAGCCGAAGGCGTGAATCGGATAGGTCGGGTTCGGGCAAAGGATCACGTCGCCGGGCGCTGTGATCGCCTGCGCCATGTTGGCGAAGCCTTCCTTGGAGCCCAATGTCGCAACGACCTGGGTATCCGGATTGAGCTTCACGCCGAAGCGGCGGGCGTAGTAGGCGGCCTGGGCCCGGCGGAGACCCGGAATACCCTTGGACGAGGAATAGCGATGCGTGCGCGGATCCTGGACGACTTCGCAGAGCTTGTCGACGATCGCCTTCGGGGTCGGAAGATCAGGGTTTCCCATGCCGAGATCGATGATATCGGCCCCGCCCGCTCGCGCGCTTGCTTTCAAACGGTTGACCTGTTCGAAAACGTAAGGCGGCAAACGCCGGACTTTGTGAAACTCTTCCATTTCTTTCCCCACGGAAATGCGGCCACCATGACCGCGCTCGAAGTTCGTCCTAATTCCCGGCTGTTCGCGATACGAACTTCAGAATCGCCAACGCCGTATTCATCAGACTTGTGTCACACGGCATTTCTTTGGCGGAAAACCGTGCAGGCCTTGCATTATTGGGAAAAATTCATCTTCCGCCACTACTGGAAGGCTTTGCTTCCAAATCGCAGCGAAGGCAAGGCCTAATTGGCGATTTCGGAGAGCGTTTCGGCGCCATGCTCGGCCGCAAGCTTGCGAAATTCCGCTACGCGACGCTGATACTCGGCTTCCGAGATCGTGCCGGCCTTGCGCTGTGCGCCGAGGGCCGTCAGCTTCTTCTGAAGCCCGCCGGCCTCGTCGTCACCCATCTGAACGTTTGCGGCTGTCAGCGGCGCACCGAATCCCGGGTAGCCGTCCTTGTAGTGTGACAGGCCGCTTTCCGTCGCCGCCTCGCCCTTCGTTGCGTTCATGACAACAGGCGTCGGCGCTGCCTGCCTGGCCCGGAAGGCGGCCTTTTCCTCGGGCGTTTCCAGGCATCCGGCAAGCGTCATGGCCGCGGCGGCGCTAATGAGCGCGATGCGGGTCACGTTTGCGATAGTGCGGATGCCGTTTTTCGTCATGTGCCAGAGGTCCCAAATCCTGAGGTGCTTCGACTGTTAAATTCGTCGCCGCCACAAAGCAATAGCACGAGCGTGCATCAGCGGAACTTGTTTTATCGATCTTTCCAGATGTACAACTCGATTTGCAGGATATGCTGCCGCCGGAGGAGACGCGTGACCGACAGCAAGCAGGACAACGGCAACAAGGCAAAAGGCCCGGGCTTCGATGCAAAGGACCTCGATCCCTACCTGTTGAAAGATCCCGAGGCGATGGCGATCAATTTCGCCCGGGCGCTCGAAAATCTCGGCAAGGCGGCTACAGCCTGGCTCGCGCCTCGCGAACGTGGCGAAATCGCGGAAAATGCCGCAGAACCGGTGACCGACATGGTGAAGACGCTCTCCAAGGTCACCGAGTACTGGATCTCCGATCCGCGCCGGACCTTTGAAGCGCAGACGCAGCTGATGAGCAGCTACTTCGGCATCTGGATGCGCTCGATGCAGCGCATGCAGGGCGAGACACCGACGGAAGAGCCGGACCGCAAGGACAAGCGCTTTGCCGATGAGGACTGGCAAAAGAACCCGTTCTTCGAATTCCTGAAGCAGGTTTACCTGATCACCGCCGATTGGGCCGAGAAGATGGTGGCCGACACCGACGGGCTCGACGAACACACGAAGCACAAGGCCGGTTTCTATGTGAAGCAGATCACGGCCGCGCTCTCGCCAACCAATTTCGTCGCCACCAACCCCCAGCTTTACCGCGAAACGATCGCCACCAGCGGCGAAAATCTTGTGCGCGGCATGAAAATGCTTGCCGAGGATATCGCGGCGGGCCAAGGCGACCTCAGGCTTCGCCAAACCGACATGACCAAGTTCGCCGTCGGCCGCGACATGGCGCTGACTGCAGGCAAGGTGATCGCGCAGAACGAGATCTGCCAGATCATCCAGTACGAGCCGACGACCGAGACGGTGCTGAAGCGCCCGCTTCTCATCTGTCCGCCGTGGATCAACAAGTTCTACATCCTCGATCTCAACCCGCAGAAATCATTCATCAAATGGTGCGTCGACCAGGGGCAGACCGTTTTCGTGATTTCCTGGGTCAATCCGGACGCGCGCCATGCGCAAAAGGATTGGGCCGCCTATGCGCGCGAAGGCATCGACTTTGCCCTCGATACCATCGAGAAGGCGACGGGCGAGAAGGAGGCAAACGCTGTTGGCTACTGCGTGGGCGGCACACTGCTCGCCGCAACGCTGGCACTGCACGCCAAGGAGAAGAACAAGCGGATCAAGACCGCCACCCTCTTCACGACGCAGGTGGATTTTACCCATGCCGGCGATCTCAAGGTCTTCGTCGACGAGGAGCAATTGGGACGGCTTGAAGCCCATATGGAGGAGATTGGCTATCTCGACGGGTCGAAGATGGCGACCGCTTTTAACATGCTGCGGGCCTCGGAGCTGATCTGGCCCTATTTCGTCAACAACTACCTGAAGGGCCAGGATCCGATGCCCTTCGACCTGCTCTTCTGGAACGCTGATTCCACGCGCATGGCGGCGGCGAACCACGCTTTCTACCTGCGCAATTGCTACCTCAGGAACGCATTGACTGCGAACGAGATGATCCTCGACGGGCAAAAGCTGTCCCTGAAGGACGTCAAGATTCCGATCTACAATCTCGCAACCCGCGAAGACCACATCGCGCCGGCAAAGTCGGTGTTCCTTGGCAGCCAGTTCTTCGGTGGTAAGGTCGATTTCGTGCTCGCAGGCTCCGGCCATATCGCTGGCGTCGTCAACCCGCCGGACAAGAAGAAGTACCAATACTGGACCGGCGGCGCAGCGAAAGGCGACTACGAGACATGGCTTACCGAAGCCGCCGAAAATGCCGGCTCGTGGTGGCCACACTGGCAGGCATGGATCGAGGCGAAAGACAGCAAGCGCGTGCCCGCCCGCAAGCCGGGCGGTGCTGCGCTCAACGCCATCGAAGAAGCGCCGGGAAGCTATGTCATGGAGCGAGCCTGAGGCTTGCTGGAAACCGCAGCGGCTCTGTTACTCCAGGAAGATCAGGCTGGCCGGTGACGGCGAAAGCGGCTTCGTCGCGACGACGCGAAAACCGGCCGATTTGGCCATCTCGGCAAGCTCCCGCCCGGTATAGGCATCGCCATTCGGCGTCGTAGCCAGCATGACCATGGCAAACGCCGCCGGGAACTCGGGCGACACGCGATCCTCGTTCGGAACGAACTCGACCACCGCCACGCGGCCTTCAGGCACGAGGCTCGCACGCGCTTTCTTCAACAGCGTAACGCAGCCCTCTCGATCGAAGTGATGGAGAAAGTTCGGCAGCAGGATAAGGTCATAGCCACTGCCCCAATCGACTTCGAAGGCGCTGCCGGGGCGGAACGTGAAGCGCTCGGCAACGCCTGCTTTCGTCGCATTCTCTTCCGTCACCGCAAGAACCGGCTTCCAGTCGATAGCGACCACACTGGCCGATGGCGCCACCTTGGCGATCTCTATGCCGAAGGCGCCGGGACCGGCCGCGATATCCAGCACCCTGCTCGGCAGCTTTGGCCACGTCGCCACCTCAGACGCCAAGGCCATTGCGCTTGCACCGGTAAAGGAACCCATTGCCCGGGCAAACTTGACCCAAATGGGATTGTCCGGCGCTACGTTGGCCAAGCCGACGGAGCCGCCGTTGCGAACAAAGGCAGCCGGGTTTTCGAGGAACAAGGACATCATTTGCGGCGAAGCCAGGAAATCGATCGCCGCTCCCATATAGGCCGGGGAGCGCCTGTCGAGAAAGGCCTGGCTCGACGGCGTCAGCGCATAACTCTCGCCGCTCTTCGTCAAAAAACCCGAAACCACCAGAAAGTCGCAGAGAATGCGCACTCCGCGCTCGGCGCAATCCAGGTCCGACGCAAGCATCTTCGCGGTGCGCGCCTGGCCGCCAAACTTCGTGAAAAGATCGAATTCGATTGCGGCCTTCATTGCCGCCGTTTTTCGAAAAGCAAACATCGCATCGACCAGCGACGCTGGCGAGATTTCTTCATGAACCACTTGTGTCGAAGACATCGTTTTCCCTCCCAAGGTAGAGACACGCGACGGCAGGCATTCATAGCAGAATCCGCGTTCTTCGGCACGTCATGACAAAGAAGGAGGCGGGTAAAATCGAGCCTCGGGGCCATGCCGAAAGCTCTGCATTCAAATTCGTACGGTGCAAGCGATCACGTAAAGGAATTGGTTACCATAATTCGCCATTCTGTCAGGCAACCGGACATATTAGCAAAGCCGCAATTTGGCCCTGATGCTCCTATACCGGCCCCGGCGAAGAAAATTATCAATCTGTCAGTACCGCCGGCCTTGTAACGAGTTGTGAAAGACAAGTGTTATGGCGTTTGCGGTCGATGTGTTTGCCAATACCAGGCCCATAGGTACGTCCATTTCTCGCTTCGGTCGCTCTTTCCATTTTCTCTCAGGTGCAACTCTTATCGGTGCGGGGTTTGCCGCTTCGGCGTGGATCGTCGCCACAGTCGCGACCATGCACATGGCTGCGCCAGCTCCGCATCCGAGCACCGGTCGCTTTGCCGACATCGCGCTGGCCCCTGCAGCCATTGCTAGAACCGAGCCCATGCAGCGCCTCGTTCATGTCAAGAAATTCTCGCGCCTACGAATGAGCTCGGAAAGCGAGCTGGCGGAGGCCACGGGTATTCGCGTGGCCGCTCCATCCGCGGCGCTGGCAGCTGCATTCGTCGGGCAATCCGAACCTCTTGCTATTTCTGAAGGCTCTCCGAACAAGCAGCCGGCAATGGTTGCCGCAACGACAGCACCTGCCCTGCCAAGCCGCGAGACCAAGGACGACGCCGTCACGGCGACACCGGTCGCTGTTGCCTCGGCTGATCGCATCATCATTCCGTCGAAAGAAGAAATTGCAGTTGCCGAAGGACCTGCCCTGCTGGCGCTCGCCGCAAGACCTGCTGACCCCATCAAGGGACAGGTTCCACCCGCGGCGGCCAAGCCAGGAGGTCCGGTCGAGGTTGCAAGTCTTGCTTCTGCCGCGCCGACCGAGCAACCTGCGTCGTCCACCCAGCCGTTTGATCTCGTATTGAGCGGCAGCGACACGTCGATCCCCTTGCCGATGGCCCGGCCCGATGGCCTGACCAAGCGGGCGACGCTCAGCGATCGTAGTGCTCCGGCAGAACCCGTGCTGGCCTATGCCCGGCCGGATGCGGGCGCTTCGGATGATGACGAAGACGCAATGCCGACCGTGAAGAAGGGACTATCTGCGCCCGTCGCGCGTAGTGGCGTCGCGGTCTAC
Source organism: Rhizobium sp. R711 (assembly GCF_002211365.1). Classification (GTDB taxonomy): domain Bacteria; phylum Pseudomonadota; class Alphaproteobacteria; order Rhizobiales; family Rhizobiaceae; genus Rhizobium. The sequence continues at coordinate 149,276 of NZ_LOKZ01000036.1, read as the reverse complement.
GACATTTCCGCCAACATAGTCTACCTTCCGAACGGTGAGCGCCTGGAAGCCCATTCCGGTCTCGGCAAGATGCGTGACAACCCGCGCTATGTGAATGCCAAGAACCGCGGACCGACCCCGCCGCATACCTACAATCTGACAATGCGCGAAAGCCTGTTCCACGGCGTCGAGGCTATTCGCCTCAATCCTGTTGGCGGCGCAGGTTATGTCTACAACCGCGTTGGCCTGCTAGCGCATACCTACATGCTCGGCGCTCGCGGCGATTCCAACGGCTGCGTGTCCTTCAGGGATTACAAGCGCTTTCTCGCCGCCTTCAAACGCGGCCAGATCCGTCAACTGGTGGTGGTCACGAGCATGCCGAACAAGCCGACGTCCACCTTCGCTTCGTTGTTCTCGTCGCGCTCCTAATCAATAGTCATCAAGAACGACGTGCTCGATTTGCCCAGCGGCACGCGGAAATGCCATCATCGTTGCGTCGGATACAAGCCACAGATGACACCCGCCGCGTGAAGGCAAGCCCTCGCGCCGTCACCCAGCCGTTCACCTCCTCGTCCCCCCCCCCAACTGGATCCAGAGCCAGCGCGCTCAAGTCCTGGGCGAGAAAGACGCCTTTGCGCCGTAGACGCGGGGCTACTGGATGCCGGGTCGAGCCCGGCATGACGGGAGCTAACGGTGAACGACGAAGTGCAAGACAGGCCGGCCCGGGCAACTGCTCTCCTCCCGTCATCCCGGACCTGATCCGGGATTCCGCCACCTCGCATCCGCGCGGTGAATCAAGCGGCTCCTGCGCAATCAGCAATTGCTTTGATGTTGAGGTGCCGCATTCGTAGTAGGTCTCGACAGCTCACCATATGAACGTAATCTGCGACTGTTCCCACAAAAACAACCACATAGCCCCCGTTCCATCCCCACCCCTCGCCCCCATGCCATCATCCCCTCGTCCCGTCATGGATACACCGCAAGGCGTTGCGGCGAGGCGGGACCGGCGCGCCGGGTGCGGAGGAAGGACGTGAGCTTCCGCATCAGGGGCCCGCAGAAAATGGCCTCCCTCCGGGGACGGCGGCGTCCGCGCGAATGCGGCGTCGAGTTGAGCCCCGGACGTGCCTGTGTGGCACACATGGCCCCCAGGGGAAGCAAGAGCTTCCTCGGGCAGGCCGCAGAGGGACCGGAGTTGCGGGCACAAACCGCCGAACGGGGCGCTGGGAAGCGCCATATTGTTTTACTCAGCGAGGCACTTTCCAGCGCCGCGTCCGAGTGACAATGCAGGTCAAGCCACGGGCCAAAAGGATCGCGTGAAGGCGAAGCTGCGCGCGGCTCGCAGAAGAGCTGCCGGTGCCGGTTCAACGCGACCGCAAGGCCATAAATCACATCCACCCCATTGATCGCGATGGACGAACCCTGCATAGCTGCATTATGTACCAGAATGACAATCCTAAAGGCCTGCAATGGTGAATTATATCGAAGCCTCTTCCGCGCCATCGAAAAATACGGGCGCAATCAGGCTCTACGGTCCTGAAGCTTTCGAGGGAATGCGGAAGGCTTGCCAGCTGACGGCGCGCTGCCTCGACGAGCTGGCCGCTGTCGTGAAGCCGGGCCTTCCGACCGACGCCATTGACCGCTTCGTTTTCGAATTCGGCATGGACAACGGTGCGATTCCGGCGACGCTCAATTATCGCGGATACACGAAATCAACCTGCACCTCGATCAACCATGTTGTCTGCCATGGTATTCCTGATGCCAAGCCTCTGCGCGAGGGCGACATCGTCAACATCGATGTAACCTACGTGGTCGATGGCTGGCACGGCGACTCAAGCCGCATGTATCCGGTCGGGACCATCAAACGTGCAGCGGAGCGGTTGCTTGAAGTGACCTACGAATCCCTTCTGCGTGGCATATCGGCCGTTCGGCCCGGTGCTCGCACCGGCGCGATTGGAGAGGCCATTCAGACCTATGCCGAAGCCGAACGCTGTTCCGTTGTGCGCGATTTCTGCGGTCACGGCGTCGGTGCGTTGTTCCACGACTCCCCGAACATTCTGCACTACGGCCGCGCGAACGAAGGGCCGGAACTGCGCGAAGGCATGATCTTCACGATTGAACCGATGATTAACCTGGGTCGGCCGCATGTGAAGGTGCTGGCGGACGGCTGGACTGCCGTTACGCGCGATCGCTCGCTTTCGGCGCAATACGAACACACGGTCGGCGTCACCGCCGACGGCTGCGAGATATTCACGCTTTCGCCTGGCGGCCTCGACCGACCCGGCCTTCCGCCCTTGAACCGATGAGCGCTTGATGACGAAGGGTCCTGTTTCGCAATCCAACGACGCCGAACTGCCCTTCGCCACCAGCGATGCAAGCGACGAACGCTCCTTCTTTGCGGAATAGGCCGCCAAGCCGGCATCGCTCACGAAGCAGGCCAACCTCCCGGCATCGCTCGGCAAGGAAGAGCACTATCACGGACACCGGGAGCGGCTACGCGACCGATTTCGTCAGCATGGCGACACGGCGCTCGCCGATTACGAGTTGCTCGAACTGCTGCTGTTCAGGCTGATCCCGCGGCGCGATACCAAGCCAATCGCAAAGGCGTTGCTCGAGCGCTTCGGTTCACTTGCCGCCGTCTTCGGCGCACCACTGCCTTTGTTGCAGTAGGTGAAGGGCATCGGCGAGGCCGTGGCGCTCGATCTGAAGCTGGTCTCGACAGTCCGCACACAGGACCCTGAAGAGCGAGCTTCGCGGCAAGCAGGTGCTATCATCATGGTCGTCAGTGATTCAATACTGCACGCCGCCACGGCCCATGAGACACGCGAGCAATTCCGCATTCTCTTTCTCGACAAGCGCAACGCGTTAATGGCCGACGAGGTTCAGGGACGCGGGACGGTTGACCATACGCCGGTCTAGCCGCGCGAGGTTGTGCGGCGCGCGCTGGAGCTTTCGGCGACGGCGCTGATCCTCGTCCGCAACCATCCCTCGGGCGATCCGACGCCGTCGAGGGCCGATATCGACATGACGAGGATGATTGTCGATACGGCAAAGCCGCTCGGCATCACCGTCCACGATCACATCATCATCGGTAAGGACGGTCACGCGAGTCTTAAGGGTCTACGTCTGATTTAGAGACCAAACCTGCTTCAGGTGTCCGTCAGGTTTGGGTGGCAAGGCAAGCATGCTGCAACCGTTCTGCTTCGAGACCTTTATGACGACGACCTTTGTTTCTCGCCAATTCCCTCGTTCCAGGATGGCAGCGGCATTTCTGCTCACCCTGCTCCTTGCCATCGTTGGCGGCTACGCTTTCTATTTGGAGGCGACGAGCAACTTTCATGCTGTCGTTGCCGGCGAAGTCTACCGTTCGTCGCAGCCATCCCCACAGGAAATTGCCGACTTCTCGAAGCGCTATGGGATAAAGACCATTATCAATCTGCGCGGCGGGATCAACAGCCCGACATGGAGCGCCGAGGTCGAACAAGCCAAGACACTTGGCATCGAGCACATCGATTTCCCGATGTCGGCTTACAAGGAGCTTTCCCCGGAGCGGGCGAAGGAATTGATCCAAGTCATGAAGGACGCTCCGAAGCCGCTGTTGATCCACTGCCTCTCAGGTGCAGATAGAACCGGGCTCGCATCCGCGCTTTATCTGGCGGCGATCAGCAAGACGAACGAGAAAGTGGCTGAAGGGCAGATGTCGATCTTTTACGGCCATATCGCACTGCCGATCAGCCGGGCTTTCGCCATGGATCGCACCTTCGAGAAGTTGGAACCCCTACTTGGCCTCAATGAATCCTGATATCCGCTCATAAAATAATCTGCAACATTGACCTGCTACCGGTGGACGCGCGAGATATTGCGTCGCAAAAATGATTCCAGCTTTTCAATCGGGGCCAGCTTAATGTTCGAGTACGATCTTGTTGTTGTGGGTAGTGGTCCCGCAGGCCGCCGCGGCGCTATTCAGGCCGCCAAGCTTGGCAAGAAAGTTCTGGTCATCGAACAGGGCAAACGCGTTGGCGGCGTTTCGGTGCACACCGGCACCATCCCCTCCAAGACGCTGCGCGAAACGGCGCTCAATCTCTCCGGCTGGCGCGAGCGCGGCTTTTACGGCCGGTCTTATCGCGTGAAGGAAGAAATCAGCGCGGAAGACCTTCGGCGGCGCCTGCTGATCACCCTCGATCACGAAGTCGAGGTGCTGGAGCACCAGTTCGCCCGAAACCGCGTGCAGCATATCAGAGGCAAGGCAAGCTTTGTCGACCCGTCGACGCTCGAAGTCGTCAAGGACGACGGCGAAATCCTCAGGGTCACAGGCGCCAGCATCCTTCTTGCGGTCGGCACGAAGCCGTTCCGCCCCGATGACATCCCATTCGACAACAAGACGGTGCTCGACAGTGACGAGCTGCTCGACATCGAAGAGCTGCCGCGCTCGATGGCCGTGATCGGCGCGGGCGTCATTGGCATCGAGTATGCGACGATCTTCAGCGCACTCGATACCGCGGTGACCGTGGTCGACCCTAAGCCGACGATGCTCGATTTCATCGACCGGGAAATCGTCGAGGACTTCACCTACCAGCTGCGCGATCGCAACATGAAGATCCTGCTTGGCACCAAGGCCGACAAGGTGACGCGCCTGGATAACGGCAAGGTCGAACTGAAACTCGACAATGGTCGCCATCTGGTGACCGACATGGTTCTCTTCGCCGCCGGCCGTATGGGCGCGACCGATACGCTCAACCTGGAAGTGGCGGGACTCGAAGCCGATAGCCGTGGCCGCCTCAAGGTCAATCCGGAGACCTTCCAGACCTCTGTCCCGAACATCTACGCCGCGGGCGACGTTGTCGGCTTTCCGAGCCTCGCATCCACCTCCATGGAACAGGGCCGCATCGCCGCCCGCGTTGCCATCGGTGCGGTCGCGAAGGAGCCGCCGAAATACTTTCCCTACGGCATCTACGCCGTTCCGGAGATCTCTACCTGCGGCTTGACGGAGGAAGAGATGAAGGAGCGCGGTATTCCCTATGAATGCGGCATCGCGCGTTTCCGCGAGACCTCGCGCGGACATATCATGGGTCTCGATACCGGGCTTCTGAAGCTCATTTTCTCGTTGAAGACGCGCCGACTGCTTGGCGTGCACATCGTCGGTGAAGGGGCAACCGAGCTGGTTCACATTGGCCAGGCCGTGCTGAACCTCAAGGGAACGGTGGAATACTTCGTCGAAAACACGTTCAACTATCCGACGCTCGCCGAGGCCTACAAGATCGCCGGTCTTGATGCGTGGAACCGGATGGGCGACATCAAATCGGAGCTGTGATCCCCTAACCAGGCTGCAGGCTTTGACAATTTAGTAAACGAAAACAAAAATCTAAGATCCGGCCAAAATACGGTCGACCTGACTTATTTGTGTCGAATAGCGCCGGTAAAACCTTCGCTTGTATAATCCGCCGCGTCTGGTAGCGTCCATTTTCGGGGATTCCTCTTACCAGCGAGTGACCGTGCAAGATCTGTCCAAGACCGCCAAACGGAGTTTCCAGCTCATCCTGATCAAGCCGTCGCATTATGACGATGATGGCTATGTGATCCGGTGGTGGCGGGCAATGATCCCCTCAAATTCCTTGGCTGCGATCTATGGAATCGCGTCCGATTGCGCTGAGCGCAAGGTCCTCGGCCCCAATGTCGAAATCGACATTACGGTCATCGACGAGACCAACACGCGGGTCAACATCCCGGCTCTGCTCAAACAACTTGGACAACACGCCAATTTCGGGATGGTCGCCCTGGTCGGCGTTCAGTCGAATCAGTATCCACGGGCACTGGATATCGCGCGCCCCTTCCGCGCCGCCGGCATTCCAGTTTCGATGGGCGGCTTTCACGTGTCGGGGTGCCTGGCCATGCTCGACGGCAAGGCGGTCGGCCTGGACGCGTGTCGCGAGATGGGTATCTCGATGTTCGCCGGCGAGGCCGAAGGCCGGCTGGAGCGCGTTCTGCAGGATGCCGCCAGCAGCCAGCTTGAGCCGCTCTACAATTTCATGAACGACTTGCCGAGCATCGAAGGTGCGGCCGTCCCGTTCCTGCCGAAAGCCAATGTGGCGCAGACGCTTGGCCTCAGCACGAGTTTCGACGCCGGCCGCGGTTGTCCGTATCAATGCTCGTTTTGCACCATCATCAATGTGCAGGGGCGTAAATCGCGCTTTCGATCGGCCGATGATGTCGAAAAACTGGTGCGGATGAACTGGGCACAAGGCATCCACAAGTTCTTCATCACCGACGACAACTTCGCGCGTAACAGGGATTGGGAAGCAATCTTCGACCGCTTGATCGAGCTCCGAGAGAAGGACGGCATCCCACTTGGATTGATGATCCAGGTCGACACGCTCTGCCACAAGATCCCGAACTTCATCGAAAAATCCAAACGCGCCGGCGTCACCCGCGTGTTCATCGGGCTTGAGAACGTAAACCCCGACAATCTGACTGCGGCCAAAAAGAACCAGAACAAGATCACCGAATACCGGAAGATGCTGCTCGCCTGGAAGGCACAGGGCATCATGACGCTCGCCGGCTACATTCTCGGCTTCCCTGCAGACACGCCGGAGTCGATCCGGCGCGACATCGCGATCATCCAGCACGAATTGCCCCTTGATGTCATCGAGTTCTTCGTGCTGACCCCGCTGCCGGGCTCGGAGGATCATCAGACCCTGTGGAAGAAAGGCGTCGAGATGGACGCCGATCTCAACATTTACGACGTCGAGCACGTCTGCACTGCGCATCCGAAGATGAGCAAGCAGGAATGGGAAGACATCTATCAGGAGGCCTGGTCGCTCTACTACTCGCCAGAGCATATGAAGACGCTGCTGCGCCGGGCTGTTGCCACGGGCGTACCGCTCGCCAGCCTTGTCAAGATGCTCGTGTCGTTTGCGACGACGGTGCCGCTGGAGAACGTTCATCCGCTGCAGAGCGGACTGCTTCGTCTCAAGCATCCATCCGAACGCCGCCCCGGCCTGCCACGAGAAAGCGCCGTGACGTTCTGGCCACGTTTCATCTGGGAAACCGTTCGCAAGCACCTGTCGCTAGGCGCCACCATTGCCAGCCTCGCAACGAGCGCCTTCTTCATCGCACGCGACAAGAAATCGAAGACGTATATGGATCAGGCACTGACACCGGTCGGTGACCACGAGGATGAAACGCTTGAACTGTTCACCAAGACAGCAGGCGGACGAGCCGCCGTCTCTCATATTCACAAGGTCGCGGAACTGACCCACGCACACAAGGCTCGGCCCGCGGTCTGAACGCAGTAGGACGCCGGCTTACAGAAGACGGGCAAACTAGCCGTTGAGTCGCCGGGATCGTCGCGATGTCAGTGGTAATGTGGCCTGAAGCGTGTCGATAATTCCACGCATTCAACAACCACGTCGTTGTCGAATGTCATCTTGTCCATGACCTCTGTCTCGAACCTCGCCGTGCCGTGACGCATTTTCCCTGCGATGCATAAGTGCGACGTCGCCCTCGGCACGAAGGGCTTTCATCTCCAAGTGTCGATCCATGCAGCACCGTCGCGCGAAGCGCAGTGCTCCCGACAACAGGATCCGTGAGCGGTGCCGACGGCGGCTTCCACGGGCCGAACGGCAGTCGCTGGCTCCGAAAACAAAAAGCCCCGCACGAGGCGGGGCTTTCGTAAATCCGATTGGCCAAAAGATTACTCGGCGCCTTCCTCGGAAGCCTTCTTCTTCGGAGCGGCCTTCTTCTTCGGAGCAGCGGCTTCTTCGCCTTCAGCCGCTTCTGCCTTGGCAGCAGCCTTCTTCTTCGGGGCAGCCTTCTTGGTTTCCTTTTCGGACACTTCGCCTTCTTCGTCGGCGAGCAGTTCTTCCTTAGTCACCTTCTTGTCCGTGACGTCGATCTCGGTCAGCAGATGGTCGATGACCTTTTCTTCGAAGATCGGTGCGCGGATCGAGGCGGCGGCACCCGGCTGGCTGCGGAAGAAGTCAAGGATCTGCTTCTCCTGGCCCGGATACTGACGCAGCTGCTCGTAGATGGCGCGCTGCATTTCGTCTTCGCTCACTTCAACGCCAGCCTTTTCGCCGATTTCGGAGAGAACGAGGCCGAGGCGAACGCGACGCTCAGCGAGCTTCTTGTACTCTTCGCGAGCCTTCTCTTCCGTCGTGTCTTCGTCTTCGAAGGTCTTGCCGGACTGAGCGAGGTCGTTGGCAACCTGGTTCCAGATGCCGTTGTACTCGGCTTCGACGAGCGAGGCAGGCGTCTCGAACTTGTACATTTCGTCAAGCTGGTCGAGGATCTGGCGCTTGACCTTCTGGCGGGTCATCGAGCCGTACTGCGACTCAATCTGGCCGCGGACGATTTCCTTGAGGCGGTCAGCCGATTCAAGGCCGAGCTTCTTTGCCAGTTCGTCGTTGATTTCAACGTCGGCCGGGGCAGCAACGTCCTTGACCGACACGTCGAAAGTGGCTTCTTGGCCGGCCAAGTTCTTGGCCGGGTAGTCAGCCGGGAACGTAACGGTGATGGTCTTCTCGTCACCAGCCTTCGTGCCGACCAACTGGTCTTCGAAGCCTGGGATGAAACGGCCGGAGCCGAGAACGAGTTCGGCGCCCTGGTCGGTGCCGCCGTCGAATGCTACGCCATCGACCTTGCCGACGTAGTCCATCGTGATGCGGTCGCCGTCAGCAGCCTTGCCCTTCTTGGTTTCGTACGAACGGGCGCTTTCAGCAACCTTCAGTACCTGTTCGTTGACTTCTTCGTCGGAGATGTCGACGACTTCGCGCGTGATCTTGATGCCCTTGTTGGACTTCAGTTCGATCGGCGGCAGAACTTCGTAGGAGAGTGTGAACTCGAAGTCCTTCTGAGCGGCGAGGATCTGTTCTGCCTCGTCCTTGTCTTCCGTCATCGCGATTTCCGGCTGCGTCGCGGACTTTTCGCCGCGCTCGGCGAGAATTGCGGTCGGCTGCTCGCGAACGATCTCGTTGACGAGATCGGCCATGATGGACTTGCCGTAGACCTTCTTGAGGTGAGCGGCCGGAACCTTGCCTGGACGGAAGCCGTTGATGCGAACCTTGTCCTTCACGTCGGCAAGACGCTCGTTCAACTTGACTTCCATGTCCTTGGCCGGGACTACGACCTTGATTTCGCGCTTCAGCCCTTCAGCGAGCGTTTCGATAACCTGCATGTCTTCCTACCTTCATTTCGTGGCGGCCGTGCCCAGACGCCGTTCGTTTCGATGAGCACGACGCCGGAAAATTGCCGGGCGTGGCTTGTTCTCAATTCTTCTTCATTCCACCCTTGGCGGAACGGCGCTTTGCTGCCGGGTAATCGAGGGACACCGGTTCCGATCCCCCCGCCTGCAAGCCAGCTTTTGGTGCGGGTAGAGAGACTTGAACTCCCACGCCTTGCGGCACCAGAACCTAAATCTGGCGTGTCTACCAATTTCACCATACCCGCGTTCTCAAAAACCGCATGCATATGCCTGCACATGAGGCCTTCCGGAGCGCGGCGTCTCTATATCACCCGATTTGGTAGAGGCAAAGGAAAAATGAAGGGCAAATGACAGTGTTTTCGCCCGCACTCGTAGGCCTCCACACCCATTCGGTGTCAATTTAATAAAGAGGCTCGTCGTAAGCGGGCTTACCATCGACGAGCAGGCTCCTTATCTGCGCCGTCCCATCCGAACCGACGCGAATAGCAATGGAGACGTCACCGCCCTGCCGAGCCTTCTCCAGGGCCGTCCCTTGCCCTTCGGGAACATAGTAACGCTCGATGCCGTACTCGACGCGGATATGGTCGGCGGAATTGGGGCCGTAACTATAGAAGGGTCTACTGTGCAGAACCACAGTACCCGGCTGCTCCGGAAGGCGTTCGAAAGATGATTCGACAATGCCGGAGAAGCCGCCCTCGCCGGGCTTCAGCCGCACCCAGAGGCTCTTCTTGCCCTGATCCTGCGGCACACCCCCGACAATCGACCCCACCGGGACCGAGGAGATGTCGTAGTTCAGCACAACATAGTCTCCGCGTAAAAAGTCGCGCGGATCTACGGGTGCAGTCTTCAGCAAAGCGTCGGCGCCACTGCGCAGAATCGACGCACGGCTCTCAATGACATAACCGAGAACGGCCGTCTGCAGGGCTGCCACAATGATTGCGGCGACAACATAACGACGCCCGGAGTTCTGCCTCGTGAAAATGCTCATCGGGTTGCCTCCGGGTTTCTCATGGCAAATCGCCGCTCGAGGCGAATGACGATCCACGCAACGGCAGCGACGAAAAGCCCGGAGAACAAGAAGAGGCTCGAGGTGCCGAGAATCGATCCGACCGTCACCGACGCAAGGTAGAGCATCTCGACGGCAAAGGCCGTGTAAGCCAGATAGCGCACCGCACCGTTGTCGCGCCCCTGAAGCGCAATGGCAAGCACCGCGGCCCCCAGCGTCACGAGCGCCAACGTTATGAACTGCCAGCCGTGCTCCAGTTCAACATGCAGGAGAAACAGACCAATCATGGCGACGAGGAAAGTGTAGAAGGCAGGAGCGGAGCCGGCGGTTCTGATGAGCGTCGAACGTCGTGACAGCGGCAAACTGACAAGCACGAACGCAAGCATGCCACCGACGGCATAGCCGAGCGCGAGCCAGAAATTCTCGTTCACGGCATAGAGCCACGCAAGCCAACCGACCAACAGCAGATACGCAAGGTGACGCACGCGGTCTGCTCCGGTGAAGCGCACGAGACCAATGACCACCGCTGCCATGAGCGGTACAATCCAAGGCTCGAGCCCGACCCATCGCGTGTCATAGGTGTTGAGATAGGCGGCGAAGCTACCCCAGGACAGAAAGCCCGCCACCGCGGCAACGACACCGGACCGGAACAGAACCGCCGACACCGCCGCGATGGCAAACCAGAGATACATCACTGTCAATTCGTCGCCCGACAGCTGGTACATCTGCCCGACCAGCGAAATGGCCCCGCCGAAGGACAAGGTGCCTATAACGAGCAGTCCGCTCGCGGCAGCGATCGCGCCGCGCCTCAGCATGGCCGCTGCACCGAGATGCACGGTCCAGATAGCCGCAAGAATGACGGCGAGGCGCACAAGCCGCGGGATGGCCTCCCAGTTCGAAGCGATAACCAGCAGGATAGCCGCCCCAAGCAGGATTGCCGCAAGGATCATCAGCACCTTGCCGAGGCTGAAGCTTGCCGGGCGGGCATCATATTCACTCAGCAGCGCTCCAGCGGTTGCTTCCGGCAAAAGCCCCTTCTCGACCCAAACCGAAAGGTCTCGCTCCAATCGACCGCGGTACATGCCCTACTCCGTGCAAACGCGCGATGATGCGCTTCTCCCCGCCTTATAGCTGCTAGTCGAGCATCAGGGAAATATTCCCATACAAATTCCTAGACGAAGTCGGGGCACACATTAACCGATCAACAACATCAAATCTCTAATATAAAGTCATTCACCGAAAGCCATGCATCCAGCGCATGGTCACCATGTATATATTGCACTGCAAAATCCACGCGGAGCGATTTATATTACTTTTCGGAGAGCAGGGGATGGCGTCCCTGCCCGGACCTTCCGGAAGCCTTCGAAGATGATCTTCGTAACGAAATTCGGAGCAGCGCACTCCTCCTCCCAGCGCCCTCCGATGGACTGACAACACTCCTCCTCCCAGTTGTCAGTCGCCTTAATGCGCCCACCGGATCCTCCCCCGGTGGGCGTTTGGTTTTTGGGACCTGCAGAACTACAAACCTGTTTCTTCAATGCAATCAGGGCATCGACCGCAACTAGCTCGCGCAGAAGCGCGCGCATGAGAGGCTGACAACAGTCTTTCCATGATAGACGCCGATCGACGACCTCGACAGCAGTCAAGCCTCCTTCATGCCGACGCCGCAGTGTACCTGGTCGAACTGACTGCACGAAGCAAACATCAATTGGGCTCGCCTCAGCGCCATTCTGCCTAATGATTGATCATATGTTGGCCAAATCGTGCAATCGACGACGACAGACTTGCATTCCGCGCATAGGTGCTCTGAAATCTTGTCTCTGTTACGACTTCGCAGTGCAACATATATTCGGGTCATCAAATAGAGGTCAGCGCCGATCGGCGGCAGCTGGCAGATCGCAAGCCCTAGGAAAGGGGATTAAAATGAACCTCACACGCTCTTTCAACAACTGGCGCAAGTACCGTCAAACCGTTACCGAACTCGGCCGCATGACCAACCGCGAATTGCACGACCTCGGCATCGACCGCTCTGACATCCATCGCGTTGCTCGCGAGGCTTCTGCCCGCTAATCCAAGCGATCCGCTATCCTCCCGAGCAGATCGCCTTGCCAAAACGCCCGCTGCCCATGGCAACGGGCGTTTTCTTTTGTCTGGCTACCAGCTTCCGCAATAGTTGCGATTGCATCCGCTCCCTTTTGGTAGCGCTCAGAAAGTAATCACTGCATCGGGAATGAGCATCGCATGCACAATTGCATAGCAGATGCCTTTTCTTTGCACTGCACAATGTGACAGGGAACGCCTATATGAATGTCAACGATGAGACGGCGATGGCGCTGCTCTCGACGATCATTCTGAGGAAGACGAACATGAACCCGATCCGCATTGCAAAGAGCTGGATTAGCTACCGCCGTACGCTCAGCGAACTTGGCAGCCTTTCCAACCAGACCCTCGCCGACATTGGCGTTAGCCGTTACGACATTCGCACCATCGCTTCCCGCTCGTTCCGCTAATAGCGGCGAGCGTGAAGCTTCCAAGACGGCGCCTTTGGCGCCGTTTTTGATTCCAGGCCTTTCGCCGCGAACAGGCGCCGTCAAAGCGATACGATCGCGAACCAAATCCCCGAGAACCGAATAGCGGCAGCAGCGCGAACACGCGACATGGCGAGATCCACTCTGGGCTGTCCTGTTGATACCGGGGTTGCCTCCATTCTTTAGGGTGGACTAATATTAACCATTGTGAAACTATCCGGCCGCTGCCTAAGGAGAGATACGCGATGTGCCGATATAATCTTCGCATGGAAGATGGTTTGTGGACGGTTGTCGATGCAACGACACAGAACCCGGCTGAATTGAACGGCGTTCGGATGGCTCGGATGACGTGGCGCGAAGCATGCGACATGGTCGACATCCTGAACAACCTCGATCGAATAAGCTTCCTGTCAAAACGCTACGAAGCCTCGGCCAGGACAATGGCCTGAGGACGGATGCGGCCGCCGCGGTATGGCCCGAGCGGCTTCGAGGCTGAAACCGCCTCGGCATCGAGACAACTCCGGCCACTAGAGGCCGAGGGCCTTTATCTTCTGAACGGCGAAATCCACGAACGCACGCGTCTTGGCCGAGACGTGCCTGCCCTCGACGTGAACGACGTGGATCGGCAAGGGCTCTTCTTCATACTCACCAAGTACTGTTTTCAGCCGACCGGCAGCAATATGTTCCGCCACCTGGTAGGACAACGTACGCGTCAGGCCCCAGCCGGTCACGACTGCGGAGATGGAGGCATCGACAGTATTGCAATACATCCGCGGGCGCAGCTTGACGGGCATATGGTTCGGCGCAAAGTGCCAGTCCAACGGCGCCGATGACCCTGTATTCACGATGGTTACGTGCCGGGCGAGGTCGGCCGGGGTTGCCGGTTCGCCATGGCGCTCGAAGTAAGCTGGCGCCCCGCAGACGACGCGGCGCACGCTACCAACCTTTATCGCCTGCTGGTCCGAATCCTGAAGATGGCCAATACGGATGGCGACATCGATGCCCTCCTCTACCAGGTTGACCATCCGATCGAAGAAGAGGACGCGTCCGGTGACGGCCGAGTGCATCGTTAGAAACTCGGTCACGATCGGGACGATATGAATCTGACCGAACAGCACCGGTGCCGTGATGGTCAAGACTCCCGATGCCGTTGAATGAGATCCACCGGCAGAGGCTTCCGCCTCGTCGATATCGCTGAGGATTCGTCTGCAGTCATCGGCATACCGACTTCCCGAGGGCGTCAGCTTCACCGAGCGCGTTGAGCGCACGAACAGCCTCGCCCCTGTAGCCTCTTCCAGAAAGGCAACCGCGCGCGTGACAGCCGGAGGGCTCATGTGAAGTTGGCGCGCCGCCTGTGCAAAGCTCGCCGTCTCGGCGACCTTGACCAAAACCCTCATGCATTGAAGCCGATCCATCGTTTTATTCCGCGTTCAGAAATAGTATCTTTCTTATTATCATCATTCATCGCCTCATCTGAAACAATTATCGTCTGATCACCAACACGGAGATCAGCCTGATGAAACTCTATTCGCATCCTCTCTCGGGCCACGCCCATCGCGCCTGTCTCTTCCTCTCTCTTATCGGCGCCAAGGCCGATGTCGTGGACGTCGACCTAGCGGCGCGTGAACACAAGAGCCCCGGTTTCCTGGCGCTCAACCCATTCGGACAGCTGCCGGTGCTTCAGGACGGCGACGTCGTCGTCAGCGATTCCAACGCCATCCTCGTCTATCTTGCCAAGAAGTATGCGCCAGAGGGATGGCTCCCGGAGGAGCCGGCAACTGCGGCGGCGGTTCAACGATGGCTGTCGGTCGCGGCGGGCGAAATCGCCTATGGTCCATGCGCGGCACGTCTTGTGACCTTATTCGGAGCGAAATTCGACACCGAAGAAGTGATCGCGAGAGCTCATCGCATTCTTGGCCTTATCGATACGCATCTGGCCGGTCGCGAATGGCTCGCCACGACGAGACCGACGATCGCCGACGTCGCCCTTTACAGCTACATCGCCCGCGCCCCTGAGGGAAACGTTGACCGATCTGCCTACCGAAGCGTAACGGCCTGGCTCGAGCGGATAGAAGCGCTTCCCGGCTTTCAACCCTTCCAGAAATCACCCGTCGGCATCATCGAGGCGGCTTGACGCGTTTCATCGCGCCGCGCCCAAACCAAAGCCGTCAAGGAGCCGTTATGCCTACCGAGGCACAGAGCACCACATCCTCTCCCTGGCATGCCGGAGAGATAGCACTGCAGGAAAAGGTCGGGGTCGCGAAGCGAATGGACGAAGTGGGCCGCCGCGTGCTGCGAGATTACCTGATCGAGCAGCACTGCCAGTTCTACCCGCAGCTGCCCTTCATCGTCCTGGGAACGGTGGACGCGGGCGGCAACGCATGGGCGACACTCCGTGCCAATCGTCCGGGTTTTCTTGAGAGCCCGGACGTCCATACGCTGAGCGTCCGCCTTGCGCGTGAGCAGCTCGACCCGGCCGACCTGGGAATAGACAACGGCAAGGCCATCGGCATGCTGGGCATCGAACTTCACACGCGCCGCCGCAACCGGCTGAACGGCACCATCCATAGAACCGGGCAGAACGGCTTCGATGTGCGCGTGGGGCAGTCCTATGGTAACTGTCCGCAATATATCCAGCTGCGCGATTTCGAATTTGCACGCGATCCGATACAGCCTTCGGGGTACGACCCGGTCAGCTTTGGCAATCTCGACGGTCGGCCCGCCGAAATGATCGCCAAGGCGGACACGTTCTTCGTTGCCTCGTATGTCGACCGCGACAATGAAGGGCGCCAAATCGACGTTTCGCATCGTGGCGGCAGGCCCGGCTTTGTCCGGATTGGTCAGGACGGCGTTCTGACCATTCCGGACTTTGCCGGCAACCTCTTCTTCAACACGCTCGGCAACATTCTCGCCAACCCGAAGGCGGGGTTGGTCTTCGCGGATTTTGAGAGCGGCGATTTGCTGCAATTATCAGGCGACGCCGAGGTCGTTCTGGAATCGCCTGAGATAGCGGCGTTCCAGGGTGCGGAGCGACTATGGCGCTTTCGCCCGACGCAGATCGTCTACAGGCAGGAAGCGTTGCCGCTTCGTTGGCGGTCGCGTGCCGATGGTCGCTCTCCCAACTCCTTGATGACCGGCAGCTGGGACGAGGCCGCCGCGCGGCTTCGCGCGAAAGCCCTCGCGAGGAGCTGAGCTGTGAGCGAGACAGCGGCTCGGCTGGCGCTGGATATCTGAAGACATCCGCGCCGACATCGAATAGTCGCCAATTCTTTGGTTCCCTGCGCTGGCCCGGCGTGGTAATCAGCCGCGCATGAACAAGACCTCTTCCCATTCCCCCATCCATGTGGTCGGCGGCGGGCTCGCCGGCTCCGAGGCGGCCTGGCAGATCGCCAATGCCGGCGTACCTGTCATCCTGCACGAGATGCGCGGCGTGCGCGGCACCGACGCCCACAAGACCGATGGCCTGGCCGAACTGGTGTGCTCCAACTCCTTCCGCTCAGACGACGCGACCAGCAATGCGGTCGGCGTCATCCATGCCGAGATGCGCATGGCGGGATCGCTGATCATGGCGTGCGCCGACAAGCACCAGGTCCCCGCCGGTGGCGCACTGGCCGTCGACCGCGACGGATTTTCCGACGCCGTTACCAAGGCCATTCAAGAGCATCCCTTGATTACGGTCGTTCGTGAAGAAGTAGCCGGTCTGCCGCCGAAAGAATGGGATCTCGCCATCGTTGCTACCGGCCCGTTGACGGCGCCTTCGCTTGCAGGCGCTATCCAGGCCGAGACGGGTGCGGACGCGCTTGCCTTCTTCGATGCGATCGCGCCGATCGTTCATCGCGACAGCATCGACATGGATATCTGCTGGTACCAGTCGCGCTACGACAAGGTTGGTCCCGGCGGTACCGGCAAGGATTACATCAACTGCCCGATGACCGAAGAGCAGTACAATGCTTTCGTGGACGCACTGATCGCCGGCGATACGGTCGGGTTCAAGGAATGGGAAGGAACGCCCTACTTCGATGGCTGTCTTCCGATCGAGGTGATGGCGGAGCGCGGCCGCGAGACGCTGCGTCACGGCCCCATGAAGCCGATGGGCCTGACCAATGCGCACAACCCGACAGTCAAGGCATACGCCGTCGTTCAGTTGCGGCAGGACAATGCACTCGGTACGCTCTACAACATGGTCGGCTTCCAGACGAAGCTGAAGTATGGCGCCCAGGCAGAGATCTTCCGTATGATCCCGGGGCTCCAGAACGCCGAATTTGCCCGCCTCGGCGGCCTCCACCGCAATACCTACATCAATTCGCCGACGCTGCTTGACCCGTCGCTCTCGCTGAAGTCGCGCCCGGGCCTGCGTTTCGCCGGGCAGATCACCGGCTGTGAAGGCTATGTCGAAAGCGCGAGCGTCGGGCTGATGGCGGGCAGGTTCGCCGCAGCAGAGCGCAAGGGAGAGACTGTATCGCTGCCGCCTGCAACAACGGCGCTCGGCTCGCTGCTCGGCCACATCACGGGCGGTCACATCGTCAACGACGAGGAACCTGGCAAGCGGTCGTTTCAGCCGATGAACATCAATTTCGGCTTGTTCCCCGAGCTCGAGCCCGGATCAATCGTCAAACCCGAAGGCGTGAAGCGTTTCCGCGGCAAGGACAAGACGATCATGAAGCGGCAGCTGATCGCCAAGCGGGCGCTTGCCGATTGTGCCGGCTGGCTCGGGCAAGACGTTGAGCTCGCTGAAAGTGCGTGATCGAGCCGCGAAACTGTCGATCTAGCCACAAGCGTCTTGCCGAGAATCGTATTTCTGCATGGTGAGACCTTCCGCGAAGGGCGTGACGTTTATGGCAGCATTGTTTCAAGGCACGTCCATGCCAGACAGAGATTGGTGGTCTGCGCTGTGGCCTGATCCCAAAGGGCTGCTTCAACAGATTGGCATCCGGCAGGGCATGAGCGTTCTCGACCTTTGCTGCGGTGACGGCTACTTCACCGGCCCCCTCGCAGCACTGGTCGATGGAAATGTGGCGGCCCTTGATCTCGATCCCGCTATGATCGAGCTGGCGAAGGCCGAAGTTGAACGACGAGGCGCGTCCGTTCGTCAGTGGATTTGCGCGGACGCCACCTCGCTAGGCGAGAGCCTTGACGAGCCGGTCAACTTTGTCTTGATCGCCAATACCTTCCACGGCGTTCCTGACCAGATTGGCCTTGCACATTCCGTGAGGGCAGTTCTTCAGCCAAACGGGTTGTTCTGCATCATCAACTGGCATCCAGTGCCTCGAGAGGAAACGGTAGTGTTGGGCAAGCCGCGCGGACCGCGGACTGAAATGCGCATGTCACCCGAGGCCGTCCGTACCGTCGTCGAAACCGCTGGCTTTGCCATGCAGCGGATCGTTGACCTCCCGCCTTACCACTACGCGGCCATATTTCAGGTAGCCTGACAGCACCTCGGCGCCATGCGGGCCTGAATCGGTGGGCACGGCACTGATCCGTATGAGCAAAAGATGCAGCAATCACCCTGCTTTGGCTTGAGCGTTGCGCCACAGCCTCGGCATTCGTGAACCCAAACACAGGCGTCAACCGGCATCGTCTCCACCGACCGGTGGCCGCAGAGGGGACAGGTCAGAATTGATCGCTGCTCTTCCATCGTATCGCCTCACACGGGAAACTACCCCTAATGCGCGATCGGTCCGTCGGCTTTCTTCCAGGCATCGATGCCTCCTTGAATATGAAAGGCCAGGGGAAGGCCGGCATCGTGCGCCGCCTGCACGGCCATTGCCGATCGTTCACCAAACGCGCAGTAGAAAAGCAGCCTCTTGCGGGTCGAGCTTGCCAGCTCATGCAGCATCCCACCGGCGCCGATGCTTTCCTCCAGCGACGGATAGGGTACGTGCAGAGAGCCCGGGATTGTGCCGTTTCGCTGCCGCTCGGGATTCTCACGTAGATCGATGAGGGCGACGTCGCCGAGGCCAACAACGCTCAGCGCTTGCTGCGCCGTCAGTGCCCAGCCATGGCGCATCACGTTGTCCTGATTCATGCCGACCTTCATGTTGGCCGGAACGGCGACATCCATCATCTTCGGGTTGGCCAGCTTCAGATTGTTCATCAGATCGGCATATTCATCGGCGGACCTTACCTGCAGGCGCGGATTGAAAGCCTTTTCTTCACCAATGGTTGAGACGGTATCGCCCTTATAGTCGTGTGCCGGGAAAACCAAGGTCGATTCCGGAAGCTTCAGCAGGCGCCCGAAGATCGACTCGTATTGCGCCTTGGGATCACCATTCTGGAAATCGGTCCGGCCCGTGCCGCGAATGAGCAGCGTGTCGCCGGTGAAGACGCGGTCGGGCAAGACGAAACTGTAGGAATCGTCCGTGTGGCCCGGCGTATAAATCACATCCAGGGCAAGTCCCTCGATAGTCAACTTGTCATTGTCCGACAGACGCATCGAAACGACGTCGGCCTTCGTCTGTTCTCCCATCACGGTAATGCAGTGGGTCTTGTCGCGCAGAGCGCCAAGACCCGTGATGTGGTCGGCGTGGAGATGCGTATCCACGGCCTTCACCAGCTTCAGATCAAGCTCGTGGATGAGCTGGAGATAACGATCGACCCTTTCCAGCACCGGATCGATGATCAGCGCCTCACCGCCCGTCCGGCTTGCGAGCAAATATGAATAGGTACTCGACACCGGATCGAACAGCTGCCGGAAGATCATCCCCACCTCCTTCATGGCGGCTTGGCTTGCGATAAACTATCCGTGCGGCTGCGGCACGATCCTGATGTAAGGCTTCGGCGCACGCCAACCTTGCGGGTACTGCTTCTTTGCGTCGTCGTCGGAAACTGAACCAGCGATGATCACATCCTCCCCGTTCTTCCAGTTCACCGGCGTAGCGACCTTATGCTTAGCGGTAAGCTGAAGGGAATCGATGACCCGCAGCACTTCATCGAAGTTGCGACCAGTGGTCATTGGATAGACCATGACCAGCTTGATCTTCTTGTCAGGCCCTATCACGAAAACGTTGCGGACCGTCTGGTTATCGGCGGGGGTACGCTCGGTCGGATCACCGGACACCAAAGCAGGCAGCATGTTGTAGCGCTTTGATACGGCGTAATCGACATCCGCGATCATCGGATAATTTGGACGATAGCCCTGCGTTTCCTCGATATCCTTCATCCAGCTGGTGTGACGTTCAAGCGGATCGACGGAAAGGCCGATGATCTTCACACCGCGCTTGTCGAATTCGGGCTTGATCCGCGCCATGTAACCGAGTTCGGTTGTGCAGACGGGCGTAAAATCCTTGGGGTGCGAAAACAGCACCGCCCAAGAATTACCGATCCACTCGTGAAAACTGATCTTGCCTTCGGTAGTCTGGGCTTCGAAATCCGGAGCGGTATCATTGATTGCAAGCATCACGCACCTCCCGTAGCGTTTGTGAATACAAACTCAAACTTTTACCGGATGAGCATAAATCTTGCGCCTATTTCAAACGGTAGGCAACGGCAAAACGGCCGCGTCCGGCATCACTGGAGGTGCCACCGATCGGAATGAAGGTGACTGCCGTAACGTGAGGATAAGACCCCGTTCACCCTACTGGCCGTTGGCAGTCGTGGAGCCATGGGAGGGCAAAGCCTTGTCGGGGTCGGCCACATAGTTGCCGAGCAGCCAGAGGGAGACCTCTGATGCCTCCCTGGCGGATACGAATTCGAACGTACCGTTCTGATGCGGGGCGTCGAGGAACTCGATGCTGAGGCCGTTGCCCGTTTCAGAACTCAGGACACGTACCCTGCCCGGCTCGATGATGTGGCATGAATAGTGTCTCTGCATGTTGCGCATGAAGCCCGCCTTATTGTCATGCAGGCGCACGAATACAGCCTGGCCGTTGGCGGTTGCCTGCAACTGGCGGATCGCTTCAGTGGGGAAAGCCCGATTGAACTCGATGATCGCGAGGCCAGTGTCGTGAAGGCCATCTTCCTTGTTCTGCGCAGCCATGCGCGTCGAAATGAAGGCGATGAAAACCACGATCGCGAATATAACGCACCAGACGATAATGCTCACATCGCTCTCCGATCAAAGCTGCAACGGCGCTCTTATAGAGCACGAGCCTTGCGCGAGTTTAAACAAGGTCAGATTTTCTTGCGCATCAACGCGAGCAACATACCCACCTGGCGCCGCAACTGCGACCGCTGTAGTTGACGCTCGAACAGGCCCGCGCCTACACGCTGGGCGCTGACGAGAACCGGTTCTGCCAAAGCGACAGGTAGAAAGGCGGGGAACACGGCTTGCGGGATCGCGAGTTTTCTCGCCTTGGCAAGATGATCACGGCCAAGCCCCGCAAAGGCTTCGATCGCGGCAGAGATACGCGGTTTGTCCTCGCCGGCGAGAAACGCATCACGATCGAGCCCGGTAGCGGACAGGATTTCAAGCGGGATGTAGAGCTGCCCGCGGTGGCGGTGCAATGGCATCAGAAGCAAGAGCCCGGCGATGGCCTGCGCAACACCAGCGTGCCCAGCAGCTTCGGCCGTTCTGGCGGCGTCCTCTGGTGCAAGCACCAGGCTGGCCAGCTGAATGAGGGCAGATGCCGTCTCGCCGGCATATCCCTCGAGCGAGACGCGTGTCTCCATCGCATCGTCGTAGAGATCGAAGATGCGAGCATCGATCATGTTGACGAGGGTCTGCGATGGCAGGCGGTGCGCTTCGATTGTCGATAGCAGGGCCGCGGCAATTGGATTTGCCTGGGTGGATCCATGCGCGCTCCCCTGCAAGAGGTCACGCCAGTATTGCATACGAACCTCGCCTGGAAGGGGCTCGTGCACCAGATCGCGAATGCGCGCAAGCTCGGCGTTGAAGGCGTAGAGGGCCGCCAATGCGTCCCTTTTACCTTCCGGCGACAGCAGGCAGGCCAGATAGCGGTCGCGGTCGTTGTCGCGCAGCGTCGCCAGGCAAATGTCCTGGTTCGTCAAAGACTGATCGGCCATTGTCAGACCGCTATCAATGCCGCGGCAACAGCGCGGGATTCCATCAGCATGATATTGAAGGTGCGGACCGCCGCGCCGGTATTCATGGGATCCGAGGAAATACCCGCTGCCTTCAGCGCGGACTTCAAATCCGCCGGGATCGGCCGCATGTCGTTTCCGGTACCGATCAGCAGGACCTCGATCTCGGCCGCCTCATCGAGCACCTTCTGAAAGTTCTCGATCGATAGCGGCTTCGACATATCCATGTCCCAGCCATAGATGCCGGACGGCAGGCAAAGGATCGACCCGCGATGGGACATGTCGGCGAAACGGAAACCACCATTGCCGTAGGTGTCGATGGGCGCGCGTCCGGGAAAATGCGCCTCGCGGATTTCTATGCCTCTTGCCATATTCTCACACTGCCGGATTGCCGGAGTTCGTATCCGGCTCGGCCACTTTCTCATGTTGGTCGCTATCAACCACGTCCGGGCGGAGCTTGAAAGCGATCAGCACGGGCGCGGCTATGTAGATGGAGGAAAAGGTGCCGATGGCAACGCCAAACAGCATCACAAAGGCGAACGGGCGGATCACGTCACCGCCGAAAAGGCAGAGCGCGACAAGCGCAAGCAAGGTCGTCGCAGCCGTCAGTACCGTGCGCGACAGCGTCTGATTGATGGACGCGTCGATCAGGATCGGCATCGGCATCTTGCGATAGCGCTTCAGATTCTCGCGCATCCGGTCGTAGACGACCACCGTATCGTTGAGCGAATAGCCGATGATCGTCAGGATGGCCGCGACGCTCGTGAGATTGAATTCCATCCCAGTCAGCACGAAGAGGCCAAGCGTCAGTATGATATCGTGTAGTGTCGCGATGATAGCCCCGACCGCGAACCGCCATTCGAAGCGCAGCCAGATGTAAAGTAAGATGACAGCCAGTGAGCCAAGTATGCCCAACGTCGCGGCCTTGGTCAGTTCGCCCGACACCGCGGGGCCGACAACCTCGACCCGCGGGATCTCATAGTCGTCGCTCAACTCATCACGCAGCAAGGTCATCGCCGACTGCTCAGCATTTTCGCCGCCGCCCTGCGCCTGGATGCGAACCAATGCCGTCGACGCGTCGGAGAGGCGGCGAGCTTCAATGTTCCCAATGTTCAGATCGTCGAGGCGGGCACGAATATCATCAGGATCGGCATTGCCGTGCTTCGCCTTGACCTCCACCAACGACCCGCCGGCAAAATCAACGCCAAGATTGGCGCCGACCGTTGCGAAGCCGATCATCGCCAGGATCGAAAGCGCTGCCGACGCAGTGAAGGTGTAGCGCCGTATCCCCATGAAGCGGATGTTGGCGTGATCAAAGATGCCTGTGCGGACGTCCCTGGGCAGATGCCGCGGATGCTTGCGGTGAAGCCAGGTGACGACAATCCAGCGCGTCAACGTGAAAGTGGTAAAGACGGTCGTCAGAATTCCCGCCGCCAGCGTCACCGCAAAACCCCGAACGGTGTCACTGCCGAGATAGTAGAGGATGACTGCCGCGATGACGATCGTGACATTGGCATCAAGGATCGTCAGGAATGCACGCGAAAACCCGTTACTGATCGCATCCGCGAAGGAGTGACCGGCTTTCGCCTCCTCCCGGATACGCTCGTAGACGAGCACATTAGCATCGACAGCCATGCCTATGATCAAGACGATGCCTGCGAGGCCGGGCAGCGTCAGCGTTGCGCCGATTGCGCTCAGCACAGCGAGAATCAAGAGGAGGTTCAGGACAAGCGAAATGCCGGCGATGATGCCCAGCTTTCGATAGAAGGCAAACATCAACCCGGTGACAAGGATCGCAGCGACGAAGCCAGCTACCAGACCGGCGCGCTTCGATTCCGCGCCGAGGCTGGGGCTGACGGTGCGCTCCTCCACGGTCGTCAACGTCGCCGGCAGAGCGCCGCTTCGCAACATCAGCGCAAGATCGCGGGCTCCGTCCTCGCTGAAGCTGACCGGCACCCTTCCGGTGCCGTCCAGGATCGGCGCATTGATCAGCGGCGCAGCCATGACCTGATCATCGAAAAGTATGGCCAGGTGCCGTCCGATGTTCTGGCGCGTCTTCTGCGCGAGTTCCTCGGTTCCTTCGGCATCCAGCTTATAGGTGATCGCGACCGAGTCCGTTTGCGCATCGGCAACCGCCTGGACATCAACGAGATTCTTGCCTGTAACGAAATCTGTTCGATCGACGAGGTAGGGAACGGGCGGATCGTCCAGAGAATAGAGCACCTCTGATGTCGCCGGCCAGCGACCGGCAAGGGCCTGCTGCCCCGACATGCTTTCATCGATCATCCGAACCGAAAGCTCAGCAGGCTCGTTCAGAATATTCTTCAGCCGCTCGACGTCGATAGAACCGAGGGCCTCGACGTCGATACGGTCGTCACCATCGGCGCGAACGGAAAAATCGTTGATCCCCAGACCGGCGATGCGGCGCTCGACGACTGCGAGGGACTGAGCTTGCGCGGTTGCAATTCCTTCGTCGATGCTATCGTTTGAAATTCGCAGCGTAAGCTGTGCGTCGTTGCCCTTCTCCAGGGAAACACTTTGGACCGAACTTCCAAACCAGCCGCTCTTCGTGGTCGCGGTCAGTGCGTTCAAGGCCTTGACGGCAGCATCCACCTGGCCGGCGTCGGTTATCTTGACGGTGACGTCCTGGTCGTTCCCGGTCAGACCGGTGTAGCGAATGTTGGCTTCACGCAACTTGCCGCGAACATCCGCGACCGTGCGTTCGAGCCGGTCCTTCACGACATCAACGCGTTCGATCTGGAGAAGCAGATGGGAACCGCCCTGCACATCGGGTCCAGGCACAACGCGACTGTGAGCCAGCCAAAAGGGGAGCTTAGAGCGCTGCCCTTCCGATAACAGATTTGGGGCCGCGATTATCGCGGCCGCCACCACCAACAACCAGATCAGAACGGCCTTCAAGCGGGAAAAACGACGCATTTTCTCTCGACTGTTTCCGACCCGACCAATCCGGTTCGCGGCTAGGTTTGCAATACTACGCGGCGTCCGCCTTGACCGGCTCACCCTTGACGCGAACTTCCGAAATGCCGGTGCGGACGATGCGAACGCGAACGCCGTCAGCAATCTCCACTTCGAGTTCCTTGTCGTCAACAACCTTGGTGACCTTGCCGACGAGGCCGCCACCGGTGACAACCTGATCGCCGCGACGGATCGCCTTCAGCGTCTCTTCGCGCTTCTTGGCCTGCGCGCGCTGCGGACGGATCAGCAGGAAGTACCAGACGACCATCAGCGGCACGAAAAGGATGATCATTTCAAAGCCAGAGCCGAACGGCGACGCCGCAGTGTCGGTAGCAGCCTGGGCAAATGCCGGGGTGATGAACATGCTAAACTCCTCAAAACATTCCGGTGGCGGAACTCCGCCTTTTCTCGGGTGGCCGGACTATAATTATGGTCTTTGCGAATGCAACAGAAACAGCTGGAAACCGTACCGATTCCGCTGCCTCATAACCTTTCCGCTCGCAAAAGGCCATGCTACGCCGCAGGCAAAAGACACGGTACGCTGGCTACAACCAGAATTCAGGAGGAAGGCCCCATGGCCGAAGACGTCAACCACGCCATTCTGACGGAGCTGCGCCGACTGACGGACGCGATCGACCGCTTGGCCGGCCCTGCGCCCGCAGTCAACGACTGGAACGCGGCCGACTGCTTCGTCTGGGCCCCTGCCCGCCAGCATCTCCAGCCGGTTGCGCGGCCGAACCGCGTGGCACTCAAGCTGATCCGCGGCGTCGACCACGTACGCGACATCCTGCACGAGAATACGGTGCGCTTCGCCGAAGGCTATGCGGCAAACAACGTTCTCCTGTGGGGTGCGCGCGGCATGGGAAAGTCATCGCTGGTCAAGGCTGTTCACGAGGATGTGCGGCGCGAGAGCGGAGTATCGTTGAAGCTGGTGGAAGTGCATCGCGAAGATATTGCGAGCCTCCCGACACTGCTCGATCTTCTCAAGGACACCCCGCATCGCGTCATCGTCTTCTGCGACGACCTTTCGTTCGATCACGATGACACGGCATACAAATCGCTCAAGGCAGCCCTTGATGGTGGTGTCGAGGGGCGGCCAGACAACGTGCTCTTCTATGCCACCTCGAACAGGCGCCATCTGCTTCCGCGCCACATGATGGAGAACGAGCAGTCGACGGCGATCAATCCCTCCGAAGCGGTCGAAGAGAAGGTTTCACTATCCGATCGGTTTGGCCTTTGGCTCGGCTTCCACAAATGCAGCCAGGACGACTATCTGACGATGATCGACGGCTATGCTGACCATTTCAAGCTGCCGATCGATCGCGAAAAGATGCATGCGGAGGCGCTGGAATGGGCTACGACGCGCGGCGCGCGTTCCGGCCGCGTCGCCTGGCAGTACATCCAGGATCTCGCCGGCCGTATGCGCATCGCACTCGACCGCGCATAATGACAAAAGCCCGGCTTCGAAGCCGGGCTTTTGAGCATCCTCGGACGCAATACCTATTCGAGGAAAGTAATCGGGTTGACCGGAGTCGCATCCTTGCGGACTTCGAAGTGGACCTGCGGCTGCTTGACGCTGCCGCTCATGCCGGAGACGGCAACCGTCTGGCCGCGCTGGATCTTCTGGCCGCGGGTAACGCTCAGGGTGTCGGCGTTGCCGTAGACGGTGACCGTGCCGTCATCATGGCGGACGAGAACCGTATTGCCGAGTTCCTTCAGCCCGTTGCCGGCATAGATGACGACGCCGTTTTCGGCGGCCTTGATCGGCGTGCCCTGCGGCACGGAGATATCGATGCCATCATTGCGGCTACCGTTGACGTTGGCGCCATAGGCCGCAATCACTGCACCGCGAACCGGCCAGCGATACTTGCCGATGCCGGTTGCCTCGGGCGCCGCGGACGCCACTTCCTTCTTGGCAGCCTCATCCACTGTCTCCGTGGCGACGGGAGCCTTGTAGGTTGCCGGTTGCGCAGCGGCACTCGTCGTTGCAGAGGCTGGCTGTGCGACCGGCTTCGGTTCTGCCTTCGCTGGAATGGAGGCGGTTTTCATTCCATCCTGCGAAACGCCAGGGAGATTGAGTTCCTGACCGATGCGGATCGAACCAGCCGACAGGTTGTTGGCGGCCTTAAGATCGTCGATGCTGGTGCCCGTCGCCTTGGCAATCTTGGCAAGCGAGTCGCCAGGCTTGACGACATAGGTGCCGCCAGCGCCCTTCGGCCCCTTGCCTGCGCCGGCGGCAAGCTTGCTGGACGGATCGGCATTTGCGACCGACTTGTCGCGGGCGGAATTCGCACCCGGAACGACGGCAACGTTCTGCTCCTGCTGCTTGCCCGGTTGCGGCAGATGCCCACCCTTTGAGAGGTCGGCTGTCTGTGCGGCTGCCTTGGCGGCATTGCCTCCGTTGAAGGTCGGGATCAGAATGATCTGACCAGGCTTGGCGGCAGCTGCAGTTTTGAAGCCGTTGACCCGAAGGATTTCCTTCTCCGGCACACCGTAGCGATTAGCCAGTGTCGCAGTGCTTTCACCCGGGCGAAGCGTGACGGACGGCGCGTTGGTTGCCGACCAGCCGGAGGCCTTCGGGGTCGTGCCGGTAACGATCGAGTCGGTTGCCGTCTTCGGAGGAACGAGAATGGGCGCCGACTTCTTCGGGGCAGCGGCTGCAGGGAATGGCTGAGCGAGAGCGACCTGCCTTTCGTGGGATGGCGCCACTGGCGTTCCTGCGGAGGGAGCAGCGAGATCGGAACGCTGAACGGAGACAGGTGCCGAGGCCATGCGGGCACTGGAGGCGCCGTAAGCGGGCTGCGCCGGATAAGGTTGATTCATCGCCTGATTGCTCGGCGAGTAGCCGCCCTGCGCCAGATCCGCCTGCGGAACCGGATCGGCCTGCAGACCGCCCATGCTTCTGCGCGGAATGGAATTGGTCGTCATCTGATCCTGACCGGACGACGAGAAAAGACCACCGAAACGTGTCACATCGGAACTGCAACCCGCTACGGTACTCGCCAGCAAAGCCGCTATCAGGACATTACCGGCAGACTTGCCTACTCTTGGCGAAAGACTGAAACGCATGACTCGACCCACTGATGAACGCAACCATTTGTGGGTTTATTAAAGCGCGTTAGTATTACCACGCGGTTAAGGTACCGAAATCCGCGAGATTTTTTTGAGAGATTGCTAACCATAGCAACGCCAACGGGCGGATCGCCTCAAAGTTGCGAGGC
Organism: Rhizobium sp. R711; assembly: GCF_002211365.1. GTDB lineage: Bacteria > Pseudomonadota > Alphaproteobacteria > Rhizobiales > Rhizobiaceae > Rhizobium. Next base: position 121,391 of record NZ_LOKZ01000036.1, on the reverse strand, counting down.
CAGGCGCGGCACGATCGGGAGATAAGGCGTGTCGAACAGTTCTTCGCGCTCGAAGCGGCTGCCCGTTTTCGTCAGCCGCACCAGGCGACACTCATCCTCGGAGATCATCAAGGGGGCGATCATCGAACCGCCGGAAACAAGTTGATCGGTGTAGAACCGCGGCATGGAGTTGAACGCGGCGGTGACCAGAATGCGGTCGAACGTCCCCTCGCCTTGCAGACCGGCGCTGCCGTCGGCCTGTCGAATGATGACGTTTCGAAGCCCGAGCGAGTCGACACGGCGCTGCGCATTCGTCGTCAGCGTCTTGTAGCGGTCTATCGTCAGCACGCGTTCGGCCATGCGGGCCATGACGGCGGACATGAAACCACTACCAGTGCCGACCTCGAGTACACGCTGCCCCGGCTTGATCTTCAGATGGTGGAGGATCCTCACTGCGAGATCGACACCCTCGAGGAAGGAGCCGCATTCGATCGGGATCGTGCGGCTCGAATAGGCCTGCTCGGCAAACTGAGGCGGCACGAACAGCGACCGCGGCGTCTGCTCGACCGCAGTCAGCAGGTCCAGATCGGATACGCCCTCGGCTCGCAGCCTCAAGACGAGCGCCGCAAAACCTTCCTTCTCCACCAGCCGTGCCGTCAAAGCAATTTACTCCGTACTCGAAAGCGCCCGCGCCACGCGGTCCTGTACGGAATAATCAGTCAGATCCAGTTTCAAAGGAGTTACCGAAACCTTGCGATGCTTCAGAGCGTGAATATCTGTACCGGCGACGAAGGCACCCGCACGCTCTCCAAACCTGAGCCAATAGTAGGGAAAGCCGCGTCCGTCAGAACGCGCATCGACCTGCAGGTTGAAAGCAAGCTTGCCTTGCGCCGTGACTTCCACGCCCTCGACCTCTTCAGGCCGACAATTCGGAAAGTTCAGGTTCAGGAACGTGCCCTCTGGCAGGTCGAGCGATATCAGCTTGTCGAGAAGTGCCGGCGCGTGCGCCTCGCAGACCTCCCACGGGACGGCCCTTGCGCCGTCATGGTGCAGATAGGCCTGGCTCAAAGCAAAGGAGCGGACGCCCTGCATTGTGCCTTCGATGGCGCCGGCGATAGTGCCGGAATAGGTGACATCATCGGCAACGTTCGATCCCGAATTAACGCCTGAGAGCACGAGATCCGGCTTGGCGTCCATGACCTGCCTGATGCCCATGATGACGCAATCGGTCGGCGTTCCGCGCAGCGCGAAATGCTTGTCGGAAATCTTGCGCAGCCGCAATGGCTCGGAAAGGCTCAACGAATGTGCAAGGCCGCTCTGGTCCGTCTCCGGCGCGACAATCCAGACATCATCGGAGAGCGTCCGCGCAATCCGTTCCAGCGCCGCGAGGCCTTCTGCATGAATGCCGTCGTCGTTGGTGAGCAGAATGCGCATCGGCTCAGGCCGCCCGTTCGATCTTCTTCAAACCACCCATATATGGCAGCAGGACGTCAGGGATAGTCACAGAACCGTCCTCGTTCAGGTAGTTCTCCAGAACCGCGATCAGGCAGCGGCCAACGGCGGTGCCCGAACCGTTCAGCGTGTGGACGAACTTCGTCGCCTTGTCTTCTTTGCCGCGATAGCGCGCATTCATGCGACGCGCCTGGAAATCGCCGCAAACCGAGCAGGACGAGATCTCACGATAAGTGTTCTGGCCCGGCAGCCAAACCTCAAGGTCGTAGGTCTTGCGCGCGCCAAAGCCCATGTCGCCGGTGCAGAGCGTCATCGTACGGAAATGCAGGCCGAGGCGCTTCAACACCTCCTCAGCGCAGGCTGTCATGCGCTGATGCTCGGCAAGCGAGCTCTCGGCATCGGTGATCGAGACGAGTTCACACTTCCAGAACTGATGCTGGCGCAGCATGCCACGCGTGTCGCGACCGGCAGACCCCGCCTCCGAACGGAAAGACGGCGTCAGCGCGGTGAAGCGGAGCGGCAGCTTCTCCTGATCGAGGATTTCGCCCGAGACAAGATTGGTCAGTGTCACTTCCGCGGTCGGGATCAACCAACGACCGTCCGTCGTCTTGAACAAATCCTCCGCAAACTTCGGCAACTGCCCGGTACCGAACATAGCATCATCGCGAACCATCAGCGGCGAGCTGACTTCGGTATAGCCGTGCTCGCTCGTATGCAGGTCGATCATGAACTGACCGAGTGCCCGCTCGAGCCGAGCCAGCGGACCGGTCAGCACTGTAAAGCGCGATCCGGAGAGCTTGGCGGCCCGCTCGAAATCCATGTAGCCAAGCGCTTCACCGATCTCGAAATGTTCCTTGGGCGTGTGGTTCCAGCGAGGCTTTTCGCCGACGACGCGGGCAACGGCATTGTCGTGCTCGTCCTTGCCGACCGGCACGTCGTCATGCGGGACGTTCGGAATGCGCGACAGCGCGTCATTCAGTTCGTCCGTCGCCTGGCGTTCGTCCCCTTCGACGGTCGGAAGCAACACCTTCAGGTCGGCCACTTCCGCCTTCAGTTTTTCTGCAAGCTCGCTGTTCTTCTGCGCCATCGCCGCACCAATTTCCTTGGATGCGGTATTGCGGCGGGACAACAGGTCCTGGACCTTTTGAACGGCCGAGCGGCGCTTTTCATCGAGCGCAACCAGACTTTCGGACAAAGGCTCGGCACCACGCTTGGCAAGTGCCGCATCGAGCGCTTCGGGATTCTCACGGATCCATTTTATATCGAGCATCGTCGTTCCAGGTCGTTGTAAGAAAGATAACCCGGCCAAAGCCCTGCTAGGCCTCGACCGGATACTTGGAAGCGTTCATTGAGGGAGAGTGGTCAGACGTTGTCCGTCTTGGCAACGTCCGTGGTTCCTTCAGCCTCTTCGACCGCCTCGCGGGCACGCTGGCGCTCCACGAGTCGCGCCGCGTAGATGGAAATCTCGTAGAGAAGGATGGTCGGCAGTGCAAGGCCGATCTGGGACATCGGATCGGGTGGCGTCAGCACCGCTGCAACGATAAAGGCAAGCACAATCGCGAACTTGCGCTTCTCAGCCAACCAATCCGACGTCAGCAATCCGACGCGCGCCAGCAGCGTCGTGATAACAGGAAGCTGGAAGACCAGTCCGAACGAGAAGACCAGTGTCATGATCAGGCTGAGATACTCGGAGACCTTCGGAAGCAGGGAGATCGCGACATCGCCCTCGCCAGGGGCCTGCTGCATGGTCAGAAAGAACCACATGACCATCGGCGTGAAGAAGAAATAGACAAGCGAAGCGCCCATCAAGAACAGGATAGGCGACGCGATCAGAAACGGCAGGAAGGCGGCGCGCTCGTTTTTGTAGAGGCCAGGCGCGACGAACTTGTAAATCTGTGCGGCGATAATCGGAAAGGCGATCACCAGGCCGCCGAACATAGCAACCTTCACCTGCGTGAAGAAGAATTCCTGCGGCGCGGTGTAAATGAGCTGCGCTTTGGACACGTCCAGCTTCGCCCAGACCACCGCCCATTTGTATGGATAAACCAGGACGTTGAAGAGGTGCTTGGCGAATATGAAGCAGACAATGAACGCGACGAAAAACGCACCGATCGACCAGATCAGCCGCGTACGCAGCTCCATGAGGTGTTCGATCAGTGGCTGCGGCTTGTCTTCGATTTCACCGCTCATGCGTCGTCCTTCTTCTTCTTTGCTGCTGTCTTCTTCGGAGCGGTTGTGGCGGCAACTGCCGCAGGCTTCTTGGTGACAGCTGTCTTCGTCGAAGCCCGCTTAGGCTTCTCGACAGCGGCAGCGACCGGTGCAGGAGCGGTCTCAGCCTTGGCGCGCGGCTTGCGGACTGCCTTAGGCTTCTCCTGAACTGCCGCAGTTTCCACATTTGCTACAGCAGCAGGCACCGGCGTGACGACAGGCGGCGTCTCTGGCAGGCTCATCGACGGCTCAGGCACCGATACAGCAGCCGGCGGAACCTCGGTCTTGTTGTCGACCGTCGTCGCCTTCTGCAGGTCAGCCTTGATTTCATTACCCATCTGGCGAAGCGGGTTCATTGCTTCGCGCAAACTGTTGACGGGGTTCAGCTTCTGCGCATCCGTCAGCGTCTGGCGGACTTCGTCCAGGTCTGCCTCGCGCAAGGCCTCGTCGAACTGAGCACGAAACTCACCGGCAACCTTGCGGGCGCGTTGAGTCATCTTGCCGAACGCACGAAGCATCGGCGGCAAGTCCTTGGGACCAACCACCACGATCAATACGACCGCGATGACAAGCAGCTCGGTCCAGCCAATATCGAACATTCAAGGCTCCTGAACGGGAAACGTGGGGGCTACGTTGCCCGGAAGTGGATTACTTCGTTTCGTCGGCCTTGTGATCGACGGTCTTGGCAGTCGTGGACTCAGGCGCGTCTTCGTCGTTCATGCCCTTCTTGAAGCTCTTGATGCCCTTGGCGACATCACCCATCAGCTCCGGAATCTTGCCACGACCGAACAACAACAGCACGATGACCAGAACGATCAGCCAGTGCCACATGCTAAAAGAACCCATTACGCTAACTCCCTGTTGCGATGTTTCCAGATGTAAGAGCTTCCTACACCAATTCCAACATCAAAGTTCCCCTTGGATTGTCGCTTAATGTCACGGTATCGCCCTCTGTGACAAGAGATTACACATTCGAAAAACCGTGATCGGCATTGTTTTCGCGACACGTAGCGGAACCACGACAAATCCGATCAGTCTTCGGACCCGCCACCCGGCGCAAGCAGGCCGAGTTCCTCGAGATCGAGTTGCGTTATGGGATCTTCGTCCTCGGTCAACTCGTCGTTCATCATAGGCGATGGTACATTGAAATTGGCCGGTATGCGACCGGAGAGCAGCCCCGCTCCCTTCAATTCTTCCAGCCCCGGCAAGTCGCGCAGTTCTTCCAAGCCGAAATGGTCGAGGAAATCCCGGGTGGTGCCGAGCGTGACCGGGCGGCCCGGCGTCCGCCTGCGACCGCGGAACCGAACCCAACCTGCCTCCATCAGCACATCGAGCGTGCCGCGAGACGTTTGTACGCCTCGGATGTCCTCGATCTCGGCGCGCGTCACCGGCTGGTGATAGGCGATGATCGCCAAGACTTCTAGGGCTGCGCGCGACAGCTTCTTCGCTTCGTTCTCGTCCCGCCTGATGACGAAAGAGAGGTCGGCTGCCGTTCTAAACGCCCAGGCATCATCTACCTGGACGAGATTGACGCCGCGATGGGCGTATTGCTCCTTCAGGCGCAACATGATGGCGCGGACGTTGAAGGTGCGAGGCAAGCGGTCCGCAATGAAGCTTTCGGACACGGGCTGGGCAGACGCAAAAACCAGCGCCTCGGCAATGCGCTCCGCCTCGCTCTCCGCACGAACCTCCTCGTCTGAATCTTCCGTCATGGCGCTATCAATGCGTTCGTCTTCCAGATCGGTCACGCCGGTCGCTCCTGTTCGACGACCTGCAGCGTCGCATGCTTCGGGCCTCGCCGCATGTAGAGCGGCTGGAAGGCTCCATCCTGGCGGATTTCAAGTTTACCTTCGCGGACAAGTTCGAGGGAGGCTGCAAAGGCACTGGCAATCGCCGTGACCCTGTCTTCCGGCGACGCCATGTAACGCAAGAGATAAGATTCGAGGGCTGTCCAGTCGCCGATCTCGCCGGTGATGCGAGTCAGAAGCTCGCGGGCGTCCGTCAGCGACCAGACATTGCGTCGAGCGATCGTCACCTGCGTCACTGCCTGACGCTGCCTGAGCGACGCATAGGCCGTCAGCAAATCGTAGAGGCTCGCATCATATGCCGACTGATGTCTATCGGGGATGTGCTCCGGCGCGCCGCGAGCGAAGATATCCCGCCCAAGACGGTTGCGGTTGACGAGACCGCTCGCGGCCTCGCGCATCGCCTCGAGGCGCTTCAGGCGGAAAGCGAGCGTCGCCGCCATCTCCTCGCCGGAAGGTCCGTCATCCTTGGCCTGTTGCGGGATCAGCAGGCGTGATTTCAAATAGGCAAGCCAAGCGGCCATCACCAGATAGTCGGCAGCAAGCTCTATCCGTATCCGCCGTGCGCTTTCGATGAACTGCAGATATTGCTCAGCCAGCGCAAGAACGGAGATGCGGGACAGATCGACCTTCTGATTGCGGGCGAGATAGAGCAAGAGGTCGAGGGGACCTTCGAAGCCGGCGACGTCGATCAACAGCGCGGGATCGGAGCTCGCGCGCTCGGCGCCGTTCTCCTGCCACAGCTTGTCCATCGGCGTTGCCGCCGTCTGTAGCCGTTCCGTACCCTTGGTCGTCGTCACCCTGCCTTGCTCCTATGGTGATCAGACTGTTGCAAACATCGCATCGAATTCGGCGCGGAGCGAAGCTTCCTCGGCCCTGTCAGCCGTTGGGAAGCCCTTCAGCACCGCTTCTGCGCGCGACAGCGACTGGCCCTGCAGGACCGGTACGTTTTCCGCAACCTGTTCCATTTCGTCCATGTGGCCATTGCAATGCAGCACGATATCACATCCACCGGCGATGATGTTGGCGGCGCGCTCACCGATCGTACCGGCCAGCGCGTTCATCGACGTGTCATCGGAAAGCAACAGCCCTTTGAAGCCGATATATTCGCGAATAATGCCGTCGATGACTTTACGAGAGGTAGTTGCCGGACGCGCAGAGTCGATGGCCGCAAAGACAACATGACACGTCATCGCCATCAATTCGTCCTTCATGGCAATGAAGGGCGGGAAATCGTGCGCCTCGAGTTCCGCGCGCGAAACCGTCACAACCGGCAGTTCATGATGGGAATCGGCAAAGCCGCGACCGTGGCCCGGCATGTGCTTCATCACAGGCAGAAGGCCGCCGGCTTTCAAACCTTCGGCCGCCGCACGCCCCATGGCAGTCACCGTTGCAGGATCGTCGCCGTAGGCACGGTTGCCGATCACGTTGCTGCTGCCTTCCACCGGAACGTCCAACACCGGAAGGCAGTCCACGTTGATGCCAAGGCTCGATAAATCGAAGGCATGCAGCCGCGACATCAGCCACGCGGCGCGAAGGCCCTTTTCTCTGTCCTGCCGATAGATATTGCCAAGCTGTTGCCCCGAGGGATAATGCTGGAAGATCGGCGGACGGATGCGCTGGACGCGTCCGCCTTCCTGGTCGATCAGGACAGGGGCGTGCCAACCAACAGCATCTCGCATCTCCGCGACGAGGTCGCCGATCTGCCGCGGCTCGGAAATATTGCGCCCAAACAGAATGAAACCCCAGGGACGCTCGGCGCTGAAAAACGCCCTTTCTTCGGGAGTGAGAGAAAGGCCGCTACAGCCAAGGATCATCGCTTTTGATTCGGTCATACCCGAATCATAGAGGTGTCGGGCGGAAATACGAGCCGCGTCAACCGGCATTCACAAAAAAAGCGGCGGACCGGAGGCCGCCGCTTTCCTTGAATGCTTGCAGAAGCTTACTTCGAGATAAGGCAGCTGCCGCCTGCGGCGCGGTATTTTTCGCAGACCGCCGCGGCTTCGTCCTTGGAGCCTGCCGGGATGCGAACACGGTAGAAGGTGCCCTTGCCCGCAATATCCGCCTTGCGGATCTCGTAGCTGCGACCGGCAAGCACGCTTGCAAACTTCTTCGAAAGGCTCGCGTAGGACTTCTTCGCCTCGTCCTCCGAAGGAAGCGATGCGATCTGGACTCCATAGCCTCCAGCTGCAGCCGTCGGTTGGGCCTGGGTCGCTGCCGGCGAAACAGCGGCAACCTCCTTCGGCTTTTGCGCCGCAGGCGCAGCGGGCGCCCCAGCAGGTGCCTGAACCGCATTTGTCGCTGCCGGGCGTGTTGCCGGAGCCGGCGCAGCGTCGCTAACCGTCGAGCTCTTCACAGCGCGGACTGGCGGATCGACGTTCGCGGGAGTGGCGGCGGCCGCCTTGGCCAGTGCGTTCTCGGAGGGTGCCTGCGCCGGCGTCGGCTTGGCTTCTTCAACCGGTGTTGAACGGATGTCGGCCGAGGCGACCTGGCCCGATGCAGGGAAATTCGCAGCAGTGCCGCCGGCCGGCTTTGATCCAGCCGTGACCTTCTGCGTCTGAACCGGCGTTGCCTTGGGCAGCGTCGGGGCCGCTTCCGGAGCGGGCTCGTCGCGGGCAACCAGAGTGCCGTCCGGCCGGACGATCATGGTGCGGACCTTGCGAGCGGAAACCGAAGGCGCCTGATTGGCATTATCTGCTTCGTCAGTTGCGGCCGTATCCTGGCTGGGCAACAGACGCGGATCCTGGGTGTCGCCGACAGGTGTTGCCATTGGCGGCGCGATATCGCTGTCGTTGTCTTCAGGCAGCGTTTCCGGGGTCAACGTGCGCTGCACGACGTCCACCGGCTGCTCGTCGCTGGATACCAGCGCCTTCTGCTTTGGCGCTTCGGCAGCGGCACCGCCGACGCTATCATAAACGGCCTTGTCCTGGTTTGGCACGGTCTTGCCGCCGGGATTGTCCGGCACAACCTTAACGGGATCCTTGTCCGCTGTGATCACACGCGGCTCGCCGGAGGTGATACCGAGGCCTCCATCACGGGCGAGCAACGTGTAACCTGCATATGCGACGCCGCCGAAGACGACGATCGCGGCAGCAGCAGCCAGCATACGCTTCATCGAGCGGGCGCGGCTCATATCCTCAGCTTCACTTGCCGACTGAATCTGCACCTGGGAAATGTTCTCGCGGCGCTGGACCGGTTCGTTGACGCTCCGGCGGAAATCTTCTTCCAAGGCGCGCTCAAACTCGTCCAGGCTTTGCAACGGAACCTGCTTGGCGCCTGCCGCCGCTGGCGCAGCGGCCGGCGCGACAGAGATCGGCGCACGGGTCCGCCATGCCTCGACGGCCGGCTTCGCAGGCGTTTCTGCCGGCTTGGCGGGTGCGAGAAGGTTGGCGATTTCAGCGTCGACGTCGAAATCGAAGTCGGAGGTCGCGACGACCGGTTCCGGTTGTTCGACGGGCGGCAGCACCGGCACGTGCATTTCTTCGACGGCTTCCGGATGATATTCCGCATCCGAGATCATCGATGGATCGAAAGGAAGATCATCTCCGGCATCGGCCGAGAACGCAGGAGCCACGGGCGCCTTCGTGACGAACGCTGCCTCCGCCGAAGCCTGACTGATCGGCGCGGCAGCAACGATGGGAGCTGGCGCCGGCTGGAAAGCGGGCACCGGGGCGACCGGCTGCGGTTTAGCTTCCTGGATATGCTGCGCCGGAACTCTCTGCGCCTCGACCGCCTGCGGTTGCGCCTTTACCGGTTCAGCAAAATCAAAATCGGCAAGTTCCAGTTCGATGCCTTCGAGATCAAGCTCAAAGTCATGGCCGGCGAAAGGATCGTCACCTTCCGGTTCGGCTTTGGCCGCAGGAGCGGGCACAAGCTGCTCGACTGACGTCGGCAATGGTGCCACTACGGGCGCGGCTGGGCGAGCCGGCTCCGGCGAGGTCGGCATCTCCGCGACATCCGCCGCAGGCGCGGTCTGGCGCTCGGGAACGGGGTAATGAGACACATCGGCAAGGAGTTCATCGATATCGAAGGTAATATCGTCGATCTCCACCGGCGCGGCTTCGGTTAGCGCGGCGTCAGCTTGAACAGCGCCATCATCCTTCGCGGCAGCAGCCAGGTCGAAGGCGCTATGATCGATTAGAGATTCTACGACCGGCGCTTCCTGGCGCATCTCAGACGCATCGGGTTCTTCGTGGCGATCGATTTCAGCGGGGAAACCCGCGGCAACAGGCACGTCGAAAGCAGCAACGCTCTCCGACGCAACAACGATCGGTTCATGCGCGGGAGCAGCGACGGGAGTGACCGACGCAGATGAAGCCTCATCGCGGCGTGCCGGGTGGAAGTTCGCGATCGGCAACCGAATGCTGGCGGCAGACCACTGCGGAGCCTTGACAGGCGTAACGGGCGCTGCCGGAGCAGGCGCCGCGCCGATCGACATCTCGAGCTCTTCAATCAGATCACGAGCGCCACCGGCGACCGGTTCGCCCTCACGAGCGACCGATGCCCAAGCGGCAGAGGTCAGGTTGGAAGCCCGGTCAAAAGGCTGACGAACGAGCGGTTCGCCGGCAAGCTCAGGCTGAACGACGAATTCGGGTTCAGCCATGGCAACCGGCGGAACATCCGCTTCGACGGGAGCCTCATAGGCAACCGGCTGCTCCAAGACGGGCTCAGACAGACGATCGAAGGAAGCCGCGGACTGAGGTTCGTCGTAGCGCTCGAACTCGCGCAACAATTCATCTTCGAGATTGAACGCCGGCTCCTGTCGGGGGGCGTCTTCGACAGTATTTGCTGCTACCCGCGGCTCAAAGCCAACGATGCGAGCAAGTTCCGCCAAAGGATCGTCGTCGGCAAAGAGGTCCGTATTCTTACGCGTGTCATACGCCCGCTGTTTGTCTGCCATACTCATCCCACTCGCAACTGCTAAGGTTTATGCCAGAGCATTGTGGGTAAATGGTGACGCTACCGCATCTCATCCGGCGCAGCGGTACCCGCAATGGCAAGTCCCGACTTCAAAACCGACGCAACGGCGTACACCAGCCCTAATCTGGCTATACTCGATTCTCGGTTCTTATCGTTAATAAATCGTAAGTCTACTTGATCCTTACCTTTATTCCAGTGCGCATGGAAAGAACTTGCCAGATCGTAGAGATAAAATACGACGCGGTGAGGCTCCTGCGACTGTGCCGCAGACTCGACCAAGCGTGGAAACTCTGCGGCCTTTGCAACCAGCTGCAATTCCGCGGGATCCGAGATGCCTGCCACCGCTTTCGCGAGGTCGGCGGGGGTGACATAGAGGTCCGGAAACGCCTCCTTCGCCTGCCGGAAAACAGACATGCAGCGCGCATGCGCATACTGCACGTAGAACACCGGATTATCCTTCGACTGCTCCGTTACTTTGGCGAAATCGAAGTCCAGCGGCTCGGAGCTTTTCCGGTACAGCATCATGAAGCGAACCGAATCGCGACCGACCTCCTCGACAACGTCGCGCAACGTCACGAAGTCGCCCGAGCGCTTCGACATCTTCACCGGCTCGCCATTGCGGAACAGCTTCACGAGCTGGCAAAGAAGGACGGTCAGCTTTGCCTTACCTTCGGAAACGCCCCTGGCCACCGCTTCCAGGCGCTTGACGTAGCCGCCGTGGTCGGCGCCGAGAACATAGATCATCTCGTTGAAACCACGGTCGAATTTGTTCTTGAAGTAGGCAACGTCGGCGGCGAAATAGGTGTAGGAGCCATCCGACTTGATTAGCGGCCGGTCCATATCATCGCCGACTTCCGTCGAGCGGAACAGCGTCTGCTCACGGTCTTCCCAGTCCTCGGGCAACTGGCCTTTAGGCGGCGGCAGCGTGCCCTTGTAGACGTGCCCCTTGAATGTCAGATCGTTGATTGCGGTGCGGATCGCCGCAGCGCCGTGCGCATGCAGCGTGCGCTCCGAGAAGAACACGTCGTGATGCACGTTCAACGCGTCCAGATCCTCACGGATCATCGCCATCATTGCGTCGATCGTGCGATCCTTGACGATCGGCATCCACTGATCGTCGGACATGTTGTGCAGCTTGACGCCGTAGTCACGAGCCAGTGACTCACCAACAGGCACCAGGTAATCCCCAGGATATAGGCCGGGCGGAATCTCGCCGATGTTCTCGCCGAGAGCTTCGCGATAGCGCAGGAAGACAGACCTCGCCAATACGTCGATCTGCGAGCCCGCGTCATTGATGTAGTATTCCTTGACGACCTCGAAGCCGGCAAAGGAAAGCAGGTTGGCCAGCGCGTCGCCGACGACGGCGCCGCGGCAATGGCCGACATGCATCGGACCAGTCGGGTTTGCCGACACATATTCGACGTTGACGCGTTTGCCAGCGCCAATGGCCGAGCGGCCGTAGTCCGTGCCAGCCTCGATCATCGAGGCAAGCAGGCGCTGCCAGTAGCCGACGGAGAGCCTGATGTTGATAAAGCCGGGGCCAGCCACCGAGACGTCCGCGACATCGGCGTCTTCTTTCAACTTCTCAGCGATGACCTCCGCCAGAGCGCGCGGATTGGTGCCGAGCGGCTTTGCCAGCACCATGGCGGCGTTGGTCGCGACATCCCCGTGGCTCGGGTCGCGCGGCGGCTCGATCGCGATGCGGCCGAAATCCACCTCGGATCGCTTCTCCTTGACCAGATCGATCTGTTCAAGGGCAGTTTTAATCCTGGTGTCGAAATCGGTAAAAAGGTTCATCACAATCTTCCATGCATAGGCTTTGCCACAAGGCATTTGTCCGGTCCTGGCCGGGCGATCGCTGCCTATCGCAAATCCGGAGTGTGGTCAAACAATCGCCTGTGGGCGCTGATCGCGTAGGTGTCGGTCATCCCCGCCAGATAGTCGCCGACATGGCGCGCCCTCGCCGCTTCGGCAAGACCCGCGATACGATCCACCCAATAGTGGCTCTGCATCTCCTTCGGATTGGCCATATAGGCACCGAAGAGATCGGTCACGATCTGCGCGGCGCCGGCGCGGATGCGCATGATCTCGGGGTGCCTGTAGATGCGCTTGAAAAGCATCGCCTTGATCTGCCGGTCGGTTTCGGACATCGCTTCGGAAAATGTCGCGACCACGCGATTGGCCTGGCGAATATCCGTTGCGCTTTGCGGCCTGATCTCCGCAAGACCTTGTTGAGCGACGGAAATGACGTCCTCGACCATCCGTGTGATCTGACGGCGCATGATCTCGTGGGTAAAGCGGCTGGCTTCGAGGTTTGGATAGCGTTCCCGTACTTCTGCCATCAGACCCGCCAGAAACGGGATCTCCTCCAGCATATCGAAGGTCAGATAGCCGGAGCGAAGCCCGTCGTCGATGTCATGCGTGTTGTAGGCAATATCGTCAGCGATTGCCGCGACCTGCGCTTCAAGGCTTGCATAGGTATCCAATTCCAGGTCGTGGATCTCGCAATAATCCAGGATCGGCTGCGGAACCGGCCCACGCGTGCCGGCGCCGTCCTTGGTCAGAAGCGGGCCATTATGCTTGACGAGCCCTTCCAGGCTTTCCCATGTCAGATTGATGCCATCGAAATCGGCATAGCGCCGTTCCAGCTTGGTGACGATACGCAGCGACTGGGCGTTGTGATCGAATCCGCCGTAGGGCAACAGAACCTCGTGCAGCGCATCCTCGCCTGTATGGCCAAAAGGCGTGTGGCCGAAATCATGGACGAGCGCCACACCCTCTGCGAGGTCTTCGTCCAGCCTGAGTGCTCTGGCAAGGGCGCGGGCAACTTGCGCAACCTCGATGGTGTGTGTCAGGCGGGTGCGGTAGTGATCGCCATCCTGGGCGATGAACACCTGCGTCTTGTGCTTCAGCCGGCGAAATGCCGTCGTGTGAACAATGCGGTCACGGTCACGCTGAAAATCCGAACGGGTGGGGCTGAGGTCCTCGGGATAGAGCCTCCCGCGCGTCGACCAGGGATCGGCCGCATACGCCGCTCTGTCACTATTGCCGTACCCCAAAGCCTGCCTGTCAATCGTCATTCGTCACCGTTACCCGATATGCAGCCGCCCATTGACGCGGCCTTGCGCTCTTCATACCTATAGAGAACATAAACGGCAAAGCGATGCTTTCGCAGTCATTTTGTCGGAACCTGCGCTTTCGTGCTATAGAGCGTAAGTAGCTTTGAAATCAGCCGCTTGAAACCAGCGGCTAACAGGTATTCTCTCCGGATCTTGACCCCGGCAGGAGCAAACATGACGGATGTAAGTGTAACCCTTTCCGATGCCGCGGCAAAACGAATCGCGGCAATTGTCGGTACCGAACCGGGCAAGAGCGCGCTGCGCGTTTCCGTGGAAGGCGGCGGTTGCTCGGGCTTTTCCTACAAGTTCGACCTTGCAGATGGTGCGCAGGACGACGATACCGTCGTTCAAAAGAACGACGCCAAAGTCCTGATCGACAGCCTCTCGCTGGTTTACATGGCCGGATCCGAGATCGACTTCGTCGACAACCTCCTCGGCCAATCCTTCCAGATCAAGAACCCGAACGCAGTCGCAAGCTGCGGCTGCGGCACAAGCTTCTCGATCTGATCTCTGTCCCGGGTATCCACATCGAACCGGCCGAAGAACCCCTTACGGCCGGTTTATAGTCTTGTCCGCGCCCGATGGAGCGCGATACAAGAGGCCGACGAAGCGGAACAGGACACTCCATGAAGATCGCGACCTGGAACATCAATGGCGTCAAGGCGCGCATCGACAATCTCATGCAGTGGCTGAAAGACTCCGATCCCGATATCGTCTGCCTGCAGGAGATAAAGACGATCGACGAGGGCTTCCCGAGGCTCGAAATCGAAGCCATGGGCTATCACGTCGAGACGCACGGCCAAAAAGGCTTCAACGGCGTCGCGATCCTTTCCAAGACCAAGCCCGATGAAGTAAGCCGCGGGCTGCCCGGCGATCCGCTCGACGAGCAGGCTCGCTTCCTGGAAGCCGTCTTTTCGCTGCCGGGCAACCGCGTCGCGCGCGTCTGCTGCCTCTACCTGCCGAATGGCAATCCTGTTGAAACCGAGAAATACACCTACAAGCTCGCCTGGATGGAGCGGCTGCGTTCATTCGCAGCCGAGCGGCTGGCCTACGAGGAAATCCTGATCCTGGCCGGCGACTATAACGTCATTCCGGAGCCTCATGACTGCTTCGATCCGAAGGTCTGGGAGAACGACGCGCTGTTCCTGCCGCAAACACGCCAGGCATTCCGTCGACTTGAAGGCCTTGGACTGACGGAAGCCGTGCGCGCCACGACGGACGTCGTCCAACTCTACTCATTCTGGGATTATCAGGCCGGTGCCTGGCAGAAGAACAACGGCATTCGTATCGACCACCTGCTGCTTTCGCCGGAGGCTGCCGACCGCATGACGTCCTCGGCGATTGAGAAGCATGTCCGCGCCTGGGAGAAGCCATCGGACCACGTACCTGTCGTGGCCTACTTCGATTTCGCGGCCTGAGCCTGGCGCGCCGCGATCGTTCAGATCACTTGCGCAGGCTCGCCGTTCGCACGGCATTACTCGGCGCCGTTGACGCCGATTTTATGAGAAAGCGCGACAGCCGAGCGGCGGTCGCTTTCGGTCGCGACGGAGAAGGCCTGTTCCTGCAGTGACTCCATCCAGCCACAGTCCTTCGGCTTGCAGCGGTCGAGAGCGGCTGTCATCAGCGCAAGGCCGTTGGCTGCCTGCCCTTCCTGGAAAAGGATATTGCCGAAGACCGCCATAGCGCCAGGATGGCCGCTCTTGCGGGCCTGGTTGAGCCACTTCTTCGCCTGCTGTGCACTGGTGCTGCCGCCTTCGCCCGCCAGCATCATCTGCGCCAGCTGGAACTGGGCCTCGGGTACGCCGAATGTGGATGCAACCTGGAAGTAGAGCTGACGCGCCTGGCTGAGATCAGTCTTAACAGGGCTGCCGGGAATGCCGTGCTTGTAATAGTTGGCAAGCGACAGAAGCGCGTTGACGAAGAAGCCGGTATCTTCGGAGCCGGGCTCGACGCCCTGCTGCGCAATCTCGCTGTAGATCTTGAAGGCTTCGAAGTCATCCTGCGCGACGCCATCGCCGTCGGCATACATGTTGGCGAGCGCCCAGCGTGAACCCGTATGCCCCTTCTCGGCCGCATATTTATAGGCTTCGACCGCTTCTTCCTTCTGACCGTTTTTGTAGGCCTTGAACCCAAACTTGAAGAGGTCGAAGGGACCGGACTCCTTCGAAACGCCTGACTTGATGTCGAATGCGCTTGCTGGCGATGCAATTGCCGCGCAACAGGCAATGGAAAGCCCCATGAGCAGCAGTCTGAAGGGTCTGGACTCGGACGTCAGCATTTCACTCGGTTTCTTTCGCTTCCCATCCGAGCGGACTTTCGATCCGCGGATGCATTCCTCCCGGCGAGCGATCCCGCGGTGGGCTCAAAGGCCCCTTTGCCCGCGTCGCATCCAGCCTTCGCCCTCCATCGAGAGCCTCAACTCCAAGTGCATCGCCCCTGTCCGCCCGCTGTCCGGCGCGGCCCGCCCGCGATGCCATCCGCCTCACTCCCGCGGCCCGGCTATTCGCCTTTCCGCCGTCAAGAAAAAGGTAATCACCAATTGTGACCAAACCTGTGTCGATGTTACTGGAAGCCGATTCCAATGACGCCGATCGATCTGAACACGAGAAGAAAGAGAAGCTTGGAAGCGCAACGTCAGAGCGAACTTCTGAGGCGGAATCGCCTTGCGGGAAAAGGAAACTGGCGCGGACAACGGCATTTTTACCGTAAGCTTCACCGATCCTGTTTGTACCCGTTACGAACTCGCTCATCGTACTCTTTTACGCGCACCTATGCCTGTCATTCCCTCGCCCGCCTATAGCGCTGCGCCTAGTTTGTGGCGGGAAATGGACAATTTGGCCCCGAGATCATCTTACTCAAATGCTGGTAAAAAACTGTTGCTGAATCGTCACAAAATGAGACGCGGAAACCTCATGCTTAACGAGGTGTACATAAAGAAAAGCCCGGCTGTTTTGCCGGGCTGATCTGAGGCTCGTCTTTGAAACTTAGAATTTCACCTTGATGCTGGTCGAAACGGCAGCCACAAGATCATTGCCGAAGTCGTAAGAGACGTCATTTCCATAGGTGACACCATCTTGTACGAGCACACCGGACGAACCGCTTGTGAGTACGCCGAGCGCGCCTGCAACACGCCATTCAATGTTGTCGGTCGGGTTATAGGCAGCGCCGACACCAACCGTCCAGCTGTCCGTCTGAGAGCCGTAGCCGTGGCTCGTGCCGCGATCCCATGTCAAGCTGACAGCACCGGTCCACTGCTCATTGAACTTGTGACCGATGCCACCTGTAACGGTCCAGCCGTCCTGATAGAGCAGGTCAAGCGACGTCAACTGATTTGAATGATTGCAGCTGCCCGTGACAGTGGTCGGGCACAACGCAATCGACTGAAGTACGCTCCAGTTGGTCCATTTCACGGAGCCGAAAGCCAGCCAATCTGGGGCGATACCACTCTGAACCTTGAGTTCCAACGAATCCGGGGCCTCGGTAGAGCCTACGACGTTGGTAACCTTACCGCCATACGTCGGAACGACAGGGACCTGAGTAAGATCAACGGTACCAGACAAGTCGTCATATTTGACCCGGCTATTGTAGACCAAGCTGGCACGCACCCCGTATTCTGGGATTTCATAAGCTATACCCGTTCGCCAGCCCCAGCCATTGTCCGCGAGATCCAGCCGACCGACGCCTGTCCCGGTGCCCATTGCGATAGGCAACGTGCTTACCAAACGCTCCTTGAAGCCTTCCACCTCTTGATAGAAGGCGCCGCCAATCAAGCGAAGCTGGCCGGGACCGACATCAAACTTGTAAGAGCACGTAGTGGCGTAGTTGTGCGTCTCAATTTTTGTTTCGATGTTGTTGTTGGCGCCTGCCCAGTTGATACCCGGGTTGGTGTGTGCCCCAAAGGGCTCGGAATAGTCGAGCAAGCAATCGACATCTTCGTAGCCTGCCTTCAAGCCCAGATATGGGACGGCATAGTTTTCAGTATCGTCCGCATGATTGGGACGTCCATTTAGATTGCCATCGCCACCGAGCAACGGCGACCGTGTATTGGTGTCCTTCACATTCTTGAGTTCACGCTGCGGCATGACGTAGATCACGGCCGCCTGCGCTGAAAAACGCGACTGATCAAACAGCAGATCGATATTGTAGCCACCGCGATCAAGGCCGCCCGCGAAGGACGGCTGCGCCAGCGTTGAAAATAGGGCAAGCGATAGAACGCCGGCAGAAGTCATACGAGATGCCAAGGTGTCTCCCCCACTCGGGCAATTGCAACGGCCGGACTGTGCAGGCGATGCCGATAAATGGCAACTTTGTGGCGGTGCGTGATTGGAAACTGAGCTAACGGATGTTTTACGTAAAATATTGACGGGCACGTCAATATTTCCAAAATGTGGAATAAAATTCTACTATCGGTAAAATTACCCACCCCTTTGAGGGTGACCATTCCACATTAGCGCAGTCGTGTAACACGGAAACAACACTCATATTTTTCGCCAACGGCGGCCGGAAACCGTGTGGAATCAAGGCAAGGCGCTGTGGATATGGGTGAATCCGAGAGGGAATTCGACGCGTCGCGTTGGACCTCAACAAAAAGGCGCCCGATTCGACATCGGACGCCCTTAAAATTTCATACTACCAGGCGTTGGCTTCAGCCGGCCTCGGATACACGCGCCAGTGCAACCCGCAGGCTGGCGGTCTGGCCCTGCAATTCGTCCAGGCGATCACGCTCGGCAGCGACTACCTCAGGATTGGCATTGGCGACGAACTTCTCGTTCGAGAGCTTGCCATTGATGCGCGCGATCTCGCCATCGGCCTTGGCAATTGCCTTCTCAAGGCGCGCCTTCTCGGCCGAAAGATCGATTAGCGTGCCGAGCGGCAGGCAGACAGTCGCTTCGGCAACGACGATCTGCGCAGCGCCCTTCGGCGCTTCGCTTGCCAGCGAGATAGCGTCGACACGGGCAAGACGCTTGATCGCGGCGTCATGCCGGACAAGCCGCTCGCGCGTCAGGCTATTGGCGCCGACGACAACCAGCGGCGCGACGGCTGACGGCGGGACGTTCATTTCAGCGCGAACGGAGCGGATGCCGGAAACCAGATCGATCAGCCAATTAATTTCATCGGCCGCGGCATCATCGGCATAGGACGGCGCCGGCCATTCGGCGTGGCAGACCAGCGTGTCGCGCTCGAGGCCCTCGCCTGCGGTGTGCGCCCAGAGTTCTTCCGTCATGAACGGCATGAAGGGATGCAGGAGCTTGTAGATCTCCTCCAGGATATAGGCGGCGCAAGCCTGCGCTTCCTTCTTGGCGCCCTCGTCCGTGCCATTGAAGACCGGCTTCAGCAGCTCGAGATACCAGTCGCAGACCTGGTTCCAGACGAAGCGGTAGAGCGCGCCCGCCGCATCGTTGAAACGGTAGGATTCCAAGGCTTCCGTTACGTCACGTTCCGTACGGGCAAGCTCCGTCAGAATCCAACGGTTGATCGTCAGTTCGGCGGCTTCGGGCACGAAGTGCGGATCGCTCTTGGCGCCGTTCATCTCGGCAAAGCGCGTCGCGTTCCAGAGCTTGGTGCCGAAGTTGCGGTAGCCGGCGATACGCGCGGGATCGAGCTTCACGTCGCGGCCCTGCGCTGCCATGATCGCCAGTGTGAAGCGCAGTGCGTCAGCACCATACTCATCGATCAGTTCAAGCGGATCGATGACGTTCCCCTTGGACTTCGACATCTTCTGGCCGTTCTTGTCGCGCACCAGCGCATGAACATAGACCGTGTTGAAGGGCTCGACCGGAACGCCATCCTCATCCTTCATGAAGTGCAGGCCCATCATCATCATGCGGGCAACCCAGAAGAAAATGATGTCGAAGCCGGTGACCAGAACGTTCGTCGGGTAGTAACGCTCCAGTTCAGGCGTCTTGTCGGGCCAGCCGAGCGTCGAGAAAGGCCAGAGCGCGGACGAGAACCATGTGTCGAGGACGTCTTCGTCACGCGTCAGGATCTCACCCGGCTTGAAATTCTCGAGCAGGTCCTCGACGTAGGCCTTCATTGGGCCTTCGTGCGAGAGATAGTGCTGGATCGCTGCCTGCAGGGCTTCCTCTTCCGTCTTTTCGACAAAGACCTGACCATCGGGACCATACCAGGCCGGGATCTGATGGCCCCACCAGAGCTGGCGGGAAACGCACCACGGCTGAATGTTTTCCATCCACTCGTAATAAGTCTTGTCCCAGCTGCGTGGAACGAGCTTGGTGCGGCCCTCGCGAACCGACGCGATCGCCGGTGCTGCGAGCGTCTTGGCGTCGACGTACCATTGCTCCGTCAGGCGCGGCTCGATCGGAACACCACCACGGTCGCCGTGTGGAACCATGTGCTTGTGCGGCTCGACCTTGTCGAGCAGGCCACCCTCTTCGAAGATGCGGACGATGATCCTGCGGGCCTCGAAGCGATCCTTGCCTTCGAGTTCGTCCCAGGCGCCATGCAGGGCTGCGGCGTCCGGAATGCCTTCCAGGAAATCCTCGTTGTCCTTGAGCGTGATCCGCGCATCGGCGGTGAGCACGTTGACAACACGAAGACCGGCACGCTTGCCGACATCGAAGTCGTTGAAATCATGCGCTGGCGTCATCTTGACAGCGCCGGTTCCGGCCGTCGGATCCGGATAATCGTCGGCAACGATCGGAATGCGGCGGCCGACGATCGGCAGGATGACGTGCTTGCCGACGAGCGGCTTGTAGCGTTCATCCTTCGGGTTGACCGCAACGCCGGTGTCGCCGAGCATCGTTTCCGGGCGGGTGGTGGCGACGACGATATAGTCGCGCGTTTCCCATTCAGTCGCTTTGCCCTCGTCGTCGAATGCAACGGGATGCTGATAAGTGACGCCGGGCTCTAGCGGATAGCGGAAATACCAGAGATTTCCGTTGACCTCGTGCTGCTCGACCTCGATGTCGGAGATCGCCGTCAGGAGCTTCGGATCCCAGTTGACCAGACGCTTATCGCGATAGATCAGGCCTTCCTTGTAAAGGCTTACGAAGACTTCGAGAACCGCAGCGGAGAGACCTTCGTCCATCGTGAAGCGCTCTCGCGACCAGTCGCAGGAGGCACCGAGGCGTTTCAGCTGGTTGAAGATAAGGCCGCCCGATTCCGCCTTCCATTCCCAGACCTTCTCGATGAAGGCTTCGCGACCCATGTCGCGGCGGCCCGGCAGCTGCTGTTCCATCAGCTTGCGCTCGACAACCATCTGGGTGGCGATACCGGCATGGTCCATGCCTGGCTGCCAGAGAACGTCCTTGCCGCGCATGCGCTCGAAGCGGACCATGACGTCCTGCAGCGTGTTGTTCAGCGCGTGGCCCATATGCAGCGAGCCGGTCACGTTCGGCGGCGGGATGACGATGGTGAAGGTCTCAGCGCCCGGCTTGGCATTTGCGCCCGCCCGGAAGGCGTCCGCCTCATCCCATTTTGCAGCGATTTTCGGTTCAACGGCAGCGGAATCGTAGGTCTTGTCGAGCATTTGGGGACCAAAATCTGGAGGTTCTTAGATGCGGGTTGTAAATAGGATGGCTTCGGGCAAGTCAATAAAAAAGCCGCTCCGGGACCGGAGCGGCTTTTTGAGAAAAGGCGTTTCCGATCAGCGGCGCGGGCCGCGCGCCACGCGCTCGATCTCTTCGCGCACGAGACGCTCAACCAGGGTCGGCAGATTGTCATCCAGCCAGTCGCGCAGCATCGGGCGCAGCATATCTTCCGCGATCTCATCGAGCGAGCGACGCTGTGCGCCATCGACAACGGCAGCAAGCTCCTCAAAGGAACGGCTGACTTGAAGGCCCGCGTCATGCGAGAGCAATGCCGGCTGCTGCTCATCCTCAATGCGGCGCCGCGGTGTGTCTTCAACCATCGGCTCGGCAATGGCAGGTACGGAAACTTCTGTCGCCTGGACAACAGCGGGTCGCGGCTCCACGGCGATGGCCTGAGGCATTTCGAACGGCACTTCCACCGGCGGGCGCACAGCGACGACTTTCGGCGCAGGAGCTGAAATGGGGGCCGTAGCGGCTTCGGCAGGTTGCGAAGCCCTTGGAGCCGAAACCAGCACCTCGCCAACAGTCTCCGGCGCCTCGGTCCTCAGTTCCGCGGCCTGCCGAAATGCCGGCGGCACTTCGCGCTGCAACTGGGCAGCGTTCCGCTCCGACGCTGCTCGGACGCGCGCAGCGACATCCGCCAGAGACATGGCGCGCGGCTGCGCCTCCGGCAGAGGAGCCGAGCCTGCCGAATTGGCGGCAACGAAACGCGGATCGGGCTGAGGGACTGTTTCAGGGAATTCCACGCCAGCGTAAGTCTCGTCCACCGTCAAATGGATGTCCGAATCGCGATCATCCTCATCGCCGCCATAAACTGCCGGGAGCGAAGCGGAGAGCGCCCTGCCTGCACCCGGGTCATTGCTTTCGATGATCTGGCGGATCGACGCTAGAATTTCTTCCATTGACGGTTCACGCGCTACACTTGGCTGAGCCATATCTATCCCCGTTATTCCGAAAAACGACCGGATTGCGTGGAATGGGCATCCGAATCACCCATACCTTAGGATAGCCGATGATTGAAAAAAATCATCGCGAATCAAATGAATGCTGCCATGCACAGCTTTCTGCACGCTGGCCTGGCAACCCCGAAATTCGATGGATGGAAAAGAAAAACGGGCGCTAAAGGCGCCCGTTGAAAGTCAGTGATCGCAGCTATCGATCAGAACACGAATTCGCGCGCCTTGGCAAAACCGGGAAGCGGCTTAACAGAGGCGTTGAAGTAGACGTTTTCGGAAATCGTGCCGCGCTCGCTCACAAAAACCTTTGCACGCGCCGAACCGCCGTAACCCTGTACCGTGACCAGACGGCCGCCGTCACGAAGCTGCGACAGCAAGGAAGAAGGAACCTCCTCGACAGAACCGCTGACAAAAATGAGATCATAAGGAGCGCCTGACGGGCTGCCAGCATTGAGCGGGCCAGTGACAACAGACACGTTTGTGTAGCCGGCAAGGTTGGTCTTGGCTTCCGCCGCAAGCGTTTCGTCCTCTTCAACCGCGATCACCGTACCGGCAAGCTGCGAAAAAAGAGCCGATACGTAGCCGCTACCGGCACCGATCTCGAGTACGACATCATCCTTCGTGACCGCCGCAAGCTGGAGCAGCTTTGCAAGCGGCGACGGCTGCATCAGATAACGCGCCGGCTTGCCGGACGCTGCCGGACAGATTTCGACGTCACGATCGATATAGGCAAGCGCCTTCGCCTTCTCTGGAACGAAAGCCTCGCGCGGCACCGTGAGGAAGGCCGTCAGCACTGAATGCGAGGTGACGTCCGTCGTGCGGAGCTGGTTGTCGACCATGTTTGCGCGTGCTGATTCGAAATTCATCATGTCCTCTCGCTCGGTAGAAGCGGCTTTGTCTGGACGTCTCTTAATCTCAGCACACTGGCCTTTCAAGGCTTCGCGAATGCCTGCGGCAAGAATTCGGGGTGCGAGCATTCCCGATGCGGGCCCGCAGCCACCCTTCGTGGAACAAACGAGCGCGCTGTGATATTATTGCAACCGGAGGAACAGAGGAGGAGTAGGCCATGCTGAACATCATCGAATATCTCTCATTGTTCGACTTCTTCATCATCGCAACGCTGATCGGCATCTTCTGCTGCGGCCTTTTCGATCGTGAAACGAGCTAACTAACTGCCTTCAGGCCATTGTCAGTTTTTGTCCCGATAGTGTCGTTTCCTTGGGATTCGGCGGATGTGACATGGCAATCAAACCACTCGTGCTGGGCGGCTTCTTCATCGGCGCGCTGCTGGCGATCATACTCCTTATCCCCTTTGTGAGAGTCAGCGCCCCGAGTGTCGCGACAACTGGCGTATCACCAATGCCGTCACTGCAAAGGGTCAACTGAACTGCAAGCCGCGGCGTGGGTGACGAGTGGACCGTTGAGAAGTTCTTTTTAGGCAAGAACAAACGACGAAACCTACCTTTAAGCACCAATGTTGGCCGTCGAATGGGATCTATATCGTGTCGCGGTCGATCCCGGAGCCTCCCCAGCCCCTCCCCGATCGACAACCCGGCCGGGGCCAAAACAGCCGCGGCCGGGGCCGCTCGGTTTGCCGGTGAAGGCTACTGCAGTTCGGTTTCCTCTTCTATGTCGACGAGAATGCCGTGGCGCAACGCCTCTTCCTGCGCCTCTTTCAGTGCCTCCTCGATCAGCATGACAAGCATCTCGGCGTGGAGTTCACGCTCGGCCATCTCGCGCGCCACACTTAAAGCAAAGATCAGTTGCGGTATTTTGGTCGCCGACATCATAGGCGCTCCTCAGAATTGAGGGTGAAGCTTAGCGCCCTATCAAAAACCCGGCAATCGCCGATTTGGTCATGGAAAGCATGCACCAAATCTAACACCTTGCGGATTTTCACTATGCCGGTGGAGAAAAATGTCGTCGGAGCTTAAATTTGGAAGGAAGGCGTCCAGAAGCGTTCGACCCCGACCGCCAAGATACTCGGCAGGACCACGTAATCATGATCCGGGAGGGGGCGACCAACCTGGCCGCCCCCTCAGCATTGCTGGGACAGAAAACTTACCCCCGCCCTGTCTGCCGTGGGCAGCGAAATGGAGCTGATCAAGGAGTGGGTCCGATACCTTCAACGCCTTATCTTGTCCCCCGGCAGACCAGCAAAAAGAACATAGCTCCGTTGTAAGAGCTGTCACAGATGGACCTAGGTCCTAGTCCGATTGGAGTAAGTGGGTTGGCGAGCTCGCTGCAAATAAATTCCCGAGGATCGAAACGGCAGGAGACTTACTGCCGGCTGGCGATTGAACAGCAACCTGCAAACCCGAATAAGACGCCCGCGCCCGACTCGACTTGGCTACAGTCACTGCAGCCGAGTCACAAAATCCGACTGCAAATCAATATCTTACGGATAGAAAATCAAGATGGAGGCCTCGCCCGGAATTGAACCGGGGTACAAGGATTTGCAGTCCTCTGCGTCACCACTCCGCCACGAGGCCTCACTGCGCTTCATCACCGAAGCGTTGGCGGGCATTTAGAATGAATAGAAATTGAGTGCAAGGGGGTTATTAAAAAACCGGCAGGATTTCCAATCGATATGCCCGCCGGTTTCTATGATCAACCATTAGTATGGTGAGTGGCACTGCCGCCGCGGGCCATAATACGGCTGATAGGTGTTGTCATATGCGCGATAGGAGCGGTAACGGCTGTAACACCAATCGACGTGGGAATTGCCGACCGGGTAGGCCCGTGGCTGAGCAATCAGTCCGCCGATGATCGCGCCCGCCGCCAAGCCACCGATCAGTGCGCCGGCATCATTGTCGTAATGGCGATAGTAATCATCATGATAGTAGCGCCCACTATAATGGCCATGCCGGTAACCACCGCAACGATAGAAGCTGCAGCGGTCGTAGTTGCGGCTGTTTCTGGCGCCGGAATCTCCAAACTCGCCGCGGCTTTGAGGTGAATGCTCGTCACCCGAATTTTCAGCGAAAGACGGTCCGATGCCGGACAGGCTCGTCGCGATTGCCAATACCAGTACCGCAAGCTTCTTCATTCCAGCACCTTCTCATTTCCTGCATGTCTCGCGTCAGAAAACGCTTAGAACTTTAACGCTCAGGCAAGTCTCAAGTTCCCTGACGCCCATTGCAAATGCACGGCGGAAAAGAATCTTGGCCGGTGCAATTGTGACACTTTTATTGCAAGCCCTGCTAATTTATGACGGGCTCCTAAAAATTCTCAAACGGATGGATGGAATGCTCGGCTGGTTTCGTAAACTTCTACCGCGTGAAGACCGCTTCTTTGACCTCTTTTCCCAGCATTCCCAGACGATCGTAGGGGCGGCGGAAGCGCTGAACGAATTGCTTGCCGGCAAGGACACCGAGCGGCATTGCGATCGGATCGTCGCACTCGAAAACGATGCCGACGAGATCACCCGCGAGGTGCTACTCGCGGTTCGCCGAAGCTTCATCACGCCTTTCGACCGTGTCGATATCAAGGATCTGATCCAGTCGATGGATGACGCGATCGATATGATGCACAAGACCGTCAAGACGATCCGGCTCTTCGAGCAGACCCAATTCGATCCCCGCATGCAAGAAATGGGGGCGGCCATCGTGCAGGCTGCCCATCTCATCGGCGAGGCGATCCCCCTGCTCGACCGCATCAACGCCAATGCCCCGCGGCTCATGGCGATTGCGGAGGAGGTCACCCGCGTCGAAGGGCGCTCGGACGAGTTGCACGACCACGGCCTGAAGGAGCTTTTCCTTCGTCACGGTGCGTCAAATGCAATGGCCTACATCGTCGGCAGCGAAATCTACGGTGAACTGGAGAAGGTCGTTGATCGCTTCGAAGACGTTGCCAACGAAATCAGCGGCATCGTGATTGAGAACGTTTGATGGACGCCACCCTCGCCTTTCCGGTGCTCGCCGGCCTGATCGCGGTTGCGCTGTTCTTCGACTTCCTGAACGGCCTTCACGATGCCGCGAATTCGATCGCAACGATCGTCTCGACGCGGGTGCTCCGACCTCACTATGCAGTTGTCTGGGCAGCTTTCTTCAATTTCATTGCGTTTCTGTTCTTCGGTCTCCACGTTGCCGAAACCCTCGGTACCGGCATCATCGATCCCAATATCGTCACACCGCTGGTCATCTTTGCGGCACTGATGGGTGCGATCATCTGGAATATCGTCACCTGGATCTTCGGTATCCCGTCCAGTTCTTCGCACGCGCTGGTGGGCGGGCTGGTGGGAGCCGGCCTCGCAAAAGTCGGCTTCAGCTCAATCGTGTGGAGCGGATTGCTGAAGACAGCGAGCGCCATCGTCATGTCGCCGTTCATCGGCTTCATGTTGGCGCTCTTCCTCGTGCTTGCCGTCTCCTGGATCTTCGTTCGACAGACACCCTTCGCTGTCGATCGCACATTCCGCGTCCTGCAGTTCGTATCCGCCTCTCTCTATTCGCTTGGTCACGGCGGCAATGATGCACAGAAGACGATGGGCATCATTGCCGTGCTCCTCTATTCGCAGGGTTATCTCGGGGGAAGCTTTCACGTACCACTCTGGGTCGTGCTCTCCTGCCAGACGGCGATGGCGCTTGGGACACTCTTCGGCGGCTGGCGAATCGTCCACACCATGGGGTCGAAGATCACCCGACTGAACCCGATGCAGGGTTTCTGTGCGGAGACCGGCGGCGCGCTGACGCTCTTCGGAGCCACATGGCTCGGGATTCCAGTGTCCACGACCCACACCATCACCGGTGCGATCATAGGGGTGGGTGCTGCACGCCGCGTCTCGGCAGTCCGTTGGGGCCTGGCAGGCAACATCGTCGTTGCCTGGGTAATCACGCTTCCGGCGGCTGCGCTTATCTCGGCGCTGTTTTATTGGACCGCAGGTTTGTTCAGCTAATCAAGGGGCGGTTTCCGCCTCTTGCTCCACCAGACAGAGACTCGCCGCCGCATCCGGCGAACGAGATGCAGATCGTGCGACAGCACGATGAATCCCAGCGGGAGCATCCAGAAGCCTAAAATGGGCAAGAATCCCAAAACGCCACCCAGGATCAGCAGAATGCCGATCGTCATTCTACCGAGGCGCGACCGTGGAAGCGGAATGCTCACGGAGCCTAGAACGAGATGGCCGGTGTTGTGATTGATGCCAAATCGCTTGGCGCCCGATTTTCCAGTGGTATCATGTGCTTCAGTCATCCACAGGAGATGGGGTTATACAGAGCGAATACAAGCGGATGTCATTTTTTTGAAAAAACCGCTTGGCAAATCGGGCAAGCATTTGTATTAGGCCACTCACACCGCGGCGAGCGGTGATCCCTGGTAGCTCAGCGGTAGAGCATTCGACTGTTAATCGACAGGTCGCCGGTTCGAATCCGGCCCGGGGAGCCAGATTTAGAAGGGCTGCGCCACAAGCGCGGCCCTTTGTTTTTCCAGCGTTTGCAACGGTTTAGCGCCTTATCTTCGCGCTCGATTTATGGCTTGCCGCGCAAGCCCCTTGCGATTTCGGGTACATTTTGGGATACATTCAGGCATACATTGCACTCCCAAGCCAACAGGATGCCCGACCTCATGGCTCACGACGACATTTCCCGATACGTGGTCAAAGATCCGACCAGCGGCATCTATCGCTACTATCGCCGCGTGCCGATCGAGGTTGTTCCGCTGGACGGCCGAATCCACGTCAAGCAGTCGCTGAAGACGAAGAACCACAAGGAAGCGCTTGGCCGCGCCGAAAGCGTCCACCAGGCGATCGAGACGTTGTGGAAAGCCCTCTTGCATGGCGAGGGCAAAGAATCATCTGTCGCGCGCTATGAGGCAGCGCTGAAGGCCGCACAGTCCCTTGGCTTCACCTACAAGCCCGCCGTCGATGTCGGCGAGGTTGATCTCAAGGAATTCGAACGCCGGATCTCGGTTGCCGAAGGCGCTTTCGAAAAGTCGGAGACGATCGTGGATGCCGTCATGGGCACCGCCGCCGATCCAGCCCCTACCCTCGACGATGTCTGGAAGCTTTACGAGGAACACAACGAAGCCGGCCTGACCGGCATGTCGCCGGACCAGACGCGCAAGCACAAGAACTCGCGCATGCGGGCGATCGCCTACGCGAAGGAACAGCTTGGCGAGCATACCGAGCTTGGCAGGATCGTACGCGCTGACACGCTGCGCTATCGCAGCTGGTGGACGCAGAAGGTCAAGGACGAAAACCTGAAGGCCTACACGGCAAACCGCAGCTTCAGCGACATGCTCGGTATGCTGACGGTTATCGACGACGCACTGCAGACAAATTACAAGGAACCGTGGACGAAGATCCGGATCAAGGAAACCAACGCCAACAAGCTCGACAAGCGCCACCCCTTCTCGACCGATTGGGTTCAGAAGAAGATCCTTGCCAAGGGCGCGCTGGAAACCATGAACCTCGACGCACGCTGCATCGTCTACATCATGATCGAGACTGGCATGCGGCTTGGCGAAGTCTGCAATCTTCGGCCTCAGGATATCCGCATCAACGATGAGGTTCCGCATGTCGAGGTCGCAGAGCGCACCGATCGCCGGCAGAAGACCGATTACTCAATCCGCCGCATTCCGCTTGTCGGTATAGCCCTATGGGCTGCCAAACAATACCCGGAAGGTTTTCCGCGATACCAGGACAAGGCCGATGTCGCATCCGCCCTCATCAATAAGATGATGAAGAAAGAAGGCCTGCGGCCGGAAGGCGGCAAGCACACGCTCTATTCGTTCCGCCACACGTTTCAGGATCGCATAGAGAACGCCGGCGTCTCCGATCGGATGCAAGCTGACTTGATGGGGCACGAGTTTGGCCGGCCGGTCTACGGCGACGGCTCGGAGATGAAGCGGCGCCAGACGCTGTTGGAATCAATTAAGCTTCAGTGGAGAGACGGGTAAAATAAACTGAGCAACGGGAGTTAAGTGGAAATTTACTCGGCATGTCTACCGGTGAGGTTCATCGGGAGGCAATGAAATGAGCGAGAGCCTAAGGCGAAGAGCAGGATTTAAGAAGCACCCGCACCAAGATTGGGTTGGGCGGAAGGCAGATAGATCATTCGACATCATCTTGGAAAAAGGCGAGAAAACGCCGGGCTGGATAGCCGATGCCACTCGAAAAATCCCCGAATGGCGCCAAGATGTGAAGGACGTTTATCTGCGATGGGCGATCACAATAAATGCTATGCATGTCGCTAGAGACAGATACCGCTCCAATCCGAAAATGGCGCTGGAAACAAAGACCGTCCGAGCACCGAAAGGCGAAGCAGAGTTTGTCGTCTTAGAGACCTGGTCGGCTGCAGACACGGCGAGGAACTATGAGCTTTCAATACCACCCTTATCCGCCTTCGCGCTTACCGACCTATATGGCTTGCTAGAGGAGATCATATTTGAGCTCTACCTAATCTTTCTCAACGGCGACCCTTCCATCATTCTTAAGGGGGACGAATTCAAAGAACTTCGTCAGCTTTATCGGCAGCGGAGTGATAGTCGCGCCGCGGCGGAGGCTTGGGAGACCGCATGGGCTCAGCGGCTCGCCAATTGGCAACGAAAGCGGCTATACGACGGACTGCATAACGTATTTGCTGCTTTCTTCCGGTCTACGGGCCTGAAGAGACCAAGCTTCTTCAAAAAGAGCGATATCGATGATTGGGTAAGAACCATCGAAGCGATAGGGGAAGCGAGAAATCTTATTGTTCACGGGGTAGGAACTGTATCTGAACGGCTCCAGCTTTTGACATCAGACATCCCTACGAACATCTTCGTTTTCACCGAAGGTGAACCGCTTGAAATCAAAACGGCTCACCTGGCATTCATCGAGTGTTTTTGTGAACAGATGTTCAATGCGTTGAACACGAGCCTTTTCGAGAAAGTTTATGGGCCGATCGAAAAGCCAAACTTCGCAGAATGATGGTATCGGCGAGCATCTACCATGATTATTCAACATAAAGGACCGCAACGCGACCGCGGCTGGACCACGGATTTCAAGTCAGATCCTCATTCTGCATCGTCCTGCGCGTCCCGCGAAGGGGAATATGTCTCGGTGACTGTGCTGGATGACACAGGTCGCGTCTGCAGAATCCTCTATACTGAGGAGGAGGCTCTGAATCTTTATCGGGCAGCAGTGGGATTGAGCGCTGTTGAGCTCGATGAGGCCGTCAACGGTCGCGGCGAGCGCTATTAGCGCCCCACGTCCCTGGCGCCGTTTTCCCGGTTCTTTCCATGCGATAAAGTGTTGCCGGTGGCGCGCGACGATTCGTGGGAAAGGGCTATATGGACTACTCTGAGAACGACTCCAGGGAATTTACCCAATGGAAGCTTGACCGAGAGCAAGCTCTGGCTGCCCACGCAGAGCATCGGGCAGAGGGAGGTCGCTTCATGGAGTCGACCGTTAGCTTCGGTTTGGAGGCAATAAGGACAGCGGCCCTTGTCAACGGGGGCGCCGCGATCGCCATGATGGCATTTCTAGGCGCAACCTTTAGCAGCGAAACTGAAAGCGCCAACGTGGTTAGAACTTCGCTTTTCGCCCCCGCGTTCATCTTCGCGATCGGGGCCGTCCTTTCTGGGCTAGCTTCAGGTTTGGCATACCTGGCGCAAAGGTTTTTCTACGACGACCATGCCCTTGTCCGCTATCAGTGGCAGAAGCCTTTCGTTGATGATCTTCCTGAAGCTGCACCAGCGAGGAGACGCGGAAACTCAGCGCTTCAGCTGTGTGTCACCTGTGTTTGTCTTTCATACGGTGCTGTGCTGCTTGGTATGTACAAAGCTTGGAGCGCGCTCTCGTCGGCTATCTGATAGCACTAGCGCCCCACGTCCCGAACGACGTGGGGCTCTCGAAAGCCCGCATTTCCGGTGTTTCTTGTTCAAAGATTTCTACGTTTGTTCCAGACTTGTTCCGCGAAACTGTGCGGAAGCTGTGCGGATGGCGCCCCGTCGTATCAGGTTGTCAGTTCGCCTCCAAAGCAGAAATTATGTCGCTAGGCAAGCGTATCGTCCAGCCTCCGTCATCAATCGACCAGCCGGCAACATCCGCTTTCGCCCGCCGTGCATCCTCCCCTTCTGCCGGGATCACCGTGAGAGCATTGGCTAGCTTTGCCAAGCGGGCGAAGGCCAATTCCCTATCCTTCCCCTCGGCCACAGACATCCGGTCAGCTTCCCCCAGAAACTCCCGTCGCAGATATCTGACCGTCTCATCGTGAGGGCCAAAGACAGGCCGCGCTATTCCGATACTTGCCAGCGCGGCTATTCCGCTGAGGACGCCTCGACGCGCGAGACATGGAGAATCCGTCGCGCCGGCGCAGCCGTCGCGGTATGCATCGCTTCCCATTTCATCAGTTTCCTTAGCTTATATCCACCACTCGAAGCGGCCGAGCCAGGGCGACGCTAACCCGGCCATCTTCGTTCTTATTCGCCCCCGGCACTATCGCGAGACGACAGCGGATCATTAACTACGCTCAACCTCGGATATGCATAAAACTATGTGTGGCATCGGTGTGGCATATCGGTCAATTGCCACTTGTGTCATCCGTGGGGCATGGCCAG
This sequence comes from Rhizobium sp. R711, assembly GCF_002211365.1. GTDB lineage: Bacteria > Pseudomonadota > Alphaproteobacteria > Rhizobiales > Rhizobiaceae > Rhizobium. The sequence continues at coordinate 89,868 of NZ_LOKZ01000036.1, read as the reverse complement.
AGACGACTTATTTTTTAGGTTACGAATACCTGAAGAGCTGAAGCGGCGGGTGTTCGCAGCTGCGCGCGCAAACGATCGGTCGATGACTGCCGAGATCAACGCGCGCCTCGAAGGCACGTTTTCAAGTGAGGACGTAGATCCCAGCGATACTGAGCTAGTCGACATTGTCGCCGACCTTGAGCGCCTGAAGCGGCGCATCATCCAATCAAGGCAACCAAAATAGCGATGTGTTGACGGACGACGTCACGCGCATCATATGAAAGCCGTCAAGGCACACCAGCAAATGACAATCGACATGCGGCGGTCGATCCTTATGAGGAGACACGGCATGCGATTCATTCAAACACCAAACTGGAAGCCTGGCTGCATTCACTATGTCCCGAATCACGTGGACATCGTCGTGAAATGCCATGCCTGCGAAGCGGAACGCCAGTTCGATCGGAACAGCCTGCCGGCACGGTTTGAACATGCCTATATCGACGAAATCCAACCTCGGCTAAAATGCAAGACGTGCGGAGCCAAGGGCGGCGAACTGATGTTCGGGAGTGTGGAGAAGGACTCAGACGCTCTTTGAATCCGGCGACCGTGGTCCGCGTCTGCCCTTCGGGGGACGCTTTTCGCCACGCACCTGGATGTATTCTTCCTGTACCATCAGCATCTCGGCAGCAATCGCCGCAGTTACAAACGCTGCCCTCGCCTGTTCCGGGTCTCTATGCCCTTCCATGGCCTCAAGGCACATCGTTTGCGCCCGTACCCATTCCTTGCCGCGATGATCATCAGGCCAGCGATAGAGCAGGCTGTAGGCAAGATCCGCCAGCGTCATATGCCGGCGCATGTTGATGCCTTTACGCTTCTCCACGCAGACGATGCAGTCTCTGATGCTGATGTGCTCGCCAATATATTCGGACATACGCATTACCTCCGGCCGAATCAGGTGATGATTGAATCCGGCGAGTCAAGGTTTGTTTATAAGAAATCCCTAATCAGCGAAAAAATACGACATTTTACGAATATCTTTTCTATGCATGAGCGACCATCGTGGCTGCGCGTCGAGCAAAGGTTGAGCTACCGCGACGTGGGGTCGAGAGACCCGGGCCAAGGGCTGCGTGGAAACGGTCCTTGGCCAAATCTATCGGCTCGAAGCCCAGGCAAAGAGGGCCGCACCAAACTTCGTTGCAATGAAGGTCAGCGCCGACGCCCCAATCCCAACGATAGCAATGGCGCCAATACCGCGCTGTCGCCACATCTTCACGTCGTCGGTGACTGGCTTCATCTCGGACACATCTTCCTGAACGGCAGCGACATTGCCCTCAACCTTGCCGACACGCTCCGCGATCTCGTCCATGCGTCTGTGCATGGAGGCACGGCTCACGTCAGATTTTTCTTCCGATCGCCGGACCCCCTCAAGTATCATGTCGACTTTCGCCGTCAGCATGCCGAGCTCGCGATGCATCATTCCGTCTTCCGTTGGTGTCAATTCCCCGCCCCTTCAAATGCGTATTCAATGCTATTGCTTCAGTTCACGCCGTACTTGGATTTCACGCTGTCGTAAAAATTCGAGCAGCGGTCATTCTTTCCGTCTTCCGCATCAGCAGCGAACTCCCATCGGAGTTGCGTATTGCGAGGCTTCTCGGTGAGCCTCGGAAAGACCCGTGCCATCTTGGCTCGGCACTCGGCCGGTAGATCGGGGAGGTGCACGGCCGCCTGCACCCTGCCCTTCGCCTCAGCGGCTGCAGTAGCGCGGCTGTCCGTGCTCACACAGCCAGAGGAAATCAGCAGCGCTCCAATTGGGGCTATCAGTGCCAGTGTCTTCCGCAATTGCCTTCTCCAGCTTGTCTTGAGCTTCAGCGTTCGCCCGCTGGGCCGCATCAGCGCGTTTCCGGTACTCTTCGCTGATCTGAGCCGCCTCTTGGGCGCGACGGCGTTCCTCGGCGAGCTGCGAGGCGAGCACGTCGCGCTCGAACTTCGTGACCATGCCAGCCTTTGCGTCCCGCGCCGCGGCGGGATAGCCGATCGACAAGGCGTAGAGGTGATAGACCATGACGCCGACCGCGATCCCGGCGCCTATCTTGAAATAGTCGAGGATGCCGAACACTCACGCGCCCTCCAGACACATGTTGCGTTCTTCCTGGCGGCGAAGCGTAAGGCCTTTGATGGCGCGGCCACCGGCCTTGTTCCACGAGAGCATGGCATCACACGCGCCTCTGATGTCGCCAGCATTCGCCTTGCGTGCCACTGTCGAGCCACAGAAGGCGCGAGAGCCGATGTTGTAGGAAAGCGAGAGGAAGGCCACATAGGGCTTGTCGGGGATCTTGTCCGGATTGGTCAGGCAGGACCGCATATTACCTTCGAACTCGACAAGCGCATCACCGAGCATGGTCCTGCATTCTTCCATCGTGGCAGTGTCGCCCATCCTCACGCCGCGGGTCTCTCCGAAGCAGATGGTCGGGACGCCGACGACATCGCGATAAGCTCTCGTGCTGACACCTTCCTTGCCGCCGACGAAGCCGACAGCCAACGCGCCGGCGACGGTAAGGCCATAGCTGGCCTTTCTAAGTCTACTTGCCATTTTCGAAATCCTTTTGGGCAACGATGCGGGCGACGAAGGCAGCCGCCACCGTCAAGCCGGAAAGAGCGGCGAACAGCCGCGGCGGTATCGGCAGGTATCCGTCGAGGTATGGGAGAGCGAATTCGGCGCCGGAAAGCGCACCGGCAAGAAGTAGAAGACGGATGGACCAGGCGCGCAAAAGCACCCGTCGCCATTCGGCAATGAGTTTCATTTGAAAGCTCCAGATTGTTGATGATGTTGGGCCGGAAGTGCGCTGGCTGATTGCGCCTGCGGCAAAGTTGTGTTTTACAGCCCGTGGAGTGGCGACAGGCACGCTCGCTTAGCGATGTACGCGAACTAGGAGAAGACGATGGGCACACTCAAGGAACTGATCTGGGGCAAGAAGCCAAAGGCGCAGCCTTCAAAGCCTGTGTTGGTTGCCTCAACGCCAAAGCCCGCTCCGGCACCCGCACCGCAGCCAGCGCCAGCTCCAAAGCCCGCTTTCGATTGGTCCGCCTCAGAAGCCTTCCAGCAGCGCACCTATCCGACTTATGAGGCCTATACCGAGCATCAGAAGTCAAAACTGAGCAAGCTCGACCTCACGAAATACAACGTGCAATTCTCCGCAGCGCTGCAAGAACGCCTTGGGAAAGTCCTCAATGGCTTTAAGCCAGGCGGAAACGTGTTGTGCCTCGGAGCCCGCACCGGCGCCGAGTGTGAGGCATTCATCAAGCTCGGCTACTTCCCGATCGGCATTGACCTCAACCCCGGTGAGGGAAACAAGTACGTGGTGGTGGGCGACTTCCATGATCTGCAGTATGCAGACCAGTCGGTTGACATGGTCTACACCAACGCGCTCGATCACGCCTTTGATCTTGAGAAGATCATGAAAGAGGTCACGCGCGTTTTGAAGGATGACGGCCTCTTCATCGCCGAGATCGTTGACCCAGCGGTTCGCGGCCCCGGCGATTACGAGGCGATTTGGTGGAAGACGCTCGGCGATGTGATCGAACGCATCGAACGCACCGGCCTTACGGTTTGGGAAAACGAGGATTTCGAATACCCGTGGCAGGGCCGCCAGGTCATCTTTGTCAAGAATGGCAACCGCCGCAAGCTTGCAGTAGAGACCGTCGGTTCCTAAGCCTTAAAACAGTCCTCAGTCGACGTCCGTCGAGTGCTGTCTACTGCGGGCGCAAGTCCGATGGGTAGTACAGCTCTCCAGCCCGATTGTCTGCCAGCAGCGCAAACACCCTCACGTCACGCCCAACCGAGTTCGGCACCGTGAGGTGAAAACCCGGCCGGTGGCCATCGACAAATCTAATACCGGCTTCGACGGCTCGGAACTGGTAGACAGGCGCTTGGGACTGCACAAGCTGGCCGTCGACAAATACGAGCACCGCTAGAGCTGTCCGATTTCGCTCGCGATCCAGCGCCCAGCCACCGAGCTCCAGCGAACCCTCATTCCTTTTGAAATCAGACACCCAGCCTTGCCGCTCGGCGGTCATCGCCAGTGGAGCACCATTTAATCTTAGAACAGTGTTTGTGCCGTCTTGTTCGAGACTTCCGCTCCCGCCGTCATAGGCAAGCGCCGGCGGGATGATCTGGTCATAGGAGCGCGTAATCAGTGCTGCGCTAGTGATTGCCACTGCCACAAAGGCCGCGACATACCCGAAGCTTTGACGGTTGTTCCGGACGTCCCTGAACGCTGCCAGGATCGGCTTTTCGACGTATCGATATACGAGCCAACCAATCAAGACGGCCGCACCTATCAGCAGCACCGCGTAGGCCGCATGGCTTCCAACCGTGTGAGGCATGTCGGCCAACACCCGACGCAGAGCGAGGAAAATCGTTATGTGTGTCAGGTAGATCGAATAGGAGGCATTCCCGAGCTCGATCAGCCAGGACGGAAATGTGCGTTCTCCGGCCCTGATCTCCAATGCCACTGCCCCGTACACGATGAACATCGAAGCGACCCCGTACTCTGCGACACGATGCCAATCGAGGTCGACGCTCATCGTGCCGGTGGCGTTCAAGACGATCGAAGCGGCGACCCAAACAAAGCCGATGACCAGGGCCGGTACTGCGAACCTCGTTTCACGCCGAAGGGCCAGCATTCCAACAGCACATCCTCCGATGAACTGAAGGTTCAAAGGGCTGAACAAAGCAAACGCCTTCAGGGAGCCGATACCCAAGACGTGAACCGCCGCGATGGCGACCGCCCAAAGAACGAGAGCCGGCGCGAAGGCCTCCCTTCTCATGAAAAAGAAGCCCAGGAACACACAGTAGAACAGCAATTCCCACGACAGGCTCCATGCCTGAGGCACGAAGCAATTCTGGACGCCTAGGGTCAGCGAAGCAGTCTGAACGAGATTCCAGAAAGCGTCCGTTTCGACGCAATAGTTATCCTGAAGCAGACGAAAGCTTATCCAGGCGGCCGCCACCCAAACCACACAGTACACCGGCAACAGGCGGATCAAGCGCTTCCGAAGATAGGATGCAGCGCGTGATCGATCGCCGACTTCGCGATAGTGAACCCAGGTGATGATGAAGCCCGAGATTACAAAGAAGAGATTCACGCCACCATATCCGAAGAAATACAGCAGCGAAAAAAATGGGGTCTCAACCTTGTCGCCGAGGTCTATCTCAATGGCGTTGAAGTGAAAGATCACTACCACGAGGGCAGCTACGGCCCTCAGTGCCTGGATACTGTTGAGCCTGATCATCGCCACCCGCAAACTTGAAGTTTCCCCGGATTAGCCTGCGAAACAGGGAAACTGCAAGCAGGATCTCACTCCAGCACCAACTGCTTAACAGCTTCCAGCGCTTTGAACTCATGGCCCATCGGCCATTCTATAAGACGCACGTCCGCGTCTGGAGCCGCTTCCAACATCGCGATGCGAGCATTCTCTCCGTTGATTTTCGGTACTTCAAGATCATTGGTGCCCGTGTTGATGAACACGGTCGCGCGTCCATTGAAGTTTTGGAGACAGGACCGCGGCGAGCGAGCGAGATACCTCGCGTCATCAGGATCGGCCGGCGCGCTTCCGAGGACAGTCATCATATCTGTTTTCAGGTTCTGATTGCTGGTGGCCGCATAAAGAGAGGCCAGATCGTAGATCGGAACCCAGATGGATGCGCGATGCACGATATCAGGGTAGCGGCCTAGCAATAGAAGCGATGCCATGCCGCCGCCAGACGCGCCCACCAGGTAGACACGCGTGAGGCCGCTTTTGTACCGAACCTCAGATACCACACGTGCAATTCGATCCGTGCTGTCCTGACTGCCGAGTGCAGCCGCAGTGTTGTTATACCCACCGAAGTTTGGCGCTATAATGCACGAATTCTCTATATTGACGATCTCAGGGAACCCCTTGACCTGATTCAGATCAGCCGACCAGGAATGCAGGAAAAGAATGATCTTATTTGGCTTCCCATTAGTGTGGAGCAAGTATGGTTCGCCAGCAGCGTCCTGCCTTGAATAGGAAACAGATGCAAATGACGAAGGGTAGATCGCGGCGGCAGCTGCGTCGCCTGCCTTTTCGGAAGCACGCAATAACGCCAGGGTTTCCGCTGAATACATACTTGTGTTCCTTATCAGTTAGGCCAGACGATCTCGGGAAGCTCTAGCAGGAAATCATCGATCGACGGCTGCTCCCGCTCTCCAGCTTGCACCTTCGCTAGCTCGCTATAAGCGTATTGCCAGACCGCATCACGCCAAGCGACGAATGCCTGAGCCTCTGCTTTCCACGCGGGGTTTGTCGAAGCGACATAAGAGGCAAGCGAATCGCCGTTGTTGTAGCGACGGGACCTCGCTGTCTGATCAACAAGAGCTTGGACAGAGCTCTGATAATCGTCGACCGCCATAGATTCGCTTGGCGGCGCTTTCCATCCGGCTCCATCCTTTATGAACCCGGCGAATACGTCGTCGGCCACTTCGATCCAGGGCTTTTCCTGTGGCTCAAAGGAAATCGTGTCGATGACACCGTTGATAACAAGGGCTGATTTCATCAGAGCCTCCCCTTAAGCAGGACCATAGCAAAAATCTCTGCTGTTCCCTTCGTGCCAGCGACTCCAAGGCCATTCGTCGCCTTGGCCTGTTGGGAGAACATTTCGAGACGATATGATTTTCCAGCGGTCAGCAGTCCGTAGACATGCAGGTTGGAAGCGGCATAGTCGGCGGCGTTGTTGGAATAGCCGTTCACCCCGTCTGGAGAAACTGCCACGCTGTCCGTCACATTCCAGAAACGGGCTGCCAACCCTTGGCCGCCATAGCCCTGACACCATCCCCAAGCCTCACAGTCGATCGTTGCCGTGAAGACGTTGGAGGAAAGCGTCACAATATTGTCGGCATCGAGCACCTCGGTATTAAGAGTTCTCGTCTGCCAGCCGGCCGAGGATGCTCCACCTGCTGTTCCCGACGCCTTCTGATCCTGAAGGATCGCGATCTTCTGTGTCAGACCGGCGCGCTGGTACCGGGTGACGAACCAGTTTCCGGAGCCGAGAGAGACTGCAGTCAGCGTGTCATTCGCCGCGGTCAGGATGTCCTTGCCGTTGTTCGGCAGGATCAGCGAAGTCGCATTGTGCGTCAGCGTGAGAGCTGCCGCAAAACGAAGGTTCCGGACCGTGCCTGCGGGTGCCGTTCCGAAACTAGTGATCCCTGTTGTCCCAGTAATCTGGAGATTCTGAGACGACTGCGCACCGAGGTTCACGGTCGCAGCCGATGCTACGTTCGCGTAGGGCTGGAGAATGTCCAGCTTGGTTGAGATCTGCGCAGCAATCGTCGCAGCGAAATTCGGATCGTCGCCGAGAGCTGCTGCAAGCTCGTTCAAGGTATCGAGAGCGCCAGGCGCCGCATCCACCAACAAGGCGAGTACTTGAGCGACAGTTAACTTAAGCGTGGCGCCGCCCTGAAAAACCGGAATGAACGCCGTACCGAGAGCGCCTGCGGCCGGCGAGAGATTGTCGATGGTAATTCCCACGTGGTCCTCCTTAGGCGTTGGCCACCCAACCAACATAACCACCACCAGGATCGGCGGAGCGCTGGTAAATGGCCTTGATCTGGTAACGGCTGAGAGATTGCACGACGATGTTGACTTCCTTGGTCGCCGTATCATTGCCCTGCTGGACTGTGACGTCGGTAAAGCCAGTCAGAGAGGCAATCGGCTTGCGAGCGAAATTGATGTTGACAACCGCGCCGTCCGGCGCGGCCAAAGCAGATGGGGCAAGCTCATCCTCATAACTGGTGAACCCTTGAAGTTCTTCACCGCTTTGAACAAGGCGGGCCTTGTTTTTGAGGTTCGTGATCGTCGCAACGTTTGAGGGGTTGGTGACGATGCGAGCCACCAACATGTCGTCATAAACGCTGTCGAAAGCCACGTTAGCTTCCGCGAGAGCAGCTGGATTATAGCCAACGTCAGCCAGGTCCTTCAGGGCAAAGCCCGCCACCGGCGTCCAGCGAACATGGTAAGTTTTGTTGGCGGCAGTGGCAAAGTCGGATTGCACAGTCGTCACATTGAAAATGCCCCTGTGCAGAAAATTCGTACCAGCTGGCACGCGGACCTGACCGGTCGATGGAGAAATGACACCAATCCCGCCGTCCGATGTCAAAACCTCGGGAAAGATTGGAAGGCGCGCTCGAGCAGCTGCCATGAGAACGAAGTTGCTAGTGTCGCCGCCGCCCGTCGCGGCTGAGATCAGAGCCTCGATCGCCTGCAGCAATTGGGTCAGATCTCCGCTGGAAGGCGGAATACCGGCAGCATCGATAACCGCCATGATCTCGCGCTGAGGATGCTCTACCGCTGCAGCCGGCACCCGTGATCCGGACTGCGCGCCCGGTGTATTGCGATCGATGTAAGGCGCGTTTGGGTCTGCGCTGCCATAGGGAGCGTTGTACTTCATTTGTGTCCTCGATGATCAGTTGTTCAGGGTGACGAGAATTTCGTTACCGTACTCGTCGACGATCGGCGTACCGTCCTCGGTTACAAGCGTGTCGAGATAAATCCACGGCGCTAGGATCGGCAGTGTCCAGGCGGGTGCCAGCTTGCGCAGAAGGCAGAGGATCTGCTCGGCTGCGCCAAACGAGAACAATGGATCGTAGCCGCACTCACTGGCACCGGCCTCAAAGTAGGTGAGGCCGGCATCCTTAACGCGCACAATCCAGTATGTTTCCTCATAGGCAGGTCCCGGCGCGTGAAAGCCAGCGACTTCCGAAAACCCGCACTCGAAGATTGCTGGCTCTTCGATCTCGATCTCGAAGCCATGGTCGAGCGCGACGCGCACGAATTGCTCCGGATGGTTGATGGCATCGGCTTTCACTTTGCGCGCCAACTCACTAAGCCGCTGCGCCGTGCTGAGGTCGCCGACAAAGCACCCTTCGGGCAGGCCATAATCCGCTTCCCAATCGGGCAGCAGCTCGTCGACGCCTCTCACGGATGCTTCGAGAGAGAGGCGAAAGGCGCGCGCATAGAGCCAGACAAAACCGTCGAGCAGTACCCGGGAGAATTTCGCGAGGCCTGAAGACAGCGACACTGCCTGACCATTTGGCGAGCCCCATGCTGATCCCTGCGGCCAGAAAGATAAGGCCGCCGCCACCAGGTCGTCGTTCGACGGATTGGCCAGAGCATCGTAAGGAGCCGCCACCGCGATTGCATCAGCGTCGACAGCGGCAGCACGCGTTATCGTATTGAAGGCAGGGCTACGCGCCATAGGTGATTTCCCCCAGCACAGGGAACCGCCCGTTGGTGTATGTCACGTCATCCAGGGGTGATGCGAGAATGTGCCGATCTTCACCAACAACGGACGATATCGCTTCTGAGATCCATGAGCGCGACAGCGTGAACGTATCGCCGGAGATACCCGGCCGGCCACGTTCCAGAAGCATATTGGTCATCGCCAATGCAATCTGATCGCGAACTGTCTGGTTGTCATTGTCAAGACCATTGATGACGAGATCGAGGGCGATTGGCGTCGGCGCAACCGCGACACTGTCGTCTATGCGGATCAACCGCTTCGCGTCGATTGCCGCCTGCACCGTGGCGACGTCTCCGCTCGTTGGGATTAGGTTCGGCCTTCCAGAGAACAAGAAGTAGACGGCAATGAAGCCGGGAGCGAGCGGCTGACGAAATGCCCACGCCTTGACCACGCCGGGCACGTCAAGCGCGATGTTTTCGTAATCGCTCAACTTCCCCCCACCTGGCGGGTTTTGTTTTCGATGCAGGACACGAGCGCGAAAAGATTCGATGTCCTCGACATCCGCACCGCCGCCAAGCCCTGACGCGCCGACCGCCCACTCGGTGGACAGGTCAGGCCAGAGGACCGGATCTGCAAGCGCCAGAACACCATCGGCGTCACGGTTAGCCGCCGCTCCGGTAGGCTCCGAGGAAACCAGCAATGTCAGCACGCCGAGCGGGCTTGCTGAGGCGGGCGCCGTTGAAACATAAGTAACACTGCCGGAAACGAAGCGGATGCCAGCCGGATAAGTCACATTCGCTGCACCGCTGCCGATGATCGCGCCGGAGGCGATCGAGGCTGGCTTGCGATAGATGCCGATATCGGCGCCATGACGTAGCAGGAACGTGCCACTTGCGGTGGACGCAAAGAGTTGCTTGGCAAGGTATGCCATGCGCAGTTCGAACTCATGCGCCATGCCCGCAAGCACCTTCGCGGTGACTGTCACGAAATTGTTGGCGAGTGCAGAATCTGTCCCCGGCATGTACTGGCGGAATGCTCCACGTACGCGGGCGGACGCATCACTGAGCGAGCGGATTTGCCACGCCATCTATCTGTCTCCAGAGAAGTTCGAATTTCGAGCTGTAAACTTGCGCGCCGTTTCGGCCATAGAGCGATACGGCCAAGTCGAGGCGGTTGCTGCCGGCGGTCGCGCTTACATCCACTTTTGCGACCGCGCCTTGGTCAATAAGCGGCTGCAGCGCTTCGCGTGCGTAGTCCTCTGCCTTCATCTCAATACCGGGGAAAAGGGCCGATCGGCGAAGAAGCCAAAGCCGCGAGCCGATCGGCGTCTCGCCTTGCATCACGTCGAAGCTGTCTCCAATCCAGCCCCGGTTCTCGTCGCCGTCCCGAAGCTCGCTCGCCTCGACCCGACGATCCGTCATCAGGCAGATCAATACCTGTGTCGCCAGCCCCTGCTCGGCGCGAAAATCGCCGGGCGCCAGCGGATGGGTAAGCGGATTGAGGATCAGATCGCCGACAAGGCCATCCCAGCCTAGATCAGGCGCGCGGTATGGCTCCTCGACGTCGTCCGCCGGAATGACCTTGAGCATTCTATGTTGCCTTCAGTGGGTATGATGCGGCGTGTTCCCGCCATCGTCGATGATCGAGCCGGTCGCGTGGATGTTTCCCGCGACCTCAAGATTTCCGGTGATCGTCACGTTTCCGGCAATCTTCCACTCTCCGCCGGTCATAGTGATCGTTCGGTTTCCGAAATCCATGATGACTTCGTCCATCCAGAGCTTGATGACGTTGCCGTTGTGATCGTAGAGCGCCGTCGCACCCGGAGGGAGATCCCCAGGCCGATGACCCGGATGCTCACCGCCGAAGACAAAAGCCTGATCGGCGTCACCATTCGCAGCGATCAGGTAAGCCTTGGCTCCCTTGACCGGCGATGAGGCGAACCCCGCCGGTTCAATCCGGTGGATCCGCGTATAACCATCCTTCGCGAACGCGCGTCCATTGACGAACTGTTGCCCGCCCTTTTCGACATTTGCACCGTCGAGCTCTATCCGCTTGCCGATCATTCGTCCTCGTACTCCACCGTGATTGCGCCAGGCGCCGAATAGACCCCCGCCGTTCTGCCTCGCGGGTTCTCGCCGCCAAGGGCGCGCGGATCGGCGAGCGACAGGACGGCTAACGTGCCTTGGCCTTCACTATCCTGTGTCAGGCTGACGCCCTTGATCACCATCATGCCTTCAATGCCAATCCAAGGGTCCTCGACGTAGACGAGCCAGTTGCGGTTCCAGATTGCTCCACCGCCATCGCGCCAGCCGGTCGTGGTGATCGAGGCGGTCGCGGCAAATCCGGCGCCGCGCTTCACGCCCCAGTCAGCTCTTTTTTCCAAACGATCGACAGTCGTTTCGCCCTCGTGCGGGATAATCAGGGGACGGTTACGGCTCACACCTGCATCGCGCGCGGTTGCCTCGGCCCGCAACTGCTGCCTGTCCGTCCCCTCGCTCGCCTGCCCTCGCACTTTTACAGCACTGTAGCGGCCGCGCTCGGTCAGTTCCGACGATGCCTGCTCGATGTTGCGACCCCAGTAGAGACCACCCTTGTGCGTGCCTTCCGGCTTGGTTGCGAGCTTCAACTTTCCCTTGGGGGTGTCATAGATCAGAATTCCCCGACCACGAGCCCGCCGTTCGATCGTCGAAAACAATGTCTCACCTACATGCAGCTTGTGACGTGGCTCGACGGGAAGCGTCCCGTCGCTCTCGACGCCAATGCCAAGGCCGTCGAATTCCTTGGCGATTGCGGCAAGATCCTTGTCCATCGCCTCGCCGGTCGGATGCTCGACTGAGCATTCGGTCGCATCCACGGTGCGCGAGCATATCGTTACCGTCAGTGCGCGAGAGCCCGCATCATGCGACGGTCGCACGTCGCGGACATAGCCCGTCAACAACAGATCCTTGCCGGCCCTGATCACGGCGACCCGGCCGGGCACGACTGGCACACCGTCGCCTTGCGGCACAAGAGCCACCTCCGCCGTCCGCACCGCCTCCTCTGCCGACATGTTGACGGTAATGGACTTGATGGGCGGGAAGCCGTCGATCGTGATCGTTTCAAGCATCAGGAAGCCAGGGCATCGAACAGGACAGGCATGACGAGCGGTGTTGCGGAACCGGCGATATCGACAAGGCCATCAGCCCTTTTTGCATCGCCGTACAACTGATAGGCGAGAACGGTAGACGGTAGCGAGACGCCTGTCGAAACCTTGATGATAGGAGCCGCATCCGCCTCCAGATCCGAGATCACCCGAACCGCTGTCGCGGTGATGTTCGCCGACCAGGCGTAAAGCTCAGCGCCATCGCCGCCCAGCTGATCGATTGCGGCCCCGGCAGCCTCACCGGCAGACGCCACCCGAGACCGGGCACGGCGCGCCATCGGCCGCGATGGCCAATCGGGACGGCATGCCGCTACCGCTAGCCCCATGCCGAGCAAGATGGCGATCGCGTCCGCCGTCGCCCTTGTTGAAGCGATCGGCTGCGCCAACCGGTCGAAGTCGGACGGATCGTCGACGCTCTCGGCGATGACCCGCATCAGCGAAAGCGCTTCGCTCGCGAAGGCCGAAGAATCGAGACCCGGAGCTGCAGCAATCCGGATCGCCACGTCGGAAAGGTCATCGGCATCTGTCACGATGGCGGCAGAAAGGTCCGCCAGCCACGACAGGATCGTGCCTCTATCTGCCGCCATTATGAACCTCATAAATTAGAAGAAACGTGCAAGCTGTGCCGCAGCTGCCGCAAATCCGTTTGCGACTGCCGCCGTGACGTCGCCGATCGAGAGCACGACGCTACTCTCGTTCAGCGTCGGAATGAACGTCACTTCGTAGCCGACGTATCCCATCCGCCTCTGTTCGCGCGAGCGCCGGAAATCCTGCGCCGTCGCCATCATTCCACCGTCTATCGGCAGAACGAGATAACCAGGTCCGTCCGCGAGCGTCAGCGCTGCGAAAGACTTCGCTTCGATATCGGCGTCGTCGCTGACGAAATAGATCGTCAGCCCGTATGCCGCGGTAGCGAGCCCCAGCTCCTCCACCTTTGTGACTTTGCCGCCCGCATACTCATGCAGCGCCAACCGCTTGCCGGCGGACAGATCCTCGAAGTCCACCCAGAATTCAACGCCGCGAAAGCTCGCGCGGCGCAGGGTTTTCGTCCAGTCCCGCATGATCGCCTACTCCTAGTAACCGCCACCACCGCCGCCACCAGCCGGAGCGCCGGCCTGCGGCGGCATCGACCGCCCAGTGTTCGCATTGACCGAGGGCGGCCTGATGCTTGTCGCACGGTTGAAGGCGCCGGCAGCCGTAGTGAGCTTTTCAGCCGCCGACAGGATGGCAGAGCTGATGCTGTTTCCCGCCGCCTCTAGTGAAGCAGCAGACTCCTTGATCGACGCTCCGGCCTCACGGCCGCCATCCGCCACCTTCTGCGCGGCCTCGTCGCCGGACTCCTTCAGGCCCGTCGCATCGATCTTCAGCGCCTCACGGAACTCTTCCTTCGATGGTATCCGGAAGAAATCCTTCATCCACGATGTGAGCCCCGGACCAATGGGCGATGGCATGCCCGCCATCGTCACTCCTGCGTCAGCGGGCCGCCCAGGTAGCTGATGGCTCCGAGCATAATCGCCGTAGACACTCACTATCGATGGTGAGACCCCTGGACGCGATCCCGGTACCGGCCCTGTCGGCGGCAGGTTACGGGAATCAATGTTGCGATCGCCGCCCGGAAACTCCGGCATGTGAGGCCCCTGCGGCATATTAGGGCCCTGCCGCATCCGATGGATGAAGTCCGGATCTCGATAGCCGCCCGCCAAAGCTAACTTGTCAGCTTCCGAACTGTGAGAAAACGAACCGAATGGCAGGTTTCTTGCCATCCATGTTTCGGTCGCCCAATAGCCGTTTCCTTGCTGCTGCAGACCAGAACGGACGGCATCGCCGAAATCGACATCCTTGGTAACAGCATCCATGATCGGAACAGCCGGCCGGGAAACTCCTTTCCCAATGCTGTTCATGAGCTTGTCCCAGCTGCTGGACAGCTTGTCGATGCTGGATTGAGTATCGCCGGTGACACGCGCCAGATCGCGAAACACTGTTCCGTCAACCTCGGTGCTATTGACGGTCTTCAGGAACTTTTCATAGCTGTCGGCACTGGTCATCAAGGACTGCATGCCGAGGCGAAACTGCTCGTCGGTAAAGAGCAATGGCAGCTTGCTCAGATCGCCCTTGATCGCTTCTTTAGAAATACGGACGAATGCGGAGACAGTGTCCTCGCCGCTCTTCCGGGCAGCGTCAAGTTCCTTACGGAGATCGACGCCCATTTTCGAAAACTTGGTCGCAGTGTCCTGCGAATAGATCTTGCCGAAGACGTTCTGAGCATAGGTCGCCGCAGACGAGGCGGACCCGGTATCTTCGCGGATCGTCTGCAAAATCGAGACGAGCTTCTTCAGCCCGTCCTCGCCGTTGTAGCCGAGCGACGCAAATGAGTTGGCGAGATCCGGAATATAGGTCGCCATGTCCTTTAGTTCGAACTGTCCAGCCTTGCCACCAGCCACCATGATATCGAAGGCGTGCTGCATCTGGCTGGTCTCCAGCTTCAGGGCAGAGGCCGCCTTGATCGCGGTATTGGCGATATCCTCGGTCGCAGATCCGGAAGCCTGCGCGGTATTCAGCACCGACGGCAGGAAATCCATCGCTTCCTTCAGGTCGAGACCAGAAGCAACCAACGTGTCGAGGGCAGTGATTGCCTGGTCGACAGGCAACGACGTCTGCTTGGAGATGTCCTGCAGCCGAGTGAAGGCTGCGTTCGTTTCCTCGACACTGGCATTGGCGGTTATGCCAATGCGGTTCATCTGCCGTTCCACCGCGGCGAAATCGGTCAGGGCTCGCTTTGCGCCGTAGGCCAAAGCCGCAGGCGCAGCATAGCGCAGCATCGCGCCATAGGCGGCCTGCGAGCCGCGAGCAAGCATGCCTTGCTGACGGTTGAGGGCGTCAGCCCGGCGATTGATCTCGCCCATCTTGCCGGCGACGGACTTGAACACCTGCCCCGTCTTGTCGACAGCAGAGATCCGCAGCTGTGCTTCAACCGTCCGCGTCACGCCTTGTTCCTTTCAACGAACTGTTGCAAACGCCGGCCCCAGTAGATCAGCTGGCTCGGCGTCATTTCCTCCGCCAGATCGGAGGCCCACCCCATCCGGAAGACGAGGATGTCGGCGACATCGTCGAGGTCGCCTACACCGGAAAAAAATTGAGAATAGCCTCTTCCAGCGCAAGCGCATCGGCCACATCTAGATTGCCGATGTCCTCGTAGCTTGGCGAAACGACGAGGACCTGAAGATAGGAGTCTACAACACCGGGATACGAGACGATCACGGGCCCATGCGGACTCGGCTGCCACTCGCGTGGCTTGCCTCGACCCTGCATGAAGATCTCTTTGTAGCGGGGTTCGCGCAGTTCGATCTTCTCAAATTCCTTGTCGTGCACGGAATAACGTCGCGACAGCGGGACAACGACATTGGCCATCAGCCGTTATCCCTCGTGTACTTCTCGGAGTAGATCGAGAAGCTGGACACTTCGCCGTTCATCCGGTTGACCTGCGGATCACCGACGACGAACGCGTCTGTGAAATAGTGGGTAACTCCGGTGAATTGCTCAATGAAGGTCGCATTGAAGCGGTCGGCCTTCAAAAGGGCGTCATAGTCAATGCCCCGATCCGCAAAACTGATCTCGGCGCGACGGGCCTGCACTGTTGCGACGCGGTCGACCGAACCATCCTGGTTGACGACAGCCTCGTTTGATTGGCCAGCCGAGTTCATGTTGAGAGTGCCACGCAGTGATATGGCCTCGCCGGAAGATAGGCGCAGTGTCATGTGCCCGCCAAAATCCTTGGTCCCCATGGGAACGATCTCCTAGTTCGTGCTGAGAAAGAAAGCGCTGAAAGATGGAAAAGGCGTCAGAGAGACGCCGTTGCTGCGGAAGTCAGGAACTGGCTGTAGATATTGGCGAGGCCAGCGAAGATATCGAGCGCATTGACGCGATCCATCGGCAACTGCGCATTGACCCGGTTCGGATTATCCTGATCAATCGACACGACGATGTAAGGCAGCACCGATGTCGCGTTTTTGAGAACTCCCGGCATTGACTGGTAGGTGTGAAACAGCGTCGCGCGAATGTCCTTCGGCGTCGTGATGGCGTCGAGGTTAGATGGGTTGTCCTGCGCGAGCGCCTTGTTCGAATGCTCGAAAGCAAGATCGGCGCGGAACTTCTTCAGCGCGTAAGTGACCTGATAGACTGCCTGAATGTCCCGGAACGTCGTGTCCGGCGCTCCGTTGGTGGTCTGCTGGTGGGTGATGATCTTGTCGATCGTCACGTCGCCGTTGCGATTGACAGACCAGGTCGACACACCACTCTTCAGCATGGCGTCACGCGTGGCGTAGTCCATCCAGTAGGTACGGTCACGGGGAGCCAGAACATCGACCACGACAAGGCCCGTTTGGTTACGCGACACATCGCCGTTGGCACCGCCACCGAGCCATGGTGCAATGCGCGCGACGAATGCCGCAACCCATTGGTAGTCAGGCGTGCCATTTCCGCCGCCGGTCAGCTGCGGCACCATGGTCAGGTGCCAGGTGTCGCGAGCCAGGGCAAAGGTCGCCAAGTTCGACGACGTGTCCGTCTTTGGGTAGAAGGCGCCGCCGTAGAGTTGCTGCGCGTAGGACCAACGCCCCGATACCGTCCCGAGGAAGGTATCGAGCAGGCCTAGGTTCGTGGTGTCCCCGAAGGCCGAAACGATGACCTCGAAGGGATCGTCGTTCATTGCCGCCAGTACGTTCGCGAGCGACGGCGCACCGGCGCCTGGCGTCGAGGTCGCAAACGTGAACAGGCCGCTGAAGGCGTTGGCGCTGTCGAGTACTGGGACGAAGACATCCAGTCCGGTTGCGTAGGTGCCCTTGTGCCGCGCCGTCAGCGTGACGACGTTCGTGGCGACCGAAGCCGTAAACGGCAAGGAGCGACCGGTGATACGGTTATAGTAGGCGTTGATGGCGGCAGACAGCGAGGCTGCGACGGCGTTCGCGTTCGCACCGGCCGGGATCTCGATCGAGACGGATTCGCCAGCAATCTGCAATACGCCGTGGCCGCCGGTTGCAGGGACGGCACCAACCGTAATGGTGCGGATTTCCGCCGTGCCTGTGTCAGCAACGCGACCGATCCAGATTTCCTGCGCCGGCGCATTGCGGCGCGCGGCGATGAACATGGATTCAAGCATGGAGCCAGCGCCGGCAAGGCGCCGCGCATCTTCCTTGGTGTTGCAGAGCGCAATGCTATCGGCAGCAAGCGCGCCAGCGGCAAGGCCGTGCCCCAACAGGATCAGCCGGGTTTCGGCTTGGAAGTTGCCGCCGCTCTGCACATCGAACGTGAAGAGCGGCGCCGTCAGATTGGCGGGAATGTTGGATGCCATTTATTTCGAGCCTCCGGTTTCGCCGGCCGGATTCTTCGGCGCGGGTTTGGTTTTGACTTTGACGAGATCGCCATCCCTCACGAGCCGCGCTTCGTAAGGGCTGGCGAAATTCACGGGATGCCCATCGGCCGGCCAATCGCCCTGTCGACCAGGCATGGGAATGCGTAAGCCCGCGTCGCGAGGCTTGTAGAGAATGGCCATCAGACCCTCCGATGATCAGGTGAAATCGACTTGGGCGCCGGGCTGCCCCGGTCCTGCAGCAATCGTGATGCGGTCGAGAGATGGCAGCGCGTCCGGGGCGAAATGATTGGCGAGCGCCGCAAGTTTGGCCTTCGCATAGGACTGCGCCGGCAGCTGCGCATAGACGCTAGCAAGAGGTTCGGGCAAACCGGCCACCTCGAAATCATCATCGCGGATCGCGCAGTGGAAGCGCATGGTCGTGCGCTGGATGCGCACTCCGAGATCCGGCGCCGCAAATGTCTGGTATTCGATATTCACGATCCGCTGCACGAGCCGACGCCACAATCCACCGGCCTGGCTGCGCTCGAGCAGATATCGGACCTGTGAGCAGAGTGCGGCAAGTACGAGGCGCGCTTCCGGGTCTGTCGTGGCGGCAGCAAACGCAAACTCGCCCTGCGCGTCGTGCTCGATAACCGCCAGTTCGGCGACGACATCGAGCACCGCGTCCGCGTTCACGTCGCCCGCCGAAGACAGCGGCCCACGAAGAGCAACGCCTGCCTCAGTCGTGTGAAGAGCGAGGATCGGCGTGTAGGGCTTGCTGCGATCAATATCCTCGATCGCAGTCTCGCGGCTGTCGAGGACATTGAGACCCGCCAGCGTCGGGAAGCCGGCGCCGGCCTCGACTGCTGCAGTCGGCCTCAGAACCTCGATCGCGGCCAGTCTTAATGCTTCAGCTGCTAGCACGTCAGGCCTCGGGCAACGTCTGCTCGGTCGCGAGGATGGCCAAGACCGTCCCCAGCCCATCAGGGTCGAACCGAGAAATTGAGAAGATCGCTCCATCCTCCTCACGTCGGAGGAAAAAGCCGGGCTTGAGCGGCATGCCTTCAACCAGGCGAATGGATGCCTGTATCTGCAGCGTGCGGTTGGCGAGCCTGCCCATACCGGTCAACGGCTGTGCCTTGGCATCGTTCTCGATTAACGTGTTTTCGAAGAAGCAGGCGGACGAGATGTAGGATGCCTCGGAGGTCGAGAGGCGCCGGGGCGCGTTCGGATCTTTCGAGGTTAACGGGAAGATCATCACATCCTTGCCGTGAACACGTTCGACGGTGGAGCGGCTGACTTTCGCCAGCCGCTCGAAGATGTTGGACATCGGCTTAGACCGTGGTCGCGCCGAGCTTGATCTTCGCGGTCGCGGAGGGGTTTGCTGCATCCGCGACGGCGATGCCGACGAGGGTATTGCCCGCCGACGTTTTGTTGACGTTCTTGGCGGCCGCGTCCCAATACACTTTGTCGCCGACAGCGATGGCGAGGGCGGAAACCTTGGCCAGGTCGAAGACACCTTCGGTGGAGAGTGCTACCGATTCGCCTTGGGCGACCGTCGATGCAGCAACGCCGATCAACGAACCAATGACGACGATGTTGCCGGATATAACGCCACCGGCAGGCGCGGCGACGTCGATCGACTTCCCCGGTTGAACAAAGTTCTTCATGTCTGAATCCTCTTGATTTCAGGAATGCCTCGACGAGGCGATGAAGGAGAAGGTTGAGGTTGATCCGGGCTTAAGCGCCCGGATCCTTGTAGGCGCCACGGAACTCGATCGCGCCGACGCCGAAGTCGTGCTCGACAGTCATGGCCTGTCCCTGCGTACCGAACGGTTCGTCGAAGCGAATGCGCGGCGCGCTGTAGCCATCCAACAGACCCCATTGATAGACGGCGGCCTCGTCCGGGCTGGCGAACAGATACCAGGCGTTTCCGCTAAGCTCGGCAGCGACCACGGGCTCAAGCGTGCCGACATGCGGATTGACCTTGATGGCGTCATTGGCGTTGATCGGCGACAGGTACTGGAGCGCCTCAGTTTCCTTGTCCGGAGAAACCAGCAGAATGGACGGCTGGACGTTCATCGTCGCACCGTCGAGATTCTTCTGCTTGCGCATGGCGGCCTTGCCCGCGCCGATGCTGGCAACAGTAATAGCCGAGCCAGCTGCCGCCAGGTTGTTGTGGTTTGCATGGAACACGACCTGTCCGTCGGACAACTTCGTGTTGGCAGAGAGCATCATCGCATAGAACGTGATTTCCTCGAACCTCGCCACGGTCCGTCCATATCCACCGAGAACTTCGCCGATCGCGTTCAAGCGATCATTGACCATCATCTGACGGCTGACACGGATGCCTTTTGCGTATGGCAGGACGGCGATCGTTTCCTTGCCTTCGCCGAACGTGCCGAACTTGATTTCACCCGACTCTGTCAGCTTTTCGAGCATTGGGAACTCGCCGACCGAGACCGCATAATGCGGACGGAAATCGACGAAGTCGCGGCGGCGGGATATGCGACGATAAGTCGGCTGCGCCAACGCATATCGACGCTCAAGGAGCGTGTTGATAGCGCTGGAGAAGATCGCCGGGAAATCGCTGGTGGCGTGGAATGCGCGCTCCAACATTTCCTCCCGTTCGCGAACGGTGCGGAGCATTCCGCGATAGCCCATGGCAGCCGCAGCGAATTCGACGACGTCATGATTATCTATGAAGCCGCGAGCCTGAGACGCCTGGTCGCCGGTCGGCTGATCAATGCCGCCGAGGCGGAATGCCAGCGCGGTCGTCAGACCAGCCCGCCGCGTCTCGGCTTCATCCCGAACAACGTGAACGCCGCTGGTCGGTGTGCGAGCGGACTGTGCTGTCATGTGATCGAAGGCCTGCGCACGGAAGGCGTCAACCGCTGTACCATTGCGAAGGGCCGCCTGGATGACCTCATTCGTCATTCCGGCACGCGTGCCGATGTCGTAGATGTCGGCGGCACGGGCTCCATCGGAGTTAGCAGTCGGGTTAGCCGGCGGCGTGACAGTTCCGTTGGCGTTCGCCTCATCCTGCTCAGCCTTGCGGATCTCGCCCTGCAGCGCCTCGATGTCTTCGAGCAGCTTCTTGTGATCTGCCTGGATAGTACGAGCAGCGTCGGGCGCCGTATCGTCCTTCAGCTCCGCGATCTTGTCGGTCGCGCGTTTCTGGAGCTCAGCAAGATTGGCACGCATGACAATCAGCGGGATGGCAAGGTCCGGGCCATACTCGCGAACTGCATCAAGCAAGGTCGCGATATGAACTGGAGCGTGCGGCATTGCGGCAAAGGCTTCGGAGACCAGTCCGAAGCTCATTACACATGCGATAGCGAGCGTGCAGGCTACCGCCAGTACGTTTTTCATCTTCATGGATGTTTTCCTTGAAAGGGCCTTGCCCAGAGGCGTCAGATGGGCGACCGCCGAGGCGGTTTATGGCATGCGGTAGCCTGCGCTAGCCTGCCAATTCCTGTTGCCGCATCTGCATCTCCATGCGCATGCGACGAATTCTGTTGGTGGTAGAAAGGTCAGGATCGACGCGGCAGGCGAACAGAGCACCTTCATCTTTGCCGCTGCGGATCTGTGCGCCGGGGTCCGCAGGGATGGGAACAGCGGAGATTTCCCACGGCTCCCAATCGATTACACGGTGCACCGGTGTTTTCCCCTCGCGCTCCGTCTTCTCGACCGCATGGATGCGATAGCCGACTGAGATGTTGGTGACGCTTCCCTCCTTGATCTTTGCAACGCGGTCGACTGCATCAGCTGCGTTGGAAAGACGGATCTTGGCGACGCCAATGCCGCCCTCGATCCGGGCAGAGCCCTTCACGACCGAGCCGATGACGTCAGCAAGGCTCCATGTCCCGTGCGTGTCGAGGAATGGAGCACCCGCATTCAGGCGATCGAGACGGATAGCGGATGGGGAAACGACAAGCTCCTCATCAAACTCGCCGTCCATCCAACTGACCCGCCGTACGGCAGCGCCTGTCGTCCAAACGACGTCGATCGTATTGTCGGCCTCGTTGAACGAGGCGGCCCGCACTTCAGCATTGCGGCTGAGCTGCGGCAGCCGGATGATGTTAGTCATTCTGCGCTCCTTCCACTGGTGCGGCGTTGGCTCTGGCGCCGTTTGCCGGCCGCCGTGGGTCGATATCGAGAGGAACGTTGTTCGCGTCCGCGAAGCTGAAGAACGCGCTGAAGTCCTTGACAACCTTCCGCCAGTCGTAACCCCATGCCGAAATGAAGGACTGAGGCGACATGCGGCCAGCTCGAACCGCGAGGATGTCAGCCTCCAGATCCTTCTTTGGATCAATAGGCTCGACGGCCGGCATGATGTGGTCGACACGGTAGCCGTCCTTTCGAGGGCGCAGCTTGCCTGCCATAACTGCCAGTTCCTCGAACCGTCGATCAACCTTCTCGCACACCATCGGGACAAACACTTGCCACTGGACCTGCTCGACCAGACGTCGGAATTCGATCTTGCCGGCGCGCAACGACGAGTAGTTCGCTTGCGTCAGGTCGCCGGTCAACTGGTCATAAGTGATGCCGGCGCCTGCCGCCATCGCCCAAAGGCCGGCCTTGTATGCTTCGCCAAAAACGGACTGCGACGAGGGGTTAGCAAACACGATATCGGACTCGCCGATATCCTGGATCTGTCCGGGCTCGATGCGAGTAACCTTCGTCCCGTCTTCTTCCTTTTTTGTCACCAGCGGGTTCGCCGCACCAGGCGCTCTTTTGAGAAAGCCGGCGAAGCTCGCTTGCGTCCGCTGCTGGACAATGGCCGCTTCCATCAGGTCTTGGATTTCCTTCGCGTTCAGAAGGATTGGAGCAAACCAAGATATCCCGCGCAATTGGCCAAGGCGAAGCGGCCTGTATAGGTAACAGAGATCCTTCCACTCGACGAGTTTCGATCCCTCGCTTCCCAGCACTGCGAAACCATCGCCGGGATGTGTTGAATGAAGATAGAGACCTTCTCTGGTGTTCCATTCGCCAAGCTGCACGCCGAGGCGAACATTGCGATCCTTGCCAAGGAGACTATCGCGCGATGAATCGATCAGGTCACCCTCAAGCCCCTGAAGCCTGAACGGCACATTGGAGCCATCAGCTTCAAACTTCATCGGCAGCATGCGTAGAACGCTGTCACCACCCTCGACCATGGATCGGAGCATCAGCGCCTGCTGGCCGCCGTAGTTGAGCACGTTCTCGATGTCCGACCGATTCTCCCACTCCTCCCGGAGAAGGCGATAGCGGTTGTCGTCGCGATCCGAACCCGTATTCGGTACCGTCACGATGCCGGTTCCGATGACATGCGACGTCAGGACATCGAGGATGCGCTGACCTGCCCAGCCGTTGCGCACGAAGTCGCGAGCTCGATCCCGAAGCGTTGAAAGTGCACCTGCAACTTCGGTTGTTGCAGACGTCCCGCGCCCGCGCCACGCCTTGTTGCGGCGCCCGAACTGAGCCGCCGAATAGTCGCGCTGTTCCGCAGACCGCAGCAGCTGCCGAGCAGCCGCTCGACTGACACCCGAGACCGGATCAAAAAACGATATGACCTTGTCGAGGACATTCATCAGTAGCCGCCCCGGTAATCTACGAAGATCGCGCCGCCGCGATCAGTGGCGCCCTCGACCTCAGCCTTGATGAGATCGCGAGCCGTCAGCATTTCCTTCAGGGACTGGTACTCAACTTCGTGCGTCTGGAACCGAACCCGTTTTGCGCCGGTCGCGATCGCCGAATTGATTGTGTCCAGATCTGTTTGCGTCCACGCCATGTTCAGCGATCCCAGAAGGAGGAGGTTTCATCGGAGGAGTACCAGCCGCCCCCTTCATCTGCGGTCGGCTGGGTAGATATTTCGACCGGTTGCGGCGTGTTCTGCATCGCCGCCTGTTGCGCGACGACCAGCGGCGCCGGCGCAAATAGGTCAGGATCGATCACAGCATCAGGCAACCCACGCATCGACGCCAACTGCCGCCACTCGTCGGGCAACATCCGGGAGATACCCAGATAATCGCCGAGAGCATCACCATAGACCTCGCAATCAAGAAAGTGGTTCTGCTCCCCGTTGCGAACCGTCCAGACACGGCGAGCGAGGCCCTTGAACTTCCTCTTCTTGTCGACGCCCAGATACTCGGACGTAATCTGACGGAAATAGACCTCATCCATCCAGCCGCCGAAATGACAGTATCCGGGTGGATCGAAGTCCTGCCCAGCGGCGCGGCCAACCTTGTGAAGATTGGCGTAAAACGCGCCCTTCAAAGACCAGGTGCCAACGCCCCAGACCATGACACCGTTGCGTATGCGTTGGCCATTGAAGTTGATTTCGACCGGCGACGGCTGACCGATCGCCGGCCGCTGCCACCCATCTAGGCCCTTCAGCGCAAAGGTTGCCGCCTTGCCCCGCGCCCACGTGTAGACCACGTGGGAACGGTATCCGGAGTCGATGCCAAACGCGTCGACGGCGCGATGGCGGCCGAAGGCATCCGGCCACTGCTTGGTGCGTAGCTCCTCGAGCTTCAAGAACGCGCCGGCATGAGGATCATCCGTGGCGCCCTCGATAAACCCTGCGTCGACACGCCAGGACTGGCGATCAGGTCCGAAGGCTTTGAAGACGTAATAGATGCCGTTCAGCTGGACGTCGGCGGCACCCACAAAGACTAACCCGAGCGCAGGAATGCGGCCGCGCAGAAGTTCGGGATCACGGCGTTCCATCAGTCTGACGTGGTCCGGCGCATCGCCCTTCATGTCGTAGGGGAGACCGAGAACCAGATTGTAAAACGTCTTGAGTTTGTGTGGATCGTCCTTGCACTGGCAGAACTCTGCAGCGATCTCGTGCCACGGCACGAATGGTGACGACAAAGCGTCGAAATGGTAGGAAGGATACGCGCCTGGTCGCGGGCTTTCCGCGACCCAGCAGCCCCTCTTCATCAACCCGACCTTCTCGTGCGGCTCGATGATTGAACCACAGCAGGGCGTGGCATAGTGAGGCTCGTAAGGGAACGTGTCGTTGAATCGGAAATACTTCCGGTCAAAGACGAACTTGAAGCGCTCCCCGCAGCCAGGGCACGGCATGTGCCAGTAGCGCTGGTCTCCGGCCTCGAAGTAATCGTCGATCTTCGACGCGCCCTTGATCGTGGGTGTCGAGATATACACACGCAGCCACTCGCCTGACATCAGGAACGATGTTTGGCGCGCCTTGACCATTCCGATCGGGTCGCCCTGCCCGTCCAAATCGTCAGGATACTCGTTGACCTCGTCGAGAAACGCCTTCTTGATCGTCGACGAACGGAGATCCGCAGCCGAGCTGGCGATCGCTAGCTTGAGCGATCCGCCTGGAAAGCGCTTTGCCTGCGCGGTCGAACCTTCGCCGCTGCGGCTGGTCTGGTCACGAACAAGCTTGCGCAGCGCCGGCGAGCTTTGCAGCATGATCGTCAGCTTCTCCCGGTTGAACTCCGAGAGCGCGCCAGTCGTCGGCTGCACGATCATCATGCGACAAGGATCTTGCCCGATATGATAAGCGGCTGATGCCAACAGAAGCGTCGTGAAACCGGTCTGTGCGGACTTTCGGACAGCAATTTCGTTGACGCCGCTTTCCGTCATCGTGAACTGCAGGGGCTCGACGATGTAGGGCGTCAGACTGTCGTCCCACAATTCGCCGGCCTTCGGTCCATCCGGTACGACCATGCTGGCGCGGGCATAGTCGACTGCCGTCGCCTGCTCGGCAGGCATGATCGCCGCCGCGAGGGCTGCGGCCACAACAGCTAGCGCAGATCGTTTCAGCGTAACTCTCACGCGCCCTCCCCGAACATAAAGTCGACTTGCAACCCGGCCTTTTCGGCTTCGGCGGCTTCGCCTGCAAGCTTAGCCAGCGTTTGCGCCATCGCCGTCCGCTGGTCGCGAACCTTGTTTCTGAGAACCCGCCGCAAGGCCGGCTCGCCTTCCCTCGACGCTTCGAGGATTTCCGAGACCCAGTTCAAGGGTGCGCCCAAGTCCCGTAGCAACGCTTCCGTCACGCGTACTAGGGCGGTTTCAAGACCGTGCTCGCCCCTTAGCGCAACGAGCTGGCCTTGGCGTTCTGCCAGGTCCAACGCCTTCAGCTGGGCGTCATATTTTGCGCGCTCGGTCTGAGCGTCGCGCAGACCAGAGTTCGCCGGATCAGCACCATCGTCGCGTTTGGTTTCCGCGCCGATCTCCTTGGCCGCATCCCCGACAACGCCAATGGCGCGGTCGTAGGTCGCCAACTCCACCAGGCGCCGCCGGCCTTCCCGCCGGGTTGTGATGCGGCCCTCGTCCTCGAGGCGGTTCACCTTCTCGGCAGCCGTCTGCTTGCTCACACCTTTGCGGCGGGCCAGCTCGGCCACCGTGATCCAAACACCGCCGTCGACCGATAGGAGGTTTTGTTGTGCGTCGGTTGCCATCGGAGTCAGGTCGTCAGCCTTCGAGTCAGGTGAGTCAGGTCAGTTTTTTGATCGCCGTGACTAGCGAAATTTCGGGGTCGTCCCGGCCCGCTTGGGGGTAGGCCCGAGGGAGGACCCTGTAAGGGGGTGGGCGGGCATGGGCGAGGCCCGAGGGGTCGACCCGCCCGAGTAGCCCTCACCGAGGGAGAAGTCGATCGAGTTCGTGCAGCAAGCGAGGAGCAAGATGTTCCTGTATGATCTCGGCCAGCACGTCGAGGTAGACGTCCGGATTATTCGTGATGGCATGCGCAGGGTTAGGGCCGAACAGTTCACGGATCGGCAGACGCTTGTCTGAAACCCTCATGGCTACTGCCCTATGGCCGCTGTCCATTTCAGCGAGGAAGGCGTGGGCATATGACCCTCGCGCCCGAACCCGTACACCGCGAGAGGTCTGCGTCGCGCCCAGCTTGTAGAGATGTATCCATCCCGATTTGACAATTACGTCCTGCGTATTGCCACCGGCATTGAAGCGGGCCGTCGTCATCTTGCGAACCACGCCAGGCGGAAGCCTCGTGTGCTCGGCTGCGCGCTTGACGATCCGGCTTCGGGCCATCTCGCGCATTCGGCGCATGGCACTGGCCAGAGCCTTCGTCTTGATGCCCTCTGGTAAAGCCCGGATTGCACGTGACAGGTTGAGTATTTCGTTTGCGTCGAAACGAAGCTCTGCTGTCACGTGCTGGCTCCCGGAGTGATACCGCCATTACAGCGGCGAGGTCATGGCTGCCTCCATTGGTTGGATGATGGAACGCCATAACCATTGAACAAAAAAGGCGGCCCGGAGGCCGCCCATCTCATAGCAGTAGCACTTGCCCTGAATCAGCGCCTCGTCGTCGAGGCAGTCAAGGCTGGGTCTGACCGGTAAGCAACCCTGAAGCTTTCGCTTCATTCGCCGATGATCGAGCCATCGACTGTTTGGGCCCACGCTGGGATCTCAGATCTTCCGAGGCAATTTGTAGTCAGATTTTTTCGATCTGCGCAAGATCCAGTTCCACCGGTGTCTTGCGTCCGAAAATCTCAACCTCGACCTTCGCGATGTACGCCTCGACGTCCACAGAAACCACAACGGCACAAAACGTAGCAAATGGTCCATCGCAGACACGGACTATCTCCTCTGGCAGGAAATCGACCTTCGGCTTGACCTTGTGATCGTATTTCCCCTGCTCGGCCATCGCCTTGAATCGAGCGATGGATTCCGCATCGGCACGATATGGTGTTTCGGCGCCACCAACCACCTCGATCACATCCTTGACCGCAAGCAAACCAGACATCGCAGCGGCCGTTGGAACGCAATGGACGAGCACATAACCAATGATTACGGGGCGCTCCGGGACCATGCGAACCCGCCCACGCTTGACCGTCTTATAGGGATTGGAGCGAACAACGAGGCTTTCAACATCGGCATCGGCCAGCAGTTTTTCCACAGCGAACTCGCGGCCAGTCCTCACCCGGAGGCAGTACCAGTGCGATTTCACCTGCTCAGACGCGGTGATTCGCTTCACGTTCGCCTTCGATGCCATCGAGAGCATCGTCGCGTTGATTCGACGTAGGCTGACCGCTCCCTCTAGCGCTGGCATCAGGCGGTTGATGTCGACCTTCTCGGCCATGATGATTTTACGCTGCATGATCATTGTCCCTGCCCTCTCTCAGTGCTGTCTCAAATTCGCTCAGTGCCAGTTCACACGCTTCGTCCAGATCCTCGATTGCATCTGGCAAACGCGGGAACTGCATCCATTCCAACCCCTCCGGAGCCGGTAGCCATGGCCAGCAACGCCGATGGTGCAGGCGCTGCCAGGCTTGCCAGACCTCACTGCCAACCTTCACCTTGTCGAAGCTCTGGCCGATCGACACGATGCGCGTGGGAACGTTGAAGCGCTTCCGCTGCATCGTCGTGTCAATGAGCTTGGACGCCTCTGGCCATCCCTGCTTTTCCCGCTTGTCGCGCCAGATCAGATCTCGCTTCTCCGGCTTATCATCGATGATCTTCTGCTCGATCGGATTGAGTGCGAGGTAACGCTCCGGCTTCAGCAGCTCGGCCAGCAGCAGTGCGCGCCCTGCCCTGGAATAGGCAGTGTAGGCCTCCGGAGCATTGGCCGAGACCATGGCACCGGTCCTTTCCCCCAATCTCTCCCAAGCTCGTTCCGAAAGGTAGGTCGCCGCTGCTTTCGAGAATTTACGTCCGGCAGCTTTCGCTGTGGCGAGGTAATCGGCGGTGCGCTCTTCGCATGCCTTCCGCTGGTCTGGCGTCAGATCCAGCCAGGCGCGTCGCGTCGTGGCTTCCGTGTCCGTCGCGTAAGTTGGCCATGTCGACCACCATTTCCGGAATCGCTTTTCCAGCGCCTTGGGATTTTCTTCCCCTTCATCATCCCGATCGCGCTCTCTCTCTTCTTCGTTAGGACTGGAAGTTAGAGAACTGTCGTTAATAGGTGCCGGTCCAGAACCGGCAGGGGGTGCCGCCTCAGGACCGGCAGGGGGTGCCGGTATACCGGCAGGGGGTGCCTCCAAAGATGTCTCGGAAATAGGACCAAATTCCTCTTCGTCGTCTGCATCCCATGCACCAAATGCATTGCTGGAAGCCGCGCGATCGAGGATGACGCGATACCAATGCGCGCTGTCGCGACCGTCCGCGCTCTCGACCTTCCGTTTCTCGACAGCGCCGATGTCAGCAAGCCGATTAAGAGAGTCCTGCACCGTGGAACGTCCACAACCGAGCTGCTCGGCCATCTTGACCTGGCTGCGCCGGCACCAGCCTTCCTTATTGGTATGAGTGCCCAACAGGCAAAGCACCTTGAGATCGCTGCCCTTCAATCGGCCATCCGTGACGATCCAAGCCGGGATAATCGAAAAACGTGGGTTGCTCATGCTGCACCTCCGATGGCGCTGTAGTTCGCCAGGATGTGCAGCCCCTTCTTCGTGAGCCCCTCGAATACCCATCCGTCCTGATAGAAGCAGTGGCCCCAGGTTGGCCGCCCAGCGCGAAACGTCGGCCGCACCCCGCGCGGATCGACGTAGGTATAGAATCGGGTCGCGGGCCATCGCTCCGCCGCTAACGCTCGAGCTGAGGACAGGAGATCGGAGGCAACGTCACCGCGCTCCCGTCGGAATACCGCACAGTTGACCCCCGACTGCCCATCACCACTGATGAATTTGCGCCAGACGCATACGGCGCCAGCGTCATGGGTCAACAGAACCATCTTTTCACCGGGCCCGACGAAAAGCTTCGGTTTTCGGCCATCGGCGTAAAAGTATCGACTGTAATGCCGGTCAAAGATGGCACGCGCCGTGTCGTTTCCGTCGCGAACCTCGATCCAGCCATCACCAAAGAGAAATGGCTGCGTCATGCCGCCACATCCCGCAGGGCAAAGCCGCCCCACTGCACGGCAGCCGCAGCCGCGATACCCGGATATGTCTCCGATCGCAGCTTCCAGCGATCAGCAGACGGCGGCGCGCGGTGCACCCGCGCCCACCGATTGCGCTCGATTGTTCCGGCCGGCGGCGGCGTCAGCTTGTTCGTCGGAACGAGCTTGGGAAGGCCCTTTAGATAGAAGCTCGTTGCTTTCAATGCCTCGTCGCCAAACCACCACGGCTGCACGGTCTGCGCCGGCGGCTGGTAGTTGCGTATGCGCTCCTTGGCGTGCCGGTGCATGACAGGGTTCTCGATCGCGATACGCTCGATAGGCGCATTCCAGCAATCTGAAAATAGCGCCGCACCCTCGTCGAGGTCGGCCCACATTTCTTCGAGTGCCCGACCCTTCGGCGGCCTCGTGAGCCAGCGCACGCCCGAATTGCAGAGCCTGGTGCACGGTGGATGCATCACTGCCAGCAAGTCCCAGCCATCACCGAGCAGATCGCGTACATCGCCGATGATATGCCGGTTGCTTCCATCGACTGATGGCAGCAGATCGCACGACCAGACGTCATGCCCCAACTCGGTAAAGGCGCGTCGCATGCGCCCAGATGTTTCGCAGCCGATTAACACTCTTAAGGAATTCACAGTCATCAAGCCCCCGTGGCGCCCGCCCGCGCCGCTATGTTCAGATCGATTTTGGTGATGTTCAGCGCAAGAATGCGCGTCTGTGGCAGAGCCCCGTCCGGCTGCCGCACAGAGTTCACGGCTGCGAGCCGCGCATCGAGATAGGCGATGCCAGCCACAAAGCCGGCCGCCTGAAGCACACTGCGGATGTCCATGTGGTCACGAAACACGACACCGTCGGGCACGCGTGTCAGCCACTCCGCGCGCTCGGCATGCGTCGCCAGATCAGCGAGGATATCGACAAGGGGAAGCATCGCGCTCACGACGCCTCGCTCCCCGCTGGTGGCAGATAGTCTTTCCAGTCGACACGGATCAGCCTTGAGCCGCTAGCGCCATATGTGCCGTCCTCTTGCAGTTCCCACACGAACCACGCGGTATTCATGCGGCTGGAGGATTCAGGCCCATCCCAGCCGTCGCGGTGCATCATCGGCAGGCGCCGAGTGAAGACGTAGATCCGCGCGGGCGAATTTTCGTCCATAGCGAAATTGCGGTCCTCGTCGTCGAAGCCGCAGACGAAATTGAGGTTTAGAAGCAGCGCCATCTTACGGGGCTTGTGGACGCGCAGCGCATGCGCCACGTAGGCATTCAACACCTGCCCGTAAGGCGGGTTTGTGACAATGTCGTAGCTGCTGGCGCCTTCCGGGTCGCCTTGCGTCGTCAGGAAATCGACCTCTCTTTGCACTTCGCCAAAGCTGTCCGCCGTCCCGTAGTCGACGAGATCGGACAGCACGACACCATAGCTTGCCGCCTCCAGCATGCGCGCGATCGCGCCCTTTCCGCAGGACGGCTCCCACACGGTCGCGGTAAAGGTTTCGAGGGCGAGCAGCGTGTGCATCGCCTCGGGTGGCGTTTCATAAAGGTTATTGCCGCGCTCTTCCTTCGTCGCCGTTGCGGTTCCGACCGCCGCCCTGAGGTTAGCGCGAGACGGTTCCAGCCCGGCATCGACACGGGCCTGAATGGCCCGCTCGACTAGCCCAGGCGCCTTCCGCTCGGCCTCCGCCAGCTTACGCGCCTCGTGAATTTCCTTGCGGGAGAGCCCCGCCTCTTCGGCCGTAAAAGTGTTCCCGTCCGGAATGCTTTTCGGGCGGCCCTTGAGGGTCTTGCCGTCGGCGACGGCGCGATCCCACTCTTGCGCAAGCAGGATCTTGGCGCGTGCCTCAATCAGCAGCGCCTCTGCCTGCAGGCGCCGCGCCTTCTGCACCAGCCGATCCTTGGCGCCAACCCGTGCTGCGAACTGCGCCCCGGCCTTAGCCTGATCGTAGGCGGCAGAGGCCAGCAGCCGGGCCGCCATGGCGTCGCCTTCGTCGAGAAGCATGCGCGCCCGATCGACGACCTGGACGAGGCCAGACGCGTCGGCATTGACGATCGATATGACCTGGTTGGCATGCGCTTCCGGCGTATCCTCGGGCTCGCCCAGCTCGTCGAGCAGAGCGACATAGTCCCGCGCCTTGTCGGTGGGGTAATATCGGGTGCCAACTTTCGGATCTCGCGACAAAAGCTGACGCCCGTTCAATCGATTGGCGGCCCGCACGTCGCGTGGTTCCGGGCAATCAATCACGCCATCCCCTACGGCCCGGCGCAGCATGTCGTTTGCTCTATCGCTCAGCTTCATCACTCGCACCTCATGAGGAGGTCGAGAAAGGCATCGCCCTTATCGGTGATGGTGACGAAGTGCGGATCGTCATTGAGGCGGACGAGGTAGCCGCCGTCGATCGCCGAGGCGACGCCGCGTAGGTCGCGGTCCAACGAAAGCGGGTACGCCCGGCTGTTTTGCCGGGCGTGTAGCCGTACACGGTAAAGGAGGCGGCAACCAGCGCTGCTGAGACCAGGTTCTGTTGCCATCATTCGACACCCATCGCGCCGATTCGAGCCAGCGCGTCCCTGCGGCTCATGGGCTCTGGAAGGGCCATTCGCGCCGGGAAGGCTTTGTCGATCCACTCGAGAACGCCAGCCCTGAGGCTTTCGGATTTAACGGGGAACGAGGCACCGCGACGTTTTGCGGCCTGTCTTTCCTGCTCGTCGCGATCGGACATATCCCAGAAATCGAAAAGCTCGAGAGCCGCCCTAAAACCTGGATTGGACAGAGCCGCCGGGCGCTCGGCTAGCGCCATCACAACGGGGAAAAGCTTGGATGCATCCCAGATATCAGCGTTGTCGCCGTACCCTTCAGCCTCACGAAGGTGGCGAAGCGCTGCAACGATAGCAGCCCGAGGACGCTTTTCGATGACGGCAAGGAACCCGCGAACGCCATAGATCTGGCCAGGCTTCTTGTTGTCCTTCGTTCCGTAGTAAGTCATGAGCTTGCAGCCGGCTTCGCTGGCGACAGCCATCGCGTTAACGGCCCATACTTCGCCGGCCGCTATTCCCGCTTTGAGCAGGTGATAGGGCGTCACCTGTGTGACGACGCCATTGACTGCCGCGAAGCTGGCTGCCTGCTCTTCACGCGTCATGTGCACAACTTGGCAGGGCACCTGAGAAAATCCGCACATCGCCGCGGCATGCGATCGATGCTGACCATCGATGATTGCGAACCTCCCACCCTCGATCGGAGAGACGAAGACGGGAGAGAACATCGACCAGCGGAAGTTGGCGGCGATTTTCCGGATTGCTAACCAGTTGGCGCGGCGCAGATCGCGCTGATAGGCCTCATCGACAACAAGATTGTCGACGTCGATCCATTGCAGGATCGGGGCAGATCCGGGCGACACGCTTGCCGGCCGGTCAGCTGGCGATACATCGATCTTGCGATAGGTCATTGGTCACCGCCTACGACCTTGAGCGCCGCCTTGCCGCCGCCCGCCGCCTTGATGACGGCAAGGGCCGCCCGCAGATCCGAAGCCGCCCGCTCCATGCCGCTGGCGACGCGATCGACCGTGGTCGCCTCCGAGGGCGTCACCTGGCCGTCGGCGATCGCGACAGCAATCGCGTTGGCGAGTTCCGCCGACTGCCGCATCAGCTCGGCATGCGATGTGAGAACGTTGATTTCCGCCTTGCGCCCCTCTTCCGGGTCGGTCAGCCGGCGACCGTTGGTTTCGGCCAAGACCGCGGTGACGAGCGCCTGACCGCAGTCGCGCTCGAGGACCGCAATGGCGCCGACCGGCATCAGGTCGGGTTCGGCGCCGTTGTTCCAGCGTCCGACCTCGCTCTTGGAATAGCCGGACTTTTCGACGACGCGCATGATGCCGCCGCAGCGTTCTATGAGATCTCGTTGGGCCGCTTTCACGCGGAAGAGGAAGGCATCCATGTCAGTCTCCGAAAGGCAAAGAAAAGGCTTTCCCGATCCGGGAATTTCCGGCGGGCTTTCCCGTGTTGGGAACGGTTCAGAAATGCGATGTTCAGTTCGTCAGCAGATCACGGAGGTCCGCATGCCTGGACGAAACATCGAAGAGAAAGCGCGCCGGAAGGCGGAAGTCGTGCAGTCCGGCGCGAGGTGGCGCGGTGAGGACCGCGCAGGGAACAACGGGAAGTCATGCGGCCTCCTTCGTGGGCTCTGGACGAGGCAGGGGACCAGCATCGGGCCAGGCAACACCTTCGGGCCAATTGTCGGAAAACCACTGGAGAGCACGCTCAAACGTGCCGGTCGCAAGGTCGCCACCGTCGACGATGTCGTCGAGTTTGGCACCGCGATTGAAGACGATCGTCGACATGCGCTTACGCCCAATGCCAGAGGCTTCGGCGTAGGTGTCAGCCAGAGTGATAATTTGCTCTCGTAGGGTCATGGCGGCAAATTGCGGTCAAATGGCCGCATCTGTCAAGATCAAATAACCGCTTTCCAATGTTCGCACTGCGGCTGATAATCCGCACATGGAGAAATCTGTGACAGACATCCTCAAAGATATCATTGCCGAGCAAGGGCTTACGTGGGAGGCGGCATCCCTCAAGAGCGGCTTGGAGCGGAGCTATTTTCGTAAGCTGTTCGAGCGCGGCGGCGCCTCCCCGCGTGGTCAGACCCTGAAAAAGATTGCCGACGGTCTCGGCGTACCGATGACGGTATTGCTTGGTGAGTCCACCGATGCCACAGCGATCAAAGTCCACCCTCCGCTAATAACTGATGTGCGGCCGGCATCTGCCAGCTTGCCACTTCCGATGGAAATGGCCAAAGATGTGCCGGTCATGGGGACGGCAGCCGGCTCGCATCTTAGAGGTGCATTTCAGCTGTCATCCGAGCCGGTAGACTATGCGAGGCGCCCGTTTACGTTGATGAATGCTCGAAATGTGTACGCCCTCTACGTCGAGGGAACCTCGATGGAGCCACAGTTTCAACCTGGCGATCTGGTCTATGTGCACCCTGACAAACCACCACGCTTTGGCGATGCCGTCGTCATCCAGGTGCAGTTGGGCGGCAGCGAATCAATGGAAGCGACGATCGGCATCCTCAGCAAGCGCGGCCCCGAAGCAGTGACCATCCGTAAGCACAATCCGAGTGCCGAGATCGAGATCCCAAGGGCGACGATCGTCGCGATTCACAAGGTGCTTTCGCTAAACGAGATCTACGGCGTTTAGCCTCACCAAGCCTATTGACGAACACAAAAGAGCGGCGAATCACTTCGTCGCTCTTTCAGTTTTTACCCCAACTTTTCAGGTACATCCGCAGCAATGCGGTTAAATAGCCGCACTCGTCGTTGACAGCGGGCATTTGTCCGCATTATTGTCCGCTCTGTCCGGTCTACTCCTCCTCCCAAGATCCGGGCCGCCCAATCGGGGGCGCGCCGCTGCTCCCTCCTCCTCCCGGAGCAGCGGCGAAACCGGGAGGGGAAGGAGAGCCCAGTGCAGACACAGACCTACCCGGCAGCCATCGCCCGCAACATTGCCAACGAGATGGCCGACCTCGCCCTTGAGCGCCGCGAAGGCCTCACCCGCAAGGACTTCCGCGATCTCGGCTACACCGACGAGCAGATCGACGCTTACAGTCAGAAAGCCGCCCATATCCATTCCCGCCGCGCCGTGCGCCGCGTCGCCTGAAACCGTCCGGTTTCGGTCACCGCTCCGACCAGGAACGGAGCGGGTTCCCAAACGGAAGCGAAAGGGCTCCAACCATGCAGACAATTCGGACAGTTCGTCCGGTAGCGATGGCGCTGCCGGAACCGGGATCGCTTTTCCTGCGCGTAACGCGGATGCCGATCGAGAGCCAGCGCCGCGCCGAGTTCGCGTTGCTGACCATCATCGTCGCGGTTTTGCCATACGCAATAATCCTGCAGGCGACACGATGAAGGACGAGGCGTTCACGGTTCTCGCAGCCCTTGGCTGTACTCTGGCCGGCGGAATCCTTTTTGCCGTGGTGATGTTCACGATCGACGCGATCTCGAAGGCGGTTCGCCGCTTTGCCGAGCGGCGCCGTCTGCGCTCATTGCGCGTCGACGACACGTGGGAAAACTCACCGTGGAGGGACATGTGATGGCTGACATCCTGACCTTCCCGCCGAAACTGCGCATCGTCTCGCACGACTTCAGCCCGAGCATCGCCGAAGAAATCGAAATCGAGATGGGCCGGGCCCGTCGCCGCCACGTGGCACAGGCGCTCGAATACGTCGCCGGCGCGAACATCGATCTCGCCGTCGATAATCTTTGCGGCAAATCGGGCTTCGAAGGCCTGACCGATGAAACCATGATCGGCCTAGCGCACGCGATGATCCACGTCATTGACGCGCTCGGTTGCCGCAATGCGGACCTGCCGCTGCGCCGCACTCTCACGGAAGCAATCGAACGGATGGAGGAAGCCAATGCAGGCTGAAATTCTCGCCGCCCTTTCCCCTGCCGCCAAGTTCAACCTCGCGCTCAAGCTGGAGAACGTCACACTGCCGCTGCGACACGAGAGCGAGAACGTCGGCACGATCGTCGATGCGACCGGTCGCGGCTTTGTCGTCGTCGACATGCATCGCGAGCTGCCGGACGCCCAGGTTACAGAGATCGCCGAGCTGATCGTGCTCGCCGTCAACGCGCAAGGTGGTTTTCCGGCCAGCGTCGAAATGCGAGGTGCGGCATGATCAGCACCCGCGACGAGGCGCGAGCCAGCCTGGACACGCTCAACACAACGATCGGAACGGCCGTGCTTCTGCTCCGCCAGCAGCAGGACACCATCGAGCAGTTCATGCGCGAGAGCCGCGACATGGACAGCGTCGGTCACGTCCTCGACCCCACGCTTTTCAACAGCAGCGAGCGGCGCGCCACAGAGGCGATCCTCAAGCCGATCTACGCCGCAGCCGTGAATTTGATCGAAACATACGACCGCCAGATCGCGCAGGCCGCGACGGCATTGCGGAAGGTGACTGCCAATGGCTGACGGAACCAAGATCGAATGGACCGACGCTACATGGAACCCAATCACGGGCTGCAGCGTCGTCTCGCCTGGCTGCACCAACTGCTACGCCATGAAGCTCGCCGGCACGCGGCTGCGAAATCACGAAAGCCGCGCCGGCCTCACCTCGGACACCAAGGCTGGGCCCGTCTGGAATGGTGAAGTTCGCCTGAATGAAAAGTGGCTGACACAGCCGCTTACCTGGTCGCGTCCGCGTATGATCTTTGTCTGTGCCCACGCCGATCTATTCGCAGAGAGCGTGCCGGACGCATGGA
The DNA here is from genome assembly GCF_002211365.1 of Rhizobium sp. R711. Lineage (GTDB taxonomy): Bacteria > Pseudomonadota > Alphaproteobacteria > Rhizobiales > Rhizobiaceae > Rhizobium. Next base: position 53,089 of record NZ_LOKZ01000036.1, on the reverse strand, counting down.
TAGACAAAGTCTTCGCGGTAATCGGCCTTGCGAGCCGCCTGCATCACTGCCCCGTCGAAGATGGCGAACTTAATCGCCATGTCTTTCAGCTGCTGACAAAACGCCCCGAGCGAATGCTCGCCTACATCAGTGAAATGGAAAGGTGCTTCGAAAGCGATCCGAGTGAGTTCGCGAAGCGCTGGGGTACCGCCGCCGCTGATGTGATGGGTTCCCCCTGTGCCGCAGGCATCATCGAAGACATCGAATGGCCACTGCCTAACCTTTGGCTTGGCGTTTCGGTAGAAGACCAGAAGCGCGCAAATGAGCGCATACCCCATCTTCTTCAAACATCGGCAGCTCTTCACTGGATAAGCGCGGAGCCGATGCTAGGCCTAATTGACCCTCGCAACATCGTCTTTGCCGATGGAGACACTGAGATCCGCTACGACGCTCTGACCGGCGAAGCTTGGGTCGAAAACAGTGACAGCGCCAGCGCCTATGATTGCAACCTTCCGAAGCTCGACTGGGTCGTCGCCGGCGGAGAGAGCGGCCCTGACGCACGGCCGATGCACCCGGGTTGGGTTCGCTCCCTTCGCGACCAGTGCGCGACGGCTGGCGTTCCGTTCCTGTTCAAACAATGGGGCGAATGGGCGCCGCAGGTTGGCGCAGTCGATGGCTGGACGATCGACGACAATCCTGAAATCAGCCGCTTCGACCATCGCGACTGGGAAGAGGATCGCTGGGGCGAGCACTACCGCCCCGCATGGTGTGACGACATCGACGACGACACCGTTTCCCGCATCGGCAAGAAGCGCGCCGGCCGCAAGCTCGACGATGTCGAGCATGATGCCTTTCCGCCTCTGCCCACTAGCATTTCGAGGGCGGCAGAATGACGCCGATCACCAGCCTCGCGACCTCCCGGCTGCTGGTCGAAGCGTTCGCCGCGCGCGAACTTGAGCTTCCACTCAGCCTCAATCCCGCCGAACCCGGCGACGTGATGGACGCCAAAGGGCGTCACGTCTTCGTCATCGATCTCAATCGCGAGCGTAGCGACATCGAGGCGACCGAGATCGCTGGCCTGATCGTTCTTGCCGTCAATCGCTGCGCCGGTTTCCCCTTCCCTGTTTTGCAATCTTCGGAGTCGCAATGAGAGCCCACAACGCCAAACTTCCAGGCAAGGAAATCCTCGCGCAGCTGATCGAGCGTGGCGTGTCGCGTGAAGACATCGCAAAGCGCTACGCGGTCAGCCGCGACCATGTGACCGCGACGCTCAAGGCTCACGGCCTTGCCCCCGAGCGCGAACCGACATTGCTTGACCTCTTCGAGCGGAAAAGCTTTGAAGCGGATCTCCGCGCTGGTCTGAACCTCAAGCAGATCGACAAGAAGTATGGCGCTAATCCCGGCGCCGCCCGCCGCTTCGCGCTGGCGAACAACATCGACCTGGTACGGCCCGGCATCCAGATCAAGGAAGACAGGATCGTCTACGGCCGGCGTGCCAACAGCAAGACCGGCGGTTTGGCCTTCATGGCTGTCAGCGTTCCGCGCGTCTCTATGCTGGTCGCCCATCTGGAGACGCCGCTATGACGCGAGGTTTTCTGCTAAGCGCCGACGAAGCACGCGCCTGGGCTGTCCACTTGTTTGACGCCGCCCAGAAGATCATGGACCCGTCAACGCTGGATGATGTTCCGGAAGACAAGCAAGCTGAGGCGCTACAGCTGATGGCGATCGAAGCCCTCACAAAAGCGCCGCCGTGCGCGCCCGCTCCAGTATCTAAGGCAATTTCAGATGTGGTCGCCGAGCGCCGCCGGCAGATCGATGCCGAAGGCTGGACGGTCGAGCACGACGATCAGCACACCGATTACAGTATCTCGCGTGCGGCAGCTGTTTATGCCCTCATGGCTTCCGAGGCATGCAAAGCCAATCGTGCGGTAATGGACGGCTTCAAGCGCGCATCGTCTGTGCCAGCAGAGATATCATCTTTATGGCCGTTGGCATGGCGCATGGATTGGCTCAAGCCGCATTCGCGCCGGAATGATTTAGTCCGCGCTGGCGCACTGATCCTCGCCGAGATCGAGCGCCTTGACCGCTTGTCTGAGGTGGAGCGCGCCAATGCCTGATGCAGCGCAGATGAGCCTTGCAGTGTCGGTCCAGCAAGAAACATGGAAGCAGCCAAAAGGCAAGCATTCTTGCGGCAGAGATCCGAGCGCCGGTCCCGGCAGCTGCTGGCATTGGTGGGAAGGATGCCCAAAGGCGGAGCAACGGAATTGCTATCTCTTGTGGAAGCGCCAGGTCGCGACCACCCCGAGCGGGCAGAACGGAGAACAGCCCTAATGTCGCGCCGTCAGAAAATCCTTGAAAAAGTGATGGCTCGCGTCCGCGTGGATGAAGAGACGGGTTGCTGGATCTGGACAGGCCCAACGTCTGGATCTGAAGGACGCGGCGCCGGATATCCGCGCATGTCGCTGGGCAGCCAGACCGTCGCCGTCCACCTTGTCATGTGGACCAATGAGCACGGCTACATCCCCGGCAAGAAGGAAATCGACCACTACTGCCGTAACCGCCTTTGCGTGCGGCCGGAGCCAGATCACCTGCAACTTGTCACCAGAAAGAGAAATGCCATCCGGCGCGAGCAAGCCCGGAAGGAAATGCGATGCGAGGAGATCTAGCCATGACACCCGTACGCCTTCGTCTGTCGCGTTCCGCCGGCTTCAACCTTCAAGCTTTGTCGAAGAAAACAAACGGCCTCGCTGCTGTGCATGTGGGCCGACCCGGTCCATGGGGAAATCCATTCATCGTGGGCAAACATGGCGACGCCGCCTATTGCGTGGACCTCTATATGGCGCTTCTCGCCGGTCTATTACGCGTTGGCGCAGATCCGGACATCGAGGCGCTGGAGCGAGCCCGCCTTTTCGTCAACGAGAACGCCAACGAACTACGCGGCAAGAACCTCGCATGCTGGTGCAAGCACGGCTCGCCCTGCCATGCAGACGTATTGCTGCAGGTTGCGAACCGGCCGCAGCGAAAATGCGAGGAAATCTAGCCATGGCACAGCCAGAGATTACACTGGAGCGGCTTGGCGAGATGCTGATTTTCGCGGCGAAGCTGGTCGATCGCAAAGGCCCGATCGCGCAACCGATCCTCGATCGCTGTGAGCGCGAATATTTGGCCGCAAAGCAACGGCAGGAAACGAAAGGCGGCAGCCAGCTCGATCGAGTTAGAAAATTGATGGGAGCCAATGCGCAAATTTAGGCATACTTTTTAGACTACTTTTCGGACTACATGCGTTTCACATGAGCACTTATAAAAACCTCAAACACCCTGCATCGCAAGGAAACTCCCCTACTTTAAAAATTGGAGCCAAGTCCGGCCCGGGGAGCCAGTTTCAAAGATAAGCGCCTGCTTTTGTTGATATTCCAAAAGCAGGTGTTTTCTTTCCCCACTTTTGAAATGCTTTCGAACGGTCGGCGCCTGGGATATTCGCACCGACGGCCGTGCGCTGTAGTGTTGCCCAGATTTAGCGCTTTGAACTCTTCACGTCCCAATTGTATCCTGAGGTTCGACGCATTGCGTGTCTCAAGGAATTGGAGAGGGGCAATAGCAATGAAACGCATGTTCCTTCTGGCCGCGGCGCTATGTGCGGTCGCTGCGCTGGCCGGCTGTCACAGTCCGACTCCCGATACCGATGTCAGACGGCCGGAAATTCCTGCGGGGAGTGCAACGGTGAGAGCCGGCTTGCTCCACGCGAAGCAGCAGCAACAGAAACAACAGCAGCCGCTGACCAATTTCCAGACCCGTTGCCAGCGAATGAACGACACCACGCATTGCCAGACGTCGAACTGAGCATCTTTCGATCATGGCTGGCTAACCATGAGAATCTCTTTTCCCACTCTCAGGTGTATCGCTAGATCAGCACCTTGCTCTTCGCCGACCAAGACCCTGCAGCCGTTCGGCCCAACGAATGGCGGCCCCACAAATCCCAGCTCCAGCACCTACGCGGGCGACTATACGAGCGGCGATAACGGCAAACCCGATCACTGTCGCCCCGGTTAACCCAACGCATCACGCCCCAGCCAAAGGCCATGGATTGCCGGGTGCGGCACATGCAAATTCGGGCGTTGATACCCCTGGCGGCGAGAGTGGCGCATCAATCAATGACGCTTGCCGCGAATACGATAACTGATCGGGCCGATATAGATGGCCTCCAAAAGGGCCGGGATAACCGGCCCTCCTCTTGCGCTGGAACCTCTCGAAAATTCTCCGACGACGGCCGAAACGTCTGTTCCGCGCGAGCCCCTGTTTCGTCGCAGGAGCAAAATGCCAATGCGAGATCGCCTAGCCGAATTTGGCGAATTTGTCACTGGCCAGGGACTTCGATTTCAGGTTAGACTATGCTGGTACACTTGCCGAAATGGCGCGAGCGCTTTTGGTCGGCACAGGAGCGTGTTCGCCCATTGGGCTTCGATAAACGCTTCGAACGCCTCTTGGAATTCTGTTTATTGTGAGCAGGCTTCCGCGGCTAGAAATATAGACGTCCGCCAGGTCGTCTTTGTCGCGGAGCTGACGAGAGCGGGTGGCGGCCTGTTGACAGATGACCTCCTGTCTGGCCGCCATCCGCCTCGTCTCTGCCTCAGACAGCAACGGCTACTCTGCCGGATGCGCCATACCTGGCCGTGGGTGCTTTTCCAACGGCCGCTCCCGCCAGCCGGTCGAGCGATTCACCAGCCAGAAATAGAGATTATAAGGCAGCAGATTGACGAGCTTCATCGTGTAGGTGAAACGCTTCGGGAAGGTAATCTCGAAACGCTGAGACTTGAGTCCCGCCGAAATCTGTTCGGCAGCCTCCTCGACCGAGACCAGCGAGGGCATGTGAAATTGGTTTCTCTTCGTTGCAGGCGTATCGACGAAGCCAGGATTGATGAGTTGGATGCGGATGCCCATCTTGTCGAGATCGAATTTCAGGCTCTCCGCCATGTTAATCAATGCGGCTTTCGTAGCGCCGTAAGCGGCACCGGTCGGCAGCCCGCCATAGCCTGAAACCGACGAGACGATGGCGATTTGCCCCTGCCCCTTCACCTTCATGTGCCTTACGGCCGGGACAAGGCAATTCACAACACCCTGCAGATTGACAGCAAAGCTCCGCTCAAAATCTGAAAGCTTCAACTCTTCCGCGTGGATAGGCAAATAAACGCCGGCGTTGAAGACCGCCAATGCCAGCGCACCGTACTCGTATTCGATTGAAGCAAGCACATGCTCCATGTCCTCGGGATTGGTGACATCACCATCGAGCACGATGATGCTGCCGGGCAGATCGGAAGCCTCAACCTGCAATTCGGCAAGCTTTTCATGATCGCGAGCGGTGACAGCCACCTTGTATCCGTCCCCCGCAAGCTTCAGTGCCAAGGCTCGCCCAATTCCTGAACTCGCGCCGGAAATCCAGGCTATTCCATGTTCAGGACGAGCGACGAAATCTTGCATGGCACATATCCTCCGGGCTGTGTTCTGAACGTCAAAACAGGTCCGGGAGTTCCTCGCCATCTCCCGGATTTAAGGCATATCACGCTATTGTGGCTGCTTTCAGCCGATCAGGTCGCCGATGATTTGGCGGAAGGAGCCTGTCAGCTTGATCGGCGCGTCGAGGACCGAAAACGCGACGCATGGACGGTTCTTTTCGGCAATCGGTCGATGGTCAACGCTCTCGTCGGCGACCGAGATATCACCGGGTCCGAAACGGCCGCGGCTGTCGCTGAATGCGCCATCCAGGATCAAGGTGAGTTCCATGCCCTTATGAGTGTGCGCTGGCAGCGCGCGGCCAGCCTTGATCCACATCAGGCTGACTTCGCAGCCATCGAGGTCGGTTGAGTATTGCTTGAAGCCCGGAAGCTTCGTTTTCCAGGGCACAGTGTCCAAGTCATAACCGACGAGATCGCGAATCGCTTTCGGGAAGAAACCTTTTTCCATCCGCAGATTCGTTGCTGTGTGGTTTTCGGCGGGCGGCGCGGAGGAGAAGACGGCCGCGAGCCGCGTAGCGCGGTCACCGATCGCAGCCTCCGGCATCTGCTCGAGAGCCTCGCCGGCCAGAGATTCGAGATCACTCACCAGCAAGCGATGATCCGGCTTCATTTCGAGATGCGATTCCACCAGCACTCGCGCCGGCTGAGGAAGAGATCCGGCGACATAGTGCGCCATCAGTACATCGACCGTGTCGATATGCTCGTGAACCATGACGGTTTCGGTCATTTCCGCTTTTAGAGATTGCTTTGTTGTCATCCGTACGTTGAAAGTCAATCTCCGGATCACAAGGGGCGCAGACGGCTCCGGTTCAATGCCCCTCGACCACGACGAAGTCTAATTTTATCGCTGCGCTCAAAGGGATGGAATAGCATTTCTTGCCAACCTAGCCTTGTGAAGGGAAAAGACCGTTCTTAAACTAAGCGTTCAAAAGAGGCAGAGTCCATGACCGTCCATCCGTCCGTTCTAGAGGCAATCGGCAACACCCCCCTGATCAAGCTCAAGGGCGCGTCGGAAGCGACCGGCTGCACTATTCTCGGCAAAGCGGAGTTCCTCAATCCGGGCCAGTCGGTCAAGGATCGCGCGGCGCTCTACATCATTCGCGATGCAGAGAAGAAGGGCTTGCTGAGGCCGGGCGGCGTTATTGTCGAAGGAACTGCCGGCAATACCGGTATCGGCTTGACCGTCGTTGCGAAGGCACTTGGCTATCGAACCGTCATCGTCATCCCGGAAACCCAGAGCCAGGAAAAGAAGGACGCCCTGAAATTGCTCGGTGCCGAGCTCGTCGAGGTGCCCGCCGTTCCCTACAAGAATCCGAACAATTATGTGAAGGTGTCCGGAAGGCTCGCCGAGCAGCTGGCGAAGACTGACCCGAACGGCGCGATCTGGGCAAACCAGTTCGACAACGTCGCCAACCGGCAGGCCCATATCGAAACGACGGCCCGCGAAATCTGGAACGATATGAACGGCAACGTGGACGGTTTCATCTGCTCGGTCGGCTCGGGCGGGACGCTTGCCGGGGTGGCAGCCGGCCTCAAGGCGTTCAGCAAGGACATCAAGATCGGCATCGCGGACCCTGATGGCGCCGCGCTCTACGAATTCTACAAGAACGGCGAACTCAAGTCGGCCGGCTCCTCAATTACCGAAGGAATCGGTCAAGGCCGGATCACGGCCAACCTGGAAGGCTTCACACCCGATTTTGCCTATAGCGTTTCGGATGCGGAAGCCCTGCCCTACCTCTTCGACCTCGTCGAGCATGAAGGTCTGTGCCTGGGTGGATCGACGGCGATCAACATCGCCGGCGCGGTGCGCCTTGCCAAGGAATTCGGCCCCGGCCATACCATCGTTACAATCCTCTGCGACTACGGCAACCGCTATCAGTCCAAGCTCTTCAATCCTGACTTCCTAACCTCCAAGGGCCTGCCCGTTCCGGCGTGGCTCGCCAAGACGCAAGACATACAGATCCCATACGAACCAGCAGCGTGAGACCCCATGCCCGTCAATGCCCTCTATCGTGACGATTTCTATCTTTCGACATGCGAGGCGGAGGTAACCGCCGTTCACGAAGACGGGGGCATCGAGCTGGATCAGACCTGCTTCTATGCGACGTCAGGCGGGCAGCCGGGCGATACCGGCTTTCTCGAGCGCGCCGACGGCAGCAAGATCACGCTCGGACAGACGAAGCACGGAGCAACCAAGGACATCGTCGTGCATGTGCCGTTCGAGGGCCAGGAACAGCCGGTCGTCGGTGAAAAGCTGGTGCTGCACGTCGACTGGCCGCGCCGCTATAAGCTGATGCGAATGCACACCGCCTGTCACCTGCTCTCCGTCGTCTGCTCCTATCCGATCACCGGTGCGGCTGTCGGCGAAGATGAGAGCCGCGTCGACTTCGACATGACAGAGACGATCGACAAGGACGACGTCACCGAAAAACTCATGGAGCTGGTACGGCAGAACCACCCGGTTTACCTGCAGTGGATCGCCGATGAAGAACTGGCGACCAATCCCGGCATCGTCAAATCCAAGAATGTTCGCCCGCCGATCGGGCTAGGCCGGGTCAGCCTTGTCTGCATCGGCGAGAACTCGGCGATTGACAGTCAGCCTTGTGGCGGCACACATGTCTCCGAAACTCAGGAAGTCGGTCAGATTCACATTGCCAAGATCGAAAAGAAGGGCAAGGAGAACCGTCGCTTCCGAATTCGCTTCGGCGCTCCCGGCGACGAAGCCTGAAGCCCAGGGAGAGCAGAATGAGCGAAGAAAAAAGCCGTTTCGTCGTTTCGGCCGATTGGCTGCAGGCGGAACTGGGCAAGGCGGACTTGCGCGTCCTGGACGCGTCCTTCTATCTGCCGGCACAGAAGCGCGATGCCGACGCGGAGTACGCCACCGGCCATATTCCTGGCGCCGTCCGTTTCGATCAGGACAAGATCGCGGATCACTCCATACCGCTGCCGCACACTATCCCGTCGCCCGAGCTTTTCGCAGCTGAGGTTGGCAGACTCGGGATCGGAGAAAACGATCGTATCGTCGTCTATGACGGGATCGGGATGTTCGCATCACCACGGGTCTGGTGGCTGTTTCGCGTGATGGGCGCGCGGCAGGTATACGTACTCGACGGCGGTCTCGACGGGTGGAAGTCAGAGGGGCGCCCGCTTGAGACAAGCGCGCCTCGCTACGACCCCAAGGTTTTCAAGCCGACCTATGACGCCTCGAAAGTCGTCACTCTTGACACAATGCGGGACATTGTTGCGAGCGGCGCGCTGCAGATCGCCGACGCCAGAAGTGCGGGCCGATTTGCAGCGCTCGAGCCCGAGCCGCGGGCCGGCATGCGCTCCGGCCACATGCCCGGTGCACGCAACCTGCCATCGGGCGTCTTCGCCACTCAGGGTCGCTTCAAGTCGCTGCCGGAGCTTAAGCGGACGATCGAGAACGCGGGCATAGATCTTTCGAAGCCAGTCGTCACATCGTGCGGTTCCGGCATCACTGCCGCAATCATTACGCTGGCGCTGGAGTCGCTGGGGCACACCGACAACAAGCTCTACGACGGCTCCTGGAGCGAATGGGGTGGCCGCGAAGACACGCCCGTCGTTACTGGCCCGCCGGAACCGGTCAAAGCCTGACGCGATGGTGAAGGCGCCCTCTTCTTTGAAAGCCCATATCACCCGCCTGGAAATGACGGCACCGCCGAAGGCAAGCCTCCCGGTGCCGATCAACATCCAGACGGCGATCATGCGGGCACCCGATATTCCGCTGCCCTTCTACCGCTATCTCTACCGCCAGGTTGGGGCCCGGTGGCAGTGGGTGGATCGTTTGCGGATGGCCGACGAGGATCTGGCCAAGACGCTTCACGACAAGCGCAACAATATCAGCGTCCTTTACGTCAATGGCGCGCCCGCTGGCTTCTATGAATACTTCGTCGAGGATGAAGAGACAATCGAACTCAGCCACTTCGGGCTCTTCGAGCGTGCGCTTGGTCTGGGGATCGGAAAATGGTTCCTGCTGCAGTCGCTCTACGCGATCTGGACGCTCAATCCGAAGCGGGTGACAACGACGACCAACAACCTCGATCACCCGCGCGCCTTGCAACTCTACCAGATGTTCGGCTTTTCACCGGTCTCCACCGGTTCGGGCATCGTCCGGCCTCTCAGCGACAAGGAACTTCTAGACCTGAGTAAGAAGGATTGGTGAGCCGGTCAGACGAAACCAAGCAAGAATCGGGTGGCGGGCGCAGGCGCAAGGGCGCATCTCATGGCAATTAGCAAGGAGATCCGCCATGACCGACATCCGCTTTTCCGCCATGCCCACTGCCGACGCTGAGAATCTCTGGAACGGCGGTAGAGACGCCTACGGTTTCTTGCCCGAGACAATGGTCTCAGATGGCCCAGGCCATCCCTGCCGTCATTGCCTGAAGAACATCGATGATGGCGAGGAACTGCTGATTTTTGCATACCGGCCTTTTCCCGAGCTTCAGCCCTATGCTGAGACCGGTCCGATCTTCCTCCACACGCAACCGTGCGAGCGCTATGCTGCGGCAGAGGTCCCGCCGCCGGTCTTGACCAGCCCGGATTTCATCGTGCGCGGCTACAATGCCGAAAACCGCATTGTTTACGGCACGGGCGCTGTGACACTGACGCCCGATATCGGCTCCTATGCCGCCCAGCTCCTGGAGCGGACGGACATCGCCTATGTGCACGTGCGCTCGGCGCGCAACAACTGCTATCAATGCCGCATCGACAGATGACAGCAAAAAGGGCCGGTCGCATGAGAATGCGACCGGCCCTGCCTCACGTGACGCGATGGGATTTACGCTACGTTCAGTACGCTTTCCGGTGCGTAGGCTTCATAGCCCAGAGCTTCGGCCACCGGCTTGTTGGTGACACGGCCCTTGTGGATGTTGAGACCGTTCCTGAGGTGACGATCCTCCGCGATGGCGCGCAGCCCACGGTCGGCAAGCGCCAGACCATAAACCAGCGTCGCATTGTTCAGGGCATGCGCTGAAGTGACCGGCACCGCGCCTGGCATGTTAGCGACGCAATAATGCACCACGTCATCGACAACATAGGTCGGTTCGGAATGGGTCGTCGCATGCGACGTCTCGAAGCAGCCACCCTGGTCGATGGCGACGTCAACGATGACAGAGCCACGCTTCATGCCCGACAGCATTTCACGGGTGACAAGCTTCGGTGCGGCCGCCCCCGGAATGAGCACAGCGCCGATAACGAGGTCGGCCGAAAATACTTCCTCTTCCAGCGCCTGAATGCTGGAATAGCGGGTGTGGACACGACCGCCGAAGATGTCGTCGAGCTGGCGCAGACGCGGAAGAGACTTATCGAGGATGCTGACGTCGGCACCGAGGCCCGCCGCCATCCTGGCTGCATGCAAGCCGACCACGCCGCCGCCGATGACCGTAACCTTGGCCGGCAGCACGCCGGGTACGCCGCCGAGCAGGATGCCAAGGCCGCCATTCGCCTTCTGCAGCGCGGTCGCGCCCGCCTGGATTGACAGGCGTCCGGCGACTTCGGACATCGGCGCCAGGAGCGGCAGGCCGCCGCGATCATCAGTTACAGTCTCATACGCAACAGCGGTGACGCCGGAAGCAAGGAGGCCCTTGGTCTGTTCCGGATCAGGGGCGAGATGGAGATACGTATAGAGAATTTGGCCGTCGCGAAGCTGCGCCCACTCGGAGGGCTGCGGCTCCTTAACCTTTACGATCATGTCACACTTCTCGAAGATTTCCTTGGCCGAGGCAGCAATCTTTGCGCCAGCGGCCGCGTAGGCGGCATCATCGGCACCAATGCCAGCGCCTGCCTTGGTTTCAACCCAGACCTCATGGCCATGAGCGACATATTCACGAACGGATGCAGGTGTCAGGCCGACACGATATTCATGATTCTTGATTTCCTTCGGGCAACCGACACGCATTGGGCGTTCCTCTCTTTTTGTCCGCTTGGCGGAGTGTTTTGACGAGGAAATCCAACCACCACAGCCGCGAAATGTCCTTGCAAAGAAGGTTTGCACCGACGCTGATTTTCGAAGATTATTGCAAATTCGAGCAAATAATCGAAAGTTCTTCGAATGTCCGAACTCGACACCATCGATCTTGCGATTCTGAAGACACTTCAGTCCAGCGCCCGCATCACTAATGCCGATCTTGCAGCCAAGGTTGGTTTGTCGGCATCGGCCTGCTCTCGGCGGCTTGATATCCTGGAAAAGAGCGGTGTAATCAGCGGCTATCACGCGCACGTCTCTCACAAGTCATTCGACTATAAGATGATCGCGGTGGTGCATATCTCCCTATCCGGTCAGTTTGCGAAGACGCTTTCGGAATTCGAGGCCGCCGTTAAACGCTGTCCGAACGTTCTCGTCTGCTATCTGATGTCAGGCGAATATGACTACATTCTCCGTGTTGCCGCCCGCGACCTCGAGGACTACGAGCGCATCCATCGCGACTGGCTCTCGGCGCTTCCGCACGTTGTTAAGATCAATTCGAGCTTTGCCCTGCGGGAAGTCATCGACAGACCAAATGTCGGGCTCTGACTGAAGAGCCAAAAATCGCCAGACAGTTCTTGCATCGGAGTGGCAGCTTCGTTACCCCTTGCCTGATCCTCCGCAGCAAGACGCACGCATGAAATCCAAGACCCAAGGCTATATCTTCGTCCTGCTCGCGATCACCATTTTCTCGCTGCAGGACGGCATCTCGAAGCATCTGGCATCCGCCTACCCGCCCGTCTTCATCACCATGATCCGCTACTGGGCCTTCGCCGCCTTCACCGTAGCGCTTGCTAGCAGGATGAGAGGTGGCTTGAAGCAGACGGCGAAAACCAGGAGGCCGCTGCTGCAGCTGATCCGGGGTATTTTGCTGGCCGCCCAGGTTGTCGTCGTCATCAACTGTTTTGCGCTGATCGGCCTTGCCCACTCACAGGCAATCTTCTCAGCGACGCCGATTCTGATTGCGTTGCTCTCGATGCCCATCCTCGGAGAGCGGGTCGGCTGGCGTCGCTGGACGGCGATTGGTGCGGGTCTCGTCGGGGTGCTGCTGATCCTCAAGCCGGAAGGCGGGTTCTTCGACTTTAAGCTGCTACTTGCCGTCTTCTCGTGCTTCCTCTTCGCCTTCTACGTCATCGCCACGCGCCTCGTCAGCAGGGACGATTCGGCCATGACAAGCTTCTTCTATACGGGCGTCGTTGGCGGCATCGCCATGTCGCTGGTCGGTCCCTTCTATTGGACCTGGATGTCGGGCTGGGATTGGGGATGGATGGCGCTTGTCTGTCTGACCAGCATATCGAGCCACTATTTTCTCATTCGCGCCTACGACATGCTGGATGCAGCGGCAGTTCAACCGCTGACGTATCTACAGCTCGTCTATGCATCGATCATCGGCGTATTGATCTACAATGAGAAGCTGAGCCTGAACATGATCGTCGGCTCGGCAATCGTCGTCGCGGCAGGCATCTTCACCGTATGGCGGGAACATGTCGTTGCACGCAGGTCACGTTCGCAATCGGCATCTCCACAATTTTAGATCGAGCTATTAAAGCATTCTCAACGTTCGCCTCATAGAATTCATCCGTATGTTTCTGGTGGAGCGTAACATGCAACGCAATCTGAATATCATTACCCGCAAGGCCGAGCGCCGGTCCTGCCGCATATTCGGTAAGGTCCGCTACCTCACCAAAGAAGTGGATGCTCGCATCCTCGACATGTCGATTACCGGCATGGCCGTCGAAATCCGGGCGCCGATTCATGCCGCCTCCGGCAGCCGTGTACAGATTCTTGCTGATGATCTGGGCACGCTGCAGGGCATCATCCGCTGGAGCCACAATGGCCGTCTGGGAATTCAGTTCGATCCGAACTCCAATGCCCGTGCGCAGGTGGCATCATACTTCCGATTCTTCCACAAGGAAGTGAAACCGGTCCTGACACGATAATTCCCCTGTCATTTTCAGGGTTTACTCCTTCGCAAATCACCCTAGTCTCGCCTGCGGGGCCGGGCGATCAGTGATTTTCGAAGGAGTTTTCATGTCTTCCATTCTCGATCTGCCGCCAATGACCCGCCGCTCCTTGCTTGGCGGCCTTGCCGCGACGTCCGCACTGATCCTGCTTCATCCCTTTAGCGCGCGCGCAGCCGCCAATCAGGCTCATCTGCGCCTGATGGAAACGACGGACATTCACGTCAACGTCTTTCCCTATGACTACTACGCCGACAAACCGAACGACACGATGGGGCTGGCGCGCACCGCGACGATCATCGACAACATCCGCGCGGAAGCTGCCAATTCGCTGCTGATCGACAACGGCGACGTGCTGCAGGGCAACCCGATGGGCGACTATATGGCCTATCAGAGCGGCATGAAGGACGGCGACGTGCATCCAGTCATCAAGGCCATGAACACGCTCGGCTACACCGTCGGCACACTCGGCAACCATGAATTCAATTATGGCCTCGACTTCATGTTCAAGGTGCTGAACGGGGCGAACTTCCCCTTCGTCTGCGCGAACCTGACGAAGGGCCAACTCGCGTCCGACCCGACGAAGGATGAGCTGTTTTTGAAGCCGTACATCATCGTCGAAAAGACCATCAAGGACGGCGCCGGTAATGAAAGCCCGGTCAAGATCGGCTTCATCGGCTTCGTCCCGCCGCAGATCATGCTTTGGGACATCAAGAACCTTGAAGGCAAGACGCAGACGCGCGACATCGTTGAGGCAGCCAAAGCCTGGGTACCTGTCATGAAACAGGAAGGCGCGGATATCGTGATCGCGCTTTCGCATTCCGGCATCGACGGCGCCGCCCCATCCGAGAAGATGGAGAATGCATCCCTGCATCTTGCCGCAGTCGACGGGATCGACGCGATCTTCACCGGGCACCAGCATCTCGTCTTCCCCGGGCCGAAGACCTGGGACGGCGTTCAGAACGCCGATCCGGTGAAAGGCACCTTGCACGGCAAGCCGGCGGTGATGGCGGGCTTCTGGGGCTCCCATCTCGGCCTGATCGACCTCCTGCTGGAGAAGGACGGCAAAGGCTGGAGGATCGTCGACTTCACCTCCGAAGCCCGACCGATCTACCACCGCGATGACAAAAAGAAAGTCGTCGCCGACGTCGCGGACAAAAAGGACGTTATCGACGCCGCAAAGGCCGAGCACGAGGCAACGCTCGCTTATGTGCGTACCCCGGTCGGCAAGACCTCGGCGCCGCTCTATTCCTATTTCGCGCTGGTCGCCGACGATCCTTCCGTTCAGATCGTTAGCCAGGCACAGACCTGGTACATCAAGCAGATGTTGGCCGACACGGAATACAAGGACCTCCCGGTGCTTTCGGCGGCAGCACCCTTCAAGGCCGGCGGTCGCGGCGGCGCGGACTACTATACGGACGTGCCCGCCGGCGACATCGCGATCAAGAACGTCGCTGACCTCTACCTCTATCCCAACACGGTCCAGGCCGTCGCCATCACTGGCGAACAGGTGAAGAACTGGCTGGAAATGTCAGCCGCCATGTTCAACGAGGTGAAACCGGGATCCAAGGATGCGGACCTGCTGAACAACGCCTTCCCATCCTACAACTTCGATGTGATCGACGGCGTCACCTATCAGATCGACCTATCGCAGCCGCGCAGGTTCGATGATGACGGCAAGCTGATCAATGCCGATTCAAACCGCATCCAGAACCTGCAATTTGACGGCAAGCCCATTGATCTCAAGCAGAAATTCGTGGTCGTCACCAACAATTACCGCGCGGGCGGTGGTGGCAAATTTCCGGAAATTGCTGCCGACAAGGTCATCTTCCAGGCGCCCGACACGAATCGCGACGTCATTGTCCGCTTCGTCCACGAGGAGGGCACGATCAATCCCTCGGCCGACGGGAACTGGACGTTCAAACCACTGCCGGGGACGACAGCCGTCTTCCAGAGTGGTCCGAAGGCCAAGCAATTCCTCGCGGACGTGAAAAGCGTCAAGATCGAGGACGCCGGCGAAGGCACCGACGGCTTCTCGAAGTTCAGGCTGATACTCTAGATGTGAGCTTCACGAGGGCGCGGGAAATCCGCGTCCTCTTACTCGGCGGCAATCGGCAAATCAGGCGGCGACAGCTCGGCCAGTTGAGCTGTAAAATCGGCGTGCCTGGGACATTGCTCGAGCCTCACCCGAAACGCATCGATCATCCAACTCGCTGCCGGACCCGGCGGGCTGGCGGTCCGTCTCATGGCGTAGATCGGATATTCTCCCTGCTCGAAAGCCGGCAAGTCGAGATGGACCAAAGCACCGCTTCTCAGATCGTTGCGAATAAGCGAGGCGGGCAAGCCGCCCCAACCCAGCCCACCGCGAATGAGAGAGTGTTTCGTCGCAACGTCGCTTACCCGCCATGTTTTGTAGGAAAGCACATTGAAATCACGGCCTTTTGTTAAGCCCGATGCATCCGTCACCACCAACTGCGTCTCCTCGCGGACATCCGCCAGGGTCAACGGTCTACCGATCTTCGCGAGCGGATGATCATGTGCGGCAACGGGCATCATGAAGGAGTGTCCTATTTGTTCTGCAACAAGCGCGTCATGTTGCTTGAGCAGAGCGCCGCCAATGCCAATCGTTGCCTTGCCGCTCAAGACGAGATCCATCACCACGCCAAGTTCGCCCACCGTCAAACTGAGCGCCACGGACGGGAATTTGTCACGGAACCCGCGCAGCACGTCGACGACCGCGTGCGACGGCACCATGACGCTGATCGCGACGGAGACTTCGGCCTCCAGCCCTTCCTTCAGCCCTTTCACGCGGGCGCGCATTACCTCGAGATCGGAGACAAGCCGCCGCGCATCTTCGAGGAGCGCCTTGCCCGCCTCCGTCAGCTTCGGCTGCCTTGCGCCGGAGCGCTCGAAAAGCGGCACTTCCAATTGAGCTTCAAGGTTGGCGATCGTGTAGCTGATGACCGATTGAGCACGGTTTAGCGAGCGCGATGCGGCCGAAAAGCTGCCCGTTTCCGCAACGGTGAGGAACACCTGCAACTGGTCGAGTGTGGGATTCGGAAGCATCTTCCATCCAATCTATCGATGATTTCGATCGACATTATCACAGTTTTTTCGATAGTCAGCCAGACCTATTTTCTGCCTCGAAACAGCGGCTCGAAGCTCCCTACAAGAGCCGAGAACTCCAATTCGAGAGGAAATTCAATCATGTCTTCCATCCTGCTTCTGACGTCCAGCCCGCGTGCAGACTCGCTTTCCACCACGATCGCCGTTGACCTTGTCGAAAAGATCAAGGCCCAGCAGCCAGGCAGCGCCGTCGTTCGTCGCGACCTCGCCGCCAACCCGCTGCCGCACATTGATGATCTCTTCACCGCTGCCATCCGCAAGCCCGCCGATGACCGCACCGCCGCCGAAGCCGCAGCCGTGAAGACGTCGGACGAACTCGTTGCTGAACTGCTTGCAGCCGATACGATCGTCATCGGTACCGGCCTCATCAACTTCAACATCTATTCGTCGCTGAAGACCTGGATCGACAACGTCGCCCGGGCCGGCCTTACCTTCAAGTACACCGAAAGCGGCCCGGTTGGCCTTGCCACCGGCAAAAAGGTCTACGTCGTTCTTGCTTCCGGTGGCGTCTACTCGCAGGGTCCGGCAGCTGGCATGAACCACGCGGTTCCGTATCTGAAGTCGGTCCTCGGCTTCCTCGGTATCACCGATATCGAAACGATCTACGTTGAAGGCCTCGCCTTTGGTCCGGAAGCTGCCGAGAAGGCAATTGGCGCCGCAAAGGCCCGCGCCGAGGAAATCGCCCTCGCCGCCTAACAGGTGTCAGAATTGATGTTGAAACGGCCGGAACTCACCGGCCGTTTTCATTTTGTGCAGAAGTCGTTCACGAAGACCTTTACGGTATCGAGTATCTCGCCGGCAAAGGCTTCATCGTTCGAGATCCGGGCAAGACCCAACGCGCCTGTCATGAGGCAGGACGCAATAATCGCCTGGCGGCGGGCTTCTGCCGCGTCCGTGGGGTTCATCCGCGCCTGCATGTTGCGCATGTTCGTTTTTATTTGGTCGGTCGCGAGCGACCGACATTTCTCGCCGCTGCGCGCCATATCAGCCGCGAGGGCCGCGAACGGGCAGCCGCCGGCCGTATCGTCTCGATGTTCCCCGCTCAGGTATGTCGCCGCATACTCCTGCAACGTAATGTCCTCCGGAGCCCGCCCTTCCGCCCGGACCTTCGCGGACCAGGCGCCGAAGGCCGATTGCATCGCTTCGGCCACCAGTTCGTCACGCGACGCGAAATGCTTGTAGAAGCCGCCGACCGTCAGCCCCGCCTCCTTCATCAGATCCGCGACGCCCACGCCTTCCAGCCCCTTCTCGCGCAGACGTCTCGAAGCGATCTCAACGATCCTCTCGTGCGTCTTCCGTTTATCCTGCTGTGAGTGACCCATGAAAATTCTCTCCGGCACTTATTGACGCATGAGGATTATAATCGTAATCCTTGAGGATATTGATCATAATCCAGATCGCGAAAGTTTCCAATAGGAGTCATTCAATGCGCCTGCAGAACAAGGTCGCCCTCATCACGGGCGGAAACAGCGGTATCGGTCTTGCCACTGCCAAGGTCTTCCTTGACGAGGGGGCGAGGGTGATCATTACAGGCCGCAATCCCGAGACCCTCGCGGCCGCCGAGAAGGCTTTGGGCAGCAACGTGCTCACGCTGAAGCTCGACGTGACTGATGTAGCTGCCACGGAACGGGCATTTGCGGAAGCAGCTGCCAAATTCGGGAAGTTTGACGTGCTTTTCGCAAATGCAGGGATCGGTGGCGCCACTCCGTTGGGCGCAACGTCGCTGGAGCAGTTTAACACCATTATCAACACGAACCTCACGGCCGTCTTCTTTACGGTCCAGGCCGCGCTTCCGCATCTGAACGACGGCAGCTCCGTCATCCTCAACGGATCGGTGCATTCGGTGCTTGGTGCGCCCGGCTGGTCGGCCTATGCCGCTACGAAGGGTGCGGTACGTGCCATGACCCGCAACATGGCTTCCGAGCTGGCCCCGCGCGGCATCCGCGTCAATCAGGTCACGCCGGGTGGCACCAAAACACCGATCTGGCAACCAATGGCGTCGACGGCGGATGCAATGTCCGCGCTTGAGGCCAGGCTGGGCGGCATGAGCCCGCTCGGACGCATGAGCGAAGCGGAAGAGATTGCCAAGGCTGCGCTCTATTTTGCCTCAAGCGACTCGAGCAACGTCACAGGGATCGAAATTGTGGTCGATGGCGGCGCGACAAGCGCACCCTCCGGCGCCAAGATATTCCGCGCCAGTTAAACGCTAGCCGGTCTTCACAAGGCCAGGCTTGCCAACAACGCAATTGCGGCCGCCTTTCTTTGCCTGATAGAGCCTTTCATCCGCGGTCGAAAGAACAGTTGTGAAGCTTACTCCGTCGGTGTCGGCTGTCGCCACACCGACGCTGACGGTAACGGGCTTGCCATCCGGCGTCTTCACGCTGCTCGCAATCGTCCAGCGCAAGCGCTCGGCAAGTCGCATTCCCTCGGCATGGTCGGTTGCCGGGCAGACCGCGACAAATTCCTCGCCACCAAAGCGGAAGACACGGTCGGCCGATCGCAAAATGGTCCCTAAGCGAAGCGTGATCGCCTTCAACACCTCATCTCCCTGCAAATGCCCGAAGCGGTCATTGACCTCCTTGAAATGGTCTGCGTCCAGAATGATCACCGTAGCGAACTGCCCTTGCCGCAAGGCTTCGCGGACCATGACCGGCGCTTCCATTTCCATGCGCGTGCGATCGTAAACGCCGGTCAGAACGTCCCTGCCCGTCCGGTTCAGCAGATCGTTGTAACGCTCACGAAAGGTCAGGTCGCTGAAGATATCGCTGATCGGCCGCATGCTCGCCGGAATACCGTCGCGGCGTATCCAAATCTCGTAGACTGCAAAGAGCACGGTGTAGACACAGACGGCGAACATCTTTGCCCTCCACCCGTCCCAGAAGGCGGAGGCCGGAATCTCAAGGAAATAGTGCAATGCACCGAAGAACCCGATCTGATCGAAAGTCAGGAGGACGAAGCCACAGATCATGAAGCGTAAAATGATCCTGTGCCTCAGATAGCGACCGAGGCGCTCGTACATCAAGATGATGCCGATGGAATCGAGATACAGGAGCGTTGTGCCCCACACCATGAGCCAGCCCATTTCCTTGAGGAAATCGAAGTTCGCTCCGTCGCCGCGGGGGAGATCGATCGGCGTATGCAACTGAAGCAGCCACGCTACGGCCACCGTCAGGATGTTGCCGAGAAACAAGCCGTAGATCGGTTGGCGAACCGTAGCGGCATCTTCTTGCAAATACAGCATCAGGATCATCATCAGCTTGCCGGCGAAGAACACCGACGAACCGGGCGACGCAACGCCGAATGGCAGCGCCACGTAAAACACTGCAGCAAGATAAGTTTCCATGAAATGCATGACGCCGAGGGCAGTGAGAAACACGCCCAAGCCGAGGCGATGACGGAAATGCAAGAGCGTTACCATGAGCGTGAAATAGCCAACAGCTTCAATGGCAAACAGCAGCAGGTTAAAGGCTTGCATCAGGCGCCTCTCGCATCAGCGCCCGAGACGGCGCCGCGCCAAGAATCAGCGGCTGCGAACATGAGTGGCTGTCTGTGTGTATTGTAAGGCACGTGGTTGTCCTGCAAGGCTCCAGACACCAAGATTCCTCGCAATCCTTTAAGATTACGTGAGGATTAATGCCGTCAAGTCTGACACCGAAGAAGCGGTGTCAGAAGCCAGGTCAGACCTGGCGAACCTTTGCGCCATCGTTGAATAACGATGGACCATTCTGATCGATGATCTGCTGTGCTTTGCGCACCGTGCACTCGATCGCATCGTCGGAGGACCCGAACATGTCGGCGCGAATGAAATTGCGTATGAGGACTTCCCCACCTACCGTCTTCTCGATCCGGCCGGCAAGGCGATACTGGCCACCTTCCTTCTGCGGCTCGGCGTAGATCGTGCAGTCGCCGTAGAGCTGCGGCTCGGAAGAAACGCCTGCCGGGGCGTCAGCCGATTTGCCACCGCCTGAAAACCTTGAGAAAATGCTGGAGAAGATCGAAGCCATACTTCGCCTTTATCATGGCAGCTCGTGCCGGAAAAGTTAAATGATGAGGTTTGCAAGGATCTCGTTTTCGGTGATGTCCTCGAAGCCAATGGCGGCGTTGTCGAAGTTCGCGATGAGTTGCGCGAAATTCTCGGGCGCCTTGGTCTCAATACCGATCAGCACCGAGCCGAAGTTGCGTGCTGTCTTCTTCAAATATTCGAAGCGAGCGATATCGTCGTCGGGGCCGAGCAGATTCAGGAAGTCACGCAAAGCGCCCGGTCGCTGCGGCATTCGCACGATGAAGTACTTCTTCAAGCCGGCGTAGCGCATCGCGCGCTCCTTGACATCGGGAAGGCGCTCGAAATCGAAGTTGCCGCCAGAAACGACGGCGACGACAGTCTTTCCTCTGAGCACTTCCGGATCCATCGCAGCGATCGCGGTCAGCGACAGTGCCCCTGCCGGCTCGAGAACAACGCCCTCTACATTCAGCATCTCGCTAATGGTCACGCAGATCGCGTTCTCCGGCATCAGCATGACCTGTTCGGTCGGGAACCTTTCCAAGGCCGCGAAGTTCAGATCGCCGATCCGCGCCACGGCCGCACCGTCGACGAAATTGTCAACCTTGGTGAGCGTCACCACGCCCCCCGCCTCAATGCTTCGCTTCAAGCTCGGCGCTCCAGCCGGCTCCGTAAAGATGAAGCCGGATTTTGGCAAAACGCCCTCGAGATAGCCGGTGATGCCAGCCGCGAGGCCACCGCCCCCCACAGGCATCACCACCAAATCAGGTAGCGTTCCCCCAGGCAGCTGTTGCAGAATTTCCGCAGCAACTGTCGCCTGCCCCTCGATGATATCGGCATGGTCGAACGGCGGTACCATCACACCGTCGATCGCCTCGACGTGATCGCGGGCGGCCTGGTAGCACTGATCGAAGAAATCACCGGTCAGCTTAATCGTGATGAATTCCGCGCCAAAGATGCGTGTCTTGTCGATCTTCTGCTGCGGCGTCGTTACCGGCATGAAAACAACACCAGGCACTCCGAAATAGCGGCAGACAAAGGCGAAGCCCTGAGCATGATTGCCGGCCGAAGCACAAACGAAGGTCTTGCCGCCAGCACCCTCGGCGATCGCCTTCCGGAAGAAATTAAACGCTCCGCGAATCTTGTAGGAGCGCACGGGCGAAAGGTCTTCGCGCTTCAGCCAGATGTCCGCGCCATAGCGCGCAGACAGGTGCTCGTTCAGTTGCAGTGGCGTTTCTGGAAAGAGGCTGCGCATGGCCACCTCGGCGCTCTCGACATCCTGTCTGGTCACGATCGTTCGTCCATTCCTGTTTCGCTTTCGCTATCGCACAAGTGGGAGGAGCAAAAAAGCCCATATCCACCAATATTGTTTACTTCAAAAGTCACCTTTTAACTCAAATCTCTAGATCCCCGGTCGGATAACGCAATTGTGCGCTATCAATTCGCCCGCGATGCGGCTAAATCACTCTGATGATCTCGAGCAAATTTGCAAAGCCGGTTGCCTGGTTGCTTCTCGCGGCCATTATTTTCGTCACGCTGTCACCGATCGGACTGCGGCCGCATACCGTGACCTCGGTCAATCTCGACCGCGCACTCGCCTATGTGTTGGTCGGCTTCATGTTCGCACTGGCCTATCCCAGGCATTGGCTCGCTGTCGCCGTGCTCTTGATCGTTGGCGCATTTGCAATCGAATATCTTCAATATCTGTCGCCAACGCGCCATGCGCGCCTGCACGATGCGCTCGTCAAGATCCTCGGCGCATCTGCGGGAATATTCGCGGCCCGCGTGTACGCAAAATCCGCAGCTGGCGCCTCATAAATACCCACACCTATCCCGCTCTTCTCACTGGTTCGGCTTGGTTGACTTAGCGCAACTCGGAATGGGATAGTACCATCCAACTTTCGTCAATGGTTTACATCGGATGCCGACGACATTGCGCATCATCTCGCTCTCTACTATCCCTCCACGTTTCTCCAAGCTTGCACCGACACTTAACAGCCTAATAAAGCAGAACGGCGCGGTGGATGAGATCCGGCTCTACGTTCCCAAACGATATCGGCGGTTTCCCGACTACGATGGATCGGTTCCGTCAGTCCCCACCGGAATCACGATAGTTCGCCCTGAAGAAGACATGGGACCTGCGTCCAAGGTGTTGTTTGCCGCACGCGAGTTCCGCGGGAAAAAGGCACAGATTCTATTCTGTGATGACGACAAGATGTTCTCGCCTAATTGGGCCTCTCAGTTGTTCGCGGCACAGGACGAGCGACCAACAGAATGCGTAGCCCTCATCGGCAAGGACGTGCCGACCCATATAGCGAAACCCTCCGCCTTCGTGCCGAAAGCAGTGCGGAGGCGGAGAATGGATCTTTTGCTCCGCGCCCGCCGACTACGGCATAAGGTCGCTTCCATGGTCTTGCGTTTGGACCAGCCGAAACCGATGCGAAGGCTGGTTGCAAAGGGGGGCTATGTGGATGTGCTTCAAGGGCTCGGTGGTGCCGTGGTGCGTCCGGAGTTTTTCGATGACATCGCATATGACATCCCTGATGTCATATGGGCAGTTGATGATGTTTGGTTGTCAGGCATGCTTGCGCTGAAAGGTATCCCGATCTGGCTCCCTGCTGGGCTGGAAGAACCACAGACGACCGCAGCACACGATGTCGCCTCACTATACCTCGCCACCATCGAGGGTGCGCGTCGCAGCGAAGCCAATCGCCGGTGCATCGAGTACATGCAGCAGCATTTCAATATATGGCAGTAAATTGCACCACGATTGGTGCGCAGAGCTTCCCAAAACAGATTCGCTAAGTTATTGGGATCGTTGAACGCGAGCGTGGCGAAACTGGTAGACGCAAGGGACTTAAAATCCCTCGGCCTTAGGCTGTACGGGTTCGATCCCCGTCGCTCGCACCATCATGCCGGTCTCCACCAACTCCGGCGAACCCGCCATTGCCCTTTATCATCGCTTGCGAATGTGCTTCTATGCGCGCGCCAGAAGGACCGCGGTTGGGGCTGCGCATAGTTGTAAGCTTGTCTTGTGGGAGTAAGGCGATGGTTTACGATTGGGATGGCACGAGAACGCGACGTCTCAAATTGCTCCGGGCGGGAACGACATTCATGATCGCGGTTGCGATTGTCGGCATACCGCTTCTTTTCTGCGCAGCGAAACTGCACGAACTTTACGGCTGACGCAATCGGCTACTCTGGTGTAAGCGGGCGCGACCCCGATGGCCGCGCCTATCACTGAAGGGAGCCGGTCAGCCCAGCTTGGCAGCAATCTTGGCGACGTGAGCGCCCTGATACTTGGCCGCTTCCAGCTCGATTGCGGAAGGCTGACGCGATCCGTCACCGTCCGTGATGGTCGACGCGCCATAGGGCGAGCCGCCCTTGATTTCATCAACGCCCATCTGGCCCTGGAATGCATAGGGAAGGCCGGCGACGATCATGCCCTGGTGCAGGAAGGTTGGAATGAAGCCGAGAATGGTGGACTCCTGACCGCCGTGCTGCGTTGCCGACGAGGTAAATACGGAGCCCACTTTGCCGACCAGCTTGCCAGAAAACCAGAGGCCGCCCGTCTGATCCCAGAAATTGCGCATCTGCGAGGCGACCGTCCCGAAGCGCGTACCCGCACCGACGATGATTGCGTCGTAATCGGCAAGTTCGTCGACAGTGGCGATCGGAGCAGACTGATCCATCTTGTAGTAGGACGCCTTGGCGACCTCTTCCGGAACCAGCTCCGGAACACGCTTGACGGTGACTTCCGCGCCAGTCGACCTTGCGCCTTCGGCAACGGCGTATGCCATCGTTTCGATGTGGCCGTAAGCCGAGTAGTAGAGCACCAGTACCTTAGCCATTACCTATCTCCATCAATTCTATTTGAATTCGTAACGGCTGGAGTCTTAGCAGCGGAGTGTGTCGAACATAGCCCTGCGCCGCAGCACGCACTGTTCAATAGCCATAGACGAAAAATTGCTTGTAGCATTGCTCGAGTTGTCGGCAGCGACACGGTTTGCAAGACCAGCGAACGGCGCTACCTATGCTAGGATCCAAATATTCGGAAATTTCCAATGACCAATCAGACAATCGTCACCGCCGCCATGCTTGCCATTGGCGACGAACTCCTATCCGGCCGCACCAAGGACAAGAACATCGGGCACCTGGCCGATATGCTGACGCTTTGCGGCATCGATCTCAAGGAGGTCCGCATCGTCGGCGACGAGGAAGACGCGATCGTCGAGGCACTCAATACGTTGCGTGCAAAATACGACTACATCTTCACCTCGGGGGGCATTGGACCGACCCATGACGACATCACCGCCGATGCCGTGTCCGCGGCATTCGGGTTGCCTTGCGAATATGACGCCGACGCCATGGCTTTGCTTGGCGAAATGTATGCACGCCGTGAGCTTGATTTCACCGATGCCAGAAAGAGAATGGCGCGCATGCCGAAAGGCGCGCGCCATATCCCCAACCCGGTCTCGACAGCGCCCGGCTTTATCATCGGCAACGTTCATGTCATGGCCGGCGTTCCGCAGGTCTTCCAGGCCATGGTCGACGCCGTCATCCCGACCTTGCGCACCGGCACGCGCGTGCTCTCGCTCGGCATCTCCTGCCCTTACGGCGAGGGTGACATCGGCACGCCGCTTGCCGCCATCCAGAAAGCCCACCCGGAGACGAGCATCGGCTCCTACCCCCGCTATATCGGCCAGGCATTCTCGACTGAAATCGTCATCCGCAGCCGCTCGCAGGATGCGGTCGATGCCGCGGGAATCGACGTGCGTGCCATGATCGAGACCATCCGCCAAGCAAAGGAGGTCGCTGAAAACCGTTCGGCAGAGGCGTAGCATAGAGGAGATCCGGTTAGCCCTTGATATGCATCAAGGAACCGGCGCCCCTGCCGGCGCATTCTCGTTGAAGATAGCCGATTTCATCCGCGTAAGGAGAATTGTTTATGTCTTACAAAACCATACTCGCCATTCTCGATACCGTCGATAACGCCAAAGCCGTGGCCGATTTTGCTTTTGCCATTGCCGCGCAGACCAATGCCCACGTTATCGGCCTTCATGCGGAAACCGTCGCAGTCGTGCCACTTGTCGCGCCGATGGAGATACCCGACCCCGTCGCTGTGCAGGCGCTTCAGGACATGGCCCGTGCGGAAACGGTCGAGGTCGAGCGCATCTTCCGCAGAAAGGCACAGGCTGAAGGCGTCTCCTATGAATGGCGGAACTTTGCCTCATCGACCGGCTACGGCACGGCGCCGTTGATCGAAAGCGCCCGAAGCGCTGACTTGCTGATCGCGTCACAGGCCAATCCAGCGAAGCCGTCGGACAGTCACGTCGACATCGACAACTTTCTCTTCGAAAGCGGTCGCCCGGTCATGATGATCCCCTTTGTGCTGCGCCAACCGAAGCCGATCAAGCGTGTTCTTATCGCCTGGAACGGCTCAAGGGAGGCAGCGCGCGCCGCGTTTGATGCCTTGCCGATACTGAAGGCCGCTGACGAAGTCGAGATTTTCTCCGTCGACCCCGTCGACAATGCACTCCAGTCTGCGGCTGTTGCGGGCGCGGACATTGCATCGGCTCTCTCCCGTCACGGCGTCAAGGTCACCCTGGCGACCGCCCAAAGCGTAGACAAATCCGCGTCGACAGTCATCGAAAACCGCCTCTCCGACAGCAGCATCGACCTGCTGGTCATGGGCGCCTACACCCATTCGCGACTCTGGCAGATGATTTTCGGCGGCACCACGAAAACGCTGCTCCAGTCGATGACTGCATTGACGCTGCTGTCACGATAAGAATCACGAGGGGCTTGCGTTTTGTCCCCGGAATCCGTTAATTGCGGCGACCGATGACGAGCTCCGGCTTCGGTCCTCCTATCGCGCAGTCTCGGCTGCGCGATTTGCGTTTGGCCGATCGCGGAATGCCTTGTCCGGCCGCCGGCAAACGGCGTGTCATCATTCATGCCGCGGAGCAAACCATGTCCCTTCCCGATAAAGCCTTTCCCGTTTCCTGGGATCAATTCCACCGCGATGCGCGTGCCCTTGCCTGGCGCCTCGCTGGTTTGAAGCGCGATTTCAAGGCAATCGTCTGTATCACGCGTGGCGGCCTCGTGCCGGCGGCGATCATCTCGCGCGAACTTAACATCCGACTGATCGAAACGGTCTGCGTCGCGTCCTACCACGACTATGTGAACCAGGGTGAAATGATGCTCCTGAAGGGCATCGCGCCGGAACTGACCGCTGATGAAGGTGAAGCTGTCCTCGTCATTGACGATCTGACCGACACCGGTAAGACGGCCTCGGAAGTTCGCTCGATCCTGCCCAAAGCACACTTTGCCTGCGTCTACGCAAAGCCTCAAGGTGTGCCGACGATCGATACGTTCGTTACGGAAGTCAGCCAGGACACCTGGATCTATTTCCCTTGGGATATGGGGTTCACCTATCAGGAGCCGATCTCCAAGGCCGGCCGCGGCTAAAGGTCGGCTGTCGCAGGCCAATGAGCCCGCACAATTTCAGATTGTGCCAATCTTTGTTTAACTAACGCATTGGATTTCGCTATCGCGCCGCTCCCTCAGGCCTTATCCTTCTAGCCAACAGTCCAGCGCGGCAACGGCACCGCGCTGTGGACTGGGTTGGAAGTCTAGTCGCCGGGCGCGACGTTGGAACGAATATGATGCGTTGGGGCTACGTCGGGACGGTTGCGGCTTTAGGACTCAACCTTTGTCTCTCGCCTTTGGCCGCTTCGGCGGAACCGGCCTATGTTTCCGTCGTAAGGGAATATGTCGAGACCGTCGTCAAGCCGATGGTGAATACGCCAATCGTCCGGAAGGCGATTGAAGATCAGAACGCCAAGTTCGACAATATCACCGATGCGAACATCCAGGTGCTCGATAATACGTACCGCGCCGAGGTGCAGAGCGGCGGCTGGGAGATGGTCCGGCGCCTGCTCAACAAGCCGGTGTCGCGATACCTCAAGACCAAACAGGATGATTCGCAGGGCATCATCATCGAGTTTTTCGTGACCGATCGTCATGGACTCAATGTCGGCCAGGGCACGATGACCACCGACTATTGGCAAGGTGATGAAGACAAGTTCTTGAAAACATTCGCGAAGCAGTCGGACGAGATATTTATCGACCGGGCTGAGCGCGATGAACAGACACAATTGCTGGAAACGCAGGCGAGCTTTGTCATCAAGGATGAAAACGGACAGCCTATAGGTATCGCAACGGTGACGATTGCGATTGACGCATTGTGATCAAAATTGTCTCAACGAATCGGCTGCCGCATTTGGCCGGCAAAAGCTGCAACCAAATCAACACGGTCGCAACTTTTCTTAGATTTTTTAGGCTCTGGGGCGACGAAGGCGCGCAACCCATTGAATTTCTTAGACGACTTTCTTTTCCCCATTCTCCACAGCCCGATCCACAATATGTTGTGGTGAACACTTCATTAAAAACAACCCCTTGACGGAATCGCCTGTTTCCAACTTAATAGAGTCCGATGTTGCGACGGCAGTTGGGCCGGAATGAACGAGGCCGGTTCCCTCCAAAAAATCGAGCGTAGAATCAGGGTGTTGCGTCCATGAAGGGCGACCGCCATGAGGGGTTTCGTGCGCGATTTTTATCTTCCGAAAAAAGTGACATCCGGGGCTGGCGATAATAAGCTGTTAACACTATATTTAGTGTTTGCAGCCACGATCACCACAAGATACAGGAGCAATCATCTCCGGATGACACTCCTGTGATGATACGGAACGAGAACTGGCTGCGCTCCTCACGGCGCTGCCGGAGGTGGAAACTTGCGCCTTGGTCGACGGGGACGAGGCGCGCAGCTAGAGGTTAGAGAAATGCGCATAGAACGCCGTTTCACGAAGGCAGGACAGAGCGCTTACGCGGATATCGAATTCCGCAAGGCGACGAGCGAGATCAAGAACCCGGACGGGTCGATCGTATTCCGCCTCGAAAACATCGACGTTCCGGCGCAGTTCTCGCAGGTCGCGGCCGACATCCTGGCACAGAAGTATTTCCGCAAGGCCGGCGTTCCCGTGAAGCTGAAGAAGGTCGAGGAAAACGACGTTCCTTCCTTCCTGTGGCGTTCGGTTGCTGACGAAACAGCTCTGAAGGATGTTCCGAAGGACCAGCAGTACGGTTCCGAAACCGACGCCCGCCAGGTCTTCGACCGTCTCGCCGGAACCTGGACATACTGGGGCTGGAAGGGCGGCTATTTCTCGTCCGAAGAAGATGCCTCTGCCTTCAAGGACGAGCTTGCCTACATGCTGGCCACCCAGCGCGTTGCACCGAACTCCCCGCAGTGGTTCAACACGGGCCTGCACTGGGCCTACGGCATCGACGGCCCCGGCCAGGGTCACTTCTATGTCGACCCCTTCACCGGCAAACTGGTGAAGTCGAAGTCTGCCTACGAGCATCCGCAACCGCATGCCTGCTTCATCCAGTCCGTTGAAGATGATCTCGTCAACGAAGGCGGCATCATGGACCTGTGGGTCCGCGAAGCTCGCCTCTTCAAGTACGGCTCCGGCACCGGCTCGAACTTCTCCTACCTCCGCGGCGAAGGCGAAAAGCTTTCCGGTGGCGGCCGTTCCTCCGGCCTGATGAGCTTCCTGAAGATCGGCGACCGTGCAGCGGGCGCCATCAAGTCGGGCGGCACGACGCGCCGTGCGGCGAAGATGGTCGTTGTCGACATCGACCATCCAGATATCGAGGAATATATCAACTGGAAGGTGAAGGAAGAACAGAAGGTTGCCGCCCTCGTCACCGGCTCCAAGGTCGTCGCCAAGCACCTGAAGGCGATCATGAAGGCCTGCGTCAACTGCGAGGCCGACAATGGCGACTGCTTCGACCCGAACAAGAACCCTGCCCTGAAGCGCGAAATCCGCGCTGCCAAGAAGGACCAGGTTCCTGAGAACTACATCGGCCGCGTCATCCAGTTCGCCCGCCAGGGCTACAAGGACATGGAGTTCAAGACCTACGACACGGACTGGGACAGCGAAGCCTACCTCACCGTATCGGGCCAGAACTCCAACAACTCCGTCTCGATCAAGGACGACTTCCTGCGCGCAGTCGAAAACGACGGCGACTGGCAGCTGAAGGCCCGTAAGGACGGTAAGGTCATGAAGACCTTGAAGGCACGCGACCTCTGGGAGTCGATCTCCTACGCTGCATGGGCATCGGCCGATCCGGGCCTGCACTTCAACACGACGATGAACGACTGGCACACCAGCCCGGCTGCCGGCGCGATCCGCGCATCCAACCCATGCTCGGAATACATGTTCCTCGACGACACGGCCTGCAACCTTGCCTCGCTGAACCTCATGCAGTTCAAGGATGCTGCCACCAAGCGCATCAACATATCAGACTACGAGCATGCCGTTCGCCTGTGGAGTGTCGTTCTCGAAATCTCCGTGATGATGGCGCAGTTCCCGTCGAAGCGGATTGCCGAGCTCTCCTACGAATACCGCACGATCGGCCTCGGCTACGCCAACATTGGCGGCCTGCTGATGTCCTCGGGCATTCCCTATGACAGCGACGAAGCTCGCGCCATCGCCGGCTCGCTGACCGCAATCATGACCGGCATCTCCTACGCCACCTCGGCCGAGATCGCCTCCGAGCTCGGACCGTTCCCGATGTTCGCGCCGAACCGCGAGAACATGCTGCGCGTCATCCGCAACCACCGCCGCGCCGCTTACGGCGAGACGTCGGGCTATGAAGGCCTGTCGATCAACCCGGTCGCGCTCATCCACTCGGAGAACCCGGACCAGGATCTGGCGGCTCACGCCAAGAGCGCCTGGGACAAGGCTCTCGAGCTCGGCGAAAAGCACGGCTACCGCAACGCCCAGGCAACCGTCATCGCTCCAACAGGCACGATCGGCCTCGTCATGGATTGCGACACAACAGGTATCGAGCCCGACTTCGCGCTGGTGAAGTTCAAGAAGCTTGCCGGCGGCGGCTACTTCAAGATCATCAACCGCGCCGTTCCGGAAGCGTTGCGCACGCTCGGTTACTCCGAAAGCCAGATCGCCGAGATCGAAGCTTACGCTGTTGGCCACGGCAACCTGAACCAGGCACCTGCTATCAACCCCTCGACGCTGAAGGCCAAGGGCTTCACCGACGAGAAGGTCGATGCCGTCAACGCCGCGCTGAAGTCGGCCTTCGACATCAAGTTCGTCTTCAACCAGTGGACGCTCGGCACCGACTTCCTGAAGGGCACGCTGAAGGTTTCCGACGAGCAGCTCGCCGACATGAGCTTCAACCTGCTCGACCACCTCGGCTTCTCCAAGAAGGATATCGAGGCTGCGAACATCCACGTTTGCGGTGCGATGACGTTGGAAGGCGCACCGTTCCTGAAGAACGAGCACTTGCCCGTCTTCGATTGCGCCAACCCCTGCGGCAAGATCGGCAAGCGTTACCTCTCGGTCGACAGCCACATCCGCATGATGGCTGCCGCCCAGCCGTTCATCTCGGGTGCGATCTCCAAGACGATCAACATGCCGAACGACGCAACGGTCGACGATTGCAAGAGCGCCTACATGCTTTCCTGGAAGCTCGGCCTGAAGGCAAACGCCCTCTATCGTGACGGCTCCAAGCTGTCGCAGCCGCTGAACGCCTCGCTGATCGAAGATGAAAGCGATGAGGACGCACTGGACGATCTGCTGCAGCAGCCGGTCGCCGCCCAGGCCGTCACCATCACCGAAAAGATCATCGAGCGTGTGGTCGAGCGCGTCACCCGCGAACGCGAAAAGCTGCCGAACCGCCGCCAGGGCTATACCCAGAAGGCTGCCGTTGGCGGACACAAGGTCTACCTGCGCACCGGCGAATTCGGTGACGGCCGCCTCGGCGAAATCTTCATCGACATGCACAAGGAAGGTGCCGCCTTCCGTGCGATGATGAACAACTTCGCCATCGCCATCTCGCTCGGCCTGCAGTACGGCGTGCCGCTCGAAGAATATGTGGAGGCCTTCACCTTCACCAAGTTCGAGCCGGCAGGCATGGTCATCGGCAACGACGCGATCAAGAACGCCACATCGATCCTCGACTACGTGTTCCGCGAACTCGCCGTCTCCTACCTCGGCCGCCACGACCTGGCGCATGTCGATACGTCTGATTTCTCGAACACGGCACTCGGCAAGGGCATCCAGGAAGGCAAGACGAACCTCGTCTCGACCGGCTGGACCCGCGGCTACAAGCCGACGCTGGTTTCGAACGGCGAACGCCAGGCATCAGGCGAGCCGAAGGGCTCGGCAACCGCCGCCCCTGCCCGCGCCTCCTCGACGGGCACCGTGACGTCATTCGCAGGCGCCGCGGCCCGCAGGATCGAGCCGACCGTTGCCATCTCCAGCTCCGAAATCGTTGCCTTCAAGCGCGATTACGAGGAGCGGGCAAAGGAACTGGCCGAAGAGATCGCCGAAGAGGTACTCGGCGAGGTCGCCAGCGAAAGTCAGCAGCAGGCAACCGCCCTCTTCTCCGACAAGGCAGCCGCCGACGCGGCATCGGCCAAGACGGAGGCCAAGAAGGTCGAAGCCGAACGCCGCGCCCGCTCGATCATGCAGGGGTACACCGGCAACATGTGCTCCGAGTGCCAGAACTTCACAATGGTCCGCAACGGCACCTGCGAGAAGTGCGACACGTGCGGCGCAACGAGCGGGTGCTCTTGATGATGCGGTGATCATCGCAGTCTGGGAAGCCAATGGGTTTGTCCCAGAACCGATGAGCGTGTCCTAAAAGAGAAACTTCCGGGCGCCTCGGTGCCCGGAGATGTAGGGAGCCACTAGGTTTGTCACTGCGCCATTTCGATGACATTGAACTAGAATGAGCGAGCACGAATTCGAAAAAGAAGCGAAGGCTCTTCTTCGAAATTGCCCTGAAACCTACGATGAAATTCTTAGCGGCCGCGTTGGCAATCGCCGGCGTGAGAAGGATTTCCAAGCGAAAACCGGTCAAGAAGCAGTGATTGTTTCCATCGGTGAAAAACAGCGGGAACACATCAACATGTTTGCTGTGAAGCTAACTGTCGCGACTTTCTATCAGATTTCAGGACGAATTTTAACGGACGAAGAAGCCATCACAGTATTCGTGCATACGTCAGCCAATGTGGTCGACGGAACCTTCCCCGAAATGCTTTCAATTCTAGGAGGTTATCGAACCATGCGACAAGGGAATTGGAGCGTTGAGTCGCAATTCGCCTATAGATAGGCGCTAACTAATGACCAGCATGCCGGTGTGTTTCACGTCGTCCTCCAAGATAATTTTTCACTAGCAACCTTCGTCTTTGATAAGAGCGATCTGAGATTTCAGCGGGACGACCTTCCTCGTCTCTCTATAGAGAGTATTCGGGCGGTGTCGGATGACCTTCGCAACCCTTATCCCAGTCTCTCAATGAAACTAGATATCGCCGGCTCCTAGGAAGTACCTGCTCTCTTCGTCTGCACAGGGCCCACCCCCTTGTGGCCGCCATTCTCCAAAACGCCCTTCCCTTCTCGATGATTTGCATCACATTACCGTTGGCTCGCAGCGCCGCTAAAGCCGCATCATGATGATGATGACGTAGTACGGCATGTGAGCCAGCTCTGCCGGACGCCCCAGAACATGGGCGCCGGAAGGATGCTCGCGTGCCTTTACCGCAATCGAAGCAATCACATCCAGAAAGAGGGACCTGATCATGCCATTCATCAAGACCGCCGACGGAACCGAAATCTTCTACAAGGATTGGGGTCCGCTCGATGCCCAGCCCGTTGTCTTTCATCACGGCTGGCCGCTCAGCGCCGACGACTGGGATGCACAGATGATGTTCTTTCTGGACAAGGGCTATCGGGTGATCGCCCATGACCGGCGTGGGCACGGCCGCTCCAGCCAGACGTGGCAGGGCAACGAGATGGACACCTATGCGGCCGATGTCGCCGCGCTTACCGATGCGCTCGACCTCAAGAATGCGATCCATGTCGGTCACTCGACCGGCGGTGGTGAGGTCGCCCATTACGTCGCGCGTGCAAAGCCCGGCCGCGTCGCCAAGGCCGTGCTGATCGGCGCCGTACCGCCGATCATGGTCAAGTCGGACAAAAACCCCGGCGGGCTTCCACTCGAAGTTTTCGACGGTTTCCGTGCGGCGCTCGTCGCCAACCGCGCGCAGTTCTTTCTCGATGTGCCGGCCGGCCCCTTCTACGGCTTCAATCGGCCAGGCGCCAAGGTCAGCCAGGGCATCATCGAGAACTGGTGGCGGCAAGGGATGATGGGCGGGGCGAAGGCGCATTACGATTGCATCAAAGCCTTCTCCGAAACGGATTTCACCGAGGACTTGAAGCAGATCACTGTGCCGACGCTGGTAATGCACGGTGACGACGATCAGATCGTTCCCTATGCCGATTCAGCACCGCTTTCGGTCAAGCTCCTGAGACACGGAACGCTGAAGACCTATGCCGGCCTCCCGCACGGCATGTGCACGACGCATCCTGATATCATCAACGCCGATCTACTGGAGTTCTTCCTGGACTAATATGGACCGAGCCGTCGGCCTGCTTTATCTGGAGCCGAGACCTTGGGATTGACGCAATATCGAGAAGCCAAGGCGGGTGCCCTTGTTCCCGCCTGGCGGCCAGGAGGTGTGCTATCGGCGGCGGCTGATCGGCCTCCGCGGATTATCGCACCACAGCAGTTTCCGCCGGAGCTGCGGCCGGTTGGGGCGACTCTTCCGCAATCTCTTCGGCAACGGCCGAGAGATCGAGGTTCCCCCAGATCGACGCGGACTGGCGACGCTCGGCGCGGCGGGAGGATTTGACTTCGACGATGAACGACTTCGACTGAGCGCGCATGGGATTCCTATTAAGAGGCGTTGAACGAATCCATCAACCAGCCAAGCCTATGAAGCGTTGCGCGCTCACGCAAGATCGTGCCGCGCATTGAATCCAGCCTCGCACAGGTCAGGCCGCGACGGAACAAGCATCGGGCGAGCGGCGTTTGAGCTTTTCAATCTGCGTGGCGCCTGGATGCAAATTCCTGCGAAAAGTTCTTGAAGGAAAGATCGATGTCGATTACCTACCACGTCGCCGAACACGATGGCGCCTGGGCTTACCGCCTGGACGATGTCTGGTCGGAAACTTTCCCAACTCACGAAGAAGCACTGGCAGCGGCCAAACACGCCGCAGAGCGACAACAGCTCGGTGGCCAGGATGCGGACATTACATATCAGCGTGCAGACGGCAGCTGGACAACGGAACGGTCGAACCGAGGCGACCGCCCCGAGGCTGATGTCGTCGATGACGCCAAGGAAAAAGACTAGGAATGACCATTAAAGAACGCTTTCTGAAGCAGCAGCATGCCTGGATGCTCGGCGCATGCTACTCCCGCAAACATCCCGACTTCCATCGCTTTGGTGGCGTGGATGTTTCAATCTCTCCTCGCTGGAAAGACAGCGTTGAAACCTTCGTCAATGATATGATCGACACCCTGCCGCGCAGCCTCTCCGAGCGCCGGATGGCATTGAGAAACCCGCGTCGCCCGTTTGAGCCTGGCAATGTGGAATGGGTGTTTGCAAGCAAGCACTACGGCCTTCGCGCTCCTGACGGGACGCGGCCCGACATGGCGGACGCTCGTTCGCGCCGCGCGTAAGCGCTCTTTACGGATCACATCTTTCGCCGGCGGAAGCTCGCTCAGAGGCTTCTTTCGCCGGCGAATTATTTTAGAGGCTCGGACGCGCAAGAATGCCCTGCCTGCATCCAGATCAAATGTCGCCAACTGGCGACACATGCCGCGCCAGTCTGTTGACTGCGGCAGCTCAAGCCACATGGGCGCCTCAATCGCTACCGGTGCTGTGCGTTTCTCGTCACCACAATCACAACAATTCCGACGATCGTTGCGAGCGCGCCCCAATAGACCCAGGGCGTCTGGTTGATCATGAAGCTTTCTTGCGGATAGGGAAAATAGCCGCTGCCCTGCCCCATCCAGACCACTCCGATCAGGATCAGCAGACTGGCAACAAGATAGCCAAACTTCACCATTCGATATCCTCCACCACAGCGGCGAGACGCCCGTTTTCAGGTTGCTCCGCTTGCGCGGACGTCAGTATTTCCCGAGACGATTTTACGCCTTCGGGAAATCAGCCCCGAGGCTCGTTTCGCGCCATTCCTCTATCTGCGCCAGTCGCTCGCGCAACTTGTTCGTGACGTTGTTATAGCCGATTTCACCGAGCACGAGATGGCGTGGCGGTTCTTCCACTTGCGTGACCCGGATCATCGCCTCGCCGCCGCGCACGGGATCGCCGGCCTGCTTGCCGCTATATTCGGATGTCTGCCTCATCCGTGCCGCCGCGGTATCGGCATAATCGGAAATCGTGCTCTTCGTTTGCCTGAGTGACCGGCCGGCCCAATCGGTGCGGAACGGGCCGGGTTCGACGCAGGTTACCTTGATGCCGAGCGGCTTGCCCTCGGCGTAAAGTGCATCGGAAAAGCCTTCTACCGCGTGCTTGCTCGCGGCATAGAAGCCGGAACCGGGAAAGCCCATGAAGCCGGCAACCGAGGTGATGTTGATGATGTGGCCATGCCGGCGTTGCCGCATACCGGGCAGGACGGCGCGGGTCATCGAAAACAAGCCAAACACATTCGCCTCGAACTGATCGCGGATTTCCTGCTCTTCGGCTTCCTCGACCGTCGACTGATAGCCATAGCCGGCATTGTTGACGAGAACGTCGATGCGGCCGAAGCGCTGCTCGGCTGCCGTGACCGCCGCCTTGACTTGTGCGCGATCCGTCACGTCAAGATCCAGCGCCAGCGTGTTCGCTTCGTGACCTAAGGTGAGATCTGCGAGGCGAGCCTTGTCGCGCGCGGTGACGACCGTTGGCCAACCGCGGGCAATGGTAAGTTTCGCTAGCTCGCGGCCGAAGCCGGTGGAGCAGCCGGTGATGAACCAGACGGGCAATGTGTCTTGGGGCATGAGATTTTCCTGATTTTGTCGGGAACGCCTTGGCGGGCGAAGGGGCGAGAGCGGATTTAGGGCCGCTGCCTGACATTTCCAGGACAACGGCAAGCCTACGCCGAAACGACATCAATCAGGAAGCCTGCGCACCGATCGAGCGCGCAGGCGATAGGGTCTACTGCAGCGTACGCGTCTGCATGTCCTGGCCGAGCGCCACGCCCTGATGGGTCCGCGTTCCAACCGTCCCGTCAAGGCCTGTGGCGACGACCGAGACGCGGAACTTGCCATCGAGGTTGCGGTCGAAGATCGCGCCAACGACGATGTCGGCCTCTTCCTGAACCTCATCGCGGATGCGGCTTGCCGCTTCATCCACCTCGAAGAGCGTCATATCGGAGCCACCGGAAATCGAGATCAGAACACCCCTGGCGCCCTTCATCGAGATATCATCGAGCAGCGGGTTGGCGATCGCAGCTTCGGCGGCCTTCATTGCACGCCCCTCGCCCGAAGCCTCGCCCGTGCCCATCATCGCCCGGCCCATGCCACGCATAACGGATTTCACGTCGGCGAAATCGAGGTTGATAAGGCCTTCCTTGACGATCAGGTCGGTGATGCAGCCGACACCAGCATAAAGCACGCGGTCGGCTGTCATGAAGGCGTCGGCGAAGGTGGTCTTTGCGTCTGCGATGCGAAACAGGTTCTGGTTCGGGATGACGATCACCGTGTCGGCCGCCTCGCGCAGCGCCTCGATACCGACATCGGCCGTCTTCATGCGGCGGTTCCCTTCGAAGGTGAAGGGCTTCGTTACGACTCCGACCGTCAGAATCCCGGCGTTGCGGGCAGCCTGCGCAATCACAGGCGCAGCGCCAGTGCCGGTGCCGCCGCCCATGCCTGCGGTGACGAAGCACATATGCGAGCCAGCCAGATGATCCATGATCTCGTCGATGGATTCTTCGGCGGCCGCGCGCCCTACTTCCGGCAGCGAACCAGCGCCCAGCCCTTCGGTCACATGCGCACCGAGCTGGATGCGGCGGGATGCCTTGGAGGTCGCCAGGACCTGCGCATCGGTATTGGCCGCGATGAAATCGACACCTTCGAGATTTTCCGCAATCATGTTGTTGATGGCATTGCCACCGCCGCCGCCGACACCAATTACTGTAATTCTCGGTCGCATTTCGGAAATCCCGTTCTTGGCGTTCGTCATCGCAATCTCCTTCGTGCGTTTTTCGTCATGGCTCCGCCTCTTGTCGGGAACCGAATCGAGCATCAACCTAGTCGCGCAACAAGGCAGAGCCGGGGCGAAAGAACAAGATGAAGCGTTCTTGAAACTTTATCCGGAACCTTTTTTGATCTCGCGCTTTATTGTGAATCATCCCCTGCCAGAGAGAGGAGTACCGCGCAGATGCCTACGCTTGCCACCCGCCCGTCAGTTACCCCTCCGAATGATCACATTCTTACCGCCCAAGAGGCCTTGGAACCGCTGTTCTTAAAGATCGAAGAGGAAGCCGAAGTTCGGATGATCGCCGCGGCCATCCGCGCCGGCTGGTCTGCGGACGATGCGGTGGCTGCGATCGACGAGCTTCGTCGCAACGAGCTTCTTCCCGGCTCCAACCAATAAAAGCATCGACCGGCTTCAAAAATCACTCGCCTTGAGGGACGGATGACCTAAGTTCAGCGCGACCAGTCAATCGCGGAAAGATCATCGCATGCCCTTCAAGAACATCTGCATCTTCGGCGCCGGTGCCCTCGGCGGCGCCATCGCGGCCAAGCTTGCCTCGTCACTCGGCGCAGAGGCCACGGTCTCGGTCGTTGCCCGCGGCGCTCATCTCGCGACTATCCGGGACGATGGGTTGCGTCTCATTGAGGCTGGCGCTGATTTTCCCTTTCGCGTGTCGGTAACAGCCACAGACGATCCAGCGGAACTGCCGCCACAGGATCTCGTTATCACCGGACTGAAGGGCCATCAACTCAGCGCGGCGGCGGAAGGAATTGGCCATCTATTGAAGGATGGCACGCGTGTCTTGATGATCCTCAACGGCATTCCGTGGTGGTATTTCCATCGCGATCAGGACAGCGCGCATGCGGAGCTCCAATTCGAGGAACTCGATGAAGGCGGCAGGCTCTGGCAGTTTGTCGGCCCGCAGCGGGTGATCGGCTGCGTCGCCCATCAGGGTGCCGAAGTCAGCAAACCCGGTGAGGTCAGACTCAGCAACAAGGGCCATTTCATTCTCGGCGAGCCCTCCGGTGAGATCTCTGCAGATTTGCGGGAGATTGAAGCATTGCTGCGACGCGCAGATATCGAGGTGAAGCTCTCTAGCCGGATCCGCGACGATATCTGGAGCAAGCTGATGGGCAACGCATCCTTCAACCCGATCAGCGCGCTGACGCGTTCATTGATGTCGGAGCTGATGGCGGATGCCGCGATCACTGACCAGATCGGAAAGGTCATGAAGGAGGTAAAGGCCGTAGGAGAAGCGCTCGGCGCGAATGTTGGGATGTCCGTCGAGCAACGACTTGAGCAGGCGCAACAGATCGGGCCAGTTCGCACGTCGATGCTGCAGGACCTTCTCGCTGGCAAATCGCTGGAACTTACACCGCTGGTGGGAATGGTCGTTTCGCTAGGTCGCCTGACAGCAGTGCCAACACCAGTTTCAGAAACGATCCTGGCGCTGGTGTCGCAGCTTGACCGTGAGAACTGCCGAGCGACCAAATAAAGGGCCTTAACGGTCGAGCGGCCTCCGGCAGGCTGCTCAGACACTGAATCAGCAAGTCTCCGCAAGCTCCTATAACGGAAGAGATTTATTTCAGCCACACAGCGATGCGCTCGACTGCTTCAATGATCTCGGCTTCGGAACCAGCATAGGACATGCGCATCGAGCGATCGCCTTCCAGGGGGTCAAAATCCAGACCTGGCGTCGCGGCAACGTTGATCTCCGCCAGCATCCGCTTGGCGAACGCCATGCTATCATTGGTAAAGCGAGTCACGTCGACATAGGCGTAGAAGGCGCCGTCCATCGGCGATGCAATCGATAGGCCAATTTCCGGCAGACGCTTCAGCAGGAATTCGCGGTTGGCTGAGTAGCTCGCCTTGTACACGTCGAGTTCTGCGCTCGCTCCCAGCGCCGCCGTCGCTGCGATCTGCGAAAGTTCGGGCGGCGAGATGTAGAGGCTTTGCGCAACACGCTCGATCGGACGCACCAGTCGCTCGGGCAGTACCATCCAGCCAACCCGCCAGCCCGTCATGCAATAGTATTTGGAGAAGGAGTTGATAACGATCGCCTCGTCGGTCAATTCCAGCACACTGGTCTCTTCCCCGGCAAACATTAGGCCATGATAGATTTCATCTGAAATGAACGCGATCGAATTGGCCGCGCAATAGTTCGCCAACTCCTGCAGGCCTTGGCGGCCAGTCACAGTGCCCGTCGGGTTGGCGGGGCTCGCCAGAAGAACGCCCTTCAGCTTGACGTTGTTTGCCGCTTGCGCAGCCTCAAGGCTCTCGGGCGTCAACGTGAAATGCGTCTCGGCCGTTACCGGGACCTCTATAACCTTCAGCCCGAGCGCGCCGAGGATGTTGCGATAGGCAGGATAGCCGGGACGGGCAATGGCGACCGCATCACCGGCATCAAACAGGGAGAGAAAGGCGAGATTGAAGCCGGCGGAAGAACCGGTGGTTATTGCGATACGCGCAGGATCAATTTCCAGCCCGTGACGGTCGCGATAATGCCCGGCCAGCGCTTGTTTCAGCCTTGTCGTGCCGAGCGCATCTGTATAGCCGATATTGCCTTCCACAAGCGCCGCCTGCGCCGCTTCGAGCGCAGCGCGCGGAGCCGGATGGGATGGCTGCCCGACAGCCATGGAAATGACCGGGTGACCGCTCGCTCGCCGCTTCGTCGCTTCGGCCAGAACATCCATGGCGTGAAAGGGCTCGACTTCACTGCGTTTGGAAATGGAAAACAAGATCGGGTCTCTCTAACTTTTGCTTGCGGCCAGACAATTGCCGCAATAATCGGATCATCACAATCCCGCGATTGAACAGTGGATACGAAAATACCTGTTTGAAGACGATCGGGCGCACCGTAATTTGGCGACACCGGACTGCCGCCGTTAACCGGGCAGTGTTATCCGGCGCCTAGAAAGATACATACGAACTGCCAAAAACGAGGATATGATGGCCATACTTCCGAAAATCTTCACCGCACTGGCGCTCACCGCCTCGGTCGCCACGGCCTATCCGGCGGCAGCGCTCGATGACGCACAGAAGAAGGAGTTCGGCGAGTTCATCAAGCAGTACCTGATCGAAAATCCGGAGATCATGCTGGACGTTCAGGACGCCCTGCAGAAGAAGCAGGATCAGGCGCGCCTTGTTAAAGCCAACGCGGTGATTGCTGACAACAAGTCAACGATCTTCAATTCGAGATATGACATGACGATCGGCAATCCGAAGGGTGACATCACGATCGTCGAGTTCTTCGACTACAACTGCGGCTATTGCCGCCACGCGCTTTCCGACATGCAGACGATGCTGGAAAAGGACAAGAACGTCCGCTTTGTGCTCAAGGAATTCCCGATCCTAGGGCCGGAATCGGTCGCAGCCCACAAGGTGTCGGATGCATTCCGGAAGCTGGCACCAGAGAAATATAGCCAGTTCCATATTGCACTTCTCGGCAGCGACGGTCGCGCCGATGAAGCCAGCGCGATCGAAGTTGCCGAGTCGCTTGGCGTCAGCGAAAAGCAGATCCGCGACGAGATGGCCAAGAGTTCGAGCGATGCTTCCGTCAAGGAAACCTACCAGCTTGCTCAGAGTCTCGGCATCACAGGTACGCCATCCTATGTAATCGGCAATGAACTGGTTCAAGGCGCGGTTGGCTTCGACGACCTTGAGGCCAAGGTCAAGAACATGCGCGCCTGCGGCAAGACAAGTTGCTGATACGGCGCCCATCAAATCGCCAAAATCGAAGTGTTTCAGCCATGTGGACAAATGTGGCGTGATTCGGGCTGCGCTTTCCAAAGGGCTTTCATTAGGTCCGCTGGGAGTCTATAGGTTGCCGTCTCGCATCTACTGGAACATTCGATGACGCAAACGATATTCGTCCTGAACGGGCCCAATCTGAACATGCTCGGCAAAAGAGAGCCCGGCATCTATGGCGGCAAGACGCTTCAGGATATTGAGGCTGACTGCAAGACGGCCGGGCGCGAGCTCGGCTTCGACATCGATTTTCGCCAAAGCAATCACGAAGGTACGCTCGTTGATTGGTTCCATGAAGCCAACGACAAAGCGGTCGGTGTCGCGATCAATGCAGGCGCCTACACGCATACGTCTGTCGCGCTCCACGATGCAATTCGCGCTATTTCCATCCCGGTGATAGAACTCCATATCTCCAACGTTCATGCGCGGGAAGAATTCCGCCACAAGTCGATGATTGCGCCAGCGGTGAAAGGCGTCATCTGCGGCTTCGGGCCTTACAGCTATATTCTGGCGCTGCATGCGCTGAAGAATCTCACGGCATAAAAAGAAGACAGGGCACATACTCATGGCTGAGAAGAAAAACGGTATCGACCAGGCGCTGATCCGCGACCTCGCGAACATCCTCAACGACACGGATCTCACGGAAATCGAAGTCGAGCAGGACGATCTGCGCATCCGCGTTTCGCGTGCCGGCAACACCCAATACGTCCAGGCTCCGATCGCCGCGCCCGCATTTGCAGCCGCGGCTCCGGCAGTGGCCGCCCCAGCTGCAGCGCCCGCGGCTCCTGCAGCTGCTGCGCGCAACCCTGCAAATACCGTCAGCGCGCCGATGGTCGGCACGGCCTATATGGCTCCGGCTCCGGGCGCACGTCCCTTCATCGAGCTCGGCGCGACCGTCAAGGAAGGCCAGACGCTGCTCATCATCGAAGCGATGAAGACCATGAACCAGATCCCTTCGCCGAAGTCCGGCAAGGTCACCGAAATCCTCGTCGAGGACGGAAGCCCCGTCGAATACGGCCAAGCCCTCGTCGTTATCGAATAAGGCGAGCGTCATGGTCTCGAAAATCCTCATCGCCAATCGCGGGGAAATCGCGCTTCGCGTTCTGCGTGCTTGCAAAGAGCTCGGCATTCCCTGCGTCGTCGTTCACTCGACCGCCGACGCCGATGCCATGCATGTACGCCTGGCCGACGAAAGCGTCTGCATTGGCCCTCCGCCTTCGCGCGACAGCTATCTGAACATCCACCAAATCGTGGCTGCCTGCGAGATCACCGGCGCCGATGCAGTTCATCCGGGCTATGGCTTTCTCTCCGAGAACGCCAAATTTGCGGAAATCCTCGAAGCGCACGGCATCACCTTCATCGGCCCCACGGCGGAACATATCCGCCTCATGGGCGACAAGATCACCGCCAAGACGACGGCGCAGGAACTCGGCATCCCCGTCGTTCCGGGTTCGGACGGCGAGGTGAAGACCGAGGAAGACGCGCTACGGACTGCTACTGAAATCGGCTATCCGGTCCTGATCAAGGCGACTGCCGGCGGCGGCGGACGCGGCATGAAGGTCGCCAAGTCCGAGGCCGACCTGATCGAAGCCTGGTCGACGGCACGCACCGAAGCCGCTGCCGCTTTCGGCAATGATGCTGTCTACATGGAAAAGTACCTTGGCAAGCCGCGCCACATCGAAATCCAGGTGTTCGGCGATGGCGAAGGCAATGCGATCCATCTCGGTGAACGCGACTGCTCGCTGCAGCGCCGCCACCAGAAGGTCTGGGAAGAA
Organism: Rhizobium sp. R711; assembly: GCF_002211365.1. GTDB lineage: Bacteria > Pseudomonadota > Alphaproteobacteria > Rhizobiales > Rhizobiaceae > Rhizobium. Next base: position 9,877 of record NZ_LOKZ01000036.1, on the reverse strand, counting down.
GCGAATTCCCCTGCCCTCAACGTCGAACAGCGCATGAAGATCGGCCAAGTTTGTGCCGACGCCATGAAAAAGCTGAAGTATCGCGGCGCGGGCACGATTGAGTTCCTGTACGAGAATGGCGAGTTCTATTTCATCGAAATGAACACCCGCCTGCAGGTCGAGCACCCGATCACTGAAGCGATCACCGGCATCGACCTCGTTCACGAGCAGATCCGCGTCGCGTCCGGCGGCGGACTCTCTGTCAAACAGGAAGACATCAACTTCCACGGCCACGCCATCGAGTGCCGCATCAACGCCGAGGACGCGCGGACCTTCGTGCCCTCGCCCGGCACGATCACGCACTTCCATGCGCCGGGTGGTCTTGGCGTTCGCGTCGATAGCGGCGCTTACCAGGGTTACAAGATCCCGCCCTACTACGACAGCCTCATCGGCAAGCTTATCGTCTTCGGCCGCACGCGCGTCGAATGCATGATGCGCCTGCGTCGCGCGCTCGACGAATTCGTCGTCGACGGCATCAAGACGACGCTTCCGTTGTTCCAGGATCTGGTGGACAATCAGGACATCGCCAACGGCGACTACGATATCCACTGGCTTGAAAACTATCTGGCCAAGAAATCGGCGTAACAGAGAATGGCAGGATCGCGCAGGAAGTCTCCAGGCATAACACCGGAAATCCTCCTGCGCGCCTATTCCATCGGTCTCTTTCCGATGGCCGAATCGGCTGATGACCCAGAAATATTCTGGGTCGAGCCTGATCTTCGCGGCGTCCTGCCGCTCGACGAATTTCACGTTTCCAAAAGCCTCGCCAAGACGATTCGGCGCAAGCCGTTCGAAATCCGCTTCAACTACGATTTCGATGCGGTCATCGCAGCCTGCGCGGCAGAGACCGGGAACAGGCCGAGCACCTGGATCAATCAGACTATCAAGACGCTCTATTCGACGCTGCATCGCATAGGCCATGCCCACACCGTCGAAGCCTGGGACGGCGGCGAGCTTGTCGGCGGGCTATATGGCGTTTCGCTTGGCTCGGCATTCTTCGGCGAAAGCATGTTCTCGCGGCGGACGGACGCCTCGAAGATCTGCCTCGTTCATCTCGTCGAGCGGCTGCGCGCCAAGGGCTTTACTCTGCTCGATACACAGTTCACGACCGAGCACCTGAAGACGTTCGGAGCCATCGATGTTCCGAAGGATGAGTATGCTCACATACTCGCGGCGGCAATGGAATCACCGCACCTCAAATTCTGAGAATTAGTTAGCTGCCTTGTCGGGCGCAGGAACGTCCGAGTTCTGCTTGCAGTCTTTCAGCCAGACGTCATAGATCGGATGCTCGACGGCGTTGAGGCCGGGGCTGTCGGCAAACATCCAACCCGTAAAGATGCGGCGGATCTTGCGGTCGAGCGTGATCTCGTCGACTTCCACGAAACCATCAATCTTCTGCGCTTCGGCCTGATCACGCGAATAGCAGGCCTTCGGCGTGACCTGCAGGGCGCCGAACTGCACGGTCTCGTTGACATATACATCGAAGGTCGTGATGCGACCGGTGATCTTGTCTAGGCCGGAGAAAACGGCGACCGAATTCTCGATGCGGGCAGCGGTAGCGACCTGTGGCAGAAGCGTCGAGCCAAGCACCAGGGAGAGCCCGGCGGCACGCAGGAGCTGGTTCCGCGTGAAAAGCTTCATGTCTGCCCGTCTCCACAGCATCTTAAAATCGGAAGGCCGCAGTCGCTGCGGCCATTCTGCGGGTAATGGTCAATTGTGGCTAAAAGCGGGGCCGGTCAGGCCGCCTGCTTAGTTGCCAGGCGTCCAAGCGTCGTAGTCGCCGGTAACCCGAGGACGCTCGCCAGGAACGACCAGCGAGCCGGGCGGGCGATAAGCCTGTGGCGAACCGGTCGGGTTTGCGCGATGCGGCTTCTGCCATTCCTTGGCGACGTAGTTTTCCTGGCTCGGCGGAACGTTTGTGCGGTGATGCATCCAGCCGTGCCAGCCCGGCGGAATTGCCGAGGCTTCGGCGTAGCCCTTGTAGATCACCCAACGCTTCGGAAGGCCGTAAGACGACATGCCGCCTTCGTAGTAAACATTACCCAATTCGTCTTCACCGACGCGCTTGCCAAAACGCCAGGTCGCGAAACGCGTACCGATCGTCTGACCGTTCCACCAGGTGAAGATTTGCACGAGGAGATTCTTCATGTCTTTTCCTTGAGCTAGCCAGACGGCAAGCGGGACCAGAATTTGATCCCTCGCTTATGCCGCCAGCGATCCGCATTGTCCAGTGATTCCGGCGCCACACCAGCTCATTTCAGCGCCATCTTGAAGCCGAGATGCGATTGCCTGAAGCCGAGCCGCTCGTAGAAACGGTGCGCATCCTTGCGGCTGGCGTTCGAGGTTAGTTGAACAAGGCGCAGGCCGCGACGTTTTGCCTCCGCGATGGCGAACTCGATCATCTGAGCGCCAATGCCCTGCCCACGCATGTCAGCGCGCGTCTGCACCGCTTCGATAATCATCGACGACGAGCCACGACCGACCAGTGACGTCACGATCATCGTCTGGAACGTGCCGACAACCTGTTCCTCGCGTTCGGCGACGTAGAGCGTCTGATCGCGTGACGAGGCGACCCGCTCGAAAGCTCTGAGATAATCGCCCAAGGCTTCGGTAGCAGTCGTATCGCCGTGACCGCCGAGATCATCAGAGGCAAAGATCGCGACAAGCGCAGCAACGTCAGCGCTACGCGCCTCGCGAATGATGGTTTTGCTCATGATTGGCTAGCGCAGTTCGAGAGTTTTTTCGAGGATCAGTGTCGGGATGCCGGATTGTCCCGGCCCGTCATTTTCGTTGCGACCGACATCCTCGAAGCCATGGGCATGATAGAAGGCGATTGCCGTAGTGTTCCGTGGCTCGACCTCGAGGCGCATGATCTCGGCGTCGGGAAAGCAGGTTTCCAGCTCGGCAAAAATCTCGCGCCCGATGCCCTGGCGATGCAGCGGCGGTCGGACATATAGCAGATGGAGCATGACGGTCTTCGTCATTTCATCCGACATGGCGGCATAGCCGACCCCGCCGATATCCTTGCCGTTGTCGGCAACGAGGAACTCTGCATTCTTCTTCGCCAGGCGCGCCTGCAGCGCCGCCGGCGAAAACAGATGCGCAATGAGCTCTTTCACCTTCGCTTCGCCGTAGAGGCCAGCGTAAGTCGCGCGAAAGCCCTCATCCAGCAAAGTGCGCATCTTGCTAAGATCACCCTCGCTGGCAGTGCGCACGAAATACACGGTCCCTACTCCTCGATGCCGAGCTTCGCCTTCACGAGAGCCTGGACGGCCTGCGGGTTTGCTTTGCCGCCGGTCGCCTTCATGACCTGACCGACAAACCAGCCGGCAAGAGTCGGCTTGGCCTGAACCTTTGCGACCTGATCGGGGTTGGCGGCGATAATTTCGTCCACGGCCCGTTCGATCGCACCAGTATCGGTCACCTGTTTCATGCCGCGGGTTTCGACAATCTCGGCCGGATCGCCGCCCTCATTCAGCACGATTTCGAACAGGTCCTTCGCGATCTTTCCGGAAATAGTCTCCGCTTTGATGAGGTCAATGATCGCACCAAGCTGAGCCGGCGAAACAGACGTCTCTTCGATGCTCTTGCCGGTCCTGTTCAGCGCACCGAGCAGATCGTTGATGACCCAGTTGGCGGCTGTCTTGCCATCGCGGCCCTCAGCCACGGCTTCGAAATAGTCGGCGATCGCCTTTTCCGAGACGAGAACGGAAGCGTCGTAGACCGAGAGGCCGAGTTCGCGCACGAAGCGCTCCTTCTTGTCGTCGGGCAATTCCGGAAGGTCGGCTTCGAGCGCCTTGACGAAGGCATCGTCGAACTCGAGCGGCAGCAGGTCCGGATCCGGGAAGTAACGGTAGTCGTGCGCATCTTCCTTGGAACGCATTGAACGCGTCTCGCCCTTGTTCGGGTCGAAAAGACGGGTCTCCTGCTCGATCGAGCCACCGTCCTCGAGAACGCCGATCTGGCGGCGGGCTTCGTATTCGATCGCCTGACCGATGAAGCGGATGGAGTTGACGTTCTTGATCTCGCAACGCGTGCCGAAGCCTTCGCCCGGGCGGCGGACGGAGACGTTGACGTCGGCGCGCATCGAGCCCTCGTCCATGTTACCGTCGCAGGTGCCGAGGTAGCGTACGATCGAGCGCAACTTCGTCATGTAGGCCTTGGCTTCATCGGAAGAGCGCATGTCAGGCTTGGAGACGATCTCCATCAGCGCAACACCCGAGCGGTTGAGGTCAACGTAGGACATCGTGGCATGCTGGTCGTGCAGCGACTTGCCGGCGTCCTGCTCCAGATGCAGGCGCTCGATGCCGATCTCGATGTCCTCGAACTGCCCCTGACGATCCGGGCCGAGCGAGATGATGATCTTGCCTTCGCCGACGATCGGATCCTTGAACTGCGAGATCTGATAGCCCTGCGGCAGGTCTGGATAGAAATAGTTCTTGCGGTCGAAGATCGAGCGCTTGTTGATCTGCGCCTTCAGGCCGAGACCGGTGCGGACCGCCTGGGCGACGCATTCCTCATTGATGACGGGCAGCATGCCGGGCATCGCGGCATCGACGAGCGAAACGTTGGAATTCTGCGGCTTGCCGAATTCGGTCGCGGCACCCGAGAACAGCTTCGAATTCGACAGCACCTGCGCATGGACTTCCATGCCGATGATGACTTCCCAATCGCCAGTGGCGCCGGGAATGAAGCGTTTCGGATCAGGCGTGCGAACGTCGACAATGGTCATTGGGATGCTCTTTTTGAGGCTGTTCTTTTCAACTGGTGAGGTAACGGAAATGGCTTGCCGGTGCAAGGCTTTCGGCTGTGCGTCGCAGCGACGCCAGCCGGTTTGGCGCGTGTTAACTCAATGTCGCTAGCGTGACCCGCATGACGACAGCGGATATTTTCAAGATCATCGCGCTTTTCATGGCACTGAATGCCTTCGTGTTCTCGGTCTATTTTCTCGACAAGCAGGCCGCTCGCCACCATTGGAGGCGGACCAGCGAAAAGACCTTACTGACGCTTGCATTGGTTGGCGGCAGTCTAGGCGCCGTTTGCGCGCAGAAACTGCTACGTCACAAGACACAGAAAGAGCCGTTCCGCTCGATCCTGAGGGCCATCGTCGTCTTTCATGCCGCAGCCGCTCTGCTGTTATCGGCCGCCCTCGGTTACGTCGTACTAGGCTAAGGCTAGGCCGTATGTGCCGTCATCCGCGGCTTCCAGAGACTTTGACAGACCGACGGACGGCACATCACGATCGAGCTTGGGATTGTAGACGATCGATAGCCAATGAATTGTGTATCCCCGCTTCTGGAAGAAGCCGATCGCTTCGGAGTTCCCTGAGTGCGTCTGCATCATCGCCGTATCGAGGCCCTGCGCGGCGATGTCTTTTTCGATATTTTGCAAGAGCGCCGTCCCAAGACCATGACCGGTGAAGGCGGGATCGATCCAGAAATCTGAAATCTTCTCGTCGAGGGTCTCGCGCGCTGCCCATCCGGCCGGATGTCCGTTCCATTCGATGACGGTGACGGTGATCCAGCTACTTGCGACGAAATTGAAGAAGGCGCTCCGCGCGGCATCGACCATAGCATCCCCTTCGCCGATGGATGCCATCGCCTTCTGCCAGGCCCTCACTCCGATCTCGCTCAGGAGTTCCGCTTCGTCTTCGCGGGCATTGCGAATATGGATCAACGGTACCTCCGCGTTTCCACTGAAGTAAAACACCGAATCACCGCATTATCAAAGCCTCGCGTTAGGCGCGTGGCTCGTTGCAAGATCCCCCATCGGTTGCAAGAAACTTGACGGGATGTCGAGCAGCCGATATGACGACCACATGTTGAACTTGTCTTCTCAGACCCGGTAGAGGCCCCTGCCCGCAGGTTTTGCTTGCGCGCACGGGCCCGAAAAGAACGAAGCCCTGACGTCCGATCGGACGCCAGATCGTTTTTGTACGCCCTAGGGCGCTACCACCGGATCAACATTCCATGGATATTTCACGTACGGAGCAGCGTATCCTGCACCTATTGGCCCAGGGTGGCCGCATTGAAATCGAACGCTACGAAAACCGAAAGATCGAGGCGGTGAAGTGCTTCACACGCGATGGCTGGGTTTATCCCGGCTTCGGCCTCGAGCTGTTTCGCAAGCTGAAGCAGAAGCGGGCCATCAAGTCCTCGGGCGGCAGACCCTATCGCATCACCGAACGGGGATTGGTTCTGGTGAGAGCGGAACAGGATAACAGGTAGCTTTTCGATTTTGGCCGCGCATCGCTTCGGCGCGCGGCTTTTCTTAACGATGGGTGGAAAGCTCGGCCCTCATCGCTGACCACTCCTCGGCCACCGTGCCGTTCTCGCGGCGCTTGCCCGCTCGCCGGTACCAGTAGTCCGAATTCCAGTCGTCGCCTTCGATACGGTGGCAGAGCGCGTGCCCCCAGTCGAAAGGCGCCTCACCTTCATGCGCCTGGCAGATCTCGTGAACGGCCTGCCATTCCGCACCCATCGTGAAACCCACCGCCGCGAGGCAGTCGAACGCTTCGATCATATCCGCCAGATTCTGTTTGGACATTAGCCTCCTCCCGAGATTGCGGCCTTAGCCGAGACGCTTCTCCAGATGCACCTTTTCGAGCGGAATACCGAGTGCCGCATCGAACTTCTCATCACGCCAGATGATCGAGAAACCCGCTCGCTCGTAGAGCCGGATGGCGCCGGCATTGGTAGCTCGGGTGTCGATTTTTGCAACCTTGAAGCCGTCGGCGGCAATGCGTTCAATGAAATAGCGAATAAGGGCGGAGCCGATGCCACGGCCCTGGCAAGCGGGATCGATCCAGATGTCCGATATGTGATTGGGCTCGTTTTCCCGGCCGCCCCAGCCGACTATCCTGCCTTCGAGTTCAGCGACGGCGACATCGCCCTTTGCCGCAGCGGGATAATCGAAGAATGCTTTGCGGGCATGTTCGATGACGTGTGCCTGGTGGAAGCCAACCTCTTTGGCGCCGCTGGATTTCCAGGCCGTAAAACCGACTTCGCCGACCATGTGATGGTCGGCGACGGTCATTTTCCGGACTTTAAGCTCGCTTACCACCACTTGGCGGGCGTGAACTTGCCTGCCGCCTGTTCGATCACATGCGCCGTCTTGAACAGCGTCTCTTCGTCGAAGGGCTTGCCGATCAGCTGCAGGCCGAGCGGGAGGCCCTTGTGGTCGAGACCAGCCGGAACGGCAATGCCCGGCAAACCGGCCATGTTCACCGTTACGGTGAAGATGTCGTTCAGGTACATCTTCACCGGATCGGAAGCGAGATTTTCGTCAGCGACGCCGAAAGCCGACGACGGGGTCGCGGGCGTCAGGATCGCGTCGACACCGGCATTGAACGCCAGTTCGAAGTCACGCTTGATCAGCGTGCGGACCTTCTGGGCCTTGATGTAGTAGGCGTCGTAGTAGCCGGCGGACAGAACGTAGGTGCCGATCATGATGCGGCGCTTGACTTCCTTGCCGAAGCCGGCAGCACGCGTCCTTTCATACATGTCGACGATGTCCTTGCCATCGACGCGCAGGCCGTAGCGGACGCCGTCATAGCGCGCGAGGTTCGACGAGGCCTCCGCCGGAGCGACGATGTAGTAGGCCGGCAGGGCATACTTGGTGTGCGGCAGCGAGATGTTGACGATCTCGGCGCCGGCATCCTTCAGCCAGGCAATACCCTGCTGCCAGAGCGTTTCGATCTCCTCCGGCATACCGTCGACGCGGTACTCGTTCGGAATGCCGATTTTCATGCCCTTCAACGACCGACCGAGCGCCGCCTCATAATCAGGAACCGGCAGGTCGACCGAGGTCGTGTCCTTGGGATCGACCGACGCCATCGACTTCAGCAGGATCGCGGCATCGCGTACGTCGCGCGCAATCGGGCCGGCCTGATCGAGCGAGGATGCGAAGGCGACCGTACCCCAGCGCGAGCAGCGACCATAGGTCGGCTTGATGCCGACCGTGCCGGTGAAAGCGGCAGGCTGGCGGATTGAGCCGCCCGTGTCGGTTGCCGTGGCGCCAGCGCAAAGGTGGGCTGCAACGGCAGCCGCCGAGCCGCCCGAGGAACCGCCAGGTACCAGCTGCTGATTGGAGCCAGCCGACCGCCAGGGATTGATCACCGCCCCGTAATAGGAGGTTTCATTGGAAGAGCCCATGGCGAACTCGTCCATGTTGAGCTTGCCGAGCATAACGGCGCCATCGTCCCACAGGTTCTGCGTGACTGTTGACTCGTAGTGCGGCTTGAAACCATCGAGGATGTGGCTGCAGGCCTGGGTATGAATGCCCTCGGTGGCAAACAGATCCTTGATACCGAGCGGGATGCCTTCGAGCTCGCCGCCCTTGCCGCCGGCGAGCCGTGCGTCGGAGGCTTCCGCCATCTGCAACGCCTTCTCGGGCGTGACCTTGATATAGGCGTTGAGCTTGTCGTTGGCCGCTTCGATCGCCGAAATATAAGCTTCGGCCAGTTCGGTCGCTTTGATTTCCTTGGCGCGCAGCTTCGTGCGGGCTTCGGCAATGGTCAGGCTGGTGAGTTCGCTCATGGTAATTCGCTTCAAATCTGGAATGGCAACGGAGGTCGGAAAGCGGCGAAAGCCTTATTCGACGACTTTGGGTACCAGGAAGAAATTCTGATCGGTGACAGGCGCATTCGAGACGATGTCGGCGGCCTTGTTACCATCGGTCACGTCGTCCGTGCGCTTCTTCATCTCCATCGGCGTAACCGATGTCATTGCCTCGACGCCCTCAACATCGACCTCGGAGAGCTGTTCGACGAAGCCGAGGATGCCATTCAGCTCACCCACCATGCGATTTGCCTCTTCTTCGGAGACGGCAATACGGGCAAGGCGCGCTACGCGCTTAACGGTGGCAAAGTCGACGGACATGGTATTCTCCGGATAGGATTTTTCCTACCCGCTATAAAGGCCATGCCCGCTATGCGCAACGGGCATGGCCTTTGGATAGCGTAGAATTCCGCCTCCAAAATCGAAGCGATTTCGGTAGACCTAGAGAGAAAAGCTTTCGCCCGGCTTCGGCGTCTTCACCGCTGTCTTCGATCCCTCCATGCCGGAGACGAACTTCTCAGGCGTCGGGTCGATGATCGGGAAGGTGCCATAGTGACAGGGAATGGCCGTCTTGAAGTTGAAGTAGCGCTGGCAGGCGAGTGCCGCCACCGCGCCGCCCATGGTGAAGCGGTCACCGACCGGCACGAAGCCGATATCCGGCTGATGCAGTTCGTTGATCAGCGCCATGTCCGAAAAGATGTCGGTATCGCCCATGGCCAGAATAGAAGCTTCCTCATCGAAGTGCAGCATCAGGCCGTTGGCATTGCCGAGGGCGTGTGAAACGCCGTCCTCGGTGATCTGCGCGGATGAATGCAGCGCATTGGTAAAGGTCGCAGAGAAACCGTCGAACGAAATCGTACCGCCGGTGTTGCCCGCTTCGATTTTCTTCAGGCCTTTCGAGCCCAGCCAGGCGGCAAGATCGGCGTTTGCGAGAACGACGGCGCCGGTCTCCTTGGCAAGTGCTACGGTATCGCCGACATGATCGCCGTGACCGTGCGTCAGCAGGATATGGGTGACACCGCTCGCGACATCCTTTGCATTCTGCCCTGCAAAGGACGGATTGTGCGTGAGAAACGGATCCAGCAGGATTTTCGCCTTTCCGATCTCGATACGGAAAGCGGAATGACCAAGCCAAGTGATCTTCATGAAAATTCTCCAATGAAAGAACACAAGGGACAAAACACCGCCATTTGCCGGCTTCTCCTTGGGTTCGGTTATGGTTTGACCGGCGCTTTTGCCGATCGGCTAAATCTTCTCCGTCCGCTGGACAGGTTGTTTGC
>NZ_LOKZ01000035.1 GCF_002211365.1 Rhizobium sp. R711 | reverse complement strand
AATGGGCCGACCAACTCGGAATGCCCAGGCTCGCATAACCTCAATCCCTCGAACCGCCCGGTGCGGACCCGCATGCCGGGTGGTGTGGCAGGGGAGCGATCAAATAAGATCGCCCCCTATGCCGATTTCGACCTATCGCGCCTGCGCGGAAGCCCTTAATTTTGGGGCGAGGTAATTTCAAATTTTTTGACGATTGCCAATTTTTTGAAGATTTTCTTTAAATTTTTCGAATTACCCTGCGAGGCTCATGTCTCTGGGGATATCCATGCTGCGTTTGTTCTCGGCTTCCATCGTACGTCAGATTGTTGCCATCACGCTTGTATTACTCGTCTGTAGCGCCGCGGCGATCGTCTGTGTCACCTATTACAATCTGAGCGCCTACGTGATGGCGAGCGCCGTCTCCGACGCAAAGGACGCAAGCCGGACCATGGCGGTCCTCTACGGCGCAAGCGACGCCACCGTGAAGATTGACGTCAGCAACAACCAGCTTGCCGGGGTGACTGAAGATAAACTTCCCTCGCTCAGCGATCATGTTCTGGTCGATCGCACCGCGCAGTCGATTGCAGGTGTTGCCACGGTCTTTGAACACCAGGACAGCGACTACGTCCGCGTCTCTACGAACGTGAAAAAGGAAAACGGCGACCGCGCCGTCGGCACGAAGCTCGCCGCGGATCATCCTGCGCAGGCAGCATTGGCCAAGGGCCAAGCCTATTACGGCCCGGCAGAGCTGTTCGGTCGGAAGTTCATGACGGGCTATTTCCCGATCAAAAACGCAACCGGTTCAAACGTCGGCATTCTTTTCATCGGCATCCCGATGGAAGTCTATTACAACAGCCTGCAGCAATTGCTGATGCTGGTGGCAGGCGCTGGTGTAGCGGTGTTGTTGCTGGTCGGCGTGGTCGCCTACTTCGCCATCCGCGCGTCCGTCAAGCCACTGGAGGCATTGACCGCGACCATCCACACGATCTCTGCAGGAAATCTCGACGGACCAGTTCCCTGTGTGGAGAAACAGAACGAGTTCGGCGCGATTGGACGCGCTCTGGCTCTCTTCCGGGACAACGCCCGTGCCCGCCAGACATTGGAAATGCAGGCCGCCGAACAGCGGCAGCTCAGCGATGACGAGCGCGCCCGCAACGATGCCGAGAAGCGTGCGCTCGATGGGCAGATCGACTTCGCCGTCAATCAACTCGCGGCCGGCTTGGGACGCCTGGCGCAGGGCGATGTCTCTCAGACGATCCAGACGCCGTTCGTCGGTCGCCTGGAGCAGCTTCGCGTCGATTTCAATGCGTCGCTTGTTCGCTTGCAGGAAACGCTGGCGCGCATTCGTGACAACACGGCTTCGATCCAGACCAATTCAGGAGCCATGCTGGCTTCCGCCGACGAGCTTTCGAAGCGCACAGAAGCGCAGGCCGCCAATCTCGAAGAAACCGCAGCTGCCGTTGAGGAAATCACCGCAACAGTCAAATCCTCCGCGGTGAGAGCGCGCGAGGCGAACGACGCCGTATCCGTGACGAAGAAGAACGCCGATAGCTCAGGCGCCGTGGTCAGCGACACAGTCGCGGCGATGGATCGCATCGAGGAGGCCTCGAAACAGATCGAGCAGATCATCGAAGTCATCGACGACATCGCGTTCCAGACGAATCTTCTGGCGTTGAACGCTGGCATCGAGGCGGCACGCGCCGGTGAGGCCGGCAAGGGCTTCGCGGTCGTTGCACAGGAAGTGCGTGAGCTTGCGCAGCGTTCCGCAGACGCAGCGCGCGAAATCAAGGGCCTGATTGAGAAGTCGACGCGGGAAGTCATGACCGGGTCCGGCCTTGTGCAGAAGACAGGCTCGGTGCTCGCCGCGATCAGTCAGGAGATCATTGCGATCAGCGGTCACGTTGAAACGATCGCGACAGCAAGCCAGGACCAATCGGCTGCTCTGCAGGAAGTCAACGGTGCCGTTAATGCGATGGACCAGATGACACAGCAGAACGCCGCAATGGTCGAGGAAACGACCGAGGCAAGCCGCCAGCTTGCCAATGAGGCGGATGCGCTGATGGCGTTGGTTCAGCAGTTCCGCTTCGAAGCCACTTCGGATTACGGCCGCGCAAGGCAGGCGGCCTGATCTTCCCGTTCAGACTGACACCGGGTGCCCTGGCGAGAAGTGTTTTGACCGAGATTCCGAAGGATGTGACGAAGGCCGCGACCCGGACCATGCGGGAGCTGCCAAAGCTTTCATAGAATTCGTTTTCGGCTCGTGCCGAATACTTGTCGCGGCTGTCGTTGAGCATGTCTGCAATTTCCGCAATGGCGATTGGGGTAATCATGACGATGTCCTTCCGTGTGGGGCATCGCCTTAACTATCCCTCAAAATCTGCTTTATAAACGCGAGTTATCTCACTATGTTTTTCGTCTATGAAAAACACGCAGTGGGACTCTTTTCAGCTCTTTCTTCAGGTCGCCCGGTTTGGTGGGCTGACCGGTGCCAGCGCATCGAGCGGCCTTAGCCCCGCGACGATCGGCCGTCGCATGCTCGATCTGGAACATGAGATCGGCAAGGCTCTCTTTGTCCGCAGTCAGACGGGCTACAGCCTCACTATGGACGGCCAAGTACTGCTGGACCATCTACAGGACATGGAGGCGGCAGCGCGCAAGGTCGATGCCTGGCGGCAGGCGGGCAGCGTCGGCGCAACGGTGAGGATCGCGGCCGGCACTTGGATCGCGTGGCTTCTGACGGAGAATTTTGCGGCGGTCCGCAAGCCTGGCGATGCCTTCGCAGTCTCGCTGACCATTGGCGAAGCGCGCGCCAACCTCAACTACAGGGAAAGCGACATCGGTATCCGCGCCTTCGAACCGGAAGAAAGCAACCTTGCCGCCCGCCTGCTCGGCGAGGTTGCCTATGCTGTTTATACGAGACGCAATGCCGAAGGCACCGATGAGCGATGGGTCGCCGTCGCCGAAGAGGATGCGATCTCGAATTATCTGCGTTGGCCGCATCGCAACGCTGCCGGCTCGATCGTTGCGACCGTCAACCGGCCGCGCTCGCTTCTGGAATTGCTGAGAGCAGGGACGGGCAAGGCGGTTCTGCCGTGCTTCGTCGGCGATCTCGATCCCGAACTGCAGCGTCTCGGTGGCGAGCTGCCGGAACTGCGCCACCGGCAATGGATCGTCATGAACAACGAGGATCGGCACCGGCCGGAAATCCGGACCGTTGCCGATCGCATGACGAAATTGCTGAAGAGCTACGTCGATCTCTTTGCGGGTAAGCGCCCCAGCCGAAGCTAGGGCGCCCGTGGTCTCAGTTGCGGCCCGCGACGATGACGGGGATCAAGAGGTCTCCCCAGTTCCCGTCGCCGCCATGATGCCTTGCCGAGCGAACCAACTCGACGGAAACCCCGGCATCGACCGCTTTCATGACCGACTGGTTCAGTCGGTGCAGGTCGTTGGCCAACATGCGGATCATCGTCTGCTGGTCCGGGGTCATGCAGGTGGATTGTTCTTCAGCGCGTTCCTTGACGCGTGCAAGCGTAGGCATGGCATTCTCCTCCTTGGTGCGATCATTCTGCTGCTGGTTTGAACTGTGCGTGTTCGGTGGATTCCTTCATTGCCGTGGTCGACGAACGTCCGCCGGTGATGGCCATCGAAACGGCATCGAAATAGCCGGTGCCGACTTCGCGCTGATGCTTGGTCGCGGTGTAGCCGTTGACCTCGGCCGCGAACTCCGCCTGCTGCAGTTCGGAATAGGCAGCCATCTGCCGGTCCTTGTAGCCTCGAGCGAGCTCGTACATGCCGAAGTTCAGCTGATGGAAGCCGGCCAGCGTGATGAACTGGAACTTGTAGCCCATCGCACCGAGCTCGCGCTGGAACTTGGCGATCGTCGCGTCATCGAGGTTTTTCTTCCAGTTGAACGACGGCGAGCAGTTGTAGGCGAGCAGCTTGCCGGGATGCACCTTGTGGACGCCTTCGGCAAAGCGGCGGGCCTGCTCGAGATCCGGCTTCGAGGTTTCGCACCAGATGAGATCGCAGTGCGGCGCGTAGGCGACGGCGCGGGCGATGCACGGCTCGAGCCCGTTACGAACCTTATAGAAGCCTTCGACCGTGCGACCCGCATCATAATCGACAAAGGGCTGGTCGCGCTCGTCGATATCGGATGTGAGCAGCTTGGCGGCTTCCGCATCCGTGCGGGCGATGACGAGCGTCGGAACGCCCATGACATCGGCGGCGAGGCGAGCCGCATCGAGGTTGCGGATATGCGCCGCGGTCGGGATCAGGACCTTGCCGCCCAGATGGCCACACTTCTTCTCCGACGCCAGCTGGTCCTCGAAGTGGACACCGGCCGCACCTGCCTCGATGTAGGCCTTCATGATCTCGAAGGCATTCAACGGGCCTCCGAAGCCTGCCTCTGCGTCAGCGACGATAGGCGCAAACCAGGTCTCGACGGAGAGGCCGTTCTGCTCTGATGTTTCGATCTGGTCGGCGCGCTGCAGGGTCCGGTTGATCCGCTTGGCAAGCTCTGGCCCGGCGTTTGCCGGATAAAGCGACTGGTCCGGATACATGGCCGAAGCGGTATTGCTGTCTGCAGCGACCTGCCAGCCGGAGAGGTAGATTGCCTTCAAACCGGCCCGGACCATCTGCATCGCCTGATTGCCCGAAAGCGCGCCGAGCGCATTGACGAAATCATCCTGATGCAGAAGCTGCCATAGTCGCTTGGCGCCCATTTCCGCGAGTGTATAGCGCAGTTCCACGGAGCCGCGCAGACGCTTGACGTCGTCGATCGAGTAGGGACGCTCGACCCCGTTGAAGCGTCCTGCCGGAAGGTCCCGGTGCAGCTTGTCAAATTCTGTCATCTCATGCTCCCTTGCAGATTATGTGGTCGGTTTGGATGATTAACAGAATTTACAAGTTTCCGTGAAAAGCCAGAGATATCTATGGAATAGCCATCAGAAACAAGTTAGGATGCAAAGTCTTTGACATAGGCGCTCTGTAAATTTGTAAAGTATTGTAAATTCCGGTTGGTCGGTATCTTGTAAAGGATTGTCACATGGCGGAGCGCAAGATTTTTGCGGGACCGAAGGTTCGGCGCATTCGCAACGGCCTCGGCTTGACGCAGTCTGCGATGGCCGAAGAGCTTGGCATCTCTCCGTCCTATCTCAACCTCATCGAGCGCAACCAGCGGCCTCTCACCGTGCAATTGCTGCTGAAGCTGTCGTCGGTCTATAAGGTTGATTTGGAGGAGCTGAAGGATGAGAGCGGCGGCAGCCTCAACCAACTGCGCGAGATTTTTGCGGATCCGCTGCTGGCCGGCGAACTTCCCGGCGATCAGGAACTCGTGGAGGTCGCGGAAGCTGCACCCAATGCGGCAAGTGGCATAATCAAACTCTACCGCGCCTATAGTGAGCAGGCCAGCCGCCTCTCTGACCTGACGTCGCTGACGGCAGGTGCGGGGCAGATGCCGCTTGCCGGTGCGCGACTTCCGGCCGACGAGGTCCGCGATGTTCTGGAGCGGCGCTCGGCATATTTCCCCGAACTCGAAGAGGCCGCCGAGACGTTCTCGGCGCGTTTTTCGGAAACCCGCGATCTCCCGGTCGCGTTCAGGGAGTGGCTGCGGGCGGAGCGCGGCATCAGCGTCCGTGTCCTTCCGGTTCACGTCATGCCGGATCTTCGGCGTCGCTTCGATCGGCACTCGATGCGGCTCTTCGTTTCCGAACGCCTGTCGCCGGCCGACCAGGCGCATGAGATCGCGATTGAGGTCGCGACGCTGGCATTGCGCGATGCGATCCTTGCGGAACTCGATGGCCTGGCATTGTCGACGCCAGAGGCGAAGCGGATAGCGCGCTTCGAACTCTGTCGTTACGGCGCATTGGCGCTCGCGATGCCCTATGCACCCTTTCTTGCTGCGGCCCAGGGCAGCCGGTATGACGTGGATATCCTTCGTTCCCGCTTCGGCGTTTCCTATGCGCTGGCGGCAGCCCGGTTGGTCATGCTGCAGCGGCCGGGTGCCTCCGGCATTCCCTTTTTCATGATCGAGATCGATGCGGCTGGTCACCGGCTGCGGCGGGCTGGAGCGCACGGCTTCCCGCATTCGCGTTTCGGCGGCGGCTGTCCCAAGCTGAACATTCATGCCGCCTTCCTGCAGCCCGGCCAGATCCTTGCCGAAACGGTCGAAATGCCGGATGGCGGCAGTTACCTTACGGTCTCTCGGACACTTGAGGGGCCAAACACCGCGTTCGGAGAGCGCATCAGGCGCACCGCCTTGCTGATCGGCTGCGAAACTGCTGCCGGCGAAGCGTCGGTCTACGGCCAGGTTGCAACGACGCAGCAGCCGGTTGCGATCGGACCGGCTTGCCGCCTTTGCGAACGGCGCGGCTGCCTTGCGCGCGCCGAGCCGCCTGTCACACGGCCGCTGGGCCTCGATGAGATGGTTGCAGGCCTCAGCAGCTTCGATTTCCAATGACTGTGAAATGATTGAGACTGCAGGTTTTTGCGCTTGTCGGCTTCTGAAAAGCTTTCTAGTCTGGTTGCAAAACCAGAGGGTGGGCGTCCGTGAAACGGCGCCGCAAAGCGAAGAAGAAGACAGGAGATATCATGAGGTCAACAATCGCAAGACTTGCAGCGAGCGCCGTTGTGCTCGCGTTCGCCGCTGCGCCGTCCTTTGCGCAGGAGCGGGTGGTCAACGTCTACAACTGGTCGGATTATATCGACAGCTCCATCCTCGAAGACTTCACCAAGGAAACCGGCATCAAGGTCGTCTACGACACCTTCGATTCCAATGAGACGGTTGAAACCAAGCTGCTGGCCGGCGGCACGGGCTACGACGTGGTCGTGCCGAGCGGCGACTTCCTGCAGCGCCAGATTCAGGCCGGTGTCTTCCAGAAGCTCGACAAATCCAAGCTGCCGAATCTCTCCAACATGTGGGATATGATCCAGCAGCGCACCGCGATGTATGACCCCGGTAACGAATACGCGGTGGACTACATGTGGGGCACCAACGGGATAGGATACAACAAGAAGAAGCTTGCTGAAGTCCTCGGACCCGACGCAAAGGCACCGGGCCTTGAAGCAATCTTCGATCCAAAAGTTGCTGAAAAGTTCAAGGATTGCGGCATCTATGTCCTCGATGCACCGAAGGACGTCATGCCGTCGGCCTTGACCTATCTCGGACTTGAACCCAATTCGAGCAAGCCGGCCGATCTGCAGAAGGCCGGCGAACTGCTGGAAAAGGTACGGCCCTTCGTTCGCAAGTTCCATTCCTCGGAATATATCAACGCCTTGGCTAACGGCGACATCTGCATCGCGTTCGGTTACTCCGGCGACATCTTCCAGGCTGCCAACCGCGCGACCGAAGCCAAGAACGGCGTGGAGATCGGTTACTCCATTCCGTCACAGGGTGCGCAGATGTGGTTCGACATGATGGCGATCCCGGCGGATGCCAAGCATGTTGCTGAGGCGCACGAATTCCTCAACTACATGATGAAGCCCGAAGTCATCGCCAAGGCCAGCAACTACGTGTTTTATGCCAACGGCAACAAGGCGTCGCAGCAGTTCATCGACAAGGCAGTCCTCGAAGACCCGTCGGTCTATCCGAGCGAGGACGTGATGAAGAAGCTCTATAGCGTCACCCCATGGGATCCGAAAACGCAACGCACAGCGACCCGGATCTGGACGAAAGTCGTCACCGGCCAGTAATTTAAATCAGGCCCGGTCGGCAACGCCCGGGCCTTTTCTTTCTATGCCGGTCTCGGGGAAGCCGGCTTTCAAAAATGACTTTTCGGGGCACAATATGAAGTCACTTGGCAATATCCGCCGTTCCTTTGCGCCGTGGGCAGACCCTGCATCGAAGCCGTTCATATCGTTCAACAATGTCACGAAGCGGTTTGGCGACTTCACAGCCGTTGATGACCTGTCGCTGAACATCTATCACCGCGAGTTCTTTGCCCTGCTGGGGGCTTCCGGCTGCGGAAAATCCACGCTGCTGCGCATGCTTGCGGGCTTCGAACAGCCAAGCTCGGGTGAAATCGTCCTCGACGACACCAACCTCGCCGGAACGCCGCCGTACAAGCGGCCCGTCAACATGATGTTCCAGTCCTATGCGCTCTTTCCGCATATGACAGTGGAAAAGAATATCGCCTTCGGTCTGCGTCAGGATGGCATGCCGAAGGAGGAGATCGCCGAGCGCGTTCTGCAGATGCTGAAGATGGTGAAGCTCGAGAAGTTCGCCACGCGAAAGCCGAACCAGCTGTCAGGCGGCCAGCGTCAGCGCGTGGCTCTGGCGCGTTCCCTTGCCAAGCGGCCGAAGGTGCTGCTGCTCGACGAGCCGCTCGGCGCGCTGGACAAGAAGCTGCGCGAGGAAACGCAGTTCGAGCTCATGGATCTGCAGCAAAACCTCGGTCTAACCTTCGTCGTGGTCACGCACGACCAGGAGGAAGCAATGACCATGGCCGACCGCATTGCGGTCATGAGCCACGGAAAGGTCATCCAGGTCGCGACGCCGGCCGAGATCTACGAAGCGCCGAACTCCCGCTTCGTCGCTGATTTCATCGGCGACGTGAACATCTTCGACGGCAAGGTCGCGAGCGCCAACGACAGCACCGTCGAGATCGCCGTCGACGAGCATTTCTCGATCAGTGTCATCACCCCCGAAAAGCCGGCCATGGGGTCTTCGGTCGGTTTTGCGATCCGTCCGGAAAAGCTGAAGGTCTCACGCAAGCCGCCAGCCAATCCAAAGGTGAACGCAGCCTCCGGGGAGCTGTGGGATATCGGCTATCTCGGCGACATGACGGTCTTCCACGTGAAGCTCAAGAGCGGCAAGGTGGTCAAGGCCTCGCTTCTCAATGCCCAGCGCGCGGTTGACGATCCTTTCACCTATGACCAGGAAGTCTGGATCACCTTCGCCGAGGATGCCGGCGTCCTCCTCAAGGATTGAACCATGGGCAAGCTCGGTTCCGCAGTCTACAATCGCCTGGTCATCATCGTCCCCTATGTCTGGCTGCTGCTGTTCTTCCTGGCGCCGTTCTTCATCGTCTTCCGCATATCGCTATCGACGACGGCGATCGCCATGCCTCCCTACGAGCCGGTCTTTTCCCTTGGTGACGGCTGGGCAGGGTTCTGGGAGAAGGTCGGCACCTTCTCCTTCGACAACTACAGCTATCTCATCGATGATCCGCTCTATGTGAACGCCTACATATCGAGCCTCGTGATTGCCGGAGTATCGACGTTCCTGACGCTGTTGATCGCCTACCCGATCGCTTACGGCATGGCCCAGGCGCCACGCAGCATCCGTCCGACGCTTCTGATGCTCGTCATCCTGCCGTTCTGGACGAGCTTCCTGATCCGTGTCTACGCCTGGATCGCGATCCTGAAGCCGGAGGGGTTGTTCAATCAGCTGCTGTTATCGCTGCACGTCATCGATACGCCGTTGATCATCCTTAACACGAATGTCGCGGTCTATATCGGCATCGTCTATTCCTATCTGCCGTTCATGGTCCTGCCGCTCTATTCCTCGCTGGAAAAGATGGATGGCACCTTGATCGAGGCTGCGCAGGATCTTGGCTGCACGCCGATCAGCGCATTCTGGCGGGTGACTTTCCCGCTGTCACTGCCGGGCGTCGTCGCCGGCTGCATGCTGGTGTTCATCCCCGCGGTCGGCGAGTTCGTTATCCCGGATCTCCTTGGCGGATCGCAGACGCTGATGATCGGCAAAACGTTGTGGAACGAGTTCAACGCCAATCGCGATTGGCCGGTGTCCTCGGCCGTGGCGACGATCCTGCTGCTGATTCTGGTGATCCCGATCGTGTTCTTCCAGAACGCGCAGGCCAAGGCCGACGAGCAGGGGAGATAGACATGCTGAGATGGACCCGTTTCAACGTCGCCTCCGTCGCGCTCGGCTTTGCGTTTCTCTACCTGCCGATCGTTCTTCTGGTGGTGTTTTCCTTCAACGAGTCGAAGCTCGTGACCGTCTGGGGAGGCTTCTCGACCAAATGGTACGTTTCCCTCCTGCACAATCAGGCTTTGCTCGATGCCGCCTGGGTGACGATCCGCGTCGGTATCCTCTCAGCCACCGCGGCAACGATTCTCGGAACGCTCGCGGCGATCGCCTTGGTGCGGTACACCCGCTTTCGCGGGCGCATGCTGTTTTCCGGCATGGTGTATGCGCCGCTTGTCATGCCTGAGGTGATCACGGGCCTGTCGCTTCTGCTGCTCTTCGTGGCAATCGGCCTTGATCGCGGCTTCTGGACGATCACGCTGGCGCACACGACGCTGACCATGTGTTTCGTTGCCGTCGTCGTGCAGTCGCGACTGTTGAGCTTCGACCGGTCGATCGAGGAAGCGGCACAGGATCTCGGCGCGCCGCCGGTTAGGACTTTCTTCGAAGTCACGCTGCCGATCATTGCGCCTGCGGTGCTCTCCGGCTGGATTCTCGCGTTTACATTGTCACTCGATGACCTCGTCATTGCGAGCTTCACCTCGGGTCCCGGGGCGACGACGCTGCCGATGAAAATCTATAGCCAGGTCCGTCTCGGGGTGACGCCCGAAATCAACGCGGTCTGCACTATTCTGATCGGCATCGTGGCGATTGGTGTGATCTGCGCCTCCACCATCACGAAGCGCCGCGAATTGCAGCGTGAGCGCGACGAGCGGGCGGCGGCAAACGCGCTGTGATTACTTGGTCGATCCCTGCTGTGTGACGGGCGCAGGCGAGATCACAGGCTCCGGCCAGGCGCCGCCAACGAAGAACGGCAGCGGCGGGAGGCTCGTCGACGCAGTCGGATCTGTCGCTTCGATCGTGCCCGACAACGCCAATCCATTCGATCGGTATGGGATGACACCGGAAAGGATGATCGTCTGCTGCGGTCCCTCGATCCGTCCACCATGGATCGTCGCCGCGCCATCTGCGAGATCGGCGACGATGTCGAAACTGTCGAAGGCGAAGGCTCGGTGCGATACCGCGTTCAAGGGGAAGAAGTCGGCCCGTGTGGCCTCTTCGCGTACTGCTTCAGCATCGAAGCCCGGAAGCGAGCCCGAGCGCGCGTGGAAAGCGATCCTGCCAGTGACGTCGCCAGCGCCGACCTTCCAGAGCGGTACGGATGTCTTGAGCGACATGTCGAGGGAGCCGGTCGTAAGGGGAAGCGGTCCCTTGAGCTGAAGCCGCTCGATCAGGCCGGCGAAGTCGGCTCCCCGGATCGACAGCTGCAGCTTGCCGCCGCCGTCAAAGTCACCGCGCATCGCCTCTAGATGAGCGGATAGCGCCCCGCCTTCGAACTGACCGTCGCCGATGTCGAACTTTGCCTCGTTGCTCGAAACGATGATGCTGGCCCCGACATCCGACAGCATGAAAGGTTCGATCAGCGCTTGTTTCGCGGAAAGCCGGAGGTCGAGATCCAGCTTCTGCAAGGCGCCGCCATCCGGCGGCCCGTTGGCTTCACCTGCGGCCAGGCGAAGGATGAACGCGTCGAAGAGCGACCGGAAATTCATCTGGTCGAAAGCCAGCGTGCCGCCAAGCTTGGCGCGTCTGCCTGGCGGAAAGGCAACGTCCATTACGCCCTTCGCATTCGATCCATTCATGCTCATGCTGACATTGTCGAAGCGAAACCCGTTCGAAACCGAAGCGACATCGGTCTCGATCGAAAAGCTCTTCAGGGTCGCGAGAACAGGCAATGAACGATCAGCCCAGGTCAAAAGTGCCGGCAGATCGCCGATGCTGAGGGACATGTTGCCGGAAAGATCGAAGAAGTGCGAAATGTTCGCCAAACCCTGGAACCGTGCCGTGAGCAGGCTCGAGGTGAGCGATCCGCTCATTTCGGCCTTGTTGCCACCGAAGATAAGCAGCGGGCTGGGGGATGAGAAATCGAGCTTGAGGTCCTGTCCGCTCGTCCGCGCGATCAGCACGGCGGTAATCGGACTCGATAGCTTGCGCCAGCTGACATCGGCGGTCACACCGTCGAAGCGAAAAGTCCTTCCGCTTGCGACATCGGCAACATTGACCGTCCCATCCTCAACGGTGATGGCACCGACAGCGGCATCCAGTTTCTTGTCGAGAACTTCTCGTCCGCCCTCCTCGCGTGCACCAGCAATCGCCCTTGCCAGAAGTCCCTCATTGGTCCAGTCGATCACGCCGTTGCTCTCACGGGTGAGTTGCAAAGTGGGGCGGAGAAGATGGAACTCGTGGAAGCTTGCGCGCCCCCTGATCGCATCGATCAGGCTGAACTCGGCGGAAAGGCTTTCGATGGTTCCCAAAAGCCTGTTCCCATCGCCCTGCTGGTGAACCGAGATCTTGTTGAGGGTGATGCGAGGCGTCGGCCAGAACTCGATCACCGGCTTGCCGGCAATCTCTGCGCGATAGCCGGCCCATTTGGAGAGTGCATCCTCGATGCCGGAGCGCACGAGGCCGGTGGAAATCAGATAAGGGCCGGCGACGCGAAGCGCGACGAAGATCGACAGGAAAACGAGCAGGATAATCGTGGCAAGCCGCGCGAAGCCCGGCAGCCAGCGCGACACGGGCCTGATTTTCCTCTGCCATCGCGGTCGTCTTGACGTACCCATGAATTCCGCCAGTATTTCGGCCGTCGCCGGCCCTTAATGCTCTGAAATGCCGGATATATCAAATGCCGGCTGCTTGCAAACGCGAGCTGCCGGCGCGGTTCGTTAGTACCTTTATAAGCTGATATTGCATGGTATACAGGCAAGCAAATAGGAGAAGTGTCGAATGCGCGACGATAAGCCACTCTGGGTGCCTTCGCGAGCATCGGTTGAAGCGAGCCCGATGTACGCCTTCATGCAGCAGTGCAATCGCGACTTCGATCTGTCCCTGGCAAGCTACCAAGATTTGCACGCTTTTTCGGTCGCCGAGAGGGAGCGGTTCTGGACGTCGGTCTGGGAATTCTGTGGCGTCAAGGGCGAGCCCGGAACTCGCGCGCTGCTCAATGGCGACATCATGCTCGATGCGCGTTTCTTCCCCGATGCGACCCTGAATTTTGCCGAGAACCTGCTTTCCGCGGAAGGCGCGGGTGACGCACTGATCTTTCGGGGGGAAGACAAAGCTGCCGATCGCTGGAGCTGGGACCGGTTGCGTGGCCTCGTTTCCAGGCTGCAACAGGCATTCAAGGCAATGGGTATAGGATCCGGAGATCGGATTGCCGCAATGATGCCCAACATGCCGGAGACGGTGGCATGCATGCTGGCGGCCGCGTCGATCGGCGCGATCTGGTCGTCATGTTCGCCTGACTTTGGGGAGCAGGGCGTCCTTGATCGTTTTGGTCAGATCGGACCGAAGCTTTTCATCGCCTGCGACGCCTATTGGTATGGCGGCAAGCTGCAGGACGTGAAGGCCAAGGTGGCGACCGTAACAAAGCAGCTCGGCACACCATGCCTCGTCGTCCACTATGCCGGCGATGCCGCTGCGGTCGTCAACGAGACATCTGCCGCCGAGACGCTGGAAGACTTCATCGCGCCGTTCGAAGCGCGTGCAGTCGAGTTCACCCGCCTGCCATTCTTGCACCCCCTTTATATCCTTTTCTCGTCGGGAACGACCGGCGTTCCGAAGTGCATCGTGCATTCCGCTGGCGGCACATTGTTGCAGCATCTCAAGGAGCACCGACTGCATTGCGGAGTTCAGCCAGGGGAGAAGCTTTTCTATTTCACCACATGCGGCTGGATGATGTGGAACTGGCTGGTGAGCGGCCTGGCGGCCGGCGCCACGCTTTGCCTTTTCGACGGCTCGCCATTCGCGCCCGACGGCAACGTCCTTTTTGATTTTGCGGCTGCCGAGAAATTTGCTGTTTTCGGGACGTCGGCGAAATATATCGACGCTGTGCGCAAGAGCGGGCTGACACCGCGCACCAGTCACGACCTCTCCAGCCTTCGGTTGATGACATCGACCGGATCGCCGCTCTCGCCCGAAGGCTTCTCCTTCGTCTACGAAGGCATCAAGGAAGACGTGCAGCTCGCATCCATTTCCGGTGGCACGGACATTGTCTCCTGCTTCGTCCTCGGCAATCCGTTGCTGCCCGTCTGGCGCGGCGAAATCCAGGGGCCGGGCCTCGGCCTTGCCATGGATGTGTGGGACGACGAGGGCCAGCCGGTTCGCCAAGAAAAAGGTGAGCTCGTCTGTACAAAAGCCTTTCCGTCGATGCCTGTGATGTTCTGGAACGATCCTGATGGCGCCAAATACAGGGCAGCCTACTTCGAACGCTTCGACAATGTGTGGTGCCACGGCGACTTCGCAGAATGGACCGAGCACGAGGGCATCATCATTCATGGGCGGTCTGACGCCACGCTCAATCCAGGCGGCGTCCGCATCGGCACGGCTGAGATCTACAACCAGGTCGAACAGATGAACGAAGTTGCGGAGGCGCTCTGCATCGGCCAGGAATGGGATGACGATGTCCGCGTGGTTCTTTTTGTGCGCTTGGCTCCCGGTGTCGTTCTCACCGACGACTTGGCGAAGGCGATCAAGAACCGCATTCGCTCAGGCGCTTCACCACGCCACGTGCCCGCAAAGATCATCGCCGTCAGCGATATTCCCCGCACCAAGTCCGGGAAAATTGTCGAGCTGGCGGTTCGCGAGGTCGTTCACGGTCGGGCGGTAAAGAACAAGGAGGCGCTCGCCAATCCGGAGGCGCTCGATCTCTTCGCGGAGCTTGCGGAGCTGCGCGTCTGACCGACGGACGGCACCACTGATTACAAGCTTTTACCTTTGAGAGATTGAGGGCTGCGGCAACCTTTCGTTAAGAAACGTTGGTCAAAAGTAAATCCAACTTGGGGCTGCATATGAACGAGGCAGCCGGAGCCTTCGGCTCCCAAAACATGATGTTAGCTTGACTAAGCCCTTGTTGAACAGCACCCGAACTCTCAGGCAGCCTCTCGGCTGCCTTTTTTCGTTCAGCCTGCCAGGACGCGCTGCGACGGGAAGGCGATCTCGACCAGCGTGCCTTCATTGGGCGCGGAGCTGATCGCGAAAATTGCTCGGTTGGCGTCGACCATCGCCTTCGTCAGCGGCAGGCCGAGCCCTGTGCCGTCGCCCCGGTGACGCGACTGTGCGGAGACCTGCCGGAACGGCTTCATGGCTTGATCCAGCTCGCTCCGGGTCATGCCGACGCCGGTATCGCGAACCCGCAAGACGACGCTGCCGTTTGCCTCATAGGACGTGGAGACGACAATCTGTCCACCGGCCGGCGTAAACCGTATCGAGTTTGACAGGATGTTGAGGGCAATCTGCTTTATCGAACGAAGGTCGGCGACGACATCAGGCACGGCCTGGGACAGGGCCGTGCGGATGATGACACGCTGGCTGTTGGCCTGTGGCTGAAGGAGCGAGACTGCCTCAGCAACCGCCTCGTTCAAATCGATCGCGCCGAAATCCAGGTCCATTTCGCCGGCCTCGATCTTCGAGATATCCAGCAGATCGTTGACGATATCGAGGACATGGCGTCCGGACCGGCCGATGTCGTTGGCATACTCGACATAGCGGGGGTGTCCGATCGGCCCGAAGCGCTCGGTCGCCATCATGTCGGAGAAGCCGATGATCGCGTTGAGCGGCGTGCGGATCTCATGGCTGACACGTGCCAGGAAGTCCGTCTTGTGCTCGCTGGCGGTCTCCGCTGCGCTCTTGGCGCTACGCAGTTCGTCCTCAGTGCGCTTCCACTGGGTGATGTCACGGATCACCGCGCAGTAGCCGCTGGAGGAGGTGAGCCGTCCCATTGTCATGAAGAGCGGCACGAAACCGCCAGCGGCTTCACGGCCAATGACCTCCCTGCCGTCATTGAGCACGCTTGCGACCCCATGACCCGACAGGCCGCCAAGGTAATCAAGCACGGCCTTTTGGCTCTCATGCGCAAAGAGCATGACGAAGGGCTTTCCGCGGGTCTCGTCTTCGTCGTAGTTGAACAGTGCGCTTGCCGAACGGTTCATCGAGCGGATGTCGCCCTCGGCGCCGATCACTACGACACCGTCCGTTGCCGTCTCCAGGATCGAACGCAGTTCCTCGACTTCCACCTGCAGCTTGGCGACCTTCTCCAGCATCCTTTCGAAGGAACGAGGTTCCGCCGGAGCAACGGGGCGCGCAGGAACTGCGGCGTCACTCGCTGCGGGCATCAGTGCGAGCATTAAGGCACTGCTTTCTTCCCAGCGAATGGATTGCAGCCGCGCCGTGACCGGAACAAGACTATCATCGACCGTTACCAGCATCATCGTGCCGGCGCGGCCGGCGCTCCCCTCTAGCTCCGAGCGCTGTAACAGCGCATCAATGCCACCGACCTCGCTCAGCGCTTCCAGCGTCTGGTAGCCGGTTAGTCGCATGAATTCCGGATTGGCGTGGATCAACTGGTCGCCCGCATGCACGAGGACGGCGACAGGCAACTGGTCGATGGTAACGGCGGATAGGCCCACGCCCATTTTCGCGCGTGGCGGAATGAAGCTCGCCAGCATGTCCATTTGGCTGACGGTTTCCTCCAGCCCTTCGGTCACGTCGTCCGCCGCCTCGGTTCCGTCGGCTGCAGCCCGTGCCTCCTCAGCGCCTTCAATTTCCGGCGGCACATCGACCGCATCATCCCCGAGAGCGACTGTCTCATCGGGGTGCGCGGTCGGGGCTTCCGCTGTCGCGATGTCGCGTTCCTCGGTTTCGTTCGCCACAGGCTCATCGTCGCGCGGCTCCGGCTCGCGGACGCCGAAGGCTTCGAGACGCTTGGCGATCTCGCGGAAATTTGCCTGTTCGGCGGAGGTCAGCTGCGGGCCGACGCCGTGCAATTGCACGATCTTGTCAGTTAGCCGGCGGCTCGGATTTTCGACGATCCGCAAGGCCGGCGGCTCGGTAGCTGGCTGCGGCTCGGTCGGTTCGGACGTCGTCTGAATGCCTGCTTGTGTGGTCGCAGCCTCGTCAGCAGTCGGCTCGGAAGCCGGGGCGACCGTTTCTGCCACCGTCGGTTCGCCGGTCGCCACGTCATCGGCGAGCGCCGACAACACCGTGTCTTCAGAGGCTTCGGCCCGCTGATCGAGTGCGGCCACGTCATTGATGATGCCGTTCGGGCCAAGCGTCAGGCCGAGCGCCAAAGGATCTTCGGCGGCATCGGACAGGCGCACGACCCCGAAGCCGCGAAAACCGTCGAATTCCCGGCTTCGGGTATAAGTGGGCAGGGCCGCGAGATCGACCGGCACAGCCAGGCTTGTTCCCTCGATCGGCCAGTTGATCGTCTTGCCGGACCAGGTGTCACGCCGCGCCAGGGCTTCGCTGATCTTGCCGTCCGGATCGAGGTTGAACAGCGCGGAAATATCGCTGAACGGCGTGCCGATGATATCAGCGGCATGCGGCCCGACGGCTTCGGCAAATTCGTTCGACACTTCGCTGAACCGTCCCGCTGCGTCGATCTTCCAGACAAAACGCGTGGCACGACTGTTCGGATTGAAAACGAAGGCACCTTTCCTGGAGGCCATCCCCGGGTCTGGCTCCGACTGCTCCGTTTCGTTGACGACGTCGGCATCGACGGTTTCGGGCGCTGGTGCTTTCGCCAGGCCATCTTCGACCGCGGCGGACGCTGCTTCCTCGTCCGGAGCAGCCACAGCCGGTTCGTCCGCCAGGCTTTCCGGCGCGGTCTCGATCGCGGTTGGCGCTTCGACGAGCGAGGGCTGTCCGGCCTCTTCCGCTGCGGCGAGTAGCGCTTGGTCTTCGTGGTTGATCTCTTCGGGGGCTGGCTCGGCGTCCAACGCCTCTTCCGCGATTGCTGCGGCTTCGGCGGTCACCGCTTCTGCCGCATCGCGCTCATGCGTTTCCTCTTCAGGAGGCTCTTCCATGTCTTCAATGCCGGCAATGGCATCGATCGCGTCGACGAAGTTCGCGGCCTGCGGAGGCGCAATATGGTTAACGGCGGCTGTGGATAAGTCTTCTTCAGGCGCCGGCGGGTCGATCGGATCGAGGTGACCGATGACGGTCTCGACGGCGAAAAGGAGATGGAGCGCCGGCTCGTCGCTAAGTCGCCCGACAGCCGCCGGAAGGTAGCCTTTGCCGGTCGCAACGGGGCGCTTCGCCAAGCGGTCGGCATGATTGCCTGCAAGCGCGGTCATTGTCTTGGCGGTTTGCTGCGTGACACCCAGCGAGGCAAAGCCGGGCGAGGCGGCAATGATCTCCCCGTCGGCGCCGATAACTGCCATATGCGTATCTGGATCGTCGAGGCCCCGGAGCATCTGTTCGGCGGATGCCGTTATCGACAGGGCGTTGGTCGCAACTGGCAGCGACAGAAGAACGGCGCGCTCCCCGGATGCAAGGCGGATCAGTTCCACCGTTGCCTGAACCGGAACGCGCTGGAAGCCACGAGCAATGCGGATCATGAAGTTGCGGCTGTCGCCGACATTCACGAGCTGCCGCGCTGTTACCTCCAACTGGCGGAAGGTGATGTCGGCTCGGTCTATCCCCTGGTCCAGCAGGTCGTAGACGGCCGATTGCCCGAAGAGTTCGGCGCCGGCGCCGTTTGCCCAGAGCGCGTGGCCGAGATCCGCCGACAGCAGGACCATCGCTTCGCCACGCGAAAAGCGTTCCCGCACCCGGGGATGCACGGCGATGTCGATGAACGGATACTGCACTGCGGGCATGATCGAACCTTCGGCTTCGGTCATCGTGAAAATTAATAGTCTATTAATAACGATAGCCCGGAACGGGGTCCAGAACAGAGCCCGGCTTTCGGCTGGAAAGGTTAACGCGTTGTGCGTCGCACAAACATATTGCAATGCACAAGAATCTGCGCTATATGATGGACATCTAACCTACGAGGCCATCACGCATGCCGAGGCAAAAGGAGCGCAAACCAATGGCTAACATAAAGATGGACGACGTTTTTTCAATGTCGTCATTTGATCCTTCCAAGTTCACCGAATCCTTCCGCGACTTCGCGGAAAAGGGCGCACAGCAGTCGCGTGAAGCCTACACGAAGATGAAGACCGCCGGCGAAGAAGCAAGCAAGACGCTCGAGGCAACGGTTCAGACCGCCCAGGCCGGCGCTGTCGAAATCGGCCACAAGGCGATCGACGCTCTGCGCACGAACGCTGAAAACTCGCTGACCCACATGGAAGCGCTGCTTGCAGTCAAGTCGGTCGCCGAACTCGTCGAGCTCCAGACGACCTTCCTGCGTAAGCAGGTCGAGTTGACGATCGAGCAGGCCAAGACCATGCAGGAAACCTCCAAGCAGGTTGCCGAAAAACTTGCCAAGCCTTCCAAGGAAGCTGCTGAAAAGGTCATGGCCTCCTTCAAGGCGGCCTGATTTTCGACAGGACACACGAAGAGGCTGGACCATTTGTCCGGCCTTTTTGTATATTGGGGAGAGATAGGGCTTGAATTAATTTTCAAGTCCTCGTATGTGACCCCCGTCGCGGCAGACGCGATTTGTGCGGTTGTAGCTCAGTTGGTTAGAGCGCAGGTTTGTGGCACCTGAGGTCGGTGGTTCAACTCCACCCAACCGTACCATTTCTTCCTACAGCAGATGTCATTTCACCGTAGTCGTCAGCTCGCGCGAAAACGGTCATGC
This sequence comes from Rhizobium sp. R711, assembly GCF_002211365.1. Classification (GTDB taxonomy): domain Bacteria; phylum Pseudomonadota; class Alphaproteobacteria; order Rhizobiales; family Rhizobiaceae; genus Rhizobium. The sequence goes on along the minus strand of NZ_LOKZ01000035.1, from coordinate 234,047 downwards.
TCTCACCTTACCCAAGTAATGCTGCTTCGGAACAATGCGGGTCGATGAAGCGAGCACGGCGGCCTGCACGTGCCCACGGGACCGGTTTCCCAATCAATACTTCGAAGGCACGTAAAGCTCCGGCGGCAGCACCTTGCGCTCATAATCCGGATTGAAGACACGATTCGGCAGCGTGATCTCCTCGTGCGGGACGTCCGTGTAAGGAATTTGATGCAGTAGGTGATCGATGCAGTTCAGCCGTGCCCGCTTCTTGTCGTTGCCTTCCACGATATGCCACGGAGCTTCCGGAATGTTGGTGCGCGCGAAGGTTTCTTCCTTCGCCTTTGTGTAGCCTTCCCAGCGGACTCGCGATTGCAGGTCCATCGGTGAGAGCTTCCACTGCTTCAAGGGATCGTGAATGCGCACGAGGAAGCGCATCTGCTGCTCTTCGTCCGTGATCGAGAACCAGTATTTGACGAGCCGGATGCCCGAGCGAACGAGCATGCGCTCAAATTCCGGCACGTCGTTGAAGAACTGCTCGACCTGGTCCTCAGTCGCAAATCCCATGACCCGCTCAACACCCGAGCGATTGTACCAGGAGCGGTCGAAGAGCACGATTTCGCCACCGGCAGGCAGGTGGGGCACGTAGCGCTGGAAGTACCATTGCGACTTCTCGCGGTCTGACGGCGCTGGCAGGGCGACGGTGCGGACGACGCGCGGATTGAGGCGCTGCGTGATGCGTTTTATCACGCCGCCTTTTCCGGCAGAGTCGCGGCCCTCGAAGATCACGACAACCTTTTCTTTGTTGTAAACCACCCAATCCTGCAGCTTGATCAGTTCCGCCTGCAGCGAAAGTAGCGCGCGAAAATAGTCAAGCCGGGGAACCGACGCCGGATGGGCGTTGCGGTAGATCTTGCGGATCGCGTCGGAAAGCGCCGGCTCGGAAAGCTCCAGCTCGTAGTCCTCGTCAATGGTGTCGGCCAGTTCGGCTTCGAGCCAGTCGGAATAGTTGTTGTCGGTTATACTGTTCATGGACGTTCACCCTCAACGTTTGTGGCACGATTTAAAAAGACGGTCTGCTCAGGTCTCGCTTGAGTGCATATGCGCCACAGCGGTACCGAGAACACAGGTAGAGCAATCACTTTCCTGATCTTGTTGCCTCAAGTGGAGTGTTGGCGCGATCACGACGATGTTCTTCAACCTGAACTATTGTCATCGCCGGCTCCTCTTGGGGCTAATCCTTAGTCGGGTCTATTCCCTTAGAATGAAGCTCCTGTGACATTGGACGCGCGCCTCGTGCGTTGAATTTGAAGAATTGCTCGCTCTGTACGTGCGCCATCAAAGAATTAGACATAGATAGAAGACAATATCGCGATATCGACGAGGTTTGGCCATGTTCCTGCCACCCCTTGTTCATTCTTTGCTAATAAATCGATCCGCGGGGAACGGGCCACCAAAAGGGATCGCGGACTGCCGGAACGTTTAGTACGGTCATTTGTGGAGGCCGATTGGTTCCGGCGCTAGCTGCGATTTCCCGTGTCCTGACCCGAGGCTCAGCTGTCTGCATGGCGGTTTCATTCGCCCGATTTAGGTCACGGTGATTCGTCTCGAAACCGGTGCGAATGCCGGAAAATAGGTGACAAATCGCCGCGTGCGAGACGTTTTTTTGGCGTGTGGACGCCTCTGTCGGCGCCATCAGGTGGGCCGGCAAAACTGCTTTGCTTACAAAGGGCAATCAGATTTTGCCAACTTGTTCGAACTCCCGTCGTTGGGCTCTCGTCGATCACGGATTAACCATACTGCATTGCAAATCGTGATCGAGAGTGCCATTTTCTCGCCGGGGGCTAATTCAGAGTGATTTCAGAAGGAGACGTAAATGTCCATTTCGCTCAGCAATCTGGATGCATCCAAGGCTACCGCCGTTTCGGCCATGAATGTAGCCGCTGCTGTACGTGCCGCTCGAGAGGCCGTCGGCTATAGCGTCGATGACCTCGCAGTAACCTGCGGTCTGGTTGTCAATGAGATTGAGGAAATCGAGAGCGGTGAGGATGCGGATCCCGCCAAGCTCAAGCGGATCGCCTCTGCATTGCAGGTGCCGGTCTCATCATTTGTTCCGATGTGAAGATAATCTCAGGGCCGGGCAGGCAACTGCCCGCCTGGCCTTGCCCCCGTCAAACCGCCTGAAACGACCTTCCTTCATTTCTTTTTAACTTTCCTCTCCGACCCGGCTGAACGCTTTTACCCGCAAAGGGTAGTTTTACCGTCGCTGGTTGTGCGGTGCGTTAGCAACTTCATAGCAAATGTCCCTCGAATGAGCCGAGCGCCTGCGCGCTGCGGCGGTTTGCTGTATCGGGGAGAGGGGAATGAGCCGGGTTCGTCGCATTGGCGCCACGCGACTTGATTTGAACGAAATTATGAAGCGCGGCGCACTTGCCGTCCTTTCCGTTCTCGCAGTCCTGCTGCCGATCCTGAAGATCAGCTTCACGAGCGAGACAGACGACGTCGTTCTGGGGGATTTCCAGCTGCTGGGTGGGGCCGCCTATCTTCTGCCTGCTGCATTTCTATGCGGTCTTGCGACCGTCGTCTTCGATGGCATGCGCGTCCACGCCCGCTTCGTTGACATCGCCGGATTGATCATCGTTTTCGCAGCGGTCTCGCGTGCCGCTTATAGCCTCGGCTCAAGCCTTAGACAGGACGCTGCGGCGGTTGATGCACCTGCACAGAGGCTGGATCAATTGGCACAGGTTTCCTTGTCCTACGGCACCATCCCGCTGTTGCTCGTCCTCTTTGGTGCCTTGTGGCAGTTGCGGAAATCATGGCGCAGCTGAGCGATGCGTTGGCGCATGGAACCGTCATGTCTCCTTGGACGTTCGGTCTACAGGAGAAATGTGCATGTCGAAAACGCTTCTTTACGGTGCAACCAAGGTGGACGAAGGCAACGAGGCTTATTCCGCGCTTGCGAGCCTTGAGCAGTTCCAGTGGCGCAACCGCGTCCTAGTCATCTTCCCCGACAGGAGAAACGCGCGGGCTGCTCGCCAGGAAAACCAATTGCTTGCCGACCGCGATGCCTTGCAGAACCGCGATATGGTCATTCTCAAGATTGCCGGCGGCAGTGTCAGGGTGCTATTTGGGGCTGGTGAAAGTCTGGATGCTACAGCGATCGCGAGCGAGTTGGGGGATCCAGCGGCCGGAGAGTTTGCGGCCTTTCTCGTCGGCAAGGACGGGACGGTTAAGCTGAAAGTCAGCGAGCCGATCTCGAGGGGTGAACTGCTTGCCATTGTCGACAGCATGCCTGTGCGCGCGGCCGAGATTGCCTCGGACAAGCAGCAGACAAGCGACGAGTCCGAGAAGCGCGACGACTGACCTGATGTTGAACCGATGTCATAGAAATATGTGGCGCTCGGCGGCGACGAGTTCCTGAAGGAAATCGGAAACCGTGCGTACCCGCACGAGTTCGCGCGCGCTCTCGTGAAATGTCGTCCAATAGGATCGCCGGATCGAAATATCCGGCAGAATGCGCACCAATTCGGGATGCTGCCGGGCAATGTAGTCATGCAGGATGCCGATCCCTGCACCCGAAAGCACGGCTTCTGTTTGGCCAGTCGCCGAAGAAATCTCGAAGGCGGCGTTCCAGTTGCGCATCACCTCGCCGGTGAAGTTCAGCGACTGGGAGAAGATCAGATCCTCGACATAGCCTATCCGTCGGTGCTGCTTCAGGCCCTCTGCATCGGAAGGCAGGCCGTTGAGGTCGGCATAGCTTCGAGAGGCGTAGAGACCGAGCGTGTAGTCGGTGAGCTTGGCTGAGACGAGGCGACCCTGTTCAGGCCGTTCCAGAGTGATCGCAATATCAGCCTCACGCTGCGAGAGCGAGAACGAGCGTGGTACGGGTACAAGCTGGATCTTCAGTTCTGGATGGCGCTCGATAAGGCGCCCCATCCTTGGCGCGAGAAAGGAAACGCCGAAACCGTCAGGTGCCCCTACACGCACGGACCCCGCGATCGCCGTATCGGTGCGACCGAGATTGGCCTGCACGGAGAGCATCTCGGTTTCCATCCGCTCCGCCGACGCAAGGAAAACTTCGCCTTCTGCCGTCAGTTCGCAGCCGTTTGTGCGGCGAACGAAAAGGCGGCTCTGCAGCGCCTCTTCCAGCGAGGTAAGCCGCCGCGAGAGCGTGGCGTGGTTGAGACCCAGTCGCTTTGACGCGGCAAGGATTTGACCGGTACGGGCGACAGCCAGAAAGATGCGGACGTCGTCCCAGTTCATAATTTGCCACGCATTGTGATGGGGTCGACGTCGATAAGCGTCAGGGACGTCACCATCCCGGCGGTTGCGTTCTTGTATTTGAGGAAATGCGGTGTCTGCAGATGCGCTTCGTAGGCCGTCTGGTTGGCGTACACCTCCAGGATTCGGATCTTATGGGGACTGCCCTTGATGGAAACCGCGCTTAGCGACAGAACGCCAGTCTCGAGTGCGACGGCGGCCTCGATCTCCTCAGTCAATAGGAGGCGATAGGTTTCAAGCTGGTCGGGCTCGATCTCGAGCTCCGCAATTCTGACAATCAGTTTCCCGCCCATTGAAGCACTATCTCCTCTTCAGTTTGGGTCGACCGTGGTAGTCTAACCAAGTCCTGCGTAGACGATCAGGAAGCGTCAGCCTGATCTAGCTGGCTTCAATTTATGCACAACGGTTGCTTATATCAGATCATTGATTTGTGCAAATTGTAGTGCGATTGTTCGCCATCCAAAAAACAGGAGGAGCACTCATGCGTGAGATTGGTCATTTCATCGGCGGTAAGCATGTCGCCGGCACCAGCGGCCGCACCAGCAACGTCTATAATCCGGCAACCGGTGAAGTTCAGGCAACGGTGGCGCTCGCAAGCGTCGAGGACATGCGCGCCGCTGTCGAGAACGCCAAGGCCGCTCAGCCGAAGTGGGCAGCAACGAACCCGCAGCGCCGCGCCCGCGTCTTCTTCAAGTTCGTCGAACTGCTGAACAAGCACATGGATGAACTCGCCACCCTGCTGTCGAGCGAGCACGGCAAGACAGTCGAAGATTCCAAGGGCGACATCGTTCGTGGTCTGGAAGTCTGCGAATTCGTCTGCGGTATTCCGCATCTGCAGAAGGGCGAGTTCACGGAAGGCGCCGGCCCGGCAATCGACATGTACTCGATGCGCCAGGCGGTCGGCATCGGTGCGGGCATCACCCCGTTCAACTTCCCCGCCATGATCCCGATGTGGATGTTTGCTCCGGCAATTGCCTGCGGCAACGCTTTCATCCTGAAGCCGTCCGAGCGCGATCCGTCCGTTCCGATCCGTCTGGCAGAGCTCATGATTGAAGCCGGCCTCCCGGCAGGCATCCTCAATGTCGTTAACGGCGACAAGGCTGCGGTCGACGCCATCCTGACCGATCCTGACATCGGCGCGGTGTCCTTTGTCGGTTCCACGCCAATTGCCCGGTACGTCTATGGAACGGCTGCCATGAACGGCAAGCGTGCACAGTGCTTCGGCGGCGCGAAGAACCATATGATCATCATGCCTGACGCCGACATGGACCAGGCCGTCAACGCCCTTATGGGTGCAGGTTACGGCTCCGCCGGCGAGCGCTGCATGGCGATCTCCGTGGCCGTCCCGGTCGGTGAGGAAACCGCCAATCGCCTCGTCGAGAAGCTCACCCCGAAGATCGAGTCGCTCCGTATCGGTCCATACACGGACGAGAAGGCTGATATGGGCCCGCTGGTCACCAAGGAAGCCTATACCCGCGTCAGCGGCCTGATCGATCGCGGCGTCGAGGAAGGTGCCAAGCTCGTCGTCGACGGTCGCGGCTTCAAGCTGCAGGGTTATGAAAACGGCTACTTCGTCGGCGGCACGCTCTTCGACCATGTCACGCCCGACATGGACATCTACAAGACCGAGATCTTCGGGCCGGTTCTTTCCGTAGTTCGCGCCAAGAACTACGAGGAAGCCCTCGACCTGCCGATGAAGCACGAATACGGCAATGGCGTCGCGATCTATACCCGCGACGGCGATGCCGCCCGTGACTTTGCCTCGCGCATCAACATCGGCATGATCGGCATCAACGTCCCGATCCCGGTTCCGCTCGCCTACCATTCCTTCGGCGGCTGGAAGGCATCGAGCTTCGGTGACCTCAACCAGCACGGTTCGGACTCGATCAAGTTCTGGACCAAGACTAAGACGGTCACCGCTCGCTGGCCCTCGGGCATCAAGGACGGCGCCGAATTCGTCATGCCGACGATGAAGTAAGGCGAAAGAACGATGATGTTATCGAATTGGGGGCTGCGGCCCCCAATTTGCGTTGAGGAGGTCGAAGGGCATGCTTCGGGTGCTGTCCCGGTAGTTGCCGACTCCGAACGGACCGCTTGAAAAATTGTCGCGGCAATCCGTCTCACATAAGCTGAATATGAATTTCATATTTTGGAATTGTTCAAAACTACCAAAGCCACTATATAGACTGCTTGTAGACGACGATTCTGGAGATCGGCATGCGTTTGACCAAGCAGACCAACTATGCGGTTCGCATGTTGATGTATTGTGCCGCCAATGATGGGCATTTGAGCCGGATTCCGGAGATTGCCAAGGCATACGGCGTTTCTGAACTCTTTCTGTTCAAGATCCTGCAGCCGCTCAACAAGGCCGGCCTGGTCGAGACGGTTCGCGGTCGCAACGGCGGTGTGCGGCTTGGCAAGCCGGCGAAGGACATCAGCCTCTTCGACGTGGTTCGCGTGACGGAAGACAGCTTTGCGATGGCAGAGTGCTTCGAGGATGACGGTATGGTCGAATGCCCGCTGGTCGACAGCTGCGGTTTGAACTCCGCCTTGCGCAAGGCGCTCAACGCCTTCTTCGACGTGCTGGCGCAATATTCGATCGATGATCTCGTCAAGGCGCGGCCGCAGATCAACTTCCTGCTGGGGCTGACGGGCGAACAGCCGCACCGCAAGCCGACGGTTGCCGCTCCGGCAGCCTGAACTGCGATGACAAGATTTTGATACGGCCGTGGCAACTTTTGTGTGCCGCGGCCGTTTTGCTTTAGGCGAGTTTGAAGCGAAAAATTCGCGCGCGACGTGCGCAATGATGCTGTCCCCGACGCGAAATTATACCAAATGCGACAGGAATCGTGTTTATCCAATCCGTTTATTTCTAAATGCGGCTCATTTTTGGCGGAAAATTACTAAAGTTGTCCATCTGGAAAAATTTTCCACTTCGGTCGTTGATTTCAGCAAATAAATGTCGTTCCATCTGCCGTCATTCCGGAGGGTTTCCGGGATCTCAAAGAAAAGAACAAACCTGGGAAACGATATCATGAAAAAGATGTCTGTCTTGTTGGCCGCGACGGTCCTGGCTTCGGCCATGGCATCCGCAGCCTGGTCCAAAACTCTCGTTTACTGCTCCGAGGGCTCGCCGGAAGGCTTCGATCCCGGCATTTACACTGCAGGCACCACCTTCGACGCTTCTTCTCGTACGGTCTACAGCCGCCTTGTCGAGTTCAAGCATGGCAAGACCGAAGTCGAGCCCGGCCTGGCCGAAAGCTGGACGGTTTCCGACGATGGCATGGTCTACACCTTCAAGCTGCGTCCGGGTGTCAAGTTCCAGACCACCGAGTTTTTCACGCCGAGCCGCGATCTGAACGCTGACGACGTCGTCTTCTCGTTCGAGCGCCAGCTGAAGGCTGACAGCCCGTGGGCCAAGTATGTTGCAGGCGTTTCCTACGAATACGCTGCCGGTATGGGTTTTCCCGAACTGATCAAGTCCGTGGAGAAGGTCGACGACCTGACCGTCAAGTTCACGCTCAACCATCCGGAAGCCCCCTTCGTTGCCGACCTGGCAATGGACTTCGCGTCCGTGCTGTCGAAGGAATATGCCGACAAGCTGCAGGCTGACGGCAAGATGGAACAGATGAACCAGATGCCGCTCGGCACCGGTCCGTACACGTTCGTTGCTTACCAGCCGGATGCCGTCATCCGCTACAAGGCCAACGAAGCCTACTTCAAGGGCAAGGAAAAGATCGACGATCTCGTATTCGCGATCACCCCGGACGCTTCTGTCCGCGCTCAGAAGTTGAAGGCCGGCGAATGCCACATCATGCCGTATCCGAATGCGGCTGACATCAAGGACCTGCAGACGGACTCGAACCTGAAGGTTCTGGAACAGCCGGGCCTGAACGTCTCCTATCTCGCCTACAACACGCTCCAGGCTCCGTTCGACAAGGCCGAAGTGCGCAAGGCGCTGAACATGGCGATCAACAAGCAGGCGATCGTACAGGCCGTCTTCCAAGGCGCCGGCCAGGTTGCCAAGAACCCGATCCCGCCGACAATGTGGTCGTATAATGACTCCATCCAGGACGACGCCTACAATCCGGACGAAGCCAAGAAGATGCTCGAAAAGGCTGGCGTCAAGGATCTCAGCATGAAGATCTGGGCAATGCCGGTTTCACGTCCGTACATGCTGAACGCACGTCGCGCCGCTGAACTGATGCAGGCTGACCTTGCCAAGGTCGGCGTCAAGGTCGACATCGTCACCCACGAATGGGCTGAATACCTGAAGCTCTCCAAGGACAAGGCCCGCGACGGTGCTGCGATCCTCGGCTGGACCGGCGACAACGGCGACCCGGACAACTTCCTTGACACTCTGCTCGGCTGCGAAGCCGTCGGCGGCAACAATCGCGCGCAGTGGTGCAACAAGGAATTCGACGATCTCGTAAAGAAGGCCAAGAAGACCGCCGACGTCGCAGAGCGCACCAAGCTTTACGAACAGGCGCAGGTCGTCTTCAAGAAGGAAGCTCCGTGGGCGACGATCGATCACTCCACGGAATTCGTACCGATGAGCGCCAAGGTTTCCGGCTTCGTGCAGGACCCAGTCGGTGTTCACCGTTTCGACGGCGTTGATATCGCCGAGTAATCAAAATTATGCAAAGATGCCCGGCAACCCCGGGCTTGGCCGGCGGTCAGGTTTGATACCTGACCGCCGGAACACTATGGACACTTGCCAATGTTGCGATTTCTCATCGGACGCCTCGCGATCCTGATCCCAACCTTCATCGGCGTTTCACTCATCGCCTTCTCGTTCATCCGCCTGCTGCCCGGTGACCCGGTCATGCTGATGTCGGGCGAGCGTGTAATGGCGCCGGAACGCCATGCCCAGGTCATGCATGATCTCGGCCTCGACAGACCAGTCTACGTTCAGTACCTGGATTACCTCGGCAACGTGGTGCAGGGCGATCTGGGCTCGTCGATCGTTACCAAGCGCCCGGTTCTGCAGGAGTTCGGGTCGCTCTTTCCGGCGACGCTTGAGCTTTCGCTTTGCGCGATCATTTTTGCCATCGTGCTTGGCATTCCCGCCGGCGTCTTTGCGGCGGTCAAACGAGGAACCTGGTTCGACCAGAGCGTGATGGGTGTTGCCCTCGTCGGCTATTCGATGCCGATCTTCTGGTGGGGCCTGCTGCTCATCGTTCTCTTCTCGAACACGCTGCATTGGACACCTGTGTCCGGCCGCATTTCGCTGATGTATTTCTTCAAGCCGGTCACCGGCTTCATGTTGATCGACAGTCTGCTGTCCGGTCAGGCCGGTGCGTTCAAGTCGGCGTTCGTCTCGTTGATCCTGCCGACCATCGTCCTCGGTACGATTCCGCTTGCGGTCATCGCGCGTCAGACGCGCTCGGCAATGCTTGAAGTGCTGGGCGAGGATTATGTTCGGACCTCGCGCTCGAAGGGCCTTGCCCCCATCCGCGTCGTTGGCCTGCACGCGCTGCGCAACGCGATGATCCCGGTCGTGACCTCAATCGGTCTGCAGGTAGGCGTGCTGCTCGGCGGCGCAATTCTGACGGAAACGATCTTCTCCTGGCCGGGTATTGGCAAATGGATGGTCGATGCCGTCTTCAAGCGCGACTACACCGTCGTTCAGGGCGGCCTGTTGATGATCGCCGGTATCATCATGATCGTCAATCTGATCGTCGACCTCATGTACGGTCTCATCAATCCACGTATTCGTCACTAGGAGCGGCTTATGAGTGTGATAACCACCAAGTCGACCCAGCCGTCAGGGCTCTCTGAGTTCTGGTACTACTTCTCACGCAACAAGGGCGCGGTCATCGGCTTCGGCATCTTCCTGCTGGTCCTTTTGATGGCGATCTTTGCGCCGTTGATTGCGCCGCATGATCCAAACGTTCCTTTCGACGGTATGCAACGCGTGCCCCCGGTCTGGGCGGAAAAGGGCAATCCAATGTTCCTGCTTGGAACGGATGCCGTCGGTCGCGATATGCTTTCGCGTCTGATCTATGGCACGCGCTTCTCGCTGTTCATCGGCCTCGTCGTCGCGTCGCTGTCGGCTGTCGCCGGCGTGCTGCTCGGTCTGATCGCCGGCTATTTCCGTGGCCGCGTTGATACCTTCATCATGCGCGTCATGGACATTATCCTGGCTTTCCCGTCGCTGCTGCTCGCTCTGGTGCTGGTTGCCGTTTTGGGTCCGGGTCTGCTCAATGCCATGATCGCCATCTCGATCGTCAACCAGCCGCATTTCGTACGACTGACGCGCGCTGCCGTGATCAGCGAACGCGAGAAGGAATATGTCGTAGCGTCGCGCGTAGCCGGCGCCGGCACCTTCCGTCTTATGTTCAAGACGATCCTGCCGAACTGCCTGGCGCCGCTGATCGTTCAGGCGACGCTTGCGTTTTCCGCTGCGATCCTCGATGCCGCAGCCCTCGGCTTCCTCGGCATGGGCGCCCAGCCTCCGACATCTGAGTGGGGCACGATGCTCGCCGATGCGCGCGAATTCTTCCAGAGCTCGCCGTGGCTCGTCACTTTCCCGGGTCTGTGCATCCTGATCACCGTTCTCGCCATCAACCTGATGGGCGACGGACTGCGCGATGCGCTCGACCCCAAACTGAAGAGGTCCTGAGATGGCACTTCTTGAAATTGAAAATCTCGCCGTTGAATTCCAGACGTCGACGGGTCCGTTTCGTGCCGTCGATGGCGTGTCGCTCAAGGTAGATGCGGGTGAAGTTCTGGCAATCGTCGGAGAGTCGGGGTCCGGCAAGTCGGTGTCCATGCTCGCGGCGATGGGGCTTCTGCCGTGGACGGCAAAGGTGACGGCCGACAAGATGGTCTTTGACGGCCGCAATCTGCTCGGCATGTCGGCAAGCGAACGACGCAAGATCATCGGCAAGGATATGTCGATGATCTTCCAGGAGCCGATCGCCAGCCTCAATCCATGCTTCACGGTCGGCTTTCAGATCGAAGAGGTTCTGCGGATCCATCTCGGGCTGGACAAGGCTGCGCGGCGCAAGCGCGCTATCGAGCTGTTCGAGGCCGTTGGCATTCCCAATCCTGCCGAGCGCCTTGGCCATTTCCCACACCAGATGTCGGGTGGCCAGTGCCAGCGCGTCATGATCGCCATGGCAATTGCCTGCAATCCGAAGCTGCTGATCGCCGATGAACCGACGACTGCACTCGACGTCACCATTCAGAAGCAGATCCTCGATCTCCTGATGCGGCTGCAGACAGAGCATCGGATGGGTCTCATCATGATTACGCATAACATGGGCGTTGTCGCCGAGACGGCCGATCGCGTGATCGTGCAGTACAAGGGACGCAAGATGGAAGAGGCCGACGTCCTGTCGCTCTTCGAGTCCCCGAAGAGCGATTACACCCGCGCGCTGCTTGCCGCCTTGCCGGAGAATGCCACGGGCGACCGACTGCCGACCATCGGCGAGATTTTCAAGGGAGCGGCCCAATGACGCCAGTCCTCGAAGCAAAGAACATTGTCCGCAACTATTATCTGCCGGGCGGCCTCTTCAAGAAGGAGAGGACCGTACATGCCGTCAAGGGTGTGAGCTTCAAGGTGGAGCAGGGCAAGACGCTGGCCATCGTTGGCGAAAGCGGTTGCGGCAAGTCGACTCTCGCCCGCATCGTCACGATGATCGATCCGGCAAGCGGCGGCGAGCTGTTTATCGATGGCAAGAAGGTCGATATCGCTGCCGGCGATCTGACACCGGAAATTCGCCGCAAGGTACAGATCGTCTTCCAGAACCCCTACGGTTCGCTGAACCCGCGCAAGAAGATCGGCGACATCCTGATGGAGCCCCTGATCATCAACACCGATACGCCCGCCGCCGAGCGGCGCGAATTGGCGATGGCGATGTTGAAGAAGGTCGGCCTGCAGGAGATCCATTTCAACCGCTATCCGCATATGTTCTCTGGCGGCCAGCGTCAGCGCATCGCGATTGCTCGTGCTCTGATGTTGAAGCCGAGGCTCCTGGTTCTCGACGAGCCGGTGTCGGCGCTCGATCTTTCGGTCCAGGCCCAGGTGCTGAATCTGCTCGCCGATCTGCAGGACGAACTGAATCTCACCTATGTCTTCATCAGCCACGACCTGTCGGTCGTCCGCTACATGGCCGACGATGTCATGGTGATGTATTTCGGAGAGGCTGTTGAGTACGGCACGCGGGATCAGGTTTTCAATGATCCGCAGCACAGCTATACGAAGACCTTGTTCGCTGCCACGCCGCGCGCCGATGTCGACACCATCAAGGCTCGCCTTGCGCGCAAGAGCACGGCGCTCGCTGTGTCTTAGGGTCGAGTTCTCCCGTCTCCGGGAGTCCCGGAACGATGGGAGTGATAAGCAATGCCAGAGACCAACGAAACCCCTTACGCCATCATCGTCATGGGGGTCAGTGGCTGCGGTAAATCCTCGATCGGCCTGAAGATTTCGGACACCCTCGGCATAAAATTCGTCGAGGGTGACCAGCTGCATCCGGCATCGAATGTCGAGAAGATGTCGAAGGGCATCCCGCTGACGGACGACGACCGTATGCCTTGGCTCGATCTCATCGGTCAAACGATGAAAGCATCGCTTGATCGCGGGCAGGGCGTCACCGTTTCCTGCTCGGCGCTGAAGCGCACCTATCGCGAGCGGTTACGCAACGCCGTAAATGGTAATCTGTCCTTCGTCTACCTGTCAGGCTCGAAGGAGCTGCTGACGAAGCGCATGGGTGAGCGCAAGGGTCATTTCATGCCCCCATCATTGCTGGCAAGCCAACTCACGACACTCGAAGTGCCGACCGGTGAGCCGGGCGTCGTGACGGTCGATATCGACGATACGGTCGAAGGAATCGCGGCAACGGCGCTCCGTGATCTCAAGTCTTTGGGCGTCGCTTAGCTCAGATGAAACGCTGCGGCGAATAGGCGGAAATATCGATGAACGGCCTCTCGCCGGTGATTACCTCCGCCAAAGCGCGGCCGGTGACCGGTCCCAGCGTCAATCCGTGATGAGCGTGGCCGAATGCGAACCATAGCCCGTCGTGTCGAGGCGCCTTTCCAATAATGGGCATCATATCAGGCGTGCAGGGGCGGGCGCCCATCCATGGCTCCGGATCAAGCCTCTCGCCGAGCGGAAAGACCGTGCGCGCCACCTTCTCGGCTCGATCGAGCTGCACGGGTGTCTTTGGTGCATCCAGCGCGGCGAATTCAGCACCCGTCGTCAGCCGGATGCCGCGGCTCATCGGTGCAAGCAAGTAACCGCGCTCAGCGTCCAGCGTCCAGTTGTGGAGGGTAGCATTGTTTGCCGCGGCATAGTGCATGTGATAGCCGCGCTTGACGCCGAGCGGAAAAGCATAACCGAGCCGACGTGTGGCCACGGTGGCCCAGGGGCCGAGCGCCAGGACCGCGTGCTCCGCATCCAGAGAGCCTTGGCTGGTCACCACCCTCCAGCTCGCGCCGGAACGACCCAGGGAGTTGGCGTCACCGGTGACGTACTTTCCACCCAAGCTCTCGAAATGGGTGCGATAGGCCATTGTCAGGCCAAGCGGGTCGAGCACTGACCACGGATCACGCCACCGCAGACCGCCAACGAAATCGCCCTTGATGTGGGGTTCGAGCCGCGTTACGTCAGCGGCATCCAACTGCTCGTGCATGACGCCGAACTCGGCGCGTAGCCGCTCGGCCTCGGCGAATTCGGCATTGCGCCGGGCGGCCGTGCGAAATATCTCCATCCAACCATTCTTCCGGATCAGATGCTGCGCATTCGACGCTTCAATCAGATCATTGTGCTCCGAAATCGAGTGCGCGATTAGCGGTGCATAAGCGCGGGAAATCATCTCGTGACGTTTGGCGTTGGAATTCCACCAGTAGCGGCCAAGGAACGCCAGCTGTCCGGGCAGCGCCCGGAGGTGATAGTGGGCATCGATCCGGTTGTTGAAGGCGTAGCGGATCAGAACGCCGATCTGCTGCGGAAAGCCGTATGGCACAACGCCTTCGCGCTGAATGAGACCGGCGTTGCCGAACGAGGTTTCAGTGCCCGGCGGCTTGCGGTCGATCAACGTCACCTGCAGGCCTCGGCGCTGCAGGTGAATGGCCGTCGATACGCCGACGATACCGGCGCCAAGTACGATTGCATTCTTTGTCATTGCCTTGCATTCCACCTATTGCAAGCAATGAAAATGCCGCTCCGCCAAGCGGCAGGCAAACGAATAATTTCGTTTCATTTCAAAAACATTGTCGTTTTCAATGCCTTGTTTTCGGCTTTGATGCGGACGTACAGCACTGCGGCGTTGAGCACCGAGAATACCGCTGCGTAGACGGGCATGCCGAAAGCCCGAGGAAGGACGGCGATCTCGCCTACCACGACGACATAGTTCGGATGCGCGAAGAACCGGTAGGGTCCACTGCTGACGAGCGGAGCTCCTGGCAGCACGATGATGCGTGTCGTCCATCGTCCTTTGAGCGTGCCGATGACCCAGAGCCGGCCCGCCTGTAGAGCCATGAAAACGGCAAACCATAGCGGTTCGATCGGACGGCCGATCGCCAGCAGCCACAATCCGGCGATCCAGCAGCTATGCAGGGCCACCATATAAGGGTAGTGCTGCGGCGCAGCCTCCTTCGCACCACTGCTCAAAAGTACCTGTGTATTGTGGCGCGCAAGGGCGAGTTCCCCGAGGCGCTGCACCGTCACGAAGGCGAGGAGTGCAACTGAGGGCCACATCATGCAACCCTCTTTAAAGTCACGCAGCTTGCCGTAAAGCCCGGTCCCATGGCGACCATGGCACTGCGCTTCGGTAGCCCCGTCCTCAAGGCACGCTCAAGCACGAAAAGGATCGTAGGCGAGGACATATTGCCATATTCGGCAAGCACCGCGCGCTCATGGTCTAGCGTTCCCGATTTAAGCGACAAAGCACTTTCCAAGGCAGCCAGCACCCTTGTGCCGCCGGGGTGGCAGATGAAGCGATCGATGTCGGCCCGAGAGAGACCGTTGCGGCTCAGTATCCCGTCAACCGCCGGACCGAGCTCGGTCTCGGCAAAGGGTGGTAGCGATGGAGCGAGAACCACACCGAAGCCGGTGTCGTCAATCTTCCACCCCATGATGCCAAGCGTATCGGGGAAAAGATGCTCACCGGTCGACTCGACCTCCACCTTTCCCTCCGGCCCTGCCCGGAGAATGCAGGCCGCCGCGCCGTCGCCGAAAAGCGCCGTGGCGATAATGTTCGCGCGCGTCAACTCATCCAGCCGGAACGCCAGCGTGCAAAGTTCGATTGTCACGAAAAGCACTGTTGTGCCTGGCCGATCCCTGGCAAACCGCGAGGCGATGGCGAAGCCGGAAACACCGGCCGCGCAACCGAGCCCGAAAACCGGAACACGTTCGATATCCGAGCGAAAACCCATTTTCTGTGCGAGCTGTGCATCAAGGCTCGGCGTGGCAATGCCGGTGGACGAGATGGTGACGATGCAGTCGACGTCGCTTCCTCGCAGGCCCGCCTTCTTCAGCGCATTGGTGGCCGTCTCGAAAAACAGGCTGCGCGCCACTTCGCCATAGGCTTCCATCCGGTCCTGCCAGCCATGCGGCTCGATGAACCATTCCAATGGGCGAGCGGCATAGCGCTTGCGGATGCCGGCATTGTCAAAGACGCCGGCGAGGTGGGAGAAGTCCTTGAAGCGTGATGAAAACAGACGGGCGGAAGTCGCCGCCGCCTCCTTCTGTGTGATGACATGTTCCGGCGTTGCTACGGCAAGACTCAGTAATTTTACGGTATCACTCACGGAATGCTCCTTGTGGCCGGCGCGTGAGCGGCTAACACCTCAGCCCTGCATTTATTCGTCGGCGTCGGGATTGCGACACCCGAAAAAAGAAGAACACGCAATCGAATAAAGTGCCAGCCAGCAGTGTTCACTCGCCGCCAACGTCATTTCCCTAGGAGATATCCCATGACGATCGCGACTGTTCGTATTGCTTCCATCCTGGTCGGCGGCTGCATTGCCGCTTTCGCGCTTTCCGCCCCTGCCTTCGCGATGGGTGGCGGTGGCAGCGGCAGCGGTGGCGGTAGCAGTAGCAGTAGCAGCAGCGGCTCCAGCGGCGGCTCTGGAGGCAGCAGCAGCGAAAGCACCATGCCGACCTGCAAGAAGGGCCAGATGTATGACAGGAGAACGAAGAAGTGCGTCAAGCAGAGCGGCGCCAATGTGACGGAAGAAAACCGCACGGACTACGCCTATTCGCTGGCAAAGGCCGGCCGCTACGACGAAGCGCTTGCCATGCTCGACACGCTGAAGAACCCGAATACCGCTGAAGCCCTGAACTATCGGGGCTACGCCACCCGGAAACTTGGGCGTACGGATGAAGGAATTTCTTACTATCTGAAGTCCGTCGAGCTTGATCCCAAGTACGCGCAGGTTCGCGAATATCTCGGCGAAGCCTACGTCATCAAGGGGCGCCTCGATCTCGCCAAGGAGCAGCTCGAAACGATCAAGACGATCTGCGGCACCGAATGCGAGGCGTATCGCGATCTCAACGAAGCGATCCTCAAGCCGTAGGAACTATGACACTGACGAAAAGCGGGAATGCGCAATTTCGGTTGAACGGGAACTACCAAATGCCGGTCGCGTACACCACATTTCCTGCCTATAGTCGCGCGAAACCAAAGCCGTCGGCGAAACCGGCGGCTTTGGAAGAAAAACCCGTGGCGGAGGCTCTCATTATAAGCGAAGCCGACATCAGGAGCGGCCTGGCGGATAATCTTGTGCGGTTGTGGCGCTATGGCCTCGTGCTCTCGCATCGCCGCGATATTGCCGACGATCTCGTGCAACAGACCTGCCTGCGCGCCCTCGAGCGCGTCGAGCAGTTCGAGGCCGGAACGCGGCTGGACCGTTGGTTGTTCTCCATTCTGCATTCCATCTGGTTGAATGAAATCCGGTCGCGGCGCGTGCGCCTCGGTCAGGGCTTTGTCGATGCCGACGAGGCCTTGGTCATCGATGGCGCCCATGTCACGGAAACGCATGTCATGGCGAACCAGGTTCTACGACTGGTCAATGCGCTGCCGGATGCGCAGCGGGCCGCGGTCTTCCTCGCCTATGTGGAAGGCCTTTCCTACAAGGAGGTAGCAAGCGTATTGGATATCCCGATCGGAACCGTGATGAGCCGCCTTGCCGCCGCGCGCGCCAAGATCGCAGCCAATGTCTCGGGCGAGGGGGCGACATGAACGACAAGCACCTGATTCTTTCCGATGAAGAGTTGACGGCCTATATCGACGGTGAACTGTCGGATGCTGAAGTATCGCGCATCGAGGCAATTCTCCACTCGAACGAGCGTGTGGCGGCAAGGCTGGAGTTCCTGTCGCGTAGCGGCCTTCCGTTCAGGCAAGCCTTCGAGCCGCTGCTTGCCGCAGCACCGAAGACCGAACTTGATGCCATGCTCGGCGTTGCGCCGCGCGACGCAAAGCCGGCTGCCGCGCGCGCTGGTCGCCGAGGCTTCCTTGGTGCGATTGCTGCCTGCCTCGTCGCGGGTGTTGTCGGCGACCGGGCCTTCATCGGCATTCGCAATCGCATGCATGCACCTGACGAAAGCAGTGAATGGCGCACTGTCGTTGCCGAATATATTGCCCTCTATACAGTGGATACTCTGGCTGGCCCATCGCCGTCCGATGACGCGAAGGCCGCTCAATTGGCCCGCCTCGACGATAAGCTTGGCCTTTCCCTGTCACCCCAGACGGTGTCGCTGCCAGGTATCGAGTTCAAGCGTGCCCAGCTGTTGCAGTATGACGACAAGCCACTGGCGCAGATCGCCTATCTGGATCCCGAGACGGGGCCGCTGGCGTTGTGCATTGTCCGCTCGGATGTCGGCACGAAGGAACCTGACGTCGAAGGCCGACACGGCATGAACGTTGTCTATTGGTCAAACCCCACGCACGCCTTCATGCTGATCGGCCGTATTCCGATCGACCGTATGCAGGAGCTGGCGGAGGATGTCAGGAAAAGGACTTCGGCGTGAAGTGGAAGCGGCGGCGAGAGCCGCTGCGAAAAAAGGACTGCCCAACTTCGCCATTTTTTGAGACAATTGGATGGGGAGGATTGCCCCTGTGGCTCGTGTAGCCGGTTTCGAACCTATCCCATCGAAACACTCTTGGATCCTGCCCCGTCCGCAGCGTGAGTCGGCTGTCGGCAAGCATCTAGCGAACATTCTCATTGTTCAGCACACGCTAGCCAGGAGCACTTCACATGGTAACGTGGAAACCTGATCCAAGCTTCTATCCGTCACCGCGCATGGCCATGAAGGCAGCGCCGGAGGCAATTGCCTACGTCGTCGCCTTCGATCCGACGCGAGCTGTTCCCGACGAGCTGGCGGTCGTCGATGTCGACCCGGCATCGGCCACTTACGGGCAGATCCTAAATGCGCTTGCGATGCCCAACGTCGGCGATGAATTGCATCATTTCGGCTGGAACGCATGCTCGTCCTGCCTCTGTCCGAACGCACCGCACCCGCACGCTGAACGCCGCTATCTGGTGGTACCGGGACTGAAATCCTCCCGCATCCATATCATCGACACCAAGCCGGATGGGCGGAGTCCATCGATTGTCAAGGTGATCGAGCCCGGTGAAGTGGCTGAACGGGCCGGCTATTCCCGGCCGCACACAATCCACTGCGGCCCTGAGGGCATCTATGTAGCCGCACTCGGCAATGCCGAAGGCAAGGCACCAGGCGGCATTTTCCTGATGGATCACGAGAGCTTTGACGTCCGCGGTCAGTGGGAGATGGATCGGGGGCCGCAACAGCTGTCCTATGACGTCTGGTGGCACCTTGGCCACGATACGCTCGTTACCAGCGAGTGGGGTACGCCGGATACGTTCGAAAACGGCCTCATCCCGGACATCCTGCTCGGCGCGAAATACGGACGCCGTCTGCATTTCTGGGATCTGCACAAGCGCAAGCACCTGCAGACGATCGATTTCGGTGACAAGTATCAACTCGTGTTCGAGCTTAGGCCCGCCCACGATCCGACCAAAGCCTATGGCTTTGTCAACTGCGTGCTCAGCCTCGAGGACCTCTCCTCGTCAATCTGGGTCTGGCATCGTGATGGCGAAAAATGGGGGGTAACAAAGGTAATCGACATTCCGGCCGAGCCTGCCAATGCCGACCAATTGCCGCCGATGCTCAAGGGCTTCAACGCCGTGCCACCGCTCGTCACCGACATTGACCTCTCAATGGATGACAGATTTCTCTACGTGTCCTGCTGGGGAACCGGCGATCTGCTTCAGTACGATGTCTCCGATCCCTTGAAACCGAAGCTGACAGGCAAGGTCCGGATCGGCGGCATCGTTTCGCGTGCGTCACACCCGGGCGCGAAGAATGGCGCGCTCAACGGAGGCCCACAGATGGTCGAGATCAGCCGCGACGGTCGCCGTATCTACTTCACCAACTCGCTCTATGGCGCGATCGACGAGCAGTTCTATCCCGACGGCATCTCGGGCTGGATGGTGAAGCTTGACGCGCAGCCGGACGGCGGCATTGCCTTCGACGAGAAATTCTTCGTGGAATGGCCGAAGTCGCATCGTCCGCATCAGGTCCGTCTGCAAGGTGGAGATTGCTCGTCGGATTCCTACTGTTATCCCTAGGGAAACGACGTCTGGCAGTGAGGCGCCGATGAACGAGCTCTGGCCATGGATGCTGCTGGCGGGACTAGGTGCCTTTCACGGTCTCAATCCGGCCATGGGATGGCTGTTCGCCGTCGCGCTTGGCATTCATCGGCAGAGTTTTATCGCGGTGGTTCAAGCAGTGCCCGCCATCGCCCTCGGACATGCTCTCTCCATCGCGCTGGTGGCGGGAGCCGTGGTCGCCGCCGGCCTTTTCGTGAACCAGGATGTTGTGCGCACGGCCACCGGCGGAGCGCTTGTTGCATGGGCAATCTGGCATCATATCTTTGGGCACAGTCGCCGCGTTCGCATCGGCTTGCGCACAGGGCTCGCCGGCCTTGCGTTATGGTCGTTCCTGATGGCGACGGCTCATGGTGCGGGGCTCATGATCCTGCCTGCCCTGATACCTCTCTGTCTCGCCCAGCCGCCATTGCCCGAAATCGGCGGCATTGGGTCGGCGGCGATGACGATCGCAGCGGTCGGCGTCCACACGCTTGCGATGTTGGCGGTTACAAGCCTCGTTGCCCTGACAGTGTACCACTGGGTCGGGCTCGAGATATTGCGCAGCGCTTGGATCAACGTGGATCTGCTGTGGACCTTGGTGTTGCTTGCCACCGGTGTCGGGCTGCTGATCGTCGCGTGAGGGCGACACCGCTCGCTGCTGTCGATACCTAAAAAGGATCTGTCTCGTTGGAGAGAGCACGCATCTTGGGAAATTAGAGGAAATTGGCTGGGGAACCTGGATTCGAACCAAGATCGACGGAGTCAGAGTCCGCTGTTCTACCATTGAACTATTCCCCAGCAGGTGCGGCGCGCGAAGCGGCTCCGCTGGTGTGCGGCGCTTATAAACAAAAGCTGGCGGATTGCAAATACCTGTTTCGAAAAAAATCACGTGGCTTTGAGAAGGTCTTTGATGCCCCCGAAAATGCCGGTTTCTCTAGCGCCAAAAAGAATTTGGCGTTTTCGCCATGCGCTGGTATCTTCGCGGCAACGCAAAATCGAATGAGCGCCTGCTGCATACCTTTGGACTTGCGCGGCGCGATGGAAAAAGAACGTGGAAGACCCCGAAAGCGGCCAGAGGTCGCAAGGTAACGGGGCGTTGGCGGCAGGGCGCAAGGACGGCAAGAAGTCCAGGCGCCGCAAGGGCAAGCGTGGCGGGCAATCCCGCAATGCGAACCAGTCCGCTCAGCATGTCCTCTCCGGCGATACCGGAGAGGCGGCACGCCCAATTGAAGCCGGCAGCGCGGCGCGCAAGCGAAAGCGTCGTCGTCGTGGCGCCGGGGCCTCTGATGAGGCCGGGCAACCGCATCGGACAAGCAACGAAATCTCCGCAGTCGCAGGGCAGGGCGTTCGCAGCGACAGCGAATCGGTGCCGAGCCGTCGCAATCGCCGCAAGCATCGTGGCAAGCGCGGCTTGCAGGGGCGTCCGCTGGTGCACGAAAAGCCGGTAGGCCATCCCGCCCAGCCGCAGCCAGCGCCCGCTGGACGGAATGGGGCTGCCGAATCGCGACCCGGTCACAACGACAATCGTGCAGCACGCCAGTCCGACGGCGGGCAGCGGAGCCATAATGAGCACCCGTGGCCGGATGAGCTTTATGCCGCTCTCGATCTCGGCACCAACAATTGCCGTCTGCTGATTGCGCAGCCGACGCGACCGGGTCAGTTTCGTGTCGTCGATGCCTTCTCGCGGATCGTGCGGCTTGGCGAAGGGCTTGCGGCGAGCGGCCGCCTCTCCGACGACGCCATGGACCGTGCCGTCGATGCACTGCGCGTCTGCGCCTCCAAACTAAAGAACCGTGAGATTCGCCGCATGCGGCTGATCGCGACCGAGGCCTGCCGACAGGCGAGCAATGGGGCGCAGTTCCTCGAGCGCGTTGTTGTCGAGACCGGCCTCGAGCTCGAGATCATCGATCGGGAAACCGAAGCGCGGCTTGCTGTTTCCGGCTGCTCGTCCCTTGTCGGGCGGGAGACGCGCTCCGTCGTCCTTTTCGATATCGGCGGCGGCTCTTCTGAAATCGCGGTCATCCGCATCGGCGACAACCGCTTCAATCGCCTCGCCAATCACATCACCCACTGGACCTCGCTTCCGGTCGGCGTCGTAACGTTGTCGGAGCGCCACGGCGGACGCGATGTTACCCCGGATGTCTTCGAAGGCATGGTGATCGAAGTGCAAGGCATGCTTGCCGCCTTCGATTGCCCCGCGATCGATATCGGTCATGCGGGTGACTTCCATCTCATCGGCACCTCGGGAACAGTGACGACGCTCGCCGGCGTCCATCTCGATCTGCCGCGCTACGACCGACGCAAAGTCGACGGCATCTGGCTTTCAGACGACGAAGTTTCGGCGATGCAGGCGAAGCTGCTGTCGTGGGATTTCGCAAGCCGCGCCGCCAATCCCTGCATTGGGCCGGATCGCGCCGATCTGGTGCTCGCCGGTTGCGCGATTCTTGAAGCGATCCGCCGCCGCTGGCCGAGTCCGCGCATGCGCGTTGCCGATCGCGGCTTGAGGGAAGGCCTGCTGACAGACATGATGGCGGACGATGGTGTCTGGCGGCGCCACCGCCACCGCCGCGGCCAGCGCGGCAAATAGGGGACAAGCATGGCGAAGCCAACGATTGCGGGTAACCGCACCGGCCGCAAACTCGGCCAGCGCGTCAAGAACAAGAAGATGAAGGCGTCGTCGCGGCAATGGCTGCAGCGCCACATCAACGATCCCTACGTGCAGCGCGCCCAGCTCGAGGGCTATCGCGCGCGCGCCGCCTTCAAGCTGCTGGAGATCGACGAGAAGCACAATATCCTGAAGGGCGCTCGCCGCATCATCGATCTTGGCGCTGCACCGGGAAGCTGGTCGCAGATCGCTGCCAAGGTCACCGGGTCGACGGATGAGGATATCCGCGTCGCGGCGATCGACTTTCTGGAGATGGATCAGCTACCGGGCGTGAAGATCCTGCAGCTGGACTTCCTCGATCCTTCAGCGCCGGCGCAGCTGATCGAAGCGGTCGGCGGTACACCGGATCTGGTGATCTCGGATATGGCTGCCCCTACCACCGGCCACCACCGCACCGACCATTTGCGCACCATGCACCTTTGTGAGGTGGCTGCCCACTTTGCTGTTGAAGTGCTGGGCGAAGGCGGACACTTTCTGGCAAAAACCTTCCAGGGCGGCACCGAGCGCGATCTTCTCAACATGCTGAAGCGACACTTCAAGCAGGTCGTCCATGTCAAGCCGGCATCCTCGCGCGCCGAATCCGTGGAAATGTTCCTGCTGGCGAAAGGCTTCAAGGGGCGCCAAGCGGAACCCGACGCCGCGGAAGCTTGATCTTTGGGCTGGTCTTGGGTGATGATCGATCTCCCAAGACTTGGAATGCCCGGCACCATGCTCCTATACGTCACCCTCGGAACCAACGACATCGACCAGGCCAGGCGGTTTTACGATATCGTCCTGCCGCTTCTCGGCTACCGGCGTCAGCGCCATTCAGAGGAGGAAATCGGTTACTCCGCCGACGGGGATACCCGCTGCCGGCTCTGGATCGTCACCCCATTCAATCGCAGGCGCGCGTCGAACGGAAATGGTTCGATGGTCGCGCTTCATGCCGAACGTCGTGCTGATGTGGATGCATTCCATGCCGCCGCAATTGCGGCAGGCGGCATTGATGAAGGCGCGCCGGGATTGCGGCCGTTTCACGCTAATTTTTACGCGGCTTACGTGCGGGATCCGGACGGCAACAAGCTCAGCGCCGTCTGCGAGACCCCGGCATAAGCCTTACTTCACTGCGTGCTGTTCTACCTCGATCGCCGCCGGGGCGATGCGTTTTGCGCGGTGGCCGGAGACGAGCGCGCCGGCGCTCTTGTCCATCCGGATGATGGGGATGGTCGCCACGACCGTCAGGATCGCGATCACGTAGAAGGCGATGTGGAAGTCGGCCACCTGCAGCGCCTCGCCGCGGAAATAGATCGACGTCTCCAGGATCGCGGCGGCAACGGCAACACCGAGAGCCAGGCTGATCTGCTGCATCACCGAACTCATCGACGTTGCCTGGCTCGCCTGCGCGTCGTCAATATCGGCAAACGCCAAGGCATTGACCCCGGTGAAGAAGAACGAGCGGGAAAAACCACCGATCAGCAGCACGGTGATAATAACGAGGTGCGATGTTTGAGGCGTGAAGAAGCCGGTCGTGACAGTTACCAAGGTCGTGACGCCTGCTGCCGAAAGCAAGGTCGTTCGGAAGCCGGCCGCGGCGAACACGCGACGGGCCATGAACTTGGTGGTGATGGCGCCGATTGCGCCGGCAAAGGTGATAAGGCCGGATTGGAAAGGCGTCAGACCGAAGCCGAGCTGCAGCATCAGCGGCGTCAGGAAGGGCATGGCACCGATGCAGATGCGAAACAGCGTGCCGCCGGTTGTCGATGCGCGGAAGGTCGGGTTTCGGAAGAGGTTCAGGTTGAGGATCGGTGCCGGATGCCGTTTTGTGTGGCGTACGTAGAGAAAGCCGCAGACAAGGCCGATTGCTGTCGCCGTGATGCCGATAATGGGCGGAAGCGCCGGTAGGCTGACGACGGAGAGGCCGAAGACCACCCCAGCTGCCGCAAACGACGTGAGCAGGAAGCCGATGACATCCAGCCTCGGCGGCGCCGTCGCCTCCACCTCAGGCAGGAAGATCGTTGCGAGCCAGACACCGATGATGCCGACCGGCACATTGATCAGGAAGATCCAGTGCCAGGTGAAATAGGTGGTGATGAAGCCACCGAGCGGCGGTCCGGCAAGTGGTCCGACGAGTGCCGGAATGGTCAACAGCGCCATGGCCGAGACAAGCTCGCTTCGCTTCGTCGTTCTCAGAAGCACAAGACGACCCACCGGGGTCATCATCGCGCCGCCCATGCCCTGCAGGAAGCGGGCGAAAACGAATTCGATCAGGCCCGAAGAGATCGCGCAGAAGATTGAGCCGACGACAAAGACGCAGATGGCAAGGCGGAAAATGCGCTTGGCGCCGAACCGGTCCGCCATCCATCCGCTGATCGGGATGAAGACCGCGAGCGACACCATATAGGAAGTCAGCGCCAGCTTCAGCGTGATTGGCCCGACATGGAGATCGTTGGCGATGGCGGGAAGGGCGGTCGATATGACGGTGGAGTCCATCTGCTCCATGAAAAGAGCGACGGCGAGGATCAGCGGAACGATGCGATTCATACACGAATGCCTTGAAGGTCTTGCGAAGGCGGCTCGGGAAAGCCAGTGCTCTGTAGTCCTCGCGAAAGGCTCTGCCAACCCTTCTTTCAGCTTCTGAGGCACGTTTGCATCACGTCTGCGTGAGACCGCTTGTTCAGTAATTTCAATGGTCAAGATTGGCATATGTTTGCTTCGGCCGGGCGCAAGAAACGCAGCGGTCGGCTGGTCATTTGGGGGTGTGCCGCAAGGAAGTCGCACGTTATTGGAAGAATTGGATATGGCGGTACCGTCGGAAGCCCGACTGGGAGGTTCGGTTTGACATGGACAAGGCGCAGGCGGCGGCAACGCGCCGCAAGGTGTTCGGCATGATCGCGGCCGACAAGATTGCCTTCCTCGGTTACCATATGCCGTTCGCGGCCGTTGGCTTTGTCGAGACATATGGGACGGCTATCGCTTCGTTCCGAAGACCTATCAGTTCGACCTGTGAGGTCGCTGCATGGCAGCCATACCAAGCCCGGCGGACATGTCGGGCTTTTTGCTATTCCCTTCCTGTCATAGACGTGTTACCAGCCCTCGCCAACTTCCAAAGCAACCCTTGCACACCGCCGGTGCGGACGATTCGTTCCGGGAGGCGTTGCATTTTTCTTAATTGAAGGAAATTGGCCATGGCTCGCATCATAGAAACGCCAACCGGTTTGGACGCACTCACCTTTGATGACGTGCTTCTGCAGCCCGGTCATTCCGAGGTTCTGCCCGGTCAGACGAGCGTTGCAACACGCATCGCCACTGATTTCGAGTTGAACATCCCGATCATCTCTTCGGCCATGGACACCGTCACGGAAAGCCGCCTAGCTATCGCGATGGCGCAGGCCGGCGGGCTTGGCGTCATCCACAAGAACCTGACGCTGGCCGAGCAGGCCGAGCAAGTCCGCCAGGTCAAGAAGTTTGAAAGCGGCATGGTCGTGAATCCGGTGACGATCGGCCCCGACGCGACGCTCGCCGATGCGCTCGGTCTCATGAAGACCTACAGCATCTCGGGTATTCCTGTTGTCGAAAAATCCGGTCGTCTCGTTGGTATCCTGACCAACCGCGACGTCCGTTTCGCGTCGGATCCGAAGCAGAAGATCTATGAGCTGATGACGCGCGAGAACCTCGTCACCGTCAAGGAAAACGTCGACCAGCAGGAAGCCAAGCGCCTGCTTCATGCGCACCGCATCGAGAAGCTGCTCGTAATCGACGGTGAAGGTCGTTGCGTCGGTCTCATCACCGTCAAGGATATTGAAAAGTCGCAGCTGAACCCGAATGCCTCCAAGGATGCGCAGGGTCGCCTGCGCGCCGCTGCCGCCGTCGGCGTCGGCGACGATGGTTTCGAGCGCGCCGAACGCCTGATCGAAGCTGGTGTCGATCTTCTCGTCGTCGATACTGCGCACGGCCATTCGCAAGGCGTTCTGAATGCCGTGGCACGCGTGAAGAAGCTCTCCAACTCGGTGCGCGTCATGGCCGGCAACGTGGCAACATCGGAAGGCACGAGGGCGTTGATCGATGCTGGCGCGGACGCCGTCAAGGTCGGTATCGGTCCCGGCTCAATCTGCACGACGCGTATCGTCGCCGGTGTTGGCGTTCCTCAGTTGGCGGCCATCATGTCGGCCGTCGAGGCTGCGCAGGCGAAGGATATCCCCGTCATCGCGGACGGCGGCATCAAGTTCTCGGGTGACGTGGCTAAGGCGATCGCATCGGGTGCCTCGGCTGTCATGATCGGTTCGCTGCTCGCTGGCACTGATGAAAGCCCGGGCGAAGTCTATCTCTACCAGGGCCGCTCCTTCAAAGCCTATCGCGGCATGGGCTCCGTCGGCGCCATGGCGCGCGGCTCTGCAGACCGCTACTTCCAGGCGGAAGTGCGCGACACGCTGAAGCTCGTGCCTGAGGGCATCGAAGGCCAGGTTCCCTACAAAGGCCCGGTCTCCGGCGTCCTCCACCAGCTTGCCGGTGGTCTCAAGGCAGCCATGGGTTATGTCGGCGGCAAGGATATCAAGGAGTTCCAGGAGCGCGCGACCTTCGTCCGCATCTCTGGCGCTGGCCTTCGCGAAAGCCATCCGCACGATGTGACGATCACCCGCGAGAGCCCCAACTATCCGAGCGCCGGCGGCTGAAAATGAAAGCGGGCAGCCGTATTCCACTCTGGATTATCGCGCTGCTCGCGGCCATCTGCCTTGGCGTGCTTGCGTGGACGACATTCGGCTTTGTCGTCCCCTTCAAGCATGAGACTGGGCAGGCGGTCCTCGATGTTTATTTCGCCGGTTACGACCAATTGACCGTCGGCCGGATGCAGCAACTCCTCGGCCAGAACGAGATCGCCAACAATTTGCTGCGGGCCATGTACGTTGGTCCCGAGCTGATTTTTCCAGCACTCCTGACGGCGCTCTTGCTGCTGGTATTGATGAGGTTGCGGCCAGGCGGATCCTATTTCGCGCGTCCGATCAGTCCCGTTCTCGTCAAGCTCGTCTATGTTCTTCCCTTCATTTATGGCCTTGCCGACTACGGCGAGAATGTCGCCAGCCTGATTGCCTTCGGAGATAGCGCCTGGACGGATCCGGCCGCTCAACTATTGCCGTGGATGACACGGCTGAAGTTCGCGAGTCTGGCCATTTGTCTGATCGTCATTGCCCGTTTCGCCCTTGTGCGCGTGATGCATCGCGATGACAGCGAACAGTGATCTCACCACGGCCGAGGGCACCATTACCCAAGTTCTGAGAAAGTGGTGCCCATCTCCGAACCGCGCCGGGCATTTGCGGCGCTGATGCTTTTCCTCTACAGCACGGAAATCAAACGGAAGGCAGCAAGGAAGAGACAGAATGACCGGCTACGAAATGTTCTGGCCCGTAATCGCCCACGTAGCCCTAGTCTATAGTCTCTACATGCTTCTCGGTTACCGCCGCCGACAGCTGGTTCAGGCCGGAAAGGTCCAGCGCTCGAACTACCGGGAAAATCGCGATGAGCCGCCGGAGGGCCTGGTGGTCAAGCATTGCCTGGCCAATCAGTTCGAGCTTCCCGTGCTTTTCTACGCCTGCTGCGTCCTTCTTTACATCACGGAAGCAGACAACCTCGTGGCTGTCGTTCTTGCGTGGATCTTCGTCGCACTGCGCTATCTGCATGCCTTCATCCATGTAACCAGCAACAACCTCCGATATCGAAGCCCGCTTTTTGGTGCTGGCTACGTGGTGCTCGGTGGCATGTGGCTGTGGGTCGCCGTCTGGATGATTTTTCCCAACGGCTGATCGGCCGATCAACCTGAAGTAACGCAGTTTTGTTCCCTCGTTACTGCCCACTGACCTATGTTCCCCGGCAGGCGAAAGCCGACAGGTAGGGAACAGGAGGCCTCAAATGAACAAGCCGGAAATCACGCAGGCGATGATCAACGCCTATGACGAATACACGCATCTGACGCTCGACCGCCGCAGCTTCATGGACAAGCTGACGAAACTGGCCGGTTCCGCCGGTGCAGCAGCAGTTATTGCGCCGATGCTCGCCGCCAACAAGGCGAGCGCGGAAATGATCGCCGCCGATGACAAACGGCTGGTCGCAAAGGACGTGACCTATCCCGGCGGAGCCGGTGAGATGAAGGGTTACCTGGTAGAGCCGAAGGACGCTTCGGGAAAACTCGGCGCCGTGATTATCATTCACGAGAACCGCGGTCTCAACCCGCACATCCGGGATGTCGCGCGCCGCATGACGCTTGAAGGGTTCATCGCGCTGGCGCCTGATTTCCTTTCGCCGAATGGCGGCACGCCGGAGAATGAAGACAAGGCCCGTGATATGTTCAGCACGCTGGATCGCGCCGCCACGGTAGCGAACGCCGAGGCAACGCTCACCTACCTGACCAAGCTCGACAACTCCAATGGCAAGGTCGGTGTGATCGGATTTTGCTGGGGTGGTGGGCTGGTGAACGACTTCGCGACCAAGTCGCCGGAGCTAAAGGCCGGCGTCGCCTATTACGGCGCCCAGCCACAGGCCGCCGATGTGCCGAATATCAAGGCGGCCCTGATGCTGCATTATGCGGGTCTCGACGATCGCATCAATGCCGGCATCGACGCCTACAAAAAGGCGCTGGAGGAGAACGGAAAGGACTTCCAGATCTTCGTCTATGACGGCGTCAATCACGCCTTCAACAACGATACGTCGTCGGCCCGCTACGATAAGAAGGCCGCTGATCTTGCCTGGAGCAGGACCATTGAATTCCTGAAGAAGAACCTCTCCTGATCAGGCTGCCAGTTCACGCGGGGCTGGGGCGACAGCAATGATCGCTTCTGCCAGCGCCTCCATCTCCTTGCCGCGATGATTGCTACGCCGCCAGGCGAGACCGATCTCGCGCGACGGCTGCGGATCGGCAAACGGGAGTATGCGGATCGAGTTGCGGCTGGTCTCGGTCGGAATGGCGATCTCGGGAATGAGTGTCATCCCCATATCGTGCGACACCATCTGCAGCAGGGTTGCCATCGACGTCGCACCGAAGTTGACGAGGCTGCGCTTGCCGGCGCTGCAGACGGCAAGCGCCTGATCGCGGAGACAATGTCCCTCCTCGAGCAGCAGGAGCCGATCGACATTCACCTCATGCTCGGTCAGCGGTGATGTCAGTACGGCCTCTCCATTGTCTGCCACCGCCATGAAGAAGCGGTCGGTGAAGAGCGGCCGCGTCTGGATACCTTCGATGTCCAGCGGCAACGCCGCGATCACGGCGTCGAGTTTCCCCGTCAAAAGATCCGCCATCAATCGATCGGTCACGGCCTCCCGCAACTCCACCTCAACACTAGGGTAGGTTTTGCGCAGATGCGGAACGAACTGCGGAACGAGGTAGGGGGCAACCGTCGGGATAATTCCGATGCGGATCAGACCCTCGAGCGTACCGCCGCCCTTTCGGGCTGTCTGCTCGAGCAGGTCGACCTGATGCAGGATGGCGCGGACGTAGTGCAGCACCTCCTCGCCCTTCGGCGTCAGAAAGGTGTTCTGCCGTGTGCGCTCGACCAGCTTGGCGCCGAGATACTCTTCCATCTCCATGATTTGGGTCGACAGTGCCGGCTGGCTGATATGGACCATTTCGGCGGCTCTGCCAAAATGGCGCGTCGTCGCCAGCGCATCGAAATAGCGCATCTGTCGTAGTGTCAGCATGATAACTTCTTTCAATCGAATTCCTCAACAAATACGGCTTGAGGTTATTGAAGGTCAATAGTCACAAGGGGACTGCCGCTTTCCGGCACTTGCAGCGAGAACGAGATGCAAGCTCACTGGGCGCTGGCAGGCACATCGCAAGCGCGGTTGAAAAGGCCACGAATCACAGCTCCGTGCAGGGCGATTGAAAGGGATATGAAATGAGTAGTCAGTTGCACCAAGTCGAATAAGTTCCCGGTCGAAAGCCAACCAAATCCGGGTGTATCACCCCGATTTTGCTGTGCTTTTCGGGATCCGTACAATCCGATCTATCTCGTTTACGAGTCGTGAAGACCTGCATGTCATATCGGCGAAAAGGCGCCGGCATGAACCTCCTCCGTCGCTCCACATAGAACAAATGGGAACGACATGAAGGTCGGAAGTTTGGATCGTATTGGCCTCCGCCGGAAGCCAAAGCAGGAACGCAGTATTCAAAGGCTCGACATCATCTTGTCGGCCGCCGCAGCAATCATTGCAGAAAAGGGCGTAAGCGCCATGCGGATGACGGAATTGGCCGTTGCCGCCAAGGTTCCGATTGGCTCCGTTTATCAGTATTTTCCCGAGAAGGCCGCGATCGTCAAGGCGCTTTTCGACCGCCATGCTTCGGCAATTCAGGCGCGAATTGCAGAAGCCTTTGCCTCCGTGCACTCGGTCGATCATGCACTTGACGTGCTCGCCGCGACCATCGACTGGCACTATGACGACTACCGCAGCGATGCTGCCTATCTCGGCATCTGGATGGGCACGGAAACCGACCACGATCTGCTGCGGCTCAACATCGAGCATAGCAAGCGGATTGCTGACATCTTTCAGGATGCCATCCGCCGCGTTGCACCCGAACTGTCCGCGGCCGACATGCAGGCCAGAACCTATTTGTTCAGTCACCTGCTTGGGGCTTCCATCCGCCTTGCGGTCGTCAGCGAGGACTCGCTCGCCAGACGCATTCTCGACGAGTGGAAGCGCGTGATCCGCACGGCTTTCCTCTCGTCGGCTGCTGCGTGACGCCTACCAGCTCGGCAGGACGTTGGCGATCTTGAGGCGGGGTTGGACCCGCCCGTAGGCGTTCTTCACATCAGGCTCCAGATTGTCGTCGACGACAGCGGGCGTGATGTTGTCGAGGCAGGCGGTGATGTGTGCGGTGATCGCGTTCATCAGCGAGATCGACACGCCAGGCCGCTTCATGATGCCGATCTGGACCGGGGGCAGCGCAGGGAAACCGTCCGCCTGGCTCAGCACCTTCATTCCTGTGCGCAGTGCCGATTCCGGCATGACGGACACGGCCATGCCGGCAAGAACCGCGGCCGCGACGACCGTGCACGACCAGCTGGTGAAGAGGATCTGGTGTTCGCGGCCGACCGCGTCGAGCGCCGAGCAGGCGAGTTGGCGCCACTGGCAGTCGCGACGGCCGACGGCCAGTGGTACCGGCGCATCGTCACGGATCGGATGGTTCGCCGAGCCGACCCAGCAGAGCGGTTCCGTTCGCACGACGTCCGACATGCGCTCGCGCGGATTGTGCGTCACCAGCGCGATGTCGAGCTCGCCGCGGTTCATGCGCTCCGCGAGACCCACCGAGGGCTCGCAGACAATGTAGAGCTCGACGTTCGGGTGCGTCTTGGCGAAGCGGCCGATGATCTCCGGCATATAGCGGTCGGCGTAGTCATCGGGCGTGCCGATACGCAGCGTGCCCTCGAGACGATTGTCGTCGAAGGCTGCGATCGCCTCGTTGTTGAGGCGAATGATGCGTCGCGCATAGTTCAAGAGCTTCTCGCCTTCGACGGTCAGGCGGTTGCCACGCCCGTCCTTGATGAAAAGCTGCTTGCCGATGCGCTCTTCCAGCCTCCGCATCTGCATGGAAACGGCCGACTGCGTCTTGTAGACCCTATCCGCAGCCTTGGTGAAGCTGCCGGAATCGACGATCGCGATGAAGGTCTGCAACTGATCAATATCAAGAGGCGCGGACATGAGTTCACCTATAACAATCTCTGATGCTAATCATTAGAAACATTCGTTGGACTGATCAATAGGTGTTTGGCATCTTCGGGATGCAAATCAAGCAAAGTGAAGGACAGACACCCTGCCTGTTCGCTCGGATTTCAACCCGATGCCTTCCCGCTCGACCTCGCGGGAGGGGTGGGTTGTTGCGCGCCAATGAAAGGATCAGCCATGCGCACGACAGACCGGATACTCGAACTCGACTGCAGCCAGACCACCCTGACGTTCTCCCAGCGTCTCGCAAATGGCTTTGCAACGTTGTCATCCGTACTGCGCGTGTTCCGCAACCGTATGGAGATCAACCGGCTGCACGATCTCGATGACAATCAATTGAGGGATATTGGCCTTAGCAGGGCCGATCTCACCTCGGCCTTCCTGGCGTCGACCTTCTTTGAAGATCCGTCGGAACATCTGACGCGTTCCGCGCGCAATCGCGGACCGAAGTCGCTCTTCAGGTCCCGAAAGGATTAAGGGCGGCCCAACTTTTTCCCCGCAGGGTGATAGCCAATAGCCCTGCCTCTTGCCCGGTGACTGGCCTCCCAGCCGTCTCCGGGTTTTTTTATGCCTTCGGGGGCGAGGAGGGAGGCGCCTTCGGCATATAGGTCTCGAAGATCGCTTCCATGCTTTTCTGGTAGCTCTTCTGCACCTCGAGCCCGCTGTCGAACATGTTGCTCAGCATGTCCATGTAGCTTTCCGTTTCCGCCTTTGCCTGCTCCTTCGGAGTTTCGGTCGGCTTCGGCTCAACTGGCTTTCCAAGCGAACCCATCATTTCCTGAAAAGCCTTGGCGAAAGGGTTGTCGAAAAACGGGTTGGTGACCGTCTTCTCTACCTCCGGCTTCTGCATACCGAACATCAGCTGCATCGCCTGGGTGAAAGGATTGTCGAAGATGCTCGGCTCAGGAGTGGGCTTTTGCTTCGGCGCGAAACCGGTGCTTTCGAGCCATTTCTGAATAGTTTCGCCCATCGCCGTGTTGACGAATGGATTGACCGGTGCATTCATCTGCCCCATCGACTGCTTGAACAGCCCGCCCATCAACGTGTCGGCCATGACAGGCAGCATCTGCTTGTAGATTTCCTGCCCGATTCCGGTCATCTGGGCCGCCTGGGCTGCCACAGCACGCGAAACTTCCTTTGAGCCGAACAGCTGCGCAAGGATGTCGTTGCCGTCCGATATTCCCTGCGGCGTGAAAGCCTTGCTCATGTCCTCGAAATATTTGGCGTAGTTGCCGGAGCCGACTGCCTGCATCAGCCCCATGAAATCGTAGGGGTTGCTACCGCTCCGCTTGAGGCCGGCGGAAAAGGCCGGCACGAGCGCCGCCATCGCCTTGGCGGCCTGCTCCTGAGCAAGATTGAACTGCTTGGATACGGCATCCATTGCCGCGCCGTTCTGGGCCTGCATCATCATGTCGAAGAGTGGCAGCATGGAAATCCCCTTCCCGGTTCGCAACGCTTAATTGAGTCACTATAGCCGGAAAAAGGAATGCGCAAACCGCTTTTTGCAGAAGGATTTAGTATTGATATTCTTCGAAGACCGGCGCAACGGAACCGTTCCAGCGGCCATGGTAGAGCGCCAGCAGGTCTTCGGCCAACGTCGCCTTCTTGGCCATGACTTCGTCGAGCGGCGCAAGGAAGATGGTTTCGTCCTGGCCTTCCCGGTTGAGCTTGTTACGCGCCCTGAGACCCGCCTTCGAAACGGCTATCACTTCGCGTGCGGTTTCATAGAGCTCATGCCCACGAAACTTTGCCCTCAAGCCTTGAGACGGCACGGCGTCGCGCAAGGCGTTGACCTCGTCGAACGCCCAGTCCTTGGTCAGCATATCGGCATCTTCAAGCGCCGCCTCGTCATAGAGAAGCCCGACCCAGAAGGCCGGTAACCCACAAATCCGTCGCCAGGGGCCACCGTCCGCGCCACGCATTTCGAGGAAGCGCTTCAGGCGCACATCCGGGAAGAGCGTCGAGAGATGGTTCGTCCAGTCTCCCATCGTCGGCTCCCACTCAGCGACTTCGCCCTTCAGCGCGCCGTTCATGAACTGCCGGAAGGTGATGTGGGTACAGTCATGATAGTGCCCGTCACGCACGACGAAATACATCGGCACGTCGAGGGCCCATTCGACATAATCATGAAAACCGAAGTCGTCGCGGAAGGTGAAGTCCAGCAGACCGGAGCGATTGTTGTCGGTGTCGCGCCAGATGTCGCCGCGCCATGAGAGCAGGCCGTTGAGCTTGCTTTCGGTAAAGGGCGAGGAGGCAAAAAGGGCGGTTGCCAGAGACTGGAGCTTCATCGAAACGCGCATCTTCTTGCGCATGTCGGCTTCCGAGGAAAAATCGAGGTTCACCTGGATCGTGCAGGTGCGATACATCATGTCGAGACCCTTGGATCCGACCTTCGGCATGTAGCGGGTCATGATCTCGTAGCGGGATTTCGGCATCACCGGCGTTTCGGCCAACGTCCATTTGGGGCTGCCGCCAATGCCGAGGAAGCGGATGCCCATGGGCTCGGCGATCTCACGCAATGTCGCAAGATGCGCGTTCGATTCCTTGCAGGTCTCGTGGATCGTTTCCAGCGGCGCCCCGGACAATTCGAACTGGCCGCCGGGCTCGATTGAAATGGCGCCCATTCCCTTCGGCTCGCCAAGGCCGATGATATTGTCTCCGTCCATGATCGGATCCCAGCCGGATTTCTGCTGCAGACCTTTCAGCAGCGCCGAAATGCTGGCCTCGCCGAAGTACGGCACCGGGCTGTTATCGGCCCGGAAGAAGGCGAACTTCTCATGCTCGGTGCCGATGCGGAATTTCTCCTTCGGCTTGCTTCCCGCAGCAAGATAATCGGTCAGCTCCTGAACCGATGAGAGTGGCGTCTGGTCGGTGGTATCGCGAGCCATTCAAGTCTACCTGCAATGGGAGAGCGCCTGGAAAAAACCCGGGCAATTGGAAGGGTGATTAGGACCGCTCCCACGTATGTTGCAAGTGAAATTGTTTCAACGGCTCATCAAAAAAATAGCGGGATATTTTGGCCGTCACCGATCCTAAGGTTAATTCCAGTCGCCGATCGACGCCTGAATGACGGCCATGGCAGCAACTGCAGCCGTATCGGCTCTAAGTATCCGCGGCCCGAGCGGGATTGCGGTGACGAAATCGAGGCTGCGCAGCCGCGCACGCTCCTCCTCGGAAAAACCGCCCTCTGGTCCGACCAGAAGGGCCAGCTTTCGCTCGCTGATTTTGGACAGCAACGGCAGCGGGTTTTGCCCCGCGTCGCCCTCGTCGCAGTAGACGATGCGGCGGTCGCTCGGCCAGGTATCCAGTAGGTCGGAAAGCTTTATCGGCTCGGCAACATCGGGGATGTCCAGTATCCCGCATTGCTCCGCCGCTTCGATGACATTTGCCCTCAGCTTGTCGAGATTGGTGATCTTGCCCTGCACGTGTTGTGTCATCACGGGGCGCAGTGTGCCGGCCCCCATCTCGACGGCCTTCTGCACCAGATAATCCAACCGCCCGACTTTCAGCGGCGCGAAGAGATAGTGCAGGTCGGAAGGGGCGGGCTGCGACCGCGTCTGCTCCTCCGCAATCAGCACAATACGTTTTCGCGTTGGGAGGGTGAGGCGTGCCTTCCACTCGCCGTCGCGGCCGTTGAAGACGAGCAGCTCGGCGCCCTCGGCCATACGCAGCACGTTGGCGAGATAGTTGAAGTGATCTGCCGTCGTCTCCACCGTTGTTCCGGCAGCGAGCGGGGCGTCCACAAACAGCCGTTGCATCCGAAAATTGGCGCGCATTGAATAGTCCTGCTCAAACAAAGAGCGCGAACATAACCCAATAGAGGATGGCTGCAAGCGCTGCCGAGGCCGGCACGGTGATGACCCAGGCAGCAATGATCGTCATGAAATGCGAACGACGGACGAGATAGCGGCGGCGAACCTCATGCGTGTTCGGGTCTTCCGGTTCGTCGATCGCCCAGCTTTCCGCCCTGCGGCGCATGTATTCGATACGGCGCTTCGAATGTCGCGTGTACCACTCGCGGAAGAAGCCGACGCCGAACACCGAGCCGACCGCGATGTGCGTCGTACTGACGGGCATGCCGAGCCATGAAGCGACGATAACGGTGAAGGCCGTGGACAGCGCCACGCAATAGGCCCGCATGGGGTTGAGCTTGGTAATTTGCTCACCGACCAAGCGGATTAGGCGAGGCCCGAACAGCAGCAAGCCGACCGAGATGCCGAAGGCGCCGATCAGCAGCACCCATATCGGAGGCTGGCCGTGCACCCCCTCAGAGGGTTCACCAACGGCGCGCACGATGGCCGAAAGCGGTCCGACGGCGTTGGACACGTCATTGGCACCATGGGCAAAGGAGAGCAGGGCTGCCGAGCCAATCAACGGGATCTGAAACAGGACGCGCAGCGAACTGTTGCGGTTTTCGAGCCCGACAGCCTGCCGCAGAACGAACGACCGCGCCGCGATCCATCCGATGAAGCCGGCCGCGACCCCGAAGAGGTGTATGGTTAGCGTCGCGAATTCGCCGGGCGTTTCGAGCTGCAGCATCATGTAGGACGAAAAGCCGCCAACCATCATGGCGATCAGGATGGGCACCCAACGCCGCGCCGCGGCGATCTTGTCGGTGCGGTAGATGATCAGGGTCTTCACCATGAAAAGCAGACCGGCGGCAATCACGCCGCCGAGCAGCGGGGAGGTCACCCAAGCCGATGTGATCTCGATCATCACCCGCCAGTTCACCGGCTCGGGACCGACCGCGCCGATACCCGCGCCGATCACCGCGCCGACGATGGCGTGCGTCGTCGATACCGGCGCGTTCATCCAGGTTGCGAGGTTGATCCACAGGGCGGCGGCCATCAATGCCGCCATCATGATCCAACCGAGCGTCGCTGGCGGCACCTGCACCGCGTCCACGATGCTTGAGGAGATCGTCTTGACGACCGCGCCGCCCGCAACCGTCGCGCCGAGAATTTCGAAGATTGCGGCGATGACCAGCGCCTGTCCCATCGTTATCGCGCGGGCGCCCACCGCCGCGCCGACGTTGTTGGTGACGTCGTTCGCGCCGATGTTCATGGCCATGTAGGCAGCGAGCGCTGCGGCGGCGATCACCAGCACCGCACTTGGCCGGTCGAAGACGTAGACGCCCGCAAAAAGCATGGCCAGTCCGAGGAAGATCAGTCCGAGACCCGGCGCCACCAGCTTTCGTGACACGAATTTCGCCGCATCCTCGACATGCATAAGCTTGTCGAGGTCCTTGTCGAGCGTTCGTTTGGTGAGGACGGCTGGTCGGTCGGGCATTCTATTCCTTCGTTGAATCCTGCTTTAGCGCCGCCAAGTTTAGCAGCGCAAGATGGCAGTATTCATTCCGCTGGAATTTGCCTTGGCGACCTTGCGGCGAGCTGTTCCGTCATACGGCGTTTAAACTGCAGAAAGAGACTGCGAAGTTCGGGCTCGTGGACGCGCTTCACTGCCTCGTTGCAGGAGACCCACTCCGTCTTGCGTTCGCCCTTTTCCTTGAAGTTCTTGGACATCTCCGAGACCTCAAGCGCATAGACTTGAACCTTGCAGGTGACCTTCAAGCCGTTCTTCAGCATCTTGGGATAGCAGTAGGCGCCAAGCGTTTGGTGCTCGATGGTCCCACGAACGCCGGCTTCCTCGAATGCCTCGCGGGCTGCGACCTCATAGGAGCAGCGTCCGTCCATCGGCCATCCTTTGGGGATAACCCAGCGGCCGGTATCGCGGCTGGTTAGCAAAAGTACTTCAACATCGTTGGTCTTCTTTTTGACCCGGTAGCAGAGCGCAGCATATTGTTGACGCGGGGGGCGCCGAAACATGAGCTGAACGTCTGAAGCGAGGCGGGCAAGAAGAGTCAACGGTCGGGTCACCTTTGCATTTTTTATTGGAGTGAGTCGTCTATATTAGTATCCGCTGGAAAGCTTTCGCGATCCATAAGCACTTCATGCGTTTTGCACGGATTTGATTGCCATCAATAGGAACTTTTTGTTTCGCCGGGTAACAAAAAATCCGCCAGATACTATCCTGATTCCGCCAATGCACAGGCGTTCAATATGCGCCTGTCCTGTATTTCAATCAACGAGTGCATAATGTAGTGCACTGTTATGTCCGCAGTGTGGTAACCATGCGTCTTCCTCCCCTAAAAGCGATCCGTGCCTTCGAAGCCGTTTACCGGCATGGCAGCATTCTAGGCGCTGCCGCAGAACTCGGTGTCGTGCGCGGCGCCGTGCGTCAGCAGATCTCGATCCTTGAAAACTATTTCGGCGAGAAACTGTTCGAGCGCGATGGCAGAAAATTGGCTGCAACCGCGAAGGCAACCGAGTTTGCGGAAGCCTCCAATGCAGCCCTTGTTCTGCTCGAGCGCGCCGCGGCAGACTTTGTTGGACGTGAGCAGCGCCGCGTCCGCCTCGGCGTGCCATCGGCCTTTGCTATATGGTGGCTTATGCCGCGACTTGCAAATATGCAGTCAGCGCTTGATGGCGTGGATGTCGATATCGTGCCGATGTCGATTGTCGAACCCTTGTCGCTGCATCCGGAGCTCGATGCGGTCATTATGGGCGGTGAATACCGGCCGGCCGCAGGAGTGACCGCGGTCAAATTCATGGAGGATGAGTTCGGACCCGTTGCCACGCCGGATCTTGCGGCAAGGATCGCCGACAATCCCGCGAGAATGGTGGAGAGCACCGCTCTTGTTAGCCGCAGCGCGCCAACCCTCTGGCAGGAGTGGTTTGCCGAAAGCGGTACCCAGGCCGTCATCTTCCGGCGCAAGCAGGAGTTTGAAGATTTGCTGCTCGCACTCGGAGCGGCGCGATCGGGCGTGGGAGTCGTGCTCGCGCCGCGCGCCGCCATCGAGGATGATTTGCAGCGCAATGTGCTTGCGGCACCCTATGGCTTCGTTCGCCGACCCGCGGGCTATAGCCTGTCTTGCGGCGATGCCGATGCCAAGAGGCCGGCGTTCACCGCTCTCCGGGACTGGCTGCGTCGCTCCGACGTGTCGAAGCAATAGGGCAGATTTTCTGCCCTATTGCGAAGAATTATCTCCATGGTCGAAAAGCGTGCCCGGGTCTAACACTGCATTGACAGCGGAAGGACATCGGACATGCAAAGAGACGCAACGCGCATCGAATGGATCGGCAACAACTGCCGATTGCTCAAGGCAACGGCGGCGGAGTTCGAGAAGACGCAACCGTTCGCCGGTCTGACCATCGGCACCGGCATCCATCTGGAGCCGAAGACCGTGGCGCTGCTGATGACACTCAAGGCCGGCGGCGCACGGCTCGTCTGCACCGGAAACGTGAACAGCACGCAGCCTTCGACCGTGGAGTTTCTCCGCTCGCAGGGGATCACCGTGTTCGCGACCCAGACGACGGACCCCGTCGCGCATCATAAGAGCTTGGAGGCGGTCGTCGCTGAAAAGCCGGATCTGCTGCTCGACAATGGCGGCGACCTCTTTGCGATCGCGGCTGGGGCTTTTTACGTCGGCCTTCTCGGCGGCACCGAGGAAACGACATCAGGCCGCACACGCCTGCTGCCGATGCGGGCAAAATTGAACATGCCGATCCTGGTCATCAATGACAGCCCGATCAAGCAGTTCGCCGAAAACAGACATGCCGTCGGCCAGAGCCTTTTCGAAAGCTACATGCGCTTCACCAACCGCTCGACCAACGGTAAGCGTGTCACGGTTTTCGGCTACGGCGCCTGCGGGAAGGGGACAGCGGCCTGCTTCCGCAATGCGTTTTCAACCGTCAGCGTCGTTGATATCGATCCGGTGACAGCGCTGGAGGCGCACCTCGACGGCTTCTCCACGCCGCTGCGCAACGAGGCGATTGCCACAGCCGATGTGCTTGTCACGGTCACGGGCTCTCCCGCGATCGTCACCGCCGCCGACCTTCCGCTGATCAAGGACGGTGCGATCTTAATGAATGGCGGACATTTCCCGCATGAGATCGATGTTGCGGCATTCCGGCAGCATCCAGATGTCGTGCGGATCGATCGCTACGAGGCGGATCATATCGAGACCTTGCACCTCCGCGACGGTCGCTCTTTCCATATTCTCGGCGGCGGGCATATGGCAAACCTCGCCGGCCCCCGGCCGCTCGGCAATTCCGTCGAATCGATGGATCTTGGTTTCACGCTGCAGGCGCGCTGCCTTGAGCGTGTCGCCAGGCGCGATGTCGGCGCCGAGAGCTGTATCGTCCCGGTGCCTGCAGATATCGATGCCAGGGTGGCAAGCGCCTATCTCGATCTGGCGCGATAAGTGACGGGCACGGCGAGAATCCGCCGCGCACCTCCAAATTTCAGGCAATCTCCACCACCAGCTTGCCGTTTGCCTGGCGGCTTTCGATCAACGCATGGGCTTCGGCGACATCCGAAAGTCCGAAGCGGCGCGCGTCCAGCCTCGGCATCACCTTTCGGCCTCGACGAGTTTGCCGACCTCCCTCAGGATCTCGCCATGGTGGCTGCGCCCTTCGCCGGTCAGAAGCGGCAGCAGCGTAAAGACGCCCGAATAGCTCGCCGCCTTGAACGACAGCGGGGCAAGCGCATGCGTTCCCCATCCGAGCGCGCTGACGACGTGACCGAATCGTCCGACCGCCTGGAAGGCCCCATCGAGGCCGGGACCGCCGACGGTATCGTAGACGATGTCGAAGCCTTTGCCGCCGGTGTGACCGCCGACATAATCCGTCACAGTCTCTACTCTGTAGTCGATCGGCGTTGCTCCGAGGCTTGCGAGGTAATCCGCCCTGGCGGCGCCGTCGACCGCAAACACATCAGCGCCTGCGGCTTTCGCGATCTGTACCGTAATGTGCCCAACGCCGCCGCCGACGCCGAGGACGAGAACCTGCTGGCCCTTGCGGACATTGGCGCGATCGACCAGCCCTTCCCAGGCGGTGATTGCGATCAGC
Source organism: Rhizobium sp. R711 (assembly GCF_002211365.1). GTDB lineage: Bacteria > Pseudomonadota > Alphaproteobacteria > Rhizobiales > Rhizobiaceae > Rhizobium. Next base: position 192,905 of record NZ_LOKZ01000035.1, on the reverse strand, counting down.
GGCAGGGCTGCTGCTTCCCGCATCGAGAGATTTTGGGGCTTCGGCGCAATCAGCCTGGCGTCGACCGCGGCGAATTCAGCCAGCGAGCCCTGGATGCCGCCGACGCCACCGGTCATGCCATAGACTTCGTCGCCGCGGTGGAACTCGGTGACGCCGGGGCCGACCTGCTCGACGACGCCAGCCAGATCAATGCCAAGAACGGCCGGAAACGGATGCCCCGCATGGGCGGCATTGCCGGCGCGGATCTTGGTGTCCAGCGGATTGACGCCGCTTGCCTTGATGCGGACCGAAATCTCACCCTCTCGCGGCGTCGGCTTGGCGACCTCGGCGAGACGGAAATCGGCCTTCGGCGCGTCAATCAGGAGCGCCTTCATCGTTGTGAACTGGGACATGCAACTCTCCTTTCGTCTCTGTCGCGCGGAGAATGCGCGGCGGCTTCCTGCGCTTGTCTTCTTCGGAGTGGTTCGGAGCACATGGCTTGCGCCGGTGCTTGCGGAATTCTCGCTGCGTCATCCGAAGATCGTCGTCGAATTGCTGACCGATAGCCGCCTGCTCAACCTCTCCCGCCGGGAGGCTGATGTCGTTGTGCGGATCGCGCCCTTCACCGAGCCGGACGTGATATCGCGCAAGCTGCTGCATACGACTACCGGCTTTATATCCGCCGCGGCGCCGAGCACCCGAGGGCAGGGGATGGCGCGGGTGCCCGTCTGGTCACGATGGACGAGGCCTTTGGCGGCGTGCCCGACGTGGCGCGGGTGACGCGTCTTTTGCCGAAGGCCTTGCCATGCGCAGCAACAACCGAGATGTGCAGGCGGCGCTATGCAGGAATGGGGCCGGCCTTGCCGTTCTGCCGCGCCCCATTGGCGATTTGATCGCTGACATCGAGCCTGTCGATCTCGGTGAAGCGCCGCCCGGGCGCGACACGTGGATCGGCTATCACCGGGACATGAAACGGCAGGCGCGCTTGCGGGCACTGCTTGATCTCGTCATCGAGAGGCTGGCGAACTGGCTGGTGAAAGCCCCTAGCGTTCCCAATAGGGGACCGGGCCGTAGACTTCGGCGAGATAGTCGATGAACAGCCGCACCTTGGCCGGCAGGAATTGGCGGCTCGGATAGACCGCAGAAAGCGTCACGTTGCGCGATCCCTCGTAGGCGGGAAGGATGTGAATCAATCGGCCATCCTTCAACTCGCCGCTGATGTCCCAGGTGGAGCGCAGCGCGATCCCGAGCCCGGATATGACAGCCTCCCGCACCACTTCGCTGGAATTGGTGACGAGCATCCCTTCCGGCCGCAGAGAAAGCGGGCCCTCGGGTCCTTCCAGCCGCCAGGCATCGTTGTTGTGCGCGGGCAGGCAGCGATGTTGCTTAAGATCTTCGATCGTCTGCGGCGTACCGTTGGCGGCGAGATAATCCGGGGAGGCGCAAAGCAGGCGTCTGACCGGTGCAAGTCGCCGCGCGACAAGACTCGAGTCGGTCAGTTCCGCAATCCGGACGGCAAGGTCGAAGCCTTCGCCCACGATGTCAGTGAATTCGTCGCTGAGCACCAGATTGATCGCAAGCCCCGAATGCATGTCCATGAAGGACTTCAGATGAGGGGCGACATGCGTGCGTCCGAACGAGGTCGGCGCCGTCACTTTCAGAGTTCCCTGCATCTGTGCGGAGCGCCCGGAAATGTAGTATTCCGCCTCCTCGATACCGGCGAGAATGCCGAGCACGCGATCGTAGAAGCCCTGGCCCGCCTCTGTCAGCGAGATCTGCCGCGTCGTGCGTTGCAGGAGTCGCGTGCCCAGCCGATCTTCTAGCCGCTTGATGCGTTTGGAGACCACGGCCGGCGAAAAGCCGAGCGCCCTACCGGCAAGCGACATGCTCCCTGTCGAAACGACTTTTGCGAAAATTTCGAGGTCACCCAGATTGGTCATGCGCTTTGATTGTTTGTCCTTTTGGAATAAGTGCTTAGCATTTGCGCCATAATGGGGAAAGTGCTAAGCCCGATTGAGCCGGCACCGCGGAGGATGCGTCCGGTTTTTCGCTGCCGCCGGCGAAGGGAGAGAGCTATGTCCGACACCATTTCGTTTCTCGCCCCGCGTGCCGACGTACTTGCCCGCCGCCGGCAGATCGTCGCCGATCTTGTCGACCTGCTGCCGCCGGAATGCCTGGTGCATGAGGCGCGCGAACTGATGCCGTTCGAGACCGATGCCTTCGTTTCCTATCGCCGGATGCCGCTGGCGGTTGCCCTGCCGCGAACGACCGCGGAAGTGGCCGCTGTCATGAAATACTGTCATCGCTATGGGGTCCCGGTGGTGCCGCGCGGCGCCGGAACGTCACTCTCGGGCGGCGCGATTCCGCAGGAGGATGCGGTCGTCGTCTGCGTTTCCAAGATGAACCGCATTCTCGACATCGATCTGCCCAACCGCGTGGCGGTCGTCGAAGCGGGCGTGACCAATCTGAATATCTCGGAATCCGTCGCCGCGGACGGCTTCTTCTATGCGCCCGATCCGAGCTCGCAGCTGGCCTGCACGATCGGCGGCAATATCGGAATGAATTCCGGCGGCGCGCACTGTCTGAAGTATGGCGTGACGACCAATAACTTGCTCGGTGTAAAGATGGTCCTGACGGATGGCACCGTCATAGATCTCGGGGGCAAGGCGTTGGATGCCGGAGGCTATGACCTGCTTGGGTTGGTTTGCGGACACGAAGGCCAGCTTGGGATTGTCACGGAAGCGACCGTCCGGCTGATCGCCAAGCCAGAGGGCGCGCGGCCGGTCCTGTTCGGCTTCGATACCTCCGAGGAGGCAGGGTTCTGCGTCGCCGATATTATCGCTGCGGGTATCATTCCCGTTGCCATCGAATTCATGGACAAGCCTGCGATCGAAATCTGCGAAGCCTTTGCCAAGGCCGGCTATCCCTTGGATGTCGGTGCGCTGTTGATCGTGGAGGTCGAGGGATCGGAAGCGGAAATGGACGACATGCTGAAGAGCATCGTCGAAATCGCGCGCAGGCATGGCGTGAAAACCGTCCGCGAATGCCAGTCGGCAACCGAGGCTGCGCTGATCTGGAAAGGCCGGAAGTCGGCCTTCGGCGCCACCGGGCGCATTGCCGACTATATCTGCATGGACGGCACCGTGCCGCTCAGCCAGCTTTCCCACGTGCTGAAGAAAACCTCTGAAATCATCGATCGCCATGGGCTTCGCGTCGCCAATGTGTTCCATGCCGGCGATGGCAACATGCATCCTCTGATCCTTTTCAATGCCAATGATCCGGAAGATGCCGCGCGCGCCGAGGCAGCGGGCATGGAGATCCTGAAGCTCTGCGTCGATGCCGGTGGCTGTCTGACGGGCGAACACGGCGTCGGCATCGAAAAGCGAGACCTGATGCGCCATCAGTATTCCGAAGCGGACTTGGCACAGCAGATGGCCGCACGCGCTGCGTTCGATCCCGACTGGCTCCTGAATCCGTCCAAGGTCTTCCCGCTCGAGGGACGTCCAGCCGCATGATCGACCTATCGCCTATGACGGACGAAGAAGCTGCGGCAGTCGTCCGCAGCCATGCGCAGGCAGGCAAGCCGCTCGCACTCTGCGGCGGCAACACGCGCTCTGGTTTCGGAAATACCGTGGTGGCGGAAAGCCGCCTACGGTCGTCCAATCTGAGCGGCATCGCGGCCTATAATCCGGGCGAGATGGTCTTGACCGCACGCTCGGGAACACCAATGTCCGAGATCGAAGCCGCACTGGCCGAGAACGGTCAGATGATGGCCTTCGAGCCGATGGACCATCGGCTGATTATGGGAACGTCAGGCGAGCCGACGATCGGCGGCGTCTTTGCTGCAAACGTCTCGGGCCCGCGTCGTTTCGTGGCGGGAGCCGCGCGCGACAGTTTGCTTGGCGTCAGCTTCATCAATGGCAAGGGTGAGGTGATCAAGGCTGGCGGTCGCGTCATGAAAAACGTGACCGGGTTGGACCTCGTCAAGCTGATGGCCGGTTCGCACGGCACGCTGGGGTTCCTGACCGAAGTGACCTTCCGGGTGCCGCCGCGACCGCGAACCGAAGCGACCGTCGTCGTCTCGGGATTGAACGATGCCGAAGCTGCCAACGCCATGGCCGCGGCGATGGCATTGCCGGTCGAGGTCTCCGGCGCCGCGCATTTGCCGATGACCGTGTCCTGGAAGTTTCTCGACAGCACGCTTTCCGGAGGGGAGGCGACGTGTCTGCGCATCGAGGGCCTGCCGGGCTCCGTCGATGCTCGGGCAGCCAAGCTCGTTGCGGCCATGCAAGTGTTAGGATCGGTCACGCGGCTGGAACAAAGTGAGAGCGCCCGTCTTTGGAAAGATATCCGGGATGTCGCGCCTTATGCTGACGGCACGATGCGGCCCGTTTGGCGGGTTTCTGTCGCGCCAACCGTCGGCCACCAACTCGTCGCAGCCCTTCGCCTGGAAGCCGGCGTCGATGCATTCTACGACTGGCAGGGCGGGCTGATCTGGATGCGAATGGAGGCAGATGCCGACGCGGACCTCTTGCGCCGCTTCATCAAGGCGCTGGGCGGCGGCCACGCCACGCTGATCCGCGCCCCGGAGAAGATCCGGGCGATGACGGCGGCCTTTCAGCCGCAGCAGGAGGCAGTGGCCTTGCTCTCGCAGCGTCTGAAGCTGAAATTCGATCCCGCCGGCATCTTCAATCCCGGGAAGATGGCAGGAGCATAGGGCAATGCAGACTAATTTCACGCCCGCCCAGCTTGCCGACCCCAATGTTGCTGAATCCGAGAAGATCCTGCGCAAATGCGTCCATTGCGGCTTCTGCACCGCGACCTGTCCGACCTATGTGACGCTCGGCAATGAGCTCGACAGCCCGCGTGGCCGCATCTATCTGATCAAGGACATGCTGGAAAACGGGCGCCCGGCAGACGCTGAAGTCGTTACCCATATCGACCGCTGTCTCTCGTGTCTCGCCTGCGTGACGACCTGCCCCTCCGGCGTCGACTATATGCACTTGGTCGACCACGCACGGGCGCATATCGAAAAGACCTACAAGCGTCCTTTCATGAACGGGCTCGTGCGGGCCATCCTTGCCGCTGTTTTGCCCTATCCCGATCGGTTTCGCCTCGCGATCAAGCTGTCGTCGGCGGGGCGGCCGTTCGCAGGCCTTCTCAGGCGTTCGCCCGCATTGAAACCATTTGCCGCGATGCTGGCGCTGGCGCCGCGACGTATTCCTCCCGCCTCGAGCTATGCCGCGCCGGCAAGCCACCCTCCTGTTGGTGAGAAGCGCGGTCGCGTCGCGATCTTGACTGGCTGCGCACAACCGGTCCTCGACCCCGGGATCAACGAGGCAACCATCAGGCTGCTCACGCGGCTTGGCGTCGAAGTCGTCGTTCCCGAGGGGGAGAGCTGCTGTGGCTCACTCGTCCATCACATGGGGCGCGAAGAGCAGGCTTTGGCGAGCGCACGCGCCAATGTCGATGTGTGGACGCGTGAAATCGAGAGGGGTGGGCTCGACGCAATCATCATCACTGCCTCCGGCTGTGGCACGACGATCAAGGACTATGGTCATATGTTGCGGCTCGATCCCGCCTATGCCGAAAAGGCGGCGCGCGTATCGGGCCTGGCGAAGGACATCACGGAATATCTCGTATCGCTCGAGCTTCCGACACAGATGCCGAAGGGCATCATCGTCGCCTATCACTCTGCCTGCTCGATGCAGCACGGGCAGAAGATCACGATAGCGCCCAAGCGACTGCTGAAGGCGGCCGGCTTCAATGTCCGCGATCCCGCAGAAGGCCACCTCTGTTGCGGCTCGGCCGGTACCTACAACATCATGCAGTCGGATATTTCCGAGGTACTCAAGACCCGCAAGGTCAAGAATATCGAAGCGACGAAGCCGCAGGTGATCGCAACCGGCAATATCGGCTGCATCATGCAGATTGCGACCGGGACAGCCCTTCCGATCGTTCATACGGTGCAATTGCTGGATTGGGCCTATGGCGGGGATGTACCGGAAAAATTAAAGGATTTGCCTTTAGCTTAGCGGCGCGTCGGATTATCCGGCGATTTCAGGAGCCGCTCATGTATCGCACTATCGTCGCGCTAACGGTTTTCTGCGGCGCGGCAACTGCCGCCCACGCAGACACTCGCTATTTCTGCTCGGCGGATGACAAGGACGTGCGCTTTACGGTCGAAAGCGGCTTCGAGGCTGGCGGCGGCCACAAGCTCAATCATCTTCGCGGCGCTCTGGTGGCGAAGAACGATGACGTTCCGCAGGCACTCAAGAAGATTGCCGTCAGTTCAGAAAACCTGACGCATCACTGGTCGCATGACGGTGAACTGCGGCTGGAGATCTTCTATGAGGGTGGTGACGATGCGAATGGCCAGGGGATCAGCCTGATCGTGATGGCTGGTCAGCGCGGAAAATCGATGAACACGTTCTCAGGGACCTATGAATTCGCTCTCGACGGTGGCGCAAAACCGCTCACCGCCACCGGCAAGGTCACCTGCGGATCGAAATAGGCGACCGGTTGCCCGGCCGCCTGATTGCTTGTCTCAGCCGCCGAACAGCGTCCGCAGCACGTCGATGCCGCGATCGTCGAAGCTGACTTCGCCCTGCTTGTTGCCGGGACCAACGACGATGACCTTTGTGCCGACGGGCGCGCGATCATAAAGATCGATCACATCCTTGTTCATCATCCGGATGCAACCGGACGACATGTTGAGGCCGATCGACCACGGCTGATTGGTGCCGTGGATACGGAAGGAAGTATCGTTGCCGCCCTTGTAGAGATACATGGCGCGGGCGCCGAGCGGATTGTCTTCGCCGCCTTCTTGGAAGGTCGGGAGGATGTGACCCTTTGCCGCCTCGCGAACGCGCATTTCAGGCGGTGGCGTCCAGCCTGGCCACTCTGCCTTGCGGCCGATCTTGACGACGCCCGACCAGCCGAAGCCCTCGCGGCCCACGCCGATGCCATAGCGCGTCGCGCGGTTCTCCGTTTCGACGAGGTACAGGAACTTGTGGTTCGTATCGATGATGATCGTTCCGGGCGCTTCGTTGGTGACGAGGTGCACGCGCTGGCGCTTGAACTGTGGCTTGACCGATTTCGGCGGCACGGCGACCCGGACGACAGGCGCGCCATCATGAGCAGGCGTAATCGGCTGCGCCGACACCGATGCGGACATGGAAGAGACCAGAAGGCCGGCGGCCGCAAGGGCCGTCGCGAATTTCAGCATGGTTGATTCCCTCAAAGCAAAACTGGAGCGAAGCTATCCGAACTTCGATCCAGTTCAAGATGTCGGGCGCGGAATGAAGCAGGTGCGATGTTAAATTGCAACTGTTCTTGGCGGCATGCCGTATTGATGAGCCTTTACATGACGATGACGCGAGTTCCAATCTTTACGCGTTCGTAAAGGTCAACGACGTCTTCGTTGCGCAACCGAATGCAGCCGGAGGAGACCGCGTTGCCGATCGTCCAGGGGGCGTTGGTGCCGTGGATGCGATAGAGGGTCGAGCCAAGATACATGGCACGTGCGCCAAGCGGGTTCTCTGGCCCGCCGTCCATGCGCGCCGGGAGGTAATGGCCCTTGGCGGCTTCGCGGCCGATCATTTCCGCCGGCGGCGTCCAGTCTGGCCATTCGGACTTGCGGGTGATCTTGTGCGCGCCGGCCCATTCGAAGCCCGGCTTGCCTACGCCGACGCCGTAACGTCGTGCCTTACCGCCGTCCATAACCAGATAAAGGAAGCGGCTGTTGGTATCGATGACGATCGTGCCGGGCTGCTCCGTGGTGTCGTAGTTGACGATCTGCGGCAGATACTGTGGGTCCAGCTGGCGGCGGACGACAGGAACGCCGGGATTGATGGCGGACGTCGGTTGCGCCGCGGCGGCGGGAGCGCGGCCGAAGGCGCCGGACGTGAACAGACCGCGTTGCGGAAATACCGGTTGCTTGTAGACGACGGGGCGAACCTTGCCGCCGAACTGCATGATCCAGGGCTCCGCGAGATCGGGGCTCAGAACAACCGGTGGGCGCGTCGCATAACGATCGTCGCCGAGCGCGGCCGTGGAAAAGGCGCCGAGCATCGCTGCGGCGAGCAGAAGGGATTTCATCATCGGACGGACTCTCTACAAATGGCCGAAATGCGCGGACGGCACCGGCCGTCTGCTTTCACGCTGCCATCTTTCCCGCCAGCGAATGGTAAATTTGAATTCATTCAAACCTGAAGCACCGGATAAACTTTTCGTCAGGGTTATCGTTCGGTTTGGAAACAGAGTTTGCAAATGGTAAAGCCGGATTCGCAGCACGAAAGCGAAGTAGGATCATGAGCGATACGGGCATCATTATCGGTGAGGATGGCAAGAGCCGCTGCCACTGGCACGCCAACCTCCCGGATTATCTCAAGTATCATGATGAGGAATGGGGACGTCCGGTAACGGATGACATCCGCCTTTTCGAGAAGATCTGCCTGGAAGGGTTCCAGTCGGGCCTCTCCTGGCTCACCATTTTGCGCAAGCGCGAGAACTTCCGCGCTGCCTTTGCCGGCTTCGATTTCGAAAAGGTCGCGCTCTTCGACGATAGCGATATCGAGCGCTGCCTTGCCGATTCCGGTATCGTGCGCCATCGCGGCAAGATCGTCTCGACGATCAATAACGCCCGCCATGCGATCGAACTGCGGCAGGAGTTCGGGTCACTCGCGCGCTATTTCTGGAGCTTTGAGCCCGGTCACAACGAGCGGCCGAAGGTGGTTGATCGAGCCGCCGTCATGGCCAACCCGACAACGCCGACATCGGTCGTCATTTCCAAGAATTTGAAGAAGCGCGGCTGGACGTTTGTCGGTCCGACCACAGTTTATGCCTTCATGCAGGCAATGGGTCTCGTCAACGATCATGTCGAAGGTTGCTTCTGCCGCGTTGAGGTAGAGGCGATGCGCGATGCATTGGTGCGCCCATGAGGGCGCTCGCGGCAACCGTCGCCTTCTGCCTGGTGGCGTCGATGGCATTCGCCCAGTCACCGGAACTGCAGCCCGGCGAGCGACTCGAGAAGCTGCAGTTTCCGGCCGCTACCATGGAGCTCAAGGGTTGGACGAAGTTCGGAAACGGGCGCGTCTACACGCTTCCCGTCAAGGCGGGCCAGCATGTGAAGGTCAGTTTCTCGACCAAGAGCAAGTTTGCCTTCCTCTCGATATTCGATCTCGCGACGCCTGATGAGGAGGCGATCTTCGGTACCGACGAGGATGGCAGCAGCTACAACATAACCGTGAAGGACAGCACCACCTGGCTGCTGAGGCCTTATTATTCAAAAGTATCGCCGCGCCGCGGGCTGGGCGCACCCTACAGTATTCTGGTTGAGCCTCGGGCAGCGGCGGCGCCGCAACAGGTTGCTCCCGCTGAAAAGGAATCGCCGTCGCCTCTCTTTCCCCCAAGGCAGTGACGACGGGTCAGCCCAGGCCTTCGATCAGTCCGCGCAGTTCTCCGAGATGTTCGATCTTGCGAAAGCGCGGTGCGTCCTTCGGTTCCTCGACATGCTCGACGACCCAGGTCAACTCGTGCGGCACGAAGACACCGTAGCTGCCGGCGGCGATTGCGGGGACAATGTCTGATTTGAGCGAGTTGCCGACCATCATCGCCCGTTCCGGACCGCCGCCGACCTTGGAGAAGATTCGCCGGTACGTCACAGCGGTCTTGTCGGAGACAATCTCGATGGCGTGAAAGAAGTCGCCGAGCCCGGACTGCGCCAGCTTGCGCTCCTGATCGAAAAGGTCACCCTTGGTTATCATCACCAGCAGGTAGTGTTCCGAGAGCGCCGCCAGCGTCTCCTGCACATGCGGCAACGTCTCGACCGGGTGGGAAAGCAGATCGCGGCCGGTGTCGAGGATGCCGGCAATGACGCTGGCAGGCACCTTGCCGTCGGTGACCTCGATTGCCGTCTCGATCATCGATAGGGTAAATCCCTTGATGCCAAAGCCATAGTGGCGGAGATTGCGCTTCTCTGCTTCCAGCAAGCGCTCCGAGACCCTAGGGCCATCTGCATAATCGGCCAGCAATTCGGTGAAATGCGCCTCGGTCAGCCGGTAATATTGCTCATTCTGCCAGAGCGTGTCGTCGGCATCGAAGCCGATGGTTGTCAGCGTGCGAGTCGTCATCGCCCATCTCCGAGTGATCTGATTGGAATCTATTGAAAGATGGACGCGAAACAAGGGGATCACGAGGGGCGTAACGTGAGCACACGGCATGTTGAAATGCTGCCGTCTCGCCTTACATCGTTACTGCCTCCCGCGCAGCCGTATTCCGGCTGTTCCTGTCATGCGCAGGCCAATAACCAAAAATGAATTCATCTGTCCGTGGGCACTGCCTACGGTCGTCACGAGGAAATCTTCGACCATGCGTTACAATCAACTTGGAAATACGGGGCTATTCGTCTCCGAAATCTGCCTCGGCACCATGACCTTTGGGGCTGCCGGCGAAGGCAATATCTGGGGTTCCATCGCCGACGTCGACCAGAAGGCTGCCGACCAGATCGTCGAGAGGTCGCTTGCATCAGGCGTGAACTTCATCGATACGGCCGACGTCTATTCCTTCGGCGAATCCGAAAAGCTGCTGGGCCAGGCCCTGAGGAACCTGAGCGTTCCCCGCAAGGACGTTGTCATCGCCACAAAGGTCTACGGCGTCATGGGCGACAAGCCGAACGACCGCGGCGCCTCGCGTGGCCACATCATGGATTCGGTCGAGGCGAGCCTGAAGCGGCTACAGACCGATCATATCGACCTCTATCAGATACACGCCACCGATACTGTCACGCCGATCGACGAGACGCTGAGGGCCTTCGACGATCTCGTGTCACGCGGTCTGGTGCGTTATATCGGTGTCTCCAACTGGCAGGCGTGGCGCATCGCCAAGGCGCTTGGCATCTCGGAACGACGCGGCTTTGCGCGCTTCGAAACCGTGCAAGCCTATTATTCGATCGCCGGCCGCGATCTCGAACGCGATATCGTGCCGATGATGCAGGAAGAAAAGCTTGGCCTGATGGTCTGGTCGCCGCTGGCTGGCGGGCTTCTATCCGGCAAGTATGGGCCGGGAGCACCCGACAATGGGGAAGGGCGCCGCGCCTCATTCGACTTCCCGCCGGTCGACAAGGATCGCGCCTGGGCCTGCGTTGCCGTCATGCGCGAGATCGCTGGGAAGCACGGCACGAGCGTCGCGACCGTGGCGCTTGCCTACATTCTCGCGAAGCCTTTCGTGACGACGGTCATCATCGGGGCCAAGCGCGTCGAGCAGCTCGACCAGAACCTTGCGGCCGTCAACTTGAAACTCGATGCAGACGACCTGAAGAAGCTGGACGAGGTCAGCGAGCTCGCGCCTGAGTATCCCGGCTGGATGCTTGCGCGGCAGGGATCTGGCCGCCGACCCGAGCCATTCCAGCCGAAGGCCTGATCGAGGTCTTCTGAGGCGGACGCCGGAGCCTGCTGCTCCGGCGTCCGTCGCGATTACTTGCCGTGTGCCTTGAGCCAGGCCTGCATATCGGCAATCTCGGCTTCCTGGGCCTTGATCACCGCTTCGGCGAGTTTGCGAATTTCTGGATCCTTGCCGTATTGCAGCTCAATCTTCGCCATGTCGATCGCACCCTGATGGTGCGGGATCATGCCGCGGACGAAGTCGACATCGGCGTCGCCGCTATACTTGAGCATCATGTCCTTGTGCATCTTGGCATTGGCCTTAGCAAAGGCATGGCTGGACGCGTTGTGGTCGCCCATCGGCTTGCTCATGTCCATCTTCATGTCTTCGGCGAAGACAGATGCAGTCGAGAGTGCAAGCGTTGCAGCGATGGCGAGAACTTTCAGAGACATGGGATTTCCTTCCTCTGTCTGATATTGGAATTCAATGCACGGCCGGGGCCGCAGCAGTTCATGAAAACCCGTCAGGCAAGCCGGGGAGGAGGCGCCAGTGGCGCAGGGCGTGCATCCCGCATGGCATGAGCCGCTCCGGGCGCAGGATAGGAAAATGCTTGTTTGCCGGCTTCGCCGAAAGCCATCGGTGGCGGCACGACAAGACAGGTCGAGCAGAATGGCATGTGCACCATCCCGGCTGCCGAGCAGGGATCCTGTTGCGGGGCGGGCGACTTGGCTTTCTCGCCCATATCCATCCCGCTCATATGCTGATGCTCGACGCTGGCTTTCGAAGCGGCGGCCTGCATGGACAGGCATGTCGGGCAGCCAGCCCAAGCGGACATGGTGCCATAAGCAAGCCAAGCGAATACCATCGCTATGATTGCAAGAAAGCGCATGCTGTCAAAATAGGAACAGGAAGCGAAGATGCCAAGCCGCTTTTTGTTGATTTGGCAGACGCTACGGGCGTGGTAGCCAGATTCGGGCCGACTGGCTGAAATTGAATTCGAGCCGCGATTGGCTCCATTTCTCGACAGGCCTTCAACCAAGTTCGACATTGGCACCGTGAAACCTTTCGATTTTTAAGCCGTTGTCGCGGTTATGACGGACGCTAAATTCAATCCGAAGTCGGTCGGCGGTGCCAAATCAGACCATGCCGGGAAGGCATCGACTGTCGAAGTTGCGCCGCCGCCAAATGTCGTTGAGCCCGATCCGGAATTGACGGCTGAGGAGGCCGAGCAGGCGCGCAAGAGATACTTGCTGACGCGTTTCTGGATCAGCGCGCGCGGTTATTGGGGTCGCGGCGGCGACAGCTTCGCGTGGCCCTGCTCACTCGGGCTATTGACACTGATCGTCGTCAATGTCGGCTTCCAGTATGGAATCAATCTCTGGAATCGCGCAATCTTCGACGCCCTCGAGCAGCACAATGCCCGTACTGTATATTTTCTGAGCGCCGTATTCCTGCCACTCGTACTCGGAAGCATAATCCTCGTCACTACACAGGTCGCCCTTCGTATGACGATCCAGCGCCGCTGGCGTTCCTGGCTTACGACCGCGATGATCGCGCGCTGGCTTGCAAACGGCCGTTATTATCAGTTGAACCTGATCGGCGGCGACCACAAGAATCCCGAAGCGCGCATCTCGGAGGATTTGCGGATTGCCACGGAATCACCCGTCGATTTCATCGCCGGCGTCATCTCAGCATTCCTGTCGGCCTCGACCTTCATTGTGGTACTCTGGACGATCGGCGGCGCCCTGCATCTGACAATTGCAGGGTCGATCGTCACCATTCCCGGCTTCCTCGTCATCACTGCGGTACTCTACGCAGCGATCACGTCCAGTTCGATGGCGGTCATCGGCCGTAATTTCGTCCACGTCTCGGAGGTTAAAAATCAGGCGGAAGCCGAATTTCGCTATACGCTGACGCATGTGCGGGAAAACGGCGAGAGTATCGCACTGCTGGGCGGTGAAGAGGAGGAGCGTAGCGACCTCGACAAGACCTTTACCAATGTGCTCAGGCAATGGGCGCTCCTTGCACGCCAGCACATGCGCACGACGCTTGTTTCGCAGGGATCGAGCTTGTTCGCGCCAGTCGTGCCTGTCTTGCTTTGCGCGCCAAAGTTTCTCGAAGGCAGTATGACCCTTGGGCAGGTCATGCAGGCAGCCTCCGCCTTTGCGATCGTTCAGAGCGCATTCGGATGGCTGGTCGACAACTATCCTCGTCTCGCCGATTGGAATGCCTGTGCACGGCGCATCGCGTCGCTGATGATGTCGCTCGACGGGCTCGAGCGCGCGGAACAGAGTGACGCCTTGGGACGCATCAAGCGCGGTGAAACGGAAGGCGATGTGATGCTCAGTCTAAGCGATCTCTCCGTATCGCTTGACGACGGTACCGCCGTGGTCAAGGAAACCCAGGTCGAGATCGAACCAAGTGAGCGGGTGCTCGTGGCGGGTGAATCCGGTTCGGGCAAGAGTACGCTGGTGCGGGCGATCGCAGGTCTCTGGCCGTGGGGTGATGGCAGCGTCAATTTCCACGCCGACAGGCAACTATTCATGCTGCCGCAACGACCTTACATCCCTGCCGGCACGCTCCGCCGTGCCGTCGCTTATCCCGGTGCCGCCGATCGCTGGACCTTGGATGAGATCAAGGCGGCCCTCGACAAGGTAGGGCTGGATTATCTGACCGATAAGATCGAGGAAGACGCGCCCTGGGACCAGACATTGTCGGGTGGCGAAAAGCAGCGGCTCGCGTTTGCGCGTCTGCTGCTGCACAATCCCGATATCATCGTGCTGGACGAAGCGACGTCAGCCCTCGACGAGAAGAGCCAGGACAAGATGATGGAGATGGTGATCCAGGAATTGCCGAAGGTCACCATCATAAGCGTAGCGCATCGAGCCGAGCTGGAAGCCTTCCATAGCCGCAAGATCACGTTAGAACGGCGCGAGGGTGGTGCAAAGCTTGTCAGCGATGTTGACCTTGTCCAGCGCAAGAGAAAGCGGAATTTGCTTTTGCGCCTTGTTGATAACCGGCGTTCCTTGCCGAAAGGCAGCACGACCTCGAACAAAGCGGCGCTTCCCCAGAATAAAAATTGAACTCGCCTAGTTCGGTCGACGTGTGGAAGAAGCCTCAATAGGCGGCGACGACCTCATGGACGATCTGATAGTCGGCGCTCTCTTCTCCGAGTGGCGCCACGGCCCATTTCCAGGTGGCCTGAACAGATGACAGCGCCACGCCATGCAATAGGTCCGTCTCCTCATGAACCTTTCCGTGGCGGTCGATGACGGCATAGGAGACATCGGTAACCAGGCAGGTCTTGCAGGGCGCCGCCTCCAAGGCTGACCGGTGCGCCTCGATCAGTTGCGTCACGGTATCGGCGGGCATGGCGCCTTTCTCTTCCGCCTCGTAGCGGCGTTTTGCGCCGCGACCGATCTGGGAAAGGAGATTGGCCGAGACTACGAAATCGAGATACGGAACGGTTCTCAGGAAGGCGAGCGGCTCCGGTTGCTTACCGACCGCAAGCTCATCATAGCCCGAGAGATCGCGCTCGATCAGCCGAACATTGCTGTACCCTTTGAGCCGGAGCCAGAGGCGCACCGAGGCGAGATGCACGAGGTCGACAAGCACAACGGTATCAAAGGTCCGTGCCAGTTCCTCGATCGGCACGTCGCGCAGCAGACCTGAGCCGAGGACGACCGCCGTTCTCCTCTGTCGCAGGCCCACCAGGGCACTCCTCACCGCGTTCTTGCTTTGCTCCTCGTGCACCGCCCATTGCCGGCTGCAGCGGCCGGCGCGGGACCAGAGATTGACGGAGTATCGGATGAAGCGGCGATGCGCCTTCCGCGTCACCGGAACGGTCGCGGCATAGAGAAGCGCCTCTGCGATCATGATAGAGCTCCTGCCATTCGATCCATTCTCCCTCGTTCAATCGATTCTGTGTTCCGGATCAAGGGCCTTCGCCCTTGCCGCACCCGGCCCTTTCCGCTAGGAAACCGCCACTGTCACAGCTAGCGGAATACCTTGGAAATGAACGACAAGCAGAAGAAACCACAAAAGCTCAAGGCCAGACTTCCACGCGGCTTCGTCGATCGTTCGGCAGCCGACATTCGCGCCGTCAACGAAATGACCGCGAAGATCCGGGAAGTCTACGAGCATTATGGTTTCGATCCTGTCGAAACGCCGCTCTTCGAATACACCGATGCGCTGGGCAAGTTCCTACCCGATGCCGACCGGCCGAACGAAGGCGTCTTCTCGCTGCAGGACGATGACGAGCAGTGGATGTCGCTCCGCTACGACCTGACGGCGCCGCTTGCCCGTCACGTCGCCGAGAATTTCAACGAGATCCAGCTGCCCTACCGCACTTATCGCGCCGGTTGGGTCTTCCGCAACGAGAAGCCCGGCCCCGGTCGCTTCCGCCAGTTCATGCAGTTCGACGCTGACACCGTCGGTGCGCCTGGCGTGCAGGCCGATGCGGAAATGTGCATGATGATGGCCGATACGCTGGAAGCCCTCGGCATCAAGCGCGGCGATTACGTCATCCGCGTCAACAACCGCAAGGTTCTCGACGGCGTTCTCGAAGCGATCGGTCTTGGCGGTGATGACAAGGCCGGCCAGCGTCTCAACGTGCTGCGCGCGATCGACAAGCTCGACAAGTTCGGTCCGGAAGGCGTCACGCTCTTGCTCGGCCCCGGCCGCAAGGACGAGTCCGGCGACTTCACCAAGGGTGCCGGCCTTGATCGGACCCAGATCGACAAGGTTCTCTTCTTCGTCGGCATCAAGGACTACGCCGAAAGCGCCGCGCAGCTTGCCGAGCTGGTTGCCGGGACGTCCAAGGGCGGCGAGGGTGTCGAGGAACTGAATTTCATCGGCGCATTGGTACGAAGCGCCGGCTACCAGTCCGACCGCATCAAGATCGACCCCTCCGTCGTCCGCGGCCTCGAATACTACACTGGCCCGGTCTACGAGGCGGAGCTCACCTTCGACGTCACCAACGAGAAGGGCGAGAAGGTTGTCTTCGGTTCCGTCGGCGGCGGCGGTCGCTATGACGGCCTCGTATCCCGCTTCATGGGTCAGCCGGTTCCGGCCACCGGCTTCTCTATTGGCGTCTCGCGCCTGATGACGGCGCTCAAGAATCTCGGCAAGCTCGGCCAAGCCAAGGTCGTCGAGCCGGTTCTCGTGACGGTCATGGATGGCGACGTCGACGCCATGGGCCGCTACCAGCGCATGACGCAGGAACTGCGCAAGGCCGGTATCCGCGCCGAGATGTTCCAGGGCAACTGGAAGAAGTTCGGCAACCAGCTCAAATACGCCGATCGCCGCGGCTGCCCCGTTGCCATCATTCAGGGCGGCGACGAGCGGGCGCAAGGCGTCGTGCAGATCAAGGACCTGATCGAGGGCAAACGCCTGTCGGGTGAGATCGAGGACAACGCCAGCTGGCGTGAGGCGCGCGTCGCACAGGAAACTGTTGCCGAAGGCGATCTTGTCGCCAAGGTAAAGGAAATTCTGGCGGCGCAGGCCGAAGACCGGAAGAGGGCGGGCTGAGATGGCCCTTATCAACCTGCCGGACTTCTCCGGCGAGCTCCTTGCAGAGTTTGCGGCGCGAAAGACGGAGCGGGTGGACACGCCCGTCATTCAGCCGGCCGAACCGTTTCTCGATATCGCTGGTGAGGATCTTCGTCGGCGCATCTTCATGACTGAAAGCGAGACGGGCGCCAGCCTCTGCCTGCGCCCGGAGTTCACGATCCCCGTCTGTCTGCGCCACATCGAGAGCGCGACCGGCACGCCGAAGCGCTATTCCTATCTCGGCGAGGTCTTCCGCCAGCGACGCGAAGGCGGCAACGAGTTCTATCAGGCCGGGATCGAGGATCTTGGCGACATCAACATTGCCGCGGCCGATGCGCGGGCGATCGGTGATGCGATCGGCGTGCTGGAGCGTGTCGTTCCCGGCAAGCGTCTTGCAGTGACGCTCGGCGATCAAGCGGTCTTCGAGGCGGTCGTGCAGGCGCTTGGCCTGCCGCTCGGCTGGCAGAAGCGGCTGATCCACGCGTTCGGCAATATGAGCCAGCTCGAGGCTCTGCTGGCGAGCCTTGTCAGCCCTCAGTTCGTGACCGGGCTGAGTGACGAGATCGCGCAGCTGATTGCCGCCGACGACGAAGCCGCACTGGTCGCGCATATCGATGCGACCATGCAGGCGACGGGCTATTCGACGAACGCCAGCCGCTCGCCACTGGAAATCGCGCGTCGCTTGAAGGAAAAGCTGATCCTCTCCGAAACGCGCCTCGATGACGCGGCCTTCCGCGTGCTTGAGGAATTCCTGTCGCTGAACGTGCCGCTGATCAATGCCTCGGCGGCGCTCGCTGGCTTTGCCGATGCCGCGGGCCTCAAGCTCGGCAACGCGCTGGCGCGTTTCGACGGCCGCGTGGCGGCTCTGGCGAATGCCGGCGTCGATTTGGCGCTGATCGACTACCGAGCAGCTTTCGGCCGTCCGCTGGATTACTACACCGGTCTGGTTTTCGAGATTGGCGTCCAGGGCACGTCGGCGGTTCTCGCCGGTGGGGGCCGTTTCGATCGCCTGATGACCTTCCTTGGCGCCAAGGAACGCATTCCTGCCGTCGGCTTCTCGCTCTGGCTGGATCGCATCGAAGCCGAGAGGGCTGCCTGATGACGATTACTATCGCACTGCCCTCCAAGGGCCGCATGAAAGACGATGCCTCGGCGATCTTCGAACGCGCCGGCATCAGGATCACCGCTGTCGGTAACGATCGTTCCTACCGCGGACGCGTCGAAGGCTGGGACGACGTCGAAGTCGCCTTTCTCTCCGCCTCCGAGATTTCTCGCGAGCTCGGCAACGGCACCGTCGATTTCGGCGTCACCGGCGAAGACCTCGTTCGCGAGGGCCTGGCGGAGGCCGACAAGCGTGTGGAGTTGTGCGCACGTCTCGGTTTCGGCCATGCCGATGTCGTGGTTGCCGTTCCTGAAATCTGGCTCGACGTCGACACTATGGCCGATCTTGGCGATGTCGCCTCCGATTTTCGTGCCCGCCACGGCCGCCGCCTGGCGATCGCCACCAAATACTGGCGGCTGACGCAGCAGTTCTTCTCCAGCCAGCATGGCATCCAGCTTTATCGCATCGTCGAAAGCCTTGGGGCAACGGAAGGGGCGCCAGCCTCGGGCTCGGCCGATATCATCGTCGACATCACCTCGACCGGCTCGACCCTTCGGGCGAACAACCTGAAAGTCCTGTCAGACGGTGTCGTCCTTCGCTCCGAGGCTTGCTTCGTCAGGGCACGGAAGGAAAGCCACGCGAATGACGCGACAGTTCAGCGGTTGATCGACGCCGTTCGTTCGGCGCTCTGACGCATCTTCGAATAATCGCATGAAAAAACCCGCCGTCTCGTGAACGGCGGGTTTTTCATGCCTGGGAGGATGCCTGATCGCTTAGGCGGCTGCGTAGGCGCCGCGACGTGCGTCGAGCGAGTAGACGCCCGGGCCGTAGGTGGCGAGCAGGATGTAGGCGCCGGCCAGCGTGATGTTCTTCATGACCATGATCTGGTTCAGGATGTTAACCAGTTCCGTGCCGCTGGCGTAGGGCAGGTGGAAGAGAACGGCCGTGAACACACAGAAGCCAGCCAGCAGCCAGCCGACGATCTTCGTCTGGAAGCCAACGAGAACGGCAAGGCCGGTCAGCAGTTCGAAGGCGCCTGCGAGATAGGCGAGGGCGGTCGCTGCCGGAAGGCCAGCCCCGGCGATCATGCCGGCAGTGCCAGCCGCATCGGCGAGCTTGCCGAAGCCTGCCAGGATGAACATGAAAGAGAGTAGGATGCGGGCGCCAAGAATGATGAGGTTGTTGGTATTCGACATGGGACGTTGTCTCCGTTTGAATGACGTCTGAGGTCGTTGTGCCCCCGGCACGCTATCAACCTCGATGCCACTTTGTCGCCTTTTTTTGCCGTAGTGGAAAGATAGACGGAAGGGGACACTTTGTTCTCTAATATTGAACGACAGATAGTGAGTAGGCAGCCTTGCCATCGGCGTTGGCCCTCTTCTATGTTCGGCCACCCAAGATGGAGACCCCAATGGCAGATCTTTCCGCTTTTCCAATCACGACGCGCTGGCCAGCAGCAAACCCGGACATTATCCAGCTTTACTCGTTGCCGACGCCGAACGGCGTGAAGATATCGATCGCGCTCGAGGAACTCGGCTTGCCCTATGAGCCGCATCTGATTTCGTTCAGCACCAATGACCAGAAATCTCCGGAATTCGTGTCGCTCAATCCGAACGGGCGTATTCCAGCGATCATCGATCCCAATGGTCCGGACGGAAAGCCGATCGGCCTTTTCGAATCCGGTGCCATCCTGCTCTATCTCGCCGAGAAGACCGGCAAGCTCATTCCGTCAGACGCGGCCGGGCGCTACGAGACGATCCAGTGGGTCTTCTTCCAGATGGCCGGAATCGGGCCGATGTTCGGGCAGTTCGGGCATTTCTACAAGTTCGCGGCCGACAAGGTCACGAACAACTCCTACCCGATGGAGCGCTACCGCGACGAATCCAAGCGGCTGCTCAGTGTGCTGGAAGCACGGCTGCAGGGCCGGCAGTGGATCATGGGTGATCTCTACACCATCGCCGATATCGCCACATTCCCGTGGCTCCGGGGCGCCGATATCTTCTACGGCGGCCGGGAGGTGCTGGACTATAAGAGCTTCCCGGCTGTCATGGACTGGCTCGAGCGTTGCATCCTCCGGCCGGCATCCGGAAAAGGCCTGAGTATACCTGCGCGACCTGAGTAAAGCCGAAGCAAGATAGCGACAAGAGCCGGTCCCACAGGGGCCGGCTCTTGTCTCGTGGACGCTGCTATTGGCGGCGCGCAAACTCGTTGCCGACATTGGTCTTGAAACGCGGAAAGACGAAAACGCCAAGCATGCTGCCGTGGTAGGCATCGTCATGCCCGTTCGACTCGCCCATGCAGAACAACGGCTGACGGAAGCCATTCGACATTATGATCGTCGTCGAGAAGCAGAAGGACGACGAAAGCGTAGCGGCCTGCTCGAAGAGTTCCAGGATGTGTGCGTGATCCTTGGGGTCATAACAGCGCATGAGGCTGAGAAGCCCGCATTCCCGGGCCGGTAGCCCGTGCAGCAGGGCGCTCGATTCCTTGAGGTGGATCACGCCGCTGGAAAAGTCTGCGACCCAGGTTTCCGAAATGGAAAACTGCGCCAGCATTTCAGGATCGTGATTGCTGATATCCAGTGAGCCCGGCATGAGCGGTGCCGCGGCGTTGGTTTTCGCGATTTTGAACAAGTTTTTCCCCAGCTTAGGTACAGCTTCCCCCGCTGCACGTCCGGCAAAAATGAGCAGGTTCAAGCTGCACCGCGCTTCATGCACGGGCACCTGCGAAATGGGGTCTGGACTGCCGGTTCTTCTAACGGAACCGTTTCCAATTTCGCCGAAAGCTTACACAACTTATGATGTATCGTCGGGAGGGGTTCTTCCCGAGCTCGGTCTCGCGCTCTCGTGGTCGGGATCGTTGTCGGTCGCGACCGTCGGCCGATGAACGCGCGCCGAATGCAGCGCGGATTTATAGGCACTTTTATGCAAACGGCAACCGGCTTTTTGCATGCCGCTGGTCTCTACTGTGAGTGGAAAGGGAGCTTGACGTGGTGTGGAGATTTAAAAGAAAGCCAAAAGACTGCAATTTTTGAGGGTGTAAACGGTTTCAGTTGCCGTCGATGCAGTCAAATCTGCATGAAATTGCATCGAAATGGAAAACAGCCTCCGGACGAAAAAATGCAAACCCGCAAGCTTTGCGAAAGCCTCGCCAAACGCGAGCTACGCTCAGATATCTGCTTAAACGTTTCAGCTAACAATTGAAAAACACGCTCGACCGCAATCCAGCGAATCAGAGTCGAAACGAAAAAGGGCGGTCCGAAGACCGCCCTTCCTGTTCCGGGAAAACCGGAGATAGATCGATGAAGCTTTATGGACGACGTCAGCGATAGGCTTTCGCCTATCACATTATGTCCATGCCGCCTGTTCAGCGCGCTTGTCGCACTGAACCACTTTAAGTGCATGGGCGAAGCTTTACGGACATCCTGCGATAGGCTTTGCCTATCACATCATGTCCATGCCGCCCATGCCGCCCATGCCGCCTGGCATGCCAGCCGGAGCGTCCTTCTTCGGCAGCTCGGCAATCATGGCTTCGGTGGTGATCAGCAGCGAAGCAACCGAAGCTGCGTCCTGCAGAGCCGTGCGAACAACCTTGACCGGGTCGACGATACCCATGGCGATCATGTCGCCATATTCGCCGGTCTGAGCGTTGTAACCGAAGTTGTCCTGGCCCTTTTCGAGGATCTTGCCGACAACGATCGAAGCTTCGTCACCAGCGTTCTCGGCGATCTGACGGGCCGGAGCCTGCAGAGCGCGGCGAACGATGTTGATGCCGGCTTCCTGGTCGTCGTTCTCGCCCTTGACCGAGATCTTGGCGGAGGAACGCAACAGGGCAACGCCGCCGCCCGGTACGATACCTTCCTGAACAGCAGCGCGCGTCGCGTTGAGCGCGTCGTCGATGCGGTCCTTCTTTTCCTTCACTTCGACTTCCGTCGAGCCACCGACGCGGATGACGGCAACGCCACCAGCGAGCTTGGCAAGACGCTCCTGCAGCTTTTCGCGGTCGTAGTCGGAGGTGGTTTCTTCGATCTGGGCCTTGATCTGGGCAACGCGGCCTTCGATGTCGGACTTGGCGCCCGAACCGTCGACGATCGTCGTGTTCTCCTTCTCGACCGAAACCTTCTTGGCGCGACCAAGCATGTTGAGCGTGACATTTTCAAGCTTGATGCCGAGGTCTTCGGAGATGACCGTCCCCCCCGTGAGGATCGCGATGTCTTCAAGCATGGCCTTGCGGCGATCGCCGAAGCCCGGAGCCTTGACAGCAGCAATCTTCAAGCCGCCGCGCAGCTTGTTGACGACGAGCGTAGCAAGAGCTTCGCCTTCGACGTCTTCAGCGATGATGAGGAGCGGCTTGCCGGTCTGAACGACAGCTTCGAGAACCGGCAGCATAGCCTGGAGGTTCGAGAGCTTCTTCTCGTGCAGGAGGATGAAGGCGTCTTCGAGGTCAGCAATCATCTTTTCCGGGTTGGTGACGAAGTACGGGCTGAGGTAGCCGCGGTCGAACTGCATGCCTTCGACGACTTCGAGTTCGGTTTCAGCGGTCTTGGCTTCTTCGACGGTGATAACGCCTTCATTGCCGACCTTCTGCATTGCTTCAGCAATGTCGAGACCGATCTGCTTTTCGCCGTTTGCGGAGATCGTGCCGACCTGGGCAACTTCTTCCGACGTGTTGATCTTCTTGGCCTTGGCCTGGAGATCCTTGACGACTTCGCTAACAGCGAGGTCGATACCGCGCTTCAGGTCCATCGGGTTCATGCCGGCAGCAACTGCCTTGGCGCCTTCGCGGACGATTGCCTGAGCGAGAACCGTTGCGGTCGTCGTGCCGTCGCCGGCGATGTCGTTGGTCTTCGAAGCAACTTCGCGGACCATCTGGGCGCCCATGTTTTCGAACTTGTCTTCCAGTTCGATTTCCTTGGCGACCGAAACACCGTCCTTGGTGATGCGCGGAGCGCCGAAGGACTTGTCGATGATGACGTTACGACCCTTCGGGCCGAGCGTTACCTTCACTGCGTCAGCGAGAATGTCGACGCCACGCAGCATCTTTTCGCGCGCGGTGCGGCCAAACTTGATTTCTTTAGCTGCCATGATTGAAACTCCTGAATTCGAGTTGTCCGGGCTTTGGGCCCGTAGCTAAAATCGGAAAGGGGAAAACGGCTGATTAGCCGATGATGCCCATGATGTCGGCTTCCTTCATGATCAGAAGGTCTTCGCCGTTGATCTTGACTTCGGTGCCGGACCACTTGCCGAACAGAACGCGATCGCCAGCCTTGACGTCGAGCGCGACGACCTTGCCGGACTCGTCACGAGCGCCGGAACCGACGGCGACGATTTCGCCTTCCTGCGGCTTTTCCTTGGCGGTGTCTGGAATGATGATGCCGCCCTTGGTCTTTTCTTCGGACTCAACGCGGCGAACGACGACGCGATCGTGAAGGGGGCGGAAATTGGTGGTTGCCATTGTCTAATCCCTCGATCAAATGACACTCGCGGGCCGAGAGCGGCCCGCACGGATGGGTGTTAGCACTCCTCATTGGTGAGTGCTAGCGAGGCAGCATTTAGGAGTGGCCTATCGGGGAGTCAAGAACGGCCGCAATTTTTCTTTGCCGTCCTCGCAAACAGCCTTAACAGCACATCCTTGTCGGAAGTGCGACAGGCTGCGCGGTGATCGAGCTTTTCGTGAGCTTCTATCTCTGAAAAAGCTAAGTGCAGCCCTTTGGCGCCAGGATTGTCGTAAAGGCGTGCCGATGATATCGAGCGCCTTGGGGCGAGAGGGGCGACAACCGTGAACGAGGCGATCGCGGCAGAGGAAAGCGTGGCGGTACCGACGCTGCGACAGGCAGCGCGCGTCTGGGCGCGGATTGGCTGTCTGAGCTTCGGCGACCCGACCGGCCAAATCGCTCTCATGCATAGGACCATCGTCGACGAGAAGCGCTGGATCTCTGAAGAGCGCTTTCTGCTTGCGCTGAATTTCTGCATGCTGCTGCCAGGGCCCGAGGCCCAGCAACTAGCCACCTACATGGGCTGGCTGATGCACGGCATACGCGGTGGCCTTATTGCTGGCCTGCTGTTCATATTGCCTGGCTTCCTTGTCATCCTGGCGCTGTCGAGCCTCTACGCCGTCTTTCAGGAAGCGACCTGGCTTCCTGCGCTCTTCTTCGGTGTGAAGGCGGCGGTCCTGGCAATCGTCATCGAGGCATTGCTCCGGATGGGACGCCGAGCGTTGAAGGAACGCTTTCATTATTATGTGGCCGGAGCATCGTTCCTGGCTCTCTTCCTTCTGAACCTGTCGTTTCCCCTGGTTATCATCCTGGCCGGAGCAGCAGGACTGCTATGGACGAGGCATCGCCAGCGTCGACTGGCAGCGCCAGCCTTTCCGCGAACCTCTCCGCACAGGCGTTTTCCGGCGGTAGCGACGCATGCGATCGCAAAGCCACTTGTAGTGCTCGTGCTCTGGATCCTCGTCTGGCAGTCACCGCTCTTTTTCATTCGTGGCCTCGACGCGCCTACGGATCTGATCGCCGAAACGCTGAGCGGCGAAACCAACGTCTTCGGTGCGATCTTCGTCTTCTTCTCCAAGATGGCCGTCATTACCTTCGGAGGCGCTTACGCCGTTCTGACCTATGTCGCGCAAGTCGCCGTCGGTCATTACGCCTGGCTTCAGCCCGGTGAGATGCTCGACGGACTGGCACTTGCTGAGACGACGCCCGGGCCGCTCGTCCTTGTCCTCTGCTTTGTCGGTTTTCTCGCTGGCTACCGCAACCCCGTTGCCATGGCGCCGCTGGCCGGTGGTGTTCTCGGCGCCTTCCTCGCCGCATGGGCAACGTTCGTGCCGAGCTTCGTCTGGATCTTCGCCGGGGCTGCCTACATTGACAGGCTGCGGAACAATGAGAACCTCTCGGCCGCCCTTTCGGCGATTGCAGCGGCCGTGGTCGGCGTCATTCTCAATCTTGCCGTATGGTTCGGCCTGCATGTGCTTTTTGCCGAGGTCGGTCGCGTGGCGCTCCTTTCCGGCAAGACCGGGCTGCCGATCGTCAGCGTCGCCTGGCCACAGTGGTGGACGCTCGATCTCGCGGCGCTCGGGATATTCGTGCTGGCGTCCGTCGTGCGCTTTCGCTTCAAGGTCGGCATCCTGGCAGTCATCGGCGTGTCCACCGCTGCGGGTCTGTTGGTCAAGGCTGCCATCGCCGTCCTCTAGTCGATGGGTTCCGGTTTTTTGCAGTTGCTCACTGCAAAATGCCTTGCCATCGCGGCATGCCTTTGCGATGTCAGCCGTGAGTTAACGAGATCGGGAAATCGGAATGGCCAAGCGGATCGAGAACTTTGCGGAAATCACCAGCCAGTATGATGCGGTGTTCTGCGATGTCTGGGGTGTCCTGCACAACGGCGTCGATCCCTTCCCGAAGGCGGCGGCTGCACTGGAGGCAGCGCGTGCGGAAGGACTGACCGTCGTTCTCATCACCAATTCGCCACGCATCGCTCCGCAAGTTGTGGCGCAGCTTCGCCAGATCGGTATCCAGGACGGCGCCTACGACCGGATCGTCACATCGGGCGACGTGACGCGCGGCCTGATTGCCGAGGGGCCGAAGAAGGTGTTTCTGCTCGGACCGGATCGCGACCTGGCAATCATCGAGGGGCTTGGCGTGGAACGCGTCGATGCCAGGGATGCGGACTCCGTCGTCTGCACCGGCTTTTTCGACGACGAAACTGAGACTCCGGAAGACTACACCGAGATGCTGAAGGCGTTCCAGGCGCGCGGTGTGCCGATGATCTGCGCCAACCCTGATCTGGTTGTCGAGCGCGGCCACAAGATCATTCCCTGCGCCGGTGCGATGGCGGCTTACTACAATCAGCTCGGTGGACAAACGCGCAT
Organism: Rhizobium sp. R711; assembly: GCF_002211365.1. GTDB lineage: Bacteria > Pseudomonadota > Alphaproteobacteria > Rhizobiales > Rhizobiaceae > Rhizobium. Next base: position 167,026 of record NZ_LOKZ01000035.1, on the reverse strand, counting down.
CGCGGGCAAGCCGCACAAGCCGATCTATGATGCCGTATTGTCGGTCGCCCGCGAGGCGCATGGCGAGTTTCCGAAGAGCCGCGTCCTCGCGATCGGGGACGGGATGCCGACCGATGTGCGCGGCGCTCTCGATTATGGCCTCGACCTCCTATATATCAGCGGCGGCATCCATGCGAAGGAATACACGCTGAATGGAGAGACCGATGAGGCGATCCTCACGGCCTACCTAGAGCGCGAAAAAGCGACCCCGAAGTGGTGGATGCCCCGTCTCGCATAAAGAGCCCCGCACAAGAAAAGCCAGCCGATGACCGTTTTTCACCGCAACGAAACTCGCGAACCCTTGCCGGACCACCTGCGTGGTGGTGTGATTGCCATTGGCAACTTCGACGGCGTGCATCGCGGGCATCAGTCCGTGCTGAACCGGGCCCTGGAGATATCGCAGCAGCGTGGCATTCCGGCACTGGTCCTGACCTTCGAGCCACATCCGCGCACTGTCTTCCGTCCCGATCAGCCGGTCTTTCGTTTGACGCCCGCACCGCTCAAGGCGCGTATCCTCGAGGCGATCGGCTTCAATGCGGTCATCGAATATCCCTTCGACAGGGAGTTTTCGCAGCGTTCCGCCGATGATTTCATCCATTCGATCCTCAAGGATTGGCTCAGCGCATCCGAGGTCGTGACGGGGTTCAACTTTCATTTTGGGCGTGGCCGGGAAGGCGGTCCGGCCTTCCTGATGGATGCCGGTCAAAAATACGGGTTCGGCGTTACGCTGATCGACGCATTTCGCGACGAGAATACCGATGTTGTCTCTTCGAGCCATATTCGCGAACTGCTGAAGGACGGCAACGTTAGCGAGGCGGCCGCAATGCTCGGCTATCACTTTACAGTGGAAGCGGAAGTCATTGGCGGCGAGAAGCTTGGTCGCCAGCTCGGCTTCCCGACCGCAAACATGCAATTGCCTGCTGAAGCCGATCTGAAGGCCGGCATCTATGCCGTTCGCTTTCGTCTTGCCGATGGCACACTGCATGATGGCGTCGCCAGCTACGGTCGCCGTCCGACGGTCACGGACAATGGTGCGCCGTTGCTCGAGACCAACGTTTTCGATTTCAGCGGCGACCTTTACGGGCAGATCTGTTCCGTTTCCTTCTTCGGCTATCTGCGACCCGAACTGAAGTTCGATGGCCTCGATCCGCTTGTGGAACAGATGAACCGCGACAAGGAAGAGGCAAGGGCACTGCTTGCCGGCGTGCGGCCGCTCGGTGAACTCGACCTCAAGATCTGCTTCCACTGAATTTGGGACGGCGGCGCTTGCTACGCGCTCATCGGCGTTCGCACGCGACACCATGAAATCCCTCTTCCTTTTCCCTGCAAAAGCGCCTATGAACCGGCGCGATGAACAAGTTCCGGCTGGCGATCACGATACGAATTATCGGCCCGGCCTTCCGCGCGCGCTAAGCGGCCGGAAGGTCCGGGTTTTCGGCGCTTGGACGACGAGCGCCTCCGTCACCAATTTTCAAGCCCGTTGCGCCCGCTTCCGTGGCGCCTAGAGACGATTGCTAGACATGACCGACACAGCCGAAAAACTCGACTACTCGAAGACCCTCTATCTGCCGGAAACGGACTTCCCGATGCGCGCCGGCCTGCCGCAGAAGGAGCCGGAAACCGTTGCCCGCTGGCAGCAGATGGGTCTCTACAAGAAGCTGCGCGCTTCCGCCGCTGGCCGTGAGAAATTCGTGCTTCACGACGGCCCTCCCTACGCGAACGGCAACATCCATATCGGCCACGCGCTGAACAAGATCCTCAAGGATGTCATCAATCGCTCGTTCCAGATGCGCGGCTACGACGCCAACTACGTCCCCGGCTGGGACTGCCACGGCCTTCCGATCGAATGGAAGATCGAGGAGAAGTACCGTGAGAAGGGCAAGAACAAGGACGAAGTTCCGGTCAACGAATTCCGCCAGGAATGCCGCGACTTTGCTGCTGGCTGGATCAAGGTCCAGTCGGAGGAGTTCAAGCGCCTCGGCATCGAAGGCGACTTCGACAACCCGTACACGACGATGAACTTCCACGCGGAATCGCGCATCGCCGGCGAACTGCTGAAGATCGCCAAGTCAGGCCAGCTCTATCGCGGTTCGAAGCCGATCATGTGGTCGGTCGTCGAGCGCACGGCGCTCGCCGAAGCTGAAGTCGAATACGCCGATGTCGAAAGCGATATGATCTGGGTGAAGTTCCCAGTGGCTGATGGCCCCAGCGAACTCAAGGGCGCCTTCGTCGTGATCTGGACGACGACGCCGTGGACGATCCCGGGCAACCGCGCCATCGCCTATTCCTCGCGCTACGGCTACGGCCTCTACGAGATCGAGACCGCTGAGAACGACTTCGGACCGCAGCCGGGCGAACGGCTGATCTTCGCCAAACGCCTCGCCGAGGAGTCGGCTGCCAAGGCGAAGGTGACCCTCAAGTTCGTCCGTGATGTCGCAGCGGCGGAATTCGCGGCGATCACCTGCACTCACCCCTTGCACGGACTCGGTGGCGGCTACGATTTCCATGTGCCGCTCCTCGACGGCGACCATGTCACCGACGAGACGGGCACCGGTTTCGTTCACACCGCGCCGAGCCACGGCCGGGAAGACTTTGATGCCTGGATGGCCAACGTCCGTTTGCTGGAAGAGCGCCGCATCTCGTCGGCGATCCCGTTCCCGGTCGACGACGCTGGTTTCTTCACGGCTGACGCTCCCGGCTTCGGCCCGGATGCCGAGGGCGGTGCTGCTCGCGTCATCGACGACAAGGGCAAGAAGGGTGATGCCAACGAGCGTGTCATCAAGGCGTTGATCGGTCGCCATGCGCTGTTTGCACGCGGCCGCCTCAAGCACTCCTATCCGCACTCCTGGCGTTCGAAGAAGCCGGTCATCTTCCGCAATACGCCGCAGTGGTTCGTCTACATGGACAAGGAACTCGGCGATGGCACGACACTGCGCTCGCGCGCCCTGAACGCAATCGACGCAACCCGCTTCGTACCCGCGGCCGGTCAGAACCGCCTGCGCGCCATGATCGAACAGCGCCCGGATTGGGTCCTGTCGCGTCAGCGCGCCTGGGGCGTGCCGATCTGCCTCTTCGTCGATGATGACGGCGGTATCCTGCAGGACGATGCCGTGAACGCGCGCATCCTGGAAGCCTTTGAGAACGAGGGCGCCGATGCCTGGTTCGCCGATGGTGCACGTGAGCGCTTCCTGGGCGAGAAGGCAAATGAGCCCTGGACGCAGGTCATGGACATCCTCGACGTCTGGTTCGACTCGGGCTCGACGCACACCTTCACGCTCGAAGATCGCCCGGATCTGAAGTGGCCGGCCGACCTTTACCTTGAAGGGTCCGACCAGCACCGCGGCTGGTTCCATTCGTCGCTGCTGGAATCTGCCGCAACCCGTGGCCGGGCGCCCTATGATGCTGTTCTCACCCATGGCTTCACCATGGACGAGAAAGGCGAGAAGATGTCGAAGTCGAAAGGCAACGTGACATCTCCGCAGGAAATCATGAAGGACGCAGGCGCAGATATCCTGCGCCTTTGGGTGATGACGTCCGACTACGCCGAGGATCTGCGTGTCGGCAAGACGATCATCCAGACGAACATCGATGCCTATCGCAAGCTGCGCAACACGATCCGCTGGATGCTCGGCACGCTGGCGCACGACAAGGGCGAAGTCATCGCGCTTGCCGATCTGCCGGAGCTCGAGCAACTGATGCTGCATCGCCTCGCCGAACTCGAACAACTTGTCCGCGAAAGCTACGACGCCTTCGACTTCAAGAAGATCGCTCGCGCACTGATCGATTTCGCCAACGTCGAGCTCTCGGCCTTCTACTTCGACGTCCGCAAGGATGCGCTTTACTGCGATGCGCCGTCGAGTCTCCGCCGTCGCTCGGCCCTTCATGTCATCCGCAACATCTTCGAATGCATGGTTACATGGCTGGCGCCGATGCTGCCGTTCACGACGGAAGAGGCATGGCTGTCGCGCAATCCTTCGGCGGTTTCGGTTCACCTCGAGCAGTTCCCGACCATTCCGGCGGACTGGAAGAACGAGGCACTGGCCGAGAAGTGGAAGAAGATCCGCGTGGTCCGCACGGTCGTCACGGGCGCACTGGAAATCGAGCGCAAGGACAAGCGTATCGGCTCCTCGCTAGAGGCTGCCCCCGTCGTTCACGTCGCCGATGCGGAGCTTCTGAAGGCGCTGGAGGGCCAGGACTTCGAGGAGATCTGCATCACCTCTGGCATCGTCATCGACGGCACGGAAGGGCCGGCCGATGCGTTCCGCCTGCCGGAGGTGTCAGGTGTCAGCGTCGAGCCGAAACTGGCCGAAGGCACCAAATGCGCCCGCTCATGGCGGATCACGACGGATGTCGGTTCTGACACCGAGTATCCCGACGTCTCGGCCCGCGATGCGGCTGCGTTGCGCGAACTAGCGGTGCAAAACTGAAGAATATTACCGGGTGAATTGCACAATCGCGGTTCATCCGGTAAAAGCTGCCTGAAAATGGCCGGATTTTTGCGTCAGGGGGACGAGTGTCCGGTAGGGCGATGATTGCACCGGCATGGCTGGAAGGGTTTTCATGTTATCAACACGTTGGATCCGTGTGGGCGTCTGCCTGACTGTTGCTATGGCAGGCGGCGCGATGATCACCGGCTGCATGGGGAGCCCGCGCTACGGTACGGACAAGACCGCGATGGAACAGTTGACCGACGACCTTGGTCAGTCCGTTTCATTGACCGGCGACGGGCCGAAGAACAAGGGCGTCAAGTACAGCGCCCGCCCGGCCCTCGTGCTGCCGCAGGCAGCTGACAAGGAGAACCTCGTCGAGCCGCAGCAGAGCATAGCCAGCAAGGAAAATCCGCAGTGGATCGAATCCCCGGAAGAGACCCGCGCACGCCTAGTCAAGGAAGCTGACGAAAACAGCGACAACCCGAACTACCGCTCGCCGCTCGCAAGCGACAAGGTTGAAGGTGGCCGGCAAACGACCGAAGCCCAGACCAAGGCCTATCGCGAGGCTCGCGCCACCCAGAAGGGCTCCTATACCGACCGCCGCTACATCTCGGATCCGCCAACCGAATACCGCCAGGTCGACGATCCGGCCAAGCTGGACGATCTCGGCGAGCCGGAGCTGAAGAAGGCGAAGAAGAAGAAGAAGGAAGCTGCGATTGCCGGTACGGGCAATCAGTGGTGGAACCTCCTCCAGTAAGGTTTCAAGCTGGGCATCAGCCCCGCTTTGCTTTTGACCACTTGTCAACCAACATCCTGCCGGCAAGGCTAGTGCCGACGGCGCGAAGATCGCGCCGGTACCAGTAATGTTACGGCATATCCCGTTTCTGCGCGAAGAACGTTCGAAGGATGTCGGCGGATGTCGTCTCCTGCAAACCGGAATACACCTCCGGGGCGTGATGGCAGGTAGGCTGCCTGTAGAAACGCACGCCATTGTCGACGGCGCCACCTTTCGGGTCTTCGGCACCGTAGTAGAGCCGGCGAATGCGCGCAAAGGAAATGGCGGCCGCGCACATGGTACAGGGTTCCAGCGTCACATAGAGGTCGGCGCCGGTCAGCCGCTCCTGACCAAGTGCCTCGCAGGCCATCCGAATGACGGCGACTTCAGCGTGAGCTGTGACATCGTTGAGCTCGCGGGTGCGGTTGCCGGATGCCGCGACCACGGCCCCGTCAATCACCAGAACCGCTCCGATCGGCACCTCGCCGCGCTCTCCGGCGGCGCGGGCCTGGTCGAGCGCCAGCTCGATAAATTGATTTGTCTTCACGATCCGACAATTTCCACTTAACCGCAGGGGCGCGACCTGATAGGAAGGCCGCAAAAGGCAGGCAAACAACAAATGACATTCAAAGACAAGCCAAAACGGCCAGGCGGCAAGCCATCTCCGCGCGATGCCGGCCCGAAATCCGGTGGGAAGCCGGCCAAGGCGCTCGTCAAGACCGAGGCGAGCAGCGTTGCCGAAGGTGACGCCAAGGCCGAGCGCATCTCGAAAGTGATGGCGCGCGCCGGTGTCGCATCGCGTCGCGATATCGAGCGCATGATCATGGACGGCCGCGTCAAGCTGAACGGCAAGCTCCTCGAGACCCCTGTCGTCAACGTGACGCTGACGGACAAGATCGAAGTGGACGGCGTTCCGATCCGCGGTATCGAACGCACCAGGCTCTGGCTTTACCACAAGCCCGCCGGCCTTGTGACGACGAACGTGGATCCGGAAGGACGCCCCACGGTTTTCGACAACCTGCCGGACGACCTGCCGCGCGTCATGTCGATTGGCCGCCTCGACATCAACACCGAGGGCCTGCTGCTTTTGACCAATGACGGCGGCCTAGCTCGCGCCCTCGAACTGCCGACGACCGGCTGGCTGCGCCGCTACCGCGTGCGCGCCCACGGCGAGATCGATCAGGAGGCGCTCGACAAGCTCAAGGATGGCATCGCCGTCGATGGTGTCCTTTATGGCGCGATCGAAGCGACCCTTGACCGTACACAGGGCTCGAACGTCTGGCTCACCATGGGCCTGCGCGAAGGCAAGAACCGCGAAATCAAGAACGTGCTGGGTGCGCTCGGTCTCGAAGTCAATCGTCTGATCCGCATCTCCTACGGCCCGTTCCAGCTCGGCGATCTGCCGGAGCGGGATGTGGTCGAAGTGCGCGGCCGCACCTTGCGCGACCAGCTCGGCCCGCGCCTGATCGAGGACGCGAAGGCCAATTTCGACGCGCCGATCTACAACTCGCCGGCTGTCGCTGCTGAGGAAGAACCCGAAGCGAAGCCGGAGCGCCGCGAGCGCCCCCGCAAGCCGGAAGACAAGCGCGAGCGTGCGCTGAGCCGCCTCGACACCAAGCGCGACGATCGCCGCGGTGACCGTCGCGATGGTGGCCGCAATGACGATGATCGTCCGAAGCGCCCCGCGCTCGGCAGCCGCCGCAATGCCAATGTCTGGATGGCTCCCGGCGCCCGCCCGCTCGGCGAGAAGGCAGCCGCTAGGGCCGAGAAGAATGCCAAAACGGCGCAGCGCCGTGGCGAAAAGCCCGGCCGCGATAGGCCGCAGGCGGCAAGCTTCGGGGATGACCGCCACCGCGTCCAGATCAACCGAGCCACCGATGAAGAGGGCGAATGGATCCGCTCCAGCGATGTGAGCCGCGACGACGGCGATCGCAAGCGTTCTGGTGATCGTGGTGATCGCGGCCTGCGCGGCGACCGCCCGTCGCGTGGCGACAGGTCCTTCGGCGATCGTGGCGACCGTTCCGGCGGCGACCGCACCGCGCGCGGTGAGAGACCCTATGGCGACCGCCCACCGCGCGGCGATCGGCCATTCGGCGACAAGCCCCGTGGTGAGCGCAAGCCGCGCGAGGACGGCGACCGTCCCCGTTCCTTCGGCGACCGCCCGGCGCGGGGAGACCGGCCAGCCGGTGACCGTCCATTCGGCGGCAAGCCGCGTGGCGACCGCAGGCCGCGCGAGGACGGTGATGAGCGTCCCCGTTCCTTCGGTGATCGGCCGCCGCGTGGCGACCGGCCGTTCGGCGACAAGCCGCGCCGTCCGCGCGAAGAGGGCGATGAGCGTCCCCGCGCCAAGCGCTTCTCCGGCGAGGCTCGCTCCGAGCGTCCGGCCGGCGAGCGCTCCTTCGGTGACAAGCCTAGTGGGGGACGTCCCTTCGGCGACAAGCCGCGCGGCAAGAGCTTCGGCGGCGGTAAGCCCGGTGGCGGCAAGTCTTTCTCCGGCAAGCCGAAGGGCGACAGGCCGGGGGGCAGTGGCAAGCCTTCGGGCGGGCCGTCGCGGGGTGGACCAAAAGGAAAGGGAATAGGACGCGGTGCGGATCGTCGGCGGTGAGTTTCGCGGACGGCCGCTTGCCGTACCAAAGTCAAACGACATCCGGCCGACTGCCGACCGGACGCGTGAGAGCCTGTTCAACATTCTGAGGCATGCCTATCCGGAATGCGTCGATGGCACCCGGATACTGGATCTCTTTGCCGGCACCGGCGCCGTTGGCCTCGAAGCCGTCTCGCGCGGCTGCCGCCATGCGCTGTTCGTCGAAAACAGCGTCGAGGGCAGGGGCCTGCTCTGGGAAAACATCGATGCGCTCGGCCTGCATGGCAGGACGCGCATCCTGAGGCGCGATGCGACCGATCTCGGCAGCGTCGGCAATCTCGAGCCGTTCCAGATGCTGTTTGCCGACCCGCCCTACGGCAAGGGGCTTGGCGAAAAGGCAATGGCCGCCGCAGCCAAGGGTGGCTGGCTGCAACCGGGCGCGATTGCAGTCCTGGAAGAACGCGCGGACGTTGCCGTTTCGGTCGACCCTTCCTATCTTTTCCTCGAAAGCCGGATATTCGGCGATACCAAGGTTCATTTTTTCCGCTATCAGCCTGAATAGGGCGGCGGAAATCGGGGGCAGCGGTGCAGCAGGCAGAGAAGATCGAAACCGAGTTGCCTGCCTCGACCGGCGCCTCCGGCCGTTCGACACCCACAGTTGCGGTTGCCTTCGGCGGTGGCGGCGCGCGTGGCCTGTCTCACATCCACGTCATAGAAACGCTGGATGAACTCGGCATTCGTCCCGTGGCAATCGCAGGCTCCTCGATCGGCTCCATCATGGGCGCGGGCATGGCGGCTGGAATGACCGGCGAAGCCATCCGCGAGCATGTCATGATGACGGTCGGCAACAAGGCTGCCGTTGTCAGTCGCCTCTGGGGCCTGCGCCCGCAGACGGTGCGCGATGCGGTTGCCAACGGCGTGCGCATCGGACAGTTCAATCTCGAGCGTATCCTGAAAGCTTTCCTTCCCGCCGATCTTCCGGATCGCTTCGAGGATCTGCTGGTGCCAACGACGGTGACGGCCACCGATTATTACGGCCAGTGCGAAGTGTTGACGAGCCACGGTGCGTTGTTCCCGGCGCTGGCCGCTTCCTCGGCAATCCCCGCGGTCTTCATGCCGGTGCGGCTGCACGGACGGGTGATGATCGATGGCGGCATCAGCAATCCCGTGCCTTACGAATGCCTGATGGACCGCGCCGATATCGTCATCGGCATCGATGTCGTCGGCGCGCCGGAAGGCGACGGCACCCATATTCCGAACCGGATGGAGAGCATCTTCGGCTCCGGGCAGCTGATGATGCAGACCGCCATTTCCCTGAAGCTGCGCCTGCAGGCACCGCACATCTTCCTGCGCCCCCCAGTTGGGCGCATCGGCGTGATGGACTTCCTGAAGGCTCGCCAGGTCCTGTCCATGTCGGTCGGCATCAAGGACGAACTGAAATACGCGCTCGATCGGGAGATCGAAGCGCGGATCGCCTCTTAGAGGCTTTGCCCAAGACTAGTAGCCGTTAATACCGCTGCCACGAACCGGGCCAATCCCTGCGGGGGTTGCGTAGGTGGTATTCCCTGCGCCAGAGCCGGTGGTTGCACATCCGGAAAGGGTAACGAGGGCAATGGCCGCGACGGCCAGAAGACAGCATAGAGGCATAGCATTGTCCTAACATCGAAGACTGCGCGGGCCTCAGGGGCCAGAGCGGATAGTCCCTCAAATCAATGGCAATCGCAACGGGTATCGCGGGCCGCGGATCAATACCTGCGGAGAAAGAGGCGGCGACTATCACCAGTAGGATGCTCGACGCGATGGCCTCAGCCAGAGCGGAGTTACTCGCTTACGTCTTCATCGGGATCGCTCGTTATCTCGCCTCTTTGTTGCTTCAAGAGATGTTCTCCTAATCCGAGCAGGCCTCCGACGGCGACCGGTGTTTTGGGGGACCTAATTAGTGCCTCCGCGATCGGCTAAGCGTCGGCCGTCACTTCTGCCGTGCCAGCCAGCGGGTCCTCGTCGAAGCTCGCGGCGCGCTTTGGCTTCATGAGTGGCTCCGGTTTCACCGGCTGGGAGAACAGCATGTCGCGGCCGGCCTGCAGTCCTTCCGTGACCTGCAGCACCAGGCGCGCTTCATCACGCTTGCGGATATCCTCGCCGATTTCGTAGGCCTCCGCCTCGCCGACACCCAATGCCTCCAGCGTTCGCCGGCCGAACAGCAGACCGGATTCCAGCGTCTCGCGCAGTTCATAGTCGACGTTGAGATTGCGGAGCGTGATTGAGTGAATGCGGTCGTAGGAGCGCACGAAGAGCTTGGCATCCGGATAGTCCGCCTGCACCAGCTCGACGATCTTGTCGGTAATCTCGCGCTTCTGGGTGCAGACGACGACGATCTTGGCGCGGTCGATGCCGGCGGCCCTGAGCACGTCCTTGCGGGTGCCGTCGCCGAAGTAGATTCGGAAACCGAAGGAGGAAGCCTGCCGGATGCGATCGGCCGAAAAGTCGATGACGGTCACGGCACGCCCGCCGGCGAGCAGGATCTGGGCGGCAATCTGCCCGAAACGCGAGAAGCCGACCATCAGCACATCCGCGCCGGCGCCTTCGAAATCTTCGTCCAGCTGTTCCTCCTCTTTGCCGGAGAGAAGACGCTTGGCCAGCATCGTTCCGATCGGGGTCAGCGCCATCGACAGGGTGACGATCGCGATCAGCAGCGAGGCGGTGCTTGTCGGCATCAGTCCGGCAATGCCGGCGGCGGTAAACAGGACGAAGCCGAACTCGCCGCCCTGCGGCAGCAGGAAAGCGATCCTGATAGCGTCGTCATGCGGCGATCCCGTTGCGCGGCAGAGAGCGTAGATCACCAGTGCCTTCGCGGCCATGATGACGGGCACGGCAACGATGATGAAAAGAGCGTTGTCTCTGAGCACTTCCAGCTCGATCGAAAGGCCGACCGCGATGAAGAAGATAGCTAGCAGGACGCCACGGAAGGGCTCGATATCGGCTTCCAGTTCGTGGCGATAGGAAGACTCGGCAAGCATCACGCCGGAAAGGAAGGCACCCATCGCCATCGACAGTCCGGCAAGCTGCATGAGGCTCGCCGACCCCATTACCACGAAGAGGGCGGCGGCAATCATCGCCTCGCGGGCCCCGGTGCGGGCGATGATCTGAAAGAGCGGCGTGAGCAGATAGCGCCCCATGACGATCATCGCGGCGACAGCCGCAATGGCGACCGCGAAGTCCAGCAGCGGCGTGCCGCTGCCTTTGCCGCCGTCGAGAATGCTGATGAGGGCCAGCAGCGGTACGATCGCAAGATCCTGGAACAGCAGCATCGAGAAGGAGCGCTGTCCGTAGCGAGTGTTCACATCGCCTTCGTCCTCGAGGATCTGCATCGCAAATGCGGTGGAGGAGAGGGAAAGCCCGAAACCCGCGACGATGCTGCCGCGCCAGTCCAGAACCCCGGAAAGATAGGTCAGTAGTGTGAGCACAAGACCGGTCGCCACCACCTGCGCGGTTCCGAGCCCGAAAATGTCGCGCCGCATCTGCCAGAGACGCGAAGGCTTCAGCTCAAGACCGATGATGAAGAGGAGGAAGACGACGCCGAGTTCGGCAACGTCCAGGATCTGCTCGCCATCCGTCAATCCGTGAAAGATCGGGCCGATGACGACGCCGGCGGCCAGATAGCCGAGCACCGTTCCGAGCCCAAGGCGCTTGAAAATCGGCGCCGAAACCACGGCGCCACCGAGCAGCAGGATCGTCTCGGTGAAAAGAGTGTTGGGCTCTGACATCAGGCGAGTTTCTTTCAATGCGCGGAGGCATGCAAGCGGCCGGCAAAAGAATCGGCGCACGCGGCCTTGATGCTTTTCGTAGCGCACAATAAATGGAACGCGAAGGAAAGGCCAAATCATGTCCTCAGAAATCGACTCCTCGACGCTTCTTTCCCGCGCAAGCCAACTGATCGACCTGGCAAAGAAGGCTGGTGCCGACGCCGCGGACGCTGTGGTCGTGCGCTCGCGCTCGCAATCGGTCAGCGTGCGCCTCGGCAAGGTCGAGGGCACGGAATCCTCGGAAAGCGATGATTTCTCGCTGCGCGTCTTCATCGGCAAGCGCGTTGCCAGCGTCTCCGCAAATCCAGGCTTCGATCTTTCGGCTCTGGCCGAGCGGGCTGTGGCGATGGCAAGGGTGTCGCCGGAAGATCCGTTCGCCTGCCTGGCGGACGAGGACCGGCTTGCGAAGTCCTATCCGGACCTTGAGCTTCTCGATACGACCGAGGTTACCTCCGACCAGCTTCGCGAAGCCGCACTAGAGGCGGAAGCCGCGGCCCTTGCGGTCAAGGGCGTGAGCAATTCGTCGGGTGCCGGGGCTTCGGCCGGCAGGGGTGGCCTTGTGCTTGTGACCTCACACGGTTTCGAAGGCAGCTACATGGCCTCGCGCTTCGGCCGATCCGTCAGCGTCATCGCCGGCGAAGGCACGGCCATGGAGCGCGACTACGACTTCGACAGCCGCCTCTATTTCGGCGAGCTTGATGATGCCGCGGAGATCGGCCGCAGGGCAGGCGAACGCACGGTCAAGCGCATCAATCCGCGTCAGGTGGATACGGGCAAGGACATCACCGTTGTTTTTGATCCTCGCGTTGCTCGCGGCTTCGTCGGCCACATTGCCGGGGCCATCAACGGCGCCTCGGTTGCGCGCAAGACGAGCTTTCTGCGCGACAAGATGGGTCAGCAGGTCTTGAAATCGGGGCTTTCGATCTCGGACGATCCGCTGATCGTCCGCGGTCCGTCGTCGCGCCCCTTCGATGGCGAGGGCATATCCGGTGAGCGATTGCTGATGATCGAGGACGGTATCCTCAAGCATTGGTTCCTCTCCACCTCGACGGCCCGCGAGATCGGCATGGAAACCAACGGCCGCGGCGTGCGCGGCGGCAATTCGGTGACGCCGGCCGCGACGAACCTCGCGCTGGAGCCGGGCGATATCTCGCCGGAGGATCTGATCCGCAGCGTCGGCAACGGTTTCTACGTGACCGAGCTGATAGGCCAGGGTGTCAACATGATCACCGGCGAATACAGCCGCGGTGCGACCGGCTTCTGGATCGAGAATGGCGAACTGACGTTTGCCGTCTCCGAAGTGACGATCGCTTCGAACCTCAAGGACATGTTCATGCGGGTCACGCCTGCAAACGACATCGACCGCAAGTTCGGTGTCGCCGCTCCGACGCTTGCGATCGAAGGAATGACGCTCGCCGGGCGCTGATAGATTGGATTGCCGAAAATGACCGACGTGGACACAGCCCTCTGGCGGAGCGATCTGGAACTGATCGCGGATGCTGCCAGGCAAGCCGGCGATGTTGCACTCGGTTATTTCAACCAGTCGCCTGAGGTCTGGTGGAAGAACGAGGGACGATCGCCCGTCAGCGCCGCCGATTTCGCAGCCAACCAGAAGCTTGAATCTATCCTGCGTGCCGCCCGGCCGGATTATGGCTGGCTCTCCGAAGAGACCGAAGACGACGGCGATCGGCTTTCACGAGACACGCTGTTCATCATCGACCCGATCGATGGCACGCGAGCATTCCTGGCGGGGCTGGAATTGTGGTGCGTCAGTGTTGCGGTCGTCCGCCATGGGCGGCCTGTCGCCGGGGTTCTCTACGCTCCTGCCTTGGAGGAACTTTACGAGGCTGTCGAAGGCGGCGTGGCCTTGAAGAACGGCCAACCGATAACCGTATCGACGACACCGCTTGATGCACCGGGACGCTTTGCGATCGCCGAGGACGTGCTCAAGGCATTTCCGGAAGCGCTCAAGCATCGCATTGAGCGCGTCAGGCACGTGCCGTCCCTTGCCTACCGCATTGCGATGGTTGCCGACGGGCAGATCGACGGCACCTTCATCAAGCACAATTCGCACGATTGGGATCTCGCCGCCGCCGATTTGATACTGGAGCGCGCCGGCGGGCGGCTTGTCGATCTCCAGGGTGACACGCCGCTCTATAACCGCATTAAGGTCAGCCACGACGAACTTTGCGCAGCCGCCGCGCCGCGACTCTCCGATCTACTAACCGGGATTGGCGAACGACGAGGCAGTTGACGTTTTCGTCAAAATCCCTCAGATGAAGCGGCGGAGGAGAACAGAGCAGAAAGAGAAGAAAATGACGGAATCCAGCGACAAAAAGCAGCTCTTGCATCTCGTATTTGGCGGCGAACTGGAAAGCTTGGACGATGTTCAGTTCAGGGACCTCAAGGACCTCGATATCGTCGGCATTTTTCCGGATTATGCCACTGCACTGACGGCTTGGAAGGCAAAGGCGCAGTCGACTGTGGATAATGCGCATATGCGCTATTTCATCGTCCACATGCACCGTCTGCTGGACCCGGAAAGCAAGTCCGCGCAGTAACCCTCCCGCGGTCGCGGTTCATCGGAGCCGCGAACCGACCGACTGCCGGACGCATTCTGGACAAACTGATCGGTCATTGCAGGCCGCAACAATAATTGGGAATTGGGAACGGGTTGATGTCGATCGTTTGTGATCGGAGAATTGGCAGATGAGTGGTCGCATGGCGCGGTTTGCGCTGGGCGCCTACCAGGCAACGGGAACGTTGCTGACCCCTTTTGTCGGCGGCTATCTCGCCTATCGGGCGGCCAAGGGCAAGGAAGACCGCGCGCGCCGTTTGGAGCGCTCAGGCTATGCCAGCGCTGATCGCCCGGCCGGACCACTGGTCTGGTTTCACGCCGCAAGCGTCGGCGAAACGAACGCCGTCATTCCGCTGATCCGCGAAATTCGCCGGCGCGACGTCCATGTCATTCTGACAACAGGAACGATCACGTCCGCCAAACTGGCTGCTGAGCGTATCGGCAACGAGGCGATCCACCAGTATGTGCCGCTCGACCTGAAGCCAGCCGTCAGCCGCTTCCTCGAATACTGGCAGCCGGACTGCGCGCTGATTGCCGAATCCGAAATCTGGCCTGCGACGCTGATGGAACTCGGTCGCCGCCGCATCCCGCAGATCCTTGTCAACGCACGTATGTCGGACCGCTCCTTCGAGCGATGGAGCCGGCGTCCGGCACTTGCCGAGGCTCTGTTTGAAAACCTTGCGCTCGTCATCGCGCAGTCGGATGTCGACGCAGAGCGTTTCCGCGATCTCGGCGCACGCCACGTCATGATGTCGGGCAACCTCAAGGTCGATACCGACGCTCCGCCCTATGACGCCGCGGTATTCGCCGAATACAAGCAGCAACTCGGTGGCCGCAAGACCTGGGCGGCAATCTCCACCTTCGACGGCGAGGAGAAGGCCGCGGGCATCGTCCATCGGGCGCTGAAGGAACGAAACGGGCAGTTGACGATCATCGTGCCCCGCCATCCCGAACGCTCCGACGAAATTGAAGCCGAGCTTGTCAATCAGGGGCTCAAAGTGGCCCGCCGCACGCGTGGCGATGCGCTCACCCCCGATGTCGATGTCTTCCTTGGAGATACGATCGGCGAGATGGGCCTCTACCTGCGCCTGACCGAGGTCGCCTTTGTGGGTCGCTCGCTGTTTGCCGAAGGCGGGCAAAATCCGCTGGAGCCGGCGATGCTGGGTTGCGCGGTCCTGTCGGGCAGCAATGTGCAGAATTTCCGGGAAGCCTATCAGAAGCTGGCACGGCGAGGCAGCGCGCGCATGGTCCGCGATACTGAGATGCTCGCCAAGGGCGTCCACTATTTGCTCACCAACGACAGCGCACGCCGCACCATGATCGAGGCCGGGATCAGCGCCGTGCAAGAAATGCGTGGCGCGTTGACGGCGACGGTGAAGGGTTTGGAGCCCTACATCAATCCGCTGACGGTGAAGGCCAGGCTGCTGCCGAAGGCGGCGGTGCAGCGCTGAGGAGCAGGGCGGATATGAAGGCGATCAAGGGGATACTCTTCGACAAGGACGGGACGCTTCTCGACTATGACGAGAGCTGGCTGCCGGTGAACCGCGAACTGGCGCGCATCGCGTCGGCAGGTGATCCCGAACTTGCGAACCGGCTGCTTCTGGCTTGCGGCATGGATCCGGTCACCGGCCATATCGTTCCCGACAGTTTGCTTGCGGCCGGCAACACCCGCCAGATTTCGGAAGGGCTGATCGCGGCCGGCTCGAAGCTTGACGTGATCGAGCTGGCGACCAAGCTGGACGATCTCTTTTCGCACGCCGCCGAGTTTTCCGTTGCGGTCACCGATCTTTCCGCTTTTTTTGGTCGCCTGCATGGCCGCGGCTTTCGTCTCGGCGTTGCCTCGAGCGACAACGAGCGCTCGATCAAGCAGACGGCCCAGCGTTTTGGCTTTGCGCCCTTCATCGACTACGTGGCCGGTTACGACAGCGGCTTCGGCACGAAGCCGGAACCCGGAATGGTGCTTGGCTTCTGTGCGGCGACGGGCCTTGACCCCTCCGAAGTCGCTGTGGTCGGCGATAACAACCACGATCTGCATATGGGCCGCAATGCTAAGGTCGGCGTCACCGTGGCCGTTCTCACCGGCACGGGATCGCGGGAATCGCTCGCCGCCGCATCGGACTACTGCCTGAACGACATTACAGAGCTCGAGGGACTGTTGCCCCACCTCCAGCTTGCCTGATTGACCAAGGGCTTGCGTTTTCGTGAAAATTACCCTTTCTTTTCGCCCGGTCGAGGACAAAGCCCGTCAGCATGATGCTCGGGGTCCGAAAGGCGGGACGGGGAAAATGGTATCCGAAGCGCCACCCTTCTGGTGGTCGAAAGCCGATTGGCGTGCCTGGGCGCTCTATCCGATTTCCTTCCTTTACGGACGTGTCGCCGGCTACCGTATGGCCAACGCCAAGCGCGCCTCGGTGCCCGTGCCTGTTATCTGTGTCGGCAATTTCACGGTCGGGGGTGCCGGCAAGACGCCGACGGCGCTGACCATCGCTCGCGCGGCAAAGGCGAAGGGGCTGAAGCCGGGCTTCCTGAGCCGCGGCTATGGCGGCTCCCTCGACGTCACAACGGTTGTCGATCCGGCTCATCACCGTGCCCTTGCTGTCGGCGACGAGCCTTTGCTTCTCGCCCGAGAAGCGCTGACCGTGATCTCGCGCCGCCGTGTTGAAGGGGCTCAGCGTCTCGTGAAGGAAGGCGCGGATCTCATTATCATGGACGACGGATTTCAGAGCGCGCGGCTGGCGATTGACTATGCATTGCTGGTCATCGATGCCACGCGCGGCTTGGGCAACGGCCATATCGTTCCGGGCGGCCCCGTGCGCGCGCCCATTCGCCAGCAGCTGCGCTACGCCACGGCGCTCCTGAAGGTTGGTGGGGGCGAGTCCGCCGACAACATCGTTCGGATCGCCGCGCGCGCGGCCAAGCCCTATTTCACAGCCTCGCTGAAAGTGTGCGACAGCGCCGAACTTTCTGGCCGCAACGTGCTGGCCTTTGCGGGCATTGCCGATCCGTCGAAATTCTTTCGCACGGTCGAATCCGTCGGCGCGCAAATCGCTGCTCGCCGTTCGTTTGGTGATCACGAGCATCTGACCGATGACGAGATCGACGACATCCTCTCAACCGCAGAGCGCGACGGCCTTCAGATTGTCACGACGTCCAAGGATTTCGTCCGCCTCGCCGGCCATCATGGCAAGGCCGAGGAACTTGCAGCGAAATGCCGGGTGATCGAGGTGGAGATGGCCTTTGCGGACGCAATGGCGCCAGGGTTGATCATCGACCGCGCGATCAATGCTTGCCGCGAGCGGCGTTTGAAGGAAGGGCGGAAGGCCCTAAGCGGAGATCTTTAGGCGCTGGCGCTCAACGTTTCTGATTGGGCAGGACGCCCGCGCGCTTGTCGGCCTCAAATGAGGCAACGGCATCGGCATAAGGTTCCTGGCGCGCGACGCTCCAATAGCGCAGCTCGTCGAGCGGGATCTGCTTGCCAGTGATTGCGCACACGACGTAGGAGCCTGGCGACAGGATCTGAAAATCCGCATCGAGATACCGTATCTGCGCCTGGCGGTTTCCATTTCCCTCGAACAAATTCATGCGCTCCGTTTCCTTGCGGCTTGTTATTCGCCTGCCATAACGCGGCTCCGCTGGCTTTTCCAGCTTTTTCAGCTCCGGCCAAACAGCCGTTCGATGTCCGAAAGCTTAAGCTCAATGTAGGTCGGACGTCCGTGATTGCACTGACCGGAACCCGGGGTGACCTCCATCTGGCGCAGAAGCGCGTTCATCTCTTCAGGCCGCAGCCGCCGTCCGGAGCGCACGGATCCGTGGCAGGCCATGGTCGCTGCCACGTATTCGAGCTTAGCCGACAGGCCGGACGCCGTATCCCATTCGGCAATTTCGTCCGCCAACTGCCGGACAAGCCCCGTGGCGTCCACCTCCCCAAGCATGGCAGGTGTCTCACGCACCGCGATCGCGCCCGGACCGAAGCGTTCGATCGCAAGTCCCAGATCGCCAAGCTCGGTGGCAAACTGCATCAGCCGATCGCAATCCTCTTCCGGCAGGTCGACGATTTCGGGAATGAGGAGCACTTGCGACGCAAGCCGCTTCGAATGCAGGGCCTTGCGCATCGCCTCAAATACCAGGCGCTCGTGCGCGGCGTGTTGATCGACGATCACCAGGCCATCATCCGTCTGTGCGACGATATAATTTTCGTGGATCTGCGCTCGGGCGGCACCCAGCGGATAGCGTTGCGGCGGCTCTTCCGGCGTGACCGGCATGCTTGGAGGCACGGCGTCGCTGCGGGCTGTCGGCGTCGCAAGTCCGTCGAAGGAAGCCTGAGGACGCTCCCCGAAGCTACTATTCGCAGCCTCGTAAAATGGGCGCGAGGGGGATGTTGCCGCCGACCAGGGTTGTTGCGGCCGCTGGGCACTCGGCTGGAAACCCGGTCGGAAGGAGCGCAGCATTCCGTCGGCGCCCGTTGTCGCTGCCCGGCTGCCGTCACGCACCAGCGCCTCGCGCACAGCCCCGACGATCAGGCCACGCACCAGTTGCGGGTCGCGGAAGCGCACGTCCGATTTGGCCGGGTGCACGTTGACATCGACAAGGGCCGGGTCGAGCGTGATCGACAGAACGGCAACCGGATAGCGTCCGGCCGGGATAGTCTCGGCATAAGCGCCACGGATCGCCGACAGGATCAGCTTGTCCTGCACCGGACGGCCGTTGACGAAAGCGTACTGGTGGGCCGAGTTGCCGCGATTGAAGGTCGGGATGCCGGTAAAGCCGGTCAGCGATATGCCTTCGCGCTCGGCATCGATCTCGATGGCGTTGTCGCGGAAGTCCTTGCCGAGGATCTGCGCCATGCGCGCCAGATGATCGTCGCCCGTCGCCGGCAATTCCAGCGTCGTGCGGTCAGTCCCTGACAGCACGAAGCGCACGCCGGGGAACGCGATCGCCATCCGCTTGACGACCTCGGTGATCGCCGCAGCCTCGGCCTTCTCCGTCTTGAGAAATTTCAGGCGGGCAGGCGTGGCGAAGAAGAGATCGCGAACCTCGACGATCGTGCCCGGATTGCCGGGTGAGGGGCGAAGATGCGTAATTCTGCCACCCTCGACAGCGATTTCATTGCCACCGGTGCTGTCCCGGCGGCGGCTGGAAATGCTGAGTCGTGCTACCGAGCCGATCGATGGCAGCGCTTCGCCGCGAAAGCCCAGTGTCCGGATGTCATCCAGCGTGTCTGAGATCTTCGAGGTGCAGTGGCGGCGTACGGCAAGCTCCAGATCCGCAACGTCCATGCCGGAGCCGTTATCCGAAACTCGCAGCAGGCTCTTGCCGCCGCCGGATGTCGCAACCTCGATGCGCGTCGCCCCTGCGTCGAGGGCGTTCTCGATCAGTTCCTTGGCGGCACTTGCCGGTCGCTCGATGACTTCACCGGCGGCAATCTGGTTGATGAGGGTTTCTGAAAGTTGTCTGATGGCCATGCGCCATTCTCTTGGATTCGCGGGGCCGAGGGAAGTGCGAAAGCGCAGCCGTTCCCTTGTTCTGCACGCTCCAATTCCGGCCGCTTAGCGTTAAGCGCGCCTTAAGACAAAGATGCCATTTTGCGACTTACTTCCGAGGATTGGGTTTAAATCGGACAGATGTGGGACGCGTAGGAATGAGTGCCGGCTTCGAAAAAGCGGACACATCATCTGTAAGCAGCGAAATGTCGGCTGATATCAGCCTGCAGACGGCGCTGTTTGACGCGGTATGCGAGAGCCTCGGCGCCGCATTCATTGTCTACGACAAGACCGACCACATGATCTTTGCGAGCCGCCAGGTTCTCAATTTCTTTCCCATATCGGAGACCATGCTGAAGCCGGGTACGCGGTTGCGAGACTTCCTCGGCGCGATCCACGACACTGGCATCCGCACGCAGTCACCCAGCAATCAGGCGGCGATGAGCCGTGAGGATTGGCTGTCCCAGAAGATTGCCTCGCATTGGCGCGAACGCTTCGAAGCCGTCGAACGGCACGGTACGGATCGCTGGATTCGCTTCGGCAAGCGTCGCCTCGCCAGCGGCTATGGCGTCTCGGTCATCCAGGATATCTCCGAGGACAAGAAACGCGAGGAACAGTGGCGCTCCGATCTGGAGCGTGTGCAACTCACCGAGGATATCCTCGATAACCTGCCTTTCCCGCTCTTCGTCAAGGACCGCAATCTCAATTACGTCGCCGTCAACATCGCCTTTTGCGAAAAGTACCAGACGACGGTTGACGAAGTGCTCGGCCGCAAGAGCGGTGACCTGTTCTCCAAGGAGGTTGCCCAACGCTTCGAGGAAAGTGACCGTCATGTACTGGAGACCGGCGAAATGTCGATCTCCCGCCAGCGACAGGTCTCCCGCGACGGCGTCGAACGCGACATAGTCGCGCGCAAGCACCGCATCGGCAAGCCCGGGCGCTATTTCCTCGTTTCGACCATGCAGGACCTGCCGCGCGACGGCGCCGATCTCGATGAGTTCCGGCTTGCGTCGGCGGTCACAACATCGAGCAAGAATTCCTATCGGCGCGCCTACGTTCCCATGGGCGGCAGCGGCGAGCGCCGCGAACCGGCCGCGATGGAGGCCATCGTCCCGGAGAACTTCTCGGGTCGGAAAGTCCTGGTGGTGACGTCGGATGTGGTGGCTGAAGCAGCGGCCCTGCGGACCCTCGCCAAATACGGCTTCGAGGCCTGCTCGGTCCGCGGTGAGGACGAGGAAGAGCACTTCCTGGAGATTGCGAGCTCTTCCGGCATCTCGCTCGACCTGCTCGTGATCGACAATCAGCTTGGCATGCGTTGCCTGGAGCTCGCCGAGCAGTACGGCATCCCGGCGCTGGTGATGGATGGCTTCCAGCTCGCCAATGAGCTTACTTTCCAGATCGCCCGACATTTCAACCGCAGCAATCGAGGCGAGATCGCCGAAAGCATCGATTGGGAGATCACTACAGTCGAAGACGTGAGCGTGCTCGACGTGCTTGTCGCCGAAGACAACGACATTAATCAGATCGTTTTCTCGCAGATCCTCGAGGGTCTCGGCTACCGCTACCTGATCGCTCCAAGCGGCGACGAAGCGATCCGGCTGTGGACCGAGCACCAGCCTAAAATCATCCTGATGGATATATCGCTGCCGGGCTTCAACGGTTTTGAGGCGGCGCGGCTGATCCGCCAGACCGAGGAAGGCGGCAGTTCAAGGACGCCGATTATCGGCGTTCTTACTCAGGCCTTCGAGCGTGATCGAGTTGAGTGCGCAAAAGCCGGAATGGACGACGTGATCATGAAGCCGGTGAGCCCTGATATTCTTCAGGGGATCTTTCAGAAATACCTTGCCGGGGATATCAGACAGGTCGGCATGTGACGAACAAAGCTCGTCAAGCCCCTAGATCTAGGGGCAGCATACGGTTTCAACGTGGCCGATCCACTATCGAATTCTTAAGACTTGCCCGCCATCCTTCCTGGCATTGGTGCAGTCTGGGTCTGAATGATGATGTCGGCTGAAATGCCTTTGGTGCCCGTAAGTCAGAATGAACTTCAGACAATGGCCTATACCGACCCACTGACCGGGCTCGGCAATCGCTACCGCATGCGTGACCGCATTGCCCAGATCGCCGCGGAGCGCGCGAGCGATCCCGCACCCTTCACGATCGGCATTGCCAATCTCGATTCCTTCAAACCGATCAACGATCTTTTCGGCTCTTCGGCGGGCGATGAGATTCTCTGCCAGGTCGCCCATCGCCTGAAGGCCTGTATTCCCGATGGCGCCTTGGTCACGCGTCATGACGGTGACGAATTTGCCTTTGTCCTGCCGCTGGTATTCGAGCGGGCGAGCGCCGAGAAGTTCGGCCAGATGATCCGCGAAGTCCTGTCGGCTCCATATGATCTCGGCGATCGCAATGTGAGGCTGTCGGCTTCCTTCGGCTTTTCGATCTATCCATTTGCGGGCGAGGAGTTCGAGGAACTGCTGAAAAGCGCTGAGACCGCGCTCTACCGCTCAAAGCGCCGCGGTCGCGGCCAGATCACCGTCTATTCCCGCGAAATCGCCCAGGAAATGAAACGCGCGACGCAATTGGAACAGGCGCTGCGCAATGCCATTATCTCCGATGCCATTGACGTGCATTTTCAGCCGATCGTTGCTCTTTCCAACAATCAGGTCGTCGGTTTCGAAGCCCTGGCGCGCTGGAACGATCCGGATCTGGGTTTCGTTTCGCCGGGGGTCTTCGTTCCGCTCGCGGAAGAACGCGGCTTTATTGACGCCCTGTCCGAGGCGCTGTTGCGCAAGGCGGCCGAAGCGGCACTTTCCTGGCCGCGCGAACTCTTTCTCTCGTTCAATCTCTCCTCGGCGCAGTTGATGGACCCGGGGACGAGCAGCAGCATCCTCTCGATCCTCGGTCGCGTCGGCTTTGACCCGCACCGGCTCGAACTAGAGATCACCGAGACGGCGGTGATGGGCTCGGCCGATACGGCAAACCGGATCATCGCCGATCTTCGTCAGGCCGGCGTTCGCATCTCGCTGGATGACTTCGGGACGGGCCAGTCGAGCCTCGGGCGCCTCCGCGATTTCATGTTCGACAAGATCAAGATCGATCGCGCCTTCGTGTCGCGGATCAATTCCGACCGTGCGTCCGAGCACATTATCAAGGCCATCCTCACTATGTGCGAGGGGCTGGACCTGGAAGTGGTCGCGGAGGGGATCGAGGATTATTCGGAAGCGGTGAAGCTGCGCTCGCTCGGCTGCGGCATGGGGCAGGGCTATCACTTCGGCAAGCCCGCGGATGGTATCGCGACGCTGCGGTTTCTGCATGAGAACTACTACGATACCTCGGATCGCGTTAGCGCCTGAAACGCCGATGGCGCCCCTTCGGACGCCACCGGTTCCGCGATAACTCGCTGCGCACTGTCTTACTTGTTCGTTGTAGAGCCGGTAGCGGTGGTATCCATTGTGCCGGGCGCAGGGGCCTTCTCGGCTGCGAGCATCTGAAGCGTCTTGAATTCCGGAGCCGCCTTCAATGTCTCAGCGGTCTCGGACGTGGTTAGCTTGACGCTACCGTCCTGCGTGTTCTGGGCGACCGTGATCTTATCCATTGGAACGGCCACATTCTTTTCGCCGATTCCGAGGAAGCCGCCAACGCCAATGATCGCTGCGACCAAACCGCCGTCCTTCTTCATGATCAGGTCGTTGACGTTACCGATGCTCTCGTTCTGACCGTTGTAGACCGACTGACCAATATAGGTATTGGCACTGATCTGGTCCGCAGCCTGCTCGGTCAAATATGAGCCGCCTTTCTGTGCGGTGTTGGTCGTCGCAGCCGGTGCCGGAGCCTGAGCCGCGTCACCTGCCGGGACCGGAGCCGTTGCATCCGGAACCTTCGGCGGAGCTGTCGGATCGCTTGGCGCTGCCTGCGTGGCCGGCGCATTCGGATCAGCCGGCTGGGTTGCGCTCTGCGAGAACGCCGTCGGTGCGAAAGCCGTGGCAAACAAGGCACCAGCGGCAACGGTTGTGAGAAGTTTGCGTGTCATCTCGAACCTACCTTTTCAGTTCAATAGTGATCTCTAGCCATTTTGCCTTCCTTCGCAGTCGGGCGTCCGTTTGGCCGGTTCACTATTGAAATGAATGGGATTTCTATTGGTTCCCGAAAAAAATCGCGCAAAAATTGCTAATTTCGTGGAGCTTCTATCGCAAACGCTGCGGTGACCCTCGCCAATCAACCCCACCGATGAAAGCAAGAAGGGCGCCCCGGGCGCCCTTTCCTTTGTGCCTGACTTTGCGTCAGATCACATAAACGGGGTCAAAAATTCCCTTTACGGTGACGTCAAGTTCGAGCAGGGACCCGGCCTGCGGTTGCATGGACCGCGCATCGTCATCCAGCCCTTCCCATGCCGTGGTGACTGCAAGGCGGTCGCCATTCGTTCCGATGAAGGCAGGACAGGAGGGTTGTGCCGCCGGGACCTTGTAACGCGAAATGCGTAGCCCATCCGGGCTGTAGCGATCGACCGTGCCGGCACCCCACCGCGCATTCCAGATGTACCCGTCGGCGTCGACGACCGAGCCATCGATGCCGCCCGGCTCGTCCATGGTGTCAACCAGCACAATCGGTTCACCGGTCGGCAGGCCGGTCTGTGCGTCGACCATCACCCGCATCAGGCGACTGAGGCGAGTGTCGGTGAAGTAGCCGATCGTTCCATCCGGCGAGAAGCAGATCGAATTCGGAATGCTGATGCCGTCGAAGATCTTGGTCACGCGACCGCCGGCCACATGGTAGATGGCGCCCGCGCGGTTTTCCGCCCGCTTGCTCATCGTGCCGATCCACAGTGCGCCGGAAGGATGCGTCCGGCCGTCGTTCGAACGGTTGTCCGGGTTGTCGCTTTCGAGCGCCACATAGAACGTCAGATTGCCGCTCTTCGTGTCGCGGACGAAGAGGCCCTGTTCGGTCGCAAGCAGTTGACGCCCGGCATCGATGCGCGCCAGCACGCTCGCCATCATCGGCAGGGCGTGCACCTTCTTTTCGTTCGTCGAAAGATTAAGCTCGTGCAGTTCCTTGCCGAGAATATTGAACCACCACACCGTGTTGGTATCGGGGTCGTAGGTCGGCCCTTCACCCAGCACGGAGCTGGTATTGCAGAGTGTCCTTCCCGCGAATTCATGAACTTCCGTCATACGCCTTAAGCTCCTACCGCTGCGTCATAGGCGTAAATGGTCGCCTTGGCACGCTCGGCAACCTCTGCTGCGGTCATTCCCGGCTTGTAGAGGCTGGTGCCAAGACCGAAGGCATGAATGCCGGCTTTGGTGTAATCAGCGAAATTCTTGTCTGAAACGCCGCCGACGGCAGCAATCACGAGCTCTGGCGGCAATATTGCGCGGATTGCGGTGATACCGGACGGTCCGAGAACACTGGCGGGGAAGAATTTCAGCCCCGTTGCGCCTGCGCGGGCGGCGGCCAGCGCTTCCGTCGGGGTGAACACGCCAGGCATCGTGACCATGCCGTAGTTGCGGGCAAGCACGATGACTTCAGGCTCGACGTTGGGCGTAACCAGCAGCTTGCCGCCCGCCGAATTCAGGCTGGCGACGGCCTCTGTCGTCAGTACGGTTCCGGCGCCGATCAGGCAATCGGCAGGCGCCATCTTCGCGGCGATCTCGATCGACTTGAACGGGTCGGGTGAGTTCAGCGGGATTTCAATGGCGGTCAATCCGCTTTCGATCAGCGCACCGACCACGCTTTCGGTCTCTTCGGGCTTAATGCCCCGAAGAATGGCAATCAGCGGGCGCTTCATCGTGGGGAAGGGGATACGGTTCATCGCTTTGGTGCTTTCTTAATTCGGCCAAATGGCTTTGGCGGCGGAAGCAAGCCCGCCACGGACAGCAGTGTCGGCGTCAATCGTGTTGAAGGATAATGATAGTGCCTTGAAGGCCGCTTCATAAAGACCCTGCAGTCGGCCGGCGGCCACAAGGGTAATGTTAACGCCCGTACCCGCCGTCGCCATGGCGCCGGCGATTTCCAGGCCGATCAATGTGCCGGAGATCCTGGCCTGTGCCGCTGCGGCCGTGAGCCCATGCAGCAGCTGTCCGGAGCGCGCCGTAAAGAAGAGGTTGGTCGCCATTGCCGGCTGTTCGTAAGCTGCCTTGATCGCGCTTTCGAAGGCCGCCACATCTGTCGGCGTCTGTTCCGCGCCGGCGACGGCATGCGACAGAATCGTATGCTTGGATATCGCATCGAAGAGTTCGCCGGTCATGAAGCTGGAGAAGCCGGTGACCCATCCATTCGTGACATGCACCCACTTGGAGTGCGTGCCAGGCATGCACACGGCCTGTGATCCGCTGCTTGCCGGGCCAAGCGCGCCGAGAAGCTGTGTTTCCTCACCGCGCATGACGTCGGGCCTTGCCTGATCCCTCTGCGCGAGCCCCGGAAGGATGCGGACGTCGCGGCTCTGGCCGGGAACGGATGCCGCGCCGGTGAGGATAGAAGATAGCGATGTCGGCACGTCGACATAGCCGGCCTCGACCCATCCCTGCTTTGCACCAGCCATGCCGCAGATGATGACCGGAAGATTTCCTGGCGCGTCCATCTTGGCCAGGTGCGAGGCCAAAACCTCAGCAAAACCGGTCTTCGCAGCCGTCGTCATGCCTTCGTTGCTGCGGCTTTCGCCAAGGATGCTGTCATCCTTGCCGATCAGCCAAAGCCGGAAACTGCTCGTTCCCCAATCCACCGCGACGTAAGCGGGATCCGCCATCAGAAAATGCCTCCATCGACAATAAGAGATTGTGCGCTGATCGCTGCCGCGCAGCTCGACGCCAGAAACAGGCACGGACCAACGATCGCATCGGCGTGCAGGACCTTCTTTATACACTGACGCTGCACGGTCCGAGCAATGCCGTCCTCAGTGAGCCAGAGTTTCATCTGACGATCCGTTACGATCATGCCTGGCAGAATACAATTGACACGGATGTTATCAGGTCCGAGCTTGCCGGCCAGACTTTTTGTCAGCCCGATCACACCGGCTTTTGCCGCCGAATAGGCAGGGAATTCCGGCATGTTGAGGAGAATGGCGATCGACGACATGTTGATCACCGCGCCGCCGCCGGCGGTGCGCATCGAGGGCGCGACGGCCTGCGTGGCGAAGAAGACGTGACGTAGATTTGTCGCCTGGTTATTGTCCCAATACTCCTCGGTCACAGCCTCGAAATCGTGCCGGTCGTCGCGCGCGGCGTTATTGACAAGCACGCTGATCGGGCCCGAGTGAGCGACGACTTCATCGACCGTCCGGCGGATTTCTGCAACATTGCGCAAATCCGCCTTGTGGAAGCGAACGGGATGCAGCGTGTCGCGCGAAAGCCTCTCCACAAGCTCGTGGCTTTCCGTTTCCGCGACATCGATGAAGGAAACCTTGGCGCCCTGACGGGCAAAACCTTCGACGATCGCCGCCCCAATGCCGGACCCGCCTCCGGTGATCAGTACGCTTCGATCCCTGAATTCCGGAAACTGCGCAACAATACCCGTCACCTTTTCCTCCCGGTTTTGCAACTGTTCTATTATTTGGAACTCAATTTGACTATATGGAATTATCCGATTACGTTGGTGCTCCTGTCAAGGCATTTGGGGCAATGATGAGTGCGGCAAAAGAGAGTGCGCACGGGAAGCGCGACACGGGCACCCTAGGCAAGCTGATGGTCCTTCTCGACCTTGTGAGTCATGCCGACGGCCCCATGCGCTTCACCGACATACTGGCGGTCGCCGATCAACCCCGCGGGACGGTTCACCGCCAGCTCAGTCATCTCGTGGAAGAGGGGCTGCTCGAAATCGATGAGGACGGCCGTTATCTGCCGGGCTTGCGGCTGCTGGACTTTGCCTCCCGCAGTTGGGGACGCAACGAATTCCGGCTCGTTGCCGAGCCGCACCTCAAGGCTCTCCAGGATCTAACCGGTGAGACGGTCCATCTCGGCGTGCTCCGCGGCACCTCGATCATCTACCTCGACAAGTTCGAGGGGCAACAGCCTGTCAGAATGTACTCACAGATCGGCAATGCGTCGCCGGTCTATTGCACCGGTGTAGGTAAGGCCGCCCTGTCCGTTCTGCCCCGGGAGCGCGTTGAGGCTTTGGTCGCGGAAATCGCCTTCCACCGCTTCACGGCCAACACGCATACGGCCGAGTCGCTTCTTGCGGAGATCGAGGAGATAAGAAAGCAGGGCCATGCCTTCGACCGTGAGGAGCACGAGGTCGGAATCTGCTGTATTGCGGCCCCGATCTGGTCGGAAAACCTGTCGCTTGTCGGAGGCGTTTCCATCACTGGTCCTGCCTATCGGCTCGGCATGGAAAACCTGTCAGAATGGGCTGCTCCGATCCGCGAAACATCTGGACGGATCATGGAGGCCATGCGCATCGGCCTAGGTCCGCGTCGCTGACCTGCCGCGACCGGTGGGCCTCCTCCTAAAGCATAGTATTGAGATTTTCTGACGAATCATCACAATTGACGCTCGTCAATCCCCCGTCCTGGGGTGTATGTGCTGGTAAATCGTCACCGGCGATACAAATTGCGACGGCGCGGACGAGACGCTGTCCATCAGGCTTCCATCTTTTTTGAGTTGAACACGTAAATGAACCCATCGCAGCCAGCATCTTCCGTAGACGTACACGTTAGCGAGATCGCCGGATTGAAAACGCAGTTTGATATTTTCCGCTTCATGAAAAAGGTGACGGAAGCCTATCGAGCGCGGGCCTTTATGGTTTTCAATCTTCCTTCGACAACGGCGATCGATCTGCAGAGCAGCACTGTGATCTCAAGCTGGCCAGTGGAACTGTTGGCAGCTTATGACCAAGAGGGGCTTGTAACCAATAGCCCGGTCATGAAGCGGTTGAGGGCATCGACCACGCCGTTTTTCAACGACGTATCACAGGTGAAATTGGAGCGAACCGATGGAAAGGCCGGCTTTGTTGCCGCCCTTTTCGAGCGCTTTCGCATGATGCGTTGTGCCTATTTCCCCGCCCACGAGGCCTCTGGCGGTCGCGGCGCCGTGTCATTCTCGGGCGATCGCGAGGCGTTCACCGCCGAGGAAATGCGCGAACTCCACTATATCTCCACCCACGTCTTCGATCGGTTGGCGGAGGTTCGCAGTTATGACACGCGGGTCATGGATACCTTGACCGACCGCGAACTCGACTGTTTGAACTGGACTGCAGCCGGTAAGACCAGTGTTGAGATCGCCGAGATCCTTAATCTGTCCGAGCATACGGTAAATCACTACCTCAACCGTGCGACGAAGAAACTCGGTACCGTCAACCGGACTCAGGCGGTTGCCAGAGCTTTGCGGATTGGTCTCATAAAGTGACAGGTGCGCAAATTGTGGGCTTCGCAGGCATTCGCGCCTAAATCTTCGCCACGGCCTATCAGCATGTCGCTCGATAACATTGGCTTTGCCAACTGTTTGCCAGTTGGCACGTTTTCTGCTTCCTTGTCTCCAGCGGTCCAGAGGGGACCTGGTAACGACGCCGGATAAACGGCGCGACCCGCATACTGCCCGCCGACGTGACGGTGCCCAATTTCGGGCTTGGACGTCGGCGGCGGTTGTTGCGTTTGGGACACGCCGCCGCCGGCATTCCCCCTCGCTTTCTTGTCGGATGGACTTTTGTGCTGGCCTTTTGGCACGCTTGCTCTAGTTCGCAAGGCTTACCTCGGTCTCCTGGAAGGCTGTTGCGGCTATCAGGGCGAAAGCCCGGCGGACTTGGTGGACGCAGCCGCCTTCCGGTTGACCTCGCTCCTCAATCGCCACATCGATCACCGATTTTGTTTGGCGAAGACGCGGCACTCCTCTATCTAGAATGCCAACACAGGCAGTGAGGATGGAATGACCGGCGTCACCAAGGAACAGGTTCTCGAAACGCTGAAGACAGTGCGCGGGCCGGATCTCGAACACGATATCGTCGAGCTCGGGATGGTGTCCGATGTCTTCATTTCCGATGGCAAGGTCTATTTCTCCATCACCGTTCCGGCGGAGAGCGCCAAGGAGCTGGAGCCCCTTCGCCTCGCGGCGGAACGGGTCATCAAGGAGATGCCGGGCGTCAAGGGAGCGCTGGTCGCGCTGACGGCGGACAAGAAGGCCGGCCCGGGATCGGCGCCAGTGTCGCGCCCGCAGCCGCAGGCGGGACATGACCATCACGGCCATGCACACGCGCCGCAACAGCAGCCGCGCGCGGGCAAGCTCGGCGTTCCCGGCATCGGCGCGATCATCGCCGTCGCCTCGGGCAAGGGAGGCGTCGGCAAATCCACGACCGCCGTCAATCTTGCACTCGGTCTTCAGGCAAACGGCCTGCGTGTCGGCATTCTCGATGCCGATATCTACGGCCCGTCGATGCCGCGACTGCTGAAGATCTCCGGTCGTCCCACTCAGATCGATGGGCGCATCATCAATCCGATGGAGAATTACGGACTCAAGGTCATGTCGATGGGTTTCCTCGTTGACGAGGAGACAGCCATGATCTGGCGTGGTCCCATGGTGCAATCGGCGCTGATGCAGATGCTGCGCGAGGTTGCCTGGGGCGAGCTCGACGTGCTTGTCGTCGATATGCCGCCCGGAACCGGCGATGCGCAGCTGACGATGGCGCAACAGGTGCCGCTGGCCGGCGCCGTCATTGTCTCGACGCCGCAGGACCTCGCTCTGGTCGATGCCCGCAAGGGATTGAACATGTTCAAGAAAGTCGAGGTTCCCGTGCTCGGCATCGTCGAGAACATGAGCTATTTCATCGCGCCCGATACCGGCAGCCGCTATGATATTTTCGGGCATGGCGGCGCTCGCAAGGAAGCCGAACGCATCGGCGTTCCTTTCCTCGGCGAAGTGCCGCTGACGATGAACATCCGCGAGACGTCGGACGCCGGAACGCCGCTTGTCGCCACCGAGCCGAACGGCATCGTGGCCGGCATCTATCGCGAGATCGCCGCCAAGGTCTGGCAGCAACTCGGCGGGCAGCCGCAGCGGGCCGCGCCAGCCATTGTTTTCGAGTGAATGCTTCGCCGCCGTTAGGCTCCCAATTGCGGAGAAAATGTGGTCAAACGGCGCAGTGGACGTAAGATGTCTTGATTCTTTCGCAGCTTTCCGTCATATGGCGCGCCGTCGCCATGAGGGCGGCTGTTTTGCGAATGCTCGATGATGGCCACCCTGCCGGGGCCGGTCACCTGCATGTTCGGAGTTGTCTTGGCCGAAGGATTGGTGACTGCGATGCGGTTGAGCACGTTGCATATCTCGGCGGTTGCCGGATATGGCAGGGATCGTATGAACTTTCCTCAAACGTTTTCGCTAAGATCGGGAACTTGCGTCACAGGCGGTGTGCCGTGCGCACAGTGCTCGGATTGCCGGAGGCCGATCCGGTGATCACGGCTTACTGTTCCAACTGCAAGTCGGTCGAGATCGGCGATTTGTCGCAAGGCTCGTTGCGCGACGACGTCATATGGATCGACATGATCGAGCCAACGCGCGAGGAGGAGCTCTTCGTCGAAAGAACGCTCGGCATCGAAGTGCCGACGCGCGACGACCTCAAGGATATCGAGCCGTCAGCCCGCCTCTATACGGAAAATGACGCCGTATTCATGACCGCGTCCCTCGTTTGGAAGGCGGAAACGGACGCGCCGACGCTGACCGATGTTGCGTTCATCCTGGCCGGCAAGCGGATGGTGACGATCCGCTATGCGCAGCCGAAATCGTTTGCACTGTTCATTGCCGCGCTGCACCGCGTGCCGCAGCAGTGGCGCAGCGGCGCGGCCCTGCTGACGAAGCTCTTTGAAACCGTGATCGATCGGACCGCGGAGATCCTGGAGCTCTCGGTCGCCCGTATCGACATTCTGTCGACGCATGTGTTTGGCGATCGCGCCCGGAAGGTGCGCAAACCGTCGAACTATCTGGAAGAAAAACTCAGGGACATTGCGGGCCATCATCGCCTCGTCAGTAAGGTTCGGGACAGCCTGGCGTCTTTGTCCCGGCTGATGACGTTCTTCTATAATGTTCCGGCCGTCCAGCAGGATCACGATACCAAAGAATTGTGCAAGACGGTTTCACGCGACATCCAGTCGCTCAACGAGCATGCTTCTTTTATTGCAGGCAATATCACCTTCCTGCTCGACGCTTCGCTCGGCCTGATCAACATCGAGCAGAACTCGATCATCAAGATTTTTTCGATCGCGTCCGTGGTGTTCTTGCCGCCGACGCTGGTCGCCTCCATCTACGGTATGAATTTCGAATTCATGCCGGAACTGCACTTCGCTCAGGGATATCCCTATTCGCTTGGGCTGATGGTGCTGTCCGCCATCATTCCCTTCTTCTTTTTCCGATGGAAAGGCTGGCTCTGAAGAGCCTGTTTTCATTTCATGCACGAAGGTAGCCATTCACACGAACGCACAATGAAGCCGCGCAAGCTGTTCTACCTTGCGCTTGGCTCCATCGGCGTCGTCTACGGTGATATCGGTACCAGCCCGCTTTACGCGTTCCGTGAAGCATTGAAGCCTGTCGCAATCGACGGCCTCACCCGCTTCGAGGTGATCAGCCTCATCTCGCTGATGATCTGGGCTCTGACCATTATCGTCACCATCAAATACGTGCTCTTTCTGTTGCGTGCCGACAACGAAGGCGAAGGCGGCACGCTTTCCCTGTTGGCGTTGCTGATGAAGACCGCCAATGGGCATACCGCACTGTTGATGCTGCTCGGCCTGGTCGGTGCGGCGCTGTTCCTCGGTGACGCGATGATCACGCCGGCGCTCTCGGTTCTGTCGGCCGTCGAAGGCCTGAAGCTCGTCGCGCCCAGCATGACGAGCTATATCGTGCCGATTTCGGTCTTTATCCTGGCCCTGTTGTTTGCTGTGCAATCGCGTGGCACTGGCGCCGTCGCCCGCTTTTTTGGGCCGATCACGGCACTCTGGTTCCTCGTTATGGCGGCTGCCGGCATTTCGCACATCTCCGATGACTTCGGGATCCTTGCCGCTTTCAACCCGTACTATGCGGTCAGCTTCCTGCTGCACGAGGGGTTCTACGGCGTCGTCGTGCTTGGCGCGGTCTTCTTGACCGTGACAGGTGCCGAAGCGCTCTATGCCGATCTTGGCCATTTCGGTCGTCGGCCGATCCAATGGGCGTGGTTCGCGCTGGTTTTCCCATCATTGACGCTGAACTATCTGGGGCAGGGTGCTCTGGTGCTTGGAAATCCGAAGGCGATGTCCGACCCCTTCTATCTGATGTATCCGCAATGGGCGTTGCTGCCTGTCGTCATCCTCGCGACTGCGGCGACCATCATCGCCAGCCAGGCAGTCATCACGGGTGCCTTTTCGCTCGTCCGCCAGGGCATCAACCTCGGCTTCCTGCCGCGCATGGAGATTCTTTTCACCTCGGAGACGAATACCGGACAGATCTTCGTGCCGTCCGTTAACGCCGTACTCTTCTTCGGCGTCATCTTCCTCGTCATCAGCTTCAAGACGTCAGACGCTCTGGCAATCGCCTACGGTATCTCGGTAACGGGCGCGATGGTCGTCACATCGATCATGGCCTTCGAGTTTGTGCGCGTACGCTGGCATTGGTCCACAGCCGTTGCCACGCTGGCGCTTGCGCCGCTGGTATGCTTGGAAATGATCTTCCTGGGAGCGAACCTGCTGAAGATCCATGATGGCGGTTACATTCCGGTGCTGATCGCGAGCGTCTTTACGATCATCATGTGGACGTGGCGTCGCGGTACCGCTCTTCTGACTGAGAAGACGCGCCACACCGATATTCCGTTGGCGTCTTTCGTTAGCTCGATTGAGCGCAAGAGCGACCATTCGCCCGCCCAGGTGCCCGGTACCGCGATCTTCCTGACAAGCGATCCGGAATCGGCGCCTGCTGCCCTGCTGCACAATCTGAAGCACAACCACGTTCTGCACGACAAGAATGTGATCCTGACGATCCGCACGATCAACAAGCCGCGCGTTCCGAGCGCCGATCGCTACAAGGTCGAGCCGATTTCGGAGCGGTTCTCGCGTGTAGAGCTGCAGTTTGGCTTCATGGAGTCGCAGAACGTCTCGCAAGCCTTGGCGACGCTGCGCAAGACCGGCCTGAAGTTCGACATCATGTCGACCTCTTTCTACCTCGGCCGCCGCAAGCTGGTTCCCGATGCGAAGTCCGGCATGCCCTATTGGCAGGATCGCCTTTACATCGCACTTGCCAATGCAGCAGCCAATCCGTCGGACTACTTCCGACTGCCGGCAAACCGCGTGGTGGAACTCGGCTCGCACGTCATTATCTAGACAGCACATACTGCCCAATAAAAGCCCGGCGATCTGCCGGGCTTTATTTTTCCTTGCTCTAATTCTTTCACCCCCGAGAGCCACCGCATTAACCAAGCATCAAGGTTAATGAGACATTTTCAACGGCATGTTCATGCGTCTCATGCCGGAGTCCCGCGTTGCGTCGAAATAGCCCTTCCCGTGGCAAGCTGCGCCTCTTGCTTCAAAATTGGAGTTCCCCCGCGCTCTTCGGCGTTTGTGGGTGGCTGATGTCGCCGACGATGGCGTCCCATGCTGACCTCGCTGCTCTACTTGCCGGCCTCGACCAGGGACGGGAAAACTGGCGCATGGTTTTGACGAATTCGCCGGCAGGGTCGATTCATCAGGCCGAACTGACCTTTGCCGACCCTGTTGTCACGGGCACAATCGCAGCCGGGGCCGGTATGGTTCTGCCCGACGGCCGCAAGGTCGCCTTCGTGGCGAACGACAAGGGCCATGAGGCAACACCGGATGAAGACCGCGTCAATCGTCCGGCCAAGAAGAGCCGTGTAGTTGCTGTCGAGAAGGTGCAGCCACCAAAGGATTTTTCCGCCGGCTCTATCCTCCAGAGAACGCGCCTACTTTTTCAGCCCGCCTTCGATCTCAAGGATAAGTCAGCCTTCGTGAAGCCGAAGATCAAGGGCAAGGAAATCGAGATCGCGACCAACTTCTATAAGAGGGAACCGCTCAAGCCGGATCGCGGCGTTTCGCCGATGCTGGCTGGCCTCGTGACCAACCCAAAGGCCGACGTGCTGGCGACGGCCTACGCGCCAGCCGCGCCTGATTACTCCCGTCTGTCGCCGTTTGATTCGATTCTCACCGACAAGGCGGACGACGGCCGCTTCGTCCCGCAGATCGGCCCGCGTGACCACGCCTGGGCCGCAAGCATCCTGGCGCCGTCGGTATTTTCGGCGGCCGAGCAGCAGTGCCTGGCATCCGGCATCTACTTCGAGGCACGCGGCGAAACGGTGAAGGGTCAGGCTGCCGTTGCCCAGGTCATTCTCAATCGCGTCCGCAATCCGGCCTACCCGAAGACGATCTGCGGCGTCGTCTATCAGAATGAGGATTGGCGTAACCGATGCCAGTTCTCCTTTGCCTGCGACAACATCAAGGATCGGGTGAACTCGCAATATCACTGGAGAATCGCCCGCGAAGTCGCGATGGCGGTGACCGCCGGCAAGATCTGGCTGCCGCAGGTCGGCTCCGCCACCCATTATCACGCTGTCTACGTTCGTCCGAAATGGGCCAAGACCATGGAGAAGGTCGGCCGCATCGGCCTGCACGTCTTCTATCGCACCTATGGCGGCGGCTGGAGCTAACGGAAAAGCCGATCCTGACGCGATTTCGTGTCTCTTCGCCGCACACAAAAGCGGATTCTTTCGGTCGATTTTGGAAAAGTGCGCTGAGATTGACCTAAGCACATGTTTTCTCATGCTTATTTTATGGCTGGACATCGACCGCTCACGCCTTGACTATGCTTTTTGCTAAAACTATGTTGCGCGCGACTTCAGAACGGGCCGAAAGGTTCTCAAACCTTGGGGTTGTTGTCCGGAAAACCGGGGTAGCGGGATCGCGGACAGCGGCTAGTGGAGGAGAGCACCATGACGGACGACCGCGAGGAAGGTCTTGAGAAGCGCCGGGCGCAATTGGGAGCGGAGCTCGCAACCAAGCGCGTAGAGGCGGGGAAGGAAGAGGCTGTCGAAGCAAGCGCCGAAGCGAGCCGCAAAGGTTACGCGGAGGCGATGAAGCTTTCGAGCGAGTTCATCTCCGCAATCGTCGTCGGCGCCGTTCTCGGCTATCTCCTCGACCGTTTTGTCGGCACGGCGCCTTGGGGGATGATTGTTCTTCTTCTTCTTGGATTTTGTGCCGGCGTATTGAACGTTCTGCGTGCTGCGGGCAAGGTTGCAAAGCCTGATCCCGGCGAGCGTCAGAATGGTGGAAAATAGGGCAGGGCGCTCCGGCGTTCGATCCAGTGCAATAATCCCGTCTTGCGCGGGCTAAAGATAGAGAGAACAAGCGGTGTCTAACGATCCGACCCATCAGTTCCTGATCCAGAAGATTGTGCCGATCGAAGTCGGCGGAATTGATTTTTCGTTTACGAATGCATCGCTCTTCATGGTGGCGTCCGCTGCCGTTGCCGCTGGCTTCCTCTATTTCTCGACGTCGAACCGGGCGATCGTGCCGGGTCGCTCCCAGTCGGTTGCGGAGATGTCCTACGAGTTCATCGCCAACATGCTGAAGGAAGGCGCCGGATCCAAGGGGATGAAATTCTTCCCATTGGTCTTCTCGCTCTTCATGTTCGTATTGACGGCAAACCTGCTCGGCATGTTCCCGTACTTCTTTACGGTCACCAGCCAGATCATCGTCACCTTCGCGCTGGCGCTGCTCGTCATCGGCACGGTTCTCGTCTACGGCTTCTACAAGCATGGCTTCCACTTCCTGAATGTCTTTGTCCCGTCGGGCGTTCCTGGCATTCTTTTGCCCCTCGTTGTGACGATCGAAATCATTTCCTTCCTGTCCCGTCCGATTTCGCTCTCCGTTCGTCTTTTCGCCAACATGCTGGCTGGTCACATCACCCTGAAGGTGTTCGCAGGCTTCGTCGCCTCGCTTGGAGCGCTGGGTGCAGTCGGTATCGGTGGCGCTGTCCTTCCTCTCCTCATGACCGTCGCCCTGACGGGTCTCGAGTTCCTCGTCGCCTTCCTCCAGGCTTACGTCTTTGCGGTCCTGACTTGCATGTACCTCAACGACGCGATCCATCCGGGTGGCCACTAAGGGATACCGACATTGACGTCCAAGGGCGTCAGTCAATTTCGCCGCAACACAACCATTTCAAAGGAGTTCAACATGGAAGCGGAAGCAGCAAAGTTCATCGGTGCAGGTCTGGCTTGCTTTGGTATGGCCGGTACGGCTCTCGGCCTCGGCAACATCTTCGGCAGCTACCTGTCCGGCGCTCTGCGCAACCCGTCTGCAGCTGACAGCCAGTTCGGCCGTCTGGTTTTCGGCTTCGCCGTTACGGAAGCTCTGGGCATCTTCTCGCTGCTCGTCGCTCTCCTCCTGCTCTTCGCCGTTTAATACAGGCGCATTGAAGGATCACGGCCTGCAGCCCGCATGCCGTGATCCTTTGCATTTGCAGTACACCTGGAGGTGAGCATGTTTTTTGTGACCCCGGCTTACGCCGAAGAGGCCCCGGCTGGAACCGCAGAAACTGGTGCAGCAACCGGTACAGACACGCATGCCGCCCCGGCAGCAGGCGATGTCCACACCGAGACCGGCGTACCAGCCGAGCATCATGGTGGCGGCGTATTCCCGCCTTTCGATTCGACGACTTACGCCTCGCAGCTGCTATGGCTGGCGATCACGTTTGTTGTCTTCTTCGTGCTCATGCAAAAGGTCATCGCGCCGCGCATCGGCAATATCCTCGAGCAGCGTCACAGCCGCATCTCGCAGGATCTCGATGAGGCAAGCCGCCTGAAGGCGGAAGCCGACGCCGACGTTGCCGCTTACGAAGCCGAATTGGCTGCGGCTCGTGCCAAGTCGAACGCGATCGGTACTGCCGCTCGCGACGCTGCCAAGCTGAAGGCGGAAGCCGACCGCAAGGCTGTTGAAGCAGGCTTGGCTGAAAAGCTCAAGGCTGCGGAAGGGCGCATCGCCGACATCAAGGCGAAGGCTTTCGCTGACGTCGGAACCATTGCGGAAGAAACCGCAACGGCTGTTGTGGAACAGCTGATCGGCACCTCGGCAAAGGCAGATATTGCCGCTGCTGTTGCCGACATCAAGAAGGGGGCTTGATCGATGGAATTTGCATTGGACGCAACATTCTTCGCGATGATCGGCCTGTTCATCTTCCTGGCGCTGGTTGTCTACCTCAAGGTTCCTGGCATGATGGCGAAGTCGCTCGACGACCGTGCCGATCAGATCCGCAACGAACTGTCGGAAGCCAAGCGCCTGCGCGAAGAGGCGCAGCATTTGCTGGCTGAGTATCAGCGCAAGCGTAAGGAAGCTGAAGCCGAAGCCGCGCACATCGTTGCTGCGGCCGAGCGCGAAGCCGAAATGCTGACCGCTGAAGCCAAGAAGAAGACGGAAGAATTCGTCGCGAACCGCACCGCGGTTTCGGAACAGAAGATCAAGCAGGCGGAAGCCGATGCGATGAAGGCGGTCCGTTCCGCCGCCGTCGATCTGGCAATTGCCGCCGCCGGAAATGTTCTGGCGAAGAAGGCCGATACGAAGGTTCAGTCCGAGCTCTTCAGCGACGCCCTCGGCCAGGTCAAGAGCCGCCTCAACTAAGGTAAGCATCTCGCTTTCGAAGAAGCCCCGCAATGCGGGGCTTTTTGTTTTGGGCCGATGCTGATCGGTTGCGGACGGGTCAGTCGCTACCTATGTCGCCAGGCAGCTTTTTCAGCGGGCTGAAAGTCATGCGGTGCAGCGAACAGGGGCCATTCTTCTCGATGCCAGCCCGGTGCTGTGCTGTGCCATAGCCGGCATGCGCGGCAAAGCCATAGACGGGGAAGGTGCTGTCAGCTCGTGCCATCATCCGGTCCCGCGTCACCTTGGCGACAATGGAGGCGGCGGCGATGGAGACCGAACGCGCATCACCCTTGACCACCGCCTGCCCCGGGCAGTCGAGCCCGGGCGGAACGTCGAGCCCATCCGTCAGGACATAGCTTGCAGGGACAGATAAACCACAGATGGCGCGGCGCATGGCGTCGAGGCTGGCCTTGCGGATATCGGTCTCGTCGATGCGGGTCGAACTCGAGGAGGCGATAGACACCGTTGCCGTTGCAAGAATCTGAACGAAAAGCTCCTCGCGCTTCTGCGCCGAAAGCTGCTTCGAGTCGTTCAGGCCGTCGGGAATACGCTTGGGGTCGAGAATGACGGCGGCTGCCACCACGGGGCCGGCCAGCGGCCCCCTCCCAGCTTCATCGGCGCCGGCAACTGGCCAATGGCCGGCCTTGCGCGCCTTCAGCTCCAGCCGGAAATCCGGCACGAGGGGGACATCTTCGAAAAGCATAGGAGAATCGGGTGACGTGCGACGTTTCATGCGGCTGAACCTCGCACGCCAACCCGATTTCCTGCAAGTCCCCGGATCAGGGCGGCGGGCCGGGGACTCGAGCGCGGAAGGGCAGGGCGACCATCCGCGAAGCTCAAATATCAAAGCAGCGAAAGCTGCACCCCGCTACCATCGGGCGGAACGAAGAGATCATCCCGCAACGGCATGCTGCGGCGGGTCATGCCGAGTCGATTCGTCGCCATCTCGAAACGGCGTGCAATCTGCCAGGCATAGGGTCCGGCACCTTTCATTCGCTTGCCGAACTCCGCATCGTAGTCCTTGCCACCGCGCATCGAGCGGACCAGCGCCATGACGTGGCGGTAGCGGTCGGGATAATTTTGCAGCAGCCAGTCGCGAAACAGCGGCGACACTTCGAGGGGCAGGCGCAGGATCACATAACTCGCCTCTGTCGCACCCGCCGCGTGCGCCGAATCCAGAATGCGCTCAAGCTCGTGGTCGTTGAGTGCCGGAATCATTGGGGCAGCCATCACCGATGTCTGGATTCCTGCCTCGGAAAGCGCGCGAATGGCCTCCAGCCGACGCGTCGGCGTCGAGGCGCGGGGTTCCATGGTCCGCGCCAGCTTTCGGTCGAGCGTCGTCACCGACAGCGAAACACGGACAAGGTTCTTCTCCGCCATCGCCGAGAGAATGTCGAGGTCGCGCATGATCATTGCCGACTTGGTTACGATCGAAACCGGATGGTTTGCCTTTTCCAGCACCTCAAGAATCTGCCGCATGATGCGCCATTCCTTCTCGATCGGCTGATAGGGATCGGTATTGGTTCCGATCGCGATGACGCGTGGCTTATAGCCCGGCTTCGCCAATTCGCGCTCCAGGAGCTTCGCAGCATCCGGTTTGGCGAAGAGCTTGGCCTCGAAGTCCAGACCGGCGGAAAGGCCCATATAGGCATGCGTCGGTCGCGCAAAGCAGTAGATGCAGCCATGCTCGCAGCCGCGGTAGGGGTTGATCGAGCGGTCAAAGGGAATGTCGGGCGACTCGTTGCGGGTGATGGCCGTTCGCGGCTTTTCGATCTGCACCTCGGTCTTGAACGGCGGCAGTTCCTCAAGGTTCTGCCAACCATCATCGAAGGTCTCCCGACGCAGAGGCTCGAAACGTCCACTCGGATTGAGTCCGGCCGCACGTCCGCGGCGACGGTCCACATCGATCCGCAGACCGGCAGATACGATCATCGCATCGGCAATATCTGCCGTGTTGGCAGGCGCAAATGCGGCCTGCCCTGCAAGGGACTGCTCTTTCATCGGATTCTCCGCTGACGGAAGCTTTGCTTCCCGCCGTTTTGATGATTAAATTCCTATCGGCAAAATGAGAACAATGCAAGAACAAAATAAGGAAAGTGCCGCTGGCAAATTTTTGTGCGGCGCTTTATGAATAGGCGATGTTGACTGTTGTACTTGAATGCCAGGATCAGGAGCCTGAGCTGGCGCAGACGTTATCGGTGTTGGTTGCAGGCGCAGTGGAGGGGCTTGTTAGTGACGTCGTGGTGCTGGACCACGGCTCGCGGGATGGGACGTCGAGGGTGGCCGACGCCGCCGGCTGCCGCTTCCATTCGCAATGGGATATCAAGGACATCGTTCGGTCGGTGCGGGGCGAGTGGCTGCTTTTCGTCGAGCCGGGAGCGCGACCGCAGACCGGCTGGATCGACGAGATTGCCGAGTACATGGCTCTGAACAAACTGCCGGCGCGCTTCACGGCTTCGCGAGGATATCGACGTCCTTTCCTGCAGCGCATCGGTCGGGCCTCGTCGCCGCTGGAGCTTGGCCTTCTCCTCCCCAAGAAGCAGGCATTGGCCGCGGCAAGAAGCGGAATGCGCCTCTCAGAATTCGCGAAAGGGCAAAAGCTGCGGAAGCTTTCCAGCGAACTGATTCCATCCTGGGTCGCGCGCGCCGCACGATAGCGGCGCGTCATGCTCCCTCATTTCCCCGCAAATGATGGCGCCCGATACAATTTTGCGCTATAATTCGCGCATGGCGCCGCCCGAGCGCCTCGCTTCGTGACGGTCGACCATGGAATGCCGGCAGACGGCAGAGCAGGTCAGCGGAAGTCTCCTCTTCTGCCGGTTTCCGGCAAAGGAGGTGCGTCATGAAACGCAATATGATCCGCGGCCTTTTCTTGGCCGTCATATTGACGACATCGATGATCGCGCATCCGCATTCGGCAGCATCGCAGATGATGCGCAGTTGCGCAGGCCGATCCGAAGTCGTCAATTTCCTCGACAAGAACTTTGCCGAGAGGCTGATGGCAGTCGGGTTGATCAACCAGAACGCCATGCTTGAGGTCTATGCCGCGCAGAGTGGCACGTGGACCCTGCTTATCACGGATGTTCATGGCGTGAGCTGCATCCTGCTGTCGGGTGATAGCTGGGAGTCGATGCCTGTCCTGCCGGGCATCGGTACATAGAACTGTAAGCTGTATGCCGGAGCAATCCGTTACTTGCTGGCACCGCGCTTCAAATGCTCATCGAGGCGTGACATGATCTCCACGAAATTGCAGGGCATATGGCGGTAGTCGAGCTGTGATTTTAGTATGCTGTCCCAGGCATCCTTGCAGGCGCCGGGGGAGCCTGGCAGCGCGAAAATAAAGGTTGCGTTGGCAACGCCCGCCGTGGCTCGGGACTGGATCGTCGAGGTGCCGATCTTCTCGTAGGAGATGCGGTGGAAGACAGCTGAAAAGCCATCCATCTTCTTCTCGAAAAGCGGCTCCAGAGCTTCTGGCGTAACGTCGCGGCCGGTAAAGCCGGTTCCCCCGGTGGTGATGACGACGTCGATATCGTCGCGTTCGGTCCAGGCCTTGACGCGCGAAGCGATAGCCTGCCGGTCATCGGGGACGATCGCGCGGTCAATCAACCGGTGACCGGCCTCCGTGATCCTGGAAACCAACGTATCGCCAGAACGGTCATCGGCAAGCGTCCGCGTATCCGAGACCGTCAGCACCGCAATGCCGACGGGAATGAAGGGGCGCGTTTCATTCAGTCCTGGCATCATGCCCTCCAGCGATCGTTTCCGTTGCTTCGAAATACCAGTCCGGCCGTTCGCTGTGAAGCGCGGTGGCCGCGTCTTCAGCCGCTGTGAGCGTATCGAAGATGCCGTAGCAGGTCGCGCCGGAACCAGACATGCGGACGAAGGAGGCGCCCTGCTTCTTGAGCATCGCCGAGATCTCGGCAATTTCGGGCAGCAGACCCCGGGCGACTGGCTCAAGGTCATTGCGCATCGAGCCTAGCGTCTCGAGCCAGGTCGAACGCGGCGTCATGTCGAGCCGCGGATTGGTCTTATTCGTCAGGCCTCGAAAAATCTCGGGCGTCGATACGCCTCTCAACGGGTTTGCCAGCACCATTGCAAAGGCCGGCATGTCGTCGACCGGCGTGATTTGCTCGCCAACGCCACGGGCGATCAGCGGTCTGCTCGCCAGGCACATTGGCACGTCGGCGCCAAGCCGAAGCGCGATCGCCTCGATCGTCGCGCGGGGAAAAGAAGCGTTCCAGAGCCGCATCAAGCCGCGAAGCGTCGCTGCCGCGTCCGCGGAGCCGCCGCCGATTCCGGACGCAATCGGCAGGTTCTTCCGGAGATGGATGCGAACAGCGGGAGCAGAGCCACTCTCGCGAGCGATGGCCTCGCGGAGCGCGTCCCGGGTCTTGAGGACAAGATTGTTGTCGCTGCTGTCGCCAAGCGCCTCGGCGAAACGACCCGACATCACAAACTCGTCCTTATCTGCCGGCGTAAATTCCAGCCGATCGCCATGCCGGGTGAAGGTCACCAGCATATCGAGCAGATGGTAGCCGTCGGATTTCTGGCCCGTCACATGCAGGGCCAGATTGATTTTTGCCGGAGCCTCCTCGATGACGATCAAGTCATCGCGCATACTCGCTGCGGGCATCGCCTATCAGGACTTCTTGTCCGTGGGCTTCGGTTCGACCGGCGCCGGATCGGGCTGCTTCTTGTCAGCGGCTTTGGAGATGTCGGTATCCTGCGGCAAGCCGTTGGCGATCTTCTCCTTGATCTTCGGGATCTCGGATGCCTCGGGGTCGGAGCCGAGCGCACGGTTCCATTGGTAGACGGCCTCAAGCTTGCGTCCGACACGCCAGTAGGCGTCGCCGAGATGGTCGTTGATCGTCGCGTCTCCGGCCTTGATCTGTGCGGCCTTCTCCAATTCCTCGACCGCATCGTCGAAGCGGTTCAGCCGGAAATAGGCCCAGCCGAGAGAATCGATGATGTAGCCATCGTCCGGGCGCAGATCCACTGCCTTCTTGATCATCGCCAGCCCCTCGTCGAGGTTCCGGTTCATGTCGATCCAGGAGTAGCCGAGGTAGTTGAGAACCTGTGGCTGGTCGGGGTTGAGCTCCAGCGCCTTGCGGAAATTCGGCTCGGCCTGGTCCCATTTC
This sequence comes from Rhizobium sp. R711, assembly GCF_002211365.1. Taxonomy (GTDB): domain Bacteria; phylum Pseudomonadota; class Alphaproteobacteria; order Rhizobiales; family Rhizobiaceae; genus Rhizobium. The sequence goes on along the minus strand of NZ_LOKZ01000035.1, from coordinate 123,616 downwards.
TTCAGGCGTTCATAGGCAATGCCGCGCTGGAAGAAGACGGTCCATGCGCCCTTGCCCGGCAGCGGACCGAGGACTTCGACGGCCTTGTCGTAGTTGTCGGCCATGGCGACATAGTCCTTCGCATCCGACAGCACGCTGCCATAGGCGAGGTAGCTGCGAATGTCCTTCGGATCGGAGGCGATCAGGCTCTGAAGGTGCTTGCGCGCCTCTTCAACCTTGCCGCCCTGTGCAAGAGCGAGGCCCAACTGCAGCTCGGAGATGCGGCGCATCGGCGAGTTCTCGGGCACTTGCTTGTAGAGCGCGATCGCGCGGTCCATCTGCTCCTGCTTCTCAGCAATGCCGCCGAGCATGACGAGCGTATCGGCGCTATCCGGATCCAGCGTCTTGGCGGTCTGCAGGTAAAGCGAAACGATATCTTCGGCGCCATCGCGGTTCAGCGCGCCACCGATGGAGAAGAGCACGCCAGCAGCGCCCTGCTTGGCGGTCTGGATCTGCTGTTCCTGCTTTTCGCCTTTTTCGATGCTCTGTCGCAGTGCGTTCAGCGGCGCGTAATTCGGCAGTAGGTTATCGCCGACGGAAATCGCGTCGAGTGCCTTCTGCTTGTTGCCCTGCGAGGCTTCCAGTCGGGCGAGAGCCATGACGGCGCGCATGAAGGTATCAGGAGCGGTCGCACCGCCATCCTTGTCGAGCACAGCGTCGTTGAGGTTCTGCCGAGCGGCCCTGATGTCACCGTTCACGATGGCGATTGCGCCGGCGTTATAGGACTTGAAGATGCCGACCCAATCCGGTCCCTTCATCTTCTGGACCATGGCCAGCGCATCCTTACCGCGCCCGGCGCCGACGCGAGCCCAAGCGGCGAGCAGATCGTTCATCATCCGGTCGAGATCGTTCGGTCCGGTATATTTCAGGAGCGACTCGGCCGTCTTGAATTCGCCGCGACGAATGGCATCCATGCTCCGCACGATCGTGGTAATGCGCTCGACCGTCGGATCACCCTTCAAGTCGTTGGCGTATTTCACGCCGTCCTTAATGTCGCCATTCAGAAGCAGCGAGATCATCAGGCGCTGACGGATTTCCGGATTGCCCGGCTCGATCTGTAACGCCTTCTTGTAGAGTTCAATCGCCGTCTCGTAATCGTGATCGACGTCGGCAGTCCGGGCAGCCAAAAATGCGCCGGAGAAGCTCGTGACGCTATCCGGATCGAAGATTACTGTGGCGGCATCGTCCTTCTTGGCCGTCTCTTCGGCATTCACGCCGCCGAGCGCTGCCAGCGAGATGACCGCTGCCATGGCTGCGCTCGAAAGAAGACGGATGGCAAGTTTTTGCCGCATTAGAAAACCTCTCTAGTCGGGGCAGTCGGCCTCGTCCGACTGCAAATCAGTTGAAATGACTGACTCACAACAGGATGGCTTTTTTGAAGCGGTCCTGCAATAAAATCAGTCCGCGATCAGTGACCGTCGATTAATTGACGCGCTCGATGCAGAAGTCGATGACTTCCATCAGAGCCGATTTCCATGCCGTGTCGGGAAGGGGCGCGAGCGCATCGCGTGCGATCGTGCCGTAGTGAACCGCGCGGGCAATGGTATCGTTCAGCGTGCCGTACTTGGTAATCAGGCCAAGTGCCTTTTCGAGATGCTGGTCGCTGCTTTCGCCGCCTTCGATGGCCTGCCGCCAGAAGGCGCGTTCTTCCTCGGTCCCGCGGCGATAGGCCAAGATGACCGGAAGCGTGATCTTCCCCTCGCGGAAGTCGTCGCCGACATTCTTGCCGAGATCGGCTGCTTTGCCGCCGTAATCAAGCGCGTCGTCGACGAGCTGGAAGGCAAGGCCGAGGTTCATGCCATAGGACTTCAGCGCGTTGCGGCCGGATTTGCCCGCATCGGCGACGATCGGGCCGACTTCGGCAGCCGCGGCAAACAGAGCCGCCGTCTTCGCGCGGATAACGGCGAGGTAGTCGTCTTCCGTCGTTTCCATGTTCTTGGCGACAGAGAGCTGCAGCACTTCGCCTTCGGCGATCACGCAAGCCGCCGACGAGAGAACGTCAAGCGCATCGAGCGAGCCGACATCGACCATCATGCGGAACGCCTGGCCGAGCAGGAAGTCGCCGACAAGCACGCTTGCCTGGTTGCCCCAGATCATGCGGGCGGTGGACTTGCCGCGGCGAAGGTCGCTCTCATCGACCACATCGTCATGCAGCAGCGTCGCGGTGTGCATGAACTCGACCGATGTCGCGAGCTTGATATGGTTCTCGCCCTTGTAGCCGAACAGTGCGGCCGACGCCAAAGTCAGCATCGGACGGAGACGCTTGCCGCCGGACGAGATGAGATGGTTGGCCACCTCGGGGATCATCTGGACGTCGGAACCGGCCTTGGAGAGAATAAGCTGGTTCACCCGTTGCATGTCCGCTTTGGTCAAATCGACCAGTGGCTTGACGGATGCCAGTTTGTTTTTGCTTTCTTCAAGCGGTATGACCACGCCCAACGACCCGGACTCCTGTTAAATTATTGAGTTCGACAATAGAAAGGGGCGATTGGCGCGGCAAGGGGTGAATTGTCGCGTCGCGCAAATTTGAAAGGGATTTTCCGGCAAATGCATGAACTTATTCGCGCCAATGATCCCGTGTTGCTCTCTTATGCGGAGAGTCTGCTCAAGGATGCGGGGATCCACTGCTTCATCGCCGATCAGGGCATGAGCATTCTTGAAGGGTCGCTCGGCATGCTGCCGCGCCGGCTCCTCGTCGATGATGAAGCAGCGGACCAGGCGCGGCGCATTCTCGTGGATGCCGGCCTCGGCGACGAACTGCGCGCTCAAAAGTGAGCCTGAGATGACGGGACATGTTGCCGAGACGATCGACGCCTTTCACCGGGGACTGTTCCATGTGGTGCAGCCGAAGGGCAGGGGGCATCGCTCGGGCATGGATGCAATGTTGCTTGCGGCGCTCGTTGCCGACGATCGTCCGATCAAGGTGGCGGATCTCGGTGCCGGCGCCGGTGCGGCAGGCCTTGCCGTCGCGTCGCGGCTGCCGACTGCCGAGGTTGTGCTCTTCGAGCGCTCCGGCGAAATGGCCGACTATGCGCGCCGCAGCATAGTCCTGCCTGAAAATGCGCATGTGGCGGGCCGCGTTTCAGTCATCGAGGCGGACGTGACGCTGAAGGCGAAGGCGCGAAACGAAGCCGGTCTCGTCGATGAGAGCTTCCATCATGTGATCATGAACCCGCCCTTCAACGATGCCGGCGATCGCCGGACGCCTGACGCCTTGAAGGCCGAAGCACACGCTATGACGGATGGGCTGTTCGAACGCTGGGTGCGCACTGCCGGGTCAATCATGATCCCCGGCGGGCAACTATCCCTGATCGCTCGGCCGGAATCGATTGCCGAAATCATCGATGCCTGCGGACGCCGTTTCGGCGGCATCGAAGTCACCGCGATCCATCCGCGTGAGGGCGAGAACGCAGTCCGCATCCTCGTCACGGCCATAAAAGGGTCGCGCGCGCGGCTTTCGCTGCGCGCGCCACTCATCATGCACGAGGAGGGGACGCATAAATTCTCCCCCTTCGTTGACGATCTCAACAATGGCCGGGCGGCTTATACCAGGCGCTAGCCAGTAACAAAATCGAACAGCAGCTTAACGTTCAGGCCGGCAATCAGGACCGCGATCACGTAGGCGATTGCGCTCAGCCAGCGCGGGGCGACCAGCGCGCCCATCTTCGCCTTGCTCGCCGTAAACATCACGAGCGGGAAGACGGCGAAGGAGAGCTGGAGGCTGAGTACGACCTGCGTCAGGATCAGCAGTTCCGCCGTCCCCTGGTCACCATACCAGATGGTGACGAAGGCGGCCGGAATGATGGCGATCGCACGGGTGATCAGGCGACGCACCCACGGCTGGAGCCTGATCTTCAGGAAGCCTTCCATGACGATCTGGCCCGCAAGCGTCGCAGTCACCGTCGAATTCAGGCCGCAGCAGAGGAGTGCGATGCCAAAAAGCGTCGGGGCGATTGCAAGGCCGAGCAAGGGAGAGAGAAGCGAGGATGCTTCGCCCAATTCCACGACATCCGTCTTGCCGTTGGCGTGGAAGGCCGCCGCCGCCAGGATCAGGATCGACGCGTTGATCAGGAGCGCGAAGCAGAGCGCAATGGTCGAGTCGATTGTCGCATAGGTCAGCGCCTCGCGCTTCTCCGGCACCGAATGGCCGTAGGCGCGGGTCTGGACGATGCCGGAATGCAGATAGAGATTGTGCGGCATCACGGTGGCGCCGAGAATGCCGAGCGCGAGATAGAGCATCTCGGGGTTGGAAACGATCTCGGTTGTCGGGAAGAAGCCCCGGATAACAGCGCCCCATTCCGGATCGGCAAGGAAGATCTGCACGCCAAAGCACACCGCAATGATGCCGAGCAGGGCGATCACGAAGGCTTCCACCCACCGGAAGCCGATCTTCTGCAGGTAGAGGATGAGGAACACGTCCAGCGACGTGATGAGGACGCCGAGTTCAAGGGGAATGCCGAACAGCAGATTGAGGCCGATGGCTGTGCCAATCACTTCGGCAATATCGGTCGCGATGATGGCTATTTCGGCAAAGGCCCACAGCGGAACGGAGACGTATTTCGGATAGGCGTCACGGCAAGCCTGGGCAAGGTCGCGGCCGGAGGCGATCGCAAGCCGCGCACAGAGCGATTGCAGAACGATTGCCATCAGGTTGGACAGCAGGGCGACGGTCAACAGCGCATAGCCGAACTTCGAACCGCCGGCGAGCGAGGTCGCCCAGTTGCCGGGGTCCATATAACCGACGGCCACCATATAGCCGGGCCCGAGGAACGCGGCGATGCGGCGCCAGCGCGTCCCCTGTTTGTGCGTCTGGACGGAACGGTAGACATCTGAAAGCGATGCCTCTTCGCGCTCATGTCGCCAGCCGGTCTTTGTGTTCGGATTTACGATGTCCATGCAGTGTCCACCTATTATCAGTGCGACCAGTATGTCTGATTAGAATGATAATGCAAGTCATTCGCAACAAGAATTGTAACCCGATGTTTTCTGCGGCAGGCATTGCGTTTGTCTCTGCGTTGCATACATGGAAGACGTTCCGCTGATCTTGTCGCAAAGGATGGAAAATGGCCGGATTTCTGAAGAGGTTGCTGCCGAAGCGTTTCCGCAAGGAAGGCGTGGTGATCCCCGTCGTCCGGCTGCACGGCCCGATCATGAGCGGCGGAAGCCAATTCCGGCCGACCCTCAATCTTGCCTCCGCGGCGCAGGTCCTCGAAAAGGCCTTTAGCTTCAAGGATGCGCCGGCGGTTGCCATCTCGCTCAATTCTCCCGGCGGCTCCCCCGTCCAGTCGCGGCTTGTCTTCACCCGCATCCGCGAACTCGCGCGCGAAAAGCAGAAGAAAGTTCTCGTCTTCGTCGAGGATGTTGCGGCCTCCGGCGGTTACATGATCGCGCTTGCCGGCGACGAGATCATTGCCGATCCCACCTCCATCGTCGGCTCGATCGGCGTCGTCTCCGGTGGCTTCGGCTTTCCGGAACTGCTGAAGAAGATCGGCGTGGAACGCCGCGTCTACACGGCTGGGGAGAACAAGGTGATCCTTGATCCGTTCCAGCCCGAGAAGGAAAAGGACATCGAATATCTGAAGACCCTGCAGCTCGAGATTCATCAGGTCTTTATCTCCATGGTTCGCGAGCGGCGCGCGGGCAAGCTGAAGAGCGACGATGTCGTCTTCTCCGGCCTTTTCTGGACCGGCACGCGTGGCCTTGAGTTGGGCCTGATCGACGGCCTCGGCGACATGCGGCAGGAATTGAAGCGCCGCTATGGGGCAAAAACCAAGCTCGACCTGGTAATGCCCGCCCGCGGTCTTTTCGGAAGGCGTATTCCGGGTATATCGTCAGCCAACCTGGAGGGTGCCGGCGCCGGTCTTGCGACCGGACTTGTCGAGGCCGCCGAGGAGAAGGCATTGTGGAGCCGGTACGGGCTCTGAGGGAGCGAAGGCTGGCATCATGCCGCAACTGATAATCATCATCGTGCTGTTGGTCGGAGCCTGGCTTCTCTACCGTCGCTTCATTGCCGATGCGCAGCGGCTGGCCGAACGATCCCGCCGTGCCGAGAAGGAGCGCCAGACGGGCGCCATCGGCACCCTGGTCAAGGATCCGGTCACCGGCGAATATCATCTGAAGAAGGACGAGGACGAGTAGGGCCGCAAAAGCCTTGACCCGTCTGGCGCGGCGTGGCACCTGTCCGCGCACTTTTTGTACGAATTCGGAAGCCGTTCCATGTCTGCAGCAATTCCCGACCACATGAACCCGAAGCGCTCGTTCCAGGCGCTCATCCTCACGCTCCATAACTATTGGGCGGACAAGGGTTGTGCGGTGCTGCAGCCTTACGACATGGAAGTCGGTGCCGGTACGTTCCACCCGGCAACGACGCTTCGCGCGCTCGGTCCCAAGCCGTGGAAGGCCGCCTACGTCCAGCCGTCGCGCCGCCCGTCGGACGGCCGCTATGGTGAGAACCCGAACCGTCTGCAGCACTATTATCAGTACCAGGTCATCCTGAAGCCGAACCCGTCGAACCTGCAGGAGCTCTATCTCGGCTCTCTGGCCGCGATCGGCCTGGATCCGTTGCTGCATGACATCCGTTTCGTCGAAGACGACTGGGAAAGCCCGACGCTCGGCGCCTGGGGTCTCGGCTGGGAGTGCTGGTGCGACGGCATGGAAGTCTCGCAGTTCACCTATTTCCAGCAGGTCTGCGGCATCGAATGCTCGCCTGTTTCAGGCGAGTTGACCTATGGTCTGGAGCGCCTGGCGATGTACGTGCAGGGCGTCGACAACGTCTACGACCTGAACTTCAACGGCCGCGAAGGCGACGAAAAGATCAGCTACGGCGACGTCTTCCTGCAGGCTGAGCAGGAATATTCACGCCACAACTTCGAATACGCCAACACGGAAATGCTGCATCGGCACTTCATCGATGCCGAAAGGGAGTGCCAGGCGCTTCTCGCTGCCGGCGCGCCGGGCGACAATGCCAATCAGCTGCTGCACAAGTGCGTCTTCCCGGCCTACGACCAGTGCATCAAGGCGAGCCACGTCTTCAATCTGTTGGATGCTCGCGGCGTCATCTCGGTCACCGAACGTCAGAGCTACATTCTGCGGGTGCGGACGCTAGCCAAGGCCTGCGGCGAGGCCTTCCTGTTGACGGATGCCGGTGGGGTGAACCTAGCAAAAACTGCCGCTTGAGGAGCGGCAGTCCGCCACGATAATGCGGGATGACAATCTGCGGTAACCCGCATAGTCTCCCGACATATTTTCGGTCGTTGCGGGGGATTCGCGAATGTATGTTATTCTTGGCCTTATCGTCCTCATCGCGCTCTATGCCGTCTTTATCTACAACGGCCTCGTTCGCGCGCGGCAGATGGCCGAGGAAGCCTGGTCCGGCATTGACGTGCAGCTGAAGCGCCGCGCCGACCTGATCCCCAACCTGATCGAGACGGTCAAAGGTTATGCCGCGCACGAGAAGACGACGCTCGAAGAGGTCGTTGCCCTCCGAAACAAGGCGCAATCCGTTCCGACGGGCGATGTTGCGAGCCGCGCCCAGGCGGAAGGCCTGCTCGGGCAGGCACTGGGGCGTGTGCTGGCGCTCGCCGAAGCCTATCCCGACCTGAAGGCGAACGAGAATTTCCGCGAGCTGCAGACCTCACTCGAGACCATGGAAAGCGAAATCCAGATGGCCCGCCGCTACTATAACGGCGCCGCGCGTGATCTGAACGTCAAGGTCGAGAGCTTCCCGTCCAATCTCGTTGCTGGCCAGTTCGGCTTCCAGAAGCGTGAGTATTTCGAAATCACCAACGAGGCGGATCGCGCCGTCCCGACGGTAAAGTTCTGACATCCGCCATTTGCCTTTGCGTAAAAACTGCTATGAGCAGGGCATGATCGTGGCCTGACATGGCCTTCGCGCAAAGACGGAAAAGACAAGATAATGAGTAAAGACAAGCTCACAATCATCCCGCCGGGCAAGCCACTGACGGGCCGCGCCGTCCCGCCCGGCTCGAAATCGATTACCAACCGTGCGCTGCTCCTGGCAGGTCTCGCCAAGGGCACCAGCCGCCTGACCGGCGCTTTGAAGAGCGACGACACCCGCTATATGGCCGACGCTCTCCGCGCCATGGGCGTCATCATCGAAGAGCCGAATGATACGAGCTTTGTCGTCACGGGCAGCGGCAAGCTGCTGCCGCCGCAGGTGCCGCTTTTCCTCGGCAACGCAGGAACCGCGACGCGCTTCCTGACCGCCGCCGCCGCCCTGGTGGATGGCACCGTCATCGTCGATGGCGACCAGCATATGCGCAAGCGCCCGATCGGCCCGCTTGTCGAGGCGCTGCGTTCGCTTGGCATTGACGCGTCGACCGAAACCGGCTGCCCGCCCGTCACCGTCAAGGGTACCGGTCGCTTCGAGGCGAGCCGCATCCAGATCGATGGCGGCCTGTCCAGCCAATATGTCTCGGCGCTGCTGATGATGGCCGCCGGCGGCGACAAGCCGGTGACGATCGAACTGCTCGGCGAGGATATCGGCGCGCTCGGTTATATCGATCTGACAACAGCGGCCATGCGTGCCTTCGGCGCCAAGGTCGAGAAGACGAGCCCGGTGACGTGGCGGGTCGAGCCGACGGGCTACACGGCGGCCGACTTCGTGGTCGAGCCCGACGCTTCAGCCGCGACCTACCTTTGGGCGGCCGAAGTGCTGACATCCGGCAAGATCGACCTTGGCGTTGCAAACGGCGCGTTCACGCAGCCGGACGCGAAGGCCTATGATCTGATCGCCCAGTTCCCGCATCTTCCGGCCGTTATCGACGGCTCACAGATGCAGGACGCGGTTCCGACCCTTGCTGTGCTTGCCGCGTTCAACGAGGCGCCGGTCCGCTTCGTCGGCATCGCAAATCTGCGTGTCAAGGAATGCGATCGCATCCGCGCCGTCTCGACCGGCCTGACACAGATCCGCCCCGGTCTCGCTCACGAGGAGGGCGACGACCTGATCGTCCAGTCCGATCCATCGCTTGCCGGACAGCGCCTGCCTGCCAACATCGATACCTTCGCCGACCACCGCATCGCCATGAGCTTTGCGCTCGCCGGCCTGAAGATCGCAGGCGTCACGATCCTCGATCCGGACTGCGTCGGCAAAACCTTCCCGGCCTATTGGCGGACGCTGGCAGGGCTTGGCGTGACCTATGCCGACGAGGGCTGACATTATCTGAAGCGGCCAGGCGCCGCAGGCGAGGGGTATGATGATCCGACGGCTTTCCGGCCTTTGCTTCGCTCTGTTTCTAATGCTTGCGGCGCATGGCGCCATCGCTACCGAGGTGATCAACGCCTTCGCGTCAGACATCGAGCTGGAGAAGAGCGGTGCGATGACGGTGACGGAGACGATCTCGGTCAATGCCGAAGGCAATCGCATCCGGCGCGGCATCTTCCGCGATTTTCCGCTGACCTATCAGGATGAAAAGGGCCGCCTACGCCGGGTCGATTTCGACGTCATCTCGGTCAAGCGCGATGGCCGCGACGAGCCCTGGCACACCGAATCCATCAGCGGCGGCATCCGCATCTATGCCGGCTCGGAAGACGTTACCGTGAGCTATGGCCGGCACGAGTATGTCTTCACCTACCGCACCAATCGCCAGATCCGCTGCTTCGACGATCACGACGAACTCTACTGGAACGTCACCGGTAATGGCTGGATCTTCCCGATTCTGATGGCGACGGCGACGGTGAACCTTCCGGATGGCGTCAGCGCGATCGATACTGCCTTCTTCACCGGCCCGCAGGGCGCCACGGACAGGAACGCAAAGGTTTCCGTCGACGGCGGTCGACTGCTGTTCTCGACGACCCGGCCGCTCGATGCCGGCGAAGGGCTGACGATCGCCGTCAAGATGCCGAAGGGCTCGATCAATCCGCCGAGCGCTGACGATGAGCGGCGCTGGTGGCTCAGCGACAACCGCGACTACTTCCTCGGCTTTGGCGGACTTATTCTGGTCTTCCTCTATTACACGCGCTCCTGGCTGAAGGTTGGCCGCGATCCTGCGCGTGGTGTGCTGGTGCCGCGCTGGGATCCGCCTGATGGGATCTCGCCGGCGCTGGTGAACTACATCGACAATCGCGGCTTCTCCGGGCAGGGCTGGACGGCGCTGTCGGCAACGGCCCTCAATCTCGCGGTGCGCGGCTATGTCGTTCTGGAGGACCTGAAGAACTCGATCATCATCCGCCGCACCGACAAGCCGGTTGGCAAGGAAAAGCTGGAAGCGGGGGAAACCAGCCTGCTCAACGCTGTGGGAAACAAGGGCTCACTGACGATCGATGAGGCTAATGGAACGAAGGTGAAATCGGTCGGCGACAGTTTTCGCACAGCGATAGAGCGTGAGCACCGCGGACAATACTACAACGCGAATACCGGCTATACGACCGGTGGCATCGCGCTCAGTGCCGCGTCATTGGTGGCGCTCTTCGTCTTCGGAACGCTGGAACCGGATGCCATCGCCCTGATGATCATTCCTGTTGTCGTCGTGGTGTTCATCTCGGTCTTCGTTGCCGGTTTCGCCAAGTCGTTCCGCCCCGGCCGGTCGCTCGGCACGAAGATCATGTCGGTGGTCGCGATCGCCTTTGCCGTCTTCATCGGCTTCAGCATCGTGTCGTCGCTGGCCTTGGCGCTGTTCTCCTCTCTGGTGGAACTGCACGAGACGCCGATGCTCTTCGCCATCGGCGGCATCATTCTCTTGAACCTGCTCTACGTCTTCATCATGGGAGCGCCGACGCCCCTTGGAGCCAAGCTGATGGATGGCATCGACGGCCTGCGTCAGTACATGACGCTGGCCGAGAAGGACCGCATGAACATGGCGGGCGCACCGCAGATGTCGCCCCAGCATTTCGAGAAGCTGTTGCCTTATGCGGTGGCGCTCGGCGTCGAAAAGCCTTGGTCGCGCGCCTTCGAGACATGGCTTGCCGCGGCGGCGGCGGGGGCAGCAGCTGCCTACGCTCCCTCGTGGTATTCCGGCAATTTCGGCAGCGGCAACTTCTCCGATCGCATTGGCGGCTTCTCTTCGTCGATGGCCTCGACGATCGCGTCCACCATTCCGCCACCGCCGTCCAGTTCGTCCTCCGGCTTTTCCGGCGGCGGCTCGTCGGGCGGTTTCTCCGGTGGCGGGGGTGGTGGCGGCGGCGGTGGCGGCTGGTAAAGCCTCGAGGCAAGCATTCGCGCTTGACCTTTCGGCGCTCTCCCCTTAACCGCCAGACGGAAACGTGAAAGGGACGGGCATGAAGGTTCTGTTGATCGGATCGGGCGGACGCGAGCACGCATTGGCCTGGAAGCTGGCGCAATCGCCTCTCATGACGGAATTCTATGCCGCGCCCGGTAATCCGGGCATTGCCGAGCACGCGACCCTGGTTGCCCTCAATGTCGACGACCATGATGCCGTCATTGCCCTCTGTAAGGATAAGGCGATCGATTTCGTCGTCGTCGGCCCAGAAGCACCGCTCGTCGCCGGCATTGCTGACAAGCTGCGCGCGGCAGGCTTTGCGGTCTTCGGCCCGTCGGCGGCCGCGGCCCAGCTCGAGGGCTCGAAGGGCTTCACCAAGGATATCTGCGCCCGCTACGACATTCCGACCGGCGCTTATCAGCGCTTCAACAACGCGCCGAAGGCCAAGGCCTATATCCGCCAGCAGGGCGCGCCGATTGTCGTCAAGGCCGATGGTCTTGCTGCCGGCAAGGGCGTGACCGTCGCCATGACCGTCGATGAGGCGCTTGCCGCCGTCGACGATTGCTTCGAGGGCGCCTTCGGTGCTGCCGGTGCAGAAGTCGTGGTCGAAGCCTATCTCGACGGCGAGGAAGCAAGCTTCTTCTGCCTTTGCGACGGCAAACATGTCCTGCCGCTCGCAACCGCACAGGATCACAAGCGGGTGGGCGAGGGCGATACCGGTCCGAACACCGGCGGCATGGGTGCCTATTCCCCGGCGCCTGTCATGACCGCCGAAATGGTCGAGCGCACGATGAAGGAAATCATCGAGCCGACGATGCGCGGCATGGCCGAAAGCGGCTATCCCTTTTCCGGCGTCTTCTTTGCCGGCCTGATGATCACCGCCAAAGGCCCCGAGCTCATCGAATACAACGTCCGCTTCGGCGATCCGGAGTGCCAGGTGCTGATGATGCGACTGAAGAGCGATCTCCTGCCGCTCCTCTTTGCCACCGCCAATGGCACGCTCGACCAGGTGTCCGCGGACTGGACGGACGATCCGGCCCTGACGGTCGTCATGGCATCGAAGGGCTATCCGGGCTCCTACGACAAGAACACGCCGATCCGCCATATCCCAGAAGCAGGCGAGGGCGCCAAGGTATTTCATGCCGGCACAGCGCTCAAGGACGGAGCCCTGGTCGCAACCGGTGGCCGCGTGCTGAACGTCACCGCCACAGGCAAGACAGTCGGCGAGGCGCAGGCGCGTGCCTACGCGCTGCTCGACAAGGTCGATTGGGACAACGGTTTCTGCCGCCGCGATATCGGCTGGCGCGCGATCGAACGCGAAAAAGCGTGAGCAAACCCGAAATCGGGTCAGTTCTCTAAATTTTTACCCTTTCCCCTGACGGGATGGAAACAAAGCCGCGCTAATCTCCTCTCAATGTGAGACGGAGTGTTCCATGCGTCAGGTCATCTTGGGTGCGATAGCTGTGTTTGCGGCAGGGTCTGCCTTTGCCTCCTCGATCGAGGTGGTCGGCAAGGACGCGCGCACCGATGGCGGGAGCATCAGCAAGGAAAGCTGCCAAAGCTGCCCGCCGCTTGAAACCGTCGAGCGCAAGAAGGACTACACCGTACCGACGCTGGCGCCTGGCTCGCTGCAGTCTTCGGAAATTCGCGACGTCAACGGTGAGAAGAAGCTCTATCGCACCGAAGGCTGGATGGGTGGCTCGCCCGTCGTTTTCGTTACCAAGGCGCCCGCCGAACCGATGACGGCCGCCACGCAGCCGGCCGATAACATCGACCGCGCCTCGACGACGGCTGCGGTCATCGGCGGTGACGTCAAGCCGGTTGCCGCGGGCATGGCGGGCGTGCCGATGGAACAAACGGCGCCGCTCGACGTTTCCAAGTTTGAGCTTCGGCCCTGATTTCCAGTTCCCTGCCCCAGCCCGACCAAAGTTTCGGTCGTCCGGGGTCCACCCTGCGGTGGATAAAATGCGTCCCTGAGAGAAGCAGGGACGCATTTTTCGTTTCTAGTGCGCCTTGCCGAAAGGTGTGCTTCCGAAAGTCGGCGTAAGCAGACGCGCAAGTGCGTGCAATCCAGTTGAAACATCCAACCAACGCAGATGGTATCTGGTGTCCTGCGTATCAGCAACGGCGGCTGCCTCTGCTTCGCTTTCGACAGCCGTCAGCTCGGGAACCGGCTCCGGCGGAGGGGAGTAGATGCGTCCCTGATCGAAGGAAAGGATGGTCAGCGTCGTAATCATGGCCGTCTCCCACTTGCGGTTTTGCTGTGGGAAGCAGTCTCTGCCGGTTGAGGCCTTCCGGTCCTGAAACGCCCAAGGAAAAGTTCCAAAACGATCCGAAACTAGCGCTCGGGAACACCCGCCAGTCTCAATCCTTCGAGGACACCGGCGATCCGATCCGGGTACTTGCCGGCTTGACCGGCGCGGATGCGCTCGACCGTTATATCAGGCGTCAGTCGTCTCAACGCAGCAAGGTGGCGATGGGCTTCCTCCATGCGCCCGAGATGTGCGCTCGCAGCAATGAGCACCCACAGCGTTGGCTCGAAATTCGGATTGCTGGCCAGCGCTCTCGAAGCCCAGGCCACCGCCTGCTCGTATTCTCCGAGGATCACGTGGGCATGCGCGATGCCGCAATGCGAGAAATGTGCGCCGCGGTCACCGGGTGTCAGTCGGTTGGCTCTGTGGAAGTGGCTGAGCGCGTCGCTGACATTGCCGCAATGAAGATGCCCGACGCCCGCCCTGACGACGGCCATCGGATTGTTGGGATTGGATTCGGCCGCCGCTTGCAGAACCGCGAGACCCCAATCGTAGTCCTTCACTGTCTGCATCAAGGCTACGCCACAATGCGCCATGACCATGGCGTCGCCGGCGCCATGCTCCAGCGCCCGCCGCGCCAGCGCGGCACATGCCTGCACATCGTCGTCGGTGAGTGCCGGCCAACCCATGGTGTAGCGATGCTCGAGCGCCCATGCGGCATGGGCAAGCAACTGCGCATTGTCAGGTTCGGCGGCCAGCCCCTGCATGAGAAGCGCATAGGCGGCCGCGTTGTCGCTTTCGATTTCGGTCGAGATCTTGGCCAAGGCCTGCAGGTAGATGTCGTAGGTGGCGACACTCCCGGGCCGTTCCCGCCGTGACCGCTCGATCTCGGCTGTCTGAATCAGCGGTTCGATCAGTGTCGCGACGCGCTCGGTGATACGATCCTGAAAGTCGAATATCTCGTCCAGCGCGCCGTCGAAGGTTTGCGCCCACATATGCGTGCCGCCTTGACCTTCGACGAGTTCGGCCACGATGCGCAGCCGGCTGCCCGACTGCCGGATGCTGCCCTCGAGCACGTAGCTGACGCCGAGTTTCGCCGCGATCTTGCGCACATCCATCCCACTGCCTTTGTAGGCAAAGGAGCAGTCCCGGGCGACGACGGCAAAGCTTCGGAACCGGCTAAGGGCCGCTATAATGTCGTCGACGATCCCATCGGCAAAATAGTCCTGCTTCGGATCACCGCTGAGATTACTAAACGGGAGGACCGCGAGCGCCGGCCGCAACTCTTGGACGGGCGCAGCGGCTTTCGTCTCCACATTTGTGCGGATGAAACGATAGCCGACGCGCGGCACCGTCGCGATCCATTCCTGCCCGTCGGGCGCCGGGCCAAGCGCCTTGCGTAGCGCCGCCACTTGAACGGTCAGATTGCTCTCCTCAACGGCAATTCCGGGCCAGACGCGCGCCATCAGCGCATCCTTGGAAACAATGCTTCCACGGTCTTCAAGTAACGCTTCAAGAAGAGCGATGCCGCGCTGGCCGAGCGCAACGGCCCGCCCGTTCCGCAGCAGGCCGCAGCCGGGATCGAGAACAAATTCACCGAAGGCATGCGACGCCTCAACCATGCAGCAAGTATAGCGCAAGCGCGAAAGTCGGAAAACGTACGGCGTGCCTTGCGAGAGCACTTCAACTTAGGGACGCGTGGACGAATCAAACTTTCCGCTAGCTGCAAGAATGCACTGGCTTGGCAATTTTTAGTTCCTTCACTCCAACTCCAATGATGAGGGGGCATTTTTCTGTTTGTATTTGTTCAAAACTTTCCGATTTCATCATCACAGGAACATGTAGAGACGGGTTAAGCATTCCTTAGAATAAACTGACCATTTTTAGCGCAGACCGGTAGCCGCATGTCAATTTCGCAGCAAAGGGGGAGCCAATCAGCCCTCGTATACGCGGTAGGAAACCGCGCCGGATACCCCAACCGAGCTCTGTTGCGAGGCATAATGAGGAATTTGAAGATTTCCAGACAGCTTATTTTGCTGGTCGTTGGCCTGATGGTGGCGTTTGCGATCGGAACCACCATCCAGGTTCGCTCCTCGGTCAATGCGATCTATAAGGAACGCTACGATATGCTGCGTTCTGAGGTTCAGTCCGCAGTCTCCGTTCTCAAGCAGTACCAGGCGAAGGTGACCGCCGGCGCAATGACTCAGGAAGAGGCCCAGAAGCAGGCCTACGCTACGCTCAACGGCATGAAATACGACCCCGATGGCTACTTCTTCGGCTATAGCTACGACATCCAGATGATGTTCCACTACGACCCCTCGAAGGTTGGGCAGTTCAACAAGGGGCAGCCGGACAGCAAAGGCAAGCTCTATCGCGAAGAACTGGTCAAGCTTGGGCAACAGGGCGGCGGTCTCGTCGAATACTACTCCACAGCAAAGCCCGGCCAGCCGGCCGGAGATTATCGCAAGACGGCATACGCATTGGCCTTCGACCCCTGGAAGATCGTCGTCGTCACTGGCGTCTATATGGATGATCTCGATGCACAGGTCCAGGCGACGATCTGGAGGGCGATTTCGGCCGGTATCGTCGTGCTGCTGCTTGGCACCGTCGCCGCCGTCTACGTCGTTCGCAGCATCTCCACGCCACTGACCCGCATTCACGATGCATTGCGGTCCGTGGCCAATGAAGACGTCACGGTCGCCATCCCGCACACCGACTTGAACAACGAAGTGGGCATGATGGCCAAGGCGACGCAGTCTCTGCAGCAGCACGTCAAGGAGCGCCACGCCATGTCCGAGCGTGAGGCTGCCCAGCAGATGGCCCTCGACGGCGAGCGCGAAAACAGCCAGCGCCTGCAGCACGAGGAAGCGATCGCCCAGAACCACGTCGTCTCGACCATCGGCCAGGCGCTCGAGCAGATCGCACGCGGCGACCTGACGGTCCGTTGCGCCGATCTCGGTCAGAAATACGCTGCCCTCCGCGACAACTTCAACGATGCCCTGTCGCATCTCGAGGCTGCCATGGCCAAGGTCAGCGCCAAGGGTGGTGACATCGCCGTCAGCAAGGACGAGATCCGTCGCGCCTCCAACGATCTGTCGCAGCGCACCGAGCGTCAGGCCGCAAGCCTGGAAGAAACCTCCGCAGCACTGGACGAGCTGACCGTCGCTGTCCGCCAGACCGCCGAAGGCGCCCATGAAGCCAGCAAGCGCGTTCATGCCGTCAGCGGTGAGGCGAGCCGCAGCGACGCGGTTGTCTCAGAAGCGATTGAAGCGATGAGCGGTATCGAAAAGTCGTCTGCCGAGATCGGCAAGATCATCGGCGTCATCGACGAGATCGCGTTCCAGACGAACCTGCTGGCGCTGAACGCCGGCGTCGAAGCAGCACGTGCCGGTGAATCCGGCAAGGGCTTCGCGGTCGTTGCCCAGGAAGTTCGCGAACTGGCACAGCGTTCGGCTGCCGCTGCCAAGGAGATCAAGGATCAGATCGCCCGCTCGTCCGGTCAGGTCGATCAGGGTGTTCGTCTGGTGGGCGAAGCCGGTGAGGCGCTGAAGCGCATCTCCGACCAGATCAAGGCCGCCAATGAGATCGTTGCCAAGATCGCCCACGGCGCCTCCGAACAAGACACCACGCTGCGCTCGATCTCGTCCTCGATGAACCAGCTCGACGCCGCGACCCAGCAGAATGCTGCTATGGCCGAGGAAACCACCGCTTCGGCCGAGTCGCTCGCCAACGATACGGATGAGCTCCTCAACCTCATTCGCGGCTTCCGCGTTGGCGGCGGCCAGGACTTCACCGCGCAGGTTCGCCGCGCTGCCTGAGATCAGGCATCAAACGAGGAAACGGCCGTCGGAGCGATCCGGCGGCCGTTTTGCATTGAGGGATGTGGTGGCTCTGTCAGCCGACCGTCTCTTGCTCATCGGCTGCAAGCCGCGCGATAAGCGTCTCGATATCGCGATCGGAGTAGACGGCAATGCCGGCCTGCTTCAGAAGTGCCGCCGTCACGCCGTTCCCTGCGTGTTTCTGCCCGGAGAACGCACCGTCATAAACAAAGCTCGTGCCGCAGGACGGGCTCCCGTCGATCAGCAGCGCATAGCGACAGCCGGCTTCGGTGGCGAGCGCCAGGGCGTTCTTGGCTGCCTGCATGAACTCTGCCGTCACATCGCCGCCGGTGATCTCGACGACGCGGGCGGTGCCATCCAGCACATCCTCACCCGTTGCCCCGCCTTCGATCTCCGCGGGCGGGCGCGGCACCGGCATTCCGGCAGACATCTCGGGGCAGATCGTCACCAGACGCCCTTCCTCGATCCAGCGGGCGATCGCAGGATGAGCGAGTGGCTTCGACTGGCCGTCATAGCGGACGGCATGGCCCATGAGGCAGGCGCTGACGATAATCTTGTTCATCGCTTTGGCATAGCGGCAAGGACGTGATAGTTCCAGTCCGTCATCAGGCGTGATGAAGGGGAGCAGGGTGCGGCGAAGCATTGGCGCGGATAGACCATGACTGATCTTGCGGTCTATGCCGGCCTTTTCCTGGTCGCGTTTGCGGCAGCGACGATCTTCCCGATGCAGTCGGAAGCCGGCCTCGTGGCGCTCATCGTGACGAAGCAGTATCCGGTCCTCGCGCTGGTCGCGGTGGCGACCACAGGCAACGTCCTCGGCTCGACCGTCAACTGGCTGCTCGGCGTCGGCATCGAACGATTTCGCGACAAGCGCTGGTTTCCCGTCAGCCAGCCTTCACTCGACAAGGCGCAGCGCTGGTATCGCCGCTATGGCAAGTGGTCGCTGCTTCTGAGTTGGATGCCGGTCATTGGCGACCCCATCACCATCGTCGCTGGCGTGCTGCGTGAACCGTTTCCGATGTTCCTGCTGCTGGTGACGATCGCCAAGACCACGCGTTACGCGGTCCTTGCCGCCGCAACCCTCGGCGTGATCAGTTGACGGAGGCAAAACTCCATCCTTGAATCAAGATCTGAACAAGAATGGAATTCTGTAGAGAATCTCAGATGTTAAGGCGCCGTCTGCACATCAAATCCGCGGCGGGGCACTCTAACTTTAGCCGGAGATCTTCGAGAAGTCGGCGACCGTACCGGTTGCCTCGCGGATCAGACGCAGGAGCGCCAGTCGGTTGGCGCGAATGGCGGCGTCCTCGTCGTTGACCAGCACGTCGTCGAAGAAGCGGTCAACGGGCGCGCGCAGCCTGGAGAGCGCTTCCATCGCTGAGCGGAAGTCTTCCTTGTCGACGGCCGCCGAAGCCTCGGCTGAGGCCTTGTTGATCGCGGCGAAGAGCTCTTTTTCGGCGGAGAGCCGGAATAGATTCTCCGAAACGCCATCAGCGATGACGGTGCCCTTTTTCTCCTCGGCAGCCAGGATCTGCGTGGCGCGCTTGGTGCCGACCAGCAGATTCTTGCCGTCTTCCGAGGTGATGAAGGCGGTCAGCGCCTCGACGCGACGGGTAATCATCAGGAGGTCGTCGGCTTCGGGTGTAACTACGGCGTCGATCAGATCGTAACGCGCGCCCTGATCACGCAGATAGACCTTCAGGCGGTCATGGAAGAAGGAAAGGAGGTCGAGTTCGCGTGACGACTTGCTTTCAACAGCACCGAGCGAGATGAGATCGTCCCCATTCTGGAGCTCTGCGTTCGAGGCTTTCTTCACGCCGAGGTCGCTATCAATCCGCGCAATATGCGACGCAATTGGCGTCAGCAGCGGGATGCGGACCTTGCACTCGAGCAAGATACGGATAACGCCTAGTGCTGCGCGGCGAAGCGCGAAGGGATCCTTCGAGCCGGTCGGCTTCTCGTCGATGGCCCAGAAACCGGTCAGCGTGTCGAGCTTGTCGGCGAGTGCGACAGTGATCGCAACCTTGTCCTCCGGAACGCGGTCGGTCGGACCCATCGGCTTCCAGTGGTCCTCAATCGCTGCGGCGACCGACGGATCCTCGCCCTGGAGCGCCGCATAGCGACGGCCCATCAGGCCCTGAAGTTCCGGAAACTCGCCGACGGCCTCAGTACGAAGATCTGCCTTGGCAAGCACCGCCGCCCGGTCGACCAGCTTGTAGTCAGCGCCGATCTGCATCACGAGCTTGGCCGCCAGTGCGCGAATGCGTTCTACGCGCGCGCCCTGTGTGCCGAGCTTGGCATGGAACGTCACATCAAGCGCATCAAGCTTCGCCATACGCTGGTCGAGCGGCTTCTTGAGGTCGAGGTTGAACTTTGCGGCCGAAGCCTGCAGCGTCTCCAGATCCGGAAGATCGCCCTGGTCGCGCTTCCAGAAGTGCAGCGCGTCGGACAGGCGCGCACGCACGACCTTGCCGTTGCCGTGGATGATTTCCTTGCCGCCATCGCTGGCCTGGATGTTCGAGACGAGGATGAACTTGTTGGATAGCGTGTCGCCGCCAACCGGGCGCGTCACGAAACACTTCTGGTTCGTCTTGATCGTCAGGCGGATGATCTCAGCCGGAATAGAGAGGTAATCCTCCTCGAAGCTGCCCATCAGCACCTGCGGCCATTCGACGAGGCCGGAGACTTCTTCGAGCAGGCCTTCGTCCTCGATCAGCTCCAGGCCGTTTGCAAAGGCGATGTCACGGGCATCGTGGAGGATGATGTCCTTGCGGCGTTCGCCTTCGAGGATCACCTTGGCCTTTTCGAGGTTCGCGACGTAGTCGTCGAAGCGCTTGACGGTGATGGCGCCGGGCGCGTGGAAACGATGGCCGTAGGTCACGTTGGAGGCGATGATGCCGTCGATCGAGAATGGAATGACGACAGTCTCTTCATGCTCGGTGCCGAACGTGCAGACGATCGACTGCAGCGGGCGGACCCAGCGCAACGAGCCGGGCTGGGCGGAGGCCGCACCCCAGCGCATCGGCTTCGGCCAGGGGAAATCGCGGATGATGCCGGGTATCACATCGCTGATGATCTCTTCGGCCGCGCGGCCCGGTCTGGAGATGATGGCGATGTAGAAATCGCCCTTCTTCGGGTCGCTCTGGATCTGCGCCTCGGAAATGGAGGACAGGCCGGCACCGCGCAGGAAGCCTTCGATCGCCTTTTCGTTGGCGTCGGTGCGGGGGCCCTTCTTCTCTTCGCGCACATCGGCGGAGCGCGCAGTCAAGCCGCGGATGTCGAGCGTCAATCGGCGCGGCGTCCAGTATTCGCGCGCACCCTCATAGGAAAGTCCTGCCTCGACAAGCGCATCGGTCACGAACTTCTTCAGGTCGCCGGCAGCCTTGCGCTGCAGGCGGGCCGGGATCTCTTCGGAGCGGAGTTCTAGGAGCAGATCTGGCATGTCACTTTCCTTGCCTTCGCTGGGGAAGGCGCCACAACGGCGGGGCTAAAAACGGTCGCCTCTGCTAGCAAAGAATGCCGCATCTGCACAACCGCAAAAACGGCTGCCAGCCGTGCTATGTTGCTGTGGATAGGCACGGCAGGCATTGCCTTGCCGTTTTCCGCCGCTATTGTCCCGCGACTTTTGTGAAACGCAGGAATTCTCATGGCCGCTGACCTCCGCTCGCTCGCCGCTGTCATCTCCTCCGAAATCAACGCCCGGCCGGATCAGGCCAAGGCCGCGATCGAGCTGTTGGACGAGGGGGCGACCGTGCCCTTCATCGCCCGCTACCGCAAGGAAGTGACCGGCGGCTTGGACGATACGCAGCTGCGCAATCTCGCGGAGCGGCTGGTCTATCTGCGTGAACTGGAAGCCCGCCGCGATACGATCGTCGAGTCCATCAACGGCCAGGGCAAGATGACCGACGAACTGCTTGGCAAGATCGCCGGTGCCGCCACCAAGGCCGAGCTTGAGGATCTCTATCTCCCCTACAAGCCGAAGCGCCGTACCCGCGCCGAGATCGCCCGCGAGCGTGGCCTTGGGCCGCTGGCAGAGGCCGTCCTTGCCGATCGCTCGAAGGAGCCGGCGGCCCTGGCGGAAAGCTACATCACCGTCGATGTGCCCGACGTGAAGACGGCGCTTGAAGGTGCACGCGACATCGTCGCCGAAGGCATCTCGGAAAATGCCGACCTCCTCGGCAAGCTGCGCGCCCATATGCGCAGCGCAGCTCTGCTGAAGGCCAAGGTGGTCGACGGCAAGCAGGCAGCGGGCGAGAAGTTCTCCGACTATTTCGATCATTCCGAGCGCTGGGCAACCGCGCCGGGCCATCGCGCGCTGGCGATGCTGCGCGGCTGGAACGAAGAAGTGCTGACACTGACCATCGAGGCCGATGCCGAGACCGCCTCTCCGAACAAGCCGGTCGAGCGCATGATCGCCGCCGCCTACGAGATCGGCGCGAGCCGTCCCGGCGACCGGTGGCTGATGGAGGTCGCAAGCTGGACCTGGCGCGTCAAGCTCTCCATGTCGCTGTCGCTCGACCTGATGCGCGAGCTTCGCGAACGCGCCGAAGAGGAGGCGATCCAAGTGTTCGCCCGCAACCTCAAGGATTTGTTGCTTGCAGCGCCGGCCGGTTCGCGCCCGACGATGGGGCTTGATCCGGGCATCCGCACTGGCGTCAAGGTCGCCGTCACCGATGCGACCGGCAAGGTGGTCGCGACCTCCACTGTTTATCCCTTCCAGCCGCGAAACGACGTGCGCGGCGCACAGCTCGAGCTTGCTTCACTGATTCGCAAGCACAATGTCGAACTGATCTCGATCGGCAACGGAACCGGCAGCCGCGAGACCGAAAAGCTGGTCGCCGACATGCTCGCCGACTTGCCTGCGCCGAAGCCGACCAAGGTCATCGTCTCGGAAGCCGGGGCGTCGGTTTATTCCGCCTCGGAGACCGCCGCCCTTGAGTTCCCCAACCTCGACGTCTCTCTGCGCGGCGCCGTCTCCATCGCGCGCCGCCTGCAGGATCCGCTTGCAGAGCTCGTCAAGATCGAGCCGAAGTCGATCGGCGTTGGCCAGTACCAGCACGATGTCGACCAGCAGAAGCTGTCACGTTCGCTCGACGCCGTTGTCGAAGACGCTGTGAACGCCGTTGGTGTCGATCTCAACACCGCCTCCGCGCCGCTGCTCTCGCGCGTCTCCGGTCTGGGCGCCTCGATCGCCGACGCGATTGTCAAGCATCGTGACAGCGAAGGCCGCTTCGAGACTCGCCGTGACCTGTTGAAGGTTGCCCGCCTCGGCCAGCGGACCTTCGAGCAGTGCGCCGGCTTCCTGCGCATTCGCGATGGCAAGGAGCCGCTCGACGCTTCCTCGGTTCATCCCGAAGCCTATGGCGTCGCCAAGAAGATTGTGGCCGCCTGCGGTCGCGACCTGCGTTCGCTCATGGGCGACAGCGCGGTGTTGAAGGCCGTCGATCCGCGTCAGTTCATCGATGAGAAATTCGGCTTGCCGACGGTGAAGGACATTCTGGCCGAGTTGGAAAAGCCCGGCCGCGACCCGCGCCCCAGCTTCAAGACCGCGACCTTCGCCGAGGGCGTCCATGAGATCTCGGATCTCAAGCCAGGCATGGTGCTGGAGGGCACGGTCACCAACGTTGCCGCCTTTGGGGCTTTTGTCGACATAGGCGTCCATCAGGACGGATTGGTTCACGTTTCCCAGCTCGCCGATCGCTTCGTCAAAGATCCTCATGAAGTTGTGAAAGCCGGTGACGTCGTCAAGGTTCGGGTTGTGGAGGTCGATGCGAAGCGTAAACGCATCGGTCTGTCGATGCGAAAGGACGACGGTTCGCAGCCGTCCGCGCCGCGTGGCGAGTCGCGCGGAAACCAGCCGGTTCGCGGTCAGAACGACCGCCGTTCGGCGTCTTCAAAACCGGAGAGCCAGGGTGCCTTTGGAGCTGCATTGGCAGAGGCCATGAAGCGAAAATAAGCGCTTAGCAATCGCATTTGCAAAAATGTCACACTTCGGCGGCCATGTCGCCGGCGTGCGAATTATGGCGCTTGTAAGGCGGATGAGAGATACTAAGTTGATCGGACTATCCTGTCACATTGCGAGGCCTAACTTATGGCGTCGGCTTTCTTATCGATTGTCAAAAAAATCGTCCGTACGGGTAATCTGAAACTCACTCTCGCCAATGGCGAGACGCATATGGTTGGGGACGGCAGCGGTGAACTGGTTGTCGTCCGCGTTGCCGACGAGGAAGCGGAAAGGCTGATCCGCCGCGACCCGACCCTCAAGCTCGGCGAAATGTACATGGACGGCCGGTTCATTCTCGAACACGGCAACATCTATGATTTCCTGGCGATGGTGAAGCAAAACACCACCAATGAGATCTTCGATATCCCAATGGCCGCTCTTCTGATCGGCCGTATTGCCCTTCAGCAGCTGAAGAGCCGCCTTCCGGTCAATCGCAACAAGCGCAACGTCGCCCACCACTACGATTTGTCGGAACGTCTGTTCGAGCTGTTCCTCGACGAGGACTGGCAATATTCCTGTGCCTACTACAATCCGCCGGGCATCAGCCTTGAGGAGGCACAGGTTGCCAAGAAGCGGCACATCGCCGCTAAGTTACTTTTGCAGCCGAACCAGCGCGTTCTTGAAATCGGCTCCGGCTGGGGTGGTATGGGCATGTACCTTGCTGAAGCGACACCCGGCCTCGATCTCACGGGCATTACGCTCAGCGAGGAGCAGCTGAAGATCTCGCGCGAGCGCGCGAAACAGCGGGGATTGGCCGATCGTGTCCGCTTCGAGCTGCAGGACTACCGGACGATGACCGGTCAGAAGTTCGATCGCATCGTCTCCGTGGGCATGTTCGAGCACGTCGGCATCGGCAACTTCGACAAGTACTTCAAGAAGGTGCACGAACTGCTTGCCGATGACGGCGTCATGGTTCTGCATTCCATTGCCCGACCGAAGCCGAGTTTTGCGACCAATGCCTTCATCGAAAAGTACATCTTCCCCCAGGGCTACATTCCTTCGATCGGAGAGACGCTGCCGCCGATCGAGAAGGCGGGCCTGCTGGTCCGGGATGTCGAAGTCCTGCCGCTGCACTACGCGTATACGCTCCGTCACTGGCGCGAGCGTTTCGTGGCGAACAAGGCCGCGGCCGTTGCGCTCTATGACGAACGCTTCTTCCGTATGTGGGAATTCTATTTGGCCGGCTCGGAAATGGGCTTCCGCTGGGACGAGCTCTTCATCATGCAGGTTCAGATTTCGAAGAACCAGTATTCGACACCTGACAACCGCGACTACATTTCTGCGGCGGAGACGAAGCTGACAGAGTTCGAGGCGACGCGGGCACCGCTCGAAAAAGTCATTCTCTGACCCAGATCACAGGGCGCGGCAAGGACCGCGTCCTTTCAAATTCGGAGCTTGATTGCAATGGCAAGCACCCTTCCCGAGATCTGCCTCGTGCGCCACGGCGAAACCGAGTGGAGCCTGTCCGGCCGGCACACCGGCCGCAGCGATCTTCCTTTGACCGAAAATGGTGAAGCGGCGGCGCGCCAGATCGGTCCGCGCCTTGCGGGCAGGAGCTTCGCTGCCGTGTGGTCCAGCCCGTCGCAGCGTGCCCGAAACACCTGCGAACTCTCGGGTTTCGGCACCGGCGCGATCGTCAAGGACGACTTAGCGGAGTGGGACTACGGCGCCTACGAGGGCATCACCACCAAGGAAATCCATACGAGCCGACCCGGCTGGCAGCTGTTTCGCGACGGCTGCCCGAACGGAGAGGCGGCGGGCGATGTCGGTGCTCGGGCAGACCGGATCATATCGGAGTTGCGCCGGGCCAATGCCCCGATCCTGATCTTCTCCAGTTCGCATTTCCTGCGCGTTCTCGGCGCCCGCTGGGTTGGCCTGCCGCCGACGGACGGCGCGCGCTTCATCCTGGACACAACAAGCATCAGCGTTCTTGGCTACGAGCACGATGTGACAGAACCGGTCATCCGGAGATGGAATGGAACTTAGAAATACGACTTTGACGAGCAGTCCCGACTCAGATTGAGTGCGTGCATAGACGCACGAGGGGAGGGCGGGATGCTACGCGAGACTTTCAGCATTATCGGCAGAAACTGGTCCATGTACGCAGTTGTCGTCGTTGGTACGATGGCGCTTTCGATATTTGACGAACTCTCGGGCAAAACGACGTCCAGTGGAGCGACGAGCTTCATGTGGGGCTATCTTGCGATGTGCGTTCAGGGTGCGGTGATCTACTCTGGATCCTTTACCCAGGTTGGAAAGTGCGCGGGCTTCGGAAAAACCTTCCCTTACTTCCTCAAGACGGCAGCGCTTTTCATCGCTGCGCTTGTGATCTCGTTACCGATCTTCACGTTACTGCCCTCGGAGCTAGGTGTGTCGG
Organism: Rhizobium sp. R711; assembly: GCF_002211365.1. Classification (GTDB taxonomy): domain Bacteria; phylum Pseudomonadota; class Alphaproteobacteria; order Rhizobiales; family Rhizobiaceae; genus Rhizobium. The sequence goes on along the minus strand of NZ_LOKZ01000035.1, from coordinate 97,928 downwards.
CAACCGTGCTGGTCTTCACCTCCGCCGCAATGATCGTTTACGTGCTACTACTGTCGCTTGTGGGAACTTGGCCCGTATCGAGCGTCACTGGTCGTGGGACATCGCTCTTTGATGCATTCCGGCGCGGCGTTGCGCGATTTTTTCCAACGTTCGCCCGCCTCATCGCGGGGATCATTCTGCCCTTGGTCGTGTCGATGCTGATTTTCGTCATGGCGTCCCAGGTCGCAAGCTCGCCCTTGCTGTTGGTTGATGGAAGGCCGAATATTCTCATGCTTGCGGTCTTGGCGATTGCCGCGTTTCTTCAGTCGCTGGGCGTGAGCTATGCCGCGGTTGTCCTTGCCCGCGTTTATCTTGCCGGGGAGCAAGGTTCTGCGAAGTTTGGTGCTGCGGCCGCATGACAGCTTGACCCGCGCCTTGGCCGATCGCTAGATGGCGACATGCAACAGATCGGCGGAATAAACGGGCGCGTTGCGGATGCGCCCTCGAACAACTGGGTTTACCGGATGCTGCCTCCGTGGCTCTGGCCCTATGCGCAGCTTGCGCGCTGGGATCGGCCGATCGGCTGGCAGCTGCTGATGTGGCCCTGCTTCTGGTCGGCTACGATGGCTGCCAATGTGGCTGCCTATCTCGGCCAGTTTTCCGGCGGCCAGCTGATGTTCCATCTCGTGCTCTATTTCATCGGCTCTGTCGCGATGCGGGGGGCAGGGTGCACATACAACGATCTCGTCGACCACAAGATTGATATGGAAGTGGCGCGCACCCGCTCGCGCCCGTTGCCATCCGGTCGGGTGACGCGAACGCAGGCCAAGGTGTTCATTGTCCTCCAGGCGCTGGTCGGGCTGCTGGTCCTTCTGCAGCTGAACTGGTTCTCGGTTATCCTCGGTATCGTTTCACTTGCCATCGTGGCGCTTTATCCTTTTGCCAAACGCTTCACGGACTGGCCGCAATTCTTCCTTGGCCTTGCCTTCTCCTGGGGCGCCTTGATGGGATGGGCAGCGATCTTTGGCAGCCTTTCGCTTGCCCCGGTTCTCCTCTACGTCGCCTCTGTTGTCTGGACGATCGGCTACGACACGATCTACGCCCACCAGGACAAGGAAGACGATGAGCTGATCGGCGTTCGTTCGACCGCGCGGTTGTTCGGCGACAAGACGAAACAGTGGCTCGTCAGCCTCTATGGCCTGACCCTCGTGCTCGCCTTCTGCGCCTTCCTGGTCGCAGGCGTCGGTCTGTTCGCCTATCTCGGTCTGCTCATTGCGGCCGGCATGTTCGCGTGGCAGATCGTGACGCTGGATATCACCGATGGTGATCAGTGCCTTGCTCTGTTCAAGTCGAACAATCGCGTCGGCCTAATCATCTTCCTCGGCCTCTTTCTGTCGCTTCTCTTCACCCTGCCCTGAAGCGGAAACGACAATGCCCGGCACAAGGGCCGGGCATTGATGGTCTGAAACGCCGCACCGATTAGCTGCGGGCGATGATTTCCTTGCCTTCGATCTTCATGGCGACGCCGAGTTTGCCGGTCGTGCGGCGCACGAGGAAACGCGGGCGGCGATTGGCGAAGTAGGAATGACGGCGACGCGGCTTCAATGCGCTGGTACGCAGGTCGCCGAGATGCTCTTCCAGCGGTCGTGCAACGCCATCGGCCTCGACCATCAGCATCGGAATGCGGAAGGCTTCTGACCAGTTGCGCCAATCGGCAGCAATATCCGCCAGGTCGTGAGCGACCAGCAGCGGCACGCAAAGTTCGGGATCTTCGTGATGAAGCTCCAGGGTTACGGTGACTTCGCCGTCGCCATGGTCGATGGCGCGGGCGGCAACGCCCTTGAAGGCGCGCTTGGGAAGGGCGATCGAAAGCGGCAGGCCGCTTGAGGGGAGAACCTTGCGCAGGATGGCGCCACGTTCGTCGATCGTTATGCTGACGTCACTTGAGGAGTCGTGGATGGCGTAGCTGACCTGCTGGGGAAAGCGAGACGGATCGAGACGCAGTGTCGTTCCAGCCCATACGGGCTTCATAACGGTGTTGTTCATATTCATTCTACCCTTGTCTTACCTGAGAGCCGGTTTCCGGTCTTCTCCTTGGGGCTTTTCGCCCTCTATGGCTCGACAATAGGCGCCGCCTGTTCCGGACAGCTTAAAAATCGCGGTTAAGAAAACTTTGCCTCCCTGGATGGTTATCAAAACCGAAGCCGGCAAGGTTTCCGGAGGGTGAACGGGCGGTGTGCCATATTGCAACGCGGCAGGGGTAAGTCTCGGGTAAGCTTTTTATAGCAAAATGACCCAGAACCAATCTGTCATACTTTGAAGACTTTGCCGGAAAAGGGCGCGTTATGATCTCTGCTTCGATGGCCTACAACATATTGTCGGGAAACATGAAGCAGAGCCTGGATCGCGTTGCCGCCCAGGGAACGGTCAAGCGCGACGCCGAGTATTACAAGGACAATATCAACAAGATCAAAGACGTCGACGATTTCCTCGGCAACTATCGACTCTACAGCTACGCGATGACGGCTTATGGTCTGGATGATATGACCTACGCCAAGGCCTTCATGAAGAAGGTCCTGGAAAGCGATCTGACGGACCCGAACAGCTTCGCCAACAAGCTCACTGACACTCGATACAAGGAGTTCGCGGCGGCGTTCAATTTCAAGTCGCCCGCTGCGGACGCGCAGAGCGATGCACAGGAAGACGATCTGATCGGTCTCTACACGCAGTCCTTTGCGGATGAGAGCAAGACGGCGGCCAGCGAGACGAACTATTACAGCAACGTCATCGACAACGTGCAAAACGTCTCGGATCTGGTCGGCAATAGCCGCGCCCGTACCTATGTGCTGAAAGCCTACGGCATTGACCCAACCTACGTGTCGAAAGATTTCCTGACGCAGGTCCTGACGAGCGACGTCAACGACCCGAACAGCTTTGTGAACGTCAACGGCAACGACAAGTACAAAGCGCTCGCTGCACAGTTCAGTTTCAACGCGGATGGCACGGTGAACGGCGCGGCGCAAACGGCTACGCAGAAAAGCACCGTCATGGAACAGTACAACCTGATGGTCCCGTCGACAGTGACGCAAGCGGCAGCCGACTATAACAAGGCTTACTACCTGTCCAAGATCGGAACGATCACGAATGTCAGTGACCTGGTCGGCGACAGCCGGCTGGCGTCCTACATCAAGACAGCATTCAGCATGGGGGACATCAGTAATGCCGCCCTGAAACTGGTGCTGACCGATGCCAACTATGCGAATACCTTGGGCTATGGCGAAGCCAACAGCGCTTTCAATTTTAACCTGGACGGTACGATCGATTCCAGCGCTGCCTCCTATGCGGCGCAAACCTCCGATCAGATCGATGCCATGGCCAACATGGCGTCAGCAGCGTCAAGCTACTACCAGTCCAAGATCGTCACAATTACGAACGTCGACGATCTGGTAGCCGATCCAAGGTTGACGCGCTTCATCAAGGATGCCTACGGCATGCCGCAAACCCTGAGCGATGCCGATCTGAAGAGCGTGCTCACGGACTCGACCTATGCCTCGACGCTCGGCTACGACAACGTCCATGCGGCCTTTAACTTTCTCACCGATGGCACTGTGTCGTCGGACAAAGGCGTTGCGCAGACGACTGCACAGGCGCGCTCCACAAGTTCCAGTGCCAACGCCAATCTCAGCTATTTCCAAAGCAAGATAGGCTCCATCTCCAACGTGGATCAGCTGATCGCGGATCAGAAGCTCACAAGTCTTATTAAGTCGGTCTATCGGATGCCTACCGATACCAGCGATGCGGACCTGAAGAGCATTCTCACCGATTCGAGTTTTGCCTCCGCCCAGGGCTTCAGCAACGTCAACGCGGCGTTCAACTTTGCCTCGGACGGTTCGGCAGCAGCTGCGTCCGGTCCGCAAAGCAGCGTGCAGCTGCAATATACCACCAGAAATTACAACGCTCGCTATGATGACGCTCAGCAGGATGAGATCGACGCGGCGGTCGCCAACTACAAGGAGCGAATGAGCGACGACAACGTTAAGAGCGTGGACGATTTCCTTCGCTCCAATGCGGCAGCGGATCTGAGCAAGAAGAATGACAGCCTGCCAGACCCCTACGAGATGGCGCTCCGTGCTTACGGTTTGACGGAGCAGGAGGTACCGCGGTCGACGATGCGCAAGTTGTTGAAAAGCGATCCCTACGATCCCAAGGGCTACGTCGCCTCATTCAAGGACGAGCGTATCACGAACCTTGTCCGTGCCTTCAATTTTGGCAGCAACGGCAAGATCGCGTCGGAGCTCCAAGCGTTGCCATCGGCCGTTATGGCCAAATATGCGACAAACTACAAATCGCGCGCCACCATGGGAATGAACGATGGCCCTATCAAGGACAAAGCCGCCAAGGATGCAACCACGGCGGTCAACGAGTTCGCCAAGGGCATGGCCGAGGTGAAATCGCTCGACGATTTCCTGAAGAACGACAAGCTGACCAGCTTCGTGCTGAAGGCGAATGGCCTCGATCCCAAGAAATACAACGAGGAGACCTTGAGAAAGATCTTCACGTCCGATCCTTCTGATCCGAAGAGCTATCTGAACACGAAGGCGGATTCGAAATTCAAGGAAATCGTCACCGACTTCAACTTCGACACCGAGGGCGACCTGACGCGCGCCAAGATCGGGGCCGTCCAGAATACCGGCGCCGAGGATCGCACGCAGCAGAACTATCTTCAGCAGACGCTCGAAACGCAGCAGGGTGAAAGCAATGACGGCGTACGTCTTGCATTGTACTTTGCCCGCAAAGCGCCCGACATCACCTCGCTCTACACGATCCTCGGCGACAAGGCCTTGTTCCAGGTCATCACGACAACCTACAGCCTGCCAAGCGGCATCTCGAGCATGGACGTCGACAAGCAGGTCGATGTTTTGAAAAAGTTCGTCAATCTCGACGATCTCCAAGATTCGAAGAAGGTCGACAAGCTATTGAAGCGGTTCACCGCCATGTACGATCTGAAGAACAGCTCCAGCAACTCGCCCGCATTGACGATTTTGACCGGCGGCAAGTCAAGCTGACGATCTCGAATATTTCTAGTCGACGCTGACGACTTTGCCGGGGTTCATGATGCCGGCAGGGTCGAAAGCGCGCTTGATCCTGCGCATCAGGTCCATTTCGATCTCCGGACGGATCGAGGCCAGTTCATCGCGCTTCAGCTGGCCGATCCCGTGCTCGGCGGAAATCGATCCGCCGTGTGCCAGTACGAAGCCATGAACGATGTGGTTCATTTCGCGCCAGCACGCCAGGAAGGCCTGTTTGTCGGCGCCGACCGGCTGGGAAATGTTGTAGTGAATATTGCCGTCGCCCATGTGACCGAAGGCGCATATGCGGGCGCCGGGCATCGCGGCCATGACCGCTTCGCCGGCTTCGTGCATAAAGGCCGGGATAGCCGAAACCGGCACGGAAACGTCGTGCTTGATCGATCCGCCTTCCGGCTTCTGAGCGTCCGACATGCTCTCGCGCATGTGCCAGAGCGCCTTCTGCTGCGCGACTGAGGAGGCGATCGCCGCGTCCTGAACCAGCCCTGCCTCGAAGCCCTGCTCAAGCAGCGCCGTCATCATGCGCTCGGCGGTTTCGGCGGAATCGGATGTGGAGATATCGACCAGGACGTACCAGGGATGTACCGATTCCAGCGGATCGCGTACGCCCTCGATATTGCGGGCGGTAATTTCGACGCCGAAGCGCGGCATGAGCTCGAAGCCGGTCAGCGACGTGCCGCAAAGGCTGGACGCGAGATTGAAGAACGCAAGCGCATCCTCGACCGAGTTAAGGCCCGCGAACGCAACCTGCTTTCCAAGCGGCTGCGGAAAGAGCTTCAGCACCGCGCCGGTGATAATGCCGAGTGTGCCCTCTGCGCCGATGAAGAGGTCTCGCAGGTCGTATCCGGTATTGTCCTTCTTCAAACGACGCAGCCCGTTCAAGATTTCACCGGTGGGTAGCACGACCTCAAGACCGAGGCAGAGCTGGCGCATGTTGCCATAGGCAAGCACGGCGGTACCGCCGGCGTTCGTCGAGAGATTGCCGCCGATCCGGCAGGAGCCCTCCGAGCCAAGGGACAGCGGAAACAGCCTGCCGTGTGTCTCGGCCGCCTTCTGCACGTCCGCGAGGATCGCGCCGCCGTCGGCAACCAAGACATTGGCAATCGGATCGACGTCGCGAACCTTGTTCATGCGTTCGAGCGAAATGATGATGTCGGACTTGCCCTCGCGCGGCGTCTGGCCGCCGACGAGACCCGTATTGCCTGTTTGCGGCACGACGGCAGTTCCGGTCTCAGTCGCGAGCTTCAGGATCGCCGACACTTCTTCGACGGAGCCGGGCTTCAGAAGGAGAGGCGAGGAGCCATGGTAAAGGCCGCGGTTTTCGATCAGATGCGGCGCGAGATCCGCTTCGCTGCGGAGCGCATGTTTCTCACCGACGATGGTGGCGAAACGGTCTAGAAGTTCGGTGGAAACTGCGCTCATCGAACCTTGGTCCTTCTTGCTTATTCGCGTGGTGCAGCGGCCCGGCGGAGCCGATCGTTGATTGCCTCGCCGAGTCCCTCGTCGGGAATGGCCGAAAAGGCGATCGTCGAGGCACCGCTGGCGTCGGCTCTCTTCATATAGTCGAACAGGTTGGCCGCCGCCTCGGCAAGATCGCCGTCCTGGCTGAGATTGAGGACGATCCTGGCATCATCGACCCCGGCGACGGAGGTGCTGCCGAAGGCAATCAACGCCTCGCCGGCATCGACATGCGTTGCGTCCAATCGAACAGTGGCACCAGGTGCGTAGTGGGACGCCAACATTCCCGGAGCCTCGATGGCCGCAGACGCCTTCCTGGCTCGCAGAAGCTTCTGACCGGTCACGCGTTCGATCTCGGAGGCGGGCAGCCCACCTGGCCTGAGGAGCCTGACTTTGCCGTCCTCGACCTTGACGATGGTGGACTCGACACCGACCGCGCTGGCGCCGGCATCGAGGATCAGCCTGATGCGCTCGCCGAGATCAGCGTCGACATGATCCGCGCTCGTCGCACTGATCTTGCCCGACGTATTGGCGCTGGGCGCGGCGAGCGGTCGACCGAAGGCGCGGATCAGTTCACCTGCAAAGCCCTTCGGAACACGGATGCCGACAGTATCAAGCCCTGCGGTCGCCAGCGAATGAATGGCGCTCTCCGGCTTCAGCGGCAGGACGAGTGTGAGCGGGCCGGGCCAGAAGGCTTCGGCCAGTGCGCGCGAAATAGGGTCGAACGCGGCGTGCCGCTCGGCCATAGCAAGATCAGCCATATGGCAGATCAGCGGATTAAAGCGGGGGCGGCCTTTGGTTTCGTAAATACGGGCGATCGCAATCGGGTTGGTCGCATCGGCAGCGAGCCCGTAGACAGTCTCCGTCGGGATCGCGATCGGGAAGCCCTCGCCAAGCACTGCGCAACCGGCTTCGATAGCCTGCTGCCTGTCCTTCGTGATGTCGATCGATCGTGCCATGCGCTGCCCGGATTGCTGTCCGGCAGTCCTTATGCCTTCCGGGCGATCGGATCAATATCAGAGCGGTCGATGATGCCGATCAGAGTTCGCGAATGATCACGATCAGAGTTGGCGGATGATCTCGCGCAGCTGCTCGTTGCGTGCGCCAAGCAGCAGCACATTCTTGATGGCGATTTGTGGATCGTCCGTGCGGAAGAGCACTCCGTTGCCCCGCACCGAGCGGTCGATCGTCATCTTCTCTGGCGTATGCTCGCCCGGCTTGATGGCGACCGCGAAGTACATGCGCGAATACTTCACATCGATCTTCTGGAAGAAATTGTCGTTGTCGCCGATGTCGGCGTAGAAGTTTGCAATGTAGAAGGCCCAGCTGACTTCCTCGTAGCGGGCGAATTTTGTCCGCGACGCGGTCACATGGCAGTAGCCAAGATGCGGGCTGTCCTCCAACGTCCGATGAAACAGCATCTTCGGAAACTGGATCGAGCGGTGAAAGCCGTTGATATGCTGATGCGTCTTGGCGCCGGCCGTCTCCAGCTTGTGGCCGGTTCTCTCGGCCACTTCGTCATGCGTGAGGTAGCGCCGTTCCTCGGCGAGCCAGTGCGCCCGGGTGCGAGTGATCTTTCCGGTGCGCAGAAATTCGGAATGCGAGGCGACCGGTGCCGCGTTGCGCGCATTGCTGTTGCTGGTGTCGAAATAGCGAAGCTTCGCCATGTGGATATCCGCATGCATGTCTGATGCCGGCAAGGATAGGCGATCATGCTTAATGGTCGATTAAACGTGACCGCGAGTCAGGGCCTTGGTGGGACCTGACTCAAGATCGGCATGTCGCAAATACGATAGTCGCGGCGATGTCGTGCCGAAAGTCCAAACGTGAATTGGGTTGCGTCGATGTCGTAATTGGCCTTACTTGCCGAGAACGAAGCATTTGGAGGTTGGAGCCGTGTTCGATTCCGCACTCCTTTGTCGCCTGTCGTCATTTTCGAAGCCGATGTCGCTTTACAACCAAACGCCGCGCCCCAGCGGTGCTTAAATGTCTTTCAAGAAAGTCTCCTGACGGAAAGGGAGCGCAGCTTTCGGCGAGTTTCGCCTTCTATCAAGCGGCGGTCCCATTATACGAGGATATGCAGATGGATATTCGCAGCAACGCATTGCGGCAACTCAAGACTCGCCGGGAAGGCTTCAGTCTCGAGCAGCCCTTCTATATCGACGAGGACTACTTCAAGCTCGATATGGAAATGATCTACTATCGCGACTGGCTATTCATGGGCCATGACTGCGAGTTGCCGAAGCCGGGCGCCTATTTCACCGTTCAGATCGGCGAGTATCCGGTCGTCATCGTTCGCGGCCGCGACAATGTCGTCCGCGCCTTCCACAACAGCTGTCGTCATCGCGGTTCGCGTGTCTGCACCAAGGACCACGGCGCCTCGGTTCGCCTCGTCTGCCCCTATCACCAGTGGGCCTACGACCTCGACGGCAAACTCGCTTTTGCCCGCCACATGGGCGACGATTTCGACAAGAGCGGCTACGGCCTGAAGCCGGTGCATTGCGAGAGCTTCGGCGGCTATATCTTCATCTGTCTCGCCCAGAACGCGCCGGATTTCCAGCCGGTACGCGACATGGTGGCTCCCTACATGCTGCCCCATCACTTGAGCGATGCGAAGGTGGCTTTCCAGAGCACCATCATTGAGAAGGGCAACTGGAAGCTCGTCTGGGAAAACAACCGCGAGTGCTATCACTGCGCGGCCAACCACCCCGAACTTTGCCGCACTTACCCCGAAGCACCGAGCGTTACGGGCACGGATGGCGGCGCCGATGATCCGGAGATATCAGGTCACTGGGCGCGTTGCGAGGCGGCCGGACTGCCGAGCAAATTCCAGATTTCTCCCGATGGTCAGTTCCGCGCGGCTCGCATGCCTCTGATCGAGGATGCCGAGAGCTACACCATGTCTGGCAAGCGTGCTGTCAAGCGGCCGTTGTCTGACGACGTGACGATCGATCGCATCGGCACGATGCTGCTCTTCCACTATCCGACGACCTGGAATCACATTCTCGGCGACCATGCGATCTCCTTCCGCGTGCTGCCGCTCAGTGCCAACGAAACTGCGGTCACGACGAAATGGCTGGTGCACAAGGATGCCGTCGAGGGCGTCGATTACGATCTCGCCGACCTCACGCACGTCTGGACCGAAACCAACGATCAGGATCGCCGCATCGTTGAAGAGAACGCGTTCGGGATCCACTCGCCGGCATACGAGCCCGGCCCCTATTCGATGCTGCACGAAGGCGGCGTCATGCAGTTCCTCGAATGGTACTCAAACTTCATGGTCAATCGGCTCCAGGGTGATCAGGCGAAGCTATCCGTCGTCGCCTGATCCCAAAAAGGCTCCCTCCCAAGTGACCCCGCTCTCTGAGAGGCGGGGTCTTTTTTTGGAAGAGAGCTCCTCAGAAGTCGCGACGGGTACGAGCGACTTCGCCCGGGGGTATCGAAGAGGTGACGATAGGGTCCGATGCTACCGGTGCGGCGGCCAAGCCTTGGGCAGGTTTTCCGCGTGGCTCCATCTCGATCTTGGCAAGGATGAGTGGCGGGTCGGGCTCGCGCGCTGGCAGAAGGTTGCCCCGGGCCCATAGCTTTGCAAGCTCGGTTCGGTTCATCGGCGCGACATTGACATCGATATCTGTCAAGGTGCCCGGAACACGGTAAGGGCAGTGGCGCTTGCTGCAATTCAGTCCTGACGAGAACTGCCACATCAGGTAGTTGTCCCAGTTTCCCATCGGGAACACGCCCTTCACATCGGGTTTGTATCGCGCATACCAGATCGGCAGCCGGGCCAGTACCGGATAGTCGTTGTGGTAGGCGGCGATGTAGCGAGCGGTGTTATGGTTGGTGTAGAGAACCGGGTAACGTCCGGTTCTTGCCCTGATGTGGCCCACGAATATCTGCGCGTCCTCCAGCGACATGAACTTCTGAGGATCGATGCCCTCGAGGTCGAGGATCATCATCTCGTCGTTCTTGGGATCGGCGTAATCGAGGTAATGGTTGGCCTGGTCGACCGGGTTGCCGGGGCGTGCAAGGTGATAGGAGCCCCATAGTAGACCGGCGGCCCGAGCAACGAGCCGCCGCGTCTGAAAGAGCTCGCGGCTCACCGCATATTTGCGCCACATGGTCTTGCAATGCGCGACCGTGTCTCCGGCATGATCGCCGGTGCATGAGAAGCTCTCGGGAAGTCCGTCGGAGGCCTTTGAGATGAAGGCGGCGATGCGTTTGTCGGAAAGCAATGAACCCCAATCGATGGTATTCAGTTCGTACGCGTCGACGACGAGGGCGTTATCGGGGTTCTTCCAGGGAAGGGTGTCAGCGGCCACAGCCTGAAACGGAGTCCCGACGACAAACGCCGGAACCAGCAAGCGAAGCAGAAGATTTCTCCAGGATTGCTTCATGGAGTGAGCGTGGTGAAAGGCGGTTAATGTCCAGTTAATCCGCGATCGCTTAAAAACGGAAAGTTGCAACAACGGCATGAAAACCGGTCATTGGAACGTTTTCATAGCCTTGGCGTTATTATGCGCGCATATTCCAACCTGGGAATGGAGATTCCATGACTGGATTTTTTAAGAAGATAGCGATTGCCGCCGTTTCCTTCGTCACGCTGGCAAGTGGCTATGCGTCCTCGCAGGCGATGCAGATGCCAGCCTTGCCGCAGGTCGAAAAGTCTGGTGCCGTAGAGAACGTCCAGTATTGCCGTGGCCCGTATTGCCGCCCCGGTTATCGCCCTGGATACCGGTCGGGTTACTATCCCGGCAATCGGCCTGGTTATTATCCAGGGTATCGCCCAGCCTATCGTCCCGGCTGGTACGGTGGCTATCGCGGCTATCCCTACTATCGCAACGGTTACCGCTACTACAACGGATACTGGTTCCCGCTTGCTGCGTTTGGCGCCGGTGCGGTGATCGGTGGTGCAATCGCTTCGCAGCCGACCTATGTCGCACCGCCCGTGGCTCCGCTCGCGTCGGGTCACGTGGCATGGTGCCAAGCTCGTTACCGCTCCTATCGGGTCTACGACAATACCTTTCAGCCGTACAATGGCCCACGTCAGCAGTGCGTTTCACCCTACTATTGAGTGACGCAGGCGCTTACGTTTCAGGCCCGGCAGCAATGCCGGGTCTTCTGCATTCAGAGAATGCGAACGCGCCTCAATAGCCACCATGCCAGCAGGATAGAAGCGATGATGAGGGCCACGGCATATTCCGTGCCGCCGCTGCCTTCAGCAAAAGGCAGGTTGGTGGTGTTCATGCCGAAGAAACCCGTTACCAAGGTGGGCGGCAGCAGGAAGGCTGTCATGATTGACAGGATGTAGAGGTGGCGGTTCGTCTCGGAAGACAGCTTCGAGTCGATCTCTTCATGCAGCAAGCGCGCTCGATCCTGCAGTGCATAAATATCGTGATCGACGGTTTCGAGGCGGCTCGTCAGTCGCGTCGCAACATCATCGAAGCCGAAGGGCATTTCGTCATCATGCGAGGCGGCAGCGCGACGCATCAGGGCCAGCACGGTTCTCAGGTGCCGGTGCAGCCTGACGACCGTGCGTCGCACCGGCGCCAGCCGCCGGCGTTCGTCGCGTGGCGAGTTGTCGTAAACGAAATCCTCGATAACGTTGAGCTCATCCGTCATTTCCATGACGATAGAGATCAGCGTGCGCTGGAATTCGATTACCAGGATCTCGAACAGGTCGACGGGTCGTTCGAATTTTGCCGGGTTCTTCTCCACAAGTGCGCGAGCGCGTTCGATGCTGCGGAGCGGCTGTAGCCGCGTCGTGATGATGAAGCGATCCGATATCGCAAAGTGCAGCCAGCCGAGATCGGCAGTCTCGTGATCGAACTCCCGCTGGCAATCGACAAGCGTGCCGTAGAGCATCTGTTCGTCGACGGTCATCACCGCATGCGTGTCACGGGTGATCAAGGCTGCCTTGGCATCGTCGTTCAAGCCCTCGATGCTGTCGAGCAGGCCGGGAACGCGGGCATCGGCAAGGTTCAGATGCAGCCAGTAGAAGCCGCCACCGTTGGTCAGCTCAGCCTGCGGCGCGCTGTTTGGGAGGCGTATTGCCTTGCCGCCCTCTGGCGGAAAGCGGTAGGCCCACACGAGTCCGGGAATGTTGGCGGGCAAAGTATCCATTGGTGCGCCGGTCCTCTTGCGATGGCGGTCAGTGTCCATAGAGATTCTCTATGACGGTTGTTTGTGCAAGTGCGCGATAATGCAAGGCATGCGTTACTGTCCGGTGCATTTTACGTCGGAAAGTTTGAAATTGACGTTTACGTAAAAATCAATTAGCTCTGCCCGTGGAGGTGCCGGAGGGCGTTATCGCTCGACGGCCTGCGATGCGAGGAGATCAGCTATGTACAAGGCGCCCGTCGAGGAGATTGTGTTCACCCTGAAGCATGTTGCCGGCTTGGGGAGTGCAATAGAGGCCGGCTTGTTGGGCGATCTCGGCGAGGATCTCGTCGATGCCATCCTTCATGAAGCGGGGCGATTTGCCACGGATGAAGTGGCGCCGCTTGCCGAGACTGGCGACCGTCAGGGTTCGCGCCTCGTTGATGGTAAGGTGGTGACGCCGGATGGTTGGCGGGATCTCTATCAGAACTGGATCGCTGGCGGCTGGAACGGCCTGACGGCACCAGAGGAGTTCGGCGGGCAGGGGCTGCCGTACATGCTGAACGTCGCGGCGCTCGAAATGTGGAACTCCGGATCGATGGCGTTCGCGCTCTGCCCGACGCTGACCATGGGGGCAATCGAAGCCATCAACAATCACGCCTCCGACCACCTCAAGAATACCTACCTCTCGAAGCTTGTCTCCGGTGAATGGACAGGTACGATGAACCTGACCGAGCCACACGCCGGCTCCGACCTCGGTGTGCTCAAGACGCGGGCCGAACGCCGGGATGACGGCAGCTACCGCATCTTCGGCCAGAAGATCTTCATCACCTGGGGCGAGCATGACGCCGCAGACAACATCGTTCACCTGGTTCTCGCCCGTCTGCCGGATGCGCCGGCCGGAACACGCGGCATCTCCCTGTTTCTCGTGCCGAAGTTTCTCGTCAATCCCGACGGATCGCTCGGCGCTCGCAACGATCTCTTTGCGCATTCGCTGGAGCACAAGCTCGGCATCCACGGCTCGCCGACCTGCACGATGATCTATGGCGACGGCAGGTTCGGCTCCGAGAAGGGCGCGATCGGCTGGCTGGTCGGCGAAGAGAACAAGGGCCTCGCCTGCATGTTCACGATGATGAACAATGCTCGCCTTGCCGTCGGTATGCAGGGCGTTGCCGTTGCCGAGGCGGCGACGCAGAAGGCGACCGCCTATGCGAAAGAGCGTACCCAGGGGAAGGCACCGGGCTGGACGGGCGGCGGCATGAGCCCGATCATCGAACACCCCGATGTTACTCGGATGCTCCTGACGATGAAGGCGCTGACTCAGGGGGCGCGCGCGATTTCCTACGCCTGCGCCCACGCCATCGACATGTCGCATCGTGCTTCGGACCGCAAACAGCATTGGCAGGAGCGCGCTGCCCTGCTGACTCCGATCGCCAAGTCCTTTTCCACCGATGTCGGCGTCGACGTTGCCTCGCTCGGCATTCAGGTCCATGGCGGCATGGGCTTCATCGAGGAGACGGGGGCCGCGCGCTACCTGCGCGATGCGCGCATTGCGCCGATCTACGAGGGCACGAATGGCATTCAGGCAATCGATCTCGTCACCCGCAAATTGACGCTCTCGAACGGCGAGCAGGTGCACGCCTTCATCGCCGATTTGAAGCAGATCGCCGATGAGGTTCGCCATTCCAACCTGGACGGCTTCGGCGCGACGGCAAATCGGCTCGATGCCGCCATAACGGACCTTGGTGAAGCGACGGATTGGCTGCTGGCGCAGGTTCGTGAGGGTAAGGTGACAGAGGCGCTGGCCGGCGCGACGCCCTATCAACGGATGTTCGGCCTTGTTCTGACCGGTTGCTACCTGGCAAAGGGCGGGTTCGCTCAGGCGCCGGACGGTGGGGCCGAAGGGCGCATCGCGCTCTGCCGCTTTGCTGCAGAAAATCTTCTTTCGGAAGTAACGGCGCTGAAAGACTGCGTCGTCAACGGTGCTGCAAGCCTTGCGGCCGCAAAAGTCGTTCTCGCCTAAGGAACCATCATGACAGAGCAGGTCATCGTCGAGCAGAATGCCGCCCACCCCGGCATCCAGATCATCCGGTTCAACAGGCCGGAAAAGAAGAACGCCATCACCCGCGCGATGTATCGGAAAATGGCTGACGCCTTGATTGCCGCCAATGCCGATGCGGCGATCAAGGCGACGGCCGTTCTCGGCACCGAGGGCTGCTTCTCCGCCGGCAACGATCTCGGTGATTTCCTTGCTGCTGCGATGGGCGGCGCGATGCCTCGAGAGATCGTCGAATTCCTCTATGCCATGGTCCGCTCCGAGAAGCCGATCGTCTCGGGCGTCGACGGGCTGGCAATCGGTATCGGAACCACGATGCACATGCATTGCGATCTGACCATCGCCTCCGCACGCAGCCAGTTCCGCACTCCGTTCGTCGATCTCGCCCTCGTTCCGGAAGCGGCGTCCAGCCTCCTTGCGCCGCGTATCATGGGGCATCAGCGCGCCTTCGCGCTTCTGGCTCTTGGCGAGGGTTTCTCGGGCGAGGAAGCACGGGAAGCGGGACTTGTCTGGAAGGTCTCAGCACCCGATGCGGTCGAAGCCACGACGCTCGCAACCGCTGCCAAGCTCGCAGCCAAGCCGCCGGAAGCGCTCAAGATCGCTCGCAACCTGATCCGCGGCGACCGCGAGGAGATCATCGCCCGCATCGATGATGAGGCACGCCATTTCTTCGAGCGTCTCCACAGCGCCGAAGCAAGGGCCGCGTTCGAAGCTTTCATGCACCGCTGACGCCGGAAAGTTTGAACGTCAAGAGCCTGATCGGATGCCCGCTTGTCGCGGGCATTTCTGTTTACATGCGGCTACCGACTCCGCCACGCGGCGAACACGCTCGAATCATATTACTTTTAATCAAATCTTACGGATCTTGGTCTCTAGTGAGATCCAATGCATGACGCATGACGGATATCGTCCGTATTGTTTTCCGATATCACCAAGGCGAGTGGCGCCCAGGCGATCGATCCAGATCGGTTGGGCCTTGTCACTTTGGCCGCATGAGACCGCCCCATGTCCAAACTGAAGATAAAAACGCTCCTTCCACTTCTCTTCCTGTCTCTTGTTTTCATTGCCTTGGTACAGGGTGCGATCGCGGCCTTCTCGCTGACCAATCTGGAAGCCAACACCCGGCAGATCGGCGCACAGAACATTCCGAACAGCGAGCGGCTTCATGCGATCGTCACGACGCTGAACGACGTTCGCCGCAGCTACGCCGACTATCTCCTGGCCACCGGCAAGACGGACTTCCGCAACGCCGAGACGACGCTGAAGGCCCGCCGCCAGCGTCTCGCCACCGCGATCGACGCGTTCGAAAAGCAGCCGAAGAGCGACTACATGAGCCAGAATTTCGGCCGGTTGCAGAAGGCGCTCGCCAACGATGCCGCACTTGCCGACAAGATCGTTGCCCTCGCGCTTGATAATAAGCGCAGCCAGGCGAACATTCTCTATCGTGGCGAACTCTCGATGTCCGCCAACAACATTCAGACCCTCGTTGACGGAATGCTGGCAAAGGATCGGCAGTCGACCGATGCGGCGCTCGCCGCCGCAGCCGGCAACTACAGCGCGGGCGTCCTGTCGATCGTCGGTGGCCTCGCCGTCGCGCTGGCCGTCGCTGTGGCTGCCGCGTTCCTCGCCTGGAAGCGTATTTCACAGCCGATCTCGACGATCGCCACCCGCATGGCCCGTCTGGCAGACGGCGATCTCGACGCGGCCGTTCCCTATGTCGGGCGCAAGGACGAGATCGGCGACATGGCGGCCGCCGTTGCAGTCTTCCGCGACAACTCCTTCGCACGCCTCGACCTCGAACGCAGCGCCGAGCATACCCGCGAACAGGCGCAGCAGGAGCGCTCGCGCAATGAAGCCTCGAAGGCTCGTGAAGCCGCGGAAATCCAGCATGCCGTCAGTGCGCTCGCGGAGGCGCTGGGCGCGCTCTCCGACGGCAATCTTACGCGGACGATCGAGACACCTTTCGCTGATCACCTCGATAGGCTGCGCAGCGATTTCAATACTTCCATCGCCAAGCTGCGGGCGGTCCTTCAGGAGGTCGGTGACAATGCTCATGCGATCGATGCAGGCGCCGGAGAAATCCGCACGGCCGCGGACGGTCTTGCGCGCCGCACCGAGCAGCAGGCCGCCTCCATCGAGGAAACGGCTGCAGCACTCGAAGAGATCACGACGACCGTCAAGGACACGGCGCGTCGCGCGGAAGAAGCCGGCACGCTGGTCACTCGTACACGCTCCGGCGCGGAAGAGTCCGGCAACATCGTTCGCAAGGCGGTTTCCGCGATGACCGAAATTGCGCAGTCGTCGCAGAAGATCGCCAATATTATCGGCGTGATCGACGACATCGCCTTCCAGACCAATCTGCTGGCGCTGAACGCTGGCGTGGAGGCTGCCCGTGCCGGTGAAGCCGGCAAGGGCTTTGCCGTCGTCGCTCAGGAAGTACGCGAATTGGCGCAGCGTTCGGCTAAGGCCGCGAAGGAAATCGAGGGCCTGATCAGCGCCTCCAACGATCAGGTCCGCTCGGGCGTCACGCTCGTTGGCGACACCGGAAAGGCGTTGGAAGCGATCGTCGGCCAGGTCCAGGAGATCAGCCGTCATGTCGATGCGATCGTCACCGCGACCCGCGAGCAATCGACCGGACTCGCCGAGATCAACACGGCCGTCAACACGATGGACCAGGGCACGCAACAGAATGCCGCCATGGTTGAAGAACAGACTGCAGCGAGCCATGGGTTGGCGCAGGAGGCGGCGAAGCTGATGCAGTTGCTGAGCCAGTTCAATCTGCAGGCCGCATCCCAGGCTGCCGCGTACAGCCATCGCGCTGCCTGAGGCGCATCGAGCTCAGAACAAAAAAGGCCCGTACGAAATGCGGGCCTTTGACGGATTCTGGAATATCCCCAATCAGGCGGCTCGCGACAGGGATCGCCGGGAGTTTCCAGAGCTGGCGATCTTGTCGCGAAGATCACGACTTCTGCGAATGGCTCGGAGGTCCAGGATTTTGAGGCTCCCCGATCTCGATCGCATGCCTGTCAGGGTCATAAAAACGGAACACCCTCTGACCCCATGCCTGCCGTTCGACGGGATGGATCAGCTCGACATGCGGTGCGATGTTTTCGAAGGCCACATCGACATCCTCATGTTCAAAATACAAAAGCAGATTTCTTCGCCCATAGGGTTCTTCAGCGAAAAACGATTGCCGCCAGATCGTTTGTTCAAGGGACGTTCCGTCGTGAATTGCAAAGCCAGTCTCGAAAAGGACGAAGTTTCCAAAGTCCTCCAAAATCTGCAGGCCAAGTGTCTTGCGGTAGAATTCCCTGGAGCGATCTATGTCGCGAACGAATGGGATGGGATTGATAAAACGCATCGAATTCCTTTCGTGATCCAAGACCGCTGAGATCGGCCTTGCTCGCGGGGCGCTCTCTACTTCTCCAGCGTCGCCACGACCTCGACATGCGGCGTCCACAGGAACTGGTCGATCGGCGTTACACCGGTGATACGATAGCCTCCGTCGACGAGCAGAGCGAGATCGCGAGCGAGCGTCAGCGGATTGCAGCTGACCGCCACGACTTTCTTCACGTTCGAGCGCGCCAACTCCTTGCACTGAAACTCGGCGCCGGCGCGTGGCGGATCAAAGACTACGGCGTCGTAGACCTTCAGTTCCGAGGTCATCAGCGGTCGCCGGAAAAGGTCCCGTTTCTCGACACTGACCGGCTTGAGGCCCTGCGTGTTGCGGGCGGCATGATCGAGTGCTGCCAGCGGCTTGTCCTCGCTCTCGACCGCATGCACGCGACCGACGCGGGCAAGGCGGAGCGAGAATGTGCCGGCGCCGGCGAAGAGATCGGCGATGCGTTTCGCCTTGCCGACATGCGCCAGAACCAGCTCTGCCATTGCATCCTCCGCCGGCTTGGTTGCCTGCGTGAAGCTGCCGGGCGGCGGAACGACGTTGACGCTGCCGAAATCGACGATCGGCTTGGACGGTTCAACGAGGATTTCGTCGTTGAGCGAGACGCGGGCGATACCCCGAAGGGAAAGCACGGTCTCGATTGCCTTGCGGCGCTGCTGGTCCGTGAGCTTCTTGATGCCGTCGACTGCAAGATCGAGGCCCGACAGGGTCTCCAATACGGCAATGCGGAACGCTTCGGCGTTATTGGCAAGTGCTGCCCCAATCGCCTTGATCGCCGGCAGCCTGGCCATGATGCCAGCCGACGAGATGGGACATTCCTCAATGGCGACGATATGGTGGCTTTCCGCCTGATTGAATCCAACAAGCATGTCCTTCTCGGTCCGCCGCGCGGCGAAGACGACGCGGCGGCGCTCGCCGGGATGAGCGGCGACTAGGTCGGCGACGTCAGGCGTCAGCCCCTTCGTTTTCAACGCATCGACGACGAGCTGCCGCTTGAAGCGGCGGTAGGCCGCATCGTTCATGTGCTGCAGGCTGCAGCCGCCGCAGGTGCCGTTCACGCCGTCCGGGCCGAAATGGCGGCACGGCGGGTCCTGACGATCGTCCGATGGAGTCGCGATGGACATCAATGTGCCGTGGTTTTTGACGCGTGCGATGGCGACAGTTTCACCCGGTAGGGTGAAGGGCACGTAGATCGGCCCGCCGTCTGCATGCACGATCCCGTCGCCTTGGGCGCCGAGCTTTTCGATCGTAACTGTTTGCGTGCTCACGGTTTCGTTCCTGCGAGTAGAAATTCCTGGTTCCCGTCGCCACCGGCGATCGGGGAGGGGATGAGGCCAAGGCTGTTCCAGCCCATGTCCTCGACGAACCAACGCTCGAGTTCTGCTGCGACATCAGACGCCGAAGACGGGTCCTTGAGAAGCCCGCCTTTACCGATCGCATCGCGCCCGGCTTCAAACTGCGGCTTGACGAGGAGAGCAGCGACGGCTCCCGCTTCCGCAAGATTGAGGGCAGGGGCCAATGCCAGCTTCAGCGAGATGAAGGAGACGTCCGACACGACGAAGGTGACCGGGTGCCCGACGTCTTCGGCCGTGAGGTTGCGAGCGTTCAGGCCTTCGATGTTGGTCACGCGAGCATCGTTCGATATACGAGGATGCATCTGGCCATGCCCGACATCAATCGCAGTGACATGTGCGGCACCGTGCGCCAGCAAGACTTCCGTGAAGCCGCCTGTTGATGCGCCGACGTCGAGACAGTGCTGTCCTGATGGGTTGAGCTTGAAATGATCCAGGGCAGCGGTGAGCTTCAACGCGGCGCGCGAGACATAGTCCTGCGCCGGATCATCGATTTCGATGGTGGAGTCTTCGCCAAACAGCGCGCCGGCCTTCGTCACCACCTTGCCGCCAACCTTCACGGTGCCGCGCTGCACGGCATCACGCGCGCGAGAGCGACTGGCGAACAGGCCAAGGCTGACAAGAAGCTGGTCGAGGCGTTGCGTGTTCTGATCTGACATGCGCTGTCCATGCAGGGCAAAGTCAAGCCTTGCAAGCCTTTTGTTCCGAAAACGCTTCCGTGTCTCGCTCGCGACGTTTGCCGCGTCGCACAAACTTAAGCAAATTTAAAGTCTGCCGTCATAGGGTCGGGTGGATTGCGGCGGCTCGTGAAGCTGCCTCCCGCCATGATGGCTTCCTCCCAATTTGCCGATCATGTTCCCATCCCCCGAATTTTTCGGGCATGCCTTGGCGTGCCGTTTCCCCATGGCCGCAGGCCGTCAGGAGAGATTGACTGATGTTTGCTAGAAACATGTCCTTGAATGGTAAGCTCGCCGCGACATTCGCCATGCTGATCCTTATCTTTCTGTCCGTTTCCGCCTTTGTCTACTCGAAAGCAGGCGCCGTTGCGGCCGCTTCCGAGCAGCAGAAGAAATCCGAGCGTCTGGTCAACCAGATCGATGACGCGCTGCAGGCCATGCTCGAACAGGCGGTAAACCTGCGCGGCTTCCTGCTTTTCCGCAGCGACAGCACCTATGGCGACATCTTTGCCAACCGCGAGCGCATGCTGAAGGCGATCGCTGCGGCACGCGAAACGGCGGCAGGCAAGAGCGATTTCATCCAGCAGATCGACGGCATGCAGAAGGCGGCCGATCTCTATTTCCATGAGCTTGCCGAGCCGCAATCCAAGGCTCGCAAGGAAACCGACATGCCGGTCGACCAGGTCGTCAAGATCGGTGTCAACGAAACCAAGGGCCAGCTCGACGGTTTCCGTCAGGCATCGGCCAAGATCAAGGCTGCTGCCCGCGAAGAATCGGACGCCCTTGCCGCCATTCAGGCCGACGCCAGCAGCGATCTCAGCACTACGCTGCTTGTCGGCGGTGTCGCCGCTGGCCTTGCTGCCGTCCTGCTTGCCTGGATGCTGTCGCGCAGCATCGTCCGGCCGATCGTTGGCATGACCTCGGCGATGGGACGCCTTGCGGGCGGCGAGAACAATATCGACGTTCCGGCCCTGGACCGGCAGGACGAAGTCGGCCGCATGGCTCAATCAGTTCTGGTCTTCAAGGATGCGGCCATCGAGAAGCTTCGCCTCTCCGGCGAAACGGATCGCATGCGCAGCGATGCCGAGCGTCAGCGCCAGGTGAGCGACGAACAGAAGGCGCGTGAGGAAGCGGAACTTCGCTTCGCGATCGAAGGCCTTGCCGGCGGTCTGTCGGATCTCGCCAACGGCAATGTCGCCGTTCGCATCACGACGCCGTTCGCATCGCAATTCGATCGCCTGCGCAACGACTTCAACAACGCCGTCGAGAAGCTGCAGGGCGCTCTTCAGTCGGTCGGCCGCAATGCATCCGCGATCAATGCCGGCGCCGGTGAAATCCGCTCGGCTGCCGACGACCTTGCTCGCCGCACCGAACAGCAGGCTGCGGCCGTCGAGGAAACCGCGGCAGCGCTCGAAGAGGTCACCACGACCGTTCGCGACTCCGCCAAGCGCGCCGAGGATGTCGGTCAGCTCGTCGAGCGCACGCGTCTCGGCGCCGAAAAGTCCGGCGACGTCGTCCGCAAGGCCGTCTCTGCGATGCAGGAAATCGAGAAATCGTCCGGTGAGATCAGCAACATCATCGGTGTGATCGACGACATCGCCTTCCAGACCAACCTATTGGCGCTAAACGCAGGTGTCGAAGCGGCACGTGCGGGTGAAGCGGGCAAGGGTTTTGCTGTCGTAGCGCAGGAAGTCCGCGAACTGGCTCAGCGCTCCGCGAACGCCGCCAAGGAGATCAAGGCGCTGATCAACACGTCGGGCACGCAGGTCAATGCCGGCGTCTCGCTCGTCGACGAAACCGGCAAGGCGCTTGCAGAGATTGTCGGCGCTGTCCAGGAGATCAACAAGCACGTCGGCGCGATTGTCACCGCAACGCGCGAGCAGTCGATTGGCCTGCAGGAGATCAACACGGCCGTCAACAACATGGATCAGGGCACGCAGCAGAATGCGGCCATGGTCGAAGAGCAGACGGCGGCCAGCCACTCACTCGCGCAACAGGCAGCAGCTCTGGACGATCTGCTCGGTCAGTTCAATCTCGGCCATGCCCATGCTGACGCGCCGAGGGCGGCCGTCGCCAGCCCCGCGTCACGCCCCGTCGCTTCGCCGGCCCGCGCGCGGACCCGCACGGTGGCCAAGGCCTTCGGTGGCGGCAGGGCTGCAACGGCTGCTGCCGTTCAGGAGGACTGGACGGAATTCTGAGCTGAAAGGCACGTAACCATAAAAGAAAAGCCCCGTTTTTCGGTCGGCCACTTACTTAAATGTGAAAATCTGTACCTATGAGAAACGAGAAACGCTCGCAGCAAGCCGCTGCGAGCGGTTTCGTTTTCCGAAGATATTTCCTATGTTTAAGCAGAAGCTTGTTCTAGGGTGTGACGGAGAATCATAGGAAATAGGAGATTGTGAACGCATGCTTCATCATATCTCTTTTGGCGTCTCAAACATCGAACGCTCGGCGGCGTTCTATGACGCCGCTCTTGCTCCCCTCGGTTTTACTCGTGTTTGGGAGGATCTGAGGCCCGGAGAAGCTGATCAGGCTGTCGGCTACGGAATTGCTGGTGGCGGCGATAAGTTTGCGATCAAATTATGCCCAGAGGGCCAGCGCGCCCCGGGTCCCGGCTTTCATCTAGCCTTCGTCTCCACGAGTAGACGAGCGGTCGCCAACTTTCATGAGGCGGCCATCGCACACGGAGGCATTGATAACGGGTCGCCTGGTCTTCGTGCTCACTACGGACCACATTACTTCGCGGCCTTCGTGGTCGACCCAGATGGTCACCATATTGAAGCCGTTTTCAATTCTCCCGACTAGTCGCAAGAAAAGTCAACGTGGCAGTGGGAGCTTCGCGCTTCTCCGGTTGATGACGACGCCGGACTAGCCAGCGGCGCCGACACCGAAGGCTGCCGGGCGTCCAAGCACCCGGAAGACGGTCGAGACGATCCCGGCGCGGTCGAGACCGGCATGGGCGTTCATCACCTCAGGCTTTGCCTGTTCCATCCACAGGTCGGGCATGACAAGCGAGCGGATCTTCAGGCCGTTGTCGAGGAGACCGTCCATCGCCAGGAACTGCATGACCTGGCTGCCGAAGCCGCCGATTGCGCCTTCCTCGACAGTGATCAGAATCTCGTGGTGGCGGGCGAGCTGGCGGATCAGATCGTGATCCAGCGGTTTGGCAAAGCGCGCATCGGCAACCGTCGTTGAAAGGCCGGCCGCATCCAGGTCCTCGGCCGCAAGCAGACAGTCGGCCAGGCGGGTCCCGAAGGAGAGCAGTGCCACCTTCGCGCCTTCCTTGACAATGCGGCCCTTGCCGATCTTCAGAATCTCGCCGCGCACCGGCATCTCGATGCCGACGCCTTCGCCACGCGGATAGCGGAACGAGATCGGACCGGCGTCATAGGCCGCCGCCGTTCGCACCATGTGTTTCAGTTCGGCCTCATCGGCCGCTGCCATGACCACGAAGCCCGGCAGGGTCGCCAGGAACGTCGTATCGAACGAGCCGGCATGGGTCGGTCCGTCGGCGCCGACGAAGCCGGCGCGATCGATCGGGAAGCGAACCGGCAGGCCCTGGATCGCGACGTCGTGCACCACCTGGTCGTAGGCGCGCTGCAGGAAGGTTGAGTAAAGCGCGGCAAACGGCTTGAAACCTTCGGCAGCGAGACCGGCCGCAAACGTCACCGCATGCTGCTCGGCGATGCCGACATCGAAACAGCGGGCCGGGAAGACGCTTGCGAGCTTGTCGAGGCCGGTCCCGTTCGGCATGGCGGCGGTGATACCGACGATCTTGTCATCGAGCTCGGCTTCCTGCACCAGGGCTTCGGCGAATACGCTCGTGTAGCTCGGTGCGTTCGGCTTCACCTTCGCCTGCGCGCCGGTGATGACGTCGAACTTGTTGACGCCGTGATACTTGTCGGCCGCTGCTTCGGCTGGCGCATAGCCCTTGCCCTTCTGCGTCACGACATGGATCAGCACCGGGCCGTTCGCATTGTCCCGGACATTGCGCAGCACGGGCAGCAGGTGTTCGAAGGAGTGACCGTCGATCGGGCCGATGTGGTAAAAACCCATCTCCTCGAACATGGTCCCGCCGGTCACGTAGCCCCGCGCATGCTCGACGGCGCGGGTGATGGCGCGGTCGACGTTCTTGCCGAGATATGCCGTCAGCTTCTTGCCGAAATCGCGGAAGCCCATGTAGGTGCGCCCGGACGCGAGGCGCGCAAGATAGGCGCTCATCGCGCCGGTCGGCGGCGCAATCGACATGTCGTTGTCGTTGAGGATGACGATCAGCCGGGCGTCGAGTGCGCCGGCATTGTTGAGCGCCTCATAAGCCATGCCGGCCGACATCGCGCCGTCGCCGATCACGGCGATCACGCGGCGGTCGGTCTTGTCGAGATCGGAGGCCACCGCCATGCCGAGGCCAGCGGAAATCGACGTCGAGGAGTGAGCGGCGCCGAAGGGGTCGTATTCGCTTTCGGCGCGACGCGTGAAGCCGGAAAGGCCGTCCTCCTGGCGCAGCGTGCGGATACGGTCGCGACGACCGGTGAGGATCTTGTGCGGGTAGCACTGATGCCCGACATCGAAGATCAGTCGGTCGTCAGGCGTGTTGAACACGTTGTGGATGGCGATCGTCAATTCCACGACGCCGAGGCCGGCGCCCAGATGCCCGCCGGTCTTGGATACCGCATCGATCATCTCGTCGCGGACCTCGCGCGCAAGCTGCGGCAGGTCGCGATCCTCCAGCTTTCGGAGGTCGGCTGGATAGGCAACCTTGTCCAGCAGCGGCGTCTTCGGCGGTTGTGTCACGGGCGGGCACTCTTTCTTGTCTTTCTTGGGCAGGATGCCTTTAAGCCATAAATTGCGGTGAAAAAAGTCGATTTCAAGAACGGCTGAAACTCCTCTCTAAAGGAGATCAGCCTTCCGGCAAAGGTATGAATTCTTCTTCGTCCCCCGGAACAATGTCAAATTTGCCCGTTCGCCACTCTTCCTTTGCCTTTTCGATGCGCTCTTTCGAGGAGGAAACGAAGTTCCACCAGATGTAGCGTTTCGAGTTCAGCGCCGCTCCGCCGAACAGCATCAGATGACAGCCCTCTCTGCCGGCTTCGAGCGTGATCTGGTCGCCGGGGCGGAAGACCAGCAGCTGATCGGCGGCAAATCTGTCGCCGGATATAACGACTTCGCCTGATAGCACGTAGGCCGCCCGCTCTTCATGTCCCGCGGCGAAGGGGAACTTCACACCGGGTTCCAGACTGATATCGGCATAGAGCGTATCCGAAAACACCTTCACCGGCGAGGACATTCCCTCGAACGATCCGATGACGACGCGCCCGCGCACCCCGCGTTCGGCGATGACTGGCATGTCGCTCTTTTCGGTATGCGCAAAAGAGGGATCGATCTCCTCCTTGTCGTCGGGCAGCGCCAGCCAGGTCTGCAGGCCCGACATCAACAGCGGGTGTCCACGCAGATTATCAGGCGTGCGCTCGGAATGGACGATGCCGCGTCCAGCCGTCATCAGGTTGATGTCGCCGGGGCGAATGACCTTCTCGGTGCCGAGGCTGTCGAGGTGCCGGATCTCGCCGTCGAAGAGGTAGGTCACCGTCGAAAGCCCGATATGCGGGTGCGGCCGCACGTCGAGCGCCTCGTTCGGCTTCAGGATCGCCGGCCCCATGCGGTCGAAGAAGATGAACGGTCCGACGAGCCGCCGCTCCCGGGTCGGTAGCGCGCGCCGCACCTGGAAGCCACCGAGATCGCTGGTGCGCGGTATGATGAGATTTTCGATCGCGTCGCAGCTGAAAGCGTCGCCGGGCAGGGGGTCTTTACCGGGGAAGAAGGACATCGCAGATCTCCGATGAGCACGGGTTCTACGCTAGCCCGATTGATGATGGCGGACTAGGAAAACTTATCGCCCGAACGGCGACGCTCTGTTCAGGATGATGACGATTTCGCTGGAGGTTTGCTTATGCGCCGTCCAGCGGCTCGACGCCCTGGGGTTTGCCTGATCGGTCGAGGCGGATCTTCTCGATGCGGTTTTCGGCGGCCGAAAGCAGTGTTTCGCAATGCTTCTTCAGCGCTTCGCCGCGCTCGTAGATCTCGATCGATTCGTCCAGCGCCACGTCCCCGCGTTCGAGGCGGGCCACGATGCTTTCGAGTTCGGCGACGGCCTTCTCGAAGGAAAGACCGGAAACCTCCGGCTTGGCGCTGTCAGTCATACTCAACCCTTCATCATTCTGAGAATATGCAGGCCAGCCGACTCGGCGAGGCCTTCGAGATCATAGCCGCCTTCCAGCAGGCTGACGACCCGGTTTGCGGCACTTTTGTCGGCCACCTCGAGCAATCGCCCGGTCGCCCAGTCGAAATCCTCGCCGACCAGATTAATCTGCGCCAGCGGATCGCGGTGATGCGCATCGAAACCGGCGGAGATGATGATCAGGTCCGGGCGGAAGTCGAAGAGTGCCGGCAACACCCGCGATTTGAACGCCTCACGGAACTGATCGCTGCCGACATTCGGCGATAAGGGCGCGTTGACGATGGTGCCGTGCTTGCCGCTCTCCTCTTTCGCGCCGGTCCCGGGGTAAAGCGGCATCTGGTGCGTTGAGCAGAAGAGCACGGAAGGATCGTCCCAGAAAATATCCTGGGTGCCATTGCCGTGGTGCACGTCCCAGTCGACGATTGCCACGCGCTCCGCGCCATGCACCTTCTGCGCATGGCGGGCGGCAATGGCGGCATTGTTGAAGAAGCAGAACCCCATCGCCGTTGTTTTTTCGGCATGGTGGCCGGGCGGCCGGGCCGCAACGAAGACGTTGTCCGCCTTGCCGGTGAAGACGTCATCGACAGCGGCCATCGCGCCGCCGATCCCTGTCAGCGCCGCTTCGAAGCTCTTTCTGCTGGCATAGGTATCGGCGTCGAGCTGATTGATCTCGCCATCCTCTTCCGGCACCTGGCGCAGCACCGAAAGCAGGTGCTCCTCGGGATGCGCAAGCAGCACGGCTTCTTCGGCGGCCTGCGGAGCGCGCTTGCGATCAAGCCCCGCAAAGTTCGGATGCTCCAGCGCCACGTTGATCGCCCGCAGGCGGTCGGACCGCTCGGGATGGCCGGCGGGCGTTACGTGTTCCAGGAAAATCGGGTGCTCGTAAAGGCGGGTGCTCATGGGATCACTCTATCTTTCCCTCCCGTCATGATCCACAGCAGATGGGGCTCGATGCGCCGATTTCAACAAGCGCGCGCGTTGCTCCTCGCACCGGTCCTCCCGTTTACTTCGGTCGGCCTCGCGGCTAGTCTGAGGGGAGGGGGAAATTGGTAGAAAGATCAATGAACGAGGTCACGCGCACCGTTGAGATGAATGTGCCGTTCCGCGATGTCGACATGAACGGCCAGGTATTTTTGGGCTCCTATATTTCCTATGCCGAGTCCGTGCTGGCGACCTTCTGGTCGTCGAGGCCACGGTTGCAGGACGAACCGCTTTACATCGCCAGCAAGGTGACCTGCATTCTCCATCGGCCGCTGCATTACGATGAGCGGGTCGTGTTCACTGCGTCGGTGGACAAGATCGGTGTGCGTTCGGTTGGCTTCATCATTGCAGCCGACATTGGCGATGAGCGCTCTGCCGAGGTCGAGATCATCTGGCAGGCGCGCTCACGCGAAGATCGTTCGCCAGTCCCGCTTCCCGAAGTCACGCGCGACTGGCTTTATGGTTTCGTCGATTAGCTGCGCACCGGCAGCAAGGGATAGCCGACCATGACGGCACGGCCGACAAGCGCTGCAACGAGCGCCTTGATGACGTCACCGGGGATAAACGCCATTGAGCCAAGGAAGGCCTTGGAGAGGCCAAGCTGGGCGGCGAACGCCAGATAGAAGATGCCGCAGGCATAGAGAACGACGATGCCACCGATCATCGCAGCAAGGAAGAAGCCGACCGTCTGTACCAGCGCCGATTGCTCTGACTTGACCAGCCGCTCGCTGAGATAACCGGTGACGAAAGCCGCCAATACCCAGCCGATCAGAAAGCCGGTGGTCGGTGCGGCGAAGGCTGCCAGCCCGCCACGACCGCCGGAAAGCACGGGAAGGCCGATTGCAACAAGCACGAGGACGATGAGGACGGCAATCGTACTGCGGCGCGCGCCGAGCACGACACCCGCCATCATCACGCCGAGCGACTGCGCCGTGATCGGCACCGGAATGAAGCCGAGCGTGATCGGCGGCAGAATGCCGAGCGCGACGATGATGGCCGCGAAGAGGGCGGAGAGAACGAGGTCGCGAGTGCTCATGCAGGGCTCCTGTTAGCGAGTTCTCAATTGAGATGCCGCCGAACGCCGCGCGCGTCAATTGCCGCCGCAATGTTATCCGCATCCCTCAGCGTCAGAATGACCAGCGGCACGAGCACGGTCGTTGGTCGTACCTTGATGCCACGAGCCGCGTGCGCCTCGCGGATGGCACTGTAACGATCGAGGATTTCGGGTACAAAACGGACGACGAGCCCGACAGCAAGGCCGACATCGTTGGCCCGGAGAAGTCCGAGGCGCTCCAGCGGTCGTGCCAGAAGTGTAATCTCATCAATGAATTGCGCAATTGTGGTCGTTGCTGTCACGGCGGCAGCAAACAGCATCAATGCGGTCAGGCGCAGCAGGGCGACGATTGCGACATGCCAGGGATTGAAGGCCAGACTGAACAACGCCACAATGACGATCGTCAGGAAGACCGGCTTCAGCCGCGCAAGCGCGGATCGTCCCGGAAGGCCGATGCTGAAGTAGATCGCGGCCGTGGCGACCACCGCCAAGGCAAGCAGCAGGAGATTCGTCGAAAGGAAGAGCACGACGCCGAGGGCGGCAAGCGCAAGCAGCTTGGCGCGAGCCGAAACCCGATGCATGGCGCTGTTGCCTTCGACGAAAAGCGACTTCATCGGCTGGCGATCTCCCTGTAGCAACGGATCGCTTCTCCAGCAGGCGCGTCGGCAACGAGATTGCCCTCATGGAAAACCAGCACCCGCTCGTAGTCGGCGACCAACTCCAGATCGTGGCTGATGACGATCGCGTTCTCGGGAAGGCTTTCCACCAGCCTCTGCACGAGACCGCGGTTCTTGAGGTCCAGTTGGTTGGTCGGCTCGTCCAAAATGAGAATGTCTGGACCGGTGACCAGCACGGAACACAGGGCGGCAAGTTGGAGTTCTCCGCCCGAAAGCTCGTGCGCCCGGCGCTCAGCTAGATGGGCGGCGCTGAAACGCTGCAGGACCGCCTCCACCTTAGCCTCTATTTCCGCCGGCTTGTAGCCGCGGCTCTTCAGCCCGAAGGCGATGTCATCACGCACGATGGGCAGAATGATCTGGTTTTGCGGAGACTGGAAGATGAAGCCGACATCGGTGAGAACGGCCTTGGCGTCGGCCGTATCGCGGCCGTTGACGATCACGCGTCCGACACTCGGCTTGGTCAGGCCGTTGATGAGGCGCGCAAAGGTCGTCTTGCCCGAGCCGTTGAGGCCGATGATGCCGATGCGCTTTTCGTTGAGTTGCAGCGTCACGGGCGCCAGCGCGACACGTGCACCATAGCTGACCCCTGCTCCTTCGAAACGGATATCCACCTGGTTCCTCGTGAATTGAGAGGCCGTTCTATAACGAATTTCGCACTTTGAAAGCTCAAAATCTCGCAATGAATGTTGGTTGCTCCTTCCTGACTGGTCCCCTCAAACTTATCGGGTGGCTAGGAACATTTTCCGGCCTATGATGCGCTATGACGAATCTCGTTTCGAATTCCGATGCCCGCCGCATATTCCTCGCCAAGCAGGGCCTGAGCGCGCCGCCGAACAAGGCGCTGACGAAAGCCGGCCTGCTGGAGCTTATCCACGAACTCGGTTTCGTGCAGGTGGACAGCATCCAGACGGTGGAGCGGGCGCATCACCAGATCCTGTTTTCCCGCAACCAGACCTACAAGCGCGAGCACCTGACGGCACTGCTGGAGAAAGAGGGCTCGCTCTTCGAGCACTGGACGCATGACGCCTCCATCCTGCCGAGCGCATTCTTCAAATATTGGAAGCACAAGTTCCGTCACGAGGAAGAAGCCATCATCGAGCGCTGGCGCAAATGGCGCGGCGAGGGCTTCGAGCATGCCTTCGATGAAACCTATGAGCGGGTCGTCCGCGACGGCGCGATCATGGCGCGTGAGATCAAGGCGGATGGGCATGTTTCCGGCGGCTGGTGGAACTGGCACCCGAACAAGACGGCGCTGGAGTATTTCTGGCATACAGGTAAGTTCGCGATCGCCGGCCGCTCAAATTTCCAGAAGATCTATGATCTGGTCGAGCGCGTCATCCCGGCGGAATATCGCGAGCCTCAGGTCAGCCGTGAGGAGTTTGTCGACTGGGCCTGCCGCAGTGCGCTGACGCGGTTGGGCTTTGCCACGCATGGCGAGATTGCCGCTTTCTGGGATCTGCTGTCGCCCGATGAAGCGAAAACCTGGGTCAACGCGCATCGCGACGAGTTGACCGAGGTGCTGATCGAGCCGGCGCTTGGTGGCAAGTCGCGCCCATCCTGGGCCTTCCCGGATCTGCTCACGAGCCTTCAGGACTATCCCGAGGCGCCCCCGCGCGTGCGTGTGCTCAGCCCCTTCGATCCGATGATCCGCGACCGTAATCGCACTGAACGCCTCTTCGGCTTCTTTTATCGCATTGAAGTATTCGTGCCAGAGCCGAAGCGCGAATACGGCTACTACGTTTTCCCGCTTCTGGAAGGTGACAAGCTGATCGGCCGCATCGACATGAAGGCAGATCGCAAAGGCGGAACGCTGGACGTCAAGCGGCTATGGTTGGAGCCGGGCGTAAAGGCTGCGGTCGGGCGACTGGAAAGGCTGCATGCCGAACTGGAGCGCGTGGCAAAGTTTGCGGGACTGGCGAAGGTCGTGCTGCTGGATGCGTGGTACACGAAGAGCTAGATGAAAGGCTGGACACAGCGATGCTCGCTTCCGTCAAGGTTCGCCGTATTCTTCGATTTCTTTCAGTGGTCGTCGCGCTGGCCGGATGCGCTGCGGCCTACGTCGCATATCTCAAGAGCCACATCACCTCGATCAGCCCCGACGGTATTGTTTCTCTGGGAAACTATCGGATGCTGCGCGATCCGCATTACGATATCGCACTTGGGTTACTGCGCGCCCTCGAAAGATGGCCGGATGCTGAAAGCTGTGCGCAGCAGGACTCCTTCGAGATCGATTGGAGCCGTTTCCGTACGGAGTGGGATGCGCAAATCTGTCTATTCCGGATGCTGGATACTTTGGGAGGTCCGGAGCAAGGGGCCGCTTGGCTGAGCGCGCAGCATCTGAAGTACAACGATAACACGCGCATTCTACCAAACGGTTCCGATCGCACGCTCAGCTTTGGATGCACTGAACATACCGAGAGCTGTAGCAGCCTTATAGCGCAGTGGCAGCGCTGGTATTACATTCTGCAGCCTTATGCGTACGACTTCTCGATAACCTATCGCAACGATCGTCTTGTCCATATTGAGATCTTTGCCAATACTATCTAGCTGAAACTCAGCAAATCTCCGTTGTGGTGATTTTGATCCCGAAGCCCTCGAGGCCGACGTAGTGACGCTCGCGGCTGGTGAGCAGCTTGATGGAGCTGACGCCGAGGTCCTTGAGGATTTGCGCACCGAGACCGATCTCCAGCCATTCGCTTTCGCGGCTCTTGGCTTCGGCGTGGGATTCGCGGCCCTGGCTGCGCGTCTTGCGCCCGTTGTCGTAATGGCCGACGCCGACGGAACCTTCGCGGAGATAGACGATGATACCGCGGCCTTCCTCGGCGATCTTCTGCATGTAGTGATCGACCGGGCTGCGCTTGCCGAAGAGGTCCTCCGCGACATTTTCAGGGTGCAGGCGGACTGGAATATCGATGCCGTCGCGAATGTCGCCAAAGACGACGGCGAGGTGCTGCATCGGATCCCAGGGGAGCGAGTAGGTATGGGCCTTGGCCTTGCCGAAAGGCGTTTCGATGTCGAAGCTGGCGCCGAGTTCGATCAAGGTTTCCTTGCGCTGGCGATAGGCAATGAGATCGGCGACCGAGACGAGCTTCAGCCCGTGTTTTGCGGCGAAGTCGACCACCTGCGGGCCACGCGTGACGGTGCCGTCGTCATTGACAAGCTCGCAGATCACGCCGACCGGCGGCAGCCCGGCAAGCTTGCAGAGATCAACCGCGGCTTCCGTATGGCCGGAGCGCATCAGCACGCCGCCCTCGCGAGCGACGAGCGGGAAGATGTGGCCGGGACGGACGAAATCTGCCGGGCCGACATTGGGGTTCGCCAGATTGCGGACCGTCAGCGTGCGGTCGTCGGCGGAAATGCCCGTCGTCGTGCCATGCTTGAAATCGACCGAAACGGTGAAGGCGGTCGTATGGGCCGAATCGTTTTCGGCAACCATCGCATTCAGGTTGAGCCGGCGGGCCTCCTCCTTGGGCATCGGCGTGCAGACGATGCCGGAGGTGTGACGCACGATAAAAGCCATCTTCTCCGCGGTGCAGTGAACAGCCGCAACGATCAGGTCGCCTTCGTTCTCGCGGTCGTCGTCATCCATCACCACGACGATTTCGCCGGCCTCGAAGGCTCGGATGGCATCGACGACGCGCTTTTGATCATAAGGCATGTCAGTGTTCCTATTTCAGTCGGCCGGTCTGGCCGCGGTCACGGAGGTAATGGTCGGCGACGGCGCAGGCGACCATCGCTTCGCCGATCGGCACGGCGCGAATGCCGACGCACGGATCGTGCCGCCCCTTGGTGCGAATATCGACATTGTTCCCATCGGCATCGATCGACCGGCGCTCGGTCAGGATCGATGACGTCGGCTTGATGGCAAAACGCGCGATAAGAGGCTGACCGGTCGAGATGCCGCCGAGGATGCCGCCGGCCTTGTTCGACAGGAACAATGGCTTGCCGTCATTGCCCATGCGCATCTCATCGGCGTTTTCCTCGCCGGTGATCTCAGCGGCTTCGAAGCCGTTGCCGATTTCGACGCCCTTGACGGCGTTGATCGACATCAGCAGCGAGGCGATGTCTTGGTCGAGCTTGCCATAGATCGGGGCGCCGAGACCTACCGGCACGCCTTCGGCCACTACCTCGACGACAGCGCCGATCGAAGAGCCGTTCTTGCGGATGCCATCGAGATATTCTTCCCACACGGGAACGATCGCGGCATCCGGCGCGAAGAAGGGATTCTGGTCGACCTGATCCCAATCCCAGTTCTGGCGGTTGATCTTGTGTTTGCCGATCTGCACCAGAGCGCCGCGCACCTTGACCCCGGGCACAACAAGACGAGCAATGCCGCCTGCTGCTACGCGCGCCGCCGTTTCGCGGGCCGACGAGCGGCCGCCGCCGCGATAGTCGCGAATGCCGTACTTTACATCGTAGGTGTAGTCGGCATGGCCAGGCCGGTACTGTCGTGCGATCTCGCCGTAATCCTTGGAGCGCTGGTCGGTGTTCTCGATCATCATCGAGATCGGCGTGCCAGTCGTGATCATCGTCTCGCCGTCGGCGTCCAGCATGACGCCGGACAGCACCTTGACCAGATCAGCCTCGCGACGCTGCGTCACAAAGCGCGACTGGCCGGGCTTTCGCTTGTCGAGCCAGATCTGAATGTCCTCGAGCTTGAAGAGCAGACCGGGTGGGCAGCCGTCGACGACGCAGCCAAGCGCCGGCCCGTGGCTTTCGCCCCAGGTGGTTACACGGAAGAGATGACCGAATGTGTTATGCGACATGTGTCCCGACCGGATCGCGCCAACCGGTCGTCACCGGCGGCGTCCTTCATCTGAAAAATGCGCGACACTCATAGGCCAAAAAAACGCAGCGGCAAAAGCCTTTCTTTGCTCGAAACCGTCAACGAAAGGAAATGGTGTTTCCGCTGATTGTAAACGATGGTGTCAGGAGGCGATACGCCAGGAACTTCCGGCCGCCATTTGCGCGAAGTCCTCGAAAGAAAGCGGGCGGGAGAATGCGTAGCCCTGCAACAGGTCACAGCCGAGCTCGTTGAGGAGGGCGGCATGCGACGCCGTTTCGACGCCTTCCGCCACCGTTTCGACACCAAGCGAGCGGGCGATGTCGATGATCGAGCTGACCAGCGCGCGCTCCTGCGGCGAATTCATCACCGGTTGAACCAGCTGCCGGTCGATCTTGAGCCGCTTCGGCTTGAGCTTGAGGAGGCTGACGATCGAGGTATGACCGGTCCCGAAATCATCAATCTCGATGTCGATCCCAAGCGCCTTGATCTGATCGAGGTTATGAGCGGCCACATCCTCGCTCTCGTCGAGAAAGATCGATTCGACCAGCTCGAAGGACAGCTCACCGGGGCGGATCTGCAGGCCGCGCAGTGACTCTGCGAGGGTTTCGTCATGCAGCCGTCGTGCCGAAACGTTGACCGAGATCTTCGGAACGGAAATGCCCCTTGCCGTCCAGCGCATCTTGTCCTTCAGCGCGGTGTCGAGAACGATACGGTCAAGCGTTTGGACGACGTTGATCTCGTCGGCGATCTTCAGGAATTTGTCCGGCGTCAGCAGTCCCCGGGACGGATGCTGCCAACGAACCAGGGCTTCGACGCCGGTGAGTTGCATCGTGCGTGCTGAGAACTGCGGCTGATACCAGGCGGTGAACTCGCCGTTCTCGATGCCGGCAAGAATCTCGTCGGCCAGGCGCTTGTTGTTGATGATGTCGGCCTGGAGATTGTGATTGAAGAATTCGTAGCGGTTCCGCCCCTGGCTCTTGGCGCGGTAGAGGGCGATGTCGGCATTGATCAGCACCTTGCGAGCATCGACGTGCACGCCATTCGCAAGCGCGATTCCGATGGAGACGCCGCAACGGCAGGCGAATCCCTCGAAGTCGATCGGCTGGCGCATCTGCTCGATGATCCGGCCGGCAAGGGCAGACATAACCGCATCGCTGGCGTTGTGTGCCAGGATCACGAACTCATCGCCACCGATGCGCGCTACGAGGTCATCTCCGCGCAGGTTCCTCGACAGCACGCGCGACGCATGGATCAGCATCGCATCGCCGGCGGCATGACCGAGTGTGTCGTTGATCTCCTTGAACCTGTCGAGGTCGATGTGGAGGATTGCGAATTTCTGCCGCTCGCTCCGGCCGTCGAGCGTCAGGTTCTCAAGTGCGATATCAAGTTTGCGGCGGTTGGCGAGCGCCGTCAGCGGGTCGTGCAGCGAGTTGTGCTCGATGCGGTTCTTGGCAAGCTCGAGCTCGATATTCTTGGCGATCGCCTCGTCCTTGGCAGCCTTGAGCTGCGCTGTCATCAGCGCATCCTCGGTAACATCGAATGCAACGCCGATGATCTTCTGGTGACCGCTCGGGGTTTGGTGAACTTTACCCGTCGAGCGAACGTAGCGGATCGAGCCGTCCTCGGTCGGAACGCGACAGATCAGGGTATGAGTGTCACCGACCTGCTTGAAATGGCGGGCGCTTTCGAGGGCCAAGTCGCGATCTTCAGGCAGAATGCAGGAAAGCCAGACCGGTTCGGTCATGAAACCGGCTCTTGGCGTCAGCCCGTAAAGCTCGTGCATTCGCTCGTCCCAGATGGAGCCCTCGTCGTCGAGCGTCGCTTCCCAGATCCCGCATTGATAGGAGTCGAGCGCCAGATCGAGCTTGCCGGAGAGCTCGGAAAGCTCGGCCTCGCGTCGTGACAGTTCGTCCAGCGCCATCTCCAGCTCGGCATTCTTGATGTCGCTGACATCCTTTGCCTTGCGTAGGATTTCGGCCGCTTCCGCGTCGGCTGTGACGTCCCAGACGATGCCGATAGTCTTTTCGTCGCCTGCCGCGTCCGTGTAGAAGGAGCCGATGGAGCGCAGGTGCCGGACAGTGCCGCCCTCGGCTGTGACCCGGTATTGTGTTTCGTAGGCGGAGCCGGCGACGTTGTAGTTGAAAAAGTGGACTTCCGCGATGTGCCGGTCTTCGGCGACGATCGCAGCAAGCCAGTCTTCCAGCGAATGACTGCCGTCTTCCGCGGGTTTGCCGTGCAGTGCTGAGGCCCGGGCGTCCCAGAACAGGGTGTGGCCGTGCTCGTGCAGCTCCCATATCCCGATATTCGACGATTCCAATGCCAGATTGAGGCGCTGCGACAGCTTCAGCAGCGTCGCCTCGCGCACCTTGAGCTGGGCAATATTGCGATTGCGCTCGCCGAGCAGCAAGGTCGCAAAGAAGACCGGGATGATCGTGATACAGGCGGCGGCCGCGATGATCAGGCGAAGCGTTGACTGGTTCTCGGGAACGGCGTTCCAGCCCGTCTTCGGGACCGCCGCAATCTGCCAGCGCCCGCCGGCAAAAGCGACCTTTCGCGTTATCGGTTGCTTTTCGCGCAGATCCTGTGCGCCGAAAAAGGGCGTGGCCGAGTCTGCCATGGAGAGGTCGCGCACCGCGATCGAGAGGTGATCGAGGTGCGGATACTTCTCCTGATTCTCGCTGTTGCGCGCCGGCTGCAAGCCGGTGTTCTGATAGAACATGTCCGCATCGATCGTGACTTCGACTGCTCCCCAGACCCGCCGCTGCCCATTCTCTTTAATGAAAACGGGAAAGAAGATCGCGAAGGCCTCCGCACCATCGCCGGCGGCGATCGGTCCATAGAAGCGCGCCTGCTGGTCGCCGGTCGTGCGCATCACCGACTGACGCGCGGCAAGAATGTCGCGGACGTCTTTCCCGATTCGTCCTTTCCCGGCCTGTGGCGGATAGACGGCGCCGACGATGAAATCCGGTGCGACGGCAATATTCAGGAAGTGGGGGTTCTGGATGAGCAGCCAGTTGATCTGCCGCTCCATCTCCTCGGTATTCACGCTCGAACTGACCGCCACCATGTTGGCCAGGTCGCGTACGACGGTGATGTCCATGTTGATCTGCGCAGTCATCCGCGCCCGGATCAAACCTACTTCGTTTTCTGTCCGTATCGTCACTTCACGCCGATGAGCGGCAGTATTGGCACGGTCCAGCCCGAAGCCGACGATGACCACAACAATAGCAACGAGGCCGGAAACCAGGAGGGCGAGACGGGTATTCCTGAAGACGCGCCGCAATGTGTTGCTGTCTTTAAGGCGGAATAGCAAAACCCAGTCTCCCATGTTCGGGACGACTGTAGATAGAAGCAGTTAATTTACGATTGCCCGACCAATACCCTTTGCCGAATGTGGAAACGTACTGGAAATGCAACTTACGAACCGATGCCGTTATTGTTAAAATACTCTTCACCAATTTGACGCGGCAGGTCATTCTTCAGGGCAAATTTCGCCATATTCGGGAGGTTATCTGTGCGCAGTTGGATTATTGAGTCGTGTTTTCGAGGGAATGCTGTCATGCGCTTCGTAGTCGCTACGCTTTTGGCCACAGCCAGTTTCTTGTCGCCGATCAGCGGATTTGCGGAGAGCGCGGACGTCGAGGCGACGATCAAGAAGGTCGATATGACTAACCTCAGCCTCACGCTGGATGACGGAAAGACCTACCAGGCACCGGAAGAATTCAATTTCGAGGGACTGAAGGCGGGCGTGAAGGTTATCGTCTTCTACACCGAGGTCGATGGCAAACGTGTCATCAACGATCTCGATATCGTCCAATAAGCCAAACTGGGAATCATCGCGCCGCACTCGCCGTAGCCGCGATTTCCGCTTGCTCTGCTTTTCGCCAGCGCCTCGCCACGAACTCCCGCGCATACAACCTGAAAGATAGTAAAGCAGCGGAAATCGTCTCTCTCTTAACCATTGGTTGACAAGTCTCGGCCTGCTCGGAATATTGTTGCTGGGGAACCGGTGACGGGGAGGCGCTACGTGTCTTGTTGAGGACCGAGGCTATCCGCAGGCAGTGGCCATCACGACGACGGATGGGCCCACGGCGATCGACGACTCGCGATCATAAAGAAAGCAAAACATATCGCGACACTGGCGATCGCAGCGATCTTCGCTGCGGGGCAAGAGGCTATACCGTCGGGCGTTCGTTCCGGATGCGAGCAACCACAACCGCATTGACGTTTCTTGCGGGGTCCATTTGGTGGTTTCCGGAGATAGCCAGAGCGGATTGCACCGTCAGCGGCATTAATGTCATCTGCACGAATGGAGATGACGTCCTTGTATTGCAGAGCCCGCAGGTGGCCACTGCAAGTTCTACCGTCAACGGTCAGCTTGGTAACGACACATTGACGCTGCAGGGCGTGGCAGTGCTGGACGCCAACCGATTCGTGAACTGGGAACGGATTGTTCTGGAGAACGCAACGCTCACCATGGCGCCCCACAATCAAGTCGATGGCATTCTGACGCTCGGCGATGCGGGTACCGGGACCGGCGAGCTCGTCATCGGTGTGGGCAGCACAGTATTTGCTGGCGGTCGAAACGCGGCGGTTCTGTCGTTTGACGGCACGGGGGTCACAGTTACCAACTTCGGAACCATCAGCTTGGTCGGAACCGACAATTCCGCAAAGGACGTCTTTGTCATTCAGGGCGACTACATTGGCGGTGTCGGCAGCAGCCTGTCTCTTAATACCGAACTGAAAGGCGACGGAGCAGCATCGGACAAGCTCGTGATCGACGGCGGAAACGCTTCGGGCAGCACCAAGCTCCACATCGTGGACGCCGGCGGCGGCGGCAAAGCGACAACCGGGAACGGTATATTGGTCGTGGAGGCAATTAACGGCGGCACCACCGCTGGCGGGGCGTTCGTCCTTGATGGCCCTGTCGCCAAGGGGGCTTTCGAATACAACCTTTTCCGCTCAAGCAAGGACGGCAGCGGCCTCGACAATTGGTATCTGCGTACGGAGGGAGGAAGCGAGGCCCCCTGTGAACCGGAGGACGGCAGCGGTGACAGTGACGGCGACGGCGGCGGCAATGGCGGCGACGGCGGTGGTGGCGGTAGTGGCAATGGCGGTGGCGGTAGTGGCGAGACAATCGGTCACGAGGGGGCGTTTCGACCCGAAGTCGGACTGTATACCAGCAGCCCGCAACTCGCTCTGAGATACGGTTCGATGCTTCTTGACACGCTCCACCAACGCAAGGGCGACGACAAGGCGGCAGGCAGCGGCATGTTGAACGCCTCTGGTCCACCGTATGTCTGGGGCCGCACAATCGGCAGGCACGGCTATGAGCGTTGCGCGGTCAATCGCGGCAAGCAGCTGGATTACAATCTGTTCGCCTTTCAGGGCGGCATCGATCTCTACAGTGCTGAAGGTGCAAATGGTGCGAGTGAGATGGCGGGCATTTATGCTGTCGTCGGCAAGGGCCACGGCGACAGTAGTCTGTTCGGGGCATCGGTTGGTTCCAACAGGTTGAATGCCTACACGCTCGGCGGCTATTGGACGCATTACGGCAAGGACGGCTGGTATCTGGATGGCCTACTGCAGGGTACATCGTATGATATCAACGCCGATTCTGATCGACCGTATTCGATTTCGCCAAATGGTCTCGGCTTTGGCGCCTCTATCGAGGTAGGCTATCCACTTCATCTTGAGGACGGATGGATTATCGAGCCGCAAGCTCAGGTCAGCTACCAACACATTTCCATCGATGATGCGAGCGACTCTGCTGCGACCGTCAGTTTCTCTGACGTAGACAGCTTGCTCGGCCGGGCGGGCGGGCGCCTCGTCAGGATCTGGGATCTCAAGCCGGAGGAGGTAAATCCTCTGCCATTGACCGCGTGGTTGCGCGCAAGTTTTGCCTATCAGTTTCTAGAGACACCGACGATCGGATTCTCGGCGGACGGGGAGTCACAACCGTTCAAATCCGATTTTTCCGGTCCCTCTGTGATACTGAATGCTGGTCTCGACACAAGTCTCCGCGAAAATGTCTCGCTTTATGCCAATGTGGACTATCAGATCGAATTTGACGATCTCGGCCAATCGATCGGCGGTGAGATCGGCCTGAAAATGCGCTGGTGATGGCGTCCGCCACGTCAAACGGAACTAGATCCAGCCGATCAGTCCGTTGTCCCGATCGATCTTCAGGATGCGATCCTGCGGAATTTCGCCCTCGGCAGCCTCTTCCTTGGGCCAGGAGGCAATTGTTCTGAAAAGGGCGCGGATGACGCCGCCATGCGTGACGCAAACCGTTGGTTTGTCGACAGAATTCAGCCAGGATGCCACGCGCCAGGACATGATTTCATAGCTTTCCGCGTCGTCTCCCGGCGGAATGAAATCCCATTTGTTGAGATTGCGTTCGGTGACGCGGTCGCGGGCTGTGGCCTTCAGTTCCTTGATCGTGAAGCCTTCCCAATCGCCGAAGGAAACCTCGACCAGGCGCTCGTCCGTTCGGTAGTCTTTTGATGGGAGACCCATCGCTTCGCGCATGATCTCCATGGTGGCACGGGTGCGCGCCAGCGGGCTTGCGACGAATTCGAAGGGGATTGCCTCGACCTTGAGGATCTCGGCGAGGTCGATACCGTTCTGCCAGGCCTGCGCTCTGCCGATGGCATTAAGCGGGATGTCCTTCTGGCCTTGCAGGCGACGTTCTGCGTTCCAGTCGGTCTGGCCGTGTCTGACGACGTAGATAAGCAATGATCGGCTCCGTTTAGGGCACGCAACCCCTTAATCGCTGTCGCGAGGAAAGGGGTCGCGAGCGCGACGCAGCAAAGAGTGCGATCAGTCCTTTATGACGGAAATGTCGGGCGCGTCTACCGCCTTCATGCCGATGACGTGGTAACCGCTATCAGCATGGTGGACTTCGCCCGTAACCGAACGCGAGAGGTCCGAGAGCAGGTACAGGCCGACATCGC
The DNA here is from genome assembly GCF_002211365.1 of Rhizobium sp. R711. Taxonomy (GTDB): domain Bacteria; phylum Pseudomonadota; class Alphaproteobacteria; order Rhizobiales; family Rhizobiaceae; genus Rhizobium. The sequence goes on along the minus strand of NZ_LOKZ01000035.1, from coordinate 57,137 downwards.
CGACCTCTTCGATCGTCACCGTTCGACGCAGCGGCGCATTGTATTCGTTCCACTTCAGGATGTAGCGGAAGTCGCCGATGCCGGAAGCTGCAAGCGTCTTGATCGGGCCGGCGGAGACGGCGTTGACACGAATGTTCTTCGGCCCGAGGTCGACTGCCAGGTATTTGACGCTGGCTTCGAGTGCAGCCTTGGCAACGCCCATGACGTTGTAGTTCGGCATGACCTTTTCGGCGCCATAATAGGTAAGCGTCAGCATCGAGCCGCCGTCCGTCATCAGCTTCTCGGCGCGACGCGCAACCGAGGTGAAGGAATAGACGGAGATCTGCATCGTCTTGGCGAAGTTGTCGGCCGACGTATCGACATAGCGGCCCGTCAGTTCGTCCTTGTCCGAAAAGCCGATCGCATGAACGATGAAGTCGATCTTGCCCCACAGCTTTTCGACGTGGTCGAAGACCGCATCGATGGTCGACTCGTCGCTGACGTCGCAATGTCCGGCAAGAACGCCGTTTACCTCTGCAACCAGCGGCTCCACGCGCTTCTTCAGCGCATCGCCCTGGTAGGTAAATGCGATCTCGCCGCCCTGTGCATGAATAGCCTTGGCAATACCCCACGCAATCGAACGATTGTTGGCAACGCCCATGATGACGCCGCGCTTGCCTGACATGAGGCCTGTTGCCTGAGCCATATTTCGCCCCCTAAGGAATTCTGATCGGTCCTGCCTATGGCATAGGCTGCTAATCGGTTCAAGATTGGCAGCAATCATCAACTGTTAGGGATCGTAACAAAGGGTGCGCTTGTCACCAAAATTTCACAGAAACAGCCCGTTCTTCATGCTTCGCATCAGATCGGTGACTTTGTCGTCGGGTTTTTCCCACAACATAATGCGCAGCTCGACGACGAGATCGCCCTTGCCGCCCTCGGCGTTTGTCAGCCCCTGACCCGGAATCCGGATTGTCTTGTCAGAGCCAGACCAGGCGGGAACCGTGACGGTGACCGAACCATTGGGGCCATCGATGCGTGCCTCGCTTCCCAGGACGGCGTTTTCGATCGTCACCGGCAAAACCGTATGCAGATCGAAACCGTTGACCGTAAACCGTTCATCGGGAGCAATGTGGATGTTGATGACGGCGTCGCCGCGTTGCATGCCGGTGAGCTTGTGTCCCTGGCCCTTGAGCCGCACCTGATGGCCTTCCGTCGTGCCTGTCGCCAGCGCGAATCCGATGTCGCGACCTTCACCGAGGTCGACTGTGACCCATCCGCCCTTGATGACCTCGTCGACGGTGACGGTCTTTGTCACGAATTGATCCGGCGCCTTTTCAGGCACGGCAGCGCTGCCGCCGGTAAAGCGGCGAACGAGCGAAGTCAGCAAGCTAAGTGGTTGCATGACCGCAGAAGCCTGCGCGGCGGCCTCCTCCGCGGCCTGCTGCTGTTCAGCCTCGGCTTTGCCGGCATCCGGCTGTTTGTCCGCGGTCGCAGCCTCCGCTTCCGGCCGCTTCGGAGCGCCGGCGGCAAAGCCCTGGGCGCGTCCGCCGCCGGCCGCGGTGCGCGCCTGCGTGCCGAATATGCGTTCGATCATTTCTTCCGGCGGCTCGGCCGCGCCGGTCTTCTGCTGCTTGGCGGCATCGGCCGCAGCCTTTTGCGCGGCGGCGCGGGCAAGCTCTTCCATCACGCGCTCTGCATTGGCTTGCGCTGCTTTGGCACGCACGGCGGCTTCGCGAGCCGCCTGGCGCTGCTGCATGATCGTACCTTCGTTGGCCTTGGCTTCGGCCATGCGGGCGGCATTATCGAAGAGGCTCCGTTTCTTCGGATCCTTCAACGTTTCATAGGCGCGGCCGATCTCCGCAAAGCGGGCGCTGGCCGTCGGGTCGCCCTGATTGTGATCAGGGTGAACCGCCTTGGCCATGTTGCGCCAAGCTGCCTTGATTTCGTCCTGCCCCGCGTCCCGCTTGACGCCCAAAATCTTATAAGGATCGCGCATGTCCCAAACCGCCGGTGTTCCGATGCGGTGTGCTTGTTCCTCTGCCTAGCACCCCGAAGCCTCTCATTCGGCGCCCGAGTTCATCTTAAGGAGGAAACCGAGCGCATTTGAGGGCGGATTGTGGGGAGAAGTTGCTAATCAGTTCTTATTCGACGTGGGAGACGTCTCGCTTTTGTGCCGAATGGTTAGCCTTTTGCTAAACATCAAAAGAGAACGGCGTGTGCGTTAAGCGTGCCCCGTGTGGCGTTCAGCTTTCCGGCTGGAAACTCATGAGTTGCCAATTGCCACCGCCGACGAGACAGGTCTTGCCGTAGAATTTTGCAATGCCGACATAAGAGTGGCGCGTCGTGCGGAACTGGCGGCAAACCTGGCCGGAATCCGTATCCTCGACGATCGTATCGATGACGCCGGCGCTGCCGGTCGAAGCGTTGGCCCAGGGGAGGGGGCGACCCTCCAGCCGCTGGATGTCGGCTGAGGTCACGGCGTTGCCGACGGTCATTTCGTCGGAGATCGAGTCGCTCGTCGGCGCGGGCTGCGGCACGGTGCCTGTCGCGACCGACCGATCGACCTTGGAGCTGCTGAAGAGATCCAGACCGCTGGAGACGCAGCCGGAGAGAGAGAGCACCGCCATACCGACGATGCAGAAGGCCGCGCTGCGACGCAGCAGACCCTTTGTATCACGATCTGACTTTGCTATGACTTCCACCCTGCGTCCTGTCCGGTAGCTAAAAGCTGGGCAAACTTTGAATAAACCCGGGGCATTTGAGCTAATATGTCGGCAAATGAGTTAATAAGCGGTGACTTCACCGAGCGAAACGAACCGTTCGATCTTTTTGCCGATTGGCTGAAGGAGGCGGAGGCTTCCGAGATCAATGACCCGAATGCGGTAGCACTTGCGACGGTCGACGAGGACGGCCTTCCCAATGTCCGCATGGTTCTCCTTAAGGGATTCGATCACGAGGGCTTTGTCTTCTACACGAATTTCGAGAGCCAGAAAGGTGAGGAGATCCTCGGGCAGAAGAAAGCCGCCATGTGTTTCCACTGGAAAACGCTGCGGCGGCAGGTTCGCCTGCGCGGGCCTGTGGAAATCGTGACGGACGAAGAAGCCGACGCTTACTTCAAGACACGAGCCCGCGGCAGCCGAATCGGCGCCTGGGCATCGAAGCAGTCGCGGCCGCTGGAGAGCCGTTTCGCGCTTGAGAAAGCTGTGGCCGAATACACGGCGCGCTACGCAATCGGGGAGATCCCGCGTCCGGCGCATTGGTCGGGCTTCCGGATCCGTCCGGTGTCGATCGAATTCTGGAAGGACCAGAAGTTCCGCCTGCACGATCGCATCGAGTTTCGTCGGTCGTCGCCGGAAGGCGACTGGACGAAGGTCCGCATGTATCCCTGATCGGGGCATGAGCAGGCGCGCTCAAGGCCTGTTTGGTGTGAATCGGAACGGAATGCCGGAAGCGAGACCGGACACGTACCGTACGTTTTGATAGAGACCGTTGATCGAGAGCCTCGGCAGATAGGTGATGCTGCCGAGCGAGCGCTGGGTGACGACGCCGGGCTGTGTGGTCACCGCGATATCGAAACCGACATCGCGCGCGATCTCTGCCTGCCTGCGCATTACCGCCTCGCGCGTGCCATAGGGGTAAGCGAAGGAGCCTGGCAGGTCGCCGGTGATCGCAGCAACATAATCGCGGGACGCCTGCATCTCGTCGCGAACCTCCCGGTCGGAGAGACGCGACATACCCCTATGGCTGATTGTATGCGCACCAAGCGAGGCCAGCGGGCTGGCCTCAACGAGATTGAGTTCCGCTGGTGTCATGACGAGATCGTCGACGATTTCGTCCGGGTCAATTTCGTGTTTTCGCGCCATCAGGTCGATGGCTGCGACGGCGGCGCGTTCGTCCTGTCGATGAAGATGGTTGGCGATGCGCGCGAAAACGCGCTCCTTTGCATCGGTCGTCGCGACGTCGAGCATCTCGTGGCCGCTGCCGAAATCGAAGCCGATCTTCTCCTCCTTGCATAGAAGCGCTGCAAGCGTCTCCCACCAGATCGTATGCGTGCGTTCGGCGAAACCCTTGGTGACGAAGACGGTGAAAGGCGCCTCGTGCTTTTCGAAGATGGGCAGTGCGTAGACAAGATTGTTGCGGTAGCCGTCATCGAGCGTGAAGGCGGCGAAGGGTTGATTGGACCCGGTTTGCGAAAGCAGTGCCGGGATCTCTTCAAGCGCCACGAAGCGATAGCCGTCGCTCTTCAAGCGATCGAGAACGAGATCGAGAAATTCCGGTGTGATTTCCAGATGCGCATTCGGCTCGAACACGGCTTCTTCGTGAGGACGGACATGGTGGAGCGTGAAGATGGCGCCAAGTCCGCGAGCACCGCGCATCACGCCAGCTGCGCGCAGGAGATTGGCAGTCTCAAGACCGCCTGCAATCGCAATCCGCTTCGCAAGCCTTTTGATGCTCGCCGTCATCTCATTCGCCCGCTGGTTTCCGGAGCGGCGAAACTAGCAAGCCCGAGGTTAAGTCTTGCTGAATGAGGATTTTTGAGTGTCCTCTTTACGCGATTTTCACTATGAAGGATAAAACTCGTCAAAAATCATACCAGTCGCCGCAAAGTCGCGCCACATTGGCGGCTTCTGTAGCGGAACGGGACAAATCCGAATGGCGCCGGCTATTCGTTCATCGAGGGGAATTGCATGAAAAAGCTGTTGGCCGCGATTATGACCGCGACGCTTGTCGTTGCGGCGCCGTTGACGGCGATGGCAGGCAGCGCCTCCCTGATCCTGGATGCCCGAACCGGAAAGGTGCTCAGCGCCGAGAATGCCGACGTGCTGAACCATCCAGCCTCGCTGACAAAGATGATGACAATCTACATGGCCTTCGAGGCGATCAACCGCGGCAAGATCACCTGGAACACGCCGCTCGTCATGTCGAAATACGCCGCTTCGCGTCCGCCGACGAAACTCGGCGTTCGCGCCGGTGATTCCATCACGGTTCGCGACGCGGTCCTCGGCATGATCACCAAGTCGGCCAACGATGCCGCCGCCGCCATGGCCGAGAAGCTCGGTGGGTCGGAAAGCAACTTTGCCAGCATGATGACGCAGAAGGCACGGCAGCTCGGCATGAGCCGCACGACTTTCTATAACGCTTCGGGTCTCCCGGATGGCCGGCAGGTTACCACCGCACGTGACATGTCCACGCTCGCCGTGGCGCTCATGCGGAATTACCCGAGCGAATACCGACTGTTCTCGACCGCGAGCTTCACTTTCCGTGGGCGCACGATCCGCGGCCACAACAATCTGATGTACCGCTACCAGGGCATGGACGGCATCAAGACCGGCTATACGAATGCCTCGGGCTTCAATCTGGTCAGCGCCGTGAAGGATGGCGACCGCCGCGTCGTTGGTGTCGTGCTCGGCGGCCGCACCGCCCGCAGCCGCGACGACAAGATGGCCGGTTTGCTCGACAAGTATCTCGGCCGTGCGTCCTCGTCCGGCGGCGCGCGGCTCGTCGCAAGCACGAACGCTCGCCAGTCGGTGGAAGTCGCTTCCGCAGCGGATGATAGCGACATGCCGGTCCCGGAAACCGCGCCCCGCACCAATGAGCTGTCGCCAAAGGCGCTGGGCTATCTGAGCGAAACGACAGTACCGATGGAGCGTCCGTCCGCTCTTGCCGGCATTGCCAGTGTCGGCAAGCCCGCCGCTAAATCCGCTGGTGCGCCGGCGGCTTCCGGTGACTGGCAGATTCAGATCTCAGCGGCATCGAGCGACGATGCCGCCCGCGCCCTTCTTGCCCAGGCCAAGGCCGAGGGTGGTGCGGCCCTGAAAGCCGCGTCGCCCTATACCGAGGCTGTCGGCAATGGCGCGAACAAGGTCTATCGCGCTCGCTTCATCGGCTTCCAGAGCCGAGAGGCGGCTGCATCTGCCTGTGACGCCCTGAAGCAGCGTTCCTACGACTGCATGCTGCTGCCCGATCACGGCTGATCCATCTCGACTTTCCGACAGAATCAGGGTTCTCCTTTGTAAACAGAAGGAGAACATCATGCTGAATGATCTCGCTGAAAAGTTCGAGCGTGCTTCACGGAACTATGCCGATGCCAACGGCATCGAGCGCGACGCAGACTGGTTTCTGCTGAAGCTTCAGGAGGAAATCGGCGAGCTTACCCAGGCTTGGAACCGCGTCAGCGGTAGAGGACGCCGGAAGGGCCGATCGGATGAGGAACTGGTGCGCGATCTCGCTGACGAGGCGGCGGACGTGCTGGGCCACGTCCTTCTTTTTGCCCACAGGAACGATCTGGATCTCTCGGCGGCGATCAAGCGCAAATGGCTCTTCCAGCCGGAGCAGGCCTAGACGTTAGGCCGCAATGATGCTGCGTCGATAGAATTTGCTGTCCACAGCCATCAGGGGAAACGACCGCGGCAGCTCGCCTCTCGAAACTTCGCCGAATCCGTTCTTTTCGTAGAACCGATGTGCTGCAAGGAATTTGTCCGTGGTTCCAAGGAAGACGTCCTTGATTCCCTCGGTCTCCGCATGTGCCAGCAGTTCCGCCAGAAGCCTTGCCGCGACGCCGTGTTCGTGGCCGCGTACGTCGGCCGCGACAAACATCTTGCGCAGTGCCGTCTGATCGTTGCCGATGTCCTTCAGCCCGATCGTGCCGACAATCTGACTGTTGCGCACGGCGACCCAGAACTGACCCTTCCCGGACTGATAGAAGTCAGAGATGGAGGAGAGGTCCGGCTGATCGTCGGCTGTGATCTCTATCCCGAATTCTTCGCGCTGGATCGGCAGGATCACCGAGAAAACATCATCGACATCGGAACCAACGAAAGGTCTGATTTCAATTTCGCTCATCGCCGCTTCTCGTTCTCGACTAAGCCTTCGTGCCGCCCACGGTGATCTGATCCATCCTGAGGTGCGGCTGGCCGACCCCGACAGGAACCCATTGACCGGCCTTGCCGCAATTGCCGATACCGGTGTCGAGCTGCATGTCATTGCCGACCATCGAAACGCGCTTCATGGCCTCGGGCCCGTTGCCGATCAGCATCGCGCCCTTGATTGGGGCGCCGATCTTGCCGTTGTCGATCAGGTAGGCCTCTGTGCAGCCGAATACGAACTTGCCTGACGTGATATCCACCTGACCGCCGCCGAACGAGACGGCATAGATGCCCTTCTTGACGGAGGAGATGATTTCCTCCGGCGTCTTGTCGCCGCCCAGCATGTAGGTGTTGGTCATGCGGGGCATCGGAACGTGTGCGTAGCCCTGTCGACGTCCGTTGCCGGTCGGGGCCATACCCATCAGGCGGGCATTCTGCCGGTCCTGCATGTAGCCGACGAGTTTGCCGTTTTCGATCAGCACGTTGTAGCCGGACGGTGTGCCCTCGTCATCGATAGTGATCGAGCCGCGGCGGTTGTCGATCGTGCCGTCGTCGACGACGGTCACGCCGGGTGCCGCGACCATCTGGCCGAGAAGGCCGGCAAAGGCCGACGTCTTCTTTCGGTTGAAATCGCCTTCGAGCCCGTGGCCGACCGCTTCATGCAGCATGACGCCTGGCCAGCCGGAACCGAGCACGACGTCCATGGTGCCAGCCGGCGCCTCGATCGCCTCCAGATTTACCAGCGCTTGCCGCAAGGCTTCGTCGGCGCCGTATTGCCAGTTGTCCTCGGCGATGAAATCGCCAAAGCCGATGCGGCCGCCGCTGCCGTAGGAGCCGCTCTCCTGACGATCGCCTTCGCCCGCAATGACCGAGATGTTGATGCGAGTCATCGGGCGGATATCGCGAACGCAGTGACCGTCGGCGCGTAGAATGTCGACGACCTGCCAGCTGGCGGCGATCGACGCGGTGACCTGGCGCACCTTGGCGTCCTTGCCGCGGAGATAGGCGTCGATGTCCTGCAGCACCTTGACCTTCTCCTCGAAGGTCGGCGTGCCGATTGGGTTCTCGTCGGAATAGAGCTTCTTGTTGGTCCGCTGGGGAGCCGCCGCATAGCTGCCGGAATGACCGCGGGTGACGGCGCCAACCGCATCGGCCGCTCGCTTCAGGGCGGCAACCGAAAGGTCGCCCGCATGCGCGTAACCGACGGCTTCGCCGGCAACCGCGCGCAGGCCAAAACCCTGCTCGGTGTTGAAACTGCCGCCCTTCAGGCGCCCATTGTCGAACATCAGCGATTCCGCCTGGGCGTGTTCGATGTAGAGCTCCCCGTCATCAGCGCCCGAAAGCGCCTCGGCAACGAGCGAGCGCATCTTCGCTTCGTCGGCATCGAAAAGCGTGAGGAGATCCGTATTCATGTCTTTATGCTCCGCTGAAGCAGGAATGCTCTCAGCCGATGTAGGTCCGGTGGACGGTTCGAGCAAGCCCCGAAAAATGAGAAGGTCAGGGGAGGGCGTCGTAGCCTTCGGCGAAGCCCTTCAGATCGACAGGGATGCCGATCCCTTCTTCCGGGGTCTGGAAGACGATGAAAGTCGCACTGGCACCACTGCGGAAGGTCTTCAGCAGTTCGTCCTCGAGAACAACCTCTGCATAGCAGCCATCGGCGAAGCAACGGACGAAATAGGCCCGGCCGATATCCTTGCCATCGACATTGAGGCCGAGGCCGTTCGGCAGGAGAACGCCGAGCGGTGCCAGAACGCGCAGGATCTTCGACTTGCGGTCCGCGGTCTTCAGCACGACAACGGAGAGACCGACTTCAGGCCGATCCTCGGCGATGACGTTCTGCATCAAGGCGCACTGCTCAGTCGAGGCGCCAGCCGGCTTGTCGCAGACCACCGACCATGCGCCGTGGTTCGACTTTACGGTGCCGGGTGCCTGCGGCTGCGTCTGGCCGGGCGTTGCCTGCGTCGCCGGAGCTTGGGGCGCGGGCTGTGCCGGCGCGGGCTGCTGCTGGGCGAAAGCGGGAGCAGTCGCCGCGGCCGCAATGCACGCTGTCAGCACGAACGGCCGTGCGAGGGAACGGAAACCCATGAAAACCTCTGCAATTCGAATCAGTGCCGCTAAGTTGGGGCGCGCCACCAAAAATGAAAAGCCCCATGCGCTGAAAAGCCGGGGACTACGGCGGAAATGGGACGTTTATCCGAGAATGTTGGTGGGATGGCACGGTCGCAAGCGATATTTCACCGATTATAACGAAAAGATGGAATGTTTCGTTATGGTTGGATCAGCCTGGCTGAAAGCGAAAATGCCGCACGAACAAACGCTTTGGGCTGTTGCGATCAATGACAAACTGTGGTTTGAAGCGCTGAGATGGCAAGGATTCTGTGCGTGATTTTGCGCAGATCAGCGCTCGAGGGAGATTTTAACGTGATTAAGAAGGCTTATGCAGCTCTGACCGCGCTGGTCTGTCTGCTTTTTGCTTCCGGCAGCTATGCCGACCAACCGATGCCGTGGCAGGCGACGTTGCAGCCGGCAGCCACGCCGATCATGCGGGACATTCATTGGTTCGAACAATATACCCTGTGGTTTGTCGTTCCGATCACGCTCTTCGTTTTGGTCCTTCTTATCGTCGTCTGTCTCAAGTTCCGCGCCGGCGCAAACCCGGTGCCGTCCAAAACGAGCCACAATACGATGATCGAAGTTGCCTGGACCGTGGGACCGGTCCTCGTGCTTCTCTTCCTCGCTGTGCCTTCGTTCAATCTCTTGACCGCCCAGCTGACCTTGCCGGAAAATCCTGACGTCACCATCAAGGCGACCGCGACGCAGTGGCAGTGGAATTACGAATATGAAGGCTCGGGCGAAAACCCGCTCGCCTTCGATTCCTTCCTGCTTAAGGATGCCGACCGCGCAGCCGCCGGCAAGGAAGACAAGGCGATCTATCCGCGCCTGCTGACTGTCGACAACGAGCTTGTTCTGCCCGTCAACAAGACTGTCCGCGTTCTCGTGACCGCTGCCCCGACCGACGTCATTCACGCATTCGCCATGCCGTCCTTTGGCGTCAAGATCGACGCCGTTCCGGGTCGCCTGAACGAAACCTGGTTCCGCGCCGAGCGCGAAGGCCTATTCTACGGCCAGTGCTCCGAGCTCTGCGGCAAGGATCATGCGTTCATGCCGATCGCCATCCGCGTCGTTTCCGAGGACAAGTACAAGCAGTGGCTCGCCGGTGCGGCTACCGATCTGCCGGGCGCGTACAAAACACTCATGGCCGCAACCGATGGTGCCGCAGGGACCGTCAACGTTGCCGAAAACGTGGCTAAGTAAGGGAAGAGGGAACGGGACATGGCTGGACCTTCCGCACACGACGATCATCACTCGCATGATCTTTCTCATGGCGCGCACGCCCATGACGACCACCACGATCACTCGCACAAGCCGAGCTTCGTCAATCGCTGGTTCTTTTCGACGAACCACAAGGACATCGGCACGCTTTACCTGATCTTCGCGATCATCGCCGGCATCATCGGCGGCGCGCTCTCCGTTGCCATGCGCATGGAGTTGCAGGAGCCGGGCATCCAGATCTTCCACGGTCTGGCATCGATGGTCTACGGCTATGAAGGCGACGCCGCTATCGACGGCGCCAAGCAGATGTTCAACATGTTCACGACAGCGCATGCGCTGATCATGATCTTCTTCATGGTCATGCCGGCGATGATCGGCGGCTTTGCCAACTGGATGGTGCCGATCATGATCGGTGCGCCTGACATGGCGTTCCCGCGTCTGAACAACATCTCGTTCTGGCTGATCGTTCCGGCTTTCCTGCTGCTTATCCTGTCGATGTTCGTTGAAGGTCCTGCCGGCGCTTACGGCGCAGGCGGCGGCTGGACGATGTATCCGCCGCTGTCGAGCTCGGGTACGCCGGGGCCTGCTGTCGATCTTGCGATCTTTGCGCTCCACATCGCTGGTGCGTCCTCGATCCTCGGTGCGATCAACTTCATCACCACGATCCTGAACATGCGCGCTCCGGGCATGACACTGCACAAGATGCCGCTTTTTGCCTGGTCGGTGCTGATCACCGCCTTCCTGCTGCTGCTGTCGCTTCCGGTTCTCGCCGGCGCCATCACCATGATGCTGACCGACCGCAACTTCGGCACATCCTTCTTCGTGCCTGAGGGCGGCGGCGACCCGATCCTTTACCAGCACCTGTTCTGGTTCTTCGGTCACCCGGAAGTCTACATCCTGATCCTGCCCGGCTTCGGCATCGTCAGCCACATCATCTCGACCTTCTCGCGGAAGCCCGTCTTCGGCTACCTCGGCATGGCCTACGCCATGGTCGCGATCGGTGCCGTCGGCTTCGTCGTCTGGGCTCACCACATGTACACCGTCGGTCTGTCGCTCGATGCGCAGCGCTACTTCGTGTTCGCAACGATGGTCATCGCCGTTCCGACGGGCGTGAAGATCTTCTCCTGGATCGCGACGATGTGGGGCGGCTCGATCAGCTTCCGCACGCCGATGGTCTGGGCGATCGGCTTCATCTTCCTGTTCACCGTTGGCGGCGTCACGGGTGTTCAGCTCGCCAATGCCGGCCTGGACCGTTCGCTGCATGACACCTACTACGTTGTGGCCCACTTCCATTACGTTCTGTCGCTCGGCGCAGTCTTCGCCATCTTCGCTGCCTGGTACTACTGGTTCCCGAAGATGACCGGCTACATGTACAACGAGTTCATCGGCACGTTGCACTTCTGGGTCATGTTTATCGGCGTCAACCTGGTGTTCTTCCCGCAGCATTTCCTTGGCCTCGCGGGCATGCCGCGCCGCTACATCGACTACCCGGATGCATTTGCCGGCTGGAACTATGTTTCCTCGATCGGCTCCTACATTTCGGCCGTCGGCGTATTGATCTTCCTGATCGGCGTCTTTGAAGCCTTCGCCAAGAAGCGCGTTGCCGGGGACAATCCGTGGGGTGAGGGCGCAACGACGCTCGAATGGCAGCTGTCTTCTCCGCCGCCGTATCACCAGTGGGAACAGCTCCCGCGCATCAAGTAAGATGCGAGAAATTGCGACCGCCGCGTGTTACAGTGCGGCGGTCGGCTTACAAGTTTGCAGGACAAGAGAATGACAGTAATCGGCAACCGCAAAGCTCTGGCACACGACGGCGAGTTCCGCCTGTCGGAAGCGAGTGCGCGCGATTATTTCGAGCTCCTGAAGCCGCGCGTCATGTCGCTCGTGGTCTTCACTGCATTTGCCGGTCTCGTTCTGGCCCCGGGCCACATCAACCCGGTTCTCGGTCTCATTGCCATCCTTTGCATCGCCATCGGCGCGGGCGCTTCCGGCGCACTCAACATGTGGTACGACGCCGATATCGATGCGATCATGACCCGCACCGCCAAGCGTCCGATCCCGGCCGGCCGTATCGCTCCGCGCGAGGCTCTGGCATTCGGTCTGGTGCTTTCCTGTTTTTCGGTGATTATCCTCGGGCTCGCCGTCAATTGGCTCGCAGCCTCGATCCTCGCCTTTACGATTTTCTTCTACGCTGTGATCTATACGATGTGGCTGAAGCGTTCGACGCCGCAGAACATCGTCATCGGCGGTGCAGCCGGTGCCTTTCCACCAATGATCGGTTGGGCCTGCGTGACCGGGACCGTCACCATCGAGAGCCTCGTGCTCTTCATGATCATCTTCCTGTGGACGCCAGCTCACTTCTGGGCGCTGGCGCTGTTCAAGATGCAAGACTATGAGGCAGTCGGTGTCCCGATGCTGCCCAACGTATCGGGCGAGCGTACCACCAAGCATCAGATCGTTGCCTACGCCGTGCTGACGGCAGTGTGCGGCGTACTGCCGACGGCGCTCGGTTTTGCGAGCCTCGGCTACGGCCTGGTGGCCGCAGCACTCGGCGCAATCTTTATCTACTGTTCCATCGCCGTCTGGCGGATGCCGGACGGCGATGAGAAGATGATCCCGGCGAAGAAGCTCTTTGGCTTCTCGATCCTGTATCTCTTCGCGATCTTCTCCGCCCTGATGTTCGACCGGCTTGCGGCTGTGCTCGTTTCACACGCGGGAGGCATTTTCTGATGGACGTCGTCAAGCTTACGGAAGCGCAGCGCAAGTCGCGCCGCAACCGCAATGTCGCTCTCGGTCTGGTCCTTGCCGGGCTGGTCGTGCTGTTCTACGCGATCACGATCGTGAAGTTTACGTCGGGGCACATGGGATGAGCGAGATGCAGAGCACGCCGAGAAAGCCGCGTAACAACGGTGCCGTCGTTTTCATGTGCCTTGCCTTCGTCTTCGGGATGGGCGCTGCCAGCTATGCTGCTGTTCCCCTCTACCGGATGTTCTGCCAGCTCACCGGCTATAACGGCACGACGCAGCGCGTCGAGCAGGCTTCCAGCGTGATCCTCGACCGCAAGATGCGAGTCACTTTCGACGCCAACGTTGCGCCGGGTCTCGACTGGGAGTTCAAGCCGGTCGAGCGCGAGGTCAACCCGCGCATCGGCGAAACCATTCAGGTGAATTTCACCGCGGTGAACAAGTCGAACGAGCCGCAGCGCGGTCAGGCAGTGTTTAACGTGACCCCTGGCGAGGCGGGCGTTTATTTCAACAAGGTGCAGTGCTTCTGCTTCAATGAGACCGTTTTGAAGCCGGGCGAAAAGCTCGAGATGCCGGTCGTGTTCTATATCGATCCTGATATTACCAAGGCTGTGGAATCGAAGGATATCCACACCGTTACCTTGTCCTATACGTTCTATCCGAAAGAGGGTCCGAAGCCGGTGGCTTCGAATGAGGGTGGAACGGTAAAGCTTGAAAAGAAACTTTGATTGAGGTTCGTTTCCGGCTATGCCGGAGCGGAGAGGAAGAGATCCGGGGATAGCTTACATGGCTGATGCTCATCAGAAACATCACGACTACCACATCATCGACCCAAGCCCGTGGCCGCTGCTGGCTTCGATCGGCGCGTTCGTCATCACGTTCGGCGGCGTCGGCTTCATGCGCTATCTCAACGGTGGCTCGCTGCACCTCTTCGGCGTCGAGTGGGCCCATCCGTGGCTGTTCTTCATCGGCCTTGCGATCATTCTCTACGTCATGTTCGGCTGGTGGTCGGACACCGTGAAGGAAGCAGATGAAGGCGCCCATACGCGCGTCGTCTCGCTGCACCTTCGCTACGGCATGATCATGTTCATCGCGTCGGAAGTGATGTTCTTTGTCGCCTGGTTCTGGGCTTACTTCGACGCCAGCCTTTTCCCGAACGAAGCGATTCAGGCCTCCCGCCTTGCCTTTACCGGTGGTCAGTGGCCGCCGAAGGGGATCGAAGTCCTCGACCCCTGGCACCTGCCGATCTACAACACGGTCATCCTGCTGTTGTCCGGCACGACAGTCACCTGGGCCCACCATGCGCTGCTGCATAACGACCGCAGGGGCCTGATTCAGGGCCTGACGCTGACCGTCCTGCTCGGCATCCTGTTCTCGACGGTACAGGCCTACGAATACGCACACGCTCCGTTCGCCTTCAAGAATTCGATCTACGGCGCGACCTTCTTCATGGCGACCGGCTTCCATGGTTTCCACGTTCTGATCGGTACGATCTTCCTCTTGGTCTGCCTGCTGCGCGCGATCCGCGGCGACTTCACGCCGAAACAGCATTTTGGCTTCGAGGCAGCGGCCTGGTATTGGCACTTCGTCGACGTCGTCTGGCTCTTCCTGTTCTTCTGCATCTACGTCTGGGGCGGCTGGGGCGCGCCGCTGGCTGCGGGCTGAGCCGAGGTCATGGATTAAAAAGGGCGGGTGCCACGGCACCCGCCCTTTTTGTTTTCTGGATCATCGCATGGCGGCGATGCGCTGGAATGCGGAGGGTTCGGGAATGCCGAGGTCGAGGCGTTGCCGGATTGCTTCGGCGCATTCGAGCGGCGTCAACACCGAGGTGTCCACCTCAAGATCGTAGATACCGGGGATATGGACCTGCTCCTGCCAGAGCTGGACGGGATGGGGGACCGCGTCGTTTTCGGTCGCCTTCACATAAAGCGTATGTCCCCCGGGTACAGGGATGTTTCGCCGCTTCATGATGACCTTGATCGGACATCTGACACCGACGAAAAGCACCGGCAATCCCTCAAGCCGGCGCGCGCAATCGGCGAGAATGCCGAGCGGCTGAGAGTAGCTGTCGTGATGGCCGAGGTCAGCCACCACATTGAGGCCGAGCCCGGCATGAATGGCGATCGACTCATAGAGCGCGGCATAGAGAAACGGAACCATCTCCTCGAGGTCGGGGCGTTCTCCGCCTGGGCGCAGCCCGATCCCAGGCAGATAGCGCTCCGGTGTCATGTCGTTGTAGGTGTCGACGCCGAGGTTCATCCAGGGGCCATCGAAGTGCTCCTGGATCGCGTTGGCGATCGACGATTTTCCACTGCGCGGGGCGCCGTTCAGAATGACGATCTGTCCGGCCGAGCTGTCGTAGGTCATCAGTTTTCTTCTTCTGTTTGGCGCGAATCGCTGAGGCGAAAGAGCGCAGGTATTTCCTTTCCCTCTGCGAATACTTTATGGGTGAGTTAAGGCAGAGGCCCTGGTTGGCCATAGGCAATTGGAAGGATGGCATGAACGAGGACAGCGCACATTTCCCGCCGGTCGATCCGGTGAAGACAGGCATTAAGGGATGCTGCCCACGCTGCGGCCAGGGAAAGCTCTTCAACGGCTTGTTGGCGCTGAGGCCGCGCTGCTCGGCCTGTGGTCTCGATTACGCCTTTGCCGATGCCGGCGACGGTCCCGCGGTCTTCGTGATTCTGATTGTCGGCTTCATCATCATCGGCTCGGTGCTGTGGCTTGAGGTCAACTACGCGCCGCCGATCTGGCTGCACATTCTGCTGTTCGGCCCTCTAACCGTCATTCTCTCCCTGTTTGCCCTGCGCTGGTGCAAGGGGATCCTGATCGCGATGCAGTATCGCCATAACGCCAGCGAGGGGCGCATCTCTCGTGACTGAAGTTCATGTTTCGGCGTCTCGCCGGAAGCGGTCGATCCTCACCGGAACGGCGGTGCTGATCGCATTGGCGATTCTTCTCTCGCTCGGTACCTGGCAGGTCGAGCGGCTGCATTGGAAAGAAAAGCTGCTCGCCGACATCGCCGAGCGCCGGCAGGCGCCGCCGGCATCGCTTGCCGATATCGAAGGCATGGCATCGAAAAGCGAGGACGTCGACTATCGTCACATCACGGTCACCGGCGAATACGTCAACAGCAAGGAGCGGCACTTCTTCGCGACCTGGCATGGCCAGACAGGCTTCTATGTCTACACCCCGCTGCAGCTTGCCGACGGCCGCTATCTCTTCGTCAACAGAGGTTTCGTTCCCTATGAGAACAAGGAACCGGAAATGCGCATGCAGGGGCAGCTGACCGATCAGCAGACGGTCACCGGTCTCGCCCGCGCAAAACTGGCAGGCAAGCCATCCTGGGTCGTGCCCGACAATGATGTAGCGAAGAACATCTTCTACTGGAAGGACCTCGATGTGATGGCCTCCAGTGTCGGGCTCGACCAGGCTCAAGTCGTTCCCTTCTTCGTGGACGCGGACGATACCCCCAATCCGAAGGGGCTGCCGATCGGCGGTGTCACCGATGTCGATCTGCCCAACAACCATCTGCAATATGCCTTCACATGGTATGGGCTTGCGGCAACGCTCGTGATCATCGTTGTGGTCGCCCGTTTCCGTAAGCGGGGGCCGGCGCAATAGTATCGCTTCAATTCTTGCCTATATTGGGCTAGAGAGCGCTATCTTCACACACCGGAACAGACATGAATATTGCGGCGAAACCACCCTTGACGATCAGGCTCTGCGGACCGCGCGGCTTTTGCGCCGGCGTCGACCGCGCCATCCAGATCGTCGTGCTGGCGCTGAAATCCTACGGGGCGCCGGTCTATGTCCGCCATGAAATCGTCCACAATCGCTATGTGGTCGAAGGCCTCGAAGCCAAGGGCGCAGTCTTCGTCGAGGAGCTCGACGAGATCCCGGAAGAGCATCGTGCCCAGCCGGTCGTCTTCTCCGCTCACGGCGTTCCGAAATCCGTGCCTGAAGATGCGAGCGCTCGCAATCTCTTCTACCTCGACGCCACGTGTCCGCTGGTGTCGAAAGTCCACAAGCAGGCGATGCGCCACAGCCGGCTCGGCCGTCATGTCGTGCTCATCGGTCATGCCGGTCACCCTGAAGTCATCGGCACGATGGGTCAGTTGCCGGAGGGCTCTGTCTCCCTCATCGAGACGGTCGAGGACGCCGACGCCTATCAGCCCGTCGATCCCGATAATCTCGGCTACGTGACGCAGACGACGCTGTCGGTGGACGACACGGCCGGCGTCATCGCGCGCCTGCAGGAGCGCTTTCCCAATCTGACGGCGCCAGCCGCTGACTCGATCTGTTATGCGACCACCAACCGTCAGGAAGTGGTCAAGCAGGCTGCTCCCGGCTGCGATCTCTTCATCATCGTCGGAGCGCCGAACTCGTCGAATTCCAAGCGACTGGTCGAGGTGGCGCTGCGGGCAGGGGCCAAGAAGTCGCTCCTCGTGCAACGCGCCTCGGAACTTGATTGGGATGAGATCGGTCAGATCTCCACGCTTGGACTTTCCGCCGGTGCATCGGCGCCGGAGGTGATCGTCAACGAAATTATCGAGGCCTTCCGCGCTCGCTTCGACGCCAAGGTCGAGCTCGCCGAGACGGTTCAGGAAAACGAGCATTTCCTCGTCAACCGCGAACTGCGCAACATAGAGCTGACGACGGCAGACATGGCATTCGTAAACGGGTAAACCGCAATTCCGCTTTGCGGGAGCAACCGTCGAGGGGACGATTGCGGCGGCCACTGGCGCCCGGGTAGGCGCAGTCTTCAATTGATCAAACATTTTCGCGGGACGTAAATTGGCAGTCTACACCGATATTTCCGAAGACGATTTGAAGTGGTTCCTGACGGAGTACGATGCCGGGACTTTGCTTTCCTACAAAGGCATTGCGGAAGGCGTCGAGAACTCGAACTTCCTGCTGCACACCACCAAGGACCCGCTGATCCTCACCCTTTACGAGAAGCGCGTCGAGAAGAACGATCTGCCGTTCTTCCTGGGGCTGATGCAGCATCTGGCGGCCCGCGGCCTGTCCTGCCCGCTGCCGCTGCCGCGTAAGGACGGGGCCTTGCTAGGCACGCTGTCCGATCGTCCGGCAGCTTTGATCTCCTTCCTGGAAGGCATGTGGCTGCGCAAGCCCGAAGCCAAGCATTGCCGTGAGGTGGGCAAGGCGCTCGCCCAGATGCATGTTGCCGGCGAAGGCTTCGAGCTGAAGCGTCCCAATGCGCTGTCCGTCGATGGCTGGAAGGTGCTTTGGGAGAAGTCCGAGGCTCGCGCCGATGAGGTGGAGAAGGGACTGCAGAACGAGATCCGCACGGAGCTCGATTTCCTCGCGGCCCATTGGCCGAAGGACCTGCCTGATGGCGTCATCCACGCCGATCTGTTCCCGGACAACGTCTTTTTCCTCGGTGACGAACTGTCCGGCCTGATAGATTTCTATTTCGCCTGCAACGACCTGCTTGCCTATGACGTTTCGATCATCCTGAACGCCTGGTGCTTCGAGAAGGACGGCGCCTACAACATCACCAAGGGCATGGCGATGCTGGAGGGCTACCAGAGTGTCCGGCCTCTCAGTGATGCCGAACTGACAGCGCTCCCAATCCTCTCGCGGGGTTCGGCGCTGCGCTTCTTCCTGACGCGCCTCTACGATTGGCTGACGACGCCGGAGGGCGCGCTGGTCACCAAGAAGGACCCGCTCGAATATCTGCGCAAGCTGCGCTTCCACCGGCAGATCGGCTCAGCCGCCGAATATGGGCTTGCGGTATGAAGCACGTCGATATCTTCACGGACGGCGCCTGCTCGGGCAATCCCGGCCCCGGCGGCTGGGGGGCAGTGCTGCGCTACGGCGAGGCGGAAAAGGAACTCTTCGGCGGCGAGCCCGAAACCACCAACAACCGTATGGAGCTGCTGGCGGCGATCTCCGCCTTGACGGCGCTGAAGACGCCCTGCGAAGTCGACCTCTACACGGACAGCGTCTACGTCAAGGACGGCATCTCCAAATGGATTTTCGGTTGGAAAAAGAACGGCTGGAAGACCGCGGACAAGAAGCCGGTGAAGAACGCGGAGCTCTGGCAGGCGCTTGAGGAAGCCCGAAACAAGCACAAGGTGACTCTGCACTGGGTCAAGGGCCACGCCGGCCATCCTGAAAACGAGCGCGCCGACGAACTCGCCCGCAAGGGAATGGAGCCGTTCAAGAAGCGCTAGAGCTTGTCGCTCGGAATGTCGCAGAAACACGGACATCGAGCGTTTCCCTGAATCTGCAAGGAAGCGCTTGGCGCAGACTGGAGGGATGTCATGCGGATTGTCTCGTTGAATGCATGGGGCGGAAAGCTGCATGCGCCCCTCATTCCCTACCTCGCCGGGATCGACGCGGATGTTCTCTGCCTGCAGGAGATCACCCGCTCGGTGACCGTTTCCAATGACTGGCTGGTATACCGCGACGGCAGCCACATCCTGCCGCAGCGCGCCAATCTGTTTTCCGAGATCAAGGCGGTCCTTCCCGCCTATGACGCCTTCTTCGCGCCGACCGCGCGGGGCGAACTATTTGAAGGCGGGACCTCTGTCATGTCGGAATTCGGTCTTGCGACCTTCGTGCGCCCATCTCACCCGATTATCGGCCAGGCCATGGATTTCGTGCATGGCGACTTCTCGGCTGATGGCTATGGCGCGCACCCCCGTGCGCGCAATACGCAGTGCCTTCGCCTGTTCGATTATCGCGCCAATCGCCCGATCACCATCGCCCAGCTGCACGGTCTGCGCGACCTTGCCGGGAAGGGAGACACACCAGCGCGTCGCGGGCAGGCGGATGCCTTGGTCGCTCTCATCCGCCGCATATGGCGCGAGGGCGAGCCGCTCGTCGTCTGCGGCGACTTCAACGTGCTCCCCGACAGTGAAATGTTTGGAGCGCTTGCCGAACTCGGTCTTACCGACCTCGTGACCTCGCGCGGCCACATGGATACGCGGACCTCGCACTACGCGAAGGAAGGCCGCTACGCGGACTATATGCTGGTCACATCGAACATCAATGTCGCAGCGTTCGACGTCGTTGAAGAGCCCGAGGTTTCCGATCATCGGGCGCTATTGCTGGAGATTTCGTAGGGGAGAGCACTGCCGGATGGCGCAGCGGTGCAGGTGGCATCCGCTGCGCCGAGCCTTGGGAGGCTTGTCGACTATGCTACCTTGGCGACTTCGCCATGCGGGTCGAGGACGAACTTCGTGGCCGCGCCGTGGTCGAAGCTTTCATAGCCCTGCACCGCGTCTTCCAGCGGAATGACCTTGGCGTTGACGATATCGGCAATCGGCAGCCGGTCGTGCAGGATCGCCTGCATGAGCTGGCGGTTATACTTCAGCACCGGAGTCTGACCCGTGTGGAAGGACTGCGCCTTTGCCCAGCCGAGACCGAAGCGAAGCGACAGGTTGCCATGCTTGGCGGCATTGTCGACCGCACCCGGGTCTTCGGTCACGTAGAGGCCCGGAATGCCGATAGAGCCCGCCGCGCGGGTGATCTCCATCATCTGGTTCAGAACGATCGCCGGCTGCTCGCCGCCGCTATGGCCGCGCGCTTCGAAGCCGACGGCGTCGATTGCGCTGTCCACTTCGTTGCTGCCGGTCACCTGCGCGATCATGTCGCCGAGCCGGTCGCTCTTCGACAGGTCGATCGGCTCGAAGCCGACCTTGGCGGCATGGGCAAGGCGATCCTTGTTGAAGTCGCCGATCATCACCACCGCAGCGCCGAGGATGCGGGCGGATGCAGCCGCTGCAAGCCCGACCGGGCCGGCACCGGCGACATAGACGGTAGATCCGACGCCGACACCGGCGCGCACCGCGCCATGGAAGCCGGTCGGCAGGATGTCGGAGAGCATGGTCAGATCGCGGATCTTCTCCATGGCGCGGTCGCGATCGGGGAATTTCAGCAAATTGAAATCGGCATAGGGAATGGTCACGTAACGCGCCTGGCCGCCGATCCAGCCGCCCATGTCGACATAGCCGTAGGCACCGCCGGCGCGCGACGGGTTGACCGTCAGGCAGACGCCGGTGTCCTGCGATTTGCAGCAGCGGCAGCGGCCGCAGGCGACGTTGAACGGCACGGAGACGATATCACCGATCTGAAGCATCTCGACATCGACGCCCTTCTCGATCACCTCGCCGGTGATTTCGTGGCCGAGGACGAGGCCGGGCATCGCCGTCGTGCGGCCCCGAACCATATGCTGGTCCGATCCGCAGATGTTGGTGGAGATCACTTTCAGGATGACGCCGTGTTCGATCTTGCGGCCGTCGGGGGCCTCGAGTTTCGGATCGTCGATGTCGTGGATTTCGACCTTGCCGGGCCGCATGTAGACGACGCCTCGGTTCTTGCTCATTTTCATCTCCTCCGTTGAAAATGCTGTCGACCGTCCTTGGCTCCTCAACCTGATCCGGCCGTTGACAACAGACTAAAGAAGAATGGCCACAGCGTTGTTCCGATTGCGACGGTTTGAGGGGTCGAAATGGCCGTCGGGCATTGACTGCCAGCTTTCCTGTTGAGAGCGGCCTTTGTTGTTGCCCGGCCCACGCTTCCCTCTCTATGCTTGCAGCCAATGTCATTGGGAGGATGCCATATGATCCTGCACTGCGTACTGATGCGGCTGAAGGCCGCGATGACGGTCGAAGAGAAGCAGTCCTTGTTCGAAGCGATCGTCGCGCTGAAGCAGGTGTTCCCCGGCATCATCGACATCAAATACGGCCCGAACGTCTCGCCGGAGGGGCTGCACGCCGGTTATGTCGACGGTTTTGCCGTGACCTTTGAAAGCGCCGAAGCGCGCGATGCCTACCTCGTGCATCCGGAGCATGTGGGCGTCGGCGAGCGCATTGTCGCCTCGACGGATGGTGGTCTGGGTGGCCTGATCGTGTTCGATCTCAATTATTGAGGCTGGGCCGCACCATTGCGCGACCCAGCCGTCGTCGTCAGCTGGCTTTCGCCATCGCCGCCACAAGCTGGTCGACGTTGTAGCGGAACATCTTCTCGTAGGTCGATGCTGGCCCCTTGGCGTCGGAAAGAGACTCGACGTAGAGTTCGCCGCCGGGTTCTGCACCCGTCGCGTTCGCGATCTGCCTGACGAGGCGCGGATCGTTGGAGTTCTCGAAGAAATACGTCTTCACGTGCTCGGTCTTGATCTGTTCGATCAGTTTGGCGACATCCGCGGCGGAGGCTTCGCTCTCTGTCGAAACGCCGATCGGGGCGAGGAACTTCACGCCATATTCACGACCGAAATAGCCGAACGCGTCGTGGCTGGTCAGCACCTTGCGATGGTCGGCAGCGATGGTATCGAGCTTCGAATGCGCATAGACATCGAGCGCGTCGAGATGCTTCAGATAGGTCTCGGCATTGGTCTTGAACGCCGCAGTATCGGCCGGAGCAGCCTTCGCAAGCGCCTGTTCGATGTTGGCAACCCAGACCTTGACGTTGACGGGACTGTTCCAGACATGCGGATCGGTGACCGTCTGCCCGTCCTCGTCCATCGCGCGGAACTCTATCCCTTCCGAGACGACGACGGGCTTTCCCTTGTAGCCTGAGGCGCTGATGAGGCGGTCCATCCAGCCCTCCAGCCCTTCGCCGCTGATGAAGGCGACCTGCGCCGCATTGAGGTTCCTTGCGTTGCTTGGCGACGGTTCAAACTCATGGGGATCGCCGTTCGGGCCAACGAGGCTTGTGACAGTCACGCGGTCACCGCCGACCTGGCGGACCACGTCGGCGAGAACGGTGAAAGATGCCACCACCTTGAGGGGCGCGGCAGATACGGACGTCGTCGAAAGCGCCACGAGCGCGGGGAGCATCACTGAGAAAAGCAGTCTGCGGGAAATCATGAGGGTCTCCGGGTTGTCAGCCCTTCAGGTGCGGGCGAGGGAAATACCGCCGGGCGAGGCCCGACGGGGCGAGGAAGATCGAAAGGCCGTAAAGCAGTGCCGCCGTCATGATGATCGTCGGTCCGGAGGCGAGTCCGAGATGGTAGGAGGCAATGAGCCCGAGATAGCCGGAGGCAGTAGCGCTCGCGGCTGCGATCGCCATCATCGAAGGGAGACTACGCGACCAGAGCTGCGCGATCGCAGCCGGCAGCATCATCAGACCAACCGCCATCAACGTTCCCAATGCCTGGAAACTGGCGACCAGATTGAGCACGATCAGCAGCAGAAAGAGAAAATGATAGATCGGTCCGCGTCCGCCGATAGCCCTGAGGAAACCCGGATCGAAACACTCCGCGACCAGCGGTCGGTAGATGATCGCGAGGACTGTCAGTGTCACGGCGCTGATGACGCCGATCTCATAAAGGGCAGGAGCATCGATCGCGAGAATGGTGCCGAAGAGGACATGCAACAGGTCGACATTCGAGCCGCGCAAGGAAACGATGAGCACGCCGAGCGCCAGCGAGGAGAGGTAGAAGCTGGCGAAGCTCGCATCCTCCTGCAAGGATGTTACACGGCTGACCATGCCGGAGAGGAGTGCAACCGAAAGCCCGGCAACGAGCCCCCCGAGCCCCATCGCCGTCAAGGAGAGCGAACCGGCGACAAGATAGCCAATCGCAGCGCCAGGCAAAACGGCGTGGCTCATCGCGTCGCCGACGAGGCTCATTCGCCGCAGCATAAGGAAGACCCCGATCGGCCCGGAGCCAAGCCCAAGGCACAGGCAGGCGACGAGCGCGCGGCGCATGAAGCCATAATCCGCGAAAGGCGCGAGGAGGAGGTCGTAGGCGGTCATCTCGCTGGCTCGCAAATGCCGGCGCCTTCGTCCCACTGCTCGGCCATCGCTCGCGCTTTGCGGAGGTTCCCCGGGGACATGACATCCGCCGTTGCTCCCCAACCGACAACTTCGCGCGCAAGCAGGAGTGTCTGCGGAAAGTGGGCACGGACCTGCTCGAAATCGTGAAGGACTGTGAGGATCGTTCGTCCCTCGTGATGCCAATCCGCGACGATCTCCAAGAGATCCCCCGTCGTGCGACCATCGATGGCCGTGAACGGCTCGTCGAGAAGGATGACGCTCGCATCCTGCAGGAGCAGCCGGGCAAAGAGTACGCGCTGGAACTGCCCGGCTGACAGCGATCCGATGCCGCGCCGATCAAAGCCTTCGAGGCCAACCATGGCGAGCGCGTCGCGCGCTTTCTGCCGCTCCGCCGATGAGATCTGTCCGAAAGCTCCGGACTGCCGCCAGGCTCCGAACAGAACCGTGTCGAGCACCGAGATCGGAAAGCGGCGGTTGATGTCGGCCGCTTGCGGCAGATAGCCGAAATCCGTGCGCCTCAATCGGTGCCTTATGGTGCCGGAGGATGGACGGAGTTCTCCGACGATCGCCTTCAGCAGGCTGGACTTGCCGGCTCCGTTTGGACCGGCGATTGCGGTAAGGCTTCCGACCGCAACGATTCCAGAAACATGATGCACGGCCGGATGCCGCTCATAGGCGACCGTCAGGTCTTCAAGCTCGATCGCAACGGCGCTCATGGCAGCAGCGTCGCCCAATGGATCGCTGCCCAGAGTGGGATGCCAATCAATGCGACGTAGAAAACACGACGGCCAGCAGAAAGCGCCATCAGGCCCCTAGAGTGTTGAAACTTCGAGAAATACATATCGCACCAAATGTAATAACATTACCGTTATGTTATAACAAATAAGGCAAAAACGTGGCGCGCTGCGAACTTAAACGTGGAAATAAAAAAGCGGCCGCATGGGCCGCTTCAGATGGTCGAGGTGTGAAGCCTTACAGCAGCTCCAGCATCCTGGCTGCCCCGGAAACCGTGGCCTGACCTGGGTTTTCTTCGACGTTCAGCGATTTCACGACGCCGTCTTCGACGAGCATGGAGTAGCGCTTCGATCGGACACCGAGACCGCCGGCCGATAGATCGGCATCGAGACCGAGCGCCTTGGTGAAGCTTGCGTCCCAATCAGCGAGGAAGTGGATCTTGCCCATGCCGCCGGAGGATTGGGCCCAGGCACCCATCACGTGCCAATCGTTGACGGCGACAACGGCGATATCATCGACGCCCTTGGAAAGGATCGAGTCGCGGTTTTCGAGGTAACCCGGTAGATGGTTCAGCGAGCAGGTGGGCGTGAACGCACCAGGGACCGCAAAGAGGACGACGCGCTTGCCGTTGAAAAGCTGCTCTGTCGAAATTTCGACCGGGCCATCCGCCGTCTTTTCCTTGAAAGTAGCCGCAGGAAGCTTGTCGCCGATTGCGATGGTCATGGACGTCTCCTTGTCATGAGGCGGCACAAATGCCGCGATTTCGGCGCGACTATAGAACGCGATCACTCAAAGGCAAGCGGGGTCTCGATAGCGCGCGAACCGTCGATGACGAGTGCGCTCCACGTCTTTCCATGGATGTCGTATGCCTTCGGCAGCTTGCCGACGGACAGCGTCGTCGTGAACTTGTTGCCGTCGCGATGGGTCGCCATTTGCTTGGTAAAGACGTGCCCGCTCGGGCCTGCGACGATCACCTTCGGCGCGCTCTCGCCGCTCTCCGGAAGGGTAATGCGGAGAGAAAGTTCCTTCATGTCGGCCGACAGCGTGTGGTCGTCCACCTTGAATGTAGACGAGGCGGTTTCCGGCAAAGCAGCCTCGGCATCCCGGAGGATCTTTTCCTCGTCAGGGCGCGAACTGGCCAACGGTTCAAAGGTCAGCGACAGCTCTGCCTGGAAGGGGATGCAGATTTCCTTGCAGATGCCGATAAAGGCGTTTGCCTTGAGTTCCCTGAGAGCCGGGTCTTTCGCCGTCAGTTGCAGCGGGAAGGTCACCGACGCGTCGTAAGCCACCTCATCGACCTTGTCGTCGGCAATGTGCTTCGGGATAGGAAAGCTCATCTTGTCGAACGAGACGCCTTCAGAAGATAAACTGACTTGAGGCGGGATGCCGCTGTTCCCCGGCTCCCGCCAATAGGTAATCCAGCCTGGCTTCGGCTCGATCTGCAGTCCGGCGCGAATAGTCCCGCTTGCATCAGGTGGCAGCGCGATCAGCCGCATTCGACCGCCCTCGTTGTTGGCCCAGGCACTCATCTCCGCCCTGGCAGGATGAGAAAGCTGAACGACGGCCACGAGCAGGCAGAAAGCGGAACAGAATTGGCGGGTGACGCGTGAAATAGTTTGCATGGATCAACGCTCTATTGAAAATCCCCATGCCCGGCTAGAACTCGCCACCATTTTAGTTTTCATTTTCAGTTGATTGATCCGTGACATTGGCTCATGCTCATGGTGTCGGGGCCTCGTGCGGTCTGGCAGAGGAGGAATGATGTCCTTGGCGACCCTGAAAAACAAAAGAGAACGTGGCTTCTTCGATGGCCAGTTTCTCATTGCCATGCCGGGCATGGAGGATCGAAACTTCGCCCGCACGGTGATCTATATCTGCGCCCATTCGGATGCCGGCGCGATGGGGTTCGTGATCAACCGTCCGCAGAACCTGACCTTTACCGATGTTCTCCTGCATCTCGAAATGATCAAGGACGAGGAGGCCATCGTGCTTCCGCCGCATGCGCGCGATTGCCCGATCCAGACCGGCGGGCCGGTGGAAAGCGGCCGCGGCTTCGTCCTGCACTCCGACGACTATCTCTGCGATTCCAGCATTCCCGTCAGCGACGATATCTGCATGACGGCCACGCTCGACATTATCCGCGCGATTTCCAAGGGCAAGGGACCGAAGCGGGCCACCATGCTGCTCGGCTATGCCGGCTGGGGCGCGGGTCAACTGGAAGCTGAAGTCGGCAACAACGGCTGGCTCACATGCGCCGCGAATGAGGAGCTGATCTTCGATCGCAGCCTCGACGACAAGTACGAGCGCGCGCTGGCCACGATGGGCATCAATGCCGCCATGCTTTCGGCCGAGGCCGGCCACGCCTAATTGGCGGAACGATCTGCAAAAAAACGCGTTCTCTGCTGGCGCGGGCAACAAGCCACGGCTGGAAATTGCCCGCCGTCCATTTTGCATAGCGGGTCTGACCCTGTCATCGAGGAGGCGCGCGTTGAGGCTCTTTGCATGTGACAATTGCGACCAGGTTGTTCATTTCGACAATCGCCAGTGCGTCCGGTGCGGTCATCGCCTTGGCTTCCAGCCGAATGGCCTGCGCATGCATGCTGTTCAGCAGCAGGACGGGGATCTCTGGCAATACGCTGCTCAGCCGGACCTGGTACGCTTCTGCGCCAATGCCGGCCTCGACATCTGCAACTGGCTCGTAGAGGACGGCGACGCGGGTGATTACTGCGTCGCCTGCCGGCATAATCGGCTTGTGCCGAATTCAGCGACGCAGGATGGCGTGGACCGGTGGCGTCGCATCAGCCAGGCGCAACGACATCTCTTCTACTCGCTCTTGCGCTGGCGCCTGCCGCACCCGGACCGCACGCTGGATCCCGTAGGCGGCCTTGTTTTCGATTTCCTTGAAGATACAGTTCAGGATGACGGCAGCGTCGTCCCGGCGATAACGGGACACGAGGAGGGCCTGATCGCAATTCGGGCCGCCGAGGCCGACGACCTCACGCGCGAACAGGCGCGCACCTCGATGAACGAACCTTACCGGACGCTGCTCGGCCATTTCCGCCATGAGACGGGCCATTTTATCTGGAACCGCCTCGTGCGCGACAGGAACGCCTTCGATGAGTTCCGGGCAGTGTTCGGCGATGAGCGCCGGGATTACGGCGAAGCCCTTGCGCAGCACTACGAGAATGGCGCTCCGCTCGGCTGGCAGGAGAGTTTTGTCAGCGCTTATGCCAGCGCACATCCTTGGGAAGACTTCGCCGAATGCTTTGCTCACTATCTCCACATCGTCGACACGTTGGAGACTGCGCGAGCCTTCGGCGTTGCAATTGATCCCCGCGGTCACGAAGAGATGGCGGCAGAGGTCGATTTCGACCCCTACAGGGCAGCAAGTGCCGATCAGCTTGTCGACGAGTGGGTGCCGCTCAGCGTTGCGATCAACTCGATACAGCGCAGCATGGGGCAGCCCGATTCCTACCCATTCGTGCTGTCGGCGCCGGTGGTCGCCAAGCTCGAATACATGCATCGGCTGATAGCGGGAGCCGCTACGCCGCCACAGGGGCAGAATAGCTTGAGTCGGGTCGCTTAAGCGCGCTTCGTCAACGGGAAGCGTTCCTTCAGCAGCCGCAAGACGGACTCCGATGCCATTGGCGGTCCGAAGAGGTAACTCTGCCCGAAGGTGCAGCCCATCTTGGCAAGCTCGATCGCGTCCTCGTTGGACTCGATCCCCTCGGCAACCACCTTCATATCCAGTTCGCGCGCCATGGCGATCACCGAGCGAAGCACGGTCGCCTTCTTGTCACTCGCGTCGCACACCATCGTTTTGTCGAGCTTGATCGTGTCGAACGGGAAGCGCGTTAAATAGGCAAGCGACGAATAGCCGGTTCCGAAATCGTCCAACGCAAGGCCAAGGCCCATTTCCCGGAGCTTCTCGAGCACGAGGCGCGCCTGCTCCGGATTCTCCATGACCATGGACTCCGTCAGCTCGAGCTTCAAACGCGCAGGATCGCAATGGGTCTTCGCCAGAACCGAGCGGACGTCGTCGTAGAGCTCGTTATTGAGCAGCTGGGCGCTCGAAAGGTTGATCGAGACAAAGATCGGCAGCTCGCCGGTCTGGTTCTCCCAACCCATCAGGTCGTTTGTCGCCTGCTCCAGGGCAAAGAGACCGAGCATGTCGATGATGTCGGATGTCTCCGCGATCGGAATGAATTCCGAAGGCGGAATGCTGCCGCGTTTCGGATGCTCCCATCGCATCAGGGCTTCGAAGCCGGCAATCTCTACACTCTCCAGCCCTGCGATCGGCTGGTAGACCATAGACAGTTCCTTGCGCTCGATGGCACGACGCAGGTCGGACTCGAGCTGCAGCCGGTCGGCACCGAAATCGCGGAAGGCGGGTTGGAACGGTTCGACGCGATTGCCGCCAGCGCGCTTGGCTCGGTACATCGCAAGCTCCGCGTCGCTGAGCATACCGGCGGCGCTTTCCTGCTGATCGACGAAGGAGGCAAGCCCGATCGACGCCGTCAGGATGATCTCGCGATTGGCGAAATTGATCGGCACCATGATTGCCTTGCTGATCGCATCGGCAAAGTCGGCCACTTTCGTCGGATCGCGCTCGGAGGTCAGGATTAAACCGAACTGGTCGCCGGAAAGGCGTGCAAGCGTATCCTGCGGCTTGAGCAGCCGGCGCAGGCGGCGCGTGAGCGCGATCAGGATGTTGTCGCCGGCGGCGATCCCAAGCGTGTCGTTCACCAGCTTATAGCGGTCGATATCGATCACTATTACCGTCGGGCGCAGCGTCTCGCCACCGGGCGCCAATGCAAGCACGGCCTGTAGGCGATCAAGGAACAGCTGCCGGTTTGGCAAGCCGGTCAGATTGTCGTGCAGTGCGTCGTGCAGCAGCCGTTCGACCGAATTCTTCTGTTCGGTGACGTCGACGATCGTGCCGACGCAGCGAATGATCTCGCCGTTCGAGCCAAGCACCGGTCGGGCGCGGATGAGGAGCCAGTGGAAATGACCGTCTTCCGCGCGAATGCGGAACTCGTGGTTCAGTCGGCCACGGCGATGTTCGAGCAACACGTCGAGCGTCGCCCGGAAGCGGTCGCGATCGTCGGGATGGAGCCGCGGCAGCCAGTTGCGGGCAGCGCCATGCATCGTGCCGAGAGGAAGGCCGAGTTTAGCGGATACATCCGGGATCGTAACGACGCGGTCACGTGCCACGTCCCAGTCCCACACCATGTCGCCCGAGCCCGTCAACGCTAGCGATTGCCGTTCGAGGTCGGAGAACAGCCCCTGCTGGAACGCGCCGCCGGCAAAGGCGTGCTGCATGACGGTAAAGCCGATCAGCAGGACAATGAGAACGAGGCCGCCGCCGAGCGCCGGCTGGATGATGTCGTTGTCGAGCCGGCCGGTAATCGTCAGCCAGGCGCCGAAGATCCAGACGAGGATCAGCGCCCAGGCAGGCACCAGCAGGATCGCGCGGTCATAGCGATTGAGGCCGAGATAGACGATCAGCAGAAGGCCCATCGTCGCGGTCAGCGCAAAGGACAGACGCGCGATGCCGGCGGCGATTGCCGGATCGTAGATCGCGACGCCGAAGAGCAACGCCAGGCCGAGCACCCAGGCGAGCGTCAGGTAGCCGAGATGCGTGTGCCATCGGTTGAGATTGAGGTAAGTGAACAGGAATATGACGAAGCTGGAGGCAAGCGCGACCTCGGCACAGGCGCGCCATATGCGCTGATCGGTCGAAGCGATGCTGATGAGTTTGCCGAGAAAGCCGAAGTCGACGCAGATATAGCCAAGCACCGCCCAGGCAAGCGCGGCCGTTGCCGGCAGCATCGACGTGCCCTTGACCACGAACAGGATCGTCAGGAACACCGCAAGCAGGCCGGCAATGCCGAGTACGATGCCGCGGTAAAGCGTGAACGCGTTGATTGTGTCCTTATAGGCGTCGGGTTCCCAGAGATAGATCTGCGGCAATTCCGGCGTCGTCAGCTCCGCGACGAAGGTGATGACAGCGCCGGGGTTGAGCGTGATGCGGAAGACATCCGCCTCGTCGCTCGGCTGCCGGTCGAGTGCAAAGCCTTCGCTCGGCGTGATCGCGATAATGCGCTGCGAGCCGAGGTCTGGCCAGAACAGCTTGGAATTCACGAGGCGGAAATGGGGCGCCACGATCACGCGCTCGAGTTGCTCGTCGGAGACGTTGGCGAGCGCGAAGACTGCCCAATCGCCCTGGTGGTTTTCGGAGCTGGCACGTACCTCAATACGGCGGCGAATGCCATCGGCGCCGGCAGCGGTAGAAACCTGAAAGGCTTCACCCTGGTTGGCGTAGATTTCCGTGGTGGCAGTCAGATCGAGCGCAGTATCGTCGCGTGAGATCTTGACCGGTTCGGCTGCCTGAACATGACCTGGCGCTAGCATGAAGGCCGACAGCAAGAGAGCTGCGATCACCGCGATCAATTGTCCGGCCGGTGATGAGAGCAGCATGCGATTGTTAGTCATCGGCTGTCGGTTATCCTGCCTTTATCCGTGTCCGTGGCGAGCAATGAGAACATCACGTGGTCGTGCCACTGACCGTTGATTTTCAAGTATCCGCGCAGATAGCCTTCCCGCTGAAACCCGGCTTTTTCAAGCAGGCGGATGCTCCGAGCATTGTCTGGAATACAGGCTGCTTCGATACGGTGCAACTCAAGCCCTGTGAAGATGTAGGGTATAACCAATTGAAGTGCGGCGAACATATGGCCCTGACCGGCATAGGCCTCGCCCATCCAGTAGCCGATCATGCAGCTTTGTGCCGCCCCGCGCCTGATGTAGCCGATCGTAATGCCGCCGAGCAGCGTTGTGTTCTGCTTGTGGAACAGAAAGAGCGGGATTGCCTGGCCCGAGGCATACTCCTGCTTGCCGCGGATGACGCGGGCGCGGTAGGCGCCCTCCGTCAATTCATCACGACGCCATGTAGGCTCCCAGGGTTCCAGGAACTGCCGGCTGGCCGCCCGCAGCTTGTGCCACTGGTTGAAGTCCTGGTAGCGCGGCAGGCGCAGCACATAGTGCTCGTTCTCGAGCTCCACCGAATCCGGCTGTCGCGACAGGAACCGAAAAACCGATTTTGGCATCGATCACTCCCCGCAGGATGGACGTGGGATCAGACGAGGGCCTGTTTGCCCTGGTGATCGGGCGAGGAAAGAGACGCGGCGATGTCTTCCATTGGCGCCAGATGCTCGAGCGGGCCGATGGCTGAGAGGGTCGGCACCGTATCGAAGAACAGGCGTCCGGCAAGATCCGTCAGGCGGTCGACCGTGATGCCCTCGAGCCGTTCCATCATCTCCTGGTTGGAGATAGGGCGGCCGTAAAGCATCATCTGCCTTGCGATCTGACCGGCGCGGGCGGCGGGGCTTTCCTGGCCCATCAGCAGTTGCGCGCGGATCTGGGCGCGGGCGCGTTCGATTTCTTTCTGCTCGATCGTCGCCGCCGACTTGTGCAGTTCGTCGATGATAACCGGCACCAGCTCCGGCAGGTTCTCGCCACCGGTCGCGGCGTGGATGCCGAAGATGCCGGTATCGGAGAAGCCCCAGTGGAAGGCGTAGATCGAGTAGCAGAGGCCGCGGATCTCGCGCACTTCCTGGAACAGGCGGGACGACATGCCGCCGCCGAGGATGTTGGCGAGGATCTGCGAACAGTAGAAGTCGCGGGCGTGATAGGCCTTGCCTTCGAAACCAAGCAGGATCTGGGCGTCCATCAGGTCGCGCGTTTCGCGGACATTGCCGCCGATATATTTCGCCGGTTCCATAACGGGCGTTGCCGATGGCGCGGTGGGAAGGCTCGCAAAACGCTCTTCGACCATACGGACGAACTCGCCGTGCTCTACGGCGCCGGTCGCAACGACAAACATCCGGTCGGTCGTGTAATTGCGGCTAAGATAGCCGCGGATCTGTTGCGGCGTGAACGACACCACGGTCTGCGGCGTGCCGAGGATCGCCCGTCCGAGAGTCTGGTCGCGATAGGCCGTTTCGGAAAACTTGTCGAAAACGACGTCGTCAGGCGTGTCGTTTGCCGCGTTGATTTCCTGCAGGATAACCTGCTTCTCACGCTCGAGTTCTTCCTCCTCGAAAGCTGACTCCGTCAGGATATCGGCCAGAATATCGACAGCGAGCGGGACATGGTCCTTGAGAACGCGAGCATAGTAGGAGGTCGTTTCCGTCGATGTCGCGGCATTGACCTCGCCGCCGACATCCTCGATCTCTTCGGCGATTTCACGCGCGCTGCGACGTGCCGTGCCCTTGAAGGCCATGTGCTCGAGCAGGTGAGCGATGCCATGCTCGTCTGTCGTCTCGTTGCGCGACCCCGATTTGATCCAAACTCCCAGCGCAACGCTTTCCAGATGCGGCATGGTCTGTGTGACTACTGTCAGCCCGGATTTGAGCCGGGTGCACTCAACTGTCATTGGCTATCTTTCTGCGCCTGCGTTACTTAGGCCCGAGTATGCTCGCCGATGAAGGTCTCAATGGCTTTGAGCTCAGGCTTCACAATCTGAAAGCGCTCCTCCTCGTGCATCAGATCAGCAAGCCACGTCGGAAGCGCGGGGTCAATACCGGAGGCGGATTTTACGGCGGCGGGGAATTTCGCCGGGTGCGCGGTGGCAAGCGTCACCATCGGTGTGTTCGGCTTCTCGTGCTTGTCCGCAACGAAGACGCCGATCGCCGAGTGCGGATCGAGAAGATAGCCGGTTTCGGCATGGGTTTTCTTGATCGTCTGGGCGACCTGTTTCTCGCTTGCGCGGCCGGCGCGGAAGGCCTTCTTGATGAAGGCGAGGGCGTCCTTTGAAATCTCGAAACCGTTGGACTGCTTCAGGCTGTCCATCGCCGCGCGAACTTTCGATGCATCGCGATCGTAGGCCTCGAACAGCAGACGTTCGAAGTTCGAGGAGATCTGGATGTCCATCGACGGAGAGGTCGTAGCTTTGACGGCCTTCATCTCGTAGCGGCCGGTTTTCAGCGTACGGTCAAGGATATCGTTCTCGTTGGTGGCAACCACCAGCTTGCCGATTGGCAGGCCCATGCGCTTGGCGCAGTAGCCGGCGAAAATGTCGCCGAAATTGCCCGTCGGCACGGTAAAGGAAATCTTACGGTCCGGTCCGCCGAGCGCGATCGCCGTCGTGAAGTAGTAGACGATCTGGGCCATGATGCGAGCCCAGTTGATCGAGTTGACGCCGGAGAGTTTAACGCGATCGCGGAAGGGCGCGTCGTTGAACATCGCTTTCACGAGGTTCTGGCAGTCGTCGAAATTGCCTTCGACGGCAAGCGCGTGAACGTTGGAGGCTGTGGAGGTCGTCATCTGGCGCTGCTGCACCGGCGAGACCTTGCCGTTCGGAAAGAGGATGAAGATGTCGGTGCGTTCGCGACCGGCAAAGGCGTCGATTGCCGCTCCCCCGGTATCGCCGGAGGTTGCGCCGACAATGGTTGCGCGCTCGCCGCGCTTTTCGAGCGCATAGTCCATCAGCCGGGCCAGCAGCTGCATGGCGACATCCTTGAACGCCAGCGTCGTGCCATGGAAAAGCTCCATAACGAAGCTGTTCGGACCTGTCTGCACGAGCGGGACGATCGCTGGGTGGCGGAAAGTGGCGTATGCCTCGTCGATCATGGACCGGAAGGTCTCATCCGGAATTTCGCCGTTGGTGAAAGGCGACAGGATCGCAAAGGCGATTTCCTGATAGCTCTTGCCGCGAAGCGCCCGGATTTCCTTCTTCGTGAAATGAGGCCACTTGCGCGGCACGTAGAGGCCGCCATCGCGCGCCAGACCCGCCAGCAATGCATCGCAGAAACCGAGGGAAGGGGCTTCGCCGCGGGTCGAGATATAATCCACTGTCGTCATCCTTGATGTGCCGGCCGGAGAAGATCCGGGTTGGAGGGAAAGTATGCCTCGCGCTGCATCTCGCTTACCCTGCCGGCCGTCGGCTGCGATCCCGAAATGTGCATCAAAACGGTTCTTACCCAATCGATTTTTGTTTGCGCCGCTGATATAGACCATCGCAAACTGTCACGAAAGGCCTGCCATCAAGTGATTAGGCCTGCCAAAAAACTTTGTGGAGAGGGTGGAATAATCGTGCTTGGCAAGGTCTCGCGTCTCATCGTTTCGGCTTCGTTCGCGGCAATTCTTGCCGGCTGCAATTCACTCGGCGTCGGCGGGGGCTCAGACAGCGCAACCGCACCAGCCCAATCGAATGGCAATGGGCAGATCATGCCGCTGGCGCCGTCCAACCCGTCGTCCAACGACGCATCGATCGGGACCGCCAAGACGGCCTCGGGTACCGCCGCGCCCGTCGTTCAGGGCGCGTGCCCGCAGATGTTCATGAAAGACAGCGCCGCGATCTTCCGGACTTATGCCGGCGGTGCGAAGACCGGCGATCCGCAGAAACTCGCCTATCAGGCATCGATCGGCGACTATACCCGCCAATGCAGCCTCAACGACACGAACCTGACGATGACCGTGGTGGCGCAGCTCCGTGTTATTGCCGGGCCGGCCGGCTCTTCCGGCAAGGTCACGCTCCCAGTTCGCATCACGGTCTATGACGGCGAGGATGCGCTCTATTCGGAAGTCACGAATTTCCCGGTCGAGGTCGGCTCCGGAGCCACGCAGGCCCTGTTCCGCAAGGACGGAATCAAGCTTCCGGTCGGGTCTGGCGCGCTGGTGCGCGTAAACATCGGTTTCGATCAGGGACCGGTGTCGACGAAAAAGAAGAAGGCCTGAAAAACGCCCTTGTTTCCGCATCGCCATGCTGGCCGGCGCCGGGAGCGCAGATCGCTTGAAAATCGGCATCGTATTGAACCCGGCGTCGGGGCGGCGCGGAAAGAAGCTGTTCTGGTCGACGCTGCGGCGCGCCATCGAGGCGAGAGTCACCGATCTCAGCCTGCGTGAAACCAAGGGCTTCGGCGATGCCGAACGCTTCGGGCGCGAGTTGGCGGATGACGGGGCCGATCTGGTGATCGCCGTCGGTGGCGATGGGACGATCGGCGAGGTGGCTGGCGGCATTCTGAAGTCGCATCGGCCGAGCACGGCTTTCTCTTTCATCGCAACTGGCACTGGATGTGATTTTGCCCGCAATTTTTCGATATCGCGTGATCCTGCCACGATCGCCAACCGTCTGACCTCTCCGTCCGTCCGGCAGATCGATGCCGGATTGCTGACCTGCGACGACGAGGACGGCGACACGGTCAGCCGCCACTTCGCCAACATCGCGAGCTTCGGCGTGTCGGGCCATATCGTGCGTGCCGTCGACGAGGCGCGTAATGGCAGACGTCTACCCGGGCCGATGGTCTTCTTCTTCCATAGCCTGCTTCAGATCCTGCGCTACAAGCCTCGGGACATCCGCCTCAGGCTGGATGGCGAGGATATCTATGAAGGGCCGGTCACCGCGGTCGCCGTTGCCAACGGCGCCTGGTTCGGCGGTGGCATGAAAGTGGCTCCGGATGCCGATGTCGCCGATGGCCTGTTCGACGTGGTCATCATCCGCGGCGCCGGCAGGCTGAAGGTCATAACGTTGATGAACAGCATCTACAGCGGCGGTCATCTCAAGAGCCCGCTTGTCAGCATCCATCGCGCGCGACTCGTCGAGGCATGGCCGATAGGCAAGGTCGGGGTGCCGATCGACAGCGACGGCGAGGCGCCCGGGCAGCTTCCGGCACGCTTCGAGATCGTGGCCGGCGCGCTAAGCCTGAGAATCTAACGATTGCGATGGAATCGCGAGCGTAAGCAAAGACGCTTGCAAGACGGCTTGCGCATTGTCTTCCGTCTCGGAGGCGATCGGTAAGATGCACGCTAGCGCCGAGGGCGGGCTGAAAAACAAAAGGCCGCACGAGCGCGGCCTTTTCAAGGAAGAACGAGCCTTACAGAACGCCTTCCCACTCGGCGAGTGCGGCGACGACGCCGGGCAGATCGCTCATGCGGGAGATGACGGTTTCAGCGCCGGCATCGGTCAGCTTGTCGGAATGTGACGGATAGGTGTGCGAGGCACCGGTAAAACCGACGACACGCATGCCCGCAGCGCGCGCGGCATGGACGCCATGAACGGAGTCTTCGACCACAACGACGCGGTCCGTCGAAACGCCCATCTGTTTGGCGCCGTGCAGGAAGATATCCGGCTTCGGCTTCACGCGATCCGCGCCGAGGTCCTTGGCTGAGAAGATATGCGGTGCAAAAAGCGGCGTCAGGCCGACTTTGCCGAGCATCATGTCAAGCCGCGCGCTGCTGGAGTTCGAGCAGATGCAGCGCTTCAGCTTCAGGCGCGAAAGGGCGGCTTCGACGCCCGATATCGCCTGCACGTCCTGTTCTAGACGAAGATCGAGCAGCTTTTCGGACTTGTCGAGCAGCGATGCCGATATCGGGATGCTGGCCTCGCGCTCGACCTGGAAGAGAATGTTCTGCCACGTCATGCCGGCGAAGCGCTCGCCCATTTCCTCGATGCTGATCGGGTAGCCTGCTTCTGTGAGAAGCTTGGATTCGACATCCGCAGCGATGATTTCGGAATCGACCAGAACGCCGTCGCAGTCGAAGATGATGAGGTCGAAGCCGTCCATTTACTCGCGCCTTGTTTGGGATGATGCCCTTTACACGATGCCTCGCCGAACCTCAACCGATAGCAGGGCATGGCTGGATTGCGTGCCGCGGGCGGCTTGGATTTTACGTGTGTTCGCAGCTATTTGGTGGCTGGAAAGAGGGCAAGGAACTGCCGTTCGCCTTCGGGGGAAAAGACCACTGAGCGGCTTTCCGCCGCGCGACGGGCCCAACCCTTCTCGAGGAAATTCGAAAGCAGAGCCTTGCCGAGGCTGCCGGCGAGGTGCGCACGCCGTTCACTCCAGTCCAGGCAGGAGCGGCAGAGCGGCCGACGCGACGATTTCAGGGCATGGACATCGATGCCGATATCTTTGAGTGCCGTTTCGCCGCTCTCCGTTAGGGCGAGGCCGTCGCCGATCGAATCGATCGCGCCTCGGGCGATCAGGCTGTCCAGCATTCGCACGCCATAATCGCCGGCAAGGTGATCGTAGCAGATGCGGGCCTTGCGCAAGGCCGGCTCCTTCGGCCCCGGCTTGTGGCGCAGGTGGCCGCGTCCGGCCGCAAAACCCATGATGCTTTCCAGGAATTTGCCAACGCTGTCATCCGCCAGCGTGAAATAGCGATGGCGGCCTTGCTTGCGCTGTGCCAGCAGATTGCCTGCCTCCAGCTTGGCGAGGTGCGTGCTCGCCGTCTGCACGGTAATGCCGCCGGCTGCTGCAAGCTCCGTCGCGGTCAGCGCCTTGCCGCCCATCAACGCCGTCAGCATGTTGGCTCGGGCGGGATCGCCAATCAGTGCGCCGATCTGGGCTATGTCAGGTCCTTCTTTCATACTTCGATCCTAACCGAAGCATCCTCGTCCAGCAATGTGCGAAAACTGTTTCCAGACAACAAGGAGACGACGATGATTACCTGCTTCATCCGCTACGAGATCGATCCATTCAAGAAGGACGCCTTTACCGAATATGCCCGCAATTGGGGCCAGGCGATCCCGCGCAACGGCGCCGATCTGATCGGTTACTTCGCGCCGCATGAAGGTTCGGCAACGACGGCTTACGGCGTCTACAACATCGAAAGCCTCGCCGCATATGAAGCCTATCGCGCCCGCCTTGCCGCCGATCCGCTCGGCAAGGAAAACTACGAATTCGCCAAACGCGAGCGTTTCATCCTCAGGGAAGACCGCATCTTCCTCAAGAACGCTTCCCTTCCTCACGCAAAGCTGGTGATGCCATGATCGCTGTTATCTTCGAAGTCCTGCCCTACATGGGCGAACGCCACACCTATCTCGATCTCGCCGGCGAACTTCGGAGTGAGCTGGAAAAGATCGACGGCTTCATTTCGATCGAGCGCTTCGAAAGCCTTACCAATCGAGGCAAGCTGCTTTCGCTTTCCTTCTGGCGTGACGAGGAGGCGGTCAAAGCCTGGCGAAACGTGGAGGCGCACCGCGCCGCCCAGCACGCCGGTCGCAACGGCGTCTTCGCTGACTATCGCCTGCGCATCGGCTACATCGTCCGCGACTACGGCATGAACGACCGGGCCCAGGCACCGGAGGATAGCAAAGAAGTGCATGACGTGGCGGCTTAACGAGAGCGGCTGGAAGGGCAGGGTTGCTGC
The DNA here is from genome assembly GCF_002211365.1 of Rhizobium sp. R711. Classification (GTDB taxonomy): domain Bacteria; phylum Pseudomonadota; class Alphaproteobacteria; order Rhizobiales; family Rhizobiaceae; genus Rhizobium. The sequence continues at coordinate 18,577 of NZ_LOKZ01000035.1, read as the reverse complement.
CCGCCCTTCGGCGTCTAAACACGTGCGGCGACTTATTTTCCCGAAATCGCTCATGCCTTCAGGCTTTGGTAACCAAACTGAGTAACCATAACGGACAGTAAAAGTGTAATGTGTATGAGCGAGTTTCCAGATGGCGTCAGTATTTCCGCTTGCCGATCTCAAGGCCTCCGCAAAACCGGACTCCTGGATCGACACGATCATCAAGGGCGATTGCGTTGCTGCTCTTGAAGCCCTGCCGAACCACTCCGTAGACGTTATCTTCGCCGATCCGCCGTACAACCTCCAACTCGGCGGCATGCTGCATCGCCCGGATCAGTCATTGGTCGATGCCGTCGATGACGAGTGGGATCAGTTCGCCTCCTTCGAAGCTTATGATGCATTCACTCGCGCCTGGCTGCTCGCCTGCCGTCGCGTCCTCAAGCCGACCGGGACGATCTGGGTCATTGGCTCCTATCACAATATCTTCCGCGTCGGCGCGACACTGCAGGACCTGAACTTCTGGATCCTCAACGACATCGTCTGGCGCAAGACCAACCCGATGCCGAACTTCAAGGGCCGCCGCTTCCAGAACGCGCATGAGACGATGATCTGGGCGAGCCCGAACGCCAAGGCCAAGGGCTACACCTTCAACTACGATGCCATGAAGGCGGCAAACGACGACGTGCAGATGCGCTCCGACTGGCTGTTCCCGATCTGCAGCGGCGGTGAGCGCCTGAAGGGCGACGACGGCAAGAAGGTGCATCCGACGCAGAAGCCCGAAGCATTGCTTGCCCGCGTGATCATGGCTTCCTCCAAGCCCGGCGACATCATCCTCGATCCGTTCTTCGGCTCCGGTACGACAGGCGCTGTCGCCAAGCGCCTCGGCCGCCACTTCGTCGGTATCGAGCGCGAGCAGGACTACATCGACGCGGCCTCCGCCCGCATCGAAGCGGTCGAGCCGCTCGGCAAGGCTGAACTCACCGTGATGACCGGCAAGAAGCAGGAAGTCCGCGTGGCTTTCAACGTGCTGGTCGAAAGCGGCCTGATCAAGCCCGGCCAGGTGCTGACCGATGCCCGCCGCCGCTACAGCGCGATCGTTCGCGCCGACGGCACGGTGGCCTCCGGCGGCGAGGCCGGTTCCATTCATCGCCTTGGGGCAAAGGTCCAGGGCCTTGATGCATGCAACGGATGGACATTCTGGCATTTCGACGACGGGCAGTCCCTGCGCCCGATCGATGAATTGCGGTCCGTGATCCGCGGTGATCTGGCAAAGGCGGAATGACGCGCGCCTCGACCTGATCGAGACTTCCTTCTTCCGGTGTTTTGTACCTCCAGTTACGGAAGAAGGCCTGGCGCCCGGGGATCAACACCCCGGGCGCTCTTCATTTTGGCTCGCGCGGTGGCGCAGTTCCGTGGCATGTATCGCTGACTGATGATCCGAACAGGCAGGGAAGGCCATGTATCTTGCGATCATACTGTTGCTGATGCTTGTTCTGCCGCTGGGCTCGGTCGTTGCGGAAGCGCATTCGAGCGCGGATGCCAACCTCGTGTTCCTGATCGGAAAATGGTTCGTCTTCTGGGGCGTCGGCCTGCGCTTGCTTGTGGCAAGCCTGAAGCAGATCATCAATCCGGCCTTCACGGCGGAAACGATCTTCGGTGTGACCGATCACAAGGCTCTGTCATTGGTGCAGGAGATCGGCTTCGGCAACCTGTCGATCGGCATGCTTGGCGTGCTCAGCTTCTTCGAGCCGCGGTGGGTCGTCCCTGCCGCGATCACCGGTTGCTTGTTCTTCGGTCTTGCCGGTCTCAAGCACCTTCTCGAGCCGGGGAGGAACAGGTCGAGGGCCGTCGCGATGGTTTCCGACCTGTGGCTCTTTTTCGTGCTCGCCTTTTATCTCTCCGCAGCGTTCTTTCAGAACGCCCGATAATCCGTCACCTCGACGTGGGTGACACGACCATCTTCGTTGAAGGTGATCGTTTCTTCGCCCTCCCGCACCAAGGGGTTGCCCGTCTTGCTGTGCGTCGCGCGAACCGACCACACGGCGCGGCCGGCTTTGGGGCTCACCTTCTCGACCAGCGTGTCCATTGCCGTCTGGTCCGGGTAGTCGTCGAAATACTTGCGGAAAGCGACCATGATGTCGGCTCGCCCGGACAGGCTCCCGACACCGTTCGAGACATAGGTCGCGTCTTCCGCGAAATAGTTCTCGATCGTATCGAAATCGAGCGCGTTGATTGCGCCGTGGAAACGCTTGATTTCCTCAACGGGATCGAATGCCATGGTCAGAGCCTCACGCCGCGCGCTGCAAGATCGGCACGCAGCTTGTCGGCGCCAGTGAAAAGAACCGCATCCCAGCCGGCCGCCTTCGCGCCCTCGATGTTAGGGGCGGAGTCGTCGATGAAGATCGTCGCGGCCGGATCGAGGTCGAAGCTCTTGGCGTGCGTTTCGTAGATAGCAATGTCGGGTTTGATGAGGCCGACATCGCCGGAAACCGTCACGCCGCGCGGCTTGGTCAGGAACGGGAAGCGGACTTGCGCCTCGCGGAAGGTATCGGATGCGAAGTTGGTCAGCATCGTCACGTCCTGGCCGTCGGCAATCAAGCCTTCCATGATGGCGACGCTGTCGTCATAGGAGTGGGGAACCATCTCGTGCCAGTATTTGCGGAAGGCGCGGATATGCTCCTCACGTTCAGGATGAACCTCGATCAGCAGGGCCTCGGCATCGGCCCAGGTGCGTCCGCGGTCTTGTTCGATGTTCCAGTCGTGGGTGCAGACATTGTCGAAGAACCATTTGCGTTCGGCCTCGTCGGGAATGAGGCGGCTGAATGGAATATTCGGATCGTAATGGATGAGAACTTTTCCGATGTCGAAAACAATATGCTCGATGGGCATCGATCAATCCTTGGCATGTTTGAACGCGAGCGGGATAGCCGCGGTGATTGCTTTTTTCATGACGGTCGGTAGCGCCTGCGATTCAAGATTTGTAACCGGCTCCCACCAACCGTTATCCACTTGAATTCGCGAAGGGATCGCGACGCGGTAGATCGATAACCTGAGCTCGAAATGGGTGAAGACGTGGGTCACCGCCCCGCAGGGCTCCCAGGCTGCAAGGAAAGGCGCGGCATTGGCTGACGTCTCTCCATCCTGCCGTGCCGTCCAGCCTGTCGTCGGCACCTCGGTCATGCCGCCGAGCAGGCCGCTTTCGATGCGTCGCCGCAAGAGAACATCGCCATCCGCAGTGACCGCGATAAAGGCTGCACCTTGACGGATCGGCTTCTCCTTCTTGGCAGCCTTGACCGGAAACCGTTCCGGATCGTGCAGGCGCAGCGCCTCGCAGGATCCATTGAACGGACAGAGAGAACAGGCAGGGCGTTTCGGTGTGCAGATCGTCGCGCCGAGATCCATCATCGCCTGCGCGAAGTCGCCCGGTCGGTCCTTCGGGGTCAGAAGAGCCACCTTCTGCTTCATCAACGGTTTGGCTGCGGGTAGGGGCGTGGCAATCGCGTAGAGCCGCGAGATCACACGCTCGACGTTGCCGTCCATCACGGCCGCCTGCCGGTTGAAGGCGATCGCCGCTACCGCGGCTGCCGTATAGTCGCCGATACCGGGAAGCGATTTCAGCCCGTCCTCGCTGTCAGGAAAGACGCCGTCGTGTTCGCCCGCCACCGCTTCGGCGCATTTCTTGAGGTTTCGGGCGCGCGCGTAATATCCGAGCCCGGCCCAGGCAGCCATCACGTCCTCGCTGGGCGCATCGGCGAGATCCCGCACGGTCGGCCAGCGTGCGAGGAAGTTGGCGAAGTAGGGCTTCACCGCCGGTACTGTGGTCTGCTGCAGCATCACTTCGGAGAGCCAGACATGGTAGGGGTCGGCCTTGATGCCGCGCGCCGCCATAGGTGGCGAGACGCGCCAGGGCAAATCGCGATGGTGCCGGTCATACCAGCTAAGAAGGGGTTTGGCGGCGGGCGCGTCCAGTGTCGTCGATGTCATCATTTGCCGTCGTCAGGGGAAGTGCCTTATACTTGGCGAAGCAATGCCGCGCGATCAAGGCAGTGGCGCCTGAAGGCAGCGCGATGTGAAGGTTTCGATGAGTTATCCACGCAAAGGTGAAAAGCAGATCTCCGAATTGACCAATGGGTTGATCGATCCGGTGCTGGCAAAGCGCGCCGGCATCAACACGGCGCTGCTCGGATCATGGGACGAGATCGCCGGCGAGGAGTTTGCCGATTGCACGCGGCCGGAAAAGATAGCCTGGGCGAGGGGTAACGATGACGGCAGCTTTCGTCCCGGCGTGCTCACCATTGCCTGCGAGGGTGCCCGCGCTTTGTTTCTGACGCATGCACAGAACGAATTGATCCAGCGGGTCAACAGCTTCTTCGGCTTCGCCGCCGTTCACCAGATCCGCATCGTCCAGAAGCCTGTCTATCAGGCGGCTAAGCGCTCCCGTACACCTCCGCCGCTGAAGGGTGCGGCCGCCGCAAAACTCGACGAGATGATGGCAGGGATCGAGGGCGACAAGCTGCGTGAAGCGGTGAAGCGTCTCGGCACGGCGGTGTTGGGAAAGCGCGGCCGCTAGCGCCTCTCAAGTATTGCCACGGCAATTCTGTCCGCAATTTAATCTGGCGGTCCAACCAAGGTCACAATTCTTTGAAGAAAGTTGGTGAAGCGTGCCTTGTTCGGGACTTCGAGCCGTTATATCGCACTGTTAGCCACTACACTCATTTATGGGGAACTTCATGTCGATTTCCGAAATGCAACTGACGAAACGCCAGCTTCTGGGCGGCGTGGCTGCGGCGACCGCGACCCTGGCGGTTTTCAGCACCGCGCATGCCGCGACCGAAGTGCCGAAGCCCGATGGCGACGTCGACATGGCTGCCGTGCTGAAGCCGGGCGAGTTGCCGGAAATGGTACTCGGCAAGGAAGATGCCCCGGTCACGATCGTCGAATACATGTCGATGACCTGCCCCCATTGCGCTCACTTCCACACGACGACCTTCGACGAGATCAAGAAGAAGTACGTCGACACCGGCAAGGTACGCTTTATCATTCGCGAATTTCCGTTTGATCCGCGTGCGGCTGCCGCCTTCATGCTGGCCCGCTGCAACGCTGCCAAGCCGGAAGAATTGAGCACGGCCGAACAGTATTTCCCGATGGTTTCGATGCTGTTCAAGCAGCAGCAAAACTGGGCTGCCGCGGACGATGGCCGCGCTGCATTGCTTCAGATGTCCAAACTTGCTGGATTTACTGAGGATAGCTTTACGAAGTGCTTGACGAACCAGAAGCTGCTGGATCAAGTGAATGCAACGCGGGAAAGGGGTTCCAAGGAGTTTGGCGTCAACGCCACGCCGACGTTCCTCATCAACGGGAAGCGCTATTCTGGAGACATGTCGGTTGACACCATGTCGGCCCTTATCGACAGCCTGCTCTAAACTGAACCGTATCCGATCGACGGGCGACGGCCGAAGTCGTGCGCCCGTCGTTTGCTTTATCAGGCGCGGGGACGCGGCATGAAGTTCAACAAGCTTCGCGTCGTCGGCTTCAAATCCTTCGTCGAACCCACCGAATTCATCATCGAGCGCGGCTTGACTGGCATCGTCGGCCCGAACGGCTGCGGCAAGTCGAACCTCGTCGAAGCGCTCCGCTGGGTGATGGGTGAAAACTCCTACAAGAACATGCGCGCGTCCGGCATGGACGACGTCATTTTCTCCGGCTCCGGCAATCGTCCCGCCCGCAACACCGCCGAAGTTGCACTCTATCTCGACAATGCAGAGCGCACGGCGCCTGCTGACTTCAACGATAGCGACGAGATCCAGGTCACGCGCCGCATCGAGCGCGAGCAGGGGTCGATCTATCGCATCAACGGCAAGGAAAGCCGCGCCAAGGACGTGCAGCTTCTCTTCGCCGACGCCTCCACCGGCGCCCGTTCACCATCGATGGTCGGGCAGGGGCGTATTGGCGAGTTGATCTCGGCAAAGCCACAGGCCCGCCGCCAGTTGCTCGAAGAGGCCGCCGGCATATCAGGCCTGCATTCGCGCCGTCACGAAGCTGAGCTTCGTCTGCGTGCCGCCGAGAGCAATCTCGAACGCCTCGACGACGTGACCTCGCAGCTCGAAAGCCAGATCGAAAGCTTGAAGCGTCAGGCCCGTCAGGCAAGCCGCTTCAAGTCGCTGTCTGCCGATATCCGCGCCCGCGAGGCGCTGCTTCTGCATATCCGCTGGGTTCAGGCCAAGGAGGCGGAAGCCGAGGCCGACAGCGCGCTCAATCAGGCCACTGTCGTCGTCGCCGAAAAGGCGCAGATGCAGATGGAGGCCGCCAAGACTCAGGGCGTTGCCAGCCTCAAGCTGCCGGAACTGCGCGAGGGCGAAGCGCGTGCAGCTGCCGCGCTGCAGCGCCTGCAGATCGCCAAGACACAGCTGGAGGAGGATGCTAACCGCATCCTGCGCCGTCGCGACGAGCTGACCCGCCGCCTTGCGCAGCTCGGCGAGGATATCCGCCGCGAGGAGCGGCTGGTTGCAGACAACGCCGAAATCCTGGCGCGGCTGGATGCCGAACAGGCGGAGATCACCGAGATCCTTGCCGACTCTGGCCGCTTAGCCGAAGAAACACGCGAGGCTTTCGAGGAGGCTACCGCAAAGCTCGCCGACAGCGAACGGATTTTCACCGCGCTGACGGCTGAACGTGCCGAGGCTGCGGCTGGGCGCAACCAGCTCGAGCGCGCCATTCGCGACCTTGCCGATCGCAAGATGCGTCTTGAACGGCAGATGGACGAAGCCAACCGCGAGCTGTCGGCTATCGGCGAGAAGATGTCCGCTCTGCCTGATCCAGACGAGAAGCGGGCCATGGTCGAGGCGGGCGAGCAGGCGCTTGCCGAGGCTGAAGCCGCAATCCAGGACGTCGAGCAGGCCTTGGCCGCTGCCCGCCAGACCGAGGCTCTCTCCCGATCGCCGGTCGATCAGGCGCGCGCAAAGCTGAACGCCATCGAAACGGAAGCCCGGACCATTTCGCGCATGCTGGCCGCCGGCGCAGCCGCAGGCGAATTTGCGCCGGTTGCCGATGAGCTTCGCGTCGATCGCAGCTTCGAAACGGCGCTCGGTGCTGCCTTGGGTGACGACATCGAATCCCCGCTTGATCCCAAAGCGCCGGTTCATTGGTCCGGCATTGGTGACGGTGCCGTGGACCCGGCGCTGCCGGCCGGTGCGACGCCACTAATCAATTACGTTCGCGCTCCTACGGCGCTGATGCGCCGCCTGAAACAGATCGGCCTTGTCTCCGGTGCGGATGCTGCAGCTCTGATGAAAGACCTGAAGCCCGGCCAGCGTCTCGTGACGAAGGAAGGCGCCGTCTACCGCTGGGACGGTCACGTCACCGGTGCCGATGCACCGAGTGCGGCCGCACTGAAGCTGGCGCAGAAGAACCGGCTCGCCGAACTGGAAAGCGAAGCGGCGCTTGCCCGCGACATACTCGATGAAGCAGAAGAACGCCTGGCGGTCGCGGCCGATGCCATCCGCCTTCGGGAACAGCGCCTCGCCGAGGCGCGCGAGAAGAGCCGCATCTCCGCGCGGCAACTCGCCGAGGCGCGCGAAGCGCTGGCAGCGGCCGAGCGGGCTTCCGGCGATCTCGTCCGTCGCCGCGATGTCATTGCGGAAGCTGTCAGCCAGCTTCAGATCCAGCTTGAGGATCTTTCGGTGCAGGAAGAGAACGCCCGGATCGAGCTGGAAGATGCCCCTGATCTGACGGCGATCGACGAACGGCTTCGGTCGCAGCAGGCCGAAGTGGCGACCGACCGCGGAGTACTCGCCGAAGCGCGGGCTCGCCATGAAAGCCTGAACCGCGAGAACGAGGCTCGTCAGCGCCGCATCATTGCCATCCGGCAGGAGCGGGAGACTTGGCGCCTGCGCGCTGCCAGCGCCGAGGATCACATCGCGACGCTTCGCGACCGCGAGGAGGAAGCCCGGGAGGAAGCAGCCGAGCTCGAAATGGCTCCCGATGAGTTTGACGACAAGCGCCGCGCGCTGTTGACCGAACTCCAGAAGGCTGAGGAAGCGCGTCGCCATGCGGCCGATGTGCTAGCCGAAGCCGAGCTCGTCCAGCGCGACGCCGACCACAAGGCGGCGACGGCTCTCTCCGAGCTCGCCGAAAGCCGCGAGCGCCGCGGTCGCGCCGAAGAGCGGCTGGTCTCGGCGCGGGAGAAACGACAGGAAACCGAAGCCCGAATACGTGAGGCACTAAACGTTGCGCCACACGAGGCCCTTCGGCTTGCCGGACTGGAGGCAATGCAGGCCGCGCCTGACCTTCGTGAGGTCGAGCGCGAACTCGAACGACTCAAGATAGAGCGCGAGCGACTTGGCGCGGTCAACTTGCGCGCCGAGGAGGAGCAGAAGGAACTGACGGGGAAGCTCGAGGCGCTGATCAAGGAACGCGACGATGTTATCGATGCGATTCGCAAGCTGCGTGGTGCGATCCAGAGCCTCAATCGCGAGGGCCGCGAGCGCCTGCTCGCCGCCTTCGACGTGGTCAACGGCCAGTTCCAGCGCCTCTTCACCCATCTTTTCGGCGGCGGCACTGCCGAATTGCAGCTGATCGAATCCGACGATCCGCTCGAAGCCGGCCTGGAAATTCTCGCCCGCCCGCCCGGCAAGAAGCCGCAGACGATGACGCTCCTTTCGGGTGGCGAGCAGGCACTGACGGCAATGGCGCTGATCTTTGCCGTCTTCCTCACCAATCCCGCCCCGATCTGCGTGCTGGACGAAGTGGACGCCCCGCTCGACGACCACAATGTCGAGCGCTATTGCAACCTGATGGACGAAATGGCCGCCTCCACCGAAACGCGTTTCGTCATCATCACCCACAATCCGATCACCATGGCGCGCATGAACAGGCTGTTCGGCGTGACGATGGCGGAGCAGGGCGTATCGCAGCTCGTGTCGGTCGATCTGCAGACGGCTGAACAACTGCGTGAGATCGCCTGAACAGGCGGCTGAGAAACGCCCAAAAAAAGTCTGTCGGAATAGGCCGTCTCCACCATTCTGCTAATGTTTTCCTACCGATCTTGTATTAGAGATTGCTTCATGTCGCCGCCGAACTACCGCGAAAGGGTATCGGCTGCAAAGTTTCTTGTGCGGTGCGCTCGGAGCAATATGCTTTGGCTCTGACGGTTCGCATGGACGGAACCCCCCGTCTGGTTTTCCTGGCCGGACGGACATAAGGCTTTGCGGGACTTTGTTGCAGTCCCGCAAAGCTTTTTCTCGCTTCAACCGCTTCAGTCTGTCGCAGTTATTGTGCGTTGCAACATTTCGGCCGCATTTGTCGATTTTCATTTCAACACCAACGGATTAAGTTGATCCGGATTTGGTGTTGGGGGGAATATGACCAAGTGGGTCTATACATTTGGCAGCGGTGAGGCGGAGGGCGGCGCCCTCGACGGCGAGCGCTTGGGTGGCAAAGGCGCAAACCTCGCGGAGATGTGCAATCTCGGTCTTCCGGTCCCCCCGGGTCTGACGATCATCGCCGAAGCCTGCTCTGCCTACTACAAGAATGAGCGGCAGATTGCCGAAGAGTTGAAAGTACAAGTCCGCGCGGGCATCGAACGTATCGAGGAAATCACCGGTCGGCGGTTTGGCGCGGGTGATCGACCGCTGCTGCTGTCCGTGCGCTCAGGAGCGCGCGTTTCGATGCCGGGGATGATGGACACCGTCCTCAATCTCGGTCTCAACGACGAAACCGTGCAGGCGCTCGGCCACGACGCCGGCGACGCGCGTTTCGCTTGGGACAGCTACCGCCGTTTCATCCAAATGTATGCCGACGTCGTTATGCGGCTTGATCATGAGGTGTTCGAGGAAATCCTCGAGGACGAGAAGGCGCGCCTCGGCTACGAGTTCGACACGGAATTGACCGCCAGCGAATGGCAGCACGTGGTCTCGCTCTACAAAAGCATCATCGAGGAGGAACTGGGCGAGGAGTTTCCCCAGGACCCCGAGGTGCAGCTATGGGGCGCGGTCGGGGCCGTCTTCGCCAGCTGGATGAGCGCCCGCGCCGTCACCTATCGCCAGCTTCACAATATTCCCGAAGGCTGGGGTACGGCAGTCAACATTCAGGCGATGGTCTTCGGCAACCACGGCAATTCATCCGCGACCGGCGTTGCCTTCACCCGCAATCCGTCGACGGGCGACAAGTCGCTTTACGGCGAATTCCTCGTCAATGCTCAGGGAGAGGATGTCGTCGCCGGCATCCGCACGCCGCAGAGCATCACTGAAGAAGGCCGCATCAGCTCCGGTTCCGAGCGACCGTCGATGGAAAAGCTGATGCCGGATGCCTTCAAGGAGTTGTCGCGCATCTGTTCCGAGCTCGAAGCGCATTATCGCGACATGCAGGACATCGAGTTCACCATCGAGCGCGGAAAGCTCTGGATGCTGCAGACCCGCTCCGGCAAGCGCTCGACGCGCGCGGCGATGAAGATCGCCGTCGACATGGTGGACGAGAAGGTCATCACGGAAGAGGAGGCCGTGCTTCGCATCGAGCCCTCGTCGCTGGACCAGCTCCTGCACCCGACGATCGATCCACGCGTGTCGCGCGAGATCATCGGTACTGGTCTGCCGGCATCGCCAGGCGCGGCAACCGGCGAGATCGTCTTCACGGCCGAGGAAGCCGTGATAGCCTCGGAGGAGGGACGCAAGGTCATCCTGCTGCGCGTCGAGACAAGCCCGGAAGACATTCACGGCATGCACGCGGCCGAGGGCATTCTGACGACGCGTGGCGGCATGACCAGCCATGCCGCCGTTGTCGCCCGCGGCATGGGCATCCCCTGCGTCGTCGGTGCCGGCAGCATGCGGATCGACGCCCGCAACGAGCGGCTGATCGGCGTCGGCGTCACCCTGAAGAAGGGCGACGTCATCACCATCGATGGTTCTGCGGGACAGGTCCTGAAAGGCGACGTGCAGATGATCCAGCCCGAGCTTTCGGGCGATTTCGGGCGCATCATGCAATGGGCCGATCGGGCGCGCCGCATGACCGTGCGCACCAACGCCGATACGCCGGCTGACGCGCGCGCAGCACGCTCCTTCGGTGCTGAGGGCATCGGGCTTTGTCGCACCGAGCACATGTTCTTCGAGGGCGACCGCATTCATCTGATGCGCGAGATGATCCTGGCGGAGGATGAAACCGGCCGTCGCGCCGCGCTGGACAGCCTGCTGCCGGTGCAGCGGCATGATTTCACCAGCCTGTTCAACGTCATGCACGGCCTGCCGGTGACGATTCGCCTGCTTGATCCGCCGCTGCATGAATTCTTGCCGAAGACGGACGAGGAGATCGCTGACGTTTCCGCCGCGATGGGCATGGACGCCGCGGTGCTGCGCCAGCGCGTCGATGCGTTGCATGAATTCAATCCGATGCTCGGCCATCGCGGCTGCCGACTGGCCATTTCCTATCCCGAGATCGTCGAGATGCAGGCGCGCGCCATCTTCGAGGCGGCGGTCGCGGCGGCCCATGAAACCGGTGCTGCCGTCGTGCCTGAGATCATGGTGCCGCTCGTCGGGCTCCGCTCGGAGCTGGACTATGTCAAGGAGCGCATCGACGCCATCGCCCGGGATGTCACGGCGGAGGCCGGCATGCGGATCGACTATCTGGTCGGCACGATGATCGAGCTGCCGCGCGCGGCTCTACGGGCCCATATCATCGCGGAAGCGGCCGAGTTCTTCTCCTTCGGCACCAACGACCTGACGCAGACGACCTTCGGCATCTCACGCGATGATGCGTCCGCCTTCATTCCGACCTATCAGCGTAAGGGGATCATCGAGCACGATCCCTTCATTTCGCTGGATTTCGATGGTGTCGGCGAGCTGATCCGGATCGCCGCCGAGCGCGGCAGGCGAACGCGCAATGATATGAAGCTCGGAATCTGCGGCGAGCACGGCGGCGATCCCGCTTCCATCCATTTCTGCGAGGAAATCGGATTGGACTACGTGTCCTGTTCGCCCTTCCGCGTGCCGATCGCCCGGCTAGCCGCGGCGCAGGCGGTCATCACCAATGGCGTCCGTATCGGCGGCCGTAGTAAGGATGGTCGAGATCATAGGACATCTGCAACATGAGCATGTCACTATTGTAGCGTGACTGCGCACGGCGATCGAGATCTATGCGCTGCAGGCAGCCTGCGAATGCGTCCGTGCCGCGTCTGAAGCCATAGTGTAGGCATTGTGCCTCATCGGCTGCACGTCGCTCTTCGGGCGTCATTGATTGGCAGGCCGAAAGGCCGATTGATGCAGCGGCAAGCGCGAGAGGTAAAAAGAACATACGCATCGGCGTGTCTTTGCAATCGAAATTCTGCACCATCAGATGACGCCAATCGCCGCTTACAGTCAACAAAAAGAATGACTTGCGCCGAAGGATTGTGGTCTTGGATGTTTACAAGATGGCTGGATGTCGGTGGCTTCCGTCCGCGGAGGATCGTCTGTAAGAAGGCGGTTCGGACGACATTGGAAAGCAAGCATGGCACTGCGTGATCGATTCTCGAAAAAACTGACCTGCCCGCAATGCGGCAATAGCGGCTTTGCCGAAGCCTCCGAGATCGACGATCCGAAGCGCAAGCATCCCGGTTTCAGCGTCGATCATCTGCCGCGCGGCTTCTTCATCCAGCGCGCCTCCAATCACCAGGAGACCAGCATGATCAAGTGCGAATGCGGGCGCAAATTCCCGTTCCGCAGTTTGGCGGAAGCAGCCGCTCAGCGCGACTAGCCCCGAAAGACGCTAGGTCAGAACCGTTCGAGAACCTTGACGAAGGCTTCGGCGAAGCGGACGAGGTGGGCTGTCGCGGGATCGGGCGCTTCCATGCGGATTTCCGTGCCGTTGTGGTCCAGCACGGCAAGAACAACGCGCATCTGCTCGCCGGGCGAGGGGATGCGAAGCACAGCGATCCGCTTGCAGTCGTCCATCAATCCTTCGGCGGGAAGATCGAAGAGAAACTCTCCGCCGGCCTTGGCCGAAGCAACGCGGACCGTTTCGCAGAAGTCGGATTTGCCATCATATCCGTCGAGCGACAGTTCCAGTTCCAGAAGCTCTATCGGCAGAAGCGGATCTGCATGATCGGCTGTCCCCAGCGATGGCGCCTGGGTGCCCGATGCGAGCTCCGGTGCAATCATTGCCCTTCTCCTGTTGGTCGGTGTGCGACGCAAACCACACAACTGCAAATCAAGGAATATCAGAAAATGCTCACGCACGCCATTGTCGTCTTCTTCGTGGATTGCGTGCCTCGGATCGACACAACAGTTTCAATTTAGGCGAATCTTGCACTAAACAAGTCGAGGGCGATTTTGCGCGTTCATGCGGGACGCGCCGCTTGCGAGTAACCGGTAAGTTTGATGGCAATCCGTTTCGACCGCCCTGTTTCAAATGCTGCCCGCTTCTCGCGGCGCTTCGGCGCATTTGCACTGGTTCTCTGCCTTGCGGCTCTGGTTGGTCACCGCTTCGCCGGCCTTGTCACGCCCTATCTGGTGTTGGTTCTGCTCGTCTCCGCGGGCTTCGCGCTGCTTGCAACCCTGCTTGCGATTGCAGGGCTGCGCAGTCTGTGGCTGACAGGCGCCGAAGGCGGGCTGGACGCATTGAAAGCTTTGATTTTTGCGGCACTTCCGCTCGCGATCAGCGGGATTGCGGCCGAGCGCTATTTCACGCTGCCAGCCATCTATGACGTGTCGACCGATCTCGTCTCCGCGCCGGATTGGCTGAAGACGCCGAACGCCGATCAGAACTGGCTGAAGCGCGAACCTGATGTAACGCCCGAGGATCGCGAAAAGCAGCTCGAAGCCTATCCGGAACTCACCGGCCGCCGCTATGACGGCGCGATCGACCGCGTGCTGGAGGCCGTGAAGAAGGTCGCCAAGCAAAGCGGAATCCGCATCACCCGAGCCGACGGCGACAGCGAGCCAAGCCGCGATCTCGAAGATCGTCCTGCGAAGCCCGAGCCGGACGACGGCGCGGTTGCCGAGGCACCCGAGGCCGTGCCGATCCCGACGCCGCGACCCTATGACGACGATGTGGCGCTGCTGATTCGCCGGGCCAATGGCGTGACGCTGCAGGGTGACACCCGCACCCTCGTCCTCGGCCTACGTTTCGACGTTGTCATCCGCTTGCGTGAAGAAGCGGAAACCACCCTCGTCGATGTTCGCGTCGCCTCGCGCTACGGCCCGCACGATTTGGGCCTCAGCGCGGATATCGCCGAGGATTATCTGAAGGCTCTCGATTCCGAGCTGCTGGGCATCGCCGGTAGCTAGCCGCGTCCGTCTTTGGCCGTTGGTGAACCGCCGTCGCGCCTCTATCCCAAGAAGCGATCCCTCTGCTCGGGTGTAGGTACGAAGCAGGTCGCGCGTCGACCGGCAATGCGAAGCCGGTTGCGGGCGATAAATTCGTAAACCCTGTCGGCAAGTCCTTGCGGCAGCAGCCGAAGGACCTTCACCAGGGACCAGGGAAAGCCGAGGCCCGCAGCCATGCGGATCGTCCCGCGCGACTTGAAGTGGGCGCGCCCGTTTTCGATCAGAATGTTGGTCTCATAGTCGCCCCCATCCAGCTCATAGTGCCGGTAGAGCGCTTCACCGAGCGGCGACTGCGCAGCGAGGAAGCGATAGCGCTTCGCCTTGTCATGCCTCAGGACGAACTGGACCCAGGCGGAGCAGAACACGCATTCGCCATCGAAAACGATGAGCGGCTTGTCATCGGTAAATTCAGGTACGTCGGGATCTGCACGATAGCTGTAGGGACCATCCATGACGCTACCTCTGTGTCGCCGGTCTGTACGAGCCGAGCTGGGCAGGTGGTCCGTCCGTTTCGATCTCGCCCCGTTCCAACAGATCCTCGATATGGGCAAGGACCGAGAGAGCGGCGGCGCCATGCAGGCGCGGATCAGTCTCGCGATAGATGACCTTCACCATGTCGGGGATGTTCCTGTCGCCGGCGCGGATGCGGTCGAGCACGGCGCGTTCGCGCATCCGCCGGTGGGTTTTGAGCGCCCGCATGAACGAGATCGGCTTGCGGACCGGACCACCATGCCCCGGGAGCAGGATACGGTCGTGCCGCTCGATCAGCTTGTCGAGGGAAGTCATATAGTCGGACATCGAGCCATCGGGCGGCGCGACGATGGATGTGGCCCATCCCATGACATGATCGGCGGAAAACAGGATTCCCGTTCCCTCGAGCGCGAAGGCCGCGTGATTGGCGGTATGCCCGGGCGTCAACACGCCCGTCAGCCTCCATCCGTCGCCTTCGATCGTCTCGCCGTCGCCGATTGCAATATCGGGCCGGAAATCCAGATCCGAGCTCTCGGCGAAAGGATTGATTTCGCCCTGGTGCAGCGGGCGGGCGGCGCGGTGCAGTCCCTCCGCGACGATCTGCGCCCCGGTCGCCGACTGCAGACGGCGCGACAGCGGCGAGTGGTCACGATGGGTGTGACTGACGAAGATGTGGGTGAGCTCGCGTCCATCGAGCGCCGCCATCAATGCCTGGAAATGAGCTTCGTCCTCGGGGCCAGGATCGATGACCGCTACGGAATGGTGTCCGACGATGTAGCTGTTGGTGCCGTGGAAGGTGAAGGCGCTCGGATTGTTGACCGTGATGCGCTGCACGCCTGGCGTAACAGGCACGGCCTGCCCGTAAGAAGGTTCGAACGCCAGATTGAACTCGGGACTTGCCATTTACTTGTATTCGATCTCGATGAAGGACATCGGCTGATCGCCGGCATTGACAACATTGTGCTCGGTGCCGGCATCGCGCCGATAGGCCGCGCCCTTGGCGATATCGACCCTGCGGCTGCCGTCCTTTTCCTCCAGCAGAAACTGGCAATCGGTCATTGGCACGACGACATAGCCCATGCCATGCGTATGGACACCGGTATCGGCGCCCGGCTCGAAGTCCCAACGCGTGATCCGAACCACGGCATCGTCGAGCAGCAGCGTTGCGAGGGCAGGCGGGCGGGCGAGGTACTGGCTCATCGTTACTCCATCGTGCTGACGGCTGACGCGAGACCTAGCATGGTGACGCAAAAAGCGCACAGAAATATGCAATGGCCCGAAACTTAATGATTGTGACGTCAGGCGAGCTTTGCTAAGCAGGCGTCGATTTGGCAAGCGGTCTCCGCTTTTCAAGCTCTGGTGGGGCGTCGCCAAGCGGTAAGGCACCGGTTTTTGGTACCGGCATTCCCAGGTTCGAATCCTGGCGCCCCAGCCACTCTTTTCAACGATGAAGGCCCTTTGCCGCAGGGATTAGCCCTGCGAACCGAGGCCGCGTAGCAGCGCCCTGATCAACTCAGCGCACTTAATACAAAAAAGGCGACCAATGGGCCGCCTTCCAAATTGCTTGCTCTGACGCCCCTTACTGCGCGGGCTGTGCCGGCGCCAGGAACTCGGCGCAATAGGACGGGCCGTTCACACCCGGGATATCGCCGACGACGTGGATGCTGCGGATCGTGTAGTCGGAGCTGGTGACGATTTCGGCCTGGCAGCGGAAGTACTGCGTGCGGGCCGCCGAGATCTGCTTGCCGCGCTTGCCGTCCGCACCGTCTGCGTATTGCGCCGGGACGCGAACCGTCTTGTAGCCGCCTTTCCAGGTGTAGGTGACGCCGGAGCCGCTCTCGACGTCGTTGATCGGCGGGCCGAAGGCGGCGAAGAACTTGCCGGCCGACTGGCCAACCCAGCGGCTGGAAATCGGATCGGCGGAAGTTGGAATCGTCGTGCAGCCGGCAAGCGCAATGGCAAGCCCAGCCGCGGCAAAGGTGCGGAGTTTCATTCTATCGTCCCTGAAAAGTTGTCGCGCATTCGACGGCGGGAATCGCTGGCCTGCAGCGGTTTCCGCTTGTCCCGTCGAGCGCTTTAGCGCGGAACCCGGCAAAAGAAAATCGGCCCACCTTCGCAAACGCAAAATTTGCCGCAAGTGTGTCTTTTTGTTCCACTTAGGCCTGCTAGGGGTTGCGCCGCCGTGCTCGAAAAAAATGCGCCGGCTTTTGAATTTTGGTGCTTGCGCAACCGGATGAGCCGTTCTATAGAGGCGCCGCTGGTCACGGAGTGTAGCGCAGTCTGGTAGCGCACCACGTTCGGGACGTGGGGGTCGAGTGTTCGAATCACTCCACTCCGACCAGCCGAAAAGCCCGCGAAAGCGGGCTTTTTTCTTTTGCCGCCGTCGATCTTCATTGTGGCCATTTGAGCGGAGGCCCGCGCCGGTGCCTGCGTTTGCTCCTATACGCCGAGGATGGCATCGATCTCCGCAATCAACGCGCCGTAGGTCTCGATATGCCGGTAGTATTCGTTGCGGATCTGCTCGGTGATATCGGAGAGCGGCCCGGCTCCCTCGGCGCGAAAGTGCTTCACGTCATTCTCGGTCATGGATTTGAGGTTGTCCTCGTATTCCTTGACCTTCTGAACATAGTCTTCCCGAAGTTTTTCCAGACTCATCGTGTCCTCCTGGGCGGCCTGCCGCCGCGGACATTCTGCCGCGTGGTCGCGGCAATCAAAAGGTTGCCTAGAAGAGATGCGGCGCTTAAAGCAGATTGACAATCCCGGCCGGTGAAAAGTGAACCAATGAGCAGCTCGAACTTCTATTCCAACATGGGCGGCCTGCCGCCGCAGACCGAACTCCTCTCCAGCAAGGCCGTGTTCACGACAGCCTATGCCGTCATCCCCCGCAGCGTGATGACTGACATCGTCACCAGCTATTTCCCGCACTGGGAAGGCACGCGTGCCTGGGTGATCTCGCGCCCACTGACCGGCTTTTCCGAGACGTTCTCGCAATATATCATGGAAGTGCAGCCGGGCGGCGGCAGCGATCGGCCGGAGCCGGAAAAGCGCGCCGAAGGCGTGCTCTTCGTCGTAGAGGGCGAGATGATCGTCGAGTTCGATGGCGCGTCGCATGCCATGCGCCCGGGCTCCTTCGCCTTCCTGCCCGCCGGTTCCCGCTGGACGTTGTGGAACAAGGGCACGGCACCGGTGAAGTTCCACTGGATCCGCAAGGCCTTCCAGGAGGTCGAACGGCAGGAGCCGCCACCGGCGATCTTCACGCACGAGGAACAGCATCCGCCCCAGCCGATGCCCGATACGGACGGCGCCTGGGCCACGACCCGCTTCATCGATCCAGCCGACCTTCGCTACGACATGCACGTCACCATCGTCACCTTCGAGCCTGGCGGCGTCATTCCCTTCATGGAAACGCATGTCATGGAGCACGGCCTCTATGTGCTTGAGGGCAGGGCCGTCTATCGTCTCAACAAGGATTGGGTCGAGGTCGAAGCGGGCGACTTCATGTGGCTGCGCGCCTTCTGCCCGCAGGCCTGCTATGCCGGCGGTCCCGGCCGCTTCCGCTACCTGCTCTACAAGGACGTTAACCGTCACATGCCGTTGTGGTAGGCGCAGAGCGACGAACTAGAATGAGAAACGGGGCCGATTTGGCCCCGTTTTCGTTGTGCGCCCAGCATGAGCGCACTCTTGTGGGTGGAAGTCCCACCGTAAGCTGGTCATGGCGAGCGAAGAGAAGCGCAACTGCGGAAGGGCGACCGACCGTGGGGAGGAAGCGTGGATCGCAACTGCGGGCCGATGAATAAGAACCGGATATGAGGCGGTGCCGACCAGGGCGAGCGGGC
>NZ_LOKZ01000034.1 GCF_002211365.1 Rhizobium sp. R711 | reverse complement strand
AGTCGTACATCACCATCCAGTTGCGCGTCGCCTCGACCACCGCGTGGCTGTTCTCGCGGTAGCGCTCGAGAAAGCCGCCAAGCGACTGGCGGTCGTTCTTCACCCGACCGGAGCGCAGGGTCTTGCCGCTGCTGTCCTGTACCACCAGGTGGCTGTAAGATTTGTGGTAATCGACGCCGATATGGTAATCATAGGAGGCAGTCATGCTTCCAACTCCCTTGTTGAGATCTGTGAAACCCCAATAAGGTAAGCCGAAAGGCTGGAAGTGTGACTGTCCCTCGATCATCACCTGCATCTCAGTGATCCGTTCTCTCAGCGGGCGCGGCCTCTTTCATGCCACCTCCTCCCGCCGAAACTATCGGTCAGTGGCGGCATAGGAGCACAGTTGCAAAATGAGGAAAACACCTCAAGCAATGTGTGGGCTCTCGCAGGCCACTCCGGTATTTTTAGGAACAATCGATACGGAGGAGTGGCGATGGACGATACACTTTATGGGAAGCGCAACAAACGGGGCGATTGGGCGCCCGCCAAGCTGGTCTCCTACCCACCTGTTTTTGTCTGGCCGGTTCAGCCGATCCGATTCCTGAAATGGGTCTTCGGCTATCCGGGCTATCTTATGCCCTGGAACGTCTTCTACGCGATCATCGGGACACTTCTCTGGATCTACGCGACGCCGTCGTTCGAAACGACGAAGACCCTCTCTATCGGCTGGATCGCCTATCTCCTAGCGCGCAATGCCGCGCTCGTGTTCGTGTTTTTCGGAATGTTCCATCTGCGCCTCTATATGCAGCGCAAGCAGGGAACGAGCTTCAAATACAACGCAAAATGGCCGTCGGTCGGCAATGACGCGTTCCTCTTCGGAAATCAGACCGTCGACAACGTGATCTGGACCTTTGCCGGCGCCGTTCCGATCTGGACCGCGTTCGAGGCGCTAACGCTCTGGGCATTTGCGAACGGTATCATTCCCTATGTCGCGTTTGCGGATCACCCGGTCTACTGCGGCATTGTCATGCTTCTCGTCCCGACATTCCGCGACTTGCATTTCTACCTTGTGCATCGCCTGATTCACTGGCCGCCGCTCTACCATGCCGTCCACAAGCTGCATCACAACAACGTCAACCCCGGCCCGTGGTCAGGCCTGGCCATGCATCCCGCGGAGCATTTGCTTTATTTCTCGGGCGTCTTGATCCACTGGATCGTGCCGTCCAACCCGGTCCATGCGATGTTTCACCTCGTGCATGCGGGGCTTGCCCCAGCCCCTGGCCACGCCGGCTTCGATAAAATCGTCTTCGGCGAGGACAGCGCGATCGATACCCATGCATATGACCACTACCTCCATCACAAGTACTTCGAGTGCAATTACGCTGACGGCGTGATTCCGCTCGACAAGTGGTTCGGAACCTTCCACGACGGTTCGGCGGAAGCGCAGGAGCGGATGGACAAGCGGTTCATGGAGCAGGCCCGCCGGCGCCAGGAAAAGAAAGCCCGGCAACAGCAGCAGGCAAGTTGAAAGAGCAATCATCCTCCTGAGCTTAGAGCCCGGCGATATGCCGGGCTTTTTGTTTTCCCGGATGCCAGCGAACCTCTCAAGTTGAGGTTTTTTCATCACTATTTTCGCGGACGAGGGGAGTGGGCGCAGCTACCGTCTTGATGCGGACATCGGGTGCCGCATCATCTCTGGGAGGAGAATATGCTTAAATTCCTGAGCGCCAGCGCGCTGGCCCTGGTGCTTGCAACTCAAGCTCATGCCGCCGAACGCATAGGCGTTTCAATGGGGACGCTGTCTAACAACTTCCAGACGCTGATCGTCAACGGCATGGACGCCTATGCCAAATCGATCGGCGTCGAATTGCAGATCGAGGATGCGACGACTGATGTCAACAAGCAGCTCGATCAGGTCCGCAACTTTGCGACCAGCGGCGTATCGGCGATCATCGTGGATCCCGTCGATTCCGACGGCACTCCCGCGCTCAGCAAGGTTGCTGAAGAGGCTGGCATTCCGCTGATCTACGTGAACGTGCAGCCGACCGATCTGTCGACTCTTGGCAAGCAGCAGGCGTTTGTCGGCTCCAACGAAATCGAATCCGGGACGCTGCAGACGAAGGAAGTCTGTCGGATGCTCGGCGGCAAGGGAAATGTTGTTGTCATGATCGGCGACCTGACGAGTCAGGCTGCTCGTCAGCGGACGCAGGATGTGCATGACGTCATCAAGACACCCGAATGCAGCGGCCTGAACGTGGTTGAGGAGCAGGTCGGAAGCTGGAGCCGCGTCAACGGTGCTGATCTGGTCTCGAACTGGCTGACGTCGGGCCTGGAATTCGATGCGGTCATCGCCAACAACGACGAGATGGCGCTAGGTGCCATTGCCGCGCTGAAGAATTCAGGTGCCTCGACTGAAAAGATCCTCGTCGCCGGCATCGACGCCACACCTGAGGCGTTGCAGGCAATGAAGGCCGGCGACCTCAAGGTTACCGTGTTCCAAGACGCTAAAGGCCAGGGCAAGGGATCGATCGACGCAGCCCTGAAGGCAGTGAGACGCGAGAAGCTTGATCGCGAAGTCTGGATCCCGTTCCAGCTCGTGACTCGGCAGAATATGGGCCAGTTCGAGAACCTCAACTAGCTCGGATCGCCTCACGGTCTGAGCACACAGATCACGGCGAGGCCGACTGCGTCGCCGTGATCTGCTATTTCAGCGGCCCGGATCGGTGTTTGGTGCCCGTCGCAGCGGCGCGGACGGCTGTCCAGACAGTTTCTTTAGGCTGCAAGATCCGAAAGGCAGCCATGCGTTAGCGAGCTTGGTAAATCGGTGCGATGCGCTATTTATCTCCGTGCAATACAAGGAGAAAATGATGAAGAAGATCGCAACCGTTGTTGCTGCCGCATCCCTGATGCAAGCCCTGGCCTCGAGCGTTATCGCCGCCGATTTGGTGAGCACCTACAATGAGCCCCAGCCCGATTTGAGTGATGGGGTCAAGATCGGGATCCTGACTTGCGATGTCGGTGGCGGTATCGGTTACCTCCTTGGTTCGGCCAAATCGGTTGACTGCGTTTTTAGCCCGGTTTCGAACAGTGGGGCGCCGGATCGCTATACGGGCGCGATCCGCAAGCTGGGGGTCGATGTCGGCTTTACCACGCGCGGACGGATTGTGTGGGCAGTGTTTGCACCGACGACAGGATACCATCGCGGTTCCCTCGGCGGTCTGTACCAGGGGGCGTCGGCTGAAGCGACGCTCGTCGCCGGTGTGGGCGCCAATATCCTCGTTGGCGGCACCAGCGGTTCGGTCCAATTGCAGACGTTGAGCGTGACCGGTCAGCTCGGTATCAATGTTGCTGCTACCGGAACGTCCATGACGCTGACGCCGCAGGGTTGACGTATATCGGCCACCGGCGGTGATGTGTAATTCTGGCCGCGGAGGCATGCGGCCAGGATTTGGGGGCGGCATAGGAGGTAGCCATGAGGTATGCCGCGATATTCATTGCGATGGCGCTAGCCGGCTGCAGCACGACTGGGCCGCCGCCTGAGCCTATTCCGGGTAGCCTGACCTATGGACGCGTCGCGCGCTCACCGTACCCGCCGGGAACGGTGATCAACAACACGTTCCTGGGAAAATGGGGTTACCGCAGGTTCGAGCAATACGTGGTCCAGCCCGATGGTACGCTTAAGTTGACCTTTCAGCAGACCGCCCCGGATTTCCTGGTCTGGTAATCACTTCGGGTTCGGCCGCCGTTATCGAAGTTTTGGTGGCTTACTGGTGATGTTCGCCTGATTTTCATGCTCGGGAACGTGGCGTCCGAGAAGTTTGTGCAGCTTGCGCTCTTCTGCGGCATCGGCACCGTGCCTGCCTTGCTTGGCGATACTCTGACCCCGGGGGCCTGGATTTCTAATCTGTCTGTTTTGCGTACTATGCATGGCCTTTTCCTCCCACGGCGAAAACGCACAACCCGCGCCAATGTTCATCGGTGCGACACAAAAAGTCATCGCTGTCCGTACTCGAAACTATCTCAATTTCGAAAAACGGTACAGGCGGCTCCAGCCGCACGGACAGTCACACAAACCTTGTCGGCTTCAGCGCGAGTCTGCCTGCCGATACGGGCTGCGTAGCGCGGCCTGAAGCCGAAGCTGTGGTCACGCATGCGCACGATGACCGGCTCTTCACCCGCGAGCGGCGACGGCAGTTGACGTGCGACCGCGGTGAACAGGCGAAGTGCTGCGGCATCGCTGCTGTTCGCCGCAAGCTGGGCGCCCCATGGTGCCCATGGACCCTGTTGAACCGAGGCGCTCTCGGTCAGGCGGCGGTTGCTGGCAAGCTCTATGCAGCCATCAATGAAGGGTTTGTCCGGACTAAGAAATTGCGCGGCGTCGACCGGAGGATCGCTTTTCCATTGCTCGATCGTATTCGCGGTTATGGCCAGGACGTAGCTGCGCGTTTCGAAAGGCAACAAGCCTGTATCAAGATAATCCGCGAGTCCCCGCTCGCCGGCATTATAGGCTGCGGCGGCAAGGCCGAGATTGCCGAAGCGTGTTCGCAATTCGTCGAGATAGCGTGCTGATTCCTTGAGGGATTCGAGAACATCGAAACTGTCCCTCAACCCGCGCAGCCTTGCCGTGCCGGGCATGAACTGGGCAATGCCCTGCGCGCCTTTGGGGCTGACGGCGCCTGCTCGAAAGCTGCTTTCACGCCAGATCAGTCGGGCGAAATATTCCGGCGGCAGATGGTTTTCCCGGGCGAAGTGATCGATCGCGACACAGAGATCGCGGCCATACGTTTCGCGGGTTATGCAAAGGCGCTCGCCGGACTGAGGTATCGCTAGTGAGTAGATGCACACGCGATGCGATGTTGCGGCTGGCGGTTGGGAAAAGGCAATCTCGGGAAGCGCCAGCAGAAAGCCGGCAATGAGAATCATTAAGCCTTTGCCGAACGATACGCCCACTGCCGCCATCGTCTCTCTACGATTCCTGGTCCAAGCCGGAAAAGATACGCCCGTCAATGAATGACGGGCGGAGTTGGGAGATTAATACGCCCTTGCACGTTAGCAATGCTGAATATGACGTCAAGACAGAAACGACGCGTGGAAGGTTTTTGCCGTATGCCTGTTGCCGCCGTTCGACTATTGTCGGGAAGAATAGTTCCCGATTCAGCGAGGCCGCCAATGAGACTTTCTGCTTGCATCGAATGGCTGTTCGCTGCCGAGGCCGACAACTTTGCAGACAGGATCCGACTTGCGCACAGGGATGGCGTGGAGGCGGTCGAATTCTGGAAATGGACGAACAAAGATATCGGCAGCATCGAATGGGCGCTGACGGAAACTGAAATAGAGCTCACCAGCTTTGTCGCTGAACCGATGATTGCGCTGACCGATCGTGCCAACAAGGAAGCATTCCTGAAAGGCCTGAAGAGTTCGATGGAGACGGCCAGGCGCCTCGGTGCTCACACATTGATTGCGCAGGCGGGTGACGATCTTCCCGGCAAGTCTCGCGAAGAGCAGAAGGCGGCGCTGATTGAAACCCTGACTGCCGCCGGCGAGATTCTCGAAGGCAGCGGGGTTCGCCTTGGTCTTGAGCCTCTCAACACGTTGATCGACCACGTCGGCTATTTCCTCCACTCAACGGTTGAGGGCCTCGATATCGCAAAAGCAACCGGGCGCCCCGAGATCGGCATTGTCTACGATGTCTATCATTCCGCCGTTATGGGCGAGGATACGGCCGAGGTGATCGGCGGCAATATCGCCCGCGTCTTCCACGTCCATATCGCTGATCATCCGGGACGGAACGAGCCCGGTAGCGGCAATGTCGACCTTAAGCGACGGGTCGGTTGGCTCGTCGAACAAGGTTATTGTGGTGCAATCGGGCTGGAATACAGACCGTTGGCAGAGAGCGCCGCGACAATTGCAGCGACCCGACGCATGCTCGGCTGAAAGCGGGGTAATTCATACTCGGATGGTCCTCAGCCATTTCAATCTGCAGGGCCGTGCACCATCTAAGGATGAGTAATGTCTTCCCGCAATCGGGAGGCGACTGTATTTGTGGAGCGTAGCCATGCAATCCCTGTCGGACGTGCCTTCGTATTTCATGGACCAGAGCGAAGGCGTGTGGCCCTCGCGTCGACGAAAGATCATCGATTGGCTAGTCACCGAAACGCGCGATGAGCGCTTCATCGACAACATATTCGTGCAGATGTGCCAGCGGCTGCGGGATGAAGGCGTCCCGGTGGCGCGAGCGTCGCTACATTTCAGAACGCTTCATCCCCAATGGCTCGGAGCACGTATTCTCTGGAAAGTCGGATTGGCCGAAGCGAAGATCGATACGTTCGGCTACGGCGTTGAGAAGACTCCGCAGTTTCGCAACAGCCCGGTGAACGAAATTTTCAGCGGCGCGATCGAAGTCCGCAAGGACCTCGAGGCGATGCACGACGGTGACGGCCACCATCAGTTCTATGACGAGTTGATCCATGACGGGCTCACGGAATATATCGCCTGGCCGATGGAACACACGCTCGGCAAGCGCCATATCGCGACCTTTTCCAGTGATCGGCCCGGCGGCTTCGCCGACGAACATATTGCTTTTCTCAAAGATCTTCTGCCAGCTTTGACCCTGGTGACCGAGATCCGGCTCAAGAACATTCTGGCACGCACGCTGTTGGAGACCTATGTCGGGCCGCATGCCAGCGGAGAGATCCTTGCTGGCGCGACGACGCGCGGCAGCGGGGCGACAGTTGGGGCGGCGATACTGATCTGTGATCTGCGCGACTTCACCACGATCTCGGATCACTGGCCGCGCGACGATGTTATCGAGTTGCTGAACGGCTACTTCGACGCGATGTCGGAGCCGATCGAGAATCACGGCGGCGAGATCCTCAAGTTCATGGGAGACGGCATGCTGGCGATCTTCCCGCTGACCAATCCGATGGCCTGCCAGAACCTGTTGTTGGCGATCAGGGAGGCAGAGGGCGCTGTTGCCACCCTGAACGAGCAGAACGCGCGCGAAGGCCGCCAGGTACTGCGCTATGGCATCGGCGTGCATGTCGGCGACGTGATGTATGGCAACATCGGCTCGCGACGGCGGCTCGACTTCACGGTCATCGGACCTGCGGTCAACGTCGCCTCGCGCCTGGAAAGCCTGACGAAGGAGATCAAGCGGCCAGTATTGTTCTCCAGAGCATTCGTCGAGATGGCCACATGCCAGGAACGCATGGAGAGCCTCGGCTCGTTCCCCCTCCGGGGACTAGGCGAACCTGTCGATGTCTTTGCCTTCAAGCAATCCTGAAAGCTGCAGTATCCGCGACGAAGGGCGCATTGGGTTCCTAAATGCATGGCGGGGTTGTAGGGCTACGATAGCCAAACGATCTTGAGTCCCTGCCAGGAGACAATCCCAGATGCCCGGTCCTTATGTTGTTCCCGTCCATGGTGACGAGGAGCTGCCGAAAGAATGCGATGTCGTTGTGATCGGTGGCGGCATCATCGGCTGCTCCACGGCGCTGGAACTTGCTGAGCGCGGCTTGCGCGTGACGCTCTGCGAGAAGGGCGGGATCGGCAAGGAACAGTCCAGCCGGAACTGGGGCTGGGTGCGGATTGCGATGCGCGATCCGCGTGAAGTGCCGCTGATGGCGGAGGCGCTGAGGATCTGGGATGGCCTGGACAAACGCACGGGGCGCGATACGGGATTCAAACGGGCGGGGATCATCTTCACCTGCACCAATGAGAAGGATCTCGCGGACCACGAGCGCTGGCGTACCAACCTCGACGGCCATCAGATCGAATCCCGGATGCTGACGGCGCGGGAGTTCGCCGAAACCATCCCCGGCTCGAGACTGGACATGGCCGGAGGGCTCTACACGCCGGCTGACGGCCGGGCGGAGCCGCAAAAGGCGGCACCGGCGATCGCCGAAGCGGCGCGTGATAAGGGAGCGACCATTCTGACGGAATGCGCTGTCCGCGGCATCGAGACCTCGGCGGGAGCCGTCAGCGGCGTCGGGACGGAGCGTGGCGCGATCGCCTGCAAGGCTGTGGTTCTGGCCGGCGGGGCCTGGTCCAGCCTGTTTGCCGGGCGCTTGGGCATCGACCTGCCGCAACTGAAGGTGTTGAACAGCGTGATGCGCACAAAGCCGCTGAACGGTGGACCGGAACAGGCGATCTGGGCCAAGGATTTCGCCATCCGAAAACGGCAGGACGGCGGTTATACAGTCGCCTGCGGGCACGACAACATCGTCGATATCGTGCCAACCTCATTCCGCTACGCTGCAGCGTTTCTGCCGGCATTGAAGTCGGAGTGGAAGTCACTGTCCTTCCGCCTTGCTGGCCGCTTCTTTGACGAACTGCGCATTCCGCGGCGCTGGTCGATGGATGACGCGAGTCCGTTCGAATATCATCGGGTTCTCGATCCGATGCCCTCGAAAAAATTGACGCAGGATGCACTCGGAGGCCTGAAGAGGGCGTTTCCGGTCTTCGAGAAGGCGGAAATCGCCCAGCGTTGGGGAGGCTACATCGATGTCACGCCCGATGCCGTACCTGTCATCTCGGCGGTCGATTCCATTCCAGGCTTCCACATCGCGACCGGGTTTTCCGGGCACGGCTTCGGCATTGGGCCGGCGGTAGGACGACTGATGGCCGATATCGTTATGAGCAGGACGCCCGTCGTTGATCCGAAAGCGTTCCGGTTCGAGCGCTTCAGCGACGGCTCGAAGGTCGAACTGATCAGTGGCTTTTGATTGGGCGAGGGGAGCGCTTCGCCCGCGCTGCCTACTCGGTGCTGCGCTGCCGCCGCTTCGAATGCGCTTGCCACGGCTACGGCACCTGGATCCGGCACGCCTTCCTTTGCCTTTGTCGACTCCGCACCAGTGGCTCTTGCCGCGCCTGCGAGATCTCCCGATGCTAGAGCTCCAAGTGCCCGGAGCCAGCGCGTCGACCCTTGTGGATCCGCAACCGTGACGAGTTTA
Source organism: Rhizobium sp. R711 (assembly GCF_002211365.1). Taxonomy (GTDB): domain Bacteria; phylum Pseudomonadota; class Alphaproteobacteria; order Rhizobiales; family Rhizobiaceae; genus Rhizobium. The sequence continues at coordinate 314,891 of NZ_LOKZ01000034.1, read as the reverse complement.
ATAGTGCTATTGCGCGCCGTCTGGGCCCAGCTTGTCATCGAGAGGTCTGGTACGCCCTAGGGGAATCGAACCCCTCTTTACAGAATGAGAATCTGTTGTCCTAACCGATAGACGAAGGGCGCATTAGGCAAAGAAATAGGAACGAACCGGCGGTTCGACAAGACGCTCGAGCTTCGCGGTAAAGAGAAGCTGCACGCCCTAGACGGAGAGTGTGGCGATCGTCGCTACTGCGGCAGAATAGCCCACATAATCGTCCCGAAGACGATAATGAACACCATCACGAGTAACAAGAGTCGGGCAATGCCGACGTTCACGTTGCCATTGCCGACAATGACCTCGAACCAATCTCGTGATTTTGTTTTCTGTTTTTCCATCTTCTCTGTCTTCTCGACTGCGATGGTATCGAAACCGGTTCGTAGCCGGATTTGGACTTGAGGTGAAGCCGAATGAGCGCCCCGTTGTCGATGACAGACGCCTGATCTTCATGCGGCAAGGGCCGCATATGGATCATCCCTAGGCGTTGTATTTAGACTGGGAAAGATCATGAAGATCAAGAGAAGTGGCACGCCCTAGGGGAGTCGAACCCCTCTTCCCAGAATGAAAATCTGGTGTCCTAACCGATAGACGAAGGGCGCTTCCTTCGTGGTGGCGCCCTTATAGTCAGGCACCCTGAATCCCGCAAGCGGGAAATTCGATTTTTTTCAAAAAAATGACCGGATTTTTTTGCGAGAGCGAAATGGGGTTTATTGTAGCCGAATCAAGACGCTATTCGCCCATGTTAGGAATTCGCGAGGCGAGCTTACGCTGCGTTATGAACGGCGAAGCGCCTGCCTCACAGGGCGCGAGCGATGGTCGCCGGAGCGGCCCTGCCGCCGCAACCCCAGTTCCAGTCGCGGTTCTTTCCGGTATCGAGATGAACCGAGTCGGTATGGCAGTAGGTGCCGACGCCGCCGCGATCCGGCAGTGATCGGACATAGCTTGCGATATCCCATTTTGACACGCCGTCGATCTGAATGTCGGCCGCGTCACAAGTCTTGTGCATGGATTCTTCGGCGCCGCCGACCATGCGGTTGTGATTCGGGTCGCGGTAGCCCGATGTGACGATGACCGGCTTGCCGAAATGCGTCTCGATCGCCTTGATCACGTTCATCAGGTTCGGCTTGAAGCAGCCGACTTCCACCTTGTCGTTTTGAAGATGCAGGCCGTTGGGCGCAATCCGCGTCATGCCGGGCAGGGAGGCTTTTTGCAGCAGGCCAGAAAGACTGCCGAGCAGGTTTTGCCTCGGCGCGCTGTAGAGCGCATTCACCGTTTGCCCTGCCAGGGCGCCCGTCGAAAGTGACGCGCTCTGCACCGGCGCGCTCTGCGTGCTCGTGTTCTGTGAGGACTGCTGTGGCAACAAGGGTTGACCCTGCTGCGTCTGTTGGGACTGATCGACCGGCACCTGGCTACTGTAAACGCTCGAGCGTACGGGGCTGACACCAACCGGCGCGTAGGCATTGCCGCCGGCGGGCTGCAATTGGGTCGAGGTCGGATTGTTCTGCGACACTGCGCGCGCCGAGAAGATGCTCATCGCCTGCGCGTTGATCCCGGTTGATTGCATTGCCAGGCCGCCGATGTTTGCGGGAGCCGAAGCGGCTGATCCTGCTGCCATCGGCTGCGCGTTCGGAGCCTGCGCTGGCTGAGCGCCCGATACATTCGCGACCATGGGATCGCGATAGCCTGGTTGGACCGGTGTGGCTGCCGCGGCCTGCTGCGCAGCTGCCGCCGGTTCGACCGGCGCGAGGACGGAGGCGGCATCGGCGGCCTTTTTGTCCGACACGCAGCCGCTGAGCACCAGCGCCGATGTGGCGATCAGAAGGGCGGGTCCTAAAGCTATCCGTTTTTCAACAGCGAGCACGCGAGCATTCTCCAGGGGACGGCGAAGGCTGCGTGAAAACCGCATGCTTCGCCTCGAGTCGACTGGAGAGTGCCTGCGCCACCCGGCTGCGGCAAGCGTGACGCGGACACGCAAGTCCGAAATCGCAAAAGCCGCAAGCCTCGCAAAAGCCTCGGCTTACCAGGCGCCGGTATTGCCCATCGAAGCCCAGGGCTCGGCGGTCGGAAGGCTTCCGCCCTTTTGCAGAATCTCGATCGAGATACCGTCCGGCGAGCGAACGAAGGCCATGTGGCCGTCGCGCGGCGGACGATTGATCGTGATGCCGCTGTCCATCAGCTTCCGGCAGGTGGCATAGATGTCATCGACCTCATAGGCGAGGTGACCGAAATTGCGCCCGCCGGTATAGTCCTCGGTGTCCCAGTTATAAGTCAGCTCCAGGCAGGGCGCGCCCTTGGCACTGGCGTCGGCCTTGTCGCCAGGAGCTGCAAGAAAGACGAGCGTGAAGCGGCCCTTCTCGTTCTCCGTGCGCCTGACCTCCTCAAGACCGAAGAGCGTGGTGTAAAAATGCAGGGAGGCGTCCAGATCTTTCACGCGGACCATGGTGTGGAGATAACGCATTCTATTTCCTCTCTAAGCGGGGCGTCGGGTTCTTATGTGGCGGACCACCAGTTTCGGGCAAGACAGCGGAGTATGATTGGCAACTGGGAATAATCGAAAAGTAGGACTTGCGCTAATCCGTTACCAACATGTTAATCTTGATCTCAAGAATCAGTTAACCGTAACAGTGTGACGCGTATTGAGGGGCTGGCGACATGGCTGACAGAATTTCATCAAAGGAATTCACCGACCTCGATCAACTCGCGGGGGAAGCGGTCGACCTCATTGAAATCACCGGCGTCGTCAAGTGGTTCGACGTGGCCAAGGGCTTCGGTTTCATCGTCCCGGACAACGGCATGCAGGATGTCCTTCTCCATGTGACCTGTCTGCGCCGAGACGGCTACCAGACAATTCTCGAAGGCACGCGGATCGTTGCGCTGATCCAGCGCCGTGAACGCGGCTATCAGGCATTCAAGATCCTGTCCATGGACCAGTCGACGGCGGTACATCCCTCGATGCTGCCGCCGGTTCGCACCCACGTGCAAGTCACGGCGACGAGCGGGCTGGAACGCGCGCTGGTCAAGTGGTTCAACCGCACCAAGGGCTTCGGCTTCCTGACGCGCGGCGAGGGAACGGAAGACATTTTCGTCCATATGGAAACGTTGCGCCGGTTTGGTCTCACGGAGTTGCGTCCGGGTCAGGTCGTGCTCGTCCGTTACGGTGATGGCGACAAGGGACTGATGGCCGCCGAGATTCATCCGGACGTGCCGAGCCCGGTGAGCCGCGCGCACTGATGCGTATGTCGGCCGTCCATTGGATCAGAAGCGCCCTTGCGGCGCTTTTTTTCATCCTCGCCTTTCCGGCTTTCTCCCAACAGCCGATGACCTTCGACAAGGAGCCGCTGATCATTCAGACAGCCTCCGGCAAACGGCTGAATTTCGTGGTCGAGATCGCCGATACCAACGAGCAGCGCCAGCGTGGGCTGATGTATCGCAAGGAGATGGCCGACGACGCCGGCATGATTTTCGATTTCGGTGTTTCGCGGCGGGTCCAGATGTGGATGGAAAACACCATCCTGCCGCTCGATATGCTGTTCATCGATTCGACGGGCACGATCCGTAACATCAAACAGAACGCGGTGCCGTACTCCCGGGACATCATCGATTCGATGACGGAAGTGAAGTACGTGATCGAACTCAATGCCGGCGTGACCGCCAAACTCGGCATCAAGCCGGGCGACAAGGTGATGAGCGCGACGACCACAAAGAAGAAGTAGGAGGGCGCCCATCGGAGCGCCTGTTCTCCGCCATGAGATCTCTGTCAGCGGCGGCTAGAACTTGACGCCAATGCCCGCGGAGACGACTTGTTCATCAAGATCGACGTTTGCTCCCTGGATATCTTCGCTGCCGTAATCGTTGTAGCGATATTCCGCCCGACCGAAGAGGTTGTCGGTAAAGGCGTAGTCGAGGCCCGCGCCGACCGTCCAACCGTTGAAGGTCTTGTCTTCGTCGCCAGCCGGCGTATCGACCGTGGCACGTGTCGCGGCCCAGCCCGCTGTCGCGAAGATCAGGGCACGATCAACGGCGTAGCCGACGCGACCGACGACAGAGCCGGAAACGTCTGTCCCAACTTCCGTGGGCGTGCCAAGGACAGTCAGATCCTTCTTGTTCCAGGTGTAGGAAAGGTCGCCCTCAATACCGATCACGATGCTGTCCATCTGGTAGTTCGCGCCGAGGAAGCCGCCAACGAGGCCGCCGTTAAAATCATTGGAGGCACTGGCGCCGGGTACGCTGAAATCGCTATTCAGGAAACCTATGCCGCCGCGCAGACCGGCATAGGGTCCGGTCCAGCTGAAAACTGGGGCAGGTGCAACGGGCATCACTGGGAGATCAGGTGCAAGGTCGGCAGCGCGGACTGGCAGAGCAAGCGCGGTCACGACGAGAGTGAGCGAAATCCGCAAAGACGACATCATGAGGTTCCCGTAGCGTTAACAAAGTGCAGATGAATATGGTGAATGATACCTTATGCAGCCTTAACAATCGGTTTCTTTGCAATTTTCGCGTGTTGGTGCCATTGCCTCCTCTGGAGCGAGCCAAGAACAGATGCTGTAACGAAGGGGGAAACGGCGCAGCAATTCGCGCTGAAGGATCAGTCCGCGATCGTTGGTGACGCTGTGAATTGAAGGGAAAGTGGTCGGAGTGGAGAGATTCGAACTCCCGACCCTCTGGTCCCAAACCAGATGCGCTACCAGACTGCGCTACACTCCGTGCCGACGAGGGAGGGCAATACACGGTTCGCATCGTGGCCGCAATATCTAAATCGCGTATTCCCCAATGCTTGATGCAAGCGCTTTCTTCGTTCAGGTTGGTGTCAGGAAAGGTTGACATCAGCGCCAATGATCGAGCGGCCAGGATCATGCCGCCACCATTTAGGTTGCGGAGAGCGGATTGGATGATTTCGATGAGACGCCGCAGCATCGGAGGCTAAGGCCGTGCCTTGGCAGCGTCACGCTGTCAGTCCTCGTCGCCGTCTATATTCTCGCTGTGGCCAACGAGACTTTCTGGATACGGGCTTATACGCATCTCGCAGTCTATCCGGTGGCCTTCATCGCCTTCGTCATCGGTATTGTTGCGGTTACGATTGCTGCGATGACAGCTTTTTCGGTGAAATATCTCATTAAGCCGGCTCTGATTTTTTTCGTGCTGGTCTCGGTGATGGCCGCTTGGTTTACTGATCAATACGGCATCGTCATCGACAAGGAGATGATCCGAAATGCGGCGATCATGACGCAAGAGGCAGCCGCGCACCTCATTACGCCGGCCTTTCTCTTGCATTTGTTTTTTACCGGAATGCTGCCGTCACTGTTTATTCTCTGGGTTCGCGTCGTGCATCGACCGTTTCCGCAGAAATTTGCTTGGAACATGGCGGTCATTCTACCGTGCCTGGCCGTGTTTGTGGCGGCGGGCCTCGGCTTTTCGCAGACCTATGCAGCGGTCGGACGCCTGCATCGCGATATTATCCTGTCCTTCAACCCCTTCATTCCGATCGGTAACGCCGCCCGCTACCTATTTGCGTCGGAGCGTGACAGCAGCATCGCGCGTCGCCCCCTGGGCTTGGATGCCCATCAGCGCTCATCCAACCCGAATCATAAGCCGCGGGTGATCGTTCTCGTGGTTGGGGAGAGCGCGCGTGCGCAAAACTTCTCGCTCGGCGAATATTCCCGCGAGACCAATCCGGAACTGAAGGCGAGGGATGTCGTTTATTATGCCAACTCGACGAGTTGCGGTACGACGACCGGTGTATCTCTCCCTTGCATGTTCTCGGCCTATCCGAAACGGCAATATACGCTGCGCAAGGGACTCGAGACCGACAATCTGACCGACATTCTGGGTCATGCGAAAGTGAAAGTGGAGTGGTGGGACAACAATACGGGCAGCTATACCGTTGCCAATCGAATTCCCTACCGCTTCCTGCCAGATGCCGCCGATCCACGTTTTTGCCGTGACGGTGAATGCCTGGACACGGCGCTGCTCGATAGGCTGGATGAATGGCTCTCCGGCGTAAAGGGCGATAGCGTCCTCGTCCTTCACCAGAACGGCAGTCATGGCCCCGGCTACTATCAGCGCTATCCGGACGATTTCCGCCGCTTCATCCCCGATTGCCGGACTGCCGAATTCGGCGCCTGCACGCGGGAGGAAATCATCAATGCCTATGACAACACGGTTCTATTCACCGACCATGTCTTGGCGAGGGTGATCGACATCCTAAAACGGCATGGAAATTCCGAATCGACCGCTATGCTTTATGTGTCGGACCACGGCGAATCGCTGGGCGAGAATGGTCTATATCTGCACGGGGCGCCCGATCTTCTTGCGCCGCCGCAACAAACGCATGTGCCGATCATCGCATGGCTTGCGCCGGACTTCAGCGCGGCCGCGAAGATCGACACGGACTGCCTCGCGCGCCGGGCGGCGGAACCGACATCCCACGACAATTTCTTCCACAGCGTCCTCGGGCTGATGGATGTGGCAACTAGTCTATACGATGCAAAGCTCGACCTCTTTGCAGCATGCCGTGACGCGGCGGCTGGATAGGAAGGCTATCGGAAATGGTTGGAAATTCCGGCGTCGGCCGCCTTGGCTTTTTTCTTGAAAAGGAAGGGATTCGTCGGTAAGCAAAATTCATCTCTTTGTGCGACGGTTTGTATGAAGAGAAGCCTCGGATTGGGGCAGAGTGAAGTTTCGAGTGCGAAAGCCCGCTAATTCGGAGGCGTTGCAGCAATGTCTGCCAAGATCTACCGTCCAGCCAAGACCGCGATGCAGTCCGGTAAGGCAAAGACAAATACCTGGGTGCTCGAGTTCGATCAGGAGACGCCGCGTACCATCGATCCGATCATGGGTTACACGTCTTCCTCGGATATGCGCCAGCAGTTGAAGCTGACATTCGAAACGCAGGAACTCGCTGAAGCTTATGCGAAGCGCAACGGCATCGACTATCGGGTTATCGCTCCGAAGGATCCGCAGCGCCAGACTGTGGCTTACCCTGATAATTTCCGCTATACGCGGACACAGCCTTGGACGCATTGATCCGCTTTCATGCACGCTGATTTGACCAAGGCCTGAGGCCTAGGTCACTCGGCCCCTTAGCTCAGCTGGATAGAGCACCTGCCTTCTAAGCAGGTTGTCGCAGGTTCGATTCCTGCAGGGGTCGCCACTCTTTTCAAATTTCTCCGGGCCGATGTAGCCGGCGATTTCCTCCGGATATTGCAGTTGGCCGATGCCTTTGCGGTACGGCAGCGTAACAATCCATCCCTCGGGAATCAGCGCATCCCAAGGGGCAGGAGCCGCCTCTCGAAGTCGTTGGGGGTCTTGGTGAGCCCTATGGCAAATCCCACTACACCGTTGGTGAGATTCTCGCGCGGTAGGTCGGACTGTTGAGGTTGCTATGAACTTGGACGGCTCCTAGGATTTTCGTGCCTCGGGGGTACGCAGTCGTGACTGAAGCGATTGTCCAACAACTAGTCTTTACTCTAAACCTCGCGTGGGAAATCGCCTCGCGGGAGAGCCCGGACTACGACCTCGTCGTGTACTATATCCAGCAGGCCATCCAAGCGGCTCAAGAGGAGGCATCGCGACAGGGGACTGTTGTCGACTTCGACCGGAGGTCTGAAATTCAATAAGCCGCTTGGGTAGAAAGCGTCGAGCCGAACTCCTGTCAAGCGAAGCGAAGAATTGACCCCCCCCAGTTTCTCATTTCGCCCGACAACTCCATTTGTCTCAAGTGCGGGGCAGATTCCTGTTGACCGAGGAGGACGAGATTCCTCCGAATTTTCTCGGAGCAACATCATGATGTTTGGTCCTGCCAAGGAGAAACAGATGAACCGACTTCGCAATTTTTTGGTGGCCGGGGCGCTGCTGAGTCTTGCGACGATGGCATCGGCTTGCACTTCGACAACCAGCCAGCGGAACCAAAACTCCTCGCTAAACTCAGCCTGTGCACTCGGATTCAACAACGACCGCCCCTGCAGCTATTAGTAAGATAGCCGAACAAGAGCCCAGATGAGCCAGGGCTTGCGGAAAGTTCGTGCCTGGGAACAGTACAATCCCGACCCGAGCCGACGTGCGCCTTAAGCGCAGAAACTGTCCCTGGCTCCCCTTGTCCACGCCCACGCGCAAGCCACTTCTCGGCAGTTCACTCGATGCCGAACACGCCCATGAAATGCCGCATGCGTGCGACGGCAAGCTCTGGTTTGTCGAGGACGTTTGCCTTGTCGGCAAGGCGGAAAATGTCGGCATAGTGATTGATGCCACGCGCCGATTGCAGGCCAGCAGGAAGGCTGAAATGGCTCTGGTGACCGTTCAGCCAGGCCAGGAACACGACGCCGGCCTTGTAGTATTGCGTCGGCGCCTCGAAGATCTTGCGGGAGAGCGGAACGGTGGGCTCTATCACGGAGCGGAAGGTGGCGGCATCACCCGCGGCAAGCGACGCCAACGCTTTCGACGCTGAAGGGGCAACGGCATCGAAAATGCCGAGGAGGGCGTGGCTATAGCGGCGGCCATCGCCTTCGATCAGCTCCGCATAGTTGAAGTCGTCTCCGGTGAAGCACAGAACGCCTTCCGGAAGCCGGTCGCGCAACAGCACTTCCTTGGCGTTGTCGAGCAGCGAAATCTTGATCCCCTCGACCTTCTCCCTGTTCTCATTGATGATTCTGAGAACACACTCGAGCGCCGGTTCAAACTGCGCGCTGCCCCAGTAGCCGGCCAAGTTCGGATCGAACATGTCTCCGAGCCAGTGTAAGACGACCTTGTCCTTGGCCTGGGAGAGAATTCGGCCATAGACCTTGACGTAGTCGTCCGCTGAGGAGGCCACCCGGGCAAGGGCGCGGCTGGCCATCATGATGGCCCGGCCGCCGTTCTTTTCCACGAACTCGATCTGTATCTCGTATGCCTTGATGACGTCTTGGATCGATCGCGCATCGGATGCCGCCAGATGATCAGTGCCGGCACCACATGCAAGATCCGCCCCCTGAATGGTGCGAGCTTCCTCCAACGAGCGCCGGATCAATTCCTGCGCGCCAGCCCAATCAAGGCCCATGCCGCGCTGAGAGGTATCCATTGCTTCGGCGATCTTGAAGCCGAGGCTCCACAGGTGTCGGCGGAAGGCGATCGTTGTGTCCCAGTCGATCGCGGGGCGGCCCCAGGGGTCGAGCTCCCTTCGAGGATCGGATACGACATGGGCGGCCGCGTACGCAATCCGGTTGAACTTCGGCGGTGTGGACGGGCGCTCGATCGGCGTCCCGACAAGACGGTACTCGCTGGGGCGGTCGTCGGTGTTCGGCAGATTTAAAAACAGGCTCATTGCGATCCTCCTCGACAGGTGACAACGCAATAATTTGGATCGTTCCAAATTTCAATTAGATTCTTTTGATCCATCTTTTTCCACTAAGAGCGAGGATATCCTGATTTCTTTATAGAGGATAAATACAGCGCATACAGTAAGATAGATGGTATTCTCCCTCGAGTTTGAGCGTTGCGGCTCATCGGAAATCGCTCTTGACATATTTGGAACGTTCCAATTATGTGGCATTCAAGTTGGCGCGAACGCCGGGAGGAATTCATGACCAAGGGGCGGGTGACCGTCATTGACATCGCCAAGGCTGCCGGCGTCTCGAAGTCGACGGTGTCACTGGTGTTGCAAGGGTCGCCGCTCGTGAACGAGGGGACACGAGCCAAGGTCAATGCCGCGATGCGCGAGCTTGGTTATGTCTATAACCGCGGGGCCGCGAACCTGCGCCAAACGAGCGCGAAATCGAAGATCATCGGTGTCGTCGTCAATGACCTGACCAACAGCTTCTTTGCCGAACTTGCGGTTGGCGTCGACATGGTTGTGCAGTCAGCTGGGTTCGTGCAGTTCCTCTCGAATACGAGCGAGAGCATCGACCGGCAGCGGGAAGTTGTTGCCTCCATGAGAGAACACGGAATCTCGGGTCTCATCGTCTCTCCGGCACGCGCGACCGAGGCGGCGGATTTCAAGCCGCTCGTTGCCGCAGGTATTCCGGTCGTCGTCGTTGTTCGCAGCCTGCCTGGTGCGAAAGTCTCGTCGATTGTTTCCGACAATCAGGGCGGGACGTCCGCGGCGGTCGAGCACCTGGCATCTTTGGGTCACACCCGAATTGCGTTTCTCGGTGGATTTCCTGATACGGCGGTCTTCGAGGAGCGTCTTGCGGGCTATGCCGACGGCATGAACGCGGCCGGCCTCGGCTTTCATGAGGAACTCGTTGTCTCGTCAGCGCCGTCGAGGGCGGGCGGCGTCGATGCGATCGGGCGAGCGATAGCGATTGGCGATCGGCCAACAGCAGCGGTCTGCTTCAATGATGCGGTCGCCTTCGGTGTGTGTGACGGCCTGCGCGCGCGTCGTCTGGAGCCTGGTCGTGATTTTGCTGTCGTCGGTTTCGACGACGTGATCGAGGCGCAGACGGCAGTCCCGGCGCTTACGACCATTTCCGTTGATCCGCAAAGCATGGGCCGGCGGGCAGCCCAGCTTCTGCTCAAACAGATCAATGCAGGCAAGGCGGAGCCCGAAAGCGTGACGACCGCTGTTCGGCTTGTCGTTCGCGAGAGCTGTGGAGCCGCGCAGAAGAATGCAGGAAGGAAGATGGCATGACGGTTCGTTGGGGGCTGATTGGCGCGAGCACCATTGCGCGCGAGTGGGTGATCGGGGCTATCCGCGCAACCGATGGCGATATAGTCTCCGTCATGAGCTCCAGCGCCGAGCGCGGCCGGTCCTATGCGACGGAGAACGGGATACCAAGGCACGTCACTGACGTCGATGCCCTCGTGAATGATCCTGATGTCGAGGCGGTTTACATCTCGACAACCAACGAACTTCACCGCGATCAGGCGATCGCTGCGGCGAGTGCCGGCAAGCATGTTCTTTGCGAGAAGCCGTTGGCGATGTCGCTGCAAGATGCGCACGACATGGCGAAGGCGGCAAAGGACGCTGGGGTTGTGCTCGCCACGAACCACCATCTCCGCAACGCCTCCACCCACATTGCCATGAGAGACGCGATCGCGGCCGGCAAAATCGGCAAGCCGCTTGCCGCGCGGGTCTTTCATGCCGTCTATCTGCCGGCCCACTTGCAAGGCTGGCGACTGGATAAGCCGGAAGCTGGTGCCGGCGTCATTCTTGATATCACCGTTCACGACACCGACACGCTGCGGTTCGTTCTCGGGCGTGATCCGGTCGAAGTGGTAGCGTTCTCGCAGGCGGCGGGGATGGGCAAGCCGGGCGTCGAAGATGGCGTCATGGGCGTGATGCGTTTCGAGGACGGTGTCCTCGCGCAGTTTCATGATGCCTTCACCACCAAGTATGCCGAAACCGGCTTTGAGGTGCATGGCACCGAAGGCTCGCTGATCGGCCGCAACGTCATGACCCAGCGCCCGGATGGAACGGTGACGCTGAGGAACGCCGAAGGCGAACAGCAACTGCCGACCAATGCGAGCAATCTCTATGAAACTGCACTGAAAGCGTTCCACGCTGCCGTGGCCGGCAACGGCCGTCCTTCGGCGACGGCGGAGGATGGCATCTGGTCGCTTGCGACCGGCCTTGCTGTTGTCGAGGCGGCCAAAAGTGGTTCCGCCGTGAAAATCGAAACAGGACTTTGAGTAATTCAATGAGCAAGCACATCACCCCGGCGGAAGCTGCCGCACTGATCCCCGACGGTGCCGTCGTATCCGTGTCGTCATCGAGCGGCCTCGGATGCCCCGACCTGATGTTGAAGGCGATTGGCGAGCGTTTCGACAGCACCGGCCATCCCCGGGATATCACGACGCTGCATCCGATCGCAGCCGGCGACATGAGCGGCATCAAGGGTGTCGACTACATCGCCAAGAAGGGACTGCTGACGAAGATCCTCGGTGGTTCCTATCCATCGGGTCCATCCAGCGCGGAGCCGCCGCTGATCTGGCAGATGATCACCAACAACGAGATTCCGGCCTACAACATCCCGTCGGGCATCATGTTCGATATTCATCGGGAAGCTGCTGCCAAGCGCCCTGGCGTCCTGACGAAGGTCGGTATCGACACCTTCGTCGATCCGAGAAGGCAGGGCTGCGCGATGAACGACCTTGGGGCCCAGGAGCCGGTGGTCAAGCGCGTCGTGTTCGAAGGAGAGGATTGGCTGTTCTTCCCGTCGATCGTGCCGCAGGTCGCTATCATTCGTGCAACCACGGCCGACGAGCGCGGCAACCTGACATACGAACACGAGGGTGCCTATCTCGGCGGTCTGGATCAGGCTCTTGCTGCCCGCAACAATGGCGGCATCGTCATCGCCCAGGTCAAGCGCATCACCAAGGAAGGTTCGCTGAAACCGCACGACGTGCGTGTACCTGGTATGTTGGTCGACTATGTCATCGTCGATCCAGACCAGAAGCAGACCACGCAGACGCTCTATGATCCCGCCATATCGGGTGAAATTTTCCGGCCGCTCGACACGTTCCGTGTTCCGGAATTCAATATCCAGAAGGTCATCGCCCGCCGCGTGGCCCAGGAGCTTGAGGCCGGTAGCTGCGTCAACCTCGGATTCGGTATTTCCGCCAACGTGCCGCGCATCCTGCTTGAGGAGGGGCTGCACGGCTCGGTCACCTGGGTGATCGAACAGGGCGCTGTCGGTGGCGTTCCATTGCTGGATTTCGCATTCGGCTGCGCTTCCAATGCGGATGCCTATATGCCGTCGCCATACCAGTTCACCTATTTCCAGGGCGCCGGCTTCGATGCTTCGCTCCTCTCGTTCCTCGAGATCGGCAAGGATGGCTCGGTCAACGTTTCGAAGCTTTCCTTCCGACCTCACGTTACTGCCGGGGCAGGCGGCTTTGTCGATATCACCGCGCGGGCGAAGAAGATCGTGTTCTCCGGCATGTTCAATGCGGGTGCGAAGCTTGCGATCGCTGACGGCAAGCTGGTCATCGAGAAGGAAGGCAAGCTGAAGAAGCTCGTCAACGAGGTCGAGCATGTCACCTTCTCCGGCAAGCGGGCGATCGAGCAGGGGCAGGACATCACATATGTCACCGAGCGGTGTGTGATGAAGCTGGCGCCGGAAGGTGTTGTTCTTACGGAAATCGCGCCTGGCATCGACCTGCAGACACATATCTTCGATCAGTCCGAGTTCCCGCTCATCGTGGCAAAGGACCTCAAGACCATGGATGCAATGCTCTTCGGCGAAGCGAACATTGGTATTTCTCTACCGAAGAAGGGCGCCCGCATCCTGGAGGGTGTCTTCAATGGCTAGCGGCACGGTCAGAATCCAGGTCGAGGATCACGTCGCGATCATGACGGTCTCGCGGCCCGAGAAGCTGAATGCGCTTGACCTGGACATGCTGAAGGCATTGGCGCGTGCGGCCGACGAAGTCGAGGCGAACGCCGATGTGCGCGCCGCGATCCTGACGGGCGAGGGCAAGGGTTTCTCGGCAGGCGGCGATATCAAGGCGTGGGGCGGAATGCGGCCGGAGGAGTTCGGCCATGCTTGGGTCCGCTATGGGCACCGCGTTTTCGAAAGGCTCGCGACGCTGAGGGTGCCGCTGATTGCCGCCCTGAATGGCCACGCTCTCGGTGGCGGGTTGGAGCTTGCAGGTGTCGCGGACATTCGCATCGCCGAAGAGCACATCAAGATCGGACTTCCGGAAACGGGACTGGGCATGGTGCCAGGCTGGTCCGGCACGCAACGTCTTGTGAAGCGTTTCGGAGCGCAGGTGGTACGTCGCATGGCACTGGGCGGTGAGATTTTCACTGCCGAGGAGGCGCGTGTCCTCGGCATCGTTGACGCGGTCACATTAAGCGGAAACGCGGTTGATACCGCTAAGGAATATGCGCGACGGGTCGCGTCCAGAGGACCTGCGGCGCTGGAGATCGTGAAGCTGATGATCGCGTCGGCAAATGGCGAGGACAACGGCGCTGCCGTCGAGGCCCTGGGGTCGATCCTGGTCGCGAAAACCGCCGATCTCAAAGAGGGCGTCGCGTCTTTCAGCGAGAAGCGCCCGGCTAAATTCAAGGGAGAATGGTAATGACGGTTCTGGTCAATCCAAGAGCGCTTAGCGACCACAAGGCCCGCGACTTCAAGATGCTGCTCGACGGCAAGTGGGAAGCTGGATCTGCCCAGCCGATCGAGCGCGTTGCTCCAAGCCATGGTGTCGTTGTGAGCCGCTTCCCGACCGGCAGCAAGGCGGATGCCGAACGGGCGATCCTTGCCGCCCGCAAGGCTTTCGATCACGGTCCGTGGCCGCGGATGACTGCTTCGGAGCGCTCCGCCATCTTGCTCAAGGCTGCTGACTTGATCGCGGCTCGTGCGGAAGAACTGGCCTTTCTGGATGCGATCGAGGCGGGCAAGCCGATCTCGCAGGTGCGTGGCGAAATAGCCGGCTCGGTTGATATTTGGCGATATGCAGCGGCACTCGCTCGAGATCTGCACGGAGAAAGCTACAACACGCTTGGAGACGGTACGCTCGGCGTCGTGCTGCGCGAAGCGATCGGCGTGGTCTCGATCATTACCCCATGGAACTTTCCGTTCCTGATCGTCGGCCAAAAGCTTCCGTTTGCCCTTGCTGCCGGATGCACCACGGTCGTCAAGCCGTCGGAGCTCACTTCGGGATCGACGCTCGTGCTTGGCGAAATCCTGCAAGAAGCTGGCGTTCCGGACGGTGTCGTCAACATTGTGACCGGTACGGGACCCGAGGTCGGAGCAGTGCTCGCCTCCCATCCGGAGGTCGATATGGTTTCGTTCACCGGCTCCACCGGTGTCGGCAAGCTAACCATGACGAACGCCGCGCAGACGTTGAAGAAGGTCTCGCTGGAACTCGGCGGCAAAAACCCGCAGATCGTGTTCCCCGATGCGGATCTCGATGCATTCATCGACGCCGCAGTCTTTGGTGCCTATTTCAATGCCGGCGAATGCTGCAATGCCGGTTCCCGCTTGATCCTGCACAAGAGCATCGCTTCCGATGTGGTCAAGCGCATCGCTGAACTCTCGAAGGACGTCAAGGTCGGCGACCCGCTCGATCCAACCACGCAAGTTGGTGCTATCATCACGCCGCAGCATTTGGAGAAGATCGCAGGCTACGTGGCCGGCGCGACCAGCAGCGGCGCGCAAGTCGCACATGGCGGCGAGAAGCTCGACCTCGGCATGGGACAATACATGGCGCCGACCATTCTAGAGGCCGTGACGCCCGGTATGGCGGTTGCCCGCGAAGAGGTTTTCGGCCCTGTCCTCTCCGTGCTCACGTTCGAAACCAGAGCGGAGGCGATCGAGATCGCAAACGCGATCGACTACGGGCTTTCGGCAGGCGTCTGGAGCTGTGACTTCGATACCTGCCTGACTGTCGGGCGCAAGGTGAGAGCCGGGACGATCTGGATGAATACCTTCATGGACGGGGCCTCCGAACTGCCGTTCGGTGGTTACAAGCAATCCGGCCTCGGGCGTGAACTCGGTCGTCACGCAGTGGAGGATTACACCGAGACCAAGACGCTCAACATGCATATCGGCGGCCGCACCGGCTGGTGGATGCCGCGGTAAGGTTGCCGAAGGAACTCAAGTGAGAGAAAGGAGGGGTAATATGGCTGGGTCGGCATTCGCAGGTTGCGCGACGTTCGCGCGTTGGAAGTCGCGCGCTCCTCGCTTCCTCGCGGCTGTGTCCCGGGACTTTGCGATGCACAAAGATACGCCGCCACGCTTGGACGTCATTTCCGGCACTCGCGGTTTCTCAATGCAGCTGTCAATTGCAGCCAACGGAAAGGGGAGGCTGTGGCGTCAGCAGCACCTGCAACTGGTCCATATCCGTCTCGCCGCTGATCCGTTTCTTGAGGATGCGGCCTATCTGCTCTCCGGTGGCTGTCAGGTCTTCGTAGATGGTCTCGACCTTGGGCTGAATGGCGGAGAGGAGCTGCGAGGTCTGCTTGGCGACGATGTCGTACTCGACGCCGAGTGTAAGTCCCCAGTCGCTCATGCCTGTTATGGTGGCGAGCGCGCAGACTTCGCCGCCGCACGTGAAGGCGTCCGGCGGATCGGGCTCGCCATGGCGTCGGGCGATGCGGTCGCGGATCGCGCCGGCCGGATGATCGAGGTCTATTTCGGAGATCACCTCATAGGCGCAGCCGGCTTCGCGTACGGCTGTCATGAAGCCGTGCAGGATATGGCTGCCGAAGCTGAACTGCATCGGGCCGCTGATCAGGGCCGGCTTGCGGCGTCCCTTGGCGATCAGTCGCTTGGTTGCCTCGTAGGCGAAGGTGAAATTGTCGTAGTCGACATAAGGATGCGGGGTGGAGAGTTCGGTGCGGCCGTGCGTGACGAACGGAAAATCGTGCTCCATCAGCAACCGCACGCGCGGGTCGAAAGGCTCGGTGCGCGACATTACCAAACCGTCGGCCATGTGGTTGCGCATGATGTAGTTGACCGCCTCGATGTTTGTCGTGTGGGGCAGGTTGGGCATGACGATCAGATGGTAGGCGGTGCTTTGCAGCGCCTTGGCGATGCCGGACATGATCGAGGTACCATAGCCGAGAATTTCCTCGTGCGGCTCAAGCAGGATGGCGATGACATTTGTGCGGCCAGTCTTCAGGCGCTGGGCGGCACGATCGGGGGAATAGCCGACCTCAATCGCGATCTCGCGGACACGCTTACGGGTTTCATGATTGATCACCGGGTCGTCCGACAGCGCCCGCGAGACCGTGGTTACGGCAAGGCCTGCCATGTCCGCGATGGTGCGCAGCGTTGGTTTGCCGCTCCTGCGGGTCGATCTGGTCGTGGGCGGCATTGCGATGCGAGACACGCTCGGCTTTCCTCCAAAGGGGACGGATGGCGGGACACTAACGCGACAGCGAAGCCGATGCAATGCTGGACTGGAAACGTTTTAAATTTTGGACTCAGCTCGATTGATTCTGTAGCTTTGTCTAAAAAATCAACAAAAACAGGTCAAAATCAATGTTGCCCCTAGCGTGGACAGGAAAAGCGGGTCACTTGACTTGGTTAAGTTTATAACGTTTTAAATTAATCCACGCGGCGTTCGCGCCGTGGTAGCCAGAGCCTTTGTGCGGGGAGTGTGCACGGGCTTTTGAACGCGGATTTTCCGCATTTGTGAACTTGCAAACCGGGAGGAAAACGATGCGCAAGTTTTTGATGACGACTGCTTTGGTGACAATGACGGTGGCTGGCCTCGGCGCCGCCAAGGCCGCCGACGTGAAAGAAGTGCAGATGCTGCATTGGTGGACGTCGGGCGGCGAAGCTGCGGCCCTCAACGTCCTCAAGCAGGATCTGGCGAAGGAAGGATTTGCCTGGAAGGATGTGCCGGTCGCCGGCGGTGGCGGTGATGCGGCGATGACCGCGCTCAAGGCCATGGTCGCTGCAGGCACCTATCCGACGGCCTCGCAGATGCTCGGCTATACCGTTCTCGACTATGCTCAGGCGGGCGTCATGGGGGATCTCACCGAGACGGCGAAGGCCGAGGGCTGGGACAAGGCGGTTCCGGCGGCTCTGCAGAAGTTCTCCGTTTATGACGGCAAGTGGGTTGCAGCCCCGGTCAACGTTCACTCGGTCAACTGGCTGTGGATCAACAAGGCCGTCATGGACAAGATCGGCGGCACCGAGCCAAAGACCTTCGACGACCTGATCGCGCTGCTCGACAAGGCCAAGGCTGCCGGCGTCGTTCCGTTGGCGCTCGGTGGACAAAACTGGCAGGAAGCGACCATGTTTGACTCGATCGTGCTGTCGACAGGCGGCCCCGAGTTCTACAAGAAGGCCATGAACGATCTCGACGAGGAGTCGCTGAAGTCGGACACGATGAAGAAGTCGTTCGACAATCTCCAGAAGATCGTCACCTACGTCGACCCGAACTTCTCCGGACGTGACTGGAACCTTGCAACGGCCATGGTCATCAAGGGCGATGCGCTCGTTCAGGTGATGGGCGACTGGGCAAAGGGCGAATTCGTTGCGGCCAAGAAGACGCCGAACACGGACTTCCTGTGCTACCGCTTCCCCGGCACTGACGGCAGCGTGATCTATAACTCCGACATGTTCGGCATGTTCAACGTGCCTGATGATCGCAAGGCGGCGCAGGTCGCGCTTGCCAAGGCAACGCTGTCCAAGAGCTTCCAGTCTGCGTTCAACGTCGTCAAGGGCTCGGTTCCTGCTCGTACTGACGTTCCGGATACCGACTTCGACGCTTGCGGCAAGAAGGGTATCGCCGACCTGAAGAAGGCCAACGAAGGCGGCACGCTGTTCGGTTCGCTGGCGCAGGGCTATGGCGCTCCTCCGGCAGTCGCGAATGCCTACAAGGACGTCATCTCCAAGTTCGTACATGGCCAGATCAAGACCTCCGATCAGGCCGTCGAAGAACTCGTCAAGGCTATCGAGGACGCCAAGTAATCAAGGCCTCCCACGGTCTTCCCCGCCCTTCGTGGCGGGGAAGATTCGGCAACGGACGATCTCGTTGGAGGAGATGACCCCATGAGCACCATCGCTACAGATAAAACCGTTCTCGCGCCGCACCGGGGAACGCCAATTTCAATCCGCGCGCGGCTGCAGGACGCGCTGCCGAAGATCGTGCTCGCGCCGAGTTTCGCCATCACGCTTGTTTTCGTCTACGGCTTCATCATCTGGACAGTCTATCTGTCCTTCACCAATTCCAAGACCTTTCCGTCCTACGCCCTGACGGGGCCGCGCGCCTATCAACGGCTTTGGCGCTGGACGTTTGAAAGCGATCCGCCCTCCAGTTGGTACACTTCGATCACCAATATGGGCATTTTCGGCGTGCTCTATGTCGGCATCTGCCTGGCGCTCGGACTGTTTCTGGCGATCTTGCTGGATCAGAAGATCCGCGGCGAGGGCATACTGCGACCGATCTTTCTGTACCCGATGGCGCTTTCCTTCATCGTTACCGGCGTTGCCTGGAAATGGTTCCTCGATCCGGGCCTTGGCCTTGAGCAGACGCTGCATCAATTCGGCTGGACGAGCTTTCACTTCGACTGGATCAAGAACAAGGATTTCGTGATCTACACCGTCGTGATCGCCGGCGTCTGGCAGGCGTCCGGCTTCGTAATGGCGATGTTTCTTGCCGGCCTTCGCGGCATCGATAGCGAGATCATGAAGGCGGCGCAGATCGACGGCGCAACCACGGTGCAGCTCTATCGGCGCATCATTATTCCGCTACTGCGACCGATCTTCCTGTCGGCTTTCATCGTGCTCGCCCACATGGCGATCAAGTCTTACGACCTCGTCGTGGCGTTGACATCCGGTGGCCCTGGCGGCTCGGCCTGGCTGCCTTCCAACTTCATGTACGAATACACGTTCAAGCGGAACGAGATGGCGGTCGGTTCGGCAAGCGCCGTGATCATGCTGATGACGATCTCGGCGATCATCGTTCCCTATCTCTATTCCGAGCTGCGGGAGAAATCGCGATGAGCGCTGTCACCTCGACCATGTCCGACGCAGCCAGCGCGTCCCGCCGCAGAATGTTCAGCCGAATCTTCATCTACGGCCTGCTGGTCATATTCGCGATCATCTACCTGATGCCACTGTTCGTCATGCTGGTTACCTCGTTCAAGACCATGGATGAGATCCAGAACGGCAACATGCTTTCGCTGCCGAAAGCACCCACCATCGATCCCTGGTTCAAGGCCTGGGGCGAGGCCTGCGTCGGCCTGACCTGCGCCGGCATCAAGGGGTACTTCTGGAACTCGATCAAGATGGTCGTTCCGGCCGTGGCGATCTCAACGATCATGGGTGCGCTCAATGGTTATATCCTGACCAAGTGGCGCTTCCCGGGCCATACGCTGGTCTTCGGCTTGATGCTGTTTGCCTGCTTTATTCCGTTCCAGTCGGTTCTCCTGCCCATGGCGACCATCCTCGGCAGCCTCGGACGCTTCGGGGCGACGCTGCGCAATCAGATTGGCGTGTCGCTGGGCTTCGGTAATTCGACGGTCAATCTGGTCACCGTTCACGTCATCTACGGACTTGGCTTCACGACGCTGTTCTTCCGCAACTACTACGAGGCTTTCCCGACAGAGTTGGTGAAGGCGGCCCAGGTGGACGGTGCAAGCTTCTTCCAGATATTCCGACGCATCATGCTGCCCAATTCGTTGCCGATCATCGTGGTCACGGTCATCTACCAGTTCACCAATATCTGGAACGACTTCCTGTTTGCCTCGGCCTATGCGGGAACGGGCGATTCCATGCCGATGACCGTGGCGCTGAACAACGTCGTGAATACCTCCACGGGTGTCGTTGAATATAACGTCAACATGGCCGCGGCGATGATCGCAGCCCTGCCGACACTCCTCGTCTACATTCTCGCCGGCCGCTACTTTGTGCGTGGCCTGATGGCGGGCGCTGTCAAAGGATAATCCAATGGCTTTCCTCGAAATTTCTGGTCTCAAGAAGCGTTTTGGCTCGTTGGAGATCCTGAAGGGCATCAACCTTGAACTGGAGAAGGGCGGCTTCCTTGTGCTGGTCGGTCCGTCCGGCTGCGGCAAGTCGACGTTGCTCAACACCATTGCCGGGCTGGAATCGATCACTGAGGGTGACATTCGCGTCGATGGTCGAAGCATCGCCGACCTGCATCCATCGAAGCGCGATATCGCGATGGTGTTCCAGAGCTACGCCCTCTATCCGAACATGACGGTCGCCGGGAACATATCGTTCGGTATGGAGATGCGCGGCGTACCGGCTGAGGAGCGCAACAAGGCGATCGACAAGGTCGCCAAGGTGCTTCAGATTGGCCATCTGCTCAATCGCAAGCCGAGCCAGCTTTCGGGCGGCCAGAGGCAACGCGTTGCTATGGGCCGCGCCTTGGTACGCGATCCCAAGCTCTTCCTGTTTGACGAGCCGCTCTCAAATCTGGACGCCAAGCTGCGCGTCGACATGCGCATCGAAATCAAGCGGCTGCACCAGGCGACCGGTACGACGATCGTCTATGTGACCCATGATCAGATCGAGGCAATGACGCTCGCAACCAAGATCGCCGTCATGCGCGATGGCGAGGTGCAGCAATTCGGAACGCCTGCGGAAATCTACAACAACCCCGCCAACATGTTCGTCGCTGATTTCATGGGGTCGCCGGCCATGAATCTTCTCGCGGGTACGATCGAGAAGGGTGCTGCGGGGCTGACCGTATCGTTGGCCCGTCCGCACGGGGAGCCGGTCCGGCTCCCGGTCACAGCAGGCAATGGTGCGCTTGAGGCGCATGCGGGACGGGAGATCGTCTTCGGCATCCGACCGGAGGCGCTGACCGACCCGGATGGCGCGGACCGTAACGCTAGGGCGCTAGCCGAAAGCGATTGCCTGATCGAAGTCGTGGAGCCGGCGGGATCCGATACGTTTGCAGTGACGAAGCTTGGCGGGAAGGAAGTCGTGGCGCGTCTGCGCGCGGACGCCCGAATTCAGCCGGGGCAGAGCGCTCGCCTGGCGTTTAATCTCGACAAGGCGGTCTTCTTCGATCCCCAAAGCCAGACGCGTATCGCTTAGTCGAAAGCCGGATTTTCGGAAATGAGCAGCACTCCTGATATCGTCATCATAGGGTCGGGCGTGGGTGGGTCCACCGTTGCCGCGGGGTTGGCATCGACCGGGGCCGAGATCCTGATCCTCGAGGCTGGCGACTTCATCGCCGATCGCCCGGAGAACCGCGACCAACGGGCCATCTTTCAGCGTGGGCATTTTCGCCCGAAGGAGATGTGGTACGAGGCGGACGGTACCGCGTTCAATCCCGGCAACTACTACAATGTCGGCGGCAATTCGAAATTCTACGGCGCAGTGCTTTCGCGCTATCGCAGTGAGGATTTCGAGGAGATCCGCCACAGGGAAGGGGTCTCGCCTGCATGGCCGTTTCCTTATGAAGTTTTAGAGCCGTGGTATAGCCGCGCAGAACGGATGTACGAGGTTCGGGGAAACCTCGGAGACGACCCGACGGAGCCCGTACACTCGGACAACTACGACTATCTGCCGGTTCCCGACGAGCCGCCGATTGCCGATGTCAGAGCGCGGCTTAAGGCGAAAGGCCTGCACCCGTTTTCGCTGCCGTTGGGGGTAAACGTCGACGCTTGGCTGTCCAAGGCCAGGACACCTTGGGACGCGCACCCCAATTCCCGCGATGGGAAAATGGACGCGGAGACCGCTGCGTTGCTGAAGGCCCTGGAATATCAGAATGTCCGCCTCGAGACAAACGCGAAGGTGACGAAGCTCGAGGCTGACGGAAACGGCCGGATCGCCCGCGTCGGCTACCGCAAGAATGGTGAGGACCTGGCTGTCGCTCCGAAGCTGGTCATTCTGTCGGCCGGCGCTGTCCAATCTGCTGTCTTGTTGCTGCGTTCGGCTGACGCGCGTCACCCGAACGGGCTTGCGAATTCCTCCGATCAGGTCGGGCGGAACTTTATGAACCACAATTCGTCGGCGGTGATCGCCGTGTCGCCGACCTATCGGAACACGGCTGTCTATCAAAAGACGTTCGGGTTCAACGATTTCTACCTGTCGGACGGCAACGGTGGTCCGCCGCTCGGGAACGTTCAGTTGCTCGGCAGAATCTCGGCGAAGGTCTTGAAGGGCTCGCTGCCCTGGGCACCGGAATGGCTGCTCCAGAACATCACCGGTCATGCGATCGATTTCTATGCGATGAGTGAGGATATACCTCACCCGGAAAGCCGCGTACGGGTGGATGGGGAGCGTATCGTCCTGCAATGGCAACGGACGAATTGGGATGCACACCTCGAACTGGTCGAGAAGCTGAAGGCGGTCCTCAAGTCGATCGGATTCCCGATCGTTCTTTCAAAGCCGTTCGATAAACGCACGCCGTCTCACCAGTGCGGCACCGTCAGGATCGGCAACGACCCCGCCAGCGCGCCGCTGGATCCCTATTGCCGTTCCTACGACCACCGGAACCTCTTTGTGGTGGATGCCAGCTTCCTGCCGACCTCGGCCGCGGTTAACCCGGCTCTCACGGTCGCCAGTCAGGCATTGCGGGTTGCCGACCATATCGCTTCGAAGGACCTGCAAGCATGACGGAAGGTGTTGAAAGGCCAGTCGCCATAGTCACCGGCGGACGCCGCGGCATCGGTCTCGGGATTGCGACCGCACTGGCTAAAGGCGGCTACAACATCGTGATTACGGGCGTCGGAGCAGCAGAGGAGAGCCAGGACGTCATCAACGAGCTTCGCGGTTTCGGAGTGGATGCGATTTATCTACAGGCGGATGTTTCGGATGTTTCTAGGCATGACGAGACCGTGCGCGCGGTGCTTTCGAACTTCGGCCGCGTCGATTGCCTCGTCAACAATGCCGGCATGGCAGCGGTCGTCCGTGGTGATTTCCTAAGTCTGCTTCCGGAAAACTTCGATACGATCATGGCGACGAACCTCAAGGGCACGGTGTTTTTCACGCAGGCCGTCGTCAAGGCAATGCTCGTGACAGGAGCGGCTCCCCATCCGAGATCGATCATCAACATCACCTCGGTCTCAGCCGAGGCGAGTTCGCCGGAACGACTGGATTACTGCATCAGCAAGGCTGGTCTTGCCGCTTTCTCGCAGGGGCTCGCATTGCGGCTCGCGGATTCGGGGATTGCCGTCTTCGAGGTGCGCCCCGGGATTATCCGGACCGACATGACTGCCGGCGTGACATCGAAATATGACGCTCTCATCGAAAGTGGCCTCGTGCCGATGAAACGATGGGGCGAGGCTGATGACCTCGGGAAAATCTGTGCGGCATTGGCGTCCGGCGACTTCGGTTTTGCCACCGGCACCGTCATCGACGCCGATGGCGGCCTGTCCATTCCTCGCTTGTAACGGGATAGAAATATGCGTTTCGACTACATTATTACCGGCGCCGGTCCCGCGGGATGCGTGCTGGCCAACCGGCTCAGCGAAGACCCCAGCGTCAATGTGTTGCTGCTTGAAGCGGGCGGCGGCGATTGGAATCCCTTGTTCCACATGCCCGCGGGCTTCGCGAAAATGACGAAGGGCGTCGCGAGCTGGGGCTGGGAGACCGTTCCGCAAAAGCACATGAAGGGCAGGGTGCTGCGTTATACGCAGGCGAAGGTGATCGGCGGCGGCTCATCGATCAATGCACAGCTCTATACCCGGGGTAACGCCGCAGACTACGACCTCTGGGCAAGCGAGGACGGATGCGAGGGATGGGATTATCGCTCCATACTGCCGTACTTCAAGCGCGCCGAGGACAATCAGCGCTTTGCCGATGACTATCACTCCTATGGCGGTCCCCTCGGTGTCTCGATGCCTGCCTCTCCGTTGCCGATCTGCGACGCCTATATCCGGGCCGGGCAGGAACTAGGCATCCCGTATAATCATGACTTCAATGGCCGGCAGCAGGCGGGCGTCGGTTTCTATCAGCTGACGCAGCGCGACCGCCGTCGGTCCTCGGCATCATTGGCCTATCTTTCCCCGATAAAGGCGCGAAAGAACCTGGTGGTCCGGACTGGCGCCAGGGTTGCGCGCATCGTCCTAGAGGGGCATCGCGCCGTCGGCGTCGAGATCGCGACGGAGCGGGGCCCCGAAATCGTCCGCGCCGAACGCGAGGTACTTGTGTCGTCGGGTGCGATCGGGTCGCCCAAGTTGCTCCTTCAATCGGGGATCGGCCCAGCGGACCATCTTCGATCGGTAGGGGTGAAGGTACACCACGACCTCCCTGGTGTCGGTGGCAACCTGCAGGACCACCTCGATCTCTTCGTCATTTCCGAGTGCACCGGTGACCACACCTACGATGGCGTCGCGAAGCTTCACAGAACGATCTGGGCGGGTGTCCAGTATGTCCTGTTCCGAACGGGTCCGGTTGCCTCTTCTCTCTTCGAGACCGGGGGCTTCTGGTATGCCGATCCGGACGCGCGGTCGCCGGATATTCAGTTCCATCTCGGCCTGGGATCCGGCATTGAGGCTGGGGTCGAGCGCTTGACGAACGCTGGTGTGACCCTGAATTCGGCCTACCTGCATCCGCGTTCGCGTGGAACCGTGCGGCTTTCCTCGGCTGATCCGGGTGCGGCACCTCTGATCGATCCGAACTATTGGTCCGACCCGCACGACAAGGCCATGTCACTGGAAGGATTGAAGATTGCGCGGGAGATCATGCAGCAGGCCGCGCTCAAGCCCTACGTTCTGGCTGAGCGACTGCCGGGCCCGAGGGTCATGACCGACGAGCAGCTCTTCGACTACGGCTGCGCGAACGCGAAGACGGATCACCATCCAGTTGGCACGTGCAAGATGGGGACGGGGCCGGAAGCTGTTGTCGGTCTCGATCTCAAGGTCCATGGTCTCGATGGGCTTCGCGTGTGCGATTCGTCGGTCATGCCGCGAGTTCCATCGTGCAACACCAACGCACCGACAATCATGGTTGGCGAACGAGGCTCCGACCTTATCCGGGGGCTGCCACTGTTGCCCGCAGCGATCTTTGCTCACGAGCGCAACGAAACGCGACCGAGGGCGAGGGCAATCGTCAGCTAGACCGAGTGTTCGGGGCTGCGAACTTTGAAAATGGAGTAGGATTTGACTTCCGATCCACGCGCTTTCCTGCAAACCCTGTTTCACGAGGCGGTCAAGGCCGCCGACCCGTACGAGGCATTGGTTCGCCATCTGCCAGATCCGCCGAAAGGCAGGACGATTGTTGTCGGAGCGGGAAAGGCAGCAAGCCAAATGGCGGCGGCGTTCGAGCGCGCCTGGTCTCACCCATTCGACGGTCTGGTTGTTGCCAGGCACGGGCCGGTCGCGGACTGCCGATCGACCAAGATTCTACAGGCGGCTCATCCCGTCCCAGATAGAGCGGGCCTCATCGCCGCCGAGGCGCTCATGAACCATCTGCATGGGTTGACCTCCGACGATTTGGTTATCGCCCTGATATCCGGTGGCGGTTCTGCCCTTCTGCCGGCCCCTCCGACCGGCTTCACCCTCGCCGACGAAAGCGCCCTGAACGAAGCGCTCCTGGCGTCGGGTGCTCCGATCTCCGGCATGAATGTCGTGCGGAAGCATTTCTCCCGCATCAAGGGCGGGCGGCTCGCCGCTCTTGCTCACCCGGCAAAGGTCGTCAGCCTCGTCGTTTCCGATGTTCCGGGAGACAATCCGGCCTTCGTTGCGTCGGGGCCAACGGTGCCCGACAGCAGCGACGCGGAGGAGGCGCTGCGCGTGATCCGGGATTACCGGATCAATCTCCCGGCGCGGGTTATTGACTGTATCCGAAATGCCAGAGCGCCAGGGGCCGGCGATCGCATGTTCGCCAACAACGAGGTCCATGTGATTGCCTCGGCGCGGGTGTCCCTGGAGGCGGCTGCCGAGCGTGCAAGATCTCTTGGCGTGCAACCTCTTATTCTTTCGGATTCGATCGAAGGCGAGGCGAAGGATATCGGTAGGATGCACGCGGCGCTCGCTCGTGAGTTCTTGGCGAAACCTCCGGTTCCAAAGCCTCTGGTGCTGCTTTCCGGTGGGGAGACCACCGTCAGCATCGGATCTGGAACATACGGCAAAGGCGGACGAAACTCCGAGTTTCTCCTCTCCGCGGCAATCGATCTTCAGGGCGTCGAGGGTGTCGTGGCGATGGCTGCGGATACCGACGGCATCGACGGGTCCGAAGACAATGCCGGCGCCTTCTGCGACGGCGGGACGGTGGCGCGCATCAGGAGCGCCGGCGGCGATGCGCGGGCGTTCCTCGCGCGCCACGATGCATGGTCGGCCTTGCACCTTGCGGGCGATCTCTTCGTGCCAGGACCGACGGGTACGAACGTGAATGATTTCCGCGCTTTTCTTGTAAAGTAGGCTGGCAGCGAACGGTCGAGCAGCTTTAGCGTGTGCCGTCCGTTGGCATCTGCATCAAGCGCAGGCAGCTGCAAATCAATGCGCGACAAGCCTTTGTCGGCACGACGTCAACAACGCTTATGCCTTTGTTGTATTTGAGGAAGCCCGCCCCAGGCCCCTCAGGGGCGGGCTCTATCGATCCGGACCCCTCCGGACCGCGGCTGATGGTGAGCCGCTGAAAATACAAATGCCCGGTGTCGCGCCTTGAAACAACCAAAAGCTGCTTTGTTGGTTATTTGGTAAGGTTACCGGCGGTTCGACCTACCGTCTGGACATCGGACGGGACTCTCTTCAACACTGCGTGCGAGTGCGTTCCTCGACGAGGAGTGAGCGAGGCTGAACAACGGAAAAGGGGATTGGTCATGGTCGACCGGCTGAAGGGGAAGATCGCAATTGTTTCAGGTGGCGCGACAGGCATGGGCGGGGCGGCCTCGCGTCTCTTTGCTGCCGAGGGCGCCAAGGTGGCCATCATTGACCGGAATGAAGCGGCGGCTCGCCAAACGGTGGAGGAGATACGCGCCGCAGGCCATGTCGCCGATTACTGGATCGCCGACGTGTCGGAAGAGGCCGCCGTCATCGCGGCAGTCAAGGGTGTGGAAGAAAGGTTCGGCGCCGTCACGGTGCTCTTCAATCACGCGGGGACGATCGTCATCAAGCCGTTCCTCGAGACCACGCTTGAGGAGTGGGAGTGGCTCCATGCGGTCAACGTGCGTTCCATGTTCCTGATGACGCGGGCCGTCCTGCCGGGGATGATCGCCGCGGGCGGCGGTTCTATCGTCTGCACATCATCGATCTCGGCCGTGGCCGCAACGCCGATGGAGGTGCTCTACGACACAACGAAAGGGGCGGTGCATATGTTTGCGCGCGCGATCGGGGTGGAGTTCAGGGATCGGAACATTCGTTGCAATGCCGTCTGCCCCGGCTTCATCCGCACACCGCACGGATTGCGCGAGGTCAGCGAATTGCAGAAGCTTGGCGTCGATGTGTCGGACGCTGCCATTGCCGCTCAGCAGGGCCGGATCGGCGAGCCTGAGGACGTGGCGCGCGCCGCGCTCTACCTCGCCAGTGACGAATCGATGTTCGTCAATGGCGCGCATCTCTTTGTCGATAACGGGTTCACCGCTATCTAGGTGCGAGAGACTTGCCAGCGCAAAATAAAAGGGGCCGAGATCGTGATCTCGGCCCCTGTCATCCGTGCGCTGCAGAACTCGCTTACTTGCCCGTTTTCGTGGCGTGGCGGCGGCCCTTGCCGATATCGGGCAGGAAGATGGTGAGCAGACCGAGCAGCGGCAGATACGAGCAGATCTTATAGACGAACTCGATGCCCATGTGGTCGGCCACCATGCCGAGGCCTGCCGCGCCGATGCCGCCGATACCGAAGGCAAAGCCAAAGAACAGACCGGCGATCATGCCGACGCGACCTGGAACCAACTCCTGCGCAAAGACGACAATGGCCGAGAAAGCCGAGGCGAGAATGACGCCGATCAGGAAGGTCAGGAAGACAGTCCAGCTGTAGTCGGCATAAGGCAGGGCAAGCGTGAAGGGCAGGGCGCCGAGGATCGAGAACCAGATCACGAACTTGGTGCCGAACCAGTCGACGACGGGACCGCCCGCGACGGTGCCGATGGCGACGGCGCCGAGGAATACGAACAGCAGAATCTGCGCGTGCTGCACGGACACGCCGAATCGCTCGATCATGTAGAAGGTGTAGTAGCTCGAAAGGCTTGTCATGTAGACGTATTTCGAGAACACCAGCAGCGCGAGGACGCCGATCGCCGCGATCACCTTCGCGCGCGGGAGATGTAAGGCAGGTACCGCTGCCTTGCGGCCGGCATTGTTCTTGCGGTGGTCGGCATACCAGGCGCCGACGCGCCACAGGATGATCATGCCGGTCAGCGCTGCAAGCGAGAACCATGCAACGCTATGCTGGCCACGCGGCAGCACGATGAAGGCCGCCAAAAGCGGACCGATCGCCGAGCCGAAGTTGCCGCCAACCTGGAATAGCGACTGAGCAAGTCCATGGCGTCCGCCTGATGCCAGCCGGGCAACGCGTGAGGATTCCGGATGGAATACGGCGGAGCCGAGGCCGACAACGCCCGCACCGATGAGCAGAACCCAATAGGCGTGCGCATAGGCGAGCAGCACCAAACCGATGAGCGTGAAGCCCATGCCGACAGACAATGAATAGGGCAATGGGCGCTTGTCAGTGTAGATGCCGATCAGCGGCTGCAGGAGCGATGCAGTGACTTGAAACACCAGGCCAAGGAAGCCGATCTGCGTGAAGTCGAGGCCGTAGCCGTCCTTGATCATCGGATAGAGAGCGGGGATCAGCGACTGCATGGTATCGTTTAGGAGATGGCAGAAGCTCACCGCCATGATGATGCCGAAAACCGTCTGTTCCGCAGAGTGCCTCTCTGCCGTCATTGCGCTGTTTGTCACGATTTTACTCCGTCCCTTGACGATCTGGAAATAGCGGACTTGCCGCTGTCCCGCTTTCGTGTTTTGGTCTTGTTATTTCGCGAGTGGGCCAAAATGACAAAATCCGGACATGGGTTGGCGATGAGCGAGCTGGCCAGGCTCCATGTGGAGCGTCTTGCAGCCATCGAGGCCGCCTCCGAGCCGGTCTACGCCATCCCCTCGGAATACCCGGCTGGCTACCATGTGAAGCCGCACAGCCATAGCCGTGCGCAGTTCGTTTATGCCCGCGCCGGTGTCGTCATGGTGTCGTCCATACAGGGGCGCTGGATGGTACCGCCGCAGCATGCGCTTTGGATCCCGGCGGGCCTTGTCCACACGGTCGACATGCTCGGCGATGTCACGATGCTGTCCGCATATGTCGCGCCCGGTGCCTTGGTTGATCCGCCGTCGGTCGTGCGTGTCGTGGCCGTGACCGACTTTGCCAGGGCACTGTTCATCGAGGCCGTGTCGCCGCCGGACGCCAAGAGCGACCGGCGCGATCTCGTCATGGCGCTATTGCTTGAGGAGGTCTAGCGGCTTCCTGACAGGCCGTTGGGATTGCCGGTTCCCTCCGATACTCGCTTGGCGGCGCTCTGCCGCGGCTTCATGGAAAGTCCGAGTGCCCGGCTGGTGATCGACGATTGGGCGGACCAGCTTGCCATGAGCCGACGTGCTTTCACCCGATTCTTCCGGAAGGAGACGGGAATCAGTCTGTCGATCTGGCGTCAGCAAGCTGCGGTATTCACCGCCTTGCCCCGCCTCGCCGCCGGAGAGACCGTTACGGCCGTTGCCCTCGACCTCGGCTACGACAGCGTCGCCGCCTTTACAACCATGTTCAGGCGGATGATGGGGGCCGCGCCCCGCACTTATTTCAGTGCACCTGAACAGTATTGAGGGTTTTCCGGACGATGGATTCGAGGCTTCGCAAGGCCGCGCGATATCGGCGCCGCGCCTCGATATGACGTTTACGTTCACAGCAAGCCTGTGGGTTTCGAAAATTCGAAAAACATTCGTTTGACATTCGAATAATCTTCGCTTTAACTGCATTTACTTTCGCAAATGCGCAGGCATGTTGCGTTGCGGTATATTCTGGCTCGGAGGGGGAACGTGAGCCGTCAGATTCACGATCTTTTCATTATCGGCGGCGGCATCAATGGCTGCGGGATCGCGCGTGATGCGGTTGGGCGCGGCTATTCGGTTGCGCTTGCCGAGATGAGCGACTTTGCGTCCGGCACGTCCTCCGGCGCGACCAAGCTCATCCACGGTGGCTTGCGATATCTCGAGCACTACGAATTTCGTCTGGTTCGCGAGTCGCTGATGGAGCGCGAAGTGCTCTGGGCGATGGCGCCGCACATCATATGGCCAATGCGGTTCGTGCTGCCCTATCACAAGGGCGGCATCCGCCCGGCGTGGCTCATCCGGCTTGGACTGTTTCTCTATGATCATCTCGGCGGTCGCAAGCTTTTGCCGCCGACCGCGGTTCTCGACATGCGCCGCGATCCGGCTGCCAAACCATTGAAAGCACTTTTCACGAAGGCCTTCGAGTATTCGGATGGCTGGGTCGACGACGCGCGTATGGTCGTTCTCAACGCCCGGGACGCCGCCGACCGCGGCGCGCTAGTCATGCCAAGGACGAAGGTCGTTTCGGCGCGGCGCGAGAACGGCTTGTGGTCGATCGAAACGATCGACACCGTTAGCGGGCAATCCAACAGCTTTCAGTCGCGAATGCTGGTGAATGCCGCCGGTCCCTGGGTCGATCATGTCATTCGCGCGGCTTTCGGGCAGAACGAAGCCCACCATGTACGGCTCGTGCAGGGCAGCCACATCATCGTGAAGAAGAAGTTCGACGATCCGCGGGCCTATTTCTTCCAGAACCCGGATAACCGCATCATTTTCGCCATTCCCTACGAGCAGGACTTCACGCTGATCGGTACCACCGACCGTGACTACTCGGCCGATCCGAAAGATGTGAAGATATCCGAGGAAGAGACGACCTATCTCTGCAACGCGGCGAGCGAGTATTTCAAGGAACCCGTGCGGCCGGAAGATATCGTCTGGACTTATTCGGCCGTGCGGCCGCTGTTCGACGATGGCGCCTCTAAGGCGCAGGAGGCGACCCGCGACTACGTGCTGAAGATCGAAGGCGAGGGCAAGGATGCCCCGCTGCTCAACGTCTTTGGTGGCAAACTCACGACCTATCGGCGGCTGTCCGAGCATGCGCTGGAAAAGATCGCCGCGGCGATCGGCGGCAAAGGCGCGCCTTGGACAGCTAAGAGTCATCTGCCGGGCGGGGATTTCGCTGCGACCGGCTATGAGGCGGAAGTCGGAAAGCTGAAGGGTCGCTATCCGTTCCTGGCCGACCGTCACGCCCGGCGGCTGGTGCGCCGATACGGCACAAAGGCATCGGTCCTGCTTGGCCGCGCGGCCAGCACCGAGGAGCTTGGACGCTATTTCGGCGGCGATCTCTATGAGGTCGAAGTTCGCTATCTCATCGATCACGAATGGGCCAGAAGCGCGGACGACGTGCTCTGGCGAAGAACGAAGGACGGCCTGCGTCTGACCAAGGAACAGGCTGCGCTGTTGGAGGAGTACATGGCTGCGCGACCGGCACAAATGGCTGGTTGAAGCGGCAATGTCCCCGCTGTTGAGGAGGCACGGGAACCGGAATGCTTGAATTGCGGAACGCTGCAAAGATGGTGGGCGGGGAGTATCACATCCACGCGACCAATCTTGCGTTTGAAAAAGGCACGCTGAATGTGCTGCTGGGGCCGACGCTGTCCGGCAAGACGTCGCTGATGCGGCTGATGGCTGGGCTTGATCGACCGACCAGCGGTTCGGTCCATTTTGACGGTGTTGATGTGACTGGCATGCCGGTACAGAAGCGCAATGTCGCGATGGTCTACCAGCAGTTCATCAACTATCCGGCCCTGACGGTGTACGAGAACATCGCCTCGCCGATGCGCATTGCGGGCAAGGACACGGCGACGATCGACCGGGAAGTGCGCAAAGCCGCCGATCTCCTGCGCCTCACGCCCTATCTGGACCGCACGCCGCTCAATCTCTCAGGTGGTCAGCAGCAGCGCACGGCGCTTGCTCGCGCCCTCGTCAAGAATGCCAGCCTGGTGCTGATGGATGAGCCGCTCGCCAACCTTGACTACAAGCTGCGCGAGGAACTGCGGGCTGAACTGCCTAGGATATTCGCGCAATCCGGCGCCATCTTCGTCTACGCCACGACGGAGCCTTCCGAAGCGCTTCTGCTCGGCGGCAACACGGCGACGCTTTCAGAAGGACGTGTGACGCAGTTCGGGCCGACCATCTCGGTCTATCGAAATCCGTTCGACCTTGTGACGGCGAAGACCTTTGCTGATCCGCCACTCAATTTCATTGATGTCGTAAAGGTTGGTGGAGCGTTCCAGAGGCAGGGTGCGGACATGTTGCCGGTGCCCTCGCACCTGGCCGGAATGGTCGATGGTCCCGTGACGATCGCCTTCCATCCGCATCACCTCGGTCTTTCATTGCAAACCCCGACCGCGGCGAGGCTGAAGGCTCGCACGCAGATCTCGGAGATCACCGGCTCCGAGAGCTTCGTGCACCTGGATTTCGATGGCGTGCGCTGGGTCATGCTCGCCCACGGCATTCACAACATCGATCCGGACACCGAGGTCGATATCTATCTCGACACGCGTCACGTCATGGCTTTTGGCACCGACGGTCGCGCAATCGCAACTGGCGCAAAGGCGTAAGGGAGAAGGACATGGCACGCATTACGCTCGACCACATCCGCCACGCCTATGGACCGAATCCGAAGTCTGACGCCGACTACGCGCTTCGCGAAGTCGATCACGAATGGAGGGACGGCGGCGCCTACGCGCTTCTTGGTCCATCCGGCTGCGGAAAGACGACGCTGCTGAACATCATTTCCGGCCTGCTGCAGCCATCGCATGGCCGCATCCTGTTCGATGGAAACGATGTGACGAATCTTTCCACGCAGGCGCGCAACATCGCGCAGGTGTTCCAGTTCCCGGTCATCTACGACACCATGACCGTCTACGACAATCTGGCCTTTCCGCTGCGCAATCGCGGTGTTGCCGAGCCGGAAGTCGATCGCCGCGTTCGCGATATTCTTGAGATGATCGATCTCGGCGGGATGGCTAAACGCAAGGCACAGGGCCTGACGGCCGACCAGAAGCAGAAGATCTCGCTGGGTCGCGGATTGGTCCGCAACGACGTCAACGCGATCCTGTTCGACGAGCCTCTGACCGTGATCGACCCGCACATGAAGTGGGTGCTGCGTTCGCAGTTGAAGCGCCTGCACAAGCAGTTCGGCTTCACCATGGTCTATGTGACCCACGATCAGACGGAGGCGCTGACCTTCGCCGATAAGGTCGTCGTCATGTACGATGGGCAGATTGTCCAGATCGGCACGCCTGCAGAGCTTTTCGAGCGACCGAGCCACACGTTCGTCGGCTACTTCATCGGCTCACCGGGCATGAACGTTCTGCCGGTGCAGTTACAGGGCAATGCCGTCCGCATCGGCAGCGAGACACTGTCATTGGACTATGCACCGCAAACGGCTGCCGGGGCCAAGACCGAGCTCGGCATCCGTCCGGAATTCGTCAATCTCGGCCGCGAGGGAATGCCGGTCACCGTCAACAGGGTGGAGGACATCGGTCGGCAGAAGATCGTGCGGGCGACGTTTGCCGGGCAGCCGATTGCCATCGTCGTGACGGAGGACTTTGAAATCCCGGCCGATGCGCGGGTGACCTTCGATCCGGCTGCAATCAATATTTACGCCAATTCCTGGCGCGTCGGCAGGGAGGGCTGAGCATGGAAAAGACCTGGAACAACAAAGCCTGGTTTCTGGTTCTGCCGGTTCTGGTGCTGGTGGCCTTCTCAGCCGTTATTCCGCTGATGACCGTTGTGAACTATTCGGTGCAGGATACGTTCGGGAACAACGAGTTCTTCTGGGCGGGTACGGACTGGTTCGTGCAGACGCTTCATTCCGACCGTTTCTGGGCGGCGCTGCAGCGGAACCTTGCCTTCTCGCTGATCATTCTGGCGCTGCAGATCCCGCTCGGCATCTTCATCGCGCTCAACATGCCGAAGAAGGGTCTCGGCGTGCCAGTCTGCCTCGTGCTGATGGCGCTGCCACTGCTCATCCCATGGAACGTGGTCGGGACCATCTGGCAGGTTTTCGGTCGTGTCGACATCGGCCTCCTCGGCCATACGCTTGAGGCAATGGGGTTTGACTACAACTATGTCCGCGACCCTCTCGATGCATGGATCACCATCATTGTGATGGACGTCTGGCATTGGACAAGCCTTGTGGTGCTGCTCTGCTATGCCGGCCTCGTTTCGATCCCGGACGCCTACTATCAGGCGGCGAAGATCGACGGCGCGTCGCGCTGGTCCGTCTTCCGGTACATTCAGCTGCCGAAAATGAACCGGGTCTTGCTCATCGCCGTGCTGCTGCGCTTCATGGACAGCTTCATGATCTACACCGAGCCTTTCGTCGTCACCGGCGGCGGCCCGGGCAACTCGACCACGTTCCTGTCGATCGACCTTGTGAAGATGGCAGTCGGCCAGTTCGACCTCGGTCCCGCAGCGGCAATGTCGATCATCTACTTCCTGATCATCCTGCTGCTGTCGTGGGTCTTCTACACCGTCATGACCAGCAGCGACGCGAACGCCTGAGAAAGGAGAGGACCATGGCTCAGACAATGAAATACAAGCCTGCGGGCAACTTCTCCTGGGTCGTTTCGACGATCTACATCATCTTCCTGCTGCTGCCGATCTACTGGCTGATCAATATGAGCTTCAAGGAGAATGCCGAGATCACCGGCACCTTCTCGCTTTGGCCGCAGAACCCGACACTGCGCAACTATGGTGTGATCTTTACGGATCCGTCCTGGTACAACGGCTACATCAATTCGATCATCTATGTCGTCATGAATACGGTGATCTCGGTACTGGCGGCGCTGCCCGCGGCCTACGCCTTCTCGCGCTACCGGTTTCTGGGCGACAAGCATCTGTTCTTCTGGCTGCTGACGAACAGAATGGCACCGCCGGCGGTCTTTGCGCTGCCGTTCTTCCAGCTTTACTCCGCCTTCGGCCTCATCGACACGCACATAGCGGTGGCGCTCGCCCACTGCCTGTTCAACGTGCCGCTCGCGGTCTGGATCCTGGAAGGCTTCATGTCCGGCGTGCCAAAGGAGATCGACGAAACCGCCTACATCGACGGCTATTCCTTCCCGCGTTTCTTCGTGAAGATCTTCATGCCGCTGATCGCATCAGGCATCGGTGTCGCCGCCTTCTTCTGCTTCATGTTCTCGTGGGTGGAACTTCTGCTTGCCCGGACGCTGACGACGACTGCCGCAAAACCGATTTCGGCGATCATGACGCGCACCGTCTCCGCTGCAGGGATGGATTGGGGCGTTCTGGCGGCTGCCGGTGTGCTGACCATCATTCCCGGCGCGCTCGTCATCTACTTCGTACGCAACTACATCGCCAAGGGCTTCGCGCTCGGCCGCGTCTGACAAGGGAGGACCACTCATGAACTTTTCCTGGATGGCGTGGACGCTGCCGACTGCATTGTTTTTCCTGACGATTTTCATGCTCTTGGTTGGCATGAGTGTCTGGGAGTATTTCGCACCGGGCGGTTCGCCGCGTGTGGGAATCCTCAGGTTCGAAACCACGCGAGGAGATCGGCTCTTCGTATCGCTGCTCGGCGCAGCATTCATTCATCTCGCATGGTTGGGTCTTGTCGGACCCAACCTGTGGTGGGCTCTTGCCCTCTCCGTAGTCTACGCCATCGGCGTCTTCCGC
Source organism: Rhizobium sp. R711 (assembly GCF_002211365.1). Lineage (GTDB taxonomy): Bacteria > Pseudomonadota > Alphaproteobacteria > Rhizobiales > Rhizobiaceae > Rhizobium. The sequence goes on along the minus strand of NZ_LOKZ01000034.1, from coordinate 278,821 downwards.
TACGTGTGACGGTAGGAAAAGACAGATGGCCGGGGGTACTGGCCGCCTGAAACGTGACGACTGCAATCGCAACCCTGGGAGGATACTATGCGAAAGCATTTACTAGCGACAACAGCAGGCATGTTGCTGGCCATGGCGGGCTCCGCCTACGCCGGCATGGATGAGGCGAAAACCTTCCTGGACAAGGAAGTCGGTGAGCTCTCGACGCTTTCCCGCGCCGACCAGGAAAAGGAAATGCAATGGTTCGTTGATGCGGCCAAGCCTTTCGCCGGCATGGACATCAAGGTGGTTTCCGAAACGCTGACCACCCATGAATATGAATCCAAGGTGCTGGCGCCGGCGTTTACCGCAATCACCGGCATCAAGATCACCCACGACCTGATCGGCGAAGGCGACGTCGTCGAAAAGCTGCAGACGCAGATGCAGTCGGGCGAGAACATCTACGACGCCTACATCAACGACTCGGATCTGATCGGTACGCATTGGCGCTACCAGCAGGCTCGCTCGCTGACTGACTGGATGGCGAACGAAGGCAAGGACGTTACGAACCCGGGCCTCGACGTTGACGACTTCATTGGCAAGTCCTTCACCACCGCCCCGGATGGCAAGCTCTACCAGCTGCCCGACCAGCAGTTCGCGAACCTCTATTGGTTCCGTTACGATTGGTTCAACGACGAGAAGAACAAGGCCGACTTCAAGGCGAAGTACGGCTACGATCTCGGCGTTCCGGTCAACTGGTCGGCCTATGAGGATATCGCCGAGTTCTTCACCGGCCGCGAGATCGGCGGCAAGAAGGTCTACGGCCATATGGACTACGGCAAGAAGGACCCGTCGCTTGGATGGCGCTTCACCGACGCGTGGCTCTCCATGGCAGGTAACGGCGACAAGGGCATTCCGAACGGCAAGCCGGTCGACGAGTGGGGCATCAAGGTCGACGAGAACTCGCGGCCGGTCGGCTCATGCGTCGCGCGCGGCGGTGACACCAACGGCCCGGCAGGGGTCTATTCGATCCAGAAGTATCTGGATTGGCTCAAGGCGTACGCGCCGGCGGCGGCGCAGGGCATGACCTTCTCCGAGGCCGGTCCCGTTCCGTCCCAGGGTGAGGTCGCGCAGCAGATCTTTACCTACACCGCCTTCACCGCAGACTTCGTCAAGAAGGGCCTGCCGGTGGTCAACGACGATGGCACGCCGAAATGGCGCTTTGCGCCATCCCCGCACGGCGTCTACTGGAAGGACGGCATGAAGCTCGGCTACCAGGACGCCGGTTCCTGGACGCTGATGAAGTCGACGCCCGTCGACCGCGCTAAGGCGGCATGGCTCTACGCGCAGTTCGTCACGTCGAAGACGGTCGATGTGAAGAAGAGCCACGTTGGTCTGACGTTCATTCGCGAATCGACCATCCGCGACAAGAGCTTCACCGAACGCGCTCCGAAGCTTGGCGGTCTGATTGAGTTCTACCGCTCTCCGGCTCGCGTCCAATGGACACCAACCGGCACGAACGTTCCTGACTATCCGAAGCTCGCGCAGCTGTGGTGGCAGGCAATCGGTGATGCGTCTTCCGGCGCGAAGACCGCGCAGGAAGCCATGGACTCGCTTTGCGGTGAGCAGGAAAAAGTGCTGCAACGCCTGGAGCGTGCGAAGGTTCAGGGCGATATCGGTCCGAAGCTCGCCGAAGAGCATGATCTGGAATACTGGAACAAGGACGCGGTGGCCAAGGGCAACCTCGCTCCGCAGTTGAAGATCGAGAACGAGAAGGAAAAGCCGGTTACCGTCAACTACGACGAACTGGTCAAGAGCTGGCAGTCGAAGTGATCAGCGGCCTTTGGTCGGGTACGAGGCCCGGCCAATAGCAATGCCGGCGGCGCTAGGTCGCCGCCGGCACCAAACCCTTAGAAATGACTATCGTATGAGCCGGCGCGTTTGCGGCGGCAAGGCGAACTACTGCGCCGGAGAAGACAATGAGCGGCCATATTCTCGCGATCGACCAAGGCACGACGTCATCACGTGCGATCGTCTTCGACGCCGGGATGAAGATGATCTCGTCCGCACAAGAGGAGATCAAGCAATACTATCCGCAGCCGGGCTGGGTCGAGCATGATCCGGATGAAATCTGGACGAGCGTGGTCAGCACGGCGCGGCAAGCGCTGACGAATGCCGACATTCGGCTGGCCGATATCGCCGCGATCGGCATCACCAATCAGCGCGAGACGACCGTTGTCTGGGAGCGCAAGTCGGGTAGGCCACTTCACAAGGCGATCGTATGGCAGGACAGGCGGACGGCGGAAGTCTGTGACAGTCTGAAGGCGGACGGCTATGAGAAGTTGTTCAGCGCGAAGACGGGGCTTCTTCTCGATCCTTACTTTTCGGGCACGAAGCTCCGCTGGCTGCTCGACAACGTCAGTGGATTGCGGGAACGCGCCGAGGCCGGCGAGGTATGTTTCGGCACTGTCGACAGCTGGCTGATCTTCAATCTGACTGGTGGACGTGTTCATGCGACGGACGCCACCAATGCATCGCGAACGCTGCTTTTCAACATAACGGAGGGTCGCTGGGACGAAGAACTGCTCGGGCTTCTCCGTATCCCGGCGTCCTTGCTCCCTGAAGTCAAGGACTGCGCCGACGACTTCGGCGTCACCGATGCTGAGATCTTCGGCGCGCCGGTCCCGATCCTCGGGGTTGCTGGCGACCAGCAGGCGGCGACGATCGGCAATGCCTGCTTCAAGCCGGGCATGATGAAATCAACCTATGGGACCGGCTGCTTTGCCCTGCTTAATACGGGGCAGGATTGCGTCACCTCCAGCAACCGCATGATTACGACCATTGCCTATCGGCTAGCTGGCAAAACGACCTATGCGCTGGAAGGGTCGATTTTCATCGCCGGCGCGGCCGTTCAGTGGCTGCGTGACGGTCTTGGCCTTATTTCACAGGCGTCGGAAAGCGGCGCCCTGGCGACGCGAGCAGATCCCAATCAGCAAGTGTATGTCGTGCCCGCCTTTACTGGCCTCGGTGCTCCCTATTGGGACCCGGAGGCGCGGGGTGCGATCTTCGGTTTGACCAGAAACAGCGGGCCGGCGGAGTTGGCACATGCCGTTCTCGAATCCGTCGCCTACCAGACGCTCGATCTCCTCATCGCGATGCGGAAGGATTGGGGCGGCCATCACATCGAGACGGTCCTGCGCGTCGATGGTGGCATGGCGAGTTCCGACTGGACGATGCAACGTCTAGCCGACGTTGTCGGCAACCCGGTGGACCGGTCAGCTGTCGTCGAGACAACGGCACTGGGCGCTGCCTGGCTTGCCGGTTCCAGAGCGGGAGCCTGGCCGGATCAGGAGAAATTCGGAAAGGCATGGGCGTGCAGCCGGCGGTTCCAGCCTGCGATGGAGGAGGCAGAGCGACAGACAAAGATCGCTGGCTGGCGTAACGCCGTGTCGCGCACCTTGTCGGGCGCACAATACGGCAATCAGTTGGTCTGAACGCCCGAGGCCGTCGCTGGAGTTGATTTCTCTACGCGTCCTTTGGACGCTTCGTCCCCAAGCATTCAGGTGACTGTCAGAAAATCTGGCCATGGCTGGCAAATATTGTCGACGCCGTGGACTATCTATGATTCGATCCTGCCGCCGTCGACCCCGAGATCTGGACGCGGAGACGACCAATTGAAAGATAGTGCCACCAAGGTCCGCCTGATTGAACGGCGGCCTGCAATCGGCAGCGTGACGCTTTGCCTTGTTACCACTCTCTACTTGCTTCTGGTGACAAATAGATCGTTCTGGAGCACCGCGTACGGCTATTTCGCGACCGATCATCTGTCATTTGTGCTTTTTGTGATCGGTATTTCAGCGGTCAGCATGGCAATTATTACGGCCTTTTCGGCCAAGTATGTCACCAAGCCGTTTTTGATCCTCTTCATTCTCGCGGCCGCCGCCGGCTCCTGGTTTACCGATCAGTTCGGCGTGATCGTGGACAAGGAAATGATGCGCAACGCGGCAGTGTCGACGGGCGCGGAGGCGGGGCATCTGATAACGCCACGCTTTGCGCTTCATATGTTGCTCACCGGCATAGTGCCGTCATTTCTCATTATGTGGGTGCGCATCCGGCATCGCCCGCTGCTGTCAAAACTTGCTCACAACACCGGCGTGATCGTGGCTTGCCTGGCAGTCTTCGTGGTCGTCGGGTTCGGTGACTATCGCGCCTTCGCTGGCGTCGGGCGCGCGCACCGGGACATCCTCGAGCGGCTGAACCCTTTTGTGCCGATCACCAGCACCATTCGCTTTGCCGTTTCATCAGAGGAGGATGCGCACGTCGTTGCCGAGCCGCTTGGCACAGATGCCCATCGGGTCAACCGGGCGGGTCTCAACAAGCCGCGTGTGACGATCATCGTTGCGGGCGAGACGGCGCGTGCCGATGATTTTTCTCTTGGAGGGTATTCGCAGAAAACCAATCCGGAACTCGAAAAGCAGAATGTCGTCTATTTCCCGAAAACGAGCAGTTGCGGCACGGCGACTGCAATCTCGATCCCGTGCATGTTCTCCATCTACCCGCGGACTGCCTATACGCATCGCAAGGGCCTCGCGACCGAGAACCTTCTCGACGTGCTGAGCCACGCCAAGGTAGACGTATCGTGGCTGGATAATGACACTGGCAGCTATCATGTCACCGACCGCGTTGCCTACACCTCGTTGCCGCAGTCTGCCGATCCGCGCTTCTGCAAGGACGGTGAGTGCCTTGACGCTATTCTGCTCGACAAGGTCGATGACTGGCTCGATCACGTGAAGGGCGACAGCGTGCTGGTGCTGCACCAGCTCGGCAGCCACGGGCCAGCATACTTCGCGCGCTACCCCGACGAGTTCCGACGTTTCGTTCCCGACTGTAGGGCCAATGACTTTGGCAGTTGCACGCCTCAGGAGATTACCAACGCCTACGACAACACGATCCTCTATACAGATCACATCGTTTCGACGGTGATCGACAAGCTGAAACAGCATGCCGACAAAGTTGCTGGTTCGGCGATCTATCTCTCGGATCACGGTGAGTCGCTTGGAGAGAACGGCATTTATCTGCACGGTGCGCCTTATATCGTGGCGCCGTCACAGCAGACGCATGTGCCGTTCCTTGTCTGGGTCGGCGACGAACTCGCTAAATCCGCCGGCTTCGATATGAGCTGTATGGCCAAGGAGGCCGACGTCGAGCGCTCGCATGACAACCTCTTCCACAGCGTGCTTGGGCTCATGGACGTGGCGACCAAAGTGTATGATCCGCATCTGGATGTTTTCGCGGCGTGCCGCCGGCAGACGGATAAGGTTGCAAGTATCCCGTGATGAGCTAACTGGGCGATGGCTCTGCTGCCGCAGCGGCTGAGAGCCTCCCGCTGGTACTGGCCGCCTCTTTCTGGAGCGGCCAAATCAGTCTTAATGCTTGCGGTTTGCCGCTTTCATGCGCTCGGAAAGTTCGGAAAGCCCGAAGGGCTTCACCAGGAAATCGTCTGCGCCACTTTGCAGGCCCTCGATCTGATCCGAGGCCTGGTCATACGCTGTCAGAATAATGACGGGGACGGCATTTGCTTGTCGTCTAAGCGCCTTTAGCAGAGTAAGGCCGTTGCCATCAGGCAGTCGCAGGTCGAGCAGGATTACGCCGTAGCTGCCGGTTCCGGCCGCCTCTGTCGCTTCCGCAAGGTTGAGGCACCAGTCGACGGAATGACCGTCGGCCGCGATATGATCGCGCACGGCGTCTCCCAACAGGACATTATCCTCAACCAATAATACGTTCACGCGTCATCTTCCCTACGGCGTGCCTGCCTTTCGGCAGCATGCCCAGCCATCACGATGGTTTGCTTGGGGGCGTCGCGCAGCGCCGCCAGGGTTTCTAATGCGACCGCTAGCTGACAATGGCCTTAAAGCTGTGTGGGGTCGTGTTGAAATTGCTGTGGCGGGTGCGTCGAGGCGGGACGGCGGTAAGCGGCCAGGACGGATATCCTTCAAACTCACGCCGGTGTTCTGACGTCTGAGCCGGCCAAAAGCGAAAGCTCGCCCGCAGTCTTCATCACCATGGCGATCGTCTGGCTGATGTCAGGCGCGTCCGGCGCATTGACCAGGGCGATATAGGGGCAAGTGAGGGCTGCAATGCAGCGTCCGTCCGGCCCAAGGATCGGCGCCGAGAGATTATGGACGCCAGCTGTTTGAGCGCTCGCCATCATTTCGTAACCGCGCTCGCGAATATGGGCGAGCCGCGCGTAAAATGCCGGGCCGAGCATGACTTCTTCACGGCTTCGGGCATGTTCCGCGATCATCATCTTCCGCTCTTCGTCGCTTCGAAAGGCGAGAAGCACGTGGCCGGACCCAGTGTCGAACAGGCTCATATGCGAGCCGACGCGGATCGAGATACCCCAATAATCCGGCGCCTCGTGCTGGGCGATCACCACTGCCGACCCGCGATCAAAGACGACCAGGTGGTTTGCCTGCTTGGTCCGCTGAGCGAGGTCACGCATCAGTGGTGTTGCGAAGGATGCCAGTCGGCGCGTTGGCGCATGCAACTGGGACAGGCCGAACAGTTTAAGCGTGAGGGTGAACCGATCGCCCTCGAGCTTCGTGACGTAGCCGCGCCGGACGAGGCGGTCGAGCATGCGATAGAATTCGTTCGGGCTGCGATCGAGACGTTTGGCGATCTCCGCTTGGGTCAGCCCTTCCTCGACACCGGCCAAAAGCTCAAGGATATCGAGCCCCTTGTCCAGTGCCGGAGCACGGTACCGATCGACGTCTTCTGCTTCCATCAACTTCCCCTGTGAATATCAACTTACATATACAAATGTGTCGTTGCCGAAAAGCGGGAGCTTATGCAGCGAACTTCTCCATCGACTACGAAAAACGGACAGGCTAGGTTCGAGCTTCACGTGGTAAGGCCACTTGTATTCCGGGGATGTCGACGATGTTTTTGACGGATGGAGAGCTCAGCGAAATCAAGATGTTTCGACGAGAGCTTCACCGCAATCCAGAAGTCTCCGGGGAGGAGGCGAAAACCGCGTTGCGGGTAACGGAAGTGCTGAGTACCACCGGACCCGATCAGATCGTTGCTGGCATCGGCGGACACGGCCTTGCTGCTGTCTATGAGGGGGTAACCTCAGGACCAACCATGATGATCCGTGCGGAGCTTGACGGCCTGCCGATCGAGGAAATCGGCGATATTCCGCACCGCTCGACCGTACCAGGCAGGGGCCACCTCTGCGGCCATGACGGCCATATGGCGATCCTCATGGCACTCGCGAAGGGGCTCGGACGAAGGCGGCCCGCGAGAGGGCGGGTAGTCCTGATGTTCCAGCCAGCCGAGGAAAATGGCGCGGGCGCGGCGGCGGTGCTCGCGGATCCGAAGTTTGCCTCGCTGATGCCCGACATGTCGCTCTCGCTTCACAATTTTCCGGGCATCCCGCTTGGACACGTCCTCCTCAAAGAGGGACACGTTAATTGTGCGTCGCAGGGAATGAAGGTCGTTCTGAAGGGCAAGACATCGCATGCTTCCTATCCGGAGCAGGGCACCGCACCGACTTTCGTGCTGGCCCGGCTGCTTGGCGATCTGACGGCATTGGGCAACAATCGGCCGCTCGGACCGGATTACTCGCTGGTCACGGTCACGCATGCGCGTCTCGGTGAGCCGGCTTTCGGCATAAGTCCCGGTGAGGCGCAAATCTGGGCGACCTTGCGCACGCTGACGGATGAAGCGATGGCCGCGTTGGTCTCACGCGCCGAGCAACTTGTGTTGACCGAGGCGAAGGCCGGACGGTTGCAGGTGGAGATCAGCTACGAGGACGTGTTCCACCAGTGCTACAATTCCGCCGAAGCGGTTACGGTGTTGCGGCGCGCTCTGGGTGACGAAGGTGTCAGCCACGACAAGACAAGCAGCCTGCTGCCAATGAAAGCATCGGAAGATTTCGGTCTGTTCCGGACCGTGGCGCCCGCTGCGATGTTCTTTCTCGGGGCAGGCGAAGACCATCCGCGGCTGCATAACCCGGATTACGACTTTCCCGATGAGCTGATTGCAACCGGTTCGCGGGTTTTCATGCGAGCCATCAGGAACATTCTCGGCTGAGGGCGCCGTGCTGGCCTTGCCTATCAACTACTGAACATTCCGGCCGAGGAGCAAGGCGAGGTGCCGCTTCCAGGGGGCTTTGACCCCGTTCAGCGCACCGTCTCCGCAATTGCTTGCGCTCGCAATTGCACTAAACTCTCTGGTTGAAATTAAGATCACGATCACTGATCGACTTGTGGGTGGATTTGCGCAATATTTTTGGCGACCGATATGTGCGCTGTTTGCGCCGGGCATCAGATCGGCACCATTCGACTTCCTCCAGAGCGCAATGGGATTATCATGTTTGCTCAAGACATCATGAACACCGACATCACGACGATCAGCGCCGACAGCAGCATACATCAGGCAATCGACCTGATGGTTGCCAAGGACATCAGTGGCCTGCCTGTCATCGACAATGACGGCAATCTTTGTGGCGTGCTGACGGAGGGCGACCTCATGCGGCGGATCGAGTTTGGTGGCGGCAGATCTGCCGGTAACTCTGATGAAACATCACTCGTCGATTTCGACAACTATATCCGCAGTCGCAGTTGGCGGGTTTCAGATGTTATGTCCGCGAGCGTGATCAGTGTCACACCGGATACACCGGCGGCTGCTATCGCCGAAGTGATGTTCCAGCGCAAGGTCAAGCGCGTTCCCGTCGTCAGCGGCAAGCGCCTTCTCGGCATTGTCAGCCGTATCGATCTCCTCAAGGGCATCGTTGCAGCACCAACCGAGAGAACGGCAAGCGGTGACGATGCCCTCGCTCGTGCCATTCGCGCGCGACTGCAGGGCGACCTTGGTCTCGACATCCATGCGATCAAGGTAACAGTTCAGGATTCCAGGGTCGTGCTTGAGGGGACCGTCTCCAGCGAACTGGAGCGCCGCGCCATCCGGGTGCTGGTGGAGAACGTCAAGGGCGTCAGCGGCTTCATCGACAAGCTGGGCCTGGCCTAGTCGGCGACCCTCATGCTGCCGAGCGGAGGAGCTTTCTGGCATAGGTTGCCATAAGGCGTTCCTCGTTTGTCGGGATCACGAGCATCTTGAAATCGCCGAGGAAGCGGAGCCTTCTGAGGATTGCTTCGCGAACGGGGGCGGCGTGCTCGCCGATCCCGCCAGTAAAGACGAAAGCATCGATGCCACCCATGGAGACGGCCATCATCGCGGCATGCTGGGCCGTCTTGAGGGTGAAGTATTCCAGCGCGAAGGCGGCTTGCGGATCGTCGCTGCGAAGCAGCGCCTCGACGTCGTTGCTGATGCCGGACAATCCCTTCAGGCCGGAGCGCTCGTAGAGGATGTCCTGAACCGTCTCGACGCCAAGATCGAGGTCGTGAAGCATGTAGAGGACGGCGCCGGGATCGATTGATCCGCTACGCGTTCCCATGGGTATGCCGTCAAGCGCGGTCATGCTCATCGTGGTATCGACGCTGATGCCGTTCTTCAGCGCGCAGAGGCTGGCGCCATTACCGAGGTGGCCGACGACGACGCGACCGGCATAGAGGTCCGGGTAGTCCTGCGCCAGTACCCGCGAGATCCAGTCATAGGAAAGCCCGTGGAAGCCATAGCGGCGTATGCCTTTGTCGCGCATTTCCTGCGGCAGGGCGAAACTGCTGGTCAATATGTCGTGCCCTGCGTGGAAGGCGGTATCGAAGCAGGCGATGTCAGGCGCTCCGCTTGCGAGCCTTGCCGAAGCGGTTATGCCGGCGAGGTTGTGCGGCTGATGAAGCGGCGCCAACGGGATCAGCGCTTCCAGACGACGCGTGACGTCCGGGGTGACAATGACAGGCTCTACGAAAGCTTGCCCGCCGTGGACGACGCGATGGACGACCGCCGCCGTGCGCCAGGCACGGTCGTGGCCGTCGATGAGCTCCATTACGGCGCTGAGGGCCGAATCGTGATTAGTGTCCGCGGGCAGGGAGGTTTGCGTCTCCTGTCCATCGGGGAGCTTTGCGCGCATCTCAGCTGTATCACCAATGCCTGTAACCTTGCCGCTCATCAGCACGTTCAAGTCCCTGTCCTCGAAGATCTGAAACTTGAGGCTCGATGAACCGGTGTTGAGAACAAGCAGCGTGTCGATCATCGAAATATGCTCCAAGTCCCTGAGTCGGGAGCGCGGTGCCGCAGCTTCGCCGCTCTTGCGCGCCACGGTGGCCGCAGAAGGTATAGCTGTCAATTGTTCTCGCTTCGTAACTTCGCACAGAGCGAGTTGCATACGGCGTGGGTGGGCCGTCTTTTGAAGATCAAAATCCTTTGAGATCTCAGGATTTTCTCTTTCCGCGCCACGCCGATCGGCCTATCTAGCGGAACTGCCATCAGGCACACATTGGACTCGGCTTCTCTGCCTGTTCTTTCCCAAGGCATCCAATTCACATTGGCAGATCAATGACAGCTACGCAGACGATAGAGAAAGACGATGCGGAGAGCATCCGCAGGGCAAAGATTGTCGCGCTGGTCGTTGCCGTTTCGTTTTTCATGCAGATTCTCGATGGCACCATCGTCACCACGTCCCTCCCACAGATGGCAGCCAGTTTCGGCGTTCAACCCGTATCGATGAGCATCGGCATCACCGTCTACATGTTGACGATGGCGGCCTTCATTCCGCTCTCGGGATGGCTTGGGGATCGGTTCGGCGCTCGTCGGATCTTCATGGCGTCCATTGCCGTCTTCACGATTGCCTCGCTGTTCTGCGGGCTCTCCGACGGCCTTGCCGAGTTTGTAGTCGCGCGCGCCGTGCAAGGAGCCGGTAGCGCACTCATGACGCCGGTCGGCCGGATCATTGTCCTGAAGAATGCCCGCAAATCCGAACTCGTTCAGGCGATCGCGCTGATTACCTGGCCTGCGCTGACGGCTCCGGTCATCGGTCCGCTGCTTGGCAGCTTCATCACCACCTATGCAAGCTGGCATTGGAACTTTCTCATCAATCTGCCGATCGGGGTGCTCGGCATGGTGCTGGTTCTCCGTTTCGTGCCGGAACAGCGTGAGGAGGAGGCCGGGCGGCTGGATGTGCTTGGGTTCATTCTCAGCGCCAGTGGGTTGACCTTCCTGCTTGCGGCGCTTGAACTCTCGGTGAAATCGCACGGTGGTTTGTTACCAATCCTGCTGATGCTGCTGGCGGGCATTGTCCTGTCCGTCATGGCGACGCTGCATTTCCTTAGGGTCAGTAGTCCGCTGCTCGACCTGTCCGCTTTCAGAGCGCAGACCTTTGCCATCGCGACCCTTTCAGCCGGAACGGCGAGCCGTGTCGCGATCAATGCGACGCCGTTCCTCTTGCCGCTCCTCTTCCAACTCGGCTTCGGTTTGAGCTCGATCGCGGCCGGCGCCTATCTCTTGGTCTACTTCCTTGGAAATCTCGGCATGAAGGCCGTGACGACGCCGCTGCTTGCCAAGCTCGGATTTCGGACCGTGCTCTTCTTCAACGGCATGATCGCTGCATTGTCGATTGCGGCCTGCGGCTTTCTGGTACCCGAGACTCCGCGCGCCATCATCTACATGTTGCTGGTGATTGCCGGTCTCTCGCGGTCGATGGAGTTCACGGCACTGAACACTCTCGCTTTTGCCGATATCAATCCGGCGCAGCGCAGTTCCGCTTCGACGCTGTCGAGCATGTTGCAGCAGGTTTCAATGCTGCTTGGTGTCGCGATTGCGGCAGCGGTGCTCAACATTTCCGTTGCCTTGCGCGGTGTCGAGGGGCCGGAGCTCGTCGATTTCCGCTGGGCCTTTCTTGTCGTTGGTGCGATCGGCGTCATATCGTCATTGCGCTTCCTGCAATTGGCGCCGGATGCAGGCGCCGAGGTGTCAGGTCACAAGATCGGTACGAAATAGTCGGTCAGCTTGGAGTCGACCGGCCTTTGTCGGGAGGAAAGATGGAATTTGGATATGTCTGCACGCCTCAGGAAGTCTACGACTTCTGGTTCGAAGAGTGTGGGCGGGATCAATGGTTCAAGGCGACGTTGGAGCTCGATCGAAATATTCGCCGGCGCTTCCGTGACACCCATCTTGCGCTCGCGCGCGGGGTGACGGAGGAATGGCGCTCGACGCCGCACAGCAGGCTTGCCGCGGTGATCGTGCTCGACCAGTTTCCACGCAACATATATCGGGCCACACCGCTCGCCTTTGCCACCGACGGGGTTGCGCTGCGCGAGGCAAAGCTCGCGTTGGAGGCTGGAGCGGATCAACAGGTTGACCCGGAATGCCGGACATTTTTCTACATGCCTTTCGAGCATTGCGAAGATCTGGAGGAGCAGGAACGTTCAGTCGCTCTGTTCAAGGCGCTTGGTGACGAGGAATATCTCGATTATGCGCTTCGCCATCGGGAAGTGATTGCGGCCTACGGTCGCTTTCCGCATCGCAATGCTCTCGTCGGACGTCGATCGACGACGGCAGAACTGGAATATCTGGCACAGCCGGGCACAGGCTTCTGATCACGTCGCCTTTCTGTCGCCTTTCTTTCTTATGAAAAGCTGGAATCCAATCTGATCCAGCCAACCCGAGCGGGGATATTTTGCGGCCGACACAACTCTTGCTTCGCATTTTCCTAGTCGCAGCGCTGGCGGGCGCCGGTGCGAACCTCGCGGGCGCGCAGACAGCCGCACCGCAGGCCTCGCAGCCGCCGCAGGCGACCGAGGCGTCTGTCGCTGACAGCCCAATCGAGCAGGCGGCGAAAGCGATCGAGAAAGCAAAGCAGGATCTCGTCTCCCTGGAGGATGGCGTCAAGCAGAAGAACGACGATGACGACGCGTTGGTGGCTCTCGCCGGAAAGACCGACGAACTCGGTCGCGCGGTTCTGAACATTTCCGTTGGCCCCAGACCGCGGCTCGATCAGATCAAGAACCGCCTTGCCGAGCTGGGCGATCCGCCGAAGGAAGGTCAGCCAGCAGAAGCGGAGATCGTTACGACAGAACGCAACGCTTTGACTGCGGAGCGCGCCCAGATCAACGCCGTTACCGGTGATGCCGAAACGCTGTCAGCTTCCATCGGCAAGCTTGGCAACCTTATTGCCGAAACCCGCCGACAGCTCTTTGCTGCCACCTTGCTGCGGCGCACCGATGTCTCGCTTTCCGTTATCGATGATGCGGCGAGCGCCTTCGTCCGGGAGGGCACGGAGTTCATCCAAGCCCTCGGCAGCTGGCTGGGATTCGTACTGAAGTTCAAGGCTTTCGCGTTCTTTGCGGCCATCGCGATGTCGCTCGTGACGGCATTGGTGCTCTTGTCCGGCGGCTACCGCATCTTCGGCCGCTACCTTCAGCGCAAGGAGACCGTCGAGCAGCCCTCGTATATCAACCGTCTCTCCATCGCTTTCTGGTCCACCCTGATCCGGACGTTCGCTCTCGCGGCGCTCTTGGTGACGTCTTACTTCTTCCTCAATAGTTTCAATGTTCTGAGGCCGGATATTGCGCCGATCATCGGGGCGCTCTTCGGCGCGATAGGGCTGATCTATTTCGTCAGGCGTTTCACCAACGCAGTGTTTGCGCCGAAGGAACCGCACTGGCGTCTCGTAAAGCTTTCGAACCGTGGCGCGAGCTCGATCGGCGCCTGCCTGCTGGCGATGGCCATCGTCAACGCGCTCGATTACCTCTTCGGCAGCATCAGCGAAGCGATGGGCTCTCCGCTCGTCCTCACCGTCGTCAAGAGTCTGATAGCTGCCCTGATCATCGGTTTCATCCTGATCGCGGCGTCGTTCGGTCGTCCGATGTTGGCTAGGAACGGGGATCCGGACGCGCCGGGACGCCATTGGCCGCACGGCATGGCGATCATTTTGCGCGTGCTGGGCGCAGGTCTGATCATAACGGCGCTGACCGGCTATGTCGGGCTTGCGCGCTTCGTTGCAACGCAGCTGATCATCACCGGTGCCATCATCGTCACGACCTATATTGGTCTTCTGTCCGGTAAGGCTATTTCACGCAGCGAGACTTTTGGCGAGACATCGCTTGGTCGGTTCCTTCAGAAGCGTTTCAAACTCGGCCCCGTCGCCATCGACCAAGCGGGCCTGTTGGTTGGCATGTGCATCTCGGCCATCGCGCTGATGGTTGGAATTCCGTTGGTGCTGCTCCTGTGGGGTTTCCATATTCAGGATCTTGAACTGATCGGCTACCGCCTTCTTACCGAGGTCAGGCTGGGCGGGATCAGCATCTCGCTGATCGGGATAATGACCGGCATTCTGCTCTTTGCGGGCGGCTACCTGCTGACGCGCTGGATCCAGCGCTGGCTTGACGGCAACATCATGGCGCGCAGCCATGTCGACCTCGGGGTCCGGAATTCGGTCAAGACAGGCATCGGGTATCTCGGTGTCGGTCTTGCGGCGATTGTCGGCGTTTCCGCCGCGGGCATCGACCTCTCAAGCTTCGCACTTGTTGCCTCCGCGCTGTCGGTCGGTATCGGTTTCGGCCTCCAGAACATCGTGTCGAACTTCGTCTCCGGCCTGATCCTGCTCGTCGAGCGTCCGTTCAAGGTCGGCGACCACGTCGTCTCCGGCACGGCTGAAGGCATCGTGAAGCGGATTTCAGTTCGCGCGACCGAGATCGAGACGTTCCGCAAGCAGTCGATCATTGTTCCGAATTCCGAACTGATCAATGCTTCCGTGGGCAACTGGACCCATCGCAACAAGATGGGCCGGTCGGAAATTCCGGTTTCGGTGAGCTATGATTCCGATCCGCAGAAGGTCATGGATATTCTGCTCGAGCTCGTCAACGCGGTACCCGTGGTCCTGCGCAATCCTGAGCCGCATGTGGAGTTCCTGCGCTTCGGGCCGTATTCGCTGGACTTCGAGCTTCGCTTCATGCTTGCCGACATGGGTGATGGTCTGAAGGTTCGGAACGATCTGCGTATCGCGATCCTCAAAAGGTTCCGGGAAGAGGGGGTCGAAATCCCGCTTCCTCAGAGCGATGTCGTGTTCCATCGCCAGCCGGATCAGGTCGGAACCACGACTACCGCAGGCAAGGTGCCGGTGAAGATTGAGGACGTCTCCGAGGCGAGCGAATTGGACGAAGAGGCCGGGACGGTGCGGCGGTTGCGCGGCAAGGCGGCTGATGGCAATCTCAAGGGGTGAAGGCGTTGTTCAGCGGCCGTTCAGAGCGGTCGCCATATAACGTCTGCAATCGGGTTTTCGTTGCTGGGGGCAGCAGCGCCGAGACGCTCCAAGGGAGGGCGCTTCATCCGCGCCACACTTTATGGCAAGATTTGCCGTCGTATTGTTTCTTTCACTCGCGGCCGCAGGCCAAACTCACGCAGCTTCCATCACTAATACCGACAGCGCCGCCGTCGTGATCGTCCTCACTGAGGGCGGCAACAAGATGCAGCTTGTGCTCGATCCCGGCGCATCGGAGACGTTCTGCGGGTCGGGCTGCTTTATCACCGCACCCGACGGTGACCGGATCGGCCTCGACGGTGGCGAAACGATCGACATCGTCAACGGATCGGCCGTCGTAAAGTGAACGACGGGTCTCTCTGATCACAATTTTTGTCCACGGATTTTCGGCCAAAGGCCTTTTGCGGCTTGCCTATTTGCATGCAGTCGCGGCTAGCTTTCTCTATCACCTTGCCAAGAAAGGCTGGGACGATGTCGTCCTGATTGAACGCAAGGAACTGACCTCCGGTTCGACGTGGCATGCTGCTGGTCTGCTGCCTCTGTTCAACATGAGCTACTCGGTTGGTCAGATCCACAAGTACTCGGTTCGCTTCTATCAGGAGCTTCAGCAGGAAACCGGCATGAATGTCGGCTTCAGCCGGGTCTCCAACATCCGCCTGGCACGTACCAAGGATCGCTGGGACGAGTACATGTACTATGCCGGCATCGCCGAGACGATCGGCGTCAAGGTGAACGTGCTGACGCCCGAACAGGTCAAGGAAATCTGGCCGCTCTGCGAGACCGACGGTCTGCTCGGTGCGATCCAGCATCCCGATGACGGCTACATCCAGCCGGCTGATCTGACATAGGCGCTTGCCAAGGGTGCACGCGAGCGTGGCGCTACGATCTACCGCAACACCACCGTCACAGCGATCGAACAGCAGCCGGACGGTCTGTGGAAGGTGACGACAGACAAGGGCGAAATCACCGCCGAGCATATCATCAGCTGTACCGGCAACTTTGCCCGCAAGACCGGTGAGATGGTCGGGATCAACACTCCAGTCATCCCGGTCGAACACCAGTACATCGTCACCGAGCCGCATCCGGCCATCCTCGAGCGCAAGGCCAAGGGTCTGCCAGAGATGGGCGTGCTGCGCGAATCCGACAGCGCCTGGTACATGCGCGAGGAAAACGACGGCCTCATTCTCGGGCCTTATGAGCACGGCGCACCGGTCTGTTATGTCAACGGTCCATCGGACGAGCGAATACGAACTCTTTCATGAAGAGCTTGATCGCCTGATGCCGCATATCGAGACCGCCATTGCCTGCGTCCCGGCCTTCGGCGAGGTCGGCATCAAGAAGGTATATAACGGTGCCATCGCCTACACGCCTGATGGTAACCCGATTGTCGGCCCGGCGCCGGGCCTCAAGAATTTCTGGCTCAACGAAGGTCACTCCTTCGGTATCACCGCAGCAGGCGGCGCCGGTTGGCAGTTGGCGGAATGGATCGTAGACGGCGAGCCGACCGGGTGTCGACCCCCGCGATCAAGATCCTCGGCACGACGTACAACGCGACGGTCGTTGGCGAGAGCCCCTTCGATCCAGACAACGCGGCGCTGCGCGCATAGTCTCTTAAGCATGTTTTGAAGAATGTCAGGGCGGCCCTCGTGGCCGCCTTTTTGTTGGTCAATGAAGGCGGCCGATTAATACTTATTCAAATCAGGTATTGTACCGATTTCAGCCGGGGACAGGAGTTTTATCAAAAGGTTTCGAAATGGCATTTTTGGGTATTTCGGGAATGCAATATTCCGGAGGCATGTTTGCTGATGCGCGCGTTATTCTGGCCGAGGATTCGAACGTATTCACGTCGATGATCGGCAAGCGGCTGAAGGAACTGTTCGATATTGACGTGGAAATCTGCCGGTCTTTCGAAGACCTGCAGCTGTCCTACGACAAGTCGACCGACCCGATTACGCTGGCCATCTCCAACATCAATCTGCCGGGTGCCGAGAACGGCGAGGCACTGGAATACCTGGTCGATCTCAGCATCCCGACCATCGTCTTCACCGGGACCTTCCAGGAAGGCATGCGCGACAAGCTCATGGCCAAAGACATCGTCGACTACATCCTCAAGGACAACGTCTTCGCCGTCGACCTTCTTGCGGAGTCGATCTGCCGCTTCCTGACCAACCATCGTCATCACGTTCTGATCGTCGATGACAGCCCGACGGCTCGCGCGCTGTTGTCGAGCCGCCTCAAGCGGTACAATTTCCGGGTCAGCACAGCCGACAGCGGTGCCAAGGCGCTCGAGATCCTCAAGGCCAACCGCGACATCGGTTTGATGATCACCGATTACAACATGCCCGATATCGATGGCTTCGAACTGACCCGGCGCATCCGCGCCAGCATCGGTTCGCATGAGCTGCGCATTATCGGCGTGTCGTCATCGTCGAACCGGCTGCTGTCGGCGCGCTTCCTCAAGGCCGGTGGCAACGACTTCATGCTACGGCCGTTCATCGATGAGGAGTTCTACTGCCGCGTCAACCAGAACCTCGATACCCTGCTGCAGATCCAGTCGATGCGCAAGGAACGGGCCGTTGCCTGACACACAGCCTCCGCCCGACGATGTTAGGCGGAGGCTCGCCCGCCCGCTAGAAATCGAGATTTATGCAATTTCAAGTATTGCCAAGTTCCGATATCTTCTCACGCGTGTTTCTGTGAGTTATCTTCACATAAGTCGAGAAGATGGTCGATTCGGACCGCTGCGGCTTTCTGGGGGATAGGGGTGAATGGCTTTCCAGGAGGATCTCCATCGGGATGGATCCGGACCACGTTTTGGCGGTCAATTGATACTCTTGGTTGAAGATTCCCGGATGTTTTCCGTCGTTCTCTGTCACCGCCTTCATGCGGAACTCGGGCTAAACGTCAAGCCGTGCTCTTCCTTGAAAATCCTTAGAGAAACGATCGCCCAGGCGCCGAACGATTACACAATGGCGATTGTCGACCTCAATCTGCCCGACGCGCCCTATGGCGAAGCGCTCGACTGCACCATACAGGCTGGCATTCCGGCCATTGTTTTCACCGCCACTTTCGACCTCGATACGCGCAACCGCATCATGGAGCGCAATGTTATCGACTATGTGCTGAAGGACAATGAGTTCGCGCTCGACAACGTTGTCGCCAGCGTCAGACGGGTGTTGTCGAACAGGAAAACGCGGGTTCTGGTGGTCGACGATGTTGATTCCGCGCGCCATTTTCTTGTCAGGCTGCTCGAAGCGCAGCAATACGTGGTTGTCGAGGCTGCGTCCGGGCCCGAAGCCTTCGCCGCGCTCGAGGCCTACGACGATATCGAGATTGTCGTCACGGATCATCATATGCCCGACATTAGCGGCTACGAATTGACGCGGCGGATACGGCGACGCTTCGGCTCGGACAGGCTGCGGATCATCGGGGTTTCGTCTTCGAACGATCGCATGCTCTCTGCAAGCTTCCTGAAGGCCGGTGCATCCGATTTTCTCTACAGGCCGTTCGTGGCCGAAGAATTGCAGTGCCGGATCGCCAATAACGTCGAGACCTTGACACAGATGAAGCAACTCCGGGCAGTTGCTGCCTGCGACTACCTGACTGGGCTCTACAATCGCCGCTATTTCTATGATCTCGGGCCGAAGCTGGTGAATGACTGCCTGCGTCAGAACGCCACGGCCGCCGTTGCGGTGCTCGACATCGATCATTTCAAGCGGCTGAACGACACCTATGGGCATGAGATAGGCGATGAGGTGCTGAAGGCGGTTGCAGATCGGCTGGCGACGATCTTCGACGGGGGCGACAACCTGCTTTCGCGCCTTGGCGGGGAGGAGTTTGCGATCCTGTTCCCGATGATGGATTCGATTGCCGCGAGCAAGCTGTGTGACGAGATACGGTCAGATATCTCACGTCTGAAGGTTATGGCGGATGACGAAGAGCTTTCCGTTACCGTATCGATTGGCGTTGCCGAAATTTCCGACTACGAAACCTTCGACAACTATCTGAACGCCGCTGACCAGTTTCTCTATATGGCAAAGCACAAGGGGCGCAATCAGGTCTATTCCGACGCGCGTATGACGGAGGAGGCGGCCCAATAGCCGCCCCCGGGCTGACATCACGCAGCGATAGACTGGCGTGCTGTTGCCATCGTCATCTTGCGCTCTGCACGCTCCTGCTGCGGCGAGCGATGATAGAGTTCGCGATAACACTTGGAGAAGTGCGAGGCCGAAACGAAGCCGCAGGCAACGGCCACTTCGACGACCGGCATGGAAGACTGCACCAGCAGATGGCGGGCGCGATCAAGCCGTATTTCCAGATAATAACGGGCGGGCGAGCGCCCCATTTCCTGGCGAAACAGCCGTTCGATCTGCCGGCGTGACAGGTCGACGCCGTCTGCGATTTCCAGAAGCGACAGTGGTTCGGAGAGATTGCCTTCCATGAGTTCGATGATGGAAAGAACCTTGGCATTCTGGACGCCGAGACGCGCGCGCAGCGGCAGGCGCTGGCGGTCGTTCGGGCTGCGTACGCGATCGGTCAGGTGCTGCTCACAGACTCGGTTCACCAGTGTTTCACCGAAATCCTGGCCGATCAGATTGAGCATCATATCGAGCGACGCGGTGCCGCCGGCACAGGTATAGAGATTGCTGTCCACCTCATAGAGATCGGCATAGACCTCGGCCTGCGGAAAGGCTTCCGAAAAGCCAGGCAGGTTTTCCCAGTGGATCGCACAGCGCTTGCCATTCAGAAGCCCCGCCTGCGCGAGGATATGTGCGCCCGTACAGAGGCTGCCGACGGCAACGCCGCGATTGTAGGATTCGCGCAACCAGGCGCTGACCGACTTGTTATTGAAGTCCTCGACATCAATGCCGGAACAGACCAGCACCATGCTCGGGCGATGCTCGCCACCGAGGTTGCGGCGCTCGTCGGAAAGCGACGTGTTTGCCTCGACGCCGATGCCGCAGGAAGAATAGACCTTCTGCCCGTCAACCGAAGTCAGCCGCCATGTATAGGCTTGGTAGCCAAGCATGCGATTGGCGATACGCAGCGTATCGATTGCCGCCGAGAAAGGCAGCATCGTAAACTGCGGGACCATGAAGAAGACGAGAGACCGTTGCTTATGCGACATCTTGTTCATGAGACAAATCCCTGCTGGAGGTGCGAATGCACTATTCGTTGCTTGGAATACGTCGTTTCGATATCCTGAAAGCGACATTCTCATGGATAAATGCGGCCGCAAAGAGTAAATTTGCGACATTGCTGAAATTGACGATGATCAAATGATGATCGTTGTCTTCAAAAGTTCAAAAACAGGCGATTTTGCAGAATACATGTATCTGAAATTCAAGATTTAATTGGGTGGCCCTAAAGACGGAGAAAGCGGCGCTGCACGAAGGCACGGCGCCGCTTTCACGCGGGGAGGAATGTCGGGTTCATTACATAGCCTTGCGTTCATCCGCGTCATCCGCTGACGGCCAGCCAATGTCCTTGCGCATGTCGAAAGGCATGGATTCGATTTCGCGGGCAACCTGCCACTGATGCCATGCATGAACCAGCTTGCGGGCGTAGTCAGCAAGATGCAGATGGGCTTCGCTTGAGGGCGTCTTGGTATGGCTGAAGGTAATCGTCGTCATGTCCGTTTTCCTTTCCTCGTCGGATGACGCTTGTTTCATGGTTAGAATATGGGTGTTTCGCTCCCATCAATCAAACGAATAGAGTTTATGGATACCATCAGTGTTTTTGAATGATGACGGCAGGCATGCACAGACCGAGCGGAGGCGCTCATCGCAATTGCGACGATAAAGCAGATAGGAGGATTTCACGGGATAGGGGACACTTCAGCACTGTGCCGCCGAACATGGCAACCATACCGCCGGCGCGGTCTCACCCAAGGGCATACGAGCGGCGTCGAATGCCGGCCGTTGCTAGGGGCCTGCGATCGGGCCAGCTACTCCAGCTTCGAGGCGCGACTCCTGCGATCCAATCACCATCCTGTTTCCGCGCCAATCAAAGCTTCCCGCCAACCAGCTCCGCATCCAGATGATTGGAAGCAAGGCATCGCGCGTAACCATTGCGACAAGTGACAGCGGGGATAGGTGCCAATTCTTGCGAACCGCAAGAATAAGCTCCGGCATGTAGGCGGCGCACAAAACTGTGAACCCTGTTGCGAAGAGGCTGGCTCCCGACACGAAGGCAGCACCCAAGCATAGCAACAAGGGTGGCGCCACACCAAGCAGGATCTCCGGTGCGAAGAAGTGCGGGAAGGTGACGCGTCGCAGCCGCGCCCAACGGCATTGCCTTGCCCAGATCTCGCGGAAGGTCCGTCTCCCCAGGGGCTGCTCGAAAGGCCCGGCGACGAGATGCACCTTGAGGCCCATGCTGTTCACCAGCTTTGTGGCGGCGGCGTCTTCGGCGATTTCTGCGGCAAGTGCCTGAATGCCGCCGTGGGCGTCGAGCATCTTCTTGCGCCATAGCATGCTCTTGCCTTGCGCGAAGCCAACTCCAAGGGCCTCCCCGGCATATTGCCAACGCGCTTGATGCGTGTTGAGGAAGGCACATTCGACCTCCGCCCAAAATCCGTTGGGACGGGACCCAAGTGGCGTCGAGCAGACAAGCCCGCTGTCGTGCCGCCAGCCGGCCAACAAGCGTGTGAGATAGTCCGTCGGCATCATGACGTTGGAATCGGCAAGGACGACCCATTCATGCGACGCCGCGTTCCAACCCTTGACGCAGTTGTTGAGTTTCGGATTTGCGCTGATGCGGTCGTCTCCGACAAGGAGCTTCGCCTTTGCGAGCGGCTTTGTTCTGAGGGCATGCTCGACCAAACCAATGATGGGATCGGCCCTGTCGGCAACGCAGAAGATGACCTCGTAGTCGGGCCAATCCAGGCTAAGCGCGCTTTGGAGTGTCTCGCGTGAGAATTGTTCCACTCCACAAAGAGGTATCACGATCGAGACAGGCGAACGCGTGGCGACGCCTGGCGTCCTGTCTTGGCGGGAGCGAATCCGCCATCCCGCAATCAGAAGGCTGAGGGTATTGGCTGCCAGCAGGGCACCGGCGACGGCAATGATATACAGCATCAGTCATTCCAGCGGTGAACAGCGCCGGAATGAAAAACGAGTCGCAGCGCTCGGTGCGTTAAGACATCACTGTCAGATGACGCGCTGATGACATATGTATGCCCGGCGACATCTCCGTCCATTCCGAGATGGCAGGAACACCGCCACGGCGTACGGCCTCCGCGGGGGCAACGCGCTCAGTGCTTTTTCCTTAGAGCTCTCTGAATCTTGACGATCTCGCCCTTCATCAGGATCAGAAAGTGCTTCTTGTCGAGTCGATTGGCGACGTCGCCATCTACGGTCATGTAATCTGTCCGTGGGCCGGCGACTGCCTCATCAGCAATCCTGATCTGTTCGATGACGACGCAGGCATTTCCAGCGTCACTGGTGCATTTGAACCGCCGCGTCTCGTGGTATTGTGACATCGGTACCCCTCCTGGCTGAAGGCAAGCATCATCATTACGGAGACGGCGATTTCAAGCTGTATTTTAGATGGCTCTGAATTATCTAGAGGGTGAATGGTGAGCGAGAGAAAAGCCCGGTGCTGGTTTGGACAGCGCCGGGCCTCTGTGACTGCAGTTGAGGGAAACGCAGTCAGTGCAACGACAAAGGGTGCGTTGCATAAAGGGAACGTCGCTCCGCACAGGATGTTCCGACAGTGTCAGAATCGTTTTGGGTGGCTTTATGGGCGACGCAGTCGGTCGACCCCCTATTTGATGACCGAGGTTGCTTCTGTGCCATGGAAACGGATCGCCCAGAGCTGCTAGGTCTGGCGCGGGGCCTCGGCTGTGAATACAAATGCAGACATTCCGCCCTCGATCGGTCCCTTGCCGAAAACCTGCTCTAGCGTATCGGCCACACGAGCAACGACATCGACCTTTGACTGGCGGGCGTCTATTTCCGCGCGGAGCGGACTACCCTTGCAGAAGCCTGTCGCAGCGTCCCTTGCCGAGGGCGCACGGGCAGTCTTTTCGACCCTTGCGAAGGTCACCGACTGGAAGCCGGCTTGTTCCAACTCCAATAGGATCGCCTCGGCGTCAAAGTAACTATGCGGCGTGCGCTGGAAGAAGCTCAGCGGATCATCCCGAAACAGGGCATCCGTCGAAGCTTTGACCGCTTTTGCGAAGGCGTTGTTCTCGACTGAGTCCCAGGTGTTGAAAAAGAACGTGCCCTTCGGCTTCAGCACGCGGAGGATTTCGCGGTAGGCGCGACCCTTATCGGGAAAGAACATGACGCCGAACTGGCTTGCGATGGCGTCAAAGGTCTGCGCGGGAAAGGGTAGGCTCGATGCGTCAGCCTGTCGCCAAACGACATGCCCCCCAGAATGTCTCAATGCGGCGACATCCAACATGGCCTGGTTCAAGTCGGTGGCGATGATTTCGGCGTGCGGAAGTGCTGACGACATCGCGCGCGTCAGAGCGCCGGAACCCGCTGCGACCTCGAGAACGCGGTGCGGATGAATCGACGCCACGCGCTGCGCCAAATCAGCTGCATAAGGGTCAAACAACATCGGCACCATGTACCGATCATATGCTGAAGGGATATCGCCGTGGAAACACGCGTCGTTCGTCGCCATGGTCGTTACGCTCCGTAGTCGCGCCGCGGAGCGTATATTAGAGCCTTTCACCATGTCTTTGAAGCCGCTGACGGGATCTCGCGTCTCAGCGAGGCTCGGTCATGCCCAAGGCTTGCAGATCGAGATCATCGGCGAGATGTCTCGGCAGCCGCGCCAACTGATCGCGTGTGCGATTGCGTGTCTGGCGGGAGATCTGTCGCGATCTGAATGCGTAGAAGATGTCAAAGATAGCGTTAAGCGTGTTCATCGCGGCCTCCTTTCATCAATATTAGCCGCTAGGAAGGAAGAGTATTGCCGGGTTGACTTTCAATCAAACAAAATGATATGGAATTCAAATTCAGAAAAATTGAAAGATGTGACGATGAGCATTCCCTTTCGCCGTCCCATTCCTTTGCTTGATAACGACGTGCTGCGCACCTTCGTTGCCATCGCAGAGACCGGCAATTTTTCCACCGCTGCCGAGGCGGTCTACCGGACGCCATCGGCGGTCTCCATGCAGATCAAGAAGCTCGAAGAACAGCTTGGTGCCACGCTGTTCCTGCGGGATGCGCGGTCGGTCAGCCTGACCCAGCACGGCGAGGTGCTGCTTTCCTACGCGCGCAACATTCTCGCTTTGTCCAACGAGGCGGTTTCGCGGTTCATCATGCCCGAACTCAGCGGCGTGGTGCGGCTGGGTGCGCCGGAGGATATCGGCGAACGACTGCTACCGAGCATCCTGAAAAGCTTCGCGGAGAGTTTTCCGAGCATCATGGTCGATGTCACGATCGACATGAGCATCGGGCTCAAGAAGCGGATGGAGGAGCAGCGCCTGGATCTGGCGCTGATCAATTGCGCGACGCGCCCGCTGCCGACTGACGGCGAGATTGTATTTCGGGAGCGACTGGTATGGGCCGGCGCCAAGTGCGGTACGGCGCATCGTCGTGATCCGCTACCGATCTCGATCTGGGAGGATGGCTGTATCTGGCGCTCCGAGGCGCTGTCTCAACTTGAGCGCATGAAGCGCGGTTATCGTGTCGCTTTTCTCAGCGGCCATACCATGGCACAGCGAGCGGCCGTGATCTCCGACCTGGCAATCGCGCCGCTGCCGCGCTCCTACGTCACCGATGAGATGACGATTCTCGGCCTGCAGGAAGGATTGCCCGAGCTTGGTTCCTTCGACATCAGGCTGCTTACCGCGTCACAGATGAACAACCCGATGCGGGCTGTCGCCGAAAGCATCCGCTTTGCCTTTGCCGAAAAAGCAAAGGCCGTTGCGGCTTGACAACATAGCGGGGACCTCTTTTCTTCCTCCGGGGTTTAACGCGCGTGGCGGGAGTCGCCGCGCCTGGACGATTGAAAAAGAAGGATTTCGCAATGATGACAATGGCCAAGATCGGCTCCGCCCTCGCAATTCTGCTCGTGCTCTCTTCGTGTGGAAACACGATCCGCGGCATCGGTCGCGACACGGCAAATGCCGTCAATGCGACGCAGGATGCTGGTCGTTCGGTCGGTCGCGCTGCAACCCGGTAAAGCTACGTCAGATCGCTGCCGGCGGGTAGGCCTTTTCCAGCCCGCCGGAACGCGAAAGCCCGGTCCGGAACGCCGCATAGGCAGGATGCTGGCTTGATTTCGCAGCCTCCATTAGGCGTATCTGCAGTCGGGCCGGTGCCGCCTCGCCAATCCATTTCCCAAGGTTCTCGAGTCTCAGCGTGTTCAGGAATGGCGCGCTTGCGGCGTTGTTCAGGTGGCGGTGCAGGCCCTCGATGAGGTTTTCGTCCTGTGCCGCGTTTTCCATCAAAAGGGCAACGTAGGCTTTTTCCTGCTCGCCAAGGCTCGCAAACTTTGAAGCGATTGTGTCTCGGTCGGGAAATGGAGCGGATGTCATCTTTGTTCTCCTTGTCTGGGGCAAGCGGTTTGGCGCGATTCGGGCGCAAGCAGTCGCTGCTTATAGGAAAACCGCAACATCACAGGGAAGAGGTGCTCATCGTATGCGCGACCGATCGTTCGGCGGGCGATCGTCTTGCTCGCCCTAGAGCGCGGCCTTGACCTTCTGAGCGACATCGGTCGGAACCCATTTGGTCCACAGGGCGGCATAGTTCTGCAGGAAGTAAATCGTGGCTTCCTCGTTGCTCTTGTGGTTTTCGTCTTGCCAGGCCAGCACTTCGTTGATCGTCATGTTGTCCCATGACCGGACCTTCAGGTAATCCATCGCCGGTCCGGCCCGATCGGCGAAGGACTTGGTGACGATCGTGTAGGCCCGCGAGACGGGATAAGAATTGACTTGCGGCCGGGCGCAACCGGGGACCGATGTGCATTTGTCCCATTCTGCCTTGTTATGACCGACGCCGAAGCTGAGGAGGGTCATGTCGTATTTGCCGAGAATGGCTGTAGGGGCCCAGTAGTAGCCAAGCCAGCCGATCTTTTTCTGGAACGCGGTTGCGATGGAATCATCAAGTTCTTGCGGGCTGCTCGTCTCAACAAGCTGAAACCCATTCTTGTCGGCTCCCAGCGCGCGGAACAGATTTGCCGTTGAAATCTGGCAGCTCCACCCGACGGGACAACTATAGACCGCGCCCTGCGATGAATTGCCTGGTGCCGGGAAGAGCTCGGGATGCCTGAGCGCGTCCTCTACGCTGCGGATATCTGGATTGGCATCGGCGATAAATTTCGGTATCCACCAGCCCTCGACAGCACCCTCTGAGAGGATTTCGGCCGCCTGGATCAGCTTGCCCTCCCTGACCGCGCTGTCGAGTTCGGTGCGCACTGAATTGATCCAGAACTCCGAAGCAATATCCGGCTCACCTTTTCCGTTCATCGAGAGGAACGTCGGCATCGTGTCGCCGGGGACGATTTTGACCGAGCAGCCGTACCCCTTCTCGAGAATGAACTTATCGAAGTTAGCTGCAATGCCGGCCGAAGCCCACTTCATCTCAGCGATGGTGACGTTACCGCAGTCCGCAGCCTGCGCGGATGCGGCCGCTGCATAAATTCCGAGGGTGAGCAGGATTGAAGTGCAGAGAGATCTCATCTTGCGTTCCCTTTTGCTGCCGCGGCCACAACCTAGGAGTTCCGCTTGCGGAAACCCCTTGTGCTGTTTGTCCTGGCTATCGCTGTGGCGCTCGTCTTGGCACCTTGATGCGCAGCCTACGCGTTCGGTTGCGGAAATCAATTGTCTTCTGCGCTTGAGGTACGGAGTCTAAGCGTATGATTTGAAATCGTTAATGCCAGTCTCGCCAAAAGGTTACCGCCTGCGCCGTAAGATCGCGCCGGCAAAGCAGCCAGCGCCGCCCTGATCGTCGAGAAAAGTCAGAAGATGCCGAAATTCATCTTTGCTTAAGGGGCTGCTAACCTTCCGGTAACAATGTGGCGCTATCTGTTGTTGCGTAGCGGGGGACACCGCTGCTTCTCCGGATCAGGTAGTGCGTCCCGGAGAACGTGAGCTTCGCCGTGTATGGGCGAACGCGCCAGCGTATTTCGGCAGGCCGCGCAACCGAACGGTTGACGCGGCCTTCGCATTTTCAGCGCCTGAGATTGACCGCAGCAGAGACGCCGTTGTAGGGCGGGTCGAGTTCTCCGGAGTTCCACGACAATGACCAAGGCCATCATGCTGCAAGGGACCGGCTCCGATGTCGGCAAGACCGTTCTTGTTGCGGGTCTTTGTCGGCTTGCTGCCAATCGTGGCCTCTCGGTTCGTCCTTTCAAGCCCCAGAACATGTCCAACAATGCTGCCGTGGCTGACGACGGCGGCGAGATCGGTCGCGCGCAGTGGTTGCAATCGCTCGCCGCGCGGGTGCCGTCCTCGGTGCACATGAACCCGGTGCTGCTCAAGCCGCAGACCGAATTCGGCAGCCAGATCATCGTTCAAGGGAAGGTCTGGGGGCAGGCTAGGGGACGAGACTATCAGAAGCTCAAACCGGCACTGCTCGATTACGTCATGCAGAGCTTTTCCCAGGTTTCGGTCGGAGCGGATCTTGTGATCGTGGAAGGTGCTGGCTCGCCTGCCGAGATCAATCTCAGGGCCGGCGATATCGCCAATATGGGGTTTGCGACACGCGCCGGCGTGCCTGTGGTCCTCGTTGGCGACATCGATCGCGGTGGCGTGATCGCGTCGCTGGTCGGCACCCACACGATCCTCTCCGCTGAAGACCGGGCAATGATATCCGGCTACATCATCAACAAGTTTCGCGGTGACGTTTCGCTGTTCGATACGGGCATCGACGCGGTGCGCCGCTTCACGGGCTGGCCGTGCTTTGGCGTTGTGCCATGGCTCAAGCACGCATCGCGATTGCCGGCCGAGGACTCGGTGGCATTGGAGAGGCTGGCAAGCGGTGGCAGCGGCGCACTCAAGATTGCCGTGCCGGTCTTTTCCCGGATCGCAAATTTCGACGACTTCGATCCGCTAAGAGCCGAGCCGGATGTCGAGTTGGTTTTCGTCCGTGCGGGCGAGCGGCTGCCCGGGGATGCGCAACTGGTCGTGCTGCCGGGCTCGAAATCAACGATATCTGACCTTGCGGATATGCGTGCGCAGGGCTGGGATGCCGATCTCCTGGCCCATGTGAAGCGCGGCGGGCGGGTTATCGGTATTTGCGGCGGCTATCAGATGCTCGGGTGGAAGGTGCATGATCCCCTGGGTATTGAGGGGCATGCGACGGAGGTGGCGGGTCTCGGGTTGCTTGACGTGGAGACGGAGATGGCGCCTCAAAAGACCGTCCGCAACAGTGTTGCGACAGCGGTGGAGGACGGTTCCCCGCTTTCCGGCTATCAGATCCACCTTGGCATCACGGCCGGAGAAGATTGTGGCCGGCCGTTCGCAATCGTTGATGGAAAGCCGGATGGTGCGGTATCTGCAGACGGTCGAATTGTCGGAACCTATCTGCATGGGCTTTTCGCGAGCGACTTCTATCGATCTCGTTTGCTCCGGAGTTTCGGCCTTTCCGGCGAGACGAGTGATTATCGTGCCAGCGTCGAGAAGGCTCTGGACGACGTCGCAGCCGAGCTGGAAGCATGTCTTGACCGACGCTGGCTTGACGAGCTCTTTGGCTAGATCTCGCCGGATATTTCACGGCGGCGGCGATCGAGCTCTTCGCTGTAGCGGCGCAACGTATGTGCCTCGCTCAGCTGCCCGACGACCTTGCGCTCAATCAGATTGTTGACGACGGCGAGGGCTTCGCTTTCGGTCTTGTCGAAGATGGCGGCTGCCTGCTTGGCGTTCATTTGCGGCTGCAGGAAATCGTTCTTGTAGCGGATGAATTCGCTGAGATCCTTGCCGGTTTCGTCGGTGTCGGTCAGGTTTGCGTAAATGTCCGGGACGAGAACGAGGCCGCTGTATTTGCCTGTATCATCGACCAGGACCACGCGCTGTGCCGAACCGATGGGGAAGCGTTCCTTGAATTCGTCGATGGTGAGGGCGGCGTTGGCCGTCTTAACATCGGCGCGCATCAGGCGGTCGACAGTCAAGTTGCGGATCCAGCCGACATCGTGAGCGCTGCGAATGCTCTCGCCGCGCAGGTGGAAGCGCCATGTTGCGAAGGAGTAGCCGAAGGTGCTGCGCACGACGAGCGAGGACGTGATGACTGCCGCCAGCACCAGCGCGGTAATTGGAAAGTCGCCGGTAATTTCGAGCGCGAGAAAGGTCATCGTCAGTGGCCCGCCGATAACGGCGACCGCAAGCGAGCTCATACCGACGACGGCGTAGATGACGGGTGTCAGCGTGGCGTGAGCGAAGTAGGGTGCGGAATAGGCGAAGAGTTTCCCCACCAACGCCCCCATGAACAGGGACGCGAAGAACAGGCCGCCTCTGAAGCCGGAGCCGATTGAGATAGCGGAGGCGAAGGCCTTCAGGAGGAAGAGACCCACAAGTGCCGGGATGGCGATATCGCGTCCGAGATTGAGGTGTAGCGCGCCGTGGCCGGCTGACAGCACCTGCGGCGTGATCAGCGCGAGCAGACCGACGACGATGCCGCCAAGGGCAGGACGCAGCGGCGTTGTGATGGAACTCCTGCGAGCCAATTCCTCGATCCAGGCGACGCCCTGCATGATCATGATCCCGATGCCCGCGCAAAACGCGCCGAGGAGGAGGGCCGGTACATAGTCGGCTGGCATGACTGTACCGAAGCTGCCGACGTCGATCAGGAAATCGCTGCCGGCGAGCAGACGCGCAATCTGCGTCGAGACCAGTGCGGAAACGACGACCGGCGTCAGCGAAACGATGGTGTAGGAGCCAATGATGAGTTCGAATGCATAGAAGGCGCCCGTCAGCGGTGCGTGGAAAGCGGCTGCAATGGCTCCCGCCGCACCGCATCCGACGAGAACACGTAGGTCCGAGCGGCGAAGTTGCAGCTTGAGGCCAAGTTTAGAGGCCAGCCCTGCCGCCAACTGCGTGTAGCCGGCTTCCAGGCCGACCGACGCACCGAAGCCGTTCGAAATGAGATTCTGGACCGCGACCAGAATACTATCGGTGAGAGATAGCCGACCGCCATGCAGCGCGTTTGCCTCGATCGGGTCCACCATTGGCTTCTTGCGGGTCTTGGCAAGCACAAACAGCAAGAGCCCGAGCAGCAAGCCGCCGCAAACGGGTGCGGTCAGCAACACGAGCTTGTTGTCGATCTGCGACGAACTCAACCTGTCGACGTCGCTGATTCCGAAGATGAGGCTGTGCATTTCGCGGGAAACGAGGCTCATGCCTGTCACGGCCAGGCCGGAGATTACCCCGACCATCGCGCCGGCGATGACCATCCCCATCTCGCTGCGCCGCAGCAGAGCGCGCATCCGCCCGATATCGAGAAGGGTATGAAACGGACCGAAACGGCGGATATTGGTTTTTAGGAGCATGACAGGAAAATAGGCAGGTATAGGCGCGATCAAGTGCGGTGAGGGAAGGGCAAGCCAATGGCGCCACCCGCTTGCGACGCAATTGCGGCAAAAGCCCGGCGCCGGCAATAATTATTTGTGACGTAAACTACTGATAAAAGACGATAAATTTGGTAGAGAAGGTCGTCTTGGTGCGGTTTTAGGCATGCATTGGCATTCCGCTCAGCGACGGCTTGATTGACTTCGCCAGTGGCCTTGCCTAACGATGAATTCATAACGGATGGTTCCGGACCGGTTGAATCGGTGCGGATGAAAAGGGAATGTGAAGCGGTGGACCCAATCAGGGCACCGCTATCATAGCCGACCCCGCGACTGTAGAGCGGTCAGGGTTTTCCGTCCGACGTTGGTTTCGTGTCACTGACAGTCTGCGATGGTGCAGGCGGGTGGCGCGAAAGTGGCGACGGAAAAGTCACTGGCAGTGCATCATGATCAACCGGGGCAGGACGCCTCTTACGTCTACGAATCGTCCGCCTTTTCATGAAATGCAGCCGGGAAGGCGAGGAAGACCCGCTGGCACGATCTGGGGCGACCGGTTTCCGGTCTGCCCCGGTCGCGGCCAAAACCCGCGAGCCAGGAGACCTGCCAACCGTGCCGGGCGAGAAGCCCATTCCTGGGCGATGCCCGCTGCCAGCACGGAGGTTGTCATGGCTGAAAGACAGATTTGCCGGCTGCGCTCTGCAGCCGTTCCGGTTTCTTGCGGATCGCTTCCGCAGATCGGACAGCATCTACGATGATCCCTCTATCATCCGGCGCGACGTTTGTCCTGGGCGGCGCGCGCTCGGGAAAGTCACGCTTTGCCGAGCAAGTAGTCGTCTCGAGCGGCTTGGAGCGCCATTACGTGGCAACGGGTCGCGCCTGGGACGACGAGATGCGCGCCCGGATCGACAAGCACAAGGCGGATCGCGGCGATCTCTGGCAGACCCACGAAGAGCCTCTTGATCTGGTCGGCTGCGTGCGGGCGATCGATGGCGAGGGACGAGCGATCCTTGTTGATTGCCTGACGCTTTGGGTCACCAACCTGATGATGGAGGAGCGCGACACGGAGGCCGAGTTTGCCTCGCTTGCCGCGTATCTGCCGACGGCGCGTGCGCGCCTTGTCATCGTTTCCAATGAGGTCGGCCTCGGCATCGTTCCAGAAAACCGCATGGCGCGGGAGTTCCGGGATCATGCCGGCCGCTTGCATCAAATGATCGCGGCTCAGGCCGCGGATGTGTATTTTATCGCGGCCGGACTGCCGCTGAAGATGAAGGGTTGAATTTCATGAACCAGCAGAAAATCCCGGCGACCGTGATCACCGGCTTCCTCGGCGCCGGCAAGACGACGATGATCCGCAATCTGCTCTCCAATACCAACGGCAAGAAGATCGCGCTCATCATCAACGAGTTCGGCGATCTCGGCGTCGACGGCGAGGTGCTGAAGGGCTGCGGCGCCGAGAATTGCACCGAGGACGACATCATCGAGCTCACCAACGGCTGCATCTGCTGCACGGTCGCCGACGACTTCATCCCGACGATGACGAAGCTTTTGGAGCGCAAGCAGCGCCCCGACCATATCGTCATCGAGACATCCGGCCTCGCGCTGCCGCAGCCGCTCGTTGCGGCCTTCAACTGGCCGGACATTCGCACGCAGGTCACTGTCGATGGCGTCGTTACCGTCGTTGACAGCGCCGCGGTCGCCGCTGGCCGGTTTGCCGACGATCACGATGCCGTCGAGGCCCGCCGCGTGGAAGACGAGTCGCTCGACCATGAGAGCCCGATCGAGGAGCTTTTCGAGGACCAGTTGACCTGCGCCGATCTGATCGTGCTCAACAAGACCGACCTTCTCGACACCGCCGGCCTTGGCCGTGTGCGGGACGAGGTCGCTTCGCGCATCGCCCGCAAGCCCGTGATGATCGAGGCGCGCAACGGCGAGGTCCCGGCGAGCGTGCTGCTCGGGCTCGGTGTCGGAACGGAAGACGATGTAGTCAATCGCAAGTCCCACCACGAGCTCGAACATGAGGACGGCGTGCAGCATGACCATGACGAGTTCGACAGCTTCGTGGTCGAGCTTGGCCCGGTTGCCGACCCTGCGGCCTTCGTGGATGCGCTGAAGGGCATCATCGGCGAGCATGACGTGCTGCGGCTCAAGGGCTTCGTCGACGTTCCCGGCAAGCCGATGCGTCTGCAACTGCAGGCGGTCGGAAGCCGCATCGACCACTATTTCGATCGCGCCTGGGCGTCCGGTGAAGCGCGCGGCACCCGCCTCGTCGTCATCGGCCTGCACGAGATGGACGAAGCGGCGGTGCGCAAGGCGATCGAAACGCTGGCATAAGGCAGACCGATGCATCTGCTTCTGGCACAGCAGGGAACGATCAGCGACGGCGAGGAGGCGATCGATCTTGGTCAGTCTCCCGGCGATGTCCTGTTCCTGTCGGCTGCCGATACCGAACTCGCAGCGATGGCCGCAGCTTACGACGAAGCGGGGGCCGGATTCTCGCTGCGGCTCGCAAGCCTGATGAGCCTCAAGCATCCGATGTCGGTCGATGCCTATGTGGAGCGGACAGCTCGTCATGCGAAGCTGATCGTCGTCAGGGCGCTGGGTGGTGCCAGCTACTTCCACTACGCACTGGAAGCGCTCCATGCCGCCGCGGCGCGAACCGGCGCGCTGATCGCGGTGTTGCCGGGAGATTCGAAGCCCGATGCGGGTTTGACGCCGTTTTCGAATGTTCCGCTTGAGGATCTGAACGCGCTTTGGGCCTATCTCATCGAGGGTGGCGACGCCAATTCGCGGGCATTTCTCGCCTATGCCGGTGCGATGCTGTCTGGCGCGGAAAAGCCGGAAGCTGCATCGCCGCTGATGAAGGCCGGCATATGGTGGCCGGGCAAGGGCGTGCTTGGGGTCGACGAGTGGAGGGCGGCGGCCTGCGACGAGCGGCTTCGCTCACCTCGGGAAAGCTCGCGTCTCCCGACGGTCGCTATCAGCTTCTATCGCGCGCTTGTGCAAAGCGGCGAGACAAGGCCGGTCGAAGCGCTTGTCGACACGCTGCTTTCGGAAGGCATCCGGCCGTTGCCGGTATTCGCCTACAGCCTCAAGGATCCGGTGTCGAAGGGCATTCTGGAAAGCGTGTTTGATGTCATCAAGCCCGCGGTGGTGATCAACACGACAGGCTTTGCCGTGTCGGCGCCGGGCGCGGATCGCGAGCCGACGGTGCTCGAGGCCAATGATGCCGTCGTGCTTCAGGCGATCTTTTCGGCATCGTCACGTCAGGCGTGGGCGGCGTCCTCGCAAGGGCTCTCGGCGCGTGATCTTGGCATGAACGTCGCGCTGCCCGAAGTGGACGGTCGGGTGCTCTCTCGTGCGGTCTCCTTCAAATCGGCGGCCCGCTACGACGCGAGGGTCGAGGCCAACATTGTCGGTAGCGAACCCGATATCGAACGGATGCGCTATACCGCCAGGCTTGCCGCCAATTGGGCGAAGCTGCGCACCACCGCCGCCAGTGAGAGGCGCGTCGCGCTTGTTCTGGCGAACTATCCGAACCGTGATGGCAGGCTCGGCAACGGCGTCGGACTAGACACGCCGGCGGGTACTGTCGAGGTGCTGAAAGCCATGCGTGCCGCCGGCTATGCGGTTTCAGATGTACCTGCGGATGGCGATCAGCTGATCCAGCGTCTGATGGAAGGGCCGACAAACTCGGGCAGCGACGGCAAGCTTGTCCGCGAATCGCTTTCCTTGAGTCGTTACAAAGCCTTCTTCGTAAAACTTCCGAAAAAGATTCAGGATGAAATCGGCGTGCGTTGGGGTGCGCCCGAGGCCGATCCCTATGTCGTGGACAGCGCGTTTGCGCTGCCGTTCATGCGGCTTGGGGAGGTGCTGGTGGGCATCCAGCCGGCACGCGGCTACAATATCGATCCGAAGGAGAGCTACCATTCGCCGGATCTTGTGCCACCGCATGGCTATCTCGCCTTCTATGCCTTCCTTCGCCATGAGTTCGGCGCTCACGCCGTTATTCATATGGGCAAGCATGGCAATCTCGAATGGTTGCCCGGTAAGGCGCTGGCGCTGTCAGAGGAGTGCTACCCGGAAGCCATCCTTGGCCCCATGCCGCATCTCTATCCCTTCATCGTCAACGATCCGGGTGAGGGAACGCAGGCAAAGCGTCGTTCTGCTGCTGTCATCATCGATCACCTGACGCCGCCGCTGACGCGTGCAGAGAGCTACGGGCCGCTGAAGGATCTGGAGGCGCTGGTCGACGAATATTACGAGGCTTCGGGCGGCGATCCGCGCCGGATCCGGCTTCTCAGCAAGCAGATCCTCGATCTCGTGGCGGACATAGGCCTCGATCGCGATGCCGGCATCGACAAGGGGGAAAGCGAGACCGAGGCATTGAAGAAACTCGACGCCTACCTCTGCGATCTCAAGGAGATGCAGATTCGCGACGGCCTGCATGTTTTCGGCGTCTCGCCGCAGGGCCGGCTGCTGACGGATTTGACGGTCGCGCTGGCGCGGGTTCCGCGCGGGCTCGGACAGGGTGGCGATCGTAGTCTTCAGCGTGCGATTGCGGCGGATCTCGGATCCGAGTTCGACCCGCTCGATTGCGACATGGCCGGAGTCTGGACCGGGCCGTTCCCTGACGTTCTCGCAAGCGCTACGGACGCGATCTGGAGAACGAACGGCGATGCCGTCGAGCGGATCGAACTGCTTGCGGCGCGGCTGGTTGCCGGCGAGTTTTCTTGCCCGGAAGGTTGGGAGGCCACTCACGCTGTTCTTGCGGAGATCGAAACGCGGCTCAAGCCTGCCATTCTGGCCTGCGGGACTGATGAGATCGAAGGCCTGCTTCGAGGGCTCGACGGGCGTTTCGTAGCGCCGGGACCATCTGGGGCTCCGACGCGGGGCCGACCGGACGTGCTGCCGACCGGACGGAATTTCTACTCGGTCGACAGCCGGGCCGTGCCGACGCCGGCGGCCTACGAGCTCGGGAAGAAGTCCGCGGAGCTGCTGATCCGCCGCTACGTGCAGGATCACGGTGAATGGCCGGTCTCCTTTGGCCTGACCGCCTGGGGCACCTCGAATATGCGCACCGGCGGCGACGATATCGCCCAGGCGCTCGCCCTGATCGGCGTGAAGCCGGTGTGGGACATGACCTCGCGGCGCGTCACCGGCTATGAAATCATTCCGCCCGCGCTGCTGCGTCGGCCGCGCGTCGATGTGACATTGCGTATCTCCGGCTTCTTCCGGGACGCCTTTCCGGAGCAGATCGCTCTGTTCGACAAGGCAATCCGCGCCGTCGGGGCGCTGGAAGAGGATGCTATCGACAATCCGATTGCGGAGCGGATGGGCGGCGAGGCTGCCCGTCTCGAAAAGGCGGGATTGGATGCGGCGCAAGCTGTTCGCCGCGCCGGCTACCGCGTCTTCGGCTCGAAGCCTGGCGCCTACGGTGCTGGTCTGCAAGCGCTGATCGATGAGAAGGGGTGGGAGCGTCGCGCCGATCTGGCAGAAGCCTACCTTGTCTGGGGAAGCTACGCTTATGGCGCCGGCGAAGAGGGCCGGGCGGAGCGCGGCGTCTTCGAAGAGCGGCTGCGCTCGATCCAAGCGGTCGTGCAGAACCAGGACAATCGCGAACACGATCTTCTCGACAGCGACGACTATTACCAGTTCGAGGGCGGGATGGCGGCTGCGGCCGAAATGCTGGCGGGCGATCGGCCATCGATCTATCACAACGATCATTCGAGGCCGGAGAAGCCGGTGATCAGGTCGCTGGAAGAAGAGATCGGGCGTGTCGTGCGTGGCCGCGTTGTCAATCCGAAGTGGATCGATGGCGTCATGCGCCATGGCTACAAGGGGGCCTTCGAGATCGCCGCTACCGTCGATTACCTCTTTGCCTTCTCGGCGACGACGGGTGCCGTTGGCAACCATCACTTCGAAGCTGTCTACCAGGCTTTCGTGGTGGATCCTGAGGTCCGCGATTTCATGATCGAGAAAAACCCGGCCGCCTTCGCCGACATGAAGGAGCGGCTGCTGGAAGCGATCGATCGCAGCCTCTGGACGCCGCGCAGCAATTCGGCGCGGTTCGACCTTTCAGACACATTCGGCTTGCATCAAGGCAAGCTTACATCCGGGGAATATTGAGATGACCGACGAAACCACCGAAGCCGCTGGCCACGACGACGCCCGCCACGCCGAGAAGATGGCGAAGAAGAAGGCCGCCCGCGACAAGATCATGGCGACGAAGACGGACGAAAAGGGCCTGATCATCGTCCATACTGGCAAGGGCAAGGGTAAGTCGTCGTCCGCCTTCGGAATGATCTTCCGGCATATCGCGCACGGCAAGCCTTCGGCCGTCGTGCAGTTCATCAAGGGCGCGATGTGGACCGGGGAGCGCGACCTGATCGAAAAGCACTTTTCCGATGTCTGCCAGTTCCACACCATGGGCGAGGGCTTCACCTGGGAGACGCAGGATCGCGCTCGCGATGTCGCGGCGGCCGGCGCTGCTTGGGAGAGGGCGAAGGAACTGATCCGCGACGAGCGCAATTCGATGGTGCTGCTCGACGAGATCAACATCGCGTTGCGTTATGATTACCTCGATATCAACGAGGTCGTGGAGTTTCTGAAGAACGAGAAGCCGTATATGACTCATGTCGTTCTGACCGGGCGCAACGCCAAGGACGAACTGATCGAGATCGCCGATCTCGTGACCGAGATGGAGCTTATCAAGCATCCCTTCCGCTCGGGCATCAAGGGGCAGCCGGGCGTGGAGTTCTGATGACGCAGAGCTGGGTTTTCTGGGCGGTGCTTTCGGCGGCTTTCGCCGCATTGACGGCGATCTTTGCGAAGATCGGCGTTGCCGGCATCAATTCCGATCTCGCCACCCTGATCCGCACCGTTGTTATCGTCTTCATCATCAGCGCCATTGTCGCGGCAACCGGGCAGTGGCAGCCGTTCTCCAGCATTTCAGGCAAGACGTGGCTGTTCCTCTGCCTTTCGGGGGCGGCGACCGGCGCCTCCTGGCTTGCCTATTTCCGCGCATTGAAGATCGGCGATGCTGCACGCGTCGCCCCGATCGACAAGCTTTCGATCGTTCTCGTCGCGGTTTTCGGCGTCGTCTTCCTCGGTGAGAAGCTGAACCTCATGAACTGGCTCGGCGTGGGCCTGATTGCTGGTGGGGCGCTGCTGCTAGCTCTATTCTAAGCGTTTCCGGCGCGTGCAATTTACGCGAGGTGGGTCGCCAATATCAGATCTCGAGCCAGACGCGGATCGGATTGGCTGGATCGGCCAGAAGCTTGATCGTGAAGGCGATGCAGACGATGACGAGCAGCGGCTTGATCAGGCGCGCGCCCGTGCGCATCGCAAGGCGCGAGCCTAGCTGCGCGCCCAGGAACTGGCAGACGCCCATCATCAGCCCGATCTTCCAAATGATCGCGCCGAAGGAAACGAAGACGATGAGAGCGCCGACATTGGAGCCGAAATTCAACAGTTTGGTGTGCGCCGTCGCCTTCAGCATACCGAAGCCGGCGAGCGAGACGAACGACAGCATGAAGAACGATCCCGTGCCGGGACCAAAGACACCGTCGTAAAATCCGATGGCCGGTACCAGCGTAAGCCCGAAAACGAAGGGCGTGATGCGGCGATGCTTGTCGACATCGCCGAGGTTCGGCTTCAGCGCAAAATAGAGTGCGATTGCCACCAGAAGGACCGGCATGATCGCGCGCAACAGGTCGCCCGGCACGATCGTTGCCAAGGCAGCGCCAAGGGAGCCGCCGAAGATTGCCATCAGCGCCATCGGCAGCTGGGTGCGTAGGTGAACATGTCCCTTTCGGGCATAGGCGATCGTCGCGGAGGCTGCCCCGAATACGGACTGTACCTTGTTGGTGCCGAGTGTTTGCAGCGGCGGAATACCCGCGATCAGCATCGCCGGGACGGTAATCAAGCCCCCGCCGCCGGCAATGGAATCGACAAAGCCAGCAAAAAAGCCGGCCGCGGCCAGCATGAAGATGAGATGAGGGGCAAGATCGGACAAGGAGGGAAACTCTGGAACGTGGACGCGGCGCATGTTGCATTTCCAGCCCCATGCTGCAATGGCTTGGTGGACACGGGGGCGGGTTTCATTGTCGCACATGACTGGAAATGTATTCGATGGATTGCGCCGGTACGTGCTCGGCATCGGCTGCGAGCGTGGAACGCCGCAAGACGAGGTAACCGAGCTTGCCAGTGCGGCGCTGGCGGCGGCTGGCATCAGCCCGGGTGAGCTTGCGGGCGTCGCATCCATCGACACGCGCGGCAACGAGCCCGCGATCCTTGGGTTGGCACGTGACCTTGGGGCGCCACTCCTTTTCTTCAGTGCGCTGCGGCTCGAAGAGGAAACGCCGAGGCTGAAAAATCCTTCGACGATCGTCTTCGCCCGGGTGGGGTGTCATGGGGTCGCGGAATCCGCGGCGCTGGCAGCGATTGGACCGCATGCGGCGTTGGTTGTTCCGAAAATCAAGTCGCAGCGCGCGACGGCATCCATTGCGTGTGCCCTGTTGCAGAAAGATTAGCGGGCGCTATGGTGGCGCCGACTTCGCGGCGCCGTCCGGCTGCCCTGCGACAATAACGAAAAGAGGCACACACTCATGCACAAGGTCATTTATGACACGGATCCGGGCGTCGATGATGCAATGGCTCTGCTCTTCCTGCACCGCCATCCCGAGATCGACCTGATCGGTATCACGACCGTCTTCGGCAACGCGTCGGTGGAGACGACGACACGCAACGCGCTGTTCCTGAAGCGCGAATGGAACATTCCTGCGCCCGTTGCCAAGGGCGCCAGCGTGACCGTGGATGCGACCCGCGAGGAAAGGGCGTGGCCGACCTTCGTGCACGGCGAAAACGGCCTCGGCAACATCGAGGTGCCCGAAACCATCGACCTGCCGATCGATCCGCGTCCTGCCCATCGCTTCATTATCGATACGGTTCGCGCCAATCCGGGCGAAGTCAGGCTGGTTGCCGTCGGCCGTATGACCAACCTGGCGATGGCGCTCAAGGAAGACCCGGAGATCGCCGGGCTCGTGAAGGACGTCGTCATCATGGGCGGCAACTTCTATGTTCCGGGCAACGTGTCGCCGGTGGCCGAAGCCAATATCCACGGCGATCCCGAGGCCGCCGACATCGTTCTGACTGCGGCCTGGAAGGTTGCCGTTATCGGCCTCGACGTGACCGCGATCACGACAATGAGCCGCAGTTATCTTGCCGACGTTGCCGCCAAGGGCAACAGGGCAGTCAAGCTGCTGAACGATCTCTCGCAGGACTACATCGACTTCTACAAGCACGCCGTCGAAGACGGCATGATGGTTCACGACAGCTGCGCTTGCGTCTATGTCGTAGCGCCCGAGCTGTTCTCGACCATCAGCGGCGCGGTGCGAGTCGTTTGCGGCGGGATTGCGGATGGACAGACGATCGTGAAGCCGGACGGCCGTCGCTTTCCGCCTGGCGACTGGGATGGCCTGCCAAACCAGGTTGTCTGTACCGGCATCGAATCCGAGAACGTCATCGATCTCATACGCGATACCCTTCTGCGGACGTGAGGATTGGGTCTCGTTACACGGACCACGGAGCGCGAATCACAAGGAACGATCGCGCGCGATAGAATGGTTGGAGCAGGCGTGTCTTCACATCTCGCTTCCGCCCGATCAGCGGCGTTGACCTTGCCAGCGACGGGGCATAGATCATGCCAATGATCGAAGCTGCGTTTTCACATCTGCCGGCTCTTGAGCCGGGCAGCGTCTGGCTTGTTGGTGCAGGTCCGGGCGAGCCCGGACTGCTCACGCTTCTTGCCGCCAAGGGCCTGGCGGAGGCGGACGTGGTCGTTCACGACGCGCTGGTGAATGCCGACTGCCTGAAACTCGCACGGCCCGACGCTCTGCTTGAATATGCGGGAAAGCGTGGTGGCAAGCCGTCCGCCAAGCAGCGCGACATTTCGCTGCGGCTTGTCGAACTCGCCCGTGCCGGAAAGCGGGTCTTGCGTCTCAAGGGAGGCGATCCCTTCGTCTTCGGGCGGGGTGGCGAGGAGGCGTTGACGCTGGTCGAGCACAATGTCCCGTTCCGCATCGTGCCCGGTATTACCGCAGGTATCGGCGGGCTGGCCTATGCCGGCATTCCGGTGACGCATAGGGATGTCAACCATGCAGTGACATTCCTGACGGGGCACGATTCTTCGGGCATCGTGCCGGATGCCATCAATTGGGAAGCCATCGGCAAGGGCTCGCCTGTGATCGTCATCTATATGGCGATGAAGCATATCGCGCAGATCAGCAGGAACCTGATTGCCGCAGGGCGCTCCCCGATGGAGCCTGTCGCCTTCGTCTGCAACGCATCGACCGGCGACCAGCAGGTCCTGGAAACGACGCTCGGCGAAGCGCCTTCCGCTGTCGCTGCTTCCGGCCTCGAACCGCCGGCGATCGTCGTGATCGGGGAGGTCGTGCGGCTGCGTCAGTCGCTTGATTGGCTGGGCGCACTCGCGGGACGCAGATTGCGCCCTGATCCGTTCCAAGACTCGAACAGCAGGGAGACGGCATGAGCGGTTTGTTGATTGCAGCCCCTTCTTCCGGATCGGGCAAGACGACGGTGACGCTGGGGCTTTTGCGCGCACTTCGCAAACGCGGTGTCGCGATCGCCCCCGGCAAGGCTGGCCCAGACTATATCGACCCGGCCTTTCACGCGGCGGCGAGCGGCGTTGCCTGTCTCAACTTCGACCCGTGGGCGATGCGCCCGGAACTGATCGCCGCCAATGCGACCCTGCATCGCTCTGGCGACCGCATTCTCATCATCGAAGCGATGATGGGGCTCTTCGATGGTGCGACCGACGGCAAAGGGACTGCGGCCGATCTAGCCGCCATGCTTGGGCTTTCCGTGGTGCTCGTCGTCGATGCCTCGCATATGTCGCAGTCGGTGGCGGCGCTGGTGACAGGATTTGCGGGCTTCCGTGCCGATGTCCGTATCGCCGGCGTGATCCTTAACAAGGTCGGCGGTGAACGCCATGAGATGATGCTTCGCAAGGCGCTCGAAGCGATCCGCATGCCGATCGTTGCCGTCGTCCGCCGCGACAATGACATTGCCCTTCCCGAAAGGCATCTCGGCCTTGTTCAGGCGGGAGAGCATCAGATGCTTGAGAGCTTCATCGAGCATGCGGCGGATGCCATATCGGAAGAATGCAATTTCGAATTCCTGCTGCGCATTGCGCGCCAAGGCCTGAACCGTCCGTCGACGGCGAACATTGCGCGGCTGCGGCCGCTCGGCAGCAGGATCGCCGTGGCCCGCGACATCGCCTTCGCCTTTTCCTACGAGCATATGTTGCTTGGTTGGCGTCGACGCGGCGCGGAGATCAGTTTCTTCTCACCGCTTGCCGATGAGGCACCGGATTCGACGGCAGACGCCATCTATCTTCCGGGCGGCTATCCGGAGTTGCATCCAGGGCGGATCGCCGCTGCGAGCAATTTCAGGGCAAAGCTTATCGATGCAGCGGGCAAGGGCGTGCGAATCTACGGTGAGTGCGGCGGATACATGGTTCTAGGTGAAGGCCTCATAGACGGCACCGGCAAGCGTCACGAAATGCTCGGTCTCCTGCCTGTCGTCACGAGTTATGAGGAACGCAAACGTCACCTTGGCTATCGGCGCGTGAGACCGTTGAACTCGTCCTACTTCGAAAAGCCCATGACGGCACACGAGTTTCACTATTCGGCGGTGGTTTCCGAAGGGGAAGCCGATCGCGTTTTTCAGGTGACGGACGCGTTGGGCAATGATCTCGGGCAAGCGGGCCTCCAGCGTGGCCAGGTTGCGGGATCCTACATGCACCTGATTGACCTTGCCGAGGGGACAAGATGAATGCTCCGATCGTTCACGGCGGCGGCATCACGGCTGCGGCTGCAATCTACGGCGGCGAGCTTGAACATTGGCTTGATCTTTCGACGGGGATCAATCCGTGCCCCGTTCCACTCCCAGACGTGCCGATGCGTGCCTGGCATCGCCTGCCTGACACCTATCTGGCCGATCGGGCGCGCGTTGCGGCACAGGGCTACTATCGCAGTGGTGACATTTTCCCGCTTCCTGTTCCCGGTACGCAATCCGTGATCCAGCTGTTGCCGCGGCTCTTCGAGGTTGCCGGACGGGTAGCAATTCTGGGGCCGACCTACGGCGAATATGAGCGCGCGTTCAGGAGGGCAGGTCGCTCCGTTGATCTTGTCGCCGGCCTTGATGACGTCGCAGCCGATCACGCAATTGTCGTCATCGTCAATCCGAACAACCCCACCGGTCGCTTTTACTCTCCCGAGAGACTCGTCGCATTCAGCAAAGAGATGGAGGCCAGGGGAGGTGTTGTCATCGTGGACGAAGCCTTCGGGGACACATGCCCGCAGTTAAGCTTGGCGCCTTTTGCCCCGCGGCTGGCGAACGTTCTCATCTCCCGTTCTTTCGGCAAGTTCTTCGGACTGGCAGGATTACGCCTGGGGTTTGTCCTCGCGGTGCAGCCGATCCTGAAGCGCGTCGAAGACCTGCTTGGGCCATGGGCGGTGTCAGGTCCGGCGCTTTCGATCGCAACAGACCTTTTCGCGTCAGATGTTGCCCCGATACAGCGTAGGCTATCGGAAAGGGCCAGCGCGTTGCGCACTACGCTCGAGCAAGGCAGCTTGCGCATCGTCGGCAGGAGCGATCTGTTTGCGCTTGTCGAACACGGGCACGCCGCCGACTTGCACCGGCATCTTTGCCGGCATCATATTCTGGTCCGCAAGTTCGACTATGAGCCGCGCTGGTTGCGTTTCGGTCTCGTTCCTGACGCGGCTGGCGACCAACGGCTTTCCTATGCACTGCAGAGTTTCACATCATGATGCTTGACCATAACCTTCTCGTGCTGGTTCTTGCCCTTTTGCTGGATCGGATTGTCGGTGATCCGGATGCCTTGTGGATGCGCCTGCAGCACCCGGTCGTGCTGTTTGGAAACGCGATCTCCCGCGTCGACCGGATGTTCAATCGTGATGAGTTTCACAAGCGCGAACGGCGTCGCAACGGCGTCTGGTCGATTGCCGGTCTCTTGATCCTCAGTGCCGTTGCGGGTGT
This sequence comes from Rhizobium sp. R711, assembly GCF_002211365.1. GTDB lineage: Bacteria > Pseudomonadota > Alphaproteobacteria > Rhizobiales > Rhizobiaceae > Rhizobium. Next base: position 235,143 of record NZ_LOKZ01000034.1, on the reverse strand, counting down.
CGCGCTGCATTGGCTTTTCTCGCTGTTTGGTTTGGCCGGAATTCTGCTGGAGGTGATTTGCGTTGCAGTATTCATGGCACAGAAGAGCCTTGCCGATCATGTGGAGGCTGTTGCCGCCGGGCTGAAAACCGGAGGCATCAGCGGTGGCCGGCTGGCCGTTTCGCGAATCGTTGGGCGTGATCCGGAAACCCTCGACGAGCCAGCCGTCTGCCGTGCGGCGATCGAGAGCCTGGCCGAGAATTTCTCAGATGGCGTGGTTGCTCCGGCCCTCTGGTACGCAGTTTTCGGCTTGCCCGGCTTGTTTGCCTACAAGATGCTGAACACGGCGGATTCGATGATCGGCCACAAGTCCGATAGATATGCCGATTTCGGTTGGGCGGCGGCGCGCCTGGACGACTTCGCCAACTGGCCGGCAGCGCGCCTCTCGATTTTGTTGATCGCTGCTGGAGCGTGGTTGCGCCGAGGCCGCACCGCCTTTCAGGAGGCACTGCGCGTTGCCGTGCGGGACGGCGGACTGCATCGGTCGCCGAATTCCGGGCGACCGGAGGCGGCGATGGCCGGGGCTCTGAATGTGCAGCTCGCCGGGCCGCGCGTGTATTCCGGGGTTGTTGTCATGGAGCCGATGATCAATGGTGGCGGGCGCGATACGGCAACGGTCGTCGATATCGAAGATGGCGTCTCGGTCTTCTATGCAAGCTGCTCGATCCTTGCCGCGGCCGCCCTGGTCCTTTTCCTGCTTCTGCTCTAGGCGTGAGCGGAAGTGCTCCGCTCATGCGCGGCCAGCAAACGCTTCGTTGTGCTTTGCTGTTTAAGCAACACTGGTCCTGCAAATTGCATGCCGAGACGGCGGAAAGCATTGGCTTTTTGAAATGGATTTGCCTATGAGGAGGGTTAACTCGTCATTTCAAGAGGTAAGTGCGTGACCGCCACATTCGATAAAGTTGCCGACATCATTGCAGAAACCAGCGAGATCGATCGCGATACGATCAAGCCGGAAAGCCATACGATCGACGACCTCGGTATCGACAGCCTCGACTTCCTCGATATCGTCTTTGCGATCGACAAGGAATTCGGCATCAAGATCCCGCTCGAGAAGTGGACGCAGGAAGTCAACGAGGGCAAGGTTTCGACGGAAGAATATTTCGTGCTGAAGAACCTCTGTGCCAAGATCGACGAGCTGCGCGCCGCCAAGGCCTGACCGGCACCGTCATCTTTTTCTCCGCCCTGCCGCTGTTAACCATGGCGGCCGGGCGGTTTCGTTCCTAAGTAGGCCTAGCCGCAGGGCAAGGTGTCCTTGTGGCCGGAGGATTCGATGCTACTGGAATACTTCCAGATGATTGACCGCATCGAGGCGGTCGACCTTCAGAAGGGGACGCTCAAGGCGCGCTCAGTCGTGCCGGCGAAGAGCCCGGTCTTCGAAGGTCATTTTCCCGGCATGCCCCTGGTTCCCGGCGTGTTGCTGATCGAAACGATGGCGCAAGCGTCGGGCATGCTCGTGCTCGCAGCTACCGATTTCACTGTCATGCCATTCCTGATGTCCGTCGACGGCGCCAAGATGCGTACCTTCGTGGAACCAGAGGCGGTGCTTGAGATCGAGGCGTTTCTGGAGCACGACGGTTCGGGATTTGCTGTAACCAAGGCCAAGATCACAAGCGGCGGCAAGAAGGTTTGCGATGCGCAGCTGAAGCTCAGGACCATGCCCTTCAGCGAGGTTCCGCTTGGAGATATCGTCAAGAAGCGTGCCGGTGAAGTTGGCCTGATGGATGCGATCGCTGCACAGGGAGTGAATGGATGAGCAAGGCTCAGAATGATGTCGTGATCACGGGCGTCGGCATTGTAACGTGCCAGGGCGTTGGCAAGGAGCCGCATATCGCACTGCTCAACGCCGAGGGCGCGCCGCAGACAGTGGTCGAGCTTGAGAAGTTCAAGCCGTATCCGGTCCATCCGCTTCCGGAGATCGACTGGTCGCAGCAGATCGCCAAGCGCGGCGATCAGCGGCAGATGGAAAACTGGCAGCGCATCGGTGTTTTCGCCGCCGGGCTCGCACTCGATGATGCCGGCTTCAAGGATGATGCGGAAGCCTGCGGCACCATGGACATGATCGTCGCGGCAGGTGGCGGCGAGCGCGATATCAACGTCGATACGCTGATCGTTGACGAGGGCCTGAAGCGCAACGACCGCGAGGCTCTCCTGAATGAGAAGCTCACAACGGAGCTGCGGCCGACGCTGTTCCTGGCTCAGCTTTCGAACCTGCTGGCCGGTAACATTTCCATCGTCCACAAGGTCACCGGTTCTTCGAGGACCTTCATGGGCGAGGAATCCGCTGGCATTTCCGCTGTTGAGACGGCCTTCTATCGCATCAAGTCGGGCGAATCGACGCACGCGCTGGTCGGTGGCGCCTATTCAGCGGAGCGCCTGGACATGGTGCTTTTGTTCGAAGCCATCAACGTCTACTCCCGCGACGACTGGCAGCCTCTCTGGTCGCGCGATCAAGGCGGCGTCATTTCGGGCTCGGTTGGCGCGTTCCTCGTGCTGGAATCGCGTGCCCATGCCGAAGCACGCGGCGCGCACATCTACGCATCGATTTCGTCGATCGAAGGCGATCGTGGCAAGCGCGATGTCGGCAAGCTCGAGAAGCGCCTCGGGCGGCTGCTGGAAACCGCCTCTGACCTTTCGCCGGAAAGCACCGCGATCTTCTCCGGCTCCACAGGTATTCCCGACCTTGCCGGGCGCGAAAGGGCTGTCCTCGAACGTCATTTGCCCGGTGCGGCTGTCCGCGGTTTCGGCGGCGTCACCGGCCACGGTCTTGAGGCACATTTCACGCTCGGTCTGACGCTGGCGGCGTTGGCCGTCGACAGCAAGGCTAAGGTTCCGGTTTTCGACCCGGCCCACGAGAAGCCGATGGCGGCCGCGACCAAGGCAGCTATCGTTACGACAGTCGGTCATCAGCGCGGCGAAGGCGTCGCGGTTCTTTCCGCGGAAGCGTGAGGGGTGTGCAAATGAAAGATTCGGCTTACAAGGATCATCTCGGCCGTCCGATCGTCGCAGTGACGGGTGTGGGTATCATCACCTCGCTGGGGCAGGGCCTGAAGGACAACTGGTCGGCACTCACCGCCGGGACCTCTGGTATTCACGCGATCAAACGCTTCCCGACCGAGGGTCTTTCGACGCGCATTGCCGGCACGGTTGACTTCATCGATATTCCGGTCGCCAACGCGGTCGAACGCTCCTATGCGTTCGCGCGGGAGACTACAATTGAAGCGCTCGCCGATGCTGGTATCAGCGGTGATTTCGACGGTCCGCTGTTCCTGGCTGCGCCGCCGATCGAACCGGAATGGAGCGCGCGCTTTGATCTCGCCGACCGCTCGCCGCCGGCCGATCATGCCGGCGATGCCTACGACCGGTTCCTGGCAGCCATGCGCCTGCGTCCTGACGCTGCATTCCACGAAGCATCGCTGTTCGGTGCGATTTCCGAGCGCTTGGCCGATCGCTTCGGCACGCGTGGCCTGCCTGTGACGCTGTCGACCGCCTGCGCATCCGGCGCAACTGCAATCCAGCTCGGTATCGAAGCAATCCGCCAGGGCCGCACGTCGCGGGCGCTGGCTGTTGCGACCGACGGTTCTGTAAGCGCAGAGGCACTGATCCGCTTCTCGCTGCTATCAGCTCTCTCCACGCAGAACGATCCGCCGACGAAGGCTTCGAAGCCGTTCAGCAAGGATCGCGATGGCTTCGTCATCGCCGAAGGTGCCGCGACCCTGGTACTGGAGTCGCTTGAGGCTGCCGTCGCGCGCGGCGCGAAGGTTCTCGGCATCATGAAGGGCGCTGGCGAAAAGGCCGACTCCTTCCATCGTACCCGCTCGTCTCCGGACGGCGGACCGGCGATCGCGACGATCCGTGCGGCGCTGGCCGATGCTGGTATGGATGAGGGCGATATCGGCTACATCAACGCTCACGGCACCTCGACGCCAGAGAACGACAAAATGGAATATGGCTCCATGCTGGCTGTGTTTGGTGAACGGATGGCGTCCATTCCCCTGTCGTCGAACAAGTCGATGATCGGCCATACGTTGACGGCCGCAGGAGCCGTGGAAGCTGTGTTCTCGCTGCAGACGATGCTGACCGGCACGCTGCCGCCAACGATCAACTACACAAACCCCGATCCATCGATCGTTATCGACGTGGTGCCAAACAAGAAGCGGGAGAGCCAGGTCAACGCCGTGCTTTCCAACTCCTTCGGCTTCGGCGGGCAGAATGCCAGCCTTGTCATGGCACTCGAACCGGCTTAATCGGTTCCCGACAAAACATCGAGATAGAACGCCTTCGCGGCGAAGGACTTTGCCATGCGCGCTTTGCAACTGATTGACGATCGCAAGCTTGAGATCACCGACCTTCCGGAACCGGATGCTCCCGGCCCGGGTGAGGTTACACTGCGCGTCAAGGCAGTTGCTCTCAATCATATCGACGTCTGGGGCTGGCGCGGCATGGCGTTCGCGAAGCGCAAGATGCCGCTGGTAATCGGCGCGGAAGCTGCTGGCGTTGTCGAAACGATCGGGCCGGGTGTCGCCAATGTGCTGCCGGGCCAACTCGTGTCGATCTATGGCGCACGCACCTGCGGTCTCTGCCGGCCATGCAGCGAGGGACGTGACAATCTCTGTGAGCATGTTTCCGGCGTTCACGGCTTCCATCTTGACGGTTTCGCGCAGGAGAAAGTGAACCTGCCGGCGCGTCTGCTAGTTCCCGCTCCTCCGGGCGTTAATGCCATTGGCGCGGCACTGGCTCCGGTTACCTTTGGAACGGTCGAGCACATGCTGTTCGACAACGCCAAGCTGGAGCCGGGGGAAACCATCCTCGTGCACGCAGGCGGTTCCGGCATCGGTACGGCGGCGATTCAGCTCGCCAAGAGGATCGGTTGCACGGTTATCACCACCGTCGGCTCCGATGACAAGATCGAGAAGGCCAAGGCGCTCGGCGCTGATCACGTCATCAACTACCGCACCGACCGCTTTGAAGGCGTCGTGCGCAAGCTCACCAAGAAGAAGGGCGTCGACGTCGTTTTCGAGCACGTCGGCAAGGACACGTGGGCAGGCTCCATGCTGTCGATGAAGCGCGGCGGTCGTCTCGTCACCTGTGGCTCGACCTCCGGTGTTTCCACCGACATGAACCTGATGATGCTTTTCCAGCAGCAGCTGAAGTTGCTCGGCTCCTTCGGCTGCCGCATGGAGAACATGGCGAACGCCATGCAAAAGATGGGCCGCGGGCTGGTCCATCCAGTCATCGATACCGAAGTCGGCTTCGACGACATCGACCGCGCACTGGAGCGGATGGAAACGCGCCAGATCTTCGGCAAGATCATCCTCAAGATGGATTGAGCCCTTGAAGCTCTTCATCACTAAAATCGTGCTGGCCCTCATCCACTTTCGCCAGTGGTTGATCGCCCAGGCGATGTTCGGTTTCCTGAACTTCCTGAAGCTGTTTCCGGCTGACGGTGCGATCAACTTTGCGGACTGGCTAACACGCAAACTCGGCCCGCGCGTGAAGCGCCACCGGCTGATGCTCACAAATCTGCGCAACGCTTTTCCTGAAAAGAGCGAAGCGGAGATCCAGGAAATCGCGTTGGCGAGCTGGGGGAACATGGGACGTCTCGCCGCCGAGTACGTGTTTCTCGACCGGCTGTTCGATTTCGACTATTTGCGCAAGGAGCCGGGCCGGGTCGAGGTGTCGGGCATACCGATTTTTATCGATCTGCTGGAAAATCAGCGGCCGTTCATTGTCTTCACAGCGCACACGGGCAATTTCGAGCTGCTGCCGGTGGCCGGCGCGGCATTTGGTCTCCATGTTTCCGTGCTCTTCCGCCCACCGAACAACCCCTATGTCGCGCAGAAAGTCTTCGATTTTCGCAGCGCACGAATGGGCAAGCTGGTGCCGTCTCACGCCGGCTCGTCCTTCGCCTTGGCGCGGCAGCTGGAGGCGGGGCAGGGCGTTGGCGTCCTCGTCGACCAGAAGTTCCGCAAGGGCCTGAAGACGACGTTTTTCGGGCTCGATGTCAAAACCAACCCATTGCTCGGAAAGCTCGTCCGTCAGTTCAATTGCGAGGTCTATCCGGCCCGCTGTATCCGGCTTCCGGGAAATCGCTATCGGCTGGAAATCGAGCCGAAGCTCAACATTCCTCGGGATGCGAACGGCAATCTCGATATGGTGGCGACCGCGCAGCTTCTAAACGACAAGGTCGAATGCTGGGTGCGGCAATATCCCGAGCAGTGGCTCTGGTATCATGACCGCTGGAAGATCAAGCACGACGTGCTGAAGTAAGCGCAACCCGATCCCTACATCTTATCATTGAAAAACAGGGGTATGCGTTCATTGAATATGAACGTGTGTCATGTTACCGATTACCATCAAGGCGAGTGGCTAGGCGTCCGCGGTTTCAACTTGCGTGAAGCAAAGCTCGGCCGATCTCGGTCGCATTCTCTTCCGGAATGCATTTGGAGGCGTCTTGCTGGGGCTTTTTCGGGCGTTCTCATTGTGTTGTGCGCAGATCGATGCAGCTATCGCAGCGGGCGATGACGCGCGCGTAAGCATACTCGATTGCTCGGTCGAGCCACTCGTCGACGCAATCCTCGGGCACTCTGCGACGAATATCCTCGAAGTTCATATGCAGCTCGAATTCGTCAGCTGTCTCATTGACCAGTATGCGGACGACAGTGAGTCCGTTCGCGGCTATGTTGCGCTGCTTTCCACGCTCATGGAAAAGTACTTCGGTGGGGCCGCGCCTCGCTGGCGGATGATGCCGGTCGAGAGGCAGCCTATTGTCGATCCCTTTGCGTTCACGCCGAACGTCGACAATGGCAACTTCCTGAATGCGGCAATCCTCGATGCCATACCGGATCGTGTCGCTGTGCTGACGAGGGACTATCGGTATCTCTATTCCAATACCGTCAACTCGACCTATCTCGGCAAGAAGGCGATCGATTTGATCGGTCGTCACCTGATCGAATTTATTGGCGAGAAGCGCTTTCATGGAGGCGCGAAGGCAAGGCTCGACGCTTGTTTTGCAGGGCGCGGAAGCGACTACGCTTATGAGCGCGGCGACGGCGATGCGGTGAAAACGGTTCGTTGCCGCATGTCGCCATTGCGAGATTCTTCAGGAAGCGTGATCGGTGCCTTGATCATCATGCAGCATACCGGGAGCGAAGGCGCCGACCGTCGCTTGATCAACTCTTCGTCCAAACGGCAAGCTCATATCCATCCGGATCACTGAAGTGAAACCGGCGTCCACCAGGGAACCCGGTGATCGGTTTCACAATGGTCCCACCGGCGCCTTCCACGCTTGAAAGGGCGGCCTCAAGATCGTCCGCATAGAGAATGACGAGGGGGCCGCCAGGCTGCGGAGTGCCCAGTGTCGTAAAGCCGCCCTTGAGCCGCCCGTCATCGAATTCGCAGTATTCGGGGCCGTAGTCGGTAAAGGACCAGCCGAAGGCCCTGCGGTAGAACGCTTTGGTGGCTTCTATATTGCCGACGTTGAATTCGATGTAGTCGATACGTCGGGTGTCCGCTGTTGCAGCCATCATCGCCTCCTATGCTTCCATCAATGCCTTCAATGCCGTCAGATCCTTCGCGATATGCGCGGCATCGGCCTCGAATTGCTCGTCTGTCATGCCGGGGATGCGCAACAGCGTGAACATGACCTCGCAGCCACCGCCGTTCGGCACGATCCGTAGTGCGTTGTAGACGCGCAGCCCGCTCTCGATTGTTACCGTATGGTCGATGACGCCGAACTCGTTGTGCGGGACGAAACTGACCTTCACCGCGCCGAGAGCCCCGGTAGCAATCCAGTCTTCGCCGCTGTGCTCCAACCCTGAGGCCAATCCGGACGCCCAGAGTGGCATGTTCTCAGGGGCGGCCGCAAAGGCATAGACGTCGCGCCAATTCCGGTCGATGGAGCGGTGGATGATCCTTGCGGGCATCGTAGACATGGCGTTTTCCTGTGGTGCTCTAATGGAGATAGCAAAACAAACGGTTTCGTATTGAAGAAAACGGACGTTCAACCTGCTATCTGCTGCTGAAGCTGCATGGGCGTCAGCGTCGAAATTTCGCGTACATCGCGGGTCATATGCGCCTGATCGGCGTAGCCGGCCGCAACTGCCAACTCTGCGAGCGGGAGGCTCTTGCTACGGCAAAGGCCGAGCATGCCCTGAAATCGGCGAATTCGGGCGAGCGTCTTCGGTCCGTAACCGAAATGGGCGTGGCAACGTCGACGAAGTTGGCGCGCGCCGATGGAGAGGTCGTCGAGCATGGCATCGACCACGTCCCGGGACTGCGAAATGTCGCTTGCCCGCGCAAATACCGAGGCCATGTCCCTTGCCGATGTTGCATGTTTCGCGGCCTCTTGCTCAAGAGAGGATCTTAGCTGCAAGAGCCGTTCGTCCGAATTGGCGCAGGCGCATAGCAATTCATTCAATCTGAGTGCCGCGGCTCCCCAGAAATCTTCCAGAGGAATTGATTGACCGACAATGTCGCAGAGCTGCACCTTCAGCCACTCGGCGGCTGCTCCCGGGGCGAAGCGCGCGCCCACTATCCTCTCGCCACCGGCGAGCGTCGGGAAGGCGCTGCTGCGGTCCGGGCCTGCGACCACAAGCCTGCCGCCCACCCAGACGATGTCGCAATAGCCGTCGGGTACGATCGCGATCCTCTGATCGGCTCCTTCGTGAATATCGTGTGACCAAAGGCAGCCAAAATGAGCACCAAGCGCAGGCGCGGGCGCATACTCCGTGTATCGGCCGGCGCGCGCGGCGAGAACTGCATCCTCATGTGTTCCTGCGCGGCTCATCGGCTCTCTTCCTGTGAGACTAAGAGGGAATATGGCTTAGTTTGCAACGCCGGCAATACGAGGCCGATTCGAAGCCGAATCGAACTTGCCGTTTGAGCCAGAGAGTGCCACAACACCGGTCCAAAATGACTCATCGGAGGTGTATCGTGGAAAAGGCAGAAATCGGGCTGATCGGCCTTGCCGTCATGGGTTCCAACCTGGCGCTCAACATTGCGGAAAAAGGCAACAAGATTGCCGTCTTCAACCGAACGCCTGAGAAAACGGATGAATTCTACGAAAGCGCCGGCGACCTAAAAAAGCAGATCATTCCCTGCAAGACGATCGAGGAATTCGTCGAAGCGATCCGCCCGCCACGTCCGATCATCATCATGATCAAAGCCGGTGAGGCCGTCGATCAGCAGATGGAAGCGCTGCGCCCCTACCTCTCCAAGGGCGACATCATGATCGATGCCGGTAATGCAAACTTCCGCGATACGATCGCTCGTTTCGACCGCCTGAAGAACACCGACCTGACCTTCATCGGCATGGGCGTCTCGGGCGGCGAGGAAGGTGCGCGCCATGGTCCATCGATCATGGTCGGCGGCACCGAGGACTCCTGGAAGCGCGTCGAGAAGGTGCTGACGTCGATCGCCGCCAAGTACAACGGCGATCCTTGCGTTGCCTGGCTCGGCAATGACGGTGCCGGTCACTTCGTCAAGACGATCCACAACGGTATCGAATATGCCGACATGCAGATGATTGCCGAGATCTATGGCATCCTGCGCGACGGCGTCGGCAAGAGCGCCAAGGACATCAGCGGCATCTTCGGCGAATGGAACAAGGGTCGCCTGAATTCCTATCTGATCGAAATCTCCGAAAAGGTGCTGGCCGCGACCGATCCGCTCGCCGGTGGCTCGATGGTCGACATGATCCTCGACAAAGCCGGCCAGAAGGGCACCGGCAAGTGGTCGGCGATCGAAGCCCAGAACATGGGCATTCCGGCAACCGCGATCGAGGCTGCCGTCGCCGCCCGCAGCCTGTCGTCGATGAAGACCGAACGCGAAGCCGCCGAGAAGATCTTCGGCAAGCCGGAATACAAGTTCCCGATCGCTTACGGACCGGAACTCAACAAGGATCTGGAACTGGCGCTGTTTGCGGCCAAGATCGGCGCTTACGCGCAGGGCTTTGCGGTCATGGCGGAAGCATCGCGCGAGTTTAACTGGTCGCTTCCGATGCCCGTTATCGCCAAGATCTGGCGTGCCGGCTGCATCATCCGCTCGCAGTTCCTTGACGAGATCACCTCGGCCTTCACCAAGGCGCCGGATGCGGCCAACCTGATCGTGACGCCTGCCTTCTCCGAGATGGTCAAGGAATCAATCCCGGCGCTACGCCGTGTCGTCACGGCGGCCCTGCAGGCCGGCCTGCCGGTTCCGGCGCTTACCTCGGCGCTGACCTATTTCGATGCCTATCGCCAGGGTCGCGGTACGGCCAACCTGATCCAGGCGCAGCGCGACTTCTTCGGCGCGCACGGCTTCGATCGCCTCGACGGCAAGGATTTCCACCACGGCCCTTGGGGCAGTGGCGCGTCAACGTTCTAAAAGCTGCTGAAAAGGCCGGCCGGGTGGTTTCGGGCCCGAAGGCGTCGCTTCAGAAGCGAATATCCTCGATCGGTCGAACCAGGATGCGGGCGTTGCCAGCATCGAAATCGTCAAGCGTTTCGTTGTGATGCGCAACGATATCAGCGAAGTTCAGTGTTCCCGAATCGGCCGTCGCGTGGCCGTCGGCAACCAGCGTGACATCATAGCCAAGCGAGACCGCGCGCCTGACAGTCGTGTCGACGCAAAACTGCGTCATGCAGCCGCCGACGATCAGGTGCGTGACGTTCCGTTCTGCCAACCTGTCGGCGAGGTCCGTTTGGAAAAACGAGTCTGAGCTCTTCTTGTGAACGACGGTGTCACCCTTGTCCGGCGACAGTTCCGGCCGGATGGCCCAGCCGTCGGTGCCGACCGCCAGTCGATGACCTGGGTCGCCATCGTGCTGGACGAGGATAACAGGCGCGCCCGCGCGGTGGGCCTCGTCACGAAGTGATTGCAGCCGCGAAACGGTCTCGTCCAGCGCCGCATCGATGATGGGTTGGCGATCGGGCGTGCTCTTGCCTCTGAGAATGGCGTTCTGAACGTCGATGATCAGCAGTGCCGTCGTCATATCCAGTGCGTCTCCGCTGTGATTGTTTGTGCCTCTGCCGCCATCAATAAGGGTTGGCGTGGCGATGTCTACCTGCTCTTCCAGACAGGCTGGCTGATGCTTTGCAACAGTTCCGGTTCGACGCCGTCGATGCGGGCGATGACTGCCTTCGCCATTTCGCGTCCTGCATGGCGGACGTCCTCGTAGGCGGTGATGATCTCGGGACGGATCCAGTTGAGGATCGGCGCCGATTCCTTGGAGACCATGTCGACATCCCGGCCAAGCCGCTTGCCGGCGGCCTCTATACCGGCGTTGACGGCGATGGCGGCGCTTCCGGCCGAGCAAACGATTCCATCCGGTGCGTTCGATGCGCGCATCATGACTTCTACGGCGTTGCGGATTTCCTCCAGCGGATTGTCGATCGTGACGCGCAACGGCACTTCCTCGGCGCCGTAGTCATGTAGTCCGGTCTGAAATCCGATCCGCGTGTGCGTGTAATAGGTCAGCTTGCTTGGAGGCTGGAGCAGGGCGATGCGTTTGCGTCCCCGTCCGACCAGCTTCTCGACAGCCTGATGGGCGAAAGCCTCGTTGTCGAAGTCGTGAAACGGATGGGTGAGACCGGCATCGGTGCGCCCGTGCGTGGCAAAGGGCATGTTGTGCTCGGTGAGCAGGCGGACTCGGGGATCGTCGGGCTCGATGCGGGAGATGATGACGCCGTCGGCCGACCCTGTTTCCAGGATGTAGCGCACGGGCAGCATCGGATCCTTGCTGTGCGAATGCGGCGTGACGACGATGTGATAGGGCGTGCCGGTCAATACCTCCGAGATGCCGAACACCATCTGGCTGCTGAAACCCATGATCTCTTCATCAATGCTGAGTACCAGCGCAATGACGTTGGTCTTGCCGGTGCGCAGGCGTACGCCGGCCCTGTTCGGCTGGTAGCCGAGCTGGCGGGCGACCATGCGAACCCGTTCCTTGGTTTCCGCGCCGATGTCAGGAGCATCCTTGAGCGCGCGCGACACTGTCGTCACGCCGAGCCCGGTCATGAAGGCAATTGTTTTCAGTGTTGGCCGCTCGCGAGTTGCCTCTGCGGTGGCTCCTGCAAAATTCGCTTTGTTTTCCATCCCTCTAGGCCGTCCTGCGCAATTTGGTCCCGCTTATAGTGTCTTTTCGAAGCGCTGTAAGCACAAAGAACGCTAGCTGCTCCTCCTCTGAACAAGCAAAATCTGTAACGATACAGTTGAATTGTCGAGGGTCTTTTTTCGCGATGGTGTTGTCTGTGCTCGCAATGGTTGAAATTGTGAATTTTGCCCGGATTTTTTGCAGGTGCGAGTGAATGATTAGACGGTCGCTCTAAGCCTATTATAAATAATGCATATAGATCAATAGTATACGTTTGATTGTGCAGCTGCTCAATCGGTCGCTCATCATTATGGCATGCTGTCGAAAACGCTGCGTTTTGACAGGCAATGGTAGCAAATGGCAGCCAAAGGGAAAATTTTCGAGGCGGGCTGTTGCACCCAAATATCGATTGAACTAAGTTTTTCCGGCAACGTTTCAGTGAGGGAGGAGAACTCATGAATTTTCGTTTGATGGCGGCTGCGCTTGCCGCTTCCGTCGTGTTGCCGCTCGGTGCGGCCAACGCGACCGATCTTGAAGTCACCCATTGGTGGACATCCGGCGGCGAAGCTGCTGCCGTGGCGGAACTCGCAAAGGCATTCGATGCGACCGGCAACAAGTGGGTTGACGGTGCAATCGCCGGTTCCGGTGGTACCGCGCGTCCGATCATGATCAGCCGCATCACCGGCGGCGACCCGATGGGTGCCACGCAGTTCAACCATGGTCGCCAGGCGGAAGAGCTGGTCCAGGCTGGCCTGATGCGCGATCTGACCGATGTCGCCACCGCCGAGCACTGGAAGGACATCATCCGTCCGTCAAGCCTGCTCGATTCCTGCACGATCAACGGCAAGATCTATTGCGCCCCGGTCAATATCCACTCCTGGCAGTGGCTGTGGCTCTCGAACGCGGCCTTCAAGAAGGCCGGCGTCGAAGTGCCGAAGAACTGGGATGAATTCGTCGCCGCTGCTCCGGCGCTTGAAAAGGCCGGCATCGTTCCGCTCGCCGTTGGTGGTCAACCATGGCAGGCCGCAGGCGCATTCGACGTCCTGATGGTCGCGATCGCCGGCAAGGATACCTTCCACAAGGTATTCAAGGACAAGGACGCCGAAGTCGCTGCCGGTCCCGAGATCGCTAAGGTCTTCAAGGCCGCGGATGATGCGCGTCGCATGTCGAAGGGCAGCAACGTTCAGGACTGGAACCAGGCAACCAACCTCGTCATCACCGGCAAGGCCGGCGGCCAGATCATGGGTGACTGGGCGCAGGGCGAGTTCCAGCTTGCTGGTCAGAAGGCCGGTACCGACTACACCTGCCTTCCGGGCCTTGGCGTGAACGAGATCATCTCCACCGGTGGTGATGCCTTCTACTTCCCGCTGCTCAAGGATGAAGCCAAGTCGAAGGCGCAGGATGTCCTCGCCAAGACGCTTCTCGATCCCAAGACGCAGGTTGCCTTCAACCTGAAGAAGGGCTCTCTGCCGGTTCGCGGCGACGTTGACCTCGGAGCCGCGAACGACTGCATGAAGAAGGGCCTCGATATCCTGGCCAAGGGCAATGTGATCGAAGGCACGGACCAGCTTCTGTCGGCTGATAGCCAGAAGCAGAAGGAAGACCTCTTCTCCGAGTTCTTCGCAAATCCGTCGATGACGCCGGAAGCCGCTCAGAAGCGCTTCGCTGAAATCATCGCTTCTGCCGACTGATCGTCGCATTCCGATGCTGTTGCGATCCGGCTCCGTTTGACGGAGCCGGATTTGCCCGGAACTCCCATCGTGATCCGGGTGGCGGCAGCGCTCGAGGCTGACGCGCTGATGCGCAATCGCCGGTCTCGATATGGGAGTGAGAGGAGGAGGCGACCGGCAGACGGTTCGCCGCTCTGGATCACAGAGGAATTGCGATTCAGGAGGAATTACAATGACGGGTCAAGCGAAAGCAGGCCGGCCAAATCAGTTACTGCGCAATCTGAATTCGAAGATTGCTTCCATCCCCATGATCCTTACCGCCCTTGTTATCTTTCTCGGCGGCACGGCTTGGACGGTGGTCTATTCATTCACCAACTCGAAGCTCCTTCCTCGGTTGAGCTTCGTCGGTTTCGATCAGTACAAGCGCCTCTGGGCTGCTCCGCGCTGGATCGTTTCGATCGAGAATCTGGCCGTTTACGGTGTTCTCTCCCTAATTTTTAGCCTCGTGATCGGCTTTGTCCTGGCGGCTCTGATGGATCAGAAGATCCGGTTCGAGAATACGTTCCGTACGATCTTCCTGTACCCATTCGCCCTGTCGTTCATCGTGACGGGCCTCGTCTGGCAGTGGGTGCTCAATCCCGAGTTCGGCGTGCAGTCCGTCGTCCGCTCGCTCGGCTGGTCGAGTTTCACCTTCGATCCGCTCTATACGCCCGAAATCGTCATCTATGGCATCCTGATCGCCGCGCTTTGGCAGGGAACCGGCCTTGTGATGTGCCTGATGCTGGCCGGTCTGCGTGGCATCGATGAAGACATCTGGAAGGCTGCGCGCGTCGACGGCATCCCGATGTGGAAGACCTATCTCTTCATCGTCATTCCGATGATGCGGCCGGTGTTCATCACGACGCTCGTCATCATCGCGAGCGGCATCGTCAAGGTCTACGACCTCGTCGTGGCGCAGACATCAGGTGGTCCCGGCATCGCGTCGGAAGTGCCCGCCAAATACGTCTACGACTACATGTTCCAGGCTCAGAATCTGGGGCAGGGTTTCGCCGCCTCCACCATGATGCTGATCACCGTCGCGATCATCATCATTCCCTGGGCCTATCTGGAATTCGGAGGGCGTAAACGTGCCTGATGCTATTGCTCTCAAGACCGCCGATGGCCGCGCGTCCGGCAAGTCCGTCTCGGGGCCGAGTGGCCCGAAGCCCAAGCGGGTCATTTCTCCGCGCAACATCATGCTCTACGGCACGCTCTTCGTTGCCGCAGCATATTACCTGCTTCCGCTCTACGTGATGATCGTCACGTCGCTGAAGGGCATGCCGGAAATCCGGCTTGGCAATATCTTCTCGCCGCCGGTCGAAATCACCTTCGAACCCTGGGTAAAGGCCTGGGCAACTGCCTGCACCGGGCTCAACTGCGACGGTCTCTCTCGCGGCTTCTGGAATTCGGTCCGTATCACGGTTCCCTCGGTGATCGGTTCGATCGCCATCGCCTCGGTGAACGGTTATGCGCTCGCCAACTGGCGTTTCAAGGGTTCCGAGCTGTTCTTCGCGATCCTCGTCGTCGGCGCATTCATTCCCTATCAGGTAATGATCTATCCGATCGTTATCGTGCTGCGTGAAATGGGGATCTACGGGACTCTAACCGGCCTGATCATCGTGCACAGCATCTTCGGCATGCCGATCCTGACGCTGCTGTTCCGGAACTACTTCGCATCGCTGCCGCAGGAACTCTTCAAGGCGGCTCGTATCGACGGGGCAGGATTCTGGCAGATCTTCTTCAAGATCATGCTGCCCATGTCGCTGCCGATCTTCGTCGTCGCCATGATCCTGCAGGTCACCGGCATCTGGAACGACTTCCTGTTCGGCGTCGTCTTCACCCGGCCGGAATATTACCCAATGACCGTGCAGCTCAACAACATCGTCAATTCTGTCCAGGGCGTGAAGGAATACAACGTCAACATGGCCGCAACGATCCTGACGGGTCTGGTGCCGCTCGTTGTCTACTTCGTATCGGGACGACTTTTCGTCCGTGGCATCGCCGCCGGCGCAGTGAAAGGCTGATCCATGAATTCCAGTGTTTCCATCCGCGATCTGTCTTTGAATTTCGGCGCGATTAGCGTTCTCAAGGACCTCAATCTCGAAATCAATGACGGGGAGTTCCTCGTCCTTCTCGGCTCGTCCGGTTGCGGCAAGTCCACGCTGTTGAACTGCATCGCCGGCTTGCTCGACGCCTCCGACGGCCAGATTTTTATCAAGGGCAAGAATGTTACCTGGGAAGAGCCCAAGGATCGTGGCATCGGCATGGTGTTCCAATCCTACGCGCTCTATCCGCAGATGAGCGTCGAGAAAAACCTCTCCTTCGGTCTTCAGGTCGCCAAGGTGCCGCAACAGGAGATCGACAAGCGCGTGGCGCGCGCCGCGGAAATTCTGCAGATTCAGCCGCTCTTGAAGCGCAAGCCAGCCGAACTTTCGGGCGGTCAGCGCCAGCGCGTCGCAATCGGTCGCGCACTGGTACGCGATGTGGATGTGTTCCTGTTCGATGAACCGCTGTCGAACCTCGACGCCAAGCTGCGCTCGGAACTGCGCGTCGAAATCAAGCGCCTGCACCAGTCGCTGAACAACACGATGATCTACGTCACACACGACCAGATCGAGGCGCTTACCTTGGCTGACCGTATCGCGATCATGAAGAGCGGCATCATCCAGCAGCTTGCCGATCCGACCACGATCTACAACAAGCCGCGCAATCTCTTCGTTGCCGGCTTTATCGGTTCGCCGTCGATGAATTTCCTACGCGGTGAGATCACCAAGCAGGGGGATCAGACGTTCTTTGCCGCGAACGGCGTGAACTTTTCGCTGGCGCACTACGACACACCGGAAGTGCTGCAGGCGGGCCGCAAGGTCATTCTCGGTGTTCGTCCGGAACATGTGAAGGTTAACGAGAACCTCGGCGCTGAAGTCCACGATGCTACGGTCGATATCGAAGAGCCGATGGGCGCCGACAACCTGCTGTGGTTGAAGCATGCCGGCCACACAATGTCGGTACGCATCAATGGCGCGCGCCGCTTCAGCCCCGGCACAGCCCTCAAGCTCGGCTTTGATATGTCGCTGGCGTCGATCTTCGATGCGGAAACCGAGCTTCGTCTTTAGACCGCAATGCGGGCGGAGCTATCGTTCCGCCCGTTCTTTTAATCGGCCATCTGGCCACCAAGTTCGGCTGCGGCTCGCTGGTGCGGGCATTCCCAAGCGTAGCCCGATCGGGATAATGTTATGACATCCTTGCCGAAAAACGGGTTCAACCTCGACCTCTCCGGATCGTGGACGCTTAGCTCCGCCGATGGGGACATCACGACGTCGATCACGCTGCCGGGCGATGTGCACACGGCGCTGCATGCTGCCAAGCTCATTCCCGATCCCTATTTCGGCCGCAACGAGGAAGTCGTTCAGTGGGTGGCGCATCGCGACTGGGTGCTTGAGCGCAGCTTCACGCTGTCGGAGCCTGATGGCGATTGGTATCTCGATATCGACTATCTCGATACCGTGGCTGCCGTCTTCATCAACGGCTCGCCGGTTCTGCTCGCAGATAACAGCTTTCGGCGCTATCGACCTGATGTTGGCGGCCAGCTGAAAACCGGCGACAACATTATCCGTATCGTCCTGCATTCGAGCATTGCCGCCGGTGTCGACCGGCAGGCCAGGCAGCCCTTTTACATTCCATATCATCCCGGCAACTCGCCGATTGCGAATGGCAACATGCTGCGCAAGCCTCAGTGCCATTTCGGCTGGGACTGGAACATCGCGATTGGCCCCCTTGGGCTCTACGGCACGATCGCGCTGCGCAAACTCGAGACGGCTCGCATCGAACACGTGACGACGCGGCAGGTGCACAATCTGAACGGTTCCGTGGATCTGCAGGTTACTGCGACACTGTTTGCGGAGAACCCCGGTATCGTGCCGATCCATTTCTCGCTTGATGGTGAGCGCGTTCGCCTGGACGTCGGCGTCGGAGCCGGAGAAACGGTCGTCAATCATGTTTTCGAGATCGAGAAGCCGCGGCTCTGGTGGCCTTCCGGCAGCGGCGAGCAGGCGCTTTATGCACTGACGGTCGATCTGCCAACGGATGCGGTGACCAAGCAGATTGGTCTTCGCACCCTCGAACTCATCACGACGCCTGACGCTGCCGGTAGCCGTTTCGCGCTGAAGGTCAACGGCCGCGAAATCTTCTGCCGCGGTGCCAACTGGATCCCCGCGGACGCGCTCTTCTCGCTGTCGTCGCCCGAAAAGACCGAGGACCTTTTGCAATCGGCCAAGTCCGCCAACATGAACATGATCCGCGTTTGGGGCGGCGGTTTCTACGAGCATGATCATTTCTATGATCTTTGCGACCGGCTCGGCCTGATGGTCTGGCAGGACTTCATGTTCGCCTGCAATCTCTATCCGTCGACCGAGGACTTCCTCGACAACGTCACGCTTGAAGTCGACTATCAGGTTCGCCGCCTGAATTCGCATCCGTCGATCGCGCTCTGGTGCGGCGATAACGAACTGGTGGGCGCGCTCACCTGGTTCGAGGAATCGCGCAAGGACCGCGACCGCTATCTCGTCTCGTACGATCGCCTCAACCGGACGATCGAGCAGGCGATGAAGAAGGCGGCGCCGGATGCGATCTGGTGGCCGTCGAGCCCGGCTTCCGGCTATCTCGATTTCGGCGATGCCTGGCATGCCGATGGTTCCGGCGACATGCATTATTGGTCGGTCTGGCACGAGAACAAGTCGTTCGACAATTACCGCTCGGTGCGGCCGCGCTTCTGCTCGGAGTTCGGTTTCCAGTCCTATACATCGCTGCCCGTCATCAAGACCTATGCCGACGCCAAGGACATGAACGTCGCGTCGCCGGTCATGGAACTGCACCAGAAGAACGCCGGCGGCAACGAGCGCATCGCCGGCACGATGTTCCGCTATTTCCGCTTCCCGAAGGATTTCCCTAACTTCGTCTATCTCAGCCAGATCCAGCAGGGTCTCGCGATCAAGACGGCCGTGGAATACTGGCGGTCGCTGAAGCCGCATTGCATGGGCACGATCTACTGGCAGCTCAACGACACATGGCCGGTGGCTTCCTGGTCGAGCCTCGATTATGGCGGCCGCTGGAAGGCGATGCACTATCTGGTCAAGCGCTTCTTCCAGCCGGTGGCGGTCGCCGCCATCCCATCGGAAGACAGCAAGCAGATCCGCTTCTCGCTGGTCAACGATACACTTGCCGCGGTCAGCATCGATTTGTCTCTCTCGGTCCTCGATATGAAGGGCGAGCGCAAGCACCTGAAGGATGTTCAGGCGGTCTGCACACAGGATGCCGCGGTCACTGCTGCAACGATCGAGGTGGCTGACCTTCCGGCAGGCACGCTGCTCGCCTGGCGCTTCACCGCCTCGAACGGCATGGGCGGCGAGGGGCACTATGTGCACGGCACCTACAAGGCGCTGGAGCTCGAACCCGCCGGCCTGATGGTCACGCACGAATATGTCGAGGAGGACGGCTCCGTCTGCGTCAATGTCACCGCCAAGGGACTTGCGCTCTTCGTGATGATCGAGACCGATACCGACGGCAAATATTCCGACAATGCCTTCGATCTGGCGGCGGGCGAGACGCGCCGCATCACCTTCACCCCGGCCACACCGCTTGAGGGCGGCTCACTGCCGGATTTCCGTTTCTACGACCTGCAATCCTGTCAGTCCGTGGATTGATGCTGACTGAAATGTAATGGGCACGAGGCCCGAGGAGGAATAATGACGAAACTGAGTTTCCAGCTTTATAGCGCCCGCAATTTCCAGCCCTATTCGGCGATCTTCGAAAAGCTCGGCAGGGCCGGCTACCAGGAAGTCGAAGGCTTCGGCGGTATCTATGCCGATCTCGACGATGCCGGCCTGAAGAGCCTGCGCGCCGAACTGGACAAGAACGGCCTTGTCATGGCGAGCGGCCACTTCAGCCCGGATTTCCTCGACGGCGAAGTGCAGAAGTCTCTGAACATTGCCAAGATCCTCGGCATGGACTCGATCTATGCCCCGCATCTGGCGGCCGATCAGCGCCCGACCGACGGTGCCGGCTGGCTGGCATTCGGCAAGCGCCTGCAGGAAATGAGCAAGCCTTACAAGGACGCCGGCTATGAATTCGGCTGGCACAACCACGACTTCGAATTCGTGAAGCTTGCCGACGGTTCGTTGCCGATCGAGCTGATCTTCGAAGGCGCGCCTGACATTTCCTGGGAAGCGGATATTGCCTGGGTCGTTCGCGGCGGTGCGGATCCCTTCGCATGGATCGAGAAGCTCGGATCGCGCATCACCTCGGCGCACGTCAAGGACATCGCGCCTGCCGGCGAAAACAAGAACGAAGACGGCTGGGCGGATGTCGGCCACGGTACGCTGCCCTGGGCAAAGCTCATCACGGCGCTGAAGGGCACCAAGACCAAGCACTATGTCGTCGAACATGACAATCCCGCTGATGTCGATCGCCTGATCACCCGCTCGATCGCATCTTTCAAGACCTACTGAGGCACATCATGACCAAGGAACTTGGCGTCGGCATCATCGGATGCGGCAACATCTCCACTACCTACTTCTCGCTGGCCCCGCTCTTCAAGGGCCTGAAGGTTCTGGCTTGCGCAGATATCAACGTGCAGGCCGCCCAGGCCCGCGCCGAGGAGTACGGCGTGAAGGCACAGACGATCGACGAGCTTCTCGCCAATGACGAGATCGACGTCATCGTCAACCTGACCATCCCGGACGCGCATTTCCCGGTTTCGAAGGCGATCCTCGAAGCCGGCAAGCACGTCTATTCGGAAAAGCCGCTGGTTCTGACCCTCGAGCAGGGTGAGGAACTGCGCCGCATCGCCAAGGAGAAGAACCTCTCCGTCGGTTGCGCGCCTGACACCTTCCTCGGCGGCGCGCATCAGCTCGCCCGCAAATACATCGACGAGGGCGGCATCGGCCGCGTCACCTCCGGCGCATGCTACGTCATGAGCCCGGGCATGGAAATGTGGCATCCGAATCCGGATTTCTTCTTTCTGCCCGGCGGCGGCCCGATCCTGGATCTCGGTCCATACTACATCGCCAATCTGATCAACCTGATCGGCCCGGTGAAGCGCGTCGGCGCCATGACCTCCATGGCGTCTGATACCCGCACGATCACCAGCCAGCCGCGTCATGGCGAGGTTATCCCGGTCAAGACGCCGACGACGATCCAGGCGATCCTCGAATTCGTCAGCGGCGCGACGATCACGCTGACGGCGAGCTGGGATGTCTGGTCTCATCGCCATGCCAACATGGAGCTCTACGGCACCGACGGTTCGCTCTACGTGCCGGATCCGAACTTCTTCGGCGGCGTGGTCGAGGCCAGCGGCCGCGACAAGGATGTCAAGCCACTCGACGGCTGGGAGCATCCTTTCGGCATCTTCAACCAGGAGAGCCCGCAGGGACCGCGCGCCAACTATCGCACGGCCGGCCTTGCCGACATGGCGATGGCGATCATCGAGGGCCGCGATGCGCGTTGCTCGCTCGATCGCACGCTGCACGGCGTCGACGTCATGACCTCGATCCTGAAGTCGGGCGAGGAAGGCCGCTTCATCGAACTGACGACGACCTGCACGCAGCCGGCCGCACTCGGCATCGAAGAGGCCCAAGCGCTCCTGAAATAGTGGGCGCTCTTGAAGTAAGCGTCCAAAGGACTATGGTCCGGCGCGGGCGACGAGCCCGCGCCTTTTTGCTTAAAGGATCAGAACGATGAGCTGGCAACCGGCTTCCGACCGCTATTCGAAGATGAAGTACAACCGCACGGGCCGTTCCGGCCTGAAGCTGCCGGCCGTTTCGCTCGGCCTCTGGCACAATTTCGGCGGCGACACGCCCCATGACCGCAAGATCGACATGTGCCGCACGGCCTTCGATCTCGGCATCACCCATTTCGACCTCGCCAACAATTACGGCCCGCCTCCCGGCAGCGCCGAGACCGCCTTCGGAGAGATCCTGCGCACCGAATTTGCCAGCCTGCGCGATGAACTGATCATCTCGTCCAAGGCCGGCTACGACATGTGGCCGGGTCCTTACGGCGAGTGGGGCAGCCGCAAGTATCTAATCGCCTCCTGCGACCAGAGCCTGAAGCGCATGGGTCTCGATTATGTCGATATCTTCTACTCGCACCGCTTCGATCCGGATACGCCGCTCGAGGAAACCTGCGGCGCGCTTGATCATATCGTGCGCTCCGGTCGCGCGCTCTATGTCGGCATCTCGTCCTACAACTCGCAACGCACCCGCGAAGCTGCCGCCATCCTCAAGGATCTCGGCACGCCGTGCCTGATCCACCAGCCGAGCTATTCCATGCTCAACCGCTGGGTTGAGGACGACAAGCTGCTCGACACGCTCGACGAGGTCGGCATGGGCTCGATCGTGTTCTCGCCGCTGGCACAGGGCATGCTGACGACGAAGTACCTCGGCGGCATCCCTCAGGACAGCCGTGCGGCGCAGAACCACTTCCTCAAGAAGGACTTCATCCGCCCTCAGATCATCGACAACATCCGCAAGCTCAACGAGATCGCGGAACGTCGTGGCCAGACGCTGGCACAGATGGCGATCGCCTGGGTGCTGCGCGGCGACCGCGTGACCTCGGCGCTGATCGGCGCGAGCCGCTCGTCGCAGATTGTCGATTGCGTCAAGGCGCTCGACAATCTCGACTTCACTGCCGAGGAGCTCAAGGAGATCGACGTCTACGCTCGCGAGGCGGACATCAATCTGTGGGCCAAGTCTGCAGAACGCGAATAAACCGAAGCGCCCGGAACGACCTTCCGGGCGTTCTTTCTTGGAATTTGATGTACGTAACGCAAGCTGTGCGCATATCTCAGGGAGGAGATTTCAGCATGATCCGCAACCCGATCCTACCGGGCTTCAACCCGGATCCGTCCATCTGCCGTGTCGGGGACGATTATTATATCGCCACCTCGACCTTCGAATGGTATCCCGGCGTCCAGATCCATCATTCACGCGATCTCGTGAACTGGACGATGGTGCGGCGTCCGCTCGAGCGCCAGTCGCAGCTCGACATGCGTGGCAATCCCGATAGTTGCGGCGTGTGGGCGCCCTGTCTTTCCTATGCCGACGGGGTGTTCTGGCTGGTCTATACCGACGTCAAGCGCTTGGACGGCAACTTCAAGGATGCGCACAACTACATTGTGACTTCGCCAACGATCGAGGGCGGATGGTCCGAGCCTGTCTACGTGAATTCTTCCGGCTTCGACCCGTCGCTGTTCCATGACGATGACGGCCGTAAGTGGTTCCTGAACATGCAGTGGAACCACCGCACCGAGAGCTTCGGCGGCGCGCCGAAATCGCCGGCCTTCGACGGCATCCTCATGCAGGAGTGGGACGCGGCCACGAAGTCGCTGAAGGGGCCAATCAAGAACATCTTCGCCGGCAGTTCGCTCGGCCTCGTCGAAGGACCGCATCTCTTCAAGCGCAACGGCTACTACTACCTGACGACCGCCGAGGGCGGCACCGGCTACGATCATGCGGTGACAATGGCGCGTTCACGTGACATCGACGGTCCCTATGTGATGCATCCGAACAAGCACCTCATCACGTCGAAGGACCATCCGGAAGCCGTTCTTCAGCGGGCAGGGCACGGCCAGTATGTCGAAACGCCGGATGGCCAGGTCTATCATACGCATCTCTGCGGCCGGCCGATGCCGCCGAAGCGCCGCTGTACGCTCGGCCGCGAAACCAGCCTGCAGAAGTGCGTCTGGAAGGAAGATGGCTGGCTCTATCTCGAAAATGGCACGACCGTTCCCGATGTCACCGTGCCGGGACTGGCAGGTGCCGTGCCGGTCGAGAAGTCCATGCGCAGCGAATACAGCTTCGATGGCGTCAGCCTGCCTGCCGACTTCCAGTGGCTTCGCACGCCGAAGCCGGAGCGTATCTTCAACCTGACCGACCGGCCCGGACACCTCAGGCTAATCGCGCGTGAAAGCATCGGCTCGTGGTTCGAACAGTCTCTCGTCGCGCGCCGCCAGGAGCACCACAGCTTCCGGGCGGAGACGGTGGTCGAATTCGATCCCGACACCTACCAGCAGGTCGCCGGCCTGACGCACTATTACAACAGGCACAAATTTCATGCGATCGGCGTGACCCTGCATGAAAAGCTGGGACGGTGCGTCACGATCTTCTCCTGTGATGGCGACTACCCGAACAGCCGCCTCAGCTTCCCGGCAGGCAGCGGTGTGGCCATTCCGGCGGAGGGGCGTGTACAGCTTTCCATGGAAATCAGGGACAACGACCTTCAGTTTTTCTGGCAGACGGAAGGCAAGGGGGCGTGGCAGCCAATTGGTCCGGTCCTCGATGCGGGCGTCGTGTCAGATGAAGGCGGGCGTGGCGAACATGGCTCGTTTACGGGCGCCTTCGCCGGGGTCTTCGCCTTCGATACGTCGGGGCGTGCAAAGACGGCAGATTTCGACTGGTTCAACTACGACGAACTTTGATCGATGGCCCGATATCGCCCGGAAATCCGGGCGATATCGCATTTCGAAATTTAGGATATGCTTTTAAGCATCTGTTATGATTACAGAAGTTTAACTTAAGTTTCAGTTTCGGTTCATTTCTTCTGGCCTAGGTTCGTGGCGTGTTCAACACGAGGAACCTCCCAATGAAAAAGCTCACCACCATCCTTCTTGCCGCTACCGTGATTGCCGCTCCGCTGCTGGCAACGACTGAAGCGAGCGCCCAGGATCATCGTCGGCCGGTTGTTGTGGAGCGCGATGTTCACGTCAAGAAGTACAAGTGGACGCGCGGCCATCGCATGACACCCACCGAGCGCCGCCACATGCGCGACGTGCGCGACTATCATCGCTACCGCCTGTCGGCTCCACCGCGCGGCTATCGTTGGGTACAGGTCGATAACGACTTCCTGCTCATCGGCTCGGTCAACGGCGTGATCGCGAATATTGTCATTCGCTAGGCACAACGCCGAATATGTGGAAGGGCGGCTTGAATGCCGCCCTTCTGATTCAATCGGGCGCCTGTCTGCGCAGGAGCCGCTGCATCGCGGCGGCCACCCGAGCAATGGCGCCGGTATCCGCTTCCGCTTGTCGCGGTGCAGCCAATCCCTCGATCGGCGGCAGAGGGTCATATTCCTCGCAGTGACAGCGATAGGTTTTCGGAGCTTGCGTCGTCACGCTACGCGCTCTTCCCAGCTCGCGAAGGTATCCGGCAGCCCGCGCCATTTCTCGGGTGCAAAGGTCTCCTCCGGCACGAGGCAGGCATCGAGTTGCCGCCGTATCCAGTCCTCGTCCATCGGATCGCTGCCAATGAAGACGATCTCCTGCCGGCGGTCGCCCCAGATGGGATCGAGATAGGGCGATAGCGCTGTCATGAAGCGTTCGTCGTCCGGCCATCGCTCGCGCGGCACGGACGACCACCAGAGCCCCATCTTGCCTGTCCGCAGCAGTGCTCCGGCCTGGCTGACTTCGCCGACGTGATGCGGGCGCGTCGCCAGCCAGAAAAAGCCCTTCGCTCTGACGACCCCGGGCCAACCAGTATCGAAGAAGCGCTGCAGTTTGGCAGGTTCGAAGGGCCGCTTTTCCCGATAGACAAAGGAGCGGATGCCGTATTCCTCTGTCTCCGGCACATGGTCGGAAAAGCCGTGCAGTTCCTTGTACCAGAGCGGATGCGTTTCAGCGCTCGCTGTCAAAGCGTCCTGTTCCCAGTACGTCGCGGAAGTCGACCTGGCCGAAATCGGTTTCAAGAAGCCTGGCGTCCGGGTTGAGCCCCACGATGATCTGCCGTGCTGCCTGACATTCAGCCGGCGTCGCAGTGCCGATCTTGTTGAGGATGATCACATCGGCGAATTCTATCTGTTCGACCAGGAGATCGATGATAGTGCGATTGTCGCCATCGCCTGCGGTTTCACCGCGATCGGCCAGAAAGTCCGCGGACGCATAATCGGAGAGCAGGTTGGCCGCATCGACCACCGTGACCATCGTATCGAGCCTGGCGACGTCGGAGAGGCTTGCACCGTTCTCGTCGCGGAACTCGAAGGTCGTCGCGATAGGCAGAGGTTGGGCAATTCCTGTTGATTCGATCAGGAGATAATCGAAGCGTCCCTGTTCCGCCAAGTGGCGGACTTCCTTTAAGAGATCGTCCTGCAGCGTGCAGCAGATGCAGCCGTTCGTCATCTCCACCAGCTCTTCGTCGGTCCGCGAGAGGTTGGCGCCACCATCGCGTACCAGGGCGGCGTCGATGTTGACCTCGCTCATGTCATTGACGATCACGGCGACACGCAGACCCGGACGGTTTCCAAGGATATGGTTGAGCAGCGTGGTCTTGCCGGCGCCCAGAAAGCCCGACAGCACCGTTAGGGGAAGCTTCGTATTCATTCAGTTCTAGAGATGTTATATAATTACATGCGTAATGCTGAAAAAAGGCGGACTGCGAGGTCCGCCTTTGCCGTCTTCCTCAGCTTTCTCTCGAAAGGCAGTCCTTCATGCTGTTGGCAATGCCGTACATGAGGTTGAAATAGAGGTCCGGCCCGGCATCGAGCGTGGCGGCCTCGGGATCGAGGACGCCGGCTTTCGCCTTCGTCCCCTCGATCACCACATCGACCAATCGCGGCTGGAACTGCGGTTCGGCGAAGACGCAAGTGGCGCCGAGTTCGCCGACCTTCTTGTGGATCTCCGCGATGCGTTCCGCACCGGGGATGGTTTCGGGGCTGACGGTGATCGAACCGGCGACCCGTACGTGATAGCGGTTCTCGAAATATTGGTAGGCATCGTGGAAGACGATGAACGGCTTGTCCTTGACCGGTGACACGATACCGGTGATTTCCTTGTCCAGCGCGTCTAGTCGGTCGTCCAGCGTCTTGGCGTTGGCCTGGTAGGTGAGGGCATTGGCGGGGTCGGCTGCGACGAGGGTGGTGGTGATCTCGGCAGCCATCGCCTTGGCATTTTGCGGGTCAAGCCAGAGATGGGTGTCGAATGCCCCATGATCGTGGTCATGATCTGCGTCCGCATGGGCATGATCGTGCCCATGGCCGTCATGATGATCGTCGCCGTCGTGGTCACCGTCATCGTGCGGCTCGAAGGCGCCGCCTTCGCGGAAGTTGAGCTTCGTGAGGCCGGGCGCCTTGTCGAGTTCGGCGACGATGGCATCGGACCCGATCGCCTCCAGCGGCTTCTCCAGAAACGCCTCGAGCCCCGGGCCGACCCAGAACACCACTTTGGCGTTCTGTAGCGCGCGTGCGTTTGACGGCTTCATATTGTAGGTGTGGGGCGAGGCGGCACCATCGACGATCAGTTCGGCCGTGCCGACGCCCTGCATGATCGCCGATACGAGCGAGTGAACCGGCTTGATCGAGGTCACCACGACAGGCGCATCTGCCGTTCTGCCCGCCTCGGCAAAGAAGATGGCGGGGACTGCGAGGGTAAGGGCCATCGCGAATTTCATCCGTGTACTCCGCTTGAATTGCAATTGTTATGTTATTACATCAATTGCGTTATGCTATAACGTGTGCGATAGCAAGTCGCAACAGCACATTCGGAAAAATGATGTTCTCTCCCGCAAATTCCGAAGCGAAGCCCTTGGTCTCGCTTTCCAATGTCGGCGTTCGAAGAAACGGCCGCTGGCTCGTCCGCGGCGTGGATTTCTCCGTTTCGCGCGGCGAGATCGTGACGCTGATCGGGCCCAACGGCTCGGGAAAATCGACGACCGTCAAGACGGCGATCGGCGTATTGAAGCCCGACGAGGGAAGGGTGGAGCGCGCCGCCGGCCTCAAGGTCGGCTATGTGCCGCAGAAGCTGGCGATCGACTGGACGCTACCGCTCACAGTCCGCCGGCTGATGACGCTGACCGGACCTCTTTCCGACGCCGATATGGCGGCTGCTCTCGAAGCTGTGGGGCTGTCGCACATGCTCGGTGCCGAAGTGCAGCACCTGTCCGGCGGCGAGTTTCAGCGGGCCTTGATGGCGCGCGCGATCGCCCGCAAACCTGACCTCCTGGTGCTCGACGAACCGGTGCAGGGCGTTGATTTCTCGGGCGAGATCGCGATCTACGATCTGATCCAGTCGATCCGCAATACGACCGGCTGCGGCATTCTGTTAATCTCGCACGACCTGCATGTCGTCATGGCGGCAACCGATACGGTGATTTGCCTCAACGGTCACGTCTGCTGCCGCGGCACCCCGCAGGCGGTCACCCAGAGCGCGGAATACGTCCGCCTGTTCGGCAGTCGCGCGGCGCAGGCGCTCGCGGTCTACAGCCACCACCACGACCACACGCATCTGCCCGATGGTCGGGTGTTGCATTCCGATGGCTCCGTCACCGATCACTGCCACCCCGACGATGGCCATCATCATGACTATGATGGGCACGACCACACCCACCACGACCACGCAGGGCATGATCACGCCGGTCATAGCCATGACCACAGCCATGTCGGCGGTGATCATCATCATGCCGACGACCATATGCACGATCACAAGCAGCCCGCAGGAGAGCGCCATGTTTGACGATTTCTTCGTCCGCGCTATCCTTGCCGGCGTCGGGCTGGCGCTGACAACAGGCCCGCTTGGCTGCTTCATCATCTGGCGGCGCATGGCCTATTTCGGCGATACGATCGCCCATTCAGCACTGCTCGGCGTCGCGCTGTCGCTGCTACTGCAGTTCAACCTGACGCTCGCGGTGTTCCTAGTTGCGGCGACGGTGTCGATCCTCCTGCTGTTCCTTCAGAAGCGCCAGGCGCTGTCCGCGGATGCGCTGCTCGGTATCCTCTCGCATGCGACGCTGGCGATCGGTCTCGTCATGGTCGCCTTCATGAGTTGGGTGCGCATCGATCTCATCGCCTTTCTGTTCGGCGACATTCTTGCGGTCTCGAAGACTGATATCGTCATGATCTGGGGTGGCGGCATCCTCGTTCTGGCGGCGATTGCCTGGCTCTGGCGGCCGCTTCTGGCCTCCACCGTCAACCCCGAGCTTGCCGAGGCCGAAGGGCTGCAGCCGGAGCGGGCGCGGCTCTTCTTCATGCTGCTGATGGCCGTCGTCATCGCCATTGCCATGAAGATCGTCGGCATCATGCTGATCACCTCGCTTCTGATCATCCCGGCGGCGGCTGCTCGGCGCTTCGCCTCGACGCCGGAGGTGATGGCCATTTTCGCCTCGCTGATCGGCGCCGTTGCTGTGGTCGGCGGGCTGTTCGGGTCGCTGACCTACGACACGCCCTCCGGCCCGTCGATCGTCGTCGCAGCCTTGATCCTCTTCGTTTTGAGCCTGCTGCCGAAGCGCGGGCGCGGGCAGGCCTTGGAAGGACAACGTTCATGAATGCACCTGCTTTGACCAAGAACCAGACTCTCGTTTTCGAGGTTCTCGAAAAGGCCGACGGACCGCTCAGCGCCTACACGATCCTCGACAAGCTGCGCGATCACGGTTTTCGCGCGCCGCTGCAGGTCTACCGGGCGCTGGAGAAGCTGCTCGAATACGGTGTCGTGCACCGGCTCGAAAGTATCAATGCTTTCGTTGCCTGCGCGCATCCGGAGCAAAACTGCCACAGCCACGGCATCGTTGCGTTTGCGATCTGCGAGAGCTGCGGGCATGTCATGGAGTTCCATGACCACGAGGTCGATCACCGCCTCATGGATTGGACGCGCGGCAAGAAGTTCAAGGCAGAGAAGACCACAATCGAAATCCGTGGCCTGTGTGAGGCGTGTGCCGCTTAGACCAACGCCACGCTTACAACCGATATCCCGCAGCGATTGCGTATTTGATTGAATGTAATTATTGATTGTATCTTTGGCTGACTTATGATGTGCGGCGGGGCTGAGGGCTGCGGGATTGCAAAGACGATGGAAGCTCATTGAAGTATGGGAAACATCCATGCCTGTTGACGCGACTTTCGCACCAAAATCTGTAGACGAACTTCTTGAAGGCCTGCTGTCCGTCGCGGCCGGGACGGCAAGGGACCAAGGGACCGCCATTCGCGACGAGATGACCGACCAGCTGGGTTTCATCGCGCAGAAGACCGCCAAGGTCATGGCGCAGCTTGCGGCAAAATCACCGTCAAGGCTGCGGACCTGACGCTGCATCTTCTCGAACTCAATCTCAACAGCGCGCTGGCGGAGTTCGAGTTCCTGCTTTACGCAGCCGCGCAGAAAATCCTCAATGCCGTCTTCGATCTCGTGAAGACGGCCGTCAAGAACGTGACCGGCGTCGGTCTGCTGTTCTGACGCTCAGAGAGGGCGTAGGTCCCGCGCGAAACGCTGCCAGTTGCCGACATACTTCTCAGCGGAGCGGCGTAGCCCGGCGATTGCCGCCTCGTCGAGCGTACGGATAACCCGTGCGGGCGAGCCGACGATCAGAGAGTTATCGGGAAACTCCTTGCCCTCGGTGATCAGCGCATTGGCGCCGACCAGGCAGTTGTTGCCGATCTTCGCGCCGTTCAGCACCGTGGCGCCCATGCCGATCAGGGAATTGTCGCCGATCGTACAGCCATGCACGATGGCGTGATGACCAATCGTGCAGCCTTCGCCGATCGTTACCGGAAACCCCGGATCGGTGTGCAGCATTGCGCCTTCCTGGATATTCGTTGCCGCGCCAACCGTGATCGGTTCATTGTCGCCGCGCAGAACCGAGCCGAACCAGATGCCGACGTCGACGCCAAGTGAAACCTGACCAATGACGTGGGCGTCGGGCGCGATCCAATAGGTGCCCGATGGCGGCAGGTCCGGCGTCAATTCGCCAAGCGCATAGACGGGCATGACGTCTCCCCCTCAGGCCACGTTGACCGAAAGCGTGGCGATGCCGTCGATGCCGCAATCGACGCGGTCGCCCTTCTTCACGGCGCCGACGCCGGCCGGTGTGCCGGTCATGATGACGTCGCCGGGTGCCAGAATAAAGAGCTTCGACAGTTCGGCGATGATCTCCGGCACCTTCCAGATCATCTGGTTGAGGTCGCCATCCTGCGCGCGCTTGCCGTTGAGCTCCAGCCAGATCCTGCCTGACGAGGGGTGACCGAGCCTGGCTGCCGGGACGATCGGTGACACCGGTGCCGAATATTCGAAGGCCTTGGCGACCTCCCAGGGGCGGCCGAGCTTCTTCGCCTCTGCCTGCAGATCGCGACGTGTGAAGTCGATGCCGACCGCGTAGCCGTAGACGCAGCCGAGCGCCTTGTCGGCGGCGATATCCTGGCCGCCGGCCTTCAGCGCCAGCACGCACTCGACCTCGAAATGCACATCGCTTGACAGCGGCGGGTAGAGGAAATCCTTGCCTTCAGGCAGTAGGTTATCGGCGTTCTTCTGGAAAAAGAAGGGCGGCTCGCGGCTTGGATCATGCCCCATCTCGATCGCGTGGTCGGCATAGTTGCGCCCGACGCAATAGACGCGGCGCACGGGGAATGCCTCCGCTGTGCCCTCGACGGGAAGCAGGACGGGGTGCGGAAGCGGGATGACGGTGGCGGGAAGGAACATTGCAAGCTCTTGCTGTTCGTGAGTCCTGGCATCTTAAACGGAAACCAACGGCCGGGGAAAGCGTCGTTCGGCAAAGCAACCGTCATCGTTGCCTTGCATATCCTAACATTGCTGCCTTGCGCGGGGAAAACTGGCGTTTCGCCCGCCTTTAGGCTATGAGCGCGGCATGATGACATCCAATTTCTACGCCGAGGCCTTAAAAACCGGCCGGCCGATCTTCGCCGTTGCGCCGATGATCGACTGGACCGATCGGCATTGCCGCTATTTCCACCGGCAGATCAGCCGCAAGGCGCTGCTCTACACGGAAATGGTCGTGGCCGACGCGATCATCCATGGGCCACGCGAACGGCTGCTGTCCTTTGATGCGGCGGAGCATCCGGTGGCCCTGCAGCTTGGCGGATCGGATCCGGCGAAGCTTGCCGAGGCGGTCAGGATCGCGGCACCTTACGGCTACGACGAGATCAATCTCAATGTCGGTTGTCCCTCCGACCGGGTCCAATCCGGTACTTTCGGCGCCTGCCTGATGCTGACGCCCGACACCGTGGCGGCCTGCGTGGCGGCGATGAAGGCAGTGGCCGACGTGCCAGTGACGGTGAAGTGCCGGATCGGCGTCGACGAGCAGGATCCGGAGGTGACATTGCCCGATCTTCTGGACCGGGTGCTCGATGCCGGCGTCGATGCCGTCTGGATCCATGCGCGCAAGGCTTGGCTGAAGGGCCTGTCGCCGAAGGAGAACCGCGAGATCCCGCCGCTCGACTACGAGATCGTCTACCGCATGAAAGAGGCGCGGCCCGATGTCTTCGTCGGCATCAACGGCGGCATCCAGACGCTCGACGAGGCAGCTGATCATCTGAACCACATCGACGGCATCATGCTCGGGCGCGCGGCTTACCAGAATGCAGCTCTTCTCGCCGATGTCGACCATCGCTTCTACGGCGCGGCGGCGGAGACGGCCGACTGGGGCGCGATCCGCGACTGGATGATGGCCTATGCCGAGCGCCATATCGCCAACGGCGGCAGGCTGCAGCAGGTGGCACGGCATATGGTGGGGCTGTTTACCGGGTTGCCGGGTGCGCGGCGCTATCGGCAGATCCTCTCGACCGATGCGGTCAAGACGGGGGCGGGGCCCGAGGTGATCGCGGCCGCCTTTGCCGCGGTGGATTTCGAAGGCGCACGCGAAGCGGTCGGCGCCTAGCTTGGTGCTGCGCGATGCGCCGCTGACCTGTGAGCAGCGGGCGGCGAAGCTGTGCCCTGGCTGCCGGGCTGGACTCCGTTCGAGATGGCATTCTCACGCCGGCTAAAGAAAAGCTGGCGACGCGCGCCCTTGCGCGGAAAAAGCCTCTTCGACGTCTGTACTCATGCGCCCGTCTCATCTCCTTCGCCTTGGTCCGCACCTGGTTCCCGGACGTGCGGAAGTGCGGATCTTCGGAGCAAGTATCGCACCGTTGCGGAGAGCGGGGATATTCGTGTCCGCGAGGGCATGTCCGTGGAAGGCCACCTGGAGCATCCCTTGCCGGCCGATCCGGCCACCATGCCCGCAAACGAAAACGGCGCCCCTCGCGGAGCGCCGTTCCATCCTGCCGAAACAGGAAATCTCAGATTAGTTAGCCGAGATGTTGACGGCCTTCGGGCCCTTGCCCATGCGATCCGGCTCGGTGTCGAAGGTGACCTGCTGGCCTTCGCGCAGCGACTGGATGCCCGAAGCCTGCAGCGCGGAGATGTGGACGAAAACGTCCTTCGCGCCGCCTTCCGGCGTAATGAAACCAAAACCCTTGTCCTGGTTGAAGAATTTTACGGTGCCCTTAGTGGCCATTGGGATAGTCCTTTTCCCTTAGTCTGTCTGGTATCCATCCCCCCGAGAGGAAATGAACGGCTTTAGCTTTCGCGCGTTCTCATTGAAAAATCGACGCGCGAAGGGTCAGTCGAGTAGTTCACGAACGGGGAAAGAACGTCTACGCACGCGGGTACCCCCCACGCCGCCTTCCTGCCGGAAAGCTTTACCACATCAGTCCAGTCACCGGCATGCAAATGCCCGAGAGCCGCATTTGGTGACAGCATTCGAAGCACAAGGCAAGCGGCAATATTGTGGCACGCGATTCTGGGCAGCGGGAATCGCCAAAGATTCAGACACTTGACGATTGGTAACCATGCACAGATGTTGCTGTCCCGTTTCCGGAAACTGTGCCGGAACGGCACTGCCGCGCCGCGAGCCCTTTCTCGGGCGTATCCGCAAGACGTGTGCAATCCTAACGGGCGGCGCCGCCGCCAAGCTTGTGCTGCACGAAATCGGCGCTGCCGCGGACGTGCGAGACCACCGGTTTGCCGCCGGCATCGGCGACGGCGTAGGCTATGATGGTGACATCTTCCTCGAAGGCCGAGACGTAAAGGACCTGCGCCGGATTGACATAGATCGCGTTGTTGTGGGTGTTCTTGAAGCCTACGAATGCCATGCATGTCTCCTTTCGCATTGCCGGGGCAGATATGCCACGCAGGGATTGATGCAAGTTTAACGAGCCGCGGCCCATCAGGCGCGTGGCGGCCGGCCTTGACGGTGTCAGGGGGCGTCGTGCGGCCGCTGCCCGGCCGCAATCCCGGCGCGAGGGGCTGCGTTGGCAATCTGCGCCTCGATCCTCTCGATCGCGTCGAGGCCACCATGGGCGCGATGGCCGGGCGGCAGGGCGTGGCGGACGATCTCGGTCACCGATTGGTGATATTCCGGCCTGTGCTTCAGCAGCAGGCGGTAGAGGTGGCCGGACTGCGCCGCCTCGTAGACGCTGGCGGCGAAATCGAAGAACTCGTCATGCGCCTTGCGTTCCTCGTCGGTCAGCATGGTGTAGCAGAGCGGCAGCCTGTTGTGGGTGAAGACGAGCAGGCAGGATCTCTTGCGGCGGCAGTTGCGCACGCCGCAGACCCTCGCCGGCAGACCGAGCATCTCGGCGGTGCGCAGGCGCAGGCTCAGCGTGCCGTAGTCGCCGATGCGGTGTTCCCGTTCGCTCATCGTCCCTTCGCCCGTTTTGTCTGCGGATCCCGTCATGTCTGCCCCTCCATCTCTGCGCCCGTCCGCCGGCGGCGGCGCGCGGCTTTGCCTTCACGCGGCTGGTTTCACCCGTGGTTTGATCCTTGCATCGGTTTGCCGGCCCTCGCGGGCGGTATAGTTCGGACGGCGCGCTCGAAAGAGCCTCATCTGAAAAGTGCAAAATGGCGCTGTCGAGCGCCCCGTTCGGCGGTTTATGCCCGCAACTCCGGTCCCTCTGCGGCCTTGCCCGAGGAAGCTTCGCTTCCGCTGGGGGCCATGTGTGCCACACAGGCCGTCCTGGGCTCAACTCGACGCCGCATTCGCGCGGGCGCCGCCGTCCCCGGAGGGAGACCATTTTCTGCGGACCCGGTGTGTGAGTTTTTGCGTCCTACCCTCTCACCCCGCGCCGGTCCCGACTCGGCGCAACGCCTTGCGGTGTATCCGTGACGGGACGAGGGGATGATGGCATGGGGGTGAGGGGCGGGGATGGAATCTTGAGTGAACGACTGATTTTTCTGGAAGAATAGTGCGCGCTATCCGCAATCACCGGCGTCCGCTTCGCGCCGATACCGTTGAAAAACTCGGCATTGCCGGTGCTTGAGACGCGTGATTCAATCCTCTGAGTGATTTGCAGAGGATTAGGCGAATGATGGGATGTCAGGTGGCTCCAGCGCAGCTCTTCTACGACTTCTGCCTTGATGATCACGTTCCCGCCAACCACCTGCTGCGCGGGATCGACCGGCATCTCGAACTCGACAGCGTCCGAGCACAGTTGAGACCTTTCTACAGCGGCACCGGTCGTCCCTCGATTGATCCGGAGCTGATGATGAGGATGCTGATCATCGGCTACTCCATGGGTATCCGCTCGGAGCGGCGCCTTTGCGAAGAGGTTCACCTCAATCTTGCCTATCGCTGGTTCTGCCGCCTCGGACTGGACGGTAAGGTGCCGGATCATTCCAGCTTCTCGAAGAACCGCCATGGCCGGTTTCGGCAGAGCGACATCCGGCGGCATATGTTCGAGACAGTGGTCGAGCGCTGCCTTGCGCAGGGACTGGTCGGCGCGGAAGGATTTGCGGTCGACGCCAGCCTGATCGCAGCGGACGCCAACAAGCAGCGCTCGGTGCCCGGCTCTGAATGGGAAGCCAAAGAAGAGAGCCGCTTCGGCTTGAGGCCGGGCTATATTGCCGCCGACAGCGCCTACGGTTCCGCCGACAATCTCGCTTGGTTGGTCAAGGAGAAGAAGATCGCCCCGCACATTCCCGTCTTCGACAAATCGAACCGGACAGACGGCACCTTCTCGCGTTCCGACTTCACCTGGGAAGCCGAAAATGATCGTTACATCTGCCCGGCAGGCAAGGAGCTGAAGCAGTTCCACCGCACCTACGCAACGCCCAGATCGGGTATCACAGCCAAGGGGACGCGGCTCTACCGCGCCAGCAAAAGGGACTGTGATCACTGCGAACTGAAACCCCAATGCTGCCCGAACATGCCTTTACGCAAAATACCGCGTGATCTCAACGAAGATGCCCGCGATGTCGCCCGAGCGATTGCTGCCACACCCCAATACGAGCAGTCCCGGCATCGTCGCAAGAAGGTCGAGATGCTCTTCGCTCACCTCAGGATTCTCCGCATGGCGCGTTTGAGGTTACGAGGTCCATGTGGTGCGCGGGACGAATTCCTGCTTGCCGCAACCGCACAAAACCTCCGGAGGCTGGCCAAACTCAGGCCACTACATGGCGTGATTGCCGCATGAGAGCAGCATAGACCGATACCTTGCGCTGGGGCGCGGGGCAGAGTGGCATACCTACTCCGCCAAAAAGCAGAAGCAGGCGGATGAGCAGCCAGTCCGACGAGTTTTTCAACGGTATCCGCCAACAGGAGACATAGGCTTCGTGTGGAGCTATAACGGATTTGGGGCCGACAGCCGACCGTCAGCCAAGGGGACACTAACACTAAGAAGCGGACATAAGAGCTCTGGCCACCATGGTCCGGGCCGCAGCCAAGCCTGAGGTTTTCGCAAGCCGCCAGCGCTTGTTCCGGCGGTGGGGCGATGTCAACATAGCCCTGGCTCGTGGCTACGAAAGCCCGCATCCGCGGCTTCTATCGATGGGGATCATATGACAACAGAAGCCGCCCAGATTAGTGCAACCCTGCTGTTGTTTGCCGCCATGATCGTGCCGTGGATCACGCGAAGATGGCCGCTCTGGGCGAGAGCCGCCTGGCGGGTGGCTGTGTTCGTCGCTCTCACCTATGCGGTACTGCAAATGGGAGGCTCGCCGTTTGCCCCGCAATTTGATGCTGCCCAGCCTGGCGACCGAGTATGGCAGCAAGTCATTGAGATCGGATGGTGGCTCGTTGCCGCCCAATGCGCAATTGGCATTGTCCGATTGTTGGTGGTCTTTGAGACCAAGCCGCGAGAAACGCGGATCGTTTCCGATCTGATGGCTGGCCTCATCCATCTTCTGACCCTGTTCGCCGTTGTCAATTTCGTCTTCGCCGTGCCGGTCGGTGGCCTCCTTGCCACCTCCGGCGTCATCGCGATCGTGTTGGGCCTAGCACTTCAGAGCAGCTTGTCAGACGTATTTTCAGGGGTCGCGGTCGGGATAGAGCGCCCCTATAGTCCCGGCGATCTGGTCTGGGTGGAAGGCGGGATCGAAGGCCGCGTCGTACAGGTAAATTGGCGTTCGACACATATCGCGACGTTGAACGGGGACGTCGCCATCGTCCCCAACAGCGTGATGGCAAAGGCGCGTCTGGTGAACCACAGTTTGCCGACGAAGGTGCGTCGCGTTTCCATCACGGTGAGGGTCGCAGCAAATGAACGGCCCGATCGCTGCATGGCGGTTCTGAACGCGGCGGTCAAAACCTGCGTGTTATTATCGGCGACGCCGCCTCCAAGCGTGGCCCGCTCCGAGCTTCAGGGCGACGGCGTGGCCTATGACATCAGCTTTACAATTCCCAGCATCGAAGTGTTCGTGGAGGCTCGGACTGAACTGCTGGGCCACATCCAATCCCATCTCCGGCACTCAGGCATTGCGCTTGCCGTTCCGGGCGTCCCGATCGAAGGGCGCTTACAAGTCCCAACGGCGGCAGCCCTTCTCCAGGAATCCGATTGGTTCGGAGTCCTCGCCGATGCCGATCGAAGTCTCTTGGCGGACCAACTGGTCCAAGTGTGGTTCGCCGCCGGCGATCAGCTTATGAAGCGGGGTGACGATCCGAAAGTGCTGTTCATCGTGGCATCGGGTACCGTCGAGATTACTGATGGCCTACCGGGTTCGACCGAAGTGATCTTCAGATTGGGGCCGGGCGGAAGCCTTGGGGCAATCGGCATGATTACAGGAACGCCCTACGCAGCAACGGCTACCGCATTGACGCCCGTGACCGCTTACCGCCTCGACAGAAAGGGCGTAGGGGACGCTATTGCGGCGCGCCCGGATCTGGTCAAGAGCCTAGAAGTATTGGCTCGCAGAGGGCAGGAACTGAACCGCAGGGACGTAGTTGCGCGCCAGGCCGACTATGCTGAACCGCCCGAGATGTTTCTGTCGAAGCTTCGTAGTTTTCTGCGAAAAATTTCTGAGAGCCCGCGCGACGAAGACCAACGGCGACACCGCTCGTAACCTCGCCAGAGCATCCTCAGCGCCGTCCCGACCTTTCGCGGTGTGGTACGGCACCCGCTGGGCCGCGGGGAGTCCGACGTGTGGTTCTGCCTGCATTGCGATGGGAGGATCACAGGCACGCAGATCGCCGAAAACCTTTGGCATTTGTCCGGGGTTTGGGGCGTCGCCTCTCGATATCTTTGAAACGGCGTTCTGGTCTGAAGATGAAGGCAAGTCTTTCCTGCCGGTGAAAAAAAGCGGTACAGTCAGCCAAGATAAGCCAACAAGCAGAAATCGCACGAGCTTGATCTATACTATGGAACTTCAGCACAGCGGATGATGCTCTGATTTTGTACGTTGGCGACTAATTCATCAGAACGAGACAGGAATCGGCGGAGACCCCGGATCAGGTTCGGGGTGACGGCGAGGGAGAGGTCGGCGTTCCGGCCTCAAAGTTTTCCTTGGTACGCTCGTCGCTACCCTTCCGTCATGCCGGGCTGACCCGGCATCCAGCAGCGCCGCGTCTGTGGGCGCAAGAGAGTCTTTCGCTCTCAAGGACTTGAGTGCGCTGGACCCCGGATCAAGTCCGGGATGACGGGCAGGCGGATGACCCGCAGGCATGAGGGCGCTCACCGGCCCGGCCGCCCTGTTTTGCCCTTGGTGCGGCCCTTGCGCTTCTGCTCGGCCGGATCCTCGTAGCTCCCGACGCCCGTCTTGCCGCGCACCAGCGGGCGGACGTCGTCGTGGTCCGGTTGGCCTTCCAGCAGCGGTGAGAAGCGCTTCGTGCTCTTGGCGGCGTCAGGCTTGTCAGGGAGGTGGCCGGTGACCGGTTTCTCGGTGCGGCCGACGGTCATTTCGTCGAGCGTGTTGCGGCGGAAGAGGCTCGTTCCCCGGGTCGAGTCCGAGGAGGCGGGGTCGGCGACGTCGCGGCCCATCGCCTCAAGCGCGGGCTTGCGGAAGAGCGGCGTTGCGGTGTCGGTGCCCGGGCCCATGTCGTCGAGGCCGGGCTTGGCGAAGAGGGATGCCCCGCCTGCGGCCGGCTTGCCGCCCTTGCGGCCGCCGCCTTCCTGCGAGCGGGCTTCTTCCCGCGCCATCGGGTCGTCCATGACGGCGAGTTCGGCGGCCTTGAGGCGCTTGATCTCGTCGCGCAAGCGCGCGGCCTTCTCGAAGTCGAGGTCGGCGGCGGCGTCGCGCATCTGCTTTTCCAGCGCGTTGAGATGCGCCTGCAGGTTGGCGCCGACAAGGTTTCCGCCGTCGGCGAAGCCCTTGCCCGAGGCGCCCGAGATGTCGGCGCGGACGTGGTCGCGTTCGTAGACGCTATCGAGGATGTCGGAGATCTTCGCCTTGACGCTTTCCGGCGTGATGCCGTGTTCCTCGTTGTAGGCGACCTGCTTTTCACGGCGGCGGGCGGTCTCGTCCATGGCGCGCTGCATCGAGCCGGTGATGTTGTCCGCATAGAGGATGACCTTGCCGTCGACGTTACGCGCGGCGCGGCCGATCGTCTGGATCAGCGAGGTTTCGGAGCGCAGGAAGCCTTCCTTGTCGGCATCGAGGATGGCGACGAAGCCGCATTCGGGAATGTCGAGGCCTTCGCGCAGAAGGTTGATGCCGACGAGGACGTCGAAGGCGCCGAGGCGGAGATCGCGGATGATCTCGATGCGCTCGAGCGTGTCGATGTCGGAGTGCATGTAGCGGACGCGCACACCCTGTTCATGCAGGTATTCCGTCAGGTCCTCGGCCATGCGCTTCGTGAGCACGGTGCAGAGGGTGCGGTAGCCCTTGGCCGCCGTCTCGCGGATCTCGCCGAGCACGTCGTCGACCTGACTGCGGGCAGAGCGGACCTCGACCGGCGGGTCGATCAGGCCGGTCGGGCGGATCACCTGTTCGGCGAAGACGCCGCCTGACTGTTCCATCTCCCAGCCGCCCGGGGTAGCCGAGACGGCGATCGTGTCGGGGCGCATGGCGTCCCATTCCTCGAAGCGCAGCGGCCGGTTGTCCATGCAGGAGGGCAGGCGGAAGCCGTATTCGGCGAGCGTCGCCTTGCGGCGGAAGTCACCCCGGTACATGCCGCCGATCTGCGGGATGGTGACGTGGCTTTCGTCGATGAAGACGATGGCGTTGTCGGGGACGTATTCGAAGAGCGTCGGCGGCGGGTCGCCGGGGTCGCGGCCGGTCAGATAGCGCGAATAGTTCTCGATGCCCTGGCAGGAGCCGGTGGCTTCGAGCATTTCCAGATCGTAGCGGGTGCGCTGCTCCAGGCGCTGAGCCTCCAGCAGGCGGCCGGCCTTTTCCAGTTCGACGAGGCGGTGCTTCAACTCTTCCTTGATCGACTTGATGGCGGCGTTCAGCGTCGGGCGCGGGGTGACGTAGTGCGAGTTGGCGTAGATCTTCACCGATTTCAGGTCGCCGGTCTTGGCGCCGGTCAGCGGGTCGAATTCGGTGATGGCGTCGATCTCGTCGCCGAACATGGAGATGCGCCAGGCGGCATCCTCCAAGTGGGCCGGGAAGATTTCGATAGTGTCGCCACGGACGCGGAAGGAGCCGCGCTGAAAATCCATGTCGCGGCGCTTGTATTGCTGGGCGACGAGGTCGGCGAGCAACTGGCGCTGGTCGAGGCGGTCGCCGACATTCATCTGGAAGGTCATGGCGGTATAGGTCTCGACCGAGCCGATACCGTAGATGCAGGAGACGGAGGCGACGATGATGCAGTCGTCACGCTCGAGCAGCGAGCGCGTTGCCGAGTGGCGCATGCGGTCGATCTGCTCGTTGATCGAGGATTCCTTCTCGATATAGGTGTCGGAGCGCGGGACGTAGGCTTCCGGCTGGTAGTAATCGTAGTAGGAGACGAAATACTCGACCGCGTTGTCGGGGAAGAAGTTTTTGAACTCCGAATAGAGCTGGGCGGCGAGCGTCTTGTTCGGCGCCAGGATCAGGGCCGGGCGCTGCGTTTCCTCGATCACCTTGGCCATGGTGAAGGTCTTGCCGGAGCCGGTGACGCCGAGGAGGACCTGCGAGCGGTCGCCATTGTCCAGGCCCTCGACGAGGTCCTTGATGGCGGTCGGCTGGTCGCCGGCGGGCTGGTATTCGCTGTTCATGCGGATCTCGATGCCGCCTTCGGACTTGTCCGGCCGGGCAGGGCGGTGCGGCGTCCAGATCTTGCCGTTCTTGTGCAGCGGGTTGCCGCTCTCGATCAGCTTGGCGAGCGCGTCGACTGTGGCGGTGACGGCGGTGCCGGCCTGCAGCGAGGCGGCTTCCTCCAGCGTCGTATCCATGCCCGCGACCGGGTTGAGGCCGGCGGCGGCGCGGGTCTTCGGGTCGGTCGAGCCGCCCATGGACGTGCCTCTTGCCGACTTCGAGGCGGCGATCTCTACCTTCTTGCGGTGCTTTCCGGCCTTCGAGGCGATCTGGCGCTGCGTCTCGACGCTTGACGCCTCGGCATCGGCCTCCAGCTGCTTCACCCAGTCGGCGACCGAGCCGGACAGGGGAGCGCCAAAGGACGACTGCGGAGCTTCCTCGAAGCCATTCGGGGCGGTGGATTTCTTCGGAGTTTTGGCCATGGCCGGAATATGGCGAGAGTCATTGGGAAAGTGAAGAGGCAAACAGTACAAAAGGGAAACAGACTTTGCCGATTTCGCCGCGCTCGGCCTCGGTCTCGCTCTCGCAGCCTGACCCGCCGGGCACAGGGGTCAGCGGTGTTCGTACCGTGAGATCGGCGTACCTAGAGGCTGCGGAAGAAAGCCAGCGACGGCATGAAGAAGTATTCGCCGCCCTTCATGGTCACTGCCTGAGGCGGTGCCGTCGTGGTGGTCACCGTTGATCCGCCCCATTGGACCGGACAGTGGATATCGGGGCGGGGGGTCGGGCTCTGGCCGATCACCAGGTCGAGACCGGGGCTACCTGCACCTGCCGGCAGCCGGGGAAAGCCCGGATTGTTCGCCCATGCCCCCTGCGCGAACTCGAACTGCTGCGCGATGTCGGCATTGAAGGCCATGAACAGCAGGCCGACATCCTTGCTCGGCTTGTTGTCGATCCGGCCGTCATTGGGCTGATCGGTGCGCACGCCGTAGGTCTGGCCGCGCCGCGCCATGATGTGCAGGCGCTCGTCATTCACCGGTTCGAAGCCGCCAGAGCCGCGCGGGTTGACCTTGCGGATATGGCCGAAGAATGGACACTTGGCGCCGTTCGGATCGCTATTGTAGTTGAAGTCGTTGGGAACGGGATGGTGGTTGCCGTCAGCGAACTGGGCTGTCAACGGCGTGCCGTCCTCGAAGCGACCGACCAGTATGGCGCCAGCCCGTTCGGCGTCGTCGCCCTTCAGTTTCAGCCGCTTCGCCAGTGCCTTCTCCTGCTTCTTGAATAGCGTGACGTTCTGCTCGAGCTTGCGGAACACGAAGTCGCTGCCGAAATGCTTCGCCGGATCGGGCGCCGCGGTGTCTGGGACGATGACGCGGTTCAGCCCGAAGGCCGGGTCCCAGTTGCCGGTGCCGTCGGCGGTCAGCCGCTCGTCGTCTATTTCCTCGGTGAGAAACAGCGGCTGGCTGCGGCCGTCAACATAGCCGAAGTGCTCGATGCCGTCGCCGTTCTTGTTGTGCAGGCCGTGGCCGTTTTCCTCGCCGAGGATCTGAACGCCGTGGGCGGCCTGGATCAGATGATGCACGGCCGCAAGCCTTGTTGCGCGGCCCGGACATCTGGTCGCCGACCAGGATGACGGCGTGGAAATGCGGGTCCCAGCTCGCCGGGGCTGGGTCGTTCAGCGCGGCGTTCTTCATGCCCGCGAGGAACAGGCCGTCCTGCGGGATCTTCGGGTCGGGGATCTGCAGAGCCGCGTAACCGTCGCGCGTGATGCCGACGCCGATATAGGGAGTGCCCTTCGTGCCGGCGGCCTTGAACGCCTTGACCTCCATCAGGTGAGCCCGGGCGGATTTCAGCAGCGTGCAGCCGCCGGCCGGATCGGTGAATTTCAGGAACAGGATGGTCAGGAATTCGCGCGTGTGTTCCTTGACTATGTTCGGCTGGAGTTCGTCGAGCATCACGGCTGCGTCTCTTGCCGCGCTCTCTCAAGAGAGCGGCTGAGTAAGATCAAAAGACATGGCTTCTCCTCCACAGGGGCTTGCCGGCCTAGGATGTCAATGCGCATGGCGGAAACTGTTCAGACCGACGATTGATCTACTGTCGTCGTGCAACGTGTTTCAGGTCTTAATTCATCGATTTTTCGCAAGCGGTATCATCGCCGCCAGATGTCTGACGGGCACATTGCCGGTATAGCTGTGATCTATTGTGCTTGCTGTGTGGGCTGCATATGCAACTTTTAATACTTGTCTCATAGTTAACCGTTCACCGCAATAGCTATTTAGAAGCAGATGCTTGGCGGAAATTCCGTGCCAGACTGGGGGCGTTCGCACTATATTGAACGCGGTGGTTGCAACCGTGTGCGCCCACTGGACGGATTGCCGATTGGGGGCGACGACGGCAAATGGGATGGTACAGGGGTATTATTGTGGACGTTCGAGACGCAGTGCCGGCTGAAAGAGTTCAACGAAATTTCCGGACGGGTCTATCAGCAGGATCTGCGATCCGCCCGGTCCCGTGACGATGTCATTGCGGAATTGGACGCCGGCGGTGCGCAGGCGTGCCGCTTCCGCAGGCAGGTCGTCGACGATGAGATGTATACGATTCCAACCGCCGGATCGGGGCTGTGCGCCGTCCGGCATCGGTCGTGCCGCCGAACTCGTCGGTCCGCTGAGCAACAGTCGCAGCGCTCCGCGCCGCACATCCGCGAAAGCGGGGGCGTAGTTTGACAGAACTGAAAAGCCCAGATGAGTCGTGTACCATGTGATGGCTGCCTCGACATCATCGACCATGTAACGGACATTGACGGTCGTTTCCGACATTTCCTCCTCCCATCGCTCAGCAGGCGCGTCCTGCCTGAAGGCGTCGCCGTTGTACGTCACCGTCCATTTTATCACTTGAAAAGTGTCGCGGAATGGAAAAATGGAAATCATTTTGCCGAGGGCAGCATGCTGGAGGCGCTGCAACGGCCAAAAAGCTTTGGTGTTATGCCAGCCGTCGGCGGCGAACACCTCGATTGATCGCCGCAGCCTCAAGGGCCGAATGATTGAAACAGCGGTCGCCCGGTCCGTTGTTGTCCTTCCGGATCGCCGGGATGCGGGGCGGCTTGCGGGCCGCCGCCAGCGGTTGCTAATGGTATTTGTTGTCGAACACCGGAACCCTGAGGCAGGGCGAGCCTCAAACGATGACCGGCATCAGGAAGCGAACGAATTCGGATTCTTTCGTGGCTCCGTTCATTTCGATCAACGGAAATGTCCTCTCGCAGATAGTATTGCCCTGGTTGCCGCCAAGTAGCGTTACTGCAGTGTTCGTCCAGGAGACCACGAAGCCAACATGGCCGTTGCCGGTAGCCCAACTTGGATCAGCGAAGGGTGCATAGCGGCGAACCGCAATGGCGCCTGGTTTCGGCCCCTTCAACACAAGGAATTGATTCTTCTTGTTCCGGGAGAAGGATCGTGCACCGGGATGGTCGGTGCCGATGTGACCGCT
Organism: Rhizobium sp. R711; assembly: GCF_002211365.1. Lineage (GTDB taxonomy): Bacteria > Pseudomonadota > Alphaproteobacteria > Rhizobiales > Rhizobiaceae > Rhizobium. Next base: position 190,712 of record NZ_LOKZ01000034.1, on the reverse strand, counting down.
GGTAACGAGGCAGTAATTGCCGAAGGCGGCACACCAATCAACCTCGTCGCCACCGGCGACCTCGAACCACGGTGCGCAAACTTCGAAGTAGTTAAGGATGCGTGGGTTTTCTCCGGGATCCGGCCACTGACTGCGTTCGCGCACGGGAAGGGCGGCTTCGCGGCGCGCGATGGTCATCCAGTCCTGCGTTGCCGACGCCGCCGACGACGCCACACTGAGGGTCGCACCGATCAGTGGTGCGGGCGGCGCATTCGGCCTGATCGTGCCTGGCTTCCATCCCTCGATGATCTGGATGAATTTCGCGATCTTGCGGAAGTCGTCCATCTTCAGGCCGGCAAGGACCGCCGTCAGCGCAATGCCTGTATTGTCGTGGATGAACTGCGCGTAGTCTTCGGACTCATTCTCGTTCGGGGGCGCATAGCGGAAGATAGCGTCCTTGAGTGTCCTGGATGTAGGAAGTCGTTTGGAGCAGGGCGATGACCGCCGCCTTTCCCGTGTCCTCGTCTGGAAAGATCGCAAAACTGCCGTCGTCGCCAATGGCGCCGCAATTGATGGAAAAATCGCCCTTGCGGATATTGCCCGGGTTGCAGTTGCGCCAGGAGCGGGAGCCGCCTTCGCGGATTTCGTCGCGGCCATCCGCGTCGGTATAGAGGATCGTTTTTGGTGCGTCGCGCGGGCGTGGACGAACGGTCCATGCGCGCCGGCGGGTGGGTGGGGCAGGGCTGTCCATGTTGGCGACGGGCGGCGTGCTCGGTAGAGTTTCGCTAAGGCTAGCTCCGTCCGAGGAAGATAATGCGAGGTCGCAGGTGACGGTATAGGTACCGCCGGCATCGACGATCGGGCCGATCTTCATTTTCGCTTGCGCCAGAGCCGCGAGCACTCCGGTCAAACTGGTTTTGCCTATATCTGTGATTGTGTCCATGGCGCGTCCCCTCCGGCAGACGACTGGTAAAGGCGATCCGGACCGGCGACGCGGGGCGGTGTTGCGGCAATTCCTTCCGCTGCAGCGTATCGGACTGTCGATCTGCGGATTCACACTAATCAATATCAACCACTGATTGTGTTTCGAGGGGCTTGCGAGTGCTGCCGCCGCCTGTGTGCTGCCTTGAGGCGGCAAGTCGGCGCAGCCCCTTGCAGAGTGAAAATTTGGCGATACATGCTGCCGCCAGTTTCAACTTCGGGAATCACACATGCCCTTTGTTTTCAACCCAACCGCCGTCTGGCCGGTTGTCATGCTTTTCGCGTCCAACATCTTCATGACCTTCGCCTGGTATGGCCATCTTAAGCACAAGGGCGCGGCGCTGTTTATCGCCATCGTCGTCAGCTGGGCGATTGCCTTCTTCGAATACTGCCTTGCTGTGCCGGCTAACCGGATCGGTTCGGCAGTCTATTCGACGGCACAGCTGAAGACGATGCAGGAAGTGATCACGCTGCTCGTGTTCTCGGGCTTTTCGGTATTCTGGTTGGGCGAGAGCCTGACGTGGAACCATGTCATCGGTTTCGCCCTGATTGCGATCGGCGCATCGTTCATTTTTCGCGGCTAGACCTGGCCGCTAGCTGGCGCGATGTGCCTATCGTTCCACGAAGGCGCGCAGGCGCTCGAGTGCGTCGTCCCATTGTCGTGAGACACCGTCGAGATAAGCACGCATCTCGCCGATGCGATCGGGTTGGAAAGCGTAATGGCTTTCCCGCCCGACCTTGGTGGAGCGGACGAGGCCGGCCTGTTCCAGCACATGCAGGTGTTTCGTCACCGCTTGCCGAGTGAGCACAGTGCCGACCGAAAGCCCTGCAATCGAGCGTTCGCGCCCATCGCTGAGGGTCGTCAGCAGCGACAGGCGCGTTGGGTCTCCGAGGGCGGCGAACAGGATTGCCGCGTTCTCGCGGTGGGGTTCGACGTTATCGATCGACGTATTCCTTGATGTTTTTCATCTGTTCGGCCCAGCCGCCGTCGTTCATGCGGAAGGCTTCCTCCCGGCGGTGCGGCGGGACCTTGTCGAAGCCCGATTCCGTAACCGTCAGGCGTGAACCCAACGGCGTCGGTTCGAGGCGGAATTCGACGAGTGTCGGCGGCTCACCGGAATAGTCCACATCAGGATCGATGGCGTAGGGATGCCAGGCGAAGGAAAAGAGCTCAGGCTCCTCCATGCGCTTGACGGTCGCCTGCCAGCGAATGTGCTCGTAGCCGGGATAGGTGATGTGGCCTGTCGAATTTTCGCCCGGCACGAAGGGGCCGTCCAGTTGGACGCGGAACCATTCGCCGAACTCACGGTGATCGGTGATGGCCTTCCAAACGCGTTCGACCGGAGCATTCAGTTCGATGATCTTCTCGATGCGATCAGACATATAAGCAACCTCCTGGTTGCCTTTTTATCGCATGACAGCAGCGAAATGGCAACCAAAAAGTTGCGTGTTCTTGGCCGAGGACATCGTAGATGCGGAAAATGAAGCTGACCTGGTAGACCAGTCAGCAGCCGCGCCAGGCTAAGCGAGATCACCATCCCCATCACCACCTTGATGTCGAGAAAGACCCGGGCGAAGCGACCGCCTCCATCGCCTACTCGGCGGGGACCGGCTTCGGCTTTCCGCTCTCGTCGAGCGCGACCATGATGAAGGTCGCCGCCGTCACCTGTTCCATGTTGTTGTAGCGGGCGCGCGTCGCCCATGCCTCGACCGAGAGCGTGATCGAGGTGCGACCGACAGCCACGATCGTTGTGTAGACCGAGAGCGTATCGCCGATCTTCACGGGAAGGGCGAAGGCCATCTCCTTGACGGCAGCGGTGACAACGCGGCCCTTGGCACGCTCGGAAGCCATGATGCCCGAGGCAAGGTCCATCTGCGCCATGACCCAGCCACCAAAAATGTCGCCTGCCGGATTGGCGTCGGCAGGCATCGCCACGGTGCGAAGAGTCAGCGCGCCGTTCGGCTTGGCGTTGTCGGTCATGGAGGGCTCCTGTTCGGGAAAGGGATAACGATTCCGGAAGGACCGTAGCGCAGAAGGCTCGGAAGCGAAACGCGGTGCTGTCGAGAGACGGTCGGTTCGTCGCTGGATCTGCTACTATGGTTCTACGAGAAGTTACCTAGCGCGGTTTGTATCGGCTTTCCCTTATCGATAAAAATCAATGCCTTGCATAGAAAATTGGGCCAATGGCAAGAATGCTCACCCTACGGTAATTAAGCAGATTCTAATTTACATTCACGATCCGGTAAGGCCCACATAGCAGTATTTCATTATGATCAAATTCTGAACTGCCGGGGCTCAATGCGTAACGTCAAGATTTCCACCCGCCTCTATTCTCTCGTGGGGCTGGCGCTGACCATTCTGGTACTCGCCATCACATTCTTCCTCAACTATTCACACTCCAAGCTGGAGAGCGAACGCAAGCAAGGTCTTGCACAAATGGATGCGACCGCGATCGCCATCTTCCAAAAATACTACAAGCTGGAACAGTCCGGCGCCATGACCCGGGAGCAGGCGCAGACCGCGGCGAAGGACGTGATCTCGGCCATGCGCTACGGTGGCAACGGCTATTTCTGGATCAACGACATGCATCCGACGATGATCATGCATCCGATCAAGCCGGAGCTGAACGGAACGGACCTGTCCCAAAACAAGGATCCGACCGGTAAGTTCATCTTCGTCGAGTTCGCCAATACCGTGAAGAAGAGTGGCGAAGGCTTCGTCGATTATTACTGGCCGAAGCCGGGTGCGGCCGATCCGGTGCTCAAATATTCTCATGTGGTCGGCTTCGAGCCCTGGGGCTGGGTGGTTGGCACCGGTGTCTATGCCGATGATCTTGCAGCGCTCTATCGCCAGAACGCGATCTGGGCTGCCGGTGCCTGCATCATCGGGGCGATCATCATCATCGGCGTTGCCTTTGGTATCGTTCGTAGCGTGACGTCGCCGATCGCCCGGCTAAAGGGCGCGATGAACGCGATTGCCGAGGAACGCGACGCCGCCGATATCGTCGATCACGATCGGCGCGACGAGATCGGCGCAATGGCGAAATCTCTCCTTGTGTTGCGGGATTCCGTCCGCGAGCGGGTGCTGATGCGCGAGCGCGAGAGTCAGCACCAGTTGCAGATCGAGGAGGAGCGTCGCGGCAACGAGGCAAACTGGCGCTCGGCAGCGGATCGCCAGACCTTTGCCATCCAGTCGCTCGGTGCCGGACTTGAGAAACTGGCTGCCGGCGACCTGACCGTGTCCATCGGCGATCTCGGTGCGGACTATGCCAAGCTGCGCTCCGACTTCAACTCGGCCGTCGATGCGCTGAACGGCGTTATCCAAGCGATCGCGGAATCGACGCGCGTCGTCAACGGCAGCGCCGGCGATATCAGCGAGGCCACGAACAATCTGTCGAAGCGCACCGAGCAACAGGCGGCTGCGCTGGAAGAGACGGCGGCGGCACTCGACGAGATCACCGCGACCGTGCGGACCGCCTCGGAACGTGCAGCGGAAGCCCGCGAGATGGTGGCGGAAACCAAGACCAGCGCCGGCAAGTCGGGCGACATCGTCCGCAATGCGGTCACGGCGATGAACAGGATTGAGGATTCATCGAACCGTATCAGCCAGATCATCGGCGTTATCGATGAGATTGCCTTCCAGACGAACTTGCTCGCGCTCAATGCCGGCGTCGAAGCCGCACGTGCAGGCGAGGCGGGACGCGGTTTCGCCGTCGTCGCACAGGAAGTGCGCGAGCTTGCGCAGCGGTCCGCCAATGCCGCGAAGGAGATCAAGGTGTTGATCAGCACCTCGGCAAGCGAAGTCGGCAACGGCGTGATGCTGGTGCGCTCCACTGGTGATGCGCTGCTCGAAATCGAGGAGCTGGTCAATCGCGTCAACAACCATGTCGTCTCGATCGCCACGGCGGCGCGCGAACAGGCCACGGGCCTCAACGAGATCAACACCTCGGTCAACCACATGGACCAGATGACGCAGCAGAATGCCGCGATGGTAGAGGAAACGACGGCTGCTAGCCAGACACTGGCCGAGGAAAGCCGACAGTTGAGCACCTTGCTTGCCAATTTCAAGCTGCGCGCGAGTGGCAACAGCACGAGGCGGATGTCCCGCGCCGCCTGAACGGCGGATTGGCAACAAGCGGAGGCTCCCGGTAGTGATCGGGAGCTTTTTTGTATGGAGCCTACCTGTTCGTGCGTCCCTTGAGTTTGCGCTTTCAGATAGTAAGGTGCATGGCGTCCCGTAGCGGATCGCCTGCCGACTTTGATGGTGACGTGAGCGAGGCGGGGCGCAGGTGCAGCCGGTTGATATCGGTGTCAGAAGCGTGAGAGGGAGCGCATGAAACGTTTGCTGCTGCGCCTATTCGTGTCGCTTTCGACGCCGGGGCTGGCGCTTGGCTTCATCTTCTTTGCCGCGTCGCTGACTCCGAGCCTCATGCCACGATCCTTCTTCGTTCAAGGTGCACTGTCCGGCATCGCCGCCGCCGTCGGGTATCTGTTCGGGGTAACCTTTACCTGGCTGTGGAAATACCTGGAACTGCCGATGTCGGCCGGGCGAAGACTGCCCGGCAACCTGATCGTTTGCGGACTTGGTGTTGTGTTGTCCGTCCTCGTCCTGTGGCGCACGGCCGGCTGGCAGAATTCGATCCGCGACTTGTGGCACATGGAGCGCGTCGACACGGCTGAGCCCTTCAGCGTCGCCTTCGTCGCGATCGTTACTTTCTTCATTGCCGTTCTGGCCAGTAGGCTGTTCCGGTTGACGTGTCTGTTCCTGTCGGAATGGCTATCGCGCTTCGTGCCGCGCCGCGTCTCTCAGGTGATCGGGGGTATTCTTGCGATCGCGCTTTTCTGGTCTGTGGTGGATGGCGTCCTGCTGCGCGCGGCGTTGCATCTGGCCGATAGTTCGTTCCAGAGGGTCGATGCGCTTCTGGAAGATGGCGTCCCCAAGCCAAGCGATCCGGCCAAGACCGGAAGCGCCGCCTCGCTTGTCACTTGGGAGGGACTTGGGCGTCAGGGCCGCAATTTCATCGGATCAGGGCCGACAGCTGCGCAGATCGCTGATTTCTGGAAGACGCCGGCGCGCGAGCCGCTGCGAACCTATGTCGGCCTGAATAACGCGGAAACGATCGAAGAGCGGGCAAAGCTCGCGCTCGATGAGATGAAGCGCCAAGGCGCGTTTGAACGTTCGCTCCTGGTCATCATCGCCCCGACGGGAACCGGCTGGATCGATCCGGAGGCAATGGACACGCTCGAATATCTGCATCACGGCGATGTGGCGAGCGTCGGGCTTCAGTATTCCTATCTGACCAGTTGGTTGTCGCTGCTGGTCGAGCCGGAATACGGTTCTGCTTCCGCCAAGGCATTGTTTCGGGAAGTGTACGGCTACTGGACGACGTTGCCAGGGGACAAGCGACCGAAGCTCTACCTGCACGGCCTCAGCCTCGGAGCGCTGAATTCCCAAGTCTCGGCCGATATTTTCGACATCGTTGCGGATCCATTCCAGGGGGCGTTGTGGAGTGGGCCGCCTTTTGAAAGCAGGATGTGGCGAGACGTGACGGCGGCGCGCAATCCCGAATCGCCTGCATGGTTGCCGCGGTTCCGCGACGGATCTCTCATTCGGTTCACAAACCAGACGAACCAGCTGGATATTCCCGGCGCAAAGTGGGGGCCCATTCGCATCGTCTATCTGCAATATGCCAGCGATGCCGTGACGTTCTTCGATCCCTATTCTTTCTATCGCGAACCGGCATGGATGCGGCGTCCGCGTGGGCCGGACGTTTCGCCGAGCCTGCGTTGGTTTCCCGCGCTGACAATGCTGCAATTGCTGGTCGATCTGGCGATCGCAACGAGTTCTCCGATGGGGTACGGCCACGTCTATGCGCCGCAGCACTATATCGATGGCTGGGTTGCCGTGACGGACGCGAAGATCGATGGAGAGAAGCTCGATGCGCTGAAGCGGCTGTTCGAGACCCGGTCGGTGCAGGCAGGCGCAGGCGACTAGTTATCCACAGTCTGCGTCCCAAACCGGGAAACGCTGTGCATTAACCATGTCCGTTAGCGTTTCATTTAGCGTCTCGTATCAGTTTGCGCCGCAGTGGCTGGGAAACCACAGCATTGAGGCTCGAAACAATGACCTACAGCGGCTTGCTTCTTACTGCCATCGTGGCTGGTTTGATCACAATTCTGGCGGCCGGCAGTCGTCCGGCGACTGAGGCTGCGTCCAATTGGCCGCAGATGGACGTTATGAAGACTGATCGGATCGTTACGGGCAGTGTTCCTGCACGATAAAATGAACGTGCGTCAGATCTATCCCTTGCCTGCGCCGGTGGACGTATCAAATCGGCACCCCGGACGTCTCCCAGCGAGGCGTCGCAACTGATATTCAGACTTTGTTAGGCGTTAGCGACGCGAGGCCTTTTGCAACCTCGGCGGATGACCTAAGCCGATATCATGGGAGAGAAATCATCATCCGAGTCACGGCCGTGCCTGATCGATCTGGTGATCGTCGGCGTGGTCGCGGGACTTCTGGCTTGCCTTTTGCGCGGCGGCAATATCGGTGCAATCGCGCCGGTGGGCCTTGGAACAGCCTTGTCCTGGTATTTTCTGGGCTTCCCGATCATCAGGACAAGAAATCGCTCGCGCTAATTGGTCATTTCGAAGCAAGAGCACGTTAAGAGTCAGGGGCTTAAGCGGGTAGGGGTTCTTAAGGCAATTTACCCATGTGTAGTTCCGATCAACGTTATGATGTCATTTGCGACCCGCTCGACCTCTGGATGGTGTGGGACAACGAGACTGAAGAGCCTGCATCCTTCGGCGGGCAGATATTGCATGGCCTGACAGAAGGCCACGCCATTGAAGTCGCCAAAATCATGAACGAGTTGTACGGTAACGAGAAGCGCGATGCGGCTCGTTTATCCAACGATGACCTTGGCCAGACTACGTCTCGCGGCGGGTGCTGATGTTCTCGGGTGCCACTATTGCGCGTTATGGCGCCGTGCTGGCACGGGCATAAGGTTCAGGTTATTCTCCGTCGCCACAGGCTTTGACAGTGATGTTGTGTGCGAATTCGGCAGGCGCACGGCATGGCGGGGAGGCGGATGCGGTGAGCACCAAGGAATTGTTCTCGATTGCCGCTGCTCACGCGGCTCGTTTTCGCGAGACGACTAACAACCGTCTCCATCGTCCTTTGCGTGACTATGACGCCGCCGTGGAAGCGTTTGGCGCCCCGCTGCCTGAACTGTCGGCGCCGATGATCGACGTACTCGACGAGCTGGTGGCAACGGCGGAACCTGGGTTGCATTTGATGACAGGGGCGCGCTTCTTCGGCTGGGTCATTGGCGGCTCCCATCCCATGGGAGTTGCCGCGGATTTCCTGACGAGCGCGTGGGGGCAGAACGCCGGCAACCACGCTGTGTCGCCCTCAGCGGCGGCCGTCGAAGCCGTAGGGGCACGCTGGCTGCTTCAGCTGCTAGACCTTCCGGCGGGCTCCTCGGTGGGCTTTGTCACAGGCGCGACTGTGGCGAATTTCACTTGCCTTGCGGCCGCCCGTGGCGAGGTGCTGCTGCGGGCCGGCTGGGACGCCGACGCCAAAGGGTTGTTCGGAGCGCCGCCGATCACAGTGCTGATTGGCGATGACGCGCATACGACTGTGTTCTCCGCCTTGCAGTTTCTCGGTCTCGGCCACGACCGCGTGGTGCGGGTTGCGACGGACGATCAGGGGCGCATCCTGCCGACGGCGTTTGAGCAGGCTGCCAGCGAGGTTACCGGGCCTTGCGTCGCCATCCTCCAGGCTGGGCAAATCAATACGGGCGCCTGCGATGATTTCTGCAGGCTGATCCCCATCGCCAAATCGAAGGGCGCGTGGGTCCATGTCGATGGAGCATTCGGCCTCTGGGCCCAGACTTCCGCACGGCGACGCCATTTGACCGCCGGTGTCGAGCAGGCTGACAGTTGGGCGACCGATGGGCATAAATGGCTTCAATCGCCCTATGATTGCGGCTATGCGATCGTGCGCGACGAGCTCGCGCATCGGCGGGCCATGACGATTTCGGCGAGCTATCTGCCGCTTGCCAGCGAGGGCGAGCGTGACCCTTCACATTATGTGCCGGAACTGTCACGCCGCGCGCGGGGTTTCGCCACATGGGCGATGATCCGACATCTGGGGCGCAGCGGCATCGAAGCTGTTGTCGATGGAGCGTGTGACGCCGCGGCAGGCGTGGCGCGAGCACTCGCAACGGAGCCTGGAATTGCGATCGGCAACGATGTCCAGCTCAACCAGGCGATCGTGTGCTTCGGAGCGGACCTGCCGCCCGAACAGGCCAATGATCTGACGAGGCGAGTGATCGGTGCCTTGCAGCGGGAAGGCGTCCTGTTTGCCGGCGGAGCAACATGGCGCAGTAGGCAGGTTATGCGTCTATCGGTCACCAACTACCAGACGAATTCGGTTGAAGCCTTGACGGCGGTCGAAGCCATTTTGAGAGCCTACCGGGAAGAACGGCGCTCTGCCGTGTGACCGCATCGTGACATGCTCTGCCGCTATGCTCTTAGTGGGTTTGGGCAATGCTCAGTCGCCGTTTGCAAGAACTGCAATGCTACCGGCTGCGGTCCCTTAGCCAGCGGTCAATCGAGAGGGCGCCGGCGCCGGTGGCCGCGAGCACAAACATGCCACCCGCGATGGCTAAATCCTTTTCGAAATGAAGGAGTTCGTTCTGATCGCTGAAGTTGGTGTGAAAGAGTGTGGCGGTCGCCACGCAAAACAGACCCAAGGCCGAAGCGCCGATGCGGGTCAAAAATCCCGTGGCGATGGATAGACCGGCGCAGATCTGGAGAGCGATCGTCGCCACCAGCAGGGGAACACTCAAGCCGAACTGTGCGGCCATATCGACCGCACCCGAAAAATTCAGTGCCAGCGAAACGCCCTCATGCAGAAAGATCCAGGCAAGCAGCAGCCGACCGATCAACAGGGCAACATCGCGTACGTTCGCGCCGACCGAGGGTTTGCTATCCGCCATCTCTTGCTCCCGTGCCCGCGCCGCCAGCGACCTCTGAGCAGCGTGGCCCCATTATAGTTCATCGACGAGGATACGTCGCCAACTCTTCAAAGAGAACGGCGCTGCTTTCACGGATAAGAACCGGGTTAGGCAGCATCCATCTTTTGATTGCCGATGCAGGCAGGATCCTGGTGCACCTTGAAGCGGTTCTTGCCGTCAGTCTTGGCCTTATAGAGCGCGGAGTCGGCACAAACGAAGATGTCGGAACGCAGCGATTGATCGAAGAAGGCCACCCCCACGGATGCGCCGACATGCATTCTGGAGCCATCCCGTTCGACGGAGCGGTTAAGGCTTTGGATAACCGTTTCGGCGAGCTTGGTGACGCTCTCGGCGCTATCGTAGCCGGTGACAATGACCGCGAATTCATCGCCGCCAATGCGGGCCACGAGGTCTGCCCCTTTACATGCCGCCTGCAGGCGTTCTGCCGTTTCCTTGAGGCACTCGTCGCCGGCCTGGTGACCGAACGTGTCGTTGATGCCCTTGAAGCCATCGAGGTCGATGAGAAGCAAGGCCATGGTGGTTTCGCCGACAGCGTGCCGGGGCAGGCGCTGCAGGGCAGTCTGAAACTGTGCGCGGTTCGGCAGGCCGGTCAGGATGTCGAATTCCGCAAGATAGCGGATCTGGTCGAACATCATCTTTTCGGCCGTGATGTCGAGTTTCATGCCGAAGATGCGGACAGGGACATCGCCCTCACATTCGACTGTAGCCGTAATGCGGATCCAACGGGTGTTGCCCTTCGGCGTGACGATCTCCGCGTCGAGTGTAAAGCCGCTTCGCTCCTCAATCGCGCGACTGCGCCGTCGCACGAGCTCGGCCAGCGATTCCTGGGAGTAGCATTTCAAGATTTCCGAGCGATCGAGCTCGGCGTGGTATGGCATGTCGAAGAGGTCGTAGACCATCTTGGTCCAGACAAGGCTGTTGTCCGGCAGGCTGCATTCCCACACACCGATCCTTGCGGCTTCCGAGGAGCGATCGAATATCTTGCGGCTGTGGGCGAGGGCGACTGCGTGCTGATCGAGCCGCTGCTGCTTTTCTGCGAGGGCGCGCTGGAGCGCCTCGATGGCGGCCTCGCTCTTGCGCCGGAATGATGGCAGGCGGTCGGCGATTTTAGCGAAAGCAGCAAAAAATTTCATGCCCAACCCAACGTTAGACGGCCTAATCCTACAATCGTTGGAATGACTTAAGATTTCGTTTTGCGCGTCGTGCGGCAACTTGCCGTGCCGAATGTGGACATGCCCAAACCGGGACATTCGAACGCCTGGGATGAACCTGTGCGTGTGTGTGTTCCGGCTCGGTTTCCGCTTCAGGACGGGGGATGGCGGTGGTCCAGGTAAGCTTTCGTTCACCGTTCTTCATTAAATTTCGGCCTAAGTTTTAGATCCCTGCCGTTCTTCGGAAGCGATGAGAGCATGGCCTTTGTATCCATTCTTCGGCAGTACGTGCTGCCAGTGTTGCTCTCGACGGCGCTGGTGACGTGTTCGACCGATGGCCTTATCCCGCCCGGCGAGGTGGACAACGGTACGCGGGTGGGGTCGATCTCTCCGCCTGAGCGTCGCGTCGCGGCGGCCCGGATGCAAACGGCACCAACTGAACAGGCCTATCCGGTTGCCAATACGCCGGTCAGCGATGCTGCCGGATCCGTCGACTATCTCAACACACCCAATCTTGCCGGAACGGGACAAACCCGCGTCCAGCGCCTGCCGCAAACGCTTCAGGCGCCGGCGCAGCCTAGGCGGCTGCCGATGATCGATAGCGACGAGGCAATGGCGGGCGCACAAGGTGCGGCCGGCTCGCTTCGAAGCCAGCCTTCGACCTGGGGCGGCACGCAGCAGCTCGCCGTGCCCGAGGGCGGTGTCAACATGGATGCTGAACTTGGCGCGGAGCCCGTGGTTGGCCTTGCCGAGGAGCAACAGCAGCAGATCGCCGAGGGGCAATCCGATCAGCCCGTTGTCGACGGCATCGGTACCGAAAATCCGACCCAGCTTAACCGTGCGCGTATCCCGGCGCCCGCAGCACAGGCGCGGATGGGCAACGCGCCTGTGTGGACCGATGGAAGGCCGGTCGTCGCCCCGGCGCGCGTGCCGGAGGAGAACGAGGAGCAGGAGGTCGCCATGCTGCGACCGAACAACCCGACCGCGCCGATGATGAGCGAACCAGCGGCTCCTGTGGATCCGAGCATGATGCCGGCCTCGGAACTTGCCTGCCGTCGCGAATTGAAGCGGATGGGTGTCGTCTATACCGAGAAGCCGCCGATCTCGCAGGGGCCCGCCTGCCAGGTGCCATATCCGATCTCCCTGGAGGGCCTTTCCGGCAACATCGGCGTCCAGCCGGCGGTGACGCTGAATTGCCAGGTGGCGCTCGCTTTCGCCAAATGGGTCAAGAACGAACTCGCGCCCTCCGCTCGCTTTCGCTACTGGTCCGGCATCAAGACCATTCAGCCGCTCGGTGGATATAGCTGCCGCCGTATGAACAACAGCCGGCAGCGCTACAACCCGATGTCTGAGCATGCCCGTGGCAACGCGATTGACGTCGGCAAGTTTGTCCTGAAGAGCGGTCACGCGATCGACGTGCGCAAGAAGGGGCTGTTCTCTTTCCGGGAAGGAAGGTTGCTGCAGGCCGTGCGCAGCGACAGCTGCAAGTATTTCAACACGGTGCTGGGACCGGGCAGCAATCCGGAGCACTGGAACCATTTCCACTTCGACCTGCGAGCACGCCAAAGCGGCAGGGTCTACTGCGATTGAAAAGGAAAGGCCGGCTCGAGAGCCGGCCCCAAGGCGAACGCGGCGTGGGCGGCGCCGCCCAACCGGGTCAGGTCATGTAATTACTGGTAATGCACTCTACTGCATGTCGAGGAAGCAAAAGGAGCGTAACGAGATCGCTCAGACGGCTGCTCCGCAAGGGGTGCGGCGGGACGGAGAGCGCTTGCTTGCCTCGCCGTCTTTATGGATGAGAAATATCACCGGCTGATGACATCTTGCCGCCGCCAGGTTTTCCATAGGGCCGAACGCGGGCATTTTCACGCAAGTGAATACTCTGTTCATCTTCATCGGGATGTCAAAACTACTTGAAGCGGCTATATAGCGCCCAGCAACTTCCGCCGCAGATGTCAGAAGAGCCCTTTATGGCCCCGATTATTTCCATCCGAAATCTCACCAAAACCTATGCCAACGGATTTCAAGCGCTGAAGGGCATCGACCTCGATGTCGAGCGAGGCGAGATTTTGGCGCTGCTCGGGCCGAACGGCGCGGGCAAGACGACAATGATCTCGATTGTTTGTGGCATCGCCAATCCGAGTGGCGGCACGGTCATCGTTGCCGGTCATGACGTGGTGAAGGATTTCCGGGCGACGCGCTCCATGATCGGTCTCGTCCCCCAGGAGCTAACGACGGACCAGTTCGAGACCGTTTGGAATACCGTCAGCTTCTCGCGCGGACTGTATGGCAAGCGACCCAATCCGGCGCATATCGAAAAGGTGCTGCGCGATCTGTCGCTATGGGACAAGAAGGACAACATGCTGCGGCAACTGTCCGGCGGCATGAAGCGGCGCGTGCTCATCGCCAAGGCGCTGTCGCATGAGCCGGAAATCCTGTTTCTCGACGAGCCCACGGCGGGCGTGGATGTGACGCTGCGGAAGGACATGTGGCATGTGGTCGAGAAGCTGCGCAAGGCGGGCGTGACGATCATCCTGACCACGCATTACATCGAGGAGGCGGAAGAGATCGCCGACCGCGTCGGTGTCATCAATGGCGGGCAGCTGCTGTTGGTGGAAGAGAAGACGGCCCTGATGGCGAAGCTTGGCCGCAAACAGCTCATTCTGGAACTGAACGAGCCGCTGCAAGCGCTGCCGGAGTGTTTTGCCGGCAACGGCCTCTCGCTCGCCGCGGACGGCAGTCGCCTGATCTACGATTTCGACGCACAGAATGAACAGGAGAGCGTCGCCACACTGCTGACGCGCCTCGGTGAGCAGAACATTCACTTCAAGGATCTTTCGACGCAGCAGAGCTCGCTGGAAGACATCTTCGTGGCGCTCGTGGGAGGAGCGAAATGAACGTCGAAGCCATCAAATCCATCTATTTCTTCGAAATGGCGCGGACGCGCCGGACGCTCCTGCAAAGTGTCGTTTCGCCGGTCATTTCGACATCGCTCTATTTCATCGTCTTCGGCGCGGCGATCGGTTCACGGATCCAGGAGGTGGAGGGTGTGTCCTATGGCGCGTTTATCACGCCAGGGCTGATCATGCTGACGCTGCTTGGCCAATGCATCAGCAACGGCTCCTTCGGGATCTATTTTCCGAAGTTCACCGGCACGATCTACGAGGTATTGTCGGCGCCAGTGGCAATGACCGAGATTTTGCTCGGCTACGTCGGGGCGGCGGCGACAAAGGGGCTGATGATCGGGGTGATCATCCTGCTGACTGCAAACGTCTTCGTGGAGGTCAGGATCGAGCATCCCGTGATGATGGTGCTGTTCTTTCTGTTGACGGCCATCACGTTCAGCCTATTCGGCTTCATGATTGGAATCTGGGCGACCAACTTCGAGCAGTTGAACCTCATTCCCATGCTGGTCGTGCCGCCGCTGACCTTCCTTGGCGGCAGCTTCTATTCGATCAGCATGCTGCCGCCGTTCTGGCAGGCGGTGAGCCACTTCAACCCGGTGCTCTATCTGGTAAGCGGTTTCCGCTGGAGCTTCTTTGGCATCGCCGACGTCAATCCGCTGGTAAGCCTTGGGATGATCTCACTCTTCCTCGTGCTTTGCCTCGGGACGCTGGGCTGGATCTTCCGGACAGGCTATAGGCTGCGGAGCTAAACGCGGATCGGCGGGGGCGGCCGGCCTTAATCGCGCATCCGAAGTTCGTCGGTCTGTATCTGCAATGAGCCGAGGGTAGACAGGAAGCTCATGCCGAGGAGGCTCTGATCGAGCTTGCCATCCTGCGCGACGCTGGCAGGAACGTTGTGGCGAATGATCGGGCCGATCGCGACCTCGGAAAGCGTAACGCGGGCGGCACGGGCGCGGCCATTGGCCGTCATGACGCTCATCGTATAATCGAGGTTGTCGGGCATGATGCCCACTCGCTCGGCATCCTCGCGGGACAGCGCGATCATGCTGGCGCCGGTATCGACCAGCATCGAAATGCTCTGGCCGTTGATCGTGACGTAGGCCTCGTAGTGCCCATTCAGGAGCTTGTGAAGGATCACCTCCTGACCGCCCTCGCTGGTGGTCACGACCACGGCGCGGCCCGGCACGAGACCGGCGAGCAGGCGGTTGCCGACGCCAAGCGCCTCCTGTCGGTAGAGATAGACGGTAGCAAGGCCGAGGATCAGGACGAGCCAGATCATCAGGTTGCGTAAAGTCTCGCTCGCGCTGGTGCGCCGCGCCCAAATGCCCGCGGCCAGCATCAATGCGATAGGAAGCAAATAGACAAAACGGCCGAAATCGTCGGTCCGCATACCGAAGATGCGGCTCGTGTCGTCGCTGAAGATGAGGACCGCGAAACCCAGGCCAAGGACCGCAAGAACAATCGTCAGACGGTTCATACATGCTGCTCCGCGCCGGCCTGGGTGGTCGGCTGTAATGGTATCGTCAGTCCGCTCGCGGCAAGTCGCGCGGGCAACAGGGTCATCAGTCGCCGGCGCTCCTCGTCGGAGAAGGATGTCCAGCCACCGATCTCCGGAAGCGTGCGGCCGCAACCTATGCACAGGCCGGTTCCCGGGTCGATCGAGCAGACATGGATGCAGGGTGTTTGCATGCGTTCTATATCGAGATTTCACGAAGCCATGGCAAGGGCGCAGAGGGCGGCGATTTCCGAAATCTGCTGGGTCGCGCCGAGCGTGTCGCCCGTGTGCCCGGCCAGTTTGCGACGGACGATGCGGGTGAAGGTCATGGCGGATAAACCACAGGCGAGAAGGGCACAGACGAGGGGCAGGAGACCGAAGCTCGGCCAGAGCATCAGAGCCGACAAGAGGCAGCCGGAGACGAGCGCCATATGCATCGCGCCTTCACCCGGCTGTCCGGCCGCCGCGGCGACGCCATCGGGTTTGGCCGGCGGCAGCCGATGCCAATGCCAGACGATCGCGGCGCGGCTGATGCAGGCAATCGCCGGGATAGCAAGCGCTGCGGCCAGGGGCGGCGCTGCGCGCGCGATCGCGGCGAGTGCCGCCGCTCGAAGCGCGAACGACAGGATCAGCGAGATCGCGCCATAGGTGCCGATGCGGCTGTCCTTCATGATCGACAGCGCATGATCGCGGTCGCGCCCACCACCGAGGCCGTCGGCGCAGTCGGCAATGCCATCCTCATGCAGCGCGCCGGTCAGTGCCGCCTGGACGGCAAGCGCGCAGAACGCCGACATCAGCCGGTCGGCGTGCAGGCCAAGCATGAGCAGGAAGACTAGAGCGGGCAGGAGTGCAATGAAAATGCCTGCCATGGGGAAGGTGCGGGAGGCTCTGTCCAGCTTGCCGTTGAAGCCGCCGAAGGCGAAAGACGGCATCGGAATGCGGCTGAGGAAGGCAACGGCACGAGCAAGGTCGGTCGCATAATTTCCGATGTACATTTTGACCCTGACTCCGCGACCATATGCAGCGCTTTAGGAGTTGTTCGCCTCGGCGCCTGCCTTTAAGAGAGTGGCGACGAAAGAAGCTGATTTGCAGCAAAAAAACAAGTTACCGACCAAGACAAGGAAACCGCATTCATGAGCGTTTCAGGCATGCCATTCGACGATTTTCGGGCACTTCTACGCGATCTGCCGGGACCGGATGCCAGGGCGCTGGCGGCCGCGCGCGAGCGCGATGCGCAGTTGACGAAGCCGCCCGGCGCGCTCGGACGGCTCGAGGAAATCGCCTTCTGGCTCGCAGCCTGGACGGGCAGGGTACCCGCGGTCAACCGGCCATTGGTGGCCATCTTTGCCGGCAATCACGGCGTCACCAGGCAGGGCATCACGCCGTTCCCGCCCACCGTGACACAGCAGATGGTCGAGAATTTCGCGGCTGGCGGCGCCGCGATCAATCAGATCTGCGTGGCCTATGACCTAGGTCTGAAGGTCTTCGATCTGGCGCTCGACTATCCGACGGGCGACATTACCGAAGAACCTGCATTGTCCGAGCGTGACTGTGCGGCGACCATGGCATTTGGAATGGAAGCAATTGCTGGCGGCACCGATCTTCTTTGCATCGGCGAGATGGGGATCGGCAACACCACGATCGCAGCGGCGATCAACTACGCCCTCTACGGTGGCACGGCGCGTGATTGGGTTGGTCCGGGTACGGGCTCCGAAGGCGACATGCTGGAGCGCAAGATCGCGGCCGTCGAGAGAGCGGTTGCGCTGCACAGCGATCATCTGGGCGATCCGCTGGAGATCATGCGCCGCCTCGGCGGGCGCGAGATTGCGGCGATGGCCGGGGCGATCCTTGCGGCGCGTGTCGAGCGGATCCCAGTTCTGATTGACGGCTATGTCGCGACCGCCGCCGGCGCCATCCTGAAGGCGGCCAATCCCTCGGCGCTTGATCACTGCCTGATCGGCCACGTCTCCGGCGAGCCGGGACATTTGCGAGCAATCGAGATGCTCGGCAAGACGCCGCTTCTGGCGCTTGGCATGCGGCTCGGCGAGGGGACGGGCGCGGCCCTTGCGGCCGGGATCGTCAAGGCAGCCGCCGCATGCCATTCCGGGATGGCAACATTCTCGCAAGCAGGCGTCAGCAACAAGCATTAAGCCTTCAGGCTCGTGACAGGTTGATGACAGAGTTCTTGCCGCGGGGACCGTGAACCGGTATTCGCAATTTCTGACCGATGGCGGCAATGGCCCGCCATCGAAGGACGACGAGGGCACTTGATGAAACCTGCCGTGACAAAACTCACCGGCATCAGCCACTTCTTTGCAGCCGCCAGCTATTCGCTGGGCGGTTTCAGGCGGCTTATCAAGGAGGCCGCGTTCCGGCAGGAACTGCTGTTTTTCGCGGTTTCGATGATCCTCCTGATCGCCGTTGGCGCCACGTTGGCGGAGATGATGATCGCGACCGTGCTGTTCCTCGCGCTCTTCGCCGTCGAGGCGCTGAACACCGCGATCGAGGAGGTCATCGACAGGATTTCGCCGGAGATCTCGATGGTCGGGAAGCACGCCAAGGATCTCGGCTCCTTCGCGGTCGTCTGCATGATCGCGGCGTGCGGTTTGTTCCTGCTGTTTACGATCGGGAAGCATTTGTTGTTTGGCTAACGACATCGCAACCAGCAGTGGCTTTTGGTTGTGTGTCTAGCCGTGATACATCGTGCAATTGCATTCGAAATATGACCGTTCTATCCCCGGGCGGAAAGTGGGGGATGCAATGGCGACTTTACCGGAAAAATCGGACCAATATCTTGGCGAGCGGTTCGAAGCCGCAGAACGCAACAGGCATGCCGTCCTACTCCTCGAAGCGGGGGTGGGCGCAACCGCCGCAGCATTTGTCGGCGCGGGTATGGCGCAGGCAGATGGAATTCTCGGTGGTTTCGGGGTGGGCGCGCTCATCGTTTTGGCGGGGATCGCGGTCGGAGGGTTCCTAGGCTTTCTGTTTTCCGTCCCCCCGTGTTTTGGCGAGAGACAATTCGGCGACCCTAGCTGCTGCTACGGCGTCAACAAACCCCTGCAAATCCGAAGGCCGCGGTGCTCGACTATCAAAATGCGACGTTGCCTGCAGCCGGAAAAGAGCGGCTTCTCGGATCCAATACCAACCTGGAACGCATCTCCGAGTGGCTGAGGACGATGCTCGTTGGTGTCGGCCTCACCGAGGTTGACTCGCTGGGTGATCGATTTCGCGATTTCAGTGATTTCCTAGCAGAAAGGGTAATGATCTTCAGAGATGGATCGTCGTCTGCGGGATTCTGCCAGCAGTGGGGCCGCTTCTTCTGGTCGCGGGCTTGGTCAGCGGCTTTATATTCTTCTATTTGTATACTCGCATCTATCTCTCACCGCTGTTCCTTTACGTTGAAAAAATACTAACTGATCCTGGGGCCGAACGGCTGAAACAGGAAATGGTGAACGAGGTCAAGAAGGTCGCCACATCACTGCCGCAGGACAGCCCAATGATAACGTATGCATCTCGGGCATCGAGCCTGTCTGTTAACGACAGTCTCAACGTTATTGCAAACTTGCTTTACCAGACAGGAGGATATCTGACGGCTACCGAACTGGGGAATAAATTGACGGCAACGCCGGCAGTGAAACTATCGCGATACTGGTTCTTGATGGCTGTTGCCTATGGTCAGAAGCATCATTATTTGCCGAACGACGCATCCCCCGATGAGCGGCGGATTGCGCGAGATGCTGTCCTGCACGCTGCGCGCAAGGCGGTCGAGCTCAGCGAAGCTGCGAAACGGGCTCTAAAAAACTTGACTGATCCGACCAGCATCGACAATGACCTGCAGGACTTCGAAGATGATCCGGATTTCAACGGGATCGTCGACTAGACTTTTATGCAAAACTCCGGCGCCTGCGTGAAACCGCTGGCGCATCCTCGACGGCCGGGACGGTCTGCAGCACACGTTTGGCGGGCAGGATGGCGATGACTTCGGTGCCCTCGCGCAGCTTCGACTTGAGGATGAACTGGCCGTCGTGCTTGGCGAGGATTGCCTGAACAATCGGCAAGCCGAGGCCGGTGCCTTGTTCGGCGCTCTTGATCGCAATCGAGCCCTGGCCGAAAGCTGAAAGAACAACCGGGATCTCTTCTTCAGGAATCCCGGGACCGTTGTCCTTGATCGAGATGTATTGGCCACCGCCTGCGGTCCAGCCGACCTTGACGTGGATTTCGCCGGCTTGCGGCGTGAACTTCACGGCGTTCGAAAGCAGGTTGAGGATGACCTGTCGCAGCGACTTCTCGTCTGCCCAGACGGCCGGCAATTCTGGCTCGAACTGCTGGGAGATGGTGATGTTCTTGCCGCGGGCTCGCAACTGCACCATG
This sequence comes from Rhizobium sp. R711, assembly GCF_002211365.1. Lineage (GTDB taxonomy): Bacteria > Pseudomonadota > Alphaproteobacteria > Rhizobiales > Rhizobiaceae > Rhizobium. The sequence goes on along the minus strand of NZ_LOKZ01000034.1, from coordinate 170,785 downwards.
CCGATGCAGTCTTCGGAGATGTTCAGCAGCGAGATTGCCTCCTCGCTGAGCTCGTACTTGCCGGCTTCGATGCGCGAGAGATCGAGGATCTCGTTGATGAGGTTCAGCAGATGTTCGCCCGATCGGTGGATGTCGCCGGTATATTCCTTGTAGGTCGGATTGTTGAGCGGCCCCATCACCTCAGCCGACATGACCTCGGAGAAGCCCAGGATGGCATTAAGCGGCGTTCTCAGCTCATGCGACATGGATGCGAGGAAGCGGGACTTTGCAAGGTTTGCTTCTTCCGCCCGGCGGCGGGCTTCATCCGACATGGACTTTGCGACTTCCAACTCGGCGATCAGATCGTCCTTCTCGGCCTGGTAGGCGAGGATCTTGAGGTTGGACTGGAACAGCCGGTCGCTGATGTAGTTGAAGAGGATGACCGTCGTGGTGAAGACGGTCGTCAGGCTGATCTCGAGCATTTCGCGGGAGAGGCCGGCCTTTGCAATCAGTCCCAGAACGACGGGTGCGAAGGTAATGAGCACCGACGGCGTCAGCATGAAATTCGACATCGCCGTGATCGAAAGCGCAATAAGCAGTGTGGCGCCCTTGTAGAGCAGGAAGCTCGAGGGCTCGCAGGCGGTGCAGTCCTGCAGGGCGAACACTACCCAGCAGCAGCCGACCATGAATTGCCCAAGCAGGAGAACGCGGCGCCATTTGCGCGCTGTCGTTGCATTGATTTCCTGGCCTCTGGCCCGGCGCGCTAGAAATACATTCGTGGCATGGCCCGTCAGCGTCAGCAGCGCCCACAGGAAGATCTGGGTGTTCTCAGTGAAATAGACGCCGAGAGCGGCCATGATCGTGACAAAGAGTGGGACGATCGATGCGCCCTGGAGGACCGCGTTGATGTACATGACGAGCACGTCGCGATCGAATGCGCCGCTTCCGGCATGGCTCGACTGGAGGCGCTCCCGCGTCAGCCGGACAGCCTTCGACACTGGCTTGTTCCGGTGACTGCGTGACTTGTCGACGATGTTCTTATCGGTCGATGTGCTAACGCCAGTACTCATTGTGTACGTTGAAACTTGATCCGCGGGTGTCTACACCCTAAACGGCAATTCTTAAGATGATGTTAGCCATCTTTGCCAAGGATTTGTTTTTTAAGGAGGCGAAAGCGTGACGCGCGGTTTGCGAGTGATGCGCGACGGCGTGACGGCGCTGGCTCTGTTGGCATTCCTGTGGTTGATCGCGGCCAAGCTGAACGACAGGGCCGAGACGGACCATGCTGGCCAATTTCATGCTGTTGACGGCGATAGTCTGAATCTCGGCAGCGAGCGTATGCGGCTCTACGGCATCGATGCCCCCGAGCTCAGCCAGACATGCGAGCGGGAAGGCGCGCGATGGGCTTGCGGTCGGGAGGCGAAGAAAGCGTTGCAAGCGCTTGTTCGACCCGGCGATACGCGCTGCGGTGGAACCGAACGGGATCGTTTTGACCGCATGCTGGTGATCTGTCATGCCGGCGGCATCGACCTGAACGCGGAAATGGTGCGCAAGGGCATGGCAGTATCCTACGGTGCTTACCTTGATGAGGAGACGCAAGCAAAGGTCGAGAAAGTCGGGTTGTGGGCGGGTGCGTTCGAAATGCCCCGCAGCGTGCGCGACCACGCGCCGCGATCGGATACCCGCGGCATCATGGGGCCGCTCGGATGGTGAGCGGGAAGGCTCCGCCAGACGAGCAGGCGCTCGATATTCTCCGGCAGGAAATTGCGGCCTGTCGCATCTGTCGGGATACGCCGCTTGGCGGCGCGGACGCTCGCTTGCCGCACGAGCCGCGGCCGGTCGCGGTGGTATCGTCGAAGGCGAGGATATTGATCGCGGGGCAGGCACCAGGTCTTAAGGTTCAAGAGACTGGCCTGCCATTCAACGATGCATCCGGCGATCGCCTGCGGGACTGGCTGCAGGTCGATCGAGAGACGTTCTATGACCGCGACTGTTTCGCCATCGTGCCGATGGGCTTCTGTTTTCCCGGTTATGATGCCAAGGGCAGTGATTTGCCGCCGCGGCGCGAATGTGCACCGCATTGGCGGAGCAGGGTCATTTCGGCAATGCCGCAGATCGAGCTTATCCTTGCAGTCGGCCAGTATGCGCAGGCTTGGCACATGCGCACGGAACGCCGCCAAAACATGACCGAGACGGTGCGGGCTTGGCGGACGACGCATTCACCGACACATCTGCCGTCAATCCTGCCGTTGCCGCATCCGAGCTGGCGCAACACCGGTTGGATCAAGCGTAACTTATGGTTCGAGGAGGAGTTGCTGCCCGTGCTGCGGGAACGGGTCGGCGCGCTGCTGCGCTGAAAAAAAATTCTTTTAACCTGCCGGAATCGCGCTATACAGAGAAAATAAATTCGAAGGGGCTTTTCCAGATGGACCGTCTTGACCGCAAAATCCTGCGTCTCTTGCAGGAAGATTCGACTTTGGCTGTTGCCGACCTTGCCAAGAAGGTCGGGCTTTCCACGACACCATGCTGGCGGCGCATCCAGAAGATGGAAGAGGACGGCGTGATCAAGCGCCGCGTTGCGATCCTCGATCCGGAAAAGGTCAATACCAAGGTTACGGTCTTTGTGTCGATCCGGACGGCAACGCACTCGATCGAGTGGCTGCGGCGCTTTTCCGAGGTCGTTGCCGATTTTCCCGAGGTGGTCGAGTTCTATCGCATGAGCGGCGATGTGGACTACCTGTTGCGTGTGGTTGTGCCTGACATTGCCGCCTACGACGCCTTCTACAAGCGGATGATCGCCAAGATCGAGATCCGCGATGTGTCGTCCGCCTTTGCCATGGAGCAGATCAAGTATTCGACGCAACTGCCGCTCGATTACATGATCCTCGATAACGCGAAGTCGAACGAGGACTGACAAGCGACAGCGGCGCAGCGTTATTCGCTCTGCCGCAGATTTCTCAGCCGGTCGAACAGAACCGCAAGAACGATCGCGCCGCCGATGAAGGTCCCTTGCCAGAAGGCATTGATGCCCAATAGGCCAAGGCTGTTGCGGATAACCTCGATCAAGGCGGCGCCGACAAGGGCGCCGAAGGCGGTACCGACACCGCCGGCGAGATTGGCGCCGCCGATGACGGCTGCGGCGATGACCTGCAGTTCCATTCCGGCGCCGATGTTCGTCGTGACGGCTCCGAGCCAGCCTGTCTGGATGATGCCGGCAACACCGGCCGAGAGAGCCGAGATCATGTAGACTGCGACCTTGATCTTCCTGACCGGCACGCCGGTCAGGGTCGCGGCGTGTTCGTTTCCACCGATGGCGAAGACGTAGCGACCGAAGCGTGTCCAGCGCAGCACGAAGCCGGTCAGCAAAGCCAGCACAGCCATGTAAAGCACGGGATTGGCGATGCCGAAGAGCCATGCACCGCCGCCGAGCGCCAGCAGCTTGTCGTGATCGGGGCCGAACTGGAAGACGACGGTGTTGTTCGAGGCCACCATCGCGAGGCTTCGGGCGATCGACAGCATTCCGAGCGTGACGACGAAGGGCGGGAATCCGAGGTAGGCGATCAGAATGCCGTTGAAGGCGCCGACCACCAGCGCTGTGCCGATCGAGGCTGCAATGCCCGTTCCGATGCCATAGCCGGCATGCATGGTGATCGCAAGGATCATGCTGCAGAGGCAAAGCACTGACCCGACCGACAGGTCGATTCCACCGGTGATGATGACCAGCGTCATGCCAAGCGCAATAATCGCGACGAAGGTGACGTTGCGGGTGATGTTGTAAAGGTTGGTGGGCGTGGCGAAGGAGCTCGTGGCGAAGGATAGGAAGATGCAGGCGAGGACGACGGCAACGAGCACCCAAAAGGTCTGACTGGCGAAAATGGACGAGAACCAGTTGCGCTGCTTCTGCGCTATCGTCTGATCGAGGGTTATTGCCATGGTCGACCTTCGCTTACGTTAACTACCGTGTGCTAATCACACCTGTTCGATTGCGCCTGTTATCAGCCCCGTGACTTCCTCCGGCGAACTCGCCGCTATCGGCTTGTCTGCGACCTTGCGCCCGCGCCGCATGACGATCACGCGGTCGGCAACCGAGAAGACGTCAGGCATGCGGTGGCTGATCAGAATGACTGCGATGCCGCGATCGCGCAGTTGACGGATGTGAGCAAGAACCTCCGCAACCTGGCGTACTGAGATGGCGGCGGTCGGCTCGTCCATGAGCACGAGCTTCGCTTCCGCCAGCATGGTACGAGCGATTGCCACGGCCTGGCGTTGGCCACCCGACATCTGTTTTACCAGATCTCGTGGCCGTGTCTCCGATTTCAGCTCATTGAAGATTTCGCCGGCGCGCTTGTACATCGATTTGTAGTCGAGGATGCGAAGGGGGCCAAAACCACTGCGGATCTCGCGGCCGAGGAATACATTGGCGGCGGCCGTCAGATTGTTGCAAAGCGCGAGGTCCTGGTGGACGATCTCGATGCCCCGTTGTCGGGCTTCGACCGGCCGATGCAGAACGAGGTCTTGGTCGTCGAGTCGCATCGTTCCGTGGCTTGGACGGAAATTGCCGGCGATCATCTTCACAAGCGTCGATTTGCCGGCGCCGTTGTCGCCCATCAATCCGACGACCTCTCCCGCTTCCAGCGAAAATGACACGTCGTTGACCGCCTGTATGGCGCCGAAATGTTTTGAGATGTTGGTGAGCTCGAGAACTGCCACCAGCTGTCTAGCCTCCCAAAGCCGCGACCGTATTTCAAGCCGCAATTTCACCCGCCAGTTCCTCCCTGCGAGCGCTCTCAGCATTTATCCAGAACCGCGCGAAACCGTCAATTGGATGCTGCTAATTTACGGCGTTCGTTACAATTACTCGTTTTATAGTACAATTCGATTGACGCGCGGAGGTGTCTGTATATTAGCTGTTTGTGGAGGAGAGCATGCTGATCCTTGTCACCGGTGCAACGGGCAAGGTCGGGCAGCACTTCATCGCTGGGCTGCTCGACGATCCGCGATTTTCGAAGGCGCGCATTCGCGCGCTTTGTCATAACCGCTTGTGCCCAGAAACCGAACGCGTCGAGGCGGTGCGCGGCTCTATCAGCGATCGCGGGGCGGTTACGAGCGCGCTTGCGGATGTCACGCATGTCGTGCATCTCGCAACATGCAAGGAGACGCCTGATGACGTGATGGATGTCACCGTCAAGGGACTGTTCTGGCTTCTCGAAGGCTTCAGGACCAGCGCCACTGCACGCCAGTTCATTCTCATCGGCGGCGATGCCGCGATAGGGCATTTCTTCTATCGCCACGAGGCCCCGATTACCGAAGCGACGCCGCATCAGGCCTATCCCGGCTGCTATGCCCTATCGAAGGTGCTGGAAGAGGTGATGCTGGAGCAATTCCAGATCCAGTATGGCATCAATGGCTGCTGCCTGCGTGCGCCTTGGATCATGGAGAAGGATGACTTCAAGTTCACGCTGTCGTTCGGAGACGATGTTTTCGGGGGGCCGGATTGGAAGACGCTCGTTCCGGAGAGCGACGCCGTGCGCTATGCGCGGAAGCAGACGGTTCCGTTGTTGCGTGACGCCGATGGCCGCCCCTTGAAGCGCAATTTCGTTCACGTCGACGATCTCGTCTCCGCAACACTTGAAGCGCTCGACAATCCGCGCGCGCGCGGCCAGCTGTTCAACATTTGCATGGATCGACCTGTCGACTACGGTGAGGTTGCCCTCCACCTTGCGCGCACACGCGGCCTCGGTTCGGTCGACGTACCGAGCCAGTTCCACTCGAACTGGATGGACAACGGCAAGGCGAAATACCTGCTCGGGTGGCGGCCCGTCTACGATCTGGAAATGCTAATCGACTCGGCCTGGGGGTATGTGCGTTCGGAGGAGGATTCTCGCATCGTCTGGTATCCGGGTTGATCATGTGGCGGGCGATGGCGTCCGCCATTTTTCAATGGGAGGAAGCTATGAAGAAGGCATTATTGCTTACAGTCGCGGTGCTGGCGCTGACGGCCGGACAGGCCCTGGCAGCCAAGAAGCAGTTGGTCATCGTCGTGAAGGGCCTCGACAACCCGTTCTTCGAGGCGATCAACCAAGGTTGCCAGAAGTGGAACAAGGAAAACGCCAAGTCCGAGTACGAGTGCTTCTACACAGGCCCAGCATCGACATCTGATGAGGCCGGCGAGGCGCAGATCGTTCAGGACGTGTTGGGCAAGGCCGAAACGGCGGCAATCGCCATATCTCCGTCGAACGCCAAACTGATCGCACAGACGCTTAAGACGGCTAATCCCAAGGTTCCTGTGATGACCCTCGACGCCGACCTTGCGGCAGAGGATTCAGCTCTGCGCAAGACCTATCTCGGCACCGATAACTATCTGATGGGCGCGCGCATCGGCGAGTACATTAAGAAAGCGAAGCCAAAGGGTGGCAAGATCTGCACGATCGAAGGCAACCCCGGCGCCGACAACATTCTCCGGCGTGCTCAGGGTATGCGCGATACCTTGACCGGAAAGAAAGGCCTGACGGCATTGAAGGGTGAGGGCGGATGGACGGAGGTTGCCGGCTGCCCGGTCTTCACGAACGACGACGGCGCCAAGGGCGTTCAGGCCATGACCGACATTCTCCAGGCCAATCCGGACCTGGACGCCTTCGGCATCATGGGCGGCTGGCCGCTGTTTGGCGCACCGCAACCCTATCGCGACCTATTCAAGCCGATGGCTAAGAAGATTTCCAAGAACCAGTTCGTGATCGGTGCAGCCGACACGATCGGCGATGAAGTCGCGATCGCCAAGGAAGGTCTCGTGACTGCTCTTGTCGGTCAGCGGCCGTTCGAAATGGGCTACAAGGCGCCAACGGTCATGATGGACCTGATCGCTGGAAAGAAGGTTCCGGATCCCGTCTTCACCGGTCTCGACGAATGCACCAAAGATACCGTCAAGACGTGCATTCAGAAGTAGTTGACAAGCGAGGCAGCGGGCGAAGCATCGTCCGCCCGCTGTCTTTCCGATGGCGGGTACCGCGGTCACCGTAGAGCCGCTTTCCGATCCAGTCTGACAAGCACCTTGTCGCTCGTCAGTTCCCGGACGGCATCCTTGCCGATCCAACGTGCCGTCTGATCATCCGATGCCGCCAGTTTCTTCGCGAGCTCCAGTGCTGCGGTATGGCAGTAGAGACTTCGTTTTCCGATGTTTCTCAGCGCCCAGTTCACAGCCTTGCGCACGAAATTGCGGGGATCGTCGGCATGGGTCGCGATGAGCGGAAGCGAGGCCAGCAATGTCTCATCCGGCTCCTTCTTCAGGTGGACGGCCGCGCCCGCAATCATTGCAAAGGCCGTGCGCCGGACGAATTCCCGCTCGTCGGATGCGAATTCGGGAATGAGCGTTTCGATGCGTGCTTCGACATAGAGGTCTGCGGCGCAATCGACGATTTCCCATGAGTCGAAGTCGTCGGCCCAGGCTCGCGCGGTTTCGAGCGTAAGCCTGTTGGGCTCGGCCGTATAGAGAGCGAGTAAGCGGCCTTCGCGGATGCAGCTCTGCCAAAGCTCAAGGGCGCGGGCATGGTTCCGCTTCACTATCCCGGCGATTTTCTGGAGATCCGGATTGGAGATGCCGAGCGCGGTTTCGGTGACGATACCAAAACGGGCCATGCCGGATATGTTTTCCTCCGAGCGCAGCGTCTGCAGATGCGCGATCAGTTCCGCGGCACTGGAGGAGGGGCCGATCATTTCTCCAGTCGAGCCAGCAGTGAGGACGTGTCCCAGCGGTTGCCTCCCATGGCCTGGACGTCGCCATAGAATTGATCGACCAAGGCTGTCACCGGCAGTTTCGCACCGTTGCGGCGCGCCTCGCTGAGCACGATTCCGAGATCCTTGCGCATCCAATCGATGGCGAAGCCGAAATCGTATCTCCCCTCGTTCATGGTCTTATGCCTGTTCTCCATCTGCCACGAGCCGGCAGCACCTTTGGATATAACTTCGACAACCTTCTCGATGTCCAGGCCGGCGCGCTTTCCGAAATGAATGCCTTCCGCAAGTCCCTGGACGACGCCGGCGATGCAGATCTGGTTGATCATCTTGGTCAGTTGGCCGGCGCCCGCCGGTCCCATGAGGCCGACCATGCGGGCGTAGGCATCGATGACAGGCTTTGCCTTGTCGAACGTGGTCTCCTCACCGCCGCACATGACCGTCAGCACGCCGTTCTCGGCGCCCGCCTGTCCGCCCGATACTGGGGCATCGATGAAGCCGCAGCCCTTGTCTTTCGCTGCGGTATCAAGCTCGCGGGCAACCTCGGCGCTCGCGGTCGTGTTGTCGATCAGGATCGCACCGGGCTTCATCGTTTCAAAAACGCCGTTCTTGCCCGTTGTCACCGAGCGGAGATCGTCGTCATTGCCGACGCAGGTGAAGACGAAATCCGCATCCTTGGCTGCTTCCGCAGGCGTTGGGGCCGATTTACCACCAAACTTTTCTGCCCAGGCAGCCGCCTTTGATGCGGTCCGATTGTAGACCGTGACGTCATGGCCGCCTTTCACCTTGAGATGGCCCGCCATGGGAAACCCCATCACGCCAAGACCGATGAATGCGACTTTTGCCATGTGCCTATCCTTTTCTGAATGCAGGGCATGAGGATTAGCCGAAAGCACTGCGCGCGAAAAGGCATCGGAGCGCCGGCAACCTCGAGACGGAAAAATTTTCCTCGAAAGCGGCGAATGCTGGTTCGGATAATCCCGTGAACGTCGAAAGATGATAATTATAAATGTCGATTGATTTAATAGGTTTTATCAGGATTGGAGTATCGAAACGCTGGAGCGCCGAGACCGGCTGCCTCCCAACGAGGGAACGATCATGATCTCACGACGTCAAACATTGGGACTTTTTGGCGCCGCGGCCGCCACGGCATTGCTGCCTGGCATCAAGGGTGCGCGCGCGGCAACGACCGAATTTCGTATCGGCTGGCAGAAGAATGGGGTCCTGGCGCTCGCCAAGCGCCGCGGCGCGCTGGAAAAGCGGCTAGCAGACAGAGGCATTACCGTCAGCTGGTCGGAATTCACCTCCGGCCCGCCTCTGCTGGAAGCGCTCGGCGCTGGTGCGCTCGACTTCGGTGCAACGGGCGACGTGCCTCCGCTTTTTGCCCAGGCGGCCGGCGGTCACCTTTACTATGTGGGGCTCTATCGAGGCAGCCCGGCAGGCTCGGCAATCCTTGTCAGAAAGGACTCGCCGATCCAGACGCTGGAAGATCTGAAGGGCAAGAAGATTGCCTTCAAGCGCGGTTCGAGCGCGCACAACGTTGCAGTCAAGGTCCTGCGTAAGGCAGAGCTGGCACCGGAAGACATTGAGGGTGTGGATCTCAGCCCGGCGGATGCGGCGGCAGCCTTCAAGAATGGTAGCATCGACGCCTGGTCGATTTGGGACCCCTATCTCGCAATTGCTGAAGCCGATCCGGAAACGCGGGTTCTGACGACGGCTGAAGGCATTGTCGACTCCTACAGCTTCTTCCTTGCGAATGCCGAGTTCACCGACGCAAACGGGCAGGTCATCACCGATGTGCTTGATGAGCTTAAGCAGGTCGGGAGCTCTGCTCAGAGCAATCTCGATCAGACAATCAAGGAGCTCTCCGAGATCACCGGCGTGCCGCCGGAGGTAACACGCGTGACCCTGACGCGCGCTGGAGCCGATCTCGGCAGCGTATCTGGCATCACGGATGCGGCCGCGGCCTACCAGCAGGGGTTGGCCGATGAGTTCTACAAGCTCGGCATCGTGCCGAAGCAGCTGAACACCGGCGACATCATCTGGCGCGCCAAGGCAAGCTGATTTCCATTCCGACTAGAAGGCATCACATCCATGACCAGCAAACACGACCCTATCAATTTCCTCTGGTTCATCCCGACCTCCGGGGATGGCGCCTATCTCGGTTCGAACGAGCAGACGCGCGCGCCCGAGATCGGCTATCTGACGCAGATCGCCCAGGCAGCTGATCGTCTCGGCTACTCCGGCGTGCTGCTGCCGACGGGCGTTGCCTGCGAAGAGTCCTTCGTGACGGCAGCAGCACTTGCCGCCAAGACCGAGAGGCTGCAGTTCCTAGTGGCTATCCGTCCCGGCACGGCATCGCCGGCATATTACGCGCGTCTAACAACGACGCTGGACCGTATTTCGAATGGGCGCCTGCTGCTCAACATCGTCGTCGGCGGCAGTCCGGCGGAGCTTGCCGGCGACGGCATTCATCTCGCGCATGACGAACGCTATGCCCATGCCGACGAGTTCTTCACGGTTTTCGAAGAGCTGCTGGAGAGGGGTGTCGCGAGCTATGATGGCAAGTACATCAAGGCGACGAACGCGAAGCTTGGTTTTCCTTCCGTCCAGAACCCGCGGCCGCCACTGTACTTCGGTGGTTCGTCGGATGCCGGCATCGACTTCTCGGTCGGCCGTGTCGACAAATACCTGACCTGGGGTGAGCCACCGGCTCAAGTTGCCGAAAAGGTTCAAAAGGTACGCGCTGCCGCGGCGAAAAAGGGGCGCGAAGTCAGCTTCGGCATTCGCCTGCATTTCATCGTCCGCGAAACCGATGAGGAAGCATGGGCAGCGGCAGATCGCCTGATCTCGAAACTCGACGATGAGACGATCCGCGAGGCGCAGGAGCGTTTCGTGAATGAATCCGATTCCGTCGGCCAGAAGCGCATGGCGGCATTGCACGGCGGCCGGCGCGACAAGCTGGAAGTGTCGCCGAACCTGTGGGCTGGCGTCGGCCTAGTACGCGCCGGGGCAGGGACGGCACTGGTCGGCTCGCCGAAAACAGTCGCCGCGCGGCTGCGCGAATATCAGGACGTCGGCATCGATACCGTCATAGGATCCGGCTATCCGCATCTTGAGGAGGCCTATCGCGTCGCCGAGCTATTGTTCCCGGAACTCGGGATCACGCGCGAGGAGCAGCGACACGGCTTCCAGACTGATTTTGGAAAGCATCAGGTCTTCGGTGGCGGCAGCCATGGCGGAAACCTGAAAGTCGTCTCCGGCTCCTGATCTGCCAATTGGCGCCGTCCGCTGTCGGGCGGCGCTTCTTCATCGACCGCACCGGCCCACCAAGCCTCTCGGAGGCCGGGTGATGCAAGCAGAAGCGAGGAAAACCTTCATGTCGACTTTTGATACGCCGATTGGGCGGACGCTGACCGAGCGCGTTGAACGCAACGGAAGGCTCCGGGTCTCGCTTCCAGGGTGGGACAAGCTATTGCCCTTCTTCGTGCCGGTGGCAATTATTGCCGCCTGGCAGCTGGCCTCGTCAGCCGGCTGGATCTCCTCCCGCATCATGCCGTCGCCCGCCGATGTAGGCGTTGCATTCTGGTCGACGACCGCCACAGGACAGTTGCCGCACGATATCCTCGTCAGCGCCGGTCGCGCCTTTGCCGGTCTGCTGGTAGGTGGCTCGATCGGGTTCCTCCTCGGCATCGCCAACGGCGTCTCGAAAATCTCGGAACAACTGACGGATACGACGCTGCAGATGCTGCGTACGATCCCGCATCTCGCAATGATCCCGCTGGTTATCCTCTGGTTCGGGATCGGCGAGGAATCGAAGTTGTTCCTGACCTCGCTCGGCGTGCTCTTTCCCATTTATCTCAACACCTATCATGGCGTTCGCAACGTCGATCGTGACCTGATCGAAATGGGCCGTGTCTATGGGATGGGACGCTGGACATTGTTCCGAAAGGTGATCTTCCCCGGCGCGCTGCCGTCTATCTTCGTCGGGCTGCGATACGCGCTCGGCATCATGTGGCTGACCTTGATCGTGTCGGAATCGATCGCCGCTTCATCCGGCATCGGTCACATGGCGAACAATGCGCGCGAGTTCATGATGACCGACGTCGTCGTGCTGGCGCTGGTCATCTACGCCATCCTCGGCAAGCTTGCCGATGTCGTCGCCCGGGCCCTCGAACGCCGGGCCCTCAAATGGAACCCGGTTTACCAGAAGTAGGAGAGGCGTCATGACCATCATTGCGCATGAGCGTTTTCAAGGAGCCTCGGACGAGTTCGAATACGAGACCGATCGCGCGACGCCAGCCGGCACCGGCGCTGCGGCAATTACGCTGAGGGGACTTGAGAAGAGCTTCGGCGGCAATCGTGTGCTCCGCGGCATCAATCTCCACATTCCGGCCGGGCAGTTCGTTGCCGTCATCGGCAAGAGCGGCTGCGGCAAGAGTACGCTGCTGCGCATTCTGATGGGGCTCGACGAGCCGACGAGCGGTGAACTGCATTTCGAGAACGCCGATGGCGCTGATGCGGAAGCGAATGCCAGGATCGTGTTTCAGGAGCCTCGTCTGCTTCCCTGGTTGAGCGTCGCCGAAAACGTGGCGGTCGGGCTTGGCGATGGGGTCGACAAGCGCATCGCTCTCAGGGAGGCCGAGGCGGTGCTCGGCGAGGTGCAGCTTGCCGAAAAGGCGGCCGAATGGCCTGCTCGTCTCTCTGGCGGGCAGCGGCAGCGTGTCGCGCTGGGACGGGCACTTGTCAGCAAGCCTGGCGTGCTGGCGCTTGACGAACCGCTGGGCGCGCTCGACGCATTGACGCGGATCAGCATGCAGGAGCTGCTCAATCGTGTCTGGCGAGAGCTGGGCTTTACGGCCGTCCTGGTTACGCACGACGTCAGCGAGGCGGTGCATCTCGCCGATCGTGTGATCGTGCTGGAAGAGGGGCGCGTTGCGCTTGATCTGGCGATCCCCTATCCGCATCCGCGTCGATACGGCAATCCCGCGCTCGCCGAGCTCGAAGGGCGGCTTTTGGCGGCGATCCTGCGGACGGACACCGCTCATTGAAATGACCGGTTGCGATGTTCGACGACGTTGTCTCAGATCGCGCCGTCGACAATCACCATCGGTGTGCCTTGCGAGCAGTTTTCTATGCGAGCGTTGATCTTGTAGATGTCGCGCAGCATGGCGTCGGTAATGACGTCCGATGTCGGTCCGCTCGCCGCCATTGCGCCATTGGCGATAACAATTGTGTTCTCGCAATAGCGCAGCGCATGATTGAGGTCGTGGAGCGCGATGAGCACGATCATTCCGTTGCGGCGGGCGAGGTCGGCGATAAAGCTCAATACTTCGATCTGTCTGTGGAGGTCGAGCGCGGAGGTCGGCTCGTCCATCAGCAACACCTCGGGCCTGCGTACCAACGCCTGCGCGAGAGACACAAGCTGGCGCTGGCCGCCGGAAAGTTCACCAAGGCCCCGGAAAGCCAGGTTTTCGATGCGAAGAGCCCTCAGGATTTCATCGATGCCATTGAGCTCGTCGTCGGCGACCCGCCAGCCGCCGCCTTGCTTAGCTGACAGGAGAATCGACTCGTAAACGGTCAGGACGGCATTGGCGCCGGTATCTTGTGGCATGTAGCAGATCGTACGCGATCCGCGATCGGTATCGGAAAGCTTGACCAGGCCAGGACCTTTCACCAGGGCCGCGATCCGTTTGAATAGCGTGGATTTGCCTGCCGCGTTGGGGCCGATGATGGCCGTGACGCTGCCGCCTTTCAGGTCGTCGATGCTCACGTTCGATAGAACGGTCGTGCGTCCATAGGAAGCGCCGACATCTGCGAGGGCTAGGGCTACCATGAGCGCCTCCGATTGCTGAAGATGAGGACGAAGAAGAAGGGGACGCCGACGAGCGCCGTAATGACGCCGATCGGCAGGATTGCGCCGGGGATCAGGATCTTGCTGACCACAGATGTCACCGACAGGAGAAGAGCGCCGCATATGACGGAACCCGGCAGGAAGAAGCGCTGGTCCTCGCCAACGACCATGCGGGCGATGTGCGGTCCGACGAGCCCGACGAAGCCGATGGTGCCGACGAACGACACCGGGATGGCAGCCAGGAGGCTGACGATCATCATTGTTTGCAGACGCAGCCGGCGGACGTTGATGCCGAGGCTGGCGGCCTTGTCGTCACCGAGACGGAGAGCCGTCAGTGCCCAGGCCTGCCGCATGAAGAGCGGCACTGTGACAACAAGCACCGCGGCGGTGAAATAGACCTTCACCCAGGTCGCCTTGGTCAGGCTGCCCATCGTCCAGAAGACGACGGCGGCCAGAGCTTGCTCGGAGGCTAGGTATTCCAGCAGTGATAGCGCGGCATTGAAGGTGAAGACGAGGGCAATGCCGAGAAGCACGATCGTTTCGACGCTCACGCCACGCATTGTCGAGGCGAAATGAATGAAAAGGGCTGCCGCCATCGCCATCAGGAAGGCATTGAGCGGCACCATGTATTCGATCGCTCCCGGAAAGATAGCAACGCCGCCGACCAAAGCGAGAGCCGCACCAAAGCTCGCGGCGGCAGAAATGCCGAGCGTGAAGGGGCTCGCCAGGGGGTTCGAAAGGATCGTCTGCATCTGCGCGCCTGCAACGGAAAGCGAAGCGCCGACGGTCACCGCCATCAAGGCGATCGGCATACGGATGTCCCAGATGATGACGCGAAGCTGGTTGGCCGCCGCGGCGGGATCAAAGAGCGCCGAAAGGACGTCCGACAGCGCGTAGTTGGCAGGGCCAAGCGCCATATCGGCCGAGATGCTGAAGCAGAGCGCCGCGGTTAGGCCGACGAGGATGAGGATACGGCGAAAGGCGAGGGCGCGATATTGCTCGCGCCCCGTCACTTCGGCCTGGACCTGGCTGAACGAGGCCATCAGTTGGAGCCCTTTTCGAGAGAAACGAAATATCCCGGCTGGTAGGTCACCGGCAGGAATCGCTTGTGGAATTCTGCGAAGTTCGCTTCGGGATCGAGATCTGCGAAGAGATCCGGGTGGAACCAGTTGGCGAATTGCTGGATGGGGAAGAACTCATAGGGCGCGCCGTAGAACTGATGCCAGGCGGCGTGTACGTTGCCGGTTTTGACAGCCTTTAGTTCGGGGAACGGCGTCCGGGTCATCAGATTTGCCAGCCTCTCCCGGGCCAGCGTCAAATCCGCACCGCGACCGACGGGCACGAACTGATTGATGTCCGACTCGACCGCCCAGTTCGATCCGGTGACGATGATATGTTCCGGATCGGCAAGTACGAGCTGTTCCGGATTGAGATCGCCGAAGGTGGTCTTTATGACGTCGGCGCCAATGTTGTGGCCGCCAGCCTGCTCGACCATGGCGCCGAAATTGACCGGGCCGAAGGTACGGCAGCAGGTGTTCTCGCATGATATGCCGGGCGAGCGCTCGATGAAGACGTTCGGCCGCTTCAGATCTTTCACGGCTGCCAACCTGTCGGTCACGCGCGCGATCTCGGCGCGGCGATAGGCGATGAACTCCTTCGCGCGCTCCTCCGCGCCGAAGAGCCTGCCGAGGATCGCAATTGAAGCCTCGCTGTTTCTATCGGGATCGATGCGGAAATCGAGATAGACCACCTTGATGCCAGCGGCTGCGGCCTTCTCCTCAAAACCGCTTTCCTTGGCGGACTTTTCCGCCTCGAGATTGAGCGTGATGACATCCGGTGAGAGCGAGATCGCTGTTTCGAGGCTGAAATCGCCCTGTGGCACATAACCGAAACGAGGCAGCTTTTCGATCTGCGGAAAATGCTCGGCGTAAGCCTTGTAGCTATCGGGGTCCTTCGTGATGATATCGTCACGCCAGCCGACGATTGTGTCGAAGGTCTGTTCACCCTTGAGCGCCGCGATCACATGGATCTGACGCGCTTCGCCAACGATGACGCGCTTGGCGGGCAGGTCTATCTCGACCGTGCGACCGGTGACATCCGTAATTTCCGCAGACAGGGCGGGTGTGGTCAGGAGCGCGAGGGTAAGGACAGCAACATGCCGGAGTGTCGTGAGTCGCATGGACACCTCTCAATCTGAAACAGAAGCGCGGAGCCGCGTACGCGGCCCCGCCTTGCGATTTCGGCGAACCGTCGATGGCCCGCCAAGTATCTTATTCGTCCTTCAGAGAGACGAAGTAGCCGGGCTTGTATTCCAGCGGCAGGAAGCGGGCGTGCAGTTCCTTGAATGTCGCTTCCGGATCGAGATCGGCGAAGAGATCAGGATGCAGCCACTTGGCGATCTCCTGGATGGCGACGAACTGGTAGGGGTTGTTGTAGAACTGGTGCCAGATGGCGTGGACGTTCTTGTCTTCGACGGCCTTGACGCCGGTGAAGGCAGGGCGCTTGGTCAGGGCTTCGAGTTTGCGGTGCGCTTCCTTGAGGTCGGCGCCATAGCCAACGCCGACCCAGGCGCCGCCCGGCACGTACTTGTCCCAGTTGCCGCCGGTAATGATGATCTGGTCCGGATTGGAGGCGATGATCTGCTCGGGATTGACGGTGCCGAACGTGCCCGGGATGATGTCCTTGGCCATGTTCTTACCGCCTGAAATCTCGACCATCTTGCCGAAATTCTCGTCGCCGAAGGACATGCAGCAATCATCGGAGTAGCCGCCGGCACGCTCGACGAAGACGACGGGCTTAGGCGGGTTGTTCTTCTCGAGGACATCGGTGACGCGCTTGATGCTGCCGGCACGGAACTTGATGAAGTCCTCGGCGACAGCCTCCTTGCCCATCAACTGGCCCATGATGCGCATGCTGGGTTCGGTATTTTCCATCGGCTTTTCGCGGAAATCCACATAGACAAGCGGAATGCCGACCTTCGCCAATTTCTCGATGTAGCCGGCTTCGTCGGTCGCCGTCTTGGCGTCGACGTTCATGAGAATGACATCGGGCTTGAGCGTCACGGCCTGCTCGATATCGAAGGTGCCGTCCTTCATGCCACCGAAAGTCGGGAGCTTGGCGATGTCCGGATATTTCGCCAGATAGGCCGCATAGGATTCGGGATCGGCCTTGGGGAGGTCGTCGCGCCAGCCGACGACGTGCTCAAACGGCGCCTCCTTGTCGAGCGCGGCCAAAAAGTAGATTTGCCGTCCTTCGCCGAGAATCATGTGGTTGACGGGCGCGTTCACTTCGACGCTGCGGCCGGTCACGTCCTTGATCGTGATCTTGTCGGCCAGCGCCGGCAGGACTGCGGAGACGAGAAAGCCGATTGCAAGCGCTGATGTTTTGCCTGTAAGTCGCATCGAAAAGTATACCCCCGTGGAAAACTTTTCGTCGTCTATTATTTTCTGAGTAAAGCGGTCAAGTTATATCTATTAGAACGATTTCAAACTGGAATGGCGATCGGCATGAGCATGGGTGATACAGGGATTGCAGGCGGGCACAACTACGGGCTTCGCGAGGAGATCAAGGCTTATTGGTCCGCACGTGCGGCGACGTTCGATCTGTCTCCGGGGCATGAGATTTTCTCGGAACCGGAGCGTGTTGCCTGGCACCGACTGATTCTGAAGCATCTGGGGCCGGGCGATGGCAGGCAGGCGCTTGACCTCGCCAGTGGCACCGGCGTGATTTCCCACCTGATGGACGATCTGGGCTTCAAGGTCTCGGGGCTCGATTGGGCGGAGCCGATGCTGGAGCGGGCGCGCGCCAAGGCGAAGGCGAGGGGAAGGTCGATCTCATTTCGAATGGCTGATGTCGAACACACGATGGAGCCCGATGAGACTTATGACGTCATCATAACCCGCCATCTCGTATGGACACTCGTGGATCCCAAAGCGGCTTTTGCCGAATGGATGCGCGTTCTGAAACCTGGTGGCACGATCCTGATCGTTGACGGGGACTTCGTGAATGTTAGCCGGGTAGAGCGCATGCTGAAGGCGCTTGCGAAGACCATGGAGAGGGCCGGCTTGCTCAAGACCGATCCGCAGCATGCGCCGCCCGAGCTCATGAAAAATCACAGTGACATCGTTTCGCGCGTTCACTTTTCGAATGGGGCACGGGCAGAGCTGGTCGCAAGCATGCTCGGCGATGCTGGCTTCGAAGACGTGACGATCGACACGAACCTGCGCGAAATCCACAAGACGCAGGCGAAGCACTGGAATTATCTGAAGGCGCTGTCGCGCGGCATCCAGCATCGCTTTGCCATTAGCGCGCGCAAGCCGGGCGGTTAAGGCCAACGGCCTTGCAGCACTCGGCGGCTACCACAGTGCCTGAACGGCGACAACGACGAGAAAGACAACCGTCACCACGGAAGCCATCCATAAAACGGTGCGATTGGCGTCGGCCAGAACGTGCGGTTTCGGGTCGCGCTTGGGATTGAATTTGTGCCGACGTCTCTGTGGGGCACCCGCCTGGGACGGTTTGTTTCCTGCTGCCATGGCCGTTTCGCTCGAGGTGGTGGATTGCTGGAACGGCAATCTAGCATGAAAGGCACGTGGCGCTTAGTGCGCGATGCTGCCGTCTCGCTCGACGAAGGCCTGGATGCGGTCGACCAGAATTTCGGTCCCTTGTCGGCGCGAACCGCCGTCCGTGTAGCCATCGAGGAAGACAACCTGCTCGGTGAAGAGCATGGTTGTTCCCGACGGTGTTGCCTCGAAGGTGACCGTCGCGAGCGATGCTGAAATACGTGTTTCGCCGAGCTTCATGTCGTAGGCATAGATAATGCGGGCTTCTGGCACGATATCGAGATAGCGCGCCTCGTAGGCGTGCGGAACGCCGCTGCTGTCGGCGACGCGGTTCCGCTCCTGGCCGCCGACCCGGAAGTCGAGGCTATAGTCGAGGGACACCCACTCGTCGTGGCAGGCAAACCACTGGCGCTTGGCTGCGGGACTGGCCCAGGCCGCAAAGACGCGAGAGGCCGACACCCGAATCTTTCGCTCGATCGAGAAGGTCTCGTGCATGGCGGAATATTTCATCATCTCCGTCCTCACTCTGGTTGGTCGTCTGACAGGAACTGTTCCAGGCGGTCGAAGGCCTTGTTCCAGCTCGCCTTGTGTGTGGCAAGCCAGTGCTCCATCTGCGCCAGGGCGTCTTTCCGTAGGTGGTAGGTGCGCACACGGCCGCTCTTTTCCGAATGGACGAGACCGCCTTTTTCCAGAACCGCAAGGTGCTTCATGACAGTGGGAAGCGCCATCGACAGAGGCTCGGCGAGCTCGGACACGGAAGCAGGCCCATGGCCGAGGCGATCAACCATGCCGCGCCGGCTGCGGTCGGACAGCGCGTGGAACATCTGATCGAGAGCGGCAGGTTCGTGCATCATTCGGCGGCTTCATCCGGCCGGAAACGGGCGGGCAGCCGCTCGCGGTACGGATAGAACTTGAAGTATGGCCGCGCCTCCTCAAGGACCCGCGCGAAGGAAGGGCGCGCCAGAAGCCTGTCATAGTAACTCTGCAGCTTCGGTTGTTTCGCGAGCGGGACCAGTGTCTCGGAGTAGAAGAGGGCGGGAGCGGCCGCGCAATCGGCCATGGTGAAGCTATCTCCGATGATCCATGCGTGTTCGCCAAGCTGCCTCTCGATCAGCGCGTAAGCTTTGCGCAGCGCTGCCTCGGCCTGGGTCACCCGGGCCGGATCGCCGCCGCCGCGCAGACGTTCACCAACGATCTGCTGCATCGGTTCCTGTACGTGCAGGTCGAAAAGACGATCCCACAGCCTGACCTCGAGCGCTTCGTCGAAGTCGTCGGGGATAAGGGGTATTGCGCCCGGATAGTACCGATCGAGATACTCGATGATGATTGTCGTTTCGGGCACGGTGCGGTTCCGGACTTCATCACGAAGGACCGGCATCTTTCCGAGCGGCCAGACGCCGAGGAACGCCGCTCTCGACGCCTCGTTTCCAAGGTCGACATGAACGTCTTCGAAGGGCGTGGCGTTCTCATAGAGCGCCACAAGGACCTTGTGGCAGAAGGATGCAAGCGGGTGGCTGTGGAGGAAGAGCGACATGCGACCAGCCTTTCACGTTGTTTTAAACTTGCGCGATTGGCTAAGTATCAGCTCCTTGAGCTGTGATCAATGAAAAGTTTCGTGGTTGGCTAACTATTGGTCGGCGTATTTCGCTGCAGGCGTCAGCCGAGGCGGGCGACTACAAGATGGCCAGGGCTTGGAAGCCCTTCCTGCATACGAACGTTGATCTCCGTCATTTCGACGAGCTCGAATCCCGTCGCGATGAGCCTTTCGCGAATGTAAGTCGCCGAATGCAGAAAGCGCTGATGCGGACCGACCATGTAGGGTTGGGCGTTCGCAGACGCCTCGGACAGTTCCTCCGAGGAAAAGATGAAGAGGCCGCCGGGGTTTAGGTTTTCCGCAGCGCCAAAGAACAGTGGTTCCAGCGCGCCGAGGTAGGGCAGGACGTCCGTTGCCGTGATGAGGTCGAAGGGATCCTCGTCATTGTCATCGAGGAAGTCTTCGACTTCCGCGACGAAGAGCGTTTCGTAGAGATCCTTCTCGTGGGCGATCTCGACCATGTTTTCGGAGATATCGATACCGGTCATGTCCTCGCAGAGATCGCCGAGCGCGCTGCCGGTGAGGCCGGTGCCGCAGCCGAGGTCGAGCATGCGCTTGAAGGGGCCAAGCTTCAGCTCCTGCAGGCGTTGGCGCACCATCATCGGTACGTGGTAGCCGAGTTGTTCCACCAGAACGTCCTCGAAGACCTCGGCATGCTGGTCGAACAGGGTCTCGACATAGGCATCCGGCGCCTTGGTCGGCGTCTCGCCACGGCCCATGGAGGCGATCCTGACGGCTGCGCCCCCGTGATCTTCGGGATCGATGGCAAGAACCTCCTCATAGGCCTTCACGGCTGCGTCGACATCACCTGCCTTTTCAAGGGCAAGAGCCCGCTCGTAGGCTTCCGCGAGTGCGTCTTCGTCGATCTTATTGGCCATAGCAATTCACCATCGTTTTTATCCAGAGCTGCGTCTACGGCGACTGAATGTCTTTTGCAATGGCGACGTTCGAAGCGCAGAATAGGGATCCTCTAATGGATAAGAACAAAATGGAGGAAATGCCATGGTCGCCGAAATCAGCAAGGCGAATTTCGAGAAGGAGATGGATAGTCCGCGACCGGCGCTCCCGGCCACCCCAGGCGAGATCACAAATACGCTCAGCCACTATTATCGCGGAGAGCTCGGCCGGATGATAAGCTGGCGCGATCGTATCGACCGAACATCGAACTGGGCGATCACAGTCTCGGCGGCGCTGCTTTCCGTTTCTCTGTCGACGCCGACCTCCCACCATGGCGTGCTGCTTTTCGGGATGATGCTGATCACCCTGTTGTTGCTCATTGAAGCCCGCCGCTATCGCTTCTTCGATATCTATCGCGCCCGTGTGAGGAAGCTTGAGCGGGGTTACTTCGCGCAAATTCTTGCGCCGAACGGCGAGTCCAGGCCCGATTGGGCCGGCGCCATCGCCAAGAGCTTGCGCAAGCCGCAATTTCTCTTGAGTTATCCCGGCGCCGTGAAGCGTCGACTGCGGCGAAACTATTGTTGGATGTATCTCATCCTGCTTCTCGCATGGTGCCTGAAGATCACCACACCCAAGCTCCAGACTGAAGGAAATCCACTGACGCAGGCACATTCATGGAGCTATGTGGTCGACAACGCGGCGCTTGGCCCAATCCCGGGTTGGGCCGTGCTCTGCATCGTGAGCTTGGCTTATGTCGGCATACTGTACGGCACACTGCATCGCGAGATGGACGAAGACGAATTCGTCCAGGGGGAGGCTCATGTCTGACCGGCGCTCGCTGCGCGGTCAGTTGATGATGAACTCGCCTCTCAGCGCGCGCCATTCGGTGGCGGAGATCAGTTTGCGGTGCATGTAGCGCACCGAATGCAGCGGCCCGTCGAGCTTCTCCTGCCAGAACTTCAGGAAGCTGCACATCTCGGGAAAATCCGGAGCAAGGTCGTAGTCCTGCCAGATATAGGTCTGAAGGATCGTTTGATGATCCGGCATGCGGTAGATGATCTGGGCCGTCGTAAGGCCGTAGCCCTGAAGCTGCCTTTCCATGTCCTTATGCATCGTCGTCTCGCTTCTGGTTCCAATGACCGCTTATTAGTGGTCCTCGAAATGGAACCACTACATGCTTAACCGAAGCTTGACGAATTGCTAGTGTTTCATGGATTTTCTTTGTAATTTCAGATCGTTAGCAGCTCTCTTCAGTGAGTGCTGCCAAATCTTCAACGCTTTAGGTGGCGAGTCAGCCGCCGCTCAATCCAGGCCCAGAGATGGCGTAGCGCTTCAACCATGCTGAGGTAGAAGATCGCTGCCCAAAGGTAGGTCTGGTAGTCGAAGGTGCGCGAGAAGGCGTAGCGCGTTTCGCCCATCAGGTCGAGAACGGTGATGATCGCGACGACAGCCGAGCCCTTGATAAGCAGGATGATTTCGTTGCCGTAGGGCCGCAGGGCGACGATCAGGGCCTGCGGCAGGATGATCTTGCGGAAGGCGACGATCTTGTGAATGCCGAGCGAGGCCGCCGCCTCATGCTGGCCGCGCGGAACGCTCTGGATGGCGCCACGCAGGATTTCGGCCTGATAGGCGGCCGTATTGATGGTCATCGCAAACAGACCGCAATACCAGGCATCGCGGAAGAACCACCACAGACCGACGGCTTCCAACTCCGGCCGGAAGCTGCCGAGGCCGTAGTAGATGAGGAAGAGCTGGGCCAGCAGCGGCGTGCCGCGGAACACGTAGACGTAGCAATAGGCGATGCCGTTGATGACCTTGTTCTTCGACATGCGGGCAAAGGCCAGCGGCAAGGAGAGAATGGCGCCAAAGAAAACCGAGATCACCACGAGCATGATCGTCGTGTACAGGCCATGCAGATAGCGGGGACCGTAGCGTGTGAATTTTTCCGGATCCCAACCGCTGACCACCATTGCAATCAGCGCGGCGGCAAGAAGGATCCAGAGAGCGACGACGACGTAACCGGTGATGCGCGCAACGGTGATCGGCTTGTGCGCCTGCTTCGGTGCCGGCTGTGCCGGAATGAGCGTTTGGGCGTGGCTCATCGGCTGATCTCCGACCGCTTGGCCCACCGCTCGATGTAGCTGAGACCGAAGGAGGAAATGATGGCAAGGCCGAGATAAAGAGCGCAGGCGACGGTATAGAACAGGAACGCCTGTTTGGTGACCTTAACGGCGACGCCGGTCTGCCGCAGAATGTCGGCAAGGCCGATAATCGAGACGTAGGACGTATCCTTGAGCAGGATCATCCAGAGGTTTACCAGGCCGGGAAGGGCGATGCGCACGAGTTGCGGCAGCACGATAAGCAGCAGGGTACGGCCGCGATGAAAGCCCAGCGCGTCTCCTGCCTCATACTGGCCCTTCGGAATGGCGCGGAAAGCCGACAGCAGAACTTCGGAGCAATAGGCGGAGAATACGACCGAAAGGGCGATCATGCCGGCGAAGAAGGCGTTGATTTCAATACGGCTGTCGTAGCCGAGAGAGGCAAGAACCGACTGGATCAGAATCTGCATGCCGTAATAGATGATAAACAGCGTCAGCAGTTCCGGAAGGCCGCGAAAGATCGTGGTGTAAATGCCGGCGGCCAGGCGGACCGATTTCTCTTCCGATTGCTGGCCGAGCGCCACGAGAAAGCCGATGATCAGTCCGATCGGCAGGGTAAGGAGCGCGACTGCAACGGTGACCTTCAGGCCGGCGGCAATCTCATCGCCCCAGCCGGTGTCGCCACAGGCCAGGATCGTCGAAGAGCCGAACCAGGTGAAGAGTCCTGCAGGTCCGCAAAGCGGATCGAAGATATACCCAATCCAGGCCCAGAATGAGCCCAGCGCGGAAAATAATCCGCCCATGCCAGTTTTCCCCTCGCGGTTTGTACCGCTTTGATCTTTCCATTCTTTTCAAACAAAAATGGCGGAAGAGCAAGCCTTCCGCCATAACCTTTCTGGGCGACCTACAGCTTTTCTTATTCGCCGTAAACGTCGAAGTCGAAGTACTTGTCCTGGATCTTCTTGTATTCACCGCTGGTGCGGATCGCGGCGATCGCTTTGTTCAGCTTTTCGCGCAGCGCGTCGTCGCCCTTGCGGACGGCAATGCCTGCACCAACGCCGTTGATTTCCTTGTCGACCGGGAGCGGCGTCAGGATCTTGCAGCATGCGCCGGCATCCGACTTGACCCACTGCGACAGAACGACGATGTCGTCGATGACGGCGTCAACGCGGCCATTCGCGATGTCGAGCTTGTACTCGTCTGCCGTCGGGTAGAGCTTCAGCTCTGTGTCGGGCAGGTGCTTTTCAGCGTAGTTCGAGTGGGTGGTGGAGGTCTGCGCGCCGATCGTCTTGCCCTTCAGGCCGGCAACGTCGGTGACGGTCGAATCCTTCGGCACGGCGATTGCCGGCGGGGTGTTGTAGTACTTGTTGGTGAAGTCGACGAGCTTCGAGCGCTCCGGTGTGATCGACATGGACGAGATGATCATGTCGAACTTCTTGGCTTGCAGCGCGGGAATGATGCCGTCCCAGTCACTGCTGACGATGGTGCAGTCGGCCTTCATCTCAGCGCAGAGCGCGCGGGCGATGTCCATGTCGAAGCCGAGGAACTGGCCGCTGGCATCAACGTATTCGAAGGGCGGATAGGTCGAGTCTGTGCCGATGACATACTTCTCGCCATCAGCCATGGCGGCGCCTGCGAAAAGAGACATCGCGGCGACGGAAGCAGCGGCAAGAATACGGGTGGAGATACGCATGTTAGTCCTCTCTGTTGGTGCTGCCGCTCGTATTCTTCTTTTGGACGGCGGCGGAGCAGGGCGGTGCTGGGCACTGCCTTGGCGCGATACTCAACCCTTTTTCAGCGGAATTGCAACTGGAATCGCAGGGGGCGCGGCGAGCGGTCAACTATGGCGAAGATGAACAATGCCGCACTGCCACATTCATACCGGGTTAATAGTCCAGTTCCTAAGACTCGTGGAACAAATGCAGTCCTCGCGCGGTTTTCGCCGTGGGTGAGTGCCCCAAAATCGGACGTGGCCGCGACCGCGTCTCAAGAACATAAAGTCAACGAGGAGCCCCTATGGGAATGAAATCCAGATTGTTTGCCAGTGCCGCCTTTCCGCTGTTGTCGCTGTCGCTCATAATGCCTCCCGCACATTCCTTCGCCGCAGTGGCCAGCGTTGATCAGGTTCGCACAGCGCCGCAAGCGGTCGCGGGCAGTTTCGAGGTTGCTCAGGCTGCACCCTCCGATGAAGAGCTTCTGAAGAAGCGGCATAAACAGCACGATGGTGGCGGCGAGCCACAGGCGCCGGCAGGCCAGGAACAGCCGCCCCAGCAGGAAGCGCCCGCCGAAAAGCCGCGTGGCCAGCGCCAACCCGCTGCCGACCAGCCCCAAGAGCAGCCAGCGCCAGTGGAGAAGCCACGGAAGCAGCGTGAGCCTGCGCCCGAGGCCCAGCCCGAACAACAGCAGCAAGCGCCGGTAGAGAAGCCACGAAAGCAGCGTGAGCCCGCGCCGGAGGCCCAGCCTGAGCAACAGCAGGCACCGGCAGAAAAACCGCGCCATCAGCGCGAACCCGCCGCCGAGCAGCAACTTCAGCAGTTGCAGCAAGAAGCGCAGCCCGAGCAACCGCGCAAGAAGAGGCAGCCCGCTGCAGAGCAGGCAGAGCCTGCTGCGCCGCAGGAGCAGGTAGCACCGGGACAGCAACAGCAACCAGCGCAGAGCCCCGAAAAGCCGCGGCGCAATAAGAAGCAGCAGCCACAGCAGCAAGAGGCTGCACCGCAGCCGCAGATCGAGCAGGTGGCCCCACAGCAAGAACAGGCAAAACCGCAGGGTGAAGAACTGCAGCCGCCGGCCAACGGTAAGCAGCCGGCGACCGAAGGGGCCGAACAACCGGTGAAACCGCGCAAGAAGCCGACTGCCGAAACGCAGCCGCAGAAGCCGGCCACAGAACAAGCAACTCCGCAGGAATCACCCGTGGCACCGAAGGCTCCCAAGCCAGCGGAAGCACCGACGGCTGAGAAGCCGCCGGTTCCCGCACAGCAGCCTGCGACTGAAGCCAAACCTGGCGGAGAGCAACCGGCCCAACAGCAGGGTAATCAGGCCCCTGCGCCGCAGGGGGGGCAGCAGCAGCCTGTCCAACAACAAGGCGAACAGGTTCCGGCTCAGCCTAATGCCGCACCGGGTGGCCAGCCGATAACTGGCCAGGCCGAGCAGCCCATCCCGGCTCCGGAAAAAGTCACGCCGCAGGAGCTCCAGCGCCGCAAGGCAATCGCTGCCGATCCGAGCAAGAGCACGGAAACCGTCGTTCTGCCTGTTGAAAACGGCGCCGCTGTTCTCGACAGCGACAAGGACGCTGACCGCTTCGGCGGCATCCAATCCCGTCGTGACCGCGACAGGCTGCGCGGTCAGGAGCAGAACTTCCGCGTGCCGAAGTCCGATGCCGATGCCCAGATCGTAACCGGGGGAGCCAAGGCTGCTCCAATCAAGATCGAAGCCGTTACCAGTGAAGAGGGTCGGCGTCTCGACAAGCGCCCGCAATTCGAGCAGCCGCAAGGCGCGCTCTTCGGCCAGCGCAGCGACGACAATCGCGTGATCATCCAGATCAACAACCAGACGATCGTTCGCGGCGACGATGACCGGCGCTTCCTGCGTGATGGTGAACGGCCGATCTACGAACAGCTGCCGCGCGACCGCTATCGCGAGACGATCGACCGCGATGGCTATCAGATCGTGACGATCCGGAACCGCTACGGCGACGTTATCCAGCGGTCGCGTATCGATGACCGTGGCCGCGAAGATGTCCTCTATTATTCGCCCGACCTCTATGAGGATCCGGACCGTGGCGGCTACTTCGAAGATCCGGGCCGCGACCTGCCGCCGATGCGTCTGGCCATTCCGCTTGATGACTACATCATCGACACCAGCAGCGACGAGGATCGCGACTATTACCAGTTCCTCAGTGAGCCACCTGTCGAACCGGTGGAACGCGTCTACTCGCTGGACGAGGTGAGGTATTCGGCACGTATTCGCGACAAGGTTCGTCGTATCGATCTGGATACGATCACCTTCGCAACAGGTAGCGCGGAGATTCCCATGAGCCAGGCGCGGACACTTCGTAAGGTGGCCGATGCTATGAACGAGTTGCTGCGGAAGAGTCCGGCGGAAACCTTCCTGATTGAAGGTCACACCGACGCCGTCGGCTCGGATCAGAGTAACCTCGTTTTGTCGGACCAGCGTGCGGAGTCTGTGGCCAACGTGCTGACGGATGTCTACGGCGTTCCACCGGAAAACCTGACGACTCAGGGCTACGGCGAGCGTTACCTCAAGGTCAACACGCAGGGGCCGAACCAGGAAAACCGTCGCGTTACCATCCGCCGCGTGACGGCGCTGGTGCGCCCAGTCGCCTCGCGCTAACCTAGCCGAGAGACAGAACGGATCGAAAGCCGCCGGGAGACTGGCGGCTTTTCTTGTTGCCGCACGCAGCGGTTTTGGGCTCGCTTTTATGTGGGCTGCGACCGAAGCCCTAATTCGCAAAGCGGCGTGGGCGACCGGTGTTGCAGTCGACGTGGACTTTTATTTCTCAGCGCGTGAATGGATTTCCCAGTAAAGCGCGCCAATCCTAGGTTTTGGGGCGAGATCAACGTCGCAGACCTTTCGCTGTAAATCTTGCCGCAGCATACCAGCAACGTTGTCGCAGACCTCTGCCCCAGGGTCACCTTGGAGGTTTGTCGATACACGGAAATTGCCGCGTATTAGACGCAGGCCCGAAGCGCTGTTAGCGGCTATGGAAAACAATTCGGCCATCGGTCCCGTCGCCCCAAGCGGAAAGTTATCAGGGCTAATCTGCCAATCGCAATACGAGAGAGGACGTCCAGCCTCGTCTCGCATTTGATTAATATTCAGAGCATGCATTCTACAGATAAAATATAGAAGGTAGACGACGTACGCAGCTTGCACGGACGAGATCGTGAACTCACGGCTTGACGCTAAGCCGACGGCCGAGACTTTGTGTCCGGAAGTCAAAATGTGCCGGCTTAAGCCCGGGTTGGGATCAACGCAGAAAGTGAATCTGTAACTGTGCCGCCTTTCACGCTGAAAGCGAGACCAAAGACCTCGCTGTTGGCAAGCGTTATGGGGAACTGCTTGCGGAATTCTTCCCGGTATCGGTCGTTGCGTTTGGCCGCCCATTTCCGCAAAGTCTTACCCTGGCGGTTCAACAATGGCCCTAGCGTGTTGCCCCATCCCCACTGTTCGGCACGTTCAGATACCAAAAGGACTGTCGTATGCCAGCCCTCACGATCGTTTGGAATCTCCTGAGGACTATGGTCCATGGAAGCAACGAGCATTGTCATCTATCGAACCTTGCTTGGTTGCTCCTGCTCGGTTTGTCGTCGCGATGCGTCACTGCCAGTTCACCCAGTTGCGGGTACCGCCTCCACTCGACGGAACCAAGTGCTCCAGGATTGGTTAGCATCCTGCGCCCTTGTAGCTTACGTGAAGACCCTGCGCCTCGTCGGATTGACGCTGCAAGCGCTGCTGTCTTTCGGAGCCGTAGTAGGTCATTGCTCCCTCGCAACAAGCTTTTCTATTTTGCAGGCAGTTGCACTATTCCTGAAATGAAGTCTGCGATCGCCTGGGTATCATCAAGATTGAACACCGGTAGAAAACCTTCGGCAACCGGGTGATCGGCTGCGATGGCCACGATGAAGGGATCGGTCGGTGCGAGAGGTTCCCGGTTGGTGGATTCGAGCCGCCTGGCTTCAATCTTCGGGATCGGCTCGCGCTTGTAGCCCTCGATCAACACGAGGTCACAGGGCGCAATGCGGCCAAGGATTTCATCGAACGTCGGCTCAGGGGCGCCGCGCAACTCGTGCATGATGGCGTAGCGCGTCCCGGAAACGATGGTGACTTCGTGAGCTCCAGCCTGCCGGTGGCGGTAGCTATCGGCACCGACCTTGTCGATGTCGAAATCATGATGGGCGTGCTTGATCGTGGAAATGCTGTAGCCACGGCTGGTGAATTCCTCGACGAGCCGGACGGCCAAGCCGGTCTTGCCGGAGTTCTTCCAACCCGCGATTCCAAAGACCTTCGGTTTGTCCATCATACCAGTACCTTGAGCCAGCGTTCCGCCTCTGCGAGGTCGTCGGGCGTGTTGACGTTGAAAAACGGATCGAGGAGGCTCGCCCGAGTCGGGCGTAGGGGAAAGGCAACTTCCGTAACGTTATGC
Organism: Rhizobium sp. R711; assembly: GCF_002211365.1. Taxonomy (GTDB): domain Bacteria; phylum Pseudomonadota; class Alphaproteobacteria; order Rhizobiales; family Rhizobiaceae; genus Rhizobium. Next base: position 141,909 of record NZ_LOKZ01000034.1, on the reverse strand, counting down.
CGTAAGAGGAAGTCCCGAACGCGGCGTTTTTCATCGGTAGCGATCCAAGATGCCAGCTCATCGGCAAGAGCGACGGGCCATAAGCCGAACACCGGATGGCTGCGGCCCTCCGAGGAAGCAATAGCGATTTTATCGTGCGCATCGATCGCGGCAGCGAGCCAATCGACGAGGTCGCCAGGAAAGAATGGACTGTCGACAGAAACCGTGACCACGTGCGTCACCCCCCCGAGCGTCGCGCCGTAGGCCATCGCGGCGTGGATGCCGGCCATCGGTCCCGCTTTGCCGGGAATTATATCAGGAATGAACAAATGCCGGCAATTCTCCGGTGTCGCGTCGGCGTTGACGGCGAAGGTATTCACCTGCGGCTCAAGCTGTTCGACGACGCGCTCCAGCAAGGTGCGGTTGCTGAGGCGTACGGAGGCTTTGTCGCGGCCCATGCGCGAGGAACGCCCGCCCGCGAGCACGACACCCGGTATATTGGATCTATCGAGCACAAAATCGTTCATTGTTGCCTCAGACGGGTGTTCTCGGCTCCGACTCCTGGGCGACCGGCGGCACGTGGCGCTTGGCCTCACGATAGAACGTGTAGAGGCCGGACGCTATGACCACTGCGGCACCTGCAAGTGTCCAGAGATCGGGAAACTCCGCAAAGAAGACGAAGCCCAGCAATGTCGAGAAAATCAGGCTGGTGTAGCGGAAGGGCGCCACGAAGGAGATTTCACCGGTTCGCATTGCCATGATGACGGACTGATAGCCGATCAGGACAAGAATGGCGGCGAGCAAAAGGTGGGAAAGCGAGCTCAGGCTGACCGGCTCCCACCCGCCGAGTAGCGGCGTCAGCAACGCACCAACGATCGTCACGGAGACGGCTGTAACGACGGTAATCATCAGCGATGGGATCTCAGGGCCAATGCCACGGGTGGCGAGGTCGCGACCGGCCGTGGTGAGGACGCTACCAACGCAGAGGAGGGCTGCGGCCGTGAAACCCTCTGGTCCCGGTCGAATGATAATCAGAACGCCGATCAGGCCGACAAGAATGGCTGACCAGCGACGCCAGCCGACGGGCTCGCGAAAGAACAGCGCCGCACCGAAAGTGACGACCAGCGGCAGCGACTGCAGGATGGCCGATGCGTTCGCGATCGGCATCATGCCAAGGGCGGTAATGTAAGTCACCGCTGCCAATATCTCGCAAATGACTCGGACGATAATCATCGGCTTCAATACGAGTCCCCACGGACGCAGCGCGTCCATGCGGCGCGCGATCACGTAGACGAAGATGCTCGTGAACAGGCCACGCAGACACATGATCTGGCCGGCATTCATGTAGGCGATGACTGATTTGGAAAGTGCGTCGCTGCAAGAAAATCCGGCCATGGCCGAACTCATGTAGATGGCGCCCTGGGTATTGCGGGACCGCGGCATGTCGATATTCCGATTCTCGTACACGTCCTTGTAGAGGGTGCCTCGCGGCCTGGGTATCGAGCGAAAGACACAGTCGAGATAATTCGGTTGCGCAGTGCACAATAACGCAGGCGGTGCGTGCGCAGACGCGAGCAGGAAACGGGTGGCTGCTCGGGCGGATGTCTGAAAATTTGGAATGCCGCAAACAACAAGTGGAGGTTCCGACATGAGATATCTGGATGACAAGGTTGCGATTATAACCGGTGCGAGCTCAGGTATCGGCCGGGCGGCGGCCAAACTCTTTGCAGCCGAAGGCGCGCGACTGGTCGTTGCAGCGCGACGCGAGGCCGAACTCGGTATGCTGGTCGAAGAAATCGCGGATGCCGGTGGCGAGGCGTTTGCTGTTGCCGGTGACGTGCGCGAGGAGGCTTTGAACAGACGGCTGGTCGAGGTGGCTGTCGAGCGTTTCGGTGGTCTTGATGTCGCCTTTAACAATGCAGGCAGCACCGGCGAGTCAGCGCCGATGGTTGATCTATCCTTGGCAGGCTGGAACGAAATGCTGGCGGTCAATCTGACCAGTGCGTTTCTGGCGGCGAAATACCAGGTGCCGGCGATGATTGCTCGCGGCGGCGGATCGATCGTCTACACCTCGACTTTCGTCGGCCATACGGCGGGAATGCCAGGGATGGGTGCCTATGCTGCGAGCAAGGCGGGGCTGACCGGCCTGGTGCAGGTGCTTGCAGCCGAACTCGGTCCGAAAAACATCCGCGTCAACGCGTTGCTGCCTGGAGGTACCGATACCGCGATGAACCCGGCAAACTCCGAGAATCCGGATATGCAGTTGGTCGCGTTCATCCATGGCCTGCATGCGCTGAAACGACTGGCGCAGCCGGAGGAGATTGCCAAAGCGGCTCTTTTCCTGGGATCGGATCTGGCAAGTTTTGTGACCGGCACGTCCATGCTGGCCGATGGCGGAGTATCGATCAACCGGACCTGATCTGCTTGAATTCAGTGGGCGTCACCCACCGGTGACGCTCATGTGGCGGGCAACCGCGGGGCGGTTGTGAGTACGGTCGATGATGAAATCGTGGCCTTTTGGCTTGCGTGAGATCGCCTCGTCGATCGCAGCATAGAGCAGCCCGTCGTCATCAGTGGCGCGGACAGCGGCGCGGAGATCAGCGGCGTCGTTCTGGCCGAGGCACATGTAGAGCGTGCCCGTGCAGGTCAGCCGCACGCGGTTGCAGCTCTCGCAGAAGTTATGCGTCATCGGGGTGATGAAGCCGAGCCGGCCGCCAGTTTCCTTGACCTCGACATAGCGGGCCGGACCGCCAGTGCGGTAGCCGACATCCGACAAGGTGAACTGCTGCTCGAGATCGGCTCGGAGCTTTGACAGCGGCAGGTAGCGGTCGGTCCGGTCTTCCTCGATCTCCCCCATCGGCATGGTTTCGATGACGGTCAGATCCATGCCGCGGCCGTGCGCGAAGCGGATCATCTGAGGCATTTCGATATCGTTGAAGTCCTTCAGCGCCACGGCATTCAGCTTGACCTTGAGGCCAGCCTTCTGGGCCGCCTCGATGCCGTCCATCACCTTGTGAAAATCGCCCCAGCGGGTGATCTGGCGGAATTTGTCGGGATCAAGCGTGTCGAGCGAGACGTTGATGCGGCGCACGCCGCAATCATAGAGTTCGTCGGCAAAGCGGGAGAGTTGCGAGCCGTTGGTGGTCAGCGTCAGTTCATCGAGACCGGAGCCGATCTGCTTGCCGAGTTCGCGCACCAGATACATGATGTTCTTGCGCACCAGCGGCTCGCCGCCAGTGAGCCGCAGCTTGCGGACGCCCTTGGCGATGAAGGCGGAACAGAGCCGGTGCAGTTCCTCGAGCGTCAAGAGCTCCTGCTTCGGCAGGAAGGTCATGTGCTCGGCCATGCAGTAGGTGCAGCGGAAATCACAGCGGTCGGTCACGGAGACGCGCAGATAAGTCACGGCCCGCTTGAACGGGTCGATCATCTGTTTCGCCTCTGCAACGAGGGGCGATGCGTTGCCTGTCGTTCCGACGTTGCTGTTCACGAATACCTCCGCAATGCTACTAATGTGCGTATATGCCATTGTCGCGTCAAGGGAAACGCGTTCTGGGCACGACAAATTGAGCTTGCCTCGCCAAGCATCATTGCCTACTCGTGATTTTGAAGGGGAATGGGATCATGAGCGATATCTGGCCGACTGAACTCAGAGTTTCGAAAGATCGGCAGCACCTCGTCGTCACGTTCAACGACGAGCAGAGTTACGATCTTTCCGCCGAAATGCTGCGCGTGCTTTCGCCATCGGCGGAAGTGCAGGGGCACGGGCCGGGGCAGAAGGTGACGGTGCCTGGCAAGCGCAATGTCGCCATCATCTCGCTGACGCCGACCGGCAACTATGCGGTGCGCATCGGCTTCGATGACATGCACGATACGGGTATCTACACCTGGACCTATTTGCGCGAACTCGGCGAACGCGGCGAAGAACTCTTCGCCGCATACGAGGAAGAGCTGCGCGAAAAGGGCATGAGTCGCGACACCTCCGAGAAGCCGCGGTAAAAAACAACACTCACGGGGTGAATGCGTGACGGGAACGAAGAAACGAAACTGGCTGCGCGCGAAGGGTAGTCCAGGCGGGAGCAGGGTCACTTTTCTCGAACTGTTTTTCGATCTCGTTTTCGTCTTCTCGATTTCGCAGCTTTCGCATGCCTTGGCGGCGCATTATACGCCCCTCGGAGCGCTTGAGGCTGGACTGATGACCTTCGCCGTCTGGTGGGTGTGGATCTTCACGGCGTGGGTTACCAACTGGCTCGATCCCGACAAGATGCCCGTTCGCGGTATGCTCGTCGTGTTGATGTTGCTGGGCCTCGTTCTTTCCGCGTCCATTCCGGAAGCCTTCGGTGACAAAGGTCTTCTTTTTGCTGGCGCCTATGTGCTGATGCAGGTCGGGCGGTCGCTCTTCACGACCTATGCCGTCAAACAGGCGAGTGCTTCCAACTACCGCAATTTTCTGCGCATCAGCACCTGGTTGACCGTTTCCGGCATATTCTGGATTGCCGGTGGCATTCTAGAGCACGACGCGCGGCTGATTGCCTGGCTGATCGCGCTTGCGATCGAGTACGCGGGGCCGGCGAGCGGCTTTGTCGTACCCGGGCTTGGCAAGTCAACTGCTTCCGACTGGGATGTGTCCGGCGCGCATATGGCCGAGCGTTGCGCGCTCTTCGTTATCATCTGCCTCGGTGAAGCGATTCTCGTCTCCGGCCGTACATTCTCCGAGTTGCCGTTTTCGCTGCTGACAGCGGTGGTATTCGCCACGGGTTTCGTCGGGACCGTCGCCATGTGGTGGCTCTATTTCCGCTTCGGCCACGAGCGGGCGGCGCATCGGATCGAGCACGACGAAACGCCGGGAAGCCTCGCACGGCAGGCCTTCACCTATGCCCATATCCCGATTTTGGCGGGGATCATCGTTCACGCCGTTGCGGTTGAGTTCATGTTCTCGCACCCGCATGAAACCGGCGACCTCGGCGTGATTGCCTCGGTGCTCGGCGGCTCGGGACTGTTTCTGGCGGGCAATCTCTGGTTCAAGGGGGCGACCAGCGGGCGTTTGCCGCTCTCGCATCTGGCCGGCCTCGTGCTCCTGATTCTGCTCGCTTTCATTGCGCCATTTATCGAGCTCTACCTTGCCGGCGTTCTCGCGACGGCAGTGCTGATTATCGTGGCCGCCTGGGAGTACAAGTCCCTCGCTGGCCAGGCAGTCGGTCATACAGTTGACTGATGTCAATCTTCGTCGACCAGATCCCGTTGCAGCACGCGGATAATCCGCTCCATCGAGTCCGCCATCGCCATGCATTGCTCGATCGGTTCGGGGGAAAGCACGCGCTCGATTAGGTCAGTCTGAATGATCATGGCTTTTTCGGTGACTTCGCGCCCTTCCTGGGTCAGGAAGAGGCGTAGCACACGCTTGTCTTTTGCGTCGCCGCGTCGTTCGATCAGGCCGCGCTTCTCCATCTGCGGCAGCAGCATGCTCATGTTCGAGCGCCCGACCAGCAGTTTGCGGGCGAGCTCCTGCTGGGAAATGCCTTCGAAGCGATAGAGGTTGATCAGAATATCGAGATGCGGGGTCTTGATATCGAGTTCAGATAGCGAGCGACCGAGCGACTGCTGCATGAGCTGGCAGGCGCGGGCGACGTTGATCCAGCTGCGGAAACGCGGATGATCCCAGGGCAGGGATTGATTTTTGTTCATCGTTGTACTTTATTGTTCAGTGTTGAACATTATTGGATTCCCACTATGGCAAACTTTACGCTGAAGGTCACCCGCCTCGGATTTTCCTTGTTGCAGTCGGTTTCGCCGCGCATCGCCGGGAAAATGGCGTTCCGTCTGTTCTGCATCACACCCTCCTCAAAGCCCAAGGGCGAGAAGGCGAAGGGCGCGCATGCAGCCGGCATAGCAAAGCTGGCCGGCGCGGAGCGGTTCAGGCTTCGTCTTGCCGGCGGCGGGCGGGCGCATGCCTATCGGCTGAATGGTGGCGCCTTGGGGCGCCGCCCCCGCTATCTCGTGACGCACGGCTGGGGATCAAACAGCGCCTATATGGCCGACCTTGCGACGACTCTGGCGGCAGCGGGCGCGGAGGTGATCGCAATCGATTTTCCCGGCCACGGCCGCGCAGCGGGGCGGGCGCTCCATATGGGTATGGCGGTGAAGGCAATAGCGGCGGCCGAAGTTCGGTTCGGCGCGTTCGACGCCGCAATCGGCCATTCTTTCGGCGGTGCCGCACTGGTCGTGGCGGCGGCAGGCCTGCTACCGGGCGTGCCTGCCGTGCTCCCGCAAAAGCTGGTGCTGATCGGCTCGCCGAGCGAAATGCACTGGCTGTTCAAGGATTTCGGCAAGCTGATCGGGCTTGGGTGGCCGGCGCAGCAAGTCTTGGAGAACGAGGTGCGCCGTGTCACCGGCCGGCGAGTGGAGGAGTTCGACGCGAGCAGGACCGCCGGCACGATCCAGCGCCCGGTGTTGATCGTGCATGCCGAAGACGACAAGGAGGTGAGCGCCGACCATGCCCGACGGTACGCGGCGGCTGGCGATGATGTCCGGCTTCACTGGGCCAACGGATTTGGGCACCGCCGAATTGTCGCGGCGCGGCCGGTTCTGGATACGATCGCGGGCTTTCTCGGCGAGGTCTGTTCCGATAAAGATGCTGAGATCATTCCGCTTTTTGATCTTCCGACCCGTCGTGTGTCATTGTAACGTCACGCCAGGCAGCTAAAGGCCGCCCGACAAACCCGGCAGGACGATCATGAAGATCATTGAAACGGTGGAAGAACTCGCGGCGATCTATGCCGGCGGGCTGACGCAGGCATCAGTAGCCAAGGTGACGGATTACCTGACACAGCTCTATCGCGAGATGATCGAGGCATCGCCTTTCGTGGCACTGGCAACGGTTGGTCCCGAAGGGCTCGACTGCTCGCCGCGCGGCGATATTGGTGGCGTCGTGCGTATCATCGACGACAGGACGCTGCACCTGCCGGACTGGCGCGGAAATAACCGTGTCGACTCGCTCTCCAACATCGTGCGCGATCCGCGTTTGGCGTTGATGTTTCTCATTCCCGGTTCGAACACGACCATGCGCATCAATGGGCGCGGCGTCGTGACCAACGATGAGGCGGTCCTTTCCAGCTTCGTGATGGACGGAAAGCATCCGCGGACGGTGATCGCTATCACGATCGACGAGGTCTATTTCCAGTGCGCCCGTGCGCTGATCCGTTCCGAGCTCTGGAATCCAGCAACGTTCATCGATCCGAAGAGCTTGCCGACCCCCGGGTTGATGCTGAAGGCGGCGACTGGGGATTTCGATTACGAGACCTATGATCGCGAATGGCCGGAGCGTGCGGCCAAGACGATGTGGTGAAATAGCAACCGGAAGGTTCAAGCCCGAGGCAGCTGGCGAACTGTCCTTGCGGGCTTAACCCTTGTAGATCAGCCAGCTCTTCGTGAAGTCTTTCTGCATGCCGTCTTCGAAGAGGACGCTGCAGTTGCGGCCCGAATTTTTGGCGCCGTAAAGCGCCACGTCTGCCTTGTGGTAGAGCTCGCCGGCGTCGTCCGCGTAGGAAGCCATGCAGACGCCGACCGATACGGTGACAGGCCCGTAATTGATCCTCGTGCGCGAATTCGTGAAAGGTGTCGTTTCAAGCGTGCGGCGGATCCGCTCCGCCGTTCCCATCACTTCCTCGGCGGTGTTGCCTTCGACGATCAGGGCGAACTCCTCGCCGCCGGTGCGGGCGACGAAAACGTCGCGGCGGACGTTGGCGCGGATGACAGACGCGACAGTCGCAAGAATCTTGTCACCGACAGGATGGCCATAGGTGTCGTTGATCTTCTTGAAATTATCGATGTCGGCGAGCACCAATGCGGTGACCGGACGCATGGCAGGATTGTTGAAAACCGCCGCGAGGCGATCGTCGAAGGCACGGCGGTTCGACAGGCGTGTCAACGAGTCGGTGTTGGCGATGCGCTTGTACTCGTCGAGCTCCTTGCGGACCTGGTCCATCTCCTGCGAGCGCTGGACGACGTTCTCTACCGTGCGTTCGCCGTGCGCCATGGTGTCGCCGGTGGCCTCGGTGAGCAAAGTGAGGGCGTTTTCGATGAGTTCCACGCTCGTATGGTTCTTCGAGCTGATCCGCTTGTAGGTTTCCCCAAGCAGCCTGTTGTAGCTCTCCAGTGAGGTTTGCTCCTGGCGCAGGACGCGCAACAGCGTCTCAAGCTCGGCGGCGATACGACCGTGCGCGTCGTCGAACACGCGGGCAGGGCTGTGCGCAAAATACTGTGCGCCGAGCCTATCGAGTTCTTCCTGCGTTGCCTGACTGCCGAGCGCCGCAAGATCTCGTGTCAGCGCCGGGTTGGAGCCGATATAGGCTTCATAGAAGAGTTCGTAGTTCCGAGGAATCGGCGCGACGCCCATGGAGCGCATGGCGAACGTGATCTGACCTGCCACGTCGGGAACCTGCGCCCTCGTTGGCGCTGCGGTCGTCGTCATGCGACTACTCCTCAATTGAATGTCAAATGCAGACTTTAATTTGTTAGCCTACAAATATTGGGAAATGATTAAGGGGGGATATACCAATGATTACATGTGAGATTTACGCAAGATTCTCCAATACTTGCTTATCGCTTTGATTTTTATCTGTGAATTTGCCGCAGTGTAACGATTGTTGCGCGTTATGCGCGAGTGACGCAAAACAGAAAATCCAACTTGTCGTTTCTTCTTTGCTTTATTGTCTTCAGATTGTTGGCGCTCGGTGTCGATTGGTCGCTCTGTTCTGTCTCACAGAGAAGGCGCACCTTCCCGTCAAAGCCGGCTCTTATCGAAGGCCAGGCGCAAGGATAAGTCTCGTCATACTTCGTCCATCGTCCTCAGTGCCGTAGTTGTCGCGGCGTCTGTCGCGCTGATTCAGCAGGAGGGCTTCTTTGATGGGGTTTTCCGCAGCGACATTCTCGCCAGCGTGAAGACAGAAGAGGCGCTTGGCATTGCAGACTCCGAGAGCCGGACGGAGGGCGCCGCGGCCGACCATCGGGCGACTGCGGCTATCCATTGAGGTCGATCAGCCGAGGTTGAATTCCTGGAAGAAGTCGTTGCCCTTGTCATCGGTGACGATGAAAGCGGGGAAATCTGCGACTTCGATCTTCCACACGGCTTCCATGCCGAGTTCCGGATATTCCAGCACCTCGACCTTCTTGATGCAGTCCTGCGCCAGTCGGGCTGCAGGTCCGCCGATCGAGCCGAGGTAGAAGCCGCCGTGTGTCTTGCATGCCTCGCGCACGGCGCGGGACCGGTTGCCCTTGGCCAGCATCACCATCGATCCGCCGAAAGACTGGAACTGGTCGACATAAGAATCCATGCGACCAGCTGTGGTCGGGCCGAAGGAGCCGGAGGCGTAGCCCGCCGGAGTCTTCGCGGGACCGGCATAGTAGACAGGATGGTTTTTCATGTAGTCGGGCATGCCTTCACCCTTCTCCAGCCGCTCGCGGATCTTGGCGTGGGCGAGGTCACGGGCGACGATGATCGTTCCGGTCAGTGACAGCCGCGTCTTGACCGGATGCTTGCTGAGTTCGGCCAGAATACCGGACATCGGTTGGTTGAGATCGATGCGGACCATCGAGTCCGATAGTTTCGAGTCGTCGATTTCAGGCATGTACTTCGAGGGATCCGTCTCGAGCTGCTCGACGAAGATGCCGTCGCGGGTGATCTTGCCCTTCGCCTGGCGATCGGCGGAACAGGAAACTCCGAGGCCGATCGGCAGCGAGGCGCCGTGGCGCGGCAGGCGAATGACGCGCACATCATGACAGAAATACTTGCCGCCGAACTGAGCGCCGACTCCCATCTGCTGCGTCAGCTTGTGGATTTCCTTTTCCATCTCGATATCGCGGAAGGCATGGCCGCTATCGGAGCCTTCGGTCGGCAGATCGTCGAGATAGCGTGTCGAGGCGAGCTTGACGGTCTTCAGGTTCATCTCGGCCGACGTGCCGCCGATGACGATTGCCAAATGGTAGGGAGGGCAGGCCGCCGTACCTAACGTTAGGATCTTCTCCTTGAGGAAGTCGATCATGCGATCATGCGTCAAAAGCGACGGGGTGCCCTGATAGAGGAAGGTCTTGTTGGCGGAGCCGCCACCCTTGGCAACGAACAGGAAGTCGTAGGAGTCGGTGCCTTCCTCATAGATATCGATCTGCGCCGGCAGATTGTTCTTGGTGTTCTTCTCTTCGAACATCTTGACGGGGGCCAGCTGCGAATAGCGCAGGTTCTTCTTCTCATAGGCGTCCATCACCCCCTTGGCGAGAGCCGAGTAGTCCTCACCTTCGGTCCACACGCGGCGGCCCTTCTTGGCCATGACGATCGCAGTGCCTGTATCCTGGCACATCGGAAGCACGCCGCCGGCAGCGATGTTGGCGTTTTTCAGCAGATCGTATGCTACGAAGCGGTCGTTGTCGGTCGCTTCGGGATCCTCGAGGATCGAAGCGAGCTGCTTCAGATGGCCGGGCCGGAGGAGATGGTTGATGTCGGCAAATGCCGTTTCGGCCAGCAGGCGGATGCCTTCGGGCTCGACGGTCAGGATGTCTTGTCCCTTGAAGCTGTCGACAGAGACGTAGTCGCTGCTGATCTTGCGGTATGGGGTGGTGTCTTTGCTGAGGGGGAAAAGATCGTCAGCCATCGAAGGACCTTTCATGCGGACCGAAATCGCAGATGGTCTATTCGGGCGTCCTCGCAATTGCAATAATTCTAAAACTTGTCTGTTTTTGTCATGAAAACCTATGAAAACGCCGCCGCGAGTGCGGGGCTCTCACATTTCAACCGAGTTCGAAGCGGGTTATTTAGGGCCGATCATCGCCTCGGGGCGAACGATCGTATCGTACTCCTCAACGGTGACGAGACCACTCGCCAACGCCTCTTCCTTAAGGGTCGTGCCGTTCTTGTGTGCCGTCTTGGCGATCTTGGCGGCATTGTCGTAGCCGATTTTCGGCGCGAGCGCGGTGACCAGCATTAGCGAGCGCTCGAGGCCGGCCCTGATGTTGTCTTCGCGTGCCTCGATGCCGACGACGCAATTGTCGGTGAAGGAGATTGCTGCGTCACCGAGCAACTGCACCGACTGGAGGAAGTTATAGGCCATCATCGGATTGTAGACGTTCAGCTCGAAGTGGCCCTGACTGTCGGCGAAGGTCAGGGCAGTGTTGTTGCCGAAGATATGAATGCAGACTTGCGTCAAGGCCTCGCACTGCGTCGGGTTGACCTTGCCCGGCATGATCGAGGAGCCGGGCTCGTTCTCGGGGAGGGCGAGTTCGCCAAGGCCGGAACGAGGGCCCGAGCCCAGCAGGCGAATATCATTAGCGATCTTGAAGAGCGCAGCGGCAGCGGAGTTGATGGCGCCATGGCTGAACACCATCGAGTCATGCGCGGCGAGCGCCTCGAACTTGTTCGGGGCAGTGATGAACGGGAGGCCGGTGATGCCGGCGATCTCTTCGGCAACCATTTCGGCAAAGCCGACCGGCGCGTTGAGGCCGGTTCCGACGGCGGTTCCGCCTTGTGCAAGTTCGCAAAGACCGGGTAGCGTCATCTCGATGCGCTTGATGGCGGAACCGACCTGCGCCGCGTAGCCCGAAAACTCCTGACCGAGCGTCAGCGGCGTTGCATCCTGAGTGTGCGTGCGGCCGATCTTGATGATGTGGCTGAACTCGGTGACCTTCATGTCAAGGGCGGCATGCAGATGCTTCAAGCTCGGAAGCAAGTGGCGAACGATCTCTTCGGCGCAGGCGATGTGCATCGCCGTCGGATAGGTGTCATTCGACGACTGGCTCATGTTGACGTGATCGTTTGGATGTACCGGCTTCTTCGATCCCATCACGCCGCCCAGCATTTCTATTGCGCGGTTGGAGATCACCTCATTGGCATTCATGTTTGACTGCGTGCCCGAGCCGGTCTGCCAGACGACGAGAGGGAAGTGATCGTTGAGTTTGCCGTCGATGACTTCCTGTGCTGCATCCACAATGGGGTTGCCAATCGCCGGATCGAGATGGCCAAGCGCCATATTCGCGCGCGCTGCCGCCTGCTTGACGATGCCGAGCGCGCGAACGATCGAAAGCGGCTGTTTTTCCCCGCCGATCTTGAAGTTACCGAGGGAGCGTTGTGCCTGGGCGCCCCAATACCTGTCACTCTGAACTTCGATCGGGCCGAACGTATCTGTTTCGGTGCGGGTGGAGGTCATGGCCATGCCTTTCTATCGCGGTGCGTCTCAGGGATGCGGTCTTATAGGTCTGAAATGATCCGAAGAAAACCGCTTGAAATATAAATATGAGCGGCGATGTCATGTTAGCGGGCGCAAGATCAGTGATCTTTTAGACACGGCTGAATTTTTATCTGTCAGCGGCTTTTTGGCCACTGTGTCTGGTCGCGAAAATAAAGTAAAAAATTAACCAATAATTTCATAATTTTGTGTGAACTGACGGCCAGCGTAAGAGTTTACCTAGTTACTAAAGGTTGAGTTGGTCGAGGCTGGCGGCTGCGCCTGCTTTCTGCCATGTGACGCTCGCGCCGGATGAAACAAGTTCTGAGGCGGGTCTTGCCCGCGATTTGAAGACAGCATGACACTGGGACTGGATAGAAGCATGACATTCCTTTTGAAAGGTGCGGCGTCCGCACTTGCGCTTTCCTGCGGTATGGCTGCGATGGGTGCCGCGCCCGCGCATGCTTACACCTTAATGGATATGATCCGTGGGGATCGCGCTCGGACCCAGAGCACGATTGTCAATCCGAGGGCATCGGTTCCCTCATTCCTTCAGTCGGCTCCAGATGCGCCGCTGCCCAAGGTTTCGAGCCCGCGCTACTATACTTATCAGCCGGATGCGATGCGCTTCGTTGATACCGGCAAGTTTACCGACCCTGTCGTCACCGGGGCAGTTGCCGATGCGTCGGCAACGACCGAGGCGACGCCCTCGGTGCAGCGCCGTTTCCTGATCGAGGCGAAGGTGCGCGCGCCCGTCGAAGTCGCCAAGGCGCTTGAAACCTATTACGGTGACGTGAAGAACCCGCTGGTTTGGCTCGCCGGAACGGATGTCAACGATCGCGCCAAGGCGGCGATGGCCGTATTGGCGGATGCCGCGTCGGTTGGCCTTGATCCGGCAGACTATACGGTACAGGTTCCGACCGAGGATCCGGCCAATCCGGATCCAGCAATCCGTGATCGCGCCCTGACGCAGTTCGAACTGGAGCTATCCGCCAAGGTGCTTGCCTATGTGCAGGATACCATTCGCGGTCGCATCGATCCGAACAAGCTGTCCGGCTATCACGATTTCAAGCGTAAGGACGTGAACCTTGCGCCGGTGCTGAAGCTCGCCCGCATTAGTCCGGACACGGCAGCCTATCTCAGAAGCCGCACGCCGGATGGGCCGCAGTTTGTGGCGCTTGAAGGTGAACTGGCAAAGCTGCGCGCCGAAGGCGCAAGCGACGATCGCATCAACGTCGCCCTGAGCGGCGTGCTTCACCCCGGCGAGAGCTCGTCCGAAATCCCGAATATCGTGAAGGCGATCGACAAGCATGGCTCAGCCGCGCTCAAGGCGGAACATGCGACAACGCTTGCCGCCTATGCAGGTGGCACCGAGTATTCGCCCGAGATTGTCGCGCTCGTCGAAGGATTCCAGAAAGAACATGGGTTGAAGCCGGACGGCGTCATCGGTCAAGCCACGGTCCGCACTATGGTCGGCGGCGACAGCAACGCCTCGAAAGTCGAAAAGCTGGTCGTTGCCTTGGAGCAGGCGCGTTGGCTGCCTAGTGATCTCGGCTCGCGCTACGTCTTCATCAACCAGCCGGCCTACATGGTCTACTACCACAACGACAACAAGGAGCAGTTGTCGATGCGTGTTGTAGTCGGTCAGCCGTCGCACCAGACCTTCTTCTTCCAGGATCAGATCGAGACGGTCGAGTTCAATCCTTTCTGGGGTGTTCCGCAGTCGATCATCATAAACGAGATGCTGCCACGTCTGCGCTCCGACCCGAGCTATCTGGACCGGATGGGCTATGAGGTAACGGTTGGCGGCCGCGCCGTGGCGTCGTCCAGTGTTGATTGGTACGGCTCGACGACCAATGTTTCCGTACGGCAGCCGCCGAGCGACGACAATGCGCTTGGCGAACTCAAGATCCTCTTTCCGAATGCGCATGCGATCTACATGCATGACACGCCCTCGAAAAGCTTCTTCAAGCGTGACATGCGCGCTCTCAGCCACGGTTGCGTGCGTCTCGCCGAGCCGCGCGCGATGGCGGCGGCCGTATTGAATACGTCGGTCGAACAGATCGGCAAGGAGATCGCGACCGGCAAGAACCATGCCATCCAGGTTCCACAGAAGATCCCGGTCTACGTGGCTTATTTCACCGCGTGGCCGAATAAGGACGGCGTCGTGCAGTATTTCGACGACGTGTACGGCCGCGATGCTTACGTGCAGAAGGCATTCGACGCCACGACGAAGGCGCGTGGCGCGCAGATCTGATTGCGCTAGGGACAATATGAAAAAAGGCGGCCGTTGAGCCGCCTTTTTTGTTTGTGTCAGCCTACTGCGGCAGTCGGTCTCGCGGCGAAGCCCGCGATCAACTCGTACACGAGCGCAGGCGTGAGCTCGTTGAAATGTGTGATCATGCGGGTCGGCCCGAGTGTCTCGACGGGGACGTCGGAATAGCCGAACGGCACGGCAATCGAGGGCACGCCGGCATTTCGAGCAACAAGAATGTCGTTGACGCTGTCGCCAATCATGACGGTGTTGCGGAAGTCGCCGCCGGCGCGCTCAATAGTTCCAAGGAGATGCTGGGCGTCCGGTTTCCTGACCGCGAAGGTATCGCCGCCGGTAATGGCGTCGAAGTAATGGATGAGTTCAAGCTTTTCGATCAGGCTGCGCGCCAGACCTTCCAGCTTGTTGGTGCAAACGGCAAGCTTGCAGCCGGCGCTCTTCAGTTGATTCATAGCCTCGATAAGGCCTGGGTAAGGCAACGTATGTCCAGGCATGTTATTGGCATAGTGAGCGATGAACCGGTCGAGTAGGGCTGGGAGCTGCTCCTGTGACAACGGATGTCCCCGAAGACCACAGGCCCGCTCAATCATGACCTTGGCACCGTGTCCGACCAGATACGTGAGGTCGCCATAGCTGACCGGCGCGATGCCGAGCTCGGCAATCGTATGGTTTATACTCTCGACAAGATCGGTGTGAGTATCGAGCAGTGTTCCGTCGAGATCGAATACGATGAGCGCAGGGGTCAAGGATTCCGCCTTTCAGAAATGATGTCATTGGGCAGTAGGCGATGAGGGCGGGAAAAGCAACGTTTCGCGGCAGAAGCGACAAGTTGTAGATGCCCACGGCTTTTCGAAAATCATTACGCTATTTTGGCTTTCGTTTGGCAAGCGAGCCGTGTAAACAGCACATCCAACGCAATAATCGGAGTCAGCGGCGCATGGATGCCCGCGAAATGAAGATCAGGGCCGCCGAGGCCGCACTCGCTCATGTCGAATACGGCATGCGGCTTGGAATCGGGACCGGGAGTACTGCCGAGGAGTTTGTTCGGCTGCTTGCGGAGAAGGTTTCCACCGGCTTCAAGGTCGAAGGGGTTCCGACTTCGGAACGCACGGCAAGGCTTTGCGTCGAGCTGGGCGTACCGCTGAAGTCGCTTGATGAGTTGCCGGAACTTGATCTGACGATCGATGGCGCGGATGAGGTTGATTCCAACCTGACGCTCATCAAGGGTGGCGGGGGTGCGCTGTTGCGCGAGAAGATCGTTGCTGCGGCATCTCAGCGCATGATCGTCATTGCCGACGAAAGCAAACTGGTCGCGACACTTGGGGCATTTCCACTGCCGATCGAGGTGAATCCCTTCGGG
The DNA here is from genome assembly GCF_002211365.1 of Rhizobium sp. R711. Classification (GTDB taxonomy): domain Bacteria; phylum Pseudomonadota; class Alphaproteobacteria; order Rhizobiales; family Rhizobiaceae; genus Rhizobium. The sequence goes on along the minus strand of NZ_LOKZ01000034.1, from coordinate 126,092 downwards.
CTGGTCTCAACGCGCATGGCGATCGAAAAGAAGGCCTCGAAACTGGGATTGAGCGGCAGCTTGACGCTGCGCCAATCCGGTGGAGAAGACTTCATGACGGACGGCGGTCACTACATCCTCGATGCATCTTTTGGCCGCATTCCTGATGCAGAGGCGCTCTCAAACGAGCTGAATTCGATACCCGGAGTCGTTGAACACGGGCTTTTTCTCAATATGGCGACGCTTGCGATCATTGCAGGTCCAGCAGGTGCACGCACGCTGCGGGCGAACAGGTAACAGGAGCATTGAAACTCATGATTAAATTTGCAGGTCTTGGCCGTTTTGCTGCTGCGACCGTTATTCTTTCGGGCGTCGCATTCGGCTCTGTCGCACACGCGCAGGAAGCTTCTCCGGAGCAGTTGAAGGCGGCCCGCGCTGCCATCGACGCGATTGGCGCCACTGCGCAGTTCGACAACATCCTGCCTGGCCTGGCCGAGCGCCTGAAGGCTGATCTTATCCAGGATTCGCCGAACTATCAGGATGCGATCACCGCTGAGGTTGACAAGCAGGCGCTGGCGCTCGCGCCGCGTCGCGCCGATCTCGAAAAGGAAGCCGCGCTGACCTATGCCAAGGCATTCTCCGTCGAGGAGCTCAACGCGATCGCCGAGTTCTACAACTCGGCGGTTGGCAAGAAGCTGCTGAAGGATGGCCCGATTGCATCGCGCGAAACGGTGAAGGCAGCCGACATCTGGGCGCAGGGCATTTCCCGCGATCTTCAGAAGCAGACGAGCACTGAGCTTGCCAAGATCATCAAGGCGCCGCCGCCGGCCGCCGATCCGTCCAACCCGGCTGCAACGACCGCGCCGAAGGCTGCGCCGGCTCCCAAGCCGAAGCAGTAAGCTACGACACGACTACAGACCGAAAGCCCGGCATCGTCCGGGCTTTTGTTTTTGCGGCGGTCAATACTATATCACCTTCACTTTACCAGCCGATTCCACCCGGAGTTTCTCATGACGTCCTACGATTACGATCTCTTTGTCATTGGCGGGGGCTCGGGCGGCGTGCGAGGCGCCCGCGTTGCAGCCTCGCTCGGTAAGAAGGTCGCGATCGCAGAGGAATATCGCTACGGCGGAACATGCGTGATCCGCGGCTGCGTGCCCAAGAAGCTCTTCGTGTATGCAGCTCAGTTCCATGAACACTTTGAGGATGCTGCCGGCTTCGGCTGGACAGTCGGCGAGAGCTCGTTTGATTGGAAGAAGCTGATCGCGGCGAAGGACAACGAGATCGCGCGCCTTGAAGGGCTCTACAAGAAGGGGCTCGCCGGTGCCAACGCCGAAATCCTGGAAACACGCGCCGAATTGCTCGACGCGCATACGGTCCGACTGGTCAACACCGGCAAGACAGTGACAGCCAAGACGATCGTGATCGCGACCGGCGGTCGGCCGAACCCGCACGCGGCTTTGCCGGGGAACGAGCTCTGCATTTCGTCCAACGAGGCCTTCCATCTGGAAGAGCTGCCAAGGTCAATCGTGATTGCCGGTGGCGGTTATATCGCAGTGGAATTTGCCAATATCTTTCATGGCCTCGGCGTCGAGACGACGCTGATCTATCGCGGCGCCGAAATCCTGTCGCGCTTCGATCAGGATCTTCGTCGGGGGCTGCACGAGGCGATGAGTGCCAAGGGCATCCGGATTCTCTGCCATGATGCGCTCGAGAGGATATCGAAGCAGGATGATCGTCTCTCTGTCGAGACACTGAACAACGGCACATTTACGGCGGATGTTGTCATGCTGGCCCTTGGACGCATCCCGAATACGCAGGGCCTTGGCCTGGAAGCCGCCGGCGTGAAGACTGACCAACGCGGAGCGGTGGTCGTCGACGAATATTCGCGCACCAGCGTCCCGAACATCTATGCGCTCGGTGATGTCACTGACCGGGTACAGCTGACGCCTGTGGCGATCCACGAGGCAATGTGCTTCATCGAGACCGAGTACAAGAATAACCCGACCAAACCGGATCACGAGACGATCGCAACGGCCGTCTTCTCTCAGCCGGAAATCGGCACCGTCGGATTGACCGAGGAGGAGGCGGGCAAGCGCTACGGGGAACTCGAGATCTACCGTGCCCAGTTTCGTCCGCTGAAGGCGACACTATCGGGGCGCGGCGAGAAGATGATCATGAAGCTGATTGTCGATGCTTCCAGCCGCAAGGTCGTCGGTGCGCACATTCTCGGTCACGATGCCGGGGAGATGGCGCAAATCCTCGGAATCACCTTGAAGGCCGGCTGCACCAAGGACGATTTCGACCGCACGATGGCCGTGCATCCGACGGCAGCGGAAGAGCTCGTCACAATGTATGCGCCGACCTATCGCATTCGGGACGGCGTTCGCGTCTGATGCCGGTCAGCTGGTGAGGCGGGGCATGCGGAGGACCTTCAGGAAGAGTGCCTTCATGGCGTCCGTGATACCTTCGGTGGGCGTGACTTCGAAATAGAGACCGGGCGAGGCGCAGCTCTGCATCTTCGTCGGAATTTCGTCCTGGAAGGGTTTGATCCAAGTATTGTACCAGCTGTTGGTCGGCAGCGGCAGATACGTCGTGTAGAGCACGGCGATCTTGATGCCTTTGTCCTTCAGGGGCTTGCAGAAGGAGGTATCGATCGGTTCCTGACAGCGGCTTCCAGTCGTTTTCTTTGTGCAGGTCGAGGCCTTGTAACTGTCGCCGACACCGTCGGACACGAAGAAGACGATCTTCTGTGTATCGGCAGCGTTTGTACCCGAGCCCCCAGCCGGGATTTTGGCCTTGAGTTGGGTCAGTGCGCTATCGAAGCTCGTCTGGGTGTCGTCGTTGTAGCCTTGCTGAGGGATGGTCATCAGGTCGAGCACGTATTCGCTGTCGCCGACTTGGGGATTTGGGGTCTTTTCGGAGACCTTGCTGCCCACCTTGTCGAGGTCGCCTGTAAGCGGCACGATTTCACTCAGCCCTGCCGCCTCTGCTTTCGCGCCGAAGGTGTAGACCGCCATGCGAAATTGATCATCGGTGTCCGCCTTGGCGGTCGCAGTCAGTGCCTGGGTGGCCTGGCGCACGACATCAATGCGCATCGTCACTTTGTTCTTCTTGGCAAGTGTATAGTAATCCTTGCCTTTGTTCGTGCCGCTCTCATGGCAGGCAAAGGCACAGGAAGCGTTCGATTTGTTGTTCTTCGTGAGACCTACCATGGTGGCGACGTCGTTCGGTGTCGCGCCGACGCCCATCGATGGTGTGTTGTCGATCAGGATATAGAAATCCATGAAGGCCGCTGTCTCGATTGTTGCTGTCGCGGTGCCCGATACTTCGACGGTTTTTCGCCCGAATATTTGCATGAACGTCGTCGGGACGGCCGCGCTGAAGGAGACGGACGAGTTGAGTTTGGTTGCTGCCTTGTTCACCTGGATGTCGACCGCAACTTCGTTTGCCGTCAATTCACCCTGCATCTGGCTGACGAAGATATTGCGCGCGTCGCTCTGCCCGACGGAGATCGCGCCATCTGCGGTCATTTTCATCGCGGCGGAGGCGGCTGCGGATTTTTCCGCAATTGCGCCGACGGCTGCGGCGTCCGCCGCCGCGTAAAGCTGCGTGCGCAGGCTCAGTGCGTGAGCGAAGTCGACGGCTACGCCCGCGGAGCCGATGAGCGGCACCATCAGGATGGCAGTCAGCATGCCGAAATTGCCGGAACGGTCAGTACAGAAACGATACAAGCTGCGCACGAAATGTATCCCACGGTTCCACCAAGCCATCGGTGTTCAAGCGGGAGTCATCATGACGCGCTATCAGAATTGAGGGTATTTCTACGGCAGAAGCCTAAATTAGATACAAACTGTCTTGGTATATTGATCATTAATCCGGTGCCCGCCGTTTGAAAACACGGGGCGGATTTCCTTTATATTCACGTGTTGTTCGTGAAACTAATCCGGAGCGCCAAAGAGCGGAACGCCGCTATGCAAGATGGCGCTAAAGGTTTATAAGCCGCGCAACATTTTTAAGACGGAACATCCGGACGGACCGGATGCTGAAACAGGTGAGCGAGATGGCACAGAATTGGACTCCGAGCAGTTGGCGGCAAAAACCGATCCAGCAGGTTCCGGACTATCCGGACCAGGCGGCATTGGCAGCAACGGAAGCCCAGCTCGCATCCTATCCGCCGCTCGTCTTCGCAGGTGAAGCACGCCGGCTGAAGAAGCATCTCGCCAACGTTGCTGAAGGCAATGGCTTCCTCTTGCAGGGCGGTGATTGCGCCGAGAGCTTTGCCGAACATGGCGCCGACAATATCCGCGACTTCTTCCGCGCATTCCTGCAGATGGCCGTCGTCCTGACGTTCGGCGCGCAGCTGCCGGTCGTCAAGGTCGGCCGTATTGCCGGCCAGTTCGCAAAGCCACGTTCTTCGGGCATCGAGACCCAGGATGGCGTGTCGCTGCCGAGCTATCGCGGTGACATCATCAACGGCATCGAGTTCACTGAAGAGGCCCGTATCCCGAATCCGGAGCGTCAGGCCATGGCATACCGCCAGTCGGCCGCAACGCTGAACCTGCTGCGCGCCTTCGCGATGGGTGGCTATGCCAACCTCGAGAACGTGCATCAGTGGATGCTCGGTTTCGTCAAGGATAGCCCGCAGGGCGAGCGCTACCGCAAGCTTGCCGGCCGCATCAGCGAGACGATGGACTTCATGAAGGCGATCGGCATCACCTCGGAAAACAATCCGAGCCTGCGCGAGACGGATTTCTTCACTAGCCATGAAGCGCTGCTGCTTGGCTACGAAGAAGCGTTGACGCGCGTCGATTCGACGTCTGGCGACTGGTACGCGACCTCAGGCCACATGATCTGGATCGGCGACCGTACGCGGCAGGCCGATCACGCGCATGTCGAATACTGCCGCGGCATCAAGAACCCGATCGGGTTGAAGTGTGGTCCGTCACTGCAGACTGATGACCTTCTGAACCTGATCGACATTCTCAATCCCGAGAATGAGGCGGGCCGGTTGACGCTGATCTGCCGCTTCGGTCACGACAAGGTCGCCGAGCATCTGCCGCGTCTCATCCGTGCGGTCGAGCGCGAGGGCCGTAAGGTCGTGTGGTCTTGCGATCCGATGCACGGCAACACAATCACGCTCAACCACTACAAGACCCGTCCGTTCGAACGGATCCTGTCGGAAGTTGAAAGCTTCTTCCAGATCCATCGCGCCGAAGGTTCGCATCCTGGCGGCATCCATATCGAGATGACTGGCAAGGATGTGACGGAATGCACCGGCGGCGCCCGCGCTGTGACGGCAGAGGACCTGCACGATCGCTATCACACGCATTGTGACCCGCGTCTCAATGCCGATCAGGCGTTGGAGCTTGCCTTCCTGCTGGCCGAGCGCATGAAGGGTGGGCGCGACGAAAAGCGGATGGCCGTCAACGGCTGATCAGAAAAGATGGACGAAAGAAGCCCGGCTGAAGCCCGTCCGGCTGATGCCGGGCTTTTTTGTTGGGCAGAACAACAAACTGGCAGCGTTCGTAGTGCCCATGTCGGCTGGGATTGCCTCGCTTACTCAACGCTCGTGTCGGAGAAACGGATTTGGCCGGCTGCCCAGTGGATGGCGCTGTCCAATTCGGCGAACTTTGCCGACTGCCAATGGAAATAGTCTTCGATGAATCTCCGGGAGAGCCATAGTGCACCGCGGTTGCGCGGGTTTTCCCAGCCAAGCAGGCTGTCTATTTCGGCCTTCTTGAACATCCGCTTCACATTGGTGAGGGAGATGCCGAACTCGTTCGCGATTTCGCTGATCGTTACGCCTTTCAGCAGTATGCGATCGTGCAGCCGCGCGTCGTCGGGCAGGCGGCTGATGAGATCGTGCAGCACAAGGCCGCCGACATCGGACCAGAGGAAGTGGCCGATACTGGTCCGCGGTTCCTTCCAGACCGGCTCCTGGATGAGGGCACGCGCGGCACGAGGTTGCGCAAGGCGAAAAAGTCGGGGATCCGCTGCCGTCAGGCTTGCACGATTGCCGCCGTCGAGTTGATCGAGGCAGGCCATGTGCCCTTGGAACCAGGAGGCCATGGCCTCCTCGCTGGTTTCGGTCGTTTCGAGGCGACGAAGGCGCCGATCGGGCGTTTCGTCAGGTGCATCCCGCAGAAATTTGTAGGCGATGAGTTCGGCAAGAAACGAGGCGGCAGTATTCTTGCTGGCGAGATCAAACTCCGTGGCGACCTGCATCATGCGACTGGCCGTCAGCCCCGACCGGGGATTACCCCGATCTCGTGCAGTGTGCATGGCAAACAGCGTTTGCGTCAGCAGCCACTTTTGGTGCGAGGCTGCGAGGCGGGCAAGACGAGGCGCACGCCTGTGAATGCCAATAAGATGGAGCGCTATCTGGCGTTCGATCGACAGAAACAGGGGATGATGAAGAATTTCATCGCGTGTATGCGGTCGGCCTGTGAGCATCGTCTCGTACGGTGGATCGGATTGGTTCCAATTGCTCCTCTTACATTTGTGACGGTGTTTCAATGCGGGACTTGGTTAGCGGCTCGCTAATCGGTCGGTATAGTTAAATTCAAGCGATCAGTGATCGTTCCATCAACTAGGCAGGCGCTGGTTCAGTCGCTCGATGTCTTCGCGCAACGCCGCAATTTCGGTGAGCACGCGCATGTCTATTTTCTGATGCAGGGAAAGAACTTCCAGTTCTGCCTTGAGATTGACTTCATAGTCTTTCGCCGCCTCGAAACGATCGCGCTCCGCCTGCCGGTTTTGCGACATCATGATGATGGGAGCCTGGATCGCCGCAAGCATCGAGAGCACGAGATTGAGGAAGATGAAGGGATAGGGATCGAAGGCGCGTGTGAGCAATACAACGGTATTTACGACGCACCAGAACACCAGGAACATCAAGAAGGTGACAATGAACGACCATGAGCCGCCGACGCGGGCAATCGAATCCGCCAGGCGCTCTCCAGCGGATGCTTCCGCCTGCAAGGCCGCATTGATATCGGTCGAGATTATCTTGCGCTCATGGGCCTTTGCGAGAACGCGCTTCTCGACCTCGCCGAGTTCGTCAGCAGATTTGTCGAAGTGATGGTGGATTAAGTCCGATAGATTGTGCATGGCCGACTCCGAATGCTAGATCGCTCGGGCGCCAGTATTCCGTAATGTTTTCAAATTGCAATGTGGGCTTGTTCCGGTCTTTTACGTGCCTTGCGCATACAGCCAAGCATGCTGCGGGAAGAAGCGATCGAGCGTCTGAGCCTTGCCAAACATGATGTCGTGCTGGAGGTATCGATAGTCCCGTACGAGGGGATCGAGGTTCTTCGGCTTCAGGACCCAATCGGGAGAGGGCGTGTTGTCGCGCGCAATCAGCTGATAACGATCGATGACGCTGTACTTCTTCTGCACACGGCCGAGGAAGCCCGTGTAGTAGGGATGCTCGAAGCCGGCGAACTTCAAGAGATGATAGGGCAGCAGTGAAGGGCTGATTGTGCCGACATCCTTCTTGCTGCCCTTCTTGTTGGACCAGATGACGAGCGGCGTCTCATGCTCCTGTCTCATGGTGTTGACCGACGCCTTACGGGTGGCAACTTGATCCGGCATGTAGCCGGTCGCCATGTAGACGTTGCCGAGCGGCGGCAGGTGATCGCCCCAGAGCACGATGATCGTTTCGCGGTCGCGCTTCTCTGCCCAATCCATTAGCAACTTAAGGCTGTCGTCCGCTTCCTTGATGCCCTGCGTATAGGTAGCAAGCGTTGCGCGGTCTGCATCGTTCAGGTTGCCCTGTATATCGATAGTATTGCGTGCATAACGGTTCGGCTCATACGGCCCATGTCCCTGCAGGGTGACAGCAAAGAAGAAGAACGGGCGATCGATGCCGTCCGCCTCGTTCATGATTTCCTTCATGAGCGAGTCGTCCGAAGCGAAGATGCCCCGCTTTTCCATTGGAGGCATGGTCTCTTCCGAGCGGAACTGCTCGAAACCGAAGTCCTTGTAGACTTCATTGCGGTTCCAGAACCAGCCGCTGAACGGATGCAGCGAACGCGCCGCATAGCCTTCGCCACGGAAGAACGTGGCGAGCGAGGGAACGTCGTGACGGATGTATTGCTGATAGGGGATGCTGCCGTATGGCAGGAAGGCATTGGAAAAGCCCGTCAGCGCCTCGAATTCGACGTTGGCGGTCATGCCGCCGAACTCCGGTGAGAAGACATGGCCAGACTGCTCGGCGCGGATAGTCGGCATGGGATCGGGCGACAGGCTCAGCGTTTTCAGCCGGGTCGGATCCCAGAATGACTCGCTCATCAGCATGATTACGTCGGGCTTTTCGCGCGGGCCGCTGAGATAGCCGTAGTTGCGGCTCGGGATAGTATCAAGCGCCTGCGTGCCGAAGCCGACCGGCGCCGCCACCTCGGCCATCGGAATATTGAAGATGAAGGCGAGGATGAAGCCGTTGCTCCGGTAGTTTTCCTTTTGGTCCCACATCATTGGAACCACCTGAAGGCGGTCGCGGATGAAGGAATACTGGGAATAGTCCATCAACGACCCGAAAGCCGCGATAACAGGTAGGCCGACGCACAGCCGGCGGACGCGAGCGGTCCGTGAGAGCTGTGGGAAGTTGCGCCAGGCGAAACGCCACAAGATGACAATTGCGCCAGCGGAAAAGGCGATGCCGACAGCCATTGCAACAGCAGTCCAGGGACGGTCGCTCACCATGACAGGAAGCAGTTCAATGATCTGGCGCCCGAAAAGGACGTCGGACGGATAAAGTGGATCCGAAAGGTAGTGTTGCTTCTGGTTGGATACGATGGCGGGGACGATCACAATCGGAAGAACGATCAGCGCTGAAATGAACCGTCGGCCCAAGGCGGCGTCGAGCGACAGCATCAGCACAGTCAACATCACAACGGTCGTCATGCCGGGACGCACCGGCGATGTCAGGAATTCGCGAACGTCAGTCAGCCCATCGCGGGCAATTATCTCTACGGTGGCCGTAGTGAGAAGCGCAAGCAGGGCACAAAGAACGGCGCTGAGCGCCGTGCGTATAGCAGGCGATCGGATGCTTCCTCCGAAATCGGTGGAAAGCGACGCAAAGCGCGCTGCCGCTGCAGACCTCATTACCAACGCGATCAACCGGAAAACTCCAACGTCATAAAAGCTTCACTGAACTGTCACATCCTCGTCATGAACGCTAGATGAACCGTTAGGTTTCGCGCATTTGTGATTGGGGGATAAGGGCCGATCGCTCCAAAGACATTCCTGGGCCGAACCTGGCCAGGCGCATTTGCTTGTGCTGAGTGGCGGGCCGTCGTAGGTCTGACGGAGACGATGTCAGGAGGATTCAGATTGCGCAGTTCCGTCGAGATCTACAACATCAGGATAGGCGAGGCACGCGTCGTCTGGCAAACGACGCAGCTTGTGGAGGCGCCCAACTTTGCGCCCGACGGCAGCTATCTTCTGTTGAACGGCGACGGACTTCTGTACCGTCTGGCGCTTGATGGTTCAGGCAGGGTCGAGAAAGTCGACACCGGTTTTGCCAAAACGTGCAACAACGATCATGGCATTTCGCCCGATGGCCGGCAGATCGTCATCTCCGACAAGACCGAGTTCGGGAAGTCGACGATTTATGTGCTTCGGGCCGAAGGCGGGATGCCACGGCTGGTGACGCAAAATCAGCCGTCCTATTGGCACGGCTGGTCGCCTGACGGAAAACAACTGGCCTATTGCGGCATCCGCAACGACTTGTTCGATATCTACACGATTTCCGTGGATGGCGGCGAAGAACGGCGGCTGACACACGGCGAGGGACGCAACGACGGGCCGGACTACTCCGCTGACGGCCAATGGATCTACTTCAATTCCAGCCGCACCGGCCTCATGCAGATCTGGCGCATCCACCCGGACGGCACTGGCCTCGACCAGATCACCAGCGACAATTATGGGAACTGGTTTGCCCATCCGTCGCCCAACAACGACAAGGTCCTCATCCTTTCCTACGACCCGGATGTTTTCGACCATCCGCGCGATCTCAATGTTCGTCTGCGGCTGATGGATATGGACGGGGGCAATCTGACGACACTCTTCGATCTCTTCGGCGGGCAGGGCACAATCAACGTGCCCAACTGGTCGCCGTCCGGCGATGAGTTCGCCTATGTGCGTTACCACCCTGTCTCTGGGTGAAGGATTGCGTCGAGCGATTTTTGCGGGCATAGAGCTTTCGTCAGGTGCCCGTGTTAGGCGGGAGAATCGGGAATTCGGTGAGAGACCGAAACGTGCCCAACGCTGTAAGGCTGACGACTGCCGCAACACGCCACTGGCCCAGCGCCGGGAAGGCGCGGCAGTTGGATGACGCCAAGTCAGAAGACCGGCCCGACATCATAGACTGACCCGCGTGGACGGCGGGCGGTTGTGTTGTTGGGGATAGACGATGCGACCAGACCATTCAGGCTCCCTGTCGGGAGCTACAGCCTTTTCGACCGAGGAACGTGACGCCGTTTACCGGGCGATCTCAACGCGCCGCGACGTCCGTTCGGAGTTCCTCCCGGATCCGATACCGGACGACGTTGTCAGCAGGCTTCTGACGGCCGCGCACCATGCGCCGTCCGTGGGATTCATGCAGCCCTGGAATTTCATCCTGGTTCGCGATCAGCAGGTGAAGGAGGCGGCGTGGCAAGCTTTCAATCGCGCCAACCGTGAGGCTGGCGAGATGTTTGAGGGCGAACGACAGAGGCTGTACCGGTCGCTGAAGCTCGAAGGTATCCGAGCCGCACCGCTCAGCATCTGTGTGACCTGCGATCCGGATCGCTGCGGTGATATCGTTCTCGGCCGAACGCATAACCGGCGAATGGATTCTTACTCCACGGTTTGCGCCGTGCAGAATTTGTGGCTCGCGGCCCGAGCCGAAGGCGTGGGGGTCGGCTGGGTGAGCATCTTTCACGAGTCCGATATCAAAGAGATCCTCGGCGTTCCGGAACGGGTCGAGATCGTTGCCTGGCTCTGCATCGGCTATGTCGATCAGCTCTATGACCAGCCGGAACTCGCGGTCAAAGGATGGCGCCAGCGCCTGCCGCTGGAGGAACTGGTGTTCACGGATCGCTGGGACAGTTCGCTGGACTGAGGGCGGCTATTGTTGCTGCGGCTGAGGGCCAGGCTTGGCGGGATTCTTAAGGTCGATCGTGCCCTGGTCACCGGCTAGGAACTGCGGGCCGATCTGGCGCACCTTGTTGTTTGCCGGATCGTATGGCCTGTCCGGCACTTGCGGCTGCGGTGCAGCCGGGGCGGCGACCTTGCTCTCCGGCTCGGGATTCTTGGTTTCGATCGTGGTGATCGATCCTTGTTGCGGCGGTTCGCTGATCGATTGGCTATTCCTCATCTGTTCGTAGTAAGCGTTTAGATTGCAACTGCAGGACGATTTTTCGCCCGGCTTACGGTTCTTGTAGGCGAAAGCATTCGGCATTGCGCTGTAGGGGGCGCCCGTCGACGCCGAAATCATCTGTGAGGTCTCGGTGCTGGAGACGTCATGATAGAAGAGCTCGGTGTCGATGCCGGGACACATCTTCGAGCAGGTGTCGGCATCGCGGGCGAAGTCCTGCGAGGTTGCGTTCGAGCTTAGCGGAAAAAAGCCTCCGTCGCAGGTGCGTACGCAGACGGTGTTCAGATGAGAGAGCGTAGACATGCCGAAACCGTATCGACGCTGGTTGGGATCGCCACCTAGAGGTATGAAGGTGTCGTTTCGCATCGCCTGATCTTCGATGCTCGGCGGCGGAGCATATCCATCGGCGCGATCCTCAGGCCACTGCTCCTCGTTGCAGCCGTTGTCGTCGAGCGCGGCAAGCAGTTCATTTCTCGTGCGCGCATCATCGCTCTGGCCGCGCAGTTCGTCGCGCCGCTGCTGCAGATAACGGATGTTGTCGACCATCTTGGTTTCCGCGCGCTCGAGCTCGCCGCAGTAGCCGTCATCATCCCCGATCACGACCATGCTGCCACTTGTGCAGCCGTTTTGGCGCAGATCGCTACGGAGTTTGCGAAGCTCAAGGTTCTGTTCGGCAATAGCACTGGCGAATTTGCGCACCTCGGGCGTGCTGCCGATGATTTGTGGCAGATCGGCAAGGCGGGCGCGAAGGTCACCGCAGATCGCCGGCATCTGGGCTTGGGTCGGGCCGGTGAGTGAAAGGGCGGTTGCGAGTGACAGAATCCAGCGGTTCAAGGCATCGTCCCATCGGTGAGCAGGTCATAGGGCGCGGCATCCCGCCGCGCCTTCATTGCTAGCCCGTTTGTCTTAACAAGCTGCGGTCGGAAACTTACCGCATTTTCTCGATCTGCCGCAAATCACGCTGGCTGTGAAGCCTCGACGACGGCGAGAGCTGCCATGTTGACGACGCCGCGCGAGGTCACCGAGGGCGCGAGGATGTGCGCCGGCAGCGCAGCGCCAAGCAGGATCGGCCCGACATGCAAGCCGTCAATCATCGACTTTACGACGCCCAGAGTGATGTTGGCCGCGTCGAGGTTCGGGAAGACCAGCAGGTTTGCTTCGTCGTGCAGGGTCGTGTCGGGCATGACGCGCTTGCGCAGGGCATCGGAGATCGCGCTTTCGCCATGCATTTCGCCGTCCACTTCGAGATCCGGCGCGGCTTCGCGCACGAGCTTCAGAGCGGCACGCATCTTCGTCGCGCTTTCGGACTCACGGGAACCGAAGTTCGAGTGGGACACAAGAGCAGCGCGCGGCGTAATGCCGAAGCGTCTGATTTCCTCGGCAGCGAGAACCGCGGACTCGGCAATCTCTTCCGCGCTCGGATTGAAGGTGACGTAGGTGTCCGTGAAGAAGGTGGCGCCGCGTTGTGAAATCAGCAGGCTGAGTGCCGAGAAGTCGCACACGTCCTGCCTCTTGCCGATGATCTGGCGGACGTCGCGCAGATGCTTCTCGTAACGGCCTTCCAGGCCACAGATAAGCGCATCGGCTTCGCCCCGCTTCAGCGCCAACGCGCCGATAACAGTCGTGTTGGTACGAACGATCGTGCGCGCGGCTTCCGGAATGACGCCCCGACGTCCAACCAGCGAGAAATAGAGATCGACATATTCGCGGAAGCGCGGATCGTCTTCCGGGTTGATGACGTCAAAATCGGCTAGCGGCCGGATGCGCAGACCGTAGCGCTTCAGACGTGTTTCGATGACTGATGGGCGGCCAATCAGGATTGGCTTGGCAATGCCTTCTTCGAGCAGCACCTGTGCGGCGCGCAAGACGCGTTCGTCTTCACCTTCGGAGAAGATCACCCGCTTGCGCTCGGCATTCTTCGCCGCAGCAAAGATCGGCTTCATGATGAAGCCCGAGCGGAAGACGAAACGGTTGAGCTGGTCGAGATAAGCGTCGAAATCGGTAATCGGACGCAGGGCGACGCCGCTTTCGGCCGCGGCTTTCGCTACGGCCGGGGCGATCCGCAGGATCAGGCGCGGGTCAAAGGGCGAGGGGATCAGGTAGTTCGGGCCGAAGACGGGCGTTTCGCCCGAATAGGCGCGGGCGGCGACGTCGGATGGTTCTTCGCGCGCCAGTGCCGCGATGGCGCGGACGGCAGCCATCTTCATTTCTTCGTTGATAGTGACCGCGCCGCAATCCAACGCGCCCCGGAAAATATAGGGGAAGCAGAGAACGTTGTTCACCTGGTTCGGGAAGTCGGAGCGACCGGTGCAGATCATCGCATCGGGACGGGCAGCGCGGGCGAGATCGGGCATGATTTCGGGCGTTGGGTTGGCGAGCGCCATGATCAGCGGGTTTTCGGCCATCTGCGCCAGCAGCTCCGGCTTCAGCACGCCCGCTGCGGAAAGGCCAAGGAAGACGTCGGCGCCGCCGATGTTTTCGGCAAGCGTGCGCGTGTCGCTCTTCTGGGCGTAGACGCTCTTCCACTCGTCCATCAGTTCGGTGCGGCCTTCGTAGACCAGACCTTCGATGTCATGAACCCAGATGTTTTCGCGTTTGGCGCCCAGCGTGACGAGGAGATTGAGGCAGGCGAGGGCGGCAGCACCTGCGCCGGAGGCAACGATCTTGACCTCGTCGATCTTCTTGCTCGCCAGTTCCAGGCCATTGAGGATCGCGGCAGCGACAATGATGGCGGTGCCGTGCTGGTCATCATGGAAGACCGGGATCTTCATGGTCTCGCGCAGGCGACGCTCGATTTCGAAACATTCCGGCGCCTTGATGTCCTCGAGATTGATGCCGCCGAAGGTCGGCTCGAGCGAAGCGACGGTCGAGACCATCTGCTCGACGCTCGATGCATCGACCTCGATATCGAAGACGTCGATGTTAGCGAACTTCTTGAACAGGACGGCTTTTCCCTCCATGACCGGCTTTGATGCCAGCGGGCCGATATTGCCGAGGCCGAGAACGGCCGTACCGTTAGAAATGACCGCTACGAGATTTGCACGCGAGGTATAATCGGCGGCCGTCTCGGGATGATCGCGGATCGCTAGACAGGGTGCTGCGACGCCGGGGGAATAGGCAAGAGCCAGGTCGCGCTGGTTGCCGAGCGGCTTGATCGCCTGGATCTCGAGCTTGCCCGGACGCGGATAGCGATGGAAGTAGAGCGCCTGCTCGTCCAGGCTTCCACCTGCCAGATTCTTTTCCGTCTTGGACTTTTCCTGATGATCCATCATCGCCTCCGGGCTGCCGCATGCTGTCTTTGAAATGCCTTCAATACATCAAACGGGATGGCGGAACAGTCGGAATTTCCGTTCGAAATACGAAAACAGCGCAAATCTGTCGCCGTTGCATCGAGGCGCGGTGGCAACCGGGAAAATCAGGCAGGGCACCAGCATGTCATCTTCCTGAAACACGACTCTGGTTTTGAGAGGCAGGTGAACGATGGGACACGAGCAGGATGCTTGTGAGGGACAACATGGATACGCGGCACTTCCGTACGCTTTTCATTTCCGATGTACATCTCGGCTCCAAGGCCGCGAAGGTGGACTTCCTGTTGGATTTTCTCAAGCATCACGAGGCGGACACCATTGTCCTCGTTGGCGACATCGTTGACGGCTGGCGGCTGAAGCGTAGCTGGTACTGGCCGCAGGATTGCAATGACGTCGTTCAGAAGCTGCTGCGCAAGGCGCGCAAGGGCACGCGGGTCATTTATATCCCCGGCAATCACGACGAATTCCTTCGCGACTTTCCAGGCACCCATTTCGGTGGCATCGAGGTCGCCGAGCGCATCATGCATGAAGCTGCCGACGGCAAGAAGTACCTCGTGCTGCACGGCGACGAGTTCGACGTCGTGGTGCGCAATGCCCGCCTGCTCGCCTATCTCGGTGACTGGGCATACGACATGGCGATCATGGTCAATATTGGGCTCGCGGCGATCCGCCGCCGGATGGGAATGCCTTACTGGTCATTTTCCGCATGGGCCAAGCTTCAGGTCAAGCATGCGGTCAACTTCATCGGCGAGTTCCAGCGCGTCGTCGCTGACGAAGCTCGGAAACATGGTGCGGACGGCGTGATTTGTGGCCACATTCACCATGCGGTGATGGAAGACATGGATGGGATCCGCTACATCAATACCGGGGACTGGGTCGAAAGCTGCACAGCGATCGCCGAGCATGAAGACGGCACCTTTGAATTGATCGAGTGGCGCACCATGAGCGATCTACAGTCGATTCCGATGGCGATCGGTCATCGCGAAAAGGACGTCGCGCAGCAGGCCGCCTAAAGCGGTCTTGCGAGCCCGTAATTCAATGAATCTATTTAGCCCGTTGTGTCTTTGCGACAGGCCCTATTTATTTTCTAAAACGTTTCAGTTGGGCAATTTCTTGCCATAGTCGCCCTTAGGTTGACGTGTTAGGCAACGTTCAGTTCCTACAGGTCTACCCCATGATTCCCGCGCAAAATCCTCCGGCGAGTGAGGGGGCACCACCGCGCTTCCGTGTGCTCAGTGCCTTGTCCTATTGTGCGCCTTTGCTCGTCAACGGCGTTGCCCTGCCGTTTTTCCCGATGTGGCTTGCGCTGCACGAGTTCAACGACCATGAGATCGGTGTCATTCTCGCCGTGCCGATGGTGGTGCGCGTGCTCGTCGCTCCCATCGTCGCGATGTATGCCGACCGGATGAAAGAGCGCGCCGATGTGCTGCCGTTTTCGGGCTGTCTATCGCTGCTGACGGCGATCGCGCTCTACTGGACGAATACATTCTGGCCAGTGCTGATCGTCTACACGATCCAGGGAGCGACCTTTGCCTGTTATGTCCCGGTCGTCGAGTCGATCGTGATTTCCGGTGTCAGGCGCTGGGGGCTGGATTACGGCTCGATGCGGGTGTGGGGTTCGGTCGCGTTTATCGTCTCCACCCTGATCGGCGGGCAGTTGATCGGGCACTGGGGCGGCGAGATGGTGCTGCCGGTCATGACCTTTGGTTTCGTGACAACCGTTGTGATGGCGATCTACTGTCCACGGATCGGCCCGACACGCAGGCGCGGAACGCCCGTCGATATTTCCGCGGCGACCGGCAGTTCGCTGCGTCAACCGCATCTGCTTGCATTGCTGATCGGCGTCGCAATCCAACAGTCGAGTCATGCTGTCTTGCAGGCGTTTGCGTCCCTCTACTGGCGGGATCTCGGCTTCTCAGGGACGCAGATCGCGATCCTTTGGAGTGCCGGCGTTGCAGCCGAGGTAACGGTGTTCTTTCTGTCCCGGCGGCTTAGCCGTCGTTTCAGTGCCTGGACGCTGATTCGGTTTGGTGCGGCGGTCAGCGTCTGTCGCTGGATCCTGTTCCCGATGCACTGGGGTTTCTGGGGCTTCTTTTTGCTCCAGTGCATGCATTCCTGCACCTACGCCTTCGTGCATACCGGCGTACAGAGAAGGATCGTCGCCTCCGTGCAGGAGACTCAGGAATCGTCTGCACAGGGCGCCTATTTCTTCTACAACGGCATGTTCATGGGGCTGATGACGATCGCCTCCGGCTACATCTATGCGTGGCTAGGGCTCGCAAGCTACTACGTCATGGCGCTGGTCGCCCTGACCGGACTGAGCCTGCTCATCGTGGCTTACTATCTTCAGCCCCAGAGCGTCGTTTCTGGCGGCCAGACGAGAGAGGCGGCGTAGCGCAGCCCTGGTTCGCGGTCGCGAGCCAGAAGCAGCGGTCCGTCCAGGTCGACGAATTCGGCATCCTGCGCCAACAACACGGCCGGCGCCATTGCCAGCGATGTGCCGACCATGCAGCCAACCATGATCTTGAAATCAAGGCGTTGCGCCTCTTTTTTCATGGCGAGCGCCTCGGTGAGACCGCCTGTCTTGTCGAGCTTGATGTTGATCGCATCGTAGCGGTCGCGAAGGCTTGCCAGGTCGCCGGTGTGGTGGACACTCTCATCCGCACAAACGAGCACGGGACGGTGGATCTCAGCCAGAAGCTCATCCTTGCCCGCCGGCAGCGGCTGCTCAACGACGGCGACACCCATCTCGGCAGCGATGCGCAGATGATGCTCCAGCGTCTCTTCAGGCCAACCCTCATTGGCATCGAGAATGATCGCGACATCAGGCGCTGCCTCGCGCACCGCGCGGATGCGGCTTTCATCGTCGCCCGTACCGACCTTGACCTTCAAAAGCGCCCGATCGGCGTTCGCGCGCGCCTGCGCTGCCATGACATCAGGCTCACCGAGAGAGATCGTGAAGGCCGTCGTCAAAGGTTTCGGCTTCATGAGACCCAGGTTTTTGATGACCGAATTGCCAGAGCTCTTGGCTTCGAGGTCCCAGAGGGCGCAGTCAACCGCATTGCGCGCCGCACCGGGTGGCATCGCTCGCTGTAGTTCCTTGCGCGTCAGGCCCGCCTCGATCAGCGGCCTTGCAGCTTCGACCTGGGCGGTGACGCTTTCCATGGTCTCGCCATAACGGCGATAGGGAACACCCTCGCCCCGGCCGACAATCCCGTGCTCGCGGATTGTGCAGAGGATCACGTCTGCTGACGTTTTGGCGCCGCGCGAGATCGTAAATGTGCCTGAGATGGGGAAGGATTCCGTCTGAATTTCAAGCGACCGTGGCATATTTGCAATCCTGCGCGCATGGAAATTTGGTGTGGCTTGGGTATATTGATCCGAAGCGGCGAACCGCTAGTTCGCGAGTCGGCAATGTCGCCGTAAGCCTTGAAAGACACAAGCGTTTTGAAGTCCGAAACCCGTAACGCCGCCTCACTGCATGTGGACGACCAGACCCATGGCGCGGGCCAGCTCGTTCATATCGAGGGGAACTGGCGAAGCGCGAACCTGCATCTCGTTTTGCGCGACTTCGAGAAGCTCACTGCGGGTCGAAGCGGCGAGGTGACCCTCGACCTGTCAGGCGTGACGGACATCGACACGGCGGGTGTCTGGCTGCTGTGCCGGCTGAAAAAGCAGGTGGAAGGCGCAGGTGGCACCGTGCGCTTCGAAGGCAGCAACGCGCATATCGACGAAATGATCGCGGAGTTTTCCGAGGAGCCGCCGCTGTCCGAGCAGGAACCGCAGCAAGGCGCAAGCTGGCTGGAGTGGATCTTCGCGCCGATCGGCAAGATCACGTTCGAGATATGGAACAACCTTGCAGCCGCGATGTATATTCTCGGCTCCGCCGTCCGCGGCGCACAGATGAAGTTCGGGCGCGGCAGTGGGGTCTCGCCGGCGTCGATCGTCAATCAGATCGACCATATGGGCGTACGCGCGGTGCCGATCATATTGCTGATGTCGTTCCTGATCGGCGCGATCATCGCGCAGCAGGGCGCCTTCCAGCTCCGCTATTTCGGCGCGGAAGTCTTCGTCGTCGACCTCGTCGGTATCCTGCAGCTTCGCGAAATCGGCGTGCTCCTGACGGCAATCATGATCGCTGGCCGTTCCGGTAGCGCCATCACCGCCGAAATCGGCTCCATGAAGATGCGCGAGGAGGTCGATGCGCTGAAGGTGATGGGGCTCAATCCCGTCGGCGTGCTGATCTTCCCGCGCCTGGTTGCCCTTACGGTGGCGCTGCCGCTGTTGACCGTCATTGCGAACTTTGCGTCGCTCGCCGGCGCAGCCGTGGTTGCCTGGGCCTACTCCGGCATTACCTTCGCCAACTTCATCGCCCGCCTGCATGAGGCGATCACGCTGTCGACGGTCCTGTCCGGGATGATCAAGGCGCCGTTCATGGCGCTGGTTATCGGTATCGTTGCGGCGGTCGAGGGCTTAAAGGTAGGCGGCAGCGCCGAGTCGCTTGGCCAGCATGTGACCGCGTCGGTGGTGAAGGCGATCTTCGTCGTTATCCTCATGGACGGGCTTTTTGCCATGTTCTATGCGGCCATCAATTTCTAAGGATCGTACGTGGACGGACAACAGACAGAGACCAGAAACAACGAGGGGCGGAAAGTCGTGCTGTCTGCGCGCGGCGTCACCGTCGGTTTCGGGTCGAAGGTCGTCCTCGACAATCTGAACCTCGATATCTATCGCGGTGAAATTCTCGGTTTTGTCGGCGCGTCGGGAACGGGCAAGTCTGTCTTGATGCGGACCGTGCTTCGGCTGCTGCCGCGGCGCTCGGGCACCATCAAGATTCTCGGTCAGGACTTCGATCAACTGGACGAACCGCAGCGCAATGCGCTCGACATGCGGCTCGGTGTGCTGTTTCAGCAGGGGGCACTTTTCTCCTCGCTGACCGTCAAGGAAAACATCCAGGTGCCGATGCGCGAGTATCTGGATCTGCCGCAGTCGTTGATGGACGAACTGGCTCAGCTCAAGATCCGGCTGGTTGGACTCGCGGCTGATGCTGCCGACAAATACCCTTCCGAGCTTTCGGGCGGTATGATCAAGCGTGCGGCGCTGGCACGCGCCCTGGCACTCGATCCCGAGCTGGTGTTCCTCGACGAACCGACGTCAGGCCTTGATCCAATCGGGGCAGCGGAGTTCGATGAGCTTATTGCAAGGCTCAGGGACACGCTTGGACTGACCGTCTACATGGTCACCCACGACCTCGACAGCCTCTTCTCCGTCTGCGACCGCATTGCCGTGCTTGGCAAGAAACGGGTATTGGTCGAGGGAACAATAGACGACATGCTGGCCTGCGATGATCCGTGGGTTCAGGCTTATTTCAAGGGCAAGAGGGCGCGCTCGATCGTGCCGCAAAACAGCCACGCCGGCGACGACAGCCTGGCGCAAGATAGCCGCGGGAAGTGAGCGGATACGATGGAAACAAAAGCGAACTACACGATTGTCGGCTTTTTCACGGTGCTTGTTATCGCGGCGGCGTTCGGCTTCGTCTACTGGATGGCTGAATACGGGCGCGGCGGGCCGATGGCTGAACTGATCGTCCGCATCCCGGGCTCCGCGAACGGTCTGAGCGTCGGTTCGCCGGTGCGCTTCAACGGCATTCAGGTCGGCTCGGTGAAGTCGCTGTCGATCGATGCAGACGATCCGAGCTTCTCGCTGGCGTTTACTGAGGTGCGCGTTGATGCGCCGATCTATCCCTCGACGAAAGCCATCCTTGAAATCCAGGGTCTGACGGGTGCCGCCTACATCGAGCTCTCCGGCGGTAAGATCGGCGAGAAGAACATCCTTCAGCAGTCGATTGACACAGGGAAGCGAGCGGTGATCGTCGCTGACCAGTCGAGCGTGACCAACCTTCTGGCGACGGCGGACAAGATTCTCGACCGCGCAAACGATGCCATCGGGCAGGTTCAGGGGTTTGTGAAGGACGCACGCGGACCACTGACGAAGACGTTGCAGAATGCAGAGACGTTCTCCGACGCGTTGGCCAAGAATTCCGGCAATATTGATTCATTCCTGCAAAGCGTCGGGCAACTGTCCGATACGGTTCGGAAAGTCTCGGGTCGTGTCGACACGACGCTGGAGGCGGTCGAAGCGCTCGTGAAGGCCGTCGATGCGAAGAAGATCGATACTATTCTCAGCAATGCCGAGAAGGTCAGCCGCGACGTTGCCGATGCGTCGGGCGACTTCAAGGGTGCGATCCAGAAATTCCAGGAGACGGCAACGACCTACAACGATCTCGGCAAGAAGGCGCAGGCGACACTCGATCGGGTGGATACTCTGGTAGCGCAGATCGATCCGGCGAAAGTCAAGGGATCCGTGGACGACATCTCCCAGGCGACCAAGGATGCGCGCAGTGCAGTCGCGTCCATCAAGGATGTCGCAAACACCGTTTCGGCTCGGCAGAAGGATATCGATCAGACGATTCAGGACGTGTCGCAGATGGCGAACAAGCTGAATTCGGCGTCCACACGCGTCGACGGTATTCTGATCAAGCTCGATGCGCTGCTCGGAACGGACAATACGCAGTCGCTTTTTGCGCAGGCGCGTGACACGCTCACCTCGTTCAAAAAGGTGGCCGACAACCTCAATTCGCGGATCGGCCCGATTGCGGACAATCTGCAGAAGTTTTCCAGCGGTGGCCTGCGCGATATGCAGTCGCTTATCAACGACACGCGCTCCACCGTCCAGAACCTTAGCAATGCGATAAGTGATTTCGACCGCAACCCGCAGCGGCTCATCTTCGGCGGGGATACGGTAAAGCAATATGACGGCCGGACGCGGCGTTAACAGGGATATTAGGGGAGCGCATATGGCCGTATCGGATCTGTTGCAGCGTCGTTCGTGGCTATCCAGAACCGCGATCGCGTTGCCGCTATTGGCAGGCCTTGCCGGCTGCGGAACGGCTGCGAAGAACGACACCTATGATCTCTCGGGGTCGGCGACCGGCACTGGACCGGCGGCAAGAAGCCGGCAGATCCTGGTGCAACAACCGACCGCGTTGAAGGCAATCGACAGCGAACAGATTGTCGTTCGGGTGGCGCCTTCGCAAATACAGTACCTTTCCAGGGCGCAATGGGGTGACAAGCTGCCTCGCATGGTTCAGGTGAAGCTGGTCGAGGCCTACGAGAATTCCGGCAAGCTCGGCGGCGTCGGCGTCCCCGGCCAGGGGCTCGCGATCGATTATCAGCTCGTGACGGATATTCGCTCCTTCGAGATCGATACGACCGGTGGCAGCCGCGCGGTGGTTGAGATTTCAGCCAAGATCGTGAACGATCGCAACGGTACTGTACGGGCTCAGAAAGTGTTCAGACAAGAGGTACCCGCCAGCGGGTCGAACGATGGTCTTGTGAAGGCGCTCGATCGTGCTTTCTCGGCCGCAGCCGCTCAGATCGTCGACTGGACGCTGCAGTCGATCTAACCGTCCAACCGGGCAGGCGGTAAGTGCCGCGGGGCGCTTTGTGACCGGAACGGCCAGGGGTATGAGGCTATATGGGGTTCCATCTTGCTGTGCACGAGCTTCGCTCGCTTCATCCAGATCTCAGCCGGATAGCTGCCGCCCAAAATACAAAATGGCCGCCCTCGGGCGGCCATTTCTTTGTTTTCCGGACGTCTTACTTCAGCCGTCCCGCGGCATGAGCAAGCATCGTGTAGACCTTGCCCGTATCGGAGGTCAGGTAGGACTGCGTAATCGTCTTGTCGCGATCGCCGCGGGACACATCGGCCAGCAGCTTCTCGAAATCGGCGATGTAGCGATCGACTGCAGTGCGGAACTCCGGCTCGCGATCGTACTTGCGTTTGATTTCGTCGAACGTCTGCTGACCCTTCAGCGTGTAAAGGCGACGTGTGAAGACGTCGCGTTCGCCGCGCTGGTAGCGACGCCACAAGTCAACCGACGCATCGTGATCGATCGCGCGGGCGATATCCACTGAAAGCGAGTTCAGGGACTCGACGACATGGCGCGGGTTGCGGCTATCGGCGGTGCGAGCCGGTGCTGCTGCGGTAGCCTCGGCGCGCGGTGCCGGTTGCCGTGCCGGAGATTCCTCGGCGGTTTCCTCGCGCGATGCGCCACGCAGAAGATCGCTGATCCAGCCGCCGGTTGCCGGCGTTGCCGGAGCAGGCGCTGCAACGGGTGCTCGCTGTGGAGTCACGGTTGCTGGCGTCGGCGGTGTCAGCGAACCCCGCAGACCGAAGTTTTCGATCGGCGATGGCGTTACTGCAGGTGCGGGGGCTGGCGACGTGGCAGGTTGAGGAGCCTGCTGGGTAACGGCTGGCTGGCCAGGACGCGGCGCTGGCTGAGGCTGAGCAATGGCCCGCGGCGCCGGCTCGGAGATTTCCAACTGCTGCGTCGAACGGCCAACGATGTGCGAGATATCCTGCAGAGCCTTGATCTGCTCGGCGACCGCGCGACGCATGGCGGCGGCGCTTTCCTTAGCTTCCTCGGGGAGGTCGAATGCGCCGCGCTTCAGCTCGCTGCGGGTCATATCGAGTTCCTTGCGGATATCGCCGGCGGAGCGGCGGATCTCTTCCGTTGCACCTGAGAAGCGAGATACCGCCTCCTCGACTGCTTCACGCAGCGATTCGCGCATGGTCTGGGCAGCGCCGTCGGATGCGCGGCCTGCCTCGCCCAGCATACGCTCGACTTCCGACAGGGACGCTGTCAGGCCGCCGCGCAAGCGGTTCGAGAGCTCACCGGAACGACGCTCGGCGTTGCCGAATGCACCGTCGATTGTCGCGTTGGCTTCTTCTCCGGCCTTGACGAGCGCCGCGCGCATGGTCGCGGCTGCTTCCTCCGCACGCTTTTCGGTCTCGGAAAGAACGCGGCCGATGTCGGAGAACGAGGACTGCACGCTTTCGCGCAGAGTACCGCTAACTTGGTTCGAGCGCTGCTCGGCGCGGTCGAACGCGGATTCGACCATACCGCCCAGGGAGCGCATGGTCTTCTCGATTTCCTCCGAGCGCTGGACAAGGCCAATCGAGAGGTTCTGCAGTGCAGTCTCGCGATCCTCGAGCGTCGAAACAAGGTTCGATTGAGCGGCCGCGAGCAGGCCGGATGCCTGGCCGAGCACCTTGGAGTGCTCGTCGAACCGGCCAATGATGCCACCGACCTGAGCAAGAGTCTGACCCGAAATATCGGACAGGCGATCGACCTTGCCTTCGAGCAGGCGCGTTGAGGCCGAAACCATCTCTGCTGCCTTCGATGCCGATTCAGTGAAACGCGATGTCGTATCGCCAAGGCGACCGTCCACTGCTGCCAGGTTTTCGGCTGCGCTGCTCATCATTTGCCCCATGGCGGAGCTGTTGTCCGACAGGCGCTCGATGAGCTTGTTTACGTTGGCAAGAAGGCTGTTTTCCATTGCATCGACGGCCGAGGATGCACTCTCCGTGCGTGCGGCGATCGCATTGATCAGGGCCTCATTCTCGCTGCGCAGACGCTCGGTGCTGCGCTCGGTTGCCGCCGTGATACGCGCTGCGGCCTCCTTGCCTGCGTCGGCATAGCGATCGATCAGCGGGCGTGCTGTCTCGTCGAGAATGCGCGACAGCTCCGTATTGCGGCCGGCAAGCATCGAGTTGAGTTCGCGTGTGCGATCGTCGAGCGTCGAGCGGATGGCGTTGCCGCGTGCTTCAAGCGCTTTTTCAACGTCGGTGAGCGTCGAGTCTATTTCGCGCGTGCGGTCCTCGAGGCTTGACCGGATCGCATTGCCGCGAGCTTCCAGAGCACGTTCGACCTCGGCCATCGTCGAGGTGATTTCCTGGCTGGCGTCGGAAATCGTCATGCGGATGCCCGCGCCATGGCTTTCGAAGGTTGCCTGTGCGTCGCCGAGCGCGCGTGAGATGGCGCCCACCTGGCCGCTGACCAGGGTCTCGGCTTCCGCAACCTTGTTGATGATTGCATTACCTGCTTCCGAGAAGGTCTGAGCGACGGCTGCTGCCTGGCCGGCCAAACGGTTCTGCGCTTCGGACACGCGACCGACGATCCGTTCGGAACGCTCTTCGATCGTGCGGCTGAACTCGTTGCTCTTGGCTTCGAGGCTCTCCGCAAATTGCTGGCCGGTACGGCCGAGACTTTCGGCGGCGCGGGCTGCTTCTTCGTCAATGCCCTGGGTTGTCTCGGCGACGGCGCTACGCAGCGAAGCGGCGAGGCTGGCAGCTTTGCCTTCAATCGTACGATTGACCGCGTCGAGGCCAACCGTCAGAGCGCGGTCCATCGTCGAGAGACGCTCCTCGATGCGAGCACTGCCGCGCTCCATCGCCTCGCCGATGCTTGCCGTGCGGGTGTCGATACCGGACGTCAGATTGGTCGTGCGGCTGTCGATCTCCGATGTGAGGTTGGCCGTGCGGCCATCGATCGTCGCGGCAAACTTAGCAGCGCTCTCATCAAGCGCTGCCGAAATGCGGCCGGTCGCTTCTTCGCCGATCGTTCCGAGACGCGAGATGCCGTCGGACAAGGTGTTTGAGAGGCGACCGCCAGCCGCGTCGACCTGCTCAGCCACGCCGCCAACGCCGTCGCGAATACGGTTTTCGAGGGCCGTAAGGCCAGCCTCGACGCGAGAACCGGTTTCGGCAAAGCGACCGGTCATGCCCTCGATCGACTGATCGAGCTGCGAGGAGAAGGTTTCTGCCGTGCGCGAGATCTCGCCTGCAGCCTCCTGGAAGCGACCGGCAATATGGCCGGTGCTGTCGCGCAGGCGATCTTCGAGAGCTCGGCCACTGTTGTCGATCGTCTGGCGAAGAGAAGCCTCGTGGTCTTCCAGCGACATTTCCAGCATGCCGACGCTGGTGGCGATCGATGCGCCGATGGTCGTCGCCTGGTCGGAAAGCGTGTCATTGAGGCGAGTGTGAGCATCGGTCAGCGCGAGATTGATCGCCTGTTCGCGATCGGTGAGCGTCGAGCGAATGCGTTCGTGAGCCGAATCCAGACCGCCCTCGATGCGCGTGGCTGCGTCGCCGTGTAACGTTTCCAGCCGCCGGTGCGCGTTGCTCAGGCTGTCTTCGATGCGGGCGGCAGCACCACCGGTCAGCTGCTCGATGCGGTCTCCGCCGCTCGAAAGCGTGTTGGCGAGCGTCGATGCGTGATCGTTCAACGTGCGCTCGAGGCGTTCCTGGCTCTGGGTGTAGGCGCTGCGAATTGCGTCCGACTTGTCAACGAGGGCACCGGCAACGCGGGATTCAGCGCCGGCCACCGTGTCAAGCAATGCATTGGTACGCGCTTCCAGTGCGTCGTCGAAGCGGCCCTGGCTTTCGCTGAAGGAGATCGCGAGCGCCATGGCCTTCTCGTCGAGCGTATCCGAAAGACGATCCTGAACCGTGGCAATCGAATTCGCGATGGTATCGACGCGCCGGCCAAGCGCATCCTCGATGCGGCTATGACCTTCGTTCAGGGATACGGCGAGTGCCATGACGCGGTCGTCGAGCGCTTCGGTGATCCGGTCATGTCCGCCGGAAAGCGAGTTGCTGATCGTTTCCGCGTGATGGCCGAGCGTGTCTTCGAGACGGGTCTGGCTTTCGTTGAGGGAAATGGCAAGCGCCATTGCCCGATCGTCGAGAGCCTTTGTGAGCTTCTCGTGGCCGCCGACCAGTTGGTTCGCGATGGTCTCAGCGTGATGTCCGAGGGTGTCGGCAAGGCGCGTCTGGCTTTCATCGAGAGAGATGGCGAGCGCCATCGTCTTGTCGTCAAGCACTTCGCTGAGCTTTTCGTGGCTGCCGGCGAGCTGGTTTGCGACCGCGTCGACATGAAGGCCAAGTGTGTCGGCAAGGCGGGACTGCCCCTCGTTGAGGGAAATCGCGAGTGCCATCGCCTTGTCATCAAGAGTGTCGGCAAGCTTGTCGTGGCCGCTGGCGATCGAAGCGGCAATCGCTTCGGCACGCTTGGCGATCGTATCCTCGAAACGGTTCTGACTTTCATCCAGCGAAATGGCCAGCGTCATCGCCTTGTCGTCGAGGGTGTCGGCGAGGCGCTGATGGCTGCCGGAAACTGCGCTGATGATTGCCTCGGAGCGGCTTGCAAGCGTGCTCTCGAACCGGTCCTGGCTCTCCGCGAGGGCAGCCGTCAGCGCGCCGCCGCGATCGGTCATCACTCCGTCGATCCGCTCGTGCGCGGAATCGAGCGCCTGCGTAATATCTGCTGCGCGCCTGGAGATCATCGTGTTCAGTTCGTCGGCACGACCAAAGGCCGAGGTGATCTGATCGGTCCCCGCGGAGACGGCGGAGCTTAGATCGGAGGTCGTGGACAGCAGCGTGTCGCGGAATTCCGTCGCGCGCGCGGAGAGATTGTTGTGGAGTTCGGACGTGCCCGATGCGAGCGCCAGGGAGATCTCGGAGGTGGCGTGGCTGAGCGCAGACGTCATACCCGTCGTATGCGTATGGATGGCCTCGGTGACTTCCGAGACCTTGCCCGCCAGCGAGCTTTCCATGACTTCCTGGCTGGTGGCAAGGGCGGTGGCCAGCGTGAAGGACTGGTCGGTGAGCGACGCGCCAAGGCGCTCGATGCTCGAACTCAGGATACCGTTCAGCGCGTCTGAACCGCCGGTCATCGTGTCGTTGATGCGATTGAGGCTTTCCATCAGCTTCGTGTCGAGCGAGCCGGCGCGCTTGTCGAAGGCATTGGCGAATTCCGCGACACGCTCATCGAACGAGGTCGAGAGCTGCGCGACAGTTGCCTGGAGCCTTTCGTCAAAGAAGCCGGAGCGAAGATCGAGGTCCATAATAGTGTCGTCGACGCTCGATTGTAGGCTCTGACGGAAGCTCGAACCCTTCTCGTCCAGTGCGCTGTTGAGCTTGGAAAGGACGTCATCAAGCGTGGTGCTGATCGTGCGCTCGCCACCGGTCAGGCTCTCGTTGATCTCACGGGTGCGGGCAATCAGGATCTCGTTCAGCTGACGGGCGCGGTCGTTCAGCGCGGCATTGAGCTTCTCGGCGTTGCTGTCCATCGTGGACGCACGCGTCTCGAACTGCCGGAGGATCTGCTCTCCGTGTTCGCTGAGGCTCGACGTGAGGGAGTCCAGTCGGGTGTCGAATTCGTTTGTTAGCGCAAATCCAGACGAGGTCAGCGTTTGGAGCAGCGAATCCGTCTTTGCCGCCAGCAGCGTGCCGAGCGACTGGATCGCCGACTCGGATTTTTCAGTGATCGCCGCGGCGCGCGTGTCGATCATCGATGCGAAGGCTTCACCTGAAGTCGCTAGGCGTACGGCGATCTCTTCCGTGGCAAGCGACAGATCTTCCTTAAGCTGGTCGTGCACGCCGGCGATCGACGTGCGGATGCGCTCGGCGTGATTAACGATCGCTTCGCGCTCCGAGCCGAGCTCGTGCACGAGGCCGCGTACGCGCAATTCATTGTCGGCGTAGCTCCGCTCAAGCGCATTGACCTCGGAATGGACGAGGGTTTCAAGCTCCGAGGCGCGCGCAATAGTACGCTCGATGCCTTCATTCATGGCGGAGACTTCGCGGCGAACGGCCTGGCCGACGGTCATGATGCGTTCGGAAGCGACGGTTTCCGGCTCGGAGAGGCGAAGCGCGACTTCGGCCATGGAACGTGCTGCGTTGCGCATGTCCTGGGCGCGGGCCATCATGACGGCGAAGGCATAGAACAACAGTACCGGCACAATGATGCCGATGAAGCCGGCGATGACACCCGGAAGCGCCAAAAGATCGGCGAGGGAGCGGATCTGCCAGATCTGGGGCGAGTAGAGCAGGGCCATCAGGCCAAGTCCCGCGACAATCCAGAGAAGCGACACGAGCGTTGCGTTGCGCACTGCCGAGCGGCTGGTGCCGTTCTCCAGGGACTTCAGGAGCGAAGCCGGCGAGATGCGGGTGGCATCGTTGGCCGCGAAGGAGGGCGCGCGCGACGGCTGTTCGGGCTGGCGAGGCGTGTTAGCGGCACGGGCACGCTTGGCGTCTGTTTGGCTCTGCTGATTGCGGGCACTTGGTGTTTCGGACAATTTGGCCTCCGGGGCGTCGGTCTTGCCGTTGCGAGACAGCGTATCGTCTTCTCCGAAGTCGATCTGGAGCGCTTCGTCCAATGCCTTGAACGCCTTGTCCTCGATCGACTCGTTGTACTTGTTGTTCGCCATTTACGTTACGCCTCGTTACATCCCAGCCGGTTCAACAACGCATCCGGGCTTCCCGCCGAGCCCGAACAAAACCTTAGCCTCTGAGCCCGCCCGCCCACATTGCCGAGGACGGATAAGCATATCATTTCAGAGTGGATAGCTGCTTTTTCATACAGACGGTATCAAAACATTACCATTATCCACTTGGCGAGCAAAGGCAGGTGCCGGCAAGCTCGCCCAGTAGTATCGTAGTGACACATCCGCGACTGCTAGACAATTAACGCAATCGGTCAAATCCCCCGGCATTAAGGTCTTGTTAACATCATTTAAGAAATGTGCGTCTTTAAAAACCAAAGAGTTAACGCCGTTTATCGGGCGTTAACCATATCCCGAGAAATCCGCCCTGAATGTGCCGGAATTTAACGCGATTCCCATCCAGTACCCCGCACGATGATGAAACGGCGGGATAGACGACGGGAGAATTGGCACATGGCAGCAGTCAGTATTGCGTTCGCGGCGCCCGACAATTGCAAGGGGCCTCGCCCTTCGCACGAACGTCCGGTCGATCTGCTGCATCTGGCAAATCAGACAATGGGCGACAAGAGCCTGGAAATCGAAGTTCTGCAGATGTTTGCGCGGCAGGCGCGGGCTTGCCTGCAGGAGATGTCGTCCGGCGATGCCAAGATTATAGAAGCCGCGGCACACCGCCTCAAGGGCGCGGCTGGAGCCATTGGCGCGTTTCGTGTTCATGCGGCAGCCGAAGCGCTCGAGGGTAATTGCGGCGACGCTGCCAGCATGGCGGCGGTCGGCATTGCGGTAATCGAAGCCGAGAATTTTATTCTCAAGCTCTGCCGCTAATCGATGCAAAGTCAACATGGGTACAAGACCCGCTGGCCCATTTCAGGGCAGCGGGTCTTTTTGTGACCTTCGGCATGGCGCATTTTGACAAGCGCGTCGCTTCTCAATTTGTGATGAAGAGCATCGAGCGGTCGATGTTGACTGCCTCGGCGATTTGTTGGAAGAAAAATCCAGACCCTCCCATTGACGACCACCGGAAATCATCATGCCCAAATTGACCATTGTCGCCTTCGACGGCACGCGCTTCGATCTTGATGTCGATCAGGGATCGACTGTTATGGAAAATGCCGTGCGCAATTCGGTGCCGGGCATCGAGGCGGAGTGCGGCGGCGCCTGCGCCTGCGCAACCTGTCATGTCTACGTCGACGACGAGTGGACGGAGCGCGTTGGTCCGCCCGAGGCCATGGAAGAAGATATGCTCGATTTCGCGTTTGACGTGCGCCCGACGTCGCGCCTTTCCTGTCAGATCAGGATGAAGGCAGCCCTGGATGGCCTCACCGTCCACGTGCCCGAGCGGCAGGCCTAATTTCACTGCACTCCCCAAAAAAAGCCTCGCTGGCCGTTAGACGAGCGAGGCGAGGTAGGCGCATTACCTACGGACGAGGGAGGATCATCCGCGGCTTCGCAACGCGCCAGGAGAACCCAGGAGCGAAAGTTCGAGCTTGCCGACCTGAACTTTCGAATGTTTGAATATTACCGCGTTGTGGTTGATTTAGCTAGACCGAGAAATAACCACTAAAACACTGGGGCGACAGCGGTTTCACACAAGTTTTGTTGCGCGGCTAAACTTCTGTGATCGTTTTTGACCCAAGAATCGGCTATCTTGCGCCGCCGGATTTTTTTAGCCGGTGGTCGAGCAACCTCATCATCCGATTCTCGAAATTGGCAGCTTCGACTCGGTCGAATCGGGCCTGCAGCCGATCGTGTTCCTCGATGCCGCGCGTCGATACGTCGGTGACGAGTTCCTGCATCCGCTCGCAATTGGGTTGTGGCGGTAGAGCGAGAATCTGTCTTTCCATGACGCGCGCCTGGTTTCGGGCAATTTCGGCATGGCGTTCTTCGTGGCGCTTAATGTCGCTCGAGAGTGCATCCCAGACCATAGAGAGCTGTTTGCTGGCGCCTTTGCGGTTTGTCCAGCGCGGCAGGATAATCTGCGTATGGACCGTTACCTTGGCGTTGCCAACCTTGCACTTGCCGCCCGTCTGGACATAGGTGGCGTCGCCGCCAAAACGGATTTTGGTCGCGCCGGGATGGCGGGCTGACGACCCGCTTGCCGTCGGTCCGTTGGAGCTCAGCTGTTGATCGAGCTGATCCGCGGTTTTGCCCCCGATCGCGAAGTAGGAGTAGCTCTTGGTCGCAATGACGGCGGCAGAGGCCGGAGGACACGCTGGTACGACCATGGAAAACCCCAGCACGAAGGGCATATAACGCGGTACGGAAAGCATTCTGCAGATACTCATGTTGAAGTTTGGCGGAGCTTGGGGCATAGGCACGGCCAGCGCAATATGGTTGGCGCCTTTTTCGATCGATAGGATGAATTGCCGTTGGCACAGCTTGGGAGCAGTTTCTGGCGCGTCGGGCATGGCCGTGAGATAGAACTGGGCACACGCGCCGTTATTATGGCGATCGTCAACGCGACGCCGGATTCCTTCTCTGATGGCGGACGTTACGACACTGTCGATGCCGCTGTTGCGCACGCGCTTCAGGCCGCCGAGGAGGGGGCTCAGATCATCGATATCGGCGGCGAGTCGACACGTCCCGGCGCGGATATCGTCACTCCCCTGCAAGAGCAGGCACGAGTCCTGCCGGTGATCGAGGCGTTGCGCAGCAAGACCGATGCGTTGATCTCGATCGACACCTATCGGGCCGAGACCGCCCGGCTTGCGGTCAGCGCGGGAGCGCATGTTATCAATGACGTATTCGGATTGCAGAAGGAGCCGGAGATCGGAAAGATCGCTGCTGATACCGGCGCAGGACTGTGCCTGATGCACACGGGCCGCGAACGGGAGAAGCTTGCCGACGTGATCGCCGACCAGTTTCTCTTCCTGCAACGCTCGCTCGAAATCGCATCGGTCGCGGGGGTCGCAAGGGATCGCATCGTGTTGGATCCGGGCTTCGGCTTTGCGAAGGATACCGAAGAGAATATTGAGCTGATGGTGCGTTTCGGCGAACTTCACCGCCTTGGATTACCGCTGCTTGCCGGGACATCGCGCAAGCGTTTTGTCGGCGCCATCACGGGCAGGGAAGCCGCCGACCGGGACGCAGGAACGGCAGCGACGAGCGTGTTGCTGCGTCTTTCCGGAGCGGTCATTTTTCGTGTGCACGATGTCGCAATCAACAGGGATGCTTTGGCCATCGCTGATGCTATGCTCGCGGCGCGCTATAGTTTGGAGCAAGGACACTCGGCATGAGCACCACTTACACAATCACGCTTCAGAACTGTGCGTTCTTTGCCCGCCACGGCGTTCACGACGAGGAGGAGTTCCTCGGCCAGCGCTTCTTTGTGGATGCCGAGCTCGAAGTCATTGCCGGCGATGCTCTAGAGAGCGATTCCATCAACGATACGGTCAACTACGGTATCGCCTTCACGGTGATCGAGGAGATTGTCACAGGCAAGCGTCGCTACCTTATCGAGGCGCTTGCCCTTGATATAGCAAAAGGACTTTGCGCAAAGTTTCCGCAGGTCAAGCGTGCAAAGATTACTGTCCGCAAGCCGAACGCGCCGGTGCCGGGTGTTCTGGATTTCGTCCAGGTGAGCATCGAACACTTTGCCTGAGTCCGTTTTCAAGACCGCAACACTTGGCCTCGGCGGCAATCTCGGCGAGCCCGTCCATGCGATGGCGGTCGCACTAAGAGCGCTTGACCGACGGTCCGATTGCCGGGTGGTAGCGGTGTCGCGGCTCTATCGTACGCCGCCCTGGGGCAAAACCGACCAGTCCTATTTCTTCAACGCTTGCGCTGAAGTCCAGACAACGCTTGCTCCAGAGGCGCTTCTCGACGTCTGCCTCGATATCGAACGAGGGATGAAACGAGAGCGCATCGAGCGGTGGGGACCGCGAACACTCGATATCGATATCCTGACCTATGCCGATGTGGTGCAATCGGCGCCGCGTCTCGAACTCCCGCACCCGCGCATGACGGACCGTGGCTTCGTGTTGATGCCGCTTGCCGACTTTGCTCCGAAACTGCTCGTCAATGGGGCACCGGTTCGCGAATGGCTGATGAAGGCTGATGTGCAGGGGATCGAGGTTGCCGATGACCGCAGCACTTGGTGGCATACCGTCTGAAACAAAAAAGCGGCGGGAAATCCGCCGCTTTCAGGTACGCGTTGGAATTATTCGACGGAGCCGACGGCGATTTCGTCGAGTTGGCGCGTAAGCGTCAGGCCGATGACCGGGATCATCTGGCTTTCGACCTTAACGGAAACGGTAACGTTCATGGTCTTGTCGTCTTTGACGCGAGCAATCATAGCGCCGTTCAGCTTGGAGCGGTTGAGGCCGACGACCACCGTATCCTGCGTTACCGCACCCGAAACGACGTCGAGACCCTTGCCATCGGCACCATCAAGGAACTTGCCCTTATAGGAACTGCCGGACTGCGTGATGAGCGCCGTCATCGGCTGCTTGAAGACACCAACCCTGCAACTTCCGTCAAGCTTGATACCCGTGCCGCCCGCGCTGACCGGTTCCCCTACGAGATTGCAGGTGAATTTCGTGCCTTTGTACTTGCCGGCAACGATCTCGCCGGGACCTCGCCAGGTGCCGGCGACGGACTCGAAGAAGGCTTTGTCACGTGTTGCAGCTGTCGCGGACGGGGCCATGTCGGCGACTGGTGACAGCGCCACCGCAGCGAGCCCGAAAAGAAGAAGAAACTTGCGCGAATACATGGATTTTCCCTGGCGACACCATCGCTTAACTGGTGCCAAGTTTTGCCGAATAATGGTTAACAGTTGGTTTCCCGTCATCCGAAAACACTGACGAGCGGGGCGTTTTCGCAGTTGGCGGAATGTGAGAGTGTGGCGGTAGAGTATTGAATTCACGACAAGTATTTCCACGCCGTGTTTGAGACGCGGCGGGGCGCAACAAAACCGTCAATTCTCAGGAATTCTTGTCGCGCGACGTCATCGAGGGAGTCAAATCGCCGATGAAGTCGCCGATTCCCGGACGTTTCAGGGCATGGAAGGAAAGGGGACGGCAGAGATCCATGGCAGCGATTCCGATGCGGGCGGTCATCAGGCCGTTGATGACGCCCTCGCCAAGGCGCGCCGACAGTTTCGAGGCCAGTCCATGGCCGAGCACCTGCTGCACAAGGCTGTCGCCGACAGCGATTGAGCCGGTAACGGCGAGATGCGCCAGAACATCTCGCATGAGTCGGATCATGCCGAGTGTGCCAGGCCGACCGCCGTAGAGCTCCGCCATCGCGCGAACGAGTCGGGCAGCTTCATAAAGTACGTAGAGCAGATCGACGATGGCGCGTGGGCTGACAGCGGTGACGATGGAGACCCTTTTCGATGCATTGACGATCAGAGCTCGGGCTTGCCTGTCGAGCGGGGCCAGGAGTTCGCGTTCCGCGAGGGCAATGAGGTGTGGCGCGTCGATGATATCAGCTTCCGCCGCCTTGAGAGTGGCTCGGCCTTTTGCCGTCTCGGGCTTGTCGGACAGCAAGGTTTCCAGGCGCTTGACCAGTGCGCGCGCCTTCGCCGGCTTAGCCTCGACCATGGCGGTCTCCGCTTCCGCCTTGATCCCCTGCACAGCCGTCAATCGCATCATTCCGGCTGTTTCGCGAACAACGATGGCAATCACAGCCAGAACGCCGATCGCCAGCGCCGCGAGCGCCGCATAGCCCAGCCAATCGGCGCGGCTGAAAAGATTGCGGATAAGACTGTCGGTCCAAAGGCCGAAGGCAAGCGAGAAGAGAATGCCGAATGCGGCCGCTGCGATTTTCGCAAACGACGTGCCGCGCTTGCGGGGAACGGCGCCCGGCACGGGAGGGACATCCTTTTCAGGATTGAGGAATGGATCGTCCTCGTCGGCGGTCAGCACGACCTCGTCGGTGAAGCTGCCTGGCTTTCGCTGGCGGTGTTTGGTCTCGATTGTCGGTCGGACCGCTGGGTCCTCTTCATAAGAAAACGCGGCCGGCGCGCGGTGGACCGGCTGTTCGGATGGTGGCTTGATCATGCGAGGCGATCTCCGAACAGAAACTGCATGGCGCGGTCGAGGCGAATATGTGGGACCGAAAGCTTTATGCCGCCGCCCGTTTCTTCGAGGTGCGGTGGACGAAAGCGCACGACATTTATATCGGGCAGCGAGGTGTCGGGCTCTCCAGATTCGATTCGCTCGAACAGGTTCTCCGGGTCCGCAGGAAGGTCTCCCGGAAATATCGCCGTCTTCCTATGGCCATCGAAACGTTCACCACCAATGGTTTCTCCCTCCATCGGTGTCCCGACGATGACCGGGAGGTCATGACCGTTGCGTTTCACTGTCGCTTCGCGGGTGGCGCGGACAGAGGCAAGTGCCATGACGTCGATTCCTGCCCCCGCCATTCCAATGCGCTCAGCTGCGCGCTCAACCAGGCGGCGGGTGAGGGCGTCGAGCCGGTCGTGGCTTTCATGATGCAGGTGGTCGGCCTTGGTCGCGGCAACCAGGACGCGGTCGATGCGGCGGCCAAGCAATGAAGACAGCCAGGAATTCGTGCCTGGTCGGAAGCATGCAAGAACGTCCGTCAGGGCGCGTTCGAGGTCCTGTACCGCCTCGGGGCCACGGTTGATGGCTTGCAGCGCATCGACCAGCACGATCTGCCTGTCGAGACGGGCAAAGTGCTCGCGAAAGAAAGGCTTCACGACGACCGATTTATAGGCCTCGTAGCGTCGTTCCATCATCGCCCACAGCGATCCCTTTTGTGCTTTGCCCTCGGGCGGAAGCGCGAGCGGCGCAAAGGTCAGGGCGGGAGAGCCATCGAGGTCGCCAGGCAATAGAAAGCGGCCGGGTGGGAGCGTGGAAAGCGAGCGTTCGTCTGCTTTGCAGGCTTTGAGGTAATCGGCAAAGGAAGTTGCAAGGTCGCGGGCCCGCATTTCGTCGGCGGGAGCACTGATGTCCGCGGTGTGGGCGAGTGTCAGCCAAGCGTGCGAAAGGTCCGCGCGAACGCCCGTTTTGGCCAAGGCAATCGTTTCCTCGCAGAACGCGCGATAGTTCTTTGCGAGCAGCGGCAGGTCGAGCAGCCATTCACCAGGATAATCGACGATATCGATCGACAACCGACCGGGCGAGAAGAGACGATTCCAGCCGCTGGCACTTTGATATTCGAGTGTGATGCGCAATTCCGAGATGGCGCGTGTGGAATCCGGCCAGACGCGGTCCTTCACGAGGGAGCGGATGTGATCTTCATACTGGAAGCGCGGCACTGCATCATCCGGCTGCTGCTCAAGCCGGACCGCCGAGACACGACCGGACTGCACTGGCTCGAAGAGCGGCAGCCGGCCGCCGTGCAGCAGGTTGTGGACGAGGGAGGAAATGAAGACGGTCTTGCCAGAGCGCGATAGGCCGGTGACGCCAAGGCGCACAGTTGGATTGATCAGGCCAGATGCCCGGTCCGCGAAATTGTCGAGGGCGATGCGCGCGTCATCGGTGAAGGAGGTCAGGCTGGGCGGCAAGGCGGAATCCCGGTTGTATCGTGACAAGCCATATAGGAACCCCGGATCGACGCGAAAAGACGTTCCGCGAAAAGAGCTTAGTCGATCACGAAATCGACGAGACGCCAGCCTGCCGACACACCGTCATAGTCCAGAACCACAAGACCGGCCGTCGGAAAGCCGGTCGGCAATGCCTGACAGAGTGCCTCGTGGCCGATCAACGCTTCCAGCGTTTGCTCCATCGTCGGGTTGTGGCCCACCAGCATGACTGAGTCGATCGCCTGCTGGGCATCGATGATCTCGAGATAGATGTCCTGTGAGGCATTATAAAGCTCGTCGACGAAACGAAGGTCGAGTGTGGAACCCATGGCCCGATGTACGGCATCGGCCGTGTCCCGGCAACGCGCCGCTGTCGAACTCAGTACGAGATCCGGCCGATACCCCTTGTCCGCGGCCCTGTCGGCGACGAGTTCGGCCTCGGCATAGCCTTTGTCGCTGAGCGGGCGGTCGAAATCACGTTGTCCAGGTGCGGCCCAAGCGGCTTCGGCGTGCCGCAGCAGATAAATCCGGGAAGGCGGAGGCGTGATTGCGGCCATAGGAAAATCCACGTCGAAGGGACTTTTTCAGTAGCGGGTGAGCGGCCCGTGCGTCAACCGCGGCCGCAGGTGTCGCGCCTAAATCCGGCTTGGGAAAGTATGGGGTTACCGGGAGAGGAATATGCATCCGGCGGAATAAGGGTGAGAAAATAGCCTGTTAGCTTAAAAATATGACAGATTTAAAAAACTGTTTACCTAGCGTATTTGGCTTGAATCAACCGTAGTGCTCGCGATATACACCCGCCAGATGAGATGTTCTTCAGGAGAATCGCGTTGAGTGAGAAGATCGATCTTAGCAACTACGTACCCTCGGAAGAGGAAGAGTTCATGAATGGCAATCAGCGGGCTTACTTTAGAGCCAAGCTCGTCGCCTGGAAGAACGACATTCTCAGAGAGGCGCGCGAAACCCTCGACCACTTGGCCGAGGAAAGCGCAAACCACCCGGACCTTGCCGATAGGGCATCGTCCGAAACCGACCGGGCTATCGAACTGCGTGCCCGCGACCGCCAGAGAAAGCTGATTTCCAAGATCGACGCAGCACTGCAACGTATCGAAGACGGCACCTACGGCTATTGCGAGGAGACCGGCGAACCAATCGGTCTCAAGCGGCTTGACGCTCGACCGATCGCGACGCTCTCCATCGAGGCTCAAGAGCGGCACGAGCGCCGGGAAAAGGTTTACCGGGACGAATAGTCCCGACATAAAAGATAAAAGGGCACCGCGGAAACACGGTGCCCTTTTGTTTTTGGGATCGACCCGCCTACTTGTCGCGGTTGACGCTCATCTCGCCGAAGATGCGTGCGACTTCGTTTTGAAGCGCGGCATCAGCACCTGTGAGCGGCGCCATGTCAGGATCACGGCGCGGCAGGTTACCGGGCGCCGGAGCGGGTCTTGCAGCGGGCACCTGTGGCGTCGGCACGATGCGCTCGGCGGCAAGTGTACTTGTCATTTCTTCCTCGAGGATGCGCTGGAAGTCGCTCGGCTGTGCAGCCGGCGCTAGCGTGCCAACCTCGACGAATGCCGATGAGGGCTGCACGGGCGCGGGCGCGCTCCGGACCGACGGAGGGGTGACATGCGGCTCGATGCGCTGTTGCGAAAGCACACGCTCGCGGGCCGAATCGAGAATGTCTGCGGCAGCGGAGGCCTCGATCGGGGCCGGCGCCGGGCGCGGTTCCGGGCGTGGCTCGAATGATGGTGCCGGACGCGGGGCACGCTCACGTTCGCCGATGACGGGCGGAGGCGAGGGCGGCGTGGCGACGATAACCGGTTCCGGGCGGGCTTCGATCGGCGCGCGGTCGGGCACGTAAGCTTCAGCTGGCGTATGGCTGCGGATCGGTAGCGCATCCTGGGGTTCCGCCTGCGTGATGCGAACAGGCGCCGGCTGCTCGGGCGGGGCCTCGAGCTGTGGTGACATCACGGGGGTAGCAACCGGCGCGGGCGCAGCGGCCGATTGAGCTGTCTCGAGCGATACGGGCTTGTCGGCGGCCTCGCCAATCTTGCTCTCGATGACGATATCGGTCGGTCCGCCGATCATAATCAGATGTTCGACATCGTCGCGGCGGACGAGGACGAGGCGTCTGCGCGCATCGACGGCCGCCGCATCGAGGACCTGCAGCCGTGGCTGACGGTTGCGGCCACCCCGCACGAAGGGCGAAGGCGCCCGGTTTCGCATGAACCAGAGCACGACAATCAGCAGCAATAGAGCTATGCCGACGCCGCCGGCGGCGAGAAGGAAGCGGCTCCCATAGGCTCCCATGAGATTATCGAACATCTTGGCTTACTCCCTTCGCGGTTTTGAACCACATGGCGACTTTACCACTTCGTAGACAAGTCCCGATGGCCTTGTCCAGTCACGCCAACCCGAAGTGGAATTCGAACATGCTTTCTTAACAACGCATTTTAATGGCGAAATTGGCGCTGTTCGTTGTGAATTCAATCAGTCTTCACAGAGACCAGTGTTTTTGCGGGGACCGCAAATTGATAAGAAGGAAATGACGCCTGATTCCTGCTTTCTCCCCATTACGAGTGAAGCCCGGCAGGCCATGCGAGGGAATAGATGACGAGACCGCGTCAGGCCGACGATTATAGCGAACCGCTCTTGGACCGCGGGGGCCGCACGGGAACGGCCTTGCGGATCATCCTGCTTGCGCTTGTGCTGATCGGTGCAGCCGCTGCATTCGTTGTTTTCAAAAGTTCTCTCGACAACGAAATGGTGCTTGGCGTTCTTGGCGTGCTTGCCATGGTCGGGATTTTCTTCCTCGTGTCGTCGGTGATCGGCTTTATCGAGGTCATGCCGCAGCGGCAGTCCGATAGCCTCGCGCGGGCATTTCTGAACAGCCACCCCGATGGGTCGCTAATTACCGATGACAAAGGGCGCATCGTCTATGCGAACGCGGCCTATGGCGAGTTGACAGGCGCCCGCAAATCGACAGAAGTTCAGACGCTCGAAGCGCTGCTGTCGCGTCATCGGGAATCGAACGAGGCGCTTTATCGTCTTTCCAACGGGCTTCGCGAAGGGCGGGAGGGCAGTGAGGAGTTCCGCCTGTTGCGGTCGCTGGGCCCCTCGACGAACGGTGCAGGAGCGCATTGGTACCGCCTCAAAGCGC
This sequence comes from Rhizobium sp. R711, assembly GCF_002211365.1. Lineage (GTDB taxonomy): Bacteria > Pseudomonadota > Alphaproteobacteria > Rhizobiales > Rhizobiaceae > Rhizobium. The sequence goes on along the minus strand of NZ_LOKZ01000034.1, from coordinate 86,662 downwards.
GGACTCTGCAGAGCGAGGAGATCGGGCGCAAGCCACTCCACATCTGGCAGATCAGCGACATCACATCCGAGCGTGACGATCAGGAGCGGTTCTTCAAGGAACTGCAAAATGCGATCGACTATCTTGACCACGCGCCAGCCGGGTTCTTTTCGGCCGGTCGCAAAGGGGAGATATTCTACCTCAATGCAACGCTGGCGGAATGGCTTGGCATCGATCTCACCAAATTCGTTCCAGGCTCCGTAACGATCGGCGATTTCGTCGCAGGCGAGGGACTTGCGCTCATCCAATCGGTGCAGGCTGATCCGGGCCTGAAAAAGACGGTAACGCTCGATCTCGACCTGAAGAAGATGAACGGCCAGAGTCTGCCGGCCCAGATCGTCCACAGCGTGACGTCGATGCGCGATGGTGCTCCGGGAGAAAGCCGGTCGATTGTTCTGACGCGGCAGAAAAGCGGCGAGAACGATCAGTCGGGGACGGCGGCCGCGATGCGGTTTACTCGTTTCTTCAACAACACGCCGATGGCAATTGCCTCGGTCGATGGCGAAGGCCGTATCCTGCGAACCAATGCCCCGTTCCTGAAACTGTTTTCCGGGATTGTCTCCCGGAATGACGTCGAGAACGGCGCCTTACTCGAAATCATTGTCCAGGACAGCGATAAGTCGAAACTGCAGCAGGCGCTTGCGGCGGCGAAGGATCGGCAGGGCGATATCCCGCCGATCGACTCTCGTACGCCAACGGATGAAGCCCGCCATTTCCGCTTCTACGTCAACGCGGTGATCGATCAGAGCGACGAGGCGCCGGAAGAGGCCGCGATCGTCTATGCCGTCGAGGTGACCGAGCAGAAGGCGCTTGAGGCGCAGATGGCGCAGACGCAGAAGATGAACGCGGTCGGCACGCTGGCCGGTGGCATTGCGCACGACTTCAACAACGTTCTGACGGCCATCCTGCTCTCCTCCGATCATCTGCTGCTACAGGCGCGACCCGCCGACCCGGGCTTTGCCGACCTGATGGAAATCAAGCGCAACGCCAATCGTGCCGCCGTGCTTGTTCGGCAACTGCTGGCCTTCTCGCGCAAGCAGACAATGCGACCGACGGTGCTCAATCTGACTGACGTGGTCGGCGACCTCAGGATGCTGGTCGACCGCCTGCTTTCCGGTACCAATGTGAAGCTTGATGTCGAGTACGGCCGCGATCTCTGGCCTGTGAAGACCGACCTGTCACAGTTCGAACAGGTGCTGATCAACCTTTGCGTCAACGCCCGAGATGCCATGCCGCAGGGCGGCAAGCTCACGCTTCGTACGAAGAATGTGATGGCGGAAGAGGTCGCGGCATTCAACTATTCCTACATGCCGCATGAAGACATGGTTCTCGTCGAGGTTTCGGACAACGGGACCGGCATTGCGCCCGAGATCATGGACAAGATCTTCGAGCCCTTCTTCACGACAAAAGAGGTGGGCAAGGGAACGGGCCTTGGTCTCGCGATGGTCTACGGCATCGTCAAGCAATCAGGTGGCTACATTCAGCCGGAGTCGGAAGTTGGCAAAGGCACGACATTCCGCGTCTTCCTGCCGCGCCACATTGTCGAGCCAGCGGTTGCCGCCGAAGGTGATGCCGTCACGCCTGTTATCGGCGCGCTTGCGGAACAGGCGCCGGCACCGGTCGAGCAACCCGAGGACCTAACGGGTTCAGCGGTTATTCTCCTGGTGGAGGATGAGGAAGCAGTGCGTCGTGGGGGCAAGCGCATGCTCGAGACACGCGGCTATACGGTTTACGAGGCCGGGTCTGGCGTCGAGGCGCTCGATATCATGGAGGAGCTCGAAGGCAAGGTCGACATTGTCGTTTCAGATGTCGTGATGCCGGAGATGGATGGTCCGTCGCTGCTGCGCGAGTTGCGCAAGAACTATCCGAACCTGAAGTTCATCTTCGTTTCGGGATATGCCGAAGACGCGTTTGCCCGCAACCTGCCGCCGGATTCCAAGTTTGGCTTCCTGCCGAAACCGTTCTCCCTGAAGCAGCTTGCCGTTGTCGTCAAAGAGACGCTGGACAGTTAAGGGGCGCCGCAGCGCCCCTTTCTAAACGATCAGCCAGCCAGCGCGACGGCAATTTCTGCCGCCAGTCGCGCGTTGTTTTCTACGAGCGCAATGTTGGTCTTCAAGCTCTGGCCGTCGGTCAGGTCAAAGATCGTGCTGAGCAGGTAAGGCGTCACTTCCTTGCCGCTGATTTCATCGCGCTCTGCGCTATCGAGCGCGCGCTCGATGTAGATCTCCATTTCCTCCCGGGGGATCTCGTCCGCCTCCGGCACGGGGTTGGCTATCAGCATGCCGCCGTCAATGCCGAGCTGCTCGCGCACCGTCTGGAAGTTGGCGATGGCGGCCGGGCTGTTCAGCGTCAGTGGACTGCGCAATCCCGAGGCACGGGACCAGAAGGCGGGGAATTCCTCGCTTTCATAGGTGACGACAGGAACGCCCGCGGTTTCCAGCACCTCCAGGGTTTTCGGAATGTCGAGGATAGCCTTGGCGCCGGCGCAGACGACGATGACGCCGGTGCGGCCGAGTTCCTCGAGGTCAGCGGAAATATCGAAGCTTTCCTCAGCGCCGCGGTGAACACCGCCGATGCCTCCGGTGGCGAAGACCTTGATGCCGGCACGCTCGGCGGCGATCATCGTCGCTGCTACGGTCGTTGCACCGTGACGGCGCTCGGCGATCGCGAAGGCGAGATCGGCGCGAGAAACCTTGAGGACGTCCTTGGCCTGCGCCAGTTGCTCCAGCTGATCGGATTCGAGGCCGATATGCAGCGTTCCGTGAATGACCGCGATAGTGGCTGGCACGGCACCCTGCTCACGAATGAGCGCCTCGACGCTGCGGGCCATCTCGATGTTGCCGGGGTAGGGCATGCCATGCGTGATGATGGTCGATTCAAGTGCCACGATCGGCGCGCCGCGCTGCTTGGCGCTTGCGACTTCTTTGGAATAGGCGATCGGCAGGAGGGGGGAGAACGGTTTCGTCATTGTCTCTTCCATTTCATCGGTACGGCCTTCAATGCAAAATTCTCGCCGGTGGAACAAGGGAAAGTGTCTCCCTGATCAGATCCGGGGAAAGGTTTTCATTGACCGCATGCGGCGATTGTACGGTCAGCGCTGCTGCTGCGGCGCCTTCGCGAACGGCATCGACCAAGGAAATCCCGCGCATCAATCCTGAGATTACGCCGGCTGCAAGCGAGTCTCCCGCGCCGGTGACATCCGCGACGCCTTCCAGATTTGCGGGCTGCAGGGCTATCGCGTGGCGATCCGCAAAGGCGATCAGCTCGCGTTGTCCGCGCGTGACGACGCCGCCGCGCAAACCGATGTCACCCAGCAGTGACGGCCAGTGTGCTGGATCGTTGGGGCGCTCGCCGGTCAATGCGGCAGCCTCAGCCTCGTTGAGGAAAAGGTAGTCGATCCCTTCGATGCACGGCTTGAGCTTGACGGCCTTCGCCGGCGAGATTGCGATTGCGCCCACCGGCTTGCCAAGCACCTTCGCACGCTCGACGATCGATGCCAGCGTCTCTGCTGGCAGGTTGGCGTCGATGAGGATGAAATCGGTCGCGGCAAAGGCATCGCGGACGGCACGGATCGAGAGGCGCCTCGGCACGAACATGCGGTAGAGATCCATGTCGGCAAGCGCAATCACCAGGTTTCCGTCGTTCTCGATGATTGCGGTATAGCTCGGCGTCTTGCGATCGAGGAAAACAAAGGGGCGATCATCAACGCCGGCGAAGTCGGCAGCCTCGCTGACCATCTCGCCGATCGGATCACCGCCGCGGGGCGAAATCATCGTCACGTCGAAGCCCAACCGGGCAAGATTGCGAGCGGCATTGAAGCCGCCGCCGCCCGGCTCCTCGAACCATGTACCTGGATTGCTGGCGCCAGCCACGGTGTCTCCTGAAATGCGTCCGCGCCTGTCGATATGGGCTCCGCCAAGGACAAGAATCTTCCGCTTCATTTCATCATCCCGCGTGGCCGAAAGATACGAATCGTCCTGCCGCCACTGGTCGACTGGCGAGCAGATCCCTATCTCTAAGCTGTTGCTTTCCATTACTAAAACAAATGTAGAACACGGGCAGTTTTACCTTTTTGTTTCAATTATTTGAGCGCCGCTTGCGCAATGAGAACAAATGCGGTACAAAATCGGCATCAGCGGCGACATTGCTTGAGCGGCTTCAATAACCTAAAGGTGGATCGAATGTCACAGAATACATTGCGGCTTGTAGAGGACAAATCGGTGGACAAAAGCAAGGCACTTGAAGCGGCACTCTCACAGATCGAGCGGTCGTTCGGCAAGGGCTCAATCATGAAGCTCGGCTCGAACGAGAACGTTGTCGAGATCGAAACGGTGTCGACGGGTTCCCTCGGGCTGGATATAGCGCTCGGAATCGGCGGTCTTCCGAAAGGACGTATCATAGAGATTTACGGACCTGAAAGCTCGGGTAAGACGACGCTCGCGCTACAGACCATTGCCGAATCGCAGAAGAAGGGCGGCATCTGCGCTTTCGTTGACGCGGAACATGCGCTCGATCCGGTCTATGCCCGCAAACTTGGTGTCGATCTGCAGAATCTGCTGATTTCACAGCCGGATACGGGCGAGCAGGCGCTTGAGATCACCGACACGCTGGTCCGTTCCGGTGCGGTCGACGTTCTCGTTGTCGACTCCGTCGCCGCGTTGACGCCGCGTGCCGAAATCGAAGGCGAGATGGGCGATAATCTGCCGGGTCTTCAGGCTCGTCTGATGAGCCAGGCACTGCGCAAGCTGACGGCTTCCATCTCGAAGTCGAACACCATGGTCATCTTCATCAACCAGATCCGCATGAAGATCGGTGTCATGTTCGGTTCGCCGGAAACGACGACCGGCGGTAACGCGCTGAAGTTCTATGCGTCCGTTCGCCTTGACATTCGACGCATCGGTGCGGTCAAGGAGCGCGAAGAGGTGATTGGCAACCAGACCCGCGTCAAGGTCGTCAAGAACAAGATGGCGCCTCCCTTCAAGCAGGTCGAATTCGACATCATGTATGGTGAGGGCGTTTCGAAGACCGGCGAACTGGTCGACCTAGGCGTCAAGGCTGGTATTGTCGAGAAGTCGGGCGCCTGGTTCTCTTATAACAGCCAGCGCCTCGGCCAGGGCCGCGAGAATGCGAAGCTCTTCCTGCGCGACAATCCGGATCTCCTGCGTGAGATTGAGACGGCGCTTCGTCAGAATGCCGGTCTGATTGCGGACCGCTTCCTGCAGAACGGCGGCCCTGATGCGAATGACGGGGACGAGGCCGTCGACGGCTAATCGTATCGGTTTCCAACAGTTCAAAACCGGCCGTATTCTTTGATCAGAATGCGGCCGGTTTTGTTTGTCTGCTGGACAGTGGTTAAGGCGAACGATAAAAGCCACTGGATTTAAGTTTTGACCTGCCTTCCGGCAGCATTGAAGGGCATAGCATGAGCGGTGTGAATGATATCCGGTCGACCTTCCTCGACTATTTCAAGAAGAACGGCCACGAAATCGTTTCGTCGAGCCCGCTGGTGCCGCGCAACGATCCGACCCTGATGTTCACCAATGCCGGCATGGTCCAGTTCAAGAATGTTTTCACCGGCCTGGAGCAGCGTCCATACAAGACGGCCTCGACGGCGCAGAAGTGCGTCCGCGCCGGCGGCAAGCATAACGACCTTGATAACGTCGGCTACACTGCGCGCCATCACACCTTCTTCGAGATGCTCGGCAACTTCTCCTTCGGCGACTACTTCAAGGAGCGGGCAATCGAGCTTGCCTGGAACCTGATCACCAAGGAATTCGCGCTCGACGCCAAGCGGCTGCTGGTCACCGTCTATCACACGGATGACGAGGCCTTTAATCTCTGGAAGAAGATCGCAGGTTTGCCGGACGAGAAGATTATCCGCATTCCGACCAGCGACAATTTCTGGGCGATGGGCGATACCGGCCCCTGCGGCCCGTGTTCGGAAATCTTCTATGACCACGGCGATCACATCTGGGGCGGCCCTCCCGGCTCACCTGAAGAAGATGGCGACCGCTTCATCGAGATCTGGAACCTCGTCTTCATGCAGTACGAGCAGGTCACCAAGGAAGAGCGAATCGACCTCCCGCGTCCGTCGATCGACACCGGCATGGGACTGGAGCGCGTCGCTGCTGTTCTGCAGGGCAAGCACGACAACTATGACATCGACCTCTTCCGCGCCCTGATCGAGGCTTCGGAGGAAGTGACGGGTGTGAAGGCAGAGGGCGAGCGTCGCGCCAGCCACCGCGTTATTGCCGACCACCTGCGCTCATCGGCGTTCCTGATTGCCGATGGGGTGTTGCCCTCGAATGAAGGCCGCGGTTACGTGCTTCGCCGGATCATGCGCCGCGCGATGCGGCATGCAGAGTTGCTCGGTGCCAAGGAGCCGCTGATCTGGAAGCTGTTGCCGACGCTTGTCCAGGAAATGGGACGGGCATATCCGGAGCTGGTCCGCGCGGAATCGCTGATCTCCGAGACGCTGAAGCTTGAAGAGACCCGATTCCGTAAGACGTTGGAGCGCGGTCTTTCGCTTCTCTCCGATGCCACGACGGCGCTCGGCAAGGGTGACATGCTCGATGGCGAAACCGCCTTCAAACTCTATGATACCTATGGCTTCCCGCTCGACCTGACGCAGGATGCGCTTCGCGCCCGCGAAATCGGCGTAGACATATCCGGCTTCACCGACGCCATGCAGCGGCAGAAGGCCGAGGCGCGCTCGCACTGGGCCGGTTCCGGCGACAAGGCTACCGAGACGATTTGGTTCGAACTCAAGGAGAAGCACGGCGCGACGGAGTTCCTCGGCTACGACACCGAGACCGCAGAAGGCGTTGTTCAGGCCATTGTGAAGGACGGCACGTCGGTTGATTCCGCGTCGGCCGGCGACAAGGTTCAGATCGTCGTCAACCAGACGCCGTTCTACGGTGAGTCCGGCGGCCAGATGGGAGATACGGGTGTCATTACCTCCGATACCGCCAAGATCGAGATCACGGACACACAGAAGAAGGGCGAGGGCCTCTTTATCCATATCGGCACTGTCGTCGAAGGTAATGTGAACGCGGGTGATGCGGTCGCGTTGACGGTCGACCATGCGCGCCGCTCGCGCTTGCGCGCAAACCATTCCGCCACGCACCTGCTGCACGAGGCGCTGCGCGAAGTGTTGGGCACGCATGTGGCACAGAAGGGCTCGCTCGTCGCCCCGGAGCGACTGCGCTTCGACGTTTCGCATCCAAAGCCGATGACTGCTGACGAACTGAAGGTCGTCGAGGACATGGCGAACGAGATCGTGTTGCAGAATTCGCCGGTCACGACCCGCCTGATGAGCGTCGATGACGCGATTGCCGAAGGCGCGATGGCTCTGTTCGGCGAAAAATACGGCGACGAGGTTCGCGTTGTGGCCATGGGCCAGGGCGTGCGCGGCGCGAAGGCCGGAAAGCCCTATTCGATCGAACTTTGCGGCGGCACGCATGTCGGCGCGACCGGTCAGATCGGGCTGATCCGTATTCTCGGCGAAAGCGCGGTTGGTGCCGGCGTGCGCCGTATCGAGGCGGTCACCGGCGAATCCGCGCGTGAATACCTGGCGGAACAGGACGAGCGCGTCAAATCGCTCGCGACGTCGTTGAAGGTGCAGCCGGCAGATGTTTTCGCTCGTGTTGAGGCGCTGATGGATGAACGCCGCAAGCTTGAGCGCGAGTTGGCCGATGCCAAGCGCAAACTTGCAATGGGCGGCGGGCAGGGCGGCTCCGCGGATTCGGTTCGCGATGTTGCCGGCGTCAAGTTCCTTGGCAAGGCAATCTCTGGTGTGGATCCCAAGGATCTCAAGGGCCTGGCCGATGACGGTAAGGCAAGCCTCGGTTCCGGCGTTGTCGCGCTGATCGGCGTTGCCGAGGACGGCAAGGCGAGTGCTGTCGTTGCTGTCACCGAAGATCTCGTCGGACGCTTCAGCGCCGTCGATCTGGTGCGCATCGCGTCTGCTGCGCTCGGTGGCAAGGGTGGGGGCGGCCGTCCTGATATGGCGCAGGCCGGCGGTCCGGATGGATCGAAGGCGGATGAGGCGATCGAGGTGGTTGCTGCGGCGCTGGCTGGTTGAGGCGCAATAACTGGTAATAGTCTGAAATCTGAGCCGGCTGCGAAATGACGTATTTCGCAGCCGGTTTGTATTTGTGCGCGTGCTACTGACTGGTTTCAGCTTCTCGTTTGCACAGCGAGACGGCACGCAAGGCCAGTGAACACGCTTGCCAGCAAATATTGCGGCAGCTTGGGGAAACGGGTCGCAGCGCTCAGACGTGTGCGTATCTTGCTTCCCAGAATGATGACGGCGCCGTTCACGATGAAGCCGATGCCATTCAAAACACTCGCTAGCACAAGCATCTGTACAACCATGGAGCCGCCGCCGGGGCGGACGAACTGCGGAAACAACGCCACGACGAAGAGCGCCATCTTGGGGTTCAGGAGATTCGTCGCTAGTCCTGCAAGGAATATCCGCTTTCCCGCGAGCCTCGTGAGCGTCGAGGCTGGAGCAAAAGCTGTCCGCTCCGACCGAATCGTCTTGTATGCGAGATAGAGAAGATAAGAGCACCCCGCCAAGCGAACGACATCGTAGGCGACCGGCACGGTCAGAAAGAGCTGGGAAAGCCCGAGAGCTGCGGCGAGGGCATGGCAATAGGTGCCGAGCGCGATGCCCGCATAAGTCAGAAATCCGGCTGCGCGTCCCTGGCTTATGCTGCGGGAGGCGATCAGCAGCATATCTGGGCCGGGTGTTGCGGTCAGCACCAGGGCGGCGACGGCAAAGAGTATGATTGTTGAAAAGTCCGGCATTTTGAAATCCTCTTGGGTTCGAGCCGGAATTCCGATCTATCAGGATTCGCTGGCGGCGCAAGTCCGCAGGATTTGTCAAATCGCGGTATGCTTTTCTGCCGCGATCGACTTGCATGAGGTTCTGACATGAATGGCGAAACGGCATGGGCGCTCTACGAAAACCGTCTCAGACGGGTATCGGCCTATATCCATGATCATCTCGACGAGGAGCTCGACATGGACAACCTTGCCGGCATCGCCTGCATGTCGAGCTACCACTGGCACAGGATCTATCGCGCGGTTCATGGCGAGACACTCGCGGCGACCGTCAAGCGATTAAGGCTGCATCGTGCCGCCGGCGACATCGTTGCCACGGATCTTTCTGTCCGGGAGATAGCAAGGCGATCAGGCTATCCCAACCTCCAGTCCTTCAACCGCATCTTCAAATCGGTCTATGGCATGCCGCCAGCACAGTACCGGAAGGAGGGAAGCCACAAAGCCTTCGAACCCTCACCTTACGGAAAGACCGCAACCATGTTTGACATTACCCTACGGAAGATCGAGCCAATTCAATTGCTTGGCGTGCCGCATATCGGCTCGTACATGCAGATCGGCAAGGCATTCGAGACCTTGTTCGGCACGCTTTTTGCTCGTGGACTTGCCAAGCCCACGATGCGCATGATCGGTGTCTATCTCGATGATCCCGACATTGTGCCTGCCGAAAAGCTCCGCTCGGTCGCATGCGTTACCGTCGAAGGCGAGGTTGCGGTGGCGGCGCCGTTCGAAACTCGTACACTCGACGGAGGGGAATACGCCGTGCTGCGTCACAAGGGACCTTACGCCGACATGTACAAGGCCTACCATTGGCTCTATGCGGAATGGTTGCCCGCTTCGGGCAGGAAACTTCGCGACAGCGTTATGTTTGAGGAATATCTCAACAACCCACGTGATGTACCGCCGACCGAACTCCTGACTGACATTCACATGCCGCTGGTCTAGCATCCGGTTGCTATTGTGCGGCCTTCATGGCCTCGTCATCGATTGCGACGGCGCGCTTGTAAGCCGGGCGATCGGTGACGCGGCCGAGATAGTCTGCGAAGGCCTGGCGCTTCTCGAGGGTGCCGATGCCCATGCCCCAGCCGATATGCGAGCCGACGTAGACGTCGGCTGCCGTGAAGCGGTCACCGGTGACATAGGGCGAGGCGCTGACGGCGCGCTCCAACGTGTTCATCACATCCGCGTAGCTGCCATATCCGGCCATGCGTGCCTTGTCGGGTGGCGTTTCGAAGCCCAAGGCCTTGTTGGTCACTGCCGCTTCGAGAGGGCCTGCGGTGAAGAACATCCAGCGATAATAGCTGCCGCGCTCGTCCGGTTTTGGAGCAAGGCCGGCCTCCTGAAAGGTATCGGCCAGGTAGGCGCAGATGGCGGCGCATTCCGTCACCACCGTCTTGCCGTGGCGGATCGCAGGAACTTTGCCCATCGGGTTGACGGCGAGGTATTCCGGCGACTTGATAGTTCCACCGAAGGTCATGATCTCTGTTTTGTACGGTACGCCTGTCTCTTCCAGCATCCAGCGGGCGATACGACCGCGCGACATAGGGTTCGTATAAAATACCAGTTCGTCTCTCATGTACTCCTCCTCGCTTCCTTCGGTGTTCCTCCATCTGAACGCAGCGGATCAAGGCTCGCCATGAGGGAAATAGGACAGAACCGTCGTGCGCAAAGTGGATAACTATCTAAAGCGCCTTGCGATATTGGATGAAGCCGGATCGCTCAGCGATCCTGTCGTAGAGTCTTCGCGCGGTGGCGTTTGTTTCGTGCGTCATCCAGTAAAGCCGACCAGCTCCGTTCTCGCGAGCGAGATCAGCGACGGCGTCAATGAGGGCAGCGCCAGCACCGACACCGCGCTGGGTGTCATCGACATAGAGGTCCTGGAGATAGCAGGTCCATTTCGGCAGCCAGGTCGAACGGTGGAAAATCGCGTGGACGATACCAACGAGGCGGCCGCTATCGTCGAAGGCGCCAAGCGCGTGCATGTCCTCGGTCGGATCGTGAAAGCGCGCCCAGGTCAGCTCCGTTGTCTCCGGCGGGATGACGACCTCATAGAAGCGTTGATAGCCGGCCCAAAGCGGCTCCCAGGCGCCTCGGTCGGATGGCTGCAGCGGACGGATCGTAGTGGTCATCCTTTTGTTCCCCTTACTTGTCGCTGAAACGAAAACGGCGGGGAAATCCCCGCCGTCCATTCCGATATTGGTTCTGGCTTATGCCATGGCCTTCTGCAGGTTCTGGTCGATCTTGTCGAGGAAGGCGGTGGTGGAGAGCCAAGGCTGATCGGGGCCGATGAGCAACGCCAGATCCTTGGTCATGAAGCCGGCCTCGACGGTGTCGACGCAGACCTTTTCGAGCGTGGCGGCGAACTTTGCGAGTTCGGCGTTGTCATCGAGCTTGGCGCGGTGCGCGAGGCCACGGGTCCAGGCGAAGATCGATGCGATCGAGTTCGTCGAGGTCTCCTGGCCCTTCTGGTGCTGGCGGTAATGGCGGGTAACCGTGCCGTGTGCAGCTTCGGCTTCAACAGTCTTGCCATCCGGAGTCAAGAGAACCGAAGTCATCAGACCGAGCGAGCCGAAGCCCTGGGCAACCGTGTCCGACTGGACGTCGCCGTCATAGTTCTTGCAGGCCCAGACGTAGCCGCCGGACCACTTCAGCGCCGAAGCAACCATGTCATCGATCAGGCGGTGCTCGTAGGTGATGCCGATTTCCTTGAACTGATCTTTGAACTCGGTCTCGTAGACTTCTTCGAAGATGTCCTTGAAACGGCCGTCATAGGCCTTGAGGATGGTGTTCTTGGTCGACAGGTAGACCGGCCACTTGCGCATCAGGCCATACATCATCGAGGCGCGGGCGAATTCGCGGATCGACTCGTCGAGGTTGTACATCGCCATTGCCACGCCGGCGCCCGGTGCGTCGAAGACTTCTTTTTCGATGACCTGGCCGTCTTCGCCGACGAACTTGATCGTCAGCTTGCCCTTGCCCGGGAATTTGAAGTCGGTCGCGCGGTACTGGTCGCCGAAGGCATGACGGCCGACAACGATCGGCTGTGTCCAGCCCGGAACGAGACGCGGGACGTTCTTGCAGATGATCGGCTCGCGGAAGATAACGCCGCCAAGGATGTTGCGGATCGTGCCGTTCGGGCTCTTCCACATCTGCTTGAGGTTGAATTCCTTGACGCGTGCCTCATCAGGCGTGATCGTTGCGCACTTGATGCCGACGCCATGCTTCTTGATGGCGTTGGCGGCGTCGATCGTCACCTGATCGTTGGTGGCGTCGCGGTTTTCAACGGAAAGGTCGAAATAATCGATCTCAAGGTCGAGATACGGATGGATCAGCTTATCCTTGATGAGCTGCCAAATGATGCGAGTCATTTCATCGCCGTCGAGATCGGCGACGGGATTGGCGACCTTGATCTTCTTCATGTATCTGCCTCGTTAAGCTTGGAAGGGACTTGCGTCCCGGGTGGGTGATGTCAAATCCCGAGCGCTATAGCATTGTGGGCCGGGAGTGCAAAGCCGGAAGCAGGAAGGGGATCGTGTTTTTGCGGCCATTGCCAAGCGGAGGAAAATGGCTAGTCTCCGGCGCAAAACCATTGCCTGGATATTCGTCATGAAGAAGATTTCCCTTGTCCTTGCGATCCTGCTCGGTTCGACGTGCCCGATGCTCGCCGCCGACGTTACAGCGCCTGTAAAAGAGGTTATGGATGCGACGATCAAGAACTGGTCGGGAGCAGACAGCGATTGGATCGACATCTTCGATCCGAGCAAGCTTTCACGGTTATACAGCAAGGATTTCGTGACTAAGTACCAGGCCGCCATCCAGAATCCTGCTGCCGACGAGGATGGTGTTTCCCCCTTCGACTACGACGTCATCGTCAATGGCGAAGATGCTTGCCCTCTCGAGGATTTGACGTACACGCCGAAGTCCGTCGCTGACGGCGCGACGGAAGTGGTCGTCACGTTCAAGAAGGCGACGTGCATGGATGACGGGTCGGACAAGCAGGCCGTGACCACCGTGCGGTTCGAGGTGCTCGATGAGGGCGGCAAGCCTGTCATCGATGATATCGTCACCGAGGGCGACCCAGGCCAGCCACCGAATTCGCTCAAGAACACGATGGTGCAGATCGCCAAAGGCCAATAATGGCTCGGACGACTGTGGGCCGTACTGTTCCGAGGTGGGCTGCGCGCTAGGCTTTGCATTGTAATCTGTGGTTACGCGGAGGGACAGCGAAGCTTCGATGGCTGGCGAAAATCCCCCTTGATCACCGGCATCGAGGTCGCGAATGAGGCGAGGGCAACTTTCCGCGGCCTGTTGTCACCGGGCGGGGACAGGTCCGGCAGATCATGGCCAAGGATTTCGATGGGCTTACGAGTTCCAACCGGTGCGCTTCCCACCAGTGGAAGTGTTTCCTCGTTGACCGCAAGAGCAAAGGTTCGTCCCGACAGCACTTGCCGCTATCACATGCCGGCCCGCGCCTCGGCGCAGAGATGGTCGGCTCGACGCTGGACAGGCTCTCCGAATGCTTGACCCTTGCCGTTTCGGCGCGGCTTGGCTATTCCGGCCGTAACAAAAGGATCCAGCGTCATGGCAGGCACGAACAGCGAGCGGCAACTTCTCACGGAAGGCCCGGTTGTCATTCTCGTCGAACCCCAGATGGGGGAGAATATCGGCATGGTCGCGCGCGCCATGGCGAACTTCGGCCTGGTGGACTTGAGGCTGGTCAATCCGCGTGATGGTTGGCCGAACGAAAAGGCACAGGCTGCCGCCTCGAAGGCGGATCATGTGATCGAAGGCACGAAGGTCTTCGAGACGCTGGAACAGGCGATCGCCGACCTGAACTTTGTCTATGCGACGACGGCGCGCGAGCGGGACGGCTTCAAGCCGGTACGATCGCCGGTGGTGGCAGCGGAAACGCTGCGGGCGAAGTTCCGCGCAGGTGAGGGCACCGGCATCCTGTTCGGCCGCGAGCGCTGGGGGCTGACCAACGAAGAAGTCGCGCTGGCCGATGAGATCGTGACTTTCCCGGTCAACCCCGCCTTCGCCTCGCTCAACATTGCCCAAGCGGTGCTTCTGATGTCCTATGAATGGATGAAATCGGGGATGGCGGACGTCGGCAGCGTTCCCTTCCAGGCAATGTCGCAAACGCAATCCACGAAAGAACAGCTCTTCGGTCTCTACGACCAGTTGGAAGAAGCGCTGGAAGCGCGCAATTATTTCCATCCACCCGCGAAAAAGCCCAAAATGGTGGACAACCTGCGCGCAGTCCTTTCTCGCCGCGCCTTCACGGAGCAAGAAATCAGCGTGTTGCGCGGCGTTATCTCCTCCCTCGACCGCTTCTCGCGGAAATATCCGCGCGGGAGCCGGCCGCCCGTCGACGTCAAGGAACAATCGGAAGATGACAGCAGCGCTGAATGAGCTGAAACCGGTTATGGTCTTCGATTCCGGCATCGGAGGGCTGACCGTCTTGCGCGAAGCGCGCGTGCTGATGCCGGAGCGTGGCTTCATCTACATCGCAGACGACGCCGGCTTTCCCTATGGCGGCTGGGAAGAGCAGGCGCTGAAGGAACGGATCATCGGCCTTTTCGCCAAGCTGCTTGCGGAGCATGATCCCGAGGTCTGCATCATCGCATGCAATACGGCCTTTACGCTTGTCGGCGCCGACTTGCGTGCGGCGTTTCCGCGGATGACCTTCGTCGGCACGGTACCGGCGATCAAGCCGGCCGCTGAGCGGACGCGCTCAGGGCTCGTCTCGGTTCTGGCGACGCCTGGCACGGTGAAGCGCGCCTATACGCGCGACCTGATTCAATCCTTCGCGCAGCAGTGCCATGTGCGCCTGGTCGGCTCGGAAAATCTGGCGCGAATAGCAGAGGCTTATATTCGCGGCGATGCTGTATCCGATGAGGCCGTGCTTTCCGAGATCGACCAGTGCTTCGTGGAGAAGGATGGTTCCAAGACCGATATCGTGGTTCTTGCCTGTACGCATTATCCCTTCATGGCCAATGTTTTCCGTCGGCTAGCACCCTGGCCGGTCGATTGGCTCGATCCGGCGGAGGCAATCGCGCGGCGTGCCCGCAGCCTCGTGCCGCAGGTCGTCGATGGCGTGCACCCTGATAGTTTCGACTTCGCGGTCTTCACCTCTGGCAATCCCGATTTTGCGACGCGGCGGCTGATGCAGGGATTTGGTCTCAAGGCTTGAATCAGGCGCTCGCGCCAAGCCCGTCTTCATCTCGATACAATAGGGGCTATTGCAAAGCCAGGCGACTGCGCAGACTGTGGGATGTGATTCGTCCCGCCAGGCTTCGCATGTCCTTCCAAAAACTTGTCATGGCTATCTTTTTTCTGCAGCCGATTGCGTTCGGCAGCTGGTTGCCGCGCATTCCCGAAATCCAGGCTCGTCTTGAGCTTGGTCCGGCCGATCTTGCCTTGGCGCTGTTCGGCATGCCGGTCGGTATTCTGTCGACGCTGCCTGTCGCCGGACGAGTGGTATCGCGCATTGGCGGCAAAACCACCGTCATCGCGGGATTCTTCGTCTTCTTGGTGATTGTCTGCCTTCCCGCCTTCTCGCGCACGCCGCTGGAACTCTTCATCGCGCTTGCGCTGCTTGGCGTTGCTATGTCGACGCTGGAGCTGGGGCTGAATGTTGAAGCAGATCGTGCTGAAAAGGATACCGGCTCGATTATCATGAACCGCTGCCACGGCTTCTGGAGCCTGGGCATCATGGCCGGCAGCCTGCTTGGTTCGGGAATGGTGGCAATTGCCGCGCCCGCCGAATGGGCGATCATGGCTGCTGCCTTCGTCGTTTTGCCGTTTGCCATTGTAGCAAGCCTCGGCCTGCCGCCCGATCGCGAGGCTGGTGCGGCTCCGCCGCATATGCCGTTCAAGCTGCCAAGCAGCGCTCTGCTCGGTATCTGCGCCTTCGTCTTCGGAATTACGATGACAGAAGGAGCGATCGCCGACTGGTCCGCCGTCTATCTCAAGGGTGTTTTCCAGACCGACGGCATGATGACCGGTATCGGATATACGATTTTCGCGATGATGGTCGCAGCGGGCCGCTTCAGCGGCGATCATCTGAAACAGCGTTTTGGGGCAATCGCGCTGGCTCGTGGCTGCGGCGCAGCTGCTCTCGTCGGCATGCTTATCGTCGTTTTTGCCTGGCACAGCCTTTTGACGCTGGCAGGTTTTGCCTTGGTCGGGATCGGTGTATCGGTCGGCTTTCCGCTGGCGGTGACCGCCGCAGCAAGCCTGAGGGATCGACCGGCGGCCGCCAATGTCGCCATCCTGTCCTTCATGGCGCTTACCGGCTTTCTGATCGGTCCGCCTCTGATCGGCTTCATCGCGGAGATGTCCGGGTTGCGCGTCGGGTTGGCGGTGTTGCTGGTTCCACTCGCGGTCAGCCTGGTCTGCACCAGGATGCTGAAAGCCAGGTTCTGACGTTTTCTCCTGTGGGTTCGTGCCGCCGTGTTGCCAAAGACACGGCCAAACCTGCTAGGACGCCGTGTCGAATTGAAAGAGGAATGTGACATTGCAGGTTGGTATCGATATGGGAACGGCGTCGGGAGGCAATCCGGCCACGCTCGATATCGAGGAGCTTCTGGCTACCCGTCTTCTGGTGCAGGGCAATTCGGGCTCCGGCAAGTCGCATCTTCTCCGCCGTTTGTTAGAGCAATCCGCCCAGTGGGTGCAGCAGGTCATCATCGATCCTGAAGGCGATTTCGTCACTCTGTCGGACAAGTTCGGCCACGTCGTCGTCGATGGCGAGCGCACGGAAGCCGAATTGGCCGGCATCGCCACTCGTATCCGCCAGCATCGCGTCTCCTGCGTTCTGACCCTCGAGGGTCTTGATATCGAGCAGCAGATGCGTGCGGCGGCAGCTTTCCTTAACGGCATGTTCGATGCCGACCGTGAATTCTGGTATCCCGTTCTCGTCGTGGTCGACGAGGCGCAGATGTTTGCGCCTTCAGTCGGCGGCGATGTTTCGGAAGATGCCCGCAAGATGTCGCTTGGCGCCATGACGAACCTCATGTGCCGCGGCCGCAAGCGTGGTCTTGCCGGCGTGATCGCGACGCAGCGTCTCGCAAAGCTTGCGAAGAACGTGGCCGCGGAAGCCTCAAACTTCCTGATGGGCCGCACCTTCCTCGATATCGACATGGCGCGTGCGGCTGATCTCCTCGGGATGGATCGGCGTCAGGCGGACATGTTCCGCGATCTGAAGCGTGGCAATTTCGTTGCGCTCGGGCCAGCCTTGTCGCGCCGCCCACTACCGATCCAGATCGGCAATGTCGAGACCTCGGCTCGCTCGTCGAGCCCGAAGCTCATGCCGCTGCCGGATGCACCTGACGACGTCGAGGATCTGATCTTTACCCCGGATCCAGAGGAGTTTCAGAGGCCGATCGTCCGCCGTGCGCCGCCGGCGCCACGGCCGACCACGGATATTCTTGCCGAACTGTCGCGATCGGCTCCCATTGCCTCGGCTCCTGTCTCGGAAGCGCGTGCACCTCAACCCGAACTATCGGCCGAGGAGCGCGAAGAGAGGCTGACAGCAGTGTTGCACGAGATACTGGACGATCCGGGCTCGGGATTTCGAACGGATCCCGTCCTTTATCAAGAGTTCCTCGTGCGACTTCGTATGCGCCGGGTTCCCGGTCCTCCGATGTCGCTGCCCGAGTTTCGACGTCGCGTGGCGATTTCGCGCTCCGGCGTGGATGCGGCAACGGCGGGAACAGAAGCTTGGGCGACGGCGCTGTCACTGTCCACAGGCGTCACGGACGACCTACAGGGCGTTTTCCTGATGCTGGCAAAGGCTGCTGTGTGTGGCGAGACGTGCCCCTCGGATGCACGGATTGCGCGGGCCTATGGCACCCATTCGGCCCGGCGTGCGAGACGCCTGCTTGGCTATTTCGAGGAGCAGGGCACCGTCGTCGTGCATACGGATTTCTCGGGCAAGCGCATCGTCGCGTTCCCCGATATGAACTGCCAGACGGCCCCGGGCGATGCCAATGCGCCCGATGCGGGTGATGTCCGCTCTGCAGCGGAATGACGGCCGGATTGCAGCAAGGATAGCGCGGGAACTATCGGGCTGCTCTATACTCGACCTCTAATATCACACGAAGAAGTTGCTTTTGTCACATGGGCTTCATTCAGGTGGTGGATAAGGCGCGCGACCCGTGTGGTCGATGCGGATTATCAAAAGGAGATCTCGGTCATGAGAAACAACGTTCGTCACCAGCTGTTGCGCCTTGTCGCCGGCGGCCTGCTTGCAACCGTTGCCATTCAACCCGGCTATGCCGATGATGCGGCGAACAAACTTCTGGAGCGCGCGGCGAGTGCCGATCTGAGCGCTCCTGGTGGCGCACGCCGCCTCTCCGGCGATATCACCGAGGCTTACCGCGCTGCGCTCATCGATACTCGCCCGAAGAATGTCATCCTCCTAATCGGCGACGGCATGGGCGACTCCGAAATCACCATCGCGCGCAACTATGCGGTTGGTGCGGGCCAGTATTTCAAGGGTATCGATGCGCTGCCGGTCACCGGCCAGTACACGCACTATTCGCTCGACAAGAAGACCGGCAAGCCGACCTACGTGACCGACTCCGCTGCCTCGGGCACCGCCTGGGCGACCGGCGTGAAGTCCTATAACGGCGCGATCGGCGTCGACATTCATGAGAAGGCCCACGAAACACTGCTTGAGAAGGCAAAGGCTGCCGGCATCGGCACGGGCAACGTCTCGACCGCCGAACTCCAGGACGCAACGCCTGCCGTCCAGGCCGCACACGTGACCCAGCGTAAGTGCTACGACCCGGCTTCCACGACCGAGAAGTGCCCGACGAATGCGCTTGAAAACGGCGGTAAGGGATCGATCAGCGAGCAGCTTCTGAATGCACGTGCTGACGTGACACTTGGCGGTGGCGCCAAGAGCTTTGGCGAGACCGCCAAGGCCGGCGAGTGGAAAGACAAGACGCTTCGCCAGCAGGCCGAGGAGCGCGGCTACAAGATCGTTTCGAACCTCGATGAGCTTCGGGCCATCAAGCAGGCAAACGACAGCGCGCCAGTGCTCGGACTGTTTGCCGAGGGCAACATGCCGGTTCGCTGGGAAGGCCCGAAGGCCAGCCACTACGGCAATATCGAGATGGAGCCGGTCGTCTGCCAGCCGAACGAGAAGCGCACGGCCGCAACCCCGACGCTGGCCCAGATGACGGCGAAGGCGATCGAACTGCTTCGGACGAATGAGAAGGGCTTCTTCCTGCAGGTCGAGGGCGCGTCGATCGACAAGCAGGACCATGCCGCCAACCCGTGCGGTCAGATCGGTGAGACGGTTGATCTCGACGAAGCCGTTCAGGAAGCGCTGAAATTTGCGCGGGAAGCTGGCGACACGCTCGTTATCGTCACCGCTGACCATGCCCATGCAAGTCAGATCATCGAGGCTGATACCAAGGCTCCCGGCCTGACGG
This sequence comes from Rhizobium sp. R711, assembly GCF_002211365.1. GTDB lineage: Bacteria > Pseudomonadota > Alphaproteobacteria > Rhizobiales > Rhizobiaceae > Rhizobium. The sequence continues at coordinate 67,334 of NZ_LOKZ01000034.1, read as the reverse complement.
AAGCGCTGATGACGAGGGATGGGGCTGTTATGGCCGTGAGCTACGGTAACTCCGAAGACGAAAATGACCAGGGCCACACGGGCTCGCAGCTGCGCATCGCGGCCTACGGGCCGCGTGCAGCAAATGTTGCCGGTCTGACGGACCAGACGGATCTGTTCTATACGATCCGTGACGCGCTCGGCCTGAAGACCGAGACGGCGAGCGCCAAGTAAGCTGCAACGGCTACGCCACCAGGGGCATTGATGGGCAAGGACGTGGAATTGTGATTGACATTCCAGCGACTTCGCCCTAAAGACCGCGCCAGCACCGGGCAGAGATGTCCGGTGTTTCATTTGACATGTCCCGTGGATTTGTCCTGTTCGCGTAATGGGATGATCCTGTCGGATCCTCGAGAGAAGATCAAAGGAGGGCGTGTTTCCTTCACGCGGTTTGGTAACAAGCCGTTCTAACTTTCTGAAAGGAAATACGATGAGCAAGCGCGAATCGTCCAAGTACAAGATTGACCGCCGTATGGGCGAAAACATCTGGGGCCGTCCGAAGTCCCCGGTGAACCGCCGCGAATACGGCCCGGGCCAGCATGGTCAGCGCCGCAAGGGCAAGCTCTCTGACTTCGGTGTGCAGCTGCGCGCCAAGCAGAAGCTGAAGGGTTACTACGGTGACCTGCGCGAAAAGCAGTTCCGTGCAATCTTCGCTGAAGCCGCACGCCGCAAGGGTGACACCTCCGAAAACCTGATCGGTCTTCTGGAGTCCCGTCTGGACGCGATCGTTTATCGCGCCAAGTTCGTTCCGACCGTTTTCGCTGCCCGCCAGTTCGTGAACCACGGCCACGTGACCGTGAACGGCGTCCGCGTCAACATCGGTTCCTACCGTTGCAAGGCTGGCGACGTCATCGAAGTTCGTCAGAAGTCGAAGCAGCTCGTTTCCGTTCTGGAATCGGTTAGCCTGGCTGAACGTGACGTCCCGGACTACATCGAAGTCGACCATAACAAGATGGTTGCTACCTTCGCACGCGTTCCGGCGCTCGGCGACGTACCGTATCCGGTCGTCATGGAGCCGCATCTGGTGGTCGAATTCTATTCGCGTTAACGCATAGCCCCGACAATCGAATTTCGATTGTCGGAAAGGCTTATGCGTCTCTCTAAGGGACTACTGCGTCCTTTACGCGTCTTCGACGCGCGGCGCAGTAGGACGCGAGGCGTTTTCGCATACGGAAAAGCCGCCTCTTGGGGCGGCTTTTTTGTTATCTGGGGAGATAGGATGGTGGACTTGCAGGCAGTTCTCGACAGCATCCACAAGGAGCTGGCGCCCCGTATCGGCGAGGGCAAGGTTGCGGACTATATTCCGGAACTCGCCAAGGTCGACCCGAACCAGTTCGGTTTGAGCGTCGTGACCGTAGACGGCAAGGTCTACAACGTCGGCCATGCCGACGTGCCGTTCTCCATCCAGAGCATCTCGAAGGTTTTCATGCTGACGCTTGCGCTCGGCAAGATCGGCGAGGGCTTGTGGAAGCGCGTCGGCCGTGAACCATCCGGCTCTTCGTTCAACTCGATCGTCCAGCTCGAGCATGAGCAGGGTATTCCGCGCAATCCCTTCATCAATGCTGGCGCAATCGCGGTGACAGATGTCGTCATGGCCGGCCATGCGCCGCGCGAGGCGATCGGCGAGTTGCTGCGCTTCGTGCGCTATCTCGCGGATGACGAGTCGGTCACCATCGATGATCGCGTTGCAAAGTCCGAGACGCAGACGGGCTACCGCAACTTTGCGCTCGCCAATTTCATGCGCTCCTATCGCAACCTAGATCACCCCGTCGATCACGTGCTTGGCGTCTATTTCCACCAATGCGCCTTGTCGATGACCTGCGAGCAGCTTGCGAAGGCCGGGCTGTTTCTCGCGGCGCGCGGCAGTAATCCGATGACCGGTCACTCGGTAGTGTCGCCGAAGCGGGCACGGCGTATCAATGCGTTAATGCTGACCTGCGGCCACTATGACGGCTCGGGCGACTTCGCCTATCACGTAGGCCTTCCCGGCAAGAGCGGTGTCGGTGGCGGCATCTTTGCCGTGGCGCCCGGCATCGCCTCCATCGCCGTCTGGTCGCCGGGTCTCAACAAGGTCGGCAACTCGCAACTCGGCGCCGTCGCACTCGAAATGCTGGCGGCTCGCACCGGCTGGTCGGTTTTCGGCGATTGATGCTGTGTTGTCGTGACGCTTTCTGCTAAGGCGGAGGCAGACTCTGATTGGACGAGAGAATGAACATCGCAGCCAACATTGCCGATGAGCTGGAAACGCCGACCGCGGACGGCGCGATCGCGCACGCGCTCTTTGCAGAGGCTCCGAACTCGGTGTCGTTCAACAAGCTGCGCAAGCGGCTGCTGCGCAACGTCAGGCAGGCATTCGACGATTTTGCGATGCTGAAGGGCCAGAAGCGGTGGCTGATCGGTCTCTCTGGCGGCAAGGACTCTTACGGGTTGCTCGCCCTTCTGCTCGACCTGCAGTGGCGTGGTCTTCTGCCGGTGGAATTGATCGCCTGCAATCTCGACCAGGGGCAACCGAACTTCCCCAAGCATATCCTGCCTGACTACCTGACCAAGATCGGCGTCAAGCACCGCATCGAGTATCGCGATACCTATTCGATCGTGAAGGAGAAGGTTCCGGACGGAGCGACCTATTGCTCGCTCTGTTCGCGCCTGCGCCGCGGCAACCTCTACCGGATTGCCAAGGAGGAAGGCTGCGACGCATTGGTGCTCGGCCATCATCGCGAGGATATCCTCGAGACCTTCTTCATGAACTTCTTCCACGGTGGGCGGCTCGCGTCGATGCCGGCCAAGCTGCTCAATGACGAGGGCAACCTGATGGTTTTGCGGCCACTCGCCTACTGCGCCGAAGACGACATGGCGAAGTTTGCGGCTGCCATGCAATTCCCAATTATTCCGTGCGATCTCTGCGGCTCTCAGGATGGGCTGCAGCGCAATGCGATGAAGGACATGCTCGCAAATATCGAGCGGCGCATGCCAGGCCGCAAGGACACGATGCTCAGGGCGCTCGCGCATGTGAACCCGTCGCATCTTCTTGATCCCAAGCTTTTCGATTTCGCTGGCCTGATGGCCAGAGAGACCGCACCGAAGAGTGAATAATCGGCACTCACGCCAAAGAAGGAAAGTCCATGAGTTCCACGATAGATGTAGCGACGCTTGCCGATCTCCTGAGGCGGGCGGCGAAGGCAGAGATATTGCCGCGTTTCCGTCGGCTTGGGAGCGATGACGTGCGCGCCAAGAGCGAGGCAACCGATCTGGTCACGGAGGCCGACCTTCAGGCGGAGCGGATGATCAAGGCGGAAGCCGCCGCGCTTTGGCCAGATGCCGTGTTCATCGGCGAGGAGTCGGTCGCTGCCGATCCAGCGCTACTTGCCAAGCTCGAAGGAGCGGATCTTGCGATTGTCGTGGACCCCGTCGACGGGACCTTCAATTTCGCATCGGGCATTCCAGCCTTCGGCGTCATGGCATCCGTGGTATCCAAGGGCGAAACCGTTGCCGGTATCATCTACGACCCGATGGGCGACGATTGGGTGATCGGAGAGAAGGGCAGCGGCGCGTGGCTTCGACGTCCTGATGGGGAGGCACAACGGCTCTCCGTTGCAGTACCTGTCGCACTGGAAGAGATGGTCGGCATGGCATCGACCGGCTTCCTTCCGAAGCCCCAGCGCCGTGAGATCCTGGCCAACCTGGCCAAGGTCCGGTTTCTTGCCAACTACCGCTGCGCGGCCCACGAATACCGCGCCTTTGCCGGCGGTCATGTGCACTATCTCATGTATAACAAGCTCATGCCCTGGGATCATCTTGCAGGCACGCTTCTGAGTATCGAGGCCGGCGGTCATGCGACCCGCTTTGACGGCTCACCTTATCTGCCGCACCACACGACCGGTGGTCTGCTGATCGCGCCTGACAAGGAGAGTTGGGACATTCTGCGGCGTGAAGTCCTCACGATCTGACACGAAGTCGGTGCGCCTCACGCGGATCGCTGGCGAGGACGTGGCGTTTTAGGGGACGCAGATTTGCGTTCCAACGCGACTGCGACGTTTGCACAGACGTACAATACGATCAGGCACGCCGGCTGTAGAGCTTCTCCCGTCTTTAGAAATCCCGGGAGGGAATGATGGATACCGCTCAGGCGCTGGCTTTCCTGCTGTTTGCGTTTATCGCGGCGGTTACACCGGGACCCAGCAACGCGATGATCCTGTCCACCGGTGCGGCTGTCGGTGCCTTGAGAGGCATCGGCTGTCCGCTCGGCGCGTCGCTGGGCATGGGCGTGATGATCGTTCTAAGCGCCTTCGGCCTTGGAGAAATTGTCGCCGCAGCGCCAGCTGTTGTGACAGCGATGAAGATGGCCGGATCTCTGTTTCTGCTGTGGCTGGCCTGGAAGATTGCCAGTGCCGGCACGTTCGAAGCGAACGGCCAGACGCGGGCGGTGGGATTTCGGCAGGCTTTTCTATTCCAGTGGTTGAACCCAAAAGGTTGGCTGGTCGCCCTTAGTGCCGGCGGCACCTATCTCGTGTCGCCGGAGTACGCTCAAACCAGCGGTGCGCTATGGATGGGGACGCTGTTTGCTGCCGCGGCATTTCCAGCCGGGCTGCTGTGGCTTGTCTTGGGTGCACTCGTAGCCCAGATTCTCCGGACGCAACGCTCGGCGAGGTTCTTCAATATCGCCATGGCGTCGGCGCTGGCTCTATCGGTTGTTCTGGTGTGGCGGTAGCTGTTTGAAAGCTTCGCCCGCAACGATCTGATGCGAGCGATATGGAACGCCATGCGTGCAGTTTTGTCAGACGGTTAGAAGTGCCCGGCACCGGCGTCGAGCTGCGGACTGTCGCCCGGATGCGTGAAGAGCTTGCCGCCTTCCGCCCAGAGCGTTGCCGCGATGCTGATCGCACCGAACACGGCAAAACCACCAAAGAGCGGCTGGACAGTGCCGTTGAAGAGCTGGCCAACGGAGCCGCCAAGGATCGCGCCGAAGGTCGTCGACACGAAGCCGGTGATGGCGGTCGCTGTGCCGGCGAGATTGCCCATCGGTTCCAGGCTGATTGCCGTAAAGTTCGTGGCAATGACCGCAAACATCATCAGTAGGATCGTGAATAGCGCATAGGCGAAGGCGAAATCGGGGCGGCCGCCGAGTGCCTTGACGTAGCCGATTGCCGAGACGATCGTGAACAGGATCATCGCGACGTGCGAGATGCGGCGCATGCCGAATTTACGCACGAAGAAGCCGTTGGCGAAATTTGCCACCGCGATTCCGCCCGCCGTCGCGGCAAAGGCGATCGGCAGCCAGTCGCCGAGGCCGTAGACTTCGCCGAAGACCTGCTGGACCGAGATGACATAGGCACTGATGACGCCCGTGAACATCGTGAGCCCAATCATGTAGCCGCAGGTGACTTTATTCGTCAGAACGGTCCTGAAGCCGTCGACGACCGAGCCCACCGATAGCGGGATCCGTTCTTCTCTCGGAAGCGATTCCTTGAGGCGCACCAGTGCCCAGATAAACAGGATGGCGCCGACGACGCCGAGCAGGATGAAGATCCAGTGCCAGTTGGCGTAAGTGATGATCAACTGACCGACAGACGGTGCCACGATCGGAACGATCATGAAGACGATCATCACGTAGGACATGACACGCGCCATCTCGCGGCCGCCGAAGCAGTCGCGAACGATCGCCATGGTGGTGATGCGAACGGCTGCGCCGCCAAGGCCTTGGACGAAGCGCATGACCAGCAGCATCTCGAAGCTGCCGGTGGCGGCCGCGGCGAACATGGCGAGCACATAAACCGCCAGGCCGCCAAGCAGGATATTCCGGCGGCCGAACGTATCTGAGAGGCTGCCGAAGATGATCTGCGATACGCCGAAGCCGAGGAAGAAGACGCCGATCACGAGCTGCGCGTCGTTGGCGTTTGTGACGCCGAACGAATGGCCGATCGCGGGCAGGGAAGGCAACATGATATCGATCGCCATGGCGATGCTGGCGGTCATGATAGCGATGGTGATGACAAATTCGACGAAGCCCATGCCTATTCGGCTGGAGCCCTGATTTTCGACGTGTTGTTTATGTGGCGGCGTCATACTGGAAATCCTGAAATACGAGGCGGGCGACTCGATCAGACCGCGGGGTTATGCGGTTGGAAGAGGCGTCCTTTCTCTGCGATCAAAACGAAGATCAGACCGATGATCGAGACGGTGAAATAGCCTGCGACCATTGGTAATGCGGTGCCGTTGAAGGCCTGACCGATGCCGGCGCCGATCAGCGCGCCGCCCACCGTGCTCATGAATCCGAGGACGGAGGAAGCCGTTCCCGCAACATGGCCTAGCGGTTCCATGGCAAGCGAATTGAAGTTCGAGCCGATCCAACCGAACTGGAACATCGCCAGACCGAAGAAGCCGATGAAAAGCGGGAAGGGCATCGGCTGTGGTCCCAGGACGAGGGCGACCAGCCAGATGGTGTTGACCGTGATGAAGCCCGCCAAGGCGCCATGCGACAGCCGCCGCATGCCGAACTTGCCGACAAGCCGCGAGTTGAGGAATGACGACAGCGACATGAAGACGGCAACACCCGCGAAAGCGAAGGGGAAGTAGACCCCCAGACCGTAGATGCCGACATAGATCTGCTGCGCGGAATTGATGAAGCCGAACAGCGAGCCGAAGATGAAGGTGCTGGCAATCGTATAGCAGAGCGCGATCCGGTTGGTGAGGACCAGCTTGAAGCCGCCGATGATGGAGCGAGCGGTAAATGGGCGAACGTTGGACGGATGCAGAGTTTCGGGAAGGCGAAGATAGGCCCATGCCGAAATGAGAGCAGCCATAAGCGCGATGAATACGAAGATCAGGTGCCAGCTGCCGAAGAACATGATGATCTGGCCACTGCCCGGCGCTATAACAGGGACGATCATGAAGACCATCATGATCAGCGACATGACTTCTGCCATCTGGCGACCGCCGTAGATGTCGCGAACGATGGAGATTGTGATAACACGCGTTGCCGCCGAACCAATGCCCTGAATGAAACGAAGCAGGAGAAGGCCCTCAAAGGATGGCACCAGTGCGATCCCGAGCGCGGAACAGATATAGATGGCGAGGCCGATCAGCAGCGGCAGCCGGCGCCCGAAGCGGTCGGAGAGAGGGCCGTAGAAGAGCTGCGCCGCGCCGAAACCAAGCAGATAGGCAGAGACCACAAACTGACGATGGTTCTCACTTTCCACACCAAGGCTGGCGCCGATCTGCTGAAGCGCCGGGAGCATGATGTCGATCGCAAGCGAATTGACTGCCATCAGGAAGGCAGCGAGCGCAATGAATTCCCCTTTGCCCATGGGCAATCGGCCCGCGTGCACGGCTTGTGATGAATCTGTCACAATGAAATTCCCATAAACGGGCCAAGGCGCTGTTCAGCACAGCGCCTCGGACTCAAAATGCAAGATTTGGAAACCGGGCGGGATGCCCGGTGACCGAACAGGTCAGGCGGCGCCGCGAACGGTCACGCCGTGTTCCTGCAGGTGCTGCTGCAACTCACCGGCCTGGAACATTTCCCGGACGATGTCGCAACCGCCGATGAACTCGCCCTTCACGTAGAGCTGCGGGATCGTCGGCCAGTTGGAGTAATCCTTGATGCCCTGGCGGATTTCGGAGTCAGCGAGCACGTTGATGCCCTTGTAGTCGACGCCGATGTAATCGAGAATCTGCACGACCTGACCGGAGAATCCACACTGCGGAAACTGCGGCGTGCCCTTCATGAAGAGGACGACGTCGTTGCTCTTGATTTCGTTGTCGATGAATTCGTTGATACCGCTCATAGGGACCTAATCCTTTCCACAGGCGAGTTAAAGGCCCGCCGTTTCAATCGTTAAGCTTAGATAGCATGTGATTGACGGAATTCCAGCAGGCTCAGGCAAAAAAAGAGCGCCCTACCGGTTTGCTGAGTGCGGATTGTTGCGCTTGCGTTACTTCAACGCCTGAACCGCTGCTTCAGCAGGTTGGCCATGACCGTTTGCCGTGTCGATGCTCCGGATTTCGCCACAATTCTCGCCGATTGCGGCGCTGCAATTATCTGCCGCGCCCGCGGCCACGAAAGAAAATAATGACATTGATTTCGAAAAGGGTCGTTCTCCATTTTCCGGGGTTCGAGCCACTTGACGGGCTTGCTCACAGAGCGCGCTACGAACGTTCAGCAAAGCAAAGTGCAGCGGTCTGGGATTACTCGGTGCTGACGAGTGAATCAGAATACGGAGCGGATTCAACGCGCTTCGAAGTGAAGGCGACTGCGGATGGCTGGGAAACCAACAGCCAGATTCATGTGTTCGACCACAATGCGCTGGTCGAGAAGCTGAGAGTTGGCGGCCGTGCGACACAGATCGTCAGAGGCTTTGAGAGTGCCTTTCGGGTGGTCGCCTATGGTGGAATGGCCGGCTATTTCCGGCATGCTTGGCGGTTCGGGCTGTTCTTCATCTTTCCGTTTCTGATGATGGTTCTCGGCTTCGCGCTCAGTGCAACGATCGCCGTCATACCGATCGGAATGGAGTTGCCCGCACTTCATCTCCTGTGGAGCGTGGCCCTAGCGTTGTGTTTCTTCGTCTTTGCGTTTCTGCCCTTCGCCGAGCGTTTCTACACACTGCATCTCTTCGCGGACTGGCGTATGGCGATTGCTCTTGCCCGTATGAGCGACTCGGAGTTCAACCAGTGGCTCGATCGCTGTGCCGCAGCCGCACGGGCAGCGTTGTCAGACGCCGCGGACGAGTATGTGATCTCATCGCACAGCATGGGCTCCAGCGTAGCGGCTCATGTCATCGGCATGGTGCTTGAGCGCGATCCTAACATCCTGTCTGGCAAGAGGGTGATCTTTGCGACCCTCGGTTCGGCGATCCTGCAATGTGCTTTGCTGCGTCCCGCGGAATTGCTGCGATCACGGGTGGGCCTGATTGCGCGATGCGCGAGTGTCAGCTGGCTCGATGTCCAGTGTCTGACCGATGCCATCCACTTCTACAAAGTGCCGGTGGTAGCCGTTTGCGGACAGCGCGATGCCCGCCCTGCGAAAATGATCTTCATTCGCGTGAAGCAGATGCTGACCGTTGAACATTATAGGAAGATCAAGAAGGATTTTCTGCGCGTGCATCGGCAGTACGTCCTGGGGCCGGATTTGCAAGCATCCTTCGACTTCACGCTGCTAACCGCCGGTCCGCGCTCCGGCATGGTCTTTGCCGAAGGCGGCTATAGCAAAATGCCCGGCTTGTAACCGGGCATTTGCGTTCGACATTACTCAGGTGCCGAGGTCTGCAGCGCCAGGGCATGCAATATGCCGCCCATGTTCCCCTTGAGGGCCTCATAGACCATCTGATGCTGCTGCACGCGGCTCTTGCCGCGAAAGGCTTCCGCTACCACCTCCGCCGCATAATGATCGCCGTCGCCAGCGAGATCGCGGATGGTCACCTTGGCGCCGGGGATGCCGGCCTTGATCATGTCTTCGATATCACCGGGGTTCATAGGCATGATCGTTACTCCTTGCGTATTATTCCGTGGCAGCCAGTGTGCCATGGCCTTCCATGTAATTAGGGAACCATGATTCATGGGCGTCGCGCAATTGCTGAATTGGCAGCGACATCAGATCGTCAATTACAAGCCTTTCACCTTCGACCGTGCCGAGACGGCGGAAGGGGACGCCTGCACCTTCGGCGTTAGCACAGACGAAATTGGCAACATCCGCTGGCACCGTCAGCACGTAACGGGCCTGATCTTCGCCGAACAGCAACGCGTGTGGAGCGCCCCGGCATTCGCTGAGGCCGATCTTCAGGCCCTTGCCTGAGGCCATCGCCATCTCGGCGAGAGCGAGGACGAGGCCGCCGGAAGAGATATCGTGGCAGCTCGTTGCCTGGCCGTTGCGAATAACCGAGCGCACGAAGTCGCCGTTGCGGCGCTCCGCAAAGAGGTCGACCTCGGGAGCAGGGCCTTCGGTGCTGCCGATGACATCGCGCAGGTAGGCCGACGAGCCGAGATGGCTGCCGTCTCTGCCGATCATGATCACCTTATCGCCATTCGATGCGCTGCCGATGCGTGCCATCCTCTTCCAGTCGGGCAGAAGGCCGACGCCGGCAATCGTCGGCGTCGGCAGGATCGCAACGCCATTGGTTTCATTGTAGAGCGAGACGTTGCCCGACACGATAGGGAAGTCAAGGACACGGCAGGCTTCGCCGATACCCTTCACGGCCAGGACGAACTGGCCCATGATCTCCGGCTTTTCAGGATTGCCGAAGTTGAGGTTGTCAGTCGCCGCCAGCGGCTCTGCACCGGTTGCCGTGATGTTGCGCCAGCATTCTGCGACCGCCTGCTTGCCGCCCTCGAACGGATCGGCCTCGACATAGCGAGGCGTCACGTCGGACGAAAAAGCGAGAGCCTTGGCCGGGTGGTTCTCGACGCGAACGACGCCCGCATCACCGCCGGGAAGCTGGAGCGAGTTGCCCTGGATCAGGGTGTCGTACTGTTCGTAGACCCACCGGCGGCTGGATTGATTGGGAGAACCGACGAGATCCAAGAGCGCCTGACCATAGTCTGCCGGAGCGGAGACGAGGTTCGCAGGCAGCGGCGCGCGCTTGTCCGACTCGCGCCACGGACGATCATATTCCGGCGCCTGGTCGCCGAGATCCTTGATCGGCAGGTTGGCGACTTCTTCTCCCTGATGGACAACGCGGAAGCGCAGGTCGTCGGTGGTCTTGCCGACGATTGCAAAATCGAGGCCCCACTTAACGAAGATCGCCTTTGCCACGGCTTCCTTTTCAGGCTCCAGAACCATGAGCATACGCTCCTGGCTTTCGGACAGCATCATTTCGTAGGCGGTCATCTGCTCTTCGCGTACCGGCACGGTATCGAGGTCGAGCAGAATGCCGAGATCGCCCTTGGCGCCCATTTCGACGGCCGAGCAGGTGAGGCCCGCAGCGCCCATATCCTGGATCGCGATGACCGCACCGGTCTGCATCAGCTCGAGGCAGGCTTCCAGCAGGCACTTTTCGGTGAAGGGGTCGCCGACCTGTACAGTCGGGCGCTTCTCTTCGATCGATTCATCGAATTCCGCAGAGGCCATGGTCGCACCACCGACGCCGTCGCGGCCGGTCTTCGCGCCGAGATAGACGACCGGCAAGCCGACGCCCTTGGCTTCCGAAAGGAAGATCGCATTCGACTTCGCCAGTCCAGCCGCGAAGGCGTTGACCAAGATATTGCCGTTGTAGCGCGCGTCGAATTCGACTTCGCCACCGACCGTCGGTACGCCGAAGGAGTTTCCGTAGCCGCCGACGCCCGAGACAACACCGGACACGAGGTGACGGGTCTTCGGATGATCCGGCTCGCCAAAACGCAGCGCGTTCATCGCTGCGATCGGGCGGGCGCCCATGGTGAAGACGTCACGCAGAATGCCGCCTACGCCGGTAGCCGCGCCCTGATACGGCTCGATGTAGGAAGGGTGATTGTGGCTCTCCATCTTGAAGACGACGCAGTCGCCGTCGTCGATATCGACGACACCGGCATTTTCGCCGGGCCCCTGGATGACGCGCGGGCCTTTGGTCGGCAACGTGCGCAACCACTTCTTGGAGGATTTGTAGGAGCAGTGCTCGTTCCACATGGCCGAGAAGATGCCGAGCTCCGTGAAGGTCGGTTCGCGGCCGATCAGGTCCAATATCCGCTGATACTCGTCTGGCTTCAGGCCATGGGCGGCGATGAGTTCGGGGGTGATCGGGCGGGTATTGGAAATGGTCATGAGCTCTCGGAAGTCCCTGCCGTTGCGCGATTGCGGTGTCTTTAGCCTAAGTGAATGAAACGCGCGACAGGAAAATGCCCGCTGTTAACAGACAGCAGACATTGAAATGCACCTGATCGAAAGGTCAGAACTTGTAACCAACCTGGATGCCGGCACGGGTCATGCCGTTGTTCGGCCCGTCGCAGAGATTGGCGTTGGACGAATGGGCGACTTGCGCGACCACGTTCCAGTGCTGATCGAACCGATAACCGGCGCCTAGATACTCGTGGAAGAGGAACCGACAGCCGAGGTTCGGGCCATCGGTATTGCCTTCGAGTTCCCCATCGTGCCAGACGCCACCAAAACCGGCTTCGGCAAAAAACTTCTCATTGAAGTTCGCCGTCCAGGAGAGACCCGCAAAGACTTGAGTGGCTTCCCCGGACGTGCCGATGGAGGTGCCGAGGTTGATGCGAGGGCGCGCAAGCTGTTGCTTCCAGCCGGTGGCAGCATCCTGGCCGAACGGATCAAAGAACACCGTTACCTCGGGAAAGATGCCGTCCTCGCGCTCGACGCCACCTTGTACCGAAGCGGACCCGCCGAAACGCAGTTCGTCAAAGATTTGTTGGCCAGCATGAGCCGGAGTGACCGAGATATTGGTAGCGATCGCCGCCAGGAGCGCTATTGAAGAACGCGGTACAATTGTCCGAAATTCGATCGCCATCCAGATTACCTCGTCCGACTCACGCCAGATTCGCTATCCGAATTTCGTAGCATCGATCAGGGTTAGGTAAAGTAGCTTCTGCTTGCTGTCGCTGCTTTATGGCTGATCGCCGCAGTTTTAGATCTCGCCGTCATAGCCCGCGCCGCCGCTTTCTAGCAGGCGTCGCAATGTCATAAGTCCCGCAACCAAATCTTCGCGGTTGCGGGGGGAGGAGAAGCCTATCCGCACACGATGATAGACCTTCTCGGCGCGCGCTGCCTTGAACTCATCCTCGTCATCAATCAGCACGCCGTCTCTGTAGGCGGCGTTCTTGAACGTTCCGGAGAGCCAGGGATCAGGCAGCTTGAGCCACAGGAAGGGCACATGCGGATGCGATACGAAGTCGTATCCTTGCAACTGTTCCCGAGCGAGCCGCTCGCGGAAAGCCAGTTCCGCGGTGCTTGCCTTGCGGATCTCGTGTGCCTGGCCGCTTTCAACGAGACGCGCGCAAGCCTCAGCCAGAATGAATGGCAGCCCGCCGGTGATCATCTTGTGCGTCACCTTGACTCGCTGCGCAAAATGCGGCGGGCAGGCGACCCAGCCGCCGCGCACTCCGGCAGCTACCGATTTCGAAAGACCGCTAATCAGGAAAGTGCGATCCGGGGCAAGCGATGCAAGCAGCGGGTTCTCGTCGCCGGTCATACCGCCATAGAGATCGTCTTCAATCAACCAGACCCCGTGACGGCGTGCAATTTCGGCAATTCGCGAGCGACGTTCGTGGGGCATGGTTGCCAGCGTCGGATTGTGCGCGGTTGGCATCAGGAACGCGAGCTTGGGATGCTGCTGAAGGCAGAGGCGCTCAAAGTCATCGGGAACCACACCATTCTCGTCGGACTCGACTGTGATGGTGCGCCGACCAAGAATGCGAGCGCTGCGGCTAACTTGCGTGTAGCTCAGGTCTTCGAATACGATCTTGTCACCAGGCGATGACACGGCCGAGATGACGGCGACAGCTGCTGCATGCGCCCCGAGGGTAGGGACGATGTTTTCCGTCTCTGGCATCCAATCGTTCCTGGCGAGCCAAAGCCGACCTGCTTCGTACCAATTCTTTGGAAAGACGCGGGAATAGGATGAGATCTCGGAAAGCTGTTCCTCACCGATCGCGGCGAGCACGCTGCCAATGATCTTACCTTGGCCGAGATCCGGCGCGGCCGTGGTGTCGAAGCGTATCTTGCCGGCTGGCGCATCGATCGCGCGCGTGCCCCCGAGCGCGATGGTCAGTGGATCCGGCTGATTGCCGGGGGCGGCGGTCCCGGCGCGATCGAGCACATAGGTCCCACGGCCGACCTCTCCCGCCACCAAGCCACGCTCGTGCACGAGTGCATATGCCCGGCCAATTGTCCCGATTGTCACGCCAATATCGTAGGCGAGGTTTCGCTGCGGCGGCAATTTGCTGCCAGCAGGCAATGTGCCGCTGGCAATGGCGGTTTCAATGCTGTCGGCAATCCGAAGGTAGACCGGACCGGAACCACGCGTAACGTCTGGGAGCCAAGTTGTCATGATGACAATTCTCTATATTGTCACCCATTGCTCGTCAAGTTTATCTGAGTGACAGATACAATTCTGCTCGGAGAATGACATGTCTGCCGTTCAAGAGAACGAGCCCCTGGTTGCACCTTTGTCTTCTCAGGTGCAATCGATGCAATACCGTGTTTCGCAACGCGCGGGCCATGCACCGCACACTTGGATCGTGTGGCAGTCCGTATGGAGACGGCTATCGTCGTGGCATCAAAAGCGGGAGAGCCGCAAGGCGCTGCTGGATCTGACGGATGACGAACTGTTGGACATCGGCGTTACGCGCGCGGATGCACGCAAGGAAGCCAGCAAGTCGTTCTTTTGGGATTGATCAGCCGCAAGCCTTGCCGCCAGAGGCCCAGCGGGTAACATCCTTGACGATCCGCGGTCCCGTGGCGCCTTCCATCATCGGACCAAAGGCATCAAGCTTGGATGGGTTGCCTTCCGCCTGAACGACAAGCAATGGGCGGCTTTCGGGGCTTCCCTTGTGCACGACGAGAATGCGAGGACGACCGGAGAAGGAGTTCAGCTCCGGCGCCAGCCTGTAGGCGGCAAAGGCCGCGTCGCCCGATTTGAACCAGCAGGCGTTCGCCCCAAGAGCAACGCGTTCCATGGTGGAAAGCGCGCTCCGATCAGGACCCTTCGCCGGCGTGTTCGATTGGCAGGACGCGACCAGCGCCGCCGTTGCGGCAATCGCGAAAATACGTGTCGTCGAAAGGCGAGGGCGCATCAACTTGCTCCAATGGACCGGATGGATGGCCTCTTACGTGCCGAAAGTTAAGCAGCAATTACCTCGAGGGCGGAAGCGAACAGACCACGGCCGTCGGAACCGCCGTGCGCTGCTTCGATGAGGTTTTCTGGATGCGGCATCATGCCGAGGACGTTGCCCTTGTCGTTCATGACGCCGGCAATATCGTTGATCGAGCCGTTCGGGTTGGTGCCCTCCGCATAACGGAAAACGACCTGGCCGTTGCCTTCGATCTTCGCCAGGGTCTCGGCGTCAGCGAAGTAGTTGCCGTCGTGATGGGCGACTGGGCTACGAATGATCTGACCCTTGGAATAAGCGCGGGTGAAATCGGTGTCGGCATTGACGACTTCGAGCTTGACCTCGCGGCAGACGAACTTAAGGGAGGCATTGCGCATCAACGCACCAGGTAGCAGACCTGCCTCAACAAGGATCTGGAAGCCGTTGCAAACACCGAGAACCTTGACGCCCTTGCTCGCCTTTTCGATGATCGCCTGCATAACCGGCATGCGCGCGGCGATGGCACCGCATCGGAGGTAGTCGCCGTAGGAAAAGCCGCCAGGGATAACGATGAGGTCGACGTCCGGAATATCCGTTTCCGTTTGCCAGATTGTCACCGGTGCGCGACCGGAGATTTTCGTCAGTGCAGCGATCATGTCGCGATCGCGATTGAGACCCGGAAGTTGAACGACGGCTGATTTCATGAGTGCGACTAAAACCTTGTTTGTGCTTCTGCAAGTTCTCTGAGTACGAGACGCTTTTCAATACGCTCCAGCCGACCTTCGTGCCGGCCAAGGACACCATAAATACTGTGTATTTCCTGCTGCATCGACGTCATCGTGTCGCGCATGCAATGCATTTCGCTCCTGATATCGTCAAGAGAGGCATCCAATGTGTCGATGTGCTCGTGCATTTTCGTCAACAACTCAAGCATGAGCTCTTGCGTCAATTCAGCCATCGAGTGCGCTCCACGACAAGATTAGTCGACGGAAATATTATAGTTCTCGATCACCGTATTTGCGAGGAGTTTCTCGCACATTGCCTTAAGGTCGCTCTCCGCTTTAGCCTTGTCGGCCCCTTCGAGTTCGACATCGAAAACCTTGCCCTGACGGACATGGCCGACACCATCGAATCCGAGCGCGCCGAGGGCGCCCTCGATGGCTTTGCCCTGCGGATCGAGAACGCCGTTCTTCAGCGTGACGGTTACACGAGCCTTGATCACTTTATCTTCCCTGTCTTGCTTGGCCTGAAAGTCTTACTTCACGAGTACCGGACCGGTGCCGCGCACGGGTTCGTTCTCGTTGATGATGCCGAGGCGGCGTGCAACTTCCGAATAGGCTTCCAGAAGTCCACCCATGTCGCGGCGGAAGCGGTCCTTGTCCATCTTCTCGCGGGTATCGATATCCCACAGACGGCAGGAGTCCGGCGAAATCTCATCGGCCAGGATGATGCGCATCATGTCGCCTTCATACAGGCGACCGCATTCGATCTTGAAATCGACAAGCTGAATGCCGACGCCGAGGAAAAGGCCGGTCATGAAGTCGTTGACGCGAATGGCGAGCGCCATGATGTCATCGAGCTCGGCGGGGTTTGCCCAGCCGAATGCCGTGATGTGCTCTTCCGAGACCATCGGATCGTCGAGCGCGTCGGACTTGTAATAGAACTCGATGATGGAGCGCGGCAGGACCACGCCTTCCTCGATGCCGAGGCGCTTGGACAGCGAGCCGGCGGCAACGTTGCGTACAACGATCTCGAGTGGGATCATTTCCACTTCGCGGATCAACTGCTCGCGCATGTTGAGGCGGCGAATAAAATGTGTCGGAATGCCGATCTTGTTCAGATGGCTGAAGATATATTCCGAAATGCGGTTGTTCAGAACGCCCTTGCCATCGATGACTTCGTGCTTTTTCTTGTTGAAGGCGGTGGCATCGTCTTTGAAGAACTGGATCAGCGTGCCCGGTTCCGGGCCCTCATACAGAATCTTTGCCTTGCCCTCGTAAATACGGCGGCGACGGTTCATTGCAATTGTTCTCTATCGTTGGCGCTCTTGGGATAGCGCGAGTGGATCGATCTCGTGGCGTCCCCTTAAAGGAAAAGCGAGGGTTTCACAATCCGCCTGTCACTCCTTCCCCGGAATCCGGGACTGCCGGAGTGCCGCTAAGAGAATCGAAGACTTTCTGTAAAGCAGTTTACAGGTTTTTTGCGATCAACGGAATGTGATGCGTCCCTGTCGAGCCAATCATGCAGGCCTTTATCTTTGGCCGGAACCGCTGACCGACTTACGAAGGTCCTGTTGCAAGCCACGGGCAGGGCCCTCTACGCCCCGCCAGGACGCGGCCCGGACGAAAGGCGCTATCTGCAGGGCGGGCAGCGGACGGGCTAGCGCATAACCCTGAAGCATATCGCAACCGAGATCGTAGAGAATGCGGACGTGGTCCATCGTCTCAACCCCTTCTGCTGTGACGAGGATATTCAGCGAACGGCCGATATCGATGATCGAGCGGACCAGTTTCCGCTGTTCCGCCGAATGTGGCAGCATGCGGATCAGTTCGCGGTCGATCTTCAAGGTTTTTGGGCTCAGCTTCAAAAGGCTGACAATGGACGCGTGGCCCGTACCGAAGTCATCGATCTCTATATCGATGCCGAGGCGGCGCAGGTGCCGGAGATTGGCGATCACGGCATCATCGCAATCGTCCAGCGAGATCGATTCAAGCAGTTCGAATGAAATCGTACGTGGCTCGATCTTCAAGCCGCGAAGCTTTTTCACCAGGTTCGGATCTCCCAGGCGACGCGACGACACGTTGACCGCGATCTTCGGGATGCGGAGCCCCTCATCCTCCCATCGCTTTCGGTCGGCCAGTGCTTGCTCGAGAATCAGACCGTCGATCGTCGAGACAACATCGAGATCCTCGGCAATCGCCAGGAAGCGATCGGGCGCAAGCAAACCGTGTTCCCGGTGCTGCCAGCGAGCCAGAGTCTCGACGCCTGCAACCTCGAGCGTTCGTGCATGGAACTGCAACTGGTAGAACGGAACAAACTCTCCCCGTTCCAGACCCAGCAGGATTTCGTCCGCCAGCCGCTTGCTGGCGATAATGCGGCGTCGCTCGTCGGTCGAGAAGAATTCGTGGCGATTGCGTCCGCCGCTTTTTGCGCGGTAGAGCGCTATATCTGCGTTGAGCAGAAGTTGCTTGGCATCTAGTGCCGGGCCACTATCCGTCGCAATGCCGATGCTTGCGCCGAAACGGCAATCGTGACCCTCGTAGCGGATAGGCTTGCAGAGCTCGCGGATGATGCGCTCGGCCAGATTGGAGATCTTTTTCGGGGTGACGTCGAGCGTACAAAGGACGACGAACTCGTCGCCACCAATACGAGCGACGAAATCGGTCGAACGGACATTCCTCTTCAAGACCTGCGCAGCATGCTTCAACATCGCGTCGCCGGCACGGTGGCCAAGCGTATCGTTGATCTGCTTGAACCGATCGAGATCGATATGGAGGATCGCGAGCGTCAGGCCGGTCTGGCGACATGCCGCGGAACGCTCGTCCAGCATACGATCCAGGTAACGGCGATTGGGCAAGCCGGTGAGATAGTCATGGAGCGCCAGATGCTCGATGCTTTCCTTGGCACCTTCGAGTTCCTTGTTTCGGGCTTCCGCGAGATCCTTGGCGCGCTGCAGCTCACTATTGAGCCGCACTTCGGCGGTGACATCCCAATTCGCACCAATCAGCTTGCGGCGCCCGTCGCTATCATGGAAGAAGGCCGCCTTTGCGCGAATGACGCGCTCCATACCGTCCTGCCTGATGATGCGGAATTCGTGCTGAAAATCGGCATTGTTGACGATGCTGTCATTGATGGTCGCCAGTACACGGTTCCTGTCGTCCGGATGCAACGAAGCTTCCCAGGCGCTTCCGGTGCTGGCCGGTGATGTGTCAGTAATGCCGTATATTGCCAGGAGTCGGTCGTCCCAATCGACCGTGCCCAGCTCGATGTCAGCCTCGAAGACGCCGATATTAGAAATATCAAGGGCGAGATCGAGGCGTCGCGACACGTGTGCAAGCCGCTCCTGAGCCTCCTTGCGCTCGGTGATGTCGGTATCGGTGCCGACTAGCCGGGCAGGCGCGCCGTCTTCCTCCCATTCGACGCAAGCGCCGCGGCACTCGATCCAGATCCAATGTCCGCCCCTGTGGCGCTCGCGATACTCGAAAATCTGATAGTCCGGGTCGCCGGCGTTCTGCCGAGCGACGGCCTTTATGACGAAGTCCCGATCATCGGGGTGGATGAGTTCGATCCACGTGTCGTAATCGCCGTCGGCATCCTCGTCGGGCCCCATGCCACGCATCATCTTCCAAGTATCGGAATAGTAGCGCTTGCCGAGACGAAGATTGTGGTCCCAGACACCGATTCCCGATCCGACAAGAGCGTAGTTCCAGCGACTCTCGCGCTCCAAGAGTTCGGCACCATTCGGTGGTGTCGTGTCGCCGTGAAACGCTGCGGCTTCGACTTTGGTCTTCGATTTGACCCGTGTATCGGGAATCGTGTGCTTCAATCTGTATACTCGCTCTTTTAGCGTGTATATATTTTGCATTCATTGAATTAAACAGCCATTAATGTCATAAAAATAATAAGCATTTAAAAACAAATAGATATGCGCTGTCGATCTATGCTGGCCGCTCTATATGCGTGTAACTTTTCCGTAACGCGCCTACACTTGGCCGGCGGCAGCCGACGTCGGACTGACGGGGGAGGGACTAACATGTCTCCAGAATGGCCAATGTTTATACTGCAATGCATTGTTCTTGTGGGCTTGGCGGGCGTCCTCTTCATTCGCGGTGAGGGTGACTGAACTGACTGTTGGAGCGGCACAAACTGTCAGCGGGTTCGCGGAAGTGCTCGCGTGAAGCCTTGAAATAGCCGGATCGCCGCAGCCTTGAAATTATGCGGCTATAAGTAAGGCGAGGGTCAAACGCGCCTCTAAGACGGCTTCAAGCGGCTTAGGAACTGCGCAAACACCATTGTTCCTTCCGGCCACGGGCCATGGCCGGACTCGCTGTTGATATGCCCGGACTCACCGGCGTCGATGAAGAGCGATCCCCAACTGGCAGCGATGTCGTCGGCTTGCTCATAGCTGCCGAAAGGATCGTTGCGGCTCGCGATCGTGATCGTCGGGAAAGGCAATGGATCTCGCGGATATGGGCCGAATGTCATCAGGTGCTTCGGCCGTATTGCCGGATTGGCAACATCGGGCGGCGCAACGAAGAATGCCCCCGCCACCTTGTTGCGGAAATGGGGAATGGCGTGGATGGCCGAGGGAATGCCAAGTGAATGCGCGACCAACACGACAGGTCGAGTTGCTGCGTTCACCTCCTCGGCGATGCGCCTCACCCAATCGTCGCGGACTGGCTTCGACCATTCGGCCTGCTCGACGCGACGCGCGGTGCTGAGCTTGGCTTCCCAGCGGCTTTGCCAGTGGTCGGGACCGGAATTGGTATAACCGGGGATGATGAGGATTTCGGCATCTGAAGCTTTCATGATGCCGCGGATGTGAGAAAGCTTGGCGGTGATGTCAAGGGAGGGTGGGACAAGGCCGGCGAAATTTGTTATGTTTTCGGCAGTGCCGGTTGCGTATCGGCGATGTCGCCGATCCCTTCGCTGCCGGCTATCTTGGCTGAGGAGGAGAAAGCCATGACGGCATTCCATGTTATGTCGGGTGCAAGCGATGTCTATACACGCCCGGTCGTCAACAAGATCAGCGTTGCGGATGTCATAGACGCGCTTCGGCGCGGGCTCGACGATTTTCGGGAAAAGCCATCCCACTATGTATTTTTGTGCATGATGTATCCGATCGCCGGCATTTTTCTTGCGCTCGCAACATCAAGTGCCAACCTTCTGCCGATGATTTTCCCGCTGATATCAGGCTTCGCGCTGATCGGCCCCATTGCCGCGATCGGGCTCTACGAAATCAGCAGCAGGCGTGAAGCCGGCATGGACACCTCGTGGAGGCATGCGCTTGAGGTGACGAGATCACCGGCCTTCCCATCGATCATTGCCGGCGGATTGCTGCTGTTTGGCTTCTTCATCGTCTGGCTCGTCGCAGCGCAGACGCTCTACTCCAATGTTTTCGGCGAGGTTTTCCCGCGCTCGATCTCCTTATTCTTCTCGGAGATCTTCGGCACGCCTGAGGGCTTGCAGCTGATCATATGGGGACATCTGCTCGGTCTCGGCTTCGCCGTTATCGTTCTGGCCACGACCGTCGTCACCTTCCCATTGCTGCTAGATCGGGACGTCGGTCTCGTCTGTGCCATGGAAACTTCGGTCAGGGCGACTGTCGCCAACCCGGTCCCCGTCTTCTTCTGGGGTTTGGTCATCGCCGTTTCCCTCATCGTCGGTACGATCCCGTTGTTTGTCGGGCTCGCCCTGGTGATGCCGGTGCTCGGCCACGCCAGCTGGCACCTCTACAGGAAGCTCGTCGCCCCGCCGGTCGTTTGACCGTCACAGAACTGGAACAGGACCACCTCCCTTGGAGTTTCGCTGAGGCGAATACCGAGGGAGGTTACGTATGGCTACGCCGCAACATCTGTTTACCCGCTTCGCCAGCAGGACGTCTGAATGGGCAGGGAGGCCGGTGACGTTTGTGCTTGCCGTCGTGCTTGTCGCTGTCTGGGCAGGGACAGGCCCACTCTTCGACTTCTCGGAGACTTGGCAGCTGGTTATCAACACAGGAACGACGATCATCACGTTCCTGATGGTGTTCGTGTTGCAGAACGCACAGACGAGGGACGCTCGCGCTGTTCAAGCAAAGCTCAATGAAATTATTCTGACGAGCCACGCTGAAAACAGGTTCATTGGAATCGAGCACCTCGATGACGAAGATCTTGAGCACTTGGATCGCCTTGTCGCCAAGGCCGCGAAGGGGGTGCGCGAAGAGCGAACGAAAGGCGTGCCGGAAGCCGCCAATGCAGGGGATGAGGTCAACGAAAAGAGGGCATCTGCAAAGCCCCGGAAGCCGAAACGGAAAACGGCGCCTCGAAGGCGCCGTCCCGGTAATCCAACTTAGGCAGCGCCGAAGACGCGCCGGAAGATCGTGTCAACGTGTTTGGTATGATATCCGAGGTCGAACTTTTCACGAATTTCTTCTTCAGACAGCGCGGCACGGACCTCTGCATCGGCCAGTAGTTCCTCGAGGAAGTCCTTGCCCTGTTCCCAAACCCTCATCGCGTTGCGCTGGACGAGCCGGTAGGCGTCCTCACGCGAAACACCAGCCTGCGTCAGCGCCAGAAGTACGCGCTGCGAATGCACGAGACCACGGAACTTGTCGAGATTCTTGATCATGTTGTCGGGATAGACCACGAGCTTCTCGATGACACCGGCCAAACGGTTGAGGGCGAAATCAAGCGTGATTGTCGTGTCCGGCCCGATGGCGCGCTCGACGCTGGAATGGCTGATGTCGCGCTCATGCCAGAGGGCGACGTTCTCCATGGCCGGAACGACCGACATGCGAACCAGGCGTGCCAGGCCAGTGAGATTCTCGGTCAGAACCGGATTGCGCTTATGCGGCATGGCCGAAGACCCCTTCTGGCCCGGCGAGAAGTATTCCTCGGCTTCCAGCACTTCCGTGCGCTGCATGTGGCGGATCTCGATCGCAACGTTTTCGATGGAGGAGGCTATGACGCCGAGCGTGGCAAAGAACATCGCATGGCGGTCGCGCGGAATGACCTGCGTCGAAACGGGCTCGGGTATCAGGCCGAGCTTGGCGCAGACGTGTTCCTCCACACGTGGATCGATATTGGCAAAGGTCCCGACGGCACCCGAAACCGCACCGGTTGCGATTTCAGCACGCGCGGCCAGGAGGCGCGCGCGGTTGCGGCTCATCTCAGCGTAGAAGCGCGCCAGCGTCAGTCCCATCGTCGTCGGCTCGGCGTGGATGCCATGGCTGCGACCGATGCGGACGGTGTCCTTGTGTTCGAAGGCGCGCGCCTTGAGTGCTGCAAGCAGGCGATCCATATCGGCGAGCAGAATGTCTGCTGCCCGGACAAGCTGGATGTTCAGCGTGGTGTCGAGAACATCCGACGAAGTCATACCCTGGTGGACAAAGCGGGCATCCGGTCCGACGATTTCCGAAAGGTGCGTCAGGAAGGCGATGACATCGTGCTTGGTAACGGCTTCGATTTCATCAATGCGCGCAACGTCGAACGTGGCGGCGCCACCTCGTTCCCAGATCGTCTTGGCAGCGGATTTCGGGATAACGCCCAGTTCGGCGAGCGCATCGCAGGCGTGAGCCTCGATCTCGAACCAGATGCGGAACTTGGTTTCGGGCGACCAGATGGCGACCATCTCTGGCCGGGAATAGCGCGGGATCATGGCTTCCTGCTTTCGTTCATAAAAGGAATGCTGGCGCCCCTGTAGCAAAGACAGGCGGCAATCTCAACGCATGCGTTTGGCAAGCGCAATACTGGTGCCGAAAAGGCAAAGGAGACCGAGCGGAAGAAAAAGGCGAATTCCCAGCACGGCAAACTGATAGACCGCGCTGGCTCCGGTGAAGACGAATTGGAAAACCCATGTCAGGGATCCAAAAGACGCGTGCCACGCGGCGTAGAAGACCCGGTAGTCCATGGCAAAGAGAAAGGCCGTCATCAGGATGGTGCCGGCGGCAAGTGTCAGGAAAAACGCTGCAAACCGCGTTTCCAGCGACCGTCGATGCGCAAGGAAGCGAGCCAAAGGCAGCATGAACGGCCATGCCAGCAGGCCGCCTGCGAAATAGAGTATCGCGAGGTCGCGTACATGCGCCGTCTCCATCCCATTTCGGAGATAAAGCGCGGCCATCGCAGACGCCAGCATTTGCATGCCCCAGAGAATGGCGCCTGCGAAGAGATCGGAAAAGGGCGGGCGAGCCGCCTTGAGCCGCTCTGAGATCAAGGACGGCTCACTTTCGTCACGGCTTGGTCTTGCCTTCGGCGGCACTGCGCAGCGCACTGATCGCTGCCTTGTAGGTCTCGACCGAACCGCCCTTGAAGATCGCCGAACCGGCGACCAGAACGTTGCCTCCAGCCTTGCCGATAATCGGCGCGGTTTCGACCGTCACGCCGCCATCAACCTCAAGATCGATTGGCCTATCACCGATCAGTGACCGGGCGGCGGCAATCTTGTCCGCCATTGCGGGGATGAATTTCTGCCCGCCGAAGCCAGGGTTGACGGACATGATGAGGATCAGGTCGACGTCGTCGAGCACGTTCTCGATTGCCGAAAGCGGCGTGGCTGGATTGATCGTTACGCCAACCTTCTTGCCCAGGCCGCGCACCGTCTGAAGCGAGCGGTGGAGATGTGGCCCGGCTTCAGCATGAACGGTGATGCGATCGCAACCCGCCTTGGCGAAGGCCTCCAGGTAAGGGTCAACAGGGGCAATCATAAGATGGCAATCGAAAATCGCATTCGTGTAGGAACGCAACGACCTGATCACATCTGGACCGAAGGAAATGTTGGGTACGAAATGACCGTCCATAACGTCGAGGTGGATCCAATCGGCTCCGGCTGCCGTCACGTCGCGGACTTCCTGGCCAAGTTTAGCAAAATCGGCAGCAAGGACGGACGGCGCGATGCGAATGGGCATAGTCATTGAAGTCTCTCCGTAAAACTCGTGCCGTGTGACAGGTCCTATTCGATCGGCGCACTCGGCGGGACGAACGAACCGGCGTGCCACTGCAGCATGCGGTAGGGGTTATCGGCCAATTCGTGGCCGGCATTGAAGGCAACTTTTCCGATGACCGTCTCGAAGGACGTGCCGCCAATGTGCTGCGCGATGGGGCGGTCGTCCGCGCTGGCGTCCTGGGCGGCTTTCGCCGCAATCTCCACTGCTGTATAGGCAGGCAGCACATAGCCCTCGGGCTCGACGCCGCTCGCGCGAAACGCATCGACGACCGGCTTGGCTTCCGGTCGCGCGGCATAGTCGGGCAGAACTACGGCGAGAACGCCATCCGCGAGCGTAAGGGGCTGGTCGGCGGCGCGCATGGCGTCGCCACCAAGAATATCGAGGTGGATCTTTTCCGCCAGGGCATCACGCGCAATGACAGAAACGTCGCCGCGATCTCCGCCGACAAACACCTTTGTTGCCCCAGCTTTCTTCAGTCGCCTCACCAGCGCAACCTGTTGCTCCTGGCCAGGTCGATAGGTGTCGGTGAAGACGGGCTTAAGGCCTTTTTCCTCGAGGGCGTTGCGGATCGCTTCCGTAAGTTCCCGACCATGGATGGTGCCATCCTCGATCAGGGCGAGCGGCGAGGCCGCCCATTCGCGTAAGATCACCTCGGTGATCTTCTCCGCTTCGGCGCCATCGGCTGGCGCCAGCCGGTAGAGCGGCCAGCCATTTTTTAGAGCGTCTTCCATGAGGATGCGCGAGCGTACGGAGACGGTGATCGCCGGAATATCTGCTTCCTTCAGCTTCGGCAACGCCCCCTCGAGCGTCTCGCTGCAGAGAAAACCGATGGCGACCTGGACCTTGGCATTGATCAGCGCATCGGCGATGGCCGCACCGCTGTTTTCCTCGCAGGTCTCTCCGACCGTGACGATCGTGTTGCCGTCCTGCCGGATCTTGGCAGTGGCACCGGCGATAATCTGCGCTCCGATCGGCGCGAGGTTGCCACTCTGTGGCGCTACGACACCAATCGTAAGACCGGCGGCATGGCATTCTGCGGCCGCAAGGAGCAGCATCGGCAGAAGTGCTAGGCCACGCAAAGTATTCATAAAAGCCGCAGGTCCCTGTCGTTTGTCCTGCTCTTTTATCCGTCCGGCATCGATCGTCAAAGAAAAACGCACAATCGGGAAGCTTTTCGCCTGGCTTTTTGTAGAAAAGGTAACCGATCACCTTCATATTACAGGAAACAGCAAGCTGGCGAACGCCGGATGGAGAATGCATTTGTTGAATAAGCAACCGATCGATCCGCGCCTCTATCGGGATGCGATGAGCCGCTTTGGAGGCCACGTGCAGCTCGTGACGACCGCAATCGGCGAGGAGCGCCGGGGGGTTACCATCACCGCCGCTTGCTCGGTAACGGACAGCCCTGCGACCGTTCTGGTGTGCCTGAACAACAGCAATCCGAAGAACGACATCTTCTTCCGGAGCGGTATCTTCGCATTGAATACGCTTGCGGCGCACCATCAAGCGCTTGCCGATGCTTTTTCCGGCCGTACTCAGATCACAAATGACGAGCGTTTCGCGACCGGCGTCTTTGACAAGCTGGTGACCGGCGCGCCCATTCTTCACGACGCCCTTGCCTCCTTCGATTGCCGCGTCAGCGAAATCAAGGAAATGTCGACGCACCATATCATTTTTGGGGAGGTCGTGGCGGTCCGGTACAACGAGGCGAAGCCGGCGCTTGTCTATATGAACCGGGACTATCACACGTTATAACTTCCTGAAAAAAGGGAGGAAACATGCGGGATCAAGCGCATCCACCGCTGCCATCGTCGATCGACGAGACGATCGCGATGCTGGGCGAACAGGACTATTTGGCGGGGCGGGCGCTTGGAACGGTGCTTTTCCTGGCCGTAAAGATGAAGCGGCCTCTCTTTCTTGAAGGGGAGGCGGGCGTCGGGAAGACGGAGATTGCCAAAGTTCTGTCGAAGGCTTTGGGGCGACCGCTGATCCGCCTGCAATGCTACGAAGGGCTAGATATCTCATCGGCTGTCTACGAATGGAACTATCCAGCACAGATGCTGGAAATCCGGTTGGCCGAAGCGTCCGGCCTGACGGACCGGGACAGAATAGAATCCGACATCTTCTCCGAGAGATACCTGATCCGCCGGCCCGTGCTGCAGGCTTTATCCAGTGCCGATGGTCGGGCACCTGTGTTCCTTATCGATGAGCTCGATCGTACCGATGAGGCGTTCGAGGCCTTTCTGTTGGAGGTTCTTTCCGACTTTCAGGTGACGATCCCCGAGCTTGGCACCATCCGCGCCGCCGAACCGCCGATCGTGATCATCACCACGAACCGGACGCGCGAGGTCCACGACGCTCTAAAGAGGCGTTGCCTCTACCATTGGGTCGATTATCCCGATGCGCAGCAGGAGCTGGAGATCATTCGCCGAAAGGTGCCGGGTTGCAATGCCGCGTTGTCCGCGCAGATCGTTGCCTATGTGCAGAAGCTTCGGACATTGGATCTTTTCAAAAACCCCGGCGTTGCCGAGACGATTGACTGGGCGACGGCGCTAACGGAACTCGACCGCCTGGCGCTCGATCCGGAAACGATCTCCGATACGATCGGAACGCTGCTCAAATACCAGGACGATATCGCGCGCATTCAAGGCAGCGACGGCGCGAAAGTCTTGGACGACATAAAGAACGAACTGCAGGCGGCAGGATAACGGATGGATCCGACAAGCGGACAGGATGGGATCGTCGTTCCGCCCCCTCCGGTCGGCGACGGTCGATTTGCCGACAACATCGTCTTCTTTGCCAGAGCATTGCGGAAGGCCGGCATGAAGATCGGGCCGGCGGCGATCGTTGATGCCATCGAAGCGGTAGAGGCAATCGGCATGGGGTCGCGCGAGGAATTTCACGCAGCACTCTCGTCCGTCTTCGTTAAGCGGCGCGAAGACAAACCGGTCTTCGACGAGGCGTTTCGCCTTTTCTGGCGCTCACGCGATCTTGTCGAGAAGATGATTGCGATGATGTCACCACGGGCGCCAGACACTCGCGCGAAGGAGAAAGCAAAGCCCGGCGAAACCCGCGCCGCCGACGCCTTGCTCGGCGAACGTCGAGACAACAAGCCGCCACGCGACGAGCCCGACATCGAGATCGACGCGCGCTTCACCATGTCGGGCAACGAGGTTTTCCGGCGGATGGACTTTGCGCAAATGTCAGCGACGGAGATTGCCGCCGCCAAGAAAGCGCTCACGAAGCTGCAACTGCCACTGGATAAGGTGCCCACTCGGCGCTTTCGGCCATCGCATGTCCACACGCGTGTCGATCCGCGTGCGACCATGCGGGCGGCACTGCGCAGCGGGGCAGGGCTCATTCTTCCGCGATATCGTGAGATCCGCGAGGTCCAGCCGCCCTTGGTGGTTCTTGCCGACATCTCCGGCTCCATGAGCCAGTACACGCGTATCTTTCTCCACTTTCTCCATGTGCTGACGGAGAAGCGCCGGCGGGTTCATACCTTCCTATTCGGGACACGCCTCACGAATGTCACCCGCCAGATGCGACACAAGGATCCCGATCAAGCGATGGATGAATGCGCGGCGGCCGTAAAGGATTGGTCCGGAGGAACTCGGATCGGGGAAACACTAAAGGAGTTCAATCGGCTGTGGGCTCGGCGGGTACTCGGGCAAGGCCCGATCGTGCTGCTTATCACCGACGGGCTGGAGCGCGAGGGAACGGATCTGCTCGCGGCCGAGATGGACAGGCTGCATCGCTCCTGCCGGCGTCTCATCTGGCTCAATCCACTGCTGCGCTTCGATGGCTTCGAGCCGCGGGCGCGTGGCGTGCGGGCGATGCTTCCGCATGTTGACGAATTCCGACCGGTTCACAATCTATCATCCTTGAGCGATCTCGCGGAGGCACTCGGCGCGACCAGATCGACCACGTACGATCCGCGCCGGTATCTTGAAACCTTGAAAGGCATCGCATGACAGGGACATCCTTTGACCTTGATCCACTGATGATGGCGGAAGCCTGGCGAAAGGGCGGGCGGGACGTTGCTATTGCCACGGTGATCGAAACGTGGGGATCGGCGCCACGTCCGGCGGGGAGCCATCTGGTGATCGACCGGGATGGGAATTTTGAGGGATCTGTATCGGGCGGTTGCGTCGAGGGTTCCGTTATTGCCGAGGCTTTGGACGTGATCGCCGACGGCAAAGCAAAGATGCTCGAATTTGGCGTGGCCGATGAAACCGCATGGCGGGTCGGCCTTTCCTGTGGTGGCCGCATTCGCGTTTATGTTGAAAGGCTCGATTGATGGACGCCGCAAATCTTGCGCGGCTCAATGACGCTCGCCGGGCTCGCCGGGCTGCCATACTGCTGACCGATCTCGAGAGCGGTAGCGACAGCGTCGTCATCGAGGGAGATTCCGTAGAGCCTTCGCTACAGGATGCCGTCGAGGCTGCCTTGCGCTCCGGCAAATCGACGGCAATCGACATCGAGGGACATCGCTATTTTCTGAACGTGCATTTGCCGCCGGCCCATATCGTGATCATCGGCGCCGTTCACATCAGTCAGGTCCTCGCGCAGATGGCATCTCTCGCCGGCTTCGATGTGCGGATCATCGATCCGCGAACGGCTTTCGCCACGCCAGAACGGTTCCTCGGCATCGACCTGACTGCGGATTGGCCGGTTGATGTCCTCAAGGATCGTCCGCTGGACGCCTATACCGCGCTCGTCGCAGTGACGCATGACCCGAAGATCGACGATTTCCCGATTGCCGAGGCATTGCGGATCGGCTGTTTCTACGTCGGTGCCCTCGGGAGCCGCAAGACGCATGCGGCGCGACTGGAACGGCTGCGCGCCGATCGCGTGGACGAGGCGGCACTTGGCAGGATCAGCGCGCCGATCGGGCTGCATATCGGCGCGGCGAGCCCCGCCGAAATCGCGGTCGCCATTCTCGCCGAGATCGTCCAGACGCTGCGGACACGGGCCATATCGCCGATTGGTGACAAGAAATGAAATTCGGTTCGTTTTCCCTCGATGTCGCCGACGGCGTGATTCTCGCGCATGCGGTCAAACTTGCAGGCGGCAGCTTGCCAAAAGGTCACAGGATCGACGCCAGTGATATCGTGAGGCTGCGCGGCGAAGGCATAGAGCATGTGATCGCGGCGCGCATGGAGTCGGGCGACATCGGCGAGGACGAGGCGGCGAAACGACTTGCGCAGGCCGTCGCGCCCGACCACCTGCGCTTCTCGGAGGCCTCCACCGGGCGGGTGAACGTGTATTCGACCGTTGACGGTCTGTTTGTCGCAAGTCGCGGCACCGTTGACCGGCTGAACAGGATCGACCCCGCCATAACGCTTGCCTGCTTGAACGACCATGTGCCCGTTCGGAAGGGCGATATGGTTGCAACATTCAAGATCATTCCGCTCGCCGTTTCTGGCGCAAAACTCGACATTGCGTGCGAGGTTCTGCGGGTCACATCCGCGTTCGAGGTGAAGCCCTTTGCCAGCCGATCGGTCTCTCTGATCGCAACTGAGCTGCCATCGCTGAAGCCAGCGGTGATGGATAAGACCGCCCGCGTGCTTTCCCGCCGGCTGATTGCATCAGGCAGTCATCTCGTGAGGGAAACCCGGGTTGCTCATCGGGCGGAGCCGGTTGCAAAGGCACTGCGAGAGGTTGCGAGCGCGCCCGACGAGGCGCCAAAACTGCTCATCCTTTTCGGCGCGTCCGCCGTCATCGACGACGAGGATGTGATCCCCGAGGCGATCCGACAGGCAGGCGGCGAAGTGGTGCAGGTCGGCATGCCTGTGGATCCGGGTAACCTCCTCGTTCTCGGACACATCGGCGACATTCCCGTGATTGGGGCGCCGGGATGCGCGCGCAGCCCGAAAGAGAATGGCTTCGACTGGGTACTCGATCGGGTCCTAGCCGGTGAACAGCCAAGCGCAATCGACATCAGCGGGATGGGCGTGGGAGGTCTTCTGATGGAAATTCAGACGCGGCCAAGCATTCGTGAAGCGGAGGCGCGCTTTGTCCCCGCCGGCAATGTTGCGACCGTCCTTCTCGCCGCAGGCAAGGCCAGCCGGATGGGCGAGGGCGGTCCACACAAGCTGCTCGCAGAGTTTGACGGTGTGCCGCTTATTCGGCGATCGGTGATGACCGCGATCGGCAGTCGGTCGTCGTCGGTCATCGTCGTGACCGGGCATCGCAAGAACGACATCGAAGCAGCACTGTCCGGGCTGAAAGCGACGACAATTCACAATCCGGACTATGCCTCTGGCATGGCCTCGTCGCTCGCCACAGGATTTTCCGTTGAGCAGGCGCAGGAGGCGGATGGAATCCTGGTGATGTTGGCCGATATGCCGGGCGTTTCCAGTGGCGATCTCGATGCACTGATCGCAGCGTTCGGGCAATCGAGCGGCCAGTCGATCATCCGTGCCGTGTCCCGCGGCAAGCGGGGCAATCCCGTAATCATCCCGAAGTCGCTATTCGATGAGGTCGTGAGGCTGGAAGGTGACGTTGGGGCGCGGCATATCATCGAAACCTCAGGCGTGCCTGTGGTAGACATCGACATCGGCGATGCGGCACATCTGGATGTGGACACGCCGGAGGCCGTCGTTGCGGCGGGTGGTATTTTGAAGGGTTGAGGGATGGATGCGGCAGCGATCGAAGAAATGTTTCAGGGGCTTGGGCCCGTCACTATCAAACGGATGTTCGGCGGCAAGGGAATCTACCATATGGGGCGGATCGTTGCGGTCGAGGTACGCGGTGAGATGTTGCTGAAAGCCGATGAGCAGAGCGCGCCCGAATTTGCCGCGGCGGGGGCGACGCAATGGGCGTATGAAGGCAAGAAGGGAAACCCGGTGAAGATGCCATATTGGTCGATCCCGGACGATGCCTATGATGACCCCGACGTTATGGCGCGGTGGGTACGGCTTGCCTATGAGGCAGCGCTCCGGGCGGAATGAAGCCTAGAGAAGTTCGTCGGCTTTCAGCCTGGCCATCGCGGCCGCCGCGAATGCGGAGAGAGGCTGCGGGAGGTCGGAACGGCTGAACCAACCGAAGTCAGAGAGCTTTTCCGGCTCAGTGAGCTTCGGTTCGCCGTCGAATTCTGACGCAATATAGAGCAGGGAGACCCAGTGCTGTTCATCCGCCTTGCTAATGACTTCCGCGGGACCGAGGAGATTGACGCGGCCAATCGATAGGCCGGTCTCTTCTTCCGCTTCACGACGCGCCGCCTGCTCGGCCGGCTCCATGTGATCGACCTTGCCGCCCACGATGCTCCAGTGGCCGGCCTCGGGCGCGCGGATACGCTTATAAAGCAGTATCTTGCGGTCACGCAAAATCACCAGGCCAACACCAACGCCCGGAAAATCGATACCCGGCGCGCCCATGGCTCGTTAGATCTTGGCGTTGGCTGTGATCAACATGAAGGCGGGAATTTCATCGCCGAAGCCGACCGGCGTCGGGCCGTCGTCGTGGTCCCGGTAGCGGCGGCGATCGCGATTGTCATCATTTGCCGGATAGGGACGAGCGGCGCGCGTGTTGTGCTGCGGCTTCTGTTGTTCTGCTTTGCGCTCTTGCTTCACGCTCTCGACCTTTGCTGGTGCTGCTGTTTCCATCGTCTCGACGTCATTATCTGCGACGGCGATATCAGATTTATGACCTCCACGGCCCTTGCCGCGGCCGCGGTCCTTGTCTCGACCCTTGCGACGCGAGCGATCGTCGTCACGGCTAGGTTCGGCAGGGGGCAAGGCGGAAAGGTCGCCGTTCAACCACTCGACCTTCTCGCCGATCAGCTTTTCGATTGCGTCGGCGTGCTTCTGGTCGTGGCGGGTGACGATGGTGAATGCAGCGCCGGAACGGCCTGCGCGGCCGGTACGGCCGATGCGATGAACATAATCCTCGGAATGGATTGGAACATCGAAGTTGAAAACGTGGCTGACGTCGGGAATGTCAAGACCGCGAGCGGCGACATCGGAAGCCACGAGAAGCTGGAGGTTGCCGTCCTTGAAGTTCTGCAGCATGGTCATGCGCGAACGCTGATCCATGTCACCGTGCAGAGCGCCGGCGGAAAAGCCATGGCGGTCCAGAGAACGGAAGAGATCGGATACGTCCTTCTTGCGGTTGCAGAAGATGATCGCGTTCTTCAAATCGGTCTGCGCCTTGATAAGGTCACGCAGAACGGCACGCTTCTCGTAGTCCTTGCCATGCGAGGCAACGAAGCGCTGCGTTACGGTCTTCGCCGTCGATGCCGGCTTAGCGACTTCGACACGTTCCGGATTCTGCAGGAAGCGATCGGCGAGCTTCTGGATCTCAGGCGGCATAGTCGCCGAGAAAAAGAGCGTCTGACGGGTAAACGGAATAAGCTTTGCGATCCGTTCGATATCCGGGATGAAACCCATGTCGAGCATGCGGTCGGCTTCGTCGATGACGAAGATTTCGACAGCGCTCATCAGGAGCTTGCCGCGCTCGAAGTGGTCGAGTAGGCGGCCAGGTGTGCAGATCAATACGTCGGCGCCGCGCTCAAGCTTGCGATCCTGATCTTCAAAGGAAACGCCGCCAATCAGCAGTGCGACATTCAACCGGTGATTCTTGCCGTACTTTTCAAAGTTCTCCGCGACCTGCGCAGCCAACTCGCGGGTCGGTTCAAGGATGAGGGTGCGTGGCATACGGGCGCGGGCGCGCCCCTTCTCCAGCAGCGAAAGCATCGGCAGAACGAAGGACGCGGTCTTGCCGGTTCCCGTCTGCGCAATCCCGCAAATGTCGCGACGTTCAAGCGCAAAAGGAATCGCGCCAGCCTGGATTGGAGTTGGCGTCGTGTAGCCCGCGTCTGTCACAGCGGAAAGCACTTTTTGGCTCAAGCCAAGATCAGCAAATGTCGTCAAAGGGAAAACTGTTTCCGTTCCGGTTCGGCCGTACTCTGATTGAGTCGGCGTGATTGCGTGCCGCAATGCAGCGCGACATAAGCCGAAACTGTCCTTAAGTCAAGGAATACAGGCCTTGCAGCCAGTGCAGAGGTAAAGACGTGGTTAGCGCGCGTATTTACTGTATGTAACTCGCAAGCTTCAAGCCCGCATTCATGAAGTAAATGGGGTCGACGGCACGACCATCTTGGCGGACCTCGTAGTGGAGATGCGTACCGGTGGACCGGCCGGTGCTGCCCGCAAGACCAACCACATCATTGCGGTCAACCTTGTCGCCAACTTTCACCAGAATTTCCGACATATGGCCGTAGCGCGTGGAAATGCCGTTGCCATGATCCACTTCGACCATGTTGCCGTAGCCGCCGGTCCAGCCGGCCGCGATCACCTTGCCGGGTGCTGTCGGGCGAACCTTCTCGCCGGGCGCAAAGCGAAAGTCGATACCAGAGTGCAGCGCCAGGCGCCCGAGGAATGGATCGCGCCTGTTCCCGAACGAGCTGGTGATCTCCTTGCCGACAGCCGGGTTCTGGAACGGCAGCGATTCCGCTGTGCTCCGTACGGTCTCCAGTCGGGTTAAGGCATCGTCGAGCTGCGAGATCGAGGTATCGAAATCATCCGCGCTTTCGGGCTCGATGTAAGGGCCGCCGACTGCGCTGTCCTCCTGCTTCATGAGCTCGACCGGTACAGGAATTCGGAACCGCGTCAGGACCTTCGATATGGCATTGGCCGCGCCACCGGCATCGCTCGTCAGTTGTGCGATGCGGCTGCGTTGCGTCTGCTCGACGTCCTTGAGAGACAGCGTCACCTTGGAGAAAACACGGTCCGCGCGATCGCCAACAGTCTCCTTTGCCGGCACGTCGGCCAACGTAGCGTTATCAGGCGTCGCTTCAGCCGGCCCGTCGGCGCCGGCAAGCTGGTTCTCGATGGCCTGAACTGCGCCGGAAAGCGAAGCATGCTTGTCATTTGCTTCGGGTGCATAGGATTGGAGCGGTGTGGTCGCTTTGCCGCCGAGACCGGAATTTTCGGCGCGGTCGAGCAGGGAGCCCAGCTTGCCATGGCGCGAGGTGAGCGCCAGTTGCTGCTCCATGAGTTTGTCGACCTTGTCTTCGACAACTTGCTGATCGAGCAATTGACGCGAGGTGACGCGGTCCACCTGGGCACGCAGAGCGGCGATTCGGTCTTCATAGTCATGCTGCATGCGTGCCTGCCTGGCCATCGTGGCGCCGATCAGATCGTCGCGCAGCACGAGATAGGAAGTCGCCAGGAGATAGCCGATTGCAAAGACTCCGACGAAACAGAAGGCGACTGCCGCCATCCATGGCCGGATCGTCAGGTGGCGAACCCGATCGCCGCTCGCCAGGATCAGTATATGCTCTTGTTTTTTCTGACCGAATACGCGGCTGTGCTGTGCATGCGTCACGGAGACTCTCCCAATTGACGGCCAATGCCTCAATTGCCTTAATTACGCACGATTATGGTTAATATTTAATTAGGCCAGCATGCCTGCCGCAATGAGATCAGGCGTTACTGGTCGATGTCAGCGACCGGTAGAAGGACGGCGTCAGGCCCGCTTCGGCCCGTGCGATGTCGTTGAAGGGAGGCTTCAACGGACCACGAAAATTGGCACGCACCAGTTCGTGGAATGCCCGTGCGGGATCACGCCTTTCGCGCGCGCAGAGGAAGCGGAACCATTTGGCGCCGATCGCAACGTGACCTTTCTCGTCGTTGTAAATGACATCGAGCACGGCCGCGCTCTCCAGATCGCCGGTTTCGCGCATCTTGGCCTGTAGCGATGGCGTGACGTCGAGCCCACGCGCCTCGAGGATGAGTGGGACGACGGCAAGGCGGGCCGTCAGGTCATTCCTAGTCGAGTGTGCCGCCTGCCACAAGCCGTCGTGGGCGGGCAGGTCACCATAGTCCGCGTCGAGGTCATTCAGGCGGGCGCGCACCATACGGAAATGCTTCGCTTCCTCGAAGGCAACCTGCATCCATCCATCGAAGAAGGAATTAGGGACAGGTTCGGTGGCGAATCGCGCAACGATATCAAGCGCCAGGTCGACTGCGTTCAGCTCGATGTGCGCGATCGCATGCAGCAGTGCGATGCGTCCCTTGACGGTGTGCAGGGAGCGTTTTTCGACCTGCGTCGGTGGTATCAGGTCTGGCTTGTCCGGACGGCCTGGCCTCTCGGGCAGCGGCGCGTCGAGCGGCGAACGCAGTGATAGCGTACGACCGAACCAACGTGTGGCGGTTTCCTGGGCAAGCGTGGTCTTCTCATCGAGATCTGTCGCGCGGATCGCAGCGATCGCTCCACCACGCAAGGATGTGATGTTGGACCGAGGCGTCATCGAGACAAGTTCTGCAGTGCGGCTAGCACGATTTCAGCGTGGCCGGGCACCTTCACCTTCTGCCAGATCGTTCCTATTGTCCCGTCCTCGCGCACGAGAAAAGTCGTGCGCTCCACGCCCATGAAATTGCGGCCATACATGCTCTTCTGCTTCCACACGCCGTAGGCCGCGAGCGTCGTCTTCTCTTCATCTGACGCCAAGACGACCGAAAGGTTGTGCTTCTTGATGAAGCGATCATGGCATTTCACGGAATCAGGAGACATACCGATGACGGCGGCACCAGCCTTCTCGAACTCATCGGCCAGCGCCGTGAAAGCAAGTGATTCCGCCGTGCAACCCGATGTGTCATCCTTGGGATAGAAGAAAATTACCAATGGTTTGCCGCGGAAATCACCAAGCGAGACGCGGCCTCCACCGTCACGCGGAAGATCGAAGTCGGGCGCCGCGGTGCCGATGCTGATATCCGCCATGGAGAGACCTTTCTTTTGCCGAGTTTATGGATAACAGGTGATTTGCCAGATATATACTGAACGAATAATCGTCCAGCCAGTCTGGTCCAGACCACAAATTGAGGCGTTAGGCGAGGCGCATGTCGGCGATCCGCGGCGAGAAAATTACATTCCGCAAGAAAGATATCGTCGCACTGCATGAGCTTCCCTCGGCGCAGGCCGAAGATCCCATCATCGTCAGCTGCCCGCCAACGCATTCGCGGATGCGCAGAACTGCCGGTGCTACGGGCGGCTGCGTTGCCGTCATTCTGTTCGTGCTCGCAGCAATTGTCTTCACAGTGGAAAGCGGCATGTTTGACGCGCCGCTGTCGCGGCAGGCGCAGGCTGCGCTCAACTCAGCCATCGGGCCGCGCTATCGGGCCGAGGTCGGTTCTACGGTCATCCGCTTCACATCGAATATGCGTCTTGCCCTCGAGGCGCGCGACGTCAACATGATCGATGAAGAGAGCGGCCAGCACCTTTCGACGACGCATGCTATGCGCATAGCGCTCGACCCGCTGCAACTCTTTCGCGGTCGCATAGCGATTGCGCAGATCGAGGCGGAAGATATCGCGCTCGATACAGCCCTGCTGCCGTCAGGGAAACCGCTCAAGCTTGATGATGTCAGGATCGACGAAATCCCGGCTGCGATGGGCGCTGCATTTGCCCAGCTCGACATGATCGACAGCTTCGTGGAGCGTGGGGGAACGCGGTCGGTGAAGCTCTCGGGCATCGACATCAAGCTGGCCGATACGGCAAACGGTCCGCTTTCCATCGTCGTTGACAGTCTGGCCTTCTCGAGGACACGCCAGGGCGCGCTGGCGCTGGATGGCGAGGTCGCGATTAATGGTAAGCCGGCAACATTCGGCGTCGTCACGGAAAGTGCCGAAGGACGCACTTCGAAGTTGACAGGGCAGGTGGTCGGCGTCGACCTGGGGCCGTTCACACTCAAGCGGAACGTCCAGGGTCAAATCCGGCAAGGCATCGACGGCTTTGGTGACTTGGCGATCTCTGCGGTTCGTACGGGCGACCAAGCGTCACCTGCGCTCGGTGCCTCAATCGAGCTGAAGCCGGGGCACTTTTATATGGATGGCGACGAGCAGGAGTTGAGCGGCGGTCGCATCAACCTTGCTTATGATTTTTCCAAGCAAACGCTCGAGATCGCGAAATCCCGCGTTCAGTTCGGCGCAACCTCCGTACCGGTTACCGGTGCGCTTATCGATCTGGACAAGATCGATGCCTCAGCCGGAAAGGGCTTCGGAATCGACCTGCTTGTCAGCGGCGGTACGGCAGCGCCAGTTGCGTCAGGCGAGCAACCGCTCGCCTTCGATATCCAGGCAACCGGCCGATACCTCGTTGCCGGTCGTGAGTTGCAATTCGAGAATATGCGGGTTTCGAGCCCGGCTGGCGGCCTCTTCGGCT
Organism: Rhizobium sp. R711; assembly: GCF_002211365.1. Classification (GTDB taxonomy): domain Bacteria; phylum Pseudomonadota; class Alphaproteobacteria; order Rhizobiales; family Rhizobiaceae; genus Rhizobium. Next base: position 29,759 of record NZ_LOKZ01000034.1, on the reverse strand, counting down.
CACTGCATGTCCGCTTCGGCGATGTTTCACCCGAGATCAGCTTTGCCGGTCAGTCGGAGCAGCTGCAAACGACGGCAGTCAAGCAGCTGTGGCCGTTCTGGATGGCGTCGAAGGGCCGCGAGTGGGTTCAACACAACCTCTTCGGGGGGACAGTTACCGACGCATCGATCTCTGTCTTCATTCCGTTTGGACGCCTGGACGAAGCCGTTGGCAAGGGTCTGAAACTCGATGCGAACCAGATCCGCATTGCGTTCGACATCGCCGATACCCGGATGAACGTGGCCGGCGATATCCCGCCGATCCGCGATACGGATGCCCACTTTGATCTGAGTGGTCCGCGCGCGACAATTTCGATCAAGGGAGGAACGGCGTTCTTTCCCTCGGGACGATCGGTGACCGTCGGCGAGGGGACCTTTGTCCTGCCGTCGACTTATGAGAAGCCGCTCATGGCCGAACTCGATCTTCCCATCTCCGGCGCGGCGGACGCGGTCGGCGAATTGCTGACCTATAAGCCCATCCAAGTATTACAGCGCGCGGGCTTTGTGCCCGAAGATTTCAAAGGCAAGGTGTCGGCAAAAGTGCAGGCCCGGCTCGGGCTGATCTCGTCGCAGAATCCCCCGCCGGCCGAATGGAAAGCGGTGCTACAGCTACAGGATCTCGATGTCGCCAAGCCGATGTCCGGCCGTAAGATCACTGATCTCGACGGGGTGCTGAACGCGGATCCTAAGCAGGTAACCCTCGACGGAAAGGGCCTGATCGACGGCATTCCTGCCGGTATCGAGCTTGTCGAGCCAACGGATAAATCTTCCGACGTTCAACCGCAGCAGACCATCACCGCTACCCTCAACAACGACCAGCGGGAAAAGGTGTTGCCCGGTCTCAACGATATCATCGATGGGAGCATAGACGTCGAGCTCAACCGTATCGATAAGGACCGGCAGGCGGTCACCGTCGACCTTGGAAGGGCCCGGCTGTCTCTCCCATGGATCGGCTGGTCAAAAGGTAGCGGCATCGGCGCGACCGCCACGTTCGAATCCTCAGGCCCAGCCGACAACACGGAGTTGAAGAATTTCGTCCTCAAGGGGGATGGATTCGGAGCAAACGGCTCGCTTGTCATCGGCAAGGGCAGCCTTGTGAAGGCGGATTTCGACAGTGTCAAACTGTCTTCGCTGGACGACTTTGCCGTGTCGGTGAAGCGCGGCAAGGGAGGGCTTGATCTCTCTGTGTCAGGCAATAGCGCCGATGCTCGCCCGATCATCGCCAGACTGAAGTCTGGCGGCGGAGGCGACAATCCCGATCGCAATGGCAGCGTATCCGTCCGAGCCAAGCTCGGTCGCATCGTCGGTTTCAATGACGAGAAGATGCGAAATGTCGACATGCTTTACGTGTCTGCGGACGGCAGGCTGCAGTCGCTGAATTTTACCGGCGTCACCGACAGCGGCGAGGCGTTCGTAGCCCAGACGAAGAGCAATGGCGTCATTAATGTCACCAGCGGCGACGCGGGCTCCGTCTCGCGCTTTGCCGATCTCTATCGGCACATGATGAGCGGCCTGCTCAACCTACAGATTCGCCTCGGGGCGGGTGACAATTGGGATGGCTCGATCGACATCAGGCGCTTCTCTCTCGTCAACGAGCAGCGTCTGCACTCGATCGTTTCGACGCCGGTCGGTCAGGAGCAACGAAGCCTGAATTCTGCGGTCAAGCGGAACATCGACACCTCGGCACAACGCTTCCAGCGCGGCTTTGCGCGGATCGTTTCGAGGAACGGCGTGATCAGCATCGAGAACGGCGTCGTGCGTGGCGATCAGGTCGGCGCGGTGTTCCAAGGCATGCTGCGCGACCAACGCGGCAATATGGACATGACGGGCACCTTCATGCCTGCCTACGGCCTGAATCGGCTCTTTGCCGAATTGCCTCTGATCGGCATCATCCTCGGCAATGGCACGGACCGCGGCCTGATCGGCATCACGTTCAAGCTGACAGGAAAATTGGAATCGCCCGACATGATCATCAATCCGTTGTCGATCATCGCGCCCGGTGTCTTCCGGAACATTTTCGAGTTTCAATAGGCACAAGAAAGCCGGCACGAGGCCGGCTTTCCGCTTGAGAACTCGACCGCGCTTAGGCAGCGCGACGGATCAGGATGTGCTTCTTCTTGCCGAGCGAGAGCTTGATGACGCCATCGGCAGTGATCTCCCCGCTGCCAACGATCTTGCGCTCGTCGCTGACAGCCTGGTCGTTGATGCGCACGGCACCGCCCTGAACGTGACGGCGTGCCTCGCCGTTCGAGGCTGCCAGGCCGGCGCGGACGATCAGCGACAGAAGGCCAATGCCGCCGTCAAGCTCGGCAGCCGGGACGTCGACCGACGGAAGGTTCTCGGCAAGACCGCCTTCCTCAAAGGTCTTGCGGGCGGTTTCGGCTGCCTGTTCGGCGGCCGCGCGGCCATGCAGGATCGCCGTGACCTCCGTCGCCAGTATCTTCTTGACTTCATTGATCTCGGAACCGGCAAGCGCCGAGAGGCGTGCAACTTCGTCCATCGGCAGCGTTGTGTAGAGCTTCAAGAAGCGCGAGACGTCGGCGTCTTCCGTATTGCGCCAGTACTGCCAGAAGTCGTAGGCAGACAGCATATCCGAGTTGAGCCAGACAGCGCCGGTCGCAGACTTGCCCATCTTGGCACCAGAAGCGGTCGTCAGCAGCGGCGAGGTCAGCGCGTAGAGCTGTTTCGTCCCCATACGGTGACCGAGGTCGATGCCGTTGACGATATTGCCCCACTGGTCCGAACCACCCATCTGCAGACGGCAATCATAGCGCTTGGCAAGCTCGACGAAGTCGTAGGCCTGCAGGATCATGTAGTTGAATTCGAGGAACGACAGCGACTGCTCGCGGTCAAGCCGCGTTTTGACGCTGTCGAAGGACAACATCCGGTTGACTGAGAAATGCCGGCCGACGTCCCGCAAAAACTCCAGGTAGTTGATCGAACGGAGCCACTCGGCGTTGTTGATCATCAACGCATCCTTAGGGCCTTCGCCGTAGGTCAGGTAATTGGAGAAGACCCGCTTGATCGAAGCAATGTTGCTCTCGATGGTGTCAATCGTCATCAACTGGCGTGCTTCGTCCTTGAACGAAGGGTCACCGACCATGCCGGTGCCGCCACCCATCAGCGATATGGCGCGATGGCCGGTCGCCTGCATCCAATGCAGCATCATGATCTGGATCAGCGAACCCGCATGCAGGCTCGGCGCAGTCGGGTCGAAGCCGATATAGGCCGTTACCGTTTCCTTGGCGAAGAGTTCGTCGAGGCCGGATTCATCGGAGATCTGATGAATGAAGCCGCGCTCTTTCAGCGTGCGGAGGAAATCGGATTTGAACTCGGACATGACCTTTTGCTCTCAGGTGCGGATTTTCGGATTGTCTATTGTTGAAGTGACGCGGCGCGTTTAGCACTGTTTTGCCGAACAGTCACCATTTTGCAGGAATCTTCCAGCGAGGGGCAATGGAGAAGATCAGGACCGCGATCGGCTTGATGAGCGGAACATCGATGGATGGCATCGATGTGGCGCTGCTGCGTACCGACGGCCGCGCCGTCGTCGAGCGCGGGCCCTTTCTCGGAGTTCCCTATGAGCCAACCTTCCGCGATCGATTGAAGCTCGCGCTGGAACAGGCAAAGGCCATTACGCAACGTGCGCAACGGCCGGACGATCTGGCGTCGATCGAGCGCGAACTGACGTTACGTCATGTAATTGCCGTTAGGGAATTTCTCGCCGCGAACGCGATCGACGCGGCCACGATCGACGTCATCGGCTTTCATGGGCAGACAGTGCTGCACCGGCCGGATGAGGCACTGACCGTCCAGATCGGCGATGGGGCGCTCCTGGCTCAGGAGACAGGGATACCGGTCGCGTACGACCTCCGCGCCAACGACATGGTTCACGGCGGCCAGGGCGCACCGCTGGTACCTATCTATCATGCAGCGCTCGCCGCCAACGTGCCTGATGCGACCTTGCCGGTGTGTTTCGTCAATATCGGTGGGATCTCCAACCTGACCTATATCGGCGCAGACGGCGTGCTCGTCGGCTATGATAGCGGGCCAGGCAATACACTGATCGACCAGTGGGTCGAGACCCATGCGGGTGTACCGTTCGATCAGGGGGGCATGATCGCCTCGGAGGGGCGGATCATCGCGGAACTGGCAGATCGCTACTTGAACAGCCCGTTCTTTACCGGGGAGAAGCGGCGATCGCTCGACCGCAACGACTTTCCGCCGCCATCGGGTGCAGACGCAGAGCTTGCCGATGGCGCTCGCACGCTCGCCCATGTCGCGGCCGCCTCGATCATCAAGTCCGCCGGTCACTTGCCGGTGACGCCGACCCTTTATGTCGTCTGCGGTGGTGGTCGGCTCAATCGCGTGCTGATGCAGGATTTGAAAGATATCGCCCATCGCCAGGGCGCCGAGGTGATAACCGCAGAACTGGCGGGATTCAATGGCGATTCAATGGAGGCTGAAGCCTGGGCCTACCTCGCGGTGAGGTCGTTGGACGGCTTGCCATTGACGTTTCCCGGCACGACCGGTGTGCGCGCTCCGGTCAGCGGCGGTGTCGTGGTGAAGCCGTGATGCGACAGGTGATTCTGGAGACGCGGCGCCTGGTCGCAGTTATGTGGGAACCCGACGACGCTGGCTTGATCCAGGAGCTTCACTCGACGATCGAGACGACGCGATATCTCTCTGGTGCGGCGCCATGGTCGCGAGAGAAGGCTGAGGAGCGGCTGCGCAACTGGTTTGGCGAGCAGGCGCGGGACGGAACAACGAAATACAAAATCCTCAGTCGTGAGGATGGTCGCTTCATCGGCCGCGCGGGTTTCTCACTGTTCGGCGGTGACCGGCAGGATTTCGGGCTCGGTTACTCACTTCGGCACCGCGAATGGGGCCAGGGCTATGCTACGGAGATTGTGAACGGGCTGGCGGACTGGTTTTTCGGACGGAACTTCGCGCCGCAGTTCATCGCTTTCACGCATCCGGACAATACCGCATCACAGCATGTCCTAACGAAAATCGGCATGCGAAGCCGCATGCCGATCACCATTGACGGATTGTCCTACCCGACGTTCGAACTGACCGCCGGGATGCGGTCGGCCTAGCGGATGCGCTTGGCGGCCGGCTCCGGCACCAGTTCGCCATTCAGGCGGCGATCGAGGTAATCCTCGCATTCGCTCATCAAGGTCTCGACCTGGCCGTTAAAGAAGTGGTTGGCGCCCGGCACCGTGCGGTGCGTGATCAGGATACCCTTCTGCGTCTTCAGCTTCTCGACGAGGCCGTTGACGTCCTTCTCGGGCGCGACCTTGTCGGCTTCGCCGTTGATGATCAGGCCGGAAGACGGGCAGGGCGCGAGGAAGGAGAAGTCATAGGTGTTCGGCTGCGGCGCGATCGACATGAAACCTTCGATCTCCGGGCGGCGCATCAGGAGCTGCATGCCGATCCACGAGCCGAAGGAATAGCCGGCAACCCAGCAAGTCTTCGAATCAGGATGCAGGCTCTGAACCCAGTCGAGCGCGGACGCTGCGTCCGAAAGCTCGCCCGCGCCGTGATCGAACTCACCCTGGCTGCGACCGATTCCCCGGAAGTTGAAGCGCAATGTCGTGAACCCGCGCTTCTGGAACATGTAGAAGAGCTGGTAGACGATCTGGTTGTTCATCGTGCCGCCGAACTGGGGGTGCGGGTGCAGAATGAGGGCAATCGGCGCGCTCTTTTCCTTGGAGGGCTGGTAGCGGCCTTCAAGGCGGCCTGCGGGGCCGTTGAAAATGACTTCGGGCATCGGTACTCCGGCGTTTTATTTCTTCGCGTTCGCGCTGCGCAGACTTGACGAATGTTGTCAGCTTTTCTAAAACGCAGTTTAGAACAATTCGAAACTTGCATGGCGCTCCACGCATTGTGGATGTGTCATAAGGCAAGCGCGGCCGAAATTTCAAGGAAAATGAGCCGAGCCGCCTAGCAAGGATTTAGCGCAGGACGAAAGATCATGGCGCCGCCACGCCTTTATCTCGATTGGAACGCGACTTCGCCGCTGCATCCGCATGCGCGCCACGCGGTTCTGCGCGCGATGGACCTGTTCGGCAACCCGAACTCGGTGCATGGCGAAGGCCGCGCTGTGCGAGCTGCAATCGAGCAGGCACGTCGGCAGGTGGCGGCGCTTGCGGGTGCTGATCCCGCGCATGTGATCTTTACCAGTGGCGCCACGGAAGCAGCCAACACGGTGCTGACGCCAGATTTCAAGATGGGTCGGACGCCGCTTACAGTCAGCCGGCTTTACTATTCGGCGGTCGAGCATCCCGCGGTGCGCGAAGGAGGCCGGTTCCCGAAGGAACAGACGACAGAGATTCCGGTTACCGAGGCTGGCGTTGTCGATCTTGATGCGCTTGGCACCCTGCTTGCGGCTCACGACAAGTCGACCGGATTGCCGATGATCGCGGTCATGCTTGTTAACAACGAGACCGGCATTGTTCAGCCAATGGCCGAAGTCGCGAAGATCGTACAGGCCTATGGCGGTCTGCTCGTTGTCGATGCCGTGCAGGCGGCAGGGCGCTTGAAATTGGATATCAACGCACTCGGCGCCGATTTCATGATCGTGTCAGCGCACAAGATCGGCGGTCCGAAAGGTGCGGGTGCGCTTGTCACGCGCGGCGAAGTGTTGATGCCACGGCCGCTGATCCATGGCGGTGGGCAGGAGAAAGGTCACCGTTCGGGGACAGAGAATTCGCTTGCGGTGATCGGTTTCGGTGCTGCGGCCGAGGCTGCTGTCGCGGAACTTGAGACGCGCACCGAGGCCATTTCGGCGCTGCGCGATCGACTGGAAACCGGAATGCGCGGCGCGGCGCCCGACGTCGTCATCTACGGCTCCGAGGGCCAACGCGTTTCGAACACGACTTTCTTCACGCTTCCGGGGCTGAAGGCCGAAACTGGCCAGATCGCCTTCGATCTCGAAGGTGTCGCGCTCTCTGCAGGGTCTGCGTGCTCGTCCGGCAAGGTCGGCGAGAGCCATGTTCTCGTTGCCATGGGGCGTGATCCCAAGCTCGGTGCTTTGCGCATTTCGTTGGGCTTTGCCACGACCGAAGAAGAGATCGACAAGGCGATTTCCGTCTTTGCGAAAATATCCGCTCGGCGCAAGCCGGCCGGGGAGGCGGCGTGACCGCTTCATAAATTTGCGGAAACGCAATTTTCCGCTTGCCATTCGGGCTGAAAAGTCCCTTTTGGCCACCTACATACGGGGCAAACGATACCGCCCGAACGACAAGCTGCCGGACCTTTTCTCCGGCGAGATTGGAGAATGACATGCCCGCCGTCCAGGAAACGGTTGATCGCGTCCGCCAGATTGACGTTGATCAGTACAAATACGGTTTCGAGACCATCATCGAAATGGACAAGGCGCCCAAGGGCCTGTCCGAAGACATCATCCGTTTCATCTCCGCCAAGAAGCAGGAGCCGGAATGGATGCTCGAATGGCGGCTTGAGGCCTACAAGCGCTGGCTGACACTCGAAGAACCGACCTGGGCGCGCGTCGATTATCCGAAGATCGATTTCAACGACATCTACTACTACGCCGCGCCGAAAAGCACGCCTGGTCCGAAGTCGCTTGATGAGGTCGATCCGGAGATCCTCAAGGTCTACGAAAAGCTTGGCATTCCGCTAAAGGAGCAGGAAATCCTGGCGGGTGTCGAGAAGCCGAAGATCGCGGTCGATGCCGTTTTTGACTCCGTCTCCGTCGTTACGACCTTCAAGGAAGAGCTGAAGAAAGCCGGCGTGATCTTCATGTCGATCTCGGAAGCCATCCGCGAGCACCCGGAACTGGTGCGGAAGTACCTCGGTTCCGTCGTTCCCACGTCCGACAACTATTATGCGACCCTCAACTCCGCCGTCTTCACCGATGGCTCGTTTGTGTTCGTCCCGAAGGGCGTTCGTTGCCCGATGGAGCTGTCCACCTACTTCCGCATCAACGAAAAAAACACCGGCCAGTTCGAGCGCACGCTGATCATCGCTGAGGAAGGTGCATACGTGTCTTACCTCGAAGGTTGCACCGCGCCGCAGCGCGACGAAAATCAGTTGCATGCCGCCGTCGTTGAGCTCGTTGCGCTCGATGATGCGGAGATCAAGTACTCGACGGTTCAGAACTGGTATCCGGGCGATGCCCAGGGCAAGGGTGGTATCTACAACTTCGTCACCAAGCGCGGCGATTGCCGTGGCGACCGCTCGAAGATCTCCTGGACGCAGGTCGAAACCGGCTCCGCGATCACCTGGAAGTATCCGTCCTGCATCCTGCGCGGCGACGATAGCCGCGGCGAGTTCTATTCGATCGCCGTCTCGAACGGTCATCAGCAGGTCGATAGCGGTACCAAGATGATCCATCTCGGCAAGAACACCTCGAGCCGCATCATCTCCAAGGGTATTGCGGCCGGCGTTTCGCAGAACACCTATCGCGGCCAGGTATCTGCGCACAGGAAGGCGAGCAACGCGCGCAACTTCACGCAGTGCGATTCGCTGCTGATCGGCGACAAGTGCGGCGCCCATACAGTTCCGTATATCGAGGCAAAAAACTCCACGGCGCAGTTCGAACACGAGGCAACCACCTCGAAGATCTCGGAAGACCAGCTCTTCTACTGCCTGCAGCGCGGCATTCCGGAGGAAGCGGCGATCGCCCTGATCGTCAACGGCTTCGTCAAGGAAGTCCTGCAGGAGCTGCCGATGGAATTCGCCGTCGAGGCGCAGAAGCTTATCAGCATCTCGCTCGAAGGCAGCGTCGGCTGACGCAACATGACATGAATGCGCGAGGGCGCGTGGATCGCGCCTTTCTCCGATTGCTTTTTATGGGACAAAACCATGCTTGAAATTAAGAACCTGCACGCCCGCATCGCCGAAGACGGCACCGAGATCATCCGCGGCCTGAACCTCACCGTGAAGGCTGGCGAAGTCGCCGCCATCATGGGCCCGAACGGCTCCGGCAAGTCGACGCTCTCCTACGTCCTGTCGGGCCGCGAAGACTATGAAGTCACCGAAGGTGACATCCTTTACAACGGCGAGAGCATCCTGGAACTCGACGCCGCCGAGCGCGCTGCCAAGGGCATCTTCCTGGCTTTCCAGTATCCGGTCGAAATTCCGGGCGTTGCCACGATGCAGTTCCTGAAGGTTGCGATGAACGAGCAGCGCAAGGCGCGGGGCGAAGAGGAGCTGAAGACGCCTGACTTCATGCGCCTCGTCAAGGACGCAGCCGGCAAGCTCCAGATCAATACCGAAATGCTGAAGCGCCCGCTGAATGTCGGCTTCTCCGGCGGTGAGAAAAAGCGCGCCGAAATCCTGCAGATGGCACTGCTGCAGCCGCAGCTTTGCGTACTCGACGAAACCGACTCCGGTCTCGACATCGATGCTCTCAAGATCGTTGCCGATGGCGTCAACGCGCTGCGTTCGCCGGATCGCGCTGTCGTCGTCATCACGCACTACCAGCGCCTGCTCGACTACATCGTTCCGGATACCGTTCACGTTCTCTACAAGGGGCAGGTGATCAAGTCGGGCGACAAGACGCTAGCGCACGAGTTGGAAGCCAATGGCTACGCCGACATCATCGGGGCGGCAGCCTGATCGAGGCGGAAAGGACGAGTCTCATGAACATGCAGACGACGAGCCGCCAGACCGCCGCGGAAGCGGCGCTCATCGAGGCTTTCAACAACCAGATCGGCGAACTGCCGGGCGACGGTTCGGTCATCGCCATCCGGGACAGGCTGCTTGACGACCTGAAGAAGGCGGGTTTGCCGACGCGCCGCATCGAGGCCTGGCACTATACCGATCTCAAGACCCTGCTGCGCGCCATTCCGGACCAGGCTGGCGACGCCGGCTCCGAAGCACGCGACCCGCTGGTCGAAGAGTCCTCGGTTCTGTCGGTTATTCAGGGCGTTCCCGATCTCAGGGCTTCGGTCGATGGCCTCGATATCTCCGACTACGCGGCTCTGCTCTCGAACGGCACAGCTGCCACCAGCCTCGGCGCACTCGGCAACGACGACGCAATCGGCCGCATCAATGGCAGCTTCGTTCGCGATGGCTATGTCATTGACGTAGCAGCCGAAACCGATCTTGAGGCGCCGCTTGAGATCCAGTTCGTTCACGCTGGCGGCCAGACGCATACTCGCCTGCCCGTCAACTTCGGCGCCAACGTCAAGGCAACTGTCATCGAACGTCACCTCGGAGTGACGTCGGATGCGGCTTTTGTGTCGCATGTCAGCGACATCACGGTCGGAGAGGGCACGGAGCTTACCTGGATCATCATCCAGCAGCAGGGTGCAGACGATACGCACCTCGGCCAGATCCGCGTTGATCTTGGCGCCGATGCCAAGCTGAAGCTTTTCGTCATCAATGCTGGCGGCAAGCTGGTTCGCCAGGAACTGCACATCAAGGTGACGGGCGAGGGCGCCGATCTGACGCTGCGTGGCATCAATCTGCTTGGTGCTGAGACGCATACCGACGTGACGATGATGCTCGGCCATAACGTCCCGCATACCGGTTCCACCGAAGTGATCCGCAACGTCGTCTTCGACCGCGCGAAGGGGGTCTTCCAGGGCATGATCCGCGTTGCGCCTGACGCGCAGAAGACCGACGCGAAGATGGCGTGCAACACTCTGCTGATGTCTGACGACGCCGAATTTTCGGTAAAGCCGGAACTTGAGATCTTCGCTGACGACGTTCAGTGCGGTCACGGCGCCACCGTTGCGGACATCGACGACAATCATCTGTACTACATGATGGCGCGCGGCATTCCCCGGGCGAAGGCACGCGCTATGCTCGTCAACGCCTTCGTTGCCGAGATCGTCGAAGAACTTGAAGACGAAGCCCTGGTCGAATCGCTGGAAGGCGTCATCTCGGCCTGGCTCGAGAAGCACGCCTGATCGGATAGCGTCATGGACAAGATAGTTCCGGCCACAGCATACGACGTCGAAGCCATTCGCAAGGATTTCCCGATCCTTGCGCGGGAAGTCTATGGCAAGCCGCTGGTCTATCTCGACAACGGCGCCTCCGCTCAGAAGCCGCAGGCGGTGATTGATGCGATTTCGTACGCCTATTCGAACGAGTATGCGAACGTTCACCGTGGTCTGCATTTCCTCTCGAATGCAGCAACCGATGCCTATGAGGGCGCGCGCGAGAAGGTCAGGCGCTTCCTGAATGCGCCTGATGTCAACGACATCATCTTCACGAAGTCCTCGACCGAAGCGATCAACACCGTCGCCTACGGCTGGGGCATGCCAAAGCTCGGCGAGGGCGATGAGATCGTCATCTCGATAATGGAGCATCACTCCAACATCGTGCCGTGGCATTTCATCCGCGAGAGGCAGGGCGCCAAGCTGGTCTGGGTACCCGTCGACGACGAGGGCGCTTTCCACATCGAGGATTTCGAGAAGAGCCTGACGGAACGGACGAAGCTCGTCGCCATCACGCATATGTCGAATGCGCTTGGCACAGTGGTTCCGGTCAAGGAAATCTGCCGTATCGCGCATGAGCGCGGCATTCCTGTACTGGTCGATGGTTCGCAGGGCGCCGTCCACATGCCTGTTGACGTGCAGGACATCGATTGCGACTGGTACGTGATGACCGGCCACAAGCTCTATGGGCCGTCGGGCATCGGCGTGCTCTATGGCAAGAAGGAGCGGCTCCGCGAGATGCGGCCCTTCCAGGGCGGCGGTGAGATGATCTTCGAGGTGACGGAGGATGCCGTGACCTACAACGATCCGCCGCATCGCTTTGAAGCCGGGACGCCACCGATCGTCCAAGCGATCGGGCTCGGCTATGCGCTCGATTACATGGAGAAGGTTGGCCGCGAGGCGATCGCCCGCCATGAGGCAGATCTCGCTGCCTATGCCGCAGAGCGATTGCAAGCGGTCAATTCGTTGCGAGTGTTCGGCACGGCGCCGGGCAAGGGCGGTATCTTCTCCTTCGAGTTGGCCGGTCTGCACGCGCATGACGTGTCGATGGTGATCGACCGTCAGGGCGTTGCGGTTCGCGCAGGCACCCATTGCGCCATGCCCCTCTTGAAACGCTTCGGTGTCACCTCCACGTGCCGCGCGTCCTTCGGGATGTATAATACACGGGCCGAGGTCGATGCCTTGGCCGATGCGCTGGAATATGCGCGCAAGTTCTTTGCCTAAGGAGTGTCCATATGAGCCTGGACGAAAGCGAACAGAAGATCGACGTGCGCGAAGGCATCGTGCATTCCAGCATTCCGGCCGATGAACTGGCGCGTCTCAGCGACGATGTGATCTCGGCGCTCAAGACAGTCTATGATCCTGAAATTCCGGCCGACATCTTCGAGCTCGGGCTGGTCTACAAGATCGATATTGAAGACGACCGCATGGTGAAGATCATGATGACGCTGACGGCGCCGGGCTGCCCGGTCGCCGGCGAGATGCCGGGCTGGGTCGAGAATGCCGTCGGCGCGGTCGAGGGCGTGTCCGGCGTCGAGGTGGAAATGACCTTCGATCCGCCGTGGACGCCGGACCGCATGTCGGAAGAGGCGCAGGTCGCCGTCGGTTGGTATTGAGCATGATCCGAAGAGTCGCAGACTTTTCGGATCAGATCATGCGGTCCGGTTGGTATTGATCGGTTAAGCTGCTGGCACTACATTTGAATCGTGAAACGCCGGACCTTTAATCCGTGCGCGGAAGGAGAAGAGGCCGATGGGCTTTGCAATCATGAGCATGACGGAAGCCGCCGCGAACCGCGTGAAGGCTATCGTCGAAAACTCTGGGCCGGAGGCCAAGGGCATTCGCGTCGGGATCAAGAAGGGTGGCTGCGCGGGGATGGAGTATACCATCGACCTCGTGACCGATCCGAATGCTAAGGACGACCTGATCGAGCGCGATGGCGCCAAGGTCTGGGTCGAACCATCAGCCGTGCTCTACCTCCTCGGCACGGAAATGGGCTTCGAGAGCACGACGTTGCGGTCCGGTTTTACCTTTACCAATCCGAACCAGACGTCTGCCTGCGGCTGTGGCGAATCCGTCGAGCTGAAGCCGGCGGATCTCGCGGCGCTCGCCGCTCAGGGCAACGCTGTCGTTCCCGCGCACTGATTGTCACAATCGTCGAATTATCGATGAGGCTGCCGGTTTCGGTGGCCTTTTTTATTCTACGTCATCGCGATGGCGCTCTAAGGGCTCTCTTTCGAAAAGTCCGCAGGATTGTCTCCTACGGAAAGGAACCGACTGAACAATGCTACTGCTGTTTGCGAAGGGCGCTCTGCTGGGTGTCATCATCACCGCGCCACTGGGGCCGATTGGAATGCTCTGTATCAAACGTACCCTGGAGCGCGGCTTTTCCGCCGGTTTTTCCTGTGGCCTCGGAACTGCGCTCGGTGATGCCAGTTATGCGCTGGTAGCTGTAACCGGCATCGCGGTCTTCGAGCAGACCATGTCGGCAGCAACGCTGCCTCTGGCGATTGGTGGAGGCATATTGCTCCTCGCGCTGGGCTATCGTGGGCTCACGCACGATCCGGTCCGGGCGGCAAATGTGAGGGCGGCGGGTCTGATGGGCACAACGCTTGCAACGTTCTTGCTGACGGTCTCTAATCCCGCCACCATTCTCTCCTTCGGCGCGCTGTTTGCCGGTTTCGGGTTGACAGAGGAGACACGACGATTCAGCTCGGCTGTCATCGTCGGTGGTGTTTTCAGCGGGTCGCTGGCCTGGTGGTTCTTTTTGAGCGGTACGGTTAGCTTTGCCAGGGACAAATTGCCAAGGGATTTCACAGCAAAGGTCGTGCGGGGAACAAGCTACCTGCTGATACTCTTCGGCCTCGCTGCGCTCGCCTCTGCGACCTACTCGCTTCTCTAGCGTGCGGCCTTGTCTCCTCCCTTGAAGGCAGATCCAATTCGCGATAGGCGTGCAACGTCACAAACAAGCGCAAGCCATTATGAGTCAACGCATCCTTGTTACCGGCGGCGCCGGCTTCGTGGGCACACATCTTTGCGAAAAGTTGCTCCAGAGAGGGCATCAGGTTGTCTGCATGGACAATTTCGCGACCGGTTCCATGCACAATATCGCGGAATTGCTCAATAACCCCGCCTTCAGACTGCTGACCCACGACGTGAACGAGGCCGTGAGCCTCGAGGTTGACCAAATCTACAACCTGGCGTGCCCAGCCTCACCGGTCCATTATCAGGCCGACCCGATCGTGACGCTGAAGACGAGCGTCGTCGGAGCGCTCAATGTGCTCGAGCTGGCTCGACTCAGGAATATCCCAGTGCTGCAGGCGTCGACATCGGAGGTTTACGGCGATCCGCATGTCCATCCGCAATCGGAAACCTACTGGGGCAACGTCAATCCGATTGGCCCGCGAGCCTGCTACGACGAGGGAAAGCGGAGCGCCGAGACATTATTTTTCGACTATTGCCGCCAGTTCGGCCTGCCGATCAAGGTCGTACGCATTTTCAATACCTATGGTCCCCACATGCATCCCGCCGATGGGAGGAGTTGTCGCAAATTTCATCATTCAGGCATTGTCGGGCGACGACATCACCATCTATGGCGACGGAATACAGACGCGGTCATTTTGCTACGTGGATGATCTGGTGGCGGGTCTGATGGCCATGATGAGCAGTCTTCCGGACATTACCGGCCCCATCAATCTTGGAAATCCCGAAGAGCTCACGATCCGCCAGTTGGCGGACCTTGTCCTCGAATTGACCGACTCCAATTCGAGGATCGTCCATCGTCCGCTTCCCGCTGACGATCCGCGTCAGCGGTTGCCGGATGTCGACAAGGCGAGGCGGCTTTTGAACTGGACGCCAAGTGTCCCGCTCCGCGAAGGCCTGATGCGCACGATTGCCCACTTCAAATCCGTTCGTACGATGCCGGTACTGGCGGTCGTTTAGGCGGATTATCTCCGTCCCAGTGTTCTTCAATAAGGTCGGCAGCGCGCCGAGCCTGGGTTGCGAAAGTGAGCGTACGCGCCAGCGCCTGACCGCGCTCCGCGATGGCCTCGGCCTCCATTTGGTTGCTGCGTACCCAGTCGATCTTCTCGCGGAAGTCCGACATATCGGCAGCCACCGGCACATAGTGTTCGAATGGCCTGAGTTCGTCATAGTACCACTGGCGAAAGCCGAATTGTGACTCGACCTTGAGAACGCAGCATCCATAGAGCATGCGAACCAGGAGGTTCGACCATGTGTTGGTGAACCCGTCGATATCGATCGCGAACTTGCGCCCAAGCCAGCTCTGTGCCGGAATTGGCTGACCCAGGAACTTTTGCCTGTGCGCCAGTGTCTCATACTCGTCCGCACTCGGATGGAGATCGACGAATCGGACGTCTAATCCCGCCATGTCCCTAAGCTGCATGACCATGCGAATCCTCTGCAGGACGGTGGGATTGTTGATGTCTTCCCGGGCAAAGCTCGCCCAGCCACATCCATTCATGCCCCCACGCCAGACGATGTCGTTCGAGCGGTCCTCCCAGCGCGGCGCGGTCCTCCCGCGTTCCATTTCGGCAGCAAAGCCGTCATGCTGAAAGAAATGCGGATCTGGCAAGCCCACATGATGAGGAAATCGCACCGACGCAGCAAACCGTGCGTTGGAGACCGCCTGGCCATCAGTGGCATTGACGGTGATCTGCCTCACCTCTGGCGGGCACAGGCTAAGCCAATAGGCAAAGCTGCAAACCTTGTACTGCATGTGTCCCGAAAACCACCGTGTCGCGGCGCTTTCGAGAACAAGCGTGAACTGTTGCCCATGCCGCTCGATCCGAACATCTCGGGGCGGATTGCCAGCATCGGCATAGCCAATGCGAACCCTTGGCGGTCGGGCGCCGACCCGTTCGAACTCACGCCTGAAATAGGTGCGAACTCGTCGCGTGCTGTAGAGGCGAAGCGGATTGAGAGCGGTAGAGTAGGTCATCATGCTCCTAAGCTGAGGCGACGATCTTCACGCGATTGCTGACACTGGCACGCGCCAATCAATAAGACGGGTCGAGGTCAAAAAACAGATCACGCGCGCGCTCGCCACGGGGCATGGCGAACGAATCCTCAGGCTGGGGGAGGCTGCGCTGGTGCGGCGACTTAGTCAGCTCTTGATGTCGATGCCTGCTTCGACGGCCGCTTCGATGAAGGCACGTCGCGCATCCTCGTTGGTGCGCTTGCCCTTGATGACGTTGGCGCAGACCAGGAGTGCCTTGTCGAGTGCCGCACCGTCTTCGGTCGGCCAGTCCTCGATCATCGCCCAGGAGGCTGCCTGCGTGGTTGCGATGGTCACGTATTTTCCGGGCTCTTCAAGAGCGAGCAGAACCGGCTTCGGCCACGGAGCCTGCATCACAGAATCGCTGTCGTCCTTTGGCATCCGCGCCTACCTCATTTCCGGTGTATGTGGGAAACGGCCCTCCCTCAAAAGGGAAGGCCGTTCGGATGTTACTCCGCAGCTTCGGCGTAACTCTCAACCGGCGGGCAGGTGCACACCAGGTTGCGGTCGCCGAAGACGTTGTCGACGCGGTTGACCGGCGACCAGTACTTGTCGACGCGGAAGGCGCCGGGCGGGAAGCAGGCCTGTTCGCGGGAATAGGGACGATCCCATTCGCCGACGAGGTCTTCGACCGTGTGCGGGGCGTTCTTCAGCGGATTGTTCGCCTTGTCGGAACGGCCTTCCTCAATGTCGCGCGCTTCCTGGCGGATCGCCAGCATCGCCTCGCAGAAGCGGTCGAGCTCGGCCTTGGTTTCCGATTCCGTCGGCTCGATCATCAGCGTGCCTGCGACAGGCCAGCTCATGGTCGGCGCGTGGAAGCCGCAGTCGATCAGACGCTTGGCGACGTCGTCGACGGTGACGCCCGCGCTGTCGACCAGCGGGCGAGTGTCGATGATACATTCGTGCGCCACGCGGCCGGCCTCGGACTTGTAGAGCACGTCATAGGCGCCCTTCAGGCGGGCGGCGATGTAGTTGGCGTTAAGGATCGCAACCTTCGTCGCTTGCGTCAGGCCTTCGCCGCCCATCATCAGGCAGTAGCTCCAGGAGATAGGCAGGATAGAAGCCGAGCCGAAAGCGGCCGCCGAAACGGCGCCAGAACGGCCGTCGGTTTCCGGGTGGCCGGGGAGGTATGGCGCCAGATGCGACTTGACGCCGATCGGGCCCATACCGGGACCGCCGCCGCCGTGCGGGATGCAGAAGGTCTTGTGCAGGTTGAGGTGGGAGACGTCGGAGCCGATGTCACCGGGGCGAGACAAGCCGACCATGGCGTTCATGTTGGCACCGTCGAGATAGACCTGGCCGCCCTTGCTGTGCACGAGGTCGCAGATTTCCTTGACGGTTTCCTCGAAGACGCCGTGCGTCGAGGGGTAGGTGATCATGCAGCAGGAGAGGCTTTCCGCATACTGCTCCGCCTTGGCGCGGAAATCATCCATGTCGATATCGCCGTTTTCGCAAACCTTGACCACGACGACCTTCATGCCGGCCATCTGTGCTGAGGCAGGGTTGGTGCCGTGCGCGGAAGTCGGGATGAGGCAGACATCGCGGTGACCGTTGCCATTGGCGATATGATAGTCGCGGATCGTCAGCAGGCCGGCATATTCGCCCTGCGCACCGGAATTCGGCTGCATGGAGAAGGCATCATAGCCAGTTACGGCGCAGAGCTTCTCTGTCAGGTCATCGATCATCTCGCGATAGCCGAGCGCCTGGTCGGCTGGAACGTATGGATGAATATCCGAGAACTCAGGCCATGTAATCGGCAGCATTTCCGCTGTCGCGTTCAGCTTCATCGTGCAGGAGCCGAGTGGGATCATCGCGCGGTCAAGCGCCAGATCGCGGTCGGACAGCCGGCGGATGTAGCGGGTCATCTCGCTTTCGGCGCGGTTCATGTGGAAGATTGGATGCGTCAGGTACTCGCTGGTACGGGCGAGGCCCTTCGGCAGACGATAGCTCGGCTCGAACTCGGCGACGGCGAAGTTGCCGCCGAAGGCGCGCCAGACGGCTTCCAGTGTCGCCGGGCGCGTACGCTCGTCGAGGCTCATGCCGATCTTAGTGGCACCGACCTTGCGCAGGTTGACGCCCTCGGCGACCGCCGCGCGCAGGATAACGCCCTGCATGTGGCCGACATCGACGGTAATGGTGTCGAAGAAGGTTTCGGGCTCGATGGTATAGCCGAGCTTTTCCAGGCCCTTGGCCATCAGCACGGCCTTCTGGTGAACCTGCTGTGCGATCGCCTTGATGCCCTTCGGGCCATGGAAGACGGCGTACATCGAAGCCATGACGGCAAGCAGCACCTGCGCGGTGCAGATGTTCGACGTCGCCTTTTCGCGGCGGATATGCTGTTCGCGGGTCTGCAGCGACAGGCGATAGGCGCGGTTGCCGCGGGCATCGACGGAAACGCCGACGAGACGGCCGGGCATGGAGCGCTTATGCGCGTCCTTGACGGACATGTAGGCCGCATGCGGGCCGCCGTAGCCGACGGGAACGCCGAAGCGCTGCGACGAGCCGATGGCAATGTCGGCGCCCATCTCGCCGGGCGACTTCAGCAGCGTCAGAGCCAGAATGTCAGCAGCGACGATGGCGATGGCGCCGGTCTGGTGCAGGCGTGAAATCAGGCCGGTGAAATCATGCACATGGCCGTGCGTGCCCGGATACTGGAAGATCGCGCCAAAGACATCGACCGGATCGAGATCGGTGAAGGGGTTGCCGACGATGACACTCCAGCCGAGCGGTTCCGCGCGGGTCTTGATCAACTCGATCGTCTGTGGATGGCAGGCAGCATCAACGAAGAAGGCCTTCGACTTCGACTTCGAGACGCGCTCGGCCATGGCCATGCCTTCGGCAGCAGCAGTCGCTTCGTCGAGCAGCGAGGCGTTGGCGACGTCGAGACCGGTCAGGTCGCAGATCATCGTCTGGTAGTTCAGGAGCGCCTCGAGGCGACCCTGGCTGATTTCGGGCTGGTAGGGCGTGTAGGCCGTGTACCAGGCCGGGTTTTCCAGGATCGTGCGCTGGATAACAGGCGGCGTAATCGTGCCGTAGTAGCCCTGACCGATCAGCGAGACGAGAACCTTGTTCTTGTTGGCGGTCTCACGCAGCTTGTCGAGCGCCTCGCGCTCCGTCATCGGCGCGCCCCAGACGAGCGGTGCCTTCTGGCGGATGGAGGGCGGGACGGTCGCGTCGATCAGGTTGTCGAGGCTGCCGTAGCCGATCACCTTCAGCATATCCGTCATTTCGGCCGGCGACGGGCCGATATGGCGACGGTTGGCGAAGTCGTAGGGCTGGTAGTCGGTAAACTGGAATTCGGTCGGCGTCGTCATTACGCAGTGAGCTCCTTGTAGGCCGCCTCGTCGAGCAGGCCATCGACGTCAGCGGCATTTGCAAGCTTCAGCTTGAAGAACCAGCCGGCGCCCTGAGGATCGGAATTGACCAACGATGGATCGGCGACGATAGCGGGGTTCACTTCGGTGATTTCGCCGTCCAGCGGACAATAGACGTCGGAAGCGGCCTTCACGGATTCGACGGTCGCGGCATTGCCATTCTTGGAGAAGGTGGCTCCGACTTCCGGCAATTCGACGAAGACGAGGTCGCCGAGCTGTTCAACGGCGTAGGTGGTAATCCCGACCGTCGCAACGCCGCCTTCAATCTTCAGCCACTCGTGTTCTTCGGTAAACTTCAGCATGATTGTTCTCTCCGGAAAAATGTTTCAGCGTTTGTAGGTTGGCGTAATAAAGGGGAGGTTACTGACGGTGACGGGCAGGAACTTACCGCGCACTTCAGCGTAGATCTGTGTGCCAACGGCTGCCTGGGCGACCGTGACATAGCCCATTGCGACGGGGTGTTCGACGGATGGGCCGAAGCCGCCCGAAGTCACTTCGCCGATCTCGGTCTTGCCCTCGGAATCCGCAAAAAGCTTGGAATGGCCGCGAACCGGGGCCTTGCCTTCGGGCTTCAAGCCGACGCGGCGGCGGGCTGCACCCCTTTCAAGTTCGGTTAGGATGCGGTCTGCGCCGGGGAAACCGCCGGCACGGGCGCCGCCGCTCTTGCGGGCCTTCTGCATGCCCCATTCGAGCGCTGCTTCCACAGGAGTCGTGGTGGTGTCGATGTCGTTGCCGTAGAGGCAAAGGCCGGCTTCGAGGCGCAGGCTGTCACGCGCGCCAAGGCCAATCGGCTCGACATCCGGATGCTCAAGCAACCGCCTGGCGACATCCTCGGCTTTGTCCGCCGGAATCGAGATTTCGAAACCGTCCTCGCCGCTGTAGCCGGAGCGCGAGACAAGACAGGAAACGTCGTGCAGTCGGCAATGGCGAACGTCCATGAACTTCATCGCGGCGACATCGGCCCAGAGTTCGGCAAGCACTTCAACGGCGCGCGGTCCCTGCAGCGCAATGAGTGCGCGGTCGAGCAGCGTGATATCGCAGGTATCACCAAGATGCTTTTGAATGTGAGCAAGGTCGGCCTCCTTGCAGGCGGCGTTGACGACAACGAACAGGTGATCGTCGAGATGGGTGATCATCAGGTCATCAAGGATGCCGCCATTCTCGTCGGTGAAGAAACCGTAGCGTTGGCGACCTTCCGCGAGGCCGAGAATATCCACCGGAACGAGGCTTTCGAGCGCAAGGGCCGCGTCTTCGTACTTGCCCGATTTCGCCTTGATGACGACTTGGCCCATATGGGACACGTCGAATAGACCGGCAGACGTACGGGTCTGGATGTGCTCCTTCATCACACCGGCCGGATATTGCACGGGCATGTCATAGCCTGCAAAGGGAACCATGCGGGCGCCAAGCGACAGATGCAGCGCGTGAAGCGAAGTTTTCTTGAGGGCAGCAGTATCGTCCAACGACGCCTCCGGGGTTTGCGCCTGGATTTCCATGCGCGGGCTCAAATCTTCAGGCGCAGTTGCGCCTTGCATTTCGAGCCCCCTCTGTCCCTTCGCCTGAGATTGTTATCCCTTCGGCGAGCGTTTCGAGAACGCTTCTCTCCAGAGTTCCGTCTGCCCCTTGCTGGTCCTTTGGCCTGAGAGTTTCCGGGGCGGTTGCTCCTTCGGCACTGATCGCAGATGACCAGCTTCTCCCAACAAGGTCGAGGGCAATTATCTGGCCATGGCTATACTTGGCAAGGGGGAATGTCGCCGCCAAACAAATTTTTGTCGCGCTTTTAAGGATCGGCGGCTACGGAGATGGGAGGCGGGCGATGCTCAGCTGTCGCTGTAGAGCTCCAAAGCCTGTTTTAATCCAGCCTGCGGCTGCTTTTGCCCCATTGTCATGAGATCCAACGCCACTTCGGTCGATTGAATGATGTTGGACGGTTCCTCGACATCTTGGCCGCTGGCCGCCCTGGTCTGGCGGTCGGCAGCGCGGCGAGCTTCCTTGGCTGCCGTGCTTGCAGACACGCGCTGCGGAATCCGGAGCGTTTCAAACGCCGCGGCTGCGGTGCTCGCGGCTATGGTGCCTACCAAGACTGTCATACGCCAACACTAAGGCGCCCCACGTTCTTAACTGGCTAAATTAACCGCTGGCATTTTATGCATCTTGATCTTCTCCGGAGATAATCGGAATTTCCGGCACGGAAAAACAGAGACGACTCATGATTCAGGCCATACTTGTCGCCGTCGGCGGCGCGATCGGTTCCGTCCTTAGATACTACGTCGGCCGTTGGGCTCTCAGGCTCGCAGGCCCGGCCTTTCCGTGGGGAACCTTGACCGTCAATGTTGTCGGCTGCTTCGTCATTGGCGTATTCGCGGAAATGATCATCAGACGCTTCGACGCATCGCCGGAATTGCGCTTGCTGCTGATCACCGGCTTCCTCGGCGGTCTGACGACCTTCTCCTCATTCTCGCTCGATACAATTACGCTCTTTGAGCGTGGCGCGGCGCTATCCGGCGCCCTCTACATCGTCGCGAGCGTCGGCCTGTCGATGGCCGGTGTGATCGGGGGACTGGCACTTATGCGCGCGATCTTGTGAGATTACGGTTTCCGTTTTCAGCGAAAATGCTCTAAAGCCAGCCGCAAAGTCCGCGCGGCGCGCGGAAGACCATTTTCCGAAAGATAACGTATGGCGGGTATCGAACACATAAAGGTGGAGCCGGATGAGGCGGGCATGCGGCTCGATCGCTGGTTCAAGGTGCACTTCCCGGGTCTCGGTTTCGGCCCACTTCAGAAGCTTCTCCGATCCGGGCAGGTCCGCGTTGACGGCGGGCGTGTGAAGAGTGACACCCGGGTGCAGCCTGGACAGATGGTGCGCGTACCGCCGCTTGATGTTGACGCTAAAGCGAAGACCGGACCCATCGCTGGCCGCGATCTGAAGCACTCCGGCGATTTCGAACTGTTGTCGCGGATGGTGCTGCACGAAGACGACAAGGTCATCATCCTCAACAAGCCCGCGGGCCTTGCGGTGCAGGGCGGCTCGGGCGTGACGCGTCACATCGACAAGATGCTTGAAGCCTGGACCAGTCCGAAGGGCGAGAAGCCACGTCTGGTGCACCGTCTGGACCGAGACACATCGGGTGTGCTCGTCGTGGCACGGACCCGCGGCGCTGCACAAAAACTCACAGCCGCCTTTCGTGAGCGCGATACCAAGAAGACCTACTGGTCGCTGGTTAAGGGCGTCCCGCGCAAGCACGAGGACAAGATCTCCACCTGGCTTGTCAAGGAAGCAACGCCGGACGGCGACCGCATGCGGATCGCCAAGCACGGGGAGGAGGGTGCCGACCACGCCGTTTCGTACTACCGTGTCATTGAGACGGCGGCGCAACGCCTCGCCTGGCTCGAAATGGAGCCCTATACCGGCCGTACGCATCAGCTTCGCGTCCATGCCCTTCATATTGGTCACCCGATCATTGGCGACCCCAAGTATTTCGACGATGATCCTAACTGGGATTTTCCCGGCGGCGTTCAAAAGCGACTGCACCTGCACGCACGCCATATCGATATCCCGCATCCATCCGGCGGACGGCTGCGCATAACGGCACCGCTGCCTCCGCATATGGTCCAGACCTGGAACCTGTTGGGATTTGATGAAAACTCCGCCGACGGAGCCGACCACGAATGAAACTGGCACTTTTCGATTGCGACGGAACGCTGGTGGACAGCGCCGCGCTGATCCACGAGGTGATGGCGAGGACGTTCGCGCATTTCGGCTATGACAGACCCGATGTCTCGCTGACGAAGTCGATCATCGGACTGACGCTGGATATCGCGATTACGCGGATGCGCGGAAAGCCACATGTCGACGATGAAGCGATCGCGATGACGGCCCACTACAGGGCGATCTATACCGGTGTCCGCGACGAACCTGGAATGGACGTGCCGCTCTTTAACGGCATCAAGCCGCTGGTCGATGAATTGGCGCGAAACGATGACATTCTGGTCGGCGCGGTAACCGGCAAATCGCGTCGCGGTCTTATCCATGTTCTCGAAAAACATGGTCTTGCACCACATTTTGTCGTTTCACGCACCGCAGACGACTGCCCATCGAAGCCGCATCCAGCTATGGTAATGGAGTGCTGCAGCGAGACCGGCATGAAGCCCGCCGATGCCATTGTCATCGGCGATGCCGTCTACGATATGCAGATGGCGAAAGCCGCCGGCGCGAAAGCCGTGGGTGTGAGTTGGGGCTATGCCAGCGTGGACGACCTGGTGACTGCGGGTGCCGATAGCATTGTTCGCCACCCGAGCGATATTCTGAAGCACTTTTCCTGAGGTGACGCATGCGTGATCTGTTGAACGACCTAACAGAAGGATTGAGTCATCCGGATCCAATCCGTCGCGCCCAGATCCAGATGAAGAAGCCTTTGCCGAAACGCTTCTACAAGACGGTCACCATCAGGGAGCTCGACGAGGGTTTTTCTATCGAACTGGACGGCAAGGCAATCCGAACGCCGGCCCGCAACCTACTTGTTGTCGCGACGAAAGCCGTTGCGGAACTTCTCGTGCGGGAGTGGGAGGCGCAGGCCGAACTCATCGACCCCGCGACAATGCCGGCGACACGGCTCGTCAATACGGCGATCGATGGTGTTGCAACCGACACGCAGGCAGTCTTTGAAGACATTCTACGTTTCTCCTCGAGCGATCTTCTCTGCTATCGCGCCGATGCACCGCAGGAGCTCGTCGAGCGTCAGAGGGAACTTTGGGATCCGGTGCTCGACTGGGCCGCCAATTCGCTCGGCGCGCGCTTCATTCTGATCGAAGGCGTGATGCATCACGATCAGCCACCGGAAGCCATTGCGGCATTTTCGGCGGCATTGAGGCCGCACGACAACGCTACGGTCCTCGCCGCCCTGCATACCATCACGACATTGACAGGCTCGGCGCTGCTGGCGCTTGCCTTTGCCGAACGCGTGCTATCGGCCAAGGAAGTTTGGTCGCTCGCCCATCTCGACGAAGACTGGACGATCGAGCATTGGGGAAGCGATGAAGAAGCGGAGGAGCGCCGAGAAAAGCGTTTCGAAGATTTCAAGGCCGCTACTGACGTTTTTTTGGCCCTGAAGGCCTGAAACATATTGCGTTGATGCCGGTTATCGCGAAAATCTGCGACTCTGTTGGGGGCGGATGCGGATTTTCTTGAATGAACTGGCTCAAGTCGTGCATTTTTCCGGTTGTTTTTACCTGCATCGTCTTGGCGTCATGCTCGCTCTACACGAAGGAGCAACCGGCTCCTGTCTATGACGTGCGAAGCGCCGTTGTTGTCAGCCCGCAGAAGATACCGCCGGCAATCCTTGCCGGTGTTGGCGATCGGGTAAATTCCGCGATCAACGCCACGGTGCGGACTGACGTTTACCCACGCGTCGTGCTGACGATACGGATCCTTTCCGTCGAAAAGGGCCAGGGTATCGAAAAGAGCCGGAATGTCGCGAAGGTCAGCATCGATGCCGCTTCGGTCGAAGACGGATCGGTCATTGCCGTTAGCTCGTTCGAGGTCACAAGCTTCTCCAACAGTCCCACGGCTGCCGACGAAATCCTTGCCGAAGACATCGCCGCCCGCATTCGTTCCGCTTTCTCGCTAAGCGCCGGACGCGCTTGAACCGGCCGCGATATCCGCGGCGAGGAGTATCTATGAAGGAAATTCTTGAAGAACTCGAACGTCGCCGGGGAATTGCAAGGCTCGGTGGCGGCAAGGCGCGTATCGACGCGCAGCACCAGCGCGGCAAGCTGACGGCACGTGAGCGCATCGATCTTTTCCTGGACGAGGACTCCTTCGAGGAGTTCGACATGTTCGTCGAACATCGATCGAGCGACTTCGGCATGGACAAGACGCGGATTGCCGGCGACGGCGTGGTCACCGGCTGGGGAACCGTGAATGGACGAACGGTCTTCGTCTTCGCCAAGGACTTCACGGTGTTCGGCGGTTCGCTCTCTGAGGCACATGCCGAGAAGATCATGAAGGTGCAGGATATGGCGCTCAAGAACAGGGCGCCGATCATCGGCATTTATGATGCGGGCGGCGCCCGTATCCAGGAAGGCGTTGCCGCGCTTGGTGGCTACGCCAAGGTGTTTCAGCGCAATGTGCTCGCCTCCGGCGTCATTCCACAGATCTCCGTCATCATGGGACCGTGCGCTGGCGGCGACGTCTATTCACCGGCAATGACTGATTTCATCTTCATGGTCCGCGACACGTCCTACATGTTCGTGACCGGCCCGGATGTGGTGAAGACAGTCACCAACGAGACGGTCACCGCCGAAGAACTCGGCGGCGCCTCGGTGCATACGACCAAATCCTCGATTGCCGACGGCGCCTACGACAATGATGTCGAGGCGTTGCTGCAGGTTCGCAGACTGATTGACCTCCTGCCGCAGTCGAACACTTCGCCAGTTCCGGAAATCGAATGTTACCAGTCGGTGACAGATATCGATGCATCGCTAGATACGCTGGTGCCTGCAAATGCGAATAAGCCATACGACATCAAGGAATTGATCCTTAAGACAGTGGATGAGGGGGATTTCTTCGAGATCCAGGCGAGCTTCGCCAAGAACATCGTCTGCGGCTTCGGTCGAATCGAGGGCTCGACCGTCGGTTTCGTGGCAAACCAGCCAATGGTGCTCGCCGGCGTACTCGATAGCGATGCGTCGCGAAAGGCGGCACGGTTCGTCCGCTTCTGCGACTGCTTCAGCATTCCGATCGTTACGTTCGTGGACGTGCCCGGCTTCCTGCCGGGAACCGCCCAGGAGTATGGCGGACTGATCAAGCACGGTGCGAAGCTGTTATTTGCCTACGCCGAGGCGACGGTGCCGAAGCTCACCGTGATTACGCGCAAGGCATTCGGCGGCGCATATGACGTCATGGCGTCCAAGCATCTGAGGGGCGATTTGAATTATGCCTGGCCGACGGCCCAGATCGCGGTCATGGGCGCCAAGGGTGCAGTCGAGATCATCTTCCGGAAGGACGTTGCCGCTCCCGAAAAGATCGCTGCGCACACAAAGATGTATGAGGACCGGTTCCTTTCACCATTCGTGGCCGCCGAGCGAGGCTACGTGGATGAAGTGATCATGCCGCACTCTACGCGCAGGCGGCTGGCACGCGGCCTCAAGATGCTTCGCAACAAAGACCTGAGCAATCCCTGGAAGAAGCACGACAATATTCCGCTTTGAGGAGATTAGATTGGGGAAAGCTGAGGAAAATCAAGAAGAAGTGATCGCCCGTCAGCGATCCGTGTCTTCTTCCCTTTTGGCGAAGCAGCTAACGCTCCGCTGTCTTTACTCAAAAGGAGAGTTTACATGGAACGACTGAGCGCATATCAGCCCTACGCGCTTGCCGCCCTGCGGGTCATTGCAGCGCTGCTGTTTATCGAACACGGGACGATGAAGCTTTTCGCGTTCCCGGCCGCGCAGATGGAGGGGCCCTTGCCGCCCTTGCTGCTGGTCGCCGCTTTGCTCGAAGTGGTCGGTGGCCTTCTCGTGCTGATCGGCCTGTTCACACGACCAGTCGCCTTCATCCTCTCGGGCCAGATGGCCGTCGCCTACTTCATGGCGCACGGATCAAAGGCATTTTGGCCGGCACTGAACGGTGGCGAAGCGGCAATTCTGTTCAGCTTCATTTTCCTGTTCATCTTCTTCGCCGGACCTGGCGCACTGTCGATCGACCAGCGCAAGGCGACCGCCTAATAGACACAGTGCCGTGGTCGGCTTTGCCGGCCACGGCTGCGGCTCACGCAGTAGCCTTCAAGCCGGCGATCCCGGCGACAATCATTGAAATGCAGAGCAGACGTGGGGCAGTGGCGGCGTCACCGAGCAGCCAGATGCCGAGCAACACGGTGCCAACACTGCCGATACCGGTCCAAACCGCGTAGGCCGTCCCGATCGGCAGCGTCTTGACGGCGATGCCCAGCAGCAGAACGCTGATGACCATGGAAACGGCGGTCAAAGCCGTTGGTATCGCGCGTAAAGCCATCGGTGTATTTCAAACCGATCGCCCAGCCGCATTCGAAAAGTCCGGCAAGAACAAGCAGGAGCCATGTCATCGAAATCTCCATCCTGAGAGCGAGAACGTTCCAGCGCACCAGGCGCAAATCAGATGCCAAGGACTTCGAAACGGTTCAACTCAGGTAGGAAACGTCATAGCGCAGCTACCACCCGTTTCTTGCGGCCTTAAACAAGTCGCTCGGCGTGCCACCTCAGGTGATCATCCATGAAGGTTGAGATGAAGTAGTAGGAATGGTCATAACGCTCATGTATGCGCAGCGTGACCTTGATATCAGTATCTTTCACAGCGTCTTCGAACAGCCAGGGACGCAGCCCGTTCTCCAGGAAACCATCGGCCTTCCCCTGGTCGATCAGGAACTCAGGAAAACGTGCGCCGTCACGTACCAAGGCACAGGCATCGTATTTGCGCCACGCAGCGCGGTCGGGGCCCAAGTACTTCTCAAACGCCGGTGCCGACCAGTCCGCGGTGGAGGGCTCCACGATCGGCGCAAAGGCCGAGCAGCTCCTGAAACGGTCCGGGTTCCTGAGCGCGGTGGTCATGGCGCCATGACCACCCATCGAGTGACCAAAGATGCCCTGGCGAGTCATATCCATGCGGAAATGTTGGCTGACATAGGCCGGAAGCTCTTCGGTGATGTAGGTGTGCATCTGGTAATTTTCCGACCAAGGCTCTTCGGTCGCATCAAGATAGAAGCCGGCGCCCTTGCCCATCTGCCAGTTGGTGAGTTCATCCGGTACGTCATTACCGCGCGGGCTTGTGTCCGGGCAGACGATAATCAGGCCGAGCTCGGCAGCCATACGCCGATACTCTCCCTTTTCCATGACGTTCGCATGCGTGCAGGTTAAGCCTGAGAGATACCAGACAACCGGGCAGGGCTCCTTGATTGCTTTTGGCGGAACGAAAACAGCAAAAGTCATATCGCACTTGCAGGCGTCGGATTCGTGCGTGAAAACGCCCTGCATGCCGCCGAAGGCGGTTGTCTGTGAAATGATGTTCATTCTCTTTCGTCCATTCTTGGAGTAAGCGCCTTGGCCCGGCGGCACAGGCGATCGAAGGTTTCGAGAAAGCGGGAGCGATCCTTCGGGCCGAAGGCTGCATTGTAGCCCTTGCTTTCGCCGGTCTGTCTCAGGTGAGCGCCGAGATCGCGCATCGCGCTCGCCATGCCGATATTGGTATCATCGAAGACCCGACCAGTCGGACCGCTGACAAGTGCACCCGTCGCCACGCAACGGACCGCGAGGGGGACATCGGCGGTGACGACCACGTCACCGACACTGGCATGCTCGGCAATCCAGTTATCGGCAGCATCGAACGAGGCCGAGACGATGACATTGTACACCATCGGATCGCGGGAAGGACGCAAGCCCGAATTCGCCACGAAAGTCACTTCCATGCCGTGGCGCTCGGCGACCTTGAGGATTTCCGGCTTCACGGGGCAGGCGTCTGCATCGACATAAATCATGAATTTCAATCTGCTTTGATGGAAACGCTACGCGGCCCTGAGGGCGCGTAGCGGCGGTTCGTTCGGGTCTCATAGTCCGACGGCTGTAATGCGTTCAAGATGTCAGGCCTCTTTCAGCGTGCCTGCCTTCTTCGCCACCCAGGTTGCGATGACATCCATCAGCGTCGGGTTCAGGCAATCATAGGGCGTGAGACCAAGTTCGTTCAGGCGACCGCGGACGCCTTCCATCGCCGAAGGCGGGGTGCCCGATTCGATGATCGACGAGACGAAGGCCGCAAATGTTGGTTCCGGCCACCCACCTTCCTGAAAGCGCTCCGGATGGATGAAGTCGAGCCCTTTGAATGCATGTTCGCGCTCCACCGGCCCGTACATGTGAACGCCGCAGGCCTTGCAGGCGTGGCGCCGGATCAGTGCATCCGGATCGACGACCTGGAGCTTGTCGCCATTCTCCAGCACCGCGACGTTTTCGTGCGGGGTCACGGCGACGATTGAAAAAGCCGCTCCGTTTGGCTTCCAGCATTTCGTGCAGCCGCAGGCGTGATTGTGAGCGATGGCGCCCTTGATCGCGACTTTCACCGGACGGTCAGCGCAGGCACAGACGAGCGTGCCGCCGTTGAAACTGGCCTGGCCTTTCTTCACCCCGCCGTCGAGGGCGGGGTGTATCGATACTTGACTTGGCATGTTCAGCTCCTCCTCCTCAGCTGCCCACGGCTCCCAAATCAGGATCAATTTGCGAAAAAGCCGCAGGCCATTTCAAAGTCGCGCCGCATTCCGTCGTCTTTTCCTCAATACAGTACCACGCTTCTGATGCTTTCGCCGGAATGCATGAGTTCGAAGCCCTTGTTGATGTCTTCGAGGGCCAGGGTGTGGGTGATCATCGGATCGATCTCGATCTTGCCCTGCATGTACCAGTC
>NZ_LOKZ01000033.1 GCF_002211365.1 Rhizobium sp. R711 | reverse complement strand
TGCAGCGCGACAACCAAGATGAGACGAAGCGTCAATCAAGATGAGACTCTGCAGCAGCGGTGGAACGCAGAGAGGGCGTAGCCCGAACGGAGTTCTACTGCTGCTGCAGCGCCGATTCATCTGGTGATTGCGGTTCGACCGGTACTTTAGGTTCCTTCGAAGAACGGGGAACCACCTTTGTGCCAGGTCGTCACATAACCGATCATCAGATGAGGCTTTTCATGAAGTTACGACAAGAGCACAGGGTTGAGGTCGCCGCCGCGAAGGCGTCGCTCAGCAGAGCAACGGCCTATCGCATCGAGAAGGTTGCGCAACTGCCATCACAAGTGAAGAAGGCGCGTGACCGTCGGCGTCCCGACCCACTCGCCGACATCTTCGATACCGAGGTCGTGCCGCTGCTGAAGGCGGCACCTGGTATTCGCCCGGTGGCCGTCTTCGAGGAGATGTTGCGCCGCCATCCCGACCTCAGCGAAGGCGTTCGCCGGACAATGGAACGGCGGATCCGTGCCTGGCGGGCCATCAATGGCGACGAGCAGGAAGTCATCTTTCGCCAGGTTCATGAGCCCGGCCGAATGGGGCTTTCCGACTTCACCAACATGAACGAACTGGGGATCACGATCACAGGCCAGCCGCTCGATCACCTGCTTTATCACTTCCGGCTCGCCTATTCCGGCTTCGAACACGCCCACGTCGTCCTCGGTGGCGAAAGCTTCGTGGCGCTGGCCGAAGGACTACAGAACGCTCTCTGGTTCCTTGGCGGCGCGCCGCTTTATCATCGCAGTGACAGCCTCTCGGCGGCCTTCCGCAATCTGGACGCCGATGCGAAAGAGGACCAGACGCGGCGCTACGCGGAGCTTTGCGCCCACTACCGGATGACGCCGACCCGCAACAACAAGGGCATTGCCCACGAGAACGGTGCGATTGAGAGCCCGCATGGCCACCTCAAGAATGCGATCCGCGATGCCCTTTTGCTGCGCGGTACCCGTGACTTCGACGATCTCGCTGCCTATCGCGGCTTTATCGATGAGATCGTTAGCCGTCGTAATGCTCGCTATGGCAAGCGCATCGACGCCGAGCGGACGGCGCTGCAGCCGTTGCCGGGAACGCGCACCAGCGATTTTGAGGAGGTTGTCGTGCGCGTCTCGCGCAGCGGCGGCTTCACCTTGCGCAAGGTCTTCTACACCGTGCCGTCACGACTGATCGGGCACCGGCTGCGCGTGCGCCTATACGACGAGCGTCTTGACCTCTTTATCGGCGGTACGCATCTGATGACGCTCCAACGAGGGCGTGCGCATGCCAGCGGCAAACACGACCAGGTGGTCGACTATCGGCATGTCATCCACTCGCTGCGCAAAAAGCCGATGGCGCTGCTTCAGCTTGTCTATCGCGACAAGCTCTTTCCGCGGCAGGAATACCGGATGGCTTTCGAGACCCTAATCGACCGGCTGTCCGACAAGCAGGCCTGCAAGATCACCGTCGAACTCCTGGCTTTGGCCCATGATCGGGGCTGCGAGCGGGAGCTGGCAGAGCGGCTGGCCAATATCCTCGATGCGGGCGAACTGCCGGACATCGTCGCGCTGAGGACCGCCTTCGCACCCGATCCAGCGCAGTTGCCGACCGTCAACGTCCGTCTCGCCTCACTCCAAGGCTATGAAGCCCTGATCGACGCGCGTCATCTGGAGGACGCCGCATGAGACACGCCCCTGCCATCGACGCCGCCACGCTCAGCACGCTC
Organism: Rhizobium sp. R711; assembly: GCF_002211365.1. Lineage (GTDB taxonomy): Bacteria > Pseudomonadota > Alphaproteobacteria > Rhizobiales > Rhizobiaceae > Rhizobium. The sequence goes on along the minus strand of NZ_LOKZ01000033.1, from coordinate 782 downwards.
CTCAATGAACTCCGCCTGCCAGCCATCAAGGTCCTTTGGCCGGATTTTGCCGAACGGGCCGACAAGGAAGGGTGGCCAGCGGCCCGGTTCCTGTCGGTGATTGCCGAGCATGAACTGGCCGAACGAGATCGCCGCCGAATTGAACGCCATCTCGCCGAGGCCCGATTGCCGCCGGGAAAGACGCTCGACAGCTTTGACTTTGACGCCGTTCCGATGGTCTCTAAGGCACAGGTCATGGCGATCGCCGCCGGCGATAGCTGGCTCGCCAAGGGAGCGAACATCTTGTTGTTCGGCCCACCCGGTGGCGGCAAGAGCCATCTCGCCGCCGCAATCGGCCTCGCGCTCATCGAGAATGGTTGGCGGGTGCTGTTCATGCGTACGACCGAGCTCGTTCAGAAGCTGCAGGTGGCACGTCGTGAACTCCAGCTCGAATCCGCCATCGCCAAGCTCGACAAGTTCGATCTGCTCATCCTCGACGATCTCGCCTATGTGACCAAGGACCAGGCGGAAACGAGCGTGCTCTTCGAGCTCATCTCCGCGCGCTACGAGCGGCGATCGATCATGATCACCGCCAACCAGCCCTTCGGCGAATAGAACAGGGTTTTCCCCGATCCCGCCATGACACTCGCCGCCGTTGATCGCCTCGTCCACCACGCGACCATCTTTGAGATGAATGTCGAAAGCTACCGGCGTCGATCCGCCATGGAAGCCAAACGTCAGCGCGGCAGGCCAGCGGCCTTCGCAACAATGAGAAATGCCGCCGAGATTGACGCTGCGCGACA
>NZ_LOKZ01000032.1 GCF_002211365.1 Rhizobium sp. R711 | reverse complement strand
CGGTCAGTTGCAAGCGTGTTTTAGGCACCGAATAGCGGCCCGTTGGACTCGAAATGGCATCGCGGACGAGCAATGGAGCATCCGCAGTGGCAAACGCGCGTCAGTGGGCTTCTGTGGCGGAAAATCCAAGAAATCGTCCGGGTTTGACCAAGTTCGATCGGGCGTATTCGCTGATGGCTGCTGCCGAGACCGAAGGGTGGCGCGGGATGGCAAGCCGGCCGCGCCGTGAAAACCGTTCGATTGCCGAAGTGGTCGAACGGGCGCGTGTCGCGTCGTTATAGCCTAATGCATCACGCGTGAAGATGCGTGAGTTCCTCGCCAAGCTGTTGCAATGGCAGCACCTCGATTTCGTTGTTGAGAGGATAAACTTCCGTCCCTGGGTAAACGACGATGCGGCGATCGGGCTTCAGTTCCAGACAGGCGTTATGAAAGCCGCGTTCCACTTTCGGAGTGAGACTTCGCTTGATCTCAATTGCCCAACGGCGCCCGGCGGGCAGAGTGACGATGAGGTCGACCTCGGCGCCGGCAGCGGTGCGATAGAAGTTCGCATGAGCACCCTGTGGCATTGCGGCATGAAGCGTTTCGATCACGAAACCTTCCCAACTGGCGCCGGCGATCGGGTGACCGAGAATATCCTCGAGTGTTGTCAAACCAAGTAGACTGTGGAGCAGTCCGGAGTCGCGAACGTACAGACGCGGCGACTTTATCAGGCGTTTGCCCGCATTGTTGTGCCAGGGTTCGAGCCGACGCACCAGAAGCAGATCCACCATGAGATCGAGATAGGAAGCAACGGTCTTTCCGTCGACGCCGAGTGAGCGGGCGAAGTCCGCCGCATTGAGAAGGCCGGATTGATGGTGTGCGAGCATTGTCCAGAAGCGGCGTAGCGTTTCGGCAGGGATCCTTGGTCCAAGGAGCGGAATGTCTCGTTCTAGGTACGTTCGAATGAAATCAAGGCGCCACCGCTGGCTAATGGCATCTGTCCTGGCGAGAAGACTGTCAGGGAACCCACCCCGGTTCCACAGCGTGTTAAGCTCGGTCGATTGGACCTCGAGGCCGTCAATTGGGGTGAGCTCCAAATATGCTATCCGTCCAGCCAGGCTCTCGCCGGACTGCTTCAGGAGATCGATTGAGGCCGAGCCGAGCAAAAGGAAACGGCCGCTGCGCAATCCCTTTCGTCGCCCCTTATCGATTAGTCCGCGAAGAATCTGGAAGAGGTCCGGAAGTCGGTGGACCTCGTCGAGAATAACCAGTTTATCCTCGTGACCGGAAAGATAGAGTTCCGGCTCGGAGAGCTTGGCTCGATCGGCGTCCGACTCCAGATCAAGATAGGTCGACGGCCGCTGTTCGCCGATTTCCAATGCAAGCGTTGTTTTTCCGACCTGTCGAGGTCCCAACAAAGCGACGGCCGGATTGGAATCGATGAGCTCGATAAGCTCTGATGTTTTTCGCCTGCTGATCATCCTTGCAATTATGGAGTTCTGTTCCAGAAATGCAAGGTTAAATGTGGAAACAGGAAGGAGACATCCGCTTCATTGCCCACACAAGCGACACCAAGTTAACGACCTCAAGTCGTGAAGCGGCGGCAGAAGCGTGTCATAACATCCGCGCGGCGCGTCCGCTTCGCCGCGTTGCGTTGTTGTAGTAGCTAGACGCCTGCTGCACCGACCGATGTCGCGATTGCTCCATCGCTTCGGGGAGCGGGATGCCGCGGTTGGCGGCCTCCGTGAGATACCCGGACCGAAGGCCATGGGCAGAAAACTGACCAGCCTCCAGCCCGGCCATTGCTGCGCGCTGCTTGATGATGGCGTTGATCGATTGCGGGTCGAGTGGACGTCGCGACACCGTGCCCCAACGGCCGATCCCCCGGAAAACGCTGCCCTTGTCGATCCTGGCGGATGTCATCCAGGCGTTCAGCGCCTCGACCGGCCGCCCGGTCAGATAAACGACCTCGTCCTGCTCACCCGATGTGGTTTTCGTGCGGCCGAGATGAATGGCCAGCGAGGGGAGGGGAGGGCCGTCGCTGCGCTCGATTGGTGGCTCGACACTCAGCTGTTCGACGCCTAGCGCGGCGATCTCGCTGCGCCGGCGGCCGCCGGAGGCAAAGGCCACCATCAGGATCGCCCGATCGCGAAGGTCGCGCAGGCTGTCGCTTTCACAGGTCGCCAGCAGTTTGGCGAGCACATCACCGGTGACCGCCTTGGCGCTTTTCCGACGCCGTTGGCGCGGTGCGGCGCGCACCGCCAGGCGAATGGCCGCCTTCAGGGGAGGGGAGGTGAAGGCGCCGTCGAGCCCACGCCAATGCGTCAACGTCGACCAGCTCGCCAACCGCCGGCGGACGGTTGCCGGCGCGTGTGGGCCCGGCGCTTTAAGAAACCCCTGGCTCCGCAAATTGTCCGCGACCGTGCCTGGCATGCCGTGATCGGGATCGTCTTCTCGACGCTGCGGATCCCAAAGATGGTGGGCAACGAACTTCAGCAACAGTGCTTCCGGCGCCGGCCAGGGCAGCGGGCTGCCGGTGGCCGCCAGGCCCCAGGCTTCGAGATAGGCGAGGTCCGAGGTGATGGCGCGCAACGTGTTGTCGCCCATGCCCTCGTTGACGAG
>NZ_LOKZ01000031.1 GCF_002211365.1 Rhizobium sp. R711 | reverse complement strand
GTGCCGCGTGGCGCGCGGAAAGCTGCCGCGGTGACGCTCAAGATCAGCAAAAACGCGATAGCGGCCTTCAGCGTGAAGCCCGTCCAACTCGCTTTTGAAAAATGCTTCGAAATCCATCATCTGCTCCTTCTGAGAAGCGATCGGTACAGGAGGTTGACGTGGCCGTATTTGATCTTGATCAAGCTACCGGCGTTTCGCGTCCGAAATCGATCCGGCCCGGGTATCCGGTCGACCTGCCTTCTCTGCGAAGAGTAAAATGGCAGCAGTTGCTTGCTTTCGTCTCCTCATTGATCGGGATCAATTAGCGGAGGCGAGTTTGGCGTTAATGCATGCACGCATGAGCCCATACGCCCAATTGAAAAGCACCGTTGCCGGTTTGGCCCAGCCAACCAGGTTCTTGGAGGTCGCCGAGCGCGTGCTTCCCTTCCTGTTGGCTTTCACCGCGCTCTGCCTTGTGTGGGGGCTTTATCTGAGCTTTAGCTCCGACGTCGATTACCAGCAGGGCTCGACGGTCAGGATCATGTATGTCCATGTCCCGGCCGCCTGGATCGCCATGCTCTGCTACACGGTGATGACCGCCAACGCCATCGGGTCCATCGTATGGCGACATCCGTTGGCGGATGTTGCTGCCAGGGCCGCAGCGCCGCTTGGCGCCTCATTCACGTTTGTATCGCTGGTGACGGGCGCGATCTGGGGCAAGCCGATGTGGGGCACATGGTGGGTCTGGGACGCACGCCTGACCTCCATGTTTATTTTGTTCATCATGTATCTCGGTATCGTCGCCATAAACCGGGCTATCGATGAGCCGACGCGTGCCGCCCGCGTCACCGCGGTTCTCATCATCGTCGGGTTCGTGAACATCCCGATCATCAAGTTTTCCGTCGATTGGTGGAATACGCTCCACCAGCCTGCAAGCGTCCTCCGGTTGGGTGGACCGGCGCTCGATATCGAATTCCTGCGACCATTGATGGTCATGGGCCTTGCGTTCGTCACTCTCTTCTTCACGCTCTACCTGGCCTCGATCAGAAACGAGATCTGGAGAAGAAAGCTCATCGCGCAACACAGGCTCGCAGCAAGGTCCGCAGTTTACAAGGAGTATTGAAATGGATCACCAGCACTATGTGGTCGCGGCATATGCCTTGACGTTTACCGTGATGTTGGCAACGACTCTCAAGGTCTGGCTTGCCGGGCGAAACTACCGTCGACACGTCGGAGTGCTTGCAACTGTTCGCCGTCACCGGCCGCGCGACGAGCGTCCGCATGCGTAACTACGCTTTGGCCGGTCTTCCACTGATCGTGTTTCTGGGAATAGCCGGCGCCGTCGCGAATACTCTCTATCGCGAATCCGTCGAGGGGTACGCGCCGGCGACGATACCTTCGGCACTCATCGGACAGAAGCATCCGGCAGTGGACCTTCCCCCGCTCGCCGGGCTGCAGACGCCGGCGCTCAACGAGAGCGTCTTCGAAGATCAGGTCATCGTCCTGAACATCTTCGCATCGTGGTGCGTCCCCTGTCGGCAGGAACATCCGACACTTATGCAGCTCTCCAGGGACCCGCGCATCAAGCTGGTGGGTGTCAACTACAAGGACGCACCGAAAACGGCGTTGGCCTTTCTCGAGGACAAAGGAAATCCGTTCGCTGCCATCGGCGTCGATGATGCGGGACGAAACGCGATGGACTGGGGCGTGTACGGGGTTCCGGAGACCTTTGTGATCGATCGCTCGGGACGGATAACGCAAAAGCATGTCGGACCGCTGGACGAAAACAGCCTCTTACAGGAGATCAACCCCGCGATCGACGCCGCCCTTTCTTCTGGCCAGCGACCAGATGTCTGATTTTGGCGTTGCGCAAAGACGCGGTCTACCGTCGGCTGCCTGCCCGCCATGTCATTCGCTTGCGGAGGGCGCGACGCGCAGCCGGTCGCGGTATCCACCGATTCCGAGGCTCTCGACCAGAACTTTTATCGCCTTGCGCTTAAGATCCGATTCAACCTGGCCATCCACTGTCACCTGTCCGTTGGCAACCGACACCTGAATCTTCTGAGGCGTCAGCCCAAGATCGGCGCGCAGCCGGGTTCGAATGGCAAGACGGATGGATTCGTCTTCTCGTGGCAGTGTTATGGACGGTGCTTCAACGATTATGCGTAGGATGTCCCGGCGGCTGACTATTCCTACCAGTCTGCCGTCCTCGACGATTGGCAGCCGCTTGATCCGATGCGCCTGCAGGCTTTCGGCGATGTCCGACACTTCGCTATCCGGCCGCGCGACGATGACGTCCTGAGACATCACGTCCGCGACGCTCCATCCATGGCTGCAGATATAGCGCTCCAGGTCGATTTCGGAGATGAGTTCGGCCGACCGAACGGCGCGCGGAGAAAGTCGGATTTCTCTGCGCAGCATGAGATCGCCTTCGGTAAGCATGCCGCAAACTCGGCTCTCATCATCTACGACGGGAAGCCCGCTGATATTGTTTTGGATCATGACCGCGACGGCGTGGCGCACGCCGACTGCTGGGCTGATCGAGACCACGTTCGTGGTCATTATGTCTTTCGCCTGCATGGTCCTGCCCCTCACAATCCTGTTATGCGTCAATTAGGATAGAGGCGGGGCATCGGCCCTGCTTTGATCTCCGTCAAACTTCGAGGCGAGCAGGCGCTCGAGTTCGGCGTTCTCCTCATCGCTGAGCGCGACGACGGTTCTGCTGCTTGTCCCCCTTGCGACGGCTACGAGGACCCCGGAAGCGAACCCGGCAAGCAGCAGCGGCGCGCCCCACAGAGGGATCGTCTTCGTTTCAAAGCGCGGCTTCAGCAAGACGAATTCGCCGTATCGCGAGACGATGTAGTTCATCACCTGCGCATCGGTGTCGCCATCGGTGAGCCGCTCGCGCACCAGCAAGCGCAGGTCCTTTGCAAGCTCGGCATTGGAATCGTCGATCGACTGGTTCTGGCAGACCATGCAGCGCAGCTCCGAGGAGATCGCCCGGGCCCGCGCCTCGAGCCCAGGATCGGCCAGAACCTCATCCGGATTGACGGCAAAGGCCGGCGCGGTCGACAGGACGACCGCCAGGACGACGAGGAGGCGCCGGATCATTCCGCCGGCTCCAGGGCCGGGCGCGCCGGCTTTGCCCTGCGGCTCGGCGCGCCGACCCGCAGGCGCCGGTCGCTCAGCGAAACGAACCCGCC
>NZ_LOKZ01000030.1:0-2500 GCF_002211365.1 Rhizobium sp. R711 | reverse complement strand
AAACTCCGAATACCCAGGAGTACTAGTCGGCAGACACACGGCGGGTGCTAACGTCCGTCGTGAAAAGGGCAACAACCCTAACCTCCAGCTAAGGTCCCCAAGTCATGGCTAAGTGGGAAAGGATGTGAGGATCCCAAAACAACCAGGATGTTGGCTTAGAAGCAGCCATCATTTAAAGAAAGCGTAACAGCTCACTGGTCTAAATAAGGGTCTTTGCGCCGAAAATGTAACGGGGCTGAAGCCATGCACCGAAGCTGAGGATGTGTAGCAATACACGTGGTAGCGGAGCGTTCCGTAAGCCTGTGAAGGGACAGTCGTGAGACATCCTGGAGGTATCGGAAGTGCGAATGTTGACATGAGTAACGATAAAGAGGGTGAGAGACCCTCTCGCCGAAAGACCAAGGGTTCCTGCTTAAAGTTAATCTGAGCAGGGTTAGCCGGCCCCTAAGACGAGGCGGACACGCGTAGTCGATGGGAACCACGTTAATATTCGTGGGCCTGGTGGTAGTGACGGATTGCTCAACTTGTAAGGTCTTATTGGATTGATCTTGCAGGGACGCGGTTCCAGGAAATAGCTCCACCGTATAGACCGTACCCGAAACCGACACAGGTGGTCAGGTAGAGTATACCAAGGCGCTTGAGAGAACTATGTTGAAGGAACTCGGCAAATTGCACGCGTAACTTCGGAAGAAGCGTGACCCCATGATACGCAAGTGTTGTGGGGTGGCACAGACCAGGGGGTAGCGACTGTTTATCAAAAACACAGGGCTCTGCGAAGTCGCAAGACGACGTATAGGGTCTGACGCCTGCCCGGTGCTGGAAGGTTAAGAGGAGAGGTGCAAGCTTTGAATCGAAGCCCCAGTAAACGGCGGCCGTAACTATAACGGTCCTAAGGTAGCGAAATTCCTTGTCGGGTAAGTTCCGACCTGCACGAATGGCGTAACGACTTCCCCGCTGTCTCCAACATAGACTCAGTGAAATTGAATTCCCCGTGAAGATGCGGGGTTCCTGCGGTCAGACGGAAAGACCCCGTGCACCTTTACTATAGCTTTACACTGGCATTCGTGTCGGCATGTGTAGGATAGGTGGTAGGCTTTGAAGCGGGGACGCCAGTTTCCGTGGAGCCATCCTTGAAATACCACCCTTATCGTCATGGATGTCTAACCGCGGTCCGTTATCCGGATCCGGGACAGTGTATGGTGGGTAGTTTGACTGGGGCGGTCGCCTCCGAAAGAGTAACGGAGGCGCGCGATGGTGGGCTCAGACCGGTCGGAAATCGGTCGTCGAGTGCAATGGCATAAGCCCGCCTGACTGCGAGACTGACAAGTCGAGCAGAGACGAAAGTCGGTCATAGTGATCCGGTGGTCCCGCGTGGAAGGGCCATCGCTCAACGGATAAAAGGTACGCCGGGGATAACAGGCTGATGACCCCCAAGAGTCCATATCGACGGGGTTGTTTGGCACCTCGATGTCGGCTCATCGCATCCTGGGGCTGGAGCAGGTCCCAAGGGTTTGGCTGTTCGCCAATTAAAGCGGTACGTGAGCTGGGTTCAGAACGTCGTGAGACAGTTCGGTCCCTATCTGCCGTGGGTGTAGGAATATTGACAGGATCTGTCCCTAGTACGAGAGGACCGGGATGGACATATCTCTGGTGGACCTGTTGTCCTGCCAAGGGCATAGCAGGGTAGCTACATATGGAATGGATAACCGCTGAAGGCATCTAAGCGGGAAACCAACCTGAAAACGAGTATTCCCTATCAGAGCCGTGGAAGACGACCACGTTGATAGGCCGGGTGTGGAAGCGCAGCAATGTGTGAAGCTTACCGGTACTAATAGCTCGATTGGCTTGATCGTTCTCATTGATCATGTTCATCACAGTCGAAAGACTGAAAATGACGCCTAGACGTGTTCAAGACTAAAAATGAGGGTAGTGACTTCGAGAAAGTCACGGCCTCGCCAGCTTCTCAATTGTTGCGCTTCGCTGACCTGGTGGTTATGGCGGGGCGGCTGCACCCGTTCCCATTCCGAACACGGCCGTGAAACGCCCCAGCGCCTATGGTACTTCGTCTTAAGACGCGGGAGAGTCGGTCGCTGCCAGGTCTGCTAAACGCAACAACACATGCGCCGGATGTCGAAGATATTCGAACATGTGAAACAAAAGATAATCTTCTCATCATGAAATGACGGCCCAAGCCGACAAAAAAGGGCCGCCTAAAGCGGTCCTTTCTGCTTTGGGCCCTATATGCAGAAGGAAAGATCGGCGCACCGCACAGCTTGTCTGATGGTGCGTCCCTTACATGAGACAACTTGCTTCGCAAGTTGCTCAGGAAGAAGGCTTAACCGCCAAGCGGTTACGCCGCCGCGATAAATCCCAACCGGATTTACGCACACCGGATAAGCCGCAAAGCGGCTTACCTAGAGGACGCGGGGTGGAGCAGCCCGGTAGCTCGTCAGGCTCATAACCTGAAGGCCGCAGGTTCAAATCCTGCCCCCGCAACCAA
>NZ_LOKZ01000029.1 GCF_002211365.1 Rhizobium sp. R711 | reverse complement strand
AACATGAAACAGCGGTCCGCACATCCACGGTTTAGTACTCGTCCCGGTTGAACGATGCTCGCCCGGGCGTTGTTGAGCATGTCAAAAAGAGCTTGACCAACGCAATGCGATTAGACAACACCATCTATACCGCCATAGCTTCTTCGTACTCGGCCGAAAGCTCCAGCCACTGTTCCTCTGCCGCAGCCAGCTTTGCGGCAGCCTCGCCGCGTTGCTTGGCCTTCTCCGCGGCCTTCGCAGGTGCCTTTTCATACAGCAGCGGATCCGCAAGTTCTGCATCAAGCGCCTGAATCAGTTTCTCCAGCTTGCCGGTCAAGGATTCGATTTCGTTGATCTTTTTCTTGAGCGGCGCCAGCGAAGCACGCTTCTCCGCATTCAGCTTGCGTTGGTCCGCCTTCGAGGCGGACTCTTCCGCAGGCTGAGACCTTTCGTCTTTCTTCTTGCCCGGTGCGACAACGAGGTCGCGGTACTCGTCCATATCGCCTTCGAAGGTCGCGACAGTACCTTTGTTGACCAGCCACAAGCGATCGACCGTCGCCTCGATAAGGTGGCGGTCGTGCGAAATGAGAATGACGGCGCCCTCGTAGTCGTTCAGCGCCTCGATCAGTGCCCGCCGGCTGTCGATGTCGAGGTGGTTCGTCGGCTCGTCGAGGATGAGGAGATTGGGAGCGTGGAAGGCAGCGAGCCCCATCAGCAGACGCGCCTTCTCGCCGCCGGAAAGATCCTTTGCCGCGGTCGTCATCTTCTCGGTCGCGAGGCCCATCTGGGCGACGCGCGCCCGCACCTTCGCTTCGGGCGCATCCAGCATCAGACGGCGCACGTGCTCGACCGGCGACTGGTCAGGGATCAGATCGTCGAGCTGGTGCTGCGCGAAGAAGCCGATCTTCAGGTTCGGTGCCAGCTTGACTTCGCCCGCCTCCGCCGACAGGCGGCCAGAAATGAATTTCGCGAAGGTCGATTTGCCGTTGCCGTTGGAGCCGAGCAGGGCGATGCGATCGTCATTGTCGATCCGCAGGTTGAGGCCCTTCAAGATCGGTTTGCCGGGCTCGTAGCCGACGGCACCGCCGCTGATCGCCACGATCGGGGAGGCGGGTTGCTTTTCCGGCTCGGGGAAGGTGATCGGCTGTACCTGGTCCTCGATGACGGCAGCCACCGTTCCCATGCGCTCCAGCGCCTTCACACGGCTCTGTGCCTGGCGTGCCTTGGTCGCCTTTGCCTTGAAGCGGTCGATGAAGCTCTGCAAGTGTTTGCGCGCCGCCTCGTTCTTCGCTCGTGCCTTCGTCTGCAGTTCGTCCGCTTCGGCCTTTTGCCTTTCGAACTGATCGTAGCCGCCGCGATAGAAAGTGAGCTTCTTCTGGTCGAGATGAACGATTGAGTTGACGGCGCTGTTCAGCAGGTCGCGGTCGTGGCTGATGATGATGACTGTGTGCGGATAGCGACGTACATAATCCTCAAGCCAGAGTGTGCCTTCGAGATCGAGGTAGTTGGTCGGCTCGTCGAGGAGCAGCAGGTCGGGCTCGGAGAACAGCACCGCAGCGAGGGCGACGCGCATCCGCCAGCCGCCCGAGAAGGACGAGGCCGGTCGCGATTGCGCTTCCTGATCGAACCCGAGGCCTGCCAGGATGCTGGCCGCACGCGCCTCCGCGGAATGCGCATCGATGTCCACCAGCCGCATCTGGATTTCCGCGATCCGATGCGGATCCGTTGCGCTCTCTGCCTCCGCCAGCAACGCCGAGCGTTCCTTGTCGGCGGCTAGCACGATTTCGATCAGCGCGTCTTCCGTTCCCGGTGCTTCCTGCGCCACCTGCCCGATACGCGCATTCTTCGGGATCGATACCGAGCCGCTTTCCGAAGCCAAATCGCCGGTGATCACTCGAAAAAGCGTCGACTTGCCAGCGCCGTTCCGACCAACCAGACCGGCCTTCGTGCCGGCTGGCAGTGAAACGCTGGCGTGATCGAGGAGCAGGCGGCCGGCAATACGTGCGGAAATATCGGAAATCGTGATCATGGCCGGCGTTTTGGCGGAACTCTTGGCCGAAGGCAAGGGCACGGCGAAGCCGGACGGCACGATATGGCGGAAAGTTACATCACTTCCGTAACCTTTTACTAATCGGCGTGTGTTGAAGTTTATTGCACGCCATGATTGCTTCAGCGGTAGGCTCGTGCGATGTCGGCGCGGATTGAAGGATAGGCATTCATGTCCCGCAGCACCGATATTTTCGTGGTGGTCGCAAGTTTTACCTTCATCTGCCTACTTTCGGCCGTCGCCTTACTCTTTCCCGCCGGTCCGTTCGTCGTCGTAGTCGCGCCGCCCGGTATGCAGGCAGCGCAAATGCAGCAGCTGATCGGCCAAGCGGGCGGGCAGTATGTCGCGGAAGGACGCTACCCATGGATGGCCGTTGCCTATTCCGACCGTACCGGTTTCGTGCCGCGCCTCTTCAGGCATGGAGCACTGCTGGTAACGAACCACTGGATGACCGAGATTTGTTTGACGAGGGGGAAGGTATGAAATCGATTGACAGCTTACGCATGCGCGTCGCTGGTGGCATCCTGCTGCTGCTCTGGATAGATCTCGGCCTTCTGGCCCTCAGGCTATTCGCCTATTCCAGCCCGCCGGCAACGGTCGTTTCCCTCTGTGGCATCGCGATCGTGGCGTTGGCAAGCATTCTCTGGTTCATCGATCGGATAGGCCCGGTCACCCGTATCGTATCATCCATGGCACACGCGGCGCTCGTCGCCTTGCTCGTGTACAGTTTCAGCGGCTCACCGCTGCAGATTGACATGCACATGTATTTCTTTGCGACGCTGGCGATCTGCGCGGCATGGATCGATTGGCGCGCGATTGTAGCCTATGCCGCCGTCGTTGCCGCTCATCACCTGGTGCTTTTCTTCCTGCTGCCGGTGGCTGTGTTTCCTGGGGCTTCGGACTTCCCGCGCGTGCTGCTACATGCCACGGTTCTGGTGCTTCAGAGTGCCGTGCTCGTCGCTCTCGTTCATCGGGTAGCAAAAGCGCTCGTGTCTGCCGAAGTCGCCGAAGAGGCAGCCGAGCGCGCGACGGCGGCCCAGAGGGCTGCTGAGGAAATGGGAATCAAGATGATGGAGACGGAGGCGCGTGCGGCGGACGAGCGCGCTACGCGGGACCGCGAGCGCATCGAGCAAGCCGAACAGACGCTCTTTGCTGTCAGGCGGCTCGATGAAGCGCTTACCGCTTTGGCAAACGGCGACCTATTGTTCCGGTTGCAGCAACCCTTTGCCGGTGATCTCGAGCGCTTGCGTATGGCTTTCAACCTGTTTGCCACAAATCTGCAGGAGGTCATGTTGACGGTCGGAGATGCAGCCAGGGCCGTTCGCTCCAGTTCGTCGTCGATCCGCGATTCCAATAATGATCTTGCCCGGCGTGCAGAACAGCAGGCTTCCTCGGTTGAGGAGACCGCAGCTGCCGTCACGCAGATCGTAGGAACCGTCCAACAATCGGCGAAGCGCGCGGAGGAGGCGGGTCAACTGGTGACGCAAACCGTCGAGGTGGCAGAAAAGTCCAACGCTGTGGTGGTCGCCGCCGTTGGTGCCATGGGGAGAATAGAGGGATCAGCCAGGGAAATCGGCAAGATCGTTGGGGTCATCGACGAGATCGCGTTTCAGACCAACCTTCTCGCCTTGAATGCGGGCGTCGAGGCGGCGCGAGCCGGCGAAGCGGGCAAGGGATTTGCAGTCGTCGCTCAAGAGGTCCGCGAACTGGCACAGCGCTCCGCGGTCGCCGCGCGCGAGATCAAGACGCTGATTGCCTCCTCGGATGCGCAGGTGCGGGAAGGCGTCTCCCTGGTAAACGACACTGGACACACGCTGACGCTGATCGCCGAGAGCGTTACGGATATCCGCGTGCACATTGATGCCATCGTCGAGGGCGCACGCGAACAGTCAGCGGCACTTGACGAGATTGGTTCCGCAATCGGCGCGATTGATGCGATCACGCAGAGGAATGCCGCGATGGCTGAGGACTCGACTTCCGCCGCCCGCCTGCTCACGACGGAAGCGGAGCGCCTTGAGGATATCCTCGGTCGCTTTGCTGTCGTTGGAAGACAACCAGTGCTTCGACTTGCGGCGGGAGAATGAAGGCGCCGTACGACCTTGGGCGGATGAAAGCCTGAGCCTGACGCTCAGCGCCCGAACGCTTGTATAGGCTGCCGGCGGTTTGATTGGGCCGCGTAGAGTGCGACGCGCGCATTTGCCTGCAACTGCGATGCCGTCGTTGCGTCGGCGCTCAGTGCGATCCCGAGCGAAATCGTGAGCCGGGCGGGCGCGATGTTGTCGGACGTTGCGAAGACCAGGTTGTCCTCCGCCGACGTGCGCAGGCGCTCAGCAATCACGACGGCCTCTTGCATGCCGACATTTGCAAACAGAAAGGAGAATTCGTCGCCGTCCGTTCGCGCGACGACGTCGTTCTTCTTGATTGATTTACGGAAGATGTCCGCCAGCTTCTTCAATAGCCGGCTGCCGGTATGTGTGCCATAGCGACTATTGAATGCCCTGAAGTCATCGATATCGACCATGATGAGAGCGCTGCTGGCGAAGCCTGCGTCGCGTTCATAAAGATCGGCGATTGCCCTGTTGAGCGCGATACGGTTTGGCAGGCCCGTCAGTTTGTCGGTCGTGGAGGCAACCTGCGCCGCCGCCACGCCGCGGGCCAGCGTCTCAAGCCGTTCGAGATCGGCTTGCAGCTTCGTCTGCAGCGCTGCTTCTCCACTTGTCGCTTCCTCAAGCGCCTGCGAGAGATACTCCATCTCGTTCATCAGAGAGGACAGGCTCTGTTCCGGATCGCCGACGATTGAGTTCAACACCGTTTCTGCCGCCCGCGTGAACGCTCGTCTGTGGATAAGGCAGTCGGCAAGATGCCCTGCGGCCTCTCGCAGGAGTTTGACGGCCTCTGCCTGCGACGCATTATCGATCATCCCGCAATGGCTGACGAGACGGTATTTCAAGCCGAGATCGTCGAGGGCAGCCTGGTTCGGAGACGAGCCGAGGGCCGCAATATCCTGCGCCAAGGCTGCGTTCTGCCCGATGATTGCCTCGTGCAGGAGTTCGTAGTTGCGAGGCAGGCCCGCAATACCGAGACGCGTGATGTGCTGGCTGACGCGTTGGATGTCGGTTCCGGAGCCTGGGCGTGAGGCTTCGCGTTGCACCTGTGAATCCGATGCTGCATGTCGCATGACCGTCCCCTTCGCTCGTCGGCCCGTTCCGCCTGGCGCTGTTCTTCCTATGCGTGCAATGGCTTAAGATAGGTTGAATTTCGCCTGTCTGAGGGGAATGTGGCCAGGGTGGTTCTCTTGACGCGGTTAACGGGTGCTTGATGCTCAGCTGTCGAGCCATCGTTTGCCGTCTGCGCGCAGGTAGTATGCGAGGTCGAGACCGAGACTGGCTTTTCCGAGCGCCGTTAGCGTCATATGGCATTGGCCGCGGTGATGGGTTTGGTGATTGAAGAAATGTGAGAGGCCCGACCACAGCGGCTGCCTGATCTCGATTGGCTGAATGATCGGCATGTAGGTGAAATTCGCAGCAAGAGAAGGCTCATCGAGCGTATCTAGCCAGTTTATGATCCGCTGGTCTTCGATTTGGCGGGCCCCGAGCAATGAAGGAAAATCCTCGTGAAGCACGCTGTCGAGCGTTGAAGGAGCCTCGCCAGTACCCGTAAAACGCTTCATCCAGATTCGGTCGGCCGCCAGGAGATGGTTGAGCGTTCTCTGCAGCGAACCAAAGAAGGCGCCCCGATTTTCCTGAAATTCCGGCTCTGTCAGTTCGGACACGGCGGCGTAGACGATCGCGTTGGCCCAACGATTGTAATCCGCAAACATCCTATATTGTTTCAGCATTTTCTCTCCTGCGTCCATTCGGCGGCTGATTTTAAGGCAACTCAGGTCAATCATCTTTCATAAAACCATGAAAGTCGATGATGGTCGGACGGTGATGGGCTGGACCATGACAGCGGCGTGAAATTACCAGAGCCCCCTTGTTTTCAGGCCCTCGGACAGGTAAACACCGCCCACTTTTCCCACGAAATAAAGGAATTTGACCCATGGCGATTGAACGCACCTTCTCGATGATCAAGCCGGATGCAACGAAGCGCAACCTGACGGGCGCTATCACCAAGATGCTCGAAGACGCCGGCCTGCGTGTTGTCGCTTCCAAGCGCGTCTGGATGAGCAAGCGCGAAGCCGAAGGTTTCTACGCCGTCCACAAGGAGCGCCCGTTCTTCGGCGAACTCGTTGAAACCATGACTTCCGGCCCGACCATCGTTCAGGTTCTGGAAGGCGAAGGCGCCATCCTCAAGAACCGCGAAGTCATGGGTGCGACGAACCCGGCCAACGCTGACGAAGGCACGATCCGCAAGGTTCACGCCCTGTCGATCGGCGAAAACTCGGTTCACGGCTCGGATGCTCCGGAAACCGCTGCTCAGGAAATCAAGTACTGGTTCTCGGACACCGAGATCGTCGGCTGATTCAGGCTCTCAGCGAAACCGCTGAAGCATTTGAATTAACTCTGAAAGCCGGGGCTCTGCTCCGGCTTTTTACGTTGAAGGGCAGGTGGCGGCGGAGTCGTAGTCGACGGTGCCATCCGGTTTGAAGACCTCGGGGTTCTTTGTGTAGAACGGCCCGATGACCAGCGGCTTGCCCGGCATGACCGACTGGTCGAGGCTCGAAATCACCTCTGTCTTCAGGCTCTGCAACGTCTTTCCCTTGGCATCGACCAGGCGAACCTTCACGGCGTAAGGCTTATCCTTCTTGACGCAATGCAGTGCGGGGCTCTGAAGCGTAATCTTGTCCCAGAACGGATAGATCTTTTCATTGGTCACCAGCACCTCGCCGCCCGCCGGGTTCTCGAATTCCGCGATGGCGACCGTCCCTTCCGGAATGGGCGCCTTCTTGTTCAAGGTCACGACATAGGTCGCGACGGCGATCCGGTAATTGAATACGAAGACGCGGCCGCTGATCTCGACCAGCTTGTCGGTCTCTCGTTGGCATCCCGTCAGCATTGCGGCTGCAACAAGAACGGCCATCGACAGCGCTTTCATGGTGCTTCCTCCTCTTTCCTCCGGCGATAGTGGCGGCTCGCCTTGGCGCGATTGCCGCACACCGCCATGTCGCACCAGGCGCGACTCCTGTTCTTGCTGCGGTCGATGAAGAGCCAGCCGCAATTGCGGCAGATCTTCATCCGGTCGGGATCAGGCATTGCGAGCAGCCGCAACACCGAATGCGCGGTTGCCGCATCGAGGCCGTTTGCGCCATTGGCGCCACGCAACGTGCGCGCCAGCGCCTCCAGCAGGTCGGCGAGCAGTTGATCGTCATTGTCGCCGGAAACGCGGGCCCGGAAATATCCGTCCGTCGCCTCGCGCAACTCCAGGAAGTTTCTTCTGTTCTGTGGGGCAGGAGCAACCATGTCAGCGAAAAGTTCCCGCTCCGCGCAGAACGCCGCCGCAGCCTCCGGAAAGGCTTCTAGCTGGGCGGATGTTTCGAAACGGTCGATCCGTCGCGTCTCGTCATGCCGAAGCACAACGCTGTTGGCGACATCCAGCGCCAATGCGCCTCCAGAAAAGCGGTGTGGGGTCCAGGTAAAGCTCATAATGAAAATATAACTGGTAAAATATGTTTTGCTAGTTATGATTTCGGCAATCAGGAGTTTTTCATGGCCTATCTGCTGCAGCAATTGGCGAACGCGGTGCCGCTGGCTGCGCTCTATGCTGCGCTTGCGTTCGGCTACGCCGTCGCTTTTGGAGTGACCAAGCGTGCCGATATTACCTATGGGGCGATCTTCGCGTTTTCGGGCCAGATTCTGCTGCTTTTCACCGATCTCGGCTACAACAGGCTCTGGCTGATCCTGCCGGCGGCACTGGCGCTGGGAGCCTTGTTCTCGGTCGTCTATTCGATGCTTGCAGCAGTCTGGATCGGGCGATCCATCATGCTGCCGCTGGTACGCCAGTCGTCGAACACCGTGATTGTCGCAGCGCTCGGCGTTACGATCGTACTGATGGAAACGGCGAGGCTTGCATCGGACACCAAGAGCCTATGGCTTTCGCCGTTCCTGAACAGCGTCGTCACCTTCTGGAATGACGGGGCGTTCAAGGTGACGCTCACCGAGATCCAACTCATCAATACCGGATTGATGTGTGCCATGATCGCGCTCGGCGTTGCCGTCATGAGGCTGACTTCCTGGGGTCGCCTGTGGCGGGCCGTAACAGACGATCCCCTTGCGGCAGAACTGTGCGGGACGAGCGCCGATCGCGTTTTCCTCGTCGCCTACGTGGCAGCCGCTTTGATCGCCACGGCATGCGGCATCCTCGCCACCTTTTACTACGGCACGATGGATTTCGGTGCCGGGCTGATGTTCGGCCTCAAGGTTTTGATGGTAGCTGCTGTCGGCGGATATTCGGACCCCCTGAAGTCGGCCGGCGGCGCCGCTGGTCTCGGTGTCGCGGAGACGATGTGGAGCGCCTACGGCCCTTATCTTTGGCGCGATTTCGTAGTGTTCTCGCTGCTTGTACTTCTGTTGGTACTCAGCAGGAGAGAGCGGGCGATACCCTGACTATTTCCACTTGTCGCGGGCGGTGTCATCCGCGTCCTTTGCCGTGACCCATTCGCCCGAGGAACCATCCTTAGCGTGCTCCTTCTTCCAGAAGGGAGCGGCCGTCTTCAAAAAGTCCATCACAAAGTTTGCGCCATCGAACGCGGCCTGCCGATGCGGAGCCGCGGCGATAACAAGCACGATATGCTCACGCGCCGCGATCTTTCCGTAGCGGTGAATGGCGGTCAGGCCGAGAAGCCCGAAGCGTTTGATCGCAAGGAGAGCGATCCGGTTCATCTCGGCTTCGGCCATGCCTGGATAGTGTTCGAGTTCGAGCGCTGCGAGCCTGCCGCCTTCGTCACGGCACAAGCCCGAGAATGTGACGATCGCGCCAATGCCGCTTGCGCCAGCGCTGAGCCGATCCACTTCCGCCTGAAGATCGAAGTCCTCGCGTTGGACGCGAATATACGGCTCGACCTTGCTGCTCACGTCAGCCTCCGGTCATCGGCGGGAAAATGCCGATCTCCCTGGCGTTGCCGATCGGTTCGTCACGCTCGACGTGCTCTTGGTCGATCGCGACCCGGATAACGTCGGGAAACTGAAGCGCAGTCTCATATTCTTCGCCCATCGTCTTCAAATGATTCAGAAGATCGGCAACGGTAACGACGGACGAGGGCAGGGCCATCTCTTCTTCGGCCTTGCCGATCCGTTCGCGCACCCAGGCGAAATAAACGAGCTTTGTCATTCTTCATCATCCACGATGTGCTTCAGGCCAGCCCGGAAATAGTCGTAGCCGGTGTAGATCGTCAGCAGTGCCGCGACCCAGAGAAGTGCGATGCCGGCCTTCGTCGTATAAGGGAAAATTTCGTCGCCAGCGGGACCGGCGAGCAGAAACGCAATCGCAACGAGTTGCACCGTCGTCTTCCACTTGGCGATCCGCGTCACGGGGACGCTGACCTTCAGGGCGGCCAGATATTCGCGCAGACCCGAGACCAGGATCTCGCGGCAGAGAATGGTGATCGCCGCCCAGATTGACCAGCCGGCAATCGTTTGGTCGGCTGCGACCAGCAGAAGAATGGACGCGACAAGCAGCTTGTCGGCGATTGGATCGAGCATCCGGCCTATGTTCGACGTCTGGTTCCAGATGCGGGCGAGATAGCCGTCGAGAAAGTCGGTGATCGACGCGATGATGAAGATCCACAGCGCCACCCATCGTGCCGTGTTGCTGATCGCCAGCTTTCCTTCGAGGAAGAAGCACAGCACGATCAGCGGCACTGCCAGAATGCGGCCGTAGGTCAGCAGGTTCGGTATATTATAAGCGCGCGATGCCATGAAACATGTCTCTGAAGTGATGTGCCCGTAGATGACGGCTTTGACCGTAAAGCGTCAACATTCTTTCTATTTTTTCGCTGCCTTTGCGTGGAATTTGCGACTGACGTCGCCTATTTCGCGGCGTCGTCGTGAAAATGATTGTAAACCTGCCTAGCAACTGTCTCAGAAATGCCTTCGACCGCCATCAAATCGGACAAGGCGGCGCGGGAAACCGCCTTCGCGGTTCCGAAATGCTGCAGCAGGGCGCGCTTGCGCGACGGCCCGATCCCGCCGATCTCGTCGAGCGGATTCTTCACCATCTCTTTCTTGCGCCGGGCGCGATGCGAGCCGATTGCGAAGCGGTGCGCCTCGTCGCGCATGCGCTGGATGAAATAGAGGACGGGGTCGCGCGGTGGCAGGGTGAAGCTCTCGCGTCCCGGCGGGAAGAAGCGCTCGCGCCCGGCGTCGCGGTCGACACCCTTGGCCACGCCGATGGCGGTGACGCTGTCGGTGATCCCCAGTTCCTCAAGGATCGCGCGCACGGCCGTCATCTGTCCCTGTCCGCCGTCGATCAGGATGACGTCGGGCCAGGCGGGGAAGGGCATGTCCGCGGCATCCGCCGGCGATGTCGGCTGGCTACGGTCGGGCAGGCCTTCTTCCTTGAGCAACCTTGAGAAGCGGCGCGTCATCACTTCGCGCATCATCCCGAAGTCGTCGCCCGGCGTGATATCGGTCGATTTGATATTGAACTTTCGGTAGTGGTTCTTCACGAAACCGTCCGGCCCCGCCACGACCATGCCGCCAACCGCGTTAGTGCCCATGATGTGCGAGTTGTCGTAGATCTCTACCCGCTGCGGCACATAGGGGAGCTTGAAGGTCTCCTTAAAGCCCTCGAGCAGCCGCGATTGGGACGCCGTTTCCGCGAGTTTGCGGCCATGCGCCTCGCGTGCATTGGCAATCACATGCTCGACCAGATCGCGTTTCTCTCCGCGCTGCGGCACGAGTATGGACACTTTATGTCCAGCCTTTTCTCCGAGTGCGGCGGCAAGAAGTTCGAGTTCCTCGACGGTCTCCGACAGCAGGATCTGCTTCGGCACTGGCTTGTCGTCGTAGAACTGAGCGAGGAAGGCATTCAACACCTCGGCGGCCGAGAGCTGAGGGTCAGCCTTCGGGAAATAGGCGCGGTTGCCCCAGTTCTGCCCCGTGCGGAAGAAGAACACCTGAATGCAGGAAATGCCGCCTTCGTGATGGATCGCGAAGACATCCGCCTCTTCCACGCCTGCCGGGTTGATGCCCTGGTGGCTGGAGACATGCGAGAGCGACGCGAGACGGTCGCGATAGACGGCTGCCCGTTCGAAGTCGAGATCCTCGGCAGCAAGGTTCATCGCCTTGGCCATATGCTCTTTGACCTTCTGGCTTTTGCCGGAAAGGAAATCCTTGGCCTCCTGCACGAGCTCGGCATAGCCCTCGTCGCTGATCTCATGCGTGCATGGCCCAGAACAGCGCTTGATCTGATAGAGAAGACAGGGGCGGGTACGCGTCTCGAAGACGCTGTCGGTACAGGTCCGGATGAGAAAGGCGCGTTGCAGCGAGTTGATCGTGCGACCGACGGCCCCAGCTGACGCAAAGGGCCCGAAATAGTCGCCCTTGCGAGCGCGAGCACCGCGATGCTTGAAGATTGCCGGAGCGCGATGGTCGCCCGTTATCAGAATGTAGGGGAACGACTTGTCGTCGCGCAGCAGCACATTAAAGCGTGGCCGCAAGCGTTTGATCAGATTCGCTTCGAGGAGCAGCGCTTCGGTTTCGGTGCGCGTCGTCACGAACTCCATGTTCGCGGTCAAGCGCACCATTTGTGCGATACGGTTGGAGTGGACGCGCCCGAGCGCGTAGTTGCTGACGCGCTTCTTTAGGCTGCGGGCCTTGCCTACATAGAGGACGTCACCGGCCTCGTTGAACATGCGGTAGACACCTGGACTGTTCGGCAGGTGCTTGACGAATTCGGCGATGAGATCCGCTCCGATAAGGCCAGTCTCGTTGACGCCGCCCTCGTTCCAATCGATCGCACTCGAAATCGGCGCCGGGGAAGTGTCGCTCTCCACGTCGATATCGTCGTCAGCTTCGTCCGTTTCGTCGTAAAGAATGCCGCCATCAGGCAGCTTCCTTGAATTCATTCCGTAATCTCCGCCACATCGGGCGTCTGCCAGGCAAGGTGCTGGCCGCCGTCGAGGGCAATCATTTGACCGGTGATCGAGGGCGTTTCGTAGAGGAAACGAATCGTTTTGCCGAACTCCTCAAGTTGCGGCCCTCGCTTGAGGATAAGCGCTGAGACCTGCGCTTGGAAGTCTTCTTGCGATTGCCGTTCACTCGGCATCGAGGGGCCGGGGCCGATCGCATTGACGCGGATGCGCGGCGCAAGCGCCTGGGCCATGGTCTGCGTCGCGGTCCACAAGGCCGACTTCGACAGCGTATAGGAATAGAAGCTCGGTCGCAGCGCCCAAACACGCTGGTCGATGATGTTGACCACCAGACCATCCGCCTGCTCGGGCAGTTGCGCGGCAAAGTCCGCCGCGAGAATCGACGGTGCGCGGACATGGACGGCGAAATGCTCGTCCCATGCCTCGGCATCGATATGCCGGACCGAATCTTCGTGGAAAACGGAGGCATTGTTGACGAGCAGGTCGATCGGCCCGATCGCCTCCGATACTCTCCTTATGAGATCGCGTGTCTCGTCAATTTTCTGGAGATCAGCTTGCACCGCAACCGCCCGGGAATCGCTTTGCCGCAATTCCGCCGCGAAATTCTCGGCCGCCTCAATCGAACGGCTGGCATGAATCGCGACCGCAAAGCCATTCGCAGCCAGATCCTCGGCTATCGCCCTGCCTATTCTTTTGGCCGCCCCGGTGACGAGCGCCGTCCGAAGTCTTTTCCCGTTCAAAATCATGCCTTTTCGCCGCGAAACTCTGTTTGCTGCTTATATAGGCGCGAGAGAAGGTGAGATAAATAGCCGTTTTGATTGCGGCGATATCGGAATTACTGTATGTATTATTTAAGAATATAATTCACTCAAATAAGTATCCATGATTTAACCATTCATTATGGTTAACAAATATTCTGTTGCGGCAAAGCAACATCGAATTTCAGCCATCCAGGCGCCACAATCAAATCACAATTTGGCTCTTTCAAATCCTCAATTGGGCATCAATTTCCCTTCCGAACCGCAAGGGACATTTGTAATAGCCCGCGAATGCTTCGCTGTAAGACAGTTGACGAAGGACGCGGGTCTGAAAGGAGACGAGTATGCGTACGTTTATTGCTAGCCTGTTGGTTTCGACCGTTGCCCTTGGTGGGTTTTCCGCCGCTTATGCAGCCGATGCCGTTGATCAGATCCCGGAAGCTCCGGTTGCACAGAATGAGCCGGCTCCCGCTGCCAACTGGCAGGGCTTCTACCTCGGCGGCGCCGGCACCTACAACATGGGCGGCTTTGGCAACAAGTACAACGCGCGCGCTCTCGGCGGTCAGATCTACACCGGCTACAACTGGCAGGCTGGCCAGATCGTTTACGGTGCCGAAGCCGACATCGGCTATTCCGGCGCTGACGGCGCTGCTGGCGGCGGCGAGGGCAAGAATGAAGTCAACGGCTCGATCCGCGGCCGTATCGGCTACGACCTGAATCCGTTCCTGCTGTACGGCACGGCCGGTCTCGCTGCTACCAAGAACAAGTTCAGCAACGCCGCCGGCTCTGACACCGACACGTCGCTCGGCTACACGGTCGGCGCGGGTGCAGAAACCTTTGTGACCAACAACATCACGGCCCGTGTCGAGTACCGCTACACGAACTACGCTGACAGCGACTTCCATGTCGGTGGCGCAAACATTTCGCGTGGCTACGACGAGCACAGCGTCAAGGTTGGTATCGGCGTGAAGTTCTAAGCAGGATATCGAATACGGAAAAGCCGGGCTTCAGCCCGGCTCAGACCGCTGACAAACCCCTGGCGTTTGCCGGGGGTTTTTGATTCACTGGGTTATGTTGAAGAAACCCGCTGCCGAACAGACTGCGCTCGAGATGGTGACGCTCGATAGCCTGGTTCCGAAGGATCACCTGCT
>NZ_LOKZ01000028.1 GCF_002211365.1 Rhizobium sp. R711 | reverse complement strand
GCGAAATAATTGACCATTCGTGGTCCGTGAGTTCGTAGCGGCGGCGGGTCATCATAGCTCCTAATTCGGAAGCCTTGAATCACGCGGAACGCAATACGCCAAGAGAATTTATGAGTTTACGGCCTAGTGACTGCTCTTGCTCTCGCGGACAATCTTGAGGCCGCGCCGGTACTTTTGCGCATTGCCGCCGGTTTGATCAACCTGCCAAAGATTATCCTCCAAGTCGGCTTGTTTGACAGGCAGAGCCAAAGGATTGGCCGCCGCGCGCCTGACGAACGCTTCGTCCGGTTCGTCCGGCCGCTGTGTCAGAGCGTCCACGGCGGAGATGATCGGCGCCGGAAAGCCTTCTTCCTTCAGACGGTCGAGCGTCCACCCTTTTCCCTTCTCGACGATATCATGGAGATAGGCCACCGTTTGTGCCTCCTCGCCGGAAACGAGAAGCGCGACCCGTTGGCAATGCTCGAAATATGGCCGGCCGACCTTGTCGACCTGTCCGTCATGGGCTGCAAGAGCGATCTGAATGGCTTGGTCGAGATGTCGCATGACGTCATGGCCCTTCGGTCTTCTTGATCGTCTGGCGCAAGGGCGCTTCGCCGGTCGTTATCTCGACCTCTGGCACAGAGGACGCGAACGATTGAGGGCTTGTCGGCCGTTTCGTCGATGGCCCGGATTTTCCGTGATTGATATCGCCGCTCTCCCCCGCGCCCTGAAGCAGTGCCGCATCATCCCGGTCGTCTCTGCTAAGCAGCTCTTGTGAGCTCTTGTCTGCGCCATCCAATTCGTCACAGGCTTGCTGCCAGTGGCGCAACGCCTGTCCCTCGGGGCAACCCTCGCTTTCCCAGATCTCGTAAGCGCGGCGCCGAATTTGCTCGTGCTTGTCGGCGGCCATGCCATTCTCCTCCACAGCAGGTGAGGTCCATCTTGAAAGAACTAGAGAGAATTGCGATCGTGTCGATAGCGCCAGTCGGTACGGGCAGGGAAGAATAGGGGAAAAAAATTCGCCGCGGTCATAATGATGGTGACCAACTCAGGAGACCAGAACTTGCAGCGTCCTGCATCTGCTTAAAACGGAGTAGCAATGCCTTTAAGGCTGGTCGTCCGGCCTGTTCAATCGCTTCTCGCAACGGGAACCATTTCGTTGTGCGAACATCTTTCTCGGGGAACTGAAACGAAATGGACCGGACTTCGATAAGGTGAACGCTGACGTCATAGCAAAAGGATGAGGTGTCTTTGAAGTAGCTAAACGCGCCGAATATCTTCGGCGATACCGACCCCTTTACTCCCGCCTCTTCGAATGCCTCCCGCTCGGCGGCTGATCTTGTCGTCTCGCCGCTTTCGAGATGTCCCTTCGGCAATCCCCATCGTCCAGTTCGACGGCTGGCGACCATCAGCACTTCGACCTCGTCTCTGCCGATCCTGCGAAAGCAGATTGCACCCGCCTGGAGGATGACTTCGACGTGTCTCTGGCCAAGGCTTCGAGGGTTTTCAACGTCCTGAACCACACCTGTCTCCGATTGTGTCGGCCCAACAGATACGCCGCGCAACATAGGTTTCATCATACGCAACGTCTACGCCCGCGTTTTCCATACAGGGTCGCTCATCCTGATGGAGCCTATCGTCAACCGCATTGCAAGCGGCCGTTCACTGAATTCGCTGTCGAGGCGCGCCGGCGCCGAGCGCCTTGACCTTTACTGATGACGGGGCCGCCGCCAGTTTTCTCCTATCGACAATGACCCCGGCCAATCCTGCCTGTTCGAACGGCGAAGCTTCTTGCTGTGCGAGCACGTGCTGGTAAAATCCCGCCTCAATCCCAGAAACGCTTCATGTCGACAAATTCGGCGTGCGCCTTCGCCGCTTTGTGCAGAAGCTTCTCCTTCTCATCGGCACTGGAAAGTTCCTTGCGCCTGAAACCGTTGACAGTCCGAGTGCTGCCAGCATCTCGGGAGCTGTGGCAATGTCGTTCAAATTGCCGAGCTGATCCTGAAGCTTCTCCATCGCGGTGATAAAGCGGCGATGGTGTCTGGCTTCGCGCTTGCTGTGATAAAGAGGCGCGAAGAACTCCGCCGAATACCGCAGCTTCTTCGCGGCGATGCGCAGTTTATGGCGGCTCTCGTCATCGGCGTCGAGCCGCTTCTTGCCGCCCTTTGCCACTTTTTTCCAGAATTTGTCGAACACACGCGAGGCAAAATCCTTGGCCGGCGCCTCAAGCAGTGCTTTGCCCTTTCGATCGCTTCGCCAGTCCTTGGCGCAAATCCATTCAGCGGCATCGAGCATCAAGGAACGGGCACGCACCGAAGAAAAGGCCGCTTCGACCACGCCATAGGCGTCGTTGCGAGCTTTGTGCAATTCGTCTGAGAGTTCATCTCCCCTTGCCCGGTCGATCATCACGTCGATGTTGCGGGCATCGCCGGTCTCTCCGGCGAGCCAGCGGAATTCCTCGCGAAGCTGGTCAAACCGGCTGTCCTGAAACAAAGACTTGCTGATTGAAAGAAGCGCGCGCAACCGCCTGAGCGCCACGCGGGCCTGATGCAGGACGTCTGCGTCGGTCGACCAGTCAAGGGCGATTTCGTTGAGGCGAAATTGCTTGAGACAGGCCGCAAAGATACGCTCGAATGCCGCGGCCGTGCTCATCTCGGGTGAAAGCGCAATGGCGCTTGCCTTGACGGCGCCGGGTACCGGTCCGAGCAGCCGATAGCCCCGCTCCGCCTTGCTCAGCACACCAAGGTGAACCGGGGTTGTCCGGTTGACCTGGCGGGCGAGCGCAAAGAGCGCGGCCGGCGGGCCGGCCTTGCTTTCGAACTCGATCTCGCAAAGCGGCGCCTCGCGATCAGCGGCAACAATATTGCCGACATCCACAACGACCTCGACCGATCCGGCGCCCTCAGTCACGTTCCAAAGGTGGCGCTTCACATGCACCTCGAATTGGGGCGCCAGCTCTGCATCGACCCCGTCGAAGAGAGCGCCGATTTGCCGATCGTCAAGAACCGGCGTATCGGCAACGACCGGCTGTTCCCATTCTTCGCGCACATACGAGCCCGCGGCGTTTCCATCTAAAGACTTGACGGTTTGAACCCGCTGGTTTCCCGACTGGCGGATGCGGAGCGACATACCGCGATTGAAAAGTTCCCGTTCGGGCGTGTCGAAATAGATCGACTTTTGCGCGAGGATCGTCGGCGCCGATTCGAACGGATTTTTCTTCAGGAGCGACGCCGCTCCCGCGCGTGAGAACTCGAGCTTCAGTTCGGTTTCCTGCATGATGGCCTCGCTATCATGACCAACGCCGGGCACCTCCCCATGTTCCGTCCGATCTACGTTCAATAAAAGGTTTGCCAACACGCTTTCATTCACACGGGGCGAGGCGAACTCTGTCCTTTAGATACTGGTGCTACATTTACGCACTCAGTGATCTGCGCATAGCGGAGCCGTCTTTGGAACGATCGCTTTTTCTCGCCAGGCTCATGGGCCCGGCCTTCGTCGCCGTCGCACTCGGGATGTTGCTCAACCTCGGCCTTTACGAGACCATAATCAAGGAGGGGCTGCATGCCGGCATCCTGCTCTATCTGTCCGGCTTCCTGTCGCTGCTTGCTGGCCTGGCACTCGTCAACCTGCACAATACGTGGCAGATGGACTGGCGCCTTGTCATTACGGTGCTCGGCTGGTTGATGACAATCGGTGGCACCATGCGGATCGTCTTGCCGCAAGTTGCGATTACAGTGGGTTCGGTCATCTATGGCGACCGCGCTTCTGTTATCGTGGCTGCGCTGGCAACCGGGGCGCTCGGCACTTTTCTCAGCTTCAAGGGTTATCTGCATCGTTCCTGAAGCGGCAAAACTCAAAGGTCTTGCCACCCGCTTTCATGGTGGATCAGGCTGCCACTAAGAAATGGTCGCATCGGGCTTGGTCCGCCTTTCCAACAACCTGGCGAAGCGGAACGGCCGATTTCGCCTTTTGCAGCTTCAATGGTAACTGGATCAGAAGAGTGCCCGCAGCAGACCGCTCATCGAGCGTTTGCCGGCATCGAGCCGATAAGACAGGCCGCGGCGCGCCTGCCGGTTCGGGAGAACCGCCGTGAGGAAAAGAAAGATCGTCATCACGAGCTTGGTTTTAAGCAGGTTGTCGCTTGCACCGATCTTTTTCACGAGGCGCCATAAAGTCGTTGGCCGAACGCGCCGGCCTTCTGCAACCGCAAGGTAGAAAGAGCGCTCCAGGAAAAACTGCGTCTCATCCGCCGCGACAAGCTCGCGGGCTTTTCCGAGCGGCTCAAGCACGTGCCGCAGGTGGTCCATTCTGTTCACAAACCGCGCGATCTCACGCCTGAGGATTTGTGCGTCGAGGGGACGCCCAAGCCCTGAATCATTGCGATCATGGACCCGGTAACGTCCAAGCGGCGTCGACAGGCTGACGACATCGCCGAAGAATGGCGCTGCAAACAGAAGTATACCGTCGACTGCGCGGTCATAGGTTGCACCCTTGAGGATCGCAGAGAGATCCCGTCGAAACACATTGCCCGATGTGGGCGGGCTGACATAGGTTCCGTTTCGCAACACGCTTTGTGCAAGCGCACCAGTGTCACGAAAGGCGCCGAGTTTCGGAACGGGTTCGCCAATGATCAGGCCGTTGCGATCTGTCCGCAGCAACGGAAACTGAAGTTTTGCAACCCGGTCGTCAAGCTTGGCCAGAATGGTCGCAAGTGAGCCGGGGCAAAGTGCATCGTCGGCGTCGAGGAAGAGGACGAATGGAGCCTGCGTCTTCGTCATTCCGAAAAAGCAGGCGGCGCGCTGGCCGCAATTGTCGATGCGATAAGCTGAGACGGGGTGACGTTTGATCACGTCCCAGGAACCGTCGGTCGACCCATCGTCGACAACGATCAATTCGCAATCTTTGCAATTCTGGTCAAGCACGCTTCGTATCGCGTCTTCGACGTAGTCGGCGTAGTTGAAGCAGGCGATAATGACGGCCAGACGCGGCAGCGTCGGATTGCGCGCGGCTTCGCTCACCTCCTTTATCATCGCCGTGCCTTGTTGAGGACAGTGCCGACCACATTGGCGCCGGCACGACGCAGCAGCTGAACTGCCTCGACGACCTCTTCGATCGTCGTCTCACCAGCCTGCGCAACGACAATCACGGCATCGGCATAGGCACAAAGTGCCAGGGCATCCATCGATGCGTGGAGAGGTGGAAGATCAAGGATGACGTCGCCCTTCGAGCGTGCAGCCTCCATGATCCGCTGGACGCGAGGGTTTCGAAAATCGGTGAACAGGTTGGCGTTCGTGTCACGCGAATGGATGGGCAGGACGACAACGCCTTCGACCGTCCCAAAGGAAATCTCTTCGATTGAAAGTCCCGCAAAGGCGGCGTCGGCAAGAGACGCCGTTGGCAATCCATAGGCTTGCTCTTGGAGCGGTCCGTCTAGTGCCTGCGGGTTTTGGAACAGCGTCACGTGACGGCCGTTTCTTCTGATCAGCTGCGCCAGGCTGGTGGAGATCATCGTAACCCCGGCCCCTTGCCGCCAGGACACCACAGCAACAGCAATGCTGGTCTCGCTACGCAGGCTGGTGCAGGCAATCTCCACAGACGTTCGCAGGTCATGAATGGCACGAACAAAGCCAAGGTGCCTTGCGTCGACTTTCCGGGGAACGCCGGTGGCGTCGGGTGCAACCGGGATCGTGCCGAGGCAGGCAATTCCGCTGTCGCGCGAAAGGTCGCGCGCATCTCGCACTTTTCTGTCAAGCGCCAGCCGGACCGCCACAAGCCCCAAGCCTGCGAGAAGTCCAAGGACACCACCAAGTGCTGTAATCAACGTCTTGCGCGGTGCCGACGGGCCAAGGGGCGTAAGTGCAGCGCCAATGACCCTTGCATCGGCGTCGGGCGTCGGGATGGCAGGAAGGGATCCTTCATGCATGGCCTGGCGCGCGGCCTCCATCTGTCCTGACAAACTGTCCAACCGTCCCTGCAGCGCTTCGGTCCCGGCCCTCGCCATCTGCTCCTTGAACGCGATCGCCTGGAATATGTAGCCCGACACGACCGCGTTCGCGACCCGCGCCGGCAAGGTCGGATCAGATGAGGAGTAGTCGACCTCAATGACGAAGGACTGGCCAACGCGGCGCGCATTGAGGCGCTTGGCAAAGTTCAGGAATGCCGCGCGCTCGGCATCGTTGACGAGAATTGCATTCTCGCTCGCTGGCTCACGAGCGCTCTTGGCAATTCCGGCTCGGGAGGGCGCGACTGCGGTCGTCATGGTCGATAGCACCCGGTCGATCAGACCCGGCTGGTCCGCGTCCAGTTCAGCACTGTCTATCAAACCTAGACTTTCGAATACCGACGACAGCAACCGCTCCGAGCGGATCGTCTGCAGTTCGCTGTCTGCGCGATTAAGATCGAAACCTTGCTGCAGCGAAAATTCCTGCCCCGACGCAGCCGACTGGCGCGGCTCGAGGAGCAGGGTTGCCGTTGATGTAAAGATGGGCGGCAGCGAGTGCGCGTAAAGGCCCGCCAAAACCAGACCGGCGATCGTACAGGCAACAAGACTCACCTTGTGGCGAAAGGAAAGGGCGATCACCGCCCGCAACAGCACAAGGGGGCCATCAGCCGTGCTCTCGGGTTGCGTTTCGTCCAGCCGCCATAGTCGAGAGGTTGCTTCAAGGGGCCGTGGTCTGTTGAACATCATTGATTTTGCTGCCTCCAGCCAGGTTTCTTCGTCGTTGGGCGCGAAGCGATTGTCGCGGCTCTTTCGGGATTTAGCCGACCACGCAAGATGTCGAAGAGCGCAAGGAGGTTGCCCTTGGCCCTACCTCTTCTGTCAATGAAGGGTTCGGACCAGAACGCGCGAACGAAGTTGCTGGCAGCGTTGCGAAAGATATGATCTGCGACCGCAATCGGGCTCATGGTCCCCTTGCACATCATGTAGACGGGATTGATCACCTGTGAGTATCCAAGCCGTTCGCCACTGACCCGGCCGCTCTTGATACCCATGTGCACGCCAAAGGCATGCGACCACCGGATCAGTCGTCCCCCATGGCGCGCCAGCGCAGCCGCAAAATCCCGGTCTTCGAGCCAGCCATAAAGGACAAGACGCTCGTCGAAGCGCACCTCGCCAACTGCCGCCACACGGAAAGCCATGTTGCAGCCGTAAGGGCTATAGGCCTCGGTCCATTCAGCTTTTGGCACTTCTGCGCAAGCAACGAGGCGCACGGCTTCGTCGAATGCAATACCCGGGCCTTTGATGCCATCGGCGACCACATGACCCGTAAAGCCGACCACCTGGCTCTCGTCACGAAAGACACGGGCAGCCTCAGCGAGCCAATTGGCATCCGCAACGAAATCGTCATCGAAGAAAGCCACGATTTCGGTTCCTGGCTTGAGGTTGGCAAGAGCCGTGTTTCGCTGCGCCGCAAGCCCGGGCGGTCCGTTCAGGATCGTGACTCCCGCAAGCAAGGCAAGATCTCCGGCGTCGACCGCATCGACGCAGGATATGACGATCGTGTCGGGCCTGAGTGTCTGGGTTTTCAGGAAGTGCCTTACCGTGGCGCCGACAAGGTCCGGCCTGCCGCGTGTTGCAAAGACAGCGGCGATGCGCGGCAGGGGATCTTTCGGCGGCGCATGGACCGGCATCGTCGCGGCAGGCTGTCGTACAAGCTCCATATATCCTTGTGCGGATTGGGCCCAGGAGAAGCGGCGGGCATTTTGCACGCCGCGGCCGACAAGATCCTCACGCAGGTCCTTCGATTGCAAGAGAGCGCGAACATGACCAATCCATTGGAGGGGATCGAAGGGCGACGCAAGGAGCGCCGCCTCGCCGCAAACTTCCGGCATGCTGGCGCAGTTTGACGATATGACGGGGCAACCTCTGGCCATCGCCTCCAGGATAGGCAAGCCGAACCCCTCTGTCAGCGACGGAAAAGCGAGGCAGAGCGCGCGGTCCAGGAGATAGGCGAGATCGTCGTCTGATACCCTGCCATAAAGATAGAGGTTCGATCGATCCTGCAAAAACTCCGCAGCGAAGATGCCCTCGCCACCGCCGGCAACGATAATGTCGACACCCAGCTTGTCGAGCTCCGGCGCAATGTTCATCAGAAGCGACACATTCTTGTGGCGGGCCCGGGATCCAAGAACCAGCACAAAGGGGCGCGGCTTGCGCAGGGCAAGCAGCTCTGGAGCTGACGTGGCCCGCTCCGGGCTCCAGGCCAACGCATGCTCGTGCCCGTTCGGCAAGATCGCGATGTTTGCAAGTGAAACCGGCAGATGTCGGGCAATTTGGCGTGCCGCGGCCTGAGACACGGTTGCAATTCGCGCCGAGCGGCGTGCAAGAAGCGGCTGCAGGTTATGGTAGAGCGCCCGGAACATCGGACTGTAACTGCCGGGGGCAGCAAAGATGTTGGCGTCGTGAATACAGACAATCTGATCGCTTTTGATTGCCGGTGCTGTATTGCAAAGGTTCAGGAGCCTTTGCCCCGCAGCCCTGGCCGGCAATTCGACCTGCTCCCACACGTGCCCCGTCAAGGCGCCGCGCGCATCCAGTCGCAGGCTGACATATCCCGGATCCGTTGCCGAAGCTGGGGCAAGCACGACGGCCTGGTGCTTGCCCGCGCAACTGTCCATTGCGCTGACAATGTTGCGGGCATAGCGCTGCACGCCCGTCATCGTCTGTGTGAGAAAGCGGCCGTTTATGGCAAACAGGGCGCTCATGTCACGGCTCCTCTCGGCCACAAGGGCAAAGCAGGGTCTCGGTCATATCTGCCAAGGATCTCCATATCCGCCGTTTCCAGTGGAAACGATTGCCTTGCCGGAGGTTTGCTCGCCCAAGAAACAAAAGCATGTCCTGCGCACGTTACCAATCGCCGGCACGTCGATCATATCCGAAACGAGAATGAATGCGTTGTGGCCGACCGCGTCCGGCCACTAATAACTGCCGCGTGAGCGCAAGACGGCAGGAACCGTTTTAAGCAATATTGCCAGATCTCCGGCGATGCTTCGCTCTTGCACGTAGCGCACGTCGAGCTTTACACGCTCGCCGTAGCTCGTGTCGCTGCGACCACTTACCTGCCAAAGTCCAGTGAGACCGGGACGAACCTTGATGTAATCGGCGAAATGGACGCCGTAGAGCTCGGCTTCGCTTGTAACGATCGGGCGCGGACCGACAAGCGACATCGTGCCCTGAATGACGTTCAACAGCTGCGGGATTTCATCCATGCTGCTTTTGCGAAGAAGCGCGCCAAAGGGCGTGACACGCGGGTCGTCCTTGAGCTTGCGGGTCGCATTCCACTGCGCCCTTTGATGCGGATTTGCCGCGAGATGGCGTGCCAGGACGGCATCGGCATTGGTCACCATGGTTCGAAACTTCAAGCAGTAAAACATCACACCGTTCTTGCCGATGCGCCGATGAGCGATGAAGATCGGGCGCCCCTGCACGACCAGCAGTATTGCCATCAGCATCAGGATCATCGGTGCCAGTACGACCAGCCCGATCAGCGCAAGGGTCGCGTCAAGGCTGTATTTAGCGATTGCAGCGACGATCACCGAGACATGCCGCTTTGACCGGGTGACACCCAGAGGCACGCTGCGGTCGCGTCTCGATTTGTCGAACGCGTCGAACTCTCGGCCGAGATCAATGTCCCTCATCCGCTTACTCCCACATAACTGAAACTATTTCTGGGCATGTGCAGAGAATGCCCGAGCGGGCAAGCACAAGAACGTTAACAAGTATTAAACGATTTGACAATAAGTTTATTGCGCCGCACTATACCAGGGTGCAATGCGGGAAGAGACATACTTTATGGAAGTTATTGTCTTATTTCCATTATAGAACCGCGCTAGTCTGTCGAACTATACATATCGACACCTGGATAGGTTCGCCGCCCGTTTTAGCACGCGATGGTAATATTACTCATGTGTGTTTTGTGGAGCGACGCGTGCGAGTAGCGATCATACATTACTGGCTTGTCGGTATGCGCGGCGGTGAAAAGGTCCTCGAGGCCCTGTGCGACATATTCCCGACTGCCGACATCTATACGCATGTCTGCGACCTGGGGGCGATATCCGACGCGCTGAAAACCCATCGTATCCAGACGACATTCATCGGTGCCCTGCCCTATGCGCGCAAGATGTACAAGCGCTACCTGCCATTGATGCCAATGGCATTGGAGCAGATAGATCTGGGAGCCTACGACCTCGTGATCAGCAGTGAATCGGGACCGGCCAAGGGCATCATCCCGACCTCGCCTGCCCTGCACATCTGCTACTGCCACTCGCCGATGCGCTATATCTGGAACATGTACAACAAGTACTACGACAGCTCGGGCCTCATGACCCGCCTGATGATGCCGCCAATGGCACATTATCTTAGAACCTGGGATGTTGCCACGGCCAATCGGGTCGATGATTTCGTCGCCAACTCGACAACCGTTGCCCAGCGCATCAGAAGCTATTATCGCCGTGATGCATCGGTCATCCATCCTCCCGTCGATACGGCGGCTTTCAGACCGGTGCCCGGCTGCGAACTCGCCGATTACTATCTGATGGTCGGCGAACTTGTCAGCTACAAGCGGCCCGACCTCGCCGTTGAGGCCTTCAATCGTCTCAAAGCCAAGCTCGTCGTGATCGGCGGCGGCGAAATGCTCGAACATTTGAGAAAGATCGCAGGCCCCACCGTGACAATCCTCGGCTCCCAGCCTTTTGATGTCCTCAAGCATCATTATGCGCGCTGCAAGGCACTTGTGTTCCCTGGGGAAGAAGATTTCGGGATCGTGCCCGTCGAGGCCATGGCGAGCGGCAGACCAGTCGTGGCCTTCGGACGCGGCGGGGCCACCGAGACCGTCGTTGCCGACAAGACCGGCGTGTTCTTCAAGGATCAGACGGTCGAGGATCTGATGGATGCCGTTCAGCGCATGGAAAAGCTGGATTTCAACCCAGCCGATGCGGTGTCGCGCGCGGCGGAATTTCGCCGTGAGGTCTTCACGACCCGGTTCCGCAGCTTCATCGAACGCGCAACCGGGACCGAGCTTGCCATGCCGGCTTAGTCGCGACGCGACGGCATCCAGAAACCCTTGTCTCATGGAGCATTGCATGTCATTTCGATCCGCCAGGCACACCGGCGCCATTGCACCACTCTTTAGCCCGCGGTCCAGGGTCTTCCGACTTCTTGTTGCAGCAGCAGCCGCGGCCGTTATTAGCACCGGCAATTTGGCGAAGGCGCAAGACTATCTGCTCGGCCCACAAGACGTGTTAAAGATACGCGTTTTTGAATGGCGGCCGAGCACGGGCGCACCCTTCGAATGGGTGCCGCTGACCGGTGAGTTCGCGATCTCGTCGGCAGGTAATCTCTCTTTGCCGATCATCGGGACCGTGCCCGCTGCCGGCAAGACCCTCGAACAGGTTTCCGAGCAGATCGGCGAGCGCCTGCAAAATCAGGTGGGACTGCAAAAACGGCCAAACGCATCCGTTGAAATATCCTCTTACCGTCCTTTTTTTGTAACCGGTATGGTGGCCACGCCGGGCAAGTATAGCTTCAGTCCGGGTCTGACGGTTGTTCAGGCGCTCAGCATGGCAGGCGGTATCGGTCCCGCTGACGCGAACCTTATCAGCCTGCAGCGTGATGCCCTGTCTGGTCGCGGCGATCTGCGCGCGCTTGAAGCCGAGCGGCTCGAGCTTGTTGCACGTCAGGCACGCATCGACGCGATCCTCGATAATTCTACCGAGATCAAGTTTCCCGCAGAACTGACCGAAAAAAAGGACATACCTGGAATTGCACGCATGCTGAGCCAGGAAGAGGCCTTGTTTGAGACGCGCATGCGCGCGATGGAAACCGAAATTGAAGCGCTCGATCAGGCCAGGGTACTTGCAGCAAATCAAATCTCGGCCCTGAAAGAAAAGGCTGCATCGCTTGGCAAACAGATCGAGCTCGCCAACAAGGATCTGGGCTCGGTCAACAAGCTTGTTTCGCAGGGATTGACGGTCTCCACCCGCCAGCTGGGGGCCAACCAGAATATCGCCGATTTGGAAAGCCGCAATCTTGATGTCTCGCTGGCGGTTCTAAAAACACAACAGGATCTGGCCAGGGTCGATCAGGACATCGGCGACGTACGCAACCGTTATCGCATCAGCGCTCTGAGCGAAGCAGCCGAGCTCAGGGATCGCTTCGCTTCCAATGCGAAGAAGGCGGAAACGGCAGGGGACCTCTTGAGAAACCTGGAGGTCCGGGCACCGGCAGCAATCGCTGCCCTGGAGGAGGACAAGGATACTTACGCCTTCACGACGACGATCAGTCGTGTGATCGACGGCAACAACCAGAGCTTGATTGTCAGCGACAACGAGCCCGTAATGCCAGGTGATGTTATCCGCGTCGAACGACGCCAAGAAGGGAGATCGACAGCGGTGGCAAACAACAACTGACGGCTCCAGCACCGCATTCTCCGTGACACGGCCCAAACTTGACCTGCAATGGACACGCAGCTTTATGGCTCGTTTTCTTCAGAGAATTTTAGCTTGCCTATGTCAGGTATATGACCGATGATTGCACAGGGTTGTCCTGCGCAGGAGGTCGGAGCAGCCTATGGGGTGGGCATTTGCAATTTGTTTCATCATAGGCGCAATTTGCGCCTTGCGTGTGCCTATTCTTGTTTTTACCCTCATCGTTGTCTTCGTGATGCTGGGCTACGCCATTGTCGGTCTTGCGACAGGCAGTGGGGTGCTCGCGGCGCTTGGCTGGGGGTTGGCGCTCGCCACCTTGCTCGAGGCTGGATATCTCTTCACCCACGGGATCCTTTATTGCCTCTATACGCGCCGAGCCAGCGGCACACGATCTTCCCAGAAGATTCAGTCGAAATATACTACCGACTAATAAAGACCTCTTGACAGACTGAGATCGCACGAATGGTTGCATCGGCAAAGGCCACCTGCTGCGATCAGGTGGTAGCGAACTGCGGACCTTTGCTCGACGAGCAAGCGTAAATCCCAGTTCGTTCTTATCTTTACTATTGCATTTTACGCCGCAGCGCACAATTATATTGGGTAGGCGACGATGTATATTGTGCGCTGCGCAATTGATAGAAGATACTATTCGTTAGATATATAACGGACACGACGACCCGATCGGCTCAAGAGGATCTTATCATGGAGCTGAGTACCGCCAGGCTCGGGCAAAAGCGGCCGTTTCCTTCGCCGGCACGGCAAAAAATTCTATATCTTCAGCCCGGTACACAATCCTTTGCCGGCATTGAGCGCGTGGTCGATACGATTTGCTGCAAACTTGCCGAAAAATACGCAGACGACTTCGAGGTCGACGTTCTTTACACCTCCGCCCACGTGAACCGGCCATCCGATCGAAATTATCACGCCATCGATCGGCGCCCTCGTGGCAGGCTGCAACTAATGAATACGTTTCGGGACGTCATCAAAAGCAAGGATTATGACCTGATCGTCGTCCCTCAGATCGAACCTGCCGTGATCGCAATGGTTTCATGTCTCGGCATTCGACGAAACTTCGTGGTCCACCTGCACGGCAATCCGAAGCGTGAATGCAGCCATCTGAAGGCAAAGATCCTGTTCTTTCTGATGAAGGCATTTTTCCTCGAGCGTGCGTCTTATATTTTTGGGACCTCGCCGCGTCAGTTGGCCTCCTTTCGGGAGATGTTCGGCAACAAAGTTCCGCTATATTGGGTTCCCAATCCGGTTCGCAGGTTCGACGGTGTCGAGAAGATCTCCGGCGGCGAGCCCGGGTGCGTAACGTTTGTCAATGTGGGCCGCTTTTCATATCAGAAGGGTCAGGACATTCTCGTGCGGGCCTTTGCCAAGGTCTACAAGCAGCGCAAGAACGCGCGTCTGAAGATTGTTGGCCATGGCGCTGGGGAAGCGGAACTACGTCAGCAGATTGACCAACTTCAGCTTCGCAACGTCGTCACGATCGAGCACCACCCGGACAACCCGCAACCGGCGCTCTCGGCAAGCGACATCTACGTGTCGACATCACGCTGGGAGGGCTGGTCGCTTGCCATATGCGAAGCGCTGCGCTTCGGGCTGCCGGTCATTTCGACCGATTGCGAATTCGGGCCAAGCGACATCCTCGTGGATGAAAGGCTCGGCCGGCTGGTCGATGCCGAGGGTGGCGCTTCCCTCGTTGCGGCAATGGTTTACTACTGCGATCACCTGACCGACGAAAAAGCCAATGCGGATTTCCGCAAGTCCTTTATCGATCAGTACAGCGACGATCTGGTGGTCGATGTGCACGCAAGCGCGCTGCGCGCCGCTGCCCGCTAGTCATCACAGTTGCACCTGGAGGACGTCATGGCCGGACGCAGCATGTCCCGAAGAGGCTTCATCTCCACGACGATCGCTCTCGCATGTGCAGGTCTCGGGCGAGTCGGACCCGCAAATGCCGATGCTGACGATCCAACGGCAGCCCGCCACCTCGTCTTCGAAGACAACTTTTCACAACTGGATTGGTCCGTCTGGAATGCGGGGCCCAAGGCGGGGAAGTCGGATCCAGGCTTTTACGGACGTTCGGCGTTCGCCAGGCGCACCGGCGAAGAAGGCTTCAACCCCTACGCCATCGTCGACGACCCGCGCGCAGCGGACGGCAAGGCGCTGCAGATTTCCGCCAAGTACATCGGCGCGCCGATGTCGGTCCCGAGCTATTACGGCAACAATCACAGTGAATATCAGTGGATTTCGGGAAACATTCAAACCGCAAGTAAGGATGGCACAGTTACCCAAGGCTGGCGGCGCGGCTACTTCGAAGCGCGGATGCTTTTTCCAAGTCATCCACTGACCTGGCCGGCCTTCTGGCTGATGAATGCTCGCAGCATCCTCGGTACGCCGACCAGCATCGAGCTCGATGTCGTCGAGCACAAGGGCTTTGAGTTGTCGCAATACGGAACCTATCTGCACGAATGGGGTCAACCGGGAGAACACCACGAGGGAACCGGCGTGGCTGCCGGTCTCGACCTGACGCAGGACTACCGCCGCTACGGCATACTGGTCGATGACACGAAATGCGTGCCCTATTTCGAGCGCAAGCCCGTGATCGACACGCGTACCGGCCAGCCAGCGAATTGGCAAATTCACCGCTCCTTGGACCTCGATGTCGATGGCGACGTTTTCTGGCCGCTGCTGACCCTCGCTTTGAGAGCCGACGTCCCATATCCGAAGGAACTGACGCCGGATCAGCTTCAGCCCCACATGAGGGTCGACTATTTGCGTGTCTTCGTTTGACGCCTGCTAAAGGTCACGGCGGAAAGACGGCAAGCGCTCCTTTCCATACATATTGACCCTCTTCCGATGACCGATGGATGGACGGGAGCCAGTTTCTCGGACGGGCGTCAGATGCGGCGAACAGGCTGTGTTGAAGATCAACAGCATGGCATCAGCTTTTTTGCAGGGCGCCGGGGTGTCGTTGGGGACGATCGTCGTGTCGACCTCTTCTCTATGACAATGCTTTGTGCATATATTTGCTAGGCCGTCGACTCATAAACTCTGACACCAGATCCTTGCGGCGACGAGTTTGACAGCTGCGAGATAGTTTTCCGGGCGCTTGTCGTAGCGAGTGGCGATACCTCGAAACTGTTTGATCTTGTTGAA
>NZ_LOKZ01000027.1 GCF_002211365.1 Rhizobium sp. R711 | reverse complement strand
GCGCCGCCTCCCCTTGCTGCCAGAGCCCTTGCGCCTTCAGCTTGTCGGCGACGTCCTTCGGCATGTACTTCTCGTCGTGCTTGGCAAGCACGGTGTCGGCGGTGAAGACGTCGCTGCCCGCCTCGAACCGACCCTCGGTCACGACGCCCTGACCTTCCCGAAAGAGGTCGGGCAGGATGCCGCTATATCGTACCCTGACGAGGTCGCCGGTCGCATCGGTGACGGCAAATTGCACTGTCGAGCCCTCGCCCCGCACGATACTGCCCTCGCCGACCAGACCGCCGAGCCTGATCCGGGTTCCCGGCGGCACGGGGTTCTTTGCAATGTCTGCCGGCATGTAGAAATAGGCAACCGATTGGCTGAAGGCGAACATGACGAGCAGCACCGCGGCAATGACGAAGCTCATGCCGCCAGCGATGATCGCCAAGCGTTTCTGCTTGCGCGTCATTCGCTCATTCCTTCCGTCGCAATCTCGAGCTCTCGCGCCAGGGCCAGCAGTTGCTTGCCTTGTTCGCTGTCGGCCGGAAACGCCGCCAGTCCGCGTCTGAGCGCCGCCAGCGCCTGTCCGTCGTCTTTGAGGATCGCGTAGGACTTGATCAGCTTCAACCAACCGTCGAGATTATTCGGGTCGGTGGTCAGCCTCGCATCCAAACCGTCGACCATTTTCCGGATCATCTCGGCCTCCTGGCCAGACCGCATCGACCCGGCCGCCGCTGTGTCGGTCTTCCCGGGTCTTTCGACAGGCGCGCCGCTGTTTGCGTCGATGTGTTCCCTTACAAGGGGCATCCAAGGAGCTGTCATTGGCGACGTCGCCGCAAGCGCTTCGAATGCGCGTCGTGCGCCGACTTTGTCGTTTGCCTGCTCCAGCGACAAGGCAAGGTAAAACCGCGCCCGCGGATTTTCGTGCTCATGCTCAAGCACCTGGCGCAGTACGGCCTGCGCCTGCGTGGTCACGGTGCCTCCCGATTGCGCCATCAATGATTCTGCGAGACCGTCGAGACGCGGAATGCCTGGTCCCAGAATCCGAACGGCGTTGCGGTAGGCGTTCTCTGCATCACCGGCTCTGCCCATCTTGAGTAGAACCGGGGCGATCACATCCCAACCGCGTCCGTCGGCGGGGTCCTGAGCGAGGTGCTGCTCGGTCTTTTGAATGAGGACCGCAACGTCCTGACCGGGATTTCTCAAGCGAGCCTGCAGCGGTTGCGAGGGCAGCTCCGGCGAACCAATGGCGACGTATACGCCGATGCTCAGAAGCGGAAGCAGCGATACGATTGAGACCCTAAGCCACAAATGGCTTTGCGGCCACATCGCCTGCTCCGGCACCTTGTCCTTGGTCCTGAGAAGACGGCGGGCGGTTTCGGCGCGGGCGAGTTCATACTCGCTTGGCGCAATCCGCCCGGCTTCCTTTTCCTGTTCGAGTTCGAGAAGCTGGTTCCGGTAAACCGTGGACGCCATTTGCGATTCGCCTGGCCGCCGGGAGCGAGCGGCGGACGCCAGAGGGTGAAGAAGTGCTGCTGTTGTTGCGGTCGTGATGACCGCGAAGAGAATCCAAATTGCCATTGTCTTTAGACGCCTTTGTGCGTGCGAAGACTAGCGGAGTTCATCACCCGAACATTGATGCGGATCAATTACTGACGACTTAGGCGGCCCGTGAACACATATCCAACCCCACGGACAGACTGGATCAGAGCCGGCGCCTTCGGATCCACCTCGATCTTCTTGCGCAGTCGCACGATTTGGGCATCGATCGCCCTGTCGAAGGCTTCCAGGTTTCGGTTCCTTGTCTGGTCCATGAGCGTCTCTCGCGACAATACGCGGCCGGCGTTGCGAACGAACACCAGAAGCATGTCGAACTCCCCCGTGGTGAGAGGCACGTCGCCGCCGCTCGGTGCGGTGAGCCGTCTGCGAGCGAGGTCCAGCCGCCAGCCGTCGAAGACGAGGCTTTCCTCATCCTCGGCCGGAGCGCGCGAGGGAAGCGTCGCCGACGTGCGTCGACGCAAGACGGTCCGTAACCGTGCGAGAAGTTCGCGCAGATGAAACGGCTTGGCTATGTAGTCGTCGGCACCCACTTCCAGTCCGACAACCTTGTCCGTGACGTCGTCCTGGCCTGTCAGCATAAGTACTGGCACGTCGGACGTATTGCGGAGCTCCCTCAAGAGCTCCAGGCCGTTTTCTCCATTCGGAAGGACGAGATCGAGGAAAACGGCGGCGTATGTTGCCTTCACGAGTTCCGCGCGCATGGCCGAGCCGTTGCTCACGGCATGCACTCGGTAGCCGTTGTCCTCGAAGTAACGGATCAGCATCTGCCTGATCCGGGCGTCATCATCGACTACTAGAATGCGATCGGATTCCATTTCGCTCAATCGTCCCGCTGCGAACTTGCATCGGAGAAATAGCGCAGGATTTTTGCCAACGCCACAGGCAGGATTGCAAATCGAAAGCCAGGAATGGGAGCTCGACTGCGGGTCGCAGTCAAGAACAGCTTCAAAAGGATCGGCTAGCAGGGATCCGCACCAACGAATAGGCAGCTTGTTCCGGCATCACATCGAGGCAACAGTTCCTCTCCGATTGAGCGTTAAGTGTTGGGGGACAGCAATGTCAGGAATGCTCCAAATCGCACTTCCGCACTTCCAAGGATCGCGGCGGAAAGTCGCGGGTCTCGCCCTCATAGTTCCGACCTTCAAGGAGGTCGACAAGGTAAATCCCCTCATCGAAAGGCTGCGAGACGCCCTCGACGGCATAAACTGGGAGGTCGTGATCGTCGATGATGACTCGCCCGACGGCGCCGCCGAAGCAGTGACGGAAGTCGCACGTACCGATCCGGGGGTTGCGTTTCATCCGGAGAATGGGTCGAAGAGGGCTGTCGTCGGCGGTTGTCGAAGGCATTCTAAGTACTTCCTCGTCGCGGTGATCGATGCCGATATGCAGCACGACGACCGTCTCCTATCGAAAATGTGCGAGGCGCTGAGAGATGGCCTGTGGAGCTGGTCGTCGGTCCGCGATATGTCACCGATGGTGGCGTCGGTTCGTGGGACAAGACACAGCAGAGAATCAGCAAACTGGCGACGCTGCTCTCGCGACTGGTCATGAGGG
Source organism: Rhizobium sp. R711 (assembly GCF_002211365.1). Classification (GTDB taxonomy): domain Bacteria; phylum Pseudomonadota; class Alphaproteobacteria; order Rhizobiales; family Rhizobiaceae; genus Rhizobium. Next base: position 15,217 of record NZ_LOKZ01000027.1, on the reverse strand, counting down.
AAGAGCTCGCCTATCATCATCGTGGGTGTCGGCTGGAACTACGACGGGCGCTTTGGCGCCCCCGGCAGAGATGATCATGTTCGCATAAGGCGCGCCAGATGTCGGGAGCAAAGGCCATTAGGAAAGGCAAGGTCGCGGTGCGGTTCCTGCTTGCGCTATCACTCAGTTTGGGTGCGCTGTCGACAATATCGGGTTATCGGGGGACCAGGGCCGCCAGCGTTCACGCCGTGCAGGAAGATCGCCCTGTCGATATCGTGACGGTTCTGCCAGGAATTGGCGAGGCCATCCCACAGTTCCCCCTGAAGATATCGCAGAACCGACGATACACGGTCGATTCGGCGGGTACGCCTTTTCTGATGATCGGTGACACGGCCTGGTCGTTGATGGCCCAGCTGAAGCGAGAGGATGTCGACGCCTATCTGCTGGATCGCAAGGCGCGGGGGTTCAACGCAATACTGGTGAACCTGATCGAGCATCGCTTCGCCACCAATGCGCCGGCAAATGCCTACGGCGACGCGCCGTTCCTCGCACCGGGCAGATTCGATATGCCCAACGAGGCCTATTTCGCCTATGCGGACTGGATCGTCGCACGTGCGTCCGAACTCGGACTGCTGGTATTGCTGGCGCCGTCCTACACCGGCGCCGGCGGCGGGTCGGAGGGATGGTACCAGGAAATAAGGGCGGCGGGCGCCGAGAAAATGCATGCCTATGGCAGGTTCGTCGGAGACCGCTACAGCCGCTTCCGGAATGTGCTCTGGGTCATCAACGGCGACACCAATCCGCCAGATCTTGACCTCGTGCGCGCGGTCGCCAACGGCATTCAGGACGCCGATCCGGACGCGCTGCAAACCTCGCACAACGCGAACGGGACGGCCGGCGCGGATCTCTGGGGCGGCGAGGCATGGCTGAAGCTGAACAATGTCTACACATGGGATCCGGTCTTTCCGCAAGCGAGAGACCAATATCTGAGAAAGCCGATCCTGCCCTTCTTTCTCCTGGAGAGCCAATATGAAAATGGACCCGGTATGTCGACGCAGAGGCTACGGGGACAGGCTTACCAGGCATTGCTGACCGGCGCATCCGGTCAGATATTCGGAAATTTCCCCATCTGGTATTTCGACGGAACCGATGAGTTTTCCGTGCCCCGGGGCTGGAAACATGCGCTGGACAGCCAAGGCGCTCGCAGCATGACGCAACTGCGGAATCTTTTCTCGCATGTGCAATGGCAAGACTTCGTGCCTGATGTCGACAATGAATTTCTGGTCGGCGGGATCGGAAGCGGTCAAAGGCGCAGTGTCGCGGCACGTTCACCGGATGGCCTCACTGCGCTTGTCTACATCCCTGAAGACCGATCGATCACTTTGAAAATGGGGCAGTTGGAAGGGAAGCAGGTTCGCGCGATCTGGTGGGATCCTGTCAAGGGGCGCGGCTTCGAAGCGAGTGGCTCACCCCTTCGCGCGAAAAGGCTCGAATCATTTCGCCCTGGGGCGGAAAATAGCGGTGGTGACGGCGATTGGATCCTGATTCTCAAGGGCGAAGATTAGAAGGGCAAGGTTTGGAGATGGCGAGCGATGGTATTCACGGGGCGGGCAAACGGGACAGATCTCTGAACTCGGCGGGCCCAACCGATTTTGCGTGGCCGCTTGTATCGCCGCTTCCTGGGCAGTGATGGTCTTTTTTCGAAAATTGCCGACATTTCACATGCCTGCTCGTTCTTTTTGTGGTCCGCTTATCGTGGCGACCCGGCCGCTGGGCCATTCACTCTCCACCACAACCTACGCCATAATCTATAACCGTTATGGATGGGTGCTGATTTCCATCCTCATGGGTGCAGCTATTTCTGCGAAATCAGAAAGAGCCAAAGAACGCGCAATTTCGACGCGTTTCGGCGAGCGCACTGCTTGCGTTCCAATCCATCTGCAAAATCCGTTCTCTCGACGTCGGGTTCCCGCAATGGTGCTTACCTGCATCCTCCGATCGGAACTGCGACGTGTTGCCTGGAAGGCTGCCTGCAGCTTTGGCGCAATCTGTTTCTTGCATGGCTCTTGAGCGGCATCAATCCATCGGATTATCCTAGGGATCTGTCCTTTTGCGGCGAAATCGCAATCTTTGGGCCTGCGCTTCGTATGCTGAAGAACTCGCTTGGTGCCAATGCCTTGTCTGCCATATTGCTGGTTCCGTGCCGGCTTTTGCTGATCGCCGCGGGGCGCCGGCGAAATACCATCATGACGCTTGCGGATGCCATCGCATGCAGCATCGTGTTCTGTTTCCGTCTAGCGAGCGGCATGTTCATTACCGTCGGCAACGCCGGCGAGCCAAACGACGTCCCGTTCTTTATCATCACGGCGGTGATAGTGTTCGTGGGGCGGGCCTCTCGAAGCGAGATCCTTGCGCGAAGCCGCGATCGCCCCGGACCGCATCCATAACGGCTTTGCCGCTGCCGTCATCGCCTGCTTCCTCGCGGCGGGAAGGACGCCCTTGGTCTCGCCAACCGGATTTCGCCGGCGAACGGAAAAAGAGTTTGATTTCTCCGAAAAGTTCGATGCCCGATATCTCAGGGACTTTACGGTTCCACCGGGTTCGCAATGGCCGCGCATTCAAGGGCGGCGGCCATTACGACGACATCAATCAAGGTCGATCACCCTGGGCCACTTTGCGGTGATAGCTCGCGATGCTAGCAGGCCTCTTTCAACAGGTTCACGCTCTCGACGGAGATGTTCTTGCCTTTGACGGCGACGCCCAATGGTGCGAGTGCGGCAAACGCGCGCGAGAGGGCTTCGGGGGCAAGCCCCAGCTTTCCCGCAAGTATTCGTTTCTGATAGGGCAGGCGAAATGTGACACGCGAAGCGGAAGGCGGGCAACGGGCGACGACGTAGTTGGCGACCCGCTGGGCTGCCGTATGAAGCCGATCTCCCGCAATGCAATCGAGCGCGCCGAGGAGATGTTTCGCCATTATGTGTATGATGTTTCGTTGAATGCCCTGATGCTGCTGGGCGAGTGATCGCAAGCGATTGAGATCGAGCATCACGATTTCCGTAAACTCCGCCGCCCAGGCACCATGTGCGTATGTGGCGCCGCCGGCAAGGAGGTATTCCCCGAAGATGTCACCGGGTTCGCAGATGGAGACATCGGCTTCGCGGCCGGCGGATTCCTTCTTTGTAAGGCGCACGAGCCCGCTGGTGACGCAGAAAATGAACCCGGCTTTCTGGCCCTCTTCGACGATTTGTTCGTGGGGAGAGAATGTTCGCACTTCGGCCAAAGCCGATAGCGTCTCCACAGTTTCTCGATCTAATCCTGCGAGCAACTCGGATCGCAGAAGCACGGGATTTCTTGCAAGCATCGTCCTTCCTTTCCTGCTTGAGGCAACCGTTATGGTGTCGGTTCGTTTTCATCGTCCGCGAGTACACGCCAGGCAGCACCCTGAAGGTCCTCGTACTGGCCGCTTTTAAGCGACCAAAGGAAAGCAAGGAGCCCCATACCGCCCATAAGAAGCGCGATCGGGATCAGGTAGATCAACATGTTCATGCTGCATTGACCTCTCTCGTCGTCGTCATGGTTCGTTCTCGACGCTGGCGCATGCCGAGTGTGCTTAGCCGCAGTGCGTTGGTGACGACGATGATCGAGGAGGTGGACATCGCCACCGCGGCGATCAGCGGCGTTGCATATCCTGCGATCGCGATCGGAACCGCCAACACGTTGTAGCCAATCGCGAGGGCGAAGTTCTGGCGGATGAGCTTCGCAGCTTGCTTCGCGACGGCGATAGCTTGAGGCACGGCCTCCAGTCGCTCGTTGAAGAAGACCAGATCGGCGGCCTGGCGACCGATGTCGGAGGCCGTGGCGGGAGCCATCGAAACATGGGCCGCAGCAAGCGCCGGGGCGTCGTTGATGCCATCGCCAACCATCAGAACCCGATGGCCATTGGCACTGAGTCGTTGGCACTCTTCAACCTTCTGCTGTGGCCCGAGAGCGCCCAAGGCCTTGTCGAGACCCAGTACGAGAGCCGTGCTGTCGACCACGCTCTGGCGGTCGCCGGACACGATCACCGTTTCATATCCGCGCAGATTGAGCTCATCGACGGCTTCCCTGGCACCCGGTCGAAGCGTGTCCTCAAAGAGGAAGCGAGCCTGGACTTCGTCGTTTCTCGAGAGCACGACCTCGGAAAAGCGGCCCTCGTCACTGGGCGATGTCGCGGTGGGGTCTGCGAAGGCCGCGTTGCCCAGTCGATAGGTCTTGCCTGCGCAGCAAGCCTGAAGCCCGCCGCCGGGGATCTCACTCACCCGATCGAATGGCGTCGGAGCCGGCCCCCCACTTCGCGCCAGAGCCTGCGACAGTGGATGCCGCGAATGAACCGCCAGGCCCTTGGCCTTCGCAATGAACCTGTCATCCAAGGCTGTGGTCGCGACAAGCCGTGGCACACCAATGGTTAGTGTGCCCGTCTTGTCGAAGGCAACCGTGTCGACCTCTGCCAGTCTTTCCAGGGCCGAGCCATCCTTCACCATGACCCCTTTTCGAAAGAGTTCGCCGGCCGCGACGACCTGTACAACCGGGACTGCAAGGCCGAGTGCGCATGGGCAAGTGATGATAAGAACGGCGACTGCGACCAGCATCGCATGCTTCCAGTCGCCGCCGAAAAAACCCCAGGCGAGAAACGAGACGAGTGCTAGAAGGTGGACTGCCGGCGAGTAGAGGGACGCAGCCCGGTCGGCGATGCGGCGGTAGCGAGCGCGGCCGCCTTCGGCCGCTTCCATCAGATTGATGATCTCTGCGAGGAGAGAGTTCTTCGCAAGCTTTGTCGCGCGCACGACGAGCGAGCCAGTCAGGTTCATGGCTCCGGAACTGACCTGGCTCCCACCGGCGACCGCCCCGGGACTGCTTTCGCCGGTAACGATGGAGAGATCAATGTCGCTTTCTCCGCTGACGATCGTTCCGTCGACCGGAATGCGCTCCCCGGCCGCGATCGCGACTTCGTCACCAACAGCTATGTCCTCGATTGGAATGTAATGCCGTGATCCGTCGCGCATCAGTAGCAGCGCCCCGCGGGGAGCCAGTCTTGCCAAGCCATTGATCGCCGCGCGAGCCTTTTCGCGCATCACGTGATCGAGGGTTCTTCCAATGAGAAGAAAGAACAGCAGCGAAACCGATGCGTCGAACCACGCGTGCTCGCCGTGATGCATGGTCTCCCACAGCGAAACCGCGTACGAGAGTGTGACCGCCAGGGAAATGGGCACGTCCATGTTGGTCCGCCCGTGCTTGAGCGCGTTCCATGCCGACCGGAAAAAGAAGCGCCCGGCGTAAACCAAGGCCGGGGCCGCGATCAACGCGGAGATCCAATGGAACATGTCACGGGTCGCGGCGTCGGCCCCCGACCACACCGAAACCGATAGCAGCATGATATTCGTGGCTGCGAAACCGGATACTCCGACGGCCAGCAGGAGCTGATTCCTCGTGGTGTCGTTTTCCGAGGCGATGGGCGTGAAAAGATGCGCCCGATATCCGGCTGCGTTGATTGCTAAGATGATCCCAGTCGGATCTGTCGTTCGCTTATCAAACTCCTGCCGGTAAATGCACGTCACTCGCCGAGAGGTAAGGTTCACCCTTGCCTTTGTAACGTAGGGGAGCGCCGACAACGCCCTCTCGATGGTCGAAATGCAGGCACCGCAATGGACGTCGGGGACGCTTAGGTCGAGCTGGCGAAGGCCATCCCCCAGCGGGTGGCTTACAAGCGCGATCTCCTCGGCGCTGAACGATGTCGCGCTCATTGCCAGCACGCTATCTGTATTCAGGTCGCAACATGTCATTGGCCGAACCCCGCCGTGTCGATGCGAGCCGCTTCATGCATGACGATGGCGTCGCCCTTGCGCGAGATCACTTCAACGATCCAGTCGCCCGACGCGAGACGATGGCGCGCTTCGAACCGCCCTTCGCCCACCTTGCTGAACGGCAACTGGAAGTCCTCGTGGTCGCCGACCGGGCGCTTGAAGTTCGCGGTCACCTCGTCGACCACTGCAGGAGACCGATCCTTATTACGGATGTCGTAGTGGATCACGTCGTCCTTCAGCGAGAGTTCACCGACGATGCCCGATGCCGCCATCGCCTTCATGACCCCGGCCTTGCGATTGAATTCCTGGCTGGCGACGTAAGTGTTCTCCACCACCAGACCACTCCAGCTCGACGATGCGAACCAGGCCATCGTAACATTGACGCCAATGACGACCGCGAAGAAGGCGGACGTGATGAGAAGCATGTGTCGGCCAGTGAATCCTTGAGCGCGAGTGGTCATTTGACGTCTCCTGGGGCGTTGAACGCGGCGCGGTAGGTCGCCCGATTGGAATGGTCGGCGTCCTCGATGATGAAAAGGAACTCGCTGACCGCGCCGCCTGTCTGCTTGCGTGTGACGAATACCTTCAGCGAGGTGGCGACGTCGGGTTGAGCGTCCACGGTGAAGCTGCGGGCATCCTCTTTCCCGAATTCAGGGATGCGCATCGTCGCCCCTTCAAGACCGGAAAGGCTGACCTGTACTTGCTTGGGCTGCGGCACCATGTTCAGGATACGCAGCGTGTAGCCATTTCGGATCGAACCGTCGCTCTCCAGAACATATTGAGGGTTGCGGTCATGGACGACATTGAGTTCGAGCCGGTCCCGCAATGCCAGATGCACGAGCATGGCAATACCGATCAACGACCAGACGACCGCGTAGAACACCACTCTCGGACGAAAGATGATGCGCCAGTTGAAGTGCCGGATCGCCTCCACGAACGTGCCGTCGGCATTCCGCACCCTGGCGGGCTGGACATGTATGCGCCCGTTGTCGGTGGCAAGCGCCATGTTGCTCGCATACTCGCTAAGCGTGGCGTATGCGATCAGTCCGCGGGGTTTGCCAAGCTTGTCCATGACCCCGTCGCAGGCGTCGATACAAAGGGCGCAGGTGATGCACTCCATCTGCTGGCCATCTCGAATGTCGATGCCCATGGGACAGACAGCCACGCAGGCGTTGCAGTCGACGCAGTCGCCGACGGCTACGCCGTTGGTCTGGGCCTTCTTGGCGTGACGCGAGCGAGTTTCACCGCGCCAGTCGTTGTAGGTTACGACCAACGAGTTCTCATCAAGCATGGCGCCCTGGATGCGAGGCCAGGGGCACATATACGTGCAGACCTGTTCGCGCATCAGGCCGCCGAGCACATAGGTCGTTGCCGTGAGAATGGCGACGGTCGCGTAAGCCACGGCAGGGGCCTGGCCGGCAAACAGTGAAGAAGCGAGACTGGGCGCATCTGCGAAATAGAAGATCCAGGCTCCGCCCGTGGCAACGCCGATGACGATCCAGATCGTGTGCTTGACGACGCGCTTTTTAATCTTGTCGAAACTCCATGGCCCGGCGTCAAGCTTCATTCTGGCATTGCGGTCGCCTTCGATCGCGCGCTCGACGACCAAAAACAGATCGACCCAGACCGTCTGCGGACAAGCATATCCGCACCAGGCGCGTCCGACTGCGGACGTCACCAGGAAGAGGCCAAACCCGGCCATCACAAGCAGGCCCGCTACGTAGTAGAATTCCTGCGGCCAGATCTCGATAAAGAAGAAGAAAAAACGCCGCGACGACAGGTCGACCAGAATGGCCTGGTCGGGGGCATAGGGGCCACGATCCCAGCGGATCCACGGCGCAAGATAGTAGATGCCGAGCGTGATCAGCATTACGATCCATTTGAACTGACGAAATCGACCTTCAGCTCTCTTGGGAAACACTTTTTTTCTGGCGGCGTAGAGCGGCTGACGGTTTCGGCGGGCGTTGACGGGCTCGGCGTTCAACCGTTCGACATTCTCGGGATCTGGCGCGGTATATAGGTTCATGGGACGTGTCCGAATTTTATTTGCCCGTTCTTGCAGCTTCTCGACCACCCTTCCTTGATGCAGATCAAGAATGGGCGATCCGAAAAAAAAGCCGCGCTCCGGACAGAAGACGGGCCCTAATGGCGCTGGACAAGCAGCGCATAACGGATTTTGGGCTTGTTGTTCTTTGAGCCACATCAACGATGCGGCGCGACCGAAAACAAAGAAGGGCTACGCCTTGGAGAGAGGCGGCGTGGCCCGGAAGATCTGCGGGGGGAGAAGATCCGCGACAACCTCCCCTTCGACGGCAGGAGTCTTGAGAGTTTGGTGTGGCCGCCGTCTTTGGGATTGGCCAACTGCCACGAGGCGCCCAGCACGGGAAGTGTCGCAGCCAGTATGCCGGACCCGGATCGCGCCGTGCGCAGTCTTTTAAAGGCGGCGACGGGCAACAGGAAGATCAAAAAAATGGCCGCATCCGAGGGGATGCGGCCCAAAGTCTATACTGGGAGAGGATGCGCGCTCAAATCCTCGACAGGACAGGCGCCACTTTAGCGGCTTGTGGTCTTGTGGTCTTTGAGGCAGGTCAAATTCACAATCGAACTGCCGATCTTTTCGGGGTCGTCCTGTTCACTGACGGGCGGTGCCGATTTCGCACGTGCCGATACGCGCGAATGGATCACGGCGCGCGGAGTGCCGTAGAGACAAAGGAGTGGGTTGTGGTCGTGGTTTGTCATTGTGACCTCCTTACGTCCCGCCGCCCAGCGAGTGGACGAAGACTGTGAGCTCTTTCACCGCGGCCTCCCCCAATCTTGCGGACCAGGCGGGCATCATGCCGTGCTTCGGCGAATTGACCTGACGGATAATTGCATCTTCACCACGTCCCTTGAGCCAAATCGCGTCGGCGAGATTGGGGGCACCCATATCGACCTTGCCCTTGGCGTCCTCCCCGTGACACGCGGCGCAGTTGTCCGCAAACACCTGCTTTCCAGCTTCCGCAAGCTCCGGCTTGGATGGAGTGTTCGTCAGCCCCCACACGTAAGCTGCGACCTGCTTTGTCTGCGTTGCGTCCAAAATCTCCTTGAACGCCGGCATCTCCGAAACGTGGGTATCGGCGTCCGCGTCGAAGCGAATTCCGTGCGCGATCGTCTTTTGAATCGAGTCGAGATCGCCACCCCATAGCCAGTCGTCATCATTCAGGTTGGGGAAGCCTGGGCCACCACTTGCTCCCGAACCGTGGCAGGGGGCGCAGTTGACCTTGAAGGCCGATGCCCCGCCTGCGATCGCGAACTCGCGCAGCCCTGGATCCGCATCGATTTCCTGTACGGTCTTCGTAGCGATCATGTCATGGAACTTCACCTGTCCCGCCTTCGCCAGGTCGAGGTCCTGCTGAAGCTCGGCGCGGCTCGAAAAGCCAAGAAGTCCCTTCGTCGTCGAGGTGATCATCGGGATCGCAGGGTATGCGACGGCATACCCGACTGCCCACAGAATCGTTGCGTAGAATGTCCACACCCACCATCTTGGCATCGGGTTGTTCAATTCGCGGATGCCATCCCACTCGTGTCCGGTGGTTTCGACGCCGCTGACTTCATCGATATGTTTTTCCGACATCTCAATCATCCTTCAAGGGAATATCGGCGGCCTCTTTAGCCGTCTGCTTGCTGCCGGGACGAAGCGTGAAAACGACTGCGCCGACGAAAAACGAGGCCATTGCCACGAGACCCCAACTATCGGCGAAGTGCCGCATTGCTGTGTAAGTTTCCATCAGATCACCTCAACGGTAGCCGGTCGCATCGTCGTAGGTCGAGAAGTCGACCAACGTTCCGAGCATCTGCAGATAGGAAACGAGGGCATCCATTTCCGTGAGCCTGGCCGGGTCGCCGTCGAAATCGCCGACCTTCGCCTTCGGATAGCGGGCCAGGAGTTCCGTCGTGTCCGCGTTCGGATCAGCCTGTGCCTTCATGTCGGCTTCGGCGTTCGCAAGCATGTCGGCGGTGTAGGGAACACCAACGTCTTCGTTGGCCTTCAGATCCATTCCGACGTCCTTGACGGTGATCTCCTGCTCCTTGAGGAAGGCATATTTCGGCATGATCGACTCGGGAACGACGGCCCGAGGATCGGAAAGATGCTGGACATGCCACTCGTTCGAGTAGCGTCCGCCGACACGGGCGAGGTCCGGACCAGTGCGCTTCGAGCCCCACTGGAAGGGATGGTCGTACATCGACTCGGCGGCAAGAGAATAGTGTCCGTAGCGCTCCACTTCGTCACGGAACGGCCTGATCATCTGGCTGTGGCAGAGGTAGCAGCCCTCACGGATGTAGATATTCCGCCCGGCCAGCTCCAGGGGCGTGTAGGGACGCATTCCCTCGACTTTCTCGATCGTGTTCTGCAAGTAGAACAGCGGTGCGATCTCGACGATGCCGCCAATACTGACCACGAGAAGCGAGCCGACGAGAAGCAGCGTGGCGTTCTTTTCGAGGATTTGGTGTTTGTCTAATATCGATGCCATATTTCACCTCACTCGGCAGGCTGTGCCTGGGGCACGTAAGCGGTCGGGATAGCGGCTTCGTCACGGATGCGTCCGCGGATCGTCATGAACACGTTCCACGCCATCACGATGCCGCCTGCCAGGTACAGCGTCCCGCCAACTGCTCGCAGCACGTAGTAGGGGATCATCGCGGAGACCGTTTCAGCGAAGGAGTAGACGAGGAAGCCCTGCGAATTGTACTCGCGCCACATCAGACCTTGCTGGATGCCGGCGACCCAAAGAACGGCTGCGTAGATGACGATGCCGAGGGTGGCGAGCCAGAAGTGCCAGTTTACCATTCGCAGGCTGTAGAGCCGGTCGCGTCCCCAGAGCTTGGGCGTCAGGTAATAGACCGCTCCGAAGGTAATCATACCCACCCATCCGAGGGCGCCGGAATGGACGTGACCGATTGTCCATTCGGTATAGTGGCTGAGCGAGTTGACGGTCTTCACCGACATCATCGGGCCTTCGAAGGTCGACATCCCATAAAAGGCGATGGCGACGATCATCATGCGGATGATTGGGTCGGTTCGGATCTTGTCCCAGGCTCCCGAGAGCGTCATCAGGCCGTTGATCATGCCGCCCCAAGAAGGCATCCACAGCATAACGGAAAACACCATGCCGAGTGTCTGCGCCCAGTCGGGCAGCGCGGTATAATGAAGATGGTGCGGGCCGGCCCAGATGTACATGAAGATCAGCGCCCAGAAGTGAATGATCGACAGGCGGTAGGAGTACACGGGACGGTTTGCTTGCTTGGGAACGAAGTAATACATCATCCCGAGGAAACCTGCTGTCAGGAAGAAGCCGACAGCGTTGTGGCCGTACCACCACTGTGTCAGCGCGTCCTGGACGCCCGAAAACGCGGAGTAACTCTTCGCCCCGAGGAACGATGCGGGAACCGCAAGGTTGTTTACGACGTGAAGCATCGCGATGGTGACGATGAAGCCGAGATAGAACCAGTTCGCAACGTAGATATGCGGTTCCTTGCGCTTCAGGATCGTTCCCAGATAGACGATGAGATATGCGACCCAGACGACCGTCAGCCAGATATCGACGTACCATTCCGGCTCGGCGTACTCGCGTGCCTGGGTGATGCCCAGCACATATCCGGTTGCCGCCATCACTATGAAGAGCTGATAGCCCCAGAAGACGAACCATGGCAGAGTGCCGCCGAACAGGCGCGCGTGACAGGTGCGTTGCACGACATAGAACGAGGTCATGATGAGAGCGTTTCCGCCGAACGCGAAAATGACCGCGGACGTATGAACAGGACGCAACCGTCCAAAATTCAGATACGGCGCGATATTCAAGTCGGGGAAAGCCAACTGCAGCGCGATGATCACCCCGACGAGGAAGCCGACGACGCCCCAGAACACCGTCGCGATCAAACCATATCGAATGACTTCGTCGAAATAGCCGGAGGCCTCGACCTTTGGCACCCTGCCCGCCGGCGAGAAATCCAGGTTCCTCATCAGCAGTACGGTGCCGACGAGAAGGCAGAAGGAAAGTATGCCCATATGGACTGCAAAAAGGTGATCGTGGGCAAAGGCGGCACCCAGCAATGCCAGGAACGCCCCGACTGCGACCACCATCGTTTCTGTTGTGTACTTCATGAATGTCGTCCCCAGTGCGCAGACGACCGCTTTGCGGCCGGCTCTCTCGTACTTTGCGGGAAGGACTGTCACGGGCTCGAGATTGGCACCTTGATCTAAATCAACGATGCCTCACTTTCGGTCGAAACATGGTGCTGTTACAAACTGTTACAAATTCTCACCATTTGGAACCGTTCGATCATTCCCGTGTGACTCGACGACGGTCTAGTGCCCTCATCAACCAAGAGGGACGCGACGATGCTGATGCCGAACAACACCGCCTTTGAACATGCGCAAGCAACACATGACCGAATGAATGGGGCGCAGTCCCTCGCGTGCCTCTTCATGACGTCCGCGATGGAAACCATTGCGGCCGGAAAGGCGATCTGCTGGGAGGGCGACGCGGCCAAGCATCTTTTCCAGGTTGTCGAAGGCGTCGTGCGTCTCCACCGCATTATCGGCGAAGGTCGTCGCGTCATTACCGCGTTCCATTTTCCAGGCGATCTCATCGGGGCGTCACTTCAAAGCGCCTTTCTCTTTACGGCGGAAGCAGTCAGCGATTGCAAGATCCGGCGTGTGTCGCGCAAGAGCTTTCACGATGAAATCGCGCGCTCCGACGCTCTGCGCCCCGTCTATATCAACCTGCTCTGTGAAGAGACCGCGGCGGCCAACAACCAAATGGTTCTTTTGTCAAAGCTTAACGCGGAAGAGCGTCTATGCAGTTTTATCGTCAAGCTCGCATCACGCAGCGACGCCAAGATGCAACACGGCCTGCTTCGCGTCCCGATGAACCGCCAGGACATAGCGGACTACCTCGGCCTTACCATCGAGACCGTCTCCAGGACGATCACCAAGCTTGCATCGCGCAACATCGTCGTGCCCGAAGGGCGGCACGATCTCCGGATAGTGAATCTTAGCCGCCTGGTTCAGTTGTCGGGGAATGGTGATGATTTCTCGGACAAAACCTGCCATAGCGTCAGCCTGCACTAATGCCATGAACCCAGCAGGTAAAGCCATGCCGCATCGCCTCATATCACCGCGTACTGCGTCGTCTCAGGAACTGGACGCTCTGGTGCACGTGCTCGATGGTGCGGACATCATCGTTCATCGCCTCGAGGGGACCATCACACACTGGTCGATCGGCTGCGAGAACATGTATGGCTGGGCGCGAGAGGAGGCCGTCGGCGAAAATGTGTACGAGCTACTGGCGACGCAGTTTCCAGAGCCGGTCGACAGTATTCATGCGCAGTTAAAGTCTCGCGGCTTCTGGCAAGGCGAAATCATTCACCGCCACAAGAGTGGACACGACATTCATGTCGCAACCCGCTGCGTGCTGGTGAACCTCACCGATGGCGATCTGGCAGTCATTCAAACGAACAGCGACGTCAGTGCCCTCAGACGAGCCCAGGACGCGGTAAATGCACGCGAGGCGCACTTGAGCTCGATCCTCGATACGGTTCCCGATGCGATGGTGGTTATCGACCATAGGGGCAATGTGCTCTCCTTCAGCAAGGCGGCCGAGACGCTCTTCGGCATGTCAGCCGAAGAGATCTGTGGCCGCAATGTCAGCAACCTGATGCCTAATCCTTACCGTGACGCTCACGATGGCTATATCGACCATTATCTGACGACCGGCGAAAAGCGGATTATCGGCTACGGCCGCGTTGTCACGGGCCAGCGAGCCGACGGTTCCCAGTTTCCGATGGAGCTCCACGTCGGCGAAACGACGGCAAATGGCGAGCGGATATTCACTGGCTTCCTGCGCGACCTCACCAGCCGCTTCAAGATCGAAGAGGATCTGCGTCAATCCCAAAAAATGGAGGCGGTCGGTCAACTGACCGGTGGCATAGCCCACGATTTCAACAATCTCCTGACCGTCATCAGCGGCAACCTGGAAATGATCGAGGACAAGCTCCCGCCAGGCCAGCTTAGAGATATCTTGAGGGAAGCGCAGGACGCTGCCGCTGACGGCGCGAAGTTAACCGGACAGTTGTTGGCCTTTGGGCGGCGTCAGCCGTTAAATCCGAAACCTGCGGATCTTGGACAGCTTCTGACCGGCTTCTCGGATCTCCTAAGGAGAACGCTCGGTGAAAACATCAAGTTGTCGACAGTTATCTCCGGGTCGGGTCTGAACGTCCTCGTGGACAGTTCGCAGCTTCAGAACGCAATCTTGAACATCGCGTTGAATGCAAGAGACGCTATGCCGAAGGGCGGAAGCCTTACCACCGAAATTTCGCGCGTGCACCTCGATGCCGACTACGCCAAGATGTATCCGGAAGTGCGCAGTGGCAATTTCGTGCTCGTCTCGATGACCGATACCGGAACCGGCATGTCCGAGGAGGTTAAAAAGCGCGCCATCGAGCCATTCTTCACGACGAAGGGAGTCGGAGCCGGAACCGGCCTCGGCCTCAGCATGGTTTATGGCTTCGTGAAACAGTCCGGTGGTCACCTCCAACTTTACAGCGAGTCTGGACGCGGAACCACGATCCGCATCTATCTGCCTGCCATGAGCAGTTCCGGATCGCAGGAGCGCAGTCAGGCATCGGAGCCGGTTGAAAGCCCCCTGCCCCAAGGGACAGAACTGGTCCTCGTCGTCGAAGACGATCTGCGCGTTCGCCGTGTCGCCGTCGCAAGGCTGTCCTCCATGGGATACTCAGTTCTGGAGGCAGAAAACGGGCACCGCGCTTTGGAAGTCCTACAGGCCAACGACAACATCGCTCTGCTGTTCACCGATATCGTGATGCCCGGCGGAATGACCGGCGATGAACTCGCCCGCGAAGCGCGAGACCTTCGCCCTGAAATAGCAGTGCTCTTCACCTCGGGATATTCAGAGCCGGGCTTGGTCGGACAGGACGGCGTTCCTGGGGCTCAGTGGCTGCGCAAGCCCTATACGGCGCGGGACCTGGCGGCGAAAATACGTGAACTGCTCGATGCCAGCTGATGCTGACAAACCTGACTTTGCACGAAACCGTCCTGAACAGCCAAGCGACGTCGCGGTGATCCGCCAGGTCACCAAGGCGGCCTTCGCGCCGATGCCATGCGGCAGCCGGACAGAGTCAGACCGACAGCTCTTTGGCGCGCGCGTTGATCTGGTCGCAGGCCTCCCCGAACGGATCGCGCATCGGCACCAGGAGTGAAGCGCCAAGCAGAAGCAGCGCTTTCAAGTGCGCCCGGCCGCCTACCTCGCCCAGGACCGGCGCATAAGGTGCCATCGCGGTGTGCGCCTCGCCGGCATAAAGGCGCTTGTACTCGGCAAAATTGGAGAAGTTCTCGTGAT
>NZ_LOKZ01000026.1 GCF_002211365.1 Rhizobium sp. R711 | reverse complement strand
AACTCGAATGCGAAGATCATCACTGAACGCTCGTGACATTCATACCTCCTGATTCGAAGGCAGGGAATCACGGCAAACAAAGCATGTCAGCAAAATTCCGATTCCGCGTTCAATGGACGTGCTCTAGTGTGCTCGTTGCGACTCGTGGTTCCCGCGTTTATGGAAGAGGCATCTTTCCAACGGGGTGATCCGATGTTCCAGGCGAGAGCTTTCGCTCCTTATGAAAACCTAGCCATTCAGCTCGGGCCGCATTCGTCGGAGAGCGACGACGGCTCGCATGACATCGCGCATATCTTGCGTGTCTTCAAGAACGCGATGCGAATCCAGGCACTTGAGGGTGGTGATGCAAGGATCCTGGCTGCTGCCGTCCTGCTGCACGACTGCGTTGCCGTGGAGAAGAACTCCCCCATGCGGTCGCAAGCGTCAGCGCTGGCGGCAGAGAAGGCATCGGCCATACTCGCCGAGCTTGGCTGGGATCATGAGGATATCGCAGCGGTCGCACATGCCATTATCGCGCATAGCTTCTCCGCAAACATCACGCCGGAGAGCCTGGAAGCCAAGATATTGCAGGATGCCGACCGGTTGGATGCAATAGGCATGGTCGGCGCGGGCCGGTGCTTCTATATCGGCGGTCGAATGTCTTCAGCGCTCTATGATCCGTTCGATCCGGCCGGCAGCGACCGCGAGCTTGACGACAAGCGATATGTGATCGACCACTTCCAGACCAAGCTTTTCAAACTTGCTGATGGCTTTCAGACAAAAGCCGGGCGCGCGCTTGCGGCGACACGCGACCAACGACTACGCGAATTCCTCGCGGCGTTCATGGACGAAATCTAGGAGCACTTAATGCGCATTACCGACCTTTTCATCTATCCGCTCAAGAGCGCTCGGGGTATCGCGCTGCAATCGTCGGAGATCGACGCATTTGGGTTGCTCGGCGACCGGCGGGCGATGATCACAGATCGCGACGGACACTTCATCACGCAGCGCGAATTGCCCGACCTCGCTCGTATCGCCGTGCAAGTCGGATCGTCGGCCTTCCATTTCACCATGGGCGATTGGCAAATGACGGCACACATTCCAGCGGCTACAACCCGGATGGACGTCTCGATCTGGAAATCCCTCGTCAATGCCGCGGTCGCTGACGATACGACCAACGATGCGCTCTCAACTTGGCTAGGGCGCGACTTAAAGCTGGTTTTGTTCGATCAGCAGGCAGAGCGCTCCGCCAGCACGGAATGGGCCGGCGAAGGCGCGCCCGTTACATTTACCGACGGTTATCAAATACTGGTCACGACGACGGGCTCGTTACAAGCATTGAACGCCGATCTCGAGGCGCACGGCGAAGGTCGCGTTGGCATGGAGCGGTTCAGGCCGAACATCGTCGTCGACACCGAGGAAAGCTGGGCGGAGGACCGCTGGGCCGCCATCGAGATCGGCGGAATTCGTTTCGATCTCGTCAAGCCCTGCTCACGCTGCATCATGACGACGCAGGACCAATCAAGCGGATCCCGGGACGTTCCCAATCCGATGCCGGCCATGGGGCGCATTCGGATGTCTGCGGACCGGCGGGTACCCGGTCCGCTCTTCGGCTGGAATGTCACCCCTCGCGGGACCGGTCGGATTGCTGTCGGGGATCCGGTCAAGGTCATCGAGGAGAGGCCCGAAGGCTGGGCTTTCAAGATCCGAAACGACGCCTAGGCGGGGAGCGTAAGCGCCTCATCGATCTCACCCATCACCGTCGGCGATAGCGGGCCCTTGGCCATCGCGCCGGCGTTTTCTTCAACCTGGGCAACGGTGCGGAAACCCGGGATCGGCAGGGTTCGAGGAGCGCGCGCCCAGAGCCATGCCAGGGCACCTTGCGTGAGAGTTCGACCGTCAGACTTCAGCAGCTCGCGAACCGCCTCCAATCGCGCCGCAAATTCGGGTGCGATCCGGCCGTCCTTGAAATAGACCATCCAGTCGAGGCTCGCACCGCGAACATCCTTGTCACCGACTTTGGTGTCGGCACGGAACTTTCCGCTGAGCAATCCCATCGCGAGCGGCCCACGGTTGATCGAGATCAGTCCATGCCGTTCGATCACCGAGATCATGTCCGGCACAGGCTCGAAGACATTCATCGTGTGCTGGACGGAAACGAAACCGGCGCGGTCGGCATGTCGCGCCGCACGATCGGGATAATCCGTGCTCCACCCGAAGGCGTCGACCTTGCCCTCGCTGCGCAAATTCTCCAGGATTTCGAAGACCTCGTCCGACTGCGCGAGCGGAAAGTCGTTCAAATGGAATTGGAGCAGATCTAGGCGATCCCGCTTCAGCCTACGTAGCGACGTCTCAGCCGAGCGGCGAATAAAGGCCGGATCAGCGAAGGCGCCGGTTGCCTGTTTTGTCTCGGGATCGGTGGCAAAGCCGAACTTGGTCGCGACGACAATTTCGCTCCGGTTGCCGATCGCGCGGCCGAGCACTTCCTCTGAATGTCCGGCCCCATAATTCGAGGCCGTATCAAAGAAACAGATACCGAGTTCGATTGCACGATGAATAGCTGCGATGGACTCGTCGTCATCGACCTCGCCCCACCCGAGCGGTGTATCGCCGGCATAGAAGGGGCCACCGATTGCCCAGCAGCCCATGCCCAACCGGGGTATTTCATAATCATTCCAAAGCTTTATCGTCGTCATCACATCAGGCTTCGTCAGCATCGTCTACTCCTCCGATCGCTGGGGCTGCATGCGATCGAAATAGGCAGACGAGCGAGGCGCGTAAAGCGCCTGCGCTGCATGATATTTTTCACCAATGATAAACGGTCGGTCAGACCGACAGCTCGTCCTGCGCGGCCGCTGCCTTCAGTGCTTTCAGCGCCGCCTGAACAAAGCCCTCGCGCGCGGCCGCTGCTTCCACTCCACGCGGCTCATAGACATGGCGATGAAGGAAGAATGCTGTCAGTCGGAACGCGGCATTGAGGCTTTCGATATCCGCTGCGCGGTTTGCCTCACTGTTCAGAAATGGTGGTAGGAGCAGCATCTTGTCCGCCCAGGGAGCACCTGCAGTCCGGCTGACGGCCCTCCCCGACTTTGGTGACACATAAGCAAGATCGGAACGAACGCCCGTCGCCACACACTCGGTCAAATCGAGGCCAAAACCGAGGTCGTTCAGAACCGCGAGCTCGAAGCGGACAAAAAGCTCGCCCGCATCCGCCGGGTTGTGGAGATTGTCTAGAATGACCTCAAGCGCCTCGAAGAGATGCGGATGCGGATCGCGTTCTGGCAGCAACCGCAGCAACGCACCCATGGCCTGTACGCCATAGACGGCAGTCGCGGTTTCCATCAGGCGAGCGGCGCGTAGCGTCAGTGGCTCGATACGAAATTCGCCAAGATGCTCGTCGAGACGCGCTCGCCATGTGACCTCGACCTCATTGCCGGGCTGAAGGACAGGCTGCATGGTTCGGGACCGGCCGGAGCGGACCATGCCGAGATGGCGGCCACGCTCCTGCGTCATCACCTCGGCGATGACGCTGGTCTCGCCATGGCGCTTGACGCCCAAGATGATTGCCCGGTCGTGCCACTGCATCGGAAGCGAACTCTTTACTCTACGATTCGATCCTACCGCAACGCCGACGCTCTGTCATGAAAAGGCGTTCAGGCGCGCGCCGGGAATAGCTTCTCTAGGAAGTCGCGCATTGCCGATTCGCCAAACGGTTTGACGAGCAGTGGCACATTCTGAAGGTCTTCGGGAAAGTCCCTGGTGTCGGAATAGCCGCTGACAAACCCGAATGGCATGCGGATGCTCGCCAAATGACGGGCGAAATCGAAGCTCATGACTTCGCCGAGATTGACGTCCAGCAGGGCGAAATCGAAGATTTCGCTCTTGGTCGCCTCCATCGCCTGCTCGAGGCTACTGGCGATGCCGATCGTTTCCACGCCCACCTGGCGAAGAATATCCTCGGCCTCCATCGCGATGATCAAACTGTCCTCAAGGACCAGAACACGGTTTGCCTTCATACCCAACACGCCCCTCGCTGAGTGTCAACCAAGACGCTCGGCTCCTGTATTTCCCGGATTTCCACCTCTGACGCCCCATGCCTCATTGGCCGACGGCTTTTTAGCGCTCAGCTTGCATAGCCGCTTTTTCGTTTCGGGTCGATAAAAAGCACAGCAGGAAAAAGATAGCAGGATGACCTTAGGGCCACGTCGCCTCGGATGCATTTAAATAAGACATGGCGCTCGCGCGTCTCATATGAACGGACGGACCTTCTCTCCGAGGCCCTCCCAGCCGGCAGCGGCCTTGAGGCCGTCGCCATCAAGCACCTCGCAGGTCCGCTCTTGCCAGCGGAGGAGATTGCGGTTCGCAAGCTTTTTCAATGTTTTGTTGGTGTGCACGATCGAAAGCCCCAATGTGTCTGCAACGTGTTGCTGCGTGATCGGGATAGATGCATGGCTAGTGAAGAGTTTGAGTTGCCGACCACGTTCGAACAGAAAGGCGATGAGATACGCGGCACGCTCGAGCGCGGTCCGGCGGCCAATGCTCAACAGGTGTTCGTCAAGGATGCGCTCCTCCTGGGCAGCAATCCAGGTTATGTCGAAGGCTAAGGACGAATGCTTGTTGTAAAGGGTCATGAGCTTATTGCGCTCGAAGACGCAAAGCGACACAGGCGACAACGCTTCGACGGAATGCTGCATTTCCCCCATGATCGTTCCCTGCAGACCGATCAGATCGCCCGGCATCACGTAGTTCAGAATTTGCCGGCGGCCGTCCTCCAATGTCTTGTAGCGAAAGCCCCAGCCGGAGAGGACGGTGAACAAGTGCGCACTGTGTGCGCCCTCGACGAGGATCGTGGCGCCTGCGTCCGCGGCCAGTTCGCCACTTTTGAACTTCGCAACGAACTCAAGTTCATCGCCGCTGAACTCTCTGAACGCGGCGATGGCACGCAACGGACAGCGCTCGCATGGCGTTTTGAACGAGTGAGTGGGTCGCGGGGTCGCCATACAAGCCCTTGTGCTCAAAGAAAGCGCGCCGCCGGAATTGGCCCGCGCTTCCCGTAAGAACTCCCGAACCCCGTGCGTTGTTCCCGCGCGGTGGCTATTTTTTGCTATAGAAACAATGCTGTAGCCGCCTTCGGCTTTACTTTGGGAAATCCAGCCCCATTTCGCGGAAGCGCTCGGGGTCATCGCCCCAGTTTTCGCGAACCTTCACGAACAGGAAAAGATGGACGGGCTGTTCAAGGATTTCGACAAGCTCCCGTCGGGACGCCGAGGAAATCGCCTTGATCGTTTCGCCACCCTTGCCGAGCGCGATCTTCTTCTGGCTGTCGCGCTCGACGTAGATCACCTGCTCGATCCGGACCGAGCCGTCCTTGCGTTCTTCCCACTTCTCCGTCTCGACATGCGACGAATAGGGAAGCTCTTGATGCAGGCGCAGAAACAGCTTCTCGCGGGTAATCTCCGCCGCAAGCTGGCGCATCGGAAGATCAGAAATCTGGTCTTCGGGATAGTACCAGGGTCCCTCGGGCAGCGTCTTTGCCAGAAAATCCATGACGTCCCCACAGCCGGAACCATTCTCGGCCGAGATCATGAAGGTATGCGTGAAGGCAATCTTCTCGTTGGCAGCCGCAGCGAGTGCCAGGAGGTCTTCGCGCTTGACCCGGTCGATCTTATTCAAGACGAGAATCTTTGGCTGATGCACCTCCTTGAGACCCTCAAGAATAGCTTCCGCATCCCCCCGAAGGCCGCGTTCACTGTCGATCAGCAACATGATCAGGTCCGCATCCTTTGCGCCGCCCCAGGCGGATGTGACCATTGCGCGGTCGAGCCGCCGACGCGGCTTGAAGATCCCAGGTGTATCCATGAACACAACCTGCGCATTGTTATGGATCGCAATGCCGCGCACGATGGCGCGCGTTGTCTGCACCTTGTGGCTGACAATCGAGACCTTGGCGCCGACCAGGCGATTGACCAGCGTCGACTTTCCCGCGTTGGTCGGCCCGATCAGCGCGACGAAGCCCGATCGAGTCGCACCCGCAGTTTCAGCGGCGTCATCCGCCATATCGTGTTCTTCCGTCATTTATCCCGTCAGTTTCCGGCAGACGATTTCTGCCAAATGCCTTCGCGTTCCAGCATCCGAGTGGCTGCGACCTGCTCTGCAGCCCGCTTTGAGCGTTCAATGCCCGTTTCAGGCTTAACACCGGCGACCTCAACCGTTACCGTGAAGCGCGGATCATGATCCGGTCCAGTGCGTTCTTCAACCCGATAGATCGGCGTGATGCCGAATTTGGCGTGCGACCATTCCTGCAACTCGGTCTTCGCGTCCCGCCGCGCCCCGTCGGCGCGTGCTGCCCGCTTCTCCCAGAATTTCAGAATGAAACGTCGAGCAACCTCAAGGCCTCCATCGAGGTAGATCGCAGCGATAAGGCTTTCGACCACGTCGGCTCGCACGTTCATCATGCGCTTGCCAGTCAGCTTCTTGACGTCGGCACCCGTGCGAATGAAGAGATGCAAACCGAGTTCATCGGCGACTTCCGCGCAAGTATCGGCACTAACAAGCTGGTTGAGCCGCACCGAAAGTTCACCCTCGGTCGCCGCGCCGAACGTGCGGAAGAGCAGTTCGGCGACGCAGAGGCCAAGTACCCTGTCGCCAAGAAATTCCAGCCGCTCGTAGTTGCCGCCTTTTTGCGTGCGAGCACTCGCATGCGTCAAGGCCCGGTCCAGCCGCTCTTTCTCGGCGAACGCATGACCGATCAGGGCTTCAAGCCGTGTCCGATCCGCCGCCGAGAGCGTCTGCGCCTTGCTCATTCAACGCCCTTGAAAAGACGATCCCAACGCATGTTCGTCGGCCACTTCCAGACCTCGCGGAACGAGGTGTCGTTGCCGAGCGAGAAGAAGATAACGCTGGCGCGACCGACCAGGTTCTCAGCCGGCACGAATCCGACATCGAAGCGGCTGTCGAGCGAATTGTCGCGATTATCGCCCATCATGAAGTAGTGACCTTCGGGAACGATGAATTCGCGGGTGTTGTCGCCACGCGAAACCGGGGACTGATCCAGCGTATCGTAGCTGACACCGTTATCCAGCGTCTCGCGGAACACTGGTACGTCCTGGCCCGGGTCCTGCGCGTAGTCGGAATTGAACGTGCCATCCGGCACCTTCGGAACCGGCTTGCCGTTCACATAAAGAACGCCTTCCTTGACCTGAATGTGATCGCCGGGAAGCCCGACCAGACGCTTGATGTAGTCAACGTCCGGGTTCGGCGGGAACCGGAAAACAACAATGTCGCCGCGCTTCGGCTCGCTCGCAAAGATGCGACCGCTGAAAAGGTTCGGCGAGAAAGGCAGCGAATATTTGGAATAGCCGTAGGCGAACTTGTTGACGAATATGTAGTCGCCAACAAGAAGTGTCGGCATCATGGAGCCGGACGGAATGGTGAACGGCTGAAAAAACACCGTTCGGATAACCATCGCCAAGATCAGCGCCTGGGCGATGACCTTGATGTTTTCCCAGAGGGCGTTCGGCTTGGTTTCGACTTTTTCGGACACGCAGTCTTATTCCTTCAATGCACCCCAAGGGCGCAACTCTTGTTTGCTTCTCTCTAGCGGCTTCGGCCGATTGCGGCAATGGCGCCAACATTAAAAGCGACTCTACGTCGCTGATCGGGCATTTTCCGGCAGCGCTTCAATAATGACGAAAGCCTGCGCCAAGGGATAATCATCCGTTATCGTCAAATGAATGGCAGCCTTGTGGCCAGCTGGCAGCAGCCACTGCAGCATCTCGGCCGCCCCGCCTGTCAGCTTCATCGTCGGCTTGCCACTCGGCAGGTTCACGACGCCCAGATCTTTCCAGAACACCCCTTGCGCCATGCCTGTTCCAAGAGCCTTGGAACAGGCTTCCTTGGCGGCAAAGCGCTTGGCATAGGACGCGGCGCGATTGGCACGCCGATCGGATTTTGCCCGCTCGATCTCGGTGAAGCAGCGATTGGTAAAACGCTCGCCGAAGCGTTCGAGGGATTTTTCCACCCGCCTGATATCGATGAGATCGCTGCCGATGCCGATAATCATACGGTTTCCTGCGCTGGATGTGACAGCCGCACTCGGGCACGCGCCATCAGGCGTTCGCGGCGGCGCGCCTGGAAACCTCTCACCGTGTAGAAGGTCGCGAAATAGACAATGACGGAGGTCAAAAGTGCGGGTGGGATGGAGCCGACAAGCATCGGCTCAAGCACGGGTCGCCAGAGCTCGCTGAAATGCAGCTCATGAAACAGAGCGCCAAGATCGATCGATTGCCCCTGCATCGTATCCTGACGCGCAAGAAGCAGGTGGCCGATCTCCCAAGTCGCGCCCCAGATGAACGGATAGGTCAACGGATTACCGAAAGCCGCGCAGCCAAGCGCGGCGGCGACCATATTGCCAGAGAAGAGATAGCTGAGCACGAAGGCCATGATGAAATGAACGCCGATAAAAGGCGTCCACGACACGAAAATCCCGGCGGCAACACCCATGGCGACGGCATGCGGAGACGCCGTCAGGCGTAGAACACGCATCGTGAGGTAGCGGAGCGGCCGCAAGAATCCCTTGCGAGGCCACAACAACTCACGCAGCTTTTCACGAAATCCAGCAGGTTTTCGACGTCGGAACAACATGCCGCGTATGTAGTGCAACCCGCACTAGCGTGACAAGAGCGTCAAACCATCTCAGTCATTATTTGATCACTGCAGACTGAGCATTCACCAGGGGCCGCGATATGCAATACGCCCCTCTCATCCTTCAAGTATAGTCCCGATGTTAACGGGCGCGGAAAAGGCCGCGATCAACCTGACGCTGACGATATTCAAGATCGATACGGTCAAACGAGCCGTTCAGGTAAGCGATTTCGCGTTCTTCGGCAGTCGGAGCGCGCAGTGCGCGAGCGATCTTCTTGATAGGTGTAAACATTTCTTTACCTCATCTTCTGTTCATTTCCTGATGACTGGAAGATAGGCGCTCACAGCAACAATTACCAACGCTCTAAGGTAGGCGCAGCCATGCGCCGTGCGCATATCTAGCCTCATATCAGTGCGATTTAGGTCTCGAAGCGATCACAAAATGTGCAGATAGCCCGCCGATCGGCTTCGCCGGCTTACTCGTAAAGCCGGCGAACCGTCGCAACGCACTCCAGATCCTTCAGCTGGGCAAGCAGCTGATTCAGCTGCCGGAGATCCCAAACCTCGACATCGAGCGTCATTTCGGTGAAGTCGGTTGCAACGCGCACCGTGTTGAACACGCGAATATTGACGTCAACGCCGGCAACAGTCTGGGCGAGCTTCGCCAATGTACCTGGCTCGTTCAAAGCATTGACCATGATCCGCGCCAGGAAGCGCGACTTGTTGGCCTCATCGAGATCCCAGCGAACATCGATCCAGCGGTCAGGCTGATCATCGAAACGCTGCAGCGTCGGCGACTGGATCGGATAGATCGTAATCGCGTTACCCTTCTCCGTAGAGTTCATTATCCCGACGATACGGTCGCCCGGTACGGCGCCTGTCGGCGCAAACTGCACATCGACATTGCTCGAAATGCCACGGATCGGCATCGTATCCATGTCGAGATCGGTCTTGAGGTCTGTGCCATCAATGCCCGACTTCGGCTTACCGGGAATCTTGAAGATCATGCCGGACGCACTGCGAACGTTAAACCAACCATCGTCGCCGCTGGGCTTGGCCGTCACGCGTTCTTCCAGATGATCCGGATAGACGGCGCGCAATACGTCGAGCGACGACATTTCACCACGACCGACAGCAGCGATGGCATCTTCGACATCCTTCTGGCCAAGGCGATGGAGCGCGGGCTTCATGGCTTCGCGTGAGAAAATCTTGCCGGCTCGCTCGAAGGTGCGCTCCAGAATGCGATGACCGAGGCCAGCATACTGCTTCCGGATCGCCAATCGCGTGGCGCGTCGGATCGCTGCCCTCGCCTTGCCTGTCACGACGATCTCTTCCCAGGCTGCGGGTGGCACCTGCACGCCCGAGCGAATGATCTCCACCTCGTCGCCATTTGCCAGGCGGGTCACGAGAGGCATGATACGGCCGTTGATCTTGGCACCGACGGTCGTGTCGCCGATGTTGGTGTGAACGGCATAGGCGAAGTCGATCGGCGTTGCGCCACGCGGAAGCGCAATCAGTTTGCCCTTCGGCGTGAAGCAGAAGACCTGGTCCTGGAAGAGCTCAAGCTTCGTGTGCTCAAGGAATTCCTCGGGACTATCCCCTTCTGCAAGCGCCTCAATCGTGTGCCTCAGCCAGGAATAGGCATTGGATTCACGCGAAAGGATATCGTTGTCTGACGTCGAAGCGCCATCCTTGTAGAGCGTGTGCGCGGCGATACCGAATTCCGCGATCTCGTGCATGCGCTTGGTGCGGATCTGCAGCTCGATACGCTGGCGGGAGGGGCCGACGATCGTGGTGTGCAGCGAACGGTAGTCGTTCTGCTTCGGCGTCGAGATATAGTCCTTGAAGCGTCCGGGGACCACGCGCCAGCGGGTGTGGACGATACCAAGCGCCCAATAACAGGCCGGAATATCATCGACGAGAATGCGGAAGCCGTAGACGTCCGAAAGCTGCTCGAACGACAGCGACTTCGACTGCATCTTGCGGAACACGGAATAGGGCTTCTTCTGGCGCCCCTTGACGATGGCGCCGGTCAGCCCGTTCGCAACGAGCAGATCGCCCAACTCAGTCTCGATCTTCTTGACGAGCCCTTCGTTGCGCTTCGACAGTTCCTCGAGCCGCCCGGTTACCGTTTCGTAGGCTTCGGGATTGATGTGGCGGAACGAGAGGTCTTCCAGCTCCTCGCGCATATCCTGCATACCCATGCGGCCAGCCAGCGGCGCATAGATATCCATGGTCTCCTCGGAAATACGCGCCCGCTTTTCCGGCGACATGTGATCCAGCGTGCGCATGTTGTGCAGGCGGTCAGCGAGCTTGACCAGCAGCACGCGCACATCGTCGGAAATGGCGAGCAGCAGCTTGCGCAGGTTTTCGGCCTGTTTGGCTTTCTTGGTGACGAGGTCGAGCTTCTTGATCTTAGTCAGCCCTTCGACCAGCCGACCGATATCCTCGCCGAAGAGCTCATCGATTTCGGCGCGGGTGGCAGTCGTATCCTCAATGGTATCGTGAAGCAGCGCGACCGCGATCGTCGACTCGTCGAGATGCATGTCGGTGAGGATGGCGGCGACTTCCAACGGATGCGAGATGTAGGGATCGCCGCTGGCACGCTTCTGTTGTCCATGCTTTTGCATTGCATAGACGTAGGCTTTGTTCAGCAGGGCTTCGTTGGCGTCGGGCTTATATTTCTGAACCCGCTCCACGAGCTCGTACTGCCGCATCATCCCGAAACCACTCCATTACAAACGAAAAGCGCGCCAATCACGGATTGGCGCACATGATATGCGATAATATGCCGAAGCTATAATGGTGCAAGGTTGACGATTAGTAATCGTCGCTCTTTTCCGGCGGTACGAGGCCTTCGATCCCGGCCAGAAGCTCTTCTTCCGACATCTGGTCGAAGGTGATCGTTTCCGGCAGATCGTCCTGCTCTTCGCTGTCGGCTGCAGCGACGCCGCCGGCTGCGATGAGGCTCGCCGCATCGGGCTCGGGCTCGTCGACTTCGACGTGCTTCTGCAGCGAGTGGATCAGGTCTTCCTTTAGATCGTCCGGAGACAGCATCTCATCGGCAATCTCGCGAAGCGCCACAACCGGGTTCTTATCGTTGTCACGATCGATGGTGATCGACGCGCCCTGGGAAATCAGCCGAGCACGGTGGCTGGCAAGCAGAACCAGCTCGAAGCGGTTCTCAACTTTATCAATGCAGTCTTCTACGGTGACACGGGCCATTGCCTGTCCTTTGCGGTCGTGATCTCGGGATTAACACGCCCGATACAATTAAAACCGGACAAATTCAAGTTTTCATTGCGCGAAGCCCCAACGGGCAACGCGGTGAATTTTGAAACCGAAAACGGGTTTCCACCAAAAGTTGCTTGGAATATCCCGAATCGTGCCCTAAATCTCTCTTATATGAATAGTTCATAAAGTAAGAATTGTTCCAAGCGGCCGCATAACCCATTGTTTCCTTGGATTTTGACGGAAGCACCAAGATTGCTCACATTGGATTGGTACGCGATGTTTGATCCACGCGAAAAAATTGCTCTTTTTATCGATGGCGCCAATCTCTACGCTGCGTCCAAAAGCCTTGGTTTCGATATCGACTACCGCAAGCTGTTGAAGGCATTCCAGAAACGCGGCTATCTCTTGCGCGCCTACTACTACACGGCGCTGATCGAGGATCAGGAGTACTCCTCCATTCGCCCCCTGATCGATTGGCTGGACTACAACGGCTACAAGGTCGTCACAAAGCCGGCGAAGGAATTCACGGATTCGATGGGCCGCCGAAAGATCAAGGGCAACATGGACATCGAGCTTGCGATCGATGCCATGGAGCAATCGGAAACCGTCGATCATCTCGTCATCTTCTCCGGCGACGGAGATTTCACGACACTCGTCGAGGCACTGCAGCGCAAGGGCCGAAAGGTTTCGGTCATCTCAACGATGGCAACACAACCGCCGATGATTGCCGACGACCTGCGTCGCCAGGCCGATCATTTCATAGACCTTCTCTCCTTGAAGAGCGAGATCGGGCGCGATCCCTCAGAGCGGCCACCGCGGCCGACCGAAACCGCGACGCCAACCGATCTGGACGCTTAAGCGAAATAATCCAGCACCGTCATATACGGGTGGAAATACCGGTCCGGACTCTAGCTATAGCTAGCCATTATCCTTGAGAAGACGGCTCTTCTGCCTGTTCCAATCGCGTTCCTTCTCGGACTCGCGCTTGTCGTGCAGCTTCTTACCCTTGGCGAGTGCCAACTCCATCTTTGCGCGGCCGCGATCGTTGAAATAGATCTTCAACGGGACCAAAGTCATGCCTTCGCGATTGATCCCCGCCCTCAGGCGATTGATCTCGCGGCCGGAAAGGAGGAGCTTCCGGCGCCGGCGCGGCTCGTGGTTGAAGCGGTTTGCCTGCAGATATTCGGGCAAGTAGGAATTGATAAGCCAGATCTCGCCGTCCTCATCCGAGGCATAGGATTCCGCGATATTGGCCTTCCCCTCGCGCAGCGACTTGACCTCGGTGCCCTTGAGCACGAGGCCGGCTTCGTAAGTATCGATGATTTCATAGTTGAAGCGCGCCTTGCGGTTCTCCGCAACGATCTTCTTGACGACGCGCTCGCTGCCTTTGGGGGCCATGACACATTCCAAATGCTTGAGGGCGCGACTGTCGCGCCCTTATCTCTTACCCTGTAATGTAAGGGAACATCGGCCGCCTGTGAAGGCAGGTCGAGCGGCTTGCCTTAGTTCAGCAAGCCGGCATGGCGCATGGCGGCATCGATCGCCGCTTCCGTGGCAGGCTCCAGCGTCGATACGAGCGGCGAACGGACATTGCGGCTCATCCGCCCCAGCTTTGCCAAGCCGTACTTTGCTCCGCAAAGGCCGGGCTCCAGGAAGATTGCCTTGTGTAGCGGCATCAGGCGATCCTGATATTCCAGCGCCTTCGCGTAGTCACCGGCAAGCGACGCTGCCTGGAACTCCGCGCAAAGGCGCGGCGCCACATTGGCCGTCACCGAGATGCAGCCGACGCCGCCATGGGCATTGAAGCCGAGCGCGGTCGCATCCTCGCCGGACAACTGCTTGAACTCCTTGCCGCAGGTCAGACGCTGCTCGGACACGCGTTCGATCTTGCCGGTCGCATCCTTGACGCCAACGATGTTGGAGTGTGCCTTGGCAAGCACGCCCATCGTCTCGGGTGTCATATCGATCACCGAGCGGCCGGGGATATTGTAAATATAAATCGGCAGCTTCACAGCCTCGGCGATCGCCGAAAAATGCGCGATCAAACCCTTCTGGGTCGGCTTGTTATAGTAGGGCGTGACAACGAGGACCGCATCCGCCCCTGCCTTCTCGGCATGCTGAGCAAGCTCGATTGCTTCGCGCGTATTGTTCGAACCGGCGCCGGCCATAACCGGGACCCGCTTGGCTGCCGCTTCGATGCAGAGCTCCACCACCCGCTTGTGCTCGGCATGTGACAACGTCGGAGATTCGCCGGTCGTGCCGACCGGAACGAGACCGCTACTGCCTTCCTTGATCTGCCAGTCGACATGGCTCGCGAACGAAGCTTCATCCACTTGTCCGGCATCAGTAAAGGGAGTGACGAGAGCGGGAATGGATCCCTGGAACATGCAAAACTCCTCATGGCCAAATTCACGCTTCGGCCGCATTCCTTGAATATTGGTGGGGCACCATAGTGCGGTGAAATCGCCGCGACAAGCGCGCATGGATCGGTTTAGGGCAAATTCCGATAGCAAATTTGAACGAAGTTTACTGGCGTTAGTAAGCTTTCGTTAAGATGGCTCCCGCCAAATGGTTGGGCGTGTTTTCGTTGTGAGTGTCCCATGAAGAGAGCAGTCCTGATCGTGTCGGCCCTCGGCTTTACCGCCGCCGCGTGGAGCAGCGTCGCGTCGTCGCTTCCCAATGAGAACGCCCCTGTTCCCGACGTAAAGCCGATCGGTTTCGTCCCGCAAACGTCGGTGCCGGAATCGATCGTCACCGGTTCGATTCCGCGCAGCCAGGCCATCACACCCGTCAACAGCGATTTGAAGTCAGGGCTTGATGCGCTTTCGGACAATGATCCACTGCAGGCGCTTTCCATTCGCGACCGCATGGGGCGCGGGACGCTTGACCGCCATATTCTGACCTGGGCGATAGCGGTCTCCGGACAGAAGGGCATTCCCTCCACGGAGATCGCAGCAGCGTCCCAGGAATTGCAGGGATGGCCGGGGCTCGCGAAATTGCGTGCCTATTCCGAACGCGCCCTCTACGACGAAAACCCTGGTCCAAGCTCCGTCCTGACCGCCTTCGGACAGACCGCGCCCGAGACGACGTCCGGCGCGATGATCCTGTCGCGCGCACTCGTTGCAACAGGCAAGCAGAGCCAGGCCGCTAAGTACATTCGCAAGGTCTGGCGCGGTGAGACGCTGGACAAGCCGACCGAAGATAAGATCCTGGCGGAGTTTTCCGGCTTGCTGACGCCGGCCGATCATAAGGCGCGAATGGATTACCTGATGTATCGCAATCGCGCGGCGCAGGCCAAGCGCTTTGGCGACATGGGTCAGGCTCAATCGCTCTACAAGGCCTGGGCGGCCGTCATAGGCAAGGCGGCCAACGCTGGCGCGCTTCTTGCCGCGGTCGACGGCCAATGGAAAGGTGATGCCGGTTACCTCTTCGCACGGATCGAATACCTGCGAAAACAGGACAAGTATGCGGAAGCCACCAAGCTGCTGCAAAAGGCGCCTCGCAATCGGGAGGAATTGGTCAATGCCGGCGAGTGGTGGAACGAGCAACGGATCGTCAGTCGCGGCCTCGTCGACCAAGGGGAATTCAAGGCCGCCTATGGGATCGTTGCCAACTATGCCGCAACGACACCGACCGACATCGTCGAGGCCGAGTTCCATGCGGGCTGGTACGCGCTGCGCGGTCTGCAGGATCCCGCTGCGGCGCAGACGCATTTCCGCAAGATTCTCGATTTCTCCAATGGACCGATTTCCGTGTCGCGCGCCTGGTACTGGATGGGGCGGTCCGCCGAGGCCGGCGGACCTGGAAATGCTTCCGAGCTCTACGCCAAGGCCGCGAGCTATCCGACGACCTTCTACGGCCAGCTCGCCAGCGACAAGCTTGGCCGCAAGACATTGAATGTGAGTTACCCGTCGCCGACGACGGCCGACCGCGAGCGCTACCTGTCGCGGGAAGCGGTACAGGCCATTGCCCGTCTCGATGCGGCCGGCCACGGCTGGCGGGCCAAGAGCCTGTATCTCGCCCTCGCCGAGCAACTGCAAAGCCCGGGAGAACTTGCAGTCCTGAGTGCGCAGGCGGAGCGCTCGGGCGACCACCATCTGTCGCTGCAGGTTGGCAAGATCGCTTACTCGCGAGGCGTCGATGTTGCCGCGTTGGCATTCCCGCTTGGCGTGATTCCGACGAATGCCAATATCTCGGGCTCCGGAAAGGCCCTCGCCTACGCGATCGCCCGCCAGGAAAGCGCCTTCGATCCGGCCGCCGTTTCGGCCGCGGATGCCCGCGGGCTGCTGCAAATCTTGCCGGGAACGGCGAAGGCCGTCGCCCAGCGCCACAATATCGCCTATTCCAAGGACCGGCTGACGGCGGACGCCGGCTACAATGCAACCCTTGGGGCGCATTATCTCGGCGAACAGATCGACGCCTTTGGCGGCTCCTACATCATGACCTTCATCGCCTACAATGCAGGTCCCAAGCGCGTGCCCGAATGGATCGGCCGCTATGGCGACCCACGCGGCCAGTCGATCGACACGATCGTCGACTGGATCGAGCGGATCCCCTTCCCCGAAACGCGCAACTATGTACAGCGGGTGATGGAGAACTACGAAGTCTACAAGGCACGTCTCGGCCAGCCGAGCGACATTGTCCGTGACCTGACAGGCGGTCGCCCCTCCTAATCGCGATTTGCGATTACTGCCCGCCTCGCTAATCTGTACCCGCGAAAAGCGGGAGGACGATGAGCGTGGATACGGCAAGAGACGATAGCTTCCGGACAATTGCATACCGGAGCGACGACGGACTGACGCTTTTTGCGCGAGACTACGGCCCCCAGATCACGCACCAATGGCCGATCTTCTGCCTCCCGGGATTGACGCGGAATTCGCGCGACTTTCATCAGCTGGCGCTGCTCATGTCGACCGACCCGGCGACCCCAAGACGCGTCATCGCGCTCGATTATCGGGGACGGGGCTGCTCAGACCGGGATGCCAACAAGGCAAACTACAATCTCGGTGTCGAAACGCGGGATGTCATCTCGGCATGCCAGCATTTCGGCATCGATCGCGGCATCTTCATCGGCACCTCGCGCGGCGGGCTGATTCTTCATCTTCTGGCTGAGATGCGGCCGGACCTGATTGCCGCGACCATCCTCAACGACATCGGGCCGAAGATCGAGGCCAGCGGCCTCAAGCGCATTCGCGACTATCTCGATGCCGGCGCCACACCAAGCGACTGGCCGGAGGCGGTCGCGTTCCTCAAGGCCTGTCATGGCCGGTATTTCCCTGCGCTTGATGAGCATGACTGGCAGGAGATGGCGGCGGCGATCTATCGCGACGTCGATGGCAGGCCGGTGGCCGATTTCGATCCCGCCATCGCCGCTCAGTTGCAGATGATGGATTTCGAGCAGCCGCTACCAGAGCTCTGGCAGTACTACATCCATTTGGCTGGAAAGCCGCTGATGGTGATCAAAGGAGAATACTCGGATCTTCTCTCGGACGACACGCTTGCCGGGATGAAGGCTCGACATCCACGACTCTCCGTACTGGAGGCGCCTGGCCAGGGGCACGCGCCGCTGCTTCATCTGGAACCGATCTTCAGACATATCCGGCGCTTCGTTACAGAGGCATAGTAGCTACGCAGCCGAGGAGCTCACTCCTGCAAGGCTGGTCACAAACGAAAAGAGCCCGGCTCGAAAGCCGGGCTCTCCTGATTGACCGAGGTCAGATCAGATTAGAATGCACGCTGCAGACGGAAGTAACCGGTCGTCTTGTCTTCGACAGCGCCGTCGCCGTCGGAGTACTGAACCGAAGCCTTAGCGTAGAAGTTTTCTACGATCTGGTAGTCAACCGTCAGACCAACCTTCCAAGCGTCGTCGTTGGAGAAGTCGTTGGAGCCTTCGTCTTCCATCACGTTGAAGAAGTACTGAGCACCGGGGGTGATCTTCAGCTTGTCGGTAGCCTGGATGGCGTATTCGGCTGCGATGGTCCATTCGGATTCATCGTAGTAGGAGTTCGTGCCAGATGCCCAGACAGCTGCGAGACCGAGCGTGCCCGGACCGATTGCAACCGTACCCATGGCGCGGATCGCACCTTCTTCGTTGTCGGTGTCATAGCCACCGATAACCTGGTAGGTGAAGGCGCCAGCCTTGCCGCCGAGGCCGAGCGCTACGCCGACGTTGTTCGGCTGTTCGCCGTCCTTGTAAGCGCCGTCTTCCAGCTCGTCAACCGAGAGACCGGCGTAGAAGTCGCCAGACTCATACTGATAACGGATGGAGTTATGCAGCGTCTCGTGGCTTGCGAGAACGTCGGTTTCACCCGAGAGGCCATCGTCCCACCAGCTGTAGAACAGACCAGCGCGGAAGCCGGCGATGTCGATGTAGGCCGAGTCGAGATGCGATTCCTGCGCGGAAGCATCGTCGGCGTTCGTCTGCAGAACGATCACGCCGGTGAGCGGACCATACTCGGTGTCGCTCTTGGCCGTGAACTGAACCTGACCGCGGGTGAATGCATCCCAGTCAGACGTGCCGCCCTGGTTGCCGCTCGCGCCGCTGTTGACCTGATCCGGACCAACGTCAACCTGGAAACGGATGTAACCTTCGATCTTCAGGCAGGTTTCCGTGCCCGGGATGTAGAAGTAGCCGGTGCCGTAAGCGTCGCAGACGCGGACGTATTCAACCGGTTCCGGCTCAGCAGCAACGATAGCGTCAGCAGCCTGAGCACCGGAAACTACTGCGAGAGCAGCAGCGGAGCCGAGAAGAAGGCTCTTGATGTTCATATTGACCTCCAATTCAAAGTTTCGATCGGGTCTGGGTTTTTCGCCGTTAGAGCAGCGTTCCCTGCCCCAT
The DNA here is from genome assembly GCF_002211365.1 of Rhizobium sp. R711. Taxonomy (GTDB): domain Bacteria; phylum Pseudomonadota; class Alphaproteobacteria; order Rhizobiales; family Rhizobiaceae; genus Rhizobium. Next base: position 635 of record NZ_LOKZ01000026.1, on the reverse strand, counting down.
CCCCATGTTTCAAGAAGTCGGACGATCAACCGCCCTCGCTTCCGAAGTTGAAAATACAAGACCGGGACTGTCACGCAATCACCAACTTGCCCGTTTGGGGTATTTGCGACAGCCTTCCGCATGCGCTGTTGCCGAAAGGTCACAAATGCGGCACGCGCCCCTGCCGTTTCTTTATACTTTGTTAAGAAACCCCTGATTCTGCGGGAGTTTACCGCCGTCGGGCGACGGCTTGGGGCTGTGGATTGTGCCACATTGGAACCAGTTTCTCGCCGGATTCGCGTCTTTTGTCGGAGATGTGGCGGATAGCTGTAGGAGCCTCCGCCGGGCGGCAGGCGCGATCGCGGCAGAATCAGTTTCGCTGACTGACGATGATTCTCAGTTCGATACTGTTGACGCGAGATTCGGCACGCCGAGCGCGAAGGTGGTAGTCATCGCGCAAAAAGGATAGCACCCTATGGGGCAACCACATCAAGACAGATTGTACTTTGATGCCCGACCTGAGACATAGGTGACGTTGTCTAATCGCCACCTGTCCGTCAAGAGAATTCCTGCCATTGCGCATCCTTGCGGGTTGCGGAATAGCAACCCGATTCAAATTGATTGGCGCCAGCGATCGTGGCCGGCTGGCTGGGCCC
>NZ_LOKZ01000025.1 GCF_002211365.1 Rhizobium sp. R711 | reverse complement strand
GCTGAGCGCTCCGTCGATGCCTTGTGGGATACCGTCGGTAAAATCGTTCCCCTCATCAAACCGCAGGAATGTGCAAACTACTTCGCCGCTGCAGGATATGACCCGGATTAAAGCGGACGCGCTCTAGCTGCGCTCGGCATAGGTGCCTTGTTCGGAGTAACCGCGGCATCGCTCACTATCCGCTCCATCATCGTGCCTCTGGCGAAACTACAGCAGTCAGTCCTGCAAATGATCGCCGGCGACATGGAAATTGACCAAATACTCGAGCGACGGAAGGATGAAATCGGTCAGCTCGCGCGGCAGATATCCGGCCTTAAGAATCATCTTTCAGAAAAAGCGGAGCGCGATGCGGTCGCCGAGCATCATCGACAGGATGCCGAGCGGCGGCGTTTGGAGAACGAAGGAGAGGAGCGCCAGCGGGCTGCCGAACAGACCAGTTCCGCCGTCGAACAAGTTGCCGATGCACTGAGGCAGTTATCGAAAGGTGACCTTCACATTCAGCTTGATCGGCCTTTCACGGGAGCTCTTGAGCCGCTCAGATTGGACTTCAATTCAGCGATTAGCCAGCTTCGCGATGCAATGTCCGAAGTAAACGACAATGCGCAGGCGATTGCTGCGGGGGCTGAAGAAATCCGTACTTCCTCGAACGAACTCGCGGTGAGAACGGAGCAGCAAGCTATAGTCGTCGAGCAAACGGCTTCTGTCCTCGCAGACATGACAAGGCAGGTGGTGGACGCAAGCCATAAAGCTCACGCAGCAGGGATCCTCGTCGGCGAGACCAAGGAACATGCCGAGAGGTCAGGCACCATAATGCGCGAGACTATTGAGGCCATGACAAACATTCGGTCTTCTTCGGTCGAAATAGGCAATATTATCGGTGTCATCGATGAAATCGCATCTCAGACAAACCTTTTGGCTTTGAACGCAGGCATTGAGGCGGCTCGGGCCGGGGAGACTGGCCGAGGGTTCGCGGTAGTAGCGCAGGAGGTCAGAGACCTGGCGCAAAGGTCTGCGGCGGCGGCGAAAGAAATCAAGTCTCTGATCAAAATATCCAACCTGCATATCAATGATGGGGTCCAGCGTGTGCAACAGGCCGGCAACGCTTTGGGCCAAATCGTTGTTCAGGTGCAGAGCGTCAATCAGAACGTCGACGCCATTGCTCAGGTTTCTCGCGTTCAAGCCGACGGGCTCAAGGAAATCAATTTCTCAGTCGGTAAGATCGAATCAGCGACACAGCAGAACACAGCTATGGTGGAAGAGTCGACTGCTGCCGTGAACAATCTCGCGAAGGAGACCGCATCGCTTTTCGAGATGCTATCCAGGTTCCAAATTGCCGATGGGCCGGCAAAGACGAACCGCGCAGAGGAGCCAACGCTTTATCTAGTCGTGGCATAGCAGAGCCGATGCAAAGCAGGACTTTCATTTTATCCCGGTGTGATCTCCCTCCCCCCAGAGGGACTAGCATCTGCCGAGGACCGGAACCTGACGACGCAGCAATCTACGGAGGGGAGATTGGCGGCGCTGGAAACTCAGAGGGCCGCTGACCTGCGGTAAGCGGCCGGAATTTTTGAGACGCCTTTTTATTAACCGGAAGGTCAATAAGGCGGCCCGGCGTTTTAAGCCGGCAAGGCACGTTCTCGACTTAAGACGCGCCAGGTTCGCCGCTCTCGAAGGACTAGGGACGGAATAGGGACATCGCGCCGGCACAAGCGTTCGGTTGCCGTTTTCGGGAGTCGAGTTGCGACGGCGCGATGATAGGATGCGGCTTGCCCTGGTCGCCAAACAGGACTCGTCGGCTCCAAGATCTCCTAACATTTGTGCACACAAGGCAGTGGAACCTCGATGTGGTCGAGGGCAATTCTCTGCGATCGATCCAGTGACCGATCGATGCCTCGACGGAGGCCGTACTCGTTGCCCTTCAAGACTCCACCAGCCGGCAGAAAAAGTGCTTGCCATAGTGGGTATGACATCATACCTTATACCTACGCGCAGAGGAGCACAGTGCGCGGAATTCGTGGGAACGCACTTTAGAGAACACTCCGGAACCTTGACCGGCTTTTCCGGCAGGAGCAGTGCGCCCGCGCGAGCGTGGGAGGACAGGTTTTGAGAAATACCCGACTGCGTTGCACCCGCACGCAAACGATCAGGCCTTACCGAATGGGGAGGCCACTATGACTGTTCACGGAGTCATCGAAGATGTTGAAAGGACGTCGAGCCTGGCAGCAATGGCACGCAAGATTGAACATGCCTTGGTAAAATGCCTGGAGATACCGGTAGCACTTCTGGTGCTTTGCGAAATTCTTCTGCTGTTTTCGGCCGTCGTCGCTCGTTACGCATTCCACGTCCCGCTGGTTTGGTCGGACGAACTGGCGTCAATCTTGTTTCTCTGGCTTGCCATGCTTGGTTCGGCCGTCGCTTTTCAGCGGCAGGAACACATGCGCATGACGGCGGTGGTCACCGCATTGAAGGGCGATACACGCCGCTTCGTTGAACTGGTTTCGGTCGCGGCGGCACTTGCCTTCCTCGTGCTGATCCTGCCCGCATCTCTGGAATATGCCACCGAAGAGTCCTACGTCTGGACGCCCGCGATGGATATTCAGAACTCATGGCGCGCCTCGGCGTTGCCGACGAGCTTCGCTTTGATGCTTGTTTTCGCGGTGTTGCGGCTTCTGCAGAGCTCGAATCTCCGTCTAGCGCTCGGTGCGATTGCTGCCGTTGCAGCGGTCTTCTGCCTGTTTTGGGCGCTGAAGCCGGTCTTCGTCGGTCTTGGAAACCTCAATCTTCTCATCTTCTTCGTCGGCGGCGTCGCGGCGTGTGTTTTCGGCGGCGTGCCGATCGCCTTTTCATTCGCGATCGCTACATTCGGCTACCTTATATTGACCACCAGAACGCCGCCTCTAATCATTGTCGGCAGGATCGACGAAGGTGTCAGCCATCTGATCCTTCTTGCGATCCCTCTGTTTGTGTTTCTCGGCCAACTTATCCAGATGACGGGTATGGCGCGGGCGATGGTTGCGTTCCTCGCCAGCCTACTTGGCCATGTGCGCGGCGGGCTTCACTACGTGCTGGTGGCTGCGATGTATCTTGTATCTGGGATATCCGGATCGAAGGCCGCCGACATGGCCGCCGTCGCGCCCGTGTTGTTTCCGGAGATGAAGGAGCGCGGCGCAGACGAAGGCGATCTTGTCGCACTTCTCTCGGCGACGGGCGCCCAGACTGAGACAATCCCGCCTAGCATCGTCTTGATTACAGTGGGATCCGCAACCGGGGTATCGATCGCCGCGCTGTTCACCGGCGGTCTTCTCCCCGGCCTTATTCTGGCGGTAACCCTTTGCTTCTTGGTGCGCTGGCGCTGCCGCAACGATGACCCGAGTCACGTCAAGAGGGCAAGTCGACGGCAGATCGGCAAGCTGCTCCTCGCTGCACTGCCTGCCCTTGCGCTTCCGTTCGTTATCCGTTCAGCCGTCATCGAAGGTGTCGCCACGGCGACAGAAGTTTCGACGATCGGCATTGCATACTCGGTTGTCGCGGGTCTGGTGTTCTATCGTCAGTTCGACTGGCGCCGGCTCAAGCCAATGCTTGTCGAGACGGCGAGCCTGTCCGGGTCTATCCTTCTGATTATCGGCGCGGCCACGGCGATGGCTTGGGGCCTGACGCAATCAGGCTTCTCGACAGCGCTGGCTCAAAACCTTTCAACGCTCCCGGGCGGTGCGGTAACGTTCATGATCGTCTCGATCGTCATATTCATCATCCTCGGCAGTGTGCTCGAGGGGATACCCGCAATCGTACTGTTCGCACCGTTGCTGTTCCCGGTTGCTCAGCAGTTGGGCATCCATCAGGTGCATTACGCCATGGTTGTCGTGTTGGCGATGGGTATCGGCCTCTTCGCTCCACCCTTCGGTGTTGGCTACTACGCTGCCTGTGCAATCAGCCGAGTCAGCCCCGACGCCGGCATGAAACCGATCGTCGGCTACATCGTCGCCATGGCCATTGGTCTTGCTGTGGTTGCTGCGGTTCCGTGGCTCTCGATCGGCTTCCTGTAGTCCGACCTCGACCAACCAAAATTACAGAGCTTATTTGGAGGAGAACGAAATGGTAAATCTGACAAGACGCGCATTCACAATGACGACGACGCTTGGTCTCAGCGCCACGGCGCTCGGGTTTTCGATGAAGCGAGCGGCCGCAGCCGAGTATTCCCTGAAGTTCGCGTTCAATCTGGCCGAGACCCATCCGATCACCACGCGCGCAAGGGAGGCGGCAGCACGCATCCAACACGAGACAAACGGGCGGGTGGAACTGCAGGTCTACCCGAACAACCAGCTTGGTAGCGACACTGATATGCTGTCGCAGGTGAGAGCAGGCGGCATCGATCTGTTCCTGAACTCTGGTATCAATGTACTGTCCACGATGGTCCCGGCGGCCTCGATCTACGGTCTCGGCTTCATTTTCCCGGACTATGATACGGTTTGGAAGACGATGGATGGTGAACTCGGTGCCGCTCTGCATAAGCTCATCGAAAAGGTGAATCTCCTCCCGATGGAAAAGATGTGGGACAACGGGTTCCGGCACATCACCACCAGCACGCACCCAGTCAACTCGCCCGCAGATCTCGCCGGTATGAAAATCCGCGTTCCAGTCGGAGCGCTGTGGACCTCCATGTTCCAGACGTTTGGGGCAGCTCCGGCGTCCATTAATTTCAACGAACTCTATTCTGCACTTCAGACGAAGGTCGTCGATGGACAGGAAAATTCGCTGGCAAACATCAAGACCGCAAATATTGTCGAGGTCCAAAAATACTGCGCATTAACCCGGCACATGTGGGACGCGTTTTTCTGCGTTGCCAACAAGCGCAACTGGGCAAGCCTGCCGGCGGATGTGCAGGAGGTCGTGAGCCGCAACATCAACCTAGCCGCGCTTGATGAGCGCCAAGATATGGCCAAGTTGTCGGAGTCCCTCAAAGACGTCCTGGCCAAGCAGGGCCTTTTATTCAATCAGCCCGACACTGAGGCGTTCAGGCAGAAACTTCGCGACGGCGGCTTCTACACCGGCTGGCGCGAAAAATATGGCGAGGAATTGTGGGCAATTCTCGAGAAGACGGTAGGGAAACTCACGTAGGCCCCTAGAAGGTATATGTTCTCCCAGAGGCCGGCTGTCCGGCCGACTTCCGGGTCTCGTGAGAACATCACGAGACCCGGCTTTTTCGTGACTTTGTGGCAATCGCGTGCAGCGGGTGGCGCCGGCGGATCATACTCGGGCGCCTTGATGGGATGTGAACCTGAAACTGGTTGGCCAACGACGCTAAGTGACTGACAACATGTACAATGTTGCACCATCCACAGAAGAACCGTTTGATTCGAGCCGATCGTACCGCAAGCACTAAAATCGACGTTGACAACTAGAACAACACTAATCTTATGGAGAGACAATTTTAGCGCGGTATCGAAATGACTCTTCTCGCCCCTACTACATGGCTCCACATCTCTGATATCCATTTGAAAGCGCCGGAGGAATACCAGCGAGACACCGTTCTACGATCGCTGCTGTCATCCATGCCAACGCTGATGGACCGCTACGGCACACCCGATCTCATCTTCCTGACGGGCGATATCGCGTTCTCTGGGAAAGAGAACGAGTATCTGCACGCGACGAAGTTTCTTGATGAACTGTTGCAAAGAACGGGCGTAGGAAGAGACAGGCTATTCGTTATTCCTGGCAACCATGATGTGGACCGCACTAAAGGAAAAGGGCTTGCGCGAACGCTCTCGTCGTCGGACGATGCAGATGCGTACTTCGACCCCTCGGAAGCTTTTCCTCATATTCAGCATCGCCAAGCCGGTTTCCTGAGGTGGTACAACGACTATTTCCGCGGCATCCATACGCTCACCGCAAATTCCACTTGCGGCGAGTTGCGCTCTTTGAACGTCAATGGGCGCGCAATGCTCGTTGCTTCACTCAACTCCGCCGCCTTTTCTCTCGATGACAATGATCATTCAAAGCTTTGGGTTGGAAGCCGATCGCTGGATCGGCTCAGATTCCATCACTCAGAACCCGCTGACACTTTTAGGGTCGCACTCATTCACCACCCCTTCGACTGGCTCGCTAGTGGTGAACAAGCGAAAGTCCGAACAGCCGTCAGGGACTTCGCCGACGTGATTTTGAGTGGTCATCTTCATGAGAATAATGTAGAGCAAGTTGTAGGAATACACTCCGGAAGTGCAATTCAGCTGCAAGCTGGCGCAGCATACCAGACGAAGAAGTGGCCGAACACCGCGATGTTCTGCCGGCTCGATGATAGTGGTTTGAAGGTAAACCCGATCAAATTTTCGGATTCTCCGGTGGAGGTTTGGGTGCCCGATCCTAGCATCTTTCCCACGAGCGACGATTTTTCTAGAACCTTTGTGCTGCCAAGACTTGCTAAATCGTCTCCTGGCATCACAGATGTCTCATCAGCGCAAAATGCGGTCGAGATCATCGCCACCGAGACTTCGGCTGTCCAGATAGCCAAAGCGGATTTCGAACAAGATTTGTTCAGTACCTCGGTCGGCTTGGTACTCTACGCTGAGCCCCGACTGATGCGGTCGGCACAAGAAGCGGTACTCAACGAAAGCGCGAATGATCGAGTATCGATTGGCGAAATCGTCCGATCGAAAACCTCGTTCTTGATCGAAGCAAAAGCGGAGTACGGTGCGACTTCGCTTTCAAAACGGCTTGTCTACGAGCTTTCGCATGAAGGACATACCGCCGTCCGCAAAGATGCACGCAGGTTGCCGAACTACCGCAAGAAGCTCGAGGAAGAATTCCAAGGCCTCGCCACGAAGGACGGGACCGCTACGTTGATACTTGACAACGTGGTCCTCGAAAACGACGAGCGGCTAATCAAAGAAATCAAAGCGACAGGGCTTTTCGCGCGCATTATTGCGATAACAGTGATACGCGGTCTCACGTCCTCTCTTCAGCCGCAGATACTTGGCGAGGACGCTCAGCGGCTTTATTTATGGCCGATGGCGCGTGATGACGTCCGCAGCATGGCCTGCGCGGTTTTTTCGACTGACGATCAGGTCTTCATATCGCGAATCGTCGATAAGGTTTATGATGACCTACTAGCGCTTTGCATACCTCTGACACCGCCAACCGTTATTATGTACCTTCGAGTCCTGAATCGCGAAGGCGAGTTTCATCCGCTGAATAGGGTGGATATTCTCGCGCGGTACCTTGACGAGGTGTTGCGAAAGCCATCGGATGCTTATTCCGAGTCTTTCAATGTGAAGAACAAAATCGACGTCGTGTCGGCGTTCGTCTTCCACCTCTATCAGTGCCGATTGACGACGTTTGATGAAAGAACTTGGCATCAGTTCTTCCATGACTACATGGAAAAAACGCTGACGAGTTTCGATGCCTCTGAATTGCTTGGCGAGATGTATGCAGCTCGCGTATTTGTTAAATTCGGCAACGTCATTTTCCTTCGCTATTCCTTCTTCCACGACTTTCTGCTGGGAAAGTATCTTGCGAGTCGCGCGGAAGCGTTGGAGGAATTCCTCAACAAAGAGGACTATTACAGCAGGTCTGCGGTTATCGACGTCGTCACCGGGATAAGTTCCGACAATACAAAAGTCATGGAACACCTGACGAGAAATATGTCAGATTTGCTCGATCAGTTCACCGAGAAGTACTTTGATCAATCGTTCGATCCCTTGGTCGACGCGATATGGCCCGACAGTTCGGCCGAGGAAGCGCTCTGGACCAAGGTATCATCAGAGATCGAACGAGGTCCGAAGAAAATTGACGAAATCGATGAGCTGAAGACGTCTATACTTGCCGAAGCACGCACCGCTGACCAACAGGTTCGCTATCTTGAGTTCGCAAGATTAGAGCGCAATGTCTTCACGCTTGGTAGAGTATTGGCCGACGCCTTGATGAACAGCCACGACGTCAACGGCAGTTTGAAGCTTGCCGCTCTGGATGGCGTCTTGAAGTCATTTCTTGTCAGCTTTCAGGTAGGCTGTGCTCTGGCTCCACTCCTCGCAGCTCATCGTTACTTCAGGTGGGGAGGAATTGCTTTCCTCGATTTCCACACTGTGAAAGACGACGAAGACGAGAGCAGAACGGTCGCCAATGTGACGGTCAGTCTTGCCGGCTCCATTGCTCAGGTGAGCGGCGACATCCTCGGGTCAAACAAGCTCGCCGCACTCTTCAGGGCCCGCCAAAAAACTGGCGTTGACAAGGGCATCGTGGAATTGATGAATTTTCACTGTATTCTTGCTTCGAAGGGTGCCGATTGGCCCGAGTCACTAAAAGAGATCATCATCCGCACTGATAAAAACGCTTACTATCTCAATATGATGTTGCACGGCCTGATGAGCCATCTCCGGAATGAAGTCATTCAGGCAAAGGATAGAGAGTCGGTCAAATGGCTCATCGCCATGATCCAGTCAAAAAGGGTGAAAAATAAGCAAACTCCCGGGGCAAAGCTCGTCAAACGATTTTTCGACGCCATCGAGCGCGAAGACGGTTTCGACGTCGTTCCGACGGAGGGCTAATGAGCGCATTTGGACCGGGACGCGTTTAACTTGATAGTGAGAGATCCTGTCCCAACGCTGACGTACCGCAATTGAGGTCGGAGGTATCACCCCGGCTATCGAAACCTCTGAGTTAAAGAGCGGCACCTTCTTCGTCATGCTGAGAGACTCGCTTTGCTTTACGATGCACCGGAAGGCCTGAGGTGACGCCGATCAATCGGGCAGCTCAAATCACGCGCAAGATTTTTCAGCTATCATGGCTGTCTGCGCCGGAGGCTGGCAACGATGGTGCTGATCTCTTCCTCCAAATGCCGCCCCCGATAAACGAACGACGTTTCGTGACGCGCGTATTGGCCATGTCGATCGGCACTGAGCCAGTTGTAAGAGCCGACGCAAAGTTGGTCCGTGTCGATCGCTACGATCTTGCTGTGGAGCTTCGGAAGCTTGTGCAGCCGAACTCCGATCCTAGAGAAGGCCTTTTCGACTGCTTCCATCTGGTTCAATCCATCGGCAGCAGGGCCGAGGTTGAGCAGTGGATCAGCGAAGACGTCGATCTCGGCGCCTCGCTGGACAGCGGCTTTGAAGGCGGCGAGGATTCCAACTCGTTCCATTGTGGATGCGATCGCCCACGGGCTTACGATAGTGTAACGGCGCCCACCGCCGGACAGCGCATCCAGCAGGAAAGTATCGTGCCCAGCCGCATCCCGTAGCATCTGAATCTGCCCGCTCCCCTGCTTCAGGTCCTCACGCGGCTCGACGGCAAACTCAAGCGCGTTCCGCTCTGACGCGAACAGGAAGTCCGCTAGGATAGCCCTTGGCGACCCGGCTTTCGCTGCAGCCATGACGTCCATATCGCCAAATACCAGACAACTGTCCTTTGCCCGTGAGACCGTGACGTTCAGCATACTGGGAGAGGAGTCGATAAAACCACCGTCTGCGTGTTTCGAATAGACAGGCGAGAAGATGACGACGGGTCGCTCGGCACCCTGCAGCGCGTGGACTGTTCCGATGGTCATGCCATCACGCCCTTCGACCGCGATCCTTCGGCTTGCGCATGCGTCCCGGATTTCGCGAACCTGCCGGCCAAAAGGAGTGACGATGGCAACAATCTTTTCCAAAGGCCTGCCATAGCGGGTCTCCAGCCCGGTCCGGTTGGCATCGAGCCAAGCAGCAATTGTTTGCGCCTCGAGCGGGTTGCAACGGCTGCTGCCCGACGTAAGTGCTCGGCCGTCAATATGAAGATATCCGAGGGGCGGAAGACCAGCGTTCGCCGGCGCCTTTCCTCGCAACGGTCGCAGCTTGCCCTTGTAGCACAGGGCATTGCTGAAGCTGATGATCTCGTCGTAGCAACGACGGTGCTCGAAAAGATAGAGACCCTTCTCGAGATCTGGGTAAGGCGACACTCTGCAGGCTTGCTGTGCAAGGCGCATGGCACTGCCATTGGTCGAGGAGATCCCGCGGTCGATAAGTGTTTCGATGCCTGCTTCGCTCGACAAAAGGCCACAGTGTCGGAGATTGCTCACGTCGACAGGCCGAGGAATGGACGAAATCGGCTCGATCTGTTGGGTGTCACCGATTACCAATGCCCGCTTCGCCAACGAGAAGGACGCTCCCGAAACCTCCGGCAACACCTGCCCGGCTTCGTCGACGATCAATAGGTCGATAAAATCGAAGAGATACTCGGTCGCCCATTTTCCACCGTCGCGGCGGGTGTAAGTCATTTTGCCTGGCAGACTGGCGAATGTTGCCACGGCGCAGGGGGTCAGCATCATCCGGCGATGCCACCGGGGGACGACTGTCGCTTTGCCGTTTTTGCCTTTTGAGGCAACGATGCCAGCGAGATCAGCCTCCATTGCCAGAAGCCAGCGACCTTCCCAGTAATGTGTTGCCAGAAGGAAGAGTGAAAACCGAACATCAAGGTCCGCCTGACGCTCAAGTTCTGCAACGTCATCAGCCCCACCCAGGAGCTCCCTTGCGTTGGACCAGTTCTTGTCCGCCTCTTGGAAATCAAGGCGCAGAGCTTTCGCCGTTGCGAGTGACAGTTCGGCGGATTTCAGAGCATCCTCGGCCGCCCGAAGTTCGGCTCGAACCTTATCGTCGATCTCTGAAACCCGCTGGGCGCTCTCCAACCCTGGCACAAGATCGCCAATGGCAAGACGCGCCCGCGCCGCCCGTTTCTCTTTGACGGAGGTCAAGAATCCGACCACTGCGGTCAGCGATGACTCTGATGCTAGATGCTGATCCAGTACGGTCCTCGCCGCACGAAGCTTTTCGACAGCAGCTGTTCGTTTTGCGGCCTCTTCGGCGCGCAGTGCCACAGTCGCCTCCGGCTCTGGGCCAAGGTTTGTTTCGAGAACAGAGGCAGCGTGGCGATATGCACCGATGGCGCGATCGATATGCCCCAGCTTGTTTACCTCGCTCACCATCCGCTTCTGCAGGACCACAACCACGGTCCCTACATCGGGGTTTGCAAGTTCAGGGAATGCTGTCCGTGCAGCCTCGAGATAGACGCTCTTGGCGCGCTCGACATAGGCTACTGTCTCGCGCTCCACTTGAAACTCTTCGGTCTGGTAGCGACGGGCTGCTTCAAGACGCCGGGAATGCGACGCGAGGAACATCCCGAAGCTTTCCACCTCAGGCAGCCACCGCCCTGCAAACGGACCCACTCCCCTGTCGAAGTCCTTCCCGAAAGCGTCGATAATATTCGTCACTGCTTGGTTGTTGGACGACGCAGCCACGATCACCGGCGAATCTTCCCCACGAAGTGCTGCACGCACCCAGAGGCCAGCAACCGCCGATAGCAGCATGGTGGTCTTGCCGGTCCCAGGCGGGCCGTTGACGGCGATCACCTCTCCCGGCGCCGAGGCATCCAGCCACGCAAGCACCTGCCTTTGCTGTTCAGCCAATGGAAAGTTCGGGTTTGAGTGGCCAAACCGCCGGGAAAACTCCTGTTCCATCCGATGGTCCAGGTCCGCGGTGGTTCCCGCTGGCTGCGCAATTTGCTTCAGCAATGGCGTATCGGGCTGCTCGGCTAGAAGCTTGTCATAGAGGTCGAGGATTCCCCGCACCGTCGCGTTCGCATCCTCAGCCAGTTGGAGAAACCCGGAACCGATCGGCTGATAGTCCGCGTCCCCGCGCGGCCACCCCTGCGAAACGGCATCCACCATTTTCCGGCAGTGGCCGAGGTAGTTGTCCCAGGCGTCGACACCCGACATATCAGGAAGAGGTGTTTCGGTTAGGAATGCATCCAAGGCATCGACCGAGCCGATGGCAAACTCACCAGTCGGAAGGGGCGTCAAGAGATCTCGAGCGAGTGCATTGCGCAGTGGTGTGATTTGTCCACCCCGATCGATTGTTGCCTCGGTGACGACCGGCGCAACAAGTTCGGGCAATCCGCCGGCTCGCACTGCGCCGTGTGAAGACTTTCGCGCAGTGACGAGCGGCCAGAACCGAATGGCGACGGTCGTAACCGCAGTCTGGCCCCGGAAGAGCTGCTCCAAAACCTCTGCTGGCAGCAAACCGGTTTTCAGGGCGACCGGAGGAATTTCAACAAACCGCGTGCGGTCAGACTGCGTAAATTTTCCCTCACCCAGCGCGCCGTCGGCTAATGAAGTTCGCCAGTAGCGCAGAATATCTCGGATGCTTGCGGTCATTTGCGGTACTCGGCTTTCCTCAGGCATGATGCCGATACACAAGACAAAAAGGCACCATGTCTTTCATTCGTAAGAGCCTCGCGACGATGAAGCGTAAAGACTGTCTATATCCGATTGCTCTTCGATACTGAGACGCGTTGGCGGACGCGAGTTCGAGACCTGGACACCAACGTAGATATCCACGCGGCTGAAGATCAAAAAGGTCATCGGTTTTCTGGTGTGAGACACCAAAATCCTCCAATTCGTTTGATCTACCATGGAGGGGTCGCTACTGCCAAAAGGATGCGAATGCCACTCTCCGATCCAGTCAATTGTTTCTCCCGACGCTCGCCACAGATCGACTGCATGATCTCGGTGGCCACGTTCAGAGCGGTGGAAACGACACCGGGTTGACCGGTCCCATTGCGTAGGGAACGTGACATGCTCAATCTGCAACCCAGACGGCTTCCTGAAACCGAGCAGTAGCCCTCCATGCTCGACCTCCGCGTCACTCATGCGAAGATACTGCCGTATCTCGTTCGCGATGCGCTTGGGTAGCAGTACAGAAATCACGTGCGGCTCGAATCTCCGGCGCACGCAGGGCACTTGTTGAGAGCCGTTGGCGTGACGGGCTTTTGGTAACGGCCCCTCTCTAGATCGACCGCGACCGTACGAAGCCGCGCGCCGGGTCTACCCGCCGCCCAATCCAGTGCCGCGCGGTTTGCAACACTGGCGGCCATCATTGACGCATCGGCTGAAAAAGGCACATAGGATCCATCACCACAGCTCGCAGGCTGGAGATTGAGTTCCTGACGCTCGTCACCAGCAGGGTAGCGCCACGGACCATCGAAGCTGGTCTTAAGGCAGCGAAAGCAGGCGTGGCCGTCTCGAAGGTTGAGGAAGCTCTGGACGCCAGCACCATTCATAAAGATCCATGTGTGCAGAAGTGCTTGCGCCCGATGAGAGCGATCCGAAAGGAACCGCTCATTCAGAGCAGATTGAACATTCCACTCACCGGTCGCATCAATTATGAGATCGCAGTTCGCAATCTGGAGCCAGCAGTCCAGCGCGTTTTCGTCGAATGCTTTGATGGAGACCTGCGGATGATACCTCTCCAGTTCGGTTTTCAACGACGTTGCCTTGGGTTTTCCGATGTACTCGAAACCCAGAAGATGCCGGCCGATGTTCCCCTCACTCAGCGCCTGGCTATCAAAGATGGACAGTTGCTCATCTCCGCCCGCGCCGCTCTGGACCAAGAGCCGCGCCAAGTAGCCACCGATCGTGCCCCCACCAACGAGCGCGATGGTAATCCCCTTGAGAGACGCGGCTTCAGCTATGTTTCTCTTGCTCGTATGATCCAAATTCGACCAACTTCCTGCGAAACGCTCTATGCTCACCTTATCCGCTTTTTTAGCCAGCAGCCGCGCGAGCGAGTCTCGTCTAATGGCGTTGCGATTTATCGCCGTCTCGATCGCCTTGGGCACCGTCAGCTTCATGCCGACGAAAGCGTTCGGCCCGGCAAAGAAGAGATACTGGCCCTCGCATAGCTCCGAATAGACCGCATCCCAGCTCACACCGAGCGCTGGCTGGCCTTCAATCCATTGCTGCAGTTGGCGAAGCGTCGCCGGTGCTCTGATGCCCCCTCCGGGGCCGATGCTTTGATCTACAAACCGAACGCGTGCAGCAGTTGGATGACGGGCAACGTAGCCTCGCAGGTTTGGCGTGTGGTCTAGGCAGAAAAACTCGGGCTTGCCATCCCGACTGGCGAAATAGACGAATCCGTCCGCCGAACCCGAAATTTGTTTGGGCAGCAGCACCTGGATCGCGATGGTCGGGCTCCAGTACTGTTGATACTCATCAATGATTTCTTTGCGGCCTCTGCCTCGATAGGACAGTTCAAGGGTACGGCGAGCCTCCTCGATTACCCTCAGGATAGCCTCGCCCGGCTTATACATATCTATGGGTAAACCTGCGCCGGAGGCATAGCAAATGCCATCACCCGACTCTATGTGAGCCAGTATCTCGAGCGGAATCTGTGATCTGTCTTTCAGAACGACGCGTGGTCTGCGCACAAAGGAAACGTCCGGAATGGACAATCGGATATCCACCGGATGCCCATGCACCGCGAGCGGCCCCTCGTAATCGGCAAATCCCGGACCGCAGTAAGTGAATCCCGCCAGCCTAAGCGTTGCGTCGATCTCCCGAAGGGCAAGGCCGGTATTCATCATCCCGAGGTCGTGGCGATGACACTCGGCGCGGCGACGCTTGACGCGGGAGCAGCTACCACCGCTGCGATCTTCGAAGCCATCTTGATGGAGTCGGGGCGATAGGGGATACGCTCACCGAATTTGTTGCGCAGCTTCTTCACGACCAGTTCCGCGTCCCCGGTCCGTTCCAGCGCAGACTGCATTTCATCTCGCAGTTCGCTCGCGGCAGCCACGATCTCCTTTCTATCGTGATCCTCCCATCCGTTGATGCAAAGATGATCGAGTACCGGATTCTCAATCTCACCTTTGAAAAGATCAGGCAGAGCTTTAGCAACTTCCAGCACAAGAGCATCATCTCGATCTTCAGAGGGCAACGCTGGCAGCCTCTGAAGGGCCTTGTCGATGGCGCACATGATGCACAGCGAAGACAACGGCGACTTCACCCAAGCGTAGTCGCGCCAGCCTTTGAAGAAGCGACACAAACGTTTGTAAACCGGCCCGTATCGTTCCGACCTACTGTTTACCCAATCGTGCAACTGTTGAGGGTCGGACTGCAGCCAAGTGCCATCACGTTGCGCTAGCATGATCTTGTCCGATGGAAGGCGCCATGACACCATCGCAGAATCCCGAGCCGAAAAGGCCGCGGTGTGAGATTTTTCGAGCGACTCCTTGATGGCTACGAAGCGGTCCTGCGGAATTGAGTAAATTGGAATGTCTATATGAGCGCCGGGCCACAGCTTCACACGCACACAGTTCGGCTTTTCCGCAAGCCTCCAGTTCCTCGCCTGGCAAAGATCGGCGAGTGCGCCCTCGACGAATGCGAACAATCCCTTTGCCGCTAACGCTGGCTTGCCGTTGCTCAAGAAATCGACAGGGACGTACATCCCGTCATCCAAATCGATCTCCTGGTGGGGCGATTGAGCAGGTGCGTTGATTGTACCGTACGCAAAACTGCCCTGGGTCATGAACTTTATTTCGATCGAAGGTCGCTTGCGCCAATTGCTGTAGCTGGAATCTTGCCAGTACTCATCATGCGTCGTGAGGCCCGCTGCAGCGGCTTTTAGCGCCGTCCGAATCTCTCGGCGTGCGGCCATCAGACCAAGGCGTTGCTCTTCTTCAATTGTAAGATTTGCGAGATAACTTGGCTGCGATCTAAGTCCACAAAACAATGCATGCGCGTTTGCAAGAGTCACTGAGCACCTATAGCGTGAATACTGATTCTCTCAATGTTGGGATATGCAACCTACTGTTTCAAGAGAAAGATCTACTAATGTACAGGATACTTTCTAAAAAAATGATCTTTGTCAGCTTCGGGTGGCTCGTAGCTGGACTTTTCGCGATCGCTTACAGTTTGCCACATCTAACTTCAATTGAGCTCAAAGCGTCATCTATTCCAGGACTTTCTTGGCTGATCTTAAGCCTTTTCCTCTGGAACCCGATCTGGCGCTGGCTTTGGCGTCGCTTCCCGGCCTTAGCGAAGCTCGTGTTTCCCGATTTGAATGGACGGTGGCGTGTCGAGCTCACATCCAACTGGCCCAGGCAACAACAACTTCTGGATGCGGGAGCATCAACAACGAACACCATTGACATGAGGCAATGCCCACCCGATCAGCTGGCCCAATTGACACCGATCGTACTGGAGGCTGAGATCACGCAGACTTGGTGGGCTTTCGAAATGCGGATGTGGAATCCTAACGGCAACACGCCCATCGATAGGTCCGATACGATCAGTGTTGACCCGTTTCCCAAAAAAGGTCTTCAGGCACCGGGAATCTGTTACTTCTATAAACAGACCAATTCCACCGACAATGTCTCGGATGACAATGAGTTTTATGGCGCGGCTAGGCTCGAATATAATCCAGAGTCCGATCAGTTGGTGGGGCTAGCTTGGACGGCGCGAATGTGGAGGCGGGCAATGAACACCGCTGGTCCAGTCACCTTCACGCGTCTAGGGAGGTGACGAGAGCTTCGTCGACAAGTGGCAGCCGGGCAAACTCGGCGCTCTGCCAATCATTCACCATCAGGCTTCAGCAGCTCGAAAAGCTCGATGACACTACCATTCGCCTGACCGGTGACCGCCTCCTGCGGAACAGAGCACTTACGAAGTCCGTGAGCCAGGACTAGTTCGAGGCCGAGGTTTGAGATATCCGCCACCTCGTTAATCATGATTTCTTCGATCAGGCGAGACCGCTCACGCTCTGCCGCCCGGTCCTCGTAAACGAGCTCTTGCCAATCGGCCCCGCGAAGGAAGCTCGCTCTGATAACAGAATCCGTGTAGACGGTGTGCAGATATGTTTCTTCGCTGAGCACTGTCGCTATTGGATGGTGCCGGGGTCCCAGTAGCGGCTTGTTCTCGATGGGCACCACTCGCAATCGCTGGATAGCTGCCGCGACTGCGGCAAACACCTCCGCTTGGTTGCTTCCCAACGGAGCTAGGATGGAACCGGAATAAAGTTTGATGGGACTGGTTCCAGGATCAAGAAAGAGGTCGTTCTGAAGGCCTGCATGCTGCTCAGCGAGGCTGAGATGGCGATCACGGAACTTGGCAGGAAGAGCTTTGCCTTGGTGCTGAAGTCGCTCATAGAGCATCTTTTCCTGACACCAAGGGCATTGCTCTTCCTGCCAATTAGGTAGCGTAACCTGAAATACGGCGGAGACAGTATTCCTGTTATACGGAACCTGGTCCTCCGGAGCCCTAAATCCCAGCATCCTTTGAGTGGTCGCGAACGACGAAGGATCGTCGGGACGTGCTACACCCACCATGTAATGAATACGAGCTTTCACGTCATGATGACGAAGTCGGGTCTGGTAACCGGCCAGGCGCGTGCCAGTGATGTAGCAGTCATCCAGGATGAGGATCGACGACTCCGGTGGCAGTTGCGTGATCTTTTCCCGAATTGCTTCGTCTTGCTGGGCGGTCAAGCCAGTCGTTTTTAATTCAAGGTTTGCGTGGAAGAGAGCTTCGGGTCGAGAATAACCGAATTTTTCAATCATATCGCACGCCAGTGCAGACATCGAACGGGCGGCAGCATGGCTCGGAGAAAGGATGACGGACGGCGGTGGCTCAAGCTCGTGGAGAGCTATTTCAAAGGCAGTTTTGAAATTCGGTAGCAACGCTAACTTTTCGGTGTCCAGATGCACCGCATGGTGCCGTATCCGGCCGTCATCGGTCTGATTGCGGTGGGCCGAAATTACATTTTTCCCTTGAACCATATTCACGAACGACCTGAACGGCATCGCTTGGGGAATGCGGACTTCGTGTGGGA
The DNA here is from genome assembly GCF_002211365.1 of Rhizobium sp. R711. GTDB lineage: Bacteria > Pseudomonadota > Alphaproteobacteria > Rhizobiales > Rhizobiaceae > Rhizobium. The sequence goes on along the minus strand of NZ_LOKZ01000025.1, from coordinate 4,280 downwards.
CCGTAACGTACCTTACAGGGAAATAGATTTTTTCGTCGATTGGGATCGATGTCCGTCCGGAGATCTCGCCTTCAGCGAAAGGTTTGAATTGCTCGTCGTCGGAAAGATCGCACAGGGCTTCGAGGTCTCCGCTCCCGCTCAACCGGAATAGCGCGACGAACTGCAAGTCGACCATTCGTCCAGAGATTTCTATCTGCTCTCTCAAAACCTTCACGAGAGAACCGGTATGGGTCACACTCACGATGCACACGATCTTAACCGGATAATCGCTGTTCATGTCAGCTTCTGAAATCAACCTATCCAGAATTTCGGTAAGCTCGGAGCGCCTCTCCGCCTTATCATTTTGGTACTGACTGAGCATTTCGACCGGGATGGGCCTGATGGACCGGATGGTCGCAAGCACCCGGCTTACATTCATCCCCACCGATGATAAAGACCATGTGTCGACGAGGATCGCTTCGCAATCACTGAGGTACGGCAGGAGCCAAAAGGCCACCGCGTCAACCGCCAAGCGGGAGTATTGAATGTTGCCGACGCGCAAGAATGATCTAGCAGCTCGCCCCGAAGGATTGTCATAGTAGGTGTTTTCAACGTGCGGCAACACAGCGCCAGACGCGGCCATGAGAAAGCGCATTTCCGCGCTTCGAATGTCGCCCAAAAGATCAGTACGCTGTAAATGGGTTTCAACTTCCGGCGGAGTGGTTGTCAGCGGATTTATGTTCGCTGACACAAGTAGCTCATGGTTGTGGGCGTACAAGACGAATATTGGCAGCCCGGAAAACCGGGCAAATGATTTATTCTGATCGGCGTATGCTATCGACACTTGTTCTAGAAACTGGCTCTGCTTTGAGCCACTCTTTTTGATTGCTTCTGTCAGTTCCTGAGAAGTGAAGGTATCGCGGACGTCCGGGCGCAGGAGTATGGCACTTGCCTGCGCTCGTTTCGGATAGGTGTTGTAAAGCAACTCCAAAATATTCTCGAAGGAGTGCTCGCCAGAAAACTGGACGACCAACAGCGTCACTGGCGGCTCAGCTCGTTCAAGCCTGACGTCGAAGATGTGCATTGATCAAGCCGCTACTAAGATTGGGACCAAAGAATTTGCCAGTGTGTACCCGCAACCATACCGCGGGGCGCGTCACTCACATCAGCCAATCTTGCATCTTGGCTGTTGGCCGCAAAGGAGACGGTCAACCAGAATTCACCCGTTCTCAGAGAAACGAATGCTCCCATTTTTTTGGCTGCATCTAAGGCCTTCTGAAGTCCCAAGCCTGCCGACGGATCACTGCCTTTCGAGCTCAACTGATCATAGATCAATGCTTCGAGAACTGTGCGGCGGTCAACCGTCTGGAAACTCCGCCCAACATCTGAGCTCAGAAATCCATCTACAATACCCAAGCCGAAGTCGGAGACCGATGCCTCAATCAGGGCGGGCGCCGCAGTGTTGTCGCTGAACGTGTCATCGACGTGCTGGGCGAGAGCACCGAAGCTTCCGCATCGGTCCAACAAAAGTCGCTTGTTGTTTGCTATGTATTTTCTAATGCGCATGGTGCGCGTCCCACGCACCGCACGACCGGTATTGTCTCGCGAACCATGCTCGTAGGCGTTTTCATGTAGCTCAGCCAGGAACTTCCCGATGTCTCCCGCAGGACCCGAGTTCACCGGCGTAATGCCATGACGGATCGCCCCTACTTCCAGGCGCTTGCGGAACTCAAGTACTAACTGCTCAAAGATGCGCTTCCGGTCGAGCAACGATACCGATACAAAACCGCCGCCGCCTCGCAATGATGGAGCAACGCTATACTCAGGATCAAACTCCACCAGCGTCTGCACCAAGCCGCTGTTGGGATCGACAAGACCCAGGGACAACAGGGCGATCTGTCTCCTGAAATCCGAGCTATCGATGTCTTGACCCAGTTCGGGAGCAATCGATGCCGCCGAACTCAACGCATTTAAAAACGCGGGGCTTGTCGAGATCCTCGACGCAGGCGTGATCTCGCTAAGCCCCCATCCAAGCAACCGCAATGCATGCTTGGCCGACAGCGAACCGACTAGTATGCCAGCCCAAACATCGCTGAGAACCTCCGAATCCACACTGCCCGGCAGTTTAAGTTCGATATGGCGCTGCTCAGGACCAGGCCAACGCGCATCTGCTAACACGTCCTCCAGGTCACTGATCGAGCTTCGTGCCTTCACTGCGATGCTATCAGTTGCTGTCACGTTCATCGGCCTTTGCGCATTTTTTGACGTCATTGCCACGTTCCTCATGCGATGGTCGTCAGCCAGCATCGGGGTTTAACTTAATCATGAACTCGTCCCACTCGCGTTTCGAGAGCTTTGTGTCCGCTCGCCCGATTTTTTCGCCGGCCAGCATGCGACGGAGCGCTTTGAGTGCCTCGCCGGAGAACGTCGCTGCTTCCAACCTATGTTCCACAAAGGCCTCGTAAGTCGCCGGAACCCACTTTTTCATGATTTCGAGAATTGCTTCGGCGTAAACGCGAATTTCGTACTGAGCGTGAGGGTCAGCCCGCAATCGCAAAAAGTTCATCAGGTTGTGGAGATCCGTTTTCCAGTACCACTGGGTATAGTAGTTCAGGGAGAGATTCATTCGGGCGAGCTCACGTGCCAAGCCCTTACGATCCTCGTCTACGCGCTCCCCTTCTTCGTTATGGTTGAGCATGTCGAGGTAATGATCGTAGTTTCGTTCGGCATCGCCCTTTATTAGCCGTAGTACGCGTTCTGCCTCTTCTGGTCCGACTATCTCACCCCGCCCCTGTCTGTTTTGGGCAGACTGAGCTGCGAGTTGCTCCGGCGCGGGAACGTAAAACTCTCGATCGAGAACAGAGTAACGGGCTGAGTACTCGTTTACGCTCGCCATCCGGTGCCTAATCCACTGGCGTGCAACGAATATAGGCATTTTTACATGAAATTTGATCTCCGCCATTTCGAACGGCGTCGTATGCCAATGCCTCAACAAATAATTGATAAGCGCTCGATCCTCAGAGACCTTTCTCGTCCCACGTCCATAGGAAACTCGTGCGGCTTGGACGACCGCTCCGTCGTCTCCCATGTAGTCGATGACCCGAACGAAGCCGCTGTCTAGGACGGGGATTGCCTCGTAGAGGATTTGCTCCACCCCTTCGGACACCACACGTCGGGTCGACCCGCTGATTGATCTTACCAGCTCGATTTCATGCTTCTGGTCTTCCGATAGGCTGGGCATTCCAGTTTCCTCTGCCACAATTGCGTTGTAATTCCGCGAGCGACCCGATTGAAGATCGATATGGACCATATCGGAATATAGTTACGCAGACGGTAGCAAGGAAAAAGGTGCAAGAATTCGGGTCACAAAGGTAGCGTCGCGTTTGGCGGTCCAGCAAAGCATGCGCCGACTGGGGATTGGTAGGCGCCGGGCTCCGACACGTCGCCTTTCGTAGCGTATTACTTCGATGGGTTTAGTAACGTTTGTGAGACGGCCGTGATCAGCGCGGCGCTAGCCCAAGCGCTGCGGATGCCTTCAGTTCTATTTGGATGCCCGGTTCGTCGCGCCATGACATTGCCGAGCTGCAGGCTCCCGGCAAACGGCCACAATTCAAACCGGAACCGGAAACAAACCAACTAGCTGTCTATCCTCAGGATTTTGAACGTCGAACTGATTGATAGCCTGGGGATTCTCCTGCCGGGGCAAATCATGATTCGATTCTGTCATGACGAAACGGCTACCCTCTCCCGAGCATGCCGACACGCTGTCGCTGAATGCGTTGCGCAGTCTTGTGTCCGGTCCGTTGGAGCGGTCGCAGGCTCCCTGAAGGGCAGCCTGGCGAGATTGTAACGTATTGCAATCATGGTAAATAATAAATTACTCAGAAGTGAAGGCGGCAATTGCTTCCGCTGGTACTGATCACTTCGGACAGCATATTTAACTATCGATAATGAGCGGTTATCGATGGTAGTTGATCTGGAGTCGCAAATCAGGGAAAGTCGGGGCAAATCACGGTCTCGACGGCCGCGGGGGAGGGTGGCGATGGCTAAGAAACTCACCGGGATCGAAGCCCGTGTTGAGGAACTCGACATCATTGCCGCGGTCCTGCCGATCGAGCGGCGGGACGAACTCGCCGAGCTGTTGACCGACCACGACGTCGAAACGCTGCGCCATCTCGTCAACGAGGGCATGGGCGACAACACGTTGCGCGCCATCACCTCGGACCTCGCCTATCTCGAAGCCTGGGGCCTGGCGGCCACCGGCAGCCCGCTGCCCTGGCCGGCGCCGGAAGCACTGTTGC
>NZ_LOKZ01000024.1 GCF_002211365.1 Rhizobium sp. R711 | reverse complement strand
TCACCAGATGAATCGGCGCTGCAGCAGCAGTAGAACTCCGTTCGGGCTACGCCCTCTCTGCGTTCCACCGCTGCTGCAGAGTCTCATCTTGATTGACGCTTCGTCTCATCTTGGTTGTCGCGCTGCAGCCGCTGATAGCAGGAGAAATGGGCTCTCGGCAGAAGTGGCAAGAAGGCACCGACACAGCCCAATAAAATGGAGGCCCACGCAACTGCGATCAGGGCGCCTCGCATGTCTCAATGCTTTAAAAGTCGATCGAAAAGCTCTTTGGCGCAGCGGTCCGTTGTCGAGCAAAACCGTCGTGACAATAGGTCAGTCGCGCGCGCCGTCCGCGAGACTGAGAAGGCGTTGGGGATCACACACCGTGAGTTTCTGACGACCGCCTTCCACGATTCCCTTGCTTTCCCATGCACTGAGAATTCGTGACACCGTGTGAAGGGTTGTCCCGGTCATCTCGGCGATATCCTGTCTCGATATCGGAAAGTCGATGCGAATACCTGCTGCAACCGGGCGTCCCGCCTGCTTGGAGAGCCGGAGGATTGCGTGGGCTACGCGTTTTTCCACTTCCTCGGTCGACATCTCCCGAATGCGCGTATGCGCCTCCTCGAGCCGTTGTCCGATCGTCTGCATTGCCGTAACGGCGAGGCGGGGGTTCTGCTCGACGAAGCGCGGCCACATATCTGTCGGCCAGCCAAGAACCAGGCTCTCGGCCGCGGCCAACGCGGTCCCAGGATAATCCGATCTGCGAAGGGCCATGGCAAAACCGAACAAATCGCCCGGATGCACCATCCGGACGATAATCTGCTGTCCGTCCTGGGTAACCTGAGTGACCTTCAATCGTCCGTGCAACAGCAAAAAGAACGATCGCGCCGGGGCACCTTGTTCGAAAACCGCATCGCCTTGGGCGACACGACGTGGAACCGCATGCTCGAGCATGATGTCGAGGTCGGGATCCGTCATCCGCTCGAAGAGCGGCAACGATTTTAAGATGGTGCGATCAACCTTCATCATGGCTCCGATTCATTGGCGCGCTTACAAACAAGCCAAAGGTGTCCGCTGCGGTTTTGCGCGCGAACTCTCTGACGCTCTCAAGGAAGGATTGTCTTCGGACCAGGCGGAAGCCAAGATTATCTGGAGGACTTCCGACCGTACATCCGCCACCCTTTGGATTTCGGACGAAGCTGCTCATCGGCGAGCGATGCCTGCCGGACGCAATCATGATACCGCAGGTCCGCGGGTCTGGTTCCTCGGGCTTGGCTCCGCTGTCAAGATCGACGCGCTTGTTGCAGGTCGATGTCCACTCCCATACGTTTCCGCCGAAGTCCACCAACCCCGTCTTACTTGTTCCGAACGACCCCTTGGCTTGTGGCCGCGGATCGATCGACGCAGCCCGGCGCGCTTCGCGCTCGTAATCGGCAAGCCATCGTGTCGCAGGGTTGTTGTCGTCGATGTCGATGCCGAGCGCGTCGTCGGGAAAGCGGTCGGCGGCGGCATAGGCAAGCTCGAAATCCGTCGGTAGCCGCCAGTCCTCTCCGGTACGATCGGACAGCCACGCTGCGTAGCGCACCGCATCGTCGTAGCTGACGCCCGTCACCGGAATGTCTTCTCGCGACAGGCTATCTCTTCCTTCGGCTGGCGAGCAAATGCCGTCGTCCACGCAGCGGTTATATTCACCGAGCGTGGTCTGAAACTTCGTGATGTCCACGCGCGATCTGACGGCGATCTCGCGCTTGGGAGCGTCGATCGCCAGGCCGTGTCGGAAATACTCCGTGGCCTCACGATAGGCGAAGGCTTGAGGCTCCACGATCACCAACACTGGCGAGGCGACGGTCGCTCCTTTGTTTCTCATCACAACGAATCCAGACTCCACTGCGACCGCTCCTGAAAGGATCGCAAGGAGTGCAAGGGGAACCGCGATGGATATGCCTGAAACCGCTTCAGTGGCAGCGTTCCGAGCCATGGTTTTTACGCACGTAGCGCCTCTCTACAAACGATGGTGCGCAGGCTACCCCCAGCCCGCGCACCGCCCCGCCGCCAGGTCAACTTGCCGATGGCGCCCTGACCGAAGTCATAAGGTCATCGTTCCAGTCGCCCGTGACCTTGAAGTGGGCAGCCGCTCCCAATTCGAATGCCTCGATGAGGTTGTGGTTTACATAGGCGTAGATACCCGGCTGGGCAAAAGTGTACACCGCCGCGCCTGCCGTGCCGCCCGGTATGAACCAGGTTTCCTGATCGATGTCCGGAACGTTCTGGAACTTGCCCGTTGCCCAGACGTACTCGCCGTGGCCGCCGATAAGATGCGGACGAGTGTCACGATTTGCCTGCGAATGGATGATCAGAACCGTCTCGCCGACCTTGGCGGTCATTGCATTGTCGCCGGTCAATGCACCGACGGCGCCGTTGAAGACGATGTGGGTCGGCGTCAACGTTTTCATGACCGCCACGGTATCCTCGTAGGCCTCGCCGGGGCTGTCGTATTTCTTGAACTTGCCGTTCGCGTCGCGCGGAACGTAGAAGTCCTGCTCGCCGACATAGTAGACTTTGTCGTAGACGATCGGCTTCCCGTGGCCATCGGTTAGGCCTTCGCGCGGTAGCACCATGATCGCGCCGTTCATACCCGAGGTGACGTGCCAGGGCACCATTCCGGGAGGTGCGCAGTGATACACGAAGACGCCTGCCTTGGTCGCCTTAAAGCGGAGAACCGTGGTATCGCCAGGGTTGACGACGGTCAAGGCACCCCCGCCGAGCCCACCGGTGGCGGCATGGAAGTCGATATTATGCTGCATCGTGTTGGTTTCAGGATTTACGAGTGTCAGCTCGACGTAGTCGTCCTGGTGAACCACCATCAACGGACCGGGCACCGAGCCGTCGAACGTCATGGCGTTGATTTCGGTTCCTCCCTTGTCGAGCACCATCTTCTTTTCCTGGATGGTGAGGGTGAATTCCTTGATTTTCGGGCCACCCTTGGCTTTCTGGTCATGGGCGTGGACGAACGGCGGCTTCACGAGCTCGACCTTTTCGCGAGGGAGCTTCGACAGGTCAACAGCCGGCTTCCTGCTCGGCTTGAGTGCTTCCGTCGAATGTGCATCGTCTGCCTTCGCGGCATTGCTGGCTACGATGATTGGCGTCAGTGCTCCGGCGACAGCAGCGCCGGTCAGCATAGTGCGCCGGGTCATTTGCATATTGTTGGTCATTTCCACTCTCCTGAAGTCGAAGACGGAGCGAACGCCGCCCGGTCGAGTTGGAAACTAGTAGAAACCCCAATGAACTCTTTGATTTGGCGCAAACTGGCAATTTGTGGCAGCGCAAAGTTCCAGGCGTCTTCTTTGCGTAATCTCAACGACCTGCGTCTTGAAATCCTGCATTGCTGTGTGATCAATCTGGAGACACTGATCATGCAGAAAGTAATGGCCAAGGACGAGCACGTTCCGCGTGGAATGTCGCGCTCAGGCCTCGTCCTCTTCTCTTACGGCTTCCGCCCGTTTTTCCTGGCGTCGGCATTGTGGGCCATCGCCAGCATCGATCTCTGGGCTGCGTCCCTTCGCTTTGGAATTCCCGTCGCAACCGAGTATGGTACGCTCTTCTGGCATGCCCATGAGATGATCTTCGGCTTTGCGCCGGCAATCCTTGCCGGCTTCCTGCTGACGGCGATCCCTAACTGGACGGGCAGGCTGCCGATCGCGGGGCGTCCTCTCGCGATACTTTTTGCTGTCTGGTGTGCTGGCAGAATTGCCATGCTCATGAGTTCGTGGATCGGAGTTGTGCCTGCTGTCACTGTCGACAGCCTTTTTCTGCCTGCCATGTTGGTACTATGCACCCGCGAAGTGGTGGCGGGCAAGAAGTGGAAGGACCTCAAAGTCATCGCCGGTCTCGTGGTTTTGTCCATCGCCAACGCGCTCTTTCATGTTCAGGCGATCGCCGGACAAAATCCCGAACTCCCGATCCGTCTTGGCCTCGGAGCCTATGTGCTGCTCGTGACGATCGTTGGCGGACGAATCCTTCCGAGTTTCACGCGTAATTGGTTGAATCAGTTCGGTCGCACCGAGTTTCCGGTTCCCTACAACCATTACGACGCCGCCTCCATCATCATGGGCGCCGTTGCGCTTGCTGCCTGGGCCGTGGCACCTGAAGCGCTGATCACCGGCCTGTGCGCAGCGATCGCTGCAGCCATGAACGGGGTCAGGCTCTATCGCTGGCGGGGCTGGAACGTTTGGCCGGAACCGATACTGTTCGTGCTCCATGGCGCTTACCTGTTCGTGCCACTCGGCTTTGCCGCCGTCGCTCTTGGAACATTGGGGATGCCTCAGCTTGCAGTCCTGCATGTCTTTGCGATCGGCGCGATTTCCTTGATGATGCTGGCAGTCATGACGAGAGCCACCCGAGGGCATACCGGCCGAAAGGTAAAATCCAGCCGCCTGACCAACTACTCCTACGTCATACTGGCAGCCGTCGCGCTTCTACGGCCGACCGCAGAGCTGATACCCTCGTTCAGCTCTGAAATATTGATGGCGTCGGCGATCGGCTGGACGGTCGCCTTCTGCATGTTTGCGCATGAGCATGCTCCGTTCCTGTGCCGTGAGAGGAAGCCCTTGGCGAGCAGATGATGAGTTCGGAGCAATGACCGCAGCAAGCGCCCGCTGCTGATATGCGCAAGTTGAAACCATACATGTTCTGGCGATGGAGGGCGAGATGGCAATATGCTATGCGCCTGAGCAAACGGCCACGCTCCAGCTTTTCTTTTGCTTGTCTGGAAACGCTAGCGATCGGTCGATCGAACTCCGGTCGACCCCGAGCAAGGGCGCACCTTTGCTGCCGTAGCGACCGAGGGCATCGTAGACTTTAACGCCAGCGAGGCGAAGGTGTAGCGGAGCGATCTTCTTCGCCGCTGATGCGCGAGCGACCGTCTGCCGCCAAGCCATGGGTCGATTCCGATCAGGCAGTTCATATTTGACCCCGGTAGCATCGAAGCTCTCTGACGGTGCAAAACAACTGCGCGAGCTCGATCGTCCTGGCGCGAAACCCAGCACAAGCCTTCAATAGCAGGGCACTGCTCGTGAATGGCCTCCGCCCACTTTCGCGCCTGGGTACTGGTCCTTTTCGGTATCGATAAGATCGCTGCGGCGCAGTCCGAGCGACCTCAGCGCAGTCGAACTCAGGTCGGCCAGCACGAGGTCCCTTCTGGGCGTCACCGTCGAATAAACCTGTTCAGCAAGCTTCGCCTGGTCGAATGTCTTCAGCCCCGGTGCAATCAGCACGTCGTGAAACACCGTCTCCATCGCAGCAAAGTCGAAGGTCGTTCCACCGTAAAGCGTTGGAATGCTCGCTCCGGCCGCGTTTTGAATTGGACCGAAACGGGCGTTCCCCGCGATTCCGGGATTGAAAGCGCTGCCACCATAGAGGCCGAGGTGGATTCTGTGAATGACCCGGCCGGCGGGCCAGGTCACAGACTTGATCAGTGGGCCAAGGTCGTTCTTAGGCTGGAAGGCGCTTTTGCCCGCGACAGGCGGACGTATCGTCCGCGACTTCCGGTCAGCCATGGAGCACGCCAGCCACCTCGTCCTCGGCCGCGGAAACGACGGGTTCGGGTTCGCTGATGAGGAGATCCTGCGGCCTCTTTCCACCAAGGAAGCTGTTGACCGAGGCAAACCAGTAGGCGAGGCTCCAATCGTCCTTCTTTCCCCGGAAGGCGACAAGCACTTTTGCCAGGGCCTTCACTGGACGGAAGTCGGTCGAGGGATCCAGCGCGTATCCAGGGAAGTAGTCGACGCCGCGATGCCGCACAGCAAAAACCTGTCCCTCCTTCTTCCATTTTTTCGGCTGGGCACTGGGGTTGCTGGCGCTAAAGCCAGCCACTTTCGCGACTTCGGCGGCTGTCAGCCAGTCACCACTCTCAAGCACCGCCTTACGCGCGTCGGCCACCATGCGCGCCTCGAGGAGCTTATGATGTGGAGGAGGAACCTCCGGCACTAGCGCCTCGATGATCGAATTGAAAGTCTCATCCTGCCGGCGCTTGAGAATGGCACCGACCAAAGGGGCGAGGCTGGCAACCACCTGGGCGAGAGCTTTCGCAGCGGATTCAATGCCGTGCTCAATTGTCAGCGCGACGACCTGTTCGGCCTTTAGTCGGCCGAGCCCGGTTCGGACCTGCTCGGGCGTCCCCGCGAGGGTCCCAACACGAGGGAATTCAATGGTTTTGTCGGCTGCGACCATGGAGACATCTCCCGATACGATTATCATGGCTATATATGCAGCATGATAATCAAAATCATCAAGGGATGGGTATAAGCAAGGTCTTCAAACCAGAACGAGGTCGAGGCCCTCACGTTGTTCACAACGCAAACGCCTCACACACCAGAGGCATCGCATGGCGCCAGCGAGGCGAGAGCATTGCAACGGTTTTTCGCGCCGCTCATGCGCGAGCGATTTCGTCCACAGGTTCATCGCCGCGGCCCGCAGTTCGCGAGGCCTGGAAAGGCTTGGGATTGAAGGCTGTCAAGGTAAAGCGGATTCTTCGCAGCACCGACACCATCGGAAACGGCGAGCCATCCTGCGCCTGCGCCCCCGGTCATACACGAAGTCGACGAGTTGGACGACGCAAGTGCCGGACGGAGGACTGAAGTCAGATAGCAAGATCGTCTATGTCGCCTGGCGAGAAGGGGCCGACGCCGCAAATCTGGTTTCTTCGCTCACAACGCTGCCGTCGGCCGCCAGGACGGCAACCCATATTCGATTCCCGATGCGAACTGTCAGGCGTGTCTTTCCGAGGTCCGCGTCCTGACCCATTTCAACCCTGCTGCGAACAAGACCCTGCGCCATATAACGTCGAAGGGCTTGTGGCGACAGTCCAAACCGGTCCGCCAGATAGGATGCGTCGACCGTCAGCTCGTCGAGATCAACTTTCGCCTTGATGGTCATGCCTGCCGCTCTCTACTGGACTAAAATGAAAACGACGCCGCCATTTCAGGCGACCAAGGCGGGTCGTAGACAAGTCGAACCTGTGCCTCTCTTACCCCCTCCAAGGCCTGCAACCGCATCTTTACCGCTTCGGCGAGAAAGCCGGAAGCAGGACAGAAGCGCGTGGTTGTCGTCATTTCCACGGTAACAAAACCGTCCTGCGCAATCCAGACATCATAGATCAATCCGAGGTCGACGATTCCGGTTCCGACCTCCGGATCTTCGATTTCTCGGAGCGCATCAAGAATATTGTCGCGTGTGAGGCTAGGCCCGGACATCGGTCACTTCCGAGGGGGTGGCCCGGATCATGATCCTGTACACCTTTCCCGTTTCATCGAAATTTCCAATCCATTCGTGCCCGCGTTCCTTCAGCAGGTCGAACAGGAAGACAGGCTCCCTGTTCAGAAGCGCAAACAGGACTTCGCCGCTGCTCATGGTCTCGAGCCTCGAGAGAATTCGCTCCATCGGTTCAGGAGGCGCAAGATCGGTCAGGTCGAGGTTCCAGGTCGGTTCCGGCCAGATCGCTTCCGACGCCGCGACTGCGGGTTGAATGTCCTGTGGAGGTTCACGCGGAACGAATTCGATTTCCCAGTCGTCGTCGGCGAGGCGTCTGGACACATGCGCAAAGCCCCGCTGTTCGAGTTGTCGGATGAGCGGGACCGGTTCAAAAATCGCGTGCAATCGCACTCCTTCGCCGGGATCGAGGGAGGCAAACGTATCCATTATGAGCTGGAAGGGCATCCCGCCGTCACGCAGGACCTGTCGAACATCGAGTTCACGAAGCTGAACCATTGGCGTTACCTCTGTGGTTTGCGGCGAAGAATAGCGCCGGCTGTTGAAATGGTGCTCTTTTGGTGGCTGGCTCCACGTTTGCAAGCGCGCGGGCAAGCAGAAGTTCGACGGCAAGGGCCGCCGTGGCGAAAGTCTGAAGAATGACGGCTGCGTAAAAGCCCAGGTCGGATCCGGCGGCGATCGCCGCGGCGGCCGCAACGACGGCGAAGTAGAACATTCCAAGCCAGACGGCAGCGCGGCTTCCAGCGATCAGGTCCCCCAGGCGTGGCGTCGGCCTGCGACCTAAAAGGGGTCCGAATGCCTCGATCCAGGTCAGGAAGGGGACAATCTTTAAAAGTTGCGCCAGTCCCAGACCAGAAAGCCATCCGAAGACGAACAGGTAGGCAGCAGCAGTCACGAGCTGCGACCCGGCGTGGAATAAAGGTGCCAGCACCAGCATCGGAGCCGAAATGCCCAAAAGGGCAAACGCGGGTAAGGATCCCGACGTGTTGAGCTCCAGCGTCTTGCGACGCCGCGAGCGATAAGTGCTGAACAGCTCTAGCAGGTATGCGGCGATCGTGAACTGGAGGACCAGTGTACCCATCAGAAAGATGCTGCGTGCCAAGGCAGGATCGAACATTACACAGAACGTGGCGATCGCCAGCATCGAGATACCGGCCGATCCGGTGAGACGGATGAAGGGCGATCTTTTCATATCGTCCGACAGCAGGAACATTGGCAGCAACTTGTAGCTCACCCCGATCGCGGCAAAGGTCATCCAGCCGAGCAATCCAAAGCTTGCGTGAAATGGCACCGCGTTCGTCACGAACTGGACGATAGCCGCTGCACCCACGACACCGGAGACAGTGACAGCGAAAAGCGACCCAAGTGCTGCTGTCACGATCAGGCATGCAATAGCAATAAGGACGAGCGGCGACGCAGCGTGAGCGGCTCTGCCGCGCCAGAGAACGACGAAAAGAACGTGCCCGATCGACAGGATGGAAGCCAAAAGTGCCAGCGACGCCGCAACCATCGTCAGTCCCGCAGCGCTCGATCCCGTATCGATCAAATGAAATCCGAACAGCAGAAGACCCAATCCCACGATGAGGCCCCCGAGGCTTGCCGCATCAATTCGATCGGCCGGAAGGCTCAGGCCTGTCATGACAGGCGCAAACTGCAGCAGCGCTCCTATCATCAGAAGACCAAGCCAACCGATGGTAACGGAGTGCACGACAATGAGTGCGTGGGGCTCCGCGATGTCCAACGACGGCGTCCACGCACCCGCCGCAAGCAGGATTTCGGCGAAGAGCAAAAAGAATACCGCCGCGCCGAAATACGCCATTGTCCAACGCGACAGTGTGGTGCCCACGGGCATCATCGCGCTTCTCCACTCCTAGTGGCTGCCGCAGCAGCAGTCGCAGCCCGCGTCAAGGCGGGTGATCTCGACGCGCCAGACTTCCGGTCCCTGCTCCAGATACTCCCACAAGAATTTGCCAGGGAACGCGGTCTCGAGCTGATAGTGAAGGGGGCGGGGCTCGTGGTCGCTGGTGATCAACAAGGTGCCGCCGGGGGTCAGGGAACCGAGCGTGCCAAATATCTGCATATGGCGCTGAGCGTGAGGAAGCGTGCGCACGTCTATATGCGGAGCTTCGGCAGGGGGAGTTTGCACATCAGTCATTCTGGCTTGGTTCCTTTTCGCCGCAGGCTTGACCACTGACAGGACCGCGGCTCGCCACATGTCAGAAGTCTACGATAGGCGCCATTGAAGGGACTGACTTTGACGACGGACAAATATCGGAGATTTCGCCGGACCGGTGTTTATTGATCTAGGACAAGGAACGCAGAGCCGATCACCATCATAAGCATCATGACTTTTATGAAGGATGCCACGATGTCAGATTTGGTCGCAAAGTACGGCGAAGCCCGGCTCCCGCGCTATACCAGCTATCCAACCGCGCCCGCCTTTTCGGCAGCGGTTGGGCCCGACGACTACATGCAAGGGCTTGCTAACGCTGCGGAATCGGGACCGGTCTCCCTCTATCTTCATGTTCCATTCTGCCGCTCCATGTGCTGGTATTGCGGCTGTCATACGACGATAACGCGGCAGGATGCCCCTGTTCTCGAATACCTCGATGTGATGAACCAGGAGATCGAGATCGTTTCGTTCGCCGCAGGAAATTCTCTGCGGGTGAAGAACGTTCATTTTGGTGGCGGCACCCCCACGATCATGAAGCCAGAGGAATTTACGGCGCTCATGCGAAAGCTTCGAAGCGCGTTCCAGTTCGAGGACGATGCCAGCGTTGCCGTCGAAATCGATCCGCGGACCCTCTCCCCGTCGATGATCGAGGCATTGGGAGAGAACGGTGTGGATCGAGCAAGCCTGGGCGTCCAGAGTTTCGATCCGGTGGTCCAGCGGGCGATCAACCGAATTCAGACTCTTGAGCAGACTAAGGCGGCGGTCGCCGGGCTGCGCGCTTACGGCGCGTCGAGCATCAACTTCGACCTGATCTACGGCCTCCCGCACCAGACGGTTGAATCCTGTATCCAGACCGTCAGACTGGCGACGGAGCTCAGACCCGAGCGCTTCGCGGTCTTTGGATACGCGCACGTGCCAGCCTTCAAGAAGCATCAGCGCCTGATCGAGGAAGCTGCGCTTCCAGATGCGCGCCAACGCAACGAGCAAGCCGAGGCGATTGCGCAAGAGCTTGTCAGCGCGGGCTACGTCCGGATCGGCCTCGACCATTTCGCCTTGCCCAATGATCAGCTCTCAATCGCTTCCCTCTCCGGATTGCTTCGGAGGAATTTCCAAGGTTATACGACCGACGAGTGCGACACCCTGATTGGTCTCGGCGCGTCCGCAATCGGACGTCTGCCATCCGGGTACTATCAAAACCATGTGGCTATCGGCAGGTATGCCGAGATGGTTTCCTCAGGCGTCCTTCCCACTGCGAAAGGATATCTCCTCACCGACGAAGACAAGCTTCGTGCGAGGGTCATTGAGAGACTGATGTGCGACTTCGAAGTCGATCTGCCCAAGCTGAGCGAAGAGGCGGGCCATGACATCCGCTTCCTGCTCGAAAGGAACGAGAAACTTCAGGAGCTCGTGACCGACGGAGTAGCGACTGTCGTCGACGGCCGGGTCACGGTATCAAAGGACGCTCGTTTCATGGTCCGCGCGGTCGCTGCAGCTTTCGATGCCTACTTCGGATCGTTGGGAAGGACACACAGCAAGGCCGCCTAGTGACCGTCGATGTCGGCAGGTGGGCGCTGAACTGGATCCTTTGCATGGCTTGCGACCGCCTGAAACGGTCAACCTGTGCCCGGCCACGGCCTAAGTGCAAAGGACGGCAGCAGACAACAACATGCTTCAAAAATGCGGCCGCCAACCTTGCTCGGTGTGGGCTGGCCGTGCGTGCCGGATCCTCAGCTTACCGTTTCAATTGAACAGGCCGAACGGGGCAGTCCTTTTGCAAGGACCTGGCCGTCGGCATGAGTCTCAGGACCTGGCAGCGGCGGAAGGACACGCCCTCCATGCCGCTCAGCCAGGAACAGAGCGGCCGCGCGTGGAAATTCGCCGAGATTCTCGCAAAGGCAACAGATATCCTCGGATCGCAGGCAGAAGCCGAGCAATGGCTGGAGCGCCCGGCGATCGGGCTCGACCAGCGCCGCCCGATCGATCTTCTCGGGACGCCCGCCGGCGTCGAACTTGTCGAGGATCATCTCGACCGCCTCGAATACGGCGTCTATGCATGACCTTCTTGCCATTCGGGCTCGGCGGGACCGAGTTGGTCGCGTGGCGGCTCGATCAAGCCGCCCACGCGCCGACATGGATAGCGGCGAAGGCGCCTATCGCGTTGGCGGTCGCTGGAACAGCAAGGGCGTTCGCGCCGTCTACTGCTCGCTCGATCCAGCGACTGCCATCCTCGAGGTCGCGGTCCACAAGGGGTTCGGGCTCTCGACACGGTGGCGCATATGATGACGGCTGCGGTCATTGCCAATCGTGGCGATGTCCATGTCGTCGATCCGGCAAGCGTGCCCAATCCCAATTGGCTGCGCCTGGGCATTCCCGGCGCAGGACAGCAAGCCTTCGGAGACGCTCTGCTGCGACGCCACCGTTTCGTCGCGATCCCGAGCGCGGTCTCGCTGCACAGCTGGAACCTGATTTTTCTCGCAGGCGACGCGACTGACGCCTATGCCCTGAAGTTCCAGGAGGCCTTTGCTCTCGATACAAGGCTGCATCCACCTACGGCATGAATGAACCCGGGTTGCGACGCCGCATTCTATGACGCGAGCGCGACCATTCGGCACGAACGCAAATCGCCCCCTAACTAAGCCAAACGTCTGCGGGTGTCAGCGTAAAGGCAAAATCCCAATGGCATAGCTGAACCCGGGCGAAGTCCACTTCGCCGTGGCCCATTGCTAGGCCGTCAGGTTGCGGTAGATCGGCGGAAGGGCGCTTGGAAGCTTGGCGATCTCCGAAACCAGGGCGAACCCAGCTCGACCGAAGATGGCCGGAAGGTAGTCGCTCGCATTGCGGTCGACGGTGACCGCAAACAGAGCCTGACCGCGACCCCGGGCATCCATCACCGCACGGCGGCAGTCTTCAAGAGCGAACCGGCCTTCGTAGTGGTCAACATCGTTCGG
Source organism: Rhizobium sp. R711 (assembly GCF_002211365.1). Classification (GTDB taxonomy): domain Bacteria; phylum Pseudomonadota; class Alphaproteobacteria; order Rhizobiales; family Rhizobiaceae; genus Rhizobium. Next base: position 9,563 of record NZ_LOKZ01000024.1, on the reverse strand, counting down.
CTTTCCATCGGTCAGGATCAGAAGCAATCTCTTTCGCGCACCTTGATCATCGAGCTGCTTGGAAGCGTGGCGGATGGCCGCTCCCATGCGGGTGTAGTAGCCGGGCTTCAAATTGGCGATGCGCCTTGCGACGTTCGGCGAAAACCTCTCATCGAAGCCCTTGACTGTCTCTATCCGTATCCAATCGCGACGGCGCGACGTGAACGTGTCGATGGAGAACCTATCACCGCAGGCGTCAAGACCGCGTGCCAAAACGTCCAGCGCCTGGATCTCGACGTCGAGAACTCTTCGGTTGTCCACCCACGAATCGGTCGACAGCGAAACGTCAACCAATATGGACGTCGCCAAGTCATGTGCTGCGGGGCGGGCGCATTCGTAGATCCGGTCGTCTGGTTGTCCGGTAGCGATGAGATCCACACGCGAGCGGACGACGGCCTCGACGTCGAGTTCGTTGCCATCCAATTGCGCTCTTCGAATTTCGCGCTTCGGCCGCAGCGTTTCAAACTGGCGCTTCACCTTCCGAATAATCGCCTGATCGCTGGTAATTGGCTTGTCGTTCGATTCCGATGCCATGCCAAGCACGACGCGGCAATGATCCGGCAGGTATTCCTGCTTTCGAAAGTTCCATTCCGGGTAGGTTAGTTCGGCCTTTATTCGCGATGGATCGAAGGCTTCGGGAGAAAGGTCCAAATCGAAGTGGAACTTCGACTTTGGCCGCTCTTTCGTCTCGCTAAGAGTAATTTCGTCAAGCTCCTCGGCCGCTGCGGCATCTTCATCCTCCCGGTCGTCCGTCGGTCGGTCGACGTTGACCATCTCTGCCATCGCAAGGATCTTTTCAAAGCGATTCAAGATGAACGGGTCCCGCTTCCGATCGTCGGCATCCTTCTTTCGCCTGGCTTCATGCGACGGCCCGTTGGCATTGCCGTCGCTTCCATCCGACGGAAGATCGTCACGATGCGATGGGTCACACTCCGCCTTGCCGGCATAGTCCGGCCAGATCGGAAGTGGCAGCATCGGAAGATATCCCGCAGGCGCCACACGTATCTTCGGCCGCGAGGCGTCAGGCAGGGGGTGCCGCAGAGGAAAAGTGAGCGCGGCTTTGGCGAATTCCTCGATCTGCCTCTCTGCGCTTGGCAGCTTGCCGCGCGTGCGGCACGCAAGTATGGCGTGGCTCAGACGCGCGTATCGCTCTCCCATGCCGGGAAAGATTTCGATGACACGAGCGGAATTTGTCCGGCCGGCGTCGATTCGAGCAATGTCGGCAAGCGCCGGGTCGGTTGGCCGCGGCTGCGCTATTGGCGCGACCGCGATATAGCCGGCGAGCCAGAAGTAAAGCTGCCGGTTCAGGGACCGGTCCTCGAACATGTCTATGACCGCCGGGAGGTGGATGGCGGAGCCGTCCCACGTCGGATGGTCGCTCCGCTCCTCGCCAAGTCCGACAACCTGGCGCAAGCGCAGCCGATGCAGGGAAGTCTTCTGCCGCGATTTCTGGATCTGCAGGGTCGCTTCGCCGCCGAACGCGCGAAAACACACGGCGAGTTGAGACTTGATCTCGGCCAGATGCACTGCATGCGCCGGATGACGCGGCCAGGAGCTGGTGTCGCCGACGAACCGGTGCCACGCTCGTCCGACCGTCTCCTCGAGTTCCAGAAATTCCAGCATGTCCGACCTACCCAACCGTCGCTTTTGCAATCTCCACCAGAGCGGCCTTTACGTCCGGCTCGTCGGTGAGCGGTTCGATGATGGCGGCTCGCACCGCGTCGGCAGGAGGCAGCCCGGCATCAATAAGCGTCGCGCAGTAGATAAGCAGGCGCGTGGAAACCCCTTCCTCCAGATCCTGCCCCTTCAGGACCCGCAGGCGGCGCGCAAGGTCCACCAGCGGAGCCACCTTGCCTTCCGCTAGCCCGCTCTCGAGAGAAACGGTGACGATCTCCTGATCCCGTGGAAGGAAATCGAACTCGATGGACACGAACCGCTGCCTGGTGCTTGGCTTCAGCGCCTTCATGAGGTTCTGGTAGCCAGGATTGTAGGAAACGACGACCATGAAGCCCGGCTGGGCTTCCAGAAGTTCGCCAGTCCTTTCGAGCGGAAGAATTCGCCGATCGTCCGTCAGCGGGTGGAGAACCACGGCGACGTCTTTGCGAGCCTCGACGATTTCGTCGAGGTAGCAGATCCCGCCGTTCCGGACCGCCCTTGTCAACGGCCCGTCCACCCACACTGTCTCGCCGCCCTTGAGCAGGTAACGTCCGGTCAGATCGGCTGCGGTAAGATCGTCGTGGCACGATACTGTCGAAACCGGAAGTCCCAGACGCGCCGCCATGTGGTGGACAAATCTGGTCTTTCCGCAACCTGTCGGTCCTTTCAGGAGCACAGGCAGTTGCCGCGTCCATGCGCTTTCGAAAAGCGCACATTCGTTGCCATGTCTGGTGTAGTGCGGGATCTCAGTGTTCGGATTGAGCGGGGATTTGAGAGCTATGGTCATTTCTGATCTCCAGAAGGAGCCCGCCTATTCGGCGGGCTGGGCTACTGTGTTGGTTGCCCGGACACGTCCGGGGACGAGCACCGACCAGATGAACATGATCGCGCTCACGAAGACGAAGACGCCGGAGGCGAGCCTGACCCAGTAGAACATGCTGAGCTGGTCCTGGACGTCCATGTAGGATTGACCGAGCACTCTCTGCAGGTGGACCTGGATGATGCCGGCGAACGTCAGCGCGAAGGTCATCACCGACATTGCCCCGCACATGATCCAGAAGCTGCTGATCGAGAGCCACTGGTTGTAGGGAGCGCGACCCTTGATCTGCGGTATCGCGTAGGCCATTGCAGCAAGGTTGAGCATCACGTAGGCGCCGAAGAAGGCGAGGTGGCCATGGGCTGCAGTCACCTGCGTTCCGTGAGTATAGTAGTTCACCGACGACAGCGTATGCAGGAAGCCCCAGACACCCGCGCCGAAGAAGGCCATGACCGAGCAGCCGATCGACCACAGGAGCGCCGCCTTGTTTTCATGCTTGCGTCCTGCCCGCCAGGTCATGACGAAGGTGAAGACGACCATGGTGAAGAACGGGGCGACTTCGAGCGTCGAGAAGAGCGAGCCGATCCACTGCCAGTAGCCGGGTGCGCCAATCCAGTAGTAGTGGTGGCCGGTGCCAAGGATGCCCGAGAACAGTGCCAGGCCGATGATGACGTAGAGCCACTTTTCCACGACCTCCCGATCGATGCCGTTGAGCTTGATCATCAGGAACGCCAGAACGGAGGCCATGATCAGTTCCCAGACGCCCTCGACCCACAGATGGACCACGTACCACCAGTACATCTTGTCCAGCGCCAGGTTGATCGGATTGTAGAAGGCGAACAGGAAGAAGATTGCCACACCCCAGAGGCCGAAGAGCAGAATGTTGGTGATCGTCGTCTTGCGTCCCTTGAGGGCCGTCATCGTGACGTTGAACAGGAACATCAATGCAACGATGACAATTCCAACCTTGATCGCAAACGGCTGTTCAAGGAACTCGCGACCTTCGTGAATATGGAACAGGTAGCCGACGACGGCGACCGCTGCCGCCACAAGGAAGATCCAGAACTGCGCAATCGCAAGCTTTGGGCTGTAGAGTTCCGTCTCGCACTCTTCCGGAAGCAGGAAATAGGTGGTGCCCATGAAACCCATGAGCAGCCAAACGATGAGCGCGTTCGTATGGATCATGCGAACGATATTGAATGGCAGCTCGACAGATAGCGTGTTCGGCAGCACGTAGATCGTGCCCGCCAGCACGCCGAAAAGGAGCTGCGCCATGAAAAGGCCGAGTGCTCCGTAAAAATAGAGCATGGCGACGCTTTGAGTCTTGTACTTCATTGCTTGGTCCTCTCGCCTGTCAACCGGCCTGGTTCGGCGGCCAATTCTGTGTCTTCATCTTGCTGACCCATTCGAGGAAGTCGGCTAGATCGTTCACTTCTTGGTCGGTCAGGTTGAACTGTGGCATCTGCCTGCGGCCCTCGATGCCGGAAGGCTGCGCCGCCATCCAGGCGTGCAGTGCTTCGCGCGCGTTGGCGGGATCCTTGTCTCCGCCCCAGCGAATCCACACGTTTGACAGTTCGGGCGCAAAGTAGGCGCCTTCACCATCCAGCGTGTGGCAGTTGATACAGGAGTTCTTCTCCCAGATGTGCTTGCCTCTTGCGACACTCTCCGTAAGGGTCGCCTCGTCGGTTGAGACGGTTCGGATGTAATAGTGACTGTGGGCGGTGAGGCCCACGAAAATGGCGAAAAAGAATGCCGACCCGCCGTAAAACACGTTTCGGGCCGCGGTTTTTGTCAGGCGTTCAGCCATCGATTATCCTTTCATGTCAGTGGCGGATACGCCGCGACGTCGGAAACCGAGCCAAGGGCTCGCGATGACTTTGATGGCCGAAATGAGCAGACGGGTCTTTGTCAATTCGCAAAGACCGCCGAGAATGCGATGACCTTCACCAAGGCGATTGCCAGTACGACCGCCGCCCAGGCGATTAATGCCCTCCTGGTATGCGCGCCCCTCGATCGAAGGCCGAGGAAGTCGAGCACGACGAGACGCGCTTTCAGGAGCGCAAGCGCTGCTGCTACGATCGGTGCAGCCGGCTTTGCCGACGTATTGGGAAGGAGGACCATCACGGCCAGGATGCTGATCGTCAGGATGATCAGGTAAAACAGCGCACGCTGCGGGTTGGCGGAAAGCCCTCTTGGACCGCTCATAGCAAATAGACCACCGGGAACATGACGAGCCAGACGATGTCGATCACGTGCCAGAGTGTCGTGATCAGGTGGACATTCTGACGGGAAGGAAACTTGGCAACGAGCAGGAGCACCAGCGACCCAAAGGCGACGTGGGCCAGGTGAAAGCCGGTCAGCAGGATGTAAAGCTGCGCAAACATGTCGCTCGAAACGAGCGTTGCGCCTTCCTGCCAATATTCGTAAATCTTGAGGGAGAAGAATAAAAGGCCACCAAGAGCCGCTGCCGAGAGTCCGAGGCGTTGTCGCATGCCCGTCTCCGACGTCGCAGCAGCGGCCGACCAGCCGCTTGCGAGCAGAACGATCGTATTGAGAACCGGCAAAACTGGATGGAGCCGGGCCTTGCCGGCTGCAAATTCTCCGGGCTGCATCCATGACACTACGACGAATGCCGCAAGTAGCGCGCCGAACGCGACAAGTTCACTCCAGGCCAGAATCCAGGTCAGCAGATCATCGTCCGATCCATCACCCGCGTAGTCGTCTTTTCCAGTCGAAATGATCGCCGCCATGGCGTGGCAAGCTATTTGCCTCGCGGCGACCCGTCTTTGATCGATCGCAAAGATGCCACCAATCATCGCGTCTATGGTCGCCGGAAAAGGAGACAGTAATGACAGACGCACAGATAGGACTCTCGATAGCGACCCCGGTGATCGTTCTGTTTGCGATTACCCTTTACCGCATGGGTGTGCTGCAGCGAACCGGCGTCGTGTCGGCCGTCATCGCCGCGATCGCGATCGCCGCAAGCCTGTTCCTGCAGAGGTGACATGGAAGATATGACATCGAACGCCTTCTCTGAACTCGAGGCCTGCTATGGACAGCTCATTTCGTGGTGCGATCTTCTCGAAGCGATCGCGGACTTTCTCCCTTGCCATGTCGACGAGCGACTTTGCGAGACCATAACCGTTGGGCTTGTCCCGCTTCTGGCCACAAGCCAGCAGCTTGAGGAACGACTTGTCTGCCCGGGTCTTGGACTGATCATGAACGACGAAGAGTTTAGGGAGGCCGACGAACGTCGGCGCGCCAGCAGGCTCCTCGACTACGACGCAGCCCAGGAAGTCGTGGAAACGCTTCTCTCTCTACGAGAGGGAAGGTGTGCGCTCTCCTGGGACGCAGTCGGATATCAGCTCCGCTCTTTCTTCGGCTCGATGCGCCGACATATTCGCTCCGAGCGGGAGATTGTGGGCCTGATCAAAAAGGCGATGGCGACTGGTGGCGGTAGTCCAGTAACCAGGACCGTAGAGACAGAGGCAGCATGATTGCCTCTCGGGCGAGCTCTGTCAGAGCTTGCCCGTATCCGGCTTTCTATCCAGGGTCCGAGACACCGCCGCTGGAACAATGGATGCCGTTGAGAATTCTCCGCGCAGCGCCTGCTACTGAGTGAGCAGGCTCCCCTCAAGGTGGGCGGACGTGAAGTCGTCTATCAAGACCTCAACATCGACTTTCCATCCTGTTGGGTCAATCAAGGACAATACGTCTGCCTGCCAGCCACCTTCTGGCGACTTCGCGAGAGGGTATTTGATGGGCTCCACTCCGGCATCTGGATTCATAAGGCGAAGGGATACCGAGCGTGGCTCGAGTGATCCAAAGTCGGAACCCATCAGGACGACCCGTGCGTTCGCCGTGCCGGCAGGCTGCGGGGTTAGCTCGAGCTGAGCCATGACTTTGGCAGAATGCAGATGAACTTTGAAGCTTGGCTGCTCGGCTGTCGATGGAGCCGGACCCGCAAAGCGCCATAGCGACGCTGCACCAACGATCGCAATCGCCAACACGATTTCGCAAGCCATGCTTCGGCGGAGCCGGACCCTGGCTCCTGGATTTCCCGCCAAGGTCGGCTTGGTAAGCCAGAACCGGTTATAGCTCGCCAGAACACACACGGCAGCGACAAGGCCCACCTTGAAAACGAGTACCCGACCATAGAGGGAGGAAACGAGGTGCGAAATTTCCGGAAGTTCAATAAACGCAAGTGTTGCGCCGGCCACCAGCATGAGGCCGAATGGCACGGGGATGACACGCGAAAAGCGAAGAAGCGGTCGCTGGTTCAAGCGGGTGTTGCTGAGCCTCCAAAGCGGAAGCAGGCTTCCGATCCAGAACATCAAGGCGGCCCCGTGAAGCATTATGCACAGCCTGGCAAGCCAGCGAGGTTCGACGACGTTGCAGTGCCCGGTAAAGGCAAAGGCAGCTGACGCGGTGACCATCGCAAGCATGGCCACCCCAAGAGCAACTCGACGATTGGAAGGGATCGAAAGCGAAGCCAGGACGATCGACAGCAACGCGAGCGCAGCCGCAAGCATGCCATTGCCCTCAGCCGCGCTCGCCAGGGGCTCAAGCCCAGCATAAGCTAGGCCGACGCCCAACTCGTCGAGGCCCTGCAGATACAGTCCCGCCACAAGCAGAACAGCGCCAGAAACGACCGTGGCGACCGTCCGCACCGGTGTTACGCGGTCGGGATTGAGCCAACGGTTGAAGAGCGCTCCGCCGACGACGATCGCCAGGTAAAGGACAGAGATCGTGTGTAGCGCCCATATCGCGACAGCCAGGGCGCAAGTCGCGCTCTGAGGGATTACCGCCATGGAGGCGGAGGGCGCGCCGACGTGAAATACAAGCGACCCGCCGATGGGGTGTCCATCTTCGGACTCGACGCGATAGCTGACAATCACCGAGCCATGCTCGATCGGATTTTGAAGATGGAGCGTTACGGTCGCTCCGGACAGGTCCGCAGCCAGGTTCTGACTGTTTCCATCGGCGTCCCTGGCGACGGCCTGGATGACCCGCACAGGCTCGTTGAATTGAAGCCGCGCAGCCCCCGCTGGCGTCGTCAGGGTCTCATTGCTGGCCGGTGACGAGTTGACGAGGACGGCATGGGCATGTGCGATAGCCGGCAGGAGCATGGCCGATGCAAACATCAGCAGAAGCGCTGCCGGTTGAAGGAGCGATGTCGCCCTGTTGGGAGCCTTTGAGCGCATCGGCGACTACTCGCATGCTAAGAGCGAGGCTGCTCGATCACGTCGAAATACGGCGCGGGGTTCTCGTAGTCCTCGGACGTCTTGCCGGCAGCTGGAACCTCAATCCATCGTTCGGAAGCCCCGTCGGTGCATTCCTGGACGATAGGGACATAGATCCGCGTCCCAAGCGGCAGTTCCTTGGCAACCGTCGCGCGGAAGACGAACTCGTCGTACTCGTCGTCAGCCAGACTACCGCCGCTCCACACGATCTCGCTCACGCCTTCCTTGACGAGCTTGCCGTAGAGATCGTAGCTCTTTTCGTAGGGCGCCTTGACCTTTTCGATCGTCCACCCCTGCTTGGGCATAGGCTTGGCAGACAAAAGACCTTCGGGAACCTTGACCCGAACCTTGATGGTTGGCTTGCCCTCGCAGCCGTGTCCGATGCGGACGACCGCCTTGTAGGCCTTGCCGGAAATGCCTTGGCTTTGCTCAAGCGTTGCGTGGGCATGGGCAGCGCCCACGGCAAAGAGCCCTGCCATGACGGCCAGCGAGAATTGCTTGATCATGAGATTTCTCCATCGTGCGGGATGGCGGGCGAGCCGCCACCCGCAGCAGATTTGATTACTGGGTCACCTGCGCGAGATCGGCGTCCAGGCGCTTGCGAACCATGTTCGGCACCTTGGCAGTCTTGATGGCTTCAAGATTGGCAGGCGCATCGCCGACTTGGATCAGGGCGACCATGCCCATGCCGGCATGGGGCGTGCATTTGACGACGTAGGCGCCGGGAAGGTCGAACTTGGCCTGGTACTGTTCGCTGGGCTTGGACTTGAACTCGGCCGCACCATCCGGGATGAGCCCCTTGAAGGTCTCGACGTTGTGGCTCTTGTCAGTTGGAACGAACGTGATCGTATCGCCGGGAGCGATCTTTACGAAACTGGGCTCGAATACCATGGCCCCGGCGGTGCCCTTGTTGAGCATCTGAACCTGGTGGTCAGCAGCCATCAGCGGCGCCGTCGACGCAATCAAGGCTGCCGTTGCGGCAAGCAGACCGTACTTCAAACGCATTTGTATATCTCCTGTTCTTCGAGGTCGTCTTGGCCTCGAGAACGCTTTTAGGACACGTGATGCAGATGATCTTTGACGCTCGTCAAACTGAGAGACAAACCTGCCGCAGATTGAGGAATCGCGTTTGTGTCGTGAGATTACTCCAGGCGCAAGAGGAAGAGCGTTGCAGAAGGATGAGCTCAAGAGAGTCGAGCGCGTCTAGCTGAGAAGGCCAGTTGTGCGGTGTCACCATTGGTCCGCTCGCCGCGTCTCTCTCGGTGTGGCGTGAGCGTGTCGAGCCCGTCTAGCGACGGTGAAGATGCTCCGGAAATCGGCAACGCGTTTAGTATCTCACATTAAGTTTGGTTGCCATGTTTCAACCTATTCAGGCAACGACATGCCTTACCTACGCCCTTTTCAGTAGGGGTCAGAGCAATTGTGCGAAGTTCAATGAAATACAACAACTTATTATAGTATGGGCTAGTGTTAATCTGTTCAGAGGTTGCCAGCATGTCATCCAAGGAAGATCCGCAGCTGCCCCGCAATACCGCGCGACGACATTTTCTGGGTGTGGCCGCAGCTGCCGGTGCTCGGCTCGCCAGCCTCACGGCCTTGGCGGCGGCAGTTTCCAAGTCTCCGGCAAGTGCGATGGGCCGGCGTTGGGGGCGCGGTCACTCCGGTGGAGGCGGGAACGGCCCCGGTGGGCAGGGAGGTTCTGGTGGCGGTGACGGCGGCGCGCGGTGCTTCCTGCGCGGGACGGCGATCCTCACGGATTGCGGTGAAAAGCCTGTCGAGGATCTGCGCGTCGGCGACAATGTTGCCCT
>NZ_LOKZ01000023.1 GCF_002211365.1 Rhizobium sp. R711 | reverse complement strand
CGACCATCTTTGAGATGAATGTCGAAAGCTACCGGCGTCGATCCGCCATGGAAGCCAAACGTCAGCGCGGCAGGCCAGCGGCCTTCGCAACAATGAGAAATGCCGCCGAGATTGACGCTGCGCGACATTCAGAAGCCGACGAGGCCCTTGCAAGCGACAATCACCATGATACCGTCGCCGACGACCGCGACACCAGAATCTCATCCAGATTGTCGCGCTGATCTCATCCAGATTGTCGCTCTACAAGCGGCCATTTTCGCCCGCACCTCGCTCGATTTGAAAGGTGGCTCCTGTCGCATCCGACGTCGGGCAAATCAGTAAAGGCATGGCGTCGCAATCGCGCCATTCCTCGCAAGGCTAAGCTTGCTGCAGTCACAACCATGGGACTGAGCTTTGGAATCACACTTTGGGTAGCTGCGTCCAGCCTCTTGGTGACATCTGCTATTGGAACGGGGATGATGTCGTGCGCCCTCTTCATAGTCACCCGGCATCGGCATAGCTCCGCCAGTTGACGGCGTCGCGGGCCTTTGGTTTGGATCCGTCTCGAGGTTTTTGAAACTCGCCCTGCTAAATTAGGATAGGAAGACGACGAGCCATCCCCATGAGAACGCAATCGTCGGAATGGATATAAGCGTCGTTGCGAGCGCTCGGCGCGGGACGCTTGCGGTGTACAGTGCCGCTATTCGACTGGCTATTGCCACCGACCAGGCGCCGGCAAGAAGTACGATGATCCCCCGGCCTCGGTCGATGAACAGCAGATCGATGCCATCGGAGCGGAGCTGCGTGATCGTCAATGACAGCAAGCCGCAAAAGAGCGCGGCGGCCGCCACCGGGATCAGTGCTTGCGCAAGATGGTGGATGACATGGCGGCCCCGGCCAAGGACGAAAGAGCAAACAACCAGCGCAACAACGAACATGATAGACGCCAGCACGCCAGACATTGCGATCAACACCAGCAGCGACAGGCCATCAATGACCGTCATGACGTCGCTTGCCGACGGATAGTTTGTGAGCACCCACCAAGGCAGGCGAACCGACAGCGGCCAGATCCAGTGCGCGCTCACACACAGCTCCGCCAGCCATTGTCTGATGGACACAAACAGGCTGCTGCTGGACCAGTGGAGCGCGGCTGGCACGAGGCCGAGCAACACCGGCACGATCAGAAACGTCTCGAAGCGTGTGGCGGCCCTCCCCGAGGCGTACACGATATCATTGGCAGGTCTTCGCCATGCAAGCCGGATGGCACCCCTGTGACCGCTGCACCGTCCGCACATGTGGCAGGCCGAGCCGCCCTGCATGGTTTTGATCGGTATCAAGGGAGCGCAGTTGACGGCGGCGATCGCGCCAACCTGTGTTGCGGGCCGCCTCCAGACTTCGGTCTCCACTTTGAAATGCAAGGGCGCGATCTTGCTTACGAGGCCAAAGACGCCGCTCACCGGGCATAAGAACCGGCACCAGACCCGCTTGGCCTTGCCATAGCGCGCACCGACGACCATCGCGACCAAAGTGGATCCGCCCAGCAATAATGCGGCAGGCTTGGGATACTGATAGATGCTTGTAAGCTGGCCATAGACGGTCGTCGAGATAAATGACACGACCGGCCAGCCCGACCACTTCATCCAGCTCGGGATCGCCCTTCCCGCACCTCTTTCGCTAGCGAACTCCGAAAGGGCTCCTTCGGGGCATAGAAGTCCGCACCAGAAGCGACCGATCAGAGCGGTTCCGAGGATCACGAACGGCCACCAGAGTCCCCAGAAGACGAATTGCGCGAAGCGCGTGAGGTTATTCCACATGAAATCCCGGTTCGTGGGAAGCGGTAAAAGCAGGGGCAGCACGAGGAGAACAGCGTAAAGGACAATCGTCGTCCACTGCAGGCGTCGGATGAATGCCTTGTGGCGCACAAGCAGATCTCCGACACCCGCGACCAGCGCGTCGGCCCTCGCTCTCATAGGGCTCATGCCGAAAGCCTTGCATCAATTGGTCGGACAAAGGCAAAGGAGGTCGTTGCCCAGTAAATTGCCATTCCAAGGACCGGCAACAGCTCTAGTCGCGAACGATAGCCGATGACGCCGGCCAGAAACGCGCCAAATCCGCTGGAGTCGTCGAGAAGCCAACTGGAATCCCATAGGGGCGCGGACATCGGGGAGACGAGTTCAATGGAAATCGCCTTGTCGATAGCGGTCATCATGAGACCGCTTCCCAGGGCCAGCAGCAAGCCTTGGCTGACGCCAAGAAATGTCCTCTTCGGTATGCCGAAAGAACCAAGCTTGAAGGACCAATAGGTGGCCGCAGCAAACAGCAGGCCTGCACCTGCGGGCAAGACGCCGCGTCCAAGATTAACCTCTGTCGGTGAGAGTATGCCATAAAGAAAGAGGACCGTCTCCGCACCCTCCCGCGCCATGGCAAGTGCCGTTAGCGCAACAAGGCCGAGCCAATCTTGGCCGCTGGTGCGAGCCATCGCCTGGGCACACAGGTCGTCGGTGGCGCCCTTCTCGATGCGACGCATCCAAAATACTATTCTTATGATAAGAAGGCAGGCCGCGAAGGCTATGAGCATCTGAACGATGTCCTCGACGTGGCCGTTGAACGCGCTCGCGGCATGGTTGGTCAAAGCCGCAAGGGCAGTCGCGAGCACCAGCCCGCATACTACGCCGGCAGCAATTGCGCGCATGGCCAGTCGGCCCTTGTCGGGCGCGCTCTTCAAGGACCATGTCACCAGGATGCCGACGACGAGAAGCGCTTCAAGAGATTCCCGCCAGACCACGAACGCGATCTGGAAGGATTGCGCGGACATGCTGAGGGTCATCTGGCGACAATCCTCGCAGGGGGCATGTCCAGATGAAAATCATCGAAGAAAGCGTAGTTTCCGGGATCCAATGGGTGGAAGACTATGAAACTCGAGGCTCCCGGCGCGAGCACCTTTTCCTTGCGCAGCGCGGTGCTTTCAAATTCGATGGGTGTGGAGCCCTCGTTGCGCAGTTCCAACTTGAAGCGACTGTTGGCCGGCACCTCGATCACGGACGGCGATACGATACCATTGCTGAAGTGTACCTCGAATGTTGGATATTCCTGATCTGCCGCTGCTGGAAGCGTCGCCGCAACAAGCACAAAACCGGCCAGGAAGGACGGGAAAGCCAGCTGGCTCATTAGTAGCCTCCCTTCTTGCCAACGCCGGCGAAGACGAACTCGTAGGTCAGCGTAAACGCCTCGGGCCACGGCGCGACGCCGGTTTCCTTGTCGACATGGCGACCAAATGCCATGTCTCCATGTCCGCCGGGATGGACAGTCAGTGCCAGCGTATAGCGGCCGGGCCCCGAAAGTTTCACATTGTCGCCATAGTGCGGTCCGTCGCTGGCTACCATGGCTTCAAGGGCGCCGGATTCCTCCTTTCCGGTGTCGTCGTTCTTGACGCTGTATTCGATGTGAAGATTGGGCACCCAGTCGCCTTCCGCAAACCCGTTCGTGTTGGTCTCGGTCGCGTGTATGTCGGCTTCCAGATGAATATCCGACTGATCGGCCGGCGGCATCATTCCGGGTGGATCCATCTCGATCGGTTGCAGATAGACTGCCGCGACCTCCATGCCGGAAAAGACCTTTGGTTCGCCAATTGGGTATTCTGCGGCGTGCAGGACGAGAGGTGTCGCCGCATAAAGGATTGGAGCAAAGCAAAGGCAGGAGGCACGAAACATGACGATGATCCCTTAAAGATGACTAATCTCGTCACCTTTATCAGGGAAAAGGGCCAGATCTTTGCGCTGGCGCAAAGACGGGTAACGCGGCGTCGAGGTCTCACCTCGCCCGCGCCGGGCACCGATTGGCAAAGGCTTCTAAGACACCTGCAAGCGTTGACCAACGATTGGCGACTAATGCCCTGCGAAGCGCAACGCGGTGCCGGCTCCTTTCTTTTACTGGTGAATTCAAGTTCTACCTCTGCTTGACCCTGATCAAAATGAGCATCGCGCGTATCTGCTACGACTGCCGTAGAAAAGGAGGTAACATGATCGCATTCGTGTCCGCATTCGCGGTTTTCCTAATTCTCCACTCAGTCCCGGCGGTTCCGGCGATCCGTACGGGCATCATAGCGCGCGTCGGCAGGCCGACCTATTTTGTCGGCTATTCCCTCGTTTCGACGATTGTGCTGATCTGGGTCTTCGCAGCCGCTCTATCCCTTGACTACATTCCACTTTGGGAGCTTCGACCATGGCATGCGGGCGTCACGTTCGTCCTCGCGCCCTTGGGCATCTTTCTGGTGCTGGCCGGACTACTGAGTGGGAACCCGCTGTCGGTTTCGGTTCGCTCAGGCTCCAATCTTGAAGCAGTCACGGGGATTACGAGGCATCCGGTTCTATGGGGCTTTGCGCTCTGGGCGATCGGACACCTGGTCGCTAACGGTGACTTGCGGTCGGTGCTGTTGTTCGGCGGATTCGCAGCATTCGCTCTGGCCTCTATTCCGATGGCTGAAAAGCGGGCCAAGCGACGGCTCGGCAAAGACTGGGCGCTGTTGTCCGCACAAACGTCAATCTGGCCAGTCGCAGCCTTCCTACGAGGGGCGCGGCCAGCGGTCGACCGGCCCCTTCTGCTCGCCGCAGCTTTCGCTGGCCTAACAGTCGCCTGGCTACTTTTGGGCGGCGGCCACAGCATGCTTTTCGGAGCCGACCCCCTGGCGGTCATCGGCTGAGCGAGCGTTTGATTCTCCCTGCCACGCCGTCGCGAGGCGGGGAACCGGTAGCCCGAGCAGATCGATTGCCCGGCGAGCAAGGTGATCGACGATGTCTTCGATCACCTGAGGTCGATTATAAAACGCGGGGACCGGAGGCATCACGACTGCCCCCATTTCCGTCGCTGACGTCATATTTCGCAGGTGTCCCAGGTGCAAGGGCGTCTCGCGTGTCATGAGAACAAGGCGGCGACGTTCCTTGAGCTGGACATCGGCAGCGCGTGCCACCAGGCTGTCTGAAAGACCGGTCGAGATGGCTGCGAGACTTTTCATCGAACACGGAGCGATGATCATGCCTGCGACAGGATAGGAGCCGCTGGCAATTGCAGCCCCAATGTTCCTGTTGTCGTAATGTCGGTGGGCCTTGATCAGCATCTTGCCGTGAGCCTCGGTCCCGACTTCGTGCGCGAGCGTTCGCTTGCCGCCGTCCGACACGACCAGATGAACCTTAGCGCCGATATCGGCAAGCTGGTCCAATACGGCCACTCCGAGCGCTGCACCGGAGGCTCCGGTAACTGCGAGAACCACATTGAGGCGTTCATCCGATGATGTCATGCTTGATCCTATCCCACATTACCGATGCCTTCTGGGTCAGTTCATCCGACATCCGAAGCTCGCGGCCCCATTCCCTTTCAGTCTCGGCCGCGATCTTGTTTGTCGCATCGATCCCCATCTTAGTTCCCAATCCGGCCTTGGGCGAAGCAAAGTCCAGATAGTCGATGGGGGTGTTTTCGATGACGACGAGGTCTCTGGCAGCGTCGAA
The DNA here is from genome assembly GCF_002211365.1 of Rhizobium sp. R711. Taxonomy (GTDB): domain Bacteria; phylum Pseudomonadota; class Alphaproteobacteria; order Rhizobiales; family Rhizobiaceae; genus Rhizobium. The sequence goes on along the minus strand of NZ_LOKZ01000023.1, from coordinate 387,540 downwards.
ACGAGTGGATACCGCCCACATGACGTCTTCCCAGCTACGCACGCAGATGTCGGGATCGACGACGATTATGAGCTTGGTGTAATTGAACTGGGAAAGCATCCCCCAAAGGCCCATCATCACCCGGCGGGCCTGCCCCGGATACCTCTTGTCGATCGAAACGACGGCTGCACGGTACGAGCAGGCTTCCGGCGGCAGCCACAGATCCTCTATCTCGGGAAACTGGCGTTTTGCTATCGGGACGAAAAGCTCGATCATTGCCTCTCCCAGGCGCGAGGGTTCGTCGGGCGGGCGACCTGTATAGGTCGACAGATAGACCGGTGAACGCCTGGTCGTGATGGCGGACAATCGCACGACGGGAAAGGATTCGACCGAATTGTAGTAGCCGGTGTGGTCGCCATAGGGCCCTTCCGGTGCCGTCTCTTTGGCGGACACCACGCCCTCAAGGATGATTTCGGCGTTCGCCGGTACCGGAAGCGGGACCGTCACTGCCTTGCTGACGTCAGTCCTTGCTCCCCGAAGAAGACCGGCGAAATTTAGCTCGCTCATACCTTCTGGCAGGGGAATGACGCCCGCAAGCAAAGTGGCAGGGTCGGCCCCGATCGCGATCGCAATCGGCATGTCCAATCCCTTTCGTTGCCATTGTCGATGGTGCTTTGCGCCGCCGCGATGGGCAAGCCACCGGACGATCAGCGAAGCCGGGTCTCGAACCTGCATGCGGTAAATGCCGACGTTGATGTCGCTCGGGTCGTCAGGGCTTCGCGTAATGACCAAGGGCCAAGTGATGAGCGGAGCAGGCTCGCCCGGCCAGCACCATTGCACCGGGAGCATTCCAAGATCGATATCCTTGCCCTGGTAGACGACGTCCTGGGACGGCGCTGCTCGTCGATGTCGCGGCCGCATGCTGATGGCTGCCTTCAGCATGGGGAGCTTGCTCCAGGCATCGGAGAGCGACTTCGGTGGCTCGGGACGCTGCATCTGCGCGAGTTCATCCCCCAAACGCTGCAGTCCGCCTTCCCCAAGACCAAACCCCAGCGCGATGCGTTCCCTGGTGCCGAAGAGGTTTGCAACGACCGGCACCGGAGAACACCGGCCATCTGCATCGATCGGTTTCTTGAAGAGAAGCGCAGGGCCGTTCTCACTGAGAACCTTTTGATGCAGCGCGGTCATTTCGTGAACGAGGGAAACTGGCTCGTTCACGACAACGAGCAGTCGGCGCTGATCGAGCTCCCGCAGAAAAGATTGCAAGTCGCTGTGCCGTTGAATTTTGAAATCGTCGTTGCGCATTGACGATGCAATCAATGAGGAAACAAGCGCTGTCTTTGTCACAGATCAAATAGCGGCGGTGCAATTGACCCTAGGATGCCTCGTCCAATTGAAGAGGCCTCAATGTTTGCCTTCCACCGTCTGATGGCCCCAGTGCATATGGTGCCGTTGCCGATCGCAGCGCGCATCGCATCCATGCTCTTCCAGCAGGTTCTTAAAACCCACCCCAATTTGTTCGACCGGTTGGGAGAATATAGCCAGTCCCGTTTCGGATTCGTCCCGACCGATCTTCCCTTCGCCTTCTCCATCCGGCCGGGGTCTCGCGACATTCAAACAGTTCGGCGAGGTGCCGCGCTTGCCACTGACGCAACGATCACCGGCCCTTTATTCCTCATGCTGGCTCTTGCGGAAGGGCGTGTCGATGGAGACGCAATCTTCTTTGGACGCAAGCTTGCGGTAAGCGGCGACATGGAAGCAATCCTGGCGCTTCGAAACGCACTCGATGACAACGAGATCGATCTGGCGAAAACGGTCGGGAGCTTTTCCGGGCCACTGAAGTCTTCGGTGTCGGGCCTCCTCTCGTCAATCAGACGACAGGCCCTGAAGGCGCACGGTGTCGCATGGAGCTGATTTGCCCTGCCGGAACCCCCTCCTCGTTCCGCGAAGCCGTCGAGGCAGGCGCCGATGCCGTTTACTGCGGCTTTCGTGACGAGACCAATGCGCGCAACTTCCCTGGATTGAACTTCGAGCTTTCCGAGCTTCGCGAAGCAATCGGCTATGCGCGAGCGCGCAATGTGAAGACGTTCGTTGCACTGAACACTTTCATGACCGCCGGGAAAGAGGACCTCTGGTATCGGCGAGCACACGAAGCAACGGATGCGGGCGCCCACGCTCTGATCGTCGCCGATTTTGGCCTTATGGCCCACGTGGCGGAACGGCTTCCGCAGCAGCGCTTGCACATTTCCGTTCAGGCGTCAGCCTCCAACCCGGACGCACTCAGCTACCTCGTCGAGAACTTCAACGCTCAGCGCGTCGTTCTGCCGAGAACCCTAACCATATCGGATATTGCGCGCATTTCCCGGCGTGTGGCTTGCGAGCTCGAGGTTTTCGTCTTCGGCGGCCTTTGCGTCATGGCGGAGGGCCGTTGTTCTCTCTCCTCCTACGCCACCGGCAAGTCGCCAAACATGAACGGCGTCTGCTCACCGGCCAGCCACGTCAGGTATCGCCAGGCGGGCAGTGACATGATGTCGGAGCTCGGCAGTTTCACGATCAACAGGTTCTCGGCGAACGAGCCGACAGGCTACCCGACATTGTGCAAGGGACGCTTCGAAATCGCAGAAAGCAAGACCTACGCTTTCGAGGATCCCGTGTCACTGGACGTGATGGATCAGCTCGACGAGCTCCGTGCAGCCGGAGTGAAAGCGCTGAAGGTCGAAGGGCGACAGCGTGGCAAGGCGTACATATCGGAGGTCGTTTCTACCCTGCGCGCGACGCTGAATGCTGCTGCGCCTGAGCGCGCCGCTCTGATGAGCCGTCTGAAAGCATTGAGCGAAGGCCAGCAAACGACCCATGGCGCTTACGAGAAACGCTGGAGATGATCGCATGACGTCCTCCCTTAAACTGACGCTCGGTCCCCTGCTCTACCTCTGGTCGACGGCCCGCTGGCGTGACTTCTATTTTCAGATCGCTGACGAAGCGCCGGTCGACGTCGTCGTCGTCGGGGAGACTGTGTGTTCGAAGCGGCTTCATTTCATGGAGTCCGAGTTCGCAGCGGTGGTCGAGCGGCTTGAAGCCGCCGGAAAAGAGGTAAGGCTCTCGACCCTTGCCTTGGTGACCCTCGATCGGGAAGCGAGCTACCAACGATCACTTGTGGACGACGATACCCGACTGGTCGAAGCAAACGACCTATCTGCGCTGCAGATGCTGAAGGGCCGGTCCCATGCAATCGGACCTTTCGTCAACGTCTATAATGGTGCGGCCGCGAAGGTCCTGGCGCGAAACGGGGCCAGAGAAATCTGCCTGCCACCGGAATTGCCGGCGGCGTCGGTCGCCCAGATCACGAAATCCTGCCCCGGGATTGGTTTCGAGCTCTTCGCATTCGGTCGGATCCCGCTCGCGATCTCGGCGCGCTGCGCTCATGCCAGATCGAAGGGCCGCACCAAGGACAACTGTCAGTTTGTCTGCCAAGAGGACCCTGACGGGCTGCTGGTAAACACCCTTTCCGGGCAACCCTTCCTTGCTCTCAACGGAGTGCAGACCGTCTCGCACTCCTGTCAGGCACTCCTCGACGAGCCCGGAGAAACGCTCTCCCTCGGCATCCGGTCGCTGAGGCTGTCTCCCCAGAATTGCGACATGAGCGCCGTTGCGAGGGTATACCGCGACCTTCTCGATAGCAGCATCGGATCCAAACAAGCAGCCTTCAGGCTGCGAGATATTCATCCCGACCTCCCGCTCTCCAACGGATTCCACCACGGTCGCGCCGGGGCAGAATGGATAGCGCGGCTTAGAAACGCAGAAGGATTGGCGCGATGACCAAAGGACATCAAAAGGCCGGCGCCGGCGCCGCCGATGCGCGCACGCGTTCCGCCCTGCGCCAGATCAAGGCGTTTGCGAGGAGGCCAGACCTCGACTGTGGCTGCTCGTCGGTCGTCGGGGAGGTCTTGCTCAACTTGCGGCCCAAAGAGCGCGCGGCTGTCGTCGCCGAGCTTTTCTTGTCGGCGGTGCGGCAGCGCACGAAGGTCACCACGCTGATGGAACTGCTGATGGAACTGGACCAGTTCGGTCCGGCAACAGATCAGGGCGAAATCGAAGAGGCAGCAATGATTTTCGACGACATGGCCGAGCAGGCGCGTCTCGGTTCGCAGTTATTGAGGGCGTTCTCCTACAACCGATCGGACTTGCGCGATGCCGCGACCAGGCTGCCTCAAGCATCGGCGAGGTCACTGTGATGGATGACAGGAATAAGAACCGGCGCATCGACATCCTGGAGTTCATTGGTTCCGGCGCGTCTGCCGCCGGAGAGCCACAGGCGACGTTGGAAGCTTTTCTTTCCCACGCAGACGCCTGGCGCAGCTACGTTTTCAACAGATCTGCCGTAGTATCAAGCACTACGGCAAGACGGGGGCTTTGCCGATGAGTGAGTTCATTGCAGGAAGTGTGGGCGTCGTCGCATTCGATCCGCTCAGTCGAAAAGGGTCGTTTGTTCTCAGCGTTGAGGACCGAAAATCCCGGCCAGTGACGGTGACGAGAAGAGGGATTCTAAGCGTCGCATCGCCTCCCCGAGCCACGGCCGAGCGTTTCTTGGAATGCATCCAGATCTTTCGCGACATTGCGCTCGACAAGTGCCCAGACGCAAACCTTGCTCGCCCCCTGGAACTGACGGCAGAAGACGTACGGCGTTGGCGCCGTCGGCATGCTGCGAGCGCATCGGACTGGGGCAACGGCCAGTAGCCGCACGACGTGAGGCTCGATCACTAACCAGGCGCGATCGCTGTCGTGAGGCGCTCGCGGTTGGGCAATGACTGCTGCCCCCGGCTCGCGTCACCGCAAAGCCGATGCAGAGCTTGGCGGCTTCAGACGTCGTCGAGCCAGTATGGACAACGGAAACTGCATCTCGCGCCCCTTAGAGTTCTTCCGTCCAGAGCGCCGTCGCCATGTAGCCTATGCCCATCGTGCTGGCAAACAGGTAGGTGAAGAAGACTTGAGCAATCAGGGAACCTGACAACGCCATTCCGTGCTCAGAGCCGCAGATATACATGTTCCAGATCCAAAGACCCGTCGCACAGCCGAGTGCAAATCCTGTCATGAAACGGGTGAGGATAAACCAGATCAAGCGAGGCATTGCAGCACCTTCGGTTCGATCGCATGAAGCGAACAAAAGAGGAAAGGTTCCTCGGTAAATGATTTAGGTCAATTACAGCTGGCGGAAAGCGTGCAAGAGAGCGCCGAGAATTGTTCAAGGATTTCCGAATGGATATTTTCGCGTTTGCAGCTAGTGTTTTCGCACTCCTTGTTTTGCCTGGCCCGACGAACGCGATCCTGGCAATGACCTCGCTCGGGCTGACACTGTCGCGTATGGGCGTGCTGGTGGCCGCGGTTCTTCTGTCCTATCTCGTCGTTATCCTACCCATTTCCTCATTCGCAGGTCCTTTCCTTCAACATCACCCGGCCGTATCCCAAGGCGTCAAGCTAGCGTCAGCCACATGGGTGTTTTACCTCGCATTGAAGCTGTGGGGCATACATGGCAAGGTCGATCCATCCGGGCTGGGTGTTAGGCAGCTTGTGACGACAACACTCCTCAATCCGAAAGCGATCATCATCGCGCTCACGATGCTTCCACCCCGGAGCATCATCGCTTTCGACGTACTGACCGCGTTCCTGATCGCGGCAACTGGAGCCTCGTGCATTTGGCTGTCGATCGGTCGCGCCGTGCTCGGAGACGCTGACGAAATGCCGCTCGTCGCCAGACGTTGTGGATCTGCGGCTTTGTTTGGGTTTTGCGTGTTGCTGACAGTCGGCGCCTTCTGACCCCATGGCCGTCCAGCTTGGACTTTCGACTAGTTTGCGCTGCGTCAATGAGCGCCTTGCGTGACGGGCTAATAGTCATTGCATGCGGACAGGAGGAGCGCGATGATCGCAAATGACGGCGAACTGGCATTTTGCCTTTCAGCCGAGAACGGACCGCCACTCAAAGCATGTGGGCCGAGTTCGTGCCAGTCTCAGGGCACAGGCGCCAGATCCTCGTAAGGATGAGACAATGCGCATAAGCAACATCATGACAGACAACGTCATCGTTATCGATGAAGCAGCAACCGTGATCGACGCCGCCGAACTGATGCTGACCCACCGCATAAGCGCACTCCCGGTTGTTGATCGCAACGGGGCACTGGTTGGCGTGATCAGCGACACCGATCTTTTGCGACGCGCCGAAGTGCAAACCGAGAAGCGCCGCTCCTGGTGGCTCCAGCTTCTCACGAGCCCCGGCAAGGTCGTCGACGAGTACGTGAGTGCAAACGGCAGGAGGGTCCGCGAAGTCATGTCCCGGCAACTCGTCACGGTGTCGCCCTATGCCACCTTGGCCGAAGCCGCCGAATTGATGGAGCAAACGCGGGTAAAGCGACTGCCCGTCGTTGTGGGAGGTCACCTCGTCGGGATTGTTACGACGAAGGACTTTCTGAAGCCACTCAGGCAGACTCGCGCGGTCTGCGTGTTTCCGATCGACGACCAGACAATCCGATCAAATGTCGAGGCGGAACTGCGCACCCAGCAGTGGGCTCGTAACGGCCTCATCCATGTCGGTGTCGAGGATGGAGTTGTCACCCTGAGCGGGACGATCGTCGACGAGCGCGTCAGAGCCGCCGCACGGGTGGCTGCAGAGAACGTTGCCGGCGTCTCTGAAATCAAGGACGAACTCACATGGATCGATCCCAGTTACGGAATACTGCTGCCCTGCGAAACCATCAACTGAACGGACCATCCTTCTGCCATAAGAGCGCAACGTCGGGTCCTTCTTGCGACCGGCCGTCCAGCTTAAGCACAGTCAAAACCTGCGGACGAATTCCATGATGACCCTTGCACTCCTCGTCGTCCTGCTGGCCTTGCTGGGGGCCGGGGGGATCTGTTTCTGTTACTCGAAGCTGCCGTTGCTTCGCTGGCGTCTATTCGAACTTCGATAGAGCCAGGCAATGGTTCGGCCAGCCGATCGGGCAAATTGATCGCTACGACAAAAGATCTTCCAGCCTGGCTGCGATGGCGGCAACAACCGCTTCGATCGTATAGTCGATGTCGACGGTGATTGCGTTTTCGTCCGCTTCTGGCGGCTCGAGAGCTGCGAACTGGCTGTCGATGAGGCTCATCGGCATGAAGTGGCCGAAGCGGGCGCCCATGCGGGCGGCGATCAGCTCCTGTCTGCCGGCGAGATGGACGAAGATGACAGGTGCACGCGCTTGCGTGCGTATGTGGTCGCGGTAGCGACGCTTCAACGCCGAACAGCCGACGATGAGGGTGCCATGCGGTTCTGCAAGCCTGTGGCCAACGATGGTAAGCCATGGCTTACGGTCTTCGTCGGTCAGTGGTTCGCCGCGGCTCATCTTGGCGATGTTTTCGGGCGGATGCAGGTCGTCGCCATCAAGGTAGATCGCACTCAGACGAGCGGCAAGCACCGCACCCACGGCGGACTTTCCCGAGCCCGCGACGCCCATCAGCACGATGCGCCGGAACATCTCAGAGTGAGGCCGTGATGCCGCCGTCGACATAGAGCACATGTCCGTTCACGAAGGAGGAAGCGTCAGACGAGAGGAAGATACAGGCGCCGACCAGCTCCTCCACCTTGCCCCAGCGGCCGGCCGGCGTGCGCTTTTCCAGCCAGGCTGAGAAAGTCGGATCGGCGACCAGGGCAGCGTTCAGCGGCGTGTCGAAATAGCCCGGGGCGATCGCATTGCATTGCAGACCATACTTCGCCCAGTCGGTCGCCATTCCCTTGGTCAGGTTGCCGACGGCGCCCTTGGTCGCCGTATAGGGCGCGATGCCGGGGCGGGCAAGCGCGGTCTGGACGCTGGCGATATTGATGATCTTGCCGGCACCGCGTTTGATCATGTGACGCGCAACCGCCTGGCCGACATTGAACACCGTGGAGATGTTGGTCTTCAACAATCGCTCGAAGGCATCGGGGGGGAAATCTTCAAGCGGTGTGCGGTGCTGCATGCCGGCATTGTTGACAAGGATGTCAATGGCACCGACTTGCGCCTCGAAGTCATCGATAGCCTTGCGCACGGCCTCATGATCCGTGGCGTCGAAGGCGAGCGTGTGTTTCACGCCGAGGCTTGCGGCCGCCGCCTTCAGCTTCGCCTCGTCGCGGCCGTTGAGGATGATCTCGGCACCAGCGTCGGCAAGACCTTTTGCCAGCGCATAGCCAATGCCCTGGGAGGAGCCGGTGACGAGGGCCCGTCTGCCCGTCATGTCGAAAAGTTGAATGCTCATCTGTCCTTCCTCAAGCAAACGCGATCTGCGTCTTCATCGACTGCCCCTTGTCCGAGGCAATCTCGAAGGCCTTCAGGGCATCGACAAGCGACAGCGTATGGGTGATCAGCGGTTTGACGTCGATCAGGCCGCCCTGCATCAGTCTGACGGCGACCGTGAACTCCTCGTGGAAACGGAAGGAGCCGCGCAGGTCCAGTTCCTTCGCCGTGATCGCCATCATCGGAAGGCTCATTTCACCGCCGAGGCCGAGTTGGGCGATTACGCCGCGTGGGCGCAGAGCATGGATACCGGCAACGAGCGCCGGCGCGGCGCCGGAGCATTCGTAGAGGACGTCGAAATAGCCCTTGTCCTGGCTGTAGCCGGCAAGGCCGTCCCGGTCTTCCGACAGGTCGACCGTACGGTCCGCGCCGACCGTGCGGGCAAAGCCGAGCGCCTTTTTTGAAAGATCGGCCGCGACGATTTCACCGGCGCCCGCCCGGCGGGCAGCAAGGATCGACAAGGTACCGATCGGCCCGCAGCCGGTCACGAGCACCCGCTTGCCGAGCATCTCGCCGGCGCGACGAGTGGCATGCAGCGCCACCGACAGCGGTTCGGCCATCGCCGCCTGTCCGGCGTCAAGGCCGTCGGCCTTCACGCACTGGCTGGCCCTGGCAATGAGCCGTTCACAAAAGGCACCCTGGATATGCGGGAAAGGCATGGCAGAGCCATAAAAGCGCATGTTGAAGCAATGATTGGGCAGGCCCTCGAGGCAATAGTCGCAGGCGCCGCAGGGGCGCGATGGAGAGACGGCGACGAGGTCGCCGACGGCAAGCTTTGAAACGCCATCGCCGAGCGCCGCGACATGGCCGGCAACTTCATGGCCTAGGATCATGGGCTCCTTCAGGCGCACCGTGCCGAAGCCACCGTGATTGTAGTAATGCAGGTCAGAGCCGCAGATTCCGCCGGCGGCAAGGCGGATCTCCACCTCGCCGGGACCGGGCTTTTCCGGCTCCCGGTCCTCGATGCGGAGATCCTTTGCCGCATGGATGACGATTGCTTTCATCGTGGTCCTCACAGAACCGGGGTTGGCAGCGGCCGGCCCTCGAAATGGGCCGAAAGGTTGTCGAAGACGAGCTGGCCCATCGCCTTGCGGGTCTCAACCGTGCCGGATGCCATATGCGGCTGCAAGAGCACGTTGTCGAGCGCAAGGAAGCGCGGGTTCAGCTTCGGCTCGCCCTCGAAGACATCGAGCGCCGCCGAGCCCAGGGCCTTCTTTTCCAGTGCATCGAGCAGAGCCTCTTCATCGATGTTAGAGGCGCGTGAGATGTTGATCAACATCCCCTCCTCGCCAAGCGCCTCGATGACCTTTCGGCCGACGATGTGGCGCGTCTCGGCAGAGGCGGCGAGCGTGACGAAGAGGAAATCGGAACGGGCGGCAAGTTCCACCGGATCGGCGATGAAGGCCCAATCCTTTGCGTAATCCTTCGGGCCGGTATCGCTGTAGGCGATGTCGATTTCGAAGCCGGCAAGGCGTTTTGCCACCTCAAAGCCGATGCGGCCGAGGCCCAAAATGCCGACACGTTTGCCGTGCACGCGGCTCTTCAGCGGATAAAGGCCTTTCCTCGCCCAGTCGCCGCTCTTGACCCAACGTTCGCCGCCAATGACGCCGCGTGCCTGCGCAAGCAACATGGCGACGCCGAGATCGGCGACGTCCTTGGTGAGAACGTCAGGCGTATTGGTGACGCGGATGCTGCGTTCGCGCGCCGCGTTAAGGTCCACCGCGTCGAAGCCGACGCCGTAGACCGAGATGATCTCCAGCTCCGGCAGCGCTTCGATCAAGGCGCGGTTGGCCCCAAGCTCGCCGCGCGTGGCGATGCCGCGAATGCCGGCGCCGTGCGATGCAAGGAACGCCGTCTTGTCCGAAGCCTCGAAATAGCGGTGCATGGTGAAGGTCGTATTCAACCGTTCTTCGTCCCATGCAGGGTAAGGTCCGATTTGCAACAGCTCAATTTTGCTCATGATTTTGTCCCTACGCCTCGACGATAAGACCCTTCGCTTTCAGCACCGCCTCCAGCTTGCTGACTTCGATCACCGATTTGCCTGCCTTGTAGGCGGCGATGTATTCGGCCTCGGCCTCTTCACGCGCCTTCGAAAGCCTGGCCACTTCGCGTGCCTCCTCCTGGCGGACGACGACCAGTCCGTCGGCATCGCCGACAATGATGTCGCCTGGATGGATGAGCTCTCCACCGACGACGATCGGTTCGTTGGTGGACGTCAAGGTCTCCTTGACGGTCCCCTTGATGCAGACGCTGAGCGAGAAGACCGGAAAGCCGAGCTCGCGCAGTTGCAGTGTGTCGCGCACGCCACTGTCCGTCACCAGTCCGCCGATACCCTTTGCAAGGCAGGCATTGGCGAGCACGTCGCCGAAGGAACCCGCCTCCTCATACTCACCCGCCGAGACGACGATGATGTCACCGGGTTGGGCATAATTGATTGCGAGTTGAAGCATGATGTTGTCGCGCGGCGCACAGCGCACGGTGAAAGCCGGGCCGCATAGCTTCATACGGTAGTCGACCGGCTTGATGCGGGAGGAGAGCGCCCCGCGGCGCCCCTGCGCCTCGTGGATGGTTGCCGGCGAGAATTTGGCGAGCGCGTCGATTTCGGTGGCGGGCCGGCGGACGGGCATTTTCTTGATATGCGTCATGATTTTTCCCACGGTTGGACGTCGCGGCGGGCATAGAGCCCGCCGTTTGAGGTGTTCGATCCATTCGCAAAAACGGGCAGCCAGACCGTTTGTCAGGGGATCGGGTCGAATTTCAGCTCGGAGAGCGGCGCGACCTTGTCGGTGCGGGTCATCTTGTATTCGGTGTCCGGGCCGAGCCACTTATCCCAGATCTTGTTGATCTCGCCGCTGTCATCGAGCTTGTGAAGCACCTCGTTGATCTTGGCCGTCAGCGCCGGCTGGTCCTTTGCCATGCCGATGCCGATCGGCTGGAACAACATCGGTTCGGGGATCATTCGCATCTCCTTGCCCTTTGTCTTCGAAGAATTGACCAGCTTGGTCGTCGTCATGGTGTTGGCGACCATGCCGCGCGCCTTGCCCTGCTGGGCGGCCAGATAGGCCGAGGCGGTGTCCTGGAAGGTCAGCGGTTCGGACTTGTTGAGCTTGATGGACATTTCCGAGGTCGAGCCCTTGGTGGATGCGATGCGCTGCCCGACATAGTCGGACTTCGATTTGCCTGGGTCATCTGCCGGCACGATCAGCATTTCCTTGGCGAGGTAGTAGGGATCGCTGAACTGGATCTGCTCGGCACGGCTCTTGGTATAGGCGAGGTTTGCCACGGTGATGTCGACGCGACCCAGCTTGACTTCGGGAACGCGGGCTTCGACCGAAACCGGCTTGATCTCGGCTTTCACACCGAGTTCGCGGGCGATCGCGCCGCAAAGGTCGACGTCGAAGCCGACCATTTCGCGGGTCTTCGCGTCGGGCGAAGCAAATGGCGGCACGTCCGCGAAGGTCGCGCAACGCAGCGTCTTGTTCGTCATGATGTCGTTGAGCTGGTCGGCCTTGACCGGGCCGGCGAGCGCGGCCGCCGCGACTGTCGCCGAGAGGATGAGATGCCTGCACTTCATAACTGTTCTCCTTCGTGGTTTGTATCAGTGACGCAGGTCTGCGAGGAACCGCTGCGCGCGGGGATGTTTCGGGCTTTTGAAAAATTCGTCCGGCGTTGCCGCTTCGATGATCTGGCCGCTGTCGATGAACCAGATGCGGTCGGCGACGTCGCGGGCAAAACCCATTTCATGCGTGACGCACATCATGGTCATGCCGTCGGCCGCCAGTGACTTCATCACGTTCAGGACTTCGCCGACCATTTCCGGATCGAGCGCGCTCGTCGGCTCGTCGAAAAGCATGACAGGCGGCTCCATCGCGAGCGCCCGGGCAATCGCTACGCGCTGCTGCTGGCCGCCGGAGAGTTGCGCTGGATAGGAGTCCGCCTTTTCGCGAAGGCCGACGCGATCGAGGAGCTTCAGCGCCTTTTCATGCGCTTCGGCGGGCGCTACGCCCTTCACGCGGATCGGCGACATGGCGATGTTGTCCACTGCGGAAAGATGCGGAAAGAGGTTGAAGCTCTGGAAGACGAAACCGATGCGGCTGCGCAGGCGGTTCAACTCCCGGCCACTCATCGGCGCGTGAATGTCCTCACCCTCGAAGAAGATCGAGCCGCTGTTGATCTCTTCCAGTCGGTTCACGGTGCGGATCAGCGTAGACTTGCCCGAGCCCGACGGTCCGCAGATGACGACCACTTCGCCGCGCGAAACCGTAGCGTCGATACCTTTCAACACGTCATAGTCGCCGTAGCTCTTGCGGACATCGGCAAGCCGGATCGTCTGATCCCTCCGGGATGTGGATAGTGAAGCGGTCATGGCTGCTCCGTCGCATTGGGTGTCAGGGAAATCGCAAGTTGGCGGCGCTTCGAGGCAAGCCCTGCGCGCCGGCGCGTGATCCGCCGCTCGATGACATTGGTGAGCGCGGTGAGGGACCAGCAGATGACGTAGTAGGTCAGCGCAAGGATCAGGAAGACCTGGAAGGGCTGCGTGAGGAGCTGATTGTTGACCTGGCTGGCAGCAAAGGTCAGGTCCGGCACATTGATGACGTAGCCGAGTGTCGTGTCCTTGATCGTTGCGACGAAGGTCGACAGCATGCTCGGGATCATGTTGTAGAGCGCCTGCGGCAGGATGACGTAGCGCATCGCGCCGAAGTAGCTGTGGCCAAGGGCGCGGGCCGCATCCATTTGCCCCTGCCCCAAAGCGACAATGCCGGCGCGGATGATTTCGCTGAGGAACGCGCCCTGGTAGACGACGAGGGTGGCGAGCATGGTGTAAAAGCTCGGCACGTCGGCACCCGTCAGAAGCGGCACGAGAAAATAGCTCCACAGCACCAGCATCAACAAAGGCACGCCACGCGTCACATAGACCAGCACCGTCACCGGCCAACGCAGCATCCGATATGTCGAAAGGCGCGCGAAGGCGAGCAGGATGGCGAACGGAAAGGCGATTGCGATGCTCAAGGCCGAGAGGATCAGTGTATTGGCAAGGCCGCCGAGTGGTCCGTTCGGATATTGTCCGATGAGGAGCAGCAGCCAGTAGTCGTCGATGATGGCGATCAGGTCGTGGATCATCGTCCGGCTCCGTTCGCGGGATCGGCCCGCCAGGTGAGGTAGGCGCCGGCGGCCATGATCATCAGGGAGAAGACGAGGTAGAGAAGCGTGCCGATCAGGTAGATCTCGAACGTACGGAAGCTAAGGTTGTCGATCTCCTTGATGGCATGACTGAGTTCCGGGGCCCCGATCACGATGGCAAGGCTGCTGTTCTTGAAGAGCGACACGCTGTGGTTGACGAGGGCTGGCAGCGCGTTGCGCACGCCCTGCGGGATCAGCACGAAGCGCATGGCCGAGACGTAGCCGTGGCCAAGCGCGCGCGCCGCTTCCATCTGGCCCGGATCGACCGAGCGCAGGCCCGAGCGCAGGTCCTCGCTGAAATAGGCCGCCTGGCAGAGACCGAGTCCGATGATCGCGAAGATCATCTCCGCAAAATGCGCAGAAAGCCAGTCGGACAGTCCTGAAGGCAAGATCGTATAGATGCCGAAATACCAGAGCATCAATTGCACAAGCGTCGGCACGTTGCGATGATAGGAAACGTAGGCTGCCACGACCGAATTGCCGATGCGGCCTGGCGCAAAGCGGATGGCGAGCAGCAGCAGCGCGAGACCCATTGCCAGCAGCCAGGACGAGATGGCGATGACGAAGGTCATCTCGATGCCATGCACAAGCATGGCAACATAGTCCGGATTGGCGAGGATGTCGGCGAGATCGAAGCCCTTCACGGCTGTGGCTCCTTGGGTTGCGGACGCGCCGTCTGCAGGCCGCCCATCACCTGGAGCGTCGGGGTGATTTCCATGTGACCGATATTGACGGCAATGGGTGCTGCAATCGCGAAGGCGATGGCCTCAGCAATGTCGGAGGCCTGCGGCAGCTCGAAACCGTCGATGAAGCGTTCCCGCACCGACGGATCATTGCCGTGCACGTGGCTGAAGATGTCGGTTGCAACACGACCGGGGCAGATCTCCGTCACCCGAACACGCTTGCCGAACGTATCGATCCGCAACTGGTTCGACAGCATGCTGACACCGGCCTTGGTCGCGTGATAGGTGGAGTTACCGCCGAAATTGTAGAGTCCGGCAATCGACGAGATGTTGACGACATGGCCGCGGTCGCGCGCAGCCATGCCGGGCACGATCAGCCGGCAGAGATGGAGGACCGCACGCAGATTGACGTCGACCAGGAGGTCGATGTCTCCGTCCTCTGCTTCGAGGAACGTCTTCGGCCGGTCGACGCCGGCATTGTTTACCAGGATGTCGAATTCCATTTCGCCGGCGAGTTTGGCGAGTGCGGCGCGATCGGTGACGTCGATGGCGTGGGGAATGCAGCCGGTACGTTCGGCCAGTTCCTGGAGCGCCCCTGCGCTGCGGGCGACAGCATGCACTTTAAGGTTCTCGCGCCGGAGCCGTTCGACGACCGCAGCTCCGATCCCCGAGGATGCTCCGGTCACGAGTGCCGTTTTGTAATCGGAAAATGACATTGGAGTTCCCCTGTTGTTGGAAAAGAGAGTAGCGAAGCTTTCCGGCTCTGGATAAGACCGTTTGAATCTGGATGGATAAGCAAGGCTTATGGGCTTGCCGCGGCCTCTTCGGCCTGTAACATGCGAGGCCAAACAAGGCAGGCTCGCATATGGACACAAGGCGTCTCAAATCCTTCATCGTCATCGTCGACACCGGTAGCATTACGCGTGCCGCCGACGTTTTGCATATCGCCCAGCCCGCGCTCAGCCAGCAGCTTGCTGCGCTCGAGGAGCATTTCGGACAGAAGCTCCTGATCCGCAGTCAGCAGGGCGTCTCCATGACCGAGGCCGGCAAGGCCGTCTATCGCCACGCCCAGATCGTCCTGCGCCAGATGGAGCAGGCGCAGGCCGACGTGAAGGCTGCCGGCTCGACGCTCGTCGGGCGCGTCTCGGTCGGCCTCGTGCCCTTTTCGAGCGCGGCAACGCTGTCCGTCGATCTCCTCACTGAAACCCGCAAACGCCATCCCGGCATTCTGCTGCACCTGACCGAAAGCGTCGGTCAGACCTACAGCCAGATGATCATGAATGGTCGGCTGGAAATGGCGTTGATCCATGGCACGGGTCCGATCAAGGGTGTGCGCTTCGAACCGGTTTTTGTAGAGGAGTTCCGTCTTGTCGCCCACCGCGATTTCCGTATCGAGCCAGGTGCGGCGCCGCTGCCGGTGAGCGCGCTCAACGACCTGCCGCTTCTCCTGCCGCCGCCCTACAATTTCGTGCGCCGCGCCATCGATCTTTCCTTCACTCGCGCCCGCGTCTCGCTTAACGTCGTGGCGGAGGTGGAAGTTGTCCGCACCTTGGCGCGCGCCGTTTCAAGCGGCGTCGGCGCCACCATCATGCCGCGCGCCATCGTCGAGCGGATCATCGCGGAATCCCCCGAGCCGCTTGTCTCGTGCATGATCGCGCCGAAGATTGAGGAAACTCTGTCGCTCTGCGTTTCCGACCAGAGCGAGC
This sequence comes from Rhizobium sp. R711, assembly GCF_002211365.1. Classification (GTDB taxonomy): domain Bacteria; phylum Pseudomonadota; class Alphaproteobacteria; order Rhizobiales; family Rhizobiaceae; genus Rhizobium. The sequence goes on along the minus strand of NZ_LOKZ01000023.1, from coordinate 371,691 downwards.
TGTCGGAGCCGGCGCTGGCGGTGCGGTCGATCCTCATGGATCTAACCGCGCGCCTCAAGGGGCAAAGTTAGCGCAGGCCGGAGCAGAACTCGGCAATGCGTCCGCAGGCTTCGTCCAGCTGTTGCATGCTCGTGGCGTAGGAAATACGGAAGAAAGGGCTCATCCCATAGGCCGCGCCCTGCACGGTCGTCACGTGATGCTCGTCGAGCAGCGCCAGGACGAAATCGGTGTCGGTCTCAATCTTCCGCCCGCCGCTGCTCGTCCGGCCGATCAGGTCGGCAATGTTTGGGAAGACGTAGAACGCCCCTTCCGGCTTGTGGCAGCGGATGCCCTCGATCTCGCCAAGTCGGGCGACGACGAAGTCGCGCCTCTCCCGGTAGATCGCCGCCCGTTCCCTGAGCAGGTCCTGTGGCCCGTCAAGCACAGCCGCAACGGCGGCCTGGGTGATGGTCGACGTACCGCCACTGTTCTGGCCGTTGACGTTGCTGATCGCCTTGATGAGGTCCTTTGGCCCGCCACAGAAGCCGAGCCGCCATCCGGTCATGGCAAAGGCTTTGGAAGCGCCGTTGACCGTCAGTACGCGATCCTTGAGACGTGGTTCGACCTGCGCGATGGTGCAGAATTCGAAACCGTCATAGATGAGGTGCTCGTACATGTCGTCGGTCATGATCCAGACGTGCGGGTGCTTGAGCATAACCTGTGCGATGGCCCTCATCTCCGTCTGCGAGCAGGCAGCGCCCGTCGGGTTGTTTGGGAAATTGAGGAACAGCCATTTGCTGCGCGGCGTGATCGCCGCATCAAGATCTTCGGCGCGCAGCTTGAACCCGTTTTGCTGTGGGCAGTCGACCGGCACCGGCACGCCGCCGGCGAACGTCACGATATCGGCATAGCTGATCCAGGAGGGCGTTGGGATGACGATCTCGTCGCCGGGATTGCAGGTGGCCATCACGGCATTGAAGATGATCTGCTTGCCGCCGCCGGCAACGACGATCTCCGAGGGATCGTAGTCGAGATTGTTGTCCCGCTTGAACTTGCGGGCGATGGCCTGGCGCAGCGCCGGCGTGCCGTCGAGCGGCGGATATTTCGTATCGCCGGCAAGGGCTGCCGCATGGGCCGCCTCGATGGCGTTGGCCGGTGTTGCGAAATCGGGTTCGCCAGATGAAAGGCTGATGACCTTGATGCCGCTGGCCGCCAGATCGCGGGCGCGCTGGGTCATGGCGGCGGAGGCGGAAACGGAAACGTTCTTCAGGCGGTCGGCAATGGCGGGCATGATCGTTGCTCTCGATGGAAGGAATGAGGGGTCTGCGACGGGGCTCATCGCACAAGCTTGGATACCGGCGTCACCGCGCCGCCGGCTGCCTCGATCTCGCTGCGCACGACGCGGGCGAGGTCGAGCGAGCCGGGCGTATCGCTGTGCACGAGGATGGAGCGCGCGCGCATGGGGACGACGGCTCCGTCGATAGCGGTGACGGTGCCGTCAAGGAGGAACTGCCGCACGCGCGTGCGTACCGCGGCCTCCTCCTTGACAAGTGCGCCCGGTTGGCCGCGCGGCACGAGTTTTCCTTGCGCATCATAGGCGCGGTCGGCAAGGAAAAGGGTCAGCGTCTTCAGCCCGGCCTCGATTGCAGCGCGCTCGATGATGCTGTCGGCCGTGCCAAAAACGATGAGATCGGGATCGACCGCACGGATCGCCGCCATCATTGCAGCGGCCAGCGCCGGGTCGCGGTTGACCATGTTTCCCATAGCAGCGTGGAAGCTGACATGCGAAACCGTCACACCCTCGGCCTTGGCGATCGCAATCAGCCCGCCGAGCTGGAACAGCATCTGCTGGCGCAGCTCGTCCGGGCCGAAGGGCAGTTCCCGGCGGCCAAAACCTTGCCTGTCCGGCAGGCCCGGATGGGCGCCGACATCCACCCCCTTTTCCCGGGCAAGGCGCACCATGCGCGCCATCGTTTCGGGATCGCCGGCGTGGAAGCCGCAGGCAATGTTGGCGGAGGTGACGATATCCATCATCGCTTCGTCGTCGCATAGCCGGTACGGACCGAAACCCTCGCCCATGTCCGAATTGAGATCCACCTTCATGAAATGCTCCTATGCCATGGTACTGAGCGCCTGACTGACCAGCCGAGCGGTCCGCCTGACGTCGTCGATATAGGCGCCAAGCGCCCGCTCAATGGCCCTTGCTTGCGCATGTGTCGCCGGTACGAAACGCAGCATCGAACCGATGCGTGCCTGCCCCAGCCGCCAGAGATCGGCCTCGATGACACCCGCAATTTTGGGATAGCCGCCCGCCGTATTGGCGTCGCTCATCTGGACGATCGGCTCGCCTGCCGGCGGGACCTGGACGACGCCGGGAACGACGCCGTGCGAGCGCATCTCCACCGTCTCCAGCGGATGGATCGGATCGCCACTTAGCCGATAACCGGTCCGGTCGCTGCGCGCTGAGATCTTCCAGGGCTGGCTCCAGAAACGCTCCGCATCGGCACCGAAAAGATCATGCTCACCGGCTGGCAGAGCGCGGATCATGAGCGCGCCACCCTCACCGGCTGGAAAGACGTCCTTCAATGCCACTGCCGGAGGTACGACGCCGAATCCGCCCTTCGGAAGAAAGGTCGCCGTTGCCGCGCCCGTTGCCACCGCGTCGCCTGTCGCAAGCACCCTGCCGTTAAGACCGCCGAAACCGCCGCGCAGCGACGTGCTGCGCGAACCCATCACAGGCGTGACATCCGCACCACCGGCAAGGCTGAGATAGGCTCTTGCGTCCTTGAGTGGAGGCGATAGTTCCAAAAGCTGGCCGGCCTCGGCCTGCGCAGCCCACCAGGGCGGCACGCCGATCCCGTCGAGCGTTGCGCGGCAATCCGCGCCGGTGATCGCAAACGCGGTTCGCGCGGAAAAACGCACGCGGAAAGGAAAGGTTTGCACCTCGATACCCGCAGCCTCAGGCGTATTGCCGACGAGAATATTGCCGATCGAAAGTGCAAGCGTGTCCATCGCGCCTGAGGCCGTGACCCCGATATTGCGATAGCCTGGACGCCCAAGGTCCTGAATGGTGTTAAGCGGTCCTGTTGCCTCAACATCGATCACAGTTCGATCCTCTCTGGACGGAAACGCACGGTGTCGCCAGGAGCCATGACGGCCGGAGCAGCAGCCAACGGATCGAACATCTGGAGTTCGGCAAAGCCGATGGAATTCCAGCCGTTCGGTCCCGTCAGCACCGCAACGCCCGTCTGCATGCCGCCGATCGTGACGCAGCCTCGCGCCATGCTGAGCGAGGGCACCGTCTTGCGCGGCATATGGATGCGCGCATCAAGCCCGAAAAGGTAGCCAAAACCCGGCGCACTGCCGAGGGCAAAGACCCGGTAGGTGCCTTCGTGATGGATGCGCACGACCTCCCGGTCGCTGAGGCCGGAAAGATCGCAGAGCGCCGGCAGATCAGTCGCATGTTCGCCGCCATAGGTGACGGCGATCTCGATGTCCCGGCCGGCAAGATCGACGCCGCGTGCCCGCTTCCATTCCTCCTGGAGCTGGTGAACGACGATGTCTGGCGCCTCCGGCGTCTGCTTGAGGATTACCAGCAGGTTCGTCATGCCCGGCACGATTTCGGCGATTTCCTCCCGTGCCTGGAGGGCACGTGACAGCGCCCAGATGCGTCGCTGGTTCGCCAGGTCGAAGGCGCCGGGCGCTTCCACGAGGAAGGCGCGTGTGCCGATAAAGGAAATTTTCGCCAGTGCGTCCGTGTCCGGCACGATTGAGGCTGGCGATGCGAGCGGGCTCGATTGCGGCAGGTTCATCGGCAGGGCTCCGTCGCGAAAACAGCATCACCGTAGCCGATGAGGTCTCCTGTGCGGGCATGGACTTCGGCGACGACTGACGCTTCGGGCGCGGTGACGGGCAAGAGCACTGGCCCAACCTCGACGAAGCCGATGATGGCGCCTGCGTCGACCGCCCGACCCTTTTCGGCAAGCGGCGAAGCGTCGGCGCTGCCCGGATGGGCGCTGCGGAAGAGACCGGCCATCGGCGCCTTGACGGACCGGCCCTCGGGCAGGGTTGGGCGCATCTTAGGGGCGGTTTCATGCGCATGCGCCGAGCGTGCGCCGGAACCGAGGACGATCTTCAATGCCTCGCCAGCCCCTGTGAGAATTTCCAGCTCGCGCGCACCAGAGGCTTCCAGCCAGTCGGTGAGTGTGGAGATGAGAGCGGGATCGGAAAGGTCGCCGATCGTGTTTTTGCCTGCCGAGCGGTCACGCCTGGACACGGGGTTCCTCCCTCAGCCGTTTTTCAAGATGGTGGATATCGACACAGCCCTGCACGAAATCGGGATCGGCGAAGATCCTTTCATGCAGCGCAAGGTTGGTCGAAATGCCCTCGATGCGCGTTTCCGACAAGGCGACCTGCATGCGCCGGATCGCCGCCGCACGGGTTGGCGCATGCACGATCAGCTTGGCGATCAGGGAATCGTAGTAGGGAGAAACACGGTATCCGGCCGACACATGCGTATCGATGCGAATTCCCGGTCCACTCGGAAAGTGCACCGCTTTAATGCGTCCGGGTGCTGCGACATAGGTCGCTGGATCCTCAGCATTGATGCGGCATTCGAAGGCATGGCCAAGCGCCTCGCCGCAAAGGCGGGACGGACTGAGGATATGACCCTGCGCTACGCGTAACTGCTCATGCACGAGATCGACACCAGCCGTCATCTCCGTGACGGGATGCTCGACCTGCAGGCGCGTGTTCATCTCGATGAAGTAGAATTCCCCGTGCTCATAGAGGAATTCGAACGTGCCGACGCCGCGATAGCCGATCTGCCGGCACGCCTCCACACAGCGCTCACCGATCCTGTGCGCCAGTTCCGGCGCAATGCCGGGCGCAGGCGCCTCCTCGACAACTTTCTGGTGTCGCCGCTGGATGGAGCAGTCACGATGACCGACCCAGATGGCATTGCCGTGATTGTCACACAGCACCTGGAACTCGACATGACGCGGATGCTCCAGAAATTTCTCCATATAGAGTTCCGGCTTGCCGAAGGCACGGCGCGCCTCCTCGCGGGTAATGGCGATCGCGTCGGCGACCTGCGCGCTCTCGCGCACGACGCGCATGCCGCGCCCGCCCCCGCCGCCGGCCGCCTTGATGATGACCGGATAGCCGATCTCTTCCGCGATGGCGCGCACCGCCTCGCCATCCCCAGGCAGCGGCTCACTGGGCCCCGGCACGCAGGGTACCCCGGCTGCAATCATCGCCCGTTTGGCAGCGATCTTGTCGCCCATGGTGCGGATCGCCGAAGCCGGCGGGCCTATGAAGACCAGTCCCGCCTTCTCGACCGCTTCGGCAAAGTCGGCATTTTCCGACAGGAACCCGTAACCCGGATGGACGGCCTCAGCACCCGTGACGCGCGCCGCAAGCAGGATCGCAGCCTGGTTGAGATAGCTTTTTGCCGGCGCCGATGGACCGATGGAGAGCGGACCGTCCTCTCGGCAAGCCCCATCTGCAGCCCGGTCGGCCTCGGACGCGACGAGGATGGGACGCAGTCCCAGTTCGAGGCAGGCGCGCCGGATGCGAACGGCGATTTCGCCGCGATTGGCGATCAACAAGGATCTGAAGCGATGGTCGCCGCCCTCAAGGGCTGCATCGAAAGGGCCGCGCATCAGCCGATCTCCACAAGTGGATCGCCGACGCTCACTTCTTGGCCGTCTTCGAAGAAGATGCGCTTGACCACACCGCCGAAAGGTGCGGGAACTGTCGTGAAAACCTTCATGGCTTCGACGATGCAGAGCGCTTGCCCGGCCTCGATAACGTCCCCCATTGCAACGAGCGGCGCCGCGCCGGGGCTGTTGGCCTGGTGCACCACGCCTGACAGCGGCGCGTGGACATGGCTCGGGTCAGGCTGCTCCTCCGGCGCCGCCGGCGCGATCTGCACATTTTCCCGAGGCGTCACCAAAGGCTTGGGTTGAAACAGGAGTGGCAAATTGCGCACGATGACAGTCGTGCCGGCTTCGCTGACAGTCAGCTCCGAAACACGTGAACGCCCGACGAAATCCAATAGTGTTTTGATCTTTTGCAGATCCATGCGGTTCCCCAAGCATAAACCGGAGCGCCGCCCGGGTGGGCTGACATCTTCCTGGTTCGAATGGGGAAATCTTACACAGCATCCCGTTTGATGGGGGCAGACAAACTTTGAATACGGCTCCCTGCAAGCGGAATAGAGCCGCCCTCAGGCACATAAAGAACGCGTGCCGATGGCATATCGAAGGCTAGATGACAGACGTCTCGCCCGGGACGGTGGCCGATACCCTACAAACTCACGGCTGTGGTTTGTCAGCGAAATGCCTGATCGCATAGTCCGCAACGCGCTGGTTCGATTGCCTTGCACCATCGAGCCAGAACGGGAAGATCTGCCACTGATGGATCATGCCTGGCCAGATCTCGATCTCGACATCAACCCCGGCCGCGCGGGCCTTGTCGGCCAGCCGCCGGCTGTCGTCAAGAAGCGCTTCACCCGCTCCAACCTGTAAGAGCAATGGCGGAAATCCGGTCAGGTCGGCATAAAGAGGCGAGACCATCGGATCTCTCGGCGAACGTGTTCCGAGATAGGCCTTGCGGATGAGATCGAGTTGAACGGCATCGATCAGCGGGTCGGTGGCGGCATTGGCCGTCAATGAAGCGCCTGTTGCTGCCAGATCGCTGATGGGGCTCATGGCAACCACTGCCGCCGGCAGGGGTTCCCTAACCCGCATCTGCCGCAGCGTTGCTTCGATCGCCAGGTTCCCGCCAACCGATTCGCCGACAAGCACGATATTGTCGGCCTCATAGCCAGAATCGAGCAGCCAGCGATAAGCGGCCAGCGTATCATCGACCTGAGCCGGATAGGGGTTGTCGGGCGCGAGCCGGTAGTCGATGAGAAGCACATCGGCCGATGCCGCCTTGGCCAAAGCGCCGGCTATTGCTCGGTGCGTGCGCAATGAACCGCTATAGAAGCCGCCGCCATGTACATAGAGAATGGCGCGCCGGCCGAGTGGATGATGCAATCTCGCCGGCCAGATGAGCTGTGCATCGATACCGCCTGCATCGACGGACCTGATTTGCACACGCGACGGTTCGGGGGTGGATTCCATCAGATCCTCGAACGCTTGCCGCCGGTCGCGAAGACTGTCGGCTTTCTGGAAGAACTGCCCCCATGTTTCGACGAGCTTTTGGATCTGTTGTGTCGAGGCTACCGTCTGGGGCGGCATATCCTCAGCCCGGGCGGGTGCCGCCAAGAGTGCCGTTGCGAGGCCAACCACCAGCCACGCGACCCTGCCCTTTGTCATCGCGGCTGAAATCACCGCCGATCCGCGCCATCGCACCACGTCGGCCCGTTCACCCAAAGCCCCGGCTACAAGCACCATGCAACCTCCTCATCCAAGCTGTCTGTCGAGATCAGCAGAAACTGCCATGACCGCAGGCGGTGTCAAGGTTTGAGGACTGCGATGACGAGGATGCTGTGGGTGGCAGCGGCGCAGAGCTCGTCGAGAAAGTCTAACTCTTCGTGCTCAGTTCCTCGACCCGCTTGAGATTGACCACGGCCTTGACCGGCAGGTGATCGGAAGCGACGCGCGCAAGTGGCGTATCGTGGGCCTCGACCGCGGTCACGACGCCCTTGCGATTTGCCATTATTCGATCAAGAGCCAGTATGGGAAGGCGTGCCGGAAAGCTCGGAACTGCCATGGGCTGAGGCCCGAACGCGGATTGGAAGGTGTGCAGCGACGAACGGTCGCCAAGCCGCCATTCGTTGAGATCACCGAGCAGGATGGTCGGGATCTCGCTCTTTCTTCCCATCAGCTCGACCAGCATCTTGGCTTGCTGGGCGCGCGAATGGCGAAGCAGGCCGAAATGGGCGGCGATAATGCGCAAGCCCCCGCCGTTTTCCAGATCGAGTTCGGCGACAAGCGCGCCGCGCGGTTCGAGCCCAGGCAAATTGATCTGGTGAACATCGCGCACCAGGCCCTTCTTGAAGAGCACGACGTTGCCATGCCAGCCGTGAGCCTTTGCCATGTCGTTGACCGGCACTGGGATCAGTCCGGTCTCCCGTTCCAGTCGGCCAAGGTCGAGGATGCCCGTACGCTCGCCAAACCGGGTGTCGGCTTCCTGCAACGCGATCACGTCGGCGTCGATTTCGTGGATGACGCGACTGGTGCGCTCTGGGTCGAACCGGCGGTCACTGCCGACGCATTTATGGACGTTGTAGGAAGCGATTAAAGTGCCATCCGACCGCGGTTTGTCCTCCGAATGTGCCGCATCCAGCCGCTTTTTCCGATTGCGGATCGAGGCAAGGATGTTGGCCGGCAGGCTTTGTTTTCTGGCATGCATCGCAGTTTACTGGCGCTTTGTTGACCGACGAGATTCTGACTGGATTATAGACCGGGTGAGCGACGTTACCACGTCATAACCCCAGAAATCCGCTACAAGTAAGGCGATCCCAGCCACAGGATCTTCTCAAGCAGCCGGATCGGAAAAGGACGCGCGCGCAACCCCTGCAGAGTAACCGGCGAAGCCGACTTGATGGCTTCGTCGATATGCTCGTCGATCTCGTTGGCAAAGCCTTCGTTCAGCACTTCCAGGTCGATCTCGAAATTCAGTCGCAGCGATCTCGGATCGAGGTTGGACGAACCGACATAGGACCAGACCCCGTCTATCGACAAGAGCTTGGAGTGACTGAACGCGCCGCTGGAGCGCCAGATCCGGCAATAGCTGCTGAGGATCTGATCGAACTGGGCAGTCATGGCACGGTCGACGAGGACGAGGTTGTTGACGGACGGAACGACGATATCGACCTCGACGCCGCGCCGGGCCGCGGTTGCCAGCGCACTGATGAGCTCGCGGTCCGGCAGGAAGTAGGGGGACATGATGCGGATCGATTTGCGTGCAATGGAAAAGGCGCCCATAAGCATCTTGTGGTTCGTCTCGATGCTTTTGTCGGGTCCGGATGCGACCACACGCATGAAGACTGGATCGCCTGGCTGCCGCTCCGGCATCGCGGTTCGCCATGCTTCCCCTTGCAGGATCTCGCCGGTCGTGAAGCGCCAGTCTTCGGCCGCAACGTTGAAGAGATCGGCAACAACCGGTCCGGTGACGCTGAAATGGGTGTCGCGGGCGAAGGCCTCCCCCGCCATTTCGCGCGTAAAGCCGGCCCGGATGTTCATGCCGCCCGTCAGTGCGATGCGTCCATCGACGATGACGATCTTGCGGTGGGTGCGCAGGTTTGCATAGGGCAAACGCAAACCCATGATGACGTTGCCGTTGAATACAGAGACGCTGACACCGCCATCGGCAAGGTATCCAAGTATGCTCGGCACGGAATAGCGGGCGCCGACGGCATCGATCAGCACGCGCACTTCGATGCCTCGCTTGACTGCTGCAATCAGGCAATCGGCGATCCTCAATCCGATGGGGTCGCGGTCAAAGATGTAGGTCTCGAGGAGAACGCTTCGCGCGGCGCTGTCGATGGCGGCCTGCATAGCGGCATAGCAGTCGTCGCCCGTTTCCAGCATGTCGATCGTGTTGCCGGTTGCGAGCGGACTGCGGGAGACACGATCACCGAGTGTCTGAAGGGCGGCGAAACGACGGCCGAAGCCGCTGATGACGACATCCGTGTCGGCGTCGAAGCTTTCGAGTTCGTCGAGGTCCGCCTCTGGGATCAGCGCATCGCGCCGCAGGCTGAGCGAGGCGCGGCGGATACGATTGATGCCAGCGATCGCATAAAGCACGGCGCCAATGATCGGTGAGAGGATGATCACCCCGACCCAGCCGATCGCGGCGCGGACCTCTTCCTTTGTCATCGCCGCATGGATCGCTGCCGCAGCGCCCATGGCGAGCGAAACAACAAATAGAATATGCGGCCAATAAGTCGATATGAGATAAAACATCGCGTTGAACTATAACGCTAAAGCTGCGGCGTTCAATTGGGCACCATGGACGTAGAGCCCCCCGTCTTTCTTGCCTCAAACGGTTCCCCGGACACAATGAAGCGCGCGCCGCACAATGGTTGAATGCTGCGGCGCAGAATTTCTTTTTGCAGTGTGTCAAATTTTGCTTGAAACACGGTGGTTCCTCTGGAACTCTAGCACCAGTATCGCGTTAAACCACGGGCATTATCTGAGGAGATCGGCGATGACAGAAACTCGAGAAGAGTGGATCAGGAAGCGCGCCTATGCGCTTTGGGAAGAGGAAGGGCGTCCAACGGGACGAGATTTCGTACATTGGGAACAAGCCTGGACGGAGCGCCTGGCGCTTGAAGGATCCGCCGCATCTCCGGATGGCAAGGAGGTGAAGACGCGCAAGCGCACCACGTCCACGCCAAAAGCAAATGGCGCCGCCAAGCCCGCCGCTCCAAGGAAAACGGCGAGCCGAAAATCGGCGTGATCGCCTGCGTTCCTTTGTGACGAATGGCGTCACGACGACGCCGTTCGTCACATGATTGCATTGCTTCTATTCTATTGATCTCCAAGGCGGCACGGCGGTTGCGTCGGAATGCGCCTAACGGTTACCTCGCAGAAAAAAATGCCGCTGTGGCAATCCGCGACGGAACCAAAATTGGGCTCGGATGTTCATAGATTGGTCGTAGCGGGTTGCTACCTCCTCATTGCAAGTTTGAGGATAGAATGACAGTTCTTGTCATTGCCGCGTTAGCCTATCTGGGCCTCGCCCTGGTTCTTGTCTATGCGATCGACAATCTTGTCGCATTGTTCTTCCCTGATGCGCGTTCAGCCGTATTGCCGCATATCCCTGCCGTCGAAAAGATCTTGGCGGCGTCGCGCAAATATCATCGCAAATAGGCCTTACCTCGTCGGCGCGCTTCTTTCTCAGTTGCCTGCTTGTGTGCGCATTCGTGCGAGGCTGGAACTTTTTGCGCATCAGTCGGTTGCCCTTTCTCTGTCAACAAGGAGCAAGCATCATGCCAAGAGGCGACAAATCCGCTTACACGGATAAGCAGAAACGGAAAGCCGAACATATCGAGGAAGGCTACGAAGACCGTGGCGTTTCCACGAAGGAGGCTGAACGGCGGGCCTGGGCGACGGTCAACAAGGAGAGCGGTGGCGGCAACAAGTCCGGGTCCGGTCGGGGCAAGCAAGATACCCACGAGGCGTCAGAAAAGGGCGGGCGCAAAGGTGGTGGCGCCTCAGCGGCGCGTTCTGCCGCCGAGCGCTCGGCTTCGGCCAAGAAAGCCGCAGCCACTCGCAAGCGCAACGCCCAGCACGCGCATCACTGATAAGGAGCATGCCACCGGGAGGGACCTCATGGCATATGAACTGTATTATTGGAATGGCATTCTTGGCCGCGGCGAGTTCGTTCGCCTAGCGTTGGAAGAAGCCCAGGCCGAGTATGTCGACGTCGCCAGGCAGTCCGGGCGCGGGATGGGCACCGCAGCGATGTTGGAACTGATGAACAGCAAGCGCGAACCCTACATTCCCTTTGCGCCACCGTTTCTCAAGGACGGCGAGTTCATTGTCTCTCATGTCGCCAACATTCTCTTTTATTTTGGTCCAAAACTTGGCCTTTCGCCGAAGGATGAAAAGTTGCGCTTCATCGCCAACGGCCTGCAATTGACAATCACGGATCTGGTAGCAGAGGTGCACGACACGCATCACCCGATCGCAACCTCTCTCTACTATGAGGAGCAGAAGCAGGAGGCGAAAGCCCGCTCCGCCTCCTTCATCAGCGAGCGCATTCCAAAGTTTCTCGGCTACTTCGAGCAGGTGCTGCAACAAAATCCCTGGGGGCCACGCCACATCGTTGGCGATGCGCTTAGCTACGTCGACTTGTCGCTGTACCAGGTCGTCGAGGGATTGCGGTATGCTTTTCCGAAAGCGATGAAAGCCCGTGCGACGGATTATCCGGGGCTGATAGCGTTGCACGATGCCGTCGCCAGGCGCCCGAATATCGCTGCCTACCTACAGTCGGACCGCCGGCTTGCCTTCAATGAGGACGGAATCTTTCGGCACTACCCGGAACTTGATCTTGCCCGGTAGCGATATGGCATTGCCCCGCATCGATGCAGGCTGATAAGCTCCCTGTAGCTCGCCCTTATACACCCAATAGCATTCCTGGAGGCTACCGCTACCATGGCAAATCTTGCTCAATTGCTTGCATCCATCAAAATTCCGGACCTGGCTGGCAAGGCGGTGCTGATCACCGGCGCCTCGACCGGTATCGGCGCAGCGCTCGCCCGCGCCTTTGCTTCCCAGGAAATGAAAGTTGGCATTCATTACAATGCGAGCCGGGAGCCGGCCGAAGCGCTTGCCGATGAAATCCGGGGCGCCGGGGGCGCCGTGCACCTCGTTCACGGCGATGTGTCAAATGAGGGCGAGACGGAACGTGTCGTCGAAGAGACTGCCAGAACCTTTGGACATCTCGACGGGTTGGTGAACAATGCCGGCGGCATGCTCGGCCGCAAGCCAACCGCTGAATATACCGACGAGCACTACACGAAAGTCATGGATCTGAATGCCCGCTCGGTTCTTGCGGCGACCCGCGCTGCCCATCCATGGCTGAAAAAGCAGGGCGGTTTCATTATCAACACGACCTCGATTGCAGCGCGCAATGGCGGCGGCAATGGTGCCGTGCTCTATGCGGCATCGAAGGGTTTCGTCTCGACGATCACACGCGGCCATGCCAAGGAGTTCGTTCCTGACCGGATCAGGGTCAATGCGGTAGCGCCAGGCGTCATCGCCACGCCGTTTCACGAGCGCTACACCAATGACGAGCAGATGGAACTGCAGCGCAAGTCCATCCCGATGGGCTTCGTCGGGACGCCGGAGGATTGTGTCGGCGCCTATCTCTTCCTGGCATCGCCAACCCTTTCCGGCTACGTCACCGGTCAGATAATCGAGGTGAATGGCGGCCAGCTGATGCCGTAAGCATCGGCTTGCACGACAGCGCCGACATGTCCGCGCCGTTTTCATTGTGCGATCTCAAATCAGACGCGCTCGAGCGCGATGGCAATCCCCTGTCCGACGCCGATGCACATGGTCGACAGCGAAAAGCGTCCGCCGGTTTCCCGCAATTCGAAAGCTGCCGTGCCGGTGATGCGCGCGCCCGACATTCCGAGCGGATGGCCAAGCGCGATGGCGCCACCATTGCGGTTCACGCGGCCATCAGCGTCGGCTATTCCAAGTTCGCGTAGAACGGCGAGACCCTGTGAGGCGAAGGCCTCGTTGAGTTCGATGACGTCAAACTGGTCTTGCGTCATGCCAAGACGGACCATCAGCTTGCGGGACGCCGGAACCGGGCCGATACCCATGATGCGCGGCGGCACGCCGGCCGAGGCGCCACCCAGAATGCGGGCGATAGGGGTCAGGCCATGCTTCCTTGCAGCTGCCTCGCTGGCGACAATAAGCGCCGCAGCTCCATCGTTGACGCCGGAGGCATTGCCGGCCGTCACCGTTCCGCCTTCCTTCCTGAAGGGCGCGGAGAGCTTTGCAAGTGCTTCCATCGTGGTCGCGCGCGGGTGTTCATCCTTTTCGACGACGACAGGCTCGCCCTTGCGCTGTGGGATGGTCACGGAGGTGATTTCTCTGGCAAGTCGGCCATTTGCCTGCGCGGCCGCAGCCTTTGCCTGACTGCGAACGGCAAAAGCGTCCTGATCCTCGCGTGACACTTTATAGTCTTCGGCGACATTCTCGCCAGTCTCGGGCATGGAGTCGACGCCATACTGCTTCTTCATCAGGGGGTTGATGAACCGCCACCCGATCGTCGTGTCATAGACCTCGGCGTGGCGCGAAAAGGCAGCCTCCGCCTTCGGCATGACGAAGGGCGCGCGCGACATGCTTTCGACGCCGCCTGCAATCATGAGCTCGGCCTCGCCTGCCCGGATGGCCCGCGCTGCCGCGATTACAGCATCCATGCCGGAGCCGCAAAGGCGATTGATCGTGGTGCCCGGTACGCAAACGGGCAGCCCCGCAAGCAACGAGGACATGCGGGCGACGTTGCGATTATCTTCACCGGCCTGGTTGGCGCAGCCAAAGATGACATCATCGACGGCTTCCCAGTCCACGCTGCGGTTGCGCTCGACCAGCGCTTTCAGCGGCACGGCGCCGAGATCATCGGCGCGGATGGCGGCAAGCGAACCGCCGAAGCGGCCGATCGGGGTGCGGACATAGTCGCAGATATAGGCTTCGATCATCAGGCTTCTCCTCCGTTAGAGGTCCGGGACGACGAGATCGGCGAGGGGGCCGTCGATATGGAGCGGCGCGCCCGTCATCGCCTGCAATTCCTCGACCGTCATGGCTGCGAGCTTCTCGCGCAGCACGAAATGGCCCTTCACGATGTCGATGACGGCATGGCTCGTATAGACGCGGGTAATGCAGCCGACGCCGGTCAGCGGGAAGGTGCATTTGTCGACCAGCTTCGGCTCGCCGTTCTTGGTGACGTGCTCGGTGATGACGCAGACCTGCTTGGCGCCGTGCACGAGGTCCATGGCGCCGCCGACAGCCGGCACACCCTTGGCGCCGACACGCCAGTTGGCCAGATCACCGTTTTGCGCCACCTGGTAGGCGCCGAGGATCGCGACGTCGAGATGGCCGCCGCGCACCATGGCGAAACTGTCGGCATGGTGGAAGAAGGCCGAGCCCGGCTTCAGTGTCACCGGCCTCTTGCCGGCATTGATCAGATCCCAGTCCTCTTCACCAACGGCTGGCGCCTCGCCGAAATCGAGGATACCGTTTTCCGTATGGAAGACCGCCTGGCGGCCGGGCGGCTGGTAGCGCGCCACCATTTCCGGAAAGCCGATGCCCAGGTTCACATAGGCGCCGTCGGCGATGTCCTGGGCGGCGCGCCAGGCAATGCTGGCGTTGGAAAGCTTGATGTCTTCGCGCGTGTTGACGAGGCTGATGTCGACGGTCATTGATAGGATGCTCCGGCTCGAACGAGCTCTTCTTCCTGGGCGGGGTGGGTGACCTCGACGACACCGTCGACGAAGATGCCGGGGGTCACGACATGCTCAGGGTCGATGCCACCGGCAGGAACGATGCTGGAGACCTGGACGATGGTCTTTGCCGCGGCCATGCACATCAGCGGATTGAAGTTACGGCCAGCCTTGTTGTAGGTGAGATTGCCGTGGGTGTCGCCGACATTCGCCTTGACGATGGCGAAATCAGCCCTCAGCCAGCGCTCCTGGACATAGTGCCGGCCGTCGAATTCGGCGATGACCTTGCCTTTTGCAAGCTCGGTGCCGTAGCCGGTCGGCGTATAAAAGGCCGGGATGCCGGCGCCGCCGGCGCGGATGCGCTCGGCAAGCGTTCCCTGCGGCACGAGCTCGAGCTCAATCTGACCGGCCAGATATCTTTCCGTGAAGGCGCGCGGGTCCGACGACCGCGGGAAGGAACAGATCATCTTCCTGACCATGCCCGCGTCGATCATCGCGGCAATGCCGATGCGGCCGTTGCCGGCATTGTTGTTGATCACCGTGAGGTCCTTCGGCCCCTTGTCGATCAGCGCGTGGATCAGTTCGATCGGTGCGCCCGAGCCGCCGAAGCCGCCGATCATGACGGTCGCCCCATCACCGATTTCAAAGACGGCCTCGGCCGTGCTCCCGATCGTCTTGTCCATGCTGGATCACTCCTTGCCCGCGATAGATCCGTCGGTCCGCTGCTCACCTGATGGATAAAGTGAGGCGGCGTGGCCGGCAAGAAATTTGTGCGATAATTGATATTTGTTCGTATATCGCACATTATTATGCGGCAGTTGAAGCTGGGTCGGCCTTGTGGTCAGCACCCAAGCCGAGGTCGTAGCTGAAATGCTCGTTCGCGTGGGTGGTCGATCCAAATTCCCATGCTTCACAGCCGTCCTCGGCGTAGGCGACGCAGGCTCGTGGTCCACTCGACGGCTCGCCCAAACGGTGTCTTCTGCCGCATCGCGAGCGCCGTCAGCCGCTTGAAGTTTGGTGTCGGGCCTCAAGCTGATCGATGCGGTCCTTCTTCTATTTTCGGGCTGGGCCTCCGACATGTTTGCTGTCGGTGAACGCCTTTGACCTGCATGTCGTCGCACCGCAAGGCGTGGCCTCACGCATCGTCATCAGGAACACCCAAGGCGGTCTCGCCTTTGGCATCCAAGGTCGCGGGAGAAAAGCAGAGGCGCATAACGATGTCGCGGAAGGCCCATCTTCGGAAAGGCAAAGACGGTGCCGGTGACCGTTAATTCCCGGGCGGCACGCCTTGCCTTTGGGGCATTGCGCGCGAACCTCGTAGCATCGTTCGTGGCCGCACCTGATAACAGGCTCGAGAGGCGTAAAAGGCATTCCGGAAAAAGAAGATTGAGGCGCTTATTCCGGTAAATTTCGCTCGCCCCCAAGTCAGGATGGTCGGAAATGGTCGAGTATCTGGATGAGGTGCGGAGCCAATTCGCGTATCTCGTGCAAGTGGGCGGAACTGAGCTTCTGCAGTACCTCCTCAGCGAATGGAGTTAGGTGTAAAGTCTGCCGCCTCCGATCAGTACTGTCAGTTTCTCGGGTGAGATAGCCTCCGGAAACGAGCCTGCCGACGAGTTCTGTGGCCGTATGGGGGGCTATGAGCAATCGCTCTGCCAATGCGCCTATTGTCAGAACCTCTCCCTCGTCAACCCCCTTGATCGCCAATAATGCTTGATGCTGCTGCGGCGGTACGCCTTCCCTCTGCGCCGCGGAGGTGCTGAAATCCAGAAACTTTCGAAGGGCATGTCGGAAATCGGCAAGCGCCTTGTAGTCGACGGCGGTCAACCGGTCTTCTGCAGGTTTCATAAATCAATGGTCCCAAGCCGGGCAAAACGCGGATCGTAGGCGAGTAAAACTTTTTATCCGTTAAAAGGGTTTCAGTCGATACCCAGCCAAACGACCGTGTATTTAGGAACGCTACAGAGCTGGGTCGTGAACCTAATGCCGGACACCCGAAAAAACGGAAGATGGCAATTGTCCGACTCTTGCAGGATGCGGGGCCTGCCCGGGCTTTGCGTGCAGAGGTGAGGATCGGGGACTCGCTACTGCTTCTTTTTAAAACCCTGATCCACCCGGCCCAGCCAACGACGAAAGTCCTCGACCAGCAGCGAAATGTCGTACTGCCATTCCAGCCACAAGAGCTTGGTATCTACCCGATGCAGGTCGAGACGTTTGCGAAGACGCTCCGATAGCGGGCCGGACAGAGTGGAAGCGCTCAAAGCGCGACGGCCTTGGCGGCGTCCGAAGCTCTCGAGCCGGTTCTGAAACTCACTAAGTTGTGTTTGAAGATCTGTTGCCATCTGGGGCCTGCCATAAAATGGGATCGAGATTAATATATGTATCGTAATGCGATATTATTCAAGTCCGCAAAGACAGCGGAAGGTTATATACTTGTACTTGCACCCGTGCGCGCAAGGACTACGGCGGAGAGTGCTTGATAAGCGCCCAGAGGAAACCATCATGGAAACGATCAATCTCGAATTATTTTACGACTTCCGCTCTCATCGAGTTCGTGCCCGCTGGGATAAGGAAGATGTCGTGTTACCTGAAGAGTTCCCTGACAGAGAGGCTGCCGAGACGGCTGCAGTGAGACATGTGAGAACAGTTCCTTCGCGGGACGACAGAAGTGGGGCTGCGGTCCCGAACATAAGAATTTGGTTGCGGTGAAAGTTCGGCCACGTACCAGACATCCTATGAAGCGAGAATCTGAAAAGGAGCCGATGCACTGCGGCTCGGGCGAAAATGCAGTTCAAGGGAAACATTAGGTGCCGCGTGCGAACGAGCGAGCTCCGCGATGCCCTCTTTGGAAACGATCCAGCGAAAATGCGGAATCTCGTCGTCCATGATGGTCACTTCATTTTCTGAGCAAACCGATATGGGGAAAGTTGTAATAGGGGAGCGGTGAAAGTGCCAATAGAATGCTGGTGAAAACATCAATAGGGTACGGGTGAAACTGTCAGTACGCGTTGGAATTGACAAAGCCCAAATCGGTCATCGCAGCTATTGTTGCTTCCCCACCGCGATCTTCTCGGTCCAGACCTGATCCTCGATAGGCTTCGCCGCGCCCTGCCAATACCCGCAGACGTTTTCCGAGCTCGGGCGGTGGGATCGCGGCCGATACCTTTGGCGCGGGTTACGCCTCCGATTTATTTCTGCAGCAACTTCGCGTTCCGCCAATTCGAAGCAGCTTAGCCTTACGAATACTCCCGGACATCCAATCCAACCCGGGATCTGCTGGCCTGGACATTGGCGAAGCTCGAGGGCCGCATGGCCGCTGTCGTCACGTCGTCGGGAATGGAATCGCTTCACCTCCCGCTGAGCAGTCTGGAGCCCAACGGCCGAGTGCTCGCTCGGCACGACTGCCACGGAGGAACGTACCATCGCCTGGCCGCGCTTCGCAAATCTCATCGGCGCGCCAGCAAGCCGGTTTTGGCGCAATGCTCAGTTTCGAACCGGGCGGAGCTATCGAAGCTGTACAGAAGTTCGTGGCCAAGTTTCGGATCATCACGCTTGCGGAGCCGCTTTGAGGAATCGGCTCCCTTGTGGCGCGTCCGGCGACCATGATGCATGCCGGAATTGGGAGCCGAGGCGCGCCAATCCGCCGGCATTAGCGATGGGCTGCCGAAGATGTCAATTGGTCTTGAGGCAGACGAAGATCTGATAGCCGGTCTGGGCTCGTACCTGGACAAACTCTGGCCGAGTATCCTGAGCCAACGAACTCGCTGAAGCATTACGGATGTCGCCTAAGGGAGCCGGGCCGCTTACGCCAAAATCCGAGTTGATTTATGTCGTGCTACGATATATGTCGCCACCAGCTGAGCTTGCCCCCTGGTGGAGAAGAACTTGTCCAAAACGACATTCGCATCGAAAAACCGACCTCACGACTTCACCGGCGGCCTGGCTCGCCGGGAAGCCGGGGATTTTACGACCGACAGAAGGGTCCTCCTTCTCGTCGCCATGGCTGTCATAGTGGGAACGGGCGGAGCATTTGCCGCTTGGCTGCTGGTCAATCTGATTTCCCTGGTTACCAATATTGTCTGGTTCGGAAATCTCAGCGTGGAACCGACATCTCTTGCGAACGCTTCGCGGTCCGCCTGGATGGTCGCGGCTCCTGTCATCGGCGGGCTGGTAATCGGGTTGATGGCGCGCTTTGGCTCGGAAAAAATTCGGGGCCATGGTATTCCCGAGGCGATAGAGGCCATTCTGATCGGTGGCAGCAGGATGTCGCCGAAGGTCGCCCTTCTCAAGCCGCTGTCGTCTGCAATCTCGATCGGAACCGGGGGACCATTCGGTGCGGAAGGCCCTATCATCATGACGGGTGGGGCGATCGGATCACTTTTCGCTCAGTTCTTCCATCTGAGCGCCGCAGAGCGGAAAACGCTCCTGGTGGCGGGCGCGGCGGCTGGCATGACCGCGATATTTGGCTCGCCGATCGCTGCGGTGATGCTTGCCGTGGAGCTGCTTCTGTTCGAGTGGAAACCCCGCAGTTTCATTCCTGTCGCCGTTGCGGCCGCTGTTTCCATCTGTTGGAGGCCTCTTCTCTTCGGCAGTGGCCCGCTCTTTCCGACGAATTTCCACATCAACTTCGCTTGGTGGGGCATTCTGCTGTGCGCGCTAATGGGCATCGTCTCCGGCCTGCAATCTGGGCTCCTCACGACGTTGCTTTACAAGATCGAAGATGCCTTCGAGGAGCTTCCCATCCACTGGATGTGGTGGCCAGCTCTGGGTGGTGTTTTCATCGGGCTCGGCGGGCTGATCGAGCCGCGCGTCCTTGGCGTCGGCTACGACATCATTTCTGATCTGCTCGCAAGCCATATAGTGGCGAAAGCCGTCCTCACAATTCTTATTGTAAAGGCTGCCATCTGGTTGATCGCGCTTTCGTCGGGAACCTCCGGCGGGGTTCTCGCGCCTCTCCTCATTCTCGGCGGAGCGCTTGGCTGGCTTGTCGGCCTCGCTTTTCCGGGAGAACCGGGTTTTTGGGCCCTTCTGGGAATGGCCGCCATGATGGGCGGCACCATGCGAGCGCCTTTGACCGGCACATTCTTCGCCTTTGAGATCACAGGCGACTCGAGCACTCTGGTGCCGCTGCTCGTCGCCACCGTCTCCGCGTATGCCATTACCGTCCTGCTGCTTAAGCGGTCTATCCTGACGGAAAAAATCGCGCGCCGTGGCCAACATATTACCCGCGAATATGGAGTGGATCCGTTCGAACTGACCAGAGCGCGGGAAATCATGATCGCGAACGTCGATGCCCTGTCCGCATCGATGACGATCGGCGATGCATGCTCGTTCTTCTTGCAGGACGGGCAAGTCCATCGTGTCTATCCTGTCGTGACTGAGAACGGCGCTCTCGCGGGCATCGTAACCCGCTCTGATATCCTGCGTTGGCAGGACGACAGCGAACTCGCGCTCCAAACGCTCGGCGAGAGCGTGTCGGATCACTCGATCCCTGTTGGCCACCCCGACGATACTGTCGGGTTCATAGCCGACCTCATGCTTTCATCCGACATGGGTCGCGTCCCGATCGTGGACCCTCAATCCGGAAAGCTCGTCGGCCTGATCGCGCGAAAGGACCTTTTGCGACTGAGGGGTTCGTTCAGAGCCAACGAACTCGACCGCCGCCCGTTCCTTCCGGCAAACAGTAAAGCTGCGGAGTGATCCACCATCTCTGTCGTGGTAATCGGTGATCCGGGCGCTTACCACGGATCGAATTGTCTGGCGTTCTCCCCTCGTGCTTAAGGGTTGCCAGCAGAATCCACGCCGACGAGCACTTTTCGTACGAGTGCCCCCAAGAGCTATTCAGACGAAGGCCAGGCAATCCGAACCATGTTGAGAGCTTCCTCAGCCGATCAATCCTCGGTCCGATCCGGTCCGCAGGCTGCAGGATCAGCGCAGCCGTTTAATCTATGCCAAGGCGCACTTGCCATTGGCAGACGGCCACTATCCTGATCGGCCGCTGGCTCGGGCAATTTTGCAGCAATATCGAACGACAAATCAATTGGGATAAGACGGCCAAACCTTCTCGCATCAAGCGCAAAAAACAGCCATAAAATGGGGGCTGGGACAAAGCAAAATTGGATGACCAGCGTGACCGGCGGATCCAAACATCTCGGGGAGCAGATCGGGGAAACATGCGCGAGACTGATTTCGTCAGCGGCTTCGCCAGAGGACTGAAGGTCATCGAAGCCTTCGAGGAGACGCGCCAGCGCCTTTCGATTGCGGACGCCGCGAAGCTGACCGGGCTCGATCGGGCCACGGTACGCCGGTCGCTGCTGACCCTCGCCGAACTTGGTTATGCCGACTATGACGGCAAGTTCTTCGCCCTGACGCCAAAGATTCTGCGGCTCGGTCATGCCTATCTCTCGGCAACGCCCCTGCCCGTCCTCATTCAGCCGCATCTCGATCAGCTGTCGGAAAAAGCAGGGCAGAGCGCATCGGCCTCGGTGCTCGACAGCACAGAGATCGTCTATATCGCCCGCGCCTCGCAGCGCCGTGTCATGTCAATCAATCTGACGCCTGGCAGCCGTCTTCCCGCCTATTGTGCCTCGATGGGACGTGTTCTGCTGGCAGCGCTTCCAGAGATCGATGCCAGGGCAATCCTTGCCCGCACCAACCTCAAGCCGAATACTCCGAACACCAAGACAGATGTCGAGGAACTGCTGTTGGAGTTTCGCCGCGTGCGCGAGCAGGGCTACGCCGTGATCGACCAGGAGCTGGAGATCGGCCTTTGTTCCATTGCAGTTCCCGTTGTGAATGATCGCGGGCAAACGGTGGCGGCAATCAACATCGGGGCGCCGGCCGCGCATGCGCCGGCTGCGGAAATGCCGGATCGCTACCTGTCGCTGCTTAGGGAGACGCAGAAGGCGCTACGCCTGGTGTTGGCTTAGACGCCGAGCTTTGCACGCTGCGCCATGCGCCATGACCGGGGTGTCTGGCCAGCCTGCTTGAGGAAGAAGCGCGAGAAATAGGCCGGGTCCGAAAAACCAAGCCGATAGGCAATTTCCTGAACGCTGCCAAAGGTGAACACCAGCTCGCGCTTTGCCTCGTCGACAAGCTTGCGAGCGATGAGGTCGTGAGCGCCGTGGCCGGTCGCGGCGCGCACGATGCGGTTCAGATGCGTTGGCGAGATGCCGAGCGCCTTAGCATAGAAAGCTGCCGGCTGATGTGATTTGAAATGCCGCTGGAGCAGGTCATGCAAGAGCTCCATGCGGCGCTCGTTTTCATCGGCAGCGGGCCGATCTTCCTGTGTTTGGGAAGAAATGCGCGCCGTCAGCAGCAAAGCTGTGGTCAAATAAGCATCCAGCAGATCATTGCGTCCGGCCCGGCGTTGGGAGAACTCGCGCCCGAGCCGCTGCAGGCAAGCCGCGACGTAACGGGCGTCCTCATTTCCCATGTCGAGGTTCGTCAGATGCGGCGATGCCATCCACCCGCCGAGACGGCTGCGGTCGCCGGGTATCGCCTTCAGATGCGAACTCAATACCGTAATGACGAAGCCGTCGATGTCCCTGGAGAAGCGAAAACCGTGATCTTGGGCCGGGGGAACGGTGATCACCGACTGCGCTTTGATCGGAAGCCAGGCATCTGAGAATAGCGCTTCGCCGGACCCGCTATCTATGTATAAGATCTGAAAGAAACTGTCATGGCGATGCGGCCGGATCTCAAAGTGATGCAGGCTGCTGCGGGATGGAATTGTTTCGCAATGAAGCCAAAAATCCGGCTTTCTACCGGTGTTCTCGCCATATAGCTCGTATGTCGGAACAATTCTCGTCATTACCGCTTCCGTCCGTCGCATGTTCGATTTGTGCAATTTCATGGCGGAATTGTCCATTGTTGATTGCCCGTTGCCTCGTCACAATTTGACAAAAGACAAGGGAGGACACCATGCGCACCAAGGTCGCCATCATCGGCTCCGGTCCAGCGGGACTTTTGCTCGGCCAGCTGCTCACGGAGGCCGGTATCGACAACGTCATCTTGGACCGTGTGGGAAAGGACTATATTCTTGGCCGCGTACGCGCCGGTGTGCTGGAGGAAGGTACCGTCGGTCTGATCGACGAAGCAAAGGCGGGCACGCGCATGCATGCCGAGGGCCTGCCGCATGACGGTTTTTCACTTGCCTTCGACGGGCGCGATCACCGCATCGACCTTTTCGGCCTGACCGGCGGCAAGCGCGTCATGGTCTACGGGCAAACGGAAGTCACCCGCGACCTGATGGAGCGACGCAAAATCAGCGGCGCGCAGACGATCTACGAGGCGACGAATGTCAAACCGCACGACTTTCATGGAGCGACCCCTTACATCACCTACGAGACGGACGGCACCACCCAGCGCATCGATTGCGATTTTATTGCCGGCTGCGATGGTTTTCACGGCGTCAGCCGCAAGGCGGTGCCGGAAAGATCGCTGAAAACATTCGAGAAGGTCTACCCCTTCGGGTGGCTTGGAATTCTGGCTGACGTTGCTCCTGTCAATCACGAGCTGATCTATGCCAACCACCCGCGGGGATTTGCGCTCTGTTCCATGCGTTCCGAGCACCGCAGTCGTTACTACATCCAGTGTCCACTCGACGAAAGGATCGAGGATTGGAGCGACAACCGTTTCTGGGATGAATTGCGCCGACGTCTGCCTGCCCACCACGCCGAGACGTTGATTACCGCGCCTTCCTTCGAAAAGTCGATCGCGCCGCTTCGCTCCTTCGTGGCCGAACCGATGCGCTTTGGCCGCATGTTCCTTGTTGGCGACGCCGCCCATATCGTCCCGCCAACCGGTGCCAAGGGTCTCAATCTCGCCGCGAGTGATGTCCATTATCTGTTTTCTGGCCTCATCGAACACTACCAGGATCGTTCGAACGCAGGCATCGATGCCTATTCCCAAAGGGCGCTCGCCCGGGTCTGGAAGGCGGTTCGTTTCTCCTGGTGGATGACCACGATGATGCACCGGTTTCCTGATACCGGTGACTTCGACCAAAAGATCCAGGAGGCCGAACTCGACTATCTCACGCATTCACGCGCAGCTTCGACGTCGCTTGCGGAAAATTACGTCGGCCTTCCCTACTAGGTCTCTTCCGCTATCCACGGAAGAGCACATGGAGAGGGGCGGTGGTTCATGCGTCCCACCGCCTCTCGCCCCAAATTCTGCAAGGTATCAGGAGGTGCGCGGCGGCTGCGCGTCGATCGCGGCCATCGCTTCAGCAAGCGCGGCACGCACGCGTTCACGCTCATCCGGGTCAAGCTGCGCCAGATCGAGGTGCAGGTCGAGGCCAGCAAAGTGCTCGCTCAGCACACGCAGGTTCCGGTCGCCACCCAGCAATCCATTGACGGCGTAAGGCACCACCTCGCGGTGAATGCCCTTCATGGTGATCGGTGGCAGGGGCGTTGCATCGACAATGTCCTTCACGAGCGCGAAGGTCTCATAGCTGATCACGATCTTTCCCCCTTCGGCGATGGATTGCAGCCGCGCGGCGAGATTGGCTTCTGCGCCGATGATCGTGTAGTCCATGCGATCATTGCTGCCGAAGTTGCCGACGTTGCAATAACCGGAATTGATCCCCATTCGTACGACGAACGGTTCCTCGGTGCCGTCAAGGCGCCACTTCTCCTTCAGCTCGCCCAGGCGATGCTGCATGTCGACAGCCATCCGCAAACAGGCCTTCGCGTCTTCAACCGCGCCATTCGTTTCCGGATCGCCGAAAAACACCAGCACGGCGTCGCCAATGAACTTATCGACCGTGCCGCCATGCTTCAGCGCAATAGCCGACATCTCGGTCAGATATTCGTTCAGCATCTCCGTCAGCGCCTCCGGTTGCAGCCGCTCGGTAGTCGCCGTGAAATCCTTGATATCCGAAAAGAAAATCGTCAGCCGCTTGCGCTCGGTCTGGATAACGACGTCCTTTTGACCACTGAAGATGCTCTTGTAGACCTGAGGCGACAGATAGCGCGAGATTTTCATGGAAACGCTGGCCAGAAACTCGTTCGCCGATTCCAGCTCGCGGTTGACGCCCTGGATCAGGACCCTCTGGCGCTGCTGGAAGACGATGAAGCCGATGCCAAGTCCCGCCATGCAAAGGAAATACAGCAGCAGATATTTGAATGCGAAGACGTTGCGCGCGAAGGGTTGCCTGATGATAACTTCCTGAATGCCGCGCACATCGCCGACCTTCCAGTCCGTCTTCGGGCTTTCCGGATGGGTGTTGTGGCACGTGACGCAGGCCGCGCCCATCACGACGGGGGTCACAAGCCGAAACGTGTTCGTAAAGCCGCTACGGCTGAGTTCCGTCGGCATCTGCTTGGGATCGGCGCGAAGTGCCGACAGAGCGTTCGTTTCAAAAGCGTCCAGAGGATGCGGCGCGCGCCGCTTGAACGGCAGGTCGGAGAGGAAGCGATAGGTGATGTTGGCCTGCTGCTGGCGGATGACATCGCCGAGTTCGAGGGAAAGCGTCGCTGGAATCGGGATGGCGCCGGGTATGTCCGCGTAATCATGCGTTACGACCGTGCCGACGTCGCCGCCGGCGGCATGTGCCGCCAGAATGCGCCCGACCACATTGCTTGCATAATAGGAACGGATACTGGTGACCAGCGAACTCATGTCCTGCGCCTGGCGTTTCACTGTGTTTTGCGACAGTGCGCTGACATCCATCCAGACCGCGATCGGCAAGCCGGCCAGCAAAGCCAGAATCAGGAAACTGATGAAATATCCGGTCTTTCGCGCGGTACGGTCGCGATCAGCCTGGTAGGTCACTGCAAGCCTCGACGAAAACTGAGTTGGCCAGGCGTTCAGCCGCGTTGCGCAAGCCGGGCCGCCATTCGCCTCCGCCGCTCGCCACAAGATCTCTCAAACATCTGGACATGAAGCTCTCTTCGCAGACGGACCATGTCGAAAGAAGGAGCATGCGTGGCTCGTGCCGTCAACCGCTGCAGCCGCCAATTTTGGAGGCATTTGGGCGACGCTCGGCGGACGGCTCATATCTTGCGGAATTCGAGTTCGTAAACGACTTCCTCACCAGTCGTGGGATCCACGCCCGGCGCGCCCCTGATCACCAGCCTGCTGCCGTCGATGGAGAAAGGCCTGATCAGGTCGGTCACGCCCCATGCCGGATTCCAGCTGGCATCGACATGGTGGATAACGCGGCCGTTATCGAAGGTGTAGGTACCGGCATAGGCGAGCATGCTATCGAACAGAGCAACCTTTTCGGAATCCGTCGGCATCTTGCCGTTGGAGACTGGCCGTTCGCTGCTGACGACCAATGCCATCATTCTGCCGTCGGGTTGGTACGACAAGAAACCGATCGGGTCTGGTCCCATCGCGTCTGAAACGATGCCGGACGCTGCGATCCTGCGTTTCCAAGACACCATTCGCCAGGTTCCGTGTAACGCGGCTGCACTTCCCATAGTGTGGCTCCCACGCGCAGTTGCACGAGCTTGACGATACCACGCAGGCCGTATCGGGAACAGGGTCGCTCAGGCTTTCGCGGCAACCTCCGTTGCTGCTTCCCGCAACGTCTGCATCAGGATCGAGAGCGGCAGCGAGGGGATTGCGTCAGTGCGCATCGTCAACCCAACCGGCCCTTTTGTCTCGCTGGTGTCGATTGGCAGGACTTCAAGCAAACCGTCGGCAATGTCGGTGGCGACGACGCCCGTGGAGATGATCCAGATGGCGTTGCTCGAACGTACGAAGGCGCGACCGAAGGAATCCGAAACCGTCTCGATCTGGTTCGGCAGGCTCGCCACGCCGTTGGCAATCAAAAAGCTTTCGACAAAGGGGCGGATGATCGAGGCGCGTGTAGGCATCAGCACTGTGTATTCGCTGAGGTTCGCAAACAGGGACTGGCGCGACGTCAGGAGCGGATGACCGGCACGAACGGCAAAGACGACCTGTTCGGAATAGAGATGCTCGAAGGAGAAGCCCGCCATCTTTTCGGCGCCGGCCAGGCGTCCGACGACGAGATCGAGATCTCCCACACGCAACTGCTCCAGAAGCACTGCATTCTCGCCTGTTACGATCTTGATGCGGCTCCAGGTATTCTCCTTGAGGAAAAGCTCCATGGCGCGGGGCATGATCCGCGTCGATACCGTCGGCAATGCGCCGATGCGGATCGGCGGCGCCTCGCCGAAGCGCTCCTGCGAAACCGAATCGAGCCCTTGGCGCAGTGCTGTCAGCGCCGCCCCCGCGTGACGGAGAAAGACGTCGCCATACCGGGTGATCCTGATACCGCGTCCATCGCGCTCGAATACGGCAACACCCAGCACGTCTTCCAGCTCGCGGATCGTCTTCGTCACCGCCGGCTGGCTGACATTCAGCAGTTCGGCTGCTTTCATCACGCTTTTCTGGCGAGCGACCTCGACAAATGTCTGCAGATGACGAAACTTGACGCGATTGTCGATCATGGTTTTCATAACTCCCGAGTTATTGAAATGCCACGAAATATCATTTTACCTAACCAGATTAAACATCCAGTTTGAAGCTGGGTCTGTGCAGACTCTCTTGGCCAGTCGATTGCGGCTTGGGGGAGATCGGTGCGGAGAGGAGATCCGCCATGCAGTTTGCTCGTATCAACGACATCGCGATCCATTATCAGCTGATCGGCGGTCCCGCCGACAGGCCGGTCATTGTCTTTGTCAATTCGCTTGGTACCGATTTCCGCATCTGGCGCGACGTGATCATGCGACTGGCCGGAGATTACGCGATCGTAGTCTATGACAAGCGTGGCCACGGGCTTTCCGATGTCGGTCAGGTTCCCTATTCGATCGAAGATCATGCTTCCGATCTTGCTGGACTGCTCGATCTTCTGGCGGTCAAGCAGGCCTTCTTCTGTGGGCTTTCGGTGGGCGGCTTGATTGCCCAGGCGCTTTACAAGGCCCGTCCTGACATGGTGCAGGGACTGATCCTTTGCGATACCGCGCACAAGATCGGTACCAACGATAGCTGGAATACGCGGATTGCAACCGTGGCCAGCAAGGGTATCGGCAGCATTGTCGATGGCGTCATGAAGTTGTGGTTTACGCCGACGTTCCGGCGACCCGAGAATACGGCCTATCACGGCTACGCCAATATGCTCGTTCGCCAGCCGGTGGAAGGCTATCTCGCCACCTGCGAAGCAGTCCGGGATGCCGACTACACCGAGGCCGCCGCCAAGATAAGCGTTCCGACGATCTGCGTCGTTGGCGATCAGGACGGTTCGACGCCGCCGGACCTGGTGAAATCGACGGCCAAGCTCATTCCCAACGCCCGCTTCGAGATCATTCGCGACGCCGGCCATATCCCTTGCGTGGAGCAGCCCGAGGCGCTGACGGCAATTATCCGC
The DNA here is from genome assembly GCF_002211365.1 of Rhizobium sp. R711. GTDB lineage: Bacteria > Pseudomonadota > Alphaproteobacteria > Rhizobiales > Rhizobiaceae > Rhizobium. The sequence continues at coordinate 343,456 of NZ_LOKZ01000023.1, read as the reverse complement.
GCGTTCATCGATTTTGCATTGCACGGAGAAAAGAGCCCATGAGTGAACTCCACGAGCCGTCGGAGCGCTTTGAGCAAGGGATGGCGACACGTCGAGCCGTGTTGGGTGATGCCCATGTCGATCGGGCCGAAGCAAGTTCGACGCCATTCGACCGGCCTTTTCAGGACCTGATCACGGAAGCCGCCTGGGGCCACGTCTGGTCGCGGCCTGCGCTGACGCGCCGCGAACGCTCTATCGTCACCATCGCCCTCCTTGCTGCACTCGGGCAGGATGACGAGGTGGCGATGCATGTGCGCGCCACCGCCAATACTGGCGCCTCACGAGATGACATCTGCGAGGCACTTCTGCACGTGGCAATTTACGCCGGCGTTCCCGCAGCCAACCACGCCATCAAGATCGCCAAGCACGTTTTCGAACAGATGGACGCCGCAAAGCCGGCCTGAAAGGCACATGTCATGTCCGACCTCACCAACAACAAGCCTGAAACCGGTGCCTTCTTTGCCCGCGACCGCGCGTGGCACGCGCCTGCCCTTACCCCCGGCTACAAGACCTCGGTTTTGCGCTCGCCGCAGCGAGCCTTACTATCACTCGACGGGACGATCTCGGAGATCACAGGGCCGGTCTTCGGCCATTCTGTCATTGGCGAGCTCGACAATGATCTCATTCACAACTTTGCCAAGCCAGGCGAGAGTGCCATCGGTGAACGCATCGTCGTTCATGGTCGCGTGCTCGATGAGCGCGGACGTCCGGTACCGGCTGCCCTTGTCGAGTTCTGGCAGGCAAATGCCGGCGGCCGCTACCGCCATAAGAAAGAAACCTATCTCGCTGCCATCGATCCGAATTTCGGCGGCTGCGGGCGCTGCATAACCGACGATGACGGCGGTTATGCGTTTCGGACCGTTCGTCCGGGTGCCTATCCCTGGCCGAATGGCGTCAACGACTGGCGGCCGGCCCACATCCACTTTTCGATCTTCGGCCACGGCTTTGCACAGCGTCTCATCACGCAGATGTATTTCGAGGGGGATCCAATGATCTGGAAATGCCCGATCGTCGGCACGATCCCGGACAAGCGGGCCATTGAGCAATTGATTGCACCACTCGACTGGGGCAACACAATCCCAATGGATGCGCGCGCCTACAAGTTCGACATCGTCCTGCGCGGGCGCCGCTCGACCATGTTCGAAAACCGCAAGGAGGGGAACTGATGGTACAGGAACTCGGCTACCTGAAGGAAACGCCCTCGCAGACGGCGGGCCCCTACGTCCATATCGGATTGACCCCGAACTTCTGTGATATCAACGGCGTCTATGAGACCGACCTCGGCACGGTGATGGTCAACGACAAGACACTCGGCGAGCGCATCACGGTGACCGGCCGCGTTCTTGATGGTGCCGGCGCGCCGGTGCGCGATGCCGTCATCGAAATCTGGCAGGCCGACAGCGCCGGCCTCTATAACAGCCCATCTGAAATGGGTGGCACGGCAGATCCGAACTTTGCCGGCTGGGGCCGCTGTCCGACGAGGACCGAAGACGGCGTTTACATCTTCGACACCGTCAAGCCAGGTCCCGTTCCATTCAAGGACGGCCGCAAGATGGCGCCGCACATCACCTTTTGGATCGTTGCCCGCGGCATCAACATCGGCCTGCACACGCGCATGTATTTTCCCGAGGAGGGGAAGGCAAACAACGCCGATCCGCTGCTCCTGCGCATCGAGCACCGGGAGCGCGTCGACACGCTGATTGCCGTTCGCGAGGGCTCGACCTACACCTTCGACATCAGGCTGCAAGGCGACAGGGAGACCGTGTTCCTGGATATCTGACGCTGGCAGTGCGGAGGACCTTGCAACGCGACGATTGCAGGCGCAGTTATCGGCTCCTGCAAGAAAGACACCGATGACAATCTCAGCCTTCGACCATCCCTTTCTCTCCGGTCTTGTCGGCGACGACGAGACGGCGCCATATTTCTCCGCGCAGGCGGATATTCGCGCCATGCTCGGATTTGAAGCAGCACTCGCGAGAGCCGAGGCTGTCCATGGTGTGATTTCGCACGAGGCCGCACGCCATATCGACACCGTTTGCGCGACGTTCGAGCCGGATCGGACGCAACTGAGGGCCGGTACGGCTCGCGATGGAGTTGTTGTTGCCGATCTCGTCAAACAGCTTCGCAAGGCAGTCGGAAGCCCGCATTTGGATTGTGTTCACCTCGGTGCCACCAGCCAGGATGTCATCGACACCAGTCTGATGCTTCGGCTGAAGGCTGTCGCGTTTTTGTTTTCAAATCGGCTCTCGCATCTTGCCAGGTCGTTCGACGATCTCGACGCCCGGTTTGGACGGAAAGTCCTGATGGGACGGACCCGCATGCAGGCGGCAATCCCAATCACCGTGTCGGATCGTCTTCGAGCCTGGCAGGCACCCCTTGATGGCTATCGCGACCGGCTGACCGAACAGCGGTTTCCTGTCCAGTTTGGCGGCGCTGCTGGCACGCTCGACAAGCTTCAGGATCAGGCGCCGGCAATACGCGCTGCCCTTGCCCAGGAGCTCGGCCTTTCCGACACGCGGCAATGGCAAAGCCAACGCGGCATGATCGCAGATTTCGCCAATCTGCTTTCGCTCATCAGTGGCAGCCTCGGCAAGGTCGGTCAGGATATTGCGCTTCTGGCGCAGGCCGGCGATGAGATCGAACTTGCCGGCGGCGGCGGTTCGTCCGCCATGGCGCACAAGCACAATCCGGTTGCGGCTGAAACACTGGTTGCCCTTGCACGCTTCAATGCAACCCAGCTTTCGGGTTGCCATCAGGCGCTGGTCCATGAACAGGAGCGATCGGGCTCCGCCTGGATGCTTGAATGGCTGATACTCCCGCAAATGGTCATGGCGACCGCCGCTTCGCTTCGTCTGGCGCTTGAACTGGCCGGCAACATCAAACGCATTGGGCAGCGCAACTCATAACCCTGGATGTATGATATTCGGCTTTTATTTCATTTTACATTACCGTTTTGAATGAGACACTATCGCTGAGATTTTAGCTCTGGGCTAATCCGGCGTAGGAGTGCGCCGTCGTCAATGGGAGGTTTTATGAAACGGTTTGTCCTGGCCGCCGTTGCGGCAATTGTCATGAGCACAGCGGCCTATGCCGATACCATCAAGGTTGGCGTCGTCGGGCCGTTCTCCGGTCCATTCGCCTTGCAAGGCAAGAACTTCAAGGCTGGCATCGATGCTTACATGGCGCTCAATGGCAACAAAGTCGGCGACAATACCGTGGAAGTGATCTATCGCGATCTTCCAGCGGCTGATCCGGCGCAGTCCAAGGCACTGGCGCAGGAACTGGTCGTCAAGGAAAAGGTCCAGTACCTGGCTGGCTTTTATTTCACGCCTGACGCCATGGCCGTGACACCGATTCTCAAGCAGGCGAATACGCCGCTCGTCATCATGAACGCGGCCACATCGGCGATCGTGACGAAGAGCCCGCTCGTGGTGCGCACCTCGTTCACGACGTGGCAGACCTCGACGCCGATCGCCAAGGTTGCCCACGATGCTGGCGTCAGCAAGGTCATTTCGGTTGTCAGCGACTATGGTCCGGGCGTCGACGCGGAAAATGCCTTCAAGGCAGCCTTCGAGAAGGAAGGCGGTCAGGTCGTCGAGGCGATCCGCATGCCACTGTCGACAAACGATTTCAGCCCGATCATGCAGCGCATCAAGGATTCCGGCGCTCAGGGCGTTTTCGCTTTCCTGCCGTCCGGTCCGACCACGCTCGGCTTCGTCAAGGCCTACAACGAAAACGGCCTCAAGGCTGCCGGCATCAAGTTCTTCGCGCCGGGCGACCTGACGCAGGAATCCGACCTTCCCGCACTTGGCGATGCAGCGCTCGGCATAAGGACGAGCTTCCATTACGCGGTCTCGCATGACTCTCCTGAAAACAAGGCGTTCGTCGAAGCTGCGGCCAAGGCAATCGGCAACAAGGCAGAGCTGTCTTTCCCGGCCGTCGGCGCCTATGACGGCATGCATGTTATCTACAAGATGATCGAAGCAACTGGCGGCAAGCAGGACGCGGCAAAGGCCGTCGACGCCGTCAAGGGTTTGACGTGGGTCAGCCCGCGGGGTCCGGTCTTAATCGATCCGGAAAGCCGCCACATCACGCAGAACATCTATCTGCGTGAAGTGACCAAGGCCGATGATGGCACTTATTATAACAAGGAAGTCCAGACATTCGAGAAGCAGGGCGACCCTGGCCTTGCGGCTGCGAAGTAAAGGCCTCTGATATCTGCAGCGGTACCAGAAAATGCTTGTAGCGCCAGGCGCGCTTAAAGCACCGCAATGCCGGCCGCTCCAACAGCATCGGGATAGCCTCATGCAAACAGTCTTCAGCATAGCCGTCGATGCGCTTGCCTATGGCATGGTGCTGTTCGTCATCTCGATCGGGCTGTCGGTGACGATGGGATTGATGCGCGTCGTCAATCTCGCGCACGGCGCCTTTGCCATGATCGGCGGCTACATTGCGTCCTATGCGGCACGCGATCTCGGGCTCGGCTACGGCGTTGCAGTGATCGCCGCGGTCATTGGAACGGTCATCATCGCGATTCCGATCGAACGTTTTCTCTACAGACGCATCTACGGAGCGCCGGAGCTGACGCAGGTGCTGATGACGATTGGCATCACCTTCTGCATTATCGGCATTGCCAATTACGTTTTCGGTCCGACCCTGAAAACAATCCCTTTGCCGCAAGACCTTCAGGGTTCCGCTGATCTCGGTTTCCGCACGATCCCCGTCCATCGCCTCTTTGCCATCCTGTGTGGTCTTGCCGTTGCCGGCGGCCTTTGGTACGCAATCGAAAGGACGAGCTTCGGCGTCAAGCTGCGCGCCTCAGTCGACAATGCCGCCATGGCGGCAGCGCTCGGCGTACGCACCGAAGTCATTTATGCGCTGAGCTTTGCCGTCGCTGTCGGGCTTGCTGCCTTTGGCGGCGTCGTCGGCGCGGAGATGCTGCCGGTCGAACCCTATTATGCGCTTCGATATATGGTGACCTTCCTCGTCGTGGTTTCGGTGGGCGGCGCAGGGTCCATCCCGGGAGCGCTCGCGGCCTGTCTCCTGCTTGGTGGCATTGACACGACCGGACGCTACCTGATGCCGGAGTTCGGCGAATTCTTCTTCTATCTCGCGGTCATTGCCATCATCTGCATTTTCCCGCGTGGCCTTGCGGGAAGGACGAAATAGAATGGCTGTCGTCATGAATACGGAAGCAGCAATGTCCACCTTAGCCCGCCCGCGCCGCTCAATGGGGCGCGATGTGGCAGGCGTGGCCGTCATACTCGTTTTTGCCATAATCGGCTACCTGTTGTTTCCGGACAATCTGGCGCTGCTCACGCGCATCGTTGCGGTCGCCATGCTTGTGCTATCGCTCGATCTCGTCACCGGCTATTGCGGTATTGCAACACTTGGCCATGCGGCGCTGTTCGGCTCGGGTGCTTATGCGGCCGGCATCATCTCGGCTCATTATGGCATCAACGATCCGCTGCTGATGACGCTTGCAGGCATCGTCGGCGGGGCTGCAGCCGGATTGGTCGGTGGCGCCGTTATCCTGCGTAGCCATGGACTGCCGCAGCTCGTCCTGTCGATCGCGCTCATCAATCTCTTCCACGAGTTCGCCAACAAGGCATCCAGCTGGACCGGCGGCAGCGATGGCCTCTCGGGCATCTCGGCTGATCCGATCTTCGGCTACTTCGAATTTGATCTCTATGGTCATACCGCCTACGTCTTCGCGATTATCCTGTTGCTGATCGTCTTCGTCGTCCTGCGCCTCATGGTTCGCTCGCCCTTCGGCATGCTGTGTCGCGGCATCAAGGAGGATCCGGTGCGTATCCGCGCGATGGGTGCCTCGCCAAAGGCAGCGCTGATGAAGATGTACGTGATCTCGGGTGCTGTTGCCGGCATCGGTGGGGCGCTTAACGCCATCACCACACAAGTGGTCGGCCTCGACAGTCTATCGTTCACGCTGTCAGCCGAATCGCTGGTCATGCTCGTCCTTGGTGGTACAGGCTCGCTGTTTGGCGCGCTCTCCGGCACCGTCATCTTCATGCTGTTTGAGGATTATGTCTCGGCGGCAAACCCGTTCCACTGGCTGACCATGGTCGGCGCGCTGCTGATCGGCGTCGTCCTGTTTGCGCCGAAGGGGCTCTATGGCTCCGCTGCCGCCCTCCTGAACCGCAAGAAGGAGGCGGGACATTGAGCGCGGTCTTCGAAGTCATCAACCTGAGGAAATCCTTCGGCGGCCTTGCCGTTACAAATGACGTCTCACTGTCGATGGCGCCAGGCGACCGCGTGGCGCTGATCGGACCGAACGGAGCTGGCAAGACGACATTCGTCAATCTGGTGACCGGCAACTTGCAGCCCGATTTCGGCGATGTCCGGCTTGCGGGCGAGACTGTCACAAAGGTTGGGGCCAACGGCCGCGTCAAGCGCGGCCTGGTTCGGTCTTTCCAGGTTACCCGGCTCTTCCTCGAGATGACGCCGGCCGAGCATGTGGCCCTTGCCATCCTCCAGCGTCAGGGACGCACGGGTCGCATGTTCGGAAATTTTCTTGCGATGACCGCCATCATGGATGAGGTCAGCGATCTGCTGGCTACGCTGGGGATAGCCCACCTCATGCATCGCAGGGTGAACGAGATTGCCTACGGCCAGCAGCGCCTCCTGGAGATCGCCGTTGCCATGGCGCTGCGGCCGAAGGTGCTCCTGCTCGATGAGCCAGCCGCCGGTGTTCCCCAAAGCGATACCGGCCGCATCGAGCAGGCGCTTGCCGACCTGCCCGCCGATCTCGCTGTCCTGATGATCGAGCACGATATGGATCTTGTGTTCCGTTTTGCCAAGCGCGTCGTCGTTCTCGCTGCGGGTGCGATCATCTTCGATGGATCGCCCGCCGACGTCACCAAGGATGCCCGCGTTCGCGAGGCCTATCTCGGGAGCTATGCCAATGCCAGCCACGTCGCTTGAGGTCGAAAACCTGTCGGCCGGCTACGGACCGACACGCGTTCTCGAAGGCGTTTCCTTCTCCGTTCCCGCCGGCCAGCGCCTCGCCGTTCTCGGTCGCAACGGCATGGGCAAGACTACACTTTTTGCGACGCTCGCCGGACAGACCAAGCGCTACGGTGGCACGATACGCATCGGTGCCGCCGATGTAACGCCAATGCCGAGTGCAGCGCGCGCGCGCAAGGGATTGGGTTATGTGCCGCAGGCGCGATGGGTCTTTCCGACATTGACCGTGGAGGAGAACCTTTTCGTCGGACTGAAGGATCGGCCAAGGAGCGCGCTCGAGGAAGCCTACGGGATGTTTCCGCGGCTGAAGGAGCGACGCCGCAATCTCGGCAACCAGCTCTCTGGCGGCGAACAACAGATGCTGTCGACCGCGCGCTCGATCCTTGGTCGCCCGTCGGTGCTTCTCCTTGACGAACCCCTCGAAGGATTGGCGCCTGTTATCTGCGAGGAACTGATGGCCGCCTTTGCCAAACTTGCAAGGACCGGCGACATGACCATTCTCCTCGTCGAGCAACGCATCCAGAGCGCTCTGGGGTTTGCCGATCACGTCATCGTTCTCGAGCGCGGGCGTCTTGCATGGGCGGGTACGCCAAAGGCGTTGTCGGACGATCACGACGCGGTAGAGCGTCTGCTCGGCGTCGGCGGACTTCACTAGCCCGGGCAATGCGATCGTTGCATCGCCGGTACAACCCAAGCATCCTCATACTATTGGCGAAGGAGGCGACAATTGTATTTGAAGGGCCGAGCAACCATCTAATAGACAGAAAATGCGGAACGTGTCTGTACTCTCCTGTCCGAGCGTCCTGGTCCGTTTACCGAAAACAAACCATAGGCAGTTGCTTTCCGAAGCAAAAATCGATTGCTTAGGAAAATCTACCGATTGAACTGATAGCCGGTAGAAACGATACCAACGATACGGGGGTCGCCCATGGAAATCCACGCTTCGCTTGCTAATCATCATATGATTGCGATAGCGTTGTTGGGTCGGCCATTTTGAAGACGAGATGAGTAAAGATCTGTTTCAGGTAAAGTTTTGGGGCGTTCGCGGCAGCATCCCGGTCTCGGGCCCCGAATTCGATCGCTATGGCGGCAACACCTCGTGCATCGAAATCCGCTGCGGTGAACACCGGATGGTCTTCGACGCCGGATCTGGCGTACGCGAAGCAGGCCTCGCCATGCTCAACGAGGACGTCAGGGACGTCGATCTCTTCTTCAGCCACTGTCACTACGACCACATCATCGGCCTGCCCTTCTTCAAGGCAATCTATTATCCCACCATCGACCTGACGATCTGGTCCGGTCATCTCGAGGGCAAGATGAGCACGCGCGAGATGATCGAGCAGTTCATCAGCCCGCCATGGTTCCCCGTCAAAACCGACATCTGTCAGGCGACGATGAGTTTCCGCGACTTTCATGCCGGCCAGACGCTGGAGCCGCGCCCCGGGATCAAGATCAAGACCTTCATGCTCAACCATCCAGGCGGGGCGATCGGCTACCGCGTTGAATGGAAGGGACGTTCCGTGGCGCTGATCTACGATATAGAACATACCCCTGGCGTCTATGATCCGGTTGCGCTTGAAATGATGAAGGACGTTGATCTCGCCGTCTACGACTGCACCTACAACGAAGACGAGATGCAGCGTTTCAAGGGCTTCGGCCACTCCACTTGGCAGCATGGCGTCGAACTCGCGAAAATTGCCGGCACCAAGCAGTTTGCCATGTTCCACCATGCGCCGTCGCGAACAGACACACAGCTGCAGCAGATGGAACGGGAGGCCCGGGCGATATTCCCAGGAGCGTTTGCCGCCAGGGACAATCAGGTCCTGGAAATCTAGCTCAATAGATCGCGCGCCGACGTCCAGGTGGCACCGGCATGATGAGCAGTCTCCTTGAAAAGCTGGGTGAGGAATTCCCATTCAGACGCATCATGCACCAGATGGTGGGTCAGTATGCCGATCGGTTCCTCGTCATCAGCAAAGCGGGCGCTCAATTGCGCTACCATTTCCGCGACCAGATCCGAATGTAGACGGTTCCCGCGCTGTCGGCGGGTATTGACAATATCGACATGCGTATTCAGCAGGCGGATCGGACTGCCGGCTCTGGCTCTGCCGAATACGGACAGTGCATTGAAATCCCGCCCGCCAAGCTGCGCAACCAGTTCCTCGCTGATCCTGTTCCAGGGCGGCACCAGCATCGGGACGAGCCTTTGGCCATAAAGGCGTTGAAGTGTGTCGAAGCCGGTGCCTAATTCCTCAAGCACGACTGCCGCCGGCCGGTGGCGACCAAGCTCCTGCTTTTTCTCCTCCGGGCTGGCATGGTTTGCGTGCGACCACCCGTGGACCGCAACAAGAACGTGATCTTCGCGCAGGAGGCGCGTCGCCAATGCTTGGCCAGTCGATGCCGGAATGACCGCAATCGTCACCGGAACGCAAGCCTGACGGGTGATCGTAAGCAGGCTCTCCAGTGCCACGGTCGGCTCGATTGCGTCGTCGTCGCGCAACCAGAACCGGGCGCGTCGACCCGCCGACTGCCAGCGGGCGAGTTCCCGCCGCAACGGTAGCCAGGTTTCCTCGTAAGTCATTCTTTTCGTCTCACATAGGTTTGCAAGATGTCGTCGAGCGCTTTGGCTGCGACCTTGAGCGAGCGCTCTTCCAGCACGAAGTGACGCGCGGTTGCGCCCATCGCCGATCGCTCCAAGGGATCGTCAAGCAGAGCCGCGACTGCCGCCGCAAACGCCGCTATATCGCCAGGCGCTGTCAGGTAGCCGGTTATCCCGTCGGTAACGACTTCGGGAACGCCCGCAGTCTTCAGGGCGATGACCGGCAATCCCGCCGCCTGTGCCTCCAGATAGGCAAGCCCGTAGGCCTCCCCACAGCCCGGCCACACATAAATGCCCGAGCGGCCGAGCTCATGGGCGATTTCGCCAGCGCCGAGCTCTCCGAGCCATTCGATATGCCCCGGTTCAAAGGAGCCAAACAGCCGCTCTACGTCGATCCGCATTGGTCCATCCCCGGCGATCGCGAGGGTCCAGCGACGATCGGCAATGAGGCGGAGTGCCTCTGCAAGCATCGTGTAGCTCTGCATCTTGTCGCCGGCGCGCATCATCGCGACGGTGATCAGGCGCTGCGGCTTCGCTTCAGGCGGCGCGGTCTCGAAAAGTGTTGTGTCGATGAAGGGCTTCAAGGCTGCGAATGAACCTGTCGGTATTGCTTGGGCAAGCCCCGCCCGATCACGCGCGGTGAAAACGATGTTGACGGCTGCCTGGCGAACGCCATCGATGACCAGTCTTTGTTGTTGACCCCATTCCGTCGCATCTCTCTTCTCGGAATAGGATGCCTCGGCTGTGACGTATGGAATGGAAAATTCCCGGCAGAGGACCGGGCCGAAAATGTCAGGCGATTTATAGTAGGGATGATAGCAGAACCAGAGATCAGGGTGCGGCTTGCTTGTCCAGTTTTGCCGCAGGCGCGTCAGCACTGCTTCGCCGGCAGAGCGCCGGGCGGTCGCCTCTTGCGGGGTCGCTGCAAAGCTGCGAAACTCCGACACTATTTCGACCGAATGTCCGGCAAGCTCGAGAGCTCGCATCAGCAGACGTGCCATCAGCCGGTCGCCCGATGGCACCGGGTGGTTTGGTGATTTCAACGGTGCGTAGAACGCAACCCGCATTTACAGCACCCCCGCCGACACACTGTTCAATCGATATCTGTGCTTGCCACTAGAAATTCCGCTATCGGCTTCCTTAAGTTCTGCTGATAAGCATGTGAAGGGCGATCGCAATCGGAGTGGCGGCAATTCCATCTCAATTCCGTCCTCTCTATTGTATTTGTCATCTGGTATTCAAGAACGGGAATGAATGGCGACGGTCGCTGCCACCAGTATTTTTTCAGAGCGCTCGATCAGAAGAGCCAGACTTGGTTCCGGCCTCGTCATGTTTCTGTTTGTCCTGCTGCATCTGTCCAACCATGCGCTCGGCCTGATTTCGGTCTCGGCAGCCGACGACGGACGAAGGATCTTCCTGGCGATCTGGCGCAACCCTGTCGGAACGCTGGTGTTTTACGGGGCTGTCCTTGTCCATATCATGCTGGTTTTGCGCTCTGTATACAGGCGCCGGAGCCTGGTCATGCCGGCCGCCGAGATGGCCCAGATCGTGCTCGGGCTTTCCATTCCGCTTTTGCTGATCGACCATGTCGTCGGCACACGCATTGCCCATACGCTGTTTCAGCATCGGGACGACTACGAGACGATCGTTCGCCTGCTCTGGATCACCTCGCCTGGTAACGGGTGGCGTCAGGTCATTGCGCTCATTGCCGTCTGGATCCACGGCTGCATCGGCCTGCACTTCTGGCTGCGTTACCGGCCCTGGTACGACAGTGTCGCCGCAATGCTGCTCGCCGTTGCGATCCTCCTGCCGGTGCTTGGCTTGCTCGGCTTTATCGAAATGGGTCGCACGATTGCCGAACCTGCCTACGAGGGCATGGTCGATACGCAGCGCTATCAGGAAAATCTCAACATCCGCTATTATTCCGACCCGCAAGCACAGCGGCAGATCGCGATGATCCGGGCCGGCCTTTACGGGTCGTTTTCCGGCGCGCTGCTGATCGTCGTCGGTGCACGCACCTGGCGACGGTGGAGGGAGCGGGTCAATCAAATTACCGTGCGATACCCAGGCGGCGAGGCGATCAGCGTGCCGCGCGGCTTCACGGTTCTGGAGGCAAGCAGGCTTGGCGGTTTGCCGCACTATTCCGTCTGTGGCGGCAAGGGGCAATGTTCGACTTGCCGCGTCCAGATTCTCTCTCGCAATGACGATCTGCCGCCGCCCGACAAGCTGGAGCAATCGACGCTCAAAAGGATCAAGGCCGCGTCCGACGTGCGCCTTGCCTGTCAGCTGCGACCGACGCATGACGTGACTGTTGCACCGCTGCTCGTTGCAGCACCGGAGACGACATCGCCGCCCAACACCCAGGAGACGAGCCCGGGACGTGAACGCGAGATCACCGTCCTGTTCTGCGATATCCGTCATTTCACCTCATTGACGGAAACGCGACTCCCCTTCGACATCGTATTTCTGCTCAACCGCTATTTTGCCTTGGTCGGCAATGCCGTCGAGAAAGCTGGCGGGCGGATAGACAAGTTCATCGGCGATGGCGCCATGGCGCTTTTTGGCATTGGCAGTTCCCAGGAAGAGGCCTGTCGCCAGGCGCTTGCCGCCGCTGCAACCATCGTTCGTGACATAAAGAAGCTTGGAGCAGAACTTTCGGACGAACTCTCCATGCCGCTTCACATTGCCATTGGCATTCACACAGGCCCCGCGGTCGTCGGAACGCTCGGCTATGGTCGGGTGCGCAGCGTGACCGCAATCGGAGACACGGTCAACGTTGCAAGCCGATTGGAGACAGCTGCAAAGGAATTCGATGCAGCCATCGTCATTTCCGAAACGGTCGCGAGCCTTTCAGGCGCTGATATGGCCGGTGTGGAAAGTCGCGAAATCAGCGTGCGCGGTCGTGCTTTGCCCTTGAAAGTCTATGTCATTCCGAGTGAAAAAGCCGGCGCACTGGTCGAAGGAAATGATGCATGAGGAGCCGCGGCTGGCTCAAGGCCAAATTCTGGCACAAGCGCCTGCGTAAGGCTTGCAATGCTGTCGCAAGCAGGTTCTTCAATACCCGCACCGGCAGGCGTCTGCTGATCGAGAACATCGGGCCACGGGTCGTATCGATGACCGTCGATGCGGGCGATCATCTGATGACCTTTTCGCCGTCCGACTACATCGGCCGCAAGATCTTTCGAAAGGGGCACTTCGAGCGGGAGCATGTCGACCGGCTGATCACGGTGCTGCGTGAGCGCGGCCTCATGCGCAAGCACGGTTATCTTCTCGAGATTGGTGGCAATATCGGAACGCAGACCGTCTACTTCGCGCTGAGCGGCGCCTATGCCCGCATCGTCAGCATCGAACCCGATCCGCGCAACTTCCCGCTGCTGCGGAAAAATATCCGCCAAAACAAGCTCGATGGAATGGTGACGCTGGTCAATTGTGCCGCTGGAGCAACCGCCGGCGAGATCGACTTCTTCATGAACGCCAACAATCATGGAAAAAGCAGCGTCTATCGAAAGAGCGCCAGCGATGAGAAGACAAGCGTCCCGGTCAAGCCGGTGACGCAGGTCCTCGACGAGCTTTCTATCGATCCTGCCGCTATAGGCCTCGTCTGGATGGACATCGAAGGCTATGAGCCGGTCGCCTGTCGCTCGATGCTGCCGCTCCTGTCGCGCCGCGTCCCACTTTACATGGAGTTCACGCCCCTCTTCTACGGCCCGGAGCCGACGCGTGAATTCATCGAGACCCTTGCCAGTTTCTATGAGAATTGTCTGGTCTTTTTCGAGGGGGACGAACAGGAAATGAAGGTCGTCGACCTGCCCGGCAGCATTCAACAGTACGACGTGCTGTTTCTTCCCTGATTATCTCCGTCGATAGAGATAATAGCGGCCTTCCTTCACACCTGCAGGAAGCGCCAACGGGGCAAGCTCCGGACGGTCCAGCGGCAGACCGCTGACCGCAATTCCGTCCTTAACAAGGACGCCGGCCATCAGTTGCGGAAGCCATGTCAGTGTGACAGCGTCAATATCGTCATGACCGGTGCCGATATCGGCATGCGCAAGCGCTGCCCCGATACCGACGAAAGCCTGGCCGGATGTTCGGATATCGCCTGTTACCATATTCTCTGCCGGCGGCGTGGAAGACGAATACGAGCGAACCTCGCGGTCGAAGGCAATAATGCGACGTTCCGGAAAAAGCTCGCGCAGGTGATCGTAGGTGCGGCCGTTGCCAAGGCCAAATTCCAGCACCGGGCCTTCGGTGCCGTTCACAAGCTCGACGATCGCATTGAGGATATCGCGCTGGGCCGCCAAACGGCGGATGAAGCTGTCCAGACGGCTCATCTATGGTCTTGTCCATTCAATCGTTTTTCGACAGCGGTGCTAGCACATGAAACTGCAGGAAGTCGATTGCCGTAGTTGCAAAATGGCGTTGCAGTCACAGCAGGCGTCTGTGCTAGTCTTTTGAGATGACCGACGTATCGAACGAGAGATTCTTTGCCGATGTACCCGTCTTCACCGATTTCGAGCGGGTGACGGACACGAGCAACTATCACCCGCTGCCGGATGGCTGGTTCCTGGCGCTGGCTGACATCGTCAGCTCGACGCAGGCGATTGCGACCGGCCGTTACAAGGACGTAAACATGGCTGGCGCCAGCGTCATTTCAGCGATCTTGAATGCGGTTGACAAGGGCGACTACCCCTTCGTGTTCGGCGGCGACGGTGCCGTGGTCGCACTGCCTGGGAAACTGGAAAATTCGGCGCGCGGTGCACTTGCGGCGGCGCAGCGATTTGTCGAGGAGGAAATGGGTCTGACGCTGCGCATCGCAGTTGTACCGATCGCAGATATTCGCAAGGAAGGTCTTGACGTTCGCGTCGCGCGTCATGCCGCCAGTCCGTTCGTCAGCTATGCAATGTTTGCCGGGGGTGGAGCGAGCTGGGCCGAGCGCCAGATGAAAAATGGCCGCTATGGCATCGAACCCGCACCGTCAGGCGCGCGGCCGGATCTGACCGGCCTGTCGTGCCGCTGGAGCCCGATCGCGGCGCACAACGGCGAAATCGTCTCCATCATCGCCGTACCGGCCGAAGGCGGTCGGCCGACCGCAGAATTTCGCAAGCTCGTGATGGACGTCGTGGCGATCTCCGCCGAGCAGGGGCGCGGCGGCCACCCGATCCCCGCGGACGGTCCGGAATTTGCCTTTTCGATGAAAGGCGTCGATCGCGAGGCGCGGGCGATAGCTCCCCCGCACAAGCGCTTGAGACAGAAGCTGTTCATCCTCCTTCAGATCGTCCTTGTGATCGTCCTGCATAAGCTCGGTGCCAAGCTCGGTCGCTTTGATGCCCGGCGTTATACGCGCGACGTTTCGGGCAATTCCGATTTTCGCAAGTTCGACGACGGCCTGAAGATGACGATTGACGTCGACGCGGACCATCTTTGTCGTATTCAGGCGCTCCTGGAGGAGGCAAAGGTAAAGGGAATTGCCCGCTATGGCCTGCACCGGCAGTCTTCTGCGCTTATGACCTGTTTCGTTCCGACACCGCTCTCGCGCGATCATGTGCACTTCATCGACGGGGCCAGCGGCGGCTACGCTGTTGCGGCGAGCCAGATCACGGGAAAGCAGCTGTCGGGCGTGGATATCACGCCTTGAGGATGTGGGCGGCGGATAGTCCGAGACGCGCGAAGACATTGCGGGTGTCGACGATCAGCGGTGCACTGTTTGCGATCATCGCGTAGTCGATGTGATCGTGATCAGTCGCCACCAGGACGGCGTCGTAGGCTCCCAACCCTTCCTGTGCGAGGTCGACCGACTTGCGGCCTTTTAAGTGCTGGTACTCGCGCGTCGAGGGTATCTCGCCAACATGGGGATCGTGGTAGTCGGCCCTGCCGCCCCGCTCTTCGATGATCTCCATGAGGCGAAGCGAAGGGCTCTCGCGAATGTCGGCGACATTCTTCTTGTAGGCAAGGCCAAGAACCAGCACGCGTGAGCGACTGAGGGCCTTGCCGG
Organism: Rhizobium sp. R711; assembly: GCF_002211365.1. Taxonomy (GTDB): domain Bacteria; phylum Pseudomonadota; class Alphaproteobacteria; order Rhizobiales; family Rhizobiaceae; genus Rhizobium. The sequence goes on along the minus strand of NZ_LOKZ01000023.1, from coordinate 327,842 downwards.
AGCGCATGTCAAGTGCTTCGGCAAGCTTGCCGACGACGTAGCGCGGCATTGCCGAGTTGATCTCGCCGGCGAGCTCGATGAAGCGCGTCGGCAGCTCGTATTCGCGGGATTTCCAGGTCAGATAGAAGGGATCGATCGGAATGCAGTGGCCGCCGAGTCCTGGTCCGGGATAAAAAGGCATGTAGCCGAACGGCTTGGTCTTTGCCGCTTCGATCACCTCCCAGACATCAACGCCCATGGCGGCGTAGACAGTCTTCAACTCATTGACGAGCGCGATGTTGACTGACCGGAAGATGTTTTCGGTCAGCTTGACGGCCTCAGCCGTGGCGTTCGAAGACACAGGAACCACGGTCTTGACCACTGTGCCGTAAAAGCTCTTCATCAGCGCCAAGGCCTGCGGGCCGTCCCCAGCAACGACCTTCGGGATAGTTGCCGTGTGATAGTGCTGGTTGCCAGGGTCCTCGCGCTCCGGGGAAAAGCCGACGAAGAAATCCCTGCCCGATTTGAGGCCGGTTCTTTCCAGGATGACCTTGACGACATCATCCGTGGTGCCCGGATAGGTCGTCGATTCCAGAACCACAATCTGACCGGACCGCAGATGCTCGGATATCGATCGGGACGTCGCCTCGACAAAGGAAAGATCCGGGTCACGGTGCTTTGTGAGCGGCGTCGGAACGCAGATCACGATGATGTCGCAAGCGGCGAGACCGGCAAACTCCGTTGTGGCACAAAAGCGCCCGGCGTCGATTTCGGCAGCGAGATCGTCGCTTGCGACGGCATCGATATAGGAGCGCTGCGCATCCAGGGAGACGATTTTCTTGGGGTCGATGTCGAAGCCGGTAACAGCAAAGCCGCTGCGGGCAATGGCGATTGCCAAAGGCAAGCCGACATAGCCAAGTCCTATGACCCCGGCTCGGGCGCTACGCGTTTCGATCTTGTTTGAAAGAATGTCAAAGGCGGAGGAACTGGCCAAGGCAGGTCTCATCTCAGTGCTGAAGGTCCTTTGATCTAATGGAAGAGCGGAGCAATTGAAACCCGGGGTCACCGCCCTTTGACGAGATGGTGAAACGCACCGTCCTGCGAGGTGCGCATCCATTGGCCGGGCGTTTTGCCGGTGTGACCAAAAAGACCCGGATACTGCTAGACATTCCATCGCAACGTCAGAAAATGTGCAGATGCCATTGTTTGGCGACGGGCCCATGCCTATTTACGGATAATAGCGAACTGCGAGAAAGGTTACCTGTTCGGCTCGTTATAATAAGGGTTTGACAGGTGCTGCTGCCGGCTCACGGCAAATCGTTGACACAATATTACCGCTCGTCCATCCTCTTTCCCCGCCCTGCGCACGGTGTTGCTGCAGGCAGGGTGCCGACGCTTTTCGGGAATGGACGTGCTTTAATGAGGATACTACCGCGAATGGGCACGATCGAATCCACCGTCTCCACTATTTTGCTGGATCGGGTCGCTGAATGGTTGACGAATTCGTCGTTGGCTGGCGACGACCTCGAGAACATCGTTCGTGGATTTTGCGAGCGCATTGCGGCAGCAGGCTTGCCCATCGTGCGCGTGCATTTGACGTTTTCCATGCTGCACCCGCTTTACGACGCATTGAGCTTTACATGGCGACGGGCAAGCGGCGTCACGATCGAGGGGTTTCGCCACACCGCGGCAGGACAAAAACCAGACCGCTTTCTGCAGAGCCCCTACTACTATCTGTTGGACAACAATCTGCAGCATATTCGCCGCCGGATTCCGGCTGATGGGCCGGCTGAGTTTCCGGTCTTCGTCGATCTCAGGCAGGAGCGCATCACCGACTATCTGGCTTTCGTTCAGCCTTTCGGCGATGGTTCGGTGCAGGGCATGATGGGATCATGGTCGACCGATAGCCCTGCCGGCTTTTCCGACGACATGATCGATGCGCTGCTTCGTATGCAAAACCACCTTGCCGTTGCGGCCAAGATGGCGGTTCTCGGCAAGCTCGCCAACAACATGTTGACGACCTATCTGGGGGGCGATGCGGGCAAGCGGGTGCTGAACGGCCAGATCCGTCGTGGTGACGGCGAGACAATCCGGGCTGCCCTCGTCATGGGTGATATGCGCCAGTCGACCATGTATGCCGAAAAGGAAGGCCGGCAGGCCTACATCGAAACGCTGAACCAGTTCTTCGATGCGATCGCTGCGCCGTTCAACCGCAATGGTGGCGAGATCCTCAGTTTCCTCGGGGACGGCTTCCTGGCGGTCTATCCCTGCGGTCGGCACAAGGATCCGTCGAAGATTGCCTGTCAGGCGGCCCTTTCCGCCGTCCATCAGGCGCAAGCGCGGGTTGCGGAACTGAACCGCGAACGATTGGATGCCGGCCTTAGCAAGGTTTCCTACGGGATCGGCCTGCATGTCGGCAACGTGATGTTCGGCAATGTCGGCCTGAAAGACCGGCTGACCTTTTCTGCGTTCGGCTCGGCTGTCAACGAGGTTCAGCGTCTACAGTCGCTGACGAAGAAATATGCGAGCGAGGTGATCGCAAGTCAGGCATTTGCCGGCTACTGCGGTGGTGACTGGCGCACCTTGGGAGAGGAAAAGCTGCGCGGCGTTCGCCAAAAGGTCACGGTTCTGCAGCCACACGTGCCGGCACCCGTCCTCCATGTCGAGGAAAAATTCCGCGAGGTTGCTCCGACCGGCCTTTCAGAGGCAGAGCAGGTCATTCTGCTTCATCGCGATGCTCGCAAGCAGGCCAATAAACCAACGATCGAGAAGTTCATGCAGTAGCGGTTCGCCGCCTTCAAAACAGGTCCAGATTTTACCTCGCGCTGCACAGCAAATGCGCCGGTTTTTCCGTGTCCGTCATCAACTGGACACCCCGATTGCGGTACGATAGTGTGCCTTGACGGGAACAAAGAAAAACTGGGGAATTTCATTGGTATGGCGTCCGCCTCGGATCTGTTGCGCATCGAGAACCTCGACGTTTCCTTCTCGGTTTTCGGCGATCGCCTGCGCGTCGTAAAGAACGCGAATATTCGTATTTTGCCGGGCAAGGTCACTGCGCTCGTCGGAGAATCCGGCTCAGGTAAATCCGTGATCAGTCAGAGCATCATGGGCATCCTCCCGAATCCGGCCGTAGCCGAGGGCCGTATTCTTTTCACCGACCCCCTGAACGGCAAGACGACGGACATTCTGCGCTACTCGCGCGACAGCGAGGAGATGCGTGACCTGCGCGGCCGCCGCATGGCGACGATTTTTCAGGAGCCGATGACCTCGCTGTCTCCGATTCACACGGTTGGCAATCAGATCAGCGAAGCGCTCCTCATCCACACAGACGCCGATAAAAAGCAAGCGCGCGACAAAACCGAGGAGATGCTGGGTCTCGTCGGCTTTGCCAATCCGAAGCGCACCTTCGATATGTACCCGTTCGAGCTGTCGGGCGGCATGCGCCAGCGCGCGATGATCGCAATGGCACTGATTTGCAATCCGGCGCTGTTGATCGCCGACGAGCCGACAACTGCGCTCGACGTGACCATCCAGGCGCAGATCCTGGAACTGCTGCGCGATCTCCAGCACAAGCTTGGAATGGCGATGCTGTTGATCACACATGATCTCGGCGTCGTCGCCAACATGGCGGACGAGGTCGTGGTGATTTATCACGGCGAGATCATGGAGGCGGGGCCGGTCGAGTCGATCTTCCGCAATCCTCAGCATCCGTATCTCAAGGCCCTGATGGCGGCCGTCCCGCACTTCGACATGAAGCCTGGTGAGCGCCTGAAGGCGCTGCGCGACGTGCCTGTCAACCTCGAATCCCTGATCGGCAAGAAGAAGGTGAAGGCGGAGGGGCCCGAAATCCTGCTTTCAGTCAACAACCTGTCAAAGACGTTCAAGACCCGCAACCGCGGATTGTTTGGGACACGCGAGGCCGCGCTGGTTCACGCCGTCGACGACGTCAGTTTTGATATCCGGCGCGGCGAGTGTCTTGGGCTTGTCGGTGAATCCGGATGTGGCAAGACCACCGTCAGCAAGATATTGATGCGTGCCGTAACCCCGGATGGCGGCTCTGTGATCTTCAACGACGGCAAGGATGTCATCGACGTCTTGTCCGTCTCGGGTGACGATCTGCAGGAATTGCGCACCAAGATCCAAATGGTCTTCCAGGATCCGGTTTCCTCGCTGTCACCGCGCATGACGGTGCGCAACATCCTCAGCGAGCCTCTGGAGATTCACGACCGCGGGGACGGCGCGGAGCGCAAACAGCGTGTGGAGGCGCTGATGGGCGCCATTGGTCTCGACCGGCGCTATCTGAACCGTTATCCGCACAGTTTTTCGGGTGGCCAACGTCAGCGCATCGGCATCGCGCGTGCGTTGGCACTTGGGCCGAAGCTTATCATTCTCGACGAGCCGGTCTCAGCGCTCGATGTTTCCGTTCAAGCCCAGATCCTCAACCTGCTCAAGGACCTGCAGAAGGATCTCGGGCTCACCTATCTTTTCATTTCGCACAATCTGGCGGTCGTCGACTACATGGCCGACCGCATCGCCGTCATGTGCAAGGGGCGCATCGTCGAGATCGCGCCACGCGAGATCATTCTGCGTGATCCCGTGCATCCTTATACCAAGTCGCTATTGGCGGCGGTCCCCTTCCCCGACCTGAACCGGCCGCTCGATTTCGAGGCGCTGAGACGCAATGGCGCTGCGGACAAGCAGAATTGGGGTATCACCTTTACGGCCGAGCATGATGACGCGTCCGAACTGGACTATGCAGATCTCGGCAACGGCCACTTCGTGCGGGCCCGCAAGGGTGCGGACGCAAAGGAGCTCCGTTCATGGTAACGCGGCGCACGTTTCTCGGTGGTCTTGTCGGTTCGGCGGTGCTGCCTTCGCTTGTCAAGGCGGCGGCTGATCGCGACATCGAGCCTGAATTCCTCAGGGACTGGCTGCGCGCCGGGCGTATACCCGCCATGGTGGATCGCCTGCCGACCCATCCACGGATCGTCAACATGAAGGAAGCCGGGCGCCAGCCCGGCGTCTACGGCGGCACGGTGCGCACGATCATCGGCAGCCAGAAGGACATTCGCTACATGACCGTCTACGGCTATTCTCGCCTGGTCGGTTATGACAAGCACCTGATGTTCCAACCGGATATTCTGCTTGGTTTCGAATCCAAGGAAGATACGGTTTTCACCTTTCATCTGCGCGAGGGACACCGCTGGTCTGACGGCGCGCCGTTCACGGTCGACGACTTCCGTTACTGGTGGGAAGATGTGATCCTCAACAAGGAACTGACGCCGGGTGGCGGGGCGCTCGAGCTCAGACCGCATGGCAGTCTGCCGAAATTCGAAGTCGTCGACACTTTGACTGTTCGCTACACCTGGGAGCGGCCCAATCCGATGTTCATGCCGGCGCTCGCCGGTCCGCTACCGCTGGTGATCTTCGGACCCGGGCACTACCTCAAGCAGTTCCACAAGAAATATCAGGACGATTTCCGCCTTTCGGCGTTGATGAAGGAAAACCGCGTGAAGAAGTGGGCGGACCTGCACATCAAGATGTCGCGTGCCTCGCGCCCTGAAAACCCGGACTTGCCAACGCTCGATCCGTGGCGCAACACCACGCCGCTGCCGGCCGAACAATTCGTCTTCGTCCGCAATCCGTTTTTCCATCGTGTCGACGAAAACGGGGTGCAACTCCCCTATATCGACCAGTTCATCCTCAACGTCAGCTCGTCCTCGATCATTGCCGCCAAGGCAGGTGCGGGTGAATCCGACTTGCAGGCCACCGGCGTCGACTTCAGCGACTACACCTTCCTGAAGGACGCAGAAAAGCGGTTTCCGGTCAAGGTCAACCTGTGGAAGCAGGTGCGCGGATCGCGTGTTGCGCTGCTGCCGAACCTCAATTGCGCCGATGAGGTCTGGCGCAACCTCTTTCGCGAGGTCCGGTTCCGCCGCGCGCTGTCGATGGCGATCGATCGGCATGAGATCAACATGGTGGCCTTCTATGGTCTTGGCAAGGCAAGCGCGGATACCGTTTTGCCCGATAGCCCCCTGTTCAGGGACGAATATGCGCAGGCCTTCATCACCCACGACCCGAACGAGGCAAACAGGCTCCTTGACGAGCTCGGCCTGTCGAGCCGCGGTGCCGATGGCATTCGCTTGTTGCCGGACGGGCGCCGCGCCGAAATCACAGTGGAAACCGCCGGCGAAAGCAACCTCGACACTGACGTCCTGGAGTTGGTGCGTGATCATTGGCTTGAGATCGGTCTTGCGCTCTACACCCGCACCTCGCAGCGCGACGTGTTCCGCAGCCGCGCCATGAGCGGCACGATCATGATGTCTATCTGGTACGGCTTGGAAAACGGCGTCGCAACCGCCGATATGTCGCCGGGCCAGCTCGCCCCAACCCTCGACGATCAACTGCAATGGCCGCTTTGGGGGATGTATCACCTGTCTGCCGGGCAGGAAGGCAGCGCGCCCGACCTCAAGGAAGTGCAGCAGTTGGTCGATCTTCTCGAGCAGTGGGGTAATACGTCGAGATTTGAGGAGCGCGAAGTAATCTGGCATCAGATGCTGGCGCTCTATACGCAACAGGTCTTCTCGATCGGCCTCATCAACAGCACGCTGCAGCCGATCGTCAGATCGGCGAAATTGCAGAACGTGCCGGAGCAGGCCCTTTATGGCTTTGACCCAACATCCTATCTCGGCCTCTATATGCCGGATGCCTTCTGGTTCAAGGAGGCTTGAGAGATGCTGAAATACATCCTTTGGCGCATTGCAGCGATGGTGCCCACCCTGTTCATCATCTCGGCGCTGGTCTTCACCATCATCGAGCTGCCGCCAGGTGATTTCTTCGAGAGCCAGATCGCCGAGCTGCGAGCCCAGGGCGAGAGCGCCAATCTTCAGGAAATCGAGGAGCTGCGAAAGCAATACGGTTTCGACAAGCCTGAGATCGTTCGCTACTTCTTCTGGGTCGGCGGCATGCTTCATGGAGACTTCGGCTATTCGTTCGAATACCAGCTGCCGGTGTCGGAAGTCGTTGGCGATCGCCTCTGGCTGACGATCCTCGTCTCCTTTTCCACGATCCTGTTGACGTGGTTGATCGCGTTTCCGATTGGCATCTACTCTGCGACCCACCAGTACAGCTGGGGAGACTACGGGCTGACATTTCTGGGATTGCTCGGCATCGCCATCCCGAACTTCATGCTGGCCTTGATCCTGATGTACTTTGCAAACATCTGGTTCGGAGTCTCGATCGGGCATTTGATGGACCAGAAGTTCCTCAACGAGCCGATGAGCTGGGAAAAGGCCCGGTCGATTCTCTCGCATCTGTGGATTCCAGTCATTATCGTCGGCACGGCGGGAACGGCGGGCATGATCCGGCGGCTGCGGGCCAATCTGCTCGACGAGATGCAGAAGCAATATGTCGTGACGGCGCGCGCCAAGGGGCTTCATCCGCTTCGTGCACTCGTGAAATATCCGCTGCGTATGGCACTCAACTTTTTCGTCGCCGATATCGGCTCGATCCTGCCTTCGATCATCTCGGGCGCCGAAATCGTCGCGATCGTGCTGTCGCTGGAAACGACCGGTCCAATGCTCATCAAGGCTCTGCAAAGCCAGGACATGTATCTCGCGGGGTCGTTCCTGATGTTCCTCGCCTTCCTCAACGTGATCGGGGTGCTTGTCTCCGATATCGCGCTGGGCTTCCTTGATCCACGTATCCGCCTCCAGGGCAGGAGCACCAAATAAATGTCGCCCTTGCCACCGCCCGGCGCGCCGATGCCGCACTACGTTTCGACCGCACCCTTCAATCCGATGGCGACGGAAGGGATGACGGCTGCGCAATCGCGTATCCACCTCGCCTCGCAGAAGCAGTTGATGTGGTGGAAGTTCAAGCAGCACCGGCTGGCGCTTGTCTCCGCCATCTTCCTGCTCGCCATTTATGTCATGATCATTATCGTCGAATTCATTGCACCCTATGGGCTGCATACCAAGAACGTCGACTTCATCCATTCGCCGCCACAGCGGGTCCACTTCTTCGACAATGGCAGGTTTGTCGGCCCGTTCGTCTATGGACGCAGCATGTCGCTCGACCTCGATACGCTCCATCGTATCTATTCCGACCGGCCAAACGATGTGCAGCCGATCCGCTTCTTCTGTCGTGGGGATCCCTACAAATTCTGGGGGCTGGTAAGGTCCGACCTGCACCTCGTCTGTCCCGCAGTCGGCGGGCAGATGTTCCTGCTTGGTACCGATCGTCTTGGCCGCGACGTTCTTTCCCGTATTCTCTACGGCGCACGCATTTCATTGACGATCGGCTTGATCGGTATCGCCATCAGCTTCTGCCTCGGCATCGTCATCGGTGGATTGGCGGGGTATTGGGGCGGCGTCTTCGATCTGATCGTCCAACGTCTCATCGAGGTTCTGCAGTCGCTGCCGAGCCTGCCGCTGTGGATGGCACTGGCGGCGATCATGCCGGTGACGTGGAGTCCGATTGTCATTTATTTCGGGATCACTGTCATCCTCGGGATCATCGATTGGACTGGACTGGCGCGAGCCGTACGCTCGAAGCTGTTGGCCCTGCGCGAGGAGGATTATGTCCAGGCTGCCCAGTTGATGGGCGCCAGCACACCGCGCATCATCGGCCGGCATCTTGTGCCCGGCTTCATGTCCCACCTGATCGCTTCGGCCACGATTTCGATCCCGGGCATGATTCTCGGCGAGACCGCGCTCAGCTTTCTTGGTCTGGGTCTGCGTCCACCGATTACCAGCTGGGGCATTCTCTTGACAGAAGCCAAGAGCGTAAGCGTCATCGCGTTCTATCCTTGGTTGCTTTTTCCGATTATACCTGTCGTTCTGGTGATTTTGGCGTTCAACTTTCTGGGAGACGGCTTGCGCGATGCGGCAGATCCCTACAAATAGCGGCCACCCCCGGCGGAGCTTTGCTCTGTCTTCTGGACGGCCAGCGGAAACCGGCGGTGCTAGTATGAACGACAGCGCAGAAGGAGTGCCCATGGCACGGCGCCTGGAAGACGCCCGCATTCTCATGTACAGTCACGACACGTTCGGCCTCGGTCATCTGCGCCGTTGTCGCGCGATCGCGCATGCGTTGGTCGAGGACTATCGAGGGCTTCACATTCTGATCATCTCCGGTGCGACGATCGCCGGCGCCTTCGATTATCGTGCGCGCGTCGATTTCGTGAAGATTCCAAGCGTGATCAAGCTTCGCAACGGCGAATATACCTCGATGGCGAGCCATATCGATCTGCATGAAACGCTAAAGATGCGAGAGGCAAGTATTCGCCACACCGCAGAAACCTTTCAGCCCGACATCTTCATCGTCGACAAGGAGCCGATGGGACTGAAGGGGGAGGTCGAGGATACGCTCGCCTATCTCAAGGCGCGGGGCGCTGTCCTCGTGCTTGGCTTGCGCGAGATTATGGACGCGCCCCACCTGCTTGATGCCGAATGGAAGCGTAACGGCGTCATGCAGAAGATCGATCAGTATTACGATTCAATCTGGGTCTACGGCCCGCCGGATTTTTACGATCCGCTGGTAGGCCTCGACGTTCCGGCAAGCGTGCGCCGGAAAATGGATTTCGTCGGCTTCCTGCAACGCAGTGTCTCCACGAGCAAGAGCTCGATCAACGCGCGATCGGACAACTACATTCTGGTCACGACCGGCGGTGGTGGCGACGGATCCGATCTCGTGCACGATGTCATGAATGCCTATGAGCATGATCCCACCTTGCAACAAAAGGCCCTTGTGGTCCTCGGCCCGTATATGCCCGCAGCCGAGCGCGCCAAGCTGGTCGCCAAGGGAGGCCGCATTCCCTATATCGAGGTGATCGAGTTCGACAATCACATGGAAGAGTTGATGGTAGGTGCAACCGCCGTCGTTGCCATGGGCGGCTACAACACCTATTGCGAGATCCTGTCGTTCGACAAACCTGCGCTGATCGTGCCGCGGGTGAAGCCGCGAGAAGAGCAGCTGCTACGGGCCCGACGGGCAAGCGAGCTCGGCCTGATCGACGTGTTGCTGCCGGATCAGTCTGCAAATCCAAGGGTCATGTCCGAGGCCCTGAAGCGATTGCCCGATCGCGCGCCACCGTCTGAAAGTGGCTGTACCTTGCAATTAGAGGGCCTGGACCATATCTCGCATACCGTTGGCCATTGGCTGGACGGTCGCGGTCGTCATTTGTCTGTCGTCGGAGCCGAGTGAAGGCCAGAACCCGTGTTGCAGCGCCGTAAGATTCTCGTCGTGCTGAAGGGCTATCCGCGCCTTTCGGAAACCTTTATCGCCCAGGAACTGCTCGGCCTGGAGAGGGCCGGTTTCGACCTGACCTTGATCTCGATGCGCCGTCCGACTGACAAGAAACGGCATCCGGTGCATGACGAGATCAGGGCCCGTATCCTCTATCTGCCGGAGTATCTGCACGAGGAGCCGGTCCGCGTCCTCAAGGGCTTTCTGGCAAGCTTTCGCAAGCCGGGGATCAAGGCGCTGTGGAAGCGCTTCTTGAAGGACCTGCCGCGCGACGTCTCTCGCAATCGCTTCAGACGCCTGGGGCAGGCCCTGGTGCTCGGCCGCGAGTGGCCTGACCAGGGTGAATGGTTGCACGCGCATTTCATTCATACGCCGGCATCGGTTACCGAGTATGCAAGCATCCTCACCGGCGTGCCCTGGACATGCTCTGCCCATGCCAAGGATATCTGGACTTCGCCCGATTGGGACCTGCACGAGAAGCTTAGCAGTGCACGCTGGACGGTGACCTGTACGAAAAACGGCTATGAACATATGCGCACGCTGACGCCCCGCAAGGAAGCGGTGCATTTGAGCTATCATGGCCTCGACCTTGCGCGCTTCGCCCACTTCGGAGGCGAGCGGTCTGACCGCAATGGCAGCGATCCGGCCGACCCCGTGCTCATTCTCAGCGTTGGACGGGCAGTTGAGAAGAAGGGTTACGAAACGCTTTTGAGAGCACTTGCTCTCTTGCCTTCCGATCTGAATTGGCGATTTGAACACGTCGGCGGCGGAGACAGGTTACCTCGGCTGAAGGCTCTTGCCGAGGAGCTCAAACTGACGGATCGGATCAGTTGGAAAGGCGCGCTCGCGCAGGAAGATGTGCTTGACCACTATCGTCGCGCGGATGCTTTTGCGCTTGCCTGTCGGATTGCGTCCGACGGCGATCGCGATGGCCTGCCGAATGTCCTGGTCGAGGCGTCAAGCCAGCGCCTGCCTTGCGTCTCGACCTCGGTATCGGGCGTGCCAGAACTTCTTGTCGACGGTGAAAACGGGATGGTGGTTTCGCCGCAGGATCCCGCAGCGTTTGCGACAGCACTTGAGAAAATAATCAGGGATCCTGCCTTGAGATTGCGGCTCGGCGATGCAGCGGAACGGCGCGTGCGCGCGCATTTCGATCACGCGGCAAGTATCGATCAGCTTGGCCGGCTGTTTGAAGAGGAATGGCAGAAAGCCTCATGAGCATGCCCCGCGTCTTCTTTTACGTTCAGCATTTGCTTGGCATCGGGCATATCGCTCGGGCAAGTCGCATTGCCGGCGCGCTCGCGCGCGACAGGTTCGATGTCACCGTCGTCACCGGCGGTCTACCGGTGCCGGGCTTTCCCGCTGACGGCATCGAGACGGTGGCGCTGCCGCCGGTCGTCGCCAGCAATGCAGGTTTCTCGGGACTTGCCGACAGCAATGGCGTTGCCGCAAACGAGGCGTTTTTGAGCCAGCGGCGCGATCGCTTGCTCTCGGCCTTTCGCAATTGCGCGCCCGACGTCGTCATCATTGAAGCCTTTCCCTTTGGCCGTCGGCAGATGCGCTTCGAGCTGCTTCCCCTTCTCGACGCAATCGAGAAGGCGCGTCCAAGGCCGAAGCTCTTTAGCTCCGTGCGCGATATCCTGCAGCAAAACCGCAAGCCCGGACGCGACGAAGAGACGGTCGCACTGGTTCGGGATCATTTTGACGGCGTTCTCGTCCACGGCGATCCGAATTTCATTCGTTTGGAAGAAACCTTTCCCCTGACATTCGATATCGCCTCCAAAATTCACTACACAGGCATCGTGGCCGCTCCGCGCGCGGCTTTGCCGCGGGAGACTTTCGACGTCATAGCCTCGGCAGGCGGCGGTGCCGTTGGTCTCGATCTACTTCAAGCCGCCAAAGCAGCCGCTGCCATACTGCCGGCGGACCTGCGGTGGCTGCTCATCAGCGGACCAAATCTTCCGGAGGCCGATTTCGCCAGCCTGGAGAATGCAAGGCCGGGTAATGTGACTCTCGCCCGCTTCCGCAAGGACTTCCCCTCGCTGCTGCGCGGCGCACGCGTTTCCATCTCACAGGCCGGTTACAATACCGTGGGCGATCTGTTGCAGACCGACTGCAGGGCAATCCTCATTCCGTTCGTTGCCGGTGGAGAAACAGAGCAGACGGTTCGTGCAAGGCGGCTGGAGGCCCTCGGGCTTGCAGACATTTTGCCAGAGGCAAGCCTGAGCCCGCAGATCGTTGCAAACGCTGTCAAGAAGGCACTTGCGACGCCGCGCGTGGCAAAAGCGTCGGTCAATCTCTCCGGTGCTGAGGCAACAGCGGCAATCATTCGTTCAATGACTGGCTGAAACCCTCGCACTTTGCGAAAGTCATGTGATATAAACAACATCCCGGCGAGAATCGGGCATGCCGAAGGCAGGCCGATTCGCCTTGTTTTCATTATGAGATCCGGCGGTCCGGTTGCATGGTCCTGTTTTCGGCATTCTTCTTTGTCTTGCCGCAGGTTCACTGCCCCCAGATTTCCCAGGCAACTGACGGTTAGCAATGGAAAAAAGCCTCGCGCGTTACATCTGGTCGAACACGCGGCTGCAGCAGCTCTGGATCCTGGCAGTCGTTGCGGTCTCGATGATTCCCTACTTTCTGTCCTTCGATCTGCCAAAGCAGATCGTCAACGGACCGATTCAGGGCTCGGGTTTCGAGGGCGAAGGCGCAACGCAGACCTTCATGCGTCTGGCCTATACGTTCCCCATCATTGGCGAAGTCGAGTTCTTCAAGGGTCTTCAACTCGACCGGCTGCAGATGCTGATGGGACTGAGCCTCGTCTTTCTTGCGCTCGTGGTTCTTAACGGCCTCTTCAAATTCTATATCAACACCTACAAGGGGCGGCTTGGCGAGCGGATGTTGCGACGCATCCGCTTCGAGCTGATCGACCGGGTCCTGCGCTTTCCCCCAGCCCATTTCAAGCGCGTCAAGTCGGCTGAAATCGCGACGATGATCAAGGATGAAGTCGAACCGATGGGCGGCTTTACCGGCGATGCCTTCGTGTCTCCTGCTCTGCTCGGCGGTCAGGCGCTGACGGCGCTTGCCTTCATCATCGTTCAAAATTTCTGGCTCGGCATGATTGCCGCGGCAATTGTCGGCGTACAGGCGGTCGTGATTCCGCGCATGAGAAAGCGCCTGCTCGAGCTTGGGCGCCAACGGCAGCTGACGGCTCGCGAGCTCTCCGGTCGCGTCGGAGAAATCGTCGATGGCATCGGCACGATCCACGGCAACGACACATCGAATTTCGAGCGCGCCGACATCGCAACCCGGCTCGGGCTGATTTTCTCGATCCGTTATGACCTCTATCAGTGGAAGTTCCTGGTCAAGTTCCTCAACAATTTCCTTGCGCAGGTCACACCTTTCCTCTTTTACGCAATCGGCGGCTATCTCGCACTTCAGGGCCGACTTGATATCGGCCAGCTCGTCGCCGTCATCAGTGCCTACAAGGATCTGCCCGGTCCCCTCAAGGAGCTGATCGACTGGGACCAGATGCGCCAGGACGTACAGGTCAAATACCAGCAGGTTTACGAGCAGTTCAATGTCGAGCCACTGATCGACGGCAAGATCCAGAACCTGTCTCCAGAGGCGATCGGCGCTTTGACAGCTCCGCTGGTGGTTACCAACCTGACGGTAAGCGACGATAGCGGTGCGCGGCTCGTCGACCACGTTTCCGTCGAGATCAAGCCGAATGAAACGGTCGCGGTGGTGGGCCCGAATTCAAGTGGCGCCGAAGCCTTCGCGGAAGCGCTCGGGCGGCTGGTATGGCCCGATTCCGGCCGTGTCACCATCGATGGCAAGGACCTTCTTGATCTGCCAGAATCCATTACCGGCCGGCGCATTTCCTACGCGTCTGCCGACACCTACTTCTTCCACGGATCGCTGCAGGACAATCTGCTTTACGGCTTGAAACATGCCCCGCTGCGAGAACCGAAGTATGACGGCAAGGAGGCTCAAGAGGCCAAGTGGCACGCTGAGGAGGCACTCAAGGCCGGCAATCCGACGATGGATATCAACAGTGACTGGGTGGACTACCAGGCCGCCGGCGCAACTGGTCCGCAAGATATCCTGACGGCGATCCGTCCGGTTCTCGATGCTGTCCTGATTTCGCAGGACATTCTTGATCTCGCATTGCGCTCGACGGTCAACACCAGCGTGCATGTCGCGCTTGCCGACCACATTGTCGATCTGCGCACGGCGCTGCGCCAGCGCATGCAGGCGTCCGAACTTGGCAACATTGTCGTTCCGTTCGATTTCGACGCCTACAATCCTCAGGCAACAGTTGGTGAAAACCTGCTCTTCGGGTCGATGAGGCGGCCGATGATGACCAATCGTCGGCTGGCGGCGCATCCCTATTTTCAGGCGCTTTTCAGGGAGACCGGCCTTAGCAACGATCTTTACGCCATGGGTCTGGAGATTGCGGAAAACGCAGTCGAACTCTTCCACGATCTGCCGCCAGACCATCCGTTCTTCCAGCAGCTCACCTTCATGACGGCCGATGACATCCCGACCTATCAGGCGCTGCTGCAAAAGCTGCAGAGCCGACGCTTCGATGACGCAGCCCCCGAGGAGCGCTCGGCCATCATCCGCTTGAGCTTTGCCTATATCGAACCTCGACATCGTTTTGGTCTTTTGACCGACGAGCTGATGGACAAGATCGTCAGCGCCCGCAAGCAGTTCCATGAGAACATACCAGACGATCTTTCAGCCGTGATCGAGCGCTACGATCCGGAGCACTTCATCTCTTCGGCAAGCTTGATGGACAATGTCCTGTTCGGGCGCATTGCCTATCAGCAGGCCGACGCCTCCGATCGCATTCGGGCCATCATGGGGGAACTCTTCGAAGCGCTCGAGCTCGTCGACGACGTCTTGTCCATCGGGCTCGAATTCGATGTCGGTTCCGGCGGCAAGCGCCTGACCATGGTGCAGCGGCAGAAGCTGAACCTTGCTCGCGCGCTCCTCAAGCGCTCGGACTATTTCGTTTTCAACAGGCCGCTATCGGCCCTTGACCAGCGTGTGCAGGATCAGATCACTCACAACATTGTCGAAGGACTGCACAAGGAGGGCGAAAGGCCGGCCATCATCTGGGTGTTGTCGAACGCGAAGCTGGCCGAAATCTTTGATCGAATCCTGCTCTTCGACAGAGGCGCCTTGGCCGAAGCCGGTAACTTTCCGGAGCTTTCCGAACAAAACGGTATGTTCAAGGAACTGTTATCGTAATACTCTATGGGGGGACAATAAGATGGCGCCCCTTGAGAGGTGCCACGGTCTAGCGCCGCGCACCGTACAGTGCGGCAGGGGGTAGTACGCATATGCTGCTGAGAGACGAAGTCGAAATGCTGCGGCGCGTGCCGATCTTTGCGAGGATTGCGCCTGCGAAACTCAAGCTGTTGGCCTTCACTTCCGATCGAATGACATACAATATCGGTCAGGACCTCTTCCATCAGGGCGATCCAGGGGACGCCGCCTATGTCGTCTTGTCCGGTACCGCCGACATTCTTGTCCACTCCTCCGCCGGTGATATCAAGGTGGCCGATGTGGAGCCCAACTCAATTGTCGGTGAGATCGCCATTCTGTGCGATGTCTCCCGTACCGCGACAGTTCGCGCGACATCGCCGCTGGAAGTTCTGCGCATCAGCAAGGAACATTTCCTGAAATTGCTGAGCGATTTCCCTGAAATGGCCGTCGAGATCATGCGTGTGCTTGCAGATCGCCTCAACCACACGACGGCTGAGCTGACGGCAGCGCGTGCGGCCAAGAAGCCGCAAGTAGCGGCAATGTAACCTTCCGCCTTTCTCTAAATGCAAAAAAAGGCCCGCCTGGTGATCGTAGGGCGGGCCTTCTTGTCGTTTGCACGATCAGTCCCGCTGCTCGAGTGCCCTGCTGAATGCCAGTGCAGCAAGGGTACACAACGCGCCAGACAGCAGATAGTAGCCGACGAACGGCAGGCCGAAACGGCTGGACAGGGTGAGCGCGACGAGCGGCGCAAAGCCGGCACCGACCAGCCAGGCAAGGTCGGACGTGAAAGCCGCGCCGGTGTAACGATAGCCCCTGCCGAAGCGCGACGAAATCGAGCCGGTCGCCTGGCCGAATGACAGGCCGAGTACGCCGAAGCCGATGATGACAAACGCATCCTGCCCGTCGGAACCCGAGCCCATCAGGATCGGACCAACAAAGCTGAAGATCGCGATAAGGACCGCGCAGATGCCAAGATGGGCGCGCCGGCCGATGCGATCTGCAATCAGTCCAGAGACGACGACTGCGACCAGGCCGACCATGGCGCCGATGATCTGCACCACCATGAAAGCGCCGACCGGTTGGGTCCCGTAGAGGTACATCCAGCCAAGCGGGAAGATGGTCACCAGGTGGAACATGGCAAAGGTTGCAAGCGGCACAAAGGCGCCAAGCAGGATATCTCGCCCATGAACGCGCAGCACGTCGCGGATCGGTGCCGCCTCCAGTTCATGCTGTTCCAGTGCTGAACCGAACTCCGGCGTCATGACGAGGCGCAAGCGGGCGAAAAGCGCAACGACGTTGATCGCAAAGGCGACAAAGAACGGATAGCGCCAGCCCCAGCTGAGGAAATCCTCGTTCGACAGGTTGGCGATGAAATATCCAAACAGCACGCTTGCCAGCGCAAAACCGACAGGGGCGCCGATCTGCGGGATCATCGCATACCAGCCGCGGTGGTTTGGCGGTGTATTGAGGGCAAGCAGCGAGGCCAGGCCATCCCATGCACCGCCGAGCGCAAAACCCTGGCCAAGCCGGAACAAGGCCAGCAAGGCGATCGACCAGGCGCCGATTTCGTTATAGCCGGGCAGGAATGCGATTGACGCGGTGGAGCCACCGAGCAGGAACAATGCGACCGTCAGCTTGGTGCCGCGGCCGTAGATGCGGTCGATCGTCATGAACACGACCGATCCGACCGGGCGCGCAAGAAATGCGAGCGAAAAGATCGCAAAGGAATAAAGCGTTGCTGTCAGGCGGTCGGGCGCGAAAGGAAAGACAAGCTGAGGGAAGACGAGCACGGATGCCAGGCCGTAGACGAAGAAATCGAAGAATTCGGACATGCGCCCGATAACGACGCCGATCGCGATGCTGCCGGGTGACACCGGCTTGTCTGCATGAATCCGCCGCGCGTCCTGTTCCATCGATGTCGACGATGGTCCGTAGTGTGTGGTATTCGCCATTCAAATGCCTCCCTCGTTGAGGCACTCTGTGGCAAAGCGCCTCACAAGCGATCTTGATCAAACCACTGCGCTTATCAAGCCCGATCGACATAAATTGTTCACCCCACCTCCCCGAAAATTGGATGTGGAGGAAAAATCCCCGTCAGCGCCGCGAAATTGGTCTGCAAAAGGCTGGCATGATCGACCTTCGCGGCTATATTAGCCCATCGAAAAGTTGCGCGCAAAAATCCTTCGAATTTGCTTTCAGGATTTTGACATCCTGCGCCACGTGGCCTATCCCGCAGTGCGGCATTTCTGCTGCACTGCGACCAAACACCTCATGTTGCTATCAGGTACACTGGTTTAGTCGCGGTTTGGACGAAACAAGAAGAGCATAGAGACGTGCAAAAACTGCCAAAGTTTTCCCGCCATCTCCTCGTTCTGCCACTGCTTTTGGCGCTGGCAGGATGCAATTTGGTGGTCATGTCGCCTTCGGGCGATATCGCCATGCAGCAACGCGACCTGATCATCGTGTCGACGGTTTTGATGCTGCTGATCATCGTTCCGGTGATCTTTCTGACACTGCTGTTTGCCTGGCGTTATCGCCGTTCCAACACGGCCGCCACCTATGATCCGGAATGGCACCATTCCACACGTCTCGAAGTGGTCATCTGGTCAGCGCCGCTGGCGATCATCATCGCACTCGGGGCGATCACCTGGATCAGCACGCACAAGCTCGACCCTTTTCGCCCTCTCGATCGGATTGACGCTGAGCGCGCCATCCCGGCCGATACCAGGCCGCTGACTGTCGAAGTCGTCGCACTGGATTGGAAATGGCTGTTCTTCTATCCTGAACTCGGTATTGCGACCGTCAATGAAATGGCGGCGCCGATCGACGTTCCGATCAGCTTCAGGATTACCTCCTCGTCGGTGATGAACTCCTTCTACGTCCCCGCGCTCGCCGGCCAGATCTATGCGATGCCAGGCATGGAGACCAGGCTGCATGCCGTCATCAACCAGGAAGGTGTCTTCGACGGCTTTTCGGCCAATTACAGCGGTGCAGGCTTCTCGCACATGCGCTTCAAGTTCCATGGCGTAAATCAAAAGGGCTTCGATCAGTGGGTAGCGCAGGTCAAGGAAAAGGGCACTGCGCTGAACCGGGATACTTATCTGAAGCTCGAGCGGCCGAGTGAGAGGGAGCCGGTGCGTTACTTCTCGTCGGTCGACAAGGATCTCTTCAACGCAATCCTCAACATGTGCGCGGCACCAGGCAAGATGTGCATGAACGAGATGATGCACATCGACATGATGGGCGGTGGCGGCAAAGAAAGCGCCGAAAATCGCGAGAAGTTGCGCTACGACGACCGTCACGCCGATCAGGCCGGTGGCGAACACGGGGCGTCTACGGGCGAAAGCCATGATGCCAACGAAGTCAAGCCGTCAGACGCAACGAGCGGCACTGAGGATACCAACGACATGCAAGACATGCCCGGAATGCAACATGACGGTCACGCGATGCCTGGCATGGACAGCAAAAGCGGCGGCGAGACGACGCCTGCGCAATCCAACAGCAATTAAGACCTGGCGCTTTGCGTCGATACGACATCAATGAACGGGTTAATCCATGTTTTCCAATCCTGACCTCCTGAAGTTCATCTTCGGTCGGTTGACCCTAGAATCGATCCCCTATCACGAGCCGATCCTGGTCGTGACCTTCGCCGTCGTCGCCCTTGGCGGTATCGCGCTTCTGGGTGTTGTTACCTACTTCAAGCTCTGGGGCTATCTCTGGCGTGAATGGCTGACGAGCGTCGATCACAAGAAGATCGGCATCATGTACGTCATCCTGGCGCTGATCATGCTGCTGCGTGGCTTCTCAGATGCCATCATGATGCGCTTGCAGCAGGCGCTTGCCTTCAATGGATCGGCCGGTTACCTGCCGCCGCATCACTACGACCAGGTCTTCACCGCCCATGGCGTCATCATGATCTTCTTCATGGCGATGCCGTTTGTTACCGGCCTGATGAATCTTGTGGTGCCGCTACAGATAGGCGCACGCGACGTTTCCTTCCCGTTCCTGAACAATTTCTCCTTCTGGATGACGACCGCAGGTGCGATCATCATCATGATCTCGCTGTTCGTCGGCGAATTTGCCCAAACCGGTTGGCTCGCCTATCCGCCGCTGTCGGGATCCGACTACAGTCCGGGCGTCGGCGTCGACTACTACATCTGGGGCTTGCAGGTCGCCGGTGTCGGCACGACCCTGTCAGGAATCAATCTGATTGCGACCATCGTGAAGATGCGTGCCCCCGGCATGAGCTTCATGAAGATGCCGGTCTTCACCTGGACAGCGCTCTGCACCAATATTCTAATCGTCGCGACCTTCCCGATTTTGACGGCGACCCTGGCGCTGCTGTCGCTCGATCGCTATGCCGGCACGAACTTCTTCACCAACGACCTCGGCGGCAATCCGATGATGTATGTCAACCTCATCTGGATCTGGGGGCACCCGGAGGTCTACATCCTGGTATTGCCGGCGTTTGGCATCTTCTCGGAGGTCGTTGCCACCTTCTGCGGCAAGCGCCTCTTCGGTTATGCCTCGATGGTATACGCCACCTGCGTGATCATGATCCTGTCCTACCTCGTCTGGCTGCACCATTTCTTCACGATGGGCTCGGGCGCCAGCGTCAACTCCTTTTTCGGCATCACCACGATGATCATCTCGATCCCGACGGGAGCAAAGATGTTCAACTGGCTGTTTACGATGTACCGGGGACGCATCCGCTACGAAGTACCGATGCTGTGGACGATCGGCTTCATGGTGACCTTCGTGATTGGTGGCATGACCGGCGTCCTCTTGGCAGTTCCGCCCGCAGACTTCGTGCTGCATAACTCGCTCTTCCTGATCGCCCACTTCCACAACGTCATCATCGGCGGCGTCGTGTTCGGCCTCATGGCTGGAGTCACCTACTGGTTCCCCAAGGCATTCGGCTACAAGCTCGATCCGTTCTGGGGCAAGATGTCCTTCTGGTTCTGGTTGATTGGTTTCTACTTCGCCTTCATGCCGCTCTACGTGCTCGGCCTGATGGGCGTGACCCGCCGTGTGTCGCAGTTCGAGGATCCGTCCTTGCAGATCTGGTTCATCATCGCCGCCTTTGGCGCCGTCCTGATCGCGATCGGCATCGCCTCCTTCATCATCCAGCTGGTCGTCAGCTTCTTCAAGCGCGAAGAGCTGCGCGACACGACTGGCGATCCGTGGGATGGGCGTACGCTGGAATGGTCGACTTCCTCGCCGCCGCCGGACTACAACTTCGCCTTCACGCCCGTCGTCCACGACCATGATTCTTGGTACGACATGAAAGCGCGCGGCTATGCTCGCCCGCTGGAAGGCTTCAAGCCGATCCACATGCCGAAGAACACCGGGACCGGTGTGATCCTCGGCGTTCTCAGCATCGGACTGGCTTTCGGCCTCATCTGGTACATGTGGTGGCTCGCCTTCCTGTCGTTCGTCGCCATGATTGCGGTCGCGATCGGCCACACCTTCAACTACAAACGCGACTTCTACATCCCCGCCGAGGAAGTCACGCAAACGGAAGGCAAGCGCACGGCGCTGCTTGCCGAGCAGGTGTAAGACCATGAGCGATACTGCGATCGACAAGGCCAACAAGCCTGAATTTTATCTGACCGAGGAGCACCATCCGGAAGGCAGCACGATGCTGGGCTTCTGGCTCTACCTGATGAGCGACTGCCTCATCTTTGCGGTGCTTTTTGCGACTTACGCCGTTCTCGGCCGCAACTACGCGGCCGGACCGTCCCCGGCCGATCTCTTCGATCTGCCGCTGGTGGCGATCAACACGTCGATGCTGCTTCTGTCGTCCATCACCTACGGCTTTGCGATGCTGCAGATGGAGCGGAAGGAAAAGAGTGCGACGCTCTTCTGGCTTGCCATTACCGGCCTCTTCGGTCTGGCCTTCCTTGGGATCGAACTCTATGAGTTCGGACACCTGATCCACGAGGGCGCAGGTCCGACCCGCAGTGCCTTCCTGTCCGGTTTCTTCACCTTGGTCGGCACGCACGGTCTGCACGTCACTTTCGGCATTGTATGGCTGATAACGTTGATGGTGCAGGTACAGCTGCGCGGTCTGATCCCGGAAAATCGCCGCCGCCTGATGTGCCTGTCGATGTTCTGGCACTTCCTCGACGTCGTGTGGATCGGCGTCTTCTCCTTCGTCTACCTTATGGGAGTTCTCGGATGACCTCCAATGCACCCGCAACCGAAGATGCTCACGAGGCCCATCACGGCCACAGCCACGGACACGAGGCGGCCCATGGCACCTTCAAGAGCTATATGATCGGCTTCGTGCTGTCGGTTATCCTGACGGCAATCCCGTTCTGGCTGGTCATGGCCGGCGTGTTCGAAAATCCCTCGATAACGGCCTCATGGGTCATGGGGCTGGCCGCCGTGCAGATCGTCGTTCACATGATCTTCTTCCTTCATATGAACCCGCGCTCGGAAGGTGGCTGGACGATGATGGCGCTGATCTTCACGCTGTTGCTCGTTGCCATTGCGCTTGCCGGCTCTCTCTGGGTCATGCATCACCTGAATACCAACATGATGCCGATGAGCCCGGAAATGATGAAGAATATGCCTTAACGGCAGGAGCGGGCGGCGCCACGCCGCCCGTCAAGGTTTTGGCCATGGCCGATGTTCCCTCCAAAAATGCGCGAAGACAGCACAGTGCCGCCAGGCTCACCATATTCTGCGGCCTCATGGTGGTGCTGATTGCCGCTCTGGTTTCGCTCGGTCTCTGGCAGGTCAAACGGCTGTCGTGGAAGGAGGATCTGATTGCCCGTGTCGATCAGCGCGTTCATGCGGATCCGGTTGCGGCGCCAGTGCGCGCCGAATGGAAACAGGTCACCCGTGGCGCGGACGAATATCGTCATGTGACAGCCGAAGGCATTCTGCAAAACGACAAGGAAACGCTGATCTATGCGTCGACGACGCTCGGTGCCGGCTATTGGGTGATTACGCCTCTCAAGCTCGCTGACGAAACCTCGATCCTGATCAACCGCGGTTTTATCCCGACACAACGGCGCGACCCAGCGACGCGCAGCGAAGGGCAGATTGCGACGCCGGCGAAAATCACCGGACTCTTGCGGATCACGGAGCCGAAAGGCATTCTGCTCAAATCCAACGATCCGGCCAATGATCGCTGGTATTCACGCGATGTGGCCGCGATCGCCGAGCGCCGCCACATCGGCGATGTCGCCCCCTACTTTATCGACGCTGACGCGAGGCCCAATCCAGGCGGCCTGCCGCTCGGCGGGCTGACGCAGATCGCCTTTTCCAACAATCACCTGGTTTACGCGACTACCTGGTTCGGCCTGGCGATCATGACTGCGGGACTACTTGTTTTCGTCATTCGCGGAGAAATGCGGGCCCATGAAGCCTGATCAGATCGCCTTGCTGCGTGGATAGAAACGCTGGGCAACATGGTCTCCCACAGCGTAAGCCTGGCTGACTATTTCGGGAACAAGGTCGATGTCAGGCAGGCTGCCAAGGCCGAGCGGGCCGACGGCAAACAGGCCCTCAACCACGGACCCATCGTCAAGGCAAGGCTGGCCGCGCTGATTGACAGCGAGTCCGAGCGATAGTTCATCCGGCAGCGCCAGTCCTGCGCATAGCAGGCTGTCAAGCAGCGGTGAAGTCAATTGCGGCCCACGGCAACGGCAATCAAGGATACGCTCGGCGTGCACGATCTCGTCCGACTGCGAGCCGGCTGGCCGGAAAAAGAGACCGCCTAAACCTTGTCGCCCCGCGATACCACGGCGAAGAACCGTATTGCCGCCGGCCAATTCGCTGTGAAAGCGCGTGTAGATGGCTTCGGGCAGTCGGTTGCGGTGACTGTCGTAGATGGCCCGAAGATGCCGATTGAACTGACGTTTCTGATGAGCCGGCAGCGCACGCCACAAAGAGCGGGCGTGTTTGCGCAATCCGTTCATGATCGATTGCCAGCTCCGGCCCTCCTCCTCTGCCTGTCGGCAGGCGCCGCGGATGAAGCGCAGGATGTCGGCAAGGCTTGACGGCAGAGGATGCGCCGGGAAAACCGGATCAGCGGCGTTTGGTGTGTGGCTCTGCGGCAGAAAGCCGTGTCGGGAAAGGATGGTGACCTGACCCATGTAGCCGGTGTCGCGCAGTTGCAGGAGCTGATCGACGACCCTGATGCCGCTGCCGAGGAGCACCGTGTGGGGGCGCGCAATCAGACGCTGGGCCCTGACGGGAGACGGATCCTGCTCTGGCTCCTCGGCTTCCGGCAGGCCGTAGCCAGTGGCCAGGATAACCGTGTCGAAGAGGGGATTGGCTGGATTGGTGCTCTCAAGCAGAAAGCGGTTGCCGTGGCTCCTGCGGATCGCGACAACCGGTTCGGCGCAAACCTGGACGGTAATGTCCTTGCGAGAGGACAGGGCCTCGGAAAACCGTTGGTAGACGTAGTCGCTGAAAATCTCCTTGGGCACGAAGATCTGGCGGAACCCCGGGATTGCCGCAGGTACGGCGGCGCGGAATTGTGCGTTGCTACAGAGCCAATCGTTGAAGTCGTCCGTATCGCCAGCGGAAACAGAAAGATCGCGTACGCGCGTGTTCAGGATCGTCGAGGCACGTGCCGACGAGAGCGCCTGCCCACCACTCACCGAAGAATTGGGGTCGAATAACTGCAGATGAAAAGGCCTACGCACCGTCTTCATCAGCGCGATCGCCGTCATCATCCCGGAAAAGCCGCGTCCGACGATGGCAAAACGGGGCGTGGCGGAGATCTGTGCCGCCGCAGCTGACTTCGAAGAAAACAGGCCTTGAACCGTCATCTCAACTCCCCTGCGACCTGTCGCATCGTGTCTCGATTGGTTTCAACGCGGCAAAGATTGGTCGCGCGTCTTGCTGGTTCACGCGGTTTTGAACCGCTCATTAGTCTATCAAACTGGTCGTGTATCAAAGCTCCAAAAGACGATTTAGGCAAGCCTTTTGTTCCAGTCCCTGCAGTCTGTTGAGGATAACCCGTGGAAATTGCTTGGATCTTTCGATCGAGAAGGCCGCCGTATCGACGCCGCTTCCTATATTCGCAAGGCTCACGATAAAATAACCAATTGGTGAATTCTTGACTTGAAGGGCCGAAGGGAATCGGCAAAAGTAAGGGCGCTAATCAATCCTTTCATGGATTCGCCGTCTTTCCGGACCTGCGTCCGACCACACTTTCTGTCTTGGAACATGACCGTGAGCAGCGATGCTTTAACACGTGCGACGCCCTCGGCTTCGATGGCGAAAGTGACCGCGGCAGGCTGGGGCAAGGGCCTCTTCACGCTCGTTCGCATTACCGTCATGGCGTTTCGCCATCCCTGGCAATCCGGTTTGGCCATCGGCGCGACCCTTGTCGCCTCCACTTTCCAGCTGATGATCCCTCGCCTGCTCGGCAAAGCCGTCGATCATACGCAGGTGGCAATTCAAGGCGGACAGGCGGGGCAGATCGCGCAGGATGCGCTCATGACAACGGCGCTGATGCTGCTCGGTGCGAGTGTCCTGCGTGGCATCTTTACGATGATCCAGAACTACTACAGCGAGAGTGTCGGCCACCATTTAGGCTATGAGCTGCGCCTTGCCTGCTACGAGAAAATCCAGCGCCTCTCCTTCAGTTTTCATGACAGCGTTCACTCGGGCGATCTGATTACCGTCGGTCTGCTCGACCTCGAAGGTGTGCGTATGTATTTCTCAACGGCGCTGGTGCGCATGGTGCTGTTGACCATGCTGATCGGTATCGGCGCCTACATGCTGCTCTCCACCGATATCGTCCTCGGCTTGCTTGCCCTGAGCTTCGTGCCCTTCGTTGCCTGGCGTTCCTCTCTCACGCAATTGCGGTTGCGCGCGACCTGGCTTGACCTGCAGGAGCGGCTATCGGTGCTGACACGCATCATGGAGGAAAATCTCGGTGGTATCCGAGTGGTGCGGGCCTTTGCCGCGCAGGCGCACGAGATGACGAAGTTCGAGACGGCCTCGAAGAACGCCCTTTTTCTTGCTCACCAGCGCGTCGGTATTCGCGTCGTCAATACCAGCGCCATGACGTTCTCCTTCTTTGCAGCCATGGGTCTCGTGCTCTGGATCGGCGGCGGCAAGGTGATGTCCGGCCAAATGACCGTTGGCACGCTCGCATCGTTTCTGACCTTTATGACGATCCTGCAGATGCCGGTCCGTCAGCTAGGCCTCATGGTCAATGCCTTTGCACGCGCCTCGACCTGCGGCACGCGCCTGTTCAACCTGCTCGACCTGGAAATTGCCGTGCGTGATGCACCCGATGCCAAGGATCTGGTGCTGACCGACGGCACGCTTCGCTTCGAAAATGTAAGCTTTTCCTATCCGAGCTCGCCGATGCATGACGTGCTGCGCAATGTCTCCTTCGAGGCCAAATGCGGCGAGACGATCGGCATTGTCGGGCCCCCGGGCAGCGGCAAGTCGACGCTTGCCCATCTGATCCCGCGTTTTTACGACGTCACCAAGGGCAAGATCACCATTGATGGCCAGGATATCCGCAAGACGACGCTACAGTCGCTTCGCCGGGCGGTGGCCGTTGTCCAGCAGGATTCCTTCCTGTTCACCACCTCGATCGAAAACAACATCGCTTACGCAGACCCTTGGGCAAAGGAAAGCCGCATCGAGCGCGCGAGCGAAAGTGCCCAATTGCACAACTACGTGCTTGGTCTGCCGACCGGCTACGGCACGGTGGTGGGCGAACGCGGCGTATCGCTGTCGGGAGGCCAGCGCCAGCGTCTGTCGATCGCCCGTGCGCTGATGCTGAAACCCGCCGTCACGGTCTTTGACGATTCGACGGCGGCGATCGATGCGGCGACCGAACAGCGCATTCGCGCGGCAATGCGCAAATATGCGGCCGATCGCGTGACGATCATCGTCGCACACCGCTTGAGTTCGCTGATGCATGCCGACCAGATCCTGTTCGTCGAGAACGGCGAAATCGTCGAACGTGGCACGCACGAAGAATTGCTGGTTCAGGGCGGACGCTACAAGGCGCTCTACGATCTGCAGGTGCGACCGGGTGACGAAGCCAATAGCGCCCGAGGAGGAATAAATGGCTGAGGAACTGGAAACCGAGCGCTCCGACGTTCGCGAGGATGGACGCCGGCCACCACGCGCGGTCGTCGGCTCCCACCGCGTCGAGGAGGAGATGTTCGGCAAGGCCTTCGACGGCAATGTCGTCAAGCGCATCTGGGCGTTCGTGCACCCCTATCGCCGGCAGGTTCTATTGTCGGTGGCCGCGGTTTTGACGTTCACGGCCATGCAACTGCTGATCCCGCTGATCATCCGTTACGCGATCGATCACGGCATGCAGCCGGGCGGACGTCATTCAGCGCTGACATGGGCGATGATCGCCTTTCTCGTCGCGATCCTGATCAACTACTGCGCCAGCTACTGGCAGGAGACGCTGGTGGGCAACGTCGCGGAGGAGGTCCTTTTCGACATTCGCAGGGCGATGTTTTCGCACCTGCAGCGCGTGTCGCTCTCCTTCATGGACAAGACCGAGGTCGGGCGTCTCATGTCGCGTCTGCAGGGTGACGTCAATTCAATGCAGGAGTTTCTGGAAACCTCGGTCCTGTCGGTTGGTGATATCGCGCTCTTGTTCGGTATCGTCTTCGTCATGCTTTGCCTCGACTTCAAGCTCGGTCTTCTGACGCTCTCGGTCTTGCCGATCCTGTTTGTCGTGCGCCTCTTCTGGCTGCCGCTGGCCCGCAAGTCCTTCATGGCGGCGCACGAGACCAACTCGGTGGCCAACGGCGCATTGGCCGAAGCCATTCATGGTGTGCGTGCCGTCCAGAGCATGGACCGCCAGGGCGTCAACTTCATGCTCTATGACGACAAGGCCAAGGCAAACCTGAAGACGCACCTGAGCGCAGCGCGCTACGCCCAGGTAATGGTGCCAATCGTGGACTCCTTGACCGGTGTTGCCATGGCGCTTGTCATTGTCGTGGGTGGAGCACGCGTCCTCAACCAGGCCCTCGACGTCGGCGTGCTCGTCGCCTTCCTGTTTTACATCCAGCGCTTCTTCGATCCGATCCGCTCGCTGACGCTGCAATATTCGGTGATGCAGCGCGCCATGGCCTCCGGTCAGCGGCTGACAGAGGTTCTCGACGTCCCCGTCGAGATCAGGGACGCGCCGAGTGCGAAGGAGCTTTCCGCCGATATGCATGGCTCGGTGGAGTTTCGCGATGTGGTCTTCGGCTATCATCCCCAGCACCCGGTTTTGAAGCATGTGAGCTTCAAGGTGAATCCGGGCGAAACGGTCGCCCTTGTCGGGCCGACGGGCTCCGGCAAATCGAGCTGCATGTCGCTGATCCACCGTTTTTATGATGTGCAGCAGGGACAAGTCCTGGTCGGTGGGCACGATGTGCGCGAGTTGACACAGGATTCGCTCGGCAACCAGATCGCCATGGTCCTTCAGGAGCCTTTCCTGTTCACAGGCACGGTTTTCGAGAACATTCGCTATCATAAGACCGAAGCGACCCGCGAACGGGTCATCGACGCGGCAAGGGCCGTCGGCGCTCATGACTTCATTATGCGCCTGCCGCAGGGCTACGACAGCATGCTTGGCGAGCGCGGCGGCAATCTTTCGCTCGGCCAGCGCCAGCTTTTGAGCTTTGCCCGCGCGCTGGTTGCCGATGCCAAAATCCTGGTGCTCGACGAGGCAACCGCCAATATCGACAGCTATACGGAGATGCTGATCCAGAAGGCGCTCGTCAAGTTGCTTGAGAACCGCACCGGGCTGGTCATCGCCCATCGTCTAGCCACCATCCGAGAGGCCGATCGCATCATCGTCCTGCAGAACGGCGAGCTGATCGAGAGCGGCAACCACCAGCAGCTGATGAAGAGCCGCAAGCTCTATTCGCGGCTTTATAACCTGAACTACGCGTCTTTCGACGACATTCCGGACGCCGTACTCGAAGAAACGACGGCGAACGGTTTGGCGACTTAAAACCAGCCTTCCAAGCACCACCGCCACTATTCGAAGAGGAGGATCTTCCATGGATTACCGCAAGCTTGGCCATAGCGGGGCAGTTGTGACCGCTTACTGCCTCGGCACCATGACATTCGGTGCGGAAGCCGACGAAGCTGCATCGCACAAGCTGCTCGACGATTATTTTGCCTGGGGCGGAAACTTCATCGACACTGCCGACGTCTATAGTGCCGGCACGTCCGAAGAGATCATCGGACGCTGGCTCAAGGCGCGCCCGACCGAAGCAAAGCAAGCCGTGATCGCGACCAAGGGAAGGTTCCCGATGGGGCCTGGTCCGAACGACATCGGCCTTTCGCGCCGCCACCTGAACAAGGCACTCGACGCCTCGCTTGCGCGCCTTAGCGTCGAGCATATAGATCTCTATCAGATGCATGCCTGGGATGGCCTGACGCCGATCGAGGAGACGCTGCGCTTCCTCGATGATGCCGTCTCTGCCGGCAAGATCGCCTATTACGGCTTTTCCAATTACCTGGGGTGGCAGATCGCCAAGGCTGTCGAGGTTGCAAAGGCGCGCGGCTACAGTCGGCCAGTGACGCTGCAGCCGCAATATAATTTGCTGGTACGCGACATCGAACTGGAGATCGTTGCCGCATGCCAGGATGCCGGCATGGGCCTGTTGCCATGGTCACCGCTGGGGGGCGGTTGGCTGACGGGCAAGTACCAGCGCGACCGCATGCCGGCGGGTGCTACCCGGCTCGGGGAGAACCCGAGCCGCGGTATGGAATCGTATGCGCAACGAAATGCGCAGGAACGGACATGGGCGATCATCGAGACGGTGGAAGCCATCGCTAAGGCCCGTGGCGTCACGATGGCGCAGGTGGCGCTTGCCTGGACGGCGGCACGACCTGCTGTGACGTCGGTCATTCTTGGAGCGCGAACGAGTGAGCAGCTCGCGGACAATCTCGCTGCGGCAAGGCTTGTCCTTTCCGAAGACGAGATGGCGACGTTGAACGACGTCAGCCAGCCGCAAGTGGCCGACTACCCCTACGGCGCCGGCGGCACCAACCAGCGGCATCGCAAGATCGAAGGTGGACGATAGGGATCAGCGGGGCGGCCGGAATTTCCGGCCGCCATATTGGTCAGAGACGCACGCCGCTTGTCTCGTCGAAAAGATGCAGCTGTGACGGATCGACGATCACGCCGATCGTCTCGCCAGCGCGTGCGGTTCCGCGGCCTGTCTCGACGATCGTCAGCTCGGGTGTCGTCTCTGCCGTGACGAAGGTGGATGAGCCGGTCGATTCCACCACTGCCACCGGCACGTCGAACGTGCCCTGCCCCGGCGCCGTTACGCCGATATGCTCCGGGCGAATTCCGGCGGTCACCTTGCTGCCCGGTTGAATCTGGTGGTCGATCGCGATCTTGTGCTTCACGCTGCCGAGATTAACCGTCAAGCTCTTGCCGTCTTCGCTGACAACAGCCGGGACGAAGTTCATGGCGGGAGAGCCGATGAAGCCTGCAACGAACTTGTTGGCAGGCTTGTCGTAGAGATCGAGCGGCTTGCCCTGCTGCTCGATCACACCGTCGCGCATGACGACAACATGATCGGCCATCGTCATTGCCTCGATCTGGTCGTGGGTAACATAGACGGACGTAGCACCCAGGCGATCATGAAGCGCGCGGATTTCCTTGCGCATGTGAACACGCAGTGCCGCATCGAGGTTGGAGAGCGGCTCGTCGAACAGGAATGCTTTCGGATGGCGGATGATGGCGCGGCTCATCGCGACACGCTGGCGTTGGCCACCTGAAAGCTCGCGCGGATAACGCTTCAAGAGATGCGACAGGCCTGTGGTCGCCGCAACCTCTTCGGCTGCTTTCCTGGCGTCAGCCTTGGCGACACCGCGAATGCGCAGGCTGTATGTCAGGTTCTCCTCGACAGTCATGTGCGGATAAAGCGCATATGACTGGAAAACCATGGCGACGTCGCGCTTGCGCGGCGGCACGTTGTTCATCAGTTCACCCGCGATCTTCAATTCGCCCTCGGAAATGCTTTCAAGGCCCGCGAGCGAACGAAGCAGGGTGGACTTGCCGCAGCCGGACGGACCGACGAGCGCGACGAACGTGCCTTTGGCGATCGACAGATTGATATTCTTCAGCGCGTGGAATGCGCCGTAGTGCTTGTTGACGCCGCTGAGCTCGATCTGATTGGTCATTTGAGGGCTCCAGAGGTGAGGCCGGATACGATGCGGCGCTGCAAGAGAACAAAGATGGCAAGGATCGGCGTCACATACATCGTCGCATAGGCCATGATGTTGTTCCACTCGTTGGTGTTCGGTCCCATGAAGGAGTTGAGACCGACGCTCGCCGGCTGAAGATCGACCGCCTGGATCATCGACTTCGAATAGACGAATTCGCCGAAAGCCTGCATGAAGATCAGGATGGCGCTGACCAGAATGCCGTTGCGGGCAAGTGGCAACACGATGTTGAAGAAGGCACCGACGCGGCTGTTGCCATCGACAAGCGCGGCCTCCTCGAGTTCCATCGGTACCGCCATGAAGGTGGCGCGCACCAGAACGACGAAGAAGGGCATGCTTTTGGCGGCAATCGCAATGATGACGGCAAGGCGCGGATAGTTGAGCATGCCGAATTGCGAGAAGCCAACGAAGATCGGCGTCACCATCAGCGATGCCGGCAGCACCTGCAGCATCAGGATCAGGAAGAGGCCGACATCCACCCAGACGTTGCGGTAGCGCGCCAGAACATAGGCGCAGCCGACGCCGAGGACGGTGATCAACGTGACGGCTCCGACGGCGATGACCAGCGAATTCCAGAGATACCGGCCCATGCCGCGGCTTTCCCAGACATAGCCGAAGGTGCCCCATTGCGGATCGCCCGGCCAGAAGCTCGGCGGCGTCGCAAACATCTCCGATCCGCCCTTAAGGGCCGTGATGTACATCCAGTAGAGCGGGAACAGGTAGATCGCCGCCATGACGATGGCGATCACCAGCATAAGGCGGTTGCGTGTCGTCCCACTCATCCGCGCACCTCATGGCGTGTGGAGCGGACGTAAACGACCGATGCGAACATGACGAAGATGATCATGATGACGGAAATGGTCGCGCCCTTGGCGAAATCATACTGGCGGAAGGACAAATCCCAGGCCCAGTATTGCGTGACGTTGGATGAGTTGTTCGGACCGCCCGAGGTGATTGCGGCAAAGAGGTCGAACTGCTGCAGCGTGAAGATCAGGCCGAGCGCGATGATGGCGCCGATCGTGGAACGCATCATCGGCAGCGTGATCGTCCAGAAGCGTTGCCAGGCGTTGGCGCCATCAAGTTCAGCGGCCTCATAGAGGTCGCCGGGAATGCCCGACAGGCCCACCGACAGCAAGATCATGTTGAAGGCAGTCCCCAACCAGACATTGGCGATGATGACAGCATAGAGCGAAAAGTGTGGATCGGAGCGCCAGAAGATGTTGCCGCCGATGATGCCGCTCTCCTTCAGGATGAAGTTGAGGACACCGAAATCGCCCGAGAGGATCCAGTTCCAGATTGCGCCGACGACGAGCCCGGGCATGACCCAGGAAACGAGGAACAGGCCGCGCAGCCACGAGGCGCCGGGGAAATTGACCCAGAAGAACAAGGCGAGACCGAAACCGATCAGAAACTGCCCGGCGATCGAGCCGATGACGAAGATCACGGTATTGCCGAGGATCGGCCAGGTTTCCGGCTGGGCAAAGAGATCGGTATAGTTCTTGAAACCGACGAAAGGACGCGAGAAGGTTCCGAGGCTGAACATATCGACCTCCTGGAAGCTCATCACCACATTGTAGATGAGCGGCAGTCCCGCCATCAAAAACAGGAACGCCAGTGGAAGGGCGACGAGCGTGATGTCGAAGCCGCGGCCGTCCCTGACGCTTGAGAAAATCCGTTTCATCGATCCTCCGATACTCCGAACGGGGCTGCCTGAAGCTTGCGCTCAAAGACAGCCCCTGCCGGGAGGAAATGGTAGGAATGGCCCGAAAGCCATCCGGTTACGCGCAGTGATTAGCCGAGTACTGCCTTGATCTTGTCGGCAGCCTGATCCAGCGCATCCTTGGGGCTCATCTGACCGGTCAGGGCAGCCTGGATGGCGTCCTGAATCGCCTTTGAGATCTTCGGCCATTGCGGGTTCGGGCCGCGCGGCTTGGCATATTTCAGTTGCTCGATGAAGACCTTGAGCGCCTCATCCTTGAGCTTTTCGCCGGTTTGCGGGATGGTGATGTCGGAACGGGCCGGAAGCTGGCCGTAGTTCTTGAACATCTTGTCGTCCTGGGAGGCGAAGTACTCGAGTGCCTTGAAGGCTTCTGCCGGGTGCTTCGTGCTGGAGAAGATAGCCCAGTTGAAGTCGCCCATGGCCGAAGAGCGTTCGGCCCCTTCCTTCGGAACCGGAAGCAGGGCAACGCCCCAGTCGAACTTCGCTTCCTTCATCATGCGATCGAGTTCCCAGGGACCGGAGATCGCCATGGCGGCATTGCCGGAATTGAAGGTACCGGTCGAATCCCACTGGCCGCGCGTCAGGGTGTCGGGAGAAGCAAGCTTCTCGTCCATGATCGTCTTCCAGGTCTCAAGGGCCTTGACTGCGCCTTCGGCATTGATGTTCTGGTAGCCTCCGCCTCCCATCTGGGCCCAGGGAAGGAACTGGAAGGTGCCCTCCTCGTTTGCCTTGGCGGAGAAGGCCAGACCATAGACATTCTTGGCCGGGTCGGTCAGCTTGCGCGCGTCCTCGACGAGCTCATCCCAAGTCTGCGGCGGCTTGTTCGGGTCGAGGCCCTTCGCCTTGAACATATCCTTGTTGTAGTAGAGCGCGATCGTGTTGGTTGCCTTTGGCACGCCGTAGTATTTGCCGTCCCATTCGACCGACTTCAGCGGACCAGGGAAGTAGTTTTCCGGCTTGATGACCGATGATTTCTTGATCATGTCGGAAATATCGAGGAAGGCGCCGCGCGAGGCGAACATCGCATGCTCGGGATTGTCGACGGCGATGATGTCGGGAGCCTGACCTGTCGCATAGGCGCGCATTGCTTCGGTGACGACGTCATCAAACTGGATCAGACGATACTCGATCTTGATGCCGTTGTTCTGTGCGTTGAATTCCTTGATGAGGTTTGGTGCCGGCTGGACATCCTTGTCCAGCGACCAGAGGGTCAAGGTGACATCTTCGGCCTTGGCGGCAAGGCCGAAGAGAGAAGCGCCTGCCAGCGCCAGGGCGCCAATCATTGCATACTTGCGGATAGCCATAGTTCTCCTCCTTTGTGGTTATCCTGTCAAAAGCCGGCGATTCCTCCTCGCCGGCCACGATTCATCCGGCCGGATCGACAACGAAATCGCCGCCCCGGGCATGCTTGAGATGGTTGAGCGCATAGACCTGGCCGGTCATTTCCAGGGCGTCGCGATAGACCGGGTCATGCCAGCCTTCGATGTCGATCGAACCGGACCAGCCGGCAAGGCGCAGTTCCGAAATGATGTCGGTCCAGTTGCTGTCGCCAAAGCCCGGGGTGCGCATGAAGACGAACTTCTCCTTGCCGAAAATGCCGTGCTCCTTGATGACGTCCCAGCGGATCGTCGCGTCCTTGCCGTGCACGTGGAAAATCTTCTTGGCCCATTTGCGGATCTGCGGCAGCGGCTCGATCAGATAGACCATCTGGTGACAGGGCTCCCACTCAAGGCCGATATGATCGTCCGGGGTTTCGTTGAAGATCAGTTCCCAGGCATCCGGGTTGTGCGCGATGTTCCAGTCGCCGGTCGCCCAGTTGCCGTCCATGGCGCAGTTTTCGAAAGCGATCTTGACGCCTTTGTCGGCGGCGCGCTTTGATAGCTCGCTCCAGATTTCCTTGTAGCGCGGCAGGCTGTCTGTCAGCGGCTTGTTGCGGATGCGGCCGGTAAAACCGGCAACGCAGGTCGCGCCAAAATGGTGCGCATTGTCGATGCAGTCTTTCCAGCCCTTGAGCGTCTGCAGGTCGATCTCGGTCGTTTCCAGCGGATTGCCGAACATGCCGAGCGTCGAGATCGTGATGTCGCGATCACCGATTGCGTCGAGGCAGCGCTTGCCGAGTTCGGCCAGGTCCTGGCCGTTGGTCGTCTGCCAGAAGAAGGGTTCGAAGCTTTCGAAACCCATATCGGCAATCTGGCCGATGCGCTTGTCGGCGCCCCCCTTGGAGGCGCTTACCATGGTACCGATACGAATGGATTTGGCGGGGTTGCTCACGTCATTAATCCTTATGCTGAAATTTCAATGCGCTTGCCGGTCTTAGCGCTTTCGATCGCGCCGAAGACCATGGCGAGGCTTCTGATATTGTCGGAGCTTGCCGTTTCTGGCCGCTTGCCTGTCATGATCGCCTCGACGAAGCTTGCAATGACGCTGGCATGACCGTGCGTTTCTTCCTCGTGCGCGGGCTCGGGCACGCTTACGGGTGTGGAGCCATGCAGCAGACCCGGGTCCTTGCCGGCAACCGCCGCACTGAAGACGTCGGCGCCATCCCAGGTCAGCATGCCCTTTGAGCCAACAAGGCGCCATTCGCTTTCCCAGCTCGTGCGCTCGCCTTCCGCACACCACGAGCCACGATAGGTGAAGACGACGTCATCGGCGAATTCGAAGGTGGCATTGGCGCAGGCGCCATGCTTGTACCAGGAGCCCTTCGGATTGCGCTCGATGCAATAGACGGCGAGCGGCTTCTTGTCGGCGACGTAGCGGGCGGCGTCGAAGGTATGGATTGCCATGTCGAGCAAGAGGACGTTGTCCATTTCCTCGCGAAAACCGCCGAAATGCGGGCCGAGGAAGAAGTCGCAATGGATGGCGGTCAGCTCGCCAATCGCTCCGCCCTCGACGAAGCGGCGCATCCGGCGCACGCCGGAGATGAAGCGACGGTTCTGGATGATGGCGTGGATCTTGCCGGTTTCGGCAGCGAGATCGATCAGCGCGGCCCCTTCGGCAAGCGAGGTCGCCATCGGTTTTTCGCTGAGAACGTGACAACCAGCGTTCAACGCAGTGGAGACGACGTTGAAACGGGCCGCTGGGATAACGACGTCGAACACGATGTCGGCCTTGGATCTGGCGATGACGTCGGCGAGATCGGTTCCGATGACCGCGTCCTCAAGGCCAAATTCGGCAGCGAGTGCGCCGGCCGCCGCCGGATTGACATCGACAAGGCCCTTGACCTCGATGGCGGCTGCAAGAGCCGGGGTTTCCTTGATGGCGCGCAACCAACCCTTGGACATGGCTCCGCACCCGCATAGAACGGCATTCAAAATCACGATTTCCTCCGGTGGATCGTTTCTGGTTTTCCTCCCGAAACGCATCCCGTAAACGTTTACGATACTAAGCGGAAACGTTTCCTGCTGTCAATAGTGGCCGAACTGGAACGAAATGCTGCGAAAAACACCTGCGAATGCCGGGCCTTAGGCATATTCCTATCGCGCTGCAGCATGAAAAATCTCTGCAAAATCCGCGTCGCGATAGCCGAGCACATTCCAGGTAGAGACAGGCGATAGCTGATCGCTTAGCGAGCCCGCATCTCGAGGCAAGAAAGAACGCAGCGCTTTCCTGGCTAGACGCTCAGCGAAAAAGCATCGCTCTCGCCGGGGGCCAGTTCGAGTGGCCAGATCGTATTGCGTGCGCCTTTGGGGTAATGCTCGGCATAGGCCGGCATTGTCGCCAGCAAGGTTTCGGCAAGCTCGACACCGAGATCACGCAGCGACATGCGAAAACAGGTCAGCGATGGTTGCAGGAACTTGCCGCGTGGCTCCTCGCGAAAGCCGATGACGGCGAGATCCCGGCCAGGAACGATGCCTGCCTCGTTGAGACGACGATAAAGGCCGATCGCCATGAGCTCGTAGATCAGGATGATCGCGGTCGGTTTGCTGTCGAGCCGCAGCATTTCATGACCGGCCTGATAGCCGCCCTGCTCACTCGATTTGACACGAATGATAAGCGACGGATCATAGGCAATCCCGTGCCGCTCGAGCGCCTGGCGATAGGCGTCGACAAAGATATAGCCGAGATTAATGTCGTTGGACGGCGCAGCGATCGCGATACGGCGATGTCCCTTCGACACCAGGCGGTCGACAGCACAAGCGGCGACGCCCTCGAAATCAAGATCGATCCAGGTGTGGTTGCCGCCCGACGTGCTGCGCCCGAGCGCGACGAAGGGGATCTTGGCCTTGACCAAAAGGTCGATGCGCTTGTCGACGCGTTGGGTGGCCGAAATGATCATCGCATCGACGATCCGCCGCGCAACCATCCGCTTCAAATACTCGTGAGGATCCTCGTCATTCGGGCACGGCAGCATCAGGAGGTCGAGCTTGTGACGCGAAAGTACGCTCTGCAGACCGCCGGTAACGCCAAGGAAGAAGTTGTCGCTGTTTTCGACCGTTTCCTTGCTGGATTCGATCATCAGTCCAATGACATTTGTCGTTCCCTGGCGGAGGCTGCGTCCGGACTGGTTCGCCACATAACCAAGCTCTTCGGCTGCCGCCAGAACGCGCTTGCGCGTCTCGATATTGACGTCAGGCCGGCCGTTCAGCGCGCGCGAAACCGTCCCGATCGAAATGTCGAGATGCTTGGCGAGTTGGCGAATTCCCTTCATCTGCGGCAATCGTCCTCCCGGAT
Organism: Rhizobium sp. R711; assembly: GCF_002211365.1. GTDB lineage: Bacteria > Pseudomonadota > Alphaproteobacteria > Rhizobiales > Rhizobiaceae > Rhizobium. The sequence continues at coordinate 290,755 of NZ_LOKZ01000023.1, read as the reverse complement.
TGAACGCCTTGCCTTCCTATTTGCCATACTAAAACGTTTCCGGAAAGCGCGGTTGATTGCCTCTTCGTAATTCGCGGCCACGGTGAAGGTAGACAGCACGGCAATTGCTGCGAAGGCCCGGGGCGGCGGCTGCGTAAAAGTGGTAGGCATGCGATCGGCCAGCCGGAACGGTATCGTTCCAGATCAGTGCTTGATAAAAGGCGCGTTAAATTGTTGTTCCGCGACCCGGCAGCTCTCGCTTCGTAGAAGATCCATATCTATGCGGATATCTTGACAGACCTCATCTCAACGCGGCGAGGCGCTCGCTGCAAGCCCAAAGATATCGGTTCTGGCGGTCGCTGGCTATCTCGGTACGTCCAGTTTGTTTATTGCGAACGTATAGTTGCTGCCCGTGCCCGCGCGGGTGACCACCAGTTTGCGGGTCTTGGTCGTGATGCGCGCGAAATTTCCATCGGTCGTAATCGATCGCGCGGTCGAAATCGTGGCGTAGTTCTCTCCCGGAAATTTGTCCGGGCATGCCTTGCCACCGATGGCATAGATGCGAGCGCCGCCTTTTTCGTAATGCTGTTGAATAGGCCGGCCGCCTGCGTCGGCAAGGACCTTGCAGCCGGGCGCATTTGGTACCGGAATAATCCGGTACCAGGGGCTGTCAGCGAAGACGTTGGATACCGACAATGACAGCAGGGCGGAGGTAACAAGGAATAGTCTCGACATGGTCCAGATCCTTCATCATCAAGAAAACAAAACTATATTAGCTCATCCTGATCGACAAGATTTTTTCGAATTTTAAGAATAAAACGAGACTTCGTCTAATTTTTCATCAATGATTTGACATAGTCATATGAGAAATTCCAACAATACATCAAAATGGCAAGAGCATGTATTTGGCTTGCCTTGGAAGGGGCTTCTTCCACTGCGGGCTAAATCTTTGAAGATTGTGAAGAGGTTCACAATGACTCACGGATCCTTGGCATCTCTTCTTATGGCTCGCTTATCGGTTTTCTGCAGTTGCGCGGCGTTCGCCAGTGCGAGTTTCGCGGCCACGATCGATGTTTCTCCCTCGCCACCCCACAGTATCCAGGCCGCCTTTAACAAAGCAGGACCTGGCGACGTGATCCGGCTGAAGCCCGGAGTGTACTATCAAGATGTCAAGACGGTGCGAAACGGCAAGCCCGGAAAGCCGATCGTGATCAGCGGTCCGCGCTCGGCAATCGTCAAGGGAGCGGGTGCGCCGAGAGTGATCGAAATCAACCACGATTATACAGAACTGCGCGGCTTCACCGTAGATGGCAAGTTTGGCGCCGGCAACACCAGGGGGAGCTACCGCGATAAGCTGATCTACGTGATCGGCAAGACACAGGGAGACGGCGTGACGGGCCTGCGCATACTGAACATGTCCATCAAGAATGCGGGGGGCGAGTGCATCAGGCTTCGCTACCAGACGCAAAGAAACGAGATTGCCTATTCGCAGATCAGCAATTGTGGCCGTTACGACTTCGCTTTCCAGGACGGCGGTAAGAATGGCGAGGGCATCTACATCGGGACCGCACCGGAGCAGCGAGGCCTTAACGGGGCTCCGGATAGATCCGTCGATGCCTCGGATGCCAACCATGTTCATCACAATATTATCGACACCAAAGGCAACGAGTGTGTGGATATCAAGGAAGGATCAAGCCGCAATGTCGTCGAGCATAACCAATGCTCCGGTCAGAAGGACAAGCACTCCGGTGGCTTCGATTCTCGCGGTAACAACAACGTTTTCCGCTACAACACCGTCAGCAACGTGCGCGGCGCTGGGGTGCGCCTCGGCGGGGACAGCGACAGGGATGGTATCAACAACGATGTTTACGGCAATACGTTTCGCCAGGTCGGTGTAGCGGTCGTGCGCGCAGAACGTGGGCCGCAAGGAAAGGTGTGTGGCAACACTTCGCAGAGCAACTCCGAAGACAAGCAAAAGAAGAAGGGCAAGGTTCAGCTCGAGCCGCTGGCTGGCTGTTGACCGTGGCCTTTGTGGATAGCCGCTATATATCAGCTCAGTTGGACGACAGTTTTTCGAGCGCAGCGCGCGCCAGCGGATATCCGCCCGCCGCCGACTTCTCCAGCCATTGTCGACCGGCGGCGTCATCCCCTGGTTTGTCGCTCGACTGAAGCATCATCATCCCCAAAAGGTATTGAGCCTCCGGATCATTCTGTTTGGCTGCGCTTTCGCGGTAGTTCTGTGCTGCTGCAAGCGAGGCCGTAACGCCCGTCCCGTAATAATACGCATCACCCAAAACCTTGGAAGCAGACGCGTATCCACTGGCTGCAGCCGATTGGAGACTTGCAACGATCAGATCCTTCCTGCTCTTGTCGACATCCGAGCGTGCGAGAGCCTTTGAGAGGTAGTCGATGGCATCGGCGTTGCCGCGTTCCGCCAGGGTCTGGAATATCGAAATCGCCTCATTGACAGCCTCCGGCCTGTCCCTCTTCCACAAAACCTGCGCCATGATCTTGAGTGCATTCGGGTCGGCTGCTCGCCCCTGCGCCCGAATGGCAGCCAATGCTTCGTCTTGTACGGACTGAGGGTAATCGAGATTGAGCAATTGCTTGGCGGGCCTGCCTGCGTCCAGCGGGTTGATCGCCATCGACTGCAGAAGCAACTCGGAGCTTGCCGCCTCATCCTCGGGCGTCTTGCTGAGCACGATGCGCTTGGCAATCTCGGTGTAAAGCTTCGCCCGGCGTGCCGGTTCAAGGCGAGCGGCCCATTTCTTCGCCTCGGGGATGTTCTTGGGCGTACCGCGACCCTCGGCGAGCGCAAGCGACGTGGCCTCGATACCCTTGGCATTTCCGACAACGGCTGCCCATCGGTACCACCTGTAGGCAACCGCGTCATTTTGTGGGACATCCAGCCCGGCGTATTGAATCATTCCGTAGGCCGCCACACAGCTCTTGCAGCCTCGCATCGCCTCTGCCGCGAGTGAGCGCAGGACAGCCGGCGTCTTGTCCCCAAAGACATAGTCGTTCATGAGGACGCCTTTGGCGAGAAGCCGCGTGGCATCTCTTGACGTTGGACCAGCAAGCAGAAGAGCGAAACCGTAATTGGGATCGCGCACCTTTCGCTCGGGTGCGGTCAAGGCCGCCGTGGCGATCAACAGACGCTTGGGCAAGGGCAGCTTGACAGCCACATCGACCTTGGGCCAGCCTTTCGCAATCCGCAGCTCTTCCCAATTCGCGTAGGTCACGATGACCGGTCGCGGCGTCGGCTTTGCGACCTTCGCTGCCGCGCCGGTCGCGATCGTTGCCGTTGCCATCAGCACCGTCAGCGATATGCAAAGGATCGTCTTCATGACTCCCACTCCTGCATTGCCCTTCAGTTTGCTACGTCAGTCGACTTGTTTAGCCAGCGTTGTGCCTCGGCGGTGTCGGCTTTTGTGCCGAAGCCGATCTGCAGCGCGATTGCATACTTCTCAAAGGCGCCGCGATAGCCAGCATGCGCCGCCCTTGCCAGCCATTCGGTGCTCTTGAAATCGGAATATTCGAACCCGTGGGTGCCAGCCGCGTAGAAGTCGGACACCTTGAGCATGGCGGCGCCATTGCCGAGCGTTGCTGCCTTCAAGGTCCAGGTCTTTGCGGCTTGCGTGAACGCAGGGCTGCCCTCGGAGAGCCGCAGGTAGAGCCTTGAGAGCAGCGTTGCGACCTGCGGGGAGTTCTGCGCGGCCAGATCATGGAGCAGCGTTTTCACCTTCTCGTCGCCGCTCGACGGGTCGTCGAGCGTGGTCTGCTGCGACAGAATTTCCCTTACCAGACTTTCCAGGGCGCCTTCGTCGCCGAGCCGCGCGCTTCGCAGCAGCCAAATGTAGCTGTTCTGCTCATCCATCGTGAGACCCTCGCCGGTACTGTACATGCGGCCGATTTCGCGCATGGCCTCACGCTTTCCACCCTCGGCAGCCGCCTTCATCAGCGCAATCGCCCTTGTCTTTTCATCCGGCCGCTCGTCAAGCAGGAAACGGGCAACCTGGTATTCCGTGCTTGGATCCTTCATTGGCTCGGCCATCACCTGATCGAAGAGTGTGAGATAATCCTGCTTAAACTGCGGCACGGTTCGTATCGCCAATGCTACCTGTATCTTTTCCTTCTCCTGGCAGAGAGGCCGGCTGAGGGCGGCCTTGAAAATGGCCCGTTGGCGAGTGCCATCGCTTTCTACTTCTGCCTGTTTCAGGAGCGCACGGAGGTCGCCCGTTGCGTTCGCGCGGGTGAGCCATCGCTGCCAATCCGCCCCACCACCGTCAGCGGCGGCAACCTTCATGTCCACCAGCCGCAACATTGCCGGGATGCTGCCTTTGGACGCTGCCTCGACGAAGAGGGCTGTGGCCTTCCTGGGATCCGGCTCGAGCGTTGGATCAGGATCGATGTAAAGTTTGGCCAACTCGAAGAGCAGGTCTGGATTTCCGGTTGCGACCGATGCCTCCAGAAGCGCTCTCGCCTTTATGGCGTCGCGCTCCTCTGGGACATCAGGCAACAGTGCCGCGCGCGCCTCCGTCAGCGTGGCAAGGCCAGGGTCAGCGGTCATGGCGCGCTGGTGCCAGATCTTGGCCGCAGCCGCATCCTTTGGCCCACCCCGGCCGTCACGGTAAGACAGGCTGACCCGCATCATGGCTTCGACGTCGTCTTGCGCGGCCGCTTTTATCAGCAACTCGAGTGCTGTTGCGTTGCCACCAGATGTGCGCTTCAAAGATGCCTCGCTAGCAAGCGTCAACAGGCTTGCTGCGTTGCCAGCCGCAGCGGCTTTCTCGAGCCAGGCACGCGCCTTTGCACGGTCCTTCTCAATGCCCTTTCCACAGAAGTAGAGCGATGACAATTCGCTCATCGCAGTACCAAGGCCGTGGTCGGCTGCTGCCTTCAGATATGCCAGCGGATCCGTGTCGAGTTTTATCGACGGCTTTTCACCCGACGCAAGTTTGTAAAGTTCGAAGGCGGAACGAGACGAGCCAAGATCGGCAGCCTTCACCAGCGTCTGCTTGGCGAGTTCGAAATTCGGGACGCCGGCGCTGCCGCTCGCGTAGATAACCCCAAGTTGCTCAAGCGTTTGGAGGCTGACGTCCGGCAGCGCGGCTGCCTTCTGCAAGCTCTGCAGCTCGAGACCAGCATCGGCTCCAGCCCCGTAACGGCCGCGATAGTAAGCGGCCTTGATTTCAAAGGCGCGCGGGTTGAAGCGCTCTGCTTCCTGCGCCAGCAGCTTGAATGCTTCGTTCTTGCCGCTTCCTTCGGGTGGGGTTGAAAGCAAAAGGTCGGCAAGGGCCAGCCGGCTTGCTGAATGCCCGAGCGCCGAGGCCTGCCTCAGGAGCTCGATTGCACGTTGCCGATAGGCTCCAACGCCGCTGACTTGCAAGTAACGGCGCGCGAGTGTTGACATCGCCCTGATATCACCGAGTTTTGCGGCAGCCTGAAGCCATCGTGCCGAGGTCTGTTGGTCCTCGAGCCCCAGATCTGGGTCGACAAGTATGTCGGCAAAGCCGGTCAGGACGCTGCAATCGCCCGCGCCCAACCGATCGGACATCTTCGAGATCGCACGGTTCAGATAAAGGCGACTGGCGTCGGCGCTTTCCGCGAGTTGTGGATTGCGGTAGTAAAGACGGGCAAGCTCGAGTTCGGCGGCCAGATCGCCCGCATTTGCTGCCGCCGTGAGATATCCCTGCGACTTCTTCAGATCGACCGGCACGAGCTCGCCCTGGCGATAGAGCCGGCCAAGAAAGGTTCCCGCCTCGATCGTCCCGCGCTTGATCGCCTCCGTCTCGACCCTGATGATTTCATCGACGCTTAGCAAGGCATTGTCGTCGTCGGCAAGAATGCGGCCGTAGAGATGAAGTGCGCGGCCCGCTCCGGCAAAGGGTACCTGGCTCAGGTAGCGGGCAATGCGTTCAGCTGTCGCCGGGCTTCTCTGATAAAGACTATAGGGACTGAAGAGCGTTTGCGCATCGAGCAGCATGTCGTCGGGCGAGATCGTGCTCGGGGTCTTGCCGTCCCAATGGCTCCAGTTTCGCGGCGCAGGCACCGGCGGCGGCGCGACGCAGATGCGCGCGTAGTCGAAATCCGGGCTAAGAGGGATCAAGGCCTGCATGGCGGCGATGGCGTTCGTCGAAAAAACAGGCACGCAGAAGGCAAGTGTTGCGACAAGCGCGGTTCTTCGGAAACGTCCGAGCCGGCGCGCGACTGCCGCGTTCCACATCTCGTTTCCCTTGGACATTGAAAGGCTCATTGCTTCGGACCGTTGTCGCTCTTGTCTTGTGCCGCTCTCGCTTTATCGAGCATGCGCTGGCGCGCCCGCGAGATAATCTCGTCTGTGACCAGGACGACCCAGTCAGGGGTTGGCCCAAGTTCACAATCGTTTCTGGCGGGCACGATGAGCGCCGTGCATGCGAGCACGCGTGAGGGGCTCGCCCGGCCTGCCTGCAGGTCCAAACCTCCCAACGTCAGGCGTGGTACTCGCCTGCGAAATGTGACGCTGCGTTGGCGCTCACTCTTCCACACCATCATCTTCGACCCCTTGCAGTGATACGGAAGACATATCCTCCGCACCCATTCTTTTAAGCCTCTTTGCAGCTTGGACATGCTGCAGAGCACGGGCGCTCTGCAGCCACTTGATCGCTTCGGCCTTGCTGGCGTCGGTATTGTCGGCTTCGAGTTCAAGGGCGAGATGGAACATTGCAGTCGTGCTGCCTGCATTCGCAGCTCGCAACTCCCATTCGCGTGCCTTCTTCGGATCCTTCTCGACACCGATGCCGTGCTTGTAGACCTCGGCCAGCCTGTACATGGCATCGGGAGCGTCCCAGCCCGTGCTTGCCGATGCCCGTTCCAGCCAAAGGATCCCTGCCTCGGGATCGCGCTGGGTTCCGAAGCCGGACAGAAGCGCGATCCCGGCTCCGATCATCGCCGATACATGACCTTCCATCGCTCCGCGCATATTCAGCCGGAAATTCTGCGACGCATCGACTTCAGGCCCGATCGCTGCACCATAAGTCTCCGCAAGGTCGTGCCAGGCAAATGCATAGCCATGCTCGGCTGCGGAGTGCAGCAATTGCACGGCCTTGTCTTCATCCGGTTTGACGCCACTGCCCCACATATAGGCGAGGCCAAGGTCGCGCGTTGCCATGCGGCTCCCCGCATCGGAGGAAATTTTCAGGTAAGTCGCCGCAACGGCGAGATTACGCTCGACACCGCGCCCCTCCCGATATGCGCGGGCCATGCGCATGTTGGCGGCCGGTTCATCGGGATGAAGTGCAATCACCGCGCGGTAGTAACCGATGGCCTTGTCGCCATCGCCGTCCACATACTTGCCGTCCATGTAAAGGTCGCCAAGTTTCAGGAGTGCATCGACGTCCCCTTTTTGGGATGCCTGTTCCAAGAGCTCGAGGCCGGCCGGGACATCTTTGGCATCCCCCTTGCCTTCGATGTAGACATTTGAAAGCGCAACGGCAGCGCCGGGGATCTTGGCGCCGGCGAGTTCGCGCAGCATCGAGGCTGCTTGAAGGTTCAGGCGAATATCCGATGGCATCAGCATAGCGCTTGCCAGGTGCACTTTCTCGCGCGGAACATCGCTCACCGTCCTTAGGGCCAGGCGCAACCATTCCGTCCCGACATTCGGATTTTGCGCGCGCTCGGACACATATTCGTAGAGCTCGACGGCGGCCTGGCTGTTGTTCTTGCGCGCGGCAATCGTCAATCGCGCGATCGCTTCGTCCAGCTTGCTATTTGCCTTGAGGAACCGCGCCATTTCAACCGGCGCTTCCCGGTTCCCGGCTGCGATCGCATCGGAAAAGGCCTCGTGGGCGTCGTGAAATGCTGTTTCTCCACCACGCGAGAGGTAAAGGTTGGCCAGGCTGACGAGCGCATCGGTGGCGCCAAGCGAGATCGCTTTCTTGTATAGCGTGACGGCCCGGTCGAAATCCTGGGCGACGATTTCGCCATCGGCATAGGCCTTGGCCTCTTTCAGCATGGCGCTCTCGCTGCCGGCGCGCGACGCGCGTTCGATATAGGGAAAGGCATTCTTGCGCATGCCGATATCGGCGGATGAGAGATAGACATCGGCCAGGCGATTGAGCACCTCGACCGACTCGGCCCCTGCAAGGGCTCGGCGATAAAGGTCAATGGCCTTCGTCTGGTCGATGTCTCCAAGGACGCCCTTGGCATACATGTCGCCAAGCAGCAACTGGCCGGTGACGCTTCCTTTCGCAGCCAGCTCGTTCAGCCTTTCGACTGCAAGCTGAACGTTTTCCCTGCTTCTGAGCGATGGGGCCTCAATGACCAGATGGGCAAATCTGGTGAGGGCGGAATTGGATCCGTTCTTGATCCCGAGCCGGAAAATGTTTGCAGCGCGGATCTGGTCGATGACGACATTTGCCCCGTCGCGATAGCTTTCGCCGATCCGGATCAGATCCTCATTGGCGACATCGCCGGCCATCGTCGCTTCGTAGAGTTGGTCCGACGAGCGCCGTCGCTGCTCGGCCGTTTCGTGCAATGCCTGGGAATAATAAAGGACCGCCGTCGCGTCCTTGGCGTCGATCAGCCTGGAAATCCAGATATCATAGACATGCGGCGGCACTTTCAACGGACCGGCGTCGACAAAGTCGCGCACCAACTCCTGCGCGGCCTCGATCGATCCGGCGTTGGCGGCCGCCTGGTATTGCTCGACAGCGGCGACAGGATCGAAGAGTGGCGTTTCAGGTTCGCCGAGCAGACGTGCGACCCAGACAACTGCCGTGATACGGCCGAGTTGCGCGGACTTTCGATACCAGGCCAGAGCCTCTTTCTGATCCTCGGGCTTGTCCGACAGCCTTCGATAATATCCGCCGAGATCGAAGGCAGCATCTGCATCGCCCTTTGCGACGCGTTGACGCAGCACCTTGATGCCGAAGTCCGTCATTGCCGCGGCCTCGGCCGGGGTGGCGGCCAACTTCGCCAGTTCGAATGCCGCAGCGCCATCACCAAGACGAAGGGCAAGATTGAGGTTGTCGCGCGCTTCCTGAACCCGGTTGGGAAACAACGCCAGCTTCTGACCGCGGATAAAGGCTGCTTCGGCACTGCCTGTCCTGATGACATCAGCCAACAGTGTCACGGCGCGATCGCCGTCAACGGGACCTCCCTCGCCCGCCAGCATCATTTTGGCGAGCAGCAACTTTGCTTCCGCCTGCCTCACACCGGGTAGGGTCACGGCGCTCTCAAGCGCCTGGCGCGCCTTCGCGAAGTTTGGGACCCTTAGCGAATTGTCGGCCGAAACTGCCACGCCGCCCCGCAGCTGCCTGGCGAGTTTCAAAAGTCCTTCACCATCGTTCTGCTGGATCAGCAAATCGACCTGCTCGGTCGGCGTCGGCATCAGTTCGGCGCGTCCCGCAACCGGCGGTGAAAAGGCCAGACAGGCGGTCGCAAGCAAAACCGAAAGCTGCTTCTGGCCTGTTGTCATCCCAACCTCCAGAAACATGTGGCGTTGCCGCCGGCGAATTCATCGATGAGAGGACGCTCGTTTGCTCCTTCTCTTTCGAGAAGGGCTGCGGCGCGCCGTTGCGTGAAGTTTGCTGGCGCATGAACGGCGAGCGCTTCGAGAAACGCCAGATAGTGCCGTCCGTTGCCCCGGTTTTCGAGGAAGCCGAAATCCGGCCGCGTGAAATCCCATTCTGGTCCGGGAATGTAGTTTTCGGCGGAGTAGGCTTTGACCAGAATCGGGTTGGTCATGCCATTCATCCAGTAGGAGAGGACCGTCCAGATCGACGTCTTCTTTCCATCGGTCGCCGTGGCGTCGAAGAGATCGTTTTGCCCGCCTGCTGCAATTTCGGCCATGACCGTCATGCTGGTCAGCGATTGGCGCATGTACCAGAGTGCGCGGGCGCCGCGACGGGTTTCGAGAGGCAGGCTGCCATCGACCCGTGCATCGTCCAAAATGACACGAAAGCGGTCGAGCCCCTTCTGGTAGAGCTCCTGGTCGCCTGTCAGGCTTCCCCAGGCCATCAGGACGCTGTCAGCGAGATAGCGGTGATTATTGTAGTCGACGCTTCCCTCGAAAATCTGATCAGTGCGTCGAACCAGCGGATCGATCCAGGCGATCAGCTTCTGCGTTTCCTCATCGCTGAGCCCGTCGCGGATGATCGAGAAGGCCACCACAGTCGGCAGCATCAAGCGCTTCAGGGCATAATAGGCATCATGAATTTTCTCGGTTTCAAAGAATGCGCCGGCGTCAGCCCATTTCAGAAGAAAGGTCTTGAGCATTTCCTCGGCGCCCTGGTCCCCAGCGAGCGCTCGCCCGGACAGGACCATGATCGCCCATGCGTACTCGTTGCCGGATCGGTCCGTGCCGTATCCCTCTGTGGTTGTTAGACCCTTGATGATATCGATGCTCAGCCACTTGGCGTCGGCGTCGACCGCAAGACAGGCCTTTCGCGCATCGGATGATGGATTGTGTGCGAGAAAGGCTTTGCGTGCCTGCACGTCAAACAGACCTTGATAACCGCCGTTCGACGTCTGCGTTGCTGACGCCTCTATCAAGTCCGGCAACATCGTTGCGCTGACAATGACAGCGGCAAGGGCGATCCGGCTACGTGCCTTGACGATGGAAGGAGCCGCATTCTTCAACTGTTGTCTCCTTTTCCATGGAAACTTTCGAACTGTACGGAGCCGCGAGCGTCCGTGCAGTTGCCGGAGCTTTTGCTGTCAAAGAAGAGGGCGTCGTTTTCTCCGAGGTATCCCGCCTGCCGGAAAGCACACTCGTAGTTGAGCGGCCGCTGCGGACGGCAAGTAGATGCGATCGACACGTTCTGGTCTTCGTTGAACCGCAGCACGTGTCCCTCGAACGGGCGTGTGTCACCGTCCAGCAGACGCCCTTCCTGGTTGCGGAATTCATTGTTTGCCAATGTGAGACCCGAGACACCGGCAGCTTTTATTCCCTTGCCATTCCCCGAGATCACATTACCCGACGCGGTAAAGGTCGTCAGCGGCACATAGGGGTCCATGACGAGGTCGCGCTTGTGCTCACCTTCTGCAAGCGACAGGTCGCTGATGTAGCCGCTGATCGCCTCAAGCTTGTTGCGGACGATAGAGTTGTCGTAGACGGCGATGTCCCAGCTATTGCGCATTCGCACACCGGAGCGACCATTTTCGATGAAGGCGTTGGCAACAGCGAGATTGCAGCTACTCTCGAAGAACGTCAGGCCATCCTGGTCGTTCTCGAAGGAAAGATTGCCGTAGACAAGATTGTCCACGCTGTCGCGGTCGAGCATCAGGCCGGAGCCTTTGTTGTGAAACACCACGTTGCCGACCTTCCAACTGGCATCGACGCTGCGAGAAATGATGATGCCGTGCTTCACCATCGTGTCATGCGCGGTGTTAAGCGCGATCAGGAGTCGTTTTGAGCGGTCGTGCGGATCGACGCCGTAAAGGACGTTGTTTGCGTATTCGTTGCCAATGAGCGAGATGTCATCGGCTTCGTAGGAATAAAAGCCGTACTCGAAGTTATGAAAATAGTTCTCGACGACAATGCCCGTCGGATTTGGCAATTGCTCTCGAGCCTTGGCGATTGTCTTCGGCCCGGCCGAAAAGGTCAGTCCGAATGACTTGGATGCTGCATATCCCAGGGAATCGAGAACCGATCCGCCGACATACATTTCCGAATGACTCCAGCCAACGATGAATGGCCGGAATACCCCGCGTGTGTCTTTGGTGGAATTGCGTGGCTTCTGCAGCACCTCATCCCATGATGTTACGGTCGTGTCCTGGATATAGAGCTTACCGGCAACCGCGACAAAGGCACCAGCGGTCGCCGACAAGCGATAGATGGATGCCTCCTGCCCCGACAGGATCAAGGCCGCCCCTTCGCCAACGAGCAGTGGCGCGCGAAGGGTGACGATATCGCCCTCGCGTACGACCATTGGCTGTCCTGCAACGCTGTCCAGCTGCATTGCCAGACTGCCAAGCGTATAGGTGCCGCTCTGGATGACGATTATCCGTGGATAGAGAAGCCCTTGCGCACGGGCGGCATGAGAAAGGCCTGTAAATCCGCCGGCAAGATCCTCCATGAACTTGCTTTCATAAGGACTAAGATTTCCCAGTGTGATTGATATTCGACCAGGGGTCGGCAGCGGTAGCATCGAGCGCGTCGTCGCCGCCGTCTTGCCTATGTCGGGATATCCATATTGACCGGGCGGAGCGCTCAGCAAGGCTGTCGTACGAAGCGACATGAGGCCATCACTGAAGAGGGCCTGTGAAGGGCTCTGCAGACCTTCGTTTTCCACCTTCGATGACACCTTGTTCAGCCGGTCTTTATAGTCTGAGGGCTCACCCTTGCCCGTCCCGAAGCCCAGGCGGTCGAGATGGCGCAACTGCGCCTGTGCAATTGCTCGAAACGTGCGCACACGCAGCATCGGATCGCGAATATCTCGGGTGGCGAGAATGGCCGTCTTGACATAGTCAGGATCGCTGGCGGCGGCGATCAACACCTCGGCTTTCGATCGCTCGTCACCGCGGGCAGGCTGACTGTCGAAATAGGCGATGGCGCTTTTGGTGTCACCGGACAGCGCAGCCCGGCTTGCGATGCGACCTGCTGCTTTCGCTTTCAACTTCTCGTCGGAAATCTTCGTCACAAGCTTCTTGGCAAGCTCGATCTGGTTGGACTTCGACAGATAGTCGATGATGTCAAAGAACAAGCCATCACGTTGGTCTGGCGTGTCAACGGCCCCGGCAAAGGCGATCGCCTGGTCAACGACATCAGCTGCCTTTCGTTCTCCATTCTTACCAGATATTTCCTTGGCAAGCCGAAGAAGGGCCTCGACGCGATATTCCGGTTGCTCGATGGAGCTTGCCAGACCCATTGCATCGTCGATCTTGCCATTGCGCGCCAAGACACGGACGATCTCCGACTGTACGCGGCCTTTGTCTTCGTCGTTTGTTATCTCGCCGGCGATCCTCGTTGCGGCATCGAGGTCGCCCTGGCGCGCCTTGGCGCGGCCGATCCCCGAGAGCGCCTGCTCATGGTCTTTGCGGGCAGCGATCCGCGGAAGGAGTGCTTCAGCCTTCTTCAAATCGTCGCTGTCTGCCAACGCCTTGGCAAGGTTGCCAAGGGCATTCGACGCCCCCTTCACGTCCCTCAGCTGACTTGCGAAGGCTTGGGCGTCATCGAAGCGCTTGAGGCCCGTTGCTCCGTTGATCGCGGCAATCAGCGCTGCCTCCCTGGCGTCGCCGTCGAGCGTTTCGACAATCTTCGCGCCAAGGTCATATTGCTGCGACGCCATCTTCGCCAGGCCACGATCGCCGAGTTCGGCGGCGAGGGTAAAGTCGATTTCAGCAAGCGCCGGCCCGGGTTCCATCGCGTCGGTCATTGCGGTCGCGTCGATCAGGCGGTCAGCATCGACACGGTTCTTGACGATGCGCACGATGAGATCTTCCTGATCGCTTCGATCGGCAAGGCTTGTGGCAAAAACCGGAAACAGGTTCACTGCATTTGTCTTGAGCGCTTCGCTCAAGACGTTGTTGAGTGCATCCGCGCGGTGTTCGGAAGACTCCGGATCGACGGCGAGCGCCAGAAGCAAGGCTTCCTCGATCCCGCCAGCTTTGAGTTCGGCTTTTATCGCAGCCGAGATGTCGTCGAACTTGGCGTCCTTGATGTCCTTCTTGCCGAGTTTCTTGTCCCCAAGCAGCCTGAGGGCGATATCATAGCGGGCAAATCCACGCATGCGTGCCGGCCACATGCTGCCGACGGCCTTGTTTACGATGTTCGACGTCAGCTTCGGTTCGACGTAGGCGCCGACCTGTGCGATGTTATTGAGCGCGGCATTCTTCTCTTGAGCCGAGGCAATCTTTGTGCCGGTATCGAGTGCCCTTTCCAAGAGGATCAAAGCGGCGTCATGGTCCTTTGCGATTTGTCGTGCATAGTCCGCTAGCGCCGATACCTTAAGTACTGGCGCCGATACGGCATCGATAAGGTCATCGATTCTCAGCCTCGCCGTCACCCGAGCGTCTGGATCGGCGCCCTTGTCTGCGAGGCTCGAGAGCATGGCACTGAGCGTTCCTGTTGTGAGGACGTCGGCAGTAATGCCGTCTGCCTCAAGATCAGCAATGATCGCTTTGGCTGCCTCATCTCCTCCTTTCGCGCTTACAGAAAGGGCAGCGAATTGGTCGCGGGTGCGGTCATAGGCCTTGATCCGCTCGGCAGGTGTCCTGGCCTTGTCGACATCCAGAACGGATTGCCGGATTTTCTCGACGATCTGAACGCTATCCGATGCCTGAGCCAATGCACAATACGTCCCGACTGTGCCGAAGAGCGCGGCCACGGTCAAAACCGACACCGTCAGTCCGGCGAAGTATTGTTTTGTGCTCATTCGAGTTCACTCCCTAACCTGCCTCGCCCTTGGCGGATTGTCGATCGTTCCGATGCCATTTCACCGACAGGAACTCTCCCTCATCCGTTTGTTTCGCCAACCTGATGGCTCGCTGTGCCGGTTATGCCAATGACATTCTTCAGCATTTTGAAAAGGCTTGCGTTCGCCCGCGGCGACTGCACAAATCGCACTGATACAGGCGTCCCCACGATCGAGGAGAGATCGGCTTCACCCACGTCGATGTTGATCGGGATCTTGTTTCCAGACGTCAGATCGGTGCTTGTAAGCTTCGGCAACTGCCGGATGGTTGCAGTCGAGAGTTTACCGCCATGCGGCAACTCGACCAGAACACGCGCGCCCATATAGAGGCGTAGCGCTTGGGAATAATCGACCATTGCCACGATGTGTGGCTTGGCATTCTGCATGCTGAGAGAAAGAAGTCGTTGTCCAGCTCGGACCTGGCTGTCCAATCCTACCTGAACGTCCTGAATGACGCAGTCACAGCGGGCCAGCACGGTAACGCTGCGGTTATTGGCGGTCGGCAGGATCGTCGCCACCGGATCACCCGCCTTCACGGCCCCTTGTGTCACGATATTTGTCACGACACCGTCCGACGGCGCGATCATGGCCGCCGAATCAATGGTCACAAGCGATTGATCGGCGCGGAAGGTCCAGAGCTTTTGATAAATCGCGCCCCACAGGAAAAACACTACTCCAAGGCCGAGTGCCACCGGCAACGCGATGCGCAACGACTGCTTGGCAGCTGCTTTGTACCTCCGACCGGCGGACTGATCCTGCGGACTGGGTTCCTTCTTGCGAGTGCGGGGGTCCATGGACCGGCTCGACAGGTCGAGGATATCGTCGAGCGCGACCACTTCGCCAGACAGATGAGCATCGCGCACATAGCGTAAAAAACGCAGCTGTTCCTCTGTCAGGGACATGTACTGAAAGCCGGTGCGTCCCTTCGTAGGTTCACAATAGCGAACCTGGGCGTCGACCCTTAACGTGAAGACAAAGCCATCGAAAGGGAATTCAAGATCGATCGGGAACGTTTTGAATTCGGGCAGGACTGTCTTTCCGGTAGCGACGCCTATGCCACCGACCGACCAGTCGAGGCAGTTGTATCGGTACCCGTCAATGACGCATTTCAACGGGAGTTTGTAGCGCGCGTGCTGGCGTTGTACATCCGCTTCGAATTTGACGACGTTCATATCCAGTCCCTCAATTTCTCGGGGTCCAGCCCGTAGGCCATTGCAAGTATGGATGCGTTTGGAATTTCCAATTGCCCCAGAACGAGAGCGACAATCGTTATGAAAAGCGTGATGGCGAGAACATGAACAAGTGCGGAAGAAACTTCGCGTGCGCGGCCGTCGAAACGTGTCCTGCCGTCCTCAAGTGTGGTCTTCTGGCGCGTCCACCTTTGCTTGTTCAGGTGGAAGAAAATATAGGTTTTGATGATCGATCCGTAGATCTGATTGAAATAGATGAAGAAGGGATAGAAGGCCGAAACGCGGCGGCGCGAGTTGAACAGCATTAGCGTCAACAGGTAACGCGTGGCGAGCACCCAAAGAAGGTAGATCAGAAAGGCAAAGGGTGTCTCGAACAGGCCGACGAGAAGCACCATTGCCAGCCCAGCCAGCGAGGTCCACATCGAGACGCGTTGATCGAAGATCGTCCACCATGTAAAGAAGCCGACCTTCGACGGGCCTAATGCAAGCGCCCGTGAATTCGTGCGCAGCATATTGCCGAACCAGCGCACCATCAGTTGAGTCGCAGCCAGTAAGAAGAGTTTGGACGGAGGCTCCTCGACGGTGGCAACGACGACGTCGGGAATATAGAGCATTCTGTAGCCGTTGCGTAGCAACCAGAACCAGCTCGACTTGTCGTCCCCGGTCAGGAAATTCAGGCGGCCGAACCGCCAGTGATCGACGTAATCGGATTCGACCTGCCTGACAAAATCGGGATTGCAGATGATCGACGCCCTAAACATCGACATGCGCCCGGTCAATGTCAGTACCTTTTGCGACAACCCGTTCGACGACATGAGAATGTGGCGCTGGGCAAAGCGCAGGCTGTACCAGATGTGGAACCTTGCCTTACCGTGGACGCGTGAGACCTCATCCGTTGTAAGCGCGCCAACATTGTCGTCCGTCCGAAAAAAGCCCACGCATTTGCTGACAAGATCAGGCGGAACGATCGAGTCGCCATCGATGACGGCCACCACGTCGTCGGCCTTGGGCTCCTGTCGCGAAATGGCGCGGAACGCGTAAGCCAAGGCATCACGCTTGCCGGTGCCGGCTATGCGGGTGATGATGAGGCGAATATCAGTGTCTTCGCCGCAGATCAGCTTGTAGAGCAACTGGATGAGGCGCTGATCTCCCATCTCTACAATTGAAGCCACCACGGTCGCACCACCTGGCGCGCACTTTGCTGCTTCGAATGCAGCGCGGTAAACGGCGGCCGTCGTATCGCTGTCGATGCGGAAACTGGTGACAAGGAAAAAGACGTGCTGATCGCCGAGCATTGTGGCGCTCTTGCGCATTGCATCCTCGGCCTTGGCGCGCATCTTCGGAAAGACAATCGAGCGGTAGACGTTGGAGCGCACAAAATGCGTGAGGCCCCAACCGTAGCGCCAGACCGCCAGGAGACCGAAGCCGAAGAGGGCGCCGGAATGAGCACTGACAAGACTGTCGAGGGGCGTGATGCAGGCGATGCTCAAGAGCAGAGCAATGTAAGCGAGATGTGCTTCGAGACCTTCGCTCCAGGCGACGAAACCCGAAGCGGCGGCGGCACCTCGTGCGCCGGACGGTGACGCCAGCAGACGATCGACTGGTGTGGCAATCGGTCCATAGCCATCGGCATATTGCGTTTCTGCCATAGGTTTCTGCCTCGATGTTCCTGCAAACCATGCGACGAGAAGTGCTCGGACTCCCATTTTGCGTCTGCTTGAACAGGAGCGCCGGCCGCACCGGGCGACCAGCGTCGCGTCACCAGCACAGGCCGTGGTAGATGACGTTCTTGTTCTCGGGCTTGTCGATACGTGCCAGATCGATGACTGTCACCGGCTTGCCGGCGGTCTCGATTGCATCGTTGAGACCGGGGTACTTGTTGCCGACCACAATGACCTCGGATCGCGCGATGACATCCTTTATGGTTTCGTGGAGCAGCGGCGCGATGTGCTTGAGGAAGTTGCGGCCCTGGTTCGCATCCCTGGCAACGTTCGGATCGTAGATCGACACGTCCTTGCCTTTGCCAAGAAAGCCTTCGACGAGTTCGAGCAGCGGGCTTTCCCTGAGGTCGTCCGTATCGGCCTTGAAGGTCACGCCGATGAAGCCGATTGCCTCGTGCGATGCGCCTTCGACGAGCGAACGGGCGTGATCGATTTGCATGATATTGGCGAGCCTTGCTGCGTCCAACACCGGTGTTGGCACGTTCATCGAACGGCCGAGCGCGGTCAAAGCCCTGAGATCCTTGGGCAGGCAAGAGCCGCCATAGGCGAAACCCGGCGTCATATAGGCCCGCGATATGTTCAGACGCGTATCCGAGCAAAGCACGTCCATGACGACATGGCTGTCAATGCTCTTGGCCTTGCAGATATTGCCGATCTCATTCGAAAAGCTGATCTTTACGGCATGCCAGCAGTTGTTCGCATATTTGACGATTTCGGCACTGCGCATTGGAATGACATGCGGTGTGACCCCGCTATGGCCGACAAGAACCTTGAGGACCTCAATGGAGCGCATGTCGTCTCCATACTGGCCAAAGACGATGGCGCCAGGCTTGTCGTGATCGGCGATTGCCGTGCTTTCACGCAGGAATTCGGGGTAGTAGGCAATGCCGAAATCACGTCCGGCAATCTTCCCCGAGGCTTTTTCCAAAGTTGGAATGACAAGCTCTTCCATTGTCCCAGGAAGGATGGTCGAGCGCATCACAACGATATGGAACTCGGCTTTATGTCGCAGGGCCTTGCCGATGTCTTCGCAGACCTGACGAACATGATTGGTATTCAACGTGCCGTCCGGCAGGCTTGGCGTTCCGACACAGCAAAACGAGATGTCGGTATCGGTGATGGCATCGGCGGCGGAGTGCGTTGCGCTCAACAGGTCGCTTGCGTGGGCGCTCTGCAGCAATTCATTCAATCCCGGCTCGACGATCGGAGCTTCGCCTCCGGCAAGACGCTCGACTTTGAACCGGTCGGGATCAACAGCGATGACGGCAAAGCCATCCCTGCTGAGGCATGCGCAGGAAACGCAACCGACGTAACCGGCGCCAAACACGCTTACTCGATATCGACGAGTGTCGGTGTTCGGATAGTAATTGTCTGGAACAGCAGCTTTTTGTTTGCCGGCAAGGTGGACTGAATTCAGTTCAATTTCCATGTGGAACCTCGTCTGCGCACAGTTAGGTCCCCGACAAATTCTTTCGTCGGGACACATGCTTACAGTCTAAGGAAACCCCCACAGACGCAGTTTGTTAACCGTCTTTGATGCCGCGGTAAAACGATGCTAGGCGCAAATAACGCTATATGCAATAGACAAAAATTAGCTAACACTAATATAAATCTTGGGATCATATGTTATCGTGCAAAATAGGCAAGTTAAATCAACCGATTACGATGGCATGTCGATAGAAATTATATTAGGGTGCTCAAGGCAAAGTCTATGATTTTGACGAACTAAACATCAGCTATTTTGCAGTTGAAACGGTAGATATGAAATTATCGTGAGCTGAGACCTTTTAAGATCATTGCCATGCCCACAGATACTATTCAGACAAAGTATTACGTCTGGCCGTGCTTCTGGTGCCAAGAGCTTGCCATAGAGCGCCGAGTATCAAGACACCCGATGCGGTTAGCCGACTTTAGGCCGCCGCTGCGGCCAGCATCCCTACGCCCTCCTCCGTTGGGC
Organism: Rhizobium sp. R711; assembly: GCF_002211365.1. Classification (GTDB taxonomy): domain Bacteria; phylum Pseudomonadota; class Alphaproteobacteria; order Rhizobiales; family Rhizobiaceae; genus Rhizobium. Next base: position 271,512 of record NZ_LOKZ01000023.1, on the reverse strand, counting down.
AAGTCAATTGGGTTCGAAGAACACTGAGACGCGACGAACGCTGATTGCCGATTGTGAGCGAACCAGCGCACTCCTATCGGGACCTCGAAGTTGTCGCCATAGGAAATGTCCATTGGGTGTATCGCCACGTTAAGCAGAGGTGGCTCGGTTTGTCTGAACAGTTTCGGGCCTTACGCCAAGTGGATTTGCGCCTCGAATCTCCCGTGACGTCCTGGCGTCAGCTCGTTGAAATAAGCCTGATGTGCCGTCATTTTGTTCGCAGTTGCATGCAACCGGTCGCCGTCTGGGGCCTATCGGCAGGCTTGTCTCGTGACAATCACGAGAAATCGATATTGCAAAGCCGCTGTCGGCCGCCAAGGGCGTCCTCCCACTCTTCGTTCTGCAACGGCCTTGCCGCTGCTTCAGGTGTGCGGCCTTGTGGCACATCGCCTTCGGGGCTTGCCTTGCGGATCCAAGTGCGCTGTATCATCAGCGGTGTCGGGACAGGCAAAGGGCGTGTGTTATGAACGAGGGCAAGTCGGCGCTTTACATGGCGACATCGTGGGCGCTATGGCCAACGATCCTCGCGGTGGGGTTGATCGGGGCGGGCTTTGCTTTTCACAGAGGCGCGCCACTGTTGTGGTTCAACATTGTCTATCTGTCGATCGTCGCCGTGATCGCGGGCTTCGAGCGGTTGATGCCCTATGAACACGAATGGCTGACGCATGATGGCGAAACTTTCAACGATATCGCCCATACGCTCCTGACCAAGGGCGGTGTACAACTTGCCGCGGCCGTAGGAGCGTCTGCCCCAATGGCGGTCGCGACCGTCGTTCAACCTTTTGTTGCATCGCCAATGACAACGTGGCCGGATCACTGGCCTCTTGTCGTCCAAGTCGGACTGGGTTTGATCATCGCCGAGTTTGGTCTCTATCTCGCGCATCGCGCCGCCCACGAGATCATCTCGCTGTGGCGGTTTCATGCCCTGCACCATAGTGTCGAGCGGCTTTGGGTCGTCAACACCGGTCGCTTTCATGTGGTCGATTCGCTCTTCAAGATCGCGCTTAGTCAGGTCCCTCTCTATCTTCTCGGCGCTCCCCTGGCTGTCTTTCTCTGGATCAGCGCCGTGACCGCCTTCATCGGTCTTCTCACCCACTGCAACATAGATGTCAGGACCGGCCCGCTCGATTTGATCTTCAGCACACCCCGCTTGCATCGGTGGCATCATTCAAAGATCCTTGCCGAAGGGAACACCAACTATGGCGAGAATCTCGTGTTATGGGACCAATTATTTGGCACCTATTTCAATCCCGCACGTCGGCCGCCAGCTGAGATCGGCATCAGCGGACGAATTGCCGAGGGCTTCTTGGCTCAGCTCGTGCAGCCCTTTTCGGCCAAAGGGTTCAGGCAGATCCTTGGTCGCAAGCCCGCTTCTGTCAGCCAGCCGACGATTGGCGCCAATCTCTACATGGACCATGCGCCGCGAACTGAACGCGAACTTGACGAAGACCGGTCTCTCACGCGAAGCAGTTAAGAAACGCCGCCCTGAGAACAGCCGATGGCCCTGATGATGACCCGACCGAATGGCCTCGCCCGTCGGACTGCGCTCGTACACTTGCGATCGCCGCCGGAAGCCTACCGCTCCTATTGCAGGTCGGGACTATTGGCGGATACGGCTGGTTCTGGAAGTCGTTTCTGCTCTCAAGCAGTACCGGGGCATTCGCCTCTGGCCGTGCGTCTCCTCGCGCAGGAGCACAAATGTTGCAACTCCAATTGTGAGCCGCGTCTGATGCCGCGGCTCACAATTGATCGGCCAAGCTGTCTCTCAGCCTGCCTTTACTGAAGCATTTCATTCAGCTTGTAAGCAACTTCCGTCCGGTTCGTTGCTTTCAGCTTCTTCATGATGTTCCGGATATGGACCTTGACCGTGCTTTCGCGCAGATTGAGTTCATAGGCGATGATTTTGTTCGCCTTTCCCTTGCGAAGCGCCTGTACGACCTCGGCTTGTCTCAGCGTAAAGATGCGCGTGAGCTCCTTCGGTCGTTGTTGCTGCTGGCTGCTCTCGACCGTTGCTGCTGCCCCCGGGGAAAAGCTGTTGCCCGCGAGAATAAAGGTGCCGCCTGCAACTGCCAAGGCAATCGCCTCGACGCATACCTCGATTCCGACGGATGTCGGAATGAAACCACGAGCACCGTATTGGAGCATCTTCAGCGTTTGGCCGAGATCGTCGCCATCGGCAAGAATAACGACGGGAGCCGGTGCCAGCTCCGAGGTGATCGTCGCGATCTCTTCTGACAGGGCGGCTTCATCTGCCTTGCGGCCGGCGATGTTGAGAAGGACCGCGCCAACAGGCCGGCAAGTATCCCTCTTTCGCTGCCATTCTGCGATCGAGCCGACGGCGTGAGCCGTCATGCCAAGACCATTTGCTTTCAAAGTCGTTGCAAGGCATTCCCGTTCGAGCGTTCTGGCATCGACAATCAGCACGCAGCGATCGTCGTCGTGCACGCCGTTAGAATGCTCGAAGTCCGTTTTTGTCCCCGACGCCCCCATCTCACGCCGAAGCGTGCCCAGTGGTATTCGTCCGCTTTCAAATTCCGAAGGTACGTAATTCATACTAGCCTCATACCTCTATGGTTCTGGAGAATAGTCGTGCGTAATGAGCGCAATACCTTGCGACGTCTCTAGAACGATTTGATGATCCCCTTTAGTATGCCTCCAAAGTAGAAGTACTGCATACGTCCAATCAAAAATCTGCTGATCGGATGGTTTCTACTTTATTAAGAAACTACATACATGATTGCTAATAAGCAATACAAAAATATTTCAGAAAGTTAATACGGAACCTTATACTATATAAAAACATGCTTCGTTTTTGCTGTCCTCGGAATGTATTTTCTCTTCACTGGAAGTATATCGGTGTGCAGTTGGTAAAAGTGATCGTAGGTGGAATAAAATTCCTTACAGATGTTATTAAAATTTCGCTTTCTTGGTGAAACCGCGCCCATGGGATGCATTTCAATTTAGTCAAATGTTGTAAGTTGCGCTACTTTCGGCGTTGCCATTCTGGGCACCGTTACTGTCGCCACGGTTGCCATTAAGTTCACCAATGGTCTTTGTGACGCGCGTTCCGTTTCAGCGTAATGAGGTTATTCCATCATAAAGCGATGATTTTCTCTCAAGGATGAAGGTTGGCCTCTATGCAAAGGGGGTGGATCGCATCAGGCGGTTGGGTAAAGAAACGAAGGCAAGAGCACCCTTTCGGGATGTTCAAAGCTTAGGAGGATACCTGAAATGCCGTCGCTTCGTTTTGCCCTCAACCATATGGCGGCGCCGGCGCTGCCGATTGAAGACTTCTTTGCGTTGGCCGCCTCGCTTGGCATCGACGCAGTGGAGATACGCAACGATCTCACGAGCAATGCGATCCTTGATGGAACCGCGCCGGAGGCGGTCGCGCGGGCCGCCCGGCAACACGGGTTGACGATTCTCTCGATCAACGCGCTGCAGCGCTTCAATGAATGGAACGCCGCCCGTGCCGAGGAGGCGCAGGCGTTGATTGGCTATGCGAAAGCGTGTGGCGCCAGGGCGCTCGTCCTTGTTCCCAAGAACGACGGCACCGGCCGAGCCGATGGCGAGCGCCAGGAGAAGCTGCACCAGTCTTTGGCTTTACTAAAGCCAATGCTCGACGCCGCCGGGATCATAGGGCTTGTCGAGCCATTGGGCTTCGAGATTTGCTCGCTACGCTCAAAGGTGGAAGCCGTCGAAGCAATCGAGGCCGTCGCGGGCCGATCGACATTCAAGCTGGTCCATGACACTTTCCATCATCATCTTGCCGGCGAACCCCAACTCTTCCCTGACCTGACCGGACTGGTCCACATTTCGGGTGTCGCAGATTCCGCCGTTTCCGTTGTGGATATGCGCGATCCCCACCGCGTGCTGGTTGCAACGGACGATCGTCTGGACAATGTCGGGCAGATGCGTGCCCTTATGGAGGCGGGTTATGCCGGACCGTTCTCCTTTGAACCGTTCGCAGCCGAGGTGCACGAGCTCAAAGATCCGGCAAGCGCGCTGCGTGCGAGCATGGACTACCTTTCGGTGCAGGTCTGAGCCCATCGTTGCCCCTATTGTCGGCCACGAAAACGTCGCTGGTAGGCCGCATCATAGAGCGAACTATCACGAAAATCGCTGGCCGAAAGCGATGGGCCGACGAAGATGATTGCCGTTCTTTCGATGGGCTCTGCGATCAGCTTTGCCTCGATGTCGCCAAGCGTCCCCCGAATGATCTGTTCATCCGGCCAGGACGCCTTCGCGACGATCGCAACGGGGCAGTCGGCACCATAGAGCGGTGTCAGTTCCGCAACGACCTGTTCCAGCGCATGAATGGCGAGGTGAATGGCCAATGTTGAGCCCGTCGCGCCAAATTTCGCCATTGTTTCCTCGTTCGGCATCGGCGATGCACGACCCGAAACGCGTGTGAGAACAAGGCTTTGCGCAACGGCCGGAATGGTCAGTTCCCTGCCAAGGGTCGCCGCCGCTGCTGCAAAAGCAGGCACGCCCGGCGTCATCGTATAGTGGATGTTATGCTTTTTGAGTCGGCGAATTTGCTCGGCAACGGCGCTCCAGACGGAAAGGTCGCCCGAATGCAATCGCGCAACGTCGTCACCGGCTGCGGCGGCGCGCAGATACTCGGCCTCGATCTCGTGCAGCGACATTGGTGCCGTATCGACAATGCGCGCGCCGGGAGGGCAGTATTGCAAGAGTTCCGGGGACACGATCGAGCCCGCATACAGACACACGGGGCACCTGGCGATGAGATCGCGGCCACGCACCGTAATCAGATCGGCCGCACCCGGCCCCGCGCCGATGAAATGAACTGTCGTCATCTGCTTTGTCTCACTTCTTTATGTAGCACCACTGCGTAACGGTCATGGCCGGACGCCAGCCATTCATACCGCCAAGTGGGGCTGCGCGTGTGATGTCAATGCGTGTCAACGTGCCGCCATGCTGCCGATACAGAAAAAGCAACATCGCCTCCATCTCAAGCGTGACGGCGTTGGCAACGATGCGCCCTCCCCTCTTCAGGGCCTGAAGCGCTTCATCAAGCACCCCTGCGTCGCTGCCGCCACCGCCGACAAAGATCGCGTCGGGCTCGGGCAGGTTCGCAAGCGTTTCTGGGGCCTGGCCCTCAACGATTGCAAGTCCGGGGACGCCAAAGGCAAGCGCATTTCTTGCAATGCGCGCGGCCCGCTCGCTCGATTGCTCAATGGCGATTGCCCGCAGAGATGCGTCGGCCAACATCCACTCGATGCCGATCGAGCCGGAGCCCGCACCGATGTCCCAGAGCAGTTCGCCATGGCGCGGGGCCAATGCGGCAAGCGTCACCGCACGGACCTCCTGCTTGGTGATCTGGCCATCATGTTCGAAAAGGGCGTCATCAAGCCCCGGCGTGAAGGCAATCGTTCGCGCCCCCTTTCCTGCCACGACCTCGATCCCGCAGACATTCAGCGGGTCTATCTGTACAAGGTCAAAGCGATCGGCCAAGGCATGACGCTTTCGTTCGCGCTCCCCGCCAAGCGCCTCAAGGACGTGCAAACGGGATTGGCCGAAGCCGGCAATGCAGAGGAGCTCCGCGAGCTGGCCCGGTGCCTCGCCGTCCGACGTCAATGCGATGATGCGCCGGCCATGATGCAGGTGCGGCCGGATCAGGTCCAACGGGCGGCCGTGCAGCGACATGCTGATCGCCTCTTGCAGCGGCCAGCAAAGACGCGAGGCGGCCAGGCTGAACGAGGATGGGGCAGGGATGACATGCATTTCGGTCGCGTCAATACGCCGGGACAGTGTTGCGCCGACGCCGTAGAGAAACGGATCGCCTGAGGCCAGGACGACGACCGGAGAGCCCCGGTGCGCGACGACCGCTTCGACCGACTTCTCGAAAGGGCTTTCCCAGGCGAGCCTCTTGGCCGTGGTCATCATTGCGGCCAGCTCATGATGTCGCCGACCGCCGAAGACGACAGTCGCGGCTGCAATCAGCCGTTTCGCCTCGTCACCCAACCCGTCTGGACCGTCTTCCCCGATGCCGATAATAGTCAGCCAGCGTTGGCTGGGTGCATAGGGCGTATCAGACATGGGCAAAATCCGCATTCTCATGCTGGGTGGCACTGGCGAAGCGCGCGCCCTTGCTAAAGCGCTTGCTGACAACGAGCGGTACGACGTCTTGCACTCGCTCGCCGGGCGAACGCAAATACCGTCCGATCAGCCGGTTCCTGTTCGCATCGGCGGTTTTGGCGGTGCCGAGGGACTGGCTGCGTTTCTGCGTGATGGTCGCTTCGACCTTATGATCGACGCAACGCATCCTTTTGCATCTCGCATTTCCAGAAATGCTTGCGACGCCTCGGCGGCGGTCGGCATTCCCACATTCGCGCTGCGCCGGCCGGAATGGCTCGCCGAACCAGGCGATCGGTGGACGCATGTTACGACCGTCACGGAAGCGATCGAGAAGCTCGGCCCCTCCCCTCGCCGGGTATTCCTGGCGATTGGTCGTCAGGAAGCGCATCGCGCTGAAGTCGCTCCTCATCACTTCTATCTCGTGCGCAGCATCGATCCTGTCGAGCCGCCGCTTGATCTCCCCGAGGTTCACATGGTCCTCGATCGCGGCCCTTACGATGTCGAAAGCGAAGCCTTGCTGCTTCGCGCCCATCGTATCGAGGCCCTGGTGACCAAGAACAGCGGTGGCTCGGCGACTTATGCGAAGATCCAAGCGGCACGCCGGCTGGGTATCGAGGTGATCATGGTCGCTCGGGCGCCCGCCGCTGCCATGCAGACGGTCACAACGATCGAAGCGATGCTGGCGGCGATCGCTCACCTGTTTCCCCCTGCGATGAACCGGGGCGTGTAGACGAGATCCGGCTTGCCGTCTCGCGCGATCACTCTTGTCTCGGGCGAGCCGATGATGACGCAGGTTGCCATATCCGCATTCGCCGCGTCGGCTTTTCCGAGCGGTTGGATCGTGATGCATTCGTCCGGGCGTCCTGCCGCCCTGCCGAAAATTATGGGCGTTGTCGCAGGCAGGTCCGAGCGCAGCAATTCGAAGGCTTTACCCAATTGCCATGGGCGCGCCTTGCTGATCGGGTTGTAGAGCGCGATGACGAAGCCCGCGCGTGCAGCCATGGACAGTCTATTTTCTATGATATTCCAAGGCTTTAGGTTGTCAGAAAGAGAAATGGCGCAGAAGTCGTGGCCAAGTGGCGCGCCAATGCGGGCGGCGACTGCAAGCATGGCCGTAATCCCCGGCAGCACCGCCAAATCAACTTCGCGCCATTCTTCTGGACCGCTGTCAATGGCCTCGCAAACGGCTGCTGCCATTGCAAAGACGCCGGGATCACCACCCGAAACGACGCATACGGTCGCACCGGTTGCTGCCGCACGCAGAGCAGCCGATGCTCGATCCAGTTCCTCTCGGTTGTCGGAAGCCTGTCGCCGCTGATCAGATCTGAGGTTCAGCCGATCGAGATAGGGTCCGTACCCATAAAACTCTGTTGCCAAGGAGACAGCGGCAGCAGCCTCCGGTGTCATCTGTTCCGGTTTGCCCGGTCCCGTCCCGATCACGAAGAGCTTCCCGCTCATCGAGCAGCCTCCCAACCAGGCACGAGCACCAGCGAAAAGTATGGTGCCTCACCATCGGGGCGATCGGAAAGTTTTGTCGTCACCGCATTGGCCATTGTGCCGCGCTCCACGTAGACGGCCTCGGCGAGGCGCCCGGATGCCTCCAGCGCGCGGCGGATCTTCGGAAGATTGCGTCCCACCTTCATGATCACTGCCGCTTGGGTGTCCGATAGTCTGCGTTGCAGCTCAGCCTCGGTCATCGTACCCGGCAGTACGGAGAGCACGTCATCTCCCTGGACGATTGGAATACCGGCGAGCGACCAACATCCTGACATGGCGCTGATTCCGGGGATGACCTCGGTCGGATAGCGGTTCGCCAGCCGGATATGCAGATGCATGTAGGAGCCGTAAAACAGCGGGTCGCCCTCGCTCAGCACAGCGACGCTGCGACCGTTGTCCAACTCTGCGGCCACTGCAGCGGCCGATTGATCGTAAAAGGCGGTAATCTGGCTCCGGTAGGCCTCGTCTGTTTTTTCAATCTCGGTTGTCACCGGATAATAAAGTGGCAACAGGGTCTTTTCTGCGTTCAACAGATGCTCGACGATCGCCTTGCCGTTTCCGCCCCTGCCCTGCTTGGCAAAGTAGGCAATGACATGTGCTGTCTCGATCGCCTTGACGGCCTTGACCGTCAGAAGTTCGGGGTCGCCGGGACCCGTGCCAACGCCAATAAGACGGCCTGGATTCTTCATAGGCCTGGCCTCGCAAGAGCGTTGAGGGCGGCTGCCGTCATGGCGCTGCCGCCGAGGCGGCCGCGCACGATAGCAAACGGCACGCCGTAGGGGTTTTCCGCCAACGCATCTTTCGATTCCGCGGCTCCGACGAAGCCAACGGGCATGCCGATGATCGCTGCCGGTTTCGCAGCGCCGTCCCGTAGCAGTTCAAGCAGGTGGAAGAGGGCTGTCGGAGCATTGCCGATGGCAACGACGCTGCCTGCGATCCGCTCCAGCCAAAGGTGGAGCGCTGCTGCCGAGCGGGTGTTGCCACTCTGCTTTGCAAGCTCGGCCGTGCGCGGATCGTGCAATGTGCAGAGCACATCGTTGTGCGCCGGCAAACGCGTGCGCGTGACACCGTGTGCCACCATCTCCGCGTCGCAAAAGATCGGCGCACCATCGCTTAAGGCTGCGCGCGCAGCGCTGACGAAGCCGGGCGAAAACACGAAATGCTCTGCCGCTTCAACGAGCCCGCATGCGTGGATCATACGCACGGCAATATCGGCCTCTTCAACGGAAAACCGCGAAAGGTCGGCTTCGCTGCGGATGATCGCAAAGGATCGCTCGTATATAGCATCCCCGCTGTGAATATAGTCGTAGTCAGGCATTCCTATTCCTGTCGCATCGCCTTTATGACGTCGTCTTTGCCGAACCGTCTAAGGCAGGCAGCAGTCGATTCGCCAGCTTGTCTCTCGTTCTTGATGAAGCGAGCGAGTTTCTCTATAGCGGAATTGATGCCGCCGCCAGCAAACTGTGCATCGGGAGTGTCCGACGCTACCCCATCCAGTATGAGATTGTAGCCCTCGTCAGTACCGACAATGGAAAGGGTGCGTCTCGAATGGGCGCAGCCCTTGGCGCAGCCTGACAGGTGAACAACCATCGATCCGTCCAGCAACTCGCCAGCAATGGCGACCAACCTCTCGGCGCGAGCCTTGGTCTGAAATTGACCTGAAGCGCAGGCACCGGCGCCGGCACAGGCAGCGATATGCGCCGCCGCATCATCGATGTCGGCGGACAGGCCGTATCCGGCTGCTATGTCCGTAAGGCTCGCGGCTGATTGAGAATGGAGCCCCGCCAGAAAGAAAATACGCCTGGGGCTTGGCCTGACTTGCGTTGCGCCGAGCGCTTCGGTTGCAGCCAAAAATGCGATAAGCTCGGCGGCCTTTAGCTGCCCGAATCGAGGCCTTAGGCCAAGAATCGCGGAACCGTTGGCCAGGGCGAGGGTGCCGACCAAGGGGCCTTTGCGCTCGGGCGCTGTTGCAAGCACCTCCTCCGTCGACGGGAAAACAGCCAGCAGACGTCTGCGTTCGATATCGCGGCAGCGCTTGTGTTGGCCAAGCGAAACAAGCAGATGAAGCAGATCTCCTATTGCGTGAACCGCCGCATCTGCGCTTCCCGTCAGCAAGGGCAAGGCCGTTTGTTCATCGCCGTCAACAGCGACCCGCCAGACGCCACGGGAGACCGCGGTCACACGAATGTCGCCGGTGACATGAGCAAGGCCATAGCCGTCGCCGCCATCGATCAGAATTGACAACTTCGGGGCCAGCAGGGGTGAGAGAAGCTCCGCGGCGAACTTTTCGCGCAGCCGCGCTTCAATCTCAAGAGGATTTCCGATCTCGTCAGGTGTGATGCCATGCAGCGGTGAAAGTTCGATCATAGGGCCGGCGGGAACCGAGATGCCGGCAGCGTCGAGATCTGCCGCAAACGGTCGGACGGTCTCTCCCCGGAGGCCGCGGATCTGCAGGCTGCCGCGCGCCGTGATCTCGAGGATTCCATTTCCGTGTCTTTGCGCGGCTTCAGCCAGCTGGATGAATTGCCGGATGGAAAAAATACCACCAGTGGGCCGCAGCCGTGCCAAAAGACCGTCGCCCGTTCGCATGGGTTGAACGAGCGTTGGACAGGCGCCACGACGCATAAAGGCTGAGGGTGCCTCCTCCCTTGCGCTGCGCCCCGTCTGCTCACCAAATGCCATCGTTACCGCTTCCCTTTGATCACGTCATTACAGGATCGGCGCGATCAGCGCAAAACCATGATCCAAGTCAAAGATCGTCGAAATCATGCCCTTTGCGCAGGAGATAGATGTCCATGATCCAGCCGTGACGTGCCCGTGCTTCAGCCCGGAGCCTGACAATCTCGTCTGCAACGTCAGCCAGCCGTCCGGCGCGCGTGATCTCGTCCGGGGTTCCGAGGTAAGCACCCCAAAAGATCTCCGCGTCAGGGTCATGGATCTTCGAAAAAGCGGTCTCGCCATCAAGCATCACGATCGTGCTTGTCGCCTGATTGCCTTTCGCGAGGAGGCGTCGACCGGTCGTGATTTCAAGTGGCTTCCCAACAAGATTGACGGGAATACGGTGGCTTGCGGCAAGTGCTTGAACGCTCGTAATGCCCGGAATGACACTGAACTCGAAGGCAAGTCCGCTAGCTTGTCGGGCGCGCTCGAGAACGCGGATGGTGCTGTCATAGAGGCTGGGATCGCCCCAGACGAGGAAAGCGGCCGCACCGGTATCCGGCAGATCTGCAATGAGATTGGCGTATGTCCCGGCAATGGCGGCATGCCATTCATCCACGCTCTCCAGATAGGTCCGGCCAGCGGCGGCGCGCTTCGGTACGGCAAACTCGATGAGCTTGGTGTTGTTGTTTGCAAGGTAGCGGCTGCAGATTTCTCGGCGGGCAGCTGCAAGTCCGTCTTTCTCGGCTCCTTTGGTCGGAATGAAGATGGCATCCACGGCGTTCATTGCGTTGATCGCCTGGACAGTCAGATGCTCGGGATTGCCCGTCCCGATGCCGATGATGTGGATATGACGCACGTCTTTTCCTCTGATGTTCTGATCGTTTCTGGCGCAGCCAGCCGATCTCTGCAAGGGCCAGGGCGAGATGTTGGCCGCGGCCAACTTTGCCAGCGCGAGAATGGCTGTTGTTGTCGCGATTCGCGAATCATGGCATCTTCGATACGCTTTTTAGCGCGATGTTGACAGAAAAGCGCATTGATGAGGGTCGGGTGTTTTGGACAACATTAGCGTATCGACGACGGACGCGCGCATCGAGCGGCACGCCCACCAACTATCGCGTCAGCTGAAGCTTCTTCGCGAGAAGCTCTTTCCGCCACTGTCACAGAAGACATTGCGGACGTTCACATCCGGGGAAGCCGCGCAGATGATCGGCGTATCCGACGGATACCTGCGCCAGCTGTCGCTCGATGGCAAGGGACCGCAGCCGGAGGTTTCGCTGAATGGTCGGCGTTCCTATACGCTCGGTCAGATCAACGAGTTGCGGCACCATATGGCGCGGATAAAGCCGAAGGATGCGCTTTCCTACCTTCCATGGCGCAGGCCAGGCGAAAAACTGCAAACGGTCGCTGTGACGAATTTCAAGGGAGGCTCGGCAAAGACCACGACAACGCTCTACCTCGCTCAGTATCTTGCACTGAACGGCTACCGCGTCCTGGCAATCGACCTCGATCCGCAGGCATCGCTGTCGTCGATGCTCGGCGTTCAGCCCGAGTTCGATCTGGGCGACGGGGATACGCTTTACGGTGCGATCCGCTACGATACGAGCCGCCGCTCGCTGAAGGACGTGGTACGCAAGACCTATTTCGACGGGCTCGACCTCGTGCCGGGAAATCTCGAACTGATGGAATTCGAACACGAGACGCCGCGCGCACTTTCAGATCGCCAGCGGACGGGGGAGGTGTTCTTCCGGCGCGTTGGGGTTGCCATCTCCGAGGTCGAGGCCAACTACGATATTGTCGTTATCGATTGTCCGCCGCAACTCGGATATCTGACGCTCGGCGCCGTTTGTGCGGCGACATCGCTTCTCATCACGATTCACCCGCAGATGGTTGACGTCGCGTCGATGTCGCAGTTCCTGCTGATGACTTCCGATTTGCTATCGGTCGTGCGCAAGGCTGGCGGTGACCTGCAGCACGATTTCATCAAGTATGTCGTCACGCGCCACGAACCGTTCGACGCGCCGCAGTCGCAGATCGTTGCCCTCCTGCGCAACCTTTTTAGCGACGACGTCCTGACGGCAACCATCGTAAAGTCCACGGCGATCGCCGATGCCGGACTGACGAAACAGTCACTTTACGAGATCGAAAGAGGTCAGGTTCGGCGTTCGACCTACGACCGCGCGTTGGAATCGGTCAACGCCGCCAATGGCGAGGTGCTGGCAGGAATTCACAAAGCATGGAGCCGGACATGAGCAGACGGGATCGACTGAAGGGCCTGTTCGACGATACCGCGCAGGAGTTGGCCGCGGCCAACTCGGAAGATGGCGCGCCGGTGCGCGGCCCGGCCGGTCCGGTCCGTTCGATGGCGCTGACGCTCGGGCGCATGGAAGAAGAGAGCAGGGCGATGCAGGACGCGCTGCTGTCCGGCGAGCGCATTGTTGAACTCGATCCTGATCTCATGGACATGTCCTTCGTCAGGGATCGGCTGGCCGAGTTGCCGCAGGATCTTGCCGACGAGCTGGTGCGGTCAATCGAAGAGAATGGGCAGGAGGTCCCTATTCTCGTTCGGCAGCATCCCATGGACGCTACTCGCTACCAGGTCGTCTATGGGCACCGGCGGCTTCAGGCACTGCGACTGCTTGGGCGCAAGGTCCAGGCGATCATCCGAAAGCTTGATGATGTGGACGTCGTCATTGCGCAAGGCATCGAGAATTCTGCAAGGCGCAACTTGTCCTATATTGAACGGGCCGTGTTTGCCTTCAATCTCGAGAGCAAGGGGTTCGAGCGAACTGTTATCATGAAGGCGCTTTCGACGGACAAGACGGAATTGTCGAAACTGATTTCGGTTGCCAGAAGCATACCGATGGACGCGATCACGGCGATCGGTGCGGCGCCTTCCGCCGGACGCCGCAAGTGGATTGCGCTCGCGCAGGACTGGACAAACGCGACTGCGTCCCGCCTGCGGGATCTGCTTGGCTCGGCTGACTTCATCGCCCAGGACAGCGATCGGCGCTTCGAACTCGTTATCGCCGAACTGGCGAGGAAGCCCGACAGCCAGGCGGGGAGCGAGTATGAATGGGTTCCGAAGGGAGCCGGTAAGGTCAGAGGCCGCATCCGCAATAAAGGCGGCTCTTTCACCATCGCACTAAAAACGGGTGATGCAGCGGAGTTTGGAGACTACATCTCGCGCCGCCTCGACGACCTCTACGACGCGTTCAAGGCTGGGAGATAGTGTCTGCAGCCAACTGAGATTCGCTTTCAACTGACAGGTCTATGGTGCCATTTGTGCCTGGCGATATATTTTAGCCACCGGCGTTTGAATGCGCAGACCAATCATGCCATACATGACGGAAGTTAAGCGTGATTTGAGTTCCGTTACTGGGAAATCGAAATAGCTAACAATGCGCTATGAAATCGACAGTCCATTGCTGGTCAGCCTGTTGCCGACGATTGTCGAGGCCGAAGATGGCTTGGCAAGGCTGGATGAGCGGGCGGCACGCGCAGCGGTCGCGGAAGGCTTTGCCGAGCGCAGGCATTTCTTCGATGCGATCGGAGCCCTCTGGGTCGCCGGTGAGTTGGTCCACGTCGAAGACCTCGTTCTGCATGACGCCCGCATGGATAGCCGCACGCCAAGCCACGAACTGACGATAGCCCATTTAATCCTGCGGGTGCGACGGCGCATCTGGGCGGCGGCGCCGGACTGGGCACTCGCTCCCTCGGGACTGTCAGCTCTGGCAGGCGGCATGGAAGGGGAGGGGGCAGCCCTCGACATCAAAAGCGCAAAGATTATGGTCGATGAGGATGCAGACGATGGTCCTCTGTCGGCCGAGCTGGCCGAGATCGATGCGATCCTGGAGAGGTCGCAGCGGCTGTTGGATAGCCATAGCCGTCTCGATGTGCTGGAGTTGCATGAAACGCCAGACCCGGTTCGCGAAAAACGGGGCGAGGATCCTCTCGGCCTGTTCGATGACGAGGAATGGGACGAGCCGGCGCGCTTGCGCGCATGGCGCAAGACTGTTGTGATCGCCGACGGCTTGCCCGCCACGCTTGGGGCCGCTCTGATCTTTGATGCCTGGGAGAGGATCGAGCCCCTTCGTCGACAGCATTGGCTAGGAGGTCTTCTCGTTGCCAGCTATCTGCGCGCGCGTGGCAAGGTCACGTCACATCTTTTTGCCTTCTATGCCGGCCTCAAGACAATACGTCATGAGCGGCGGCGTGCGCGCGACCGGCTGACGAGGCTGCAGGCGTTTCTTGAGGCCATGGTGGAAAGCGCGGCCGCCGGATTGAAGGAAATGGACCGTCTTTCGCTGGCGCGCACGCAAATGGAAATCCGCTTCAGGGATCGCCGCTCGAACAGCAGCCTGCCGCAGCTTGCGGACTTTGTTCTGTCGCGGCCGATGGTGTCTTCGGCAATGGTGGCCCGCGAGTTGCGGGTAACGAGCCGCGGCGCGCTCAATCTGCTCAACGACATCGGCATCCGGGAAATTACCGGGCGAGGGCGCTACCGCGCCTGGGGCATCATCTGATGGGGATCTAAACGAAAGCGGCCGGGTGTGGTGACCCAGCCGCTTCCGTTGAGTGGGCACCCGATCCGCGCATCCTGTCACAGAGTGCCGACCGGGCGCCCTTAGCGCTTCCATTGCCCCCAGAAGCGCTTGTTCCTATTCCCGCTCGCCCGTGAAATTGAGCAGAAGCTGGAAGATGTTGACGAAGTTCAGGTAGAGCGACAGCGCGCCGAAGACGGCAAGCTTCTGGTTCGATTCCTGATCGTAATTTTCCGAATACTGTTCCTTGATGTTTTGCGTGTCATAGGCCGTCAGGCCGACGAAGACGAGGATACCGATCACCGAAATCGCGAACTGCAGCGCGCTCGAGCCAAGGAAGATGTTGACGATGCTCGCGATGACGACGCCGATCAGACCCATCATCAGAAACGAGCCGAAGCGCGAGAGATCCTGCTTGGTCACATAGCCGTAGAGGCTGGTCGCGCCGAACATGGTCGCGGCGATGAAGAAGGTGCGTGCAATGCTCGTACCCGTAAACACCAGGAAGACGGATGCGAGCGACAGGCCCATGACCGCGCAGAAGGCCCAGAAGGTCATCTGTGCAGCGCTAGCCGACATTGTCTGGATCTTGAATGAGAAGAAGAAGACGAAGGCAAGCGGCGCCAGCATCACCACCCACTTCAGCGGGGACTGGAAGATCGGCACGTAGAGCGCCGGCGTGCTACCGACGACAAATGCGACGATGCCCGTGATGACGAGGCCAAGGCCCATGTAGTTATAGACGCGCAGCATATGCTGACGCAGGCCTTCGTCGAAAAGCGCCTGGGAGCCGGCGGCCGAGCCGTAGCCAAAACGCGGATTGGTCGGGTTCATACTGATCTCCTCGGTTGAACGAACTAGTAGAGCGTGCGGGCAAGCCGATCGGCTTGCGTATCCAGATTTATGTCGCGATCGCCGGCCACAAGCGCATAGGCTACATCGCCAATCTGCCAGAAAGCTGCCTCAGCCCTGTCGAGCGCGACATGCTTGACGGGCTGCACGGCGAATGCACCCGGTCGTACAGCAAACAGCGAGATTTGCTTGTCCTGCGACGTCTTGATGGCCATCTCGACGCTCGGGCCGAACTCGGACGGGAAAATCTGCACATCGGAAATCTTCCAGTCTTCAGGCAGTTGCGGCATGACAATTGCCGTTGCTGCGCGAATGTCCTCCGCCTTGTAGGTCGCAACTGGCTGGGACGGCACGGACTGGCGCAGCATTGCCGTGTGATAAGCGCGCACCGCATCTTCGACATAGGCCGGCGCCGGCACCGAAGCGGCAACCTCGGTTGCCGTAAATGCGCCGAAGGAAGTATGCGCGACCCAGCCTGCAGCGATAAGAACGCCGACAGCCGCAATCCGCTGCATCGAATGGAAGATGCTTCCGGAGGTGAGACCACGCTCGAGGCGTCGAGCTGCGTCACGCGCCTCCGGGCGACCAAATGCGCTTTCGCTGGCAAGTGCCAGGCGCAACTCACCCCTGATACTGAGGTCGGCCATGACCTTTGCGGCAATCGCTGGGTTCTCTGAAAGGAAGGATTCGACCTCAATGCGGCGCGCCACGTCGAGTTCGCCGTCGACGTAAGCATCGAGATCAGCGTCGATGATAGGATCAACTGCCTTCATTGCCGTTCCCTCCGATTAGCCTCAGCTGCGCAGCGCGCGGTGCCTTCTCTTCGAAGTCGCGAAGCTGGACGCGGGCGCGCGAAATGCGCGACATCAAGGTGCCGATCGGGATCCCGAGAGCCGATGCCGCCTCCTGATAGGAGAGATCCTCGATTGCCACGAGATGCAGCGCCTCGCGCTGTTCGTCGGGGAGACGGAAGAATGCATCTCGCACTTGCTGGAGACGAACGGCGTGTTCCTGGCCAGCCTGCAGCGACTGTTCCGTCTGAACGGCTGCGTCGTCATGCCGGCGCGCCAAGGATCGGTCGTGGCGGAGGCGATCGATGTGCGTATTGTGCATGATCGATAAAAGCCAGGTGCGCAGGTTGCCGCCACGGCGGAAGCTCTGCTTTTTCTCGTAGGCCCGCAGCAATGCGTCGTGAACGAGGTCTTCCGCATCATCCGCATTGCGCACGAGCGAGCGCGCATAACGCCGGAGCGCTGCGAGCTGGCTGATGACATCGAATGAGCGTTCTTTCCGTTCCATGACCGAGTATACGGATGTGCGCGTGTATTTATTCCAGCGATCTCGAAAAATCGATCGAACCTCGGCCCCGACAGTCGGCGAAGGCCAAGGCAAGCTCTGCCGAAATATGCCTATGCCTATTCGGCCCGACCGTCCGACAGTTCCTCGAGGATCGGACAATCCGGCCTGTTATTGCCGTGGCACGCGGAGCGGATTTTCCAATGTTCGGCGCAGCCCTGTGAATTCGCGGATCTTGCGGTCGATCCTTGTCAATTTCGCTTGCGTCAGTTCCCTCACATCGGCACTCGCCCCTGAGATCGGGACCGATGCGAAGGGTGATCTACCACCGAGGATCCGGCCACTCTGCATTTTCCCAAGCTGCAAAATCTCTCGGAGAGATCAGGTTCTTTTCACCATTCTGCAGCCGGATGGCGTAGTAGCGATCATACATCGGATCGAAACTTGTCAGGAGTTGCGCAAAGCCCGCCTTCCGTTGCGCTTTCGTCCACGAGCAATAGATTCCGCTGCGGCTGTCCATCATGTCGAACACCTCGGGCTGAGCCGGATCGAGACGTTGCCAGAGATCGATGACGCGTTCTGCCTGCGCCCCGAAATCCTCGCTTAGCGCATCTTCGATGACGGCTTCCAAGGCATAGGCGACGGATTGTGTCTTGGCCGTGTGGCTGAGGAACGCGAGAGATTGCCGTAACAGCCTGTGCTGGAGCAACAGGACTGGCCATAGAATCTTTACGCCATATCGCACCCCGATTTCTTCGAAATGTTTTGGCGGCTGGAGAACTTCTCGTTGCTGCTCGAACGCTTTGCGCACATCGTAGGCCAGCCCAAGAAACGCACCTTCCTTGTCGACGACAAGCGGCGACCTGTCGTTAACGTCATGAATAACTTCATGCAGCCAGGCCAGGGATGTGTGGTCGCCGGCTAGCAGGATGCCGGCATGGTTTTTCAGCAGGCTGTAGGAGAGCACGCAGTTCATCCTTTCCGTTGATGGGGAAAACGTGAAGTCAGCTGTTCCATGGGTCGATAATATCGAGCCCGAAGCTCTTGAAATCCTTTGTGTTGCATGTCGCAAGGGAAAGATCGTGGGGCGATTGCGGTGGTGGCGATCGACCGTTTCGCCTGGCGAGCGCGATGAGGTCGCCCCAAGCCAGCGCGACAGGCTCTTCGACCGGAACGACTCGGCTCTCGAAGCGTCGCGGCAAATCATGGGCAAGCCATTCCGCCAAGGCGCCACTTGACGTCCGGTGTCCATCGAAGCCGCACCGCGGCGGTGCCTCTGGAAGGGAAGGGGAAGGCAGCGCCAACAGGATTCGCGTCGACCGCAGCATCGAGCGGGTGGGCGAGATCGCCCTTTGGCGGCTCCGGCTCCGTCACGAGACGGCTCATGCCGGCGTCTCCCAAGGACTGATCACGGCGGCGTCCGTGTCCTCAAAATCCCTGACGTTGCGGGTTACGAGGATCAGGTCGTGAACGACCGCGGTGGCCGCGATCAGTCCGTCGATATCGCCGCGTGGCCGAATCGCGGCAAGATGGCCCCATTCGACGGCGATCTGGTCGGTCACCGGCAGGATGCGGTCGCCATGGTCGTGGCGCAGCTTGCGCAGCCACTCGGCGAGGTGGGACGCGGCCCTTGGATCCGACTTCTGCTTGAGGGCAATGCCGCGCATGATTTCGCCGAGGGTCAGCGCACTCAGATAGATGCTCAACGGGTCGACCGAGCGCAGCCAGGCGACCGCTTGCGGCGTGCCGCGTCGTGCCTCCGAGACGATGTTGGTGTCGACCAGATACATCAGAAGGCAACGCCGCGGCTTGGGCTCTTGGGGCGCACTTCAACCGCCTCGGCGAGCTCATCGTCCCAGGCGGGACCGCCGAGCAGATCGTCGACCAGCGTCGGTCGGCCGGCGCGCAAAACGTCGTAGTCGCGGGCGGACAGCACGACGGCCGTACGCTCGCCGCGCAGCGTGACGATCTGCGGTCCTTCGTGGCGCGCCTTTTGCACCACTTTCGAGAATTGATTCTTAGCGTCCTGCAGCTGCCATTCCATGCATTTGCTCCAAACTAGCTAGCCTGTCTAGCTATATAGCGCAGTTTGCCGGCGGGACGAAAGCCGCAAATAGCCCGCCGGAGCGATCTTGCTTCAATCAGCGGACCTCGTTCGGCTGCGGCACGCGTGATGGCGGTCTGCCTGGGACCACACCGTCGTCAAGAATCCTGTCCAATCACAGCGCCGTCGACCACTGCTCGTCTGCAATCGCACGAGCGGGCGTAGATCTTCGGTCATGAAGGGGGTGAGCAAGGAGAGATGTTCGGTGAAATCGTTAGCGGAAGGTCGTTTCGAACCCATCGGCTAATCCTAACGAGTAAATGACATTTGCCGGTTTGAAACGACATATGAAAGCCACACGCGTCATCACGATTAAGATGTTGGCTCGAGAAGTCGAACCGGTTCTCCATAGCGACCGGTGTCATAGCCCCTTTTGCGGGTCAGAAAGTGGCAGGGAGCTTGTTCACGCATGGTGACCAGGAACGAACGGTCGCAGCACGCCGCTCGCCCTTTGAATGAACCGCCCAATCACTCAATCTCCGACATTGAACATTTCGGCCGCGTCGGGCAGCACGGTGTCCGAGTGCAAGAGCAATCGCACGGCGTCCTGCAGGATGAGGGGAGGAGACATCTCAGAGGCGAGCTCGAGGACCCGCGCCTGCAGTTTCTGCACCATTTCGGGGTTCTGATCGGCAAGGTTTGTGGTCTCCGACGTATCCCTCGAAAGATCGAAGAGTTCGACTTTCGGGGGCAACGTCGTCTTCCACACCAGCTTCCAATCGCCCTGGCGCACGGCGGCCGTCATTGGTTCGATGTTGTAGACGATCTCGGTGCGTGGCGATGGCTTTCCTTCACCCAGCATCGGCCACATGTCCATCCCGTCCAGCGGCTTGTTCTTGCCGAGCTCAGCGCCGGCCAGAGACGCCAGGGTCGGGTACATGTCAACGACATGCATCATTCCGTCGGCCGTGCCAGGCTCGATCTTTCCCGGCCAGTTGACCAGGCCAACGACGCGCGTACCTCCTTCATAGGTCGTCCCCTTGCCCTCGCGGTAAGGACCGTTGTCGGCCGGAAGCTTGCCCTTGACATCGCTTTCCCCAGCAAAGAAAGCGTTGATCACGCCGCCATTGTCACTGTGAAAGACAATGAGCGTATTGTCGCGCATGCCGCACGTTTCGAACGGGCATCAGCATCTTGGCATTGTCTATGCGATTTGTACAAAAGGCGAGTGGATGAGCTGTCAGGTACCCGGATCTTCGGATAGCCGGCGACGGCAGGTGCAAGTGGGGGTCTCCTCTCCCAGTGTCGTGCCGATGATTGCCTCGATCTCTTGCGGTTTGAGATGACTAAGTAAAGTGCTCGCTTCCACCTCAAAGCCCTGAAGGCATTGGCACGACGCCATGCCGGTCCACATCAGGCTCGCAAAGCGACGGGAGTGACTGTCTTCCATCTCCTGCCGTTTGCTGCAATTGTCAGGCGTGTCTCCACGTATCTCGACTGGCGGAACGCCTCCTCCCAAAGGAGGTGGTGGCTATCACACAATACGACCAATTCCCCATTTAGCGGATGCCTTGCTCCATTTTTCCACGTGTCCAGACGTCTCGCTCGATCTTAACCTGTCATCAGAACTGCGCCCGTCACCGGCGACCACGAGTGAATTGCAACGGCAATTGTTAGCTGGGGAGTAAGCCTGTGATCTCAGTATGCATTCTTCCTTTGAACGAAGAGCGCAACCGCTATTCGTCCTCGGAAGCCCGCGAAACAGCCGAATGTCTCCGGAATGGACCCATTCCCTGGAGCGCGATACTGAGTTCGCGATCGGAAGTTCGTCGACGCGGATTGAGATACACGTACTTTCTGGGCGGCGGATTCCTTGATGGCATCAGAGGCTATCATTACTGCCGAATGATCGCGGCATACGAATGAACGATCGTGATCAAAACATTGGAGCTACAGCTGCACGCGCGCGGATTGCCCGCATGACGTCGCAAACTGCAACTTCCAGACGTTGGTATATCACAGGGGGCGTTTGCGTCGTGGCAACGCTGCTTGCAGGCTTCTATGTCCTCGCGCTAATCGCCTCGGATGAGCTTCTTGCCGTTGGCGATCCTCTCGCGAAAACCGATATCATCGTTGTGCTGGGTGGCGATGGCCCTCCACGGGCCGCCCGTGCCGTCGAGCTTTGGCGGGAAGGGCTCGCACCACGTATTCTCGTCAGCGGCCGCGGAGATTGCCTGTCGATTAGGGACGCGATGATGGCTCAGGGCATTGGGGCAGGGGCGATCAGCGTCGAATGCCAATCGGCCAATACCTGGGAAAACGCGGAATTTTCGGCACGGCTCCTGAAGCCGATGAATATACACCGTGGCGCTGTGGTCACGAGCTGGTTTCATTCCAGACGAGCGTTCGATTGTTTCGCAACAGCCGCAAAGGAAATCACCTGGGTGTCCTGGCCCGCGGAACGAAGCATGTCGTATCGGAAGCTTATCTTCAATCAGACGGGGCTTCAGATCGCCAAGGAATATCTGAAACTGCCATTGTACAAGTTGTGGTTCTTCTTGGCCGATCCGTTATAGGCGGCGAGCGGGAGACGTTTGGGTAAAAGCGATGAACTGGTGGTTGACCTACATTCTTGTCGTCGTCGTCTTCAGCCTGTTGGGCGTTGGCATGGTTAGGCGCGTGAACCTTTATCAATTTCCGTTCCTGACGGGCGTCATCACCTTCGCCTTTCTCCTGCCGCAGGTTCCCGCTCTCGCCGACGATCGCTTCCTGCCGGAAAATGCATTCGCGAAAGCCATCGGCTTCACCATTCTTTGTCTCCTGATGACTTGGCTGGGCTACATATCCCGCGTTAAGCCCGTCTCCATCTTTCGTCACGACTTTTCGGAAAAGCGTCTTCTTATCGTTGCCTTTGTTCTTTCTCTCCTAGGCGCCTACTTCTACTACCAGCTCAGTCGCCTGCCGGCCGATTCTCTCGTCGGTGTGGAAATGACCGGCGTTTCGGTGATGTATGTCTTTTTCTCGAGACTACTTTGCTATGGTCTCGCCATCGCGGTACTTTGCTTTGCAAGACGTATGTCATTTGCGGCGCTCATCATCATCGCGCTCGATCTTGTCTTTTATCTCGATCGAATTCTCGTAACAGGAAAACGCGCCGAGGCCGTGGAGCTTTGCTTCATCTTCGTGCTGGCCTTCTGGTTTTACCGCGGCTGGATGCTCCCGCGTGTGCTGACGCTTGCCGTTTTGCTGCTTGGGACAGTCGGCATGTTCAGCATGGGCGATTATCGCAATATCACCCGGGCGAATGGCGCACCGGTCTGGGACGATGTAGAAAGAATTGATGTGGTTGGCAATATCACCCAGGTCTTGAGGGACGGTGGGCCGGAGATGCGAAATGCAGTGCTCCTGATAAACAACACCGATACCACCTTGGATTTCGATTACGGCAAATTCCACTGGAATCGCTTGATCTTTAGCTATGTACCCGCCCAGCTTCTTGGCAGCAGGTTCAAGAGCGCATTGATGCTACAGATGCCTGTTCCCCCGCGCGATTACAATCCCTTGACCGGGACTACCGAGACAGGAATGGCGGATGCTTTTCAGTCCTTCTGGTATTTTGGTGCGCTGAAATTTTTCCTCCTGTCCTACTTGATGCACCGGATCTGGGTTTCGGCGAATGCAGGAGAGGCATCGGCACAAGTGGTCTATATGCTTTCCATAGTCCCCGCCATGCACGCGGTTTCTCATACGACGGATTGGGTATTGATGGTCTGGGTTCATATGCTGATTTTTCTTGTACCGTCCTTGGCTTTTGCCCGCACTACGCCGCAAACGAAAGCCCGACGCGACAATGGGAAGTCGAATATACCGTTTGTTTCGAAGGAGACCGCATATTATGAACCGTGAGCAGATCGACTTCGACAGTCCCGACGTTCTTCTCCCGAGGTTCGGGGGAGCTACATTTTCAGTGAAGTTTCGAGCCATGCGCCTGTTGTGGGCGATATGCTGGTTTATGCTCGCTGCGTGGACGCCGCGGCAGATGGGGTGGTGGCGGCTCAGCTTGCTACGCTGCTTCGGTGCGCGCGTTCATTCGACGGCCTTAGTCAATGGGAGGGCTAGAATCTGGTGGCCCGGCAACCTCGTCATGGGGGAGTTCGCTTTGATTGGCCCTGGTGTAATCTGCTACAATGTCGCCCGCGTGACGATTGGCGACCATGCGATCGTTTCGCAACGCGCACATCTGTGTACCGGAACCCACGATATTCAGGACAGCCGATTCCCGTTGATCAGCAAACCGATTACGCTTCAGGCGAATTGCTGGGTCGCGGCAGAAGCCTTCGTCGGGCCGGATGTCATTGTCGGAGAGGGGGCTGTCCTTGGCGCGAGAGGGGTTGCGGCAAAATCGCTCGAAGCATGGACGGTCTATGTGGGCAATCCGGCAAGGCCTGTCGGTCGACGCAGCCCGGCTGCCGCCGCCTGCTACGCATACAAGCGATAGCTGCTTATGGTCTTTCCGGCAATGACCGGCCAGGTGAAATTCTCCATCACCAATCGGCGTCCGTTTTCGCCCATTTTTTTGGCCAGACGATCATTCTCCAAGACTTTTACTAGCGCGTTCGCGATTGCGGCGGGCGCAAGAGGTGTTACAGATCCCGCCCCGGCCGTGTCGACCTCGGGGAAATGGCAGGCATCGCTTATGACGACCGGCGCGCCGCAGGCCATTGCTTCGGTAATTGCAAGACTGAAGCCTTCCTGTCTGCTTGGCAGGCAAAAGCAGGCGGTTGCAGAAAAAGCCTGCAGCTTCGATGTGCCGTAAAGGGGTCCCGTCAACCGAACGCGATGCTCGATGCCAAGGTCCCGGATGATCGCCAAAAATCCGTCTTGAGCACCATCATCCGGTCCCGCAACGACGAGATCAACTTCGGGACATCTTGAAGCGACCGACTGGAAGGCATGGGCAAGCAGATCCAGTCCTTTCTTGAAGTGCAGGCGAGAAAGAAACAGAACAAAGCGGCGATCGGCTGGCATTCCGATCTGCTTACGGAAGGGCGCTTCCGAGCCGCGCTGCTCGAATTCCTGCGGAAAGACGCCGTTTGGAATGACGACCATCGGCACATTGAGGCCCAGCGGCCGCATCAGTTGCACTTCATCGCTGTTCAACGCGTGTATGAACTTCGCATTTTGCAGCATACGGCGATAGCCGAATGACAGGGCAAGGCGCTTTTTCCAGGCTTTTTGTCGCAGGCTCCAGACATCGAGCATGCCATGTGGAGCTACGCAATACGGAATTCCCGCAGCTCTTGCCTTGGAGGCAGATCGCAGCAGGATTGGTTCCCATATGCCATGGAGATGAACGAAATCGGCAAACCGCAGCACCTTGCTGATCAGTTTCGCCCCCTTTATGCTCGTGATGCGCTCGAAGCGATCCGCGTCGGGCAACAGATGCCATCGGATCTTTTCGAACTCCGGTATGCCAGCAGCCGTTCGGAATGCCTTTTCCTGGACCGTGGTGCCGGCATAGCTGATGACATGCACGTCGTGCCCGAGCATACATTGGGCGGCTGCAATTCGTGCAACGACAGCCTGGGGGCCTCCCTTTGCCGGATCTATTGACGAAATCACGTGAACGATCTTCATGATGCGCGAAATCTCCGTGGTGCACGGGATAGAAGGACCACCATTCTCCAGTTCATCGTTTCAGCCCCGGGCGATGCTGTACCCGTCTGGAGGAAAGGGATTCGATCGCCGCGAGCAAGCGAGTGCCATATTTTTCAACGGTGAAATCCGCCGCCCGGCGCAAGGCATTTGCCGACATCTCGGCTCTTAGCTCTTCGTCCCTCGCCAGTCTTTCGATCGCCTGCGCAATAGCCTGGCTGTCGCGAAGCGGAACGACGAAGCCCTCTTCGCCGTCGCGCACCACGCTTCCTGCATTTTCTGTCGTGATAACCGGCAGACCTGCCGCAAGCGCTTCGTAGATGACGGTCGCCGAGCCCTCACAAATGGAGGGCAACAGGAAGATGTCCGCCCATCGGTACTGCTCTGCCATTGCCGCGCGCGGAATGATACCGGCCAGTTCCACGGAACTGGCGAGCGTGTTCTGCAGCGTCTCGGGAAGATTGCAGGGACCGACCATGCGAAATGTTGCTGATTCACCGAGTAGCTGGGCAGCCTGGACGACGTAGGGGGAGCCCTTTCGCAAACCCACCGCACCCGCGGTAAGAACGCGCATCGGCCCCGGCAAGCGCCGCGGCCGCGTCACTGGCCATCTGGCGTCGACCCCATAGGGAACGACGACGCAACGGCTCTCGTCGCCGCCAGAGGCAACGACGTGACGGCGAACGAATTCGGACGGACATATGATCAGATCCGCGATATTCCATTCCGCCTTTTCACGGTGGGCAAAGATGCGGGCTAAGGCGTTCTTTGGAAGCGGGCCTGTCCAGTCGGGAAAGGATTGAGCTTCCTCCTGCACGAGTTGCTCGAGCACATCGCGCGGAGCAATCATCTGTTCGAGTGCTGTCCAAAGGCCCTGCTGCTTGGCGGCGCGCATTTGCTCGAGCGCGTCGCCGCTGAAGGCGTAGATTCCATCAGCTCCGTGGAAGCCGCTTTGGGCGACGAGACGCGAAAAATATGCGCCGGCCCAAAGGGCATGCGAGGTCTCGTCGACGACATCCTTCCCGCGCATGCGTCGCAAAGCCGAGCGGATTCCGAAAGCAGGAAAGATCGTAATCAGGTTTGGAGAGATGTTCTGCGGCTGCCGTCCGGCGAAACGCCGGACGGCAGCTGGCGTAAGCGCTGCAGGAAGGGCGGTCGCAAAGCGATACCAGCCCTTCGTTGCACAGATATCCGTATAGAAATGGGCAAGGCGATCCTGAGACGCGAATATGGCCGGCACCGCATAATGCATGCGCGCGCCGAGCTGGCTGACGATCACCTTTCCACTCATGAAAACTGCCTCTGCATCTCGTCATGGGAAGGGGCCGGCGCCCGTTCCCCCAGCTGCTCGAACAGCGTGCACCAGGCTTCTATTGCTGCATGGCGGGAGTAAGCGGTTTCGACCAGATGTCGTGCAGCGGCGCCCATGTCAGAACGGCGGATTGGAGAACCCTTCAGCTCACGAATAGTGAGGGCAAGCTGTTCGGCATCTCCGATCGCAATCGTTTTTCCACATGCCCCCGAAGCCAAGATGCGCGCAACCTCGCCATCGTTGTCGCCGATGAAAATTGTCGGCCTGCCCGCTGCCAGGATACCGTAAATCTTGCTCGGTAGAATGCAGTGCTCGAGGCGCGGCAGCAGCGAAACAAGATGGACATCGGCCGCGCCGAGACTTTCAGCCAGGCGCTCTGCCGGCTGCAACGGTTTGAAGATGACGTTTCGGAGGCCACGCTCTCGAACGGCTTCCTGAACTGCGGCATGCTGATGACCACTGCCGATCAGAAGGAAGCGTATATCCCTGCGATCTTTGAGGAGTTCGGCCGTTTCAATGATTGTCGTGAATTCGTGCGCTCTACCGAAATTGCCCGAATAGCCGACCACGAAATCCTCGCCGAGACCCCATTCCTGACGAAGGCCGTTATGTTCCGGGTCTACAGGATAGATCTCATCCTCATTCGACCAATGGTATTGAACGGCAATTCTCTCCTGCGGCAGAGCCTGCTCGATCATGTAGTCCGCCATCGTCTTCGTTGGGCAGATGATCAGTGCGGATTTCCTGATCGACCAATCTCGAATGGCTTTTGCGAGCCGGCCGAGGGATCGACGTCTCCTCATATATCCGAGCTCGATCGCTGTCTCTGGAAACAGGTCCATGATCCAGTTGATCATTCGAGCCCCTCGCAGCTTGAGCGCAATGGCGCTGCTGACCGAAAGGAATGGCGGATCCGTGCATATGACTGCCACATCATTCTTGGACACGTTTCTGAGGAACCACCAGAGCGCGAGTGCATGAAAGGAGAGATAGTCGATCGATCTGCCGACGACCGATTGCCGGCCGAAACGAGATGTGGTCAGGCGGCACACCCTCACGCCTGAGATCGTTTCTTCCGCGGGCAAGAGGGTATCCTGTCTGTTGTGCAGACTTCGACCGGCCAGCGCAGTGACGTCGAAGCCACGCTGCGCAAGGGCGAACGCCATGGAGGATACCATCCGACTGGTGGCGGATTGATCAGGGTAGAAGTAGCGATTGGCGAAAACAATCCTCATACCGATTTCCTAAGCATCCGGGCGCGAGAGATGTCCGGCGGGCTGGATAGCCGTGTGCTCATTGTGGCAGGCGGCCCACTGCTCGCAAGTTCGCCAAAGGCAATAGGCGGATGCACCCAAGAGGGCCTTTGCTACCCCTTATGCGGGATGTCTGCGACTTTCGGAGTTCCTTCGGCGATGCACAATTCCACCCCCGCGGGCTAACTACTGGCGAACTACACCTTTTTGGCAAAGTGCCACGCCTGCGGTGACTTTATATTGTCCAAGGGAAGGCTGGACGGATGCGCGGGCCGGAAGAGGGGAATATCGATGTCAGAGAAAGTTGCTTTGATTGTTGGCGTCACCGGCCAGGACGGTGCGTATCTGAGCGAATTGCTTCTCTCCAAGGGCTACCATGTGCATGGCCTGAAAAGACGCTCCTCGTCATTCAATACGGCGCGCGTCGATCATCTCTTTCACGATCGCTACGAACACAGCTCGCGATTCCATCTGCATTTTGGCGACCTGACGGATGGCACCAATCTGTGCCGCGTCATACAGGACGTCCAGCCTGACGAAATATACAATCTTGGCGCCCAGAGCCATGTGAAGGTCAGCTTCGAAACACCCGAATATACAGCCAATGCCGACGCGGTCGGCGTCCTGCGTCTGCTTGAGGCGATGCGGATACTGAAGCTGGAAAGAACCTGCAGGTTCTACCAGGCTTCGACGTCCGAGCTTTTTGGCGGATTGGGCGAGGTACCGCAACATGAGGGAACGCCGTTTTATCCCCGTAGTCCCTATGCGGCTGCAAAGCTCTATGCCTACTGGATTACCGTCAATTATCGCGAGGCTTACGGCATTCATGCCTCAAACGGAATCCTCTTTAACCATGAGAGCCCCCTGCGCGGTGAAACCTTCGTCACGCGCAAGATTACGCGCGGTGTCGCGGCCATCGAGCGCGGATTGCAGAAGAAACTGCGGCTGGGCAACCTCAACGCCAAGCGCGACTGGGGGCATGCGCGCGACTACGTCGATGGTATGTGGCGTATCCTGCAACAGGAGACACCGGATGACTACGTACTCGCGACAGGCGAGACGCATACCGTGCGAGAATTTGTCGAGCGCGCCTTCAAGGCTGTGGACAGAGACATTGCGTGGGAAGGCGACGGCGTTGATGAGGTCGGTTTCGACCGTCGAAGCGGCGATCCTATCATCGAGATCGATCCTGTCTATTTCCGGCCGACAGAGGTCGATATTCTTCTCGGGAATCCGGAAAAGGCCAGGAAAAAATTAAATTGGCAGCACTCGGTTTCGTTCGATGCCCTTGTCTCTGAAATGGTCGAGGCGGATCTCAGAACAATCATGAAGGAGGAGGGCCGCAATGATTTTTACGGCTGAGGCAAACAGGCCTGCTTACAATCTACGGGGTAAGCGAATCTGGGTTGCAGGTCACTCCGGAATGGTTGGCTCCGCACTCGTGAGACGGTTGCAGCAGGAAGACTGCGCAATCCTGACGGTTTCGCACCGTGAACTCGACCTCACCCGACAAAGCGAGACCGAAAACTGGATGCGGCGTAACCGTCCGGACGCAATTTTTGTCGCTGCCGCGCTTGCCGGCGGCATCAAAGCAAATGCGCAATATCCGGTCGATTTTCTCTATATCAATACGATGATCGCGATGAACGTGATCAAGACGGCGGCCGATATAAAAGTGGAAAAGCTTCTATGGTTGGGTTCGAGCTGCATCTACCCGAAATTCGCCAGCCAGCCGATCACCGAGGATTCGCTGCTGACAGGGAGCCTGGAGCCGACCAACGAGCCTTATGCGATTGCGAAGATCGCCGGGCTGAAGCTGGCCGAGGCATGTGCGAAGCAATATGGGATGCAGGCGATCTCCGCCATGCCGACCAACTTGTATGGACCGAACGATAATTTCGATCTCGAAAGTTCGCACGTCCTGCCCGCTCTTATCA
Organism: Rhizobium sp. R711; assembly: GCF_002211365.1. GTDB lineage: Bacteria > Pseudomonadota > Alphaproteobacteria > Rhizobiales > Rhizobiaceae > Rhizobium. Next base: position 242,323 of record NZ_LOKZ01000023.1, on the reverse strand, counting down.
GAAAGATCCATGACGCCAAGGCTGGCGGCGCGAGCACTGTCGAGGTCTGGGGTACGGGAGCGCCTCAACGCGAATTTCTTCATGTCGACGATCTTGCAGATGCCTGTGTTCACCTGATGGTGAGATATGCCGGTCCAAGGATAGTCAATATCGGATCCGGTAGGGAAATAAGCATCGGCGACCTGGCTGTGCTTGTTGCGGAGGTCCTTGGTTACGAAGGACGCATCATATTCAACTCCGCCATGCCTGACGGAACGCCCCGTAAGCTTCTTGACAGTTCCTGTATCCGGTCAATGGGATGGCAACCGAAGATCGAGCTCGAGGCTGGTATCGGCGCTGTTTATGCAGCATGGCGGCAGCAACTGGATAATATCTCACAAGTTGCGTGACTTACAACTCGATAGGCAGCCTGCTGCGTCGCGCGGAATAGATGGCTTCCCATCGGCCGTGAAGAACTCGGAAGCTGCTGATTTGACGTAAGAATCGAAGGATCTGCAGATCTTCCAATTGCCGGAAACGGCCGCCGAACAGGCTGTTTGCTTGCAAAATCAGTTTGAGGTTTGCCTGCTTGGCGAAGCGTGATTCACTGGGTTTATCGCGGTGAATCGAAGAGCCAGGAATGGGTAAGCCACGCGAACGGCGCCAAACGGGTGAACAGGATTTATTCCGATCCCGGCTCGACCAGATCATCAATATGAAGCACGAACTGGTGCGTCTGGCGCAGGCTATTGACTGGCCTGTGTTGGAAGCCCGGTTTGGGACGGTCTATTCGGACGGAGCGGGCATGCCGCCATTGTCGACGCGGCTGATGGCGGGGCTGGCCATTCTGAAGCACAGGTTCAACCTGTCGGACGAGGCGCTGTGCGAGCGCTGGGTGGAGAACCCCTACTTTCAGTACCTGTGCGGCGAGGAGTTCTTTCGGCACGCCCTATCGTTCGACCGCTCCTCGATGACGCGCTGGCGGCAGCGCATGGGCGGCAACTTTTGTGTCTGTTCGCCGCACTACTCTTCACGTTCCAGAGCCGACCAATGCCGCTGCAATCTGCCTGAAAGCGAGTTCTTCACGATCGACGGCTTCCCGCAAATCCGGATCAGTTCAGCGAGGCGATGTCCTGGCGGAGCATCCTTGCAAATTTCTTCAGGCCGTTTTGCTGAAGCGTGTCGATGAACCCTTCAACCGTTGTCGTCGTCTTGCGCAGATTAAGCCGCGCAAATCTCACACTCGAAAGAAGCGCCTCGGGAAGCATATTATGAAGGTCAGCCATGAAATCATCTGGCGACTTGCTCGTCATGCCGTAAGGACGCAGGTCTCGTCTCGGAAAATCCTTGAGGTTCCAGGTTACGATGAGCAATAGCAGCGGCAAGCACATGCCGATCGTCAGGATCAGGTAGTTTCAGGTTCACGATCAACGGCCGATAGTTCACCACGTCCGCCTCCGGCAGGACGGCCTTCATTCGCTCACGCGTGAGTTCCAGGCGTTCCATAGATAAACCCGGAGTGTTGGCGGCAAGATTGCGCATCCACTCGCCATGGATTTCGTCGGTCCAGCGCGCCTCGACAAGGCCATCAAAGGCGCACCGAATCAGGACATTCGCAGATGAAAGGGGGTAGAGGGCGCAGGCATCATAGACCGCGACCGGCGGTTTAGAGGCCATGGGTCTGTATTAGGTCCTCGGTATCTTCGGCCAGCGCATCCACCGCTTGACGGACGTCGAGCTTGGATTTCAGCCCGAGCACATCCTTTAGAAGAGCGCGGCGGTGTTTGCCCACGTAGCGGAATGGGAGATCACCTCGATTCATACGCAGGACGACGAGGGGACGAGAGATACCGAGAATAGACGCCGCCTCGGTCGGGCTTGGTCTTCGGCCAGCACGGCAACGCGTTCGCCGCGCAGCATGTGCACCAAAAGCGCCTCAACTGCCGCGGCGGCCGAGGGCGGTATCGAGAGGGTCCGTTCCTTCCCGCCTTCATGATGAATATGAAGTTCTAGCCTGTCGCCAGCGGCCAGTTTCGGCAGAGGCGAGGCTGCCTTGCGATCGCGATCCGACAGTCCGGCGAAGTGGACGATTTGGCTGGCCATGACAATATCTCCTAATATCCCCAATATAGTGCCCGCCGCCAATAACTGAAATAACTGAAAGTTCACGAAATGCGAGTTAAGGGATTTGGCCGTCTGACCGAAGCCGCTCAGAATTTCATCTGTAAATCAAATATCGGATCCATTCGACTGCGTTGCGACAGGTTGGAAGCTCATCAAGAGCTTCAATTCGGGGCCTCCAAGAGTGATGGTAAAACAGATCCCGATAGTGGACAGGGGCGGGGTAGGTTCGTGGAGCGTCACTCTCTTGTCTCAGGCGCCGATTTGAGCCATCGCTGATGCCAAGCCAAAATTGAGGACGGCTTTTGCGCATTCTCGGTCGGACATAGCACGCGCGGCGGAAACTGATCCGATCATCAAAGCGATCAGGTTGCACGCCTTCCGCTCGCGGTCGTTGGTTTCACCTTCCAAGACTTCGGCGATTTTCGTAACCAGAACCTTGATCCTCCTGGTATAGGTAACGCGGACATCATCGCCCGCACGCGCGACATCCGCGCTCATGGCAGGCATTACACATCCAGTTTCCGGGCTGTCTCGATGCGCAACGTTGAAGTACAAGGCCAGCCATTCTTTCAGCTTCCGTCGGCCCAGTACTCTTCAGCAATCGCGCGAGCCGACGTTGGCGTTCGATTTTGAAATCGATTTGGCAAAGGGATGTTTCGCTGAAATCGTTAGCGGAAAATCACCCTTCGTCTATCAGCTAAACCTAACCGTCGTATGACGTTTTCCCGCTTGAAATGGCTAAGTAAAAGCCACACACAGCCAGAGAAGAGCGTTCGAGCCTGATGGAAACGCTGAACCGCTCTAACTTTTTGACTTTACGACAACTCGGTCGGAAGACCGCTGCCTACTTTTCATGGGATCGCATCTCAAATGCGTTGCGATCTAGTTTTCGGTTCCGCTCTGGCTCGCGATGGCCTGCACCGCGGGAACGAGCTCAACGCGAACGATATCGCCTGCGTTGAGGCTCGCATGTTCATCGATCGGCAGTTCCTTGTAGTCGCCAGAAACCATGCGAACGACGGAGAACTTCATTTTCACGGTTTCCTCGAGCCTGCTGACCCGCTGTGCGGCGGCGCCGATTTCGGCCATCGTCTGAACCTTAGCGGTCATCTTCTTTTTCAGGCGCAGCATATCGACGGTGATTTCTAGCAATTCACCAGCGGCGTCGTTCTTTCGCTTGTCGTCGAGTTCTCGAATCCTGCGCTCGACTTCATTCTTGTTCTGGCGAGCGCGCGCAAGAAAGGATCCCGCTTCGAGGACTTGTTGATTCATTGCCAGCAGATCCCGCTTTTTTTCGCGCAAGGCGGCTTCAGGGGCCGCTCCCCTGCTGACCAGGCCTTGTGATGCCTCCACGTCGAGCTGCGTCAGATTGAACTGTTCGTTTCTCAAACCCGAGCTCTTTTCGAGCATCGTGATTTCTTCCTCATAGTTGTGGCGCTGTGCCTCGAGATTTCTCCTGTCGCTTTCCAGAGTGGAAAGTCGCAGTTCAAAAAGGCTGCGTTCGGCAGCGATGACGCTTTGGGTCGTAGCGGCATCGCGCACGCCGGTACTGGCTGGGTCTGCCGCGTATTCAAACGGTTTGCCATTAATTTCTGCTTCCAGCCGCACGCGCCTGACATCCCGCGACAATAGCTGAAGCGCAGTATCGTCATATTCTTGCTGCGCAGCCACCAATTGAACCCCGGAGTCGAGAACCCGGTCGGGCTGTTGACGTAAACCACCGCCGAGGGCGAAAACCTCCAACGCGATCATTCCGGGTCGGAACTCGTACTTGCCGGGGTTCTTAACGTCGCCAAGGATAAAAACCGGTGCGTATTCCTTGACCGACACCGCAACGGAGAGATTGGCAACGTGCTCTCGCAGTGATGCGGTGATCGCGGCGCCAATCTCCTCCGTCGTTTTGTTCGTCACCACTATATTGCCGAGAATCGGATATCCGATCGTGCCGTCCGTGCTTACGGGAAAGAGGCCGGTCAACTGCGGGTCGCCATAGGCGACGACAGACAGGACGTCGCCGGAAGTCACCTTGTATTGCTGCGGTTGCGCTATCACTGAGGTGGATGACAGAAGCATTGCCAGCATCGGGATGATGCATATCGCCGACTTGAGCGGCCTGGACTGAATTTGATTTCGTGCTGCAAGAAACACTTTCCGCTCCCGTGTCATACCCTGGCTGCGAGGGGCTTTACTTGATCGCCACTCCGCTTTCGCCGGACGCCGCTGAGATCCTGTTGATGAGGAGTCGTCCCCGGTTGCGACGCTGTGGCTGGTTTTGAGCGATAGGCGCTGTCGAACACGATCCCGGCTATGTTGCGATTGGCTGCCCGCAGCTTTTTGATGCATGCTTCCAGATCCAGGATCCTCGTAAATTTCGGACGAACGACAAGAATGACGTCTTCGCAGAAGGAAGCGACGCGCATCAGGTCGAAGCCATTGGAAGCACAAGGCATGTCGATGAGCACGAGATCGTAGCGTCGCTTCATCTCCTGGATCAGCTGGGCAAATCGTTGATTGGCCAGGATCGGTTCCGGCGCCTTGCTGTGCTGGGCCAGGATGAAATCAACCATCGATTTCGGATCGGTTTGGATGGCATCGCCAAAAGGAAGCTCCTGGGTGACGATTTGATTGAGATGGGCAGCGTTGGACACCTCAAACTGTTCTGCAAGGGTTGGATTTCGCAGGTTTGCTTCGATAACGATGGTCTTCAATCCCGTTGCAGCGACCAGCCGAGCGAGATTTGCTACGATATGAGGCTTTCCTTTGCTGCTGGAAACCGGCGTAATCGCGATCGCGCGTTTCATCCTTCCGGAGGACGCTTCGGCATCGGCAAACAATCGCAGCTCCGATTGAATGACGGCCATGGCTTGGCCGAGAGACGAGTTATGATCATGAACAAGCGCCGAAGCATCCGCATTGTGCCCCAGCCTGATCCGCGGCACCTTCGCGATAACGGCAAGGCCCGTCTTTGCCTCCAACGACTCCGCCGAACGCACCTTCCTGTCCGTGAAATGTCGGATAAAGGCGGCGGCAATGCCCCCGGTGAGGCCGAAGACGACACCAGCCAACGCCCATATGACAGGATTTGGGGTTGTCGGCTTCGGTGACGGCGTCGCTCGTGAAATCATCCGCGCTTCAGCGGTCGCGATGCCATCCTGTTCGATCGTCTGCTTGTACCGGGCCAGATAGCTCTCATATATCGCGCGATTTGCGCTGGCTTCGCGATCAAGCTGATCGGCATGGACGAGACTCTGGCTGTTGGTCGTCATCGCGGCGCGCATCTCTTTGATGCTTTCCTCCAGACCTGCCTGCTGCCGTCGGTTTACCTCAATTTCATTGCGCAGACTTTCGATGACTCTCGCTATTTCTGTCTTGATTTGCTCCTGCAGGGAAACCAGTTGCGAGTTCAATTGTACAAGCTGAACGTTCTTTATCGCGCCACTTTGATCGATTTCGGTAATAGCGCGTTTGACACGCGCTTCCTCCGTCCTGAGTTGCTGGATCATCGATGAGGAGAGGACTTCAGAAAGTTCGAGATCGCTGCCGTTCCGCAGCCCGTCGACGGCCGTCGATAGCCGCGCTTCTGCGGCTGCAACCTTGCTGCGCAGTACCGTGAGTTCGTTGTTCAACCCTGTAATCTGTTGTGATTGAAGAGTGGTGCCATCGGTTTTGACGATGCCGGCGGTATCACGAAAATCGGTTGCCAGCCGCTCGGATTCTTCCAACTTGGTTCTGAGGTCAACTAGCTTCTCGCCGAGCCACTCGCTCACACGCCTGGTTGCCGAAGTTTGGACGTCGATCTGATAGTCGATATATGCTTCGCCGTAGGCATTGGCAGCCACGGATGCAAAATTGGGATCGGGAGCAATGAAGGAGATATAGATCGTGTATGAGCGGCCGTCATTTGCCACGTGAACGTTCGACATCAGCTCGTCGACTAATTCCTCGTTTTCAGCGCTCCCTTCTTCCGCAGATGTGTCCCCTTCTTGTACGAAAACGCTTGGGCTCTGCCTGGGGCCGCCCTGTTTTGTACTCTCCACCCCTATGCCAAGGGCCCCCAACCGGCTCGCGACACGCTCTGCCATGGTACGCGAGCCGATGATGTCGAGTTCCGTACGAAGGACCGGGCTTTCCTGAGGAAGCGCAGAGACAACGGCCTCGATGGGAAGAGCCTGAAGTTTTCTGCCGTCCAGCGCCAGGATCGCTTCTGACCTGTACAGCGGCTTTGTCCTGAAATAGCCGATAGCGCAGACAGCCAGACTGAAGATTATGCAGGCCAGCACGGTTCGTCTTCGGTCCTTCAATATCGAAAGGACGCGATACATACCCATTTCGTTGCCATCTGGCGGATCATGCGACAAAATCATGGACGTTACACCGATGCGACTAATTCGATTGTCTTTTTCGCGAGGGTTCAAGTCGGTCGGTCGCCATCTGCGACACCACCTATCTTGTAAGCAACCTCTGTCCGGTTGGTCGCTCCCAGCTTCTTCATTATATTTCGGACGTGAACCTTGACAGTGCTTTCGGACAGATCGAGTTCCAAAGCGATCTCCTTGTTCGCCAGGCCACGCCGGATGGCTTTCGCGACCGCGGACTGACGCTCGGTAAATCTGGAGTTGGTGCGGACGGTCGAACTGACCTCCAGCAAAGCGCGCATGTGCATGACGCTGCTTGCCGGGACGAATTTGCCGCCCGCCATTGCCAGGCCGATTGCCTGTACGCATACGCCGATGCCAACAGAACTGGGGATATATCCCTGAACGCCGAGCGCGATGGTATTGAGGATGTCCGAAAGGGTTTGGTTGTCAGACACAACGACAATCGGCGTGGGTGTCGTTGCTGCCACCAGCTCGCGGATTTCAGTTTCCAGCCGACTGTCTTCCAGCCTGCCATTCCCGGCATTGAATAGGATCGCCCGTGGCCTTCCCACCGCGCCTTGGGCCTCTTGCAACGCTGTGAGATCGGCAAATGTCATGATTTTCATGTCAAGGCGATACACATTCAGCGCTTGAGCGAGGCACTCCCGCTCCAGCATGCGTCGATCGACAAGAGCGAGGTAGTCTTCGCCGGCAGATTTCCTAGGCAAAGGAACCTGGTCCTCGACGGAAATGGAAAGCATCTTTGATGCCTCCAGCATGGTCTGCTCATAATCAATGGCTTCTTCGCCCATTTTTACCCCATACCCTTCGATTTGCCGTAGATACTCATGACATGCTGCTACTGCATTTCGCGGTGACCGCGACCCTCCTCAGGCCAGGAGAACTTTCCGGATGGTGAAGGCCTCTGCAAAACGTGCCGGAGCACGACATTCCATTCCCCTCAGGCGCGCAAGGCTTCGAAATGTGTCACCGTCGAACCAATCTTTCGATCTTTGCGTGGCGAAGTGCCGCAAAAGCAACGCGACCTTCCTCTCCATGATGTCTGCGGTGAGCGGAACGTAGGCGTTTCGCTGGATCAGATCGCCATCCCATTTCGGGATCTCGTATTCGAGAACGAAATGATTTCGAAACACGTTGGTCGTCAGCCGGTTGATCTCGCGGTGGTCCTGATGCTCGTCCTCGCGGCTATGTGTGAAAATGATATCCGGAACGACCTTGTCACGGATGGCTAGCAACCAGTTTTTGATTTCGCGAGTCTGGCTGGGAAAGAAGCTGTCCTCGAAGCAGGCAAGTTCAATCGACTGCGACTGTGCCTGCTCAAGGAATGCACGCGCCGAACTTAGCGCTTCCTCGCCTCGATTGCCCGAAGCACTCAGGACGCACCAATGGACATCCAGCTTGACGCCTTCCGCCAACAGCCGCAGGAGAGTACCGCCCACGCCAATCTCGATGTCGTCGGAGTGGGCGCCGATGCACAGAACGGATAACCGTTCCCCGGATCTGGCGAGTGACAGATTCTTCATGACAGCTTCGCCATTCGTCTTCGATCCATAGACCTGCCGTGATACGTCCAGGGCATATCTCCCCGCTCGACCATCTCTTCGAGGGATTGCCAATCACGAAGGGTGTCCATGGACCGCCAGAAGCCTTCGTGTTTGTAGGCCATAAGCTTGTCTTCTGCGATCAGACGGGAGAAGGGTTCCAGCACAAGCTCCTCACCTTCACGCATGTAGTCGAAGATCTCGCCGCGCATGAGGAAGTAGCCGCCATTGATCCAGATGTCGGATCTGTCTGATGATCTGAATTCGCGCACTCGGCCGTCTTCTTCGATATCGGCGAGATGATAGGTAAGGGGCGGCCGCACGGCGAGGAAGCAGGCAAGCTTGTCGCTGGCCTCAAAGCGGGCGATCATGTCGTCGAGATCGACGTTGGTCAGCCCGTCGCTATAGTTCGCCAGGAAGATCTTCTCATTCTTGACGTGATCGCGCACAGCCCAGAGCCGCTCGCCGATATTGCGCCAGATGCCGGTATCGATCAGCGAAACGCGCCACTCCTTATGCATCTCGCCCAGCAATTCGACCTCGCCAGAACCCGATACGACGCAATCTGAGAAGGCCTGGGGCTTGGTATTCAGGAAGAAGTCTTTGATCACATTGGCTTTATAGCCGAGACAAAGAATGAATTCATCGTGACCATAATCCGAATAATATTGCATGACGTGGCGCATGATCGGCTGCGAGCCCAGCGGGATAAGAGGCTTCGGCAGGCTCTCGGAATACTCGCGAATCCGGGTTCCCATGCCACCGCAAAAAAGGACGACTTTCATTGCTGGCTCTCCGTTGGATCGATGACGGCCACGTGGGGGATTGGAACGATGAACTTCCCTCCCCAGTCGCCGATATGTCTCATCTGCTTGACGATTTCATCTTTAAGGTTCCAGGGCAGGATGAGGACGTAATCTGGCTTATGCGCGTCGATTTCATTGACCGGTCTGATTGGTATGTGCATGCCAGGCGTGAAACGACCGTGCTTGTAGGGATTGCGGTCGACCGTGAAGTCGAGAAAATCGGTGCCTATTGCACAATAGTTGAGAAGCGTATTGCCCTTGCCGGGCGCGCCGTAGCCGCAAATGCTTCTGCCTGCGTCCTTCAACTGGATAAGGTAGGAAAGCAGATTGCGTTTCTTCATGCGCACCGCTTCGCCAAAAGACGTATAGGTCTCGACCATGTCCAAACCTGCCTTGAACTCGGACCTTCGCAGCGCATCGACTCGTGCTTCCCGACGCATATTTTCTTCACTGTGGCAAAGGTAAATGCGCAGCGAGCCGCCGTGTGTCGGCAACTCCTCGACATCGAACACCGTGAGGTCGTGACGTCGTGCCATCTTCTCGATTGTAATCAAGGAGAAGTACGAGAAGTGCTCGTGGTAGATCGTATCGAATTGGCTTTCCGCAATTAGCGTCGCAATATGGGGAAATTCGAGAGTGATCACGCCGTGGTGTTTCAGGAGAATTTTCATCCCGGCAACGAAGTCATTGAGATCCGGAACCTGTGCCAGGACATTGTTGCCGACAATGAGATCTGCCATTTTGCCTTCGGCAACCATTTCGCGGGCGAGCGATCTTCCGAAGAAGCGTGCTACCGTGGGCACCCCCTTTTCGATCGCAACCTTAGCGACGTTGAATGCCGGCTCTATACCGATCACCGGTATCGCCTTGCGCACAAAGTGCTGCAGGAGATAGCCGTCATTGCTGGCAAGCTCGACGACAAGGCTTCCCGAGTTGAGACTGAAGCGATCGGTTGCCATGTCGCAGTAGCGACGGGCATGCTCTACCCAACTGTCCGAATAGGAGGAAAAATAAGCATACTCCTCGAATATGTTTTGCGGGCTGATGTGCTCCTCAAGTTGGACCAGAAGGCACTCGCGGCAGACAAAAGCATGGAGGGGATAATAGGCTTCCATGTTGCCTATTTCAGCCGCCGGTACGAAACTTTCGCATGGCGGCGACATTCCGAGATCTACGAAAGTATCCTGCAGAGCCGCGCCGCAGAGCCGGCAAAGCCGGGCACTGCGAATGGCAGCCGTCATCGATGAGCTCTGGCTGGCCTGAAGATTCATGCCCCGTCCCCTATATGATCCAAGATGACTCAATCGCGGACCTGAAGAGCCCGTCATGGTTGGCAAAAGTATCTGCCGGGAACAATTAAAACGATACCGCAATACGGAGATCGTCCAAAAGCCGTATGAATTCTATTTTGTTTTTACGCAGTAATTCTGTAGTCGACTATTGTTGCATCAATGTAATATTAAGTAACAATTCTGAATTGACTCATATCGAAGTATTGTCTCATGAAGAGACTTCCGTGTTGGGTTTTTCCCACAGATCGGATGCGTTTCAGCAATGGGCGGTGATCGGATGCGTTTCAATAGGATGAGAATCGAGGGCCTTTGGATCGTCGAGCCCACACCATCGACGGACAGTCGTGGTTCGTTTGCGCGAACCTTCTGCAAGCAGGAGTTCGCTCAACACGGGCTCATCGAGGACTTTGTCCAGCACAGCTATTCGCATTCGCGCCAGAAGCATACGATCCGCGGCCTTCATTTCCAGAAGAGGCCGCATGAAGAAGACAAGCTTGTCTCCTGCACGCAGGGGGCAATATGGGATGTCGCAGTGGATCTAAGGCCAGAGTCTCCAACCTACCTCGAGTGGGCAGGTGCAGTACTTTCCAGCGAAAACCGCGTGCAGTTCTATATTCCGAAGGGTTTTGCCCACGGCTTCCAATCACTCACCGATGATGCCGTCGTGTCTTATCTGATTTCCACGCCATATGAGCCCACTGCCGCCAGCGGCATACGCTTCGACGATCCGGCCGTGGGCGTCAGTTGGCCTGCAGATCCAACCGTCATGTCCGACAAGGATAAAAGCTGGCCGCTCCTGCCTCTGTGCGATCCGGTCTAGTTTTCGGCGGGGCCAAGGTCTGCAAGCAAACCCGCATCCCTCAGCCTCGCAGCCGCCTCCGAGATCTCCGAAAACACCATATTCGCCCGCTCGGCGATATCCAACAGTGAATGCTTGCCATCGGCCAGGTTCAGCACCCATAGGTAAGCCATTGTTTGCGCAGTGTTGGTTTTGTGGCCACCGACCGTCGCAAAGAGCCCGCGCTTGCCAAGCTGTGGTTCGCCTTTGGGGGACAGATTGAGCGGAATCCAATTGCCCTCGAGCGCATCGATTACATCGATCAGCATCTGGAATGATGAGGCAAGATGTTCAGGGCGTATGAAATCAAGATTGTCCGCTGATGTGTGGTATTCCGCAAAGGTCCCGAAAGCGCTTCTTTGCAAAAGCCCAACCGGCATATTGAAGCCGGGCGAACAAAACTGTCTCTCGTCGTAGCCGTAAGGGCTAAAGTCCTCAACGGTCATCGGCTTTTCAGCACAGGATATCCGTGCCATCAGGCGATCTATGATTGCGTTTCCCCGTCGGCTTTTCTTGTAGATCGGTCCGCCTCCGTCGCCAATGCAGGATACAACCAGGCCATGGTCGATGCTGCCGAGGCGATCTTCGTTCCGGGAAAGCCAGGTGAGCGATCCGATCGTGCCGGGAGCAAAGAGAAAGCGGTAGCTGTAGCGCGTATTCCTGCCCCGCAACCGCTGAGCAAGGTGGATCAATACCGCAAGGCCCGAGCAATTGTCGTTTGCAAGCGATGGATGGCAAATATGGGCGGATAGCAGAACCTCTCGGCCACTCGTTCCTCGATGGAGATACTCCCCATAGGACAGATGCCCATCGGCTTTCGTCGAGTCGATGACGACTTCATAATCGCCGTCAGCCAACGCAAGGAACTGCTGGTGCTGCATGCAAAACGCCCAGTCGTCGATATAGTAGGCTGTCTTGTAGGGGATGAGGTCAGGTTGCGCCGGCAGCGTATAGATATGGTCCTTCAGCTCGCTCAGCGGCATTACCTTGCGAACATTCCGGCTGTAGCTCATGACGTGAAGGTTCGAGCGAGCGAAATCGACGACTTTTCGGCCGACTGCATCCTTTATATATGCATCCCCTATGTTCCACTCGGGTGGAACGACCCAGTCAAACACTTGGGTGCCTGTCGCGACCTCGTGGAGTTCGATATCGACATATTCGCGCAGAATGTTGATGGTCTTACGAACCCCACTTCCGGTAATGCTGCGGCAGATCGGAAAAAGGCGGCTGGCGAGAGCGTAGATCGCTGGACCTATGCCCTCGCTGCTGTCTGCTAGGTGGTTGGGTCGGGGCGGCAGAGCAGAGTCCATGCCGCAGACCTATTCTGCCGCCGCGGCGGCAACCGGTGGGCGCAGATTTTCATCCAATTCGTGATCGGCAAGGAGCTGTTTGAGCTGGGCGATCCGCTGATAACGGGGGCCTTCAAATTCAGCAAGCGTCAGGCCGGCGCTGGTGTAGGCGTTGTAAAGTTGAGCGGCACCGGCAGCCGCATCCCAGGTTGGCTTGAAGGCCGGAAGCAGGCGGCTAATCTTGCTGAAATCGACTCGGTAGGACCGTGTATCCGGACTGGCGTCGGCGGCGAAGGCCAAATGACACTCAGGGACGGTCTTGGCGACGATTTCGGCAATCTCCCTGATCTGGTAATTGTGCGCTGCCTGGCCGACGTTGAAAGCCTGATTGTGAACCACGGCGGTAGGTGCCTCGAGGGCGGCAAGAAAAGCCCGCGAGATGTCCTCTATATGAACGATAGGCCGCCACGGTGTGCCGTCGGATTTGAGCAGGATCTGGCCTTCGGTTACGGCCCAGGCCACCAGATTGTTCAGTACGATGTCGAAGCGCAGCATCGGGGAGAGCCCGTAGGCAGTTGCGGGGCGCAGATAGGTCGGACAGAAATCATTGTCGGCGAGCTGCGCAATGTCGCGTTCGGCAAAAACCTTCGATGTTCCATAAGCGGAAACGGGTTTGAGGTCCGCGGTTTCGTCGACGAGACCTTCTCCTGCAGCACCGTAGTTGCTGCAGGACGAGGCGAAGAGAAAGCGCTTCACTCCTGCCTGCTTGGCCGCTTTGGCAACGCTCACGCTGCCGCGGTGATTGATTTCATAGGTGATCTCCGGATTGAGGTTGCTCAACGGATCATTCGAAAGGGCGGCAAGATGGATGACGGCGTCGAAGCCCTTCAGATCCGACACCGATATGTCCCGCACATCCTTTTTTACACCGGGCACGGCGGGCAGATCGCCGCCGGGTGCATAGTGGCAGCGATGGTACAATTCGCAATCGTAACCATGAACCTCGTGGCCTGCCTTGCGCAGGATTGTGACCATGACAGATCCGATGTAGCCTCGATGTCCGGTGACCAATACCTTCATTGTCTTTCCCTTTCTGAGTTCGAGCCCTGTGCCCGGGCACATCGGCGTTTCGTCTTGGTGGCGCTCATCGCGCGGGTTGGTATCGACCGCAGTATGAATGGGCTAAATGCGGCGTCACCCAAATCTACAGCAGCCGCCGCTCCGATCCGGTCAGTAGTGACGTGCGATCGGCAATTGCTCTGTCGGGAGCGGATGGTTGAAGCGGCGGAACACGACCTGCGAGGCCCGTCCGACAAGATAGTCTTCGACGCCGTTTTCAAGGGCAAGCCTGTAAACGCGAAGGGCGCCATCGAACGCATCGATCGTGCGAATGATGTCCTCGTCGGCATGGGTGTAGCTCACCACCAGGGAGGGAGCCAGAATCCCTCGGCGAATAATCTCCTGCAGGAACAGCGTGCGAAATGCCTGCGAGGGCTTTCCATCGACGTCGCGCGTCGTGTAGCTGAGGCAGGCGGGGTGACCGACAACGGAAAAGAAGTTCTGCAGCTCGTGCGCAGTAATAAGTTGCTCAATTCCGCTCTGGAGCGACTTGCCTTGTTGCACCAAGCGCTCGATCACCGGCTCCTGCCGATAGACATGCATTGTGGCCATCGCGGCCGCCATCGCATGCGTCTCCGCGCCGTGTGTCGTCGAGAGGAGAAAGACGCGAGGCAGAAATGCCTGGTCGATACCACCCTGTTCCATGAACTCGCGTTTGCCGGCAAGTGCGGAGATCGAGAAACCATTACCGAGCGCCTTGCCGAAACACGATAGGTCGGGTGTGACGCCATAGAGTTTCTGCGCTCCGCCGACATGCCATCGAAAGCCTGTAATCATTTCGTCAAAAATGAGCAGCGTGCCGTTTTCGTGGCAGAGCTGCTGCAGCCGTTGCAGAAAATTGTCTCTGGGGTTTTCGCCCCGCGTCGGCTCCAGCATGAATGCGGCGATCTTGCCAGGATGGGTTTGAAACAGCCTGCGCGCGCTTTCAAGATCGTTGTATTTGAAGCCAAGGGTGAGTTCGCGAACGACGGCTGGAATACCGGCATTCATCTCCGTCGCTCCGATAAACCAGTCGTCGGTCGAAAAGAACGGATGGTCTTCGCAACGTGCAATCAGGTCACGCCCGGTGACGGCACGGGCCAAACGCATTGCGCCAGACGTGGCATCCGACCCGTCCTTGCAAAATTTGACCATGTCGGCGGTTGCGATGGTTTGAAGGAACGCCGTCGCGCATTCGACCTCTATCTTCGACGGGCGCGTGAAATTGCAGCCGAATTCAAGTTCGCGCCGTACCGCGTCCAGCACCGGCGTATAGGCATGCCCGAGCCCCACGGCGCGATTGCCCATGCCATATTCGATGTATTCGTTGCCATCGACATCCCATACATGGCAGCCGCTCCCTCTGGCGATAAAGCCAGGGGAAAGGATGGGATATTGATCGTCACCTTTCGCATAGGTATGGGCCCCGCCGGGTATAAGCGCTTTGGCGCGTTTGCGAAGATGGTCGGAAATCTCAAAATTCTGAATGAAGCCGTTCACCTGCGCCCTCGGTCTGCTCAATTGACGTCGGGCCAGTATGGCAAAATTGATGCATCGGATCATTCTCGCCGTTTGGCGTGTCAGGCTAGCCTAAAGGCTTAGAAGGCGAAATCACATGCCCAAAAAATCGCAGATCGTATCATCCTGCGTGGAGGCTGAGCTTTGCCCTTCGGTCGTCCTTTACGCAGAATGGACAAGTCTAAGGGCAAGCCCGTCCGGGCCGCCATGCTATGCAGACAATCATCACTAGCAATCAGTTGAAGAGGTCGCCCAGTTTGAACATGACCTCGGTCCGGTTGCTGGCATTGAGCTTCTTCATGATGTTGCGGACATGAACCTTCACCGTGCTTTCGCGCAGTTTAAGTTCATAGGCGATGATCTTATTGGGCTTGCCTTGGCTAAGTGCATCGATCACCTCCTCTTCGCGAGGTGTGAAGAGTTCGGCGCGTTGACGCTCCTTGTGCTCAGCGGTCGCGACAAGTTTATGCAGATCCGTCAGGCTTTCCGCCGAAATAAAGACCCCTCCCGCCAAAGCTAGCCCGATCGCCTCGACGCAAATGGGCAGCCCGATTGCGGACGGTATATAGCCTTTGACGCCGGCTTCCAGGGCCAGAATCACCTGTCTCAGATCGTTATTTTCCGAAAGGATGACGATCGGGACGTTCGGAAACTGGCCGACCAGTTGCCGGATCTCTTCGACCATGTTCTTCTCAGAGAATTCCCTGTGGCCAGTGTTGATCAAGATGCCTGCGAAGTCGTGTTCGGGCAATTTGATCCAATCATTGATCGAGGCGAAGAGCCTTATGTCCAAATCGAGCCCGTGGGCAGTCAGACTCTTGGCCAAACGTTCTCGGTCAAGTGCGTGATCGTCGATGATCGCGAGTGTGTTCGCGTTATGGGTCTCCGCCGCCGATTTTTTGATTGTCCTCGATGTGACGCGAAATCGGTCCGTTTTGTGAAGATGTGATTGGTTGTTCCCGTTGACCATGCCAGACATTAGCACCCCCTTTACTTGTACGCCGCCGCCCTTAATGCGTTTGATGACACGCTTCCCTGTTTCCCGACGCGCAGTTGCCAATGCGATCGGACAGGCAGTAACGGGTTCCGTCGACAGTATTCTGTACAGCCGCATGGTTTCATCAGAAAGTCATTTTCGGATTTCCGTTGCGATGCCTACATTTGTCGTTGTGGACCTTCTCGAGGTTTCCCCTGGTGAGATGGAATTCATATAGCACCATTCTTCAGAAATATTGAATATAAAAGTTATATACCTGCATGATACGTTCAGAGGTGATTTGGAATCTATCGATTATCATATGATATTTGAGTTAATCTATTTTATAGGCGACATTAGACTTAGTTACTAAGACAAGTTAAATCGATTGGATAAACGAGCGCGAATCCTTGTGGGGCGCAAATAGCAAAAACGATTCAGGTGGTGGGTGAGTATTGATCTTCCTTGAGATATATTATCGCGGATACTTCATCGCTCTACTACAAAATTAAGTATTATACCAATGAGCGCTGATCAAAACCGGTGCGCCCAATCGCGCATTCCGATCGACACGATCTTCCATGGCTGTGCGAGCAGGTTGTTCCATGCGTCGCAGCAATGGGAAACGATGTCCTCGTAGTCTTTGAATATCCGGTTGGACAACCAGTTCTCTCTCATAATTGCCACAGGTTCTCGACAGGGTTTTATTCGGGTGACCACGGTGGCAGGAACAGCAGCGTGATGTTGTCGCGTACTTTGAGTTCCGGCGTGCCATCCAGCCTGATCAACGATCAGCACGGCATGAGCCCTTGTCGGGGCAGATGGCTCCGATGATGGACGTCCACATCGTGCGTTGATCGAGTGGTGCCGAGGGCCTTGTCCCCCTGCGTGCCCATCGCGCCGCGACCCTAAAACTTTCGGATTATGCATCCATCGGTTGGGTACTCCCAATATTCCGATGTACAGATGTAAATTACAGCGTTCCCCAAGCAAGATGTACAGATGGCGCCTATCAGGGGATGTAGCTGGAAACAAACAATAGAGAATCGGATTGAGGGGGCAGGTCAATCATGTTGATCGAGGCTGGACTATTGCCGAGCGATTCCACCCTGGATGCGGAAATCTGCATCATTGGGGGCGGCGTCGCGGGTATCACACTTGCGCTCGAGTTCGACCGCCAGGGCATCGCCACATGCGTATTGGAAGGTGGTGGCCTAAAGCCAAGCACAAAATCGCAAGCCCTCTACCAGGGCGAGAATGTGGGTCTTCCCTATGATATGCAGGCAACACGCACCCGGCGGCTGGGTGGTAGCTCGAATTGCTGGGGAGGCTGGATACGTCCCTTTATTAGCATCGACTTCGAGGAGCGCGACTGGATACCAAACAGCGGCTGGCCGTTCCACCTTGACGAGGTTGAACCCTACTACCGGCGCGCCGACGATCTCGTTCAGGTCAACCATCATGGATTCGAACCGGCGTTTTGGCATAGCCAGCTGAACAAGCCGATAGGGTTGCTTGAGCTTGACCGCGAGGCCCTCGAAACAGTCATCAGCAAGTTCAGCCCACCGACGCGGTTCGGCCGACACTATCACGCGCAGCTGGTATCGGCAAAGAACACAAAGGTCATTCTCAATGCCAACGCGGTCCAGCTCGCGACATGCAGCAACGCCACTACCGTGCACGGCGTCCATGTGATGTCGGCATCGCGCTCCGCCTTCTTCGTGCGGGCGAAACACACGATTCTTGCTGCGGGCGGCATCGAAAATGCGCGGCTTCTTTTGTTGTCAAACAGTGTCGATGCGCGGGGGCTCGGCAACCAGCACGACCTCGTCGGTCGCTATTTCATGGAGCATCCGCGCATTCGCCATGGTCGCATGACGCCAGCGCGGAGCGCTGATCTGTTCCGCTTCTACGACGCTCGGTTCACCTATCACAATCCTCGTCTGTCGGTGGATGGCACTAGCGCAAGCGCGCATCTTGCTCTATCCGAACAGATCCAGCGGCGTGAACGGCTGCTGCAATGCCGGACCTATTTCCGAGCATGCCGATCCGGCGAGGACAGTGCACTCACCGAACAGTTCCACGAGCTCTATAACGCTGTCCGCTGGCGCCACTTTCGGGACATCAAGCTACAGACCTATGCCGCCGTCGTCCGACACAGCCCGAACCTGGTGACGTCGCTGCTCTATCGACGCCTGAAACTGGCGGCTAAATCGGACCATTTCCAGATCGAGACCGTTGTCGAGCCGGCGCCGGACCGTGAGAGCCGCGTTACCCTTTCGTCACAACGGGATCGCCTCGGCCTCCATCGCGCCCATCTCGATTGGCGCATTGGCGACCAGGAAAAGCGTACGCACCTGCGCATGCTCGAACTCGTCCGCGATGAGTTCGCTCGATCGGGCCTTGGCCATGTCGATCTCGAAGATGCCGACAAAGGGCATCCGCTCTCGGTCATCGGCTGCGCCCACCACATGGGCACCACCCGCATGCATGTCGATCCGCGGCAGGGCGTCGTCGACCAGAACTGCAAGGTGCATGGCATGCACAATTTGCACGTTGCCGGTAGTTCGATCTTTCCGACGTGCGGCAATGACATGCCCACGTTGACCATCGTTGCGCTCGCACTGCGTCTCGCCGACCATATCAAGGCGCGATATGGTCTCGGCAGTCCCGGCCCGGTCAATCGACGGCAACTTCAAATGGCGCCCAATGTTCCGTCTGGAGCAAAGACCATGGACGCAGCCCTCATTGCGAAATGCGCCGATCCAAACCTTACCCCCGCTATCGTCGAACAGTTCATTTCAGCCGGTTCGGACGATCCGCTCGCCGCACCGTGAAGGCAGATGGTCGGCTGGTTCCCATCCGCAAACTTCGTTCACCCGACGAGGCCATGGATGTGGTCAAAGACTATGTCGGTCATGCCATCGTACGGGTCGGCATCACCCAGTTTCCGGCGGGTGTTGGCGTCGAAGACGCATCACAGCTCCAGCCAGATATGTTCGACGCCTGCGCGAATTTGCGAACAGGGACAGGGATATTTGCAAAGGTCGCCCGGGGGCAGCGCTAGGGCGAAACCGGAGAGGTGAGCGCTGGTGTTTCGCCTCGCGGCAGGAAAAAGCCCTTGATACACGCGTCATTGCGAACGTCGATCTGCGTGTGGGTACGCTCGTGAAAGCGAGCGCCATCGTAGATCTCATCACTTTCGGGAAACACCCCGCGGACCGTGTCGAATGCCGGAAAGTCCGGCTTCCTTGGCGATCTAGTGGACGTAATTGATAACGGCGCAATCCAGCTTTCGAACCAGTCGGAATTCTTGTCACCCTTGGCATCGGAATTCACCGGCATTTTGCCGCCTGTGGCTTCGGCCGCCGGCGTTCTTCAAACTGCGTAACAGGCTCTCCGACAGCTCCGGCATCACAACCGTGTCTCTCCTGGCAAGCACCATCTGGACATCGAGATCCGGCCGCGCCAAACGATGCACGTAGTTTTCGAGATTGAGTGGACCCCACGCGCTCCTGAGATCAGCCAGCTCGATCTCTGGCTCGAGGCGCTGCTTCGGATAGTTCGTGTAGCGCGACCCGTCCAAACCATATCCGCAAGGCTTCCACCCGTCAGAAACAGCGAACCTTCGAAACGTTCGGATCATGTGCGGCAATCAATCCTGCGACCCAGGAACCGAGGCTCATGCCTAGGACGGAGATTTCTCGATAGCCCTCACTTTTCAGCCAGCGGATGAGTTTTCTTCCGGACGGCGAAGCCCGCCGCATCTTTCCGAAAAGCCTAAAGGTTGAGAACGAGCAAGTTGCCGCAGTTATGAACAGCGAGCAGCGTCTCTTCGAAATCCGATTGTCTTCAAAGACTGGGCGCAAGGCCCAACTGAATGAGCGCATCCGGGAATTGGCGAAAGAGGCGGAAGGACTGTCTGCTCAACAAGACGGCAATGGGAGCCGCTCAAAAACCCAGGCATTCGGGCAAGATCCAATGATCGTGAAGTGTAGAACGGGTATGGGAGGCTCGCAGAAGACACGGGCCTTTGATCTCGCCCAATAGGCGCAGGACCTGGGCCGGCAGCCGCTCTTCACGATATCGCATGCGATCGAAGACAAAATGGGGAAGGTGGCCTTTCGTATAATCGCCTAGTCCGAATGTACGGCGTCTGCATTCTGCTTCCCTCGAAGGGGGACACCTCTCCGCCAAGCATCCATCTATGGCGCAGAGATGAAGCGGTTATTGTTTTCGATATCGCAAACGATTGCGCCGTGAACGATAGCGCGACTTTCGAAAGAGAATGCGGTGAGGTTTGCATATTTCGCTCTGCCACACATCGGCGGCACATACTCTGTCTTCAAGCAACTGCGGCATGGCCTGGCCGATTTTGGCATCGATGTTGGCTGGCTGGCGCAGGGCACCGGGCACACGCTAACGCCTGACTTGCGCGACGAGATGGCGTTTGGAACACTTCTCAATATGCCCGATACGCTTGACGAGCGGACGTGTGCTCGGTGCCTTGCTGCGGCGATTGAAAGCCGGGGCTATGACGGCGTTTTCATCAATGTACTCGGCGATCGCATGCAGACGAATATCGCGCGCTATCTTCGCGAGGATATTCTGCGCATTATGATCGTGCACAATATTACCCCCGGCACTTATGCGGCTGCGACTTCCATTCGCAACTATGTCCACGCGACCGTCGGCGTGTCGGAGCGTTGTCGCAGCGATCTCATTGCCCGCCACGGCTTTTCACCCGAGTCCACATTCGCAATTCCGAACGCGCTCGACAGGTCAAAATTTGCTCAAGTCGAGCGCAAGCCGTCAGCGCAATCGCTTTTGCGCGTGCTCTTCCTCGGCAGGATCGAAGATGCTTCCAAAGGAGTGCTGTGGCTCCCACCCATTCTTGAGGGCTTGCCCAATACCGTTATGCTGACCATAGCCGGCGACGGACCGGACCTTGCAAGATTGAAGGCAAGGTTCAGTGCTCCGCACAACGCGCGCGTCTTCTATGAGGGGGCCGTCAGTCCGCATAAGGTTCCCGAACTGGTCGCGCGCCACGACGTGCTCATTATGCCCTCGCGTTTCGAGGGATTTGGGATGACGCTTATCGAGGCGATGGCGGCGGGATGTGTCCCGGTCGTATCGAACATTCGTGGCGTTACGGATACGATCGTTCATGACGGTCAGGATGGCCTGCTTTTCCCTGTCGGCAATTATGGGCAGGCGGTTCGGCTCATTGCCGGTCTTGAGCGTGATCGCAGCTTGCTGGCTCAGATGTCGGCCGCGGCGAGGCGGAAGGTCGCCGAGAGGTTTACATCTGATGAGATGGCACGTCGATATTACGAGGTCATCGGGTCGATCAAGGCCGAAAGTCAAAATCTTTCGCCCCCCCTTGATCTCGATGACTGGTCTTTGCCACCAGGTTTGCGTCCTGGCCTGAGGACCTATATTCCGGGTCCATTGAAGAATTGGCTGCGCGTCATGCGGGAGAGGCTGTAGGCGGTCATGCTGCGGTCCTGTTCGGCTAAATACACTCAAGGAAATCCGGCGTCGCTCATCGAACCGGTGACATCCAGCAGCGCCATATCGCGGCGACTTTCATCGCAGCCGCATGGCCGCCGATCGCCGTTGCATAGAGGAAAGGGCGACCGAGGAAGGCGAACTCGGTTCCGAGTACAAGTGCTTTCAAAACGTCGGTTCGGCGGCGGATTCCACCGTCGACCTTCACAGTCATCTTGCTGCCGACCGCCTCAAGCAACCCTTGGCCGGACGCGCAGCGGCGATATCGTAGCATCCAGCTGACTGCTGATGCCGCCGGGCTAGAGCTTCGAAATCGTCGAGCGATAGCGCGTTGCGAAGGCGTCGGGACGTATCTGTCGTCTCTGTCCGGTTCGGCATTTTCGTCGCTGGTCAGTTCCTCCCTGGGCCGATACGCGACACACCAATTGTCCCGTTATCGCTGACGGAACCTGATGCGCGTGTCTATCGAGGCGATGGTGGAGGGTATAACTCTTCCCTATTCTCCAACGGAGTTACGCGCGAACCTTCTGGCCGGCCAACCGCCTCCGCCGCGCCTCGCCTCGCGTGTTGACAACGGAATTGGCGCCTCTCTTCTCCTTAAGCATGAGCCAGCTAAGTCCAGACCTAACCCCGTATCAATAAGGTGAAGGGTGGAGATCCAACCCAATTCCTTACCAATAAGGTGAATGTTGGAGATCGATTGTGCGAATATGCCGGTGTAGGGCCCCTCTTATATTGTCGTCAAAGCATTTTGCACCGTCCAACTGACTTGGGCGTGGGTTTGGCGTGGCCGAGGGGGGCTGATATGGAAGTAGTGATAAGCAATATCTCAATCTTCGTATTGTGCGTTGCCCTTATCGTCGTCTTGCGTAGAGCCTCAGTCGCGCTCGCTCTGGTGGATCTTCCCGATGCCCGCAAACAGCACATCGGCGCGGTTCCGTTGTGCGGTGGTATTGCGATCTTTACGACCTTTGCTGTGGTCAACTTTCTAAGCGGTCACATGCATGCGTTCGGTCTGAATTTCTGGGTCGGACTGTTTGTCGTCGTCGCGGTTGGTACTCTTGATGATCGTCACCCGCTACCGGCCTCGCTGCGCCTCATTATGCAGTTTCTTGTGGCCGCGATTTTGATCGGAGGACTGAATATCGGGCAGATTTCGTCTGCCGAATTTGCACCGGGCGTGGCAGCCTCGGCAGGGGCTCTCATCGTCGTCGTCGGGCTTTGCTTCATCGCCGGTCTCATGAATTCCTGGAACATGATAGACGGCGTTGATGGACTGGCGGGCGGAGCGGCAGTTGTCGCATTAATATGGCTCATGCTGGTCGCTGAGGTGAAGGACATGGGCGAGCTGATACTGCCGTTCGAGCTCTTGCTGACAGGCCTTTGTGGTTTTCTAATCTTCAATATGCGCAGCCCGTGGCGAACGCGCGCGAGCATCTTTCTCGGTGACGCCGGCAGCATGGCACTTGGGGCGACAATCGCTTACGGCATTCTCTTGCTTGCATCCGACAAATCTCCGGCTCCATTTATGGCACTCTTGTGGATCGTCATCATTCCGGTGACAGATACTTTAAGCTTGATGATCCGGCGTGTCCTGGCAGGTCGCAGCCCGATGTCAGCCGATCGCTGGCATCTGCATCATCTCCTTCTCGACGCCGGCTATACGCCGATGGCGACCACCAATATCATAATGGTGGCATCGGCCGTCTGCGGAGGCATTGGCTATCTCGGAATTCGCACCGATGTCCCGGAAATAGTCATGATGGCCGGGCTGGTGATCCCGGTTGGAATTCACACGCTTTTCGTTACCATCGCCAGCCGTTCGATTGCCAGACTGCGAACTGCCCTGTCGAAAAGCCGTGCTTCGGTCGGAGATGCCACAGCGGGCGACAAGCCACAAGCTGTAATCATGCCGCGCAAGACCAATGTGAAGATTTGAACTTGCCAGTGTTCCATGGATTGGTTCGTCGTCGTTGCGTAGACCGCCATGATCTTCTGGTTTCCCGTGCGGGGAATGCTGCGACGGCAGCGCATCTATGAATGCCCGTTTCCGATCGGGTCCATCAGCAGGGGGCGATGATGAGGATATTCGCGTCGGTTGTACTTGCATCGCTTGTCGCTTTGACGCTGATCGGGATGGCAGTTGCCCAAAGTGGAACCGGCGATACGATCGGCTTGCACGATGCCGCGTTATATGGCGCCTCCTCGGCGAAAGGAGCCGTGGGGCCGGGTGACTTCGGCATGCCTGTTCCAACTCCTGAACCACCCTTGCCCGGGGGAGCAGATCCTTTCAATCCTCCATTGCTTCGCGTCAGCAGATCGTCGCCCGCGATTGCAGAGTTCTCGAGGACCGCAGACCGCAATGAGATCGTCTCGATGACCGGCGTGCAGCTGGATCGTTCGTCGAATTTTGAGATTTTTTCCCAGGCGCCGTCCGAGGTAAAAGGGGAAATCACCGCCGTCAGCTCGCTGCGCGCCGATGAGACTGCCGCGACAGTTCTTTTGCCCGTCTCTCTGCCAGAATGGTCGATGTATCTCATCTGGCCTAACAGGAATGGGGACCGCGGCCAGCCTATTGCCATCAATCGCACTGAGGCGTGGTGGCTTGGGCCGAACAAGGGAACGCCTGGGACTCTCATTTCCGTCTATGGGCGCAACCTTACCCGCGGCAACGGAACGTCGCTATCCTATCTATATATCAAGCCGCCGGGTGGCAGCGGCAGCTATGTCAAGCCCATTGCGGTCAACCCCTTTAAGGTGGACTTTCCGATTCCGGACATGCCGGGCGGCTCCTATGAGGTTTGGATACACAACAGCCATGGCGGCGGCTTCGGCTGGAGCGGTCCGCTGAAGCTTGATATTCTCGCCCGATCACCGTGGGCGGATCAGAAAAGCAATTTGCTGAATGTGAAACGTTTCGGCGCTGCGGGCGACGGCATCACTGACGATACGGCCGCATTGCAGCGAGTTCTGGAGGCAGCAAAGACTGCTGCACCCGCGACCGTTTATTTCCCCGCAGGAACCTACCTTGTAACCTCTTTCCTGACGGTACCCGGTAATGTTGGATGGGCTGGCAATGGCATGAACATGACGGAGATCCGTCTTGATCATAGCATCGACCACAGCATGATCGAGATCGCCGGCGAAAACGTACAATTCGAAGGGCTAACACTTAACGCAAATCGCAAGACCGGTAACCACGTCTTGATGCAGGTATATTCGGCCAAGGATCTTCGGATCGCCTCCGTCAGGCTCAATGCGTGGGGTGTGGCGGCGCTGGAGGCCAACGGCGCCTCAGGTCTTTACATAAGCGACTCCGAGTTGGTGGAAAATGGCTCGTTCTACGGAAGCAGCAGGCAGGTCTTCTTGTCCGGCAATAAGTTCCGGATGACGGGCTATGGTGAATCCGTGGCGGCTTTATGGGGTGGGCGCGATTTTTCCATGGTTGGCAACGAGCTTTCAAATGCCGATGAGAGCCAGGACGACGGCCACGGGATTGGCCGCTTTTTTGTCGGCCAAGCGCATTTTGGAAGTATGCGCAATCTCTACTGGGGCAACAACACGTCGAGAAACGCCGCGCCGCATGATTGCGACAAGGTCGATTGCAACAAGGGTGAACAGATCTGCTTTGAAATAGTCGGCAGCAAAATCAAAAGCGATTTTGTGACGGCAACAGCAGATACCGTATCCTTCAAATCGCTCTCGGATTTGGGTGAGGTAATGCCAGGCGGCCAGGACCTCGTTGTGGTCGGTGGCAGGGGTGCTGGTCAGCATCGGCATATCGTTGCCTCCGCCGATTCAACCGTAACGCTTGATGCTCCATGGAATGTCGTTCCTGATCAGACCAGCCGCTTTGCACTGGCGGCAATCGCGTCAAGGGTTGCGATTTACGACAACAATTTTGATGGACGCTCGACCTACAGCAAACATGATTCCGATTCCACGGGCGTTCTGCTTTTTGGGAACGTTTATGACGCGGTCATCGATAACAACCGCATTTCCAGGATGCGGCATGGAATGATGACTATCGCACTCGACTCGACGCGTGGCCTTGCCCCATACTTCCTGCAATATTCAAACAATACCGTCAGCGACAGCAACAGCGGTCTCTATGTGGGGACGACGTTCGCGGACTCAGGTAACTCAGGTATTTGGGGTGGCCTTGGCAATGTCTATCGCAACAACAGATTTGAGAACCTTACCCACATAGGAGTCGAATACGAAACCTGGGCGCACGACGGTTCGGACTACAACGGAACCGTATTCGAGCGAAACCGCTTCAAGAATGTCCCCTATGGCTTCGTGGACGCCTACCAGCTGATATGGACCTATGATGGTCGGTTCAAATCTGCACCGGGCAGTCATTCAATGAAGGTGAACACCATTCTCCATGAGAACGACTTTGATCGAGGCTCGGCCGCTGCTCACGGGAGTGTCGGCTTTGTCACGCGCCACCCTTCGAATAGTTGGCTGAATGTCGGCTCGACATGGAAGGATTTCGCCTCAGGCAATGACGGACCCATAGTCACCAAGTCTCTTCCCGATTGACGATGCGGAAGCTTGCCGGGCGTAATTGGGGCGGCTGGTCGAAAAATGAGCCTGCAAACTCGCCAACGGCCCGTCTTTACGCGCCCGCAGAAAGCATCGTCGCGATTCTTATCCGCAGCATTTTCGTGAAGCTGGCACCCAGCGGCGGGACCGCGGCAATTTTCAATGGTCTGTTTGGCTGAGTCCGAGCCTGGCCTACGCCAAATGGCTCACTTGTCCCCCAACCCGAATACCACATAATGCGCGTGAAGGTTGGTGAGGGCGACAATCAGGCACATCGCTGAAGATCTCGGCATAGTTGTCCTCCGCCGCAAATAGACTTAACCCCGGCGATGCCTGCCTGCAGTGCGAGCGTTCGTCGCCGGACAAGAATCCTGTAACAGAATCAAGGATCTCGTTCTATGGGGACTGTTCGCCGTGCCTTCTTTATGGCGACGTTGGATCAATACTGCCAAATTGTCATCAGCGTGGTATTGATCGCAGTCCTCTCCCGGTTGCTCGACTCTACCGCGATCGGTGTCGCCGCCATCGGCCTGAGCATCGGGACCATCGCATTCACGGTGCGCGAGTTTGCGACATCGGAATTCCTGATCCAGCGCGAAAAGCTCCAGCCGGCCGATGTCAGAACGGGGACGACGCTTGTCTTCGGCTTGTCGACCATCATCGCAGTCGGCCTTGCCCTTTTGTCGCCCTTCATCGCATCGTTCTATAGCATTCCTTCACTGCAGGCATTCATCTGCTTGGTGGCGGTTTCAGGCGTGATAGACGGGCTGGTCAGTCCCCACACCGCGTTGCTGCGTCGAGAAATCGAATTCGGTTCGCTCACGCGCATCAATGTTGCCGGTGCTGTTGCGAATGCGATCGTGGCACTGGTTGCGGCATGGCAGGGCTACGGCTTCATGAGCCTGGCGATCGCCGTGATTGCGGCGGCGGCCGTTAGGGCTGTCCTGACACTCCATGCCAAGCCGGAGATATGGATGTTTCGCCCCAGCCTTGTCGGCAGCAGGTCCATCTTTGGCTTCGGTGGATACAAGGGTGCTTCGTCGGTTCTTGACCGCGTATATGAATCGCTTCCGCAGCTCGTCCTGGGGCGTATCATGCTTCCGTCGGCCGTCGGTATCTTCAACCGTGCCAATCTTGTCTGTGGTCTTCCCGACAAGCTCATGCTGTCGGCGGCCTTTTCCGTCGCGTTTCCTGCGTTCGCCGCCGAAGTGAGAGCCAAGCGTGCCATCAAGGAAACCTATCTGAGGATGGTCAGCTACATCTCGGTTCTCTTCTGGCCGTCGTCCCTGATGCTCGCGATTCTGGCCGATCCCATCGTCAATATCGTTCTCGGGCACGGTTGGCTGCCGGTCGTGCCGATCCTGCGGATATTGTGCTGCGCAACCATATTCTCGTTTGCCAATATCCTGACCTATCCCGTGCTCGTCGCCTTCGGAGCAAACAGGGACGCGTTCACGGCGAATTTCGTGGGGCGGGGCGTTTCGACTGTGATCATCTGTTTTGCAAGCTTTCACGGGCTTGTCGCACTGGCGCTGAGCCAGTTCATCTCGCTGCCGTTCCAGATGTACATCTCCTTTCGCTACATCCGGCGGCGCGTTCCGTTCGAATGGAAGGGATTGCTCGCCGTTCTTGCCAGAAGCGGCGTAATTACGCTGATGGCGATCGCAGGTCCCCTCATGATAGTCGCGCTGAGCGGCTTCGACTTCGGCCTTTCGCTTGCTGAGAGCGCGCTTTGCATTTTTCTCGCGGCGACTGGATGGATGACCGGGATTATCGTCTTTCGACACCCTCTGCTCGATGAGCTGCCGGCGATTCTGGAAAGAATACTTGGGCGGTGGATCCGAAAACCCAGCGCAGCGGCATAACGAGTGAGTGGAGTGTCATGCCCAGCCTTGATGTCGCCATTCCGAACTACAATTACGGTCACTACCTGGAAGGTTGTGTCCGCAGCATACTTCGACAGAAGATCGAGACGTTGCGTGTCTTGATCATCGATAACGCATCCACGGACGACAGCGCCCAGATTGCACGGAGGCTCGCCGCGGCGGATCCGCGGGTAGAGCTTCGCCTGCGCTCGCAAAACCTTGGCCCTCACGCATCCTTCAATGAAGGCATCGATTGGGCGCAGTCGGATTATTTTCTCATCCTTTGCTCCGACGATCTGCTGACGCCGCATGCATTGTCAAATGCGGTGAGCGTGATGGAGCAATATTCTCAAGTGAACCTGGCTTATGGAGAGGCCTTCTTCCTGAAGCCGGAAGATGTCGATACACGCGTGATCGATCCGCAGCCCGCGACATGGTCCGTCGAAGAAGGGACCGCCCTGATCGAAAGACTGTGCAGGAGCGGCGGCAATCCGATCAGCGGTCCCACGGTCGTGGTTCGAACCGCGATCCAGAAAGCCGTCGGCCACTACAATCCGAGCCTTACCCACACTGACGACCTCGAAATGTGGTTGCGCATAGCGGCCAGAGGCAAGGTGGCGCACACGAGCAGTCACCAGGCGATCGCCAGAGTGCATTCCTTCAACCAGTCCTCCTCCGTCAAGACCACTCACCAATGGAACCTGCAGTTCGAAGCCGCCTACCGCTCTTTCTTTCGCGGAGACGGCGCCTCATTGCACAATGCTTCGGAGATGCTGAGGATGGTGAAACGTGCTCTGAGCGACCGATCCTACGGTTCCGCCCTTTCCAGCCTGAGCCGCGGCGAGCTTGGCGCCATGGAACTCCTGCTGCACGCGATCCGGCTGCGGCCGACCGCTGCGATTTTTCCTCCCGTGCGCTATCTGGCGGCGAAGATGCTGCAGGATCGGGCGCTCAAGAGACATGCCGCTTTATCAGCCAAGGGCTCGTGAATCGCTGCCGATCGGGTTTGGGCGTTTTCCTCTCGCGTTGCGCGGCGCAAGCAGGCGTTCCGTCAGAAGCTCGTCTTGCTCGGCAAGGCTTTTCTGAACCCTGTCGTTGCCGTCTTTAATCTGCTTCCGGATATCATCGAAATTGGCCAGTATCTGGTGGAGCTGCAGCTTGAGCATGTCCAGATCGAACGTCTCGATGTGCTGGCAATACTGATCCTGCGAGAACTCCGCCAGGAGATCGTCGTTCTTTTGAGCGTATCCGAGTGAAATGATCGGTCGGCCAAGTTTCAGCGAGCAGACGACGTTATGGTAGCGCGAGACAATCGCGACATCGGTTTGTTCGATTTCGCGCATGAGATCGTGCAGGGTTTCGCCGAGCCCGACGGCCACCTGGTCGAGCGCGCTTTGTCCATCCATATCCTTAATTTTCTTCATCAGGTCGTGGACAGCGATCTGGTCGCGCAGATCGCCGGTCAGCAGGTGAATATGGTAACCTTCGCCTGCAAGCCAAATGACGAACTCTGCAAGCCTGCCAATATAGGTCCGATAAATCGTGTTCCCATCACGGCTCGATTTGGCCCAGCCCCGATAATGCATGACACCAAGACCGACGGTGCGGTGCGGCCCCTCGGTGACCCGGGCAGTCTTCGGTGCCGGCAGGCGGAAGGCGATATCGGGAAATCGGAAATCCTGAGCGACATCCATGCCGATGTTTTCTAGGTATCGGCGCGAGAAATCGTCACGGTAGGATCGGTACTTGGCGGTTTGCGCGGCGGTTCTGAGGAAGAATCGGCTGAGCGGATGCGAGATCGGGCCGGCGCCGATGCTGACGAAGGCGACGGGAACGTTACGCAGCCTGGCGGCCAGGCACCATCGGAAGATGACGAACGGCCATCCCCAGGGCGTTTCCTGATAGTCATCAAGGATCCCCGTTCCCGGTATGATGATGAGGTCGAGCACTTTGACCTGTTTGAAAAGGGACCTGATGCGTGCGAGTCGATGCGGCACTCTTCCCAGGATGCGGTTCAACCTATCCGCTC
The DNA here is from genome assembly GCF_002211365.1 of Rhizobium sp. R711. Taxonomy (GTDB): domain Bacteria; phylum Pseudomonadota; class Alphaproteobacteria; order Rhizobiales; family Rhizobiaceae; genus Rhizobium. Next base: position 212,524 of record NZ_LOKZ01000023.1, on the reverse strand, counting down.
GCGGACTGCCGGAGATCGTGCCGCTGAGACCGACAGAGGGAACCCCATATTTTTTCCTGACGAGATCCGGATTGGAACAGATGCAAAGGAGTTCGGCTTCAGGGCAACGCTCGCGCAGCAAATTCAACATTGCTTCGAGGGAACCGTCGTTACCGCTGTTTCCACTGCCGAACTGGCCGAATAATCCGATTTTCATCGAAGCTCCTACGTTGCTAGCCAACGAAAAACGCGCGCGGGCGACAGGGTAAGCGGCCGAATTCAGGCCCCGCAGGCACAGATCGCCTGTTATCGCAACAACTATGGAAGAAAGTGCCTGTCGATTGCCACCTAGCCGTTGGGAGGTTTGCGATGGGTCAAAAGACTTAGTTTTGCACCATCCTGACACGCCAAACAGGTAGCACTCCGGCCAGATCACGCCCTTGATCTTTGATCTTCTCCGCATTGGATCCGCGCGGATGCCCTCTTAAGCGCGTGCGAGATGCCAATGATCTCAAGGATTTCAAAGATTTACCTTTGAAGATTTTTGGCATGTCCCGATGCTATTCGCAACCGACCCTCGCCGATCGTCGTCGCCTGAATCACCTCGTCGAGCGCAAGGGGTTCCGATCGGTGAAGCATCGCCTTTAGGATTACGGTGATAGTTGCTGCCATGACCACGGGTCCCGCCCGGCCGATCTCTCATCGTTACAAGGGCCACCACTTTCCAGCCGAAGTCTAGCTTTGGCTGTACTTTCGATTTCCCCTCACAACCGGCGACCTTTGTGCTTAGTTTTCCCTGCACGTGATCACTCGACGAAAACGCCGACACTTGCGGCCCGGCCCATGGCGTCAATCACGGTGAGCTTCGAGTAGCCGCCGCCATCCGGTATCCACTGATTGGTGCGACGCCGCGACAGATCCGTCAACGGCTTGCCGTTGGCAAGCCAGCGGAAGGGAGCGCGTCCGCCCTGTAGTTTCAGCATCAAGGGCGAAAGTTCACCGTTCTTCGCCCCAAGATCGACATGCGCACCCTCGGGCGGATAGACAATTTGCGGCGCCGGTTCACGGCCGGAGGTTGCCAACAGGCCGCTTGGATTGATGGCAAAACGACGTTGGCTGATCGGTAGCTCGGACTGGGCGATCCGCATTGCTCCCGAAGGTGCACGGGAAAGGGGCGTCGTTGCGATGCCTGATTTTGCAAATCCTTCAAAAAGTATGGGTGCCGCGGTGCCGTAACCCGTCAATCCTGGCACAGCGCCATTGTCGGGACGTCCGACCCATACGCCAAGCACATGGCGCCCGTCATAGCCGATGGACCAGGCATCACGATAGCCATAGCTCGTGCCGGTCTTGTAGGCGATCCCCTGCTTGGGAGCGCCGGCAGGTGGAATGACACCCGACAGGATATCGGCGACATTCCAGACAGCCACCGGGTCAAGCATGCCCTCGCCATCGATCTTGCCAGGCTGGTCGTTGACGCCATCGCCGATCTGCACCGGCTGGCCCCGATTGGCGAGCGCGGTGTAAAGCTGGACCAGATCCTTCAGCGTAATGCCGAGGCCACCCAGGCCGATTGCAAGCCCGGGTGTTTCGTTCGGGGGCAAAAGCGGACGCACCTGCGCACGGCGAAAGCGGATCAGCAGCTTGGCCGGATTGACGGCATCGAGCAGCTTGACGGCGGGTACGTTCAGAGACAATTGCAGAGCTTCGCGCACGGTGACGTCGCCCTGATAGCTCATGTCGAAATTTCGTGGCCGGTATCCGAAGAAATCGGCCGGACGATCTTCGATGATCGTCTCCTGGCTCACCAGGCCTTCCTCAAATGCAAGGCCATAAATGAACGGCTTCAGCGTCGAGCCAGGCGAACGGCTGGCACGCGTCATGTCGATCCAGCCTGAACGGCTGGTGTCGAAGTAGTCGGCCGAGCCAACTTCGCCGACGATCTCACCGGTCTCTGCATCGGCCATGACCATTGCGATCGACAGCTTCGGGCCGAGTTTCAATGCGGAGGCGCGGGCAACGGCTTCCAACCCTTCTTGCACTTGCTTCTTTAAGGTCGTCTGGTATTGCAGCGCTTTTAAATCCTTGCGTCGCGCCGCTTCGGCCACGTGCGCGGCGAGCGCTGGAAGCTGCATGCGCCGAGACGGCACCGGCACGATTTCGGCACGTGCCGCCTCACCCTCACCGACAGTCTCGGCGACGGCGACGCGTTCCAAAACACGTTTGCGCGCTGCCTCGGCGGTCAAGAGATTGCGGTCCGGACGCCGCTTTTCCGGTAGCTGCGGCAGCGCCACAAGGAGGGCGGCCTCAGCGACAGTCAACCGCCGAGGCTCTTTTCCGAAATAGGCAAGGCTTGCAGCCCGCACACCTTCGAGATTGCCGCCATAGGGCGCGTGCGTCAGGTACAGATCAAGGATCTGCTTCTTGGAGAGCCGTCGTTCGATCTGGAGGGCGCGCGCCATCTGCAGGAGCTTGGCCGACAGCGAGCGGCCCTGGCGCGGTTCGATCAGCCGCGCGACCTGCATCGACAGCGTCGATGCGCCAGAAACGATGTGGCCGTTGGTGACGAGCTGGATGGCGGCACGACCTATTGCCTGCAGATCGACGCCGGCATGGGTGTAGAACCGCCGGTCCTCGTAGGCGACAAGCATCTTTAGGAATTGCGGGTCGACATCGGCCGCTGTGGTCTTCAGACGCCAGAGACCCTCAGGCGTTGCAAAGGCGCGCAGCAACTGGCCGTCAGCGTCGCGCACTTCCGCAGAGACGGTGTCCGCCCTGTCGAGGGGCGGCGGATAGGCCCGGTCGGCAGCGTCGAGCAAGGCCAGCCCGACGCCGGCAATGAGGATGCCGGCGAGGCCTGCGATCGCGAGCTTCTTCTGCACACTCATTTCGACGCTGCGGTGACCTCCATCTTGCCGGTTGCCGTGCGCGCAGAAAGCTGCGGTCGATACATGTCCTCGACGGCGGCTGCCGGATGATCATAGGTGCCCGGTGTGACGGCGCGTACGACATAGGCGACGTTGATTTCGCGATTGTCGTCCGCCGAGCGGTTGAATGCGGCCACGAAGCGGTCATTGCGAAATTCGGTGTGGGCGGCCGTGACCTCGCCGATCCAATCGAAGTTGGTCAGCTGCGCGCTGTCGACCAGACTTGGATTGTCGATCTGGAAGCCGGCCGGTAGCAGATCCGTCACAACGATGCGCGATGGCCAGTTATTGCTTTCCGTGATGTGCAGGACGACGACATAGCGTTCGTTCTGCATGGCCTCGGTCACATTCGCCTCTTCGCCATCCAGGGTGTAGTAGGTGCGCTCGATGGCGAAGCCGTCCCCACCGGCGGGCGGTGGCACGACGGGGGCGGCAACCGTCGTGACGACTGCTGAGACGGGCTCGCTCGTCTGGTTGGTGAGCGTCAGCGCATTGCCCATCAAGGCATCCCCGGTCATCTTGGCCATGTAGGCACTGTTGTGCAGCGCGCCGTTGACGTCGATCTTGATCGAATCGTCGCCGCCCTGAATGGCTCGCGCGGCAAGCAGCATCCAGGCCTGTTCCTGCGTACTTGTGTATTTGCTGTGGTTCCATTCCTTGGCGACAGCTTTTGCGAGTTCAGAAACCACCGGCGGGACGGGGCGGCTTTCTGCGGCAAGAGCAAGGATTGCGGCACCGTCGCGCAGGATCGAGCCGTAGTCCGTTCTCGAAAGATTGACGCGCGTCACCATCGACTGTTCCGACATCTGCAAGGCATCGACGAAGATGTTCTTCGACCGCGTCGCATCGCCGTAAAGGGCCAGTGCCGCCGCGATATGGGCCTTGGCAAGCGGCGTCGGGAAATCGTTGATCATCGTATCGGCATAGTAGCGAAGGTCGCTGATCGCCGCTTTCTTGTTGCGGGCGAGAACGTAGAGCGCATAGGCGATCTGGTCGCCCTGATCCTTGACATTGACGTCGTAGCTCAAGGCATTTTGAAGGTTTTCCAACGCCTGCGCAAAAGCGCGATCCGGTACGTCATATTTCTGTTCGCGCGCGCGCGTCAGGAAATCGGTGACATAGGAATCGAGCCAGAGATCGCCGCTATCAGGCCCCCAGAGGCCAAAACTTCCCGCCGAGGCTTGATAGGAGAGCACCCGGTAGATTGCGTCCTGAACGCGTTTCTTGACGTCAGCGTCATCTTCCCGGCCGGCTTGCCTGTCAAGCTCGCTCAGATAAAGCAGAGGCAGGGCACGGCTCGTCGTCTGCTCGGCGCAGCCAAACGGGTAGCGATCAAGCGACATCAGCAGAGCTGGAATGTCGAAAGCGGCCGAACGCGTGACGCTGACGCTGACGGAGGCGCCTGGCAGTACGCTGTCTGCCAGCAATGCCTTGTCGACAGTAAGCTTGGTGGCTGGATTGAGAGCCAGCACGCGGCGTTCGGTCATCGGCAAAACCGCCGGTCGGACAGGGACGTCGACTGTCTGATCGAGCGACAGGCCAGCCGCATCAGAAAGCTTGATCGAAACGCTGCCATTGCCCGGCTGCTTGCCGGTGACGGCGAGCGTCAGGGCAGTTTTCGCGCCGGCTGGAAGATGGATCGTCTGCGACGCCTGGTCGACACCCACCGCCTCGTTACCGGAAACGGTCAGCTTGAAGTCCCCAGCTGGCGCGTCGGTATTGGCAATATCGAGGCGAAGCTCGGACCTGTCTTTGGGTGCGAGGAAGCGCGGCGCGCTCGCTGTCACGACGACCGGATCGCGAATAATGACATCCTTTGTCGCATGGCCAACGCCGGCCTTCGACCAGGCGAGCGCCATGACACGGGCTGTCCCGTTGAACTGCGGGATGTCAAAGCTGACATTTGCCTTGCCCTCGGCGTCAAGTTTGACCGGGCCGGAGAAGAAGGCGACGAGCTTTTGCGTCGGCGGGCTTGCCTGAAGCGCCACCGCACCGCCGTCACCACCGGTCCTGAGTTTGCCGGTGGCGCCGAGCGAACCATCGATCAGCCGTCCGTAAAGATCCCGGATTTCGAGACCAAGCTGGCGCTGGCCGAAATACCAGTCTTCGGGGTTTGGCGGTTCGTAGCGGGTCAGGTTGAGAATGCCGACGTCGACGGCGGCTACGGTCACATAGGCTTCCTCGTTGGCGCCGGCACCGGAAACGGCAAGCGCAATTGGCAGCGGTGCGCGCGGCAGCATCTTCTCCGGTGTGTCGATCGCGACGCGCAATGCACGCTCTGCCGGCTCGACCTTCAGCCATTTCACGCCGATGGCACGCATCGGCATGTGGCTGTCCTGCGTGTCACCGGGGCGAAACAGGGTGGCCGTCACGTAGGCGCCGGCACCCCACTCGGAGGTGACTGGAATTTCGACTTCACCGCCGTTCTCGCCAATGGACGCGTTCTGGACGGCGACGAGATTTTCCGTGCCGGCTGCGATCATCAATTCGCCCGCATAGCGCGACGAGACCTTCAGCTTGGCTGTCTCGCCGATCTTGTAGCTGTCCTTGTCCAGCGCGACTTCAAGCCCGTCAGGGGTCTCCGTCGATGTTGCCTGGACGAACCAACCCGCATCGAATTCCACGCTCGAAGCAGGGCCGTCGGTCTCCGTGCTTTCGACTTCGAGGCGGTAGCGTCCCCAAGCGACGGGAGATGATATCTTCGCTCCGTCGAGGGACGCGTCGACATTGCCATTGGCAACCTGCTTGGCGGTGTAGATCGGCTCGTATTTCCAGGCGGTGCCGTCGCGATACCATTGGTAATCGCGGTCCAGTTTAGAGAGCTTCCAGCGAAGGCCGCCCATCACCTGCTTTTCCCCGCCAGCATCAACGCCGATGACAGTGAAGTTGGCGATCGAATTCTCGCCAAGGTCGCCAGAGAATTCCGGCTTGATACCGATCATCGGACCCTGGTTCTTGACGGGAAGGACGAGCGAACGCTCGATGGCGCGACCGCCGGCTTCCTGCATGCGAATATAGACGGTGGCATTGAGAAGCTGCGTCGTCGCCGGCAGATCACCGACAGTCAACTCCGTGACAGCTTCGCCATTCTCGTCAAGTTCGGGGAGGCCTTCGATCGTCTGGCGTGTGTCTTCGCTTGCTTCCTCGTCGGCGAGGCCGAAAACATAGCCGGGGAAGGCGTCTGCCTGGCGCGTCGGCTTGATGACGACATCGCCCTCAAGTGACAGTCCGGCCGCCGGCGCCCCATAAAGATACTTGCCGCTGATGTTGATTGTCGCGGCCGTTTCAGGGCCGATGACCTTGGCTTCCGTCTTGATCTCCATGTCGGTGCGATCGGGCACGAAGTCATCGACGAGGAAGGTCTTGGTCGCGATTGGCGAACCCTTAGGATCTGTGTGGATGTTCATCGTCCAGGTGCCGCGCATGGCGTTTTCCTGAACGGGCAGGTCGATGGCATAGCCCCCGACATTGCTGGTCTGACTGACGATCCGGCGGTCCTCGACGCCATCGGGACGCAGGAAGATGAAGGTCAGCGGCAGGTTCTCGATGGCCTTGCCATCGCTATCGCGGGCAAGGGCAGCCGCATGAACCGTTTCGCCGGCGCGGTAGATGCCGCGCTCCGTCCAGCTCAAGACGTCGATGGCGCCAGGCGAGGCACGACCGGTGACGCCGCGATCGGACAGATCAAAGCCAGCGCGCGTCATATCGAGGAACACGTAGTCAGCGTCACCGTTCCTGGCGGTAATCACAGCGGGCGCCAGGGCAGCCGTTGCACGCATAAGGCCGGCGGTGAACATCGCCCGACCGTTCTCATCCGTCGTTGCAGTTGCAAGCACTTCATTGTTTTTCGCCAGAAGCTGCAGCTCAATGCCAGCAATCGGCTTTGCCGAGGCAAGCGAGCGGGTGAACACGTTGAGGCCATCGGTACCCGCATACGTCGTAATCCCGATATCGGAAACGACAAACCATTGCGTTGCCTGGGCGTTCCAGTCCTGATCCAGGGCGTTCTGTGCCGTTGCCGTCAATACATAGACGCCCGGCTTACGCTCTGGCAGTGCCTCGTCCACCGGGAAGCTCGTGACGACATCCTTGTTCAGATCGTTGGCAATATCGATTGCGCCTTGCCAGACCAGTTCGCCACTCTCGTCTTCGATCCGCTGTGCGCTGTAGCCATCGAGCTGGGTCAGGAACTGCGAGCTCGTCAAAAGCGGTGCGATGCCACGGTCACCGATGCGGTAAAGCTTGAGGTTGGCCGACGTCATGTTGACGGAAACGATCGGGATCCCGCGTCGCGCGGTCGAAGGCAACACGAAGCTGTCGCCGGTGAAGCGCACGCTGGCCGTACGATCCTTGACGTAGATGTCAAGGTTGACCGGAGCCTCGAGGACCTCGTCGACCGAGGAGGGCAGGCCGGTGCGGAAGCTGATCTTGTAATTTTCGCCGTGGGTCAGTCCTTCGATGCAGACCTGCTTGTCCTTGGTTTCGAGTGCTTTGGGCGCAGCACCGTTCAGCGTCACGAAAGGCGTATAGTCCAGGGTCTTGATGAGAGGCTCGGAGAACGTCGCGCAGGCGCGCGGACTTGCATTGTCAGCGTCGACGGTATGCTCGGTGATGCGAAACCCTTGCGTCGATTTCAGCTGCAGGAAGGCCGCCTGGACCTCTTTGGAATTCACCAGCGCCAGGCTTGCCTTGTAGGCGTTGAGGGCAGCGCGATAGTTGGTGTTCTTGTCGAGTGCGGCGGCAAGTACGGAAAGCGCCTCGGCACGGGCAGAGGTTGTCCGTGTCAAGTCATAGCCATTGACGGCGGCCAGTACCGCCTGTCCGTAGATCTCGCTGCCATTATTGTCGTCGGTCTTGGCGAAGCTGTCGCCGGCGCGCGCCGTTTCCAGCCAAAGGTCGGCATTGTCGGGGGAAAGCGCCAGTGCACTGCGCAAAGACTTCACCGCGTCGATCGCATTGCCTGCCGTCAGGTCGAGGCGGCCGTTGGCAATCAGGCTGTCGGCGCTCTGGCCCTCTTGATCGTCGGCCACTTCGAGATTGGCTTTGTCGTCGCGCGCCTGTTGGATCACATCGCCCGACAGGAAGCTCAAGCGGGGAGCGGCGCCGATATCCGGCTCCTGCTTTTGGGCGGCGGTCTCGACGATCTTTCCGGCGATGGCGCCCGGGAATGCGTTCATCGTCTTGAAGTCGGACTTCAGGAAGCACCACTTCACCTTCGGATTGTAGGTGAAGGCCTTGCAGGACCTGTCGCCGATGCAGGAAGCTTTGCACTGATCCAACGTAAGGTTCTGTTCGGTCCGCAAATCGAAGCCGAAGTAGTCCGCGTCCTGAATTGTCTGGATTTCGCGTTTCGTGTCCGCCGCAAATGCCGGAAGGCTTGCGGTGATCGACGCGAGAGCAACTGCAGCGATGGCAAAAAACGCGCGTACAGACATTAAGTCCCCCAAAGGTGCTGGCGCTGGTCCGGGGGTGCACTCTCCGCACTCCACAACCGGTTGTCAACTCGGCCAAGGCCCTGTCTCGGAATGAGCCAAAGGGCGGCCGCGGCGGGCCCACATAGGCGTGGGATACCGGCTTTTGATTTGTTTGGTGGCGGAGCGTGTACAATCGTTACCATCAGCAATCCGGGAGACCTCGACATGGCCACCAGCTCCCCTAAAAAAGCCGGTCTGCCCGACCCCCCAGTCCTCGCATTGCTGTCAAAGCCGCCGAAAATAGAGAACCTGAGGTGGTATTTCTGCGCGATTTTCGCGGAAAATCGGTTCCAGCCTTCAAGGCAACCGGTTGATATTCCGGCAAGATCAGCTGGGATCTTACGTGAATGGCAATTTGCCATTAATGATTTGTCAATGTTAACAGTGGTTTGCCCTGAAGTTATTTCGCTCCAACCTGGAACATATCGACCCAAACGTCGTTATCTCTCGGTCAACATGAAGTTGAGCGTAAAAAGTGTTGCGAAAGAACAGAACAAGGGACGACTTATGGGCAGCGATGTCGAAAGCAATCCACCGACGAACGGGGTTGCCAATCAAAGCGTCTTGATCGTTGAGGACGAGTTCCTCATTGCCATTGACCTCGAATCGATAGTCAAGGACATGGGGCTCGACGTGATCGGTTTTGCAACCGACAAGGAACAAGCGTTGAGGCTGGCACCTATGGCCGATATCGCGTTTGTCGATGTCAACCTTGCTGACGGGGCAACCGGCCCCGAAATCGGGCGACGTCTCGTTGAGGAATTCGGTGTGACGGTGGTTTTCATGACCGGCAACCCGGAGGCGGTCGTCGGACGTGTTCAAGGAGCGACGGGCGTCGTGAGTAAGCCGACAACGCCTTCGATTGTGCGCAGTTCGCTAAAGCACGCGCTCTCGGCGCGCTCCGCCCCGGGGCGGCCCTTGTGATCGCCCGATGTGCCGGCCTCGGCACTCACGCAGCCCGAACGTCCAACTGATCCACCGCGGCAATCACACCCCTGAGCTCCGCCAGTCCTTTGAGCCGGCCGATGCAGGAGTAACCCGGATTGACCGTCTTCGTCTGGTCGTCGATCAAAAGGTGGCCATGGTCGGGTCGCATCGCAATGACGCTGTCTGCTCTGCCGGATGCGGCCCGGCGGCGCTCCTCGCGGCGCAACACCGAGATCAACGAGACCATGTTGACATCACCACCGAGGTGCTCGGATTCCATGAAGGAGCCATCCGGTTCTTTCGTAACATTTCGCAGGTGCGCGAAGTGGATGCGTTCGGCAAAGCGGCTCGCCATGCCGACGACGTCATTGCCGTGGCGCGAGCCGTAGGACCCGGCACAAAGGGTTATGCCGTTGGCTGTGTGGTCGACCGCCGCGAGGATGGTCTCGATATCTTCGGACTTCGATACGACCCGCGGCAACCCGAACAGCGAGAACGGCGGATCGTCGGGGTGGATTGCCAGGCGCACACCGTTTTCCACGGCGACCGGCACGACCTCTTTCAAAAACTCGACCAGATTGCTGCGCATGTCGTCGTCGGATAGTTCGTCGAATGCTGCAATCTGCCCGCGGATGGTTTGGCGCGTGTGACTGTCCTCGCCACCGGGAAGGCCAGCAATGATGTTCCGCTCGAGTGTTTCCACATCCTCCTCACCCATACCCGCCAATCGCTCACGCGCCGTCTCGACGAGCTGGGGATCGTAGCTCTCTTCGGCTGCAGACCGCTTCAAGACAAAGACGTCATAGGCAATGAAATCGATCATGTCGAAGCGAAGCGCCAAGCCGCCGACGGGGGTTGGATAGAGCAGGTTCGTGCGTGTCCAGTCGACGACGGGCATGAAATTATAACAGACCACAGGCACGCCGCCTTTGCCGAGATTGGCCAGGCTCTGCTTCCACGCGTCGACATAACGGCGCCAGTTTCCGTTCCGCAGTTTGATCGCCGAATTGACAGGGATGGATTCGCAGACCGACCAGTCCATGCCGGCATTTCTTACGAGCGTCATGCGTTCCGCAACGTCGTCCAGGGTCCAGACCCGGCCGTCATAGATGTGGTGGAGGGCGGTTACGATGCCATGCGCGCCAGCCTGACGGGCATGGGACAATGCGACCGGATCCTGTGGTCCGAACCAGCGCCAACTTTCCAACATCGCAATACCTCCTTAAAATGTTGGACAATTAAGCGCATTTTTATCGTTGCGAGCAAGGCAAAAGCGATAGTTGTCAAGATAAGGCCAACATATTAGGCTTTTAGGAAATGGAGGTTACTGTGGAGTCAAGCAATCGCGGTTCGGCGGTGGATGACGTCGTCCGGCAGATCCGCGTTCTGATCCGAGAGCGGGGACTTGGCGTCGGCGATGTCTTGCCGAGCGAAGTCGAACTCGCCACGATGTTCGATTCCAGTCGCAATACGGTGCGCGAGGCTTTCCGCACGCTAAAGGCCTACGGCATCGCTGAATCCAGGCAAAAGGTCGGCGCTGTCCTCACAGATCAGCATCAAAGCGCGATGCGCGATCTCTTCTCCTTCGCCATGGAGATCTCGGTCGATGCCTTCCGCGACATACAGGGCTACAGGCGGCTGACGGAAATGAACCTGTTCGATCTGATTGCTGACCGTCTGACCGATCAGGCTCTCGTCGAGATGGAAGCAGTCAATGCAGCCATCCTGTCAACGGAAGACGCCGAGCGTGCCTCCGAGCTCGATTTCCAGTTTCACCGCCTGTTGGTGGATGCCGCCGGCAATCGCACATTGTCGGAAACCTATGGCATGCTGAAGCCTGTCATACAGCGCTTGATGCTCGCCGGAAAATCGCAACGACTGACTTTGGAGACGGTTGTGGCCGAGCACTGCGACATCCTTCAGGCCCTGCGCGACCGCGACCGGATCGCTTTCGTCTATCACATGGATCGGCATCTCAGCGCCGGTCTTGAATTCATTTCTAAATGAGCATGCCGAGAAGTGTGGGAGAGGCTGATGGGGGAATTTACCGGCAAGATTGCAATAATCACTGGGACAACTGGAATCGGGCGTGCGATCGCATTGCAGCTGGCGCGCGAAGGCGCGGCGGTTGCCTGCCTTGGCATAGATGGCAAGGCGAACGCCGAGCTTGCGGAGACTGCTGTTTTGGATCGACTGGTCCTTCGCGTCATCCATGCGGATGTCTCCGTTCCCGACAGTGTGGCTGACGCCTTTGCGCAAGCCGTCTCCGCTTTCGGAGGCGTGGATATCATCGTCAATTCGGCGGCGGTGCATCCCTATGGCAATGCTACCGATACGCCCTTCGAGACGTTTATGCGTTGCATGGCGGTAAACGTTGGCTCGATCCATCTGACAGCCGAGCATGGTGTGCCGGAAATGCGCAAGCGAGGCGGGGGCGTGATCATCAATATCTCGAGCGTGCAGGGCTTTGCGTGCCAGCCCGGCGTTTCTGCCTACGTCGCTTCAAAAGGGGCGATCCACGCATTGACGCGGGCGATGGCCATCGACTTTGCTGCCGACAATATACGCGTCGTGTCGATCAGCCCCGGTTCCGTGCGCACGCCGATCCTGGAGCTGGCGGCGCGCACATTCGAAGGAGAAAATGCCGATATCGATGCCGTATTTCGACGCTTCGGGGAGGCGCATCCGCTTGGTCGCATTGGTGAACCCGAAGAGGTAGCCGCACTTGCGGCCTTCCTGGCGTCGGACAAGGCTGCGTTCATTACCGGATCGGATCACCGTATTGATGGAGGTCTGACGGCCGGTATTGGCGTGCGCTGAGGGCCTGCGGGGTTCGTTGGCCGGGCCGCAGACCTCCTAGATGAGGCCGGTGAGCAGGCCCACGCCGGCCAGTGCAGCAATACCGCCAGCCGATCGGATGACAATCGCGCCCTGCTGCTCGCTCACCCTGCCAATCAGATAACCCAGCGCCATGCCTGCAATGTGCAGCACTGCCGTCGCCAGCAGGAAACCCGCCGCATAGGAAACACCGCCGACCGCTGCGGGCATTTCAAAGCCATGTGCGTGACCATGGAAGATGGCAAAAAGGCCAACGATCCCTGCCGCGACAGCGACGCGAGCACGCACGCCGAGCGCGACACCGGCTCCAAGGATGATGACGGAGAAAGCGATACCTGCTTCGACAAAGGGGAGCGATATTCCCATGATACCGAGGGCGCCGCCGACAGCCATCACCGAGGTGAAGCTTGTTGGCACGACAAACAGCGCACGGCCGCCGAGCTGCCAGGCGAGAACGCCGACAAGAACCATTGCGAGGACGTGATCGAGACCCGAAATGGGGTGCGTGAAACCCTGAGCAAAGCCAACCGTTTGGCCAACGCCGGTGTGAGCGAAGGCAAGCGATGGAACAAGGACGCAAGCCGCGAGTATTGCATAGAATTTCGAGATCTTGGAAAACACCGGCCGCCCCTACTCTTTTTTCATGTCGGGACCGAAAATGGCACGCCTGTTCAAGAGGATAAAGCAAAAAAGGCGGCGACACCGTCATTTGACGTAGGTCGCTTCCAAAACGTCCGGTCGCTTCAGGTCGGCTGCAGCGTACCGAACACAGAGACCAGGCCAAGCACGGCGAACCCCAACACGATTTCCGTGCCGGTCGTCCACTTGAGCGGCTCGAGCGATGGGTCGCGAACGAGCCTTGGGACAAGAAGGTAGCGATTGGTTATCGCAAGCGCCACCAAGACGAACACGATCAGGATCTTCATGCTAAGCAGGAGCTGATAATCGAACTGCCAATCGAGCGGAGCGGATCCGACGATCAGGATAGTATTGATGATGCCGGTCGCAATGACCAGTGCCACCGCAACATGGCCGGCGGTCGAAAAGCGCGTCATTGCCGTGCGTGCATCCTGCTGCCATTGCGCGTCACGCAGCATCGGCAAGGTGACGGCGACCGGCACCAACGCCCCGATCCAGGCGCCGCCAGACAGGAGGTGAAGGCCATCGTTGAGGCGATGCATAGTCAGCAACCAGCCGCTGTCCATCGCCGCATGGCCGCTGATCGTGAGGCTGATGAGCAGCAACCCGGCGCTGATCGTGCGGGCGCATTGTCCGAACCGTCCTGGCACCAGGCCGGAGGCAACCACGAGAATGGTGGCCGCCGCCTGGGCAATCCAAGCTTGCCCGACATTGGTTTGCGTAAGGATTGATCGCAGCACCTGCGGTGCAAGCGCATCGTCCCAGCCGTCCCCGATCGTTGCCGCTCGCAGCGGAAGAAGAGCTGCGGTTGTGCCGATGACCAACAGGGTTGCGAGGCTATTGAAATGCCAGAGTCGTCGGCTCACCTGCTGCGCCAAGTCTGCAGGTGCAGCCCAGCAGATGTAAGCTGATGCACCCCACAGGAAAATGGCGCCACTATCAAAAACGAATCGGCACAGGATGAGGGCAGCGTCCGGCGTCACGGCTTTACCGTGAAGCCATAGGTACCGTTGGTCTTGTGACCATCCGTCGAAAGAACATGCCATTCCACCGCATAGGCGCCTGGGCTGAGTGTTTCGGGAAGAGGGACCATCAGGGTCCTGCCTTCATCCATCAGCCTAGCATCACCAGTTTTGACCTCAGCCTTGTCCGGGCCAGTGATTTTCACGCCGGAGAACTTGATATTGAGTTCTTCCGAGAAATGCAGGTCGAGTTCGCCAGGGGAGGCGGCCATCGTCGCCTTGTCCGGGGGCATGGTTTTTATCAGATGTGCATGCGCGAGGGCCTGTCCGGCAAAGCCCAGGACCGCAACGGTGGACAATGCGACAAGGCGGGAAAGTGTCGACATGTTGTTAATTCCTCGATTCAGATGATGGCTTCGCGATCGACGCGGTGGCCTTATTGCGGTTTGGACATATCCATCCCGCCCATGTCGGAGTGGTGATCTTTGGTGCTGGCGCCACCAGCGCTTCCGACATCAAATTCAAGCTCGACGGAACCTGCCTTTTCGAATGTCAGGGTCGCCTTGACCGTCTCGCCCTCCTTGAAGGGTCTTTCAACCCCCATGAACATGAGGTGGAAGCCGCCCGGTTTCAGTTCGACGGTTTGGCCGGCTGGAATGACGAGCCCGCCGGCGACGGGACGCATGGTCATCACGCCGTTGTTGACGGTCATCTGATGGACTTCAGTTGTCGCGGCCCGGTCCGACGTGATGCTAAGGAGCTTGTCGTCGATCGAACCGGTGTTGGTTAGTGTCAGATAGCCGCCGCCGACCTTGGCGCCTTGCACCATGGCCCGCGCGTGCGGCTGGCCGATGTCGATGTCGCCGACCTTCACGTCATGAGCCGCGGCAAATGTAGCAAACACACCAGCAAACAGGAGGCTGGCGATGAAGATTTTAAGTTTTTTCATGATGGCTGTTCTCGGTTTGGCCTTTGTGAGCGGATCATGCCGACCACGTTGACGTGCCCTGTGTGAATGAAACGAAACGACGGGATTTAACCACGAAGTCGACCGGCGCACCGGGAATTGACGACTGCTATGGACTGATGTCACGGTATCGACCGCGGCTCAGCTCTACCCGAAAACCGGGATAGGGGGCGGAGCCCTCGGGCCCCTATTGGGAGCAAACGGTTCCTCGTTGCTTGCCTCTCTCATCGATGGTTGAGTGACCTCGGTGTCGATCCGAAGCCTCACGACGTCGGTCAAATCGGGCGACGGCAGGAGCGTCGAGGCAGCAATACGGCATGCCTCACAGCCATGGCCATGCATCTTTCCATGGTGGTCGACGATGCGCTTGCTGCCGTCAGTGCAGATGACAGGCAATGTGCCATCCGGCAGAACCTGATCGGCCAACGCCGAGGAGGCAAAAGCGCCACTCGCAATGCCCGGGACCTGATGGGTGAGGCCCACAAACAGCAGTGCTATCGCGCAGGTTACCCGCACGAACCACCCCGTCAATCTTGGACAAACGACCGACTGCAGCCTTTGCTCCTCCAGTTGGCAAGAAGCTCTACGGCAGATTCTCGCAAACCTCAATGCGGCAATTGCTGGCAGCTGACGCGCGAAGGGACCTTTGGTTGCAGGACCGGGCGCCGGGGTTTGACGCCCGGGGTGGACCCTTTCCATGCGCGGCACATCATATGGGCGCACGCTCTTTCGAGCCAACGAGGAATTCCAGTAAGGTCCCGATAAAGAGCCCCCGTGCGCGTCCGACACCTGGCCGAACCGCGCAAGCCAGAGGCGCTATCCGTCTTATTGTCTAAAGACTGACGGCGCCCCGCGCAGCCTGGTCGTATTGACCGGATAGAAGCCGCATAAGGGCTGCAAACTGGCTCACGGCCTCTTCGTCAATTGCCAGCGACTTTATTCCGGAGACCAGAAGAGCTTCGCGTACTTCATGGTAGCGCCGGCAGATTCTCCAGCCTTCGTCCGTTACCCGTATGGTCTTTTCCTTGCCGCGTCGACCGCTTTCGACCAGACCCATTGATTGCAGCTTCTTCACTGCATAGGTCACGATATGCGTGTCCTCGATGTTGAACATGACAGCGATGTCAGCGAGGGTTTTTTCGCGGCCGCGGTGATTGGCAGCATGCAGGATGAGCACGTCTGTGGGCTGAAGACCGGGCGCGCCTGCCGCCGCCATACATCGAATGATCCATCGCTGAAATGCATTGCCGGCAACCGTCAATGCAAATTCCATCTCCGATAGCGCCGGCATCGCACCTTCTGCGAGATGAGATGCCGACACGACCGGCCCGATGGAATGCTTGCCGCTTTTCATATTTGCGTCACCCACAATTTGTCGATATTTTATCATCAAATTATAGAAATTGAAGCTGTTTAGGAAGCGCTACCAAGGATGGGCGGCACATGAGGGATGGTGTTTGGGATTTCTGGATCGATCGTGGCGGCACCTTTACGGATGTGATTGGGCGCGCTCCTGACGGTAGCCTCCACCCACGCAAGCTGCTGTCGGAAAATCCGGAAGCTTATCGCGACGCCGCCATCCAAGGCATCCGTGACCTTCTCGGTGTCCCCAAGGGAGACGCCATCCCGTTCCGGCTGATAGGTGATGTCCGCATGGGGACGACGGTGGCCACCAACGCGCTTCTTGAACGCAAAGGTGACAGGGTCCTCCTTCTTATCACCAAGGGCTTTCGGGACGCCCTGCGTATCGCCTATCAGGCACGGCCGGATATTTTCGCGAAGGAGATCGTTCTTCCGGAGCAGCTCTATGAACGGGTTATCGAAGTGGATGAGCGCGTTCGCGCCGACGGCTCGATCGAAGTCCAGCTCGACCTTTTGGCAGTGAAGGACAAGATCGAGGCGGCCAAATCCGATGGTATCGATGCGGTGGCCATTGTCTTCATGCATTCCTGGAAATATCCGCAACACGAGGATGCGCTTGCCGAACTTTGCAAATCCATTGGATTTCGGCAGATCTCCGTCAGCCATCAGGTTTCGCCCTTGATCAAGCTCGTGGGACGGGGAGATACGACGGTTGTTGATGCGTACCTCTCTCCTATCCTGTCGCGCTATGTACAGCAGGTTGGTGCGGAGCTCGGGATCGGCAAATCCACCGACCGTGCGCCGCGACTGAAGTTCATGATGTCATCCGGCGGATTGACTGCCGCTGACCTGTTTCAGGGCAAAGACGCGCTTCTGTCGGGTCCTGCGGGCGGCGTGGTCGGCATGGTGGAAACCGCAAAACTTGCCGGTTTCGACAAAGTAATCGGTTTCGATATGGGCGGCACCTCAACTGACGTGGCCCACTATGACGGCGAATACGAGCGCGCGTTTGATACCGAAGTTGCGGGCGTGCGGGTGCGCGCGCCGATGATGCGGATCCATACGGTCGCGGCCGGCGGCGGCTCGATCCTTCACTTCGAGGCGGGTCGTTTTCGTGTCGGCCCGGACTCTGCTGGCGCCAATCCGGGACCGGCCTGTTATCGCCGGGGCGGCGGCTTGGCGGTGACCGACGCAAACGTCATGTTAGGAAAGCTGCAGCCGGATCTATTTCCGTCGATCTTTGGCCCGAACCAGGACGAGCCACTCGATGCTGCCATTGTCCGTCAGAAATTTCAGATACTTGCCGCCAAGGCCGGCGGCGAACATACGCCGGAAAGCGTGGCTGAGGGCTTCATCAGGATCGCTGTCGAAAACATGGCGAATGCGATCAAAAAGATTTCGGTCCAGCGTGGCTACGACGTCACTGGCTACCTGCTGAACTGCTTCGGCGGTGCCGGTGGCCAACATGCCTGTCTCGTTGCCGACGCGCTCGGCATGCAGGCCGTGCTCATCCATCCGTATTCCGGCCTCTTGTCAGCCTATGGTATGGGCCTTTCTTCGGTGTTTGCCTCTCGCCAACAGGCATTCCTGCAGCCGTTGTCCGATCAGGCCAAGCCCGCGATTGACGACTTGGTTGCTTCCCTTAGCCATGAGGTCGCTGGGGAATTAATCGCTCAAGGCGTTGCAAGAAACGCAATCGATTTCAGGTCTGTTTTGCACATACGCTACGACGGAACCGATACGACGCTGCCGGTGAACTTCGCAGATGGATTGGTTGATAGGGTACGGAGCAATTTTGAACGCGCTCATAAGGCGCAGTTCGGTTTTATCTATGACGCAAAGCAAATTGTCGTCGACTCCGTTTGCGTCGAAGGCACTGACAGAAGCAGTGCCACCTACGGCGAGAGTGACCGAACAATGGACCGCCGAGTTGCTGCTCCGCGCGAAACCCGGAACATCTTCGTTGAGGGGGCATGGCAGGACGCGGGTGTTTTCCGACGAGCCGATCTGTCGCCTGGAGCGTCGATCACAGGCCCGGGGCTGATCATTGAAGCCAATCAGACGATTGTCGTAGAGCCGGGTTGGCAAGCAGAGATCACGTGCAAGGATCACGTGCTGCTGAAAAGGACCGAGAAGAAACAAAACGCCGCGGCGCTGGGAACGAATGCGGATCCGATCATGCTGGAGGTATTCAACAATCTCTTCATGTCGATCGCCGAGCAGATGGGCGTAACGCTGCAGAATACCGCCTATTCCGTGAACATAAAGGAGCGCCTCGATTTCTCTTGCGCGGTCTTTGATCGTACCGGGGCGCTGGTGGCCAACGCTCCGCACATGCCGGTGCATCTTGGCTCAATGGACCGTTCGGTCGAGGCGATTATCCATTTGAACCGGGGCTGCATTCGTCCCGGCGATGTTTTCGCGTTGAATGCGCCTTACAATGGCGGCACTCACCTGCCTGACATTACGGTTGTGACGCCTGTTTTCGATGAGATAGGACGCAACATTCTGTTTTATGTCGCGTCGCGTGGGCACCATGCCGACATCGGGGGAACCGCGCCTGGGTCCATGACACCACTTGCGACGACGGTCGAGGAGGAGGGAATTCTTTTCGACAACTTCAAACTCGTCGATCGCGGTGAGTTTCGCGAGAGGCAGTTACACGATCTCTTGACCAGACATCCCTATCCCGCCCGCAATCCGCATCAGAACATCGGTGACATCAAGGCGCAGATTGCCTCGAACGAGAAGGGTGTGGCAGAACTGCGCAAGATGGTTGCTCATTTCGGGCTTTCCGTCGTTGAGGCATATATGGGCCATGTCCAGGATAACGCCGCAGAGAGCGTGCGCCGCGTCCTCGAACGCCTTCCTGATGCTTCTGAATACAACTATCCGACCGACACGGGCCAGACCATCAAGGTCAGGATTACGATCGACCGAGATAAGCGCGAGGCGACGGTCGATTTCACCGGTACATCAAAAGTCGAGAAGAACAATTTCAATGCTCCGGAACCCGTAACACGAGCCGCCGTGCTTTACGCTTTTCGCGTGATGGTCGAGGATAATATCCCGATGAATGCTGGCTGCCTCAGACCTATCCGAATCGTCGTTCCGGACGGCTGCATGTTGAAGCCCGCCTATCCCGCCGCTGTCGTGGCCGGCAATGTCGAGACCTCGCAGCACGTCACGAACGCGCTTTTCGGGGCGATGGGAGCAATGGCCAACGCCCAGGGAACAATGAACAATCTGACCTTCGGCAATGATCGCTACCAATATTACGAGACGATCTGCTCGGGATCTCCGGCAGGAAAGATGAACAGCGGTCGCGCCTTTGCCGGGACGTCCGGTGTTCATACCCACATGACCAATTCCCGGCTAACGGATCCTGAAGTACTTGAGCTTCGTTTCCCGGTCCTGCTCGAAGACTTTCATATCAGGGAAGGCTCGGGAGGGCGGGGAAAATGGAACGCAGGCGATGGCACAAAACGAACGATCCGTTTTCTCGAACGTATGGAATGCGCAATCCTGTCGTCTCACCGCAACCGGCCGCCCAAGGGCTGCAATGGTGGTCACGACGGAGAAGCCGGATCCACAACGGTTCGACGTCTGGATGGTCGTGTTGATACATTAAGGGCAAGCGATCAAACAATCTTGGAAGCGGGGGAAGCGGTAACCGTTACGACGCCGACTGCCGGTGGCTTCGGCACGTCTTTGCCGTGACAGGCCAACGGATCTCATGCGTGTCGTTGGGCAATAGCGCCAGCCGTCCGAAAACCGGCCAGGCGGATAGTCCCTTGGCATTAGTCCCTGGACACGAATTGACCACTTTCTGCGCTCCGGCGCAGCAGATCAGACGGGTCCTCGGCGAGGCCTTCGGCAACCAGTCTTTCAAGTGCGGCAACGACGCCAGCAATGCCGCGCTCTTCAGCATAATGCATCAGACCACCGCGCCATCGCGGGAAGCCATATCCATGGATTTCCACGAGGTCGATGTCCTCAGCTCGTAGCGCGATCTTCTCATGCAGGATCTTCGTGGCCTCGTTGACCATCGGCAGGGCAATGCAGTCGATGATGCTGGCTTCATCCCACTTTCGCTGCGACGTTTCCCGGGCTTCCTCGGCAATAATGCCGGCGACGATTTCCGAGGGTCGAGGCGTGCGCTTGTCGCCCTTTGCGTAATCGTACCAGCCGCCACCGCTTTTTTGACCGAAGCGTCCCAGCGCGCAAAGCCGGTCGGCGATCGGCGCGAACGGGGTCTCGCCGCGGACGCGCGCCGCCCTGCGTTGGAAAGCGGCAATGTCGAGGCCGCCGAGGTCCTGTGCCTCGAATGGTCCCATCGGAAGGCCAAGCGCACGCATGGCCGTATCGACCGCCCAAGGTGTCGCGCCTGCCAGCAACAGGCGTTCGGCCTGGGCGCGGGTGACCTTCAGGATCCGGTTGCCAATAAAGCCATCACAAATGCCGGCGCGCACCGGAATCTTCTTGAGCATGCGGGCGAGCGCGAAACCCGTCGCAACTGTAGCTGGAGAGGTTTGAGCTGTCGGGACGATCTCCAGCAGCTTCATGGCATGAGCCGGGCTGAAGAAATGCAGCCCGACAAAGCGCTCCGGGTGCTTGATGCCGGCCGAAATCTGTTCGGGATTAAGGTAGGAGGTGTTCGTTGCGAGCACGGCATCGGAACGGCAGATCGTGGAAAGCTTGCCGAAGACTTCACGCTTCACATCGAGATCTTCGAACACCGCTTCGATGACGATGTCCACCCGAGCAAGAACCCCGTAGTCGGTCGTGCCGATGATACCGGATAGACGTTCAGCCGCCGTTTCGGACGTCGTTCTGCCGCGCTTGACGGCGCTTTCAAAAATCGAACGCAGGTTCGATAGCCCCCGCTCGACCGCCACTTCGTCGCGTTCTACGAGCGTAACCGGCAGGCCCGCATCGCGAAGGGCTGCGGCAATTCCTGCGCCCATGGTGCCGCCGCCGACGACGGCGGCAGAACGGATCGGGCGCGGTTCGATACCAGCAAGCTCGGGAGGCCGTGTCGCGCTACGCTCAGCAAAGTAGACATGGCGCAAGGCGGAAGCCTGGGGTGAGCTGCGCAGTTCAAGAAACGTCCGGCGCTCAAAGGCCATTGCGGTGTCGAAATCGGACTCTGCCGCCTTACGCACACAGGCAAGAGCCCGAAGTGGCGCATCCTCGCGCTTTGCGCGACTGGCAACGGCCTTCTCGGTTGCTTCCCAGAATGTCGCGTCAACGACTGGCACGCTTCGTTGGCGCAGTGGAAGCGGAAGACACTGATCCACGGCAGCGCGCGCAAAATCGATCGCGCCCGTTTCCAGATCACCCTCGATGATGGCGTCGATCAACCCCTGCGATCGGGCCTTTGCCGCTGTCACCGGTGTGCCTGTTGTAACCATGTCCGTTGCCAGCGCCGGTCCAATCAGCCGCGGCAGGCGCACACTACCCCCAGCCCCCGGAACGATGCCGAGCCGGACTTCGGGCAGACCAACGCTTGCCGATGACACGGCTATCCGGAAGCGGCAGCCGAGCGCCACCTCGAACCCGCCCCCGAGCGCGCTGCCATGAATTGCCGCTATCCATGGTTTGGTCGCTGTTTCGATACGAGCGATGAGATCGGGAAGGTGAGGGGGTAGAGGCGGCTTGCCGAATTCGTTGACATCAGCACCGGCCATGAATGTCCGCCCCTCGCAGATCAGCACCACTGCCCGCACCGAGGGCTCGGCGTCCAGCCTCTCAACTGCCTTCCACAAATCTTGCCGCACCGACTGCGACAAGGCGTTCACGGGCGGGTTGTCAACGGTGACGACGGCAATATCGCTTTTGAATTCGATGGTCACGGCCATGAAATATCCTATCCCAGCTAGGCTTCGCGAATGCCCCAATCGGCGCTCAGGACCTGGGCTGGCCCCGGTTCCATGCGGCCAGCCGCCTTTGGGCGGAAGTCAAAAAGGCCATCCATCTCACGTTCCTCTCAAGCTGTGGATTTATAATTGACCGGCCGGTCGGTTTATGCAAGAGTTTTTTCGTGAACCGCCCGATCCTGGCGGAACTGGAGGAAACATGTTGGAATCTGACACCATCCTATCGGCGTTTGCCGACGGCGTCCTTACGCTGACCCTCAACCGTCCCGACAAGCTCAATGCCTTCAACGAAGAGATGCATCTGGCATTGCGCGCCGGTTTCCAACGCGCTCATCAGGATGCATCCGTGCGGGCTCTGCTTCTGACCGGTGCCGGGCGTGGCTTCTGTGCCGGACAGGATTTGGGCGACCGCGATCCGCGCAAGGATGGGACGGCGCCGGACCTTGGACGCACGATCGAGCTTTTTTACAACCCGCTAATCCGTCTGATCAGGACCCTCGAAAAACCGGTCGTCTGTGCCGTCAACGGCGTTGCTGCAGGGGCTGGCGCCAATCTCGCGCTTGCTTGCGATATCACATTGGCCGCGCGCTCGGCGCAGTTCATTCAGGCCTTCGCCAGGATCGGTCTGGTGCCTGATTCCGGCGGCACCTGGAGCCTGCCCCGGCTGCTTGGTGAAGCGCGCGCCAAGGCGCTGGCCATGACAGGCGAGCCTCTGGATGCCGAAACGGCGGCAAGCTGGGGCCTGATCTGGAAGATGGTCGACGATGCTGCACTTCTTGACGAGGCCAAGGATCTTGCCATGAAACTCGCAGCCGGACCGACAATGGGCCTCGGCATGACCAAGCGTGCCATCCAGGCTGCGGCGACCAACTCCCTTGATGAGCAGCTTGAGCTTGAACGCGATCTGCAGCGCGAGGCGGGACGCAGCGCCGACTACGCCGAGGGCGTGGTCGCGTTCCTGGAAAAGCGCAAGCCGGAGTTCAAGGGACAATGAGCGACAGGTTCGTTCAGACAGCGCAGGAGCTTGCCAATGCCTGCGCGGATGCCATGTGGCGCGAGGATAATGCCAGCCGTCACCTCGGCATGGTCATGGAGCGCGTGGCGCCCGGAATGGCTGTCATCTCCATGGTCGTCAAGCCGCAGATGACCAACGGTCACGGAAGCTGCCATGGCGGCTATGTCTTTACGCTGGCCGACTCCGCCTTCGCCTTTGCCTGCAACACCTACAACCAGCGGACAGTAGGGCAGCATTGCTCGGTAACCTATATCGCACCGGCCCTTGCCGAGGACCGGTTGACAGCTTGCGCGCGCGAGGTCTCACGGCGCGGACGCGGCGGCATCTACGATGTCAACGTGACCAATCAGAACGGCGACCACATAGCCGAATTTCGTGGCCATTCGCGCACCGTCAAGGGCACCCTTTTGCCGCAAAAGGCGTGAAGCCGGTCATTCGTTTCGGAGGAGACAGACATGGAAGACCTATCACCTCGCCCTGGCGATCTCGACGCAATCGAGACGGCCTCTCGCGACGAGATTGCTGCGCTTCAGCTTGAGCGGATGAAATGGTCGCTGCGCCACGCCTACGAGAACTCACGCTTTTACCGTGCGCGACTTGACGCGGCAGGTGTCCATCCCTCGGATCTGAAGTCGCTGGCCGATCTGGCGAAATTCCCCTTCACGACGAAGAAGGATCTTCGCGACACCTATCCGTTCGGGATGTTTGCCGTGCCGCGGGAAAAACTGGTTCGCATTCATGGGTCTTCGGGCACGACAGGCAAGCCGACCGTCGTCGGTTATACCCAAAAGGATATCGACACCTGGGCGGACATGGTGGCGCGCTCGATCCGGGCCGCCGGCGGTCGTCCCGGCGATATGGTGCATGTCGCCTATGGCTACGGGCTCTTCACCGGTGGCCTTGGTGCTCATTATGGCGCCGAGCGGCTTGGCTGTACTGTCGTGCCGATGTCGGGTGGCATGACGGAGCGGCAGGTCACCTTGATTGAGGATTTCAGGCCGCGCATCATCATGGTGACCCCCTCCTACATGCTCTCCATCCTGGACGAGTTCCGCAGGCAAGGAATTGATTCGCGCGAATGCTCGCTTGCGGTCGGTATCTTTGGCGCCGAGCCTTGGACAAATGCAATGCGCCTGGAAATCGAGCAGTCGTTCGACATGCATGCGGTCGATATCTATGGTCTCTCGGAAGTGATGGGCCCCGGTGTTGCCAGTGAGTGCGTCGAGACCAAGGACGGACTGCATATCTGGGAAGACCACTTTTATCCGGAGATCATCGATCCGGCGACCGGTGCGGTTCTTCCCGATGGCGAAATGGGCGAACTGGTCTTCACCACGCTGACCAAGGAAGGCCTGCCAATCATCCGATACCGCACCCGCGATCTGACGCGCCTGCTGCCTGGAACGGCACGCTCCATGCGGCGGATCGAAAAGATCACCGGCCGCTGCGACGACATGATGATCCTTCGCGGCGTCAACGTCTTTCCGACGCAGATCGAGGAGCAGATCCTGAAGTGTCGAGGGCTTGCGCCGCATTTCCAGATCGAGCTCAGCCGGTCCGGCCGCATGGACCAGATGACTGTCCATGTCGAATGTACGTCTGAGGCAGCCGACGAAATTGCGCGCGCCTCCTCGGCAAAATCCCTTGCCCACTACATCAAGAGCGTCGTTGGTGTTACCACAAAGGTCGAGATTCGCGATCCGGGTGGAGTCGCACGCTCCGAAGGCAAGGCAAAACGGGTCGTCGACAACCGACCAAAGGAATAAAAGCGGTTCGTTCCGGCGTGACGATCATTCCGGGAAGCACCTATTCAAATGTTGTCACAATCTCGTCGCGTGGAGGGCGCGCAGGAAGAACAGGAACATAGGATCATATGGCACGAACGCGCGCGATCGACTTTGAAGAGAAACAACGCAGCCTCCTCAGCAGCGCTGCTGCCGTTTTTGCCGAGATGGGAATGGAGAAAGCCTCCATGGCTCACATCGCCTCGCGCAGCAATGTTTCTAAAGCCCTGCTTTATCATTATTATCCGAGCAAGGATGCCCTGATCTTCGATATCATTCGCAACCATCTCGAGGAGTTGGAAGCTGCCGTTGCTGCCGCAGATCAACCCGCAGTCTCTCCTCAGGAGAGATTGCGGCTCCTCGTCCGTCAGGTATTGGAAAATTATCGCGGCGCCGACAACGAGCACAAGGTGCAACTGAACGGTACCAGCGCGCTTTCCCGCGAACAACTCGACGAGCTGCGGGAAATCGAAAGGCGGATCGTCAAGCGGTTTTCGAATACCATCATCGAGATCAACCCGGATCTCAATGCGAACAAGCCGCTGCTGATGCCGGTGACCATGTCGCTCTT
The DNA here is from genome assembly GCF_002211365.1 of Rhizobium sp. R711. Classification (GTDB taxonomy): domain Bacteria; phylum Pseudomonadota; class Alphaproteobacteria; order Rhizobiales; family Rhizobiaceae; genus Rhizobium. The sequence goes on along the minus strand of NZ_LOKZ01000023.1, from coordinate 187,200 downwards.
CGGCATGATGAACTGGGTCTATATGTGGTTTCGTCCAGGCGGTCCGGTCAGCCGCGACGAATATGCCGACATCGCCACCACCCTTATCCTCGAGGGCGTCAAGGCGGTCCGCTAAGCGCATCGTACTATCACACTTGATTTCGACGGCACGCTATCGGCAGATCACCGTCACAGAGGATGATAAGTGGCGCGCCTGAACGATTGATTATTTCGGTTTGCCGGACATGAGGTTGCCGAGTTCCATCGGAAACGGGAACAAGACGGTTGAGTTCTTCTCGCTGGCGATGACGTTCAGGGTGCTTAAGTAGCGAAGTTGCATGGCCTCCGGCTGCTTGGCGAGTATTTCGGCCGCTTCGAGGAGCTTTGCAGCCGCCTGCTGCTCACCTTCGGCATTGATGACCTTTGCCCGGCGCTCGCGTTCGGCTTCCGCTTGGCGCGCTATTGCACGGATCATCGATTCGTTGATATCGACATGTTTGATCTCGACCGTGGCAACTTTGATGCCCCAGGCATCCGTTTGCGTGTCAAGGATTTCTTGAATGTCCAGGTTGAGCCTGTCGCGCTCTGCCAGCATCTCGTCGAGGTCGTGCTTGCCAAGGACAGAGCGCAATGTCGTCTGGGCAAGCTGACTTGTGGCCATCATGAAGTCTTCGACCTGTATCGTCGACTTCTCGGGATCGATGACCCTGAAGTAGATCACGGCGCTGACGCGCACCGATACATTATCGTGCGAGATAACGTCCTGGCTGGGGACATCGAGTACGCGCGTGCGCAAGTCGACCCGTATCATCTGCTGGACGTAGGGCACAAGGAGTATCAACCCGGGTCCCTTGACGCCGGTAAAGCGGCCAAATGTGAAAACGACGCCGCGTTCGTATTCCCGCAGGATCTTGACCGCGGATGCAATGATGACGAGCAAAATCAGGATCGCCACAAGATAAAACGCAAGATCTGCAAACATAGCCATGACGTCTTCTCCTGCCTTCAAGCCGCTAAGTCTCGTTGATGCGCCTTTCGACCTTAAGCATCAGCCCGTTGCGGGCAATTACGCTGACAGGGTCCCCTGCGGTAAGCGCATCGGCGGAAATAGCCTTCCAGCGCTCGCCATGCGCGATGACGTAACCCGTCGCTCCAGCCCAACTCTCGACCTTGCCCGAAATGCCGATCATCTGCTCTGCGCCCGTCGCGACGTCGCGCCGCCGCGAGGTAAATGCCAGGCGAGCAACGAGAAGGCTGAAAGCAAGGCATGCAAGAGCGATTGTGCCAAGTAAAGGACGCGAAACCTGAAGGCCCGGCATATCCGTATCGAACAGAATGGTTGCGCCCAGGATCACGGCAATCCCGCCGCCAATGCCAAAGGCGCCGAAGCTTGGCGAATGGATCTCGGCAACCGTCAATCCCACGCCGAGGACGATAAGCCCAATGCCGGCAAAACTTACCGGAAGCAGTGCCAAGGCATAAAGACCGAGAAGGAGGCAGATGCCGCCGATCGTGCCGGGAAGCATCGTCCCCGGCGCAAGAAATTCGAAGATCAGACCGTAGATGCCGACCATCATCAGGATGATTGCAATGTTCGGATCGGTAATTACCGAAAGCAGTCGCGTGCGCCAGTCCGGTTCGAATTCCTGGACAGCTAAACCGGTGGTATCTATTTGGATGTCGGTCTGGCCGACCTGCACGATGCGCGCTTGTGCCTGCGCAAGCAGATTGTTGACATCAACCGCTGTGAAATCAATGACATGTTCGCGCACGGCTGCAGTCGATGAAAGGCTCGCGCCTTCCCGCACGGCACGCTCTGCCCAGTCGGCGTTGCGATTGCGCAGTTCCGCAAGCCCGCGAATATAGGCTACCGCGTCGTTGATGAGTTTTTTGTCGCTGGCGCTGCCTGGAGCCTCGGCTGGCTTGTCGTTTTGTTTGCCCGGTTCCTTTTCGGGTTTCGTATCACCGCCAAAAGGATTTACGCCGATCGCGATCGGTGTCGCTGCTCCCAAGTTGGTGCCTGGCGCCATCGCCGCAATGTGGCATGCATAGACAATATAGGTGCCGGCGCTCGCAGCCCGCGCACCGCTCGGTGCGACGAAGCCGGCGACTGGCACGGGCGAGGCAAGGATCGCGCGAATGATGACCCGCATGGAGGTGTCAAGGCCGCCGGGCGTGTCCATCTCAAGGATAATCAGGCCCGCTCCGCCAGCCCGCTGAATGCCCCGTGTCACATAGTCTGCTGTTGCAGGCCCAATGGCGCCGCTCACCTTGAGGACGACCGCAGCGCGGTTGGTTTGCGACGCTGATAGTGTGAAGATGCTAGGAGTTGAGAACAGCGTGAACAACAAGATCAGCATTGGCGATAGCCATCGCCAACACCTTAAACTCAGCGCTACCACCTCCGGAACGCTCATGATTTCTAATATATGTCAGAAATCCCAAAGAGAAAGGAAGCCCCGCAGGTGCGTGCCCCAAAGACGGACGTAAAGCTCAAGCTTTCGCTCGAGGTCAGCTTAGCTTGCGAGCGTGACGGCTCAAGTCTCAGATGGACGTTTGAGGGCAATGTCGCTTGTTGCCGCTATCCCTTCATCAGACAGCTTCGCAAGCGCAAAGCCGCCGCCGGAACTGCGCGAGAACCGGTGAAAAATCAAAAAAAATGCGGATACAGACACTCTAAATAAAACCCCCGATGTGATAAAATTTGCAACTCGCTCGAGGATGAGATGCCGGGCGATGTTTCGACTTTTCGCAAAGCGGTTTGCCGGGGTGCCAAGGCGGCGTTTCCGCTATGCCGGAAAGGTGAAGCCCCTCTCCGGGGCCTCGCGATAACATCTCGGAATGGGAGGTGTACAATGCTTCGCAGATTGTTTCTCACCCTGGCTATTGCGACGTCCGCACTCGCAATCAATGGAGCCGCATGGGCCGATATCACGATCCTCGTGCCGTCGGGCAGCGAGGGCGACGGTCTGAGGGCCGCTGCCGGGGACTACGCAAAGTTGAAGGGCACGAAGGTGGAGGCCGTACAGGCGCCTTATGCCAACGTCTTCGAGCAAGGCGCCAATGCGGGTGCGACCAAGTCCGGTGTGTTCGACATTATCCTCATGGACGATCCGTGGATTCCGTTTTTCGCCGAGAACGGACATCTGGAGGATTTGACCGCTTACTTCAAGAAGGCCGGAATGGAAGGGCCGGACAGTGACTTCCTTTCGAAGTCCCTGGCGGTCTGCCGCAATCCCTACAATACGGGACCCTACGTATGTCTACCCTATGTGGGGAACGCGCAGATGTTCTTCTATGACGCCGCCAAGTACAAGGAAGCCGGCGTCGATGCTCCAAAGACATGGGATGACGTGTTGAAGGCGAGCAAGAAGCTGACAGAAGGCGGAGGTGGCCGCTATTTCGGTTACGTCTTCCGAGGCGGGCAAGGAAATCCGGTGGTTGCCGATTTCATGCCAATCTTCTGGTCCTATGGCGCTGATATGTTCAACGCTGACCGAACGAAGGTAACGATCGATACGCCAGAAGGGGCGGCTGCGATGAAGACATTCATTGCGCTACGCGATGTCTCGCCGAAGGGCGTGGAGAGCTACAACGCCAACGAGGTTGGCACCGCGCTCGCCGCCGGTACCGCTGCTTCATCGATCAACTGGCCGAACTGGGTTGCGACCTTTGAGGATCCGACGCAATCGAAGATGGTCGGCAAGATTTCCTACAGTCCCATTCCCGCCGGAACGAAACCGGGCAGCTCGGAAATCGGCCATTGGACCATGGGCATCATGTCGGCTTCCAAGAATAAGCAGGAAGCATTCGACTTCATGATGTGGGCAACCTCGCCCGAACAGATGAAGATTTCGGCGCTACGTGGCAATCCGCCGGTCCGGACCTCGGTCTTCACCGACCCGGAACTGACCTCGCAGGAGAAGTTCCGGCACTATCCGGTGTTGATGCAGGCAATCCAGGCCTCGACCCCCCGCCCGCGTCACCCGAAGTGGCCAGAGATCGAGAATGCCTTCGGCATCGAGCTTTCCAAGGTGGTCGCAGGCACGATCACGCCGCAAGAAGCTCTGAAGAACTCGCAGGAGGCGGTCTCACGGATTACGAACCTTTACTAGGCGACAGCCGTTCGGAGCGGGGTTTTCAAACGCCGCTCCCTTGACTGCGCCGGCAACCGCGTCCGATGTGCCGGTAACCCGAGAATTCAGGCGCGCCGTGGCAGGGCTTACGGGAGAGGTCAATGTTGACGTCGCAAAGTCAAAGCTTGGCCGCGCCGCCTCGAGTGGGCGCCGGTCTGGAGCAATGGGTGGAGCGGCATTTGCGTTTCCTCATGCTTGCGCCGACAGTCCTTATGCTTCTAAGCCTGACGATCTTTCCCAGCGTCTACATGTTCTATGCAGCGGTTCACAAAATCAGCCCGAATCCCGATCTGCCCTGGACCTTCGTCGGTGCTGATAATTTTGCGCGGCTTTTGTCCGACACGCAATTTCACGTGGCGCTCTGGAATACCACCATATTTGCAGTCGTGGCGGTAACGGCGGAATTCGTCCTCGGTCTCGGCCTGGCCCTGCTCCTCAATAAATTCATCCGCAAGCTGACCTTTTTGAAGACCGTCCTGATGATCCCGATGATGCTGCCGCCGATCGCGGTCGCGATCACGTGGAAGCTGATCTATGAACCTCAGTTCGGCGTCCTCAACGAAATCATGTTCCGCCTTGGCCTGCCATTGCAGGCATGGGCGGGCGACGTCAACCTTGCGATGTTCTCGATCATCGTTGCCGATGTCTGGCAATGGACACCCTTCATATTTCTTCTAATGCTGGCGGGGTTGGCAAGCTTGCCAGTCGAGCCCTATGAGGCCGCTGCGCTCGACGGAGCATCGTCCTGGCAGCAGTTCCGGGACCTGACGCTGCCGTTCCTCAAGCCGGTCATCGCCATTGCGCTTCTCCTGCGTGTCATGGATGCACTGCGTCTTTTCGATCTGGTCTTCATACTGACGGGAGGGGGCCCGGCTGACCGGACCAAGGTCTTGAGCCTTTATATTTATCAGGTCGCCTACCGCTTCGCCGATCCAGGCTACGCGGCCGCGATGTCGCTTTTCGTGCTGTTCGTAACGATCATCTTAAGCAGCTGGTTCATGAAACGCATGCGGTTGGCGGAATGACCATGACACTGCCAAAAACCATATACGCGCGCAGCCGGACCAAGGAGGTTCTCATCCGCCTGCTGGCCTATCTGACGATCGTTGTCGCGCTGGTCGTCACACTTTTTCCGATCTACTGGATTGCGACCAACTCGTTCAAATATGATATCGACATTTTCGCAGTACCGCCTGAATGGCTGCCCCGCAACCCCACCCTAAAACACTACAATGAAGCGTTTATCCAGCGTCCGTTCCTGCGCTACGCGCTAAACAGCTTGCTCGTCGCCGTAGGAACGACGACCGTTTCGGTAACCTTCGGCACAATGGCCGGCTATGCCTTGGCCCGGTTCAGCTATCCCTGGCAGTGGCGGAAGCAGATTTCGTTCTGGATCCTGTCAACGCGCATGATGCCGCCCATCGTCAGCATCATTCCGCTCTACTTGTTCTTCAACTACTTCGACATGCTCAACACGAAGTCGGCTCTCATCGTCGCCTACACCGCCTTCAATCTCCCCTTCGCGACTTGGATGATGAAGAGCTACTTCCAAGATCTTCCGGTCGAGCTGGAGGAGGCGGCGATCGTCGACGGCGACACACGGTGGGGTGCATTCCTGCATGTGGCGCTGCCTCTTGCCCGGCCCGGGCTTGCAGCCACCGCGATCTTCTGCGTGATCATTTCGTGGAACGAGTTTCTACTTTCCCTCATCATCACGCTCACCGAGCAGTCGCAGACGCTGCCCATTGGCATTGCCGGGCGAGTAACGCAGTACAATACATATTGGGGTGAAATCAGCGCGGCGGGGTTCATGGCATGCGTGCCAATCGTCATCTTCGCCTTCATCGTCCAGAAGCATCTCGTCCGGGGATTGTCCCTGGGCGCCGTCAAAGGTTGAGGCCTATGGCATCCGTCACATTCAACAACGTTTGCAAGAAGTTCGGTGAATTCGTTGCCGTTCGTGATTTCAACCTCGAGATCAGGGACAACGAGTTTCTCGTTTTGCTCGGACCTTCCGGTTGCGGCAAAACAACGACCATGCGGATGGTTGCGGGGCTGGAGGAAGCGACACTCGGCGACATCTACATCGACGAGGACCGCGTCAATGGTGTCCTTCCCAAGTATCGCGACGTCGCCATGGTATTCCAGTCATATGCTTTGTATCCACACCTCACCGTCGAAGACAATATCGGCTACCCGCTAAAGATCCGCAAAGTTCCGCCGGCTGAATGCAAGCGACGAATAGCCGAAGTCGCACGGCGCGTGGAACTCGAACCGATGTTGTCGCGGCTGCCGAAGGAGCTTTCCGGCGGTCAGCGCCAGCGCGTGGCACTTGCCCGCGCTATCGTACGCACGCCACGCGTATTTTTGATGGACGAGCCGCTGTCCAATCTCGACGCCAAGCTTCGCACGCAGATGCGCGCCGAGCTGAAGCATCTGCAGCATGAGCTTAAGGTCACGACGATCTATGTCACCCATGACCAGATAGAAGCGATGACGCTGGCCCATCGAGTGGCCGTGATGAATAATGGCGTCGTCGAGCAGCTTGGGACGCCGCGGGAAATCTATAACGATCCCCGCACACTCTTCGTTGCCGGCTTTGTCGGCTCGCCGCCGATGAACCTCATTCCGGGAGAAGTGAGAGACGGTGTGTTCGCCAGTTCCGGCCTCAGGGTTACCGGTATCGGCCGGGCAAACGTCTCTTCAGCGGTCCTCGGCGTCCGCCCGGAGGACGTCCACCCCACTGATGCCGGCGATGCAGACGTCAATCTGATGGCGCCGATCTATTCGGCGGAACTCACCGGCGAGAATACGCTTGTGAGCCTGCGGTTGGGAGGTCAACTCGTCACCTTGCGTGCCGACAAGAATTTCACGGGTCAGATCGACCAGCAGATCGGCGTCAAGGTCGCGACGGATCGCGTCTTTCTGTTCGATGGCCGGACTAACGACCGTGTTGACTTCTAGCCTTTGGACGGCGGCGATGGTGATCACCCTGGCATTTGGTGCGAGTGCTGCCGATGGCCGCTTCACCGCTGAAAATCCGCTGATTGAAATTCCTGCCGGGACGTTCATCTTCGGCCGCGACGACGGCCCTGAAAACGAACGCCCGCGGCTGGAACTGGAGGGGCAGGCGTTTGCGATCAATCGCACCGAGATTACAAACCAGCAATATGAGCTCTTCGTCAAGGAGACCGGCCATCGTGCGGCCTTCTATGCCAATCACCCAATCCTCGGATTGGACGACCGACCGGTCGTCGGGGTCAGTTGGGGAGATGCCGATGCATTTTGCCGTCACTACGGGTTGGATCTTCCATCGGAACGACAGTACGAACGGGCGGCGCGAGGAACGAAGGGCGGCGCGTTTCCATGGGGCGAGGTCCCACCAGGCATTGCGCGGACAAATGCCGGAGCCGATGTCTGTTGTTCCGCAGACGCGCGCGATGGGTATCCGATGACCGCACCGGCGGCGTCCTTTGCCGATGGCGCAAGCAAGGAGGGCGTCCTCAATCTTGTCGGCAATGTCTGGGAGTGGACTCGCGATGTCTACGCCCCGTATGAAGGTGGGACCGCGGCGAAGAACACCGGGGTATACCGCGTGCTTCGTGGTGGCTCCTGGAACAGCGATCCAAGCCACCTGACAACGACATATCGCCTCGCCTATGAGCCTGAATTCCGGTTCTCAGCCAATGGTGGTTTCAGATGCGTGCGTTCTGCACCTTGATTGTCGTAGCCGCTTTTCTACTCCTAGCCGCTGGCGCCGGTGCCGTGCCGACGGCGTCGGCCGGCTACACGCTCGAGACCTTCAACACGCCTGGTGCCGCCTTCGCCGGCCTGTCTCGCGATGCCGGAGGCTTGCTCGTCAGCGATCTCGCCAGCGGCCGGCTCTACCGGCGCGGCGCGGACGGCAAGCTTGTCGCATTCGGTCCGGTATTTCCCCATGGCCTCGACGTGATCGGCGACCCGACGGGTCCCTATCGTGTGGTCCGTACCGGCGATGGCGTTGTCGTCGCCCAGGGATGGACGCCGGTCGGCTCCAAGGAGGGGCCATTCGACCACGCGCTCGTTTCGATCGACGCCGCCGGTCAGGTCCATGTCATCAGCAGTGATTTCTGGAATCCGTTCGACTTCATTGCAGCGAGCGGAAGCTACTACGTAGTCGACTCCGCACGAAACAGTCTCGAGCGCATACGGCCCGACGGCCGGAAAAGCACGCTTTTGACATTCCGCCGCATGAGCCAGGCGCCAACGGCGCTCCGCAGCCTTTCCCCGACGGAGTTCGCCGAAGGCAACAGTTACGAAACCGATTCTGTGCCGACTGGTATCGCCCTTCACGAAGGGCGCCTCTACATAGCGCTGTTCGGCGGCTTTCCTTTCCTTGCCGGAGGTGGAAAGATCGTTTCGCTTCCCGAAGCTGGCGATCAGTCAACGCCGCAGATTGAGGTAGAAGCTCTCAATGCGCCGGTAAGTGTTGCTTTCGACAAGGGTGGAGAAATGCTTGTTCTCGAACACGGCACCTACGACCAGAAGGATGGTTTTCGCAAGGCGAGCGGAAGATTGCTCAAGTTCGATAAAGTGGGGCGGGAACGGAAGACTATTCTCGAGGGCCTGACCCGCCCAGTGTCTGTGCTTGTCTGGGATGAACGGCGGATCGTCGTTTCCGAGCTGGGCGGCAACCTTCACGTCTTGACGCGTGTATCTGCTCGCTGACCGTGGCTTTGCGGAATTGGTTGGATCCTATGAGGAGGCTATAGCGACCAGCCCTGTGGCAGGGCGAGGTGCTTCACCACCACAAACACCCCACCTCGGAGGCAAGCATGCCTATCTCAGCGCACCGATCCGGAGCGCCGGCCGCTATTCACCTTCCTCACAGGATCTACCTAGTTCCCGGTCTCTTGTCGTATATTAATGCTGTCGAAACAATGCGGTAGCGACGCGCTCGGCGCTAAATCGCGATCGATCAGATCTCGCTTGCTGGTGGAACAGGATCGGCTCAGTCAACGAATTTAAGCCGCTCCAGGATCAACGGATCATATTTCGGAGCCTCGATCCGCTGACGGTCTGCCTCCGGTTCGTTCAGCGGCTCAACGGGTCGAAGCTTATCTTTGGCCTCCAGGGCAAGGCGCTGATAGATTCCGGTTCCCTGGCGCTTCCAGGCGATCTCTTTTTCGCTGAGCTCGCGAATGACCCTGACTGGCGATCCGACCGCAAGGCTGTTTGGGGGGATATCGGCCCCGGCCTTGACGAAAGCCATGGCTGCAACGATCGAATTTTCGCCGATTACCGCTTCGTCCATGACGACCGCGTTCATCCCGACCATGGCATTGCGACCAATCCGGCAGCCGTGCAGAACCGCTCCGTGGCCGATATGGCCGCCTTCGCCAATCACCACCTCGACGTCGGGAAAGCTGTGAACAACGCAGGTCTCCTGGACGTTTGAGCCGCGTTCCATGACGATCCGTCCGAAATCACCTCGCAGCACGGCACAGGGGCCGACATAGCAGGCGGGGCCGATGATGACATCGCCGATCACAACCGCTGCTGGATGAATGAAGGCCGTCGGATGGATGACGGGCACGACGCCGTCATAGGAGTAGACCTGCGCCATCTCGTTCAGTTCCTTGTCCTGGCGACCATCGTCAACACGTCGTATTGCGCGACCGTCGCACCGTTCTGGTTGGTCACCCTGCAATCCCAGCGCACCTCACCATGCTCAGCGCCGATGCGCGGATTGATTTCCTTGCAGGTCAGTTGCACCTGCAAGGTGTCCCCCGAATTGACCGGCGTGAGGAAACGCAAGTTGTCGATGCCATAATTAGCAAGGACCGGACCGGGAGCTGGGTCGACAAACAGGCCAGCAGCGAAGGAGACGATCAGATAGCCGTGGGCAACACGCCCGTCAAAGAAGGGATTGGCGCGGGCGGCTTCCTCGTCCATGTGGGCGTAAAAGGTGTCACCGGTGAAGTTGGCAAAATGCTCGATATCCTCGAGCGTGACCACGCGCGTGCCGGTGACGAGCTGGTCGCCGACGCGCAATTCGGCCAGCGACTTGCGGAACGGATGTTCGCCATCCTTGCGCACCTCGGCATCCGCAACCCAGCGGCCGGTGACAGCCGACAAAAGTGTGGGCGAAGCCTGCACGGCGGTTCGCTGCATGTAGTGCTTTACCCCGCGCAGTCCACCGAGCTCCTCGCCGCCGCCGGCGCGTCCGGGGCCACCATGCACCAGGCCCGGTAACGGAGAGCCGTGTCCAGTCGACGTCCTTGCACTCACGCGGTTGCCGATCAGCACGCGACCGTGGAACGGCGCCATGCCAAGGACGACGTCTTCGGCAAAGGCTGGATCGTTCGTGAAGACCGACGATACCAGGCTTCCCTTGCCACGACGGGCAAGGTCGACGGCCTCTTCAGCGCTCTCATAGGGCATCACCGTGCTAACGGGGCCGAAGGCCTCGACGTCGTGAACGGCCTTGGCTTCCCATGGCTTGTCGCAATAAAGGAGAACCGGATTGAGGAAGGCGCCGGCATCGGCGTCACCCGACACGATACACGGATTGTCAGGGTCGCCGGCGACGATTTCGGCGTCGGCAAGCAGATCGCCAATGCGGGCACGGACCTCGTCGCGCTGGGCAAGGCTTGCAAGCGGACCCATGCGGACGTTGTCATCGGCCGCGTTGCCAAGTGCTGTCTTGCCAAGGCGTTCCTCAAGGGCGGAGATCAGCGCGTCGCAATAAACGCGGGGTGCGATGATACGGCGGATCGCGGTGCACTTCTGGCCGGCCTTTGCCGTCATTTCACGGGAGACTTCCTTGACGAAAAGGTCGAATTCCACGGTGCCAGGTCCGGCGTCAAGGCCGAGGACTGAGGCATTGAGGCTGTCTGCCTCCATGGTGAAGCGCACGGAATTGTCGATGATCGCCGGATGCGTTTTCAGTTTGCGGCCGGTCCGCGCCGAACCCGTAAACGTGACAACATCCTGTCCGTCGACGTGGTCCAGGAGGTCGCCGACAGAACCGCAGACAAGTTGCACGGCGCCTTCGGGCAAAAGACCGGTTTCGACCATACGGCGGACAACCAGCTCGGTAAGATAGGCCGTCTGGCTTGCCGGCTTGACGATCGCCGGCATGCCGGCAAGCAGGGTCGGCGCCAGCTTCTCCAACATGCCCCAGACCGGAAAATTGAAGGCATTGATGTGAACTGCGACACCCTGCAGCGGCGACAGGATGTGCCGCGCCGCGAACGTGCCATCGCGCGACAGCGTTTCCACGTCGCCATCGATGAGCACACGGGTATTGGGCAGCTCGCGCCGGCCTTTTGAGGCATAGGACAGCAACGTGCCGATACCACCGTCGATATCGATCCAGCTGTCTGCCTTCGTCGCACCGGTTGCCGACGAAAGGAGGTAGAACTCCTCCTTGCGCTCCATCAGCGCCTGGCCAAGCGCCTTCAGCATGGCGGCACGTTCGTGAAACGACATGCGGCGCAGCGTCGGGCCCGCGCTTTGGCGGCCATAGGAGAGAGACGCAGCAAAGTCCACGCCGGTCGAATCAATCCATGCCACCGGTACGCCCGTGGAGGCGTCGCGCAGTTCGGCGCCATCCCTGGTGCCGCGAACCCAGCGGCCATAGACGTAGCTTTCGAGGCGACGCGGCGGGTTTACCAGAACGTCCATCATTTTATCCTTCCGGTCAGTTCAGATTGCACGCAGCAAGCCGCGCATCAATGGCCGCTCGCCATTCAGACATCAGCGCCTCGTTGGGTGTGTGGCGAAGGCCAAAGCGAGCCAGCGTTTCAAATCGGGCCGAGGCAGATAGCCCGAAGCTTGCGGCAACGCGCGGGCGCCAATAGGCGATCGCCTCACGCGCCGCCCTCGCGCCATTTTCACTTTCAGCAATCCGGTTCAGCGCTTCGATGCCAAGGTCGGTGTGATGGGCCTCCCGCGGCAGGATCGCGCGGAACACGTCGGCAAGTGGCTGATAGGAAACGTGTGTGAGTTCGCGCAGCTGGAAAGTGCTTGCAGTGCCCATCAGCACGTTCATGACGACCGCGTCGATCCAGCCCTGCAGCGGATAGTGAAAAACCGAAAGGCGCATGTCGCCGCCCTGACGCGCAGCACCGATGTCGGCATCGCGTGCCAGGCGCGCATCCCACGGATGATGTATCGCATAACGGCCGGTATCGGCGCCGAAGCTTCCCATGATCTCCAGCACGCGACCCGCATGATCGGTCTTTTCGAGCACGATCTTGGCAGACGCGATGCGCTCCTTGATCCCGGGCGCATCGTTGATCGTGTCGGCAAAGCCGGCAGCGCCGGCAAGCTCGCTGTCGACGAAACTCGCCATCAGGCGCAGAAGCTCGCCGCGATAACGAGGAGGCGCATTGTCGGGCGACGTCAGCACGCCCCCTTTGAGCAGATATTCCTCGATCGGCATCGTATCGGACATTGATTGGTCTCCGTTCTATCGCGGACTATTGATCATAGCTGACCACGACACGGTCGCTCAGCGGATAGCACTGGCAAGTCAAGACGTAGCCCTGCCGGACCTCATAGTCCTCGAGAGCATGGTTGACCTCCATCTCGGTCTCGCCTTCGATCACCTTGGCCCGGCAAGTCGAACAGACGCCTGCCTTGCAGGCATAGGGGGCGTCCATGCTGTTTTCGAGAGCCGCTTCCAGCAGCGTCTGACCCTGCTTCGGCATCTTGAAGACACGGGTGGCGCCGTCGAGCGTTACAGTCGCCTCGCACGCGGTCTCTCTGTCGGAAGCAGAAACGCTTTCGATCCTTTGGCGTGCGCGGCCGGGCTGGGAGGAGGCGAAGAGCTCGAATTTGATCTGTTCGTCGCGCATGCCGTGATCGCGAAGGGCGGCGGCGATCGTCAGCATCATCGGTTCTGGACCGCAGATGAAGGCGGTATCGACCGACTTCGGATCGATCCAGTGCTTGAAGAGCGCCTTGCACTTCTGCGCGTCGATCCGGCCGGTGAAAAGGTCGATATCCTGGGCTTCGCTTTCCAGCACATGCAGAATCGACAGGCGGCCAAGATAGGTATTCTTCAGGTCGTCCAGTTCCTCACGGAACATGATCGAGCTGATCTGACGGTTTGCGTAGACGAGGGTGAAGCGTGAACGGGGCTCGTGCGCAAGCGTGGTCTTGATGATGGACAGCACCGGCGTGATGCCGCTGCCGCCGGCAAATCCGAGATAGCTCTTGGAAACCTCAGGTTCGATCGCGGTGAAGAATGCACCCATCGGCGGCATCGCTTCCAGCGTATCACCGACCCGCAACTCTTCATTTGCCCAGGTCGAAAAACAGCCGCCATCCACCCGCTTGATGCCGACCCTCAAAACACTTTCGTTGCGCCCGGCACAGATCGAATAAGATCGGCGCAGCTCCTCGCCGTCGAACTTGCGGCGGAACGTCAGGTACTGGCCCTGCGTGAAATCGAACGCACCACGGTCCTCGTCCGGCGGAGCAAGGGTGACGACCACGGCATCGCGCGTTTCGCGCCTGACGTCAGTGACCTGAAGAGAATGAAAACGTGCCATATTGCGGACCTCACTCAAGCAAAGGGTCAGATGCACTTGAAATAATCGAATGGTTCAAGACAGTCGGCACAGCGATAGCTCGCCTTGCAGGGGGTCGAGCCGAACTGGCTGATCTTTTCCGTGTTCGTCGATCCGCAACGCGGACAGGCGATTGTCAGATTGGAGCGGCCGGACAGACGGTTAATGCGCTGGTTGAGGATGCCGTCTGTCGCGCTGCCGGCGACCGGCGGGGCAATGCCGTAGTCGCGCAGCCTGTCGCGACCGTCCGTGCTGATCCAGTCCGTCGTCCAGGCGGGCGAAAGCTGGCGCCGCAGCAGCAGCTTTTCGATCCCTTTTTCTTTCAGCGCCTGCTCGATATCGAGGTTGATGATTGCCGTTGCCGGACAGCCGGAATAGGTGGGTGTTACCGTCACGACCAATGTGTCGTCCTCAAATGCGACATCGCGAATAATGCCGAGATCGACCAGCGAGATCACCGGAATTTCGGGATCCGGAACCTCCCCGAGCCACTGCCAGATATCGGCCGTGGATGGCAAAGTTGCGGTCGTCATAACCGCCTCCTTCCGTTACCAGGTCGCGCCCGGATAGGCCCGCTGCAGAAACTGCAGGTCAGCCAGAATGAAACCCATGTGTTCGGTGTGTACACCGCGCTTGCCGCCCTTGTGCATGAAACCATCGGCTGGCTTTTTGAGCGTCGCTTCGCTCAGGGCCTCGCCGACCAGCTCGTCCCATTCTACTTTCAGACTTTCAGGCCGTGGTGCGATGCCTGCTGAAGAAAGCTCGGCATCGATCGCGTCGCCGATGAAGAATTCGCCGGTATAGGCCCATAGCTCGTCAAGTGCCTCCTGCATTCGCCGATGGCTGTCGGCGGTGCCATCACCAAGACGGATGATCAGATCGCGGCTGCGATCAAGATGGTAGGCCACTTCCTTGAAGGCCTTTTGTGCGATGTCGGCGATGCGTTTGTCTGTCGATGACGACAGTGCCTTCAACAGCAGGAAATGCCAGGCGTCGAACAGGAACTGACGCATCAGCGTCTTGCCGAAATCGCCGTTCGGACGTTCGACGAGCAGGACGTTGTGGAAGTTGCGGGCATCGCGCAGATAGGCGAGATCGTCGGCGCTTCGACCCCGACCTTCGATCGCGCCGGCAAGGCCGAGCCACAGCTGGGTCTGACCGATCAGGTCAAGGGCCGTGTTGGAAAGCGCAATGTCCTCTTCAAGTGCTGGCGAATGCCCGCACCATTCGGAGACGCGATGGCCGAGGATCAGGGCATTGTCGCCGAGGCGGGTCAGGAACTCAAAAAGCGCCGCGTCGCTGACCGACACATTGGAGATCGCACTCATCACATATGCCCCACTTCTTCGGGAATGTCGAAGAACGTCGGGTGGCGATAGACCTTCGAATTCGACGGATCGAACAGCGGACCCTTTTGCGAGGGCGCGCTGGCCGTGATGTCGCTGGAACGAACCACCCAGATGCTCACCCCCTCGTTTCGACGGGTGTAGACGTCGCGGGCGTTGTTGACAGCCATCTCGGCATCGGGTGCGTGAAGGCTGCCAACATGCCGGTGATTGAGGCCGTGCTGGCCGCGGATGAAGACTTCCCAGAGGGGCCATTCGCTGGACATCGGTGTTTCTCCCTGCTTGCAACTGATTAGAGCGGCGCCCTCTGACGCCATGCTGTTTATTCGGCCGACATCGACGCGGTAGAGCCTCGAGATTTCATCTTTTCGGCATGGGCAACGAGACCATCGCGGAACCACTCGCCGTCGTTCCACGCCTTCTGGCGGGCACCGAGGCGCTCGGCATTGCACGGGCCGTTGCCCGCGATGACGGCGAAGAACTCGGTCCAATCGGGTTCGCCGAAGTCGTAGCCGCCCTTTTCCTCGTTCCACTTCAAATCAGGATCGGGCACCGTCAGGCCGAGATATTCAGCTTGTGGGACTGTCTGGTCGACGAACTTCTGGCGCAGCTCGTCGTTCGAGTTCTGCTTGATCTTCCACGACATCGACTGGGCCGAGTGCACCGATGCGTCGTCGGAGGGGCCAAACATCATCAGCGACGGCCACCACCAGCGGTTCAATGCGTCCTGGACCATTTCCTTCTGGGCGGGTGTGCCCCTGACCATCTTGATCAGGATGTCGAAGCCCTGTCGCTGATGGAAGCTTTCTTCCTTGCAGATGCGAACCATGGCGCGGGCGTAAGGCCCGTAGGAACAGCGTTGAAGCGGCACCTGGTTCATGATCGCCGCACCATCGACCAGCCAGCCGATGGCGCCGATATCGGCCCAGCTCAGCGTCGGATAGTTGAAGATCGAGGAGTATTTCGCCTTGCCGCTGTGCAGCTGTTCGTACATCTCGTCCCGGCTGATGCCGAGCGTCTCTGCAGCGCAATAGAGGTAGAGACCGTGACCGGCCTCGTCCTGCACCTTGGCGAGTAATATTGCCTTGCGCTCGAGCGTCGGGGCGCGGGTGATCCAGTTGCCCTCCGGCAGTTGGCCGACGATTTCGGAATGCGCATGCTGGCTGATCTGGCGTATCAGCGCCTTGCGGTATCCTTCCGGCATCCATTCCTTCGGTTCGATCTTCTGGCCAGCGTCGATGCGCTCCTGGAAGGCACGTTCGACCGGATCCATCTCATCGAGCGTCTTGACGCGGGCGCTGTCGGTCCTGACCATCTGCGCGTACATGGTTCGTCTCCTTGGCCTTCGCGCGTCAGACGCGCTCGAGGATGATTGCGATGCCTTGACCGACGCCAGCGCACCTGGTGCAAAGCGCATAGCGACCGCCCTGGCGGTGCGATTGATACCTTGCCGTCGTGAATAGTCGGGCGCCGCTCATGCCCAGCGGATGGCCCATCGCGATGGCGCCCCCATTCGGATTGACATGGGGCGCATCGTCCGGCAGCGGCAGGGCTGCCAGATCGTCTATGCGCGTCGTTGCCAACATACCGCCATACCGGCCGATGGGTGTACGAACGGCATCACAGATGAACGCTTCCAACATGCGCAACTTCCTCTGCTCCGAGGGCTCATCGAGCCGCATTAATTAACCGACCGATCGGTTATGTATTTATCATGCGAAATGTCACAGATCAATCGATTTTTCTCGTAGATGTGTGATGTTTAATGTCCTTTGGAATATTCTAGCACAAAAGCAGCACACCGGCCTGAAAAGCATGGGAAAGCTCGAGTTAACCGGCTTCGCTGGTAAGTGTCTCAAGGCGACGATTGGTTGTCGGCGTTGAGGCTGGAAGCGGGCCGGAGGCCGTCAGGAATGTTCGGGCGATGAACGCATCGGCCGCGGGCGAGAAACGTCGATAGACTTGAGAAAATAGCTGTCGCGCCGCTTTGCCTGGCCAGTCGCCGGGCAGGGCAGCGCTTGGCAGCCTTGGATCGTGAAGGTGAACGGTGCGAAACCGATGCACCAGGAGAAGCCGGATAATAAGCGCCGTCGCCGGTGAAATCCCAACAGCCTCGGCCGGATCGGACATCGAGCCGAACTGCTCCAGAAATGTTTCATAAGCGCGCGCATGGGCCGCCAGATCCCAATTTTCCAGGGCAAAGGCCTGAAGGGCGTCGTGATCCAGCGGGGCGTCTGCGCGAAATACCAAGCCGGGAATTGCTTCGGCCGAACGTCTTTCAGGCCCGACCGCCAGGCGGTAGGCAATACGGGCATGACCTTTGCGCTTGAGCGTTTGCATGGCCTCTTCGACGGAGGGCCCAAAAACATGGACGAACTGCCAACTGCCCTCCTCAGGAGTGCCAAACAGCACGCGCGCTGCAGCGGCAAACTCGCTGCCGGCCGAGCGCGACAGTCGGTAATAGCTGCGCCGGCCCTGTCTCTCACCGCAAAGCTGGCCTGCAGCAACGAGCCGTGACACGGCAGTGCGCACGAGCGTCTCGCTGATGCCAACGTCTGCGCATGTCTCGATCAGGTTGCCAATCCATGCGATGCCGCCACGCGGCTCGACGACGTCGCCGTAGATCGTCACGATAAAACCGGCTGCCTTAAGCGGGCTTTCGGCAAGAATCCGTCGGATCAGTTCGCTAGCCCCGGCATCTGCCCGATTGGTCGCTGCCGTCACCGGCTCCTCCTTCGATAGTGGCGGTGCGATCTATCATATTAGGCACGCCGCAGCACCCCACCACGAGATGAGGATGCCTTTGGCGGAAATCGCGGTAAAGGTTTTTTTCGAAAGCCGCCGATCTGGTCGCCGTCCCATCACGGTTCCCGGATCGCAGCTATCCAGTCCTCGAAGGTCGATAGAGGAAACGATATGACAGTGCGATGACCGACCATGATCTCGGCTGATGCGGATGCCAGGAAGCAGTCGCACAGGTTGGTCCGAGCTCCGATCGCCGCACGTGACAACGATGCTTTTGTTGCACTCGTGTGCAGTTGCAAGCCACGTCATTTGTCGCGTCAGTGCTCTTGTTCATAAAAGTTTCACGCATCCGCCTTGATGCATGTGCTTGCACACTTTTGCAGCAATGTGCAGAGTCGCTGCAAACGGAGATTGAACCGCGTGTCAGAAAAGGTATTTGTGAGCGCAAAGGAGGTCGCCGACAGGGCAGGCGTTTCCAGATCTGCCGTGTCGCGGACGTTCACGCCGGGTGCCAGCGTTTCAGCAGAGACGCGACGGCGGGTTCTCGAAGCTGCCGAAGCGCTTGGCTACCATGTCAATGAGCTTGCGCGCGGTCTCATGCGCAATGAGAGCGGCATCGTCTGTCTGATCGTTTCCGATGTCGCGACACCTTACCGGTCTGCGCTGCTGCGCGAATTGACCTTGCTGCTGCAGAAGGCCGGCAAGGTCGCGATGCTAATCAATACGGATCGCTCGGACGGCAGCGTTGATCGTGCACTTCGCCAGGCGATCCGCTACCGCGCCGATGCATCGATCATTCTTTCAGGCATGCCGGACAGGTCGATTGCGCAACTCTGCCTGCGTAGCGGACAGCGGCTTGTTCTCATCAATCGCGACGATGAACAGCCCGGTCCTTTGCGGATCAACCTCGACGATTACGAGGCGGCCGGACGTGTGGTCACCGCCTTTGTCCGAGCAGGATGCCGAAAGCTGGCCTTTGCCAACTCGGAAGTGGGAACGCCGAGTCTGATGGCGCGTGAGCGAGGGTTCGTCGCAGCGGCGAATGCGCTCGGAATGGAGGTTTCCGTCGAACGTTATGGCTGGACGGGTTACGACGCGGGCAAGGTCCTGGCACAGCGAATGTTGACGCACACGCAGCGACCGGACGCCGTCTTCTGCGCGACCGACCTCCTTGCTTGCGGATTTATGGACGCTGCCCGCCATCAGTTTTCAATGTCGGTACCCGACCAGCTATGCATTGCAGGTTTCGATGATATTGAGCAGGCGTCATGGTCTTCGTATAACCTGACGACTTTCGCCCAGCCGGTTTCGGCAATCGCTTTCAAAACGGTCGACTGGCTTTCACGTCCGCGGGCGGAGAACGATGACGCCATTCACGGACAGTCGATCGGACTTCATGCCGAACTGGTTTGGCGTGGGTCGATTCGAGGTGGCTAGAAGTTTCCACTTTGCTCTGAAACGCTAGCTGTTGTGCCGATGGACAAGCGCTCCCCACTCTTCCTAGAAAAGCTTTTAGCGGCAAGGCTTCCCAACAAAATTTAGCTCGCTGGCGTATGCGGCCGTCCGCCGCTACCGCGTTCGACAGCGGCCGATCGTGCCCGTACGCCATTTGTTCAAATTATCCGCCGGACGTGCCCGTGATACGAATTTTGCGTAGGCGCGGACAGGCCCGCCGGCGTCGGCAATAGTTCGCCGCGTACCGAGGCAGTCCGGGGCGTAGGCAAAAGATTTGCGGGTAGGGCCAAGTCTATGGAACATCGCCGGGAGATTGATGGGCTTCGCGCTGTTGCCGTGGTGCCGGTCGTTCTGTGGCACGCCGGTTTTGCTCCTTTCAGCGGAGGGTTTGTCGGCGTCGACATCTTCTTCGTCATCTCGGGATTTCTTATCACGGGAATCATTATTCACGAACTTGATGAAGGACGCTTCTCGCTTACGCGGTTCTACGAACGCCGCGCCCGGCGCATCCTTCCGGCACTTTTCGTCGTTGTCGTGGCGTGCGTCCCCTTCGCATGGTACTGGATGCTGCCGGACATGTTGGAGAACTTCGGGCAAAGCGTTGTCGCAACCTTGCTCTTTGCCAACAACCTGCTGCTTGCCAAGACGAGCGGCTACTGGGATCTGGAAGCGGAGTTCAAGCCGCTTCTGCATACCTGGAGCCTCGGCGTCGAGGAGCAATATTATGTACTTTTCCCCTTGCTACTGCTGATCCTGTGGCGCTGGGGACGCAAATCCGCTCTGGTAGTCACGGCGGTCATCCTGCTGACAAGTTTCACAATCTGTGAGATCGGCGGCCATCTCTCCCCGCAACTCAATTTCTATCTGACGACCTCGCGCGCATGGGAAATCCTCGTCGGCTCGATCTGTGCCTTCGTCGGCTTGCATCTATCGAGGAGAAGCAATGAAGTGCTCTCAGCTGCCGGCCTGCTTCTGATAACCCTCTCGATTTTCCTCTACGATAAGAACGTTCCCTTTCCCTCGCTTTTCACGGTCGTGCCGGTCGTCGGCACTGCGCTGGTACTGCTGTTTGCGCGTCAAGGGACTATCGCTTGCCGCATGCTTTCACTGCCGCCGCTGATTGGCATTGGGCTGATCAGCTATAGCGTCTATCTCTGGCACCAGCCGCTGTTTGCCTTTGCGCGGACCTACAGCCTCGATCCCCTCAGCCCCGCCATCATGTCCGCCCTCGTCGCAGCAACCTTGATATTGGCCTGGTTAACTTGGAAGTTTGTCGAGACTCCGTTTCGAGATCGATCCGTTACGCCCATCCGGCTCTTTGCGCCAGCGCTCGCTACGGTTGCGACAGTCCTGCTTTCAGTCGGCCTCGGGGCGCACTTCAGCCACGGCTTCCCCGGTCGTGTCTTCAACGGCACCGACGAGCGTGGGATGTTCATCGCTTACAATGCGGCTGTCTTCCGCTTCAAGGAGGACGAGTTTCCGAAAAACGGAAGACGAAACGTGCTGGTGATGGGCGACAGCACGGGGCGCGATTTCGTCAACATCATCGAGGAAGCCAGGCGACAAAGAGACTATAACCTGATCTATCGGGACGACTATGAATGCCCAAGCAAGGCACCGCCTTCCCCCAAACTCACCCGGCTTTTCGACGAGGCCGACCTCTTCATTATCGTCTATATCGCCGCCCCTTGCGCCGGCCAACTGGTCGCGGATATCGGCCCTGGGAACGCAAAGAAGCTGATCGTTGTTGGGCCGAAACATTTCGGCTACAACCTCAATCCCTTCCTGCGAATCCCGTCTGATGAACGCGCGGCCGCGCGAGCCAAGGTGCTTCCGTCCGTCGTTGATGAGAACAATATCCAGCGCGCGACGCTTCCGCCGGGCGGCAAGTTCGTCGATCTGCTGCACCTTGTCGGCAGGGATGGCACGACGCTGCCAGTGTTCGATGAAAACGGCCATTTCCTTTCGCAGGACCGGGTCCACCTGACAAAGCCAGGGGCCATCTATTTCGCCCAACGCATATTCACGGATCCGGCGTTAGCAGCCCTTCATTAGATCTTGATGGCGCAACTGTGACGCATTCGAACCGACCTCGAGGCCCACGGTTACTTCCATTCCCAGAACACAGCAGATGAAAATGGCCGCTGCGCCACCAGGTTGTCTGCTCGATCCGCCTTCCGCTCGTAGGCTGCTGCGTCGGCTTGTCCGTTCAACCCGACGAAGTGCATCCTCATCGAGGGTGTCTTTGGCTGTCCCTTTTGGCGGAAAGTCAAATATACGGCGCAAGTCGGATACCGCCAGTTATCGGTCAAAAGCTCGGCAAACTGCTTCGCGTCCGGCTGGCGTCCCTGTCCCGTGAAGGCCAGAAACTGGCCGAGATTGAAAAAACCGCTGAACAGGGCATAGGCGTTTTGCTGCTGCATCTGGACCGCCTGGCCCGTCGTGAAGTCGCGACGGTAAGACAAGCCCTCTGTCTGCCCCTTCGCCTTCTTCTCGGTGTAGGAAACGAGGTTCTTCTGTGCCAGGAGTTCCATCGTCAGCTCATAGGTCTGATAGCGATCTGTGTTGGCGTGAAGGTCGTCGATCCTGGCTTTCAAGTCAGCGACGTAGTCTCGGTAGAATGCGACGGACATTCCCAATTGCTCCGGTCTTGATTGGAGCGCTAGCTAACAGAAAAACGCGGCATGTCCAAACAGCTGTCGTGCTTCCAGTGCGCCAAAACGGCGTTCAGATGTGCAACGCATGCCCCAGCGCCTTCAACGCTGCTTCCTGGATAGCCTCGCTGCGCGTCGGATGCGCATGGATCGTGCCCGCGAGGTCTTCCAGCCGCGAGCCCATCTCGATTGCCAGCGCAAAGTCAGCCGAAAGTTCGGATACGCCGGCACCGACGGCCTGCAGGCCAAGAACAAGACCGGTATCGGCACGCGCAACGACCCGCACGAAACCTTCCTCGGACAGCATCGTCATTGCGCGGCCATTTGCGCTGAACGGAAATTGCCCGACACGGATCGCATAGCCTTGCGCACGAGCCTCATCCGGTGAAAGCCCCGCCGTTACGATCTCCGGATCAGTAAAGCAAATTGCCGGGATGCAGCGTTTGTCCCAGGCGCGCTTCTTTCCGGCAACGATCTCTGCGACCATTTCCCCCTGTGCCATGGCACGATGAGCGAGCATCGGTTCACCGGCAATATCGCCGATCGCGTAGACGCCCCGCATCGAGGTGCGGCAACGATCGTCGATGCGCAGGTACGGTCCGGTACGATCGAGAT
Organism: Rhizobium sp. R711; assembly: GCF_002211365.1. Taxonomy (GTDB): domain Bacteria; phylum Pseudomonadota; class Alphaproteobacteria; order Rhizobiales; family Rhizobiaceae; genus Rhizobium. The sequence goes on along the minus strand of NZ_LOKZ01000023.1, from coordinate 164,710 downwards.
CGAGCTCGTCGATCCGGGATCCGGCGATCTTGGGCCGGCGACCAACGGTCACCAGTATGCGATCGGCAGGAAGCAATTGTTGCTGGCCGTCCGAAATTACGACGGCCAGCGCATCGCCATTGTCCGACAGGCCCTTCGCTTGTGCGCCTGTCAGGACGCGAACACCAAGCTCGCCGAGGCGTCGTGCAACCGGCCGTACGAGATCGGCATCATATTGCGGCAGGATCTGCTGCATGGCTTCAACGACTGTTACATCCGAGCCCAGCTTGGCGAATGCCGTGCCAAGCTCGAGGCCGATATAGCCTCCACCCACGACAACGAGCTGCCTTGGCAATTCGGCGAGCGAAAGCGCCTCCGTGGACGAAATAACCCGACCTGCGAAGGGCAGGGCAGCAAGTTCGACAGGTTCGGACCCTGTCGCAATCACCACCGTCTCGGCGCGAATGACCTGCAGGCCCACTTCGGTCTCGACCTCCACCGTTTTGCCGTCACGGAAGGCCGCCTGGCCGTGAACGATCTTGACCCTTGCCTTCTGCAGGAGGGCAGAGACGCCTCCATTCAACCGGCCAACGATACCGTCTTTCCAGGCCATGGTCTTTGCAAGGTCGATCGACGCAGCCTCGACACGAATGCCCATGGCGTTCCTGCCGGCCAGCATTTGTCTTGTGGCCCCAAACTCTTCGGCTGCGTGAATGATGGCCTTTGAGGGAATGCAGCCGACATTCAGGCAGGTGCCGCCGGGTTTGTCGGCTTCAACGATTACGGTGTCGAGGCCGAGTTGTCCGGCCCTGATAGCACAGACATAGCCGCCCGGTCCGGCGCCGACGACGAGAAGCTTGCAGACGATCTCTTTCATGGATCCTAGCCTTCAATGAAGATAAGGGCGGGGGTTTCAAGAAGAACCCGGACACGTTGGACGAAGGTGGCTGCATCCCATCCGTCGATGATGCGATGGTCGAAGCTCGAGGACAGGTTCATCATCTTGCGCGGGACAAACTGCGTTCCATCCCACGCCGGTCGCACCGCGATCTTGTTTACCCCGACGATCGCGACTTCCGGATGGTTGATGACAGGCGTCGAGACGATGCCGCCGAGCGCCCCGAGCGAACTGATGGTGATGGTCGAGCCGAAAAGTTCGTCGCGGGTCGCAGTGCCGGCGCGTGCAGCTTCCGCCAGTCGGCCCATCTCACTGGCGCAATCCCAGATGCCGCGTGCCTCGGCATTCTTCACCACCGGGACAACAAGCCCGGCAGGTGTCTGCGCGGCAATACCGATATTGACAGCACCATGGCGGATCAGAATGCCCCTCTCGTCGTCGAAAGTGGCGTTGACGTTCGGTTGCTCGGCGACCGCTTTTACGATAGCCCGCATCAAGAAGGGCAGCACCGTGAGCTTCGGCTGCTCGCGCTTGCGGTCGCGGTTCATCGTCGCTCGCAACTCCTCAAGCGCGGTCATGTCGACTTCCTCAACATAGGTGATGTGAGGAATGCGGGAGGTCGACAGCGACATTTTCTCGGCGATCCGGCGCCTGAGGCCAGTGAGCTTGACCTCTTCGGTCGATATCTTCTTCGCCATGGCTGGCTGAATGGAAGACGGCTCGCCACGCGCAACGAATTGTTCGACGTCCTCGCGAAGGATGCGCCCGGCGGGACCCGATCCCTTGAGTTGGCGCAGGTCGACGCCGCTTTCCCTGGCAAACAGCCGCACCGATGGTGATGCCAGCGGTTTTTCTACCGGAGCCTCAGCCTCGGGGCGTCGCGCACTTTCGGCCATCGGCGCAGGTGGGGGGGCTGGCGCAATAGCCGGGGGTGGGCTTGCGGCCGCCTTGGCGGGAATTTCGCCAGGGCGCGTTTCGACGCGGTCGCTCGCCTCGCCGCCACCCGTCTCGATCCTGACCAGCGGAGCCTTGACGGCAATCCTGTCGCCGATTTCAGCACCAAGCCAGACGACGGTTCCGCTGACCGGCGATGGGATCTCGACCGTCGCCTTGTCGGTCATGACGGCAGCGATGACCATATCCTCCTTGACCGGGTCACCCGCCTTGACGTGCCATTCCACAAGCTCGGCCTCGGCCACGCCTTCGCCGACATCGGGCATCTTGATGACAAACTCGCCCATGCGTCAGGCCTCCATGACTTCGGCAAGGGCGCGTCCGACCCGCCCGGGACCGGGAAAGTAGTCCCATTCCTGGGCGTGCGGATAAGGTGTATCCCAACCGGCAACGCGCACGACCGGTGCCTCGAGATGGTAGAAGCAATGCTCCTGCACGAGGGAAACGATCTCCGCGCCGAACCCCGAAGTCAGGGTCGCTTCGTGAACGACCACGCAACGTCCGGTCTTGTTGACCGATTGCACGATCGCATCGAGGTCGAGCGGCAGCAGGCTGCGCAGGTCGATCACTTCGGCGTCGATGCCCGTGTCTTCGGCAGCGGCCAGCGCGACGTGCACCATCGTGCCGTAAGTGATCACCGTCACGGCCGAACCCGATCGGCGCACGTCCGCCTTGCCGATAGCAATGGCGTAGTGTCCCTCAGGCACCTCGCCGAGTTCATGCTTCGACCAAGGTGTCACAGGCCGCTCATGATGGCCATCGAACGGCCCATTATAGAGCCGTTTGGGCTCCAGGAACATCACCGGGTCCGGATCCTCAATCGCCGCGATCAACAGTCCCTTCGCGTCATAAGGATTGGAGGGAACGACGACCTTCAAGCCGCAGACATGCGTAAACAGCGCCTCTGGACTCTGGCTGTGCGTCTGGCCGCCGAAGATGCCGCCCCCCGTCGGCATGCGCAGCACGATCGGGCATGTGAAGTCGCCGTTCGAGCGATAGCGGATGCGTGCCGCCTCCTGTGTGATCTGGTCGTAGGCCGGATACATGTAATCGGCGAACTGGATTTCAACGCAAGGCTTGAGCCCATAGGCGGCCATGCCGATGGCGGTCCCGACAATTCCGGATTCGCTAATCGGCGTGTCGAAGCAGCGTGTCTTGCCATACTTCGCCTGCAGCCCCTGGGTACAGCGAAAGACGCCCCCGAAATATCCGACATCCTCGCCGAACACGACGACGTTGTCGTCGCGGCCCATCGAGACGTCCATGGCGCTGCGCACCGCTTCAATCATCGTCATTCTGGCCATCTCAGAACCCCGCCTTTTGCCGTTGGCGACGTATGTGCGGTGGCATTTCGGCGTAGACGCCTTCGAAGATGTCGCGAACCGAGGGCTTGCCGCCAGCATGCAGCGTGCCGTGATACTCGGCCTGCTTCTGGGCTTCGATGACCTCGTCCATGATTTCGGCTTCGGCCTGCACGTGGCGCTCTTGCGACCACACTCCCCTGACGATCAGATGCTTCTTCAGACGCAGGACAGGGTCGCCCAAGGGCCAGGCCTCGGACTCTGTCTTCGGTCGATAGGCGCTCGGATCATCGGACGTCGAATGTGCACCGACACGGTAGGTGACATATTCGATCAGCGTTGGGCCGAGATTTCGCCTTGCACGCTCGGCCGCCCAGCAGGCGACGGCATAGACGGCAAGGTAATCATTGCCGTCTACACGCAACGCCGGAATGCCAAAGCCAAGTCCACGTGCGGCAAAGGTGCCGGAGCCGCCACGCGCAATGCCCTGGAAGGTGGAAATTGCCCACTGATTGTTGACGATGTTGAGGATCACCGGCGCCTTGTACGTGGAGGCAAAAACCAGTGCGGAGTGAAAGTCTGATTCGGCAGTGGAACCGTCTCCGATCCAGCCTGCCGCAATCCTCCTGTCGTTCTTGATGGCAGAGGCCATGGCCCAGCCGACAGCCTGCACGTATTGCGTTGCAAGGTTGCCGGAGATCGTGAAGAAACCGTGCTCCTTCGACGAATACATGATTGGCAGCTGGCGTCCATGCAGCGGATCGCTCTCGTTGGAGAAGATCTGGTTCATCATCTCGACCATCGGGTAGTCGTCGGCAATCAGAAGACCCGCCTGCCGGTAGGTCGGAAAATTCATGTCGCCCCTTCGGAGCGCCTTGCGGAAGGCACAGCTTACGGCCTCCTCGCCGAGATGCTGCATGTAGAAGGACGTCTTGCCCTGGCGCTGCGCCATCAGCATGCGAGCGTCAAAGGCGCGGAGCTTCATCATGTTGCGCAGGCCGATCAGCAGCTCATTGTCGGAAAGCATGCCTGACCAGGGGCCGACAGCCTCGCCTTCCCGGTTAAGCACACGAATGATCGAATAGGCGAGATCGCGGATTTCCTCGGGCGCAACGTCGATCTCGGGACGCGGCACAAGGCCGGCCTTGGCAATCTTGACGTTGGAAAAATCGGGTTGTCCGCCCGGCCGGACGGCAGGTTCCGGAACATGGAGGCTCAGTAGAGCAGCGTCCGTCATATCGTCTTTCCCTCCCAGCAGCGATGTTGGCTTCTCTCCCTTGAAGCGCAACGCCCGCATGATCTTGTTCTTATAGATTGCGCGCGATCACCATTTTTTGCACATCGCTCGTTCCTTCGTAGATCTGGCAGATGCGTACGTCGCGATAAATTCGTTCGACCGGATAATCGGACATGTAACCGTAACCCCCATGGATCTGGATTGCATCCGAGCAGACCCGCTCTGCCATCTCGGACGCAAAGAGCTTTGCCATCGAGGCCTGCGAAAGGCACGGCAGTCCATCGTCGCGCAGTGCGGCTGCGTGAAAGACGAGCTGGCGGGCTGCTTCGAGCTGGGTTGCCATATCCGCGAGCCGGAAGGCGACAGCCTGATGTTCGATGATCGTCTTGTCGAAAGCCTTGCGTTCGCGGGCGTAGTCGCGTGCCGCTTCAAAGGCAGCGCGTGCCATGCCGACGGCCTGAGCGCCAATGCCGATACGTCCACCTTCGAGGTTTGCCAATGCGATCCGGTATCCCTCGCCCTCGTCGCCCAATCTCAAATCAGCAGGGATCCGCATGCCATTGAAGGCAATCTGGCAGGTGTCCGTCGAATGCAGCCCAAGCTTTTCCTCGACGCGGATGACTTCGTAGCCGGGCGTGTCGGTCGGTACGATGAAGGCGGTGATCCCCTTCTTGCCGGCGTCCGGATCGGTCACCGCAAAGACAATGATCATCTGGCCGTTCTTGCCCGAGGTGATGAACTGCTTGGCACCGTCGAGGACGTAATGATCGCCGTCGCGGCGGGCGCGGCTGCGCAGATTGGATGCGTCCGAACCCGCTTGCGGTTCCGTCAGCGCAAAGCCGCCAATCCATTGGCCACTGGCAAGCTTGGGAAGAAAACGCTGCTTCTGCTCTTCCGTGCCGAACTTCAGGATCGGCACGCAGGCGACGGAACTATGAACGCTCATGATGGTGGAGCATGGCCCGTCGCCCGCGGCGATCTCCTCCAATGCGGCTGCGTAGGCAAGCGTTCCGGTGTCGGAGCCACCATACTGTTCCGGAACCAGCATGCCGAGCAGGCCGAGATCGCCCATCTCATCGAGCTCATCGCGCGGAAACCTGTGTTCCCTGTCACGGGCAGCCGCTCCGGGCCAGAGCCGCTCGCGGGCGAAATCTCTGGCGAGATCGCGGATTTGCTGCTGCAGTTCGGAAAGGATCATGTTGGTCTCTCCCGGCCCTTCCTAGTGACGCTCGATCGCCAGGGCTGTTGCCTCGCCACCGCCGATGCACAAAGCTGCCATGCCGCGTTTAAGATCGTAGCGCTTTAGCGCGGCAAGCAGCGTGACGAGAATGCGCGCGCCCGAGGCGCCGATCGGGTGGCCAAGCGCGCAGGCCCCACCATGGACGTTTACCTTTTCTTCCGGAAGCCGCAGGTCGCGCATTGCAGCCATGGCGACAACGGCAAATGCCTCGTTGATTTCGAAGAGATCGACGGTGTCAAGCGGCCAGCCAGTGCGATCTGAGAGTGTCTGCAAGGCACCGATCGGAGCTGTGGCAAAAAGACTGGGCGCCTGCGAATGCGTGGCGTGGCCGGTGATCGTCGCAAGGGGTTGCAATCCGCGGCGATCGGCTTCGGAACGACGCATGAGCACGAGGGCGGCTGCGCCGTCGGAAATCGAGCTGGAATTGGCAGCTGTTACGGTACCGCCGTCACGAAAGGCTGGCCTGAGGAGGGGGATCTTGTCGATCTTCGCCTTGCCTGGCTGTTCATCCCGCCTCACCGTCTGCTCAGCCCTTCCCTCGGCCAGTGTGACCGGCACAATCTCGGCATCGAAGTGACCGGCGTCGATGGCCTTTTGAGCGCGGGTGAGCGAGGTTATTGCGTAACGATCCTGCGCCTCGCGCGTGAACTGGTAAGCTTCAGCACAGTCCTCCGCGAAGGTGCCCATCAAACGTCCCTTGTCATAAGCATCCTCCAGCCCGTCGAGGAACATATGATCGATGACGCGTCCGTGGCCGAGCCTGTAACCGCCACGGGCACGATCAAGAAGATAGGGCGCGTTGGTCATGCTTTCCATGCCGCCGGCGACGCCGACGGTGGCGCTTCCGGCGGAAAGGAGGTCATGGGTCAGCATCACTGCCTTCATGCCGGAACCGCACATCTTGTTGACCGTGGTCGCCCCCGTGGAAAACGGCAAACCTGCGCCAATTGCCGCCTGCCGGGCGGGCGCTTGTCCCTGACCGGCCGGAAGCACGCAGCCGAAGACGACCTCGTCGATGGCATCCGGGGCCACCTTCCCACGTTGAAGTGCTGCGCGGATGGCAGCCGCTCCAAGTTCGGGCGCCTTTGCCTCCTTGAGTTCACCTTGGAAACCGCCGATCGGGGTGCGCGCTGCTGCGACAATGACGACTGGGTCTTTCAAAACCATGTTCAAACCTCCTATGCCGAATGCTCTAGCGCACGCTCATTCGCAGTGCGCCATCGAGGCGTATGACCTCGCCGTTCAGCATGCTGTTTTCACATATATGGTGCACGAGTGCTGCAAATTCCGCCGGCCTGCCGAGGCGGGGTGGGAACGGTACGCTCTTGCCAAGCGCTTGCTGCACCTCGTGCGGCATACCCGCCATCATCGGTGTCTCGAAAACTCCAGGGGCAATCGACACGACGCGAATGCCGTGACGGGCCAGCTCGCGTGCGATCGGAAGCGTCATCGAGGCAATGCCTCCCTTGGAGGCGGCATAGGCGGCCTGCCCGACCTGTCCATCGAAGGCAGCGATCGAAGCGGTGTTGACGATGACGCCACGCTCGCCTTCGCCATCGGGTTGCTGATGCTGGATGGCTGAGGCGGCAAGGCGGATCATGTTGAATGTGCCGACAAGATTGATGCCGATTGTCCGCACGAAGCTGTCAAGACCGTGTGGGCCGTCACGACCGATGATCTTCTCGCCCGGTGCGACGCCGGCGCAGTTCACCAGTCCACTCAGGCTGCCGAAAGACTCCAGCGCCGTTGCAATCACAGCAGCGCCGTCCTCTGCGCTTGTCACATCGGCTTTGACAAAGCGGGCATTCGCACCGAGATCTGCGGCGAGCACTTCCCCGGCTACCTCGTTGAGGTCGGCAATGACAACGCGTGCGCTCTTTTCGATCAGCATGCGCGCCGTCGCTGCTCCGAGGCCCGACCCACCGCCGGTGACGATAAAGGTTCCTCCACGGATCAGCATCGGTTCGCTCCCATCACCTTGCGATCGTCGCTTGGGAAGCGCGGCCTTCTCAAGGCACGACCAAGCCGATCGATTCTATTCCGTCGCCATATTGCAAGCGATGACGAAAGTGCTGCATTGTTTCGGACAGTTTTGCCATAGGAGGAGCTGGTGGCCGACATAGAAAGGCGCATGATCGCGCCGGCCTTCGTTGAGGAGGCGCTGGACAGTCTAAGACGTATCGGACGACCGACAGCGCCGCTGCTGTCGTCGATCGGGCTGCCGGCCATCGTCGATCAACCTGTGTCGGCCGAGAGCTATGGCGCACTCTGGCTTGCGATTGCCAACGAGCTCGACGACGAATTTTTCGGGATGGGCGGGCGTCCGATGCGCAGAGGTAGCTTCACCTTGCTTTGCCATTGCGTCCTGCATGCGCCCACACTTGGGCATGCGCTACGCCGGGCTTTGCGGTTCCTCAATGCCGTATTGGACGATCCGCTCGGCCAGCTTGTCGTCAAAGATGGGCTTGCCCAAATCGAGCTGGCCGATGCAGGTCCACCGCGTTCAGCTTTCGCCTATCGTACTTACTGGATCCTCATCCATGGGATAACCTGCTGGCTGGTTGGCAGGCGCATTCCCATCCGGCTTGTCGATTTCCGCTGCGCCGAACCCAAACAGGAGGCAGACTATAGGCTGTTCTTCGGCGCGCCGGTCAGATTCGCGCAGCCCGCAAGTCGCCTTGGTTTCGACAGTGCGATGCTTGATCTGCCGGTCATGCGCACGCAGCAGGCCTTGAAGCAGTTTTTACGCGGGGCGCCGGCCAATATTCTTGTTCGCTACCGCTACGATGCAGGGCTTGCCTCCAGTGTCAGGCGACGGCTGGACAAAATGCCTCCCGCCGCATGGAAAACCTTCTCGAATCTGGCCGCAGAGATGCGCATGCCGCCTTCGACCTTGCGTCACCGGTTGCGTGACGAGGGGCAAAGCTACGCCGGCATCAAGGACGACATACGCCGTGATCTTGCCGTCGATCTGCTGCTCAAGACATCCAAGACGACAGGCGATATCGCTGCCCAGCTTGGTTATTCAGAGCCGAGCGCCTTCTTCCGTGCGTTTCGCAAATGGATGTCGAAGAGCCCCGACGCGTTTCGGCGTGAAGGCCGCGTGATCTCGGAGTAGAGTGGACATAAGCGCCGCAGGCGGCGTGGAAATTCACCGGCGGCGATGGTATTCCAAACGGCGCACTGTTGTCCTCACGAGTATAAGACGGCGATGATCTTCAGGATGAAGCCCGATCTCCTTTTTCGGTCGAGACGGTTGCTGTCAATCAAGGGTCGCCAGAGATGGTGTTTGCGAACCGCCAGTCGCCGGGCCGCTGGAGGAACGGTGAAACGCGCCGATGCGGCGGCACATCGAGATCGACCGGCTTGCCGGTTCCCGGCACGACGACCGTGGGATCGGCCAGGTATGGTCAACGGTCGCGTTGTTGATCAGTGAACGGGCAGATCGTTCGTTGCGCGCAGGCCGTCGGCATGCCACCGATGACGCGCGCCAGCTCGCCGATCGAGGCAATCGCGATGGCGGACGCGCGCGTTGCGGACTATCATGCTCCTGCCTCCATCTCTCAGCCCTCACACCGGAGCGCGCGTCGAGGGCTGGCGAACGCATGCGAGTTGTTGAAAGGAAAGGTTGAACGCCATGCCTGCCCGTCACGACGATTTGCGGGACTTCCTGCGCGACGAGCGCGATTGTATCCTCGTCGAGGTGACCGGAGCAGTCGGCTCGACGCCGCGTGATACCGATGCATGGATGCTGGTTTCCAAAAACCGCTCCTTTTCAACCATCGGCGGCGGGCAACTGGAGTATATGGCAATTGACCAGGCGCGACGGGCGCTTCGCCACTCCCAGCCGATCGCAACAATGAGCATTCCTCTCGGACCGGATATCGGTCAATGTTGCGGCGGTCGGGTCGGGCTTTCCTTCTCAGCAGTAACGCGCGAACTGGCCGATGAATTGATTTTGCTCACCGATGCCGAAATTGCCCGGCGTCCGCATGTCTATATCTTTGGTGCCGGTCATGTCGGTGATGCATTAGCCGCGTCGCTGTCGCTGGCGCCACTGCGCACGGTGCTGATCGATACCCGGGAAGACGAACTTGCCGCGTCGAAAGCGTCGGGCATCGAAACGTGCCTGACCGCGATGCCCGAGGCGATCGTGCGCCATGCGCCCGCGGGGAGCGCCTTTGTCATCCTCACCCACGACCACGCGCTCGACTTTTTGATTGCCGCGGAAGCTCTGCGTCGGGACGATGCCGCTTATGTCGGCATGATCGGCTCGAAGACAAAGCGTGCGACCTTCAAGAAATGGCTCTTACGTGAGGTTGCACGGCCAGATCTTCTCGATCGGCTCGTCTGCCCGATCGGCGGCACTGCAATCAAGGACAAGCGTCCCACCGTCATTGCGACATTGGCCGCCGCCGAAATCACGGTGGCGGCATTATCCTTCGTCGCGGCGGCCAAAACGGGAGGGCCGGCGCTCAAGGCAAGCAGATGATGCTGTGACTGCTTTTTGTCCTCGCCCATCTGCAGGACGCAGGAAATCGGCCACACCTGCGGTGTCGCCAACTCGAAGGGTCTTCGGCCCGCAGCCCGATCAGCGATCACTTCGCAAAACAGTATCCTCGGTCGGCTAAGGCGACGTAGGTCGATGCGTTGGGCGCACCGTATGACGTTCGACCCGACCGGCAACCGAAAAGATCAATACCTCGACATCCGCGTCGATCTTGTCGCCATCCATAAGCCTGACCACGTCGTCGACACCCGAAGTAGGCTCGCCGTCTATTGCCAGCAAATAGTCTCCTTCCTGAAGTCCACCTCGCGCTGCCGGGCTTTCGGCGTCTACCCGGCGCAGGCGCACGGCCGTTGTCTGAACGAGGCCGGCTTCCAGCGCCACGCGACGATGCAGTTCCACTGTATCGGCCGAAACGCCGATATAGGCGCGCCGCACGTGGCCGAAGCGCAGAAGTTCCGACACGACATGTTTGGCCGTGTTGGACGCGACGGAAAAAGCAATGCTTTGTGCGCCTTGAATGACGGCCGTGTTGACGCCGATGACCTCACCAGCCGAGGAGACAAGCGGGCCGCCGGAATTTCCCGGATTGAGCGCAGCATCGGTCTGGATGATGTCATCCATCAGGCGTCCGCTGGCAGCCCGCATCGATCGGCCGAGTGCCGATATGATGCCGGCCGTTACCGTCCATTCGAAACCGAGAGGATTGCCGATCGCGATTGCGATGTGCCCGCGCTTCAGCATCTTGGAATCTCCAAGCTTGGCCCAGGTGCCCGACCAGTCGTTGGCACGAATGAGCGCAAGGTCGCTGTCCGGATCGCGGCCCAGCACCTTGCCTTCGATCACCATACCATCGGGCGTTTTGATCCGCACAGTCCTGGCATCGTCGACAACGTGGTTGTTGGTAACGACCAGGCCATCAGGCGAAATCGCAAATCCGGAACCATGCCCGGCGCGACCACCTGCCCGTTCAATGCGGCTGACGGCGGGGCCAACGAGGTCAACCGCGTTCGATACGGAATGGGAATAGGCATCCAGCAAGCTGGCGTCCTGAGACGGCTGGATATCACGATCTAAGAATCCCATGAATAACCCTTTCCGACGGGCAAGCGTCGCATTGGGAAGCGGCAGCGGCTGCAGAGGCGAGGGGCTGTCGGTTCGACAGGTTGAAACAGTCCTATTCAGATGAGATTGCGCACAACTCAAATCAAGTGAAGCCCAGGTGTGTTGTTCGCTCGCCGGTCGATGCCGCGCCATGTGATCACCGAAAGTTGACGTAACGCGCGCAAGGGACGTCGCCTGCAGACTGTGTTACATTTTCACGCGTCACATAAGCGGGACTGGACGCAAATGTTTGCAGCCATTGCGATGATCGTAAGCCTCTCCGGTACGATTCCGGTTGCTGCGCAACTTGGGACGAGCGACGTTGATGTGAAGTTGGTTCTGGCAGTCGACACCTCCAGGTCGATGGATCAGGAAGAGGTTCGCATTCAGCGCGAGGGTTATGTCGAGGCGCTCAAGCACAATGAATTCATCGAGGCGGTGAGGGGCGGCCTCACTGGTCGCATCGCGATCAGCTACTTTGAATGGGCCGGCTATGTTGTGCCGGATTCCGTCATCGACTGGCATTTGATCGAGACAAAGCAGGATGCAGTTGCCTTTGCCAACAAGCTTGAACAGCGACCGCTCATCGCTGAGCGCCGCACGTCCATCTCCACCGCGATTATCCAGGGTGCTGCAATGATCGTCTCCAGCCCCTATTCGGGCTTGCGGGAGGTGATCGATGTCTCAGGCGACGGTACGAACAATTCCGGCAATCCGGTCGCACCAACCCGCGACAAGGCGGTAGAGGCTGGTATCATCATCAATGGACTGACGCTGATGTTGCGCCCCTCTGGCGCACCAGGAGGGCTCGACAAATATTATGCAGATTGCGTCATCGGTGGCCCGGGTTCATTCGTCCTGCCGGTCTACAGGATCGAGGACTTCGCTGTGGCGGTGCGCCGAAAGCTTGTCCTTGAGGTCAGCGGGCTTGCCCCTACGCCGACGATTGGCAAGATTGCTGATCAGTCGGCAACCGACTGCTTGATCGGCGAGCGCCAATGGCAAGACATGTTTGAGCGCTGAGGGGGGAGGGAACCGGCGGCGCGACATCTCCTCCATTCAGTGCTTCAGGATCTCGCGCAGCACATCGAAGACCCGCGGATCAAGCATCTGGGACACGTTAAAACGCATGAAGTTCGTGGCCGTCTGGGAAAGACTGAACGCATTGCCCGGCGCGAGCACAATCTTCCTTTCCAATGCCGCGCGGGCGATATCGGTGGCGCGGCTGTCTCCAGGCAAGCGACACCAGAGGAACATGCCTGCCGAAGGTTCGAGCCAGGGTACTATTCCCATGTCCTTCAGCCTGGCCGAAACCTCGAACCTCGCCTTCGACAGCCGGCTGCGAAGCGCCTCGGTGTGTTTGCGATGGGAACCATCGCTGAGCACCTTGTAGACAAGCTCAGCCGAAAACCGCCCGCCGCCAAACGAGGTCGCGATCTTGAGGTCGATCAGCCCGTCGACCCATTCTCGTCTGGCGGCAATGAAGCCGCAACGGGCGGCGGCTGACAGGGTTTTCGAAAAGCTTCCGATATGGATGACCCGGTCCAGGCCGTCGAAGGCCGCAAGGCGCGGCGCTGGCGTATGCTCGAAGTCGGCAAAGATATCGTCTTCGAGGATCGTGACATCGAATTGATCGGCAATCTTCAATACCCGGTGAGCGACGACGGGAGAAAGGGTGGCGCCGGTCGGATTGTGAATGGCCGAGTTGGTGATGTAGAGGCGCGGCCGGTGTTCTGCGACGCGCTCGGCGAACAGTTCGACGTCCGGGCCGGATGGGGTGTAGGCAACACTGACGATTCTGGCTCGATGCGCCCGCAGCAGCGCTTGGAAATTGAAGTAGCAGGGATCGTCGACCAGCACGACAGAGTCCGGTTCGAGGAGGAAGCGGCAGAGGAGATCGATTGCCTGCGTGCCGGATTCCGTCAGCATGATCTGATCCGGCGAGGCCTCCACGCCTCGCTCCGCCATGCGTCTGGCGATGTGCTGGCGCAGCGGCGGCAATCCGAGCGGCGACCCGTAGTCGGCAAGTGCCGTATTGTCGGCCCGCGAAAGGGTTCGTAGCGCCCGTCGGATGCTGTCTTCCGGAAGCCACGATGGCGGCAGCCAGCCGCAGCCTGGCTTCAGATCGTTTTCCCCGGCCTCGAGCGACTGTCGCGATATCCAGAACGGATCGACGGCGCGGTCAAGTTTCGGGCCAACGTCGGCAAGCGAAAAGGGCGCGGTCTGGTCTGCGACGTAAAAACCCGAGCCGGGTCGAGACAGGATCACACCTTCGGCGACCAGGCGCTCATAGGCGTCGACGACCGTCGATGTGGATACGCCCGCTGCTGCGGCCATTGCCCGAACCGAAGGCAACTTGGCGCCTGGCGTCAAATTGCGGCCGGCAATCCGCTGCCGGATCGTCGCCATGACCCTCGTCACCCGGGTGACGGCGTGTGACCCCTTTTGATCCATCTGTATTGCAACCTTTAGCATAACAGTTTTTCCAAACTGTATCAGACCGTCGCTGGCGTTGCCATGGTTTTTGTCCGACAAGGACGGCAGTTGAGAAAGGCAATTCGTATGGACCGCACAGCATCTGGATGGCTTAACGGCCTGATCGGCGTCGTGATCTTCTCCGGCTCGCTGCCCGCCACGCGTTTGGCGGTGATGCAGATTGATCCGGTATTTTTGACCGTCGCGCGGGCAGGGATCGCGGGTGCGCTGGCGCTTTTGTTGCTGCTCTTCTTCAAGCAAAAGCGACCAGCAGGAGGCGATGTCTTGTCGTTGACGGTGGTCGCCGCAGGCGTGGTGGTGGGCTTCCCGCTGTTGACCGCGCTCGCCCTGCAACATCTGACGTCGGCGCACTCGATCGTCTTCGTCGGGCTGTTGCCTCTGGCGACAGCTGTCTTTGGCGTCATCCGTGGCGAAGAACGCCCGAAACCGGTCTTCTGGCTGTTTGCCGTGACGGGAAGTGCATTGGTTTGCGGTTTCGCCTTGGCGCAGGGGCTGAGTGCAGCGCCCGTCGCAGACGCGCTGATGATGGCGGCGATCGTCGCCTGTGGGCTCGGCTATGCCGAAGGGGCCAGGCTTTCGCGAAGGCTGGGGGGATGGCAGGTCATATCCTGGGCACTCGTCTTGTCGCTCCCGCTAACAATCGCCTCGTCGATCTGGTTCATGCCGTCAAGCTTCGCAAACATCGATGCGCCAGCGCTTGCAGGCCTGGCCTATGTGTCGCTCTTCAGCATGCTGATTGGTTTCGTGTTCTGGTATCGTGGGCTTGCCCAAGGCGGCATTGCCAGCGTTGGACAGTTGCAGTTGCTGCAACCCTTCTTCGGTCTCATCCTGGCGGCCACGTTGCTGCATGAAACGGTGACGTGGACGATGTTTGCCGTCACCGCCGCCGTTGTTGCCTGCGTGGCGGCAGCCCGAAAATTTGCCCGATAGGGGTCGATATTTGCCGCTCCTCTCCGGTGTTCGCCCCATATTGCGTCGTCGACGCGACGAGATCGCATATGCTCTATTGTCGTTGCTATGGCGGCACCACCGACGAGCTGACGAAGATCGAACGTCCGACACTGGTAGTCCACCGGCGACCGATCCTTCCTCGCGCGTTCTCGCCTCAAGAAAACCGCCACAATTGCGCAAGCTCGGGAAAACCGAAAAGTGTCAGGACGGCGGTGCTGCTCACAACGCCGTCGTGACACGCTCTGTCCATCGGATCAGTTATTGTTGTCGGCGCAGGTGTCCTCGGTATTCTCGGTGTTGCTGTTGCCGCCCTGGGTCTGCAGCGAACCCTTACCCTTAAGCGACTTGCAGTTTTCCTTGTTGAGATTGTGAGTCGTGCTGCCGGTGGTCGTCTTGTCGATCTTTTTCATCTTCATGCCGTTCGTCGTGCTCGTGGCATTACCGTGGTTCTTGTCCATCGTGGATCCGGCCGGAGCTGGGTTCGACTGTGCAAGGGCAGAGCTGGCAAGACCAATGGCAAGCAGCGAGGTCGCGATGATTTTCAGGGACATAACATCCTCCATGTGACGTTGCTTGATTGCAACTTGTTTTGAAACGATGGTGAATAGCCGATGTTCCCTTAAATCAGACAGATCGGCCCTGCCCGGCTCTTGGGCAGGGGAACGACAAGACGTATCAATCTCCTTTGCGGCGTTACGCGTGATTGATCGCCGCATGGGCGGCGTACGGGGCCGAGGCGAGCTTTTCATCTTGCGTAACGCCTTTGTCCCGCGCACGGCAAAATTCGATCAACCGCTTCGAGGCCATTGGCCGTGCAAGAGCGTAACCTTGCAGCAGATGACAACCAAGATCTTTCAGTATCGTCGCATGCTCCATTGTCTCCACTCCCTCCGCAACGATGTCGATGTTCTGTGACCGGCCGATTTCGATAATCGAGGAAACCAGACGGCGTTGCGACTGAGACGTGACGATCGGCTTAATAATTTCCCGATCGATTTTGAGCCTTCTTGGTTCGAATCTGAGGAGGCTGAGGATGCTGGCATGTCCGGTGCCAAAATCGTCAATCTCGATTTCAATACCCAGTTCTTTGACAGCGGGTATTATTTCATTGAGAACCGGTTGAAGATCGTCGAAGGAGATTGTCTCAAGAAGCTCGAAACACAGGCGACCTCTCGCCAAGGGAAGCCTGGACAGCTCGGCCACCAGATTTGCATCCGCCAGCCTACGGGCTGAAATATTGACTGAGACACGTGGGATGCGCAGTCCCAGGCTGTCCCATCTTGCAAGCTCGAAGAGGGCCTTTTGCAGGATCAGTCTGTCCAGGTCACCGGAACGCCCAAGGCTTTCTGCGACGTCTAGAAACTTGTCCGGGCCGAGCAGACCTTTCAGCGGGTGATCCCAGCGGGCAAGGGTTTCGACGCCGGCGATGTCCAATGTGTCTGCGTCAAACTGCGGCTGGAAGAATGCGACGAGCTCGTCGCGGTCGAGCGCAGTGTTGAATTCGTCAGCCAATTCTTTCGACTGGATTGCAGCGCTGCGAAGCTCTTCGGTGAAAATGGCGGCTTGGCCGCGGCCAGCTTTCTTCGCCTCGTATAGAGCCAGATCGGCATTTAGAAGCAATTGACCAAGGCCCTGGGCGTCCACACACTCGTTCTCCCAAGCAACGCCGACGCTTGCACCGACAACGCACTCCCAGCCGTCAATGAAAACGCTCTGCGCCAGCGCGGCGACAATCTGTTGGGCCAATTCGTTTGCTCTTTGCTCGGGAGTGGCACTCCAACTCGCGAAGATGAACTCATCTCCACCGATCCGTGCTGCAACCTCGTGCGGACCAGCCAAATTGCTGAGGCGTGAAGCCGTTGCCCGCAACACAGCGTCGCCTCCCGCATGTCCTTTCGTATCGTTGATCGCCTTGAAGCGATCCAGGTCGACATGAATGAGTATCAGGCAATCCGTTGGGCCAGGTCTCTGTGGTCGCGTGATCATCTGGTCTACGAAACGTCGATTGGGAAGACCCGTCAGCGCGTCATGCAACGACAGGTGTTCCAGCCTTTGGCGTGCCCGAACGAGCTTTTTTTTGTGAAAGCGGAGCTTTTCAATGGTTCTTTGGCGTGATTTGGTCAGAAAGCCGACCCAGACAATCGGCGCAACGACACACAGTGACAACAGGCCTGCAAAAACCTCAAACGAGGCTATGCCGTTATTCTGACCCCATCCGCCCCTTGGCACAGCGATAAGGGTCCAACGGCCATACATCATATCAACGGATCCGACGACCGGTTGCCTCGAAAAGGTTTCCAGGCTCCCGAGGAAAACCTGCTTGGGCGAGCTCGGCTCCGGTACAGTGCTGATGGCGATCTCAAGGTCGGACGATCCCAGGCCGCTATCTTGATATAGCCTTGGTATGTCAATGATACCCGAAAGAAGGCCCCAGAAGATCTGGCTTCTTCCGTCATTGATATATATTGGGCACCTCGCCACGAAGGCCGTTCCACCTTGGACGAGGTTCACCGGCCCGGTCACAACGATATTGTGGGTGTCGCGCGCCAGCATCGCGCCATCTCGTTGCATCAGGTTTGATCGGTAGTCCAGTCCGATCGCCTTTTCGTTGCCTTCTTCTGGATAAACCCACTTGACCACCATTCCCGGCGCTGCGGCAAAGCTTCGCAATTGTGAATCGGGCTGCAGGATTTGCGCTGCGAGCTTGGCAAAGGCCTTCTGGTCCATCGCCGGATTGACTGAGATACCCGCCGCAAGGCCTTGCAACAGCTTCACATTGCTGTTCAGGTTCGTCTGAAGCCGGGACGATATAATGGCAAGCTCGCCGGCAACGATCGAGCGTTCATCGGCCAGTGATCGTTCCCGCCGCCAGTTCGTTGCAGCACAGACGACGATCACTGCGATGGTTGCTGCAAACAATGCTGGAGCAAATGCGCTGGTATGGCCTATTGCGGAGCTAGCGAAGCCGCGCGATCGATTTTTTTTCATCAGTTTGCCGGTAAGAAGGACAGGCCTGCATCCTGGCATAGTTTCTTTAAGGCAACCCTAAAAATCACGACGCCCGCAGATAGAACCAGCAGGCCCATCCGCACGTGGATAGTGTCTGGGGCTCAAGGCAACGACCAGGGCGGCCTCGGCGGGATCGGCGTCGGGCAATGTGAGCAATCTCATTTGAATTGCGCGTGAAATCCCAGCGTGAATATTGCATTCCAAAAATCGAGCCGACTTTGGAACATCCATGTTTGATAATCTATAAAATCTATGGATATTACGTATAAACGATGTTGGAGCTCCAGCGTGAGAATTTTAGGCATAAACGGCAGCGTCAAACAACCTTCGCGTACCGCTACGCTGGTCGCAGAACTACTTGCTCGTATCGCCCAGCGTGTGACCGCCACGACAGAAGTTGTCGAATTGACCGAGGCAGCACCCATCCTCTTTCAAGCATTGAGAGCAGATCAGCTGGGCAAGAACGGGCGCGCAATCGTGGAGGCGGTTGAAGGTGCTGACATATTGGTCGTTGGTTCACCCGTCTATCGGGCGTCATACACCGGCGCTTTGAAGCATCTCTTTGATCTTGTCGATTTCCGCGCGCTTGAAGGCAAACGGGTGGTTCTTGCCGCCACCGGCGGCACGCCGCTTCATGGCCTGATGCTGGAGCATCAGTTCCGGCCGCTGTTCGGGTTCTTCGGTGCCGTCACCATCCCGACGACGGTTTACGCGCTCGAGAGCGACTTTACCGAATACGCCCTGACGAATCCGGCTGTTGAAGCACGCATCGAGCGCGCCGTAGCCGAACTCTTCGACCTTTTGCCCGCCGCGAGCCCTGCCGGCGGCGATCTTGCCCATCCGGCCATCCGCCTCGTCTTGCGCGAAACGGCCGCCAACTGACATCAGGAAGAGAGGACTTTATCCATGACCGAGCGCAACAGGGAACGCGTGAAATTCGCCTATTGGGTGCCAAACGTCTCCGGCGGCCTGGTGATCTCCAACATCGAGCAACGAACCAGCTGGACGATTGACTATAACCGCAAGCTCGCCAAAATCGCCGAAGAAAGCGGCTTTGACTACGCCCTCAGCCAGATCCGCTTCACAGCCGGCTACGGCGCGGAATTCCAGCACGAATCCGTTTCCTTCAGCCATTCGTTGCTCGAGGCGACCACGACATTGAAGGTCATCGCTGCCATTCTGCCAGGCCCGTGGAACCCGGCGCTCGCGGCAAAGCAGATCGCCACGATCAACCACCTGACGAACGGCCGAGTGGCGGTCAACATCGTCAGCGGCTGGTTTCGGGGCGAGTTCCACGCCATCGGCGAACCTTGGCTCGACCACGACGAGCGCTACCGTCGTTCCGAAGAGTTCATCCGGGCTCTGCGCGGCATCTGGACGGAAGACAACTTCACCTTCCGCGGCGACTTCTACCGGTTCAACAACTATTCCCTGAAGCCGAAGCCGCTCGAGCCGCAGCCGGAAATCTTCCAGGGCGGCTCTTCACGCGCGGCGCGCGACATGGCCGCCCGTGTCTCCGACTGGTACTTCACCAACGGCAACACGCCGGAGGAAATCGCCAGGCAGGTCGACGACATCGGCGCCAAGGCCAAGGAGAACAACCATTCGGTCAAGGTCGGCGTCAATGCCTTCGCCATCGTCCGCGAGACGGAGGAAGAGGCAAAGGCCGTCCTTGCCGAGATTATCGAGAAAGCCAATCCAGAGGCGGTTCATGCCTTCGGCCACGAGGTGAAAAATGCCGGCAAGGCTTCGCCGGAGGGCGAGGGCAACTGGGCGAAGTCCAGCTTTGAGGATCTTGTCCAATACAATGACGGGTTCCGTTCCAACCTGATCGGTACGCCAAAACAGGTGGCCGAACGCATCTTGCGCTTGAAACGCGCCGGCGCCGACCTCATTCTGCTCGGCTTCCTGCATTTCCAGGAAGAAGTCGAGTATTTTGGCAAGCACGTCATTCCGCTCGTGCGCGAGTTGGAAGAGCTGGAAGCAAGCGCAGCGATCGCAGCCGAGTAGGGCCAAGAAAATTGAGAGGGAGCGGCGGCGGCGCTTTCGCTTCCTACAACGCGGGGCGCCATCGCGCCCGCGATCTGAACCTCGTGTCCATAGAGACGAAGCATGGGACGAATTATGTCGGCTCTGAAATTACCTTTTGTTGCCCTCGGCAGCGACGTGGCCCTGCAGCCGGGCATCGCGGAACAGTTCGCCCTTCGCGGCGCTTCTGCGGGCTCGGACCGGGTCGCGCCGGGTCCGGATGAGCCGCCCGCCCTGGAGCTGCATGGCATCAACCTTTCCTTCGGTGGGCTCGTGGCCCTCAGGGATGTCGATCTTGCTGTGCAGCGGGGCGAAATCCGCGCGATCATCGGCCCGAACGGCGCCGGCAAAAGCTCGCTGATCAACGTCATTTCCGGCCTTTATCGTCCCGACCACGGATCTGTCGCGATAAACGGTGTCGCCTTCCAGCCGGTCCCTACGCAGCAGCTTGCTCGTCTGGGCGTTGCCCGCACCTTCCAGAACCTCGCTCTGTTCAAGGGACTGAGCGTACTCGACAACGTTGCCGCGGGGCGGGCCTATGTCGGGCAAACAAATTTCCTGAGCCAGATGATCGGTCTGCCATCTGCGCGTCGCGAGCAGGCTGATGCGCGCGAGCGGGCAAGCCGTGCCATCGACTTCCTGCACTTGAGCCCCTATGCCGACCGGCTTGCCGGCACGCTGCCCTACGGCCTGCAGAAGCGCGTCGAACTTGCCCGGGCGCTCGCCGCCGAACCGCGTATCCTGCTGCTCGACGAGCCGATGGCCGGCATGACGGCAACCGAGAAGAACGAGCTTTCCGACTATGTCCGTCTAGCGCGCGACGAATACGCGATCACGGTGGTGCTGATCGAGCACGATATCGGCGTGGTCATGGGCCTTTCCGACAGGATCGCCGTGCTCGATTACGGCCGCAAGATCGCCGACGGCACGCCGCAGGAGATCGCTGCGGACCAGCGCGTGATCGATGCGTATCTCGGCGTCACGCCGGAAAACGAAGACGGGGAGGGCATCTGATGGCCGACTTCGACTGGCTTTTCTTCACCGAGGTGTTGATTGGCGGACTTCTCTCCGGCGTCATGTATTCGCTCGTCGCGCTCGGCTTCGTACTGATCTACAAAACGTCCGGCGTGCTGAACTTTTCGCAGGGCGCGCTCCTCCTTTTTGCCGCGCTGACCTTTGTCAGCCTTGTCGAGCGGGGCTTGCCCTTCGCCGTTGCCTTCGCCATCACCTTCGCTGCCATGGGGCTCATCGGGATCGCGATCGAACGCGCGGTGTTGCGGCCGCTCACCAACAAGGCGCCGATTAGGCTCTTCATGGCGACGCTCGGCCTCTCCTACATCATTGAAGGTGGCGCACAGCTGATCTGGGGCACACAGGTTCACGGTCTTGACCTCGGCATCGAAGACATTCCATTCGATGTCGGTGGCGTGTTCGTCAGCCAGTTCGACATCTTTGCCGCTGTTGTTGCCTCCGCTATGGTGGCGCTGCTTTCAGTCTTCTTCCGCTACACTCGCATTGGTCTCGGTTTTCGCGCCGTCGCCGACGACCAGTTCGCCGCCCTTGCCGTCGGCCTGAAGCTGCCCTTGATCTGGGCAAGCGTCTGGGCAGCTGCCGGTCTTGTGGCGCTGGTCGCCGGGTTGCTGTGGGGGGCGCGCCTCGGCGTCCAGTTCTCGCTGTCGCTGGTGGTGCTGAAGGCGTTGCCGGTGCTCATTCTGGGCGGCTTCGATTCCATTCTCGGCGCGATCGTCGGTGGCCTTCTGATCGGCGCATCCGAAAAGCTCGCCGAGGTCTACATCGGCGACTACTTCGGCGGCGGCATTGAGGGTTGGTTTGCCTATGTCGTCGCGCTCGCCTTCCTGCTTGTTCGCCCCTCCGGCCTGTTCGGCCAGAAGCTCGTGGAAAGGGTCTGACATGTCCGCCTTCGCGACCGAACGCCTTTGGCCCCTTTCCCCGTCCCGTCACGCCGCGACAGCCGCAGTACTTGCCGTTGCCTATCTCCTCGTGCCGTTCTTTGGTACCAGCTATCTCTTTGAGGCAATCCTGCTGCCGTTTCTCGCACTCAGCCTTGCCGGAATGGGCTTGAACCTTCTTACTGGCTATGCGGGCCAGGTTTCGTTGGGTTCGTCCGCCTTCATGGCCGTCGGTGCCTTTGCCGCCTACAATTTCAATCTTCGGATCGACGGCCTTGCGCTGATCGTCTCGACTGTGCTCGGCGGACTATCTGCTGCCGTCATAGGTGTCGTCTTCGGTCTGCCGAGCCTTCGCCTGCGCGGCTTCTACCTCGCTGTATCTACGCTCGCCGCGCAGTTCTTCGTCCAGTGGGTGCTCACGAAATTCAGCTGGTTCTCCAACAATTCCGCCTCGGGCGTGATCGATGCGCCGCCGCTGTCGCTCGCCGGCATTGCCTTCGAGGGGCCTGTCGGTCGCTATCTCTTCGCGCTGACGGTTGTGGCGGTCATCACCCTTCTCGCCTTTCGTCTTGTGTCGTCGCAGACCGGCCGAAATTTCATCGCCGTGCGTGACAACGAGACAGCTGCACGCATAATCGGGGTGCCTGTGCTCAAAACAAAATTGCTCGCCTTCGCGATCTCGTCCTTCATCATCGGGGTTGCCGGTGTGCTCTGGGCTTTCGCCTATCTGCGCACGGTCGAGCCAGCCGGCTTCAATCTCGATCGCTCGTTCCAGATCCTCTTCATCATCATCATCGGCGGGCTCGCGTCGATCCGAGGTGCCTTCTTCGGCGCCGCACTGATCGTCATTTTCCCGCTCGTTCTTTCCCGGCTCGGCGCCTTCCTCTTGGGGGATATCTTCGATTCCGGCGTCCTCGACATGACGCAGCGCATCGTCATCGGTGCCTTCATCATCCTCTTCCTGATCCTCGAGCCCGACGGCCTCGTATCGTTATGGGATCGCTTGAGGTTGCGCATTGCATCTGCCGTCAGGCAGGCGTGAGATACTCGAAGCCCAGCGCTTCCAACAACAAAAGCCATTGAAAATTTGAAACCAGAGCGGGTGGCCGAGCGCCAGCCAAAAGACGGAGTGTGTCCAGATATGACCATTTATACGAAGATCAGAGCAGCTGCTCTTGCCGCCGGCATCGGCCTCGCCGCCATCGCTTTCCAGGCACAGGCCGACGAGCAGCATTTCCCGCTGCAGAGCTACCGCGTCGGCCCCTATGCGGCCGGTGGAACCGGCTTTTTCGGCGGCTTCATCGACTATCTCAACCTCATCAACACCCGCGACGGCGGCGTCAACGGCGTCAAGCTGACCTGGTCGGAAGCCGAAACCCAGTACGAGGTCGAGCGCGGCGTCGAGGCTTATGAGCGCCTGAAAAGCAATCCGGGCATCGCTGCCTGGAATCCGCTATCGGTCGGCATCGCCTATGCCATGATCGACCGCATCACCCAGGACAAGGTGCCGCTGATTACGATCAATCACGGACGCACAGATTCCACAGACGGGCGCGTTTTCCCCTACGTTTTCCCGCTGCTGCTGAACCCTTACAGCGAGACCTCCGGTATCGTGAACTACATTGCCTCGAAAGAAGGCGGTCTCGAAGCACTCAAGGGCAAGAAGATCGTCGTACTCTATCATGGTTCGCCCTATGGCAAGGAGACGATCCCGATCTACGAACTTCTGGCCAAGAAGTACGGCTTCGAATTGCAGCAGATCGAAGTTCCTCATCCTGGTAACGAGCAGCAGTCGCAGTGGCTGACAATCCGCCGCGCCAAGCCGGATTACGTCGTGCTGCGCGGCTGGGGCGTGATGAACCCGGTCGCATTGAAGACCGCTGCCAAGACAGGTTTCCCGGTAGACCACATCATCGGCAACGTCTGGTCGAACTCGGAAGAGGACGTGATCCCGGCGGGTGACGCAGCCAAAGGCTATACGGCAATTACTACCCAGGCTTCGGGCGCCGAGTATCCGGTCGTCAAGGAGATCGTGAGAACCCTTTACGAGGCCGGGAAGGGCAATCTCGAAGACAGGAGCCGCATCGGCTCGGTCTATCATAACCTCGGCATCGTCAATGGCATCCTGAACGTCGAGGCAGTGCGCATCGCCCAGGAGAAGTTCGGAAAGCGCACCTTGACCGGTGACGAAGTGCGCTGGGGCTTCGAGCACCTGCAACTCGACCCGGCGCGTGTCGAGGCGCTCGGGGCCAAGGACCTCTTCCACTCTATCAACGTCACCTGGGACAATCACGAGGGCAATGGCTACGTGACCTTCCAGCAGTGGGACGGCAAGAAGTGGAAGGTGGTCTCCGATTGGATCGCGCCGGATTGGGCCCTGCTGCGTCCGATCATCGAGAAGTCATCCGAAGCTTATGCGGCGGAAAAGGGGATCAAGCTTCGCACGGCCGAGGATGCCGGTGTCGTAACAAACTGACAGCTGCAGCCGGGCATTGAGGGCCATTCCCGACCCGCCTGGTTTAAAAGCGCCCTTAAAGGAAACCGAGATGACCGAGGAAAGCAGGCTGCTCACCATGAACGGCCTCCATGCGACCTACAACCATTCGATTACGGCCTTGCACGGCGTCACCTTTTCGCTCGGGCGCGGAGAGGTCCTCGCCATTCTCGGCGCCAACGGCGCCGGCAAGACGACGACGCTGAAGGCGGTTTCGAACCTCCTGCCGGCCGAGCGTGGGCAGGTGCTGGCGGGCCGTATCCTGTTTGAAGGCCATGACGTGACGCGCGTGACACCAGCAAGCCTCGTTCGGCTCGGCCTGGTCCAGGTGCTGGAGGGACGCCATTGCTTCAAGACGCTTACAGTAGAAGAAAATCTTGTTTGCGGTGGCCTCGGTCGTTCCGCCTCGCGCGCCGAGATCGCCGCCGATCTTGAAAAGGTCTACGCCCATTTCCCTCGGCTTGTCGAAAAGCGCCGGGTACTTTCAGGCCTGACCTCGGGCGGCGAGCAGCAGATGACGGCGATCGGACGAGCGCTGATGTCACGCCCACGGCTGCTCGTCCTTGACGAGCCGTCCATGGGGCTCGCGCCGCTTGTCGTGGAGGATATTTTTCGCACGCTCAGACGCCTCAATCGAGAGGAGGGGCTCTCAATCCTCGTCGCCGAGCAGAACTCGGCAGTCGCGCTTCGTTATGCCGACAGGGCCGTCATCCTTGAGAACGGCGTCAGCGTGCTTTCAGGCAGTGCTGCAGAACTCAAGGCGCGGGACGACATCAAGGCCTTTTATCTGGGCCAGAAACCCGTCGCCGCCGCCCGTCTTGCCAATTGACCCAACCCAAAAAAGGAGACATGCCGTGACTGTTTCAAACGTCAATACAAGCAATGCCGCCGAGGCGGTTCCCGCAGTGCCGCGACCGAGCGACCCGGCGCACGTCATCAAGACCGATGCCGAGGCGATTGCTGTTGCCAGGCGGGTCGCATCCGAGATCGCGCCCGGCGCCGCGATCCGAGACCGCGACCGCATTTGGCCGGTAAAGGAACTTGATGCCTTCTCGCAAAGCGGTCTCTGGTCGATCAACGTGCCGAAGACGTTCGGTGGACCGGACGTCTCCTACGCGACGCTGGCCAAAGTAATCGAGATCGTTTCT
The DNA here is from genome assembly GCF_002211365.1 of Rhizobium sp. R711. Lineage (GTDB taxonomy): Bacteria > Pseudomonadota > Alphaproteobacteria > Rhizobiales > Rhizobiaceae > Rhizobium. The sequence goes on along the minus strand of NZ_LOKZ01000023.1, from coordinate 139,454 downwards.
GCGGCGGATTCCTCCATCGGTCAGATCGCGCAGAACCATCTCGGCGTCGTCGCTGCGATCCGCACCGTCTCCGATGAAGCGCAGCAAAAGCTGCTTTTTGCCGAGGTGCTGCGTGGTACACGTTTCGGCAATGCCTTCTCCGAATTCGGCTCCAAGCGTGCGGTGGATTTCGAAACCAAGTTTACGGACGCGGGCGACCACGTCGTCGTCAATGGACAGAAGTTCTACGCCTCTGGCGCGCTGCTTGCCCATCTCGTGCCCATCGTTGCGCTCGATGAGGAAGGCCGCGCCTGGTATGCAATTGCTGAGCGCAATGCGCCTGGTCTCACCGTTATTGACGACTGGTCCTCCTTCGGTCAGCGCACGACGCTTTCAGGCACGGTGATCCTCAACAATGTCAAGGTGCCAAAGACCCATCTGGTGCCAGGCTACAAGGGCTATGAGGTGCCGACGGCGGACGGTGCAATCTTCCAGATCATTCAGGTGGCTGTCGATACCGGCATTGCCCGCGCGGCAATCGACGAAACTGTGACCTTCGTGCGCACCAAGAGCCGCGCCTGGGTCGACAGTGGTCTCGAGCATGCCTGGGACGATCCTTACACGATCCAGGCCATCGGCGACCTGACGCTCCGTCTCCATGCGGCGCAGGCCCTTTTGGAAAAGGCTGGCCACGCTATCGACCGCGCCGTAGAAAAACCCAATGCCGAGACGGTCGCCGAAGCCCAGATTGTTACCGCCGAGGCAAAAATCCTATCGACGGAAATCGCCATCGCAGCGAGCAACAAGTTGTTCGAGCTAGCCGGCACCCGTTCCACACTGGCCGAACACCATCTCGACCGGCATTGGCGCAATGCGCGTACCCACACACTGCACGATCCCGTGCGGTGGAAATACGCCATCCTCGGCAAGTATTTCCTCAACGGTGAAAATCCACCTCTTCATGCTTGGAGCTGATTGGGAAGCGGTGCGTCAGAAATCTGGCGCACCGCTACTTTGGTTTTTTGAATTGTGGTGTTGGCCGTTGTCCAATCTTCCTGCGACACGAGCGTTCGGTGGGGCCGGCAACCGTTCCTGTTCAGTCGGGTTGTGGCTTCGAGGTCGTTTCGCCATCCAAAATCTCGCAAGCAAGCAGGATCGGATGGTCGAGATCGGGCACCGGTTGCTTGTTTAGCAGAATTGCCACAGCAACCGCGGCTATCTTTTGAATCGGTTGCTTAACTGTCGTCAGGCGCGGCGTCGTCATGTTGGAGAGGGGGATGCCGTCGAATCCCATGATCGAAAGCGCTGCCGGTACCGGAATTCCGAGATCGTGTGCCGCCCGCATGCAGCCGATTGCCTGCTGGTCCGAGCTTGCGAAGATCGCAGTCGGGCGTTCGTTGCGCGCACGGGCAAGAAGATAGTTTCCTGCGAGGCGGCCGCTCTCATAGTCAAAGGCCGCCTCGGCTATAAGGGATGGACTGGCCGCTTGCCTGTCACCGTGAATTTGCTCCATTGCGCCAAGGTAGCCCATAAGGCGGTCATTGGCCGGGACGGAATCTTTTGGACCTGAAATGAAGCCGATGCGGCGGTGACCAAGCTTCAGAAGGTGTTCAACACCCAGGCGCACGCCGTTGCGATGGTCAGCGGCTATGCCAGAATATCCTGGCATGAGACGGTCCACAACGATGATTGGCAATCCCTTCGGCGGCATGATCGTATGGAAATCGTTGCTGGGAACGAGGATTATGCCGTCCACCTTCCGGCTTGTCAGCTGTCCGATACGATCAGCCTCCTTTACCGCATTATCAAGGGATGTCATGACGATGATGTCATAGCCATGGTCTGCCGCCGCTTGTTCGGCGGACTGGACGAGCTCCGAGAAGAAGGGATTGGTCAGGTCAGGAATGATAATTCCTATGAGGCGGCTGACCTTGCTGCGCATGCTTCTGGCGGATGGATCGGGCAGGTAGTTCAGTTCTTCGATAGTGCTTCTGACGCGTGCTCTTAATTCATCCGTAACAGAGGGATGATCGTTCAAAACTCTTGAGACGGTTCCGGTAGAAACTCCGGCGAGCCTGGCAACGTCTCGAATTCCAACCTTTGGCATAGCAGAAACATACGTCCCTTCATCTTTGCCTTCGGGGACATCCAAAGGCGCCTGATCCGCGCTTTCAGCTAATGGTCTCCAACGCCTTAGTCAAAGGCTACATCGTAATTCTGACCGCTGGTCTGTCATAGCATCGCCATTGCGGATGTTCAATGGAAACGGTTCATATGCTCGGCGTCAACAAAGACGTGTTCGCGCTCGTTTCATGCCGATTTACGCCCACCCTTACGACTTGACAGTCTTCGATGGCGCTGTTACCCAATAATCGTTGGAAACGGTTCATCGTCGGCAACGTGGAGCTGAGCCTGATACCGTTCGGGAGGAAAGAAAATGTTCAATTCTATAAAGCGTGATTCCGTCTTGATCAGTGCGTCGCGTCGTGCGGCGGTAAAGCTTGGGCTTGCCGGCACGGTGATGCTGGCTTTGTCCTGTGGCGTGTCGCCCGCCTTTGCGACGAGCAAGCCCAAGGTCGGCTTGATCATGAAGTCCTTGTCTAACGAGTTCTTCAAGCAGATGAAGGCGGGAGCCGACAAATATGCGGCCGAAAACAAGAACAAGTTCGATTTCAAGGCCGTCGGCATGAAGGATGAACGCGACTTCGCCGCACAGGTCGACGCCGTCGAAAACTTCGTCACACAGAAATACGACATCATCGTCGTTGCGCCGGCCGATTCAAAGGCCATGGCCACTCCCCTTGCGAAAGCCGTAAAGGCCGGTGTCAAGGTTATCAACATCGACGTGCCGCTCGATGCCGATGCCAAGAAGGCAGCCGGTATCGACCTCGCCTTCTTCGGGCCTGACAATCGGGAAGGGGCAAAACTTGCGGGTGACGCGCTTGCCAAGGATCTGGGATCCGGCGCAAAGGTTGTCATCCTGGAGGGCAACCCCGAGGCCGACAACGCCAAGGAGCGCAAGGAAGGCTTCATGGCTGCCGTTAACGGCGGCAAGCTTCAGCTTCTCGACAGCAAGACCGCTCATTGGGAGACGGAAGAAGCCAATACCGTCATGACGAATTTCCTGACGAAATATAAGGACATTCAGGGTGTCATGGCAGCCAATGATTCCATGGCGCTGGGTGTCGTCAAGGCTCTCGATGCGACCGGCCAGAGCGGCAAGATCAAGGTTGTCGGCTTCGACAATATCCCGCCGGTTCAGCCGCTGATCAAGGATGGCAAGATGCTTGCGACCGTCGAGCAATACGGTGCGCAGATGGCGGTCATGGGCATCGACTATGGTCTGCGTGAGCTTGCCGGTGAAAAATTCACAGGCTGGGTGAAGACGGATGTCAAGCTCGTCACCGCCAAGGACCTCAAATAGCCGACTGTAAGGCTAAAAGAGAGGCGCCGGCTGAAGGCCGGCGCTCACCACAAACCGGTTTCCGTGTTGATCACGTCACCGAGGTCGCTTTCGAACCTCGGGATAGGTGCTGCGTGGAGGCCGGCCATCTCCCATTGAAATAGACCACACAAGAGGTGGACGTGTCAGACGTATCAGATGACGACATCCTGAAGCTGGAAGGGATCGGCAAGCGCTTCCCCGGTGTGGTGGCGCTCAGAGATGTTTCCATGCGCATCGGCCGCGGCAAGGGGCACATTCTTCTAGGCGAGAACGGTGCGGGAAAGTCGACCCTGATCAATCTCCTGGGCGGTGTCTTCAAGCCGGATGACGGCCACGTCCTGTTTGACGGCAAGCATTATGATCCCTCCTCGCCGTTGGAGGCATTCAAGGCAGGCATTCGTGTCATTCATCAGGAACTGCATCCCCTTTCCAATCTGACGGTGGCAGAAAACCTGCTTTTCGAGCATCTGCCGCGCCGATACGGGTTGGTGAACTATAAGCAGATGAACAAGAGGGCGGCCGAACTGTTGGAAGAGGTTGGCCTTGACGTGGCGCCGACGACGCCTGCCAATCGCCTCAGCGTCGCGCAGCTTCAGTTGATCGAGATAGCCAAGGCGCTCTGCTACGAAAGCAAGCTTCTGGTTCTTGACGAACCGACCGCAACCCTGACCTCCAAGGAGGTCGATCGCCTCTTTGAAATCTTGAAGCGGCTGAAGAGGCGTGGCGTTACCACGCTCTACATTTCTCATCGGCTGGAGGAGATATTCGAAGTCGGTGACGATGTGACGGTGCTGCGCGACGGCCAGCATGTGATCACTCGCCCGCTCTCGGGATTGACCATACCCGATATCGTCGAACTGATGGTCGGGCGCAAGCTTTCGGATCACGGCGTCTTTTACAGCGACAGCGTCGTGTCCGGGGAGGCGCTCGGTATTTCCGGGTTGAAGGTGACGCACAACAGCCCGGAACTGTCATTTTCGGTGGCAAAGGGAGAAATCGTCGGCATTGCAGGCCTTGTCGGCAGTGGTCGCACAGAGGCAGTGCGCGCCATATTCGGCGCCGACGCCAAGGCTGCCGGCGAAATTCGCTTGAATGGCGAACCGATAAAGATCAACTCGCCAAGGGATGCCGTTGCTGCGGGGCTGTGCCTTGCAACCGAAGACCGCAAGATGCAGGGCTTGATGCTCGATATGAGCTGCGCTGAAAACGCCACCATAACGGATCTCGGCAAGATCTCCCGCAACGGTTTGCTCGCCCGAAGGGTGGAGGATGACCAAGCGAAGCGCCTCGTGCGTGAGCTGCGCATAAAGACACCCTCCGTCCACCAGGCCGTCAGAACGTTTTCCGGCGGCAATCAGCAAAAGGTCGTCATAGCGAAATGGCTCTTCCGCGGCCCGAAGGTCTTGATTTTCGATGAGCCGACCCGTGGAATCGACGTGGGTGCCAAAGCCGAGATCTACGAGCTTTTGTGGAAATTCGCATCCGAAGGAAAAGGTGTTCTGGTCGTGTCTTCGGATTTGCCCGAGCTGATCGGCATTTGCCATCGCATCATCGTTTTCTCCGATGGCAAGATCGCCGGCGAAATACCTCGAGAGCAATTTGACGAGAGCAGGATCCTTTCGCTCGCTTATAAGGAGTATAGCCGTGTCCGCCAGCATTGAAAAACAGACCGATGCGAAAGAAACCAGCTTGTTTGACAAGCTCATTCGGATCTCGATGAAGGAAGCGGGCGTCGCCATCGCGCTCGTCCTCATTCTGGTGTTTTTCTCGGCGACAGCGCCTTATTTCGCAACGCCAGAGAACTTTCTGAAGATCTTCGTGCAGATCGCAATCAACACCGTGCTTGCTTCGGGCATGACTTTCGTCATTCTTACCGGCGGCATTGATCTTTCGGTCGGGTCGCTGCTTGCGCTTTGCACGGTCATCGGCGCAACGATCATGATCAATCCCCAGTTCTCTCCTTGGCAGGCAATCGTTCTCGCATCTCTTGCGTCGATGGGCACCGGCGCAGTCCTTGGCGCCATCAACGGATGGATATGCGAGAAGTGGAAGCTTCCTTCCTTCATCGTCACTCTCGGCATGCTGAACGTCGCAAGCGGACTGGCGCGTGTGGTCAGCGACAATTCCACGATTACCGGCCTGCCTCAGCCGTTCGTTGACTTCGGGAACCTGATTTTCTGGGGCATTTTTCCCTCGATCTTCCTGATTGCGATCGTCGTCGTCCTTATCGGCTGGTTTGTACTGCGCTACACCGTGTTCGGGCGCTTCGTCTTTGCGATCGGCACCAATGAGGAGGCAGTCCGCTTGTCGGGCCACGAGCCTAAAAGATACAAGATGGCCGTATTTACGATCTCCGGGCTGACCGCAGGCGTTGCGGCCATGGTCTATTTGCTCCGCCTCAATGTCGGCAGTCCGGTTGCCGGTATTGGTTACGAACTGAATGCCATTGCTGCAGTCATTATCGGGGGGACCAGTTTGGCGGGCGGAAAGGGCTCGATCATCGGCACGCTGGTGGGTGCATGCATTCTGCAGGTTCTGTCAACGGGATTGCAGCTTTTGGGGGCGGACGACAACATCAAACCGATCGTCATCGGTGCCGTTATCGTGTTGGCGGTTATCCTGGATAGCTATCGCGGCCGATTGATGCGGATACTGGAAACGCGATGATCGCTCGCGACGCTCGAGATCCAATCTGGTAGGGCACTTTGGCTTCTCCTTGTCCCCAAGGCCAGGAGAACTGCGCTTAAGAACGGCCGGTCGGGGCGCCTCAGCAGCGGATCTCCGACCAGCTGGACGCACCAGGGGCTGGTTGCCCCAATTCAGCGACCCTCGGCTGCCAATGCTAGAAGTCATCGATCATGCCTTGGTCCGTCTTAGGAGTGGCCACGACGACAGCAACGGGATCCCCTCACGACAAATGACGACCTCGTCGTTTCGGGCAACGATCCGATTCACGTATCGTCGGTCCCACACAGGAACCACGATGCCGGCCTAGCGAGTTTAGGGAGTTCGAGGTCCGCAGTCGCAGCACATGCCGTCGAAGGCTCCGAGGGGCCTTTGAACCCATGCCGGATTGAGACCTGATCCGCTGCGAATCGACCAGAAACGATGGAATGGTAAAGGGCGACAAGCGCCGCGGCCCTTCTGGTCGACGATCCGAGCCGCGCTTGTGTAATGGCAGGAAAGCCGCCAATCCCGAGCGATGATCGTCGCCGTTCGGAGGCGATCCTCTTCTGAGATAGGCCTTCACGACACGTGACGACTGCACATATTTCTGGTTTGGCGGGAGCGGGATGGCTCCGTCCTACTCTCCATGGAGAGGGGCGAGACGCTTGACTTGATTGGCTGCTGCCTGAAGAAGTCGCTCCGACATATCCGCATCCGTCATATCCGGGCGAGTGTCACGGCTCCGACCATAAGCGACAGAACCACCATGGCCTTCTCGTCGGCTTCTGGCTCGCCTTTCTCCGGCATCAATTCCTCCAACACCTGCAGGTGAGCCTTGATGCCATCCTGAAAAGGCGTTCGAACCACATGGCCTTGGCGAGCAGCGTCCGAGCCCAGCGCGACAAGAGGGCATCCATCCCCGGTCTCTTCGCGGTGGCCGGCAGAGAGGTGGAGATCGACGACCGCGCGAAGCGGTTCGGAGCTGGAGGCTGCCACGGAGTTCCATCTGCGGATTGCATTCTCCATGGCGCGTCTTGAGGCAAGCGCTGCTAGGTCATCCTTGGATTCAAATTGCTTATAAAAGCCGCCTTGAGTAAGGCCTGCCCCTTTCATCAGATCCTTGAGACCGATGCCATCAAATCCGTGCTCGCGGAAGAGCCTGCTCGCCGCATTGATCACGGCTTCCCGGTTGGCCCCGGCCTGGGCCCGACTGGCTCTCATTTCGGCCTCTTTTAGATTTCATTTGACATCTATATGCATTTTAGAGTTAGATTGAAATCTATTCCGAATACCTCGACCGTCAAGAAGGGTCAGCATATGAAAAAGAACTTTCTCCTCTCCTCAGCGGCTCTGCTGGCCGGTGCCGGCATTGCGGCAGCCGCTTTCGTATTTTGGCCCACAGAGAAGATTTCGGCCGCAGCTGATCCTCGAAGCGCCGTTCCGCTCGTGAGCATCGTTCAGGCTAAGACCCCCGATGCCGTTTCCCGGAGCTTTACCGGAACCATCGCGGCGCGCGTTCAGAGTGACCTCGGCTTCCGCGTCCCCGGCAAGATCGTTGAACGGCTGGTGAATCTCGGCGACCAAGTGCGTGCAGGACAGCCATTAATGCGGATCGACGAAACGGATCTTCGCCTGGCTCTAACAGCCAAACGCAACGCCGTGGCAGCAGCCCAGGCCGTCTTCGTTCAGGCTCAAGCCGATGAAAAGCGATTTGCCGCTCTGGTTAAAAACCTGGCAACGTCCACTCAACAGTACGAAAAGGCCAAAGCCGCGCTGGACACCGCCACCGCGCAACTTGCATCTGCTCAAGCAGAGGCGAGAGTTGCTGAAAACGAGGCAACATACACCCTGCTCTTGGCAGATGCTGATGGCACCATCGTTGAGACGCTGAGCGAACCTGGCCAGGTTGTTGCTGCTGGCCAGACGGTCATCAGGCTTGCGAAGGCGGGACCGCGTGAAGCCCTGGTCTGGATGCCGGAAAACCTTAGGCCGGAAATCGGGGCGGAAGCCCAAGCCGTCATCTACGGCCGTGATGCGGAAAATAAGGCGGTGCTTCGCCAGCTCTCCGCAGCAGCGGATCCTCAAACACGCACATATGAGACGCGCTGGGTATTGGAGGGAACGGCTGCTGCCGCGCCGTTGGGCGCGACCGTCACGATCAAAATACCGAACAAGGACGCCCGTTCGCATTCCGAGGTACCGGTGGGGGCTCTTATAGACGACGGCAGCCGTACGGGCGTCTGGGTCTTCGACGAGAAATCGTCGAGCGTTCACTTCCGGGAAGTGAAAGTCGAACAACTCGGCGAAGAAGAGGCGATCGTTTCAAGCGTCACGGCAGGCGAGCCCGTCGTCGCTCTTGGAGCCCATCTGCTGCAGGACGGCGCGAGCGTACGCAGCAAGGCAGAACAGGCAGAGGCGGCAAACTGATGACCTTCAATCTATCCGCACTCGCGGTTCGCGAGAGAGCTGTTACCCTGTTCTTCATCATCCTTTTGGCCGCGGCCGGCGTCTACGCATTCGTCAAGCTCGGACGCGCGGAGGACCCGTCGTTTACCATCAAGACGATGACTGTCACGGCTGTATGGCCGGGCGCAACAGCGCGCGAAATGCAGGACCTTGTCGCCGAACCACTTGAAAAACGCATTCAGGAGCTCACCTGGTACGACCGGGTGGAGACGACGACCCGCCCCGGCTACGCATTTTTGACGGTAACGCTTAAAGACAGCACACCGGCTAACGCAGTCGAGGAAGAATTTTACCAAGCACGCAAGAAACTCGGCGATGAGGCAAGAAACCTGCCGCCCGGTGTCTTCGGACCCTTCGTCAACGATGAGTATTCGGACGTAAGCTTTGCCCTCTATGCGCTGAAAGCCAAGGGCATGCCGATGCGTGATCTTGTTCGTCAGGCGGAAACAATCCGGCAGGATCTTCTGCATGTGCCCGGCGTGAAGAAGATCAACATCCTCGGCGAGCGCCCCGAACAGATCTTTGTCGAATTCTCCTTTGCCAAGCTTGCTACGCTTGGCATATCAGCGCAGGACATCGCCTCTGCCCTGCAAAATCAGAACAACGTCACACCAGCCGGCTCGATAGATACACGCGGCCCGCAGGTCTATATCCGCTTCAACGGCGCCTACAACAATATCCAGGCAATTGCTGACACGCCGATCGTGGCAGGTGGCCGCACGCTGAAGCTCTCCGATTTCGCGGACATTCGCCGCGGCTACGAAGATCCTGCCACCTACATGATCCGTCATGAGGGCGAGCCTGCGATCATGCTTGCCGCGGTGATGCAGTCGGGCTGGAACGGCCTTGAGCTCGGCAAGGCGCTCGAAGAGAGATCCGCCGCGATCGCCCAGTCGCTGCCTCTCGGCATGACGCTGGCGAAAGTTAGCGATCAGGCTGTCAACATCCAGGAAGCCGTCGGCGAGTTCATGCTGAAATTCGCCATGGCGCTTGGTGTCGTCTTGTTCGTCAGCCTTGTCAGCCTTGGTTGGCGTGTCGGCATTGTGGTGGCCCTGGCGGTTCCGCTGACGCTTGCCGTCGTGTTCCTCATCATGCTGGAGACGGGGCGCTTCTTCGATCGCATCACGCTCGGGGCTCTCATTCTCGCGCTCGGACTTTTGGTCGACGATGCCATCATCGCCATCGAGGTGATGGTGGTGAAGATGGAAGACGGGATGGATCGCATCAAGGCGGCGGCTTATGCCTGGAGCCATACGGCCGCGCCGATGCTCTCCGGCACGCTCGTGACGATCATCGGACTGATGCCGGTCGGCTTTGCGAGGTCAACGGCTGGCGAATACGCAGGCAATATCTTCTGGGTCGTGGGGTTTGCACTGATCGTCTCGTGGATCATTGCAGTGGTGTTCACGCCGTATCTCGGTGTGAAGATGCTTCCCGACATCAAACCGGTCGGCGGCGGTCACGAGGCAATTTATGGAACCCCGAACTATCAGCGCCTGCGCGGAGTCATCAAGTTTGCCGTGCGTCACAAGTTCATGACCTGCGCCGTGGTCGTCATCGCAATGGGTGTTTCCGTCGTGGGGATGGGCAGAGTGAAGCAGCAGTTCTTCCCGACATCGGACCGCCCCGAAGTTCTGGTCGAGGTGCGACTACCGGAAGGCACGAGCATCGAAACGACCACATCGACGGTTGCAAAGCTCGAAGGCTGGCTGCAGGCGCAGCCCGAGTCGGAGATCGTCACTAGCTATATCGGCCAAGGCGCGCCGCGCTTCTTCTTTGCGATGGCGCCTGAGCTGCCGGATCCATCTTTTGCCAAGATCGTGGCATTAACCGCCGATGCCGAGGCCCGTGAAGCGCTCAAGCATCGCCTGCGCGCCGCCATTGCTGAGGGTCTTGCTCCGGAAGCGTCCGTGCGTGTCACCCAACTTGTGTTTGGTCCCTATACGCCGTTCCCCGTTGAGTTTCGAATCATGGGACCTGACCCGCAAAAGCTCTATCAGATCTCGCAAGAAGCCCTCTCGATCATGAAAACCGTACCGGACGTTCGCCAGGCCAACCGCGACTGGGGCAACCGAACACCCGTGGTCCGCTTCATCCCGGACCAGGAGAGGCTTAAACTCATAGGCCTTTCGCCGGCACAGGCAGCTCAACAGTTGCAGCTTCTGCTGACCGGCGTTCCGATCACCCAGGTCCGTGAAAACATTCGCAACGTCCCGGTGGTTGCGCGCAGCGGCGGCGAAAACCGTCTGGATCCCTCGAGACTGGCGGACTTTTCGCTGATCAGCAGGGACGGAAGGGCAATCCCGCTTGATCAGATCGGTCATTCCGAAGTCAGCTTCGAAGAGCCGATCATGAAGCGCCGTGATCGGACGCCGGTCATCACTATCCGTTCGGATATCAACGAGGCGACGCAGCCGCCTGAAGTCTCGCAAGCTGTCATGAAGGCGCTGCAGCCATTGATCGCTTCGCTTCCGGTCGGCTACCGAATCGAAATGGGAGGCAACATTGAGGAGTCGCTCAAGGCAAACGTCGCACTCGTCAAAATCTTTCCGATCATGATTGCGGCGATGCTGATCGTTATCGTCCTCCAGGTTCGCAGCCTGTCGACCATGATGATGGTCATGCTGACTGCGCCACTTGGCCTCGCCGGCGTGGTGCCGACATTGCTCCTCTTCAACCAGCCTTTCGGCTTCAACGCCATTCTGGGACTGATTGGCCTCGCCGGTATCCTTATGCGAAACACTCTCATTCTGACCGAGCAGATCAAAGAAAACCAAAGAGCCGGCCTTGATGATTATCACGCTGTCATCGAAGCGACCGTGCAACGAACACGACCGGTAATCTTGACGGCGTTGGCAGCTGTTCTTGCCTTCATTCCATTGACCCACTCGGTCTTCTGGGGGTCGATGGCTTACACGCTGATTGGTGGCACGGCTGTCGGCACGGTGATGATCCTGCTCTTCCTTCCAGCGCTCTACGCCGCCTGGTTCCGCATCAAGCCGACAGAAGACAGACAACACGAGGATCAAAAGGCAGACCATTCAAAACCGCCATTGCGTTTGGCTGCCGAGTGATTCCTTCACACAAGGGAGGGAGGCATTCGATGCCTTCCCCCGATTCAGTGAACTGCAAACGAGTGGAAATGGCGGACAATAGTACAAGAGCTGAGGTTCGTGAAAGGATCCTGGATGTCGCGGAGAAACATGTCCGCCACGTCGGCCACCAGAAGACGAACGTGGCTGACATCGCCAACGAGCTCGGCATGAGCCGGGCGAGTGTCTACCGTTTTTTCCCCACAAGGGCGGCCATCGACCATAGCCTCTATGCGCGGTTTGCTGAACAGGCGCTCGAGGCCATCCGTGACATCGCGCGAAGCACTGCACCGGCTCGGGTCAAGCTCGTCGCGATCTTAGAGACCCTTCATCATCGTACCCGACGGCAGCTGGCGGAGGAGAGAAATATCCATGCCTTGTTCGTTGCCGCTGCCGGCGAGAATTGGAGGGTCACGCGCTCCTATCTTGAGCACCTCAGGGCTGATCTCGAGGCCGTCATTTGTGATGGCCAAAAGGCATCAGAGATTCCTGCGACAGATCCATCAAAAACTGCGCAAAGCATCATCACGGCGATGACCCCTTTCCTCCACCCGGTCCTTGTCGAGCAACGGGTTTTCGACGGTGGAGATATCGACGCGGATCTGGATCTTCACGTGCGTTTTATTATGCGGGCGCTCGAGGTGCTGGAGGAATAACCGAAGCGACCTGGCTCGACGCGGATCGGTTCCAATGAAGAGCGGTGATGCTGGTGGGCATGCGCGAGCGCATCGCACATGCTGGCTTGCCGGCAAAGGAGTCATGTCTCGTATTCCGCTCCTTCTGAAACGTATCATGATTGATGAAGCATTCCGGCTTGGCGCGTGGGCCGTTCGCGTCTCTCGCCGAGGAGTTTGCGCCGTTCGGGTGGGCTCGCAGACGGCGAAGTCGGTACTGTAATTGCGCGGCAAGCGCCGGATCTTTTTCGCTGGTTGTGCAGGAGCGTCGCGGAGCATCCTCTTAAGGCAGGCTTTCGATTGTTTACGGGCGTGACAAGGAGCGGACGACTCAACTCTGCAAGCGAGGGCAGAGCCAGCAGTGACCTTGAGAGCATGGGATATTGCCCATGGCCTGCCGTGGTATTTAGGGGCGTGAAGAGACCGCAGCTGCACCATGCGGTGTTCAAAATAATCCTCTAGTGGAAAAAATCCTTGATTTTTATTACGGTCGACATCTAAATGTCATTTAGATGTCGATCTAAATCTTATGGAGCATATATGGCTGAAAATAGAGTTGTCGTTATCACCGGAGCATCCTCTGGCATAGGACAAGCCACGGCGCGTCTTCTTGCGCAAAACGGCTTCCAGGTCTTTGGAGGCGTACGCAACCTGGACCGTGCAAGCGCAATTGCTGGCGTTCGCTTTGGGACTGTCGATGTAACCGACGAAACATCCGTTTCGAACTTCGTCGAATGGGTTTTGTCCGAAGCAGGGAGAATTGATATTCTGATCAATAATGCCGGCGTTTCATTGGTTGGTCCTGTCGAGAACACGTCGACGTCGGAAGCCCACAAAGTCTTCGATACCAACGTGTTCGGCCCTTTGCGCATGATGCGTGCTGCTTTGCCCTCGATGCGCGCTGCCCGCGGTGGGCTTATTATCAATATAAGCTCGGTCCTGGGCTTCTTGCCTGCACCATTTATGGGAATTTACGCCAGCAGCAAGCACGCGCTCGAGGGGCTGTCGGAGTCCCTGGATCATGAGATTCGTGAGTTCAACGTGCGTGTAGTCCTGCTGGAACCTACTTTCACGAACACGAAGCTCGATGTAAATGCGGCACATACCGAGGCGCCTTTAGGGGTCTATGAAGCCCAAGTACATGCGACCATTGAAGCGGTTGTGGATCAGATCAAGCGGGCGCCGTCAGCGCAGGCAGTCGCGGACAAGATCCTCGCTACGATCAATGGTTCGTATCGCATGCGTCAGCCGGCCGGCGGCAACGCTGCGCTTCTAAGCCGGTTGCGCAGATTCATGCCGGCAAAGGCAGTCGACAGCAGCCTGCGGAAAACATTCGGCTTCGGCAAGCGGAGACTATCCTAGTGCCGGTATAACGACGCGGAGGAGGGCCTTGCCCCCACGTTTTTCTCCTCTGCCTTGGCCGCCCATTCAATTCCATGGGATGGGCGGCAGCCCCAACGTATGTTCCATAAACCAATGCTATGACCATGCAAGTCTCTTCGCGGGTCGCCCGTTCATATCCCTTCAACGCATGGAGGGCTGACGACCTGTGGCGCCGAGCAGCACTACCCGCGATCAAAGCTGTGTAAGCCTTTGCTTTCGGTGACCCGAGCGATCGAGATCATGGTGGATGAGAAGCCTGAAGCGTGGAAGAGCTTACAGTCGCACTCAGAAAGTTCGCTCACCGGCGCTGACGGCCCGAAACCGTCGTTCGTCTTACTCCTTTCCTTCAAGAAGCTTGCTGACGACGCCCAACCCAGAGTTCAACGCGAGTGTAGTTGGAGCTCCGATACAAAGCCTTATTCCGCCTTCCTCGGACGCGGGGGCGTTAACGTCGACAGCGGTGGTGTGACAATGATCCCATTCGCAAGTGCCTCGGTCTCGAAACGCACAGCGTCGCCGCGTTGCATCGGAAGCCACACATGATATCCGCTATAGTCCGACAGGAGGATTGCGGAACCAAGGGCCGGACAGGCCAGGGCATATCCCCGAAGCGCTTCCTGTTGGACTGCTTTATTGATGGTTTCGGCCATCCCATCAAGGAGCCATTGCTCCAGGACCGCGCAAGTAAACGGCGAAATCATCAGCGCCGTCGACGCCAGAACGTTTTCGACTGCGGTGTGATGGGCATTGGGAACGATCAGTTCCCCAATACGCAAGGCAGGATTCACGGTTTTCGATACGCTGTTGACGTACAGCGTTCATTCGGGGGCGAGCAAAGCCAAGGGCGACAGCAACGCCTTCGGGCCAAGCCTGTAAACGTCGTCCTCGACGATGGTGATGTCGCGTCGCCGACAAATCTTGGCACCGCGACAAACTCATAGTACTCGTAGTGGGGTTTTGGATCGTCGGCGTCACGTAAATCGCCTTTCGACCGATCGGCGACAGCGAAGCAGCCTCGTCGAGTGCGGAGGCGAAAAGGCCTTCATGATCCATTGCGACCCCGATCAGCCGACATAGCCCATTGACGATGAAATTGAATAGATTGCGTCGGTGTAGTCGCGGCTCGGTCTTGGCATTGTCTTTTCTGGCAATGCCGGAGGCGACGCTTCTTTTGATGGATTGGACAATTTCGGTCTTGCTAATTCAGAGCTCTTTCCAGCTCCTGGTCATGCAAGCTGATCAGCTTCAGCAGGACGACAACATCCTGACTTCATCTCATTTGTCCTTCGATCATCGGCGTCAGTTGCATCATGGCCTTCAATCTGCCGCCGCTTGAAATGAGGCTCGGCGCTCATCCTGTTCGCCTGCTTCGTCTTCCCCAACATGCCGGTCGGCGTGCGCGGTGGTATTGCGGCGATCGGTCAGCTCGACAAGAGCCTGGACGAGCCTCGCTGACGCTCCGCGCCAACAGCTTCCGCACAATCCGCAAGGTCATTCTACCGCTCCGTCATCTTCCTCGTCAGCGCGCAATACAACATGGCGACCTCCTACATCGTCGGCCTCGTCGAGAATGGCGAATATGGCGTGGCGAACGCCAATTCCTCGATGCTGATCGTCGTGATGATCATCGTCATCGCCGGCTTCCAACTCATTGTGGGCGAGCGCCGTCTGCGCCGTGAAAACCGCGTTGCCGGCCTTGCTGCCTCCGCTTCGTCTCGTCAGGAGAAAGTCGCATGATCAACCAGAAAGCCGGTTCCGTCAGAACGTGCGCAGGACGTTCGGCGGCTTCACTGCCATCCCAGAGCTATCGCTGAGCATCGAGTTCGGCACGCTCCTCACCCTGCTCGGCCCTTCGGGTTGCGGCAAGACAACGACGCTGCGCATGCTGGCCGGCCTCGAACATCCTTCGGCCGGAAAAGTCCTCATCGGCGGCAAGGATGTCACGATGCTGCCGGCCAATGAGCGCGATGTCTCGATGGTGTTCCAGTCTTATGCGCTGTTTCCACATGTGAATGCCCGCGACAACGTCGCCTATGGCCTGGAATCTTCCGGCCTCAGTCGAAGGGACGCGCGGGACAAGCGGATGAGGGGCTGGCGCTCGTCGGCCTTGTCGGTGTGGGCAATCGCCTTCCCGCCGAACTCTCCGGCGGCCAGCAGCAGCGCGTTGCTGTTGCCCGCGCACTGGTGCTGGAGCCGCAGGTGCTGCTGCTCGATGAGCCGCTCTCCAATCTGGATGCGCGCTTGCGCCGCAAGGCTCACACGGACATCCGCTGAGCTTCAGCAGCGTTCTGGCTTCACCGTCGTTTATGTCACGCACGACCAGGATGAGGCTCTGGCGGTGTCCGACCGCATCATCGTCGTGAAGGATGGCGAGATCGCCCGGTCGGCACACCACGTGAGCTTTACGAAGAGCCGGTGTCCTCCTTCATCGCCGACTTCATGGGGGAAGCCAATGTCATCCCCTGCGAGGTGATCCGCATCGACGATGGCGAGGCCGTCATCCGCGTAGCCGGTCTGAACCATCGCCTGAAAGGGCGCGTGGCAAAACCGGGCCTGGCGAAACTTGCTGCTAGGCCTAGTTCGATCATCATAAAGGGCACTGCGCTATCTCGGCGGACATATGGAATATGAGGTTGAAACTGACGTTGGAACGCTCTTGGTCATCGATAACACCGTAGAGAGGGATCCTTCGCCGGCGAGCAATGTCACACTCGGGTTCGAGAGCCGTGATATTGCGCTGATCAATGCCTGAAACTTGCGAAGTTCAATTAAGGAATAGTAGTATGATCGTACATGATACAGACCTGGAGCAGCGTTTCGCTCTCGCAAAATCTCTCGCTGAGAAAGCGGGTGCGCTTGCGCTTGACTATTTCAACAAGCGGGACACTCTCGTGATCGAGACAAAACGCGATCTTCAGGATGTCGTGTCGATAGCGGATCGGAACGTTGAGACTTTCCTGCGCGAACAGGTTGCCGCCGCAATTCCCGATGACGGGTTTCTCGGTGAAGAGTATGGCCACCAAAGCGGAAACTCGGGCTACACTTGGGTGGTCGATCCGATCGACGGGACCGCGCCTTTCGTCAACGGCATGCCGACCTGGTGCGTTTCGATCGCTGTCCTGCGTGGCGGCATTCCCGTCATCGGCGTGATCCAGGTGCCATGCGCCAATGAGCTCTATGCTGCCGCTCTGGGCCTTGGCGCGAGCTTGAACGCAGAGATGCTGTCCCTTGATCCGTCCCGCACGATACAGAATGCGATGACTGGTATCGGCTGCAACACGCATGTGGCCCCGGAGCGTGTCGGCTCCATCATAACGGCCTTGCTCAGCACTGGCGGCACATTTATCCGAAACGGCTCCGGCGCGCTCATGCTTGCCTATGTGGCAGCAGGCCGACTGGTCGGCTATTACGAACCGCATATGCGGGCCTGGGACTGCATGGCGGGCTACTGCCTGGTCAAAGAAGCCGGAGGTGAATATCTGCCGTTTTCGACTGAGGGGGAAGATTTGCTGAAGGGGCAGCCTGTTTTGGCCAGCAACGTTTCGGCCTATTCTGAGTTGTTGAAGATCCACTATATAACGGCGGCAATCGATCCGGATGGTGAGAGGGCGGATGGTTAGCCTTGCCCGTGTCCGGTTGCTGGTTGCCCGCGAAAGATTGTAATCATGTGTCATGAACGTGCTCTCAGGGAGGGGAAGCGGGCGTGCCGGTTTTTTTGGAGTCTTCATACGATGTGACCGAACAAATCTCAGCCGTTGCTCCGGCCGCTCGCCACCGACCCGTTTTCCCGTCGTTCCGTCAACAATACGGCGCTCTCTGCTTCCGCTACACCGAGGTTGAAGGCGGGATCCAAGTCCTGGTGATCGCTTCGCGGGGAAAGTGCGCGCCGAGTCATTCCGCAGGGATGGGCGATGAAAGGTAAAAAGCCCTTCGAAGCCGCGGCGATCGAAGTCTGGGAGGAAGCAGGCGTTCGCGGAGCGGAACGGAAGAAACCGGTCGGCCGCTGTACCTACCTGAAAGAATTCGCCGACGACGAAGCCGCCCCTGCATCGTTGACATGTTTCAGGTCGAAGTCACCGAGGTTGGTGACGCCTTCAAGGAGCAGGGCCAGCGTATTCTCGAATGGGTCGGCCCTGATGGGGCGGCGCGACTCATTTGCGAGGTCGACTAGAATGGCTTGGTGGACTTCAAGGTCCGCGGCCGCAAGAAGGACGATTTTGGCTGACAAAGCCTGTTGATCATATTCCGGGCATCTGATTGTCGAGAGTTCGGTCGTCATGGAAGCTCGATTGGATCTCGCCTAGATCGCGACCGTTGGCAAGCTGGCGAATGCCAGGCCGCCATCGCCTCCGATAGGTCATTAATTCAGCCCGAACCCTGATGAAAAGCTGGCGGCTCAAGGGTTCGTCGTGCGGATAGATATGGATCGATAGTACTGCCCCCCGGCTCTCATCAGTCCCCGGGTTGAGGCGTCGTCGGCGTCCAGCATCATGACAAATGCTTCCAATCGCATGGGTATACCAGCGTAAACAAGTCGTCGCAGCCAGGCGCCCTTGGCGTTTGCGCATAAGAGATCATGCCAGCAGGGCCGACCGTGAAGACGGTGATTCCACCGTGGCTTCAGGCACATATGCACCATCTTAAATCTTGACAACTTTTATCATGTTATTTAGCGGTTTGTGCCGATGGTCGCAGCTCGCGAGCTCAGGCGTCGATTGGTTAGGGGATTTTGCATGAAGTCTATATTAGGGTGCACAGCAGTCATGACCGCTGTGGCAAACGGTGCCGCGTACGGGCAGAGTGCCACCGAGTTGGCACCAATCATGATAACCGCGGAAGACGCTACTTCCACGATCGGAAACCTCCCGGGCGACTACGCAGGCGGCCAGGTCGCAAAGGGCGCACGCTTGGGGGCTCTGGGAAACCGGGATTTGATGGAGATCCCTTTTAATGTGACTGCATATACATCCCAGACAATCGAAGATCAGGATGCCCAGACCGTCGGCGAGGTGATGGACAACGATCCATCTGTCAGAAATACTCACTCCTCGGGTGGGATGCTGGATTCCTTCTACATCAGAGGCTTTCCGGTCGGTGAAGGAAACGCCGGCGAAATCGCATTTGACGGGATTTATGGGATCGCTCCCACCTACCGCGTTTTTACCGAGTATGCAGAGCGGGTCGAGGTGCTCAAGGGACCGACAGCTTTCCTGTACGGAATCTCTCCTAACAGCGCCGTTGGCGGCACCATCAACATCGTTCCGAAGCGTGCGCTCGACGAGGATCTTACGCGGCTGACAACCGACTACGCGTCCGACCTGCAGGGCGGTGTTCATGTCGATGTATCGCGCCGCTTCGGCGATGAACGGCAATTTGGCATTCGTTTGAACGGTAGCGCCCACGGTGGTGACACGCCGATAGACGATCAGACACGAGACTTTTATGTCGGAGCCATGGCTCTTGATTATCAAGGAGAAGATCTTCGGGCCACACTCGACGTGATCGGACAGCGCGAAACTTTCGACGCGCCACAGCGTCCCTTCTTCCAGACGAGCGGCTTGGTCGTGCCGAGGGCACCCGACGGGTCGCTCAACGTCCAGGAACCGTGGGAGTGGTCAAAGAGCGCGGACCGTTCGGTTTTGGGCCGGGTGGAATATGATCTGACCGACGATATTACCTGGTTTGGCGCCGCCGGCGGCGGCAATTCTCACGTGCATCGCCTTTTTGGTCTGCCCACCATCCTCAACCCGGATGGCGACGTCAGCATCACGCCGCAAAATGCGGTTTTCGACGTCGACAGACTTACGGCGGAAACGGGTATCCGCGCCAAGTTCGACACTGGGCCGGTCTCCCACACGATGACCCTGCAGACGAGTTATCTCCACCAGAGCCTCGATCGCGCGATCATTTCAGGCACCGCTCAGTTGAGCAACATGTACGACCCTATCCGTCGCATCGAGCAGTTCGTCGCTGATCCCAGTTCAGTGCCAAAAGTCTCGGAAGCCAGACTGTCTGGTGCAGGCTTGTCCGACACCTTGTCGATGCTGGACGATCGGGTGCAGCTCACTCTTGGCGGTCGCTTCCAGCAGATCGACTCAAGGAACTTCAATGCAACGACGGGTGCTGTCTCGTCGTCCTCGGACGAGGACGCCATCACGCCGCTTGTTGGCCTCGTTGTCCGCCCCTTTGATGAGGTTTCCTTCTATGCCAACTACGCGCAAGGCCTGAGCATCGGCGATACGGCTCCCGCCACGGCCATCAATGCCGGGCAAACACTCCCTCCTTATAAAACGACCCAGTACGAGATCGGCACCAAAATCGACCTCGGCCAGATTGCCATGACTGTCAGCGCATTCCAGATCGAGAAGGCCTTCGGCCAGTTGGAGCCAACGGGCAGCGGCCAGGTCTTCACCGCTGGTGGGCAACAGCGCAATCGTGGCGTTGAGTTCAACGTGTTTGGCGAGGTCACGGATGATCTGCGCTTGCTTGGCGGCTTGATGCTGATGGATGGCGAATTGACAAATACATCGAGCGCCGCGACCCGAGGCAAGCGCCCTATTGGCGTGCCCAAGATCCAGGCGAACATCGGGGCGGAATGGGATACGTCTTTGCTCGACGGCCTGACGCTGACCGCCAATGTCGTTCACACCGGCGAGCAGTATATCAACGCGACGAACACCTTGAAGATTCCTTCCTGGACGCGGCTTGACCTGGGCGCCCGCTACAAGACGGAGATCGAAAACAGGCCCGTCACGTTCAGGGCCGCCGTCGAAAACGTCTTCGATAAGGATTACTGGTCGGGGGTCGCAAGCTTCAGCACAGTTGCCCAGGGTGCGCCGCGGACCTTCAAGGTATCGATGACCACCGATTTTTAAGGCGGTCGGACGCTCTCACTGAAGGCCAAACCTCACATTGCATCATCGACGATCAGATGAAGTTTGCCTTGAGACCATATCTCGAGACAGTTTTTTACTCGAAAAGCCGTCTCGAGATTTGCGGGCGTCAAGCCTTCGGTGGGCTGGCCGAACGCATGCAGCGTTCCATACGCAAGAACAGGGATCTGTCGGGGATTTCGTCTCCCACTTCAGGTCATGGACGGCGATGACGAATAGTCCCTGTTGCTTTGCCAGCGACCCGACACGCCCCATGGCGTCGACGATGGAGATCAAGCGCACTCGTCTACTCGTCGAGAAGAGGTACTGTGGGAGCGCGGACGATGCATTGAGCAAGCGCAACGAGCTAGCTGACCGCCTCCATTTCCGAAACATGGTCGGGGGCGAGATCTGCGATTTGCAAAACGGCCATGCCTGCTCGACCTCATGAAGGTCTGCATTAGCCAGCTTCAGCCACTGGTCTGCTTAAGCGTCGAGAGCCTGGTTTCGAAGACGGTCAAAGCAGCGCGGCATATATCCGATCGCAGTTTCGCAAGAATCGACGCCCGCCAGCTCCTCCGTGCCAGAAAATATGCCGGCTATGCGGCGCAGAGGTGTTGACTTGCCAGCCGCGACGGCGTCGAGCGGCGCGATGATTTCTCTTCCGCCGCATGGGGGCTACGAGCGTTTTGCAGTCGCAGCGACGAACCGGGATTCCGAAGGAGGTCGCGCTGGCCTCTCCGAGCCTAAGCGCCGTCAACTGCGAGCGTCGATAGACGAAGATCGGAATCGTGAGAACCAGGACAGCGACTGTCACCGCAAACCTCGGCCGGGTTGCTTTGGTCAGACTGCCCATATTCGCCGGCGACCGGAAGCGAGAGCGAGCGCCGCGCCGAAGCTTGCTGCCCGGTTCGACGGCGGGTTGTAGCCAACGCCGTTCCGACAAAAACGGGCACGAGGACCGATGGCATGCGAAGGGACCAGACAACGACGCGCATCTGCGGCCGCGCTTCTGACGGCATCAGCACCGTCTCCAGAACATTTCCCAATCCCCCCATCATGTCGGACCGGTGGGGATATCGACGAGAAGGACGAGGACCACGGCGCTAAGCAGCAGGCAAAGCAAAAGATGTTTTCTGAGACTGGCAAGGCGTTGGCGGCCGACCGCTTGACGCGGCCCATGGCTGTCTGGCTTTCGGTCATTGTACTTGGGTATCGAGGCTGACGGCGTAGCCGGGCTGATACACGATCGGCAGAAAGAGCTTGTGATATTCGGCGAATGTCTTGTTTGGGTCGAGATCGGCGAAGAGATCCGGGTGAAGCCATTTTGCAATCCATTGGACCGCGATAAACTCATAGGGGCTGTTATAAAACTGATGCCATATGGCGTGAAAGTTGCGCTTGGTCTGCGCCGTGGTCCCGGCATAGGCATCCCGCGTCGTGTACCACTCGAGCTTCTTCCTCGACGCATCCAGATCTGCGTTTGGGCCGACCGGAATCCAGCGGCCGCCAGGCATGTAGGCCTGCCAATCGGTGCTGGTGACAATGACATGATCGGGATTGGAGACGACCACCTGTTCGGGACTAAGCTGACCGAACGTCGAGGGCAGAAAATCATCGCCGATATTGTGTCCGCCAGCCAGTTCGACATATTTGCCGAAATTCTCGGCGCCGAACGACAGGCAGCAGTCCTCCGTATATCCGCCGATACGTTCGATAAAAACCTTCGGACGGTCCGGCTTCGCCTTCGCAAGCACATCCTCTACCCGTTCCATGGCCTGTTTGCGGAACGCGATCACATCTTCCGCTCGCTGCTCGCGCCCCATGATCTTGCCGAGCAACCGGATGGTGGGGTCCGTGTTTTGAAGCGGATAGTGCCGGAAATCGATGTAGAGGACCGGTATATCGAGCGACGCGAGCTTTTCGATATACTGAGCATCTTCATTGGCCCGTTTGGCTTCGAGGTTAAGGAGAACCACGTCGGGCTTCTTGACGATCGCGGATTCGATATCGATCAGGCTTCCTTCATTTCCCTTGAAGGTCGGCAATTTCGCGAGCGCGGGGAATTTGTCGAGATACTGCTTGTAGGTGGCAGGATCGGCTTCGATCAGGTCGTTACGCCATGCGACGATGCGCTGTAGCGGATCCTCTCTGTCGAGCGAGGCGACCAGGTAGAGCTGCCTGCCTTCTCCAAGCAGCATCCGGCGGACGGGCACGTTGATTTGCACGTCGCGCCCGGCAATATCCTTGACGGTGATCGTCGTTTGCAAAGCTGCGTCATTTTCGGCGCGAGCAGAGAGCGTAGCGAACAGCGTGAGCAAGAGGATTATCGCAAACGCGTAGGGGCGAAGGCACGTCACAGGGGTTCTCCAACAGGTAGGCGCGAGCGTGCAGACAACCACAGCCCGACGGCGGCAAAGAGCGATGCTGCATAGAGCAGCGACACGAGAGGATAAACGCTTACAAGTCCGAATATCTGCGTAGCGCCAGCTCCGATGGCGATGCCAGCCACGGACGCCACCTGCTGCCAGGACTGGGCAGTGCCTAGCACCGAGCCCTGACGACCATCGGCTGCAGCTGCGGAAATGAGCGCCACGAGAATGGGTGTCGTACCGCCCAACAGGCTGCCCCAACACAGATAGATCACGGCGAAATATTCGACCGCGCGGGTCAGGCCGGCAAGAATGGTGAGCAAGGCGCATCCGCCGGCAATCGGGACCATCCAACCAAGGACGAAGCTTGCCGAACGGTCATTGAAAAATTGCGCCCAGAGCGGAGCCGCCACGACAAAGCCGAGCGCCAGGAGGCCATAGCTGAAGCCAGTGACCCAGTGAGGAGCACGAAACACCTCAGCCATGTACAGCGCGAAAGGCACCTGCAAAACCATTCGGCTAGCAAGCATCATTCCCATCAGTGCCAACAGGCCCCAGACGGGCGCTGTGGCGCGGCCTTTGGCGACATGATCTTGCCGCACCAGGGCTCGGTCAGTTCTGCTCGCCTCCGCCAACGGTCGCGGCAAGATCGCCCAAGCGGCAATGGCACAGACGGCGCAGATGAAACCGGCCGCCAGGTTGATCGTCGTGAAGGAGGATGCATCCAGGATGAGGCCGCCCAGGAAAGCGCCACCGAGCGAACCGACATTGGTCGCCACCTGAAGCCAGGTCAGAAGCACCCCTCGGTTACGGCCGCCCGTAATCTGGATGCCATAGGCCTGGGCTGGCGCGATATAGCCGGCGCAACATCCCTGCAGGAACCGCAGGAGCAGGATCAGCCAGATGTCCTGAGCAAAGGAAACGAGGAGCTGTGTGATCGAAAGCCCGGCAAGCGCTCTGACCATCATCAGCCGGTTGCCGTAGCGGTCACCCATCCGTCCCCAGAGAGCGCTGGTAAGAGAGACGCCGACCATTGGGCACACATAGACGCCGATTCCCGCCAGTGCGAAAATTCCGCCTGACGACGACAATTCCTCGATGCGCAGTGGCCAGAACGGGCCGCTCCTCCATGGCTCCCATGGAGATGAACTGTAGGCCGAAGAGAATAGCAAAGACCGGCCCGAAGCCTCGTATCACCGCAACAGTCCCCGTCATGGCGTCTTGGTCAGCGGGTTTGGCAGTTCATGCTCCAGACGATAGTCGCGATATCGCTCGAGATGCATGCGCAAGACGGAACGGGTCGGCCAAGGGCGATTGAGAAACGCCTCCCGCTCCTCCAGCCAAAATTCTTCGGACAGCATGCGGGGTCGTACCCGGTCAAACGCTTCTTCCGTCTTCTGCCTCAGGATCGACCATGCTTCGCGGAGCCCGAAATGTTCGTTCAGGCAAAGCGCCACTTCATGGAGATGGCAAACGAAGCAGGCGTCGATGACGAACGAGCGAACAAGAGCGATGTCGTCGTTGAAGGTGGTCGGCAAGATACCGGCGCGGCTGAAGGGCTTCAGCTGATATCCTCGGGCCTCGAACAGGGGGGCGAAGCTCCGGCCATCACCGAAGTCTCGAATGAGCATCCGCTGCGCGCACCCTGATGGATCGAAGAGGACCGTGCTGTTCTGCTGGTGAGCTTCGAAGGCGATGCCATACAAAAGATACATGGCAATCGTTGGCCTCAAAACGACTGCGACATAGCTGCGAAAGAACTTCGCAGCCGCTGGCCGATCATTGCCCATGCGCGCGATCAGTTCGCAGATCAGCGGCCGTCCATCGACGGGACTTGCAGCCAGGGCATAGAAAATGAAATTTCATGATGTTAGCTACCTCTTGGTGGTGTCCAATTTGACGATACAGCGCCCAAAACTTGATTATATTAGTCATGTTATATCGCACCTTTAACGCGATCATTGCAACTTTGTCAACGAATGGTTCTCGCAGTGCCTGTCGATTTCCCGAAGACCTGACCTTAAGGGGTCGGCAAGTTGACGGACGTTGAGTCTTGCTTCGTTGCACGTGGCAACGGGTACATCGGATCGTTTCGTCGAGCCTCAAGAGGAGATGGAAATCAATGAGCACGATCCCTTGCGTCGGTGCTAGGCAAGTGTCTGAAGGCACATCCGACGGCCCAGCTTGAACTCGATTTGACAAACCGGCGCGTGAATGTGATCGCAGATGGATATGACGTCGCCCTGAGGATCAGACCGAGCCTGGACGACTCCAACCTGTCGTACGCAATCTAGCGCGAGTGAGCAGGTGCTGGTGGCGAGCCCGGAATTCATTGCCAAACACGGTCCGTTCGACGCATGGATTGGTTGCAGCGTAAGCCCGGCGTCGGGCCGGCGGGGCGTGAGAGGCGAGAAGAACTTCTGGAGCCAGCTGAAGCCGAATGGCGGTTCCATCGACGTCGAATCTTCCGATTCTGTCCGCGGCGTGGTTCGACATGTTGCATCCCCTTAAAGGGGCGCTCATCATTCCCGCAGCGTGAGGCGATACATCATAAGCGCCGAGTGGCAATCCAGCGCGCTAGCCGAATTTCGTTGCTTGCCGATACTGCCACCGACGCTGACCTGCGCGAAGCGAGCATTTAATTGTACGGCCGGCCCCGGGAGCCGTTCACTTCGACAGAGACGATTTGACCGGTTCCGGCCATCTGATCCATCTTGTCCATGCCAAACCATCGTGCCGTGGTAACGAAGAGGGTCGACCGATTGTCGCCGCCGAGCATGCAGGCGAAAGCGCCCCGATCTACCTTGACCTCATCAAGCATTTCGCCGCCTTCTCGGACGCGGCAGCAATAGGCATTGGGAACATCCGCGTACCAGATAGCTCCCTCGCTGTCGAAGCATATTCCGTCGAGGGGGGCCGGGAAGCTTTGCCCAGATCCTCCGGTTACACAGCCGACCGTCAGGCGCTACGTCGAAAGCAGTGAGCTACTTGGCCCAACTTTCCCATTGGGAAACTGAAATCCCTCGGCTTGTTTCTCTACGCTGCCATCCGGCAGGATCAGCGCGATTGAAGGACCGTTGACATAGATCCTGCCTGCAGCGTCAATGACGATTTCGTTCCAAGTGCCCGGACCCATCATGGCGAACTCTTTCAACCACTCGCCATCGAAACGCATGAGTGATGCCGAGCCGGACTGGACCACGAAAAGCTCGTTCCCCGAGCTGAAATCGAATGACAGCGGTGGAGGGTTCGCAGGAACGACTAGCCGCGATTGGTTTGCCTTTTCAAGGCATCGGATCTCGCCACCGGTCCAATCGGCTCAGCTCGCCTCATGCCAACGCGGGCATTCGACCAGTCCACTTCCTTGCAACAATACATTTGCGGGCATGTGCGTCTCCTTTGTCAGCTGCACCTCCCCAGGACGCAGGACCTTCGGTCGCGCCGACACTCCAGAACAAAAAATCTAAGCCTTCGGCGGCTTGTCATAGAGCGAGCCGGCGATCAGGCTGCCATGTGCGGCCGCCGCCATCCTCGTCCACACGACGGAGAGCATATAGCAAGCTTCTGCCTGCTGGGCGTTGCGTTGCTTAGACCTGACGCCGACACGTATCAGTCGCACACCAAAGCCGATGGAACGGACCAGAAAGGGAAGCAGCGGCTCGCAGGCAAGCTGGCGCGTGCGTCACCTGCGCAACGCAGATCAGGCGTCCGTGGAGGCAATCCGACTTCAGCAATTCAGTCGATCAGACGTCTTCTGATCGCTTCGGCGACCGCCTGGAGGCGGTTGGATGCTCCAAGTTTGCGGGTCGCCGATTTGAGGTAGCTGTTGATTGTTTCCAATGCGTAGTCTGACTCGTTGGAGATCTCTTCACTCGTCAAACCCCGGCCGGCCATTTTCAGACAAAGAAGTTCGCCCTTGGTCAGACGAAGCTGGTCGGCAGCAAATCTGTCCATGATGGGTTTGGTGACAGCCGTGTGCAATGGTTCGGCCATCAATGACAAAAACTCGCATTCGCCTTGCGTGAATGGCCGGGCGTTGGTGAAGCAGACAGCGCCGTAAACGATGTCTTTCCTGGACAGTGGAAACAGAATTCTGTTTCGAACCCCATGGGCGCGAGAAAGATAAAGCAGTCTCTGCGGCGGCGAGATCAGATCGAAAGCCTCTTCCTCGGTGTAGGTCGTCTTCCTTGTCTTGCCCACGGCAACCAACGGGTCTCGTGGACTCATCTTTTCAGCAAAATAGGCCTCCATGTAATGCGGAGGCATATCGCTGTCGATCGATTGGCTGAGGCCGAATTCGTAGCCTTCCAGATCCAGACCGCCGATGGTCACGTACTCGAATGAAACGGCTTTCCGCAGTCTTTCGACGAGCGCGTTATCGCGCAGTCGCCGGACCGTCGGAACCGAAGACAAATCAGCGTAGCGTGTGATGTCGCCTACGCGCTCATTGAAGGCCATCCCGATCCCTTTGAAAACCAAGTGACTGACCATTCTGGGGAGAAACAGTTAAGAGAGCGCTATCAGCATAAGCAACAAACCGTACCAGAAGCCCGTCTGTCGCTTCGAACAGCGTCGTAGCCGCAAGGTCTAGCTTTCGAGGAAACCTGCCGGATTCACGTCCGACGAAGCCGGCGATTTGCGACAACAGAGTGTCGATCACCAGCTGCATTTGGTGGTTTCTGGTTGATTGATTAGTCGTCGTAATCGCCATTTTTTCAATCGTTAATTTGTCTGCCCCAATTTTTTGGACCTCGATGGAGACCCACCGTTACATCAATATGGACGACCAGGAGAGTACGAAAAGCTCATTCTGCGCCAAGCCGCATGACCACCCAAATTGGCGCGAACTTGACGCACATAACCTCCACTGGAAAAACGATTTTTGCTTCGATGGCGCGGCTACGCTGATTACCTCGAATCTTTTTGTCCGAGTGGTCGGAGGTGCGCGACCTGAGATCTTGTTTGCCCGCAGGGGCGCCATCAATGTCGCTTCGGCCAACCCGGCGGCGCGGCTCGCAGTGGGCGCCGCGCCTTTCGTCTTCGCGATGGCCATGGAGCGTATTGGTATCGGCCTATTTCCTGTTCGCCACGGCGGCCCTCGGTACTGCCGGCATGGCCGTCTTCGCCAGCGATGGAGACGAGCCGGAGCCTCGCCGCCGCTGGAGCTGAGATCAGATCGATGTCAACTGAACCCGCGGTTCGAGCTTGGCAGCGTCTTCCTTCCGCTCGCTGTAGCGGTCCGTCAGGTAGGAAGAGGTATCGCGCGTCAGTAGCGTGAACTTCACCAACTCCTCGCAGACGTCCACTACACGGTCGTAGTAGGACGACGGCTTCATCCGTCCTTCGGCATCGAATTCCCGGTAGGCCATGGCAACCGAGGACTGGTTGGGAATTGTGATCATCCGCATCCAGCGACCGAGGATGCGAAGCTGTCCGACCGCGTTGAACGATTGCGAGCCGCCGGATACCTGCATCACCGCGAGTGTCTTTCCCTGCGTCGGCCGCACCGAGCCTACGGCAAGGGGAATCCAATCGATCTGCGACTTCATGATCCCTGTCATCGCGCCATGGCGCTCGGGGCTGACCCACACCTGGCCCTCGGACCATTCGGACAGCTCTCGGAGTTCCTGCACCTTGGAATGGGTCACGGGAGCTTCATCGGGCAAGGGAAGGCCCTTGGGATCGAAGACCCTGACCTCGCATCCCAAGCGCTCAAGCAGACGGCGCGCCTCGTGGGCGAGAAGCCTGCTGTAGGAGACCTCCCGGAGCGAGCCGTAGAGGATGAGGATGCGCGGCTTATGTGACGAGAACTGCGGGCGAAGGGCATCCAGGTCAGGCTGGCGCAGATGCCGCTCTTCGAGAGCGGGAAATGCCTCAGACAATGCGCTTCCCCTTCTCGTCGAGAACCTTCTCGCCGTCTTCCTTGGTGAAAGCACCTTGATGGGTTTCAGGCAGGATATCGAGCACCGCTTCGGACGGCCGGCTCAACCGGGTGCCGAGCGGCGTGACGACGAACGGACGGTTGATCAGGCTCGGTTCCTTGAGCATGGCATCGAGCAACTGGTCATCGGTCAGTGCCGGATTGTCGAGGCCGAGTTCTTCGTACGGCGTTCCCTTCTCGCGGATGGCTTGGCGTACCGTCAGGCCAGCATCGGCGATCATCTTCACGAGTTCGGCTCGGGACGGGGGCGTCTTGAGATATTCGATCACGGTCGGCTCGATGCCAGCGTTGCGGATCATTTCGAGGGTGTTCCGCGACGTTCCGCAGGCGGGGTTGTGGTAGATGGTGACGTCCATGGTCATGTCCTTTCGGTGACGGTGTGTCGGGATACGGCGGGTGCGGCCTCGTACCAGCCCTTGGTGCGGTTCACGATCCAGACCACCGATAGCATCACGGGAACCTCGATCAGGACCCCGACGACGGTCGCAAGCGCCGCGCCTGACTGGAAGCCGAAGAGGCTGATGGCAGCAGCGACCGCAAGCTCGAAGAAATTGCTGGCTCCAATGAGAGCCGACGGCCCGGCGACGCAATGCTGTTCGCCCGACATCCGGTTCAAGAGGTAGGCCAGACCCGAGTTGAAGTAGACCTGGATCAGGATCGGCACAGCCAGCAGGCCGATCACGGCAGGCTGTGCGATGATCTGCTCTCCCTGGAATCCGAAGAGAAGGATCAGGGTGGCGAGGAGGGCGACGAGGGAAAGAGGCTGAAGCCTTGCCAGAAGCGCATCCAGCGATCGTGTGGTGCCGTCGGCCGTCAGACGCTTGCGGACGATCTGGGAGATGGCGACCGGGATCAGGATGTAGAGGACGACGGAGATCGTCAGGGTATCCCACGGCACGCTGATCGCCGACAGCCCCAGCAGCAGGCCGACAATGGGAGCGAAGGCGACGATCATGATGGCGTCGTTGAGCGCGACCTGCGAGAGAGTGAAGTGGGGTTCGCCCTTGGTGAGGTTCGACCATACGAACACCATGGCCGTGCACGGAGCGGCCGCCAGAATGATCAGGCCAGCAATATACGAGTCGATCTGGTCGGTAGGCAGGAGTGGGCGGAAGAGCCATCCGACGAACAGCCAGCCCAATAGTGCCATCGAAAACGGCTTGACGGCCCAGTTGACGAAGAGGGTCACCCCGATCCCGCGCCAATAGCTACCGACCTTCGCCAGCGAGCTGAAGTCGATCTTCAACAGCATCGGGATGACCATCAGCCAGATCAGCACGGCGACCGGAATGTTCACCTTGGCGATCTCGGCCGCCCCGATGGCATGGAAGATGCCGGGCATCACGTGCCCGAGCGCGATGCCGACGACGATGCAGAGAAAGACCCAGACGGTCAGGTAACGTTCGAAGGTCGACATATCACTCAGCCTTTGCGGATTGTACGGACGCGCCTTCGAGCGAGCCGATCTGGCGGACATGCTGTTCGAGCGCCATGCGGTCGATGGAGGCTAGTGGCAGGTTGATGAAGGCGGTGATGCGGTTCTTTAGGAAGCGGGCGGCCTGCGCGAAGGCGCGCTGGATTTCGACTTCGCTGCCGACGACGGCGGCGGGGTCCTCGACGCCCCAATGCGCCGTCATCGGATGGCCGATCCAGACGGGGCAGGCTTCGCCGGCGGCGCTATCGCAGACTGTGAAGATGAAATCCATCTCAGGTGCGCCGGGTTCGGCGAAGACATCCCAGCTCTTGGACGACAACCCGGTCGATGGATAGCCGAGTGCGGCCAGTTCCTTAAGAGCATGCGGGTTCACCTCTCCTTTGGGCTGGCTGCCTGCGGAGAAGGCTCTGAAGCGTCCAGCGCCCTCCTTGTTGAGGATAGATTCTGCAAGAATGGAGCGTGCGGAATTGCCCGTGCACAGGAAGAGCACGTTGTAGGTCTTGTCGGTCATGGTCGTGTTTCCGTTGTCAGGTCGCAGGTCGGTTTCGTTTCATGATGGTCGCCGACACTGGGCAGAGACCCGACATCTGCCGGCTGGAAAGGATCGCATGCGGCACCTGATCACGGCTAACTTCCGTAAAGCCCATGGACTGAAAGAACGATGCGGCGGTCGTCGTCACGAGATAGATGTCGGAGGCGGGGGGCGTTCGCGCGATTGTCATTTCCGTGAGACGTCTCCCATATCCCCGAGACCTGAATGCCGGTAGGATCACCATGGAGCGCAGGAGAACGGCATTGTTGGGCCACATTTCGGTACCGGAGTAGCCAATGACTTTGTTTTCTGCGTTCCTCAAGCGGAAGTATGATCGCCCGGGATCGTCGATATCGTCTGTCGGCAGCAAGGCGGCGCTCAGCGCGTCCTTCAATTCCTGATCTGCCGATGTCGGATCAAGCTTCAGTTCACGCATGGCTCCGCCTCCGACGAACAACAGGGCGTAAGGTCGGCGATGAGAGGGGCACACAACTTTGCGTTTCCGCCGCAGCAGTCCTTGAGAAGGAAAAGGGTCAGAGCCCGGAAGCCCTCAAGATCTGCACGATAGACGATGGAGCGGCCGTGTCGCTCGCTCTTCACGATGCCTGACCTCGATAATGTCGCCAGGTGGGCCGACATGGTGTTTTGGGGCACCTTAAGGAGGCGCGCCAACTCGCCGGCCGGAACGCCGCCCGGCTCCGAATTCACCAAGAGACGAAAGGTTTCGAGCCTCGTTGTCTGCGCCAGTGCGGCCAGAACCGCGATTGCGTTTTTAAGTTCCATATATCCAGATTAATGGATGCAATATTGGTGTCAATCGGCTTCGTTGCGGCAACGTCGGTTGTTGCAAATTCGATTGACGCCGCCGCCGGCGCCTTGGCCGGATACAGGCGCGCCTGCCTGCATCGCGACGGACCTGGCACCTGGGATACGACCGCGTCGCCACCATCGCCTACATCCCTCATGAACGAGCGGGCCCGAACGTCAGCCGAACGAAGCGGTTTGACGATTCAAGAAAGATGCATAAGGCCGTTCAGTCCCTGACCCAGTTTTAGAGGCGGGCCATCTATTCAGGAGTTATAGCACTCAAAGCTCCGCGGGCCTCATCGCGGCCATGGCCGA
Source organism: Rhizobium sp. R711 (assembly GCF_002211365.1). Lineage (GTDB taxonomy): Bacteria > Pseudomonadota > Alphaproteobacteria > Rhizobiales > Rhizobiaceae > Rhizobium. The sequence continues at coordinate 107,474 of NZ_LOKZ01000023.1, read as the reverse complement.
AAATTCGGCGCTTGACAGCCTCTCTGACAGTTTGGACGAGGATATACAAAAGCGGGATAACCAGGAGGCCGACGATCGTGCCGACGAGTAGTCCTCCCAGCACTGTCGTACCGATCGCCTGCCGGCTGGCTGCTCCCGCTCCCGTGGCGACGACCAAAGGCACAACACCCAGCACTGACGCCATCGCCGTCATCAAAACGGGTCTAAAGCGCTGTGACGTTCCCGCGGTGGCTGCCTCCCTGATGCTGAGGCCAGACTCGCGGCGTTCCTTTGCAAATTCCACGATGAGAATCGCATTTTTCGCCGCCAGTCCGATAAGCAGAAGCAGCCCGATTTGCGCGTAGATATTGAGATCGATCCCGCCAATCACGAGACTGCCCAACGCTCCGACGACAGCTACCGTTACCGACAACATCACCGCCACAGGCACGCTCCAGCTTTCATACTGAGCGACGAGGAAAAGGTAGGTGAACACGATGCCCATGACGAGAATGATAGCCGTCTGATTGCCTGCCTGCCGCTCCTGCAGCGCCAATCCGGTCCACTCGTAGCCGAATCCGGGTGGCAGTTTTTCCGCCGCGAGCGTTTCCATGGCCTCCAGCGCATCGCCGGTGCTGGATCCGGCCGCTGCCTGGCCGTTGATCGCAGCCGACGGGAAGAGATTATAGCGGTTGACGGAGTTCGGCCCGTAGACTGTCGAAATCGAAAGCAGTCCCTGCAGTGGAAGGAGATTGCCGGACTGACCCTGCACCCGCAATCGTTGAATATCTTCAGTCCGTGTTCGGAACCTGGGCTCGTCCTGAATGCGTACCTGGTAAACCCGCGAGAAGATGTTGAAGTCGTCGACATAAGACGATCCGAGATGAGATTGAAGCGTGCTGAAAATCGTTGCTGGAGACACGCCGAAAAGTTCGGCGCGTTTCCTGTCAATGTCGAGGTGGATTTGCGGCGTATCGGCGGAAAAGGTGCTGAACACACTCGTCGTCTTTCCCGTCTGGTTTGCCGCTATGATCAGGCCGCGCATCGCTTCGGCCAGTTCCGCCTGGCTTTGGCCGGCGCGCGCCTGAAGCCGGAAGTCAAACCCCCCTGTCGTGCCGAGACCGGGAATCGCTGGTGGATTGAAGGGGACAACCGACGCTGTCGAAATCGTTGTGAATTCAGCGCGTAGCCGGTCGATGAGCGCAAAGACGCTTTGATCGCTTCCACGCTCGTTCCAGGGACGCAGTGCAGAAATGACCATTCCAGAATTGGAGCCACCGCCGCCCACCATGCTCGAGCCGGCGATTCCGATCGTATTGGCAACCCCAGGGGTCTGCTGGAGCACTGAACTGACCGTTGCAATTGTCTGCTGCGTCCTTTCCAGGGACGCACCGCTTGGCAATTGCACGTTCATGAAGAGATAGCCCTGGTCTTCGGCAGGAACGAACCCGGTCGGCAGGACACGATAGAAGCCATAAATCCCGCCGAACACGGCGACGAGCAGCAGGGCAGCCAGAACCAGCTTGCGGGAAAAGGCGTCGAGCAAATGCAGATAGAAGTTTCGTGACGCCTCCAGCCCCCGGTTCACTTTTCGGAAAAACAGTGATGGGCTCTGCTGTGCTGGCCGCAGCATGAGAACGCAAAGGGCAGGGCTCAACGTCAACGCATTGATCGTCGAGAAAGTGATCGTTACCAGAATCGTTACGGCAAATTGCCGGTAGAGTTCACCTGTGATGCCCGCAAGGAACGCCACGGGGATGAAAAGGGCGGCCAAGACGAGCGTGGTGGCAACGATCGGACCGGTTACTTCGCTCATCGTGCGCAAGGTGGCTTCTCGCACGCCAACGTGGGCTTCGCCCATCACCCGCTGGACGTTTTCCACGACGATGATGGCATCGTCCACCACAAGACTGATGGCGAGTATCATCGCAAACAGGGTAATCGTGTTGGCGGAATATCCCATGAGGTAGAGCACCGCGAAGCCGCCCACCAGCGAAACGGGGATGGTCAATGTAGGGATGACCGTCGCGCGCCAGTCTTGCAGGAAGATAAAAACCACCGCGACCACGAGAGCAAAGGTAATGGCGAGCGTCACAAGAATCTCGTGGATAGTCTGTCGAACGAAAGCGGTCGTATCGAAAACCACTGTATAGGCGATGTCGTCGGGAAACTGCTTCGACAATCTCTCCAATTCATCGAGGACGGCAGTAGACACAGCCAACGCATTGGCATCCGACGATTGATAGACGACCACCGTCGCGCTGGGCCGCCCGTTCAAGGTGGAGGCGGTGTCATAAGACTGTGCGCCAAGTTCCACGCGGGCAACGTCGCGGATACGTACGATTGCGCCGTCCCGATTGGTTCGAATGATGATGTCGCCGAACTCGGTTTCGCTCGCGAGCCGTCCTCGGGCAGTAATCGTCAACTGCATTTGTTGACCTGCTGTCGACGGCGGTGATCCGAGTTGCCCGGCTGAGGCCTGTGCGTTCTGTGCCTGAATGGCTGCGGTCAGATCGGCGGCCGTTACTCCGAGCGCCTGCATGCGGTCGGGATTCATCCATATCCGCATGCTATAGGCGGGACCGAAAACGCTCGCTTCTCCGACGCCGGGCAGGCGCGCGATGGCGTCGCGAATATTTATCGTCGCGTAATTGCTGATGAAGATTTCGTCTTTCGTTCCTTTTGGCGAGTAGATTGCAAAACCGAGAAGCATGCTCGATGAACGGCTTCTTACCGACACACCCGTCTGGGTCACCGCAGTTGGAAGCCGCGGCGTTGCCATGGCTACGCGGTTCTGCACATTGACCTGGGCGATTGCAGGATCTGTTCCCGCCGCAAAGGTCACCGTCAGGCTGTACGTGCCATTGTTGGTGCTGGACGAGGACATGTAGAGCATGTCTTCGACGCCGTTCACCTGGTCCTCGATCGGTGCTCCCACGCTGTCTGTCATGACGCTGGCATTGGCGCCGGGGTAGCTCGCAGTTACCTGCACCTCCGGAGGTGTGATCTGAGGAAATTGCGCGACGGGTATCAGAAAAAGGGCGACGGTGCCCGCGATCATCATGACGATCGCAATGACCATTGCAAACCTTGGCCTGGCGACGAAGGGTGCGGAGACATTCATTGCTGCAATCCAGCTTGAGGCGCATCGGACGAGGGTGAGGTAGGGCTACCTTCGACCGCAGCCACCTGCGTGGCGTTGACAATCACTCCCTCGGAGATGTTCTGCAGTCCCTCCACGATGAGGTTCTCGCCGCCTTTGAGACCGTCATCTACGACCCAGTTTTCGTCGACCTGCTGGGAGACCTTTATCCGCCGCAGCGCGACGCGCTTTTCCTGATCGACAAGCAGGACGAATTTGCCCTCCCGGTCCTGCTGAACGGCGCCCAAGGGGACCACCGGACGCATCTTCCTTTCCGCCTCCGATATGATCACTGTCACGAACTGGCCTGGAATGAGCAGGTTCTCTGGATTGTTGAACAATGCTCGGATTGCCAGCGTTCCCGTGGTCTCGTCGATTTCATTCCCGAAAAACTCGATCTTGCCTGTCTCGCGATATTGCTGGCCATTGGAGAGACGCAAGCCAGGCTCGTATTTTTTTGCCAGATCATCTTTGCTTGCGCCGCCCGCGGCAGTCCTAAGCTCAAGGATCGACCGGTCGCTGACGGAAAAGACGACGCGGATCGGATCCATTTCGACGACGCGTGCCAGGGTCGAAGAACTGCCGCTTATGAAACTCCCAACCGACAACCCGGCTGCCCCGATGCGGCCCGCGATCGGGGAGGTTATACGAGTGTAGCTGAGGTTCAGTTCTGCTTGCCCCACATGTGCCTGCGCCGACAAGACATTCGCCTGAGCCGTTTCCACCGCTGCTTGGCTCTCTTCCAGTGTGGCGCGCGATACGGTCTGTGAGCTTAACGACTGATTTCGTTCGAGCCTTCGTCGCGCATCTGCCAAGGTCGCCTGGGCGCTCGCAAGGGAAGCGTTGGCGTCTTGCAGCGAGATTTCGAGTGATCGCTTGTCGACCAGGAAAAGTTCCTGATCCTTTTTGACAATCTGGCCCTCTTCAAACAGCCGCCTGTCGAGGAAGCCTTCGATCCGTGAGCGGATGTCAACCGCATTCAAGGCTTCCACACGTCCGACGAATTCATGCTTTGGGGAGACATCCTCGATCTGAACGCTCGCGATGCCGACAGTTGGGACTGTTTGCCCCAGAACGCCTTGAGGCAGTGACAGAAGCGTTGCGAGGAGTGCGCTCAGATAGATCGGTGAAACTCGACGGGGCACTTTCATCGACCAGTCTCCACGAATACGAGGATGTCTATCAATTCAAGGCATCGCGAACTGCAGATCAGCGGTAGCCACAAATGCTACCAATAGTCGTGACAACAGGCAATGCTTGGCGAGACATTGCTCCCAGCCAATGACGCCAGGGTCTCCGCTTGGCTGCGAACCTCGGACGCTTTCGTCCAGTTTGGTCCAATCGCAGGCGAATAGGTCAGAGCGCAGGGATGGTTGGCGACGACAAGTCGCGATCGCTAGTGCGGCTTTCTGTCCGGCAAGGTCTCGGCGGGCACGACGATGCCCGCATAATGAACCGGGACATCTTTTCGATCGCGAAAGCACCGGCCAAACGCGCAAACGGCGACATAGATCCCATCCTGGTTCAGGACGCGGTAGTTCTGCACCGTTGGATGCTGCGCAACGATGGCGTCGTTGATCTGTTTGGCGAGAACCGGTGCATCCTGAGGGTGAATGCGCTCCATATAGGTCTGTAGCGGCAGGCCGTGTTCTGTTTCGTCGGGTTCGAGCCCAAACAACTGCGCAAGCGCGCTATCGGCGTAGACGAGGTTGCTGCGCAGGTCCCACGTAAACAATCCTGCATCCGGCATCGGCTCGTCTGAGATCTGCGTGGTAAACAGATGATCGCCTTCGGGTATCATGGCCGCTCCTCAAAGACCGCTATGAGGAGAAGATGGTGCAGTCCGTATTCTTCCGCAAGTTGGCACTTCTCAGTAGTCGGGCTCTTCCCAGAGGTTTAGTTCGCACTACCGACACCCGAATTCGGGCGAGCATAGATTTCATTGAGGGTCGAAAGGATCTTCCTGACGCCGTAGTGGGTTGTCGAATAGTAGATTGTCTGGGCGTCACGTCGCGTTTTTACGATGCTGCCCGCACGCAGCCTCGCCAGATGCTGCGACAGAGCCGACTGCGAGAGACCGACTCGTTTGGCGAGTTCGCCTACGTTCAATTCATTGTCCAGGAGGAGGCAGGCAATCAGGAGCCTTTTTTCGTTTGCCAGAAGTGCAAGCAGTCTTGCCTCTTCATGGAAGTTTGTATTGCTGCGCATTTCGGGATTTCACCTTACTTCAAAAACTCGTGCTTACTTAAACGTAAGATGGCGAGATTGCCATGGTAATCTGATCGAGATTGATCGACTTTAGGTGAATAGGCGTCCGTTGTTGGCCAACCGTGATTGCGGTGAATTCGCAGCGGCCACGGCCCTGCGTATGCGCGCGTGCAATCGTCCAAGTTTGAGATTTCCATGATCATGGTTGTCTGGCGGGCAGACCTCGGCCGGCCACTCTTGCAAAAAGCGGCATTGGGGGAGGCTCGTCGAAGGACAGGGGCTACCTCGAAACAAAGTACAATGCTGCGCTGCCCAAAAGCAGTCACATTGGTCGTTTGCAGCTTTTTTTGGCGGCGCAGCTTGACAATTCAGCGCCGATACAGCTTCCTATTAAAATCCAATAAAACGGACATGTGTCCGGAATATTGGACAAAGGCAAAATGTTCGCAAGGGGAACACCATGACATCTTCTTTTCGTGTCGGCCTGATCGCTTTGGCCGCAGCCACAATCCTTTCCAGCCCGGTTCTCGCGGACGGCAGCAAGCTCGACGAGGTGCTTGCTCGCGGTCACCTCGTCATGGGGACGGGCAGCACCAATGCGCCCTGGCACTTCAAGAGCGCCGATGACAAGCTCCAGGGATTTGACGTCGATATGGGTCACATCATCGCAAAGGCTCTCTTTGGCGACCCCGAGAAGATCGAGTACGTCAACCAGTCCTCAGACGCCCGCATTCCGAATATCACCACCGACAAAGTCGATATCACTTGCCAGTTCATGACGGTGACGGGTGAGCGCGCCCAGCAGATCGCCTTCACGATTCCGTACTACCGCGAAGGTGTCGGCCTGATGCTGAAGGCTGATGGCAAGTATGCCGACTACGCCGCGCTTAAGGCTGCCGGCTCGTCGGTGACAATTTCGGTCCTGCAAAATGTTTATGCGGAAGCGATGGTTCATGCCGCGCTTCCGGAAGCGACCGTCGACCAGTACGACTCCGTGGACCTGATTTATCAGGCATTGGAATCCGGCCGTGCCGATGCCGTCGCCACAGACCAGTCCTCGCTGGCGTGGTACATGACCCAGAACCCCGGCAAGTATAAGGATGCGGGCTTCGGCTGGAATCCGCAGACCTATGCCTGCGGTGTCAAGCGCGGCGACCAGGATTGGCTGAATTTCGTCAACACCGCCCTTCACGAAGCCATGACCGGCGTCGAATTCGATGCCTATGCCAAATCGTTCAAAACCTGGTTTGGCAAGGATCTGACGCCTCCGCAAATCGGCTTCCCGGTCGAATACAAGTAACTGGCCCAAGGGAGCGGGTCCCATCCCGCTCCCGCTTCTGGAGGGGCGGCCTGCAATGGGTTATACGCTGAATTTCGCTGCAGTCTGGCGCAACTTCGATTTCCTGCTTAGCGGCTTGATGTTGAGCCTTGGATTGGCGGTGATCTCGATCTTGATCGGGGCTTTCCTCGGTCTTTTTGTCGCTTTCGCGTTGCTTTCGAAGAACCGCCTCGCCGCCGTGCCGGCGCGCTCCTATGTCACGGTGATCCGGAATCTGCCGATCCTCGTGCTCGTCCTGTTTGCGTTCTTTGCGCTGCCTCAGATGGGCTTCCGGCTCGACAAGATAAAGAGCTTCGTCCTGGTTCTGTCGCTCTACTCGGGAGCGTATCTGGCGGAAGTTTTCCGCGCTGGCCTTCTGTCGATTCCAAAGGGATTGACGGAAGCCGGAATGGCGATTGGCCTGACGTCGATGCAGATACGCACCTCGATCATAGCGCCACTGATGATCCGCAACGTTCTGCCTTCGTTATCCTCGACAATCATCTCTCTCTTCAAGGACACATCGCTTGCAGCAACGATCGCCGTGCCCGAACTGACGTTCGCAGCGCGCAAGATCAACGTCGAGAGCTTCCGTGTCATCGAGACGTGGATGGTCACATCTGGTCTCTACGTCGTCACCTGTTTCCTCATTGCCGCCCTGATGCGCCTTGTCGAGCGGCGTCTGGCGTTGCCGAGGTAAACCAATGTCTCAAACTTTTCTCGATCAACTTTGGATCGCTCGCCATGTCATCCTGAATGGTGTCGCGATGACGGTATCGATCTCCTTCCTGGCCATTCTCGCAGGCTCGGTGCTCGGGGTATTCGTAGGTCTGGCCCTGGTTTATGGAAGCGGTGCGCTACGCCTGATCGTGAGAGCCTATACGGACGTGATCCGCGGCACACCGGTTTTGGTCCTCGTCCTCGCCAGCTACTACGTCTCGAGCGCCGTGGGCATCGCATTGGGACCGTTCGCAGCGGGCGTTCTGGCGCTGGCGATATTTTGTTCGTCGCACGTCGGTGAGATCGTTCGCGGTGCCCTGCAGGCCATCCCGAAGGGGCAGACCGAAGCGGCAAAAGCAATCGGTCTGACGTTCACGCAGACTTTCACCTCCGTCCTGTGGCCCCAGGCCCTGCGCCAGTGCCTGCCAGCCTGGGTCAATACGGCGGCGGAAATGGTCAAGGCTTCGACGCTCCTGTCGGTTATCGGTGTAGCGGAACTGCTGCTGCGCACGCAGGAGATCATCTCCCGTAACTTCATGAGCCTGCAGTTCTACTTCCTGGCAGGGGCCCTCTATTTCGTCGTCAACTTCGGTATCGAGCGTTTGGGCAAATTCGTCGAACGCAAGACTGCCCTTCCATCCTGAGGAGGCCGATCGATGGCCAAGACAATGCTTGAAATCAAGGGCCTGCGCAAAACTTACGGCCAACATGAGGTTCTCAAAGGCGTCGACTGCTCCGTGCAGGAAGGCGAGGTCATTTCGATCATCGGCTCGTCCGGCTCGGGCAAGACCACGATGCTGCGTTGCGTGAACATGCTGGAGGAATTCCAGGGCGGCACGATCAGCCTCGATGGGGAAGAGATCGGCTACCACGTCGAAGGATCGACGCGTCGGCGCAAGACCGAGAAGGAGATCGCCCGCCAACGCGCGCTCACCGGGATGGCTTTCCAGCAGTTCAACCTGTTCCCGCACATGACTGCAGCGCAAAACGTCATGCTTGGCCTCATCAAGGTCAAGAAGATGCCGAAAGCCGAAGCGCGCCTGATCGCCGAGCGGTGGCTCGACCGCGTCGGGCTATCGGCGCGAGCCAATCATTACCCGGGCCAACTTTCCGGTGGTCAGCAACAGCGTGTGGCAATTGCTCGTGCAATCGCAATGTCACCTCGCCTGATGCTGTTTGACGAAGTGACCTCGGCTCTTGATCCCGAACTGGTGGGGGAAGTGCTGCAGGTGATCAAGGGTCTCGCGGCCGATGGCATGACCATGTTGCTGGTTACACATGAGATGCGTTTTGCCTACGAAGTGTCGTCGCGCGTCATCTTCATGAACCAAGGGGTCATCTGCGAGGAGGGTGACCCAAAGGAGATGTTCGTCAGGCCCAGGACGGAGCGCCTGACTGAATTCCTCAAGACCTCCAGCTTCAACTAGAAAAGAAAGTGAAAAGAATGACGATCAAGCGTTATGGGGCAGGTGAAACAGGCGCGGGCGGACAACCACTTCCCTTCGCTCGGGCAACTGAAGCAGGCGGCTGGCTATATGTGTCCGGACAGGTCCCCATGGAGAAAGGCGAGATCGTCGGTGGCGGAATCGTTGCCCAGGCTCGCAAGGCGATCGAGAACCTGATTGCCATTCTCAATGAGGCGGGCTACAGCCTTGAGGACGTCGTACGCGTGGGCGTGTGGCTCGATGATCCGCGGGATTTCTGGAGCTTTAACGGCGTGTATGCCGACTATTTCGGCCAAAACCCTCCGGCGCGCGCTTGCGTCCAATCACGCATGATGGTCGACTGCAAGGTCGAAGTCGACTGCGTGGCTTATCGCGCGGACCGCGCCTAATATCGGAGAGAAGTATGGCTGAGGCTGGTGTCGACACAGTATCGCGGCGCACCCGAGGACTGGATCGTGCCTTCGAGATCCTCGAGTTTCTGCGCATCAGGCGCCAGCCCATGCGGCCGAACGAGATCGCTGCCGAAATCGGCGCGCCGCGCTCTTCGGTCTACGAGCTCGTCAACCTGTTGCTCAGCCATGGCATGCTTGATTACTATCAGGACGACGGCCGGGTCTATCTCGGTCGCCGGCTCTATTTCCTCGGCACCGCCTATGCCGAGCAGTTCGATCTGATGCGCGAATGCGAGCGCATGCTGATCCGCCTCGCAGAGGAAACCCGGGAGACGGCACAGATGTGCGTCCTCGAGGGTAGGAAGTATACGGTGGCCATGATGCGGGAAGGCATCCGTCCGTTCCGCATTTCCTCGAATGTCGGCGAACTTGTCTCGATACCCTGGACGGCCTCGGGGCGACTGCTCGTATCGCACCTTTCCGACAGCCAGATCCTTGATCTCATTCCGGCCGACGACTTCGTCCTGCCGAACGGCAGGCGGCTCGATCCGGCCGACTTCATCCGCCAGGTCCGCGATGCGGCGCAAGACGGCTATTTCACCTTCAACAGCGAAGTCGAGAACTTTACCCATTGCTTCGCCGTGCCGATCCATCAGGCGGACGGCGCATGCATCGCGACGCTTTGCTTGGTCGCGCCGCGCGAAGATGGTTTGCGTAATCGGGCGAGCTACCTTGAGAGCCTTCTCGACGCGGCCTCGGAAATATCCGAGAAGCTCGGCTATTCACGCAATTCAAACCGGCGTGTTGCGCGCTGAGCTGGTGGCCTGGGAAAAACCGAGGTCAACGCGGCGGCGTCCTGAAGCTCAGACGGCAAGCTTTGACAACCTGTTTCCAAGGTTGCGATAAGCGGCGGCTGGATGCGGCGCCTGCAGGCGGGGACCTTCGCCTTTCAGCTTTTCGCGAAGGGTTCCCTGTCTATACTCGGCCTTGTAGACGCCGCGTTTTTGCAGTTCCGGCACCAGCAGTTCGACCGCGTCCTCGAAACTCTCCGGAGTTATTGCGTATGCAAGATTGAAACCGTCGACGTCGGTTTCCTCGACCCATTCCTGCATCAGGTCCCCGACCGTCGACGGTGAGCCGACGAAGACCGGCCCGAAGCCGCCGACACCGACCCAGTCAGCCATTTCCCGCACGGTCCATGCCTTGCTCGGATCGATCGTTGTGAACGTCTCGACGGCAGACTGCACGGCATTGGTATGGCGGTGGCGCAGCACTTCGTCGGGCCCGAACTGGCCGAAGTCGATCCCCGTCCAACCGGAGATCAGCGTCAGCGCGCCCTCGAAGGATGCATACTGCCGGTATTCCTTGAATTTGCGCTGCGCTTCGGCGTCGGTCTCGCCAAGGACGACCGTCTGCAGATTGAAGGCAAGGATTTCGCGAGGGTTGCGGCCGGCCCGCTCGGCGGCCTCACGGACATTGGCGACATAGCGCTTGAGCACGGCTTTCGATGGCGCGGCAACAAAAATGCACTCCGCATGAGCACCAGCGAAGTCCTTGCCGCGACTGGAGGCGCCCGCTTGATAGAGCACTGGTGTACGCTGGGGCGAGGGCTCGCTGAGATGGATCCCCGGCACTGTGAAATGCTTGCCCGAATGACCGATGGGATGCACTTTCCGCGGATCGGTAAAGACCCCTTTCTGACGGTCCCTTACGACGGCGTCTTCCTCCCAGCTGCCTTCCCAAAGCTTGTAGCAGACCTCGAGATATTCCTGCGCAAGATCGTAGCGATCGTCGTGGTTCGTCTGTGCGGGCTGGCCGACATTCAGCGCGCCGCTGTTAAGGTAGGAGGTGACAATGTTCCAGCCCACACGGCCCTTCGTCAGGTGGTCGAGCGTCGAGATCCTGCGCGCAAAGGTGTAGGGGTGCTCGAAGGAGAGCGATGCCGTCAGGCCGAAGCCGAGGTGTTCGGTCTCGTAGGCCATGGTCGGGATGAGCTGCAGTGGATCGTTGACAGGCACCTGAGCCGAATGGCGCAGCGCCGCATCGACGTTTCCGTTTAGCACGTCGTAGACACCGAGCACGTCGGCGATGAAGAGCCCATCGAACTTGCCGCGTTCCAAGGTCTTGGCAAGATGGACCCAGTAATCGAGATCCTTGTAGGTCCAGGATTTGTCGCGTGGGTGGCGCCAGAGGCCGGGCGACTGGTGTCCGACGCAGTTCATGTCGAAGGCGTTCAGCCTGATTTCTCGGCTCATGTCAGAGTTCCTGCATTCGATTAGTTCGGCCGCGTTCACGCGCTGACCGCTTTCCTGTTGATGAAGCTGAAGGCCAGCACTGCGAATATGAGGCTGCCGGTGAAGACCTGCTGCCAATAGAAACTCAGTCCGGTCAGAAGCAGGCCGTTGGCGACGACGCTAAGAAGCAGAACACCGAGTACGGTACCGGCGACATTCGGCCGTCCAAATGGCGAGAAAGTTGTCCCGATGAATGTGGCGCCAATGGCATTCAGCAGGAAAGCATTGCCTGAGGAGGGGATGTAGACCGTGACTGTCGATGTCAAAATGATGCCGGCGATTGCCGCGACCGTGCCCGCAAGAATGAAGATAACGGCGACATGCGAGCCAAGGCCGATGCCGGAATAGCGCACGACGCTCGGCTGGATCCCGATCGAGAGCACCACCCGCCCGAAACGGGTGAGGGAAAACAGCACGGCGGCGCCCGCCATGACGGCCACCGCGACCAGCAGTGAAACGGGGATGCCGGCAATCGTTCCGTGGCCCAGGCAACGCAAGGCATCTGGGACGCCGGTTGGCGGTAGGTAGACAGGGTTGCCGCCATTCGTCAGCAGCTGCTGGATACTGCGGCCGATGAATAGGGTGCCAAGCGTTGCCAGGAACGGCGAGACGCCGATCGCGCAGATGAGGATCGCGTTGAAGGCTCCAACCAGGGCGCCGGCCAAAAGGGCTGTAAGCAGCGCCAGAGCCACGGGCTTTCCAGCAAGGACCAGCGATACAAAGGCGAAGCTTGCAAAGTCGGCTGCCGTGCCGACCGACAGGTCGATCCCGCCGGCGGATACCGCAAGCGTCATGGCAATCGAGACGATGGCAAGAAGCGTGACGTTGTTGACGAGAATGCTCTGCAGATTGCCTGGCGTCAGGAAGCTCGGAGCGGCAGCAGAGAAGATCGAGAAAACGCTGACGAGGGCCAATATCAGGCCGTACCGGGAGAGCCTGGCGAGCGGTCGTCCGGCGGGATTAGGGGCAGACACGGTCAGATCTTTCGTTTGCGCAGCAGCGTCGTGGCGGAGACGACGATGAGGATCAGGAGACCCTGCACGCCGCTGACGAGGGTGCTCGGAAGGTTCAGAAGCTGGAAGCCGTTGACGAGGAAGCCAACGAAGAGCGCCGATAGCAGCGTGCCCGTGATGGTCGGCACAAGGCGGCGCGAGAACACCGAACCAAGCAGGGCGGTGACGACAACGGGCAAGAGCATTTCGCCCGAACCAGTCGTACTGCCGCTGAGGTAGGACACCGAGAGGATACCGGCAAGGCCGCCGCAAAGACCGCTTGCGATAAACGCACCGGCGACAAGACGCTTGAGGGGAAGGCCCGCCGCACGGGCTGCGTCCGGAAATTCACCGACCGCATAAAGCCGCAGGCCGAGCGGCGTATACTGGATGACAGCTGTCACAAACGCGGTGAAGCCGATGAGAATATAGGCGAGGATGGGCACGCCGAAGGGGTCGGACGTCGAAATCGCGGTCAGTACGTCGGTGGAGGCCGGTATCACGGTATTCTCGGTCAGAACCAGTTCAAGGCCGGCGACAACATTCATCACGGCAAGCGTTGCCAGAAGCGGCACGATGCCAGCTAGCACCACCGCGGCAGCGTTGACGGCACCGATAGCAAGCCCGGTGAGGATTGCGCCTGCGGCGGCAGTCGCATCGCCGTAGCCGAGCCGAAGGAGCGAGGCGTAGAGCGCTGCACTGAGGCCCATATTGGCGGCAAGCGAGAGATCGATGCCGCCAGTGACGACGTTTGAACCGCCGGCAATCAGCACAATCGTCCAGCCGATCGCAAGAACGCCTGCGATGGCCGACTGACCGAGAACATTGCCAATGTTGCCGATCGAAAGGAAATAGGGGGCCGTGAGCGAGAAGGCGACAAGAATGGAGGCGAAGACGAGCAACGAGCCGAAGCGAAGGGCTGCGGCTGCAAGATTGCCCTTCGATCTTTGCGTGTTGCTGTCGGCAACGGCACTCAGGGAAGCGAACTGAATATCAGCCGACATGGCAAACCCCTTCCGAAACGCCTGTCGATGCCGCCAGCACTTCATCCGTTGTGGTATCCGAGGAGACGAGTTCGCGCACGACGCGGCCCCGGAAGAAAACGAGGATCCGATCGGTAATGCCGACAAGCTCGGGCAGATCAGACGACAACACGATGACGCCGGCACCGCCGGCGGCCAGCTCTCCAATCAGTGCGTAGATCTCCACTTTTGAGCCGATATCGACGCCCACCGTCGGTTCGTCCAGGAGATAGATTTCGGATCGCCGGCTCAGCCATTTGGCGATTGCGACCTTCTGCTGGTTGCCCCCCGAAAGCGTGCGTACCAGAGCCTCGCGCCCGGTGGTCTTGATCTGCAGCCGCCGGATGTGATCGTCGGTGTCCGAGCGTTGGCGCTTCCGCTTCAGGAAGCCGAAACGGGTATATCGGGCAAGGCTCGATAGCGTGATATTCTCGCAGAGACTGAGATCAAGACCCACTCCATGACCACGGCGATCCTCCGGCACCAACGCGATGCTTCGTTTGACGGCTTTGGTGGGGCTTTTTAACTGCGCAGACGTGTTGTCTATTTCGATCGTGCCGGACGCCGGCTGTTCGAGCCCGAAGAGCGTTCGGATGAGATCCTTGGCTCCGGATCCAAGCAGGCCGGTGACGCCAAGCACTTCGCCGCGACGCAACGTAAAGCCCACATTGTCATAACGGTTCTGTGCCGAAAGAGCCTCGACCCTGAGGATCTCAGCGCCCGGCCCGACATGTGACTTGGGGAACATCTCGGTGATGTCGCGCTCGATCATCAGGCCGGTGATGGCCTTCGCCGAGGTTTGAGCCATCTCCAGCGAGGCGACGTCTAGCCCGTTGCGCAGTATTGTCAACTGGTCGCATAGTTCCTCGATCTCGTTAAGATAGTGGGAGATATAAATGATGGTGACGCCCTCAGCGCGAAGGCGTCGGATCAGCCGAAAAAGCGTTTCGGCTTCACGACGCACCAGCGCGGCCGTCGGCTCGTCGAAGACGAGTACTTTCGGTTGGTTGAGCAGGGCGCGGGTAATCTGCACGATCTGCCGTTCGGCGGTGGAAAGCTCGCTGATCAGGGCATCTTTCGGCAGCCGCACTCCGAAATAATTGAGAAGGGTTTCGTCTGCTCTTTGCTGCATGGCACGGCGATCAAGAAAGGGCGTACCGGCTAGGCGCGCTTCGCGGCCGAGAAAAAGCGCTTCTCCGACGGTGAAGGTCGGCACCAGCAGCCGATCCTGATGGATGAAATGGATGCCAAGCTCTTCGCACAGATGCGGGGTCAGGCTTTCATAGCTGCGCCCTTCGACTTCGATGCGCCCTTCGTCCGGCCGATGCAGGCCGGCAAGGATCTTGACGAGTGTCGATTTGCCGGCCCCGTTCTGGCCCACGAGGCCGTGCACGGTGGCACGTCGCACGGCAAGCGAGGCGCCTTTAAGCGCCTGCGCGCCTCCAAAGCCTTTTACGATCCGGTCAAAACGAATGATGTCGTCGTGCCCGGCTTGTTCAGCAGCAGCAGGTGCGGTCATGTTGTTCGCTCTTCACAGGATAAAAATGCGATGTGGCCTGGCCGCACCGCGAGACAGGTATCAGCCGATGCCGAGCCTCTTGGTGATCTCACCGACATTCTGCTTGTTTGCGAGAAGAGCCGGAACGTAGGTTTCGCGTGGCAGTGTTTGTCCGGCAAGCAGCTTGGCGACGTTGCGGATGGCGACGCGCCCGATCTCTGCTGGCTGCTGGGCGGCGTCAGCACCTGCCGGAGATTTGGGGTCGGCAACGAGCTGCAGAACCTCGGGACTGCCGTCGACGCCGTAGGTTCTAATCTCGTTGCGACCGGCCGCGGCAATCGCCTGCGTTGCGCCGAGCTGCGGAATATCCCAGGCCGACCAGACGGCCTTGATCGAACCCTTTTGCGGATATTTGTTGAGGATCGCAGTGATCTGGGTGAACGCGTCCTGGACGGTGTTGGGAATGACGTCGCGCAGTTCCGGTTGAAGAATCTTCACCTTCGGGAAGTACTTGATGACGTTGACCAGCTGGTCGTAGCGGATGGCACACGGCGTTACGCCGTAAAAGCCATTGAAGACGAGGATGTTGCCTTCCCCGCCGATGTCGGACACAAGTTGGAGGGCGAGATCCTTGCCGATACCCCAGTTGTCCGAGGTCGTGTTGTTGAGCGAATTGGTCGAACCGACATCGACGGTCAGCACTGGAATGCCGGCGTCGCCAGCCTTCTTCAGCCACGGGTCAATGACGCTGAGCGTGCCGAGAATCTGCACCAGCGCATCCGGTTTCTGTGCCACCAGCGTCTGCAGCTGAGCAACCAGCTTGCCGTCGTTGCGACCGGCATCGACGGCAATCGGCTCACCGCCAAGCCGCTTCACCTCTTCGATCTGGGCGTTGTAGACCTGCAGATCGAAATAGTGGTCTGTGCCGGTAGCGCTGATCGCGACGCGCTTGCCTTTCAGCGAAAGCCCGTCTTCCACAGCGCTGGCTGATGACGAAGCAAAAACGCCAGCGCCTGCAAATGTTGCTCCGGCGACCGCCGCAAGCTTCAAGATCTCGCGGCGGCCGAAGCCGGATACAGTTTCTTCGGTCATGGAAATAGCCCTCTCGTTGTTAATCCACAAAATATATGGATTTAAATAATTAAGGAGGAACGTCATTCCAAAAGCACACCCTGTCGGGAAAATTTCGGAAGGCCGCAACCCGTCCTTTAGCGATCCTGGTCGCGGCCAAGGCCGTAGGTGAGTGCAAGGGCGCCGATCAGCACCGCACCCTTAACGAAGTCCTGTGTGTAATAGGGCGCATTCAGCATCGTCAGTCCGTTCAAGAGCACACCGACGAAGACGGCCCCCACCAGAGTTCCAATCACGTTGGGACGGCGAAGGTTGAGGACGGCAAAGCCGATCAGAGCGGCAGCCACCGCATCCATCAGCAGGGAACCGCCCGAGGAAACATCCCCACGCCCGACGCGGGCAGCGATCACGATACCGCCAAGGGAGGCAAGCGCGCCTGAAATCACATAGGCAAACGTCTTCAACCGCGCGGGCGATGCGCCCGCCAGCCGGGTCGCCACTTCGTTGCCGCCGGTTGCAAACAGCAAGCGGCCGATGCGGGTGCGCTCGGTGAGGATGAAAAGAACAAAGGCCACAAGCCCCATCAGCAGGACCGAGACGGGCAAGGTGCCGAGGACGCGGTAACGACCGATGAGGAGAAAGGCTGGATCATAGGCGCCTGCCGTCTTCGAGCCATCCGGCAGAACCAGACCGGCCGAGATCGAGCGGCCTGCCGTCGGAATGAGCTGCAAGCCGGACAAAAGGAACATGGTGGCAAGCGTCGCCAGCAGATCTGGTACACGCAGGCGTACGATCAGGACCGCGTTGATCAGTCCGATTGCAGCACCGAAGGTCAGCACAAGCGGTACCGTCGCAAAGGCATCAAGCTGCCAGACGATCATGGCGTAGCTTGCCGCCATGACGCTCGAGGCGGCGATGGCGCCGATCGAGAGATCGAAGCCGCCGACAGCCAATGTGACCGTGACGCCGGCTCCGAGGATCGCGACGACGGAGACTGCCTGCAGGATGCTCATTAGATTGGCGATGGTGATGAAGGCTGGCTGCGCGATTGCAAAGCCGACAAGCATAAGGCCGAGCAAGATGAAAACCGCGCCCGAGCGCAGAATGGCGCCGGCGCTGCGGTCACCTCGATGATTGTCTCCGGGCCTGTCTGCTTCTTTTGACAGGCCAGTCTCACCGATCATCGTCATGCGTGTTCCCCTGAATTGGCTTTGTTGGCGGTCGCGATTGGCTGCAGAGTATGGCGATCGATGCTCAGGATCCGATCGGCGACCTCGTAGGCCTCCTCCTCATCGCAGGTTGCGATCAGTGTGGCGCGGTCGTTGCTGGCTCGCAGCGCTGCAATGATATCGCTGCGCGCGCCGACATCGACGCCCTGGAAAGGCTCGTCAAGAAGAAGCAGTCGGCTTGGTTCGGCCTGCCAGCGGGCGATCACGGCTTTCTGCTGGTTGCCACCGGAAAGGCTCCAGACGGAGGCGAACGGATCCGAAGCCTTGATGCCGAGACGGGAAATTGCCTGCCCTGCCTCGCGCCGTTCGCGCTCGCTGATGAGAAAGCCCCAGCGATACCATTTCTTCAGATGCGGAAGGCTGATCGTGGCCGCAAGCGACTGCCCCGGCCAACCGGCGGGCATCAAGGATGAGCGGTGGCGGTCTTCCGCAGCCATTGCGACGCCAGATGCAATCGCCTCTGCCGGTGATCTCGGCGCATGCGGTTGCCCGTCGAGCAGCATCTTGCCGCCTGCCAGCGGGCGCACGCCGAAGATGGCCGACAGCAGCCGGCTCTTGCCGACACCAAGTGCCCCGGTGACTGCGACGACCTCTCCTTCCCGGATCGCCAGATCAAAGGGCACGCTTGTCGGCATAAGTCGCGCGTTACGCATCTCAAGGACCAGCCCTCCAGCCTGGCGGCGCGCGTCTGGACGTGCCGCTTGCAGTCGACGGCCGATCATCGCCTCGATGGCGCTCGTGAAGTCGATCGGTCGGCCAAAGCTGCGGACCACCCGGCCGCCGCGCATGACAAGGGCTCGATCTGCGACGGCTTCGAGGTCGGCGGTGCGATGGGATATGTAGAGGATCGCACGCCCCGTTGAACGCAGTTGCCGGAGTATATCGAATAGTCGTCGGCTTTCGTCGCCAGAAAGACCGGCAGTCGGCTCGTCGAGGATCAACAGATCAGCCCTGCCCGAGAGTGCGCGAGCGATGGCCACAAGCTGGCGATCCGCCGCAAGTAGATCGCCGAAGTCGCGATCGAGCGGCAGCGAAAAGCCCGCAGCATCGAGCATTGCCTGCGCCTGGCGACGCAGGCTGCTGCGCGAGACGAAGAACGGTGTACTGGGTTCGGCGAAGCGATGCAGGAGCAGCGCATCCGCGACCGTCAGTCCCGGAGCGCCAACAATATCCGTCGATTGATGAACGGTCCCTATACCGGCACTGCTGGCCTCGGAAGGCGTACGGGGAGCGAAGGCATGCCCGTTGAGGCTGATCTTGCCACCATCTGCAGCAAGCACGCCTGACAGGATCTTTACCAGGGTCGACTTTCCGGCACCGTTAGCGCCCATCAATGCGACGATTTCTCCCCGCTCGATCGAAAGATCTAGCCCCCTCAGCGCGCGCGTGGCGCCGAAACTATGGGTGAGGTTTTCGATGTGAAGGAGTGGCATCGTGGGTACCGATCAGCTGTTGGCGGCTGATATTGGCCTGGAGGATGGGCGAACTTCCAGGCAGGCCTTTGTCGGGCAGGGCGTCCCGGTGAAACAAAGAATCTCTGGAAGACCGACAATTCGGATAAATTTGTCTACTAAAAACATAGAGTTTATAACTAACTATTTGAGCGTCGCAGAAAAACTCCCCTCCGTCAGACGACGCTTGCGATTGTTTAGAGGAATGTGACGATGAAACGTCTTGCCCGGCTGGCCCTGAGCGCTGCCATCCCACTCTTCGTCTGCGAGGCGGCCCTTGCCGGCGGCCTCGCCGGTGCGCCCGCTCCCTTCGACAAGGGCGGCGTCACGATTGCCCTGATCAGCTACATTTCCGCTGGCGACTTCTTCCAGTCCTATCAGGCAGGGGCCGAAGCGCAGGCGAAGTCGCTTGATGTCGATCTGCGTGTCTTTCCCGGCCGCCAGGATGCAGCAAAACAGCGTGAACAGGTATTGCAGGCAATCAACCTCGGCGTATCGGCCATCGTTCTCGATCACGGCCTGCCGGAATCTTTAGGTGACGTCGCCCAGCAGGCGCTCGACAAGGGCATCAAGGTCGTCGCTTTCGACGTAAATCTCGATAATCCGAAGATCCCTCAGGTCGAGCAGAGCGATCACGAACTTGCGCAACTTGCCCTCGATCAGGCGGCCAAAGACAATGGCAAGAGTTTCAAGGCCGGTTACGCCTATGTTGCCGGCTTCGCGCCGCTCGATCGGCGCAACGAGGTTTGGGAGAAGTTCAAATCGGACAATTCCGGTGTCGTGGAAAAGGCGCGGTTCGGTGTCGTCAACGATACGACAGCCACCTCGACAGCTGATCAGGCGAAGGCCGTCCTTTCCGCCAATCCCGACATCAAGGTCGTCTTCGCGCCATATGACGAATTCGCGCGCGGTGTGAAGCTGGCGGCAAATGATCTGGGCATTGCCGACAGGCTCAAGATCTATTCCGCCGATGTTTCCACTGCAGACATTCAGGAGATCACGGAAGAGGGCAGCCCCTGGGTGGCAACCGTTGCGACCAATCCTGCAGTCGTCGGGGCCGTGTCCGTTCGTACCGCGGCGTTGCAGGTCGCGGGCCAGGAAATTCCCCATCGGATCACCGTCAAGCCGACATTACTGACCCAGGAAAGCCTGCGCGCGGCCGGCGTCAAGACGATTGAGGACCTGGCGCAGAAGGTGCCTGCCTTCAGCACGAGCGACGCGGCGAGCGCAAGCTGGATTCCGGACAAGCTCTTTTAGGTCGCCCGCCTCGATCCCTCGGCGGGGCAATGATGCCCCGCCGGTGCCACCTCAAGAAACGGAGTCCGCCCCATGAGCCAGCCCAAGGTGCTTTTTGCCACCAATCGCAGTATCAGCCGAGAGGATCTATTCTCCCGCGCCGAGATCGTTTCCGCCGATCTCTCCAGGCGCGCTGCCGATCTTGATCGCGAGGGGCGCCCACCGCTTGCCGAGATCGTCAAACTCAAGAGTTCTGGCCTTTTGAATGCCCTCCATGCGTCAGAGATCGGCGGCGGCGGACTGGACTGGGTGGACGGTTTGCGGCTCACGCGCATTCTCGCACGCGGCGAAAGCTCAGTTGGCCAGCTGCTTGGCTATCACTTCGTCAACAGCCAGTACGTCTATTGGGCATTCGACGAAGCCCGCGCCCGCAGTCTAGGGGCGGAGACGACCGCCAAGAACCTGTATTGGGGAGCCGCCGTCAATCCGCGCGATCCCGGCCTTGTGCTGACGCGTCGCGGCAGCGGTTATGTGCTCAACGGTCGCAAGTCCTTCTCAACGGCGGCGCACATCTCTGATTATATCAACGCCAATGCAAGCCTGGACGATAAGATCGTTGGCTTTGCGGTTCCGACTAACCGCCCGGGCTACACCGCCAATGACGACTGGGACAATTTCGGCCAGCGCCTGTCCGACAGTGGCAGCGTCGAGTTTCACGACTTCCCCATCTACGAGGAGGATTTCGTCGACGCGCCGGGTAAAGCGTCGCCCGTGCTTGCCACTTTCAATACGCCGCTGATTCAGCTGGTCTTCGTCAATTTCTATCTCGGTACGGCCGAAGGAGCGCTGCAGGCAGCGATCGACTACGTCAAAACGACGACCCGACCGTGGGTGACGTCAGGCGTCGAGCGCGCTGCCGACGACCCCTACATTCTCGAGCGCATCGGCGAGTTTACGGCAGCGCTCAAAGCATCGGCTGCACTGGCGGACGCTGCCGCGACAGCCGTGCAGACGGGCCTTGCCAAGGGGCATCACGTGACGGAGCGCGAGCGCGGCGAAGCGGCAGCCGAAGCCTACGCCGCCAAGGTCCACGCGACCCATGTCTCGCTCGATATCACGTCGCGCGTCTTCGAGCTGACAGGTGCGCGCTCGACGGCGCAGCGATATCGGTTCGATCGATTCTGGCGAAACGTGCGCACGCACACACTCCATGACCCGGTATTCTACAAGGCCAAGGAAGTCGGTGAATTCGTTCTAAATGACAGGTTGCCCGAGGTCAGCCTCTACAGCTGAGAGGCGTCGCCTTCATGAAACGACAAACCCCATTTCGGTGTGGAAATGGGGTTCTGCTTTGACTGATCCAATTACAAGGCGCCACTTTTTGGCGGTAAGACACCGTTCAGGTGATAGTTGCCTACGACATGGTTCTTCCAACGCACCGGATCGTGCAGGGTGTGGGTTCGTGCATTGCGCCAGTGCCGATCGAGATTGAGTTCCAGCTTCACCGAAGCTGTCCCGGCCAGTTCAAAGAGGGTATTGGTGGCTTCAAGGGCGATTTCGGTCGTAAGAACCTTTGCACCCGCCACCGCAAGCGTCGCTGCCACGACCTTCTCCTCCGTCATGTCGATCTGTGCCGCGTCGACTTTACGGCCGGCCCGTTCGATCGTCGCGGCTGCCGCCTCCAGCCGAATGGCGATCTGGCCGATCCTGGCGATCGTCAAAGGATCGTCCGAGGCGCGGTCGACGCCGCTGTTTGTCCAGGGGCGAGACTTGCTGCGCACGAAATCGAGCGTTTCTCCGAAGGCGGCGCGAGCTATGCCGAGATCGATGCCGGCATGAATGATCTGTCCGACAGAGCCGATGGTCGTCGGACGCTCAAATCCTTTTTGATGATGTACGATGCAATCAGCGCGGACATGGACGTCGTCGAGAACGGTCGTGCCACTGCCGGTGACGCGCTGACCAAAGCCGTCCCAGTCGTCGATGATCTCTACACCCCCAATGCCCTTCGCCACCAAGGCCATGACCAGCTGCTCTTCCTCATTAAGCGCGAAGATCGCGATCCAGTCTGCAAACAGGACGCCCGTCGAGTAGTATTTCTGCCCGTTGATGCGGTAGCCGATGCCCTCGCGCGTGATGCGGGTATTGTAGTGGCCGACAGTCTTTGTTCCGCGCTCTGAAAGAGCATTGCCGAAGCGGTCGCCGGCAAGTGCGCGGCTGAAATAAAAGCGCTTCTGCTCTTCCGTTCCGTCGGTGCGCAGCGCCTCCAAGATGTAGAAATGGTTCTGTGGGATCTGACCGATCGATGCGTCTGCTTCGGAAAGAATGGCAGTGATCTCGGCCAACACCGAATTGGACACGTCAAGCCCGCCATACTGCTCCGGAACCGTAATGCCGAGCAGGCCGGATTGCGACAGGGCGTCGAGCTCCGCGAAAGGGAGCAACCTCTCGCGATCTCGCCTTGATGCGCTTGTCTGAAACCGTTTCGCCAGCTCCTGCGCGACAGCGATCGCCTGGTGTTCATTCTCAAGAGCAATTGCTGCGGATCGGTCCGGTACGAGGTGATGCAGTTGCGCGTTCATGGCTTACTCCCGTTCTGTTCAGCGTCACCATGCAGCATCGGGAAAGCGGCTTCGAGGCAAGACTTTTCCTATTTGGCGGCCGTGACGCCAGCGAATTTCTTAATCGATAAAATAAATAGACTTTTACCTTCGACGGGGGCGGTGGAACACGCACGCCGTTGATTAATGAATGTAGGTGATCGGCTCGTTGCTAAGCGGATGCGCAACGACGCCCATCTCGAGATCGAAGACCGATTTCACCGATGTCGCAATTCACGATCTTGGTAGGCGCACCGCATGGCAGGACGCGGCCATTCTTCAAAGCCACAATTTCATCGCTAAAGGCGGGCGGCGAGATTGATATCGTGGAGGACGACGACTGTCAGCCGGCGCTCGTGGCTGAGTTCACGAAACAGCGCCAGAACGCCATCCTGGTGCAGAACGTCAAGCGCCGAGGTCGGCTCATCGAGAAGCAGGCATTGCGCATTCTGCGCGAGCATCATGGCAATCCAGGCGCGCTGCCCTCTCGTCGCCGGACTACGGGCGACCGAGCTGTCGGCAAAACGCTTAAGACCGGTGCGGTCGATGGTTTCATCGGCCAGTTTTTGATCTTGCCGGTAAACCGGCCGAGCGTTCCATGCCAGGGAAAGCGGCCGGGCGCCACCAGTTCGCGAACCGTCATGCCGTCGGTTGTCGGCATAAAACTGCGGCATGTAGGCAATCTGACGGGCAAAGGTTCTGCCGCCCCAGCGTGCAGGCACCTCTCCTTTCAGGTCGATGGTACCCGCTGTCGGCGCGATCTGTCTTGTGCTCTTGCCGCTGCCGCTTTGCCCCACGAGTCCATAGACGCGTCCGCTCTCCAATGTCAGGTCAATCTCCGCCGCAGTAACATCATGCGCCGTGCGGCTTTCAGTCGCCTCGTTTCCGACAACGTGGGCTGCTTTGGACCGATTAGCCGGACCAAAGAGCCGGTCGCCAGCCGCGTGCGCCAGTAAGCAGCGTGTCGCATCAAGTCAGCCTGTCATTCAACTTGCTTCGGTCTGCATAAATCCTTTCGAAGCTATCTTGATTGGGCTTTCGCCTCCCCTAGCTCAATTATACAGAGCGTACGCGTGAATGGGGCTGCGCAGATTTCAGCCGAATGGAGTCCGCCATGAAACATCAGACATTGGAGCAACTGCAAAATATTGCGGATATCGACCAAACATATCCGCACCGCATCATGTCGCGAACCGAACGTCTCGAGCGCTGGGTGGAGCTTCTCGAGTTGAACCCGCATCGGCGGCTGGCGACCCTCTATCAGACGGAGCATCAGCCGACGTCAGTCTTATCGCTCCTGCGAAGTGAAAACTCGCCGATTTCGGTCGCCTTCGAAGATCCGCTCCTGCGGGCTGCCGGATTGGAAGATGACACCTACGGTCAGGCCAGAAAATTCTTCAGTCTCACCGACGGTGAACTACACAATATTCTTTGCTATTGCCATTTCGGCGCGACGGTCAACGCCGCAACGGCAGCCCATCATGTGCGCGGAATTCTCGGTGCTGAACGGCCGGGTTTATTCTCTCGCTTGCGGGCACTGTTCATATCCTGACCAGGAACGTGGTCGGGCTCGATTGGACGCCTGAGCTGTTTCGCCTTGGGCCGCCAGTTGGCGGCCTTTTTTCAAGCCTTTCGCCAGCACCAATTACTGCGCATCGTCTCCGGACAGCCCCGTCTGCTGCTCAAGATTGGCAAGGCACGCATCGTTGTGGGAGAAGCGGAGAATGCTGTAGACGGCCAACCCCGCGTCCTCGCTTCCCGAAATGGTAACGCTAGCAGATTGGGCATTTTGAAACCTTGTGCTCAGGTTGTCCCATTGCTCGAAGATCTGCCGCTCCTGGGAAATAACCGCTTCCTTGAACATTCCGTCCTTCCCGAACTTGGACGTAGCGACATGATCGATCTTCTCGTCTGCGGGACCAAATTGGGATGCGAGCAAGGAAGCAGCTTCCTTGTAGACTTGCCGCGTCGTCGTGCCACGCTGATCATCGTCGATGTAGCGAGAAACGGCAACGACGTTGCAGATCCCCATCCCGCTGACATAGGCGAGGACATATTGGTCGAATAGGTCGTTTCCGGCCGGCAAGCTGCTGCACGTATATTGTCCTGTCGTGTCCGGCTGATTGCCGTAGATCGGCTTGCAGCCGAGCGCGGAGGGCAGGGCGTCCTGTGAAACGCCGAATGGACGGAAGGTAGGAGTTGACGTCTGAGCCGGTGAAATGGACGCGGTGACGGTTGCAGTCGCCGCGAGAGCCACGGACGTCAGAATATCGATCAAGGCCATCGAATCTCTCCCGAATGAGATCGGGCAATATCACAGCATCGGGCATCGGAAACCCGGCATAGCTGTAGATAGGGTGTGGCAGGATGACTTTCCACAGCCTTTCGCCCGGGCCTGGCGTTCAGTGAGATTGCAATTCCTGCGTAGCGAGCGACATCGGATCGGGCAAACGACCGCATGGGCCTCGAGTTTTTTAAGAGCCGGCAGGTCTGCCGATGGGGGCAGAGCCAGCGATCTTACGCATATCATCGATCGCACAGGGTGTGGCAGCAAGCACAGGTCGGCCTTCGTCAGCTGTTCCCCTGAGGGAAAGGGTAAACCCTGATTTTAAGATCTGTCAAAGGCGTGAAATATGCTTTTCACCGCGGAAAGGCGACAACCAGGATGCGTTACTGGTTTTGATGTCATACTCCACGCGCGATCGCCAGGAGGCGGCCGCAGTATTATTGCCTGTTTGCCTTGATCGATCGTCGTCGTTTTATCCGTCCGGTAAGCGGACGCACGAGCACCGGAGACGATGTCTACGCCGCTCATTTGACAACTTGCAACGAATGCCACATGCGCGCAGTTCCCAATCAGTCTCCGGCGTGAGCAGAAAGCGGGACAAAGAGACCGAGCTTGACATCGCGAAGCACCACGTTGGTATGCATGCGCCGGATCTGAGGGTTTTCCGCCATGATCAGGGCTGCGATGTCGTCATAGTGCTCGACGTCACGCGCGGTGATAATTGCAATCAGATCCACGGCTCCCGTGACATAGTAGACCTGCTGGATGTGATCCTGTTTTTCCGCCCAAAGCCGGAATTTCGCCAGTGCGTCGTAATTGTCCCGTTCGATTTCCATGCCGACGATGAACACCATGGGCGTGCCGGTCGCCTTGCGCTCGACGATCGCAACCTCGGCCTTGATGACCCCCTCTTCGCGCAGGCGCTTCAGCCGCCGTTGAACCGCCGAGGTCGAAAGGCCGACCTCTTCGGCAATGCTCTCGGCCGTGAGCTGGCAGTTGCGCTGGACGAGCTCGAGAATGTCGCGATCAAAGTGATCCGGTTTTTCCAATTTTGTCTCCTTCGACGATCGAGCCACAAACTGTTTCGTTCATTCTATCCGAAAACCCGCAATGAGAAGAGATTTTTGCGCACAATATGCAATTTGGTCTGGCTTTGCGCGCAAAAATCGCGAACTTTCGAGATATTCTGCCCAGATTGCTTATGGAATTGTGAATGACAGAACCGTCCTCCCAGGCACTGCGTGTCGATGATCTACACAAGAGCTTCGGCTCGCACGAAGTCCTCAAGGGCGTTTCGGCCAAGGCATGTCGGGGCGACGTGATCTCAATCATTGGTTCATCCGGATCGGGAAAGAGTACTTTTCTGCGCTGCATCAATCTGCTGGAGGTTCCCGACCGCGGTCGTATCGTCGTGAATGGGGAGGAAGTCGTCTGGAAGCGGAGGCATCAGGGGCAATTGCAGCCAAAGAGCTGGCGACAGATCGAGCGTATGCGCGTTGGCCTCGGCATGGTCTTCCAGAGTTTTAATCTTTGGGCACACAAGACAGTGCTCGAAAACATTATCGAGGCTCCTGTTCATGTCCTTGGCGTTGCGCGCCGGGAGGCGATCGAGAAGGCAGAAGCGCTCCTCGCCAAGGTAGGTCTTTACGACAAGCGCGATGCTTATCCCGCTTTTCTCTCCGGTGGCCAACAGCAAAGAGCGGCGATTGCCCGTGCACTTTGCATCGAGCCGTCCGTGATGCTCTTCGACGAGCCGACGTCCGCACTCGACCCGGAGCTGGTCGGCGAAGTGCTCAAAGTCATACGCGACCTCGCCGAGGAGGGGCGAACCATGCTGATCGTTACCCACGAAATGCGTTTTGCGCGCGATGTCTCGAGCCACGTCCTCTTCCTTCACCAGGGGCGGATCGAGGAAGAGGGACGCCCGGAGCAGATCTTCGACGCTCCCCTTAGCGCGCGCTGCCGCGAGTTCACCGGCATGCTGACCCGTTGATCCCTGGCGCTTTCACTTACAACAACATCAGGAGAAAATTGAAAATGAAACTGCTCCCCATGCTTCTTGCCAGCGCTGCGCTGGCTTGTTCGGCCATCACCGCTCAGGCTGAGGTCCGTTTTGGCATCATGAACGAATCTTATCCGCCATTCTTCGCCAAGGATGCCTCCGGCCAATGGCAAGGCTGGGAAATCGACCTTATGAATGCCGTATGCGAAGAGATGAAAGAGCAATGCAGAATTGTAGAGCTGTCCTGGGATGGCCTCATTCCCGCCCTGCAGAGCAAGAAGTTCGACGTTATCTGGTCGTCCATGTCGAACACGCCTGAGCGTTCGAAGGTCATCGATTTCACAGACAAATATTACAACACGCCCAGCACGCTGATCGGGCCAAAGGATGCAAAAGTCGGCGCAAGCGCAGACGATGTGAAAGGCAAGACCATCGGCATCCAAGTCTCCACCATTCAGTCGGACTACTTCAAGAAGTATTTTGCCGGTGTCGCAGACGAGAAGACCTATCAGACGCTCGATGAGGCGTTCCAGGACCTCGCTGCCGGACGCATCGATTTCGTATTTGGCGATTCGCTTGCGCTCGATGCCTTCCTGAAAAGCGATAGCGGCAAGGATTGCTGCGGCAAGGCCGGTGATGTTGTAGATGACAAGGAGATTCTCGGGGCAGGGGTGTCCGGCGGCCTACGCAAGGACGAGGCCGAGCTGAAGGCAAAGCTCAACGCCGCGATCGCTGCGGTACGCGCCAGCGGCAAGTACGACGAGATCACCAAGAAGTACTTCGACTTCGATATCTACGGCGCAAAGTAGGCGGTCCCGACGATGGCGGCGGCCCGACAGGGGATCTTCGAGCTTCTTTCACCCTATCCACCCGGATGGGGTGGGACGCTGCTCGCCGGTGCCGCTTCCACGATCGCGATTTCTGCGGGCGCCTTCCTGATCGGGCTTCTGCTCGGGACGGGAGGCGCTCTTGGCAAGCTCTCCGGCAACCGACCGCTTGGCCTGCTGCTCAACCTCTATACAACGGCTGTTCGAGCTATTCCGGAACTCATTTTAATCGTCGGGCTCTATTATGCCGGCATCGACGGGCTTAATCGGTTCATGGCAACATTTCGCCTGCCGGTGATCGAGGTGAATGGCTTCGTCGTCGCCGTTGCAGTGCTCGGCTTTGTGCAGGGTGCTTACATGACGGAAGTGCTGCGGGGAGCGATCCTCGCCATTCCCGCGGGCGAAATCGAGGCAGCGAAGGCCTTCGGCATGGGACCGCAATTGCGTTTTCGGCGCATCATCCTGCCGGCCCTCTTGCCGAACGCTTTACCGGGCCTTGCCAATCTGTGGATGTCGATTACCAAGGACAGCGCGCTGGTTGCCGTCGTCGGTTACCAGGAGCTCGCGCTCGCCACCCGACTGGCCGGCGCAAGCACCAAGCACTATTTCATCTTCTTTTTGGCGGCAGCGCTCCTCTACCTCGCCATCACACTTGTCTCCAACGTCGTTTTCGGCCTGATCGAACGTCATGTACGGCGCGCCCAACCAGCCTGAGGAGTGCACAGCATGACATTCATATGGATGGCCTCCTATTGGCCGCTTCTCCTTGCAGGTGCCGCGCAGACCGTTCTGCTCCTGGTGATTTCGGTTGTTTTCGGCTTTGCACTTGCGATCGGCCTTGCCTTTGCGCAGACAAGCGGGGGCCCCATCATCAAGTATTTTTCCAAGGGCTATTGCACCTTCTTGCGTGGCACGCCCCTGCTCATCCAGCTCTGGCTTCTCTACTATGGTGTCGGTTCGCTGCTCCCGATGATCCCCGGTATCCGTCAGAGCCTGTTCTGGCCCATGCTGCGCGAGGGGTTCTTCTTTGCAGCCGTCAGTTTCACCTTGAACTACGCCGCCTATGAGGCGGAGATCTTGCGCGGCGCGTTGCTTGCTGTACCCAAAGGCGAATTGGAAGCAGGCCGCGCATTCGGAATGTCGCGCTTCACGTTGACCCGGCGCGTCTGGCTGCCACGGGCCATCCGCATCGCATTGCCAACAATCGGTGGTGAAATCGTCATGCAGTTGAAAGCGACCCCGCTTGCCTTCACCGTTACGGTAATGGATCTCTATGCGGTCGCAACCAAAGTCCGACAGGACACATTGCTCGTCTATGAGCCACTGATCGTGGTGACGGTGTTCTATCTCATTCTAACCGCCATGATTGCCCGCTTTTTCCGCCGCCTTGAGGCAGAGGTGCCAGTGCGACGGTAACAAGAGGCACATGTCCTTTCGACTTCCAGCGGCTGTAAGGATGTTTGCCGCTCTCTCCCGACAACCCCCTGATCCAGGTTCGGAACGCTCAAATGAATAAAGTCTGCATCCTCGACGGCGGCATGAGCCGCGAACTTCTGCGCCTTGGCGCAGAGTTGAAGCAACCGGAATGGTCGGCTCTTGCGCTCATCGATTCGCCTGACATTGTCCGCAAGGTCCATGATGAATTCGTTGCCGCCGGCTCCGACGTCATTACGACCAACAGCTATGCTCTCGTGCCATTCCACATCGGAGAGGACCGGTTTTGGGAGCAGGGCGCTGCATTGCTCGCCCGCTCGGGGACGCTTGCCCGTGAGGCTGCCGATGCCTGCAGCGATCGCAAGGTCCTGGTTGCCGGATCGCTACCGCCAATCTTCGGCTCCTATGAACCGCAAAATTTTGACCCTTTGCGGGTACAGGACTATCTCGCTGTATTCGTGCAAAATCTCGCACCTTTTGTTGATATCTGGCTCGGCGAAACACTGAGCCTCATCGCCGAGGGGGATGCCGTTCGTGCCGCGGTCATCAAGACCGGCAAACCTTTCTGGATCTCATTCACCTTGAGCGATGATACCGCACAGACAGGGGGTGGCTCGCCAAAACTGCGCTCGGGGGAACTGGTCGAGCAGGCTGTATCATGGGCGGTGCAATCGGGTGCTGAGGCGCTCCTCTTCAACTGTAGCAAGCCTGAAGTCATGCGCGCGGCCGTCGACGCGGCAGCCCAGATCCTCAAGGCTCACGCCTCGCCCATCAAAATAGGCGTATATGCGAATGCTTTCGAAGGCGAGCAAGCAGATGCTGCGGCCAACCAAGGCCTTCATAAGACCCGGAGCGACCTTGACGACGACATCTATTCGCGCTTTGCCTGTTCATGGGTGGAGGCCGGCGCAACCATGGTCGGCGGTTGTTGTGGGATCGGCGCTGGGCATATTCACCGTCTGCGTAGAGCCTTAAGGAACGAATGATCACGATGAGCGGCGCGGCGTTCAGTCGTTAATGCAAAGGGCCATGCTGTTCCAGCCTTTTGGAAGGGGGGCCGGACGCACGACATCAAGGCCCTCCAGTATGAGGTCTGACGTATTATGCGCAAAGACGGCGGGCATGCCTCCCGGATAATCGACCAGGCCGATTATCCTTCCATCGGTGCCGCGCAGCCAGGCATTACCTCGACCCTCGATGCCCTTGGGTGGGGACAGGTCGGCATTCGTGGGACGCAGGTCATATTGCCTGGCGGTTCCCAGTGGGCCTTCCTGGATCGTCAATTGCACGTTGCGCAGGGTTATTCCGGCGATCCCACCGCTTCGCTCTGCGAAGAAGTTGATCGGGCCGTGGCTGCGACCTTTGAGGTTTTCGACGCTGACATTCCTGACGACGCCAGCAGGAACCTCCGGGCGCCGATCAAGCTGGGTAATCGTTAGCGGCTCCCCTGAGCCCCAGAAGCCATCGACCGTCTCGTGGCAGTCCATCTCGATATCCGAGAAGACCACGTTTTCGATGGTTCCGCCGTCGCGCGAGAAAATGCCGAGCGCTCGATTCGATTCTTGCACTTTGGAGCGCATGAACCGAACATTGCGGATGTCGCCAAAGCTCTCAGTGCCGATCTTTAACGCACAGCTATTGCTTTCGACGAGGCAATCCGAGACGTCGACATTCTCGCAACGTCCGGTGCCCTTTTCGCTCCGACTGGTCTTAAGGCAGATGCCGTCGTCAGCCGTGCTGATGACGACTTTACTCACTGCAACGTCGACGCAGCTGTCGATAACGACACCGTCCGTGTTCGGGAGTTGCCGATTATTGAGCACCTTTATGCCAGTGATGATCACATCATTGCAGCGGACGAGGTGAACAGTCCACATCGGGGATTCCTCGATGGTGACGCCCTCGAGCCTGATGTTGCTGCAATCTTCGAGCACAATGACCCTTGGGCGCTTCTCGTTCGGTGTGTAGGTGCCGACGGTCTCGTCGAAGCCGGTGTTGAAGGCGGATGCCGACCCAACAATCTTCCCTTTGCCAAGGATCGCAATGTTATCGACGTCCTGCGCCACGATATATGCGCGATCGGATCCCTCCGCGATGACGCTTACCGAGTTTCGGGCATAAAGCTGATAGTCTGGAACGAACTCGAGCGTTGAGCCTGTATCAAGAGACAAGGTTATGCCGCTGCGAAGCCGGATCGGCCCCGAAACATGCCGGCCCGCTTGCAACAGAAGCGTTCCCCCGCCGACGGCAGCCAGTCTGTCTATGTATGGCTGCAGATCAGCGTCATTTGGTTCGACGGAAATATCCATTGCGCGTCCTCTTATTTTCTTCACTAACTAGGGTACACGACTTTATTCGTCAACAGGACGAACTAATTCGGCGGTGCAAGTTTGTTTGTGTTGACTCCGCCGAAAACTCGTATTTAATTCGTCATGGTTACGAACAAATGTCCGCCCAGTGGGAGTGAATTATGGGCCGATCGTTCGCAGAGTTCGTGAAAAGTGAGGAGCCAAGAAGGGGAACCCTATGAAACCGCTCAAGACATTGATGATGACAGCAGCTGCAATGGCGATGACGATCTCGCTGGCGGCAGCATCCGAACTAAAGATCGTCTGGTACGTCGACAACGACCAGGAAGAGGCCAACACGCGTGCCCTGCTTGAACAATATACCAAGCTGCATCCCGATACCACGTTCGATCTCGAAATCACTCCGTATGATGGAATGATCCAGAAATTCCAACAATATGCGGCATCAGGCATCATGCCGGATTTGTCACTGACCTCATCGATGGAACCGGTCATCCGTCCATTCCTCGTCGATCTCAGCAAGGAGATCGGTCCTGACTGGATCAAGGACTTCGTAAAAGGCTGGGGCGACGGCGCCAAGCTCGGCGACAAGGTCATCGCCGCGCCGCTGCGCGTAACCTCGACCGGCATCTTTCTGAACGCCGATGCCTTCAAGAAGGCCGGCGTTGCGATCCCGGATCAGGCGACCGGCTGGACCTGGGATGAATTCATTCCGAAGATCAAGGAAGTCGCCGAAAAGTCAGGGACCCGTTATCCTCTGGTATGGGACGTCTCGGCCAGTCGCTGGATCGTTCACGAGTACCAGTACGGCAATCACATCTATACCGAGAAAGAACCAGTCAAGGTGATTATGGACGAGGCAGCGTGGACGAGCACGCTCGACAAGTTCATCGACATCACCAAGGCTGCGATGCCGCCCGGTCTTTGGTCCGGCGCAAGCTCCGACAATCCGAAGGAAATCTTCACAGCCGGTCAGGCTGTAGCTTATATGTCGGGAAGCTGGCAAATCGCCGGATTGGCCGACAATGCTCATTTTGCGTGGCAGGCCGGCCCGACACCGCGCGGCACCGTTGCGTCGTCGATCTACGGCGGCGACTATATTGTGGCCTTCAATACGAGCCAGCACCTTCCGGAAGCAGTTGAGTTCATCAAATGGATCACGTCGCCGGACATTCAGGCCCAGTATGCCAAGACCTTCGGCATGATCCCGGCCAATCTGAAGGCGCCTGCCGTCAAGTATGACAATCCGGCGGCGACCGAAGCGATCAAGGCAATGCAGAACGAGCTGAACGCCAGCCCAGCCTACGCGGCAACCGACCAGGCCTGGCCGCAAATGCAGGCTGTCTGGGGTACGGTGAAGACCGCCGTTACTCAGGCCGTCGCTGGCCAGATCTCCTCCGCAGACGCCGTATCGCAGATCAAGAAGGCAGCCGATGCCTCGCTTGAGGCCGGAAAATGACGACGGCCATGCTGGAAGATAGCCGTCCGGCACCGGGTTCCCACCCGGTGCCGAAAGGCCTGCGAGGCAGCCTGGCGAGCCTAAGTTGGCCGTACCTGCTCATGCTGCCCACATTGGCACTCCTCGTCACCTTCACGCTCTATCCGCTGGTGCAGGGTCTGTTCATGGCCTTTTTCAAGCGCGGCGTGGTCGTTGTTCCACAGGTGCCAAGTACCATTCCGCAATATATCGGGCTGGAAAACTTCGTTGGGCTCCTAAGCAATGCCGATTTCCAGAATTCATTGCTCAAGACAGTCCTTTTCGTTGTCATTGCAGTGCCGCTGAACATTGTCGTCTCGTTGGCGCTGGCTCTTCTTCTGTCGCCCCAGACCAAGCTTTTTGCGGTCGTGCGCACAATTGTCTTTTTCCCTTCCATGATCAGCCTGCTGATCATCGGAGTTGCCTGGCGGTGGCTCTTCGGACTCAACAACGGCCTGGTCAACTACCTGCTCTCGCTGGTCGGAATTGCCCCAGTGCCATGGCTGGAGCAGGACACGATGGCCCAGGTCGCCGTCGTAATAGCCTGGGTCTGGGCGCAAGCCGGGTTCAATATGATGATCTTCATCGCCGGCTTGACGGCAATTTCCATCGACTATTACGAAGCCGCCTCGATCGACGGCACCAGCAAGTGGCGGCAGTTCACCCATATCACCCTTCCGCTCCTCAAGCCGACGCTGGCAGTCGTTTTGGTGCTGTCCTCGATCGAGGCCTTCAAGGTCTATGAACTCGTCGTTTCCTTGACCGGCGGCGGTCCAGGCAAGGCGACCGTCTATCTCATTCAGACAATCTACGACACTGCCTTCCAGAAGCCCATGCAGGCCGGTGTCGCGGCCGCCCAGTCCATGGTGTTGTTCATCATCCTGTTGCTTCTGACGATCTTCCAGCTACGCATATCGCGGGGTGAAAAATGACGCGCATCTACACGCCCTGGCGATTGATCTTCGTTGCGCTGACGCTGTTCGTCTTCGTGATGCCGCCGGCCTGGCTGTTCCTGTCGTCGTTGAAGTCGCAGCAGGAGATCTTCCAGTGGCCGCCGACCATTTTTCCGGCGCAGCCGACGCTGCAGAACTTCATCGACACCGTGTCGCGCGCGAAGTTTCTTGTTTTCTTTCGCAATTCCGCCGTTGTCTCAGTGCTCTCGGCGTTTCTTTCGGTCACCATCAGCGTCATGGCCGGCTATGCGCTCGCGAAGTTCAGGTTCAAGGGAGATACGCTTTTCTTCCTGCTCATCATGTCGTCGCTGATGGTGCCGCTGCAGATCGTCATGATTCCGGTCTTTCTGGTGCTGCGGGATCTCAATCTTCTTGATACTTTGGCAGGCATTATTATCGCGCCGGCGGCAACCCCGACCGGAGTTTTCCTCATGCGCCAATACATCACCAACATTCCAGACAGTCTTCTGGAGGCGGCGCGCCTTGACGGGACCCCGGAGTGGCGAATCCTGTGGCGGATCATTGTACCGCTTGCCATACCCGCAATCGGCACGCTGCTGGCCTTCAATCTCGTATGGCGCTGGAACGACTATCTCTGGCCATTCCTCATCATCAGCGATCAGGATAAATGGACTGTCCAGGTAGCACTTGCCAATACTGTCGGGCGCTTCGGTATCAACTGGCCGCGGCTTTTGTCCATGTCGGTGCTGTCGGTGCTGCCCGTTCTTGTGATGTTTACGGCATTGCAGCGCATGCTGATGAGCGGCCTGATGGCGGGCGCGACAAAGGAATAGGATTGCGCCTCCGAGCAAACGTCAAGACCCGTCCTCAAGGCGGCTTTTTGACCGTGACACTCCGACAAAAAAAGCCGCCCCTGGGGGCGGCCAGTCGGGGAAACCTAAATGTCTAGTCCCCACATTTGACGGATGGGATCGATTGTGGATCCTTGCGGCTTTGTTGTCCAGATTTTGCAGACGAATTCGTCTGGTGTTCGACCCCGCCGCGGTTTCAGCCGAGGGCCAAAGTTGCAGGCGTCAATAAAGTCGGTCATATACCTGCGTCGCTGATCGTCGTCCTCGTTTGAAAGCTCTACCGTCGTGTCCTTGATGATGGGAACCATCCGTTCCACCTGACCATTGGTCCATGGATGCGGTGGCTTCGTCAGGCGATGCTCGATATCGAGATCAGCACATGCCAGTTCGAACGAATGGTAGCGAAAGGGCGCGTTGTCCCGGCGCATGATCTTTATATCTTCTGGTGTCCAGCCATCACCGGTCGGATCGATGAAGGCAATTTGTCCTTGCAGGAAAGTGCTACAGCTGCCGGCATGCTGCTCCATCCCTGAAGCAGCGAGCCGCGCCCCCAGGGAGGTGAGAAATATTCGACAGCGCCCACCCAGCCCTCCTCGAGGCAGGTCTTCCACCAGCGCAAAAGCGGGTAGTCCGCGCCATCCATGCCATAGTTTAGCAGTTGCTCCGCATAAAGGCCCGAAAGATAGGGCCAATCCGAACCATTATGGTAGCGGTAGGCGAAATAGGACTTCTCACGGGTATCTTTCGCACGCTTGAATGGAGGGAAGGCGCAAAGAACGCCCCAGTCGCCGTAGGGCTGTTGGCTGTTGTTGCGGCTTTCCAGGGTCTCCCGGACGCGGGTGAGCACGCTCCTTGCTCTCTCAACGGAGACTGCTTTGAAACGAAGCAGCGTCAAGCTGTCAAGCGTCAGGTGATCCTCGACGAAATCCGACTTTGTTCCGTAGTCTGCGTAGGTGCCGCTCGGCTGTAACAGCGCCTCGTCCAACGAAGCGCGCGCCTGTTGTGCCTTGGCAGCCGCACTTGATGCAACTGCCTGATCAAGCGACGAGCCATGCTGGGCAATGACGTCGAGCGCGCCGATCCACAAGCCGAGGTCATAGGCAACGTAGCCATGGCGGTAGACGTTATCGGCCCAGTCGCGGTCGTGCCGTGGCTTCATCGGCAAGCCATTTGATGCCCCGTCAAAGCCGCAATAGCGATTGAAGATGGTCACCACCTTGTCCCAATAGAGAGAAAGGGGGGCACGGTCACCGGTTGCCCTGATATAGTCTCCGATCGTCAGGATAAAGAAGAGCGGACTGTCGAAGTGATCGCTCCACCAATCTCCGGGCCGAAGGTGCTCCTCTTTGATCCTTGGATGCGTTTGCCGCACCTTCTCCCATGCTTCAGCCTGTCCTTTGCCCGTCAGGATGACGCCGCTCGGCGCTTCTCCGTTCGGCTGGACGCCCCGTGCGAGAAGATCGATCTGAGCGCGGACCGCCTCGGGCTCCAGGCTGAGAAGCGCCTGGAGTGTCCAATAGCCGTCACGATAGTATGTACGAGCCGGCGCGCTATAGGCCTGGCCGGCCGCAAGGCCGGCAAAGGCGCCATGCTCGTCCCGCCGTATGCTGGACAGGGCCGCATGCAGGCTCTGCGAGATCATGCTGCGCATCAAAGGATCCGCCTCCGGCATTGCATCACAGCGCCCCACATAGGCGTGCGCCTCGGAGATCAGTTGTGTCTCGTCCAGCTTGAGAGCCGTCTCGGCTTCTTCGATCGTCGCGCCGGCGGTCACGAATATCCCGCTCGATCTCTCCTCGGCGATTGCAACACCCCACCCGGTGCGGGCAATGCGGCGATTGCCCTGCCGCTCCACCGGTTCGCGTTTCGCCACGCTGCCCCACCAGGCGCAGCGCCTGGTGGGAATAAAGGTCCTGAGCCTTGCGCCCTTCAGGAAAACTGCTGGCGCCGATTGGGCCACATAGAGCCCACCACCATCCGCTTCAATGCGGTTCGGGGCATAGGTAAACGGGGCGTTCCATCCGGTAAATGTCAGATTTGCCAGTTTGCCGGAGCCCCATAGCGAAAGCTCGAGCTTGCCCGTCGGCCGGCAGTCGCCCTGCAGGCGCGGAGCCATGAAGGGAACGAGCAACGCTTCCGTTGAACGAAGCTGTCCATCGACGAGCGGTGTCAGAACCTGTGGGTTTGCTTGTGGCTCGCTCATTGGAGCGCCTCCCGTTGTTCAAGATTGTCACTGCTTGCGGGATCGTTGAGACCAAGCATGAGAGCGCCAAGCATGCCGGCTTCTGGACCAATGCCAGTTGCCTCTATCTGTGTCGCAAATGGCAGCAGAACCGATAGGTGCCGTGTCACCGCGCTGACAAATTCAAGCCGCGAGCCAATGCCGCCTCCCAGCACGACGACCGCGGGATCGAGGAGAGCTTGCACGGAAGCTATGCCAACCGAAGCCGATCTCGCGAGGGTCTCTATGACTGCGGCAGCTTGAGCCTCTCCGGTTGCGGCGCGAGCGAAGATCTCGGCCACCGACACGGTGCCGTCGCCATAGAGATTGCGCACTGCCGGTGAATCGACCTGGTCCTCAAAGAGGCCAGC
This sequence comes from Rhizobium sp. R711, assembly GCF_002211365.1. Lineage (GTDB taxonomy): Bacteria > Pseudomonadota > Alphaproteobacteria > Rhizobiales > Rhizobiaceae > Rhizobium. The sequence continues at coordinate 70,184 of NZ_LOKZ01000023.1, read as the reverse complement.
GCGGGCCTGCGGTGCTGTTTGATGCGGATTGGCACCAAGTGGCAGCAAGCCAAGTTCCCCCGCCCGCCCATGTCGACCACGGAAAAGCATGCCACCGACAACAAGCCCCATTCCGACACCGGTTCCAAAGGCAATGAATGCGAGAGAATCCCTATTGCGGCCCTTGCCAAGCGTGGCCTCGGCGTAAGCTGCCAGGTTAACATCGTTCTCGACCATGACAGGGCAGGGCAGGGCCCTCCCAAGAAGCCCGGCAAGTGGCCGATCCGCGGGGATTGCCAGATGCGGAGAAAGTGAAGCCAGCCCTGTCAACGGGGAAACGGCGCTCGGTACGCCGACCACTGCCTTCAGCAGAGGCCCAAGGTCCCGATGCTGTTGCAATAGGGACGTTATCATCCGAGGAATTTGCCTCAATACCGGTGCATCAGAGCCATGTTCGGTCGGTTCTTGGGCCTTTGCCAAAATCCGGCCTTCAAGATTGGCGAGGCCGACAAGCACCTTCGTCCCGCCGAGATCGACGCCCGCAACGATGCCCGCGCCGTCGGCCCGATGGGCGTGATGTGCCTGTCGCAAGCCAGACGCAATGGTTGAAATGTTTGACAAACTCAGTCCTCTGCGATATTTGTTCGGCAGGTTGACGAATTTATTATGGGTACGTCAGAAGACTGTCAACAAGCAGTTTGAAATCGGCGAGCTTTCATGGAAGAAGCAAATCACCGATACAATGATAAAGACGGATCTGGCGGGATGGCTCGACCATGGCACTAACCGAAAACGCGCCTCCCGTATTGCGGCAGATCTCGGTCCGCGCCGTCATGGATGTTCTGCTTCACGCAGGCCCCACGTCGCGAGCGGAGCTCTCCAAGATTACGGGCCTCTCGAAGCAGACGATGTCTGAGGTCATCCGGACGCTGGAAGAAGCCGGGTGGGTTCGAGAAAAGGGCGTCACAAGCGGGCGCATCGGCCGAACCGCCATTACCTATGAGGTCAATGGCGAGGCCGGATATGCTGTCGGAATCGACATGGGCGCGACGACGACACGTATCGTGCTCGGCAATATTGTCGGAAGCATCGTCGGTGAAATCGATTATCCCTCCGACCGCCGCGGCGGTTACCACCTGATCGATCAGGTGGACGCGATGCTGGCGAAAACGCTTGGCGACATGGGTATCGCCCGAGAACGGGTGCTTGTAACGGCAATCGCGACGCCGGGCGTCGTCGATCCGACTACCGGCGCTCTCTCCATGGCGCCAAATCTGGTCGATATCGAAGGGATCGATATCGGCAGGACGCTAAGTGACAGGCTTGGCTGTCCTGTCGTCCTTGAAAACGATGTCAACGCAGCCGTCATCGGCGAGTCCTGGCAGGGATGCGCAACCGCAATCGATTCCGTGGCGTTCATTTCACTGGGAACAGGTATCGGGCTGGGTGTGCTGCAGGATGGAAAGCTGATGCGCGGCGCAAGCGGGGCGGCCGGCGAAATTTCCTACATGCCGTTCGGAGCAGATCCATACGCCGAGGACAGCCTTGAGCGCGGCGCCTTGGAGTGCGCGATCGCCGCCCAAGGGATCAGCGAGCTCTATGCCCGCACAGGGGGCGCAAAGGATACATCGGTTCGCGACATCCTGGCGCTTGCCGAAAATGACGACCCGATCGCTGTCGATGTCATCGGCAAAATATCTGACATCGCTGCGCTCCTCGTCGTTTCAGTGAACGCGATCGTCGATCCGAAGACCGTCGTTCTCGGCGGTAGTATCGGGCGCCATCCGCTGATCGCCGAACGTGTTCGCCAAGGCATTGCAAAGGCCAGCCGCCGCGCAATCGACGTCAAGGCCAGTGTGCTAGGTGGCAAGGCGACACTCCTGGGGGCGTTGGCGATTGGTCTGAACCATGTCCACAATCTGCTCTTTTCGCCGCAGACCTTGCCGGAGCAGCGGCGTCTCCCGCCGCCGCCGCTGTGACTGTCTAGCTCGCGATACGTGCTCGTCAAAGCCGCTCTCGGTGCCGGTAGCAATCTTCTTAATGACTTTGCCAGTGCCGGCGCCGGAGAAAATCCTGTCCGCAGAGGATGGACGGGTCCGACCCGCGCCATAGAAAATTACGTTCGTCATCTTGACGAACTAATTGCTTCCACGCAAACTGCGCTCGACAAAAAGGAACGGCATTTGAGCGCTCGGTGCGCCCGTGGTTGCCCAGATGCAGGACAAGGAATGGATACATGGCCGGTCTCAAGTTGAAGGACGTCAAGAAAAGCTTCGGCCATCACGCGATCCTTCACGGTGTGGATCTCGATGTCGGCGAGGGCGAATTCGTCGTCCTTGTCGGCCCTTCCGGTTGCGGTAAGTCGACGTTGCTTCGCCTCATTGCCGGGCTCGAGGGCGTGACCGCCGGCCAAGTCATCATCGGTGACAGCGATGTGACGGTCGCATCACCTGGTGATCGCGGCATCGCGATGGTTTTTCAATCCTATGCGCTGTACCCGCATATGACCGTTGCGAAGAATCTTTCCTTCGGTCTCGAGAACCTAAAGATGAGCCGGAGCGAGATCGACCAACGCGTGATCGAAGCGGCAAGAATGCTGGCAATCGAGCCGCTTCTGGACCGACGGCCGAAGCAACTCTCAGGCGGCCAGCGGCAGCGGGTGGCGATCGGCCGAGCGATCGTCAGGAACCCCAAGTTGTTTCTTTTTGACGAGCCGCTGTCCAACCTGGATGCCGCGCTTCGCGTTCAGACCCGAGGGGAGATCAGCCGTCTTCATAAACGGCTCGGCGCGACAATGATCTATGTCACACACGATCAGATCGAAGCGATGACCATGGCGGATCGCATCGTTGTCCTCAATGCCGGACGGGTCGAGCAGGTCGGCACTCCGCTGGAGCTCTTCGAAGCTCCGGCCAACAAGTTCGTCGCAGGTTTCATCGGCTCACCTCAGATGAATTTTTTCGACGGAACGCTTGCCGACGCGGGTCCGGGTCATGTCGCCGTCGATGTGCCGGGCTTCGGCCGTCTGAAAATTCCAGTCGAGCTCGGGGAGGCGGCTGTCGGCGAGGCTGTGATCCTTGGTGTACGGCCCAGTCATTTCGAACTGGGTAAAGGCAACGGCACAAACGGGTATCCGATCCGGCTGGACGTCGATTATGCAGAAAGCATCGGCACCGACACCTATATATATGGAGTGGTCGAGGGTAGCCGGACGGCAACGATCGTCCATCTGCCGGATCACGTCTCGGTCAAAGACCAGTCATCGCTTGGCCTTATCGTCGAACCCGCGCGCTTTCATCTGTTTCGAGCCGAAACCGGCAGCTCCTTTGCGAAATTGCCACTCGTCGCGGAGAATCTCGTCAAGGCCATTGACGCCAGAGCATAGAGCCTCACCGGCCAGTTGACCTTATTGTGCGGTCGCTTCGAGATCGACCTTGTCGAGGAGAAGTGCGGGGTTCTCCGTGGCCCCGGCCAGCTCGAGCGCTCCGATGCCAGCTGCGTCCTTGGCCCTGACCGTCAGAGTGAAGGTTCCGGGCTTGGTGATGAACTGCGAAAGTGCGGTCGCAGCCTCCTGCAGCTTCGGCTCGGTAGATGCAAATTGCTGCAAGCCGGCAGTCACCATCAGGACAAGGATGCCGCGCACGCTGTCTTCCGTCATGCTGTTCTCATCGGCATAGAGCTTGATGCCCTTGGCCACGATTCCCTTGTCCTCGATCTTGAGTTTGGCTTCCCTTGCCGTCAGGCCGAACAGGGCCATCTGCACAGCAGTCATGTCGCCGGAGAAAAAGTCCTTCGTCGCACCGCCCATACGCCCAGAGAAGGAAAAGCCGCCCAGGTCCTTACCGCTCAATGAAATCTCCTTGACGAGGAGGTTCTCGTTCGGCTCATCCCAAGCCAGTTCTACGTTGGAGGAAAGGACGAGCTTGTCAAAGCCAAGTTTGCGCAGCGCCTCGGAGCCCTCGTCCTTGGTGTCGGAGGGGATCGGCACGCTGAGGTCCCGATAGCTGATGCGAATATCGGTCGGGATGCCGTTGTAAGGCTTGCCCAATGCGAGCTCGTAATTGTCGAGCGTGAACCGGATACGTTCTGGAACGGCGGGAAGGGTCGCCTGGTCGACTTGTGCCTCGCTCAACGGAGCGTCCTGGTTGTCGGCTTCGTTCGTCAAACCCGCGTCCGGCGACGGTCCGGTGCTTAAAGATGGATCCGTCTCGCTGCCGTTTGCGCTTTGTTCGTCCTCGCCGATTTCGCTGTTCAACGCACTTGCCGCTTCCGACCCAGGCATGTCGACGTCCAGCCCCGCCACCCGGATCGTTCCGAAACTTGGCATGAGCGTCGCGAAAGGAAAATTCTCGATCTGATCTTCGTCCAATCCAGCCATCTTCGTCAGCGCCTCCATCGTCGGATCCCAGGAGAAACCCTTGATGCTCGCCTCTGAGAACCTGGCGTAATCGGCACCTTCGCCCATAAAAACGCCGTGCAAGGCGCCGTCGAAGGTACGGCCGTCAAGCTGGAATGCCATCTTGTCGACGGTCAGTTTGACCGCCTTGCCGTCGCCACCATTGATCTTTTCGGGGACTTCCATCTTGAGACCGAGCATCTCGATGTCGGCCTTGCCAATGATATCAGCAAGCGACAGGACACGTTTGAAAAATGCCTGGCGTTCGCCCGGCGGCAGTGCCTCGGGATTGGCCGATTGCAGTTTCTGAAGCGTTTCAAGAAGTGGCTCGTTCGGCATGCGAACACTCAAGCCGTTGCTACGCACCTCGTCGTAACTGAAGCGCGACTTGTTGTCCGAAAAGCTAATGTTCCTGACGGACATCGGGCCATAGAGCGGTTGAGGCTCCCGGTTGTCGGGACCGGCCTTTTCTACGTACATCCGAACGAGATAGGCTGCGTCAAAATCCTTTCCGGTGACGGCGCCCATCGAACCGTTCATCTCCTCCCGCTTCGTTGCGCCCTCGCCGTCCGGAAGATCCAGCGCAAACTTGAAGCTCGCCCCACTGGCGGAATAACGCGCGACGCGACCGCCGGCGATGTCTTCCAAAGCAACATCCTTGTAGACTGTCTTTTGTTCGGAACCGGCGGCGAGCTGGCTGACCGCAACCTCCGGCGCCATGACACGCTTTGCGGCAAACCGTTCAATGCGCTTGAGCAGCGTGAGGTTGGTTTGACCGCCGCTCTCGATCAGAGCGGCAGCGATAAAATCGGGTTCCTCGACGCTTGCTTGCGGCACCGACAGCTTGCCCATTGCCATGTCGAGCTCAAGACCTTTCACCTCGAGCTTGCCTTTCAGAAACAAGAGCGTTGGCCTGCCATCGATCGCCGCGACGCGGACATTGCCGCCGCTGGCCGTCGGAAGCGTAACGTCACGCATGTGAATGCGTCCGAGAAGGTCCGCTTCGACCGAGCTCGCCTTGCCGCCGCGCGCGACAAGGAAGCTGTCGACCGCCTTTTCGAGCATGAACTTGCCGGCGGTCACCCCAACAAGCGTCAGCGCGATCACCGCCGCAATGGACCAAAACGTTTTGCGACCAACACTGCCGGTCCTCATTTGCGACTGCCGCACGGTTTTCGTCCTTTCACCATCAAAATTGACAACGGTTCGTTGCCCTGACTAACGAGGTGGCGCGCGCTTTGCAAGTTTCACGAGAGCGACCTGCGCTTATATCGGTCTTGTTGCAAAATGCCGGTTAAAGGGAATTGAGGCCGCTACACGCAATGCGGGATCGCAAGCGGCGAATTGGCGACCGAACGCGCAAGATCAAACGCCGGCACGACGGCTCGTCGAGCTCCCGCGCGATTCGTGGTGAAAATTCCTCTCAAGCGCGAGAAAGCCGCCTCGCTGGGGTTGCACCTGGTTGCCAGCTGGCTGCCTGCTTGCGATTTTTCCGTTGAGACGTAAGCTGAAAGCGACAACAACGGCGCAGGCGCAGATCATGGCCGCATGCTTCCGATACATCGTCGAGGATGTCGCTGCCGCGATTGATTTCTACATCAAACATTTGGGTTTTAAGTTCGAAATGCATCCTGCGCCGTCGTTCGCAGAAATTTCACACGGCGACATGCATCTTTATTTCAGTCAGCCAGGTCCAAGGGGCGGCGGCGCTTCCATGCCCTCGGGAGAACAGCAGGTGCCGGGCGGCTGGAACCGCATTCACCTCACCGTCGGGAACTTGGACAAAGTGGTCGAAGAGCTGAAGTCGGCGGGCTGCCGCTTCCGCAACGAAGCCATCCAGGGCGTCGGTCAGAAGCAGATATTGCTGGAAGATCCGTCGCGGAATTTGATTGAACTGTTTGAACCAAATACAGCCGCGTATCGCCCCCGGGATCTGGAATCGGAACATAGTTGGCGGAGTCTAATCACCGTTAGCAGGACCGGTGGGAGCGAATGATCCATGCATCTACCCGCAGGTTTCATAAATCGTAAGCCGCCAGCTGCATAAAGTCATTTAGAACACTCCTACCAAGAACGCCGCCCATGATTCGCGTTGGGGTTTGCAATTGGCTCCGTTTGGTCGTCCTTCTCATCTCTTTGCGCTATAATGGTTCAGTAGACGGGCCATAAGCGTCCCGCTTTTGCCACCTGCCCCTGACAGAACAACATTCGCCAGGCAGGCAACCTCCAGGCCTGCCTGCATTCGTGATACCCGTTGGTAGTTGCTCAGTCATGCGAGTGGCACCCGTGTCGTCGATGCCCCATTCACCCAAGCCAATATCTCGGTCCGGGCCCTCTGCGCCCTGCCACATCAGCAGGATTTGCCAGACTACACCGGTCGATCGACAAGCAACCGCAACCGATGCACTCGGTAAGCCCGGAGCGCAGTCGCTGCAACTCGGCGATGCGCTCGTCTATGCGCTTTGCCCACGCACCTGACAACCTCGACCAATCCCGACGTGATGGCAGGCGATCAACCGGCAGCTTGCCGAGTTCGGCGCCGATCTCCTCAAGCGTCAAACCAATGCGCTGCGCAAAGACAATGAATGCGATCCGGCGCAACACGGACCGGTGAAAGCGCCTGTGCCCCGACCCGGCCCGTTCGGACGCGATCAGCCCGCGCTCCTCGTAGAAACGCAAGGCTGACGAGGCGACGCCGGCGCGTCGCGACACATCGCTTATGGTCAGCATCGAATCCATGCATCAGGAAAGCACGAATTCCTCTTGACTTCAAGTTAACTTGAACTTGTAGCAATGGCTCTTTCCCGACTGAAGGAGCAGCGACGATGCACAAGAATATCGATCTTCAGGGACTTCGCGTGGCGGTCACCGGTGGCACGTCTGGCCTAGGACTGGCGCTCGTGCGACAGCTCACCGCAAGTGGCGCGTGCGTCGCCTTCGTCGCTCGAACCGCTGCGAACATCGAACGCGTCGCTGACAAAACGGGCGCACACGGGATTGTTGGCGACGTCGGCAAGAAGGAGGACATCTACCCGGTAGCGATGCAGATTGCGGCCATTCTTGGCGGGGTCGACGTCCTGATCAACAATGCGTCGAGCCTTGGTCCTGCTCCTCTGGCGCTTCTTGCCGATACCGAGTGCGAGGAGCTGGAAGCGGCGCTTGCGGTCAACCTCGTCGGCGCGTTCCGGCTGACGAAAGCGCTTTTCGGTGCGCTAGCCGCGTCCGCACGCGAAGGCCACGGCGCCCTCGTGATCAACATCTCAAGCGATGCGGCGGTCAATGCCTATCCCGGCTGGGGCGCCTATGGGGCAAGCAAGGCCGCTCTCGCCCACCTGACGGCGATTTGGGACGAGGAGGCAAAAGCCCACGGCGTAAGGTTCCTAGCGCTCGACCCAGGAGATATGGATACCCCGTTGCATGCGCTGGCGCTTCCTGACGCCGATCCGTCGACCTTGAAAAAGCCCGAGCTGGCCGCCACCGAGATCATCGAAAAGATGCTCGACGTGCCGGTAGGCGCAAGGCTTCTCGACGGAGAACAGGCATGATTTCCGACGACGGTTACGATCGGCGCTCCGCCAGGCTGTTCGTCGTCCAGGCGGACGGCGGGATGCGCGACTTGGCCCGTGCTGATCTCGAGACGTTATTTGACCCTGGTGATCTCGTGGTGGCCAATGACGCCGCGACCTTGCCTGCGAGCCTGCACGGGAGGCATCTGCCCAGCGACGAGGCAATAGAGATCCGGCTGGCAGGCTGGCTGTCACCTTTCGATCCTACCCGCTTCCTAGCAATTGCTTTCGGCTCGGGCGATCACCGCACACGTACGGAAGACCGCCTACCGCCACCTCCGTTGTCAGCAGGAGATCGTCTCAGGCTCGGCCCGCTCGAAGCCGTTATAGAGGGCCTTGTCCGCCATCCGCGCCTTCTTGAACTGCGCTTCCGAGGCAGCCGCGCAGCGGTGTTAGCAAAATTGGCGCGATACGGTCGGCCGATCCAATACACCCATGTTCCCGAACCATTGGCACCGTGGGATATTTGGACGAAGATTGCCGCCCGACCATGCGCGTTCGAAGCGCCATCGGCGGGATTCGCACTCGACTGGCGCACGCTTCAAGCCTTTCATCGGCGCGCCGTTGGTTTCGTAACACTCACACATGCCGCAGGCGTTTCTTCCACCGGCGATCCGGTGCTCGATTTGAACCTTCCCTTCGATGAGCCGTATCGCATCCCTGAGCATGCCGCGGCAGAGGTCGCGCGGGCAAAGCTTTGTGGCAGCCGCATCATCGCGGTCGGAACGAGCGTCGTGCGTGCGCTTGAGGCAGCCGCCAATCCCGATGGCAGCGTGCGTGCTGGAAATGGTATTGCGACGGGCCGGATCGGGCGCGACACGCCGCTTCGCGTCGCCGATGCGATTGTCACAGGCATCCACCAGCCCGGCGAAAGCCATTTCGAGCTCCTGCGTGCATTCGTCGACGATGCTCTCCTTGCCAGGGCCTCCACAATCCTCGCCGCGAACCGCTACCGCGCGCATGAGTTCGGCGATTCCATGCTGGTCAATCGCCAGCGTTTCGCATCCGTTCAAGCCGGCCAGTTGTGAGCTTTTCGCCCGATGTCGCTCAAAAGAATCCCGCCGATGCGAGACAAGTAGCGGTGGCAGTGCCGCGCCGGTCACCAATCGACCGAGCGGCAGCCCTGCACACGCATCCAATCGATGCAGCCGGTCATTTCGGCTGAATGCCGTGCTAAATGGTCCAAGTTCCGCGAAAGCATGGGCGTCGGTGGATTACGGATATGCTGTTGCACCATCTGGCTTGCGGGTGACTTTCCGTTCCCAGTGAATGTAGTCCTGCGTCTTGAGTGCCTTCTCATCGATTTCCAGCCCCCAGCCCGGGCGGTCGGGCCGCAACTCCATGTGGCCGTCGACGGGCATGTAGGGATCGGCAGCCCAGGGTGCATGCACATGCGGCTTGAATTCCAGGATCTTGAAATTCGGCTGTGCGGCGCAGAAGTGGACGTTGACGGCTGTCGCAAGCGGCCCCATCGGATTATGCGGCGCAACCGTTACATAGTGGGCTTCGGCGATTGCCGCGATCCTGCGCATTTCCGTGATCCCACCGACGACGCAGATGTCGGGCTGGATGATATCGGCGCCACGGGCAGACAGCAGTGACAGGAATTCGAAGCGGTTATAGAGAGATTCCCCCGTCGCCAGTGGAACGGTGATTTTTGATTTCAGCTCCGCCCATGCCGGAATATGCTCCGGCCGGATCGGCTCTTCGTAGAAGAGCGGATCGTTCGGCGCGATGGCCGCAGCAAGCTGCACTGCTTGATAGGGTTCGAAGATCTTTGCATGGGCATCGAAGGCAAACTCGAAATGCGACGGGGTAATCTCGCGGATCCTTGCGAACCAATCGCCGGTTTCCTTCACAAGCTCGCCCCAGCGGCCCGCATGCAGATCGCGGCGATAGGGGCTGAGCTTGAACGCCGTGTAGCCGTACATCTCGTTGAGTTCGAGGGTTTGGTCCTGTGCGGCCTGGGGATCAGGGGCGGTATAGACGCCGCAATAGACGCGTACCCGATCGCGAACATTGCCGCCGAGAAGCATGTAGACGGGAAGGCCGGCCGCCTTGCCGGCTATGTCCCAAAGCGCGTGATCGATCGCAGAAATCGCCGCAAGTCCCAGCGCACCAGGCGGAAATCGGCATTGCTGATTGAGTTTGAGCACCAGGAATTCCACGCGGCGAGGATCTTCGCCCGCAATCTGGTGGAAGAGGTAATCGAAAAGCGGTGGCAGGGCCCAGTCGGGGCCATGATTGTAGCATTCGCCCCAACCGGAGATACCTTCGCTCGTTTCGATTTTCAAAAGCAGGCGCGGACGGTCGTCGACGCGCTGCATATAGGTTTTGAAGCCGGTTATCTGCATGAATTTCTTCCTCAGGCGGCGCGGCTCTTGGTCCTGACATTGTCGACGATGCCGCGCAGCTCGGAACGCTCCGCCTCGGTCAGGCTTTCGACACCAGGCAGACGCACCGGGCCAACATCGGTTCCCAGCATGCCAAGCGCCTCCTTGACGACCGTGACATTGGCGCCGTTGAGATATTTGGTGCGCAGCGCTTCGAAACCGGCAATGTCATCGATCAGTGCGCGTGCTGCCGCGTAGTTGCCAGCCTCCAGAGCCCGATGAATGGCATGCGAGCGCTCGGGGAAGACATTGACAAGGCCTGAGGTGAAGCCGCGCGCCCCCATGGCGTAAAAGGCTGGCGCCCAGCCCTCGGCAAGACCGCAGACCCAGATCGCCGGCGCATCCTTCGTGCAGCGGATCACCTCGGCAAGCAGCATCAGGTTACCGGAAGCGAACTTGATCCCGGCAATGTTTTGATGCAGGGCAAGTTTACGGAAGTCGGCGACCGAGAACGTATCGCTGCGTACATAGGCAATCACTGGTACCGTCGACGTCTCGGCGAGCTCGAGAAAGTATTTCGCCTGGTAACTCGGCCCGGCAAAGGGATCCATAGGATGGTGACCCATGATCGCGTCGCTGCCCTCGGCAATCGCGTGACGGGCGAGTGCCTTGGCTTCCGTCAACGACCGACCGACGGCCGCACTGATCAGCGACTTGCCATCTGCAGCCTTGATCGTGGCCGCATGAACTGCCTTAATCTCGTCCATCGTCAGGGTGAAGAATTCGCCCGTATTGCCGGCTGCCATGAGATTGTGGACCCCGGAATTGGCGAGGCCGGCGATCAATGCGGAAAGCTTTGCAAGATCGATGCTGCCATCCGCCTTGTAGGGGGTTACGGGCACGCCGGAAATCCCGGTCAGCGCCTTGCGAATTCTGTCCATTGTCACGGTCAAATGTCCTCTTTTTTCCTGAATACGATGCTGAGGTAAGTTTCGCCGGAGCGCACGACATGATCGCGCATCATCCGTTCGGCCCGGTCGCTGTCGTTTGAGACGATGGCGGCGGCGATGGCGGTGTGTTCGGCGAGAGCCTTGTCGCGTTCCTTGGTGTCAGAATGGATGACGCGACGAATGCTCGCGTCGTAGAATTGCTGACGCTCGATCATGCGCGAGAGATACTGGCACCGCGAAGCGACATGGATCTTTTCGTGAAAGGTCTCGTTTAGTGCAATGAGGTCGTCCGCACCGCCGTTTTCCGTGGCGGCGTTCATCAATGCAACCGTCTCACCGAGCTTCAATGCCTCATCCTTGGTGATCCGCTTGGCGGCGAGATGGGCAATCATCGATTCCAGCGCAGCGCGCGCCAGGATCATTTCTTCCGCCCATCCGGCATTGAAACGGATCAGCACGCCGCGCCGCGGCAAGGTCTCGACAAGCCCTTCGGTCTCGAGTTGCCGGAGAGCCTCCTTAATCGGAGTGGTAGAAACGCCGAGCTGCTCGGCGAGCTGGCGCTCGTTGACGCGCTCATCGGCGCGAAAGCGGCCGGACAGGATCGCTGCCCGCAATGTCTTGTGAACATGATCGCGAAGGGTCGTCAGGAACCGGGGATCGATCTTTTCGATGCGGTCGTCGCCTGCGCCGCTCTCCAGCTGATTTCCCATAGGTCGAAAATTCTCCCGTTGACGACAAAATCATTTTGTGAGATCTGATATACCAGATTTCAGATCGATGTCGATATGAAAAATCGTTCTGACGCGATCACAGACATGGGAGGGAATGGAAATGACAATCCGCAGACGCGCGCTGTTGATCTCGTCGGCGCTGGTAGGCGTAAGCCTGATGATGCCGCTTGCCGCAACTGCGGCCACTCCGAAGGACCAGCTGGTGATCGCCACCAATATGTCCTCGATGCGCGGCCTGGATCCAAATGAATTGAACCAGCTGGAATCGGCGGAAATCGTCGCCAACCTCTACGAGAGGCTGATCGTGCTTTCCGCCGAAGACATCGCCAAACCGCAGCCGGGCATTGCCGAAAGCTGGACTGTGTCGGATGACGGCAAGACATTCACGTTCAAGATCCGCTCCGGTGTCACATTTCATTCCGGAAACAAGTTGACGGCCAAGGATGTCGAGTGGTCGCTTCGCCGTCTGGTGAAGCTCGGCCTCGCGCCATCGGTCGATCTGCGCCAATGGGGCATCACCGACAAGAATGCCGACGAACTGATCAAGGCGACGGACAATGCGACCGTCGTGCTGCAGACGCCCGAGGTCTGGAACCCGAACCTGATCCTGTTCTCGCTTGCCAGCTTCTCGACCTCGATCCTGGACAGCAAGCTTCTCGCAGAAAATGAGAAGAACGGCGACATGGGCCGTGAATACCTTCAGACCAATGATGCCGGATCCGGCCCCTATTCGCTGAGAACCTGGCGCGTCAACGACCTGCTGATTTCCGATGCCTTCAAGGATTACTGGCAGGGCGTACCGAAAATGCGCCGGGTGATTCTTCGCCATATGCCGGAATCGTCCGGCCAGCGACTCCAGCTGGAAGCCGGCGACGTCGATGTCGCGACGCGTCTTTCTTCAACCGACCTGGCGGCGATCGAAGCCAGTGGCAAGGCAGACATCCAGAAGACGCCGGGCTTCGGCTTCTATTATCTGGCGCTCAATCAGAAGGACGAGATCCTCTCCAACCCGAAAGTCCGCGAGGCCTTCCGTTACCTCATCGACTATGACGGTCTCGCCAACACGGTGATGAAATATTACGGTATCAAGCAGCAGACGATCATCCCCGGCGGTCTGCCAGGCGCCGCCAGCGCCGACAATCCCTACAAGCTCGATATCGACAAGGCCAAGCAACTTCTGACGGAAGCGGGCTATCCAAGCGGCTTCTCCAAGGTCTATTACGCAACGCCAGTCACGCCGGAATACGAAGTGGCGCAGTCGCTGCAGGCCAATGCGGCCAAGGCCGGCATCAAGCTTGATCTGCAGGGCGGCGATCACATCGGCAAGTTCCGCAACCGCGAATTCGAGATATTTTCGGCGCGCACCGGCGAACGGTTGCCCGACCCACATGCGGTTCTAGCATCCTATGCGACAAACCCGAACAATGCCGACGATGCCAAGCTTTCGGGCCTGATCGCCTGGCGCTCCGCCTGGGAGGTTCCAATGGACATCCAGGACATGGTCAGGGCGGCCGCGCATGAAACCGACCAGCAGAAGCGCGCCGATCTCTACGCCAAAATCAATAAGGCCTACCTTGGCGCTTCGCCGGCTCTCATCACCTCCTTCCAGCGTACCGATGCGAAAGCGGTGCGCAAGGAAGTCAAGGGCTATGTCGGTCATTCGACCTGGCTCACCCGCTGGGACACCGTCTCGAAGGGCGAATAAGCTCTTCCCGTCGAGGAGAATGACGTTGAGTATCCCGCAGACATATGGAAACGCGAAAGCAGGCGCCAGCGCAGCGCTTGGCGCGCTGGGCAAGGTGACGGCATCCTTTGCCGTCATCCTGACAACGCTGCTCGGCCTCCTCGTGATCACGTTCGTCGTCGGTCGCATGGTGCCGGCCGATCCCGTTATCGCCATTATCGGTGACCAGGCCGATCACGAGACCTATGAGCGCGTCTACAAGGAGATGGGGCTTGATCAGCCGCTCTATGTACAGTTCGCCACCTATCTCGGCGATGTCGCGCATCTGGATTTCGGCCAGTCGCATGTGACGAAAAATCCAGTCGCCAGCGATCTTGCCCGCGTATTCCCGGCAACGCTGGAGCTCGCCACGCTGGCGACGATCATCGGTGCCGGCCTCGGTATCCCTCTCGGTATCATCTCCGCGGTTCGCAAGGGCACGTGGGTCGATCACCTTGCCCGCATCGTCGGCCTGCTTGGCCACTCGACGCCGATCTTCTGGCTGGGCACGATCGTCATTCTCGTCTTCTACGCCAAGTTCGGCCTCATTCCCGGCAGCGGTCGTCTCGATGTCTATAACGAAGGGCTTGTCGAAGGGCCGACGAACTCCATCCTTGTCGACGCAATCCTCGCCGGCGAGTGGGAGGTATTCTGGGATGCGCTGCTGCATGTCGCAGCGCCCGCACTGATCCTCGGCTATGCCGCGATGGCCTACCTCAGCCGCATGAGCCGCAGCTTCATGCTCGAGCAGTTGCGCCAGGACTATGTGCTGACCGCCAAGGCCAAGGGCCTCGATCAGCGTGCGATCGTCTGGCGCCATGCGTTCCGCAACATCCGTGTGCAGCTTCTGACAATCATCGCGCTCGCCTATTGCGGTCTACTAGATGGTACCGTTCTGATCGAGACGGTTTTTGCATGGCCGGGCCTTGGCCAGTACCTCACCTCGGCGTTGTTTTTCGCCGACATGAACGCGGTGCTCGGCAGCGTACTCCTCATCGGCATCATCTCGATTGCCATCAATCTTCTGTCGGATCTGACCTATCGGTTCCTCGATCCGCGCACCCGGTGACACCATGGCGACGCGCTATCTCGACAATCTCCACAACTGGTTGATCAACGAGGAATTTTCCTCGATGCGCCAGGCGCGCCTTCACAAGGCGTATGTCCTCTGGCTGAACCTGATCGCCAATCCGCTGGCCTTCGCAGGCTTGTTGGTGGTCCTGGTATTGGTGCTGGTGGCGGGATTGGCGCCACTCCTGGCTAACCACGACCCAATCCTGCAGGATCTCACGATGGCACTGAAGTCGCCGTCGTCGGTCAACTGGTTCGGCACTGACGAATTTGGGCGCGACGTTTACTCCCGCCTCGTCTATGGCGCCCGCACGACGCTTTATATCAGCGTTCTCGTAACTGTCATCGTGGCGCCGATCGGCTTTGCCATCGGTGCGACCGCCGGCTATCTCGGCGGCTGGATCGATGTTGTGCTGATGCGCATTACCGATATCTTCCTGTCTTTTCCCAGTCTCGTGCTGGCCCTTGCCTTTTCCGCCGGCCTCGGTCCGGGGATCGAAAATGCGGTCATCGCCATTGCGCTTACCGTCTGGCCGCCGATCGCGCGCTTGGCCCGCGCCGAAACACTGACCTTCCGCGCTGCCGATTTTGTCATCGCCGCCGAGTTGCAGGGGGCGGGAATGGGACGCATTCTGTTTCGCCATATCGTGCCACTCTGCGCGCCTTCGATCATCATCCGTCTGACGCTCAACATGTCGAGCGTCATCCTGACGGCTGCCGGCCTTGGCTTCCTAGGGCTTGGCGCGCAACCGCCCATGCCCGAATGGGGCGCCATGGCCGCTTCCGGCCGGCAGTATCTCCTCGATGCCTGGTGGCTGACGACGGTTCCAGGCATCGCCATTCTTCTGGTCAGTCTCGCCTTCAACCTGCTTGGCGACGGACTGCGCGACATCATGGATCCCCGCAATGCCTGAACAGTCAAAACCGATCCTTTCGGTCAAGAACATGTCGGTGCAGTTTCCGACGCTGTCCGGTGTGGTCAACGCCGTGAAGAATGTCAGCTTCGATGTCGGCCGCGAGAAAGTGGGCATCATCGGCGAATCCGGGTCGGGCAAAAGCACGACGGGACGCGCGATCATGCGGCTGCAGCCGCAAACCGCTCGTGTCGTCGCCGACGAGATGCGCTTCGAGGATATCGATCTTCTGGCTGCCAGCGAGGCTAAGATGCGCTCAATTCGCGGCAGCCGTATTTCGATGATCCTGCAGGATCCGAAATACTCGCTCAATCCGGTGATGACCGTCGGCGAGCAGATCGCCGAAACCGTCATCCTGCATGAGCGGATCGGAAAGAGCCAGGCGCGCGAGCGTTCGCTCGCCATGCTGGACAGGGTCAATATCCGCGATCCGCAGCGCGTCTTCAATCTTTATCCGCATGAGGTCTCGGGCGGCATGGGGCAGCGCATCATGATCTCGATGATGCTGATTTCCTCGCCCTCGCTGATCATCGCCGACGAGCCGACTTCGGCCCTCGACGTCACCGTGCGCCAGCAAGTGCTGTCTATCCTTGATGATCTGATCATCGAGCGTGATATTGGCCTGATCTTCATCTCGCACGACCTCAACCTCGTGAAGAGTTTCTGCGATCGCGTCATCATCATGTATGCGGGCCGGATCGTCGAAACACTCGAAGCCGCAAGGCTTGAGGAGGCCACGCATCCCTACACCCGCGGCCTTCTGGCGGCACTGCCCAGTCTTGATCATCCGCGGGATCGTCTGGAAGTACTGCAGCGTCAGGCAAGCTGGGCGGAGGCGTGACATGTCCATCATATCGGTAAACAATCTCGCCATCTCTTTCGGCAGCGGCAATGACTTCAAGCAGGTCGTCAAGAGCGTCGCCTTCGAGGTTACGCCGGGCGAGACCTTCGGCCTCGTTGGCGAAAGCGGTTGTGGCAAGTCGACGGTGCTCGGTGCGCTGGCCGGCCGTATCAAGGGATGGAGCGGTTCGGTTTCGATCGACGGCGAGACGGTCGGTCCGAAGCGGTCCCGCTCGCAGCTCGCCAAACAACAGATGGTGTTTCAAGACCCGTTCGGCTCCTTGCATCCGCGTCATACGATCGGGCGCACCTTGCTGGAACCGCTTGAAATCCATGGCCTCGACCATCGACAGCATCGCGTCGAGCAGGTCCTGCTGGACGTCGGTCTGCCGCACCGCTTCAGACATCGCTTCCCGCATCAGTTGTCCGGCGGGCAGCGGCAGCGCGTCGCAATTGCGCGAGCACTGATCCTGAAACCGCGCATCTTGCTGTTGGACGAGCCAACCTCGGCGCTCGACGTCTCGATCCAGGCTGAAATCCTGAACCTGCTCAAGGATTTGCGTGAGCGCGAGAAGCTGACCTATATCCTTGTCAGTCACGACATGGCTGTCATCGCGCACCTGTGCAATCGCGTCGCGGTGATGCAGGACGGTATGTTCGTGGAGATCGCGACGCGGGATCAACTGCTGTCGAACAATGTCCGCCACCCTTATACGCAGATGCTGCTCGATGGGAGCCGTGGATATATCGCTCCGATCCGCACTCGTAATGTTGAACCCAATGTCGCTAAAGGCTGAAACCTAGGAGCCGAACGTCTCGATCGCTGTTCCGATCGATAATTCATTCGCGACCGGGATCGTCGGTTTATGGTTGCGTGCTATGTTCGTCATCCACGCCTGTCGCGGTGAGTAGAAGTCGCTTGCCGAGCATGCCCAGCAAAGCGATCACTGGCTTTAGCTCGCCAGGCCAGAAAAGCAGCTTTGTTTGCTAACCGATTTCTGGTCAGGTCGGCGGTTCGCATCCGTCAAGGTGCCGTATTTTGCAACAAGCCGCTTTGCGTCAGGGCGAGCGTTCGAAGGGTTCTCCGAGCGAGGCGACACCATTCAGCTTGAGCAGGCGACGGTCTGCGGAAATGACGCCGAGCACGATGATCGTGACGAGATAGGGCAAACTGGAGAGAAGTTGTGAGGGCAGGTTCACGCCTACGGCCTGGCCGGCAAGTCCCATTAGCGAGACAGCGCCGAAGAGGCAGGCGCCGAGAAAGATGCGACCCGTGAGCCAGGTGCCGAAGACGACGAGCGCGATGGCGATCCAGCCACGTCCGGCGATCATGCCATCGGCCCACAGTGGCG
This sequence comes from Rhizobium sp. R711, assembly GCF_002211365.1. GTDB lineage: Bacteria > Pseudomonadota > Alphaproteobacteria > Rhizobiales > Rhizobiaceae > Rhizobium. The sequence goes on along the minus strand of NZ_LOKZ01000023.1, from coordinate 52,329 downwards.
TGTAGACCACGGAGGCGTAGGCGCCGGCAAAACCGGCCATTGCTCCACCGAAGGCGACAGTGGCGACGCGCACGGCTAGCACCCTGTATCCGATGGCGTGGGCAGCCTTGGGATTTTCACCGACTGCCCGAACGACAAGTCCGGTCTTCGTGTAGGAAAACATACCCCAGATGGCGAGGGTGGCAGCCAGCGACAGCCACACGACGACGTCCTGCACGAACAGGCCGCCGATGACCGGTATCTTGGAGAGCCCCGGAATGGCGATCTTCGTAATGCCGGTAACGGTCAGCGCCTCGTAGCTCTTGCCGAAAAGTGCGGAGAGACCCTGGCCGAGAATGCCGATGGCGAGCCCCGTCGCCACCTGGTTTGCTCTGAGCCCCAGTGCGATAAAGGCGAATATCAGTGACAGGATGGCGCCACCCGCCCCGGCGGCGATGAAGCCAAGGAAATGGCCGCCGCCCTGATAGACGATGATGAAGGCAAGAACGGCGCCAAAGGCCATCAAACCTTCCACTCCCAGGTTCAAGACACCAGCGCGTTCGACCACCAGCTCACCGAGGGCGGCAAGCAGGAACGGGGTCGCGGCTGCAAGCATGCCGGACAGGATGAACTCGATGGCGCTCATGATGGGCTCCGGTGCGCGCGCGGCCATTCGAGGCGATAGCGAACGAAGGCAATGGCGATGAGATAGGCGAGCAGCAGGCTCCCCTGGAAGACGCGAACTGCGGCGATCGGCAGGTTTGCGGAAACCATGGCATTGTCGCCGCCGATATAAAGCGCGGCCATGATCAGTGCGGAGAAAACGATGCCGATTGGATGCAGCCCGCCGAGATAGGCAACGATGATGGCGGCGTAGCCATAACCGGTGGAAATCGAGCGCTGCAACTGGCCAAGCGGTCCGGCGACTTCAGCGGCACCGGCAAGACCTGCGGCGAAACCGCCTATGAGAAGGGAAAGCCAGATCGCGGAGCCTTCGCTGAAACCGGCGTAGCCGGCCGCGCGCGGCGCGAGACCACCCACCTGCAGCTTGTATCCGATGAAGCTTCTTTGCATGAAGACAAAGGCGGCAAGCGAAAGCGCCAGCGTCAAGAGCAGTGAGACGTTGACGCGTGTGCCTTCGATCAGGAGCGGCACCATGGCGTCATACTGGAACATCACGGATTGGGGAAAATTGAACCCGTTCGGATCCTTCCAAGGACCAAGGAGCAGGTAATAGAGCAATTGTGCCGCGACGAGGCTCAGCATCAGCGAGACGAGGATCTCGTTGGCGTTAAAGCGAACGCGCCAGAAGGCGGTCAGCGACGCCCACAGCGCGCCGCCGAGCGCACCAAGCAATAGCATCACCGGCCAGATCCACTGGCCTGTCGCCTGCGGGAAGTAGATCGGGATGGCGGAGGCGAAGATGGCCCCGAGGATAAACTGACCTTCGGCACCGATGTTGAAGACCTTGGCACGAAAGCCGATCGCAAGCCCTTGGGCAATGAGCAGAAGTGGTGCGAACTTCAGGAGCACTTCCGAAAAGGAGGCGAAGGACAGGAAAGGTTCGAGCAGCATGGCATAGACGACGGCGGCCGGGTCGCGGCCCATCAGCACGTAAAGGCAAAGATTGAGAGCCGTGGCGACGATGAGCGCGATTGCGGGCGCCAAAAGTGTGGCGACGAGCGAGGCGCGCTCCCGTCGCACGAGGGTCGGAAGGAAGGCTGCGGACGAGACGCTCATGCCAGGGCCTTCTCTGGTGATGCCTTTGCCCCAATCATGTATCGGCCGATCTCCTCGGGCTTCGTGTCTCGTGGGATGAGCGGCTTGCTCAAGGTGCCGTGATAGAGCACCTGAATAGAATCGCTGAGTTCGAAAAGCTCCTCGAGCTCCTCGGAAATGACGAGGATGGCCATGCCCTCGTTGCGCAGTGTAACCAGTCTGCGGCGAATTGCCGAAGCGGCGCCGACGTCGACACCCCATGTCGGCTGAGCGACGAACAGCAGCTTCGGCGACAACATGATCTCGCGCCCGACGATGAATTTCTGCAGATTGCCGCCCGACAGCGATCCGGCCTCGACATCAGGGCCCGGTGTGCGGACATCGTACTGGCGGATGCAATCGTTGGTGAAGCCTGTTGCCTGTGCCTTGTCGACTAGCCCGTGTCGCAAGAGGTTTAGCGGATGGGCGGTCAACAGGCTGTTGAGAACGAGCGACATCTCCGGCACCGCACCGCGTCCAAGACGATCTTCCGGCACGAAGGCAAAGCCAAGCCGACGGCGGGCGGCCGCATCGAGCCTACCGACATCCTGGCCCATCATGAAGATCTTCTCACGCGAGCGCGAAAGCATCTGCTCGCCGGAAATCAGTGCGGCGAGTTCGCTCTGACCGTTGCCCGAAACACCGGCGATTCCCAGGATCTCGCCGGCACGCACCGTGAGACTTATGCCGGAAAGAGCCACGCCGAAGGGATCGTCCGGATGGTGGTCGAGAGCAACGATCTCAAGGCGCTTTTCCCCGCCGGAATGGGGCACAGCTGGCATCGGCTCCGGCATGTCGCGGCCGATCATCATGCGGGCGAGATCGTGGGCGTCGTGTTCGCGTGGGTCGACATTGCCGGTGACGCGGCCCGCGCGCAGGATGGTTGCCCGGTCGCAGATCGCCCGGATTTCCTCGAGCTTATGGGAAATGAAGAGGATGGACACCCCGCCGTCGCGAAGACGCCGCAAGGTGTCGAAGAGCCTGTCGACCAGCTGCGGTGGTAGGACGGAGGTCGGTTCGTCCAGGATCAGGAGCTTCGGATCGGTCATCAAGCATCGGATGATCTCGACGCGCTGCCGTTCGCCGACGGATAGTGCATGCACATAAGCAAGCGGATCGACCTCGAGGCCGAAGTCGCGCCCGAGCGTACGGATACGGCCGACGAGATCAGCCTTCTTGCCGGGTACCACGAGCTGGATGTTTTCCACGACCGTCAGTGTCTCAAACAGGGAGAAGTGCTGAAAGACCATACCGATGCCGTTACGCCTGGCCTCCGCAGGGGAGCCAAAGGCAAGCGGTTCCCCTTTCCAGACGACGGTTCCGTCGTCTGGCTGCTCGACGCCGTAGATGAGTTTCATCAGCGTCGACTTGCCCGCCCCGTTTTCTCCAAGGATGGCATGGATCGAGCACGCATCCACATCCAGATCGATAGACCGGTTGGCATTGATCTGGCCGTAGGATTTCGAAATGCCGCGGAGCGATAGGAGCGGGACGGTCACGAGCTTACTTCGGCAGCGGCGTGGTCACGCCCTTGACGTGCCAGTCCATGGCAATGATGTCGGCATCGCTCATGGTCGCACCGGAGGCCACAAACTCGCTGCCGTCGGCCTTGGTGACCGGACCTGCGAATGGCGAGCCGCTGCCATCTGCGATCTTGGCTTCGATGCTCTTGATCTTAGTCATCGTGTCTGGCGGGACATCAGGGCTCCAGTCAGCGATATGAACGACTTTCTCCTTCATGCCAAGGAACGCGTTGGCGCCCTTGAAGGTGCCGGCGACATGGGCATCGACCGAAGCCTTGAAGAAGGGCGACCAGTCGGTCGCGGCGCAGCCGAGGTAGAATTTCGGGGCGTATTTCTTCATCGACGAGTTCAGGTTGCAGGCATAGATGCCGGCCGCTTCGCAAACCGAAACAACCGACGGCGTATCTTGTGCGTTGGAAAAGATCACGTCGCAGCTCTGCGCCATCAGAGCCTTGGCCGCTTCCTGTTCCTTGGCCGGATCGAACCACGAATTCACCCAGACCACGGAGACTTCAGCTTTCGGGTTGACTGCCTGGGCGCCGAGCGTAAACGCATTGATCGAGGCAATCAGTTCCGGGATTGCAAATGCGGATACCGAGCCGAGCTTGCCGGTCTTTGAGACAGCGGCGGCCGCCATGCCGAGCAGGTAGGTGCCTTCGAAATTTTTCGCCGCAAAGGGCGAGAAGTTCGGCGCAACCTGGAAGCCGGAGGCATGCAGCACGGTGACCTTCGGGTTGCGGCGGGCGATCTGCAGGGCGCCGTTCTGATAGCCAAAGGAACCGGCGATCAGGAAGTTGTTCCCGTCCGCAACAGATTTGTTCATGATGCGGTCGGCGTCCGGGCCTTCGGCGATGTTTTCAAGCACGGTGACCTTCACCTTGTCGCCATAGGCGGCCTTGACCGGCTCGAGGCCGTCCTGCAGCGCCCGGCCCCAGCCGACGTCACCGATGGGAGAGGGAACAACGAGGGTGATGCCGAGCGGTCCGCCGGCAGCGATCGCTGAACGCCCGCCAAGGGCACCAGCGAGACCCGCAACTGCGGCCCCTTGCATCAATCTTCTGCGAGAAATCTTTGTCATGTCTTGGTTCCCCTTCTTGGTGGCTTAAAATTCCACAGTGGCGAGAGCGGCTTCAGCCTCGGCAAACAGCCTGGCTTCATCGAGCCCCGTGAACTCGCCCTTGTGCCAGACGATACGGCCATTGATCATGGTCAAATCGGTCGGCATTCCGATGCCGACCTTGGCAATCAGGCTCAACGGATCGTGTCGCGTGCCCACATAGTCCATGCGCCGTGTGTCGATCGCAAAAAGGTCCGCAGCCAAGCCCGGTGCAAGTCGACCGATGTCGCGACGCCCTAGCAGGCTTGCCCCGCCTGTGGTCGCATAGCCAAGGAAATCGACCGGAGGCGGAACGCAGTGCTGGCGCCTCGATGCGGCCAGGCACTGGAGCATATAGGCTGAGTGCACGCAATTCATCAGGTTCGAGTTGTCATTTGATGCAGCCCCGTCACAGCCGAGCCCGACCCGCAGGCCAAAGGCGGACATGGCCGGGATGTCGGTCACTTCGGCGCCAACGAGATAGACCGGCTCGGGGCAATGTGAAACGCCGGTGCCGCTTGCCGCCATCTTGCGGAGTTCGTCATGCGTCAACTCCCAGCAATGGGCGTAGAAGGCATCTGATCCGGCAAAACCGAGTTCGGCGCAATAATCGACCGTGCGCATTCCATGGCGGGCTTCAATGGCCGGGCTTTCACCCTCGCCAACATGCGTATGCATCTGGACGCCGCGATCGCGTGCCAATGCGACCGATTCGACGAAGGTCTCGCGGTAGCAATTGACCGGCTGGCAAGGCGCCACCACCACCTGGCGCATGCTGAAAGGCTTGGCGTCGTGGTAGGTGTCAATCAGGCGCGCACAATCACCGATGAACTCGTCGGTCGTTTCCAGCATCGAATCCGGAATCGTCGATCCCTCAGACTTTGGCAGGGTGTTGCCGCCTCGACCGGCATGAAAGCGCATGCCCATGAGGTCGGCTGCGTCGAACTGGCGGTCGATCAGTCGCTTTCCGGCATGCCGCGGGAAACAATACTGGTGGTCGAAGGCCGTGGTGCAGCCATGCTTGATCATCTCGGCCATCGCCGTTACCGAGGAATGATAAAAGCAATCCTCGTTCAGCCGCGAGAAGATCGGATAGATGCGCTCGAGCCACTCGATAACCGAAAGCTTCGTCCAGTCGAGATCTGCACGGTTGCGCACAAAGCATTGGAAGAAGTGGTGGTGCGTATTGACGAGTCCAGGATAGACGAACCAGCCGGTGGCGTCTTGGATCGCGGTGCCAACAGGCAATTTGTCTTGGTCAAGGTGATTGCCGATCGCCCGGATCGCCGGGCCGGTCGTCAAAACATCGACGTTGCGCCGGACTGTCGGTCCCATCCCCTCGTCGACAATCACGGCTGCGCAGTTCTTCAGGAGGTAGCCGGTCATCTTATTCGTCTTCCGGAGCAATCTGCGGCTCGGGCTTCAATTCGTGCAGCCGGTGGATGCCTGGCATCTCGATGAACGCGTCGAGCGCGCGTATGGCGCGCGACCAGAGGCGGATCGCGGGGTAGGGATCGAGCGAGACGCCACCGTCTGGTGCAAGCGCCACGTAAGGGAAGCAGCCAATATCGGCCACTGTCGGACGCGCTGATGCGAGGAACGACTTGCCGCGCAGGTTTTGTTCAACGAGCCCGGCCTCCAACTCGCGCAGCGCAGCGGTTCCTTGTGTCTGCAGGAGGGCAATATCTCCCGGACGGTGCAACATCTCGTGAAGACGTGCGCCTCCGAGGTTTGCAGTCAGCCGATGTGAAAAGGAAAGCCACTGCTGCACTCGTGCGGCTTCCTCGGCTGTCGAGCCGAGCCATTCCGGAGCGTTGTTTGCGGCAAGATAAACGAGCATGGCCGACGATTCGGTCAGCAGGAGATCTGCGTCTTCCAGGATCGGAATGGAGCCGGCCGGGTTAAGCGCCAGGAGCTCGGGCCCGCGATGCTCGCCACCAGGGTGAAAGTCCACTGGCCTGAGATCAAGCCTGACACCCGCAAGAGCCGCCATCAGTCGCACTTTGTAGCAACTTGGAGAGAGTATGTAATCGTAGAGCTTCATTGCGCCACCAGCTGTGCCCCATAGGTGTAGTTGTGGCGTTTCAGCCAGCGTCGATACGCCACGGAGGTCAGATCGGCGCGCGTGGGTATCTCCATCCCTGGATCAAGTGGGAGAAGTCGCGGAATCTGGTTTTCCAGGATCGACCGGTCCTGAAGGAAGATCGTCTGCTGAAAGTGGATCAGATCGGTCATCGGGGTGACGTCGTCAAACAGCGCCATCCATGGCCATACGTCACATAGATCCTCAGCCAGCGGCTGCACGAAAAGGGTGATCACATCCCACTCGCTGGGGTGGGGCGGGCAGGTCTTGTAGAGCACGGAGCAGGTGGGAGCCGGCACGCGGTACATGTATTCCGTCGTGATGCCGCCGCTTGCGGACTTTGCAGCCTGTGGCTGATAGAACTTGACCTGCGTTGCCCAGACCTCGTCCTCGACGTCCCGGATTTCGACCTTGTAGTTTTGAACCTCCGTGTGGGGCTCTGCGCCAAGGATATCTGTGTGCACGAACGGGAAATGCGCAATGTCGAGAAAGTTCTCGACGGCGCGAAGCGGCGAGCAGCGCACGCGAACGACGCCGACATCGACAAACCGGCGACCGGGCTGGTCAGCCTCGGGTATTGCAAACAGTTCTTTTTGAGGCGTGCCGATCGAGGACCAAACGTGTCCATAACGAACACAAACAGGCAGTTCGCGCCCGCCTTGAGATGCCACCCTGGCCTTGCCGTCGGCGTCGAGCGAGACCACCACTGGTTCGCCCATCAAGGCGGTTTCATATGCACTGTCGTCGAGCTGGCTGAAGAGGCCGACTGGATACCATTCGTTGAGCATCGCTCCCAGTTCCATCACGCGAGCCCTCTTGCCTGAACGTCTTCTGCCGCCCGCCGCAAGGCTTCGGTGCTCCGTGATGCCGAGATGCGCTGGGATGTAGAAACATCACCCTTGAGCAGGATATGGATAAGCGTCTGATCTTGCTCCTGTGAAACAACCAACAATCCCAGGTCTGGCCACTTGCGGGATGGTCGCAGAAGGCCGTCGGTGCCGGTCTTGGCGCCGGCAACCGCTTCAATGGCGCCAATGCCGGCATTTGCCGTCAGCGAACGCAGGGGAATGAGATCTTCAAATCGCGGCGGTCGCTCCGTCGTTTCTCCAGCGGCCACCCAGATCACGCCGTCGACTTCCTCCACATTCTGCGTCGTTACGCGGATTGTGTCGGGCGGCACGAGGCCCGGATGCGCAGGAATACGCAGGCAGTTTCCTGCCCTTGTGTAACTCCAGCCGTGATAGATGCAAGACAGTGCTTCGCCGCGGACAAAGCCGTGGGACAATCGCATGCCACGATGAGGACAGCGATCTGCCGCTGCTGCTGGGCGCCCCGATGCACTTCTCCATAAGGCGATGGGGCCGGCTGGCGTGCGGGCCGGCATGACCGTTCCTGACGGCAAATCCGCGGAAAGGGCGACTGGCGTCCAGATGCCCGTCGTATCGGATCGCATGGCTAAACTTTCTTAGCATTATCAATATATTGCCTGCGCTACGCGTGATATTGGAATCCTTGGCTCGTCGCAGACGGGCATCACGTTTGCATAATAGTTTCGCATTGGCAACGCTGATTAAATAAAAGGCATTGGAAAGATGGACGAGTACCCCTACCGCTGTTTTGCGTCGATCACGACGGGCGTGCGCAGGATCGTTTCCACCCAGACATCGATCGGGCCGAGCGAGCAGCCCATCTCCATCATGTCGATCAATTCCGCCGGCCCGGCAACCTCCAGCTCGACCCGATCGGCACTGCTGTAAGATATGGCTTGCGACAGGCCAAGCTTTGCCGCGTGACGGCGAATCCAGGGAATGAAGGAGGCCGCCTCAAGATCGCCAAGGATCGTCATCCTTTCTTGCGGGTGGCTTTGATGCTGTTCCATGATGAAGGTCTCGCGCTTTTGCCTCAATGACAGCATAGCGCCTGGGTAAACTTGCGAAAGCCCCCAGGACGAGCCTGTCTGCAGCCGCGGTGGCGACCCACCTGCCTTGGCACCCCTCACGCATCGACGGCGGCGATCTCGCTGTGGCCGCGGGACTTGACATGCGCCGCCTGCATGGAAGCCATGCCTTGTCTCAATGCGCCGTGGTGTCCATCTATGGGGCAGGCGATCTCGCCTAAAAATGCCGGCCCGTGAGAAGGATTGTGCAGTGCTGAAAGGTCGCCTCGCGGCCTGCCCGTTTGGGAGTTCTCGATGCAGGAACCTGGTAAGACGCTTGATGAAATGACGCTGCGCGAACGATCGAGTATTATGTCGATGGTCGCCGAAGCACTGGAAGTGACCGCAGGACAGGCCCAGGAAATTGGCGACATCCGTTACGTTGACAATTCGACCTGTCTTGCGAACACGATCCGCGGGCTTATCAGCGATCTGTCGCCACACGAGCTGAGGGCGGCGACCATCCTCCTGGAGCAGGGGATCTCGCTCGTGGCGTCGTTCGAGGATCGGATGCATCGTGGAAGGACCCGGAATTAGGCGTGCGGTGACGTTGCCGCCGGGCACTTGGGTGGCGATTGTGCAGCCGGCTCGCAGGTGACCGCTTGACGGCCCGTGGCTTTAAATCGGCGAGTGATAGAAGACAGGCATCCGCTCTGACACTCCGCTGAGGTAAAGCCGCGCAGTATCGAGCGCTTCACGAATAGTCACATCCATATCAAGATAACGGTAGGTTCCAAGCCGCCCAACAAAGGTGATGGATGTTTCGTCCTTTGCACGTTGAACATACTGAGCCAATTGTTCCTTGTCTTTGACGAGCCGGATTGGATAGTAGGGGATGTCCTCATCGCCGCAGGTTCGGGAGAATTCTCGATAACAAACGGAACCCTTATGTTCCTCCCAGGGTGAGAAATGCTTGTGCTCGGTGATGCGCGTGTAAGGCACGGACACGTCGCCATAGTTCATGACAGCGCAGCCCTGGTAATCGCCGTCATAGTCGAAGCGCTCGAAGTCAAGCGTTCGATATCCCAATGGCCCGAATTCGTGATCGAAATAGCCGTCGAGCGAGCCGGAGTAGAACACATGCGCAAAATCTTCTTTTTGCGTGCGGAGAAAGTGGGTGTTGAGGCTCACCTGGATGTTGGGATGGTCCAGAATTCGGCCGACCATATCGGTATAACCGTTCTCAGGCATTCCCTGGTATTTATGCGCGAAGTAATTATCGTCGTAATTGAAGCGCACGGGAAGCCGTTTGAGAATGGACGCCGGCAATTCCGTTGGCGAGCAACCCCACTGCTTTTGCGTATATCCTTTGAAAAATGCCTCGTAGAGGTCGTTGCCAACAAAGCGGAGTGCCTGTTCTTCGAAGGTTGTCGGGTCCTCGATCGTCTTGTCGGCCTGGGTCTCGATAAAGGAACGGGCCTCGTCCGGCCGGAAGGTCTTCTCGAAGAACTGATTGATCGTGTGCAGATTGACGGGCAATGAATAGACTTTGCCCTTCGACGTTGTCTTCACCCGGTTTTTATAGGGCATGAAGGTCTGGAACCGGTTCACATACTCCCAGACTTCAATGTCATCCGTATGGAAGATATGCGGGCCGTACACATGCACCATCACCCCCGTTTCCTGGTCGCGCTCGGTATGGCAGTTTCCCGCAATATGGGCGCGCATATCAAAGATCTCGACCTGATGGCCCGCCACCGCAAGTTCCCGGCCGATGATCGCACCGGACAATCCTGCGCCAACGATGCCAATTCTTCCATTTACCCGCATTCCAGGACGCTCCAGTCTCGTATCGAGAAAACTCTAGGGGGACAGCCAAAGGTGTTACGCCGCAATCGAGCTGCGCATCAGTTCGTCGTAAGCACCGATCAAACGATCCAAAGCCAGGCCCTGCTCCTGGGGGCCGAAGCTGAGGTGGCTGACCGTGAAATCGGAATAAATCGCCGTCGGGCGGCCTAGAAGTTCCGGCAGATCAACTGTCAGTGCGCGCTCGTCGTCGCCCTTCGGCAGGGCCATATGCACGAGATCCTTGCCAAGCCAGGCAATGAAGTTGATCGACTGACGTTCCTTCCATTCGATCACTTTACTCGGCAACGGCAGATGCTTGCTGTTGGTCTGCAGGAAGTAGTCGTGGAGCTCGTTGGCGCGCTCCGCGCTTTGCCACAGGCTTCCACCGAACCCACCTGGCGGCCGCTCGAAATGACCGACATATTCGGGAATGGAGCCGGCCAGTTGCTGCCAGTGAGCACAGACCCCGTTATTCACCACATTGGCCGAAACGATCACGTATTTTGGGTTTGTTCTCCGGAACTCGATGAAATCGCTGAGTTTTTCGATATCCATGTAGACGATGTCGTCGTCGCATTTCAGGAATATCGACTCCGAGAACGCCTGCAGCCGGGTCGCGTAGAAGTTATAGGCTTGCCAATAGGGGATATGCTCGTTCGGGTTCCCCACGAAGCGTTGTATCCGCGACCGTACGTTCCCGAGCTCCAGGGAGGCACCCCAGCCGCCGCGCACCATGATCGACGCACCGGCAGAGATATTAAGGTCACTCCAGCTCCCGATCGCCACATTGTTGACATGGAGCGAAGGAGCACCCGCCGCATCGACGTTGAGCACGATCTGGTTTGGAGTGCCAGGCGACAGAATACCGGGGGTCGCTCTCATCCAGAGTGCAGGAATACCGTCACGATCGAAATTCGTAAGCGCGCTGCGCGGCAGCTTGCGCAAGGCGGAGTGCGAATTGTTCCAGCCGCCGACCACCAGCTCGAAATAGTCTTCGCCACCGTCATTGGGAATGATTGCGATATGAAGGTCGTTGGTGATCGTTGCGCTGAGGCGTAGCGGCTGATTGGGCGCCACCGACCCCTTCGATTGATACGCAGCGTCCGCCCCCATGAAACGAACCGGGCCAAATTCACGCGTGACCCATTCGTGGTCTTCTTGAGAGCGTGTGAAATCCCAGACATGCCACTCGTCTATGATTCCGGCATCCATGGCCGAGTGAATGTATCGGGTCAGGATTTCCATTCTCTTCTGTCTGCCTGCAAAGGTGACAAGTATAACTGGAGCCATTTCAGCCTCGTTTCCTGGAGTTGGTTGTGCTCATCGAATAGGAGCAGTTTCTGGCGTCCACAGACGGCCGTCATACGGGATCGGGGAAAAGGCGTGCCAGTTTGCCAGTTTCTGGAAATAACGCTGCCGGTAGGCGGCGCTGTCTTCGAACTCGATGTTCTCGTTCATGATCTCCACCCCGACCTCGTAGTAGACGTCGAGGTTTCTCAGATCGGGCACGGGTGTTTCGCCACGCTCGCACTCGCCTTGTATTTGCCAATACAATTGCTCGAGACGGCGAACGAGAGCCGGGATGTCGCGAAGAACGCTGGCGTCGCGCTGCCGCTCCAAGGACTGCCTTACCGCGGTAAGGGCCTCACGGTCCTTCGCAAAAGCGATAGCTTTTACAACGTAGTCGTCCGGCCCATCGCATATGAGTTCCGGCACACCGGCCGCAGCGACGATGCTGGCACAGAAGCGCGATGCGAAGCCATTGCCGGGGAAGGTTAGGACAGGCAATCCCATGGTAACGGCGTCGCTTGCCGTGGAATGCGCTCCGTAAGGAAAGGTGTCCAGGAAGAGATCGGCCACCCCAACGCGGGCGAGATGCTTCGGGTTGGGAGCCTTGGGCGCGAAAATCAACCGTTCCGACGACACCCCGTGTTGCTCGGCCGTCTGCCTGAGCCGCTGATCGACATTCTCGCCTCCGCTGAGCAACCAGAGGACGCTGTTCGGTGTTGCCGCAAGGATAGCCATCCAACGAGCAAAGCAGGCCGCGGTGATCTTCTGCATACCGTTAAAGCAGGCAAATATGAACCCATCCTCGGGAAGGCCTACGTCCGCACGGTCCGGCCGAGGTGCGATCTGCCTCTGGCGGTCGACGGGCTGGTTGCAAGGAATCCGCAGCACTTTTTCCGAATAATAGATCTCGTGGCCCGGCGGGATGATGTGCTCGTCGGCGATGATGTATTGGTGGAATGGGCTGCCCATGGTTCCGGGATAGCCACAGAAGGCGACGATCACTGGCGCCGGCCGATAGGCAAAGATCTTGGTACGCGCATGCTTCGTGTAGCCGTTGACATCGACAAGAATGTCGATCTCGTCTGCGACGATCTGCCTTGCGGCATCTTCGTCGCCGATCATCGAAATATCACGCCAGCAATCGACGGCATTCATTATGCGCGATTGTGTTGCATCCGACGTGCGCGCTTCACCGCAATAATAGGCGTAGATCTCGACGGTGCTCTTGTCGTGCGTCTCGAAGACCTCGCTGAGGGCAAAGCCGACCGCGTGGTCGCGCAGATCAGACGACACATATCCAATACGCAACCGTTGCGCGGTATTGGATTTTTGACGAGGGGCAATGCGCGCAAACCCTGTCAAGTCGGGCCGACCGACAAGCGACGTGCAATAGCGATACGCCTTGGCAAGCTGGAAAATGGGATCGTCGGCATAGCAGGCGAGGGTCAGGGGCGACAACGCGTCCAAGAGTTGTCGCGCGGAGACGTGTTCCGAAGGGACCAATGTCGGCCATTTGCACTGGCGTTGCCGCAAAGAGGTCCAATGCTGACCTGATTCGATCTTTTCGGGCCGCAACTCCATTGCCTGCCAAAGGGTCTTTTCCGCCTCTTCCATAAGCCCTGCGTTCTCGAGCACGCGACCAATATGCTGCAGAATCATCAGACGATGGCCAACGCGTTCGGGTGTGATCTCGGCCGTCATCTCTGCAAAGGCCTGCCATTGCTGGATTGCCTGTCCGGTCAGTCCGGCATCCTCAAGGGCGCGGCCAAGATTGATATGGCCCTGCCCGAATCGCGGCTCGATCTTCAATGCAGCGCGCAACGCATTGATCGAGCCGCTCAGATCGCCCAGCTGCCGCAGCGTAACGGAATAATTGAAGTAGACCAGATGCAGTAGGGGGTTGGAATCGTTGTACGCAATCCAAGACCTGTAAAGTTCCCCGGCTTGCTCCCTCTGTCCGGCGGAATTCAAGCTCTCGGCACACTGAAACAGCTCCGTCACCGAAAGTTGCTGTTGTCGTGCGCGTTCAAGTAGAGAAGGGAATGGCAAAAGAGGCTCTGAGGCAAGATTTGTGTTGATGTTCATAGAAATTCCGATGACAGGCGGCCGACACTGAGAACATGTTTTGAAGGGTCATAGTCGCGTTAGCTTGCTTTGGGCTTGTGCTTTCATTGCTCGCGCAGTTTTGCCTCTTCTATTCCGTCAGGGACCGGCATCATTCGCAGTGCCCGCCCCCGAATAGAACACAGGAAGTCGTCATCCCGCGAAGCGCAGATACCATCAAGTTGTTTTATCTGGCTTTTTGGCTCTCGAAGCAGGGGGAATCGTGCATCTGAGGTCCTATGGAAGACTTTCGACGCCTGCGTCTCGCCGATATGTTGCCAAATCGGGTCAGCGGCTTAGCTCCGTGTCGGAAGCAAGCCTTTGCTTGAACCTTCTCGATCCAACAGAATTTGCCCTGTCCAAGTCTGAGACAAATTTGTCCTTGGATTCGGCCCGTTAACTCAAAATTTAACCTTGGCCGCTACCTCTTCTCTCAGAAGTCCACAGTTTGCAACTGGGTGAGACTTCGGCAAAATGAATGGACCAATCCTTTCAGGAGGGGACCTCATTCGTGGGCGTAGGAAGCAGGATGCTTTTGTCCTGTCTGCATGAAGCCTTCCTGCGCTAGGGCTCCTGCGAGCCATGTCCTCAATCCGACATTTCCGTTCATCGGGACGCTTTAGCGATCGAAGTTTTCGCGTCGAGATGAACGGGCGCCGCATATGGCACGCGCATTACGTAGCTGAGCCTCGGACGAGGGGGTCGCCGCGTTTGTCTCGTGGTCGGCAGCACCGGTGATGTCCACAAACGATCAACCTCGAAGGCTCGCGTCCATGACTTCCATCATCAGCTCCCTTAGCGCCAATCAGATCAAGTCCCTTTCGACCATCACGATCGCCTCGCTGACCACCAGCGACATCGCGGTGATGACGACCACTCAGGTCAAGGCTCTCTCCTCGGCCCAAATCGCGGCGCTCAGCACCGACGATATCGCGGCCTTCTCCACCGGGCAGATGAGCGCCATTGCGGCCACCTCGGTCGCTGGCTTGACGCTCAGCCAGCTTGCAGCTCTCGACACCACGAAGATCGAAAGCCTGGCGTCGACTCAGGTTGCGGCACTGAATTCAACACAAGTTGCCGCGTTGACGTCATCCCAAGTCGAAGCGTTGACCTCTTCGCAGGTCGGTGCCATGACCTCGGCGCAGATCTCGGCCCTGTCCACTGATGACGTTGTGACCTTCTCGACTGCCGATATCGCTGCGATCTCCGTTGCTGCCCTGGCAGGCCTTTCCACCGACAACCTCGCAGCCCTGTCGACCGATCAGGTTGCGGCACTGAAGACCACGCAGGTTGCCGCACTGAAGACCGCCCAGATCGCAGCGCTGACCACCACCCAGGTCGGCGTCCTGAGTTCGTCGCAGATCAATGCCCTGTCTGGCAGCCAGGTGGCAGTGCTGAGCACGGACGATCTTGCCGCACTCTCCACCGATCAGGTCGCCGCGCTGAGTTCCAAAGCCATCGGCTCGTTGACGACCACCCAGATCGGTGCGCTGAGCACGGCTCAGGCCGAGGCCCTGACCTCTGCCCTTGTCGGCGCACTGAGCTCCGTCCAGATCGCGGCGCTGTCTTCCGCAGACATCGCGACCTTCTCGACGGCCGACATTGCGGCGATCACCGCGACTGCCCTGGCAGGGCTCTCGACCGACAACCTCGCAGCCCTGTCGACGGATCAGGCTGCAGCCCTGAAGACCACCCAGATTGCCGCGCTGAAGACGGCCCAGGTTGCGGCGCTGACGACCGCCCAGGTCGGCGTCCTGAGTTCGTCGCAGATCAATGCTCTGTCCGGCACGCAGGTGGCGGCCCTGAGCACGGATGATCTTGCCGCGCTCTCCACCGACCAGGTCGCCGCGCTGAACACCAAGGCCATCGGTTCGCTGACGACCACTCAGATCGGCGCTCTGAGCACGGCCCAGGCCGAGGCTCTGACCACCGGACAGGTCGCTGCCCTCGGATCGGCACAGATCGCGGCGTTGTCTTCCGCAGACATCGCCACCTTCTCGACGGCCGACATTGCGGCGATCTCGGCTGCTGCCCTGGCAGGCCTTTCCACCGGCAATCTCGCAGCCCTGTCGACGGATCAGGCCGCAGCGCTGAAGACCACCCAGATTGCCGCACTGAAGACGGCCCAGGTTGCGGCGCTGACGACAGCGCAGGTCGGCGTCCTGACCTCGTCGCAGATCAGTGCTCTGTCCGGCACGCAGCTCGCGGCCCTGAGTACCGACGACCTTGCCGCACTCTCCACCGATCAGGTCGCCGCGCTGAGTTCCAAGGCCATCGGCTCGCTGACGACCGCCCAGATCGGTGCTCTGAGCACGGCCCAGGCCGAAGCCTTGTCGACCGCCCAGGTCGCTGCGCTCGGCTCGGCACAGATCGCAGCCCTGTCTTCGGCAGACATCGCCACCTTCTCGACCGCCGATATTGCGGCGATCTCCGCTGCTGCCCTGGCAGGTCTTTCCACCGGCAATCTTGCAGCGCTGTCGACCGATCAGGCTGCGGCACTGAAGACCACGCAGATTGCCGCACTGAAGACGGCCCAGGTTGCGGCGCTGACGACCGCCCAGGTCGGTGTCCTGAGCTCATCGCAGATCAATGCCCTGTCCGGCACCCAGGTGGCGGCTCTGAGCACGGACGATCTTGCCGCCCTCTCCACCGATCAGGTTGCAGCACTGAACACCAAGTCTGTCGGTTCGCTGACGACCACTCAGATCGGCTCTTTGAGCACCGCCCAGGCCGAGGCCCTGACCACCGGTCAGGTGGCTGTCCTCGGATCGGCACAGATCGCGGCGCTGTCTTCCGCAGATATCGCCACCTTCTCGTCGGCCGATATTGCGGCAATCACCGCCACTGCGCTTGCGGGGCTCTCCACCGACAACCTCGCAGCCCTGTCGACCGATCAGGCTGCGGCACTGAAGACCACGCAGATTGCTGCACTGAAGACGGCCCAGGTTGCGGCGCTGACGACCGCCCAGGTCGGCGTCCTGAGTTTGTCGCAGATCAATGCTCTGTCCGGCACGCAGGTGGCGGCCCTGAGCACGGATGATCTTGCAGCCCTGTCGACCGATCAGGTCGCCGCGCTAAACACCAAGGCCATCGGTTCGCTGACGACCACTCAGATCGGTGCGCTGAGCACGGCCCAGGCCGAGGCCCTGACCTCTGCCCTTGTCGGAGCACTGAGCTCCGTCCAGATCGCAGCGCTGTCTTCCGCAGACATCGCCACCTTCTCGACGGCCGACATTGCGGCGATCTCGGCTGGTGCCCTGGCGGGTCTTTCCACCGACAACCTCGCAGCCCTGTCGACGGATCAGGCCGCAGCGCTGAAGACCACCCAGATTGCCGCACTGAAGACGGCGCAGGTTGCGGCGCTGACGACCGCCCAGGCCAGCGTCCTGACCTCGTCGCAGATCAGTGCCTTGTCCGGCACCCAGCTCGCGGCCCTGAGCACCGACGATCTCGCAGCCTTGTCGACCGACCAGGTCACCGCGCTGAACACCAGATCCCTGGCCTCGCTGACGACCACTCAGATCGGCGCCCTGAGCACCGCTCAGGTCGAGGCTCTCACCTCGACACAGGTCGCCGCCTTGACCCAGGCGCAAGTCGCCGCCCTGTCTACCGCTGACATTGCCACCTTCTCGACCGCCGATATTGCGGCGATCTCGGTGGCTGCCCTGCCGGGCCTTTCCACCGACAATCTTGCAGCGCTGTCGACCGATCAGGCTGCGGCACTGAAGACCACGCAGATTGCCGCACTGAAGACGGCCCAGGTTGCGGCTCTGACGACCGCCCAGGCCGGCGTCCTGACCTCGTCGCAGATCAATGCTCTGTCCGGCACGCAGCTCGCGGCCCTGAGCACCGACGACCTTGCCGCACTCTCCACCGATCAGGTCGCCGCGCTGAACACCAAGTCTGTCGGTTCGCTGACAACCACTCAGATCGGTGCTTTGAGCACGGCCCAGGCCGAGGCCCTGACCACCGGTCAGGTGGCGGCGCTTGGATCGGCACAGATCGCGGCGCTGTCGTCCGCAGACATCGCCACCTTCTCGACGGGCGATGTTGCTGCAATCACCGCCACTGCGCTTGCGGGGCTCTCGACCGACAACCTCGCAGCCCTGTCGACGGATCAGGCTGCAGCGCTGAAGACCACCCAGATTGCCGCGCTGAAGACGGCCCAGGTTGCGGCGCTGACGACCGCCCAGGTCGGCGTCCTGAGTTCGTCGCAGATCAATGCTCTGTCCGGCACGCAGGTGGCGGCCCTGAGCACGGATGATCTTGCAGCCCTGTCGACCGATCAGGTCGCCGCGCTAAACACCAAGGCCATCGGTTCGCTGACAACCACTCAGATCGGTGCTCTGAGCACGGCCCAGGCCGAGGCCCTGACCACCGGTCAGGTCGCTGCCCTCGGATCGGCACAGATCGCGGCGCTGTCTTCCGCAGACATCGCTACCTTCTCGACGGGCGATGTTGCTGCAATCACAGCCACTGCGCTTGCGGGGCTCTCGACTGACAACCTCGCAGCCCTGTCGACCGATCAGGCTGCGGCGCTGAAGACCACCCAGGTTGCCGCACTGAAGACCACCCAGATCGCGGCGCTCACCACCGCTCAGATCGGTGCCTTGAGTTCGTCGCAGATCAATGCCCTGTCCGGCGCCCAGGTGTCGGTACTGAGCACGGACGATCTCGCAGCCCTGTCGACCGATCAGATCGCCGCGCTGAACACCAAGTCAGTCGGTTCGCTGACGACCACTCAGATCGGTGCTCTGAGCACGGCTCAGGCCGAGGCCCTGACCACCGGACAGGTCGCTGCGCTCGGCTCGGCACAGATCGCCGCCTTGTCCACCGATGATATTGCGACCTTCTCGACCGCCGATATTGCGGCGATCAAGTCGAGCGCGATGGCCGGTCTTTCCACAGACGACATCGCGCATCTGTCCAGCGACCAGCTACTGGCCGTCACCACGACGCAGGTGTCAGCACTTAACACCTCTCAGGTGGAAGCGATTATCGCGGCATACCACGCGATCTAAGATATGGCGGAGCGGGGCGATCATGGTCATGATCGCCCCGCTCATCTCATTTGGCATCTGTCTGCGGCTCTATTGCCTGCGCCGCACCTGGGAGCATGCGAAAGCAGCTGCAGCAAGCTCCCGTTCTTTGGCCGTCAGTTCAAAGCCATGGATCGAAGGACAAGCTGCGCTACGACACACAAGACCGGTCTTGCCTTGGCTGCCCCTCGCTAACCATGCAGCTGTTTAACAGCTCCCACCAGCACGGAGTATTCGACGACCACGCTTCGAGTACCTACCAAAGCGTCAGTGCAATCGCTTCTACGTGAATACCCATCTTGACCATGCTACTCAAAGACCACAGCCGAGGAATTATGGGCTCTCGCAATTGCGTCCTGTAGATCGTCGATCGGTGTAGAATTTACCATTTTGTTGCCTTCAAGTTCCTTCGGCATCTTCCAGCCAGGATCGATCCCTTCCATGTTTGGTAGCTCGTGGGCGATGCCCTTGTGGCAATCTATGCATGTCGCCCGACCGGACAGAAGATATTGAGTGTGTATTTGCGCTGCACGTTGCGTTTGCTTCTGCAAGTCCATCGCCACCGAGGAATGGCAGTTGCGGCATTCAAGGCTGTCATTGGCCTTCATGCGGGCCCACTCGTGCTGGGCGAGTTCCAGACGCTTCTCCAGGAACTTCGGCCGCGTGTTGATCGTGCCGAATATCTTGCCCCAGACTTCCTTTGACGCCTGCATCTTCCGCGCGATCTTGTCCGTCCATTGGTGCGGTACGTGGCAGTCGGGACAGGTCGCGCGCACCCCAGAGCGGTTGGAAAAATGGATGGTGCGCGAAAGCTCCTGATAGACGTTGTCATGCATCTCATGACAGGAGACGCAGAACGTCTCCGTGTTGGTAAGTTCGAGCGCAGTGTTGAACGCGCCCCAGAACATGACGCCGCCGATGAACCCGCCGAGCGTCAGCACGCCAAGACCGATTGTCGCGGCCGGCGTGGTCATGATCCGCCACGCCTGGAGCAAGACTTTCCAGATCCTCGTGATCATGGCGTCACTCGCTTCCGGTGGGCTTTACGCCCATCTCGCTCATGTCCCTGAAGACATTGTTTACCAGCGGCCGCACATCGGCTTGCGGCACGTGACAGGCGGTGCAGAAGTAGCGCCGTGGCGAAACGTCGGCGAGCATCTGGCCGTCACGCGTCATGTAGTGCGTCACGCTGATCATCGGCGCCCCCGATTCCTGGGTGAACTCGCGCTTGTGGCAGGACATGCATCGGTTGGCGTTCACCGACAGTTCGTAGCCCTCGATCGAATGAGGGATGATCGGCGGCTGGTCGGGATAGGCGCGCATTCGGCGCTGGTCGTCAACAATCCATTTCGGCAAGGGTGCAGCCGGACCCAACGCCATCGAGGGCGTCCGTCCGACCAGCTGGGGTGCCGTCGTGGATATCACCTGAGCAATCGCGGCTGTTGCGAGAAACAACAGCAAACCTGCCGCGACCGTCATCCATTCAGGCCGCCTCAGACGGCCACGGGAACAATCTTGACCGCGCATTTCTTGAAATCCGTCTGTTTGGAGATAGGATCGGTGGCGTCGAGAGTAACCTTGTTGATGAGCTGGCTGGCATCGAACCAGGGGACGAAGATAACCCCGGACGGCATGCGGTTGCGACCGCGGGTTTCGACACGCGAGCGGATCTCGCCGCGGCGTGAGATGATGCGGACTTCCGCACCCTGGTTGATGCCGCGCTTGCGTGCGTCATCGGCGTTCATGAAGACGCGCGCGCCAGGGAAGGCCTTGAAGAGCTCGGGTACCCGCATCGTCATCGACCCGGAATGCCAGTGCTCGAGGACGCGGCCGGTGACAAGCCAGAAGTCGAATTCCTCGTCCGGCGATTCGGCCGGTGGCTCGTAGGGCACGGCGATGATGACCGCCTTGCCGTCCGGCTGACCGTAGAAATTCACGCCCTCGCCTTGCTGCACAAAAGGATCGAATCCCTCGCGATAACGCCAGAGCGTCTCCTTGCCGTTGACCACCGGCCAGCGCAGTCCGCGCACTTCGTGGTACATGTTGAAGGGCGCAAGATCGTGGCCGTGACCGCGCCCGAAGGTGGCATATTCCTCGAACAGGCCTTTCTGGATGTAGAAGCCGAAGGCCTTGGCTTCGCTGTTGTCGTAGCCGGGATCGGTGTCGCTAAGCGGAAAGCGATCCACCTCGCCGTTGCGGAAGACCACGTCATAGAGCGTCTTGCCGCGATAATCCGGATTTGCGTCAAGAATGTCTGCAGGCCAGACCTCGTCGGTCGTGAAGCGCTTTGAAAATTCCGCGATTTGCCAAAGGTCCGAGCGCGCCTCTCCGGGAGCCTGGACGAGCTGGCGCCAGAGTTGGGTGCGGCGCTCCGCATTGCCGAACCCCCCCTCCTTTTCCACCCACATGGCCGCCGGCAGGATCAGGTCGGCGCTCATCGCAGTAATCGTTGGATAGGCATCGGAGACGACGATAAAGTTGTCCGCGTTTCTATAGCCCTTCCAGGTCTCGTTGCTTGTGTTGGGGGCGGCCTGAACGTTGTTGGTGGTCTGCACCCAGTAGAAATTGAGTTTGCCGTCATTGAGCATGCGATCCTGCTGCACGGCGTGGTAGCCCGGCTTGTCGGGGATGATGCCGTGCGGGATGCGCCAGATCTCTTCTGCCCGCTTGCGATGCTCGGGATTGGTTACCACCATGTCCGCTGGAAGACGATGTGCAAACGTTCCGACTTCGCGTGCGGTACCGCAGGCGGACGGCTGGCCAGTCAGGGAGAACGGGCTGTTGCCGGGCTCGGATATCTTGCCTGTCAAAAGGTGAATATTGTAGATCATCTGATTGGCCCAGACGCCACGTACATGCTGGTTGAAGCCCATGGTCCAGAGCGACATCACCTTGCGGCTGGGATCGGCGTAAAGTTCCGCCAACTGCTCGAGAAAACCTGAATCGACCCCCGTCAGTTTTGCCGTTTTATCCAACGTATATTCGGAAACGAATGTCTTGAAGGCGTCAAAGTCGATCGGTTCCACCTTCGTCGGATCGGCAGCGCCGCTAGCGGCCACTTCCAACGGGTTATCTGGCCTCAGGCCATAGCCGATGTCGGTGACGCCGCGCACGAACCGTGTATGCCGCTCGACGAAGTCCTGGTTGACGCGACCAGTCTGGATGATGTGATTGGCGATGTAGTTGAGGATAGCAAGATCGGT
The DNA here is from genome assembly GCF_002211365.1 of Rhizobium sp. R711. Lineage (GTDB taxonomy): Bacteria > Pseudomonadota > Alphaproteobacteria > Rhizobiales > Rhizobiaceae > Rhizobium. The sequence continues at coordinate 30,531 of NZ_LOKZ01000023.1, read as the reverse complement.
TCCCGGCTTGAAGATGATCGGGATGTCGGCGAGATCCATGCTGCGATGGGTGAAGGTCGAAAGCACTGCGACGCGGACATGCGGCTGCCCGAGCCGGCGGTCGGCGACGCGTGTCCACAAGATCGGGTGCATTTCCGCCATGTTCGATCCCCAAAGCACAAAGGCATCGGCATTTTCGAAATCGTCATAGACGCCCATCGGTTCGTCCATGCCGAAAGTGCGCATGAAGGCATAGGCGGCCGACGCCATACAGTGCCGTGCGTTGGGGTCGAGGTTGTTGGAACGGAACCCCGCCCGCATGAGCTTTGTGGCTGCGTAACCCTCGAAGATTGTCCACTGTCCCGAGCCAAACATGCCGACGGCCGTCGGCCCCTTTTCCTTCAGCACTTTTTTGCACTGTGCGGCCATTACGTCGAAGGCTTCGTCCCAGCTCACGGGTTCGAACTCGCCGTCCTTGGCATAGACACCGTTGCGTTTGCGCAAAAGCGGCGTTTTCAGCCGGTCCTCGCCGTACATGATCTTCGACAGGAAGTAGCCCTTGATGCAGTTCAGGCCGCGGTTGACCTCCGCCTGCATGTCACCATGGGTCGCGACCACCTGGCCATTCTTGACGCCGACCATGACGCCGCAGCCAGTCCCACAGAAACGGCATGGAGCCTTCGACCATTTGATCTGTAGAGCGCTGACGCCGCCAGGCACGGGCTGGGCTGAAGCAGGAAGCCCAATGCCCGCTGCAGCAGCAGCCATGGCCGCAGCCTGAGCTTTCAGAATGTCACGCCTTGTCAATTCTCCCGTCATTGAACTGCGTCTCCTCCTCGACATGCTCGAACACCATGTTTGCCGCGATCACTCCGTCCAGCAGAGAAATTTGCGACAGACACGCACCCAGTTGGCCAGTACTCGTTCCTTCGATGACAACGATAATCTTGCCGCCGGAATGGCCGTGGATTTCCACATTCTCCATCTTGCCGAGCGCGGCAAGCACACGCTCGGTGCTGGGTGGCACGGTGGCAACAACAGCACTTGATACGTGATAATGTGACCGCCCGTCAGACATTCGTCGCCTCCGCGGTGAGCGCCTGAAACGAAATCGCGTCCGCCGGACAGATGCTGAGGCATGCACCGCATCCAGTGCACTTTGTATTGTCGAGCTCCGGCACGAAGGGACCGCCGATACGGGGACGGAAACGAATGGCTTGTTCTGGGCATGCTTCGCCGCAGGACTGGCATGTGATGCATCGCTGCGCGAGGCAATCATTGCTTATTGTCGCGACCTGGGGAAGTCGGAATACGCGCTTGGCCGAAAAGACTGGTTCTGGACATGCTTGAGCGCATTCCCCACAGAACGTGCATTCGCCTTGCGAGAAGTCCAGGAATGGCAGACCGCCTGCCATGCTTATTATCCCCGTCGGGCATCGCTGCGCGCATCTGCCGCAACCCGTACATGCGTCTGCGATTGTGGCGCCGGACGCACCGGGCGGGCAAGGGCCGACATATGCAGGTACCCGGCGACCAGAAAGGAATTGGCGTCTCAAGATCGGGCTCATGGCGCCGCCTCAGTGCGCTGCTGGTGGCCCGGGGGGGCCGAATACGACTTGGAACATCCAAACGATGAAGCCGTAGCCGCCTACGACGCCGACTGCGACCAAGGGCCAGATTCCGAACGCCAGTATAAGAAAAGTCAGCAATTCCAGTCGTCGCCGCGAACGCGGGCCGTCACTGTTTGGGGCTCTTTGCAAAAGCTCAGACATAGCTACTCCCCTCGCAACCGACGATATCATGGCAATGTCATCATGGGTAGCCCTGCTTGTAATTCGTCATTCCATGAGAACCCGTGAGGTGGCGCCGAGCTTCTCGTAAGGCAGCGCCCTTCGTGGTCGCTAGCCCTGCGCAATCGCATGGTCGTTGCGCTGAAATCCGAGGTAAAATTGCAGCGGGTATCTTCATAAGGTTGTGCGCACCCTCGAATGTTGTCTGATAGACGCACTTTTGGGTTGATAAACGTGCTGGCGCTCTATCTTTGCTATGTCACTCATCGAAAAGGGAGGAAGCTGCGTGATTGTCGAGAAGCAACTTATTTCCAAGATAACTTGGCGGCTCATGCCGTTTCTTGGCGTGTTATATCTGATTGCCTACATCGACCGCCAGAACGTGAGCTTCGCCAAGCTCGATATGGTCGGGGCTCTTGGAATGAGCGAATACGCCTACGGGCTGGGCGCATCTCTGTTCTTTGTCGGATATTTCCTATTCGAGGTCCCGAGCAATCTCCTTCTCGACAAATTTGGTGCCAGCAGGTGGTTTGCCCGCATTCTCGTTTCGTGGGGCGCGGTCACAATGGCTCTTGCATACACGCAGAATGCGACGATGTTTTACATTCTTCGCTTCCTGCTTGGAGCGTGCGAGGCAGGGTTCTTTCCTGGTGTCCTCTATCTGCTGACACTGTGGTATCCTTCAGCCTATCGCGGGACCATGGTTGGTCTGTTCATGATCTTCAGCGCCATCGCCAATGCGCTCGGCGCACCATTGGGTGGTGTGTTGCTGGATCTGGACGGGCTTTATGGAATTGCGGGATGGCAATGGGTCTTCATTGCAACGGGAATACCGGCCGTTATTGCGGGCGTTGTGACCCTGTTTTACCTGGCAGACAGACCCGACGATGCGCCGTTCCTCAGCCATGCGGAAAAGACTTGGCTGAAAGACCGTCTCGCCAAGGAAAATGCCGGCATGGAAGAGTCGTCAGGCGACGGATTCAAAGCGCTGATCAACCCGCGTGTCCTGTTGATGTCGCTATGCTACATCGGTTTTCCCCTCGCAGCCTACGGTTTGAGCTATTGGCTCCCAACGATCGTCAAGGGCTTTGGCGTCAGCAACACCACCAATGGTCTGTTAAATATCATCCCCTGGGTCCTGGTCGCCATTGCTCTTTATGCCGTGCCTGCCGCTGCCGACCGAGCAGCGTCGAAGACACCCTATATCGTCATTCCCGCGCTCGTGGGTGCCATTTGCCTTGTATTGTCGGCAATCGTCCCTAATCACACGGTGCAATTCCTGTTTCTATGTATGGCGGCGGCTGGGATTTTCGCGGGGCAGCCGGTGTTCTGGAGCCTGCCATCAAGGTTTCTGCGGGGCGCGGGGGCAGCGGCCGGACTTGCCGCCATCAACTCGGTGGGGAATCTCGGAGGCTTCATAGCACAAAACGTTGTCCCTTGGATCAAGGATACAACCGGCAGCACAATTGCGCCGATGTTCTTCCTCGCCTTTTGTCTCACGTTGGCTGCGGTTCTCGTCCTGATCGTTGGGCAGATCTTGGGCCCGCCGGCAACTTCTCACGATTCCAAAGTCATCGTGTAGAAAAGCTCAAAGAGGTTTGTCTGCGTCGTCTCCGGCATTTGATGGATAGATCGATTGTGAATCTTCGCGGCATTGTTGTCCAGATTCCGATCCCTTTGCAATTGCTCGACAGGCGCCGCCGACAGAGCCGGGCCAAGAGTCCTTCCATCTCTTGCCGTTGCTCAGCAAGTTTCGCGGGGCTCTGCTGCTTCAGCTTTTGGACGTTGAGCATCTTCCAGCGAACAGCAGGCAGGTTGGCCGCTTGCCTCGAAGTCCGGTTCACCGTCGTGCAGCGACAGCAAGAAGCGCATCGCCTTGCCGGCGAGCCGTATAGCAGGTCACTCGTCAGCTTCGTTTCTTGCCGTCTTCAGGTCTTCCAGGCCCACCGGCTCGTTCGTCGTGCTTGAACTCTTGACGAACGCGTCGTCAATTTCGGCGAGGCAGGGCCTGACCAGCTCATGCGGCGGGCGCCCGGAGCTTGCCACGTGGATGGGGAGGACAGCGCGTCTGTCAGCCCCTCGTTCTCGTAGAGCAGCTTCACGTCGAACAGATTGCGCGGATCCTGTCGGTCGACCCGGAGTGCAGCTTGCCGCCGAACAGATACCCGAACGAGACGACGTGTAGCGACTTTGATGCTGGCTGCAGGGCCAAGGTTCAGCGCCAATCTTCAGACGCAATCCGAGTGTTCTGGCCTATGCAAGCAACGGTTCAGTTCTCTCTCGGTCCGGCAGCTGACGTGCGAGGCGAGCTTCAATCGCATTCATCTGTTCGATTTCCCGGCGCTGGCTTTGCGAGATATCGGAACATAGCCTGACCAATTCCGGATCACCTAGCGATGCCTCGCGGCACATGAGGATCGCACCGGAATGATGGGGGACCATAGAGGCGATGAATTGGCGATTGCCAATAAAGGCCTGACTGCGCGTGCCAGCGAAAGCGGCGGCGAACAGGATCACCAGGATGAGACAAATTCCGGTGTTCAGCCTCTTGTTGCTGTACATGTGCCCCATGGTTGTCAGCATGATGATGCCCATCGGAGCCACCATCGTCAGCGCCATGTAGAGCATATTGAAGTTGTTGCGGAAATCGTTCCATCCGTCGATCATCGAGAACATCACGAAATACATGACGATCAGGCTGAGAACCATATTGATGGCGAACATGGCATAGGGATGCCTTTTCATCCCGTCATATCCCGCAGGTTCGTGATCGCGCATTGTGGACCTCCTTCGGGTCGCGGGCACCGGGCCGTGGTGTGGCAAGCTTTTGGGTGGGCAGCGCCCAGTTTTAGGGGGTATTTTATCCTAACATCGCTTGGCCAGTTTGGTTCCTGTTACCCTGAATTGCAGGCCAGGACAGGGGCACCACCGATAGCCTGCCAACTCTGATGCCACTCACCCGTTGATGTGACCTGCTGCTGCAGGCCGACGCAGCACATAGCGCGAAACCTGAATTAAGCCCCACGGTTTGGATCTGTTATGGGAAAGAAATTCCGAATAGCGGCTGACGCGGCTCTTGACCTTGGGCAAGGGCGGGGGCGGGAAGGCAAACTGCATTCTTCATTTCGATGACGTGGTGCTCTATTCCGAGGCCCTGATCGGCATCCTGGTCCCGGATATGCCGCACGATACCTTCGCCGTGCAGCTCAGGAAGATGGCAGAAATCTTCGGTGACCGGGCCCATGTTTCGCTCTGTCTTGCCAGCAGCCGACCAGAGGCGGCTGCATTGGTTGTGTCAAACCTCGCGGCACAGCACCGGGTGAGACGGTGGTCACCAATGACGTGCTGGTTCACGAGCCCGGCAGGCGGCAGCTGCAGGATGTCGTCACCTGCATTCGCAACCACCATCGACGATGTCGGCTTCGAGCACGAGTGGCACGCCGATCGCTTTCTCAAACCATCGGAAGAAATGTCGCGTCTGTTTCCCCGCTACCCGGAAGCGCTGGCACGCACTATGGAAATCGTCGAGCGCTGCAGGTTCAGTCTGGAAGAGCTTGTCTATTAGTATCCGGAGGAAGCGCTGGTCGCGGGCATGACGGCGCAACAGTCGCTTGAGCATTATAATTGGGGAAGGCGTGAAGACGCGCTATCCGGAAGGGCTGCCGGCGCATGTCGAGAAGACGATCCGGCATGAATTTGATCTGATCGAGACGATGAAATACGCCCCCTATTTTTTTACCGTATTCTCCATTGTCCGCTATGACCGATCGCAGGGGCATTCTCTGCCAGGGCAGGGATTGGAGGCGAATTCCGCCGTCTGCTACGTGCTCGGCATCACCTCGATCGACCGCGAAACCAAGGACTTGCTCTTCGAGCGCTTCGTCTCTCAGGGGCGAGCCGCCCGACATGGATGTCGATTTCGAACATGAAAGCATGAGGTAATCCAGTGGATCTAGAAGACCTACGGGCATGACAAGGCCGCCCTATGTTCCATGGTGACCCACTATCGCGCCAAAGGCGCCATTCGCGATGTCGGCAAGGAGCTCGAACTGCCCGAGGACCTGATCAAGTCGCTTTCCTCCGGCATCTGGTCATGGTCGGAATCCGTAGGCGAAGAGCAGTGCGCGATCTCGGTCTCAATCCGAAGGACCGCCGTCGGCCTTGCGCAGCAACTGATGGGAGTGAGGAACGTCTGAGAGAAGCGGACAATAATAGTATTTGTGCTTGCACTGTTTGTCGGATAGCCGCAAAGCCATGTTGTAGAGCGCCGCAGTGGCCTCGAAACGATTTTGGCCAGCTTTAATCGGAAATCGAAAGTCTCATCATGACCCGCCAACTCTCCCTCTCCCGCGACCGGATTTCTGTACTTCTGCTCGAAGGCATCAGTCAGAGCGCAGTGGATTACTTTGGGGCGTGTGGATACACCAATCTCGTTCACCTGCCGACGGCGCTCGACGACAAGGATCTCAAAAGCCATATTGCCGATGCCCATGTCATCGGCATTCGCTCCCGAACGCAGCTGACGGACGAGATTTTCGAATCCGCCAAGAAGCTGATTGCCGTCGGCTGTTTCTCCGTCGGCACAAACCAGGTCGATTTGGAGGCGGCGCGCCGCCGCGGCATACCTGTCTTCAACGCACCTTATTCGAACACGCGCTCGGTGGCCGAACTTGTGATCGGCGAGATCATCATGCTGACCCGGCAAATCTTCCCGCGTTCGGCGTCCGCGCATCAGGGCGGCTGGGAGAAATCCGCTGTCGGCAGCCGCGAAGTCCGCGGAAAAACACTCGGCATCGTCGGCTATGGCAATATCGGCTCGCAGCTGAGTGCTCTTGCGGAGAGCATGGGGATGGTGGTTCGGTATTTCGATCTTTCCGATCGGCTGCGCCGAGGCAATTCAGAATCGATGGCTACACTCGGTGAGCTTCTCGAGATTTCGGATTACGTGACAATGCATGTTCCCGAAACGGCATCGACCCAAAATATGATTGCCGAAGCGGAACTCCGCCGTATGAAGAAGGGCGCCATCTTCATCAACAATTCCCGTGGAACTGTGGTCGATCTCGATGCGCTTGCGAAAGTGCTGAAAGAAGGCCACTTGGCAGGTGCTGCCGTCGACGTGTTTCCGAAGGAACCAGCATCGAATAGGGACCGTTTCGAAACGCCGCTGCAGGGCTTGAGCAACGTAATCCTAACACCGCATATCGGCGGTTCCACCGAGGAGGCCCAGGAACGCATCGGTGGGGAAGTTTCAAGAAAGCTGGTCGAGTATTCCGACATCGGATCTACGATGGGTGCCGTCAACTTCCCACAAGTTCAACTGCCCGAGCGCCCAAACGGCACGCGCTTTATTCATGTTCACGAAAACCGTCCCGGCATGCTCATCCAGCTGAACGAGATCTTTTCTTCGCGCGGATTCAACATCGTTGCCGAATTCCTGCAGACCCATGGTGATACAGGTTATGTGGTCATCGAAGTCGAGAACATGTCCGGTACAGCCGACGAGATCCTGCAGGCGCTACGTGGCATACCGGGAACGATCAGGGCGCGGTTGCTCTATTGATGCATTGAGCAGTGCTGCGTTGTCTGGGTGACTGATATCGAAGGTGGGCGAGGGGAGGCTTTTCGTAGGAAAAGACCATAGATGTTCGATGTGAGGTGCTAAGGTCTGGATCGACCCCGCATCGAACGTGAAACGCCTCACTCATTATAGCAGCCGGGCCTCGCGCCCAGTTCGCCGCGTGGCATTGTTGTAGTAGCTCGACGCCTGCTGAACGGATCGATGCCTCGACTGCTCCATCACCCCGGGGAGAGGGATGCCGCGGTTGGCAACTTCCGTGAGATAGCCCGATCGCAGACCGTGCGCCAAAACTCCCCCGGCTCGAGACCCGCCATTCTTACGCGCTGCTTGACGATGTCATTGACCGTTTTCGGATCGAGCGCCCGGCGGGAGACGTTGCCCCAGCGATCAATCGCCCGAAACACACTGCCGCTATCGATCTTGGCGGCCGCTAGCCAGGCGTTCAGCGCCTCGACCGGCGAACCAGTTAGATAGACGATCTCATTCTGGTCGGCGCCTGACGTCTTGGTGCGGCCGAGATGGATCAAGAGCGAGGGGAGGGAGCTTCCCTCCTCGCCGGTCGCCGGCGGCTTGCTGGTCAGCTGCTCTTTCCGGAGACCGGCCACTTCGCTGCGCCTGCGACCGCCGGGCAAAGGCGATCATCAGGATGGCGCGACGCGCAGATCGTGCAGGCTGTCGCCGCCACAGGTCGCCAACAGCTTCGCCGGATGTCACCGGTCACCGCCTTGGCGCTCTTACAGCGGCGTTGGCGTTGACGGGATGCCGTAGCGTTTCCACATCCTGATCGGTCAGCATTTCGGCAAGTTCGTCGCGGCGCTCGATCGGCAGCACCGCAGCGATCGTGTCGAGTTCCTCGGCGCGTTTCTCGATCGAACTCGAATACGACTTGCTCATTTCGGCAGCCCATTCAGGTCATGGACGTATTCGTGATTTGAGGTCTGCCAGTGATCGTCGGGTGAGTTTCGGCAGCCAGTGTCAAAACGAACGGCATCGGTCCTGCCTTGACCCCTCCCAGGCATTGTCTCGATGACAGCGACGGGGCGTCCGTTAGAACAGATGACAACCTCATCGTCGCTCAGGGCAAGGTCGATCAATTCATCCAGTCGCTCCGCTGCCTCGGCAATGTCGACCCCAATCGTCATCGCCATTGCGCTCTACCAGATACGCTCATGCAAAATCGTGTCGAATGCGAGATCGGTGGAGACGAAGTGGCAATGTTCCAGGCGCGCCTGCGCCGCAAGGATCCGATCCCAGGGATCGCGGTGCTCCCAATCGAAGCTTGCCGCCAGTTCGGCGTGCAGATCACTGATGGCGAGCGTCTGCAGGCCGCTGGCAGCCACTGCCGCCCGCAATTCCTGCGGCTTTAGGTCGAGCTTCTTCAGCCGCATCTTGTTGTCGAGTTCGTAGAAGGAGACGGCGCTGACGAGAACGGTGTTCATCTTGTCCTCGATCAGGGCTCGGGCCTTTAAGGAAAGCCGGTCGCTGCCGATCGTCCACCAGTAGACCGCGTGACTGTCGAGCAGAACTTTCACGCCTTTGTCTCGGAATGCCCGCCCTGCCAGACACCGACGTCGTCATTCCAGTCGCCGGCGTCGATCGCGGCCTGGTCCGTATCGCTGTCGTCGAACAGATCATCCGGCAAGCCCCGCTGGCGCAGCAGGCCGAACGGGCGCTTGCCGCCGTCGGCCGGGCCGATGCGGGCATAGATCTCGTTACCGCGCATGATGACGATTTCCTCGCCCTGGTTGGCGCGCGCGAGCACCTCGGCGAAATTTTTTCGCGCTTCGCTGATCTTGTAGCTGGTCTGGGGCATCGAGCCCTCCGATACGCCTTCCTGGCGGCTTTATAGCACCGTATCAGCGAACGTACAACTATGATGTACACCTCACTTCCGATGAGCCGTGCTTATCGACAGTTAAAGGTTGCCGCGCGACGGAGCGCAATCCGCTGGTCTATGAAGCGGATTGGGACGATGTCCGCGACATCGAAGTCGACGGTCGCGCCGGTGATCGGCTGGCCGAGGGCGGATCGAAACTGTGGAGGAGGGTTCTCGTCATCGGGCCAGCGCTCGCTGCAAATCATCGTGCTCGAACGCACTGGCCATACGATTGGACTGGACGTGCGCTGGTGCCAGACGTTCATCACCGATGACAACGCTCTTGCCGCGAGCTTCGCCACGGATCAGCGTTTTGCCTTCATGAGCTTCATCGACTCGGCGAAAGTCGGCTGGTATCTGAAAGGCAAGCTGCCTCCCGGCATGCGATGCGCGCTGGAACACGGCGGAGCAGCTCCTGTCATCGCCGATCGCAGTGCAAAGGTCGACGCGATCGTCGGCCGTGAGTTCATGCTCAACCGCGACTTGCGGACATTCAGAGCCTAACCAGTACGTCTGATCTGGGCGAGCAGTTTTTGACGAAAGACTTCGGCGGGTGTTCGATAGCCAAGGTGGCAAGCCTCCAGGTGGGTAATCCCACGCGAAGGAGACGGAGGTCGGGCCGCTGATCCTGCCGCGCGAGACGGATCGCGTTGCAAGCTGGATCAAGGAAGCGACCGATGCGGGAGCAAGGCAATTCGGGGGAGGGCGACTGTCTGAGACCACGCTTCTGCCTTCCGTCCTGCTCGATCCGCCGGTGGACGCCAAGGTATCACGGCTCGAGGTCTTCGGACCGCTGACCTGTGTCTATGGCTATTGCGACGTTGACGAGGCGATCCGTATAGCCAACTCGCTGCCGTATGCATTTCAGGCGAGTGTCTTTTCCTCCGACATAGCCGTCGCTCTCAAGGCTGCAAGGCATCTCGATGCATCCGCGGTGCTCGTCAACGACCACACAGCCTTTCGCACCGACTGGATGCCTTTCGCCGGACGCAGGCAGTCGGGATATGGTGTCGGGGGCATTCCATGGACGATGGAAGAGATGGCCGACGACAAGATGGTGGTATTCAACGGCGTTAGTTGATCCTGCCCCCTGTCTTTGCCAAGTTTCCGTAGGTCATTGATATCGCGTGGTTAGAAGCGGGACCGCCAGTTCTGATCCGTTCAAGGCGGCAGGTCGACCGACTGCCGGTCGTCAACCGATGAGACACGCAATATACGATAACCAATCCCGGCTCTTCGCCAATCAACGCGAAAACGGCCGCACCTAGCGGAGCTAGCCATTCGCCTATCCTTGGGCTGTTGGACGCACTACGATGTCGCCGACGTCTACGTCAGTGGGCTGGGCGATGGCGAACTCCACAGCGCCCGCGATCGCGTCCGGATCGAGCGCCACTGTTTCCACCCCACGCGCGACCTGGTCGCGCAGCGCCGGATCGCGAATGCTGTTGCCAAATTCCGAGCGCACGTAGCCTGGGGAAATGCCGGTGACGCGCAGTTTCGGTCCGGCTTCCTGACGCAACCCTTCCAGCAGCGTGCGCACGGCGTTCTTCGTCGCAGCGTAGACCGCCTGGCCGGGCACGATCCGTAGGCCCGCTGTTGAGATGATGGTCACGAACTGCCCCGCCTTCTGGCGCCGGAAGACCGGCAAGGCAGCGGCGATGCCATAGAGCACGCCGCGGAAGTTGATGTCGATCATCGCGTCCCAATCGTCCAGCTGCAATTCGTCGAGCTTGGAAATCGGGCCGATACCGGCGTTGGAGACCAGCACGTCGAGGCGCCCGAATTCATTGCAGGCCAGGTCCACAAGCGCCTGCATCGAGGTGCGGTCCCGCACATCCGTCTGGCGAAAGGTGGCGCTTCCATCGGCCGCCTCAATCTCACGCTGAAGGGCTTCGAGTTGTTCGGTGCGGCGCGCGCCAAGCACCAGCATTGCCCCGTGGGAGGCCAGCCGCAAAGCAGTGGCACGTCCGATCCCGCTGCTCGCCCCTGTGATTGCGATCACTTTGCTCTTTACGTTTTCCATCGCCGTTCTCCATTTCGACTGGAGCAAAGGTATTGCCTGCGATGCGGCTTATCTATATCGTTCGATCCGTGTTTTTGTTGAGATCGTCCGAAATATGCCGGATGCCCTGACCTCGATCTTCAGTCTCCTCGATCTGCGCAGCGCCCGCTGCACACGGCTCGAAGCGGCGGGCGCCTGGTCCTTGCGATTTCCCGAGAAGCTGGCACTGAAATTCGCAGCTGTGATCCAGGGCGAGTGCTGGATGCTGCATCCCGATCATCCCCCCGTGAAGATGGCGCAGGGCGACGTGTTCCTGCTGTCCCAGACCCCCGCCTATATTCTGGCGAGCGATCCGCAGCTTGTTCCAGAAGACGGCGCGAAGGTGATCGACTGGGAAGGTTCGGACGTTGGGCGCTACGGCGGGGCAGACACGGTGCTGCTGGGCGGCAGTTTTCGCGTGAACCCGCTGCACGAACGCTTGCTGACCGAGGCCTTGCCGCATCTGATGCTCCTGCCTCGGGATGTCCCGGCAGCATCGACGGTGAGCCGGACCCTGGAGATCATGGAAGGCGAGTTCCGTCAGATCCGGATGGGATCGGACCTGATCAGGCGCCATCTCGCTGATATGCTGCTCGTGCAGATGCTACGCGCCTTTGCCGAGCGCGACGTGCAGGGCATGGATCGGCGGCCGCCGGACCGGAGCTGGATCGGCGCGCTGACCGATCCACGTCTCGGCGCGGCGCTTGACCGCATCCATGCTGAACCCGGGCGACACTGGACCGTGAAGGCGCTCTCCGAGGTCGCCGGCATGTCCCGTACGTCCTTCGCAGACGCCTTCCATGCCGCGATCGGGCAGACCCCGATCGATTACGTCACCCGGTGGCGGATGCAAGTCGGTGAAGATCTCATTCATCAAGGTTTGGGCATCGCTGACGTCGCTGCAACGCTTGGCTATGCATCTCAGAGTGCATTCGGAACTGCTTTCAAGCGCATCAAAGGTTGCTCCCCGAAAGTCGCGACAAGACAATCTGTGCATTCAACTGGCGAACGGGAGTAGCGGCTCAGTCCAATGCTGCCGATCTCGTTGATGTGCGAAAAATGGGTGATTCAGAGACACCCGAGACCCTTAGCGTATGCTGTGTCCGTTTCATGTGACGCCCTCGGATATGCAATTGCTTAGCCACTGCGGCGATACTAGCCGGCCTATGCGCCGTTACCCGCTTTCGCCCGCCGAAGCTTTATCTTTGACCGCGGAACCGAGTTTGCCGGATTCAGGGCTTTGGAAGATGGCATCGGTGCGCGCAGCTGGTTCTGCGTTCCCAGTGCGCCCTGGCAGAAAGGGGCTGTCGAGAACGCTAACAAAAGCATTCGTCGCTTCCTGCCCGCACATACAGACCTCGCTCTCCTGTCACAAGCAACCCTCAATCAACTGGCGCGCATGCTCAACGACCAGCCAAGAAAATGCCTCGGATACAGAACTCCCGCAGAAGTTTTTGCCACGCATTTGCTGGAAGGCGCATGATCCTACTCCGCATGACGGCATGATGCACTTGGGTTAGCTTCTCCAATACGGTCAATGGTTCTATTCAAGACTGCATTCCGTTCTGGCGATGTGATGGAGATATACACAAATTCGCTTTTGCTACGCTCCTGATCAGATACCCCTCCGTTGAGGATCAGCTGGGTCAACTCCAGAGGCCAATCAGTGAAAGTTCAGCAGCGCCTGCGCGGCCTCTCGCCTTCCTCATGCCGCAAGCTGGCACGACATTGACTTTCTCGTTTCAATCCGCCGCCATATAGATTTCAAATGGTCATTCCTTGACTTTCAATTGGTCGCAGTCGTAGTTTCAAACAGTCATCGAAGGGAAGGAAGCTGTGGCGCTATATCCAAGGCTCGTTGAGCAAGGCGTTGCCGACGCCATGTCAGACACGCGGGTCGTACTGATCGTAGGTCCGCGACAAGCAGGAAAAACGACATTGGCCAAGAAAATGGCCAACGAGGGGATGGAGTATTACACGCTGGATAATGCCACGACCCTGGACGCAGCGCGACAGGATCCAGTTGGATTTGTAAGAGGTATGCATCGCGCCATCATCGATGAAATTCAGCGCGCTCCCGAGCTGTTGCTGGCGATCAAGGAAAGTGTGGATACGGACCAGCGTCCAGGGCGTTTCCTCCTGACCGGTTCGGCCAATCTCATGACGCTGCCACGCGTGGCGGATTCGCTCGCAGGGCGCATGGAGGTCGTTCGATTGCTGCCGCTTGCACAAAGCGAGATCAGAACCGCCGGAAGCAACTTCCTGCGCGACGCCTTTCGAAACGAAGCCAAGGCCGGAGAGCCAATCGTCGGAGACGACCTGATGGCCGTGGTTCTGGCAGGTGGATATCCCGAGGCTGCGGCTCGCAAAACCTTGAGCCGCAGACAGGACTGGTATGCGGATTATGTCCAGGCGATCGTTCAACGTGACGTTCGCGATGTCGCGCACATCGAGCAGATCGCTCAAATGCCGCGCCTGTTACGCATTCTGGCAGAACATTCTGGACAGCTCGTGAACTATTCCGGGATTGGCGCCGCCATCGGAATGAACCACATCACAACGCAAAAATACGTTGGCATCTTCGAGAACCTGTTCCTCGCTCGAACCGTGCAACCCTGGTTTTCGAACAAACTGAAACGCCTGACCAAGACGCCGAAAATACACTTCCTCGATTCTGGTCTTCTCGCATCCCTTCGTGACCTCTCTCTCGACCGCCTGCGCGACGACAGGGGTCAGTTCGGCGCATTGCTAGAGACTTTCGTATTTAGCGAGATCCTTAAACTCGCCAGCGGCGGGCAAACCCGCTTCGAATTTTCGCATTTTCGTGACAAGCAGCAGAACGAAGTCGATATCGTCATCGAAGATAGAAGAGGACGGATCGTCGGTATCGAGATAAAGGCGGCAGCATCCGTGTCGAATTCCGATTTTTCGGGGCTGCGAATATTGGCCGAAGCATGCGGAGAACGGTTTGTTTCCGGCATGGTCTTGTATGATCATCATAAGGTGATCCCATTCGGGGAACGTTTGTCCGCTGTTCCAATATCGGCATTGTGGCGCTAGCCTGTCGGACTTTCGCTTCAGTCTCCAGCCACCGAGCATCCTTGGAACTTCGACGTTTCGATAAAAAATGCGACCAGGTTCGATTTCCTTCAAGGCGTGCGATTTGAATGAGGCTATACTAATCTGACATCAGCCTTCCGATGCTTCGATCGTCATTTCGTGTCTGTTTCCGACTTTTCGGAGAAAACCTCCAGCTTCCCGCACCCAAAATCGGCGAGGCCCCGTCGAGCGTGAGGGGGCTGCGGGAGAAGCCAATTGGCGTTCTTAAACCGGGCAAGCCCTCCGGAGCGATCCTGAGCCCACGTGCCTTGATCTGCGGATCGTCGATCGCCTCGGCGACGCTATTGATCGGCCCTCCTGGAATACCCGCCCTTTCGAGTGCAACGATCAGTTCTGCTTTCGGCCATTTGTAGACCTAAGCGTGGACGCGAACTGTGCTTCCACGAGCCCTGCAAGCCTTGTTGCTGTGATGTTCACCCTCTGGGCCGAAAAGATCGCATAATGTATCGACTGCAACCGCGAGCGCTGGTGTTCGCGGCTGTATCCTAAGACAGCATTTCGAGACCGTGCTTCTGAACGATTGAAAGTAGCTTCAATGCTGGGCCGCTTGGCCGTTTGGCGCCGGTTTCCCACTTTTGCACCGTCGATTCACTGGTATTTAGATAGCGCGCGAACACTGGCTGGCTGACATGATTGTTCTCGCGCAGCGTCTTGATCTCGCTTGGCGTCAGTTCCTGCGGGATGGACAGGCAAGTGTCATCGAAGGTCTTCATGGTCGCCTTATCGATCGTGCCTGCCCTATACATGTCTTCGACGGCGCTATGGATCGCCTCAAAGGCATCGCTCTTAAACTTGCGCTTAGTTGCCATTGCAAATCTCCAATAACGCGCCGGTCTCGATTTCGACATCAAGCTCGGCCTGCGTCTTGCGCCGATAAAGATCGGCGAGCTTCCGGAAAGCCAGGAGCTCGTCGTCATCGATGTTTGCGCGATCCTTTTTTGCGAACAAATACGCGAACACCCAGTACTCACCGGCTTTCGCCAGAACGATCGAACGATGCATGTTGTCGTTGAGCCGCTTCTTGAACACGCCGCCACCGAGATCATCAGCCTGTCCGCGTGCGACTTGCGCAATCGCCTTGCAAAAGGGCTTTGTCGGAGATCCGCGCTTTCTTCGCTGCTTTGGAAAACCAGGCCGTTTTGAAAGTCCGTTCTGAGATCGCGTCATATAGCACTTAGTGCTACGCCTATCAAGTTGCTCGGGTAGAATCGCTTTGACTACGCCGCTTCCCGTACCTGATTCAAAATCCGGGCGGCAAGCGCTGCCTGGGGCAGGAACCGACCGTAGTGACTAGCGACCATCTCCGGTGTGTCCTGGATTGCGTAGCTCGCCTGCTCATAGGATCCGGTCTGCTTGAGGACATGGGTGGCAAGAACGTCTCGGACATTGTGGGGGCCATGCGGCAGCAAACCCTTGATGGCGCCACGGCCAGTGTACGGATTGTAGATCCCATAGCGTTGGATCGCGGTCCGCCAAATTTTCAATGAAACCGCGAGACGGCGGTTTACGGCGCCGCTGCACGGCGTGTTGCCAGGTTGTTGATGTTCTAGGCGCCAAAATGGTCGCATAATGTATCGATGGGAACTCTGCGCTTCGGCGGGCTCACGACCAGCATGAGCACTTCGATACTGCAGTTAGTTTCGCGCGTTGGCAGGGGTGTGCAGTGAAGCTCCCGCCTTTTCGGCCGCTGCCCGCAGACGCTTGTCCCTGGTCCATAAGGCCGCTCGTTGATCGAGGAGAACTGAGGCCATCAAATGGGCATCTGTGTAGCCAATGCCCATACTGAAAATGGCGTGGCGATCAATCATCATCATGACTTCGTCGTGCGTCGCGACGAACGCTGCGCGCTGGGCCACCAGGAAAGCTATTACGCTACTGCGATCCCGAAGGCTACCAAGTGCGAGCTCTCCGATCACGGCTGGATGGCATAAGAGACGATCGTCCTCAATAATTCTACCCAGCTCTAAATCGGCATGCCGGAAATGATCGATCCAGATGGAAGTGTCGGCAAGTATCACTTGGCAGCTGCGCTCCGGCGGCGTGGGGCTGCCTCCGCATCCGGCATAGTTCCGCCGAGGGCGATGAGGCGTTTTCCCGACTCCACACGAACAAGCGTCTCCAACGCTTGGCGGACCAGAGTGGCGGTTTCTTTCGTGCCGGTTAAGGACCTAGCCCTTTCCATGAGGGCGTCGTCGAGATTGATAGTCGATCGCATCGTTTGGGTTTCCTGATTTTGGTGTTATAGATAGCACCATTTGGTGATGAAATCTACGCCTGGTCTCCACTCTGATACGTCCGCTGTCGGATGTGCAAATCCAGCAACGTGATATTTTGCCCGGTCGCGGCGCCCTGGACGGATTTCTTGGGATTACTTGCAGATCATCGCGGCCAGGAAGCCGCGCATCGCGTCGCCATAGGGCGGCCGCATCATATATTCCGCTTCCACCAACTTGCTCTGGTGATAGACGGCGCGCGGATGCGAGAAGGCGAGAAAGCCGAACTTGCCGCGATAGGCGCCCATGCCGGAGCGGCCGACACCGCCGAAGGGCAGGCCCTCCGCCGTCACGTGGCTCATGCAGTCGTTGACCGTCACCCCGCCGGAGGTCGTATTGTCGAGGACGCGGCGCTCCTCTTCCCGATCCTGGCTGAAATAATAGAGGGCGAGCGGGCGCGTCCCGGCATTGATGCGATCGACGACCTCGGCGATATCGCGATAGGCAATGAGCGGCAGCACAGGCCCGAAGATCTCCTCCTGCAGCACGCGCATGTCGTCGGTGGGATCGAGGATCAGAGTCGGCGCTATGCGATGGGCCGATTGCTGAGAGAAGTTCTCCGCCGCCGGATTGATCTCCATGACATGCGCGCCCTTGGCCCTGGCGTCATCGATCAAGCCCTGGACGCGGGCGTGATGACGGACATTGACGATCGAGGTGTAGTCGGGATTTTCTTTCAGCGTAGGATACATCGCGCCGACCGCCGCCACCGCATGTTCGGCAAAGGCTTCGACGCTTTCCTCGGGCACATAGACATGATCAGGCGCAAGGCAGATCTGGCCGGCGTTCAGCGTCTTGACGGTCATGACGCGGCGCGCCGCGTCCGCGAGATCGGCGGAGCGACCGACGACGACGGGCGATTTGCCGCCGAGTTCGAGGGTGAGCGGCGTCAGGTTTTCCGCCGCAGCCCGCATGACATGATGAGCGATTGCGGTGCCGCCGGCGAAGATCAGGTGGTCGAAAGCAAGCGATGTGAAGGCAGTGCCCGTCGCCGGGCCGCCCTGCACGACGGCGATCTCCGTTTCTTCGAAGGTGCGGGCGATCAGCTCTGCCATCAGCGCGGAGGCCGCCGGCGTCACCTCCGACGGTTTGATCATCGCGCGGTTGCCGGCGGCCAGAATGCCGGCGAGCGGCGCAAGTGCGAGCTGATAGGGAAAATTCCAGGGGCTCAGGATGCCGACGACACCCTTCGGCTGATAGATCACTCGGCCACCGCATCCGGGAACAGGGCCTCGTGCTCTTCCGGCTTCAGCCAATCGGCAAGGTGGGCCTTGGCGTATTTAAGCGAGCCGATGCAGGTGAAGACATCGAGAAGCAGGCTCGCCTCGACGCTGCGGCTGCTGAAATCCTCCGACAGCGCCGCGGCAAATCGCATCCTTATGATCGACGAGAAGGGCGATGACGCGGTCTCAACAGCCGCGCTATACTAGATTTTGAAAATTAGTATAATTAGGATCGAGTGGGAATGACTGTTATTCGAGGAGAGGGCGGGCAGCGTCCACGGGGCAAAAGCCGCCAAGCTTGCTTGCAGGTCGTACCTATACTATATTTGTGAAAATGATATAGAGGCCGCCGTGATTAAGCAGATTGATCTCATGTTCCGCACCATGGTCGCGGAACTCCAGCAGCGGGCATTTGACGATGATTGGGCGGAAGATTTTCCCCCATCGGGTAGATTCGTGCCGGTGGCAGTCGATGGTCGGCGTTATTGGTATTTCGACCAACCAGATGGTGGGGGTGGGCAGAAGCGCCGGTATGTCGGACCTGCCGACGATCCCTTGATTTCGGAACGGGTCGAAACCTTCAAGGGTAAGAAGTCAGATTATAAGGCTCGCCGCAAGTTCGTTTCCACGCTAACGCGCGAAGCCGGTTTGATTGCCGCTGATCACTTTACCGGCGATATAGTGCAGGCGCTTGCCAAGGCCGGTCTCTTCCGGCTGCGCGGTGTTCTTATCGGCACCGTCGCTTTTCAATGCTACTCGGCATATCTTGGCATCCGTCTGCCTTCGGCGGCGATCCTAACAGGTGATGCAGACATAGCCCAGGATTTCGCGATCTCCGCTGAGGTGGCGGATTCGCTGCCGCCGATCCTCGATCTCCTAAAAGGGCTTGATCCAACGTTCCGCGCCGTGCCGCATATCAGCGGCAGCTCTCGATCTCATGCCTTCCGAAATCAAACCGGTTACAGGGTCGAGTTCATGACGACTAACAGGGGAGCCGAAGAATATTCGGACAAACCCGCCAAGATGCCCGCTCTCGGTGGTGCGTCAGCCGAACCGCTAAGATTCATGGATTTCTTGATCCGCGATCCCGTTCGTTCGATCTTGCTACATGGTGCCGGTATCTCAGTTGTCATCCCTGATCCTTGCAGGTACGCGGTGCACAAGCTTATCATTGCCGGTCGCCGTCAAAATGACGCCGGCGGCCAGGCCAAACGGGATAAAGACCTCAGACAGGCAGGAATGCTATTCGACGCCCTGCCGGTCACGGGCCATGGGCCTTCACTGGTTTACGCTCTGGAAGAGGCATGGGATCGCGGGCCTGCGTGGAAGCTGGCGATCTCGGAAGCAGCCGAAACCATGCACAAGGAATATTGGGGCGCTATCAATCGAATGGTTGGCATTCTCAAGAGATAAAGGTTAGGCCCGCTTGAAAAGGCAGGCCATATGACAACGCTCATTCGCATCAGGTTGCGCTGGGCCTAAGTTTTGTCTGACTCAGCTCTTCACGCTGCTTTCTGGACCTAGTTCGAAATCGTGGCGGCCAATGCTGACTTGTCCTGCGGAAGAAAGCGACCATGGTGCTGTTGCACGACATCAGGCGCACTTACGCGCGAGAAACGTGCAGGTCGCCAGTTCGTATCCCATCAAGGCGACGTCGTCCAGAGGATGGTATCGGTATCGCGACACATTGATTGGCGAGCTGTCGGTTTGGGCGCGATAGTAGGGTCCGTATCGATTGGCGCGCAACCTTGATCCATTTCAAGTGCATACGATCCCTGTATAAATCCAGTGCGTGAAATAAAGCGCAGGTATTGAATTAAATGTTATTACAACCTATGGTGAGGGCGCCTGTGGTAGTTCTGCGGTGGAGCGATGCACGCCGCTTTGCAACTACTTGCGTGTCAGCGCTGCAAACCACCGCTCGACCTCATTGATCCAGGAGGTGGTCGTTTGTGTGACGGGCGGCGTGCGAGCCAGGCCTTGATCCTCGGCGTCTTGTGGGTCGCATAGTTTGTCCATCACCAAACGCGCGTCCGGTCCCTTGGGCATCTCGGCGTCAATCCGCTTCAAGATGTCGAGGGATTCAGTCGCCCGGTGAGGTGGGTAGTACTGGCCGATCACGGCGAACAGGGATGTCGTGCCGTTGCGGTCAGCGCCGAGTATTCGATCAAAATGCAGCGCCAACGGTTTGTTATTTGTCGAGACCATGCAACTCGGGTGTAGTTCGGATCCACGCTTTTCAACAGCGATGTCAGGTCCCTCATATCGGATGCTCATGACCCTGGGCGAACTAGCGCGGGCTTGGCAAGTCCGAGATGGTCACGCAGAGTTGAGCCGCTATATTCGGTGCGAAACAGGCCGCGTTCCTGCAGGATCGGCACGACCAGCTGCGTGAAGTCTTCCAGGCCTCCGGGGAAAAAGGGTGGCATGACGTTGAAGCCATCGGCGGCGCGGCTTTCGAACCATTGCTGCATTCTGTCGGCGATTTCGACCGGCGTGCCGAGGACGATATGGTGGCCGCGGCCGGCGGCAACCCGCAGCGCGAGTTGTCGGATGGTCAGGTTCTCGCGTCTTGCCAGCGCGGTCAGCAGTTCGGCGCGGCTGCGCAATTGATCAGAGATCGGAAGATCGGGCAGCGGCCCGTCGAGGTCGTACTCGGCAAGGCTATGGCCGATGCGTTCTTCCAGAAGCGGCATGGCGCTTTTGATGTCCGTCCATTTGTCGAGCTCTGCAAGCTTGTCGGCGGCTTCTCTGGCGGTGCGTCCAATCACCGGCAGGAAGCCCGGCATGACGGCGACTTCGTCCGGCTGGCGTCCGAAACGAGCAACACGTCCCTTGAGGCTTATGTAAAAAGCCTGCGCCTCTTCGAGGCTCTGCTGCGCGGTGAACACCACGTCGGCGGTGCGGGCTGCAAGATCCTGGCCCGGCCCGGACGAGCCGGCCTGGATCAGGATCGGGTGGCCCTGCGGGGGGCGCGGAATGTTCAGCGGCCCTTTGACGGAGAAATACCTGCCCTTGTGGTCGAGAGTTCGGAGCTTGGTCGGGTCGGCATAGACGCCGCTCTGCTTGTCCTTGACGAACGCGTCGTCGTCCCAACTGTCCCACAGCCCGCGCACCACGTCGACGAACTCTTCCGCGACGGCATAACGCTCGTCATGCTCTGGGTGCGACTTCGAAAAGTTGCTGGCGGTGCGGGCATAGGAGGTAGTGACGATGTTCCAGGCGGCGCGGCCCTGGCTCAGGTGGTCGATCGAGGAGAAAGCGCGGGCAGTGTGATAGGGCTCGCCATAGGTCGTCGACGATGTCGCAGCCAGTCCGATCTTGTCGGTCACCAGCGCCAGCGCCGATAGCAGCGTCAGCGGCTCGAATCGGGCGATCGTCGAGGGATGGGCGTCAACACCGCTGGTAAGTCCGTCGGCCAGGAACACCATGTCGAACTTGGCCGCCTCGGCGATCTGCGACACGCGGCGCAGAAGATCGAAATTCTCGCTGCCAGCCTCTGCATGCGGATGCCGCCAGCCGGATACGTGATGACCGGCTCCCTGCAGGAACAGGCCCAGATGGATTTCTCTCTTGCGGGTCATGGCAAAGTCTTTCGTCAAGCGTGGATCTGGATGGCGTCCTGATTGAGAAGTGCGAGCAACCGGCGAAGGTCGGCGCGACTGCTCATGGTGCGGACGAGCGAGGGAATGTCGGCGAAGGCCGGATGGCCGGCGGTTGCGTCGCGGAATTTTGTCGTCGGATCGATCACGCCGGGAAGACCATCGAAGCGGCGGGTGAGCGTGCTGCCGTCGCGCAGTGCAACATCAAGAACCACGAACCGGGTTTTGGGATCGCTCGACATGCGTGGCGCACTGTTGTCATGGCGGCGGCTGGCGCGCCCGGCAAGCGCCATCAGGCGCGGCTCGACCGGCCGGTCGTCAAAATGATCGAGCCGCAGGGCGCCGTCGATGAGGGCCGCGGCAAATACGTATTCGGGGCTGAAGCGCGCCTCGATACCGTTGGTCGGTTTGCTGACGACCAGGGCGGCATCGGCGCCCGGCGGATAGGTGAACGTGATGGTCTCGATTGTATCCGCTGCCAGCCCCTCGCGACTAAGTTCGATGCCAAGAGAGGCGACCGGGTGGCTGGCGGTGCAGCAGGGATAGGCCTTCAGCGTCAGCCCGGGCGCCACGATCTGCCACGGTGCACCCCAGTTCTCCGTCACGGCCTGCAGCCGAACGGCGCCGAAGGAATAGGCCAAATGGAAACCGATCGGATTGTCGAGAAAGTCCGGCGCACCACCGAAACCCGCGGCTGCCAGCCGCGCCGACAACAGCCCGGAACGCGATGCCATGCCGGCGTGATACGGCTTCGCGTCGAAGCCGAACTGCAATCTCAGGCCGGAGGAATGCGTTGCCGCAAGACCGAGCGCGACCGCCGTCTCTTGAACCGAAACACCCATCAGATGGCAAATCGCCGCCGCTGCACCGATTGTGCCGAGCGTTGCCGTCGCGTGGAAACCATTCTCGTAGTGTTTCGAACCGATCGAGAGACCCAGCCGCGCCATAGCCTCCAGCCCGACGACATAGGACGCTACCAGCGTTTCAGCCGAGAACTCCCGCTCGGCGGCTAGTGCCAGAAGCGCCGGAATGATCACCGTCGTCGGATGACCGCGCACGCTGGCGTGCACGTCATCGTAGTCGAGCACATGGCCGGCATAGCCGTTGACCACGGCGGCAACCAGCGGATCAGTGCGGCGCGCGCCGCCGACCAGGATCGCCTCTCCTGGCAGTTTGGCGCCAACGGCCTCGGCAAGGAGGTCGGTCATGCGGTCACGGGAACCTGCGATCGTGCAGGCGAGAAAATCGATGATCGCCGTGCGTCCCGCATCCATCGCGGCAATATCCTTCTTCGGGTCCGACGTGATGATCGCCTGGGCAAAGCCATGGGTCAGCGGGGCGGGTGCGGTCGTCATTTCTACTAGATACCCTCGCCGTTGCGCACCGAACCGCGCGCCCCGGAAAGCCCGCCGACGAACTGGCGGATGCGGGGGTTGTCGGAGGTGCTGAAAATCTGCTCGGGCGAGCCCTGATCGACGATGCGGCCGTTTTCGGTGAACACGACGGTGTCGCTGATCTCCTCGGCAAAGCGCATTTCGTGCGTCACGAGAATGCTGGTCATGCCGTCGCGAATGAGATCGCGGATCACCCACAGTACTTCGCCGACGGTTTCGGGATCGAGCGCCGAGGTGACTTCGTCGAACAGCACCAGTTCCGGCTTCATCGCCAGCGCCCGGGCAATCGCCACGCGCTGCTGCTGGCCACCGGACAGCTGGCCTGGATAGGCGTTAGCTTTCTCCGAAAGGCGCACCTTATCGAGGAGTTCGCGGGCGAACTTCTCCGCATCGCGCCGCTCGACACCGAGAATGCGGGTCGGCGCCAGTACGATATTGTCCAGCACCGTCAGATGCGGAAAGAGATTGTACTGTTGGAATACAATGCCGACGCGCTTGCGCAGTGCGATGCGCTCGCTCTCCTTGGTCAGCTGGTCGACGCGGGTACCATCGACGGTAATGCGGCCTTTCTGCGGCGTCACCAACGCATTGATGCAGCGCAGGATGGTCGACTTGCCAGAGCCGGACGGGCCGATGATCGAAACGGCGTCGCCCTTGTTGACGGTCAGGTTGATGCCCTTCAGCACCTCCGTCTGGCCAAAGGACAGGTGCACGTCTTCCAGTCGGACGATCACGTTGTTGGCGAATGTATGCATCGTCTCGAAATCCTCAGGCCGCGTTGAACCGGCGTTCCAGGCGGCGGGTCAAGCGGGCGATGGGGTAGCAAAGCGTGAAGAAGGCGGCCATCACAACGATATAGGCGATGATCGTGAAATCGAGCCGGCGCACTGCCGTGCTGGCATCGGTGGCGGCATGCAGCAGTTCATGCACGCCCACCAGCGAGGCGAGCGCCGTGCCCATGGTGATCGAGGCGAGCACGTTCATCCACGGCGGCAGGGAGCGCCGCAGGCACTGCGGCAGGATGATCCAGCGCAGTGCGTGCCCGCGCGAAAAACCCAACCCCTGCGCCGCCTCCCATTGCGTAGTCGGAATGGAGAGAATGGCGCCGCGTGTGATCTCGCCAACGTAGGCGCTGGCCGGAATGGCGAGGCCGATCACCGCCTTCACCCAGTCCGGGAAGGCCAGGTAGTTGCCGAACAGGACGATCTCGAAGGGAAAGATGTAGGTCGTCGCAAAGATCAGCACGAGATGCGGGGCATTGCGGAAAGCCTGCACATAGGCGACGACCGGATAGCGTACCAGCCGGTAGGGCGCGAGTTCCAGGATGCCGAACGTGGTACCCACGACGGTCCCGAGCGCCATCGCGGAGAGGCTGATGACGATGTTCATCGCGAAACCGGAGGCGAGATAGGGGATCCATTCCATCAGTTCGCGGCCCAGCGTCAGATCGACGAGCGACCAGACGAGGATGACGAGCGGCAGCGCCACGAAGCCGATGTTGCGCAGAAGATCGCTGCCCTTGAGCGGTTCAAGAAGTGTCGCAGTCGTCACAAGCCATACCCCGGAACGGCGAGCTTACGCTCCACCCAAAGGCCGACGCGAGCAACGACCAGGTTGATAATGCTGAAGAACAACAGGATGACGATCATCAGCGATACGACATTGTCGCGCTGCGTCCAGACCATGATCGAGGCGTAGGTGATCTCGCTTACGGCGATCGCATTGCCCACCGTCGTCAGCTTCACGAGATTGATCAGGTTGTTGACGATCGACGGCAAAGATGCCCGCAAGGCCAGCGGCACCTCGACGTATCGCAAAATCTGCAGCTGGCTGAAGCCGATGCCGCGCGCCGCCTCCACCGTGGAGACCGGCACCGCCTCGATGCCGGCGCGGATCGCCTCCGCATGCAGGGCGGCGATATGCAGGCCGACCACCGCGACCACCCAGAAGAAAGGGGATAGCGGATTATTCTGCGCCCCGCCCACGAGGTTCGAGACGACCGTGTTGAGGACCAGGAAGCTGAACATCAGCTGCACCAGCGTCGGCGTGTTGCGGGTGATCTCCACGAAGGCCCTGACCGGCGCCGAAAGCCACAGCCTCCCAGACGTCAGGCAGGTGGCAAACAGCAGGCCGAAAATCAGGCTGACGGGGATAAGCAGGACGACAAGATAGAGCGTGGTTAGAAAGCCATCACGCCAGATCTGCGCCTCGTATCCCGTCGCCAGGAACTCGTAGTTCAGGCCGAGCCGGCCCGTCAGACTGACGAACAGGGCGGTCAGGTTTATGTCCTGCATGTCGTTCTACCGGTCCCTTCCGACTTACTTGCTGGCGGAGAGCACTTTGTTCTGCTCCTGCAGGTATTCGGTGTTCGGGAGGCGATTGATCTTGGCGAATTCCAGGAGCTTGCCGGACGCGTGTAGCTTCTTGACTCCGGCGTCGAGGGCAGCCTGCGTGTCCTTCTCGCCCTTGCGCAACCAGATCACCGAATCCGATGGGATCAGCTCGGTGGGGAAGGGAATGGCATAGTCCTTCCATTCTTCCGCGCGATCCTGCAGTAGAAGGCCGACGGTCGCGCCGACATGCACGGCCGCAACGCAATTGCCGCCCTGCAGTGCGAGCAGCGATTCCGGTTGGCTCGGCAACGCCTTCACCACCGCGCCGTATTCTTCCATCAGAGGCTGCGTGTAGTTGGAACCCTGCGACACGCAGACCGGCTTGCCCTTCAGGTCCACCCAGTCCTTCAGGCCGCTGTCCTTGCGCACCACGGCAGCGCCACCGCTGCGGTCATAGGGCGTTGGTACGTAGTCGAGAATCTTGGCACGGTCCTCGGTGTACTGCATGTTGGCGATGAGGATGTCGACCTTGCCCTGCTGCAGGAACTGCACGCGGTTCGGCGGTGTTACGGTGACGGTCTCCAGCTTGACGCCGAGGTCGTCGGCCAGCGCCTGCGCGATGTCGAGGTTGAAACCCTTCTGCGCCTGGGTCTTAGGATCGATATAGCCGAACGGCGCACCGGACAGGATCACGCCGACGGTCAGCGTGCCGCGGCCCTTGATGCGGTCCAATGTGTCATCCGCAGACGCCTGCGACGTTAGTGCGGAGATTGAGAGAGCAAGTCCGAAGAATAACTTGGTGAGTTTGGTGGATGACATTCTGGGCTCCTTTATTCGACCAAGAACCTAGTGGAGCCCCTCCGTTGCCACGAGCAATTGCATCCTCTCTTCGAGGTGAGAGCGAAACTGCTATCCTGTAATGCGCTAAATCCATAGAAAATATGTTATGCTGAGGTGCTGGAAATATCTGGCTGCGCCGGGTGTCTGCTTCCAGCGGCAGGGCCGTCATGGAGACTGGCCCCAAGAGGGAGAGGTCTGTCGTACAAGGGCAAACGGTCGGGACCGGATCAGCGTTTCGTTGCCGCTAAAACGCTGATCGGATGCGGCAAGAAGGCATTGCTGGCATCGGTTTTGCTCGCCGTAAGTACCGTCTTCGACACTTCACGCGAAGCCCAGTTCCCGCAAAGTATATCGGGACGAGAATCTGGCAAGGCGGAAATGGGGTAAGCGAAGCTTGCAACGGTTTCGTAGGCACAAACGGCGCTGGCGTCCTGGTTAGGACGGATTGATATCCCGCAGGATAGAAAAATTAGCGCAGCTTGCCTCGACACTGCCAATGCGGATCACATACTCGGTTCGGGCTGTCAGAAGCGACAGGCGGACGTCCTTCGCGCCTTTTGCCCGGATCAGGAATTCCTGGCGTGCGAATAGCAGACCGGAGCGTTCGGACAGCTCGTAGGCGACATGTTCGCCGTAGCCATCATCAGCAATGGTGATGGTCCCCAAACCTGACTTCATGCGGTGCTCCACGGTCTCTTCTCGCTTGGTTCATGGGCAAGGGGATTAAACGAACTCGGAAGGCTTCTCCGTCGTGGGCGACCGGCAAGGCTGCACACGGGTCGAGTTCGTCTAGTCGCTTTCGGGCATGAGGCCGTCAAAGACCTCGAGGAGGGCCTCGGTAATTGCTGCGCCGAGCGCATTTCCGCTCTCGGCAATCGCCTTTTCATCCATGTCGCGAGCCGCGATGGCCAGGTTCCCGCCTTGCTCGGCGACGATCGCCCGAGCCCGCTCGATCGCCCATTGGGCAAAATCATTGCGGCCTGCAATGGTGACGGTGTCGGTTTCCATGGCAGTTTCCTTCCAAAAATTTGTCAGAGTTGACTGGCTAGGGGCGCCAGCGCACTGGGTTTGCGTAGGCGCTACCTGAACCGACCGAAACGATCAACTCCATAGGCGATTTTTAGCGCGATGGCGGCAGCGGGCTTCCGTTTCGGGTCGTTCTGACGATTTGAAATCTCGCAAAGAATTTCGGCGAGTAGGATCTTTTTGGCGAATCGTCATCCCTGAGCGCGGTGGTGCTTATAGTGTGACCGAGCAGCGGATGATCCAAGCGGCCTTGCGCCGGTTTTTCGCCGGGGGAAACTGGTCAAGGTGGCCCGCGCGATGGCAAGCACGCATCTGCCATCTTGATGGCAGCCCACTAAGAGCTTATATTTTTCGCAAAGGAGACTGAAATGGCCGCACCTCAACTCTCAGTTCGAAGTTCCAAGGCAAAGGATCTCGCACATCGACTGGCGCGCCGTGAAAACCGTTCGATTGCCGAAGTGGTCGAACGGGCGCTTGAAGCTTACGAGACGCGCCAGGCGGGTCGCGAACCAGCGGCAAGCTTCTACGCGCGCGTCAACGCGCAGGCTGCCACGGATATCGATTTGGAAACCGTCATCCGTGAAAGCCGTCGCCCTCACCAGGGCATTGAGCTTTGATCTTTCTTGATACGAACGTCGTCTCGGAGACATTGCGGAAGGATCCTGACGAAGCTGTCATGGCTTGGCTGATTCGGTTCGACGCGGAGTTGGCATTGCCCACAGTGACAATTGCCGAGATTGCTTTCGGCATTCAAAAGATCAGGCCGCACCAGAGGGCCGAGCGTTTGGAACAGGGGCTGGCGGAGTGGCGTCGTCGATTTGCCGAGCGAATGTTTGGTCTCACAGAAGAAGCCGCGCTCGCTTACGGTGAAATCATGGGGCAGGCGGCTCGTCAGGGGAAGGCAATGTCAGCGCCCGATGCAATGATCGCTGCAATAGCGCGCGTGAACGGCGGACGCTTGGCCACGCGCAATCTCAAGGATTTCGAAACGACAGGTCTTAGCCTCCTCAATCCGTGGGATTTTTAACCCATTCGAATGGATCAGCTTTCGTTGGCCGCATTTGCGACGCTTGCTCCCTTGGAGAATAGGCGACAGCCTTTTCTTTGAACTCTTTGCTGCCTGTATTCCAAGGCGACTTTCGCCTTTTTGCGACAGGAGATCAATCACTGAGCGGGTCATGCAGTTCAAGGCATGCGGGCCGTCCGACCGCTGCGGCGTGTCGCGTCGTTGCAGTAGCTTGCTGATTGCGCTGCCGTTCTCCGATCGGCTCGCTCTCGCTCCAGAACCTGTGGCGCTGACGGTGGCGGCATCGCTCCTCTAGCCAGGTGTTGAATGCATCCGCAAACTGTGGGATCGACACCATCAAGTCCGGCCGAGCATAGCCGTGAGACTTCGACGGTCCTCTTGTCGCTGTATTTGCCAGGTCGACCATAGCGATCCCGGGTCAGATCCGCGGGGCAGGAAACAGGGTCCAATTTTTCGCAAGTACAGTCAGGTTCCACGGCCTACTTCGGCACTTTGTCAATACTGTAAGTAACGCGGCTGTTTTTCCTACGCGAGCATACGAGCCCCACGACCGCTTCTCCGCGTCGCGTTGCTGTAATAGCTGGATGCCTGCTGGACCGATCTATGGCGCGACTGTTCCCTTGCCTCAGGAAGCGGTATCCCGCGATTGGCCGCTTCAGTGAGATAGCCCGATCGCAGCCCGTGCGCCGAAAACTCCGCCGGCTCGAGACCCGCCATTCTCACGCGCTGCTTGACGATGTCATTGACCGCTTTCGGATCGAGCGCCCGGCGGGAGATGTTGCCCCAGCGATCAATCGCCCGAAACACATTGCCGCTATCGATCTTGCCGGCGGCCAGCCAGGCGTTCAGCGCCTCGACGGGCCGACCAGTGAGATAGACGATCTCATCCTGGTCGGCGCCTGACGTCTTGGTGGGGCCGAGATGGATCGACAGCGAGGGGAGGGGGCTTCCGCCCTCGCCGGTCGCCGGCGGCTCGCTCGTCAGCTGCTCCTTCCGGAGGCCGGCCACTTCGCTGCGCCGGCGACCGCCGGAGGCAAAGGCAACCATCAGGATGGCGCGATCGCGCAGATCGCGCAGGCTGTCGCCGCCACAGGTCGCCAATAGTCTGGTCAGCACATCTGCTGTCACCGCTTTCGCGCTCTTGCGGCGGCGTTGCCGCGGCACAGCGCGGACGGCAAGACGAAGTGCCGCCTTCAGGGCAGGGGAGGCGAAGGCGCCGTGAAGGCCACACCATTGGGTCAGCGTCGACCAGCTGGCCAGCACGTAACTGACTATGCAGCCGTACTATTTGAAGCCTAAAGCGACAACTGCTGAACCGTGTTCTCAGTAACGGATGAGGCCAAACCGACGGGCCTCGTCCAGGAGATGGCGAACAGAAGATGCCTGCCACCTGCGCCCGCCGCGAGCTGGGCGCTCTCCCATCTGGTCCAGTTGAGCGGCAATGTCGCGAAGCGACAGATCGGGATCGGCAATAGCGATCGCCGCCACCAACTTCATCAGATGGTCTTCGGGCGCGCGGCGAGGGGACCGGGCCAAGAGTTCTTTTTCTGCGAGCTTTTCGCGGACCAGGCGATGAACGGCGCGACGAAGGCGCTCGACGGTCCAGTCGTGGCCGCGGCGATTGAGCACCCGCACGACGTTGTCCCAACTGTGCTGGGGCCGGAGTTGCCGCACCATCGGCAGCCACGTCTGCGCGGACGCAATGAGCTCATCGAGATAGAGTTTCTCGCGTGCGTTTGAGACTGCCTTGATTGCCTCAGGTCGTCGTTCTCGCAGGCCAGGGTTTCCAGGAAGCTTGCCGCGCGCCTTCGCCGCCCTGATGCCGGCTTTGGTGCGCTCGGCGATCAGCGCTCTCTCGAGTTGCGCGACCGCACCGAGAACCTGGAGGGAAAACATGCCCTGCGGAGTCGAGGTGTCGATCGGATCGCGGATAGATCGAAAATGAACCCCTCGTTGTTCGAGATCCTCGATCACTGCCAAGAGATGGCTCACCGATCGGGCCAATCGATCGAGGCGGACAACGACGAGGACATCTCCCGCGGTGAGCTCTCCGAGCAGTCGCGTCAAGACTGGCCTGGCACGTGATGCCCCGGAGCCATGCTCCTGATAGATCCGGTGGCAGCCGGCGGCTCGCAACTCGTCGATCTGGGCATCGTGGACCTGGTCGTCCGTCGAGACGCGGGCATAGCCTATCAGCCGCTTTAGAGGCCGTTGGACGTTAACTGTTTGTCGCTTCGCCATCGCGCTTTTAACGGCCCATTTCGAGGTGATTTGTACAGATAAGGAATGCGCGAGAAATCGGTCAGTTGCAAGCGTGTTTTAGGCACCGAATAGCGGCCCGTTGGACTCGAAATGGCATCGCGGACGAGCAATGGAGCATCCGCAGTGGCAAACGCGCGTCAGTGGGCTTCTGTGGCGGAAAATCC
>NZ_LOKZ01000022.1 GCF_002211365.1 Rhizobium sp. R711 | reverse complement strand
GTCGAGCCCGATATACTGGTTCATGGTTGCCTCCAACAAATGATGTTTGGGCCCGGTTCCAATCGTGAGCCCGTATTCCCATCTTATCGGGGGCAACCACCCCTACCAGCAACAACTGAGAAAATGGTCTGAGGAGATCGCGCCGCGATTACCCCATGTTTGGTGGAATTCAGGTTATCCCGCTACCTGATGGAGAGCAGCTGCATCCGCCCCTCAGGGCGGGGTCAGGGACTGGTTTGATGATGGCTTCGAACTGCTTCTCCCTGTTTCGAAGCAGAGACAGTGCCGTTCGTGACGCCGACCATGTCGGCGACCTCCTCGACGCCTGTGCGCGAACCGTTTCTGACGGTTCCCTCGCCGCCGATTGAGAATTAGGGCTTCCCTCGCCTTGAAAGTATGTGAACCAACGACCCCATCGTGCAACTCGTTGTTCGCACCGCTTTACTCAGTCCTCTCAGTCACTTGGCCGCCTGGTATCAGCTAAGTGTTCGGTTGCGGGATTGCCAGCCCGTCCACCAGAGTGGCAATGGCTGCCTCCAGCGGCGCCGATCCGACCTTTTCTGGCACCAGAAGTCCATCGATCGCGAGAAGGGTGATGCCGTGAATGAGCGCCCATGCGGCGGTCGCCTGTCCCCTGACTGGCCGCTTGCGAATGGTGCCGGCAGCCTGACCGCGTCCGAGCATGTCCAGCACTACGTCGAATACAGCGAGCGCCCTTTGATCGAGATGCATTCCTACGGCCCGCCCCTCCTCCGGGCTGAACATGAGGCGATATAAGGCCGGGTTGTCGGTTCCGAACGCGACATATGCCAGAGATATCGGAGTGATTTCCTCGAGCAGAGATCGGGGGGCTTCGGGTTTCGCCTCCGCTAGCGCCTCACGTAGTCGATCGAATCCAATCATGGCGAGTTCGACGAGCAGAGCGGTTTTGTCCGGAAAGTGTTTGTAGGGCGCTGCGTGGCTGACGCCAGCCCGGCGGGCGACCTCCCGCAGCGTGAACTGCCAGTCCTTTTCTGTCCGAAGCATGTCCAGTGCAGTTTCAATAATTGCACGGCGGAGATCACCGTGATGATAGGGGCGATGGGGTGCGGCCTGCATGTTCCTCAAAGTTTCTCATGGATACATTGTTGACACTGATAACTTCGGCGCCTATGTAGAGGCATAAGTTTCTTCTGTCTACATCGGAATGCCCCATGAACGCCATAGAAAAAAACAGCGACACCAATGATATGAGCAGTCTTCTCGCAAGCCAACGCGCCGCTTTCCTGCGCGACGGAGCGCCATCACTCGCTCATCGTCGCGCCAATCTCGCTAAACTGAAGCAGGCGCTGATTAGTCGCCGCGCGGCCCTTGAGGCGGCCGTCTCTTCGGACTTTGGGCATCGTGCCCGGCACGAGACAGCGATCATGGAGGTCTTCGGCGTGATCGCTGGCATCGATTACCTCAGCAAGAACCTACGCCGCTTCATGCGGCCTGAGCGGCGTCATGTCTCACTCCTTATGCAATTCGGTCGGACCTGGATCGAGTATCAGCCTGTTGGCGTCGTTGGCGTCATCTCACCATGGAACTATCCAATTCAGCTGTCTCTGATGCCGGTGGTGACCGCGATCGCCGCGGGAAACCGCGTCATGCTCAAGCCGTCTAATGTGACGCCGGCAACAAATGCCGTCATCGCATCGATGCTCGGTGAAATCTTCACGGAAGAACAGGTTGCGCTCGTCGAGGGTGAGGGTGCGGCCTTCTCAACCCTTCCATTCGATCACCTTGTCTTCACCGGTAGCACCGCCGTGGGGCGCGCGGTGATGAAGGCGGCGAGCGACAATCTCGTGCCGGTCACCCTGGAGCTTGGCGGAAAGTCCCCGGCCATCGTCGCCAAGGGTGGCGTGCAGGATCGCTTTGTGTCCGACATCGTCTGGGGGAAGCTTCTTAGCGGTGGGCAGACCTGCATCGCCCCCGACTATGCCTTGGTGCATGAATCCGAGGTCGACACATTTGTCGCGAGTTTCGACAGGCTGGCAAAGGCGGCCTATCCAGACGGTCCGACCAGCGAGGACTACACTTCCATCGTCAACGACCGTCAGTATGGGACGCTGATTGACCTGATCGAGGATGCCCGTGCCCGCGGCGCACGGATTATCGAGGTCGGGCACCGGCCCGGCGATGCCGCCCGCCGCCCGCATACGCTCGCGCCGACGGTAGTGCTGGGCGTCACCGATGAGATGAAAATCGCCCACCAGGAGATATTCGGTCCGATTCTGCCGATCTTTCCCTATCGAGACATCAGTGAAGCGATCGCCTATGTGAACGCCCGTCCCCGGCCGCTCGCACTGTACTATTTCGGTGGAGACTCTGCGGAACGGCGAAAGGTGCTCGACCGCACGACCTCGGGCAACGTCACGATTAATGGCACGATCATGCATGTCGCCCAGGATGACTTGCCCTTCGGCGGCGTCGGCGCCAGCGGAATAGGCGCCTATCACGGCGTCGAGGGTTTCAGGCGACTGAGCCATGCCAAAGGTATCTATGAGCAGGGACGGTGGAACACCGTCAAACTGTTCCACCCCCCATACGGAAAGCTGGTCGAGCGCATCCTGAACCTCATGCTTCAGTGAGACTCAAACTCTGCAGGGGCTAACAAGCAAGACTTCGTGTCAGCTGAGCCGAAATATCCATCCAATTGAAAGGAACCAAATGCAAAACGTTGGTAACGCGGAAACGCAAACATCCCTCGTAGGAAAATTGAATGGTGCCGCAACGAAGCGGGCCCTGATCACCGGCGCCTCCAGTGGCATGGGTCTCGAATATGCCGAACTCTTGGCAGCGCAGAAGGTAAACCTCGTGCTCGCCGCCCGGCGCAGGGAGCCGATGGAGAAGCTCGCCATAGAGCTTCGACAGAAATATGGTGTCGAGATCGTTGTCGAACCGATCGATCTTGCGGTCCCTGGCGCTGCCGCTCGCTTGAAGACCAGCCTGGACGAAAAATCGCTGCAGATCGATATTCTGGTGAACAATGCCGGGTATGGGTTGCATGGGGATTTTCT
Organism: Rhizobium sp. R711; assembly: GCF_002211365.1. Taxonomy (GTDB): domain Bacteria; phylum Pseudomonadota; class Alphaproteobacteria; order Rhizobiales; family Rhizobiaceae; genus Rhizobium. The sequence goes on along the minus strand of NZ_LOKZ01000022.1, from coordinate 22,825 downwards.
GGATACCCCGCTGGAGCGCACGATCGATATGATACAGCTCAACATCACGGCGGTAACGGAACTGAGCTTTATCTTCGGGCAGGATATGGCAACCCGCGGGTCTGGACAGATACTCCTCATTGCAAGCATTCTGTCATTCCAACCCGTTCCTGGGTTTGCCGCTTATGCAGCTACGAAGTCTTACGTGCTGTCGTTTGGAGAAGCTTTGCACGATGAACTCAGCCCTCGAGGGGTGACTGTCACCTGCCTTTGCCCAGGACACACCGAAACCGGATTCGATTCGGCCGCTAGCGCCCCTGTCTCGCGCATGCTGCGTATTCTGACGATGAAGCCCCGTCCTGTTGCCGAAAGCGGTCTCCGTGCGCTGTCACAAGGCAAGCCCTCCGTAGTTGCCGGGTTCATGAACAAGATCATTATATTTTCAAATCGCCTGACTCCGCGTTCGATGCAGCGAGCCGTCATCAAAAGCGTTACGGGGGGATAGAACTGCAGTCGGCCGGCGACCAACCGTCCGTTACCCGTCTTCTGTTCTTGGCGGCCGGTCTGCATTCGGGAAGGTCGACCTGCGGATGGCGACGGCGAACGCCGCCCGTACCACCATACCGTATCTGTGCCCCTTAATGTTCGGGATCGAGATTTTTGTGCCAGACCAAAGGTCCTGCCGAGCGGATGAACCGGACGCTGCTTCAAGCGTTTTGGTCAAACTTTTCCGCCCGACATTCGGCACGCTGCTCGACCGCATTCTGAATGTCATGTTGCGCTAACACCGAGAGTTACGGGCATGCTGGCTCTCTTCGCAAACCTATAGGAACGACCGTGGAGTTAGCCTGCAAAACAGGCGGGCCATATTTGAATTCAGCCGCGAATTTCCGGGATATGCCTCGTAGCGGCTTACAAGGAGTGAGAAATGACGAACCCAATCTTAGTCACCGGTGCTGCAGGCGCCGTCGGTTACGCCGTGTGCGATCAGTTGGTGAAACGCGGATGTAAGGTAAGGGCAATGGTCCGCAAGGCCGACGAGCGATCAGCCAGGCTGGCGGAGCGGGGCGTTGAAATCGTAGTTGGCGACCTTCTCGATCTGCATGCTACGCATCGTGCGATTGAAGGCTGCGATCGGGTCTACTTCGGAATGAGCGTATCGCCCTCGTACCTTGAGGCCACGATCAACGCGACCGCCGTCGCCCGACATCACAAGGTCGATGCATTCGTGAACATCTCGCAGATGACGGTGTCGCAGATGGGTATCACGTCGACCACCGACAGCCCGCAGCAGAAGCTGCATTGGCTTGCGGAACAGGCGTTGAACTGGTCCGGGTTACCCGTTGTGCATATCCGTCCGACAGCGTTCCTCGATACCTTCTTTCTTCGCTTGTCCATGCAGTCAATCCGTCAGCATCAGCAAATTCGCCTTCCCTTCGGGGATGGCAAGATATCGCCAATCGCAAGTGACGATGTCGCAAGGATCATTGCCACGGTGCTGGAGGCCCCGGCCGACCACATCGGCAAGATCTATGAACTGACCGGTGCGCGATCGCAGGACATGATCGGCATTGCCGAGGAGTTCTCAAAGGCGCTTGGCCAAACGATCAGCTACGTCGACGTGCCTTGGGAGCCTTGGCGCAAAGCGCTGGAAGACAGCGGCATGGTGACCCCTCACATACTCGCTCACCTAGCCACGATGGCGCTTCTCATCCAGCAGAACCGTTATGATCGTCTAACGACGGACGTGGAGCTGGTAGCCAAGAAACCGCCGCTCAGCATTTTGGAATTTGTCCAACAGCATGCCCAGGCATATCGCCCAGAAGCCTGACGGCAATCGCGCACACGACCTGGTGAGGTGAAAGGAAAGCAAATGCAAAAATGCAAGTGCCACAATCGCCGCAAAAGCGACCGCGTCCTTGGGAAAAAGGGTACTGATTAAAGGCGCATCAAGCGGCATGGGACTAGAATTTGCCGAGCTGCTGGCGGCGCAGAAGGTCAATCTCATGCTCACAGCCAGGCGTCGATAACCATATTGAACCGATCGATCTTGCAGCGCTTGGCACAGGTGTAGGAGTGACATGATGTTCAAGCGCATTCTGGCGAATGGCGGAGCTCTGAGAGAAGCTCTCGATCGCGTCGATGACCGGCGTGAAGATCATATATCCACCTGGACAGGGGTTCGCGCTTCTCCGCCCAAGGGAGCTTTACTCACGCGGGAGATTTCAACACTGGGCCACGAGAATGCGTGGCGGAGCTGCGAAGGTGTTCTCGTACCATTGCGCGGAGCTCGGCGAATGTCCGAAACCCAATGTGCTGTGCAAGCCGATGGACGGTCGTTTGCGAAACGCTGCATCTGCGTGCAATCGCGGCAGCACTTCCGAAGGCAATCATTTCCGGTTGTTCTAACATCAGCCTCGCGACCTGTTCGAGACCGTTGGGAAAGATGATCTGCCGCTTGGCGATAAGGTACTTCAGTTCCTGCAGCGTCGCGGGAGGACGGTGGTCTCTATCTTGTAGCATTGCGCCTCACCTTTCAAAGGGCCGTATCCCCCGCAATCTCGGTGCCACTTTGGCCGCTACTAGGAGGCGGCAGGTCATCCTCCGTGCCTCGGGTGCGAACCGATAACGCGTGCAGCGCTATCGGTTCGCACCCGTTCCTTTCCATCAATCGACCGCTACCGGTTTGCCGGTTTGCCAGCTCTTGGTTGCGGCTTCCGCCAGCTTCTGCGCTTGCAATCCGTCAAATCCGCTCGGCCGCGGCGACCGGTGGCCATTGTCGATCGCGTCGATGAAGGCATTGATCTCGTTGGCGTAGGCCTGCGCATAGCGCTCAAGGAAGAAATATTGGACGGGATCGCCGCTGACACCGCTGGCGTTGGAAAGCTCGACACTGGTTGCCTGGATATTGCGTGCCGCAAGCATGCCTGCAGAACCATGGACTTCGATGCGTTGATCGTAGCCATAGGTTGCCCGGCGCGAATTGGTGATGACAGCGATTCGACCCGACGCCGTCTGCATCTGCACCGCGGCAGTATCCACATCACCTTCGGCCCCGATCGCCTTGTCGACAAGAGACGATCCAAGCGCGTTTACCACGACGAATTCCTCGCCCATAAGGAAGCGGGCCATATCGAAGTCGTGAATCATCATGTCACGGAAGAGGCCGCCGGAGGATTTGACGTATTCGGCTGGCGGTGGAGCGGGATCACGGCTGGTGATAGTGACGATTTCGATGTCGCCGACATCGCCGCGACGTAGCCGCGCTTCCACGCTGGCGAAATTGGGATCGAACCGCCGATTGAAGCCGATCATCAGCGTGGAATTGTTCTTCTCTACAAGGTCTAGGCAGGAATTGATACGTTCGACCGACAAGGATACCGGCTTTTCGCAGAGGATCGCTTTGCCGGCCTTCGAAGCCGCCTCGATGAGATCGGCATGACTGGGCGTCGGCGTTGCTATCAGGATCGCATCCACCGCAGGAGACTTGATGATATCCTCTGCGTCAGCGACCTCGGCGCCTGTCTGGGCAGCAAGCGCCTCTGCCGTGGCCCTGAAGGCGTCGGCCACATAAACGAGCTTTGCCTTCGGGTTCGCCGCGATGGTGGCGGCATGTACCTTGCCTATCCGGCCGGCGCCGATCACTCCAAACCTGATCATCGATATTTCTCCGTATTTGTAAGCGTTAATTGTTGGATCATTCAAACCGTGAAGGCATCGCGGAAGCGGTCGAGCGCCGCCTCATCGTCGCCGGAAGCCCAAGCTTCCATGCCGATGGCGCCGCGATAGCCCAAATCCTTGAGCGCGCGCGCGATCATCTTATAATTGACCTCGCCGGTACCTGGCTCGCAGCGGCCGGGCACATCGGCCACCTGGATTTCGCCGATCCAAGGCAGGCATTTGCGGCAAAGCTCGATCAGGTTTCCCTCTCCTATCTGGGCATGGTAGAGATCGAGATTGAGGCGGAGCCGCGGATGATTGACGCTTGAGACCAGCGCCAGCGTGTCTTCGGCGCGCCCGAATGGCACTCCCGGATGATCGACCGTCAGATTGAGGTTTTCGAGAGTGAAGGTGACGTCCTCTTCTTCGGCCATGTCAGCGACCCGGCAGAGGGTGTCGCGCGCCTTTAACCACATGGCGCCGGTCACAACTTCGACCGGCTGGACCGGCAGACCTCCATCTCCCAGACCGGTGCCGTGCAGATTGAGCCTTTGCACGCCGAGTCGCTTTCCGATCTGCGCGGTCTCTCGCGCTGTGCTCAGAAGTTCGGCGGCGCCTTCATCGTCGGTCAGCCGGCCAGTGATGTAGCCGTTCATGATCGTGAAGGTCGCTCCGGTTGCTTCCAGCTTGTCGAGATCGTGTTCGGGCCAGTTCCAAAGTCCGACGCCGAAACCCATTTCCGTCAAGCGTGAAGCGCGCCACTCGATCGGGCGGTCGCGCCAGAGCATTTCAGCACATGCCGCAAGCGTGAAAGGGCTACCATTATTCCTCGTTCGATCGCTCATGATCGTCTTTCATAATTGTTGCGTGATTTTCGGGCGGCGCCTGCTTTCGAGAACGGGCACCACCTGCGACGTGACGGCGGACTAGATCGTACCACCGAGCTCTTCGGACAATTGCTGCAGTTCCTTGCCGCCGGCCATGAGGTTCTGAAGCTCATCCATGGCTATGTCGGCCTTGGCAAAGGTGCCGAGCGTCTGGCCTCGATTGAGGATCGTGAAACGGTCCGCCACGGCATAGGCGTGTCGGACATTGTGGGTGATGAAAATGACACCCAGCCCATTCTGCCGGACCTGATGGATATATTTCAGCACCATTGAGGTTTGCGCCACGCCGAGCGCCGAGGTCGGCTCATCGAGAATGAGGATCTTGGCGCCGAAATAGACCGCGCGCGCAATGGCGACGCATTGGCGTTCGCCCCCCGACAGAGTGCCCACGGCCTGATTGGGATCACGGATATCAATGCCGATCTTGCGCATCTCCTCCCGCGTGACATTGTTGCAATGCATGAGGTCGAGGTGACGGAAGGGGAAGAAACCTTTGCGGGGCTCCCGCCCCATGAAGAAATTGCGCGTGATCGACATGAGAGGGATCATCGCGAGGTCCTGATAGACGGTCGCGATGCCGGCATCGAGCGCGTCGCGGGGACTGCGGAAATCGACAGGCTTGCCTTCGACCAGGAAGACGCCCCCGCTTGGCCGGACGACGCCGGAGAGCGTCTTGATCAAGGTGGATTTGCCCGCGCCATTGTCGCCAAGGAGACAAAGCACCTCGCCGGCCGAGACTTGCATGGACACGCCGTTCAATGCGATCACCGAACCGTAGTGCTTGACGATGTCGGTCACTTCGATGACCGGAGTTCGAATGTTGACGTCAATCATGATCAGCGCTCCCCGGTAACCTTGCGGCGAATGAAATTGTTGAAGAGCACGGCGAGCAACAGCATTGAGCCCAGGAACACCTGAAACCAGTCGGAGTCGAACTTGGTATAGGTCAGACCGATTGAAACCGAGCCGAAGATAATCGCACCGAAGAAGGCGCCGATTGCCGAGCCGTACCCGCCGGTGAGCAGACATCCGCCGATGACGGCCGCGATGATAGCTTCGAATTCCTTCTGAAATCCGCGCCTGGCGTCGGTCGAACCAGCATCGAGTACGGTGATGATCGCGACCAGAGCCGCCGCACATGCCGTCAACGCAAAGAGGCCGGTTTTGACCCTGTGAACCGGGACACCCGAGTTCCTCGCCGCATTGGGATCGCCGCCGGCCGCAAAGACCCAGTTGCCGGTGCGCGTACGCAACAAGACCCAGGTCGCAAGCAGGGCAAGGGCTACGAACCACAAGACGGAAACCGGAACACCCGTGACCTTCGGCACGCCATTGGGGAACTTGTCGATCAGATCATGATCGGCCAACCATAAGAAGGCGCCCTTCAGGGCATCGCCGGAGAAAATTCCAAGCAGCGGGCTGTCTTTGACATGGTCGCTGATACCGCGGAGCTGCGTCGAGCCACCGGTCGCCCATTTCAGGCCGACAAGCGTCAGGCCACGGAGAATAAAGAGGAAGGCCAGCGTCACGATAAAGGATGGCAGACGCGTATGGATCACGATCTGTCCGTTGATCGCGCCCATGAAGGCAGCGAAAAGCATCGTCATCACGATGGCGACCGACAATGGCTGCCCGAAATTAGTCAGGATGACACCAAAGATCAGTCCTGCGAAGGCGACCATAGACCCGATCGAGAGATCGAACTCGCCGCCGATCATCAGGAGGGCGGCCGCGATAGCGAGAATCCCCAATTGGGAGGCCGGCGCCATGATCGTCATCACGCCCGAAAGCGAAAACATCGTGGGGTCTGCGGTGAGAAAGAAAAATACGATGACGAGCACCAGGCCGGCCACAGCTCCAAGCTCGGGCCGACGCATCAGTTGCGTTAGGAAGCCCACCTGCTTGATGCGTTCATCGGCTTTAGGCGCGACCGCTGCTTTCTGCTCAAGCGAAGCCATGATTCCTCCCTGTAAATGTAATTTTAGCGCTTCATCTGCGCTGCCTTGCAGCGCGTTCCATCAAACCGAAGTTCCTCTCCGATAACGGGGAGGAACTTCGGGGAGGATGCCTTTCGGCAATCTTGGTCAGCGGATTCCCTTGGCGGAAAGATCTACCACCTGAGCGGCCTTTTCTTTGGTGATGAGGTTCGGACCGGAGGGGACGTTGCCGCCTGGGATGAGCCCGTATTTGGCGTAATTGGCCAGAAACACCACAGGCAAATAGCCCTGAAGGAACTGCTGCTGATCGATCGCGAAAGCGGCCTTGCCGTCTGCCACCGCCTTCAGAAAATCAGCCGAAAGGTCAAAGGTTGCCACCTTGATCTTGCCGGTCATGCCGACATCTTCGACGGCCGCCAACGCCGGCTCACCGGCGGTGCTGGCACCGAGCGCCATAACGGTATCGACGGCCGAGTTGGAACTCAGCGCTGCCTTGACCTTCGCCCGAACATCGGCCGGATCGTTGCTGACAGGAAGCACAGTGACCTTGCCGCCGAAACCATCGGCAAAGCCTTTGCAACGCAGATCGAGCGAAACATTGCCGACTTCCTGGTTGACGCACAGGCCTTCCTTGCCGCCCAGCTCCTGCAGCTTCGCGCCGGCGGCTTTGCCGGCGGTATATTCATCCTGACCGACATGCAGAAGCGCGCCCAGCTCTTTCGAAACATCGGAGCCGGAATTGATCGAGATGACTGGGATCCCGGCAGCGACGGCCTTCTTAATGGAAGGACCGAGCGCCGAGGCGTCCGGAATGGAGACGATAAGCCCGTCGGGTTTCTGATTGACGGCAGCATCGATAAGCTGCGCCATCGACACCATGTCGAACGTTTCCGGAGCACGATAGTCGACACTGGCACCCATGTCCTTGGCCGCTGCGCTCACGCCGTTCTTGACGACGGACCAGAAGGGATCGTTGGCTTGACCGTGAGTGACGGCAACGATGCGAATATCGGCGGCACTGGCAGCTGCCGAAGACGCGATGATCGCGGCCGCAAAGGCGGCGCCTACAAAAAGTGATTTCAGACCAAATTTCATTTTACCCTCCCAAAACGATCCACGGGGTGGATCTTCCCAATGCTACCGGTTGCAACTCCACTTGCACCCGGTAGCAAGCTCAGCAAAACTACTTTATCCTCGATAAAAATCAAGCGTCCATTCCATTTTTATTTTTTTGTGGAATATTCATTCCAATCGAGGGAGGCGGCAATGCGCAAGCGGGCAACAGCAAAAGAGGTGGCGGAAGCCGCCGGCGTATCGAAATGGACGGTCATCCGCGCCTTCACCCCAGGTGCGTCCATTACGGATGTCAGCCGACAGAAAGTGCTTCAGGCGGCAGAGGCTCTGAATTATTCACCAAACCTGCTCGCACGCAGCCTCGCAACAAACATCACGCATCAAGTCGCGGTCTTCGTCGACGACTTCGCCAACCCGCACAAGCTCCCGGTTCTGGAGATGCTCACCGAGCGCCTGCAGGCGGAGGGACTGCTGACCGTATTGATCAATATCAATCGGCATTTCGATCACGTTCACGCGCTGATCAATGCCGACCAACGGCAATTCGACGCCGTCATTCTGTTCGGAACCGCCTTTCGTGAGGAAACGCTGGGGGATCGGCGGCTCGGTCGAGGTCTTCCCCCAATGTTTGTCCTTGCCAGAGACAGTCAAATCCCCGGCGTGCCGGCAATCGCGTGTGACACCGAAGTCGCTTTGAACGAAATCGTCGAATATCTGTTCGACAAAGGGTACCGCCGCCCGGGGTTCATGACGGGAGCGAGGACCCTTTCGACCGCTCTGGGCAGACGCCGTCACTTTGCGAATTGCTGGCGCCTGAAGGGCATTGAAGGCGTCATGGAACTGACGGCGGAAAGATATAGCGCTCAGGCCGGCGCAGAGGCAGCGCGGGCCTATTTGAGCGATAACCCGCCGGGTTCGCGCATCGACGTCTTGATGTGTGAGAACGACATTTTGGCGCTCGGAGCAATGGATGTCGCCAGAAGCGAATTTGGACTACGAGTTCCCCATGATCTCGCGGTCGTCGGTTTCGACAACATTGAACTGGGCGGTGGCCCCGCATATGGATTGACTAGCTACGAACAGCCGACCGAAAAGATGATCGATGCCATTGTCGGCATGATCACAGGGGAGCGTGCATCCGAAACGATCGCGCTCCCGGGCAGCATGATCCGAAGACTATCAGCTTGAACTGCGAAAGCGATAATCGTTGGCACGGCCAACGACCGAGTGCCTCGCCTTGAAGAGATTGGAACCGACGACCCGGTTATTCCGAGCTCCCTCTTCGGCAAGTCAAGTCGTTGACCAGTTAGCCGATGAGCGGTTTGGGGCCGTCAGGGGACTGTCTGCCTTTGGAGAGCGGGATCAGAAAGCAGCGGTGCGTTTGCGTTGGAGACAGAAAGTGCGTTCGAATCTCGCGCGGCCCGAAGCCCGCAGGCTTCAGGGCTTGACTTGATCGGGCTTCGACCGATTCAAGAATAGCTGTTCGGGAAGAAGAAATGGTCTCTCGCCTCCACCGGGGTCGAACCAGGCAATGACCAGCTATTTTATGAACAAGCTAGGAAAATCGGCCACTCGACTCATGCGTGCGCTTTATTGTAGCGTCACCTCTCGGGAGCCTCCATGATCGAACGCGATGAGATTGAAGCAAAGGCAAAGGAATTCGATATTCATCATGCGAATGTCGAAAGAGATTATGTTTTCGGCTGGCTTTTGAAATCAATCTTTGAAAACGAATACCTCAGAACGAGGCTGGTTTTCAAAGGCGGAAACTGCCTTCGCAAAGCATACTACCCGCAAACACGTTTCTCTTCGGACCTCGATTTTTCAATGACCTCAGCCGTTGACGTTGAAAACGTCAGCAACGAGATCAACAATGCTTGCAGGGCCGCAGAGGCGGCTTGCGGCGTTGCATTCATCGTCGATCGAAACACCTTTGTGGCGGGACCGTTCATCGATAGCGAACGGCGCTCCTATAAGGGCCGCGTTTACTTCACAGACTTTTTCGGGAATCAGGATGATTTGACGATCAGCGTGAAAGTTGACGTTACCGAATTCGATCGCTTGTATCTGCCCGCCGTGAGCCGGGCCCTAATACATCCTTATTCGGACGCGGACCAGTGTGAAGTGGCGCTCTCATGTATGGCATTGGAAGAGGTTGTAGCGAACAAGCTGAAGTGCCTCATACAGCGCCGACATTCGCATGACCTTTTCGATTTAGTCTATTCGACGTTCATAGATCGATCAATCGAACTCGATCGCGGCGTTGTGCTGCGCACATTCCTGGACAAAACCATCTTCCGTCAAAGTCCAGGTTCTGCGAAAGAAATCCTGCTTGGTCTTCCGCTCACCTTTTTCGGCGGCGTTTGGGAAAAGTTTATCCGCTGCCCGAAACCGACCCGGTTTGGTTTCGATCGAGCAGTGGAAGGATTCAAAGATTCGATCGAACGGCTGTTTGAAGGCGTCAGCCTGGGCGGCTGGCGGGAACAACTGTTTTTCCCGTCCGAACACCGGAATCTCATCATGGACGCCGGCGCAGGTCGCAAGCTTTTGAAACTGACTTACAACGGCGCTGAACGGATAGTCGAGCCGTATTCTCTAGCCTACAAACGGCCGCGCGGCAAAGATGCGCGCGAGTATTTCTACGCGTATGACCAGACCGGGGGACAGACGAGCCCGCCCGGTATCAGAAGCTTTGTCGCCGAGAACGTCGAGCGCCTGGAGATAACAGACGAGGGCTTCGAGCCTCGCTATGAAATCGAGCTATCCAAGGCAGGGGAGGAGGCGAAGAAGGGCTACTTCGGCAAAGGTTTCTCAAATACACCTCGCCTGTCCAGAGTGCGAACACGCCCATCGGCGTTCGGAAGAGCGCAGCGCATGTTCAAAGTTCAATGCCCTTATTGCCAGAAGATTTTCACCCGCAAAAGCCAGTCTTTGGCTTTGATCGACCACAAAGCGCCAAACGGTTACCGCTGCGGCGGACGTTCCGGATACAGAGTATATTGATGCGGATAAAGAAACTTAGATTGAAGAACGGGTACAAGCGCTTTCGCGATCTCACGATCGATCTGGGCGATGGGCCCGCGCGTATCATCGCTCTCGTGGGTCCAAACGGCTGCGGAAAAAGTTCTGTCCTCGATGGTTTGCTCTTCCACGCCCACGCCTGGGGGCGAGTCGGCAGCACCGGAGACCGAGGCTATATCTATTACTCGATGGATGGCCTGACAAATTACGATTACCAAAATGTCGAAATCGAATTTGTGGAAGGCTCCTTCAATCAGGTGCGCGAAAGACTCGCAACTGCGGGCAAGGGCACCACCATCATGTCGTTCCGGAGCCCCTATCGATACAACAGTGTATTGAAAATTTCAGAAACGCGCTCGACGCCAGCGATTGACCAAAACAATTACGGCGCAAGCGATGCCGCGAGCCTGGACGCGAAAATGGAGGACAACTACCGCCGCCTTTTCGCGAAGTTTAACGCCTATCGCGACACCAACGACGTGAAGCCGAGCGAGGCGCGCGCAAAGATTATCGGAGACCTCAACGAGTCATTGCGCAAATGCCTTGATCTGGAGGTGTCGAGTCTCGGCAACGTCGAAGCCTCGCAGGGCACGCTATATTTTCGAAAACCCGATCATGAGAAGGAATTCGAGTTTAACGTCCTTTCTTCCGGCGAGAAGGAAGTGGTCGATATTCTGCTGGACCTCTATCTGCGCCAGGAGGACTACACCGAGACGATATTCCTTCTCGATGAGCCTGAGCTTCATATCAATACGGCGATCCAGAAAAATCTGCTGATCGAGATAGACAGGTTGGTGGGCAAGGACTGCCAAATCTGGATCAGTACCCACAGCATCGGCTTTCTAAGGGCGCTGCAAAGCGAAATGCGGGGAAAATGCCAGATCGTCCAATTCCGCCCAGAGTACAATCTGGCAGCAAACCCGCACACGCTAACCCCGATGAAGCCAACCGCTGGCGGATGGCGTGACCTTTTTGCGATCGCCCTCGATGACTTAACAGCGTTGGTGAGCCCAAAGACGATCGTGTACTGCGAAGGGCGAGACACACCCAAAGCGTCCGGCGAAGAGCGGGGGATGGACGCTCAGGCATTCAACAGCATTTTCGCCGACTCTAAGCCCGATACGCTGTTTGTCTCCAGCGGCGGGAACACCGAACTGGACCAGCGAAGCGCGGTCGCGATATCGATCTTAGGAAAAGTGTTCCCGACAGTCGAAATCCTCGTTTTCAAAGACCGGGATCAGGGCTCAGGTAAACCCATCGACGAAAAAGACAGGCAGCTTTATCTCAAAAACAATGCGAACAATCATCGTATCATGAAGCGTTGGGAGATCGAGAACTACCTTTTCGATAAAGAGGTTCTCCAGGCCTACACTCAAAAGCACGGGCTGACTTTCGATGAAGCATCCTATGATGCATTCTTCACGGACATCGTGAACCAGAACGTGAAGGACGAGCTGAACCGCATCAAAAACCTTTGCGGCATAAAAACCAGCATCAACGCGGACAAATTCAAGATTGAGCTGGCCCAATGCGTCTCGGAAGACATGGCGGTTTTCAAGGAGCTTGAGGGATGCATTTTTCGGCGAGAGTGATCGGTTTCAGCTTTTGAACTTCGCACTCGATAGACGTCGCCGGCGATCTTGCTAGGAGCTTTCCAATATCTTCAAGGCCCGGCCCATTAGGTCCAGCCTTATCCCTTCGTCCTCCATCTCCAGCGCGTGTTCAATGGTATCGATCGCACGATTGTCCCTGGCGCACATTCTCAACTCGTACACGGCGTCGGTCACCATGTAGAACTTTTCCTTGCCGTCAATGTAGCCTCGAACGATCTGCTTCGCGTATAGATACAAATGTCATCGACTTGAAGAAGAGGGCGTGCTTGTTCGGAAAGATTGTCGCGGAACCATTCACCTGGTTGTTGTTTAGAGATCCACTGTCACTCCACCAGCAATGTCAGCTTCGAGGCATGCCGTTAAGTGCCATCTATGTCTGAAATGCGGGCGCAAAGCAGCCAAAGCGTTTACTGCCGAAAGGGCGTCCGCTCGAGGGCTCACCGCGATTAGGATCGGCGATGTAGGACGTCGCGGTACAGCGGGAGATGCTCAAGCTGGATCGCCTGAAGGACAAGCAGATCAACCTCGAAACCGTTGCTAAACGTTCCCGGGTAAAATCCAGCCCGCCGATGCGAATGATCGACGTTCTTGTAGAGTTGGACCGCCTTATCGTTATGAGCTGTTGGCGGCTATCGATCGGCGAACACAACGGTATTCAAATTTCGCGGGGCCGGACCTGAAAAGCCAAGCCACAAAATTCTTCGTTGCAGCCGGGAATCTGTGTAACATCCACGTTGTAATTGGACTGGGGGCATGGGGTGCCATTCTACATACGCAAGTCAGTCAAGGCGGGACCATTCCGGTTTAATTTTTCCCAAGGAGGTATCGGCGTCTCTGTCGGCGCGAAGGGCTTAAGGTTCGGTACTGGACCTCGGGGCCACTATATCCATGCCGGACGACAAGGACTGTATTATCGAGCGTCACTCGGCAATGCTGGCCAACGTCGACAGAGAGCTGCTAGCGAACCACTTCCCGCTCAGGTCACTTTTGAAGTATCTGCGGTCAACATGACTGAGTTCGAGTCCGGCGACGTCTTGTTGATGCGCGACGAGAACTTCGGCGAAGTGTTGGACGAAATCAACGCGAAGGCCAATCAATGGCGGTTGTCGGCTCTTTTCGGATGGCTCACGGCTCTCCTCGGCATCCTTGTGTTGGCGAAAGCGCCGCCAGTGGGGATTTGGGTCCTGATCGCGACCCTTCCCGCCTGGGCGGTAGGGTCGTGGCTCGACTCGTACCGCCGATCGACAGTTCTCTTCTATGAGATCGATGGTCCGGTCGAGCAGGCGTACAAGGAAACGATCGCGGCGTTCGACAATTTGAGCTCTTGTGCCGGGAAATGGCATATCGAGGCTGGCGGTGCGATCAACGATCTAACGACCTGGAAAAGAAATGCAGGCGCATCCCACCTGGTGAAGCGAACCGCCACGAAGCTCGTCTACGCTTTGCCGAAGGTTATCAAGAGCAACATCACACCGCCCTCGATACATGTAGGGAAGCAGATAATTTATTTCATGCCAGACGTTGCTTTGGTCGCCCACAATTCGCGCTTCGGTGCAATGTCATATTCTGATCTCCGCGCTCGCTGGCAAGCGTCACGGTTTATCGAAGATGGTCATGTCCCTCATGACGCGAAGGTCGTCGACCGCACTTGGCAGCACCCCAACAAGAATGGCGGGCCCGATCGGCGTTTTCGGAACAACCGCCAGCTGCCTGTCTGTCTGTACGATACCCTTCATCTGCAAAGCGACAGCGGTCTCAACGAGGTACTGGAATTTTCGCAAGTGGGAAAGCTGGCGAGTTTCGCCGCCGCTCTCCAAGCTTTAGCGAAGGCAAAGATGGAGGCTGCACAAGCCCCGAAAGCGATCCCATCGACCGCGACGTCAGTATCGCCGCCAGTAGCACTAAGTTCGCGTGGACCGGAACAGAAACCAAAGAGCGCTGTGCCTGCCATAGCTCTCATCATTGGCGGCATCTTTGGACTTCCTATTGCTATTGCCGCACTCCAAAACGCGGAGAAATCGACTAGGCCCGTCACAACGCAGGCCGCTGTTCCCACCAGTTCAGGGCAAATCGCATCGTCATCGTCAACGCCGGGGAGGCCCGCGGCCTCTGCTGCCGGTTCAGCACAAGGGTCACCATCACCGTCGACGATGGTGACCCCTGCCACAACCCCTTCTGGCTCTGCTTCGGAAACCGGTAAGCCGGCAGTCGTAATCCAGGCACCGAACGTTGACGCTACGGCGACAGTAAATGATCCGGCATTTTCGACACCTGCCTCCCTTCGGACTGATCAGGAGCCGACACCCGATCCTACGATCTTCGAGGCGCTTGCGGCAGCCGCGACCGCGCCCGCCGCGTCTACATTGGACGCGGCATCAGAGCCGCCTGCCCCGCCTTACATCGCCCCGCCGGAGCCAAAGTTTGCCTACATGAAGCAGCCCTTCCAACTGAGGGATGGACCCGGTGCAAAATACATTCCGGTCGGCGCAGTCGGTCAGAATGCATTGCTCGCCATCCTTGAGACGGAAAGCGGATGGGTCCATGTCTCTGGTGGTCCGTCAGCGATGGGATGGGTACCGAAGGAGCTGCTTGGTCAACGGCCAGTTTCGCGTCAAAAAACCACGCCCAAGGTGCAAAACACCTTCCAGTCCGGTGGTCGGACTTATTGAGGAGTGCACGGCCCCCAAGTCGCATCGGGTTTGCGGCACCAGCCGCTGTTGGTCAATTCCGTAAGAAGCAGTGCTTGTGAATTACAAGCGTCCTGCGCGTACGATAACGAGCACGCAGCGTTGTCGGTCAGCCAGCGACGAATAATCCGATCTGGTCCAGCCACCGAGCTGTCCTTGATCTTGATCTTACCATTCTCCGCCAGAATTTTGTGGGTCGCGGGGTCCCATGTCATCGCTGCATTTACCGCGCCAGACGACGATTTTTTACGGGCGGGGCTGTAGGTATACCAATCGACCACAGCGAAGACGGTACAGATTTCAAAGCATGCTGCGTATGCTGTGCCAGACCGAACGGCATAAATGCGCACAGGCCACCGTTCAGCGAACTGTTGCTTCTCGTTTAGGACGTCTGCCTTCGAGCGCCGGGAGCCGTAATAGACAACGGAATCTCCGTAGTTGTTCGCGAGGAAGGACATTCCTTCGTTCGTCGACCAGGTCCGCTGTGTTTCCAGGAAAAACTGTAGCGCGGCTTCGTTCAATGCTGTCGAGGGCGCCTCGTTGGATACGGCAGTCTCTTCCGCCGTCGGTGCCACATAGGGGGTAGGCTGCCCCGTCACGAGACCAAAGCCAGCCATGTCGATCAGCGACAGCACCCGTCGATCGCCGTCGGTCAGATCGGTGACAAACGTGAACAAGGTGGAGTCGAGGCCCATGTCCGCAAAGTAGGTTTTATATCTATCGGTGCCGGTTTGCGGGCCCGAGTTTCCCGGCGAGAGAAGTGTTCGATCAACAACCATCGAGCCGTCTTCCGCAAAACGCCGCACTCCACCGGCAAAGGCGAATAAGCATGCAGCCTCGCACTTCGAACCCGAAACTTGCAGCGTCGAAAGCTTCATCCGACGAATAGTCCGGCCATATCCGATCGCGGCATCTGTATCACCGCCCGGCGAAATGAACGCGATGAATTTCGGAGCGCTGTTCTTGATTTCGGCCTCGAGCTTATCAGGAAGATCGCTGGGCTCGAACGTTCCTTGAATCAACAAGATGTCGTTGTTCGCCGCTTTCACATGGGCAAATCTGATCGCTGCGTGACTGGGGCTTGCGATTAGCGCAGCCAATGAAATCAGGCAGGAAATGAAGACCGACGAGCGCATCGCTCCCTCCCCAATCTGATCGGATCAGTTTGTTGAAATACCAAAAGCTGTGAGAACCTGAGGCGTGATCGTTCCGGTCACCTTCAGCCCATAGGCATCCTGCATTTTATTAAGTCCGACCCTCGTTGCGGCGTCGACCTGCCCTGTTACCGGGCCGCCGAAATAACCGAAGGCAATCAGAGCGGTCTGAACCTGAATAACGATACGCCGAAATTTGTCTGAGTTGCCCGGCAACGTCTTCAGCGGCATTGGGGCTGTATTCACCGAGGAAGATTGCGGGGCACCCCCCGTCGAATAGCTGCCAGTCGAAGTCGTCGCCGGTATGTTGGGAGTCGTCGGTAGACTTCTGATGACCGGTCCCAGATTGGGCGAATAGCTCGGCGTTGGGTCTGGCTGCGTATAGGTCGTGCTGTTGTTGTAGTCGCCGCGCGGCACAACGTATCCGCCACCAGAGCCTGACGCATGGCTCGCGTGACTAGCATGACTGCTATGACTTGCATGGCTCGAATGTGAGCTATGACCTGCGAGGGTGTAAACCTGCCTGACCTGCAGCCGCTCAAAGAGAGTGGGTTCTGGCTTCTTTTTGGTAAGGCCGACAAGTGGCGCTGCATCGCCTTTCGACGGCATGAACCCGGCCGCAATCAATGACGGCACCAGGTAAACCTTGCGCTTCTTCATTGTCGTGACAGTCCCCCAAACCCTTGATCAGCTTTATACCATTCAAAAAATCCACCGCAAGTAGAGCGCAACGTACACTCGCCGCACTCTTCCAGGAATTTGTTCTTCCAGTCTGAAATCGTGCTTGGTGCCAAATGCCGGTACTGTGGGGGAACCGTGCAAAGCGGGAAATTATAAAGAAGAGTGTGAATACCGCGCCCAATCGCGAGATTGATGGCGCTCCGCAGTTTGCCGAAATCCAGCGACGTATCCTTGAACGAATGCGCCCAATTCATTCTGCCGTAACCGATATTTTCTAGTTGCATGATGGCCCAGACATCAATGAACGGAAGCCGGGTCGAGGCGTAGTCCGCAAGCTGTGGCAACACATCCCAGTTCTGCTGAAGGACAACCGTCCGAAGCTCGACGGCCGCCCCCGCCCTCATTAGCGTCCCGAAATTCTGCGACAACGTTTCAAACGCACCCGGCTTTGCAACGATGCTGTCGTGAAGTGCGGCGTGAGGGGCATACAGCGGAATGCCCCACAACACGCGATCTCTTCCGATCTCATCAATTAGGGCGACGTCGCCAGGCTCGAAAAACTGGCCATTGGTAAGAACATGAAATGAGATATCCGGTCGGGCCTTCGCAGCGGCGACGAGGAATTGAAACAGTCTTCGTTTGTGCAGCAGCGGCTCACCGCCAGATATCGTGATGCGCGCGTTTTCCGGGGCCAAGGTGGCGGCGACCGTGAATTGGTCGAAGAGGTCTACGTGATATTTCTTCGGAGGCTGCGAGCACATCACGCAGAGCTGGTCGCATTGCTCGGTAACCAGGAATGTGTTGTGCCTCGACCCTGCTCGCAGCAATCGATGAGCCGAGTTTCGACCAGGTACTAGAAGGAGCACGTCGCCGTCGAGATCGGTTTGGGGATCGCCGTAAACGCGAAGCGAATAGCCCGCGAGATCGAAGATTTGACTCTCGTGGTCACGATCGATCATGACAGCATCATGCTCACTCTCCACCGTGTCGGTGCGCAGGCGAACGATACTTGGATGGTCGATTGGAACGTCATCGATCTTGAGCCGCAAATCGATCATCTGTGTATCGGAGCCAGCGAAGGATCGAACTCCGGAATTCCGGCCCATGCCGCAAGGCTCTTGTGAGCTTTTTTGTCATCCGAATAGAGCAGCTCGAATATCTTGTCGAAGATCGCGGTGTGGCGTCGGCAGAAGGTAGTGTCAAGCTTCGGCACATCGATACGACCATACCGGGAGAGGTCGTCGATCACGTCAATGCCGCAGGCCGCTTGGTATGGACAGTGGATGCAATCTGGATGGAACGAGTTAGTCGCTTCCTCATTCAGGACATCCAGCTTTGCCTGATCGATGCCATCCCAAAGGTTGCCGACACTCAGGTCGATCTGCCCCACTCTCGTCACCATCCTTGCTTCGTCCGACGGATAAAACGTGCCGTCGAAATCGATGACTATATAGTCCTTACCGAGGATGTTCGGGTTGCGAAGGTCCACATGGTGGTTATGGCCGCCGCGTAGAACCCGGCGAAGACAATGCGTGAAGTAGAATTCCTCGACAGGGAAATCTGCTGTCCAATTGTGCTCGATCAACGCATCGATGAATCGGCCATGATAGTCGTTCCATCGCTCATCCATGCCCATGGTCTGGTATCGCTTCCGAGCGAAACCTTGATGGTTGATAGGCCGGAGGAAAATGGAACGAAAGCCGAAGTCGCCGAACGTCTCAATGATCTGGTTCGGGGTTGGCAAATTGTTGACATCAAGCGTGGGCAACGCCGACACTTTCCCTTGCCCTAGCCTTCCGATCCCATAGCGAAGGTTCGAAATAAACTGCTCGGTGTCCCGGGAAGTGATTGTCCGCTGCCGTTCGTGAGCCGAAAGGTCACCATCAAGCGACGTACTAACGAATGTGTCCGAAGCGTCGAGAAACGCCCAGGCGTCAGCGGAAACAGACTGCAGATTGGTGCAAACGGTGAAGCTTGCGTCCTTAAATTTCCGCCGCGCAAAATCTCGAACCGTCTCCAGCAGGTCCAAACGCAAAAGTGGTTCGCCGCCTTGAAACTCGATCTTCGCACTTGCTGTGTCCATGCCATCGAGAAAACAGAGGACCTGGGCGAGCGTGTCTTCGGTCCAGTCAAACCCACTTGTGTTTTCGTTGACCCGCGACACCTGGCAGTAGCCGCACGCCAAATTGCAGCGAAGTGTCGGCACGAGAATGACATAGTTCAGCTCCTGCGGACGATGCAGTCGCTGTGCCCACCGATATGCAAAACCCATATACGCTGGGTCGCCGACTTCATCGAATGCATGCCCGTTCGAATGAAGAAACCCGCTATCTGAGGCGGTCAGATCGCCACCAGCGTATCGCTCAAGGAATCTGCCATCTGCCCGGAAATACCCACCCGCGTCATCAACGAATAGGTAATCAGAAGCCAAACGGGTGAATTTCAGAGGGAAGACGGTCATCGCCCGAGGACACCGCTGATGAGCGCCCTTCGCAGGGGAAGCGTCTCTGTATAAATTTTTCCGCGATAGAGGCAGTGTTGAAAATCCGAAATCAACACGTCGATCAGCGACGAACCGTCATCGAATAACGTTATTTGTGTAGACAATTCGACCTTCGCCACAGCATTCATCGCATTAAAACGAAGAATGGCCGCAGCAAGGTAAGGTCGATGCGCTTCGTCGATATCGATTAAGGTGCGTCGTTCATATCTCTGGATCGGCGTGCTGAATTCTGTTCTTTCCATCGGACAATGGCGATCGACTCCCTCTTCGCATCGATTGTAGCAACTCGGCCGCTTGATCACCAGATGGTTGTATTGCATTTTCCTGAGAATAACTTGACGCTCATCACCCTTATGGGGCCGGAAACCAGTTCGGAAGGAGAGTGATCTCGCGGACGGAGGCCCTCAGCCCATCTCGGCTTCTTGCAACGCCGTCACGTCTGGCCTTGATGATACCGTCTTCTCCGGCTCAAACCAGCCTGTGCTTGAGCCCTCCTGTTTGCTGAGTGTCTGGTCAAAATGGGGGCAGTTCAATACCCTTCCCGGTACCCAAAACACCCACCGCGACGGGTCTTCTGCACTTTCCGATATACCGTATGTTAAAGGACAGCTCCTATTTCCGCTCGCCGTCGGCATTGGGGCCGATAGCTATGGAATGAGAGCATGCCAAAACAAGACGTTTCCTCACGCCATTTTCAGCGAAAAATTTCAGACTACTGCGACGTCCGCATAGCGCCGACCGCATCGAAACACGTCCTGGAGAGTATCAGGCCCTACCTCATCAGCTTGATCATCTACCGCAAGTCGCCGCCTTTGCTGAACGGCCGCCTCGACTGGGGGCAACGATCGCGCGGACCTGCGGGATCGAGGACGAGATGACTCCGGAGCTGAAAAACCAGCTACGCCCTGCCCTCGACGCCATCCTCCGATGGCTGCGGATGCCGCCCGCGGCGGAAGACGTTCGGGCTCCGCAACCGAAACCCAGATCGCGCAAACCCGCTCGTCGCGCGACAGTACCGACCGCATCTTCCACCCGCAAGCCGCAACGGGTGGGAGAGACGAGGTTCCGTCTCAATCCGCTTCAGCGCCGCGCGGTCCGCAGCCCAAACCGATCCAGGAATTTCCCGAACCGCTATTCGAGGCGGCAGACGATCCCGAGAGCTTCCAGGACGCCCTCATCTACCAGATGCGCCGCTTCGGTGACAGTTACTGGCAACTCTATCGCGCGATCATTCGCCTCGGCGAGAACTTCGACCACAAGACCCTGTTGTCATGGATCCAGGGTGAACGCGCGCCGAGGTCCATTGCCAGCTTCGAAATCCTCGCCCGGATCGAGCGACGCTACCGACTGGCGGAGGGATATTTCAAGGCCAAGCTTCCGCATCAGTCGCGTTCACTCAACGGTCACGACCTTGGCGACATCAGTCCTGCCGAGCGGCGGCGATTGGCCTGGCATCTACCGGACGATTTTGGCAGCCTGCCGTTCTCCAAGCGCGAGGAAATCATCGACTGGGTGCGGCGCGTCATCATCTCCGGCTCGACCGATTATCGCCGATACCAGGCGGCGGCCAGCAAGCAACGTTATGCCATCCGGTTTCCCGGCATCACCTATGGCGGCGGATCGCTGTCTCCGCGATCGCCGGTACTGTCCAGCGGCGCCAGTCGCAGTGCGGACGAAACCTTCGAGGGTCAGGACCTTCTTTCCGGCGTGGTCGACGCGCCGCCGCGGCTGGCGATGGAGATGGCGGAACTGATCCGCTTCAAGACCTCGACGCTGACGGCGATCGGGTTTCAGCGCAATGGTGTGTGGGGGGAGGAAACGGCATCGCAAAAGATCGAGCATCTTGGGCTGATGTTCGGGGCGCTGGCCGCCTCACCCGCCGGCATCGTCAAAGGCCGCGGCGTCCCGCTCAGCCAATTGACCTTCGGCTTGCTGATTTTCCCAGGCGTGTGGGACTGGTACCTGCAATGGCGCGAGCAGCGGCGCGGCTTCTACACCAAGTGGGAAGAAGACATGCTGATGGTCGCACAGGCCCTCACCCGTGCCGAGGTCGGCTGGATCCGGCAGCATCCGGAGCTTCTGAGGAATGTTCGACCGATCGAAGGGCTGATCGCTGCTGAGGAGATCGAATTCGCTTCGCGTGACTGGCATGGGGCCTGCGACGCGTTTCATCGGCATGCCGCCAATCGTTCCAAGGAAGTTCAGCGGGTCATGCGCGTGCATCGCGATCCGTTCGAGCCGATCATGGTAATCCTCGAAGCGGACAGCCCTTTGGCAGAGTATCGTAAAATCACGGACGAGATCCTGAAGCGGATGCCGGACGAACATCTCTATCCGCGACCGGCGGCGGCAGCTGTCCGCTCCTTCCTGATGTTGCGGCTCGGGCTTCATTTGGGGCTGCGGCAAAAGAACCTCCGGCAGCTGCGCGTCTGCCCGCGCGGTCATTTTCCAACGGCGGAGCGCCGGCTGGAAGACATGAAGTGCGGGGAGCTGCGCTGGAGCGACCGCGAGCGTGGCTGGGAAGTGCTCATTCCGTCGGTCGCGTTCAAGAATTCCGGCTCGTCCTTCTTCGGGCAGAAACCGTTCCGGCTGATCCTGCCCGACCTGCTCGACCTTTACAAATACTTGGACGCGTACATCGACCGCCACCGCGGTGTGCTGCTCGCCGGGTCGAAGGATCCCGGCACGCTGTTCGTGAAGACGGTCAAGACGACCAGCATCGAGGCCGCCTACGACTCCGCGACCTTTTATGAGGCCTGGCGAACCGTCATCCAACGATATGGAATCTACAACCCGTATACTGGTCGCGGCGCCATCAAGGGCCTGCTGCCGCACGGTCCGCACAATGTCCGGGATATTCTGGCGACCCATATCCTCAAACAGACAGGATCCTACGAGCAGGCGAGTTATGCGATCCAGGATACGCCGGATGTGGTGCAGCAGCACTATGGCCGGTTCCTGCCGCAGGACAAGGCGGCGCTCGCCGCAAAAATCCTGAACCAGGTCTGGGAAGCGGCTTAGGCCGGAAGGGGCGCTTTGCCCAGGGACCGGCCCGCTCAGGTTCGGCCGAGCCGCCGAGGCGCGGGCAGGCTCGGCCTGCCCTCAATTGCCTATGGCCTCATTCTCCGCGTCCGTTACTGCCAACTTGGCGGAAGTTTGCGACGTTTTTATCTTCTTAACCATATGAATCAACGCTATTCTTTTCTGTTTCAGAAGCGAAAAAGCAATTAGCTTCCGTCGTCCGTGATGGTAATTTGCGAGACGTCTAACCATCGATAATGACCGGTTATCGATGATAGTTGATCTGGAGTCGCAAATCAGCGAAAGTCGGGGCAAAGCACGGTCTCGACGGCCGCGGGGGAGGGTGGCGATGGCTAAGAAACTGACCGGGATCGAAGCCCGTGCCGAGGAACTCGACATCATTGCCGCGGTCCTGCCGATCGAGCGGCGGGACGAACTCGCCGAGCTGTTGACCGACCACGACGTCGAAACGCTGCGCCACCTCGTCAACGAGGGCATGGGCGACAACACGTTGCGCGCCATCACCTCGGACCTCGCCTATCTCGAAGCCTGGGGCCTGGCGGCCACCGGCAGCCCGCTGCCCTGGCCGGCGCCGGAAGCACTGTTGC
>NZ_LOKZ01000021.1 GCF_002211365.1 Rhizobium sp. R711 | reverse complement strand
AACTCGAATGCGAAGATCATCACTGAACGCTCGTGACATTCATACCTCCTGATTCGAAGGCAGGGAATCACGGCAAACAAAGCATGTCAGCAAAATTCCGATTCCGCGTTCAATGGACGTGCTCTAGCGTCAGAAATTTAAATTCATCAGAAGCTGCTTTAACTTTGCCACCAACGCCTTGGTTTAGAGCTTGCTCGTAATCAATCAACTTGTTCAGAGCACCAATCCATGCCGTCAACTTGGGTCTCAGTTCATTTAAGAGCAGCGGCTTTGCCTCGTCTCTTTTTCCGTCGAGCGTCAACTTGATGATGTCGGCAATCAAAGGCTCGGCGTCATTCTGAAAAGCCGTCAGACCTTCAGCGAGGCGACGCTCTGCGGGGGTGCTGGCGATGTCGGAATTAACGGCCTTTTGTAACTCCGCGAAGTTGGAAGCGTAGGATGCCTGCAGCTTTCTCATCATCACGATTGTCGTTGCTTGATCTGTATTCGAGTCAGTCAAAACGATGTCGCGCAACGCTACTGCTCGATCGCGGACCGAGCCCAGCATATCGATGCCATTCCGAAATTTTTGGCTATTACTGCCATTTATGAGGCTGAGCTTACCGTTGATCTCGTCGACCTGGCTGATTGACGAAAGAGACAGAACTCCCATTGCGCACAACAGCAACCCGAATGCGATAGACAAACGTATCGCCACGCCAAATTTCCGAATCCTCCACATTATTTCCCCTCCGGCTGAGCAAACCTTTTGAACTGCGCATGAGGTATAACCTTATACCTAATACCTTAACCGAAATTGAAGGGCGCAAGTGCGTCGTCTCTGGCATTGTTGATTGTCGCAGACGTCGTGGTGGCGAGAATGCCTGCCAAATCTTAGATTCAAAACGCAGTCCCCGAGCGAGCCATTACTGAAGAAGAGATGACCGCCTCCGCTGAACCGCCTCGTGGAGATACTCATGAGAGCTGCTTGATTGATCGAGCTTGTTGAGGCGAGGTTGCGCCGCCGCTAGCTCTCTGCTTTCAGCGCATGCTTGACGCGCAGAATGGTGATCACAACAGATCCCACAACGACCGGAACAGCGACGAGCATGATCATTGGATCGAAATGGAACCCAGCGTGGTCTGCCGTTTCATACACGAACTTCAGCAAGCTCAACAAATAGTAGCTTATTGCAATGATCGAAAAGCCTTCGACCGCGCGCTGGATCTTGACCTGCGTCGCGGCGCGATCAGCCATGGCCTGGATCTGTGTCGCGTTCTGGAATTCGATCTCGACCTGAATTCGGGTTTGCAACAAGTCGAGTAAGTGCATCGCGGCCCTCGATAGTTGCTCAAGCCTCAAGGCGGTCGCTTCACAGGTACGCACCGCTGGCTTGAACCGTCGCTCCACGAAGGTACCGAAGCGTTGAAAGCCGACGACGTGCGTTTCCCGTAAAAGCGCGATCCTCTCCTCAACGATCTTGGCGTAGGCTGCGGTTGCGCCGAACCTGTTTCTGGTCTCGGCGGTGGCCGAGATGACATGGGATGAGAGAGCGGTAATCTCCTCGAGCAATTGCTTGTGCTGATGCGCGGGCGTACGAAGATTGCGATTGGTCAGTTGAACCAGCTCCGTGTCATATCCGCCGAGAAGCGGGGCGAGACGACGCGCTTCCGGCAATCCGAGAAGCGCCATGGATCTGTAGGTTTCGATCTCGAAGATGCGGCGTACCATGCGCCCCAGGCGGTGTGCGTTCAGGTCCTTGTTGAACAGGATAATTCTACTTGAATTGTCCCCTCGAACACGAAAATCGGAGCAAACCTGCGCCGCGCCCCCACCGATCAATGAGGCGGCGGTATCACCGAAGCCGAAGGTTTCCAGCACCGGTCCCAGCTTGTCAGGAGGGTTCCCGAGGACAAGGATGCTGACGTGACAAACGAGCAGCGGTGAGATCAATCCTGCGAGCTCGGCAAAGTCACTTTCAAGGAGGTCAGATCCCGGCCAGCCCCCTGGCTCGCTGTCAAGTTTCCGGACGCGCGTAACCGTCACGAATTCAGTGTGCCTTTCGACTCTAACCGAAATCGTGCCATCAGCTTCGAGACTGTCGTGGAACTCCTTGATCACACCGTCTATGGGCATGAAAGCAACGTGCTCAACAATTGCGGGACCGTTGAAATAGATCGACGGTCGAGCGTGAAGCTCGGAGTTGAAGTCTGCCGTCTGCTGTTTGAAAGCAGTTGGACGAGAGATCTGTACACAAGGAGACATCGTTGCCGACGCTGCTTCTTCCGCACCCTTCGAGATCACGTCTATGTTCCCCATTTTCAGAAGTGCAAACACCGGCGAACCTTATGCGGCGAATGCAAGCAACTTGGAAGCCCGCCCGGATACGGCACCCAGACCCGCTGGGTTCCTCCTGGTTCGTAACGCGCTCTTCTCACCTCGAGAGATTGATCAAGGTGGCCCTTTCCTCGGCGGTGAGCGGCCGGACCTCGTGGTTCTGCAAGAGCAAGAAGAGCTTCGCCGTTTCCTCCAACTCCTCTGTCGCGTACTGGGCGTCCTTTAGGGACTTGCCCGCGACGACAGGTCCATGGTTTGCCATCAACACCGCATGATGGTTCGCGGCGGCGGCTCCCACCGCCGCCGCCAGCGCTTCGTCTCCGGGAGGAAAATACGGCACGAGCGGCAGGAAACCGATACGCATGACATAGTAGGCGGTCAGGGGCGGCAGAACGTCGCGCTCGTTGACCTGCTTCAGCAAGCTGACGGCAACCGAATAGGTTGAATGCAGGTGGACGACGGCTCGGCGATTGTCCTTACCGCAATACATGCACTTGTGGAGGAACGCCTCCTTGGTGGGCTTGTCACCTCCGACATGCACGCCTTCCGCCGAAAAGCAGGACAGCCGTGCTGGATCGAGCACGCCCAGCGAAGCGTTGGTGGGCGTCATCAGAATGCGACCGTCCGACAGACGGACGCTGATGTTGCCGGTCGATCCTGCGGTCAGCCCGCGGTCGAAGAGCGAGCGGCCGACCTCGACCATCTCGTCGCGGACCTTTGTCTCTTCGGATATGGAGCCTATCATCGGAGCCGGTCCCAAGCGTTCATGAAGAAGTCTCGTTCGCCGAAGTTGCCGGACTTCAACGCGAGTGACAGAGATCGCCCCTGGCTCTTTGCGTGTACCCACGGCACTCCGGCGGCGATTTCGTTGCCAATCGAGAGCTGGTCGACGCCTAGCGACTTCACCACCGCTCCCGACGTCTCGCCGCCGGCGACGATGAGATCGCTCACACCCTTCTCGACGAGCCTTCGCGCGATTGAGGAGAGGGCGGCCTCGACCATCTCGCCGGACTGCGCGGCGCCCAGCTTGCGTTGGTTTTCCTTCACCTCGTCGGGCAGAGCCGTCGCATAGATGAGAACAGGCTTGCGGCCCAGACGGGACGAGGCCCACTCGACGGCCTCGCCGACGACATCGCCGCCGTCCGCCAGCTTCGAGAGGTCGACGCGGAAACCCTCGTGGTCTGCGAGCATCGCCTCCACCTGTCCGTTGGTTGCGACCGAGCAGCTACCGGAGACGACGGCTCTGTAGCCTTCGTCCAAGTCAGTCGTAACGGCAGCGTCGCGGCTGTTCCCGCCGGCAAGAAGAACACGAGCCAGCCCATATGCCAGGCCCGACGCACCGGTGAACAGCACGAAATCCTTGAATGCCTGGGCAATCTCGACAAGGTCCTCGTCAGCCAGGGCGTCGATGACGACAATACGCGTGCCGTCGCCGTGAATGGGGGCGGCCCATTCGGCGATGGCGGACGCCCCTTGCTTCACCGTCTCGTAATAGCATCCGGTGATTTCGGCCCGCGACTGCGGCCCGAGCACCCGCAGCAGGTTCGCGTCTGTCATCGGCGTCAACGGATGATTGCGCATGCCGGACTCGTCCAGCGGCACGTCGCCGACGAACAGGTTGCCCTTGTAAACCGTCCGGCCGTTGGCAGGGAAGGCGGGGCAGGCGATCGTTATGGATTGGCCAAGCTCCGCAAGCATCGCGTCGGCGACCGGGCCGATGTTGCCCTTCGCCGTGGAATCGAACGTCGAGCAGTACTTGAAGTAGTACTTCTGCGCGCCACGGCCACGCAGCCATCGCAGTGCGGCCAAGGACTCCTCGACCGCCATTTGCGGAGGTGCCGTTCGAGTCTTGAGGGCGACAACGATTATGTCGGCGTCAATGTCTCTGTCGTCTTCAGGAACGCCGATCAGCACCGTCGTTTTGAGGCCGGCGCGCGCGAAGATGTTCGCGACGTCAGTCGCTCCCGTGAAATCGTCGGCCACGCAGCCGACCAGCAACTTTCCGGCGGCCACCATGGATCACCTCATGATGAAGGGGTTGGCGACGTCTTCAGCGGTCGAGATCATCACGCTCTTCGTCTGCATGTAGTTCTGGATCGAGGCGATGCCATTCTCGCGACCGATGCCGGAGTGCTTGTAGCCTCCAAGCGGCGACATATAGCTGATGACGCGGTAGGTATTGACCCAGATGGTGCCAGCCTGGATGGCGGCCGAAACCTTCAGGATACGACGCATGTCCTGGGTCCAGAAGCCCGCGGCCAGCCCGTAATTGGTGTCATTGGCAATATGCACGGCTTCCTCATCGCTGTCGAAGGGGATGACCGCCAGAACCGGGCCGAAGACCTCCTCCTGCGCGATGCGCATGTCGTTTCGGACCCCGGAGAAAATCGTAGGTTCGACGAACCAGCCCCTGGAGAGCTCGGCATTGTCCGGCCGCCCCCCACCGAGAACGCATTCGGCGCCTTCGCCTTTTGCGATGTTGATATAGCCGAGGATCTTCTCGAGTTGCGGCGGCGTCGTCACGGGGCCAACCTGCGTCGACGTCAAGAGCGGATCGCCCATTCTCGCCGTTTTTGCGAGGTTGACGATCTTCTCGAGAAACTGGTCGTGGATCTTTCGCTGCACGAGCAATCGTGAGCCCGCAATACATGTCTGTCCGGTGGCAGCGAAGATGCCGGAGATCACCCCGTTGACGGCATTGTCGATCTCCGCATCGTCGAAGACGATGTGCGGGCTCTTGCCGCCGAGTTCAAGCGTAACCTTCTTGAAGTTGCGCGCTGCAAGCTCGCCGATCTTGCGCCCGGTGCCTTCACTTCCCGTGAAAGCGATCTTGGCGACGTACTTGTGGGTCGTCAGCGTCTCGCCGACATCCGCGCCGAACCCTGTGACGACGTTGAAGACGCCCGCGGGAAAGCCAGTCTGCTCGACGAGCTTTGCGAACTCAAGGGTCGAAGCAGACGTGAACTCAGAGGGCTTTGCCACGAATGTGTTCCCTGCGGCGAGTGCCGGTGCCAGCTTGTAGGCGAGCAGCAGGAGAGGGGAGTTCCACGGCGTAATCCCGACGCAGACGCCGAGCGGCTCATTACGAGTGAAGTTGAAGGTGTCCGCCTTATCGATCGGGATGACCGCTCCTTCGATCTTGTCCGCCAGCCCGCCGAAGTAGTAGTACCACTGCGGGATGTATTTGAGCTGAAACAGCATCTCGTTGATGAGCTTGCCGTTGTCCGTAACCTCGATCGTCGCGAGATGCTCCGCATTCTCGGCGATCAGGTCGCCAAGACGCCGAAGAAGGTGTCCGCGGGCGCTCGCGGTGAGCTTCGGCCACGGACCGCTCGTGAAGGCGCGGTGCGCAGCCTCGACTGCTCGTTCCGCATCTTCCCTGCCGCCCTTCGGAATAGCGGCCCAGGTCTGCCCGTTGAAAGGGTTCTTCGTCTCGAACGTATCTCCGTTGGCAGCGTCTTCCCACTTGCCGTCGATGAACATCTTGTATGTCTGCATTATCTTTCTCTCTTCTAGCATCCGAGTTGTCGGGCGAGGTCTTCGAGATCGTCGGCGACGTAATCCCAGCGCTGCTCGGCTGTGAGGTCGGCCGTCTGGCCCTCGCCGTATTCGGTGGGTCGTGCGATGAATGCGGTTTTAAGGCCAAGGCTGCGCGCGGCGGCAAGATCGTAGTTGTGGGCAGCGCACATCATGACGGCCCCGGGCTCCAGATAAAGGAGTTTGCAGACCCCGAGGTAGGTCTCAGGATCGGGCTTGTAGTGCTGGAAAAGCTCGCAGGAGAACACGTTGTCCCACGGCAAGTCGGCATGCTTTGCCATATTGACGAGAATCGCGACATTGGCGTTGGACAGCGGGCCGATGATAAACTTCGACTTCAGCCGGTGTAGCCCGCGCGATGCGTCGGGCCAGCCGTCCAGGCGATGCCAGACCTTGTTGACGTGCATCATCCGGTCCTGGTCTAGTTCGGCCAGCCCCATCTCTGCGAACACTGCCTTCAAGGCATCGAAGTGAAGTTCGTCCAGGTTCGTCCACGGCAACTCGCCGCTGCGCACCCGCGCTTTCTGGGGATTGTAACGGTCTCGCCAGCGGTCGACGAGACCGGCCCAGTCGATCTGCAGGCCCTCCGCCGCGCCCCAGGCGGTGAGATCGCGGATGATTGAACCCCGCCAGTCGACGACAGTGCCGAACGTGTCGAAGACAATCGCCTTGACGTTGCTGGTCATCTCGCGCCCTCCTTCTCGTGGGACGAAATGCGCTCGAACGTTTCCACTCGCTTTTCGGCCACCCAATCTCGAACCATCGCATCAAAGCTCGTGAAGTGCGGCGTCTTCAGGTGGAAGTCGAAATCGGCTCTTGAGCCATAGACTTCATAGAGGTAGATGCGCTCGGGCCGCTCAGGATCGCGGCAGACATCGAACACTTCGCAGTTCGGTTCGTCGCGCAGCGACGTCGCCGCATTCTCGATTATCGCCGCATCGAAATTATCGGCGAATTGGTTTCGAACGACGAACTCTACGACCACGACAAAGCCTGTGGATGCCGAACTCATGCGACCTCCTTGCGGACGGCACCCAGAGCGCCGATCACGCTGCGCGTCATCTCCGCGCAATTGGCGCTTCCGCCATACTCCATTGGAACCGCGATCTTGGTCGACAAGGTGTGCTCGACCGCGGCCTCGATCAGCCCGGCGGCGTCAGCAAGCCGCTGATCGCCGTGCTTCACCGCCAGCCAGTCGAGCATCATCGCTCCCGACAGGAACATTGCGCCCGGATTGGCGACGCCCTTGCCCGCGATATCGGGAGCGGTCCCGTGTGCCGGCTGGAAGAGGCCGTGGGTATCGCCGATGTCCGCCGAAGGGGCCATACCCATGCCGCCGATCAGACCGGCCGCAAGGTCGGAAAGGATGTCGCCAAACATGTTCTCGGTCACCAGCACGTCAAGCGTCCAGGGCTTCTTCACCATGTTGAGCGCCAGCGCGTCGACATAGGCATAGTCCTTCTGCAACTCGGGGTGCTTGGCGGCGATCTCATCGAAAACCTTCCGGAAGAAAGCCATCGAACTGAAGACATTCGCCTTGTCGACGCAGGTCACCGTGCCGGCCTTGCCGCGACGTTTGCGCTGGGCGGCCAGCTGGAAAGCGAATTCGGTAACACGCTCGGTGCCGGCCCGCGTGATCTGCATCGTGTCGTAGGCCTCTTGGTCGTTTAGCACTTCGCCACGGCCACGCGCATAAAACAGTCCTTCTGTCTGCTCGCGGACCAGGACGAAGTCGATTCCTTCGGCGCGAGGATCGGACAGCACTTTCGGAAGGCCGGGAAACCACCGGATCGGACGGACACCTGCAAACAGGCCGAACTCCATGCGCAGGTCGAGCTGCGGAATGATTTCCGTCCCGTCCGGGAAGCGGATGTCGGGCCAGCCCATCGCGCCGAAGAGGATTGCGTCGGATGTCCGGCAGGCCTCGAGCGCGGCGGCGGGCAGGGCCTCGCCGGTCTCCGCGTAGTGCTGGGCACCGGCCTGATGCGTCTCGAACACGAGCGGTGGCGCGCCCGCCTGGCTGACGGCGGCGTCGATCAATTCCAGGCAGGCAGGCATGACTTCCCTGCCGATCCCGTCGCCGGGAAGGACTGCGATCTTGAGAGTGTTGTTCAACGATGACATTTGAAACCTGTCCTAGAGGTGGTTGAGGCCGAGGCGCTCGAGGAGGTCGAGCAGTTCCTTGCCTGCCCGCTCGCGGTGCGCCTTGTGAATGTTTCTTGCTTTTTCGCGGTCGCCTTCCCGGATTGCTTGCACGAGTTCTGCATGTTCGCGGGTTGAGTTAACCGGCTTGGGACGCATCTTCAGCGTCACCATCCTGACGCGATGTGCGCGGTCGATGAAATTGAGGACGACCGACTTGAGCATCTGGTTGCCGCCAAGTTCGAGCAGTTGCTCATGAAATCTCGCGTCCGCCTGCGCCCAGCGCTCCAAGTTATCTTGCGAAAGCGCATGGTCCATGTCGGCCGTCGCCCTTTCGAGACCCCGGAGTTGGTCCTCGGAAAGCCGGCGGCTGGCGGCAAGCTCTGCAGCCGTACTCTCCAGCGACGTCAGGATTTCGTAAATTTCCTTCATGTCAGAAATAGAAATCGGCAGGACCCGCATTCCGTGCCTCGGGATCACCGAGACAAGTCCGTCCTGCTGGAGGCGCATGAGCGCCTCCCTTACGGGCGTCCGGCTCATTCCCAACTGGGACGCGACTTCCTGTTCGGTCGCCTGGTAACCGGGCGCCCACTTGTTATCCAGGATGAGCTGGCGCAACCGAAGGTGCGCTGTCGCGGTCATTGTTTTCGCGAAGGCGTCCTCTTTGATCTCTGAGACCGGTGCTGTCTGTTTCCTGGTCGGCATTTTCTTTCCCTTCAAGCTGGCTGATTTCTCAGGAGCCTACATATTTTCGCCAGCTATGTTCAGGCTGGTATCCGAGAGCGCTCTTTGCTTTGTCGATGGACAGCAAGGTTTCGTTCTTCCCGATCTGCTTCTTGAACGGGACCCCCGGATACCACCTCCTGACGAGTTCCTCGTTGGAGGTGGTCATGACCCCATCGTCGTTTGCGATGATGAAAACCTCGGCACCTTTGCCGCTCCACTCGAGCGAGCGACGGATCGCCTGTGCCCCGTCGCGGGCGTCGATATAGGTCCAAAGGTTGAAGCGTCTGCTGCCCGGGTTCTGCTCGAAGGCCGGGAAGTCGGCATACTCGCTCTCGTCCATAACGTTGGAGAAGCGTAGGCAAACGATCTTGAGCTCGCTGTCCCAGCGGCAATACTGCTTTGCCATCTCCTCGCCGAGATGCTTCGAGAGGGAATAGGAGGTTTCCGGGCGCGACTGATAATTCTCGTCCGCCGGCAGATAGTCAGGCTTGATCTCGTAAGGAATGCCGAGCAGGGTCTCGCTCGACGCCCACACGATGTTCTTGATGCCGAGCAAGCGGCATGACTCGAAAACATTGAACGTCGAGATGGTGTTGACCCGGAAAACATCCGCAGGAGCAACGCGCCCCGGCATCGGCACAGCGGCCAGATGGACGACGGCTTCAGTGTTGCGATTGTGGTCCCAATCAAAGCCACTGATCGCCTCGATCGTGGCGCGCATATCCTCGAAATCGACCTTGACGAAGGGGCAGAGGTTTTCTGGCGGAGCGATCGTATCCGCGTTGATGACGTCGTGGCCGCTCTCAACCAGATGCTTGATCGTGGCTCTACCCAGTTTGCCGCTGCCGCCTGTTACTAAAACTCTCATATCGTAATACCTCCGTAGAACCTTCCAGGTTAGCGGCTTCGGCCGACCGCCACAGCCAGGATGATGAGCATTCCGCGCGCGATGAGCTGCTGGCTGTAGTCGAGGCCGCCAAGAATAAGACCGTTGTTGATGATACCGATGAGCAGGGCACCGACGATGGAACCGATCACGGTGCCGCGTCCGCCGAATAGGCTGGTACCGCCGAGAACCACGGCTGCAATGACAGACAGCTCATCACCTTCGCCAAGCTGGAAGCGTCCAGACTGCAGGCGTCCAGCATAGAGCATGCCAGCGATCGCAGCGGCCATCCCCGTCAGTAGCAGCACCTGGAACTTGATTTTCCGGACATCGACGCCGCTGTAGCGAGCTGCGATCGAGTTTCCGCCTGCCGACATGACCTTGCGGCCGAACGGTGTCTTTCGGAGCGCGATATGGGCGATCATGCCCAGAACGGCGACCCAGACAACGAGGACAGGAACAGGGCCGATGTTGCCGGAACCAAAGACGAAAATGAACGTGTCGTTGATAATTGGAACAGGCGAAGTGCCGCTTACCCACATTCCGACCCCTCGCGCGATCCCCATCATGCCGAGCGTCACCAAGAACGACGGGATGTTGAGATAGGCAGTCAGGCCGCCGTTTATGGCGCCTACCAGCAGCCCGAGGGTCAAGCCCGCGAGAATGCCGGGGAATAGACCGTACTTGCTCAGCACCAGGCCAGCGACCACCGACGACAGTCCGGCAATGGCTCCGACCGAGAGGTCGATCTCGCCCGCCGAGAGTACGAACGACATTGCCATGGAAACGATGGCGACGATCGCAGTCTGCCGCAGGATGTTGAGCAGATTGTTTGAAGATAGGAATCCGCGATCCTGCAGGAGGATCGCGAAGACGATGAAGATGACGACGAAGCCGATGTAGACGACGTAGTCGCGCCAGTTGCTGTGCCACGGCCGCATGTGGGTTGCATCCGTCTCTGTGTTCAATGTCTTGGCTTCAGTGGACATTTTGGGTTGCCTTCTGAATCGCGACCTGCAGACCGAGTTCGGTGCGGATCAGCGGAGATTGAGTTTCGTCGCCGGCAATCGTGGCCCAGCTTTCGATTTCGTCGCGCTCGATTTCGCGCGCGAGACGTCCGTTGTTCATGACCAGGATGCGGTCGCTCGTTGCCAGAAGCTCGGCTGGTTCCGACGAGATGACGATGACGGACTTTCCGGAGGAGGCGACGCTCCGAATGAGTTCTACGATCTCGGCCTTTGAACCGATGTCTACGCCTGCTGTCGGTTCGTCGAGAATGACAACCGAAGGATCAATCGCTAGCCATTTGGCAATAACGATCTTCTGCTGGTTGCCGCCGGAAAGGTTCCTGACCTTGTTGTCAGCGGACGGCGTCTTGATCCTCAGTTGCTTGATGAGATCGGAGGTCAGTGTTCCCTCGCGTCGACGGTCGATGAAGGGACCGCGGACGAGCTGACCGATCTGCGGCAGTCCAAGATTGTCGCCGACGCTGTGCTCGACAACCAGACCTTCCTCGTGGCGGCTCTCCGGAACAAGCACGATGCCAGCCTTGATCGCATCCGAAGGTGACTTGAACTCAACGGCTGTGTCGCCGAGTTCTACGGTTCCCGCAGTTTTCTTATCGACGCCGAAAAGAAGGCGGGCAAGCTCGCTCCGGCCAGCGCCCATGAGGCCTGCTATTCCCACAATCTCGCCCCTGTGGACGTCGAAGCTGACATCGCTGGGTTTTCCCGAAGGGCCCGAAAGGCCACGTACGCTCAGCGCGGGTTTGCCGCTGCGATCAATGGCGCGCGCCTGGTATTGGAAACCGGTGACACGCTTGCCGACCATGTGCTGCACGATCGAGTCGAGCGTGAATTCGGATGTCTTCCCGGAGGTCACGTTCTGACCGTCACGCAGAATTGTAATCTCGTCGGCGATCGTCATGATCTCGGTCATGCGATGGGAAACGTAGATCACGGCTGTTCCCGCCGCAGTGAGCTTCTTCAACATGCCGAACAGAGTGTCGGCTTCCTGTGCGCTCAGCGACGAGGTTGGTTCGTCAAGGATAAGGATCCTGGCATCCTGATGAATGGCCTTGGCGATCTCGGTCAGCTGGGCCTGGCCGGGGCTGAGTTCAAAAACAGGCGTCCTCGGATCAACCGTGAGGTTGAGTTGGCCGATGATCTCGGCTGCCTGTGCGATTTCCCTGCGCTCGTCGACCAAGATCGACAGGCGGCGGGGCTCCCGGTTCAGGAAAATGTTCTGGGCGACCGTGAGGGTGGGGATCAGGCTGAGGTCCTGGAAGATCATCTCAATGCCGAGCCTGCGGGAATTCTCCGGAGAGCTTGACGACATGTGCTCGCCAAAAACCTCGATGGATCCCTCCGTGGGTGTGACCACACCCTGCAGGATCTTCAACAGCGTAGACTTGCCGGCGCCATTTTCGCCGACCAGCGCATGGATTGTCCCGGGTTGGATTGTCAGGCTGACACCGCGCAATGCGTGCACGCCGCCAAACGATTTCCTCACGTCGCGCATCCTGACGGCGGCGAGGGTTTCGGTGACTGCTTGAGTGTTCATGGTCGTTGTCCGCCGCTGGGGCACGGGGAGCGGCCGGAGCCGCTCCCGCGCACCGTTAGTTCATTGCGTCGGTGAGAATCTTCGGTGCCTGGTCGCCGTTCGACTGCGGCCACGCCTCGATCAGGTTATCGCGGGTCACCGCAAGGGCCGGGAGCACGACGTAGGGAGGTGCGTCCTTTCCGAGTAGGGCGTATCCGGCAAGGATGCCCTCGGCATAACCGGCGCCGTACGGACGCTGGGATCCGGTTCCCTTGACGTAACCCTTCTTAGCCATGTCGATCGAGATGTTGACGCCAAGGTCGCAAGTGGTGATGACGAGGCTCTTGGACGCGCCCGCTGCACGCGCCGCTGACAGGACGCCTTCTGTTGGAACGTCCCACACGGCCCAGATGCCATTGAGGTTGGGGTGGGCCGTCAGCATTGCGGAGGCGACGCGCTCGGATTCGCTTGAGAAATCAGGGCCTCCGACACCGGTCTCCTGGACGACCTTGATATCCGGATAATCCTTGATCGCTTCCTTGAAGCCGACCGCGCGTTCTTTGGTGGCAAAAAGGTCGGACGCATGCGGGATGAGACCGATTTCGCCCTTGCCGTCGAGCGCCTTGGCCATGAGCAGTGCGGCGACCTTTCCCATCCCGCGGTTGTCGGAAGAGACGAGGCTCACATAGTCTTTGCCAGCCTTCATCCCGGCGCCGGTCTGGTCAAGGAAGATGATTTTAATGCCAGCGGCAGCAGCTTTCTTGTATGCTGCGGCCGTGGCTGACTGCTCGGCGGGAACGGTGATCATGACGTCAGGTTTGAGCGCCATGACGCTTTCGATGTCTGAAACTTGCTGCTCCGCGCGATATCCAGCATCAGTCGTCGCAACGATTTCGACGCCGAGCTCTTCCAGGGCCTTCTTTTGCCCGGCCATCTGGGCCTTGGCCCAGTCAGACGCCGTGTAGTGCATCACAATGGCCGCTTTGGCATGCTTCGCCTTGATCTTTTCGATCTCTTCGGCGGATAGCTTCAGGTCGCTCGCGAGGGTCGCTTTTTCGCCGTTGGGCCCGCTTGCCGGGTGACTTTCAATATCCTTGATCTGTTTATCGATATCGACCGCGAAGGCGCTCGGCGCATAGGCAGCGCTACCGCCGAGGGCAGTGGCAAGGGCGATCATCTGCAGGGACTTGGGCATCGTCAAAGGCATTTCGGTTCCTCCCTTTAAGGCCTATTGAGTTCCTCGAATTCAATAACGTATACGTTAATGCATTTGTAAAAGCTGTCAACTGAAGAAATGTCGGGAAACATCGGCGAGCCGAATTGAGCATCCCGATCCTTACGGCTCCCGATCGACGCGGTAGCCAAATAAAAGCTATTGCGCAAATAGAAAGGTATAAGGTATGAGGTATGATGTTCATAGGCAGACTTTTTGCAGCGGAATGTGATATTGTTATCTTTGTAGCATATAGTACGTTATTTTGTGTTTCGATATTGTGATATCCAGAAAAGTGCGCCACATTGGTCGCGGTTTATGAGGGAGGAAGAATTGACAGCAGCAGTTTCGATCCGCGATCTCGCGAACGCTATCCGTGTCCTGTCAATCGACGCGGTTGAGGCCGCAAAGTCCGGGCACCCCGGAATGCCCATGGGCATGGCTGATGCGGCGGCGGTGCTGTTCGGCCGGCACCTCAAGTTCGATTCAAGCGAACCTGGCTGGCCGGACCGCGATCGTTTCGTCCTGTCGAACGGCCATGGCTCGATGCTGCTCTACAGCCTTCTGCACCTCACCGGGTACGAAGACATGACGATTGAGCAGGTTCGCAACTTCCGCCAATGGGGCTCCAAAACGCCAGGTCATCCCGAATATGGGCACACCGCTGGCGTCGAGACGACCACCGGGCCGCTCGGACAGGGGATCGCGTCGGCTGTCGGAATGGCTATCGCGGAGCGGCGCCTATCAACCGAATTTGGCGCAGCGCTTGTCGATCACCGGACCTACGTTTTCTGTGGAGATGGGTGTCTCATGGAAGGTGTTGGTCAGGAAGCTGCTTCGCTGGCCGGCCACCTGCAGCTCGGCAAGTTGATCGTCCTTTACGACGACAACTCCATCACCATCGACGGCTCGACCGCAATCGCGTTTTCGGAAGATGTGCTCGCGAGGTTCGACGCGTACGGATGGCACACGCAGCGCGTTGACGGTCATGATCCGGATGCGATCGACGCGGCGATCTCGCAGGCGAAGGCGGAAGCATCCAGACCATCCCTCATAGCCCTGAAAACCATCATTGGATACGGCTCTCCGTCAAGGGCAGGAACAAGCTCCGTACATGGTGCACCGCTCGGCGCCAGCGAAGCCGCCGCGACGAAGGCAGTCTATGGCTGGACGGCGGACACTTTCGAGATTCCTGCTCCAATCCTCAAAACTTGGCGCGAAGTCGGCGCGAAGGGCGCCAAGGCGCGCAAGGACTGGCAAGCGCGGCTCGAAGCAGCGGGCGCAGATGTCAGAAGTGAGTTTGAACGCCGCACCGCCGGCTCATTGCCAGCGCGATATGAGGAAGCGGTCAACGCCGCCAAGGCAAAGCTGCTCGACAAGCCGCAATCAGTGGCAACGCGTAAGGCAAGCCAGATCGCACTGGAAGCGCTGACGGAGATGCTTCCGGAAATGATCGGCGGGTCCGCCGACCTCACCCACTCAAACTTGACCCGGGTTCCGGCCGTCGACAGCGATTTCACCGCCGCTGCAAGCGGGCGGTATGTCAGCTATGGCGTTAGAGAGTTTGCCATGGCCGCCGCGATGAACGGCATGGCGGCTCACGGCGGCGTCATACCCTATGGCGGCACGTTCCTTGTGTTCTCGGATTATTGCCGCAACGCCATTCGTGTGGCGGCTTTGATGGGCGTCCGCTCTATCTTCGTGATGACGCATGATTCGATCGGTCTTGGCGAAGACGGTCCGACCCACCAGCCCGTCGAGCATCTCGCCAGCCTCAGGGCGATGCCGAACTTGCATGTGTTCCGGCCCGCCGACACGATCGAAACGCTGGAATGCTGGGACCTTGCGATAACCAGCAAGAACACTCCGTCGGTTCTGGCTCTCTCGCGGCAGAATGTCCCCCAGCTCCGCTCGGAGCGTGACGACATCAATCGCTGCGCACGCGGTGCCTACGTGCTGCGGGAAGCCAGTACCCAACGCGCCGTTACGCTTATTGCCACCGGAACAGAGGTCGCACTTGCGATCCAAGCCGCCGAAGAGCTCGAGGCGAGAAACGTTCCCGCCGCGGTCGTCTCGATGCCGAGCTGGGATCTCTTCGAACAGCAGCCCAAGGATTACCGCAGCTCGGTCCTCGGCAACGCGCCGCGCATTGCCGTGGAAGCGCTCTCGAAGTTCGGCTGGACTAGGTATGTCGACAGCGAAGACGACGTGATTGGGATGTCCGGCTTTGGAGCGTCTGCGCCGGCCGAGACGCTGTACGAGCAATTTGGGATCACGCGTGACGCAATCGTCACGCGCGCCCTAGCAAGGATAAGGGGCAAGCAATGAGCGCACCGGCGACACCCGGAAATGACGAAGCGGGCGTCCAGTATGGTTCTGTCGATGAGTACCTCTCGACCTGGGCTGCTGAGGATTTGTCCCGTCAGGGGGTGGCGGCTCTAATCAACGGTGTGTTGGATGCCGCCTGTCTTTTATCCGCACGCATCGCAGCCGGTTCCCTGGAGGGCGATCTGGCCCACCTTGTCGGATCAAATACCGACGGTGATGCGCAAAAGGCAATCGACATCGCGTCGCACGAGTTGTTCGTCGAAATACTCGCACGCGCAGGCGCTGCCAGGGTCCTGTCCGAGGAGGCCGACGCGCCAGTTATGCTCAATGGCCAGCATTTTGCGGTCGCAATCGATCCGATCGACGGTTCAGGCAATGTCGGGCTGGGCACGCCCGTCGGCACGATCTTCTCGATCATGCCTTTCTGCGAAGCTGAAGATCCCTTTTTAACCCCTGGAAAGCGCCAGGCCGCGGCCGGTTATGTCTCATTCGGCAACACGGTCGATTTGGGCTTTTCGGTCGGTGAGGGTGTGCTGCTGGCGACGATGCATCCCCAAACCGGCGAGTTCCTGATCGTCAAAAGGCAGGTTCAGATACCTCGCGACACGTCCGAGCTTGCATATAACGCTTCCAACCACCGTCACCTTCACCCTGCCATGAGCCTGTATCTTCAGGATTGTCTGACCGGCAAGGAGGGAACGCGCGGCCGCGATTTCAACATGCGTTGGCTCGGATCGGCAGTCGGAGAGCTCCACCGGATCCTGATCAGGGGCGGTGTGTTCTTCTACGCCGGCGACAAGCGACCCGGCTTTGAAAATGGGCGCCTTCGCCTGGTGTATGAAGCGAACCCGATCGCGTTCCTGATGGAGCAGGCCGGGGGGCGGGCTACCGACGGCACGACCGCCATCCTGGACAAGATCCCGACCTCTCACCATTGCCGCACGCCGCTGGTCTTCGGTTCGGCGACGGAGGTCGACCTGATCGCAAGCTATCTCAATTCCAATCCAACCAGCGAGTAACACGTCATGGCCAGGATTACTCTCCGCCAGCTGCTGGATGATGCCGCCGAACACGGCTACGGCGTCCCGGCGTTCAACATTAACAACATGGAACAGGCGCTTGCCATCATGGAAGCGGCCGACGGAACGGATTCGCCTGTGATTCTCCAGGCGAGCCGTGGGGCCCGAGCCTATGTCAACGACATCATGCTCAAGCACATGATGGAGGCGGTGACGGAAATCTATCCGCATATCCCCGTTTGCGTCCATCTTGACCACGGAAACGAGCCGAGCACCTGCGTCACCGCGATCCAGCATGGTTTTACGTCCGTCATGATGGACGGATCGATCCTTGCTGACGGGAAAACCGCGGCGGATTGGGACTACAACGTCAAGGTCACGAGAAGCGTCAGCGACACGGCCCATTGGGCAGGGGTTTCGGTGGAAGGGGAGCTTGGCGTTCTGGGCTCGCTTGAGACCGGTACGGGCGAGGCGGAAGACGGTCACGGCGTCGAAGGCAAGCTCGATCCGCATCAGCTTCTGACCGATCCGGAGGAGGCGGCGAAATTTGTCGCGGAGACCAAGGTGGATGCGCTTGCCGTCGCAATGGGCACCAGCCATGGCGCCTACAAGTTCTCACGCCGGCCGGACGGTACGTGCTGGCAATGGATGTTATCGAGGCGATCCACCGGAAACTTCCGAATACCCATCTCGTCATGCACGGTTCGTCAAGCGTGCCGGAGGAGTTGCAGGAAATTTTCAATCGCTTCGGCGGGCGGATGAAGCCCACCTGGGGCGTGCCGCTCGAGGAAATCCTGCGCGGCATTCGGCATGGTGTGCGAAAGGTCAACATCGACACTGATTGCCGCATGGCAATGACCGGGCAGGTTCGCCGAGTGCTGTCCGAAGATCCGACAGAATTCGACCCTCGCAAATATTTGAAGCCTGCAATGACGGCGCTTTCAAAGCTGTGCTGCGAGAGATTCGAAGCTTTCGGAACGGCAGGGCGCGCAAGCTCCATTCACGTTGTGCCGCTCGCGGAAATGGCGAAGCGGTATCGAGCCGGCTCGCTCTAGGTCGGCCAACATCCATTTGAACGCAAACGTGGTGAAGCGGCGATGACCGAGAAGAAAACCCTCTGGATTGGCACCAGCTGGAAGATGAACAAGACGCTTGCCGATGCCGCGCAGTTTGCGCACGGTCTCAGGGCCGCAGACATCACGTCCCATCCGCGCATCCAGCGCTTTGTCATCCCTCCTTTCACTGTTGTCCGGGAAGTGAAGACCACGTTGGCGGGCACGTCGGTGAAGGTCGGCGCGCAGAACATGCACTGGGACGAGGAGGGCGCCTGGACGGGCGAGATTTCGCCCTTGATGCTTAAGGACTGCAACCTCGACATCGTCGAGCTTGGTCACTCCGAGAGGCGTGAACATTTCGGTGAGACGGACGTGACCGTGGGACTGAAAGTCGAGGCGGCGGTTCGCCACGGCTTGATCCCGCTCATCTGCATAGGGGAGACACTTCCCGAACGCGAGGCCGGGCGAGCCCGCGACGTCCTCGAGCGCCAGGTTCGCGGCGCGTTGGGAAGCCTTTCTACCGACCAGAAGGACAAACCGATACTGCTTGCCTACGAGCCTGTTTGGGCCATTGGCGTCGATGGGATCCCCGCGACAGCGGACTACGCTGACGCCCGCCAGGCCGAGATTATCGCGTTCGCGGAAGCCGTGCTCGGTCGGCGCATTCCCTGCCTCTACGGCGGTTCGGTCAACGCGGACAACTGCGAAGAGCTCATATCCTGCCCTCATGTCGATGGGCTGTTCATCGGCCGCTCGGCGTGGAAGATCGAGGGCTACCTCGACATCCTCGAAAAGTGCGCGGCCAAAATCTGAGGAGTGATGAAGATGAAAATTGCAGTAGCAGGCGACAGCGCGGGCGAAGGACTCGCCAAGGTCCTCGCCGATTATCTCAAGGACCGGTTCGAGGTGTTCGAGGTCTCCCGGACTGACGCCGGTCTCGACGATTTCTACGCGAACCTCTCCGACAGGGTCGCCAACGGCGTGCTCGACGGCATCTACGACAAGGCCATCCTGGTGTGCGGCACCGGGATCGGCGTCTGCATTTCGGCAAACAAGGTGCCGGGCATAAGGGCAGCCCTCACACACGATACTTATTCCGCCGAACGGGCGGCGTTGTCGAACAACGCCCAGATCATCACCATGGGCGCCCGCGTCATTGGATCGGAACTTGCGAAGACGATCGTCGACTCCTTCCTCGCCCAGAGGTTCGACGAGAACGGTCGCTCGGCCAGCAATGTTGCCGCCATCGACGAGGTCGATACGAAATACCACGCCCGCTAGTTGCAAAGCTGGGCAAGCATTGCTCGCGGTCGAGGCGCCAGGCGCGATCAGCCTGGCGCATTATCGTTTTCTGGCAATTTTCAGAACCCGACGAATAGGCCGGGCGGCATACGGTATCCGGGCTTCGCGTCCGCCTTCAGATGCCGCCGGTGATGATCGCAGTGCGACCTGCGGGAAATGCAAGATGCGCCACGCCTTGACGTGATGCCCTGGCTGTCATTTCAGCAGGGATGTGCGGAAGTGTTCCATGTTTTCCTCGACGCTCTCGCGGCTGAGGTCACCGGTCTTTCTGTCCCGGATCATCTGAAACATGTGTTCGTGGAGATCGACTGCGCGCCATTTGCCACTGACCTCTAGCGATTTTTGCACCCAAGGCGCGACCATCGTCAGCACGAAGTCGGCGATCACGACGATCAACGGGTTTCCGGCAGCTTTGTATATTGCTCGGTGGAAATCGAGGTCGGCCTTGAGGAGATCTTCGATCGCGGAGTTCGCATCCTCCGACAGCCTTTTTAGTCGGTCGATGCACTCTCTCATCGTGGCGAGGTCTTCGTCCGTACGCCGCAGCGACGCGAGTTCTGAACAGTTGCGGTCGAAAATGTATCGCAGTTCCATCAGCATCTCAGGCGTCGAGCTCTGAAGATAGAGCTGAAACATCGCGAGCGGCATCGCCGGAAGGCCTTCGTCCTTACGGATGTAATTTCCAAAGCCATGACGCGTCTCGACAAGACCCGAGACCGCGAGCGTTTTGATCGCCTCTCTGATTGGAGTGCGACTGATGCCGAGAAGCTGGGCCAGCTCTTTTTCATTGGGAAGTTTGTCACCAGGCCCGAGGTTGCCTTTGGCAATTTCGCCCGTAATGTAGTCGAGCGCTATGTCCAGCCGGCTTGGGATTTTCTTTGGGTCAACAGACAGCATTCCTGGTCACGCTCCAATCAGAAATCGAAAAGGTACGAGGTCATACCGCGTTTTACCGCTTGCGACAAATGCCGAACGTC
This sequence comes from Rhizobium sp. R711, assembly GCF_002211365.1. Lineage (GTDB taxonomy): Bacteria > Pseudomonadota > Alphaproteobacteria > Rhizobiales > Rhizobiaceae > Rhizobium. The sequence goes on along the minus strand of NZ_LOKZ01000021.1, from coordinate 14,429 downwards.
GAACTGGCCACTTCTCCAGGTTATTCGCTGATTTGTCCCAGCCGCTTCGAGGCTTTTGGATCGAATGGGAACATGAGGCCAGCGGCCAGGAAGCCGCCGTCGACGTTCAACGTATGCCCCGTAATATAGGCAGCATCGTCGCTCGCCAGGAACACCGCGGCATCAGCGATTTCCGATGGTTCGCCATAACGGCGTTGCGGAACGAGCCGATGATAGGCGTCACGCGTTTCGACCGTGTGCATGACTTTCGAGACCTCGGTCAATATCGGGCCCGGTGCGATGTTATTCACGTTGATTCCCGATTCCGCGAGTTCGACCGCCATAACCTTCGTGAGGAGTTCGACGCCGGCCTTTGAGGCTCCATAGGCCGAACGTCCGACACCGCCCTTCTGACCGGACAGCGAAGCGATATTGATGATCCGCCCATAGCCTTTGGCGGCCATGATCCGAGCAAAGGCTTGCGCCACGAGGAATGTTCCGGTCAGATTGATCCGGACGACGCGTTCGAATTCCTCCCTCGAGCTTTCGAGAAACAGAGTGGTTGCGCCCACGCCCGCGTTGTTCACGAGTATGTCGACTGTGCCGAACCGGCCAATCGTTTCCTTAACGATCGTCTCAACGTCTTCGTTGACGGAAATATCGGCGCGGACGGCCAAAGCCCGCTCCCCAAGCCGCTCGGCGGCTTCGTTCGCCACTTCCAGATCGCGGTCGACGATAACGACATTCGCGCCTTCGCGAACATAGGCTTCAGCGATTGCCAGTCCGATGCCCCGGCCAGCGCCCGTCACCACGGCAGTGCGTCCAGAAAGTCTCATCTCGTTGTCCTCCAATTTTCTCGATATGAGGTATAAGGTATAAGGTATGACCTTGACAGAGTTATGAGCCGCTTCTATGAGTATTGTCAAGAGTGAGGCCCGGCTGATGTATGGAGGAAGATATCCTCGGCCGGGATAATTGGGAGGATCCGATGACATCAGCTGGCAAGCTCAAGGCCGTGTTTTACGGCGACGACTTCACGGGTTCTTCCGAAAACCTGGCGCAGTTCCATCGCAGTGGTGTGAAGGGAAAACTCTATCTCGCACGCCCTTCAGCACAGACGGCGTCAACAGATGCTCTGTCTTATGATGTGCTTGGCTTCGCCGGTACCGCAAGGGCGTTGTCTGGCGTCGAGCTCGACGAGGAGCTTGACAGCGCGTTTTCGATCATGCGCACCCTCAACAGTCCGCTTATCCAATACAAGATCTGCTCGACGTTCGACTCGTCGCCCACCGTTGGAAGCTATGGTGCTGTCCTAGCGCGCGCTGCGGCTCACTTCGGCAAGAGGGACGTTCCAGTCCTCGCCGCGACCCCGGACTTCGGGCGCTACACCTGTTTCGGAAATCATTTCGCGCGCTTTGCTGACAGGATTGAGCGGCTGGACCGGCACCCGAGCATGTCGCGCCACCCCAGGACGCCGATGCACGAGGCGGATCTGCGCATGCATCTGGCTGGGCAGACAGATAAGGAATTCGTCAACGTCACGCTTCCCGCAATCCGGAACCGCTCGGCAATGGAGGAGCGTGTCTTCAAGGCCTTCCAAGAGGGGGCAGGGGTCATTTTCGATGGGCTCGAAAATGCGGATCTTGCGGCTGTCGCCGATCTGCTCTGGGCGCGGTATCCGACGCGTCCGATGTTCGCGCTTGCAGCTCAAGGCTTGGCGCAACAACTCGGCGCTCTTTGGGCCCGCTTGGGCCTGCTATCGTCGGCGGAGCCCGTCAAGACGGAGATTGCTGGCGTCGAAAATCTACTCGTCTTATCAGGCAGTTGCGCCCTGCAAACCGGGCGCCAGATTGCGGTGGCCGAAGCTTCCGGGTGGAACCTTGTCCACTTGGATGTCTCGACAGTCCGGTCCGATGATGATGCTGAGGCAGTTGCGCGGGAGGCTGCTTTGAAGGCGATCGAGAGCCTTGAGCGCGGTCGACCTACAATCATCTACACGGCTCGCGGGGAAACCGGCCGTCTGGCCGGCGGCGATGTTCCCGCGGAACGCTTGGGCGCCATCTACTGTGACGTTGCGCGTGCCGTGCGCCGCGCGGTTTCCTTGCCGCGGATCGTGTTTTCGGGCGGTGACAGTTCGAGCTATGCGGTGCGGACAATCGGCGCCGAAGCGCTCGAGATCGCCGTTTTTGACGAGGTTCAAAATTGCCATGTCTGCCGCCTGGATGCGCCGGGCGACGCCGAAGTCGATGGCCTCGAAGTCATGCTGAAGGGCGGGCAGATTGGTGCCGATGACTTCTTCCTGCGGGCAAAGGCGGGCACCTCGGGTTATCTGGCGGCGTAAGGAGCGAAAGATGCAAAAGAAAATCATCCTCGAAGCCAGGGTCAACGAGTACGCGCCGCGCACATCCAACCCTAATATCCCATACACCGCCGACGAGATCGTTGAGGCCGCCGTTGCAGCCCGCAAGGCGGGAGCGGCGATTCTGCACTATCATGCCAGGACAGCCGACGGCGGTGCGACAAACACCGTTGAGGCAAACGCCGAAATCATCCGCGAAGTCAGGCAGGCGACCGATCTACTCATCCTTCCCACGCTCGGCTTTATCTCGAATGATGCCGACGCCATGAAGCGCATCGACACGGTCGCAACCCTGGCATTGGACCCTGCTACGAAGCCCGATATTGCGCCCATCGATACCGGTTCGGCCAATCTCGAGCTTTGGGATGCCGAGACGCGCAGGTTCGAAAATCCAGAACGTTTGTATCTCAACACGACCGAGAGTCTTGCGCACTACGCGCGTACCTTGGCCGAAAAGGGCGTAAAGCCGAAGCTGGTTTCCTGGTCTGTTGGGTTCACGCGCCGCGCGATCGCTCTGATGGACGCGGGCCTTGTGAGGGGGCCCGCCTACTTTCTCCTCCACCTGACGGGAGGGCGATACATTACCGGGCATCCGCCGACCGAGGCGGGTCTCATGGCGCATCTTGCATTTCTGCCCGACGACCGGCCGATCGAATGGACGGTCAATTGCCTTGGGGGCAATCTGTTGAACATTGCTCCTGCGATCTGCCGTCTGGGCGGCCACATGGCTATTGGAATAGGCGACTATCCCTATCGCGAGTTCGGCACACCCACGAACGCGGAAGTCATATCGCGCGCTGTTGAGATTGCCCAAAAGGTCGGACGTGAGCCCGCTACACCCCAGGAGGCACGCGCGATCCTCGAACTGGACGGCGCGTAGAACCAATAAGGCATGCGATCCGCACAGACGTGGCAGAGATTTGGATTTTTATGAGGTATGACGTCATATCATGGTCAACGCAACTGAGAAGATAACAGTTCAGGGAACCGCGCAGTCGTCTTCGGCACGCGTGCTTCTGCGGGCCGAGGGCGTGGAAAAGTCGTTCAACGGCGTCCCAGCGCTCGTTGATGGCCGACTAACTCTAAAGGCCGGGACCGTCCATGCCTTGTGCGGCGGTAATGGCGCCGGCAAGTCGACATTCCTCAACATCGCGATGGGACTGCTCCGCCGCGATGGAGGGATAGTGGAGATCGATGGCGAGCAGGTCGACTTCAAAAGCGCCGCTGACGCCTTGCGTCACGGCATCGCGATCATCACGCAGGAGCTTTCCCCCGTCCCCGAGATGACCGTCGCCGAGAACCTTTACCTTGGCCGCGAGCCGAAGCGACTTGGCGTGCTCGTCGATTTTAGCCACATGCGCAGGGACGCCCAGGCATTCCTCGATGAACTCGGCTTTGAAGTCGACGCTGCCAAGAAGATGGGGGAGCTGAGCCTCGCCCAGATTCAGCTCGTCGAAATTGCGAAGGCTCTCAGCTATCGGGCACATATCGTCATCATGGACGAGCCGACATCTGCTATCGGCGAACACGAAGTCCATGTCTTGTTCAACGCGCTCCGCAAGATCACCGCGCGCGGTTCCGCAATTATCTACGTGTCTCACAAACTCACCGAAATCTTTGAGATCGCGGATGAGTACACGGTGTTCCGCGACGGCCGTTTCATCGAGACTGGAAACATCAAGGATATCGACCGCCGTCATCTTGTGACACAGATCGTGGGCCGTGAAGTCAAGCTGGTCGAGAAGGGCAAACCTCTCGAAGATGCGCCGATCCTCCTTTCCGTCTCGAACTTGGCGCGAGGATCTCACTTCCGGGATATCTCGTTGGAGGTCGCATCGGGTGAAGTGGTCGGCATCTACGGACTGCTTGGGTCGGGGCGAACCGAATTTCTCGAGACAATATTTGGGCTGCATTCGCCGACGGGAGGCGAAGTTGTCTTCGATGGCGGCAAGGTCAAGCCCGGCAGTCCAAAGGACGCGATCCAGCGTGGAATGGCTATGGTCACCGAGGATCGCAAGGACAGCGGTCTCGTGCTGTCGGCATCGATTGCCCATAACATTACGCTTTCCTCGCTCGCCCTGATGGCCATCAGCGGTTTCATCCGCGGGGACAAAGAGCGCAGCGCGGTCCAAGACATGATCGTCTCACAGAGGATCAAGTCGGCCTCGCCGGATGTTGCCGTCGAAACCCTATCAGGCGGCAACCAACAAAAAGTCGTACTGGCTCGATGCCTTCTGACAAATCCGAAGCTGCTCATTTGCGACGAACCGACGCGCGGCATCGACGAAGGTTCGAAGCAGGAGATCTACGCGTTTCTGCGAGACTTCGCGGCAAAGGGTAACGGCGTCCTGGTGGTCTCCTCGGAGGCACCGGAGATCATGCAGCTCAGTGACAGGATCGCGATCTTCAAACAGGGGCAGCTCGTCAACGTAATCGACGGTGCCGAGGCATCACAACAGACGCTCATGGATTTGGCGAGCTGATCGACAGCCCCAATCCGCCAATGGGAGGATTTGCAAAATGAGTACAATCGCTGTGGAAAAATCGGGAAGCTTCCGTGCCGGCGAGATTATGAGGCAATTCAGCATCGTCTTGGTGTTCTTGCTGATCGTCGCGTTCTTTTCGGTTGCCAGCCCTTATTTCATGAGCTGGCCGAACTGGCTCAATCTGGTCCGACAGTCGTCGATCAACGGCATTTTGGCGATCGGTGTCACCTTCGTGATCTTGACCAAGGGCATTGACCTGTCTGTGGGCTCGGTGATGGCTATTTCCGGCATGATCGCTGCCAGCTTGGTGACCGAAACCAACGAACACTTCGTGCTCATCGGTATCTTCGCCGGGCTTGCAGTCGGCGCGGGCCTCGGCCTCGTGAACGGCGTCCTCGTTGCCGCGATCAAGGTCCCGCCGTTCGTGGTGACGCTTGGGATGCTGAGCGTGGCGCGCGGTCTGACCTTGATCTTCTCCCAGGGAAGCCCGATCCCCAATCTTTCCGACGCCTACAAGTGGATCGGTTCCGGCCAGGTCATGTACATCCCCGTTCCGATCATCATCCTGTTTCTCGTATTCGGCATCGGCTGGGTCGTTCTGAACTACACGACCTTCGGCCGCTACGTCTACGCCGTCGGCGGCAACGAGAAGGCGGCGCGCACGAGCGGCATTTCGACAAAGATGATTGTCGGTGCCACCTACGTTATCTCCGGGTTCCTGGCTGGCATGGCGGGGCTTGTATTGACAGCGCGGACAACCGCGGCGCTGCCGCAGGCGGGCATCGGCTACGAGCTCGATGCGATCGCGGCCGTCGTCATCGGCGGCACCAGCCTCGCAGGCGGGCGTGGCTCGTTGTTGGGTACGCTCATCGGAGCTCTGATCATCGGCACCATCAATAATGGCATGGACCTGATGGGGGTGTCTTCCTACTACCAGCAGGTGCTCAAGGGCACCATCATCGTGGTCGCGGTTATCGCCGACCAGATCCGCAAATAGCGAATTTTCGGAATTGCCGCCGACGTGGTCGGCGACAATGCCCGGCCATGCAAGGCGTGTTCGGGCAGTTTCAACCAGAGGAGAGCAAGAAAATGCAGATGTTCAGGAGGAGCCTGCTCAGGGCAGGTGCGGGACTGGCGATCGTCGCGGCGACACTGACAGGACCCAAACTGGCGTTCGCGGAAGACAAGATCCGCATTGCGGCGATGTCGTTCGGCGAGTCCGGCGAATACATGAAGGCCTGGTCGACTGAAATCAAGAACCATCCTGCGGTTAAGTCGGGCCAGGTCGAGATTACCGTTTTCGACGGCAAATACGACCCGCTCAATCAGGCAAACCAGATCGACACCGCGATCACCCAGCAGTTCAACGCGATCATCATGTCACCGTTCGACCTCGAGGCCTCGGTACCGCCGATCGACAAGGCCGCCGAAGCAAAGATCCCGCTGATCGTGTCGGCGCTCAAGACCAAATCGACGAACTACACTGCCTCGATCATCGTCAACGACACCGAAGGCGGCCGCATCATCGCCGAAGAACTCGGCAAGCGCCTTCCCAACGGCGGCAACGTCGTCCTGATGGAAGGTCCTATCGGCCAGTCTGCCCAGATCGAACGTCGCGCCGGTATCGACGCCGGTCTCGCCAAGTTCCCCAATCTGAAGCTCATCGAGAACAAGACGGGCAACTGGAGCCGCGCCGAGGGCCAGGCTCTGATGGAGAACTGGTTGCTCGCCCATCCCGGTCAGATCAACGGCGTTCTCGCTGAGAACGACGAGATGGCGCTCGGCGCGATCGAGGCGATGAAGAGCGCCGGTATCGACCTCAAGACCGTTCCGGTCCTGTCGATCGATGGTATTCCGGATGCCAAGCGTGCCGTGAAGAAGGGCGAACTGGCTGTGTCGCTCTACAAATACGCCCGCGCCGAAGGCCAGGGTGCCGTCGACCTTGCGCTGCATGCGATCAAGGGCGACGACTACAAGCCGCAGGCCGAAATCTGGGGTTCGCTGATGGACTGGAAGGGCGGCAAGGACAAGGACTACGTCGTTCCGTGGCTCATCCTCGATGCCACCAACGTCGAAAAATACATGTAAATCAAGGAACTGAGGCGGGCGGTCTTGAGCCGTCCGCCGAGGTATTACGGCAATAAGGAACGATCAGCAATGCTGCAGAGAACACTTGGAAAAACCGAAGTAACGCTCACTTCCCTGGGACTGGGTACCTCGCCCCTCGGTGGCTGCAATGTTGACGTGAGCTTTCCGGCCTTCGAAGCGGTCGTGCTCAAAGCGTATGAGCTCGGCGTTCGCTATTTCGACACCGCACCACTCTACGGTCTCGGGAAATCCGAGCATTCTCTCGGTCATGTTCTCAGGAATCACGATCTCGTCGGAAAGGTTGTTGTCAGCACCAAGGCAGGCCGGATTCTCAAGCCGGAAAGCCGGGCCAAGCGCGCGGAGAGCCTCTACGGGATCGATTGGGTGAAGGCGCTGCCGTTCGTCGATGAATACGACTATTCCTACGACGGCATCATGCGCGCATTCGAAGATAGCCAGCAGCGGCTGGGCATGGACCACGTTGACATCCTGTACCTCCACGACGTGAGCGGCGAATGGCACCGCGAGGCGTATGACACCCATCTGTCGGCGCTGAGATCGAGCGGTTACAAGGCTTGTGACGAACTGCGGCGGACGGGCTCGGTTAAAGCGATCGGTCTCGGCGTCAATGAAACGGCGTCGGTCCTGCAGGTGGCGGAGGAATTCGATCTCAACTGCTCGATGGTCGCAGGACGGTACACCCTTCTGAACCACGGTGCGCTCGACCACTTTTATCCGGAAATGCAGCGCCGGGGGATAGGTATCATCGCCGCGGGCATCTACAACTCCGGCATTCTCGCCGAAGGGAGCAGGTCGCGGACGACCACCCGCACCTACGATTGTCAGCCCGCCCCTGAGGCCATAGTGCGGAAGGTTGAGGCGCTCGAAGTCGTCTGCGAACGCCATGGCGTCTCCCTTCCGACAGCCGCGACGCAGTTCGTCTATGCGCATCCCGCGGTGACTGCCGTGGTGCAAGGCGCACTGACGCCGGAACATGTGACGGCAAACGTCGCCGCGATCTCAACCCCGACCCCAGCCGTTTTCTGGGACGATCTGAAATCGTCCGGCCTCATTCCCGCGGCCGCGCCAGTTCCAACCACGTGATTCCGATGACGATTGAATTGGCTCAACCGAGGCCCTCCGACATCCTCGTCACCTATCGCATCGAGGCAGGGAACCCCGAGGCACTGGCCGCCAAAATAGCGAGCGACCAATCTACAGGGACGTTTGTCGATTTGCCGGGCGAGACGCCGGAGCTAAAGGCTCGCGCGGCCGCGAGGATCGTAGCGTTCGAGAGGTTGGAGGCGGTCGGCGTGCCGTCCCTTCCTTCTGAGGGGAGGGCGTTCAATCGCGCCCAGGCGACGGTCGCCTATCCGCTCGAAGCGGTCGGCACCGACCTGTCTGCTCTAACGACGGTTGCGCTTGGCGGCGTTTGGTCGATCAAAGGATTCACGGGGCTTCGGATCGTCGGCCTGCAACTGCCTCCGGAGTTCGAAGGTGTCTATCCAGGACCCCAATTCGGGATCGAGGGCTCGCGGCGTCTGACCGGCGTCTACAGCAGGCCGATCATCGGCACGATCATCAAGCCGGCGCTGGGCCTGACCCCCGAGGAGACGGCGAAAGTGGTTGCGGAACTTGTCGCGTCCGGCGTCGACTTTATCAAGGACGATGAGAAGCTGACGTCGCCACCCTACTCCTCGTTGGAGGCGCGGGTGAAAGCGATCATGCCGATCATCCGTGATCAGGAGCAGCGGACTGGCAAGAAGGTGATGTATGCCTTCGGCATTTCCGACGTCGATCCCGACGAGATGGTCCGCAAGCACGACCTGGTCGTGCGCGAGGGTGGCAATGCCGCCGTGATCAACATCAATTCGATCGGCATGGGCGCTTTCCTGTTTCTGCGTCGACGGTCGTCTCTGGCCTTGCACGCCCATCGCAACGGCTGGGATCTTCTCACTCGGCATCCAGGTCTCGGATTCGACTTCTCGGTCTATCAGCAGCTTTGGCGACTTCTCGGCGTCGACCAATTCCAGATTAATGGAATCGCCGCCAAATACTGGGAGCCGGACGACTCCTTCGTCCAGTCGTTTCATGATCTCCAGAAACCGATTTTCAGTGACGCCGACCGTCCTCTGCCGGTCGTGTGTTCGGGTCAGTGGGGCGGGCAGGCACCGGAGACATATCGGAGAACGGGGCAGACGGTCGACCACCTTTATCTCTGCGGCGGTGGGGTGGTTAGCCACCCCGGCGGACCCTCAGCGGGTGTGAAAGCCGTCCGCGCCGCATGGGATGCCGCCGTAGCGGGTATCGATCTTCATGAGTACGCCAAATCTCATCCGGAGCTGGCGCAGGCGCTCGCCAAGTTCGGCTCGAAAACCGTATCGGAAGGAAAATGACAAGATGGAATACCGTCAACTTGGCCGGTCAGGTCTGAAAATTTCGCAACTGGTTCTTGGTTGCATGAGTTTCGGCGTCGCCGATCGCGGCAACCATGCTTGGACCTTGTCCGAAGACGACAGTAGGCCCTTTATCAAGGAGGCACTCGAACACGGCATAAACTGCTTCGACACGGCCAATGCCTACTCGGACGGCACCAGCGAGGAGATCATCGGCAAGCTGCTCAGGGAGATGGTGCAGCGTGATGAGGTTGTCATTGCCACCAAGGTCTACGGCAAGATGCGCAATGGAGCGAATGCGGTCGGACTTTCCCGCAAGGCAATCATCGCGGAGGCTGAGGCCAGCCTCAAGCGGCTGGCGACCGACTACATCGACCTCTACCAAATTCATTTCTGGGACAATTCGACCCCGATCGAAGAGACGCTGGAAGCGCTGACCGATCTCGTTCGAAGCGGCAAGGTTCGCTACATCGGAGCCAGCAATTGTTACGCATGGCAATTTGCGCGCGCGCTCTACAAGTCGGACGCTGCCGGATGGTCGCGTTTCGTTTCGATGCAAGCTCAGATGAACCTCCTTTATCGCGAGGAAGAGCGGGAGATGTTGCCGCTCTGTAAAGCTGAAGGGGTCGGGATCATCGCGTTCAGTCCGCTGGCTCGCGGGCGCCTCAGCCGGCCTTGGGATGAAAGCAGTTTGAGGTCCGAGACCGACAATGTCACCGCTCGGTTCTACGGTCACGCGGACGAGGCGGATCGCCGCGTCGTAGACGTCGTCGCAAAGATTGCAGACGACAAGAACGTCCCGCGATCCCTCGTTGCGATGGCGTGGCTTAACACAAAGGCGAGCGTGACGGCTCCTATAATCGGCGCAACGAAGCTACAGCATCTGAAGGATGCCGTCGCTTCCTTGGCCGTCAAGCTAAGCGACGACGAGGTCCGCGAACTCGAGGAGCCATACGTGCCGCATAGCGTCGTCGGCTTGAACTGAGTTTGGCTCAGCGGGGACGACGTTGAGGCTGTCAGGAGGCACGCCGAACCGGGCCTCCTGAGCCAATGGCTTTGGTCGTATCGATCTCTGCTCCCTTCCAGAACCAGCGCGAGGAAAAAAGATGACCACCACCCGTCATTTTGACGTCAGCGACAGCGCGATTGAAGCTGCCGCCCGGCTAATGCGAAATGGCGAAGTTGTCGCGTTTCCGACGGAGACGGTTTACGGGCTCGGCGCGGACGCCAGCAGCCCCGCCGGGATCGAGCGCATCTATGAAGCCAAAGGACGCCCGCGGCATAATCCCCTGATTATCCACGTTTCGGACGTGGAAATGGCGCGCAGGATGGCACATTTCAATCCGGAGGCAGAGTTGGCTGCTGCCAGCTTTTGGCCGGGACCTCTGACATTGCTCCTGCCAAAGCGGGAAGACGCGGGGCTCGCAACCGCAGTTACCGCGGGCATGAAAAATGTCGCAATCCGATTTCCCTCGTCGAGTGTCGCCCAACGGCTGATCCGGGCCGTCGGATTTCCGGTGGCAGCGCCTTCAGCCAATCGTTCCGGGAAGGTCACCTCGACCCGCTTCGTGGAAGTTGTCCGCCAGTTGGACGGACGGATTTCGGGAATCGTGGAAGAAGACATATGTGATCACGGCCTGGAATCGACTATTCTGTCTTTGATCGGGTCTCCGATCATTCTACGCCACGGGTCAGTTCCGCGGGAGGCACTGGAAGCTTTACTCGGCCCGATTGACGAGGACACTGGGCCCCAAAAAGTCTCGGCACCAGGCCAGCTAAAGAGCCATTATGCTCCGGAAGCCGCCGTTCAGATGAATGTCGACCGTCCTGCCGCCAATATGGTCTGGGTCGGTTTCGGACCGGAGTGCGAGGGCTGTCAATTGACGCTGTCTTCTTCCGGTGACCTTCAGGAAGCTGCCCGCAACCTCTACACCGCCATGAGTGAAGCCGACGCCTTGGCCGGCGCGAGTGACGTGATTGCATTCGCCCCTGTGCCTCTGATTGGCCTTGGCAGGGCAATCAACGATCGGCTGAGACGAGCTGCCGCGCCCCGTTGCGCGTAGGCGGCATTTTTAAGCAATTCGCAAAATGCGGATGGCGGCATGCAAAAAACGCTTGCCTCTATAGGTATGACATTATACCTTACACCTTGCTGATTGAGGATTCAGGCCACGGAGGTCCATCAAGCATTTCTGGTGAGGTTGGCGGCAGACGCCGGCGCGACCTGGCACGCATTGGGCACGGGCTTTAATCGAACAATGACGGCATGGCGGAAGCTACATCGCTTCGACGCCTCCTACCGACATCTAGGGATGATCACATGACCGAACTTGAAACTAGACCCCTCGGAAGAAGCAAAGTGCGGGTAACTTCGCTGGGGCTAGGCACGGTGCCGCTCTCTGGCTTCAACGCCGATGTCTCCTACGGCGACTTCGAAGCGACGATCCTCGCTGGCTACGCGGCCGGAATCCGCTACTTCGATTGCGCGCCAATGTATGGCTTTGGGAAATCGGAGCATTATCTTGGCCATGCCCTCAGGGCGAACAAGCTGCGCGAAAACGTGGTGGTGAGCACCAAGGTTGGTCGTGTATTGAAGCCCGCCAGCAGGACAAAGAAGCTTGAAACCGTCTACGGCATCGAGTGGATCGACCCGCTTCCGTTTCTCGATACCTACGATTACACCTATGATGGCGTGATGCGCGCATTCGAAGACAGCCAGCAGCGCCTCGGATTGGACTATATCGACGTTCTTCTCGTGCATGACGTTGGTCGGGCATGGCACGGCGACCAAAGCGAGTTCTATTGGAATCAGCTGCGGGCCTCGGGTTATAAGGCACTGGACGAGCTTCGCTCCAGCGGAGCCGTCTCAGCCATCGGCTTGGGGGTCAACGAAACCGACTCCGTGGTCGGTGTTGCTCGTGAATTTCCGATCGACTGCTCGTTGATCGCCGGCCGCTACACCCTTTTGAATCATGCCCCGCTTGAGGCCGCGTTCGACGAGTTGCTCCAGCGGAACGTCTCCGTGATCGCCGGCGGGATCTTCAATTCCGGAATTCTGGCGACAGGCGTCGGCGGTCCCGCCGCCACTTACGATTACGGCAAGGTTCCTGCGGCCGTCGTCGAAAAGGTCAAGGCCATCGAGAGCATTTGCTCGAGATTTGCGGTGAGCTTGCCTGCAGCGGCGATGCAATTCGTTTATGCGCATCCGGCAGTGGCCACGCTGGTCATGGGTGCAAAGAGCGCATTGGAAGTCGAGCAGAACGTCAAGGCGATCAACGAGACAATACCCCCTGCATTTTGGGACGCTTTAACTGAAGCGAGCCTTCTTCCGTCAAACGCTCCGCTGCCGACGGCTGTACGATGATGGCCCGCGGAGGCACCGTTTTCGGCGGCTTCCGCTGCGAAGCGCTCGTGGGTTCGGTTCCATCGCCGGAGGCGCGCGCATGCCTCGAGGCGCTCGTCAGGACTTATGGCGAGCTTCTCGCGATCTACTCCTTCATGCATATGGCATTGAGGGAGAAGAGCATGCGCCTCTTGATTGGAGAACTCGCCGATCGCGCCACAGAGATAAAGCGATCCGTCCGTTCCTCGCTTGCGGGCTCGCGCTTTCTCGCAGGACAGGGCCACGCACTCTACCATCTTGGACGGGCAGATGGCCTGCTTGTCGAGGCGGAGGAGCACCTGCAGCGCGGTGTCCTGGTTTCAGATGCATCCCTGCTGGGGCTGCTTTCAAATGCGGCGATCCAGCTGAAACGATCGGCCGCCATCTTAGGCACGTCGACCTTCGACACGACAGCATGCTGTGGAGGGTCCCTTGGACATGGGGAGGAAGACCATGGGAACGCATTCGATCTGGGTGCTTGAATACTCTCGAAGCCCGGTGCACCCGGTCAGCGGGGTTTTTTACGGCGCCCATAATCAGGGCACGATGAACCTGCCGTTCGCATACATTCTCATCAAGACAGGAGATGCAGTCGTTCTGGTTGATGCCGGTCACGACGCCGCCGATTTCGGAGGCCAGATCGCCAATTCGATTGGCGTTACCGGTTGGACGCCTCCGGAAATCATTCTCGGGGAATGCGGGATCAGGCCCCAGGACGTCACGCATGTCATCCTCACGCACGCGCACTTCGATCACATTGGCGGCCTAAAGTTCTTCCCAAATGCTAAGATTTTCATTCAGAAGAAAGAATTGGAATCCTGGATGTGGATTCTGGCAAAGGGTCGGCGCTTCCGTTCATTGCAGGCCGGACTGAATCCGGCGGATATCCTCTATCTGACCCAGGCAAATATCGAAGGCCGCCTGGAGCTGGTGGAGGGAGAGCGGGAAAACCTGGTGCCAGGCGTTCATGTCTATCCGGCATTCGACACCCATACCGCAGGATCGCAATATGTGGTGGTGGAGACCGGCGGTGGAGACGGCAAGTTTATCCTGTCCGGCGACGTCATCTACACCTACAGCAACCTCACGGGTGAGGACGCCACCGATCCCTGCTTTGTGCCGCCGGGCCTTGCCAATGGCAGCCAGACACGTCTGATCGAGTCCGCCGAGGAGATGCTCAAAATCGTTGGTATGGACGAACGACGAATTGTTCCCATGCACGAGGAGCAGCTGTCAAAAATCTATCCGTCGCGTCTGACGGCTCGCCAGCTCATGCTCGTCGAGATTTGTGTGGCCGACGGAGACGTATCAAGAGTTTGATCGATTTGAAGCAGCGCGAACGCCAAGCCGGCTGACGCGCGGGACCATTCTCCATGGCGACTTGAACCTCCAAACCATCCTTGTTTCGTTAGAAAATGAGCGCCTTCGGCCATGCATGGAGCGGTGCAATCGCACCATCATGCGTCTTCACGTGTCCCATCATGCCAGCAGCGTTGTAGAGCGACAATCTGGATGAGATCAGCGCGACAATCTGGATGAGATTCTGGTGTCGCGGTCGTCGGCGACGGTATCATGGTGATTGTCGCTTGCAAGGGCCTCGTCGGCTTCTGATTGTCGCGCAGCGTCAATCTCGGCGGCATTTCTCATTGTTGCGAAGGCCGCTGGCCTGCCGCGCTGACGTTTGGCTTCCATGGCGGATCGACGCCGGTAGCTTTCGACATTCATCTCAAAGATGGTCG
>NZ_LOKZ01000020.1 GCF_002211365.1 Rhizobium sp. R711 | reverse complement strand
TATATATTCGCTCATGGTTGTTCTCCAACTGATGTTTGGGCCCGGCATCCAGTCGTGAGCCCGTATTTCCATCTTATCGGGGAACAACCACCTTGCTATTCACTACCGTGACCAATCTGGCGCCCAGAGCGGCGGCTCGCTCCCGCGATTACCCCATGTAACGGGCGAAGCCCAGCCAGCGCTTAAAGTGAAACGCGGTTTCCACAAAAGAAAATGCCGCCCGAAGGCGGCATTTCAAAGTGTTTGGCTGCGGCCAGCCTCAGGCCTGTGCGAAGGCACCATGGCAATGCTTGAACTTCTTGCCGGAGCCGCAGGGGCAGGCCTCGTTGCGGCCAACATGGCCCCAGGTTGAAGGATCGGCCGGATTGCGGTTTTCCGGGGCAACAACAACTTCCGAAGCCAAATAAGCGGGCGCGAAATCGTCCTCACCGGTATTCGGATCGAGATGGTGCGCCTGCATGAATGGCGGTTCCGGCTCGGCCGGCGCCTGCTGCACGAGTTCGACGCGCATCAGCTGTGCTGTGACTGCTTCGCGCAGGTTGTTGAGGAGCGAGGTGAAGAGCTCGAACGCTTCCGACTTGTATTCCTGCAGCGGATCGCGCTGTGCATAGCCGCGGAAGCCAATGACGGAGCGAAGGTGGTCGAGGTTGACAATATGCTCGCGCCACAGGTGGTCGAGCGTCTGCATCACGACCGAGCGCTCGACGTAATGCATGATATCGGGACCGAAGCGCTCGGTCTTCTCGGTGAAGGCCGCATTCGACGCTTCCGTCAGGCGTTCGCGAATGTTGTCCTCGCCAATGCCTTCTTCCTTCACCCAGTCTTCGATGGGCATATCGAGATTGAGCAGGGCGGCGGTCCGCTCTTTCAGGCCTGCCGCGTCCCACTGCTCGGCATAGGCGCGTTCCGGAATATGCTTCTCGACGAGGTCTTCGATGACCTCACGGCGCATATCGGAAACGGTTTCGGAGATGTTCGGCGATTCCATCAGTTCGAGGCGCTGTTCGAAGATCACCTTGCGCTGATCGTTCAGAACGTCGTCGTACTTCAGGAGGTTCTTGCGGATATCGAAGTTGCGGGCTTCGACCTTCTTCTGCGCGCGCTCGAGAGCCTTGTTGATCCAGGGATGGACGATCGCTTCGCCTTCCTTGAGACCGAGCTTCTGCAGCATGCTGTCCATGCGGTCGGAGCCGAAGATGCGCATCAGGTCGTCCTGAAGCGACAGGTAGAACTTCGAGCGGCCCGGGTCGCCCTGACGACCGGAACGGCCGCGCAACTGGTTGTCGATGCGGCGGCTTTCGTGGCGCTCGGTCGCGATGACGTAGAGGCCACCGGCTGCGAGTGCCTTTTCCTTGAGCTGCTTGATCTCTTCGCGGATCGCTTCGGCTTTTGCGTCGCGTTCCGGACCATGCTCTACTTCGCCAAGCTCACGCTCGACACGCATTTCAGGGTTGCCGCCGAGCTGAATGTCGGTACCGCGTCCTGCCATGTTGGTCGCGATCGTTACCGCACCCGGCACGCCGGCCTGCGCGACGATATAGGCTTCCTGCTCGTGGTAGCGGGCGTTCAGAACCTGGAAGTCCTTGAAGCCCTGCTTGCGCATGAGATCGGCCAGATATTCGGACTTTTCGATCGAGGTCGTGCCGACAAGAACCGGCTGGCCGCGCTTCTGCGCGTCCGCGATCTCGGCGATGATCGCCTTGTACTTCTCCTCGAACGTCCGGTAGACCTCGTCGTCCTCGTCGGTACGCTGGATCGGCAGGTTGGTCGGCACTTCGACGACGTCGAGGCCGTAGATGTTGCCGAATTCTTCGGCCTCCGTCTGCGCCGTACCGGTCATGCCGGCGAGCTTGTCATACATGCGGAAGTAGTTCTGGAAGGTGATCTGCGCCAGCGTCTGGTTTTCCGGCTGGATCTGCACCTTTTCCTTCGCTTCCAGCGCCTGGTGCTGACCTTCCGAATAGCGGCGGCCCGGCATCATGCGACCGGTGAACTCGTCGATGATGACGATCTCGTCGTTGCGGACGATGTAGTCCTTGTCGCGCTGGAACAGCTTGTGGGCCTTGAGCGCGTTGTTGACGTGATGGACGATGGCCACGTTCTCGATGTCGTAAAGCGAAGCGCCCTTCAGCAAGCCGGCCTGACGCAGCAGGTTCTCCAGCTTTTCGGTGCCTTCTTCGGAGAAATTGGCAGAGCGTTGCTTTTCGTCGATCTCGTAGTCGCCTTCCGACAGAAGCGGAATGAAGGCGTCGATCGTGTTGTAGAGATCGGAGCGGTCGTCGAGCGGACCGGAGATGATCAGCGGCGTACGTGCTTCGTCGACGAGGATCGAGTCCACTTCGTCGACGATCGCGAAGTTATGACCGCGCTGGACCATCTGGCTCTTCTCGTACTTCATATTATCGCGCAGATAATCGAAGCCGAGTTCGTTGTTGGTCGCGTAGGTGATGTCGCAATTATAGGCGGCAGCGCGCTCTTCGTCCGACAGGCCGTGAACGATGACGCCCGTGGTCAGGCCAAGGAAGCCGTAGATCTTGCCCATCGTGGCGGCGTCGCGGCGGGCGAGATAGTCGTTTACGGTGACGACATGCACGCCCTTGCCGGCGAGTGCGTTCAGATAGACCGGCAGCGTGGCGACGAGCGTCTTGCCTTCACCGGTCTTCATCTCCGCGATGTCGCCGCTATGAAGGATCATGCCGCCGATCAGCTGTACGTCAAAAGGTCGCAGGCCAAGGACGCGGCGCGACGCCTCGCGCACAACGGCGAAAGCGGGCACGAGAATATCGTCCAGTGTCTTGCCGTCTGCCAACATCTTGCGGAATTCGACGGTCTGGGCAGCCAGCTGTTCGTCGCTCAGGGCCTTCGTTTTCTCTTCGATGGCGTTGATGGCTGCGACGTTCGGCTGGAAAGACCGCACGCGGCGGTCATTGGCAGAGCCAAATATTTTGCGGGCTATACCGCCAAAGCTGACCATATGACTGGTCCTTTCTCAATAATATTCCCCGGCTTTTCTTATCCGCTGCCCGGCCGAATTTCAGGCACACGTCTCGAAACGCCAGGAAACTGTTCTGGACGCGAGGTTGCGTGACAGATAAGAGGGGGGTCGAATGATGTCAACGGATTTGGCTGATATAGAAAGGCCACATTCCGGTGTTGATGGCTGTTTCAGGCTGGATTCACGACGTTGAAGCCGGTGGGTTTAACTGTGAAGGGTTATTTGATGTTGAACTACAACAAAATCGCTGTGATGGCGTTCGCAACTTTCGTTGCGTTCCAGGCGCCTGTCCGTGCGGAAGACAAGCCGGATGCCGTCATTGCCAAGGTCGGCGATGTCGAGATTCATCAGTCCGATCTCGATCTGGCCGTCGCCAATCTCGACCCGCAGCTTGCGCAGCTGCCGGAGGACCAGAAGAAGATCGCCGCTCTGTCCGCCGCCATCGACGTCAAGCTGCTGGCGCAGGACGCGATTGCCGAAAAGCTCGACCAGACTGCCGAATTCAAGAAGCGCATGCAGTATCTCGCCGATCGCGAACTGCACAACGCCTATTTCAAGAAGCACGTTGTCGACACGGTTACCGATGAGGAAGTCAAGGCGCGCTACGACAAGGAAGTCGCTGCTCTGCCGAAGCAGGAAGAAGTGCACGCCCGCCACATCCTCGTGAAGACCGAGGACGAGGCCAAGGAAGTCATCAAGCAGCTCGACGCCGGTAAGAACTTCGCGGATCTCGCCAAGGAAAAGTCCACCGATCCGAACAAGGCCGACGGTGGTGATCTTGGCTATTTCACCAAGGGCCGCATGGTGAAGGAATTCGAGGAGGCCGCCTTCGCGCTTGAAAAGGGCACCTACACCAAGACACCGGTGAAGACCGACTTCGGCTATCACGTGATCCTCGTCGAGGATAAGCGCGATGCCGCTCCGCCGGCCTTCGATCAAGTCAAGGATCAGGTTCGCCAGCTTGTCATGCGCGACAAGTATCTCGCGCTTCTTGCTGCCGCCAAGGAAAAGTCCAAGGTTGACATCACCGACGAGGCGCTGCGCAAGGGCTACGAAGATGCCAACAAGCAGCCGCAGCCGGGCGGTGAGCCCGCGCCGCAGCCGCAGCAGTAAAATCTAAAAGGTAGGGCCCGGTTCTTCCCGGGCCCTTCACTATTCGTTGTCGTATTTCCGCTGAGCGAGCTGGCTACACTTCGCCCGGGAATCCATTCAGCCATCAGGTCGATCGCCATGTCCGGTTCCGTTTCTCCGCTCGCTCCGAAATCCTATGCCACGATGCCCGATTTGCGTGGCGTACGCATGGCGACTGCATCAGCCGGCATCAAGTACAAGAACCGCACCGATGTACTGATGATGGTGTTTGACAAGCCCGCGGCAGTGGCGGGTGTCTTTACCCGCTCGAAGTGCCCCTCGGCGCCGGTCGATTTCTGCCGCGCAAACCTGCCGCATGGCGCAGCGCGTGCCGTCGTCGTCAACTCCGGAAATGCGAATGCCTTCACCGGCCTGAAAGGCCGCGAGGCGACGGCCCTGACCGCGAAGTCGGCGGCGATTGCTGTTGGCTGCGGCGAGAACGAGGTTTACCTCGCGTCCACCGGCGTTATCGGCGAACCGCTGGATGCCACCAAGTTTTCTGGCGTTCTCGATCAGATGTACAAGGACGCGACCGGCGACTTCTGGTTCGAGGCGGCCAAGGCGATCATGACCACCGATACCTATCCGAAGGTCGCGACCCGCACTGCCGAAATCGGCGGCGTGAAGGTGACGATCAACGGGATCGCCAAGGGTGCCGGCATGATTGCGCCCGATATGGCGACCATGCTCTCTTTCGTCGTCACCGATGCAGATATCGCTCCCGCTGCCCTGCAGTCGCTCCTGTCCGCGGGTGTCGATCCGACGTTCAATTCTATGACGGTCGATAGCGATACTTCGACGTCGGACACACTGATGCTGTTTGCAACGGGTGCGGCCGCCGAGGACGGTCAGGTCCGTGTCGAGAAGGCGGACGACCAGCGCCTCGGCTCGTTCCGCGCTGCCCTCAACGATCTCCTCAAGGATCTTGCGCTGCAGGTCGTTCGCGATGGCGAGGGCGCGACCAAGATGCTCGAGATCACTGTGACCGGCGCCGAGAGCGATGCCGCGGCCAAGAAGATCGCGTTGTCGATTGCCAATTCGCCGCTCGTCAAGACGGCGGCCGCCGGCGAGGACGCAAACTGGGGCCGCATCGTCATGGCGGTCGGCAAGTCTGGCGAAATGGCCGATCGCGATCGGTTGGCGATCTGGTTCGGCGACGTACGGGTCGCCGTCAATGGCGAGCGCGACGCCGGCTATTCCGAGGAAGCCGCGACCAACGTGATGAGACAGCAGGATATTCCTGTGAAGGTGGACATCGGTCTCGGAAACGGCGTCGCCACGGTCTGGACGTGCGACCTTACAAAGGAGTATGTCGCCATCAACGGTGACTACCGGAGCTGATCTTCCATTGACTGAAGCATTACCCAAGAAGGCAAATCTGCCGCTCGTGCGCAGGCTGGAGGCCGTTGGCTTTCGAGCCTGGCCGGCCTCGTCCGTGCAGTATGACGGCAGCTGGCAGATACGGCTGACGGCTGGGCATCCGTCCAATCGGCTGAATTCAATCGTGCCGCTCGATCCGTCCGATCACCGCGATGTCGAGATCCGGCTCGCGAAGGCAAGCCGCAAGTTCGAAGCCTATGGTCGCCCGGCTGTTCTTCGTCAGACGCCGCTCGCTTCGCCGGTGCTAATCGATCTCGTACGGGAGCAGCAGTGGGTGCCTTTCGACGAGACGGTCGTGATGACCTGCGATCTTGCGCATGCGGAGCTGCCGGATACGCTCGATCACCTGCCGACGCACGATATCGGCCGCTTCGTGGATGCCAACCTGACAACCGATGGCGTGTCGTCCAAACTGAAGCCCGCGCTGGCCGAGATCATAAATGCGATCAAGCCGCAATCGGGCCTCTTCATGATCGAGGATGCGCAGACGGGGCCGGTGGCGACCGTTCTTTGCGTTCAAGACAATGACCTCGCCGGCATTATGTCGCTTTCCGTCGCCAAGGAGCGCCGTCGCGAGGGACTTGGCTTGGAAATCCTGACCTCGGCTCTGCGCTGGGCGAGGATGCGCAGCGCCCGTTCCGCCTGGTTGCAGGTCAAGGCGACGAACGCTCCGGCATTGGCGCTCTACGAGCGGCTCGGCTTCCATGAGGCCTACCGCTATTCCTATTGGCGGCAGGAGCTATCGCGATGAGCGACGGAACCCGAAGCATCCTTCTCGTCGCCGCTTGCGCGTTGATCGATTCCGACGGGCGCATTCTGCTGGCGCAACGTCCTGAGGGAAAATCGCTTGCCGGACTTTGGGAGTTTCCCGGCGGCAAGGTGGAGCAAGGCGAGACGCCGGAAGAATCGCTGGTGCGCGAGCTTCACGAGGAGCTTGGGATCACGACGAAGGTCGCCTGCCTGGCGCCCTTGAGTTTCGCGAGCCATACCTATGAGAAATTCCACCTGCTGATGCCGCTTTATATCTGCCGGCGCTATGAAGGAATTCCGCACGGGAAGGAAGGGCAGGCATTGAAATGGGTAAGGCCGCAGGCCCTGCGCGACTACCCGATGCCACCGGCTGACGAGCCGCTTATTCCAATATTGCAGGATCTACTTTAGAAATTTCTGATCATTATGCCGCAAGCGTCCGATTTGGGTGTGGATATTAATCGATCGTTTAACACCTTCTGCCAAATATCGGCCTCAATCAAGCAACTGGCGTGTGTGTAAAAGGCTTGACGCATGGACGACGATTTCTGGAAAGCTGTGAGAGAAAAAGAACAGGCCTCGACTGCCTCGAGCAGAACGGGTGCGCTGAACATCGCACTGCTGTTTGGTACCGCTGTTGTTGCCCTGACTCTGATCTTGACGCCGATGCTTGCCGACAAATCCAAGTCGAGCGTCTTTGCCAGCGCGCCGTCCGAATTGGATACGATTACAACGGGCTCGATACCGAAAAGCGAGAACGGCAAGCGCTACACGATTCGCCAGAGCGTTCTTCAGGACACCCCGGGTTCCGTCTGCGTGGTCCAGGGTTACGGAAACGGAGCTGGCTGCTGAGACTGGCGTTGCTGCAGCGGCAGTTGCAACGTGATGGACGACTGCCGCTTTAGCGCCGAGGTGGATATGCGAGTGGTAAGAGCATTTCTGGCAGACATCCGCGGCGCAACCGCGATCGAATACGGCCTGATTGCGGCCCTCATATCCGTCGCTCTCATCGGTGGGGCACAGGCGATTGGCGGTAATATCAACAGCGTCTTGAGCTATATCGCGGATCAGTTCCCCAACTAAGCCGATTTCTACTGTTTCAGCTTATGCTCCTCGACCCTTAGCGCGTCGGCGAGCCTGACCTTCGCCGAGCCAGGGCGAAGCGGCTTTTGTTGGCTTTCGTGCGGCGCCCACCCCGAGACATAAATAATCGAGAAGGTTGCCCTGATCCGGCCGTCCGGGTCAGCATAACGCTCGGCGTAGATTTCGGCCGCGCGTAGAAAGAAGGCGCGCGTCAAAGGCTTGTGGCTGCGCGCGATCAGCGGATTGCTCATGCCCATTGCCCGCAGATCCTTCATCAGCGGAAAGATCGAGTCATAGCGCACCGTATAGGTCTCGGCGTCGATCACCGGCAGGGCGAAGCCGGCGCGCTGCATCAGGCCGCCGACGTCGCGGACGTCAGCAAAGGGGATCACCCGTGGGCTCGCGCCCCCGGTCATCTCGATTTCCGTCGCCAGCAGCACTTCGCGCAGTTCCTGCAGCGTGCCGGCCCCAGGGATCGCGGCAAGAAAGAGCCCGTCCGGCTTCAGGGCGCGACGGATCTGGATGAAAACGCCGGGCGTATCGTTGGTCAGGTGGAGGCTCAGTGGCGCCAGCACCAGGTTGGCCGACTGCGGCTCCAGTGGAACCTCTTCCAACGCGGCCTCGACAAAGGGCTCGTCCGCCTTAACATAGGTCCGCTCGCTCTCGACGCGCGTCAGTTGCCCGACCTTGCCGGTCGCCACCGCCGCATGGGCCGCAGCGCCCGTGGCACCATGCAGCTCGACCGCCTGTTCGAATATGCGTTCGACTACGGCAAGGCGCTCACCCAGTTCCTCGGCGGCGATATCAAGGAGGAACGCCGCCTTGGGGTCGTGGTTGCGAAGCGCGCGATGGCGGTTTGCCGCAATGCGGGCCTGGTCGAAGATCATGTCCATGGCGCAGTGAATAATCCTGCAGGGCAGGCGCGGCAAGGCGATTTTCCTCGGAGGCGAAACGCGCTAATCTTTCGTCACAGGGTTGAAGAGCCAATGGGCCTTAGGAGATTACGATCTTCCATGCAGTTGAAAAGGGCGCTTGTGGCGCGTCCCTTCGGGTTACTGGCGGACCTCGTCTATCCGCCGGGATGCGTGGTTTGCGGCATCCCACCGGCCGTCACGGCGGTCTTTGTCCGACGTGCTGGTCCGCTGCGTTTCATCGAACGGCCGTATTGCGAAGTGCTGGGTATACCGTTCTCGCATGATCTTGGGTCTGGCATCCTCAGCGCCGAGGCGATTGCCAATCCGCCGCCGTTCGACCGGTTACGGTCTGCGGCTTTTCATGACGAACCGGTGCGGCAGCTGGTGCACGGCCTGAAATACCGCGACCGAACAGATCTCGCGCCGATGATGGCTCGGTGGATGCTAAGGGCGAGTGACGGAATGGTCGAACGGTGTGACGCCATCCTGCCGGTGCCGCTGCATCGAAGCCGTATGTTTTCGCGGAAATTCAACCAGGCGGCCGAACTGGCGCGTCATCTCGCGCAGCAATCCGGCAAGGCGCTTCTGCCGGCAACCTTGACACGCATCAAGCGCACCCGCCCGCAAGTCGGCCTCGGCGCAAAGGCGCGCGAGGAAAATGTTCGCGGTGTCTTTGCCATTGCCAAGTCGCAGGACAACGATGTCTTCGGTAAGCGGCTAATCCTCGTCGACGATGTCTATACGACTGGTGCCACAGTCGCCGCGGCAGCGAAGGTACTGCGCAAGGCAGGAGCGGCGGACATCACGGTTTTGACCTTTGCAAGGGCTCTTTCAGAAACTATATGACGAAAAGATAACCTGTATTGTCTGGAGTCCTCATGGCACCCGTCACCATCTATACGCGCCAAGCCTGCGGTTATTGCGCGCGCGCCAAATCGCTGCTGTCCGAAAAGGGCGTCGATTTCGTCGAGCACGATGCAACCTCTGCGCCGGAGCTTCGCCAGGAGATGATCGGCAAGTCCAACGGTCGCACGACCTTTCCGCAGATTTTCATTGGCGAGCAGCATGTTGGCGGATGTGATGATCTCTATGCGCTGGATCGTGCCGGCGGGCTTGATCCTCTGCTTGCGGCATAAGGAAGAACGATGACGTTTACGGCGGCCGCCATCCAGATGTGTTCCGGCGTCGATCCCGAGAGGAACGCGGCGGCGATGGCGCGCCTCGTCCGCGAGGCTGCAGGCCGGGGCGCGACGTATGTGCAGACGCCAGAGATGACAGGCATGCTGCAGCGCGACCGGGCGGCTGCCAAGGCGTTGCTGCGCGACGAAACCAACGATGTCATCGTCCGAACCGGTTCGGAGCTGGCCCGGGGTCTGGGCATCTTCATGCACGTGGGCTCCACCGCCATCGCGCTCGATGATGGCAAGCTCGCCAACCGCGGCTATCTCTTCGGCCCCGACGGCAAGATCCTCAACCGTTACGACAAGATCCACATGTTCGACGTCGATCTCGACAACGGCGAGAGCTGGCGTGAGAGCGCGGCCTACCGCCCAGGCTCCGAGGCGCGTGTGTTGTCGCTTCCGTTTGCCGAAATGGGCTTTGCGATTTGCTATGATGTTCGCTTCCCCGCGCTTTTCCGCGCCCAGGCCGTTGCCGGGGCCGAAGTAATGACCGTGCCTGCCGCCTTCACGAAGCAGACGGGCGAAGCGCATTGGGAAATCCTGCTGCGGGCGCGTGCAATCGAGAACGGCGTTTTTGTGATTGCCGCTGCTCAGGCCGGTCGTCACGAGGACGGGCGTGAGACTTTTGGTCATTCGATGATCATCGATCCGTGGGGCAAGGTGCTGGCTTCGGCCGGTCCGGAAGGCGAAGCCGTCATTATCGCCGACATTGACACCGCTGCCGTCAAGGCCGCCCACGACAAGATTCCGAACCTGAAAAACGGCCGTGATTTTTCCATCGAGAGGGTTGCAGGGGAAGTCGCAGGAGGCGTAGCCGCTTGATCCGTTATTCCCTGCGCTGTGAAAATGCTCATGAATTCGAAGGCTGGTTTTCCGAAAGTGCCGATTTCGATCGCCAGGTCGCATCAGGCTTTCTGACCTGTCCCGTCTGCAATTCCGCATCCATCTCCAAGCTCCTGATGGCGCCCTCCGTCTCGACGGCGCGCAAGAAGGACGAGATGCAGACGCTCGCGATGGATACGATGCGTCGGGACGCGTTCCAGAAGCTGAAAGAGGCCGTCGCGACGATCAAAGCCAATTCCGAGGACGTCGGAACGCGGTTTCCTGAGGAAGCGCGCAAGATCCACTATGGAGAGAGCGACGCTCGCGGGATCATCGGGCAGACCACTATGGATGAAGCGCAAGCGCTTCTTGAAGAGGGCATCGAGATTGCCGCCCTGCCTGTTCTGCCCGACGACGTGAATTAGTGCGCGCTGTAAGCTCCGTCGACGAGATGGTAGCTGCCGGTGATGAAGCTTGCCTGCTCCGACAATAGGAAACAGGTGAGTGCTGCCACTTCCTCCGGTGTGCCGCGCCTGCCCATCGGCTGCAGTGCCTCCATGCGGCGGCTGCTCGCAATATCGCGATGTTCTGAGGAAAGTGGTGTTTCAATCCAGCCGGGGCCGACCGCGTTGATGCGGATGCCCAGACGCGCATACTCTATCGCGGCCGCCTTTGTCAGTCCCACGACACCGTGCTTGGCCGCCGTATAGGCACATGCAATCGGCAATGCGACGGCACCGAGCACCGACGACACGTTGACGATCGCGCCGCCGCCGCCAGCCAGCATGGCCCCGATTTCGTATTTCATGCAGTAGAAAACGCTGTTGAGATTGACGTCCATCAGCTTGTGCCAGTTGTCGAGCGGGTAATCTCCCGTCGCCCTGCGCACACCATCGACGCCCGCATTGTTGACCGCAAGATGCAGGCCGCCGCACGCATCGGCGGTTGCTGCAACCAGCTTTTCAACCGCCGCCGCATCGGTAACATCGACGACAAAATGGCGGGATTTTCCTCCTTTTTCGCGAATCTCCGCAGCAACGCGCTCTGCTGCTTCGGCATTGATGTCCGCGACAACAACCTCCGCACCCTCCTCAGCCAATTGCCGGGAGATGGCCGCGCCAATCCCCGAGCCTGCGCCCGTGACAATCGCCACTTTTCCTTCGAAACCAAGATTCATTGTTTCTTGCTACCGCTCCCCTGCAGCCAGATCAATTCAAACGCGAACAGTTGCAACCTCCCTGAAATCCTCCGTGTAGGCGCCGGCGTTACGGCGCGAACCGTTCCAACCTAGCTTTGCGGCACATGTTATCGCAAGAGGTGCCTTCTCATTGGGGGACATTATGAAGGACTTATACAACGATAGGGAGGTTTCTGCACAGAAGAGCGCCGGAGCGATCCGACGATGGCTTGGCCTGAAAACAATGGGATGCTAAAGGAAGGCAATAGGGCTCACCATAATCAGCAGGTAACGATGGACAACGACCATATTACGCGCCGTGGCCTAATCTTGGGCTGTGTGGCTTTGATGACCTCTGGATGCACCACAGCGAGTTGGCCGATAGGGAATCCCTTTGCTTCGACAGGTGCCACCAGCTACCGCAATCGGCGACGGGAGGTTGCGTATTCGGGCAGCGAACAGCCGGGTAGCATCATTGTCAACACCTACGAGCGTTATCTTTACTATGTCGAGGCCGAAGGCCGTGCCACGCGCTATGGTGTTGCGGTCGGGGAAGAAGGTCTCACCCTGAAGGGCAATGCCGTTGTCGGGCGGAAGGCCGAGTGGCCATCATGGACGCCGACTGCGAGCATGATCGAACGCAAGCCGCGGTTGGCGCAGTATGCTGGGGGGGTTCCCGGAGGGGAAAACAATCCTCTCGGTGCTGCGGCGCTCTATCTCTACCGTGGCGGGCAGGATACCTACTTCCGTATCCACGGGACAAATGAACCGTGGCTGATCGGACAGGCGGTGTCGAATGGTTGCATCCGCATGACAAATGAAGACATCGTTCACCTCTACGGCCGCGCGCCTGTGGGGACCAGCGTTTTGGTCATATGATACTTACATTTTGTATCGATATTGCCACCGTCTGTTAGCATTGCGCGTCGCCTGCGCGACGCGAGGTGGCACTGTGCCCTTTCTGCACTTGGCTTGCAGCTAATTTACCGCTATTAGTAGAATCGTTGCCTTCGATAACCTATTCCATGCTAACGGAGAGGACTAGTTTGATGAGCAGAATCCTAATCATGTGCCTTGTTGCGTTGTTTTCCGTTTCGAGCCTGACGGCTTGCGGAGCAGTTGGTAAAGGCAAGGGCAAAGCCCCGCCGCCAGTGGCAGAGGCCGCACCAATCACTAAGTAACATCTGACCTTTGAGCAAGGGGGAGGGACTTCGTAGCCCCTCCCCCGAATCGTTGTCGGAGCCGGGCTGCCTTCGGGCAAATGCACAACCTTAGGCTGGCACTTTTGCTTGGTGGTCTGTGCTCATTCGATCTCGGAGATGAAGCGTAGTTATGACGCTTGCAAAAGGCCACCTATCCCTCCTGTTTCTCATCGCTCTCGCGCTCACATCCTGCCAATCGGACGACAAGCCACCGCAACCGAGGTTCACCTCGGACGCAAACGGTGCGCAAGTCGGTAAAGCCGCCCAGCGCGACGGCCAGTACTTCATCGAATTCCGTTCGCGCTACGCGCTAACCTACGGTCATACCTATGCGGTCTTCGGGCGCCTGAACAAGGCCGGCGGGATGATCAATCCGCAGGTCGCCGGTCTTGCGCCTGCTTCTCCCGATGCCGCGCCTTACGTCCTTGGGCATTTCATTCCGGTGCCGGCAACGACCGGGGCAACGGATGGCGATCTTGAGGAAGCCTATCGTTCGGCAAGCTGGCGGATTTTGCTGACTGAAGCCGAGTATAACAAGACCGTCGCCTTCATTCGGGAATTGCAGGCAAAATCGAAGTTGTGGCAGGCCACCGTGGATAATTGCAACAATTTCGTCGGCGAGATCGCACGTTCCATGGGATACAAGACGCCCAGCATCTGGCTTCGTCCGCAAGAGTTCATTACAAAGCTTCGAGAGATGAATACGTGAGTGTGGAGCGAGCCCGTCGGGTCATCGCTTCCACATGATCGACGAAGGGCTCCGGTGATCTGAATTGAGCGTCGCTCTCATTGGCAAAATCATATGGGTGCTTGGCATCATTGCCTGGTACGCAATTCGCTATCCTTCGGAACGTCGCGCGAGGCGAACGAGGGTTGTGAGCGACCGTCGCTCGGGAGTAGAAGTGCTTGGTCTTTCGGCCGCGCTCATAGGATTAGCGTTCGTTCCCGGTTTTTATGTCGCCACGGGGAAGCCTGAAGCTGCCGACTATACGGCGCATCTATGGGCGGTGATCCTCGGCGCGGTATTGTTTTGCTCGGCTATGTGGGTCTTCCGCAGGACTCACAAGGCGCTCGGCCGAAACTGGTCGATCACGCTGCAGATTCGCGAGAAGCACGAGCTGATTTCTCATGGTCCCTATGCACTCGTCCGCCACCCCATGTATACGTCGTTTCTGCTGATGGCGCTCGGCCAGGCGTTTCTGCTGGCGAATTGGGTGGTTGGCCTAGCGGGCGTGATTGGCTTTGCAGTCCTCTTCTTTTTGCGGGTCGACAAGGAAGAGCGCATGATGCTGGAGATTTTCGGCCCCGAGTATCGCGCCTACATGGACCGGACGAAGCGAATTATCCCCTACATCTACTAGAGGACGCCTGATGCGGGGACGTGCCATCAAACTATCACCATCACGACGGCTGGTTGGGGACCTGATGCGGTTCTCGATCGGTGTGCCGCGCGTGACGGTGCAGCGACAGATGAACCTCGGGCCATTGCAACAGGCGCGGATGGCGCAACAGAGCAAGACATCCTGGACGGTGTTGTTTCTGAAGGGCTATGCGCTGCTCAGCCAGGATGTGCCGGACCTGCGGCGCGCTTATGTCAAGCTGCCCCGGCCCCAGCTCTACGAATATCCGGTCAGTATTGCCTCCGTGGCCCACGAGCGCGAGCACGAGGGCGAGCGGATCGTTCTGCTGAGCACGATCGAAGACCCGGAGCATCGGTCGATAGCCGAGATCGAGCAACTGTTTCTTGCTGCCCGGTCAAAGCCGATTCACGAAATCAAGCAGTTCCGCAAGGCGCTGAAATTTGCGTGTGCGCCTGGCCCGATCCGTTGGCTGCTGATGTGGCTGGGGCTCAATCTAGGGCGGCAACGCGGACGCCGCTTCGGCACATTCCAACTCTCGGTCTATTCGGGGCTTGGCGCAGAATCGCTCAATCCGATGACGCCGCTGACCACGATTTTCAACTATGGCTCGATCTCCGCAGACGGAACGGTCACCGTCCGCATCCACTATGACCATCGCGTCATGGACGGTGCCAATGTCGCCCGCGCCCTGATTCGCTTCGAAAATATCCTGAACGGCGCGGTCACGGACGAAGTTCGGGGCATGGCGTCAACTGGCGCAATCCCGGGCGAAGTGACGTCGGGAAAGGCATTATGACAGACCAACAGCGTGAAACGTTGCGCCCCGCCGTCGTCGTCGTCGGTGCGTCCCGCGGCATTGGCCGGGCTATCGCCAATGTCGCCGCGCGCGAAGGTGCGATTGTCGTCCTCGTTGCACGGTCGTCGGATGGACTGGCTGCTGCAGCAGATGATGTGAAAGCGGCGGGTGGCCAGGCGTTCACCTTTTCGCTCGACCTTCTTGCGGCCGACGCCTCGACACGACTGAAGGACTTCCTCACGTCCCACGGCTTGGTCTGCGACGTTTTGGTCAACAGTGCTGGTTATGGTTTGCGCGGTCCGGCGACGACGCTGCCGACTGCCGACCAGCTTGGGATGGTCGACCTCAACATTCGCGCGCTGACCGACATGACGCTGCAATTCCTGCCGGAAATGGTGGCCCGTGGGCACGGCGGCGTGCTCAATCTCGGTTCCATTGCCGGCTTCACACCGGGTCCGAACATGGCGCTATACTATGCCAGCAAGGCCTTCGTCCGCTCCTTTTCGGAGGCTTTGCATCAAGAGGTCAAAGCGACCGGCGTGACGGTAACCTGTGTCGCGCCCGGACCCGTTGCGACGGAGTTCCTGGAGCGGTCAGGCGCGGGTCGGGCTGCCTTGTTCAAGATCCTCCCGAAGCTCAGTTCCGACTATGTGGCAGAGCGCGCCTGGCGCGGGTTCAAGTCCGGCCGCCGCCTGGTGGTGCCAGGCCTTTCGGCGAAGCTAGTGGCCCTCGTGGCATCCTCGCTGCCATCGGCGGTGAAGGTGCCTTTGATCGGTCGCCTGCAACGGCGCAGTCGCGATTTGTGTCCTTGCGGCTCCGGCAAGCCTTTCAAGGAGTGCTGCGGCTCACGGCAGGCGCGCCGAGCGGGCGTCTGAGCCCAACGGCTATTGGCCGGCGCGTTTCGCCAGCATCATGTAGTTCACGTCCATGTCCCTCGACAGGTTCCACTGATTTGACAGCGGATTGAAGAAGACCCCGGTGCGATCGATGATCGAGAGGCCGTTTGCCGTCACAGGCTTTTCAATCTCTTCCGGGCGGACAAGTTTCTCATACTGATGCGTGCCGCGTGGCAGCCACCGCAGGATATTTTCCGCGGCAAAGATGGCGAGCGCGGCGGCCTTCATCGTCCGATTGATGGTCGCGACAAACATCAGGCCGCCCGGCCGAACCATCTGGGCGCAGGTGGCCAGGAAGAAATCGACGTCGGCGACGTGTTCCACGACTTCCATGTTGAGAACGATGTCGAAGGTCTCGCCGGCTTCCGCAAGTTGTTCGGCCGTTACCGCGCGGTAATCGACGGGCACGCCAGACGCCTTCGCATGCGTCGAGGCAATGCCGATGTTCTTCTCCGACGGGTCCGCACCGACGACGCTGGCGCCCATGCGCGCAACCGGCTCCGACAGCAGGCCGCCGCCACAGCCGATATCGAGAACGCGAAGACCGTCCAGCGGCTTCGCGCTGCGGATGTCGCGTCCGAAGTTTTCCGCGGCTTTATCGCGGATGTACGCGAGCCGTACGGGATTGAACTTGTGCAGCGGCTTGAACTTGCCGGTAGGGCTCCACCATTCCGCCGCCATCGCCGAGAAGCGGTCCACCTCTCCTTGATCGATCGTGCTTTTTGCCGCTTCGCTCATGTTCCGTTCCTCGCATTCGTTCCGAGTGAAGTCGGACGAAGCCGCGCGGAAGTCAAGAGCGGATGGGGGATGCGGTGCCGCAAGCAACTTTCAGGTAAGGCGAACTGTGACGCTGCCTACACCAAGAAGATGAGGAGACGCTAAAGTTAACAATATGCTAATATACTGATCGTTTGTTTGGGGGTCGACCATGTCTCGCTTCTGTGGTGCTGTCGTTGCGAGCCTGTTTGTTGCGTTGTTTGGGCCAATGCAGGCGTTTTCAGCCGAGCCGGTGGGGCAGGCGACATTGATTCGGACGGAGGTGACGGGCGAAACCGGTCCACTCGTCGTTCGATCGCCAGTTCACCGCGATGAGCGCATTCGAACCTCCACATCCGGCCTCGGGCAGTTCATCTTCAAGGACGGCACGAAGCTTGCCGTTGGCGCCGGTTCAACGGTGGTGATCGACAAGTTCGTCTATGACGATTCCGCGTCCGTGAAGCGGCTTTCAATCAAGGCGGCGAAGGGGACGTTCCGCTGGATCAGCGGCAATTCGGCCTCCTCGGCCTATTCGATCGTGACGCCGGCCGGGACCATCGGCGTACGCGGCACGGCCTTCGATTTCTACGTCGGACCAAATGGCACGACCGCCATCGTCTTGTTGAACGGCGCGGCAAGCTTCTGCGGGCCTGGCGGCTGCAGGCAACTGCGTCAGCAGTGCGATTGCGTGATTGCAACACGTGGCGGCAGGATGACCGATCCCAGCAAGGTTGACCGCCGTACGCTCCAGACACTCAGCAATCCACGGGCATTGCCGTTCCTTTCCGGAGATCAGCAGCTTTCCGGGGCACTTGGCGGCATTCGCACCAGTTGTGGGCTGGCATCGTTGCGCCAGGACCGCCAGGATCGGCCGCAGCCACAGCAACAGCAGGAGCGACCGGCACCGCAGGCGCCACAACAAGCGCCGCAGGCTCCACAGCAGACACCGCAACAGGCGCCGGACACACCGGATCCGCCGGATAAACCGGACAAGCCTGAGCATCATCACCACGATCGGGACCACCACGATCGAGACCACCATGACCGTGATCACCGAGGGCATGACGGGGATGATGACGACGACCACGATCGCGACGGTGGTTATGGTCGCGAAGGCCGCAGCGGCAATTACTAAGGCTCAAGATGCAACTTGGTTTCGCGCGGCAAGCCCACCCGAGTGCTATCGTCGTCGGTAGCTGGGCTGTCGCGGAAGTGGTCGGCGCGGCGCCCGAGGCGGCTGTAAAATTGAGGCAATGCTGCTGTCAGTTCCACTGCCTTGAGCTTGGCGATGTTGAGCATCTTCCGGCTATCCGGCGAATGGGCGCGGAGTGCCGCGACAAGCTCCGAATGAATGCGCTGCATGTCAGCAAAGGCGCCGGAGCTCCGAACGTGTTCACCGCCGACAACAGCGTAGAGGCGCGCCCTGCTGCTTTTGCCCTTCAGCCCAAGCAGGCCGGCGTCGAGGAGCGCGAAATGTGATAGCTCGCCGGCCGTGGTCTCCGAGACGAGGATGTCGAAGCCAACTTCCTTGCAGGCGGATTCGATACGCGCGGCAACGTTCACCGCATCGCCGACGGCCGAATAGTTGAAGCGCGTCTCGGCCCCCATGTTGCCGACGCAGGCAAGGCCTGTATGAATGCCGATGCCAATGCCGACCTGATACTGCCGACCGAAGCCGAAGGCATCCGATGCGTTGAGTGAAGCGAGCGTTTCACGCATGGCAAGAGCGGCGCGGACTGCCTTCGCAGGGTGGTCCTGCACATCCACCGGGGCGTTCCAGAAGGCCATGATCGAGTCGCCGATAAATTTGTCGAGCGTGCCCTCGTTGGCGGTCACGTGGCGGCTCAGCGCATCGAGCAACGTGTTCAGGAAGCGGACGACTTCGGCCGGCTGCAGCCGCTCGCTGAGTTCGGTGAAACCGCGAACGTCAACGAACATCACCGTCAGTTCGCGGTCGTCGCCTCCAAGGCGCATCGCATTGCGGGTGTGCTCAATCCGATAGAGCAGCGAGGGCGAGAGATACTGCCCGAAGGCGCGGCGGACTTCGCGCCGTTCGCGGTCGATGACGAGGATACGAAAGGAGGTGGCGGAGAAATGGATGATCGAGCCGGCAATGATTGGTGCGAGCGGATCGAAGAGCAGGCCCCAGGAGGAAAAGGCAAACCATGAAGCAGCGAGTGCCAGCGCCGTGATGCAAAGGCCGCAGGCGAGTGCTACGGCCGGGCTGACGAAGGTCGTTAGCGCAACCAGGATCGTGCCCAATACCGCAATCGCGAGGATTTCCATGCCATCTGCCCAATCGGGCCGGGAGAGAAAGTGTCCGGTCAGGATTTGCTCGACGGTCTGGGCGTGCATGGAAACACCGGGGACGTTCTGGCCGAGCGCAGTCGTGCGGATGTCCTGCAGACCGGCAGAGGATGTCCCGACAAAGACGATGCTTCCGTCGATGGCGGCGGCGATTTGCGGATCGACGCCCTGCGGGGCAAGGATCTTGCCGGCGGAGATATAGCGTTCGGCGACATCAGGACTGGTATATAGCCACAGTTCACCGCTCGCCGTGACCGGTACGATGAACTCGCCGATCTTGACTGATGTCAGCGTGTCTGGAGCTTCGGGAGCGGCGGCAAGAACGTAGGTTGAAGCGCCTTGAGCGACGCGCAGAGCCTCGATCGCGAGATTTGGATAAAGTTGCTCACCGTCAGTCAAAAAGAGCGGCACCTTGCGTACGACAGCAGAGGGATTGCCGGGGTTGAGGCTGATATGGCCGAGGCCCGTGGCATTGATCTGCAGTTGCGGGCGCACCGGTGTCGCCGCATCGAGCCGCGGAGGGGCATTGACCGGGCTTTGGCCGGTGAAGGCAAAACCTGCCTTCACCGGCGGTCGGAAGTTACCCTCGGTCGTCAGGCCGAAACCGAGCACCACGGGGCGCCCGGCGATCGCCTCCGCGAAAAGTTCATCATTGTCAGGCAGCCGGCTCAGTAGCGTAGGGTCAACGCCCGCGACGTCGCGCATAACCGAGCGCGGCGAGAGGCGGTCAGGTTCGGCGAACAGGACGTCGAAAGCGATCGCCGCGGCTCCCATGTCGGATAGCCGTTCGACGAGCAGCGCAAGCCGGTCGCGCGGCCAGGGCCATTGGCCGAATTCCTTGAGCGATGCCTCGTCGATATCGATAATGCGCACGGGCGTCGGCTCGAAAGCGCGTGGTGAAATGCGCTGGTATTCGTCAAAGGTGATGTCGCGCAGCTGCCGCAGGAGCGGTGGGTCGCTCGCTCGCAGCACCGTAAAGGCTGCGACGATCGCGAGGCCAATGATAACGCCGATTTGCTGCGCACGCGTCATTTGCAGTCGGAGCCCTTGCGTCGGAGGCGATGGACGCAGGTCGGTGCATGTCCGGCGTCTTCTCAGCGCAGTCAGGCTGCCTGTTTCCGTGGCGTGATGCAACTGCGCCTTTCGGGCGGCTGGAGTTCCGGTATCGCGATAGCCTGCACGGAGCCCTAGCTGAACGCTTACGAGCCGCCGTCAGGTCACGAATAGCGATTTGAACTGCGGTGGCTGGCAGCGGAGATATTGGTTGGCGGCCTTCACCTGGCCACCGAGTTCAGCTGCAGCATGCCACGGCCAACGGGGATCGTAGAGGACCGCGCGGGCGAGAGCGACAAGATCGGCGTCGCCGGTGGCGACAATGGCTTCGGCTTGCATCGGTTCGGTGATCAGGCCCACAGCGACCACTGGGATATCGATGGCAGATTTGATCGCGCGCGCGAGCGGTACCTGGTAGTTGGGGCCAATGGGGATCTGCTGGGCCGGATGAAGCCCGCCGCTGGATACGTGAATTGCGTCACATCCCCTTGATTTAAGATTCTGCGCAAAGGCTATGACTTGATCGATGTCCAGGCCGCCCTCGATCCAGTCCGTTGCCGACACCCGCATCGTCAGAGCTCTGTCGGACGGCAAGGCCGCCCTGACGGCCTCGAATACCTCTAGAGGAAATCGCATGCGGTTTTCGAGCGAGCCGCCATATTCGTCGGAGCGCCGATTGGACAACGGGGACAGGAACTGATGCAGCAGATAGCCGTGTGCGCCGTGAATCTGAACAGCATCGATGCCGATCCTCGCAGCGCGAACCGCGGCGGCGGCAAACGCGTCCCGTACGCGTTTCAGGCCCTCCCGATCCAACGCCGTCGGCGGCACAGAGTTGGGATCGAAAGCAATCGCGGACGGAGCCTCGGTCTGCCAGCCATTCGAATGATCGGGAGGAAACTGCGAGCCGCCGCGCCAAGGAACCTCTGTGGACGCCTTGCGACCAGCATGGGCAAGCTGCACGGCAATTGGCATATCGGACCAGCGGCGGATGGCTTCGAGAGTGCGGGCCATTGCCGCTTCGGTGCTATCGTCGTAGAGCCCGACGTCCGCAAACGTGATCCGCCCCTCGGGAACGACCGCCGTGGCCTCGATCGTCAGCAACGCGGCGCCTGACAAAGCCAGTTGACCGAGATGGATCGTATGCCAATCGGTCATGCAGCCATTCTTGGCAGAATACTGGCACATCGGCGCAATGACGATCCGATTTGCCAGCTCAACATTGCGGACGCGAAACGGCGTGAACAGAACGGGCTGCGACAAGCTTGATCCCCTCTAAAACATGGACGCCAGGACCGGCTGCTTCTGTTGTCCGTATGTTAATGAACGGTGCCAGAACGAAGGCCCATCGTCAGCCTGAATTCAATCTCTGCGACGATTTGAACGGCCTCCTCGACAATTTCATCGGCGACCGGAGCCGATGCTTCGGCCATTTCGTCAAGACTGTCCCGCAAGAGCGCCTGCACCCTTGTCATCGCAACGCAGAGCTTTGTGTTCTCGTTTGCATTGGCAAGAGGCTTCAGGGTTGCCATCAGTCCTTCAAGGTGCACCAAGCTTCGTCGGCGCTCAGCGTGGTTCATTTCGTCCAAAGGCAAATCGCTCCCCATACTGTCCTGTGTGTCAAAGGTAGAGCAGATGGGCAGAAATAGCGCCGTGCGTGTCCACTTCAAGGATGGCTTCTGCCTTCCACGCCGGCTGCCGGCAATCTCCTTTCCACACCTTGCCACCCCCCTACAAACTCGCTAAGAGACGCGGCAACTTGGGCCCTTGGGGCGCAGGGCCTTAGAAGGGTTCCAGAAACTCCCAATTCCTGGCTCTTCAGCCATGCGGTTCCATGCAGGGTTCGTGATGCCGGGTCTGGCTTTGGTCTCTCTCGGCACTAGGTCGTGGTAGAGGCATATGGCACGCATCGTAATGAAATTCGGCGGGACCTCCGTCGCTGATCTGGACCGCATCAAGAACGTTGCCCGCCATGTGAAACGTGAAGTCGATGCCGGCCATGAAGTAGCGGTCGTCGTCTCGGCCATGTCCGGCAAGACCAACGAGCTGGTCGGCTGGGTGCAGGGCACGCCGAAGGTTGTCGGCGCCAATTCGCCGTTCTACGATGCCCGCGAATATGACGCCGTTGTTGCATCCGGCGAGCAGGTGACCTCCGGGTTGCTCGCGATCGCGCTGCAGGCGATGGATATCAATGCTCGCTCCTGGCAGGGATGGCAGATCCCGATCCGGACGGACAACGCGCATGGTGCCGCACGCATTCTCGATATTGATGGCTCCGACATCATCAAGCGTATGGGCGAGGGCCAGGTTGCCGTCATCGCCGGTTTCCAGGGTCTCGGTCCCGACAATCGCATTGCGACGCTCGGCCGCGGCGGCTCGGATACCTCGGCGGTTGCGATCGCGGCTGCGGTTAAGGCCGATCGCTGCGACATCTACACCGACGTCGACGGCGTCTACACGACGGACCCGCGCATCGTGCCACAGGCACGCCGCCTGAAGAAGATCGCCTTCGAGGAAATGCTCGAAATGGCCTCGCTCGGCGCGAAGGTTCTGCAGGTTCGTTCCGTCGAGCTTGCCATGGTGCACAAGGTCCGTACCTTCGTGCGCTCCTCTTTCGAAGATCCCGATGCTCCGGGCATGGGTGACTTCTTGAATCCGCCCGGAACGCTGATTTGTGACGAGGATGAAATCGTGGAACAGGAAGTAGTCACCGGCATCGCCTATGCCAAGGATGAGGCTCAGATCTCGCTTCGCCGTCTTGCCGACCGGCCGGGCGTTTCCGCCGCGATCTTCGGACCGCTGGCCGAAAGCCACATCAACGTCGACATGATCGTCCAGAACATCTCCGAAGATGGCTCGAAGACCGACATGACCTTCACGGTCCCGTCGGGCGACGTCGATAAGGCGATCAAGGTTCTCGGTGAGAACAAGGAAAAGATCGGCTACGACGTCGTTCAGAACGAATCAGGCCTTGTGAAGGTGTCCGTCATCGGCATCGGCATGCGCAGCCATGCGGGCGTTGCCGCCACCGCATTCAAGGCGCTGGCCGACAAGGGCATCAATATCAAGGCGATCACGACGTCCGAGATCAAAATTTCGATCCTGATCGACGGTCCGTATGCAGAACTCGCTGTCAGGACTTTGCATTCCTGCTACGGTCTGGATAAGAACTGATTCTGAACAGGCTGCCGCGCGTTCAAGTTGAAAAGTCACGCGGCCAATGGCTGTCAGACTTTGATGTTTGTTTTGGAGCTTGAGACGCAATGAGAGACCTTTCGGGCGGTCCGCGCGTGCTGCTCAAGCGGCTACGCGAGTTGATGGCGGAGCCGCTGGAGCCGCAGGAGCGCCTCGACCGGATCGTTCGCCAGATCGCAGGCAACATGGTGGCGGAGGTCTGCTCCGTCTACGTGCTGCGTGCCGACGGCGTGCTCGAACTCTATGCAACCGAAGGTCTGAACAAGGAAGCGGTCCACCTGTCCCAACTCAAAATGGGACAGGGCCTAGTCGGTACGATCGCGGCATCGGCGCAGCCGCTCAATCTATCCGACGCGCAATCGCATCCAGCCTTCCGCTACCTGCCGGAAACCGGCGAAGAGATCTATCATTCCTTCCTCGGCGTGCCGATCCTCCGCACGGGTCGTTCGCTCGGCGTTCTGGTCGTGCAGAACAAGGCAAGCCGCACCTACCGCGAAGAAGAGCTCGAGGCGCTCGAGACGACGGCGATGGTGCTGGCCGAGATGATCGCCACCGGCGAGCTCAAGAAAATCACCAAGCCCGGTCTCGAACTAGACCTGACGCGTTCGGTGACCATCGATGGTGACACCTATAATGAAGGTATCGGCCTCGGTTATGTCGTCCTGCACGAGCCGCGTATCGTCGTCACCAACTTGCTGAACGAGGATTCCGAGAAGGAAATCCGCCGCTTGGGTGAGGCGCTCGGGTCGCTTCGCATCTCGATCGACGACCTTCTGTCGCAGCGTGACGTGTCGATGGAGGGCGAGCACCGCGAGGTTCTCGAAACCTATCGTATGTTTGCCCACGACCAGGGTTGGGTGCGTAAGCTCGAGGAGGCGATCCGCAACGGCCTGACGGCGGAAGCCGCGGTCGAGAAGGTGCAGAGCGACACCAAGGCGCGCATGATCCGCATGACCGATCCCTATCTGCGGGAACGGATGCACGATTTCGAAGATCTCGCGAACCGGCTGCTGCGGCAGCTGACGGGCTATACCGGCCGCACCGCGGGGGATGGTTTCCCGAGCGACGCTATCATTCTGGCGCGTGCCATGGGCGCCGCCGAATTGCTCGATTATCCGCGTGCCAATGTGCGTGGCCTCGTGCTGGAAGAAGGCGCGGTGACGAGCCATGTGGTGATCGTCGCGCGCGCCATGGGCATTCCCGTGATCGGCCAGGCTGCCGGTGTGGTGGCGCTCGCCGAAAACGGTGATGCCGTCATCATCGATGGCGATGGCGGGCATGTGCATCTTCGCCCTATGCCGGAGCATCAGCGCTCCTACGAGGAAAAAGTGCGGTTCCGCGCCCGCCGGCAGGAACAGTTCCGGGCGCTGCGCTCCGTCGAGCCGCGCACCAAGGACGGGCAACGCGTATCGTTGATGATGAATGCCGGACTGTTGGTTGATTTGCCGCAGCTTTCGGACTCCGGCGCCGAAGGGATCGGTCTGTTCCGCACCGAACTGCAGTTCATGATTGCTTCCACCATGCCGAAGGCGGAAGAGCAGGAGTTGTTTTATCGCAACGTGCTGAAGCAGGCAGCCGGGCGGGTCGTGACCTTCCGCACGCTTGATATCGGCGGCGACAAGGTCGTTCCCTATTTCCGTGGCCACGAAGAAGAAAATCCGGCGCTCGGCTGGCGGGCGATCCGCCTGTCGCTCGATCGTCCAGGTCTGTTGCGCACGCAGTTGCGCGCCATGCTGAAGGCGGCTGCCGGCATCGAGCTGAAGCTGATGGTGCCGATGGTGACCGAAGTTTCCGAGATCGCTGCGGTGCGTGAGCTCCTACAGAAGGAAGTTCAACACCTTTCCCGCTTCGGCCACGGCCTGCCGCGCAAGCTGCAATTCGGCGCGATGCTGGAGGTGCCGGCGCTGCTCTGGCAGCTCGACGAGCTGATGGCGGCGGTCGATTTCGTTTCGGTCGGCTCGAACGACCTCTTCCAGTTCTCGATGGCGGTCGATCGCGGCAATGCGCGCGTTTCCGACCGTTTCGATCCGCTTGGCAAACCGTTCCTCAGGATCCTGCGCGACATCGTGCGTGCGGGCGAGCGCAACAATACGCCGGTGACGCTGTGCGGCGAACTGGCCGGCAGGCCGATCTCGGCAATGGCACTGCTCGGCATCGGCTTCCGTTCGGTATCGATGTCGCCGGCGTCTATTGGTCCGGTCAAGGCGATGTTGCTCGGCCTAGACGCCGAGGCGCTGGCAAAGGTGATGAACGAGGCGCTTGACGATACCAAGTCGGCGACCCCGATGCGCGACGTGCTTGCCCACTTCGCCGACGCTCACAATATTCCTCTTTAGTTGAAGACAAGCAGAATCGGAGTGAAGGGTGGCGAAGCTTCCCGTTGAAAAGATGCGCGAGCTGGAACGCCGTTTTGGCGAGATCGAAGCGCGCATGTCGGCTGGCCCTTCGGCCGATGTCTACGTCAAGCTTGCCTCCGAATATTCCGAGCTGCAGCCCGTCGTCACGAAGATCCGCGCCTACGAGAAGGCGTTAGCTGAGCTTGCTGACCTCGAAACCTTGCTGAACGACAGGTCGGTGGACCGCGAAATGCGCGATCTGGCCGAGCTGGAACTCCCTGACGTGAAGGAGCGGCTGGAGGCGCTGGAGCAGGAAATCCAGATCCTGTTACTGCCGAAGGACGCGGCCGACGAGAAGAGCGCGATTTTGGAAATCCGTGCCGGCACGGGCGGTTCCGAGGCTGCACTCTTCGCCGGCGACCTGTTCCGGATGTATGAGCGCTATGCAGCCGCTCACGGCTGGAAGGTGGAAGTGCTGTCATCGAGCGACGGCGAAGCGGGCGGCTTCAAGGAAATTATCGCGACGATCACCGGCAAGGGCGTGTTCGCCAAGCTGAAGTTCGAATCCGGTGTTCACCGCGTCCAGCGTGTCCCCGAAACGGAAGCCGGCGGCCGCATCCATACCTCGGCCGCCACCGTCGCGGTTCTGCCGGAGGCGGAGGAAATCGACATCGAGATCCGGCCGGAAGACATCCGCATCGATACGATGCGCTCCTCTGGTGCCGGCGGCCAGCACGTTAACACCACTGACTCTGCCGTTCGCATTACCCACCTGCCGACCGGCATCGTCGTCACCAGCTCTGAGAAGTCGCAGCACCAGAACCGCGCCAAGGCGATGCAGGTTCTGCGCTCACGCCTCTATGACGCCGAGCGCCAGCGCGCCGAAAGCGAGCGTTCCGCCGACCGCAAGAGCCAGGTTGGTTCCGGTGACCGCTCGGAGCGCATCCGCACCTACAACTTCCCGCAGGGGCGGGTGACGGACCACCGCATCAATCTGACGCTCTACAAGCTCGATCGGATGATGGTCGGCGAAATCGACGAGGTGGTCGATGCGCTAATGGCCGATTATCAGGCGAGCCAGCTAGCGCAACTCGGCGAGCAGCAATGAGCATGAGTGGGAAACAGGCCGAGCCTACGGTTTCCCAATTGCTGGCTGATGCTCGCCGTCGCTTCACCGAAGCTGGCATCGACAGTGCTCCGGCTGATGCTCGTGTGCTCGTCGCAGGGCTGCTTGGACTTTCGACGACCGCCATCGTGACGCGTGGCGGCGAAACCGTCAGCAAAGAGCAGATGGCAATGATCGAGCAAGCGATCGAACGCCGGCTGGCGCATGAGCCGGTTCACCGCATCCTCGGCGAACGGGAATTCTATGGCCTGCCGCTGTCGCTCTCCGCGGAAACCCTTGAGCCACGGCCCGATACGGAAATTCTCGTCGATACGATGCTTCCTTATCTGCGTGATCTTGCAAATACCGAGGGCCATATCCATATCCTTGATCTGGGAACCGGAACCGGGGCGATATGCCTGGCGCTATTGAGCGAATGTCCGGAAGCGTCAGGTGTCGGCAGCGATATATCGGTCGATGCGTTGAGGACAGCACAATCAAACGCGGACAGAAACGGATTGCGGGATCGCTTTGAAGCCATTCAGTCCAGCTGGTTTGAAAACATCCACGGCGCGTTTCATGCGATTGTCTCAAATCCGCCCTATATCGCTTCTAAGGTTGTTCACACTCTCGCTCCCGAAGTGACGAAATTTGATCCCCATGCCGCACTGGATGGCGGCCAGGATGGACTTGACGCCTACAGAACCATCGCCAAGGATGCGGCAAGGTTCATGCAGCCGAACGGCGTTGTGGGACTTGAGATCGGCTACGACCAGCGAAACGACGTGACAGACGTTTTCGAGGCTGAGGGCTTCAAGCTTCTGGAATCCGTAAAGGATTACGGCCAGAATGACCGGGCGCTCGTGTTCGCGCTCAAGTGATGCATGACAACTTAAAGCATCGAACAGGACATTGGTGCCATTACGAAGAAAAGGCTTGGATTTCCACGGGAAGCAATATAGGTTGACCCCACGCGTTGGAGAGATAGGACAGAACGGTGAGTCGTTCGATACTAGCTCGGCCTCGGGGGTCCGCTCTTTTAAACGAGAGCTTCAAAGGTTGAACACGACCCAATGCGTGAATCAGTCAAACTGACTTGAGAACAAGCGGCAGGTTGGCGCGAAGGCGCAGTATGCTTGCGGCACGAGGGCCCTGAGCCGGTGAACCGGCCACGGCGGTTGGTGCCATAACTCCACAACAAACAGAGAATTCAGGTGAACGATCTATGAGGCCAGGACAGCAGAACAAGCGCGGTCGCGGGCGTGGCAACAACGGCGGCGGCGGTGGTGGAAATAACAATAACAACAACTTCAACCGCAAGGGCGGCAATCCGCTGACGCGGACCTACGACAGCTCCGGCCCAGACGTTAAGATCCGTGGTACCGCGCAGCATATCGCTGAAAAGTATGCGCAGCTCGCTCGCGACGCGCAGAGCTCTGGTGACCGTGTCATCGCCGAAAACTACCTGCAGCATGCCGAACACTACAACCGCATCATTGCTGCCGCACAGACGCAAATGCAGGAACGCTTCCAGCGCGACGACCGCAATGAATTCAGTGAAGGCGTCGAGCGCGAGGGCGATGATGTCGAAGGCATCGACAACGACGATGTCGTCATCGTCCAGCCGCCGCGTCAGCAGCATGAGCATCAGCAGCGCCGTGCGGTCGAGCAGTCGCAGCGTCGCCACGATGAGCAGCCACGTCGCAATGACGAGCAACCGCGCCAGCCGCGGCGTCAGGAACAGCAGCCTGCTCCGGTTGAAGCCGTAGTTGCAGCTCCGCAGCCCGAAGTCATCGATGGCAGCGGTCCGCAGCCGGAGATCGAAGGTATCCCGGCAGAGGTTTCGATGGACGAGGAAAGTGCCGCGGGCCAGCCACGCGAACGCCAGCCGCGTCGCCGCACTGCCGGCAGCCGTCCGCGTCGTCCGCGCCGCGCTGCAGAAGGCGAGGCTTCGACCGAGGGTGCAGAGCCCAGCGATGCTCCTGCTTTGGCGGATGCCGCTTCGGAATAACCGGATCTCGCGATCCGATTTGGTGGATAGAAGGTCGCTCCTCGGAGCGACCTTTTTGTGTGGCCATGCCCCAGTTGATCGCGGCTAATGACAACCGGCGCGGGCCATCTTCCTCGATCACCACCGCGCAAAGCTCAGCGTAAACGCCGCGGCCGTTACCGTAACGTACTTGGATTTTTCAACGCCTTCGACGCTACTCCGCTTATGACAAAAGGAGATGTCGTCATGAAAGCCAAGGTGGGCGCCTCACTGTTCGTTGCATTTCTCATGGGTTCCACGGTGTGGGCGCAAGACGCCGCCCAAACAGGCTACAGCTTCGACAAAGGCTTTCCGACAGCAGCGACCACCGAAAAAGCGCGTGAGGACGTGCTGTTTCAACGCGCTGTGACGGCTTACCGCTTCTGGTATC
Source organism: Rhizobium sp. R711 (assembly GCF_002211365.1). Lineage (GTDB taxonomy): Bacteria > Pseudomonadota > Alphaproteobacteria > Rhizobiales > Rhizobiaceae > Rhizobium. Next base: position 6,531 of record NZ_LOKZ01000020.1, on the reverse strand, counting down.
CGACCGTATCCGTTGAAGGCATCTTCAACGGAAATCGAGTGGCTGGGATCAAGGACAATGGGGGCCTTGGCGCTGCGGCAGCGGGGGCCGCGCCAGGTGGGATTGACACTCAACTCCGACACGCCTTACGGATCGGCAACCCTTGACCTGAAGGACGGCCCGATGGTCGTCGAGCTGCCGCCAGGCGCTTACATCGGCTTGATCAACGACCATAATCAGAGCTGGGTTCTCGATATGGGCATCACTGGCCCAGATGGCAGCAAGGGAGGAAAGCCGGATTACAAGGGCAAGATGCCGAAGGGCTATTATGTCGGGAAGTCGGCCACCTACAAGGTCCTGCTTGCCGTGCGCGCTGCCGGTTGGCGGCGACTAGGATAAGGCACTGAAGGCGCTACATACCATCAAGGTCTATCCGCTGAGCGCGGCCAGGAAGCCGACACCCATGCCGATCATCGATACGACCGACAGGACAATGGACAGCACATCTCTCAAATGGGAGGACAATATCCAGTTCTGGGAGGTGTTGAACCGGATCATTGATGAGGAGCCGTTGGTCGAGAAGTTCACGCCTATGTACGGACTGCTTGCGACGCTCGGCATCGAAAAGGGTAAGCCGTTTGCTCCAGACGATCGTGCGAAGGCTATCCTTGAAAAGGCCGCGAAGGTCGGTCGAGATCAGCTTATCGTATCGGCCTTCGATGGCGACCGGCCCGATCGCTTCGCATGGCCGGACCGCAAGTGGGAGTGGGTCGGTCTTGTTCCCAACGAAGCGCAGTTCGAGACGCCGATGGGCGTTGATCTGCAGGCACGCGATCGCTGGTTCGCACAGGCAATTGTAGTCGCCCGCCATGTTCCGACGGTCTGCCGGTGCCGGATCGCTGTATTGGCTCGGCGCGCGAGACGGTAGCGGTGCGTTTCTGGACGGCGGCAAGTCATACAAGCTGACTATCCCGCAGCCCGTTCCGGGCAAGCTGTTCTGGTCTGTAACGCTTTACGACGCACAGACGCGTTCGGAGGTCCAGACCGATCAGAACAAGGCGGCCTTGCGCTCGCTCTTCGAGCTGAAGGACATCGATACATCCAGGCCGGTCGATCTCTGTTTTGGCCCTACACCGCCTAAAGATGGCGAGGGTCGCTGGATCAAGACCCAGCCTGGACGCGGCTGGTTCAGCTACATTCGCATTTACGGACCGATGCAGCCCGCCTTCGACGGTTCTTGGAAGCCCAATGACATTGAAGAAATCAAGTGAGCCAGTGACTGTCCGCTGGCAAAAGCCATCTTGCGGAGACGGGATAAAAAATATGAACCCCAGGTCGCAAGGCCCGGGGTTTTTCGCTTCCTGCCCCCCTTTAAACTTTTCAAATCCTCCACCATATCCAGCGCAAGTTCCTCAGCCACAAATCCCAAACGTGGTGGAACAAAGGGCTTGCCGTTTTGAGGGAGCTCAATCTCAGTCATCGGCCTGTGCCTTATAAGGGCAGGGCGATCCATGGAGGTACAGCATGAATATCGAAAAATACTCCGAGCGGGTGCGCGGTTTTATTCAGTCCGCCCAGACCTATGCGCTTGCGCAGGGGCACCAGCAGTTCACGCCCGAACATGTTCTGAAAGTGCTGCTTGATGACGACCAGGGCATGGCCGCTTCGCTGATCGAGCGCGCCGGCGGTGATCCCAAGGCTGCGCGCCTTGCCAACGATGCGGCACTTGCGAAGTTGCCGAAGGTTTCCGGCGGCAACGGGCAGATCTATCTTGCGCAGCCGCTTGCCAAGGTTCTTTCGACTGCCGAAGAGGCAGCCAAGAAGGCTGGCGACAGCTTTGTCACCGTCGAGCGCCTCCTACAGGCATTGGCGATCGAGTCTTCGGCTTCGACGTCGATGACGCTCAAGAACGCTGGCGTCACCGCGCTTGCGCTCAATCAGGTCATTAACGAAATCCGCAAGGGCCGCACCGCCGACAGCTCGAATGCTGAACAGGGCTTCGACTCGCTGAAGAAATACGCCCGCGATCTGACTGGCGAGGCTCGCGAGGGCAAGCTGGATCCTGTTATTGGCCGTGACGACGAAATCCGCCGCACGATCCAGGTTCTGTCGCGCCGCACCAAGAACAACCCGGTGCTGATCGGCGAGCCCGGCGTCGGCAAGACCGCGATTGTCGAAGGTCTTGCGTTGCGTATTGTCAACGGCGACGTGCCGGAGTCACTCAAGGACAAGAAGCTGATGGCGCTCGACATGGGCGCGCTGATTGCAGGTGCCAAGTATCGCGGCGAGTTCGAAGAGCGGCTGAAGGCCGTGCTCAACGAAGTGCAGGCCGAAAACGGAGAGATCATCCTCTTCATCGACGAAATGCACACGCTAGTCGGTGCCGGCAAGGCGGATGGGGCGATGGACGCCTCCAATCTGCTCAAGCCTGCGCTTGCCCGCGGCGAGCTGCACTGCGTCGGTGCGACCACGCTCGACGAATACCGCAAGCATGTCGAAAAAGATCCGGCCCTTGCCCGACGCTTCCAGCCTGTCATGGTCGAGGAGCCGACGGTCGAGGACACGATCTCGATCCTGCGCGGTCTCAAGGAAAAATACGAACAGCATCACAAGGTCCGCATCTCGGATTCGGCCCTGGTTGCGGCTGCGACACTGTCCAACCGCTACATCACCGACCGTTTCCTGCCCGACAAGGCCATCGACCTGATGGACGAAGCCGCTGCGCGGCTGCGCATGCAGGTGGATTCCAAGCCTGAGGAGCTCGACGAACTCGATCGGCGCATCATGCAGCTGAAGATCGAGCGCGAAGCTTTGAAGAAGGAAACGGATGTCGCTTCGGCCGACCGGTTGACGCGGCTTGAAACCGAGCTGACCGATCTGGAGGAAGAGGCCAATGCGTTGACGGCCCGCTGGCAGGCGGAAAAGCAGAAGCTCGGCCTGGCCGCAGACCTCAAGAGGCAGTTGGACGAGGCTCGCAACGAACTCGCGATTGCTCAGCGTAAGGGCGAGTTCCAACGCGCCGGCGAGTTGACCTACGGCGTCATTCCGGAGCTGGAAAAGAAACTCAGCGAAGCGGAGCAGCAGGACAGCGATCGCAGCGCCATGGTGCAGGAGGTCGTGACTCCCGACAACATTGCGCATGTCGTCTCCCGCTGGACCGGCATTCCTGTCGACAAGATGCTGGAAGGCGAACGCGACAAGCTGCTGCGGATGGAAGACGAGCTGGCGAAATCGGTGATCGGCCAGGGTGACGCGGTTCAGGCCGTGTCGCGTGCTGTGCGCCGTGCGCGTGCCGGCCTACAGGATCCGAACCGGCCGATCGGCTCGTTCATCTTCCTCGGCCCGACCGGCGTCGGTAAGACGGAGCTAACCAAGGCGCTTGCCCGCTTCCTCTTCGACGACGAGACGGCGATGGTGCGCATGGATATGTCCGAGTACATGGAGAAGCACTCCGTGGCCCGGCTGATCGGTGCTCCTCCCGGCTATGTTGGCTATGATGAAGGTGGCGCGCTGACCGAGGCTGTTCGCCGCCGGCCATATCAGGTCGTGCTGTTCGACGAGATCGAGAAGGCGCATCCTGATGTCTTCAATGTCCTGTTGCAGGTTCTCGATGATGGCCGCCTCACCGATGGTCAGGGCCGGACGGTCGATTTCCGCAACACGATGATCATCATGACGTCGAACCTCGGCGCCGAGTACCTGACCCAGCTCAAGGAAGGGGACGACAGCGAGGCGGTTCGCGAGCAGGTGATGGAGGTTGTGCGCGGTCACTTCCGGCCGGAATTCCTGAATCGCATCGACGAGATCATCCTGTTCCACCGCCTGAAGCGCGAGGAAATGGGCGCGATCGTCGATATCCAGCTGAAGCGTCTGGTAGCGCTGCTTGCCGAGCGCAAGATCACGCTCGAACTCGACGACGATGCTCGGAACTGGCTCGCCAACAAGGGTTACGACCCGGTCTATGGCGCGCGTCCGCTGAAGCGGGTGATCCAGAAGTATGTGCAGGATCCACTCGCCGAACAGATCCTTTCCGGGCAGGTGCCTGATGGCTCCACGGTGAAAATCACCAGCGGTACGGACCGGCTGCTGTTCCGGACACGGAATTCTGCGGTCAACGAAGCGGCCTAAGGCGCGCGACAGTGACAAAGAAAATGGTGGCTCCGGCCGCCATTTTTGTTGGATACTGTTAATTGCTGGCGACCTGCGGCGGCGGCTGATTGCCGAGGAGAGTGTCGATGCGCTGCCGCTCGTCCTCGAACTTTGCCAGCGCTTCGCCCTTCAGCGACTTGCCGCCCGGCAGACGCACGCGCAGCGGGTCGACCTTGGTGCCGTTGACGATCATCTCGTAGTGCAGATGCGGACCGGTGGATTCGCCGGTTGTGCCGACCCAGCCGATCACCTGGCCCTGCCGCACCTTGGCACCGGGAACGACGCCCTTTGCAATGGCGCTCTGGTGATTGTAGGAGGATTCGTAGCCATTGGCATGGCGGACGATGGTCTGGTTGCCGTAGCCGCCGGAGTCCCAGCCTGCCTTCTCGACGGTGCCGTTGCCGACCGCGATGATCGCCGTGCCCCGCGGCGCCGCCCAATCGACACCGGTATGCATGCGGGCAAAGCCCAGGATCGGGTGCCGGCGCATGCCGAAGCCTGACTTGAATATGCCGTTCGGGACGGGATTGCGCAGCAGGAATTGCCGAATGCTTTTGCCGTCCTGATCGAAGTAGTCGATCGAACCGTCTTCCGGATCCTGGAAGCGGTAGAAGCGGGTCTGCGTATCGCCGAAGCGGGCATTGACATAGAGAAGCTCGGAAGCAGTTGTTGCCTGCCCGCTGGCATCGGCAACGGAGAAGAAGGCCTCCAGCGTATCGGTCGGGCGCAGTTCCGCCTGGAAATCGACGCTGCTCGCCAGCAACTTGATGATCAGCGCGGTCATGTCCTTGGTCATGCCGTAGGACAACGCCGCACGATAGATACCATCATAGACGCGCGGCAGATTCTGGTTGGACGGGATGGATGTCGAGCTGTCGTCGAAGGCGGTCGTGACCGCATCGATTTGCGGTGGCTCGTGGCCGGCGACGAACCGATCGTGGTCGTCGAGAGCCACGGTGACAACATGGCGGCTGCCGCGGTAGACGCTGGCGCGAATGATCTTGGCCTGTTCGCCTTTCTGCAGGATACCGATGCGGAGCACATCGCCCTTTTCGAGGTCGTCCGATCCGATGATTGGCGACAGATAGCCGGACAGGCCCTTGGCCTGCGGCTCCGGATAGCCCGAATCCGTCATCGCCTTGATGATCGAGGTCACCTGGCGCACCGGGATGATATCGTCGGCGAACTCTTCCGTCTGCGGGGTGATCGACTCCGGTGCGGAGACCGTCATGTTCTGCTCGAGCACGCGCGCCGTCAGGCCGGCTGTCAGGTCAACGTCGTTGTCATCGGTAGAGAAGCGCCGGGGGTCGACATAGTAGAGTGCCGCTACCTGGGCTGCACCATCGGTGAGGATGGAGCCGTTGGAGCGGACGTTCTCCTCGATCTCGTCTAGCGTCATGCCGGGCGCGACCTGAAGACCATCCTTCGTGGTGGGATAGGCCACCGTTTTCAGGCTGACTTCGGACTCCACGTCGGAACCGTAGATCTGTCCGGTGCGAACGTTCGGCAGTGCATCGGGCTCGTCCGCCGAGAAGATCGTCAGGGGGTTGAAGCTCGGATAGTCCTCGGTCGCGACGTGGTTGGCGGCCAGCGTCATCTTCACACGTGCGAAGGGCTGGCGGCGGACAACCTCCTTGTCGCCCTCGTGGACAACGGTCGAGACCTCCATGATCTTGCGGTCCGACGGCTTGGCGGCAATCGCGGAAGCAATCAGGCGGCTGCCGCGCGTCACGTCGGTATCGGCATGAGCCTCGGCATTGATATTGGCGTAAGCCTCGGCAGGGATCGCCAGCTGCTGGCGACCGTCGAGTGCGGCGAAGAGGGCCACGCCCATCAGCACGCTCGACGTAATGCCGGTGAGGAACGTACCCGAAAGCCAGCGTAATGAAACCTCGCGACGGTCGGGCGCGCGTCTGCCATCAGCGAGAAGCGGCGGCTCGTTGCCGAACGAGCGGATCATCATCTTCTCCGTCATCATAGCAGGTAGATCCGCGTCCTTTCGGTGGGCGTCTTCGGGGCAGCGATGGCTGGCGCCGAAAAGTGCATAGTTTGGCAATAGAAGTCAAATGAGCGCGCATGTGCGTACCCAAATCATTCGCCCTTCGACCATCTGATTGTGAAGATGTGAGGGCGAAGAACCTCGCCATCGCGTTTTCGGCCCCTATTTTCTTGGAAATGATCGGGCTATTGGCGCAATCTCCGGACTGAAATGTTCGCCTCTGGAAATCCGCGTTAAAATTCAATGTGATGCAAGAAATCTCGTTTTTTTTGAAAACCGGTGTTGACTTAGAAAAGGGGCAGGGTCTATAAGCCCGATCACTGACGAGGGCGGCGGCGCTGCTGGCGACGAAGTCCTTCGCTCTAAGGTTTCTTTTAAGATTGGCTGAGATGCTGATTGGTTGC
>NZ_LOKZ01000019.1 GCF_002211365.1 Rhizobium sp. R711 | reverse complement strand
CAACACAGCATCGGAGCCCTGATCGTCATCGACGATGACAGCCGCCCGGTCGGGCTCGTGCATTTCCACGATCTGCTGCGGATCGGCGTGGCCTGATCAGGCCGCTTCCACGGTCAGATCGCGGCCGGTCAACTTTCCACGACGATGCTCCGTCGCAGCGCCTCGTCCCTAGCTTCCATAGCGGTCGTTTGCTCGACGATGGTCGGCCTCGTGAACCATCTTGGCCCGCTCTCGTTCGGTAAAATCAGTGGCAGTCCGCCCGATCAGCTCAGGGTCAACACGGGCATGCACCATGTCAACTATGAGTTTGGTACCCGTGCTCTTTCCCGCTAGCACCGTCCGTCCGGCTTTGCGGCAGCTAGAACGAGCTGGCGAAATTCAGATGGCTCGAATCGAGGGGAATCCCCTCGTTCGTCTGTAAGGATCAGCTTTGCCGCGGCAGCAGCCCTGAAAACCTCCGCGCCGATCATGACCGCGCCGTGTTCATACTGCCCCGGCAACTGCCACTCTGATAGCTCTCCGGCGTTAATCAACTCACTTAGTGCCTGCATGCGGAAAAAAATAGCCGTTGTGACTAACGGGTTGATGTCACGTCCCCAAAAGGTACGGTATATAATCCACATGGGGTCATCAGTCTTGCCGCCTCTAGCTTGGACCTCGTCGGAAATCGCTACTGTGACCTCCTCAAGCATTTCCGGCGTAACAGTAGCGTCGGCGATGTGTTGAGGAAACGTTGAGCTCATTGGCCGTTTTTTCTGACTTCCGCGAGCCAAATCCGATTGAAGATGAGAATGCGAGGCGTAGACAAAAGCATCAATTCAATTTCTATTCAATAGGCTTCTCGCATCCAATACCAAGCGCACGGCACTCGTAATCCCGGCAAATCTCAGAATTCCACTCGCAAGGGCTTTTGTAGGTTGGCTATTTCGGCACGCTACCCGATATGAGAAATGTCTTCACGCTCCAACCGCGCTGGCGAAGGCGATGACCAGGCCATCGGCTACGTCCTGAAGCTACCTAAGCGCTTCATATTCTGTAGGTGCACAAGGCCATTGTTGATGACGGCCAGATCGTCCTTCTCGATGTTCTCGTGCAGGAACTACAGCGCTTGACGCTCTTCCTCGTCGACGCTGGCGACCTGCTTCAGGTTTGTCGATCTCGTGATCGCGGACAGCAGCCAAGAACAGCCGCATTTCGATGCAAAGTTCCGGAAGTCGCCTGGGAGTTGCGGGTTGGGGTCCTTGACTCTTGCATCCACTCTCTCAGTTGCCTCTTCAATGCAATGCGTACTTGACCGGTGAAACCCGTTCGACTGTTTCGCCGCCGTCGTGCCCATTAAGCCATGGGGCGGCAAACTGAGGGTCCGCCTACGCGTGTAAGCCGGACCTCCTTTGTCGACGCTACCTGGCGAGAATCTGCTCGGCGGCCTTCCCGATGAAGAGAGAAGCCGACGATCGGCCTCTCACTTGGTCCAATAGCGACGGTACGGTAGTTCTGCGATAACCCGCGCCGCGGGATGGCCCGCGATTATATCACGGTTAGCTTGGGCGGAGAGCTGCTGCTGCGATTGGCTCCGATTAGAGCGTTGCCGGTCTCAAACGCGACGTAACGCGATGTGGGATAGAAGGCATCCATGTTTGAAGGACCACGTGAAATAGGTTCTAACAATAACGTTGCATTGCGGAGCCCCTCGATGTCATCACATCTGCTCGCGCGGGTTTCGTATAGCTAATTGGCGAAACAAGCGGCTATCGGCGTCATCGTCATCACCGATAAGAACGAGCCTCACGGGCTTGCCATAGCGGGTGGAGAAGAACTCGCTCTCCGTCTCTGCCGCCGCTAGGTGCCTGGAGATCATGCATACGTCGGACCCGAGAACAACTGCGTACCGCATCGCTTGCTCCAATGAATGAAGTACAAGCTGATGATGCATTAGAGTTGATTGAAAAGCAACTTGGAGAAGGCCCCACCCAGGCCAAAGCCCGTTCCGCGCTTGCGTTGCCCGCAACGGTTTATTAAAATACATCCGGCAACCGAAAGTCATTTCGCCGAGAGTCTCTTGGATAAGCCGCTGCCGTTCGAAGACAAGGGGACGCGCATGTCAAGCAACTCGACAACATCGGATTTTGTCGCGGAGCTCGTTCGGGCCGTAAACCAAATCCACCGGCTGAAACCGAGCGACCGAAAGGAATTGATCTCTCGCGGCGTCGTCAACATCCGAGATTTGCGGCTGACGCTTGACGAAAGTGGAGCGGCTACGCCCATGGCGTCTCGCGCACTCGAAGAGGCGGATGCATTGATTGCTGAGATGGACGATACACCCGACGAGCTCGTCGCGGCTGCATTCATGGTTTTATGCAACGAAATCAATACGCTCTTGAAAGTTTGTGAAACCGCATCTGCGACCAAAGAGAGAAAGAGAGAGCAGTGACGAAGGAATGCAGTGTCACTTCTGTTCATTTGACGCAGTCCGCCTTGCCACTGGCGTCCTTCATCCTCGATACGCTTCCGGGAGAGTTCGGCGAACGTGATCAAGACAAGCTCGTCACTGTTGATCGTGTCCCGGAGGCCAACCCCCTCGTCGTCTTTCGGTAGACGAGTCCGGGCGCAGCTGTTCACCGCTGGTTACAATCAGGGAAACACTCCATTTGCGTTCCGCGATACTACTCCTCGTTCGAGCGCGCGAGTTCGCTTCGGACGATTGAGTAATATAGCCTAAGAGATGGTATAGCCGTCGCCAGTCTTTCAAATACGGCGTCGAGGGGCGTCAAGGTCTTATCGTATTTCCCTGAGAGAAACCTGGCGTGCATCTCAAGATCTGCCGGTCGGGCGCTTTCGACGACCGTGAAGACAGGCGACGGCACCGTCCTGCCCTTTACGACAATACGGTCCAGCTCGACCACGGCGTAAGCCCCCCTTACAAGCCGTGCGGTCTCCTCGCCGAGCAGAATAGCCACCCCGTAGTTCTTCGATGCGCCTTCAAGGCGTGAGGCAAGATTGACCGCATCGCCAAGACACGAATAGTCGAAGCGCCGGTTCGACCCCATGTTGCCGACGACGCATTCACCCGTGTTGATACCGACGCCCATCTTCAGCACATGCAGGGGTGCGCCACTTGCCTGGGCTTCCGCCTCGAGCTCCTTGTTGAGCTTGGCAATAGCGGCCTGCATTGCAAGGGATGCTTCAACAGCGTGGAGCGCGTGCTTGGGGTCATCGAGCGGTGCGTTCCAAAATGCCATGATGCAGTCGCCCATATATTTGTCGATCGTGCCGCCGTGATCCATGACGATATCGGAGAGCGGCGTCAGCAACCGGTTGATCAAGCCGGTCAACTTTTGCGGATCGTCCTTCATCGTTTCGGCAATCGTCGTGAAACCACGGACGTCGGAAAACAGGACAGACAGCGTTCGTCTTTCCCCGCCGAGCTTCAGTTGCGACGGATCGTCAGAGAGCTTTTTCACCAGGTCGGGCGAAAGATACTGCGAAAAGGCTCGGGTAATGCGCTGCTTGTTCCTGCGCTCCTCGGCAAAATCGAAAGCCGCTTGGCCAAAGGCAACCGATACGAAAGCGACGGTCGGCCCCAACGGCGATACGAAAAAACGGCCGAACCGTAGACCGGCATAACCAAGCAGCGCGAATGCGAATATCGCCACTGCGGTTGCGATCAGGGTCGGCCACCCGGTTGATTTCCAAACAGTTGCCGCAGCAAGTGCCGCAGCAAGCAGGACGAAGCTGACAAAAGGTACGGTACCCGTGCGGGTAATCGACATGCCCTGGCGCAAATTATCATAGATCGTTGCCTGGATTTCGACGCCAGCCGTAAGCTTGTCCGTATGCATCGTGTAGGGTGTGGCAAAGGCATCGGCGCCGCCCTTGTCGATCTCCGGCGCGTTCTGAAGACTAAGGCCAACCAGCACGACGCGATTCTTGAACGTGCCTTCAGGTAGGAAGTTCTTCGGGTCAAGCGCCTGATAGTAGGAGACCGTCGGATAGCTTCGGGCCGGTCCGAAGGATTGGATCATCGCGTCTGGCGGGATTGCCGCAGCGCCGCTGCCGGCAGCTCTGAGAAGCGCGATGGCAAAACCATCCTCATAGATCGGGACTGTGCGGAAAACACCGTCCCCACCAAGCTCGATCGAGGCAATGCCCGTACGGGCGCCGGCCGCCGTTAGTTGCGGCAGTGGGGTCGCCCGCACGAGCTGGTCGGCTTGCGGTGTCTCGATCAGCGTTTCGTCGCCAGCAAGCACGATGTCCGGGCCGACTGCGGCCGCAATCGCCGCGTCGTTCTCCGGCGTGGAAGGCTCCGCCATGATGATGTCGAGACCGATCGCTTTTGCGCCAGCCGCTCTCAGCTGCCGGATCAACTCGGCATGAAGACTGCGCGGCCAGGGCCACTGCGCATTGATCGCAGCAAGTGAAGGCTCGTCGATTGCCACGATCACCGGCCCCTCCCCCGGTGGCAGCAGCCCGTCGACGGTCGACAAGTAGTCGAAAGACTTGAGCTCCAGCAGCGGCCACGCCGGCAGGCGCGAAAGCAGGGAAATTCCGATAAGCGTCACGAGAATGAGGATAAGCAGGCGAAGGCCGCGGTTACTGAACGGCCAACCGGGAGGCACTGTCGATTGGCCGGGGGGCGGAGCGCTGTTCATCAGAACCGAACTTTGAAAGTGCCCTTCACGGCACGGCCCCAACCCGGAACACCGGGGCTTATCTCAAAATCCTCATCGAGCAGGTTGAATGCTGCGACCTCGAGAGCAAAGCGCTTGTCGAATGGCTCCCAGATCATATTGGCATCAAGCGTCCAAAAGTCGTCAAGCTCTGTGCCTAGGTCATCACCATCCCGTTTACCGATATAATTGGCGGCGATTGTCGCTTTCACCTTCGCTTCATTGACCCAGGTTATGGCTACTTGACCGGAGTTTTGCGGAATGAACGGAAGGGCACCGCCAAAGTTGGCGCTTGTTTCATCCTTGTCTTCCGAGTCCATGCGGGCGTAGGTCGCTGAAAGACCGAACCCATTGCCGAGCGCCACATTTGCGGTGATGCTTGCCCGGTCAAGGCTTCCTCGTGCAAGAGGCAGGCTGTCGATCGCTGGCAGCGCCGTCAGCGGCAACCCGATCGTCATGTCATGCAATTCCTGGTGCTGATAGCCCATGGACGTGAAGAACTTGTCAGTCCATTGGGAATCCCACTGCAGGGCCACCGTGTCGACGTAACCGTCGATACCGACCGCAATCTGATTGGGCTGCAGTCCGACAATGCCGATCGGGGCAAGTGTCGGCACGCCTGTTTCGACACTCTGGCGCATGAACGCAGCGCGCAGCCACTGGTCCTCGACAGGTGCCCAGGCCAGGCCCAATCGTGGCTCCAGGCGACTGACGTCAATGCCATCTCCCTCAAGGCGGGTGGCGTGCAAAGCATATTCGGCCTTCACGTCCGGCGTGATCTCATGGAGCAGGTCCACATAAGCCCGTGCCAGATTTGTTCTGCTCGACGCTTCGTCCGGCCCGTTCGTGATATCGGGGACAAAACCAGGGACCAACTCATAAAGCTCGTTGAAGCTGCTGCTATGGGTGTCGATCCACCCTCCCTCGACGCCGTATCGCCAGGTCAGTCCATTGTCGATGCCGAAGCTGTGACTGAGGGCTGCGACATAGCTCTTGGACGAGAGACTTTCTCGGTTTTGCCCAAACGGCAGCAAGCTCGGGGTCGTCACCCCGAATAGCGGTGATTGATCGAATTGGAAGTCATTTGCGCTCTCAGACTTCACGTCCGCATAAAGAAGCGCGGCGTTCACGACATTGCGATAGCCGAACGTATGGCTCCAGCCAATTCCGCTGTTGAGATTGTCAAGACTGTTGTGCTGACTGCGATAAAGCGGCAATTCAGGCGGGGCCAACGGCACCCCGAAGAGAGGGATAAAGAACTCAGCGTTCAGCCGGATCGATGGCGATGGATCGAGCGTCAAAGAATTCAGGTCAAAATCGCTGCGGGTCTGGTTGACAAACGCAACCACGCGATCCTCTGGGGTCAGAGTGGCCGTCAGGTATCCATTAGCGTTCAGCAGCTTGGTCTCGGTGGAGAAGCTGCCAGAGTTGGGATAGCTTCCCTCAGCTGGTATTTCTTCCCACTCGAAATTACCGAGGAAGCTGATCGGTATCGTCTGGTTGGCAAAGCCCTGGATCTCGGCTTCACCGATGCGTCCCGTGTGACCGCCGACGCTGTTGATGCCGCCACCGACAGCGCCTTCAATGAACGGAGTATTCAGCAGCGTGGCAGACCTCGATCGGCCTGACAACATGTGCGGGTCGAGCAGCAGTCCTTGAAACAGCGACGAAAAGCTCGTCGCATTGCTCGTGTTTTCGATCACACTGTCGCCGAACGTGATCGCATTCTTGAACGGATTGATACTGCCCTTGAGCGCCTGATCCACAAAGCCGCTGCCTTCGAACGGATCAAAAACCGCATCCCCATAATATCGCCCCCAGGCATCGAGCCCCTGCAAACGGAAGGCGTTGTTAAGCGTCGAACCGGCATCCTGGTTGGCTCCAAGCGCGCTGAAATCTCCCCCGCGGGCGCGTGCTCGCCTTAAAAACTCCTGGGCGTTTGCGATCGCTCCATCTGCGTCGTAGTCATCAATGGCAACGGCAGTTCGAAATGCCGAGATGACGGGATCGTTCTTGTCCAGCCGATCGGCATTTTCGAGAGCCTGGTTTGAGGGATCTCGATCGCCTCGTTCATAATGGCCTGCCGCCAGCATGAGCTGCGCTTGCGAATAGCCGGGATTGGCCGTCGATGCCGCAAGAAGATCCTCGATCGCCTTGTCCCGTTCTCCCGATTGGAGATAGTAGCGGCCACGGGCAAGAAGGGCGATGTCGAAGGCTGGATCGGCGGCCAATGCCAGGTCGATCTCGCGTTTTGCTTCCTTCATACGTGATTGATCAAGATAAAGGATGGCAAGATTGGCGTGACTGATCGGGTCGTCCGGATCGAGTTCAATCGCCTTCTTGAGGGCAGCCTCCGCCTCGCGGCTGGCGCCCCGCGCATCCTGAAGCAGACCGAGATCATTCCAAGCCATCGATGAACCCGGCGAGACTTTGAGCGCATTGTTCAGGTCTGCAAGCGCGCCGTCGAGGTTCCCCTCGAAGTCGGCGCGCACACGAGCGCGGGCCTGCAACCCATCAGGATCTGTGGGATCGATCGAAAGCGAACGCGAGATCGCCTCACGCATCTGGACCTGGTCATTGATCAAGATCGCAAGCTGCGCGCGCAGCGCCGGCAGCTGCGAATCCATCGGATAGCGTGCTTCCGCGTCCTTTATGATCTTGATGGCGGCGGGAATATCCTCGAGAAAGCCTGCAGTATAGGCTTTCATCACCGCTGCGTAAGGACCGGTAATGGTCGCTGGTGGTTTCTCCACGTGATCGGGATCGCGCAGCGAGCGCGAATAGTAGCCTCCATAGGCTGCAATGCTGCGGCGCTTAGGATCGAGCGCCGGCTCGGCCTGCGAAAACAACCTTGCCGCTTCATCGTAGCGTTTCTCCGCGCCCGCAATCAGCGCTTCGATCAAGTCGGCCCGGGCGCGTTGGCTGGCTGATAGCTTCAACGCCCGAGCTTTGGCCAACGACTTGAGCGCCTGCTGACGCCCATCGAACGACATCTGTACCTCCGCAAGCGTCAGCCAGTCCTCTGACGTTCTTGCTTCCGGCGCCTTGGCCTCGATACGGCTGCGTTCGGATCGCATTTTTTGCATTGGCAGCGGCGAGGCGGGCATGAAGGTAAAGCCGCTGCGCAATGTTAGATAAAACAGCATCTGCTCGCGATCGTCTGGGGCGACGATGATCAACTTTCTGGGGGCCTGCCCAATCGTCGCGACAGCCGCTTCGCCTTGCGCGACTTCGACACTGCCTTGCTCGTTCTTGAGCTCAACCCGCCCCTCAAGCACAATCAGCGAGGTCTGGTCGCCCTTGACCGTCATCGTCCAGTCGGTCCCGCGAATGGCGGCGGCTGCGGCCGGCGTCTCCACTGTCAGTGCCTGACCGCCGCGCTGCGCGCGCGCCCACATCGTGCCGGATTGCAGATTGAGAACCGTGTCGCCATCGGCAGCCATCTGCTTGACCTGCAGCGCAGAGTTGCGGCCAAGGCGAACCTGCGTGTGATCGGCAAACAGGATCGCCAGCTGTCCATTGGCATTGGTGCGTAATACGTCGCCGCCAAGCAGGTCTTGATGAAGGGCGACGTTCTGCCAGCTGGAAAGATCGACGAAGCGAACTTCTTCACCCGTCTTGCGGTCAATGACCGAACCTGCCGCCCGCGCCGTGCGCCGCAAAGGCTCCGCCTCGGCTGGCTGCGTCAAACAAAACGCAACCAGCGCGATCGCCGTGCCCCCGCACACGTATCTCGCAAATCGACCCCTCATATCGCAAGGATTTGTCTACCTGTGCTTGAAAAGTCAAGCGTGATCTCACAAGGCGACTTGCTTTGCGTGGCAAGTGTAATATCAAGGAAACACTTCGGCACGGGGGGACAGCGTGAGCGATTTTGAGAATGCCTCAGATTATCTGGTCAGTACACCTTCAACCGACGACGTGAGCTCTGAATATCTCGACCATATCAAGAAGATCAATGACATCTTCTACGACCAAATCAAAATTTCCGATCAGAAGGCTGCCTATATCTTTACTTTCATGCTCGCCTTTTTGGTAACGTCCAGCGAGGGACGGGAGGTGTTTACCTGGGGTCGCTATGCTCAAGGCACCCCACAGGGCATAATTTTCTCCGGCGCCTTGGCATTGGCGTCGATCGTTTCCATCCTCTCGGCGATTCTGGTGGTGCTGCCGCGTCACGTGAACTCGTCGACGTCACTTTTCTGGGGATCTTGGCCCAAGCATCGTGGTCACTTTCGCGAGGCGGCAACGAAGCGCGACAAGGGCTATCTGTTCGAACAGTACATTGAGAACGCCGATATCCTCTCAACCATAGCACGTGGAAAGTACCGCTGTGTCACGTTCGCATTCCGGGCATTGATGGTCACCGTGATCGCCTACATCCTTCTGCTGGTAAGCACGTAGTCGGTGAAAACGGTCGCTACTGATCGCAGCCGGTAAACAAGCAGGCGAACCCGCCGTTGGTTGCCACCACTCCCCTCGGCCTATTTGCATTGGCTGCGGCCGATAGCCTGGTAGTCGCCTTCGCGGGCGTGCCGGCGTCACGGCACTTGCGCCGAAGATGTGGCGCCGACGCCAACGCTCGTTTCTGGAGAACGGTGGCGGTCGGGGGTGTTTAGACGTCATTGGGAAACCACGACCTTCACGAGCGCTCACAAGCTTTTCCTGATGACGGCACGCGACGGTGCGATGAACCGCGTTGCATTCCCGGTCCTGTCGAGCGGGTTCTCGCGGCGACATTCGGGGACGGCGATATCGTTATCACGAAGAACTGCCCGATCTTCTCCAACAGGCCCGAGAAGCGGCAAGCTGCTTATTTTACGCTCTCTTATCTCGGCACCGATCCAAACGCTTTGGGACGGAAGACGTTCCAACTATTTCGCCGCAGCAGATATGATCCGGTCAGAACGGATTGATCCAGTACTAGATGAGCTTCCTCCGGAATGCCTACATGAGAAAGTTGCATTCATATAATCTCTTCCAGCAACTCTCGGTGGATTAGCCTATACTTAATAATGGCCGGCCTTTGGAAGTGCCTATGCCGTCGAGCTTGAGGCGGCGGGTCCCGTCGAGGTACTATCGGGGCCCTTCAAGTACTCCCGAAATAGACACCCGTCCCGAAGACCGGTACTGCCGGTGAGGCACCGTGGCGACGTTAGCGACTTTCTCCCCCTCCCCTCCCGGCTGAGTTGGGTCAGGGCACGTTAGATGGCCGAGCGCAGGATCGATTCAACGAGGCGACGTGTATACGGGTGCTGCGGGTTATCGATCACCCGCTCCGTCGGCCCCTCCTCTACGATCTCGCCAAGATAGAGGACATAAATGCGCTCGGTGATCTGGCGGACGACAGCGAGGTCGTGCATGATGAAGAGATATGAGAGCTCGTGCTCAACTTGCAGGCGCCTGAATAGGTTGAGCACCTGCGCCTGCACCGAGACGTCGAGGGCGGATACTGGTTCGTCGCAAACGAGGATTGCCGGTTTGACAGCAAGCGCGCGTGCGATGGCGATTCGCTGGCGCTCGCCCCCCGAGAGCGACACCGGACGGCGTGTGGCGTACGCGGCAGACAAGCCGACTTCCGCCAGCAGCGACGCGATCCGTTCCGGCGTTGCTGGGCCAGTAGTGCCCGCCGACGCCCCGAGCGCCTCGCCCAGGGCCTGCCCGACGCTATGCCTAGGATTTAGTGTCGAATACGGATCCTGGAAGACCATCTGAATTGTCCGCCGAACCCGGGCGAGGTCCGCCTTCGGCATGGCGCCGAAATCCGCTGCCGCGATGCCGTTGATAAGGATGTCGCCAGCAGTCGGGGTTTCGAGGCCGACGAGGCAGCGCCCAAGCGTGGTCTTGCCCGAGCCGGATTCGCCGACGAGGCCGACACTTTCCCCCGGCATAATGTGTAGCGATACGTCCTTTACCGCGCAGATCGGGCGGCCCCGCCTGCCCACGAATGTCTTGACGAGCGCGTCGACGCGAACGAGCGCCCCTGCGGTTCCTCCCCGGCGCGACGTTGTCGGCGCCGCCGAGAGCGTCGCAGTGCACACAGCGTCGAGTTCGCCCTGAATCTCGTCCTGGCGGATGCATGCAGTGAACCGGCTCGCGTCGCGAGCGGCCAGCGGCGGCTTGCCCGCACGGCAAATCTGCTTCGCCCAGTCGCAGCGGTCAGCGAACCCACAGCTGTCGACAACATCGGCCGCGCGCGGCACGGAGCCCGGGATCGCGACGAGCCGAGGCAGGCGAATATCGGCCGGCGGTTCCGAGAGCAGGAGTCCCAAGGTGTAAGGATGGAACGGCTGACGCTCCACAGCAGCGGCGTCGCCGACCTCGAGCATTGAGCCGGCGTAGAGCACATAGATGCGCTGACAGGTCGAGAACGCGAGCCGAAGGTTGTGGGTAATGAGAATGAGGGCCATTTGCCGCTCGCGCTGGACACGACGCAGAAGCTTGATGATCTCCGCCTGAGTCGTTACGTCGAGCGCTGTCGCGGGCTCATCGGCAATGAGCAACTCCGGGTCGCGGGCGATCGCGGCCGCAAGTGCGACGCGCTGACACATGCCCCCCGACAGCTGGAATGGCATGCGGCGGGCGACATCCTCGTCGACTATGCCTACTTCTGCGAGGCGTCTTTTCACTTCCTCCGCTCTTGCTGCGCGTGAGGCGAACTCGGGCCGGTCGCGCAGCATCTCGTCAATGTGGTCGCCGCTTCGCATCAGGGGATTCAGCATCGTGAACGGATCCTGCATAAGCATCGACACACGAAACCCGTGGATCTTCCGGAGTTCGCTCTGGGCAAGCCGCATGAGGGGAATGCCGTCGAACGTGACGGCGCCGGTGGCGTTAATGCCCGGCGGCAATATGCCGGCGATTGCCCTCGCCGTGAGCGATTTTCCGGACCCGGATTCGCCGACGATCGCAATGATCTCGCCCCGCTCCACCACGATCCCCAAGGGCGTCGTAATGGGAACCGCGCCGTGTGAAATCGCTAGCCCCTCGACCTCGAGGAGCGGACCCTTCTGACCTTTGCGCGCCACAGTCGTGTTCATTTTGCAAACCGCTCGAACAGCCAGTCGCCGATGAGATTCACGCTGATCGCCGTAAGGATGATCATTCCCGCGGGCAGGAGCAACGCAACCGGATTGGAGAAGAGGATAGTGCGATTCTCGAACAACATCCGACCCCAATCAGGGGTCCCGGGCTCAATGCCGAGGCCGAGGAACGAGAGCCCGGCGAGATTGACCAACGCGAAGGCAAAGTCGAGGACGACATAGGCGAAGATGATCGGCGCGACGTTCGGGAGGATGTGCACGAACAGAATACGCGTCTTCGAGATGCCGAGAGTGCGCGCGGCCTCGATATAAGGAAGCGGTCGCTGCTCAAGGACCGCGCTCCGCACAATGCGCGTATCGGGGGCGGTGAAAAGGACGACCAGGACAAGTACGGCGGTCCAGTATCCACCTCCCACTACGCCAACTACGACGACCGCCACGAGCGGCCCCGGCAACGAGAGCATGAAATCCACCCAGCGCATGATCGCCGAATCGACCAAACCGCCAAGATAGCCCGAAAGAAGGCCAAGCAAGGTCGCTATCGCGAAAGCGCCGGCGGCGACGACGACCGGGCCGACTAGGGCCGTTCTCGCACCGTAGATCACGCGCGACAGCACATCGCGGCCGAGTAGATCCGTCCCGGCAATGTGGACTGCGGAAGGCGGCGCATCGCCGACCTCGAGACGCTGGAGGAAGGGTGAACCTGGGGCAACTCTCTCCCCGAGGACGGCGCAGACCACCACCGCTGTCACAATCAGCGCAGCAACGAGAATGACGATCGGGATGCGCATTGGCTGCTTCCTCCTTCGTGTCTCGCCGATGGCTGAGGCCCTCATCACTCGACTCTACCGAAACGGATGCGCGGGTCGATCATCATATAGATCACGTCGACCGCAAGGTTGACCAGCACGACGAAGGCGGAGAAAAGCAGGGTGGTCCCTTGGATCGTCGGAATGTCACGCTTCTGGATCGCATCGACCGTCAACTCGCCGAGACCTGGCAAAGAAAAGGTGACCTCGACGTAGATCGCGCTAGCCACGATGCCGACGACGATGAGCCCAGCGGCAGTGACCACGGGAATGAGGGAGTTCCTCAACACGTAGGCAAACAAGATGCGACGCGAACTCAGTCCGCGCGCCCGCGCAAACGTGATGTAGTCTCGGGCCAGCTCCTCGATCATCGCCGCGCGAGTGATTTTGACGACGATCGCCATGACCGAAATCGCAAGCGAAAGCGCCGGAAGCGCCAGATGCCAGGCACGGTCGAGGAATCCTCTTCCCGGACCGAAGATCGGGAACCAGTCCAGGAGAACGCCGAACACATAGAGAAGGAAAATGCCGGTGACGAAGGGTGGAGAGCTGATGCCGAAAACACCGAACACGACGACCGCCCGGTCGAGCCGCGTGCCACGGCGGAAGGCGGCGACCGCACCGAGCAGGATCCCGAGGCCGAGAACAAGAATAGTGCTCATCAAGGTGAGGAAGATCGTGACGCCGAGCCGATCCGCGATGGTGCTCGTCACCGCCCGGTTGCCCTGAATGGAGACGCCGAGGTCGCCTCGGATCACCTGCGACAGCCACTTGCCATATTGGACGAGGAACGGATCGTCCAAGTGGTAACGCGCGCGGATGGCTGCCAGCGTTGCCGGGTCTGCCGCCCGTGCGCCAAGCAGGGAGCGCACTGGGTCGCCGGGCGCGATGTGGACGAGCGCGAAGAGGCTGAAGGAGATTATAAGGAGCACTAGGATCGCCTCGACGAGCCGTCGCGTGACGAAGACGACGGGGCTCGAGCCCGTCACCGGGGACACCCGAGATAGCAGTCGAACCAGCCGATCGCGCGGCGCCACTCGCCGAGGTCGCCGTTGAGTAATAGCGACATATTTTCTTGCAACGCGCGATGGGAAACAAATGCCAGCGTGCCGTCGACGGGCGACGGGTGCGGCAGGCCGTCACCGCCTGGCCCGTTGGTCAGTTGCACCGCCTCGGCCCCATCCGGGGAAAAGCGCCAGACGCGCCTGTGCGGGGACCGCAGCTTGCCAAGTCGTCCGAAATTCGCTTCAAAAAGGTTCATCCTGCAGACACCTTCAATCCTCGGCCGGACGCACGGGCGCCGATCCATGCGGCGGAAACAATGAAAATGGCCGTGCCAAAACAGCGCAGCGATCCTTTACTTTAGACCGAAACCCCGGGTCGCCCACGGAATACTATACCAGAAGGCGGTGTAGCCGGTGAGCTTGTACTTATTGTTGATCGCCATCGCCGAGTGGGGCCAGAAGATCGGCACGACTGCGACATCCTCGTGGGCGATCTCGAACACGCGCTTCAGCGCATTGGCGCGCGCCGTCGGATTGGCGTTCTCGTTGGCGGTCTTCAGTTCCGCTTCGACTTCGTCGTTCTTAAAGTTCGACCCGTTCATGCGACCCTTCTCAGCATTCCGCTTCGAGAAGAAGAGGTCGGGATAGTTGGCGGCGTCGGCGTAGTCCGGATAGTACGCCATGATCTGCATGCCTAGTTCGTCGTGGTTGACGTAGTTCGTGAACCAGGTGTTGTTGTCGACGGGATGGATGTGCGCGCGGATACCTATCTGCTTCAGGTTCTCCGCCACCGACTGCATGATGTTGACCATATAAGGATCGTCAGTCGATGCTGGGATGGTAACGTCAAAGCCGTCCGCATGGCTGGATTGTGCCAGTTCGGCCTTCGCCTTGTCTAAGTCAAACCTATAGTGCGGTAGCAACGTAGCGTAGAAGGCGCGAACCTCGTCAGGAGGCAGCACTCCCGACCACATTTCGGGCGGGTTCAATTCCGTCGCCGGCTCGCCGTAGCCCTTCAGGAGCGCCTTGACCAAGCCTTCCCGGTCCACTGCATGGGCTACGGCACGACGCACATGGATATCGTCGAACGGCGGCGCCGAATGGTCGAGAATAAGGGCAAACACGCCAAGCGATGGCTTGGCGTTGATGGCGACGTCGCTTAGCGCCTTCCACTGGTCGACGTCTGAGATGGCGAGATCGAAGGTACCGTCAATTTCGCCCTGCCGCATGGCGAGAAGCCGGGCCTGCCGATCTGGAATCGCTCGGAGAGTGATCCGATTGACCACTGGCTTCGGCCCCCAATAGTCATCGCGCGCCTCGATAATGACATGATCTGACGGAACGAATTCAACAATCTTGTACGGGCCGGTCCCCAGCGGCAGAACCTCAGGCGAGCCGATGTTCTTGTCTGCGAGCTGTTCTTTCTTGAAGACGAATCCCGCCATGTGAGCGGCGGTGAAGGCGAACTGCACGTTCGGTGCCTTCAATTTGACGGTCACTTCATCGGCGGCCGTCGCCTCAACGCTCTCTACTGAATTGTAAAAGGAGGCGAGTGGCGACCCGGAGTCCGGGCTCATGTGATAATTGAAGGTGGCGACGACATCGTCGCCCGTGAGCGGACTTCCGTCACCGAACTTGACGCCGCTCCGGAGGTGATACTTGATGGTTATAGGATCGACCTGCTCCCACTTGTCGGCCGAAGCTGGTTCGAGAGTGAGATCGTCGCCAAAGGTTAGCGGTCCTTCCTGGACAAGCGACATGATCGCGCCAGTATAGGTCGTCCAGGCACCCGGAATGAAAAGCGTATTGGGGATGCTGGGCAAAGCCCAAGTGATCGAGCCAATCTGCTCCTCTGCCGTTGCTAAAGGCGCCCACGCGAAGGTTCCCGCGATGGAAACGGCGGCATGACTCACTCCCGCGACTAAAACGTGACGTCGTGTCAACCCGATTGCCATTTGCTCCTCCCTTTGTGAAAGCCTGTCGCACAGGCCGAGTGATTTTTACGCAATCGATGCCGCTTGTGAAGAAGGCAGCCGTTCGCTCCGTGACCACAGCCAAGGCTTGCACCGGGAAGAGCTAGGCCGCTTCGATTTTGGCAACGGCGCACTAGAGGATTATCGCGTTCTGCAACCTGGCATCGAGGTTGAACTGCACGGTTATCAGGTCCATCTGACGAAGTCATTGGTCGCCTTCCCTGCTGGAAGCCGGGAGCAGGCTTCTGGTCTCTTAGAGCTGCTTCTCTTAGTCAAGCACGCCGCTGGAGCGCTAAAGGAACAGGTGCTAGCATACCCCAAATCCCTGGAAGAGATGGAAGGCTCACATGGAGTTCGACATCCGGAACCAAAACTTAAGATCCGGCCGAAGCGAAAGCGGTGCGAGTTGGAGGCATGGCAATAACCCGACGAGGGAATTGTGATGGCCGGGCCTGAGCCCAGCCGAAAACCGGCCCAAGACGTTCGGAAGACGATAACAATTCTTATCGCCGACATCGTTGATTCTTCTCGTCTTAGCCTCACCCTCGATCCGGAGGCACTCCGGAACCTACTCGCCCGCTACTTTGATGAGATGATCTCTACTATCCAGCGGCATGGTGGAGTCGTGGAGCGATACCTCGGTGACGAGATCATGGCCGTGTTTGGCGTGCCGGTACTTCACGAGGATGACGCACTACGGGCAGTATCCGCCGCTGTCGAGATGCGTGATGCACTTGCGACGCTCAACCATGAGCTTGAGACTGTTTGGGGCGTCCAGCTGACTCATCGGATTGGCCTCAACACCGGGGAGGTTTTTACTGGCATCGACAGCCAGGGACATCGATTTCTCACTGGCGAGGCTGTGCGTGTTACCAAGCGTCTCCAGGAGGCCGCCGCGCCCAACGAAATCCTGATTGGAGAAGCAACATACAAGCTGGTTCGCCACGCAGTTGTGGTAGAGTCCAGTAGCGCGCGTGCGGTCAAGCACGGCGAGAAATTCCCTGCCATCATCGTTGTAAGCGTCATAGCCCGCGCCACAGGCTTTCAACGCCGGTTCGAGGCGCCGTTCGTCGGACGCGAGCGCCAGCGTGCGATTATCAGCGCCATTTATGGTGACTTGATCAGCAATAGAACCTCCCACCTGTTGACCGTACTGGGCGAGGCCGGGGTAGGAAAATCGCGGCTTGTTTCGGAAGTCACCGGAAGCCTCCCGAGCGAGATGATTGTCGCGCACGGCAGATGCCTGCCCTACGGCGAGGGCATTACTTATTGGCCGCTTGCGGATATTGTCCGTGAGATCACACGGGTCGGGGGCGGAGACACCGGCAAGCAGTCCGTGGCGGCCATTGCAGAAATCCTTGCTGGAGTCGACAAGGCCAAACTCATCACCGAGCGCATAGCTGAGTTGCTCGGGTTCGGCCAGGGAGACCCAAGCACCCGCGAGGAGACGTTCTGGGCCGTTCGGCGACTTTTCGAGGTTTTCGCACGGGAACGACCGCTGGTGATTGTGGTGGAAGACCTCCATTGGGCCGACCCAACGTTCCTCGACCTAATCGAGCATCTTGTAGATTTCTCGCGTGGTTTCCCCATAGTTGTTGTCGGGGCGGCACGACCGGAATTGCTCGATATACGGCCCGATTGGGGACGCGGGAAGACAAATGCGACGACCGTCGCGCTTGAGCCGCTGAGCGAAGCGGAATCCCGCGACATGATATTGAATCTGCTCGACCGACTCCCGCTATCACCCGCGGTTGAGTCGACGATCACACGCGCCGTCGGCGGTAACCCGCTGTTTGCGGAAGAGCTTGTGGCAATGCTCATTGAGGAAGAGCTGCTCAGGCGTAACGAGGACTGCTGGGTTGCTCGCTCGGATCTCTCGGAGCTGCCGGTGCCGTCGACAATTAACGCCCTTCTCGCTGCCCGACTCGAGAGCCTCCCCTTCCTTGAGCGCGCCATCCTGACCGCCGCAGCTGTCGAGGGCGCAGTATTCCATCGGAGCGCCGTCAACGAGCTCGCCGGCCCCGCGCTAGACGCACTGGGGGACGGCTTGCTCGCACTCGTCCGCCGGGATCTCATTCGCCCGGAGGCGCCGACGTTCGCCGGAGAGAAGGCCTATCGCTTCCGTCACGTCCTGATCCGCGACGCCGCTTACCGCTCCCTGCCGAAGAACGCTCGCGCCGACCTGCACGAGCGCTTCGCCGCCTGGCTCGAGTTAACCGCCGCAGACCGTATGCGCGAGTTCGAGGAGATTGTCGGCTATCACCTCGAACAGGCCTTTCAGTACCGTGTCTCGCTAGGCCCGCGCGACGTGCACACGGCTTCGCTTGCCGCCCGGGCGTGCGAACGGCTCGAGGCAGCCGGGCGGCGGGCACTTGTCCGCAGCAACCTTCCTGCGGCGATCGGGCTGCTCGAGCGGGTTTCTCGGCTGCTTCCCACCGATGATCTACAGCGGATCGCGCTCCTCGCCGAGCTGAGCGGCGCGCTGATTGAAAGCGGCCGGCTGGACCATGCCGGGCGCGTGCTGGACGAGGCGGAGCGGCTCGCTGCCACCGCCGGCGATCAGCGCCTGGTAGCGCGCGTACTCGTCCAGCGGCAGTTCCTACATCTCCTCCGTGGCGAGGCGGGCGGCCTAGAGAAGGCGGCACGCGCCGCGGCCGTTGTGATCCCAGTCTTTGAGCGCTTAGGGGACGACCTCGGTCTGTGCCGCGCTCGACGCCTCGAGGCGTGGCTTTATTTCAACGGGGCTCGCGGCGAGGCGGCGGCCGCGGCGTGGGAGCGCGCCGCTGCCCACGCGCGACGGGCAGGCGATCGGCATGAGCACAACGAGATTCTCACGTGGATTGCGTCCTCGCTCTGGTTCGGGCCCACCCCCGCGGCCGAGGGCATCCACCGTTGCGAGGCAATGCGTGCGGAGGTGCGCGAAAGCCCCGAGTCGGAGGCTGCGATTCTCCGCCAGCTCGCATGCCTGAACGCAATTGTCGGACGCTTTGCTATTGCCCGCGAGTTGATCGCGACGAGCAACGCCACCTACGCAGATCTCGGCCTAACGCTCTACGTGGCGTCCTCCGAGCACGAGGCCGTCGTCGAGCTGCTCGCCGGGAACCCAGCTGCGGCCGAGAGAAGCGCGCGCGCGGCGTACCGCGCACTCGAGGAGATGGGCGAGCGCGCGTTCCGCTCGACGATGGCCGCGTCGCTTGCCGTCGTCATCCTGGAACAGGGACGCGACGAGGAGGCCGAGGACTTTGCTAAGCTCAGTTCCCAGCTGGCTGCGAGCGGCGATCTTGTGACGCAGGTCCGTTGGCGCCGCGTGCGCGCACGCGTGCTCGCACGGCAGGCAGAGATCCAGGCAGCGGAGGCGCTCGCGCGCGAGGCATTGGCGATCGCCGAAGCGACCGACTTCGTCAACGACCACGCGGATGCATTGGTCGACCTCTCTCACGTGCTCGAAGCCTCCCGCCGACGGGACGACGCGGTCGCCGCTGCGTCCGCAGCGCTGCATCTATACGAGCTAAAAGGAAACGTGGTCGCCGCCGCAGCGACCCGCCTCCGGCTAGGCAAACTCGTTAAAATGTGACACCGTGGGAAGGTGGCAATGGGTACTGCCGCATCTATTGTGAACCGAGCGGGATTGGAGGTTATGCGATGCCAGCCCGCTTCGATAATGTCGTCGACCGACGAGCTTAAATGTGTGTTACCCGCTGGTCCTTTGGAGCTTGACCGGGCGAGAAGGTGCTGAGACTCGATGCTTGGTTCTTCCAGCCGGGGGCGCCCCTCATGGCCTTCTTGCTTGGTCCTTTCGGGAGAAGGTATCGGTTGAAGCGTGTTTCGTCATCGCCCGCTAGCAAAAGTTGGAAGGTCGCTAACCTGACGGTCGGCAATTTTCCTTTGCCTTTCTCTATCCCGCAGTGCCGATAATCCCAACTTGTTGAAGGCCCCTCTTTCCGTCGGGTGAGGTGCCACTTCTTGAATTCATTTTCGAAGAGGTCAAGCATGGTCACAAAAAAGAAAGCCCCAGCGAAACAGACAGCTACGCGAGTCGATGCGACGAGGCGACAAGCTGACACAGTGAACCCAGCCGCAACTTCCGAAATCCCCGAGCCGGTCCGCGAGTTTCTTAAGGAGACGTCAATTCCTAAGGGTTTCGTCAACCCAAAGCCAATCGTACTGTCGGAGCTGCGGAAGCGCGTGACTGAAATGAATCTGAGGCCCACCGTATCGCTGGAGCAACTGTTGGCCAGCGCGAATCGCATCAAGCCGGCGGAGCTTCCAATGGGGGCGTTGCCGC
Source organism: Rhizobium sp. R711 (assembly GCF_002211365.1). Taxonomy (GTDB): domain Bacteria; phylum Pseudomonadota; class Alphaproteobacteria; order Rhizobiales; family Rhizobiaceae; genus Rhizobium. The sequence continues at coordinate 25,402 of NZ_LOKZ01000019.1, read as the reverse complement.
AAGATCTCAGAGAGTCTATCCCTGCACTAGAGCCGGGGATTCGACGTTTTCATGGCGCTAAAATTCCGCTCTACTGGTTCCCCTTTCCCGGGCTGACTTCTGCCTGTGCAGATCGTTTCGGATACATGTCGTCAGCGGCCACCCGTGCGGCAACGAAGTTGCCATTCAATGTCGCGACACAAGCACTCCTTGGCCAACTCGGTGACATGATGGGAGACGCTGGCCGTGATCCTAATCCTTCGTCTCACAATCCGGCTGACGCGGGCGTGTCTTCGATCCCAGCGGGCTTCACGTATTTTGGTCAGTTTGTGGACCATGACATCACGTTCGACGTTTCGTCGACTCTCGACACCGATACGGATGCGAATACGATCAATAACATGCGAAGCCCGACTCTCGATCTCGATTCCGTTTACGGCCGCGGGCCTGGCTTAGATCCCTTTCTCTACCTCTTTCCTTCATCTGGTCCAGCGACCGCAATTAGGCTGCATAGGGGCACGAATACTCCAGCTCTCGCGGGAGGCCCCAGTAGCAACGGTAGTCAATCGGGCATGATCCAGCAGACGAACTGGGATGTGCCCCGCATGCAGGGTACGAATACTGCCGCGATCGGCGATCCGCGCAACGACGAGAATCTGATTGTCGTGCAGTTCCACCACGCTATGCTACGTTTCCATAATGCTGTCGTTGATCTGCTGGTGGCAGTAGCGTTTGCGGGCGACATCTTCGCAGAAGCCAAACGAATCGTGACCCATCACTACCAATGGGCCGTGGTGCATGACTTTCTGGAACGAATCTGCGGCGGGGTTGCCGTGAACAACGCGATGGCGAGCGTTTCCGCTGCTGTCGGTAGCTCGTTCCGAATGCCCGTCGAGTTCGCCGTGGCAGCTTACCGGTTCGGCCACAGTATGATCCGTGATACGTACTGGGTGAATTTCAATTTCCCGAACGCTGCACTCGGAAAGGTGTTTGAGTTCAATCGCAATCCAAAGCTGCCGGTCTTTTCCAACTGGGTCGTTGACTTCAACGCATTCTTTGACACAGGAGTATCAGTGCCGGTTCACAATAAGGCCCGGAAAATCGATAGCTTCATGGCTAGCGGATTGGAATCGTTACCCGGATTCTCAGGAATCATGGCGGTTCTGGCAACGAGAAACCTCCGGCGCGCGCTCGCTCTCGGTCTACCGAGCGGACAGGGCATGGCCAGCTCATTCGGCATCGCGCCCATGACTGCGACGCAGTTGACATCTGGGTTGCCAGCAGCCGAAGTGGCTGTGCTGAATTCCAGCGGTGGTTTGCTGCAGAACAAGACGCCTCTGTGGTACTACGTCCTTCGCGAGGCCGCGGTGCTCGAGGGCGGAAATCAGTTGGGTCCGGTCGGCGCCAGGATCGTGGCGGAGACGTTTGTCCGGATTTTGAAGCGGGATGCGTCATCCTATCTGAACGTCGCCGGCGGGTTCACACCTATTCTTCCTTCGTCCACGCCTGGGAACTTCACGGTGGCCGATCTGGTGGCCTTCGCCGGGGTGACGCAACCATAGAGATCGCGTTGCGAACGACGATGACGGGACCTTTATCTCGAACCGGTAAAGGCAGGTCTAGCACTCCGACAATGTCAGGCGCGGGAAACCGGAAATATCGAGGCAGCAATGAGATTGCCAACGTTGTGAACTCAAGCCCCCGCTGTCCAAACGATCGTAAGGCGGATGGTCCCTGATGCGTTCAAGGCAATCGTCATGGCGAATGACATCAAACATATCGTCAGCAACACGCTGCATGTAGGCTTCGAGAATGTGCATCGCCGTGTCGAGCTCACCGACGATCGAATAGACGGCGGCGGCATTGTACTGTGTCGTCAAATCGTCAGGGTCCATTGTCAGAGCGCGGACGATCCACGAAGTGGCTCGCTTAGCGTCGCCCAGAAACGCAAGCGCTACTGCACCGCGCGACAGCGGCGCAGGGTTCTCGGGCTGAAGTGTGACGACGCGCCCGGCCCGTTCGAAAACCAGTCTGGCCCACGCGTTCGTTCGGGGTCATCGCGATTGGTTCTCCCGAGAACGAAACACGTCGCCCGAGCCCATGATTCGCGAGCTTTGGGAGCGCCCACATTTGTCTTGATGATCGGGTTTGCTGAGCCTCAGCGATCCTCTAGGTTATCTTGCCCTCAAGGCGGGTGTCACGATGTAGCCGACGCCCTCGGACGGCGACCCGAAGCCGTTGCGTCTGTCAGAATTGAATCTCGATCAGCTCGGGAGGCTCCTTGTTGAAATCGGAATATCGAATCCACCGCGGCGTCGCTTTGAACATCACCGCCCCTCTCTCGATGAACTCCCTCGCGGCCGGAACGCTGTTGAGATAAGCTTCCTGGTATTGTTCGATATCCGCGGCAGGAACCCTTGTTGCCTCACCCTCATATTGAACCGTGATATTGTCGTTCCATCCGACTACGAACGCGACGCCGGGACGGTCCGCGAGATTGTCGAACTTTCGCGTGTCCTTGAAAGTGCTGAACACGGCCTCAAGATTGTCGCGCACCGAGAAGTCGACCGTAGCAGCCTCCGGCGTTCCATTACGATGGCAGGTCGCAATGACCGCCAAGGTGTGCTTTTTCAGGAATTCAAGGATCATGCGTTTCATATGAAAATCGTCCATTGTCTTGTCCCTCAGTGAGTATTCTCGATTTTTGTGCAGTCCCATTCGACAGCCCGCCGGCCTCAGCGGAGCTTGGCCGCCAGCGCCGCGAGCTTGCGAGATATGCGTTCACCACCCGACCCAGCCATTGATGCGTCCGTTCTAATCTCGTGCCTTCCAGGACGATTAACACATTGCTCGCCCTCGTTCGATGGTCGTCGAGGCCGTGACCTGGACCTCGAGCGGACTGATTGTGGTTTTGTTCCGCTTCGTGCGCGCCTCAGCAGTTCAGACTGCATGCAAGCGAGGAAGTGGTTGCAGAGGTGCTTCTCCCACGTCATCGGCCGGCAGGGTCCTGCGCCGAACATCATGTAGACGGTCAAGGTTCTAAAAGAACGCAAGATCGCCGACAGGACGTTGCTTCACCTGCAGGCGCTAGTTGCTTAGAGAACAAGCGTAAGACTCACTGGAATGCCCCCGGACAGCTTGGGGACTGATTATTCTTGCGAATGTGGTTCGCGAGCTCAGTCTGCCCGCGAGCAGAACTACTGGAGCCTGGTTTCCGTGAAAATGAGACAGTCCTGAAGTTCTCCAGGGGCATCGCAATAGCGCGCGATTTCCCGGAAACCAAGCTAGCGGTAATGTCTCATGGCCTGGACGTGATTGCGTCCGGTGTTCAAACACTTGATGGAATTTCGGTGGCCATGCGCACGATACTGTCAAGCGACATGCACAATTGACCCCCCCATATTGCCTCACCGGGAGATGTTACCGAACGCAGCAAGCGTCAGGAAGCCCGCAATCGCTATCGCATTCTTCAGTTTGGCGACATCGATTCCAACAAAAGCTTCTTTATAATTTGCCACGGCTCGTCTCCTGTGATGAGGATCGGCTCCGCCTATCCGAGCACCCTCGGAAGACGAGTGTAGGGCGAGCCACCTCAGCCTCTAAGACGGACATACGGTCTTACCTTATTGCTTTGGCGGGACACGAAAAACCTCCTCTATAGAATCCCCGTCATTTATTCGCTTGAGGTTTTGGTAGGCTCTGTCGATTCCGTCTTGAGCCGCCTTCTTCAAGCTCTCAAGGTTGCGGATCTGCTCCTCGAAATTCTTAATAAAATCATCCTTGTCGATGACCATTTCATCCCTCCATCTAATGCCTAGCTCAACGTTGCCGAGAGCTGCTACTGAAGCATGACTACCTCAAACCACCACTCGTACTCATAAGTGCCTGTGGCGTTGTTGCGTAGCGCCAGGAGCGAGATCCCCATTGCCAACCCGGGCTGGAAGTTTCCGTTTTTCCACCCAGGCTCGGCCGCAGCCCAGGAGCCCGGCGTAAACCCTGACCAAGAACTCTGGGTGGTGCTCTGGCTGGGGCCCATCCAGATCTGCGTTGCGCTCAAGCCGCCCCCCTGCACGGCCCAGGCCTCGACCCACTTGGGATCATAGCCTGGGTCGACGCCTGTGATCGGCCCCCCCGGCCACTCGATCCGGCCGTTGTTGGGGTTAAGATGCTGAGTTAAATACCAATTGGCTGGCATGACATATCTCCAATCGCTGCCGGGCGACTCGCCCAGAACCATGAACAAGAGATCAAACGGGACATCAACTATGTCCCATTTCTTCGAATTCTCCTAGATTAAGTCTGTGTGTTTATAGTATCAAAACGGCTCTTCTCGGCCAGACGGCGCTAGGATAGCCCATATTCAAAGTAGATACAATTTAAACTACAATAGGTCTTGGATATTTATTCCCGTGATACTGAAAGGACTTGTTAAAGAGGTGGCACGTTGCCACCCCGCTGCACTGGCACACGTCGATGCATGAACGAAATGCCTTGCCATCACATCCGGTTTCTGCGCGGCTTTGAGTTCAGTTCTTCCAAGCGAATTTTCGGTCAAGAAAGTCGTGAATGAGCGGCGCCATCACGTCCCGCTCGTTCTGCGAAATGGCCGATATCGATAAGATGCAATTCTGCATCCGGGAGATCGCGTAGGGATGCGCGCCTTCGGCGGGGAAGTTCTTGTCGTTGTTGGCCCACACGATCAGCGTCGGCGGACGACGATGAAATCGCTCTCGCGAACAGCGGCAGGACGCCGACGACAATTGCATCATGGGCTCGGGACAATTTCCGGCTAGTGACGCTTCCCCGGCTTGAGCCATCACGTCATTTCAAGTCACGCACGAAATCGCGACGAATGCGTCACCAGCGATCTGACCGAACGATGGCGCTTCGATCTTGCCGGCCTCGCTTCGCATGGATTTTCGAACGCACTACGCCATATGCCAGCGTGAGCCGCGCGAGCGACGGCTCGTCGTCCTGGAAGGCGTTCGGAACAGAGAATCCAGTCAACGGCCTACGACGCCTTACGAGCCAGGAATTGACGCGCACCGGCAACCCGTAATGTGCCGGTTTTCCATGGGATTGATCTGGTGATCGTCAACCCTTGGAACACCCGTTAGCCTGACGCGCAACTTCCCTCGCCGAGTAGAATCGGCGGCGCAACTGGCAGACTGATCTCGGAATCATCGCGCATTTGAGTCATTGTCCGCTATGAAAGTCCCAACTTGGCAACCCGGCGTCAACCGCCATTGGTGTGCGGCTTCTCCAGTGACAGTGTCTGTCCCATCCTCTGCCCAATGCCGCTAAGGTCAACAAGATCCACGGACACGTCCGGGAATTTGTCAAGTGTGTCCCGTATGGCGTTTGCCTCCATCAGATTGAATGCCGTAGACAGTGCATCCGCGCTCGCCGCGTCTTTTGCGACTACGCTTACCCGCCGATATAATCGCGGCACCACACCCATCCTCGGATGGAGAATATGTCCGAACCGTCCCGCTTCGTCGAACGAGAAGCCGGTCTGGCTCGAGGTCGCAACCGCCCGATTGACGATTGGTAAAACCGTATCCGGATCCGAACTGTCTTCGCCTGATGCAAGACCAACCCGCCATGGATTGCCGTCCGATTGAGCTCCGATCGCACACGCTTCGCCCATGTCGACAAGGCTGCTGGTGATACCGGCGTCGCGAAGCATATCGACCACGCGGTCCGTGATGAACCCTTGGGCTACGCCGTTCAGCGTTATCGCCATTTGCGGACGGGAAAACGCAATCCGGCCCGCGCCAAATCTTAACGCATCGAAACCGACGCGACGAAGACGGGCGTTCAGGATGCCTTTATCCGGGCCGTCCTCGCCAGCGGCTGTCGACGCAAAATGATCGCGATAGAGCTTCCAGACGGGCTGAACAGTCGGATCAAACAGACCGCCGGTTGCTTCAAAGAAGGTCGAGCACTTTTCCAGAAGGGCCAGAAGTTCCGGCGGCGGCGCAGCCAGGCCGCCGACACGGTTCAGTTCGACAAGGCTCGAATCGTCCCTGTAAAGGCTGAAGACCTTTTCCAGGCGGGCCACTTCGACCACGATAGTTTCGATCAGCCGCTCAGCCCTTTTTGCATCATCATCGTTCAGGATCAGCTTGGCAGGAGCCCCAAGCGCCTGACCGTTCCAGACGATCGTTGACCGCGAGGGCCGTGCCGCCGTTGCCGACAAGAGCAAAGGCAATCCGCCCGCAGCAGCAAAAATGCCGATGGCACGCCGGCGTGTGACCACCTTATCCATTGCTCCCAACCTTTGCATTCTGAGACGGCTCGGATGTCGATTGCAGCACGTCGTGATCAGCGATTTCCTCGAAAGTGAGCACTTTGCCACCGTTCTTCCGAGCAAAAGTGTCGGCGTCGGCACGGAGCGAGAATGGGACGGTCTCCGGCGCACCCATGCCGCCATGCACCTGGCTGCCGACCACGTAGAACGCCGTCTTGGCATCGATCCAGTTCAAAGGTCCGGGCGCCTCCCAGCTGTCGGCATGGCTCATATCCGAGACATAGAAGGCCGCGACATCTTTCGGCTCTTCCGGAAGCTTTGTGAAAGCCACGGCATCGCGGGCCGAGCTGAACCAGACCGGTTCACCCCCGCTCCTCAGAATGATCTGGCCCTTGGGGCCGGGATGTTCCAGGACATTCATCCCGCAGAAGTGGTCGACGGCTTCCGATGTCAGTTCGATCGGCTTCGGGATCGGCGTCTCGGTCTTTTCGCAACCTGAAAGGAACAGGGCCGCGAGCATGAATGATATGACAACGGGGCGGGTCACAGTTCCCTCCAGGAGAAACGAAGCATTGCGAGCAAAAGGGGAATGGCAACCCACAGCATGAGCGAGGTTACCAAAAGCGCGGGCGTGAGCATCGAATTGGCGGCAACGCTAGCGATTGCCGATACCGATCCGGCCGTCTGTGATCCCAGATTGAGAAGTCGGTAGGCGTCCGTGGGATTGCCCATAAGAAGAGCGCTTAAGAGTCCCGGCGAAAAGCCCTCCCCCTTTGTCGAGACGAGAGCGCCAAGCAGGCCCATGTCATAGATGATCACGAAAAACAGCCAGATACCCAAGGCCATGCCGCCAGCCGTGCTGCGCTGCGTGACAGACGCGCTGACCAGATAGCCGATCGCGATAAAGACCGTACCCAGCAAAATGGAAGATCCGATCATCAAGGCGAACGCGATCCAGCTTTGAGCATCAACCGCAGTACCTGCAACGACCAAGGCAGCACCAGCTGCACCATAGCCCACGAACGTTGCGACAGAGAGAATAAGCGTATGGCCTAAAAACTTTCCGAGAACGACCTGTTTGCGTCCGACTGGATAGCTCAGAAGAAGCAGCAAAGTGCCGCGCTCCATCTCGCCGACGATGGCGTCGTGTGAAAGAAGCAGTGCAATCAGCGGAACCAGGAAGATCGTGAGACTTGAGAGACTGACGATGACAATGTCGAGACGGCCGGCGCCGACATTCCCGGTCGGCGCGCTTCCGAGGAAGGAAAGTGTCAATGCAAGCGAGGCAAGCAGCAGCGTGACCGCCACGACCCAGCGGTTTCTGAGGCCCTCCTGTATCTCCTTGCGCGCTATGATCAGTATGTTTTTCACGGCTTTCTTCCCTGTCCTTGAAGGAAATGCGCGTAGACATCGTCGAGCGTCGGTTCGATGATCGTCATGCTGGTCAGTGCGTCCGGATCCGAGGTTACGGCAGAGATCACCGCTATTTTCTCCCTGTGATCGATATTGGCTTCCAGAAACTTGTCCTTTCGCTCCAGCCATTTGACCGAGCCGCGTGACCACTGGTCGACGCCGACATTGGCGCTCGGCTTGAAGCGGATATGCGTTGGCAGGCAGGCAATCTGTCGAAGCTCGTCCAGGCTGCCGTCGGCGATCTTGCGTCCGCGATTGACGATGACCACGCGTTCGGCCCGTTCCTCCAGCTCGCTGAGAGCATGTGAGGACAGCAGGACCGTTGTTCCCTTGCGCTTGAATTCCAGGATCAGGTCGTAAAAGCTTCTCCTCAGAGCCGGATCAAGGCCACTCGTCGGCTCGTCGAGAAGGAGAAGCCGTGGTTCTCCCAACAGCGCTTGCGCCAATCCCAGCCTTTGGCGCATGCCCTTTGAATAGGTTCTGACCGGTCTGTCTGCAGCGGCCTTTGCCAGTCCGACACGGTCGAAGAGGCCTTGCCAACCGCTCATTGGAACCCGCTTCAGTCTGGCGTAGAAGGAAAGGATCTCCTTGCCTGTCAGCGCCAGATGAAACGACACGCTTTCCGGCAGGTATCCGACGTCCTTGCGGACACCGAGATTGCCGGAAACGGGATCCTCGCCGAGCACCCTTACGGTTCCACCGGTCGGTCGAATGAGACCAAGGATCGCCTTGATCAGCGTCGTCTTTCCCGCCCCGTTGTGTCCAACGAGTGCCACAAGCTCCCCTTCCTCCAGCGAAAAGGAAACGTCCTCGATGGCATGCACGTCTTTATAGAGCTTCGAGACGTTCTTGAGACAGACCGTCGATGTCATTGTATTGCATCCTTCCCAAAAGGAGGCGCCATCAGCGGCTTGCTGTCGATCACGCCGCCAGGCAACAGTGAGGGAAACTGGGCCTGCGCCCAGCGAATGATCTGTACGGCTGGACTTGTCGTCAAAATCTTCGCCTGCGGGTGGGTCCAAAGAACCGTGTCCACGATGTCGTTCGGACGGTAGGGGCTGTCACCTACGCCATCGCCATTGAGGTCGAAGGACGGGTTGTCGCTCCAGTAGTTTCCGCGGCCGTTCTTCGACCAGTCGAGGTAGCGCGAGCCGACGTATTTCACCTGATTGCGATTGCCGACAAAGGCATTGCCGACAATCTCGTTGCCTTCCGAGCCGGCGGTGAAGTGAATGCCGATGGCACAATTTTCAAAAGAATTGTCCTCAAGGACGTTGCGGTTTGCATTGTAGATGAAAACGCATTTCTCAGGCCCGAGCCGCGTTGCCTCACCGCCGAGGGAACCAGCTTCGATGCCGGGCATGTCCGCGGATTCCGATCGCGTGCCCCCCATGATCCATCGATCGGACGCCTGAAGTCGGCCGATCACCTTGTTCTTTGATATGGTCGATCCGTTCGCGAAGTTGAGCAGCAATCCGTGATCCCGGTCACCGTCCGATACGTTGTCGGTAATCGTAAGCCGGCTTGAAAACATGATCGCATAGCCGACGAGGTTCCCCTCGGAGATGTTGCCCGTGATCACACTGTCGTTGGTGTACATGTAGTGGATCGCAAACCTCAGATCGCGGAAGCGGTTGCCCTTGAAGAGGTTGCGTTTGCTGGCATTCGTCGAAATGCCATCTTTTCCGAAGCTGATATCGTTGTCGATGATCTTCGCATTGGGAGCGTTCCACAATGAAACGCCGTTGCCAGCCTCGCTCATGCGTCCGGCAGCAACGCCTTGAATGCGATTTCGTTGGGCAACAGAGCCCGCCGCCCCGTGCAGATAGATGCCGTTCAGGTTTCCCGTGATGACATTGTCTTCGACCACCGCGCCGGTGGCCGACTGGCTGACGAAGACCCCGGAATCAAGTCCTGCAAGATCAAAGCCGGATCCCCTAATTTCCAGTCCGCGAACAATGGCTTGAGCCGCCGAAACCGTAACGACGCTTCCCTTGCCATCGCCGAGGATGATTGCGCCTCGCTCTCCTTCCAGGACAATCGGCTTGTCGACAACCAGGCGACCGCGATAGGTGCCCGGTGCCAATATTATCCTGTCTCCGCCGTCAGCCGCGTCGATAACCCGTTGCACGGACAGATCGTCATCTGACGTCAGCCGATGCTCTGTCGCAAAAGCATATGCTGGAACGGCGGTCGTTGCGACCGCCATCCCGAATAGCGCTATCTTGGCAAGGGACGCCATCACGCCGCCTTTGGCTCGACCAGCATGCGCCCCTGCATCTCCATGTGCATCGCATGGCAGAACCACGAGCAGTAGTACCAGTAGACCCCTGGTTTGTCGGCCGTGAAGGTGACCGATGCAGTGGCCTGCGGGGCAACCTCCATCTGTATGCCGTAGTTGACGATCGAGAAGCCGTGGGTCAGGTCTTCGACGTCGTCGATGTTGGTGACGTAGACTGTCACCTCGTCGCCTTGCCTGACGTTGAAGGATTCAAGACCGAAGGCAGGTGCCGCCGAAGTCATATAGACGCGCACCTTGTTTCCATCCCGGATCACCTGCGAGTCCGAAAGAAGATCTATGTTGTCCTTCTTTGCCTGGGCGACCGCGTCGGCAAAGAAGACGTCCTCGCGGTTCCAAACATTGACCGGATTGATCTTCGAGGAATGTACGATGGTCGCGTCATGCGGTTCGGCGAAGGTCGGGTTGTCGTGGACGAGAACCATCTTGTCGCCAGAAATGTCGATCAGCTGATCGTTTTCCGGCTTCAGAGGGCCGACATTGAGATAGCGGTCCTTCGAGAACTTGTTCAGCGAGATCAGCCACTTTCCGTCCGCATCCTTTGTCTGCCCCATGGATGTATGGTTGTGACCCGGCTGGTACTGAACGTCGATCTTCTGGCGGATCGGATCGACCTTCTCTCCCTTGAAGGCACGAATTGCGTCCTCGATGTTCCACTTGCACACCTGGCTGTCGATGAACAACGTCGTATAGGCATTGCCTCGCCCGTCATAGGCCGTGTGGAGCGGGCCGAGACCGAGCTGGGGTTCTGCAACAACGGTCTCCCTTGGCTTGATCTTGTCGTCGAAAAGATCATCGAACTTTCGAACGTCGAAGACCGTGACGGTCGGCGAGAGCTTGCCGTTGGCAACCACATGAATGCCGTCAGGGGCCGTATTGATCCCATGCGGGCTGTTGGAAACCGGAATGTAGCGGGTGTAGGCCGAGCCATGGCGACCATCCAGCACCGGCACCCCGCCGATCTTCTTGAAGTCTCCGCGCGCGACCGCTTCCTCGATCCTCTTGAGGTTGAAGACGACCACCCAGTCCTGGTCCTTGGCCATCATCTCCGGAAGGTTCACGCCCTCTTCGGAATTGTAGCATGTCGCAAAGCAATATTTGCCCTGATAGTCGGCATCGACGTTGTCGAGGTTGCCATCAACGATGATCTGCCAGGCGATTTCCATCGTTTCGCCGTCAACGGCCGTGAAGACCGCATGATACTGCTTGGGATCGTCCAGAACCTTGCCGTCGTTCGGTATAGGAACGCGATCTTCTCCGTTGCAGAACACATATCCCGTCTTGGGGTACTTCTGGACGCGAAGGCCGTGCACGGTATGCTGGTTGGGAAGTTCGATGATCTTGTCGCACTTCATCACGTCGAGACGGATTCGGCAGACGCGGGTATTCGCCTTGTCGTTTGCAAACAGGTACCGGCCGTCGTAGGTGCCGTCCGTAAACGATGGATGCGGATGGTGCAGATCGCCGTTCTGGTAAACACCACCACGCGTCGCCAGGAATTCGCGGGTCTGCGGAAGCAGGCCCTCCGTGAGGACCTTGCGGCTCTCGTTCGTCAACCCCCAGCCGGTCGCGCTGCAGCGGTTGTAGACCGGGATGCGCATGAGTTCTCTCATCGAAGGGAGCCCGACAACGCGCACCTCGCCCGACTGACCGCCGGAAACGAACACGTAGTATTCATCCAGTTCACCGGGCTCGACCAGGTGGTCTTGACCTTCGGCATGCGCGGCTGTCGCCGTGGCACCAGACAGTGTCAGTGCGCTGCCGATACCAGCTGCGCCGGCTGCCGCCGCAAAGGCTGTGGTACCCAGCAACTGGCGTCGATTGAACAGTGGGTTCTTTGTTTCTGTCGTCATTTCCGTCTCCTTTTTTTTCATGTCACGCCGATTGGTCCGGCGCGGTCTCTGCTTTCTGGATGGGGGCGCCCCTGTAGGTGACTTCGACCTTCGGCTTCCGCGCAGGCGTTTCGCCGCGCGATTCTGGCGTTGACAGCGCCATGAATTTCTCACGCTTGAGGCGCACCTGGATCATGTGCGGACAGCGCTGGTCGTCCTGGTAAAGTTCCTGGCAGTGCATGCAGTAGATGCATTCGTTGACGTTGATCTGGCCCTCGGGGTGAATGGCCTGGACGGGGCACTCCTTGGCGCAGCGCTGGCAAGGAGAACCACATTCTGGCCACCGCTTCAGCCATTCGAACATCCTGATCCGTCCGGGGATCGCCAGTGCGGCTCCCAAGGGGCACAGATATCTGCAGTAGAAGCGCTCAATGAAGAGACCTGCGCCAAGCAAAGTCAGGGCAAACAGAACAAACGGCCACTGACGGGCGAACTTGAGAACGATCGCTGTCTTGAAGGGCTCGACCTCTGAAAATGTCTCCGCCAGCGCCATCGAGTAGAAGGAGAGGCCGAAGAGACCGAGGAAGATGATGTACTTCACCGGCCAGAGGCGCTCGTGCAGCCCCCATGGGAGCTTTACCTGAGGCACCCCGAGCTTCTTGGCCAGGCCATTGGTCAGCTCCTGCAGCGCACCGAAGGGGCACAGCCACCCGCAAAACGGCCCCCGGCCCCAGAAGAGCAACGCGGCCGCCCCTGAAGCCCAGAGCAGGAAGATCAGCGGCGCTGCGAGGAAAAACTGCCAGTTGAAGTCGGAAATGACGGCGTTGGCGAAGGTCAGCACGTTCACGACGGAGAGCTGCGCATTTGCATACCAGCCGAGCCAGACGAGCGTGAACACGAGAAACCCCGTGCGGACATATCCGAAGAGCTTGGGCCGGCGCACCAGCCAATCCTGGAAGAAGAAGATCGCGGTCAGGGTGAGGATTGCAGCCACCGTGATCGTGATCTTGATGCGGCTGCCGTCCCAGATCTTTACCCAAAGCTGAGGTTCGCCATTGCTTTCGGGCGTGTCGGACGCCTCGACGGGCGCGGGAGGGGCCGCGACAGGAAGAACCTGGCTGACGCGATCAATCTTCACGTAGGTGTCGGGAAGCGTGTAGCCGAGGTTATAGGGCAACACCGCCTTCTGCGCGCCGAAGGTGCGCTGGACGAGCAGCTGGAGTTCAAAGGGCCCCGTCACGTCGAAGGTGAAATCCTTCGGCACGACGAAAAGCGCGATTTCTCTGAGTTTGGGTGCGCCGACCGCCGCGAGCGAAGGAATGCGGGTGTGGTCATGATCGTGGAACCTGACGCCCTGGCCGTCCTGCAGAAGCTCGATACGATCGAAAATACCGCCTCTGACGTATCCAGAGCCCTTGAAGGAATAGGCGCCGTCGCCTGCGACAAGCAGCGCAGACTGATCCGCCTTCAACTGCTTGCGCAGACGTTCATAGAGCGCGTCACCGAGCAGACTGCGTCCAATGATGGGTACGCTTGCAGGCGCGACATAAAGATCAATGAAACGCTCCGTCTCTGGTGTCGCCTCCGGGTTGTTTGCGGCCGCATCCTGCTTGGCAGCACGAAACGCTTGCGAGACCTCCCCGACGGAAAGGCGCAGGCTCCGGATCGACCCGTCGCCCAAGAGCGTCTGCCAGTCCTCGATCCCGACCTTCGCCTCGTCGACATGCTTCACCTCGGCGATCTGAGGCGCTTGAACCGTGTTTTGGCTGTCAAGGCGATGCGAGCGGATAAGCTTGACGGCCGACCTGATCACGCTGTCGCCCATGACCAACACGGTCACGGTCGCGCCACTGACGATGTCGACTTGTGGCGGACGATCGAGACCGGCAGCCACACGACTGAGGTCCTTTCCGATGATCGAATTCAATGCCGCGACAACGCGGGCCTGGGGAATGCCGATCAGAACGATCGGCTCCTTATGGTCGACGAGTTTGATGCCGCGGATAACCCCTTCGCGCGATATCCCGACCACGATATGGATAGGTTTGCCAGAGTAGCCGGTCGACGCGGTGAAGTCGGAGTTCAGATATGCGTATCCGAGAACCTCACCGGCTTTCATCACTGGTGCGATTGGCGGCTCGCCCTGCGGAGCGCCAAAGCTTTCGGCTTCCTGGAAAAGTTCGCCCGGTTGGACTTTTTGGAGATAGGTCGCAAGCTGGTCGGCAGCGCTACAGGCTGCCGCCGACAACAGGGTGACGGACACCACGACAAGCGCGCGCAGGCATGCTCGGAGCCAGGATCTCGAATTCGATGTCATGTTTTGCGCGCGTCCACCCGTTTGCGAAGTACGTGGGGCGACACTAGGCGTTGGCCGAGATGCGCTCTTTGACGAGCGTCAAACTCAAAAATCTTCTTTCTGGTATTCCGGTTACAGCAACACAAAAGGAGCCGGGTAGCACGATGACGAGACTGACGAAGGAGCCAAGTGCCATCAATTCGTTGCCGGAATTGCTGGCAACGGCCAGAGACATGGAAATGGAGGCGGTTGCAGGATATGAAGCCTTACGCGAACATATGCGTCAGACGGGCAAGCCCGAACTCGTTGCGGTCTTCGAAAGACTGGCCGCCGAGGAACGCGAACATCTCGCTTCCGTGGAAAAATGGTCGACTGAACTCGGCGTGCTGAGGAACACCACCGCCAGCCAATCGGACGAACTGTTCGACGACGAGGGAATGAACCTGACCGATCCCGACCTCCTGTCCGCATACAGGGCCTTTTCGGTTGCAGTCAGGAACGAAGAGCGCGCCTTCCTCTTCTGGACTTATATATCCGCGCATGCGCCAACGTCAGAGATTGCCAAGGCGGCCGAGCGCATGGCGCGCGAGGAACTGGGGCACGTATCGACGCTCCGTCGCGAGCGGCGGGCGGCCTTCCACATGCGAACGAAGTCATATGTCCTGCAGACCGTTGCAATCAGCGAGCTCGAGCGCCGGCTGGAAGTCCACCTTAAAGCGCTGGCGAAGAACCAACCCACCCATGCAAATCGGTTCCTGGAGTTCGCGCAGCAAGCGTTTGAGCGAAGGGCCGTGACGCAAGATCAAACGGTGGAGATCGAGCGTTCGCCGACTGGGCCGGACCTTCAGGCAACAGCATTGGCCGAACTCTTGCTCGACCATCATCTTGGACAAGCTGAACTTTCAAAGGATGACCGGACCCGCGATCTGGCACAGCAGCTTGCGGGACAGCTTGTCGAAACCCTGGCGGCTTTACGAGGAAGGCCGGCCGGCTAGCGATCCAAGCCGACTTCATCGTCTGTCATCCTTCGCGTTCGTCTTCAACGCCCTTTTTGAACTGCTTAATTCCCTGTGCCAGATCTCCCATCAGCTCGGGGATTTTCCCTTTTCCGAACAGAAGCAATACGATTACGAGCACAATCAGCCAGTGCCAGGCGCTAAACGAACCCATAAGTAAACTCCTGCCACCACGTGCTGAACCGGTTACTTTCGGCGGCGGATCGAAAGTGTCGCGACAATAACAAGATCGCTGTTGACCTCATTGACATAACGCAAGCATGCCGCGGTTCGTCAAACGGCGACGCTGCGATTGCGAGGCTCGTTTTTTAAGCCGTGGCTGTCCTTCGCAGCAAACGTCGGACACCGAAAGCTATTCGAGGTCGTTCGGGCAACGCATGAGGCCTTGGCCTTCGGCGATCTGAACGTACCCGAGCTGTTGCGCTGGGTGGGCAGTAATGCGTTGGATCGCGCTCTGCGTGAGAAGGTTCGGCAGTCCAGGGGAATGATTCCAAGGCATAAAATTAGTGAGATTCAAAAGCATAATAATAGTGTACCTCCAGCGCCTGGAAAACATCGGCGACCGATGTCATCGCATCCGCGGAACGAGTACGCTGCTGCAATACCTGCTGGACGGGGTCGAAGCCACGTCGGCGATCTCGTTGCGGCAGCGTTGCATCATCTGGGGTGAACAAGGGCCGCGGACACCACTATCAAGGCCCTTGTATCGGCCGGCTAAAATCCGAATGAGATTAATCCGTTCGACCCGAACGTGGATCTGGTCAGACTGGATGCGCAACGCAACCAAGCACCCTCCGCCACTCGGATCAAGAATCTTTGGTCGAGAATGGCGAAAGACGCCCTCGATCACATCGGCTTCGAGCAAGTGCGAATCAATGACCGTGACGGACATATCGCGGACATCGATCAGCGGTACGTGGCAGACGCCCTGAACTCGCTTTCGATCGAGGGCCATGAGGTTTCGGAAGAGCTGATCCGAAGGGTGCGGGATGGTCAGTGGCAGCCGGACGAGGGCGCCCTGGACTATGAGGCCAGGAATGCGCTTGCAGCCAAGGGATACAGACTGGCCTTCGAAGAAGTGCGGGAGGACATTAGGAAGATCCTCGAAGGGGGGCGCCAACTGGCGAATTGCTCGAGGAAAGGCACCAGGACTGGTTCCCGGCCATGTTCAGCCCTTCGGTGACCGCGGGCATGCTCAAGGCGCACCAGCTGGCCGGTTACCGATCGCACAATGTCTACCTGCGGGGCTCGTCGCATGTCCCTTTGCCGCCACATGCGTTTCGGACGAGCCCGACGCGCGCATTAAGGCGATCGTCGCCCCGTTTCTTTTCACGTACATCCATCCGTTACCCGATGGGAACGGACGCACTGCCCGCTTCATCATGAACGCGCTTCTGGCCGTGGACGGTCATTCCTGTTGTGCGCAGCGACGAGTACATGAATGCCCTGGAAGAAGCGAGCCAACACGAAAATATCGTGCCTCTCAGCAATATGTCGGAGCCGGGGGCTGATACTTCACGCCAAGCTCATACGACAGCACGAACAATCGTTCGTTTTGCACCGATGTGCCGAGAGAGAGACCGGCGAACCGGCTTATCGAAGAACTGAAGCGCAATATGACTGCCTGCGATCACCGTCAGCACCACAAGAGGAACCTCGACGAGCGCGTTCTTTGTGCCGGTCAACGCTTGAAGAATACCATTGACCCAGCAGAAAATCGGATAGTGCAAGGCATAGATCGGGTAAGACAGATCGCCCAGGTATTTGGTCAGGCTCGCCTGCACGGCGTTCATCTTCACGCCTGAGCCAGTCCAGACAAGGGCAGGCGCGAGCGCGAACTTCCAAATAAGCTTTAAAGGAAACGTTGCCTCGAACGGAATGTAAAACAGCAACAGCATCAGCCCTGTCAGGCACCAGAAGAGCACGCTGAAAATCTGGGGCTTTCTCAACAAGACCATCCGATCGAGGTGGAAAAGCAGCACGCCGATCGAAAACGACGAGCCCACATGTGCAAGGCCGAGCCAGAAGGTTTCAGTCGTATCGCCACCGATGCCAAAGATGAACACGCATGTCGCGGATAGGATGAAGGTCGCTGCGGCGATCGAAATTTGCGGGCCGAACCGGACAGTCCACCAGACGGCGTTCGCCACGACCTCCAGAAACAACGAGAACTGCGGACCATTGAGCGGAAACAACTGTGGTCCACCGATATTGGACGGTGCCCAAAAGAAGGGGATGTTCAAGGCTCCGGTGAAAAACGCAAACAGCAGCGTCGAATACACGATGTCGCTGGCCTGCCAGGAAGCCTTCAGCAGGAGATAGGAAAAGCCGATCACGGTGGCCAGAACGATCAGCGGCATAAGCCTGACCGCACGCATCAAGAGAAACGCCCACAGGTTCATGGCGTCGGCTCTTTGGGAATAGGCCAAGGCCAACACGAAGCCGCTCAGGGTGAAAAACATGTCGACGGACAGGTTTCCATTGGCTGCAAGTCCGGGAACATCGAGCCATCGTTCAAGGTGAAAAAGCAACACCGAGACGGCAGCCACGCCCCTTATTCCGTCGAGCGCAGGATGGTGCGTCGTAGACCTCTGATTGCTCACCATGGGCATGCCACGCTCATTCTCGCCCCTCTTTTGTCACTGACCGCCTCTGAAAGGACAATCCTTACCAAAGCAATATGCCAGATCCCTGGCGACCGACCGCCAGCGCAAACGCCCGTTCTGTGCGCTTCTGTAGGCCCCCGCCAAAAGGAGACGCGCGAGCTCGGCAAACGCCAAATGGCGGTCAAGCTGATAGATGTTTGCGCGGGACTCAACCTGCCTCAATGCAGCCGCGTAGATGCCAAGTGCAACCTCGCGCCGAAAGCCGGGAAAGTGAGCCTCCGTCGTGTGCGGCAACGTCTTGATGCAACTGAGCATCCCGCGAGTGGCTTCGATGTAGCCAAGGTTCTTCAATCGGATGTCGGCGCCTTGTGTTGACCTGCGTCCGCTTTTGCCGAACAGGTTGGACGCGTGTTGCCGGTAGCAAACCAGGGGTTCGGCGATCTCCACCGTCTTGCCAAGTGTCTGCGCCAGGAAGAACCCCCATCGGTCGTGGGCGATCAGATGTTCGGGCTCGATGTAATCGACAAATCTCTCGCCGTATGGCAACGCATTCAACACATCGCGTCGCACCATCATCGAGAACCCCAAGAACGTGTGCCAGACGTCGAAGAACAAAGGTGGCCTGGTGCAGGTTTTCTCAATTCCTTGTTTGAAGGTGCCGATCTCCGTTCCCGAGTCGTCTATCAGCCTGGCCTGATGGACGATCTGGGTGATGCCTTCCTTAAAAAAACTGCGGCAGACCTCGAGCTTGTCGCGCCGCCAGATATCGTCCTGATCACAAAAAGCGATCCAGTCTCCGGTTGCCTTTGACGCCGCGTTTAGGAAGTTTTCGCGAAAGCCGAGGCCCGGCTCGTTTTTTGATCGTCTAACCGAAAACGGCGCCGTCTTTTCAAACGACGCAAGCAGCGCATCGGTATCGTCCGTTGAATTGTCGTCGCTGACAATGACTTCGAATGGCTTGACCGTTTGCGAAAGCAGACTTTGCAGCTGCTGATGAAGATAGCGCTCGCCGTTGAATGTCGCCAGGACGATCGAAATTTCTTGCTTCACAACAGACCCCTGATCTCCATATCCACCTGCGTCCGGCAGGTACTTTCCGTCACCCATTTCTCGGGGATCGAGACACCGTCGATGATTGAGGAAAAGTCTTGCTTGAACTATTGGCGACGACTTGAAGTCAGTGCGTCTGCTCGCGAAGGTGATCGCTCGATCTCTGCATCCTCCTGAACTGGAGCACGCTTCGACAGAGCTGCCAGATAGACCTGCATGGTCTCGCGCGCGACCCTGTCGATCGTCAGATGCTCGAGCCGAACTTGGCTGCGGGCCTTCCACGCATCGATCTGATCAGGCCTTTCCAGGAGCTCGGCGAGCGCTCCGGCCAATGACTGAGGATCGCCAGGAGCTACGAGCATCCCGGCCTCGCCCTGTTCGAGCAACTGCGGGATTCCATCGACCTTCGTCCCTATGACGGCGCAGCGTGCCTCGCGTGCTTCGGATAGCACCAGCGGCGCTGGATCTGCATGCGATGGTAACACGAAGATGTCTGCGGCGAGCATGTAGGGGTATGGATCTGCCGTCGGCCCGACGAAACTGATGGCCGCCTTGCAGGCAAGCTGCAAGGCCACATCCATGTAAGCTTGCTTGAACGGACCGTCGCCAACGATATAGAGATGAACGTCGGGATTGGAGCGATGGACGATTTCGAACGCCTGCAACAGGTCCGGCAATCCCTTTCGAGGATGAAGGCCGCCGACAAACAGAATGCTCGGCGAGCAAAGAGTGGCGGGCTCGTGGCTGCGCCCGTCGGCCCTTGCAGAGCCAATCGTTCCGTTCAAGACAACGCTAAGGCGCGAGGCTGGAACACCGCGCTTGCGCATCGACGCCCCGACGACATCGCTGACCGCGATCACGCGCGTTCCAAGCCCCATCAAGGTGGCGCTCTTTTCAAACTCGTTGTGAACCGTCGTGATCAGGGGAATGCCAACGATCCTGCAAATGGGAAAGGCAAGGACCGCGCTCGTCATCATGTGGGCATGAACGATCTCGGCGCCGAAATCGCGGACATGACCCTGCAGGTGAAGAAGTGCCCTGGCGAGGTTTGGAAAGCTGCGCTTGTGATCGACGACCACCGTTTTCACGCCCTTCTGCTGCAAGAGACTGTCGAAGTCCCCTCCTCCGCTTGCGACACAGACATCGTGGCCGTGCGCTGATTGCGCGCAGGCAAGATCAACGGCAGCGTGAACGTGTCCGTTGAGGCGTTGCGTGTGATTGAGGACATGCAGGATACGCATCGTAGACCTTTCATCTTTCCACTCCGGTGGACAGCCGCCCCGCGCTGTCGTTGCGCCGGCTGAGTGGACGCGGACTAGTTTTTTCCCAAAGCCGCTTCCACCTCGATTGTCGAGACGCGGGCGGTTGGCTGGTAATTGAAGCCCCCTTGACGGCCAATGGATTCGATGCCGAAGGCCCTCAGCGCCTCGATCGCCTGCGCGGCGTGTTGTGCAGCACCCTTGCTGTAGATCGGGTAGGCGCTTTCCAAAACCTGGCTGCCTTCAAGGACGAGATCACCATTGAACAGACCATTGGCCTGCGTATGGCGACGAAAGTCCTCTTCGCCCTGGTCGACCGAACTGACATGATCCCCGGCAATCACTTCGACTGCGAAATACTCCCGTCCGTTCACGCGACCGTAGAAATCGGAGTAGACCGTCAATCGTTTCCAGGCGCCGTCATGGGAAAAATTATATATGATCGACTGTGAGAAACCGCGCTCGCCTGCGAAGCTGAAATAGAGGGAAATGAGCGTAATCGTGTTCAGCGCTGTTTGCGCCGGCAGGCCACAAAGGCGCTCGAGCGCCGGAATTGGAATGGTCGAGATCACCCGCCTTGTGAGGACGACACCACCATCAAGTGTGATCTCGAAGCCGTCGTTTGTCCGCTCGATCTTGCGCGTTCCGGCCGACAGACGCAACGAAACGCCAGCGCTCGTCAGACGTTCAACCGCGGCATCATAAAGAATGGCAAAACCTTGTCTGGGTCGCGCCAGCTGACGATTGGCCGGGCCTGCGGCCATGCGTGATCTCATGAGCTTCTTGATGAGGGTTCCAATCGAAGCATGTTCGGAAATCCACCCCATTCTCTTGCGCGCAAGATCGAGATCGATCTTTTCGGGGGCAATTCCGTAAAAGCGCTTCATGTAGGTCTCAAGTCCGGACCTTCGTAAGAGATAGTCGCCTATCCAATAGCGCGCAAAGTCGCGCGCATTGCCCATCTTTTTGCAAAACAGCCTCGCATAGAGAACCGAAAAGGAAATGCGCATCAGACCGATAGGCCCGGCTGCCAAAATGTCGTCGCGCACCGAGATGGGATACTCGGTGATCTTCCTTTGGGGATTGAGACGTCCCCAGGTCGGGGCAATCGGCAGGTAATGTGGCAATAGCTCCGGGAAATGCCGCAGAAGTGGCGAGTCATCTTGAAATATCAGGCTGCCGACATCGAACGTGTAGCCGTCGCGCGAGGTCCAGTCCATGTGGTTGCCGCCGACGTGCTCATAGTCGTCGATGACAAGCGTTCGCTCCCCCTGCTTTGCCAGAACGGAGGCCGCGACAAGCCCTGAGATGCCCGCGCCGAGGACGACAGCGTCAAAATGCGGAAACTTGGATATGGGCACGACCTGTGGGCTTGCGTCATCCATACTATGCTCCGCCAAGGGCTTTGGTGCTGCAGCGCAACATTAATCTTTATTGTTATGAATGTCGACAACCTAAAGCAACAAATATGTAAAGAAATTGATGCGTGAAGTTCTTCACGAAAAAGAGACCTATTTGCCGCACGAAACACAGGTATTGGCGACTTGATAATGAACAGTCGATGTTATTACATGCTGACTGCACTTTCTCGCGAGTGCAGCATTTTCTCGGGGAGCTGGCCAAGGCCCGCGGGGAATACGTGTTGGACCGACGGCGGAAGGGGTAATCAATTGCTGCGGCGAAACCTCGATCTTCTACAGGGCCCGCTCGACAGCGTCGGGCTGATTTCGTGCGATGTTTTCGACACGCTGTTGCTGCGACAACCACGGTCGCAACGATCGCGCATGCTGGAAGGCGAGCGGCGCTTTGCCCGCCTTCTCAAGGAGCAGGGCCTCAACGTCACCGCCGAGGAGTTGTTGGAGGCCCGCCTGATTGCGCAAAGCTTGGCTTATCGTGCGCTGAACGTTGGCGGTGGGGTAGGCGAGGTGAGGCTATCGGATATCGTCGAGCGCCAGCTGGAAATGCTTGGCCTGCCGAAAGCGCTGACCGACAGGCGCATCGACATCGAGATCGCGATCGAGAAAGCCTCGCTTTTCGCCAATGGCGGGTTGGCAATGGCACTTCGCGGGCAGCGCCAGGCAGGCATCCGCGTCATCGCAGTCTCAGATACAGCCCTTTCCAGCGACCGATTGAGCGAGCTCTTGAACCACTTTCATGGCCCGGGACTGATCGACGAGGTCTATTCCAGCGCCGAACTCTTAGCGACGAAACGCTCAGGACGACTGTTTTCAGCCGTGCTTCAGGCAGAAAAGCTGTCGGCCTCCCGCATGCTGCACATCGGCGACGACGCGCTTGCCGATCACCTGGCCCCCCACAGGATGGGCATTCAAACCGTCCACATCCCCAAAGGTCGCCTTCGACACTATATGACGCAGGCAGACGCCGCGCGCAGCGAGGCCATCAGAGGTATCCGACGACGGTTACGTCCCCGCGCCGAGAGTATTCCTGCCCTGACCGACCAAAGATCCTTCGGACATGCCGTTTTTGGACCAATCGTTGCACAATTTTGCTTGAATATCTGGCTTTATGCGCGGCAAGCCGAAACTCAGGGCGCAACACTGTTGTTTTGCGCCCGCGGCGGCATCGGTATCCGCGAGGCGTTCGAGCGCCTGCTTGCGCGTCTTGGGCTGCCGCTTTTGATGTCGCGGAACAACATCCTGGTTTCCAGGTTGGTGGCGGCGCGCATCGCATTGGAGGCACGCAGTCCTTGCGTGCTCGACGAGCTGGAAAGAGAATTCGACAAAAACAGCTTTGCCGACGTGGCCGCATTTCTGGGTGGCAGGACTTACACGCTCACTCAAGCCTGGGACAAACGCTTTGTCGCCGCACGCTTCTTCGACATGCTTGCTACCGAGGCAGGCAAGGAGGTGGCTGCAGATGTCATGCAGCAAAATGCCCTGTTCCGGCGCCATCTCGAGTCGATTGCCGGACACCACGGGCGCGTCATCTTGTGCGACACCGGCCTTTATGGAAGCACCCAGAAACTCCTGGCTGCGGGAATGCCAGAAAGGCATTTCGAGACGATCCAGTTTGCCCGCTGCAACTACAAGGGATTGAGCGAGGACCATTTTCCCGAAGTTTCCGGGCTCGTCGTCGAAGACAACCTCTATAATCCCTTCAAGGTCGAAACGGTCATCCTGCGCTACTGGCACGCTATCGAGAGCCTCTTTGAACCCGCCATCCCTTCCGTGCGGCAACTGCGTCTGCAAAAGGACGGCAACGTCGAAGGCAATTGTGGTGACATCAGCTACGGCAAGGTCGACGCGACTATCGGCAACCCACTTCTGGCTGGTGTTCTCGACTATATTGATGCGATTGCCGATGGCGCACAGGTAATGCGTGATGCGACAACTGCGTGGTCACGCCTAAAGAAAGCCATCACCAATCCCACGGCTTTCGACATGACGGCGCTCACTGTTGGGTTGCGCTCGGTCGATTTTGGGCGGTCCGAAAGCGTCAACGTCTTGAACGGGCCGGAGCAGACAGGCCTCTCCGCGAGACTGCAATCTATAAAGTCTCACTTATGGCGGGAAGCCGCGATCGCCCGGGATTTTCCTCGTCTGAAGTCTGCACTTCTTCCCGCGTTGGAGTTGGCACATATCGTTCGCGGCGTCACCGCAAGCCTGCAGCGATGAGTGAGTGTGACCAGAGTTCTTCGTTCAAGCGCCATTGCGCAAACAGAAAGTTTCGAACGCCACCTGCGCAGAGGTCGACTGGTCATGACAAAAGCTGGAGAGTGTAATGCTGGCGTTTAAGGCGATCCAGGGAGCCAGTTGGCTGGTCTTTTCCCGCTTCATCGGGCGCATCGTCGATTTCTTGACATTGCTTGTTCTCGCCAGAATTCTGTCACCTTCCGACTTCGGCCTGGCTGCACTTGCAACCTCGCTTGTGCTTGTGGTGGACACGGTGCTTGAGGTCCCCGTAACGCAGGCTTTGGTACGATTGCCTGCTGTTGAAAAGTGCCACCTCGATACCGGTTTTACGCTCAGCATTATTCGAAGCAGCGTCATTGCCGTTATCGTACTTCTGGCCGCCTATCCCTTCTCACTCTTCAATCATGAGGCGCAGTTGCTGCCATTGGTCGCAGTCCTCGCCATCGGCCCGGTCGCCAGAGGCTTTGTGAGCCCGGCCATGGTAAAATTTGCCCGTGAGCTCGGCTTCCGGCAAACCTTCATATTGGAACTATCAGGGAAGCTTTGTGCCAGTGTCGCAGCAACCGTCGTTGTCCTGTCGGGAGGAGGCTACTGGGCAATCGCAGTCAACTCGGTCCTGGCATCGGTGGTCTCCAGTATCGCTTCCTATATCCTTGCCCCCTATCGTCCCGGACTGTCGCTTTCGCGGCTGCCGGACTTTGCCAGCTTCATCGGCTGGTTCAGCTCCGCCCAGATCGTATCGGCGCTCAACTGGCAGTTCGACCGCTTTCTCGTTGGTGTGCTTTGCGACCGTCCAACGCTTGGACGTTACGCTGTCGCAAACGATGTTGCGGTCATTCCCACACAAAGTATCATCGGGCCGGCGCTACAGCCGGTCATGGCTGCGTTCTCGCAGATCCGCTCCGACCGGGCGCGCGTCAGACATGCATTCTTGAAGGCGGCGCGCTTCGCAATGGTGATCTCGGTTCCGGCTTGCGTCGGCATTTCGCTGACATCGGACCTCGCCACGGATCTTCTGCTCGGGCAAAAATGGAAGGAGGCCGCCCCACTCTTGAGCGTCCTGGCGCTTTCTGTTGCTCCAATCCCCTATTTTCAGACGCTTTATTCTGTCAGCCTTGCACTTGACAGGCCCAATATCATCTTTCGCCTGAACGCAACCGACCTCCTCTTGCGTGTGGTCCTGCTTTCGGCCGGCCTTTATTTCGGGTCGGTAATCGGCGTCAGTTTCGCGCGTGTCGTTCTGTCGTTCCTGATGTTTGCATTTTACCTCAACGAGGTTCGAAAGCTTCTTGACCTTGGGATCGGCGAACAACTCCATAATCTCTGGAAGGTTGGTGTTGCAGCGGGCGTCATGGCGATATCGGTGTTATTCCTGCGAGAGGCCCTGGCACCCCACCAGCTGAACCATATTGTCGAGCTTGCACTTGTTGCAGCCGCCGGAGCTGCAGCATATGGCGCCGCACTGCTCATTCTCGGGATCCGGTTGATTGCCGGGCGAGGACGACTGGAACTGATCGACCGCGCCTGAGACGAAGACGTAGTGCCCCGGGTGGAGAAAGGGTGTCGTGGCCAACCCCTCGCCCGCGCCGCCATAGCCAGGGCCGATTTGAAAAAGCCTCCTAGGCCGTCGACTCATAAACTCTGACACCAGATCCTTGCGGCGACGAGTTTGACAGCTGCGAGATAGTTTTCCGGGCGCTTGTCGTAGCGAGTGGCGATACCTCGAAACTGTTTGATCTTGTTGAA
>NZ_LOKZ01000018.1 GCF_002211365.1 Rhizobium sp. R711 | reverse complement strand
TGTATCCCCAAGCGATGCGGTCTGCCCCTTCGGGTGGTCCTGCGAGCGCCTGGCCTGTCTCGGGGTCGCCGACATAGGCCAAAACGCGGTCACCATGGACGACATGGTAGCCCCGCCGCTCCAGTTCCGTAGCGACTGACGTCTTTCCAGTACCCGAGCCGCCTTCGATTAGATAGTTCTTGATGCCCATGGGCCCTTTTTATCACGGCCTTCAATCTGGTGAGAAGACACTCTGCCTGGGTGTGCTCCGTCAACGAGCTCACCTGATCAAGGTTAGCATTCGGTACATTCGGATTAAGGGTGAATGTCTGGCGGGAACGCGCGCCCGCTCCGGCCGGAAAGGCCGATGGAGTCACTTCCCAAGAGCGGATGTTCCCTCGAGGCGACTTCCCCGACCCGCGCTACTCGTCCATGCTGGAAAGCAATTCGTCGAGCTGCTCCAACTGCTCCGGCAATGCGGCAGCCGAACCCTGTAGTGCTTCCTCAAGCGCCTCCTTGGACGGATAGACTTCGTGGAAATTCAGTAGTGTCCTCCCGCCTTGGTCCTCGAAGGTCACGGTCGTGATCGCGCCCTCGTCGCCCTCGTCGTTGGTCCAGACGATGCGCTCGTTCGGCACCACCTCGAGATACTTGCCATAAAAGACCATGGTGTCCGAACCGCCGGCGCCGAATTCCAGCCGATATTTGCCGCCGGTACGGACGTCCATATCGCACGACACGAGCGAAACGCCGGATACCGATTTTGGCACCCACCAACGCTGGAACAGCTCGGGCTGGCTCCAGGCCCTGTAAACCGTGCTCGGCGGCGCATTGAATGTTCGCGTTACGACGAGTTCGCGATCCCCTCTGCGCTCGACTGACGTGCGGTTCTGCGCACCACCTGCACTGTTAGCCTGCTCAGTCATCGCTTCCCTCCGGTTTCATTTCGCCGATGATTTCGTCCAATGCTTCGAAGCGGGCCTCGAACAGCTTGCAACGCGCCTCGATCCACTCGGCCTCCGCCTTGAGGCCGCGCTTCCCAAGCGTGCACGTTCTCACCCGTCCGACCTTCTGCGTGACGACGAGCCCCGCCCGCTCG
Organism: Rhizobium sp. R711; assembly: GCF_002211365.1. Classification (GTDB taxonomy): domain Bacteria; phylum Pseudomonadota; class Alphaproteobacteria; order Rhizobiales; family Rhizobiaceae; genus Rhizobium. The sequence goes on along the minus strand of NZ_LOKZ01000018.1, from coordinate 57,006 downwards.
AGAACCTGGACGTGCTTCTTCATGCCGGTCAGCGTCATCTGGAACTTATCCGCGAGACTGGTGATCGACGCCTCCCCTCGCCCAAGCTGATCTATGATCCCGCGGCGGGTCGCATCGGACAGCGCTGCAAACGAGAGATCGAGGGGAGGACTTAGATACTGAACCATCTAGTTCATTGTATAACTTGCTCGCGCAGAAAGCGCAAGCGTCGCGAACTTTCCATGCCGTAGACAGATCATCCGAGGTCATTGCACCGGGCGGCGGCAACAAAAAAACGTCTGCCGCGTGTCAGGTGCGGGCCTTGGCCGGTAACGCGAACTGAGCCGGCCGGAAGCCGATAACCTGCCGCCCCGTCCCTCATGTCTTCTATGCTCGCCTTGAACCAACCCGAACCGCCGACACGCGACCCTTTTTGGAAGAGTAGCTGGAGTTATTCGCGATTTGCAGAATATGCGCGTGAAATCGATTAATCTGGCCACCTGAGGTGATTGAGACAAGTCTTCGCTGCTACATCTCTCGCGAAGGCAGCTTAATGAAGCCAGCTGCAATACGAGGCACGAGAGTCAACAGGGCACTGCTATATCGCCGGCTCCGCTAGTACACTATGCTGGACGCACGGTACGGCTAGCATATAGGTCCTGGAGTTGTTGTTGCTTCAAAGCATCTTGCTTAGGCGCGATACCAAAGGTTCGGGAATATTCTCGACTGAAACCCCGGAAAATTCCAGTTCCCGCTGGCCCAAATTCGGGGAGCACTTCACATAAGTGGAAAACTCCAGGTCTGAATGGCCTAATTTAACGGGGGCACGTCAGGTGACCGAGCCTGGAATTTTTCCCATCGGCATCAAGCTTGGCCGCCATGTTGACTAGCTCGGGAAGTGAGCGGGCGTTCATTTTCCTCATCACTTGCCCTCGATGTGCCTTTACAGTGATCTCGCTGATACCGAGTTCATAGGCGACTTGCTTGTTAAGCAGCCCGGAGATCACGAAACTCATTACCTCTGTCTCACGGCGGCTGAGAGATGCGAAACTTTCGCGCAGTATGTCTAGCTCTGCCTCCAGTTCTTCATATCTGGTGCTTGCTTCCAAGGCGCGTTCGATCGCGTCGATCAATGCCTCATTCTTGAAAGGCTTCGTTAGGAAGTCGACAGCCCCAGCTTTCATTGCTCGGACCGTCATCGGAACGTCGCCACAGCCGGTCACGAAGATAATCGGCAATCCACTTCGGCTTTCCGAGAGCAATTCCTGCAACTTCAGTCCGTTGAGATCGGGAAGATTGACATCGAGGATAAGGCAATGCGGAGCAAGCGGCTTCGGTTGCGAAAGGAAGGCACCGGCCGAACCGAAAAGCTCGGGTTGCCACCCGGCGCTAAGGATCAGCATCTCCAGAGACTCCAGGATAGAGATATCGTCATCGACTACAAATACTACCGGACGCGTAATTGTCGATGGAGCCGCATGCGCATAGAAGGCTGCATTCGTTGAGAGATTGTACATTGCGATACCTCCTTGTTTATGCCCTTGAGGGGAAACAATTGGTGGAACCCGAACAAGCGTCGTGCGCAGACAGATCCGTGCCTACCAACATCACCAGTTCAGAAAACTAGACGATCATCCGCGGGGGCAACCTTTCTTATTCGCCATTTTCATCCTGCATGATCGAAAGCAGAACCCAGGCGCGACCTTCAGCGTCATCGGTACAGTCGGAGATCAGATTCAGACTGACAAAGTCCCCATTGTCGTTGCAGAGTTCATATGCCTCCCGAAGCAGATCGACAATTTGACGATTATCGTCGAGGAGTTCTGTTATCATTTGCCGCGGCTCCAGATAGTGTTGGTCGTTGTCCAACAAGCGTTGGAGGCGGGCGACGTGACCGACAGACCGGAGTGTCGTCGCTCCCAATTTGCGTACTCGCGCTGCCATAGGCTCCACCGCGGCTAGAATTTCGGCGGATTGTTCGTCCAGCAGCAGATGGTAGTCGCGAAAGTGCGATCCTGAGACATGCCACCGGAAATTCTTGGTCTTCAGATAAAGTGCAAAGAAGTCTGCGATGAGCGCTGTGAGCGCGGCGGCAATATCCCTTGTCTCAACGGCCTTCAGCCTGCTGCTTTTTTTCCCCGAGGCAACAATCCGCTTCGGTTCTGACCATACCTCCTCCACAGCCGTTCCTCCAACTATACGCGGATCCAATGGAGTCAGTTGTAGCGCATCATTGCAGGACTTTCCTTGAAGCAAACCTGAAGAATCCTGAAGGAGAATTTTCGCTACGGACTGCGATCAACCGTCGCCGCCTCGTCCATCAATCTCCGGCGATGACAGAGATCCGAGCAAGAGGCGAGCCGCTAATAGATCCGCTGTATCAAACCCTTCGGTGAAACGATCATAAACCGGCGCGAGGACTCGGCGCGCCAAATCACGCCGGTTCTGTCCAATATGCAATCGTGCCAGACTCATTGAGGCTCTGAGTTCCCAAGTCAGAGCGCCTTGCACTCGCGAGAGACTTATCGCCTTGTTGAAGCACTCCTCTGCCACCCAATGTGGTTGGGGAAGGGATTGAAGGGCGAGTTGACCTTTGATGCGCAGCAGTTCGCCCACATAGTAAGTCTCTCCGCCCCGTTCCGACCATGCAAGTGCACGGTCGATCGTCGCTGACGCTTCGTCCGTTCGATTGAGTCCAGCCAATCCAGTTGCCAGTGCACCCAGGAACTCCGGATACCACACCGTCCATCCTGTGCTGTCGCAATGATTGAGTGCTGTCGTCAGCAGCGAGACGCCTTTGTCCAGGTCGCCACGCTGGATATGCAGCTTCGCATTCAGGCAATGTGCGGCATTGACCCAGAACGCCGCGCTTCCAGCGGACGCCAAACCCAGTAACCTCTGTACCGCGTGTTCGGCGGCATCGAGATCGCCAGCCATAAGTGCAACCGGGACCGCCGCCAGGCGAAGTACCTCATAGATCAAGGGGCGGCGGTTCGCCGCAGATTCAATACTCTCTCGTGCAGTGACTAGTGCCTGATCAAAAAGCCCTTGCAATGCTAGCACGCGCGCCTGCATCGCCTGCGCGACTGCGTGCTGATCTAGCTGGAGCCAGATCGTGTACCGTTGATCTTTCAGAATCACGTAGTTCCCAAGAACACGCTCCAAATGGCGCCGCGCCTGGCTCTGATCGTCTCCAAAGTGAAGTGCGCTTCCAAGTAGCCGATCAGTAATAAGCGTGATGGCAGGATCGCCGGTCCGTTCGGCAGCGCGCCCGAATTGCAATGCGACCAACCCCGCCATTCGCGATTGCCCGGTATTCAAATGCAGGATCCACAAGGCCCACAAAGCCAACACTTGAACCTTCACATCATCGATCTCTCTGGCACCCTCGAGTGCATTGGATAAAGCCGCCCCACAGCGCTCGGCAGATCTCATCGTAAACATCAACGTGAGCCCGAGAGCGAGATGAAGATGAATTCTGACCGATAAATCGATATTCAGTTCCGGCTCGAGACGGTCAAGCGCGAGCTCCGCGCGGTCGCAACATTCGACCATCAGTCCGAGATACGTCCACACCGGCACATAGGCGACGGTCAGCGCGATTCCGATCGCCACGTCCCCGCCTGAGCCGAAAGACCAACTAAGCGCCGCTCGGACGTTGCTAATCTCCCTCTCGTTCCGGGCCATGTCCTCCTTGGCTGGATCCAACGTCAAGCCAATAGTGGTCGGCGTTATCAGATCACGAAAATACTCGGCATGCCGCCGCGATGCTTGATCAGCTTCATCTTGTTCAACAAGCTTCTCGATCGCGTAGACCCGGATCGTCTCGAGAAGGCGCCATCGGCCACTAGAAATAGATGATTCCAGGGTCACCAGCGATTTCGATACGAGATTTGCGATGCTGTCGGTGATCTCCGAGAGATTCGCCGCGGTCCCATTAAGAACGGTCGCTGCCGCATCGAGCGTAAACCCGCCTGCAAAAACCGCCAGGTGGCGTAGCAGCCGCCTTTCGTTCTCCGGGAGCAGCTCATAGCTCCAATCGAGCGTTGCGCGAAGGGTTTGGTGCCTCGGGAGCGCTGTTCGTCGCCCCCCAAACAATAGGCCAAACCGATCATCAAGATGTTTGGCAACTTGTATGGTTCCAAGAACGGCGGCCCGTGCAGCCGCGAACTCGATAGCCAGAGGAATTCCGTCAAGATGTCGACAAATAAGAGCGACGACAGCAAGGTTGTCGGCCGCCTCCGTGAAGTCCACATCCAAAGCCTTAATCCGCTTTACGAATAGCTCGACCGAGCTGCATTGGAGGACATCGTCTGGGCCAGCCTGATTGTCCTGTGGCACGTCTAGCGGCGGCACGCGGTACACTTGCTCACCCGCAATCCGTAGTACTTCGCGGCTTGTCGCTAAAACAGTGACGTGCGGGCACATTCGTACGACTGTTTCCGCAAACTCGGCGGCTGCGTCCACTACGTGCTCGCAATTATCTAAAACAAGGAGAAATTTTCTTCCACCGATTCCGCGTGCCACAGCGGTAGCAGAAGTCTCGCCGCCTAGTCTTACTCCGATAACACCAGCGACAACGGAGGGAACCAACGAAGCGTCTGAGAGCGAGCCTAGCTCCACGAGCCAGCCTTCACCTTGAATGGTAGGAATTAGGGTCCGCGCCGCTTCCAGTGCAAGCGCGGTTTTTCCGATTCCGCCGGGTCCAGTCAACGTCACCATTCGGTAGGCTGACAAGAGATCTTGCAAGTATCGCATTGCAGCAGACCGCCCCACCACGTCTGACATGGCGGCCGGAAAATTGGAAACGAACGGCTGAGTTGGTACTTCATTATCCAGCGCCGATACATATTCCTGCCGTCTTAGCCACGTTCCCAGCAACTGGTAGCCCCGACCCTTGGACGTCTTCAACATTCCGCGATCTTGGCCAAGCGCTTTTCGGACTGCCGAGACATGAACTTGAAGAGTATTTTCCTCGATAATCATACCCGGCCAGACGGCTGCCATCAGTTCATCTTTACTGACGACCCTCCCCGCCGAGTGAACCAAGACCTCGAGGAGATCAAACGCGCGGCCGCCAAGTGCAATAACAATCCCGCTTTCACGCATCTCGCGCCGTCCGAGATCGATCTCCAGCCCTTCACATTCAAAAATCAATGTTGCCTTTTGAGCTGCCATGCGGTTCCCCAAAATTATTTATTTTCACGAAGAAGAAGCGACGATGTTGATTCCTTGAGAGTTCTTATGCTGACAAGTTTTTCGGATAGTCCGGCACCTCATCCTCGGAAGAAAGTTCAATAAGCAAACGTTCGGCCTTCCATACCTAAGTGCAATTACGCGTCACCGAGGGCTTGGCTAACATTCGTCCATCACTTCGCATGTGGCGAGCCATTTAGATGTACATCACGAATGTTCCGACTACCGCGGTTCCACAGTGGAACCACAACCTCTTTTTGCTGCTAGATCGGAGACAGATAATGAAACTTCGTTTTGCAATCACTCAAGTTATTTTCCTCGCGCTCTTCGCAACAGCAGACGTCCCGCAATTGTCAGCGACGGAAGCAGAAAATCATGCTGCGACGATCGATCGGCTCTACCGGGTCGACTGCGGCCATTCCCTTGCGAATGACGAGTCTGTCTGGACGCCCGGCGAGAACAAGGGCAAGTCAATTGAATTCTCCTCGACATGTTATCTAATCCAGCGGGGGACCGAATACCTCATGTGGGACACTGGGGTCCCCGAAGCGACGATCGGCGACCCCAAGGGGTGGTCCACACTTCCCAGCCTTATTGTATATCACCTCGACAAGACGATTTCCTCGCAGCTTGCTCAAGTTGGACTGAAGCCAGCCGACATCGACTACGTCCTCGTGTCTCATACGCACGGTGATCATATCGGAAACGTTGGTCTGTTTCCGGACGCCACGGTTGTGATGCAGAAGGCGGAATACGAATGGATCAATTCGCCTCCACCTTCGGACCCGAACCTCAACACGCTTGTGCAGCTAGCTCGGAAGCTCCTCGGACACCCTCTCCGTCTTGAACTCGTGACTGGAGACGTCGACCTGTTCCGCGATGGCAGCGTCAAATTGCTGTCGACGCCGGGCCACACCCCAGGAAGCCAGTCGCTGATGGTCCATTTGGCCAAGACTGGTTACGTCATTCTGTCGGGGGACGTGGCACACCTAGAGGATAATTTCGAGCGGGACATCGTCCCCGCGCTGAATGTCGATAAGCCCGAATCCATCTCGTCCATGGACCGGATCAAGCAAATCATGAACGAATACGATGCGCAGCTCTTTATCAACCACGACAAGCATCAGGCCGACGGGCTCAAGCTTTTGCCTGATTTCTATGACTGACACTGGATTGACCTGTCGGCGCCGAAACGCTTCACTTCGAGGCGTTCGGTTCCATCCGAGGGTCTCCACCCTCTCGTACAGGAATCGAAAAGGCGAAAGTTGCGCCATGTGGGTCGTTCGCTTCGGCCCAAAGATGACCGTCATGGCTCTCAACGATCGCGCGGCTGACGGAGAGTCCTACTCCCATGCCATTCGATTTTGTCGTGAAGAACGGGCTGAACAATTTCTCGGACATGGCAGAATCGAAGACAGGCCCTGCATCCTTCACCGATAAGCGGACGCGATCTGCGTCTTCTCGGACCGTGGCAATCTCCATGTCCTTTGAGCGACCAACTGTGCCGTTCATCGCCTCGACGCCATTCTTGATGAAGTTAAAGATAACCTGTTGCAATTGCACGCGATCGCCTCTCACCAGCGGCAGATCTGCGGCGAACCGTGTCCTCAATCTTACGCCATTTTTCCGTAGGTCGCCGTGAGCAAACCCAATCACCTCCTGAGCAATCGCGTTCAGATCCACTGTTTCCACGACCGGATCGCTCTTGCTATAGAGAGCGCGAATTCGTTCGGTGACTTCCGAAGCACGGTTTGCATCTCGAATTGTCCGCCTGACAGTTTCCCGCGCGCTTTCAAGCTGGGGAGGTTCGCTGCTCAGCATGTGAAGCCCGGCGCTAGCGTTGACCAGAATGCCAGAAAGTGGCTGGCTGAGTTCGTGTGCAATGGCAGCCGTAAGCTGCGCCATGCCCATGACTCGAGTCATATGAGCCAATTTCACCTGGGCCTCGCGCAGATCATCCTGGGCAATCTTCCAGTCATGGATATCGACATTGATGCCGAACCACTCAACGCCGCCAGAAGCATCCACGAGCGGATTCCCGCGGCAGATGAACCACCGGTATTCTCCGTCGAAACGACGAAGTCTCGCCTCGCACTCCCCGGGCTCCTTGGTCTCCGCCATTTCCTGCCAGGTTGCCGTCAACTCCGGCAGATCCTCCGGGTGTACCGCCGAAGCCCATCCCCACTCCCGTGCTTCATCCATTGAAAGTCCGAGATAGGTCCGGAAATTGCGGTTGGCAAAGTTACCGCCTCCGTCGGGCCGCGCAGACCAAACCATCCCAGGGATTGTGTCAATGATCAGTTGTAGCCTTCTCTCACTGGAAGCCATCTCTTCCTGAGCGACCTTCCGATCATGGATGTCGATGAGGCTGCCATACCACATGAGGATGTTGCCATCATCATCGAACATAGGAAGCGCCCTGACATCAACCCAGCGGTAATCCTCGTCCACGCGGCGGCGGTACAAGACCTCGACATTGTAGGGTTCACCGGTGGCCACGGAGTGCTGCCACGTACGGATGATCCCGGCAACCTGGTCTGGATGGAGCCCTTCGGCCCACCAAAAGCCGTCCGTAAGATCGGACGCTTCTACGCCCATGAAGTCCAGGCCCTTCTTGTTGAGATATCTGATGGCTCCGTCAGGTGTAGCACTCCAGAGCGCCTGAGGAATGGTTTCGGTAAGCTGGCGCAGGTGGATCTCGCTCGATTGCAAAGCTACGGCCGCACGCTTCCTCTCCTCGATATCTATGTTCAGACCATACCAGCGAACGACGGCACCGCTACTATCCACAAGTGGATTGGTCCGAAAGAGAAACCAGCGATACTCGCCGTCGAACCGACGAAGTCTTGCTTCGGCCTCGCCTCCCTGTCCGGAGGAAAGCATTTCTATCCAGGCGGCTACAAGTCCATCAAGGTCGTCGGGGTGGACGGTGACTGTCCATCCCGTACCTTGAAGGCTCGCCGCATGGTGACCAACGTACCTCAGATAGTGGTCATTGAAGTACTGCGCGGATCCGTCCGGCCCCGCCGACCATGCCAATCCTGGGATCGAAGCTATTACCTCTGTGAGGATCACCTCTCTCGCGGCAGTTGGCCGACTGTCCCCTAGCAGGGTCACAGGCCTTTTCTTAAATCCGGCGCTTGCCTGAAGAACAGCATGGGAAATGATCCGGCGCTCAATCTCAGTCGGAAAACCATTTCGGCAGACGCCAATGACCAGCTCGCCGATAACCCCATCGTGGTCTAGCGGCGTGACAAAGAGGGGCAGCCTTAAATCACCGATGTCCAATTTTTCAGCGTATCGGGAGTTCCCGAGAGCCGCTTGCTTCAATCCCGCTTCGATTTCACTCGCGTTGAGATCTGGCGAACATTGCAGAAGCTCGATAGAGCCATCCTGGGCGTGGCTTCGGAGAGCCACTGCGACGAAATCGACACCCAATCCGCGGAGCGAGGAATCAAGAAGCGCCTCGGCAACGAGGATCTCATACTCCATCTGCGATGAAATCCCCGACATAGGTTGTTGCCCTGCGCACGTTGGATTGCCGAAACGTACAATATCCTATGGCTCGGGCGCCAGCAATTTCACAGCATGCTATCTCGCCTGTCGGCGGGCCATTTTTGGGTCGCACACGAAGACATGTTCTGTCGGAGCCAGATCGTTTGGCCCGATACCATTGGATGACTTGTCGCACGCTTGATCCACTTTTAACTCGCAACATTAGCTTCATTGCGAGAGGGTCCGATGGAAGGCTCCGAACCTCATGCCATGCCGACCAGCGTGTCGTCGAGTACACAGCTGATATGTTCGCGACTGCTTTGCGCGGCCAATTCCAATATTCCCTGTGACTCTAAGGAAGGATTCGGCAAAGGAGGCGGTGGTATGGCGCCCGGCGCGCAGGCCAACTCGGCGATTGCGTCGCTAATACTTTTCGGATCAAGTGCTACCCTCTCGCTTGGTGCTCTGGCCAACATGTTCGACAATATGTGGGCAAAGATCATACGAGAGCTCGTGACGCGACTGCAGACAGGTCTGGGGCTGTAGCCTCGAGAGATACGATCAGTTCACACCCGATGGAAGTGCACATCTGTGTTCGTGTCACGTGTCCTGTGTCAGGACGCGCACAGGCCGCTGGAGGATATATGCCAGGTTAAGCGGCGGTGGCCTTGTCGCTCGCCCTCGACGCCGTCCATTGCACCATGGTGTAGCTCGGCCGAAGTTCTGCCATCAGAGATCAGAGGCAATACCATAGTATAGTGTGCTTGGTGCAAGATTGCGGTAAATTCAACCTCCTGATGGTGAGTACCACCCATGCTTCCAGTCACCGGACGCGAGGCGCTTCCCATCACGTGTGCTGCAAATACTCGGGAAGGTTTATCTGCGGACGATACGGCGAGAATTGACGGAAAAATGAACTGGGGCGGTCTACAAAGTCATCAGACTATCCGCTGGGCGGTCGCCTACGGCTTGTTCGGCGCACCTCGCTCAGGAGCGTCGATAGCCTTCGCATTGGCAGCACTCTCGATCACAGGGAACCCCGCTACTGGGGCAACGGCGCTCGCGGCCATGACAACCGCGCAACTTGTCGGAGCCTTGCCAATTGCCCGGTTGGGGCGGGGTGCGAACTCAATCGCATTCTTCAAGGCTCTCATCTTTATTCGGACGGCAGCACTGTTCGCTTGCGCTATTGCGTGTGGAGTGGGCGCGCCGTTCGCAGTTTTCATCGCTGCGGCAGTGGCCGCCGGCGTCGTCCAAGGTGCGGCCTTCGGCTATCTGCGTGACAGCGCAAACTATCTTGTGGTGCAATCACAGATGACAAGAGCCCTTGCCTTGGCAGCTCTGGCGTCGGACCTCACCTTCCTCGTCACCCCGATTTTGGCAGCCAGTCTTGGATCGGTATCCGCATCATTCTCAATAGCTGCAATCGCAATACTCGGTGGCGTGCCCGCAATGATCTTGCCGTCCACGCGAAGCAACGTAGAGCGGCAAGCGGCGGAAACCCGAACCAAATCGCTGACGCCTGAAGTCCTTCTCTGGCTTGGATGCGCCAGTGCCAGTTCCGCCGCGATCAGCGGCATCGAAGTTGGCGCGGTGTCGCTTGCGATGGGGTTCGACCTGCAAGCGGAGTACGGCGCGATATTCACCGGAACCCTGTGTGGGGCGTCGCTTGTCGGGTCCATGGGAAATGGTCTGCTCAACAAAGCCTATTCGAAGCAGCAGGTCGCCGCGATGTTCCTCTCGATCATTATCGGCATGGCGCTGATACTTCAGAATTCCTTCGGTCTATCGATACTCGGCTGCGCGCTTGTCGGGATATGCGCCCCATCGCTCGGCATCCACTACTCATTGCAGCTCAACAGACTGGTCACGCCAGAAATGAGGGCTGAGGTTTTCTCCGTGCTGAAAATTTCGACTTCATTGGGAACTATCCTAGCCTCGGCCACGCTCGGCTGGACTTCTATCACGCTTACCCTGACCGCTTCGATATGGATGCTCGCTTGCGCGCTGGCGGCAATTCTCTCGAAGGACTTCATCATTGGGCGACGGCTGACCGAGACTCACCTCAGCGGCGGCGCCGGACTAGCGACGGCTCCTGCCATGACAGCGGGGCGACGAAGTGAACGGAACGACCGTTGATGTCAATTTCACTCGACGAGGAGGCAATCGCGTTTGGGTCCAACGACGGCCTACGACTCTTAAACAGCCTGCCCGGCCTGGTGTGGACAACGGACGAAACAGGCGCCCTGTGCTATGCGAACTCGCGCTTCACAGACTTCACTGGCTTGGTGATCGATCAGGGTGGCTCGCGGCAGTGGGCAAGCTTTCTGCATCCGGACGATCATCTCCTCATCGTTCCGGCGCAGAAGGGTGGCGTTCAACTCTTCGCCGCCCGTTTGCGGCGACGGGACGGACAATTCGAATGGTTCAATCTTTCTGCTTCGGCAATGAAAGGGCTCGGAGGGGAGGTCTGTTGGCTTGCGACGGAACGTCTTGAGAGGATCGACAACCAGATTGACAACGCCGATCGTGACTTTCGGAGTTTCCTAGATTCCCTGTCACTCCAGGCGCTTCTACTGACGCCTTCTCTGGAGCTTGAGTTTGCAAATCAGGCAGCGTGGCGGTGGTACGGCTTATCATCAGGCGCTCAGGTGCAAGACAGATCAGCCCACTTCAATCTTAGCAAGCTGAAAGAAATCGCCTTTCATTTGCAGGCGGGGCAGAACGGTAACGAACCAGCTGTCGTGTCATATCAAGCGCTCTCTGCGGACGGAACGCTGCGCTGGCTTGAGGCACAGGTCGTACAAATTCGGACGCAAAACGGAGAGTTGGCGGGCTATTGCGTACTTCAGACCGACGTCCAGGACAGTCGGGAATCCTCCCACCTCCTCGCGCAGGAAATGGAGATACTCGAAATGATCGCGCGAGGCGCACCGTCGGCAAGTGTTCTTCAACGGCTTTGCGATGTCGTCGCGGATCTGGTTCCGGACCTCGTTTGTGGCTTCCTCGAGCTTTCGCTTGACCGCAAACTCTTCCGAATGGGGGCGGTTACTAGGCTGCCAGGCGAGTTCAGGGAGATCTTCGACGGCAAGAGCGTGGTTTCGGACAACAACCCCTGCTCCACGGCCGCTCTGACAAAAAGGACTGTCGAGATCGCAAATCTGGCCGAAAGCGACCAGCGTGAGACTTCGATGGGCGAGATCATGTTGGCCAACGGTCTGAATTACTGCCAGGCCATCCCCATTCTGTCCCCGTATGGGAACACCGCCGGGATATTTGCAATCCTACGTCATCAGCAAAGAAACCTCGAACCTCGCGAGCAGCGAATAATCGATCGAGCGAAGTATATCGCAGCTATCTCCATAGACCGGACGCGTCACGAGGAAGCTCTTGTCAGGCGAGAGACGCAGGTCGAGCGGAGCCAGGCGCAGCTCGTCGCCGCTCAGCGGATTAGTTCAACAGGCAGCTTTACATCTGATATCCAGCGGGATGAGAACATCTGGTCTGAGGAGTTCTACAGAATATTCGACCTCGACCCTGAGCTCGAGCCAAGCATCGATGCGGTCAGGGAGCGGGTCCATCCAGAAGACCTGGAACTCTTCGACTTCGAGATGAAGAGAGGGTTTGCTGGCGAGGATGCCGATTTGGTCTTTCGGATCATCAGGACAGACGCGTCCGTCAGATACATTCGAGGACTTGCCAGGGCAACACACTACATCGGCGATCATCCGGTGTTCATGGGAACGGTACAGGACATCACCGAGACAAGACGAGCTGAAGATGCTCTCCGACGCGGTGAGGAAGCACTGTTAAAGGCGCGAGAAGAACTCGCATATGTCTCCCGCGTGATGACAATTAGTGCTCTGACGACCTCCATAGCACACGAGGTGAGCCAACCACTTTCGGGCATTCTCGCGAACGCCAATGCATGTGTCCGTCTATTGGCGCTCGATCCGCCGAACATCGCCTCTGCAACAGACACTGCCCGGCGGACGATCCGAGACACCATGCGTGCGACCGAAGTTATCAAGCGACTTCGGGCCATGTTCAATCGGCAGTCTCCAGCAATGGAGGAAATCGACCTCAATGAGATAGCTCGCGAGGTGATTGCGTTATCGACGCGAGACATGCGTGAGAAATTTATCGTCCTGGAGGCCAAGCTGACGCCAGAGCTGCCGTCAGTCATCGGCGATCGCATTCAGCTTCAGCAGGTCATTCTGAATATGGTCCTGAACGGGATCGAGGCCATTGCAGAGATCGAGGGGCGACCTCGCCGTCTGCTCGTGCGAACCGTGCTGGCGGGCGAGGGCATGCTCACCTTGTCGATCTTGGATGCGGGCGTCGGCATCGCCGCTGACGCTGCGGACAAGATGTTCGAACCCTTTTTCACGACGAAGCGGAACGGGATGGGTATAGGCCTCTCCATCAGCCGCTCGATCATCGAAAATCATGGCGGCCGGATGTGGGCGATGCCGAACGACGGGCCAGGCGCGACGGTTGCCTTCTCTCTTCCGAGCCTTGGCAAGCCGATTGACCGATCGGCGACGTGAAGCGAGCGCGCCAGGCAGCCGATACCTAAGTCTGGTTTTGCAACACCTCGAAGGCAGCTATTCTTCGATCATCGCCTCCTCCTAGGGCGATACGCTGATGCAGCGACAGCGCTCCCGGGTCCTCCCCTCCGCCGGAGCGCGCGGATCCTCCTGGTCCGCTGAAGGCCGTCTCCACCCGCCCGGAGGCGGCCTTCGTTCGGGCTCACGTTACCCGGGCACAGCGCGCGATACCATTGTGCAATAGGATTCAAGTCTTAGGCACGGCTAGGTGGTTGCCTAGCAGCGACGAGAGGTAATCCGGATGAGCAAGCAAATCGAACTCAGCTTTCCCGCTCCTGGTTTCGCGCGGGCGATATTCAACAATCCGCCGATCAACCTCGTCGATCCGGACACCATCTCCGAGCTTTCCGCTTTGATCGAGCAATTGGAAACCAATCCCGAAATCAAGGTCATCGTTTTCGAAAGCGGTGATCCGGACTTCTTCCTCGCCCACTACGATGTGCTGGTCGACAAAGCCCAAACAGCTGCAATGGCCAAGGGGCCGACAGGCATGCACCCCTGGCTCGACGTCCTAGTGAGGTTGTCCCGAGCTCCAGTCGTTTCGATAGCATCGATCCGCGGCCGAGCCCGGGGCGCAGGGAGCGAGTTCGCCTTGTCGTGCGACATTCGCTTCGCAAGCGTCGAGAAGGCAGTCCTCGGACAATTCGAGGTCGGCGTCGGCGCGGTGCCAGGCGGCAACCCCATGGCGAGGCTGGCGGGCCTGATGGGACGCGGTCGCGCAATCGAAGTGGTGCTCGGCGCCGATGACTTCCCGGGGGCTTTGGCGGAACGTTACGGGTACGTGAACCGAGCCATTCCCGATGCGGATCTCGACGCATTCGTCGATCGCTTCGCCCGGAGGATCGCGGGCTTCGACAAAGACGCGCTTACTGACGCGAAGCGCTTTATTGACGAAGCCTCCCTTCCTGGTGACGACCTCTTTCCACCCGCTCTCGATCAGTTCTTCATCTCGACTAAACGCCCGACAACGAGAGCTCGGATGACGAAGCTTCTGGAAGCGGGACTGCAGAAGCGCTCAGACATTGAGCTGAATCTCGGCCAGCGTGTTGCGTCGACCGGAGTTGGCGGCTTGCCAAGCGAGACTGCCGCACAGGGACGGTGACGGCATCGCCTTTCTAATCGCACTGCATCGCGGGTCATAAGGGCGAGGGCGAGTGAAGGCCCACTCAGCGCACCCGGAAACGTCGGAACTCGTCGGTCGAGCAGTGCAATGCGCCGTGGCGCGCATGGCTCGAGCGACACCCGGAAGTCAGATCCATCGCGTCGGGGAAAACTGGATCTATGTACGAAGGCGCGGCCGCACTCTTCGAATCTTCGGCCGAGGCTTTCCTTGCGAACCACGAACTGCAGGACGAAGTGTTCGGCGCCGCTGGCCTGATCGTTCGGTGCAGGGATCTGGCCCAGCTCAATGAAGTGGTCGACGCGCTGGAAGGTCAGCTAACTGTCGCGCTCCATATCGATGATGGGGATCAGGATGCCACAAGATCCTTCATCCCGCAGCTGGAATTGCTTGCAGGGCGACTGCTCGTAAATGAGTTCGGCACGAGGGTGGAGGTTTCCCCTGCAATGGTCCATGGAGGTCCCTTCCCTGCCACGTCCGACGGAAGATCGACCTCCGTGGGTACGCTTGCGATCGATAGGTTTCTGAGACCAGTTGCCTATCAGGACTTCCCTGTCCTTCTGCTTCCCAACGCCCTCCGGTAGTCGCTAACCCCTGGGTGGCCTTACCGAAATCAATTGGCCACCCCAATTCCGCTTTTCATAAAGGCGCCGTCTGAGCTCTTCTTCGGTGCTCAAGCCGCTCTGATACAGAGCGACCAGGTATCGAGCAGCCTCCTCGGCAACGTCTCCTTGTCTGTCGCATCGACGTTGGGCGCAGTATTCCCTCAGGAGACTGCGCATCATCGCGATTTCTTCGGCGCCGAGCGGCCGCCCACTGATCGAAAAGCTTCCGTACATCGCAACGCCCCTGCCAGTCTTACGCCGGGTCGATCGAATTGCACCGCGGTGCACACATCTCGCCCAAATTGCGGATCGAGTTGCTGACGCCTGTGGATGCTGCGGGAACCCAAACTCGCGCAGTGCGCGCGGGTTGCCTCACGGATACCAAAGCAACGACCAGAGCGGCAATCGCCACAAGGATCACGAAACCGGGGAATGTGGACCCTGCGCGCCTGTAGTCACGCGACATCATTATCTCCTTTCGGCTGTTGAACGCCGTCATGGAGAACGAGTATGTCGAATGCCGTCTTGGGCGGGATTGAACATAGGTATTGCCGATACCTTGGTATGACCAACACCTTCGTTTAGTAGCGGCAAGCGATTCATCTCTCCAAAGTCCTATCGACTTCGTGCTTGGACACCCCGATATCGGAGGGGTCCTAGGCCATATCGAGGAGAGGACAATCATGAGCACCACCGAGCTTGCCATCCTGAGCCGCCGTTCATTCAGTAGCGCGGCTCTTGGCTTGACCGCCACGGGAATCCTCGGCGCCATCGTGGGTACTGCACGCGCGGATCAGACCAGCGGCCCGAAACAGAAGGCAGTACCTCTCACCGCCAGCGAGACCGTCGATGCTGGCGACCTCAAGGTTGCCTACTCAGCGGTCGGCCCGCAGGACGGATCACCCGTTATCCTTCTTCACGGCTGGCCGTACGATATCAACAGCTTCGCAGAAGTCGCCCCGATCCTGGCTGAACGGGGACACCGAGTGGTCATTCCTTACCTCCGCGGATATGGCGGCACCACGTTCCTCTCAAAGGAGACGAAACGTAATGGACAACAGTCCGCGCTTGCCATCGACGCTATCAAACTGATGGACGCCCTTAACATCGATCGCGCCACCATCGCCGGGTTTGACTGGGGCGCTCGCACCGCCGACATCGTGGCTGCGCTCTGGCCCGAACGCTGCAAGGCATTAGTCTCGGTCAGTGGCTATCTCATCGGCAACCAAGCAGCCGGGAAGGTTCCCCTACCCCCGTCCGCCGAGCTGCAATGGTGGTATCAGTACTATTTCGCGACTGAACGGGGGCGCGAGGGTTACGCGAAGTACACGAACGATTTTGCCAAGCTGATCTGGAAACTCGCCTCTCCTCAGTGGAAATTCGACGATGCTACTTTCGACCAGACGGCGACAGCCTTCGCAAATCCGGATCATGTCGAGATCGTAGCCCATAACTATCGATGGCGCCTCGGGCTAACCTCGGGAGAAAAGCGGTTCGACAAATACGAGGCAAAGCTCGCAACAGGTCCGGAAATCTCGGTCCCCACGATCACCATGGAGGGCGACGCGAACGGCGCGCCACACCCCGATCCGAAGGCCTATGCTGGCAAGTTCAACGGAAAATATGAACACCGCCTGATATCCGGCGGCATCGGTCACAATCTTCCCCAGGAGGCGCCCGCCGCGTTTGCGCAAGCGGTCATCGACGTGGATGCCTGGTCCTAGCTGAAGAAGTGACACCACAATGATAGATCTGGCCCACGAATACCCGAAACGCATCCTCGACAGCTTTTTTGTCGGGGGCCACTGGGTGAGAGCTACTGGATCGAAATCGAAGAAGCTTGTCAGTCCCGCTGATGGCAAAATACTAGCCGAAGTGCCGATAGCAACGGCGGACGAAATCGATCTGGCAATCGCGTCCGCGGCAAACGCCTTCGAACATGGGCCATGGCCCAGGACGCACCCGAGCGAGCGCGCAGTACTGATGACCACGTTCGCCGAAGCGCTCGAACGACGCATGTCCCTTTTCGCGAAGCTTTGGACCCACAAGTCGGTGCGCCCGTCTCGCTGGCAAGTCGGCTGGCACCGCTCGCCATAGCTCGGTTGCGATACTTCGCGGGCCTCTCCCTCACCTACGAGTTCGAAAAGGAGCGCAACACGACGTTTGGCTCTGCGCGAATCCTTTCTGAGCCAGTAGGTCCGGCGGCGATCATAATTCCTTGGAATGCGGCTTTTCCGATCCTGATGACAAAGCTGAGCGCCGCACTGGCTGCGGGATGCACATGCGTTATCAAGCCTTCCCCGGAAAGCCCACTAGACGCATATCTGGTCGCCCAGTGCGCTATGGAGGCGGGCATTCCGCCGGGCGTCATTAATGTCGTTCTTGCAGATGCGGATGGGAGCGCCAAACTGGTTGCCGATCGGCGCATGGTCAAGGTCAGCTTCACGGGCAGCGTCGGAACAGGAAAGCTAATTGCCGCCGTCGTTGCGCCGAGGATGGGACGACTCACCTTGGAAATGGGTGGCAAGTCGGCGGCCATCATCCTCGAAGATGCCGACTTAAAGCATGCCATGCCAACGCTTGAGCGCTTTACGATGCCCTTCTCGGGACAATTCTGCTTCGCGCAGACGCGTATACTGGTGCCGAGGTCCCGCGAGAACGAAGTCGTGGAAGCCTACGCTTCGCGACTATCCGCGCTCAAAGTCGGCAACCCGTGGGAATCCGACACGGATGTTGGTCCGCTTTTGAACAAGACACTGTTCGAGAAAGCAGACGCGTACATCGCTCAAGGGCTGAGGGACGGCGCCGAGCTTGTGACAGGCGGAATTCCGAACAAGATCCTGTCTTCAGGAAACTACGTCGAGCCGACGGTCTTCCGCAAGGTGACGAGAGATATGTCAATCGCCAGGGAAGAGATCTTCGGACCTGTCGTTACCGTTCAGACTTACGAGAATATCGACGATGCCATCGCAATCACCAACGACACGGACTTCGGACTGAGCGGCTCAGTATTTGGCGACCGCTCAACGGCATTCGAAGTAGCACGCAGGATCCGGACGGGGCAGGTGCACATCAATGGAATGGAGCTCGCCCCGTCCGCCCCTTTCGGAGGCTTCAAGGAGTCAGGAATTGGCCGCGAGGGTGGCCCGGAGGGGCTCGCCGCATTTCTGGAGACCAAGGCTGTCCTCTTCCCCTCCCCGTGACGGACGACCTTTGAATATCCGCGAGTTTGCTGCGGACGGTGCCGACGCCTCCTTGTTGTGGTTGAGTTCCAGAATGGCCGCTGCTTGCAGCGCTGCCGGATCGTCTGTCTTGGCGCGCAGATATCCGAGGAGAGAAGAGAAGTCCGTGTCGCACATGGTTGCGGGCATTAGATTTCCGGTCGAATTCATTTCGTCCAGGTCGACAGCGCCGTCACCGTCGTGGTCAAGCTTCTCCTTCATGTCGACCGTGGGGCGGCCGTTTTCATCGAGTGCGACGCCTGGTCGGAGAATCTGATCAAAGTTATTGAGCTCGTCCCCGTCAGCTTACTGTCCCCGTCTCTGTCGATTTTGGCGAAAGCCTTGTTCAGGATCTGGGAAAGCGGCGAGGCGTCGGCAGCGACGGTCATCAAAATCGCCTGTGAGCAATGATAATCAATAAAATTCGGTGAGATTCACCGTCACTGAGATATCGCCGTCATCTTGAGCGGCCCTGACTGCACACGGAATTAGGAGAGCGGCGATCTGCACCGCCGCTCTCTGTGCCTATCGGCCAAAAATCAGACGCTGGTAGTCGCGAAGCATATCCGCGTCCTCGACCGAGCCATGGTGATGGAGCTGCCGCCAGGAGTCACCCTGTCTGACGAACCAACGCGTCGTTCGAAACGCGATATCGAGCTTGCCATCCGCCGCAACACAGGTCCCGCGCTCTCTCCCGACAAAAAGATGCCAATCACTCCCTCCCTGACTGGTGAAGTCATGGAAAGTGACATGGACCCTGGCCGGGCCGCTGAAGAGCTTGGAGTAGCCCTCAGCGATAGCCGCCCAGCCTCGTCGGATTCCGCCGATCGGGTTGTCCATGCTTGGGGTGTCTCCTCCTAGCCAGACTGCCTCGAGCCCACGAAGATCGCCGGCGTTAAAAGCCCGGTAGAATTCGATCAGGGACTCGAGAGGGCCGCCGTCTCCGGACTTTTCCTCAACACCTTCAACTTCCTCAAGGCGGGTCTTCATGTTCACCTCTCGCATCAGAGTAAGCCAAGCAACGACTTCGCCGCTGCGGTTGACGACGCGGGATTCTGGCCCGTGACCAGTTGGCCATCCACGATAGCGAAGCTTTCCCAGTCTCCTGCCTTCTCATAGCGCCCGCCAAGCGCCTTCAGATCATCTTCGACCAGGAACGGGACAACCTTGGTAAGTTGAACCGCTTCCTCCTCGGAATTCGTGAAGCCCGTCACTCGCTTACCCTTCACCAGCGGGTTTCCATTGTAAGTCACATGGTGGAAGACGGCAGGTGCGTGGCAGACTGCGGCCACGGGTTTTCCGGAACCGTAGAATTCTTCGATAAGCGAGATCGACTTCCGGTCCTCGACGAGGTCCCACATAGGTCCGTGGCCCCCCGAATAGAAGATCGTGTCAAAATCCTTGGCATCTACGGTTGCAAGACGCACCGTGTTTGCAAGGACCGACTGGGCGTCTTTGTCACCCTTGAACCGGGTCATTGATGCCGTCTGATTGCCCGGCTCGTCGCTCTTCGGATCGATCGGTGGCTGCCCACCCCTGGGCGAGGCCACAGTTAAGCTCGCCCCGGCATCTTTGAAGACATAGTAGGGCGACGCAAATTCCTCCAGCCAAAAGCCTGTTTTCCGGCCTGTATCACCAAGCCGATCATGTGAAGTCAGAACCATCAGAATCTTGCTCATCGTCGTCTCCTTGAATCTGTTCAAGACGTTCGGTGTCTCATCCGGTCTTTGGCGAGCGAGCTCCTATGCCGAGCTGGCACACTCCATTGACCCGACGAGCATGCTCAAGAGATGGCCTGCGTGCCATTGTACGATGGTGTCGTGGCGACCGATGCGATGAGGTGCCGATACTATCGTACAATGGCATATCGACCAAAAACCCGCATGCTCTGCGTCGAGGGGCGGCGGGATATCAATCATCAGCGCAGTATCGTCCGCGCCCACCCGTGATATAGTCTTTGCACTCGATGAGCTTGCGCCCTCTTAAGGAGGCAGCACATGTACCGGATGACCTCGGCGATGACTCATAAGACTACCGCGCTTTTGAATGCCGCGGATGGGCCGACAGTTTTCGTGGTTGACGACGATATTTCTGTTCGGGAATCCTTGGAGCTCCTGATCGGGTCTGCAGGGTGGCGGCCGAGTCTTTTTGATTCTGCTCAGGCATTCCTGACCACCACACCGGATGCAGGACCAAGCTGCCTGGTCTTGGATGTAAACATGCCCGGGCTCAATGGCCTGGATCTGCAGTCCTTGATCACGAAGAGCGGGAACCGAATGCCGATTATATTCGTGTCTGGCTTCGGCGATGTGCCCATGACCGTAAAGGCACTAAGGGGCGGCGCTCTCGATTTCCTAACGAAGCCGATTGATGCGGAGGCCCTCCTCGCGGCTATACAATCAGCTCTCTCACAGAGTGAGGCACTCATTCGCGATGAGGAAGAGCTGATGCGCCTCCAAGCCTGCTACGATGCCCTAACCCCGCGAGAGCGCGAAGTTATGTCGGGCGTGGTGAAGGGCCTCTTGAACAAGCAGGTAGCGTTTGAGCTCGACATCAGCGAAATCACCGTCAAGGCGCATCGCGGCCAGGTCATGCGTAAAATGGGAGCCCGGTCCCTGCCGGATCTTGTAAACATGGCGGCAAAGCTAAGGATCGACGACGGTCGAGAGACCCACTAGCGCTCCTGAGGCTGCGAGAGAAGCGGATCCTGCGAGAACGATCACGAGTTGGTCTGTCACTCGTAGCGACATGCGGGTTCCTCCGACGTTAACCGGTCTGATTACTCGATTGATGTGACTTGGCAGGACTCCTTGGACGACTCGCCAGTTTGGCGTCTCTGCCGTACCGAAAATATGCGCTCGGATCTCTGCCTTGAACCGACGCGCAGGGGGAGGCAGTCTGCCGCGTACCGCTACACTCGTCTGATGGCCGAACCCGCTTCCAAAGCTGCCATCGCGTCGTCGCACAGCTTCACTGTAAGCTCTGCTGAGGGAAGCCGTTTCACCAAACCGAGAGCCTGCCCCGCCCAGAGGTTGGTGAAGTCATTGCATCCCTTCGCCTCCGCCTTCGCGCGGATGGCGGCGAGTGCCACGCCAGCGGTTGGGAACGCGGGCGCCACGCCCGAAAGCGGTCCCAGTTCCCGCATCAAGCGGTTTACAACACCTCTCGCGGGCCTTCCCGTAAAGACATTGGTGATGGCCGTGCTCGCGTCGCCTGCGCGACCTAGAGCGTCAGCGTGCAGATCCGGAATTTTGGCCTCCGGAGTCAGAAGGTAGGCAGTACCGATCTGCACCGCCGACGCTCCGAGCATCAGCGCCGCCGCAACTCCGCGGCCATCTGCGATTCCTCCGGCCGCAATGACCGGAACCTTAATCGCGTCCACGACCTGCGGAACGAGCGCCAACGTTCCTACTTGGGTTGTCATATCCTGCGTAAGAAAGTTCCCGCGGTGCCCGCCAGCCTCGAAACCCATTGCGATCACGGCATCAACACCATGTGCCTCGAGCCAGACGGCCTCGGCAACGGTCGTCGCAGACGACAGCACTTTGGCCCCTGTGGCCTTTACCCGATCAACGAGTTTTCGATCCGGAAGACCGAAATGGAAGCTCACCACCTTGGGGCGGAACTCTTCGATGACCTCGCAGAATTCGTTGTCGAAGGGCGCGCGCCCGGGGCCGCTGACCGGAGCAGCGGGATCAAGGCCAAGTTCGACGTAATACGGCGCCAGGAGTGCTCGCCACCTCATCTGACCAATTGGATCGGCATCAGGTGGCACGTGGCTGAAGAAATTGACATTGATTGATCTCGTTGTTCTCGCAGTGATCCGAGATAGCGCCTCATGCAACTGCTGAACCGAGTACTGTGCGCTAGGCAGCGAACCCAAGCCGCCAGCTTGAGACACGGCAATCACCATTTCCGCAGTCGTCGCTCCAGCCATCGGCGCCTGTACGACAGGAAGCTCTATTCCAAAAAGATCGAGGATTCGGCGGTCATGCCACGTTCTCATTTCGGACTCCGTTCATGATGCACTGCTCTGCCGGGCCTAGTTGAACAGGCAACGGCAGCCGGGGTCTATTAGACCTTGGTGTCCCACAACATCTCCACCGATCCAAAGGTATCGGAGACACTTTGGTACAATAGCTCTGCACGCTCCTTGGCGCGAGAGTCGCCTCCAGTGCCCCACAGGGCAGTCCTTGAATGTCAAAAGCTGCAATTATCCAGCGCCCGTTCGCTGGCCGTTGCCGCTCGCAAAACAAACAAATGGAGGCAGCACGAATGAGTGTGCACAAGACGGTTGTGATTACCGGTGCATCGCAGGGCATCGGTGCCGGGCTCGTGAAGGCGTTCCTGGATAAGGACTGGAATGTCGTTGCAACGTCGCGGCGGATCAGCGAAGCGACATCCTTCGATCGCGCCGGGAGGCTGGAGCTGGTAGACGGAGACGTTGGCGATCCCAAGACGGCAGAGCACGTCTCCCGCGTAGCCATCGAACAGTTCGGCTCCATCGATGCACTCGTGAACAACGCAGGCGTGTTCTTTACCAAGCCGTTTCTCGAGTACACGATCGACGACTTCCGGCAGCTCTCGGCCACCAATCTTGAAGGCTTCGTGCACTTCACGAAACACGCTGTCAGGCAAATGCTCCGACAGAGATCTGGAGGGAGCGTCGTTACGATCACTTCGTCGCTGACCGATCACCCGATCGCAGGCGTCAAAGCATCGCTGCCGATGATCACCAAAGGCGGCCTAAACGCGATCACCAAAAGCCTCGCGCTGGAGTTTGCAAGCGACAACATCCGGGTAAACGCGGTTTCGCCTGGCGTTGTCGACACGCCGCTCCACGCTACGGGCTCACGCGACTACCTTCGATCCTTGTCGCCGATGGGGACAATCACTGCGGTGCAGGAGATCGTGGACGGGGTGATCTACCTCACGGAAGCTTCCAATATCACCGGGGAGGTGCTGCACGTCGACAACGGCGCACATCTCGGCAAATGGTAGCGGCGAGCGCCGAGGCGCGAATTCGGGAGACCGGTCTGGTGCTCCCGCCGCCGCCCACCCCTTTCGGGGCGTATGTCGAAGCCGTTCAGATCGGCTCCCTGCTCTTCCTGAGTGGCATGCTCCCGGTCGTCGGACATACGCCGCTCTACATTGGAAGGGTTGGCAGCGAGCTTTCCGTTGGCGATGGTTACGACGCCGCCAAAGCCGCATGCCTAAGTGGATTGGCCGCCGCGCGAGCGCATCTTGGATCCCTGGATCGCATACGCACCGTGGCCAAACTGGGTGTGTACATCGCCGCCCCCGACGACTTCCGCGAACATCCCAAGGTCGCGGACGGAGCATCCGAGCTCTTGCTTTCGGTCTTCGGCCAAAACCGCCTTCCGCCGCGTATCGTGCTCGGTATCTCGAGTATTCCGCTGGGGATGCCGCTCGAAGTCGAATTGGTTCTCGACATCGCCCCATAGCAATCCCTCTCAACAGCAAATGGAGACCGCAATGAAACCGAGCTCAAATAGATCCATTGGAATCGCAATGTCATCAAGATTCCTGACCGCTGCCGCCTTGCTCATGCTTCCTGCCCTAGCGTTTTCGGGCCAGACCACGGTCGCCGAGACGAAAAATCAGCCTGCGGACATCAAGTCTACATCCGCCAAAGAACGGCCGCAGATCCATGTCGAGAAGCGCACGCCCGCCTACTGGCGCGTAACCTTCGAAAATCCGCCCTTCAACATCTTCGGCCCGGAAACGATCCCGCAGATGGAGAAGGTGGTCAAGGAGATCGAGACAGATCCCGACCTCCGGGTGGTCGTCTTCGACAGCGCGGTGCCCGGATTTTTCCTCACTCACTACAACTTCACGCCTCCGCTCGCCGACTCCACCAGCCTGCCCGCAGGTTCCACTGGCCTGCATCCCCTGCCTGACATGCTGGTTCGCATCAGCAAATCTCCGGTCGTGTCGATCGCATTGATCCGCGGCAGAGCGACAGGCGTCGGCAGCGAGCTTGCTCTTGCGAGCGATATGCGGTTTGCCAGTCGCGAGAAAGCGATCCTTTCGCAGTGGGAAGTTGGCGCCGGATTCGTACCTGGCGGCGGCCCCATGGCCCGGCTGCCGCGTTTGATGGGACGCGGGCGCGCGCTCGAAGTTCTTCTCGGCTCTGATGACGTGAACGGTGACCTTGCCGAGGAATATGGGTACGTCAACCGCTCCTTCGATGATGACAAGCTGGATCCGTTCGTCGACGCACTTGCGACCCGCATTTCTGGCTTCGACAGGCAGGCAATCGCCGACACCAAGCGTCTGGTCGATTTCGCCAGCCTTCCCAGCGATCCTGAAATCGGCGCCGGGTGGGACGCGTTTATTTCGTCTGTTCAGCGGCCGGTTGCACAAAAGAATATCGGCCGCTTGATGGAGATGGGGCTGCAGACGAATACGGACATCGAAGCCCGCCTGGGGCATTACACCGGAACCTTGGCCGAAAAGTAGGCCAAGAGGGCACCCGCGCATGGTACGGCAGGTTGCGCGGGTGCCCACACATTGCCACTGAAATTATATACCTAGACGGAGTCTAGGTCGTGATAGGGTTTTCAGTTCTGGATGCAGGCGTGTCCCATAGCTGTTCACAACCCTCAGCCTGGCCCTGCGTAAGCCGTCGACAATTCGTGCCACCCTGCGCGAGTTCGAGACAATTCCCCCAACCGGAACAGAGTGCGTGCCGATTGGAAGATGGACATTCACAAACGCGACCTTTCCCGCGATCACGAGTATCTCCATATTCGCTGGCAGATGTCCCTGCGGCAACAGGAGGCCGCGATCGAAGAGCCGCTTGTGACTTTGGCGAACGCTCTTGTTCGTCGAGCGTGGCATCGCCAATGTTGTCTGAACCTTCTTGCCAATATTTCGCAAGG
Source organism: Rhizobium sp. R711 (assembly GCF_002211365.1). Lineage (GTDB taxonomy): Bacteria > Pseudomonadota > Alphaproteobacteria > Rhizobiales > Rhizobiaceae > Rhizobium. Next base: position 31,875 of record NZ_LOKZ01000018.1, on the reverse strand, counting down.
CATCTCCGATATTTGCCAGCGACTCGCCAACCCGCAAGCTTCTTCCCCAAGTGGCACCACTTGGTCTCAGCCAGATAACCTCACACATCTTCTCGCTGGCGTCCAAATCGCCGAGGGCAGCAAGAAGCCGATCGAAGTTTCGAGGAAGGTAGGGCGCCCCTGTGGAGGCAGTGAACTCCTTGCCTTCGGACGGAATACTCGCGAGCGCGTCTCGCCATGCATTGGTGCTGTCTGGATTGTTGATAACCAACGAGAAGCGGGTGTCGCCAGTCATACGCTCGAACTCTTGGGCCGCCGTCGACGCCACATCGGGCGCTCCCTGCAGATGCCAAGCGTCACTCGCGGCATCGGTTCATTTAATCCGACTGGCAGATTGTCGAAGCGGAATAGCCGCAGCAGAGCCTTAATTCGTTCTTCCTTGGCAAGCTGTGCCCGATGCTCTCGCCAAATATCCTTCCTGTGAACAAAGAAATCCTCGTCAGTCACGTTGTAACCGTCCCAGCTCATTTTCATTGGCTGGAAGTAGGCCGGATTTCCGAGAACTCTGTCGAAGTCTTTCACGAGCAAATTCGGCTTTAGGTTCTGAAGGGTGACCGAGCCAATCAGCCTCTCGCGATCCATCCTGTTTCCGAGGAGCTTGGCCTCCTCAAGCGTAAGGACATGCTTTCTCTCCTCCTCCGGGAGGAGGTCGCGCGTAGTTGAACCAGTAAATACAACGCGCGAATCGACGTAAAAGCGACCCAATTGCCCTTGGCCGCGGAGAATGCTCTTTCCTTTTTTGGCTTTCTCATTCCCCAGCTGGACGGGAGAGCGTTGCGGCTTTCCGTGAATCCACATGTCACCCTTTGCTGTCAGCGGGCCATGCCAGTCTTTGAGCTCCAACAGGACAACTCGATCGTCCATGACCACAAGGAGATCGATTTCAATAGGGGAACTGTTTTTAGGAAACGCGTTCAGAGAGGCGTACATTAGCCAGTTCACAGGAAATGCTTGAGCAAGGGCATCGACGCCTTTCACCTCGCGGTGATGAATCCCCGCGCTGCTCAAATACCTGACTTTGCACGCCATGGCCCCTCCCGGCCGACCCCGCATGAAACTTACGGCAGTGCGGCGCGAGGAACTTCTTTTGATTCTCGACGGAAGTCGAGAGCGTCGCGACAATTTTAAAGGGAAAGTTCCTGAGCCAGTCCCCCTTGCCTAGAAACCGCAAATTGAGCAAGACGCCCCAAGAGTTTCGCAAATATCTCGCTTGGAGCAGGCGCCGGGGCAGTATCCCCGGCGCGTGCTAGATATCTATTCAGCGCGCGCCGCCATGGTAGCCTTTACCCACCACACCAGTTCGTCCAGCGCGGTCTTGGCCGACTGCAAGAGGTTGGCCTCAATGTCCTCGATCGGCTTATTGCCGCCCAGCGGAGACGTCGCGAAGAAATCGCCGGCGCCGACGTGAACCGCGGCATGAGTCGAAACCATCTGAAGTTCCACACCGATACCTCGGAGGTGTTCGAGCGCCCGCGCGCCGCCCATGCTGCCATAGGCGATTGCCGTGAAAGGTTTGCGGCCCCACTCTACATATGCCTGATCGAGCGCATTCTTCAGAACACCAGTGATTGAGCGATTGTATTCGGAGATCACGAAGATGTACCCGTCATACTTGCCGACCGTCTTCTGCCACGCCACCGCAGCAGCACTCTGGCTCGGAGCCCACGCGTTCGATGCCACCTCGTCGAAGAACGGCAGCGGATGATCGCGAAGGTCGACCACTTCGACGTCGATATCGCCGCGCTGCTGGGCCTGTTTTAGCATCCATTGCGCTGGCTTATCGGCGAACCGCGTCGGACGAGTAGAGCCGATTATGAGGGCAATTATGGGTTTCTTGGACATTATTACCTCGTTGGTTGGTCAATATGGTCGGGTGAGAGTTAGTTGGCAGTGAGAACGTCCGCGTATGCGTAGAGACCGGGCGAACCTCCGGTCATGATGAAGAGCACGTTCGATTGCGGCTCGATTGCTCCGCTTTCTATATCGGACAGCAAGCCAGCGAATGCTTTGCCGCCGTAGACTGGATCGATGAGCAAACCCTCGGTACTAGCAAGGAGTTCGACGGCGTCGACCATGCTGCGTGTCGGCATGCCATATCCGTCGCCCAGTTGGGTTCCACTGATCCGCAGATCGTCCGGGGTTACCCGCGCATTGATGGACAACAGCTCCAGGACCGCGGCGACCTTTGCGACAGTCGCGGAGAGACATTTGTCTGCTGGCGCGAGCACTGTGTGTGCGGCGATTCTCGAGGGATGAGATCCCGCGATGACCATGCCCGCGGCTAAGCCAGCGTGCATGCCGCCGCTGCCGTTAGGGATAACGATCTGGTCGAACGTCACACCAATTTCAGTCGATTGCCGCGATAGTTCGAACGCGCAATCTACATAGCCGAGGCAGCCGACGGTCGTTGAACCGCCGAGGGGCGCGACGAACGCTTTTTTACCTGCGTCGGCAAGCTCCTGCACCCGACGGGTCGCATGTCCACCAGCATCATCGCCTGGATTCAGGATATGAACACTTGCGCCGAACAGGCGGTCCAGGAGGACATTGCCATTCGCCTGGTAGATCTCTGTCGTGCGAGGAACCATCTGGGCGAGAATGAGCTCGCAGGCGAGCCCCGTTCTGGCGCAAGCAGCCGCGGCCAATCGTGCGAAGTTGGATTGAGCCCCTCCGGTCGCGACCAGCGTGTCACATCCTTCCGCCTTCGCCTGCCCTATAAGGAACTCAAGTTTGCGGAGCTTGTTGCCGCCGCCGCCGAGTTCCATGAGGTCATCTCGTTTTGCCCAGATCGATACGCCCCGCCTCCGCTCCCCAAGGACCTCTTCGAGACGTGCCAAGCGCTGTATCGGTGTAGGGCCTTGCATCAGACGCTCGCGAGGAAGGCCATGAAAAGGTTCATGATGGATCATCGGATTCACCCTCGTTTTTAGGGTCTGGGCCCGCCACGCCTCAGGTAGGCCTACGGCGCGGCAACCCCAATTCAGCGCCCTAGCTAGTGCGCAACGGCGGAAAGGTGGTAGCGTGGAGCCGGAACACTGCGGGACAGGTTCGGCATCAATTTCTGACGTGCCGCCTCGTAGGCGTTCCAGTCATCGGCATCCGGTACCGATGGCAGCGTGATCAGCTCTCCCATGTCCAGCCCGGCGAGAGCGGCATCGACGGTGTCGTCCGGCTTCATCACGATGTTGCTCGGAAGCCGTTCCAGGAATCCGCCCGAAGCATCCCAGAACGGCGTCTCCACCGCGCCAGGGAGCACGGCCTGGATCCTGATGTTCGTTTCTGCAAATTCCTTCTGCAACGAGAAGGTCAAGGCGATCACGAATGCCTTTGTCGCTCCGTAGACCCCGTTTAGAATTTCGGGCGCGATGCCCAGAGCGGAAGCCATGTTGATAATGGTCCCGTTGTCGCGAGCGGCAAACGATGGCGCCACGGCATATACGAGACGCGTCAACGCTGTGACATTGACCTTGATCATCTGCTCCATCGCTTCGACATCGGACATGAGGAGGGGCTCAACGGCGCCGACGCCTGCGTTGTTGACGAGCATCGTGATTGTCGGATCACTTCGCAGGATTGCTTCGACCTTAAGCAGATCTTCCCTTTGTCCAAGGTCGGCGCGGACCGTTGCAACTTTGCGTCCGGTCGAGTTCGACAGGTTCTTTGCGAGCTTGTCGAGAGCGTCCTGGTTCCGAGCCACCAGCACGAGGTCGTAGCCTCGGCGGGCAAGGCGGTCGGCGTAAATAGCACCAAGGCCAGACGACGCGCCGGTGATGAGCGCGGTCCCTTTACCGATGATAGTCATTTCGAGTCTCCTGATGTTGAGGATGAGTTGATTGCGGCACCGACGGGAACCGGATTTCCGAATGCCGCTCGGGGGCTTGTCAGGCCATGCAGTTAGACCGAGGCTACGGGCAGCTCATCGAGCTCCTTCTGCGGAATCGCCGCTTTGAAAGGCCGGATTTCGTCTTAGGCGCAGCCGCCCGAACATATTCCGGTAACGGGCTGAGAGCGGCAGTCGCTGCCGTGGCAGCCAGGAGTTCCCGCGGGCTCGGCGCTATGGTCGTTTTGGCGTCGGTGTTGGACATCACGTGCTCCGTCAGTCGGGTGTTGAAGGTCACGGGCTAAAAGACGTCTGGCGGGCGGTCGGGCGCTATTGGACCATGGTATCGGCGATACTTTCGGATCAGTCGGGCGCTCCTGGAGCCAACACCATCGGACAATGGACACGATGCCCTTTGCGGCGCATCGTCCTCCCCGCAGCGAACTCCGCTGCCAGACCTTACCGAGGGAGATTTCGATGAGCGTTCAGGAACCAGCAACAGCGTCACCGGTCACGGCGAACGATTTGGACATGAAGCTGGAAGTCGTGGTCATTCCGGTTTCCGACGTCGACCGCGCCAAATCGTTCTATACCGGTCTCGGCTGGCGGCTCGATGCTGACGTTTCCGGACAGAATGGCTTCCGCGTTGTTCAGGTCACGCCGCCAGGCTCACCGTGCTCCGTGATTTTCGGGTCCAATATCACCTCCGCGCAACCCGGCTCGGCTCAGGGGCTTCACCTGATCGTCTCCGACATAGAAATGGCTCATGCTACACTCGCCTCACGTGGCGCCGAGATGAGCGGCGTGTTCCACGATGCGGGCGGCGTCTTCCATCATCGCGGAACCGAAGACAGGCTGCCTGGCCCTCACCCGACTCGCGCCAGCTATGGCTCATTTGCCTCCTTCAGCGATCCGGACGGGAACGGCTGGGTCTTCCAGGAGATCACAAGGCGCCTGCCCGGTCGCATCGACACCAACGGCGCGGCTTACGCATCTGCGTCGGATCTTTCGAACGCGCTCCGACGCGCAGCCGATGCTCATGGTGAGCACGAGAAGCGCAACGGCGGCAAGCATGATGAGAACTGGCCCGAATGGTACGCAGAATACATGCTCGCCGAACAATCCGGCGCGGCGGCGCCGACCTGAAGCTAACTTGCGGATCGGTTTTCCTGGTGTGCGGTTTCCGCGAACAATTTACGATATTGGGCTGTTGGCAGGCCCCCCCAACCCCAGTTGTCGAGATCGACTTCCTCGATCACCACGTAGGTCGACTCAAGCGGCTTGTTCAGCACCTCGAGCATAACTTGGCTCACGCCGGCGATAATCCTCGCCTTCTCTTCGGCAGTAACAGAGGAACGATCAGGTGTCGTCCCCTCGCGTGTGACTTGGACTGTGACGATTGGCACGGTGTCTACCTTTATCTCTGATGGGTGGCTGGAGTGGTCCGGCAGTCGCGTGCGGACCGACCACGATATAGGAGGAGTGCCGCCCTCGAAGGTCAGCACTCCCGCCTCTGCTACCAGCGGCCTGCGTTCTGTCCGCCATCGACATGGAGGATTTCGCCAGTGACGAAGCCCGCAGCTTCGAGGTAGGTCACGGCATTGACGATGTCCGCGATCTCGCCCATACGGCCGACCGGATGCAGAGTGGACATTGCTGCGTGCGTTTCCGGCGTGTGCATGGGCGTCTTGATGATTCCCGGAGACACGGCGTTGACCCGGATACCGCTCCTAGCGAACTCGATCGCGAGTTCCTTTGTGACCGAGTTCAGGCCACCCTTTGTCAGCGAGGCCAGCGCAGCAGGCACTCCGGCGATCGGCTGGTCAACGAGGCTTGTCGTGATGTTCACGATATGCCCGAAGCCCTGCTTGAGCATCACCCTCGCCGCGCGTTGCGTGACATGGAAGAACCCCGAAATGTTGACACCGAAATTCTGGTCGAAGTCTTCCTGCGTGAAGTCGACGAAAGGCTTCGCCAGGAACACTCCCGCATTATTGACGAGGGTATCGATGCGGCCATATCTGTCGACGGCTTCCTTCACGGCTCGTTCTGCGGTATCCGCGTCGGCGATATCCCCGGCAACGGCGTGAACGCCCGCGTCGGAACTCTGCTTGATCGACCGCGACGTTGCGACGACATTGTAGCCAAGTGCTCGGTACGCTTTCACCAGACCTTCACCGATGCCTTGCGAAGCACCGGTGATAATGGCGACCTTCTGCTGACTGCTCATGATTTGCATCCTTTCAAGTGCTCGGCCAAATCTGGCCGTGCCTACGCGCTTTGGCGTCGGTGCAATTGATTTAGACGCAAACGTTGTTCGGGAGAATTGCCGTCCAGATCACGACAATCAACCGGTTATCGGCATAATCTTCTGCGTGCCATTGGCTTCTGCTGCTATCCGTCCAATGGCTACTCTCAGCTTCGGCGCCGCGAAGTCGATAAACGCCCTGACCTTCGGAACCGCGGTCCTGCCTTGCGGTGTTAGCAGATGCACTGGAAGCGCAGGCGGCTCGAAGTCAGCAAGTACTACCTGCAACGCGCCTTTTCGCACCAAGTCGTCCACGTGGTAGGAATACAGGCGTGTAATGCCCATGCCCTCAGCAGCGGAAGCAGCCGCAGCCCGTACACTATTGACCAAGTAGCGGGGAGAGAAATGGACCGTCCTCGGAATAGTGGTGCCACCCAAGGGGTTGAAACTCCACGACTCTATGCCGAAGTTCGAGAATGCCACGATATCATGGCGCAGCAGGTCTGCGGGATCCACGATCGGAGACCGAGAAGCCAGATAGCTTGGCGAAGCCACAACAACTCGACGGATGTCGCCGCCAATCCGCGTCGAGATGTGTGTCGAGTCTGTAAGGTTGCCAATACGAAGTGCCACGTCGACGCCTTCGTCGACCAGATTGACGAAGCGGTCCAGCATCAGGAGCCGGACCGAGACGTCATGATGTTCTCGCAAAAAGTTGTCCAGGATCGGCCGTAAGACCTCCTCGCCGAGTATTGGCGGCGCCGAGATAGTGAGCACGCCGCGCGGTGACGATCGCTCTCCCCCGGCAATAATGTCGGCCTCCTCTAAGTCGACAAGCACTCTCCGGCAAGCCTCCACGTACCGCTGCCCTGCCTCGCTGAGCTTGAGGCTTCGCGTTGTGCGATGAAGTAGCTCGACCCCCACGTGCTCCTCCAAGAGTGACAGTGCGCGACTGATCGCGGTCGGCGAACGCTTCAGCTTTCGGACAGCCGCAGCAAGGCTCCCCTCCTCTACGGCGGTGACGAAGACTTTCATCGCGTCAATGCGATCCATTGCTCAAGCTCCAACGGACGTTTTAGGCCCGTCATCCTTGCAACACATGCCAGGGCAAAGCCAGCGCTAGCAATCAGTCATCACTCGATACCATTGGACAATAGACAGCAGGACGCCCTTGATACAGCGTTGAACGCATGGGCCATGAATGACGTGCGGATGGACAACGTTGCAGCCTGATAACATCGGCATTTCCGATAAGAAGCGGAGTCACGTGAAGGAGACGCACGATACCATGCGTTTTGCTGGCGCGAGCCTCAGCTGCCATCGGCATATATGTGCGTTCTTCAATGGCTTCGAGGATGCCTTCCAGGTTCTCGGCCCTTTCATCCGCGATGGATTTCTTTGCGACCACAGGGCAATTCATCTGGTTGGCGCGGACAAGCGTGAAGCTCATATCACTCGTTTGCGTTGCGAAGGGATTGACACGGAAGCGTCGCAAATCTCCGGGCAACTCGAAATCCGGACTACGGTCGACGCGTACCTCAAGGACGGACTATTCGACCAGGACCGAATGGTGGAGGAGTTCAGCGCCCTGGCGAGCGGTAACATGAACGGAAACTTTCCCTTGAGCCGTATTGTCTGCGACATGGATTGGGCAGCCAGTAATCGAGAACATCTTAGGGATCTCATTGAATTTGAATCTCGGATCAATGACCTGTGGAACCAGCACGATGACGTTGTGATCTGCGTATACGATCTGACAAAATTCGGTGGCGACACGATCATGGACATCTTGCGGACGCATCCGGCTGTTGTGATCAGCGGAGTTCTCCGGGAAAATCCGTTCTATATCCCGCCAGTGCAGTTTCTCGCGGAACTGCGTGAGAGGCGTTCGGGAAAAGGGGAGCAGTCGGCCGCTGCTGAATGACATGCAAGACATGCTCATGGTGGCGTCGGAGAACGAAAGACTCCGGCGCTGCATGAATGATATCCTGAGTATCACCGCACTTCCGGCAGTTTGGACTGGCGGAACCGTCGATGAGATCGGTGCCCTCTTGCTGGATGCGTTGAGAGCGATCCTCGACGTCGATTTCCTGTTTCTCAGGGTTGCAGGCCAGGCGGATCAGCCCGAAGTGCTAATGGAGCGATCTGGCGAGGGGTCGGCGAGAGGCCGATCGAAGCTCATCGACGACTTGATCGCAACTTTAGGAACAAACGTAAGCGACTGGCCTCGTGAGGCCGACCTTGAGCAAGGTGAATCCTCCTTCAGAATTGTCACCGAGAAGCTCGGTGTCCATGGTAAAACCGGAGTACTTGTCGCCGGATCGATGGTGCGATCGTTTCCCAGCGAGGAGGAACGCATTGTCCTGCACGTTGCCGCCAGTCAGGCTACCATTGCCGTCGCCGAGGTAATGCGATTTCGCGACGATACCCGCGCTATTGCGGCTCGCGAACTCAACAAGGTCGTAGACGCCATCCCGGTGATGGCTTGGTCGACACTTCCCGACGGCTGGGCGGATTTCTTTAACGAGCACTTCCTGACATACCTCGGGATAACCACTGAGCAGGCTGCGGGATGGGGGTGGACGACGGCGCTGCATCCTGACGACTCCGGACCGCTCCAAAGCGTGTGGGCGGGGTTGCTCGCTTCCGGTGCCCCTGGAGAAACCGAGGCGAGGCTGCGGCGATGGGACGGACAGTATCGATGGTTCTTGTTCCGCGCCAACCCAGTTTTCGGCGAAGCTGGTAAGGTCATTCGATGGTACGGCACCAATACGGATATTGACGATCGAAAACGCTTCGAAGAAGAGATGCGTCGGAGTGCGGCATTGATGACTCAGGCCCAACGGCTGACGGTGACAGGGAGCGTGTGGTGGAAACCCGCTACCGGGGAGATTTACTGGTCTGACGAGGCGTATCGGGTGGCAGGACATGACTTGGGAACGACTCCGACCGTGGACATGATGCTGGATCGCTGTCATCCAGATGATTTGCCGACAGTACGGAAGTTGATCTCGAACGCGATGCGCCACGGTGAGAACGTCGATATTGAGCATCGACTGGTGATGCGGGACGGGGCTATAAAATACGTCCACGTCGTTCTTCAGAACATAGCTGCTGACCCGGCGGATCCAGAGTTTATCGGTGCCGTCGCGGACATAACGCAAAGGAAGATCTCAGAGGAGAAACTGCGACGAAGCGACGTCCTTCTCACCGAAGGACAACGAATCAGTCGGACCGGAACATTCTCGTGGAAGGTTGAAACTGACGAGATCGCCTTTTCAGAAGAGCTTAATCGCATATTCGGCTTCGAGAGCGGGCGAGTGGTCGATTTCGATGGTATCGGTCAACGGGTTTTCGAGGAGGATCTGCCTCTTCTCGCAACCAAAATGGCTGACGTCAGGGAGGGAGGCGACAACCCGGACTACGAGATTCGGCTGCTCGTCGACGGGCAATTGAAGTACGTCCGCGTTGTTGGACGGATCATCAAGCATCTCAACGGTACGACCGAGTGCATAGGAGCAGTGCAGGACGTGTCGGCCCAGCGAGTAGCCGAACTCGCCCGCGACAAGCTACGCTCGGAACTGGCGCAACTCGCTAGGACGATGAGCCTTAGCACGATGGCAGCGTCCATCGCACACGAGGTCAACCAGCCGTTATCCGGTATAATTATGAACTCTAGCGCCTTGCTTCGTATGCTATCCACTTCTCCTCCCAACGTTGATGGCGGGATCGAAACGGCAAAGAGAACCATTCGCGACGGAAATCGGGCATCCGACGTAATCATGCGCCTCAGAAAGCTTTTCAAACGAGGCGTGGCAACTGTCGAGCAGTTCGATCTCCACGACGCAGCCCGGGAAGTGATTGGGCTGGTAGCCAACGATCTGCAGCGCGGAAGAATCACCCTTGTTGAGGAACTTTCGGGTGCACCGTCGCTTATCGTTGGTGACCGTGTTCAACTGCAGCAAGTGATGATGAACCTCCTTCGCAACTCTATTGACGCAATGGCAGATGTCGCGCAGCAACAGAGGAAAATTGTTGTTCGTATAGGGTTCGGGCATCACGAAGTCACTGTCATCGTGGAGGATAGTGGAATCGGCCTCGAAAATGCCGATATCGAACGGTTGTTCGATGCATTTCACACGACGAAACCCAATGGAATGGGAATAGGCTTGTCAGTGAGCCGCTCGATAGTCGAGGCTCATAAGGGAAGGATCTGGGCGGAACCCAGTCCTTCAGGTGGCGCAGCTTTTGGCTTCGCTTTGCCAGTCGGCAGGCGAGCAGAAGGTGACTTCCCGCTTTCGGAAGCAAATTCATGATCAAGACACAAGATGCACTCGTTTCAGTTGTCGATGACGACGAGTCGGTTCGGGAAGCCCTCCCCGACCTAATCCGAATCTTCGGATTTAACGTCCGTGCGTTCTCCTCGGCAGCTGAGTTCCTGGATTCAGAATGGCTGAAAAAAACCGATTGCCTAGTCCTCGACGTGGCAATGCCAGGTATGTCTGGCCCTGAGCTTCAGGAGGAACTGGTTCGAAGAGGGGAAAAAATCCCGATCGTCTTCATCACTGCGCACAAGGACGAGAATGAGAGAATTCCGCTGCTTCAGAGCGGCGCGGTGGACTGCCTATTCAAGCCTTTCAGCGACGTCGCCCTTCAGGAAGCGTTGGATCGGGCCTTGAGATAGGTCCGAAAGCAAAATTTTCTGCGATCTCAAGTGAATGAGCCTTAGGTTGCCGCAAGGGCGTGGCTACACCCAACACCTTAGAATAGTATACGACAGGTTGCGGAAATCATACGCTACCTGAGCAGCTGAGTTCGAAAGGACAGTCATGGAGGCGGGACTCGTTCGAGTTCTCGACACGTTGCCGGGTATGGTGTTCAGCATCCGACCCGGTGGGGTAATCGACTTTGTCAATCAAGCTTTGGCGGAATACACCGGTATCCCATTCAATGGTACAAATGACTGGAACTGGCCGATAGATCCTGGACATTTGAGTGCCGCGACGTTCCCCAGCGAATTTCGAATGATGCTGGCACGAAACGAGCCTTTCGAAATGGAGATTCCTGTCAGCCTCCCCCATGGGGCCTGTCAGTCCCTCCAACTTCGTTGCAATCCGATGTACGATGCGGGCGACGTTCATAGATGGTATGGCATCGCAACTGAACGCAACGCGGACCGCCGACCTCGCGGTGATGAAAACGACTTTCAACGCATCGTGGACAGCATCCCGGTTCCTGTGGCGGTGACCACACCAACGGGAGACGTCGAGGCCTTAAATAATCCGGCCCTTGAATATTTCGGCATGACGCTAGAGGAGCTGAAGAACTGGAAGGCGACCGAAGTGGTCCACCCTGAGGACCTCCAGGCGACTATCGAAGACCAGCTAGCTGCCCATCGTGCGGGAACCTTCTACAATGTGGAAAGCAGACATTTACGGAAGGATGGAATCTACCGCTGGCACAACGTTCTCGGTCTCCCCCTGAGGGATATCGATGGGACGATCCTGAGATGGTTCCACCTGTTGGTTGACATCGACGATCGAAAGCGCGCCGAACTGGAGTTGGCAGCCCGCGAACGTGAAGCGACGGCGGTCCTCGAGAGCATCTCGGCCGGGATTGCCGTCATCGGCGTCTCTGGCGAGGTGGAGGCGATCAACGGTCCCTTGTTGCGCTACTATGGGCGAACGCTCGGAGAGCTCCGCGATTGGGAGACAACCGATGTAGTCCATGCTGATGACATGGCCCGGATGATCGATGCTGTTCATCGTGCGATTACTTTGGGCGAACCATACGATCTCGAAGTCCGGCTCCGAAGAGCTGATGGGGCCTATCGCTGGTTTCAAGTAACTGGCTCTCCGTTAATGGATGCCGATGGCCGTATTGTCCGCTGGTACGCGTTGCACGTCGACATTGATGATCGCAAACGCGCCGAGGAAGCACTTGCAGAACGGGAACGCGAATCCCGCTTCATAGTGGACGGTATCGCGGGGATGATCGCGATCTTTTCACCCGAAGCGAAGCTGATCGGTGGCAATCAACAGATAATAGATTATTTCCAACGGCCTATTTCAGAGCTCGATAATTGGGCGACGAATGGGATTACGCACCCGGACGACCTGCAGCTATGTATAGACAGCTTCATGGGGTCAATCGCGACTGGTGAGCCGTACGATTACGAAACCCGTTTCCTGCGCCACGACGGCGTTTGGCGCTGGTTCCAGCTCAGAGGTCTGCCGCTTCGAGATGCGGAAGGACACATCGTCCGCTGGTACGGGCTGCTGACCGATATCGATGATCGTAAGCGTACGGAAGAGCAACTTCGAAGAAGTGAAGCGTTTCTGGCCGACGCACAGCGACTGAGCAAGACCGGGAGTTTCTCGTTGCGCCTGGATCACGGCGATATTGTCTGGTCCGCGGAAACCTATCGGATTTTCGACGTGGAGCAGGGTAGTCCTGTTACATTGCAGACAGTTTTATCCCGCCTCGACCCTGAAAGCGTCCTTACCGTACGCGATGTGATCGAAAGAGCCCGGAGTGAAAGCGCCGATTTTGACTATGATATCAAGCTCGTCATGTCAGATCGGTCCGTCAAGTACGTGCGAGTGCTTGCGCGTAGCGAAAAAAACAAGGATGGCGAGCAAGAGCTTGTTGGTGCAGTGCAGGATTTCACCGAAAGCCGCATCGCTGAAGAGGCGCTCAACGAAGTACGCTCGGAATTAGCTTACGTTACCCGTGTCACCAGCCTCGGTGTCTTGACTGCTTCGATCGCCCACGAGGTCAACCAGCCATTAGCGGGGATCGTCGCGAATGCCAGCACCTGCCTTCGCGTCCTCGCGACCGAGCCACCGAACTTGGAGATCGCCAAAGACACCGCCAAACGGATGGTTCGTGATGCAAATCGCGCGGCAGATGTCATCGTTCGGCTACGAGCTCTGTTCAGTCGCAAACCGCCGCTGGTCGAGCCTGTTGATATGAACGAAGTCGCCAGCGAAGTCATTGCTCTTGCGTTCAGCGATATCCAGCGAGCACGAATACCTGTTATCTCTGATTTCGGCGTCGGCCTGCCTCCCGTTGCTGGCGCGCGGGTACAACTACAGCAGGTAATTATGAATTTGCTTCGAAATGCGATCGAAGCAACATCCGTAGTTAAGGATCGTCCTGGTCGTATTCTCATTAAGACCGTAGCGAGCGGCAATACCGTTCAACTTACCGTTCAAGATACGGGGATTGGCTTCGGCCCAGACGGCACCGATCGAATTTTTGACGCCTTTTACACTACTAAGCCCGACGGAATGGGCATCGGTCTCTCTGTGAGCCGCTCGATAATTGAGAATCATAATGGGCGTCTATGGGCGGAGAGCAACCCTATGCACGGCGCGACTGTCGGCTTCTCCATCCCCAAGCACCAGTCACCGTTGCCAGCTGAGAATTACCCCTCGAGGAGATTTGTACCGACGGACGAATGCACAGGGAAAACAGAATGATGGAACAAGTAAACACATCTCTCTCGTCGATGACGTGAGTCCGTGCGTGATGCACTTCCAGATCTTCTCAGATCATTCGGCTTTAGCGTGGGCTCCTCTGCCAAAGTCTTCCCGAGCGCGCGCGTTCGAGATAGCGATGCATTGATAGAGGCAGGCTCTCCAATGCGAATGTTCGAAGCGTTTACACGATGAAACCCGATGGGATGGCCATTGGGCTCACCATCTTTCGTTCGATCATCGAGGGGCGGCAGACTCTGCGCCAAAGCAAGCGATGACCACGACGTTACAATCCACTTTTCCTTTCCTGCGTACCCGGAAGCAGAAGAGACATCCTCGGTTCTTGGATAGGGGATCCGGGAAGCTCGATCCGATACCAAAGTCTCGTCCATACCTTCGTGCAATAGTGCGATCGCTCCATCAATGGGACCCTCCTGCTCGCAGAAGCAAGCAACAACCAGGAGGATGCAATGTCCCAGATACAGCCGACGGTCACGCGTCGAACCCTTCTCGCAGCAGCCGCGACCGCAAGCGCAATCGGTGTGATCCCGCAGGCATTTGCTGCCACCAGCGCAGCTCCCGGAATTAAACCCTTCAAGTTTACCGCAACTGAGGAGCAACTCGCTGATCTTCATCGTCGCGTCGCCGCCACCCGGTGGCCGGATGAGGAAAACGTCTCGGATGATAGCCAAGGCGTTCGTCTCGACACGATCAAGAAGCTTGCCAAGCATTGGAAGGGCCACGACTGGCGCAAGGTCGAAGGCCGCCTCAATGCGTTCCCGCAGTTCACCACGGAGATCGACGGTCTCGACATTCACTTCATCCACGTGAAGTCGAAGCACGAAAACGCGCTGCCGATCATCATCACCCACGGTTGGCCAGGCTCCGTGATCGAGCAGCTGAAGATCATCAAGCCCCTGACCGATCCGACCGCCTACGGCGGCACCGAAGCCGACGCGTTCGACGTCGTCATTCCCTCCCTCCCCGGCTACGGTTTCTCCGGCAAGCCTCGGGAGACCGGCTGGAACCCACCGCGGATAGCAAAGGCCTGGGCAGTGCTCATGGAGCGTCTCGGCTATACGAAGTACGTGGCACAGGGCGGCGACTGGGGCAATGCAGTGACCGAGCTCATGGCCCTGCAACAGCCTCCCGGGCTTCTCGGCATTCACACGAATATGGCAGCCACAGTTCCGGCCGAGATTTCGAAATCGCTGGCCGCGGGAACACCGCCGGAGGGACTGTCCGCCGACGAAAAGCGGGCCTGGGATCAGCTCGACGACTTCAACAAGAACGGTCTCGGCTACGCGATCGAAATGAACAACCGCCCCCAGACGCTCTACGGCATCGTCGACTCGCCCATTGGTCTCGCCGCGTGGATGCTCGACCACGACATCCGGAGCTACCGCATGATCGCGCGGTCGATCGACGGCGAGAAGGAAGGCTTGAGCCCGGACGACGTGCTCGAAAACGTCTCTCTCTACTGGCTGACAAACACCGCGATATCCTCGGCACGCCTCTATTGGGACAATGCCCACCACCCGAGCGGTGGTTTTTTCGATCCTCGCGGCATCAAGATCCCAGTCGCCGTCAGTGCCTTTCCCGACGAGATCTATCAGGCGCCGCAGAGCTGGGCCGAGAAGGCCTACCCGAAACTCATTCACTACAATCGCCTGCCCAAGGGGGGGCACTTCGCGGCGTGGGAACAGCCCGAGCTTTTCACCTCGGAGCTCCGCGCCTCGTTCAAGTCGCTTCGCGATCAGATCTGACAGCCGGCGGCGCAGCTACCTGTGCCGCCTCCACCGCTTCGACCACCCAGAAATCAAGGAGAATGACAATGCGCGAGAACCAGATCGTGGATTCCAGCTTCACCGCAATCATCAACGCGCCGATCGAGAAGATCGACATCCCGGCCTGGTGCTTCTCGCTGCCGGAAAAGGAATACCAGGGTTGCTCGCCCGCCCATATCGCGGCCGGGTTCACGACCGCTCCTGACGGGACGCGGATGTCGATCAACGTCGAGACGATCGGCGGCTCCCTTATGGTGCAGCACTATCACGAGACCCTCGGGGAGAAGACGCACCTCATCCTGGACTCTGACTCGGACGTCTTCACGCCGACGGGCCGCGTGGTCATTCACGTGACCTGGGAGCTCAGCGTCAAGGCGCTCGACAAGGATCGCTGCGAATTTACCAATCGCGTCCAATCCTTCGCCACCGACGAAATGCTTGCCGGTCTCGACCGTCAGGGCATCCCTTTCGAGATATTCAAGAGCCAGCGGCAGCCGATGTCTATCGCCCATAATAAGGGTGAGACACCGCTGTTCGCAGCCAGTATCGAGCGCTTCGCGCTACGCCAGAACTCTGCCAAGGCGGCTTGAGCAGGAGGCGGATATGACCCATTTGACGATTCCCTACGATACCGCTAACACCGCCCTGCTGGTGGTCGACCCCTACAACGACTTCATCTCCGAAGGCGGCAAGATCTGGTCTCGTATCCAGGCAGTAGCTGAAGCGAACAACTGCGTGCAACACATGGCGCAGATCCTCGAAGCCGCCCGAGCTGTGAAGATGCCTGTCTTCTTTGCCATGCATCATCGCTACCGCGAGGGCGACTACGAAAATTGGAAGTTCATTGCGCCGATCCAGCGCGCTGCTTGGCATCGCAAGAGCTTCGCGTTCGGAACCTGGGGCGGCGAGTACAGGGCCGAGTTCGTGCCTGCAGCTGGCGAGACCGTAGCTCAGGAACATTGGTGCTCAAGCGGCTTCGCCAACACGGATCTGGACAACCTGCTCAAGCGTCGTGGAATACAGCGGGTGATCGTGATCGGCCTGATCGCGCACACCTGCATCGAGGCGACTGTCAGATTTGCCGCAGAACTGGGCTATGACGTGACGGTCGTCAGCGACGCCGTCGCGGACTACTCGGACGAGATGATGCGCGCGGCGCTTGAGATCAACATGCCCAACTACGCGAATGCGATCATCAACACCGATGAAGTTCTCAGCGCGATTTCTTTGGCAGCAACGGCTGCAGTGGCAGCCGAGTAGACGATTCTCCTAAAAAGCGGTCCGGGCCTGAAGTTCCCGGACCAGGGCATCACGGTGAAACGACATTCTGACGACGTCTTCCTTATGCCTAGGCCCTCATTTGCAGGCCGGTCAAAAATCCACGATCGGATAACGGAATGGTTCGTTATCTGACGCGACATATCATCAAATGTATGAAATCACCAATATTACCGGCAGAAGGTCATGATGGAGGCCTGCCTGTGGCACGGGGTCTGGCCGTCACGCTGACCGCAAAAAAGGATCCTGGCCGGATCCCTTTTCTGTTCTCAGTGGTAGGCGCCGAGACGGAGCCACCGGAAATCCAGCTTCTCGTCATAGCCGCACACTTTGAAATGATCTCGCAAGGCGGCATGGAGTTCGTCCTTCGTCTTCCAAACCCGCTCGAACTTTTCCTTCGTCAGCGTCTCCATTTCCGAAATAACGCTAGCCGCGTATTCCTTCAGCTTGGCCGCGGCAGCACAGTGCTCTTCATGGGCGACCTCCTGCTCCTGAGTGAACCCGGCGATGGCACTTCGACGACTTAAAGCTTGTCGCATCTAAATCGCCTCATACCCTGCGGCCTTGAAATAGTTTCGACATTCTTCGACGGAGAAAAGTGCACAGATGTCGGTCAGCGCGTTTGATATTGCGTCGAAACTCCTTGCGGCTTTCTTGCGGAGGAGCGTCTTGAGTTTCGAAAAGGCCATTTCGATTGGATTCAAGTCGGGCGAATAGGCAGGTAGAAAAAGCAGCCAGGCACCCGTTTGCCTGATGAGTTTTTCGGCCTTTTCGCTTTTGTGGAAACGGACATTGTCGGCGACGACGACGTCGCCCTTGGACAGAGTTGGGACGAGTTGCGTTTCGATCCAGGTCTCGAATATCTCGGCATTCATTGGTGCGTTGACGATCCATGGCGCGACCATGGAATGCGATCTGAGGCCAGCGATGAACGTCTGCGTCTTCCAGGATCCGAACGGCGCATGGCTGCGGTAACGGTGGCCCTTTGGCGACCATCCGGAGCGTTTTGTCAGCTTCGTGTTCGTTGACGTTTCGTCGATAAAAGTAAGGCGAGCCAGAGCCTTATCGAAGAATGGCTTGCGTCTTTCTATCCATAGACTTCTCGCCCGAGCGATTTCCGGACGGAGCTGCTCGCTTGCCATGAGGCTTTTTTTTATGGCTTAACCCGAGCCGGTGCAACATGCGTCCAACGCTCGAGCGATGCACAATGACGCCGCGCTCGGCAAGCTCGAGGCACAATTCGTCAAGCGTCAAATCACCCTTCTCAGCCATACGTTCACGGAACCACGCACCCTGGTCGCTCAACTTGCCGCCACCAATATGACCCTGTCGTCTCGGCGACAGAGAGCCCGTCTCACGCTTCAGGATAACAAGGTTATTCACAAATCGAGGCGACACCCGGAAATGACGAGACGCCTCGCGATGGGTGTTCCCCTCTTCAACGAACGCAATAACACGGGAACGCAACTCGATCGGATGTGATTTCCCCATGATCGGTCTCCTTCCAGCTACGAAGGAATCACAAATCGGCCGATTCGAGAACTTGAATCAAAAAACGGGCGACGCGCTTTAGGCTGTTGCGGAACTCATGGGCGAGATAGACATCACGATACCAAGCGCGAGCAGCATCCACGGCTTCAGGATCAAGCTGTGGTGCGGCACCAATCCTGTCGGTAGAACTGCTTGGCGCTCTCCAGCTCATGCGCGATCCGCCAACGTCGACGATTGTGTTCGGCAGCATTGCCGTCTCGTTGTCCACGCGGATACTTGCCGTTCGACGTGGCGAAGCTGCGGATGGGGTTCCAATTCTCGAAGCAGCGATCTTGGATCTTCCCACTGCCCGTTATAAGCTTCTCACGACCACCTTCAACAACGGACTTTCGAACGGACTGGCCGCAATCGGCCGGCCTGGAGAAGCACTGGATTTGATCGACCGTACAATCGGGGAGGTGGAAAACAGCGGCGACGTTTCGCACATGCCGGAACTTTTACGAACCAAGGCGGCCATTCTTCTCCAGATGCCGGACACTCACCGTGAGCAGGTTAATGCGTGCTTCGAACAGGCACTATCCTGGAGCCGCGTGCAAG
This sequence comes from Rhizobium sp. R711, assembly GCF_002211365.1. Classification (GTDB taxonomy): domain Bacteria; phylum Pseudomonadota; class Alphaproteobacteria; order Rhizobiales; family Rhizobiaceae; genus Rhizobium. The sequence goes on along the minus strand of NZ_LOKZ01000018.1, from coordinate 13,134 downwards.
GGGCGCTATCGTGAGAACTGGCGGTGACGATAGACCTCGCCATCTGGCGGCATGCCACCAGGCAACCCGAAGCAGGCACGGTGCTCCAGTCGGTTTATCTGCGCCTCACCAAAGGTCTCGACACACCGTTGGTTCGGCACGCGGAACGCACTCTTGCCAGGTTGCCGTAAGCCTTTCGCGTTTGCCTAATCCCCGTCGGCCAGCGCCTGAGCGAAGGTTTTGCCGTAGGGAAAGAAGAGCTCCTTGCGGCCCTCCTGCCACGCGGTTCGCAGTTCTGGCCGCGTAATGTCCCAGTCCAAGAAGGACTTTTCGCAAACCACGCGCAGATCCTGACGAAGATCTTCCACTGTCGGTCGACCGAAGAACCAATATCCGTTGTAGACCTTGTAGACGACAAGACCCGGCCCGAGAACGATGACATGGGGGATCATCGGGTTATGCAGCGGGTCCGTGTATTCGGCGATATCAAGGTCCTTCTGGATCGTCCGTCTTGGATCCGACAGAAATGGCCAGTGCGCCCCGACGCCACTGCGGAACTCGTGCGTCTCGGCAATGGTGTCGGTGCTAATCGTCACCATCCTGCAATAGCCGACCTCCATCTCCCGATCGAGTTGAAGCAGGCCCTCGTGCTGGCGGCGGTCCTTGGGGCAAAAACTGCCACGGCTAAGAACCAGCACCATTGGATATATGGACTGCAGGTCGGAGAGCTTTCGACGTTTTCCGGTGTGATCGCTGAGCTCGTAGTCGGGGAAAACGGCTCCTGGTACAATATCGGATCTCATGACTGATTCCTCCGTTTATATGAGGCTTGTGAGGCCGCTAAAGGTCGATCACGATGTCACCTGCAGGCTGCGAGCAGCAAAGCAGTACGTTGTTGTCCGCCGGCCCATCAATCGGTTTTGGCTGGTACGTGACCGACCCCGAGATCATTCCGGTCTCGCAAGTATGGCAGACGCCGGTCCGGCAGGACCATCGCACCGGCACGTCGCATGCCTCGGCCAATTCCAAGAGATTGTGGAGGCCAGGGTTCCATCGCACGTTCAAGCCGCTTCGGGCGAACGAAACCAGTCCTCCGGAGCCGGGTTGACCCTGCGGTTGATGCGGTGACCGCCGCGGTGAGGCTGCGATACCCGGGGTGATGGACGAAGCCGAGCCGAATGTTTCGGTGTGGATGCTGGCGCCCGTCACCCCGAGGCAGGCGAACCCTTCGGTGAGGTCGCTCATGAACTTCGAAGGTCCGCACAGGTAAAAGTCGCTCTCGATCGGCAAATCCAGTGTCCGAAGGGCAGCCGTGTCGAGGTGACCTTGCGCGTCATAGTCGACGCCTTGCCGGTCGGCAGGGCCAGGCGCACTGTAGCAGATATAGCTATGGGTGTGTGGGAGCGACTGAAGAAGCTCGGCGACCTCTTTTGCGAATGGATGTTCCCTCCTGCTGCGAGCGCCATAAAGCCACCACACCTGCCTCGGCGATCTTTCCGCCGCAAGCGCATGCAGCATGCCGAGTACCGGTGTCACGCCGATTCCGGCGCTCACGAGGACGACCGGCCGGTCGCCGGGGATTAATGTAAAGCTGCCACGTGGGGCGCTAACCTCTACCAGATCACCTTCCTTCAGCTCCGCACTCAAATACTTGCCGGCAGCGCCCTGAAGCTCCCGTTTGATGCTCACCCTGAAACGATTGTTGTCTGGCCTACCGGACAGCGAATAGCTGCGTAGCAGAACTGGTGCCGAGCGTGGCTGCAGCCGGAGCACGACGAATTGCCCAGGCAGATAGCTGCTCAGCGAAGTTCCATCCGTGGGCTCGAGTTCGAGCGAGGTGACGCGATCGGCCTCGAACGTCTGGCGAACCAAGCGGAATTGGCGGAAGCCGTCCCACGCCGGATCCGGATGTGCCACACCGGTGAGACCGGCATTCCCTGTCGATTTGACTCCACTGACCGATTGCGTCAGCAAGGCCTCAAAGGAGTGACGCCAGCCTAAACTGAGCGCGGGAATACGCAACGCACGCTGCAATTGATCGTGAGGATTCCCTGGCTTGTAAAGCAGCGCGCTGATTTCCGAGACGGTCATGGCGCCCTCGCCGGAGCCTGTCTTCACGATCTCGGCGTACGGTTGGACTTCACCTTCCTCAAGGACGCGAAGATAAAAGCCGGGCCTGTCATGGGAGACCAGCAGCGCCGCCATTTCGGGGACGTCCATTCGAATGCCGAGCCGATAGCAGGTGACACGTGGCTGCGTCACCTCGAATAGGGCGCCACCGATGCGGTAGCGGTCGCCGATGCAAACCTCCGCGTCCGCCAGCCCCTCCACTGTGAAGTTTTCGCCAAACTGACCGTAGACGAAGTCGCTTCGTCCAAGATGCCTTTCCCAGAACTGATAGGAATCGATCTGGTAGACCAACACCGCCCGCTGCTCGCCGCCGTGCCCAGCACGGTCCGCCTGCCCGTCGCCATCGATGTTGAGTTTCCGGACCATGCACGGACCATCGACTGGAACTTTCCAGACGGCGGTGTTGACGACCCTGCCCTGCCATTCGGCGTCGCGCGGCTGGCCGACGTTGATCGAAAGAAGTCGAGCCATAAGACAGTCTCCCGCTCGCAAGGTTTCCTCAGGGAGAGAACATCAAAGGTGGTTCCTATTCTATTATACCTAGGTCTGGGCGATACCTTCGTTGGATAGCCACCTACTGACGGTGCTGCTCTAACTTTTCCAACGGGATTTCTCGGGCCATCGCAACGTGAACAGGCGCGCTAGGCCAATTTCGGCGACTGGACCTTGTCAAAACGATACGTATCGTTTATATAAGGCATCGGACACGCGAAAGCCTCTTCGGAGTGTCCTTGGACGTGATCTTACGGGGGGATGCAGATGACGCTATTCGCCAGCCCGCCTTCCCGGCGGAAGACTGGAGACGGGCCGCGGAAAATCTCCCGGACGCCAAGCGCGTGACGAAATCGACATCGTACCAACCAAACGGATGAAGAAAATGGACTGGTTGCGAAACAAGAACCAAGCGGACGAAAGATCTCTAGCAAACGTTACCGCATTGGTGCCGGCCTCCCCGGAGAACGCGCCCGCGCCTGCTCCCTCACCTGTAACCTCGCCCAACAGGACGTCACCGTCCTCGTTCGTCGTGCCAGTCACTGCGATTGTGATCGCGCTTTGCGCCGTGATCGGCGCCGGGGCCAATTGGGATTGGTGGGTCGCCAGCCGGGCGGTGCAGACAACCGACGACGCGGCCGTCTATGCGGACGTCTCATCCGTCAGCGCCCGCGTTGGCGGCACCGTCGAAGCGATCTCTGTTGGCGACTATGCCCGCGTCAAAGCCGGAGACCTCTTGTTCTCGATCGACCGAAAGCCATTCGAAGTCGCCCTTCGGGCCGCGAAGGCACGGCTCGAAGCCGCGCGTGCGCAGCTCGAAGACAACGACACACAGCGAACGTTCCAGCTCACCCAGATCGATGTCGCCGTTGCAGAGCAGCAGGCTTCCGCCGCCGATGAAATCCAGGCAAGCAAGGAGCTGGAGCGCCAGACGCGACTTGGCCTCGACGGTCGGGCGAGTTCGGTGCAGACGCTCGAGAAGGCCACCGCAGCCCACGAACGGGCGCTGGCGAACTCGAAGATGACGGATGCGACCGTCCTCGCCCAGCGGGTAAAGCTCGACGTCATCGCAAAACAGCGCAACGTGCTGAAAGCAAACCTCGACACTGCGGCTGCCGACGTCGCCGCGCGCGAGCTCGATCTCGACTACGCCGATGTGCGCGCCCCGGTCGACGGGGTCGTGGCCAAGAGAAACGTGCAGCTTGGAAACTATGTCGCCACGGGCACCAGCCTGATCTCGATCGTTCCACTTCCCAGGATCTATATCCTTGCCAACTACAAGGAAAACCAGTTGGCGCTCGTTCGCGAGGGGCAGAGGGTCGACATATCGGTCGATCTCCTGCCGGGAGAACGCCTCCACGGGACCGTCTCGAACATATCGCCGGCAACTGGATCGACGTTTGCGCTTTTACCTCCTGACAACGCGACCGGCAACTTCACCAAGGTCGCCCAGCGTCTGACGGTGCGCATCGAGCTCGACCCGGACCAGTCGAACTTCGACCGTCTGCGTCCGGGCATGTCTGTCATAACGCGCATAACCACGAAAGCCGAACACCATGTCTAGGAGCGCAGCAAGCGAGCTTCCGCGGCAGGGGTATGTCGCCGTCGCCATGATCATGGCCTCGATATTGACGGCCTTCGACGTCCGCACAGCAAGCATTGGCCTGGCGGACCTGCGCGGGGCATTCGGATTGAGCTTCGACGAAGGCGCGTGGCTGAGCACCTTCGCCACGGCACCGCAAATCCTTGTCGCACCGAGCATTGGCTGGCTGATCGCCGTCTTTGGCGTAAAGAAGGTGATGATTTGGCCGACCATCCTTTATTCGGTTATCTCGATCGTCATTCCGTTTGTTCGCGGCTTCGAGCCTCTCATTGCATTGCATGCGATGAGAGCGATGGTGCTCGGCATCTTTGTCGGAGCGACACTGCTTGTCGCCTTTCGCAACCTCGATCGAAAGTACTGGATCTTCGCCCTCTCCTTCTATGTCCTGCGAATTCCGTTCGCACAAAATCTCGGGCTTTACACCGCCGGGAGCTATACCCAGACCATCGGGTGGCAGTGGCTTTACTGGCAAGGCGCGATTGTCGCCCCCTTGATCGGCCTATTATTCTGGTCTGGCGGCAAGCCGATGCAGACCGACCGCGACCTTCTTGGCCGTGCCGACTGGGGTGGGATGGCGCTCTTTGGCGTGGCCTTGACGACGCTTTATTTTGCGTTGGATCAGGGCAATCGGCTCGACTGGTTTCGTTCCGGCTATGTCATTTCGCTCCTCATCGCGACGGCTTTTCTCGTCTGCGTCTTCCTGTGGCACGAAACCCGCGTCAAAGAACCATGGGCTCACATTTCGATCCTCTATCAGAGGAACATAGGGCTCGGATTTGCCGCCATTGCATGCTTCATGATCGCAAGTCTTGGAAGTTCACTGCTGGAGCCGAACTTCCTGATCAGTGTGGCTCGCCTGCGTCCAGAGCAGATCGGGGACTTTACGGCGCCATACGCCATCCTGCTTCTCGTGGCGGCCACCGCCACCGCGGTGACGCTCGTGCGCACGGTCAAGCAACGGGCCACTTTGACCATCGGGTTCACCTGTTTTGCGCTGTCGGCATGGCTTGGCACGCAGTTGACCAGTCTTTGGTCGCTGCCGGAGTTCCGGTTGATCGTGATCCTGCAGACATTCGGTGAGGAGATTGTGTTTCTTGCCGCGGTGGCGACCCTATTCAGCAACGTGAACCCGGCACGCGCCATATCTCTCGTGGCTTATGTCCAGGTCATGCGACTGATCTGTTCTGAAACGGTGTCGACATCGATGACGACGTGGGTTCGCCAGCGCGAACAACTGCACTCCAACCTGATCGGTCTTCACGTCACCGGGGCGACGCCCGGATGGACTTCGATGATAGTTCAACTTGGCTCTGGCTCGACGCCGGCCGCGTCACAAGCCGAAACGGTGAAGCGCGGCATCGGCATCCTCGCGAGCCTCGTTCAGAGGGAAGCGAACGTGCAGGCCTACATCGACGGCTTCTGGATCACCTTCATGGCGGCGATCGTCGGGTTGATCGTGGTGTCACTGATGAAGCCCTCCCCGGCGCATCCGCTGACAACGCGATGACGCGATACCCTTGGGCGGTCGAGGAAAAGCCCGCAATAGGAGTTGCTGGTAACCCATGCCGCATGAAGGAAATCATTAACTCTAGTGCAGTCCGGGCTGAAGGGGCTGCCGAAACCACCCCTGCCTGGTGATTTTGCGAAAATTGCTTGGACCCCGGTACTCCCTGTCTGTCGTGTCACCGAAGGCTGTCGACACCAAGGTACAATAGGCCCGGAAACCGTGCCGCCTTAGAAGAATGGGATGCACGATGATCGGAGGGTTGTCTCGCCGAAAGGCACTGAAGAATTATCGCTAATACGAAGGAATTGGCAAATGGAAGCTTCGGACATGCTCCGCTACAAGAAAATCCCTCTCTTACACGGCGCTGGTACGATCCCGGCCGTTGGCTTCGGGACCCTGATTCCCGATCCGATCGCGACGAAACAGGCGGTGAAATCTGCTCTTTCCGTCGGCTTTCGTCATTTCGACTGTGCCGAGCGATACCTCAACGAGGGAGCGGTGGGTGAGGCGTTCAGCGAGTCGATCGCCGCGGCAACGCTGCGCCGGGAGGACCTTTTCGTCACCACGAAACTGTGGAACACAAATCATCGCCCGGAACGGGTGAAACCTGCCTTCGAAGAAAGCTGCCGTCGCCTGCAGGTCGACTACCTCGATGCCTATCTCATCCACACCCCCTACGCCTTCCGTCCCGGCGAGGAAAAGGATCCGAGAGACGAACAAGGACAGGTCATATACGATCCAGACGTCACGTTGATCGAGACATGGCGCGCGCTGGAGGAGCTCGTGGAGAGCGGACGGTGCAGGTCCATCGGCCTTTCTGACGTCACGCTCGACAAACTCAAGGAGATCGTCGAAGCGTCGCGGATCAAGCCCGCAATCGTGCAGGTGGAGTCGCATCCATACCTGCCCGAGTGGGAGCTCTTGGATTATTGCCGGCAACAGGGAATTGTCCTGCTTGCCTTCGCCTCTCTCGGCCACAAAATGGTGCCGAATCTCCTCGAGCATCCCGTCATTGCCGCGATAGCCGAACGCCTTGGCAAGACGCCTGCTCAGGTTGTCCTGGCCTGGGCGGCACAACGAGGAACGGCCTTCCTGACCACCTCGGTGAATCCAAGAGGATCCAGGAGAACTTCGATATCTCCAGCCTGCCCGAGGACGCGATGCAGCAGATGCGCGAGCACATAACGACGAACATCCGCTTCAACAGCGTCGTCGATACCGGGGTTCCTGGCTTCATCCCTCGCGTTAACGAGGCCGCGAAGTGAGTTTCAAGAAACTTCGTCAAAGGAGAAATCCGAGATGGAAGACGACGAATTCCGAACTGCACTCGAACGACATTGGGCCGCTTCGGACGCCGGGGATTTCGAGCTCGAACATGAAATCTACCGGGAAGATGCTTTGCTTGAATATCCGCAGTCTGGTGAGCGGATACGTGGCCGTTGGAAGATTCGGGAAGGCCGCTTTCTCCAGGTCAACAAGAAGCGCTTCAGCGTCAGCCGGATCGTAGGCAGCCACGGTCTCTGGGTCACGCAATTCATCCTTACCTACGACGGCGTGCCTTCCTACGCGGTAAGCATCATGGAAGTCGCGAATAGTCTTGTAGCGAAGGAAACGCAGTACTTCGGAAATCCTTTTGATCCCGCACCGTCGCGCGCGCACCTGGTCGATCGGTGATGGGTGGTCGCTGTTGATCGGAGGTACGAAGTTGGGATACGTCTTTGTTCATGACCACGAAGCCGAAATCCGCCCCCGCGCAGAAACGAACGTCCATTGGATCGCGTCGCAATCCGGAAACCGAGATAGCAGTACTCGCCGCGGCCAGAGAGCTGATTTCGGAAAAGGGGTATGCCGGGTTCTCGGTGGACGAGGTCGCGCGTCGGGCTGGAGCAGGAAAGACGACCATCTATCGCTGGTATCCGACGAAGGCCGACCTTTTCATCGCGATCTACACGACCGAGCGTTCGACCTTCGTACCTGTTCCAGACACTGGCAACCTTGTCGAGGAACTGGTGCAGTACACCACGAGCCTGTGGCGCTTCTGGGCGTCGCATCCGGCCGGGGCGGCGCTTCGCGGATTGATCGCCGAGGCGCAGGGCACGCCGGAGGCGTTGAGCGCTTTGCGGGACAGGTTTCTGCCAGATCGCACGGCCGACGTCAGGCGGTTGGTGGCCAGCGCTGCCGCCCGCGGCGAGCTACGCGGCGACGAGGTGAGCGATAAAATTTCGCTCTGGGTGGGGTTCAGCTGGCTGAAGCTGCTGCTTGGCGAGTTGAATGACGAAGGCGTCATCCGGCCGGTGATGATGCAGATCGCAGGTGTTCCACGCGACGGGTAGCGCCGAGCAATAACTATCGGAGCGTCGCCGGGTATCGAGGCGAAGGTTGGTAGCATTGGCCGCAAATGACGCCGGATTGGCCGTTTTCGTCGTCAGATCAAGACTTCGGACGAACATCACGCGCCTAAAGTGCGTACGCTTTTCGATAAGCCGCGGCTGGGCCCCATCGTTGTCCGCCAGGGGGAAGGCGCGGCCCATGCGCGGAAGGCGCCGCGCGATCGAGCGGAAAGGCGGGCGTCGTTCTCGTCGGGCGCTGGTGTGATTGTGCCTGAAGGTCCAACAATGGTTGCCGAGATGGATTGCAAAGATAATCTGGTGGCAGGGCGAAGGACCGCGCTGTCTGACGTGCTGGCAGTTGGCCTTGGCGTTGTGTTCTGCGGCCTCAATCCAGCGCTGACCGCTCAACGAGACGGCCATAATTTCTCGTCACCCAGCAACCGTTTCTGGCGGGTTCTGCATTTGGCGGGCTTTACCCCCGTTGTGTTGCGGGCGAGCGATGAACGGGAGCTACTGCAATATGGCTGCGGCATTACGGCCGCCGTATGGCGGGCGACGAGAAGGGCAGCCGACCTGACAGCCAAGGATTATTTGACGGCTGCGCCCGAGCTGGAAGCAAAGATCGGCAGGTTTGCGCCAGCCAATCTTGCCTTCCTCGGCAAGGCCGCGTTTGCTGCGATCAATGGTCGAACCGATTGCGACTGGGGCGAACAGAGCGAACTATTCGCCGGTGTGCGGACGTGGGTCCTGCCAAACCCAAGCGGGCTCAACCGGGCGTTCACCTTGGATCGTTTGACCGGACACTACCGAGAGCTAAGAGCAAAAATCCAGCAAAGCTCGTAGGTTGCGGCGGCCCGCGGACAAAAACTGTCGCGGACTCGCTGGGAAAGATTGCGGGCGTCCTTGAATGCAAGGTTTGCGAACTTCTTGCGGAACCCGCTGAAGGAGAGCAGCCTCCTGCAAACCTGCGTCCCGGACGTCGAGGCTGACGCCATTTCAATTGATTAAGTTAATCTCGCGGTCGCCTGGAGGGATACGAACCTGCGACTCGAGCTTAGGTAAGTGCGCTTAATTAATGACGACAAACGTTTCACTACAACAACCTCTTCTCGGCAAGTAGATCAACAGCATCGCTCGTCCCTCAACAGGCGGCGCAGACTCGACGCCAATCGAGCGTGCGCGGGTCACGGCAATTTTCATTCGTTAGGCCGAAGATTTGAGCAACCAGAGGTGTTGCAAAACAAACACGTCACTCCAAAAAGGCGGGCACCCTATGAAGACGCTTAAACTACTTCCTGTTGCATCCATGAATCTCTGCTATGCATCGGAATAGCCGATGACCGGCCGCACGCAAGGACGTGCTGTTTCAGATATCTGTTTAAATCTGATCGAAGAGCGGGCTCGCCCGCTCGGGTGAAGGGCATTGCTTCCAGGATAATTTGCATGACGTTTTCGTCATTTTCCATCAGGATCCTCGCATCGGCGGTCCTCTTCTCCTCGGCCTTTTGCGCAGCCTCCATCCAAGCTCAGGAACAACGGGGTGCGGTGCCGGCGAGCCCGGATGTCCGTCAAACGCCAGCGGTCGCCGATGAGCAGCAGCCGGCTCAGCCGGCGCGCGTGCAGAAGTTCGACGATTGGTACTATCGCTGCATGGGGTCGGAACAAGAGCAGTCCGAAATCGTACGCTAAGGGCGAACGGAATGAGAACTTATGCGACCCGCTGCAGCCCAGCTGGAAGACGGAGCGATCGGAAATCCGTTCGGCATCTGATGTTCAGCATCCCAGGTGTAGATGCCGGTAAGATTGATATGTTCCCAACTCAGCGGCGAGATGTGCTTCAACAGAGTATCAGGAATATCTCGACCCGCTCGTTTCAGCTGTGTGATTGCGCGGTCAAGATAGACTGTATTCCAGTGGACGATCGCACTGACGACGAGGTTGAGACCAGAGGCACGGAACGCCTGGCTTTCCAACGACCGGTCGCGGATCTCGCCGCGCTCGTGGAAGAAGACAGCGCGTTTCAGCTTATGGGCGGCCTCACCCTTGTTCAGGCCGGCCTGACAGCGCCGCCTTAGTGCCGGGCTTGAGTACCATTCGATCATGAAGAGCGACCTCTCGATACGGCCGAGTTCGCGGAGCGCCCTCGCGAGATGGCTTTGCTTCGGAGATGCGGACAGTTTCTTGAGTATCGTAGAAGGCACCACGGACCGCGTCGTGATCGACGCGGCGAGATGGAGCAGATCGTCCCAATGATCGAGGATCAGACTGGCATTGATCGGCGCCCCGATGTGGTTCGACAGCGCCGGATATGCACCGCTCTTTTCGAACGTGTGGAACTTCCGGTCTTTGAGATTGCGCAGACGAGGTGCGAATCGCTTGCCGATCAAGGCGAACAGCCCGAAGATATGATCACTCGCACCGCCGGTGTCAGTAAAGTGTTCCTGGATGTCGAGGACCGTGTCCTGATCGTATAACCCGTCGAGCACATAGGCCGCCTCGCTTTCGGTCGGACTGATGGGCAGAATGCTGAAGTAGCCGTACTGATCCGACAGATGGCTATAGAATTTCGATCCGGGTTCGCTGCCGTTATGCAAATTGATGTCGCCGCGCTTTGCGGCTCGGTCGCTCGCTCGGAAGAATTGACCATCTGAGGAAGATGTCGTGCCGTTGCCCCATAGGCGGGAGTGCGGATGGCGGGTGTGTGCATCGGTAATAGATGCTTGCGCAGCACGATATGTCTCGGATCGGGCGTGGAAAGTGCGCATCCAGCCTATCTGGTGAGCGCTGATCCCCTTGGATGCGCCAGCCATTCGCTTCGGCCCGAGATTGGTCGCATCCGCCAGCACGCCCGCGAGCATGGCAGAGACATTTTTTGGGATGTCGCCAGTGCGAACATGCGTGAAGAAATCTGCAAAGCCGGTCCATTCATGCACTTCTCTCAGTAGATCGGGAACCTCCACCAGCGGATACATCTCGCTGATCTCCACATTCAGTTCCTCGGCGGCCGCAGGGACTTCGCCGGCGGTCGGTGTGACGATCAAGGTTCCCGCCTCAAGACGAACTCCGTTGAGTTTTCCGGATCGTGCTCTGTGCGCCAGACGCGTCAGGTTGAAGTCGAGCATCTGACGCGCTTCGGCAAGCCATTGCGCGCCATCAGCTTCGACGCCCAATCCGAGACGATCTTCCTCCTTCAACGTGATGAATGTCGACCGCGGCATCAGATGCTCGTCAATCGGCCGGAAAGATCGGCTGCCGTCGACCCAAATGTCCGCAGATCTAAGCCGGTCTCGCAAAGCCGCTAGCGTGGCGATCTCGTAGAGACGGCAATCAGGTTTCCCTTGTTCGAAGATAAGCCGTCGATCAGTTTGGCTGAGGTGGGTGAGCGGCACGCGATCCGGGAGTGTCCGCCGCTTCTCGGCATAAAGCCGTTTCAGCAGCGCAATTGCCGCCAGAAGCGGGTCGTGGCGATGCGCCGAGCGGAACGTGAAGGCCTGAAGGAATGCACCAATGTATTTGTGGACGGTCGCGTATTGCTCGGCTGCCACGGTCAACGGCGGTGCCTCGTTGTCGTCGACCATCGACTCAAGCTCAGGCTTCATCCGAAGCAGCCGGTCCCAGCCGACTCTTTGGTCGAGAACATCCAATGCGTTCCGACCATAGTCGTTGGCGGACTGCAGGGCGGTGATCGTATCTAGAAACATGCCCAGCGCTTTGGCGGTGTTCGCTCTGCAGTCCATCTGTCGCTGCTTCTTCCGATTGTTGGCTTGCGAGAACAACTTCCCTATCAGCTTGATGAACATCGTCACCGCATCGTCCGTGAGCTTCTGGCAAAGCTTGATGACTTGAGCCACGATCAGAGCGTGGCGACGGCTGGCGTTGAAGTCGTTGGCAAGCCAGGCCGGCGTTGCGTTGCCCTCCCGGATCATCTGGTCCCACCGTCCGGATGATACGCGCGCCTGAAGTTCCGTATCGATCTCCAGCCGCCGCAGAAAAGCTATCCGCTCGGTCAGCCCGACGAGGTTCGACGCAGCCGGCGCTTCTGGCGGCGAGCGCAGCCAATGAAAGCGCGTCTGGCCGATCGACGGGTCAACCTCTAACAGCCTATCCAGTGATTGAAGTCTATCGAGTGGGATGTCTTCAATCAGAGTTCTTTCTGCCCGGCGCCGGGCTATGGCACGGCCGGCAAGGCCGATCCGTTCGATCGTGTCGATCGCCGGCAGAAGAGTTCCGCGTTCGCGAAACGTTGCGACAAGCGAACTGGCTATCGCAGCACCGTCGTCGGACGTGGTCGCCGCTTGAATTGCCGCCAATAGCGCGGCGCGGCGATCTTGCAGCGTCGCGCTTCTCTTATCCATGTACATCATTAGCCGCGCCATGTGATCCCGACGGGTTTCTTCACGGCGTGCATAGGAGGGCAAATTCTTCTGGGGTGGCTCCGATCTGGTCAGCAACATACTTCAGCATGGCCCGAGGCGGAGTTTCTTCTGCCCCCAGCACTCGACCTGGGTATCGCATCAGACATAGCTGGATGGCAAAGCCGAGCCGATTGTGATTACGTCTCCGCAGTTCGATCTCCAGGCGATCCGCTAATGACAACGAATAGTGTCGGATTAAGCTGTCCTCGTCGACTGGGATATCGATAAGCTTTCGGCGATCTTGATCTTTGAGAAGCTTGCGTTTTGCCATCGCCCGACTCCATTCATGACCAATCTGCGTCGAGCGTTGTCGAGTCGGGCCGGACAGAGAAATCAAAACTGGCGCATGTCGATAGCAATCCACAGAGATCGGATGTTGCACATCCGAACTACGACATCGTTCCTGTTCCGTTCGGCCTTAGAGTACGATTTCGGACTGCTCTTGTTCTGACCCCTACTCCGTTTCAGTCCCCGTGGATTGCTTCCAGAGAAATGACAATTGCGACCTCTTCCTCGTCCAGCCCCCCAAGATAGCGGTAGCGAGCCGTGTCGTGACGTTGTCTAATCGCCACCTGTCCGTCAAGAGAATTCCTGCCATTGCGCATCCTTGCGGGTTGCGGAATAGCAACCCGATTCAAATTGATTGGCGCCAGCGATCGTGGCCGGCTGGCTGGGCCC
>NZ_LOKZ01000017.1 GCF_002211365.1 Rhizobium sp. R711 | reverse complement strand
CGGCCCTATCGCAAGCATTGCTGCCGAACGATCTGTGGTGTGCCGACTTCAAGGGCGAGTTCAAGCTCGGTGACGGCCGATACTGTTACCCGCTGACGGTCACCGACCAGATGTCACGCTTCCTGCTCGCCGGCGAGGCCTTCGAATCGACAAAGGAGGTGGGTGTGTTCGAGGCGTTCCGCCGATTGTTTGCCGAACGCGGTCTGCCGGATGCCATCCGCAGCGACAACGGCCTGCCATTCGCCAGTCCCAACGGCCTCTACAATCTGTCGAAGCTGTCGGTCTGGTGGCTGCGGCTCGGCATCGGCCTCGAGCGCATCAGGCCGGGCCATCCGCAAGAGAATGGCCGGCATGAGCGCATGCACCTGACGCTGAAGAAAGAGGCGACGCGTCCACCCGGCAGAAATATCCTACAGCAGCAGGCCCGCTTCGATGCATTCGTCAGCGAATTCAATACCGAACGGCCGCATGAAGCCCTGGCGATGAAGGTGCCGGTCGATCTCTACACGCCATCGGCGCGCCGATATAACGGGCTACCGGAGATCGATTATCCGTTCCACGACCGTGACGCACTGGTGACCAATTGCGGCCGCATCTGCATGCACCGCAAGAAGATCAATATCTCCACCGTGCTGGCCGGACAGAAACTCGGCATCAAGGAAGTCGACGACGGTATTTGGCTCGTCAGCTTCATGCACTATGATCTCGGATATATCGACCTGGAGCAGAGGACCTTGCAAACCATCGACAACCCGTTCGGCACGCGGTTGTCACCCATGTCTTAGACCGTATGTTCGCGGGGTGAGCATGGCCCGCCCCCGCGGTAAGCTAAATTCGGGGGTTGCTCTGGATTGGCCGGAGCCTTGCCCCATGCTTAGCGAGGGCGAACCATGAAAGAGGATAGCGCAATTTTCATTGGCTTGGATACATCCAAGCTGAAGATTTCGGTGGCCATTGCCGATGGAACGCGCAATGGCGTGGTACGGTTTTTCGGCGACATCTCTTCGGAGCCGTCGTCGGTGGCATCGATGGTCAGCAAACTCTCCAAGCGTGGCGCCAGGCTTCACTTTTGCTATGAGGCGGGTCCCACAGGGTACGGACTTTACCGTCAGATTGTCGAACTTGGGCATGACTGCGTGGTCGTAGCGCCATCTCTAGTGCCCAGGCGTGCAGGTGACCGGGTGAAGACAAACCGCCGAGATGCCATGAGTCTGGCGCGCCTGCACCGCGCCGGCGAGCTGACCGCGGTGTGGGTCCCAGATGAAGGCCATGAGGCGATCCGCGATCTGGTGCGGGCTCGCGAGGCGGCCAGCGACACGCTGAAGCAGGCGCGTCAGCAACTTCAGTCTTTCTTGTTGCGTCATGGCCGGATCTATACCGGTCGCAAGCCATGGACGCGCGCCCATGTACGATGGCTGGCGTGCCAGGCCTTCGATCACCCCGCCCACCAAATCCTGTTGGCGGAATATTGCCAGGCCATCGAGGATGCCGGCGTGCGTCTGGACAGGCTGACAAAGCTGGTGGTCGAGACCGCGGCATCCTGGACAATGGCCCCAGTTGTCGCCGCCTATCAGGCCATGCGCGGCGTTGCGTTCATGACCGCGGTCACCTTTGTGGTCGAAATCGGTGATGTCAGGCGCTTTGATAATCCCCGGCAGTTGATGGCGTATCTCGGTCTCGTGCCATCGGAAAGCTCAACCGGCGAACGGGTTAAGCGTGGTAGGATCACCAAGGCGGGCAACCAAAGGGCGCGTCGGGTCCTCATCGAAGGGGCCTGGACATATCGCTTCCCGGCCCGTGTAAGCTCGAGGATCCAGGCGCGGTCGCAGGACCTACCAAAGACCGTTCGCCAGATCGCCTGGAAAGGTCAAGTGAGGCTTTGCACTCGCTATCGTAAGCTGATGGCAGCAGGCAAACCGAAGGTCGTCGCGGTCACCGCCATTGCTCGGGAAATGGCAGCCTTCTTATGGGCGATCGGGCAGGAGGTCGCTCCCACAGTATAGATCTAGAGACAATCGTCGGCGCAATGCCCGACTAGCCAGTCAAGAAGCAAACATTTGCTGTTGAACAAAGATGGGGACAGGACTCCGGTGAGGAACCCTCGTCGTACCTATGTGGCGGATTAATCTATGCCCGATCTTAGACCGAGGCAGCCTCAGACGAACAAACGGAAATGCGGTACCCAACCCGCGCATAAGAGTATGCCAGCCGTCGTCGAAATGCCCTGTCTCCTACCTTGTTCACCAGCTTTACGCATGTGATTCCGTTGTCAAAGCCGGAAAGGCAAATTCATGACTCAGGAGCTTGCAAACGAACATAAGAGGTACGTTTTGTTACCTATGTCTCCGGGCTGGACATGATTGTAATGGCGGAGAGGAAGGGATTCGAACCCTCGATACGCTTTTGACGTATACTCCCTTAGCAGGGGAGCGCCTTCGACCACTCGGCCACCTCTCCGGTGGGAGCCTGATAGAGTCATTCGACAGGTGACGCAAGCGCTTTTTCGGCTTTTTCACCTGATGCTGAGGCCAGCGGCCTCAGCTCAATAGCTGCTTGAGATCGGCAGATGCGTCCTCAATGATCGCCCTGTCGGGATTGATCCCCGATTCCAGCATCTTCTTGCCACTGACATAGGCCTTGGCGTCATTGATCGCATCGACGGCGATGAACGACCCGTTCTTGAAATACCAAATGGAATGCGCGCCGTCGCGCGCGCCTGGGCGCAGAATTGTGTCGTCATAGCCCATATTGAAGCCGGCGATCTGCAGCTTCACATCATACTGGTCCGACCAGAACCAGGGTTTGGGATCATATGCTTCGTTCCCGCCGGCAATGATGGCGGCAACAGCCTCCGCCTGATCGACGGCGTTCTGCACCGATTCGAGACGGATGCGTCCACCTTGCCACGGCAGGACCGCGCAATCGCCGGCAGCAAAAATCGACGGATCGGACGTGCGGGCGAATTCGTCCACAATGATTCCGTTCGCGACCTCGAGACCGGCCTCCTTGGCAAGCTGGTCGTTCGGGACGACCCCAATGCCGACGATGACGAAGTCGACCTCGATCGTAGAGCCGTCGGAGAGTTCGGCAGCGACCACTCTGCCTTCGTGGCCGACTAGATGCTTCAGTCCGGTCTTCTCACGGATGACGACATCATGCGCTTCATGAATCACCCGCATGATATCGGCCGTCTCCTTGGCGGCGACGCGCTGGAGGATTCGGTCGGCCATTTCGATTACCGTGACCTCGAGGCCGCGGTGACGGGCGACGGCCGCAGCCTCGAGTCCGATATAGCCTCCTCCTATGATAAGGACTCGGCGACCCGGCCGCATCTCGTCAGCCAAGAGGTCGGCATCGCGCTTGTCGCGCGCTACATAGACGCCTTCGAGTTCTCCACCGATCGATGCCGGCAGCGCACGCGGCGTCGATCCGGTCGTCAGTGCCAGCGTGCCATAATCCAACGCCGAGCCGTCTTGGAGGAGGACCTGCTTCTTATCGCGCACGATCTGTTCCGCCCAGGTCGAAAGCCTGATCTCAACATCGTTGTCCGCGTACCAGTGCTCCGGTCGGAACAGCAGGCGATCGAACGCCATCTCACCGAGCAGATACTTCTTTGTGAGCGGTGGCCGCTGATAGGGAAGCGCGTCTTCCGCACCGATGATGGTGATTGGGCGTGTATCCTTGAGTGCACGCAATTTCGCGGCCAATGCAAAGCCCGCCTGCCCCGCGCCGATGATCACCAGTCTGTCCGTCACGTTCTCACTCCCAGCATACAGCCGCGCGTTTCAGCAAAGGCCTACCCCCTGCCTCCAGCGTCGTCAACCTGAAGCGGATCGGCCTATGCGATCTCGATCCAGCGGCGCTCGTGGAATGACTGTGCCATGGCGTGAACAGACTTCTCTATCCTAAGACCGTCTTCGAATGTCACGATCGACGACGGCTCACCGGAAATTGCGCGGATCAGTTCGCGGCATTCGATAATTTTGAGATCGTTGAAACCGAGCCCGTGCCCGGGGGCCGGAATGAAGCGGTCGTAGGGCAGATGCGCCGGGCCGGCCAGTATCTTGCGAAAGCCCTGTTCTGAGCCGCGGCCTTCCGCCTGATAGAGTTCGAATTCGTTCATGCGCTCCTGATCGTATGCGATCGAGCCCTTCGAGCCGAAGATCTGCAGCGCGATTCGCCCTTTACGCCCCCAGGCGGCGCGGTTTGCCATCAGCACCGCAGAGATTCCACGGCCCACACGCATCAGAACGTTGGCCGCGTCGTGATTCTCGACATCGCGGCGACCGCCTTCCTTCAGCGGCCGGCTACCGTAGGGCTTCACCATGTCAGTGATAACAGCCTCAACGTGGCCGAACAGATACCAAAGCAGCGACAGAGGATGCACGGCGAAATCGTCCAGCGCCCCGTAACCGGCGGAAAGCTCGCTCTTCCAATAGAAGAAAGCATCGGGATCGGCCATGAAGTCCTCGTCCATCTCGACACGGATATGATTGACCGCACCGATCGCTCCTTCCGCGATCAAGGCCTTGATATGCCGCATGACGGGATTCTGGATATAATTGTAGCCGAGAACGGCGACCTTGCCCGCGGCTCTTGCGGTGTTCAGCATCCGCTCGGCATCAGCGTATGCTGGCGCCATCGGTTTCTCGCACCAGACATGCTTACCGGCTTCGAGCGCAGCAATCGCCATTTCGGCGTGGAACTGGTTCGGCGTGGTGACCGACACGACATCGACTTCGGGATCGGCGATCAAGGTGCGCCAATCGGCTGTTGCCTTCTCGAAGCCAAATTCGGAGGCGCGCTTATCGGCAAGGTCGGCATTGGCTTCCGCCAGATGGACCAGGCGCGGGCGTTCGACATCGCCGAATACGGTCTTTACCGCATTCCATGCGAGAGCATGGCATTTGCCCATATAGCCGGTGCCAATCAGACCGATTCCCAGTGATTTCATCGTATCTCCTCCAGATGCCGGCCAGATTTTTGGAATATTTAGATCATTTTGACAAGCGGCCCTTCCGCATATCTTTGCTGCGGTGACCTCGAAAACTGTTCAAAACACTTGGATTTCAATGCAATAAAAACAATTGGGCTCGCGCATGAAAATCATCTATGCTCGTAATTATGGAATGTTTATTTCGTTCAATGGACAGCGTGCATGGACAGTGACAGCAAAACGCCCACCAGGGTTCCGCGCGACTTCGAGAGCCTGCGCAGCATCATCATCGAACGGAAAGCAACCATGCCGAAGCGACTTGCGCAGGTCGCAGCTTTCGCACTCGCTAACCCCGACGAAATCGCCTTCGGCACGACGGCCAGCATCGCTGCGGCATCCGACGTGCAGCCGTCGACCCTGGTGCGCCTGGCACACCACCTCGGCTACGAGGGCTTCTCCGACCTTCAGAGCATTTTTCGCGAGCGCCTGCGCGATCGCACGCTGACATATGAAGAGCGCTTGGTGACGCTGGAGCAGGCAAGCGGCGAGGACGAGGACGAGGACGCCAACCTGCTTTCCGGCTTCATTTCGGCCGCGAGCCAATCGGTCAACCGGCTGGCGGCCACCGTGCAGACGGATACCTTTGCCAAGGCCGTCGACATTCTCGCGGCTGCCGAGACGATCTATCTGATCGCCAAGCGACGCTCCTATCCGCTGACCGCGCATATGACTTATGCCTTCTCGAAGCTGAATATCCGCCACCAGATTGTCGCGTCGCCGAACGGCGTCGATCCGGAAATGGTGCAATTCGCGACGCAGAATGATGCGGCAATCGCAGCGAGCTTCTCTCCCTATGCCGCTGACAGCCTGAGCCAGGCCGAAGCGCTGGCGGATCGGGGCGTGCCAGTCGTTGCAATCACCGATTCGGCTTTTTCACCGCTTGCCGCCCGTGCCACTTGCTGGTTCGAGGTAGCGGAGGCGGATTTTGCCGGTTTTCGTTCACTCTCGGCCTCGATGGCCCTGACGATGGCGCTCCCGGTCGCCATCGCCGAGCGGCGGCGCAAACGAACGCAGGCAAAATCGACAAAATGAAAAATGGAACAAACATTCCGAATTGACAAAAATACGGAACCGATGTTTCATTACTCGCAATCAGCAGGCGCCAAGCCGTAGCTAAAATCTAGCGGGAGGACATGATGGCACAACCGAACCCGGGCTCACAGCCGGAACCGTCGCTTGACGTGATCACGATCGGACGCTCATCGGTCGACCTCTACGGGCAGCAGATCGGCTCGCGGCTTGAAGACATCGGCTCCTTTGCCAAATCTGTCGGCGGCTGCCCTGCCAACATCGCTATTGGGACGGCCCGCCTGGGCCTCAGGTCGGGCCTGATCACCCGGGTCGGCGACGAGCAGATGGGCCGCTTCATCATCGAGCAGTCAGCCCGCGAAGGGGTCGAGACGAAAGGCATCAAGACCGATAAGGAACGCCTTACGGCGCTGGTGCTGCTGGCCGTCGAGGCTGAAGGCGTGTCGCCGATGATCTTCTATCGCTCGGACTGCGCCGATATGGCGCTCGACGAGAACGATATCGATGAAGGCTTCATCAAGTCGTCGCGCGCGGTCCTGGTGTCGGGCACGCACTTTTCCCGACCGAACACGGAAGCCGCACAGCGCAAAGCGATCCGCATCGCCAAGGCCAACGGCCGCAAGGTGATCTTCGACATCGACTATCGGCCTAATCTCTGGGGCCTTGCGGGCCACGCCGAAGGATTCGAGCGCTATGTGAAGTCCGATCGCGTCTCCTCCAAGATGAAGGAAACGCTTCCAGACTGCGACTTGATCGTGGGAACCGAAGAGGAAATCCTGATTGCCTCCGGTGCCGATGACGTGCTCGGCGCGCTCAAGGAAATCCGCCGTCTTTCGCCGGCAACGATCGTGCTCAAGCGCGGCGCCATGGGCTGCATCGTCTATGACGGCCCGATCAGCGACAATCTGGAAGATGGCATTGTCGGCGAAGGCTTCCCCATCGAGGTGTTCAACGTGCTCGGTGCCGGCGATGCCTTCATGTCCGGCCTCCTGCGCGGCTGGCTGAAGAACGAGCCGCTGAAAACCTGCGCGACCTGGGCCAACGCCTGCGGCGCCTTCGCCGTCTCCCGCCTGCTCTGCTCGCCGGAATATCCGACCTGGGCCGAACTCGACTTCTTCCTGAAGCATGGCAGTAAGCATCGCGCCTTGCGCAAAGACGAGGCGATCAACCACATCCATTGGGCTTCGACGCGCAAGGGCGACATTCCGCTTCTCATGGCGCTTGCAATCGACCATCGCTCGCAGCTCACCAGCGTCTGCGACGAACTCGGCGTCAATTACAAGAAGATCGTCGCCTTCAAGCGCCTTGCGGTAGAAGCCGCCGCGCGTGTTGCCGGTGGCCGCAACGGCTACGGCATGCTGATCGATGAGCGCTTCGGGCGTGACGCCTTCTTCGATGCGGCGACCAAGAACTTCGCCTGGATCGGCCGGCCGGTGGAACTGCCGGGGTCCAAGCCGCTGCGTTTCGAGTTCAGCCAGGATATCGGATCGCAGCTCGTCGAATGGCCGCTCGATCATTGCATCAAGTGCCTGTGCTTCTACCATCCAGATGATCCGGCAGAACTGAAGACCGAGCAGCAGGAGAAACTGCGCACGCTCTTTGAAGCCGCCCGCAAGGTTGGCCGCGAATTGCTCGTCGAAATCATCGCGAGCAAGAACGGGCCGTTGGCCGACGATACGATCTCGACGGCTATGGAAGAGCTTTACGCGCTCGGCATCAAACCCGACTGGTGGAAGCTCGAGCCGCAGGCTTCGACGGCTGCCTGGAAAAAGATTGAAGCCGTGATCGTCAAGAACGACCCATGGTGCCGCGGGATAGTACTGCTCGGTCTCGAGGCTCCGGCCGACGAGCTGGTGAAAGGCTTCGAGGCGACATTGGCTGCTCCTTCCGTCAAGGGCTTTGCCGTCGGCCGCACGATTTTTGCCGAGGCTGCCCGCGGTTGGCTTTCCGGCAAGTTGAATGATGAAGAAGCGATATCAGACATGGCCGGACGCTTCCGCCAATTGACCGAGGCCTGGTTGAAAACGCGCGGTCTACATTAATTAAAGCATTTGGGAGGTGCCTCATGGGCAAGACTGTACGTTTGACGATGGCTCAGGCCGTTACGCATTTCCTCAAGAAGCAGGTGACGGTCGTCGATGGCAAGAAGATACCGATCTTCGGCGGCGTCTGGGCGATCTTCGGGCATGGCAATGTGGCCGGCATCGGCGAGGCGCTCTACCAGGTGCGTGGCGAACTGCCGACCTATCGCGCCCATAACGAGCAGGGCATGGCGCATGCGGCCATCGCCTATGCGAAGGCGAACTTCCGCCAGCGTTTCATGGCGTGCACGACCTCCATCGGCCCCGGCGCGCTCAATATGGTGACGGCCGCTGGTGTCGCCCACGTCAACCGCATCCCGGTACTCTTCCTGCCTGGCGACGTTTTCGCCAACCGTGCACCGGATCCGGTGCTGCAGCAGATCGAAGATTTCGGCGACGGTACGGTTTCGGCGAACGACGCCTTCCGTTCGGTGTCCCGCTATTTCGACCGCATCACGCGGCCGGAGCAGATCATCTCTGCGCTGAAGCGCGCCATGCAGGTGCTCACCGATCCCTATGATTGCGGCCCGGTCACGCTGTCATTGTGCCAGGACGTGCAGGCTGAAGCCTTCGATTATCCCGAGAGCTTCTTCGAGGAGCGCGTCTGGACCACGCGTCGTCCGCGCCCGGATGCCGACGAGCTGACAAACGCCATCGCTCTCATCAAGAAATCCGAAAGGCCGGTCATCGTCGCCGGCGGCGGTGTCCTCTACTCACAGGCCACGAAGGAACTGACGGCGTTTGCCGAAGAACACCGGATCCCCGTCGTCGTCACGCAGGCTGGCAAGTCGGCGATCGACGAGCGACATCCGCTG
Organism: Rhizobium sp. R711; assembly: GCF_002211365.1. GTDB lineage: Bacteria > Pseudomonadota > Alphaproteobacteria > Rhizobiales > Rhizobiaceae > Rhizobium. The sequence continues at coordinate 56,182 of NZ_LOKZ01000017.1, read as the reverse complement.
GCGCTCGGCTCCGTCGGCGTTACCGGAACATCGGCTGCCAATGCCATCGCAACGGAAACGGACCTGATCATCGCCGTCGGTACGCGCTGCCAGGATTTCACGACAGGTTCCTGGGCGCTCTTCCAGAACGAGCAGCTGAAAATTCTCGGCCTCAACATTGCCGCATACGACGCGGCCAAGCACGACGGCCAGACATTGGTGGCCGATGCCCGCGAAGGGTTGAAGGCTATCTCGAGCGGGCTCGCCGGCTGGAAAGCACCGGCCGCGCTGGCGGAGAGGGCCGAGCGGGAAAAGAAGGTCTGGATGGACGCCGCCGCGAAGGCGATGGCTAGCACCAATGCCGCCCTGCCCTCCGACGCCCAGGTGATCGGCGCCGTTACCCGTTCGATCGACCTTGAAAAGGCAATCGGCCTTTGCGCTGCAGGCGGCCTCCCGGGAGAGATGCACAAGCTTTGGCCGGCGACCGCTCCGGGTAGCTACCATATGGAATACGGCTTCTCCTGCATGGGCTACGAGATTGCGGGCGGCCTTGGCGCCAAGATGGCGCATCCAGAGAAGGAAGTTTTCGTCCTCGTCGGTGACGGGTCCTACATGATGCTGAACTCCGAGCTCGCGACATCGGTCATGCTCGGCCTGAAGCTCAATATCGTCCTGCTCGACAACCGTGGCTATGGCTGCATCAACCGGCTGCAGATGGCGACCGGTGGCGCGAACTTCAACAACCTGCTGAAGGACGCGCATTACGAAGTCATGCCTGAGATCGATTTCAGGGCCCATGCCGAGAGCATGGGCGCGATCGCGGTCAAGGTCGCGTCGATCGCCGAACTCGAGAAGGCGATTGCCGACTCAAAGAAGAACGATCGCACCTCCGTCTTCGTAATCGACACCGATCCGCTGATCACGACGGAAGCCGGCGGCTACTGGTGGGACGTTGCGGTTCCCGAAGTCAGCCCGCGCGAGCAGGTCAACAAGGCGCACGCGGCTTACGTCAAGGCGCGCGCCGCCCAGCGCATCGGCTGATCGACTGATTTCACGGGAAGAGCGGCCCCGCTCTTCCAACAATGCCTTTGAGGAGACTATTGATGAAGGCCAAACTTGGCATGTCGCCGATCGCCTGGTGGAACGACGATCTTCCTGAGCTCAGCGACGACGTATCCCTGGAAGAATGCCTGCGCCAGTCGCGCAGCGCCGGCTTCACCGGCATGGAACAGGGCCGCCGCTTTCCGAACAATCCGGCCGAGATGCTGCCGATCCTGCGCGCCGCCGATGTGACGCTCTGCGGTGGCTGGTTCTCCGGCACGCTCGTTGACGAGGATCTTTCCGCCAATAAGGACCGCATCGCGCCGATGATCGAGCTGTTCAAGGCCGTCAACGCGCCTTGCATCGTCTATGGCGAGGTCGGCCGTTCGATCCAGGGCGATCGTTCCAAGCCGCTCGCGACCAAGCCGCGCCTGTCGGATGACGAGATGAAGGCCTATGCGCGCAAGGTCACGCAGTTCGGCGAATGGTGCGCCGAGCAGGGCATGCCGCTATCCTATCACCACCACATGGCAGCCGTCGTCGAGACCGAGCCGGAACTCGACGCCTTCATGCGCAACTCGGGCGAAGGCATTCCGCTTCTGCTCGATGCCGGTCATCTGGCCTTTGCCGGCGGCGACGTTTTGCGCGCCATCGACAGCCACCACGCTCGCATCAACCACGTGCACGTCAAGGATATCCGCAAGGCCGTCGTTGACGGGCTCGACCGCAGCAAGCAGTCCTTCCTCGACGCGGTGGCGCTCGGCGCGTTTACCGTGCCGGGTGACGGTTCGCTCGATTTCGGCGCAATCGTCCAGAGACTGGCCGATTATGGCTACGAAGGCTGGTTCGTCGTCGAGGCCGAGCAGGATCCGCGAAAGGCGCCCCCGCAGAAGATGGCAGAGATCGGCCATGCCGAACTGATGCGTGTCATGACCGCCGCGGGCTATACCGTGGAAACGGTAGGCTTCCCGAAGGGATAACGTTCTGCCTGCGTAAGAGCATTGATATCGATTGAAGGAAATCAGTTCATGCCGAACCTTCTCGTAAAACCAAGGGGTGACCGCGGCCGAGTCACCCATGTAACGCCGGAAACCGCCGGGTGGACCTATGTCGGCTTCGACTTGCATCGCCTGAAGCCGGGCGAGACCGTGTCGAGCGAGGCCGGCGACCGCGAGGCCTGTCTCGTATGGGTGGCCGGCAAGGGCAAAGCAACCGCCGCAGGAGAGGATTTCGGCTCGGTCGGCGGGCGCATGAGCCCGTTCGAGGGTGCGCCGCATTCGCTCTACGTGCCGGCCGGCTCCAGCTGGTCGGTGACGGCGGAAACCGATCTTGAACTTGCCGTCTGCTCGGCGCCCGGTGGCGGTGACTACAAGGCGAAGCTCATCCCGCCCGGCGTGCATCCGCAATTCCAGCGCGGCAAGGGCTCGAACGTGCGTCTCGTGACCAATATCATGCCCGAGGACGACAACTCCGCCCACTCGCTGCTGGTGGTGGAGGTCATCACGCCGAACGGCAACACCTCCTCCTACCCTTCTCATAAGCACGACCAGGACAATTTGCCGAATGAGAGCCTGCTGGAGGAAACCTACTACCACCGTATGAACCCGCCGCAAGGCTTCGCCTTCCAGCGCGTCTACACCGACGATCGGTCGCTCGATGAGGCAATGGCGGTGGAAAATGGTGACGTGACGCTGGTGCCGAAGGGTTATCACCCCTGCGCCACCGTCCACGGTTACGACCTCTATTATCTCAACGTCATGGCCGGCCCGAAGCGGGTGTGGAAATTCCACAACCAGCCAGAGCATGAATGGCTGCTGAAATAAGTCGATGTAGAATCGCTAACTATGTGACAGCGGGCGAGCCGTGCAGATGGTTCGTTGCCTCCACCGAGACCGAACCGATGGAGGACTACCATGCACGGCTCAAGCACCATTCACAGCCACTTCACTTCTTCGTCCCGGCGGGCCGATGGTCAGACCCGGGCGGAATTCCGGCGCGTAGCGCGGCTTCGGCGGTAATGAGCAGAGACCGCTAAAGAATTCGACAGCGATGGCAATACCCTAAGTGGTCGATCACCTGTTCGGGACCAGTGGCATGCTCGGATATCGACTTGTCCCGTGCAGCGGCGTGCCCAGATCGCCTCAATAAGGGCGAGGCTCATCACGTTGCATCGGTCGCCAGAGTGATTTGCCGCCGGCGAATATATCTGGCCAAACTGCGCAAGCGCTTAGAGTGCGATTTCACCGCCAGCCGGAACCTACCCCGTTGTTTTCAGCCAAGCGGCTCAATCTCATGGTCGTGGCGCCCCGTCCTTGGAGCGCCACGAGTATTTGAGCGCTTACGTGCGCGGCTTCAGATTTTCCGGGTCATAGATCGGCTTGTACCCGACGCCGACCACCTCCACTGGATAACTCTCGGCAAAATACTCGACATTCAGCTTGCGTCCGACTTGGCAATGCGACCAGGGTAAGTAGGCCAAAGCAATATTCTTTCCGACCGTCGGGCCGTAGGCGATCGAGGTCGTGTAGGACCGACGGCCAAGCTCGTCGACCAGAACCTCTCCCGTGGCCGGATCGACGACCGGCAGGTTGCCGACGGGATAACGCTTCACGCCCAATTTGTCGGTATTCTCCGTCATCACAAGCGTACAAAGCACAGCCGGCTGGTGCTCACGCGCCTTGTATTGCAAATGCTTAGCCTTGCCGCGGAAATCGGCTTCCTTGACCTTCGGACGGGCGAGATCGCTTTCGATTAGGTTGTACTGGGTCAGGAGGTCGGCGTTCTGCAGACGTAGGCTCTTTTCCATGCGGCGTGAGTTTGCATAGGTCTCTACGCCGAAGGCCATCACGCCGGTCGAGCGCAGCGCATCCCAGACGACAAGGCCGTCTTCGTATTTCATATGCAATTCCCAGCCCTGCTCACCGACGTATGAGATGCGGAAGGCGGTGACAGACTTGCCTGCGATTTCGATCGGCTTGATCGCCGCAAAGGCGAAGTTTTCCTGTTCGAGCCCGGTCGGATCGGCCACAGCCTTCTTCAGCGTGTCGCGCGCGTTCGGACCCCAAATGCCGATCGTCACGAATTTTTCCGAGACGTCCGTGATGATAACGTCAAGGCCACGGTCTTCGGCGACGCGCTTCATATAGTGCAGGTCGCGTGGGCCGGCATCGGCGCCGTTGACGAGACGGCACCGGTCGGCCATGCGGAAGACGGTGAAGTCAGCGCGCACCATGCCTTCGTCGTCGAGGAAGTGGGTGTAAATGCCCTTGCCAATATTTGCATCGCCGCCGACCTTGGCGGCGCACAGCCATTCCATCAGCTCGACATGGTCAGGTCCCTCGATATCAACCATGTGGAAATGGCTGAGATTGACGATACCGCAATCCTCGCTCATCGCCAGATGCTCGGCATTCGACACGCGCCAGAAATGGCGGCTGTCCCATTCGTTCTCTCGAACCGGGACGCGGTCGGCGTATTTCTCCAGAAGGTGCTCGTTGGCGGCGTAGCCGTGCGCGCGCTCCCAGCCGCCAAGTTCCATAAAGTATCCGCCAAGCTCCTTTTCGCGTTCGTAGAAGGGCGAGCGCTTGACGTTACGGCCGGATGCATAGGGTTCGCGGGTGTGAACAGCCGGGAAATAGATCTTCTGGGCGGCTTCGTAGCAGCGGCCTTCAATGAACTCTTCCGTCAACTGGTGCGGATAGAAGCGGGCGTAATCGATGCTGTTGTGATCGATTTCAGTACGGCCGTCGGTCATCCAGTCGGCGATTAGCTTGCCGTAGCCCGGGCCGTCCTTGACCCAGATGGCAACGCAATACCAGAGACCGCGCACCTTCTGGCTCTCGCCACAGGATGCGCCGCCGGCGGCGGAAACCTGCAGCAGGCCATTGAAGGAGTGACCTTCGTTATAGCCGAGTTCGCCGAGGATCGGCGTCAGCTCCATGGCGCGCTCGAGCGGCTCGATGATCTGTTCCATCTCGAGATCGCGCTGCGAGGGCGAAAGGCGCGCTTCGTGTTTTTCGAGAAGATCGCGCGGATGGCACATGCGCGGATTGGTGGTTTCGTAATAGCCCCACTCGATCTGACCGCCCTCCGTCGTCGCCGGATCGCCGGTGTCACGCATATAGGCGGAGTTGCCCTGGTCGCGCAGCAGCGGGAAGCCAATTTCCTTGCCGGTGCCTTCAAACTCGGTATAGGGACCGAAGAAGGTGAGCGGGTGGTCGACCGGCATAACCGGCAGGTCTTCGCCGACCATCTCGGCGATCAACCGTCCCCAAAGGCCGGCGCAGACGATGACGTGATCGGCCATGATCGTGCCGCGATGGGTGACAACCCCTTTGATGCGTCCGTTCTCGACAATCAGCGACTTGGCCGGCGTATTGCCGAAGACCTGCAGCTTGCCAGCTTTCTCGGCGGCGTCGACCAACTTGCCAGCAACAGTCTGCGAGCGCGGGATGACCAGGCCGGCATCCGGATCATAGAGGCCGCCCATCACCTGATCTTCCTGGATCAACGGGAACTTCTCCTTGATCTCGGAAGGGCTCATATAGTGGGCGCGAGTGCCGAAGGCGCGTGCCGAAGACAGCTTGCGCTTGATTTCTTCCATCCAGGCATGGTCGCCGGTCCGCGCCACTTCGAGGCCGCCGATGCGGGCGTAATGGCCCATCTTCTCGTAGAAATCGATCGAATATTGCGTGGTCCAAACCGACAGATAGTCGTGGCTCGTGGTATAACAGAAGTCCGAGGCATGGGCTGTCGAGCCGATATCGGTCGGGATGCCCGATTTATCGATGCCGACGATATCGTCCCATCCCCGCTCGACGAGATGATGCGCGATGGAGGCGCCGACGATACCGCCGAGCCCGATTATGACGACCTTTGCCTTTTCCGGAAATGCTGCCACGTGCTGTTCCTTCTACTTACTGGACGAATTTAAAATTTGCTTACCCGCGCTCGACTTACGCTTCGCGTATAGAACGCTGCGCGCGTGAAGCCATGTCAGCCTCGCAAGGGTGTCACATTTACCAAAGCTGCGGAACCTCCATACCTCTTCTCGTGAAAGCCGCAACGAGGGCATTATGCATAGGGCTCGTGATCGTCATTGGTCCTACACCGTCTGGTACCGGTGTGATTGCGCCAGCCCGGACTAAGGCTTGAGCCATTCCCCGTTACGATCCTGTCCCAAATGGGACGCCTAACTCGGAGGATCACCACCATGAAGAAGACGAAGTGCGCTGCATGCGACTGCGGACTCGGACCGGATGCGATCAGCGTCAAGCTCGGCGGCAAGATGGTCGAAATATGCTGCGAGGAATGCCCCGAGGCGCTGAAGGAAGCGCAGAACGCGGCAACCGCCGCCGTTGCCACCAGCAAGGACTGAACGCGAAAGCCACCCCTATCAGGCGCAGCTTTCGGCTCTCAAGCGGGCAGCAGGCCGTAGCGCTACCCTGCTTCTTCTGGCGGGGCGCAGAAGCACCCGGCCCCCTAGCGAAACGTGCACAATTCCGCAAACACCGGCGGCATGCACATGCCAATCTCGCCGAAGAGATGTTGCAAAATGACAATCACCCGCGCGGGTTGCACGGGCGATCTGCGCCAAAGCGACAAGATGGCTCAAATATCAAGAACGAGGTGGGGAACACCGTTCGACGTCTTGCGCGGCGATACGCCGCTGCCATCGACCTGCGCATTAATACGCTGACGGAAAGCGGAAAAGCTCTCGAATGTCACGACGTCCACCGGCTCGTCGAAATGAATGGTGATCTTGTAAAACCCGCCTCCCGGCTGACCAGCGAACGCCAGGATCTTGCCGCTGAACGGCTGACCGAGGTAGCGGCCACACACCTGCGAGCCGACGGAAAGCGCCGCGATCGGCTCCCAGTTCGGCCGCGTCGCAAGCGCGGAAAGTGTGTTCCAGTCACGAACGCCATGCTGGTGGGCAACGAGTTCGAGGGCAGCGCTGTGAGAGATCGCAGTGCGGCGCACTTCCATCGCCTGGCGAAGACGCTTGGCCTGCGATTTGAGTTCTTCAATTGTCGGATATGCGGTGGTCACGGATTCAGCCTTTCGGAAGGCATGCCATTTCGACCGTTACAAGGAGCTCGCGTTGCCTGCAGTCAGCATGCACCAAATGGCGGTGACTGAATTTTGCCGAGGACTTCACCATGGACTTCGTCCGCGAGCGGCCGGCGCCTCGAGCCACCTTCGATATGCTTCAGGGGCGGCGGCGTGTCAAGCCGGACCGATCTGTCCTTCCCTGCCCAATAATGAGCCATTCTGCTTTCCAGACGGACATACGATTCGAATTGCAGAGGGATTGTTCAGAAATTGTCAGCAATCTTGCGCTAGTCTCGAAGCGTATAACAAGCGGAGGCTACCATGGCCTTTCAGATGCACCTCGACGCAGAGCACCCGCAGCCAGAGCAGGCTTACCGGGAATTTTCACTTGATCGCCCCGGCAAGATCATCTTCGTCGGCCACCACCTCAGCACCGGAACGCAGGTCCGCTGCCTGATCCGAACGATCACGCTGGCCGGCGCCGTGCTGGAGGTCAACCCGAGCCTCGAGGTCCCTAACCACTTCTTCCTTGAGATTTTGGGTATTCACGACGAGATCGGCGCGACGGTGGTCAAGCGTGAGGGAGATCTGGTAACGATCAGCTTCAACATGCTGATCAATCCGGAGTTCCTGCATCACGTCCTAAGGCTGAATTTCGAGAGCTGAAAAGCGGGTACGAACGGCGAAGGCCGTATCCACATCAACCGCTTGAAGTCTGACTAGGCCACCAGATGTCGTTCGATCTGCTCGACGGGCAAATTGATATAGTCTTTGGGGACCTCCGCCGAAATTGCAGCCTGAACATCTGGGGTCAGATTGCCGCGCAGCGCGCCGAGTGCCCGCGGTGGCGCGACCAGGACGATGCGACGCGCCTGTTTCTCGCGCACCAGCAAGTCCATCTTTGCAGCCACTTGTTTCAGAAACTCCGTTTCGGCCTGCTCGTGCCAATTTGTCTGCTGCATGGCACTGCCACTCAAACCATCTGAGGCATGAGTTCGACCGGGCTTGTCCGAGCCGATGTCCCGATCCGGTTCATTCGGCTGAGACAAGGTTTCCTCCACCTTGAGGTTCAGATATTCCACATCGCCCGCATTTCGCAGGATCAATGCCTTCGCACCATCGCAAACGACCACCCACGATTTTGACGGGACTCTGACATCTGTCATTTTGATTTCCTCGCTCTGCAGTTCTGGAGCATGGGACGCGCCGCCGACAACTAGGCAAACGTGCAAACTCGCAAAGAGTTCGATGAACACTTCGCGACAATTGCGGCACTTGGCGATCCAATCATCATCATCCCGCGCGCAAAGCCAATCTTGTGGCGCCAGGAGACGACCGCGGCGATGACCAAGCTGGATCTCTGCTAAAGCATATTTCTCACCGCTTTCCGCGTGACCGCTCGAACAATCAGTTAGGGCGCGCAACAGGCGCAAAAAGGCTGTTTCGTTAAAATTGTATTTTCTTCTTTGACAATTGCGCAAAGCATTCGTGTGAGGCTCCCATGGAAGAGGACCTAGATGAGCCAGGTTCAACGGAGACACGCGGGATGTCGATGCTTCGCGCCACCCACCTTGCGACCGTGAAATCCGCGGTCTACGAGACGCGCTGGGAACAATTCAACGTAAGACGGCCCGCGCGGATCGTTGCGGTTCGCCCCTGCCTCACTGGCATTTCCATCCGCAGTGCCGAGATCGTCGACATCTCACGCGGTGGCGCCACGTTTGTCGTTGCTTCGACCGCCGGCCTGCCAAAGCACTACTACCTCAATATCCTTGGCCTCGCCTATCGAATCGGTTGCGCGGAAGTTTATCGCAACAACGAACGCATCGGCGTGCGGTTCATCAATACGATCGACCCAGAAATCCTCCGCCGGGTGGTGCGCGCCGACTTTATGGCTGGCAACGTGGAAGCGCTCGAAGCCCGCGGATCCGTTCGCATATAAAATCGCCTACACTCGGGAATAATGTTTCTTGCCTTGGCAGCCGCAGGTCCTATTGTCGGTTCGATTTTTCACATCACTCAGGAAATCGCTCCAGCATGTCCGCCTTCTCGCGCTTCACGCCGCTTGCTAGCGCCCTTCCCTCCACTGTTCCTTTCGTCGGCCCAGAAGCGATCGAGCGCCAGCGCGGTCTTCAGGTCAAGGCGCGCATCGGGGCCAACGAGAATGGCTTCGGCCCTGCCCCGTCGGTGCTTGCGGCCATGCGCGATCAAGCTGGCGATATCTGGAAGTACAACGACCCGGAAAACTATGCGCTTAGGGAGGCACTTGCCAACTATCTTGGCGTCGGAATCGACACCATCGCGATAGGTGGCGGCATCGACGAACTGCTCGGCCAGATCGTACGCCTCGTTGTCGAGCCGGGGGCGCCTGTCGTGACGTCGCTCGGTGGCTATCCGACCTTCAATTTCCACGTTGCGGGCTTCGGCGGACGGCTCGTCACCGTGCCCTATGCCAGGGATCGCGAAGATCTCAACGGCCTTCTGGAAGCCGTCAAGCGCGAGAGCGCGCCTCTGGTCTATTTCGCCAATCCGGACAATCCGATGGGAAGCTGGTGGGATGCAGAAAGCATCGTCGCCTTTGCTCGCACACTACCGGAAACCACGATGCTGATCCTCGACGAGGCCTACAGCGAAACCGGTCCGGCCGGATCTCTGCCTTCGATCGACGCGCTCATCGATCTACCCAACATCGTGCGCACGCGCACCTTCTCGAAGGCCTATGGTCTGGCCGGCGCGAGGGTCGGCTACGTGATTTCGACACCCGGCACCGCCCGCGCGTTCGACAAGATTCGCAATCATTTCGGTATGAACCGGCTGGCGACGGCCGCAGCGCTTGCGGCGCTTAGGGATCAGGAATATCTCGCCGAGGTGGTGGGAAATATTCACCGTGCCCGCGACCGGATCGCTGGTATCGCCAAGGCCAACAACCTGCTTCCGCTTGCCTCTGCAACAAATTTCGTTGCGATCGACGCCGGACGCGACGGCACCTATGCCCGTGCGATCGTCGACGGCCTGATGCAGCACGGCGTATTCATTCGCATGCCAGGTGTTGCTCCGCTCAACCGCTGCATTCGCGTCAGTGTCGGACCGGATGCCGACATGGCGCTTTTCGAGGAAGCACTACCGCAAGTGCTGAAGACGCTGGGCTAACGCAAAGAACCGCGCCGGCCTTGTTCCTGCCGGTCACGGTTACTGTTCGTGGCATAGGCCTTGTCTAAAGCCCGCCAGCCCCTCTCTTTTGAGGTTGTTATTGGTTTCGCGCCCCGCGTTGGCGGGGAACGGTCCTTAGTGGACCGTCATCCATTCGCGAGCAGCCCGTAGTGCCTCTACGATCTGCATCTTGTCCATGCCCGCAGCGACATCAGCGCGAAGCTCGGCGGCGCGGTCGTTGCCTTTGATCGCCGCGATGTTCAACCACTTGTGAGCGGCGACCAGATCCACGGCACAGCCGCGGCCGGTCGCATACATCAGACCCATTTCGCAGAAGATGTCGGCGTTGTTCTCGCCACCCATGGTGGCCATTTCAGCATTGTGCATTTCAAAGCGTGCCATCGGTTTTGTCCCTGTTTAGCCTGTTGTCGACTTACCCTGTTTTACCTTCGGGGCCCGCCGTCTATCGCGGCTTTGGTACCCTTCGGTTCGGCGAGTTTGCCCCGCTCGTTTGATGGCTCCACTATGCCAACGCGCCTTCAAAAAACGCCTAAAATGCATGATTAATTTTGAGACAAACAAAGTGCAAATGCTTGGTAAAATTGGATTTTTGTTAAACATCGGATTCCCTGCCGATTAAGGATTTTCGACACAATTTTACGGAATATTCAGATCTGAAAATTAACCTTCCGTTCACCACGAAATCAGCTTCAAATAGCTGAAACGGAAGATTTCACCGCCTTGCGGTCACCAAAAACACTCGTTTTTAGCGGCAGAAACGCATTTACGTTTACGTTCGCGTCATATACTTTCCCGCCGGGACATTAGGGAGGAACGAATGATCCGCACACTTATTCTCGCTGGCGCAGTGGTGTTTGCCGCCGGAGCAGCACTCGCAGACGAACCGATCGTCGGTAATTGGAAGACGGCTTCGGGCGATACCGCCCACATTGCATCCTGTGGCGGCAGCTACTGCATCGTACTCAAGTCCGGCAAGTACGCCGGCAAGAAGATTGGAACGTTCGCGGGAAGCGGCGTCACTTATACCGGCCAGATCACGGATCCGGCCAATGACAAGACCTATAGCGGATCGGGCAACGTTCTCGGAAATTCGCTGAAGATGAAAGGGTGCGTCCTCAACGTGCTCTGCAAATCGCAGACCTGGACCCGCCTATAAAAGGACAAACATCAAGAAGCAGCGCCCGGACTAGCCGGGCGCTTTGTCTTATCCGTTGTCAGCGAGCGCGCTGATTGAAAAGGATCTTTTGCGCTTCCTTGTCATCGGCGAGATTGCTGCGCTCGCGCTCCTCCTTGCCGATCGCCGTACCGCGGATGACTGCTGGACGCGCCGTCACTGCGTCGAACCAGCGCTTGAGATTGGGAAACTCGTTGAGATCCTGCCCCTGCCTTTCGTAGGGGATTACCCAACCGATGCTCGCCATGTCGGCGATCGAATACTCGCCGGCGAGATATTCGCGCTCGGCTAGCCGTTTATTCATGACCCCGTATAGGCGGTTCACTTCGTTGGTATAGCGATTGATGCCGTACTCGATCTTCTCTGGCGCATAGCCGCGGAAGTGATGCGCCTGCCCAGCCATCGGACCCAATCCGCCCACCTGCCAGAAAAGCCACTCCTCGATCTGGACGCGTATACGCTCGTCTGCCGAATAGAATTTCCCGAACTTGCGACCGAGATATTGGAGGATAGCGCCCGATTCGAAAACGGAGATCGGCTCTCCGCCCGGGCCATCGGGATCGATAATCGCCGGCATGCGGTTGTTTGGCGCGATCTTCAGGAATTCAGGGGCGAATTGCTCTCCTCGGCCGATATTGACGTACTTGACCTCGTAGGGAACGCCGAGCTCCTCGAGCATGATGCTGATTTTCCAGCCATTCGGCGTCGGCCAATAATAAAGTTCAATCGGTGCGGTCATGAAAGTCTCCATTGCGGGACTCCTGACATAAGCAGCCTCGACCACGCTTCAAGCGCCCGATTTCCTGAACGCCTGATGAATTGTGATCTCAGCACCGGTTCAGCCACAACGTGGCAAAACTGTCTCAACGCTAAGGCGATACCGGGGCAAAGTCATGGATATGCTCATTTTGGCAAGACGCTTCACCATCATCACGCTGTTTGCGGCGGTCTTCGCCGTCAGCTTTTCGGCGGTCGTCAACCGCAATGCGGGCGGCGGTGTGCAGTCTCACTTCGGAGCCAACTATACCTGCGTCGACACAAGCAGCCCGTTCTGCAGAACAATCCGCTAATACCGCCCCTCTGCGGCGCCGAGCGGCGCCGCAGAGAAATCCATGCAATCTCCTCCGCCGCGTCGTTTGCTTGTTAAAAACAACACCCTATAATGGCGCATGAGCAAACGAATCTCTTCCCCCCTGGACATTTCGTCCCCCTCTCCTTTCATTCCGCAAACGTTCGACGACCCGGTCAACGCTGTCGACGTGCTGACTGAACTCTACGAGCGCAACACTACCTTCCTGATCGAAAGCTTTGCCAAGCTCGCCAAAGGCGCGCCGATAACATCGCGCTATCGCGCCTACTATCCGCAGGTCAGCATCGAGACGACCAGTTACGGCCACATCGATACCCGACTGTCCTATGGCCATGTCACCGCGCCCGGAATCTACACGACGACGATCACGCGACCACAGCTCTTCCGGCACTATCTGAAGCAGCAGCTTGGCCTGCTGATGAAAAATCACAACGTGCCCGTCATCGTCTCTGAATCGACAACGCCAATTCCGCTGCACTTTGCTTTCGGAGAGGGCGCGCATGTCGAGGCATCCGCGGCGGCCTTCATGGACATTCCGATGCGCGATTTGTTCGACACGCCGGACCTGAACACGACCGACGACGAAATCGCCAACGGCGAATACATTCCGCCGCCGGGGGAACCTTCGCCGCTTGCTGCCTTTACGGCGCAGCGCATCGACTATTCGCTTGCCCGCCTTTCGCACTACACCGCGACCAGCGCCCAGCACTTCCAGAATTTCGTGCTGTTCACGAACTACCAGTTCTACATCGACGAGTTCTGCGCGTGGGCACGGAAGCTGATGGCGGAGGGGGGCGACGGCTACACGGCTTTCGTCGAACCGGGCAACATCGTCACGCATGCGGGTTCCAATCAGCCCGAGACCGACGTTACGCTTTCACGCCTGCCACAGATGCCTGCCTACCATCTGAAAAAGAAGGGGCATGCCGGCATCACCATGATCAACATCGGCGTCGGCCCATCCAACGCCAAGACGATCACCGACCACGTGGCAGTGCTTCGCCCGCATGCTTGGCTGATGCTCGGCCACTGCGCGGGCCTGCGCAACAGCCAGCGCCTGGGCGACTACGTGCTGGCACACGCCTATATGCGCGAAGACCATGTCCTGGACGACGATCTGCCCGTCTGGGTGCCGATCCCGGCGCTGGCGGAAGTGCAGGTCGCGCTCGAGGGCGCCGTTGCAGAAATCACGGGTTACGAGGGCTTTGAACTGAAGCGCATCATGCGCACCGGAACCGTCGGCACGATCGACAATCGGAACTGGGAGTTGCGCGACCAGCGCGGCCCCGTGAAGCGTCTGTCCCAGGCTCGCGCTATCGCGCTCGATATGGAATCCGCGACGATTGCTGCGAACGGCTTCCGCTTCCGCGTGCCCTACGGCACCCTGCTCTGCGTATCGGACAAACCGCTGCACGGCGAACTGAAGCTGCCGGGTATGGCCACCGCGTTCTATCGGACACAGGTCAACCAGCATTTGCAGATCGGCATCCGTGCGATCCAGAAGCTTGCCGCAATGCCGCCGGAAGCGCTGCATTCGCGCAAGCTCAGAAGCTTCTTCGAAACGGCCTTTCAATAGGCCGTTTCGTTACTGGCGTGTGGCGGCAACCGCATTGGTAGCGAGTTGACGCTCATAACGCTCACCGGCAGTATCAAGCACGAGGGTAGCAACCGCCAGAAAGGCTGCAGCCGCGGCAAACCGGGTGATCACGGCCTTCGTCATCGGCAATTCCGTATCGGTCCGATGACGTGTTTTGCTCTGTTGGCGACCTGCTCGGATGCAGTTCGCCAACACAATCTCGAAAAGACCCATCGTCGTCACTCCACATTGTTGACGACACTTGGTCGAAGCCGGCATGCGCGTTTCGACCTGAACTTCCGCAAAAAGATTTTTTCGCTTCCTGTCGAAATCGCCCTAGGCTGATCGTCCAATGATTGTGACAGCCAGGGAGAACGAACGATGAAATATCTCTGCCAGGTATGGTTCGAGCCCGCGACGCTTGAAACCATGGCCGATGAGGAGAAGAGGAACCTCGACAGGGCGTCCGTTGCCTATGACGACGACCTAGTCGCCAGCGGGCATATGCTTACCGCGCACGCGCTGCAATCACCGAAGAATGCCGTAACTGTCCGCGTCCGCAACGACGAGATGTCTGTGACTGACGGACCTTACGCGGAAACGAAAGAGCAGCTCGGCGGCTTCATTCTGATCGACGCGAAAGATCTGAACGACGCCATTCGCGTTGCGGCCGGCATCCCACTCGCAAAGCTGGGATCAATCGAGGTTCGACCGATCTACGATATTCCGGTCCACAAATTGAGGGAGACGTCATGAAATATCTCTGCCAGATCTGGTTCGATACCGAGAAGAGCAAGCTCGTACCGCAGGAAGAGTGGGATGCGCTGACGCAAGAGTGCATCGCAAGCGATGACGATTGGCGAGACCGCGGCGTCATGCAGGTCGCGCTTGCCCTACACGCGCCCGAAACGGCCGTAACCCTGCGTCTGAAGCAAGGCGTCACAACGGCAACCGACGGCCCCTTTGCCGAAATCAAGGAACACCTCGGCGGCTTCGTGCTGATCGAAGCCGCGGATATGGAGGAAGCCAAGGCGATCGCCTCGACGCTCCCGATACTGAAGTATGCCTCGATCGAGATTCGCCCCGGCTATTCCATCAAAGACGGAAGGTGATGTCATGCGTTATGTTTGCCTAATCTACAATTCGGCTGACATCGACGGCCGCCAGACGGCGGACGAAACCGAGGCCGTCGTTCGCGCCCATTTCAGCTTTGATGGAGACCTGCGCGATCGCGGTGCGCTGATCCATGCCGATGCGCTCGAAACGCCCGACAAGGCAGTCGTATTGCGGGTGCGTACGAACGAGATCAGCATGACGGACGGTCCTTACGTCGAAACGAAGGAGCATCTGGCTGGCGTCTATGTTATCGATGCCTCGGATATGGATGAGGCCACCGCAATCGCCGCTGGAATTCCCTGCGCACGAATTGGTGCCGTGGAAGTCCGCCCCGTGCGGTTGTTGACATTGCCGGAGTAGACCTTGGAACGTCTGATCGAGGATATCTACCGATCGCAGTCTCGCCGCGTGCTAGCGACGCTCATCCGTCTCCTTGGCGACTTCGACAGGGCCGAGGAGGCCTTGCACGACGCGTTCGCGGCCGCTGCGCGCGCATGGCCTCGCGATGGGATTCCGGCAAACCCCTTCGGCTGGCTTGTTTCCGCCGGACGGTTTCGCGCGATCGACCATATCAGGCGCCGGTCCCGTTTCGATATGTCTGTAAAAGATATCGAGGAGAGTTTGTACGGATCTTTCGACGAAACGGAGATCGGCAACATGGACCTTATCGAAGACGACATGCTCCGCCTGATCTTCACGTGCTGCCATCCAGTCATACCGGCTGAGGCGCAAATGGCGATGGCTCTCAGGGAAATATGCGGACTGACGACCGAAGAGATCGCACACGCGTTTCTCGTCCCCGCCCCCACCGTGGCACAGCGTATCGTGCGGGCGAAGAACAAGATTCGCACGGCGAAAATTCCTTACGAAGTCCCCGAGCGCGACGAATTGCCCGAGCGGCTCGACCGGGTGCTGCATGTCATCTATCTGGTTTTCAACGAGGGGTATTCCGCATCGTCCGGCAACGAAGTCGTCCGGGCCGACCTGACCTCAGAGGCCATCCGCCTGACACGGTTGCTGGCGCGCCTCCTGCCGCATCCCGACGTTTCGGGATTGCTTGCTCTTCTCCTTCTCCAGGATTCGCGCCGCGCCGCCAGGCGAGGCTCGGCGGGAACTCTCATTCTTCTGGCCGATCAGGATCGCAAGCTTTGGGACCGAGAGAAGATTCGCGAGGGTCTCGCACGCCTCGAGGGAGCGATGCGGAACGGCGAGGTTGGCGTCTACACGCTACAGGCAGCCATCGCCGCAGAGCACGCGCAGGCCGAAACGCCTGAGAAGACGGACTGGCGGCGCATCGTCAGCTACTACGATCTTTTGCTGTCGGCTCAGCCGTCGCCGATTGCCGAACTCAACAGGGCAGTCGCAGTGGCCATGGTGGAGGGAGCCGAAAGAGGTCTGCAACTCGTTGACGCGATCCTGCAGGCAGGTGAGCTGGAGGGCTACCACCTGGCGCATTCGGCTCGTGCCGATTTTCTAAGGCAACTGGGACTGAAGGCGGATGCGGTTGCTGCATACGAGGCAGCCCTGAGGCTATGTCAGCAGATGCCCGAGCGGGCATTCCTGAAGAAGCGAATCTCAGAGCTTTCGGCTGCGACCGAGCGGCAGTGATATTGCCGTCCCTGTCAGGGCCGAGACGATGATCAGCAGATGCGCATTGATGCTTGCCTGCGCCAAGGCAGCGAGGGCGGTCTTTTCACTGGACGCCCCGAGGGCGATGGCGCCGGCGGTTATCCCGGCAGGATAAGTTCCGACGCCACCCGGAGCGTGCACCGGGAGCACTGAAGAGAGTTCGCCGCCCAATGCCCCGCCGAAGCTTGCGGCCATCGGCAAAACACCCATGAGGTTTAGAGCCCAAGCAAGGACCAGCACCTTGACGAGCCAGTTGATGACGGTCATCGCCCAGGCACGGGTGAAGGCCGCTGCATCCACTGGAAGTCCCCTCTCGATTTCGACCACGAGCTTCTGCGCCTTGATTGGCAGCAGCCGACTCGAAAGCCGCAACAACGGTTGCCTGAATGCGAAAGCAGCTACTGGAAGCGCCAGAAAAATGGTCCAAACAAGCCATGCGATGATCTGGTGCGGTGACGCGATTGCAAAGCCTATGCCGGCGGCAGCCAGCAAGGCGTGCAGATCGAGCAAACGCATGACCAAGAGCGCGGAGGTACCACGCGCCAGCGGGATACCGAACTCGGTACGCATCAAGACCGGAAAGCTCGTCTCGCCCGTTCGAAACGGGAGCATGATGTTCAGAAGGTTGTGAATCTGCGTAACGCGGAAAAGCACCTTGAAGCGACCGGCCGTCTCCCGCGGGAAATAATCGTAGATGCGCCAGGTCCTGAGGAAGTAGGTGCTGGTGAGCAAAATCAGGGCGCTGACAACCGGGATTGCGCCCACTTCTGCCCATTGACCGAGAATGACCGGCCAGCCCCAGAACCACTGGATGAAAAGCGCATAAGCCGCCACGACTGTCACCGTGAGCAGCGTCATCCGATTGCGGATAAACCAGGATTGTCGGCTGGCTACAACCGGAAACTTCATATAGTAGGCTTTCCTGACTATCGCGGCGAAAGCCGCCTGCGGCCGTGCGCCTTGTAGGAGAAATCAAACGTGCAGACAACGGTAGACTCGCGTCAAGGCCTCGTGGAAGCGTTGCGGCCGGTCGAATTGTCGTTGGTTGTGCCTGTCTTCAACGAAGAAGAGAGCGTCGGCCCCCTTATCGATCGTATCTGCGTGGCCATGGCAAATTATCCCGACCGCTGGGAGCTTATCCTGGTGGACGATGGCAGCACGGATGCGACGCTAGCAAATGCCCGCAAGCATATCGGCCGCGAGGGGCTTGTCCTGCGGATCGTCGAATTGCAGCGCAACTTCGGCCAGACCGCCGCTATGCAGGCAGGCATCGACGCCGCCACAGGGCGGTTGATCGCCACCATGGACGGCGACCTTCAGAACGACCCGAAGGACATTCCGTCGATGGTTGCCGAACTCGAGCGCCGCCAGCTCGATCTTCTGGTTGGCTGGCGCAAGAACCGTCAGGATGGTCTGCTGCTGCGCAAGATCCCGTCCTGGTGCGCCAACTACCTGATCGGACGCATTACCGGCGTGAAATTGCACGACTACGGCTGCAGCCTGAAAATCTACCGTGCCTCGATCATCAAGCAGGTGAAGCTGATGGGCGAAATGCATCGCTTCATCCCCGCTTGGGTCGCTGGCGTCGTGCCGAGCTCGCGCATCGGCGAGATGGTCGTGACCCACCATGCCCGTCAGCACGGACAGTCCAAGTACGGCATCTCGCGCACGTTCCGCGTTATCCTCGACCTGCTCTCGGTCATGTTCTTCATGCGCTACAAGGCACGGCCAGGCCACTTCTTCGGCTCTTTGGGCCTTGGCCTTGGTGCAATCTCGGCGCTGATCATGCTGTATCTGTTCGTCGACAAATTCATCCTCGGCAACGATATCGGCACCCGCCCGATGCTGATGGTCGGCGTCGTCTTCATGCTTTCCTCGGTCCAACTTATCACGACCGGCATTCTCGCCGAGATGATCGCTCGCACCTACTATCGTGACGACGCCTCACCGAACTACATCGTCCGACAGGTCTTCGACGGAAGTGAGAATGCGTAATCTGCTGACCCGCAAGCCGGACACCGTCGTTCTTCTGCTGGCCGCATATTTCGTTGTCAGCTTCGTCGTCCGTCTGCTGGTCCCAAACGGCCTGCGAGTGGATGAATCCCAGCAAGCTTTCTTCTCACAGTGGCTTGTGGCCGGCTACGACACCCAGCCGCCACTCTACAATTGGGTCCAGGCAGTGGTCGTGTCCGTGTTCGGATTGTCGGTCGTAACGATTGCCGCGGCCAAGAACCTGGTCCTGTTTCTTCTTTTCCTAAGCTACTACAAGCTCGCAAAGCTGGTTCTTGGCGACCGCTTGTTTGCCGCCATCGCGACGCTTTCACTGTTCACGATTCCGCAGATTTTCTGGCAAGCACAAAGGGACCTGACCCATACGGTCGCCCAGATGCTGATGATCAACCTGCTTCTTTACAGCATCATCAAGACGCTGAAGGCGCCTTCGCTGCTTTCCTATGTGATGATCGGTATCGCGCTCGGACTCGGCATGTTGACGAAGTACAACTTCACGCTCGTCGTATCTGGAGCCCTTATTGCGGTTCTCCTGCATCCGGAAGGCCTGAAGCGGCTGCTCGACCGACGCTTCCTGCTGTCGCTGGCTATTGCGGTTCTGATCTTTCTGCCACACGGCCTTTGGCTACTCGATAATCTTAGCCTCGCAGCAACCCGCACACTGCATACTATGGGGCAGGAAGCGCCGAGCGGTTCATTGGCGAAGCTCATCAAGGGTCCAACCGAATTCTTCGGGCAGATCCTCGTGATCATGGCGCCTCTCGTCGCGGTTTATGCGATCATCTTCGGTAAGAAGTTTCTCCTGAATTTGCGTCCGACGACTGTCTGGGCTCACTTTTTCGACACCCTATTCCTGGCGATTGGTCTGCAAGTTTTGTTGCTGGTTTTCGCCATCGGCATAACCTCCATGCGCGACCGATGGGTGCTACCCTTCCTGTTCCTGATGCCGATCGCGTTCTGCCTGAAGATGCAGGCGCGCGGAATTCGAGCGAACGATATCGCGAAGCGCTTCCTTGTCGTGCCGCTCGCCGTGATGATAGTCGTGCCGGCGCTGGTTTTCGTCCGTGCGAACGTACCGACGCTTTTCGGCCGACCTGAGGCCTACAATGCGCCTTACGAGGAATTCGTCGGCAGGATTCTTGCCGAGGAAGGTAAGCGCCCAGGGCTAGTGTTAACCGATGGCTGGCTCGCATCCGGCAACCTGCGTCTGCAACTGCCCGACGTCCCGACGCTGTGCACGTTTTTCGGCAATCTGGAGGTCGACTACGAGTGGACGGCCGAGAAGCCAATCCTGGCCGTCTGGCTCACCTCCGAAGAGGAAGCGGCCTTGCAACCGGAATTGGATGCATGGGTGCAGACAAACCTTGGCCCCCAATACTCGGACGTGGCGGTGAAGCACATGAGCGTCGGGTATATTCGCGCGCGACCGGAAGACCAGCGTCTCTTCGGTTACGCCTGGATCTATCCGCGGTAACTCGTCGCGCCGCCTAATTCCGCAGTTCTTTCCATGCGGCATCAAGCGCGATCTTCGTGATACGCGCCATCTCATCCACCTCGTCATGCGTGATGACGAGTGGCGGTGAAGCCAGCATCCTGTCCCCGGTTGCGCGCAGAACAAGTCCGTTTGCGAGCGCGTGGTTACGTACGAGGGCGCCAGCGGCATCCGGCTTCTGGAAACGGGCGCGGCTTGCCTTGTCGGCAGTCAGTTGCAGCGCGCCCATGAGGCCGACATTTACTGCCTCGCCGATGAGATCGTGATCGCCAAGCGCGCTCCAGACCTTGCCAAAGTAAGGGCCTATGTCCTGACGAACGCGCTCGACCAGCCTTTCGTCCTCGATAATGCGGAGATTTTCCAGAGCCGCGGTGGCACAAACCGGATGACCGGAATAGGTAAAGCCGTGATTGAAATCCCCGACCTCACCGATCAAAACGTCAGCGATACGGTCGCCGACGAGCACGCCGCCAATCGGGAGGTAGCCCGATGAAAGTCCCTTGGCGATTGGCGCTAGATCAGGCTCGACACCGTAGTACTGGTGGCCGAACCATTCCCCGAGGCGTCCGAAACCGCAGATCACCTCATCGCAGACCAAAAGGATGTTGCGCGCCTTGCAGATCCGGGCGATCTCCGGCCAGTAGGTGTCAGGCGGGACGATGACACCCGCAGCACCCTGGATCGGCTCAGCCACAAAGGCCGCTACAGTCTCCTCGCCGAGTTCATCGATCTTGGATTCCAACTCCCGTGCAACTTCCAGGCCGAACTCAGCCGGAGACAATTCTCCGCCCTCACCGTACCAGTAAGGCTGTCCGATATGCACGATGCCCGGTATCGGCAGGTCGCCCTGCTCGTGCATGTATTTCATGCCGCCGAGACTGGCGCCGGCAACCGTTGAGCCGTGATAGCCATTCTTGCGGGCGATGACGATCTTCTTCGAAGGCTTGCCGACCGCGCTCCAATAGACCCGTGCCATCCGGAACCACGTGTCGTTCGCCTCGGAACCCGAGCCCGTGAAGAAAACATGATTGAAGTGCGGTCCAGCGTGGGAGGTGACCTTTTCGCCGAGCAACGTCGTCGGTGTCGTCGTCGTGCCGAAGAAGGTGTTGTAATAGGGCAGTTCGTTCATCTGGCGGGCAACGGCGTCGGTAATCTCCTTCCGCCCATAACCGACATTGACGCACCACAACCCTGCGAAGCCATCCAGATAGCGCTTGCCGTGGCTATCCCAGATGTAGACGCCCTCGCCGCGTTGGATGATGCGAGTACCGTCGGCATTCAGCTTCCCCATGTCCGAGAAAGGATGCAGATGATGGGCCGCATCGATAGCAGCGAGGTTGGAACGTGTGTAAGTATCGGACATGATTTGCAAATCACCTTCGGAGATTGAAAGCCTCTTTCCAATAGGTTACGACCTTGGCCTTCTCCGAAAGGATTTTCAAGATCATGGCAGACGACAAGATTCATGACACGGCAGCCGGCGGCAACCCGCGCATCGAACTCCTGCTCGTCGGCATGAACGGTGATCTGCGCGGGAAGCAGATTCCGCTCGATGCCCAAAAGAAAATCTGGGCAGGGGAAGTCCGCCTTCCCTCTTCGACGCAATCCCTCGATGTCTGGGGCGATGACAACGACGACATCACCGGGCTCTCGCTTTCCGTCGGCGATCCGGATGGCAGTTGCATTCCGGACAAGCGCAGCCTGGCGCCGATGCCATGGGCGCCCGAAGGTTCGATGCAGGTCCTTGCTACAATGCATGAATTCGACGGCACGCCGAGCTTCATGGACCCCCGCGCTATCCTTGCATCCGTGTTGAAGCGGTATGAAGAACGCGGCCTGACGCCTGTTGTCGCTACCGAACTCGAATTCTATGTCGTCGAGCCGAATTGGCGTGAGACAGGCCGACCTTCACCACCCGCCAATCTCACCTATCGCGGCGAACCGAACGGCTTCCAGCTTTACGACATGACCGCCGTCGATGCGCTCGACGACTATCTGCAGACCGTGCGCGCCTATGCCAGGGCGCAGGGATTGCCGGCTGATGCGACAACGGCGGAGTTCGGCCCCGGGCAGTTCGAGATCAACTTGCTGCACCGGCCCGATGCTCTCGCCGCGGCCGACGACTGCATCTATCTGAAGCGTATTGTGGAGCAGGCGGCGCGTAAGCACGGACTGAAATCCACCTGCATGGCGAAGCCCTACTCGGACCATGCCGGCTCTGGACTTCATGTGCATGCCAGCGTCATCGACAAGGATGGGAGGAATATTCTCGATGCCAAAGGCGACGACCCGCGGAGGCTGAAATCCCTCTGTGCCGGGCTGCTTCAAACCATGCGGGATGCGCAACTCGTCTTCGCACCGTTCGCTAACTCCTATCGCCGTTTCCAGCCTGGATCGTTTGCGCCCGTCGACCTGACCTGGGGATACGGTCACCGTGGCACAGCTGTCCGCATCCCGGATCTGAATGGCCCGGCTGCTCGCATCGAACACCGTGTGGCTGGCGCCGATGCCAACCCCTATCTGCTGCTAGCCGCGATTCTGGGCAGCATGTTGCTCGGCATCGATTCCGAACTCGATCCCGGCGAGGAAACTACGCCGTCGCATATGCCTCGACACACGACGCAACTAACCCACGATTTTCTGACGGCGGTCGACGCCTTCCGCGTCTCGCCGTTCATCGCCGACATATTCGGTGAGCGCTACCAGAAGCTCTACGGCGACACGAAACGCAAAGAGGCCATCACCTACCTGCGCACCGTCTCGGACTTCGACTACCGCACCTACCTGCCGCGCCTCTAGTTTGCAGATTCGCGGCGCTCGGATTGCTCCACCTGCGCGGCGAGCCCCTGTTTCACCAGCACCTTCAACTCGCCAGGATGCAGCTTCAGCGCCACGTCACGCGCAAGCGGCAGTAATTCGCCGTCCATCACGCAGTTTGCCTTGGCACGAAGCTTGGGGAAATGGAGGTGAACTTCGGCCGGATGCATGATCATCACGTCGGCATTTTCCCTCACCTTGCCTCTCAGCAGATCAATCGCCAAGCGGGCGACGCCGAGCGGCTTCAGCGGCTTGGCGGTATAGAAGCCCAGTTCACCGCTGGTAAGGCTGTCGGCATAAAGCAAAGCGTTCTGGCCGAAAGGGTTGTTTGAGACCGAGATTGCGGAAACCCGGCGGCGCTCGCGAACGCCCCCGGCTTCAAAATCGACCTCGAACTCGGGCGGATTTAGTATGACGCCGCAGGCGGCCCGTAAGCTTGCCCTCATCTTTCCGAACCGCGAGCGATACGTGTAAGAATCTCGATAGCGTACCATGCGCGCATGGAGCCCGGCCGAGAACTGATGAATGAACGGTCGACCGTTGGCGCTGGCTATATCGACGTGATCGACTTCGCCAAATGCAAGTGTCTCAAGCGCCTGCCATATATCGAGGGGAACACGCAAGGAACGGGCGAAAAGGTTCATTGTGCCCGCCGGCACGACGCCGAGCGCGACACCATTCTTCCAGGCGATCGACGCAGCTGCCGATATCGTCCCGTCACCACCGCCGGCAACGATGCCATCGATGTCGTCGCGGCGCGCCGCGCGCTCCATGGCGGGCACGATCTCCTTGCCGGAGAAGACGATTGCATCGAAATCGTGACCAGCCTCTCGGAAGATTGCTTCGGCCCGTCTTTCATAGGCTTCCATATCGGTGGTCCTAAACGTCCCACCGTCTCGATTGAAAAAGCCAATTAGTTTCATCAGGTTCCCGTTAGTCCTTGGCGACAGGCAAAGCCTGCCGGCGCTGCTAGAGATGGTTCCTGCAGCGGCGATTTCAAGCTGAGGCGCACCGCGCGGCCCCGCGGGAGAGGAGATAGAGCCAGCAAATTTGCAAGGGACGTATGCATATCAGGGGACGCTGCACTGCAGAAAACGCACTCGACCTACAGGAGTCTATCATTGATAGATGGGATAGTGGAGCTTTGTCCCCATCTCCCTTCATCTCCGGCCTACCGGTCACGGCTGCATCGCGCCCCGCCCCGTATGTCGCCTATCGAATGCCAAGGAGCGCGTCTTGAGCCAGGTCGCCGTAAACGATTCCATTGACACGAGCTCTGTGGTCGAAGCCCCATCGCCGATGGCCATCGCGCTCGTGCAACTGGCGCTCGCCTGCGGCGGCTTTGGCATTGGCACCGGCGAATTCGCGATCATGGGTCTTTTGCCTAACGTCGCCGACACCTTCTCCGTGACGACGCCGCAGGCAGGCTATGTGATCAGCGCCTATGCGCTTGGTGTCGTTGTGGGCGCCCCCGTCATTGCGGTTCTTGCTGCGAAAATGGCGCGACGCTCATTGCTCCTGCTCGTCATGGGCATCTTTGCGATCGGCAACATCTTGAGCGCGATGGCCCCAACCTTCGATAGCTTCACGGTGATGCGTTTCGTAACAGGCCTGCCGCACGGAGCCTACTTCGGCGTTGCCGCGATCGTCGCCGCATCCATGGTGCCCACGCACAAGCGTGCTCGCGCCGTCGGTCGCGTCATGCTCGGGTTGACGGTCGCGACACTGCTGGGAACGCCACTCGCCACTGTGTTCGGGCAGTCTCTCAACTGGCGGCTTGCCTTTACGATCGTTGGAATCATCGGCCTGCTGACGGTAGCGCTGATCTGGTACTACGTGCCGCGCGACCGCGTCGCCGAGGGTGCAAGCTTCAAGCGAGAGCTCGGCGCCTTCAAGCGACCGCAGGTTCTGCTGACCCTCGCTACGGCATCTGTTGGCTTCGGCGGGATGTTTGCCATGTTCAGCTACATCGCGCCTACGACGACGCAGGTGGCGATGCTGCCGGAAAGCATGGTCGCCGTGATGCTCATCATCTTCGGCATCGGCATGAATGTCGGCAATGTCGTCGGCTCCTGGCTTGCCGACAAATCGCTGATGGGCACGATCGGCGGCAGCCTTGTATTCAACATCGTCGTGCTGAGCCTGTTCTCCATGACGGCCACCGATCCCTTCATGCTGGCGCTTTGCGTGTTCTGCATCGGTTGCGGCTTTGCTGCTGGTCCCGCTGTCCAGACCCGACTGATGGATGTCGCAGCGGATGCGCAGACGCTCGCTGCGGCATCTCACCACTCCGCATTCAACATCGCGAATGCGCTCGGCGCATG
The DNA here is from genome assembly GCF_002211365.1 of Rhizobium sp. R711. Classification (GTDB taxonomy): domain Bacteria; phylum Pseudomonadota; class Alphaproteobacteria; order Rhizobiales; family Rhizobiaceae; genus Rhizobium. The sequence continues at coordinate 30,709 of NZ_LOKZ01000017.1, read as the reverse complement.
GCTCGGTGGCCTGGTCATCGCAGAGGGCTATGGTTTCGCCGCCACCGGCTATGTCGGCGCGATCCTGTCGTTTATCGGCATCTTTGTGTTCGCAGCGTCTCTAAGCCTCGACCGCCACAACCGCTGATGCCGCTGAAACATCCGGCATGCCGCGCCGAGGGTGCGGCATTCTGGCACCAAGCACCTCAAGCGCTTGACTTTTTTGCCAATTGAGACCACCTACAACCTTACGCGGATCGCGTCTGTTTTCCGCGGATATCAACGGAGCCATCATCACGATGCCAAGCGACAGTAGCAGTCGATTGCCTTTGCCGTACGCGGCCCTCGTGCTGACCTGACTCCTGTCGGGCTCGCCCGTCGGTCGCTACGGCGGATCGACGGAAAGGCGAGCCTATGAACATCAATCGCTTCCCACTGCGGGCGGGCCATGCTGCTCGTTTCTTCAGCAGCGACCACCTCGGCCCGATCACCACGGCTGAGCGCGTCGAGCAGCTGAACGCACTTGAAATTTCCGAAGCCGCAGCGATTCTGGTTACGCTGCCGCAACAGAAGGCCGTGCGCATTCTCGGACGCCCCGAGTTGCATCACGCAGCCGCGATCCTTGCTGACATGCCGACCGAGCATGCCGCACGGCTGCTTAATGCCTTAGCGAACGACCGCGTTGCCGACCTCTTTCAGGAGATGAACGAGGGGGGCCGCGCCCACCTCTTCTCACGGCTGGATCGCACGACCTGTCTCGCCGTCCAGCATCTGATGGGTTATCCGCCCCACACGGCCGGCAGCATCATGACGACGGAATTCGTCAGCGTGCCCGACACCTGGACGGTCGAACAGACGCTGGAGCATGTGCGCAAGGTCGAGCGTTCGCGCGAGACGGTCTATGCCATCTACGTCCTTGACGCCGTCAGCCGCGAGCTGACGAGCGTCGTCACGTTGCGCCGTCTCATCACAGGCGATCCCAGTGATTCCGTTCTGACGGTTGCGCAGAAGGAAGGGGTTGTGCGTGCCGATCCGCTGATGACGCAGGAAGATGTCGCCCGGCTGATCCGCAAGCATAATCTGCTCGCCCTGCCCGTCGCCAGCGAGGACGGCCACATGCTCGGCATCGTCACGGTCGATGACGTGATCGACACGATGATCGCCGACCAGACGGAAGACGCCCAGAAGTTCGGCGGTATGGAAGCACTCGGCAAGCCTTATATGAAGATCGGCTTTGCCGGCATGATCCGCAAGCGTGCGGGCTGGCTCTGCGCCCTCTTCCTCGGTGAAATGCTGACGGCAAGCGCGATGCAGCATTTCGAAGGCGAGTTGGAGAGGGCGATCGTGCTGACACTGTTCGTGCCGCTAATCATGAGCTCCGGCGGTAACAGCGGTTCGCAGGCGACGTCGCTGATCATTCGGGCGCTGGCGCTTGGCGAGCTGAAGCTTTCCGATTGGTGGCGCGTACTGCTGCGCGAACTGCCGACCGGCATCGTGCTTGGTACGATTCTCGGACTGGTCGGCTTCGCCCGCATCGTGCTCTGGCAGAACATCGGGCTATATGACTACGGCGAGCACTGGGTTCTGGTCGGTGCTACGATCTTTGCCGCCCTGATCGGCATCGTCACCTTTGGCTCGCTGGCGGGCTCCATGCTGCCCTTCATCCTGCAGAGGCTGCGGCTCGATCCGGCAAGCGCCTCCGCCCCGTTCGTCGCGACGCTCGTTGATGTGAGCGGGCTGGTAATCTACTTCTCGGTCGCGCTGCTGATCCTCAGCGGCACGCTTCTCTAAGCAGGAAACGGGGCCTGATCCGCCCCGTCTTCATTTCGGCTCGGGCAGCTTCAACGCTCCATGGGTTTTCATGCTGCGAATGGCGAAGTTCGAGCGGATGTCACTGACATTCGGCAAGGTCAGCAGCGTGTCTGTCAGCAACCGCTCATAGGCCGTGAGGTCCTCGACCACGACCTCGGCCAGGAAGTCCGCCGTTCCTGAGATCAGGAAGCACGAGACCACTTCGGGAATGGCGAGCAATGCCGCTTCCTGCGCCTGCGCATTCTCGCGGCTGTGATGGGCGACCTTGAGCTCGACGAAAACCGTCAGGCCAAGACCGACTTCCTTGCGGTCGATGTCGGCGCGGTAACCGCGAATGACACCGGTCTTTTCGAGGTTGCGGATTCGACGCAGGCAGGGCGACGGCGACAGGTTGACCTTTTCGGCAATCTCCACGTTCGTTGCCCGCGCATCCTCCTGCAGGCACTTCAATATCGCCAGATCGAATTTATCAAGATTTGGCATGATCGAAAAAATCTCCCTGGTCTTTTGGCATATAGTTGCTCACACTAGTATTCTGGCGGCACAAATAGCAAGGACATGCCTCGCCGTTTCCGCCTACTCTTCTCTCAACCGGATAGCAGTCCGCACGATCACAAGAGGAGAGATCGATGAGCGTCGTTGCCTTCACCAATGAAAAACCCACCTCGACGTCAGTCGGATATGCGGGCGCCGTTGTCACAGTCCTGATCTGGGCGACGTGGATCCTGGCGACCCGCCACAGCGTGGCGACACAGCTTGGGACGATCGACATCGGCCTGATTCGCTACGGCATTCCGGCGCTCGTTCTGGCACCCGTCTGGCTGAAGACCGGACTGCTGCCGAAGGGTGTGCCGCTTGGACTGCTAGCTACGATGGTCGCTGGCGCGGGCGCCGTATTCTTCCAGCTGACCACGTCGGCCATTCACTCCACCCCGGCATCTGCGGCCGGCATTCTGCTCGGCGGCTCCATGCCGCTGGCAACTGCTTTGATTGGCGTCATTGTCTTCCGGGAACGGCCTGATGTCATGCGCGTGTTCGGCCTGGCCGCAATCGTCGCGGGCGTCGCCATCCTGCTGGTTCGCGGCCTTGCCGGCGCGACCCTGCCGTGGAGCGGCTTCGTGCTGCTGCCGATGGGAGCAATTCTCTGGGCAAGCTACACACATGCCTTCCACCGCTCCGGCCTGACTGCCGTGCAGGCCAGCGCACTCATCGCGGTCTGGTCCTTCCTGATACATATCGCTCTGGCCATCGTCTTCGGCACGTCGATCGCTAGCGCGCCATTAGGCGAAATCGGGCTGCAGGTGTTGAGCCAGGGCGTTCTTTCCGGTCTTGCCGCGACCGTCGCCTATGGTCTCGCTGTTCACGCGCTTGGCGGCACACAGGCAGCGGCCTTCACCGCGATCACGCCGGTCCTGGCAACGATCGGCGGCGGCATGCTGCTGGGTGAGGAAATCGGCATCGCAGAGATTGCCGCGGCCATTATCACCGGACTCGGCGTAGCGCTCTCAACCGGTATTGCGTCGCGCCGATAGCAGTACCCCCCCGCGGTTTGAGCCGGCGCCAATCCGCCGGTTCATTCTATTGTCAGTCAGGCGTCGCTATAATCTCAAAGGGTGCGAATCATCGCGACGCGCCGTTCCGCGTCCATCCCGACAGCGACTTCGTGATCCAGTTTTTTCCGTAGGAACTGAGGTAAGACTTCGGCGCTCGGTAGCACAAAGCCGAGGGAAGCATAGAAAGGCGCGTTGAATGGAACGTGGCGATCAGTGGTCAGCGTCAGAGACGATAGTTGGCGTCGCCGGGCCATGTCGATCGCAGCCGACATCAGATGCCGCCCTACACCTCTGCGCTGGCAATTCCGGCAGACGTCCAGTTCGATCACATAGAGCGTGCCCTCGATCTCGTCCGCCGCGAGAAAGCCAACCGGACGATCGTCGTCATCAGCGGCAACGAGCAGCAGGCTCGCGTCGAGCGATCCTCGCAATACGTCCTGCGATAGCGCGTGCGCTTCCCTGGCAACACCGAGCGCCTCCGCAAGCGTCGCGAAGGCGTCGATTTCGATCTCAGTCAGGCGCGGCAGTTCATTGAGACGCGCCTGCCGTATGATGCAGGCACTACTCATGCCTGCCTCTTACATATTCGGATAGACCGGCCCCTCGCCGCCCTGCGGCGGCACCCAGTTGATGTTCTGGTTGGGATCCTTGATGTCGCAGGTCTTGCAGTGGACGCAGTTCTGGGCGTTGATGACATAGGTCTCCTTGCCATCCTTCTCCACCCATTCATAAACGCCGGCCGGACAGTAGCGGGTCGAGGGACCGGCATAGATGTCGTGCTCCGACGATAGCTGCAGGCCTAAGTCCTTCACCTTGAGGTGCACCGGCTGGTCTTCCTCGTGATTGGTGTTCGACAAAAACACCGAGGAGAGACGGTCGAAGGTGAGAACCCCGTCGGGCTTCGGATAGGCGATCGGCTTGTGCTTCGAAGCCGGTTCCAGCGAGGCGGCATCGGTCTTGCCGTGCTTCAGCGTACCGAAGAGCGAAAGGCCGAAGAGCTGGTTCGTCCACATGTCGAGACCGCCAAGCGCCACGCCGATCGCCGTGCCAAACTTCGACCACAGCGGCTTGACGTTGCGCACCTTCTTCAGATCCTTGCCGATGTCGCTCGAACGCCAGTCGTTCTCGATCTCGACCACTTCATCGTTAGCGCGGCCGGCGGCGATCGCAGCCGCGATGCGGTCTGCCGCCATCATCCCCGACAGCACGGCATTGTGGCTGCCCTTGATGCGCGGCACGTTGACGAAGCCGGCCGAGCAGCCGATCAGCGCCCCGCCCGGGAAGGAGAGCTTCGGCACCGACTGCCAGCCGCCCTCGGTGATCGCACGCGCACCGTAAGACAGCCGCTTGCCGCCCTCGAAGGTGGTGCGAATGGCCGGATGCGTCTTGAAGCGCTGAAACTCCTCGAAGGGATAGAGATACGGGTTCTTGTAGTTCAGGTGGACGACGAAGCCGACGGCCACGAGGTTGTCCTCGAGGTGATAGAGGAAGGAGCCACCGCCGGTCTTCATGCCAAGCGGCCAGCCGAAGGAGTGCTGCACGAGGCCTCGGCGGTGGTGCTCTGGCTTGACCTGCCAGAGCTCCTTGATACCGATACCGAATTTCTGCGGCTCGCGATCCCTGGAGAGATCGAACTTGGCGATCAGCTGCTTGGCGAGCGAGCCGCGGACACCCTCGCCGATCAGCACATATTTGCCTGTTAGCGCCATGCCGCGCGTGTAGTTCGGGCCGGGCTCGCCGCTCTTCTCGATGCCCATGTCGCCGGTGGCGACACCGATGACCGCCCCTTCGTCGTTGTAGAGCACTTCGGTCGCGGCAAAGCCCGGATAGATCTCGACGCCGAGTTCTTCCGCCTTGGTGGCCAGCCACCGACAGACGTTACCAAGCGACACGATATAGTTGCCGTGGTTGCTCATCAGCGGCGGCATCAGGGCATTCGGCAGACGGACCGAGCCGGCCGGGCCGAGCACCAGGAAGTGGTCGTCGGTCACCTCGGTCTTGAACGGATGATCGGCCTCTTCGCGCCAGCCAGGCAGCAGACGGTCGATACCAACAGGATCGACGACGGCACCCGACAGGATATGGGCGCCGACTTCAGCCCCCTTCTCGAGCACGACGACCGACAGTTCCGGATTGACCTGCTTCAGACGGATCGCAGCCGACAATCCCGCAGGACCGCCACCGACGATCACAACGTCGAATTCCATGCTCTCGCGTTCGGGCAGTTCAGTCGTATCGGTCATGCATCCATCTCCGCTCGGCCGACATTGCGGCCATATTCCCCGTGATCGGGTTATGTCTTGTCAAAACAGAGGGCTATTGTCGAGCCGGGAAACGACAGCGAATCCCCCAATTCGCGCAACAGCATTCCTAGGGCCAAATAATTATATTCATCTTACGTAAACGTCAAACAATAAACAAATGGCGCACGCCGCTTTCGTCTCCGGTCGGCGCGCCGTATAGAGAGACCGACGACTGGAGGAATTTGGCATGGATCTCGGCATCAAAGGCAAGCGCGCACTCGTTCTGGCATCGTCGCGCGGATTGGGGCATGGCATCGCCGTAGCTTTGGCGCGTGAGGGTGCGAATGTTCTGCTTTGCGGGCGCAGTGGCGAGACGCTGGAGGCAAACTGCCGCGCCATCAATGCCGAAGGACATGGCAAGGCGGATTGGATCTGGGCCAATCTCTCCGATGAGAACTTCGTGGAGACCGTAACCGCCGCCGCGTACGACAAGCTTGGCGGCGTCGATATCCTCGTCAACAACACCGGCGGCCCGACACCGGGGACGACGCAGGATATGACGCCCGAGAAGCTGGAAACCTATTTCTTCTCCATGGTCCTGCGTGTGATTACGCTCACCAATGCTCTGCTGCCATCTATGAAGGAACAAGGCTGGGGGCGCATTCTCACCGTCGCATCGTCGGGCGTCATCGAACCGATCGCCAACCTCGCGCTTTCGAACACGCTGCGCCCCGCCCTCGCCGGTTGGAGCAAGACGCTGGCAACGGAGATCGGGCGCTTTGGAATCACCTCAAACCTGCTACTTCCCGGTAGCATCCTGACGGATCGCCTTGACGATCTCGACGGCGCCGCTGCCAAGCGGACCGGTAAGAGCCTCGATGAAATCCGGTCCGCAAAGCAAGCCGCGATTCCGATGGGCCGCTACGGAACGGTCGAGGAGTTCGCTGCGACCGCCGCCTTTCTTTGCAGCCAGCCGGCGAGCTACATTACCGGCAGTCTTGTGCGCTGCGATGGCGGAGCGGCGCGATCCGTCTGATTGAAAAGGAAAATTCCCAAAAGTGTGGGCTACCCCACATTGCCGATGCTCAAGAAATATCATTTAAGCATATTCTTTCATTACAAAAATTTAAGCCATTATAACCACTTAGTGATGGTCGGTCCGATAATTGTGTCTTTTTTGCGCCGTAATAAACGTGGTTCAATAGAGCCTGGATTTCCGCGCAACTTGCCCCAAACCGGTCCTGCATATGAAAAAATTATTTGTCACAGTCTGCATCGTCGCTGCCGCCGCCGTTGGCGTATGGCAATACAGGGAACGCGTCCCTTACCTTTCGCAATTTCTACCCAAGGCACAGCAGCAGGCAGATGCCGCCGATAGCGGCCACCAGACGGCGGGCAGTGCATCGCAGTCCGGTGACCAGAAGGGCGGCGGCAAGGGTCGCAACCGCAACGGCGGACCAACACTGGTCAAGACTGTTGCAGCGGTGAAGACTACCCTGCCCCGAGACGTCACGGCTTCCGGCTGGGCTGATGCGGACGACAACACGACGATCGCGGCCCAGGAACAGGGGATCGTTACGAAGATCCTCGCATCGGACGGCGCCACCATGAAACAGGGAGACCTGATCGCCGAGCTTGATGCACGCACGGCACAGGCAACGGTCGACAAGGACAGCGCCATGGTCGTCCGCGACCAAGCCACCCTGGCGGAAGCGGAAACGGCGCTGGCGCGCGCCAATGACCTGCTAAGCTCGAAGGCCGGCACACAGCAAAGCTACGATCAGGCGAAGGCGGCGCGCGACACAGCGGCGGCCACGGTTCAGGCGGATAAGGCAGCGCTCGCCGCCGATCAGGTCCTGCTTGAGCATACCGATATCCGCGCACCCTTCGACGGACGCCTGGGCGATATCTCGGTGAGCCCGGGCGCCTTTGTGAACGCCGGCTCGGCGATCGTGACGATCGCAAAGTACGATCCGATCTATGTGAAATTCCACCTTCAGGAACGGGACCTGAGGCAATTGAAGCTTGCCCTCGCCGCAGGGCCGGTTGATGTCAGCACGGTTCCCCAGTCCGACAAGGGCAAGCCACATCAAGGCCATATCAGCTTCTACGACAACACCGTCGACCCAGCGTCCGGCACCATCCTCGCGAAGGCAAAGTTTGAGAACGCGACGGGCGCGCTATGGCCCGGCCAGTCGGTCAACATCGTTGTCCACTTCAACAACAATGAGCAGCAGGTCGTGGTCCCGACCGTTGCCGTCAGCCCGGGCGCCGACGGCTTCTTCGCGCTTGTGGTGCGCGATGGCAAGGCTCAGGTGACCCCGGTCACTGTGGCCCGCGCGAACGGCGGCTTCAGCGCCATCTCACAGGGCCTTTCCGAGGGTGATCACGTCATCATCGAGGGACAGGCGCAGCTGGTTGATCAGCAGCCGGTGAAGGAACAGTTCGACGACAAGGCTTTGAACGTCGCCTCCGCGGACCAGGCCGTGGGTAAGACCGAAACCATCACAGCGGGCACGGAAGAATGATACCGAATTTCTGTATTCGACGTCCTGTCGCGACCACGCTACTTGCCATCGGCGTCGTGCTTGCCGGTCTTGCAGGCTATCAGCTGGTACCAGTGGCAGCCCTGCCGCAGGTCGATTTCCCGACGATCAACGTTTCGGCGGCGCTGACAGGCGCCTCGCCGCAGACGATGGCGACCTCGGTTGCGACGCCGCTGATTAAGCAGTTCCAGACCATTCCCGGCATCAGCGAAATCAGCGCCACAAACTCGCTCGGCAATACGAGCATTGTTCTGCAGTTCGACCTCAACCGCAACATCGACGCGGCGGCGGCGGACGTTCAGGCAGCAATCTCGCACGCGACGCGGCAGTTACCCGATAACATGACGACGCCGCCAAGCTACCGGAAAACGAACCCCGCCGATGCGCCGGTCATGCTGCTTGCCGTGCAGAGCGATACCATGCCGCGTAGCAAGCTCGATGAGATTGCCGAGGACATTATCTCGCCGTCCCTTTCGACCCTTCCGGGCGTCGCCGAGGTTTCGGTATTCGGTGCACAAACCTATGCGGTCCGCGTCGAGGTTGATCCAAGCAAGCTTCTCAACCGCGGCATCGGCATCGACACGGTTAACCAGGCGCTGGTCGCGGCCAACAGCCAGGTTCCCGTCGGCTCTCTGCAGAACGACACCCAGAGCATGACGATCAATGCCAACACCCAGCGTACCAACGCCGACGAATTCCGCACGCTCGTTATTGCCAATCCAAACGGCGCGCCGATCCATCTCGGCGATGTTGCCGACGTGCAAGACAGCGTCGAAAATCTGAATACCGGCAGCTGGTACGATGGCAACCGCGGCATCATTCTTGCCATTCAACGTCAGCCCGATGCGAACACCGTTGAGGTTGTCGACGCGATCAGAGCGAAGTTGCCGGGCCTGCATGCAGAGATTCCGGCCTCCGTTTCAACGAAGGTCATGAATGACTCCGCGCAACCAATCAAGGACGCGATAGCGGACGTTAAATTCACGCTCCTTCTGACGATTGGCCTCGTCGTCCTGGTTATCTATCTCTTCACCGGCCATCTGACGGCGACAATCATTCCTGGGCTCGCCGTACCGCTATCGCTGATCTCCACCTTCGGCATGATGTACGTGCTCGGCTACAGTATCGATAATATCTCATTGCTCGGACTGACGCTTGCCGTCGGCCTTGTGGTCGATGACGCGATTGTCATGCTGGAAAACATTCTCCGGCATGTCGAGGAGGGAATGCCGGTTCTCGATGCGGCCATCAAGGGTGCAGGCGAAGTGAGCTACACGATCGTCTCGATGTCGGTTTCGCTGATCGCCGTTTTCATCCCGATCCTGCTGATGGGCGGCGTCGTCGGCCGTATCTTCAACGAGTTCGGTATGGTCGTTGCCATTGCGATCGTCGCCTCTGCAATCGTTTCGCTCACGGTGACGCCGATGTTGGCGTCGCGCCTCGGCAGCGCCCACGAGCGGCCGCCGTTCCTCATCCGCTGGTTCGACGCCGGTTTCGAGCGGACGCTCAGAGGCTACGAGAGATCGGTCGGCTGGTGCCTGAAGCACCGCCCGACGGTTCTTGCACTGTTCGTGGCGTCTGTCGGGTTGACCATCTACCTGTTCATGACGCTGCCCTCGAGCTTCTTCCCCACCGAGGATATCGGCCGGTTGAGCATCACGACGCGCGCCCGTCAGGACATTTCCTATCCAGCAATGCAGGCACTGCAGAACCAGGCCGCGGCACTCGTGAAGCAAAACCCCGCTGTCAACCACGTGATGTCGATTGTCGGCGGCAATGCACGCAGCCCGCTCAACAACGGCACCATGTACGTCGAGCTCAAGGACAAGGATCAGCGTCCGCCGCTTGATCAGACCTTGAGGGAGTTGCGAGCGAGCATCAGCAAGATTCCGGGCCTTCAGGCATACATAACGCCGCAGCAGAGCCTTCGCTTCGGCGGCCGCCAGACAGCAAGCCAATACCAGTTGGTCGTCCAGGCACTAAGCGCCGATCAGACGAACATCTGGGCAAATAAGATCCAGCAGGCGATGCGCGCCGACCCCCGTTTCACTGACGTGGCTTCCGATGCGCAGAACAACGCATTGCAAGCCAATATCGTCGTTGACACCGAAAAGGCGGCCGCCTTCGGCATCACCGACGGACAGTTGCGTACGACGCTGCAGGAAGCCTTTGGCGGATATACGGCGGCTCAGATCCAGTCGACCGGCGACAGCTATGACGTGATTGTGGAATATGACACCAGCAAGCCATGGGACGATCAGAAGCTTCAGGAAATCCGCGTCGCGTCCAACAGTGGCGGCGCCCTGGTTCCCTTGTCGAACTTTGCGACGGTCCAGCGCACGACAGGGCCAGTGACCATCAACCAGACCGGCCAGCTTGTCTCAACAACGGTGTCGTTCAATCTGCCTGCAGGTGAAGCGCTCGGCGACGCAACGGCTGCGATGGACCAGATCAAGAAAGACATCAACATGCCCGCGGACGTCTTCACGTCCTACGGCGGCACCGCGCAGATATTCCAGCAGTCTCAGGGCAACACCCCGCTGCTGATCTTGGCGGCTGTGCTGACGATCTATGTTGTGCTGGGCGTTCTCTACGAAAGCTTCATCCACCCGTTGACGATTCTTTCAGGCCTGCCGGCCGCGGCACTCGGCGCCTTGCTGGCACTGAAGATAATGGGCTTTGATCTTTCGATCATCGCTCTCATCGGCCTGCTGATGCTGATCGGCATCTTCAAGAAGAACGCGATCATGATGATCGACGTGGCATTGGAGAACCTGCGCTCAGGCAGCGGCATGTCGCCCTCGGAAGCGATCCACGAAGCCTGCGTCCGACGTTTCCGCCCGATCATGATGACGACCTTCTGCGCCCTCCTCGGCGCACTTCCGATCGCTCTCGGGAGTGGTGCAAGCTCGGAACTTCGCCAACCACTCGGCATTGCCGTTGTCGGCGGTCTTGTCGTATCGCAAGCGCTAACGTTGTTCATCACCCCGGTAATTTTCGTCGAGATGGGCAAGCTCAGCGATTGGCTCCTCAGCCTCGGGCGCAAGAAGAAAACCACGCACAGTGAGGAAATGCCTCAGGCCATAGCGGCCGAGTAAAGAACGAGCGGGCGCCATTGGCGCCCGCAGCATTTTTCGCCTTCAAGCCTTGAATAAAGGCGGCCCCTGTGGCATCACGCGCCCTCCTTGAATTCGGGCGCGTCGTTCCGCGCCTTTTGCGGAGGCTGACCTCCGATCTCAAAACATAATCGGCAGAGTGAGGTGCGAGCATGGCTCAGGCGCTGGGATTCGACTTCGGCACAACGAACACGGTTTTGGCCACGGCAGACGGGCAGACAACCCATTCAATGGCCTTCACCAGTGCCGCCGGCAACGCCGATAGCATGCGCACTGCCTTGTCTTTCATGAAGGATTCGCAACTCGGCGCATCCGCGCTGAAGGTCGAGGCAGGACACGCCGCAATCCGGCAATTCATCGACAATCCCGGCGATTGCCGGTTCCTGCAGTCGATCAAGACCTTTGCGGCAAGCGGGCTCTTTCAGGGCACCCTGATCTACGCAAAGCGCCACAGCTTCGAGGATCTGATGGAGGTCTTCATCCGTCGCCTGCGCAACTATGCCGGCGACAACTGGCCGTCAGATGTTATCCGCATCGTTACCGGTCGTCCGGTGCATTTCGCCGGCGCGAACCCGGATCCTGCGCTGGCGACCGAGCGCTATAACGAGGCACTTTCCCGCTTCGGTTTTCCAGAGGTTCACTACGTCTATGAGCCGGTGGCCGCTGCGTTCTACTTTGCGCAAAACCTGAAGTCCGATGCCACCGTGCTGGTCGCCGACTTTGGCGGCGGTACGACCGACTATTCGCTGATCCGGTTCGAAACAGTTGGCGGAAAGCTGACTGCAACTCCGATCGGCCATTCGGGTGTCGGGATCGCCGGCGACCACTTCGACTATCGCATGATCGACAACATCGTTGCGCCGCAGATCGGCAAGGGGAGTCATTTCAAGAGCTTCGACAAGATCCTTGAAGTTCCGACAAACTACTATTCGAGCTTCGGTCGCTGGAACCAGCTCTCGATCTTCAAGACATCGCGCGAATTCGAGGATCTCAAGAAGCTCGTGCGCACGGCACTCGAACCCGAAAAGCTTGAGGCCTTCATCGACCTTGTCGATCACGACGAAGGCTACCCGCTCTATCAAGCTGTTTCGGCAACGAAGATGGCGCTCTCGGCCGCCGATGAGGCTGCCTTCGACTTCGCCCCTCTCGGCCGCGGAGGTCACCGGACCATCAGGCGCGCCGACTTCGAGAGCTGGATTGCAGATGATCTCGCGCGGATCGAAGGCGCCCTTGATGACGTCCTGGAAAAGACAAACACGACATCCGGTATGATCGATAAGGTGTTCCTCACCGGCGGCACGTCGTTCGTGCCGGCTGTGCGCCGCATTTTCACCGAGCGCTTCGACGCAGACTGTATCGAGACCGGTGGCGAACTGCTATCCATCGCCCATGGGTTGGCACTGATCGGCGAACGCGAGGACATCACGCAATGGACAGTGCAATAGGTCGGCTAGCGGCCAGAGCGCTCTTTCATTGACGTCCCGGCTTCGCTAAAGTCGCCGTCATGATCTCCGTCAACGAACTCTCTCCGGGCGAACTCGCCGCGCTTTTGCATTTCCATGCGGAAGCCGGCGTCGAGTGGTTGCTCGAGGAGGAAGCCGTCGACCGCTTCGCCGAGTTCGAGGCAATGAAGGCGGCGCGACGGAGTGCGGGCTCCTCCCCGCAGGCCACCGAAGCCCGGGAAACCTCGCCACGCCCGGCGGCCCAGGCGACGCAAAGAAATGCCCCTGCCCCCGAGCGCACGGCTCAACGACCGCAACCGTCGATCCCCGATGGCGAGGCCGTTCAGCAGGCGCGCTTCGCGGCTGAGAGCGCCCGTTCGCTGCCGGAGCTGAAAACGGCGATCGAGGCATTCAATGGATGCAATCTCAAGCACAGTGCACGCTCGACGATCTTCGCCAGCGGAGATGCGGCAAGCGGGATCATGGTGATCGGTTCAGCGCCGGGCGCTGACGATGACCGTGAAGGTCAACCCTTTTCCGGGCGACCTGGGCAACTGCTCGACAAGATGCTCGCGGCAATCGGTCTGCAGCGCGATACCATATTGCTGACGCAGGTCATTCCCTGGCGACCACCCGGCAACCGCATTGCGTCGACCGCCGAGATGGATATCTGCCGTCCTTTCATCGAGCGGCAGATCGCGCTTGCCGAGCCCAAGGCAATTCTCGTGCTCGGCAATTTTGCTGCCCGGGTCTTTTTCGGGGAGAACGATACGATTCACGGTCTGCGTGGGCAATGGCGGGAGATCGCGGTCGGGAACGGCGTCGTTCCTGCGATCGCGACCTTGCATCCACAAGATCTATTGACGGCCCCCATCAACAAGCGTCTGGCCTGGAACGATCTTTTGGCTTTTCAGGCCAAACTGGCAGCACTGTAATCTGCTCTCAAAATGGGCAATTATAAATGCTTTATGAAAACATCTATGCGATTTACGCATATCTGCCCCTTATTCTAACGCATTGAAAACCTCATGTTGCAGTGCAATATTGTGGTGTGTCTTGGGAGGAATCAACAGGAACCAAGGCAATGACTGCACGTTTTCGTCCTATCCACTGCGGGTTTGAAACCCTTCGCCTTGCCAATGAGCAGGGTCGCACAACGCAAAGCTACAGCCGCATCGGCTTCGCCACGAACGAACAAATGGTTGCTCGCGGCACCGGCGCAGGCGGCCGCATCGCGCGCCCCGCCGCGATCTTTGCGGATTTTCAGCAATACTGAGGTCGAGGCTGGCATTTGCTGGCCTCTTGTCTCATTGCTTGGCCGATCACAAATCGCCATCCCCCGCCGATCGGCCTATCGCGTCCCCCAGTGGAACGCTTCGTCGACATACGCGAACTTGATCGCTTGCCACTTGCAGTATTGTTCGACGAATGAGCGCGACATCCAGAGTACGGGCTTCTTGTCGGTCGTATCCCAGCCAATGCATCCTTGCTGCGCTGCCTTTGCAAAAAGCCGCTGCAAGTGGGTGCGCGATATCATGAAGTCCGCCGCAAGAGCGCGGCTGTCGACATGACCGACCACAACACGCTTGGGGTCATCTCCTTGTAAATCCATTCGGGATACCAGGTGATCGACGATCAGACCGCCGGCGTCGTTCCACAGGAAAAGCGCCACATGATCTGTGGGTTCCCGCCACCGCGGATCTTCAAGACAATTGCGCGCGATACGCGGTTGAAGGATTCGAATTAATTCCTTGTGAGCCTCAACATGGGCAACCCGGTTTCCACCGTCCACCAAATCAAGAGCTCCCAGGTTCGAGACGAGCCATCCAAACATCGCGTGATGACTGGTCTCTGCCGGCTCGAAGTGGCGGGGACGACGGCGCTCCGCCCCTGGCTCGTAGGCTATGAAGCGGTAGGTGAGGAGTTCCTCGATGAAGCTCAGCACGGTGTTGCGGCTGGCCGCCTTGCGGGATGTGATCTCGCCCGTCAGCCGAACGGCCGTGAACCCCGAAGTCGGATCAGCGGAATTACGCTCCATAGCGAGGGCATAGGCAGTCTGCGTCAGCAGCCAGCGTTGCTGGGAAGCAAGCAACCGTGCCAGTCGCGGGCCAGCATCGAACATGCTGCGCATTCGCCCCGCGTGGAAACGAATGGCAAGGATGAATTTCGGATTCGCAACCAAGTCTTCGGCACTAAAAGGCATTTTTCACCCGACGCGCACTCATCCGTTGCAGCAACCAGCCGGTACAACAACGTCTGGTTTCCTCAACATGCGCATTCGCGAATAAATGAAACTTCGTCAAGTTCATAGAGCGCAACAACCGTTCGGATGTCGTCACTATTCGTTGGATTTCTCCCGTAGTGCGCGAGAAATCCGGCAAGACATCAGAAAGCTCTTATGTTCGTTTTCAAGCTCTTTGGGCATGATTTTTCCTTTTCGACTTTGGCGGCGAAAGCACATGCGTGAAGCTGGTGGACAAAGGAGGAGACAGGGGGCATTTTGACGACGGCTGGCATACTCTTATGCGCGGGTTGGGTGCCGCATTTCCGTTTGTTCGTCTGGGGCTACCTCGGTCTAAAGTCGGGCGTGGACAATGTCCGCCACATTCAGCTTCGACGTATCCAAGCCGATGAATGTTACGCTATTCTCTTTCATGGTTCGCCCTCGCTTAAGCGTGGGGCTCGGCTCCGGCCTATCCAGAGCAATCCCCGAAATCAGCTTAGCGCCGGGGCGGGCCACCTTCACCCTTGGAACATAAGGTCTAGATTGACGCGGCTTTCACGATCCTGCTTGGCGCGCGGCGCGCCGCTCCAGGTCGAGTTGGTGTTCGCGGTAGATGATGAATATCCCGGCAGCCACGACAATCGCAGTGCCTACTAGCGTGCTGCGCCCAGGCACATCGCCAAACACAAAATACGCAATGACGCCGCCGATTACGATCGACGTGTACTCGAACGGAGCGACCGTCGAGACGTCCGCGTGTCGATAGCTCTCCGTCAACAGGATCTGCGCCACGCCACCACAGAAACCGGCTGCAATGAGAAACAACTGCGGCCCCAGATCAAGGAACTGCCAGCCGAACGGCACCGTTACGAATGAAAAAACCGTCGCCGTAATCGAAAAATAGAGGACGATCGTCGCCGTCTTCTCTTCCTCTACCAATCGCCGCACCTGGATCATCGCCATACCGCCCAGCACGGAGGCCATCAGCACGGAGATCGCACCAATCGCCTGCTCGGCATGAACGCCGCCCTCGCGAAAAAGCGTGAGCTTCGGCCAGGATATGATGGCGACACCCACCATTCCGAAAAACACCGCGCTCCAACGGTAGATGCGCACGGTCTCCCCGAGGAACAGTGCGGCAAAAATCACGGCGACAAGCGGCATAGCGTAACCGAGCGCAATCGCCTCTGGCAGCGGCAGATGCAGCAGCCCGTAGAAGCCCAGTCCCATGGAGATGATGCCGAGCGTTCCCCTCTTCAGGTGACCGACCGGATTGGTCGTGTAGAATGCCGATCGCAACTGGCCCTGATAGCCGAGGTAAGCCATGATCGGAAACAATGCGAAGAAGGAGCGGCAGAAGGTCACCTGCCCTGGCGGAATGTCGCTGCCGGCGAGCTTGATGAAGGTCTGCATCGCAAGAAAGACAACCACCGAGCTGACTTTAAGCGCAATGCCCCTCATCGGGTTTCCCGTAGCCGGCCGCATGTCTTGAACTCTTGTATTGCTGTTTGGAGGCAGGAGGACGCGCCAGACTCGACGCACCCTGACTGTGACAGCCGTCGCGCCGAATGAACAGATGGAAAATTGGAAAGTTTCCTGATGATCGAACAAGCTACGTGGATCAGCAGGACTCCGGTTCAAATCCTGCTCACGGATCCGCCCAAATATAGCCGCGCCCGGCACCTCCAAATCTTCCGCGGCCGTCATTTCGCTTTAACTTTGGTTCAGACTTTAATGTAATCATGCCGTCAAAATTTGTTGTGGAGTGCCCACTCCGCTTACGACGCAGTCATCCGCTCAAGGTCTTCAGGGAACACCATGCGTACAGATACCGGCCAGGTCATCAATCTGGCAGACTACCAGCCCACCGAATTCGTTCTGGAACGCGTGGATCTCACCTTCGAACTTGATCCCACAGCAACGAGGGTCGAAGCACGACTGATCTTCCACCGCCGCGAAGGCTCAGATCCCAAGGCTCCGCTGGTGCTCGACGGCGATGAGCTGGTGCTTTCTGGACTGTTGTTCGACCAGATGGAGATGTCGGCGGAGCAATACACGGCGACGCCTGAAAGCCTGACGGTCCGCGATCTGCCCGCATCCGAACCTTTCGAACTGACGATCACGACGATCATCAACCCCCAAGCCAACACGCAGCTGATGGGCCTCTACCGCACCGGCGGTATCTACTGCACGCAGTGCGAAGCCGAAGGCTTCCGGCGCATCACCTATTTCCCGGACCGCCCCGACGTCCTGGCGCCGTATAGTGTCAACATCATTGCAGACAAGGCGGCCAATCCGCTGCTGCTATCGAACGGCAATTTCCTCGGTGGCGCCGGCTATGGCGAAGGTAAGCATTTTGCCGCCTGGTTCGACCCGCACCCGAAGCCGAGCTATCTCTTCGCGCTGGTCGCAGGCGATCTCGGCGTCATCGAAGATACGTTCACGACCATGTCCGGTCGCGAGGTCGCGCTGAAGATCTATGTCGAGCATGGCAAAGAGCCCCGCGCCGCCTATGCGATGGACGCGCTGAAGCGGTCGATGAAGTGGGACGAGGACGTCTTCGGACGCGAATATGATCTCGACATCTTCATGATCGTCGCCGTCTCCGACTTCAACATGGGCGCCATGGAGAACAAAGGGCTCAATGTCTTCAACGACAAGTACGTCCTTGCCGATCCTGAAACGGCCACGGATAGCGATTACGCGAACATCGAAGCGATCATCGCCCACGAATACTTCCATAACTGGACCGGCAACCGCATCACCTGCCGGGACTGGTTCCAGCTCTGCCTGAAGGAAGGACTGACCGTCTATCGCGATCACGAGTTCTCGGCCGATCAGCGCTCGCGCCCTGTGAAGCGCATCGCTGAGGTCCGCCACCTGAAATCCGAACAGTTCCCGGAGGATGCAGGTCCGCTCGCGCATCCGGTGCGGCCCACGAAGTATCGCGAGATCAATAACTTCTACACGACGACCGTCTACGAGAAGGGCAGCGAAGTCACGCGTATGATCGCGACACTGCTCGGCAAGGACACTTTCAAGAAGGGCATGGACCTCTACTTCGATCGTCACGACGGCCAAGCTGTGACGATCGAGGACTTCGTCAAATGCTTCGAGGACACGAGCGGGCGCGACCTCGCACAGTTCTCGCTCTGGTACCATCAGGCGGGCACACCGCTGGTCACTGCATCGGGCTCCTACGACGCAGCTGCAAAGACCTTCAGCCTTTCGCTGGAGCAAATGATCCCTGCGACGCCCGGTCAGGTGGAGAAGAAGCCGATGCACATCCCGCTGAGTCTGCAGCTCTTCGCGGAAGATGGGGCCACCATAGCTCCGGCCTCCGTCGACGGTGCGGAATATGCCGGCAACGTTTTGCATCTCACCGAACGCACGCAAACGGTCGCATTTCAAGGCATCCCATCGCGGCCTGTGGTCTCGATCAATCGCAGTTTCTCCGCACCGATCAATCTCCATTTCGACCAGTCGCCCGCCGACTTGGCGCTGCTTGCACGCCACGAGACGGACCATTTCGCCCGCTGGCAGGCCCTGACCGAGCTTGCGCTCCCGAACCTCCTGAACGCGGCGCGCGATGCCCGCGAAGGAAAGACTGTCGGCTCTGAAACAACATTCGTCGACACCCTTTTGGCCGCCGCGGCCGACGAAAGCCTCGAGCCCGCCTTCCGCGCCCAAGCCCTCGCCCTGCCGAGTGAAGCTGATATCGCCCGCGAACTTGGAGGCAACAACGATCCGGACGCGATCCATACCGGACGCCAGGCGGTGATGAAACAAGTCGCGGACGCCGGACGGGACACGTTCGTTGCACTCTACGACTCCATGACGACGCCGGGCGCTTTCAGCCCCGACGCCACGAGTGCCGGCCGCCGCGCGCTGCGCAATGCTGCGCTGACCTACCTCGCTTACGCCGAGAATTCGCCGGCACGCGCCAGAGCTGCCTTCGATGCCGCCAACAACATGACTGACTTGTTGCATGCATTGACGGTTCTTGCGCATCGCTTCCCGGACAGCGCCGAAACTGCCGCGGCATTGTCGGCCTTCAAGGATCGCTTCTCAGAGAACGCGCTTGTCGTAGACAAATGGTTTTCCGTCCAAGCCACCATACCGGGCGTAGGTACGCTTGATCGGGTGCAAGAACTGATGGAGAACCCTCTGTTCAAGAGGACCAATCCCAACCGGGTCCGTTCGCTGATCGGGACCTTCGCTTTTGCAAATCCGACTGGCTTCGGCCGTGCCGACGGCGAGGGCTACCGCTTCCTCGCGCATGAGATTCTCGACATTGATCAGCGCAACCCTCAGTTGGCCGCCCGCATTCTGACGTCAATGCGTTCCTGGCGCTCCCTCGAGCCGGTTCGGCAGGATCATGCGCGCGCCGCCCTGCTGGAAATCGAACGGGCCACCGAGCTTTCGACCGACGTCCGCGACATTGTCGAACGCACTCTGAAAGGGTGATTTGCCGTCGATTGCTGGTGCGACACTTGCAGCGGCAATCCGACCGCCAAAGAAAATTCAGCATCTAGAATCGGTTAACAGATTTTTACCTTTTCCTCTGGACAAGGCGAATCACCAATGATTCATTGAGTTAGGTTCGGGCGAGCGGCGCTGCGAATCACACGAGGGATCAAGGCTGAAGAGATGATGAACGTGCGGCGGGCAACCGCAGCCGAGGGACGGCTGCGTGTCGATTTCGACGGCCTCCTGGCCTGGCGTGATAGCTTTTCAGCCAGGCGCTCCCGTGCTTCCTTGTCGTCCTCGCGCAACCTCTCCCAGGTCGAAATCGTCCTGAAGCGAATTATTCCGATCCTGATCGTGGCCTTCCTTACGGTTGTGGCTGCATCGCACTTTTTCGGAATGGTTTCCGAGTATGGTAGGACAGAGGCCGCCGCCCGCCACTCCACCGCACTTGCCGCCGCGACGGCCGCTGCGGCCTTCTCCGATGCCAACCAGATATTCGAAACCGCAGATGTCACGCAGGCGCAGGCTCGGCTGGCGCGCTTCCTTCCGCAAGATCGCCTGGACAATGACGCCTTTGTGCTATTGGTGCAGCCGAGTGGCAAGGTGTTCGCAGCAACGGCAGCCGGCTCGGCCTATCTTGGCTCCAGCGTCGGCGACTTCTTCTCGGAGGTCTCGGCGATCCGCCGTTTCGGCGATCGCGCCGGCGTCATAGAAACGACGATCAGCGGCCGCCCACACTACGCCGAAATCACTCTGATTGGCGAATCTGGCGGCTATGTCATCGCAGCGACATCGCTGGAGCGGATTGGCAAGCTCTGGCGCGACGAAGTCACGCTGAACGTGACCCTCTTCGCCGGCGTCTCCTCGATCCTGCTCGTCATCCTCTACGCCTATTACATGCAGGTGAAGCGCGCCCGTGACGCCGATGATATCTTCCTGGAGTCGAACCTTCGTGTCGAGACCGCGCTGTCGCGCGGTCGCTGCGGGCTCTGGGACTTCGATTTCGACAGGCGCGAATTCTACTGGTCGCGCTCGATGTACGAGATGCTGGGGCTTCCGGGTTCAGACCGGACGATGTGCTTCAGCGATGCGGCACGTCTGATGCATCCGGAGGATGGCGGTGTCTATGAAATCGCCCGATCGATTGCCCGCGGCGATGCCGGCCAGGTCGACCAGATCTTCCGCATGCGACATGCAGGCGGTCATTATGTCTGGATGCGGGCCCGCGCTCAGGTGATCCGCACCAACTCAGGCCGCGTCCATATGATCGGTATCGCGATGGACGTGACCGAACAGCATCGCCTCGCCCAGCGCTACGCCGAGGCCGACCAACGCCTGGCTGACGCCATCGAATGCACGTCCGAGGCCTTCGTGCTTTGGGACAAGAACGACCGTCTTGTCATGTGCAACACGCACTTTCAGCAGGCATATGGGCTGCCCGACAGCGTGCTGGTCCCTGGCACCGAGCGCAACGTCGTCAACGCCGCGGCGGCACGCCCTGTCATCGAGCGCCGGATCGCCGACGCAGATGGCTCCGGCTATTCCCGCACAACCGAGGTACAGCTTGCCGACGAACGCTGGCTGCAGATCAACGAGCGCCGTACCCGCGACGGCGGCATGGTTTCGGTCGGCACCGATATCACCTTGCTGAAGCGCAACCAGGAGCGTCTGCGCGATTCTGAACGCCGGCTCATGGCAACGATCGGCGACCTCTCCGCTTCCCGCCAGACTCTGGAAAGTCAGAAGTCCGCGCTCTCTGTCGCGAACTCCAACTATTTAGTCGAAAAGGAACGCGCGGAAGCCGCCAACCGGGCAAAGAGCGAGTTCCTGGCAAACATGTCTCACGAACTCCGCACGCCGCTCAACGCGATCCTCGGCTTTTCGGAGATTCTGCAGGATCAGATGTTCGGCCCGCTCGGCTCGTCGAAGTACAATGAATATGCACGCGACATCCATGACAGCGGCAAGCACCTCTTGAACGTCATCAGCGACATTCTCGACATGTCCAAGATCGAAGCAGGCCACATAAAGCTTGAATGCGAGACGATCGATCTTGCGCCACTCATCGAGGAAAGCCTTCGCTTCACCGCGATCCCGGCCGCACAGAAGAATATCTTCGTCGAGCAGCGCATTTGCGAGGGGATGCGGCTGACCGCCGACCGCCGCGCCATTAAGCAAATCCTGCTCAACCTGCTTTCCAACGCCGTAAAGTTCACCAATGAAGGCGGCCGCATCGCTGTTCGCACGCGCCGCACCAACAGCGGTGTCATGCTGACGATTGCAGACACTGGCATCGGTATCCCTCGCGCGGCGCTCGGCAAGATCGGCCAACCCTTCGAGCAGGTGCAAAACCAGTATGCGAAAAGCAAGGGAGGTTCTGGCCTCGGTCTCGCGATCTCGCGGTCGCTGACGACGCTTCACGGGGGCAAAATGAAGATCCGCTCACGCGAGGCGATCGGCACCGTCATTTCACTCCACATCCCGAACAACGGCCACTAAGATCTCACCACGGTCTGGAATATTTGCCTGACGGCTTTCGAAAGCCGTTTGATCTCTCCCTCAAGCGTCTTGATGTCAGGGCAGTCGCCTGCACGGGAAACGAGATCGGTCAGGCCCGCCGGCGCTTCCTTCGGATCGAACAGACCGTCGATGCAGAGCCGGATGAGCTGCGAAATGTCAGTATAGAGCGACAGCGCCGCAAGGCAGAGTTCCATGTCATCGCGGTCCATCAATTCCACGCCGACGAGCTTCACCTGCCCCGCCGTATTGAAATCGTCCTCCTCGATGAACAGGCCTTTCGTGGAGGCCACTAGCCGCAGATACTGCGCGATGAATTCGATATCGATCTGCCCGCCCGGAATGAGCTTCAGGTCCCAGATACTGGCCGGCGGCTTTTCTTGCTCGATCAAGGCTCGCATCTCCGACACGTCCTTGGCGATCTTCTCTGCATCGGTCTTCGAAAGGAGCACGTCGGCGATTATTCGCTCGGCCTCCCTGATCAGTTCTTTGTCGCCACACACGAGGCGGGCACGCGTGAGCGCCATGTGCTCCCAGGTCCAAGCCTCTTCCCGCTGATATTTTTCGAAGGACTTGATGCGAGTAGCGACCGGCCCCTTGTTTCCAGACGGCCGGAGGCGCATGTCGACCTCATAGAGCACACCCTCGGCCATCGGCGCAGAGAGCGCCGAGATCAGTCGCTGCGTGATGCGGGTGAAATAGCGCGTCGCGTCGAGAGGCTTGGGGCCCGAGGATTCGGCAGCTTCATCGTCGTAGTCGTAAACCAGGATGATATCGATGTCGGAGCCGGCGGTGAGTTCGAAGCTCCCGAGCTTGCCCATGCCAACGACAGCCACGCGGCCACCCGGAAAATCGCCATGTGCCGTCCTGATCTCCTTCATGACGGCATCGAGCGCTGCGTCGATGACGAGATCGGCCAGATGCGTGAAAGCGCGGCCGGCCATGGCGCCCCGGATTGCGCCGGTTAACAGCCGGATGCCAATGAGGAAGCGCTGTTCGTCGGCGAAGATGCGCAGTCGATCGAGCACCTCCTCATAGTACCGCGCAGGCGCCAGAAAGCCGCGGATGCGCTCGGCGAGATAGGCGCGCGTCGGCAATTCCGCCATCAGCCCGGGATCGAGCATGCCGTCGAAGACATGCGGTTTGGCGGCAATTACCTCTGCAAGCTTCGGAGCCGACGACATGATGTTGACGATGAGCGATAAGAGCGCGGGGTTGCTGCCGAGAAGCGAAAACAACTGAATGCCGGCAGGCAGGCCCGAGAGAAAGCTATCGAAGCGCAGAATCGCTTCATCGGCGCGCTTGCTCTCACCGAACACGCGCAGCAATTCCGGCGTCAACTCCGTCAGGCGCTCGCGTGCCTCCACCGACTGCGTCGCCTTGTAGCGACCGTAGTGCCAGGTGCGGATGACGCGCGAGATATCGGAGGGCCGCTCGAAGCCGAGCTTACGCAGCGTGTTCAACGTATCGGGATCATCCCCCTGACCGGTGAAAACCAAATTGCCCGTTCCCGTCGAGAGCTTGGTTTCCTGTTCGAACAGGCGGGCATAGCGCCGCTCGACCGTCTTGAAGACCTCGACCAGCCGCGTGGCAAAACTCGGTGTGTCGTCGAAGCCCATCATGAAAGCGATGCGCTTCAGGTCGGTTTCTGTCTCCGGAAGAAGATGCGTTTGCTCATCGTGCACCATTTGAATGCGATGCTCGACGTCACGAAGAAACCAATAAGCCTCGGTCAGCTCGTCGCGGGTCTCCTCGTCGATCCATTTCGCCTTTGTCAACTCCCCCAGCGTCTCTTCGGTGCCGCGGCAACGAAGTGCTGGCATCCGGCCGCCGGCGATCAGCTGCTGCGTCTGCGCGAAGAACTCGATCTCACGGATGCCGCCGCGGCCAAGCTTTACGTTATGACCTTTCACTGCGATCGCGCCATGCCCCTTGTGAGCATGGATCTGCCGCTTGATGGAATGAATGTCGGCGATGGCCGCGTAGTCGAGATACTTGCGGAAAACGAAAGGAACGAGCCCGCGCAGGAACTGTTCGCCAGCCTGGATATCGCCAGCGACCGCACGCGCCTTGATGAAGGCAGCACGCTCCCAATTTTGCCCCCTACCCTCATAGTAGATCATCGCCGCGTCGACGGGGATCGCAAGCGGAGTTGATCCCGGGTCGGGTCGCAGCCGCAAGTCGGTGCGGAAGACGTATCCATCCGCCGTCCGCTCCTGCATGATCCGTACGAGTCGCCGCATCACCCGCGGGAAGATCTCGATCGCGTTGTCGGGATCCGCGACGATCCCGGCCTGCTCATCGAAGAACACGACAAGATCGATATCCGATGAGTAGTTGAGCTCGGAGGCACCAAGCTTGCCCATGCCGAGGACGATCAGCCCTGAGCCCTCGCTCGGAGCTGCCACGTTCTTCAGCGTTACCTTACGCCCATCGTGAGCCGCGAGCAGGAGGTGATCGATCGCCGCCCCGACAGACGCTTCCGCCAACCGGCTCAGCCAGGCGGTCGTCACGCGGCCGTCGAACACGCGGGCGAGATCTGCGAGGGCGACAAGAAAGGCGACCTTGCGCTTGATGATGCGCAGATGGCTCATGACTTCGGCTTCACTCCGCGGCGCCTCGCCACCTGCTGCCGGTTTCCAGCATGCGCGCGCTTCTGCGATAAGGGCCTCTATGCGCGGCTCCAGCGGCTCTGAAATCGCTGTTGCGAGTATTGCCGCATCGATGTTCGCAATGTCACGTAGAAAAGGGGACAGGGTCAGCGCGGCGGTGACGAAGTCGCGAAGTGCGCCTTCCGCCTTGAGCATCTCCGCCACGGCCGGCTCGCTTTTGCCGATCTTCTGGAGGTCCGTTTGGGCAAGCTTCAGCTCGCTCTTGTTCAGCGGCTTCAGCAACCCTTCGGTTACTTCCACAAGGCTATGCCTCGAACTCGTCAGCATGCACCCTCCCTGGCGAACAGAACCGAGAACCGCCGGGGAGAATCATAGCAGCTTCCGGCAACTACGATCTAAGGTAGGGTCTACGGCGGCGATGGCCAACATCGAATTCGATCCGCAGCAACCGTGCTCGCGAGGCGCTATTTCGCCGGAAAGATCATGCTGACGATAAGACCTCGCTTCTCCTGGTTTTGCGGATCGGTATCGGAAAGCTCCAGCTTCCCACCGTGCAATTCCATCACCGCCTCGACTAGGGAGAGGCCAAGGCCAGTGCCGGGCTTTGATCGGCTTTCATCCAGCCGCACGAAACGTTTAAGCACATCTTCCCGCTTCTCGGCCGGGATACCCGGTCCACGATCGGCAACGGAAAGGCAAATGCCGTCAGGACGGCGAAGCAACGTGAGTGCTATGTCGCCGTGTCCATCCGCATCCGAGGAATACTTGATTGCATTGTCGATGAGATTGAAAATCGCCTGGCCGATCAGTTCGCGGTTGCCCTGCACGTCGATGTCAGGCTCGATCGACGACGTAAGGGCCAGCCCCGCTTCGTCAGCGACGGGCTCATAGAGTTCCACGCTGTCGGCGACGATAGCCGAGAGGTCCACCAGTGACATCTCGGCAGCGACCGATCCCGCCTCTACCCGCGAAATCATCAGCAGGGCGTTGAACGTACGTATCAATTGATCGGACTCGGAGATGATCCCCTCAAGCGCACTGCGCCGCACCTCGCCGTCCGTGGTGTCCAGTGCATCGGCGGCCTTGTTGCGCAACCGGGTCAGCGGCGTCTTCAGGTCATGCGCAATGTTGTCGGAAACCTGCCGCAAGCCCTCGTTCAGCTTCTCTATCCGACCGAGCATCGTATTGAGCGACACCGAAAGGCGATCGAACTCGTCGCCCGAGCCCCCGACAGGAAGACGCTGTGATAGATCACCGGCCATGATCTTCTTGCTGGCATCCGACATGCGGTCGATGCGCTTCAGGGCGTTTCGACCGATACCGAACCAGATGATGATCGCCCCGAGACCCATGATTGCCAGAGCGATCATCAGCGCCTGCCGGACCAGTCCGCGGAAGGCTTCGGGCTCACCGAGGTCGCGGCCGATCAGCAGACGCAACCCATTGTCCAAGACGAAGACATTGGCAACGGCCATATGCCGGCGGCTGAGGCCGCTTTCCGCATAGCGCTGATACATGAAGGGCAAGGAGGTCCACCCCTCTTCATCGAGTACACCAGGCTGCACGGATGCGACGTTGCCGGCGAGAATATCGCCCGAGGGACCGGCAATGATGTAGAGATTGGCGCCCGGCTGGCGCGCGCGGCGTTCCATTGTCCGCAGGAGGAGGTTCATGCCGCCGGTATCGTAAGCGCGCTGGACCTGATCCACTTCCTGCTGCACAGCCTCGCGGATCTGGTTGGTCAGAAGCCGCTCGGACATCGCCGTTACATAGAAGACCAGAGTCGCGGCGCAGATGGCGAAGAGCAGGATATAAAGTGCCGAAAGGCGGACCGCCGTGGACTTGAAGAGAAACCAGAAACGGTTCATCCCTCGTCCTTGATCATATACCCCGCGCCGCGAATGGTCTTGAGAAGCGGCTGGCTGAAGTCCTTCTCGATCTTCGACCGCAGCCGGGACACGTGAACGTCGATGACGTTGGTCTGCGGATCGAAGTGGTAATCCCAGACGTTCTCGAGAAGCATCGTGCGGGTCACGACCTGACCGGCGTTCTTCATCAAATATTCGAGGAGGCGGAATTCGCGCGGTTGCAGCGGTATTTCCTTGCCGCCGCGGCGAACCTCATGCGCAAGCCTGTCGAGTTCAAGGTCGCCGACGCGATAAACGACGTCCTGATCCGGCGTGCCCTTGCGGCGACCCAGCACCTCGACGCGGGCAAGAAGCTCACTGAATGCGTAAGGCTTCGGGAGGTAGTCGTCGCCGCCTGCCCTGAGGCCGGTTACGCGATCATCCACCTGACCGAGCGCGGAGAGAATGAGCACGGGCGTGTGAATTCCCTTGCGGCGCAGTTCGCTGATAACGGACAGACCATCGCGGCGCGGCAACATGCGATCGATAACGATCACGTCGTAGGTGTTTTCCGAGCCCATGAAGAGGCCGCTTTCGCCGTCGCTCGCGTGATCCGCCACGATGCCCGCCTCACGAAAGGCCTTGGTGAGGTAGACCGCTGCTTCCAGATCGTCTTCGATGATGAGAATCTTCATGCGGCCGACATTACTTGCCGGTTGCGTTTCGGCAAGGCTTAAACCTTCTTCCTGCTGCACAGAGGTCATTGCATTCACCCTATGGATATTGGCGAAAAGGAGCCGCGCCGGTAAGGCGCGACTCCCATCCTGTCAGGGTCGGGATGATTAGCCCTGGCCGTTGATCGGAAGGGCGACGAAGCGGCTGCCGTCCTTCGACTGGATCTGGAACAGCGCGCGGGTGCGCCCATCCTTCTTCGCCTGGTTCAGGACCTTGACGACATCGTCGGCATTGGAGACTTCCTGGTTGTTGACCGAGGTGATCTTCTCGCCTTCCTTGATGCCCTTGTCGGCCGCGTCGGAGTTCGGGTCGATACCCGTGATCTGCAGGCCCTTGCCATCCTCAGCCGGACCAACCGTCAGGCCGAGATCGGCCAGCGCCTTTTCCGAAGCGGGAGCCTGGCTTTCCGGTGCCTGATCGCCGTCATCAGCGGAAGCATCCTTCTGTTCAGCAGGCAGCGTTCCGAGTTCGACCGTCAGAGACTGAGCCTTGCCAGAGCGCCAAACGGAGAGCTCGACCTTCTTGCCCGGCGTCATGGCGCCGATACGACGGCTCAGATCGCGGGCATCCTTGACGGTTTCGCCGTTGACCGCAGTCACGACATCACCTGCCTTCATACCGGCCTTCTCACCGGGCGTTCCCGGCTGAGCGGAGACGACCAACGCGCCGCTTGCCTCGGAAAGGCCAAGTGAGTCAGCAATGTCCTTGGTAACCGGCTGGATCTGGACACCCAGGTAGCCGCGGGACACCTGGCCGTCCTTCATCAGGTCGGCAACGACATCCTTGGCAGTGGACGCCGGGATGGCGAACGCAATACCTACACTGCCACCGGACGGAGAGAAGATCGCGGTGTTGATGCCAACGACTTCGCCATTAAGATTGAAGGTCGGACCACCGGAGTTACCGCGGTTCACCGCAGCATCAACCTGCAGATAATCGTCATACGGACCAGAGCCGATGTCGCGACCACGAGCCGAGACGATACCGGCAGTCACCGTACCACCGAGACCGAAGGGGTTACCGACCGCGACGACCCAGTCGCCGACGCGAACATTGTTGTCATCGGCCCAGTTGACGTAGGCGAACTTGCGGCCCTTGCCATCGACCTTGAGGACAGCGAGGTCCGTACGCGGATCCTTGCCGATCAGCTTGGCATCGAGTTCGGTACCATCGTTCATCACTGCAACGAATGCTGCGCCATCGGAAACGACGTGGTTGTTGGTGACGATGTAGCCGTCCTCGGAAATGAAGAAGCCAGAGCCCTGTGCAACCGGACGCAGACGACCCTTGCCATCCTGCGGGCCATGATGTCCCTGCGGACCGCGGCGGCCCTGCGGACCCTGCTCGCCGAACTGACGGAAGAACGGCTTCAGGGCATCCGGAAGATCGTCGAAGCCGCGGCCATTGAAGTCGAAGGCAAAACCATTGCCCTCATCGTCGGATACTGGGTTGACGCGATTTTCAACACGCACGGAAACGACTGCCGGCGAAACGGCATCGACAACATTCGCGAAGCTCGGAACGGAGGGCGCCTGAACCTTTACGGCTTCAGCATAGGAACGCGTGATTTCGAGGGGAATACCGGTCGAAAGCACCGCAGCGGCAAGACCGGCGACGGTCGAAGCCTTCAGCGCGGTAGTGAGCGACGGAGCTTTGATATTCTTGAACATGAGTGGCACCTTCTTTGACTTCAACATCTACAGGATCAGGATGACCGGATCGGTTGATGAAGGAAGATATAGGACGGCACACCTTACTGCGAACTGTCCGAGCGATGAAAAATTCGTAATGTGCGATACGACCGCTGCAATCTGAGGAGCAAACTCCTCGACTAGAGCGCGAGAAGTCGATAATCCTCCTCCTCACGCCGGAGGAGGATGAGACAATGGCCCATGTGGTCACGGGGGAGGATTTTGCGCCTGATACTGCAGCGCTTGCCGCCGTCATCTTCGGTGTCACCGCCTTCGCTGTTGCGCAGGGACTGACCTACCCGCTAATTTCTCTCGTTCTCGAGCATCGCAATATTTCGCCGAGTCTTATCGGCTTCAATGCCGGCTGCTTTGCGGCAGGCCTTGCTGTCGCGACATTCGCTGTGACGTGGCTATCACGCAAAGTGCGGGGCGACCGCCTGATCGTTGCCGGGTTGATCGGCTGCGCGGTCAGCCTTTCCACCTTCGCGACGTTCGACATTTTCTGGGTGTGGTGCGTCGCCCGCTTTTGCCTCGGTTTCTTCGTCAGCCTGATCTTCATGTTGAGCGAAGCCTGGCTCAATACCGCGTGCCCGGATCGCCTGCGCGGACGCGTCTCCGGTCTCTATGGGGCTGGTATGTGCGGTGGCTTTGCCGCTGGCCCGCTCGTGATTCCGATCTTCGGCACCGAGCAAGGCTTTGCCTTCGCGTTGCTTGCGGTCTACGTCGCCTGCGTCGCCTTCCTGACGGTCATCCTTACCCGGCGAGCACGGACGCTTCCCGAGCAAGCCGCATCGGGCGCGCTCTTCAAGTTTGTCAGAAGCGCGCCGATGCTGATCTGCATGGTAGTCGCATTTGCATTTGCTGACATTGCCGCCATCTCGGCGATGCCGGTCTATTTCGTCCGGCTCGGTTACTCCGAAGCGTTCACCGCCATCAGCGTTACAGTGCTCGCGCTACCGACGGCGCTTGCCCAGCCGGTTGTCGGCTGGCTTCTTGACAAGACCTCGCGTTTCGGCGTCGCCATCTGCTCCGGCCTCCTTGCCGGACTGAGCTTCATTGCGATCCCATTTCTTGAGTCGCAGGCGGCAATTCTCGTGATGTTCGGCATCATGGGCGCGGCGAGCTTTTCGCTATACACCTGCGCTTTGACGATCCTCGGGGAACGCTACGCCGGCGATACGCTTGTCGCGGGAAGTGCGGCCTTCGCCCGTGCCTACGCCGCCGGCAGCGCGGTGGGCTCATCCTCGGTGGGTGCGGTGATGGACGTCTATTCGCCATCGGCAGGACCGATCGCGGCCGGTGGCGTGGTGCTCGCATTCACTGCGGTGCTTGTCGCGTCCGTCGTGCGAGGCCGCCTCCGCAGACGGTCGTAGGTCACTCGTCGAGCAATTCGCTCAAGCGCGCCTGTTCTTCGGCGGTCAGCTTGGAGCCGGTCGGACGGCCCGCCCTTTTCCGCGCGAAGACGATCAGCGACAGGCCGCCTGCAACAACCAGCAGGAGCGGCGCGCCCCACAGAAGGATCGTCTTCGTTTCAAAGCGCGGCTTCAGCAAGACGAACTCGCCGTATCGCGAGACGATGTAGTTCATCACCTGCGCATCGGTGTCGCCATCGGTGAGCCGCTCGCGCACCAGCAAGCGCAAGTCCTTTGCGAGCTCGGCATTGGAATCGTCGATGGACTGGTTCTGGCAGACCATGCAGCGCAGCTCCGCGGAGATCGCCCGGGCCCGCGCCTCGAGCCCAGGATCGGCCAGAACCTCATCCGGATTGACGGCAAAGGCCGGGGCTGTCGAGAAAACGACCGCCAGGACGACGAGGAGGCGCCGGATCATTCCGCCGGCTCCAGGGCCGGGCGCGCCGGCTTTGCCCTGCGGCTCGGCGCGCCGACCCGCAGGCGCCGGTCGCTCAGCGAAACGAACCCGCC
>NZ_LOKZ01000016.1 GCF_002211365.1 Rhizobium sp. R711 | reverse complement strand
GCTGAGCGCTCCGTCGATGCCTTGTGGGATACCGTCGGTAAAATCGTTCCCCTCATCAAACCGCAGGAATGTGCAAACTACTTCGCCGCTGCAGGATATGACCCGGATTAAAGCGGACGCGCTCTAGGTCGCGCGGGGGCTGGATTGCTCTTGTAGCGACAGGTCCAGCAGGTTCTCCACGTCGGCGGCGGGCCGCGGCGGACTGATGTGATAGCCCTGGATCTCGTCGCAGGCTTCGCGTTGGAGCAGGGCCAATTGCTCGGCGGTCTCCACACCCTCTACGGTGACGCGCATGCCGAGCGCGTCACCGAGAAGGATGATGGCGCGCATGATCGCAAAGGCTTCCTCGTCTTCGGCGATACCGTTGACGAACGACTTGTCGATCTTGATCTTGTCAAACGGGAAACGCCGGAGGTAGCTCAACGACGAATAGCCGGTGCCGAAATCGTCCATGGCGATGCGAACTCCGCTTTGCTTTAGCGCGTGCAGGACAGGCAGCGCCTCATCCAGATTTTCCATCAGCACGCTTTCGGTGATCTCCACCTCCAAGCGGTTGGCGGGAAGTCGTGCTGCAGCGAGAGCTGCGGCCACGTCGGCCGGCAGGTCGCTATCGGTGAACTGGATGGCTGATACGTTAACCGCGACCTTGATGTTGTCAGGCCAGTGGATTGCATCGTGGCAGGCGCGGTGCAGCACCCAGCGTCCGATGTCGACCACCAAGCCCACCTCTTCGGCCAAAGGGATAAATTCCATCGGCGGTACGCGACCCCGTGTTGGGTGGTTCCATCGGACGAGTGCCTCGAAACCGCAGACGCGGCGCTGGCCCAGATCATAAAGCGGTTGATAGTGAAGTTCGAACTCATCCCGCTCAACGGCCGTGCGCAGATCCGATTCCAGCGCATGCCGCGCATCGATTTGTGCTTCCATCTCGGCGGTGAAGAAGCGCTCTCCTTTGCCGCCGTTGCTCTTGACGTGCGAGAGAGCGACCCCGGCATGTTTCAGCAGGGTGTCCGTCTCGGTTCCGTCCTGTGGGCTGATCGCGATACCCATCGACACGCTGAGTTCGACGGCCTTGTCTCCGCGAAAGAAAGGTTCTGACAGTTCACGCCGGATCTGATCGACAAGCGCCATCACATTCCACGGCTGCTGCCGGCCGGACTGGAGAATGGCGAATTCGTCGGAGCCGAGGCGTGCCAGCACATTGCCGCGGCCTGCCGACATGCGGATACGTTCGGCTACCTGCCTCAGGATATTGTCGCCGGTCGAAACACCGAGCGTGTTGTTGATCGATTTGAAGCGGTCAAGATTGAGATGCACAAGAGCAATCGGTTCGTCGGGTTTGCGGCTTGCCAGCGCTGCATCGATGCGTTCCCTCAGGTTGATGCGGTTTGGCAGGCCTGTCAGCTGATCGTGATGGGCCAGATAAGCGATGCGCTCAGCCGCCTTTCGATCTTCGGTGACGTCGGCGTGGATGGAAATATTGCTCCCATCGGGCAGCACGGTGATAACGCTCTGGATGGTGCGGCCGTCTTCCATCACCCATTCGCGGTGACGGATGTGTCCTCCCTCCGCGGTGGCGCCCCGCAAACGGGACATCTTCTTCTCAACGCGCTCGGTGCCGCGGATCCTTGCGATCAAAAATCCCATCGAAGCGCCGGGAGAGGCCTCCTCCGGGCTGATTCCGAAGAGTTGCCTGAAGCGGATGTTGCAGATGATCAACCGCTGCTCTGTGTCGAAGACACTCAGGCCTTGCGGCAGGTTGTCGAGGACGATCCCGAAAAGGCGCTTCTGCTCCGCGAGATCTTCCTTTGTGGCGATGAGGCTCCCCTTCAGTTCACCGTTTTCCTTGGCGAGGCGTTGAGAGCGATCTTCAGCGGCGCGTTTCTTTCCAGCCTGCAGCCGATACGTCTCGACGACAAGAGCCATTAGACGTTGCGCGTTGGCAGACCCGTCCTCATTGACTGCTGTCGTGCACTGTTGCCGAAAAAGGGCCTCAGCGTCCATTTGCGGCAATCTCCACGTCGGCAGAGGGGGGAGCATGAGCGGAGGCGAGGGAACCTGCTCCTAATTTGCAGTTTCGACGCGGCGCGTCAGACATGAAAAGACCTTCTGAAACAATCAAAAAATATCGTCTATGCACTCTTAAAACTCGGTCGGCGATGTGCCAACGTGGCAAGATAATCCGCTGGTCGCATTAAAATTCTATTGCAACGCAAACAAATGTATCGCTGGCACTGTGTTTGAGCTTTTTCGCCCGCAATGCCCGCAAATGCAGGCAATCTGAGTCTGCGCTGCATGTCGCCGATGCGCCTTGATCACACTTTGTCAATCATGGTTAATGGGGTATTAACAGCTTATTGACGCAGTGCGCAAATCAGTTTAACGACGGATTAGTCTTTGATTTTCCCCGTTTCGTATTGCGTACAAACATCACCGAAAAGACGGTGAATGGAGGTTTGTATGAGCCAAGTTTCGTCGATTAGTGATACATCCTATGCGTATCTCGCGACGTTGTCGCGGCTGGACACAAATGGCGACGGCGTGCTGAGCCGTGGCGAGCGGGCGGCTGATGATAAGCCGGGCATTTTGAAGCAACTGAGCGAAGAAGATGGCACGCAGGAATTTGCACGAAAACTCTCGGGCAGCGTGCTTCAGTTCATGATGGCGACGCGTGAGAGCGGAAGCGTCAATTTCTACCAGCAGTCCCAGCAGAACACTTCTTACGATCTGTATAAGAGCACGTACGGCCAATACGATCTCGACGTCGTCGCCTGATGTATCCTGTGTGAATTGTGAAAGCCGGCCCCTCGCGGCCGGCTTTTCTTTGTTGCCAATTCAGGAACAGCTTCACGCCTCGGACGTTGGAAGCAGCGATGCAAAGGAAGGAAGCTCCAATGAAAGCAATTCTCTCGATTGCCGCTCTGACGTTCATTGCGGTCTCTTTAGCCGCGCTGGCTCAGGACAAGCAGACGGCGACCGCGGATTTCGTGGGTGCCGATGGAAAGGCAAGCGGTCGGGCTACTCTGACGGCTGCAGCTAGTGGTGGCGTCCTGATCGAAGTCGAGGTGACTGGATTGCCAGCAAACAAATGGGTTGCATTTCATATTCACGAGACCGGTAAATGTGACGCCGCCGGGCACCATGAGTCCGCTGGAAAGCACTTCAACCCGACGAAAGCCGAGCACGGGCTGCTGTCCGCAAAGGGACCTCACGCCGGCGACATGCCCAATCAGTATGTTGACCAGGATGGCGTTCTGCGGGCACAGGTGTTTGACAGCATGGTCACTCTGGACGGCAAGACCGACGGCATCCGTGGCAGAGCACTGATCGTTCATTCCAATTCCGATGATTATCGCAGCCAGCCCGCAGGCGACGCAGGCGAACGTCTCGCATGCGGTATCATTAAATAAGCTGTTTCTGTCTGATGTCGTTCAGTCAGTGATAGTAGTATCGTTCGGCGTACCATTCGATTGACGCCATTGGCTTATCCGTCGCGATCCATTGCCCGACTCTGCTCGTTTCGAGGAGGTCGGCTGTTGTGTGGTCTTCCAGTCCAACGAATATGATGTTTGTGTTCTCGCGCAGGCGAGGATCGGTGGCAAAGCCCATGCGGCCTTCGTTTCCCATATGCATCAGGCTCATCCTGACATAGAAGAACTCGGCCTGATATTCCTCCATGCCCTCCCTGAAAGCATCAGCAACGTCGATCACCGACTTCTGCGGTCCACTATAGACGGCGATCGTCTCGTTGAGCCCAAATGTCGCTCCGTAGAGCGCGATCGAGCTTGCAGGAACTGGAGTTGTGGCGCCGGTGGTCATGTCCATCTGCTGGCCGAAGAAGCTGGCTTTCCCGACATTCAGGTCGCCGCGAAAGAAATAGGAAAATCGATCACGCGTCAGATAAATCGCCTGCCATCGAAACCGCATATACGCGTCCGATGCGCTGGTTAGGCCCTTGAGCGTTGCCAGACAGCTTACAAACGTATCGCGATAGTTCTGTAGCGACATCGATCAACCTCCTCTAGGAGGTTAACCGGCACCGACTCAAAACGTTCCGGCGGTCGGCTCTTCCGGGTTCAGCGTAAACGGCGCATTTCCGTCCGCATCGACACCCCTGCCAATGGCGCGAACCGAGGCCACCAATCGCCCGCCGCGACCGAGCATGTCGTCACCGATTTGAACGAGCCGGGCATTGGGTGTCGCATAAGGTGAGGCGGCGCGCAGCCGGCGAACCAGCGCGCTGTCGTCTTGTTCGGGGAACAGCGCGAGAGCGGCGATCAAAGCGGCCGCGGGCGAGCGGGATACGCCCATCCAGCAGTGGATGAGAAGAGGTGCACGTTGATCCCAATCGCGCGCGAAATCGATGATCGCTCGAACATGGGTTTCATCAGGCGCGATGAGATTGCCGGTTCCCTTGAAGGCGATGTCGTTCATATTGAGGAGAAGATGCCGATGTGCCTGGATCACCCCAGGCCGGTGGAAGGCGTGCTCATTCGCCATCAGGCTGATCATCTCACGCGCACCATGCCTGACCGCCATCTCGGCGATCCGGGCAAGAGGCGCGACAATGATGATAGTCATGCCCTGCCGCTCCGCATCGCCTCGATTGCCTCGAAGCGCTCGCAAAAAAGGCGCTGCGCCTCGACAGCCGGCAAGGGCGTCATCAGCAGCATGTCTTTGGTGATCCCGCGTGGCTGACCGAAGAATTTCTGCGCCTCCGCCGAGGTGAAGCCGGCAAGCTGTGTTGCCTCGAAGTAGGCGGCGATGGTGTCGGCCTTCTTGATCTTGTCCTTGAGTTCTCGCGTCGGGTGAGGCGGCAGGCCAAAGCGAAGGTGGACGGCTGCTTCCAGCCGCTTTTCGACGGCTTTGTATCCACCGCCGACGACCGACTTGAACGGCGAAATCATGTCGCCGATGACATATTCCGGCGCATCGTGCAGCAGTGCCATGAGACATTGATCGGCAGTTGCTTCATTCAGGCGGCGGAAAATATCCTCGACAAGGAGGCAGTGCTGGGCGACCGAAAAAGCGTGATCACCAAAGGTCTGCCCATTCCAGCGGGCGACCCGCGCCAACCCGTACGCGATATCGCTGACCTCGACGTCAAGCGGAGACGGATCGAGCAGGTCGAGACGGCGGCCAGAAAGCATGCGTTGCCACGCGCGCGGCGCCTTTGTGGTCACGCGCTGGCCTCATCCGTCGCCGACGGGAACGTCAACCCTGTCCAAGCCGGCAGTTCGAGGGTGACGGGCGTCTCGCCCGCCAACAGAGGCGCACCTGTCGCGATGGCCTCGCCGGCACGGTCGATGCGAACGATCGCAAGGCCCCTTCTTCCGGCGACCGAGCCGAGCGCGCCGACCGGCTTGCCCGCGGCAGTGATCTCCGTCCCGGAGGGCGGCAGCGCCGTCGGGGTCGTCACAGTGACGACGCGGCGGCGCGCGGTTCCGCGATGCTGCATGCGCGAGACGACCTCCTGACCGACATAGCAGCCCTTCTTGAAGGAGAGCCCGCCGTTGAAATCCATCAGGACATCGTGCGGGAAGGCGTCCTGGAGCGCATAGTCCCGCCCGGACACGGCAACGCCGTTTGTTATGCGCAACGCATCGTAAGTGTCGGGATCATCAGTGCCGTGCTGCCCTGCTTGGCGGACAAGCGTAACGCCTGCCTTGGCAAAACGGCTGTCGGCTGGTCCGGTATTCGTGCTCTCCCAGGAAACCGTCACGCCTTCGCCCGCAGGCGACAGGTCGACGGCTGCCCGGAGCTTATACATCGTCAGTCGCTTGAGCAGCGCATCCCGCTGATCGTCGTCCGTTTCGATGACGAACCCGTCTGCGTCCCGCCAGGTCATGAAGTCGAACAGGATTTTGCCCTGCGGGGTCAACAGCGCACCCGGTCGTGCTTCATCCGCCGCGAGCGCGGCAAGATCCGTCGTGATCAGGTTCTGTAGAAATGATTGTGCCTCCGAGCCGCTGACCCTTATGAGCGAGCGGTTCTTCAGAAATACGGCTGGCATGGCGGCACCTGTCGCGTTCGTTATCGCTCAGAAGTATGTCTTCGCTAATGGGATCGCAAGCCTCAGTCGCCGGCGGTGAAATACTTCCACTTGCCGTCAGGGGTGATCCCCAACCGATAGAAATTATAGCCACCGAATTCCTGCATGTCGGCTAGGTCGCCCGCTGTGACGATGCGCAGCAATTCCACTCGTTCGGGGGGCGTTAGTGCCTTCAGATCCTTCTCGGCGAAATAAGGCCAGACATACATCTCGTCAGCCGTGCCTTGGCCAACGTGGACAAAGCCCGTGGAAATAACGTCGAGCATAATCGCCAGGATCTCATCGCCTTCGGGATCGCCCGAAAGGTCTTTCAGCGCATTGATCGGGTCGTCCGTCGGCTCTCCGACCGTCACCTGGGTCTGGCCGGAGCCCGTGCCGAGTAGGGGGCGCAGGCGCTCGAGGTCGCCGGAAGCGGCAGCTTCGACAATCTGCTCGCGCATCTTCCGAACCGGTTCGGGAACCTTGCTGATATCGTAGATGACCTCGACAGGCTTCGAGTTGTCCAGGGCGCCGGGCGTCTTGTCGTTGCCCTGGCCGGCCTGCGAATTGACCAACGGGTCTGGCATCGGAACGCCGGGCGCGGTTGGGGACGGCGCCGGCTTGTCGCTGCCTTGCGCTGGAGCGCTCTTCTCAGCCTGTCCTGGGGTCTTCTGCAACTCGGAAAGCGCCAGGGCCGAGGTCCCGGTCAAAAAGCTGCTGGCGCTAAGGCCGATTGCAAGCAAAAGCGGCGCGATGGCGGGCCGCGAAGCATTGTCCCTAGCGGTATGCATGAAACTCTCTGTGATCGTTATTGCAAGGTGCGGTTCGGAGAAAACTCGCCGGCAAGCATACGCTCGCGCAAGGAATCCAGCAGCGCCTCGGCACTGTTTTCGCCATGAAGGCGAATGGTCTCACGTAGCGCGTGGATGATTGCTGTATCGGCGATGATCTCAGGTTCGATTCCGTCTGCCATGCCGTCAGCCCAGGCTTCGTTATGGTACTCCAAGGCCGCCTGAGTCTTCTCATGAACGATCATGTCGTCGATGTCATTGAGGCTTGGTTCCATTGTCATTTCCTCAAACTGCATGCCTTACTGCCTAGTTAACAACCTTATCAGCCTTTTCCCAAAACGACACGGCCGGGTGCGAAAAGAGGTTAATTAACCGTTAATTTCCGAACCGTGACGTAATTTCTGTGGCAAGTGTTGCACCTTCGGCACGGTATCGCTCTTCTGCCACGATGGCTGCCTGCGTGCAATCCGTATAAACAGACGCAAAGGCGCGATAGCCACGATTGAAGGCCGCGGTCAGTTGTTCCTTCCGCTGCGGCTCGTCTTTGGCCTCTGAATCAAGCAATTGCTGCATGCGTCCTCGCCATTCGCCGCTGTTTTCCGCCTTGCACAGTGTCCTTAGATAGTGAACCGACCCCAACACTTCGGCAAGCCGGGAGAGCTTGTCGTCATAGGGTACGGTGACCGTTTTTGGCGCATTCTCCTCCGGCAGTGTCGGCGTTGGGCCCTGTGCCCATGCGGGGGCAGGTAGGGCGGCGCTTGCGCACAATGCAAGAGACAGGAACACGCATCGAACGGGAATCATGCACATAGTTGATACCCTGACGGTGACGGGAGCAAGGCGCTTGCTGGAATTTCCACCTGCTTATTCGTTGCTGGACGCCAAGCGTTCGGCACATTCAAGCACGCTTTGAGGGACGGGCAGCCGGCGGATCTCTTCTACGGTGAACCAGCCGAGGTCGGCAGCATCGTCGGCTGCATGGGCGGCGGCCGTGTCGTCTGCCTCGACGCGAAACACGGAAAGGAAGAAGTGGCTGACGACGCTGCCGTCGGCGGCATGTGTCTTGAGGTCATACGTTGCGAAGAGTTGAGGGCTACGAGCTTTTATGCCTGTTTCCTCCTCAAATTCACGCAGCGCGGTTTCCTCGGGCGTTTCGTCAGGCTCGGCCCGTCCTCCCGGGAAGGCATACATATCGGCTGACGGCGGATTGCGCCGGAGCACGAGGAGGAACCGGTTGCCACGCTGGAGGATGGCGGAGGAGGCCGCCTTCGGAATGGAACTCATGGATGCCGCATTGATCTCTATTGGTTGTGCTTGGCGCCGCCTTAGTTCCGCCGGATATTGAGCTCGGCGATTCGAAGGAGCTCTCGTGACTTATATCATCTATGCCGCTGCCGCTGTTTTCGAGATTGCCGGTTGCTTTGCCTTCTGGGCCTGGCTGAGAATGGCAAAGCCCGTATGGTGGTTGGCGCCCGGCATAGTGTCCTTGGCGCTATTTGCATGGCTCCTGACCTTTGTACCAAGTGAGGCGGCAGGCCGCACCTTCGCCGCCTATGGCGGTATCTATATCGTGGCTTCCCTGATGTGGCTGTGGATCGTCGAGAGCCGTGTGCCCGACCGCTGGGACATCGGCGGTGCGTTCGTCTGCCTTTGCGGCACGGCGATGATTCTCTTCGCGCCGCGTGGCTGAGCTGGAACCGAAAGGCCCTAGCTTGACCGCTGCCTGTCGGAGTGCAAAGACAACCTCATGTGTGGACGTTATGCGTTGACGATATCCCCTGAAGAACTCAAGGAAATCCTCGGAATTATGGATCTCGAGGACTTTCCCGCGCGCTACAACATTGCCCCGACCCAGCCTATTCTGGTTGTCGTTTCGGACGAAACGCGGGAAAAGGGCAGCAACCTTCCGGAGCGCAGAGCCGTGCTCGTGCGCTGGGGCTTCACGCCGGGATGGGTGAAGGATCCCAAGCAATTCCCGCTGTTGATCAA
The DNA here is from genome assembly GCF_002211365.1 of Rhizobium sp. R711. GTDB lineage: Bacteria > Pseudomonadota > Alphaproteobacteria > Rhizobiales > Rhizobiaceae > Rhizobium. The sequence continues at coordinate 57,691 of NZ_LOKZ01000016.1, read as the reverse complement.
TGCCCGCGCAGAAACTGCGATCGGCAAGGCGTCGTTTCGCGCCGCGATGCGCCATCGGCGCGTTCTTGTGCCCGCCTCGGGCTTCTATGAATGGCATCGTCCGAGCAAGGAGAGCGGCGAGAAGTCCCAGGCCTATTGGATCAAGCCGCGCGGCGGCGGCGTTGTCGCCTTCGCAGGCCTGATGGAAACGTGGTCCTCCGCCGATGGTTCGGAAGTCGACACCGGCGCGATTCTGACGACTGCGGCAAACGCCGCCATCGCTCCGATCCATGACCGCATGCCCGTCGTCATCAAACCGGAAGACTTTTCGCGCTGGCTGGATTGCAAAACACAGGAACCACGCGACGTGACCGACCTGATGAAGCCGATCGAAGAGGATTTTTTCGAGGCGATCCCCGTTTCCGACAAGGTCAACAAAGTGACCAATATGGGGGCCGATCTGCAGGACAGGGTGACTGTCGAGAAGCCCCCATCGTTGCCTAAGAAAAAGCCGGACGACGGCCAGCTGAGCTTCTTCTAATTCGATAATCCCACCGCTTCATTCTCTGGAAAATCCCATGATCTCCATCTCGGCCGCGCTTGCGGGCTTCTTCCTTGGCGCCTCGCTCATTATCGCAATTGGCGCACAGAACGCGTTCATTCTACGTCAGGGTCTGCTGCGGTCGCACGTCTTCATCCTGTGCCTGATATGTGCGTTATCGGATGCCGTGCTTATTGCTGCCGGCGTTGCTGGGCTCGGAACGCTCGTCGCCCAGTCGCCGACGCTCATTTCGGTCGTGACGCTGGGGGGCGCTATCTTCCTTGGCTCATATGCGGTGATGGCATTTCGCCGCGCCCTTCATCCAGGCGCGATGCAGGCCGGCTCTCCACAGGCAGTGGGCCTGAAAGCCGCTGTGGCAACCTGTCTGGCCTTCACCTTCCTGAACCCGCATGTCTATCTGGACACGGTCGTTCTGCTCGGCAGCCTGTCCGCCGCTTATAGCGGCGCGGACCGTGTGGCCTACGGCCTCGGTGCGGCTACCGCGTCGTTCGTTTGGTTTTTTGGTTTGGGGTACGGCGCTCGGCTGCTGCAGCCGGTCTTTGAAAAACACGCCGCTTGGCGGGTTCTCGACGTCATCATCGGCATTGTGATGGCACTGCTGGCAATCAGCCTGATCGTCCGCTTTTTCGGAGGGGCTTAGGCCGGCTTCTTGATCAGCGGGGGCTTGCTCTTGAGCATCAGTGCCGCCGCAAGGACGGCCTTCAGGCCGAGCGGGCGGTAGTTAGCGCTGAGGTCGGACTTTGCCGGCTGTTCGACGCCTGTCTTCTTCGGGGTCACAATACTCTCCTCACGTGCTGTCCCTAGACTCTTATATTTATTGCTCTTTTGCCTGCAATAGCGACAAAATCGAGGCACCGCATATCAGGAATTATGTATCCGATGCATAATTCGCGAGGCTTGAGTCAGGCATTCTTCGGCAAGGAAGGTCGAGAAATATCAGATGTGGCGGCCGATATCGTCTTCGCCGACACCGGGTTCCTCGATCGTCAGGGTGCCGTATTTGCGCTTCCATTTACGGGCGCCAAAGGGCAGCGTGAGGAGGTATATCACGGCGGTCACGACCATGACTTCCCAGGTGAAACTCGACAGCAGCGCGACATAGAGGACAACGCCGAGCATCACCGGCAGGACCAGATCACGCCGCAGCCTGCTGCCCTCGGATTTGCCGGACCAGACGGGCAGGCGGCTGATGAGCAGAAATGCAATCAGAACCGTGTAGGCAGAGGAGAAATAGGCGAAGGTGCGATCCGTCGTCAGGCCGAGGAAGCCGAGATAGACGGGCAGCAGAACCAGCATCGCGCCGGCCGGTGCGGGCACGCCGACGAAATATTCCGACTGCCACGTTGCCTTGTTCTCGCGCTCGGCCATGACATTGAAGCGCGCCAGGCGAAGGCCCGCCGCAATGGAATAGATCAGGGCGGCGATCCAGCCGATCGAGCGGGCCTGATCCAGCGCAAAGACGTAGACGACAAGAGCGGGCGCGACGCCGAAGTTCACGATATCCGCCAGCGAATCCATTTGTGCGCCGAACTTCGACGTCGCCTTCATCAGCCGCGCAACGCGGCCGTCGATCCCGTCAAGGAATGCGGCGAGAAGAACCATGCCGACTGCAAGTTCGTACCGGTTCTCGAAAGCCAGGCGAATGCCGGTGAGACCCGCGCAGATCGCCAAAATCGTGATGAGATTAGGAATGATGAGGCGAAGCGGAATCTCGCGAAGCCGCGGTCCACGCCCCGAATCATCAGGAGGGCCGTTGGGTTCGAAGGGCGGGAAGGGCGTTTCCATGTCGCTCTCCAGTGCTATTAGCTTCGGCGGCTGACGATCGGGCCCTTGGCTGAGCCGAACTCGGCCAGCACGGTTTCACCGGCGATCGCCGTCTGGCCGAGCGTCACGCGGGGCGCCGCGCCTGCCGGGAGAAATACGTCAAGACGTGACCCGAAGCGAATGAGGCCGAAGCGCTCGCCGGCGTCCAGAGGTTCGCCCGTATTGGCCCAGCACAGGATGCGCCGTGCAACGAGGCCGGCGATCTGAACGACGCCAATCTGGCCATGCTTGGTTTCGATCACCAGGCCGTTGCGCTCGTTGTCCTCGCTTGCTTTGTCGAGTTCGGCGTTCACGAAGCTGCCCGACCGGTAGTTGACGCTGACAATGCGTCCGCGCACCGGGGAGCGGTTCACGTGGCAGTTGAAGACATTCATGAACACCGAGATGCGCAGCATCGGCTCGCTGCCGAGGTTCAGTTCGGCAGGTGGCACGACCAACTGAACGGAGGACACCTTGCCATCGGCGGGTGAGATGACGAGATCGTCATCCTGGGGCGTCATTCTCTCGGGGTCACGGAAGAAGTAGGCGCACCACAGCGTCAGGATCAGCCCGATCCAGAACAACGGCTTGAAGATCCAGCCCAGGATCAGTGATGCGACGAAGAAGGCGGCGATGAAGGGGTAACCTTCCTTGTGCACCGGAACGATCGTGTTGCGCACCGTATTGAACAAGCTCATTTATACCGCTCTCCTAAAGCATGTCTCCCGAAAGCGGGAACCGGTTTCGGCCAAAGACATGCGTGAAAACAAAGAACTAAAGCGCGACAGGCGAATCTGAAAGATCGCGCCGCGCTTCGGCGTTCTTTTCTCACCGCTGGTTACAGGGAAACCGCCGCCGGGGCAATGCTGCGCCTCCCTGACCTCACATCTATGACGGGCTTCTGAACAGCAAAGCAGCCCACGTGCCCTGCATTGAGGTTAGCTCGCCGGCGCAAGCCTGTTCACGACGCCCATGTCGTCGCTCTCGCGGACCTGCTTAAGGTGCTCCTCAGCCTGCGTGGCTTCGCGCTGGCGGTTCCACATCGAGGCATATAGACCATTCTTCTGGAGAAGCGCGGTATGTGTCCCGCGTTCAGCGATCTCGCCGCTTTTCAGAACAATGATCTCGTCTGCGCCAATGACGGTGGACAGGCGGTGGGCAATAACAAGCGTCGTGCGATTCTTGGATACGACATCGAGTGCGGTCTGGATGTCGCGCTCGGTGGTGGTGTCGAGGGCCGAGGTTGCTTCGTCGAGGATCAGAATCGGCGGCGCCTTCAGGACCGTCCGGGCGATCGCAACGCGCTGCTTCTCGCCACCGGAGAGCTTCAGGCCACGCTCGCCAACCTTGGTATCAAAGCCCTCGGGCAGCAGATCGATGAAATGCGCGATCTGGGCGATCTCGGCCGCAGTTTTGACCTCTGCATCGGTGGCCGATGGACGCCCGTAACGGATGTTGTAGGCAACCGTATCGTTGAAAAGGACGGTGTCTTGCGGAACCATGCCGATGGCCGACCGCAAGCTCTTCTGAGTCACTGTCCGGATATCCTGGCCGTCGACCGAGACCGAGCCGCTCTGAATGTCGTAGAAGCGGTAGAGGAGACGCGACAAGGTCGATTTACCGGCACCTGAAGGGCCAACCACTGCGACGGTCTTGCCGGCAGGCACTTCGAAGGAAATGCCCTTCAGAATCGGACGGGCAGGGTCATAGGAAAAATGCACGTCCTTGAAGGAGATGGCGCCTTGCTTGATATCGAGAGGCGTTGCATCGGGGGCATCCCTCACTTCCGCCTTGACCTCAAGGAGATCGAACATCTGTTCGATATCCGTCAGCCCCTGGCGGATTTCGCGATAGACGAAGCCGATGAAGTTCAACGGGACGGAAAGCTGCAGAAGCATAGCGTTGACGAAGACGAAGTCGCCAACCGTCTGCTCGCCGCGTTGGACAGCAAGCGCCGACAGGATGAGCATCACCGTCGTGCCCAGTCCGAAAATCACGCCCTGGCCGAAGTTGAGCCAGCCGAGCGAGGTCCAGACATCCGTGGCCGCTTTTTCGTAGCGTTCCATCGACCTGTCAAAGCGCCGGGCCTCCATCTCCTCGTTGCCGAAATATTTGACCGTTTCGAAGTTGAGGAGCGAGTCAATCGCCTTGGTATTGGCGTCGGTATCGCTGTCGTTCATCGCGCGGCGGATGGCGATGCGCCAGTCGCTGGCGCGGATCGTGAACCAGATATAGGCCCAGACGGTGAAGGCGGTGACGGCAAGATAGGAAAAGCCGTAACCCCACCAGAAGATGATGGCGGTCAGCAGAAACTCGATCAGCGTCGGAACCGAGTTGAGGATCGTAAACCGCACTATGGTCTCGATGCCTTTGGTACCGCGCTCGATGATACGGGATAGACCTCCGGTCTTTCTCTCCAGATGAAAACGCAGCGACAGTTCATGCATATGCACGAAGGTCTTGTAGGCCAGCTGCCGAACTGCGTGCTGCCCGACGCTGGCGAACAGTGCGTCGCGCAACTGGTTCAAGCCGAGTTGGATGAGACGGGTGAGGTTGTAGGCGATCACCAAGGCGATCGCGCCTGCAAGCAGGTCCGGCACTTTGCCGGCCAGGTCCATCTTCCCGTTCAGCGCGTCGGTCGACCACTTGAAGAAATAGGGGACGAGCAGCAGCACGAACTTGGAGACAAGCAGATACACCGAAGCCCAGACCACTCGCATCTTGAGATCCGTTCGACCGGCCGGCCACATGTAGGGCCAGAGATTGAACAGTGTCTGCAGGAGGCTGGAATCAGAGACTGTCTTGTTGTTTGCCATGCGAATCTCCCGCCGAAAGGCGCTGATGGCGCTGCGTTGCCGACAGATTTGGGAGCGGCGGAAATGCCGAAACGGCCTCGCCGAACATGATCGTCGTCACCGCCATATAGGGGTTGGCGGGAGCAATACAACAAATGGACGCTGCAGGAAAAGAGCGGCCGGACATGATCTCTGTCCAGCCGCTCGATTAGGGCATGATCGCCTTAGAGGTGCCCACCCGAAAGCCGCTTGCGGTGAAGCTCTTCAGCGTTCGGCAGGGCATCCTTGGGAAGACCGAAAATCTGGCCTGGCAAGATGCGGTCCGGGTTCGTGATCTTGTCCTCGTTGGCGACATAGATCGTGGTGTAGCGGACGCCGGCGCCGTAGATGCGTCGCGAAATCTGCCAGAGCGTATCGCCGCGGCGAATGATGACCGTCTCGTTGCTCGGGGCAAGCGGTGCCTGCTCGATCGTCGTCGGCCCGCTTTGAGTTCCTGCGATTTCGTTTGTCGCCGGTGCACTCGGCGCAGGACCCGTCAGCTGGGCTATCTCGCCGCCGAGTTTGCCCAGCGCCTCGCCGACGGACTTCGCATCCGTAGGCAACGCCTGCAGCGTCTTCAGTGCACCCGCTGCGGCTTCTGCTACCGTCGAAGCCTGATGCTTGACGTCGGCTGTGGCGTCGACCGCGGTGCGGAAGTCCACGATGGCCCTGAGGGCAAATTCGTTGGCGGAGCGGGCTGCGGCGAGCTGTTCTGCTCCCGGCACCTTGCCGTCGGCAAAGAGCCCGCTGAGCAGAGCAAAGGCCTTCGCGGCATCATTTTTCAGCTTTCCGAGCGCACCCTCATCAAGTGGCACCATCGCCGCCGGGCTTCCGGTCTGCGGGGTCGCGCCCTGTGCGGCAACCGTCACCTGATTTCCTGCCGGACGGTTGAAGTTCACCGAGGCACGAACGGCGACCTTGTCGGCGTCGTCGAGAACGTCGACGCGGATCTTGTGGTCGCCAACTGCAAGCGGCATCACGCCGTCGACAACGAAATGACCATCGGGACCAGCTTTCGCTTTCCCGATCAACGTGTCATCTGCATAGGCGACGACATTCGCCAAGGGCTTCGCCGTGCCCGCGACAAAGATCTTGTCGCCTTCGATCTCAACGGCGCTGACCGCGACGTCGGCGGCAGTACCAGGCTGCGCTCCAGCGGCTGCGGGCGCGCTCGCCACATCCGTCGAGCTCGGCGCTTGGTTGGTATTGGTTGCAGGTTGGCCCGAAGGCGCAGTGGAGGCAACTTCGGCATTCGGCTTGGGTGCGGTGATGATCCGGCTTGCCGTACCGGGCTTGGAGACCATCGCCAGCAACTCGGAACCCTTGCCATTCTTGGGGACGGATACGGTTGCGACTTCTTCCGATGTCGTGGCTTTGCCATCCTTGCCGGTGGCTCGCAGGACGAGCTGGTGATCGCCAGGGACAAGCGGATTGTCGAGCACCGCGACAAAATCACCGGTCGGACCGACGTCCGTCGTGGTCACGACTTTGTCCCCATCCATGATTTCAAGCTTGCTGTTCGGTTCGGCCGAACCGGCGATAACCGTCGAGCCATCCGGCTCTACGCGCAGCACGTCGAAGGTTGGGAGGTTGTTGGCGCCTTCCGCGGGGGAGGCGGCCGCTGACGCTTGGCCGGCCGGCGATGTCGAATCAGGGGAGCCGGTCAGCGCCGCTTCAGCCTTCGCAATTGCCGCTGCAGCATCTGCAATGTTTTCGGGCAGGGCCTTGATGGTCGTCAGTGCATTCGCTGCGCCATCCTTGGCCTTCGTGGCGGCGGCCGCTGTAACCGGGTTCGTGCCATCCGGGATCGCAAAGTCCGCGAGCGCCTGAAGCGAGGTCGTGGCCTTCAACTTGGCCGCTTCGAAAACCTCCTGGGTCGGGCCCTTGCCGTCTGCAAAGAGCGCCTGAAGTTCCGATATGGCTTGGCCTGCCTCTGAAGCAAGGCGACCAACTTTCTGGGTTGTTTCGGCGTCATCTGGGGCCGACGGGCGTGAAGTCTTTGCGGATTCGGTGACCGTCTTCTTCACTTCGGAGCTGGCTTGGTTTATCGCGTCACCAACTTTGGCAGCGTCTCCGCCGATGCGGGGCATGACGAAAAAGACCATCAAAAGAATTGCGACTACAAGCACTGCAAGAGCCAGCAAGCCGGCACGGTTTCTCATCATCACGTCTCCCCAGGCGGCAATCTTGCCGGACTTCCTAAAATTGCTAGCGATTCCCGCCGCTTTGCACAAGCAGTCAAAGTAGCCGAGCAAATGTAAGACGCAGGTTTTCCGTCATTTTTCTTGACTGAGGGCAGAGAGAATAGTTGTTTGCCCCTATGACAGATCAATCTCATTCCATCCGCTCCATTTGTGTTTACTGCGGTTCGCGACCGGGCAGCGATCCCCGCCATATGGCAGCCGGCCGCGCGCTGGGTAAGGAAATCGCCGAGTACGGCCTGCGCCTCATCTATGGTGGAGGCACCAAGGGCATCATGGGGGCTGTGGCGAGCGGCGTGCTTTCGAACGGTGGTCAGGTAACCGGCATCATCCCCGAGTTCCTGATCGACATGGAGGCTACGCGCCATTCCCTCGGCCAGCTCAATGAATTAATTGTAACGCCTGACATGCATACGCGCAAACACGCGATGTTCGAGCGCTCCGATGCGTTCGTAGCTCTTCCTGGTGGCATCGGTACGCTGGAGGAGATCGTCGAGATCATGACCTGGGCGCAACTCGGCCGTCACGAAAAGCCGATGGTGTTTGCCAACGTCAATGGTTTCTGGGATCCGATGATGGAGCTCATGCGGCATATGACGGACGAGGGCTTCGTCCACACGGCCCATCGCGTCCAGCCGCTCGTCATCGACGACATCTCCGAAATCATCCCTGGTATCATGGCGCAGGCGGCCGAAATTGCATCGGCCGACCGTGACGGTGAAGATGCCGTGATCTCGAAGATGTAAAAGCCGGACTTAGCCCTCCCGGCTCCCTTTGAGCATCGCCCAGCTGTAGAGGAACAGGCCTGCCCAGATCAGCGGGAAGGCGATCATGCGTGCTGTGCCAAGAGGTTCGTGGAACACGAAGATCGCTATCAGGAAGATCATCGTCGGCGCGATGTACTGCATGATGCCGATGGTCGAAAGCCGTAGCAGCTTGGCACCATTGGCATAGATCATCAGCGGGACGGCGGTGACGACACCGCAACCGAGCAGCAGGCCCGTATCGGCCCAGCCGGTGCGATAGAAGTGCCCTTCGCCGCTGCCGAGTTCGAGATAGAGAATGTAGAAGAACGCCGGGATGCTAAGGATCAGCACTTCGAGAAAGAAGCCCTGGTTTGGGCCGAGTGGCAACGTCTTGCGGAACAGCGCATAGAGACCCCAGGAAATCGTCAGCGTCAGCGATACCCAAGGAACGCCGCCGCCGTCGAACGCCAGCACCACGACGGCAAGGCCGGCCAGCGCAATCGCCGCGATCTGAATGCGGTGCAGCCGTTCCTTCAAGACCACGGCGCCGAGGAAGATGCTGAACAGCGGATTGATGAAATAGCCGAGTGCCGCGTCAAGCGAATGACCGCTGCCAATCGCCCAGACATAGGTGCCCCAGTTGACGGTGATCAGCGATGCGGTGAGAGCCGCCATCGCCATCATGCGTGGTGAGCGCAAGGCCGTGCGGATATCCTGCGTGCGACCGAGGACGATCAGCACAAGCCCTGCCAGCGGCAGGGACCAGACGATACGGTGGGCAATGACTTCTGCCGGCGAAATATGAGCGACGGCCTTCATGTAGATCGGCAGGAAACCCCAAAGGAGATAGGCCGTCAGCGCAAAGGCGAAACCACGCGGACTGTCTTCGTTCTTGATAACAGGAACGCTTGCATTGGCGGACATCGAGTGTTTCCATATTTGGTCTTGTTATCGACCCGCTTAACCTAACGGACGTGAATAGGCCAATTCATTTCGGTGAACGGATGCTGGCCGATCGCGACGGTGAAGACCATGGACGAAGAGGCTCTTGCGAATTGCCGCAGAGAGTTTGCCTTCCGCGTGCTGGCTAAGGAGGGCGTGCAGGGCGACGACGCTCTGCTGCGGGCCTTCGCGACGGTGCCGCGCGAGCGGTTCCTCGGGCCGCCGCCGTGGAAGATGGCGGGGTGGGGCGGCTATGTCGATGCCTCGGGAGATCCCTCCGTCGTCTATCAGGACGTACTGTTTGCGCTTCAGCACGAACGGCATATCAACAATGGCAGCCCGAGCCTCCACGCCCGGGGGATCCACAAGCTGGCGCTCCGCCAGGGGGGCACCGTCTGTCATGTGGGCGCCGGCAGCGGCTACTACACGGCGATCATCTCCCTGCTTGTTGGCAGCAGCGGCCACGTTACCGCCGTTGAATTCGACGGCGAACTGGCGAGACGGGCAGAAGAGAATCTCCGCGACTACCCGAACGTTCATGTCGTCCACGGCAATGGGATCGAGTGGCCGCGTGAGCCGACAGATGCCGTCTATGTGAATTTTGCCATTCACTTTCCAGCTGAAGCCTGGGTGGAGCGGTTGAGCGTCGGCGGTCGGCTGATTCTGCCGCTGGGTGTCCCTGACGTCGACGCGGCGGGGCCGACCGGGCTTGCTTCCTACGCTGGCTTCTTCCTGTTCCGCCGCGAAGACCATGGTTACGCGGCCGAATATCTGGGACCTGTCGCGTTTGTCTGGGCGGATGCCGTAAAGGGTGGGTTCGATAGCTACAGGCGGCTGGAGGCCGCCTTCTACAAGGGCAGCATGGAGCAGGTCCGCGCCCTGCGCTGGAAGACCGCGCGGCAGGGCAAGGAATGGTATTCGGAGGCGGATTGGGGCCTCGTCCTCGGTGGGTGAAACCTATTCGGCAGCGATCTTGCCGGCTAGCTGCCGATTCTTCATCAGCTTGTAGATCACCGAGTCCATCAGCGCCTGGAATGAGGCGTCGATGATGTTCTCAGATACGCCGACCGTCCACCAGCGAACGCCGTCGCTATCCGTGGATTCGATGAGGACGCGGGTGATGGCCTCGGTGCCGCCGTTGAGGATACGCACCTTGAAGTCGGCCAGAACCAGATCGTCTATCTCGTGCTGGTATTTGCCGAAATCCTTGCGCAGTGCGAGGTCGAGAGCATTGACCGGACCGTCGCCTTCCGCGACCGACATGATCGTCTGCCCGTCGATGACGATTTTCACGACGGCTTCCGAGACGATCTTCACGCGGCCATGGGAATCGAAACGGCGCTCGACCATGATGCGGAAGCCCTCGATCGAGAAGAATTCCGGGATGGTTCCGAGGGTGCGGCGCGCCAACAGTTCGAAGCTCGCATCGGCGCCCTCATAGGCGTAGCCGGAAGCCTCTCGCTCCTTGACCAGTGCGATCAGGCGGTCGAGCTTGGGGTCATCCTTGCCGACTTTTATGCCGCGCCGCTTCAGCGCGTTGATGAAGTTCGCCTTTCCACCCTGATCTGAGACCATGACCTTGCGGAAATTGCCGACGCTATCAGGCGTCACGTGCTCGTAGGTGCGGGGATCTTTGAGTAGTGCGGAGGCATGGATGCCCGCCTTGGTCGCGAAGGCCGAGGCGCCAACGTAAGGCATCTGGTGATCGGGTGAGCGGTTCAGAAGCTCGTCGAACGCATGCGACAGGCGTGTCAGGTTGGTCAGCCGCTCGTTGTCGATGGTCGTCTCGAAGCGTTGTGCATAGGTCTCCTTCAGCGCCAGAGTCGGGATCAACGTCACGAGATTGGCATTCCCGCAGCGCTCACCGATGCCGTTCAGCGTGCCCTGGATCTGACGAACCCCTGCCTCGACGGCTGCCAGCGAGTTGGCGACTGCTTGGCCGGTATCGTTGTGGGCATGGATCCCAAGACAGTTCCCCGGAACGCCCGCAGCAATTAGGGCCTCGACGATGGCGCGGATTTCCGGCGGCTGCGTGCCGCCATTGGTGTCGCAGAGCACGACCCAGCGGGCGCCGGCATCGTAGGCTGTCTTTGCACAGGCGATGGCATAGGCTGGATTTGCCTTGTAGCCGTCGAAGAAATGCTCGCAATCGACCATCGCCTCCTTGCCGGCGGCGACGGCGGCCTTGACGCTTTCGGCAATGCTCTCGAGATTTTCCTCGTTGGTACAGCCGAGCGCGACCTTCACGTGGTAGTCCCAGCTCTTGGCGACAAAACAGATCGCGTCGCTCTTAGCCTGCAGCAGGCTTGCCAAGCCGGGATCGTTCGAGGCTGAAATGCCGGCGCGCTTCGTCATCCCGAAGGCAACGAAACGGGCCTGCGTCGTGCGCTTCTCGCTGAAGAAGGCGGTGTCCGTCGGATTTGCGCCGGGATAGCCGCCTTCGACGTAATCAAGACCGAACTCGTCGAGCATGCTTGCGATCGCAATCTTGTCCTCGACGGAGAAGTCGATGCCGGGGGTCTGCTGCCCGTCGCGGAGCGTCGTGTCGAAGAGGTAGATCTTTTCGCGTGTCATGATGGTCGTCCTGTCGGCCTTGTGGCTCGTTATTGCTTTCCGGCGAATTTGTCCGTGGCGCGGATCAGCTTGTCGAGAATGCCTGGCTCCGAATAGGCGTGTCCGGCGCCCTCGATCAGATGAAACTCCGCCGTCGGCCATGCCTTGTGCAGCAGCCAGGCATATTTCGCCGGGCATGGCATATCGTAGCGGCCGTGCACGATGACACCGGGAATGTCCTTCAACTTGTAAGCATCCCGCAGCAGTTGGCCTTCGTCCATCCAGCCGGCATGGACGAAGAAGTGGTTCTCGATCCGGGCAAAGGCATAGGCGAAGTCGGCGTCCTCGAACTTGCCGCTGGTCGACTTCTCCGGCAGCAGCGTGATGGTTTCGCCCTCCCATATGCTCCAGGCTTGGGCGGCCTCAAGGGCGACAGCCCGGTCCGCCCCGGTGAGCCGGCGATTGTAGGCCAGCATCATTTCATGGCGTTCTTCCGGCGGGATCGGCGCAATGAAGCGCTCCCACTTGTCGGGGAACATTGCTGACACGCCGAACTGATAATACCAGTCGAGCTCGGCCTTGGTGAGCGTATAGATGCCACGCACGACCAGCTCGGAAACGCGCTGCGGATGCGTCTCGGCATAGGCAAGCGCCAACGTCGAGCCCCACGAGCCACCGAAGACCTGCCACTTTTCCACGCCTGCCATCTCGCGCAGCCGCTCGATGTCCGCGACCAGATGCCAGGTCGTGTTGGCGTTGAGATTGGCGTGCGGCGTGGACTTGCCACAGCCGCGCTGGTCGAACAGCAGCACGTCGTAGAGCGCGGGATCGAAGAGGCGGCGGTGGCTCGGCGAGAAACCGCCACCAGGTCCGCCGTGCAGGAACACCGCCGGCTTTGCTCCCGGTGTGCCCGAACGCTCCCAATAAATCCTGTGGCCATCGCCGACGTCGAGGTGGCCGGAAGCATAGGGTTCGATTTTGGGATAGAGGGTACGGAGCACTTCAGTCATATTTTGACGCCTTCGGCTGGCCAGATTGCAGTATCGTGATCGGGGTGCTGGAAGGAGATGATTGCCTCCTGCCGTGCATAGAAGTCCGGGTCCTTGTGAACGGGTTGGTCGAAGATCGTCTCGACCCAGGGAATGCGTGCGTCGTGGTTGACCTGGATCTGCGGCGCCAGATCACTGCGGTCGTCGAACGTGCCAATCGCGAGCTCGAGGCCGCCCGGGTGGCGGTAGGTCATCGGTGTGCCGCAATTCTTGCAGAAGCCGCGCTCGATGTTGATGGAAGACTGGAAATAGCTGGGCTCGCCACGCGTCCACTCCATGCCTTCGTCAGGTGCGGTCACAAGCGCGGAGAAGAAGCCGCCGAATTGCTTCTGGCACATGCGGCAGTGGCAGATCGAAGGGCGGCCTAGCTTGCCGCTGATGCGGAATCTGACTGCGCCGCACTGGCAGCCGCCGGTTCGAATGGGTTCGCTCATGCTAAGGCTCCGCTTGGCCAATGGGTTGTGTCGTGATCAGGGTGCTGATGATTGCTCGCGGCAATCGCGTTTTCACGCTCGGGCGTTTCTTGTTCCGGCTCGACAGGCAGGGTGTCGAGCTCGTGAAACCAGCTCATCTTGCGTCCGGTGTTCGATTGCATCACCGGCTTGACGCTATCGGGATCGTCCAATGAACCGAGCACGATGTTGATGAAGTCCGCATCCGGAACATCATAGAAAAGCGGTGTCCCGCAGTCGGCGCAAAAGCCGCGGCGCACGATATCGGACGAGTGAAACCATTTGGGCTCACCGCGCGTCACGGCAAAATCCCTTCGCTTTGCGGCCGCCAGCGGCATGAAATAGTTCCCGGCTGCTTTCTGGCACATGCGGCAGTGGCAAAGGTGCGGATAGCCGAGTTCGCCTACGGCACGGTAACGAACCGCGCCGCACTGGCAACCTCCGCACAGAGCCACAGCCGTTGTCACGGATTTTTCTCCTCAGGCCATGTGCTCGTGTCGTGATCCGGGTGCTGGTAGGAGACGATGTCGAGCACGAACGGTGCTGCTTCGGCGTCCTCTTCGGTCTGGCGAACCGGCAACTCATGCAGGTGATCGACGAAACCGATCTTGCGTTCGGTGCCATATTGGATGACCGGCGGCAGGGCAGATGGATCATCGAAGGCGCCGGCTGCGACCGCCATTCCATCCGGCGCCTCGTAGGTCAGCGGCGTGCCGCAATCGGCACAGAAGCCACGCTCGACCAGGTTGGACGAACGGAAGCGCTTGCGCTCGCCGCGCGTCCATTCGAATTCGGCGCCGGGCACGGAAACCAGAGGTGCGTAGTAGGCGCCGAATGCCTTCTGGCACATGCGGCAATGACAGATGGAAGAATCCTTCAACGTTCCGCGAACCCGGAAGCGGACCGCGCCGCACTGGCATCCGCCTGTGTAGGTGTTCATCTCTTCAGCTCCCACTTGGTCACTCGTTCGCCCGTGGCCGGATCCTTGCCGTCCTTGAGCTGGATGCCCTCGGCAAGCAGCGTCTCACGGATCTTGTCGGCCTCGGCGAAGTTCTTCGCCTTGAGCAGTTCCAGCCGCACCTTGACCCGCCGGTCGATTTCGATGGCGATCGCTTCGTCGATCTCAGTCTTCTCGGGCAGGACACCGAGCAGGGCGGCACTCGCGGCGAACGTCGCGTGATCGCCGGACTGGGCAAGCGCATGCAGTGCCTGGATTGCCGCTACCGTGTTGAGGTCGTCGGCCAGGGCATTGACGACTGCCGCGTCGGGCTGCACACCCGCAGCATCCGCTGCCGGCCACTTTGCGAGCAGGCGCTCGGCCTCCTCCAGACGCTTGACCGAAAAATCGATCGGCTCGCGATAATGGGTCATCAACATCGCAAGGCGCAGCACGTCGCCCGGCCATTGCCGGCCACCGAACTTTTCGGTGTGCAGCAGTTCGTAGATGGTGACGAAGTTGCCTTCGGACTTCGACATCTTGCGGCCTTCGACCTGCAGGAAGCCGTTGTGCATCCAGACGTTGGCCATGACCTTGGTGCCATGGGCGCAACGCGACTGCGCGATCTCGTTCTCGTGGTGCGGGAAGATCAGGTCGAGGCCGCCGCCGTGGATGTCGAAGACCTCACCGAGGTAGCGCTCGCTCATGGCCGAGCATTCGATATGCCAGCCCGGGCGGCCGCGGCCCCAGGGGCTCTCCCAGCCGGGCTCGCTGTCGCTCGAGAGCTTCCACAGGACGAAGTCGCCGGGATTCTTCTTGTGCGCGTCGACGGCGATACGGGCACCGGCCTGCTGTTCGTCGAGATTGCGCTTCGAGAGCTGGCCGTAATCCACCATCGACTTCGTGTCGAACAGCACTTCACCTGATGCCTGGTAGGCATGGCCGTTGGCGATCAGCTTTTCGATGATCTCGATCATTTTGGCAATATTGTCGGTGGCGCGCGGCTGGACCGACGGCTCAAGGCAGCCGAGCGCCTTGGCGTCATCGAGGAACTGGGTCTCGGTCTTCTGCGTCACGGCGCGGATGGCATCATTGAGCGGCAGGCCGGGATAGTCGCGCAAAGCACGCGCGTTGATCTTGTCGTCAACATCGGTGATGTTGCGCGCATAGGTGACGTGCTCAGCCCCATAGACATGGTTCAACAATCGGAAGAGCACGTCGAAGACGATGACCGGGCGCGCATTGCCGATGTGAGCGAAATCATAGACGGTCGGGCCGCAGACATACATGCGGACGTTCTGCGGATCGATCGGCGCAAAGGCCATCTTTTCGCGTGTCAGCGTGTTGTAAAGCTTCAGTTCCGGCTTCTTAGTGTCTGGCGCGCCGGCCATATCTACTCTCCCAAATGCAATGATCCGAAAAAAATCTGCCACCGGCGGGCCGGGGCGTTTCTCATCTTGGACTTTTCAGGAGACGAAAACGGCCAGGCCAGCGAACGCGCTAGCGAATAATCTTCCGGCAGATAATGCAGATAACCGTTTTCATGGCGGGTTTTATGGCGCGGGAACCGGGTTTGGTCAAGGGGGTGAGAAGCGACCCGGCGCGAGCCGGAGCAATCGATCCAGTGAATCGATTGCAGCGCCGAACCTCTGGCCCGTCTCCGAGGATGAATCGAGATTCCTGCGCCATTTTCGGAGCGCAAATCTCATTTAGAAAATTGCGACGCCGCTGAAGAACGGGGGAAATAGTGCACAGGTTGACATACGGAATAATCGGTGCGGCAGCAATTTTCCTTGTCGTATCTGCTACATACTTCGCATACGATTTCGGCATGGTTCGCTTCAACAATCCATCCCTTAGTAAATATCCAATCCAGGGTATCGACGTCAGTCATCACCAAGGCGACATCGATTGGAACAGGGTCGCGGCGCAGTCGAACGTCCGTTTTGCGATCATGAAGGCGACCGAAGGCGGGGACCACCAAGATTCCCAGTTCGCCGTGAACTGGCAATTCGCGAAAGATGCGGGCTTGGTACGTGGCGCATACCATTTCTTCACCTTCTGCCGCCCAGGCAAGGATCAGGCACGGAATGTTTTGGCAACCGTACCTAGAGAACAGGGAACTCTGCCAATCGCCGTCGATCTGGAGTTTGTCGGAAATTGCAACAAGGTCCCGACGCTGGAGGAGATGGCAGCGGAGGTGAACGCGTTCTTTGCTGAACTGAAAAGCACCTTTCCGGAGAAACCGATATTCTACGTCACCCAGGAGTTCTTTGATCAATATCTCAGGGGCAACGAATCCCGATTCCCCGAACACTACCTGTGGCTTCGAAGCGTGTTCAAAGAGCCTCGCCGGACCGATTGCGGCGATTGGTCAATCTGGCAGTTCGCCGACAACGGCACGCTGGACGGCATTCAAGGTCCTGTCGACCTCAACGCGCTTTGCCCATCGGAAACAGGTTTCGCGCATCTGTTCCCGGCCGTGGCGGCGAAGTAAAGCGCGCTTACTCCGGCAGCCGGTAATCGACCAGTTTGTTTTCGCGGACGAGGAAGAGCTTGCCGGTCTCGGTTACGTCGGGACCGACCAGCGGCAGGATTGCCTTGGCGACTTCGGAGGGATGCGGCAGCGTCTCGGGATCTTCGCCCGGAACGGCCTGGGCGCGCATGGCCGTGCGCGTCGCACCCGGATCGACACTGGTGATGCGAAGCGGCGTGCGTTGCGTTTCGCCGGCCCAGGTGCGGGCCAGCGCCTCGACGGCAGCCTTGGAGGCGGAGTAGGGGCCCCAGAATGGGCGACACTTGTGCGCAGCACCGGACGAAAGAATGACGGCGCGGCCGGCCTCGGAGCGCGACAGCAGCGGATCGACGGAGCGGATCAGCCGCCACGTCGCGGTAACATTGATGGTCATCACCTTCTCGAAGGTCTTTGCCTCGATATGCCCGATCGGCGAAATCACGCCGAGTATGCCGGCATTGGCCACGAGAATGTCGAGCTTGCCCCAGCGCTCGAAGATCGAGGCGCCGAGCGCGTCGAGCGCGTTCATGTCGGCGAGGTCGAACGGTACGAGGGTGGCTGAGCCGCCGGCTGCCTTGATAGCATCATCGAGATCCTCGAGGCCGCCGACGGTACGGGCGCAGGCAATCACATGTGCCCCGGCCTTGGCCAGTTCCAGCGCCGTGAAATACCCGATGCCGCGGGATGCGCCGGTGACGAGCGCGATCTTGCCTTCAAGGTTGATAGTCATGGTCCCCGGTTCCCCCGTAGCGGAAAAAGTAAGGGGCGCAATAAGCGCCCCTTGGTCAAATGTCAAAGCGAATGGCTGTCAGCCGTTGGTCGCCAACAAGGAAACCTTGCGGCCCATCGTTTCGCCGTCCTTGTCGAGAAGGCGGGTCGGATAATCGCCGGTGAAGTAGTGGTCGGTGAACTGCGGGCGGGCGTCGTTACGGTCCTCCCCGCCGACGGCGCGATAAAGGCCGTTGATCGACAGGAACTGCAGGGAGTCGGCGCCGATATATTTGCACATGGCTTCGAGGCTGTCGTACTGGTTCGCCAACAGTTTCTCGCGGTCCGGCGTGTCGATGCCGTAGAAATCGGGATAGTAGATCATCGGGCTGGCGACGCGGATATGCACTTCCTTAGCGCCGGCGTCGCGGATCATCTGCACGATCTTCAGGGAGGTAGTGCCGCGCACGATCGAATCGTCGACGAGCACGACGCGCTTGCCTTCGATCATCGCCCGGTTGGCGGAATGCTTAAGCTTCACGCCAAAGGCGCGGATCTGCTGCGTCGGTTCGATGAAGGTACGGCCGACATAGTGGTTACGGATAATGCCGTATTCGAACGGGATGCCGCTCTCCTGTGCATAGCCAAGCGCAGCAGGCGTGCCGCCATCCGGAACGGGAACGACGACATCAGCCTCGACAGGAGATTCCTTGGCTAGGTTGATGCCCATGTTTTTGCGGGCGACATAGACGCTGCGGCCGCCGACGACGGAATCCGGACGGGCGAAGTAGACATACTCAAACAGGCAGAGACGCTCCGGCTGGCCGTTGCCAGCCTTGCGAGCGTCGATCGAGATCGAACCATCAGGCTGGATTTCGCAGATAATGACTTCGCCGTTCTCGACGTCGCGAACGAACTTCGCGCCGATGATGTCGAGCGCGCAGGTCTCCGAGCAGAAGATCGGCTTGCCGTCGAGTTCACCCATGACGAGGGGACGAATGCCGGTGGGATCACGCGCCGCGATGAGCTTCGTGCGCGTTATGGCGAGCATCGAATAACCGCCCTCCATCTGGCGGATGGCGTCGATGAAGCGGTCGGCGGTAGAGGTGTAGCGCGAGCGCGCAATGAGGTGGAGAACGACTTCCGTATCGGAGGTGGACTGACAGATAGCGCCACCGGCGATGAGCTGGCGACGAAGCGTCAGGCCGTTCGTGAAGTTGCCGTTGTGGGCGATGGCGATGCCACCGACTTCAAGTTCCGCGAAGAGCGGCTGCACGTTGCGGAGCGCTACTTCGCCGGTCGTTGAATAGCGATTGTGGCCGATCGAGATGTTGCCGGGAAGGCGGGCGAGGGTGGTCGGGTCGGTATAGTGATCGCCGACCAGGCCCATATGTCGTTCGGAGTGGAAGCGCAGTCCGTCGAAGGAGACGATACCGGCTGCTTCCTGCCCGCGATGCTGGAGGGCATGCAGGCCGAGCGCCGTCAAGGTAGACGCATCATCATGGCCAAGAATGCCGAAGACGCCGCATTCTTCGTGGAGGGTGTCTCCATCGAATTCATCATTGAGCGTCAAGGAATGAGACTGGTTCATCGATGCGGGCCTTTGCTCTCACAAGAATGGATCGGCTTTCCATAGCATGATGCCGTAATCATGCGTTTTAAACGGCTGAGGCCCGGCAGAGCGGATGCCCGGCCGGACCTTTATTCACGTTCCGCTCAAATGGCAATTGCCAGGTGGCGGGTCAAGCTGTTGAACACTGCGTCAATTAGACGGCTGCTGTGCACCGGTTGCAGGGGCGGGCGCTGCATCTTCGGCTGGCGCCGCCTGGTCGGATGCCGGCGCGCTGCCGCTCTCAGTATTGCCGCCCTGCGGCTGAATTTTGTCCATCACGCTCGCCCGCACCATCTGCGCGAATTCTGCCGGCAGTACGGACTGCAACTTGACCACCATCGAGTCCAGGAACGGCTTCGACTTGGCGTTGTTCACCCAGGCCGGGCGGTGATCCACGTCCACGAGCCAGTTCCAGAAAGCGACGGCGACGACGAGAAGAAGTATGCCCCTAGCCGCGCCGAAGAGAAAGCCCAAAGTGCGGTCCAGAGCGCCGATCCGGCTGTCGATGATGAAGTCTGCGATCTTCATGGTGATGAAGGAGATCACGATCAGCGCGATCAGGAACACCACCGCGGCCGAGCCGACGATCGCGATACGGTCGTCATCCGTGTACTTCTTCGCGTAAGGCACGAGGTAGGGATAAAAATAGTATGCGGCGGCTGCGGAGCCGCCCCAGCTTGCGATCGAAAGAACTTCGCGGGAGAAGCCGCGTACCATTGCAAGTACGGCGGAGAAAAGAACGACGCCGATGACAATACCGTCGAAAATCGTAATGGGCATATAAATTCAACTCCAGGACCGCCGTTTATCTACGGCTTGGTCGCGCCTCATTGCGTGCATCCTATAACATCACCGATGCTGGCGATGAAAGGATCAAACCTCTTCTTCCACACGTCGCAGAGCACCTTTCGACCCGGCAATACGTGCAACCAGGTCCGGAAGGCTCTCGATCTCGCTCCAGCGACCGCCGGAACCCTTCGGCAGGTCGGCTGACGCCGAGGGAAGCAGCGCGGCAGAAAAGCCCAGCTTCTCGGCTTCTTTGAGGCGCTGGGACGTATGTGAAACCGGCCGGACGGCGCCCGACAGGCTGACTTCGCCGAAATAGACACAATTGGCCGGCAGGGCAATACCGGCAAGCGACGAAACCAGTGCCGAGGCGACTGCGAGATCGGCGGCCGGCTCCGAGATGCGATAGCCGCCCGCGATGTTCAGATAGACGTCGTGCTGGCCAAGCCGCACGCCGCAATGGGCCTCGAGTACGGCAAGGATCATCGACAGCCGCGCCGAATCCCAGCCGACGACGGCGCGGCGAGGGGTGCCGAGCGATGTCGGCGCGACGAGCGCCTGCACTTCGACCAGGATCGGGCGCGTGCCCTCCATTCCGGCAAAGACGGCAGCGCCCGGCGATTTCTCGTTGCGTTCACCAAGGAACAGTTCGGAGGGATTGGCGACCTCTCGGAGCCCCTTGTCCGACATTTCAAAGACGCCAATCTCGTCGGTCGGCCCGAAACGGTTCTTGACCGTGCGCAGGATACGGTAGTGATGGCCGCGATCGCCTTCGAAATAGAGGACGGCATCGACCATGTGCTCGACGACACGCGGGCCTGCGATCTGGCCGTCCTTGGTGACGTGACCGACGAGAACCATCGCAGCACCAGTCTGCTTGGCGAAGCGGATCATCGACTGAACGCCGGTGCGCACCTGGGTCACGGTTCCGGGAGCGGATTCGGCAAGTTCACTCCAGAGCGTCTGGATGGAGTCGATGATCACAAGATCCGGCCGCTTGCCTTCCGCCACAGTTGCCAGAATGTCCTCCACGTTGGTTTCCGCGGCGAGCAGCACATCGGTATCGGCGGCCTGCAGACGCTGCGCCCGCAGCCGTACCTGCGCGACTGCCTCTTCACCCGAGACATAGATGATCCGATGGCCGCGGCGCGAAAGGGCCGCCGCCCCCTGCATCAGCAGCGTCGATTTGCCGATGCCGGGATCGCCGCCGATCAGCACAGCCGAGCCGCGCACGAAGCCGCCACCAAGCGCCCGATCCAGTTCGGAGATGCCTGTGTGGATGCGCGGCGCTTCCTCGATTTCTCCTGACAGCGTCGTCAGCGTGACCGGGCGGCCCTTTTTCGGCGTCTTTGCCGGTCCACCTCCGATGCCGCCCATTGGGTCTTCCTCGACGATGGTGTTCCACTCGCCGCAGTTATCGCACTTGCCCGCCCAGCGATTATGAACCGCGCCGCAGCTCTGGCAGATGAATTGTGTCCTGGCCTTCGCCATCAATCATGCTTTCGGTTGGATGGTAGCTAGCGCGTCGCATCGAATCAGTTGGACTGCTCAAATAATCATTCGCGGCACCGATCAAAACTAATGATTTCCCTATCAGGGGCTGCGGTGGCACTTGTTCTCCACTATCTTGGAGGCCACGAGATGCTGGACTATTCGCTCGCGCACTGGATTGCGTTCTTGACCGCAGCGGTTCTGCTGAACCTGTCGCCAGGCCCTGACATGGCTTTCATTCTCGGCCACACCGTCAAGAGCGGGACGAAGACCGGCTTTGCCGCGCTCTTCGGCATCTGGACCGGCGCCTGCCTGCATGTGGCCATGGCGGCATTCGGCCTTTCCGCGATCCTCGCCGCCTCCGCGCTGGCCTTTTCGGTGGTCAAGTGGGTCGGCGCGATCTACCTCGTCTGGCTCGGCATTCAGGCATTGCGCTCGAAGGGCGAGGGCGGTCTGGTCAATGCGGCGAAAGACGTCCTGCCCTGGAGCCGTGTCTACAGGCAGGGCATCCTCGTTTCGCTTTTGAACCCGAAGGTCGCGATCTTCTTCCTCGCCTTCCTGCCGCAATTCGTGGTCGAGGGCGCTGGACCGACCTGGCTACAGCTGGCGGTCCACGGCGTACTCATCATTGTCGTTGCAGCCTTCATCGAGCCGCCGCTCATCCTGGCGGGAGGGCGCCTCGCCGATCTCATCAAACGCAGAAAGAGCATCGGCCTCTGGCTCGATCGCGGCCTTGGGGCGCTGCTGGTGGCACTCGGCGTGCGGCTGGCGCTAACGACGCGCTAGGTCCTTAGTCTTCCTCGTACAGGTAACGCCGTTCGTGCCGAAGGCCGATGCTGGTCAGGATTTCGTAGCCGATCGTACCCGCCGACCTAGCGACATCGTCGACGAGTACGTTCTTTCCGAACAGTTCCACGTAATCGCCTGCGCGCACTGCGTTTTCCGGAAGGTCGGTGATATCGAAAATCGTCAGGTCCATGGTGACGCGGCCGGCAACGGGAATCTTCCGGCCAGCCACGAAGCCGTAACCTCCCTGCGGTACGACCTGGCGCAAGGGGACACCACCGCTCGACTGACTTCGCAGATATCCATCGGCATAGCCGGCCGACACGATGGCGAGCTTGCTGTCGCGGGTCAATCGCATGGCGCGGCCGTAGCCCACGGACTCGTCCGCCTTGGCCGTGCGAACCTGAAGGACCCGGGCCTCGGCGGTCACCACCGGCCGCATGGGGTTCGCCATGCCGTTGACGGCTTCGCCGCCGTAGATCGCGATGCCGGGGCGCGTCAGGTCAAAGTGGTAATCGCTGCCGAGGAAGATGCCGGCGGAAGCCGCAAGGCTTGAATCGATACCTTCATAGGCGGCGCTAATCTGCCGGAATGATTCAAGCTGTTGCCGGTTCATTTCCGAGGAATCGTCATCGCTGCAGGCGAGATGACTCATGACGAGCACCGGTGCAAAACTTGCCGGACGCGAGACGTCGTCGGCAAGCGCGATCGCCTCGTCCACGGAAAGGCCCAGCCGGTTGAAGCCCGTGTCGACGTGGAGCGCGCAGGGATAGTCGCCGTATTCGGCGAGCACCGCCATCCAGAAAGCGAGTTGTTCTTCCGACGAGATCACCGGCACGAGATCGTTTTCGAAGAAGCGCCGCTCCGTGCCCGGCCAGATGCCGGAGAGGACGAAGATGCGCGCATCGGGGGCATAGGGCCGTAGCGTCACGCCTTCATCGACGGTGGCGACGAAGAAATCGCGCGCGCCCGCCATAAACAGCGCTTCGCCGGCGTCTTCGATGCCGGTGCCGTACGCGTCCGCCTTCACGACCGCGGCGGCCCGGGCCTTGCCGGAGCGTCGCGCCATGTCTTTCCAGTTTTCCGTCAGTGCCGTCAGGTCGACGGTCAGCCGCAGGCCGGCGGAGTCGAATGGATCTTCATCTTCGAAACTATCAACAAAATCAGTCATCGTGCTTCACAAAGGTAGGGAGGGTACTCGTCGCGTGGCAGTCTAGAGATCAATAAGGCAAAGTAAACGCAAGCCAAGGAGATATCGATCTTGCGATCACTTTTGTTCAAGACGCAGAGGCGCGCCTGAAGTAGGCTGGTTCGATGGAGAATGTATCGCAGAAAGAGGCGGCCGACGCGATGCCGCTGGCCGGTCTCGAACGGGCGCGCTTCTGGCGCGACCGCAGATTCCGCAACATGGAATGCCTGAGCGCAAGCTTTCTGACGCATGAATATGCGCCTCATGCCCATGACACTTTCTCGATCGGCGCGATCGAAAGCGGCACGCAGATCGCGACGATGAAGGGAGTCCGGGAGGAGACGGGCGCAGGCGACCTGTATCTCATCGACCCAGGCGTCGTGCATGACGGCGTCCCGGGCGGCGAAGGGTATCGCTATCGAATGATCTATCCCGATACCACGCTCTTCGTCGATATCCTCGAAGACGTGACCGGCAAGGCCTTCAACGCCACGCCGTCCTTCCCGAAGGAGCTTCTCAACGATCCCGAGATGGCCGCGGCCTTCCATGCGGCCCATAGCGTGCTGGAGAGCGGCGCCGGAGCCCTGGAATCGGAGGAAGGGATGTTTCGCGTGCTTGCGGCAATCTTCCAGCGTTACGGCAGCACGATCGTCGTGCCGGTGGATACGAAGGAGCGCACCGCGGTTGGTCGCGCTCGCGACTACCTGACCGACAATTTCGACAGTGACATCGGGCTTGACGAATTGGCCGATGTCGCAGGATTGAGCCGCGCGCATCTCATCCGGGCGTTCCGTCGCGAATATCACATCACCCCGCATGCGTTCCTGACCGACAAGCGGGTGCGCGAGGCGCGCAAATTGTTGCAGGCGGGACAGGCGCCCGCCGATGTGGCGATCCAGTGCGGATTCGCCGACCAGGCGCATTTCACCCGACATTTCAAGGTGCGCACCGGTGTTACCCCGGGGCAATATCGCGCGGGCTGATCACTTTCGTTCAAGACGGTCGCGGTGTGGCGGCTTACAGCTCCGGGCTCTGGCAGTTCTGGAGGTTCCAATGCTCACTCAAAGACGACCCATCGGGGACTTTCTTGACGGCGCGAAGGCAATTCTGCCGCTCGTCGTCGCCGTTGTTCCGATCGGTCTCGTCTTCGGCGCGGTTTCGGTCACGAAAGGCCTGTCGGCGCTGGAGGCGACTTTGATGAGCGCGCTCGTATTCGCTGGTGGTTCGCAGTTCGTCGCGATGGAC
Source organism: Rhizobium sp. R711 (assembly GCF_002211365.1). GTDB lineage: Bacteria > Pseudomonadota > Alphaproteobacteria > Rhizobiales > Rhizobiaceae > Rhizobium. The sequence continues at coordinate 33,301 of NZ_LOKZ01000016.1, read as the reverse complement.
ATATGGACGTACCCGGCTAGCTGGGCAGGCGTCGGCTTTGCCGCACTGCTCGTCAATATCCGCCACGTCCTGATGAGCGCATCCCTCGGGACGAAGATGCAGGCCTTCTCGGGCTGGCGAAGATATGCGGCCATGCTGTTCCTCGCCGATGAGATATGGGCGATCGCGGAATTCCGAGCAGGCGTTGCGCGCTTGACGCCTTCAAGGTTCGCAGGCATCGCCATGCCGTTCTATCTGGCTTGGGTCGCCTCCACGCTGATCGGCGCCTCTCTCGGTGCGTTCCTAGGCGACCCCGCCGCCATCGGGCTCGACTTCGCCTTTCCCGCGGTCTTTGTCGTGTTGGCGATGGGGTTCTGGAAGGGCCGCGAGACGGGTTCGGTATTGGCTGCGAGCGCTTTAGCGGCCGTCCTGGTTCACCAGTTCGTGCCAGGTGTCTGGTACATCGCAGCCGGTGCGCTCGCCGGATTTGCTGCGGCGCTGTGGACGGTCAAGACAAAGGCGGTTGCGGCATGACCCTGGAGATAAATACGCTTCTGGCGATCCTCGCCATGGCGGTGGCAACGGTGCTGACCCGCATGAGCGGCCTGCTCCTCATTCGCCACGTCGCCATGACCGAACAGACCCGAACGGCCATCGAGGCTATACCGCCGGCAGTCCTGATGGCGGTGATCGCGCCCACGGCCTTTGCGACGGGCTGGGCCGAAACGGCTGCTTGCCTCGTGACGGCGCTCGCAGCGCGCCGCCTGCCGATGCTCGCAAGTGTTGCCGTCGGCGTGGCTAGCGTTGCCATCCTGCGAGCTGTCGGCTTGTAGATTGAGTATTGTGCTGACGGGAAGGGTCCCGTCAGTGCTCTTCGTACTGGATGAAGGAGGGGTCGGCGAGATCCGCAAAGCGCGTGAACTCCGACTGGAAGGCGAGCTTTACGGTGCCGGTCGGTCCGTGGCGCTGCTTGGCGATAATGACATCGGCTGTGCCCTTCACCTTGTCGAAGAGGGCTTCCCATTCCGCATACTTCGGATCGTTGGGATCACGAGGCTCGAGGTTCTTGACGTAATATTCTTCACGAAACACGAAGAGCACCACGTCGGCGTCCTGCTCGATCGAGCCCGATTCACGAAGGTCGGAGAGCTGCGGGCGCTTGTCGTCGCGGCTTTCCACCTGACGCGAAAGCTGGGAGAGCGCGATGATCGGGACGTTCAGCTCCTTGCCGAGCGCCTTCAGGCCGGTCGTGATCTGGGTGATTTCCTGCACGCGGTTTTCGCCCGACTTACCCGAGCCGGTCATCAGCTGGATGTAGTCGACCACCAGGCAGTCGAGACCGCGCTGGCGCTTCAGCCGGCGGGCGCGTGCCGATAACTGGGCGATCGAAATACCGCCGGTCTGGTCAATGTAGAGCGGCACCTTCTGCATCATCATCGAGCAGGCGACGAGCTTTTCGAAATCGGCATCGTTGATGTCGCCGCGGCGGATCTTCGAGGAGGAGACTTCCGTCTGCTCGGAGATGATACGGGTGGCGAGCTGTTCGGACGACATTTCAAGCGAGTAGAAGCCGACGACGCCGCCCTGCCTTGCCTTCGTGCTGCCGTCCGGCTGCACCTCGCCCTCGTAGGCGGCGGCGATGTTGTAGGCGATGTTGGTGGCGAGCGAGGTCTTGCCCATACCAGGACGTCCGGCAAGCACGATCAAGTCGGAGCGCTGCAGGCCGCCCATCTTGCCGTCTAGCGAAAGAATGCCGGTCGAGATGCCCGAAAGACCGCCATCGCGTTCCTTGGCGACGGCGGCCATGTCGATCGCCAGCGCCACCGCGTCGTTGAACGACTGGAAGCCACCGTCATAGCGGCCGTTTTCTGCGAGTTCGAATAGACGACGCTCGGTATCCTCGATCTGCGCCTGCGGCGGCATGTCGAGCGGCGCGTCATAGGCGATATTGACAACATCTTCGCCGATCGTGATCAGCGCGCGGCGCAGTGCCAGGTCGTAGATCGCCCGGCCGTAGTCCTCGGCGTTGATGATGGTGACCGCTTCACGGGCAAGGCGTGCGAGGTATTCGGAGACCGTCATGTCGCCGACCTTCTCGTCGGCCTTCAGGAAGGTCTTGATCGTCACCGGATTGGCGATCTTGCCCATGCGGATGATGTCGCCCGCGACTTCGAAGATCTTGCGGTGCAGCGGTTCGTAAAGATGGATCGGCTTCAGGAAGTCCGACACCCGGTAATAGGCGTCGTTGTTCATCAGGATCGCGCCGAGAAGCGCCTGTTCGGCTTCGATATTGTTGGGTGCTTCCCGGTAGTGCTGCTCCGCGGGAGCAACGGCGGCAATCTTTCGAGCGACGTCGTTCATCGTAATCCGTTCTGTCTTCTTCAGCTTCGGGTGTGGCGCGCGCAGGCGACAAAATCAAGTGAGGAAGCGAGGTCCCTTCCACGCCACCGTCGATACCGGGAGGCTTTGCCCGTTGTTCGACTTCTCCACAGCCGCACTTGCTGTCGGTACAAAAATACCGAAAGTGTCACCTGCGGAACACGGCCAGAAACGACTCACTTCCATCGTGCCTCACGTGGTAGTGTAAGCCCGCCGGGCGAGACTTGCACCCGAACAGAGGCCGCCGCCTCTTGAAAAAGATCGGAAAACAATATAGATAGCAAAGATATAATTAGTACACTAACAAAATAGGACTGAAATATATGGGAAATCCCGTTCTCGGACGTGAGCTCATCGAAGATCTTGCAGCGTTCAATCGCAAGCTCAGGGCCGTCTTCGACAAGATAGTGCGGGAGCGCAATATGACGTTGCCGCGCGCCCGCGTCTTTTTCACGCTCAACAAGAAGGACGGGATCAACCAGCGAGAACTGGCCGACAGGCTGGAGCTCGAGACGCCAACGCTCGTCAGGATTCTCGATGCGATGGAAGGGCAGGGCTTCGTCCAGCGGCGCGTAGCCGGCTCCGATCGACGCGCCAAGGAAATCTACATCACGGAAACCGGCAAGGTCGTGGCCGGCGAGATCGATGACATCGCCGTGAAAGTGCGGGCTCAGGTCATCGCCGGTATTCCCGAAAATGATCTGAAGACTACTTTGGACGTGATACGGGCCATGCAAGCCAACCTGCAGGGCATTCGCGGAATTTGAGGTCCTGCCAATGAGCCTCGCCGAGACCGCCAACGACAATGTGGCGCCAAGGCCCGCCGAGGCGGCGAAGCCGGACGCGCAACAGCAACCGCCACCGGCAGCGGGCGTGCCGATGCCGGCCTGGAAGATGCCGCTCTACATGGGGGCCTCGGTTCTGCTTTTTCTGACGCAGGGCCTTGGCATGAACCTGCTGACCGCCAACATCTATCAGCTGCAAGGCTCGTTTTCCGCGACCACTACTGAAATATCCTGGCTCTCGGCGGCCTATATGGCACCTTACGCCAGCATGTCGATCGCACTCTTCAAGATCCGTACCCAGTACGGTCTTAGGCGTTTCGCGGAACTCGGCATTATCTGTTTCATCGTTGCGGCGGTGCTCAATCTCCTCATCACTGACCTGCATTCCGCGATCGTCGTGCGCGCCCTGAGCGGCATGGCAGCTGCACCTCTTTCGACGCTCGGCTTCCTGTACATGCTGGAACCGTTCCCTCAGGAAAAGAAGCTCTCGCTCGGGATCAGCTTCGCATTGATGAGCACGCTGTTTGCGTCTCCCATCGCGCGCATCGTCTCACCCTCGCTGCTGCACTTCGGCGGGTATCAGGCGCTCTATATGTTCGAGATGGGGCTCGCGCTCATTGTCTTTCCTATCATCTACCTACTGCCGCTCACGGCGCCGCCTCGGGCAAACGTCATTCAACGACACGACATACTGAGCTATCTCCTGCTGGCGGTCGGCTTCGGCTGTCTTGCCGTTGTACTGACGCTGGGCCGGCTCTATTGGTGGTTCGAGGCACCCTGGATCGGCGTCTTGTTGGCGGTATCGGTCGGCTCGCTTGCACTCATGCTGGCCATGGAGCTGCCGCGCACCAGTCCCCTGATCGATTTCCGCTGGCTGTTCTCGGGCGCCAATATGCGCATGGCGGGCGTCCTGCTTCTTTTCCGCTTCGTCTCCTCGGAGCAGTCGTCAACGGCCGCCAACTTCTATCAGCAGCTCGGGCTTCTGAACGATCAGACAGTGACCCTTTATGCGATCATCCTTTTCGCCTCTTTGGTTGGTGGGCTTTTTTGCGCGTTTCTGATGACGACACGCTATGTCGAGACTGCCCATGTGCTGGCGCTCGCCCTCATTGCTGGCGGCGCCTTTCTGGACAGCCAGTCGACGAGCCTGACGCGACCGCCTCAGATGTATCTGAGCCAGGCGATGGTTGCCGCGGGCGCGGCGATGTTCCTGCCGCCTGTCATGGCGAACGGCTTTAAGGCCGCCATCTCCCGGGGCGGGCAATACATCGTCAACTTCCTGGTAATCTTCGTATTCACGCAGAGCATTGGCTCGCTCTTCGCCTCCGCGATGCTCGGAACGTTCGTGACAATCCGGGAGAAGTTCCACTCGAATGTGCTCGTCGAGCATATCCTGCTGCAGGACCCGATCGTGGCGCAGCGCATCTCTCAGTTGAGCGCGGTGTATGGCAAGGTCCTCGGCGACAAGATGCTGCTCAACGCCGAAGGTCTGGTGCTGCTCGCTCAGCAGGTCAGCCGCGAAGCTTATATTCTCGCCTACAACGACACTTTCCTGGTCATCGGCTTCTCCTCCGTCTTCGGCCTGATGGTCATTCTTCTGCATCAAGCGTGGCGCCGGCTACCTTGGCCACGGACAAGCCAGCCCGATGCAACGCCCGCTCAATCGTGATCTCAGGGGTCCCAGCATGTTGAAGTTCCTTCGGTCTCCCTCGACTATCATCGCAGTCCTCGCCGGCATCGCCGGTGTCCTTCTCGTTCTCTATGCATGGCGCTTGCCGCCGTTTGTCACGTCGGTTGAAACGACTGACAACGCCTATGTTCGGGGCTATGTCACGATCATGAGCCCACAGGTCAGCGGTTATGTCGTCGATGTGCTCGTGAAGGACTATCAGCAGGTCAAGCAGGGCGATACGCTTGTCCAGATCGACGACCGCATCTACGCTCAGAAGCTTGCCCAAGCGCGTGCGGCGCTCGACGGGCAGAAGGCGTCGCTGGAGAATTCCCGCCAGTCCGAGCTTGCGGCAAAGGCGAGCATCGCCTCCAGCGAGGCACAGATCGACAGCGCAAACGCAGCGCTGACGCGCGCGCAGCAGGCATGGGATCGCGTCAACAACCTCAGCAACCGCGGCATTGCATCGCAGAGTGAGACAGAGGCCGCGCAGGCGACGCTTGACCAGGCCAAGGCGGCCGTGAACCAGGCAAAGGCTGCGCTTGAGGTTTCCAAGCAAAATCTTGCAACAATCATCGTCAATCGCTCGCTTCTGGAAGCCAATGTCGCAAGCGCGGAAGCCGCGGTGCATCTCGCGGAAATCGACCTGCAGAACACCAGGATTGTCGCGCCGCGTGACGGTCATCTCGGCGAAGTCGGTGTACGTGTTGGGCAATATGTGACGGCGGGAACGCAGCTCATGGCGGTTGTGCCGGAGGATGTCTGGGTTGTCGCGAATTTCAAGGAGACGCAGCTGTACGGTATGCAGGTCGGGCAGCCGGTGACGATCACGGTCGATGCGCTCGGTAAGCAGAAACTGAGGGGATACATCGAGCGCTTCTCGCCCGCAGCCGGGTCGGAGTTCGCGGTCATCAAGGCCGACAATGCGACAGGGAATTTCGTGAAGATTGCACAGCGCGTCGGCGTGCGCATCGGTTTTGATTCCGACCAGCCGGTCGTCAAGGATCTGGGGCCGGGGCTTTCCGTCGTCGTCGACGTCGACAAGAGCGCTCCACCACAGCAGAACACAGCCGCCAAATAAGCAGAAAGCCCGGCGCGAACCGGGCTTTCGTTCATTTCCAGAGAGGATCTCTCGGAAAAATTAAGCTTCGTCGCCTTCGAGGTCGGCTTCGGGATCGAAGAAGTCTTCCGGACGCAGGGCGTCTTCGTCAACACCGTAGATGGCATCGACGGAGGTGAGGGTTTCGCCCTTGGCCTGACGGCCAGCTTCTTCAGCCGAACGAGCAACGTTGAGTTCGACGTGGATTTCGACTTCAGCGTGGAGCTGCAGCTCAACCTTATGCAGGCCAATGGCCTTGATCGGCGTGTTCAGGTGAACTTGGTTGCGGCCGATGTTGAAGCCTTCAGCAGCGAGGATGTCTACGACATCGCGAGCAGCAACCGAGCCGTACAGCTGGCCGGTTTCGCCGGCGGAGCGAACGACGATGAAGGACTTGCCGTCGAGAACGTCGGCGACCTTCTGCGCTTCCGACTTGCGCTCGAGGTTACGAGCTTCGAGCGTTGCGCGCTCGGACTCGAAACGCTTCTTGTTGGCTTCATTGGCGCGAAGCGCCTTGCCGAGCGGCAGGAGGTAGTTACGAGCGAAGCCGTCGCGAACCTTTACGGTTTCGCCCATCTGGCCGAGCTTGGAGATGCGTTCAAGAAGAATGACTTCCATGTTCGTGTTCCTTTCGTGTCTCTAGATTTTCGAATCTGTCTGTTTGGGGGCATCGGCATCCTTGTTCGGGGTCAGAGCGATCGCCTTGCGGGTATCGCTCAAGCCCACCACGAGGATGAAAAAGGCTGGCACCATCAGGACGAGCGATGCCAGGTAGCAGAGGATGAGCGCCGGAAGGCGCCAATCCTTGCCGCGCGTGCGAAAGTGCAGCGCGGCGAAGCCGGAGAGCAGGAAGCCGGCGCCGAACGTGCCGACGACGGTTGCTCCGATCATCGCCGGCATGCCGCCGAAAAAGGTGGCGGCAAGACCGACAAGAAATACGAAGATCGAGTTGCGGTTCATGCGCAGCGCCGAGGGGATATCCTCGCGGGGACGCAGGCTGCGGCCGGATGCGCTGACGATCCGGGTCGCGACGTAGTAGGCGGCAAACAGCATGACCACCCACATGCCGCCCTGAATGGCAGGTAGCATGAGCAGAACGAGCGACTTGGTTTGCGTCGTCACTGCCGGATCGGGCGAAAACTCGGGCTGCTGCTGTGCAAGCGACCCGAACAGGACATCGACCAGGCGATCGATGAGTTCAGGACCGTAGCCGATCATCACGCCGACGACGATCACCGCGATCGTAACGAGGCCGCAGAGGTGCAGCAGGATATCCGAAAGCGGATACCAAGCCATCAGATGCTCGGGGCCGCCGAGTTCGGAGGCCGGGCGGGCAAGGTTTGCAAGGTGGCTCAGCCACCCGGCCGGCAGCAGCGTGACCAGCGTCATCATCAGCGCGAAGGACGGCGAGATGGCGATCGCGCCGACTGCAGCGGCGGTGACGACGGCGGCGATTGCCGCCATGTTGCCCCAGCCGAGGCCGACGAGAAGAATGGGAAGTGCCGAAGCAGCGTAGAGGACCGCACTGAACGACGGCTGCAGGCTCGCGCCGAGCACCAGAAGTGCGGCGGTCAATCCGGCGAGCGCGCCGATGCCTAGCGTTTTTGTGTTCAGTTGGTTCACGGTCGCTGTCCTGCTTCATCAAGCAGTTAGAGGGTTCTCCTGAATCGATTTCAGAATGCCTCAACATGGGTTTTAAGAGTTCCGATCCGCGCCCATCGCGAAAGGGAGAAGGGAAGGCATTGCTGTCTTCCCTCGATTTGGTCCCGTCAGCCGATTAAGCGACGACGTACGGCAGCAGGCCGAGGAAACGAGCGCGCTTGATCGCCTGAGCGAGTTCGCGCTGCTTCTTCTGAGAAACAGCCGTGATACGGGAAGGGACGATCTTGCCGCGCTCGGAAATGTAGCGCTGCAGGAGACGAACGTCCTTGTAGTCGATGCGCGGAGCGTTTGCGCCGGAGAACGGGCAAGTCTTGCGACGACGGTGGAACGGGCGACGAACCGGTGCGGAGGAAGCTTCAGACATTCTCAGATCTCCTTATGCACGGTCTTCGCGGGGAGCACGGTCCGGACGCGGGCCACGCTGGAAGTCGCCGTCACGGCGCGGCGGACGGTCACCGAATTCGCGGCGCGGGCCACGGTCGGCGCCATCACGCGGGCCGCGGTCGTCGCGGTCGCGCTTCTGCATCATGGCAGACGGGCCTTCTTCGTGCTTTTCAACAGCGATCGTCATGTAGCGCAGGACGTCTTCGCTGATGCGCATCTGACGTTCCATTTCCTGCACGGCAGCAGCCGGCGCGTCGATGTCGACGAGAACATAGTGAGCCTTGCGGTTCTTCTTGATGCGGTAGGTGAGGGACTTGAGGCCCCAGTTTTCTACGCGCCCGACCTTGCCGCCGTTAGCTTCGAGTACGCCCTTGTACTGTTCTACGAGGGCATCAACCTGCTGAGCGGAAATATCCTGTCGGGCAAGGAATACATGTTCATAAAGAGCCATGACAGCTTTGCCTTTCTTGCGTTTGATCAACCCGATATTCGGCGGCTAAGCCTCAACGACTGCTCCTGAGAGGCGGCAAGCGCCAAGCAAGAAAAGCGTTCCGAGACGGTCGAGAGCGGAGACACGGGAGGCTGGAACGCTTCCGTTCCGACGATTTTCTTCACGAAAACCGGCCCTCCGTTCAGCCACCAGCCAGAAGACCGGGTTTGCGAACAGGGCGGCTTATACGGATTTTTCGCGGAAACGCAAGGGACGTCAGCAATGTTCTCGCTGCGAGTTCAACGAGGGCAGCCCCGCTTTGCGCAACCCGTCGACGAAATGGTCGTAGTGGCCCGGGTCAACGTAGGGCGTCAGGATCTTCCAATAGTGCTCGAGGTCTGCCGGTACGTTTGCCAGGATCTCTGGTATCAGCCGCCGGGCTTCGTCATGACGGCCGAGCTGCCCCAAGCTTGCAAGAAGCACGACTCGGTTGAAGTAGGCACGGCGGAGCGACAGCCCACGTTCGGAATAGTGAATCGCTTCCTCGTAGTTGCCGAGATGATAGTTCGACAACGCGAGCCGGTCGTGGATGAGATAGGCTAGGGGATCATGTGGGCTAAGCCGTAGGGCCATGTGGAGAGGATCGTAAGCTTCCGCGAAATAGCCGGTGAAGATTCTGGCCCATCCGAGCCCCATATGCGCCAGGGCGAAATTGGGATTGAGATCGATAGCTTGCTGCGCTTCTTCGACGGCGGCCGGGGCGTTGTGGGCAACGAAATGGCCAAGGCACATCGCGTAGTGAGAGTAGGGATCGCGCGGATCAAGCGCGACTGCGCGCTCTGCCTCTGCTCGAAGTTCGGTGCTGTCCCTGTCGACATCGTCGCTGAAGCCGTGGAAACAGCGCGCGTAGAGCGAACGAGCCAGCATCATGTGGGCGCGTGCGAAATCGGGATCGAGCTCGATGGCTCGGCGATGCCAGGCTATGGATTCGATGAAATGCTCGGCGGTATCCTGCGCATTATGCAGCCAAGTGCCGCGCATGTGGCTTTCATAAGCATCGAGATTGTCTGTCGTTCTGAGCAGTGCCCGGCGGCTCTCACCTATCAGGATTTCCGGCTCGATGGCGCCAACGACATTTTGGGTGAGCTCGTCCTGAATGGCGAAGATATTCGCGATTTCGCGGTCGTAGCGCTGTGCCCAGAGGTGAACGCCGCTCTCGGCTTCGATCAGCTGGCCTGTGACGCGAACCCGTGTCCCGGCCCTGCGCACACTGCCTTCCACGACATAGCGCACGCCGAGATCGCGCCCGATTTGCTTCACATCGACCGCGCGCCCCTTATACGCGAAGGATGAGTTCTGGGCGATGACGAAAAACCAGCGGTAAAGCGAAAGCGCAGTGATGATGTCTTCGGTCAGTCCATCCGCAAAGAATTCCTGCTCGGGATCGTCAGACATGTTCACGAAGGGCAACACTGCGATCGAGGGCTTGTCGGGCAGTCTGAGGGGCCCGCTGAGCGCTCCTGCCTCGACGGGGTCCTCACGGCTCCAGTGTACCCGATGCACAGGCACCGGCCGCGGAATGTTCTTAAGCGTACGGTCGCCCATCGGAACGAGAGGAAAGTCCAGCTTGCCCTCGATCTGCTCGCGCAACGCACCGGAAATGCAGATGCCGGAAGGCAGCGCCACCTCCTGAAGGCGGGCGGCGACATTCACGCCGTCACCGAGCAGATTGTCTCCCGAGACGACGACGTCACCGAGATTGAGCCCGAGGCGGAATTCCATCCGTCGATCCACCGGCAGGTCCGCATTTCGGCGATTGAGGGCGCGCTGGATGGCGACCGCTGCACGGACGCCTTGCACTGCGCTGTGGAATTCGGCCACTACGCTGTCTCCAGCGCTGCCGAAAATCCGCCCGCCGTGCTCGCACACGAGGTCACCAATCGTGGTGCTGTAGACGCTCAGTGTCGCAAGCGCATCCTCCTCGTTGGTTGCAACAAGGCGGCTGTAACCGGCAACGTCGCCGGCAAGTATGACTGCGAGCTTCCGTTCCACGGAATGAGCTCCCCGCGGCCCTGCACAGAGCCTTTTAAGCCTAGCTGAATTGCGCAGGACCGAGAAGCGGAAATTGCCGCGACTGCAAAGTTGCCGAAACTTCTCGTTGTGGACGCTTTGCGGGAGACGTGCCTCGATAGGAATTCAGTAAGCGATCTGGCCCTCGTAGGCCAGATCGTGACGCGTCACCTGTCGCCTTAGATCGGCATCGGGTACTGGCGATGAACAGCCTCGATTTCGGCCAAGACCTCGTGCGACAGCTTGAGACTGACCGAACCCAGGTCTGTTTCAAGCTGTTTCATCGTGGTAGCGCCGATGATCACCGACGTCATGAAGCGGCGGCTGAGGCAGAAGGCGAGCGCCATCGCGCAAGGGTCGAGGCCGTGCCGTTCGGCGATGTCGAGATAGGCCTTCGTCGGTGCTTCCTGCAAGGGCTGCAGGCGACCGCCGAGATCGCCGTTGATCGATCCGCGCGAGCCGTCGGGCTTGGCGCCGTCAAGATATTTGCCGCTCAGAATGCCGCCGGCGAGGGGGGAATAGGCGAGCAGGCCGACATTCTCATGATGCGACAGCTCCGCCATGTCGAGATCGTAGTGGCGGTAGAGCAGATTGTATTCGTTCTGGATCGTGGCGACGCGCGGCAGGTCGAGCTGTTCGGCAAGCGTAAGATACTTCTGGGTGCCCCAGGTCGTTTCGTTGGAGAGTCCGAACGCACGAATCTTGCCCTCTTTGACAAGGGCGCCCGTTGTTTCCAATATTTCGGTGATATTGCCGATGGCCTTGGCGTGGTCCTGCTTGAAAGGATCGTAGTGCCAGGCTTGCCGGAAATGGAAATGCCCTCGGCTCGGCCAGTGAATCTGATAGAGGTCGATATAGTCGGTCTTCAACCGGCCCAGGCTTGCCTCGATCGCCAGGCGAATGTTCTTCGCGTCGGCGCCGTCGCCATTGCGGATATACGAACGGCCAGGACCCGCGACCTTCGTGGCGAGCACGATGTCCTTGCGCTTGCCCGTCTTCTGAAACCAGCTGCCGATGTAATCTTCGGTCAGGCCTTGCGTCTCCGCGGAGACCGGCGTGGTCGGGTAAAGCTCGGCTGTGTCGAAGAAGTTCACGCCTTTCTCGACGGAATAGTCCATCTGCTCATGCGCTTCGGCCTCCGTGTTTTGCGTGCCCCAGGTCATGGTGCCGAGGCAGATTTCGGACACGGAAATATCCGTGCGGCCAAGTGTCTTGTACTTCATCTGAAAGCCCTGAAGGTGATCTGGAAAGGAAATGGTCTGGAAGGACGGCGCAAATCTAGACCGGAATTGAGCAAGCGCAAGAGGTAAAACCGGCCCCACTCGCAGCCGCAAAAGCCTTGGAACGCGGGCATCCGGCACTTGACTCTGCAGGAAAGAATGTCAATTGGAGGCGAAATAACCAGAGGTCCGTATAAAAGGGACATAGCATGACCATTGCTTTTACATTCCCGGGTCAGGGCAGCCAGGCTGTCGGCATGGGCAAGGATCTTGCCGAGAATTACGCCGAGGCGCGCGCCGTCTTCCAAGAAGTCGACGAAGCTCTGGGCGAAAAGCTGTCCGAGACCATGTTTAACGGTCCTGAAGACACGCTGACCCTGACGGCCAACGCGCAGCCGGCCCTGATGGCGGTCTCGATGGCGGTCATCCGTGTCCTCGAAGCCAAGGGCGTCGATCTGAAGGCGAAGGTGTCCTACGTTGCCGGTCATTCGCTTGGCGAATACTCCGCTCTATGCGCTGCCGGTACCTTCTCGCTGACCGACACCGCGCGCCTGCTGCGCATTCGCGGCAATGCCATGCAGGCCGCCGTACCTGTCGGTGTTGGCGCCATGGCCGCCATCATCGGCCTTGAACATGCCGATGTCGTCGCCGTTTGCGAGGAAGCCTCTGCCGTCGGCTCCTGCCAGATCGCCAACGACAATGGCGGCGGCCAGATCGTCATTTCGGGCGAGAAGGCAGCCGTCGAAAAGGGTGCCGCGATAGCAACCGAGAAGGGCGCCAAGCGCGCGATCTTGCTCCCGGTCTCCGCCCCCTTCCATTCTTCTCTGATGGCGCCCGCTGCGGACGCTATGCGCGAAGCTCTGTCCGGTGTGAAGAAGTCAAGCCCGGTCGTGCCTCTTATCGCCAACGTGCGCGCTGCACCGGTGACCGACGCCGACGAGATCGCCAAGTTGCTCGTGGAGCAGGTGACGGGCCAGGTCCGTTGGCGCGAGACGGTCGAATGGTTCGCGGCCAACGGCGCGACGACGCTTTATGAGATCGGCTCCGGCAAGGTCCTGACCGGCCTCGCCCGCCGTATCGACAAGACTGTGAACGGCATTGCCGTCAACACGCCTGCAGATATCGATGCGGCTGTTGCCGCCCTGATGGCCTGATAGATTTAACGATTACAAGGAACACTTCCATGCTCGATCTTTCCGGCCGCAAGGCTCTGGTTACTGGTGCCTCCGGCGGCATTGGCGAAGAAATCGCCCGTATCCTGCACAGACAGGGCGCCATCGTCGGCCTCCACGGCACTCGCGTCGAGAAGCTCGAGGCGCTGGCAAACGAACTTGGTGATCGTGTAAAGATCTTCCCGGCCAACCTCGCGGACCGCGATGAAGTCAAGGCTCTCGGCGTCAAGGCCGAAGCTGATCTCGAAGGCGTCGACATCCTCGTCAACAATGCCGGCATCACCAAGGACGGCCTGTTCGTGCGCATGAGCGACGAGGACTGGGACAGCGTCATCGAGGTGAATCTGACGGCGATGTTCCGCCTGACGCGCGAGTTGACGCATCCGATGATGCGCCGCCGCTATGGCCGCATCATCAACATCACCTCGGTCGTCGGCGTCACCGGCAATCCGGGCCAGGCCAACTACTGCGCCTCCAAGGCAGGCATGATCGGCTTCACGAAGTCGCTGGCACAGGAGATTGCGACCCGCAACGTCACCGTCAACTGCGTGGCGCCGGGCTTCATCGAGTCCGCCATGACCGGCAAGCTGAACGACAAGCAGAAGGAAGCGATCATGGGAGCGATCCCGATGAAGCGCATGGGCACGGGTGCGGAAGTTGCTTCCGCAGTCGCCTATCTTGCCTCGTCGGAAGCCGCTTATATGACAGGCCAGACGTTGCACGTAAACGGCGGCATGGCCATGATCTGAAACGGGAAACTGCCTTTCGAGGCCGTTTTCCCCGCAATAGCGTGTTGACCAACCCGATGGGGTTGATTTTCTGGCTTTGCGGCAGACTTAAACCGTGTTAAGCGGGCCATGACTGTGAACAGTCTCCCGAGAAAGCAGACGGACCGGCGGGCTTTTGTGCAAGCCTGGGACATTTCTGGTAGCCGGGTTCAAAGAGTTTGCCGAGGGTGGCTTTAAAGGCGCGCCGCAGGCTGAAACAGGGTAGGGATGTCACAAGGCATTCTGATCAGGACATAAGGTCGAGGAAACCGACATGAGCGATATCGCAGAACGCGTAAAGAAAATTGTTATTGATCATCTTGGCGTCGATGCCGACAAGGTTGTCGAAAGCGCCAGCTTTATCGACGATCTGGGCGCTGACTCGCTCGACACCGTCGAACTGGTCATGGCATTCGAAGAAGAATTCGGCGTTGAAATTCCGGACGACGCTGCTGACTCGATCCTGACGGTCGGCGATGCCGTGAAGTTTATCGAAAAGGCTCAGGCTTAATCCTGAGCGTTTCAAAAAGGGCGGACCCGGAGTCCGCCCTTTTTATTTCTGGCATGGTTCTCCAAAAACATAAAAGGCGGGGGAATGCAGTCGATGAGGCGGGTCGTTATAACAGGTACCGGTATGGTATCGCCCTTGGGGTGCGGAACGGAAGTGACGTGGTCCCGCTTGCTTGCGGGAAAAAACGGCGCCCGCCTGGTCACCGAGTTCGAAGTCGACGATCTTCCCGCAAAGATTGCTTGCCGTATTCCGGTTGGCGACGGCACCGACGGCACTTTTAATGTCGACGACTGGATGGAGCCCAAGGAACAGCGCAAGGTCGATCCTTTTATCATCTACGGCATGGCAGCCGCCGACATGGCGCTTGATGATGCGAACTGGCACCCCGAGAGCGACGAGGACCAGGTTGCGACCGGTGTTTTGATCGGCTCAGGCATTGGTGGCATCGAAGGCATCGTTGAGGCTGGCTACACGCTGCGCGACAAGGGCCCCCGCCGCATCTCTCCGTTCTTTATTCCCGGTCGCCTGATCAACCTCGTTTCCGGCCAGGTATCAATTCGCCACAAGTTGCGCGGTCCGAACCATTCGGTGGTCACGGCATGCTCGACCGGCGCTCACGCGATCGGCGACGCTGCCCGTCTCATTGCGTTCGGCGATGCCGACGTGATGGTCGCTGGCGGCACAGAATCTCCTGTCAGCCGTATCTCTCTGGCCGGCTTCGCCGCCTGCAAGGCCCTCTCCACCCAGCACAACGACGATCCGACCAAGGCATCGCGACCGTACGACAAGGATCGTGACGGCTTCGTCATGGGTGAGGGTGCAGGCATCGTTGTTCTCGAAGAGTTGGAGCATGCCAAGGCTCGCGGCGCCAAGATCTATGCCGAGGTTGTCGGCTACGGTCTCTCGGGCGATGCTTATCACATCACTGCTCCGTCCGAGGACGGTGAGGGTGCGCAGCGTTGCATGACGATGGCGTTGAAGCGCGCCGGCCTGACGCCAGCTGATGTCGACTACATCAACGCGCATGGTACATCGACGATGGCCGATACGATCGAACTCGGTGCCGTGGAGCGCCTGGTTGGCAATGCCGCCTCCAAGATCTCAATGTCGTCGACGAAGTCTGCCACCGGCCACCTGCTTGGCGCTGCCGGCGCGATTGAGGCGATCTTCGCAACGCTCGCGATCCGCGACAACGTTGCGCCTCCGACGCTCAATCTCGACAATCCTGAGCGTGAGACCGCAATCGATCTCGTTCCGCACAAGGCGCGCCAGCGGGAGATCAACGTCGCACTGTCGAATTCATTCGGATTCGGCGGTACGAATGCCTCGCTGGTGCTGCGCCGCTACGTCGCCTGAGTTTAGGCGTTGACGTTCTGGCAGTGGGGCTGCACCCTTGCGCGGCCCCACCTGCATTTTGCCGCATTGCTTAGCAAGAAGCGGGACTTGAGGCCAAGTTTAGAGGATTGCCGGTGAACGATACGAACCAGAACAACGGGACGATCGGCGAGGAGAGCCAGCAGACACAGAGCGGGCCGATCATTCCCAAGTCGCCGAGCGAGGCGCTTCGACCCGAGCGCGTGCCCGAGCCACCTAAGCGCTCGAAGAAGGCGCGCAGCCAGGTTATCATTTTTCTGAACTTCCTGATGACGCTGGTCGTGCTTGGCTGCGTGGCGGCCGTCTTCCTTTATTATTATGCGATCTCCGCCTATCAGAATCCCGGTCCCTTGGAGACGAACACGAATTTCATCGTGCGGAACGGCGCCGGCGCTGCTGAGATCGCCGCAAGCCTCGAACGCAACAACATCGTCTCGGACGCGCGTATCTTCCGGTACCTTACCGCGACGCATCTGGGTGACGGCGAGAGCCTCAAGGCGGGCGAGTACGAGATCAAGGCACATGCTTCCATGAACGACATCATGGAACTGCTGAAATCCGGAAAGTCGATCCTGTATTCCGTCGCGTTTCCGGAGGGGCTCACCGTCCGCCAGATGTTCAACCGCCTGAACGAGGATGCTGTGCTGGAAGGCGACCTGCCAGCAGTTGTCCCCGCCGAAGGAAGCTTGCGTCCGGATACTTACAAGTTCTCACGTGGCACGAAGCGGGCTGAGATCATCGAGCAGATGGCAGCGGCACAGCAGAAGCTGGTCGATCAGGTTTGGGAAAAGCGCGACCCGTCGCTGCAGCTCAAATCAAAAGACGAATTGATCATCCTCGCTTCGATCGTCGAAAAGGAGACGGGTGTTCCCGACGAGCGCGCGCACGTGGCTTCCGTCTTCCTCAACCGGCTGGGCAAGGGGATGCGCCTTCAATCCGACCCGACGATCATCTACGGACTGTTCGGTGGCGATGGAAAGCCGACAGATCGCCCGATCTATCAATCGGACCTCAAGAAGGAAACGCCCTATAACACCTACGTCATCAAGGGGCTTCCTCCGACACCGATCGCCAATCCGGGCCGAGATGCGCTGGAGGCGGTCGCCAATCCATGGAAGACCCAGGATCTCTACTTCGTTGCCGATGGTTCCGGCGGTCATGTTTTCGCGGCCACCCTTGAGGAGCACAACGCCAACGTCAAGCGCTGGCGCCAACTGGAGGCCGCCAAGGGCGCCGATCCGAATATCGTAGTAGACGGGCAGCCCGAGAGCCAGACGCAGCCGGAAACGCCTGCTGCGCCCGCTGCCCAAAAGAAAAAGAAAACCAACTGACTTTGGGAGGCTCGCATGGCTTTGCAGTCCATGACCGGTTTTGCACGGCGTGAGGGCACGAGCGGCCGCTGGCGTTGGGCTTGGGAGTTGCGTTCGGTCAATGGCAAAGGCCTTGATCTCCGCTTGCGCCTCCCGCCGGGGCTGGAGCGCATGGAGAATGACGTGCGTCGCTTTGCGGGCGAGCGTTTTAGCCGTGGCAATATGCAGGCGTCGCTCTCCATCTCTGCTGGTGAGAGCCGCGTCGAAACGGTCCTGAACCAGGAAGCACTCTCTGCCGTGCTCGCCTTGCGTGATCAGCTTGGCGGCATCATCGATCCGGCGCCATTGCAGCTCGATACTTTGCTCGCCATCCGAGGCATCATCGAATTCCGGGATGGTGAGGACGGCGACGAAGCCATCGCAGCGCGCGATTCCGACATTGTCGAAGGCCTGATTGCGGCCCTTGCCGATCTGCGTCAGATGCGGGAGCTGGAAGGTGCCGCATTGTCGCGCATACTGCTAGACCACGTCTCGACAATCGAGGGGCTGACACAGGTGATCGAGCGTGATCCCTCCCGCTCTCCGCAAGAAATCGCCGGTCGGTTGGCCGCGCAGGTCGCAATGCTTATGGATGGGTCGGCAAAGCTGGATCGCGACAGGCTGCATGCGGAAGCCGCTCTGCTCGCCACGAAGGCGGATCTGCGTGAAGAGATCGATCGCCTGAAGGCGCATGTGGTTGCTGCTCGCGACCTGCTTGCCAAGGGCGGCCCGATCGGGCGTAAGCTCGATTTCCTTGCACAGGAATTTAACCGAGAATCGAATACCATCTGCTCGAAGTCGAATGCCGCGGCGGTTACCGCCGCCGGTATCGAGCTGAAAGTCGTCATCGACCAGTTCCGCGAGCAGGTCCAGAATCTGGAGTGATACATGAGCCCGGCCCAGTCGAACACACCCACCAAAATCGCCCGGCGTGGGCTGATGCTTGTCCTGTCCTCACCGTCTGGCGCAGGCAAATCGACGATTGCCGGCAACCTTCTCAGGGACGACCATAGCCTGGAAATCTCTGTTAGCGTCACGACCAGGGCGAAGCGGCCGAGCGAAATCGCGGGTAAGCACTACCACTTCATCACCGTCCCACAGTTCGAGAGGATGCGCGACGCGGGCGATCTGCTCGAGTGGGCGGAGGTGCATGGTAATTTCTATGGCACACCGCGGGAGCCAGTAGAATCTGCAATGGCCGAAGGTCGCGACATGCTGTTCGATATCGACTGGCAAGGCGCGCTGCAGCTTCAGGACAAGATGAAGGCCGACATTGTCTCGATCTTCGTGCTGCCGCCAACCATGACCGAACTGCAGTCGCGCTTGCACCGTCGCGCTGAGGATTCGGAAGAGGTTATTCGCACGCGCCTTCTGAATTCCCGCGCCGAGATCGAACGCTGGCGCGAGTATGACTACGTCATCGTCAACGACGATCTGGACGAGGCGTTTCGCAACGTGAGCTGCATCGTCAATGCGGAGCGCGTCCGCCGCGACCGCCGCCATGGCCTGTTCGACTTCGTCAACGGCCTGCTGACGGAAGAGCCGAAGCTTTAAGATCAGCAGGTTTGAAGCGATGATGCTTACGGGCGAGGTCGGCGGGCCGACCAGTAACTGTCGCGCGAATCCACTTATCTCCGAAGGTCTAACCTATCGCTCTGGATGCGGGATGGCCGACACGTAGCCTAGAGGCAATTTGCCAGCCGAACGAATTCGGCAACCGAAAGTGTCTCTGCGCGTCGCTGAGGATCTATGTCCGCCTTGTTGAGTAGGGCTTCGCCGCCTAGGGGTTTGAGGCTTTGCCGCAGCATTTTGCGGCGCTGGCCGAAGGCCGCGTGAGTGACCTTTTCCAAATCGGCGACTGAGCAGGGGATCGGGTTCTCGTTCGGTGTCAGATGGACGACCGTCGACGTGACTTTCGGTGGCGGCGTAAATGCCTGCGGCGGTATATCAAACGCCATACGCGCGTTCGTACGCCATCCGCAGAGCACGCCAAGACGTCCATAGTGGTCATCGTCTTCAGCCGCGACAACGCGCTCGCCCACTTCCTTCTGGAACATCAGCGTCAGCGATTCCCAGAAAGGCGGCCACTGCTTCGGCAGGATCCAATTGACCAGCAACTGCGTCCCGACGTTGTAGGGCAGGTTGGCGATGATCTTCACCGGTCCCTCGGTCGCCAAAGCTTCGAAGTCCGTCTTCAACGCGTCGCCCTCGATGACCTCGAGCCGCCCCGGATAGTGCTCTGCGATTTCTGAAAGCGCGGGCAAGCAGCGAGAATCGCGCTCGACGGCGATCACCTTCTTCGCGCCCAGTGCGAGGATGGCGCGCGTCAGACCGCCGGGACCTGGGCCGACTTCAAAAACAGTGACACCTTCCAGTGAGCCGGCTGTCCGGACAACCTTCTGCGTCAGGTTGAGGTCGAGCAGAAAGTTCTGGCCGAGGGCCTTCCGTGCATCGAGACCATGGCGTTGAATGACGTCGCGAAGCGGCGGAAGCCCGTCCAAGGCAGCCATCAAATGCGCCCCTCTGCGGTGCGTCCGAGGTGACCGGCGAGCTTCAGTGCCGCGACGAGGCTACTTTCCCGCGCAAGTCCCTTGCCGGCAATGCCGAATGCGGTGCCGTGATCGGGCGACGTACGCACGAAGGGCAATCCAAGCGTCACGTTGACAGAGTCGTCGAAACCAAGCGCCTTGGCCGGTATCAAGGCCTGGTCGTGGTACATGCAGATTGCAACGTCGTAGCGCGCCCTGGCTTCGTCGTGAAACATTGTGTCGGCAGGCAGCGGCCCGATTGCGTTGATCCCCTCGGATCTCAGAAATTGAATGGCCGGCTTGATGACCGCTTCATCCTCTTTGCCGATGGTACCGTCTTCCCCCGCGTGCGGATTGAGACCTGCAACAGCGAGGCGCGGATTTTCGATCCCGAAGCGATTCCTGAGATCGGCATCAGCAATTCGGCAGGTCGCGATGATGAGTTCCGCAGTGAGCGCCTGAGGCACATCCTTGAGAGGAATATGGATTGTGACCGGAATGGTACGGAGCTTCGGACCGGCGAGCATCATCACCGGCATGGCCACTTGGCCTGTTGTCCGTGCGGAAAGATCTGCAAGAAACTCGGTGTGCCCAGGGAAGGGGAAGCCGGACTCATAGAGCACTGACTTGGCGATTGGGTTGGTAACGACGCCAAGGGCTTCCCCCGACATCGTCAGCGATACGGCTTTCTCGATTGCGGCGATGGTGGCCTTCGCCGTTGCGACATGGGGCTCGCCTGCAACAACCTCGATGCCTGCAGGTATCGGAAGCACGGGGAGGGCATCGGCAAAGACGTCATTGGCGTTGGCGCAGTCGGTTTCGCGAATAGCAACCGTCAGCCCAAGCAGATTGGCACGCAACGCCAAAACATCAGGATCGCCAATAAAGACGAACGGAGGGAGGCCAAGCTCTCTACGCCGCATCCAGGCCAGCAGTGTAATGTCGGGGCCGACACCAGCCGGATCCCCTTGACTGAGAGCGAGCGGGCGCGAGAATGAGATCGTCATTTTGCTCAGGGACGCATGATCTGCGCCTTCTTGCGCAGCTCTTCCATGTATTTCTGGGCGTTTGGATTCTCAGCAGGCGCGTTCTTCCCTGCCTTCGCCTTGTCGAGATCTTCCTGACGGAACACCATTTCGGCAGCCTGGTCATCGGACACCTGGCGCTGGCTGCAGATGGCAATGTATTCGACGCCTCTGTCGGTCACGCGTGTGGCCGTCGTATTCCCTTTGGCCTGCTCAACAAGCGGCTTCCATTCGGTCGGAAGTTCCGGTGCGAGAACGCGACCGAGGTCACGCACAGAGACGTCGCGCATCGTTGCGGCAAACACCTTCGCCTGGTCGCAACCTGGATACTTCGAACGCGATGCCTCGGCCTCGCTCTTGCGCTTGCCGACGATGCCCTTCTTGTTGGCGGGAACGACGAAGATCATCTGCTGCAGAATATACTCCGTGGTCTCCGGCTTCTGCTTGTTCTCCATCATGCGGGCAACGAGGTCGGAATTCGACATTCGGGAGTTCGCGCCATAACGCGCATTGACGAGGCGCGGCCAACTCATCTGCACGGCGATGAAGGCCTTGAAATGCGCGACACCGACGCCGGCGCGTTCGAGAATTTGCGTCATCTGATCGGTTGTCAGCTTGTTGCCGGTCGCAAACCGCGCGAACGATGCATCAACTTCGTCCTTGGAAACCGACATGCGCACGCGCGCGATTTCCTGCTGCTTCAGCGTCTGGTCGATCAGTTGTTCTTCAGCGGCCTTGGCATCGGCGTTCTGGTGCTGGAGCTTAAGGAATGCCTGACGCTTGGCGACATCACCGCTGGTAATCGCCGTGCCATTCACGACCACTCTGACTTCGCTTGCGGCAAAGACTGCGCCCGCCTGAGGTGAGACAAACGCTGCTAGCATTGCGAAAGCCGCCCCGGCAATCATCGTTTTGACGGTTTTTTTGGCGCCAAACATCTATCGACCCTTCCCATTGACGCCGCGCATTCACGTCGCGGCGCGCATACCTTCTCGAGACAAACGGGCATTGCCGCTCTAAACTGAAAGTTCAGCACATGCCCCAGATATCAACTGGTGACAATGTCCTGCATAGCCTTACGGCGAAAGAAAGGCCCTTTCTTCCGCCGTACAACTGAACACTCCATCAATTCTGGTAGATGGTGGTATTGGTGTCTACCGTGCCACCGAGCTTGATGTCGCCCAGCGTCCGGAAGGTCAACCTGGCACCAATGCTCCAGTCGCTAGCGGTTTCGGCGGTCGTATCGCGCTTTTCGCTATATGCGATCGTAAAGATCGTGCATTCGTCCTCATAAGTCAGACCGAATGTCTTCCTGACGATGCTGTTATCCTGAAGATCCCAGGCTATGCCACCAAATACCGACCAATAATCCTTGAATTTAACAGTTCCCTTGGCCTGGATCTCATCATTGTCCTCAGCAAAGCCATATTCTGGCTGCGCCGAGACGTGCGTGTAGATCAACTGGCTTTGGAGATTGTCGTTCTGGAAACCGGCCGTAAAATCGCCTCGACGGAAAGCCAGACTCTTTTCGTCAAGTCGGTAGGATGCTGCAAGAGCAATGCCCTGCGGCGTCTCGATGCCGCCGAGACCGACGAAGTCGGATACGTCGCTCTCCAGACCGGAATCCGCGCCGACATTCACCAGATCATCTGTATCGAATGAGTTCTGGCCGCCCAGCTGGTAGGATTGGCCGAATATGCCGTGCAGCTTGTAGCCATTGTCAAACGTACCGGTGTACTGGAAGCCGACGTTGGCGCGCGTACCGCCCTCGATGCGATCGTAGCCGGAGAACTTGTCACGTTCGAAAAGATTGGTCGCATCGAACACAAAGCTCTGCGCATCCTCGTTCGGCAAAGAGCCGGCAAGGCGTTCGTCAGGCCGCGCGTAGACTTGAACGATGGGTTCAAACAGGTGCGTGCTGTTTGCGGTCGTACCAAGGATTGGGTAGCGCATTTCAAGGCCGGCGGTAAACATCGAACGCGTCGCTGCATTACTGTCGTCGTAATTGCCGTCATAGACAAACGTGCCAGAGGTCGGCGGCGGCGTCATGTTCAGCGCCAACGCGTCGCCGCGCGCGGCGAGCAACGGCGTAATCAGGAAGCCCTCAGGCGTGACAAACGTGCGCTTCCATTCCAGCTCGCCCGTCAGACGGGACGTCTGGCCGTCAAGACCACGGAACCGGTCGAACCCCGCCACGCTGTAGAAGTCGTCATGGGTACGCGACAGGTTCGTGAAGTTGACGTCGGCAGAGAGTTCACCTCCGGCGAGCGGCTGCGGTGCCACAAAGTGATAGTCCATCACCGGATAGACGATCGCCTGCTGCTTCTCTTTGACGTCGTTCGGGTCGGCGTCCTGAACGTCGAAGTAGAACGAACGCAGATCGAAGTAATTCCGTTTGCCGAGACCGGTCAGGTAGACTTGGTTCGTTTGTGTCGAATTGTCCAACCCTTTAAGGCTATAGGTTCGGGAAAAGTTATTGTCGCTCTGCGCCATAACGTCCCAGCCGAACGCCCAGCGAGGATTGATCCTGAAATCTCCCTTGGACGCTAGAACGCCTCGGAAGTCATTTTCGGCATCGCTGGTGCCGGACGTGAAGGTCCCCGGGCTGAGCTGGTCGATACCAGCCACCCGCAATGTATGCGTGCCGTTTTCGAATCTCTGGCGATATTCCGCGTCCAGCAGGAAACCTTGGGTCGTATAGCCCGTGCCCGTTACCGTTAGGTCGCTGCTCGGCGAAATAACGTAGTAATAAGGGACGGACAGGCCGAATCCGAGATTTTGCGCAGTGACAAAGCTAGGAAAGAGGAAGCCGGACTTCCGCTTCACGGTGTTGTCGGGGACTTCAATCCACGGCACGTAGGCAAGCGGATGACCAAGAAGTTCAAAGCGCGCCTTCTCGAGGCGAATCGTGTGCTTGACGCCGTCCTGAATGACGCGTTCAGCCTTGACCTGCCAGAAAGGAGGCCGTTCCGGTCTCTCGGCGCAAGGCAAACAGGCAGTATAGACGCCCTTGTTCAGGATCATCTGCGTGCCGCCAACACGCTCGCCGGTTTCCGCAACCAGGCGCGTATTGTCGGCGGTCTCGATTCTGAGCGCGTTTACGAAGCCGTCGGCAAAGTCGTCAGTGACGTCAAGCTTGTCGGCGTACATGCGGTTGCCGTCGGGGCCAATGAGTTCGACGTTGCCAAGCGCCATCAGGCGCCCGGTTTGCTGATTATACTCGACGCGCTGCGCCACCATCTTGTAGCCGGCGTAGTTAATTTGCACGCCGCCGATGGCGGAAACGATCTGCGCGTCCTTGTTGTAGACGAGTTCGTTTGCCGACAGAATCAGCTTCTGGTCGTTCGATACGGTTGGCTTGAAACCTTGTAGGGCGTCCTGAGCGAAAGCGGCAGGAAAGCCGTTGGAATAGGTAGACAGGGCCACGCCTACGAGCAGGGCAACCAACTGTTTACTAAGAGTCTTGCGGTCGCCTGCCGCCACTAGCCATCCTCCTGATGAAGCAGAATTGTTGCACCCAAAGCCAAGGCAACGGTGACCGGAATCCACGTCGCCACGAAAGGCGGGACAACCCCACTGCTTCCGAATGCTTTCACAAGCACGGTGACCACATAAAGCACGAAGCCTGACAGGATTCCACCCAGAATCACCGACCTCGACTGGTTGAACCGGCTAAATTTTAGGGACACTGTTGCAGCAATGAGAGTCATGGCGACAAGCAGCAGTGGTTGGGACAACAATGAATGAAATTGCGTCTCGAGAGCCTTGGTCGGAATCCCGAAGGATTTCGCGGCGTCAATCCGGCTCGAAAGATCAAAAAAACCAATAGTTTCAGGGGCTGTCAGCCTCTGTTGGACGAAATCTTGTTTCAAATTGGTGCGGACACGCACCTCGTCCTTGCGCGTAGCGACTTCACCCGGACGGCGCTCCACAACATTCTTAAGGAGCCAGTAACCATCTTCCAATTTTGCAGACGCGGCGTCCTGCCTCAGGATGATGTGGTTGGTCGAATCGAAATGCACGAACACCGCGTCCATAAGCAGCGTACCGTCCTCGAGAACTGTATGCGCTCCAATGATCGCATCGTCACCACCGCTGATCTGCCGAATCCATGGAACCTGCAGGGCGGTATTCGGCGCTGACCCTTCTCCCCGCCAGTTGCTCTCGACGATCGCAGCCTGGCGTTGCCCCCACGCTGCGAGCGGATTGAGAACGGTCATGACCAGCACGCCCAACAAAAACGCGCCGGCAAGGAAGGGTGACATGAACTGCCAAACCGAGATGCCGGCAGCGCGCGTCACGACCAGTTCGTATTTTCTGTTGAGGGCGATCAAAACCGTCATGCCCACAAAGAGGGCGATGAAGGGAACGGTCTGTTGGAGGATGAGCGGCAGGCGCACGGCTGTCATCACCAGACCGCCGGTTACGGTGTAGCCAGGAAGACCGGAGAGGCGGCCGGCCGTCTCACTGAAATCCACGAGATAAACGATGCCGATCACACCGAGAAAGAACCACATTGTGGTCAGCAGATAGCGACGGAAGAAGTAGCGGCTGAGCGTCCCAAAAATCATGCACTGCCTCCCGCAGAGGGATCTGCCGACCGGCCAAAGCGCGTCTGCAATCTCTGCCAAGCTGCGGCGATGCGGTCGCTCATTGCGGAGAGGACCGACAGGCGCTTGTGATGCGACAGAGACGCGATTGCCAGGAGGCTGGTGATGACGGGAATCGCATAGAGTACGCCGATATACTCCGGATTCGTGTCGATCTGATTGGCCGCGTAGAACGACGCCCAACGAATCGCAAAAGCAAAGATGAGCGCCGCCACCATCGGATGCAGTCGCGCCTCGCGATGGGAGCGCGCATCACCGGCAATCGCAAGCGAAATCAGGGCAAACACCATCGGCAGAACCCAATCCGTCAGACGGCGGTGCAATTCGGCGCGATAACTGCCGGGCTTAGAGATGTAGTCCTTGTCGTTCGGGTCCGGATTGAGCAGGAACGGAAGCTCGCGGTCGGATGCACGAAGCGTTGCCTGGCCACGATTCTGCGTCAGATCGGACAGATCGAAGGAATAAGAATCGAAGCGGATGACAGAGACTTCGCCGGTCTGCGTTTTGCGGTGAACCTCGCCATCATGCATGATGAGTGAGGTGCCCTTTTCGTCAACGGCGCCCTCGCGCGCATAGTAGATGAGCTCGAATGCGGGATCGCGCTCGTCCACGACGAACAAGCCCTTGAGCACGCGCCCGGCCAATCGCTCGGATATCTGCACGTAAAGTCCAGTATCGATACGGCGGAAGTTCTTCTCCTCAATAACGGAGGAGAGCAGATCCGCATAGGCAGCTGCCACCATCTGGCGAACGCCGGTCTTCGCTTTTGGCTCGACGACGTTGTCCACCAGAAACGAAAAGGCGCTGATGACGGCGGCAAGGATAAGAATCGGGCGCAGAATGATGCCACGCTTGGCACCTGCCGCATCGATGACGGTCAGTTCCGAATCGTTGTTCATCGTCGTCAGCGTCTGCGTGACGCCGATGACAAGCGCGAACGGCAGCACGATCGGAATGATCGACGGAAGGATCAACGTTGCCAGCTTGGCAAACGATCCCATCGACTGGCCACTATCGGTCACCAGATTAACGCGCTGCAGAACCTGAGTTGTCCAAATGATCGCGAGCACCGGCAACAGGGCAACGAGAAACATCTGGCCAACACGCCGGAGTATATATGTTTCAAGCAGTTTCATTCATGCCCTTGAACGCCATTGCGAACCGATGCCGCTACGCAGCGAAATCCATCTACGCTCTTTGGTTCGCTTTTGCGACAAGCCGGTGTCGAAAATTCATTCAAATTTCAGTTTTTTTTTCGCCCTGTTGCGAATCGGTAAGGGCAAGAAGACCTGTGAACACCACAACGGACGAAAGCCATCCGAGGACCACGTCCGAAAGATAGTGCGCGCCGAATGCAACCCGCATGGTAGGCGCCAGAAACGAGATCGCGGCAAGCGGCAATGCAAGTGCCGAACGCATCGGCTGCGGTATCAGCAGGATAAGGCAGAAGACCCAGCCGGCGCCAGCCGCTTCACCGGAAATGAAGGAGCAGTTCGATACGCATCGTCCGACCATGGAGCCCGCCGGCACGAAATCGAGATGGCCCCCAAAGTCCAGCGTTTGGGACGGGCGCGGTCTGCCCCAGTATGTCTTGAGAATGAGATTCGTGAGGATCACGGGGCCGATAATCAGCGAACCCAAGGCCACCTTGTACGCGCGCGCATGCTCCATGTTGAAGGTTGCGCCATACTGACTGTAGTACACAGCAAGTCGCCACAACATCACAGCCGCGACTGCGTACGGCAGGCGGAAGCAGAATGTTCTCAGTAGCTCTAGGTAGGTATCGTCGCGATAAGGGAAATATCCACAACTGTCGTTAAATGCTGCCTTATATTGGCAAGTTTGCCGAACAAAAAAATGTGTCGACGCGTAGATGTCGATCTGCGGAAACACGTTAAACAGGAAAAGCAACGCCCACCATATAAAGAACACGGCGGCGAACGCGCGACCTGCGGGGCTCTTAGGCATAAGTGCGCGCCAAAGTGAGGCTTCGCGGGACGCTCTCGCTGCGGAAATCATTGTCAATTCCTGTTAAGTCGACTTCCAGGGATGAATATGCACCAAGTATGACATCCTGTTAATGGCTCAACTCATAGTCGCCGCCAGATCACAGTGCCCAAGGCTTGTTTTCGGGGGCGAAACCCGAAATGATCGGATAGAGCGGATTTAGGAAAATCCCACTGGAGAAGATATGTCAGCCAAGTTCGATATTTCATTTGCAACCTCCGCCGAGATCGCCGGTGGCTACGCGATCCTGCTGCAGACAGGCGGCGCAGATCTTGCCGCCGGGGCCAAGGTCGCGGACCCCGTTGGGGTGATCTCGAGAGCGGCAAACATCGCGGGCTTCTCCGCCAAGGCGACGACTGTATTGGATCTTGTTGCTCCGGAGGGTTCACTGGCCGAACGGCTTATCGTTGTCGGCCTTGGCAAGCCGGAGGAGTTGACCGCTCATGATTGGCTCAAAGCCGGTGGCGTTGCCGCGTCTAAGATCAAGAAAGCCGAAAAGGTCGTGATCTTCGTCGATGCGCCGGGTGCCAGTGTCGGAGCGAAAGAGGCGGCGGATTTTGCGCTTGGAATGCTTTTGCGCGCCTACAGCTTCGACACTTACAAGACCAAGAAGAAGGACGAGGAGGGCAATAGCCGTAATGGACGGGTGGCAGTGACGATCGTTACCGCAAATGCGACCGATGCCGCAGAAGCCCTTAAAGTCTCCGAAGCCGTTGCAGCAGGCGTCAACTTAGCCCGCGATCTCGTGAATGAGCCGCCGAACGTTCTGGGTCCGGTGGAATTTGCCGCCAAGGCAAGCGACCTGCAAAAGCTTGGCGTCGAGGTGGAAATCCTCACCGAGAAGGACATGCGGAAGCTTGGCATGGGCGCCCTCTTGGGTGTGGCTCAAGGCTCGGTTAGGCCTCCGCGGCTGGCGGTCATGCAGTGGAAGGGCGGCAAGAGCGGGGAAAGCCCAATCGCCTTCATCGGCAAGGGCGTCGTCTTCGACACCGGCGGCATCTCGATCAAGCCCGCTGCCGGCATGGAGGAAATGAAGGGCGATATGGGCGGTGCCGCGGCCGTCACCGGCCTGATGCATGTTCTCGCTGCCCGCAAGGCGGCGGTGAACGCGGTTGGCATCATCGGTCTGGTTGAGAACATGCCCGACGGAAACGCTCAGCGTCCCGGCGACATCGTTACTTCGATGTCGGGGCAGACGATCGAGGTCATCAACACCGACGCAGAGGGACGTCTCGTGCTCTGTGATGCGCTCTGGTATTGCAACGACCGCTTCAAACCGAAGTTCATGATCAATCTGGCAACGTTGACCGGTGCCATTCTCGTTGCGCTTGGCAACGTCCATGCCGGTTTGTTCTCGAATGATGACGAGCTCTCTGAGCAGCTGGCCGCCGCTGGGCTGACGACCAGCGAGAAGCTTTGGCGCATGCCGCTCGGCAAGGAATACGACAAGATGATCGACAGCAAGTTCGCCGACATGAAGAACACCGGCGGCCGTCATGCGGGTTCGATCACCGCTGCGCATTTCCTTAAACGATTCGTGCAGGAGACGCCGTGGGCGCATCTCGACATTGCGGGAACGGCCATGGGTTCGCCGCAGGATGAGATCAATCAGTCTTGGGGATCCGGTTACGGCGTACGGCTGCTCGACCAGTTGGTGCGCGACAATTACGAGTCATGACCGAAGTCCTGTTCTATCATCTGACGGAATCCAAGCTGGAGGATGCCCTGCCGCCGCTGCTCGAAAAAAGCGTCGAGCGCGGCTGGCGGGTCTCTGTGCAGTTGAGGGATGCTGCGCGGCGCGACTTGCTTGATCAGCATCTCTGGACATTTCGCGAGGATAGTTTCTTGCCGCATGGCACGGATGAGGGAGAACTGGCCGAAAATCAGCCAGTTCTCCTCACGATCTCCGAAGGAAACGCGAATGCTGCGACGGTGCGATTTATCGTCGATGGCGCAGAGCCGCCTGCTGTCGATCCTTACGAGCGGATTGTCTTCATGTTCGATGGATACGACCAGGAGCAGCTTGAGGGCGCCCGCGCGCAGTGGAAGAAGCTGAAAGGCGAGGGGCACAGCCTGACATACTGGCAGCAGACGCCCGAACGGCGATGGGAGAAGAAGGCCTGAATTTGACTAGTTCAGGCCGGAAGCCATCAGGACGTTGTCGATGAAGTCCCGCTTTGCCATCGTATATTCCGCGCGCCTCTCCGCATGCTCGCTGGCCAATCCAACCTTCAGTTGCTCGTAGGCGCGTGCGAGCCGGGCATCGGCGCGCAGAGCGTCGCGAAAGGCGATCATGCGGTTCCAGTTATCGCCGCGATACTCCACGACATGGACCAGATGGGTGCGGCTCTCATCCTTTATGCCGCGGCCGAAAATGTGGTCGTCGAGGACAATGTCGCTGCCGGCATAGTCATAACCGATTGCTTCCATGGCGGGAATGCAGCGCGGACCGTCATCGAAGTGTTTGACGCCGACAACGATGTCGATGATCGGCTTTGCCTTGATGCCGGGAATAGCTGTGCTGCCGACGTGCTGAATGTCGATTGCCATGTCCCCGAGCGCTTGGCCGATGGCCTGCGCTTCGGTGGCATAGGCACGCTCCCAAAAGGCGTTGGGCTCAGCGAGCGAAACCGTTAGATTCTTCAAGCCAAGACCGTAAGCCGGATCGTCTCGCATGCCGAACCTTCCTTGAAGACCGTGAGACTTCACAATAGTATGAGGCTCGGCACGTTTGTATCAATCGTGAAACGCGTCGACGAATTTGCGTTTGCCGAGCATGAAGGCATCGGCGACGTGGCGAAGCGGCGCTAGGTCGACATCGGACTTGCCGGCTTTGACAATTTCCGCGAAGCGACGGTAAAGCGCCGGGTATTCCTCTTCCGGGGCGGAGAACTTCAGTTCGCCATTGATCGACAACTTGGATCCGCCTTCAGCAAGTTCCACATGCCCGGCTTCGGTTTCCGCGAGGATGTCCCAGCTCTGCTTGCCGGTCTGTCGCCAATCGAATTCGGCATGAACAGGTACGTTGTCAGCATTCTTGAAGTGCAGATCCGCCGCAATGGGGGCATCCCGATTTTCCGGGAATTCGAGGGTTGCGCCCGTCAGGAAGATCGCCTCCGGCAAGATATGGGTGACGATCGACAGGGCGTTGATGCCCGGGTCGAAGACACCGAGGCCGCCGGCCTGCCAGATCCAGTCCTGGTTCGGATGCCAGTGGCGAACGTCTTCCTTCCAGATGACGTGAACGCTCTTGATCGTGGTCGATGCGAGAAAGGACTTCGTGGCTTCAACGGCGGCCGCATAGCGCGAATGCCAGCTTGCAAACAGCGAGACGCCCTTGCTCGCCGCGAGGCTTTCGAGATCGGCAACTTCGCTGAGTGTCGCGCCCGGAGGCTTTTCGAGGAACACATGCTTGCCGGCGGAAAGCGCCTTATGTGCTGCTTCGTAGCGATATTGCGGCGGCATGCACAGCGAAACCGCATCGATCGCTGGCACGGCGTCGAGCATCGCATCGATCGTCGTGAAGCTCGGGATGCCTTCAACGGTGCCATGGCGGCTGGCCGTCGCAATGAGCTTGAAGTCGGGATTCTTGGCGATCGAGGGAAGGTGCTGGTCGCGGACGATCTTGCCGACGCCGACGATGGCGAGGTTAATAGGTGACATGCTGCTGGCTCGCGTTCGGTGTTTCGCTCAAAAGTATGATTTATTTTGCGCCTGTTTTAGCAGAAAGAAACCGGGGGGCAAGCGTCGATAGTCCATCAAAGAGACGCCATCTCGGCGGGCGCAGTCGGCTTCTTGAACTGCAGCGTCACGACCTTATACCCCTCTGCCTCGAGCCTTGAAAGGAGTGTTGGCAGCATCGTCGCCGTGCGATTGTGGATGTCGTGCATGAGAATGATACCGCGGCCCCGCTCATGCAGCAGGTCCATCGTCCGCTTGGTCACGGCTGCTGGCGATGTTGTGAAGTAATCCCTGCTGTCCACATCGACATCCATCACGACCATCTCCCGCATTGCAACGGCAGCGCGCAGCTTTTGGCTGTCGGCAAGGTATGGAAAGCGGAAGAAGTTGACATCAACGCCGGTCGCCTTGGTCACGGCAGCTTCTCCCCGTGTGATCTCCTTCATCGCCACATCGAAGGTCAGCGTCGCCAGGTTTTCGTGCCGGTAGGTGTGGCTGCCGATCGCGTTGCCGTCCATCGCAACCTTGCGTGCAAGCTCCGGATGCAACTCCGCCATTTCGCCGACCATCATGAAGGCGCCCTTGACGCCGAACTGGTCCAGCGTCGCGAGAACGCGATCCGTCCGGCCGGGAATTGGACCGTCGTCAAAGCTGAGAATGACTTCTTTGTCCTCAAGATGCAGGTCATGAATGGACGCGACCGTCAGTGTTCGGCCGGCAAGGTGATGCGGACGGGTCTCGTGAGACATTTGGAGCGGGCGACTGTCGCTCTCCGAAATCTGGCGGCCTTCCGGGGCGACGATCGAAGAGGTTTTGATCGTGCTATCGGGCGCAGGCCGTTTGGTGGATTGGCAGCCGGCCAGGGCCACGCTCAAGATGAGACCGGAAAATACAGCAAGGCGATGCATAAAAGGGGCTCAACAAATCAGTAATGAATGTTGAGACAACCTTGATGATTATGGTTAACGATCGGTTTCGATCGTTCGGGAATGCACCGAATAGTACGGTGTGCGATTGGCTCTCGTTCAGAGCTGTGGCTTCTGTAACGGGCCTTAAGTCAATCCCTTGTGAGCTTAATCCCTCGCCGAGTGCTTGCTTCTGTCCGCAGTCGGCACTTGGCCGCTGCTTTATGGGGTCTGCTGAGGACCGGCTGGCCAATCTAGCGACGCGCAATCACGTAGTGTTGCTGCCACAGCTGCGGCCTAGCCCATCCCTCGTCCCGGCGAAGGGATCTTGCTCTGGGGGGCTGATGGCAGTGCCCGCCCGAAACCTGTCCTGTTGTCTCCTTCCGGCTCAGGCGGCCATGGCTGCCTGAGCCTTGTGGGGAATGAAGTTGGTTCCATCCCTGAGCATATGGTGCAACACCACCGCCAGCTTACGGGCCAGCGCGACACGCGCCTTTCTGGGGCCCGCACGTCTGGCGACCGCCAGTGCCCAGCTTTTGAGATCCGAGCCTTTGACCGGTCGCGTGAGGATGACGTTGGCCGCCTCGTAGAGCGCGGTTCGTACGCCCACATCGCCAATCTTCGAGATGCGACCGCTATAGTCGGTCTCGCCCGATTGGTACTTCTTCGGCGTCAGTCCGAAATGCGGCCCCACCGCTCGTGATGATCGGAAACGCTCCGGCGCATCAACCGCCGATGCGAATGTCAGCGCCACCAAGACGCCAACGCCGGGCGTCGTCATCAGCCGCCGTGCGTTATCGTCCTGCCGGGCCATGGCACGCAGCTTTCGCTCAAACCCGGCAAATTCGTTTGCAAGTGCGTCGCGGACCTTCAACAACGACGCGGCAATCGCCTCCAAGGTCGGATGTCCTTCAATCAGGTCGCGGATACGTGCCGCATAGGTGCGCTGCGTCGTCGGCCCTACCTTGAGGCCGAAGCCGCGCAGTATGCCCCGGATGCTCATCTCGATGTCGTGAAGCTTTCCCTGGATGAGCTTGCGGGCGGTCAGCAGGGCGCGCACCTCCTGGGCCGGAAGAGATTTGCAGTGGACCGGTCTGAACCAGCCAAGCCGCATCAACTGCGCGATGCCTCGCGCATCCTTCTTGTCGGTCTTCACCGGCATCGTCTTGAACGCGGCACGCACGTGCCGCGTCTCGATCAGTTCGACCGCCAGACCCGCCTTTGTCATTGCCGCGTAAAGCCATTGCGACAAAGGGCCGGCCTCAAGACCGATCCGCTCCATGGCCACGTCGTGCTCGCCAAACCAGGCGATCAGTGCATCGGGCTCGCTGAGTACTTTTGCTTCACGCACGATGCGGCCATCTGCATCCACAACGCACACACTTGAGTGTTCCAACGAGACATCGATTCCGCCATACTGCTTCATGGTCGTCTCTCCGTGATGCTATGGAGCAGGCCACTCCTGACTCCGCGACACCATCATTGTGAGGGACGACCACCAGCCTTTCAAACCTGGCTGGCTGGGTTCCGCCCGTTACATGGGGTAATCGCGGGAGCGAGCCGCCGCCCTGGGCGCCAGATTGGTCACGGTAGTGAATAGCAAGGTGGTTGTTCCCCGATAAGATGGAAATACGGGCTCACGACTGGATGCCGGGCCCAAACATCAGTTGGAGAACAACCATGAGCGAATATATA
>NZ_LOKZ01000015.1 GCF_002211365.1 Rhizobium sp. R711 | reverse complement strand
AACATGAAACAGCGGTCCGCACATCCACGGTTTAGTACTCGTCCCGGTTGAACGATGCTCGCCCGGGCGTTGTTGAGCATGTCAAAAAGAGCTTGACCAACGCAATGCGATTAGACAACACCATCTAGCCGTTGCTACAACCGTTTCTTAACGCTGTTCTGCCAAGACTTCCGCCAGGATTTGCCTGAAGAGTTTTGCGTGTTTGTGATGGCGGTCATTGAGACGGCGGAAAAGATGCTGCCTGCGGGTCTGCGCCCGGCGGGAAGTCGTATGCTGCGCTCGCTCGCCACCGCTCTGACCGCGCGGGGCGACAAGGCTGCCGCCCAACGCATGGCGTTGACCGCTTTCTCGATCCGCATTGTCAGCGCCGCCCTCGCCTTTCTGTCGCAGATCGTCCTGGCGCGCCTGATGGGCGAATACGAGTATGGGATCTTTGTATTCGTCTGGGTCCTGATCGTCCTCGTCGGCGATCTTTCCTGCCTCGGCTTCCACACCGCCATCGTCCGCTTCCTGCCGCAATACAAGGCGGCCGGCTCTTTTGAGAAGATTCGTGGGCTGACCGGCACCGCTCGCATCTTCGGCTTGCTTTCCGGCACAGCCGCGCTTGGCATCGGCATGATCGCCCTGCAAGTCTTCCGCGACAGGCTCGAGAGCTACTACGTCGTGCCGATCCTCCTGGGACTGGTCGCCATGCCGATGATCGCCCTCGGCGATATTCTGGAGGGCACGTCGCGTGCCAACCACTGGCCGGTCATGGCGCTAAGCCCCGCCTACATCGTGCGGCCTCTTCTCATCATTCTTTTCATGCTGACCGCGATCAGCCTTGGTGCGCAGCATACGGCGGTGACGGCGATGCAGGCCGCGCTCGCCGCCACCTATGTCACCGCCGTCGGACAGTACGTCGCAACTCTTCTGCGATTACGCCGTCACTACAACGAAGGCCCGCGCGAGGTCGATTTTCTCGGCTGGCTCGGGGTCGCCTTCCCAATCTTCCTCATCGAGGGGGTCAGCTTCCTTTTGACCAATTCTGATGTGGTCGTAGTCGGCATCTTCCTCGAACCGCACGACGTCGCGATCTACTTCGCCGCCGCCAAAACGATGGCGCTGGTTCACTTCATCAATTTTTCGGTGAAGGCAGCCTCCGGCCCGCGCTTTTCAAGCCTGATTGCCGAGGGAACACGTCAGCAACTCGCCGTTGCCGCGATCGACGCTGCAAAATGGACGTTTTGGCCTGCACTCGCCATTGGGCTCGCCGTCGTCGCCGCCGGTCACTTTCTCCTCTCGCTGTTTGGCGGTGCTTTCACGGCCGGCTACATCGTGATGGCGATCCTGCTGGCGGGTATTCTCGCCAAGGCCCTGGTCGGCCCGGCGGAAACGCTGCTGATGATGGCGGGCAAACAGAACATGTGTGTTCTGCTCTACGCCGGAGCGCTGGCGGCGAATATCGGCCTCAACCTCCTCCTCATCCCCAGACTGGGCATCGCGGGCGCGGCGATCGCCGCTGCTTCGGCCATGGGCGTGGAAGCCATTCTCCTGCATTTTGCCGTCCGGCGCGCGCTTGGCATCGCGCTCTTCGCATTTGCCACGCCTCCCACGGCCAAGACAGACATGGAAGCTTGATAGAATGGCGCGCAATCCTCCAGCTACCGAAACGACCGACGTTACGACGAACCGCATGGTTCACGAGCTTGCGGCTCTGGATCTCGACACGCCGCG
The DNA here is from genome assembly GCF_002211365.1 of Rhizobium sp. R711. GTDB lineage: Bacteria > Pseudomonadota > Alphaproteobacteria > Rhizobiales > Rhizobiaceae > Rhizobium. The sequence goes on along the minus strand of NZ_LOKZ01000015.1, from coordinate 75,254 downwards.
GGCGGATGCACGCGTCGAGATCGGTCGCCTAGGGCGCGAGCTCTGCCTATATTCCGGCAGGCTGGGATACGAACTGCAGGAAGAACTCGACTTCCTGTCAAACCGTGCGATGGAACCGAACGTTTTCTTCACGGGACGCTTCCTCGCCCCGGCCATGCCGCGGCTTGACGACAGGCAGGTAAACTTCGCCCTATTGCGAGACCAGAGCGAATCCCACAGCCGCATGCGCTTCCTGATGCCATTCTCGGTGGAAAAACCAGGCTTCGCTGTTGGCCCTTCAATCGTGCGCGTATGGTCGAACAGCTTTGCACCGCTCGGCACACCGCTAATCGATGCCGAAGACGCAGGTGAGACGCTGGACAACCTCTACAATGGCCTGACACATCGCGATCTGCGCTTGCCACCGATTCTGGTGCTGCCGGATATGAGGCTGAACGGCATCTTCGCTCGCATGGCAAGGGCGGTTGCCATCGACCGGAACCTGCCGATCACCATCGCCAATCCCTATCAGCGCGCCATGCTGCAGAGCGACGAGGAAGCAGCCGCCTATCTGCGCGATGCGATTTCTTCATCGCATCTGAAGGAGATGCGCCGGCAATGGCGTCTGCTCGAGGAACTGGGCACGGTGGTCTACAGCGTTGCCCGCCAGCCGCGCGACATCCACGTGCGCTTCGAGGAGTTCCTTGCGCTCGAGGCCGGCGGCTGGAAAGGCAAGAAACGCAGTGCGCTGGTGACGGATCGCTACCACACCGCCTTTGCCCGCGAGGCCGTTTCCAACCTCGCCGCCGTCGACGCCGTGCGTGTTCACACGATCGACCTAAATGGAAAGGCGATCGCCTCGATGGTGGTCTTGATGATGGGCGGAGACGCCTATACGTGGAAGACGGCCTACGACGAAACCTATGCCCGCTATTCGCCAGGCAAGCTGCTGATGGGCGAGTTGACGGAATGGCACCTTGACGACGCCAATATCATACGCTCCGACTCCTGCGCTATTCCAGATCACCCGATGATCAATCGCTTCTGGAAGGAGCGCGAGGAGATGGGGACCATGGTGATCGGGCTCAACCAGAATGGCGACCGCGACGTGCGCCAGGTGGCAGCCCAGCTTCATATGTACAGCAGCACCCGCAACGTTGCGAAAATGCTGCGACAGAAGATCATGTCGCTCGCTCGGCGCGGCAAGTCTCCTCAGTGAGCTCCAGGCACGTCAAACGCCTCAACCGGTGCTGGCCCGCTCCCTCAACAGGCGGCGGATCACCTTGCCCGTCGTCGTGAGCGGCAGTTCCGAAACGAATTCCACCTCGCGTGGATATTCATGCATGGAGAGCCGCATCTTCACCCACTCGCCAATCTCCAAGGCCAGCCGGTCGTCTGGCTCATAGCCCGGAGCCAGTACGACATAGGCCTTGACGATCTCGGTGCGCACAGGATCAGGCTTGCCGATAGCGGCGGCCAGTTGCACGGCCGGATGGCCGCTGAGACAGTCCTCGATTTCAGCAGGTCCGATGCGATAACCTGAAGACGTAATGACATCGTCATCCCGGCCGAAGAAGGTGAGGTAGCCGTCCGCATCCTGGCGCCCGATATCACCGGTCAGCAGCCAATCGCCCGCAAACTTCCGTTCGGTTGCGGCTGCGTCGCTCCAATAGCCGAGAAACATGACGGGATCTGGCCGGCGGATGGCGATCTGCCCGGTTTCACCAACAGGAAGCTCCTCCCCGGCTTCGCTGACGATGGCCACGCGATGCCCGGGCACGGGCCGACCGATCGCACCGGGACGGCTGATACCGATCGCGGCGCTCGACGACAGCACGAAATTGCACTCCGTCTGCCCGTAGAACTCGTTGACGGCAATCCCAAGCGTCCGCTTGGCCCATTCCAGCGTTTCGGCACCAAGCGACTCGCCCGCCGCGCCGATCGTGCGCAGCACGAGGTCGTACTTGGAGCGTGGATCGGGCACCGACTTCAGCAGCCGGAGCGCTGTTGGCGGGATGAAACCGTTGCGCACCTTCATCTCGGCCATGATGCGATAGGCCATGTCGGCATCGAATTTCTGCGCCGGCGACGAGACGACGGGAACGCCGAGCAGCAGGCTTGGCAGCAGCGCATTCAGCAGGCCGCCAGCCCAGGCCCAGTCCGACGGCGTCCAGACCTTGTCGCCCGCCTGCGGGAAGCCCTCATGGGCGAATTGCATCCCCGGTATATGCCCGGCCAGCACCTGATGGCCGTGCAGGGCGCCCTTCGGCGGACCGGTCGTTCCCGACGTGAAGATCATCAATGCCGGATCATGGGGCGCCGTCTTCGCAACCTCGAAGACCGGCGGATGGCCCGCCACCAGCGAGGCAAAGGATCGAGCGCCTTGCCCATCGCCATCGACGCTGATGACCTCGGTCAGATCAGGGAGCCGACCACGGATTTGGCTGACGCGGTCCAGCCCGAATGTGTTGGTGACGACTGCGGAAGCGCCTGCCGTCCGCAGCCGATATTCAAGCGCCTCGACACCGAAGAGCAATGCCAGCGGCAGCGCGATCGCGCCCATCTTGTAGATCGCGACATGGGCGACGACAGTCTCGAAGGACTGAGGCAGAAGCAGCGCGACCCGATCGCCCTTCTTCACCCCCAGCAACACCAAAGCATTGGCGAGCGACGACGAACGGTCCGCCAGCTCGCGATACGTCATCGAGAGGTGGTTGCCGTCAGGACTGAAATGCTCAAGGCAAACACGCTCCGGCGCCCACTCGGCCCAGTCGTCGCTGACCGCACGGCCAATATTGAAATCCTCCGGAATGTCCCACGCAAAATCGCGGTAAAGGTCTTCATAGCGATCGCGTTGCGGCAGTCTCATCGGCGGGAATCCAGTAAAATGCTGCAGCAGCTAACACCCGTAGCTCCGCTTACGCAAGCGCGAGAGCCGAGGACGGCCCGGATCGGTCACAAAACTTTTGTGTGAGTGGCAGACACTTTCGTGTTTGCCGCGCTAGATCAAAGGGCGCGCTGGGTAGCGACTCGATGTTTGGAGCGATTTCATGGACTACGTCAAATTTGGCGGCACTGGCCTGGAAGTGTCGAAGATCTGCCTTGGCTGCATGACCTTCGGCGAGCCTGGCCGCGGCAACCACAGCTGGACGCTCGGTGAAGAAGACAGCCGTGCACTGATCAAGCAGGCACTGGATCTCGGTATCAATTTTCTCGACACCGCCAATACCTATTCGGATGGCTCCTCGGAGGAGATCGTCGGGCGGGCCATCAAGGATTTTTCAAAGCGCGACGAGATCGTACTCGCAACCAAGGTCTTCAACCGCATGCGGCCCGGCCCGAACGGCGCCGGCCTGTCGCGCAAGGCGATTTTCGACGAGATCGACAACAGCCTGCGTCGCCTCGGCACCGACTATGTCGACCTCTACCAGATCCACCGTTTCGACCAGACGACACCGATCGAGGAAACGCTGGAAGCGCTGCATGACGTCGTGAGGGCAGGCAAGGCGCGCTATATCGGCGCGTCTTCCATGTATGCTTGGCAATTCGCCAAGATGCTATACACCTCGCGCGCCAATGGCTGGACGCCATTCGTCAGCATGCAGGATCACCTGAACCTGCTCTACCGGGAGGAAGAACGCGAAATGCTGCCCTTCTGCCAGGATCGGAAGATTGCCGTCATTCCCTGGAGCCCGCTCGCCCGCGGTCGGCTGACGCGCGATTGGGATGAGAAGACGACCCGCAGCGAGACGGACGAATTTGGCAAGACGCTCTACAAGCAGGCGGAAGACGCCGATCGCACTATCATTGGCGTCGTCGGCAAGCTGGCCGAGAAACATGGTGTCTCCCGCGCCCAGATCGCGACGGCCTGGATCCTGCAGAAAAGCGCTGTGACGGCGCCGATCATCGGCGCGTCGAAAGCCAACCACCTGACCGACGCGGTTGCGTCACTCGCCGTCAAGCTGACACCGGACGATGTTGCCGCACTCGAAGAGCCTTACGTCCCCCACCACGTCGAAGGTTTCAAATAACGCGACCATTTGGAGATTCCCGGTCGCTTGCGTGACGCCGACGGCCAGCAACTCCCCTCAAGGATCTTGCCATGACGACCATTCCCTTCGAGGCACGCCGCTTTCAGTCCACGGCCGCCTATTACACGCGCTATCGCGTCCCCTATCCTGATGAACTCATCGAGCGGGTCGCTGAAGGTGCGGGGCTCGCAGCCGGTGAACGTGTGCTTGACCTCGGCTGCGGGCCGGGTCAACTCGGCATCGCTTTTGCGCGACTGGCCGGCGCTGATGTCACGGGGCTCGATCCCGAGCCGGAAATGCTGGAAGCTGCACGTACCGATGCGGCCGCTGCTGGTACTGATGTCACATTCACCAAAGGGTCGTCATACGATCTCGGTCCGCACTTCGCGCCGCTCAAGATGACGGTCATGGGGCGCTCCTTCCATTGGATGGATCGCCCGGCAACGCTGAAGGCTCTCGACGAGATTACCGTTCCCGACGGCTGCGTCGTGCTGTTCGGCGACCGCCACATCTCCTCGACGCCGGACTGGCGACAAGCGGTTAACAAGCTCGCCGAAACCTTCGCCCCGGAGCGCAATGCCGATCGCGAACGGCGGAAGGGGCCGGATTGGGTCGAGCATGAAAGCATCCTGCTTCGCTCGCCTTTCAGCGATCTGGAAAGGATCTCGGTTATCAGGGAACGCAAGCTCAGCCTCGACGATATCGTCGGTCGCGCCTTCTCAACCTCTGTGACATCGCCCCAGGCGCTCGGCGAAAGAGCAATTGCCTTCGAGGCGGACCTTCGCGACACCCTCCTCAAGCTTTCGCCTGAGGGCACCTTCACGGAGGTGGTGGAAATCGGCGGTCTGATCGCTCGTCGAGGCTAACCGTCAGTTCTGTTCGCCAGGGAAAGCACATCGCGCGTCGTATACAGAAAGTTATCGGAGAGCTCGCGACTCTCGACGGCGCGCGCCAGGATCACCGCACCCATCATCGCCGAAAGCGTCGCAAACCCCTTCTCGCGGCGCTCTTCTGGAGTTTCGCCGCGAACGATCTCGGACAGAATATCGACAAGCATCGAAAGCCCGTCATTGAAGGTTTCGCGCACTGCCCCGCGGCTTCGGCTGACCTCCTGGGCAAGCGAGGCAAAGACGCAACTCCCGCCCGGATCATCGACGCTGCAACGCGACAGATAATGATCGAGCAGCGCGTCGAGGGGCCGCCCCGGCGCCGAAGCGATGATCTCGTTCCAACGGATCTTTACCTTCTCGATCAGCGCGCGGCTCACTTCCAGCGCGAGTTCTTCCTTGGATTCGAAATGCCCGTAGAAGCCGCCATGCGTCATTCCGGCGGCCTTCATGATCTCGGCGACGCCGATGCCGTCGAAGCCTTTTTCGCGAAACAGCACGCCTGCGACCTGTAGGATCTTCTCGCGATTTTCGGCAAATTTCTCTCGGCTGACCCGCATTCATTTCTCCGCAATTAGCAGCTTGACAATTTATATGACGTCCATCATCAATACGCAACAATTATGATGACCATCATCTAAAACCTTCCGATAGTCTCCGACAACCTCAAGACGGGACGGCCACATGGTATCGACTGCACTTGCCTCATCGCTGGCGCGACGCAACATCCACTATGGATGGGTGGTCGTCGCGGCAACCTTCCTGACCATGCTGGTGACAGCCGGCGCGATGGGCGCCCCCGGCGTCCTGATCAAGCCGCTTCAGGACGAGTTCGGCTGGGAAACCTCACAGATATCCTCCGCGCTTGCCGTCCGCCTGCTTCTCTTCGGGCTGATGGGACCGTTCTCGGCGGCCTTCATGAATTATTTCGGCGTCCGCAAGGTCATCGTTTTCGCCATGGCCCTGATCGGCAGCGGCTTCATCGGCTCTCTGTTCATGACTAAGCTCTGGCAGTTGCTGCTGCTCTGGGGCGTCGTCGTAGGCTTCGGCACGGGACTGACGGCCATGGTTCTCGCGGCGACCGTTTCGGCCCGCTGGTTCACCAAGCACCGGGGCCTGGTGGTGGGCATGCTGTCGGCGAGCTCAGCCACGGGCCAGCTGGTCTTCCTGCCGCTCATGGCAGAACTGACCGAACGCCACGGATGGCGCGGAACGGTCTTTTTCGTCTGTGGCATGATCATGCTTGCCGCTCTTCTGGTGCTGGCCTTCATGCGCGACCGCCCCTCCGACCTCAATCTGCCGGCCTTCGGTGATGAACACGTCACGCCGCACGTGCCGCCGCAGGGGGGCCTGTTGGCAATGCTGGCAACCCCGATCACGGTTCTCAAGGAAATCTCCGGCACGTCGACCTTCTGGATTCTCTTCGCCACCTTCTTCATCTGCGGCCTCAGTACCAACGGCCTGATCCAGACGCATTTCGTCACCCTCTGCGGCGACTTCGGCATCGTCCCGGTCGCTGCCGCGAGCGTCCTTGCCGTCATGGGCATTTTTGATTTCTTCGGCACGATCGGCTCCGGCTGGCTTTCGGACCGCTTCGACAATCGCTGGCTGCTCTTCTGGTACTATGGCCTGCGTGGCCTCTCTCTGCTCTTCCTGCCCTTCAGCAACTTCAGCTTCTATGGCCTGTCGATCTTCGCCGTCTTCTACGGCCTCGACTGGATCGCCACCGTGCCGCCAACCGTCAAGATCGCCGCCGATCGTTTTGGTCGCGAAAAGGCCGGCCTCGTCTTCGGCTGGGTCTTCGCCGGGCACCAGCTCGGAGCCGCAACAGCGGCCTACGGCGCCGGCTGGTCGCGCACGGAACTGCAGAGCTATCTGCCCGCCTTCTTCATCGCCGGAGCCTTCTGCCTGCTCGCTTCGATCCTCGCGATCACGCTGAAGAAGTCCGGCGTCCATCAGCCCGCCGCCGCCGGCGCGCATTGACACAGTTCCGGCCGCAGGCCGGAAACTCCAATAAATCAAGCCGAGAACTTCGCCCGCCGTCTTGCGCGCGCGGGTGAACGCATGCTAGACAGCCGCCCGTCGGTATCCGTTGCCCCATTGGCGGAATTGGTAGACGCGCTCGACTCAAAATCGAGTTTCGAAAGAAGTGCTGGTTCGACCCCGGCATGGGGCACCAAAAATCTCGAACTCGCCAAATACTTGACTGTGATTTGAACGGCTTTGGCTTCCCATCTGCTGCAGCAAGACATGGGCTCCTTCCGCGCGAGCTCAGCTTGTGCGATAATAAACCACAGTCTGCATTTACTGAAAAATTTTGCGTGAAAGAATGACGGCACGGCGTGCCGGCATGGGGGCGAGGCTGCCCTGAAATTCAGCGCTGCATCCACGCCCAAGCCAACCTTGGCCGCGGTGGCCAAGGTCTCCGAGGGAGGAGAACTCAGATGAAAGCAGCAGCAACTTGCATCGCGGCGCGATGACCGTCGCGACAGCTCTTTTGAGCAGCACGTCGATCGTTCCGGCGCAGGACCAACCCAAGCCCAACATCGTGTTCATCATGGGCGACGACGTCGGTTGGTTCAATATCGGCGCCTACAATCAGGGCATCATGGCTGGCAGGACACCGAACCTGGACCAACTCGCATCGGATGGCATGCGGTTTACCGACTATTACGCTGAAGCGAGCTGCACGGCGGGCCGCGCGAACTTCATCACCGGCGAACTGCCGATCCGCACCGGGCTGACCACGGTCGGCCAGGCGGGCGGCACCCTCCGCATGCCGGACGAGGCGCCGACCATCGCCATCGTGCTTAAATCGATGGGATACGCCACTGGCCAGTTCGGCAAAAACCACCTGGGGGACCTCAACCAGTTCCTCCCCACGGCGCACGGATTTGATGAGTTCTTCGGTTACCTTTATCACCTCGATGCGATGGAAGACCCCTGCCATTCTACCTACCCGCCGGCGGTAAAGACGATAGTGGGTCCCCGGAACATGTTTCATAGCTATGCGACCGACAGAGATGATCCCACCGTACAGCCTCGCTGGGGCAAGATCGGGAAGCAGAGGATCGAGGATGCCGGCGAGCTTTGCCCGGATCGCATGGAGACAGTTGACGACGAGATCCTGGCGAATGCCCTCAAGTTCATCGACAAGGCAAGGCAGGGCGACAAGCCGTTCTTCCTCTGGCTCAATCCCACGCGCATGCACGTGGTCACGCATCTCTCGGAGAAGTATGAGAAGATGCGCACACCCGAGAATGGCTGGTCCCTCGAGGAAGCCGGAATGGCGCAGCTTGACGACGTCGTCGGTTCTGTCATGAAGTACCTGAAGGACAACGGGCTCGAGAACAACACGATCCTTGCCTTCTCCACTGACAACGGCACCGAGAACTTCACTTGGCCCGACGGCGGGCAGACCCCATTCGCCGGTGGGAAAGGCACGGTCCTCGAAGGCGGCTTTCGCGTGCCAGTGATCCTCCGCTGGCCCGGCCATGTGCCGGCGGGCAAGGTGGAAAATTCGATTGTCTCGGGACTGGATTGGTTCCCCACTTTCGTCGCAGCGGCCGGCAATCCGAACATCGTTGGCGAGCTCCAGAAGGGCAAGTAGATCGGTGATCAAACTTACAAGGTGCATCTTGATGGTTATGACCAGACCGACCTGATCACTGGCAAGGGCCCGTCGCAACGGCATGAAGTCTTCTATTTTGCCGAGTCCACCCTAGGTGCGGTGCGCATCGACGACTTCAAGTACCGGCTCACAGATCAGCCGAATGGCTGGTTTGGCGCCACGGTCAAGGTTGACTGGCCAATCCTCGTTAACATCCGCTTGGACCCGTTCGGGCGCACGGGCCTCGGCCAGTCGCTCTTCGCGAAGGACTGGTGGGCTTACGAGTTCTGGCGCTACGTCTTCCTGCAGCAGGAAATGGGGAAGGCAGCCCAGACCTTCCTTGACTTCCCGCCCATGCAAAAAGGCGCAAGCTTCAATCTGGAGGCTTTGAAAGAGGAGTTGGACAAGAAGATGGCCAGTCAAGCGGCACGGTAACAGACGCTCGCGCGCACTAAATCGAGGCGGACGCCCTTGTGGCGGCCGCTCCGGTACCGAGCAACCAGTGACTCCGCCGGCGAAAGCTCCTTTCACTCTCTGCAAGAATAGCGGCGTCCTGCTGCACCCTCAGTGGAAGCTCCCCGCAATGACGATGCCCAGGGAGATAAAGATCACCGCCCCGACAAGCCCCATTAGCTTCCCGGTGGCACCGGCGACTTGAACGCCTGCCGCATCCACCTTGAGCGCCAGATACAGGGGAAAGGCCACGAAGAAGATCGAGATCCACTTCGGACGCATTATGGTCGCGTCGACGGCGAGCATGATTGCGAAGACCAGGAACATGCTGATAGCGAGCATCCAGCCGATCACTCGGGTCCATTCGCTGCTCGCGACGAAGATTGCGCGGATGTGACCACGATAGACGACGGCAAGGATCGCCAGCGTCAGGGCGGAGCATTTGACGATCGATGCCAGAAGCTGCCAGGCGGCCAACAGCTGGATGGGAGCTGCGTGGCTCGCTACTCCCTGCATCTTGCTCACCGTGTCGCCGGCCGCCGCATCCAGATGGGTCAAAGCCCAGTAGACATGCGGCCCAGCGACGACGAGGCCCACCGCGATGGTGACCGCCAGCCGCCAGTTGAGGACCAACCGCCGCATACCGGGTTCGAGCAGGAGCGCGACAACGGTCGCGACGGGGATGATCGCAAAATTGTACTTCGCAAGGAATCCGATGCCGGCCGCTGCTCCGAGAAGCGCGTAATTGCCGGTCGATGCACGCTCGTCCATTCGTGCCAGCACGTATAGGAAGAATGCAACGGCCGCGAAGGCACCGATGCTGTGGGTCAGATCCCGCTGCGCAAGCAGAAAGACGGCAGGTAGGCTCAGCAGACCGAGAACCGCAATCCAGACGCTATCTCGTGCTCCCATCAATTTTCGGGCTGCCAGCCCGAGAAACACGCAGCTCGCCAGCAGCGTGGCATTCTTCAGGAATGCGAGCGTGTCCACCGACACGCCGAAGACCTTGCCAAAACAGTAGAACAGCCAGTTGTAGAGCGGCGGCTGATCGCCGTAGCCCAGTTGCAAGGCATGCGCGAGCCTGATCTGCTCGGCCTCATCGGACCCGAGATCGCCACCGCGAAGCAGCCTGAGGGCAAAGCTTGCCGTGAAGTACGTCGCCAATAATAGGACAGGCAGAAGCGCGTCTAGCCGCGCAGCGCGCGGCGCGGAGACGTATGAACCATCGGTAGTGTCAGTCAATTCGTCCCCACGATCGGCTTGAGCGGATCTTCACCGACCGGAACATGCAATTCTTCTGATGGACTGTATAGCGGCTCACCCACCATTTCAGGCACTTGCCAGCACCGTTCCGAAGAAGTGTGTTGCCTCAACGCAACGCTTACGCAACCGGCATTCGCAGCATTACTGCCTCAATTGGACTCTACCCAGCATTTGGGCGGCCGCAGCAAATCAACTGTTTAATTTCTCGAGCGTTTCGGCCAAACTGCGCCCGCCAAGAGGGAAAGTGCACGCGTGCATCAGGAAGTCTCGCTTATTGCCACAGTTGCCGTCAGTTTCGTCTTTGCGGCGATACTCGGCTATATCGCCAACCGGCTGCGGCTGCCGCCGCTTGTCGGATACTTGCTGGCGGGTATCGCCATGGGGCCCATGACGCCCGGCTTCGTCGCCGATGCTGGGCTCGCCAGTCAATTAGCAGAGATGGGCGTCATCCTGCTGATGTTCGGCGTTGGCTTGCATTTTTCCACCGCCGATCTACTCGCGGTGCGGGGCATCGCCGTGCCCGGTGCAATCGCACGCATCGTTATCGTTACCCTGCTCGGTGTCGTCCTCGTCAAATGGTGGGGCTGGGGGCTTGGCGCGGGGATCGTCTTCGGCCTCAGCCTGTCGGTAGCAAGCACGGTTGTACTGTTGAAAGCCTTGGAGGAGCGGAATCTGCTCAACTCGGCCAGCGGCCGCGTGGCCGTTGGCTGGTTGATCGTCGAAGACCTTGCCACGGTCCTGGCATTGGTGCTTCTGCCCGCCGTCGCCGAATTGCTTGGGGGCCATGCCGCCGGCGGCGGCCTTGCACAAAGCGTCGGGCTGCCGCTTCCAGTGACGATTGCCCTGACGCTTCTGAAGGTCGGCGCGTTTGCGGTCATGGCGGTCTTTCTCGGACCAAAGATCGTTCCCTGGCTCCTGACACTGGTCGCCCGAACCGGTTCACGCGAACTCTTCACCCTGACGGTCCTCGCCATAGCACTTGGCATCGCGTTCGGCTCGGCGAAAATCTTCGGCGTCTCCTTCGCTCTCGGCGCCTTTTTCGCCGGCGTCGTGATGAGTGAATCCAATCTCAGCCATCGGGCGGCTGCCGATTCGCTACCGCTTCAGAACGCCTTCTCGGTGCTGTTCTTCGTATCCGTCGGCATGCTGTTTGATCCTTCGATCCTGGTGCGCCAGCCGATGGCCGTGATCAGCGCGCTGGCGCTGATCATCGTCGGCAAGACCATCATCTCCTTCCTCATCGTCGTCATGCTCCGCTATCCGATTGGAATGGCGCTGACTGTCTCAGGCGGACTGGCACAGATCGGCGAATTCTCGTTCATTCTTGCCAGTCTCGGCATTTCTCTCGGGCTACTGCCGAATGACGGGCAGGATATCATCCTGGCGTCCGCCATTATTTCGATTACCCTCAACCCACTTGTCTGCATGGGTGCCGAAGCGCTGCACACCCAGGTCCACGCCAGATGGCCGGCGCTCAGCAATCACTTCGGTCGCCGCCGGCACGAAGTACTCGGCCGCGAACTTGAGAGGATCCGGGCGGTCAACGAGGCGCGCGAGCGCAAGCACCAGCTCGAGATGCAGGAACTTATCGAAACCTTCCCATTGTTTGCCAACGTAGACGAAGATTCTCAGGAGGAATTGCTGCTCCTCTTCCGGCCGAAATCCGCCTTGCCCGGCGAGCGTGTTGTCCGCAAGGGCGACCGAGGCGATGGCATGTATTTCCTGTCGTCAGGCGCTGTGGAGGTGCAATTGCCCGGTGGACCGATCCGGCTGGAGCCCGGTGCGTTCTTCGGTGAGATGGCGCTGCTCAGCGGCGGGCGCCGCACCGCGGACGTCGTCGCTGTGGATTTCTGCCAGTTCTTTGTGCTGGAAAGGCGCGATTTCAACATGTTCACCGCAAAGCATCCCGTTTTGCGCCATGCCGTCAGCGAAATGGCGCGCGAGCGAACGGAAATGAACGTCATGCGGCAAAGGCACGACCAGCCTTCCAGCGTCGCCTCGTGAGCGCCGCGCTCAGCTTGATCACGAAGATTTTTTTGGTGCGTCACCCTACGAACGACACAGCGACCATTTACAGCCGCACCGACGCCCCATAAAGCTCATGCGCTCGACGCGAAAGGATTGGAATGCTCCGCAGACTCTACGACTGGACCATGTCTCTCGCGGGCCGGAAATCGGCCGAAGTCTGGCTCGCCGTTATCGCCTTCGTCGAAAGTTCCATCTTTCTTGTTCCCGCCGACGTTCTCTACCTGCCGATGGCGCTCGCAAAGCCGGAGCGCGCCTACCGCTACGCGCTGGTCGCGACGGTCGCGTCCGTCCTCGGTGGCATCGCCGGGTGGATGCTCGGCTACTACGCCTATGACGCGATTGCCCGTCCGGTTCTGGAATTCTACGGAAAGCTCGATGCCTTCGAGCAGCTCCGGCTGTATATCCACGACGAGTGGGAAATCCTGCTGTTGCTGCTCGTCACCTCAGGCCTGGCACACCTGCCGCCGATCAAGGTGGTGACGATCCTCGCCGGCGTCATTCACATGAATCTCGGCTTCTTCATTATCTCGGCGATCGTGGCCCGCGGCGCGCGCTTCTTCTTCCTCGCGTGGCTGCTGCGCCGTTACGGCGAGTCGATCCGCCATTTCATCGAAAACCGTCTCGGACAGATAGCGGGCATTGTTGCCGCCGTCGCCATCGCCCTCGGGATTGCCTATAAACTACTTGCCCACTGAGCCATTTGCGCGGAGTCCGTTCATGCCTGCCTCGTTTTCCCTTGCTCGCCCGGTCGTCGGTTATTCGCTGGTGCTCGCCCTCGGCATGGCGGTGGTGGTCGGCACCGCACTCGGCTTCCAGTATCTTGGCGGCTACATCCCCTGCGCGCTCTGCCTGCTGCAGCGCCAGCCCTATTACTATGGCATTCCGATCGCGATCCTCGGCGCGGTTGCTTCCGCAGTCGGCCTTCCCAACTGGATAGGCCGTGCATTTCTGCTCGCCGCCGGCATCCTGATGGTCGTTGGCGCCGGCATGGGCGTCTATCATGCCGGTGTCGAGTGGCATTTCTGGGAAGGGCCAGCCACCTGCTCCACAACAGCTGGCAGCATGACGCAAAATGCCGGCGACCTGCTGAGCGAATTGAACAGCATCAAGGGGCCGTCCTGCACCGACGCAGCGCTGCGTGTCCTCGGCCTGTCCTTCGCCGGCTGGAACGTCATCACAAGCCTCGTCCTCGCAGCCTTCGCCTTTATCGGCGTCCGAAAGACGGCCTGAGCCTGACGGATGGCGGCCCGATCAAGGCTGCAGTTCGCTATCCCAGTAAAGATAGTCGAGCCAGCTGTCGTGCAGGTAGTTCGGCGGGAAAAGCCGACCATTATTGTGCAGGTCCTGCACCGTCGGCTGGTAGGGCTTCTGATTCGGGAACATGCCAGCCTGCTTGGGCAGCTTGCTGCCCTTTCTGAGATTGCAGGGAGAGCAGGCCGCAACGACGTTTTCCCATGTCGTCTCGCCGCCATGCGCGCGCGGAATGACATGGTCGAAGGTCAGATCGTCATGCTCGCCGCAATACTGGCATTCGAACTTGTCACGCAGGAACACGTTGAAGCGGGTAAAAGCCGGATTGCGGGAAGGCTGGACGTATGTCTTGAGGCAGACGACACTTGGAAGCCGCATCGAGAAGCTCGGTGAAGACACCGAATGTTCGTATTCAGCAATGATATTCACACGGTCGAGAAACACCGCCTTGATCGCGTCCTGCCAGGACCACAGCGACAAGGGGTAGTAACTCAAGGGCCTATAGTCAGCGTTCAGGACGAGCGCTGGCAGGGCCTGTGGGGAGACTGCAATCGTCAAGGGACTCTCCTGATCGATTCGGCATCTGCACCCTTATATTAGGCCGGTTGTGACGGCATTGTGAAGTCTAATAAATTCAGGCATCAATCCTGTTATTCACGGTACCGCTGCCTAGTCGATCGGCAGCACGCGACGTCCGAGCCTGACAGCGTAATAAGCCCAGAAAAGCCTGGCCGCGACGGATCGCCACGGCGACCACGCGCCGGCCAAGGACGCCAGTTCGCGCGCTTGCGGGCGAGCAGCGAGACCGAATGCCGCAGCCACCGCATTTTGCAGGGCAACGTCACCGGAGGGAAAGACGTCTGCGTGGCCACCACAGAACATCAGATAAACCTCGGCTGTCCAGGGACCGATACCCTTGAGCGCCGTAAGTTCAGCCAGCGCCTCCTCAGGTGGCAAGGCGGAGAGCGCGAGAAGATCGAGGCGACCTGAGGCAACAGCTTCGGCAATTCGCAAGAGCGTGTCCGCCTTGGCACGCGACAGGCCAAATTCTCGCCAAGCTTCGGGACGGAGGAGCACATAATTCTCCGCCGTCAGCACGCCTTCGGCTGGCTGCATCCGCCGCCAGATCGCTTCGGCGCTGGCGCGCGACACCATTTGCGAGACGATAATGTGGGCAAGCCCCTCGAAACCCGGTTCACGCAACCGCAAGGGAAGCGGTCCGGTCTCCGCTGCAATGGCAGCAAGCCGCGGGTCTAGCCGAAGCAGGTTCTCCAACCCCTCCATCACATCATCATCGCTGCGAATGATCAACACGCTTCCTCGCGATCCCACCGAATCCATGGCAGAAGAAAGCATGACCGCGATTCCTCGTCAAAAGCCTGTCTTTCGTTTTGCGCCCAGCCCCAATGGCCCGCTCCACCTTGGCCACGCGCTCTCGGCCCTTCTAAACGGGGACATGGCGGCATCGGCGGAAGGACGCTTTCTGCTGCGCATCGAAGACATCGACCTGACACGCTGTACACCCGAATTCGAGGCTGGCATCTATGCCGACCTCGAATGGCTGGCCATAAACTGGGAATGGCCCGTGCGGCGGCAGTCGGAGCATTTCGCGGAATACCAGGCAGCCCTTGAGCGGTTGACCGACCTCGGCCTCGCCTATCCCGCGTTCATGACGCGAGGCGAGACAAAAACACGGGTTGTCGCCGCCGAAGCAAATGGCACCCCCTGGCCGCGAGACCCCGACGGCTCGCCGCTCTATCCTCCAGACGATCGCGAGCGCGCTGAATTCGACCGGCAGCAGCTGCTTGCATCGGGCGTAAAGCACGCATGGCGGCTCGACATGGGCAAGGCCTTGGAGGCAGTGGGCGCCACCCTTTCTTGGGAGGAAACCGGCGACGGCAATCGTGGCCTGATCGCTGCAAATCCCGGTGCCTGGGGAGATGTCATCCTGTCGCGGTCGGATGCACCGTCAAGCTACCATCTTTCGGTCGTCCTCGATGACGCCCTGCAGGAGGTTACCCACGTGGTTCGCGGGCTCGATCTCTTTCATTCGACGTCGGTGCATCGATTGCTGCAGACATTGCTCGGGCTGCCAGCACCGATCTATCACCACCATCGGCTGATCACCGATGAGGACGGTCGAAAACTCTCCAAGAGCCAAAGCGACACCGGGCTCGCCGAACTCCGCGGGCGCGGGCTTTCACCGGCCGATATCCGCCGCCTTGTGGGGCTTTGACGTCTTGCTCTGCCCCCTGCCCAGGAAATTGTTCTTGAAGATCGCGCGTACGCGAAACTTCAGGAGGGCCGCATTGATCTCAGCGCCAATGATGAAGATCACGCCGACCATATAGAGAAAAATCAGAACGATCATCACCGACGCCAGACCCGCATAGGTCGCCGTGTAGTTGGCGAATGTCGCCAGGTAATAGGCGAAGATCAGGGCTCCCGCCAACCAAAGCAGCAGCGTCACCAGCACGCCTGGCACAACGTCGAACACACGGCGCCGCCCGGCCGGCAGCCACAGGTGAACGACGAAGAGGCCGACGGTCAGCATGAACAGCGTTCCGTAGACGCGCCAGCTGAAGACGACTTCGAGCGTATCGGCGAAAAGCGGGAACCACTGGCGCGCATAGTCGAGGGCAAGCGGCACGGCCACAAGCAGGATGCTGACGGCGGCAAAAATAATTACGGCGATGATGACGTAACCAAGGCTTGCAAGACGGGTGATGTACCATGGCCGCGTTTCCTGAACACGGTAGGCGCGGTTCAGCGATATCCGCAACGCCTCGACCCCGTTCGAGGCAAAGTATGCCGCCGCCAGAACAGACACGGTTAGCAGACCGCCGCGCGGCACCGTCAGGACCTGGATCACCTGGTCGACCAACGGCTTGGCGATCGCCTCCGGCCACGTATCAAAGATCAGATGGATTGCCCGATCCGAGAACTGGTCGGCGCCCAGAAAGGTTGCAAGCGTGGTCCCGAAGATGAGAAACGGAAAGACAGCCAGAAGCGTAGACAATGCGACATGGCTCGCCATCGCGAAGCCGTCGTCTTCAATAAGGTGGCAGATAGCATCGTAGACCACATCATAGAAGATGCGCATTATCTTCGGCATTCCGTCTCCCGGCTTTGGTCGTTGTGTCGCCCGTTCGAATATGGGAAACCACTCCCATTTTGTACAGGAATCATTCCATGTCGGATCAGCGCACAATCATCGTGACAGGGTGTTCTTCCGGGATCGGCGCGCATTGCGCCCGGGCGCTGAAAGCCGACGGCTGGCGAGTCTTTGCCACGGTGCGCAAATTCGATGATTTGGCACCGCTCGAAGCGGACGGCATCGAAGTCTTCCGCATGGACTACACCCGCCCCGATACAATCTCTGACTTCGTGCGAGATGTGACCGCACTGACAGACGGACGCATCGATGCGCTCTTCAACAACGGCGCCTACGGGCAACCCGGCGCGGTCGAGGACCTTCCGACCGAGGCCCTGCGCGCTCAGTTCGAAACGAACGTCTTCGGCTGGCACGAGCTGACGCGCCAGGTAGTGCTGCTGATGCGCAAGCGCGGCCGAGGCCGGATCGTCCAGTGTTCATCGATCCTCGGCGTCGTGCCGTATCGTTTCCGCGGCGCCTATACCGCCTCCAAATTCGCTCTCGAAGGTCTGAGCATCAGCCTTCGCATGGAGCTTCAGGGTAGTGGCATCCACGTAAGCCTGATCGAACCGGGTCCGATCACCTCCCGCTTCACCGCAAACGCGCTCGCAAAGCTCAACGAAAATATCGACGTGAAAAACTCGGTGCATGCGGCAGATTACCGCCGTCAGCTTGCACGGCTTGACGGATCGGGCCGTCCCAATCGACATAAGCTCGGTCCGGACGCGGTCTACGCCGTGCTGAAGCACGCATTGAACTCGAACAATCCGAAACCACATTACCCCGTAACCACGCCGGCAAAGCAGGGCATGGTACTGAAAAGGCTACTGCCCGCAGACCTTTTCTACCGCCTGATGCGCTGGGTGGACTAATCAGGAAAGCCAAAGCCAGCATGTCCACGGTCACCTACATCCTCGCGATCATCGTCATGGGCATCGTCGCCCTGGTACTGATTCGCGGTCTCTTCAACATGATGAAGGGCGGCAACCCGAACCTTTCCAACAAGCTGATGCAGCTGCGTGTGCTGCTGCAGGCGATCGCCGTGCTCCTGATCATGCTGACGCTCTGGCTGACTGGCGGCGGCCGCCCTAGCTAAGACGGGAAAAGAGAGGGGGCAGGTATGGTAAGGCTCAACAAGATCTACACGAAGACCGGCGACGACGGCACAACCGCACTCGTTTCCGGGCCACGTCGGCTGAAATACGATCTGCGCGTCGAGGCCTACGGCACGATCGACGAGGCCAACTCCGCGATCGGCGTCGCACGGCTTCATATGCAGGGCATGCCCGTCCTTGAGAGGATGCTGACGCTCATCCAGAACGACCTCTTCGACCTCGGTGCTGATCTTGCGACGCCTGACGACGGCAAGCCGCCGGCACACGAACCGCTGCGCATCGTCGATAGCCAGGTCGCACGGATCGAGAGCGACATTGACGAGTTGAACGCCGATCTTCAGCCCCTGAAGTCCTTCGTGCTGCCGGGCGGGCACTCGGCGGCTGCTCACCTTCATCTCGCCCGCACGATCGCACGCCGCGCCGAGCGACTGATGGTCGAGCTTGCCCGGGCAGATGGTGAGGTCGTCAGCGACGCCGCATTGAAATATGTCAATCGGGTTTCGGACTTCCTTTTCGTCGCCGCCCGTCACGCCAATGACCGCGGCCATGCCGATGTGCTTTGGGTTCCCGGAAAAAACAGGTAGGTTCCTCCGCAACCATGTGACGCGAACGCCGGGGGCAGGCTTCATGTTCATACCGCTGCACGACGCCAATACGCTGAAGCATATCAAGGTCCAATGGGTCACCATGGGGCTGATTGCGGTGGATCTCGCGGTTTGGCTATTCACCGGGGTTGTCGCCAGCCAATCCGTGTCGCAGGCGACGATTGTCGGCCTGGGTTACATTCCCGCGGTTGCCTTTCACCACGCGAGACTGGAACCGGCGCTGGCCTTCATCCCGGAACCGCTAACCTACATCACCTACTCCTTCGTGCATTCCGGTTTCTGGCATCTTGCTCCCAACATGCTCTTCCTTTGGGTCTTCGGCGACAATGTCGAGGACGCGATGGGGCACCTCCGCTTTCTTATCTTCTATTTGCTCTGCGCGGCGGCCGGCGCTCTCGTCCATGGCCTCGTGGGGACGACATCGGAGGCACCGCTTGTAGGCGCCTCCGGCGCGATCTCAGGCGTGGTGACGGCCTACGTCGTCTTGCATCCTCGCGTAAAGGTCTGGGTGCTGGTGCTGATGCGCGTGCCACTGCCGCTGCCGGCCTTCGTCCCGCTCCTTCTCTGGATTGGCCAGCAATTCGTGATGCTGGTCCTGGAGCCCGATGGCAGCATCTCCTGGGGCGCCCATGTCGGCGGCATCGTCGCCGGCGGCCTGTTGGTCCTTCTCATGCGCCGCCGTGGCGTCCCCTTGTTCGATCGGGAAGTCGTCACCCCGAGAGCTGTCAGACACCGCCCCACAGCCAACCCGGCGATGGTCGCGGCACCCGGCCAGCGGTTACGCTCGCGCCCTCCCTGGAACAGGCAGCAATGACAATATTGACGTGAACGTAAACGTCATATATTGACGAGCTCAATTTGCCTGTCTGCGTCATGGAAGCGTTGTGTTTGGAGGAAAAACGCGTATCCATGTCGCCATTCGACAATCGGAGCAGCGCCGAAACGCGCATTTTCTTGGCGAAAAGAGTTGAAGGAAGGACCCCATGAAAATTCTCGTCCCCGTGAAGCGGGTGGTTGACTACAACGTGAAGATCCGCGTGCGTCCGGATGGCACGGGTGTGGAACTTGCCAATGTGAAGATGTCGATGAACCCGTTCGACGAGATCTCGGTCGAGGAGGCGCTCAGGCTGAAGGAAGCCGGCAAGGCCGAGGAGGTGATCATCGTCTCGATCGGTCCGGCCAAGGCCGAGGAGACGCTGCGCACCGCGCTCGCCATGGGCGCTGACCGCGCCATCCTCGTCGAGACCGATGATGCCGTCGAGCCGCTCGCCGTGGCGAAGATCCTGAAGGGCGTCGTCGACGCCGAACAGCCGGGTCTGATCATCGTCGGCAAGCAGGCGATCGACGACGACTCGAACCAGACCGGCCAGATGCTGGCCGCCCTCCTCGGCACCGCCCAGGCGACCTTCGCCTCGAAGATCGAGATCGGTGACGGCAAAGCCCAGGTGACGCGCGAAGTCGATGGCGGCCTGCAGACGATCGAGATCAAGCTGCCCGCCGTCGTCACCTCGGACCTGCGCCTCAACGAGCCGCGCTATGCCTCGCTACCGAACATCATGAAGGCGAAGAAGAAGCCGCTCGACAAGAAGAGCCCGGCCGATTTTTCCGTCTCCACCACGCCGCGCCTGAAGGTCTTGAAGACCGAGGAACCATCCGGCCGCAAGGCCGGCGTCAAGGTCAAGTCGGTCGCCGAGCTCATCGACAAGCTGAAGAACGAAGCCGGCGTGCTGTAATTGGGTTGGAACAGGAGCATCTATCATGACCATTCTTCTTCTGGCCGACCATGACGGCCATCACCTTTCCGACCAGACCGCCAAGGCGCTGACGGCAGCAAGCCAGATCGGCGGTGACGTCACCATCCTGGTCACCGGCGCCGGCGCCAGGGCTGCGGCCGATCAGGCCGCCAGGCTGTCGGGCGTGTCCAGGGTACTGGTTGCCGAGGATGCAAGCCTCGCCCACAATCTCGCCGAGCCGCTGGCCGCGCTGATCGTCCAGCTGTCCGCAAACTACGACACGATCATCGCCGCCGCCACCTCGACCGGCAAGAACGTCATGCCGCGTGTCGCAGCTCTCCTCGATGTCGCCCAGGTCTCGGAAATAACAGAAGTTGTTTCTTCCGACACCTTCAAGCGGCCGATCTATGCCGGCAACGCCATCCAGACGGTACAGACGACCGACGCCAGACGCGTCATCACCGTGCGCACCGCCTCGTTTGCCGCCGCTGCCGAAGGTGGTTCGGCTCCGGTCGAAACCATTGCCGCTGCGGCCAATCCTGACCTGTCGACCTTCGTCAAGGATGCATTGTCGGCCTCCGATCGCCCCGAACTGACCTCGGCGAAGATCATCATCTCCGGTGGCCGCGCGCTTGGCTCGGCGGAGAAGTTCAGAGAGGTCATCCTGCCGGTCGCCGACAAGCTCGGTGCTGCCGTCGGTGCCAGCCGTGCCGCCGTCGATGCCGGTTATGCCCCGAACGACTGGCAGGTCGGCCAGACCGGCAAGGTCGTCGCCCCTGATCTCTATATCGCCTGCGGCATCTCCGGTGCGATCCAGCATCTCGCCGGCATGAAGGACAGCAAGGTCATCGTCGCCATCAACAAGGACGAGGAGGCCCCGATCTTCCAGGTCGCCGACTACGGTCTCGTCGCCGATCTCTTCGATGTCCTGCCGGAATTGCAGAAGGCGCTTTGAACCGAGCATCTGCCTTCATTTCGCACTTGCGAATGACTGGAAAATTATCATTTTAAGGGCTACTACTTCTGCCGGGCGATCATTTGCCCGGCAGTTCTGTTAGAAAAATGCGGCAGCGCGGGGGCGTACGCCGAGCGGGGGTTTGGAGATGAACGCGGTGTTGAAGACGATTGGTATCATCGGCGCAGGCCAGATGGGTTGCGGCATCGCGCAGGTCTCGGCCGATGCAGGCTACAAGGTCCAGCTCTACGACCTCTCCGACGAACGCGTCCAGCACGGCCTTGCCACTATCAACGGCAACCTCGCCCGCCATGTGACGAGCGGCAAGATGACGGACGACGAACGCTCAGCCACCCTCGCGCTGATTTCCGGCTCCTCCGACATCAACGATCTTGCCGCGTCCGACCTCGTGATCGAAGCGGCGACCGAGGACGAAAGCGTCAAGCGCAAGATCTATGCCCAGGTCTGTCCGGTCCTGAAGCCGGAAGCAATCCTTGCCACCAATACCTCCTCGCTCTCGATCACCCGGCTTGCCTCAGCCACCGACCGGCCCGAACACTTCATGGGCATTCATTTCATGAATCCGGTTCCGGTCATGAAACTCGTGGAACTCGTCCGCGGCATTGCGACCGACGAAGTGACCTTCGCGACAGCCAAGGAATTCGTCGCATCGCTGGAAAAGACCGTGACGGTCGCCGAGGATTTCCCGGCTTTCATCGTCAATCGCATCCTGCTGCCGATGATCAACGAGGCGATCTACACTCTTTACGAGGGCGTCGGCACCGTCGATGCCATCGACACCGCCATGAAGCTCGGCGCCAACCATCCGATGGGACCGCTGCAGCTTGCCGATTTCATCGGCCTCGACACCTGCCTGTCGATCATGCAGGTGCTGCATGACGGCCTGGCCGACTCGAAATATCGTCCATGCCCGCTGCTGGTGAAATATGTCGAAGCCGGCTGGCTCGGCCGCAAATCCGGCCGCGGCTTCTACGATTACCGCGGCGATACGCCGATCCCGACCCGCTAAGACACCACCAACTCGCAAGTCCGCGAGATATGGGCGCCTATGCGCCGCGCGCGTCACGCTTCGCCTGCGAAACAGCGCCGGCCTTTCGCAATCTGCCTCGCTCCATCGGACGGATGAGATTTTTGCGCTTTGAGCTTTCGATCGAGTGCATGCCTGCGTGCGCCTGGCGTGTGTTGAATGACTCGTCCTTCTCGCCTTTCGCTTCTTTCTTTCGCGCCAACGCAGCCCGCAGATTCTCGACCATCCGAACTTTAGCAAGCATTCTGCGCCGACGGGCTTGTTCGGCATTCACACTGCGTACGCCCATGGCAAGAACTTCGAGTTTGGCTCGCGTGCCCGTATCCTTGCGCGCTGGCGTCGCCCCTTTGGGTTGCGCCTTACCGCGTATTTCCCTGCGTTGCCTGTTCGCCACGCTCTGCGCCCGATCGCGCCTTTCGCGTATTCGCTTGGCGAGATCCGAAAGATCCGCATCCGACAAATCCTGCATGGCCGGATGGTGAGTTTTCTGAACGAGCTGCCATTCGTCCGCCGTGAGCAACCGCTCCGCCTGTTTGCGCGAAATTGCCATTAACGCCTCCTACGCTGTCGCACCAATAGACTGAATTGCGTTCTGTAGTGCTCGCCTGCTCCCCGAGCCGAGCGAGCTTCAAAAGCTTGGGAGACGCCGTCCCTTGGGCATCAATGTGGTTGCCGCTCCAACTTATCGCCAAGCGCGCGGTGGCGTCTCCTTCACAATCTAGCGCCGCACGACCGGGTCGGCAATGAGCCTTCAATATCGCTGGTCGCACGATCTATTTCGAGCACGCACTCCAGGTTGTCGACGCTCACGAGCCGGCCGCGGCTTCCCCTCCGCATGGCGCATCCGCCTGCGGTGTCCAAACCATCGCTCCGGAGAGCCCACGAAAATGCCAAACCTCACATGGTAGGCGAAGAATTCGGGCGCGGCGGCACACCAGCGGCAGCGAGGGCGTCCATCCGGGCCAGGGACAGTCGGGCTCATGCTGGCATCTCCACGAAATCCAGCGCGGCAATGGTCCGCTTCGGGTCAATCTCAAAGGTTTCGGCGGTTACGATCCCCTGCGCGACGAAAGGGTCGGCGGCGATACGTGCGTCGTGGTCGGCCCGGCTTTCGCCGTTGGCGAAGATAGCACCCCCGGCGGCTGTTTGAAGCGAGCCGACGCAGAGGAACACGCCATCCGCAAAGCCCCGCGCGATCCAGTCGTTGTGGGCCGCCATGAACTCGGCCGCGGCGGCACGGTTGTCGGCAAATTTCAGGAATGTGACAAGCATCGGCGCTCCTTGGTCAGTTTGGAGAGGGAAGGTCCGGCAAGGTTGCCAGCCAGTGTTCGATACGGGCGACTTCGCTGCGGATGAACGATTCGTCGCGGAGCGCCGTGGCCATGACTGCCACCCCTTGCGACCATGTCAGAAGATGCAGTGCCAGCGTCTCGGCTTGATCGCCGGCGCCAAATGCGCGGAACTGCCCGGCGAGCCAGTCGCGGAATAGCATCAGGATTTCGGCCGCGCGGCCTTGCGCGACATGATCGAGCTTGGCGAGTTCAGAGGAGAGTGTGCCGACAGGGCAACCAAATGCCATGATCTTCGCCCGGTTGGCGATCAGCATATGAATGAAGGATAAGATGCGCTCGCGCGGGCCTTCGCCATCGGCTTGCCAACCATCGAGCATCGCGCGCGTCCTCTCCATGCGGCGCGTGATCACGGCGTCTAATATTGCGTCTTTGGTCTTGAAATGGTGATAGAAATTGCCGCGCGAGATGCTTACGGCGGCTGCGATGTCGGCAAATGACGTCGCCTCGAATCCACCCTCGTAAAAGAGCGAGTCGGCCGCTTCGATTATCAATTCACGAGTAGATGACGCCGGCATTTAGGTCAGTTGTCCTAGTTTGATGAAGCATCACTAGGACAATTGACCTATTTTGTCAAAGCCGCAATCTCTCACAAAAATTCCGACCATTCGCGACAAGCTCTGCTCGCGAACTTTTCAAGACAGTTTCTGTCGAGGAACTCACGGGCAAAACGGCGACAGGCGGCCGACTCCAGCCGAATGGCTGGTTTGGGCCGCCGATAGGCGACACTGACCGATGATCGCATCGGTCACAGCACGCCTTGCCGGCTACGACCCCACCGCGCCCTTGATCAGCGCCCTGGCGTCGTCGCTGTCCCAGGCGGCCGGGCCGTTCATGGCGGAGATCAGGCAGCCCTTGCCGTCGATCAGAAGCGTGACGGGCAGGCCAAAGGCAAGGCCTTCCTTTTTCAGGCTGTTGAACACTTCGATCGTGTTGTCGCGGTAGAGCTGCAGCGCATCGACACCGATTTCGTTGAGGAAGGCCTTCGGCTTCTCGTCGTCGCCGGTATCGATGTTGACCGGCACGACCTGGAACCTGTCGCTGCCCAACTCCTTCTCCAGCGCGTTCAGCGCCGGCATTTCCTCGCGGCACGGTACGCACCAGGTTGCCCAGAGATTGAAGAGCACGGTCTTGCCGGAAAAACTGTCGAGCGTCATCGGCTTGCCGTCGGCGCCCTTGAAGGCAACGGTGGTGAGCCTGCGGTGCTCATCAGGAGCAACCATCGCCGCCACCTGTCCCTTGAGCAGTGGCGCAATCCTCGTGGCGGTCTCTTTTGCCGCCGCGCATTCGCCCGACGCCGTTTGCGTCCCGCCATTGCCAGACCCGGCTTCCCTGATGTAAACCGCTGCCGCACCGGCAATAATGCCTGCGACGGCCGCGATCCCGATCAGCTTCAGGGATGGCAGGCGCAGGGGCGTTCTTGTCGTCATTTCATTCTCCGAAACACGCGTTCTTCAAGGCAGGCATCGTCATGGCCGACAGCACGGACACCAAATCCTCCAACCAGATGTGGGGCGGACGTTTCGCTTCCGGCCCAGATGCGATCATGGAGGAGATAAATGCCTCGATCGGTTTCGACAAGAAGCTGTTTGCCCAGGACATCCGTGGCTCGATCGCTCACGCCACCATGCTCGCCCACCAGGGCATCATCGAGGCCGATGATAAGGACAAGATCGTCCAAGGGCTAAACACGATCCTGTCAGAGATCGAAAGCGGCAATTTCGAGTTCTCCCGCAAGCTCGAAGACATTCACATGAACGTCGAAGCCCGCCTTGCGACGCTTATCGGCCCGGCCGCCGGCAGGCTCCACACCGCCCGTTCGCGCAACGACCAGGTGGCGCTCGACTTCCGCCTCTGGGTCAAGGAAGAGCTGCAGAAGACCGAGCAGCTGCTGACCAACCTGATCGCAGCCTTCCTCGACCGCGCCGAAGAGCATGCGGACACCGTCATGCCGGGCTTCACGCACCTGCAGACGGCACAGCCCGTCACCTTCGGTCATCATTGCATGGCCTATGTCGAAATGTTCGGTCGTGATCGTTCGCGAGTGCGCCACGCGATCGAGCATCTGGACGAGAGCCCGATCGGCGCCGCCGCCCTTGCCGGCACCGGCTATCCGATCGACCGCCACATGACCGCGAAGGCGCTCGGCTTCCGCGAGCCGACCCGCAACTCGATCGACACCGTCTCGGACCGCGATTTCGCCATCGAGTTCCTGGCGATCGCTGCGATAACAGGCATGCACCTGTCGCGGCTGGCCGAAGAGATCGTCATCTGGTCGACGCCGCAGTTCGGCTTTGTGCGCCTGTCGGACGCCTTCTCCACCGGCTCCTCGATCATGCCGCAGAAGAAGAACCCGGACGCCGCCGAATTGGTGCGCGCCAAGACCGGGCGTATCAACGGCTCGCTGATCGCGCTGCTGACCATCATGAAGGGCCTGCCGCTCGCCTATTCCAAGGACATGCAGGAAGACAAGGAACAAGTCTTCGACGCGGCCGAGAGCCTCGAGTTGGCGATATCGGCCATGACCGGCATGGTGCGCGACATGACGGTTAACACCGCGCGGATGAAGGCTGCCGCCGGCTCCGGCTATTCGACGGCAACCGATCTTGCAGACTGGCTGGTGCGGGAAGCCGGCTTGCCGTTCCGCGACGCCCATCACGTGACTGGCCGTGCCGTGGCGCTTGCCGAGAGCAAGGGCTGCGATCTCGCCGAACTGTCGCTTGCCGACCTGCAGGCGATCAATGCCGCGATCACGGACAAGGTCTACGACGTGCTGACGGTCGAGGCATCGGTTGCAAGCCGCAAGAGCTTCGGTGGCACCGCACCTTCGGAAGTGCGCAAGCAGATCGCCTACTGGCGCGCCCGCAACTGACCTCAACAATCAGGGTGCACAAGCTGGATAAACTTCGATATGAAGATGTCCACCAGTGCCGCTTCCCAAGAGGAATTCCATGCAGAAGAGCTTGCCGCAGATCGCCCGCCTGACGGTTGTTTTCGCCGTGATCGGCCTTGCCGTCGCCGGGTGCGGGCGTAAAGGCGATCTCGATCCACCGAGCGCGAACGCGACGAAGGGCGGAGATTCGTCGAAGCCGACGAAACAGCCCGGCACCGTCGACCGGCCCTTCATCCTCGATCCGCTTCTCTAAGAGACAACCGACGTGAACCATTTTGAGTACCGCGACGGCATCCTCTACGCCGAAAACGTTCCCGTTCCGGAGATCGCCAAGGCCGTCGGCACGCCCTTTTATGTCTATTCGACGGCGACGCTTGAGCGCCACTACAAGGTCTTTGCAGCGGCGTTCAACGATGTCGATGCAATGGTCTGCTACGCCATGAAGGCGAATTCCAATCAGGCAGTGCTGAAGACGCTCGGCAATCTCGGCGCCGGCATCGACGTCGTCTCTGAAGGCGAGCTGCGCCGCGCACTCGCCGCCGGCATCCCAGCATCGCGCATCATGTTCTCCGGCGTCGGCAAGACACCGCGCGAAATGGACTTTGCGCTTGAGGCCGGCATCTATTGCTTCAACGTCGAGTCCGAGCCGGAACTCGAGATCCTCAACCAGCGCGCCATCAAGGCAGGCAGACGAGCACCCGTCTCCTTCCGCATCAATCCCGATGTCGACGCCAGGACGCATGCGAAGATCTCGACCGGCAAGAAGGAAAACAAGTTCGGCATTTCCTGGGAGCGTGCCCGCGCCGTCTATGCCCGCGCCGCAACCCTGCCCGGCATCGAAGTGACCGGCATCGATATGCATATCGGCAGCCAGATCACCGAACTGCAGCCATTCGAAGACGCCTTCAAGCTGCTGCGCGAGCTGGTCGGCACGCTTCGCGCCGATGGCCACGACATCCACCACGTCGATATCGGCGGCGGTCTCGGCATCCCCTACAAGGAGGATAACAACCCGCCACCGCTGCCCGATGCCTACGCCAACATCGTCAAAAGCCAGCTGCGCGAGTTGAACTGCAAGATCGTTACCGAGCCTGGCCGGCTGATCGTCGGCAATGCGGGCATCCTGGTGACCGAAGTGATCTATGTGAAGGATGGCGGCGAGAAGACCTTCGTCATCGTCGACGGCGCGATGAATGACCTGATCCGACCGACCCTTTACGACGCACACCATGAAATCCGCCCCGTCGTGATCTCGGCGGCGAACGCGCCGCGCATCAAGGCTGATGTCGTCGGCCCCGTCTGCGAAACCGGCGATTTCCTGGCGCTCGACCGCGAGATGGCGATGCCGAAGCCTGGCGATCTCTTCGCCGTCTCTTCCGCCGGCGCCTATGGAGCGGTCCAGGCCGGCACTTACAACAGCCGTCTTCTGGTTCCCGAAGTGCTCGTCAAGGGCAGCGATTTCCACGCGATTCGTCCGCGCGGCACCTATGAAGAGCTGATCGGCCTCGATTCCGCGCCCGCCTGGCTGGATTGATCCGGCGCCCGGGAAAGCATCACTTTTTGGCGAAGAACCGTGAAAAACCGGCATTGAACGGCGCTTGCCCTCGCCTTCGCCACAAAGAATGTTATCCTTGGCGGAGAGCGAACTGCCCCGGCGATCGCCGTAGGTGCACTCTGCCTTCGAAAGCCAGCTCGCGGAGACCGGATTGAATAAGAGCTCCAGCAGGGAGAAACACGGTGCATTTGCCCTGAAGCCGTCCTTGGCACGGCTGGTCGCGGCAAAGCGCTTTCTGGCGCGCCTTGTCCTGCTGTCCGAGCAGATCCTGCCACTGCTGTTGCCGATTCTCTCGGTCGTTGCGCTTTATCTCGCGGCATCCTGGTTCGGCGTCTTCCGCTACACGCCGGACTGGCTTCGCCTGGCACTGCTGATTGGCTTCGCGGTTGCCTTCGTCGCTGCGCTCCTTCCCCTTCGCCGACTTTATTGGCCAGACGTAGCCGCCGCCGATCGGCTGCTTGAACAGCGCAACGGCCTGCAGCATCAGCCTGTTGCCGTTCAGGAAGACGAGCCCGCAACCGATACGCCCTTCGCTCGCGCCCTCTGGCGTGAGCACCAGACGCGGATGGCGGAGAAGATCGCGGCGCTCGATACCGGTTTCCCCCGCCCCGACATCGCCTCCCACGACCGGCTGGCGCTGCGCGCTGTTCCGGCTTTGCTTGTGGCGATGGCTTTTGCCTATTCGCTGTCGGCGAGCGGCGGCTCGATTTCAGATGCGCTGCAGCCGCGACCGACACCGCAGGCAAGTGATCCTGCCGTGCGGATCGATGCCTGGGTCACGCCACCCTCCTACACCGGCCGCGCTCCGATCTACTTGACGGCAAACGGCACCGAGCAGGGACCGATCCGCGTTCCCGAACTCTCGAACCTCACAGTTCGGGTCAGCGGCGGCAAAACAGCCGAGAAGGTCGTCTTCCGGCATGAGAATGGCGAAGCGCAGGATATCGCGCCCCAGGAAGTGGCCAAACAGCCCGCGACGCCGCAGGCTGAAGGCGCGACTGCAACCAACGTCGCTCTGTCGGCCACCACGCACTTGGTGAAACTCGAGGAAAACGGCAGGCTCGAGGTCAACGGACGTATATGGAGCTTCGACGTCATTTCCGATAAGGCGCCGGAGATCGCCTTCAATGGAATGCCGAAGCCAACGGTCAACGGCGCGCTTGAAATCGGCTTTTTCGTCAAGGACGATTACGGCGTGCAGGAAGCGCGCGCCGAGATCGTTCCCGTCGACTCCGACCCGGCCGCAACGCCGCTCTACCCGCTACCGGACTTCCGCCTGGACATCCCTCGCCGCAATTCACGCGACGCCAAAGGGGTGACAAGCAAGAACCTCACCGAGCACCCGCTCTCGGGCAAGCGGGTTCGCATTACCCTTGTCGCCAAGGACGCCGCAGGCCAGACCGGTCGCAGCCCGCCGCACGAGATGACACTGCCTGCCCGCCCATTCAACGAGCCTCTTGCTGCTGCCGTCGCCGAGGAACGGCAGGTCTTCTCACTGGATACCCGGAAGATGCCGGAGGCGATCGCGCTCAACGAGGCGCTTACGATTCGCCCGGAAGAAACGATTCCGAACCTGACAAACTACCTGCTGCTGGAATCGGCGCTGACACGCATGAAACTCACCAAGGGCGAAGATGCGATGAAGGACACCGCCGATTATCTCTGGGACATCGCGGTGGGCATGGAGGATGGCGATCTTTCGCAAGCGGAACGCAACCTACGCAATGCCCAGCAGAATCTGGCGGATGCCCTGCAGCGCAACGCACCTGATGCCGAAATCAAGAAGCTCATGGACGAGCTGCGCAAGGCGATGCAGGAATATATGAAGGAGCTCGCGCAGCGCATGCAGAATGCGCCGATGCAGCCGAACCAGAAAGCCCAGAACATCATTCGCCAGCAGGATCTGGAGCGGATGATGGACCAGATCGAGAATCTGGCGCGCTCGGGCAACCGGGACGCGGCCCAGCAGATGCTTTCCGAGCTGCAACGGATGATGAACAACCTGCAGGCCGGAAGACCGCAGCAGGGACAACAGGGCCAGGACAACAGCCAGATGCGCCAGCAGATGGACAAGCTCGGCCAGATCCTGCGTGACCAACAGAAACTGATGGAAGAAACCTTCAAGCTGGATCAGCAGTTGAAGGACCGCATGCAGCGCGGCGATCCCAACATGGGCATGAACGATCCTTTGCTCGACGACATGCCGATGGACAACGACGGTATGCAGCAGGATCAGCAGCAGGGCCAGCAAGACCAGGGTCAGGACCCCAACCAGCAGGGCCAGAACCAGCAAAGTCAGAACCAGCAAAGTCAGTCGCCGTCCGACGAGATGACGGCCGAGCAGCTGCGCGAAGCCCTGAAGCAGTTACGTTCACGCCAGGACGAACTCGGCAAGCAGCTCGGTGAGCTGCAAAAAGGTCTAGGCGACATGGGCATCAGGCCCGGCCCAGGCTTCGGCCAGGCCCAGCGCGAAATGGAAGGCGCCGGACGCGAACTCGGTCAAGGTCATGGCGAACCAGCCATTCAGGGCCAAGGACGTGCGTTGGAAGCGTTGCGCCAGGGCGCACGCGACATGATGAACCAGATGATGCAGGCCATGCAGGGCCAACAGGGACAGGGTCAGCAGGGCCAGGTCGGGCAAGGCAACCAGAACGGCCGCGACCCGCTTGGCCGTCCGCGCCGCGCCGAAGGACCTGATTTCGGAGATCAGGTAAAGGTACCTGATGAAATCGATGTGCAGCGCGCCCGCGAAATCCTGGACGCCATTCGCGAAAAGCTGGGCAACAACCCACCGCAGGAAATCGAACGACGCTATCTAGAACGCCTGCTGGACATCCAGTAGTCCCAGTTGCGCCAATTCGGGTCACAATCCCGTGAGATTCGCCGCCCCGACGCCCTAGATGCCTATGTGTTTACTGTGACGCGAGATCGCGTCGTTTGGGCACGAGTTGAGGGTACTTCCATGAAAGCGGAATTGAGGCTGATCGCAGCTGTCGCTTTTGGATTCAGCATGGCTGCTGGCACTGCAAACGCATTGGATATCGGTGGTTTTGCCACAACGAACAGCGGGGGCAGGACCCTTGCTTTCGACCACTACGAATCGAGCCGAAGCGGGTGGAACTCAAACGCCTACAGACCGGCTCCCTACAGCATGGAGACGACGGGGAGTATCTCGTCTAATGGCAGGACGGCGCGGCGACCGGTCAACTGCCCTCCGAAGCCAATTCCCGGCACGCTGCAGACGCAGGGCGGAAACAGCGGAACTACGATAAATCCCGCCTGCCCCGACTATTGACAGGCCACGGTTGGATTTTACTGATTGCGCCACCGTCTCCATCTGCCGGGGACGATGGCATGGGCGCACATGACCTGGCGGACGCCAGGCTTCTAATTTCGTCGCCGAGGCTAGCCCTGACTGGCGAAAGCTTCGTATTGTCACCCTGCAAGTGATTAACGATAGCGATTCGATGGCAATTCTCTTTAAGACGGTAATCGGCGAAAACGCAGCATTTGAGCTGATCGAGAACGCACTCTCCCGGACCGGCGATTACGATGGCTACCTCAACGTCGTGGCAGACGAAGGTGAGAAGACTCTCTCCTGGTCGCCCGGCATGCATGCCGAACAATTCCAGGCGGAGATCACCGAGATCCTCCGTTCGACTTGGGACATTTGTCGTTTCTGGGTGATCTACGAACGGCGCGACGATCGGCAGGATGCCGAGGCCAACGCTATCCGCAATGCGGCGTTCAGACTGACGCGTGGCTATGCTGGCGTCATTGTCGTGACGCTCAGCCTGCTCCACAAGCGCGACAACCTGGCCGATATCGAACTGATCTTTGTATGTTTTCAGCAGGACTTCCAGCGCCGCAATTTCCGCGTACGCTACGAAGGCAAATTCATCCCCGATGAGGGCTGAATGGTCGAGGAGTGCCGTTAGCCTCAGGCGGCCAAAGCACGCGCAACGGCCTTGCGGATGTCAGGCAAGGCAAAGGGCTTCGAGACGACATCGACGATCTTTTCCGCCAGGTCGTCAGCGCGCTCACGCTGTTCCGCATAGCCGGTCATCAGCAGGATCTTCAGCGCCGGGAAGGCGGATTTTGCCTGATGCGCCAGCTCAATACCGTCCATCACGGGCATGCGGATATCCGAGAGCAGCAGGTCGTAGACGCCGTCCCTGAGTTTTTCCAGTCCTTCCGCACCGTCGGCGGCTTCTTCGGTCTCATGACCGTCAAGACGCAAAGCGCGGGCTACGAAAGAGCGCAGGGAATCCTCGTCTTCCGTAATCAGAATTTTTGCCATGGTGTGCATCACTCCGTTTCATGCCCCGCAACGGAAATCACACGACTTTCCTTTGCGATCGGTAAACGGCGGGAAGGGATGGACGGGATGGTTAACAACCCGTCTTATCCTGGCACAGTCAGGCGTCGCCGGTGACCACGCCCACAAATGGGAGTTCGCGGAACGCGTAGGCGACATCCATGCCGTAGCCGACGACGAAATAGTCAGGGCATTCAAAGCCGACATAATCGGCTTCCAGTTTTTCCTTGCGCTTGACGCTCTTGTCGAGGAGCACGGCAATGGTGACGTTGCGGGCGCCGCGCTCGTAGAGCAGTTCCTTAGCGAACAGCAGCGTGCGGCCGGATTCCAGAATGTCGTCGATGAGGAGAACGTCGCGATCCTTCACGTCGCTGTCGATATCCTTGACGATCCGAACGCCCTGCGAGACCGTGCCGGTGCCATAGCTCGACAGCGTGATGAACTCGACTTCGGGCGCTAGGCCGCTGTCATGCAGCGCGCGAATAAGATCGGCTGCAAAGATGAACGAGCCCTTCAGCACGGCAATGACCAGCAGGTCCTTCGTCGGTCCCGCTGCGATCTGCTTCGCCATGGCATGGTTGCGTTCGGCGATCTGCTCGGCGGTGAAGAGTGGTTCGATGTTTTTTCCGCGCACGACGGGCATAAGAAGGCTTGCTCCATGAATAGAAGCACAAGCCGTTACCACAAACGTCGGAGCGAAACACCCCTTTAGAGCCTTTCAGGCATGAAGGAGAGCCGGACTTCCGGCATTTTTCCACCCGCGTATTGCACTCTTGTCGAAAATCCGCGGCTTTGGCCGCCGTAAATGACATCCGTAGGCGGATTGATCACGATGCTCGCGGTCAGTTGCTCGCCGGCAAGAAGGTCCGCGCGGATCGGGCGCACGACCTGGGTGGTACCGCTCTGATTGTCGATGATGCCGTTGATCAACAGTACCCGCATCCCGTTCGCGTCACGAGGCGTCATCGTGACGTGCGAGAAGTGCAGCGGCGAGTCCGTCGATGCAGCTTCGCTTTGGGAGAGGCCGGAGAAGCCACCGAAGAGACCGAACACGAGCACCGACAGTGCGAGCACGAGCGCGGCGAAGGTCTTTGCCGGTGCCTGCTGCAACCAGGATTCGCCCGCTCGAATGAATGTTTCCATCAAGGCGCGCGGGAATGTAGGCTGGATCACCGAAGGCGCCGAGGATCGACGGCGATTATCGTTGAAGCTCCGTGCATTGAAGGTCTGGGCGCGACTGTTCGCGATCACCACGAATTCGGCATCGGCCACATCGGCCGGTCGAGTTCGGCGGGCCTCGCGCTTGGTCGGCTCTGGCGGCAGAAAATCATAAGCGCGGCCGGGCGCCTGGCGTCTGAACGAGGAGGAGGTCATGATGACTGCCTTTCCGGTGTCCACATGGTTTCTGGCCGAACAGAAATCCGGCATTGAAACGAATCCTGCTCAGTCGTAAATTTCAATGGTTAATGCTTCGCAAAGATCGCCATCAAAGCGGCGTCTTTCCGGTAAAATTTACTGGTTGTTAACGGTGTTGGTTAACAAGTCGTGCGGTGAACAAACAAAAGACTGATCTACCGTTGATCCACTTCGAAAATGTCGGTTTGCGCTATGGCATGGGCCCGGAAATCCTCCGGGACCTGACATTCGACATTCCGAAGAAATCGTTTCAGTTCCTGACTGGCCCTTCCGGGGCCGGCAAGACCACGCTATTGCGACTCTTGTTCCTCTCGCTGCAACCGACCCGCGGACTGATCCGCATGTTTGGCCGCGAGATTTCCGATATTCCGCGCCCCGAACTGCCGCTGCTGCGTCGCCGCGTCGGCATCATCTTCCAGGAATTCCGGCTGCTGGACCATCTGACCACATACGAGAACGTGGCGCTGCCGCTGCGCGTTCGCGGCAAGGACGAAAGCTCCTACAGGACCGACGTGCTCGAGCTCCTGAAGTGGGTGGGCCTTGGCGAACGCGTCAATGTCCTGCCGCCGGTTCTTTCTGGCGGCGAAAAGCAGCGCGCCGCAATCGCGCGTGCGCTGATCGACCGTCCCGAGATCCTTCTCGCCGACGAGCCGACCGCGAACGTCGACCCCCCGATGGCCCGCCGCCTGCTCAATCTCTTCCTCGAACTCAATCGTCTCGGCACGGCGGTTGTGATCGCCACCCACGATCTGGCGCTGATGGACCAGGTGGAAGCCCGCCGTATGATCCTCTCGGAAGGGCATCTTGATATCCATGACTAAAGCTGCGCCCAAACCGCCGGCAGAGGCCACGTCGAAAAGCCAGAAGCGGCCGGAGATGAAGGTGCGCCCGACGGCGCCGATCCTGCCTTCCGCCAACATTCAAGGAAATGCGCTGATGGTGGTCATTGCCATCATGGCTTTCCTCGCCTGCCTGACGCTCGGCAGCGTCAGCATGGTACGCTCGACGGCGGCCAGCTGGGAAAGCCAGATCTCCCGCGAGATCACCATCCAGATCAAGCCCGATGACGGGCTGGACATGGACAAGGCTCTAGCACAGGCGAAGGATCTCGCGCTCACCTTCGTCGGCACGAAAACCGGCCAGATCGTCGACGAGGCGGCAACGGCCCGCCTCCTCGAACCTTGGCTCGGCACGGGGCTCGACATCAAGGAGCTACCCGTTCCGCGGCTCGTGATCGTCACCATCGACGAGAACAACCCGCCCGATTTCGAGGCGATGCGCTCGCTGCTGAAGGAGAGCATCCCGCAAGCCTCGCTCGACGACCACCGCACATGGGTCGATCGACTGGTTTCGATGGCCCATACCACCGTAATGATCGGCACCGGCATCCTGCTGCTCGTCTTTTCGGCGATGGTTCTGACCGTCGTCTTCGCAACACGCGGCGCCCTTTCCGGCAACCGCCATATCGTCGAGGTACTTCATTTCGTTGGCGCGGAAAGCTCCTTCGTCGCAACCGAATTCCAGAAGCATTTTCTGAAGATCAGCTTGAAAGGATCGGCGGTCGGGAGCGCTCTTGCCGCACTCTTCTTCCTGACCGCTGGCTTCCTGCAAAGCCGCACGCTGGCTACCCCGCAGACTGACCAGGCAACGGCTCTCTTCGGCACGTTTTCGGTCGGTGCGCTTGGCTATGCCGGCATCTTTGCCACCATGATTGTCATCGCCCTGCTCACCACCTTCACCGCCCGGTTGACGGTCATGCGGACCATTTACGAGATCGATACGCTGCGTTCCGATCCAACACGGGCCGACGGGCTCGTGAATTGAGCTTTACATGCCTTTTTTGCCATGAAAGCGTCTGTTCGCCGCCGCAATCTGCATATATTTTCCGATTCATGAGCATGGGCAACATGTCGCGCACCCCGATTCGCCCGGAAACGGAGCTTGCCCGCTCCGAAGGAGGACCTGCGCGCCGCGGTCCTGTACGGCGCATGCTGCGCTGGGGCGGCGTTGTCTTTGTGCTTGCCGCCGCTCTGATCTTCGGCGGCTTCCTTCGCTTTGCCGATTCCGTGACGACCCTGAAGGCGCCGCTCGATCCGCGCGCCGATGCGATCGTTGTTCTGACGGGCGGGTACCAGCGTATCGACCAAGCTGTCGAGTTGCTGCAGAAGGGCGCCGGCAAGCGCCTGCTGATTTCGGGCGTGCACCCGACAACCACGCCGAAGCAGATCCGCAGGATGACCCAGGCCTCGCCGGAGCTATTCTCGTGCTGCGTCGATGTCGGCTACGATGCGCTCGACACGATCGGCAATGCCCAGGAAGCATCCAACTGGATTCACCAGCGCGGCTACAAGAGCGTCCTCGTTGTCACCAACAATTACCATATGCCGCGCAGCCTGGCGGAACTCGCCTATGTCGATTCCGAAACGCAGTTCATTCCCTATCCTGTCGTGAACACGGATCTGAAGACCAGCAACTGGTTTACCGATCCAAACGCCATGCGTGTCATGCTCGCCGAATATGTGAAAGTGCTCTTTGCCGGCGCCCGCAATTTGACTGGTCTCGGCCGTCATCCGGGGCTGCGTTCGGCCGGCGTCTCGGGCTGAAGCCGAAGGAAACCTTTTTCTGATGGTCAATATCGTGTAGGAGGGCGAAACCGCCTTTTGCGGACATTTGTCTCGGGAAAGTTTATGATCGCCCTGCGTTCCGTTCTCTTCAACACGATCTTCTACGCCAACCTCATCGTTCGCATGATCGTGCTCTCCCCCTATTACTTCGTGGTGCCACGCAAGGTCGCCTACCAGATACCGAAGAATTGGGCGCTGTCGAGCCACTGGCTGATGGAGAAGATCGTCGGCACGACCTTCGAGATCGAGGGCATGGAGAACCTGCCGGACGGCGGCTATATCCTGGCGCCGAAGCATCAGTCCTTTTGGGACACCTATGCCCTGCTGCCGTGGCTGAAGGATCCGGTCTACATCCTGAAGCGTGAGCTGATGTGGATCCCGCTCTTCGGCTGGTATGCCAAGAAGCAGCGGATGATACCGATTAACCGCGGTGCGCGCGGCAAGGTGATGGTCGAGGCGTTGAGGCGCACGAAGGAAGAACTGGCAACCGGCCGCCAGCTGATCATCTATCCCGAGGGAACCCGCCGCCCGCCGGGCGCCGAGCCGGTCTACAAATACGGTATTGCCCGTATGTACCGCGATCTGCAGCTGCCGGTCGTGCCGGTCGCCATGCATCCTGGCCTCTTCTGGCCGCGACGTCGTACGATGCGCTATCCCGGCCATTTCAAGGTGCGGATACTGCCGCCGATCCAGCCCGGCATGGATCCCGATGCCTTCTTTGCGCATCTGATCGACGTGACCGAGACGGCGAGCGACGAACTGCTGCTCGACACCGTCAAGCGCAATCCGAACCTGCCGCTTCCGCCGACCGCCGTCCAACGGCTCGCGCAACTGCAGAAGGCGAAGGCGGCGACGGCCTGAGCTCTCAGCCCCCGTTTCTCAGCCGCGCCACTTCGCCGACGACCTGCTCCAGCCAGTGGTCGCGAATGCCCATCGCCTGCAGGTGCGCCAGCGTATTGAAGACATAGGCGTCGTTCGATCCTGATTTGCCCTTGGCACCGTGGACGACCTGTGCCGCCGCAATCGCGTCGAGCCCACCGGCATATTGCGTGTGCTTGCGATCAACGACATAGGCGATCGCCTTGCTTGTTCTGCCATCGGCCAGTTGCAGCGGCAGGCAGCGCTCGAGATAGACATTGG
Organism: Rhizobium sp. R711; assembly: GCF_002211365.1. Classification (GTDB taxonomy): domain Bacteria; phylum Pseudomonadota; class Alphaproteobacteria; order Rhizobiales; family Rhizobiaceae; genus Rhizobium. The sequence continues at coordinate 37,847 of NZ_LOKZ01000015.1, read as the reverse complement.
TTACCAGCTCGCGCTCCCTGAGATAGTCGATCGTCTCGTCCCACTCATCCGGCGCGATTCGGAATGCCATGCCCCGGCAGGAGCCGCCACGATCGAGGCCTAGCACCAGGCCCGGATTCTGCTCGGTGCCGCGATGCACCCAGGAATGCACGCAAAGCGAACGCCTGTAGCCACGGACAAGAGCCTGAGAACGCTCCAAAAACTCGAAGCCCGGATTCCACATCAGTGATCCGTAGCCAAATACCCAAAATTCGTCCATATCGCACGCCAGACCGACATTCCCACTCGCGAGTCACCATTGGAGAACATCATGGCAGCGTCAAGCCCATCCCGCAGCGGCAGGAAATTCTGGATGCTCGGCGGCGGTATCGCCTTGGTGATCGCACTTTATACCGGTGCCTGGTTCTATGCCGCGTCCGAGTTGAAAAACACTGTCTTGAGGGCAATCGCACCCGGCAATACCGCTGGCGTCAGCGGCGAGTGCACAGATATCGACTTCCGCGGCTATCCGTTCCGGATCGGGCTGTTCTGCTCGAAGGTCGATGTCGACGACACCGTCAACGGCGTATCGGCAAGCTTCGGTGAGCTGCGCTCCGCCGCGCAGGTCTACGCTCCCGGCCACATCGTCTGGGAACTCGACTCCCCTGCCGAGATCCGCAGCGCTCATGGTCTGACGCTGAATGCCGAATGGGCAAGCCTGCAATCCAGCCTGATCACCAAGTTGAAGGGCATCGACCGCTCCTCGACCGTCATCGACGGGCTGAAGGGCACCGCCGTCTCCGCGCAGACAGGCCAGACGATCAATTTCGACGCCGCCCATACGGAAATCCACCTCCGCCAGAACAATGGCGACCTCGACGGCGCAATCTCCGTGACGGATTCCAATACGGCGATCAAGGACTGGCCCGCCTTCCCCAAGCTCTCGGCGAGTGCTGACGTGACGCTCGCCGGCAAAGCCGGCATGATCGACGGTGGCGACCAGAAGGGGCTCTACGGCGCCAGTGGCGAACTGCGCAAGGTCGTGGCCGACATCGGTGACGGCAAGGTCATGACTCTGAGCGGCCCCTTCTCCTTCGATGAGGAGGGCTACCTGTCGGGCAAATTCAAGCTGGAGATCGAACAGCTTGGCCCCTGGCGCGACAGCGTCAAACAAACTTTCCCTGAGATCGCCAAGACGGTCGATACCGCCGCCAAGCTCTTGAAGGCGCTGGCCGGCGGCGGCGACAAGGTTTCCGTCGATCTCGTGGTGGCGCGTGGCAATGCCACAGTCGGCGGCTTCATTCCATTGGGATCGATTCCGCCGATCTGAAATCAGGTATTCTTCTCGAGCGGATGCGGGCGACCGAAATCGGGCGCATCGACATCCTGACCCGCCTGGATGATAGAGCGGCGGATGGAACGGGTGCGGGTGAAAAGATCAAAGATCTTGTCGCCCTCGCCCCAGCGAATGGCCCGCTGCAGATAGGCGAGATCCTCGGAGAAACGCGCCAGCATTTCGAGGATCGCATCCTTGTTGTGCAGGCAGACGTCGCGCCACATGGTCGGATCGGAGGCGGCCAGACGCGTGAAGTCGCGGAAGCCCGATGCGGAATACTTGATGACTTCCGATTCGGTGACCGCCTCGAGATCATCGGCCGTGCCGACGATGTTGTAGGCGATAATGTGCGGCAAGTGCGAGACGATGGCGAGCACCTTGTCGTGATGCTCCGCATCCATCTCGTCGACCTTCGAGCCGAACGCTTCCCAGAACTGCCGCAGCGTTTTCAAGGCAGTTGCATCAGTGCCAGCGACCGGTGTGAAGATGCACCAGCGTCCTTCGAAAAGCCCGGGAAAGCCGGCATCCGGACCTGACTTCTCCGTACCCGCCAGCGGGTGGCCGGGAATGAAATGGACATGCGGCGGCATATGCGGCTGCATCTGCGCGATAACAGAGGCCTTGGTCGAACCGACGTCGGTGACGATCGCGCCGGGCTTCAGGCTGCCCGCGATTTCCTTCGCCACGCTCTCCGACGCCCCGACTGGCACCGACACGATGACGAGATCCGCATCCTTCACCGCCTCGGCCGACGACGTCGTGTAGCGGTCGCCGAGTTGCAGTTCCTCGGCCCTCTTTAGGGTGTCTGCGCTGCGCGTCGCAATAACGACTTCCTTTGCGAGGCCAAGCCGTCTGATGTCATGTGCAATGGAGGAGCCGATCAGGCCGATCCCGATCAGCGCAATGCGATCGAACTGCACGGTCATGACTTGCGTCCCATAAACTCTCCGAGCGCCTCTATGACGCCGCGGTTCGCCTCTTCGGGACCGATGCTCATACGCAGCGCATTCGGGAATCCGTAGCCCTTCACTGCACGCAGGATGTAACCACGGCTGGTCAGGAACTCATCGGCTTCAGGCGCGCGCTTGCCGTCGACATCGGGGAAGTGGATAAGCACGAAGTTTGCGACCGATGGCGTCACCTTGAGACCGATAGCTTCGAGCGCGCCCGTCATCTTCTCGATCCACATCTGGTTGAAGGAAGCTGCCTCCTGCGTAAACGCCTGGTCGCGAATGGCCGCAGCACCGGCGGCAATCGCTGCCGCGTTCATGTTGAACGGGCCGCGGACGCGGTTGACCGCATCGATAATATCGGCCGGGGCGTACATCCAGCCGACGCGAAGCGCGGCCAGACCATAGACCTTGGAGAAGGTGCGTGTCATGACGACATTCGCGTTCGACGAGACGATCTCGATGCCGGCTTCGTAGTCGTTGCGACGAACATATTCCGCGTAAGCGGCATCGAGCACCAGAACGACGTGCTTCGGCAGAGCTGCCTGCAGGCGGCGGATTTCACTGACCGAAACATAGGTGCCGGTCGGATTGCCGGGGTTGGCAATGAAGACGATCTTGGTCTTCGGCGTGACGGCGCCCAGAATGGCATCGACGTCGACCGTCTGATCCTTCTCCTTGACGACAACCGGAGTCGCCCCGGCACCCATGATCTGGATCTTGTAGACGAGGAAGCCGTGCTCGGTGATGATGCCTTCGTCGCCCGGCCCGAGATAGACATGGCAGAGCAGGCCCAGCAACTCGTCCGAGCCGTTGCCGCACATGATGTTGACAGGGTTCAGCCCATGCACGGCTGCGATCGCCTCACGCAATTCCGTTGCCTGGCCGTCCGGATAGCGCTCGAGACTGCCGGCGGCATTGCGGAAAGCTTCGATCGCCTTCGGGCTCGCGCCGAGCGGCGTTTCATTGGAGGAGAGCTTGTAGACGCGTGCGACACCCGGCGCGTGTTCCTTGCCCGGCACATACGCGGCAATATCCAGGATACCGGGACGCGGAACGGGCTTGCTCTTCTCTTCGCTCATGAGATCGACCTTGGAAAATACCGGGAGAAATTCGGCTGAAAACTGCCATGTGGCAATAGAACGGAAAGGCGGCCTTGTCGAGTACCGCAGGACCTAGGTCCTGACCCTAGCGGCTGCGCGTCGTTGGAACGCCGTGTGGCGCCAGAACCGGCACGAAGACGCGCCGCGAGGCGCGGGCGGCAACCGGCAGGCCCTGATAGAGCCGCTTCTGCGCCTCGACAACGATCACACCTGAGAAAGCCGGCCATAAGGTGCGTCCCACGCGATCGAAGAGGCTGCGCAAGCGCATCATGGTGCGCAGTTTCGAGGGCGGAAAAAACAATGCCTCGGCCGTCGCGCCCGGCGTGAAATTGGTCTCGCGCAGGAGATTGGTCAGCTGGCCCCGCGAATAGGGTCGCCCGGAGCCGAACGGCGTGTGCTCCATGCGCGCCCAGACGCCGCGGCGGTTCGGAACGACGATGACCAGGCGCCCGCCTGGCGCCAACACCCGCCACAGTTCCTTCAGAGTTTCCCGCGGGCTCTCCGCAAACTCGAGGGAATGGACCATCAGCACCCGGTCGATCGAGGAATCGGGCAGCGGCAATTCCTCATCGAAGATCAGGGCTGTCGAGGACAACGCTCCTACCGGCCAGTTCACGGCGCCCTGCCCTGCCGGCATGAAGGCAAATGTCCTCTCGGTGTCGGACTGGAAGCGATCCAGGAAGGGCACGACGTAGCCGAGACCAACGAGACGCTCCTGCGGCAGCCGGACCCATAGCGAGGAAAGCGCCATGGCGATCGACTGCTCGGCGATACGTCCGAGGTCGGAATGATAGAACTGGCGTAGGTCGACGATATCAGCGTGCATCGCGGTAAATGTTATCAATAGGCTGTTGGACTTCAAGGCACGACCCTCTACATTCCCGGTATACCCGCCATAAAGAGGCTGCCTGAGACTATGAAACCTTTGGATTTAGACGTTTTTCTCTGCCGTACCGACAATTTTGGCGTGCTTGTCCACGATCCTGAAACCGGCTTGACCGCTTCAATTGACGCTCCCGATGCAGGCGCGGTCGAGAAGGCGGCAATCCGCCGCGGCTGGACGATCTCTCATATCTTCAACACCCATCACCATACCGACCACGTCGAAGGCAACCTCGCGCTCAAGGAGCAATATGGCTGCGAGATCATCGGCCCGATCAACGAGGCGGTGGCGATTCCGGGCCTCGACAAAACGATGGCCGACGGCGACACCTTCCTGTTCGGCGACCACGCGATACAGGTCATTGAGACACCCGGGCATACGGCCGGACATATCTGTTACCACTTCGTCGACGACAAGCTGCTCTTTGCCGCCGACACGCTGTTCGCACTCGGCTGCGGGCGGCTCTTTGAACGCCCGGCCGCCGATATGTGGCACTCGCTGCAGAAGCTTGCGGTGCTGCCCGATGAAACTGCCATCTATTTCGGCCACGAATATACCCTGTCCAACGCGCGCTTTGCGCTGACCATCGATCCGGACAATCAGCGCCTGATAAGCCGTGCGGCCGAAATCGAAGCGCTGCGGGCCGAGAACAAGTTCACGATTCCGACGACGCTGGCGCTGGAAAAAGAGACCAACCCCTTCCTGCGCGCGGCCGATCCCGCCATCCGCCGCAACCTCTTGATGGAAACCAAGACCAACGAGGAAGTCTTCGCGGAAATCCGCCGACGCAAGGACAATTTCTGATGACGCCGGACGATATCATTCGCGAACTTGGAATGCAGCCGCATCCTGAAGGCGGCTGGTACGTGCAGACGTTCCGCGACACCGAGGGTAGATCGCGCGGACACTCGACGGCGATCTACTATCTCTTGAAGGCGGGGCAGCGATCCCACTGGCATCGTGTCCATGACGCAGCCGAGGTCTGGCACCACTATGCGGGTGCGCCCCTGGCGCTCTATCGCTCGCAGGACGGCAAGAGCAGCGAGACGCTGATGCTTGGCACGGACATTCTCAATGGCGAGCGCCCGCAGGCGATTATTCCCGCCAACTGGTGGCAGTCTGCCGAAACACGCGGAGACTATACGCTGGTCGGATGCACCGTCGCGCCGGGCTTCGAATTCACGTCCTTCGAGATGGCGCCGCCGGACTGGAAGCCGGTCGGCTGAAAGCTACTCCGCGGCGGCGCGTTGTTCGACCGTCGCGGCCTGCCGCCGGAACATCTCGTTTGCCGCCAGCACAGCGCCGCCGGTAACCAGCACGCAGGCGAGCGCGATACGCCAGCTCGGCTCGGCGAAGCCGAACAGCGTCAGGTTCAAGGTTGATAGAAGCGGCGCGGCGTAGCTTGCGGCGCCGAGGATCTGGATATCGCCGTTCTTGACGCCGTAGTCCCAGGCATAGAAGGCCGCGCCGACCGGGAAGAGCCCGAGGCCGAGAACCGCAACCCACTGCGAAGCCGCCTGTGGCCACACCGTTGTTTCAAGGCCGAGGTGGCAGACCAGCGACAGGATCGAGGTCGCCATGCAGAAGCCGGTAACGACGTCGGTCGAAACCGCATCGAAGCGACGCGTCAGCAGCGAATAGCCGGACCACGTGAAGGCGCAGAGGAAGGCCGCGCCATAGCCGACGGCATAGGCACCATCGAAGTTGATGCCGTTGCGGCCAACAATCAGGAAGGTGCCGCAGAGACCGGCCAGTGCCCCGGCGACGTGATACCAGCGCAGGCGTTCACCCGGCAGCAGCGCCGATCCGACGACAATCAGCAGCGGCCAGAGATAGGCGATCAGCCCGGCTTCGACCGCCGGTGCGTTGCGCAATGCCGTGAAGTAGAGAAAGTGATAGCCGAACAGGCCGGCAATCCCAACGATCCAGACCTTGGCCGGCTGCCTGAGGAAAGCCAGCCGCGACGGATTGAGGATCAGCACGAGGATGCCGGGAATACTGCCGATCGCAAAGCAGATGGCCGAGAGCTGGAACGGCGGCATCGTGCCGGAGGCGGCTGTGAACAGTGCCAGGAACGACCACATGAGGATGGCTGCAAAACCGATTAGCGTTGCCCGAAGCTTCACCTGTCCCCCTTGCGGAGACTCTCGCTCCGTCAGCTTGCGCCGTATTTCACCGCGGTAATCGTCACCGGTCCGTATTGCGTCGGAATGCGGACGTAGACCGGAGCATATACATTTGCCGCATCCGACTTGGCAAACCAGATTTCCATCCGGCTGCTCTTGCTCAGATAGTCGATATCGCTGCGGCCTTTCTTATAGCCGGAGCGAGGGACAAACCGCACGCTGCATACGGTCGCCTTGCCACTGAAGCCCGCTGTCGAGAAATCCTGCGAGCCCTTGGGTGAAAGCACCAGGTCCATGCGCATCTCCCCATCATAGATCGGCAGCTTCTGCGCGCAGACATTGGCATCGGCGGGGAAGATCAGACCTGAGATCGGATCGAGTACAGAGCGCATGTCGCTTGCCGGCACGCTGACCCAGTTATTGGGAGGCTTCCGAGGAGGCTTCACGGTTGTCGAGGTGATGTCGCCGTTGTTGTAGCGCACCTCATATGTGCGGGCGCGCTTGCCGCTCTTGTAGTACAGATAGTAGCGAGAGGCCTGCAGTCGGTCGCCGCGCAACACGCCGTCGACGCTTGTCTTGGCCGAGATATTGGTGACGAGGTCGGCAAGGCCGGCCGAACTGATATCGCCGGACACCCTGTAGCTCTTGTCGTCTTCGATCTTCGTCAGGAAGGCGGCGCGGGCGATCGTCAGGATGCCAAGCGAAACCCTGTATTCCGTGCGATGCACGATCTCGCTTGCGCTGGCGGGAATCGCCATCAGCGCCGCGACCGTGGAAATAAGAATGCGCTTGCCCAGATGAGCCATGAAATGAACCTTGTTCAGGCGGCTGGTAAAGCCGTTGATAACGGTCTATACGCCTGTCTCTCGATGAAGCAAACACGAGCTTTTTGACAGAATTGCGGGAAATGCCAAGGTTTGGCTTGACGCGCACGGCCTGTCTGACTATAGAACCGCAACTTTCCAATCATGGCCTGATGGATTGCAACCCGGTTTTGCGCGGGCATGCAACTGATGGCCGAGAAAAACAAGAATAGGTGTTCCATGTCCCGCATGTGCGAATTGACCGGCAAGGCAGTCCTCGTTGGCAACAATGTCAGCCATGCCAACAACAAGACCAAGCGCCGGTTCCTCCCGAACCTGTGCCAGGTTACGCTGATCTCCGACGCTCTCGGCCAGCGTTACCGTCTTCGCGTTTCGGCTTCTGCTCTTCGTTCCGTTGAGCATCGTGGCGGTCTCGATGCCTTCCTGCTGAAGGCAAGCGAAAATGAACTGTCGATGCGCGCTCGTCTGCTGCGTCGCCAGATCGTCAAGAAGACTGCCGAAGCGGCTGCTGCGTAAGCTCCGTCTCTTCTTCTTCTTCTTCATACGGCTTCAAAAGGCTTGCACGGATGATCTCCGGACAAGCCTTTTGCTTTGCCGGTCTGTTCCTCGAACTGGTGGCATACCCCAGGATAAAAAAATGCTGACGACGCGCTCTATCTATGTCGCACTGATGACGCTGGTCGTCGTCGCCTCGAACTTCCTCGTACAGTTCCCCCTGAACGCCGAGTTCGCCGGCATCAATCTGGCCGACATCCTGACCTGGGGCGCATTCACCTATCCGGTCGCCTTCCTCATCACCGATCTGACTAACCGCCAATTCGGCCCGCAGGCCGCCCGCAAGGTCGTCTTTGCTGGCTTTGTCGTCGGTGTGGCGCTGTCCTTCTACACGTCGGTCCCGCGCATCGCTATCGCCTCCGGCTCGGCCTATCTCGCCGGGCAGCTGCTTGATATCTCGGTCTTCAACCGCCTGCGCCGTCAGGCCTGGTGGCGCGCGCCGCTCGTCGGCTCGCTGATCGGTTCGATGCTGGACACGGCGATCTTCTTCTCCTTCGCCTTTGCGGCCTTCTTCGTCTTCTTCGGCCCGAACGATCCGTTCGCGCTCGAAGCCGCGCCGATCCTCGGCGTTTTGACCGCGCAGGCACCTCGCTGGATTTCCTGGGCGATCGGCGACTTCGCCGTAAAGATGATCGTCGGTCTGGTGATGCTGCTGCCCTACGGCGCGTTGATGAACGTGTTGCGCCCGACGCAGGCGGCCCGCGCCAGCTAACCCCATTCAGCCTTGTCACAACCAAATATAGCGGAGCCTGGCTCCGCTATATTTGGTTGCGCAATCCCTGGACGACGGTGCCGCGACGACACTTTGCTGCCACGCTACCATGCAAAAACTCTTCATGTTGCGCGTTAAAATTGTTGCGCATGACGTTTTTGTGACAATACTGTCTCAATCACGCCACATGGAGGGTAACCGTGAGCGAGAAACGGAAGAGAGTGTACGAGGCGCTTCTGGACGGTGCGACGGAGGGCCTCTCCGGCAACGGGCTTTTCGACTTCGTATTGGAACGCTGCCCCAAGGCAACCAGCAAGAAGATTGTACGCGCCTCTTTGCTGGCTTTGACGGACCCCGATGTCACTGACCGCAATATTCTCCATACTATCTACGCGCTCGCGATAACCCACAGGATGGATGAAGTCGGTTCGACCAGCGATCCCGACGATGACGAGAATCCGACGGAAAAGAGCCCAGCGCTGCGGAAGTTGAAGAAGATGCGCGCCGCCGCGCCCGAGCTGAGCGAAGCCAACCAGATCTGACGGCGAGCAGCCATAATGTTGCGCATTCACAACAGATCGTATGAAGCGGAACAATGGAAGCCCCGTCGCCGCAATATCGTCATGTAACTGTTAGGCACCGCTCATAACCGTTCCCCATCGAGTACCTGTAGGGACCTCCCATGAATATTCGCACTGCCCTCTTCAGCTCCATAGCGGTGGTCTCAATGGCGTCCGGTGCCTACGCGGCAGACGCGATCGTCGCAGCCGAGCCCGAACCGGTCGAGTATGTGCGCGTCTGCGACGCTTATGGCTCCGGCTACTTCTATATTCCGGGAACGGAAACCTGTCTGTCGATCGGCGGCTACATCCGCGTTGAAGAGCGTTTCGGTCCTAATCGCTCCGGCACATCCGACTGGTCCTCCTGGACGCGCGGACAGACGACTATTTCGTCCAAGAGCGAAACAGAATTTGGCACGCTGACCGGCGTCATCACGCTCCGCATCAACGCCGAGAACGCGACGAACCAGACGGCTCTTCTGCAGGAAGGCTATATCGACATCGCTCACCTGCGCGTCGGCATGCAGTACTCCTGGTGGGATAACGACCGCAGCATCGGTACCGGCGAAACGGACATCATCTCCAGCAACCAGACGATCCACAACGCCATCCGCTATATGTACGAGACACCGGACTTCAGCGCCGGCGTCATGGTGGATGAACTCGAAGACGCGCCCAAGCCTGCCATACCTGGCGAGCAGCCGAACAATGTCGGCATCGAAGCCCAGTTTTACGGCAAAGTCGGTGTTGTCAGCGGCTACCTTCTGGGAAGCTATGACACCGACGCTGACGAAGGCGCCATTCGCGGCATCCTGTTCGCGGACCTCGGACCTGGCCAGCTCGGCCTCTGGGGCATCTGGGCAAGTGGCGCCAACTACTACTGGGAAAAGTCCGAGTGGACCGTCGGTGCGCAATACTATGTGAAGCTGAACGACAAGTGGTCGGTTACCCCCGGCTATCAGTATTTCAGCAAGACCTCGTTCGATAGCGATGGCGAATTCACCGGCGGCGACGAGTGGCGCGCGGGTATCACGGCCGACTACAAGATCGCCACGAACCTGACGACCAAACTCAGCGTCCAATACGACGACCCTGATGACGCCGACGACTATGTTGAAGGTTTCCTGCGCTTCCAGCGCAATTTCTAAGCCGTGTTGCAGTCCGCTCAGGCTCGCCGCTCACGACGAGCGCTCATCTCTGTAGGCCAGCCGTATCGCCGGCCCGCGGCTCCACCAACCGGAATTCCAGCATCAGATTGCGCTGCAGGATCGAATGGTTGTCGTCGGAGACGATGACAACATGCGTGGTCCCATCCTCAGCCGTAAAGGCATCAAGGCCTTCCATGTTGTCGATCTGGTAGCCGAAGTCGCCTTGCAGCAATATCTCGCCGTCCATGACGGTCTCTGGGCGGATGTCGGCGGCCTTGATGTGGCGGATACGCATTCCGATGCCTTCCGCCATGTTGAACCGGCGTTCCAGAAGCAGCAGGTCGCCATTCGGCAGGAAGGCTCCGTCCGTCGCGTCGAAATCGCCATAGTGAGCAAGCGACAGACGTCCCTTCAGTGGTCCATCGAGGATCGCCGCATAGGCATTCCCGTCCGTGTCCAGGCTGCGTTCTGCGACGATCAGCGTGCCGCCTTTCAGCGCGCTATCGACGGGTGCAACAGCGATCGTCTCAAAGCCGCGATTGGCACGCAGCGATTTCTTGGGAAAGGGGATGGGGATCGTGTCAATTGCACGCGACTCCTCGAAGCCCGGATCGGGATAGATGTCGACGCGGTGGTCCTGTTCGAAGGAGACGAGAACCTGGTCCGCGTGCAGCGTCAGGCCCTCGGCATCCATATACCCTTTGCCCTCAAAGCTGCGCCCCGCCCGGTTCTTCATCGGCGTGATCGCGACATCGGTCAGGCCGGACAGGTGCCCCTGCGGATCACGCTCGATACGGCCTGTCATCCAGTGACCGGTGTCGAGCACGCCGACGAAATGTGTCTTGTCCGATCGAAACCGAATCGACGACAGCGAGCCGAACAGGCGCTGCGGCGAGACCATTTCCAGCCCGCCGAGAAATTCGAGAGAGCCGAACTTGGTCTCATCGGAGCCGATCTTGAAATCGGTGATGAGGCGGCTGCGGACCTCCACGTCGCCTTCGCCGAGCGCCGGCGGCATGAGAGCCGCCAACCCGAGAGCGATCGAGACCACGCTGGCGAAGGGCTTCCGGAGCATCCAGAAAGCGTCCTTCGCGGTTAGCCGGCGCGGCGGAGACGACCGCCCCGCGGCTGGACAGTCTTATCTTCGAAAAGCGACGCAAGCTGCTCGGTCATCGCACCGGCCAGTTCGTCCGCATCGACGATCGTCACCGCGCGCCGGTAGTAGCGCGTAACGTCGTGGCCGATGCCGATTGCCAGCAGCTCGACCGGCGAGCGCGTCTCGATTCGGTCGATGACGGCGCGCAGATGCCGTTCCAGATAGTTCCCCGGGTTGACCGACAGCGTCGAATCGTCGACCGGCGCCCCGTCGGAGATCATCATCAGGATGCGGCGCTGCTCGCGGCGAGCCAGCAGGCGATTGTGCGCCCAGATCAGCGCCTCGCCGTCGATGTTTTCCTTGAGCAGGCCTTCGCGCATCATCAGGCCGAGATTGGCACGCGCGCGCCGCCACGGCGCGTCGGCCGACTTGTAGATGATGTGGCGCAGGTCGTTGAGACGGCCCGGCGTTTGCGGCTTGCCGCTGCCGAGCCACTTTTCGCGCGCCTGTCCGCCCTTCCAGGCCTTCGTCGTGAAGCCGAGGATCTCGACCTTGACGCCGCAACGCTCCAGCGTGCGGGCCAGGATATCGGCGCAGGTGGCCGCGACCGTGATCGGGCGGCCGCGCATCGAGCCCGAGTTGTCGATCAGAAGGGTCACGACCGTATCGCGGAACTGCGTGTCGCGCTCCATCTTGAAGGACAGCGCCTGCATCGGATCGATCACCAGGCGCGTCAGGCGCGCCGGATCGAGGTAGCCTTCCTCGAGATCAAAATCCCAGGAACGGTTCTGCTGCGCCATCAACCGCCGCTGCAGGCGGTTCGCCAGCCGCCCGACCGCGCCTTGAAGGTGCGCCAGCTGCTTGTCGAGGAAGGCGCGCAGGCGCTCCAACTCGGCCGCGTCGCAGAGCTCTTCGGCGGTGATCGTCTCGTCGAATTCCTCGGTGAAGACGTGGTAGTCGACCTTCTCGTTGAAGTCGTCGAACGGCGTGTTCGGACGGCGGGTTTCCCCCGGCGTCTCGGAATCCTCTTCGCCTTCATCCTGCATGTCGTCGTCGGAGATTTCGGCGCCTTCGGTCTCGCCGTCCTCCATCTGCTCGTCGGCGACTTCGCTGTCTTCTACGGGCGCAGCGTCGGAACCGGCGTCGTCATCAACTTCGTCCTGTTCCTGCTCGTCGCCGTTCGGCTGGTCTTCCTGCTCCGATTCATCATCGGATTCCGGCTCGCTATCGTCGTCGCCATACTCCTCGGCCATTTCCATGGCGGAGAGCATGTGGCGGATCACCTTGGAAAAGGCCTGCTGGTCGCTCATGACGGCGGGAAGGTCGTCTAGGTCGGATCCGGCCTTCTCATCGATGAAGGAGCGCCAGAGGTCGAGTACCTTCCCGGCGGAGGCTGGCGGTTTCTGGCCCGTCAGCTTCTCCCGCACCATCATGGCCATCGCTTCGCCTATCGGCGCGTCCTCCTGCCGCTCGATACCGGAGAAATTCGCCTTGGCGTATTTCTCTTCGGTCATCGAGCGCAAGTTGGCGGCTACTCCTTCCATGCGCAGCGCGCCGATCGATTCAACGCGCGCCTGCTCAACGGCATCAAAGATCGCGCGCGCATCGGAGCCTTGCGGCGCCATCGTCGCGTGCACCTTGTCGTCGTGGCAGGCGAGCCGCAGCGCCATCGAGTCGCCAAGCCCGCGCGTCACGGCGAGCTCATGCAGCGTCGGACGCTTGGAAAGCTCCGGCAGACGGATCCGCTCGGCCGTCATTCCAGGGCGTTCGTTGGCGAAGGTCACCTCGACCTCGCCGTCACCGGCAATCGCGCGCACGCTGCCAGTTATCGCCCGGCGCAACGGTTCGACGTCGACAGGCGAGCCGGGCTTTGCTTTCGAATTGTCACCGCGAGCAGCCATGATCGGTCGGCCTTAGGCCTCCAGAACGATGTTGGCAGCACTTTCCTTCAGCTCGACGCCGAAAGCACGCTGGTAGTGTTCGGCCACCAGGGGACGTTCCAGTTCATCGCACTTGTTGAGGAACGTGGTGCGGAAGGCGAACGCGATGTCGCCGAAAATCTCGGCGTTCTCGGCCCAGGTGATAACCGTACGCGGGCTCATGACGGTCGACAGATCGCCGTTCATGAAGGAGGCGCGAGTCAGATCGGCGACGCGCACCATCTTGGAGACGGTATCGCGGCCTTCCTTGTCCTTCCCAAAGCTCTTCACCTTGGAAGCAACGATGTTCACTTCATGGTCGTGCGGCAGGTAGTTCAGCGTCGTGACGATCGACCAGCGGTCCATCTGCGCCTGATTGATCTGCTGCGTGCCGTGATAGAGGCCCGTCGTATCACCGAGACCGATCGTGTTTGCGGTCGCAAACAGACGGAAGGCTGGGTGCGGGCGGATAACACGGCTCTGGTCGAGCAGCGTCAGGCGGCCCGACGATTCCAGAACGCGCTGGATGACGAACATGACGTCGGGGCGGCCGGCATCGTATTCGTCGAAGACGAGCGCGACATTGTGCTGGTAGGCCCAGGGCAGGATGCCGTCCTTGAATTCCGTGACCTGCAGACCGTCCTTGAGGACGATCGCATCCTTGCCGACGAGGTCGATACGGCTGACGTGGCTATCGAGGTTGATACGAACGCAGGGCCAGTTGAGGCGGGCGGCGACCTGTTCGATGTGCGAGGACTTACCCGTGCCGTGATAGCCGGAGATCATCACGCGTCGGTTATGGGCAAAGCCGGCAAGAATGGCGAGCGTGGTCTCGCGGTCGAAGAGATAGTCGGGGTCGAGGTCCGGAACATAGGCGCTGCCCTGGCTATAGGCCGGCACGCGGATGTCGGAATCGATACCAAAGACCTCCCTGACCGAAACGGTGGTGTCCGGAAGCTCCGAAATATCAAGGTCAATCTTGCTCATCATGTCTCCAAGGCGGGTGCCCGACACCCGACCATACTGTCTCAGCCCATTTCGCAACCACGACGCCGCAGTCTACCCCGCGCTCGTTCATGTCGGAACGTCGGCGATGCTTCTCCGGGACTGAAACGAAACCTCGGGGGCGATAATCTACCGCTAGCGAGCATTCTTGAACAAAGTCCCGGACAAGAAACGCCGCGCCCGGAAGTGGCCGAGGCGCCTGTGAGACAAACGCAGAAACTTATGCCGCGATTGCCTGCGGCCTCAGCCGATTTGGGACCATACCTGATTGAAGACCAAGAGCAAGGACGGGAATTAACAAAAACCGTTCTGCTTCAATAATTGATAGGCCTGGATGACGGCCCGGAACCGCTCTTCCGAACCGCGGTCGCCGCCGTTGGCGTCAGGGTGGTGTTTCTTGACCAGTTCCTTGTAGCGGCTCTTGATCTCCGAGGAGGTCGCGCTGGCATCGAGGCCCATCGTGTCGAAGGCCTTGGCTTCCAGGCTTTTCAGCTTGCGCTGCTCAGGGAAGCGCGGGCCGTTTCCCTTGGTACCGTTGACGAAGCCGAAGGGATCGCGCACGCGGTAGGAACCGGACCGCATATCGGAATGCAGCGGGCTGTCCTTGGCCGACTTGTTGACGCCGACCGTCCAGGTTGGGCGATGGCCTGTTATCGCTTCCTTCTGATAGCGCGCGATCTCACCGTCGGAGAGGCCGGAAAAGTAATTGTAGCCCTTGTTGTATTCCTTGACGTGTTCGAAGCAGAACAGAAAGAACTGCCCCTCGGCATTGCGTCCGACGGGAGCGCGATGCACGCCTTTCTTGTCGCAGCCGTCCCACTGACAGGAAGGGGGAGCCTGTTCGGTTTCCTGCTCGCGTTTGCGGCGGGTGCGGATGCGGTCGAAATATTTGGAATCGAGTCTCATGACGGCTCTAATTTTAAGCCTGCGAAGAGGCCACAACAAGAATTGACAAATGGGAATGTTGCTGGCTTGGTGGGAACCTTTTTCGCAAAGCAACGAGACCATGACCCTGCAGACCCGCATCGAAGAAAAGCTGACCGCCGCATTCGCGCCGGAACGCTTGAGCGTCATCAATGAAAGCCATCTTCATGCAGGTCATCAGCCTGATATGACGGGGACGGGCGAGACCCATATGCGGGTGCGCATCGTATCCGCCAAGTTTACCGGCATGCCCCGACTGGCGCGGCACCGCGCGATCACGGAGCTTTTGAAGCCAGAATTGGATGCCGGATTGCATGCGCTCGCCGTCGAACCGGCAGCCCCCGGCGAACCGGTGCGCTGGTAGCGGGCACGGCCCCTATATGGGTGACAAGGCCGCACTTTCCAATGCGGCCGGACCGTCACAGCATGGTTTCAGCGGATCAGAAGCGCCGTCGCGTAGAGCCCGAAGCCGAAGACCGTGTGCGCCACCAGATTGAGGAAGCGAACCTTGTTCGGGTTCGGCGTCTTCGATGCCGCCCAGCCGATGCCGAGGCCCGGCTGCAGCAGGAACCAGCCGGCGCCGACGGTGACGATCGCCCAGATCCACGCCGGAAGAAAGGTCGGTTCCGCCAGCCAGCCGGGACCGACCAGCACCACAAGCAGTATGCCGTAGAGAATGCCGACGGCATAATGGCCAATCCAGCCGAGCGCGAGTTCGCGCTCATAAGGTGCGGCCGTGCCGATGTCGTCGTGGAAAACCTTGCCGTCCTTCAGGTGCCAGAACCAGCGACCGATCGGCGCCCAGTTCGGCAGCGCGCTGCCGGTGGCTTTTGCATACACAATTGCCCAGATATCCATAAGAACGGTCGCCCCGATGCCGATGACGACAGCCCGCCAGAAAATATCAAACATATCAAATCCATAATGGTGATGTCGCGGCGGACTCCTTTCCACAGCGACCATGGCTAGGACGCTCGCCTCAGGCCGGACCTGCCTCGTTTTCCTCAGCCGGCCGGATTCGAAGTTTGGTGATGCGGTTCTTCTCTCGCTTCATGACGATGAAGCGCTTTTCGTAGAATGTGAAGGCCTGTCGCTCTTCCGGGATTGTCATCGACTCGTGAATGACAAGGCCTGCGATCGTTGTCGCTTCCTCATCCGGCAGATGCCAATCCAGCGCGCGGTTGAGATCGCGGATGGGAACGTTGCCATCCACCACTATGGAACCGTCCGCTTCCTGCCGCACGCCCTGGATGTCGATGTCGTGCTCATCGGCAATGTCGCCGACGATCTCCTCGAGGATGTCCTCCAGCGTCACGATGCCCTGCACTTCGCCATACTCGTCGACGACGACGGCGAAATGCTGCTTGCGGCGCAGAAATGCGTTCAGCTGGGCTTCAAGGCTGGTGCTATCGGGTACGAACCACGGCTTCTGGGCGATCTTGATGATGTCGAGGTGCTCCGGCTCGGCGTCGCGCTCGGCAAGTGCGCGCAGCAGATCCTTGGAGTGAACCACACCGATGATGTTATCCGTCGTCCCCCGCCAGAGCGGCATGCGCGTGAACGGGCTCTCGAGAATTGTCCGCACGACCACCTCCGGCGGATCATCGGCATTGATCGCCCGCATCGCGGTGCGGTGGACCATGATGTCGGAGAGTTCCAGTTCGCCGAGATCGAGGACACCGCCCAAGCGGTCGCGGTCCGCCTTTACGACCGATCCCTCACGATGCAACAAGTCAACAGCGCCACGCAGTTCTTCATGCGCGGAGAGCATCGAGACCTCCCGCGAGAGATTGATACCAAAGAGCGACAGGATCCGGCGAACGATCGCATTGACGAAAGACGACACCGGACCGACGACGGCGACGAACATCTTGACTGCATAGGCCGTGTTCAGTGCAAACCGATCCGGCGTCGAAATCGCCCAGCTCTTCGGCAGCACTTCGGCGAAGATGACCAGAATGACGGTCATCGCCAAAGTCGCAAGCGCAACGCCCGAGTTGCCAAACAGCCCGAGAAACAGACTAGTGGCCAACGACGAGGAGAGGATGTTGGCAAGGTTGTTGCCGATGAGCAGCGCACCGATCAGCCTATCGCGGCGCTCTATGAGCTGGCGCACAATCCCTGCGCGTTCCTCGCCATTGGCTTCGAGCGTGTGAATCCGGCTACGGGATACCGCGGTCAGCGCCGTCTCCGAACCGGAGAAGAACGCCGACATGAGGACGAGGGCCACGATGGAGACAATTTCCGGCCAGTATACGGAAAGAAATGCCAGCGTGCCTTCGAGGGTCATTGCGGGTGCTTCTCCTTGAGGAAGCTCAGTACTTCCGAAGCGGGAACATCATTGGCGACGAAGGACTGCCCGATGCCGCGGGTGAGAATGAAGGTCAGCTTGCCGCCCTTCACCTTCTTGTCCTGAGCAATCGCGTCCATCAACACTTCGGCCGGCGGCAGCGCGCCCGGAATTTCCGACATGCGGGTCGGAAGACCGACAGCCTTGAGGTGGCTTTCGACGCGGCGGGCATCATCCGGGCTTGCGAGGTTCATGCGCGCCGAGAATTCGTGCGCCAGAACCATGCCGATTGAAACACCTTCGCCATGAACGAGACGCGAGCTATCATAGGCGGTTGCCGCCTCCAGCGCGTGGCCGAAGGTGTGGCCGAGATTGAGGAGCGCGCGTTGTCCGGTCTCGCGCTCGTCGGCAACGACGACATCGGATTTTGCCTGGCAGCTCGTGGCGATCGCCTCGATGCGTGCCGCACCGCCGGCAAAAACCGCCTGCCAGTTGGCTTCCAGCCACGCGAAAAAGTCAGGCTTGTCGATCAGGCCGTACTTCGCGACCTCTGCATAGCCGGCACGAAACTCACGCGCACTTAGCGAATTCAGAACATCGGTGTCTGCGAGCACCAAGTCCGGCTGATGGAAGACGCCAAGGAGGTTCTTGCCATGGCGGCTGTTGATGCCGGTCTTGCCGCCGACCGAGGAATCGACCTGCGACAGCAGCGAAGTCGGTACCTGTACGAAACGCATCCCGCGCCGCACGATGCCGGCGGCAAAGCCTGAGAGGTCGCCGATAACGCCGCCGCCAAGCGCGATGACGCAGTCGTTGCGTTCAATCCGCGCTTCGAGGACCTTGTCGCAAACAGTTATCAGATGCTCGAAGCTCTTGGTCTTCTCGCCAGCCGGCAGCACGAGGGTCGCGGACGCGATGCCAGCCTGTTCCAAGCTTTGAACCAGCGCGTCAAGATAAAGCGGCGCTACATGCGCGTCCGTAATGACAGCCGCCTTCCGGCCCTTCAGGCGCGAAGCGATCTCAGCGCCGGCGCGTGCGATCAGGCCCGGCCCGATCAGGATATCGTAGGCGCGCTCGCCGAGTGGCACGTGAACCTTGCGTTCGGAGGCAGGGGCAATCGCATTCATCGGGCTGCACTTTCGGTTCGGGCGTCGATCATGGCTTTAAGGATCTCCTCGGCCATCAGTTCCTTGCGCACATCGCGCGAGAGGACGGTAAGGTCGGCGAGCTCGTAAATCGGATAACGCGCGTTCATGAGGTTTTCGAGGGTCTGCTTGGGGTTCTCTGTTTTGAGCAGCGGGCGCGTATCGCGCTTGCTGACCCGCTCCCAGAGAACATCGAGGTCCGCCTTCAGCCAGATGGAGAGGCCGCCCTTCTTGATATGCTTGCGCGTCCGGTCGTTGATGAAAGCACCGCCGCCGGTGGAGACCACACGCGGCCCGTTCTTCAAGAGGCGTTTCATGACACGGCCTTCAAGCGCGCGGAACTCTTCCTCGCCGTAAGCGGCGAAGAGTTCGGTGATGGACATGCGGGAGACCTTCTCGATCTCGGCATCGCTGTCGACGAAGGGGATGCCCAACTGATGCGCGACGATCCGGCCAACAGAGGATTTGCCTGCGCCCATCAATCCGACCAGGATCAGATTGCGAGAACCGAGCGCAGCACGAGCCCTGTCTTTCAAGCTTTCGGCAACGGTCAGAACTGGGTCGCTCATTGGTCCATTCACACTTTGTTTGCGAACGGTATCGACAAATGCAGGTGTAGCGTCAAGTCGCGGGCAAGGGAAACGTGGTTCAAATGCATCTTCTTGCACTTGCAAACATGCTTCTTCATAAAGAAGCAGAGCCATGGAGTTACTGAATGCCGAGTTTGTTCCGTTTTCTCGCCATATTGGCGATCATCGCCGGTGCGATATACGGAACGATGTGGGCACTGGTTGCTTTCGTCGAGCCGCAGGAGCGTGACGTGACGATCCGTATTCCGTCCGAGCGGATCAACCCTCCGTCCACCGGCGCCATCAACCCGTCCAAGAAGTGAGACGATGAAGGATCTCGGCTGGGTTCACGTCGAAGCCTTTCTGGAAATGATGAGCGCGGAGCGGGGCGCAGCCGCCAATACACTTTCTTCCTATGAGCGCGATCTTGACGATCTTCATGGCTTCCTGAACGGCAAGAGCGTGCGCCTGCTGGAGGCGACATCGGCGGATCTTTCGGCCTATCTCTCTTCCCTCGCCGCGCATGGGTTCAAGCCATCGTCCCAGGCGCGGCGGCTGGCGGCGATGCGCCAGTTCTACAAGTTTCTCTACGCCGAAAGCCTGCGCACCGACGATCCGACTGGCGTTCTCGATGCGCCGAAGAAGGGCCGGGCTCTGCCGAAGACGATGGGGGTCGATGAGGTTGGCCGTTTGCTCGAGCAGGCGGAAACCGAAGCGCAGGATCCCGCGCCCGGCCAACTGCAGCGGCTTCGGATGCTGGCCCTTCTTGAGCTCCTCTATGCAACAGGGATGCGTGTGAGCGAGCTCGTCTCTCTTCCAGCCCGTGTGCTCGATCAGGACGGACGCTTCCTGATGATCCGTGGCAAGGGCAACAAGGAACGTCTCGTGCCGCTGTCGCAATCGGCGATCGTGGCACTGAAGCTCTACGGCCGGATGCTCGCCGCCGAGAACGCTGCCGCCAAGGTGCCACAGGAAAGCCTCTGGCTATTTCCCGCAGCCTCCCGGGAAGGCTACCTGCCGCGCCAGGTTTTCGCACGTGACTTGAAGAAGCTTGCGATCCGGGCAGGTCTCACCCCATCTATGATCTCGCCGCACGTCATGCGGCATGCATTTGCGAGCCACCTTCTCGCCAACGGCGCTGATCTTCGCGTCGTTCAGGAACTGCTCGGACACTCGGACATTTCAACCACGCAAATTTATACGCATGTGTTGGAGGAACGGCTTCAACAACTGGTCCAAACACACCACCCCCTTGCCAAACAGGCCAAAAAGCAGGAATAGGACCGGCAACAAAGGGCGAGCTCATACAAAGTAGCCCCGGCAAAAGGAACGGAAACGCACCTCATGCACAACTATCTCGACTTCGAAAAGCCGATCTCCGACCTCGAAGGCAAGATCATCGAACTGAAGAAGCTCGCCACGGAAGACGAGAGTATCGACACGTCCGATGAAATCGGCAGGCTCGAAGTTCGCGTTCGCGAAGCGATGCTCGACATCTATTCGAAGCTGAACGCCTGGCAGAAGACACAGGTTGCGCGCCATCCGCAGCGACCGCATTTCGTCGACTATGCCAAGACGCTGTTTCAGGAATTCACGCCTCTCGCCGGCGACCGCAAGTTCTCTGAGGATGCCGCTATCCAGGCGGGGCTTGCCCGCTTCCGCGGCCAGCCCGTCGCCGTTCTCGGCCAGGAAAAGGGCAATGACACGAAGAGCCGCCTAAAGCACAATTTCGGCAGCGCCCGTCCAGAAGGCTATCGCAAGGCGATCCGCGTCCTCGAGATGGCTGACCGCTTCGGCCTTCCCGTCATCACCCTCGTCGATACGGCAGGCGCCTATCCGGGCGTCGGCGCCGAAGAACGTGGCCAGGCCGAAGCCATCGCACGCTCGACGGAAATGTGCCTGTCGGTGAAGGTGCCGATCGTCTCCGTCGTCATCGGCGAAGGCGGCTCGGGCGGCGCAATCGCGATCGCCACCGGCAACCGTGTCTACATGCTGGAGCACGCGATCTACAGCGTCATCTCACCGGAAGGTGCGGCTTCGATCCTCTGGCGCGATTCCGCCCGCGCCAAGGAAGCGGCTACCAACATGAAGATCACCTCCGAGGATCTGAAGGCGCTTGGCATCATCGACGGCATCATCAGCGAGCCTCTCGGCGGCGCGCACCGCGATCCGGACAGCGTGATTGCTGCCACCGGCGATGTCATTGCCAATGCTCTCGGCGAACTTTCCAACCGCACTGGCGAGCAGCTTCGCAACGACCGTCGGCAGAAATTCCTCAACATGGGCCGCAATTTGTAGTAGTCGAAGAGATGGCTGCGCGGTGAATGAGGCCAAACCTTGGCCACAATAATGTTATCAGTAACATTCCTACTTGCGGGGGACGCGAGCGCGCTTCATAGGCTGCTAAGAGTTTGTGAACCATAGTCAGCCTATGATTCGCTCCGCACCTGGGGCTGGGTTGCATACTGTTGATGGGCTATTTTGAATGCGCATTCGTCATTTTGCATATGTTTCCCTGATCGCTCTGGCCCTGGCCGGCTGCAACGATGCATTGGAAACGGCCCAGGTCGACCTCTCGAAGGTCAAGAACAAGGTCGAGCAGCCGCTACCGCCGAAGATCCTGTCCGAGATGTCGGCCAAGGGCATGCAGCGCAATTCGCCGATCATGATCCGCATCTTCAAGGAAGAAGGCGCGCTGGAGATCTGGAAGGCGAAGACCGACAATCGCTTCGACAAGATCGCCGAATACAAGATCTGCGCCTGGTCGGGCCGCCTCGGCCCGAAGGTGAAGGAGGGTGACCGGCAGGCGCCGGAAGGCTTCTATGAGCTGACACGCGCCAACCTGAATCCGAATTCGAAGTATTATCTCGCGATCAACACCGGCTTCCCGAACCGCTACGACGCCGTCAACGGCCGTAACGGCACCAATCTGATGATCCATGGCGCATGCTCTTCGTCGGGCTGCTACTCGATGACCGACCAGCAGGTGCTGGAGATTTACGCGTTCGCTCGCGATGCCTTTGCCGGCGGCCAGTCGACGGTGCAGCTTCAGGCGTTCCCGTTCCGCATGACGGCGGAGAACATGGTACGGCATCGCCTCAACTCGAACATCGAGTTCTGGAACATGCTGAAGGTCGGCTACGACAACTTCGAGGTCACCAAGCGTCCTCCTGAGGTGAATTTCTGCGAGAAGAAGTACGTCTTCAATCAGCAGGCAACCGACAATGGCGAATTCAATGCGGCCGGGAAGTGCCCGGCAATGTCGACGCCGCCGGCGCTGACGGCTGCCCTTGCCTCCTACGGCAAGACCTACGACGCCGACTACGCCAAAGCCATGAAGAAATATGACGGCATGGCCTGGTACGATCCGAGCGAGGCCGAGCGCAAGGCCGTGGTCGCGAAGCTCAGGAAGGGTCGCGAACTGGCCTATGCGCCGACCGGCACCTCGCTCGAGGCCGGCAAGATGGTCAAAGTCGCCGATCTCGAAGAGATGATGGCGAGCAAGACCGCATCCACGGTTGCTGCAAATGCTGCTCCCGGTGCTGCTCCGGCCACGCCCGAAGCAAAGGAAATCGCCGTCGCCGCTGCCGTTCCGGCTCAGATTCCGGTCCCCACGCCGAGCCCGCTGGCATTCGCGCCGGTAGAGCAGCCGGAACCTGTGGAAGTCGCCTCAAAGAAGCCGTTCTGGAAGTTCTGGGCCAAGGACTGACGGCGTGAGTGCCATTCTCTACGACTTGCGCGGGCTGAAATGCCCGCTTCCGGTGCTGAAGGCCCGCCGCAAGATGTCCTCCTTGCCAAGCGGTTCATTGATCCAGGTCGAAACGACCGATCCGCTCGCTGGAATAGACATCCCTCATTTCTGCAACGAAGACGGACACGAGCTCATCGAGACCGTAAAGACCGACACCGGCCACCGGTTCCTCATCCGCAAGGGATAGATCAGAACCGCATGCCCGGCACGGCGAGTGGATTGTCGTTCAGCGCCGTCCGGTCCGGCGTATCGATGCGCGGTTTGCCGAGGAACGCATCGAACAGATCCTTGACGAAGGCTTCCGGCAAATCCTTGGTGATCAGCACCATGCGCGTGCGGCGATCCTGAGGGTCCGGCCAGGCTGGCAGGCGCGACGGCGGATGGAAGATACTCTGCACACCGTGAAGCACCAGCGGGCGATCCGGACGGTCCGAGACCGCAACGATCGCCTTCATCCGCAGCAGCTTCTCGCCATGCGCCGAACGCAGGAGGTCGATGAACATATCAAGCGCCATCGGCTCGATCGGCTTCTCCTCGATGATCGAGAAGGACCGGATCGAGCTATCGTGGCGGTTCACATCATGCGGGTCCTGGTGATCGTGTCCGTGATGATGGTCATGGTGGTGATGATGCCCGTCAGCGCCGTGGTGATGATGGTCATGATGGTGATGCGCGTCGTGCGCATCCTCATCCCGCAGCCAGCGGCCGACGTCGGCAATCTTGCTTGCCGGATCGTAGAGGCCGTTGACGAGCACGCCCACCTGCCCTGCCTCAGTGCTGTCGGCATCCAGCAATGCGGCGCGCGGATTAAGGGCATCAAGACGCGCTTCCAGCGCCCGCAACACCTCCTGCGAAGCCATCGTCCGTTTGGAGAGAATGAGCCGATCGGCAACCGCCGCTTGCTTCACCGCCTCCTCGTGGTTGTCGAGGGTCTGCGCACCGTTGACCGCATCGACCACGGTCACGATGCCATCAAGGTCGAAATTGGTGGCGATGATCGGGTTGCCCATGATCGCCTGCATGACGGGCGCCGGATCGGCAAGACCGGTGGTTTCGATCACGACGCGCTTCACCGGCTTGACGCGGCCGGTCTGCACCGCGTCCATTAGGTTGGCCAGCGTATCGACCAGTTCGCCGCGCACGGTGCAGCAGAGGCAGCCGTCCGACAGCTCGATGATCGCGTCGCCGGAGCTTTCCACCAGCAGATGATCGATGCCGACGTCACCAAACTCGTTGATGATCACGGCGGCGTCCTTCATCGCCGGATCCTTGAGGATACGGTTCAGCAGCGTCGATTTGCCGGCACCAAGAAAGCCTGTCAGGATGGTGACCGGGATCCGATCGGAAGCAGCGCTCATCGCGAACTGACCTTAAAAGGAGGTGGCCGGACGCGGCAGCGGCACCGGCACATTGGCGACCGTTCCCGCGGTGTCGGCAGTCGCCAGCTTATCCGGCTGTGGTTCGTTCTGGCCCGGAATGAGCCCCGCGAAGACGAAATTCGGCTCGTGGTCCATTTCCTGAATATAGGGCGACTGAACCTTCATCCGGCCGACTTCGTCGCGTGTCTCGCTGCGCACCTTGGCACCCTTGGCGCTGCAGATATCGGCGGTGATGTCGGCGACCTGATCCTGACCCGGCCCATAGGGTCGCAATGAACTGAGCGTATCGGGCGCGGCAAACTGCGAGGTGAAACCCTTCTGCAGCAGGTCGGCGGAGGCATCCGCGCGCGCCGCGAGGCTGTCGGTGCCGAGCACGACGGATATCAAGGTACGACCGTTGCGCGTCGCCGAAGCAATCTGGTTGAAGCCCGAAGCGCAAATGAAGCCGGTCTTCATACCGTCGGCGCCGGCGAAGCGGCCGATCAGGACGTTGATGCTTGGTACGTTCTTGGCGCCGGTCGTGATGCCCTCAAGCGAGAAATAGCCGGCATATTGCGGGAACTCGCGACGCAGCGCGACGGAAAGAACCGCGAGATCGCGCGCCGTCGTGTACTGGCCCTTGCCAGGCAGGCCGTTCGGATTGACGAAATGCGAGTCCGCCATGCCGAGCTTCGCAGCCTCGGCGTTCATCTTCAGCACAAAGGCTTCCTGCGTACCGCCGACAGCTTCTGCAACGGCAACGGCGATGTCGTTTGCCGACTTGACCATCAGGATCTTCAGCGCGCTGTCGAGCGTCAGCTTCTGTCCCGGCTTGAAATACATCTTCGCCGGCGGCTGGGCAGCCGCCCGCTTGCTCATGACAATGGGGGTATCGAGGCTGATCTGGCCGGCGCGAACCGCGTCGAAGACGGTGTAGACGGTCATCAGCTTGGTGAGCGAAGCCGGATACCACTTGCGGTACGCTTCCTCATGCTCCAGCACGCGGCCGCTCTGCACATCCACCAGGATATGCGGGTTCGCATAGGCTTGGGCAGTGGCCGAGAGAGCGATGGCGGCTGCGGAAGCTGCGATTGAAAGCGGCCGCAAGACGGCAAGCAAGCGATTCTGACGCGTCGACACGGTTCGTCCTTAAGATGTCCGGAGGTCTCGAAAGTTTCCCCTATTTAACGTATATGGCCATGACATGGCAAAGGGCCTTGACTAAGTTATTTCTGCGGCATCGTGTCCCCGCGACCCGGTGCTGTCCCCGTTTCGATTTCACGACAGGAAGCTGACATGCCGATTTTGAACAGAGCCGCCGAACTTCAGGACGAGGTGACAGAGTGGCGCCGGCATATCCATGCGCGCCCCGAACTTCTCTTCGCGGTCGAGAACACCGCTGCCTTCGTGGCCGAGAAACTCAAGGAATTCGGCATAGATGAGATCGTCACCGGCATCGGCAGAACAGGCGTTGTCGGCCTGATTAAGGGCAATGGCGAAGGCACCCGCACCATCGGCCTGCGCGCCGACATGGACGCGCTGCCGCTCACGGAAATCACCGGCAAGCCCTGGGCTTCGACGACCCCGGGCAAGATGCATGCCTGCGGCCACGACGGCCATACAGCCATGCTGCTCGGCGCGGCGAAATATCTGGCAGAAACGCGCAACTTCAACGGCAATATCGCGGTCATCTTCCAGCCGGCCGAGGAGGGCGGCGGCGGCGGCAACCTGATGGTCAAGGACGGCATGATGGAGCGCTTCGGCATCGAAGAGGTCTACGGTATGCATAACCTGCCGGGCCTTCCGGTCGGGCATTTTGCCATCCGCAGTGGTGCGATCATGGCCGCCACCGACGAATTCACCATCACCATCAAAGGCCGCGGCGGCCACGCTGCACAGCCGCACCGCACGATCGACCCGATCGCCATCGGCGCGCAGATCGTCAGCAACCTGCAGCTCATCGCCTCGCGAAGTGTGGATCCACTGCGCTCGGTCGTCGTCTCGGTCACCAAGTTCAACGCCGGCTTCGCGCACAATGTCATTCCAAACGACGCGACGATCGCCGGCACGGTGCGCACGCTCGACGAAGAGGTACGCAATCTTGCCGAAACCCGATTGAAGCGGGTCGTCAACGGCCTGGTCGCAGCCCACGGCGCCGAAGTCGATATCGACTTCAACCGGAACTACCCGGTCACCTACAATCACGCGACGGAAACCGGCCATGCGGTGCGCATCGCCGGCGAGATCGCGGGCGTCGGCAACGTCAACGCCGAGATAGACCCGATGATGGGCGGTGAGGACTTCTCCTATATGCTCAACGCCCGTCCCGGCGCATTCATCTTCATCGGCAATGGCGATACGGCGGGCCTGCACAACCCGGCCTACGATTTCAACGACGAAACCATCGCCCACGGCATTTCCTATTGGGTGCGACTCGCGGAACAGCGCCTCGGCGCCTGAAATCCGACTTTATCCAAACACATGCAAAAGAGCTTGGCTTCCGGCCAAGCCTTTTGTATGCATGACGCTCAAGTGGTCCCGTAGCTCAGCAGGATAGAGCATCAGATTCCTAATCTGAGGGTCACGCGTTCGAATCGCGTCGGGATCACCAGTCTTTTCAAAAGACTTATCTTCGATTTTCCAATCAGAGCCACGTTCGTGCGGCTGGGTGGTTGTCGGCGGCGTGAATGGTTTGCGGCCCACAACACCAACCCACCGCTCCTCAAATGGTCGCGTGTTCGTAACTGCAACTAATTCGCTAGGACTTGTCTCTGGGGAGGCAAATCACTCCAGCTTTCAGGCCGGGAAATGCGGCGATTTTAGTATATTATTCAACCTTTAGGGTACAACATCCACAGCCTTAAGGCGAGTGGCGTCTTCCGTTCATGACGATTTTCGGCCAATCTAAGCTTGGACGCGTCCGTTATGCCATCTTGATCGTAGTGCTGTTTGGCTTCGATTTCTTAAAGCCCCAAATCGAGCGCCTCATCATGACTGAGCAAGACAAAGCAGCCCGCCAACTGATGGCGTCACGACCTACCCATGGTCAAGGAAATGCGGCAAGCATCCCGTTTCAAGGCAAAAACATGCCGCTCATGTTGAGGGGCCAGGACGAAGCATTAAGGCAGATCGCCGCAAGCGGTCGCAAACCGACCGTAGGCGGGATAGAAAAACTGCACGGCATGGCCATAGAGAGCGCAATCGAGATGGCAATGGGAGATACTGAAACTGCCAGCTGACGGCCCGGCGCTCGTTTTTTGAGATGCTTTATGTCATTGCCGCGATTGCGATGACAGCAATCACCGTCATCGGTTTGCTCTACCTGCTCTCAAGCCGTCTTCGAGACATAGGATGGCCGCAATACCTCATATGGGTGCTTCTGACGCCGGTTTTCCTGCCGAAGTTTATCGCTATCCCACTGCCCGCTTTGGCGACACAAGGCATCACACTCTTTTTTATGGCATCGCCTTGGTCCTTGCGTTGGTCCCTAGCGAGGGCGCCACGCCCGCAGCCCCAAGTCGAGCTGCGTGGCCTTCGGCCCCGACGCGGCCGCGCAGAGGTCAGTTTGGCAGGCTCGGGATGGGCGATTAGGCACCAATGTCGAGCGGGCTTGCTTTGAATAATGATGGGTAGTTCGGCGGCGAAGAGGATCACGCGTTCGAATCACGTCTGAATCACCAGCACACCAGCGGCTCAAGAAGTCCCAGTCTACGCAGCTTGCCGGCTGGCGCTGCTCTGTGCAATGTCGTTCATCGAACGTTAAGCACGAACATGCAATTCGTGCGATCGGCGAGGGGGGTTAACCTCGACGGAGGCACAATGAAGAAACTGGTCTTGTCCGTGGTCACCGCAGCGATAGCGGCCAGCAGCGTCCTTGCCGTGGCCGAAACGGCTGCGGCTCAAGAATGGCGTCAACCATATTACGACGATGCGCCGCCCCCGCGCAGACATCACCACCATAATAATGGCGCTGCGATTGCGGGCGGCTTGGCTGCCGGCGTGATCGGCGGCCTCATCGGCGGCGCGATTGTCAACAACAACAGCGGGCCACGCTATATCGATCCGCCGCCTCCACCTCCGCCGCCGCCGCCACGCTGCTGGTTTGAGGACCGCGACGTTCGTAACGCCTATGATGGCGGCTGGCACACGGAAAGCGTTCGCGTCTGCAGCTAGTCGCTCGGGCGGCGCGTGGCCGGGAATTGTTCCCGGCCACGCGCCGCCCTAAAGCCTTGTCAGAAACGTCTCCAGCTCCTCGGCATCCACAAGCACGCGATGGCGCTCCTGCGGATAGGCACCGCTTTCGATGTCGGCCGCATATTCGCGGAATGCGGCGATCCGTTCGGCCTGGATGCGGTCATATTCCGCCGCAAGGTTGCGATAGACCTTGGCGTGGCGCGGATAGTGCCCACGGTTAAGGCCCAGCACATCCTCGGAGAAGAGATATTGGGCATCGCATCCGCTGCCGGCGCCCATTGAGATCATCAGCATTGAGGTCCGCTCCGATATCGCCGTGGCCACTTCGGCCGGCACGACCTCGATCTCCGCGCTGAACGCGCCTGCGGCCTCCAGATCCTTCACCTGCTTGTAGACGAAAGCCGCGGCTTCGGCCGTTTTGCCGACCGCGCGAAAACCGCCGGTCCATGTGGAGTGCGAGGGAATAAGCCCAGTGTGTCCACAGACCGGAATATACTCGTCACGCAACCGCCGGATCGTCTGCAGGCTTGCGGCACAATAGACGGCGTCCGCGGAAGCTGCCCGCATTTTCACGGCCGAGCGCAGGATCTCGCCGGTGGTGGCGCCGCTCTGACCATACTCGCCGCCTGGGATGGCGAAGCGCCCGGGGGCGGCATCGCGAAATCGCGGATCGAAGAGGAGTTCAGGCGGAACGGAAATCAGGTCGATGCCGGCAGCCTCGGCCGCTTCGGCCTCTTCAAGCGACACAACGCGCAGCATGCTGAGCTGCCGCTTGCCCTTCATTGCCAGGAGGTCATGCACAGTCGGACGCACTTGTTTACCCATCGCTAATACCTTGAGAATAGGGGTCGCCGGTCAGGCGGCCAGGAGGGATTTCAATTTGACGCTGCTTGCAACCAGCGCCGCCGGATCCGGATGCGCCCGCGCCGCAATCAGCTTTTCGGCAAGCCGGATATCGCGGGCAACCGCGTTGCCGCGACCGATGCCGCTGGCCGCAAGCAGCCTGCCGGCCTGATCGAGATGAAAGAGAATGAAAGCGCCCTCGCCGAGGTCTCGGCGCAAATGCTGGACGGCACCCTCCGCCAAGCCAGCGATCTGCAGGGTTACGTCGTACTGATCGGACCAAAACCAGGGCACGGCGGAAACAGTTTCGCCAAGCCCCATCATGTTGGCTGCGGCCAGGGCTCCTTGCTCCTGCGCATTTCGCCAGGATTCGAGCCGGACACGCCGGCCGCCATAGATCGCCAGCGGGAAAGAGCAGCAGTCGCCTGCCGCGTAGATATCGGGCGCGGAAGTGCGGAGGCACTCATCGACGGCGATGCCATTGTCGATTTGAAGTCCGGCACGAGCAGCAAGCTCCGCATTGGGCGTGGCGCCAATTCCGACGAGCACGAGATCGGCGCTGACCGTGCTGCCGTCAGCCAGTTGAATGATGGCTCTTTCGTCGTCTTCGGCAATCGCGGTGATTGCCACGCCGCAGCGGATATCGACGCCCTCGAGCGAATGCCGTTCGCAGATCACGCCTGCGACCTCCTCCGGCACGCCGCGCTTCAACACGCGTTCAAGGCCTTCGAGAACCGTCACGTCAGTTCCGAGCCCACGTGCCGTCGCGGCAAGTTCCAGGCCGATAAAACCGCCGCCAACGATCACGATATGCTTTCCGGGCACCATCGCCTTCCGAAGTGCGACCGCGTCGGCATGGGTACGCAGCAGACGGATATGCTGGCTATCCTCGGCAATCCCGGGAAACGCCCGCGCGCGGGCACCGGTCGCGAACAAAAGCTTGTCATAGGCAATGGTACGGCCATCGGAAAGCGTAACGGCCTTTGTAGCGGGATCAACGCCTTGAACCGTCACGCCTGTCATGAGGCTGACGCCGCCTGCAGCATATCTCTGCGGCTCGGCGATGAATTTCGGCCCCGTCCCTTCCTCGGCCGTCTTCGAAAGCGGCGGCCGCTCGTAGGGTGCGAGAGTTTCGTTTCCGATCAGCGTGATCTCGCCGTCAAACCCCTTTTCGCGCAAGGCAAACGCCGTGCGTGCGCCGCATTCCCCTGCTCCGATGATCACGAAATGGGTCATGACGGGCTCCTCAGATCGAAATGAAGACGGCGCCGCCTTCGACCTTCACGGGATAGGTATTGAGGTTGACGCAGACCGGCGCCCCCTTGGCCTGACCTGTCTTGTAGTTGAAGCGGCCATTATGCTTCGGACACTCGATGATCTCGTCCATGACAAGGCCGTCGGCCAGATGGACCTGCTCGTGCGTGCAAAGCCCGTCCGTTGCGAAAAACTGGTCGTCGGGGCTGCGATAGACCGCAAACGTCCTGCCTTGATGGTCGAACCGCATGACATCTTCCTCGTCGATGTCCTCGACCGCACAGACTTCGATCCAATTTCCGCTCATCATGTCCTCCCAGAACTTCGTGATTTGTGCTGCGCTATTGGGCGGCCGGCGCAAGTTCGGCGTGGAATTCCTCACGATAGGGCCGTGCCGTCGCCGGCAACTCGCGTTTCAGGAAATAGTCCTCATTGCGCAGCTGGCGCAGGAATGCCGGGAGCATCTCGCGATAACCGGACCAGATCGACGGGTTCGCAGTTGGCAGATCGTGCTTGATCATTGCGTGCAGGCGCGGCAGCGCGTGATAGGGCACCATCGGAAACATGTGATGCTCGACGTGGTAGTTCATGTTCCAGTAAATAAAGCGGCTGACGGGGTTCATGTGAACCGTGCGACTGTTCAGCCGATGGTCGATGACGTTGTCCGCAAGACCGCCATGTTGCAGCAGACCGGTCAGCACGTGGTGCCATGCGCCATAGAGCCGCGGTAGACCGATCAGCACCAGCGGCAGGATGGTCCCCATCGCAATCGCAGCGGCGATCGTGACGACATAGATAGCAAGCCAGATACGGGCGACGAGGATCGCGCGCGGCTGCTCCATCTCAGGGATGAAGGTCTTCTCTTCGGCACTGATGACACCGAAGGCATTGCGCAGCATGTCGACCATCGCGTGCCAGACATCGAGAACGCCGAAGAAGTTCAGGATCAGTCGCAGCAGATCCGGCGGGCGCATCACGGCAATCTCGCGATCCCGGCCGACGATCACCGTGTCGGTGTGATGACGCGTATGGCTCCAGCGCCAGGTGACTGGATTACGCATGATCATGAAGCTGGCGATCTGGTAGACGGCGCCGTTCATCCAGCGCGTCTTGAAGGCCGTGCCGTGACCGCACTCATGCCAACGGCTATCGGATGCCGAACCGTAAAGCACCCCATAGGCAAGAAGGAAGGGCACACACAGCCAGGAGCCCCAGAAGTAGACGCCAAGCCCGGCAAGGACGATCATTGCGCCGAGCCAGATGATCGTATCGCGAACGGCCGGCGCATCGGAACGTTGCATCAGCGCCTTCATCTCTTTGCGCGGGACCTCCGTGTGATACCACTCCGCCGCCGCCAGCCCCGTGTCGACGGCCGTCCGGCCGCTTTCGCCGAGCAGGCTGTAGTCTCGCTTCTTCGTATGATCCGCCATCGCAACCTCCCGCATGCCATCCCTCTCGGCCTGTCCAGTCGAGAATATGTTGACTTTCATCAAGCGACAATGCAGCCTTGATGTAATCTATCAAAACCCATCATTGCGGCCACATCACAATGATTGATTCTTGCAAGGGCGAAATGGTGAAGCGACCAACGATACAGGATCTGGCGAATGCTTCCGGCGTTAGCGTTGCAACGGTCGATCGCGTTCTGAACGGACGTCATCGCGTGCGCGAGGAGACGGCCAGGCGCGTCTATAACGCGGCCGCCTCGATCGGCTATCATGCGGTCGGCCTGCTCAGGCAGAGAGTATTTCAAGATCTCCCGCATTACCGGCTGGGCTTTCTTCTGCAGCGTCCGACGCAGTCGTTCTATCAAACGCTTGCCCGCGAAATCGAGCAGGCGGCTAACTCCAACACATCATCTCGCCTCACCGCCCAGATCGAATATGCGACCGCGTCTACTCCTGCAGCGATCATTGAAAAGTTGAAGCTGCTTGCCAGCCGCAATCAGGCGATTGCATTGGTCGGTCCGGACTATCCTGCCGTCACGGCCGAGGTTGAAGACCTGAAAGCCAGGGGCATCGCCGCCTTTTCCATCCTGTCCGATCTCGCCAGTGGCGTCCGCCAGGGCTACGTCGGGTTGAACAATCGAAAGGTCGGCCGCACGGCCGCGTGGATGATCGCGAAGGCCTCCAAGAGACCGGGCAAGGTCGCCTGCTTTGTCGGCAGCCATCGCTATCACGGGCATGAACTGCGCGAGATCGGCTTTCGCTCGTATTTTCGCGAGAATGCGCCAGATTTCGAGGTTCTCGAAACACTGATAAACCTCGAGACCCCGGAGATCACGCACGAGGCCACCATCAACCTGCTCAAGCAGCATCCCGACCTCGTCGGCTTCTATGTCTGCGGCGGCGGCATGGAAGGTGCGATCTCCGCTGTCCGCGAAGAAGGCCTCGCAGGCAAGCTTGCCGTGGTCGTCAATGAACTGACACCGGACTCGCGCGCAGCACTCGCCGACGATGTGGTGACCATGGCGATCGCAACACCCGTCAAGAGCCTCTGCAACGAGTTGATTGCCCTGATGACCGCATCCATAGGGTCAGAAAGCGACGCCGTCCCGGGGCAGTCGTTCCTGCCTTTCGACATCTACACCTCAGAGAACATCTAACGGCTCCCGACGACCTTCTAGCATCAGGCGAGCGGCCTGTTGCCACCGGTTCAGGCCCGTGTCAGTTTTGTAACACACTAACCTGCCTGCTGCGGTGAACGTAGAGTCCCGAACCGCTGCGAAGACCTGAACCTGCAGGCATCGAAGCGGTCGCATAAATTGAAAAAGCAATCCATATACCGCCCCAGCATCGGTAGTGTTTCGCTATCGGCAATCACCGGTCTCTATCTGGTCCTGTTCCTGAATCGGACGTTCTGGGGCAAGGTTCACGCCAATCTCGCCGCGGCGCCGATAGCGGTTGCCGCCCTCTACCTCGCAATCTCCGTTCTGTTCATCGCGTTCGTCACGGCTTTCTCGGCAAAGTACGTTATCAAGCCGGTGCTGATTTTCCTAGTTCTTGCGGCTTCGCTTGCTGCCTGGTTCACGGATTCCTTTGGCGTCCTTGTCGATCCCGACATGATTAGAAACGCCATGGAGACGACGCCTGCCGAGGCCAACCACCTGATCACACCCGGCTTTTTTCTGCACATCGTATTGTTTTCGGCCATCCCGACGGCACTGATCTTATGGGTCAGGGTCGTCCATCGTCCCATCCTGAAAAAGCTCTTGTGGAACAGCGTGACGATCATCGGCTGTCTGTTGATATTTGGTGCTGTCGCAGGCGCCTATTCCAAGGACTATGCCGCAGCAATCCGCCAGCACCGCGATATAGTGAAGAGCCTGAACCCGGTTACGCCAATCGTCAGCGCCACACGATATTTCGTTCAGGCGGGCAAGGAAGCCAGATCCGTCGTCAGGCCCGTTGGTACCGACGCCAAGGTCGTTCCGGTCATGTCCTTGAACAAACCACGGGTCACGATCATCGTTGCCGGCGAAACGGCGCGGGCGATGAATTTCTCGCTTGGCGACTACGGTCGCAATACCAACCCGGAGCTTCAAAAGCGGAACGTTCTCTATTTCCCGCATACGACGAGTTGCGGCACGGCGACTGCCACATCGATACCCTGCATGTTCTCGCCCTTCACGCGCGCCAGCTACACACACGCCAAGGGGTCGCAGAACGAGGGCTTGATGGATGTGCTCGCCCATGCGGGCATCGATGTGACCTGGTTTGACAACAATACCGGAAGCAAGGGCGCCGCGGCGCGGATCCCCTACGTGGACCTGGCAAATTCAACCGACCCGCGCTTCTGCCGGAACGGCGAGTGCCAGGACGGAATTTTTCTCGACAGGCTCGACGATTGGTTGAACGGCGTGAGCAAGGATAGCGTCCTTGTACTCCATCAGATCGGCAGTCACGGCCCCGCTTATCATCTACGCTATCCCAAGGAGTTCCGAAAATTCACTCCTGAGTGCGAGACAGCGGAGCTTTCCAATTGCAAGGACAACGAGATCGTCAACGCGTACGACAACTCGATCCTCTATACTGACCACTTCCTTTCCACGGTCATCGATAGGCTCAAGGCACGTAGCGACAAGATCGCGGCCGGACTGATCTATATGTCAGACCACGGCGAATCGCTCGGCGAGAAGGGCCTTTATCTTCATGGCGCTCCATATTTCCTCGCCCCCGAGGAGCAGAAGCACGTGCCCTTCCTCCTCTGGCTGGATCCGGATTTCACCGCGTCGATGGCTCTCGATAAGGCGTGCCTTGCCCAGTCGACGAACGATCCGACATCCCACGACAACCTGTTCCACAGCGTACTGGGAATGATGAACGTGGTGACATCCGTCTATGAACCGAAGCTCGATGTTTTCGCCGGCTGCAAACGGGCCGGACCTCCTGGCCCCTAGGAGCGCGCCGCCCAGGAAAGGCCGCGGCGAAGAATGAGGCGCATGTAGGGGTGATCGAACTCGCTCGCGACGTGACCGAGAGCGCAGTAGAAGACACGCCCCTGCCCGAATTGGCGCTTGAAGGCGACCGGCATTGTGACGTTGCGGGCAGCCGCATCATACTCTCCGGAAAAACTCGTCGTCGCCAGGATTTCGACGGAAGGATCATAGTGGAGGTAGTATTGCTCGGACCGATAGTCGAAGTCGGGAATCGCCTCCATTACAGGATCGTCCTGGCGGGTGACCTTGACACGGAAATCGATGATATTGCCGGGATGGGCGACCCACGTGACCCCGCAGACATATCGGAAGGGTGCACTCTCCTTGAACGAGGTCGCAAGCGCGCCATGATGCCCACCGAGGCCGAGACCGCCACGCACTGCCGACACCAACGCATCCGCGTGCGCCTTCTCGATTTTCTCACCGGTTATGACAGGCACAAGCAGATCCGCGTTGGCGATCACAGCTGAGCCGAAGATGCCAAGATCGCCAGTCACCTCGACGGCAAAATCATCCTCTCGCAACAACTCCGCAACGCGGTGAGCACACTCCTCGGGTTCGTGGCCGATCCAGCCGCCCCAGACGATGATCGCTTTGCGCATTAGCGCCTCCCTTGCCGCACACACTGGGCCGCCGAGACAGCCAACTCTCCTTACGACAAGACCGACGCCACATACCAGCGCAAGCCTTTGCCAATCACATTTTCTGTCGGCGATCGGAAGGCGGAACTTTTCCGACCTACAAGGCGTTCGACGGAAAGAGCGGAGTGCTTGCCATGCGCGTGAAATTGACGTTGCTTGTATTCGCATATCTCATCGTCAGCGGCTTGTTACTTGCAACCGCCTTTAAATCGACGGGGCCGATCACCACGCCAAAGACGGACAGGATCGCAGCCTTCCAAATGGAACGCTTTGCCGGCTGAGGGATAATTACGCCACTTCAATATCATTGCGCACGGGTCTCGTCCCCGCGATAGCCTGCGCGACGGCGGTTGCACGCTCGATCTCGGCTGGCGTGGCAACCATGCCCGTCAGCACGATGGTATGATCTTCGAGCGTGACCTTCACGTCCGCAGCATCGATCCCACCAGCCACAGCCAGAGCATTCGCCACGGCCTCCTCAAGCGCGGCGTCCTTGTCAGCGCCGGTCTCGGGCTCGAAAGGTTCGCCGTAGAACGTCGGTTGCTTGAAAACCATTTGCCTTCCTCCTGTCTCAACTGCAAAACGCGGCGATTGGCCGATTGGTTTCGCGCCGCACTCCGAGGCATCCCCGACATCCGATGCAGGGGCGACCGCGCTGGCGGATCGCTGGATTTCTGCTGCGGCGCACACTTGCCGCTCATTTCAATCCCCTGTACAGGCAGAGCCAATGCAAGAGTTTTGGCGAAATCACCGATGATGGCAGGCGAAAGGGCGCCCAGGCGCCTCAGCATTTTTGGCTCAACCGGCTCGATCGGACAAAACACGCTCGACGTTGTCGACCAACTGGGCGGGCGGGACCGCTACGAGATCGCTGTAGTCACCGGCAATGAGAACGTCCAGCTTCTGGCGCAGCAGGCGAAGTCTGCCGGCGCCAAGCTTGCGGTCACGGCTAGCGACGGCAAGTATCACTCGCTGAAGGAAGAACTGTCTGGCAGCGGCATCGCGGTCGCCGCCGGCGTATCGGGCCTAGCGGAAGCAGCTGACCTCGATGCGGATTGGGTGATGGCCGCCATCGTTGGTACCGCCGGACTGGCGCCGACGCTGGCCGCTGCCCGCAAGGGCGC
Organism: Rhizobium sp. R711; assembly: GCF_002211365.1. Classification (GTDB taxonomy): domain Bacteria; phylum Pseudomonadota; class Alphaproteobacteria; order Rhizobiales; family Rhizobiaceae; genus Rhizobium. The sequence continues at coordinate 1,120 of NZ_LOKZ01000015.1, read as the reverse complement.
CACGATCGCGCTTGCCAACAAGGAATGTCTGGTTTCCGCCGGCGATCTCTTCATCGATGCCGTGGCAAAGGGCGGTGGGCGGCTGATCCCGGTCGACAGCGAACATAGCGCGATCTTTCAATCTCTTGACGAAGATCAGCGGCACGCTGTCGAACGGATCATTCTGACGGCTTCGGGTGGCCCATTCCGCACTTGGTCGCGTGCCGACATGGCGAACGTGACCGCGGCGACGGCGCGTGCACATCCCAACTGGTCGATGGGGTTGAAGATCTCGGTCGGGAGTGCCTCGATGTTCAACAAGGCGCTGGAGATGATTGAGGCGAAGCACCTCTTCAATGTTCGCCCGGACCAGATCGAAGTGATCGTGCATCCGCAATCGATCATTCACTCCATGGTCGGCTACACGGATGGATCGATCATCGCCCAGCTCGGCAGCCCCGACATGCGGACGGCGATCGGCTACGCGCTCGACTATCCGCGCCGGACGAAGCTGAACGTCGAGCGGCTGGATTTCGCCAAGCTCTCGCGCCTCGACTTCGAGGCGCCGGATGAAGCGCGTTTCCCGGCGCTGAGACTGGCGCGCACCGCGCTGGAACGGGGCGGCCTGCAGGGCGCCATCATGAATGCGGCCGAGGAAGTTGCGTTTCACGCCTTCGTCGAAGAACGGATCGGCTTCCTGGCCATGGCAGACATTGCCGAAGCGATCATGGATAAGATGATTGCAACTGGCGAAGCGAAGACGATGGACGACGTCTTTGCTGCCGATGCGGAGGCCCGCAGGCTCGCTGCCGAACTGGTAACCGTCAACGAAAAGGCCGCCTAACGGCGGCCCCTCGCTTTTCCCGGATAACGGCTCTTTAGGCCACGTGCCGCGCGAGCGCGCAGCGCGACCAGAGCGAATGTAGGGCGTCGACGAGATGCTCGATGTCGGCATCGCTGTGCAGCGGCGTCGGGGTGATGCGCAGCCGCTCGGTCTTCTTCGGCACCGTCGGGTAGTTGATCGGCTGCACGTAGACACCGCAATTGTCGATGAGCAGATCGGAGATCCACTTGCACTTGGCGGCATCGCCGACCATGACCGGGACAATATGGCTCGGGTTCGGCATATGCGGAATGCCGC
>NZ_LOKZ01000014.1 GCF_002211365.1 Rhizobium sp. R711 | reverse complement strand
GGCGAAATAATTGACCATTCGTGGTCCGTGAGTTCGTAGCGGCGGCGGGTCATCATAGCTCCTAATTCGGAAGCCTTGAATCACGCGGAACGCAATACGCCAAGAGAATTTATGAGTTTACGGCCTAAAACACGCTGGCACGGGGCCTTTGCGAACCGAGGCGTGTGGAACTTTGTTGAGGGGCTATGGTTGATCGTCAAACAAAGCGATGAGAGGAAACGTGATGACCGACCGGTGCGCGATTGCTCTTGGCCTGGCGGTAGTGACTGCACTGACAGGCGCCGGCGAAAATCTCGGCAAAACTCAAATCCGGTTTGATCACAGCGAATGTCAGGCTCCAGCGCAACAGCAGTCGCCGAACGCTGCGAGACGCCAGGGTCAGGGCGACAGGGATTTCTCCAGATGTGGTGGCGTCGTAAAGCCGCCCCGTTCGGGCGACCAGGCTATCGAGCACCCGGCTCCGGAGACGGGTACGACGCCTGTCATCCCGCCCTCCGATATCCCTCGCCAGCAATTGGATCCTGGCGAACCAATGTAGGCAGCCAGCCACGGCGGTTCTTAAGGCATCCGGCGCGCGCAGCGCATAAAAATCCCCCGAATGGCTCCGACACGACTTGGCTCCACCAAAGTGAGAGCAAATTGCCCCTCGGTTAACGGGCTTCGCCTGGCCAGCGCTCCTTCGGCTCGCCACACCCTTCGTCCAATTGGAGGGTTCGAACAGCCAAAGCCCTCGGTCTGGGCGGCAGACCGAGGGCGCAGTCGGGCATAAAGGAGACATGACAATCTGAGCGAGATTTCGAATCGAGGCTGCCATGTCATCCAATGAAACTCGTGCGGTTCGCGAAGGTTCCTGAAGGCGACGGGAGATCGCAAGAAAACCCGCGACTGGTGGCTTGCAGTGCTAACAGAATCTATTGCATCTCTCGCCAGAGAGACTGCGTTGAGGTCGCCAATTTGCAGAGCTTGACGCACATACCCCATCAGCGGCGCCCACCAAGAGCGTGCGAATTCAAGGGCCAAGCGATTTTTTCTGGTGACGTTCATTAAGGCTTTCGGTCGTCCATTAATCCGCTTAAAATTGCCGCGCGGTCGCAAAGGGAGGTATATTTGGTGTCGGAAGGTTTGCAGTTCCCGATCGTCGGCATTGGTGCTTCGGCAGGCGGTGTACAGGCGCTGAAGGCATTCTTCGAACGGGTTCCTGCCAACCCCGGAATGGCCTTCGTGGTCGTGACGCATCTTAGCCCGGATCGGGAAAGCTTTTTGCACGAGGTCATCGCTCGTTACACGCTTTTGCCAGTCGCCGTGACCGAGCAGGATATGACCGTCCGCAAGGACCATGTCTATGTGATGCCGAGCAATACCATCCTGACGATCAAAGGCGGCAAGCTGCAGGTTCGCAAGCCGGACGAGGCCAAGCGCGAGCGAAAGCCGATCGATATCTTTTTCGCCTCGCTTGCCCTGGATCGGGCCGAACACTGTGCTGCCGTGATACTTTCCGGCGGTGATGGAGACGGGACGCTCGGGGCCAAGGCAATTCGCGAAGCGGGAGGTTTTGCACTCGCCCAGGCAACGGACGGATCGGGTCCGCAATATCCGGAGATGCCGCGGACTGCAATTATCAGCGGCGTCGCCGATCTTGCGGTGCCGGCGGAGGAAATGGCCGGGCGCCTCATTGGCTTTGCACACGGTCTGAAGACTTCGGACGGACTTGCCCACCCAAGTGAGGGCCTGGAAGAATCCAAGCTCGAAAGGGCGCACCAGGAAATCTGCACCATCCTGGCAAGGCAATCGAGCCACGATTTTTCGGGTTACAAAACAAAAACGTTCTTCCGACGCGTGCATCGGCGCATGCAGGTTAGACAGGTGCGGTCATTGAGGAAGTACATCGACTTGCTCGAACGAGAACCGGCAGAAGTGACCAACCTTTTTCGTGATCTGCTGATCAATGTGACGAACTTCTTTCGCGATGAAGATGCGTTCAAGATCCTGGAGGGGCGGGTCATTCCAAAGCTTTTCGAGGGCAAGGGCGCCAAGGACACGCTTCGTGTCTGGGTGCCTGGATGTGCGACAGGAGAAGAGGTCTATTCGATCGCTATCCTGTTGCGCGAGCAATTGAACCAAGTGTCGGCACCGCCAAAAGTGCAGATTTTCGCAACCGATATCGATGAGCAGGCACTTGGCGTCGCCCGGGCCGGGCGCTATCCGGAAGCGTTGCTCACGGACGTTTCGCCTGAGCGCCTGAGACGCTTCTTCAAGACAGATGGCGGAAGCTATGTCGTTACCAACGACATCAGGGAGCTGTGCGTCTTCTCGCCGCATAGTCTGATCCGCGACCCGCCATTTTCTCGCATGGACCTCGTCTCTTGCCGCAATCTGCTCATCTATTTCGGGGCTGAAATACAGCGACAGGTCATTCCGACATTCCACTATTCTTTGAAACCCGGCGGCTATCTGTTTCTGGGCAATTCCGAAAGCATCGGCCCACATTCCGAGCTCTTCAACACGATCGACAAGAAACAGCGGATCTTTCAGGCTCGCGAACATCCTTCCCGGGTCCCGCGCCTGCCTGGTTTTTCCAGGAATGACCGTTCCGCGATGTTTCCAGATGGTTCGGCGATCACGCAGCGCAACTCCGGGCAGACGCTGCGCAATACCGTTGAAGCGCGCATCCTCGAGCGGCATTCGCCCGCCCATATCGTGGTCAACGCGGACGGTGAGATCGTTTATTATTCCGGTGGCACAGGTCGATTCCTGGAGACACCACAAGGGCTGCCGAGCCGTCAGCTCCTGACGCTTGCCAGAAAAGGTTTGCGGCTCGAGCTACGGGCGGCGCTGCGTGAATGTGTCACGCAGCAAAGCCTGGTGAGGCGCGAAGGATTGGCAACGGAGCGCGAGGATGCCCAGATCCTGCTCGTCGACTTCACGATCGAACCCATGGAGGAACGTGATGGAAACGATCCTCTCTATCTGGTTGTTTTCCATGCCCGGACACAAGCACCCTCCAGTGAAAGCAATTCCATGGTGCTGGGGCAGAACGAGAGCACGCGTGAACTCGAACGAGAACTGCGCGATACCAGAGAAAAGCTACAGTCGACGATCGAGGAATACGAAACAGCCCTGGAAGAGCTGAAGTCTTCGAATGAGGAGCTGGTTTCCGTCAATGAGGAAGTTCAATCGAGTAATGAAGAACTCGAAGCGTCCAAGGAGGAAACTCAATCTCTCAACGAGGAGTTGACGACCATCAACGCCGAACTGAATTCGAAGGTGGAAGAGCTGGATCACGCAAACAGCGACCTTCGCAATCTCTTCGAAAGCACGCAGATCGCAACGATATTCCTCGACCGTCAGCTCGTCATTCGAACCTTCACGCCAGCGGCGGCCTCGTTCTTCAATCTCAGGACAACCGACGTTGGCCGGCCGTTAACGGACCTGTCTAGCCAGATCGACTATCCGCACCTCAAGGACGATATCAAATCAGTGTTCGAAAGTGGACAGTCGCGGGATCATCAACTCGCCCGCGACAACAAGCAAAAGCATCATCTGGTTCGATTGATCCCTTATAAGATCGGCGGCGATGCCATCGACGGTGTGGTTGTCACACTCCTCGATGTCACGCAGTTGGCAGAAGCCGAGCAACACCAGAAAGTGTTGATCAGCGAGCTCAACCATCGGGTGAAAAATCTCCTTGTCGTGATCGCCAGCATTGCCAAGCGCAATCTGGAGACAGCCTCTGGCCTGGAGGTATTTGGCAAGGCCTTTCTCGACAGACTGAAGTCCATGGGCAAGGCCTACGCGATGCTGTCGTCGCACAACTGGAGGAGCGCCTCCGTGCGCGACGTCTTCACCAACGAGTTGGAGCCTTTCGGTGATCAGAACTTCGATCTGCGCGGCCCGGATATTCAATTGGCGCCGCAGCCTTGTGTATCCCTGGCGATGGTCGCACATGAACTTGCGACAAACGCTTTCAAATACGGCTCGTTGTCGGCCGAAGGCGGTCGGGTGGACGTGAGTTGGACGCTCGAGGATCGGATGCTCGAGATCAGCTGGATCGAGACCGGTGGGCCACCAGTCACCAAACCTGGTTCGGCAGGATACGGATCAGAATTGCTTCATGGCGAAATCGAATATCGGTTGCGGGGAAAAATAGAAACAAATTACCGTCGTGAAGGGTTGGAGCTACATCTTCGGTTTCCAACCTAGTCAGGTGCCCCGTTGCCACCTAATCTTTCTATCCTGATCGTCGAGGACGAGTTTTTGATCGCCACTGATCTTGCGCAGCTTTTGCGCAATGAGGGCTACGACGTTGCGGGCCCGGTTCCCTCGGTCGGCCAGGCTCTGATGCTCATCGACGAAGGGGGCCTTGCGGCTGCCGTTCTCGATATCCAACTTAATGACGGAAACAGTTATCCGGTCGCCGAGAAACTCGCAAGCCGCGGCATTCCCTTCCTGTTTCTGACCAGCTACGTGCAAGGTGATCTGCCGCAGCGGTTCAAAGATCGCCCTCTAGTGTCCAAGCTCGCTGACTTTCAGGTTGTCGTGGCGATGCTCGAATTCCTGCTTGCACCTAAGACAATGATTGCAGACGACTAGAGCCTCCGATCAGCGGGCTTATGTCTCGGAACGAGTTAGGCCTCTACGGCGACGCGCTGCTACAGCAATTCTGTGAGTGGCAGTCGTTCCAAGCCACCAATGATTTTTCGCGCCGCGCCAAAAGACAAGGCACCGGACCTATTGCAAGACGACGAATTCGTGAACACATGATATCTCGGGATAGGTTGCGGGCTTCAATGGCAGAGAGATCTCTGCTAGCTCTAAGGAGGTGGAAATCTTCCATGACTTTCCGTCGATTGGAAGCAAGGGAGAACGAGCGGCGATGAACGGCAACGAGAAGAATGCCAGGGATTTCATCTCGTCGGATCCAGAAGAAACACCTAAGCAGGAACTATCCGCCGGTGTCGATCACCAGCAGTTCGCACCAGGAGCACCATCGGCCAATTGGCTTGCTGCTATCGTCGAGAACTCCGATGATGCGATCATCAGCAAGACCCTCCAAGGCATCATCACCAGTTGGAACCGGGCTGCCGAGCGCCTTTTTGGATATTCAGCCGCCGAGGCGATCGGCCGGCCGATTACGATCGTCATCCCCATCGACCGGCTTCACGAAGAAGACGACATCCTCGCAAAGGTGCGTGGGGGCGAGCGGGTCGACCATTTTGAAACCGTGCGCCAGCGTAAAGATGGAAGTCTCATCGATATCTCGCTGACCGTTTCGCCGGTCCGTAACGCACAAGGGGCAATCATCGGCGCCTCAAAGATTGCCCGCGACATCTCCGAACGCAGTCGCGAACGCGAGCGGCAGGTTCTACTCCTCAGGGAGATGAACCATCGCATCAAAAACCTGTTTGCGTTGATCAATGCCTTGATCAATATGAGCGAGCGTTCCGCCGAAAATACCAAGGAGCTCGCCGCCGATCTGCGCAGCCGGGTCTTTTCGCTCGCCCAGGCACAGCAGCTGACACTTCCCGATCCATCCGGCGCGACAACCGCAGGCTCCTCAACCAGCCTGTTTGCTCTTCTGGAGGCGATCTTTGCCGCTCATCGCGAGACGGGCCGGGAGCGGATCGAAATTCGCGGGACCGACATTTCGATCCAGGGCACGGCGCTGAACTCTCTGGCGTTGCTGTTGCACGAATTTTCGACGAATGCCGTAAAATATGGGGCGCTGTCTGCGACCGAGGGGCGCATCAGCATCGAGATTGCTTGTGACGACGAGCTGCACCTCACCTGGAGCGAGACCGGCGGCCCGCCGGTTTCGGCTTTGCCCCAAGGTGGTGGATTCGGAACACAACTTGAGCGCGCGATCGTCGAAGGCGCGCTGCGCGGTTCGATCACGCGTGACTGGCGATCAGAAGGTCTCGTTATTCGCCTGCGCGTGCCGATCCACACGGTTAATTGAGGAAGATGCTGCGACCAGGCGACGAACGCAAGGCTTGACCTTTGGGAAGCCTTTCAGCGCATACGATCCTCTCTAACGGCGGGCCGCTCGCATGACGAGCGAAATGACGAAGATAGCAAGGAAGATAAAGAACAAGATCTGCGCGATCGATGCGGAAGCCCCTGCAATCCCGCCAAAACCGAGAACACCGGCGATCAGTGCGACGACCAAGAACACTATGGCATAGTAGAGCATTTTCGACTCCATTGGATTCGCAAAGATATTCGACGAATTCCAACAAACCGGAGCGCGTATTGGTTCCAGCATTTTGTAAGAATGCGCGTAAGGAACAGCCTTCGTTGAGGACCCGAGCGTGGGGTGCTTTCGGTTCTTTTTTATGGTTATCAAATCGCGAACGACATCGGCTCATGACGGCTGCCTTTGCCGCCTCAGCCCTTTTTCTTTATAGTCTTGTCCGGTGGCATATTGGTATTCCCGAAACCGGTACCAATGGTGACAATTCCCCAATGTTTAACGTCTTGGACAAAGGGAATTTGCGACAGGCCTTGGACGACGCCATCATTGTGCATCAAGACCAGCGTGTCGTGATTGCCGATTTTGGGGAAAGCCTGGGCAAGTTCGTTCGTGAGGTTGAAACCATCACGCTCCCAATTCCCGCCTGGAAGGTTTTGCGCGCCCCGCGCAATGGAGCCATCCGCTTCGATAACGCCCGGACAAGCAACGCCGATTAGCGGTGCCAATGAGAAGTTCTCCTTGACCGCCTTATCGATCAATTTGCCCAGCATGTCGGTCAATTTCGCGACAGCCCCTTTGCGGCTCGTCGGTTCGTCCCCGTAACGCCAGAGATGCGACTTCCAGACCCGGGCTTTCGACAGGTCCGAGTGCTCCTCAAGGCGCGTTTCGACAACACCAGCCCTGATGTTCGCGCCGCCGATATCGACGGCGAGAATTCCGTCATATCCATTGAGCATCCAGGAATGCATCAGATGCGCCGCGCCGAGTAGTCCCGCATCGTCAGGATGATGGGCAATCGGCACCAGCTCGATCATCAGCCCCTCACTTTTCAATCGGACCATTGCTCGCGCGATCGCAAGCTCACAAAAGGCACTGTCTTTCAAGCCTCCGCCGACGACGATGCGTTGGGTCTCCTTCCAGCGCTCGTCCTTCAGGAATGTTTGCAACACGTAGGCAAATTCTGCAGCGTATTCCTCGATTGCTCCGAGGATCAGCGCTGAGGCCTCTAGGTTCTTTCCATTCAGCAGAGCATCGATTTGTTTTTTCGACATCTCTTCCGTCGCCGTATCGCCGAGCGGATCCCTGCCGCCCTTGCAAACGAGTTGCCGACAATTCTCAAGCTTCTGCTGGAACGCCTGGCGATTGGCGCGATCGCCGATGAAACCGTTGCCGTCGCGCAACTCGAGATTATAGCAGTTGACAGTGACCGACGGCAGGACCGTGGCGCCGTTATTGAGCAAGGGACTGGCAATTTCCTTAGGCATCGCGTTTTTCGACGTCCTGAGCGCATCTCCAAACTCCAATTGCTCCATATGGTTCCTTGCCCTCCCTGCCAGATTGGTGGGCGAAAAAATCGATCGGCAATTGACCGGTTTCGTGGCGTTTTCCTCCGCAGTGCCATCAGGTCGCGTCGCCCTGAATGAGGAGAGCAAAAGTGGGCATGCAATTTCAGCGCAAGAACGGTGGGCGCATACCCGCAGCCATTGATGAGCCGAATATGCGCAAAGTCTCGACGATGCGAGAGCAAGAAAGAAGAACCCGCGCCAGAACGGGAACTATCTGAAACCTTCGTGGTTCGGCGCGATATGGATCAAACCCTCACAGGAGATAGCCATGACTGAACAAGACGTCGGTCCGGATGGCGGAAGCGATAACGCAAGCCCGCAGGTTCCAACCGGTTCCATAGGGCAGGCATCCGTCGATAGAGACCTCAAGCCTGATATGGGCCAAAGAATTTCCGAAGGCGTGCAGTCCGTAAAGGAAGCCGTAGGCGAAGACGTTGCTGCCGCGACCGACGCGGCAAAGCAGGTAGCCTCTCGTCAGAAGAATATAATAGCTGACAAGCTCGGTGGGATTGCCGTTGCGATGGACAAGGTCGCGGACGAACTCGGGCAAGGCGAGCAACGAGATATCGGTCGTCTGATGCGAACCCTTGGCGCTAGCATGCGCGGACTTTCCGAACAGATAAACGATCAGGATATAGGACAGGTTGCTAAAACAGCGGAGAACTACGGCAGGCAGCAGCCTGTGGCGTTCCTGGGGATGGCCGCCCTTGCAGGTTTTGCTGCCAGTCGCTTTCTGATGGCCTCGGCACAAGGCCACGGCGAGGCCGCGAGCAAACCCCACGCCGACGGAGCCTCCATGGAGGGTCGGACAAATGGCTAGTGTCCAAGATCAGCGTTCGATCACCGAACTTGTAACCGGGCTCCTCGCCGACTTGTCCGGTCTCTTTCGCAACGAACTCAACCTCGCCAAAGCCGAAGCTTCCGACAAGATGTCGCAAGCCCTGGCTGGAGCGGGAACCATTGCCGCGGGGCTCGTATTGGCGGTCGGCGCTCTCGGCGTGCTTCTTGCTGCCCTCGTGAAGGCTGTTAGCGCCTTCCTGATTGCGCAAGGCATGTCCGAACCGAACGCCGACGTGCTCTCGTCCGTCATCGTCGGGGTCGTTGTTGGATTGATCGCCTGGGCTGTGATCGCGCGCGGCCGCCAGGCCCTGCGTGAAGAGAGTCTGAGGCTCGACCACACCGCCGCGTCGCTGCGGCGTGACGCGCAGATCATCAAGGAGAAAACGTAAATGGCCTATACCCCCACGAGCCCTACAACGGCGCAGATCGAGCGCGAGATCGACGATGATCGCCGCCGCATCGAAGAAAAGATAGATGCTATTCAACAACGGCTGTCGCCAGGACAGCTTGTCGATGAGATCATCGCCTATGCCAAGTCGTCGGGCGGAGGAGAATATGTCGCAAACCTTGGCACAGCGATGAAGAATAATCCCATCCCTCTCGTCCTTATGGGCATCAGCCTTGCCTGGCTCATGACCGGACCGAAATCGACCTTATCAAGTTACGCCGAAACCGTTGAATATCCGCTTGCGACGGTAAAAGGCAACGTCCGCCGCATGGGCCCGGTTCAGGCCGATGGCGACAAGCGCTACAGTCATTTCGTTGACGATGCGGGTACGCGCTATAGGGCGTTGACGGACGAAGCGGGAAAGCGGGCTGGTCACTTTGTTGATGACACAGGCAAGACGTTCCGCGGCCTTGCGGACGCTGCTGGCCAGCAGATCCAGGACATACGCGACGAAGCAGGCGTTCTGTTCGATCAGGCGTCCGGCTGGGCGTCCCACACATGGCAGCGGGTGACCAATTCGGCGGGCAAATTGGGCGAGGCGCTTGCGGATGCGGGTCGAGGTTCCTATGGCGCAAGCGCTCAGATCGGCGAAAACGCGCTGGCGCGTTTCAGGGATCAGCCCCTGGTCGGTGGTGCCTTGGCTTTCGCCATGGGAGCAGCCCTTGGTGCTACCCTTCCCTACACGCAACGAGAAGATTCTGAAATGGGTGCTCTGTCCGACGACATAAAGAGACAGGCCTCGGCTGGGGTTTCTAAGGTTCTGAGGAAGGCGGCAGAGGTTGCTGAGGATGTCTCTGATCGTGTTGTATCGGCCGGTGGTGACATTCACGACGAGGCGCGCAACCGAATTGCGGAAGAAGTGGATCAACTGAGCGGTGTGGACGAACGGATGGATCCTGCAGGCGATTTGCGTTAACGCGGGGCCCGCCTGATATAGGAAAGACGGTGGACATCCTTGTTGCAGATCGGCTCGATGTCACGATGAGCGCAAGGCGGAGCGTCTGGGTCGCGGCGCGCTTCCTGAAGCGGCCAGATAGGCCGCTTTTGCGAGCAATTTCCTCGCCCTTGACCATGGCTCCAGGCTTCGCCCGAAGCGCTCTCTCACTGCTGACCCGGAGAAACCGGCATGACGCAATGTAAAAATAGCTCTCCCGCAGTTAAATCGTACAAGCAGGGAAAGGCAGAGCAGCGAGATCGTGGGCGCAAGGGCGAGCTTCAAAGGCGCCTCGAAGGCACCTTCCCTGCATCCGATCCAGTCTCGACGACCGTTTCCTCGATCCTGATCGGACGCACCGATCCCGACGAGGCCGGAAAGGTCAAACAGCAGGAAGAGTAGTTCCAGTGTCCTACCTGGTCGAGGTGCTCGTGCCATTCAATCGCACGCAAGAGCAGGCAGCCGTCCTGGCCAAGATAAAGAGCGACCTGACCGAGAAGTTCGGTGCAGTGAGGCTGCATCTGTATTCGCCGGCTGAAGAGCTTTGGAGCGATAGTCGCACAGGCATGGCGGATGACACCCTGGTGATAGAAGTGATGACTGCACTCGTGGATCGTGCGTGGTGGACTTCCTATAAATACCAGTTGCAGCTGTCGCTTCAGAAGAAGGGTGAAGTCGTCGTTCGTACGAGCTTTATCGAGCGCATATGACCCCTCTGGTGGCATCGGCGCCTGCGGTGCGCCACTTTCAGTAGTCGAGGGAAAGCAGTCGACCAAATGGATGTTGCGCGGGAATAACTCCGCGGCCGTCCGGTTGATAATCGGAACAAGTCCGCCTTGTTGGTGTTGAGTGATGGTAGGAGGGATATCGACATGAAAACGAACGACACCAATGCGACACCGGAGCAAAAGCGACCGAAGGACGTGATGCCAATCGCCGAGAAGCCCGAGAGGGCAGGAAGGGCAGACCAAGGCTCAATGGCACCGCCAGCTGTACAGCGTCGCGGAGCGAAAGATGAAAGCGAGCGTCCTATCGTCAATCCGATTACAGGCGTTGCACAGTAACGTGAGGTAGTCCGACCGACTCCTGAGGGTGCACCCCCTCCCGCAGTCGGACGGTCAGCTTCCAAGCTCAGCTTGAACGCCTGAGCGCTGGCGTTCGTTTAACCGTCATTAAGCCAAGGTACCGGTCTCCAACAAACAGTCTTGATCGTTGGAGACCCGCAACCGATGTTGCCGGCAGTTCGACCCTACACAAGAAAAGGCGCTCCCCTCAGCTTTCAAGTGCCGCCGATATTGCGATCCGACTTCTTACGGAAGAAATTTAATACGTCTTCGCCGCGCACAAGCTTACCCTGATCGGCGAGAAAATGCCGGAAGCTCTCCCTTGCGAGCGACGCTGGAAACCGCTTACACGCAGCATCGCGCATCACTTTGACGATCCGCTCGTAGCTGACGTCCCTTTTATTGGCGGGCCATTCGTCAAGAAAGTCGAAGACGTCGTCGAGGCCGGCTATTTCCTGAATGAAATATTTTCGCTGCGCAAAAAGTGACGCGCTGAACGGGTCGAGAGCCATGTCCTACTCCTCGTCTGGTGTTGCATTCAATTTCGCTTCGATTGATCTCAGTGCCACGGCACTGCGCTTGGGGCGCTCCCGGCAGCAAGGTGCTCCGTGATGGCGCGCCTGACGTCAGTCACAGTGTCAAACAGCCTGTTGTCCAAGCCGATGACATGGAAACGGACGGCGATGAACTTTAGGCGGTCTTCGGCAGGAATGACAATTCCGACTTCCTGACCGTTAAAGACGACAGCTTGCTTTTGCATAACGGTCCCTCCCAGGCGATGCGGCACAGTATTAGCAAGATGGGATGAAAGATTTGCGATGCTAGAGGGCGAGCCTCCTCGGTATGGAACCGGACAGAATGATACGCGTGATCTGCCGCCCGAAGAAGCATCTTGAGTTAGACTAGGTCATCATTCCTCCGTCTGACCGTAGGCCAAATCAGCAGCCATTGCGAGTGGGAAAAAGAACTCCTCTGGTCCCAAACCCTAGATGAGAAGATGCGCCCAAGCAACTGATTTCTGTATTTTTTTAGCATTTTGAATTGTATGACAATTACCGCAAATGCGAAGAGAAAAATGGCGTACGTGCGTCGGAAGAGAAGCATTCCCGGTGCCTTGCCGAGACGCCACTTTCCACACCGGTGCCAGGTCGCTTGGCTCTGTATCATCGTCGCTCTGCGATGCCGAAAAGCCTGATGTTTGAGGTGATCCTGAACAAGGCCCCGCTTTAAGACGCGGAGCCTTGCAATAATGGATGTTTTTAAGGGCAGCGATCACATCCACGCCCTTCAAACAATGCTCCAGCCGAACGGTTCCAGCGTTGATCTGATAATTCGAAAAAAATGCCGAGCGATGCCGATATGCGTGCGTGTCAATAAGAGCCGCATTCGGCGTCAGACGTGCCTGCCTGGTGCAGAGCGCGACCTTGGCACGTTCCTTTCCTATGTGTCGGTCCGTGATCTGCGAAGGCAATTGTCGTGAGACGCCCAATTGCCTTGGGCAGCCTCTTAAAGCCATCCGAGATTGAAGGCCAGCATCGAAGGAACGCGCAACAACAAGCCGCGGTGTTCCTTCATAACACGTCAGTCTTGCTTCCTGCCGCTGCAAGCCCTGCCATCGCCAATATGATTTGCTGACGCTGAACGGGTTTTTGAAGGCGCGCGACATCCTGATAGTCGCCAGGGATGACATCGTCGTCGTAGCCTGTCACGAAGAGGAACGGTATGTCTCGCATAGCGAGGGCCTTGGCGATAACAAAAGACGCTCCCCGACCCAGGTTGATGTCGAGCAAGGCCAGGGATATGCCACCCTCGTTGAGCGCTTGAAGCGCGACATCCTCGTTGCCATAGGGTCCGCAGACAACCGCTCCGGCATCGCGAAGCGCCCCTGCGGTATCCGCGGCAAGGTGAAAGTCATCCTCAACCACCAACACTGTTTGCCCCGTCAGCGTCCCCGATCTACCTGCATCCAGCGCTTCTGCGACAAACCCTGCCGGTTTGGGCGCGCCGGTCTCAAGAATACTGTCACCAGCCTTTAACGGAAACTCGATCAGACAGCGGAAGCCTTCGGGTTCGAAGGTCATCGTGCTGTGACCCGTCAGTTCGTATGGGATCTTGTCTTCGATCAGTTCCGTGCCAAAACCGCGCCTTCGGGCAGCTGAAACTGGCGGCCCCCCGAGTTCCGACCATTCAAACGAGAGCCATGACCTTCCGCTTCGCTCCATGACCCTCCATGAAATTTCCACCCGTCCTTTGGCCATGGACAAGGCCCCATACTTCAAACTGTTGGTAGAAAGCTCGTGAAGCGCAAGAGTGATGACCTCGCAAGCTTTTGCGGACAAATGCACGTCTGGTCCCGACAGACGATACTGATGCGCATGGCTGTCTTTTGCACCAACTTCACTGCGTAAAATACTGTCGATCGATATTTCCTGGCTGGCGGATTGCGTTAAAAGCGCCTGCACGCGCGCAAGCGCCTCAAGCCGGCCAGCCAGCACGTCCCTATACTCTTCGACTGTAAGGACACTATCGGCTGTCCTGCAATTTATCGCTCTGATGACCGCCATGATATTTCGTACGCGGTGCTGGAGTTCTGCCAGGAGAACCTCCCGGTGTTGGATTGCCCGCTTTGCCTCCGTCACATCCTCGGCAATGCCGCCGATGCGTGTTACATCGCCGTTCTCATCATAGATCGGGAAGCCGATGCTTCTTATCCATCTTAATTCGTCCTCCGAAGATCGCTGGATGCGATACTCCTGCACAATCGATTCACCTTGGGCAACGCGGGCAACCCGTTTGGACACCACGTCGCGCTCTTCGGGAACAATGCATGCACCGAGCGCACGTTCGTCCTTCATCACCGTCTCCGGACTGACGCCGTAGATCATTTCGATGGCGGGTCCCGCATATTCGAAGTCGAAGGTCCTTGCGTTGCGGATCCAGATGGCGGAACGAGACGCAGCGGCGAAGCGCTGAAAACGGTCCTCGCTTCGTTTCAGGGCCGCTTCCGCTCTCGCTCTTTCCGCAGCCGCCCAGGTGCGTTCCGCCACCTCTGCGACAATTGCGACCTCTGCCGCCGTCCAGGCTCGCGGCCCGCTTTGCTGGACGCCAAAGTTGACCGCCTCACGCCCATTTCTCAGCAAGGAGACAACCACGATTGCCTGGGTCCCGGCCAGCAGCCAGGATTTACGGACGTCTTCGGCAAGCCGCGGATCAGCCGATATGTCCGCTACGACGACGGGTTGTCCCTGGCGAAGAGTATCGCCCACCCACCCTCGCGACACGGCGTCGTAGTCGGCCTGCGCCGGAAAAGGCTGCCCGCGCCGAACGTGCTGTGCATGGATCTGTAATCTCAGCTTCCCCTTCTCCGCAACGATCTCTTCGTAGACTGTTTTGTCAGCACATATATGATCGCCAAGCAGCCGTGATGCTGCCTTCATCACTTCCAGCGGGTCATCCAGTCGCGTCAATGTATCGCTGAGCATCAGCAGGAACGCCTGTCGCTCCTCGCTTTGGCGTAACGCAGCCTCCACCTTCTGCCGCTCCATGACGTCCGCTGCCTGTCGCGCGACGACATCAAGAAGCTGGAACTCGCGCTCGCTCGGCACATGTGGCTTGGCCCAATGTGTGGACAACATGCCGATGACGGCGCCGGCGCGGGAATAGAGCGGAGTTGTCTGGATCGCCCGGATGCCGGCCTGCCGGTAGATTGTTAGATCCGCGGTGCCGCGCATTGTATCGGCAGAATCAATATCATAAACAACCTCCCGACCGCCAGCTCGAAGAGCCTGGCCGCAAATGGAGGCAGAATCTACTCGGACCCACTCAAAGGAACGCACTGTGGCGTCGGTGAACCCCTTGTGCGCGAGAAGGCTGAGTTCTCCACTTTCACCGCGATCGGGATGCAGCACCTGCAGGCTCGCGAAATCGGAACGCATTATCGCGGCTGCGCCTTCAAGAATGGTCTGATAGAGGGCGTCGTGGCGTCCATCATGAATGAGTTCAAGGCTGATCGTCTGAAGTCGTTTGGCGTCTTCCAGCTCTTTTCTGATCTGTTCCTGGCTCTGATGATGGGCGATAATCATCGAGGCAGTTTTGACAAGGTGGTCTGCCAATTCCCTGTCTTCGTCAGTGATCTCTCGGGGCGCCTCGAAGTAAAGGGCAAACGTGCCGACCAGTTTTCCACCGGACGTTCGGACGGGAAAAGACCAGCATCCACGGAAGCCAAAGTCTCTCGCCAGCCATAGCCACGATTGCCATCGAGGTTCGCATTCCACGTCCGGCGTTATCATCGGCTCGCCAATGCCCATGGCGAGAACGCACGCAAGAAACTCTGGCCCAATTTCGAAACCTTCGACCAGACGCGCGTAAGAGGCTGGCATGCCGGTCACATGGGTGAGTTCGCTACCTGCGGCATTCGCAATATAGAACGCGCAACGCACGATGGACTTGACTTGCGATAGAGCAACCTTGATGAGGACATCAAGTGATTGGGCGAGCGGCGCGCCATTCATGACCGCCTCGAAAGCCTCCTTCTGACCTTCGAGCCAGTCCTTGCTGCGATGGAAACTTGCGTCCGATGTCGTCGCAGCGACTGCTAAGATGTCGTTCATGTTTGCGCGCCTTTGCGCTGGTTGCAGCGACCAAAAACAATCTAGAGCCCAGGAGCCGAATTTCGACCAGCAAGATCGGATTTAACTTCGAACGACGCCGGCAAGCGCTTTATGAAGCCAACCATTCGGCGCGCGCCCGGCGTCTGCGAACCAACAGGTTGCATGGCGAGATTGTCGTCTCAAGAATGAAGCCTCGGCGCACCGTGCAAACACGGCCGCGAATAGCGACGCGAGGGTCCGCTAGCGCTGTCGACACGGCAGGAATCCGGCTATCTAGCTTGCCGCGATGGCTCCGCACCGTAACAGAAGGGAACGGCGGGGCCTCGAAAGCGTTTTGGTTGTTTTCAAGGAGCTGCCATGTCCGCTCACCCAGTCCAATCGTTAGCCAACCTCGAGCCACGAACCGGCAGTCCCACCCCGCGGCTCGACGAAACCGAGTTCAAGCGACGGTTTCTCAATCAGTTCCAGGACACAGCCTATCAATCGCTTGGCGCGGAACTTGCAAAGATTGCTTCGGCTGCGTGGGATGCTTACGAACACTCCCGAAAGAGTCCAAGGACGCGAAAGGCGGGCAAGGGTTTCGCAGACCCGGACTACGATCTCTCGCTGGACTGGATCGCCACGCACGACGCTGTTTCCCTGGCGCAGGCACGCCACGAGGATCGAACGGGGCCACGCCGATTTCTTCTGATCAACGGGTCATCACGAAGCGAACACACCTGTCCGGGCGAGTTGTCGAAGAGCTTCCGTATCGTCGAGATCGCAAGGTCGGTGCTGGAGCGCGAAGCGAATGTAACAGTGCAGGTGCTCGATCTCAGCAGACTTGCGTCGGAATATGGGCGACACATTCATCCCTGCAAGGCCTGCTTCTCTACGTCGGCGGCGCTCTGTCACTGGCCGTGCTCATGTTATCCGAACTATTCGCTCGGGCAGGTGCAGGACTGGATGAACGAAATATATCCGCTATGGGTGGAAGCGCACGGCATTATGATCGTTACCCCGGTCAACTGGTATCAGACGTCCTCGCCGCTGAAGCTCATGATTGATCGCCTCGTCTGCGCGGATGGCGGAAATCCCGATCCGACAACCACCCATGGGAAACACCCTAAGGAAGCCAAGGAGATCGAGATGAATGGCTGGGACTACCCCCGTCATCTTCAAGGGCGGCTGTTTTCCGTCATCGTCCACGGTGACACGGAAGGCGCCGAAAATGTGCGGCGCAGCCTGGCGGACTGGTTGACGTCAATGGAGCTGATCCCCGCAGGCGCATTGGCTGAGATCGACCGCTATATTGGCTATTATGAACCCTACGCGACCAGTCACGTGTCCTTCGAAAGCGACCAGGCGTTTCAGGAGGAAGTTTGCAATGCAGCCCGCACGCTTCATGAAGCGGTCGTGGCGCGCGCGCACAGTGGATCTGTATCGGCCGGTGCCGCTCTGACGCAACCTCGTCAAAAATGAGGTTGCGCGAGTGTCTTCGCGCTTCGCCTTCCAGGTTGAGTGGGGCGCTGCGGAGTTCGACGCTGAGTGCGCCGATGAGTGGCATTTTGGAACGGTCTGGACGGTTGAACTTTGTTTCGATGACATCTGTGACACGCATGCGATGCGGCCCGGCATCTCAGAGCCGGGTCGCCAAAGCCGTCCAAGCTCGTCGCCCGGCTTTTCGCCTTTTTCTGGTCGGCAGATGCCCCCTCAATGGACCGAAGAAGAGGTGGGAGAATTGGTCAGCATCGCGGTGGGTCCCGGATAGCGTGTGATCAATATGGACGTCAGCTCTTCCTGGGTATGATGGCCGTTGTTGAAGAGATCGATAACAGCGCTGCAGAGCATTTCGGATGCTCGCGCATCAGGCTTCGCCTTATAGTGTTTGTACCAAGTCTGCACGGATCGTGAGAGCATCGCCATTTCGGTGTCTCTGATACGTCGAACAAGCATTTCCTTACCTCCGAAATCTATTGAGCATCTGGATCCTAATTGCTCTAAATTAGAGGTCAATCAATAACGCCGGTACGATATCGTACTGCTCACGCTCCGGCCAGGGCTCCTGATCGGTGAGAACAACAAACGTGAATCCTGCCTGCAGATGGCCCCGCCAGTGCAAAATTCAGCGCGCCCACGGGCCTAAGATCTCGGTCGAAGCGGTCGCAAAACGGCGCAGTTATGTCAGCAGTTCTGCTCATCTTCCTTCTCAGCAGCTCCACACCTGTGGGGATCGATCAACAAAAGGGCGTCAATGTTCTGAAAGGAAAGCTTCAGTTGTGGCGATTTCTACCTGTACCGAGAAGCGATGGCCAAGCAATGCGAGAGAAGCGTCGTGGGTGGAATCAGCTCCGCTGCAAACCGCGTCCTTCAGGACGATGACACAGTAGCCGAGATCGATTGCCCCGATCACAGCGGCAAGCACGCACACGTCAGTCTCGCCACCGGTGATCACAAGGGTATCGACGTGCTCGGCCACCAACGTCCGGTGAAGATGACCACCGATCCAAGGCGAATATGTGCTTTTGTCAAAGACCCTGGCAGGCGGTGCAAATCGCCGCAGATCGGTTACCAGATCGAGCAATTCCACAGGCAGTTTTGCTCGCGTCATCATATCCCACTTCGTGTAGTAGGCTTTCCACATGCCGGGCATCCCCTCGGCAGTCGTCGGAGGAATGAACCGCGTAAATACAGTGCGTTCGGGATGTCTGGCCGCGACTTCGACAATCTCGGGGGAAACCCTTGCCATCCATGGGACATGCCACGGCGTCTGCTCTGCGAACATTCGCTGCATGTCGATGCATAGGTGGACCCAGCTTCCCATCAGGTCTCCTTCACGTCACCATCCAACTGAGCGCAGAACCGGGAGTTCCAGACATCATTGTCTTGCCTTGCCCAGTCTCGATGTATTTCCCGGCCGAGCCCGTCATTTTCTTCGGCGGTCCACACGATCTGTTTTCCCGCGCTCGGAGCTTCGCGTTGCGCTCCTTTCAAGCGTTAGTCCAACCCGCGCCTGACGTCTTATTCGTTACTTTGCGGGCAGATGTTGTCTGATCGTCACGCGATCTTCCCACGCTCCCCCGATGCCTCACCTTGCAGTGTGGGATCGTCGAACAGATCGGCTCGTAGCGACTGAGTAGCTTCGTCGAACTCGTTTCCAAACGCTGTGAGTTGAACAAGGATTTCCTTGGCGCGGCGCACGGCGTTGTCATGGTCGAGGCCTTCGTCGTCGGCGATCATTCGGACAGAAACAAGTTCACCGCCCTCCCCGACGAACTCCACCGAGAGCTTTCCATCCGTCACCGTGCCCACATGGGTTTCGATCAATTGCATTTGGTACCTCCTTCGTTGGCGAGGAGAAATGTTTTTCGAACGCCATTGTTCCCGGGGCGTCGTCATGAAGGTGTGGGTTGCTGGAAGGCGCGAGCCTTGGAGCGCCGCTTGGCCTCGAAAAGAGCAGAGCCGACGCTGGAACAATGTCCCTGGCCGGACGTTCGGAGCTCGGAAATGGCCTAATAGGAGGTTTTTCAATGGGTCGCGGCTTACTTCTTTGGCTTCTCGGCGTTCCCCTGCCGATCGTCATTCTTCTCGTCCTGTTCATGCGATAGGAGGCCGGCATGTCGCTAAGCGAAGGCGAAGGCAGCATCATGCCAACCGAATCTTCAAAGTCCGCCCTCGCTTGGGCTCCGATCATCGGCGGTGCCGTTGCAGCAACTGGCATAACGCTCATCCTCCTGTTGCTGGGCTCCGGCATGGGACTGACAATGGTGTCGCCCTGGTCAGGGGAAAGCAGTTCAGCAGCGACAGTTGGGGTAACCGCGGCAATCTGGCTGATTGTCGTTCAGTGGTTATCCTCAGCTTTGGGCGGTTATCTGACCGGGCGCATGCGCACGAAATGGACGGCGGTCCACACCGACGAGATTTTCTTCCGTGATACGGCGCACGGCTTTATCGCCTGGGCCTTGGCGACCCTGTTTGTAGCAGGTTTTCTGGCCTCCTCGCTTACGTCGCTTGCAGGTGCCGGCGCGACTGCGGCGGGCAACGTAGTCAGCACGGCAGGCGTCGCGGGAGCCGCGAGCATGGCGACAAGAAATCCCGTTGACGTTTCCACCGCCTATTTCACCGATGCCCTACTTCGTCCCCAGCAACCAAGCGGAAGAGCGCGTGAAGACGATGGTGCCGCCAGCACCGAAATCTCCAGGATCCTGCTTCAGAGCGCGGCGAACGGTCAGGTTTCCGAAGCCGACAGGACCTATATTGCCGGTATCGTTTCGGCTCGCACCGGCCTGTCCGAGGCAGACGCCAGCAACAGGGTCGATGCAATCCTCAAACAAATCGCTGACGCAAAGACGGCGGCCCAAGCGGCGGTCGACAAGGCGAGAAAGGCTGCCGCCACCACCGCGCTCGTCGGCTCTCTTTCGCTGCTGATTGGCGCCTTTATTTCGTCGGCCGCGGCAGCATTGGGCGGCAGACAGCGTGACGAGCAAGAAGATCTCGTCGTCGCGAGCGCCGTTGGTCGCTCTGAAGCGATACCGCCGACCTCTTTGGTTGGACATCGATAGAAAGAGGCTTGCCACTGCGAACTCGAGACGTGGCTTGATCAGGTTGCCTGTGACGATAACCTTGCCGTCACCTTGCCCCCATCAAGGACGTCTAAACCACGCAAATTCGCTGACGCATAAGCCGAGCCGTCACGCGCTGGTTTCGAAACGCCAACCATAATGGTGAGCGCTGCAAAGCAGCGACACGCAATCAAAAGGCGGTTTATTTTCATTTTGGCGGACCGACGATCTGAATACGTCCTGTCAATGCACTTGTGCGAACAATAAAGATGCCAATTGGCCGCCAGTCGTCCAACGTTTCGATGGTGAATGCCATTCTTTCTTACCAAAACGAAAGCGAAAGCCAGCAATCGTGTGAGACGGGTCGCCAGGCTGCCGAGGTGCAAAAAAGGAGAAGCTTGGGAACGCTCTTTCACGAGCAATTGTGCCAGAGGCGATCCGTTCTTCCCTTGCCGCTTCGGAACTATCCAGCCTGCATCTGGTTTAGTCAGTATCTTTCCTTACGAAAAAGGAGGCGACGATGTGGGCAATCCTCATTGGTGCCGCCCTCATGATCGGCGGGACGCTTGTCCTGTTTCGGCCAGCGCTCAACAAAAGACCGAGTGATCCGCACCGGCTGCCGCAAGGGGGCGCTACGCTCGAGCCGCGGCGACAAGGTCTCAGGTTCTTCGGTATATCACAGAACTGGTCGGCCCTGGCCGTTATCGCAGTCGGCGCGGTTTTAATGGCGCTCGGCGGTTACGTTTGAAACCCCTGACACCGGACGGCGCTACGACGTCACATTCTGCTGCGGCTCTACGCAGCCTGAGAGGTGCAAGGTCCCGTCAAATTGTCTTGCTCAACCGCCGCGCCTCTTTCCGAAAAGCATCTGGCTCAGCATCTGGCTCTTTGCAGCAAAAGGCCGAGAATGAACCCCGGCGTCCGGGAACATCCAGGAGATCTCTGAGTTTAAAGCTTGCACTAGAATGCCAGTCAAGGAGGACACACATGGCTACTCAGAAGACGCTCGACGACCTGTTCCTCGATACGCTCAAGGATATCTACTACGCGGAAAAGCAGATCTTGAAGACGCTGCCGAAAATGGCGCGTGCCGCACAATCGGAGAAAGGAAAAGCTGGGTTCCTTCAGCATCGCGACGAAACCCAAGGCCAGATAGAGCGCCTGGAACAAGTGTTTGAGATCTTCGGCAAACCCGCCCGCGGCAAGACCTGCGAAGCGATACAGGGTATCATTTCCGAGGGTGAGGAGATCATCGAAGAGTTCAAGGGGTCGCCAGCTTTGGATGCCGGTCTGATTTCATCGGCCCAGTCTGTCGAGCACTATGAAATCGCCCGCTACGGCACGCTCATCGCTTGGGCCAATCAGCTCGGTCTGAAAGAGGCTGTACCGCTCCTGAAGCAAAACCTTGCCGAAGAAGAGGCGACGGACAAGAAGTTGACGCAACTCGCTATCTCCGCCGCCAACGCCAAGGCAGCGTAAAGCAGAAGGTCGGCCGCTTTTTTTACTGCGGCCGATTTTCACCTGGAACGCGCGGCCGCCGAACAGACAGGGCTCGGCAAAGACCCCGCCCGGAGATCTCATGACCTACCATGCCGGCAGTTCTGGGATTGACTGATCGCCCCAAGGCGCGCCTGATGACAAGAACGCCAGAGTGGAACCTTGCGGGAGGAAACCATGACAACGCCGCTGGGACGGGTTCGCGGATTGGGCTCGGCAAAAGGCGGGACCGGGCCATATGTCTTGAAACAGGCGTCGGGTCTGGCGCTCGGTCTTCTCACGCCGTATATCGTCGGCATCGGCATTTACCTTTTCGGTCGCGACCGCGCATTCGTCGTCGAATCCGTTGGCAGCTTCTGGATCGGGCCGGCGCTCTTGGCGTTCATCATCCTCAGTGCCATTCACATGGATGTTGGGATGCGGGCGATCATCGAAGACTACGTTCATGGCCATTTGCGCAAGCTGGCGTTCATGTTTCTCAACTCGGCGTTTACCTGGGCGGTTTGCATGGTTTGCGTATTTGCGATCCTGATGATGATGTTTGAAAGTGTGAAGGCATGAGGCGTTGATCTTTCTCGGTGGCAATTGTCCCGCGCCCTGGCAGTCTTCGCCGCTGTATGTGCTCTCCATTCCCAAGGAGCCGCCGGCGCCCCCTCACCTTCCGACACGTAGGGCTTGCCATGTCATCGAGAGCCGGGGTTTGTACGATTGCCGACGGACGACAGGTTCGGCTTGAACCACTGGCCGTCAAGTGAAATGCTTCGTTACCACCAAGATTTGATGGGAAGGTCCAGCGGTGATGCACGGCGTCTTCGAACCAACCGATCTGCGGATAATTCAGGAGGTCTATGACCGCATGGCGTCGGAGCCATGGTTTTCCGACGGTGTCAGCTATCGAGAAGAATTCGCACGCTACGTACTTGGGATGTACCGCCGTGGCCTGGTGATCCCCGAAAAACTTGAGGCGCTCTGCAAAATAGCGGCATGGAAAAAATTCCGCGCCACCAAATCGATCTTCGAGGGTTTCAGGTTCCTCATCGTTGAGGATGACTACCTCATGGCACGTGAAGCGACAGAAAGATTGACAGTGCTCGGGGCTGAGATAGCCGGACCGGTTCCCAGCGTGGCGGAAGCGGTAGACCTTGTCGAACACGGACATGAGCTCGACGGTGCTCTTCTGGATATCAACCTCGGTGGGCAAACGGTCTATCCCGTCGCAGCGATGCTTAAGATGAAGCAAGTCCCGTTCGCGTTCGTGACCGCCTATGAGGACAGGGTTCTCCCTGCATTTTTCAGATCAACGAAAGTGTTCACCAAACCTGCCAGCTGGGAAACAATCGTATCCGATCTGGCACGCGAGCGGATCGCTTATCGCTCACGCATTCGTCCTCTTCGGCGTCATGCTTCATGAGAAATGTGGAGGGCCTGAGCAGAACGGATCGAACTGACCGCGTCAGCGCCTCAACAGCGCGATGCCAGATCGTCCGTGAGCGATGGAGCTTCTGTCTATCTGTCGACTGTTAGCCAATGTCGCATAATTGCCGTCAGTTGCTCTTGGGTTTAACGGGCCGTCAAAAGCTGCTGCGTCTCGCCTCCAGCACGACGGGAACTATCGTCGGGTAAAGGGAACCCTTCCCTTCCCGCGCGGTTAGGTCCATTGGGCCGTCAATCATGGAGACCGAGATGAACAACGACGCACGCCGTCCCAAGCCTCCCTATCCTTCGCAGCACCAGGAGCCGCCTGGTCGTACCAAGAGCATGAAGCCTCTGCCTGATCACGGCGAGCAAACTTACAAGGGAAATGGACGGCTAACCGGCAAAGTTGCCCTGATCACGGGAGGAGATTCAGGCATCGGCAAAGCTGTCGCGATTGCCTTTGCACGAGAAGGCGCCGATGTGGTCGTTTCCTACCTCAACGAGGAGGACGATGCACAAGATACGGCAAAGTGGATCGAGGCGGCCGGGCGCAAGGCAATTCTAATTGCCGGCGATATCAAGTCCGAACAGCACTGCACTGCAATGGTGCAACGCATTGTCGATGAGTTTGGGAGGATAGACGTCCTTGTTAACAATGCTGCGTTTCAGCGAACATACGCAAGCATTGCCGACATTACCACCGAGGACTGGGATGACACGTTCCGTACGAACGTCTATGCGCCGTTCTTTCTAGCAAAAGCGGCAGCGGCGCACATGAAGCCCGGAAGCGCCATCATCAACACGACTTCGATTCAGTCGCGTCAACCTTCCCCATATCTGCTTGCTTATGCCTCCTCGAAAGGCGCCATTTCAAACTTCACGGCCGGGCTCGCAGAAATGCTTGCCGAAAAGGGCATCCGCGTGAACGCGGTCGCCCCTGGGCCGATATGGACCCCACTCATTCCCTCGACCATGTCGGCTGACAAAGCGGCGAAGTTCGGTGAAAAGACGTTAGTTGGTCGGGCGGGACAGCCGGCCGAGCTCGCCGGCGCTTACGTTCTGCTTGCCTCCGATCTTGGCAGCTTTATGACGGGCGCTGTCGTGCCGGTGACCGGCGGCGAAATCATGATCTAGATCCTGGCTGCGCCGGGCAAACGTCCAGGCATTTGTTATTTTACCTTTTCGGTCCCTGTCGGGCTGGTGACACCCGTTGGACCGCCTCCGCTTCCGCTGGGCGAGGGACTACGATCGATCGTAGTTGCTGAGGCATCAGGCGGCAGCGCCGGAGATGGGGGGATAGGCTGCGTGCGGGTGGAGGCAGTGGTGGACGCGTCTGTTCGTAACGTCGGTGGCCAGACCAGGTAACTCAAAAGCGCAATCATGAACACGGTAAGGCCAGCAATGGCCACACCCCATATAAGCCACCGTCTTTTTTCCGCGCGCTCGATGCCCGCCGCCTCGGCGTAGGGCGGATCTATTCCATAGGTCTCGATCTTGTCGTCGTCGCTGCTCATCAGATGGATCCTCCTTTTCTCCCAAACAAGAAAACGTTTCATATGGTTCCCTGCATCGGCGACCGGCCTCTCGATTTTATTGGCCCACTTGGCCAGGACGCGCGGTCGCGCGGAACCTAAGTTGCGGTCGTGGGTTACCATCATCTGTTTGCACAAGGACCAACGATGAGCCAATCTCGAACCTGCATAAAGGCAGGTGACCATACACTCCTCGGCGCCAACCCCCAGGGTGACGGCGTCAACTTTGCGCTCTTCAGCGCCAACGCCGAACGGGTCGAACTGTGCCTGTTTTCCGAAGACGGTATGCATGAACTCGAACGGATCACGCTTCCCGAATACACGAATGAAATCTGGCACGGCCACGTTCCCGGACTGAAGGCTGGTCGCCTATATGGTTACCGGGTCCATGGACGCTTCGATCCTGAGAACGGGCACCGTTTCAATCCGAACAAGCTCCTGGTCGATCCCTATGCACGTGAACTCGTGGGCGATATCAATTGGGGGCAAGCACAATTTGGCTATGGATTGAACGAGGTAGAAAAGGACCTGTCGTTCGATGACACCGACAGCGCGCCACACATGCCCAAGGGGCGCATCGTCGACCCGGCCGCTTTCGATTGGCAAGCCGATACCAAGCCGTCGATCCCTTGGTCAAAGACGATATTCTATGAGACGCATGTCAAGGGCTTTACCCAACTGCACCCGGACGTCCCGGGCGACGTGCGCGGCACATTTGAAGGCCTCGGGCATCACGAGGTTATTGCCTATATCAAAGCCCTCGGCATCACCTCGATCGAGCTGTTGCCCATTCATTGGTTCCCTGATGATGCTCATCTTCTCGAGAAGGGACTGAAGAACTACTGGGGCTATAACAGCCTCGCTTTCTTCGCACCCGCAGCCAGATACTTTGGTCCGAAAAAGATGGCGGGTTTCTGCAACATGGTCAGGGCATTTCATGAGGGCGGCATCGAGGTCATCCTTGACGTTGTCTACAATCACACCGCCGAAGGAAACGAACTGGGACCGACGCTCTCGTTCAAGGGCATCGACAATTTCTCATACTACCGCACGCTTCCTGGTCAGGCGCGGTATTACATCAATGACACCGGCACTGGAAATACCGTCAACACGTCACATCCCCGCGTGCTCCAGATGGTGACAGACTCGCTGCGTTACTGGGCGCAAAGCATGCATATCGACGGCTTCCGCTTCGATCTTGGTACCATCCTCGGGCGCGAACCAAAGGGCTTTGATCAGCGCAGCGGCTTCTTCGACGCCATCGGCCAGGATCCGGTTCTGTCCAAGCTGAAACTGGTGGGTGAGCCTTGGGACATCGGCCCTGGCGGTTACCAGGTCGGCGGTTTTCCACCTGGCTGGGCTGAATGGAATGACAAATATCGCGATACGATCCGCGACTACTGGAAAGACGAGGACGGGACAACGCAAGACTTCGCCGCGCGTGTACTCGGCTCCGGGGATATCTACGATCTTCGTGGCAGACGGCCATGGGCTGGCGTCAATTTCATAACCGCCCATGACGGCTTTACCCTTAACGATCTCGTTTCCTATAACGAAAAACACAATGAGGCCAATGGCGACGATAACCGGGACGGCCACAACGACAACCGCAGCTTCAACTACGGGGTGGAAGGTCCAACCGACGATGACGCGATCAACGCGGTGCGAGAGCGGCAAAAGCGTAACTTTCTCGCAACACTTTTCCTCTCGCACGGAACGCCGATGCTTCTTGCCGGCGACGAGTTCAGTCGTAGCCAGATGGGCAATAATAACGGGTACTGCCAGGACAGCGATTTAAGCTTCGTGCATTGGGACAACCTGCCTGAGGGGCCCGGGCAATTGAAGCAATTCACCAAACGCCTCATTGACTTGCGCCAAAAGCACCCAATCTTCAGACGCGAAAACTGGCGCGATGGCATGAAGGTGTCCTGGTTAAACCCCGTTGGCGGTGTGCAGACACAAGAGCACTGGTCGGATCCCGGCAGCACGACCATTGGCCTTCGCTTGTCAAAGGCAAGCGGCGCCGCCAAAGACGTCAACGACGTGCTTGTCTTGTTCAATCCGCATGACGGCCTTGTGCACTTCAAGCTGCCGCGAGCGCGCGATGGATGGGTCTTGATGCTGACGACCGCCGATCCGTGCCTTGTCGACCAGCCGATTGCCGGCGGTGAATACTGCCTTTCACCGCGAAGCCTGGTTCTTCTCCGGGCTGGGTAGTGTTGCGCCTGGCAAAGCGATCCCTCCAACGGACAGGGAGGTTGCCCTTGAGCAGTTCGTCATTCGGCCCGCTGATTTTGGACACGGGTATCCAATTTCGCCTGTGGGCTCCGTATCAGCAGGGCGTTTTGCTGAAGCTCGATGATGACGGGTCCTACGAAATGTCGCGATCGCCCGATGGCTGGCATCGTTGCGAAGTCGCCACTGCCAAAGCCGGATCACTATACAGCTTCATCCTGGACAACGGACTGGTTGTGCCGGATCCGGCCTCGAGGTTTCAGCCAAGCGACGTCCACGGTCCAACTGAGGTGGTCGACCTCAGCACCTTCGCCTGGAAGCCCGGTCGTTGGCGCGGAAGAGCTTGGGAGGAAATGGTCTTTTACGAGCTACATATCGGCACCTTCACTGAGGAAGGAACTTTCCTTGCGGCCATCGATCGTCTCGATCACCTGAGAAACCTCGGCATAACCGCTGTTCAAATCATGCCGATAAGCGATTTTCCCGGCCAGTGGGGATGGGGATATGACGGCGTGTTGCCCTATGCGCCCGACAGTACCTATGGAAGACCCGAACACCTGAAGATGTTGGTTGAAGCTGCACATGAGCGAGACATCTGCGTCTTCCTCGACGTCGTTTACAATCATTTCGGCCCCGAGGGCAATTACATGCCAGCCTATGCGCCAGTCTTGTCCGACGGCCACGATACGCCCTGGGGCAACGGCATCAACTATGATGGGACCGACAGCGAACCGGTCCGCCGGTTTATTGTCGAGAATGCCGTGTACTGGATTTGCGAATTCAGATTGGACGGCCTGCGACTGGACGCCGTGCACGCTATCAAAGACGATAGCAGTGAACATATCCTGCACGAAATTGCCTACCGTATCCGTGACGCCGCCGGCGACAGAAAGGTTCACCTCATCGTCGAAAACGAGGCCAATGACAGCGAGCTGTTGAGCCTGAAGAAGGCCGGCGATGTCCGCCTGTTTAATGCCCAGTGGAACGATGATTTCCATCACGCGCTTCATGTCGCTGCGACCGGCGAGACGTCCGGATACTATGCAGACTACGTCTCAAGCCCGCCCCCGATTGGCAAGGCATTGGCCGAAGGGTTCGTGTTCCAGGGCGAGCACATGCCTTATCGGGGCAGAAGGAGGGGCAAGCGGAGCGCGGACTTGCCGGCAACTGCCTTCGTTGCTTTCATCCAGAACCATGATCAGATCGGAAATCGCGCTCTTGGCGATCGCGTGATCAGCTCTCTCCCTGAGGAGGTGATCCGAGCTGTTGCGGCGGTCTATCTGTTGTCGCCACAAATACCGATGCTGTTCATGGGCGAGGAATGGAACGCCAAGGAGCCTTTTCCCTACTTCTGCGACTTCGACGCGAGCCTGCGCGAGGCGGTAAGACGGGGCAGGCGCAGCGAGCTTGCCAGACTGCCAGGCTTTGCCGCCGGCGACCAATTGGATCCGACCGAGGCTTCGACGTTTGAAGCGGCAAAACTCGATTGGTCAAAACGTGATGAAGACGCCGGCGCCAGCCACCTTGAATTCTACGCCAGTCTGCTTGAAACAAGGCGCAAAAATATCGTGCCTTTGCTGGACAAGATTGATCGCTGCGCTGGTGCCTGGGAACGCCGCAAGGACCGGCTCATCTTGGTCGAATGGCGCCTCACCGACGATCGCAAGCTTCGTTTGCTCGGCAATCTCGCAAACGAGCCGGCGCCAACACCTGCCAACGGTCACCTCGGCAAGGAAATCTTTTCGTTAGGGGTGGCGAACGACATCATTGCCCCATGGTCCGTCTTCTGGAGGATCGGTGGGTGAACGTTCCGACCTCCACCTATCGCCTGCAATTGCGAAACGGGATGACCTTTGAGCGGGTAGAACGAACCGTTCCCCACCTTCAGGCGTTGGGGATCGATTACCTTTACCTGTCGCCGATCATGTCGGCTGTGCGGGGATCGACACACGGATACGACGTGACCGACTGCAACGAGATCGATGCTGCACTTGGAGGACGCCAGGGCTTCGATCGGCTGACCCGGGCACTAGAGGTGGCAGGACTGGGGTTGATCGTCGACATTGTTCCCAATCACATGGCGGTATCGGCTGAAAATCGCTGGTTTGCCGACGTGCTCGAATTCGGAAGCACAAGCCCATTCGCCAGCTACTTCGACATCGACTGGCGCGAACGGCTTACCTTGCCCATCCTCGACAAGCCGTTGGATGAGGTGATCAAAGATGGCGAACTTGATGTACGTCGCGACCCGGATCTCGGCGAGCCTTGCCTCCGTTATTTTGATACCTCCCTGCCGCTCGCCCCTCACACTGCGGACTTTCTGTCTTGTCCTCGAAAGAAAGGCGAGATCGAAGCCCTGCTGCAAGCCCAGCATTGGCAGCTCACCTGCTGGAAGGACGCAAGCCGCCATTTGAGCTACCGCCGGTTCTTCGAGATCGCGGGCCTGGTGGGGCTGCGCGTCGAAGATGAGCAGGTGTTTAGCGACAGCCATCGTCTGATCTTCGAGCTTGTCAAATCCGGTCAGGTTCAAGGTTTGCGCCTCGACCACATCGACGGATTGGCTGATCCCGGGACCTACCTAAAGAGGTTGCGTGGTGCAGTCGGATCCGATCTGTTTATCGTGGTGGAAAAGATCCTCGCTCATGGCGAAAAACTCCCCGCCGACTGGCCTGTGGAAGGGACGACCGGTTACGAGTTCATAACAGCGCTTTCCGACTTGCTTGTACACCCCGGGGGCTTGAAGGTCATTCATGGCGCCTATTCAATGCTTGGAACACATTCCGAAGGCCTCGACAGCGGACTTCGCGCGGCAAAGACGCTGATGATCGACCACAACTTCCAGGGCGAGATGGAAAGGATCAGAAAGCTTGCCCAGCGGGCGCGGCCGGACCTCAGTGAGAATGGTATCGCCGCTGCGATCCGGGAGCTGCTGATTGCCTTTCCAGTTTACCGCACTTATGGCGCCGGTGGCGCCTTGAACAAGCAGGATCAGGATGTCCTTCGACGCGCCGTCACGAAAGCCTTGGGACGGGTTTCCTGCAGCCAACCTCTAGAGTGGCTGGCGTCCGTTCTCGCGGATGGGTCGGAGCCAGCATTGCGCTGCCGATTTCAGCAACTGAGCGGAGCGATCATGGCGAAGGCGATGGAGGATACGCTCTTTTATCGACAAACCGCGCTGCTTGCCCTGAACGAAGTGGGAGGAGAGCCCGACAAGGCACCACAAGGCCTTAAGGCCTTTCACCGTCAGATGCGAAAGCGTCTTTGTAAATGCCCGCACGGGCTCTCGGCCACCTCAACACACGACACCAAGCGCGGTGAGGACGCGCGCGCGCGCCTCTACGCCTTAAGCGAGGCGCCGCTTTTCTGGCGCCATGCATTCCACGAGTGGAGTGAGATGAACCGCCACCATGGTGCAAAGCACCAGGGTGTCTTGACGCCAGATCCGCAGCTCGAGTGGATGCTCTATCAGAGCCTCGCGGGGTGTTGGCCCGAGGACAATCATGACGCAGATGACCTTAGTCACCGTTTCGTTTCCTACGCTGAAAAAGCCGTTCGGGAAGCAAAGCTCGCGACGAATTGGCACGACCCGGATGCTGCCTACGAGCAGACAGTCAAGTCATATGCGGCGGCAATGACCTCAGGATCCAATTCTTCCTTTCGAACGCATTTTTCCAAGATACTGAAGCCGTTCATCGCGGCCGGACATGTTAACAGCCTGGCGCAAACGCTGATCAAGCTCGCAGCACCTGGCGTTCCCGATATCTACCAGGGATCCGAACGGCTGGACCTCAGCCTTGTCGACCCCGACAACCGGCACATGCTCGACATCCTTTTGTCTGCAGAAGCAATGGCGGTAGAAACCAAAAGGACGGAGCTATCCTTCGGTGCGCTGAAACTGCGGATCATTCAGTCCAGCCTCAAACAGCGCAAAGAGCACCCTGACCTGTTTGCACATGGTGCTTACCTGCCGCTCTTGGCGCGCGGCCGGCGAAGCAACCATGTCGTCGCTTTTGTACGGCACGATGAAAGCGGTGATTATGCGGTGGCCGTGGCCTCGAGGTTCATGTTCGGGCACCTTGCAGACGGATCACTTGCCGCAGCACCTGAATTCTGGGAAGACACAACGATCGACCTTCCTCCGTCGCTTGTCGGTCCACGTCGAAGCGTGTTTTCGGGATGTTCGCTGAACGGGCGCCAATTGGCGCTCTCGAGCGTCCTGCATTCACTGCCGGTCGCCCTCATCGCTCCTGGATGAATGATCCTTTGTGGGATATGGACGGCGTTTTCGATTTAAGCGTTGGCTTTTCCAGAGCGCCTAATCCGGGTCTGCGCGGCGCTTGACGGCGTCACGCAGCACCGCAAGCTTCTTTCGCTCTTCAAGGAAATAGTCCGCATAGCCCACCGCAGCATAAAGCAGGAATCTCACGCTCGGGATGAGGATCAGTACCAATGTGATCAAGATGAGTGTCGTCATGGACGGCTCCTTTCTGTCAGGAGCAGAACAACAGCGTTGCTTAAAGGTTTCCATGAACAACCGAGTTAGTCGGCCGCTTTTCCAATCGTGTCGGCAACATAGGCTCCGCGCGATCCCATCGGCAAGGGAAAGCCGGTTGTCGTATCTCTGGCGGTTTGATGTTCGAGTTCTGCGTTCAATTCGCCGCCGATGATCAGAATGACGACCGAAAGCCATGTCCAGACAAGAAAGCCGATCAGCGCGCCCAAGGTTCCGTAGGTTGCGCTGTAGTTGGCAAAGTGGTCCAAGTAAAAGGAGAAGCCCAGGGACATCACAAACCACGAGACCGTGACAAGGACAGCGCCCCAGGTCATCCATCGGAGTTTAGCCGGTTCGCGGCTCGGTCCGAAACGGTAAACAGCGGTTGTCGCCAGCGCAGCGATCGAGAGCAGGAGCGGCCAACGCAGAACAAGTGCCATATGCTCCTTGAACTGGTCCATCCAGATAAATGAAAGCGCAACTGGCATCACAGCGACCAGTCCGATCATTAGCGCGGCCGCGAGCATGGCGCAAAGCGTAAAGCAAAGAGCAACAGCGTTCAGCCGGATCAGCCCGCGCTTTTCCCTCTCCTCATAGGCAACATTCATCGCATCGAAGACCGCAAGTGTGGCGTTGTGGCTGCTCCAAAGCGCAAAAGCCAAACCGATAAAGAAAGTAAGACCGAGCGTGGAGCTGCGCGTTTCGACCAGGCTTTTGATCCTCTCGGCGATGAAATCGAAGGCACCTGGCGGAAGCAGTCCCGAAAGCTCGCGTAAGTGCTCGGCCATCGTCGCAGGATCGGCAACCAGCCCATAAATGGCAACCATCGCGGCTAATGCCGGAAAGAGCGCCAGCAAAAGGTAGAATGTCACGCCAGCAGCGATGAGCGTTGCACGATCGTCCAAGACTTCTTCTACCACCCGCCAAAAGACATCGCGAAGACCTTTCAGGGGAATGGCTTCGGGGACGGCTGCGTTTCTCCCCCTGCCGCCCTCCTCACCCTCGTCTTCGGCTCGCGAGAGCGATGTCGTCCGTCCGTTGCGAGCCATCCAGATGAAGCCGACGACGGCCATTGACAAGACGAAGAGCGCTGCTGGATTGGGCGTCTTCATGAGCGACGGGTTTGGTTGCATCCGCTCGCCTCCATTGAGGTCCTGATAAAACGTGCTTTCGCGCCAAAAGATGCATTGGTTTTTTAGCGCCGGCTCTTCTTTCCACCACTCCATCCGTTTGGCCTTCCACCGGCTCTTCGAAAACCTTAGGCCGTGTTCCGATTTTGAGGAGTGGGGCGCCGCCCAGCACTCGGGCACAAAGGGCCGTGGCTCGAGTTTTTGCAGGGCGCTGCAGCTGAGCGGCATGACCAAACTCTGGTTCGAAGACAAGGTTCCCGGCAGGCAGAGTGGATCGGCGGCAAGGCCAATTCTTTCTGGAACATCTCGACCCCCCCTTTGTTACCGTGACGTAGGGCCTGATCTATATTCGCTTAGGATGCGGGGCCGATCCTTACACTTGCCCCCTGAGGCAAAACCAGCGCGTGTGGATGAAGAAGGAGGCCACAGGTGTTCCTGCGGTGGCAACACCAGGCTCGACGCTTGCCTGGCTATGGAAGGCATGAAAAGGCCGGACCTTTTGGGCTGCAGTCTAGCCAAAACCGAGGATAGGCCGATATGGTGCAAACCCGTTTCTGTCTACCATTGGGGTCCTTATGATCAGTCGCCATCAGCATGAGGCCTCTCTTCGACTGCTCGCAGGCAAGCGGATCCTCATCGTGGAAGACGAGTATTTCGTGGCCGATGAAACCCGAAAGGCGCTCGTGGCGGCAGGGGCGGAGGTCATCGGGCCGGCCCCTTCGGTTGAGATCGGCATGTCGATGATCGACCGCGAAACACCCGACGCCGCTATTCTCGACATCAGATTGGAGGGCGAAACTGTCTTTCCGATCGCCGACAGGCTGCATGGCCTTGCCATTCCTTTCGTCTTCGCGACCGCCCATGTCGACGCCGATATACCCGAAAAATTCGGGGGTTATCTGTTGTGCGAAAAGCCAACCGCTCTGGCAGAGATTGCCATCGCGCTATTTGCCTCAAAACCTCGGGATCAATAACGACGGCGTCAGGGTCCGATACCGTACAGAGGGGAACCAATAGTCTCGGCAAGGTTTACCCTCCTCAGAGATCGCGGGGATCAGACAATGACCGCACATACATCCGCCGGTTCGATGAGCGAGGAGATAATCGAGCTCATTCCGGCACTGCGAGCCTTTGCTCGCACATTCTACCAGCATCAAAACGACGCCGACGACCTGGTCCAGGAAACACTTGTACGCGCGCTTTCAAACGCCGATCATTTCCAAAAGGGCACAAGATTGAAATCGTGGCTCTTTACGATCATGCGAAATACGTTTTGCACGCGCTATCGGATCTCAAAGCGGGAGGCCGTTGGAGCGGCAGACTGTATTTCGTCTCAAGAAAGTGTGCAACCAGAGCAGGAATGGAGAATGATGGGTCACGAGATTGAGGCGGCATGCGTGAAGCTGCCTGAGAAGTACCGAACCGCTTTTGAGTATATTTTCATCGATGGACGTAGTTACGAAGAGGCTGCCGTTCATTTCCACTGTCCCATCGGGACGATCAAAAGCCGCGTCAATCGGGCCCGTCAGCAGCTGATCAGCGCACTATATTGAAAGCGCTGGGACAGTCATCAGTTCATCCCAGAACCTGAGAGCTTCGACTGATCTGATCATCGTTGCGCTCTTGCGTCGTGGAACGCCCAACGTGCAACGGACCCCCGCTTGTTGTCGGCGCACCGAGATTGAGACGGTTTAGCGTTTCTTGACTCTCGTCGTCAGCCCCAGGGGCAATAGCCGACGGCGGCGCTCCGCTGCTCGAGCTGCAGTCGGGCCGCCTACAGCGCTTGTTCTTCCCGCATTTTCTTCGGCTCTTCTACCACGGTCACAGATTCAGACTGATTTGTCGCGAGAGCTTCGTGGCGGGCCAAAATTGCTGAATGGCAGCGCCGCCATCAGCGATAGGAATGAGAAGTTCACAGCACCTGCTCATGCGCCGAGTTAGGCTTTTTGCCCCCATCTGCTGACTGCCAGCCTTCGGCGGCGATTGCCCGTACTGCTGACAGCCTCCGCGAGTACTCTGGCTCGCAGGATCAAATCACGCTGTCGAACACAGCCTGCTCGATGAACGCCGATTTCGGTCCCCGTTCATTTCAATTCGTCTGTGATAACGCCATGGGCCAACTGCTCCTTAGAAGCCCACCGGTCCTACGTAAGCGCTGTTTGGCTCGCACCTTGACCACGACGCGTTGTGCCGTTTCGAAGACTGCCGCTGTGACGGAGATGGCAACAATGCGCCAATACCGGACGTGAATATCCCTCGACTCACTGGCTCTCCAGTTCGGAAGTCGTGATGATGGGAACACGATACATCTCGTTAATCTCGTCCAGCATCCCTTCCAGGAAGCGCGAATTATTGACTCTGCAATCGAATGATGTGGCGGGTTGAAATCCGCCATATTTGCTCTGCGCCTTAGATCACAAGCGCCGAGGCGATTACTGCCGTTGCCGCAACGCCGGCAAGCCAGGCAAGCGTACGAATTCCCGGGATGCCCGCGATGTAAACGAGTGCATGGACAACCCGAGCGACGACAAAGATGATTGCAGCGCCCTGGGTGAGTGGCGTCGACAGATGGAGGGCCTGCGCTGCCAAAACCACCGTGGCGAATGGCAGGGCGTTCTCCACCAGGTTCTGGTGAGCCCGCACCGCCCGTCGCGCAGCACCTGTTGCGGGAGCGATACCTTCCCTGTTGCCCATCAGGGCAGAATTGCCGACCTGCTTGCCGTAGAGGGCCCCAGAGGTAACGGCGAGAACGAGGAGCAGTAGAGCCGTGGTAACGACACTGAAGAGTTCGACTGACATACATGACACCTTTGAGTTATCCCAATGAACTCGGACGATCCGAAGTCAAGGGCTTGTGAATGCATGTCTTTGAAAATATTGTGTATGCCGACGCAATATCCATGACATGAAAGCCGTATTGCTTGACCGATTGTCCTGATTTTGAGCCTTCATTCGATCGGTCGTCGATACAGGACGACGCTCTCTCGCATTTGCTGGCGTGGGTGCAATTGAGGGGCGAAACTGTTTATCAGGCAGAACTTCACGATCCATGGCGGCTGCGCTTCCCACCGGGTGCGTCCCACGTCCATCTGGTGATTGAGGGCGCATTCGATTTACGACTCCTGGACGGCACAACGATCCGCCTGGAGGCCGGTGACTTGGCACTTGTTCCGCACG
The DNA here is from genome assembly GCF_002211365.1 of Rhizobium sp. R711. Classification (GTDB taxonomy): domain Bacteria; phylum Pseudomonadota; class Alphaproteobacteria; order Rhizobiales; family Rhizobiaceae; genus Rhizobium. Next base: position 43,606 of record NZ_LOKZ01000014.1, on the reverse strand, counting down.
GTTCGGGGCACGCGATTTCAAGCCAGGAGGCTGGCAGCGCGGCTCCTGTCGACGCGTTTACCCCGGACATGTTCGATGCCTCTCGCCTGCTCCTCTGGAATCGGGGCGAGGGACGCGTCACTAGAATTGTTGGAGGGTTGTTCCGCTACGAGCGGCAGCCGTTGCCCCCCGTTCTGAAGGCTTTACCACCCGTCATCCATCTAAGGCCGTCTGACCACACCGTACCGGATTGGCGGAGTGTCGTGGCCTCGTTTCTGATCGAAGAGGCCAATCACCCCGCGCCGGGCACCGCCCTGATGATTTCACGCATCATCGACCTCATGGTCATCCGCACGCTGCGAAGTTGGACGGAAGATCAACCGGACAATCTCGCCTGGCTGGGAGGTGCGCGGGAAAAGCGCATGGGGCGGGCCTTATCGGCGATTCACGAGCAGCCGACGCGGTCTTGGTCCGTGGAAGAACTGGCGGGGTTGGCGGGAATGTCGCGCTCGGTCTTTGCCGAGCGCTTCGCCCGTGCCTTCGGAGAGCCGCCGTTGAGGTACCTGATGCGCTGGCGTTTCTCCATCGCCACCGACCTGCTGACGCAAAGCGATCTGCCCGTGGGCGAGATCGCACGCGCTGTGGGCTATGAGTCAGAAGCGGGCTTCAGTCGGGCCTTCAAGGCGTTTCATGGACGTGCACCTAGCGTCGTTCGCTCAGAACATGTGCATCGATGAGGCTCTCTTGACGGTCTTTCAGTGCGCATCGAACACAGGCCGCAGTTCGTAGGCTGCGCGCCCGACCCAGTCGGCGAGCTGGATCGGTCCAGATCGATGCCTTGGCGGCTCATGATCTGGGCCTGACGATAGAGCGGAGGGTGATCTGCATATTTGCAGACCAGAACATGGGCGACAGTCGCTTCCGTCGGCAGCCCTGCCTGGATCAGGCGTGCTGGAGCCGGAGCCTGGACGACGCCGTGGTGCAGGCACGGCAGGCATATTTGGGGCGGCGGGTGACCATGACGCGAAACTGCGCCGGACGACATCCAGCCGCTCGGAGACATCCCTCGCCAATACAATGAAAGCAACCGCCGCAGACGCAGACCAGGCTTTCCGGTTCGATCACCTCTTCGACACGGGGAAGATGCTTTGGAAGCGAGCCGCGATTGATTGCGCGTGGCTTGGTAATCCTGTTTCCAGCACGAGCGTCGGCCTCATCCTCGGCATGGATCGCGGCCATGGCCGTTTCCAAGTATTCCAGTGCCAGATCGAATTGGTCGGGATCGGTCTTCTCGGACTCGCGCCCGAAGGCCGCAGTACTGGATCAGGCCCTTCGGGTGCACGCCATGCCGATGATGACGACAACGGTCCTGGATCGAGGGTGAGCGTCCGGTGAGCGAATTTTGCTGAACGAGCCAGTTAGGCGATGTTCGGGCTGTGTTACCGCTCTGGCAGGAGACCGCAGCCGCGATCCGCGCCTGGATTGCAACGCCAGGCTGGCCGCCGTGAAGTCCTTCTTCCGCTATCTCGAGCACAAGCCGAAGCGCAGACCGTTGCCGGATGGCCTTCCAACTGAAGAGTTGGTCTATGCAGCCCCCTGCAATTGTCCGACTTGTGGTGGCACGTCGTTCCTGAAAGCGCCAAGGTCGATGTCGCGATGCTGGAGCCGGTTGCCCAGCCCTGGCCGGGAGAGCTGCCATGCTGAGTCAGCTCCTCGCCGATCATACGGCTGGAGGCGGCATGATCGGGCCCTCAGGAAATGTGCGGGTCGATTTGGCCTGCGGGGTGACTGATATGCGGCGCGGCATTGATGGTCTGTCAGCCGCATCTCACGCAGGCTCAGCTTTCTATGCTTGTCGAAGGGATCGACTGGCGCACGTCGGCGGCTGCAAGATACCGCGGCTACGACGAAAGGCGGCGCCGGCAAGTTCGGCTGCCATTACCGCAGCACGTCGGTGATGCACTCCGGCTCCGCATAATTATCGTCGCCGCATAGTTGCGGAAGTCGACCGGCTTGGTCGCCACCATGATCCGAACGCGGTTCGATGGAAAGATCATGTCGCCGCCGCCAAGGCACGCGCAATGGCAGCGATCCGGGCAGCAGACGCCCCTTCTTCAAGACGGACTGTTACGGGACCGACGACAATCTCGGCGCGGGAGACTGTCTTGAGCGTCGGCGGCTGAGGCGCGGAGGTCTCGACCACTATGGCCGCGAATTCGACTGCATCCTCGGGCTGGGGCAAAACCAGCTTGCCCTGCCGCGCCAGTGTCCGCCAGGACGACAGGTGGTTGGCCTTCAGACCGTAGCGTTCCGCGACTTCGTTCACCGTCACGCCTGGTCGCAAGCTCTCCGAAACGATCCGCGCCGTGACCTAGTCCGGCCATTGGCGATGAGCCTCACGTCGGCTCCGCCGCGTCGTGAGAACCTCCAAAGTAGTGTCCATGGAGAAACTCCTTCTCGCTCGTCCATGGAATGTCGATCACAGATCAGGCGACAGCGAGCAATGTGGGAGCAGAACACCGGTTACCGTCCTACATTCAGTGGGACTCTGGTCGGTTGATCCCTAATTCCGCATAATTGCGCAAATTCGCATGAAATACATTGCGGCCGCAGAGAGGCTGGAGCATGGTCTGAGTATCAGCAGCCAACGTTACGGGCGCTGCTGCCTCAGGGAAAAACCCTCGCCCCAAACGGGAGGAGGACCGCGATGTCTTCCGAGCTACACACAGTGTTGAAATCCAAGGACCTCCTCATGCTGCAAGACGTTTTGGATGCAGCAGGCTACGGTTCGACGAGCAATGTCGACAATTCAAAAAACTACAATGCCGCAGCGAAACTGCTTCTGGAACTTTTTCTTCAAGGCGTGACCTCCGAAGAAGATCTGACGATGGAGCTTGAAAGGTCTTTTGGCAGCATCATGTCGCCGATTTCTCCGCCCAGTTTCCAGCGGATGCGGGCTGCCATTCAGGGACGCCGGCCGCGATAAAGCTTCGGAAAAGCCCAGCGCACCGGCCGAAGATCGAAGGTCGAGGGTTTAGGTCAGAGCCTTTCGGAAGAAGGCGTGCGAGAACGAGCCGGAATAGAGGGAGCAAATCGGCTCCGGCTTGTCCGCCATGAATTCATCACACGCCTTTTTTACGCCGGGCAGATAGTTCCATCCATCGGGATCGACGGCCGGATCGCAATAATCGTCGATGAGGCAAACCGCGCCTTTGGAAAGGCGGGGATAGACGTACTCCAAGCTCACCAAGATCGAACCGTACAAATCCCCGTCCAGATAAGCGAAGCAAATGCAGTCTGGCAGCCCGTGCGGGAGAGTGTCTTCGAACCATCCCGTGTGAATAACGGGCAGTTCCAGGCCGTGGATAGCGAAGTTGTCGATCAGCACGTCTCGCGAGGTAGCGAGATCGCCTTTCCGATACGCACCTCCATCCTCGCTTCGCGCTGCCGGAAGTCCTTCGAAACTATCATAGACATGCAGTCTTTTGCTTGAGTGGAAGCTTTTCATGACTTTTGAAATCAGTACCGACGACTGGCCTTCGTTGCAGCCGACCTCCACCAGATCCCCGTCGATCCCATAGGCGATCACCTGCGATACCAGGTGATACATGTTCATTCTCTGCTCCACATTCGTGGAAATGCCCGAGTGCGACGGCGAAAATCTGAGACCTGTGAATTTATGGATCAGCTGGTCGATGAAGCCAGCCGTATCCATGTTTAATCCGAGCCGCCGCGTAAACAGGTTTAAGGCCCTGTCGACATGGGAAGAACGTCGTATCTGCCAATCAAAGTCCCTGGTGATGAAGAAGTTGTCCATTCAGGGTCACCTCGTTTCGTTATCCACCAGCGTGTGCGTCATTTGCGGTAAGCGGCCATTCGAAGCCGCTCAAGCAGCGAAAAACCGGATCAGCTCATCCGCCAGCTCGCCGGGCGCCTCCTCCGCCATATGGTGTCCACAGTCAATTCCCCTGCCTGTTACTGGCAGTTCTGCCCATGGCCGCCATACCCCCACTACGTCCTTGTAAAGATCCTCAAGATCATCTTTTCTGGACCATAAGACGTGAAGGGGACAGGTCAGCTTCCGTCGCGAATTCCGATCGTCACGATCATGAAGATGATCGAGATGGATCCCAGCGCGATAGTCGCCCAGCATTCCTTGGATCGTGTCAGGGTCTGTTATTGCGGTTAGGAAGTCAGCATAGTTCTCGCTGCCCATTGAAGAAGCCGAGCCGCCGTACCAACCTAAAGGATCAGCAAGAATTGCCCGTTCAGGTTTGTCCGGCTGGGCGAAGAAGAACCAATGCCACCACCGGGCTGCGAACTGCACGCCACATCGTTCCAGCGCCTCCAGGATCGGCACGCCGTCAAGCATTGCAAGTTTTTTCACCTTGGAAGGATGATCCATAGCGGTGCGAAAGGCGGTATAAGCTCCGCGGTCGTGCCCGGCCAAGGAAAATTCGTCGAAACCCAGAGACTGCATCAGCGCAACGCAATCTCGGGCCTTGGCGCGTTTTGACGAGGCTTCATAGTCGTGAGGATCCGCAGGTTTTCCCGATTGGCCAAATCCTCTGAGATCCGGACAGACAACGGTGAATTGGCCGGCAAGGATTGGCGCTACCCGATACCACGTCGTGTGTGTCCTCGGATGCCCATGAAGTAGCAGAAGAGGTGGCCCGCAACCGCCGTAACGAACCCGCAAGGTCGTCTCTGGCACCTCGACCATTTCCAAGTGGAAATTTTCGAACATCGTTCTTCCTAAAGGTCGGTAGGAAAACGATTGGCCGTTGCGCTCAGTTCCATAGGATGTCATGCCGGACCACGAAGCATCGATCGGACAAATCAACAGGGCCCAGGATCCTCCCTCGCCTTCCCCAAGCTTTGCTTGGCCTGCCGGGAGGAAAATGCAGATCACGAGCAGAGGAAATATTCATGCCCCGACATACGCTGCTTGATCAAACAGCCGACGTCACCGCTGTTTCCAGTCGGTCCATCAACAATGGATCCGCATCCGATTAGTACGCGAATTCAACGACAGCCACGCGGCTTCAAGCAGCCTCGGTGGGAGGCGGGGAGAAGCCAGCGTGGGCAGGACGTGCTTGTCATCAATAGGGACCGACGCATTGGCGACGTGGCCCGTAATAGGGCTGGAAGGTATTGTCGAACGCCCTGTACGAACGGTAGCGCGCATAGCACCAACGTGCGTGGCTGCCGCCGTAGTAACCCGACCATGCGTAGTTGCGATAAGGCCTGTAGTAGCGGTAGGGTCCGCCATAATAGCCATAGGGGGAGCCATAATGCGTATCGTAGTACGACCCGTAGTAAGGCTGTGACAATGCACTGCCAAGGATGGCGCCGAAAGCCAGGCCACCCAAGGCCAGGCCCCAGTTCGATCCATGGTGGTGGTGATAGCCGCCATAATGGCCGCCATTCCAGTGGCCGCCATTCCAGTTGCCGCCCCCATGGTGACGCCATTGCACCTGCTCAATAGACTGATGTGCTTCGATCTTGGGTGGGTTGATTGCCGGGAACGCCTGCGCCGGCGTGAGACCGGGAATACCGATGATCAAGCCAAACGTGACAACCGCTAGCTTTTTCATGACTGTTCTTCCTTTTACTTGCCAAGTGGAGGATTATGTTCCCTTTCACCTGAACTAAAGGTGAACGCATTGTGTCGAAAAACGTTCCGTAAGAAAATAATTGGTCGCCATCCCGCTTGCAGATGCGGCATGCCACAAACGTCTCGCGCGAGCTGAATTCCATGGCAAATCGAGGTGGAGCGATCTTATGGTTCGCAGCGCACCGATTTGAAAGATCGGGCGGCTGCCGGATCGAAGCAATTGAGTACGGCTTGCGCTGAGGCCTTCGCGTTGCAGCCAACACAGCTTCCGGTCTTTTGCATCCGAGCGGGGCAAGCCGGGCGTGATGGCAGCAATGGGAAAAACAGAAAGACACAAACGTTACGACGCCGGCGCGACGATTTGGTTTTTGCGCCCGTCACACACTCTAAATGATGCGTACCAACCATCCCACTGCGAGAATTGCTCAAGGACCCGGCGATACCCCTTGCTTTCCAACAGGCTCTGTATCGCTGCTTCGGTCTTTGAATTATTCTCGATTGAAATGAGGTCGAACTCGCGATCGAAGCTATAGGCGGACAAGATATCGAGTTCACTGCCTTCTGTATCGATCGACAGATAATCCACCACCGGTGGCGCCCGGTAAGTTTCCAGCAAATCGTCCAGCGAGATTGTCTCTACATGGATTTGCCTTCCTTTCGCACGCAACTCGGCGAAATGATCCCCTCGGGAAAAATCGGCGATCGAACTCAGCTCCGGGTCAACGTCATCCGTGGCGATGAAGGCGACGGTGTCGTGGGATCGAGATGTGACGCAGCGATGGTCGATAAAGGCATTTCTGTTTGCGGCCAACTCCTGATGCCAGATCGGATTTGGTTCGGCCAGGATACCGGACCAGCCGAATGTCTTCTCGAGCAACCATGTATTGCTATTCTTCAGTCCATTCGTCGCTCCGAACTCGACAAAGAAGCCATCTCTTCTTTCGCACAGCGCGTAGCAAACCCACAGGTCCTGTAAAATCTGCGCTCTCGACCACTCGCGCCGTGACAAGCAATAGGCGATGAACCTCAGGTCATCATCTGATAGGGCGCCCGCGACCTCCGGCCTGTTGAGGCGAATGGCGTTGAACAGGGCTTTCTGCAATTTTCTGTTCTGGCGTAATCTATTGAAGATCATCGCCACAGTCGTAAGTGCAAGCTTTCTTGCGTCCAGCATCTTGGCATCCGTTTTTCGCGTTGAGCGAGGCTTTCGTCGTATGGTCTTTGCACCTCGAATATTTGTCAGAGGCACAATCGCACCTGTCGCGAGCCGCTTAATGGCGCTGTTTCAAATGACCTTTTCCATCCGGCTTCCTCCCGGTGCCTGTTGGGTAAGGTCTCCGTGAAGGCTATTGCTCAAACAGGGTCGAGCAAGCCGTTCGAACCAGGCGCTGCGTCAGGGACGACGATGCACGTCGCCATTACCTTTTCTGCGCAGGATAATAGTGACGCCAGGTCCTGCCGATGCTGGGTATCAACTGACCCATGACCGCTTTGATGCCGAGCGCCTGTCCAGACAGCCGCATGCGGTAATTCTCTGTCATATGCATCATGACGTGCTCCGGATAGACATCACGAAAGAATGACAGGCCACCACCTTCCTCAAGCTTCTCATAGAAAAAACTGCCGGCGGGCGGAGCCATCTCCTTCCAGTATCCCATCTTGGAGAGAATGTTGTTGAACAGATGGATGGTGGTGGCGTTCCGGCACTTCTCCCGGCATTCGCCGACAAATCCGCGAAGGAAGATCTTAAACAGGTCGTAGTGTTCGATTGGATAGAAGACCTGATGGCTCGTCGTTTCGATTTTCTCGCGAAGCTCGTTTATTACCTGGGTCAGCAATATCGGTCCGGTCTGCCCCCAAACAAGGTTCCTGTCAGCGACAGCCATGGCTTGTTCGATAAGCCTGTCCAACGTCTGCTTCGAGCTGATGTAGAGAACGGCGTTGTTCAGTCCGCCTTGCTCCTCTCGCACCACAATGTTATCGGGCAGTCCGCTCGGAAGTTCCTTGATCATAAGAACGTCGAGATCGGTCCACACAAGATCGCAGTCCCTGATCATCTTGTAGCGAAACAAATTGGAAAAGGGTGTCAGATGCGGCTTTCCATTCACTGGGAAGCATTTCGTCAGCCCTTCCGGAAGAAGCTCTGCCGCGTCACGCAACTCCACTCCGTCGGGGGCGTTTTCAATTGTTTGATAGGAAAAGAGGACAAGGCGGTAGCCATGCCTGATAAACGAATGAGCGCACGCCCGCTCGAGCGCATCAAGGCGTCCACCGTACCAAAACGTTCCGAAGGCTCTTGGGGCAGAAGAGGTCTCCAGCATCTGCATTCCTTCCGATCGAACGTGAATTCAAACCGCAACTCGCAAGTCGAAAGCGGCCTTCACGCGCGGACACTGACGTTCATTCAAGCCGACCAAGGTGATTGCGACAGCCAACCGAAAGCATATTGCCGCAGGAAGAGAGCGATCTTTGAACCGCTCCACCTTCAGGCCGGGCGCGATTTGGCGGCTGCTTCACTGAGGCCGACAAAAGGCATGCAATACGCCGGCTGAACTCTCCCATATTGACCATCGCCTTGCGATTTCCTCGATCGTCGTGGTCGTTCCGCTGGTGGTCGAAAACAAGCATGGCAGCCAAGCGAGCGCCATGATCTCGACCAATGGCTATCTCTCCTCCAAAGCCTGCATCTTCCCCCGCTTTGGAGCTGTCGCCGCCAAATACACCTGCATCGTCTCGCGAGCGACCCGCTCGATCGAAAGGTTCTCGATGCGCAGCTGGCTCTTGATCTTCCACGCTGCGATCTGTTCGGGCGCCCGCAACAGGCCTAAGACCGCATTTGCCAGCGATGACGGGTCGCGCGGCGGCACAAGAATTCCGGCTTCCCCATAGTCGAGCAGTTGCGGGATGCCGTCGACGTCAGTGCCGATAATCGCACAGCCTGCCTCGCGTGCCTCCGACACCACGAGCGGCGCGGGATCGGCATGGGACGGCAGGATGAAAATGTCTGCAGCCAGCATATATGGATAGGGATCTGTCACTGACCCAAGGAAGGTGACAGCCGGTGCGCAAGCGAGAGACGAAACCGTTTCCTCGTAAGAGCCGCGAAACGGGCCATCGCCGATGACGTACAAATGCGCTCCAGGAAAGCTCTGATGGACGATATCGAACGCGCAAAACAGATCCGCGAGGCCCTTGCGGGGGTGGAGACCACCGACAAAGAGAATGCTTGGCGACTGCAGCGCCGCCGGTTGCTGCGCTCGTGCTTCCAGCCGGCCTGCACCAATGGTGCCGTTTAGGACGACGTGCAATTTCGAAACGGAAATGCCTCTGCGTTGCATTGCGGCTGAAACAGCATCGCTAACGGCAATCACACGTGTCCCGAGGCCCATTAATATCGCGCTCTTTTCGAACTCGTTATGAACGGTTGTAATCAGGGGTATCCCGGCAACCCTGCAAATCGGAAATGCCAGGACAGCGCTGGTCATCATATGCGCATGGACAACCTCGGGTCTAAATTCGCGAACGTGACCGTGCAGGCTAAAGATGGCCTTGGCGAGGCTCGGGACGCTTCTCCTATGATCGACGCGCACGGTGGAAACGGCCTTGCTGTGCAAGAGTGTGTCAAAGTCCCCTCCTCCATTGGCGATGCAGACGGCATGCCCGAGCGCGGCCTGCGCGCAGGCGAGATCAACCGCGGCATGAACATGCCCGTTCTGGCGTTGCGTGTGGTTGAGGATATGCAGGATCCGCATCGATGACCCTTATCCCTTGCCAGCCTGACAAGCCTCGTCGGCGAAAAGACCTCCTCGCCCCCGCTTGCAAGAATGAACGCTGCGACGATCCCGGAGGTTGCCGCGCCTGAAACGATCAGATCGACACGCTGGAGTATGGACGGCTCTGTCGTCGAATGGCTCGGCCATCCATCGATTTCGCGCCATGTGCCGTCTTCGCTGCAATGTGATCATAGTATCTATTTTCTCTCCAGTCGACGCCGAGCAGCACAAATTCGGTCTAATATTGTTATTATTCAATGGTTTCAACGCAATAGCTCGGCACAATAGACCGGCAATCCAAGAATAATCCCATTTTACCTTGCTATCGATCGACCAATGTCGTTACATATCTTCGGCCATACAGTCGCGCGCAGCAATGTTGTTTTCACGAATCGTCACGCTATATGCGTTCCTCTTGTGGACGAGACCAGATTGACGAGAGGTATGCGGTGTTTCGGCAAAGCCTCGATCTACTTTTGAGCCCGTTGAGCGGGATTGGCCTGATTTCCACCGACGTGTTCGACACGCTGCTGTTGCGTCACCCGAGATCTAAGCGCTCGCGGCTCGTGGAAGCAGAGCGACGCTTCGCACGTCTTTTGGAGCGACAAGGGATCACTGCCAGCCCCGAGGATCTGTTACGGGTGAGGCTGCTTGCCGAGAAGTTTGCATATCGAGCGCTGGAAGTCGGAGGCGGTGCGGGAGACATTCGCCTTTCCGATATCGTCGCGCGGCAGCTGGCAATCCTCGGCCTGCCGTCAGACCTCTCGGATCGCCGCATCGCTATCGAAATAGATGTCGAGAAGACGTCGTTGTCGGCGAACGATCGGCTGGCAATGGCTTTGCGACAACAGCGAAAGGCTGGCATCCGCGTCATTGCCGTCTCTGACACCGGCCTTTGTGCCGACAAGCTGCGCGAATTGATCGTCCACTTTCATGGCTCCGACCTCATCGACACCGTCTATTCCAGTGCTGATCTTCAAGCGAGCAAACGCTCCGGAGCGCTGTTTTGTGCCATCCTTCGCGGCGAAAAGATAGCTCCTTCGGAAATGCTGCACATTGGCGACGACCGGCTCGCCGATTCCACCGTACCCGGTCAGTTGGGCATCCGCACACTACATGTGCCAAAGAGCCATATCCGCCGTTATGGTGCAAGCGCCGATGGCGCACGCACCGAGGCATTGAGGATCCTTCGCCGCAGGCTTGCGCTTTCGCGCCCCAAATTCCCTGCCCTGAGGGACAGGAATTCGTTCGGTTGCGAGGTTTTCGGACCAATCGTCGCGCAATTTTGCCTGCTCATCTGGCTTTACGCGATACAGGCTCAGGCGCAGGGGGACTACACTCTGGCGTTCTGCGCGCGGGGCGGTATTGGCATTCGGCAAGCCTTTGAAGCACTGCTTGCAAGGTTGCAGCTGCCTCTCGACATTCCTCGTGAGAACATCCTCGTTTCGAGACTGGTTGCCGCACGCACGGCTCTGGAGACACGCAGCCCAGCCGTTCTCGACGAGCTCGGCCGGGAATTTGAAAAAGACAGCTTTGCACAGGTGGCGCATGCACTGGGTGGCGGTGCCACATACGAATTGCCCTCCAGCTGGAACGCCCCATTTGTGCCGGCGCGCTTCTTCGAGATGTTGAGCAGCGCTTCCGGCCTGCCGGTGCTTAACGACGTCATTCGACAAAATCAGCTTTTCAGGCGACATCTCGATATGGTCTGCGGCCCTGCAAGACGTATTATCCTTTGTGACACCGGCCTTTATGGGAGCACACAGCGGCTGCTGGCTGCAGGGCTCAAGGACCGGCATTTCGAAACCATTCAGTTCGCCCGCTGCAACTACAAGAGGTTGAGCGAGGATCATTTTCCTGATGTGACGGGATTGATGGCTGACGCGAACCTTTATAACCCTCTCAGGATTGAGACGGTGGTCTTGCGCTACTGGCACGTTGTCGAAAGCCTCTTCGAACCCGCCATCCCTTCGGTGCGCCACCTGACGGAGCAAGACGACGGAACAGTCTCGGGCAATTCAGGAATGATTGCCCACGATGCCATCGATGCTACGGCAGGCAACGAATTGCTCAAAGGTGTGCTGGATTATGTCGACCAGGTCGAGAGCGGCGCGCAGGTGATGCAGCAAGCCGACGTCGCCTGGATAAGACTGAAGCGCGCAATCACCAATCCCAGCGCCTTTGACAGGATGACGCTGAATATCGGACCGCGATCAATCGATTTTGGCCGCGGCGAAAGCATCCGCGTCCTGGGGCCGACGGGCCAAACAGGGCTTGCAAATCGGCTGATAGGAACCAAGTCGCAGCTCTGGCGAGAAGGCGCAATTGCGCGCGATTTTCCGCGCCTGAAATTTGCCCTGCTTCCTGCATTGGAACTTTTGCATATCGCACGCGGCATATCGGCACGTCTTTATCGGTGATGGGCGCCAAGGCGCGCCCCTGGCTCGTCTTAGCGCGAGATTTGCGGCACGGCAGGCGCCAAGGAAAGATGTTGATCGGACTTTCACGCGGGAACTGTCACTTGGCCGCGTCACGGCCGGGGTGTAGGAGCATGTCATGCTGGCATTTCAGGCGATGCAAGGAGCCGGGTGGCTTGTCTTCTCGCGCTTTGTCGGGCGTATCATCGACTTCTTCACGCTGCTCGTCCTTGCGAGAATACTCTCTCCGGCGGATTTCGGCCTGGCGGCTCTTGCAACCTCTCTCGTCGTCATCATCCACACTGTATTGGAAATACCCGTAACGCAGGCACTCGTCCGCCTGCCCGAAATCGACAAGAGCCATCTTGATACTGCGTTCACGATCGGACTGATCAGAAGCGGTCTCATTGCAGTCATCGTTGTCGCAGCCGCCTGGCCCTTTGCATTCTTCAATCACGAGGCAATGCTCATGCCACTCGTTGCGGTTCTAGCACTTGGCCCGATCTCCAGAGGGCTTTTGAGCCCCTCGATGGTCCAATTCGCTCGCGAACTTGGTTTCCGGCAGACATTCATTCTGGAGTTTTCCGGCAAGCTATGCGCCAGCATTATCGCCACCCTCATCGTGCTTTCTGGCGGTGGCTATTGGGCAATCGTTGCCAATTTCGTCATCGCGTCGGGTGCTGCCAGCATCGTCTCCTACATGCTCGCCCCCTACCGGCCGGCTCTGTCCTTGACCCGGCTGGGCGACTTTGTCGGCTTCATCGGCTGGTTCAGTTCTGCGCAGCTGATCTCCGCACTGAACTGGCAATTCGATCGGTTTCTGATTGGATCGCTGGCGGATCGGTCGACGCTTGGGCGATATGCCGTTGCCAGCGACGTCTCCGTGATCCCGACGCAAAGCATCATAGGCCCTGCCCTGCAGCCGGTCATGGCCGCGTTTTCGCTGATCAGTCATGATCGCGTTCGAACCAGGTCCGCCTTTCTCAAGGCTGCGCAGTTTGCCATGCTCATCTCTCTCCCGCTCTGCGTCGGCATGTCCTTGACTGCCGATCTCGCGACCACACTGCTGCTTGGCCAAAAATGGAGCGGGGCGGCTCCCCTCCTCAGCCTGCTTGCCCTTGCGGTGGCACCTATTGCCTATTTCCAGACACTCTACTGCGTCAGTCTAGCGCTCGACCGACCAAAGATCTTCTTTCGCCTTAACGCGGTCGACCTCGGTTTCAGGCTGGTGCTGCTGCCATCAGGATTTTATTTCGGTTCGATAATGGGCGTGGGCATCGCCAGGATTTTGCTATCGTCTTTGATGTTTGCGTTTTATCTTGGCGAGACCCGAAGCCTTCTTGCCATCGGAATTCGCCGACAATTGCACAATCTTTGGAAACTCGCCCTTGCGTCAGTCGTGATGGCGATTTCGGTCCTTTTTCTGCGCGAGACCCTTGCTGCTGAGCAGTTGCATCCCGTCATCGAACTGGCGGCCGCAGTAGGCGTGGGCGCTGCAGCCTATGGCGGCATATTGCTTCTTCTCGGCGTCAGGTTGATTGCTGGACCTGGACACCTTGAGCTCGTCGACAGGAGCTGAGTTCGCCGGCCTTCAAAACAGCGCCCGCAACAGACCGGTCATCGAATGCCGATTGGTGTTCAGCCGGTACGAAAGTCCCTGCTTTGCACGCCGGTTCGGCAAAGCCGCCGTCAAAATCAAAAAAGCGATGAGCGCGGCTCGCCTTTTGACGGGGGCCTGGCTTTCCCATACACGGCGCAAGAGGCGAGCCAAGGTCCTGACCGGCACTGGCAGGCCCTCTGCAACAGCAAGGTAGAATGATCGCTCCAAATAGAAATGCGTGTCTTCGGCCGGGGCAAGGTATTGTGCCTGCGCCAAAGGCTCCAGGATGCGCCGCAAATGATTCATCCGGGCAACAAAACGGGATAGCTCGCGCCGCAGCAGCCCGGCGTCAACGGGCCGGCCGAGGCCCGATGCGTTACGGTCGTGGACCCTGTAGAAGCCGAGTGGCTCGGACAGGCTGACAACGTCGCCCATAAAAGGTGCGGCAAACAAAATGATGCCATCAACGGCGGCGTCGTAGTCCGCCTCGTTCAGAAAGCGGCAGGCGTCGCGGCGAAACACGTTGCCCGACGTCGGCGGGGACGCGTAGGTGCCTGTTTTCAATACGCGCGATGCGAGTGCGCAATGATCGCGAAAAGATCCCAGTTTGGGAACCGGCTCTCCGATGATAGCGCCATTGCGATCGATGCGTGTGAGAGGGAACTGCAGCTTTGCGACGCGATCGTCCAGTTTTGAGAGAATGATTGCGAGAGAACCGGTCCGCAGCTCGTCGTCGGCATCCAGGAAGAGCACAAACGGCGCGCGCGTCTTGCTCAGGCCATAAAGACAGGCCGCTCGTTGACCACCGTTTTTGATCCTGTATGCGCGCGCGTCATATTGCTGGATGACACTCCAGGACGCGTCGGTCGAACCATCGTCTACGACAATCAGCTCACACTCGTCGCACCGCTGTTCAAGCACGCTCCTAATTGCAAGCGATACATAGTCTGCGTAGTTCCAGCAGGGAATTATGACGGCAAGCCGCGGCTCGGCCACGGGCATGGCAGGCTTTGTCATGAATGCGCCCTGTTGATGACGGTTCCCACCACGTTGGCGCCTGCCCGGCGCAGAAGGCGAATGCACTCTGTGACCTCATCGATGGTTGTCTCGCCGGCCAACGCCAGCACAATCACGGCGTCTGCAAAGCTTGCCAGTGCCAGCGCATCCATCGAACCCTCAAGCGGCGGCAGGTCGAGGACAACGTCACCCCTTTGCTGCGAGGCCTCGATGAGCTGCTGAACTCGCGCATCGCGGAAGTCGGCAAAGAGGTTTGTGTCGGCATCCTTCGAGTGGATCGGGAGGACCGAAACCAGTCCAACGTGATCGAAGGAAAGCTGATTGAACAAGACGTTCGCAAATGCGGCACCGGCCAGCGAGGTGGTTGGCGGGACCGACCCGTCGAGCCCCCGTGGACCCTCACGCGTTGGGGCTGCCTGGAATAGCGTGACACCACGGCCACCGCGGCTCATCAACTGGGCAAGGGCGGTGGAGATTGTCGTAACACCGGTCTTTGGAGACCAGGACACAACTGCCACCGTCATGCTTCGATCGTTGCGAAGACGTGCACTGGCGATCTCGATCGACGTGCGAAGGTCGTGAATTGCGCCGACAAAACGTCGTTGGCGAGGGGTGTCGATGCGCCACGGCACCGTATTTGCGCCTGGAACATCCGGAACCGATCCGAGGCAAAGTATACCTGTATCTCGCGCGAGATCTTTGGCGTCTCGCACCTTCCGGTCAAGTGCGAGATTGACCGCAATGAGACCAAGGCCGCCACACAGTCCCAGCATGCCCCCAAGTGCCAAGATCAATGATTTGCGAGGACCGGAAGGGCTTACCGGCGGAAGAGCTGCACCAATCACCCGGGCATCCGCGTCCGGTATGGGGATTGCAGGCAATGCTCCCTTGTGCATGCCCTCGCGCGCTGCCTCAACCTGAAATCCAAGCGCATCCAGCCGCCCCTGCAGTGCGTCCGTCCCCGCTCGAGCGGTTTGCTCCTTGAAGGAGACGACCTGAAACAAGTAACCGGCGATGATGCCATTGGCGACCCGCGCCGGCAGGGCCGGGTCAGAGGCGGAATAGGCGATTTCAATGACAAATGACTGTCCAACGCGGCGTACATCAAGGTGTCGCACGAAATTCAAGAACGCG
The DNA here is from genome assembly GCF_002211365.1 of Rhizobium sp. R711. Lineage (GTDB taxonomy): Bacteria > Pseudomonadota > Alphaproteobacteria > Rhizobiales > Rhizobiaceae > Rhizobium. The sequence continues at coordinate 28,069 of NZ_LOKZ01000014.1, read as the reverse complement.
GCACGCTCGCTATCATTTGCAAGATCTGTAGCTTGAGCCGAGGCTTGCGACATCTTGCCAGTCACTGGCTCCAGCCGCTCGGCGGGGGGAAACAGGGTTCGAAAAAACGAAAGCATGGGGTCGAGAGGACCGGGCGGGCGCGGTCCAAGTTCCGGCGTGTCCTTCAAATTTTGACTGTCGAACACCGCTGAAAGCAGCCGCTCCGATTTGATGGTCTGCAACTCACTGTCGACACGGGCGCTATCCAATGTTTGCTGAGCGCCCCATTCCTGGCCCGAAGCGGCCGATTGGCGCGGTTCAAACAGCAGTGTTGCCATGGCATCATATGTCGGCGGTAGCGAACGCGCATAAAGACCGGCCAACAACAAGCCGGCCAGCGTGCACACCAGCAGGGGCATCTTGTAGCGATAGCCAAGAGCAATCAGATAGCGAAGCAGGGCAATTGGGCCATCTTCGCTACCTTCGGATTGTACCTCGTTTAGGCGGAAGAGCCGCGCTGTCGGATCAAGTGGCCTCGGATTGTTGAACATCATAGGGCCTCATGCCGGCATGCGGGCAGTCCGATTGGTTGTCTTGGTGAAATCGCTGCCGCTCGTTCAGGTTCCAGTCGTCCCCGCATGAGATCGGCGACTGCCAAAAGATGGCCCTTGGCGCGTCCCTTCAGATCGATCAACGGCTCGGGCCAGACGATGCGCGCGATATCGCTGATAGCATTGCGCAAAATATCGACTGCAACATCGGCAATGCTGATCATGCCCTTACGCATCATGTATACCACGCATGACCTTGACGAGGATATCGCACCAGTACCTCCAATATTTGAACCTAATCCGGGCGAGCAGCCGATGGCACGCCGGCCGCAGCAACGCGTCGGCTGTCGAAGCACGTGAAAGGCGCGGGTCGTCCGCGCCAAAGGCCTCAGTAGCAGCCGCGCGAGCGCAAAATGGCCGGGATGGTCTTGATCATGATTGCCAGATCTCCACCAAGAGTGTTTTCCCGGACGTAGCGGACATCAAGTTGCACCCGTTCTCGGTAACTGGTGTCGCTGCGACCGCTGATCTGCCACAGTCCGGTAAGACCCGGACGAACCCTGATGTAGTCGGCAAAATGGGTGCCGTAGAGCTCGACTTCACTCGCGACGATCGGGCGAGGACCGACGAGGCTCATACGACCCTGGACCACGTTGAGCAGCTGGGGGATTTCATCGATACTACTCTTGCGAAGCAAGGCGCCAAAGGGCGTGACGCGAGGATCGTTTCTGAGCTTGCGAGTGGCATTCCACTCTTGCTCAAAATGCGGATTGTTCGCGAGATGGCGCGCAAGAACGGCATCGGCATCTTTGACCATGGTCCGGAACTTCAAGCAGCGAAACACCACGCCGTTCTTGCCGATCCGCCGATGCGCGATGAAAATCGGCCGGCCCTGCAACACGAGCAAGATGGCCATGACCATTAGGATCATTGGCGATAACACAAGCAGGCCAATCGCGGCAAAGCTGGCGTCTAGGACATACTTGCATGCGGCTGAAACCCAGTTCTTCACCGCATCCCTCCGCAAGCCTGTGCCGCGGTTCGTCTTGCTGAACTTGTCGAAACTTCGACTGAGATCAATTTGCCGCATCTGCGTACTCCCCATGTAACAATAAGTCTGGGACATGCAGAAATGCCGAACTGGCATGCATACGGAAGTTAACAAGGATTAAACGAATTGACAATAATTTTAGGCATTGCAATATATAACGTTACTAGCGGGGATAAACGGAAGAACTTCAGAAAAATACTGTCTTATTCCACAATGCAGCCCATTTGTATTTTACATATAAAGACTTAGACAAACTGCGCCCCCGCCGCATATCGATTATGTGAAATTGTGGAGCGTGGCGTGAGGGTTGCAATCATTCACTACTGGCTCGTGCGGATGCGCGGTGGCGAGAAGGTTCTCGAAGCCCTTTGCGAGATCTTCCCCAGTGCCGACATATATACACATGTGTGCGACGTCTCTGCCATTTCGGACAAGCTCAAAGCCCACAAGATCCAGACCACCTTCATCGGCGCGCTGCCTTATGCCAGAACGATGTACAAGAAGTATCTGCCGCTGATGCCAATGGCACTCGAGCAGATCGATCTTGGCTCCTACGACCTTGTCATCAGCAGTGAGGCGGGACCGGCAAAAGGTGTTATCCCGACCTGCCCGGCGCTACACGTGTGCTATTGCCATTCGCCGATGCGCTACATCTGGAACATGTACAACAAATATTACGACAGTTCCGGCCTCATGACGCGCCTGATGATGCCGCCTCTGGCGCACTATCTGCGGACTTGGGATGTCGCAACCGCCAATCGCGTCGATGATTTCGTCGCCAACTCCTTGACCGTTGCCCAGCGAATTAGGCGCTATTATCGACGCGACGCTTCGGTCATTCATCCGCCAGTCGATACTGCTGCCTTTTCGCCCGTTGCACCCTGCGAGCTCGGCGACTATCACCTGATGGTCGGCGAACTCGTCAGCTACAAGAGACCCGATCTCGCGGTGGAGGCCTTCAACCGACTGAAAGCCAAGCTCGTCGTCATTGGCGGTGGCGAAATGCTGGAGCGGCTTCGGCGGATCGCAGGTCCGACCGTGACGATCCTGGGTTCGCAACCCTTCGACGTTCTCAAGCATCATTACGCGCGCTGCAAGGCGCTTGTGTTTCCGGGCGAGGAAGATTTCGGGATCGTCCCCGTCGAAGCGATGGCGAGCGGGCGACCGGTTGTTGCTTTTGGGCGCGGTGGTGCAACCGAAACAGTCATTGCCAACAAGACAGGCGTCTTCTTCGCAAATCAGACGGTGGAAGAATTGATTGATGCGGTGGAACGGATCGAGCGAATGGAGTTCAATCCCGCCGATGCACTATCGCGCGCTGCAGAGTTTCGCCGTGATGTCTTCATCGGGCGCTTCCGCGCCTTTGTCGAGCGAGCGACCGGCGCCGAGCTTGCACTTCGCGCCTAACAACTGGAACAGGACGAGGACCTTGATAGAAGCGGTACGGAGGAGGAGCATGCGACACCCATGCCCGAACTGGCTTGACGAATTTTTGAACGTGCTCATACCATGTGTCCGTTCTGCGGCAGCAGCATGCCTGATATTTTGCGCAAACGCGGCCATGGCCGCCGACTACATCCTCGGCCCTCAGGACATATTGAAAATACGGGTATTCGAATGGCGGCCAAGCACTGCAACAGCGTTCGAATGGGTTCCGCTCACGGGTGATTTTTCCATTTCGGCGGCTGGGAATCTCTCCCTCCCGATCATCGGCACCATTCCGGCGGCGGGCAAGACCCTTGAGCAGTTGTCTGCGATGATTAGCGAGAGGCTGCAAAATCAGGTTGGATTACAGAAGCGTCCCAATGCGGCGGTGGAGATCGCCTCCTATCGCCCGTTTTTTGTCACAGGCTTGGTCGCCACTCCCGGCAAGTACAACTTCAGCCCTGGATTGACCGTCGAGCAGGCGCTGAGCATGGCGGGCGGCATCGGACGGGTTGATGCGAACCTCATTGAATTGCAACGCGAGGCCTTGTCTGGACGCGGCGATCTCAGGGCACTGGAGGCCGAGCGTCTTGAACTCGTTGCGCGACAGGCACGCATTGATGCCACTCTCACAAATGCCGCAGAGGTCACCTTTCCTTCAGAACTCGTCTCTCAACAGGAGCAGCCGCGAATTGCCAGAATGATGAAGGACGAGCGAGCGCTCTTTGAAATGCGCGCCCATTCTATGGACGCGGAGATCGATGCGCTCAATCGGGCGAAATTGCTTGCGGTCAGCCAGATCGATGCCTTGAAAGCCAAGTCCGCCTCGCTTGCAAAACAGATTGAACTCGCCAACAAGGATGTTGGATCTGTCAACAAGCTGGTACAGCAAGGGCTTACCGTATCAGCTCGCCAGCTTGGATCCAGTCAGAACCTCGCCGAACTCGAAAGCCGCAACCTCGATGTCTCCTTGGCCATTTTGAAGACGCAGCAGGACATGACCAAGGTCGACCAGGACATCGGTGATGTCCGCAACCGTTATCGGATCGACGCGCTGACCGAAGCCGCCCAGTTGCGTGACCGTTTTGCGTCCAATGCGGAGAAAATCTCGACCGAGCGTGATCTTTTGAGAAATCTGGAAATCCGGGCCCCGTCCGCAATCGCTACTTTAGAGGAAGACAAGGACAGCTATGCTTTTGTAACCACGATCAACCGCGTCATTGATGGCAGCGTGGAAAGTCTTATTGCCAACGACAACGACCCGGTATCGCCCGGTGACGTCCTGCGCGTTGAACGGCGCGAGCGACCTCGATCCGCTGTAAGCGTTAGCAGCAACTGAAAGCTTGCGTCCGGTACGTGCCGGTTGTAATGCCCAGAAAAACGACGTCGGAGCAACCATATGGCATCGACGCTTCTAATCCTGTTTGCGATCGGCGCGGCATGCGCACTGCGCGCGCCAATTCTCATCGTTACACTCATTCTGTTGGCCGTGATGATCGCCCACGCAATCGCCAGCTATTCCGGCGGAAGCACTTTTCTGGGCTCGCTTGGATGGGGATTGGTCTTTGCCGGCAGTCTCGAGGCGGGCTACCTCTTTACGCACGGTATCCTTTATTTCCTGTATGTGCGGGGCGCCCGCCGCAAGGTTTAGTCCAGGTAGTGCGCCGATTGGAAAAGGCCAACGGCGGCATTTCATCTCGACGAACAGCCCGTTGCATCTCAACAGTTGCCGCGAAGGCGTTCTCCTGCAGCTCGGCAGCTTCGCGAAACTCCAAACCAATCTGCAGCGCCGGCAATGGCCGCAGGCAGCAAGATTGCACGATCTCGGCAACGTCTTTCCAATTGAGCAACGCCCGACCGAAGCGGTTCATGCTCAAACTTCACGCTGCCGCCGGCATCGCGCAAGCAGTGCCGCCTTCAGAAACCGCTGCGGAACATTGCTGCATCCTTAGATCCTCCGCCTGACCGGCGAGAGCCTGCATGGCCACATTCGTCTGCTCTGCCTGGAAGCGTTCTGCTGCGTGATCTGGTAGTCCACCGTCGAGCTCTAAAAGTGCAGTCGATTGCTCGACGGACGACTGGACGATGGTGCCGATCTGTTGATTGATTGCCGCTCGATGGCGTCGAGTGAACCACCAACCCGACCGACCAGGCCGATATCGCCCGAGAGATCGCCGAAAGCCCGCGCGGCCAGGGTCTTGATCTCACTCGCAGCAGCGGCCGAGCGCTTGGCCAGTTTTCGTACTTCCTTAGCAACCATCGCGAACCCTTGCCGGCCTCCAGAGATTGGTCTGAAAGGCGATGTCGTCGATGACGCCGATGACGCCGATGATCTGTCCGATCTGCTCTGAAGAGCTGGCGATGTCTTGATGGCGGCGATAGTGCGGGAAACAATCCCTGCCGCCGCACACGTATCGGATTTGGCCGTATCGACCGATCTCTTTACCTCCCAGGCTCCCTTAGCCGACATCGTTACAGTTGTCGCGACCTCTTCAAGGGCGGCCGCAGCTTCCTTAGGGGCAGCCGCCTGTGCGTTGGCACCGCCCGAAAGATCGTCGGCTGTGGCACGCAGTTCGGCGCAGGCATCGTCAATCGATCCGGCATTCTTTCGGACCAGACGAACAAAGCGCCTCCAGCGTTTCGTTTGAGCGATTGTAGCTCCAGAGCTGGTGCAAGCAGCAAGGCCGCACTGGTTCGAGGCGAAAATGGCGAGGGCGGCGGCTGAATTTTCGGCAAGAAATTTTCACATTTCCTGAAATCCGCTCCAGACCGCGAGGGCGAATTGGCGAACATCTCTCAGTTCACGTGGTCGCCTGCGGCAGCGTCAAGGACCAGAGGTCCTTGCACTTCAAGCCGCACACGGCCCCTACCGATGCGCACGAGGCGTATGGGCGCCTGCTTTTCTTCGAGACGGCGACGCAACAGCAGGAGCCGGGTTTCGAGATTGTCCTTGATCTCCGGCATGCGCGCACCGGCCGCGAGCCGCATCTCCCGATTCGTGAATTCGCTCCTGCCGTCGCTCAGATGCCAATCGAGCATCAGGCGCAGCAGGCTGCCGGCAACGCCTTTCACGATATAGGCGCCATCGACGAAGACGCTGTCGTCGAAGCGGTGATGAACGACGCGGACTTGTCGCCCGACGGGGGCAGGTTCGGGCATGCGGACAGCTGGTTTCATCTCCGCTGCGGCCGCTTCCCGTTCGGTCGCCCTGAGTGCGCGGGCAGCCTGACCCGCCAGGATTTCGAGAGCCGCCTCGTCCTCTTCAAGGAAGGCGAGCCGCTGCTTGCTCTCGATGAAGAGCACGCCCGTCACCGAGCCGCTGGCGGTCATAGGAACGGCAATCTGGCTCATGGCTGTTGGCAATTGCGGAAAAGCGATGGTGCGCGTGGTGTTTTCCGTCTCCAGACCGATCGCTTCGCCAAACCGGCGCACGCGGCTCATGTCGCTGACCTTGATCGTCTGGCCACTCGTTGCCGCAGCGCCAATCAATCCCTCGCTGTCGGCAATTTCAGATCCAAGGCCCGAGCGCTCGTAGCCAATGCTGCCGGTCGTGATCAGGCAGTTGCGGTGGCTGTCGCGCATAAGGACGAGGGCATTATCGCATCCAAGAACCTGTTGGACGCCGTCAAGCAGGCTGTCGATGATCTCATCTGCCTCGGCCTGTTGATCGATGGCCTTGATCGCCCTGGCAAGCGCGGGAATATTGACAGCTGCACGGCCGGTGATTTGCACTGCCGTTTCCACTGGCGAAGGAACCTTTTCGATCCCATGCACCCGGAAAATGTCGGCGCTCCTCAGTCGCATGACGTCCGACATGCCGACCTGGGCGCTGCTCGCCTTGAGCTGACGGGCGATCTTGTCAAACAGTGCGCCGGTATCGACGGAACGCACGAAGCTGATATCGAGCAGGAACTGGTCTCCGGTCAAACCGTCGACGAGGATTAGCGTGACCTTGGGATTGGCGCGCACATTTGCTGCCGTCTTGGCGAAGAACTGGTTGGAAAGCGCGACATGCTCCTCATCGAGGCGCACCACATGGGAAAGATAGGATATGTTCGGCATGCCATCGGCCGAGGCCGTGGCGATGATGGAGGGGATGACACCTTCAAAGCAGGTGGAAAGATCGGAAAGCCTCAGGTTCATCGCGTGCTCGCATCAGATTTCTCGCCTGCCAGCATGCCAGCGAGCGGGCCGGGCGTTTGGACGTAGATTTCGCTGATCGCGAGCCTGGCGACGCGAGCCTCGCGCGCCGTCAGCCAGGGGGCGATCAGGCGCCGGGCCACACCGAGAGCTTCGAGCTCGTCGGTGGCCGCGGTCATGAAACGGTCGGCGCGATTAAGGTCGGGCGTTTCCGTATCCCGGATTGCGGCAGTACCCTTCAATTGGAAGCTCACATAGTCCGACGGGCTGACGAAGGTCGCGGCGATACGCCCGGTCTGGCGGATGCAGGGCTCGAGCCGCGGCCACTGCCAGGCGGAAAAGATGACGTCGATCGTCTCACGGTCTTCCAGGAGTTGGAAGCCGACGCCGCGTCCGGCGGAGGGCCGGCGCGTCTCGTCGGCCACCGCGATAATGCACATCAGCGGCCGATTGAAAAAGTCAAGAAGCCCGTCGTCGACCCTCACTGCTGTCCCCCATTGCTTGTTTCTAGCCTTCTTAGCAAACTTTTAGGAAATTCGGCATGGCTTGCACATTCATTTAGGAACGCCGGCTGTCATTGTGCGCTAGAGAAGCGTCGTACCGGCTGGACGGCCTGATAATCATCATCTGCCCGTCTTCGGCGGCCTTGCGCTGCCTAAACGAAAGACGTCGACACCATACGCCCCGCTATGCCGGGACGGTGGCACGACTTCTGCGTCCTGTCGCAAGAGTGGAAGCATCACGAACGTTGCGGTCCGAACCTGGAGAGAAAGAGATGAAAGAGTTTAGCGACGCGGCGGTCTCGCCGCCGGGACATGGGACGCCTGCGGTGGCATTCGGCAGGCATGTGATCCGCATGATGGCGGCCAATACCGGCGGTGCGCTCGGCATGTACGAAGCCTTCGTGGCGCCCGGCGACGGACCGCCTCTGCATCTACATCATCGTGAGGATGAGTTCTTCCGCGTCCTTGCCGGCCGCTTTGGCTTCTGGTGGGCCGATGACTACGTCGAACTCACGGAAGGCGGCTGCATCGCCCTGCCACGCGGTGTAGCGCACCGCTTCAGCAATGTCGGGAACGCGGAAGGCCGCCTCATGGTCATCGTCACCCCGGGCGGCTTCGAAAGCTTCTTTCCCATCTTTGAGCTCTGCAAGCCCGAAACGCCGGAGCAGATCGCCTCGGTCGCCAAGGACTTCGGCCTGATCTTTCCACCCGACGACGACCGCAAGGTCGCCTGACCACCCCAACACGCCCACTGAACCTGAACAACAACCCATGGAAAGGAGACCGAAGGATGACACATGTGCCTTCGAACGAAAACGGAATGACCCTGACGACCACGCAACTCGGCGCCTATCTCGCCCGGATTGGGGTCAAGCCTCCGGCTCGCCTTGACATTGGCAGCCTGTCGCAACTGCATCGCGCTCATCTCATGAGTTTTACATGGGAGGCGCTCGACGCCTTCATGGGATGGCCATCGGCGATAACCCCGGCTGCGGCCTTCGCCAAGATGGTCGAGAAACGGCGCGGCGGCTGGTGCTACGAGATGAATGGCCTCTTCGGCGCAGCACTTGCAGCACTCGGCTTCCGCGTGACCCGTCTTTGCGGCGGTGTCGACCGGGAAAGGCTGGGCGATATCGCGATCGGCAATCATTTGACGCTGCGTATCGACCTCGACCGCCCCTATCTCGCCGAGGTCGGCGTGGCGGACGCCATCATCGAACCGGTGCCGCTTGCCACCGGGCCGATCAGCCAGCGCGGCTTCGACTTCTCGATCATGCCGGCGGCAGGTGGCTGGCTGCGCTTCAACAACCATGTGCGCGGCATCGCCAAAAGCTTCGATTTCCGACCAGATCACAGTGACGAAGCCGCGATGCTCGCAACGCATGGCTGGCTGATGCAGGACGCCGCCTCGCCGTTCACCAATGCGCTTGCGGTCCTGCGGCATACGGAGAACGGCTATGTTGCCCTTCAAAACGACAGTCTGCGCCGCGTGACGGCGAACAGCGTCCGCGAGCAGCGCATCACAAGCGCCGACCAGCTTGCCGAAACGTTCGAGACCGTGTTCGACCTCGACATTCCAAAACCCGGCCGCGTCTGGGAGCGCCTCAAGGCCATCGGCCACGACAAGGTCGCCTGAGCCGAGCCCCCTCATTCCACATCCAAGGAACCATCCATGCTACACATACCTGCATTTGCCCTTGCTCTTGGCGTGAGCACGACGCTTGCCCTTGCTGCCGTGAGCGATCCGGCCCCGGCCGGGGCTTATAAGACCGACCCTTCGCATTCGAGTTTCAACTGGTCGTTCAACCATTCCGGCCTGTCGCGCTACACCGCACGCTTCACCAAGGTCGATGCACGCCTCGATTGGAAGCCGGAAAAGCCGGAGACTTCCACGCTCTCAGTCACGATCGATCCACTCTCAGTTCGCACCGACTATCCCTGGCCGCAAAAGGTCGACTTTGATGCGGAAATTGGTGGCGAGGAGACCTTCCTGGCCGCCAAGCCGATCACCTTCGTGTCGAAGACGATCCACGTAACGGGCCACAAGACCGGTACCGTCGAAGGCCTTCTCACCCTGCGCGGTGAGACACATCCGGCAACGCTCGACGTCACCTTCAACGGCTCTATGGCAAAGCACCCGATGATGGGGGTCGCGAAGATCGGCTTTTCGGCGACCGGCAGGATCCGCCGCAGCGAATGGGGGATGGATTTCGCAATCCCCGAACTCGGTGACGTCGTCACTTTCGCGATAGAAACGCAGATGGTGCCGGCTGATTACTCATTCCAGTGAGACACGAACTGAGATGCAGCTTTGACCAGAGGGCTGCATCTCAAACCCTTGCGTCAGGCCACTTCTGGCCCTTGAATCCGAACCGAGGACCATCCTGCTTGTGGGCCTGAATGCCGCGGCCGCATGGGATCCACTGCTTCGCCCTTACGAAAGAGCGCGGCTATCGGCGCACGCATTGATCGTGTCGGCGACCATGGTTGCCATCGAGGTCGGGCAGCCCATGTCGAGATTGGCATCAGACAGCGGGAAGAAATCCAGGCATCTCGGCGCGAGTATCGTAAAGTCGCGGGCTTTCACCGCTTCGGCTTTGGCTGATAAAGCCTGCGCCTTACGTTTCGACGCAAGGCATTGCGTACGTCCTTGTTGACGACCGCGAGATCGAACCATTCCGGATCGAAATGCCCGCCACACCATCTTTTGGTATCGACGTGCTCGGGATCGGTATTGTCTGACATAATCGCCAGGAAGCGCTCATAGCCGAAGACGCCACCCACATCTTCTGGCGGCCTGGCACGTTCTCCATCGACGCAATGTCCCTGCTTAGGCATGGTGTCGAGAGCCTGGAATTCCTCGACGTGGACCGTGTGGCGCCAGTTATCGCCGAAATCATAGACCTAGTTGAACAGAGAGCCCTCTTCGAAGTCCCGAAGGCGAACCTTTCGAAAGTCGAATACGCGCGGCTCATCGTCAAAGGCATCTTCCGTCAGTAAATCGATGTCGCCATAGCGCAGCCCACCGATCCCGAACTCGTGGAGATGATAGTTCCACCAGTTGAAGGCGGCCTGAACGACAAGATGCAGTTGTTCCAGGTTCCATAGCGACGGCAAAACGAGCCGACGCCAGATCCTTGGCTCGATTTCTTCCAGCGAAACGTGAAGTTGAACTGCGTTGATGGTTTTATACATGCCCACTTAAAGAACAGGACGGATAAAGTGGGGTCAAGTCATGCCCTTGATGGTCTGGGCAGAACCCGCCGCAGTCTCCTGGCCGCGGCGATTATCAGGACCTCGAAGCCGCTCCCGCTGACAGGGCGGGGGCGGCTTCGACGCAAGCGGCGGTCAAGGATGGTCGATTGGGGCGCCTGTCTGTGGACTGGCCGTCGGTGGTAGCGGTCCAAGCATGTTTTTAAGCCCAGCCCGCTTAGCGGATCCTCCCCGAAGAGACAGAACAGGCGCAGGCAAACGGACCTTCGCGGGATTGCAGCTTGCCAAGCCGGCGAGAATGAAAAACTGCAAGCCAAGATCAACCGTGGGGCCGGCAACGCATGCTCCAACGAAGAGACACAGGCACCCGTTGCGTGCGGCCAGACGAACGTCGGAGGCAAAGGTTCGCGCATTCCCTGGCAACCGTATCAGGACCGATACCATGAACAACAGGAAAAACAGCGCACCCGGAACGCCAATATTGGACAACACGGCAATTGGGAAGCTCGAAGTGCGCGCTGTGCCCAGTCCGACGCCAAGCCCAGAAGAGTCCCAAAAATTCTGAAGCCCGTAAGTGTTCCATGATCCTCTCTCCGCCGCCGAGGTCGACGTCGCCTTGTTCACCACGAGCACATCGACATAATCGCGAATGTCCTGGTAGAGCTCCTTGTGAAGAATCACGAAGAGTGTGATCACGACCATGATCGCTGGAGCAATCAGCACGAAAGCGGTGGCGTTTCGGCTCGCCTGCGTCACACCGCACCGGAAGACCGCTGTCCAATACAGGATCACCAGGCAGACCGGTGTTGCGACAAGCCCGGTGGTCGAGGTCGACAGAACGATCAGCAAAAATGTGGCTAGGGAAATCGGGCCGGTCCAAGCCGCTTTTCTCGACGAAAGCCACAATGTTCCCGTAAAGCCGAGTGCACCCAAGCTCGTGCCCGCAAAAGCCGATGCCTCGGGAAAGGAACCCACAATGCGCTTCATTCCATTGATCGTTTCATTCTCATGGAACGTGTATTGCGCGTTGCGCATGAATTGGAGGAGTGCCTGCGTCCCTGTCGCACTGGTTGTCAAGTCGAGCAACGCAAACAGCACGTTAAAGGCCGCATAGGCGATGAGCCCATTAACGAGTGCGTTGAAACCCGTCTGCGTCGACCCAACGGATGCAATCATCAAAAAGCACAGAAGGTCGGCGATCAGGTATATCGTCTGAGTAAAATTGCTCGATACAGGCCCCAGTGGGACAGCGCCGCGTGTGGAAGGATACTCGGACACGCCAAGGGGAATGATCAGACTTTGGCCCGCAAGCAGTCTTGGAAGGAAATAGGCAGTCGCTGCGCCGTAAACGACAAGGCATGCGAGCCAAAAGCCCGCCTTGCCGAAGCCAAGCATTCTCACCACGATCTCGCAGCGACGCCGCTTGGCCAGCGTTGCAACAGCGAGAAAAAGCAAGAACAGGTGCGCAGGCTGAACATTGGCCGAGCCGGCAAGCACTGCGGCGGCCGAGCCGAATATCGTCAATACCACGAAAATTGCGGCCGTTGACGTGTATCCGAGTGCAAGGCCAACAAGACCTAACGCCAGAGTGAATATCCCTATTGGCTCAATGCTCATCCTCTCTCACCCGATATGACAACGCGTTCATGCCCTTCGTTGACGATAATCGCTTGGAGAGCATCTTCTGTGCACCCTCACGGATCGGCAAGGCTCGCCTTTGGCGCATAGCTTCAGACCGGAGACAAACAAAACCCGAGGGGCCGAGCCATTGGTTGTACCCAGATATACCAATTTCCATCGCTGTTATGCCAGCTTTTTGCCAACCGTCTTGCCTCGGTAACAATCCGGTCATAGCCTGAGCCAAGCGCTGTTCTGTCCACCCGGGAGCGAACATGTTTGATGACGCTTTGATCGACGCTCGACTACCTGTTTTGTCGGACGTCGCGATCCGGCAGGTCTTCGATGAAATTGACGCCAACGGATTTTCTTGTATCCCAAACTACATCCATGCCGAGGACCTGAGCCGAATGCAGGACTTCGTAGCCATGGCAGTTGCTCGTTCTCAAAACGAATATGTCGTTTTGCGCGGAAGCGACGCCGTCCTTGGCAGTGGCATGGATGAACTGGCAACGTCGGCGCAGTTTACCAGCATTTTCTCGCGCCTTTACGAGCTCGCCTTCGGCAATAACGCCCCGCAAGTGACGTTTTACCAGATTTTGCGCTGCCTTACAGGCAAGGGTGCGGCCCGCAATTCGCTTATATTTCACTATGATTCTTATCTGATTACCGGCCTCATTCCGGTGACGATACCAGCGACGGGCAACAAAGGTGATCTTCTGCTTTTTCCCAATACGAGGAAAGTGAGAGCTTTTTATGCGACCAACCTGTTCGACAAACTCTTGCTCGACAATCGCATAACGCAGGCCATCCTGCGCGTTCTCGCGCGGTCGCGAAATACACCCTTCGTCAGAGTTCAGATGGTTCCGGGAAACCTGTACTTGTTCTGGGGTTACAGAAGCATTCACACGAACGAACCCTGCGCTCCAGACAAGGTGCGCGCCACGGCCCTCTTTCACTTCGCCGATCCCCATGCTGCCAGTTCCCTCAAGGCAAGCTTGCGCGCATCTTGAGCATTCGCCGCTTTGTCAATAAGGCAGTTGGCCTTCGTAGAGTCGCGATCCCGCGTTCATGACTTCCGTTTCGCGGCGGGCATGTAAGGACGACTGTTTTGCCTTCATTTCCGTGAGCAGCACATGCTGTTAGCGGCCGGGTCGTCCCGTCGCTCGTAACTTTGATTTTGGGTTCTCGAAAAGAGATCTTCGCAGCGGCGCTTGGATCCGATCATCTCTTTTCAAGCCACGACGGTGCCGGTGGAACTTTCCTTCCCGGCCACGGTTCAGTGCGCACTTCAACAAGAAGGAGATGCCAGATGGCTGGAAAGAAAACACATGAGCAACAGCTTCGCGTCATTGAAAAGCGCGTCGATACGGCAAATGCCGGCAAAAAATTCGACACGGAGCTCGACCTCAAGAAATCAAACGCAGAACGCGAAAGAGAGAAAAAGAGCCAGGGACTGAGGTCGCATGCAGAGGTCCAGGACAAGGAGCGGAACATGCTCAGGGGTGTCAACCAGGAAAGCAGGCACAGCAAACACCGCGGCTCCTAGCTGTTCCGTGTTGCAGACGAAAAGGAGATCGACGTGACCAAATCGAGAACGACGACGGATCACGACCATATTCGTGCATGGGCCGAGGCACGCAACGGCCATCCTGCCCGCGTAAAAGGCACAACCGACGGTGGACTGCTGCGCATTGATTTCGGGACCCCGGAAGACAACCTCGAGGAAATCGCCTGGGATGAATTCTTCGAAATCTTCGACCGCAACAAGCTTGCGTTTCTCTATCAGGACAAGACGTCGAGCGGTGACGAAAGCAGGTTCAACAAATTCGTCGATCGCAAGCAGGCAGAGCAGTCCTCGTGACCGTCGAGACATGCCAAGGACCAAGTCCCTTCGATCGTGATCACTGCGAGGACCAAGGCACCGACGGCTGAGGCGGCGGCTCAACAGCCGGTGCCGTCAGCAGAAACGCGTTGCGCACAGCTTCGGCTTTTACCGCGTGCTGTACCTCATTTGACGCAGGCGCAGCAACCGGTCTTCGCCGGAAACGCACTCCCCAGGCTCAGGCTGCCCACAGCCAGCAGCGCATTCACATCGCCACGCGATCGCAAGACGATCACGCGATCTGCGCCGTTTTCATTTCAAGCCTGCACGGTGATCACCGCCAGACATTGAAGTGGGTCTGCATATATTCGATGCATCGCCGATTTGCTTCGCCACGACCGGCACCCTCGATCGTCGCCTTGTAAAGCGACGAAACCTCATGGGCGTCCGTCGAGTACGGCTCGGTAAGCCCGTCGGGCAGGTAAATCGGGATGCCCTTCAATGCAAGCATACCGGAGAGCCAGTAATCATCGACCGCCCAAAGGACTTTCGGGATGTCATAGGCAATGTCATCGAAGAACTCGGGCCGGACGACAACGCCGCCGAGCCCCTGCAGGATATCGACGTAACCACCCTTGGCCACGAGGCTTGGCATCGGGCGCAGCCGATCGGCGCGAAAGACCTTCCTTGCAACCTTATAATGAAGCCGACGGGCTCGAAGCTTCAGGGTCAACTTTCGTTTGAGCACTGCCTTTGGCAAGAACGGCGTCGATCTTGCAAACTCGCTCGGGACATCCTTGCCGATCAAAGCGACGCATTCGCTGGGGCGTTGCTTCTGTGCGGCAAATAGCCGAGACGCCCAATCGGGCGAGAAGACCTTGTCGTCGTCACAAAATAGGATTTGGGCTCCCTTGCCACGAAGCTCGCGGGCAGCAAAAAGCACCTTGGAGGCCGGCCCGATGTCCTCTTCGGGCCGCACGATCGTAACACCGTCAGGAACGGCCGGAAGCGAGCCGTCATAGTCGGGAAACCGACGATAGTGTTTCGGAATGTAAAGACGGATTTCGTTGATCGGGCCGATCTGCTTCGTCAGGCTGTTAAGGGTCGGCGCGAGTTTGTCGAAACGTGGCGGAATGCTTGAAAGGGATATGATACGCAATGCTGATTGCTCGAAAGGATTATCCATAATGTCGGCTGCTTGCAGCTGATGCCATTGTCAGTTGTGAAAAGTCAATAACGCGCCCGCCACACTGAACTCAAAATGACGGCCGGTGGCATGCGGGTAACAGATCGCGCTCGTTCCTCGATACTAATCTCGTCCGCAATCTCCACGGTCGTCGAACGTGGGGGAGACATTAACCCTCCTTTGCAGAAACACCACAGTTCATCTTCGCGACTACATACGTTTACGGCGGCCTACTATCGACCGTCTGCGGCTGCCGGCGCATATCATTTGATGGGATAGAATGTGTCATTAGCCCTTCTTGATGGGCGCAGCCACTTTATTAGATTGCGATATAAAGCTAAATGCTCTATAGATGTCATATGAAATCTATTTGGAGAGCGATATGAGAGTTAGTCGAGCTCAGGCAGAGGCAAATCGTGAAGCGGTCATCAATGCCGCAAGCCGGCTCTTCCGGGAGCATGGCTTCGACGGCATCGGGCTCAAGGAATTGATGAAAGGTGCAGGCCTCACTCAAGGCGGGTTCTACAAGCAGTTCCAGTCAAAGGACGACCTTGCCGCCCTGGCATCGAGGCGAGCCATGGAAAGCGCAACGCGCAGGTGGTCGACGGTTGCAGCGAAAGGACGAGACCCCTTCCAGGCGGTTGTCGACCTCTACCTTTCGACTGGTCACCGGGGAGAAACAGGCGATGGATGTCCGCTTGCAGCGCTTGGCTCAGATGCGGCGCGCCAGAGCGAGGAAGTGCGAACTCCATTCCAGGACGGCATTGAAGCTCATCTTCAGATTCTCGATGAATTGATCCCCGCGTCGGAGGCCTCAAAGCCTTACGACAAGGCCATGGCTGTCCTCTCTCTCATGGTGGGCGCCGTAACGATCTCGCGCATCATGACCGACGAAGGAATGTCGCAGCGCATCCTCGAAGCGGCCGCTGATGCGGTCAAGCGAATTGCGAGCTGCGCCGAAGAAGAATGAGACGTCGGTCCTGGAAATATCGTGTCTTTTGCACACAAACCACTGCCTTCCAGAGCGACCATTACGCTAACCTCGGCCGGTCGCCCGGCCTATGAAAAGATTGATCATTGGAGAACGCATGCGTCGGATCGTTATCACAGGCATGGGTGCCGTCAGCCCGCTCGGAGCCAACGTATCGACATCCTGGGCTCGGCTGCTCGCCGGCCGCTCGGGGATTGGCGCTCTCGCAGACGACGTCGTTGGGGATCTGCCCGCAAAGATCGGTGGCGCCGTTCCGTCCCTGGAAGAAGATCCTGAGGGCGGCTTCGACCCGAATATCGTGCTTGCTGCGAAGGATCAGCGCAAAGTCGACCGCTTTATAATCTTTGCACTGGCGGCCGCCCAGGAGGCCCTCACGCAAGCTGGCTGGAGACCGGTATCGGAGGTGGACCGTGTGCGCACCGCGACGATCATCGCCTCCGGGATCGGCGGATTTCCGGCCATAACCGAGGCGGTACGGACTGTCGATCAGCGAGGTCCCCGCCGCTTGTCGCCATTCACGATTCCGTCGTTCCTGGTGAACCTGGCGGCGGGCCAGATTTCGATCCGTCACGGTTTCAAGGGTCCTCTCGGCGCACCGGTTACTGCCTGCGCGGCAGGTATACAGGCGATTGGCGATGCGGCGCGCCTCATCCGCGCAAATGAGGCAGACATCGCCGTGTGCGGTGGGACGGAAGCATGCATGAACGTTGTCAGTCTCGGCGGTTTCGCAGCCGCTCGGTCCTTGTCCACCGGCTTCAACGATAAGCCGGACCAAGCCTCGCGTCCCTTCGACATGTTGCGTGACGGCTTTGTCATGGGCGAAGGTGCCGGCATCCTGGTCATCGAATCGCTGAGCCATGCGCTTGCCCGCGGCGCCAAGCCGCTCGCCGAACTCGTCGGTTACGGAACGACCGCGGACGCTCACCACGTCACCTCCGGGCCCGAAGACGGAGACGGCGCACGCCGAGCTATGGAGATCGCGATTGCCCAGGCGGGTATTTCGCCCGGTGAAATCCGCCATCTCAATGCGCATGCGACATCCACGCCGGTCGGCGACCTCGGCGAGATCAATGCCATAAAGAGTGTCTTTGGCGCCAATTCCTCGATAGCAGTCAGCGGCACGAAATCGGCGACCGGTCACCTGCTTGGCGCCGCCGGCGGACTTGAGGCGATCTTCACGATCCTGGCTCTGAAGGACCAGGTGGCGCCGCCAACCCTTAATCTTAACACCCCAGATCCGGCCGCGGATGGCATAGATTTCGTGGCGAACAAGGCCCGGCCAATGCAGACCGATTACGCGATTTCCAATGGTTTCGGCTTCGGAGGCGTCAATGCCAGCGCAATATTCCGGCGCTGGACGGACAAACTGCCTGGCACTTGAGCCGCGGCGCTCGCGACGGACAGGCTCAAACAGCAACGTGAACGGGGATTGGCGTTGACTGCAGCCCGAGACATCGTCGAGCTCAAGCAAAGGATCACCGTGATCGATGTCGGGCGCGGCGGTGGAAATGCTGCAGCAACATGATCGCCGAGGTCTTCACTCGGCCGACTTCCTTGCTGCAAATACCGATGCTCAAGCACTCGCCCTAAAGGCATCCAGCATCGTCCAGTTCGGCGCAAATGTCACCGAAGGCTTGCCTGTGTGTGAAGCACCCTCGTCCGCCTCTCGCCCCACCTTATGCCCTGCGATGACGAACCAGCACTGATCTCTTTTGCTACTTCATCGCTTGCTCCTAAGCCACGAGTGGTTCGTCAAATCTCATTAATCGACCGGCATTTGCAAGCACCAACAATGTACTGACATTGTGTAGAAGCGCTGCGATGACGGCGCCGGCGGCCCCGAAAACGCCAAATCCAGCCAGGGAGACGATCGCGACCGTCCAGCCGAGACCGATTATGACATTGGTTTTCAAGGTGCGACGACATAGCCTGCTGAGACGAATGCATGTCCCGAGCCGCCGCAAATCGCTGCCAATCAAGATGATGTCCGAGGATGCAAGTGCAATATCAGCTCCACCTGCGCCCATCGCGATGCCGACGGCACCAGCCTTGAGTGCCAGGGAATCGTTGATCCCGTCTCCGACGACAAGCGGCCTGAAACCGCTTTTGGTCTCGTTCATCACGCGCTGCAGCTTGTCGGCCGGTAGCATCTGGGCGGCAACCTCAGCTATTCCTATTTCGCGTGCCAGGGCGTCAGCGACCGATTGACGGTCACCGGTGAGCAGAAGCTGCCGGTTGAGACCGAGGTCCCGCAATTCCGACAGCGCCGCTTTAGCCTCCGGTTTGGTCGTGTCCGTCAAGAGAAGCCAGGCGACAAACTGTTGAGCGACGGACAAGCCCGCAATTGGACCATCGTGCCTCGGAACAGGGGGCAAAGGCACGCCCAGGCGTGCAAACAGCTCCGGGCGACCGAGGGCGGCTTCTCCGTGCTCCGTGACCGCGACAACGCCGAGCCCTTGTAGCTCCCTGACGTTCATCAGGGAATAAAAGCGCTCATGCGCCGTGAGCGACGCAAGGGCTCTGCTGACCGGGTGGCTGCTGGCCGCTCCCAAAGATGCTGCCAACGCCAGGACGGTCTCCTGATCGAGATCCCGTGTTGGCCTGATCTCATGCAGGCGAAGCCTCCCGTAGGTCAGGGTCCCGGTCTTGTCTATGACGACGGACGTCAGATCAGCGAGCTCTTCCAGAAAAGCCGAGCTGCGGATGAGAATGCCGTGGCGCGCAGCGACAGCTATGCCCGCAATCGCCGTTGCCGGTGCCGACAAGACCAACGCGCAGGGACAGGCTGCGACCAGGATCGCAAGCATGATCTGGTCATTGTTGGTCAGGAGCCAGGCAATGGCCGCGACGGTCAGCACGAACCCGAGATATTGCTGGGCATAACGCTCGAGCAGCCGGGTGATCGGCGGCTTTGAGTTTTCCGCGCGCTGCATCAAGGCAATGACCCTTCCAAGCGTGGAATCCTCGCCAGTCCTTGTGACCTCGACGTGAAGAAGACCATCCAGATTGATTGCGCCGCCGAAGACGTCCACGCCGATTGAAGCCTCACGTGGTAACGATTCTCCGGTGATCGGCGCGGTGTCCAGGCTCGCTTGTCCTTGGATCACGCGGCCGTCGGCGGGGATGCGATCTCCGGCCCTGACCTCCACCACATCGCCAGGATTGAGCAGGAGGTTTTCGACCTCGCGCGTCTCACCGCTCGCAGTAAGCAATCGGGCGCGGCTACGGGTCAAACGGGCCAAGGCGTCCATCGCCTCTTTCGATCCGATGACGCTCCGCTCCTCAAGCACATGTCCGAATATCATGATGATCGGAAGAAGGGCGGCGGTCAGCAGGTCTCCTGTCGCCCAAGCAGCCAGCATCGCAAGAGCGATCAGCTGATCGGTGACGCCGTGCAGGCTTGGATGGCGCAGACTGTGCCAGCCGGATCGTACGACCGGAACGGCGACGATCAACGACGCTGCCGCGAGCAAAAGCTCGCTCACTCCGTCCTCGTGGGGAACAAACCATCGCCAGCCGACCCCGAGAGCAAGCAGGCTCAAGGCGACCATTGCAAAGGTCAGTTGGACCGCGGCTGCTTGCTTTTCCGCGGCCGTAAGCAGGCCGGTCCTCAATAGGTCGCCATGATGATGCGAATGGCCGTGAGAGCCGTGAAAGTGGGGCGTCGATATGCTCACTTGTCCGCTCCTTGCAGCATCAGGCGTGCATCGTCCCTGGGATCGATCGTGATGACCGAACCTGCCTGCGACAGGATCCTTGCGATACGATCTCTGTACAAACGCAGCGGAAGACCCGGATCACTGTCCGATCCCTTTTGCGCACTCGCAAGGCCGGTGATCGTGGCCGTGTCGGCCCGAGCCTTCGCCAGCCGCTCGCGGGATTGGGCGTCCGCCACCTGCACGATCCGGTCGGCGGCCTGATCGGCGGCCTGCTTGTCCTGTTCGGCGTCGTTCTGCGCGCCAGCAATCTCCTGTTCTGCCTGCTGGCTTGCCGTTAAGACCGCATCGAAGGCACTGACAGCCGCAGTCGGAAGCGCGGATTGTATATCGGCGCGGTCGACTGTAATGCCAAGGCTAACGCCCTTTGAAGCAAGCCCTCTCAGACTGGCATTGATGCTTTTGACCAGATCGGCACGTAGGCGCTCACGCCGTTCGGCAGCACCGCTTTCGGGAGCGACCAGTTCCGGGCGCGCGACCAGAATGCTGTCCAGGTCTCTGGACGCTGAGATCATGATGGCGCTGCGGGTGGCCAGGCGGTCCAGTGTCGGAAGGATATGCTGCTGCTGTAAGACGTAAGCGAACGGATCGGTCACTCTGTAAAAGACATCGATATCGAGGTGTACCACACTCGCATCGGCGGTGAGCAGATAGCCTGATCCGGCCAGGGCATCACTTTCGGTTGAAGCATCCGCGGCTCGCGGCTCGCCAGTTTGCCAACGATGCAATCCGTCGATCCTGCGCTCCAGAACGGTCGCTGCCGCGGGCACTAGCAAAACCTCCTCGAATGGCGCAGGCCAGGCCCATAGCAGACCTGAATCTTCCATGCGGTTCAGGCTACCTGTGCGAATGACAACGGCGCGATTATGCGGCGCGACCTCGCGGATATTGGATGTCGCCCAGGCGATTGCCGAAAGCACCATGATTGCAGACAGCGCCAAAGACACCAGATGAACGGCCTGATGCTGTGCCCCGGAATTCCTGCTCATTCCCGTCGGCATCTCTAATGCGCCCCGCTTGCCGGCAGTGTGCTCGGCGGTCCGTCGACCAATGCGCGGAAGGGTGCGGCATCGGTTCGCAACACAAGGCGTGTATTGGAATTGACGATCGTGCCGAGGGTGTCGAGAGAGCGGAGAAGCTCATAGAGCTCCGGTGCACTCTTATAGGCTGCTCCGTAAATTTGTGCCGCTTCGACGCGGGACCGGGCTTGCCTGTCTGCCGCCTTCACCGTCGCATCCGCCTCCAGGACCCTTGCGTCGCGTTCGGCTGCCGAACGGATCTCCGCGGCCTGGCGTTTACCAACAGCCGCCCGCTCGGTCGCTATGGTCTCCCGCTCGGCCCGCATGCGGTCGACGGTTGCGTCTAGCGTCACGGAGGGTAGCGTCAAGCGTTCGATACCGACACCAACCACCTGCAGACCATAGGTGTCGAGCAGTTGCTGCGCAATTTGGTCTTTGACCTGATTTTCCAAGGCGTCGATCCTGAGCTTTGCCGGATCGGCGTTGATAAGCGATGCCAAATCAAATCCACTTGCAGCCGTTTCCAGCGATGATCCAAGAAACGTACGGATTTGCTCGGCGGCCTGATCTGGCTCGTTCTGCACGGAGCGAACGAAGCGCTTGATCGCATCCGGGTCTGAGGGCACCTGCCAGATTGCGTAGGCCTGTGCGATAATTCGCAAGCCGTCCTTTGTGCCTACATCTTGTAGACCGCTCGATGTCGATTTGGCTCGTAGATCGACATTGATGGTCGTCTCGAATGGAACCGGAAGCCGCAAGGCGAGGCCTGGATCGACGAGGACGCGGCTCGGATTGCCGAATCTTGTGACAATAGTTGCTTCTCCAGACCTCACCTGCACGAGGCATGCGGCGATCAGAATGATCAACACGATCACGACCGCAATCATTACGCGATACCATCGAAATGAAATCGTCTCGTTGCGAATGTCGTCATGGGAGGGATGATCATGACCGTCATGGTCGGATCCCGGGTGTGCGTGTGAACCGGTCATGGGCTGGTTTCTTCCCGTTGGGGCAAAGGACTTGGCTGCGTGCTCGTATCAGGATCGCTGGGTAGCATCAGGCGCCTGAGGTCGAGGGTCGGAGCGGTATTTCCGCCGATCCGGTGATCGAGGACGAGGGCCTTCGAACGGGAGAGCCCGCTCGTCAGTTGATCGAAATACATCTCCGTCAAGAACGCTTTACCCGCGTCGCGATAGGCCGATTGCTCTGCCTGAAAACGCAGTCTGGCGACATCCGATGCCGCAATGTTTTGTCTGGCTGCCACTGTTGCGTTGTCCTCGGCGAGGCTGGCATTGAGTTGGGCTGTATTCTTTCGCTCCGCGGCCGTTCCCCGTTCGTGTGCAACCAGTGCCTCCGCCCGTATTTGCGCTGCCTGGACTTCGTGAAAGGCGTTCGAGGCGCCGGCTGGTGGATGAATTGCTTCGACGACGACCGCGAGGATTTCGACGCCGCTGTCCAGGCTGTCCATGTCCTTTTGAAGGGCAGAGCCGATATCGTGTGCCAGAGACAGCCGTCCCTTGCTCAGAACATCGTTGAGGGTGCGTCCGGCAAATTCATGCACAAGAATGTGGTTGGCGGCGCTCTCTATCAATGCAGGTAAATCGCCGATGCGATAGGCGGCCTTCATCGCCGCCTCGTCCGAAAGGCCGATTCTGTAGACAAATCGCACGTCCATGTCGACGATCTCAAAGCTCTGCCTGCTACCGCTATCGCTGGCGATGATCTGAGATTTCTCGCTGACATGTGAGCTGTCCCACAATCGATTGGAACTATCGGGCGCTGGGCCCTCGGCATCGGTGCGCGGTTCTTGGCTGGGGTTTGTACTGACGGACGTCGCCAGTTCATGGACAGTGCCATTTTCAACTGGAACGATGCGACCGAAAGGCCATGGAAAACCGATGTGAAGGCCTGGCTCAAGGATACGCTCGGCCCTGCCGAAGCGCTCGTAAACGCCGCGGCCAGTCATCGGAATTTCGCGGATGCCGCTTAGAACCCAACCAATGAGCGCGGTCGCAAGGACGATGGCTGGCGCTGTTTTTCGGATGAACGAAAAAGCCCAGACTTGCCGAAGGTCAATACCTGTTTTGGTGCGGAGCTCCGATTGGATGTCGACCCGAGGTTGAGGTGGCCATTGAAGACAACCGGCAAGAAGGCTGTCGACGATCAGTGCTGGCTCGCGCGCCTCACCTTGGGGACGAAATATCGAAACAGTCGCCCGCAGGAGGAGTTCCAATGCGACAAGAACAACAAAGCCGCCGGCAGCCGCCATGAACTTGGTGGACAGCGCCGATCCGCGCGCAGCCAGGAAAAGGCAAAAACAGGAAACAACGAGCGTGACGATGGGCACTCGCGCCATGTGCGAAATCGCTTTCGCCTCGGGCCATTCTGCGGCCTCGATCGCAGCAAACCGTCTCTCCGTCACCAGGAAAAGGAATGCGAAAGCCAGACAGATGGAGATGATGAAGATGGCGAATGCCCCAATCGTCACGTCATCGGCCGTCAAAGCCCAGTTGGTATAAACCATCAAACATGCAAGCAGGCTGAAAGAGGCGTCCAGGAGCGGGCGGGCGCCGATGTGCGACAGGAGCGATCCTGCCGCGCGCAGGACGCTCCCGGACCAACGTTCGATCCGATCCGGCTCCGTTGCCTCCTGCGACGTCCAGGGAGCTGTAACGAAAGCGATTAACCATTGCGCGAAGCCGCCGAGCGGCAGCCTGGCGATGCCGGCGGTCTTTCGACGCCATTCTGCAATGTCGTAGGCAGACCGGATGCCGGCACCAAACAAAATCAGGGCCGCGGCGTTGTTGCAAAAGAAAGTCACCCAAATAGTGCTTAGACTGAGCGCATTGGCAATCAGAGCGGCAAACAGAAACAATGCCGCAAGAAAGGCAATGCTCACGCCCTGACGTGCAAGGTCATGTGCCTGAGCCGCGGCAAGCTGGAAATTTGGCTGATCCTTCACGTGGGGAATTGGCGTGTCGGGAATTGTTTTTAGCATTTCTACGGTTTTCTCGCGCGCCGATCAGGGGGCATGTCTTAGAAACAGGCGCGCGCAGCCAAGGATCGCCGTACCGCCATCAATTCGGGTCGTTATTCGTCTCCGGCGCCTTTGAACCGTGAACTGATACGTTATTACGTATCGGCTCTGGATCTGCAAGCGTCTTGTGAGATCCGGACGAGAGTTGCTCGAAATGGCCGCCGCCGTGCCGAGGCGGCAGAAGGCTCGAGCGTGATTGGACCTTGCATGCACAGGAACGCCACGAATTCCAGGTATCTCGGCGGCATTGATCCCAACACCAGCGTCGAGCTCTGACGCTCTCGCGCGTGGTGCCGGATCGGGCATGCTGCCGGAAAGCAGGTACGCTTTAGGCCGGCCTCATCCCACGGTCCCTTGGTCGACATGGTGCGTCTGAGGCCCGCGGCGGGCTGTTTGGTCGCACCAAGCCGGGCCAGACAATCGCCATAGACTTCGGCACCGACCATGACGATCGGACGGTCGAGCGTACTTCCCTCGTAGCGGCGCTTGGACGCCTCCAGCATCCTCGTTATTAGGACCTAAAAGTGATGTCCTTTCCGTCTGTTTCCATTCTCTAAGACGGACACGGACCGCCGTGCAGCCGACAATAGAACTCGTTCCTCTCAAAAGCGCCAGCAACCGATTAGCTGGGGCACGAGCGGCCTCCGCGTGCTAAATGGTCAATCACTGGCCCCCCAATTCGCCGGCCCGCGAAACTCGATGCCATGGCGCTCGGCGAGTCGTAGAATTTCGGTCATCTGGTCCGGCATCCGCAGTGACTGGGCGGCCGCTTCGATGAAAAATTCCTCCATGCCGCCGGGCGTCAGGATGGTCAGATTGCGGCCGGGCGATGCCCCGACCACACGGAATGTATGCGCCACACCCCGCGGCAGAAAAATCGAGCTGCCTGGAGGAACCGCGACAACGGCGCCATCCAGCCAGAACTCGTAATTTCCCTCGATCACGTGGATCACCTCATCCTCGTTGTGGTGGATATGGACCGGCGGGCCGCCACCAGCGGGGACCATTCCTTCAAAAACTCCGACGATTCCGCCACTTTCATACCGTCCAACCGTGATGGTGTAAGTCGTGTCCATCCAAGTTACAGTGCGTGCTCGTTGTGCGTTGATGGTCATCGCAGTTCCCTTCCAAGGTCGTGTGGGCTAGTTTTGGTTGCGACGGTCCACCGCTAACGCTGAACACGCCCGCGGGGAAATCGAATGATCGTATAAGGGATATTGACGCCGTGAATTTCGCCGCCCTCGATCTGAACCTGTTGCGCGTATTTGACGCTATGATGACGGAACTTTCGACGGTGCGCGCGGGCGAACGCGTCGGCTTGTCCCAGCCAGCCGTCAGTTCGGCGCTTGGCAGGCTGCGCGCGATGCTCGACGACACGCTTTTCGTGCGGGAAGGCAATCGGATGATGCCGACCGCGCGCGCACTGGAACTGCGCGGGCCGATCCGAGGGGCGCTCGCCGGCATGGAAGAGGCGTTGGCGCTAGCGACCGTTTTCGATCCCGCCACATCCTCGCGGACCTTCGTTCTGGTCGGGTCCGACTATTTCTCGGCGCTGTTGATGCCACCCCTTGCGTCGCGCTTGGCCAAATCCGCATCCTCGATCACTCTGCAAATGGTCGACCACGCTTCATCCGATGGCTTCGAAGTGTTGAGCGACGGCAGAGCAGACATTGTCATCGACAGGGCGCTCACGCCGCCTGACTGGATCGAAAGCCGAAAACTGTTCCAATCGTGGCTCGTATGCATCGCAAGGCCAGGGCATCCGCTATTGGCCAGCAAGGGTATCCGCCCGGGACAAGCCATTCCCGCAGACATCTTCTGCACCATACCCCACGTCCTGCGTTCAGCCGACGGAAGCAAAATGGGCACCATCGATCCTGCGCTCGCGCGCCTTGGTCTGTCCCGACGCGTGATGGTCACCGTACCACACTTCCAGGCTGTTGCTCTTGCGGTTGAAGCGAGCGAAATGCTCGGAAGCATTCCGGTTCATTTCGCTCACATGCTGACTGACCGGCTGAAGCTCGATGTGTTCATGCCACCGATGGAGTCGCCAACAATGGACGTGACCATGTACTGGCCCCGCCGCTTTGATCGCGACCCAGGCAGTTCATGGCTGCGAAATCAGATTTGGGACGTGCTCTCGCGTGAAGTTATTGGAAGCCATTTGCGCCCGCAGACATGAATTTGGTCGCCTCGAAAGAGGGTTCTGGCGAAAATCGTCGAATGAGCTCGTGGACCATTGTTCTCCGCAATTTTGTAGGCCCCACCGCCGAACTCTCATCCTATGAATGACCAGATAATCGCGTAGCTTTTGGAGAGTGTTGCCGATGCAGTGGAAGACGGGCTGAAGAAGCAGCGAAAAGAGCTAGAAACCAGAATCGAGGCTCTTTGCGGCAAGTTCGCGATCCTTGAGCGGCAGCCGCACGGGCCATGGTCTTCTGCACTGGCACGGGCGACCTCGTGGCGAAGCGCGGGGCATCGGCTGAAAGTGCCGCCAGGCCGCCTATTCGAGCCTTGCCGGATTGGGGCGCCCGCGCGCCTTTCCCTTCGGCCGGCGCGGGCGCCATCCGTCAATGAAGCGGTCGTATTGCTTCTCGGCCTGCTCAGCGACGCGCATCTCCTGCTCGCGAAGTTTCTTGACATGGTAGGCGTAGGCGGGGCCGCGTTTGTCACCTTTTGTCTGCGGTCGGCCAGCTTGCAATTCCATACTGCGCGTCTTGTGGGCGACGAGGCTCGGTCGCGCCCAAAAGTAGTCCTTCTCCTTCGTCAGCATATGCCAGCATAACACCGTCCGCTTCCTTGGCGACCAGATGGCCGCGTCTGGCCCTGACCCGGACGAAGAAGGCGTGCATCGGCCCCGGCGCTTTCGCCGCCCATGCCGCCTCGAGCAGCATGGCGCGGGCGTGGCTACGGCCCATCTTGCTGATGCGTCCGTGATGCGCAGCGCCAAGTCCGGACTGGCGAACCCGCGGATTGAGGCCGAAGTAGCTGAGCAGCTTCTGCGGGCTCTTGAAGCGACTGATATCGCCGATGGCCGCCATCAGTCCGGTCGCCACGGTTGACGCCGGTTATCGTGAGCAGCCGCCTGACCGCCGGATGATCCATCGTCCTTCGGCGATTTGTCGATCGAGAACCGCAAGATCTTCACGCTACAGATCGGGCTAGCTGAGGATGACGCGCGGCTTGGCCAGCTCGGCAGTCGCGAGACCTCGACAAGCTTGTCAGGCACGGACGGGCGCGGTATGCGGGCGTCGCCGACGGACAGCTTCGCCTTTGAGATCGCGCAGCCTGATCACGCACGCCGCCTTGAAAAGCGTGCCGCAGGTTTCCATCAGACATCCAGCCCCCAGCATTGGTACGCTACCGTACTAAGTCTTTCAGACAACTTATCGAGAGTTGTTATCCGGCGCATGCTCAACTTGTTAAACGCTGCAGGAAACCCGGCGGCTGTGAGTCAACTCGCCAAACGCTTGTCGGACTGCAGTTACCAAGGGAGCGCACCATGTCTTTCAAGGATCCGAAGCTGCCACAGAATACCGCACGACGACATTTTCTGGGAGTGGCCGCAGCTGCCGGTGCTCGGCTTGCCAGCATCGCGGTCTTGGCGGCGGCAGTTTCCAAGTCTCCGGCGAGTGCGATGGGCCGGCGCTGGGGACGGGGTCACTCCGGTGGAGGCGGGAACGGCTCCGGTGGGCAGGGAGGTTCTGGTGGCGGTGACGGCGGCGCGCGGTGCTTCCTGCGCGGGACGGCGATCCTCACGGATTGCGGTGAAAAGCCTGTCGAGGATCTGCGCGTCGGCGACAATGTTGCCCT
>NZ_LOKZ01000013.1 GCF_002211365.1 Rhizobium sp. R711 | reverse complement strand
CAACACAGCATCGGAGCCCTGATCGTCATCGACGATGACAGCCGCCCGGTCGGGCTCGTGCATTTCCACGATCTGCTGCGGATCGGCGTGGCCTGATCAGGCCGCTTCCACGGTCAGATCGCGGCCGCTGCTTGCCACCACCTTGACCCTAGTGCCCACCGGCAGATCGGGGCCGCTGACGCGCCATACCGTATCGTCGAGGCGAATTCGGCCACGCCCTTCACGAATGGGCTCGGCCAACGTTGCGGTGCGTCCGACAAGGCTTTCGGCCCGCTGATTGAGGAACGGCTGATCGGTTTCGCCATGCTGCAAAGTCAGCTTGCGGCCCATGAGCGTCGTCGCGACGGCAAGCAGCGCAAACAGGATGGCTTGAACCTGCCAGAACCAGAAGCTGCTATCCCAGAACAGCAACGACAATATGCCGACAATCAAGGCGGCAAGGCCGATCCAGACAAGGAAGAAGCCCGGCGCGATCAATTCAGCTGCCAACAGGATCAGGCCGGCGATCCACCAGCTCCAGGGTCCGAGTTCCGCGACAAGGCTGGCGATCATGGCTCATCGCTCCGTTGGCGGGTTGAAAGGGTTGACGGCCGGAGTGGTACGCGGCGTTGGCTGCGGGCGCGGCGCTGGCGGGGTCGGGTTATCGCCGAAGACCTCTTTGGCGATGGCCCCGATACCGCCAAGCGAGCCGATAAGAGAGGAAGCTTCGACGGGCATCAGCACGACCTTGGAATTGCCGGCGGTGCCGATCGAGGCCAGCGCTTCGGTGTATTTCTGGGCAACGAAATAGTTGATTGCCTGAACGTTGCCCGATGCAATTGCTTCGGACACCATCTTCGTCGCCTTTGCTTCAGCCTCGGCCAAACGTTCTCGAGCCTCGGCGTTGCGGAAGGCTGCTTCGCGCTGGCCCTCGGCCTGCAGAATTGCGGATTGCTTGGAGCCCTCGGCCCGGAGGATCTGGGCGTTACGCGAGCCTTCCGCTTCGAGCACCTGGGCGCGCTTCTCGCGTTCAGCCTTCATCTGCCGCGCCATGGCGTCCACGAGATCGCGCGGCGGCTGGATGTCCTTGATCTCGACGCGGGTTACCTTGATGCCCCAGGGCTGCACGGCATCGTCGACGACACGCAAGAGCCGGTCGTTGATTGCGTCACGGTTCGACAGCAATTCGTCGAGGTCCATCGAGCCCATGACCGTGCGGATGTTGGTCATCGTAAGGTTCAGAATGGCATTCTCGAGGTGCGCGACCTGATAGGCTGCCTCGGCGGCGTTGAGGACCTGATAGAAGGCGACGGCGTCGGTCGAGATAGAGGCGTTATCCTTGGTGATGACCTCTTGCGTCGGCACGTTGAGGACCTGCTCCATGACGTTCATCCGTGCACCGACGCGCTCGATGAAGGGAGTGATCACGTTGAGGCCGGGTTCAAGAGTGCGGGTGTAGCGGCCGAAGCGCTCGATGGTGTAGCGGTAGCCCTGCGGCACCGTCTTGATGCCGGCAAACAGGACCAGGATGACGAAGACCACCAGTGCAATGACGACGATGTCGAAGCCACTCAGAACCATAAAACTCCCCCGCGATAGAATCGACTGACGCAACCTTAAACGAGCCGACCTCAAACGCCAGTAGCTTCGGCCGGCGATGCTATTTGCTCATGGATTCGATATGGGGAGCCCGCTGGCTATTCACAACGGCGCCGCTTTGGCCTAGAAGACCCACAGGAAATACCGGTCGCAGCCCACCCGGTCAAAACAAGGGATCCTCATCATGAAGACTATCGTCATCTGCTCCGGCGGATTGGACTCCATTTCGCTCGCCCATCGTGTGGCGGCGGAACATCAGCTGATCAGTCTGCTTTCCTTCGACTATGGACAGCGACACCGCAAGGAGCTGGATTTTGCCACCGCCTGCGCCAAACGGCTGGGCGTGCCGCACCAGATCATCGACATCCGCACCATCGGCCGCCACCTAACAGGATCGGCGTTGACCGACGACGTCGACGTGCCAGACGGCCACTATGCCGAGGAGACGATGAAGGCGACCGTCGTGCCGAACCGCAACGCCATCATGCTAGCCATCGCTTTCGGCCTCGCTGCGGCTCAGAAGGCCGATGCCGTGGCCGTTGCGGTGCATGGCGGGGACCATTTCATCTATCCCGATTGCCGCCCGGGCTTCATCGATGCCTTCCAGGAGATGCAGAACCAGGCACTCGACGGCTATGCCAGCGTTTCGCTGCTGGCTCCTTATGTCAACATCTCGAAAGCCGATATCGTCACCGATGGCGCAAAATACGGGACGCCCTTTGCTGAGACATGGTCCTGCTACAAGGGCGGTACGCGTCATTGCGGACGCTGCGGCACCTGCGTCGAGCGACGCGAGGCTTTTCACCTGGCCGGCATCTCCGATCCTACGGAATACGAGGATCCGGATTTCTGGGAGGCCGCAACGTCTGGCTATTCGGCCAGGGAGGTGAAGTGATGTTTCGCATCACCAAGGAATTCCACTTCTCCGCATCTCACCAGCTCACGCATCTGCCTGCCGATCACCAGTGCGCGCGGCTGCACGGGCACAACTATATCGTTGTGGTGGAGCTTGCGGCCGCCGAGCTCGATGAGAACGGCTTCGTTCGCGACTATCACGAGCTTTCGCCGCTGAAGCGCTATATCGACGAGCGCTTTGACCATCGGCACCTGAACGAAGTCTTCGGCCATGACCGCGTAACCTCGGAATATCTCGCCAAGCACTTCTACGACTGGTGCAAGGAGCGGCTGCCGGAGACCTCGGCCGTGCGCGTCAGCGAGACGCCGAAGACGTGGGCGGAATATCGACCATGAGTGGGGCTCGCGAGGCGCAGATCCGCGTCAGCGAGATCTTCGGGCCGACGATCCAGGGGGAAGGCGTGCTGATCGGCCTGCCGACGGTCTTCGTCCGCACCGGTGGCTGCGATTATCGTTGTTCGTGGTGCGACAGCCTGCATGCGGTTGATAGCGAGTATCGCGATCAATGGCTGCCGATGACGGTCGACGGTATCTGGGCGGAGGTAACCCGGCTCTCCGGCGGCAAGCCGCTGATGGTGTCGCTTTCCGGCGGCAACCCGGCGATCCAGCCGCTTGGCGGTCTTATCGCGCATGGACATGACCAAGGCTACAAGTTCGCGCTGGAAACGCAGGGCAGCGTCGCCAGGGAATGGTTTGCCGATCTCGATGTGCTGGTGCTGAGTCCGAAGCCACCATCGAGCGGCATGGCGACGGATTGGGATGCCTTCGAAGACTGTCTCAAGATGGCCGCCGACGGGCCTAACATCGCGTTGAAGATCGTCGTTTTCGACGAGCGCGACTATGCTTATGCCCGCGAGGCGGCGGCCCGTTATCCACATCTGCCCGTCTATCTGCAGCCGGGAAACCACACGCCACCACCGCCCGACGACGACGATGCGCGCGTCGATATCGACGGCATCATGGACAGGATGCTGTGGCTGGTCGACATGGTTACCAAGGACCGGTGGTTCGAGGCACGTGTGCTGCCCCAGCTGCATGTCCTGCTGTGGGGTAACAAACGCGGTGTCTGATCAAACCCAGCCGAGCAGTTCGCGGCGGACGACCTTCTCCAGCACCCGCATGCCGTCTTCGCTGTCGTTGAGGCAGGGGATGTGGGTGAACTTCTCGCCGCCGTTTTCGTGGAAGGAATGGGCGGCCTGCTCGGCGATTTCTTCGAGCGTCTCCAGACAGTCGGAGACGAAACCGGGGTTGAGAACGGCGATCTTCTTGACGCCATCCTGTGCGAGCTTCTCGACGGTCTTGTCGGTATAGGGCTGGAGCCATTCTTCCGGGCCGAACCGGGACTGGAAGGTCACCATGAATTTATCTTTCGGCAGTCCCAGCCGTTCGCGCAGCAACTGGCCGGTTTTCTGGCACTGCCAGTAATAGGGATCGCCTTGCTCGGAATAGGAGAGCGGAATTCCGTGGAAGGAGGCAAGCACCATGTCCGGCTGCCAGTCGAGCGTCGCCAGATGGCTCGTCACCGAATTGGCAAGCGCTTTGATATAAGTCTTGTCGTCGTGATAATCCGGCACGGTGCGCAGCGCCGGTTGCCAACGCATCTTCAGGAGCTTCTGGAACGCCTTGTCATTGACCGTTGCCGTCGTCGCTGCGGCATATTGCGGATATAACGGGAACAGCAAGATACGATCACAGCCCTCATCTTTCAGCGCTTGAATGCGCGAGGGGATCGACGGCGTGCCGTAGCGCATGGCCCAGTCGACACGTACATTCGGCAGGTCGTCCAGACGCTCTGCCATTAGCTTTGCTTGGTTGCGCGTGTAGGTTCGCAGGTAGCTCTCATTCTCGTCCTTGTTCCAGATCGTCTCATAGGCCTTGCCCACCTTTTGCGGGCGGGTGTTGAGAACGATGCCGAACAGGATCGGATACCACTTCCAGGGCGACCATTCGATGACCCGCTTGTCGGTCAGGAATTCCTTTAGGTAACGGCGCATCGAGTTGTAGTCGGTGCCGTCAGGCGTGCCGAGATTGACGAGCAGGACGCCCACCTTGCCGGATTTCATGGGCGGATGGTCCGCCGGACGGTGCGCAGTATCAACAGTCGTCATCTAAACCCCGGTATCTTGTCTGCCCGGCTCACGCGCAGCCGGGCCTTGCTGGTTCACCCTATAGAAACAAAAGCCGGGCCGGGAAACCCCGGACCGGCTTTCAGGATCGAGACAAATCGTCTTACTTCGATGGAATCTGCAGTTCCTTGCCGATCGTCAGATGGTGCGGCGCGGGTTTGCCGTTTGCATCCGAAATTCTCTTCCAGAGTGTGCCGTTGCCATAGAACTGCTCGGCAAGATCCCAGAGCGTATCACCGGCGGCGATCACGTGGTTGGTTGGCGTATTGGGGGCAAGGGCTGCTGCGGGTGCTTCGGCCGTGGGCGCTGCCGCAGCGGGCGTGGATGTGGCCGGCGCAGTCGTTGCGGGGGCTTCCGTCCCCGATGCCGCAACCTCGGTGACGCGCCCATCGGTGTAGGGCTTGTAGGGCGAGTGGGCTGCCAGGTATTCGGCGGTCACGTCGGCAAGATCGGGTCCGAAGTCGTAGGCGTTCTTACCCGCCGTCTCGAAGATCGAGTAGCCGTCTCCACCTGCCCGCATGAAGTTGTTCGTGACAACGCCATAGGTCTTCGCGTCATCGAGCGGTACGAAGGCATCGCCGTCCTTGACCTCGACCGATACGAGGCGGCTGCCTGCGGGCTTGGTCTTGTCGAAGGTGTATTTCAGGCCGGACACCTGCGGGAAGCGGCCGGCGCCTTCCTCGATCTTGCCGAGGCCGTTTTCCAATGCCTTGCGGATATCAGCGCCCGTCAGCTGGAAGGTCGCAAGCGTGTTCTGGAACGGCAGAACGGTAATGACTTCGCCCTGGGTAACGTTGCCGGCATCGATCGATGCGCGCAAGCCGCCGCCGTTCTGGATCGCGACCGTCATGCCCTGGCTTTTGCCGCGGTCGAGCATGGCATCAGCCACGAGATTGCCCATCGAGCATTCCTTGACGCGGCAGACGGTGCGGTCGCCTTCGATCGGGGCTTCGCTGGAGCCGATGATCTTCTTGCGCAGTTCCTCGATCGGCTTGGCGAGCTCGGCGATCCGGGCGGTGAGTGTCGGATCGGGGGTGAAGGAAGAGTCGATCACGATCGGGCCGCCCTTGGCTTCCTTGACGACCCCATTGTCATCGAAGGTCACGAGGAGATCGCCGAGATACTTGCTGTAGGATGCAGCCTGAACCACCGGCACCTTATAGCCGCCGGGATTGTCGACCATCGTCGGATAAGGGCCTTCCGCCTTCGGATCGGTATTGGACAGCAGGCTGTGCGAATGGCCGCCGACGACAACGTCGACATCGGGGATCTTGGCAATTGCGGCGAGGTCGCGCGGATAGCCGACATGTGTCAACGCGATGATCTTGTTGATGCCCTGCTTCTTCAGGTCTTCGACGGCGGCCGTGATGGTCTGCACGTCGTCGGCAATCATCACCTTCGGGCCGGGCGAGGACAGTTCTTCCGTGTCGTTGGTCACCGCGCCGACGATGCCGATCTTCTGGCCGCCGACGTCAAGCACCAGAGAAGGCTTGATACGGTCGCCGAGCTTCGAGCCGTCACCGGCCAGGACGTTTGCCGAAATGACCGGGAATTTCACCTTGTCGAGGAAGGTTGCCAGGCCGTCCTCGCTGTCGTCGAACTCATGGTTGCCCACGGTCATGACGTCGAACTTCATGTCGTTCAGCACTTCAGCTTCGGCGGCACCCTTGTAGGTGGTGTAGAAGAGCGAGCCCTGGAAATTGTCGCCTGCATTGAGCAGCAGCACGTTCTTGCCACCAAGAGCGTCGCGGCGCTGGTCGATCGCGGTCTTCAGGCGGGCGGCGCCGCCGAAGCATTCCTTCTTGCCCTCTTCTTCGGCCGAGCAGGTGGAATCGAACTTGTTGATCGACTCGATGCGCGAATGGAAATCGTTGATGTGAAGGATATTGAGTTCGTAATCGGCAAAGGCGGCGCCGCTCGACAGCGTCAGCATCGACGCGGTCAGCAGACCGAACTGAAAGGATTTCGTCATCCTGCTCTCCTGATTTTGAGCGAAGCTAGCCCCTGCGCTCCGCCGTCCCTACGCGGTGATGTTTCCATTAAGCATTGGTGGCCGCAAGAGAAAAAGCTGTGACAGCGTTGACGCTTTCCGAGAGCGGTAAACAAAAAAAGCTCCCGCGAAGGGAGCTTTTATCGTTTGGTGCTTGGCGACCTTACATGCGTCGGGTCAGGGTGAATTGCGACCCGGCGTCCGAGGTGCAGTTCAGTTGGCTCTGGGTCACCAGCGCGCAGTTGACCTTGGATTGCGTCTTGCGTACCAGCGATGTCATGTTGATCTCGACGAGCGACGGCGAGGTGTTCACATAGGTGCCCGACGCGAGAAGTTGGTTGCTGTCGGTCGTGCGGGTGGTGAAGGTTCCGGCCTGGAAGGTGGAGATGATGCCGTTCGGATCCGCCCATGAGCCTTCGACGCCCGTCGGCACCGGGGTTGCCGCGACCGGTATCGGCCGTTGCGACGTGGTGCAGGCGGCAAGCGCCGCGGACGCGCCGAGGAGGACAAGGAGGGTTCTGATTTTCATGAGCTTCTCCCGGGGATTCGGAACGAAAACTATCCGTGTGGTTGTGAAACACATGGCGCGGGCCGTCCGGGAAGGCAAGTCTTCAAGGTCGCCAGACGGCATTTATACAGCAGGCGTTACAAAAATGCCCGCCTTGCGGCGGGCATCTTCGAATGTGGTTCGAGCCAAGATCAGCGAACGAGGATGTTCTTGAACTGCCACGGATCCTTGGTGTCGATCTCTTCCGGGAAGAGACCCGGGCGACCGTCGAGCGGGGTCCAATCGGTGTAGTGACCTTCGACCGGGCCGAGATACGGCGTCTGGACTTCCAGGCAACGCTTGTAGTCGACCTCATCGGCTTCGACGATGCCGGCGTTCGGGTTCTCGAGCGCCCAGACCATGCCGGCGAGGACGGCGGAGGTCACCTGCAGGCCGGTCGCGTTCTGGTAAGGCGCGATGCGGCGGGTTTCTTCCAGCGACAGGCGCGAGCCGTACCAGTAGGCGTTCTTTTCGTGGCCGTAGAGCAGGACGCCGAGTTCGTCGATGCCGTCTTCCAGTTCATCCTCATCGAGGACGTGATGGACTGGCTGCGACGTGCCGCCATTGCCGAACATTTCATGCAGCGACAGTACCGCGTCGTTGGCCGGATGGTAGGCGTAGTGGCAGGTCGGACGGAAGGTTACTTCGCCGTCCTTGTCGCGAACCGTGAAGTAGTCGGCGATCGAGATCGACTCGTTGTGGGTGACGAGGAAGCCGTACTGCGGGCCGGGCGTCGGGCACCAGGTGCGAACGCGCGTGTTGGCGCCCGGCTGCTCGAGGTAGATCGCCGCCTTGCAGCCCTTCTTGTGCTTCTTGCCGTTCTTCGGCATCCAGTTTTCGTGAGTGCCCCAGCCGAGTTCGGCCGGCTGCAGACCCTCGGAGATGAAGCCTTCGACCGACCAGGTATTCCAGAAGACGTTGAGCGGCTTCGGATGCTTGGTGCGCTGCGTGTCGCGCTCGGCGATGTGGACGCCCTTGACGCCGACCTTCTTCATCAGCTTTGCCCAGCCTTCGCGGTCATGCTGATCCGGCTCTTCGAACTTCAGGCCGATGTCGTTGGCGAGGTTGACGAGCGCCTGCTTGACGAACCACGAGACCATGCCCGGGTTTGCGCCGCAGGTGGAGACGGCCGTCGGACCGCCGGGGTTCTTGGCCTTTTCCTTGCGTAGGGTTTCGCGCAGCGCATAGTTGGTGCGGTCGGCGTTCTTCATGCTCTTGTCGAAATAGAAGCCGAGCCAGGGCTCAACAACGGTGTCGATGTAAAGGGCGCCGAGCTTGCGGCAGAGCTTCATGAGGTCGACGGATCCGGTATCGACGGAAAGATTGACGCAGAAGCCCTGGCCACCGCCTTCGGTCAGAAGCGGCTTCAGCAGCTCCTTGTAGTTGTCCTTCGTGACATGAGCTTTGATGTGCTTCACGCCATGCTTTGCCATGATTTCGGTATGATCTGCGTCGTCGCGCGGGTCGATGACAACCATCCGGCTCTTGTCGAACTTGAAGTGGCGCTCGATCAGCGGCAGGGTGCCGCGGCCGATGGAGCCAAAGCCGATCATGACGATCGGGCCGGTAATTTCGGCATATACCGGGTGGGTCTGTTTCGTCATTCTTTTCTCCTGTGGAAGGCGACGAAGGCGGTGGGCCTTAAGAATTCATCTGAAATGGCGCAGATAATGCGAAGTGACCGGCTCTAACCACAAAACGGCGTCACAATAAAGAGCGAGAACGCAAATATCAGGCGGGAGACAGGGTGTCTGCGAGCGCCCGAAGCTTCGCGGCGAGCTCCGCCCTTTGCAATGTTAGGCCCTTATAGGCCGCCTGGTGCTCGTCGAGACCATCCAGTTGCGCGGCGAAGCTGACAGCGAGTTTGCTGGCGTTCGGATGGTGAGCGATCGCGGCAATCGGATCGACATAAACGCGGATGGTGAAGAGTATATCGCCCGACTTCGGCAATTTGCGCAGCGTCTGGCGCTCGACCCGCGCAAAGCGCTCAGCGAGCGTGAACGGCACGGCAGACGGCGGGCGGCGGTGCTTCGAGAACGGGAGGAAGAGATCGTCCGTGACGTTCACAGACCAGTTCAGTCGTTCCACCGGCTGTGAAACCTGCAGACTGTCAAAGATGCGGGTGATGAGTGCCGCGTTGCGGGTGCCTTCGCCGAAACCGGGAACGTCGGCATGGATTGCATGCATCGGGCGACCGAATTTCTCCTGCAACGACCATGAGGAGGGGAAGGCGACGAAGCCAGCTACGAGATGCCAGCCGTCTTGCCTGCGTCGCACGATCACGAGATCGTCCTGCACCAGCAGGCCGGCGCGCAACAGCGGCGGCGTGTCCTGCTCGGCGGCATCGGCGATGCTACGGGCGCGCGCCGGATGGTGATCGGCAAGATGAGCCTGCAGGAGATCAAGGACCTCCTGTTGTGCCTCTGCGGTCTCCCCCTCGGCTACGAAAATCTCATCACGATGGGTTTGAATCAGTCGTCGCTTCTCGCCGATATAGCGTGCGCGGTCGCTATCCGGTTCGATCCAACGGGCAAGATCGAGCGGCATCAACCCGATGGTGAAGGGGCGGGTGGAGCCGCCGTAGGGCGTGTAGGTCAGACGCGTCATGATCCCACTCTATGCCGTCAACGTGCACTGATGGAAGACCATCCGCACTGACAGTCGGCATCGTGCCGCCGGATGGAACCAGGCAGCGAGCGGGCGGCCGATTCGTCGCTCAGTGCTTCAGAATATCCAGTCCCGCCGCCGTCGTGGTGATGGCGACTTCGGTGATTTCGTATTTGGCGATTCCGTGCACCGTGAATGGATCTTCCGCGACATAGGCCTCGATTTCGGCCCGCTGGCCGATCGCGAGGACCACGCCGCCGGTGCGCGGCACTTTGCGTCCGGAGGCCAGGAACCAGCCTTTGGCATAGCCTTGCCTGACCCAGGCCATGTGCGGCTCCATCTGCTTGTCAGCTTCCTCGTTCGGCTTCGCATAAGTCAGGGCGAGGATGAACATCGCAGAATTTCCTTTCAGGGTGTTGCGTTCTGATGCATGTGAATATTCAATTGGCGCGGAGCCATCCATATTCTTTTTAGGATTCTGCTCGAAAGTGCGAACCGTTGATGTCAGCACGCCCGGAACAATCGGATGACCCAGATATCTGAGCGGCTTGCCGAATTGCAGGAAGATAGCGCCGTCCTGATCGCCATGTATGATCAGGAAGATCGGTTGCGCTATGCAAACGCGGCATTTCGTTCGACCTACGCCATCGAACCTGATGAGACGCCCTTGTGGTCGGAACTCATGCGTCGCAACACCCGGGCGGGCCAGGGTACGATCATTCGCACCGCCGATTTCGAGACATGGCTCGTTTCCGCACAATCGCGGCGCGGCAAACTGCCGTTCAGGGCGTTCGAAACGGACGTCGTCGACGGCCGCTGGTTCTGGATGACGGAGACGGTGCAGAAGGACGGCTGGATGCTCTGCATCGCCAGCGACATCACGCATCTGAAGCAGAGCGAGCGCGACGTGCGGCAGGACCGTGATTTTGCGCTGCGGGCCTCGCAGACGGACGAGCTGACAAGCATTTCGAACCGTCGTTTCATGATGGCGGCCTTGGAAAGCCTGATCGCGCGTCAAGGCACCGCCAATGCAGGCGTCGGCTGCATCTGCATCATCGATCTCGACTTCTTCAAGCGTATCAATGACATCTATGGTCACCAGTTCGGCGACGATGTGCTGATCGATTTCTCGCGCCGCGTGCAGCCGGTCATCCGCCGGCGTGACAGCTTCGGACGGATCGGCGGCGAGGAGTTCATGCTGATCCTGCCGGATACGACGTTGGCGCAGGCCGAGCTGATTATCGAACGCATCATCGGAATGGTGCGCGGCGCCTGTCCGGTACCCACCGTGCCCTCCTTCTCCTATACCTGCTCCGCGGGATTGGCCGAGTTGCGGCCGGGCGAGACAGCGCGTGAGGTCTATGCCCGCGCGGACGAAGCCCTGTATAACGCCAAGCAGAGTGGCCGAGATCGCCTGAAAATCGTGGCCTAGCCGACGAGTCGGGCTGGGATCAGCCCGCGCAGCGAATTGCCCATATAAAGTTTTCCAGCTTTCAGATCTTTCACGGAGATGCGTCCGACACGTGCCTTGCGCTGGCAGATCAGTTCGGTGCGCAAGACACCAGCCAGCAGGCCGCAGGAGATTGGCGGGGTGCGCAGCGTGCCCGATCCGTCGTCGAGAAAGACGGATGTGATCGTGCCTTCGCAGACCTCGCCGCGTTCGTTCAGAAGCAGAACCTCGTCAGCCTCCGAGGCCGGAAATTCGGCTCGGGCGGTCTCGTAAACGCCGCGCCGCGTCGTCTTCAGCCGCAGCAATCTGTCGCTTGAATCTAGACGGGTGTCGGCAATCCGTACCTTCCATTCGGTGCCGGCCGGCGTCGGTACGAAGGGAGCCGCGGTGACCTCGATCCGCCCCTGCCGATCAAGCGTCAGCCGCATTCGCAGGGCCGTCGTGGCGTCGGAAACGGCCTCCTCCAGTTTCGTGGCGGCGTTTTGGGCATCGGGAAAGCCGATACGACGGGCGGAGCGGGAGAGGCGTGCAAGATGCAGGCGCAGCCTGATGAAGCCAATCTCCGGCTCCCAGCGTAGCGTTTCGATCAGCGAGAAGTCGTTCATCGCGCGATCTCCTGATCGCCGATCGCAAACCGCGCCTTCAGAAGGCACTCCTCGTATTCGGCTTCGGCGGTGGAATCAAAGACGATGCCGCCGCCGACATTGAAGACCGCCCTGCCACCCGAGAACAGGCTGATGGTGCGGATCGCGACGGAAAAGCGCATGGCGCCTGATGGAGCAATCATGCCGATAGCGCCGCAATAGGTATCGCGCGGCGTGTCTTCCAGCGCGTGCAGGATCCGCATGGCGCTGAGCTTCGGGGCGCCGGTGATCGATCCGCAGGGAAAGAGCGCGGCGAAGATGTCGCGAATGGTCAGATTGGAGAGGAGTTTCGCCTGCACGTGGCTGACCATCTGGTGCACGGTCGGGTAGGTCTCGATGTCGAAGAGCTTCGGGACATCCAACGTGCCGACCTCCGTGATGCGCGAGATGTCATTGCGCAGCAGATCGACGATCATGCGGTTTTCGGCCTGGGTTTTGATGTCCTCGCGCATCGCGGCGATGATCGCGGCGTCCTCGGCATCGTCACTCCCGCGTTTCGCCGTTCCCTTCATCGGGTGGGTTTCGATCCAGCCTTCCTCGTCGGTGCGGAAGAAGAGTTCGGGCGAGCGCGAAAGCAGGATGGGGCCGCCGAGATCGACGAGTGCGCCGTACTTTACCGGCTGCCGTGAAATCAACGACCAGAAGGCCGTGTGCGGATCGCCATTCCAGCGGGCGGTGATCGGCATGGTGAGGTTTGCCTGGTAGCAATCGCCCTGGCGCAGATGCCAGTGCAGGCGGTCGAAGCGCTCTTTATATGTAGCGAAATTCCAACCGGCCCTGGGCTCGCTGAGGAACTCACCGTTCTCGCCGCGCTGTTTCACCTGGGCAAGCGGATGGGCATCGGCTTCGGGAGCATCGAAGACGCCGAAGGCGAGCAGCGGTGTCTCCCGACCTTCCGGCAGGAACGCGGCCAGCTTCTCCTCGAAGAGATAGCCCGCTTCATAGGCCATGTAGCCCGCCAGCCATTTACCGGCGGTCTTTGCCTTTTCCATGCCGGCAAGGCCGGCAAGGAACTCGGCGCGCGTCCGGGCTATGATGATCTCCGACGGATCGGAAAAGAGCATCACTTGCCCTGTCGTGTCATCCCGGAACAGAACGTAGCGTCCAGCGTTGGTCATGCCTGCCTTTGGATCGAGAGCTTATGCGCTCTTATCAAGCGCTTCCAATTCGTCGATCAGCCCTTCGATCATCGACAACCCCTTGCTCCAGAACGACGGATCCGTGGCATCGAGGCCGAACGGCTTCAGGAGCTCCTGATGATGCTTGGTGCCGCCCGCCTTCAGGAGCTCGAAATACTTCTCCTGGAAGCCCTTGTCGGCCTTCTGGTAGACGGCATAGAGCGAGTTCACCAGGCAATCGCCGAAGGCGTAAGCATAAACGTAGAAGGGCGAGTGGATGAAGTGCGGAATATAGGCCCAGTAGGTCTCGTAGCCTTCCGAGATCTTGATCGCC
Organism: Rhizobium sp. R711; assembly: GCF_002211365.1. Taxonomy (GTDB): domain Bacteria; phylum Pseudomonadota; class Alphaproteobacteria; order Rhizobiales; family Rhizobiaceae; genus Rhizobium. Next base: position 77,352 of record NZ_LOKZ01000013.1, on the reverse strand, counting down.
GGCCCGAGGCTTTCCGACTGCACGGAGAGCCAGAGCTCGCCGATATCGTCGGATGTTAGCTCGCCGGCCTTGCGGGCGGTGTGAACCTTGCGCTCGAACTCGTAGAAGGCGATCTGGCGCACGACCGTATTGATCATGTCCTCGACCTTCTGGGCGAGCATCGCCTTGCGCTCACGCTTGTCCTTGGTCTTGTCGAGGAGGGCGCGGAAGGTCAGCATTTCGCCGAAGACGGAGGCGGTTTCGGCGAGCGTCAGCGGCGTCTGGCACATCAGAGCGCCCTGGGCGCCGGCCAGAACCTGATGGACGCCGTGGCCAAGCTCGTGCGCGAGCGTCATCACGTCGCGCGGCTTGCCGAGATAGTTGACGAGCACATAGGGATGCGCCGACGGAACCGTTGGATGCGCGAAGGCGCCCGGCGCCTTGCCGGGGCGGACCGGGGCATCGATCCACTGTTCGTCGAAGAAACGCTTGGCGATCGCCGCCATTTCAGGGGCGAAGTTGCTGTAGGCTGACAGCACCGTGTCTTTTGCTTCGTTCCAGGGGATGATGGCATTGGAGGTTTCCGGCAGTGGCGCGTTGCGGTCCCAGAAGTTCATCTGGTCCATGCCGAGCCATTTCGCCTTCATCTTGTAATAGCGGTGCGACAGGCGGGGGTAGGCTTGCTTGACGGCGGCGGCGAGCGCATCGACCACATCGCGTTCGACGCGGTTTGCAAGGTGCCTGGAATCGGCAATGTCCTCGAAGCCGCGCCAGCGGTCGGAGATGTCCTTGTCCTTGGCGAGCGTGTTGGTAATGAGGGTGAAGATGCGCAGGTTCTCCTTGAAGGTCTGCGCGAGCGCCATCGCGCCCTTGCGGCGGACTTCAGGATCCTTTTCCTGCAGCATGTTCAGCGTGACTTCGAGCGGCAGCTTTTCGCCGTCGACGTCAAAGCGTAGCTCCGCCATCGTCTCGTCGAACAGGCGGTTGAAGGCGGCGGCCGAGGTCATCGACTTTTCCAGGAACAACTGCTCCAGCTTGTCTTCCAGTTGGTAGGGCTTGTCCTTGCGCAGGTCGATGAGCCAAGGGCGATAGTGGCCGGCATCCGGGTCGTTTGCCATGCAGGCATCGATCACGGCGTCGTCGATGCGATTGAGCTCAAGCGCGAAAAACAGGAGGTGGCTGGAGAACTCGGTGATCTTCGCCTGGGCGTCTCCATAGAGCTTGCCGTTCACCGGGTTCGACGTGTCGGAGAAATAGGTGAGGCCGGCAAAGGAGCCGAGGCGTCCGATGATGTCGTCCAGCGCCTCGTATTCCTTCAGCGCCTGACCGATGCCCTCCGCACCTTTCTTGGTCGCGGCGTCGGCAAGCTTCCCCTTCCATTTCTCTTCGAAGGCGATTGCCTGCTTGCCGGCTTTCTCCATGTCGCCAGTGAAGGCCGTGGATGTTGCGGAAGGGTAGAGGTCCTGCAACTTCCAGGTCGGCAGGTCACCGAGGGCGGCATCGGTCGCAGAGGCAGCGGAACTTGCCGAAAAATTAATGGCGGTGCCGGAGAGCATGTTTTTCATCATCGGGGTCCTCTTCCTCTTTTGCGACAGGTTTGACTGTCTATGCGCCTAAAGGCTTGGCATCAAGGGGCTTTCGGCAGCCCATAAGCTCCGTTTCGGGTCGGATTCGACCCCGCCACAAACGTTAAAATGCAATTGTTTCTCAAAACTGGATGTTCAAGCCTTTCTGCCAGAGTGCGTCTCAGGTTTCGCATGAAGTGAGGCACCAATGACCGGTTACCATGAGCTCAAGGGAGCAGCGCAGATACTCGTCGTCGAGGACGACCCGATCCAGCGTCGACTGCTCAAGAACGCGATCGAGCGTCACGGCCACGTCGTCCATCAGGCTGAAAACGGCCGGATCGGGCTGGAGATGGTGAAGAGAGGCAGCGGCCTCTACAACGTCATCGTTCTTGACCTGATGATGCCCGAGATGACGGGTCTTGAATTCCTCGAGGCACTGCACGAATTCGGCACGCATGTTCCGGTGATTGTCCAGACGGGGCAGGGTGGCATCGAGACCGTGGTGCAGGCGATGCGCGCCGGCGCTTTCGATTTCGTCGTCAAGCCGGTCTCGCCAGAGCGGATCGCCAACTCGATCTTGAACGCCCTGAAGCTCGACCAGCGCGAGGTCAAGGCGCGCGCTGGCCGCCGGTCGCGTTCCGGCAGCGTCGGCTTCGACGACATTGTTTCGGCAAGCCCGGCAATGCTGCGCGTGATCGATCTGGCGCAGCGCGCAGCGCAGTCCAATATTCCCGTGGTGCTCGAAGGCGAGTCCGGCGTCGGCAAGGAGCTGGTCGCCCGCGCCATCCAGTCGGGCAGCGACCGGTCCGGCAAGCCGTTTGTCACGGTCAATTGCGGCGCCATTCCGCACAACCTGGTCGAAAGCATTCTGTTCGGTCACGAGAAGGGCGCATTCACTGGCGCAACCGAACGCCACATCGGCAAGTTCATGGAAGCCGATGGCGGCACCATCTTCCTCGACGAAATCGGCGACCTGCCGCTTGAGGTTCAGGTGAAGCTGCTGCGGGCCGTCCAGCAGGGGGAAATCGAGACTGTTGGCGCACGTACGGCGCACAAGGTCAACGTCCGGCTGATTTCTGCGACCAACAAGGATCTGATCGAAGAGGTCAAGAACGGCCACTTCCGCGAGGATCTCTACTATCGCCTGAACGTCTTCCCGATCACCATTCCGGCGCTCCGCAAGCGCAAGGAAGACATTCCGCATCTGGTGCGGGTCTTCGCCGAGCGCTTCTCTAGCGAGCAGAAGGGCGGCCAACGCATGTCGGTCAGCGCCGGCGCGCTGGCTCTGCTCACCGCCTACGATTGGCCCGGCAATATCCGCCAGCTCGAGAACGCGATCTTCCGCGCGGTTGTCCTTGCCGAGGGCGGCGAGCTGACCGAGGCAGACTTCCCGCAGATCGCGGCGCAGCTGCCGGAATACGAGGTCGTCGATCATCTGGCGCTGGTCGCAGACAACACGCGCCACGATCGGCAAAGTGACTTTTCGACCGCCGAGTACCCGGCCCATCAGGCCAGCGTCGAAGAGGCTGTCGCACGAATCACGGAGGCGCCTGACAACGCGATTGCGAGCACGAACCCCGCCGGGGACGTGCGCAAGCTTGCGGATGTCGAGGAGGAATTGATCCGATTCGCCCTTAAATTCTATCGGGGGCAGATGAGTCAAGTGGCTCGGAAATTGGGTATCGGACGATCCACATTGTACCGGAAACTCAAGGATTACGGCATAGACCCCGACAATCCGCAGAAGGACGCCGCATAAGTCCCCCAAATTAACATTCCGGCAATCATCTTTTGTTACCAATCATAAACCACTTGTTAGTGGCCTGTTCATTATGTAAGGAAAAGGTTGATCACGTGTGGCATTTTTGCCATCGTGTGACCGCATTTAACAGTCAACGGTGTCAAAGAGGGACCATCGGCTGTCTGACGGGGATTGAGTTTGCCGGATCTGAATCGGAATACGAGACCTTGGCGCTTGAGCTGGCGCAATAGGTACACGGACCTTTGCGGAAAGGTGTTTAGGACGGCCATGGCCGCCCTTCTCGCACTCGCTGTTTCGTCGCCGGTTCTGGTCAGTTCGCCTTCCGAGGCGGCTGGCGAAACACGTAGCCTCAAACTCTATTTCATCCATACTGGCGAAAAGGCCGTCATCACCTACAAGCGCAACGGCAGGTACGATCCGAAGGGTCTCGAGCAGTTGAATCGCTTCCTTCGCGACTGGCGCAAGAACCAGCCGACGAGGATGGACCCGCGCCTTTTCGATCTCATCTGGGAAGTCTATCGCCAGAGCGGCTCGCGCGACTATATCAACGTCGTCTGCGGCTTCCGTTCGCCGTCTACCAACGCCATGCTGAAGGCGCGCTCGCGCAATTCCGGCGTCGCCGAGAAGAGCCAGCACATGCTCGGCAAGGCAATGGATTTCTTCATTCCTGACGTCAAATTGGCGACTTTGCGCGGCATCGGCATGAAAATGCAGGTTGGCGGCGTTGGATTCTATCCGAAATCGGGCTCTCCCTTCGTGCACATGGATGTCGGCGGCGTTCGCGCCTGGCCGCGGATGAGCCGCGAAGAACTCGTTCGGCTTTTCCCGAACGGCAACACGATGCATATCCCTGCGGATGGTCGTCCACTGCCGGGTTACGAGCAGGCCGTGGCCGATTACAAGCGCCGCGTAAGTTCGACCCAGGTGCAGATGGCAAGCTCCGGTGCCTATACGGGCTCGTCGTCGAGCGATCAGCCAAAGCATAAGACACTGTTTGCTGCCCTGTTTGGCGGCGGTGCGGATGAAGCCGAAGACAGTTCTGATGATGATAGCAGCGCAGCAGTCGCGGTCGCGAAGGCGTCGCCGCCGGCGGCTAATATGCCAAACGCCGCCGATCCCGGCGAGCAGGCGCCCGCGCAGGCTACTGAGGTCGCAAGCGTCAACGCGCCGATTCCGCAGGTGCGTCCGGCGTTCGCCAATCAGCCAGGCGGTAGCGAGATGGCCAGTGCCCTCGTCGCTCCGCAATCCGGAAATGCAGCGCAAGAAGCCCTTTCTGCCGTGACTGAGCAAGGTCAGCAGCAGTTCGCGGATCTTAGCGCCTATAGCGTACCGGTTCCTTCTCTGCTCGGACCGCGCCGTTCTCCAGGCGACGCGGAAGTCGCTTCGGCTGATCCGTCTGCGATGACGGGGAATCTCGCAGCGGTTCCGACGCCGGGTGAACGACCGGCGCTTGCCGAAAAGCTTCTGGCCGCGGCGGATGCCGATGCTGAAGCCGAGGACGACGTAGCAGACCAGGAGGATACGCTTTCTCCGGCCGTTGCCGATGCCCTTAACCAGCAGAATGGTGGCGGCGACCGTCAGGTCGCGTCTACCCAGCCGCCGGTCACGAGCGTCGAGCAGGCGATTAACGCGGCAACGCCGCAAAAGGTTCCGAGCGAGAAGCAACCGTTGCAGCTTGCCGCACTTGCCCCTTCCACGAAGTCTGCAAGCTTCGGCGATGGCTTTGATGCACCGAAGCCGTCGGATGCCAACGCCTTGTCGCAGGGCCTGCCGACCAAGGGTGGCCGTCCGACGAAGCATGAGGCCGCAGAGGCCGACGCCAGCCGCGCGACAATTCGCACCGAGCCGAAGCTGACGCAGAAGATCATTTCGCAGTGGGCGCTTACCAACTCCCGCATGGAGATGGTCACCAAGCCGGTCAAGGCGCCGCGCTTTGTCAGCCAGACACTTCGCGCCCAGCCGACTTCTGTTTATGCCGACGGCTTCACGAAGACAGCCTCCATCGATCCCGGCCGCTTCAGTGGCAGCGCGGTCAACTTCATGGAAGTGCGGAAGTTCGAGTCGAACTGAGCTGGACACTTAGGAATTTGTAAGAGCCGCTGGAGCGATCCGGCGGCTCTTTTGTTTTCCGGCCCTGTGGCGGAAAGTCGCGCGGCGGAGCGCGGTTTCGGCAAAAGCGTGGGTTGATCTTGATTTCCATATCGAGAATAAAGCGCCTCTAACATTCTCGATGAGTGAAGACATGGATCTGTCGTCAATCGAAATCTTTCAGGCGGTCGCGTCGACTTGCAGCGTCACGAAGGCGGCGGTTGCGGTAGGCCGTGTCCCGTCGAATGTCACGACCCGTATCCAGCAGCTCGAAGAGAATCTCGGGGTGGCGCTGTTTTCTCGCGACGGCAAGAAGATGTCGCTGACGCGCGAAGGCACGATCTTCCTGTCCTATGCGACGCGTCTTGCTGACCTAGCCGAGGAAGCAAGGCAGGCCGTGCGGCCGCTGATGGCATCCGGAGCGCTGCGTGTTGGAACCATGGAGAGCACGGCTGCAAGTCGGCTCCCTGAGGTCATCAGGCGCTTCGGATCGTTGTGGCCCGACGTCTCTCTGCAATTGACAATGGGCGCGACGCGAGAGCTCATGCAGAGTGTGCTAGCCGAAGAGCTGGACTGCGCATTGGTCGCGCGGCCACCAGAGGCGTCGCTCGACAAGACACGCTATGCCGATCTCGACCTCAGCAGGTTCGATGCACGGCGCATTCATGTCGAGGATCTGATCCTTGTCCTTCCCCCAAGACATCCTGAAATCAAGGACGCGAAGAACCTGCGCGTCGGCACACTTGCTGTTATGGAGCCCGGGTGCACCTATCGGCGAATGGCCGAGGAGTGGGCTAAGGATGCCACGTCGCTGCGCACGCTGGAGCTCGGTTCCTATCACGCGATCCTCGCGAGCATTGTCGCCGGCAATGCCTTCGGCGTCATGCCGCGCTCGGTGTTCGATCTGCTGCGCTGGCCTGTCGATATCGTCACTCGCAAGATCGGTGCTGTGGAGACGTTTCTTGTCCGCTGCAAGGCCGACCGGTCGGACTCGTTCGAGGCCTTTTACGATGTCCTCATCGCCTCGCGAGGCAGGAGCGGCCTCTCGCCCCCAAACGGATGACCTCGGCTCGTATCCGTTTCTTTACCAAGACTTCGTTTCACAAACTGCCGGTTCATCATGTCAAATTCCAGCACTCCCAAGGCCGATCCCAGCCACCGCTTCCGCCTGTTTTCGCCGATCCTCGCCGGCGCCACGCTGCGCGAGCGCATGTTTGCCTGCCTTGGCGCGCTGATCGCCATCGCGCTGACCGGCATGGTCTGCGGCTACTTCTTCGGGCAGGGTTCGCACCTGCCGTTGATCGTGGCGCCGATGGGCGCCTCGGCCGTGCTGCTTTTCGCCGTCCCGGCAAGTCCGCTGGCGCAGCCGTGGTCGATCATTGGTGGCAACACGATCTCCGCAATGATGGGCATTCTCGCGGCGCATTTCATCCACGAGCCGATCATTGCGATCGGCGTCGGTGTCTCGCTGGCGATCGGTGCCATGTCGTTCACACGCTGCTTGCATCCGCCCGGCGGTGCCGCGGCGCTGACCGCTGTGCTTGGTGGGCCTGCGGTGGCAAGCTGGGGGCTGCTTTTCCCGTTCGTGCCGGTGGCGCTGAATTCCTGCATCCTGGTCGCGCTCGGCATTCTTTTTCATAAGCTCGGGCGGCGAAACTATCCGCATGTCGCCGTTCCGGCACCGGTCAACACGCATCAGACGATCGATCCGCCATCTGCCGTGCGGATTGGCTTCCGCGAGGAAGACGTCGATGCGGCGTTGGCGAAGTTCGAGGAAACCTTCGATATCGATCGCGGTGACCTGAGCCGCTTGCTGCGGCAGGTCGAGGTCGAGGCTGCTGTTCGTTCTCATGGCACCGTCAGCTGCGCCGACATCATGTCGCGCGATGTGATCGCGGTCGGCGAGAACGCCACGGCGGAAGATGCGCGCGCTCTGCTCCTGAAGCACAATATCCGGACGCTGCCTGTGAAGGATGGCAGCGGGCGATTGGTCGGGACGGTCGGGCTGCGGGAATTGATGCACGCCGAGCGGCTTGTCGGTCATATCGCTGCGGCTGTGACCGGTTCCCCTGATGCGCCCGCCATCAGCCTGTTACCGGATTTGACGGATGGGCGCACCCACGCCGTTGTCATCGTCGATGTCGGCGGCCAGGTGGTCGGGCTCATCTCGCAAACGGACCTGCTGAGTGCCATGGCCCACATGCTGCCGGAACAGACGGCGCAAAGCGCCGCTTGAAATGGTTGCTAGAAGAGAGTGGTCGGGCCAAACTGCAGATAGGCGGCCAGGCTGAGAGTGGCCAGTGATACCGCGAGCGACGGCGTTGGCGTTCGCATCGCCCAACCGAGGAGCGCGCCGAGCGCCGCGATCAGCATGCCGAGCCATGGCCCGTTGCCGGCGAAGGCCAATCCGAGGGCGGAAACGCTGACGGCACTGGCAACCATGGTGAGTGGAGCGGTTGCCACCGCGATCTGCGTTTCGCTGAGAAAGATGCTGCTGAAGCGCGGCCAGCTCAAGGCAATGGCAAGAACGAGGAAGATGGGCGCGATCATTTGGAGCTGCATCAGCGCGCTCCCATGACCAAGCGATGATCGCTGTCGAAATCGCTTGTGTCGCGAGCGAGGGTTTGGCGTGCCGCAAGCGCGCTACCGACGGCGATCAGCACGGGATTGTCGTAGCCGATCTGCGCGATCCCATCAGGGATCGTTGCGAGGGTGCCGCTCCAGTCGCGCTCCGTCGCGCGGCTGACGTCGCTGATGACAATGGCAGGCGTTTCAGGCGACAGTCCTTCTTCGACCAACCGATCGGCGATCAGCGGTGCCGTTCGTCCTCCCATGTAAAAGACAGTTGTCGTGTGCGGATCGGCGACTGCGGTCCAATCGACATCAACGGGAAGGCCGCCGTGGCGAGAGTGACCGGTGATGAAACGGACAGACTGCGCGTGGTCTCGGTGCGTCAGCGAAATCCCGAGGCGGGAGGCCATGGCGCTGGCAGCCGTGATGCCGGGGATGATGTCGACGGGGATGCTTTCACGATCGAGATGGGCGATCTCCTCGCCGGCGCGGCCGAAGATCATCGGATCGCCGGACTTCAAACGCACGACGCGTTTGCCTGCCTTGGCGAGCTTGACCATCATGTCGTTGATGTCTTCCTGGCGGCAGCTCGTGCGGCCGCCGCGTTTTCCCACCAGCATGCGCTTGGCTTCACGACGCGCTAGCTCCAGTACCTCCGGTGACACAAGGTCGTCGAAGAGGATCACGTCGGCCGCCTGCAGGGCGCGAACGGCCTTCAAAGTCAGGAGCTCCGCATCACCAGGGCCGGCGCCGACCAGCGTCACACGACCTTTGGAGTGGGCGGGCGCTTCCCGAAGCCGCTCGGCTTCCTTGAGAAGCTGCCCGCCGACGCCCTCCTCCGGCGTATCCAAACTTGAAAAGGCGCGATCGGCGAACTTCTCCCAGAAGGCGCGACGCAAGGGGCCGGGCGCCAGCCGCTCGTTGATCCGGTCTCGCAGCGACTGTGCCAATCCCGCCCAGCCTTTCAGCGTCTGCGGAAGCAACGTCTCGATCCGCCGGCGGATCGCCTGGGCGAGGATCGGAGCGGCACCATCCGTCGAGATCGAGACGACGACGGGCGAGCGGTTGACGATCGAGCCGAACTGGAACTGGCAGAAAGCGGGCTTGTCTATGACGTTGACCGGCACACCGGCGATGCGGGCAGCGTCGAAGAAGGCTTTCGCCTCGTGGTCTTTCTCACAGTCGGCGATGGCGATGGCTGCGCCCGCGAAGATCGTTTCATCCCATGCTTGGCAGTGATGAATGAAGCCGCCCTGCGGGTGTTCGGCGCCCCGCAGAATCAGCGTTTCGAAGGTGTCGGAAAGCTCGTCGGCATAGACATGGACCTCCGCGCCGCAGGCCGCGAGAAGCTCGGCCTTCCACGCGGCGGCATCGGATCCGCCGGCGACGATCACGTGCTTGCCTTCAAGCGCCCAGAACACCGGCAGCTTGGCAAGCGGCTCCATGCGGGCGGGTGCTTCACTCCGCGGCGGCTGCAAGACATCCATCGATGATCCCCCTGATCTCGGCGCGGCAGGAGCCGCAGTTGGTTCCGGCGTTGAGTTCCTTGCCGACGGCTTCGACGCTGTGGCAGCCGCCGCGAACGGCAGCGACGATCTGATTGACGCCGACACCGAAACAGGAGCAGACGGTGGCGCCCGGGTCGGGCTTGTCCGCACCGGGGCGGCCGGCGACGAGCGCGAAGCGCTTGCGCAGATTGGTATGTTCGGCTGTGAGCTGAGAGATCGCCCAGTTGCGGGCAACCGCTACCGGTTCACGGGCCAGGAACAGCGCCGCGAGCAATCGCTTGCCGTCGAAGAAGGCGAGCCTCAGATCGCCGGATTGCTGGTCGGCATAGCCAAGCGGCTCGACGTCGTTGGGGATATCGAACGTCGTTCGGCACCACGCGCACCAGTCCTCGACCGGCTGCTCGAAGGCGAGTTCGACCCGCCAGCCGCCTTCGGCCTTTGCGAGCGCCCAGTAGGCCGCGTCGAGGTGACCCGGCTTAGCCCCAGAAACGGCAAAGCCGTAGCGCGCCGCCTTGAAGCGCCGTGCCGCGACAGCAACATTCTTGGACGCCGGCTGGCCCGAGATCGCGTCGGTCAAAGGCGCTACGACGGCGTCGATGCGAGCCTTCGCGGCAAACTGATCGTTCCAATGCATCGGTACGAAAATGCTGCCGCGGGCCTGGCGCTCCGTGATCAAGGCACGAACCACGGCCTTGCCGTGCGGGCTTTCGATTTCGACGAGACCGGCGTTGCCGACACCGATCTCGATCGCATCGCGCGGGTGGAGCTCGGCGAAGGGTTCGGCGATATGGGATGAGAGGCGTGCGCTTTTGCCCGTCCGGGTCATCGTGTGCCACTGGTCGCGGATACGGCCGGTGTTCAGCGTGAAGGGATAATCGGCGTTGGTGCGATCCGAGGCGACCGGTTTGACGGCGACGAAGCGTGCCTTGCCGTCGGCGTGGTAGAAGCCGCCCTTGGCGAAGAAGCGTGTCACATCTGCTTCACGGCCAGCAGGCTGCGGCCACTGGAAAGGCGATAATTCATCATAGGACTGACGGTTGATTCCGACGTATGCGCCGATATCGAAGTCGCGATTGCCGTTGTTCTCGAAAGCGGAAAGGGCGGCGTGTTCGTCGAAGATCTCGGCATTGGAGCCGAAGTCGAAGGCTTGAGCAAAGCCCATGCGGCGAGCCACTTCGGCCAGCTGCCACCAGTCGGCCCGCGCTTCTCCGGGCGCATCAAGGAAGGAGCGCTGCCGGGAGATGCGGCGCTCGGAGTTGGTGACAGTGCCGCTCTTTTCGCCCCAGCCGAGCGAGGGCAGAAGGACATCGGCGTGGCGCGCGGTATCGGTGTCCTGGAGAACGTCGGAGACAACGACGAAGGGACAGGCCTTGATGGCGGCCTCGACGGCGTCGGCATCCGGCAGGGAAACGACGGGGTTGGTCGCCATGATCCAGAGCGCCTTGATGCGCCCGTCAGCAACGGCCTTGAACATGTCGACCGCCTTCAAGCCCGGCTTTTCGGCAATGGTCGGCGCAGCCCAGAAGCGCTGGACGCGGTCGCGATCCGCAGCACTTTCGATCGCCATATGGGCGGCCAGCATGTTGGCAAGCCCGCCGACCTCCCGCCCGCCCATGGCGTTCGGCTGGCCGGTGAGCGAGAAGGGTCCCATACCGGGCCGGCCGATGCGGCCGGTGGCGAGATGACAGTTGATGATGGCGTTGACCTTGTCGGTACCGGACGAGGATTGATTGACGCCCTGGCTGTAGCAGGTGACCACCTTCTCGGTGGAGGCAAACAGCCGATAGAATTCGCGAAGCTGCATCGCCGGCAGGCCGGTCAGTTCCAGTACTTCGTTGAAGGAGACGCCTGATGCAGCCGTAAAGGCCTCGGCAAAGCCGTTGGTATGTTCGGCAACGTAATTCTGGTCGATGGCGTTGCTTGCGATCAGGTGTTCGAAAAGGCCAATGAAAAGCGCGACATCGCTGTCCGGGCGGATGGCGAGATGCAGATCGGCGATATCGGCGGTCATTGTGCGCCGCGGATCGATGACGACGACCTTCATGCCGGGACGTGCCTGCTTGGCAGCCGCCAGCCGCTGATAGATGACCGGATGACACCAGGCGAGGTTCGAGCCGGTGAGGATCACCAGATCGGCAAGCTCGATGTCCTCATACGTGCCCGGTACCGTATCCGAGCCGAAGGCGCGTCGGTGACCCGCGACGGAAGACGACATGCAGAGCCGCGAATTGGTGTCGATATTGGCCGAACCGATGAAGCCTTTCATCAGCTTGTTGGCGAGGTAGTAGTCTTCGGTCAGCAGCTGCCCGGAAACGTAGAAGGCAACGGAATCGGGTCCATGCTCGTTGATGGCATCCGAAAACCGCTGTGCGACGAGGTCAAGCGCCTGTTCCCATTCTACCCGCTCGCCGGAAATTTCCGGGTAGAGGATGCGTCCGTCGAGATCGACCGTTTCGCCAAGCGCTGAGCCTTTCGAGCACAGCCGCCCGAAGTTCGAGGGGTGATCCGGGTCGCCCTTGACGGAAACCTTGCCGTCATCGGTGACCTTGGCGATGACGCCGCAGCCGACACCGCAATAGGGACAGGTTGTCTTGACCTCATTCTCCATCATTCGGCCGCCATCAGCAGGCTTTCGAGCGCGATGTAGAGGGCGCCATCCTCGTTGCGCACCGGGATGGTCCGGACTTCGCCCTCGTCGGCGCCGAGCGCTTTTCCGGTCTCGAGCGAGATCACCCAGTTGTGCAGCGGGCAGGTGACCGCCTTCGCATGCACGATGCCCTGGGAGAGAGGCCCGCCCTTGTGCGGGCAGTGGTCCTCGATGGCGAAGACCTCGTTTTCCGCCGTGCGGAAAACGGCGATCTTGCCTTGGGGTGTCTTCACGCAGCGGGCGCCGCGTAGCGGAATTTCGGAGATGTCGCCGATTGAAATCCAATTCATGTCCATCTCCTTATTCAGCGGCCTGCGGGTAACCGATGGTCGCCATCGGCTTGAACTCATGCTTGTCCTTGCCGGAGACGCGCTCCGACCAGGGATCGACCTGGGCAAATTTCTGGGAGAAGACGAAGCGCTCGTAGTAAGCCTTTCGCTTGTCGGCGTCGCCCATGATCTGGTGGCGGATTTCGTCGAGGCCGACGCGCTTCGCCCACTTGTATATGCGCTCGAGATAGCGGGCCTGCTCGCGGTACATCTGCGTCAGCGCCACGATATGCTCCAGGGCATCGTCCTCGGTCTTCACGAGGCCGAGAACCTCGGTGCCCTTGATGTCGAGGCCGGCAGCACCGGCGAAATGGATCTCGAAACCGCTGTCGACGCAGATGACGCCGATGTCCTTGCAGGTCGCTTCGGCGCAATTGCGTGGGCAGCCGGAGACGGCCATCTTCAGCTTGGCAGGCGTCCAGGAACCCCACATAAACTTCTCGATGCGGATGCCGAGGCCGGTGGAATCCTGCGTGCCGAAGCGGCACCAGTCGGAGCCGACGCAGGTCTTCACGGTGCGCAACCCCTTGGCGTAGGCCTGTCCGGAAACGAAGCCGGCCTTCCCGAGATCGGCCCAGACAGCCGGAAGGTCTTCCTTCTCGATGCCGAGCAGGTCGATGCGCTGGCCGCCCGTCACCTTGACCATCGGGATTTCGAACTTGTCGACGACATCGGCGATGGCGCGCAGTTCGTTGGAATTCGTCACGCCGCCCCACATGCGCGGAACGACGGAATAGGTGCCGTCCTTCTGGATGTTGGCGTGGACGCGCTCGTTGATGAAGCGCGACTGGTAATCGTCGGCGTATTCGTCCGGCCAGTCGCAGACGAGGTAGTAGTTGAGGGCGGGGCGACACTTGGCGCAGCCGCAGGAGGTCTTCCATTCGAGTTCCTGCATGACGGCAGGGATGCTCTTCAAGCCCTTGGCCTTGATGAGGCGCCTGACGTCGTCGTGGCCGAGTTCGGTGCAGGTGCACATGGGCTGGACGGCGGTCGGGTTGTAGCTGTCGCCAAGCGTCAGCGTCATCAGCTTTTCAACAAGGCCGGTGCAGGAGCCGCAGGACGCGGACGCCTTGGTGTGGGCGCGCACGTCGTCCAGGGACGTCAGGCCCTTGGACGTGATCGTCGAGGTAATCTTGCCCTTGCATACGCCGTTGCAGCCACAGATTTCCGCGTCATCCGGCAAGGCTGCAACGGCCGCCATAGGGTCCAGCGGCGACCCTCCCTGGTAGGCCTGACCAAAGATCAGCGTTTCGCGCATCTCCTTGATATCGGTTTGTTTCTTTTTAAGATCGTTGAACCAGGCACCGTCCGCAGTTTCGCCGTAGAGCACGGTGCCGATGATCTTGTTGTCCTTCAGCACGAGGCGCTTGTAGACGCCGGCGGAGGCGTCGCGCAGCACGATTTCCTCACGGTCGTCGCCATCGGCGAAGTCGCCGAGCGAGAAGAGCTCGATGCCGGTGACCTTGAGCTTGGTCGGCGTGTCCGAATGCACGAAGGCAGCCGAGCGATCGCCGGACAGATGGGAGGCGGCTACGCGCGCCATCTCATAGAGCGGTGCGACAAGCCCGTAGACCATGCCGCCGACTTCTGCACACTCGCCGAGCGCCATGATGCTGCCGTCCGAGGTCTGCATGCCGTCATCGACGACGATACCACGGTTGACGGCAATGCCGGCGTCCTTGGCGAGCCCGACGCTCGGGCGGATGCCGACCGCCATGACGACCAGGGTCGCCGGAATGATGCGGCCGTCATCGAGCTCGATGCCCTCGACCTTGCCGTTGCCGATGATCGCCTTGGTATTGGCCTTGCAGATGACCTTGATGCCGCGTTCTTCCACGGCCTTCTGCAGGAGGTAGCCGGCAGCCGGATCGAGCTGGCGCTCCATCAGTGTCGGCATCACGTGCAGGACGGTGACATCCATGCCGCGCGAGGCAAGGCCGGCCGCTGCTTCGAGGCCGAGCAGCCCGCCGCCGATGACGATCGCCTTCTCGCGAGACTGGGCGGCAAGCAGCATCGCCTGCACATCGTCGAGGTCGCGGTAGGTGATGACGCCGCGCAGATCGTTGCCGGGTACTGGGATGATGAAAGGCACGGAGCCGGTGGCGATCACCAGCTTGTCGTAGCTTTCCGTGACGCCGTGATCCGACGTGACCGTCTTGGCAGCACGATCGATCTTGATGATCTTGTGGCCCTTGTAGAGGGTGATGCCGTGCTTGATGTACCATCCATCGCCGTGGATGATGATCTCTTCATATTCCTTCTCGCCGGACAGAACCGGCGAGAGCATGATGCGGTCGTAATTGACGCGCGGCTCGGCGTTGAAGATCGTGACCTGATATTGGTCCGGCGCCTTTTCGAAGAGGTGCTCGAGCATGCGCCCGGGCGCCATGCCGTTGCCGATGATGACAAGCTTCTCAGTCATAGTTTTCAAGTCCTCAGATCAGGTCGCAGCGACGGCTTGTGCGGAGAGGCCCTGGCGGTCGAGCTGCTTGACCGACAGGTGCATCCAGATGAGCGAGATGACGACAATCGCGAAGAGCAGCATGAAGCAGCTCGACCAGAGGCCGGTCATGTCCTTGAGCAGGCCGAAGGCGATCGGCAGGATGAAGCCGCCAAGGCCGCCCATCATGCCGACGATGCCGCCAACCGCACCGACGCTTTCGGGATAGTAGGCAGGGATGTGCTTGTAGACGGCCGCCTTACCGAGGCTCATGACAAAGCCGAGCGCGAAGATGACGACGATGAAGACGCCAGGCGTGATGCCAATTGCGGCGCCGGACCCGGCAGCCGGGAGCGACAGGATGAGCGTCGCGACGGCCGCGACTGCGAACATCACATACATCACGCTGCGGGCGCCCTTCTTGTCGGAAACGACGCCGCCGAAGGCACGGAAGATGCTGCCGGGAATCGAGTAGGCGGCAGCGACCATGCCGGCGACTTCGAGATTGAAGCCGTAGACGCCGACCAGATAGCGGGGCAGCCACAGCGACAGGGCAACGAAACCGCCGAAGGCGAAGAAATAATAGAGGGAGAAGCGCCAGACCTGGACGTTCTTCAGCGGCGCGAATTCCTGCGCCAGGCTCTTGGAGGCGAGCTTGCCTTCGCGGCGAAGACGGAAGGCCGGATCATCCGTCGTGGTGAACCAGAAGACGATTGCCATCAGCGCCAGGCCGACGGCCCAGATCTGAGCAACGGCCTGCCAGCCCCAGGCGATCAGAACGAAGGGTGCTGCGAATTTGGTCACCGCGGCGCCGACATTGCCGGCGCCGAAGATGCCAAGCGCCGTTCCCTGCTTTTGCGCCGGAAAAAAGGGCGAGACATAGGCGACGCCGACCGCGAAGGAGCCGCCGGCGAGTCCAACGCCGAGCCCGGCGATCAGCATCTGCGTATAGGTATGGGCATAGGAGAGGAGGAAGGTCGCCACGGCGGCGGCCAGCATGGTGAGCGTGTAGACGAGGCGGCCGCCGTAACGGCTGGTCCAGATGCCAAGGACGATGCGGACGAGCGAACCGGTCAGGACTGGCGTGCCGACCAGCAAGCCGAACTCGGCCTCGTTCAGACCAAGCTCCTGTTTGATGCGGATGCCGATGATCGCGAAGATCGTCCAGACGGCGAAACAGAGGGTGAAGGCAATCGTGGACATCCACAATGCTTTGGCTGGTTCGCCGGCGGACATGGACTGCGTGTTCCTGATGACAGACATAGCTTCTCCGGGGCCCGACAAGGTCGTGCCGATCCATCGCTAGGGGTTAAAAACAAAAAGCCGCTGGTCAGGGCGCGCATATACGGGAGGTGCGCGGGTATCCTGATCAGCGGCTTTGCTGTGAGCGCCCATCGTTGGACACCGAATTCTTGGCCTCTTGGCCTGCTTATAGCAAAGCAAGGACCGTGCCAGTTTTATTAAGGCGTTGTTTTTAAATGACTAAGCTCAAATCTACCAAACGAGACGAGCATTTGTAGCTCTAACGCATGTGCGGTAATCGCTCTAAAAATTGTGCAATGCGCATAAAATAAGCACGCGCTAGCGGGCCTGGCTGGCGATATAGCTATCAACGTCAGCGGGATCGAACAGACCGCCGTCGAAAAAACCGTCCGGCCCGAGTGTCAGCGCGCCGCTCGAGCCGACCGGCGTCGCGACTCTCAGTGCGCCTTCCACCTTGGAGCTTGCGGCCGGCATGGCGACGTCAAGAGCCTTCAATGCGCTTCGGTAGATGTCGGGTCTGTAGGTGTCGTTGGCGATCTGCTGGTGTTCAGCCGTGTGCCGGATATGTCCCCAGCGAACCATCTGCGTATAGAACCACAGGGCGTGGCTCTTCCAAGGGAACGTCGCCGCCTTGGCGTTGGGGACGAAAAAGTCCTTGATGCTCAGCATTTCTCTCCCGCCGATGCGCAGGAGGCCGGTCAATGCAGGCAGCAGACTTTCTGGGGGCCGATCGACATAGGCGGGCTTCGCCAGCAGGTTCGCAAGCTCTTCGTGATTGCGGTTGTCCGCGCACCACAGGGAGGCCGTGTAGAGTGCCTGCAGGAGGGCTGCCAAAGCCTCTGGGTGACCGTCGGCCCAGCGGCTATTGACGCCAAGCACCTTTTCCGGGCTCGATTTCCAGATGGCCGCCTTCACCGTCGCCAGGTGTGCGTGGTTGTGAAGCACGCCGAGCGTGTTCCACGGCTCGCCGGCGCAGTAACCGTCGATAAGGCCTGCAGTCAGCGCGTCAGCCATATCGGGCGGAGGCAGAATGCCGATCTCCACATCCTCGTCGGGATCTATGCCGCTGGCAGACAGCCAGTAGCGCAGTTCGTAGTTGTGACCAGAATAGGGGTGCACGACGCTGAAGCGCAGACGCTCGCCTTTCCGACGATTAATGATCTGCCGCAAGGCGAGACCGCTCGCGCGGGCATCGAGATCAGGCGAGGCGCCGCATTCGGCCATCTCGCTCCAGAGGTCGGCAGAGACGGTCACGGCATTGCCGCCAAGTCCAAGCGCCATCGGCACGATCATGCGCGGTGCAGGTGCGGTCAGTCCGAGATTGCAGGCGATCGGCATGGGCGCGAGAATATGCGCCACGTCGACATGGCTGACAGCAAGTCGGTCGCGTATTGTTGCCCAGGAGCGTTCGCGCACGAGCGTTAGCTCGATTTCCTGTTCTGCCGCAAAGCCCTTTTCCTTGGCGGCGACCAGAAGTGCGCTGTCGAGAAGCGGCAGGAAGCCGGCGGTGATCTGATGTGTGCTCGTCATGCGTCGGTTCCTGGATCCAGAAGGCTTGCGGCGGTAATCAGGCTTTGGGCGATCTCGACGATCTTCCTGTTCTGGTTCATGGCTGTTCGACGCATGAGCGCATAGGCTTCGTCTTCCGTCAGCCCGCGGGATCGCATCAGCAATCCTTTGGCGCGGTCGATCAGTTTACGGTTTTCCAGTTCGCCGCGCGTCTCTTCCAGTTCGCGGTTCAGGCGCGAGAAGGCATTGAAGCGGCTGATCGCCATCTTGAGGATCGGACGTACACGCTCCTGCTTCAGCCCGTCGACGATATAGGCGGAAACGCCAGCCTCGACTGCGGCCTCGATCGAAGCTTCGTCCGACTTGTCGACAAACATTGCAATCGGGCGTTTCACCGCGCGGGAAATCTGGAAGATGCTTTCCAGCATATCGCGGTTCGGGTTCTCGATGTCGATCACGATGACATCGGGGTTGATCTCCATGATGCGCCTCGCAAGGCCGTTCATGTCGTCGATGATCGTGACGTTGTCGTAGCCCGCCTCACGCAGGCCAACCTCGATGATCGACGCGCGGATGCTGTTCTCGTCTATGACGAGGACATTGAGGTCGCCAGGCTTGGAAGAACGGTTGGCCACGGATCTACCGCCGGTTGGTGATGTCGGGCATGCGCGCAAAATGAGATAGCGTCGGCTTTGGTATCGCGAAAGGTGCCATGCTGTGGTTGTGTTGCTCTATGATCTCTGAGGCCAAGGTCGAAGCCCCTCATGGCGCCATTGAATGCGCGAATGTCGCCTCAAAATCAAGCAGTTTGTATTCATGCTTATTCTGTGGGCATTTGCGAGAGCGGCTGACGAAGCGTCCCCACGCAATTCTGCACCGGGTTGAGTTGTCCTACAGTGCGTTACATTTCACGATGGAGCCCGACATATCAGCGACACGTCGCGCAGACCAGATGCCCACGCCTTTCAACCTCAGCCGCGCCGCTCGATCATTTCGGGCCCGGTATGCCATAAATTAAAAGGAGTGACCGCATGAATCGCCGTATCGTTTCCACCTTCGCACTTGCGCTGGCCACGAGCGTCATCGCCTATGCGGCTCAAGCTGCGGAAATCAAGAACATCGTCATCGTTCACGGCGCCTTCGCCGATGGGTCCGGCTGGCGCAAGGCTACCGAAATCCTGGAGCGGCGCGGCTTTCAGGTTACTGTCGTGCAGGAGCCTCTGACCTCGCTCGCCGACGACATTGCCGCAACGAACCGCGTGCTGGACCTGCAAGATGGGCCGACTTTGCTGGTCGGACATAGCTATGGCGGCATGGTCATTACGGAAGCCGGCCGCAACCCGCACGTCGAGGGACTTGTCTATGTGGCGGCCTTCCAGCCCGACAAGGGCGAAGACGTGGCCACTCTTGCGGGCTCAAAGCCACCGGCTGGAACAGGCATCAAGGAAACCAAGGACGGCAAATATCTCTATCTCGACCCAAGCGTCTTTCATGCCGATTTTGCCGCCGACCTGCCAAAGGCCGAAGCGGCCTTCGTCGCGCAATCACAGGTCTTTGCCGCCAAGGAGGTCTTTGGCACGAAAGTCGGTGATCCCGCATGGCGGACGAAAAAGAGCTGGTCCATCGTGGCGACCGAGGATCGCTCCATCAACCCCGAGCTGGAGCGGACCATGGCAAAGCGCGCCGGAAGCGTGGTCACCGAGATCAAGTCCAGCCACGCCGTCTTCGCCTCGCAGCCGAAAAAGGTTGCCGACGTGATCGAGAAGGCCGCCAAGGAAGCAGGCAGATAAGATCTGCCACGCCCCGCTAGCATACAAAAAAAGCCGCCGAGAGAATGTCGGCGGCTTTGAAGATAAGACGTGAAACGATCAGCCTTCCGGCGGCGCTTCGATCATGCCGAGCGCATGCAGATAGGTGTCGAGGATTGCGTCTTCTTCCATGCGCTCCTGCTCGTCCTTCTTGCGCAGCGCAACGACCTTCTTGAGGATCTTGGTGTCGAAGCCCATGCCCTTGGCTTCGCCGTAGACGTCCTTGATGTCGTCGGCGATGGTCTTCTTTTCTTCTTCCAGGCGTTCAATGCGCTCGACAAAGGCGCGAAGCTGATCGCGGGCGACGCCATGAGCATCAGACATCGTGTTCTCCTGATTAGGGGTGGGAAAATTCGGATGGCGTTGACTGCCGCGAAGCGTGCCCGGGGTCAAGCCGATTCGAGACGCACAGGAATTATTTGTGCGCCTTGTTCAGCTCAAACGCTGCTTTTTGCTCCGCCGAGGCGTCGTTCTGGTGGAGGTTCTTCCAATCGTCATACGGCATGCCGTAGACGATTTCGCGCGATTCGTCCTTCGAGAGCGGAACTCCGTCGGCCTCGGCGGCCTCGCGGTACCAATTCGAAAGGCAGTTGCGGCAGAAGCCCGCCAGGTTCATCAGATCAATGTTCTGGACGTCGCTGCGTTCACGCAGATGCTCCACGAGGCGGCGAAAAGCCGCAGCCTCGAATTCGGTCTGTTGTTGTTTTGTCAGGGCGGCCATCTCGGTCTCCTTTATTCGTACGGACCGGTGCGCGACACATGCACATTATACTCGTGCAGTGCCGGATCGGCATTCATGGTCTCGAAGATCGGCGCGAGACGGTTTGCCCATGCGGCAATACCCGGCTCGTCGCCGATCAGATCCTGGCGCACCTCAAGCAGCGCGTGCGGAATGCCGGTCAGCATGCAATGCCGATACATTGTATCGCCCTTCAGCGCGCCGTCATAAGGCTCGTTGTCACCCACCACGAGATCGGGATCGCTGCGCAGCATATCAAGCAGGGGGGCGACTGCGCGATGGTCGGTATCCCACAGAACGGTGGCGTGCCAAGGGCGACGGAAGTGCTTCCAGATCGGCGTATAGGAATGAAGCGAGAGAACGAGCGGCGCGTTCCCGGTCTTATTCGCTACCTTGTCGATCGTTTCGCTGACGGCCTTGTGATAGGGCCGGTGGAACGTTTCGATCCGGTAATTCCACTCCTCAGCGGTGATCGGATGATTGCCCGGAACGATCGCGCCGTCTGATATCTTCATAATCAGTGTCGGGTCGTCCTCACCACGATTGGGATCAATCAGTAAGCGCGAAAAGCCACCGAGCACTGCCGGCACACCGAGGCTCGCCGACAAGTTCCTCACGAGTCCCTCGATGCCGATGTCATAAGCGATGTGGCGCTCGAATGCACTGTCCGGCAAGCCGAGCCTGCGATAGCGCTCCGGCAGCCGGTTCATCGCGTGATCGCCGAGCAGCACAATGCCTCTGTCATGATTGCCGGCTAGTAGTTCGAATGATTTGAAAGTGCTCATGAGGAAAATGGCCGATCGCAGTTACGGGGCTGCCTCTGATCGCACGGGCCACGGGCGGGTTCAAGCGCGCTTGGCAAGCAATGGCTCCGGTGAGGCCTAACTGCGGTTGGCCATACAGAATATAATCGATTAGCATTGCGTTGACATTCGCGGGGAGGCAGCGCAAGAAAGCACAAACAACGAATAACCGGGAGCCAATTGGAAGTCGTGTTGATCCAGACCGCGCCAAGTTTCCTTACGCGTTCCGGGCCGCTTGCCCGTTTTGCCCTTTTTGTTCTTGCGGCGTTCTCGCCGTTCTTCATTGCCGATGTGGCCCGCGCGGATTTCCGTGTGTGCAACGGAACGCAGAATCTGGTGGGCGTGGCGATCGGATATCGAGCCAAGGATGGCTGGATGACGGAAGGCTGGTGGCAAGTGCCGGCGACGACCTGCGCGACGCTGATCGAAGGGGAGTTGCAGTCCCGATACTACTATCTCTACGCCGAAGACGCTGCCCGGGGAGGCCGATGGACGGGTGACGTGCAGATGTGCGTAGCAGAAAACGAGTTCAAGATCACGGGAGTCAATGATTGCTACGCCCGTGGCTATCAAAAGATGGGGTTCAAGGAATATGACACGGGCCGCCAGGGCAGCTGGATGGTTCAACTTTCCGACACTCCCGGCACCCAAGAAAGCCCGAATTGATGAAGCGCAACCGCAAAGTTAAGATCCTAGCCACCCTCGGACCCGCCTCGTCCGAGGAATCGATGATCGAGAAGCTGCACCAGGCAGGTGCCGATGTCTTCCGCATCAACATGAGCCATGCCAGCCATGACGTGATGCGCACGCTGATCAAGCGTATCCGCGCCGTCGAAGCCCGCTCCGGCCGTCCGATCGGCATCCTCGCCGATTTGCAGGGCCCGAAGCTGCGCGTCGGCAAGTTCGCCGAAGGCAAGGTCGATCTGAAGCCGGGCGACACCTTTACGCTCGACAACAGGGATGTTCCCGGCGACGCCACCCGCGTATTCCTGCCGCATCCGGAAATCCTGGAATCGGTACAGCCCGGCCACCGCCTGCTGATCGATGACGGCAAGCTCGCCCTGCGCGCTGAAAAGTGCGACGGCAAGAGCATCGTCACCACTGTCATTTCGGGCACAAAGATCTCCGACCGCAAGGGTGTCAGCCTTCCCGATACGCTGCTGACCGTCGGCGTTCTGACCGACAAGGACCGCACCGACCTTGCAGCGGTTCTCGAAACCGATGACGTTGACTGGGTTGCGCTGTCCTTCGTGCAGCGCCCGGAAGATCTGGCCGAGGTGCGCAAGATCGCGCGCGGTCGCGTCGGCATCATGTCGAAGATCGAGAAGCCGCAGGCGATCGAGCGCATCGAGGAAATCATCGAGCTGTCCGACGCACTCATGGTTGCCCGTGGTGACCTCGGCGTCGAAATGCCGCTCGAATCCGTGCCGGGCATCCAGAAGCAGCTGATCCGTGCCTGCCGCCGTTCGGGCAAGCCGGTTGTCGTTGCAACGCAGATGCTGGAATCGATGATCACCGCGCCGGTTCCGACGCGCGCCGAAGTCTCCGACGTCGCAACCGCTGTCTTTGAAGGCGCCGACGCCGTCATGCTGTCGGCTGAATCCGCATCCGGCGACTACCCGATTGAAGCCGTCGCGACGATGGCTTCCATCGCCAGCGCCATCGAGCGCGAGCCGCACTATCCTGGCATCATCTACGCGCAGCGCGCGCAGCCGGAAGCAACCGGCGCCGACGCGATCTCGCTTGCTGCTCGCCAGATCGCCGAAACGCTGCGCCTCTCGGCTATCGTCTGTTACACGTCGTCGGGCACGACCGGTCTCCGCGCCTCGCGCGAGCGTCCGCAGGTGCCGATCCTGGCGCTGTCGCCTGTCATCCAGACGGCTCGCCGCCTTGCCATCGTCTGGGGCCTGCACTGCGTTGTCACGCATGATGCGACCGACCTCGACGACATGGTCAACCGTGCTTGCCGCATCGTTGCCGACGAAGGCTTCGGCAAGCCTGGCGACCGCATCATCATCTCGGCCGGTGTGCCGCTCGGCACACCGGGTGCCACCAACATGCTGCGCATCGCCTATATCGGCTCCGACGGCCAGAGCGGCGTCTGAGGCGCACTAGCCACCATTCACAGAGCCCGCTGCCTTAACAGGCTGCGGGCTTTTTGCTGTCGTGAACCATGGGCGTCTTGCGGCTGGCGAGCGCACATGCAAGGGTCGACTTCCATGTTCGGGAGGGCATCATGCACATTGTTACACTTCTCGCATTCGTGGCCGTATCCTTTGTCGCGATTGCGACGCCCGGGCCGACGGTGCTTCTGGCGATGACCAACGGCTCGCGCTACGGCGTTCGCCGGGCGATCCCGGGCATGATCGGCGCGGTGCTGTCCGACTTCGTGCTCCTCGGTGCCGTGGCGATCGGTCTCGGCGCGCTCCTCGCGGCGTCGGAATTCTGGTTCTCGATGCTGAAATATGTGGGCGCTGCCTATCTCGCCTTTCTCGGGATCATGATGCTGCGCACGAAGGGCGGCTTCAATGCGGCGCTGAAACCGGAAAACGAGATGACCGGCGGAACCGCATTTTCGATCGGCCTCAAGAGTTTCATGGTCGCCGTCACCAACCCCAAGGGTTACCTGTTCTTCTCGGCCTTTCTGCCGCAGTTCATCAATCCGGCGCTGCCGCAGGCGACGCAGTATGCGGTGCTGGCGGTGGTCTTTGCGTCGCTCGATTTTCTGATCATGCTCGGCTATGCGGTCTTCGGTTCGCAGGCCGTCCGCCTGCTGAAGGCGGCGGGCGCGGTCTGGCTGGAGCGCGCCTGCGGCGGGGCGATGCTGGCGCTGGCGGGGTCGCTTGCGCTCTACCGACGGGCAACGACCTGACGCTCTAGGGCAGGGATACGTGCCCGACACGATAGATCTGACCGGCTCCCGCGATTAGCGGTGCGGAGCGATGCAGGCTGAAGCGTAGTGCCGTCCAGTTCGTCGGCTCGAAGGCCGAGACCGAGGCGACGACGTCAGCCTGTCGTGCTTCCCGTTGCGCTCGTCTGATTTCCTCGTCTCTGATCTCTGCAAGCGAGGAGTAGGGCTCGATGGTGATTGTCTCCTCCGTGGCGAAGCCCGCTTCTGCTGGCGAAGGCGCGGTTTCCGCGTGCCAGACAATCCAGGTCTTCACTTGCGGCCAGCCGAAGGATTGCGTCAGTCCTTCGAAGCCGGGGCTGGTGAGGAAGTCGCTGGCACGCTCCGGCTGCTGCCAGAAATAGAAGGGCGCATAGAGGTTTTCGCGGGATCCGTACTCACCCTTGCGGGCGCTGAGATAGGCCTTGAAGCCGAGACCGGAAAATCCGTCGAGCATCGGTCCCTTGTCGCGGATCCGCCGGTCGATGATCGACATGTCGTAATCGGCCGGCAGGGTAAAGCTGTACTGCATCGCCATCATGAGAGAATCTCCACCGGCTCCAGCCAGTCGACGATGCGGCCGGTCTCGGTTGCCTGGATACTGATGTAGCTGAAGGGGCTGTCGTCCGTCGCGCCATGCCAGTGTTTTTCGCCGGCGGCGAACCAGACGGCATCTCCGGCGCGCAATTCCTCCACCGCGCCGCCCTCGCGTTGCGCCAGACCCTTGCCCGATAGAACATAGAGCAATTGCCCGAGCGGATGCGTGTGCCAGCGCGTGATCGTACCGGGATCGAGGCTCGCCCGCATCGCGGTGTTCTCGCCATCGGCAGCGCCTTCCAGCAGCATCTCGACCCAGAAGGGCGTAGTGGCAATATCGACGGGCGAGCGGACGGCATTGCCCGGACGCTGGACCGTCATTCGTTCAGGGTTGCCTATCATGCGGCGCTCCCGAAGGCGCGGGCTTCCCAGCCGGGTTCGCTCATCTGCGCCTTTCCATCGCCGAACGACCATTCATCCGGTGACGTGGTGGTGACGACGATCATGATGTCTTCCGGCCGGATGCCCGGCGATAGCAGGAGAAGTTCGGCGGCTCGCTTGAAGAAGGCCTGTCGGGTTTCGGTCGAGCGAGGCTTCCCGGCGGTGATGGCGAAAAGCACGAAGTCGTCGGAACGCGGCCCCGCGAGATAGGTCGGGTCGAAGATCAGTTCGCCCGGTTCATGCTGGTGGATGACCTGGAAACGGTCGGCAGGCGGCACATTGAATGTCTCGACCATGGCACGATGGATGCTGTCCGAAACGGCGCGAAGATACTCCGGCGACTTGCCGCGCAGCAGAGAGATACGAACAAAAGGCATGACGGCCTCCTCTGAGTGAATTCTTGACAGGAGGAGCATCGCACGCCACGATAATGCAGAAAATCAGAATTAAATGAACTAATGATCCGTAAAAGCAGGACAATGGTGATGCGACGGACGATCTTCGATCTCGATGTGCTCAGGACCTTCGCGACCGGAATGGAGCTCGGCAATTTCGCGCGGGCGGCCGACCGGCTCGGCCGTTCGACCTCGGCCGTCAGCGCTCAGTTGAAGAAGCTGGAGGAGCAGGCCGGCACGCTGATCTTCCGCAAGGCGGGACGCGGTCTTGCGCTCACCGATGCCGGCGAGACGATGCTGGCTTACGCGCGCCGGCTGCTCGAGCTCAACGACGAGGCGGCCGCAGCCGTGCAGAGCATCGAGCTCGAGGGTTGGGTCAGGCTCGGATTGCAGGAGGATTTCGGCGAAACCCTGTTGCCCGACGTGCTCGGCCGCTTTGCGCGTGCGCATCCGAAGGTCCGCATCGAGGCGCGGGTGGTGCGCAATGTCGAGCTGATCGAGCGCGTCACCTCAGGCAAGCTTGACCTGGCGCTGGCATGGAGCGATGGCACGCTGACGCCGCATTGCGAGAAGATCGCCGGAGTGCCGATGCGCTGGATCGGGCCGGCGGAAGGGGCGGTCGACTGGCGGCTCGGCAGCGAGCCGGTGCCGCTTGCCTCACTCGAGGCTCCGTGCCTGTTGCGAACGGCGGCGACCCAGGCGCTCGATACCGCAGGCATTCCCTGGCGGCTTGCCTTCGTCAGCCCGAGCCTCGGCGGATTGTGGGCGGCGACGGCTGCCGGCCTCGGTATCAGCATCCGCACACCGATTGGCCTGCCGCGGAAGGTGAAGCCGCTTGTCGCGAACGACGCCGGCCTGCCTGACCTTCCCTCGCTCGGCCTCGTCCTGCATCGCGCCGAAGCAGAGCCCGGACCGGCGACGGCGCTGCTTGCGTCCATCATGCTGCAATCGGTCCGGGAGGCTATCACCGACACCGTACCATCGGCCGTCCAGCCGGTTGCGAAAGCCTATGCCTGATATTCGCGCTGGGCGTTTCGGCGGATCGCCTGCGGCGGCTGGCCGAAGGCACGAAGGAAGGCGCGGCGCATCCTCTCGCGATCGGCGAAGCCTGTTTCGGCGGCAACGACGTCGATCGGATGCCGGCCCTGTTCCATCATCAGGCGAGCCGCCTCGAGGCGCAGATTCTCCACTGCCTTGGCCGGTGATTGCCCAGTCTCGGCGCGAAACGTCCGGCTGAACTGGCGGGGGCTGAGCGCGGCTGCCTCTGCCAGCTCTTCGACGGACAACGTGTTCTTCAGGTTGCCGCGCGCATGCGCCAAAGCCTTCTGAATGCGGTCCGATTTCGGCTCCAGCTCCAGCAGGGCGGAGAACTGCGACTGGCCGCCGGCGCGGCGATGATAGACGACAAGCTTGCGGGCGACGGCGCGGGCGATATCGGCGCCGTGATCCTTCTCGACCATGGCAAGCGCCAGATCGACCCCGGCCGTCATCCCCGCCGAGCTCCAGACGGATCCGTCTATGATGAAGATGCGATCCTCCTCGATCCTGACCCTGGGATAGCGCGATTGCAGCTCGCGGGCGAGGAGCCAATGTGTCGTGGCGCGACGGCCGTCGAGGACACCCGCGTCGGCAAGCAGAAAGGCGCCGGTGCAGATGGATGCGACGCGGCGGGAGGCGGCAAGCGCGTTGCGGATGAATTCGCCTTCTCCTGGGGTCGGCAGCTTGATGCCGACGGCGCCCGACACCAGCAGCGTATCGAAAGCGGGCTCGTCGAACCGCGTCGTCTCCATCGTGACGCCGAAGGAACCTCGCACTGGTCCGCCGGTCTCGGAGAGATAGGCGATGTCGTAGACCTGCTCGCCGAGTTCGAGATTGGTGAACTCGAAGGCGGAGATGGCGGCGAGGCTCATCATCTGAAAGCCGGGAAAGAGCAGGACGGCTATGCGCTGCATGGCACAGAACTCCGTTTGTCCTAAAAGGTGGTTTATATGACATTCAAGACATTTGCAATCGGGCGTAAGACTCTCAGCAAGCCGACAGCAGGCGCTGTTGCCCAACACGGAGAACGACAATGACCGAACAGCACAAAGGAACCGCACTCGTTACCGGCGCGTCGTCGGGGATCGGTGCCATCTATGCTCACCGGCTCGCAAAGCGCGGCTATGATCTCATTCTGGTCGCCCGCAATGCAAAGCGGCTTTCGGAGCTTGCGTCCAAGCTGACCCGGGAAACGGGCAGGACGATTGAAACCATTCCGGCCGATCTCGGCAAGAGGGCCGATCTGGCGCGCGTCGAGACGGCGCTGAAGAGCGATCGCAGCATCACGCTTCTGGTCAACAATGCGGGCGTCGGCGGCACCGCGCCGCTGCTTGCCTCCGATGTCGACAAGATGCAGGCGATAGTCGATCTCAACGTGACGGCGTTAATGCGGCTGACCTATGCCGCCGTGCCCGGCTTTGTTGCCCGTGGTGGCGGCGCGATCATCAACATCGCGTCGATCGTGGCGATCGCGCCCGAGGTGCTGAACGGCGTCTATGGGGCGAGCAAGGCTTTCGTTCTTGCGTTCAGCCAATCGCTGAAGCACGAACTGGCGGACAAGAACATCCGCATCCAGGCGGTGCTGCCGGGAGCGACCGCGACCGAATTCTGGAGCATAGCCGGCACGCCGGTCGAGCATCTGCCGACCGAAATCGTCATGCAGGCGGAAGACATGGTGGACGCCGCCCTTGCCGGCTTTGACCAGGGCGAATTCGCAACGATCCCGGCTCTCGAGGATGCCGGATTGCTCAAGGCCTACGAGGATGCTCGCCAGGCGCTGACGCCGAACCTGTCGCGCTCGGCATCAGCGGCGCGCTACAAAGCCGCCTAAGTGAGGGTGAGGCAGCCCTGGCCTGCCTCTATCCGTGCCGGGCCAGTGCCTCGGCGAAAATATCGGCGTCGACGTTGCCTCCCGAGGTAACGACGACGACGTTGTCGTCTTCCAGCTCATCGCCATGGAAGAGCGCTGCGGCCAGTGCCACCGCGCCGCCGGGTTCGACGACAATCTTCAGCCGGACAAAGGCGAGCGCCATCGCGCGAAGCGCCTCTTCGTCCGTCACGACAATGCCGGCGCCCGAGAGACGCTGCAGGATCGGGAAGGTGATGTTGCCGGGCTGCGGCGTGATGATGGCATCGCAGATGGAGCCGGTCATCGTCGCGTTGCGCTCGATCTTGCCGGATGCCAGCGACCGCGTGAAATCGTCGAATCCATCCGGCTCGCAGGGGCGCACGCGGAATGCCGGCGCGCTGGCTTCGAGGGCAAGCGCAATCCCCGATGACAGGCCGCCGCCGCCGCAGGGCACCAGCACCTCTGCTGACTTGACGCCTTCCTCTTCTGCCTGCTCAGCAATCTCGAGACCCGTCGTGCCCTGGCCGGCGATCACCTGCGGCTCGTCGAAAGGCTTGATCAGGGTCAGCCCACGGGCCGACGAAAGCTCGGCGCCGATGGCATCGCGGTCCTGCGTGGCACGGTCGTAGAGCACGACTTCCGCGCCGAGCGCCCGCGTATTGGCGATCTTCAGCTTCGGCGCGTCCGACGGCATGATGATGACGGAAGGTACGCCATGCAGCTTTGCGGCAAGCGCCACGCCTTGAGCGTGATTGCCTGACGAGAAAGCAATGACGCCGCGGCTGCGAACAGTGGGATCAAGCGCGGAAACGGCAGACCAGCCGCCACGGAATTTGAAGGAGCCGGTGTGCTGCAGGCACTCGGCCTTCACGAATACCCGTCGGCCGGCAATTTCGTCGATGAACGGAGAGGAAAGAAGCGGCGTGCGGCGCGCATGTCCGCGCAGGCGGGCGCGGGCGGCAACGATCATTTCAATGCTGGCCATGGAGACTCTTTCGAATGATGGTACACCCCCTGCATAGGGCCACACGTGATGCTTGTGAACGACGACTTTGTCACCGTGACACGAAAAGCGTTGGCCGCATATCACCGGCCTCGGGTTTGTGACGACTGCGCCGCCGAAACTCAGTCGGGTTGGTGCCTGCAACGCGCAGGAACTCGCGATTGAAGTTCGATTTGCTGATGAAGCCGCAATCGAACATCAGCCGTGTGATGGGCTCTTCCGTTGTCACCAGCGCCTCGCAGGCGGCTCGGATACGAAAGTCGTTCACATATTGCGAGACGCTGACGCCGTGGACACGGTTGACCGCCATCGAGACGCGCCGGGCCGGCAGGTTCATCTTGCGGGCAATTCGGCCGAGATTGAGGTCCGGATCACGGTAGAGTTGTCGTGACTGCATTAGGCTTTCCAACGCACGAGCGATGGCATCGTCTTCGTGGCTCGGAGGGGGTGGCGTGGTGACTTCCGATGGCTGTGCTGCGAGCGACTGGCTGCCGCTCGCAATCGACGCTGCCGTGCCGAGGATCAGAAGCGTAATGACATTGCCGACGGCGACGATTGCCCCGGCATGGATGCCACCGCTCTGTTCGAGGTCGAGGCTGATCGCGATATCGGCCGCCGACGAGGCGATCAGCGCCAGTCCGGTGATAACGAGGGAGCGACAGGACAGAAGCGCGCCATCGAGACGCGAGGAGACGAGTGCATCCGGCCCGTTGCGAGCGAGCCAGAGCAGAGCCGCGCCATAGGCGAGGAAGGTCGCGGTCACGAACGGACCAACCGGGTCGCGCCAGAAGACCAGAAGCGCGACGATCACGACGCTTGGCAGGATATGCGGCCAGAAGTGCAGGAGCGATGTCTGGCGTTCCGCGGCGAGGTTGCGAAAGCTGATCCAGGCGAGCGCCGCGATCATGCAGGCGACGACGGGCTGGACCGGCAGGATGTCGATCACGTCATAGCCCCAGCGGATCCCGATGATGATCGACTGCAATGTGTAGGCGCCGATCAGGAGGAGGAATGGACGCTTTTCCTGTTCTGCCCAATCGTTCTGCCTGACCATCCGCACGAGCAGGATGACGAGAAGGAGAGCAACGACGAAAGGAAGCGGAACGAAGATCATGATGGTTGGGCTCGGTGAGACGCGTTCAATAACTGCATGACTATGGCCTTGATCGCAATCGCGGGCGACCCGGATCACGATCGAGGTCTCAAGATCGGTTCCCGGTCTTCACCTTGCACGCAATCGCCAGCTGCCGGCAGGCGCGTCCAAGGAGAAACCGATGACATTGATCCTCTTCATCCCCGCATTCATTCTGGCGCTCGCCTCCGCGTTCGCCGAACCGCGCATGGTGGGAGAGACACTCGATATTTCAGCGGTCCGATCCGTTGTCATCAGCGGCGAGGCAAGTGAGGTCAGGCTAACCGCTGATGACGCAGGACCCTACAGAGCGAATACCAGCGCGCGGCGCCACGGCTGGTTCTCAAGCTTCTATTCGAGTTGGTTCTTCAATGGCTGCCGCGATCGAAGCGCGATGCGCATCGAGGGAACGGTCCTGAAGATCGAGGTGATGCAGACGGCGTGGTCGGATCTTTCCGATTGTACGGCGGAGATTTCGGCGAACGTCGCGCCTGATACCACCGTGCGCATCGACCAGCAGGCGCTGAAGGCGGAACTGGATGGAGACTTCGCCAATGTTGCGATCGCCAGCAAGGCGGCCGATATCACCTTTGACGGCCACGCCGCCGGGGTCGATATCCTTGGCACGGCGGTGCGCGCGCATCTGCGCTACGACACCATCCGGCAGGATGAGACACTCAGCATCACCGCGCAGTCGCTGCAGGCGGATCTCACCTTCGGAAGCGGTGTGCCGCTGGACTATTCGGTGATCGCCAAGGCATCCTATGTCGACAGCCTGGAACCGAGCGTACCCGGCGCCCGGCCGCGCGTGAGCATCAAGGGCGATTATGTCCACGCCCGTATTCGCTGATCAGTAGCCGCCGGCGGATCCCTCGGTGGAGCGGCTGTCCATCGCGCCGTAGTAGCGCGCGCCGCCGCCCTTCTGGATATCGGCGAGGCTCTTCCCGCCAACAAGAATACCAGCGGCCTGTCCCCATTGCGGCGGGCCGCTGCTGCCATCGTCGAGCGCATGGCCCATGCCGATCAATGCTCGGATGGTATCGGGCGACAACGTATAGGGTTCGAAATAGATCTTGTCCGGCTGCCATTGGTGGTGAATGCGCGGCGCATTGACCGCTTGGCTAATGTCCATGCCGAAATCGATGACGTTGAGGATCGCCTCAAGGGTGATGGTGATGATGCGTGAGCCGCCGGGACTGCCAATGACCATGAACGGCTTGCCGTCCTTGGTGACGATCGTCGGGCTCATCGAGGAGAGCGGCGTCTTCTTCGGCGCGATCGCATTGGCCTCGCCCTGCACGAGGCCATAAAGGTTCGGAACGCCGGGCTTCGAGGTGAAGTCGTCCATCTCGTTGTTGAGCAGGATCCCCGTGCCGGGGGCGACGACGCCGGCGCCGAAGCTGCCGTTCAGCGTGTAGGTGACGGCGACGGCATTTCCGTCGTCGTCGATGATCGAGTAATGCGTGGTTTCGACACTTTCCTTGGCGCCGAGGGGCTTCAGATTGGCTGAGGTGCCTGATTTGTAGGGATCGATCTTGGCGCGGATTCCCTTGGCGTAGCCCTTGTCGAGCAAAGTCGAAACGGGATTGTCGACGAAGTCAGGGTCGCCGAGGGCGGCGTTGCGGTCGACGTAGGCGTAACGCATCGCCTCGACCATCAGGTGCACGGTCTCTGCTGAGCCGTAACCGAGGAAGGACAGCGGATAGTCTTCCAGCACGTTGAGGATTTCGCAGATGATGACGCCGCCCGAGGAGGGGGGAGGCGAGGAGATGATGTCGTAGCCGCGGTAGCTGCATTCGATCGGCTTCAGTTCACGTACCGCGTATTGTTCGAAATCTTCCTTGGCGAGGATGCCGCCCTTTGCCTGACTTGCCTTGACGATCGCGTCGGCCGGTATGCCCTTGTAGAATGCGTCGGGTCCCTTGTCGGCGATACTGGAAAGAACGCCAGCAAGGTCGGGTTGTGCGAGCTTCTCGCCCACTGCGAAAGGCTTGCCCTCCGCCTTTAGAAAGATCTTTGCCGCCGCCTCGTCCTTGGCGAGTCGCTTGGCGCTGCCGCCGATGCTGGCGACATCGCCCTGTTCCAGCGTGAAGCCTTCCGTGGCATAGCGGATGGCCGGAGCCAGCAGGTCCTGCCGCGACTTCGTGCCGTATTTCTCGCGCGCCATCTCGAAGCCCATCACGGATCCGGGCACACCGACGGCGAGATAGCCGTCGAGGCTGGCGCGAGGGACGATGTCGCCCTTGGCGTCGAGATACATGGTTTTCGTGGCAGCGAGCGGCGCACGCTCGCGGAAATCGAGAAATGTCGTCCTGCCGTCCTTCAAGCGGATGGTCATGAAGCCGCCACCACCGATGTTACCGGCCGTCGGATAGACGACGGCGAGCGCGTAGCCAACCGCGACCGCTGCATCGACGGCATTGCCGCCTTTCTTCAGTACCTCGACGCCGACATCGGTCGCCAGATGCTGGGCTGTCACGACCATGCCGTGCTCGGCTTCAACCGGCGTGGGCGAGGCGGCGAACGCATGCGGCGCAAGCGAGAGCGACAGCGCTGCGGCAACCGCAAATATTCTGATGTGGGGGTGATCCATGACTTCCCTCAAAGCATGACGGTCCGATGGATATGGGACGCAGTGAGCTCCAGACAATGCACGGTCGTCCGCTACAGCCCGTTTGGTCGCTGAAAGGTTAGTTTCCCGTTACAATCGGAGGCGCCAGGTCTCCGAAGGACGCTGCAATGTCTATCGGTTGAGTGGGTTGTTCGTGCATCAGGCGGCGTTCGGCCTGGTGCCTGGCGGCCTGAAGATCGCGGGCAGCGCCACCGACCTTCTCCATGGCGGCAATGGCGACATCGGTGGCCACATAGTCCGGCTTGTGGCCCAGGCCGCGGATTTTCACCAGTTCGGAACCGACGATATCGCGGGCCAATCCCTGTGAATGGATGTGTTCCCAAACGATGCTGTCGCTGTCACCGGTAATGATGATGGTCGGTGCTGTAATCCTGGAATATTGCGGAGAATGGGCCTTGAGGTAGGCCAGTAGGCGCGTGCAATCGACGGCGTTGTTGTAGAAGGCACGCGGGCGCAGCACCAGGGTGGGGCCCGTCTTCGCGATGTAATCATCCGGGCGCGGATTCGGCCGGAAAACATTCAATGTCGCCTGCTCCAAGCGTCGCAGGCCGAGTGGCACGACGACCGCGTGATTGAACAGCCAGCCAAGGACTGGCATCGCAGCGAGGTGATAATACCAGTCAATGCCGCCTGGCCAGGGGTGCGTCGCGGGAGCGAGAAAGAGCAGGCCTTCAGTCTTATCAGGGTGGCGCACGCCGAAGGCGGCTGCGATCGCGCCGCCGAAGGAATGTCCGACGATAATGGCTCGTTTGATGCCACGCTTTTCCATCAGTTTTGCGATCGCATCCGCCTGTCCCGAAGGCAGGGCATTCTCCGGACCGCCACGCTCCGAATAGCCGTGGCCAGGGCGGTCGACGAAGAGCATCTCGGCACGGCCTTGCAGCGGCTGCAGGAAGGCGCCGACCTGATCAAGCAGGTTGCCGCTTGCACCATGGATGAAGACCAGAGGCGGCAGATCGGCGGTCTCTGGACACGCGATGTGAAGGGCGTTCAGCCGATAGCCGCCGATATCCGTCAACTCACCGATGTTCGGGCATGTCGCCTCGAATCGACGTCCCTTGTAGGAGGAGTAGCCGATCGCGGCGGCGATGGGGGCAAGGAGAGCGGAGGCTACGGCAAGCATGGCTATATCTGTTGACTCACGTGACCAACACGTAAGATTGGGTCTCGCGGTTCACCGTCAAGATCAGGTGCGGCTGCCAGCCAGCTTTTCGGAGAGCGTGTTCATCTGCTCCTGGGCGCTACGATTGGCCGGGTAGATCTCGAGGAAACGTTCCCAGGCTTTCAGGGCCAGCTGGTCGTTGCCCGTCTCGGTGAGGATGGCGGCCATGCCGGAAAGCGCGCCGAAATGGCGTGGCTCAATGTCGAGTACATGCTCGATGTCGGACATCGACTTGCGATAGTTGTCATTGGCGTAGTTGAGCGTTGCCCGGCGGTTCCAGCTTTCGGCGTAGTCAGGCTTGAGGGCGATCGCCTGATCTAGGAAGTCAAGGGCAGCAGCGGTGCGCTTCTCCTCGATCGCCTTGTCGGCCCATTGCATCAGGAGGTTGACGGTCGCGCTGCCGGAGTCGTTCCACTGGGCGCGAATCTCGTTGGCGATACCGCTCGCTTTGTCCGGATCGCGTTCGCGCTTCAGCTGCGCATAGAGCTGATCCAGGTGTTGCTTGGGTGAGAGGTTTGCGTCCGGTTGCTCGACAATGACGTCCTTATCCGCGGCCGTGGCGGGGAAAGCAGGAGCGAGCAGAAAGAGGGACAGCGGCAGCGCCGCACAGGTCATAACAAAAAAGCGCATGGCGGACATGTTAGCCCGCCACCGCTGAAGATCAAAGCAATTTGATTCGATTGCCGAAGCAATCCCCGGACAGGCACGAGCACAAAATAACCGTCCAGGCGCGCTATATCAGCCCTGGCGAGCCTTGAAGCGCGGGTTCAGCTTGTTGATGATGTAGATGCGGCCCTTGCGGCGAACCAGGCGGTTGTCACGGTGACGAGCCTTGAGCGACTTGAGCGAATTCTTGATCTTCATTGTTTTGATCCGCGATGTTTGAGGGGGGAATTCACATTCGCCCGTATCTATTACATTCAAAAGCGCGCTCGGGGCGCGCTCTTCAGGTTGGGCGTGCAGATAACCCGGCGACTTGCCTGTGTCAACCACGTGACGGTGTTTTTCCCATGGCCGGAGCGGCTTTTATCCGGGAAAAACCGGCAATTTCGTGGTCAACGTCGTGACGTGTCCCATCTTCCGGCCGGGACGAGATTCCGTCTTGCCATAGAGATGAACCAGCGTGTCCGCTCGCCGCAGCCAGTCCGGGAGCGCCAGGATATCGTCGCCAATCAGGTTCTGCATCACGCAGTTCGAATGGCGGTCGGCATTGCCGAGTGGCAGGCCGGCAACAGCGCGGGTATGCTGCTCGAACTGCGAGATCACGCAGGCGGCCTCGGTCCAGTGGCCGGAGTTGTGGACACGCGGCGCCATTTCATTGGCGATCAGGCTGCCGTCGGCGAGTACGAAGAATTCGATGCCGATGACGCCGACATAGCCAAGCGCAGCCAATATCTTCTCGGCGCTTTCACGCGCCCCCGCTGCCGTCTCCGCTGAAATCGAGGCAGGTACAGTCGACGTGTGCAAGATGCCGTCGCGGTGAACGTTTTCAGCAGGGTCGTAACAGACGACAGTGCCGTCCGTTGCGCGCGCTGCAATGATGGAGATCTCGCGCTCAAAGGGCACGAAGCTCTCGAGAATCAGGGGGACCTCACCGAGCGCTGCAAAGGCGCCATCCGGCTTGTCGGCACTGGAGCGAAACACTCGTTGTCCTTTGCCATCATAGCCGAGGCGGCGAGTCTTCAGGACGCCGCGGCCGCCGAAATCCTGCAATGCTGCCTCGAGGTCGGCCTGGTTGTCGACGGCATGGAAGCGGGCCGTCGGAACGCCGCATCCATTGATAAAGCGCTTTTCGACAAGCCGATCCTGCGCAGCCTCGAGTGCCTTCGGTGGCGGATAGACGGGTACATGGCTCGCAAGCGCCTCGGCGGCTGTGACCGGGACGTTTTCGAACTCATAGGTGACGATGTCGCAGATATTCGCGAGCTCTGCGAGCGCGGCCGGATCGTCGTATGCCGCCACGATCTGCTGGTTGGCGACCTGCGCGGCCGGACAGTCGGCCTGCGGTTCCAAGATGACGGCTCGGAAGTTCAGCCGTGCAGCGGCCATGGCAAGCATGCGGCCAAGCTGGCCGCCGCCGATGATGCCGATTGTTGTTACAGTCATAGGTCGTCCATCGGATATTCGGCAACGGCTGCGCTCTGGCGCTCACGCCAGTCGTCAAGCCGCTCGGCAATATCCTCGTCCGACAATGCCAGGACTGCAGCTGCCAGAAGGGCGGCGTTGATCGCGCCGGCCTTGCCGATGGCAAGTGTGCCGACCGGAATGCCGCCCGGCATCTGGACGATGGAAAGAAGACTATCCTGACCTGACAGTGCCTTGGATTGAACCGGGACGCCAAACACCGGAAGCGGCGTCATCGCGGCGGCCATGCCTGGCAGGTGGGCCGCGCCACCGGCGCCGGCAATGATCACCTTGAAACCTTCATCGCGGGCGGTCTTGGCGAAGTTTACGAGGCGATCCGGCGTGCGATGGGCCGATATGATGCGCGCGTCATAGGGAATCTCGAGCGCCTCCAGCGTGTCGGCGGCGTTCTTCATGGTCTCCCAATCGGATTGGCTTCCCATGATGATGGCAACGGGTGGTCTGTCTGTCATCGTCACGGCATTCCCTTTAGGCGATGATATCAGGGATGATCTGGTCTTCGAGCTTTGTCAGCTTGTCCTTGATGACCAGTTTCTTCTTTTTCATGCGCTGGATGCGCAATGCGTCACATCCGGTGGCAATCATGGCGTTGATGGCGGCATCGTAATCCTCGTGCTCCTGGCGCAGTCTCGCGACCATGAGCCTGATTTCCGCCTGTTCCTGATCGGCCATATGCATTCCCCATAACCGTCTTCGGACATCGTCCGTTCTGCCGATGATTTCCGCAAGCTCCTATCACCAATTGGAGGTAACGGCTAGCGGCTGTTCGTCATGATTTTGCCATGTGTTCTCCTTGTTTTCACCTTCGACAAGGCTTCAAAAATATGTCACAGTTGGAGGGTTGACGCCTTGGATCTCCGGCGGTGTTGGCCGGGGAGAGGTAAGAGGAAGGAAGGGTCAAATGACTGTTCAAGCTCATCTTGAGTCACTCGAAAAAAAGCATGTTGCTCTTGAGGAGGAGTTGCATTCTCTTATGATATCCCCCTCCCGAAACGATAATGAAGTCGCTGAGTGCAAACGCAGAAAATTGCGGATCAAGGACGAGATTGAGCGCCTAAAATCATCCTTCCATTGAGTGGGATGCAATAAATCAACGAACGCGGCCCTAGGCGAGGAGGGCGAAACCCAATTTCACCAAAAGCTTAGACCAGTTCGTGCTCGACAGGCGATTATGGCGCCGGTTCCGACGGAAAGTCGCGAGCCGGCGTCTTTCATTTGAGCGGTCGGGCTAAGCCCAGAACTGATCGAGCCAAAGATTGAGTCTGTCGAAGCCGCGATTGTTGACCGCGTAGATGCGCCGCGTGCCCTCTGCGGTGACGGAAACCAGGTTGCAATCCAGCAGCGCCTTGAGGTGCTGGGAAACGGCGGGGCGGCTGATGGGGAGGCCCTCGGCAAGCTCGTTCACGGTCTTCGGCGCGCGTCGAAGTTCCTCCAGCAGGAAGCGCCGGTGAGGATCGGCTATCGCGGCGAAGGGATCCGTGTTCGACATGGCGAAAAGCTACGTCAAACGGCGCAATCGGGCAAGGAAATTGTGCGGCGCAACGAAACCCAAAATTGTCAGAAACCCAAGCCCTCCTTCGCGATCAACACGGCGGCAATGAGCGCCATGCCGTACATGAAAGGATAGAAGATCGCGGGCTTCATGCGGCGCACGCACCAGGCGCCGGCAATTGTCGCAAGCGGCGCAAAAGGCAGCAGCGTGGCCGAGGTGGCGAGGTTTTGCGTGTCGAGCTGGCCAAGCGCGAAGTAGGGTATGAGCTTGACGGCATTGAGGATCGCGAAGAAGCGGACGCTGGTGCCGGTATATTCTCGCGGCGGCATCTGCAGCGGCAAAGCATAAATCTGGAAAGGTGCTCCGCCGGCATGCGCGACGAAGCTACCATAGCCGGACAGGCTTCCCCAAATTGTCGCAAGCAGTGGCCGCTGGCCTTGAGGCGGCGTGTGCTTTCCGGCTGCGGGGCCGAAGTTGTTCCAGAAGTAGCGAAGGCAAAAGAGGATGGTGACGACGCCGATGACGACGCGAAGCACATTTCCCGGAACCAGCGCCGAGGTCGCCCAACCGAGCGCGATGCCGAACAGAGCGCCCGGCAGTACGATCTTCAGCGTTGTCCAGTCGCCGTGCTTCCGCCAGATCACGAGCGAGATCATGTCCATGAAGATGAGGATCGGCAGCAGGATCGCGGCCGCCTGAACGGGCGAGACGACGAGAGCGAGAAAGGGCAGCCCGATCAGCGACAGCGCATCGCCCATGCCGCCTTTCGCAAGTCCGACCAGGATGACGGCCGGAACGGCGGCGTAATAAAATGACAGGTCCATCGGCATGCTTTTGAAAATCCTCCCCTTGCCAGCCCCGTCTAACGGAATTACTCACACAGGACGAGTGCAGATCGGCCCTGAAACGGCCTGTTCCGCTGTAAATGGAAAGAGTTCATGACCGAACCGGAAAACCGCTGCCGCCTAGTTTTGATTGCTCCCGACCTTGCCGATGCCGATGAGCAGGCAAAGGTCGTCGGCGATGCCTTGAAGGGCGGTGACGTCGCCTCTGTGATCGTGCCGCAATACGGCCTCAACGATGGCGAGTTTCAAAAGCACGCCGAGAAGCTGGTTCCGATTATTCAGGACTCGGGAGCAGCCGCACTGCTTGCGGGCGACAGTCGCGTCGTTGGGCGCACGAAGGCGGACGGCTTGCATCTGACCGGTCCGGCCAGTGAAATCTCCGACGCTATCGACAAATATGCCGACAAGCTGATCGTCGGTGGCGGCAATGCCGCCGACCGGCACCATGCGCTGGAGATCGGCGAGGAGCGACCGGACTATATCTTCTTCGGCAAGCTCGATGGTGACATCAAGCCGGAAGCACATCCCAAGAACCTGGCGCTCGGGGAATGGTGGGCTTCGATGATCGAGATTCCCTGTATCGTCATGGGCGGTACAGATCCGGCTTCCGCGCTGGCGGTGGCAGAGACTGGCGCGGAGTTCGTCGCGCTGCGGCTTGCGGTTTTCACGGACGCCGGCCGTGCGCCATCCGTCGTCGCCGAGGTCAATGCGCTCTTGGACGAAAAAGCGCCACGGTTTGAGGATTGATATCGCGCTCATGCCGATGCTGTCCTGTACTTTGCGCCTCTCAACTGCCTTTGCCGTCACCGTTCTGGTCGGGCTGACGCATGGCGTTTCTGCCCAGGTGGTCGATAACGTCGTGACACGACCGCTCGCGAGCGCCCCGGAGACGCTGAAAACAGGACGGCCGCAGGCAGATGGCACGGGACCGTCGACGGGCGTCGGGGTCTTCGACCGTATGGGGGCGAAACTGCCGGATCTGCCGCCGGAAAAGGACTACAAGGGGCCGGTCGACGAAGCCTACGGCGCCTATCAGCGCGGCTACTATCTGACCGCGATGGAAAAGGCTCTGCCCCGTGCGCAGCTTGGTGATCCGGCCGCGCAGACGCTGATGGGCGAACTCCTGGCGGACGGGCTGGGCGTCAAGCGCGATATGAAGAACGCCGCCTTCTGGTACAGCAAGGGCGCCGAAGGTGGTGATGCCGCGGCGATGTTCAAATATTCGCTGATGCTGATCGAGGGACGGTCTGTCACGCGCGACAAGGCCAAGGCCGACGAATACATGCACAAGGCGGCTGAGGCTGGAAATCCCTCGGCGCAGTTCAACTGGGGTCAGATCCTGACGGCTGACAATCCGGGCGACAAGGGATTGAAGCTCGCCTTGCCTTACTATGAGAAGGCTGCCGAACAGG
Source organism: Rhizobium sp. R711 (assembly GCF_002211365.1). Taxonomy (GTDB): domain Bacteria; phylum Pseudomonadota; class Alphaproteobacteria; order Rhizobiales; family Rhizobiaceae; genus Rhizobium. Next base: position 37,368 of record NZ_LOKZ01000013.1, on the reverse strand, counting down.
GCATCGCCGACGCACAGTATGCGGTGGCGGAAATTTATGCCTCGCTGCCTGACCTGCCGGAGGAAAAGAAGCAGTTGGCGCGCGAATGGATGGCACGCGCTGCGCATGCCGGCTACGACACGGCTCAGGTCGATCTTGGTATCTGGCTCGTCAACGGCCAGAATGGGCCGCGCGATTTCGTCAAGGGTTTCCAGTGGTTGCGGCTCGCCGCCAATCGTGGAAACGTGGTTGCGCAAAACAAGCTCGCACACCTCTACATCAACGCGCTCGGAACCAAGCCAGATCCTGTTGAGGCTGCGAAGTGGTATGTGCTGTCGCGTCGGGCCGGCCTACCTGACCCGGAGCTCGAAGACTTCTATCTCGGCATCGAGGAAGACCAGCAAAAGGCGGGGATCGAGGCGGCCAACAAGTTCCGCCGGCTCCAGTGATTTAGGAGAGTGCGTCGGCGAAGAGATCTTCGTCGTCTCGACGACCGTGTCGCGCCATCGTCCGTCCTGATCATCCAGCGGAGGTTTTGAAGATCCGGCGGCGCAAGCGGCCGGCCTCGTTCTTTGGCGAGATAGCCGCCGTCGATCAATTCCAGACCAATCTGTCCAGAATAATTTCGCCTGCATTTTTCCGGGCAGCCAGTGGTTCTGCTGTCTCCCCTTGAAATTTTCCCGATTTTGTGGTCTTGAGGCCGCCAATCTTATCGAGCGCTGCCTTCTCTGGCGATCAGGGACCTACTTTGCCCTGACAGCGCGTACCGTATTATCGCTCAAGGAAAAGTGCTCACATGGCTCGTTCAGCTCTCCTCAATGTCATGGTTCAGGCCGCCATCAAGGCAGGCAAGTCGCTGGGGCGTGATTTCGGGGAAGTGCAGAACCTGCAGGTTTCGGTGAAGGGCCCCGGCGACTTCGTTTCCAATGCCGACCGCAAGGCCGAAAAGATCGTCAAGGACGAGCTCCTGAAGGCTCGTCCGACGTATGGCTTCCTCGGCGAGGAGAGCGAAGAAATCAAGGGCACGGACGGCGCGCATCGCTGGATCGTCGACCCGCTCGATGGCACAACCAACTTCCTGCATGGCATTCCGATGTTTGCGGTCTCGATCGCGCTCGAGCGCAACAACGAGATCGTCGCCGGTGTCGTCTTCAACCCGGCCACGGATGAACTTTACACCGCGGAACGTGGCGGTGGTGCCTTCCTGAACGACCGCCGTCTGCGTGTTGGTGCGCGCCGGGTGCTTTCGGACTCCGTCGTTGCCTGTGGCGTTCCGCACCTCGGCCGCGGCAATCACGGCAAGTTCCTCGTCGAGCTTCGGCACGTTATGGGTGAAGTTGCCGGCATCCGCCGCATGGGCGCTGCTTCGCTTGACCTCGCCTATGTGGCCGCCGGTCGGTTCGATGGATACTGGGAAACCGGGCTGTCTGCGTGGGATATAGCGGCCGGCATCCTCCTGATCCGCGAAGCCGGCGGCTATGTCTCCGATTGGGATGGCGGTTCGTCCGTTCTCGAGACCGGTTCGGTTGTTGCGGGCAACGAATATATCCAGAAGGCATTGCTTGAGGTTGCCAAGCGTCCCGTCCCAACGCGGTAAATCGCTGTTGTAAAGACACGGTTTTCGTTTCCGCATACTTCAATTCGGCACAATGTTGCTCTAGTCTCCGGATGAAATGAATCCGGAGGCTGCGGAACCTATGGAAAATGTGAATGTGGCGGAGTTCGGCTCGACCGAAAAAACCACGGGCAACTACAGCTATAAACTTTCCAGTCCGATGCCGTTCCTTTGGACGATGGTGCTGTTTCTGATCATCGTCGGGTTCATTGCCGCCATTCTTTTCCGGCAGACACAAACTGCCTTCATGCATAATCCGGGCCTTAACGGTTTGATCCTTGGCGTGCTGGCCGTTGGTATCATCCTCGTGTTCAGCCATGTGCTGTCGCTGCGGCCGGAAGTGCGGTGGTTCAATTCCTTCCGCGCCGCGGGTAGCGCCGACAAGGTTGGCCGCAATCCCAGGTTGCTTGCCCCGATGCGGACGCTGATCGGCAGCCGCAGTGCCACGGCAGGAATTTCGACCGCGGCGTTTCGCTCCATTCTCGACTCGATTGCCAACCGCCTCGATGAATCGCGCGACGTCTCACGCTATCTCATCGGCCTTCTCGTCTTTCTCGGTCTGCTCGGCACTTTCTGGGGCCTTATCGGCACGATCGGCTCGATCAGTTCGGTGATCCAGTCGCTCGATGCGGGATCAAATGGTTCGACGGATGTTCTAGGTGCGCTGAAGGAAGGGCTTTCGACGCCGCTTTCGGGCATGGGCCAGGCCTTCTCGTCGTCGCTGCTCGGTCTGTCCGGCTCGCTCATTCTCGGCTTCCTTGACCTGCAGGCGGGCCGCGCCCAGAATCGGTTCTACATGGAGCTGGAAAACTGGCTTTCGTCGGTGACCGACGTAGGCTCCGATATTGCCATGCCTTCGATCAGCGCAAACTCGGCGGTCTCGCCGGATGACGTTCGGGCGCTCTCGGAATACATGCGGCGGATCTCTGAAGAGGGCAGCGGCGGCACCCAGAGATCGGTCGCGGCGATGGCGAACCTTGCCGAAGGTATTCAGGGTCTGGTCAAGAATATGCGCAACGAGCAGCAGATGCTGCGCGACTGGATCGAGGCGCAACAGGACGAAACGAAGGCAATGCGCCGCACGCTCGATCGTCTTGCTGAACGGATCGGTTCGCAGGAAAAACACAGCCCAAGTGAACGCTCTCAGCGCATGCCGCAAACCGAAAAGACCGAGAAGTAAGCCATGGCTCTCGCCCGCAATCGTCGCCCCCAACGCGCGGTGGACTACTGGCCAGGTTTCGTCGATGCACTGTCGACGCTGCTGATCTCGATCATGTTCGTGCTGACCGTCTTCGTCGTCGGCCAATATATTCTCAGCCGCGAAATCTCCGGCCGGGACGAGGTGCTGAACCGCCTGAACAGCCAGATCAACGAATTGACGCAGTTGCTGGCGCTCGAGAAGGGAAGCAAGCAGGACCTCGAGGATAGTGTTGCCAATCTTCAGGCATCCCTGGCGTCGGCTGAAGGCGAGAGATCACGGCTGAAGGCGTTGCTTGATGCCGGTTCCGGCGGCCAGAGTGCCGCGCAGGCCCGTATCGGCAGCCTTACGAAGGAACTGGACGAGCAAAAGCAGATGAGCGACCGGGCGATGAGCCAGGTCGAACTGCTGAACCAGCAAATTGCCGCGTTGCGCAGTCAGATTGCTGCCGTCGAAGCCGCGCTGCAGGCGTCCGAGCAAAAGGACCAAACCTCGCAGACCAAGATCGCCGATCTTGGCCGTCGCCTCAACGTCGCCCTGGCGCAACGTGTGCAGGAGCTCAACCGCTACCGGTCCGACTTCTTCGGGCGGTTGCGCGAAATCCTGTCGGATCGCGAGAATATCAGGATCGTCGGCGACCGCTTCGTCTTCCAGTCGGAAGTGCTGTTTCCGTCAGGCAGCGCGGATCTCAATCCGGACGGGCAGGTCGAGATGGCAAAGCTTGCGACGGCGCTCCTCGATGTTGCCAAGGAAATTCCACCCGAGATCAACTGGGTTCTGCGCGTCGACGGGCATACGGATAACGTGCCGCTCGCTGGCACTGGACGGTATGTCGATAACTGGCAGCTATCGTCCGCGCGTGCGATCTCGGTCGTCAAATTCCTGATCTCCCGCGGCGTGCCGGCCGACCGTCTCGTCGCCGCTGGCTTCGGCGAGTTCCAGCCGATCGCGCCAGGTGACACGCCGGAGGCGCGCGCCACCAACCGTCGTATCGAACTGAAGCTGACAGAGAAGTAGGTCTACGCAGCGCGCATCCGAAGGTCCGTGAGGCGCCGCATTAGGAAGCTGCGCACGGCAGGGCTGTCGCTCAATCCGATCGCCGATAGATAGGCCGTCTCTGCTGCCGGATAGTCCGCAACCTCCGTCAGCAGATGTGCGCGAACGGCCCAGTATGGCTGGTAGGCTCTGACCTCCTTTGCATCCATAGCGTCGAGGCAGTTCAGCCCGGCTTTTGGGCCTTTCGCGCGGCCGAGGACGGCAGCACGGCCGACGCGGGCGCCGATCGTTGGCTGCATCATCAGCAGCGCGTCATAGAAGGTCACGAGAGCATCCCAGTCCGTCAGGCCCGTCAGCCGGCGGGCGGCATGAACGGATTGAATGGCCGCCATGCATTGGAACGGACCGAAGCGGTCGGCGGCGCCGGCCTTGCGGAGCAGCGCGTCGGCGTCGGCAAGCATGATCGCATTCCAGCGATCCGTCGACTGCTTGTCGAGCGCGATGTAGTCACCCTCGGCATTGCGCCGCGCGGCGCGTCGGCCCTCGCAATAGAGCATCAAGGCAAGCAGTCCGATCACCTCCGGTTCGTCAGGAAGCATCGAAAGCAGCGCACGGCAGAGCCAGACGGCTTCATTGGAAAGCGCACTACGACCGCCATCGGCTCCATCGAGATCATCCCAGCCAAGCCCGTAGGCGGCATAGATTGCGGAGAGAACGGCCGACAGGCGCTCGGGCAGCGAACGTCGATCGGGTATCGCAAATCCAATGCCGCTATCGCGAATGTTCGCCTTGGCCCTGACCAACCTCTGCCCCATTGCCGCAGGAGAAACCACGAAGGCCTGGGCGATTGCTTTTGCGTCAATGCCCAGGACAACCTGCAGCATCAACGGCGTGTGGATGCTCTTGTCGATTTGCGGATGGGTGCAGACGAAAAGCATCTTCAGACGCTCATCGGGAAATGTCTCGGCCGCCGCCTCGTTCATCCTCGCCTCGGCCTCCTCGAAGGCCAGGGCGATGGTGGGGCGCGCATTCTCGCGAACGGATCGGTGGCGTACGCCCTGCATCAGATTGCGTCGCGCGGCGACCAACAGCCAGGCCTCCGGGCTGTCCGGAATGCCGCGCTCCGGCCAGACCCGCAGGGCATCGACGAGCGCCTGCGACAGCGCATCTTCGGCAGCGGGTAGGTCCCGAGAGCGAGCCGTCAGGAAGGCGACTCAGCTTGCCATATGATTGACGCGCCACCCGTTCGGCGGCGCGCTCGGCCTCGACGGTCATGTCCGCCTCACATCTGGAGGCGAGGGCGCACCTCGACTGAACCCTCGGCGGAAACGGGAACCCGGGTCGCCCATTCGAGCGCCGTGTCGAAATCCGGCACGTCGATCAGGTAGAAGCCGCCCAACTGCTCCTTGCCTTCGGGGTAGGGACCATCCTGCACGTCGTGGTCCTCGCCCTTGCGTCGCACCACCGTGCCGGTCTCGGGTGCGGTCAGCCCGGCGCCGCCGGTCATGATACCGGCCTGAATCAGAGCCTGCGTGTAGGCAATCCAGCCGTCGCGATAGGTGGGATCGGCGCGGCGGGCGAAATCCCGTGACGACTCGCGAATGATAAGCGCGTACTGCATGAGGCATTCTCCTCTGTGGTTGCGTTGACCGGCGTGCAGGCATCTAAGAACCAAAAGCAAAAAGCTGCAACGCTCGGGGATCGGCGGTAGACCGTTCCGATAAGATGAGACGCGACACCAGTTCATTTCGACATTCGGCCAAAAAAATATCACGGAGGAAAATGTGGCGTTGTCGCTGAGCGGAGCTCCGCGTAGGTTCGTGGAGATTTGGGGGGAATGCTTTGATTGAATGCGATGTGCTGGTCATCGGCGCAGGACTTGCTGGGCTCGTGGCAACAGCAGAGGCGGCGGATCGCGGGCGGAAGGTCTGCATCGTCGAGCAGGAAGGCGAGCAAAGCCTCGGTGGGCAGGCATTCTGGTCGCTGGGCGGACTGTTCTTCGTAGACAGCCCGGAACAGCGGCTGATGGGCATCCGCGACAACCTTGGCCTGGCGCGGCAGGACTGGATGGGGTCTGCCTCATTCGACCGGCCGGAAGACTACTGGCCGCGTCGCTGGGCAGAGGCGTATCTGGAGTTTGCCGCCGGCGAAAAGCGCTCGTGGCTTCATCAGCAGGGTATGCGCTGGTTCCCGGTGGTCGGCTGGGCCGAGCGGGGAGGCGGCCTAGCGCATGGCCACGGAAATTCCGTGCCACGCTTCCACGTGACGTGGGGAACCGGGCCGGCTGTGCTTGCACCATTTGTTCGTCGCGTGCGTGAAGCGGAAGCGAGGGGCCTTGTGACGCTGCTGTTCCGGCATCAGGTGGATGACCTTCTAATCCAAGACGGGGTCGTCTGCGGCGCTCGTGGCACCATCCTCCAGGCGGACTCCTCGGTTCGCGGTCGAGAGACGAACCGCGTTTTCTCGGCGCTCTTCGAAATAAGAGCCGACGCGACGGTCGTGACGTCAGGGGGCATCGGTGGCAATCACGACGCGGTGCGGCGGAGATGGCCGATCGACCGGCTGGGACGACCGCCGACTGATATGGTCGCTGGTGTGCCTGCCCATGTCGATGGTCGAATGATCGAGATCGCCGAACGCGCAGGTGGTCGCGAGATCAATTCGGATCGGATGTGGCACTATACGGAGGGGCTGAAGAACTGGGACCCGATCTGGCGCAATCACGGCATACGTATCCTGCCGGGTCCATCTTCCTTCTGGTGCGATGCTTGGGGTAACCGCTTTGCAGCGCCTACCATGCCCGGCTTCGATACGCTGGCGACGCTGAAAGCCATCTGCGCGACTGGGCACGACTACAGCTGGTTCATTCTGACCAAGGCAATCATCAAGAAGGAATTTGCCCTTTCCGGTTCCGAGCAGAATCCGGACATCACGGGCAAGGATATCCGCCTGCTTCTCAGGCGTTTGGGCAAGGAGCCGCCAGGGCCGGTCCAGGCGTTCATGGATAAGGGCGAGGATTTCATCGTTCGTGACACGCTGGAAGCGCTTGTCGACGGCATGAACGGATTGATGGGCGAAAGGCGCGTGGATGCAAGCCGCCTCAGGGCGCAGATCGAGGCGCGTGACAGGGAGATCGGCAATGCCTTTGCGAAGGACGCCCAGATCATCGCCCTTCGCGGTGCTCGGCGCTACCTCGGGGATCGGCTGATGCGGACGGCCAAGCCGCATGCACTGCTTGACCCTAGGGCTGGACCATTGATTGCCGTACGGCTGCACATCCTGACACGCAAGTCGCTGGGTGGTCTGGAGACGGATCTATCCGCACGCGCGATCGGCCACAGTGGGGATCCGGTGCCCGGCCTCTATGCCGCGGGTGAAGTGACCGGCTTTGGCGGCGGCGGCATGCATGGCTACAATGCGCTCGAGGGAACCTTCCTCGGCGGCTGCATCTTTTCCGGCAGGGTTGCCGGGCGGGCAGTGTAAAGGCGGCGCCTTTGGCGCCGCCTGATTTGATCAGGCCTCAGCCTTCGTCGTGTCAACGACTTCTGCGCCGGGAGAATTCCTCTTGATGGATTCAATGGCGCTCAGCGCCGATGCCTTGGCCTTATAGCCTTCGGAGCCGAACATGGATTCGCCGTTCGGCGCCTTGAAACGGAAACGGAACTCGCCAGCCTTGTCCTTGTAAACTTCGAATTTATACATCGGTTTTTTCTCCCGGAATCAGGATGTTGTCCAATCTGCAGACGCAGCCTAGAACAAAAAACGCAACTATTCCATCGGGATATTTGCGCGCTTTGCAACCGGCGCGACTGATGGATCTCGCGGAGGAATGCGCCCCCACCCACGGCTGCTACGGCTTGAAGATCGAGAAGACCGACGAGAACTTGTTGATCAGGTAGGGTGCGACAAGCACGAGGCCGGAATAAAAGAAGTTGGCAGCCTTCGTCATGTCCGGGATCTCGTTAACGCTGGCAAAGCGATAGAGGCAGGCAAGGCCGAAGCCGACATAGAGCATCAGTATCGCAACGGTTCCGACAAGGGCGATAAAGCGGCTCGAACTCGCCTTCATCATGGTGATGGTGAGGGGGGCTTGCCCTGCTGCGAGGAGGTTGCCGGCAGCGTCGATGGGGTTGCCGGTTGCATCGGTCTTGGTCAACTCGACCTCTTCCGGCAACGCGTCGGTCAGCGACCAGTCCTGTGCTTCCTGGAGTGAGCGATAGCACAACAGCATCGATATGACGACGGCCACGGCGACGAGTACGATCAGCATGTCTGCAAAATTTATCAAGTCCACCAGCGCCTCCCTCGCAGCGCGGCGACATCGAATGCGCCCATAAACCGAGTGTAATCTTTGCGTGTACTATGTCAATATACACGCAAAGATTATACGTCGATGCAACCGTCGCAAGCTGATCGCTGAGAAGGGAGGTGTAATTCGACGATCACTTCACGGCGGCGAGAAAGTCGCCAGCGCCGGTTTCGAACTGCAGTTTGGCGAGCTTGGCGTAAATGCCACCATCTCGAATGAGGGTCTGATGCGTTCCCTCTTCGACGACACGGCCCTGATCCATAACAAGAATCCGGTCCGCCTTCAGCACGGTGGCGAGGCGGTGGGCGATGACCAGCGTCGTGCGCCCTGTCATGAGCCCATCGAGCGCCTTCTGCACAAGAGTCTCGCTTTCGGCGTCCAATGCCGAGGTCGCCTCATCGAGCAGCAGGACCGGTGCATCCTTCAGGATGGCACGGGCGATGGCGATGCGCTGGCGTTGACCACCGGAGAGCGTGATGCCACGCTCACCGACCTCGGTGTCGTATCCCTTATCCAAACGAGCAATGAATTCGTCGGCCTGCGCGGCCATCGCGGCAGCACGAACCTCTTCGCGGGTGGCTTCGGGGCGACCGAAGGCGATGTTGTCGTGGATGGAAGCCGCAAAGATCGTGACATCCTGCGGCACGATCGCGAGACGCTTGCGCAATCCGTCGGGGTCGGTGCTGCGGGCATCGACGCCATCGATCTTCACCGAGCCTTGCTGCGGATCGTAGAAGCGGAGAAGCAGCGAGAAGACCGTGCTCTTGCCGGCGCCGGAGGGACCGACGATCGCGACGGTCTCCCCGGGAGCGACGCCGAAGCTTAGGCCGTGCAGCGCGGATCTTTCGGGGCGCGAGGGGTAGGCAAAATGCACGTCTGAAAACTGGACACGACCTTGCGCTGGAGCGGGCAGGGCAACCGGTGCTGTGGGCACCGAGATCGGGGAGACTTCGTCGAGCAGTTCTGTTAGCCGGTCGGCCGCACCCGCGGCCTGCGAAAGCTCGCCCCAAACCTCGGAGAGCGCGCCGAGCGAGCCGGCGGCGATGACGGCGTAGAGAAGGAACTGGCCGAGCGTGCCCGGCGAAAGCGTGCCGGCGAGGACGTTGTGGGCGCCGACCCAGAGAACCGCGACGACGCTGCCGAAGATAAGGGTGATGGCGATTCCCGTCAGCAGGGCGCGCGAGCGAATTGCCGCTCGGGCAGCGTCATAGGCGGCTTCGACGGCCGTCCCGTAGCGCGAGGCAGCGGCGTCCTCGCCGCCAAAGGCCTGGACGGTGCGGCTGGCGGCAATCGTCTCGTTGGCGAAGGCGGAGGCGTCCGCAAGCGTATCCTGGGCGGAGCGCGAGCGCTTTCGGACCGAGCGGCCGAAGCCGACAAGCGGAAAGACGATCAAGGGAATCGCGCCGATCACCAGGCTGGACAGCTTTGGCGACGTGACGATCATCATTCCCATCGCGCCGAGACAGAGAATGAGGTTGCGCAAGGCGACGGAGGCGGTCGCGCCGACAGCCGACTTGATCTGCGTGGTATCCGCCGTCAGGCGGGAGACGATCTCACCGGACTGGTTGACGTCGAAGAAGGAAGGCGACAGCCGCGTGACGTGACTGAAGACATCGCGGCGAAGATCGGAAACCACGCGTTCGCCGAGAGTGATGACGAAGTAATAGCGAAGAGCGCTCGCGACGGCGAGCACGATCGCCATGATCATCAGCATCAGAAAATAGCTATTGATGAAACTGCCGTCGGCCTGCGTGAAGCCATGGTCAATCATGCGACGGACGGCGAGCGGCAGGGCAAGCGAGGTAACAGCGGCCAGTGCCAGGGACGCGAGGGCACCCGCGACCATGCCGCGATAGCGCGCGACGTAGGGCGTCAGCCGGCCAAGCGGCTTCAGCGATCGCGACTTCTTTTCCCCTGCTTGCCCTGCGTATGCCAATTCGTCTCCGATCGCCTTCGACACCGCTCATCCGCGGCTGATGGTACTTGTTATCCTGCCGGCCTTCATGTATAGGCAGCCCATCCTAATGGGAAGCCGTAGCCTTTGCGTCTGCGGCTTCATTTATTCAATCGGTCCTCTTGTCGCAACGAATATGCGTCAAATTGGACGTTGCATGGCAGGAAGATTGTTATGAAGGCAGATATCCATCCCGACTATCACACGATCAAGGTAGTCATGACCGACGGCACCGAATACGAAACCCGCTCGACCTGGGGTTCTGAAGGCGCAGTCATGAACCTTGAAATCGACTCCAAGTCGCATCCGGCATGGACTGGTGGCAACCAGCAGCTCATGGACCGTGGCGGTCGCGTTTCCAAGTTCAACAAGCGTTTCGGCGGCCTCGGCCTCTAATCGCTGTCGCTTGGCAGAGTTAAAAAGCCCCGCTTCGGCGGGGTTTTTTTTGAGCTGATTGAACAACGAAAAACCGGCTGCGCGGGTGCAGCCGGTTTCGTGAATTCAGATTGCGCCGTTTCAGTTGTTGCCGAAGGCCGTCTGCAGCAGGCTGAGCTGCGCCTGTACGCTGTTCTGATTATCAGGAACGATCGGGGCTTCCGCCGGACGATAGATTTCGCGGTCGAGTAGGGCGACGCGGTTCTGCAGGCGCAAGGAGCGCTCGATCAGGTCGCGGAAGGATTCCGGCAGATCGCCCCAGCCGGGCGCGTTGCGATCGACGTTGAAGCCGTCGAGGCGAACTTTGTTTTTCTCCGCCAGAACCTGATCACGCGACATCTCGCCGTTGTTGACAGCGCGCTGCAGCAGAAGCCAGGAGGCCATCTGCATCAGGCGGGTGGTCAGGCGCATGGACTCGGCCGCATAGAGAACCGATGCCATGCGCGGCAGAACCTTGGAGGCAGCACGGCCCTGGCCATCGAGGTAGGCAGCGGTTTCTTCAACCAGCGACATGCCTTCCGAATATAGTGTCTTGAACTGCGAGGATGCGGCAGCGCGACCTGCAAAACTGATTGTGTTCAATCCGAGCTCTGACATTTAAATAGTCCCTGTTGCACGCATCTACTTATGGTCAGGTAACGCCAGCCAAAGGGAAAAAGTTTCTTCGGCCGGTCTTTATGCTTTTAAGATGGTAGCTTTAGCGGAATTGCGCAAGGCGTTTCTTAAGAAAGGGTTAACTTCCACAGTTTCATGGAAATGATCCCCAGCGCAATAAAAAAGAAGAGCCGCAAAAGCGGCTCTCAAGGTAAAACAGGGAGAAAAATCAGACCAATTCACCGCATGGAAAACTGTCTGAGATCCAGAGAAGATCTGGATGAGTACAGTAATACCTTATAAAGCTTAATGGCCGCTTAAATCTGTCTCGAATTAACGCTCTTCGGCAGCTTGTTTTCTGCAATAGCCAGCCGACGAATTACGAGCGAAAGAGGCTTTCCGCCGCTGATCTTGTCGATGTCTTGCTGGCGGCCTCTGCCTCAAGTCTTGCGATTTCTGCCTTGAGTAGATCCACGCGCGCCCGCAGCTCGTCGACCGATAGGGTGGAGAGGTCGGCGCCGATCTCGTGGGCAACCTTTTTCTGCGGCCGGTCGTCGTCGATGAAGCTCATTTCAATCCTCCCGTTTCTGCCTCAGCTATATTTTAGGGCAGGATCGCCGGTTTCGGGAGTCTTGCCGGGTCCGGGGTTGGCAAGCGACATGCTTTCGGGGGTGAGCGTTTGCGAGGTCGCCGTCGGAATCGTCGTAAAGGCGTCTCGGTCTTCGACCGGAACCGCGGCGCGCATACGGCTGCGAATGATGGCGTAGGCGGTGATCAGCATGTGGGCGACCGCCGTCACAAGGAAAAGGGCGTGCGGGTTGATCATCGACATCACGGGGCCGCCGATGGTTGGGCCAATGATAGTGCCGATGCCATACAGCAGCAGCAGTCCGCCGGAGACCTTCACGAAATCCTCGGCCGAGGCATAGTCGTTGGCATGGGCAACAGCGATCGGATAGAGCGTATTGGCAACGGCGCCGTAGAGCACGACGAGGCCGATGATGAAAACCGGCGACGACGGATGCAGGACCGCGAGCAGCAGGCCCGCGAAAGCAGCGATAGCTGACATCGCCGCCAGCACGTAGCGCCGGTCGATGCGGTCGGAAAGCCGCCCTGCTGGCAGCTGCATCAGGGCGCCCGCGAAGATGGTGGCACTCATCATGATGGCGATGCTGGTATCGGAGAGGCCGGAGCCCGCGCCGAAGACAGCGCCCAGCGTTCCATAGGCGCCGTTGGCGATGCCGACGAGGAGAATGCCAAGGCAGGAGACCGGAGAATTGCGGTAGAGTGCCGGCAGATCGAGCTTCACGGCCTTCAGCGGCTGCGGCGAAGCTGCGGTCGAGAGCGTCGTCGGCAGCATCGCGATGCAGTAGAAGATGCCGCAGATCATGAACAGGACAGGCGTGCGCACATCCTCGAGAGGGATCATCATCTGGCCCGCCACGACGCCGAAGAGGGTGATGGCAATATAGAGCGAGAAGATCGCGCCGCGGCTCTCGTTCGTGGCGCGCTCGTTCAGCCAGCTCTCGATGATCATCGAGGTGCCGGCGGTAGCAAAGCCGGTGACGGCGCGCAAGAGTACCCACCACACCGGGTGAATGATGATGCCGCTGACAAGCGCGATGATCGCGATAATCGCAATGAAGCCAGAGAAGGCGCGGACGTGGCCGACGCGGCGCACCAGTTTCGGGGCGACGAGGCAGCCGATGACGAAGCCGGCGGCCCAGGATGTGCCGAGCAGGCCGAGGGTCGTTGTCGCGTAGCCTTCCAGGTTGCCGCGCACCGGAAGCAGGATACCCTGCAACCCGTTACCCATGAAGAGAAAGAGCGTCCCGAAGAGAAGCGAGGCGACGGACAGCAGATTTCTTTTCATATAGCAAAACTCTATGCGTTGAACGTCAAAGGACATGGCAACACACAGTGTCGCCCAGCCTCGAGATGATTGATTGTGCCCCCAAATGCCTTTACGGCATGAATAAATGCAGTCGTGACGTGAAAAAATGTCCGTCCTGTGACATTCAGAAGAGATGGAAAAATAAAGACATGACCAAGCTGATCGCTCTGCTGCTCATCCTGGCGATGGCGATTCAGCTGATCAAGCCGCTCGGCGTTCCCGGGCTGCGTCGGCGCATGGATTTCTGGAAGATCGCGCTGATCGCCTTTGCGATCTGGGCGGTGGCCCTGATCGGCCGCGATCTGTTCGTCTAGTACGAGATTTCGCCGCGCATGACCGGCGCGCAGCCGCCCGAGATCGTCACGTCGGTAACAGTGCCGTCCTTCTTGACAACGTCGATACGGATGATGCTGCGGCGCCCCATCTCGACGCCTTGCTCGATCCTCAGTGAGACGTTCAAGTTTGCCTCAGGCTCCAGCGACACGAGGTACGCGCCGAGTGCTGCCGAGGCACTGCCAGTTGCCGGATCTTCCGGCACGTTGTCGAGCGGCGCAAACATCCGTGCGCGGATCACCCATGGCTCTTCCTGGGAGCGGACATAGACGAACAGCGAGAAGTCATGATTGCCTTCGGCGGTCGGGCCGGCGGCATCCTGAAAATAGGCGAGGTTCGGACGAACGCGGCCGAGGGCGGCAAGGTCCGCAAGTTCGGCAAAGACGAAGCTCAGACCTACCGATGCAACAACAGGTCGATGCTTGGCTACACGGATGTCCCCTGGCTCGATCGCGACGCAACGGGCAACGGTCTGCTCGGGTATCGTGTTGCCAATGGTGAGCGGCTTTGGCGCGCGAATGGATGCCGACAGAACGTCATCGCCGTCACGCTTCAAATTGACTTCGACAAGGCCTGCCCTCTCCTCGAAGCGCAGGCTATCGCTAACCGGCCGCCCGAAGACCTGACCCTGTCGGCCGAGCACATAGGCCGTGCCGACGTTCGGATGTCCGGCGAATGGCACTTCCATGGTGGGCGTGAAGATGCGGACACGGGCAGTGTTTGCCGGGTCTTCCGGCGGTAGTACGAAGGTAATCTCCGAATAGCCGAACTCTGCGGCGATGTTCTGCATGTCGGCATCGGTCAATCCGCGCGCATCCGTCATCACGGCCAGCGGGTTGCCTTCGAAGCGGGTGGTGGTGAAGACATCGACGGTCGTGAAGGCTACGGTTTTCATGACGGCTCCGAGAGGGCGTGTGTCATGATCTCTACTGGCGATCCGCTGGCTGCTGAAGCCTGAAACTTGTCGCGGTTACAATGCAAAAACCGGCCGCCTAGGACGACCGGTTTCTTCTGTCTCATCGGTCGAGAAGAGGCTTACGCCGCCTTCTCGAGATCCTTCTTCCAGCTTCCCTTGGCGGCGAGGCTGTTCATCTCGGCGCGATGGGCAAAGGCGCGTTGGCCAGCGGCGATGTTCTCGGGCTTGCCGCCCCAGGCCTTCAGGGCCGTATCCTGCAGGGCGCGGCCGTAAGAGAAGGTGACAGCCCAAGGCAGGTCGTAACCCGAGTTGATCGCGGAAAGATGCGCAGTTGCTTCTTCGGTGGACTGGCCGCCGGAGAGGAAGGCGATGCCCGGAACAGCCGACGGAACGGTGCGCTTCAGCACCTCGACGGTGCGCTCGGCGACTTCAGCCACGGAAGCCTTGCGAGCATTCTTGCCGTCGATAACCATGTTCGGCTTCAGGATCATGCCTTCCAGGCTGACGCGGGCATCGGCCAGTTCTTCGAAGACGGTGCGCAGCGTCCATTCGGTGACTTCGGCGCAACGATCGATGTTGTGGTCGCCCGGCTTGCCGTCCATCAGGCATTCCGGCTCAACGATCGGTACGATGTTAGCCTGCTGGCAGAGCGCGGCATAGCGGGCAAGCGCGTGCGCATTGGCCTTCATGGAGCCCCAGGTCGGAAGCGTGGAGGAGATTGCGATCACGCCGCGCCACTTGGCAAAGCGGGCGCCGGCTTCATAATACTTCGCCAGGCGGTCTGCGAGACCGTCGAGGCCTTCGGTGATGGTTTCGCCGGGATAGGCAGCCATCGGCTTCGCGCCGATATCCACCTTGATGCCCGGGATGCTGTCGGCAGCGCGAATGATGTCCACGAAGGGCGTGCCGTCTGCCGCCTTCTGATGAAGGGTCTCTTCGTAGAGGATGACGCCGGAAATATACTGACGCATCGCGTCGTCCGTGCGGAACAGCATTTCGCGGTAGTCGCGGCGGCTCGTTTCCGTCGATTCGAGTCCGATCGTATCGAACCGCTTACCGATCGTGGCTGTCGATTCATCCGCTGCAAGCAGCCCGCGGCCACCAGCTACCATACGCACGGCAATGTCTTCCAAACGTTCGCTCATATCGTTCTCTCCACAGCAAAAAAATCGTCAACCAGTAGATATAGGTCGCGGATAACAGAAGTTTATGGGCGGGAAAACGGCAGCAAAATTGTTTGAAACGTTTGAATTTCTTTTAATCGTTTGAAAGTCTGGGCTTTTGCATTCGCTGCGAGCAAAAGACCGCGGCACTTTCGCACCGCGGTCTATCTACATGTAAAATTTGTTGAATTCGGTTGGCCGAATTATTTGGCCTTGCTGAGCACAGCGACGCCGGGAAGGACTTTACCCTCCATCCACTCCAGGAAAGCGCCGCCGGCCGTTGAGACATAGCTGAAATCATCCGCAACCCCGGCATGGTTCAGCGCCGCGACCGTGTCGCCACCACCGGCAACAGAGGTGAGCTTGCCGGCCTTGGTGCGCTCGGCCGCAAATTTCGCGGCCGCGACCGTTGCCTTGTCGAACGGTTCGATCTCAAAAGCGCCAAGCGGCCCGTTCCAGACCAGCGTATTGGCGCGCTCGATCCAGGCCTTGATCGCCTCGACCGATTTCGGGCCGACGTCCAGCACCATCGCGTCGCTGGGGATCGCATCGATTGCGACCGTTTCATTAGCGGCGTTCGCCTTGAATTCGCGGGCGACAACGCCGTCTTCCGGGAGAATGATGG
Source organism: Rhizobium sp. R711 (assembly GCF_002211365.1). Lineage (GTDB taxonomy): Bacteria > Pseudomonadota > Alphaproteobacteria > Rhizobiales > Rhizobiaceae > Rhizobium. Next base: position 21,357 of record NZ_LOKZ01000013.1, on the reverse strand, counting down.
CGCAGCCGGCGGTGGCTGCTTCGATCATGATCTGCTTTGCGGTGTCAGCAAGATCGTGCTCACAGAGCGACTTGCCAACATTGGTGCCGCGCGCGGCGATGAAGGTGTTGGCCATCCCGCCGCCGATTACCAGCGCATCGACCTTCTTCACGAGGTTCATCAGAAGATCGATCTTGGTCGAAACCTTGGCGCCGCCGACGATGGCGACGACAGGCCGGGCCGGGTTGCCAAGGCCGCTCTCCAGTGCCTCAAGCTCGGCCTGCATTGTGCGGCCGGCGTGGGCGGGAAGATGGTGAGCGAGACCTTCCGTCGAAGCGTGTGCGCGGTGAGCAGCGGAGAAGGCGTCGTTGACATAGATGTCACCGTTGGCGGCCAGCGCCTTGACGAAATCCGGGTCGTTCTTCTCTTCGCCCTTGTGGAAACGGGTGTTTTCCAGGAGCAGGATGTCGCCGTTCTTCATCGCCCCAACTGCGGCGGCAGCTGCGGCGCCGATGCAGTCGCCAGCGGTCGCCACGGGATGGTCCAGCACCTCCTCGACGGACGGAGCGATCAGCGACAGCGAAAGGTCCGGCGACGGGCCGTCCTTGGGGCGGCCGAAATGCGCCAGCAGGATCACCTTGGCACCATTCTTGGAGAGCTCCAGGATCGTCGGGGCAACACGCTCGATGCGCGTGGTGTCGGTTACTTTGCCGTCTTTGACCGGAACATTGAGGTCAACGCGAACGAGAACGCGCTTGCCGGCAACATTGTTGAGGTCGTCGAGGGTCTTGAAGGAAGGCATGGAAAAATCCGTTCGTTATTGCCCAAAAGATGCGGCGACCATAGCAAGGATGATCGCAGACGCAAGGCAGTCATTGCGGGTTTTGATCGGCCTTGGCCGAGGCCGCGGCGGCGGCTGCTTCCCGGTTCCTGCGGCCTTTGATGCGGTCGCGGATGCGGTCGATGATATCGTGCAGATTGAGGAAGATCGGCAGCGCGGTGGCGGGCTCGACTGCCTCTAGCGACATGCCGACCGAGGTGATGTGGTCCTGATCATCGAGGTCGCGGACGATGAGAATGATCGAGCCTAGACGTACTCGGTCCGCATAGTCCGCCTTGCCACCCAGGCGATGCTTCATCAGTTCCGCGATCGTCAGTCCTTTCTCGGATTCGTTCAGCAGGCCGGGGCCATAGGCGGCATCAAGGTCGGCAGCAGGTCGGGCCGGCGAGAGCGCGAATGCGCCGAAGAAATCCGCGTCGTCCTCCTCCACCGGCGCGCGGCTGGCAAAGAGCTTGTCGAGCAGCCGCGAATAGGAGGGAACGACGAAGAGATAGACAAGATCGTTTTCGCGCAATCGGCCGGCGTATTGATAACGCATCGACTTGCCGTCACGGATGACGAGCGACGGCGTTGCCCAGCGTGGGATGCGTTCGCCGCGCAGCACCGGGCTATCCTTGATCACGCGGTAGGAGAGAAGCTCATGGTTTGCCGCGCCAGGCAGATCAACTTCGACCTTGTCGACCGCGCCCATACGCGGCGGGATGATGAGCCCGAGTTTCTTGGCGACCGGCTTGATCGTCCACCCCTGTACGAGCAGCGAGACGAGCACGATGATGAAGGCGCAGTTGAAATAGATCTGGCCATTCTCCAGGCCGCCGAGAATGGGCATGATGGCGAGCAGGATCGAAACTGCGCCGCGCAAGCCGACCCAGGCAACAAAGCCGATCTCCTGCTGCGTATAGTCGAAGGGGAGCAGCGATAGCCATATGGCGAGGGGGCGCGCAATGAAGATCAGGAACAGGGCGAGCAGAACGGCGGGAATGGCGATTGCCGGAAATTGCGACGGCGTCGCAAGGAGCCCGAGCACCAGGAACATGATGATCTGGGCGAGCCAGGTCATGCCATCCTGGAAGCGCTTGATGGAGGCATAGCCCTGCAGCTTGCGATTACCCGCGTAAATTCCCGCGACATAGACGGCGAGGAACCCGCTGCCGCCGACTGCTCCAGTCGCGGAGAAGACTAGCAACGCCAGCGCCAGCACGAAGATCGGAGTGAGGCCGCGATCGGTTTCCAGTTGGCTGACGATCAGCGAGATCATCATGCCGCCGAGTAGGCCGAGGATGACACCGAGGCCCATCTGCTGCACGAACATGGCGAGCATGCCGATGTTGATGCCGTGGTAGCGTTCGCCGCTGGCGAGAATCTCGACGAGAGCGATGGTCAGGAAGATCGCCATCGGGTCGTTGGTTCCGGATTCCACTTCCAGCGTCGAGCGGACCTTGTCGCGGATATTGATGCCGCCAATGCGCAGCAGGAAGAAGACGGCGGCGGCGTCGGTCGAGGCGACGATGGAGCCGAGCAGCAGGCCTTCCAACCACGTGAAGTTCAGGAGCCACATGGCAGCGACGCCAACGAGCGACGCCGTCATGAGGACGCCGACAGAGGCGAGCGTCAGCGAGGGCACCGCGGCAAGCTTGAAGGCTTGCACCGGCGTTCCGAAGCCTGAGTCGAACAGGATGACCGCAAGCGCAATCGAGCCGAGGATATAGGCGAGGTAGTTGTTGGTGAACTCGATCCCGAGACCGTCAGTCCCCGCTAGCAGGCCGATCGCCAAAAAAAGCAGGAGCAGGGGGGCGCCGAAGCGGAAGGCGAGCAGGCTGGAGAATGCGGCGAGAAGCACGAGCGTCGTCGACACCAGCACGACGATGTAGAACGCTTCCATGCCTGTCCCCTTACCCGCAATTCAATGCAGACCGCCCCCGGTCCCGCAGCCCATTCCAGATCGCCCTTTCGTGGTCACTCAAGCCAGCTATGAGTAAACGGCAAAACAAGCAGGATGGGTAGGCCTTGCGGTCCAACCCGTGCTGTTTTGCGGCTTCATGCTGCTGTTTTGGCGTGCCGGATGGCAAAGCCGGATGAGCGCTCACGAAGAGCATGAATCGAGTGTATGAGCAAATCGGGCGATAGCAGGGCAGAAGCCGCGCTCTTGCGCTTTTCCTCTCGTTCAATGAATGCCGCGTGGGACAGGGCAACGCCCCCAGGCTTCCGCTCTCTCTCAGGCGTCGTCGTCCTCATCATCCTCGCCATCGGCGAGGTCAGAAATCGGGACCAGAAAGACAACAAACTCATCGTCGATCGTGCGTTCTGGATCGTCGTCGAATTCGTAGGCGTGCTCGACTTCACTCGCCTCTTCGGCGGTCGCCTTGCGCAGCGTGAGCGCCGTGACCCCATTCCAAACCGGCTTGCCCTGCGATTGCAGGACCGTCAGGTCCTCGCGGAAATCCTCGGCCTCGAAGAAATTCTTGGCGTCGTCGGCATTCTCGGAGCGGAAACTTGCGATCGCCTGGCCGCCGATTTCGATCGTAAAGTAGTCCATCAAAATTCTCTTTCGCTTCTGTGCCGTCTTAGCTTCGATCGACAGTACGGCGATCGGCGGCGCAGCGCCAGTCCCTATCCTTCCCCGGGAACGGACTATCGAGGGCCCATGATGCGGGTGGAGGCCATCAGCGGCTGCCCCTCGGCGATCTGCTTCGAACTGCGCCCGCCAACGACGCTCAAGCTCAAAACGCTCGCAATCATAAGGAAAACGATGATCGTCATGAGAATTTTCATGGGTGAATCCGCCAGCCATTCATCCGGCATTCTCTGTTGGCTTTGACGCTAGTCAGTTCGACGCCAAAAGAAAAGCGGCCCGGTTGCCCGAGCCGCTTTCCACGATCTATGTCGCGACGCTCTTAGATGAGCTTTGCGAAAGCAACGGCCGTGTCGGACATGCGGCTGGAGAAGCCCCACTCGTTGTCGTACCAGGACAGGACGCGCACGAAGTTGCCTTCCATGACCTTCGTCTGGTCGGTCGCGAAGATCGAGGAGTGGCTGTCATGGTTGAAGTCGCGGGAAACGAGCGGCTCGTCGGTGTAGCCGAGGATGCCCTTGAGCTTGCCGTTTGCAGCAGCCTTGATCGCTTCGTTGATCTCGCCGACGGTCGTGGCCTTCTTGGCAACGAACTTGAAATCGACCACCGAGACGTTCGGGGTCGGCACGCGGATCGACGTACCGTCGAGCTTGCCCTTCAGATGCGGCAGAACGAGGCCAACAGCCTTGGCAGCGCCCGTGGAGGTCGGGATCATGGAGAGGGCTGCGGCGCGGGCGCGGTACAGATCCTTGTGCATGGTGTCGAGCGTCGGCTGGTCACCCGTGTAGGAGTGAATGGTGGTCATGAAGCCGTGGTCGATGCCGACGGCGTCATCGAGAACCTTCACGACCGGCACGAGGCAGTTCGTCGTGCAGGACGCGTTGGAGATGACCAGGTGCTCCTTGGTGAGCTGGTCGTGGTTGACGCCGAAAACGACGGTCAGGTCGGCACCGTCGGCAGGAGCCGAAACGATAACGCGCTTTGCGCCGGCCGTCAGGTGTGCGGCAGCCTTTTCGCGAGCGGTGAAGATGCCGGTGCACTCCATCGCGATGTCGACGCCGAGTTCCTTGTGCGGCAGCGTTGCCGGGTCCTTGATCGCGGTCACCTTGATCGGCTTGCCGCCAGCAACCGTGATGGTGTCGCCTTCAACCTTCACTTCGGCCGGGAACTTGCCGTGGATGGAATCGTAGCGCAGCAGGTGGGCGTTGGTCTCGACCGGACCGAGGTCGTTGATCGCAACGACTTCGATGTCGGTGCGGCCGGATTCGACGATGGCGCGGAGAACGTTACGGCCGATGCGGCCGAAGCCGTTGATGGCAACCTTTACAGTCATGTGCATTCACTCCCTAGAGATGGGGCTTGCGGATTGAATTGGAGAGCGCCTGGGCGCTCCCTCTATAGCGCCGCACGTCATATGACGCGCAAAGACGCTATAGCATTTAGAAACTGCGCATAATCCTTTCTTCAAATCGGAACCGATTTGAAGGGCTATGCGCGGAGTTTTGCTTCTGCGGCAGCGACCACGGCGTCCGCGGTGATGCCAAAATGCTTGAAGACTTCCTTCGCCGGACCGGACGCGCCGAACCCCTTCATGCCAACGAAAGTGCCTTCAGGCCCGATGAAGGCATCCCAGCCTTCGCGGACAGCGGCTTCCACGGCGATCTTCACCGGTGAGTTGCCGATGACTTCCTTGCGGTAGGCGTCCGGCTGCTCGAAGAACAGCTCGGTGCAGGGAACGGATACAACGCGAACGCTGACGCCCTTGGCTTCCAGTGTTGCGCGGGCGGCAACGGCAAGCTCAACTTCCGAGCCCGACGCGAAGATCGTCGCCTTCGCGTCGGCATTGCCGGCGAGCGTGTACGCGCCCTGTTCGCAGAGGTTCCTCTCGCTGTACTCGGTGCGCACCGTCGTCAGGTTCTGGCGGGTGAGCGCGAGGGCGGAAGGGCGGTTTTTGGTCTTGGCGGCAATCTGCCAGCACTCAGCGGTTTCCGTGGCGTCGGCCGGACGGAAGACCTGCAGGTTCGGAACGGCGCGCAGGCCAGCGATCTGCTCGACCGGCTGGTGCGTCGGGCCGTCTTCGCCGACGCCGATCGAGTCATGCGTCAGAACGTGCACCACACGGATACCCATGAGGGCTGCCAGACGGATCGGCGGGCGGCAATAATCCGAGAAGATCAGGAAGCCGCCGCCATAAGGAATAAGACCGCCATGCAGCGCGATGCCGTTCATGGCCGAAGCCATGCCATGCTCGCGGATCCCCCAGTGCATGTAGCGGCCGGCGAAATCCGTCGGCGTGATGGAATGCATCTGGCTGGTCTTGGTGTTGTTCGACGGCGTCAGGTCGGCCGAGCCGCCGAGCGTTTCCGGCAGGAAGCCATTGATGACCTCGAGCGCATCTTCCGATGCCTTGCGGGTTGCTATTGTCGGCTTGGTTTCGACGAGCTTCTTCTTGTATGCGCTGATCGCCGCATCGAAACCTTCCGGCAGGTTTCCGGCAAAGCGGCGGGTGAACTCAGCCTTGTGCGATGACTTGGCGAGTCCGTCTTCCCAGGTCTTGACGAGGTCAACCGAGCGGCTACCAGCTGCACGCCATGCGTCGAGAACGTCGGAGGGAACGACGAAGGGCTCGTATTCCCAGTTGAGCGCCTCGCGGGTCGCGGCGATTTCATCGGCGCCGAGCGGGTTGCCGTGAACCTTGTGGGTGCCCTGCTTGTTCGGAGCGCCGAAGCCGATGATCGTCTTGCAGGCGATGAAAGTCGGGCGATCGGACTTATGAGCAGCTTCGATGGCGGCGGCGATGGCAGCCTGGTCGTGACCGTCGATCTCGATCGTGTTCCAATGAACGGCCTTGAAGCGGGCGATCTGGTCGGTCGAGTCGGACAGCGAGACGGCGCCGTCGATGGTGATCGAGTTGTTGTCCCAGAAGAGGACGAGCTTGTTGAGCTTCAGGTGGCCCGCAAGCGCGATCGCCTCATGGCTGATGCCTTCCATCAGGCAGCCGTCGCCGCAGATGGCATAGGTGTAATGGTCCTGAAGCTCGGGACCGAACTCGTCGCGCAGCTTGCGCTCGGCGATCGCCATGCCGACGGCATTGGCAATGCCCTGTCCGAGCGGGCCGGTCGTCGTTTCAATGCCGGTCGCGTGACCATATTCAGGATGGCCGGCGGTCTTCGAGCCGATTTGACGGAACTGCTTCAAGTCCTCGACCGTCATGTCGGGGTAGCCGGTCAAATAGAGCAGCGAGTAGAGCAGCATCGAGCCGTGGCCGGCCGACAATACGAAGCGGTCACGGTTCGGCCAATGCGGCTTCTTCGGGTCAAACCGCAGATATTTCGTGAAGAGAATCGTCGCTACGTCGGCCATGCCCATTGGCATGCCGGGATGTCCCGAATTCGCCTTTTCGACTGCATCCATGGCGAGGAAACGGATCGCATTTGCCATCCGGTCGTTTTGTTCAGGAGAGGTCATGGCTATTCCACGGGTTCCGGGTGTCGGGGGGATGGCCTCAAGCCTGTGGAGACCATCAATGAGAGCGGGTGACACATAGCAGTTGGCACGGCCAAGTCAATAAATTGAAGGGCCTCCAGAAGCCACTCCAATCGATTTTAGACATTTGACCATCAATTTTTACAAAAGTTGACCAGCGATCGAGGTGACGATTGATTTTCGTCATCCACAGAATAGGTCGGTAGCCGCGGTGCCGGCTTTATTGACGTGCCCTTGGCGAGGCGCGTATCCTTTTGGAAATACTGGATCGGTCTCGGGCGCCGATTCGCGGGTCTTGTGCGGGGAACCGGAAGAGACATGACGCCTACAGGCAAAATCATGGAAGCAGCACTCAACGAGCTGCGGCAAGCGATCTCAGGGCTTGAGAACGCGGTCGAGATGCGTATCGAGCACCAGCGGGAGCAGGGTGAGATCGAAGGCGAAGTTCGCCGTATTCATGCCGATCGCTCGAAGCTTGCCCAGGAACTGGACCAGGCCGAATTCCGCGCGAACCGGCTGGAAGAAGTCAATCGCGAGGTCTCGCGACGGCTGGTGACGGCCATGGAGACGATCCGCGCGGTTCTGGACCGATAGAAGGGCGCAGCACATGGCGCAGGTAACTGTAACGATCGACGGCAAGGCCTATCGCATGGCCTGCGAGGAAGGACAGGAAGACCACCTGACCGATCTCGCGACGCGCTTCGACAATTATGTCGGTCATCTCAAGGGCCAGTTCGGCGAAATCGGCGACCTCCGGATCACCGTCATGGCAGGCATCATGGTCATGGACGAGATTTCGGAACTAACCCGCCGCGTCGCCGGTCTCGAATCCGAGCTCGATACGCTGCGGAACACCAGCGACACGGTTCTCGCAGCGAACGCCCGCACTGAGGAAAGCCTTGCGGCGGCCCTTAGCGAGGTAACCAGCCGTATCCGCGGCATCACCGACAAGCTGAATGGCCGCGCGCCCGCCGAACTCAATTAAATAGGAGCGGCGTCGCCAGCCCTCTGGCGTGTCGCTGAAATCAGCCTTATATAGCGGAGTGCGGTCTGCGCCTCTCGACAGGAACCACAATCCCTGGGGCCATACTCGATCCAAAGGGAGCTGTCCCTGACCAGGCTCGTGGGCCTGGACACACGGTGCCCACCTACGTTTGTAGGCGCCCAGGATCGTAAACATCCATCGGTTGTCGTGGATCGCACTTTCCTTTCTATCCACTTTCACGCTGTGCTGCTGGTGCAATGCAGATGTGAGGCACACTTCACTTGCTTGCAGCAATGCGAATGCTAGTTTCCGGAATTATATCGATTTAATTTCCAGGAGATTTCAGATGCAGCTTGGCATGGTGGGTTTGGGCCGCATGGGCAACTACATGGTTCAGCGATTGATGCGCGGTGGCCATGAATGCGTCGTCTACGACGCCAAGCCGGAAAGCGTTGCCGATCTCGTTGGCAAAGGGGCGGTTGGCAGCGCCTCTATCGAGGAGTTCGTCTCGAAGCTGTCGCGGCCGCGCGCCGTCTGGCTGATGTTGCCGGCGGCCATCACCGATAAGGTCATTGCGCAGCTTCTGCCGTTGCTGCACGACGACGACATCATCATTGACGGTGGCAACTCCTATTACCACGACGACATCAGGCGCGGCGCGGAACTCATCACCAAAGGCATCCACTATGTCGATGTCGGCACCAGCGGCGGCGTCTTCGGCCTGGAGCGCGGCTATTGCCTGATGATCGGTGGTGAGAAAGGGGTCGTTCAGTCGCTGTCGCCGATTTTTGCATCGCTGGCACCGGGGCAGGGAGATATCGCTCCTTCCGCGGGTCGCAGCGCGCATCCGGAAAGCACGGCGGAGCAGGGCTATCTTCATTGCGGTCCCCACGGCGCAGGCCACTTCGTCAAGATGGTGCACAACGGCATCGAGTATGGCCTGATGGCGGCCTATGCCGAAGGGTTGAACATTCTAAAGCATGCCAACGTCGGTGCGGCCACGCACGAGGTCGATGCCGAAACCGCACCTTTGGCGCACCCCGAATACTATCGTTACGACCTCAACCTGCCGGATATTGCCGAAGTATGGCGCCGCGGCAGCGTTATCACCTCCTGGCTGCTCGATCTAACGGCCGACGCGCTGCACGCCGATCCGGTCCTCACCAAGTATGCCGGCCGCGTTTCCGACTCCGGCGAAGGCCGGTGGACGATCATGGCGGCGATCGATGAAAGTGTGCCGACGCCGGTGCTGAGCGCGGCGCTTCATGGCCGCTTCGCATCGCGCGACAAGGATGAGTTCGCCAACAAGGTGCTCTCGGCCATGCGCGCAGGCTTCGGCGGTCACGTTGAAAAGCCGAAGGACTAAGCTGCAAACCTTTCGTTTTCCAAGCCCGCGCAGCGCCATCTGTGCGGGCTTTCCTTTTGTACGGCGCGATATATTGTCGACAGATCGCTTGGGGGGAAAGGGATGACGGGTCTGGCAATGGGCGCGCGTGGCATGATGCAACTGCTGATATCGATGACGTTCGCCCTTGCCGTTGCTTGGGGTGCCGCCGCTCAGACCGCCAACCTACCGTCACCGCCTCCCACGCCCACGACCGCGGCTGCTCAACCGCCGGCAGAAGTTCGGCAGATGCTCGAGCTGATGCAAACGCCGCAGGTGAAAGAGTGGATGGCGACGCAAATGAAAGCCGCGCCGGCTGCCACCCAGGCAGAGGCTGGCGAAATGTCGGCCCTGTCCGAGCTCGTCGATCATGCTCGCCGCCATGTCGAGATGGTCTCCGATGCCGCGATGGAGCTTCCGGGCGAAGTCGAGTCCGCTTCCGGCATCGTAGAACGCGAGGTCGCGCCAAGCGGTTGGGTGCTAATAACAACGAAAGTCATTGCACTTTTCCTGTCCGGAGCGGTTGTCGAGCTGCTGTTTCGTCTCCTCGTGCCGAAACCGCGAATCCGACGGACTGATGACGAGGTCGTCACCGTTGCCCATCACGCTACGGCAAACCTGCTTTATCGCATTGTTCCGGCAATCGTCTTTTCCATGGCGACACTGGTGCCCCTGCTTGCTTTCAACTGGCCACCGATCACACGATCCATGGCCATCGCCATCGCGATCGCGCTCATCGTTGCTCGTTTTACCGTTGCGCTGGGGCGGCTCCTGGTCGTCGTTGCCACCTTGCAGCGCGCGGATGGCGAGCGCCAGATTTCACGAGCGCGGGCCCTTTTTTGGTTCCGCCGCTGCGCGACCTTCGCGATCTACTTCGCGTTCGGATGGGCGGCGATCCAACTGATGGTGCCGCTCGGCTTTTCCGAAGGCGCGCGCTACTTCGTCGGCTATATTCTTGGTATCGGGCTGTTTGCTATCGCGGTGGAGGCGGTCTGGCACCGCCCCGTCGAGGAGGGCGAGCATCGTAGCGTCACCGTTTCCTGGGGACTGACGCTCTATTTCGCTGTGCTTTGGCTTCTTTGGGTGTCAGGCTTCAATCTGCTGCTGTGGCTCGGGATCTATGCCGTGCTCCTGCCGCGCGCACTTTCCGTCGCAACGCTGGCCGTTCGCTCCTTGCATCAGGCGGAGGCAGGCTTTCTCGCCGGGCGCCGGATCGCGACCGTGCTGCTTGATCGCGGCGTTCGCGCGCTCATCATCGCAGCCGCTGCCTTCTGGTTCGGACGTATGATCGGGCTCGTGGCAGACCGCATGGCGGCGGGAGAGACCATGATCGACCGCATTGCTCGCGGCGCGATCGGCGGCATCGTCATCTTGCTCGCTGCCGATCTGTTGTGGCACCTGGCGCGCGCTTACATCAACGGCAAGCTCGATGACTCTCGGATCGAAGGCGCGATGACAGACGAGGAAAAAGCCAGCCGTGCCCGCCTGCAGACCCTGTTGCCGATCTTCCGCAATATTCTCGCCGTTGTTATCGCGGTTATTGCTGTCCTGATGGTGCTGTCGGGCCTGGGGGTGGAGATCGGGCCTCTGATCGCAGGCGCCGGGGTGGTCGGCGTTGCCGTCGGTTTCGGAGCGCAGACCATCGTGAAGGACGTCATCAGCGGCATGTTCTATCTCTGGGACGATGCCTTTCGCGTCGGCGAATATATCGAGAGCGGCAGCCACAAGGGCGTGGTCGAGGCGTTCAGCTTGCGCTCCGTCCGGCTGCGGCACCATCGCGGGCCGCTGACGACAGTGCCGTTCGGCGAACTCGGCGCGGTCAAGAATCTCAACCGCGACTGGACCATCGACAAGATCACGCTGAACGTGACCTACGATACCGACCTCGTGAAGGCGAAGAAGGTGATCAAGCAGATCGGACAGCAGTTGCTTGATAATCCCGATTACAGTCCGCACATCATCGAAACGCTGAAGATGAAGGGCGTCGAGCAGTTCGGCGAGTTCGCAATTGTCATCCGGCTGGCAATGATGACCAAGCCCGGCGAGCAGTTCGTCATCCGGCGCAATGCGCTGGCGATGATCCGCAACGCCTTCAAGGAGAACGGCATCGAGTTTGCTGTCCCGACGGTTCAGGTTTCGAGCGAAGTGCACGAGGCTGAAGCGCATGCCGCTGCCGCCCGCCAACTCTCGCAACGCCCGAGCTCGGATGAGCCTGCGGCATAGCGTCCGAGTGCTTGCAGTCGCTCGAGCGGTCCTGCCGCCGCCCCCCCCAAACGCTGCTAACGTTACGAAATTGCAATGTGCGTAGGTGCGCCCTGCGCCAAATTTGCCCCAATTGGGGATGAAGCAGGCGACAACGGCGGGTCAGGGGTGGGCAGGCTACGCATTCATAGAGCTTGCGTGCCGCGCGTGTTACGTGTTTCGAACATGATTCCCACCAAACTGGAATATTGCGACGGTACGAGATGTCGGGACACGGCAAGTTGGAAGAAATAGAAGAGGCCGAGGAATCTTCGGTGCGTGGATTGTTCAGACGCTATCGCGCGCTCCTGACGGCATTGGCGACGCTCGCGCTCTTCTGTCTTGTCGGCTTTGCGATTGTGCAGCTCACCAACGAAGTGCGTTACGACGACGTTGTGCAGGCGCTGGCGGATACGAAGGTCAGCTCAATCCTGCTGGCGCTGGTCTTTACGGGCCTGAGCTTCCTGGCCCTTGTTTTCTATGACGTCAACGCCATTGAATATGTCGGCCGCAAGCTGCCGTTTCCGCAGGTGGCGCTGACTGCCTTTAGCGCCTATGCCGTTGGCAACACAGCCGGCTTCGGTGCGCTCAGCGGCGGGGCAATTCGTTATCGCGCCTATTCACGGCTCGGCTTGACGCCCGAGGAGATTGGCCGGGTCATTGCCTTCGTAACGCTGTCGTTCGGGCTCGGGCTTGCAGGTGTCGCGGCGATCGCGCTCCTGATCATTTCCGATGAGATTGCGCCGTTGATTGATGTTGGCAGCGTTACCCTGCGGCTGTTGGCCGGTGCGGTCATCGCCGGCCTGGGCGTCATCATGTTCATGGGGCGGGACGAGCGCGCGATCAACCTGGGTCCGGTCGAAATCCGTCTGCCGGACTCGCGCACATGGTCGCGGCAGTTCCTGGTGACCGCTTTCGACATCGCCGCCTCGGCGACGGTCCTCTACGTCCTGCTGCCGCAGGCGGCGATCAGCTGGCCGGTATTCTTGGCGGTCTATGCGATCGCTGTTGGTCTTGGTGTCCTGAGCCACGTTCCGGCCGGTCTCGGCGTGTTCGAGACCGTAATTATCGCTTCGCTTGGCAGTGCGGTGAACATCGACGCGGTGCTTGGCTCGCTGGTGCTCTATCGCCTGATCTACCACGTTCTGCCGCTGCTGATCGCCGTCCTTGCCGTATCGGCGACCGAGCTTCGCCGGTTCGCTGATCACCCGGTCGCGTCGGGCATCCGGCGGATCGGCATCCGGTTGATGCCGCAGTTGCTCTCGACGCTGTCGCTGCTTCTCGGCGTCATGCTTGTCTTTTCGAGCGTGACGCCGACGCCGGACCAGAACCTCGAGTTTCTCGCGAACTACCTGCCGCTGCCGATTGTCGAAGGCGCGCACTTCCTATCGAGCCTGCTTGGGCTGGCGTTGGTCGTTGCCGCACGCGGCCTAGGCCAGAAGCTCGACGGTGCCTGGTGGGTGTCGATCCTGTCTGCCGCGGCGGCGCTGACCTTGTCGCTGCTGAAGGCGATCGCGCTGGTCGAGGCATGTTTCCTGGGCTTCCTGATTTTCGGCCTCTTCGTTAGCCGCCGGTTGTTCCGCAGACATGCTTCCCTTCTCAACCAGACGCTGACGGCCTCGTGGCTGATGGCGATAGCCGTCATCTGCGTCGGTGCGATCGTGATCTTGCTCTTCGTATATCGCGACGTGGAGTACAGCAGAGAGCTCTGGTGGCAGTTCGAATTCGCCGGCGAAGCGCCGCGTGGTCTTCGCGCCGTGCTTGGCATCTCCATCATTTCCTCGGCGATTGCGATCTTCAGCCTGCTTCGTCCGGTGGCAGTCAAACCGGAGCCGGCGTCAACAGATGCGTTGGAGCGGGCAGTCAATATCGTCGAGAAGCAGCGCTATGCCGACGCCAATCTTGTGCGGATGGGCGACAAGAGCATCATGTTCTCCGAGAAGGGTGACGCCTTCATCATGTACGGAAGGCAGGGACGCTCATGGATCGCCCTCTTCGATCCGATCGGTGAGCGCAGCGCCATTCCAGAGCTGGTGTGGCGCTTCGTGGAGTCGGCTCGCGCTGCCGGCTGCCGCGCGGTCTTTTATCAGATCTCGCCGGCGCTCCTTTCCCACTGTGCCGATGCGGGGTTGAGGGCATTCAAACTGGGTGAACTTGCTGTCGCCGATCTCAAGACGTTCGAAATGAAGGGCGGCAAGTGGGCCAACCTGCGGCAAACCGCGAGCCGCGCCCAGCGTGACGGCCTTGAATTCGAGGTTATCGCGCCGGAAGACGTTCCCGCCGCGATGGATGAGCTTGCCGCGGTTTCAAATGCCTGGCTCGAGGACCATAATGCCAAGGAGAAGGGCTTCTCGCTCGGCGCGTTCGATCCTGACTATATCGTTGCCCAGCCGGTTGGCATCCTGAAGCGTGAAGGCAAGATTGTCGCCTTCGCCAACATGTTGATAACGGCCGCGAAGGACGAGGGGACCATCGACTTGATGCGTTTCTCGCCGGATGCCCCAAAGGGGTCGATGGACTTCCTCTTCGTCCAGATCATGGAATACCTGCGCGACCAAGGCTTCTCGCATTTCAATCTCGGCATGGCGCCGCTCTCGGGCATGTCGAAGCGCGAGATGGCGCCGGTATGGGATCGTATCGGCAGCACCGTCTTCGAGCATGGCGAGCGATTTTATAATTTCAAAGGCCTCAGGGCCTTCAAATCAAAGTTCCATCCGCAATGGCATCCGCGATATCTTGCGGTTTCGGGTGGAGGCAATCCGATGCTTGCTCTGATGGACGCAACATTCCTGATCGGCGGCGGATTGAGAGGGGTAGTGAGGAAATGATGAAAAGACACCTTCTTGCGACCGTCTGCGCCCTGTCACTGTCCGTTCCGGCGGCAATGGCGGCGACCGAGGCGACACAGAGCTTTGAGACCGGGCTTATCCCGTCACCGCACATCTTCCTGCCCGAAGGAGACGTGAAGGGGGCAGTCGTGCTGATATCGGATGGCGCCGGCTGGGGCGACAGCGAGAAGGCGGAGGCAGGCCGTCTCGTCGATCAGGGAGCCGTCGTCATCGGTATCGACTTCCCGTCCTATATGAATGCACTCAGAAACTATGACGTTAGCCAGAACGACGGCTGTATCTACATGGTGTCCGATATTGAATCGCTGAGCCAGCAGGTCCAGCGCGCGGCCGGCAACAGTGCATATCATCTACCGATTGTTGCCGGTGTCGGCGAGGGCGGCGCGCTAGCATTGGCGATTGCTGCGCAGACCCCGGATGCGACGATCAGCCAGACGCTGGCGATCGATCCCGTTGCCGGCATTCCGCTTACCAAGGAACTGTGCACGCCGGCGAAGAAGCAGACGGTCGGCGATCGCATGATCTACGAGCTCAGCGACACATCGCTGCCGGACCCGATCATCGCATCGTTCACGGCCTCCGCCAACAAAGACGGCCGCGCGCATGTCGAGGAACTCAAGAAACAGCATTCCGCCATCGATATCCGCGACTCCGAGGACGATGCCCAAACGACGCTCGGCGACACACTCTCCGACCTTATCGACGCCTCCGGCAGTGCCGACAATCCGCTCGGCCTGCCGCTCACCATTCTGGATGCCAAGCCGGCCTTCGACACCATGGCGATCATCTATTCCGGCGACGGCGGCTGGCGTGACATCGACAAGGAGGTCGGTGCGGCGTTGCAGAAACAGGGTGTCCCTGTCGTCGGCATCGACTCGCTGCATTATTTCTGGTCGGAACGGGAGCCGCAGCAGACTGCGGACGATCTCGGCAAGATCATCGAGCTCTATCGCAAGCAGTGGAAGGTGAAGCACGTATTGCTCATCGGCTATTCCTTCGGAGCCGATGTCGTGCCCGCCGCCTTTTCTCGGCTGAAACCGGCTGCCAAGGGAGCCGTTGCCCAGATGTCGCTCCTTTCTCTCTCGCATGAGGTCGATTACCAGATATCCGTCATGGGCTGGTTGGGCCAGAAGACCGAGGGTGCCGGTGGCGATCCCGTTGATGACCTGAAGAAGGTCGATCCGAAAATCGTCCAGTGCATCTACGGAAAGGAAGATGACGACGAAGTCGCTTGTCCTGATCTCAAGGACAGCGGTGTCGATGTGATCGCCCTTGCCGGGGACCACCACTTCGATGAAAACTATGAGCTCCTGAGCAAGACGATCATCGACGGGCTGAAGGCGCGACTGCAGGACTAGAGCGCATCGTTCCGTCAGAGGTTAGCGCATCAGATAGTCTTCACTCCAGCCGAGAGCGGCGATATCGCCGCTCCGGAAGCGGCTGTCGTCCGCGACGATGAATTCGTCGAGCTGTGGCGGCGGCACGCTCGTTCCCGCCAGCATCGCGTGAACCTGGCCGCGATGATGTGTCTGATGCTGGAACAGATGGTTCAAGACGTCCTCCATCCGCTCGCGCTGGATGCGCTCCGCACGATGAATCTCGGTCGTTGACGCCAATTTTTCTGGGGTGGCGGCTTCGCACAATGCCACCAACCGACGATCGACTTTGGCCTGCTCTGCAGCAAGCGCAGCGATGTCGTCGAACGGCTCCTCAATGTCCCAGGCGGCTGGCCCGAGCGTGCCGCCTTCCAGCGCATCGACGTAAAACCAGTCGACCGTCAGAATGTGGTTGAGCGTTGCCTTGATCGACGTAAAGAAGCTTACCCGAACAGCCTCGAACTCCCCCGGCATCAGCCGGCCGCAAGCTTCATGGAGCCGGTGGTTCGCAAGCGCATTGTTGTATGCGAGCTTGCGGGCGGTCCTGCAAGGGTCGAACGTCGGCATCAGATAACTCCCTTCCTTGACGGTGTTACCCGCAAGCGTCAGTCGTCGTCTTCCTGAAACAAACGAAACTGTGCGGCCTCGAGATCCTTGGGGGGCTGCATCCCGAGATGCTTCCAGGCCGTTGCGGTCAGGACGCGGCCGCGCGGCGTCCGCTGGATGAAGCCCTGCTGGATCATATAGGGCTCGATAATGTCCTCGATCGCATCGCGCGGCTCAGAAAGCCCTGCAGCGATGGTTTCGATACCGACGGGGCCACCGCCGAAATTGATGGCGATCATGTTGAGATAGCGCTTATCGAGCTGGTCGAGGCCCATGTTGTCGACGAGCAGGCGGGTCAGTGCCTCATCGGCAATCTCTCGGGTGACGGCTTCGGCCTTGGCCACTTCGGCGAAATCGCGCACGCGGCGCAGCAGGCGGCCAGCTATACGCGGCGTGCCGCGGGCGCGTCGGGCGATCTCCCGGGCACCCTCATCGGTCATGGGAAGGTTCATCAGGCGCGCGCCGCGACGAACGATCAGTTCCAGTTCCTCGACGGTGTAGAAGCTCAGACGGACAGGAATGCCGAAACGGTCGCGCAGCGGCGTGGTCAGAAGGCCAAGGCGCGTCGTTGCGGCGACAAGCGTGAACTTCGACAGGTCGATCTTGACCGAGCGTGCGGCGGGGCCTTCGCCGATGATGAGGTCGAGCTGGAAGTCCTCCATCGCGGGGTAGAGGATTTCCTCGACGGCGGGATTGAGCCGATGGATTTCATCGATGAAGAGGACGTCGCGCTCTTCGAGATTGGTCAACAGGGCGGCGAGATCGCCCGCCTTGGCGATGACCGGGCCTGATGTCGAACGGAAATTGACGCCGAGTTCCTTCGCCATGATCTGCGCCAGTGTGGTCTTGCCGAGGCCGGGTGGGCCAACGAAAAGGACATGGTCGAGCGCCTCGCCGCGGTTCTTCGCCGCCTCGATGAAAACCTTCAGGTTTGCGCGCGCTTCCGCCTGGCCGGTGAACTCGTCCAGCGATTGCGGCCGCAGCGTCACATCCAGGTCTTCGCCTCGTTTCTCTGCCGATATCAGGCGCGCGGCTTCACTCATGCTGGCATTTCCCAATCTTCAAACGCTCGTGACCAATACACCAAGCCAGAGGCTTTTGGCACCCGCTCGGGCAATTGGATCAGCGAGCCAGTTCCTTCAACCCGAGGCGGATGAGCTTGGCGCTGTCAGCGCCTTCACCGGCAGTCTTCATTGCGGCGGCAACGGCATTGGCCGCTTGGTCGCGGGAGTAGCCGAGGTTCGTCAGCGCGGAGACCGCATCCGCGACCGGGGCTGCGGCAACACCTTCGCCGAGTTCCTGCTTGAGGCCGATGGTGCCCGACGCTTCTCCGGCAAAGGCCGGCGCCTTGTTCTTCAGTTCGGTGACGATGCGCACGGCGACCTTGGGTCCGACGCCCTGAGCGCGGGCGACCGCCGTGCGATCCTGCAGCGCAATGGCGTTCGCCAGTTCGCTCGGAGGCAGTGTCGAAAGGACTGCGAGCGCCACCTTCGCGCCGACGCCCTGAACACTCTGCAGGAGGATGAACCATTCTCTTTCGAGCGCGGTCATGAAGCCGAAGAGCTTCAACTGGTCTTCGCGAACATAGGTTTCGATGAAGAGCACGCAGGCTTCCCCCACCGAGCCGAGGCGAGACAGGGTGCGCGCCGAGCAGAAGGCGACGTAGCAGACGCCGTGGACATCGACGAGGACGTAGTCGTCGCCGATTTCTTCGATGGTGCCTTTAAGCTTGCCGATCATGCAAATGGTCCGTTCGGTGGATTGTCAGTGAAGATTAGCCGGCAAGTGCCGCCTGCCGCATGCGGTTGCTGCCGCGGTTGTGCGCATGGCAGATGGCGATCGCCAGCGCGTCGGCGGCGTCATTGCCTTTGAATTCGACCTTCGGCATCAGGATTTTCAGCATCATGTGGATTTGCTGCTTCTCGCCGTGGCCGACTCCAATGACCGCCTTCTTGACGGCGTTCGGCGCGTATTCTGCGACCGGCAATCCGGCGCGGGCGGGGACCAGCATGGCAATACCACGGGCCTGGCCGAGCTTCAGGGTTGCCACGGCATCCTTGTTGACGAAGGTCTGTTCGACCGCGGCCTCATCCGGCTTGTAGCTATGGACGACATCCGCCAGACCGTCATGCAGTTGGCAGAGGCGCGAGGCCAGGTCCATGTCGCCGTCCGAGGTTACCGTGCCTGATGCGACGAAGCGCAAGGAATTGCCGAGCGTGTCGATAATTCCCCAGCCGGTGCGGCGCAGGCCCGGGTCAACGCCGATGATGCGAATCGTATTTTGCATGGTTCACCCTATTGCACTCGCAAAATAACTGCCATCGATAAGTGAACAAAACAAAAACATTCCTTGTTTTCAGGGAGGCTGTTTACGGCAATTTAAGCTCCGTAGCCGACTTTTGACCGATAAAATGTGAGAGGAGCTCCCTTCCCGCGAAGGCAAGGCTCCCGTGTTCTGTTTGCAGGTCAGCCGGCAGGGCGTTCCCGTTCTGCCGGTATGAGCCGTTCCGGAAGGGTTCATCGTTCATGGTTCAGAGATTTCAGTCCCTGTCCTTCAAGGTCATTGCCACATTCATCCTGCTGACCGCACTGTCGATCGCGGTCATCAATGTCCTCGCCTACTTCGCCAGCAGCCGCATTTCCGGCGAGCAGGCGCTCAAGGCGAAGGAGAGCGTCCTGATCTTCCGCGGCGACATGCTGCAGGATCAGCTTGAGCAGCTTGAAAACCAGGCGAATTCGATCGCGCGCATCGAAGCGCTGCAGATGTCGATCACGAGCCTGAAAAGTGGCTGGAAGACAATCGAGAAGACGTCAGGCGATGCGCGCGCCGAATTGAAGAAGGTGTTCATCACCAACAACCCGAACCCGGCCGACCAGCGCGAGAAGCTAATGAAGCCGCAGGCGCCAAGCGGCTTCTACTATTCCAACCATGAGACAACGCAGAGCGAGGTTGGCCGTGACCTCGAGAACACCGCCTTCAGCGATCTGCTGATTGCCGATCTCGATGGTAACGTCCTCTACTCCTACAAGAAGAACGACGATTTCGCCGAAAACCTGAAGGCCGACGCGTGGAAGTCGACCGGCGCCGGTCTCGCCTTCGCCAAGGCGATCGCAAACACCGCCAAGGCGACGGACGATTCCGCACCGACGGGCTTTTCCGGTCTTCGCGTCGATGCCGCAAGCGGCAGGTCGGCAATCTTCTACGCCGTGCCGATCGTCAAGCTGGGTGCGGCGAAGGGCGTGATGCTCTTCAAGGTGCGCGACAACATGATCACCAGCATTCTCGCCAAGGGCATTGTGGCCGGCAGCACGGCGCAGGCGGCAATCATCTCGGATGACGGCTCGGCGATCGGCGTGAACGCGACCGGCCAGCTCGTCACGCTCGATACCGCGCCTTTCACCTTCGTAAAGGACGCGCTTTCGGCAAAGGGGATGACGGTCGACGACTTCGATCGCGCCGATGGCGCGGCGCGAGCCTATGTCCGTGGCATCGACTACCAGGGCTCCCGCTTCCTCGTCGTGGAAAGCGTGCGAATCAGCGAGCTCAACGCTGGTTCTCTCGAAATCGCCACCCTGCTGACGATGATTGCGCTTGGCGTTCTGATCGTCATGGCAGCGGCAACCTGGGCAATCACCAAGCTGCTTTTCTCGCCGCTTGCCCGTCTTGCCGGCGTTACCCGCGATGTTGCCGATGGCAAGCTGGAGGTCGAGATCGGCAGCCAGAACCGCGGTGACGAAATCGGCACGATGGCCAAGGCATTGGCACGGTTCAAGCAGTCGCTGGTCGAAAGCCGCGAGCTGGAAGCCGCCAGCAACGAAACGCGGGCGCGCGCGGAACGGGATCGCCAGCAGCATATGGCCGAGCGCGAGGCGGAGGCCCGGACCCTGCAGGAGGTCGTTCAGGCGATCGACGAGGGTCTGCACCATCTGGCCAACGGCGATCTTGCCTATCAGATCGAGACCCGTTTCCCGAGCGAACTCGAAGGCCTTCGCATCAACTTCAACGAAGCGCTGGCGGCTCTCAGCGAAACGATGACGGCGATCGGCGGCAACTCTATGGCGGTGCGTGCGGGCTCCGAGGAAATGCGCACCGGTGCCGACGAGCTCGCCGGTCGCACCGAGCGTCAGGCCGCTTCGATCACCGAGACTGCAAATGCGATCGATGCGATTACCCAGTCGATTCGTCTTCAGATCGAGCGCGCAGAACATGCAGAACGCATCGCCCGCGACGCCAAGCGTGACACGACAGGCTCCAGCCAGATCATGCGCGAGACGATTGCTGCAATGGAAGCGATCCAGGCATCATCTCGCCAGATCAACTCGATCATCACCGTGATCGACTCGATTGCCTTCCAGACCAACCTGCTGGCGCTCAATGCCGGCGTCGAGGCAGCGCGCGCTGGCGAATCCGGCAAGGGCTTTGCCGTCGTCGCCATGGAAGTGCGTGAACTGGCGCAGCGTTCATCGAGTGCCGCAAAGGAGATCGCGAGCCTGCTGCAGAAGTCCACGCATGAGGTCGAAATGGGCGTCTCACTTGTCGAGCGCGCCGGCGATGCGCTGACCGGGATCGGCAGCCACGTCGAGGCCATTAACGGCCAGATCACCGAGATCATGGAAACCACCCGCGAGGAGGCGGACACGCTGCGCCAGATCAACTCGGCCGTTTCCGAACTCGATGCGATGACACAGCAGAACGCGGCCATGGTCGAGGAAACCACCGCGGCGATCCACCGGCTTGCCACCGAAGCCGTCGAAATGGACCGCCAGCTAGCGAATTTCACGCTGACACAGGAGCATCGGAGTGCCGAAGTGCACGTCCTGCGCCGTCGAGCTTGACCAAGCGACCAAACGATGAACGAAGGGCCGGGAGACCGGCGCCTCAGACCGCTGACAAACCCGTCGATATTTTCGGCGGCTCGCGCTCTTCTTCCTTCAACGGCTTCTGACCATGCAGCGTCCGCTCGGTCTCGATCGCCCGGTCGAGATCGGCCCAGTAGTCGGAGCGTGACTTCGCGATCATCGCAAGATCGTATTTGCC
>NZ_LOKZ01000012.1 GCF_002211365.1 Rhizobium sp. R711 | reverse complement strand
CCCTCGTCAGTGATCGGGCTTATAGACCCTGCCCCTTTTCTAAGTCAACACCGCCAAACAAAGTTTTTTGACATTTTTGTAACAGATTGAAATGAAAGAGGGATTTTCAAGAGTGGGTGCTTTGGCCATCCGTACGGACCCATGGCGGCGACTCCTGCCTGTACTTGCCGTCCAGCTTCCACCCTCAGATGCAGAATCTTCGCCATTTGAGGTCCGGCTCAATCCGCGGAGGACATGACTTGCGCACAGCCGCGCGGTGTCGGTAGTTTTACCGGCGATGCATTACCCCCGGGGAATGACGTAGCTGATCCTAAAAGAGATGCGTGCCATCCTCGCTTATGAAACGAAGACGCGCACGTGACCCGCATGACTTCCCTGCCGGAACTTCCGGTTTCGCATGTTCTCCCGGAGATCGGGGCGGCACTGGCCACACGGGGCCGCGCCGTGCTTTCCGCCCCGCCGGGCGCCGGCAAGACGACGCTTGTTCCCCTCTATCTGCTCGATCAGGATTGGCGTGGCGACGGCAAGATCATCCTTCTGGAGCCGCGACGCCTCGCGGCCCGCGCGGCGGCAAGCCGCATGGCCTCGCTGCTTGGCGAGACTGTGGGCGGGACCGTCGGCTATCGCATGCGGCTCGACACCAGAGTATCCGCCAAGACCCGCGTCGAGGTCGTGACCGAAGGCGTGTTCGCCCGCATGATCCTCGAGGATCCCGAACTATCAGGTGTCTCGGTCGTCATCTTTGATGAGTTCCACGAGCGCTCGCTGGACGCCGACTTCGGCCTGGCACTGGCGCTCGATGTGCAATCCGCCTTGCGAGATGACCTGCGCGTACTGGTAATGTCAGCGACGCTTGACGTCGCGCGTGTTGCCGAGCTTCTCGGCCAGCCGCCTGTCATCGAAAGCATGGGGCGAAGCTACCCGATCGACATCCGCTACAAGGATCGGCCGAGCGGCGAGCGCATGGAAGACGCGATGACGCGCGCGATCGTTGACGCTCATGCCAGCGAGAGCGGATCAATCCTCGCCTTCCTGCCCGGCCAGGCGGAGATCGCCCGCACCGCCGAGCGGCTCGAAGGACGCTTTGGACCACAAACGCTGATTGCACCGCTTTTCGGCAACCTGACACAGCGGGAACAGGATGCGGCAATCCGGCCGGCCGAGCCCGGGACGCGCAAAGTCGTGCTCGCCACCTCGATTGCCGAGACGTCGATCACC
Source organism: Rhizobium sp. R711 (assembly GCF_002211365.1). Taxonomy (GTDB): domain Bacteria; phylum Pseudomonadota; class Alphaproteobacteria; order Rhizobiales; family Rhizobiaceae; genus Rhizobium. Next base: position 420,638 of record NZ_LOKZ01000012.1, on the reverse strand, counting down.
ATTGACGGGGTGCGGATCGTAATCGATAGCGGCCTGCAGCGGCTTCCGGTGTTCGAGGCCTCGACCGGCATCACGCGACTGGAAACGGTGCGCGTCTCGCGCGCTTCGGCCGACCAGCGTGCCGGACGTGCGGGACGAACCGAGCCAGGTATTGCGATCCGTCTCTGGCATCAGGGGCAGACCGCCGCCCTGCCGGCATTCACGCCGCCGCAGATACTTTCCAGCGATCTCTCCGGCCTCGTTCTCGATCTTGCCCACTGGGGCGTGCAGGATGCCCGCGCACTGTCCTTCGTCGACCAGCCGCCGGAGACGACGCTGTCGGAGGCGCGGGCGCTGCTGCTGCAGCTTGGCGCGCTCGACAAGGACGGCGCACTCACTGCGCGCGGGAAGATGATGCGCGACCTTGCGCTGCCGCCGCGTCTGGCTGCCATGGTGATCTTCGCAGGCGAGACAGGGCATGCAAGAGACGCGGCAGAGCTGGCGGTTCTGTTGACTGAACAGGGCCTCGGCGGTCCAAGCATTGACCTCGAAGAGCGGATGCGGCGCTTCCGGTCGGAGCGCGGCGATCGCGCCGAAGGTTCGCGTCAGCTGGCGGCTCGACTGGCCAAGGGTCTCGATGTCGCCAAGGCTGCGGAACCCAGCCAGACGGGACGGCTGCTGCTGCACGCCTTCCCTGACCGAATCGGGCTGCAGCGCGGCGGCAGAGGCCGCTTCCTCATGGCGAATGGGCGCGGCGCGGAACTGCCGGAGACCGAGCGGCTCGCCGGCAGCCCGATGCTCGTCATCGCAGATTTGACGGGCCGGGCGGCGCAGGGGCGCATCCTGGCGGCAGCCGAAGTGTCTCGCGCCGACATCGAAGAAGACCTGCCCGGTTCAATTTCGACCGGCGATCAGACCTTTTTCGACCGACAGAGCCGGCAGGTCCGAGCCAGGCGGGCGACCCGGCTCGGCGCCATTGTCTTCGACGAGACGCCACTGCCTCGTCCAACCGGCGAAGCTGCCAGCCGTGCACTGGCAGAAGGTGTGCGCGAGCTGGGGTTGGAACAGCTGCCTTTTTCCAAGGAAGCCATGCAGCTGCGCGAGCGCATCGGCTTTCTTCATCGCAGCATCGGCGATGCGTGGCCTGATGTCAGCGACGAAGCATTGATTGCGCGGCTCGATGAGTGGTTCATTCCCTACCAGATGGATGCTCGGGGGATTTCCGACATTTCCCCGTCGGGTCTTTCGAACGGGTTGATGGCGTTGATACCGCACGAGATGCAGCGGGATCTTTCACGCCTCGCGCCAACGCATTTCGAAGCCCCGACGGGACAGCGGCATCCGATCCAATATGATGGCGAGGAACCGACGCTGACGATCCGCGTGCAGGAACTCTTCGGCCTCAATCAGCATCCGGCAATCGGTGGCGGTCGACTGCCGCTGCTTCTCGAGCTGACCTCGCCGGCACACCGGCCGATCCAAACGACCCGTGATCTACCCGGATTCTGGGCCGGCTCGTGGCGGGACGTGCGCGCCGACATGCGCGGCCGCTATCCCAAGCACCCCTGGCCCGAGCGGCCGGAAGACGCCACGCCGACGACAAGGGTCAAACCTCGTGGTACATGAGCGCTACTACGGTTCAAGGGATGTCAGATGGTCGACAATGTCGAGAGTTCGTCGGAAGAGGACAGGCATAGTAGCAGGCGATTGAGATTGCAGACGCTGGTGCGGCTGCGATGGCTTGCTGTCGGCGGCCAAGCCGTGACGGTGTTCATCGTTGCCTTCTGGCTGAAGTTTCCCCTTCCGCTCGTTGCATGCGCGGTGCTGATCGCGGCACTGGCGGCGGTCAATTTCTACCTGATGATCCGCTATCCGCCGACCCATCGGCTCTATCCGGGCGCGGCCTTCGCGCTGCTCGGTTTCGACCTTCTGCAGCTTTGCGCGCTGCTCTTCATCACCGGCGGCCTTGCAAATCCTTTCGCCGCGCTCGTCTGCGTTCCTGTCATCATTTCCTTTGCGTCGCAGCCGATCCGCTTCAGCACGGTGCTCATTCTCATTGCGATGATCTGCATCACCATTCTCGCGTTCTCGCCCTTTCCCTTGCCGTGGTTCGATGGGGTCGAGATCAATGTCCACACCGTGATGCAGTTCGGCGTCTGGTGCTCGATCGCATCGACCATGGCCTTCGCCGCCTTTTATGCATATCGGGTCTCGATGGAAGCGAGCCAGCTGGCCGATGCGCTAGCGGCAACCGAGCTCGTCCTGCAGCGGGAGAAGCACCTTTCGCAGCTGGACGGTCTTGCCGCTGCGGCGGCACACGAGCTTGGAACGCCGCTTGCCACCATCAGCGTCGTTGCCAAGGAAATGGAGCGCGAACTCAAGGATGACGATCGCTTTCGCGAGGATGTGCAACTGTTGCGCAGCCAGAGCGAGCGGTGTCGCGACATTCTGAGGCGGCTAGCGACGCTCTCGGCTGAAGGAGAAGCCCATCTCCGGCGGTTGCCACTGTCATCGATGATGGAAGAGATCGTGGCGCCGCATCGGGAATTCGGGATCAAGCTCGAACTGATCGAAAAGAGTCCGCGCAAAGGCGAGCCCGTAACCGACCGCAATGCCGGCATCATGTATGGGCTCGGCAACCTGATCGAAAACGCCGTCGACTACGCGCGCGACGAGGTCACCGTAACGGTCGAGCACGATGCGCGAAAAGTCCGCATCACGATCGAGGACGACGGCGAGGGCTATTCTTCCGATATCCTGACCCGGATCGGCGAACCCTACGTAACCAAGAGACAGCGGGAAGACCGAGCCGGCGGGCTGGGACTGGGGCTCTTCATCGCCAAGACGCTCCTGGAGCGATCCGGCGCGTCACTGGTGTTCGAGAACCGCATGCCGGAGGCGGCAGGAGCGCGTGTCCGTGTCGAATGGCCGCGCATGCTGATCGATGCAAATTCGACAAAATGACGCTATCGGCATAATGAAAAACGGGAAACTTGACTTATATCAGGCAGGCGATTGCCGGGATTGACGAACATGAACGAGCTTGACCACGAATCCTCCCTTGCAGATGCGGATCATATTGGTCCAGACGCCAGCCTGCTGATCGTCGATGACGACGGGCCGTTCCTACGCCGCCTGGCACGCGCCATGGAGACGCGCGGCTTCAAGGTCGAGACAGCCGAATCGGTTGCCGAGGGTGTTGCCAAGTCAAAGAGCCATCCGCCGAAATACGCGGTGGTCGACCTGCGACTTGGCGATGGCAATGGATTGGATGTGATCGAGGCCATCCGACAGCGTAGGGACGATACGCGGATCATCGTCCTGACCGGCTACGGAAATATTGCTACGGCCGTTACGGCGGTGAAGCTTGGCGCCGTCGATTACCTGGCGAAGCCCGCTGACGCCGACGACGTCTACGCCGCGCTGACGCAGCGGGCCGGCGAGAAAGCGGAGTTGCCGGAAAACCCAATGTCGGCCGATCGGGTGCGCTGGGAGCATATTCAGCGGGTTTATGAGATGTGTGAGCGCAATGTTTCGGAGACAGCGCGGCGGCTTAACATGCATCGCCGCACGCTACAGCGTATTCTGGCCAAGCGCGCGCCCAAATAACTCTACATATCGTCGACGTCGAAAGGCTTGCCGTTTGCCCATTCGGCCATCAGCAGGCGCTGAGCAGCTGCGCGGGAGAAGCTCAGGGTGACCGATTTGCGGGTGGCGGGCGCGAGGCGATGCTCCGGCGCTTCGCGGATCATATGGGCGCCGTAACCGTCAGAGAGAAACAAGCCGCAATCCTCGGGGAAGATATCGAGCGGAACATCCTTGTGCGTCGCGAAGAACAGCCGATCACAATGCAAGCGATAGTCCGGCCACTTGCGGTCGACACGAAGGTCTTCGATCGAGGTCTTGATCTCGATGATCCAGATCTCTCCCTTCTCCGAAATGGTGATCAGATCCGCGCGCCGTCCGCTCGCAAGCGACAGTTCCGGCAACACGGCGTGACGCATTTCGTGAAGTAAAATCTGAGCCCCGCGGCGCACCAGCATAGCTCTGTCCGACTGCCGGCCGTCTATTAACGGATTGTTATTGTAAACACTCAAAATCGTCATGGATAACCGTGAGTTTGGCGCGCGCGTTGTTGCAAAAAAACCATGCGCTTCTAATTTGCCGCTGCGTATTGGTTTTGCCGCACTGCAACGGCTTGCAAAGGCAAAGTTAATCGAAAATAAACTATAATCAAAGATGGTTCAAAAGACCGTTCCTCCCTTGCCTATTTCCTAAGAGACATCCATGCGCATCCGCAATGCATTTCCTGTATTCGGCCTGATCGCGACGCTCGCTCTGGCCGGTTGCTCCTCGACTACCGAAAGCGCCTCCGTTGAAGACAAGGTCGCGCCGGGGCCGACCGTCCAGACCGCGCAAATCTTCGACGACGCTTACGGCGTGACGACGGATGCCGGGTATTCGCTGCCGGCGATCCCGATCCAGAAGGTCAAGCCGCAATTCCGCCGCCAGATCGTCTCTTACGAAACCACCGAGCGCCCGGGCACGATCATCGTCAATACCCGCGAGCGTTTCCTCTATTACATCCTGCCCGGCGGCAAGGCGATGCGTTACGGCATCGGCGTCGGCAAGCAGGGGTTCGCATGGGCAGGCACTGCCTATGTTGCCTGGAAGCAGGAATGGCCGACCTGGCATCCGCCGAAAGAAATGGCTGAGCGCAAGCCCGAAGTCGCCAAATATGTTGAGGATGGCATGGGCCCCGGCCTCAGCAATCCGCTCGGCGCGCGTGCCATGTATCTCTTCAACGAAAAGGGTCAGGACACCCTCTTCCGTCTGCACGGAACGCCGGAATGGGCTTCGATCGGTACTGCTGCCTCCTCTGGCTGCATTCGACTGATGAACCAGGACGTTATCGATCTCTACAGCCGCGTACGCCCGGGCAAGACGACTTCGAAGGTCATCGTTATCCAGTAAGCTGTCCCTGAAATAGGGTATTAGAAAGGCCGCCGGAACATTGTTTCGGCGGCCTTTTCGATTGCGTATTCTCGTCAGATCGCCTGTTTGGCCTTCAGCTCGAGGCGGCGGCGATGCAGGACCGGCTCCGTATAGCCATTCGGCTGCGCCCTGCCCTTCAAGACCAGGTCAAGTGCCGCCTGGAAAGCGATCGAACCGTCGAAATCGGCGGCCATCGGTGTGTAGGCTGGGTCGGATGCATTCTGTTGATCCACGATCGCGGCCATGCGTTTCATCGTTTCAACGACCTGGGCTTCGGTGGTAACCTTGTGATGCAGCCAGTTGGCCATATGCTGCGCGGAGATGCGCAGCGTCGCACGGTCTTCCATAAGACCGACATTGTTGATGTCAGGCACCTTGGAGCAGCCGACGCCCTGATCGACCCAGCGAACGACGTAACCCAATATGCCCTGAGCATTGTTGTCGAGTTCACGCTGGATTTCCTCCGGTGTCCAATTCGGACGAACCGCGACGGGAACTGAAAGAATATCGGAGAGCTTGGCGCGCGCACGATCCTTCAAACCCTGCTGAACGCGGCCGACATTGACACGGTGATAATGGGTGGCATGCAGTGTTGCGGCGGTCGGGGACGGAACCCAGGCGGTATTTGCGCCGGCCTTCGGGTGCGCGATCTTCTGCTCCAGCATCGCCGCCATCAGATCCGGCATCGCCCACATGCCCTTGCCGATCTGCGCATGGCCGGAAAGGCCGCATTCGAGGCCGATATCGACGTTCCAGTTTTCGTAAGCGCTGATCCAGGCGGCCTGTTTCATGTCGCCTTTGCGGATCATCGGCCCGGCTTCCATCGATGTATGGATTTCATCACCGGTGCGGTCCAGGAAGCCGGTGTTGATGAAGACGACGCGTTCGCGAGCCGCGCGAATGCATTCCTTCAGATTGACGGTCGTGCGCCGCTCCTCGTCCATGATCCCCATCTTAATGGTATTGCGTGCCATGCCGAGGGCATCTTCGACGCGCGTGAAGATCTCGGCGGCGAACGCGACTTCCTCAGGACCATGCATCTTCGGCTTGACCACGTAGACCGAACCGGTGCGGGAATTCTTGCGGCTGCCGTTCGCGCCGACGTCGTAGAGCGCAATCATCCCGGTGATCATTGCATCCATGATTCCTTCCGGCACTTCATTGCCATCACGATCAAGGATAGCCGGATTGGTCATGAGATGGCCAACGTTGCGAACGAGCATGAGCGAGCGGCGATGCACTTCGAAGGGCGTAGCGGTCGGGCCGTTGTATTCTAGATCGGAATTGAGCTTACGGATGAAGCTCGATCCACCCTTCGACACCTCTTCCTGAAGGTCGCCCTTCATGAGGCCCAGCCAATTGCGATAGACCACGACCTTGTCTTCAGCATCGACGGCCGCAACCGAGTCTTCGCAGTCCATAATCGTCGTGATCGCCGATTCCAGCCAGACGTCGGAGATATGCGCCGGATCGCTTTTGCCGATCGCGGTCGAGGCATCGATGACGATGTCTATGTGGATACCGTTGTTCTTAAGTAGGATGCGAGACGGCGCCGCGGCATCACCCTGATAGCCGGCAAAATGTGCCGCATCGGTCAGCGAAACATGCTCACCGTCGGTCGAGGTGATGGCAAGAGCACCATCCTTGAAAGCAAAGGTCGCAACATCCTTCCAGCTCCAGCTATCCAGCGGCGCGGCTGTGTCAAGGAAATCACGAACCCAGGCTATGACCTTATCGCCTCGCTTCGGATTGTAGGCCTTGCCCTTTTCGGCCCCGTCGCTTTCGGGAATCGCATCCGTCCCGTAGAGCGCATCGTAGAGCGAGCCCCAGCGAGCATTGGCGGCATTCAGCGCATAGCGCGCATTCATCACAGGAACGACCAGCTGAGGACCGGCAATCGAGGCAATTTCCGGATCGACGTTCGTGGTCGTGACTTGGAAATCCGAGCCCTCCGGCAGGATATAGCCGATGTCGCGGAGAAACGCCTGGTATGCTTCGATGTCGCTCGGTGCGCCATGCTGGCGGTACCAGTCATCGATGCGAAGCTGGAGTGCATCGCGCTTGGCGAGCAGCTCGCGATTGCGCGGCGCAAGATCGTGAACGATGGCGGAGAAATCAGCAAAGAACTTGTCGGCATCGATCTTCAGGCCGGGCAGCGCCTCCGTCACCAGGAACTCATGAAGGACGGCTTCAACAGCAAGACCGTTTTTATCGATGCGGCTCATTCAATGTCTCCTAAAACCCACGACAGCTTTCGCATGCTGCCACTTTGCCCGGCTTTCATTCATAGTCAATTATGCAATAGTTCGAAAGATTTATGCCGATTTAGGAAAAGACCGTGGCGTAACGCGCATCGGCAGACCGTTTTGCGGCTGGGTCGTCAGCTTCTGAACGGGCCACGGCTTCGTCTGCTCCGTCATATCGAAGCGGAAACTGTGCATGAGCACCGCCAAAGCGATGACAGCCTCTTGTAGAGCGAAGGTCGCGCCGATGCAGACCCGCGGACCGGCACCGAACGGCAGAAACTGGAAACGCCCGATCTTGCCGCGATTCTCCGGCAAGAACCGTTCCGGGATGTATGCTCGCGGCTTGTCCCAATAAAGTTCGTGACGATGCAGCGTCCATGGCATGATGAGAATGGTGACGCCGGGCTCGATCTCGACCGCCTCCCCTTTCGCGTCGGTCCAGCGATCGGCGGCGATGGCGGCGCGATTGATCGACGGCGCTGGCGGATAGAGCCGTAGCGCTTCCTCGAAGGCAGCGCGCGTGTAAGGCATCAGATCCAGCCACTTCACCGGCTCGACATCCTGCGCCAACACGCGATCAATCTCCTCCTCCATCGCCTCGCGAATGTGCTGCGTGTTGGCAACGCAATAGAGTGTCCAGGCGAGCGCACGCGCGGTCGTCTCGTGGCCGGCGCCAATGAATGTCAGAATATTGTCTTCGATTTCATCGTTCGTCAGCCCGCCACTTTCGGCCTGCTCGAGAAGCAAGGTCAGAAAGTCGTCTGGCGCGGCAGCGCGATCGGCCCGCATCCGGGCGAGCCGGGCGTCCATGGTCTGGCGCACGATATTTCGGAACTTGTCGAGCACCTTCTGACCGCCGATACGGGTCAGACGCGGAACCCAGGACGGTGCGCGCAAAAGGTCCATCGGGTCGACGCGCCCCATGCGGTGCAAGAGCGCGTTGACGTCATCGGCAAAGCTATCGGAGGAGGTGACAATCTCGCCTGAGAACAGCGTATCGGCGAGAATGGCAAAGGTCAGCTCTGTCATGTCGGCCGCGATCTCGAAGACCTTGCCATCTCTGCCGGCAGATTCGTATTTCCTCGCGTAGTCCTCGGACTGGCGAAGCATCTGCCCGGCAAAGCCGTTTGCATGGCGCGGCGTGAAAACCGGTGCAACCGCCTTGCGGGACCGCTTCCAAACGTCCCCTTCCGCCGTCAGGAGCCCATCACGCAAGATCGGGCGCAAAATGAGCTGGCGAATATCCGACATGCGGTAATTGGCGGCATTATCGACCAGAACATGGCGGATCAGGCCGGGATCGTTGACGATCAGGGTTCTTTCACGGAAGAACCGCGTCTGAATCCACGGCAACGTGTAGGAAGGCTCACCCCAGAGCTCCAGCGGGTTGCGCAGAATGGTGCGAATGATCTCAAGCCGACTCGGTGGCACCGTACGGGGCAACGGTGCTGGCGGTACAAAGGGATCCGGACGCATGTCCATGGGGAACTCAGCCTTTTCGCGGGAGAAGTCCGTCCCGGCAAGGCAAAAGCTAGAGCAGACGCTCCAGCTCGTCCAGCTTGTCGTTGACCAGCCAGCCGTAATAGTTCTCCTCCGGCCAGACATTTTCCCCCGAAGCTCGGTTCTTGGCAGCGAGGGCAGCCGCGCGCTGGCGCGAGTTGCCGACGTTGTAGAGTGTTGCTGTCAGGCCCGGATTCTTGGAAATGTCCATGTCGGCGATCTGCTTGTAATCGTCGATCGAGCGCCGGATGGAGGCGGCGACAAAGGCGAGCGAGACATCCGGCTCCATGATCGCCTTATAGACGGCACCGGCATCCTTCTCGTTGAGCTTCTCATAGCCCGACACCTTGGAGACGAGGTCCGAGAGCATCAGCGCCGTCAGCGGGTTGATCTGCCCAAGGCCAAAGGTCTGACCGGCGTAGAAGGGCTGGAAGAAGACCGCGCTGAAGCGGTTGTTCGGGAAGCTCTCGCCGCCGACGGTCTTGCCACGGAAGTCGCTCTCCCAGACGTCTTCGCGGCAGCTCCACAGCGTATAGGAATCGCCCTTGCCGTTGCATTTAGCAAATTGCGGCCGCTTGATGAAGTCGTCGACGTCCTCGCCATTATAGGCGAAGCGGAAGCTCTCCCCGGCGTAGGACGCAGCCTTCACATAATAGGACTGCAAGCGGTCATAGGCATCGACATTATAAGTATGCTCGCCGACAATCGCGCCAATCACATGGATGGGGTCGATGCCGTAAGCGGCCGAAACCTTCTTGATCTTGGCCATCAGCTCGTGATCCGATGCCAAGAGGTCATGGACCTTCTCGTATTTGCGATCGAACGAGGTCTTCGTGCCCTTCGTGCGGCGGACCGATGCGCCTGGAACATCGGGTTGCTCGGCATGGCGATTGCCTGGCGGCACCACTTGCATGGCAAAAGCCGGCACCGAGGTCAGCACGGCAGTAGCAATCAAGAGACTTGTCAGAAGGCGTCGCACTATCAGCGTTCCCATCGGTTCATGGCATTCTCGCGAAGCGCGCTGACTGGACCATAATCTTGGCCGAATAATGCTGGCGCCCATAACTAAACGGGCCCTTCACTAAAAAGTAAAAGGCCCGCTGTCGAGAGTTCAAGCTGTCAAAATCGCGGCATCATATCAGCAAAGAGATGACACGATGCTCGTTCATCACAAGATGAAGCGGGACAAATCCGTGTTCTGCGCCAGGTCGCCGACGTGCTCGCGCACATAGTCGGCGTCGATCGTCACGGTCGAGCCGCCGCGATCCGGAGCGTTGAAGGAGATTTCGTCCAGAACCCGCTCCATGACAGTTTGAAGTCGGCGTGCGCCGATGTTTTCGACCGACGAGTTCAGGTGGACAGCCACATCAGCCAGGGCATCGATGCCATCGTCGGTGAACTCGAGGTTGAGGCCTTCCGTTTCCATCAGGGCCTTGTACTGCCTGATAAGGCTCGCCTCGGTTTCCGTCAGGATACGGCGGAAGTCTTCCTTGGTGAGCGCGCGCAGCTCGACGCGGATCGGCAGACGACCTTGCAGTTCCGGCAACAGATCGGATGGCTTGGAGACATGGAATGCGCCGGAGGCGATGAAAAGGACGTGATCCGTCTTCACCGGGCCGTACTTCGTCGACACGGTTGTACCTTCGACCAGCGGAAGCAGGTCGCGTTGCACGCCTTCGCGCGAGACGCCGGCACCCATGCCGCCGTCGCGAGCGGCGATCTTGTCGATTTCGTCGAGGAAGACGATGCCGTCATTTTCGACTGCACGGACAGCCTCGCGCTGGATGACTTCGTTGTCGATCAGCTTGTCGGACTCGTCGCGGATCAGATCGGTATAGGATGCCTTGACCGTCGTGCGGACCTTCTTGGTGCGGCCACCCATTGCCTTACCAAACATTTCTGAAAGATTGAGCACGCCGATATTGGCGCCCGGCATGCCGGGAATGTCGAAACCACCCATGCCGGTGCCAGTGTCGGCGATCTCGATATCGATCTCCTTGTCGTCAAGTTCACCATTGCGCAGCTTCTTGCGGAAGCTGTCGCGCGTCGCTGGCGAGGCCGTGGCGCCGACGAGCGCATCGAGAACGCGCTCCTCGGCACTCATATGCGCCTTTGCCTGCACTTCGCTTCGCTTCTTCTCGCGAGCCAAGCCGATGCCGACCTCGACAAGATCGCGGATGATCTGCTCCACGTCGCGTCCGACGTAGCCGACTTCGGTAAATTTGGTCGCTTCAACCTTGATGAAGGGCGCGCCCGCCAATTTGGCGAGACGGCGAGAAATTTCCGTCTTGCCTACGCCGGTCGGGCCGATCATCAGGATGTTCTTTGGCATGACTTCGTCGCGCAGGTCTGGGTCAAGCTGGTGGCGGCGCCAACGATTGCGCAGCGCAATCGCCACCGCACGCTTGGCCTCATGCTGGCCAATAATGTAGCGGTCGAGTTCAGAAACGATCTCGCGGGGGGAAAATGTGGTCATATCGAATATTCCATCGGGGCGTGAATCTTTGAAACCGGATCAAGCTTCGGCATCGAGCGTTTCCACCACCACATTATGGTTCGTGTAGACGCAAATGTCGGCGGCAATATCGAGCGCGCGACGCGCGACCTCTTCGGCTGATTTGTCTGTGTCCATCAGGGCGCGCGCCGCAGCGAGCGCAAAATTGCCACCCGAACCGATCGCCATGGCGCCATGCTCGGGTTCAAGAACGTCGCCGTTGCCTGTTATCGCCAGCGTCACCGACTTGTCGGCGACGAGCATCATGGCTTCGAGGTTGCGGAGATACTTGTCCGTGCGCCAATCCTTAGCGAGTTCGACGGCGGCGCGCATCAGCTGGCCCGGATATTGTTCGAGCTTCTTTTCAAGACGTTCGAGGAGCGTGAAGGCATCCGCAGTGGCACCTGCGAAACCGGCAATGACTTCGCCTTTGCCGATCCGCCGCACCTTGCGGGCATTGCCCTTCATCACGGTTTGGCCGAGGCTGACCTGACCATCGCCGGCCATGATGACCTTGCCGCCCTTTCGAACTGTAATAATCGTTGTCATCCATTGCACCTTTGCCCGTCTACCGGGCTTGTTACGTCGAGCCGCACACCGGCCCTGTCGAGCCCTATGTAAGTGCGGGCACGCCGATTGCAATCGGCGTCGTTTTCTGCTGTCGCGGTTCTGGATATTTCACGGCTTGCCTGATAAGGAACCCCCGTATTTCCTGATGGAGCAGCCATATGGCCGAGACCGCAAGCCGCACGGGTGCCGTGTCCCGCAAGACGAACGAGACTTCGGTTTCCGTTTCCGTCGATCTTGACGGCACCGGAAAGTCGAAAATTTCGACAGGCGTCGGCTTCTTCGATCATATGCTCGACCAATTGTCGCGACATTCGCTCATCGACATGGAGATCGAGACCAAGGGCGACCTCCACATCGACGATCACCATACGGTCGAAGACACTGGCATCGCGATCGGCCAAGCGATTGCCAAGGCGCTCGGCGATCGCCGCGGCATTGCGCGCTACGCATCGATTGATCTTGCCATGGACGAGACGATGACGAAGGCTGCGGTCGACCTCTCCGGTCGGCCTTTCCTCGTCTGGAATGTCGCCTTCAGCGCGCCGAAGATCGGCACGTTCGACACGGAACTCGTTCGTGAATTTTTCCAGGCGCTTGCCCAGAACGCCGGCATCACCTTGCATATTCTCAACCATTATGGTGCCAACAACCACCATATTGCAGAGACATGCTTCAAGGCCGTTGCCCGCGCACTGCGTACGGCGACAGAGATCGATCCGAGACAGGCGGGCCGTGTTCCCTCGACGAAGGGCACGCTCGTCTGAGCCCCCTGAGGGAGCTTGACGATATGACTTCCAGCTATCTGGTTCTGACCGCGCCCGGCGGAACGGACACAAACCACGAAAAGACGCGGTTCATTCGCGATGGCTTCACGGTGCTCGGGTTCCTCTTCCCCTGGATATGGCTGGCCTTCCATCGGCTTTGGCTCTACGCCGTCGCGGCATTTCTCCTGCAAACCCTCGGCGGCGCGCTGACAGACCGTGCAGACCTCTGGCCAGTCGGCCTCGCGATCACCTTCAGCACAAGTCTTCTGGTGGCGCTCGAGGGTCAGAACCTTCGCATCCGCGATCTGGTTGCGAAGGGCTGGGATGAGACCGACCTCGTTTCGGCCGACTCGCTCCCAACCGCAGAAGAGATCTATTTTTCGAATGTTCCGACCGATACCGGTGACAGCCGTCCGGCACCCTCGCCGCAATGGGATCCCACGGCCCATGCCCCGCGACACGGCAACGCCACCTCGCTCGGTCTCTTTGGTTTTGATGGAGGACGCTGATGCGCGTCGCAATTATAGATTACGGTTCCGGCAACCTGCGTTCGGCGACGAAAGCCTTCGAGCGAGCCGCGCGGGAAGCCGGCATCGATGCTGTGATCGACCTAACGGACAAGGCAGAGGCTGTCGCGGCCGCCGATCGCGTGGTGCTGCCGGGTGTCGGCGCCTATGCCGACTGCCGGCGCGGGCTCGATGCCGTTTCAGGCATGTCGGAAGCGCTGATCGACGCGGTCGAGAAGAAAGCCCGGCCGTTTCTCGGTATCTGCGTTGGCATGCAGCTGATGTCATCGCGCGGCCTCGAAAAGACGGTGACGAACGGTTTCGGATGGATTCCCGGCGACGTTGTTGAAATGACGCCTGGGGATGCCAATCTGAAGATCCCTCAGATTGGCTGGAACACACTGGATCTGAAATCCCCTCACCCGCTATTCGACGGCATTCCGACCGGACCGAGCGGGCTGCATGCCTATTTTGTGCATTCGTACCATCTGGCGGCGAACAACCCCCGCGACGTCATTGCGACCGCTGATTATGGCGGACCGATCACCGCTTTCGTCGGTCGCGACAACATGGCCGGAGCCCAGTTCCATCCCGAAAAGAGCCAGAAGCTCGGCCTCGCCCTGATCGCCAATTTCCTGCGCTGGAAGCCTTGAGCTCGCGCACTGCAAGGACTGACCGAATGATCCTATTTCCTGCAATCGACCTGAAGGATGGCCAGTGCGTTCGCCTCAAGCTCGGCGATATGGACCAAGCTACCGTTTACAATCCCGACCCTGGCGCCCAGGCGAAGGCCTTTGAAGATCAGGGATTCGAGTGGCTGCACGTCGTTGACTTGAACGGCGCTTTCGCCGGCGAAAGCGTAAACGGCGCTGCGGTCGATGCGATCCTGAAAGCGACGAAAAACCCGGTTCAGCTTGGTGGCGGCATCCGTACGCTCGACCATATCGAAAGCTGGCTATCGCGCGGCCTCGCCCGCGTCATTCTTGGCACGATCGCCGTGCGCGATCCGGCACTCGTGATTGAAGCCTGCAAGAAGTTTCCCGGCCGTGTTGCCGTTGGCATCGATGCCAAGGGCGGAAAAGTCGCCGTCGAGGGCTGGGCAGAGGCCTCCGAGCTCGGCGTCGTCGAACTCGCAAAGAAGTTCGAGGGCGCTGGCGTTGCCGCGATCATCTACACCGACATCGACCGTGACGGCATCCTCGCTGGCATCAACTGGCCGTCGACGCTCGAACTTGCCGAGGCCGTGTCGATCCCGGTAATCGCGTCCGGCGGACTGGCTTCGATCGAAGATGTGAAACGGATGCTCGAACCCGATGCACGCAAGCTCGAAGGTGCGATCTCCGGCCGCGCGCTGTATGATGGACGTATCGATCCGAAAGAGGCTTTGGCGCTGATTTCGGCCGCACGCGCGAAGGAGATTGCGCAATGACATTGAAGGCCCGCGTCATTCCCTGCCTCGACGTCAAGGACGGCCGCGTCGTCAAGGGCGTCAATTTCGTCAATCTGGTAGATGCCGGAGATCCGGTCGAGGCCGCCAAGGCTTACGACGCCGCCGGCGCCGACGAACTCTGCTTCCTCGACATTACCGCTTCTTCGGACAATCGCGAAACGATCTTCGACGTCGTGGCTCGTACTGCCGAGCAGTGCTTCATGCCCGTCACTGTCGGCGGCGGTGTTCGCACCATCGTTGACATTCGCAAACTGCTGCTTTGCGGCGCGGACAAGGTTTCGATCAATTCGGCCGCCGTCAACAATCCGGATTTCGTCGCGGAAGCTGCGGACAAGTTCGGCGACCAATGCATCGTCGTCTCAATCGACGCCAAGCGGCGGACCACCCCTGTCCAAGGCGATGTCAGTGCCTGGGAGATCTACACGCATGGTGGCCGCAACGCGACCGGCATCGACGCGGTGGATTTCGCGCGGAAAATGGTCGAGCGGGGTGCCGGCGAACTGCTTGTTACCTCGATGGATCGGGACGGAACGAAGGTCGGCTACGATCTCGAGTTGACACGCGCCATTGCGGATTCGGTTCGGGTGCCAGTGATCGCCTCAGGCGGCGTCGGTGACCTCGACGATCTTGTGGCGGGCGTCAAGGAGGGACATGCCAACGCCGTTCTCGCCGCATCGATCTTCCACTTCGGCACCTATTCCGTGGGCGAGGCGAAGCGCTATATGTCGTCCTGCGGCATCGACATGCGTCTGGACTGAGGGAACGCAGAATTATGAGCGAATTCACCCTTGCCGATCTCGAAAAGATCGTCGATGCGCGATCGAAGGCCTCGCCGGACGAATCCTGGACGGCAAAACTCGTTTCCGCGGGTCAGCCGAAAGCTGCCAAGAAACTAGGCGAAGAGGCGATTGAAGCGGTAATGGCAGCGATTGCCGATGATCGCGAGAACCTCACCTATGAAGCCGCCGACCTGCTTTATCACCTATTGGTCGTATTGAAGGTGGCGGGCATTCCGTTGCAAAGTGTCATGGCGGAGCTTGAGCGCCGTACTGCTCAATCCGGCCTGAAAGAAAAGGCGAGCCGGCAAAGTTCATGAGTATCGCAAGACAGCTCATAGGAGCGCCCGAGACGCTCGATCATTTTCAGGCGAACGCCTATTCGCCCTATCACTTCTTTTCTTCGGAGGAATGGGCGCGCTTCCGTGCGGATACGCCTCTCACTCTAAAGGGTGACGAGGTCAAACGGCTGCGCTCCATGGGCGACCCGATCGACCTTGACGAAGTGCGGCGAATCTATCTGTCGCTGTCGCGCCTTCTCTCAGCCCATGTGGAATCGTCTCAGCTGCTTTTCGAGCAGCGCAACCGCTTCCTCAGCCTCTCCAACGTCGCGAAGACGCCATTTGTGATCGGCATCGCGGGTTCGGTGGCCGTCGGCAAATCGACGACTGCCCGTATTCTGAAAGAACTGCTGTCACGCTGGCCGTCCAGTCCGAAAGTGGATCTCGTCACCACGGACGGCTTCCTGCATCCGAACGCCGTGCTGCAACGTGAAAACCTGATGCAGCGCAAGGGCTTTCCCGAGAGTTACGACACTGCGGCAATCCTACGTTTCCTGGCGGCGATCAAGGCCGGACAGCCAAACGTCAAGGCGCCGTCCTATTCGCATCTGGTCTATGACGTGCTGCCGAACGAGTACAAGATCGTCGACCGGCCCGACATTTTGATCTTCGAGGGCATCAACGTCCTGCAGTCGCGCGACCTGCCGGCCGGCGGCAAGATCGTTCCGATGGTCTCCGACTTCTTCGACTTCTCCATCTACATCGATGCGGACGAAAGCCGGATTCACGACTGGTATGTGACACGCTTCATGCGGCTGCGCGAAACGGCGTTCCGCGATCCCCACTCCTTCTTCCACCGCTATGCTTCGATCAGCGAAGGGGAAGCGCTGACGATCGCAGAAGGCCTCTGGGAAAACATCAACTTGAAGAACCTGCGCGAGAACATCCTGCCGACGCGCCCGCGCGCCGACCTGATCCTGCGCAAGGGCAACAATCACCTCATCGAGCAGGTCGCCCTAAGAAAGCTCTAAGCCGCTACCCGGCGAAGCGTCAGATTGATCCGGCCGCCGTTTTTCAGCAGCGTCGATGTCGACGGATAGATCTTGTCGACGCCGTGGAAACAAAGGCGCCCTTCCGCGCCCAAGATCACGATATCGCCGCTTGAAAGCTTGAAGGAAAGCGTAGGGTCGTTGCGCGCGAGGCCGCCGACGCGAAAAAGGCAGCTATTGCCAAGTGATATCGACACGACCGGCGCTGCGAGATCCTGTTCGTCCTTATCCTGATGCAGGCCCATGCGCGCCTCATCGGAGTAGAAGTTGATGAGGCAGGCCTGTGGCGGCTTGTCGTAGCCGGATACGTCGTTCCAGATTTCCAGTAACTCCGCCGGCATATCCGGCCACGGCTTGCCCGTGATGGGATGGGTCGGTTGGTAGCGATAGCCGTGCTCCTTGTCGGTGACCCAGCCGAGGGGGCCGCAGTTCGTCATGCGCACCGACATCGGCTTGCCGGTTCCGGGCATGACAGGCACGAAAAGTGGCGCATCCGCGACGATCGACCGGATGGTATCGACCAAAGCCTGCTGCCGGGGCCGGTCAAGATAGTCCGGCAAGTGATTGACGCCATTCGGCAGCTTCAGCATATCAATCTCCGAGCGGCCGGCCGCGCATCTTCTTCACTTCGGCGCGACCCGACTTCTCTTTCAGCCGGCGTTCGATCGATCCCTTTGTCGGCTTGGTTTTCTTCCGTGGCGGCGGCGGTGGTTTCGCGGCCTCGAGAATCAACTCCTTCAGCCGCTCGCGCGCGTCTTCGCGGTTGCGGTCCTGACTGCGGAAGCGGGTCGCTTCGATCATCAGAACGCCCTCCTTCGAGAGGCGCTTGCCGGCAAGCTTCACGGCATTCGCCTTCACGCGCTCGTTCAAGGAAGGTGAGTTGGGAATGTTGAAGAAGAGCTGGACGGCTGTCGAGACTTTGTTGACATTCTGCCCGCCGGGGCCGCCGGCCAAGACGAACTGCTCCGTCAGCTCCCATCCGGCGATGGTGATTCGATCGTTGATATGAAGCGGGTCGCTGGCCATGCGATTTCTATCTCACATCGGCCGGTCCTTGGGAACAGACAAAGAAACCCGGCGGAGACCGCCGGGTTTCACGTGAATCATCAATGTTTTGGCCCGTCATTCAGCGGCAGCGCGAAACCCCGGGGCCGCATCGCGCACCCCGCCATCGACGTGGCCTTCGAACTTTGCGAAGTTCTCGATGAACATGGTCACGAGCTTGCCGGCCTGCGCGTCATAGGCGACCGGATCCTGCCACGTCGAACGCGGATCGAGGATTGCCGTGTCGACGCCCGGCACCGCGACTGGAACCGCAAAGCCGAAGTTCGGATCGACGCGGAAATCCGTCTTGCCGAGTTCACCCGAGAGCGCTGCGGCAAGCAGCGTGCGCGTTGCCTTGATCGGCATGCGCCTGCCGGCGCCGTAAGCACCGCCAGTCCAGCCCGTGTTGACCAGCCAGCATTCAACGCCGTGGCGACCGATGAGATCCTTCAAGAGATTGCCGTATTCCGACGGATGACGCGGCATGAACGGCGCGCCGAAGCAGGTCGAGAAGGTCGCTTCCGGCTCGGTTACACCGCGCTCGGTCCCCGCCACCTTGGCGGTGTAGCCGGACAAGAAGTGATACATGGCCTGGTCCGGCGTCAGCTTGGCGATCGGCGGCATGACGCCAAAGGCATCGGCCGTCAGCATGATGATCGTCTTCGGGTGACCGGCAAGACCAGTCTTCGAGGCGTTCGGAATGAAATCCAACGGGTAGGCACAACGCGTATTTTCCGTCAGTGAGCCATCGTTGAAGTCGGGCTCGCGCTGATCGTTCAGAACGACGTTTTCGAGAACGGTTCCGAAGCGCTGCGTCGTTGCATAGATTTCTGGCTCGGCTTCCGCCGACAGGCGGATCGTCTTGGCATAGCAGCCACCTTCAAAATTGAAGATGCCGTCCTCGCCCCAACCGTGCTCATCGTCGCCGATCAGCGTGCGGGCTGGATCTGCCGAGAGCGTCGTCTTGCCGGTGCCCGAGAGACCGAAGAAGACCGCGGCATCGCCGTCAGGGCCGACATTGGCCGAGCAGTGCATCGGCATGACGCTCTTTGCCGGCAGCAGGTAGTTCAGCACGGTGAACACCGATTTCTTCATCTCGCCGGCGTAAAGCGTACCGGCGATCAGCACTTCGCCGTTCGTCAGATCGCAGGCGATAACGGTTTCGCTGCGGCAACCGTAACGCGCCGGATCGGCCTTGAAGGTCGGCAGATTGATAATCGTCAGTTTAGGAACGAACGCCTCAAGGGCCGAGCGCTCCGGACGGATCAGCAGATTCCGAATGAACAGCGAGTGCCAGGCAAGTTCGGTGACGACACGTGTCGTCAGCGCGTTGTTCTCGTCGGCGCCGCCGATGAGATCCTGAACGAATAGATCCTTGCCGGCGGCATGAGCAAGCATGTCCTTTTTCAGGAGCGCGAAGTGCTCCGGCGACATCGGCTTGTTGTTGTCCCACCAGATCTGACCATCGGTGTTGGTGTCACGAACGACAAACTTATCCCGCGGCGAGCGCCCGGTGTGCTGCCCCGTCAGGGCCCGCAGGGCTCCATGGGCGGTCAGCTCAGCCTCGCCCCGGCGAATCGATTCTTCATAGAGAGAGGCGGCGGTAAAGTTATAGCGAGCGCTGTTTGCGCTCCCCAAACCGATCGTCGCCAGCTCTATCGCCGGGTTGTGGACTCCGAACAGCTCCATGGTCTTTTCCTTCCTTGAGGCTCGTGCCGTTAAGAACTAAGGGCGACCGTACGGGCGGATTTTTTAAAACGCAATAGAGAAAAATCAATAAAATGTAGTAATATCAAACTATTAATCGATTTAAATTTTCTGGCGATATTTTAAATCGTTTGAATCGGAGGTGGCTCGGCGAAGTCTCGATGCAGCTTTTGGTTGCCATCAAAACTTTACAACAATCCCACCCTTTATCTTTGCCACAATTTGTTCCACCTTTATCCCCATAAGCGCATCCGGTTCAGAAAGGCCGCCTGGGGGACCTTCAAAATTCCTGGAGACGCGCATAGATGACGGAGATGAATGCCATGCCGACAATCGCGCTCGTTGATGACGACCGCAACATCCTCACCTCGGTATCGATCGCACTTGAGGCTGAAGGATATAAGGTCGAGACTTATACGGACGGCGCATCCGCCCTCGACGGTCTTCTCGCGCGTCCGCCGCAGCTTGCGATCTTCGACATCAAGATGCCACGCATGGATGGCATGGAACTCTTGCGCCGCCTGCGACAGAAATCCGACATGCCGGTCATCTTCCTCACGTCCAAGGACGAGGAAATCGATGAGCTGTTCGGCCTGAAGATGGGCGCCGACGACTTCATCACCAAGCCATTCTCGCAGCGTCTGCTCGTCGAGCGCGTTCGCGCCGTGCTGCGCCGCGCATCAAGCCGCGAAGCCGCAGCCGCAGCAGGTGGTGCCGCCCCCAAGCCGGGCACGGCGCAGCAGCTCGCTCGTTCGCTTGAGCGTGGCCAGTTGGTCATGGATCAGGAACGCCACACCTGCACCTGGAAGGGTGAGCCGGTGACGCTGACGGTGACCGAATTCCTCATCCTGCACTCGCTGGCCCAACGACCGGGCGTCGTCAAAAGCCGTGACGCATTGATGGATGCGGCCTATGACGAGCAGGTCTATGTCGACGATCGCACCATCGACAGCCACATCAAGCGGCTTCGCAAGAAATTCAAGATGGTCGATACCGACTTTGATATGATTGAAACGCTTTACGGAGTGGGATACCGCTTCCGCGAAGCAGCCTGACGCCGAAGCGGCGCGGCATTAGAGAGTTGTCGAGAGCAGGCGATCGCGAAAGCGGTCCGCTCTCCGAAAGGGCCTGTCGTTGGCACAGTTGGTGCAGGAAAGGGATCTGGATGAGGCGGAAGGCGTAAGCAATCGCCGCGTCAGGGGACGACGCTGGTCGCATCCCTTCACGATCATCCGCCGCATCTTCGGCAACGCCGTCTTCTCGAGCCTCACGCGCCGCATCCTTTTCTTCAATCTCGCCGCACTTGTCGTTCTCGTCGGCGGCATTCTTTACCTCAATCAGTTCCGCGAAGGGCTGATCGACGCCCGCGTTGAAAGTCTCCTGACGCAGGGCGAAATCATCGCCGGCGCGGTCTCGGCTTCCGCTTCGGTGGACACCAATTCGATCACCATCGACCCGGAAAAACTGCTCGAACTGCAGGCTGGCCAGAGCATTACGCCGGTTCCAAACGACGAGGATCTCGAATTCCCGATTGATCCGGAGAAGGTCGCGCCGGTGTTGCGCCGACTAATCTCTCCAACCAGAACCCGTGCGCGAATTTTTGATGCCGATGCCAACCTGCTGCTCGACTCTCGCCACCTCTATTCACGCGGTCAGGTCCTGCGTTTTGATCTGCCGCCGGTCGATGACGAGGAGCAGACTTGGGGCCAGTGGTTCACCACGATCTTCAACAAGGTTCTGCAACCTGGGAACCTGCCCCTCTATAAAGAAGCGCCCGGCGGTGACGGCTCTATCTATCCCGAGGTCATGAACGCGCTGACCGGCGTGCGCGGCGCCGTGGTTCGCACCACCGAGAAGGGCGAGCTGATCGTCTCGGTCGCCGTTCCGATCCAACGCTTCCGCGCTGTGCTCGGTGTGCTGCTGTTATCGACGCAGGCCGGTGATATCGACAACATCGTCCACGCCGAGCGCCTGGGCATCATGCGCGTGTTTGGAGTCGCGACGCTTGTCAACGTTCTCCTGTCGCTCGTTTTATCCTCAACGATCGCCAACCCGCTGCGGCGCCTGTCGGCTGCCGCCATCCGTGTTCGCCGCGGCGCAAAGGAACGCGAAGAAATTCCGGACTTTTCTGCCCGTCAAGACGAGATTGGCAACCTCTCCATTGCACTGCGTGAGATGACGACGGCTCTCTACGACCGTATCGACGCCATCGAAAGCTTTGCGGCCGACGTCAGCCACGAACTGAAGAACCCTCTGACGTCGCTCCGCAGCGCAGTCGAAACGCTGCCGCTTGCCAAAACGGACGACTCCAAGAAGCGGCTTCTTGATGTCATCCAGCATGACGTTCGACGGCTGGATCGCCTGATCAGCGATATTTCCGACGCCTCCCGCCTCGATGCCGAATTGGCGCGAGTCGATGCAGGCTCGGTCGATCTGGAAATCCTGCTTCGCGATCTTATCGACGTGTCGCGACAGATCCGCAGTCGCAAGAAAGAAGTGCAGATCGAGTTCGCCATCGAGCGCAAACCGGGCGTCAAGACACGCTTCGTGGTGAACGGCCACGACCTCCGGATCGGACAGATCGTTACCAATCTGATTGAGAACGCGCGCTCTTTCGTACCGGAGCATGACGGCAGGATCACCGTGCGGCTGGTCAGAACGCGCTCCCGCTGCATCGTTTACGTCGAGGATAACGGACCGGGCATTCAGGCGGAAAACATCGATCGCATCTTCGAGCGCTTCTATACCGATCGGCCTGAATCTGAAGGTTTCGGCCAGAATTCCGGCCTCGGTCTGTCGATCAGCCGCCAGATCGCCGAGGCTCATGGCGGTTCGCTGCGCGCAGAGAACATCATCGATCCCGAGAGCGAAAAGCTGCTCGGAGCGCGCTTCATCCTCGCCCTTCCCGCCAATACGACCGCATGACCGCCGCCCCTTCGAACATCCACGCAACCGCTATCGTCGTCGGCAGCACCGGTCTTCTTTTCATGGGCCCTTCGGGATGGGGAAAGTCGATGCTCGCCTTTGCCTGCATCGCCGAAGCCCAGCGCATGGGTATGTCCGCAATACTCGTTGCCGACGACCAGGTGCTGGTCTCGACACAGGCTGGAGCCGTGATGGCCACCTGCCCTGCACCGATAGCCGGTTTGATCGAGTTGCGCGGCACTGGCATCGTGCAAGTGCCGCACGTCGCAAGCGCCGTCATGCACTATGCCATCCTGCCGGGAAGCGTGTCCGGAGAGAAACGACTGCCGCCCGAGGACGAGCGAATGACTATTGTCGACGATATAGATCTGCCGGTCATTCGGTTGCTGGCTAATACTCCGGTACCGTTGGCGGCATTGCTGGCAAAGGCGCCGGATATCGGACGATAATGCCTGCGAAATCGGCAAATCCCGCCTGAAAAGTCGTATTTTTGTCTTGCACTTCGACTTTTCATCGCCAAGATGTGCCCCCACGGTGGACGCGATTGCTGCATTGCGATATTGGGCCCACCGTTTGCATACGCCACTAGGAGCAGTAATATCATGATCGGACTTGTGCTTGTCACTCATGGCAAGCTGGCTGAAGAGTTTCGTCATGCGGTCGAACACGTCGTCGGTCCTCAGAAATTCATCGAAACGGTCTGTATCGGTCCCGAAGACGACATGGATCAGCGACGGCAAGATATTCTGGAAGCAGTGTCCCGCGCCGACGACGGCCACGGAGTCGTCATCCTGACAGACATGTTCGGCGGTACTCCCTCCAACCTGGCAATATCAGTTATGAGCAGTGGCCACACCGAGGTCATCGCCGGTATGAATCTGCCGATGCTGATCAAGCTTGCAGGCGTGCGTGGCGAGAACAACATGGAAAAGGCGCTCGTCGAGGCCTCTGAAGCTGGACGGAAATACATCAACGTCGCGAGCCGCGTCCTTAGCGGCAAATAGTGAGCACACCGCGCCCCATGACGGCACTGTCCCGAGAAATTCTGATCATCAACAAGCGCGGACTGCACGCACGCGCTTCGGCAAAGTTCGTTCAACTCGTCGAGAATTTCGATGCTGCTATCACCGTTTCGAAAGACGGGATGACGGTCGGTGGGACTTCGATCATGGGATTGATGATGCTGGCGGCGAGTCCTGGTTCAAGCGTCCTTGTTTCGGCAAGCGGCAACCAAGCAGCACAGGCGCTTGATGCGCTTGACGAGCTGATCCAGAACCGGTTCGGTGAGGAAATGTGAGCTCCCTTCGGCTCATATAAACATATAAAGACTTCTTTATATCATTATTGCCTTCGCCATAGAAGCCTGCTAAACGGCCAGCATAGCCGCGCATGCCGCGTGGACGCTATCCGGCGCATACACGTGCGCTTTCGAATTTTGAGCCGCTTTTCAGCCTGGAGAACCCAATGAGCACTGAAAAAGATTATGTCGTCGCCGACATCGGCCTCGCGGACTTCGGCCGCAAGGAAATTACGATCGCAGAAACCGAGATGCCGGGCCTGATGGCCTGCCGCGCAGAATTCGGCGAAGCAAAGCCGCTGAAGGGCGCGCGCATAACCGGCTCGCTGCACATGACGATCCAGACGGCCGTTCTCATCGAAACGCTCGTTGCACTTGGCGCCGAAGTCCGCTGGGCTTCGTGCAACATCTTCTCGACGCAGGATCACGCCGCCGCGGCCATCGCCGCGTCCGGCGTTCCGGTTTTTGCCATCAAGGGCGAGTCGCTGGAAGACTACTGGGTTTACACCGACAAGATCTTCCAGTGGGCTGATGGCGGTCTTTCCAACATGATCCTCGATGACGGCGGCGACGCCACCATGTACATCCTGCTCGGCGCCCGCGCCGAAGCCGGCGAGGACGTGCTCTCCAAGCCGCATTCCGAAGAAGAAGAAATCCTTTTCGCACAGATCAAGAAGCGTCTTGCCGCTTCGCCGGGCTGGTTCACCAAGCAGCGCGACGCGATCAAGGGCGTAACCGAAGAAACCACGACCGGCGTGAGCCGTCTGTACCAGTTGAGCCAGAAGGGCCTCCTTCCCTTCCCGGCGATCAACGTCAACGACTCGGTAACCAAGTCGAAGTTCGACAACAAGTACGGCTGCAAGGAATCACTGGTCGACGGCATCCGCCGTGGCACGGACGTCATGATGGCCGGCAAGGTCGCTGTCGTCTGCGGATATGGTGACGTTGGCAAGGGCTCGGCCGCTTCGCTTCAGGGTGCTGGTGCCCGCGTCAAGGTGACGGAAGTCGATCCGATCTGCGCGCTTCAAGCTGCCATGGACGGTTTCGAAGTCGTCACGCTGGAAGACGTCGTGTCTTCCGCCGACATCTTCATCACCACGACAGGCAACAAGGACGTCATTCGCATCGACCACATGCGTCAGATGAAGGACATGGCGATCGTCGGCAACATCGGCCACTTCGACAACGAAATCGAAGTTGCAGCGCT
Source organism: Rhizobium sp. R711 (assembly GCF_002211365.1). Taxonomy (GTDB): domain Bacteria; phylum Pseudomonadota; class Alphaproteobacteria; order Rhizobiales; family Rhizobiaceae; genus Rhizobium. The sequence continues at coordinate 395,848 of NZ_LOKZ01000012.1, read as the reverse complement.
GCGTAACCTGAAGTGGACCAACATCAAGCCGCAGGTCGACCTGATCGAGTTTCCGAAGGGCAACCGCATCATCCTGCTCTCGGAAGGCCGCCTGCTCAACCTCGGCAACGCGACTGGCCATCCGTCCTTCGTCATGTCGGCTTCGTTCACCAACCAGACGCTGGCGCAGATCGAGCTGTTCACCAAGACCGGTCAGTACCAGAACCAGGTCTACATCCTGCCGAAGCACCTCGACGAGAAGGTTGCACGCCTGCATCTCGACAAGCTCGGCGTGAAGCTGACGCAGCTTTCCGAAGAACAGGCCGCCTATATCGGCGTCACGCCGCAGGGTCCGTTCAAGGCAGACCACTACAGATATTAATCGCCAGATCAATATCCACAACATCTAGAGGGCTCCGCATTGACAAATGCGGCGCCCTTATTTTTTGACACACATCTTCCCGCCGATTCCCTTCCGAAGTATTGTTTTAACACTCGATTCGTGGCCACGGACGTGTCCGTTTGCTTCGAAAATGGGATGTCTTGTCGTGATGCGGCACATTAAAGGACGGAGACATACCGCGCATGTCGGAAATGATGCACAGCCTGGTGGAACAGGCGGAGGATGGCGCTCACGCTGACTCCTGCCCGCTTTATCCAGGTGAACGGAAACCTGTCGGCAACTCAAAGACCATCGCCGAGAAGCCAGGAATACTGGCTCGTGTCGCACGGATTTTTGCTGCGGGCACCGCAATCGCATCGGTTGCGCCGCCGGTTTTCGCACAGGTCGAAGCTGAGGCTGTCGCATCTGCGCATCTTTTCACATCGTCGCAGGTGGTCGGTCTCTCGGTCGTGATCGGTGTGATCTCCGCCGCGCTGCTTTCAACCCTCTGGGTTGTACGTCAGCGCGGCAACCTCGAAAGCGAGAGCCGCGAAATCCGCTCGGCACTCTCGGACGCACAACAACGCATCTCGCAATATCAGGCGCTGATCGCCGACAAGAATCGCCGCATCGTTATCTGGGATGGCAATGAGCGCCCTGAGCTTATTGGTCAGCTGCCGGCGGAAACCGGCGCGCCACAAGACAGCGAATTCCTTGCTTTTGGGCTGTGGCTCAAGTCGCGCTCCGCATCCGAGCTCGAGCGCGCGATCGATCGCCTGCGCGGCTCAGCTCATAGCTTCGACATGGTCGTTGAAACCCATCGCGAGGAAATTCTTGAAGCACAGGGGCGGGTTTCCGGCGGTCGCGCATTTGTCCGGTTCGTGGCGCTGAACAATCTCCGAGCCGAGCTTGCCGAGCTTAAGATCGAGCGGGACAGACTGCTGTCGTCCATCTCGGCGTTTCAGAGCATGCTCGATGCAATCGATCTGCCGGCATGGCAGCGTGATAGCGAAGGCCGGCTGACCTGGGTCAACCATGCCTACGGCGAAGCCGTCGAAGCAACCACGCCGGCGCAAGCGATCGGTGAGGGCCGGGAATTTCTGACGACCGTTGCCCGCGAGCGAATCCGCGCTGCCGCCACCACCGAGTCGCCTTTCCACGACAAGATTTCGACCGTAGTGCGCGGCAACCGCACTTTCTTCGATGTTGTCGATGTCAAAGTCCCAAGCGGCTCAGCCGGCATAGCCGTCGATGTTTCCGGCATCGAAGCCGTTCGCGCGGAGCTCGAGCGAACATTGAAGAGCCACGCCGAGACCCTTGATCATCTCGCGACCCCAGTGGCGATCTTCGGCGGCGACCGGCGGCTGCAGTTCTACAATCAGGCGTTCGTCTCGCTCTGGGAGCTCGATATCACTTTCCTCGAGAGCCGGCCCGACAACGCCGAACTGCTGGAGCGGCTACGAGCTGCGAAAAAGCTGCCGGATCAGCTGAACTGGAAATCCTGGAAGGAAGCCGCGCTTTCGGTCTACCGCGCGCTCGATACCCAATCGGACCTTTGGCACTTGCCGAACGGCCAGACGCTGCGGGTTTTCGCAACAGCGCATCCGCAGGGCGGCGCCACCTGGGTGTTCGAGAACCTGACCGAGCAGGTCGATCTTGAGACACGCTACAACACGCTTCTCAAGGTTCAAGGCGAGACGATCGACCATCTCTCGGAGGGTGTTGCCGTCTTTGGGCCAGACGGACGCATTCGCCTCTCGAATCCCGCCTTCCGTGCGCTCTGGGGAATCACCGAGGCTGAGGCGAAGCCCGGCACGCATATCCGCGCCCTTGGCGATGCATGCTCTCAATCCTATGACCGTCCAGACGGATGGAAGACCTTCGCCGAGTTGATCACCAGCTTTGACGACGAGCGCCGCTCCAGCCAGGGAACGCTCGAGTTGTTCTCGGGTCTCGTGCTTGACTACGCTGTCATTCCGTTGCCGAATGCACAGACGATGTTGACCTTCGTCAACATGACCGACAGCGTTCGCGCCGAGCGCGCGTTGACGGAAAAGAACGAAGCGCTACGCAAGGCGGACGAACTCAAGAACGACTTCGTCCAGCATGTCTCCTACGAACTGCGCTCGCCACTGACCAACATCATCGGCTTCACCGATCTGCTGCGCACGCCCGGACTCGGACCACTGAACGACCGGCAGGCAGAGTATATCGATCACATTTCGACCTCGTCTTCCGTCCTTCTGACGCTGGTCAACGATATCCTCGATCTTGCCACAGTCGACGCCGGGATCATGCACCTGAATTACTCGCCGATCGATCTCGGCGACCTGCTCGACGACGTATCGATGCAGATTGCTGACAGGCTGCAGGAAAGCGGCGTGACGCTTAAGATTACCGCCCCGGCGCATCTGGGCTCGATCATTGCTGACCCGCAAAGACTGAAGCAGATCCTCGTAAAGCTGCTTTCCAACGCCGCCAACTTCTCTCCGGAAGGCTCATCAATCGCGCTGGAATGCCGGCGCGACGGGACAGATTTTGTCTTCTCCGTCAGCGATCGTGGCCCAGGTATTTCGCAGGACATGATCGCCAACGTGTTCGACCGATTCGCCACCGGTGCAAAGAGTGGCAAGAGGGGCGGCGCAGGACTCGGGCTCTCGATCGTCGACAGCTTCGTCAGTCTCCACCACGGGACGGTCACCATCGACAGTCAACCAGGCAAGGGCACGATCGTGACCTGCCGGATTCCTTCGATCGATCTCCCGACGTCCGTCGCAGCCGAATGATGACTCCTGTCATTTCCCTCTTCCTAAAGGATGAGGCGGAAACAACCCGCTTTGGGGAGGATCTTGCGCTGGCACTGAGGCAAGGTGATTGCCTTGCGCTTTCGGGTGACCTCGGCGCCGGAAAATCTTCACTTGCCCGCGCGTTTCTGCGCGCGATGGCTGATGACGACGATCTTGAGGTGCCAAGCCCCACCTTCACCCTGGTGCAAAGCTATAACCTGCGCATACCAGTCGCGCATTTCGATCTCTACCGCCTCGGAGATCCGGCCGAACTGACCGAACTTGGCTTCGACGAGGCTCTCCAGGACGGCATCTGTCTGGTGGAGTGGCCAGAGATGGCGAGCGACGAGCTGCCGGCAGACCGGATTGCACTGAAGCTGGAGCACGAGGGCCAAGGTCGGCAGGTGACCATTGCGGCGCCGGACAAGCAGGCTGCCCGAATCCGTCGCGTCCTCGCGATCCGCGATTTCCTCGATGCCGCGGGATATCCCTTTGCGAAACGTCGTTTCCTTACCGGTGATGCATCTCTCCGCGCCTACGAGGCCGTTTATCCCGGTGATGGAAAGCGCCGCATTCTGATGGATTGGCCGCCGCTGCCGGAAGGGCCCCCGGTTCTGGACGGCAAGCCATATCCGAAGGTCGCGCATCTTGCAGAGAATGCCTATCCCTTTGTCGCCATTGCAAATGCGCTCCGGCAGGAGGGCTTTGCAGCACCGGAGGTCTACCGGGTCGACTACGACCAAGGCATTCTGCTGCTGGAGGACCTTGGCGTCGACGGCGTTCTGGACGTGCAGGGCCTGCCTATGGCCGATCGTTACCGGGCAAGCGTCGCCTGCCTGGCGCATCTCCACTCGCTGGCGATCCCGCAGGACATCCGCGTGACGGATAGCCATGTCCACCACATCCCGGATTTCGACCGAACGGCGATGAAGATGGAAGTGCGCCTCGTTCTCGACTGGCATCTCCCCTGGAAGCGTGGGGGTACTGCTGCCAGTGACGCGGAGCGCGATGAATACCTCGCCATCTGGGATGGTCTGATCGACGAATTGGAGACCTCCGAAAAAGGGCTTCTCCTTCGTGATTTTCACTCACCGAATATCATCTGGCGAGAGAATGAGGCGGGGATTGCACGCGTCGGACTGATCGATTTCCAAGATGCGATGATCGGCCCCACTGCCTACGACCTCGCGTCGATCGCGCAGGACGCGCGCGTCACGATCGCAGCCGATCTCTTCCAGCAATTGATGGACGACTATCTGACGCTACGCAGAGCACAAGGCGGCTTCGACGAGGCTCGCTTCCTGAAGAGTTGGGCCATCATGTCGGCACAACGCAACTGCAAGCTTGCCGGGCTATGGGTTCGCCTGATGCAAAGGGACGGAAAGCCGGGCTATATGAAGCATATGCCGCGCACGCTCGCCTATCTTTCCGTTGCGTTAGAACACGAAGCGCTTGCCCCCTTGCGCGACTGGCTCGTAAGGGCTGGAATAGTGCCAAGCGAATCATAATTTCTCGGATCAAATGAGCATCAAGCAAGCCATGGTCCTTGCTGCAGGTCTTGGAACCCGCATGCGGCCAATCACCGACACCATCCCGAAACCGCTCGTGAAGATCGACGGTAAGGCGATGATTGATTACGCGCTGGATTCGCTTGCGGAGGCCGGCGTGGAACGTGTCGTGGTCAATGTTCATCACCACGCCGACCAGATGCTGGCCCACCTGGCTTCCTACAAAGACCTCGAGATCATTGTTTCCGACGAACGCGAGAAACTGATGAACAACGGCGGCGGGCTTGCAAAGGGGCTGAAGCTGCTTGCGCCCGGCAAGGTGTTCGTTACGAATGCCGACCTTTTCTGGATCGGAGAGCGTCTGGGCGTTCCAAGCAATCTGACACGCTTAGCCGGATTCTTCCAGCCACAAAGTATGGACATGGCCATGCTCTGTGTAAAGTTGGAAGATACCACCGGGCATAACGGCAAGAACGATTTCAATATGGCCGGGGATGGCCGGTTGACGCGCTTTGCCGAATCCGGCCCCGGCCCGGTCGTCTATGCCGGCGCGATCGCCATGGACACATCGTTCCTCGATGACGCTCCGACCGAGCCATTCAACCTCAATCTCTATTTCGACAAGGCGATCTCCCGGGGACGGCTTTACGGCACAGTGCTCGAAGGACACTGGCTTACGGTCGGCACGCCCGAGGCGATCGGTGAAGCGGAGGAAACGATCCGGCGATACCGGACGTTTGCATGACCGATGGTCGAGCAGCACCGGCCGAGGGTTTTGACCATCCCAGCAGGGCTTCCCTTCCTGAAGACCCTTGCCGAAAGCCTCTGTGACGGCAGGCTGACGCGCCGTTTCAGGTATGATCCCGACGACCCTCTGTCGCTTTCAAAGATGACCATCTATCTGCCGACGAGGCGCGCTGCACGCGTGCTCCGCTCCGAGTTCGTCGACCTTCTTGGCGGCCGATCGGCAATTTTGCCGGTCATCCGGCCGCTTGGCGAAACAGACGACGACAGCGGGTATTTCGATGAAGCCCTGCCGGCGACTTTGGATCTCGCGCAGCCGCTATCGAACACCGCCCGTCTGCTCGAGCTCGCACGCCTCATCCTTGCCTGGCGAAACAAACTGCCGGAGATCGTCCGCAGCATCCATTCCGATTCGCCACTCGTCGCGCCCGCGAGCCCTGCCGATGCCATTTGGCTTGCGCGCAATCTTGCGGAATTAATCGACGCCATCGAGACCGAAGATCGGGATTGGAGCGAACTGTCTTGCCTGAACGCGAAAGACTATGCGCTCTGGTGGCAGCTGACCGCCGAATTCCTGCAGATCGCCAGTGCTTTTTGGCCCGAAAGATTGAACGAGCTCGGCAAGTCGTCTCCCGCGAGGCACCGCAACGCTATCCTTCGTGCGGAAGCAAATCGCTTTGCGACAGTCCCCCCGATGGGACCCATCATCATTGCTGGATCGACGGGCTCGGTGCCTGCGACAGCCGACCTGATTGCGGCGGTGGCCAGTCTTCAGGATGGCGTCATCGTGCTGCCGGGTCTCGACCTCGGCATGTCCAAAAGGCATTGGCGATTGGTGGCGCCGGAAGATCGGAAAGATCAGCTGGCGGATCCGGCAAGCCGCAGCCACTCGCAATATGGCCTCGCTCAACTGCTGAAGCGACTGAACCTTACTCGCGACGACGTGATGCCGCTGGCGGAGCCAGCCGAGGACTTGCGGCAGCGCAGTGAAATCCTCTCGCATGCGCTCTCGCCGGCCGAAGCCACCAGTGATTGGGGCACGTGGAAGGCGGGCCTGTCCGATACGGCCATTTCTTCGGCATTCGCGGACGTCTCGCTGATCGAAGCGGGCAATGAACGAGAGGAGGCCACTGCCATCGCCATCGCGCTCCGCCTGGCGCTCGAACGCCCCGGCAAGGACGGCGAGAGCCGCGCGGCATTGATCACACCTGATCGAAATCTGGCGCGCCGCGTAACCACGGAATTGTCACGCTTCGGCATCGTTGCCGACGATTCCGCTGGCACCCCCCTGTCAGCGACACCGCAGGGAACATTGCTGCAACTGCTGCTCGAGGCAACGCTTCGCCCGGGCGATCCTGTCGCCATCGTGGGCTTGCTCAAGCATCCGCTGGCACACTTCGGGCTGGAGCGCAGCGCGCTTGTCCAGGCGGTAACGGCACTTGAGCTTCTGGCGCTGCGCGGTGGCGTCGCCGACGTCGACATCGCCGCACTGGAGCCGCTTCTCGAGCAACAGTTGTTGGAGCAGGCTTTGGATCGCCATGCGCCGCAATGGCGCAAAGCGCTCCCCGCCGATGCCATCGACCGTGCGCGGGAGCTTGCCCGCCGGGTTGCCGCGGCCACCGAACCGCTGGCATCCGCGCTTGTCAGAAGCCTGCCCGAAGAACGTGGCCTGACGACCAGCTTCGCGCTTTCCGACTGGGCAAGACGCACCGGGCGCGCGCTGGAGGCGGTAGCGAGCGACGAGCGTGGCGACCTTGCCGGGCTATGGTCGGGCGAGGCCGGTGACACGCTGGCCTCAATACTCGGCGAAGTCATCGAAACCGAAGGGCAGATCGACGCCAACGGTCCGCAGTGGATCGATATCGTCACGGCACTCTTGGCGGGACAGGCGGCAAAACCACGGGCGCTGAGCCATCCAAGACTGTTCATCTTCGGCACGCTGGAAGCGCGCCTCCAGAGTGTGGACACGCTCATCCTTGGAGGGCTGAACGAAGGATCGTGGCCGGGTCAGACGTCCAACAATCCCTTCGTCTCCCGCACGATGAAGACGGAGATTGGCCTGGAGCCACCGGAGCGGCGAATCGGCCAACTGGCTCACGATTTTGAAATGGCGAATGGGACGCGTCATCTCATCTACTCGCGCGCCCTCAGACAAGGTTCGACGCCGACGGTCGCGTCGCGCTGGCTGCAACGACTGCTTGCCTTGGGCGGTAAGGCGTTCGAAGCCGAACTCAAAAGCCGCGGTGACAGCTTTGTGCACTGGGCAAACCTGGTTGACCAAGGCGACCGACAGGCGCCCGCGCAGCGTCCAAGTCCGACGCCGCCGCGGGAGATGCAGCCGAAGTCGTACTCGTTCAGTGAAGTCGGGCGCTTGCGCCGCGACCCTTATGCGATCTATGCGCGCCGCGTTCTGCGGCTTGATCCCGTCGCGCCGTTCAACCGAGATCCTGGCGCCGCAGAGCGCGGAACGCTCTATCACAAGATCATCGACCGCTTCGTACGCGAAGGCCACGTCGCCGGAACACGCGCAGCGGAAACGGCGATGGAGATTATTCTGACCGAGCTTTTCGATACGGAGCAGCTCCCCGCGCACATTGATGCAGTTTGGCGTCCGCGTTTCCGGGAAGTTGCCCGCTCGTTTCTTGAGTGGGAGGCGGAGCGACAGCCAGGCATTCGAAGAACGCTGACAGAGGTGCGTGGCGGTGTCGAGTTGGAGCCCATCAATATCCGGCTCAGCGGCGTCGCCGACCGGATCGATATCACAGGAACAGGCACTGCGGACATCATCGATTACAAGACTGGGCATAATCCCTCGCCGGCTCAGGCACGTGCACTTCTCGATCCCCAGTTGGCGCTTGAGGCGGCCGCGCTCAACGCCGGCGCCTTCCGGGATGTGGGTAGTCTGGTTCCACAGGATCTTCTCTATGTGCGTTTGCGGCCGGGAAATCGATTCGACGTCGATAAGGTCAACAACGAGACATCGGCCAGGAGCGACAAGGCGAAGTCGGCGATGGATCTGGCCGCGGACTCGATCGACCAATTAGTAAAGTTCGTGTCGCTTCTACAGTCGGGCGAGAAGGGCTTCACCTCGCGGCTCGTGCCGGCACAACAGTTTGACTTCGGTGGCGACTACGATCACCTGGCACGCGTGTCCGAATGGTCAGCTGCCGAAAGCGAAGAGGCAACCGGCGATGAATGACGAACCATCATTGCCCGAGGACGACGATCCCCTCGCCTGGACGAGTTGGACGACGATCCAGCAATCGATTGCATCCGATCCGCAACGCTCCGCCTGGGTTTCGGCGAACGCCGGCTCCGGAAAGACTCACGTTCTGACGCAGCGCGTCATTCGGCTGCTGCTTGCCGGAGCGCGGCCGTCGGCAATCCTCTGCCTCACCTATACAAAGGCAGCGGCCTCGGAAATGTCGAACCGCGTCTTCGAGCGGCTCGCAGAGTGGGCCGTTCTGCCGGACGACGAGCTTGAAGAGCGGATCGCGCGGATCGAGGGCAAGGCGCCGGATGCCCTGAAGCGTGCGGAAGCAAGGCGGCTTTTTGCCAAAGCGCTCGAGACACCAGGCGGCCTGAAGATCCAGACCATTCACGCATTTTGCGAGGCCTTGCTGCATCAGTTTCCACTGGAAGCCAACGTGGCCGGGCACTTTTCGGTGCTCGATGATCGCGCAGCCGCAACGCTCTTGGCGGATGCACGGCGATCCCTCCTCACCGCGACGACACCAGGGGATGATTCGGCGCTCGCCGAGGCCTTTGGCTATGTCCTCAATCTCGGCGATGAATCGGGGCTGGAAAATCTGCTGGAAGAGATCATTGCCAATCGCAACGCGATCCAGACCTTTACGCGAGATGCAGAACGCAAAGGCGGTCTCGATGCCGTGCTGCGCAAGAAGCTTCGCCTTTCCGCCAATGACACGACAACTGGAATCGCCGAGGAATACTGGCCGCTTCCGGGCCTGCGCGGCAGTGTACTCGACCTGTATTTGGATGTTGCCGGCCAGAAGGGTGGCGCCAAGGCGCAGGATATCGCAGCCGGCTTAAGGTCGGCAGCACGCGAGCGCGAACCGACACGCCGCGCTTCGCTGCTGGAGAAGATCTTCCTGACTGGCAAGGGAGAACCGAAGGCGGATTCGCAGTTTGTCGTGAAGGCGATGTTGAACGAAGCGCCCGAACTCGTTGATGCTCTGGCAACGGCGCGAGCGCACGTCGTGTTGTGCCGAGATCGGTTGAAAACGGCGCGTATGTACGAGGCAACGCGCGCGGCGCTGATCCTCGCAGACCGTCTCAACAAGGATTATGACGACCTCAAGAAACAGCGCAGCCAACTCGATTTCGAGGATCTGATAACGCGGACCGCCGAGCTCTTGAACAAGAGCGATGTCGGCCCGTGGATCCACTACAAGCTCGACCAGGGCATCGATCATATTCTCGTCGACGAAGCGCAGGATACGAGCCCGATCCAGTGGAGCGTCATCCAATCGCTGGCCGAAGACTTCTTTTCAGGCGAAAGCGCCCGCAATGCGGTGCGAACCCTGTTTGCCGTTGGCGATGAAAAGCAATCCATCTACTCGTTCCAGGGCGCTCGTCCCGAGCGCTTCTCGGAGGAAAGCCAGCAGACGCGCCGGCGCGTCTCCCAAAGCGGACTCGCCTTCTCGACGGTCCGGCTTCCGCTCTCGTTCCGATCGACCTCGGATGTCCTCGCCGCCGTCGACCATATCTTCACGCCGGCCGAAAATGCTCGTGGGCTGAGCGCGACGGGCGAGCCGGTGGTTCATCGTTCCAACCGCATCGGCCACCCCGGCGCAGTCGACCTCTGGGAGATGGTCGCGCCTGAGGTGGCGATCAAGGAAGAAGACTGGACCGCACCTTTTGATGCGACGCCGGAGAGTGCCCCGCCATCCATTCTCGCGCGTCGCATCGCTCATGCGATTGGCAATCTGGTGGGTAGGGAAACCATTGTCGAGAAGGGCAAAGAGAGGCTGATCGAGGCCGGCGATATCCTCGTCCTCGTGCGCAAGCGCGACGCTTTCGTCAACGCATTGACACGTGCGCTGAAGCGGCGTGGCGACATACCGGTTGCCGGCGCCGATCGCCTGCGCCTGACAAGCCACATCGCAGTTCAGGACCTCGTGGCGCTCGGCCGCTTCCTGCTACTGCCCGAAGATGACCTTTCCCTGGCCGCGCTCATGAAGAGCCCGCTTCTCGATCTGAGCGAAGAGGACGTGTTTGCAGTTGCCGCGCTTCGTTCGGAGGGCGAGAGTGCGTGGGTGCATGTGCAGAAGTTCGCCGCCGACGGCAGTGCGCGCTTCGAGACGGCGGTCTCGCGCCTCAAGCTTTTCCTGGATGAATCCAAGAGCCTGTCGGTCCACGACTTCTATGCGCGCGTTCTCGGATGCCACGGCGGGCGACGACAATTCCTTGCCCGGCTTGGAACCGAGGTGAGCGATATTCTCGATGAATTCTTGACGTTCGCGCTCGATCACGAAAGTTCGGGCCTGCCCGGTCTGCAATCCTTCATATCGACGCTTGAGATCGAAGCGCCAGAGGTAAAACGCGAGCAGGACAAGGGTCGCAACGAGGTCCGGATCATGACCGTGCACGCATCAAAGGGCCTTGAGGCACCGATCGTGTTCCTTGTCGATGGTGGATCCAAAGCCTTCACGCACTCGCACATGCCTAAACTTCGGCTGCTGGAGCAGGAGCAGGGCGAACCGCCCATGCCAGCCTGGGTTCCGCTCGGCGATCTCAGCAACTCCCTCACCCAGGCCGACGCGACGCGCATACAGGCGTTGGCGGAACAGGAATACCGGCGCCTGCTCTACGTTGCGATGACCCGAGCTGCCGACCGGCTCACCGTCTGCGGCTATAGGGGCGTCCGGCCCAACACCGACACCTGGCATGCGATGATTTCCGCCGCGATGACAGACAGCCACCCGCACGTGTCGGCAGCGACATTTTCTGGACCGGACGGTAGCTGGGCTGGTATCGAATGGCGGGTTCCGCGAGTCGAGCGGAGCTTTGAACGGCTGGGACGCATCGAACAGACCGCCAGACAAGAGTCCATCCCGGCGGGCCTCGACAGGCCGCTGCCGTCGCGCAAGCAACTGCCTCGCCCGCTGAGCCCATCCGGTGTGGGAACGATCGTTGATGATGGGGCAGACGATCTCCTAGTCGCCTCCCCGCTTTTTGCTGAAAAAGCCAAGCCCGATCGCTCCCTGCAGAAGGGACGGCTTCTCCACCGTATGCTGCAGATGCTGCCGGACGTGCCGCATAGCGAGCAGGCGGATGCGGCCATGCGCTACGCCAGACGCGCCGCGTCTCGCTGGCCGGAGGCCGAGCGACAGCAACTGGTCGATTCAGTATTGAGACTGTTGCGTGACCCTAGCCTTGAGCCGGTGTTCTCTACCCATGCGCAGGCGGAAGTCTCGGTCATGGGCACGCTGGCGATCGGCGGAGTGGATCACGCCGTCTCGGGCCGCGTCGATCGGATGGCTGTGTTCGACGATCGCGTCGTCGTACTCGACTACAAGACCAATCGCGTCCCGCCGCAGACCGCAGAGACGATCTCTTTTGCCCACAAGGCGCAGCTCGCCATCTATCGAGAGATCCTGGCGCCGCTCTATCCTGGCAAGCGCATCGATTGCGTGCTCGTCTACACCGAAAACGGTTCCGTTCACACGCTGACGCCGGATGCTCTGGCGTCGGCGCTTGCGCAACTCGAGACAAAGTGAAATACCGGACATTGAAATTCCCGCACCGCACGCTCACATGTGCTTCAACAGGAATCCCTAAAGGAGCAGCCTATGGCTACCGTAAAAGTCGATATCAACAACTTCCAGTCGGAAGTTCTGGAATCCGCAGAACCCGTCGTCGTCGATTTCTGGGCTGAATGGTGCGGCCCGTGCAAGATGATCGCCCCCAGCCTCGAGGAACTCGCCGTCGAGTTTCAGGGCAAGGTGAAGGTCGCCAAGCTCAACATCGATGAGAACCCGGAACTTGCCGCTCAGTTTGGCGTCCGTTCCATTCCGACGCTTGCCATGTTCAAGGCCGGCGAAGTTGCTGACATCAAGGTTGGCGCTGCCCCAAAGACCGCTCTTTCGAGCTGGATCTCCAGCGCCGCCTAATTTGTCCATAAACAGAAGAAGAAGCCCGGCATTTGACCGGGCTTTTTTTATTTCGGGGGTGTGCCGTTGTCAGCAAGAACATCGCCGACGAGATAGAGAGAACCGCCGATCAGGATGCGCGGCGGATGGGCCTGTTCGAAAGCGCCTTCTTTGATTGCCTCCAACGCGTCGCTGACGGTCGACATCGGTTCCGCGACGAGGCCGGCATCATAGGCGGCATTCGCGAGGATAACCGGATCGATCATCGCGTCGCTGCCACGAATCGGCACGCAATAGACCTTCTCCGCCAAGCCCTTGAAAGCCTTGAAATAGCCCACCGGATCCTTGGTGTTGATCATGCCGATGATCAGAAAGAGCGGCCGCGGCTGCTTTTCCTCGAAATTCGCCATTGCTTCGGCGATGACTTCGCCGGCGCCGGGATTGTGGCCGCCATCGACCCAGATTTCCGCCTTTGCCGGAGCATTGGCCATCAGGTGTCCGTCGCCCAGACGCTGAAGACGACCAGGCCATTCGACCGACAGCAGCGCCTTTTCCATCATCGTTTCGGTGACCGTGAAGCCGGCAGCCTTGACAGCGCGGATCGCCGCAGCGGCATTGGCATACTGGTGGCGGCCGGGAAGCCGCGGCAGCGGAAGATCCGCGAGACCGAACTCATCCTGGTAGACGAGCCGCCCATACTCCTCGTGCGCCATGTAGTCCTGACCAAAGACGGCCGTCGGGCAGTTTAGCCGTTCGGCGGTCGACATCAGCACGTCGAGCGCGGCATCATATTCCTGCTTGCCGATGACAACGGGATGCCCGCGTTTCATGATGCCGGCCTTCTCCGCCGCGATCAGCTCAACGCGATCACCAAGGTAAGGCTGATGGTCTAGCGAGATCGGCATGATGACCGAAACGGCGGGATCGGAGATGACGTTCGTCGCATCGAACCGGCCGCCGAGGCCAACCTCGATAATGGCGGCATCAGCCGGATGCTCTGAAAACAAAATGAAGGTGACAGCCGTCAGGATCTCGAAAACAGTGATCTTCTGTCCATCATTGGCAGCCGCGACACGTCGCACGGCCTCGGCAAAAACGGCATCATCCACCAACTGCCCGCGACCGCCTGTGACACCGATCCTATAGCGTTCGTGCCAGTTTACGAGATGCGGAGAAGTATGGACATGGGCGCTGTAGCCGCCAGCTTCCAGCAGGGCGCGGCTAAAGGCCGTCACCGAGCCCTTGCCGTTCGTGCCAGCCACATGAATGACGGGCGGCAGCTTCTTCTGCGGATCACCAAGAACGGAAAGCAGGCGGGTAATACGGTCCAGGGACAGATCAAAGCCCTTGGGATGCAATCCCATGAGCTTATCGATTTCCTGCGCTGCTTCGCTCACTACGGCTTGGCCCCTTGGTATCATCGCGCGACCCGCCTAATTGGATCAGGCGCTCGCGGCTATCGCGAGCGTCCCGCTTTCCTTGTTGAGGTTTGCCGCAGGCTTCTTGGTCAGGATTTTCAGGACACGCGCCAGCGTATCCGGAATATCGTGGCGCTTGACCACCATATCGACCATGCCGTGTTCCAGCAGGTATTCCGACGTCTGGAAGCCTTCCGGTAGCTTTTCGCGGATCGTCTGCTCAATGACGCGCTTGCCGGCAAAGCAGATTTCCGCGCCAGGCTCTGCAAGATGCAGATCGCCGAGCATCGCATAAGACGCTGTAACACCACCCGTGGTCGGGTTTGTCAGAACGACGATGTAGGGAAGTCCCGCTTCCTTCAGCATGTCGACGGCAACCGTCGTGCGCGGCAGCTGCATGAGCGACAGGATACCTTCCTGCATGCGAGCCCCGCCCGAAGCAGGGAACATGACCAGCGGGCATTTTTCGGCGATGGCGCGCTCGAATGCCTTCACGATTGCCTCACCGGCCGCAATGCCGAGCGAACCGCCCATGAAGTTGAACTCATGAACAACAGCCACGAGCTTCAGGCCACGAACCTTGCCGACACCGGAAACGATCGTGTCTTCCTGCTCGGTCTTGATGCGGCTGTCCTTCAGGCGATCCGTATATTTCTTGGAATCGCGAAACTTCAGCGGGTCCTGCGCGACCTTCGGCTGGACAAGCGCTTCATAGGCACCGTCATCGAAAAGATCGGCAAGGCGAGCCTTAGCCGGCATCTTCATGTGATAGCCGGAGGCCGGAATGACCCACTTATTGTCTTCCAGATCCTTGTGGAAGACCATCTCACCCGTTTCCGGGCACTTGATCCAGAGGTTCTCCGGCACTTCGCGGCGGCCCAGCATGGAATTGATGCGGGGGCGGACGTAGTTGGTGATCCAGTTCAAGTCGAAAACTCCTGATTGACTCTTGCCAATGTGGGGAAACTATTCGGCAGCAACAAGGCGCGCCGAACGTGTACCCGTTGACAGTCCACGAACAAGCGTGGCGACGGCCTGGACGGTATCGGCGGTCGCCTTCCCATCCTTGGTGAGGCTCGTTGCCACCTGATTGACGATTGCGGTGCCGACAACGACGCCATCGGCCGAGCTGCCGATGACCTTTGCATGGTCGGCGGTCTTGACGCCGAAGCCGACGCAAACCGGCAGATTGGTATGCTGCTTGATGCGCTTGACGGCACCCGATACGAGCGAGGGATCCGGTAGCGCCGACCCGGTGATACCGTTCATCGAGACGTAGTAGACGAAACCGGACGTGTTCCGCAGAACGGTCAGCAAACGCTTCTCGTCGGTCGTCGGTGTTGCCAGACGAATAAAATTGATCCCCTTCTTGAGGGCGGGGATGCAGAGTTCGTCATCCATTTCAGGCGGAAGATCGACGACGATCAGGCCATCGATACCGGCCGCCAGCGCGTCATCCAGGAACTTCTCCACGCCATAGATGTAGATCGGGTTGTAGTATCCCATCATCACGATCGGCGTCGCGTCATCGGTCTTGCGGAAATCGGCGGCGAGCTGCAGCGTCTTCTTCAGCGTCTGGCCACTCTTGAGCGCGCGCTGGCCAGCCATCTGGATCGCCGGGCCGTCGGCCATCGGATCGGAGAAAGGCATTCCGAGCTCGATGACATCGGAACCCGCCTCCGGCAGCGCCTTCATGATGCCGAGCGAGGTTTCGTAGTCCGGATCACCGCCCATGAAATAGGTAACGAGTGCCGGCCGGCCTTCCGCCTTCAGATCGGCGAAGCGTTTGTCCATACGTGCGGTCATGACTTACTCACCCATTCCCAGAATCTTGCCGACAGTGAAGATGTCTTTGTCGCCGCGGCCGGAGAGGTTCATCAGGATGATCTCGTCCTTGCCCATCTTCGGGGCGCGCTTGATGACTTCGGCCAGTGCGTGCGACGGCTCCAGCGCCGGAATAATGCCTTCGAGGCGGGTGAGCGTCTGGAAGGCTTCAAGCGCCTCGTGGTCCATGATCGGGACGTATTCGACGCGACCGATGTCGTTCAGGTAGGAATGCTCAGGGCCGATGCCGGGGTAATCGAGACCAGCGGAAATCGAGTGGCCTTCCTTGATCTGGCCGTCGCCGTCCTGCAGCAGGTAGGTTCGGTTGCCGTGAAGAACACCGGGCGAACCCGCGGTGATCGAGGCGCAATGCTCGTCGCCACTCAGGCCCTTGCCGCCAGCTTCGACGCCGACAATCTTGACGCTTTCGTCATCAAGGAACGGATGGAAGATGCCGATCGCGTTCGAACCGCCGCCGACGGCAGCGATGACGAGATCCGGCAGGCGTCCTTCGGCTTCCAGGATTTGCTGACGAGCTTCCGTGCCGATGACGGCCTGGAAATCGCGGACCATTTCCGGATAGGGATGCGGGCCGGCGGCCGTCCCGATCAGGTAGTAGGTGTCGTCGACGTTGGTGACCCAGTCGCGCAGCGCCTCGTTCATGGCATCCTTCAGCGTGCCGTGGCCGGCAGTCACCGGCTTTACTTCAGCACCGAGGAGCTTCATTCGGAACACGTTCGGCGCCTGACGCTCGACGTCGGTTGCGCCCATGTAAACGACGCAGGGAAGGCCGAAACGGGCAGCGACGGTTGCGGAGGCAACACCATGCTGGCCGGCGCCGGTTTCGGCGATGATCCTCGTCTTGCCCATACGCTTGGCAAGCAGGATCTGGCCAATGCAGTTGTTGATCTTGTGCGAGCCGGTGTGGTTCAGCTCTTCGCGCTTGAAGTAGATCTTCGCGCCGCCGAGCTCAGCCGTCAGACGCTCAGCGAAATAGAGCGGGCTCGGGCGGCCAATATAATGGGTGCCAAGCTGCTTCAGCTCTGCCTGAAATTCCGGATCGTCCTTTGCCTTGTTCCACTCGTCCTGCAGGTCGAGGATCAAAGGCATCAGCGTCTCGGCGACGAAACGGCCGCCGTAAATGCCGAAACGGCCATCTTCGTCAGGGCCGGAACGGAAGGAATTCGGTTTTGGCGTCTGGTTCACTCTCAACTCCCTGAGGCCGTTTCGGGCTGACAGGCCCATTCGACCGCATCGAAAAACTCATCGATCATTGCCACGTCCTTGACGCCCGGCACGCTTTCGACACCGGAGGACGCATCGATCCCGGGCGCCTTTGTTATGGCGAGCGCCTCGGCAATGTTAGCTTTGTTCAAGCCACCGGAAAGCATGTAATCCACTCTGTCGTCAAGCCAAGAGAGCAGGCTCCAATCGAAGGAAACCCCGTTGCCGCCGGGTAAATCCGATCCCTTCGGAGGCTTGGCATCGAAGAGGAAACGATCGGCAATGCCGATATAGGCCTCCACTCGCTTCAGATCATCGGCCGTCCGCACGGAGAAAGCCTTCATGACCGGCAGCCCATACACCGCCTTGATGGTCAAAACGCGCTCCGGGCTCTCGTCGCCATGCAATTGAAGAATATCGGGCTTCAAGAGTGCCACGATCTCATCGAGGTCGTCGTTGCTTGGATTGACGGTGACAGCAACGATCTTGGCTTTGCCGCGCGCCGGCTCCGCCAGCTTGCCCGCGATATCGGGCTCGACATAACGCGGGCTCTTTTCAAAGAAGATGAAGCCGATATGAGTGGCACCCCGCGCCAGGGCGCGATCGATCGTTTCGGCCGTCTTCAGCCCACAGATTTTGATATCCGGTTTCATGGCAGCGGAGTGACACGAAAAGCGCTTGGAGTCGAGCCAAATCGCGACAAAAGCTGAATTTTGCGAGGCTTTGGTCAGTCGAATTCGATGGCGTGAAGCTGGCTGCCATGGCGCTTCAACCAGGCCTTCGCCTCTTCCATGTGCGGACAGAGCTTCGTGCAGAGCGCCCAGAAGCGCGGTCCATGGTTCATCTCCCTGAGATGGGCCACTTCATGGGCCGCCAGATAGTCGACGACGGACGGCGGCGCCATGACGATGCGCCAGGAAAAGCTCAAATTTCCCTCCGACGAACAGGACCCCCAGCGGCTGCGGGTATCCTTCATGGAAATCGACCTGATCGGTGCGCTGATCGAACGGGCATGCAGCGTTGCCAGCCGTTCTAGGTCCGCCCTCGCCTCCTTTTTCAGGAAGGTTGCTATGCGGCGTCCGAGATGCTCGGGCATGCCACTGACCTTCAAGACAGGCTTGCCATCGACCACAATCGCTTCCGTCAGTCCGCGAAGGCTGCCCGTGTGATGAATATGGTGCGACACGCCACGAAAGAGGATGATGCCTCCGTCATGCAAGCCGGAGTCCGCTGAGAACTTGGCAAGCTTGGTGAGCAACCAACCCTGATGACGGTCCAGAAACGCGTTCACCTCACGCTGAGCCAGTCCGCTCGGGATCGTCATCTTCAGAGCACGACCACCGGGTTCGATGCGCAACGTGATACGGGTCGCCCGCTCGTGCTGCTTGATCGTCAACGGCATCAGGCGGCCAGCCACATCGAGCGTCCGGGTCTCGGGCGGAGCGGGCTTCCGGGCACTGCGACGTGGCTTTGCAAGGAGCGGGAACATGGGAATTTTCTATATGATTCGCGGGAATTCTTTGCAAAGAAAAGCCGGCATCATCGATGCCGGTTCAAGTTTCAGTGCTGAACAGTGCTGGAATTAGGGAGTCTGGTATTCTGCTACCGGCCCGTTGTCGTCACGCTTGGCGTTCTTACGATCGCGCATGAAGCGGTCAAACTCTTCCTGGTCCTTGGCGCGGCGCAGCTCGCGTACGTAAGAATCGAATTCCTCACGCATCTCATCAAGCTTGCGGCGTTCCTCTTCCAGCCGGTCGAGCTCGGCCTTGCGCCAATCATCGAAAGCGACATTGCCCGTCGAGAAATGCGGGCGATAGCGGCCATGCGAACGTCGGCAGCCGGCAAAGAATCCATCGGCGGCGCTGTTGGCGTCGCGCTTGAAACCGCGCAGACGCTCCCCGAAGATGATGTAGGCGAGCATGGCGAGACCCAGAGGCCAGAAAACCACGAAGCCGAGGATCATCAGGGCAATGGTAGCCGGAGTCCAATCCGGGCGAAGCAATGCTGACTGGTTCATCGTGCGGTGTCCTCGCATTTTCCGCGTCCGGCGAGATACCGAACGCTGGAATCGATGTGGTTACACCCCTGGCCCGCTTCAAGGCGAGGCGTGTCCAAATCGGACAACGCATTGAAATGAAATCACTAATTCAGGCGACCCTAAATTAACTGGATTTTCCGCCCTTGATAACCCTCTTTACGACAGGCTTTCCTGTCCGCGCGTGTTCCTTCACGAAGTTGACGATGCGCGGCGCGATTTCCCTGCGGAAGCGAGAGCCGTTGAAGACGCCGTAGTGGCCGACATCGGGCTGCAGATAGTGCATGCGCATATTTTCGGGAATGTTGACACAGATCGTCTGCGCGGCCCTTGTCTGGCCGACGCCGGAGATATCGTCGTTCTCCCCTTCTACCGTGAGAAGTGCCACGTTGCGGATCGCAGTAGGATCGACGAGCTTGCCACGGTGGAGGAGTTCGCCCTTCGGCAGGGAGTGCTTGATGAACACCTGGTCGACCGTCTGAAGGTAAAACTCTGCCGTCAAATCCATGACGGCGAGATATTCGTCGTAGAAGTCACGGTGCTTTTCGGCCGGCTCGCCATCGTTCTTCACAAGGTGCATGAAGAATTCCTTGTGCGCTATCACGTGCCGATCGAGGTTCATCGACATGAAGCCGGACAATTGCAGGAAGCCGGGGTAGACCGGGCGCATGAAGCCCGGCTGCGGCCAAGGCACGTTCATGATGACATTATCCGCAAACCACTCCAGCGACCGTTCCTTGGCAAGCTGGTTGACAGCTGTCGGATTGATGCGTGTGTCGATCGGCCCGCCCATCAGGGTCATCGAGGAAGGCGAGAACGGGTCGTTCTCCGCTTCCATCACGGCAGCGGCCGCGAGGACCGGCACGGAAGGCTGACAGACCGCAATCACATGCGTATCCGGACCGAGGAAGCGCAGCATCTCGATGACATAGTCGACGTAGTCGTCAAAATCGAAGGTGCCTTCCGTCATCGGCACCATACGGGCATCTATCCAGTCCGTGATGTAGATGTCGGCGCTTGGCAGCAGCGCTTCGACCGTACCACGCAGCAGCGTCGCATAGTGACCGGACATGGGCGCCACGATAAGTATGCGGGGATCGGGTGCATGACCGCTTGGAACGTTGCGCGCGAAATGGAGCAGATTGCAGAAGGCCCGCGACCATACGATCTCTTCCCGCACCGCAACCTTTCGGTCGCCAATGACGGTATCGGTCAGATCAAACGAAGGCTTGCCGTAGCGACGGGTCGTACGCTCGAACATTTCGAGACTTGCCGCCACCGTACGCCCCCAGGGCGTCTGCGAAATTGGATTGAACGGATTGGCATAGACCATGCGCATGATATCGGCGAAAGCACGATATGGCGCCAATGCAGCATGGTTCAATTCATAAAGCTGATAAAACATGAGATGCGCCACCTTTCTCTAATCTGGAAGACGACGCCGATTGAAAAGGGCACGGGATTCCTTCCAACGACGTGCTGGCACCTTAACGCAGATTAACAGGTTTTTGTTGCGCAGCAACATTGCCATCCGCACCGCAAAAAGAAATGCCGAGGAAATCTCCCCCGGCATGATGGTGCGCTCGAATGTTTAATGATCGCAGAACGGACCTCAGCGATCGGCCAGGAAGGTCTGCTTTTGCGTGCCCAAACCTTCGATACCGAGCTCCACGACATCGCCAGCCTTGAGGAAACGCGGCGGCTTCATGCCCATGCCGACGCCCGGGGGCGTGCCCGTCGAGATCACGTCGCCCGGATGCAGTGACATGAACTGGCTGAGGTAGGACACCACAAAGGCTACGCCATAAACCATCGTTTTCGACGAGCCGTTCTGCATGGTTTCGCCATTAACCTTCAGCCACATGCCGAGGTTTTGCGGGTCGGCGATCTCGTCCTTGGTCACGAGCCAGGGGCCGATCGGACCGAACGTGTCGCAGGACTTTCCCTTGGTCCACTGGCCGGCGCGCTCGGTCTGGAAGGCACGCTCCGAGACGTCGTGGGAAACGCAGTAGCCGGCAACATAATCAAGCGCGTCGGCTTCGCTGACATACTTCGCTGTCTTACCGATGACGACACCGAGTTCCACTTCCCAATCGGTCTTCTCCGAGCCGCGAGGGATAAAGACATTGTCGTTCGGGCCCACGATCGCCGATGTCGCCTTCATGAAGATGACGGGCTCCGGCGGCACGGTAGCTCCGGTTTCGGCAGCGTGATCGGAGAAATTGAGGCCGATGCAGATGAACTTTCCGGTGCCGGCAACACAGGCGCCAATGCGACCCGGTGCAAGTTCGGGCAGGCCCTTCGGATCGACAGCCTTCAGCTTAGCCAGGCCCTCAGGTGAGATCGCATCGCCGCCAATGTCCGAAACGTGCGCCGACAGATCGCGGATCTTGCCATCGGAATCGAGTATCGCCGGCTTTTCGCGACCAACCTCTCCAACACGCATAAGCTTCATGACATTTCCTCCTCAGCAAGATCGACGCTTTATTGATCACCTATGAACGAGATATTCACCGGTGTCATTATGGCTTTTTGCCGAAGCGGTACGCTCCTTCAGAAAATTTCGCCCAGATCGGGTCCTGCCGGTACGATTCTCGTCGGGTTGAGGCTTTCGATCGAATAGTAGCCGCGCTTGATATGGTCGAAATTGACCGTTTCGGCGATACCCGGCCAGTCGAGCATCCGCCGGCAGAAGCGGCGAAGATTGGCGTAGTCGGAAAGACGCCGCAGATTGCATTTGAACAGCCCGTGATAGGCGACATCGAAGCGCGCCAGCGTCACAAATAGGCGAATGTCGCTCTCGGTCGGGTGATCGGCAAACAAGAAGGGCCGAGCGCCGAGCTCTTTCTCCACCCAGTCGAGGCACTCGAATACGCCGGCAAACGCTTCCTCATAGGCAAGCTGTGTGGTGGCAAAGCCTGCACGGTAGACGCCGTTGTTGAGGCTCGAATAGATCCGCTCGTTGAAAGCATCGATCTCAGGACGATGAGCAATGGGATAAAGATCAATCGGATTGCGAGCAAGATCGTCGAAACCGTCATTCATCATCCGCAGGATGTCAGATGACTCGTTGTTGACGATCGTCTGCAACTGTTTGTCCCAGAGCACGGGCACTGTCGCGCGCCCGGTAAAATCCGGCGCTGCGCTGGTATAGATCTCATGCATATAGGTTGCGCCCTGGATATGGTCCTGCGTTGCCCCCTGATAATCGCCGAACCGCCAGCCCTGCTTCGTCAATGCGGGCTCGACGATGGAAACCGAGATGGCCGATTCGAGCCCCTTCAGCTTTCTGCCGATCAGTGTTCGCGACGCCCAAGGGCAGATGTAGGCGACGTAGAGGTGGTAGCGCCCCGTCTCGGCTTTAAAGCCGCCTTCTCCCGTGGGGCCTGCAGCACCGTCCCGCGTTACCCAATTGCGGAAGCTAGACGTCTGGCGAACAAAGCCGCCCTTCTCATCCTTCGCCTGTACCGGCTGCCAATCTTCCGTCCATTTGCCATTTACGAGCAAGACGCTTTCCTCTGATTGCTGATTTTGGGCAAACTTAGCGTGCTTTTACGCGAGCGGGAGGCCACCATTGTTGAAACAGATTGTCCACCGACCGCGGAGCAAAGCTCGCTTGCCAAGTCGATTGGATGGGGCCTAAGACAGGCGAGATGGAGCTTGATATGCCTGTTTCAACATCTACGGTCGCTACCACACACGCCAGCAAATATCTTCAGCAACTCTGCAAGCACTGGGGCCACAAGTTTGCCGTGGAATTCACGGCAGAGCATGGTCGCGTGCCCTTCAGTGACACCGCGGAGGTGACGTTTGTGGCCGATGCGGCTGCGCTTCATGTGACGCTATCGGTCGCCGAGCTGTCACAGCTTGAGCGATATGAGACTGTCGTCGCCGACCATTTGAAGCGATTTGCTTTCCGTGAAGAGCTCCAGATTACTTGGAATGCCTGACAAACCACACTCGGAAGAGCCATGACAAAGAGCAACAATCGCGAATCCCAATACCCAATCAATCCGTTGTTCCTGGAGCGGTGGTCGCCGCGTGCTTTTACCGGCGAAGTGATCGATGAAACAGAGCTTCTGACGATCCTGGACGCCGCGCATTGGGCACCGTCATCCGCCAACCAACAGCCCTGGCGATTCATTTATGCGCTCAATGGCTCCGAGGATTGGGACAAATTCGTCGGGCTCCTCGTCGAATCCAATCAGGAGTGGGCAAAGAATGCTTCGGCCCTGATCTACGTTGTCTCAAGGGGGTTCAACGGCGATTTCTCCGAAGGAAGGACGAGCTACACGCATTCGTTCGACGCCGGTACCGCTTGGGGGTATCTCGCGCTTCAGGCTCGGCTTTCGGGTTTCTACGCCCACGGCATGGGCGGTATCAAGCACGAGGAGATCCAAAAAACCTTTTCGGTTCCCGAGGGCTATCGGGTCGAGGCAGGCATCGCGGTCGGGCGCCTTGCTGACAAGAGCGTGCTTTCGGAGCGGAATCAGGAACGGGAAGTCCCGAGCCAGCGCAAACCTCTTTCGGAGGTGGCGTTTCGAGGCAAGTTCATCGCGAACTAGTCCTTGCGACAAGGCCCACGCGTCGAAGCGTGGGGCCTTGAAGACACGCATCTCGTGTTGCGTAGCTTAAATATCGAGGTTTGCAACGCTCAGTGCGTTGTCCTGGATGAACTCCCGGCGGGGCTCGACTTCGTCACCCATCAGGCGAGCGAACAGGCCATCAGCGTCCGTCGCGTCCGCGACCTTGACCTGCAGCAGGGAGCGAACATTCGGATCGAGCGTCGTTTCCCAGAGCTGTTCGGCATTCATCTCGCCAAGACCCTTATAACGCTGCATCGTCAAGCCCTTGCGGCCGCTTGCAAAAATCACGTCCAACAGCGCCCGTGGGCCGGAAATCTCCACGTCGCCGTCGCGTCGGGAGAGTGACGGAGGTATCTGATAGATCTCCTTCAGGCGAGCCGATAGCTGGTCGAGAAGCCGCGCGTCCTGGGAACCGATCAACGCCATATCGAGCACGACGACTTCCTTCACGCCGCGAACCATGCGCTCAAGCTTGAGGCCGCCTTCGCTGGTCAGGCCACCTTCCCAACCGCGTTCGGTCTCCTCAGCAATCAGGTCGAGGCGTCTGGCAACGTCACCGGCGAGCTGTTCTGCCCTCGAGCGGTCGCTGACGGCTTCCGCATTGAGAGCACCGGCAATCGCTGCCTGTTCGACGGCAGCGCGATTGTAGCGTGAGTGCAGATTGTCGAGGAGCGCGCGAAGGCGCAGTGCATCGCTGATCACCTCGCCAAGGTCCTGGCCGGTTCGCACTTCGCCGCTCCCGAGCTTCAAGGCAGCGTCTTCCAAACCCTGACCGATCAGGTAATCCTCAAGGGCCTTCTCGTTCTTCACGTACTGGATCGATTTGCCGCGCGAGACCTTATAAAGCGGCGGCTGGGCGATATAAAGATGACCGCGCTCGATCAATTCAGGCATCTGACGGAAGAAGAAGGTCAACAGCAGCGTACGAATGTGCGCGCCGTCGACGTCAGCGTCGGTCATGATGATGATCTTGTGGTAGCGCAGCTTTTCGGCATTGAACTCATCCTTGCCGATGCCTGTGCCGAGAGCGGTAATCAGCGTGCCGATTTCCTGGCTGGACAGCATCTTGTCGAAACGAGCGCGTTCGACGTTGAGGATCTTGCCGCGCAGCGGCAGGATCGCCTGGTTCTCGCGCGACCGGCCCTGCTTGGCCGAACCGCCTGCCGAGTCGCCCTCGACGAGGAAGACTTCAGATTTGGCAGGATCGCGCTCCGAGCAATCGGCGAGCTTACCGGGCAGAGAGGCAATGTCGAGAGCGCCCTTGCGGCGGGTCAGTTCGCGCGCCTTGCGGGCAGCTTCGCGCGCCGCTGCAGCTTCAACCACCTTGCCGACCAAAACCTTGGCTTCCGTCGGATGCTCTTCCAGCCACGTGCTTAGTGCTTCGCTGACGAGGTTCTCGACAACGGGGCGAACCTCGGAAGAAACAAGCTTGTCCTTGGTCTGCGACGAAAACTTCGGATCCGGCACCTTGACGGAAAGAACGGCGGTCAAGCCTTCGCGGCAATCGTCACCGGTCAGCGTCACCTTTTCCTTCTTCGTGATGCCAGACGTATCGGCGTAGGAGGTGATCTGACGGGTCAGCGCGGCGCGGAAGCCAGCCATGTGCGTGCCGCCGTCGCGCTGCGGAATGTTGTTCGTGAAGCAAAGGACGTTCTCGTGGTAGCTGTCATTCCACCACATCGCGACTTCGACGGTAATACCGTCCTTCTCGCCGCGGATCGCCACCGGCTTGTCGACGAGCGGCTTCTTGGCACGGTCGAGATAGGAGACGAAGGCTTCCAGGCCACCGTCATAGATCATCTCTTCCTGCCTGACATCCGAATGACGCTTGTCGCTGAGCAGGATGCGAACGCCCGAGTTCAAGAACGCGAGCTCGCGAAGGCGATGCTCCAGCGTGCCGTAATCGAATTCGGTCATCGTGAAGGTTTCGGAACTCGGCATGAAGCTGACTTCCGTGCCGGTTTCATTGCCAGCGTCGCCTATCACCTTCAACGGCGCATCGGCTACGCCGTGCGTGAAGCTCATCTCGTGAATCTTGCCTTGACGGCGGATCTTCAGCCTCAGCCAGACGGACAGCGCATTGACAACGGAAACGCCAACACCGTGCAGACCACCGGAAACCTTGTAGGAGTTCTGGTCGAACTTACCGCCGGCATGCAGCTGCGTCATGATGACTTCTGCCGCCGAAACGCCCTCACCGCTATGGATGTCCGTCGGGATGCCGCGGCCGTTGTCGGTGACGGTGACCGAGCCATCGGGATTGAGCGTTACCGTCACGATATCGGCGTGGCCTGCGAGCGCTTCATCGATCGCGTTGTCGACGACTTCGTAGACCATGTGATGAAGACCCGAGCCGTCGTCGGTGTCACCGATATACATACCCGGGCGTTTGCGCACTGCATCGAGGCCCTTCAGAACCTTGATCGAGTCTGCGCCATATTCGGTGCTAACGCCGTTTTCCGTCGTGGGTATATCGGTCATACTTTTCGAGAATTTCCCTGTTGTCGGGGCAGAGGGGAGACTTGCGAATCACCTGCCTTTTACATGCCAGAATATAGGGTTTTGATCCAAGTTCCCAATGCCAGCACGCTCAAACTGGCTATAAATCAGGGGATTATGACCGTTTTCCGTCCGCTTTTCCGCCGTTTTCGAGAATGCTCCTCAGTTCGCCAAGCGTCGTTTGGTCAAGATCGCGTATACGCCCCGCAAGAAGGTTCGCAAATGCGGTATGTTCGGCCGATAATCCCGACGTATCCACGACCACGCGGGGGTCCGAGGAGCGGGCCAAAAGGAAGAGTTCTTCCGCCTCATCCCAGATAATGTTGAAGTAGCCGGCGATACGCTGCAGCAAATCGAACGTCGGCAAACCGCGTCGTCCGTGTTCGAGTGCCGACAGATAGGCTGGGGACACATTGAGAGCCGCCGCCATCTGTTTTTGCGAGACGCCCTTGCGTTCGCGTAACTTACGGACAGCCTCACCGAACGGCGTCACGATCTCTCTCCGTGGCGGCGTGACAACCGGATGTAGAGGGCGCCCTCGCCGCCGTGATGGTGGGCTGCCGTTTCATAAGACGAGATGAAATACCGAAACTCCGGCTTCGAGAACCACATCGGGACGGCGCGCTTCAGAGCACCTTCGCTGCCGAGTGAACTGCCCTTACCGGTAATCACGAGGACATGTCTCATCCCTCGCTCGTGGGCTCGCATCAGGAATTCGAGAAGCAATATATGAGCTTCGCTTTGGACCAGCCCATGCAGGTCGATTCGAGCTTCCAATGGCAGTCGGCCTTTGGCGATCTTGCGCTTAACCGGCCTTTCAAGCGGGTGGTGGACACCGGACCGTGTTTTAGGAGCTACCGGAGTAGCCGGCTCGGCCTCACCTTCGGAAGGTTGCTTCGGGCTTGCTGCGGTCTGTTTTTCAACCTCTGCCTCTGTCAGAAACGCGTCGAGTTCGGCCAGTTCATCCTTCTTGCCGGGCATTGGGCGTGTGCTCCGCGCGACCTTGCCCCAAAGTATCCTTTCGTCGGTGTTGAGCTTCCGATCTCGTGCCATCAAGCGAACCTCGCTGCGGCTGCATTGGGAAGCAGGACGACGAAGTCGGCATCATGGCGCACCGTTCCAGCGAGCTCTCCTGCCTGATCCCCCGATCCGGTGAAAATATCACCCCTCGCCGGCCCGACGATGGCGGAGCCGGTGTCGAGAGCAAGCATTAATCGCGCGAACGGCTTGCCTCCATCGAGATCGACGAGATCTTCGGAGCGAATGAAAAACGGGAAGCCAAAAGTGTGAATGAGCCGATCGACGGCCAGCGAACGTCCGGCAATCAGCGGTACTTTTGCCGCAGCAACAGGGCCGGCGTCCAGATCTGCTGCCGGGACCTCACGGAAGAAAATGTAGGAGCGATTGTGCCACAGAATCTCGTCCACCTGATGCGGATGGGCGCCGAGCCACCGTCGAATGGTCTGCATTGAAATCTCGGATCGTTCGATTTCTCCGCGCTCGATGAGTAGTTTGCCGATCGCCGAGAAGGGATGTCCCGCCTTCCCGGCATAGGTGATACGTCCGATGCTCCCGTCAGGGTAGCGCAGGCGCGCGGCACCTTGAACATGGACGAAGAAGACATCGACCTTCGACTTCGCCCAAGCAATCTCCAATCCTCTACCCGCCAGGAAGCCCTCATCGATCGCGCGCCGATCCGGATAGGCTTGGATGCTGCCGTCGCTCAACCGCCCGAAGGCGTAGCTTTCGGGCAGACACGCAGGACGATTGCCCGCATCAAGATCGATCAGATCATCAGGGCGGCGATAGAAGGGAAAGCGATATTCATCATCCGGCATAGCCGAGACCATAATCTCGGGCTCGTAGAAGGCGGTGACGAAACCCGAATTGCCATCGGCGCGGAGTATTCTGAACGGTCGACAGTGTGACTGGAAGAAGGCCCGGGCATCGGATGCCGACGAAATGCTCTCGCTCCGCGCTGCTTCGAGCAACGGCAAAAGGTGCTGCGCTGTCAAGCCGAGTGAGCCTGTCCGATACGGCTTGATCTCAATGATCTGCCGCCGGCATGCTTCCATCGCTTCAAAAAGGCCGGAGGGATCATCATCCATCCAGCCTTCCAGATCATCGAAGCGTATTGCTTGAAGGGCAAAGCCCGGAGTGTGTTCACTCATGTTCCGATTCGGTGGCCACGAGTTTCCAGTTGGGATCGCGGGAGCGAGTATCGCGCGCGAACGTCCAGAGATCATTGACCTCAGCAACGTTCTCCGCGTCGCCATCGATGAGCTTGTCGCTCTTGTCGTAGGTGGCCGAGATCAGTTGGCTGACGATACGGACGGTAATCTGGACTTCCGTGCCCTTGATCTCGGCGCTGGCGATCTCCGCCTTATCGATACCAACGAAGGTCGACTTCACCTTCTCACCCTTAGACTCACGATCAGAGATGGCGGCGTCGAAGCCGTCATAGACCTCGCGCGACAGGAGATTCTTCAGTGTCTTACGATCACCATCCGCAAACGCCATCACGATCATCTCGTAGGCCATTCGTGCACCGTTGACGAATTCCTTCGGATCGAAAGAGGCGTCGGCCTTGTTTATTTCGCGGAGAGACGCGTTGAGCGCGGTGCCAGCCGGAGCGATAGCATCGATCGCGGCGAAGCGATCGTCTTCTTCGCCCGATGCGTCGCGCCGCGGCAGTGTCACCACTTTTCCAGCGTCGGGAGACTCCGGCCCCATAGCATCGCGCGGCGTATAGAGATCGCGTGGAGGCTTCTCATTGCCCGTACGGCGGCCGAGAACACTGCGTAGCTGCAGAAAAATCAGCACCGCCGCGACAAGAAAAAACAATGTGATGAAGTCGTTTGAACCCATATCCCGCCGCAGCCGCTGTTAACTTCCCTGATTTGTACTCCCATATAGTCCGCCTATACAGATGATTCAAATAGGGTCGGCAACACGACCCTCCAACGGAGTCCGGCTCAGGCCGGAGTAAGACAATGCCTTTGAAGATCTTGCCTGGTTTTCTGCTGCTGCTTCCGCTCGCCGAGATTGCCGGTTTCGTGCTTGTCGGAAAGGCAATTGGGCTTTGGCCGACGCTAGCGCTTGTCATTTTGAGCTTTATGGTCGGCATGACCTTGCTCAGACGCCAAGGCATCGGGATCCTTCGCCGTATGTCGGCCGAGGGGCAAAACGGCATGGTGCCGGGCCGCGAACTGCTTCGCCCAGCCATGTTCGTGATCGCCTCATTGTTGTTGATGGTCCCCGGTTTCATCACCGACATCATAGCGTTGCTGATCTTCATTCCAGCCGTGCGTGATCTCGCCTGGCAATATGTCAGCCGCCGTTTCGTTGTCGTCGGTTCAACAAGCGGCTTCAAAGCGTCAAGCCGCGCCAAAGACTCCAAGATCGTCGACCTTGACGACGAGGATTATCGACGCGAACCCAACGACAATTCTCCCTGGTCAGGGAAGCATCTCGGCGAGTGACTTAACGCGCGAGCCGCCCGATGTCCCAGGGTTGTAACACCATGCCCGAAATGATAGAGCGGCACCATCCAATGCCCTCGAGGAAAAGCCAATGGCCGACGAAAACAGCAATAACGGTGCAACGAGCCCGAGCCTTACCATCCTTGCCCAGTACACCAAGGATCTCTCCTTCGAAAATCCGGGTGCTCCGCGTTCGCTGCAGGCACGTGACAAGGCTCCGGCCATCAACATCAATGTCAACGTCAACGCCAATCCGCTCTCCGATACGGATTTCGACGTTGTTCTGTCTCTGAACGCCGAAGCCAAGGATGGCGACAAGACGGTCTTCCATACCGAACTCGTCTATGGCGGCGTCTTCCGGATTGCCGGCTTCCCACAGGAGCACATGCTGCCGGTTCTCTTCATCGAGTGCCCGCGTATGCTCTTCCCATTCGCACGTCAGATCATTGCCGACGTCACGCGCAATGGTGGCTTCCCGCCGCTGATGATCGATCCAATCGATTTCTCTCAGATGTTTGCGCAGCGCGTTGCCGAAGAGCAGGCGCGTGCCAAGGTTCAGGCGACCACGAACTGACCGCGCGCACGTCGCACGCTGAACAAAATGAAATGCCCGGGTCACGCCCGGGCATTTTTAGTTTGTGAGATCGTATTTTCCCCAAATACCCTTCGCGCCGAGTTTGGCAATCAGTGCGTCATGGGCTTGCTGCTCGGCTTCGCTGAGACGCGGCGCAAGGGGGCGTGGTCGTTCGAGCGTGGCGATGATCATCTCTTCGACCGCGACTTCCTGACCGGCCGTGCTTACAGCGTTTCCGAGCCCAAGGGCGGCCTGACGACCGCCGATCATTTCGATGTAGACGTCGGCAAGCAGTTCGGAGTCGAGAAGCGCGCCGTGCTTCGTTCGATGTGTATTGTCGATGCCATAGCGACGGCAAAGCGCATCGAGTGAATTGGGGCCCATCGGATGCTTGCGGCGCGCCATCGACAGCGTATCGAGCACGCGGTCGGGCAGGATCGGCGGCAAATCAAGTCGGGCTAGTTCCGCGTTTATGAAGCCCATATCGAATGTGGCGTTATGCGCGATCCACTTCGCGTCGCCAAAGAAATCGATAATTTTTTGCGCGACATCTGCGAACGACGGCTTGTCCTTCAGGAACTCATCGGTGATGCCGTGCACGGCAAGCGCATCCGGGTGCACTTTCTGGTCGCCCGGATTGATGTAGATGTGGATCGTATTGCCGGTCGGGAAATGATTGAAAAGCTCAATGCCGCCGATCTCGATAATGCGGTCCACACGGTTGTCCAGGCCCGTGGTTTCCGTATCGAAGATGATTTCACGCATTCCGGAAGTCCCCGTTGGCGAGCCGCTGCTTCAAGTCCGAGACGATCTCCGCGACCCGCTTTCTGGCCGTTTCGATGCTATGCCCAGTATCGATCACATAGTCGGCCCTTGCTCGCTTTTCCGCATCTGGCGTCTGGCGCGCAAGAATCATGTTGAATTTTTCCACTGTCATACCCGGCCGCGCAAGCACGCGTTCCCGCTGTATCTGTGGATCACAGCTAACGACCACGATCACATCGATCCTGCTCTCGGCTCCCGTTTCAAATAATAGCGGGATATCAAGCAGCACCATCGGCGAGCCGCGTTGCCGTTCGCGTTCAATGAACTCCGCCTCACGCTTTCTGACGAGCGGGTGGACGATAGCTTCAAGGCGCTTGAACCCATCAGCGCTTCCAACCAGCTGGCGAGCCAGTTCCTGCCGATCGACAGCACCGTCTTTCATTGTTCCGGGAAAGGCAGCATCGACGAGGGGCGCCGCCTCCCCCGCATAGAGATCATGGACTACGGCATCGGAATCATTCACAGGCACTCCCGCTTCCGCGAAAAGCTTTGCCATGGTTGATTTGCCCATCCCAATCGAGCCGGTCAGTCCGATCCGCAACATCAATGCTTGTCCATGTCCTCGATAATGAGCGCACGCAGTTTCTCGTCGACCTTGGGACGATGTCCGAACCATTTCTCGAAACCTGGAACGGCTTGATGCAACAGCATGCCAAGACCATCGATAACGGCAAATCCTTGCCGTTCGGCTTGGATAAGGAAAGGCGTCTTCAGAGGCACATAGACGATATCCGTTACAACTGCGTCGGACAGCAGCGGCGAAAAGTCGATCTCTGGCGCATCCTCACCGTCCATGCCCAGCGAAGTCGTGTTCACGAAAAGACCGGCACCGCGCATGACTTCCGACAGAGCCGCCATCGAATGCGCGTTTACACTCGGCCCAAAGCGATCTGCCAATTCCTTGGCACGTTCGACCGTCCTGTTGACCAGATGAATTTCCTTGATGCCTCGATCGCGCAGCGCCTGGATGATCGACCGGCTCGCGCCACCGGCACCGAGGACCACAGCCGACTGGGCCTTGTCCCAGCCTGGATGCCGCTCGTCCAGATTTGCAGTGAAGCCGCGTCCATCCGTGTTCGTCGCCTTGAGCCGGCCCTCCTCCATCCAAAGCGTATTGGATGCACCGAGCTCCTCAGAAAGTGCATCCGGATCGTCGGCGAGCTTGAATGCCATTTCCTTGTGCGGGATGGTGACGTTGCCGCCTACGAAGCCCGAGTCGCCGCTCTTCATCGACGCGATAAAGGCTGGAAAATTGGCCGGTGCTACTTCATGGGCGCGGTATGATCCTGGGAGCTCAAGCGTCTTCAACCAGTAATCATGAATGAGAGGCGACCGGGAATGCTTGATAGGAAAGCCCGTAACGAAGGCCTGTGGCCCAAGTGTTTCACGTGAATCATCCATCAATCGCACCCAATTCTCTCAGCTTCTCCAATAACGGTAACATCGGCAGTCCCAGGATTGTAAAATAGTCGCCCTCGATCCGCGAAAACAATTGAAGCCCCTCTCCTTCGAGTTGGTAAGCACCAACGCTCGCAAGCGCTTTCTCTCCGACGCGCATCAAATGCCGTTGGATGAAGTCGGCATCGAGCGAGCGCATTGTAAGCTCGGCGTGTGAGACATGCTCCCAGACGATGTCGCCGTCGTAGGCGATCGCAATCGCGCTGTTCAGCCGGTGCGTCTTGCCCGACAACACTCCAAGGTGGTTCGCGGCATCGGCCATGTCCTTAGGCTTATGAAAGGTCTGTGGGCCGAGAGACATTGTTTGATCCGAGCCGATCACGAAGGAGGCAGGAAACCGATCGCTGACCTCCTTGGCCTTCGCCTTGGCAAGAACGAGGGCGACGGCATCCGGCGTTGCACCTTGGCGTTCGAGAGGTGCTTCGACAGCGCGCTCGTCGATGTGGGCAGCATGAGCCTCGAACGCGAGACCAGCGTTTTGCATCAGCATACGGCGGAACGGGCTGGAGGATGCGAGAACAAGTTTGGGTGTCATGGAGCCTCGAACGGGTCTGGTGCCGCTGCGCTTAACGCAGCTTCGGACGGAGAGCAACAATTGCAGCAGCCGTCTCCTCGATGGAGCGCCGCGTCACGTCGATGAGTGGCCAATTGTGCCGGGCGCAGAGCGATCGCGCGTATTTCAACTCCTCTGATATAGCGGCTCGGTCAGTATATTCCCCGCGATCAAATCCCGGCGTTGCTCCGAGGATACGGTTCTCACGGACTTGCGAGATGCGATCAGTCGTGGCGATCAGGCAGACGACCAACGGCTTGGTCGCGGCGAACAAGCTTTCTGGGAGCGGTACGCCATAAACGACCGGGATATTGGCGGTCTTGATGCCGCGATTGGCAAGGTAGATGCTCGTCGGCGTTTTAGACGTCCGACTGATGCCGATGATTACAACATCAGCGTCGTTATAGTCGTCCGGCATCTGACCATCGTCATGATCCATCGTGAAGTTAAGCGCTTCAATGCGGGCGAAATAGCCTGCGTTCATCACGTGCTGGGCGCCAACGCGCCGACGCGACGGCGCACCGAGATAGATCTGGAAAGCGTTCATGACCGGTTCCAGCACGTTCACCGACGCAACACCCATCTCTGCGCAGCGTTGGTCAATGAAAGTCGCGAGCTCTCGGTCGACAATCGTGTAGAGAACGATACCCGGCTGGCTGTCGATCGATTGAAGAACCTGCAAAAGCTGCTTGCGGTTGCGGACAAGCGGATAGACGTGCTCGATCGGCTGCGCGGACTTGAATTGGGCCGATGCTGCGCGCCCGGCGGAAATTAGCGTTTCGCCAGTCGAGTCAGAAATCAAATGCAGATGGAAGAAGTTCGTGCGGTTCTCCACGCTATTTTCCGTGGCCTGTTGAAAAGACTGGACAACGGAGAGCTAAGAGACCCGGTGGGTGTTAGGCAAGGGAAAACATGCCACCTTTTCCACAAATCGAATTTCATGGGAGCTGACAGACGCGGCTTGTTGGTTCTGTGGATAGCGCCTGCCAATTCGAACACGATCTATGTTTTTTCCACAGCTTGACCTCGTCTGCGAGGCCTTTTATCCTGTTGGAATAATTCGTATTTTCTGACTTTTCCGCGATCTAACGCAAAGAGGCCGCCACTCAATTGCCGCGGGCTGGGGGAGGCGCGACAAAAGGCTCCGGCAGTGGATGAATTTTAATCCTTGATAGAAACAGACTCTAAGAAATAGAAACCTTTTAAAATATCTTAGATTTTTTATAGGGAAGAAGCGCGTGGGTGAAAGCCGCCGGAAAATCATGAGGGTCTTGGATGGCGAAACGCTCAGCCCTCCCCCAATATGGCTGATGAGGCAGGCAGGACGATACCTTCCTGAGTATAGGGAGACGCGGGCGAAGGCCGGAAGTTTCCTTGATCTCTGTTATTCTCCTGAGCATGCTGTGGAGGTTACTCTCCAGCCCATTCGCCGCTACGGCTTTGATGCGGCCATTCTCTTCTCTGATATCTTGGTGATCCCAGATGCAATGAAGCGCAACGTTCGCTTCACGGAGGGGCATGGACCGGAGATGGATCCAATCGATGAAAGCGGAATCGATAGGATCGAGACAGATCACGTCATCGACTACCTCAAGCCTGTTCTCGAAACGGTGGAGCGCTTGCGGCGCGAGCTGCCTGCCGAGACCACTCTCCTGGGCTTCTGTGGCGCTCCGTGGACGGTTGCGACCTACATGATCGCCGGCCATGGCACACCCGACCAAGCTCCCGCACGGCTCTTTGCCTACAAGCATCCGAAGGCCTTCGAACATCTGCTTGCCGTCCTGGCAGAGGTTTCGGCCGACTATTTGGTCGCGCAGATTGATGCAGGGGCCGATGCCGTACAGATCTTCGATTCCTGGGCCGGTGTTCTCGGGGAGCGGGAGTTTGAGGCGTTCGCGGTGAAACCTGTTGCGCGGATGATCGCCTCCATCAAGGCGCGTCGGCCTAATGCTCGGGTCATCGCCTTCGCCAAGGGTGCCGGCTTCCTGCTGAAGGATTATCGCCGGAAAACGAACGCCGATGCGATCGGACTTGATTGGTCCGTGCCTCTGGATTTCGCAGCTGAGCTGCAAAAGGACGGAGCCGTCCAGGGCAATCTCGATCCGATGCGGGTCGTTGCCGGCGGCTTGGCGCTCCAGGAAGGTATCAATGACATCCTCGAGAAGCTTGGTGACGGCCCGCTGATATTCAATCTCGGGCATGGCATCACGCCCCAGGCCGACCCTCAAAACGTCCAGCTGCTCGTCGAGCATGTCCGCAGCTGGAGGCGATAGCTGATGGAAAAGCAGACTGACGAAAGGTCTGGCGTCTATGCGCGTCGTCGCGCGCATTTCGCGATCCTGTTCTTCGCATTTCTGGCTGTTGGGCTATTTCTCTGGAATCCTGATGATCTCTATCTCTGGATCAAGGCGCTTCACATTATCGCGGTGATTTCGTGGATGGCCGGCCTCTTCTACATGCCGCGGCTTTTCATCTATCATACCGATGCGGAACCGGGTTCGACGCAGTCGGAGACCTTTAAAGTGATGGAACGTCGCCTATTGAAGGTAATCATGAATCCGGCAATGATGCTGACCTGGATCTTCGGCCTTTATCTCGCCTGGTCGGTCTATGGTTTTCATGGCGGCTGGCTGCACGCGAAGCTAGGTCTCGTGGTGCTTCTGACCGGCATTCACATCTTCTTCTCACGTGCGGTCAAGACGTTCGAACGCGATGAAAACCGCCGGTCAGCACGGTACTGGCGTTTCATGAATGAAGCGCCGACCTTATTGATGATCGCGATTGTCATTCTGGTCGTGGTCAAGCCGTTCTGATGAAAGGTCGTTCGGTTAAATTTGCTTGATTTTAAGCAGCCCTCTTGCGGTGGTGAACCTTACTCGCTATTTTCGCTCCACCTCATCCTGGTGGCATGTATGTAAAGTTCGATCGTCTGCGATCCCTTCGCAGGACCGATTACAGCCCTCGACATCGCCTTCCCCCCTAGAATTTAAGAGTAATGGTCACTTCATGGCTGAAATGAAGCTTCAAGAACTTAAGAGTAAGTCCCCGACGGATCTGCTGGCATTCGCCGAATCGCTCGAGGTCGAAAATGCGAGCACGATGCGCAAACAGGAATTGATGTTTGCTATCCTGAAGGTACTTGCCAGCCAGGATGTGGAGATCATCGGCGAAGGCGTTGTTGAAGTTCTGCAGGACGGCTTTGGTTTCCTGCGGTCTGCTAACGCAAACTACCTTCCAGGCCCGGACGATATCTATATCTCGCCCTCGCAGATCCGCCGTTTCTCGTTGAAGACGGGCGACACGGTCGAAGGCCCGATCCGCGGGCCCAAGGAAGGCGAGCGCTACTTCGCGCTGCTGAAGGTCAACACCATTAATTTCGACGATCCCGAGAAGATTCGTCATAAGGTTCATTTCGACAACCTGACGCCGCTCTACCCGAACGAGCGCTTCAGGATGGAATTGGATGTTCCCACCTCAAAGGACCTGTCGCCACGCGTCATCGATCTTGTCGCGCCGCTTGGCAAGGGCCAGCGTGGATTGATCGTCGCGCCGCCACGTACCGGTAAGACTGTTCTCCTTCAGAACATTGCGCACTCGATCACTGCGAATCATCCCGAGTGCTACCTGATTGTTCTCCTCATTGACGAACGCCCGGAAGAAGTCACGGACATGCAGCGCTCTGTCCGCGGTGAAGTCATCTCCTCGACCTTCGACGAACCGGCTGTGCGCCACGTCCAAGTGGCCGAAATGGTCATCGAGAAGGCGAAGCGTCTTGTCGAACACGGGCGCGACGTCGTGATTCTGCTTGATTCGATCACGCGTCTCGGCCGCGCCTACAACACTGTTGTCCCGTCCTCCGGTAAAGTGCTCACCGGCGGTGTCGACGCGAACGCTCTGCAGCGCCCGAAGCGCTTCTTCGGCGCAGCCCGCAACATCGAAGAGGGCGGGTCGCTAACGATTATCGCGACGGCTCTTATCGACACCGGCAGCCGCATGGATGAAGTCATCTTTGAAGAGTTCAAGGGCACCGGTAACTCTGAAATCGTTCTCGACCGCAAGGTTGCCGACAAGCGTATCTTCCCGGCGATGGACATTCTGAAGTCCGGTACGCGCAAGGAAGACCTGCTGGTGCCGCGCCAGGATCTCCAGAAGATCTTCGTCCTGCGCCGCATCCTGGCCCCGATGGGAACAACCGACGCGATTGAGTTCCTGATCGACAAATTGAAGCAGACGAAGAACAATCCGGACTTCTTCGATTCAATGAATACGTAATCCTTAGGCGGATTCGTCAACAAAGCCGGTCACCGATGTGGCCGGCTTTGTCATTTCAACGAACGTTCCCTTCAGCCTTGAACTGGAGAAGGAAGATGCTGCCCCACAAGGAAACGATATTCGCTCTGTCGAGTGGCGCTGTACCGGCTGGTCTAGCCGTCATGCGAATCAGCGGAGCGGACGTTCCGGCTGTTCTTGCCGCTCTGATTGGGAGCCTTCCGCCCCCGCGGCAGGCGACATTACGATCGATTCGGACTCGTAATGGTCTGGTGATTGACACCGGCCTCGTCCTGCTCTTCCCGGCGCCGCATTCCTTTACCGGCGAAAATGTCGCGGAACTGCATCTCCACGGAGGTCGTGCGGTTGTCGACGCCCTACACCGCGAACTCGCTGCGTTTCCGAATTTGCGACCTGCCGCACCGGGAGAATTCTCGCGGCGAGCCTTTGAAAACGGAAAGCTGGATCTGATCGAGGTCGAGGGTCTGGCGGATCTTATCGCTGCCGAAACGGAGATGCAGCGCCGTTTGGCCGTCGAGCAGAGCTCGGGAGGCCTGTCCTCGATCTACTATGGCTGGTCAGAGAGACTGACCCGCGCCCGTGCGCTGATCGAGGCTGAGCTGGACTTTCCCGATGAGGAGGATGTTCCGGGTTCAGTCTCGGATCAAGTTTGGGCGGATGTGTCGCGCCTGACAGAGGAGCTTGCCAGCCATCTCGAGCAGCTGGAGGCCGGCGAAATTATCCGCGATGGCTTCAAGGTCGTTATCGCCGGCAAGCCTAATGCCGGCAAGTCTAGCCTTATGAACGCCCTAGCCAGGCGCGATATTGCGATCGTCACCGAGATCGCTGGTACAACCCGCGATGTGCTGCAGGTTGACCTGAGCATGGACGGGTACCTTGTCAAACTCTACGATACTGCTGGTCTTCGAGACACCGATGAGATCGTCGAACGTGAGGGTATTCGCCGTGCGGAGAAGATCATTACAGAGGCGGACCTGCTGATCTTTATCGAAGACCTATCGATAGACAGCGTGACGGAAGAGCCTCCTGAAGGTGCGGTTTTGGTGGGCACGAAATCCGATCTTCCAAGTCGAAGCGTGAGGCAATATGATCTCGTCATTTCCACCAAGGACGGCGTGGGACTGGAGGCGCTTCGAGGCTTAATCGTACAGCGTCTAAAGGCAAAAGTGCAGCCTCAATCGATGGCCATCCCGAGCCGCGCTCGTCATAGAGAGGCGCTTTCAAGGTCATTAGCGGCTTTACAGGCATCCCTTCTTTCCCCGGGCCGCGGTCTGGATTTGCGGGCCGAGGATCTCCGTGTTGCCGGCGATGCCTTAGGACGCGTAACCGGACGTGTTGATGTCGAAAACCTGCTTGATGTGATCTTCGGTGAATTTTGTATCGGAAAATGATTCACGTGAAACGTCCGATCCCAGGCGTGGCAGTCAGGTTTCACGTGAAACGCCTTGACTCGCCTGACAACATCGCGCATCACCTGACCATCTCAGGAGCTTGAAGAATGGTTACCTCACGGTTCGATGTCATTGTCATCGGCGGCGGGCATGCGGGATGCGAAGCCGCTGCCGCTGCCGCGCGTCTTGGCGCCAAGACAGCGCTGGTGACGCATCGACGCGATACCGTCGGGGTCATGTCTTGCAATCCGGCAATTGGTGGACTTGGAAAAGGTCACCTGGTTCGAGAGATCGACGCAATGGATGGGCTCATGGGTCGCGTCGCTGATGCGGCCGGCATCCAGTTTCGTATGCTGAACCGGAAGAAAGGCCCAGCAGTGCGCGGCCCACGCACGCAAGCAGATCGTAAGCTCTATCGACAAGCGATGCTCGCGGAGATTGAGGGTATTCAAAATCTCACCGTGGTGGAAGGCGACGCGTTTGACCTGTCGATAAGGGATGGTCGAGTTACCGCCGTTGTTATGAAAGATAGCCGGATTCTGGCGTGCGGGTCGGTCGTGCTGACGACCGGCACCTTCCTACGAGGGCTCATTCATATCGGCGATCAAAAGATTCCAGCAGGTCGTGTCGGCGAGGAACCATCCGTTGGCCTCTCTCAAACACTGCTGAACTTTGGGCTGCGTCTTGGACGTCTGAAGACCGGGACGCCGGCGCGACTGGATGGGACGACCATCGACTGGCAGAGTGTCGGCCGCCAGGGCGCTGATGAAGATCCGGTTCCCTTTTCCTTCATGACCGATCGCATCGTGAACCCGCAGATTGATTGCGGCGTTACACGGACAACGGAGGCGACTCATCGCATCATCGTTGAGAATCTAAAGCGCTCTGCCATGTATTCCGGCCAAATCGAGGGCGTCGGCCCCCGCTACTGCCCGTCGATTGAGGATAAGCTTGTTAAATTTGGCGAACGAGACGGGCATCAGGTCTTCCTTGAGCCGGAGGGACTTGATGATGATACGGTCTATCCAAACGGCATCTCGACGTCGCTGCCCGCCGAGATTCAAGACGCCTTCATTCGCACGATTCCCGGCCTCGAACGGGTCGTCATTCTGCAGCCTGGTTATGCGATCGAATACGACCATGTCGATCCGCGGGAGTTGAAACCAACGCTTGAAGTCAAGAAGATGCCGGGCCTCTTTCTGGCCGGGCAGATCAATGGAACCACCGGCTACGAAGAAGCAGCAGCGCAGGGCCTTGTCGCCGGTATTAACGCGGCGCGGCTCTCCGGCGATCAGGACGAGATCCGCTTCAGCAGAACGGATTCCTATATCGGCGTGATGGTCGACGATCTGACCTCGCGTGGTGTTGCCGAACCGTACCGGATGTTCACCTCTCGCGCCGAATACCGCCTATCGCTGCGCGCTGACAATGCGGATATCCGCCTAACGCCTCTGGCGATGCGCATAGGAGCGGCTTCCTCCAAGCGCCGTGATCGCTTTGAGGCATACAGCGATGCTTTGGACGCGGGTCGCGCTAGACTGAAGTCACTCTCAGTGACGCCAAGTGAAGCTGCGGGCTTTCGTTTGAAGCTCAACCAGGACGGCCAGCGCCGATCGGCTTATGATCTTCTTTCCTACCCCGATTTTAGTCTCGCGGATCTTGAGCGGATTTGGCCCGAGCTAGAAGAGATCGGCGGTCGCGTGGCTGAGGCCTTGGAGATTGAGGCGAGCTACGCCGTCTACATGCAGCGGCAATCTGCCGACATCGCGCAGGTCAAGCGGGATGAAGATCGTGTAATACCGGATGACTTCAACTTCAACGCGCTCTCCGGCTTGTCCAATGAACTCAAGCAGAAGCTGCGTGTTGCGCGCCCGTTTAATGTCGCACAGGCGGCGAAGATTGACGGCATGACGCCCGCTGCTATTTCGTTGCTGCTCGTTCACTTGCGTCGCAACGCGATTGACGTCGCGGCGTCGGCCTGAAAATCATCTTATTGCAATCTGCGAGAGTCCTACAATGCAACTGAACGGTCGACGTGTTTCACGTGAAACACAGGAGCGTCTCGAACATTTCGTGGCGCTCTTTCAAAAATGGGCGCGGTCGATCAACTTGAGTGCGCCGTCGACCCTGGATGATGCGTGGAACCGCCACATCGCCGATTCGGCTCAGATTTTCCAGCTCCAATCAACCCCCCTTCGCTGGATCGATCTAGGCAGCGGAGGTGGCTTTCCCGCGATTGTCACGGCTATCATGTTGGCCGAGCTTGGTGCGGGGTGGGTTCATCTCGTTGAGAGCAATCATAAGAAGGCAGCATTCCTGCGCACGGCCCTCCGCGAAACCGGCGGCAGAGGGTCTGTACACCCGGTTCGGATCGAGGATGCTCCATCGATCGTGGAAGATTGTGATTTCGTGTCCGCGCGGGCGCTTGCTGATCTCGAGAAGCTCTTTGGTTATATTGAACCGTGGTCGAAACGGAACGCAAAACTTCGCGCCTATCTTCATAAAGGCCGGGATTACCGGAGCGAGCTCAATAAAGCGCATGGTGGCTGGGGATTCGATCTGTTAGAACATATGAGCGCTGTCGAGCAGGATTCTGTCATTTTGGAAATCTTCAATCTCCAGCGCGTGGCTTAACAGATCGGGCTTTGGCTATGGCTGGCGAACGAAATCGGATAATCACCATTGCAAATCAGAAGGGCGGCGTCGGTAAGACCACGACGGCGATCAATTTAGCGACGGCGCTTGCAGCAATCGGTGAGCGGGTCTTGATCGTAGATCTCGATCCTCAGGGAAACGCCAGTACTGGTCTAGGCATCGACCGAAAGCATCGCCGGCTATCTTCCTATGATCTGTTGCTGGGCGATTATGGAATTGAAGAGGTGTCGCAGGAAACTGCCGTTCCAAATCTCCATATCGTGCCGTCGACGATGGACCTCCTCGGTATTGAGATGGAGATCGCGAGTCAAAGCGATCGTGTTTTCAAGTTGAAGAAGGCGCTGGCGAAGGAAGCGGCTTTTCGCTTTTCTTATATTCTCGTGGACTGCCCTCCCTCCTTCAATCTGCTCACCATGAACGCTATGGCAGCCGCGCATTCCGTGCTTGTGCCGCTGCAGTGCGAGTTTTTTGCGCTGGAGGGCCTGAGTCAGCTGCTAGAAACCGTCGACCAGGTGCGGCGCACGGTCAATCCCCACCTTGATATCCAGGGGATCGTGCTGACGATGTTCGATTCCCGCAACAATCTGGCGCAACAGGTTGTTAACGATGTCCGTACGCATCTTGGCGAGAAAGTCTACCATACGTTGATTCCACGGAACGTTCGCGTGTCGGAAGCACCGTCCTACGGCAAGCCGGCGATTCTCTACGATCTGAAGTGCGCAGGGAGTCAGGCATATCTCCAGCTGGCGT
Organism: Rhizobium sp. R711; assembly: GCF_002211365.1. Lineage (GTDB taxonomy): Bacteria > Pseudomonadota > Alphaproteobacteria > Rhizobiales > Rhizobiaceae > Rhizobium. Next base: position 353,770 of record NZ_LOKZ01000012.1, on the reverse strand, counting down.
CGGAGGTTATTCAACGCGAACGTCAACGTCTTGCGGCGTGATTTGAAAGAGATAATGGCGAGTTAAGACATGAACGATGACGTCTCGAAAAGAAGACTTGGGCGCGGTCTGGCCGCATTGATCGGTGAGATGGATCAGCCGATGCCTGTTGACGCGCCCAGTCGCGGAGTAAGCGCCGATCAAATGGTGCCGATCGAGTTCGTCAGTCGTAATCCGCGCAACCCTCGGCGGTTCTTCGATGATGGCGAATTGCACGAGCTTGCAAGTTCTATTCGGCAACACGGCATCGTTCAGCCCGTTGTCGTCCGGACTCTGGCGACCAACCAGTACGAGATCATAGCCGGCGAAAGACGGTGGCGTGCGGCGCAGCTTGCCGGCCTCGTCGAGATTCCCGTGATCGTGCGCGATGTCGATGACAAGACCGCTCTCGAAATTGCGATCGTTGAAAACGTTCAGCGCGCCGATCTCAATCCGCTGGAAGAGGCGCTCGGCTATGAGCAACTCATCGCGGAATACGGCTATACCCAGAACGATCTCGGTGAAATCATCGGCAAGAGCCGCAGCCATGTGGCGAACTCGTTGCGGCTTCTGAAGCTGCCGGAGCCTGTCCGAGATCTCTTGGCCGCTGGAAGCCTTTCGGCCGGTCATGCCCGCGCTTTGGTGCCGACCTCTGATCCGGCCGCCCTCGCCCGAACGATCGTATCAAAGGGCATGTCGGTACGTGACGCCGAACGTTTGGCTCAAAATGATATCAAGGCTCAGTCCGAGCCGAGACCCTTGGCGCATCAAAAGGATCAGAAGGATTCAGATACGTTGGCCTTGGAACGCACCCTAACCGATGCACTCGGTCTTGATGTGACGATCAATCACAAAGCAAGCGGCGGTCAGATCAGAATATCCTATAAGTCGTTGGAGCAGCTGGAGGAAATCTGCCGTCTTCTCGAGCGCCGCTGAAGGGAAACGCTACCGGCGCGCCGACTGCAGTGTGGTTGAAAGTAGTGTTTGGAGCGCGATACTGTCTTCGAGGGACGCACGCTTGCGGGTCTGCAAGATGGCGGCCTGCAGACGATTGGCTTCTCGTGCTATGGCCTCTGTAGACCAAGTTCGAAGTGCTTGTTCGATAATTGGCTTTCGTCGAAAATGCAGATGACGGCCGAGCGTCTGCATGACTTGCGCGGACGGCAATCGCTTTTCTTGCATTTCGGTCTTCATGGCATCCAGCAACTGAAATTGCTTCAGACAGGCCTGGATAACGAGAAACACGGCAGTCTTGGACGACATGATCTTCTGCATCGCGTGCAGGAAGCTGGTTGGATTGCCGCTCAGCACCGCATCGACGGCGTCATCCACCGAAATTGCGCTGGCGTCGCCTATAATTTCCGTAACCTGGTGCTCTTCTATCGTCGACTTACCGCGGCAGTAGAGTACGAGCTTTCTAAGTTCGTTGCGAGAGGCAATCCGGTCCCCACCAATAAGCTCCAGCAAGGCCTGGCGCGCAGCTGGCGTGATGCCGAGACCGGCGCTTGAAAGTTCACCGTCTATCAAGCTGTTAAGCGCGCGCGCATCGTCGGAGTAGCAAGGTATCGCCATGACATTGCGGGCGGTCTCGGCGCCTTTGCGCAGGAGCGAGCCCTTCTTGAGGTCCCCAGCCTCGATGATGACAAATGTGCCCTCCGGCGTGCTCGCCGAAAGAGCCTGCAGGGAATCCGCAAGATATTTTTCGTTGGCGGCTCCCCGGATCCAGATAAGCTTATCGCCCCCGAAAAGACCGATCGCCCCAGCCTCGTCCAAGAGCCGGCCCTGGTCTCGCTGCAAGTCGGCGATATCGAGCTTGATCAGTGAAAATGGGTCTTCCAGCGAAACGCCTGTCTTGCCGGCAAGCAAGGCAGCGCGCTCCGATACAAGGCCACGATCCGGTCCATAGATTACGAAGAGGCGGTAGTTGCGGGCGGACCGCTCAAGAAAGCTCTCAAACTCGTGCGATTTGATCTCCGCCATACAATCCGCTCCTTAGCGGCCAAGCGCAGCCGCAATATCGGCACCAACAAATTCGGCAGCCTGCCGTGCGGCGCGGTTCTCGGCGTCGCGGATGGCGCGCTGCTTGGCAAACTCCTGGCCTGGAAAGTCAAGCAGGGCCGTCGCATAGCGATTGCCGGCCTTGATGACGTGGCCATCCTTCGTCGATTTCAGAGTGTAGTCAACGCTGACAGTCGCGCGTCCGGCCAGAGACTCATCTGATGACGCGACAAGCAGAGTGCTGATGACGTTTGATCGAACACTGAGTTCGACCTTATAATCTGGGTTCTCGGGCTCGCCACCACCGCGTGAAGCGATGAAGATCAGTCGATTGCGAACTTCTTGCTCGACGCGGCCCGTCGCTTCCGAGAAGCCGACAGACGCGAGTTTACCCGCGACGCCGGAGCTTTCGGAATAAAGAGGGCGAACCTGGCAGGATGCAAGAAAGGCCGTGGATGCAACGATTGCGGCCATGCCCGAGCCGCGTAGCAGCTTAAAAGCGATATCAAACGACAATGTTCACAATCCTTTGCGGAACCACGATGATCTTCTTAGGCGTCTGACCGTTCAGAGCCTTCTTGACATCATCCAATGCGAGCACACCTTCGGTAACGGCATTCTGATCTGCGTCGCGAGAAATTGTCAATTCGGCGCGCTTCTTGCCGTTGATCTGAACCGGCAAAACCACATCGTTTTCAACGACAAGGCCCTCGTCATAACGTGGCCAATCGGTGTGCGCCAGCAAACCGTCGTTACCCAGCACTGCCCAGCACTCTTCGGCCAGATGTGGCGTCATCGGTGCTACCAGCTGAATAAGGATCTCCGCGGCGTTGCGCACGGCGGCGCGATACGCCATATCGCCCTCACCTGCGGCGACGCGGGTCAAGGGTGAGGCCAATGCGTTGACGAGCTCGTAGATCCGCGCAACAGCCTTGTTGAACCAGAGACGATCGTAGTCGTTCTGGACCGCCTTCAGAGTCTTGTGCGCGATTTGCGAAATAGCCTGAGCTTCCCCATCCTTAGCCGGAGTCGGCACCACTTCTCGCAGATTATCCGATGCCTCGGCAATCAGACGCCACAGTCGCTGCGTGAACCGGTGAGCGCCTTCGACGCCTGCTTCCGACCAGATGACGTCGCGCTCCGGCGGCGAATCCGAAAGCACGAAGAAACGGGCGGTGTCCGCGCCGTAAGAAGCGATGATATCGTCCGGATCGACGACATTCTTCTTCGACTTCGACATCTTCTCGATCGATCCGATCGCGACTTCCTCGCCGTTGGAGAGGTGATAGGCGCGCCGTTTCCCTTCCAGTTCCTCGATGCGAATGTCCGCCGGTGCGACCCACTCGCGGCTCATACCCGTGCCGCGGCTGTATGTCTCGTGCACGACCATACCCTGCGTGAAAAGACCCTTGAATGGCTCCTTGGCGTCGACGTGGCCTGTCTCGCGCATCGCCCGAGTGAAGAAGCGGGAATAGAGGAGGTGCAGGATCGCGTGCTCGATGCCGCCAATGTACTGATCGACCGGCAGCCACCGATTGGCAGCGCTCGGGTCGGTCGGCTTGGTTTCCCAAGGCGCCGTGAAGCGCGTGAAGTACCAGCTCGAGTCGACAAAAGTATCCATCGTATCGGTTTCCCGTCGTGCGTCCTTGCCGCACTGCGGGCAAGCGACATGCCGCCAGGTCGGATGACGATCAAGCGGATTGCCCGGCTGGTCGAAGGTTACATCTTCCGGCAGCTTTACCGGCAGGTCCTTCTTTGGAACGGGAACGACACCACAATCATCACAATGGATCACTGGGATCGGGCAACCCCAATAGCGCTGACGCGAGATGCCCCAATCGCGCAAGCGGAAGTTCACCTTACGCTCGCCTTGTGAAGCATTACCGAGCGTCATCGATGACAGACGGTCAGCGACGATTTCGAACGCCTCGCTGGTGGACTTTCCGTCGAGGAAGCGTGAGTTGATCATGACGCCGTCGCCATCATAGGCGACGTCGCCGACACTGAAGGTCGCAGCATCACCATCTGCCGGCATGACAACTGGAACTACAGGCAAACCGTACTTCCGCGCAAAATCGAGGTCGCGCTGGTCACCGGACGGGCAGCCGAAAATCGCACCGGTGCCGTAGTCCATAAGGACAAAGTTTGCGATGTAAACTGGCAACTCCCACGAAGGGTCGAGAGGATGTCTGACGCGAATGCCGGTATCGATGCCCCTCTTCTCTGCAGTTTCCAGCGCAGCAAGCGAGGTTCCGGCGCGGCGGCATTCTTCGCAAAAGGAATCGATAGTCGGATTCTTCGCGGCGGCATCCTTGGCCAGCGGATGGTCGGCCGCGATCGCCAGGAACGACGCGCCGAAAAGTGTGTCTGGCCGTGTCGTGTAGACCTCGATCTCGGTTTCTCCGGCTGGAGCTGTCTCCTGCACGATCTCCCAGCGCAGCATCATGCCCTCGGAGCGGCCGATCCAGTTCTTCTGCATCAGTCGAACCTTTTCCGGCCACTGATCAAGCGTATCCAACGCCTCGAGCAGATCCTGGCTGAAGTCGGTGATTTTGAAGAACCACTGCGTCAATTCCCGTTGCTCAACCAGTGCGCCGGAACGCCAGCCGCGTCCGTCAATCACCTGTTCGTTGGCGAGCACCGTATTGTCGACCGGATCCCAGTTCACCTTCGACTGCTTGCGATAGACGAGCCCTTTCTCGAGGAAGTCCAGGAAGAGATGCTGTTGGTGCTGATAATAGGCGACATCGCAGGTCGCGAATTCGCGGCTCCAGTCCAGCGAGAGGCCCATCGCCTTCAACTGGGACTTCATTGACGCGATATTCTGGTAGGTCCAGGATGCCGGATGCACGCCGCGCTCCATGGCAGCATTCTCGGCCGGCATGCCAAAGGCGTCCCACCCCATGGGATGCAGCACGTTATAGCCGCGAGCGCGCTTGTAGCGGGCTACGACATCACCCATTGCGTAGTTCCGCACATGGCCCATGTGGATGCGGCCGGATGGATACGGAAACATTTCGAGGACGTAATACTTCTCGCGCGGATCGCTGTTGTCGGTCTCAAAGACCTTCGCTTCGTTCCATTTCTGCTGCCAGCGAGGTTCAGCATCGCGCGGGTTATAACGTTCGGTTGCCATGGTATTCGTATTTCCGAAAAATCAGGGGAAGTTGGTGGTGACCTTCACCATGAAACCACCGTAGCGTCAAGTTTTACGGGTGCGGCAAGCGTCCGATCCCGATCTGTCGGCCAAGATTTCCGGTGTGTGGGCCTTGGCAAGCACAGCCCGGGCGTTTAGTGCATGGCCATCTTCCCATGCGGTCATGTCGAGGGCGAGTGATGGAACTTGAAGAGCGATTGAACGATGTGCGCTCGCGTATCTCTGTGGCTGAACAACGGGGCGGACGGCCCGACGGTTCGGTTCAGCTTGTCGCCGTTTCAAAGACATTCGACGCAGACGCGATCCGCCCCGCGCTTCAGGCCGGGCAGCGGATCTTTGGGGAAAATAGGGTTCAGGAAAGCCAGGGAAAATGGCCTGAACTGAAAGCCGAAACGCCAGGCATCGAACTCCATCTCATCGGCCCATTGCAGTCGAACAAGGCGGCCGAGGCAGTCGCGCTATTTGATGTCATTGAAACCATCGACCGCGAAAAGATCGCCCGTGTCCTGGCGGACGAGATGAAGCGTCAAGCGAGGACCCCTCGGCTCTATGTTCAGGTCAACACCGGGCTTGAACCGCAGAAGGCTGGGATCGCGCCGGACGACGTCGTGATGTTTGTGGCTTTCTGTCGTGACGAACTCGGCCTCACCGTCGAGGGATTGATGTGCATCCCGCCCGCGGATGAAAATCCCGGCCCACATTTCGCGTTGCTTGCGAAGCTTGCAAAGGACTGCGGCGTCGAGAAACTCTCGATGGGAATGTCTGGCGACTATGAAACGGCCGTTGCCTTTGGGGCGACCAGCGTGCGCGTCGGGTCCGCGATCTTCGGCGCCCGTTGATACGCTGCTTTCGTCGGGCTTCCTCTCCCGGCAGACCTCTCCTAGATTGATAGGACAACTTGCATGTCCTGGGGAGGAGCAGATGCAGGGAAGCTATCGCCAGACCTACGCCAGCTGGAGGAGCGATCCGGAGGCCTTCTGGCGCGAGGCAGCCGCGGATATCGACTGGTTCAAACAGCCGACCCGGACTTTCTCGCCGGAGTATGGCCCCTATGGCCGTTGGTTTGCTGGAGGCGAAACCAATACCTGCTTCAATTGTCTTGACCGCCACGTTCGGTCTGGCCGCGGCGACGATACTGCCTTTATCTACGATAGCCCGATTAGTGGTGCGAAGACTGCATTTACTTATGGCGAAGTCCTTGCCGAAGTGAGCGCCATTGCAGTGACGCTGCACGAGCGCGGAATTGCCAAGGGCGACCGCGTCATCATCTATATGCCAATGGTGCCGCAGGCGGTCTTTGCCATGCTCGCCTGCGCCCGCATCGGCGCAGTTCATTCCGTTGTGTTTGGCGGCTTTGCGGCGAATGAACTTGCCGCACGAATCGACGATTCGGGAGCGAAACTAATCCTCACCGCAAGTTGCGGGCTCGAACCGGGGCGAGTGGTGCCCTACAAGCCCCTGGTCGATCTGGCGATCGCCATCGCGAAGTCGAAGCCGGCCCGTTGTCTTGTCCTGCAGAGGCCGCAGCTCGTGGCAGAGCTGGTTGATGGTCGTGACGAGGATTTCGAAGCCGCCGTCGCGAGAAATCGCGGTGTGAACGTCGAATGCACTCCCGTCGAGGCGACGGACGAACTCTACATTCTCTATACATCAGGCACGACCGGCCAGCCCAAGGGCGTTGTGCGTGATAATGGCGGCCACATGGTCGCCCTCGCCTGGTCCATGGCGAATATCTTCGGCATCAAGCCTGGTGAGGTGTTCTGGGCGGCTTCCGATATAGGTTGGGTCGTTGGCCATTCCTACATTGTCTATGCGCCGCTTCTCGTGGGCGCTGCCAGTGTGATTTTTGAGGGAAAGCCGGTTGGCACGCCTGATGCTGGTGTCTTCTGGCGCATCGCGTCGGAGCATGATGTTCGTGTCCTTTTTACCGCGCCCACGGCGTTTCGTGCCATTCGCCGCGAAGATAGCGATGGTATCCATATCAAGGCATACGCAATGCCGAATTTTCGTGCGCTGTTCCTCGCAGGAGAGCGTGCCGATCCGGAGACGCTGAAATGGGCCGAGCGGATGCTTGATGTTCCCGTGATCGATCATTGGTGGCAGACGGAAACCGGATGGCCGATGGTGGCGAACCCGCTCGGCCTTGAGGCTTTGACCGTGAAGCACGGCTCGCCATCTGTGGCCATGCCCGGCTACCGCATCCACGTACTCGACGATGCCGGGCACCCGGTCGGGCCGGGGACGCTTGGAAACATCGTTGTCGAGCTTCCCCTGCCCCCCGGTTGCCTGCCCACGCTGTGGAACGCCGACGAGCGCTTCCGTTCAGCCTATCTGGCGGAATTTCCTGGCTATTACAAAACCGCGGACGCCGGCTACATCGACGAAGATGGTTATCTCTTCATCATGTCGCGGACCGACGACATCATCAACTGCGCTGGCCATCGTCTGTCCACGGGGGCAATGGAGGAGGTTTGTGCGATGCATCCGGATGTCGCCGAATGTGCGGTGGTCGGAATTGCTGACCAACTGAAGGGCCAGGTACCCTGTGGCTTTCTCGTTCTGAAGAAGAATGTTTCACGGGAAACATCGGCGATTGAATCTGAGGTCGTGCAGTTGATCCGTGACTCGATCGGCCCGGTGGCCGCGTTCAAGACCGCGATAACCGTCGATCGCCTTCCCAAGACCCGCTCCGGCAAGATCTTGCGCGGCACAATCCAGAAGATCGCCGATGGCGTGCCGTGGAAAATGCCGGCAACGATCGACGATCCCATTATTCTCGAGGAAATAGCCGAAGCGCTGCGCAAGCGTGGGTTCGGTTCCCTGCCGATGTAGGCGCAAACGAAAAGGCCCCGCTTACGCAGGGCCTTGAGTGTCGATCATCTGAGACAATCAATACTGATCGTCTTCGTCCTCGTCCTTCGGGGAAGACTTCAGAGACTTGAGCTTTGCGAAGACGGCATCGGCGTCGATTTCCTTCTCCTCTTCGCGCTCGTGGCCCGCCAGACGCTCGGTTTCGTGGGCCGACTGCAGGGTTGCGCCAAGCTCGGCGGCGGTCGGCAGCGGACGGCCCTTCGCCGCCTTTTCGACTTCCATGTCGAGATCGATCTGGCTGCAAAGGCCGAGTGTTACCGGGTCCATCGGCGCGAGGTTTGCGGAGTTCCAGTGAGTACGTTCGCGAATTTGCTCGATCGTCGACTTCGTGGTGCCGACGAGGCGGGAAATCTGCGCATCCTTCAGTTCCGGATGATTGCGCACCAGCCAGAGAATGGCATTCGGGCGATCCTGACGCTTGGAAACCGGCGTGTAGCGTGGGCCGCGGCGCTTGGATTCGGGCACGCGAACCTTGGGCTCGGAGAGCTTCAGCTTGTGCGCCGGGTTCTTTTCTGCGCGGGCGATTTCGTCGCGCGAAAGCTGACCGGTGGCAATCGGATCGAGACCCTTGATGCCTTGCGCGGCTTCGCCGTCGGCAATTGCCTTCACTTCGAGCGGATGCAGTCTGCAGAACTGCGCGATCTGGTCGAATGACAGGGCTGTGTTGTCGACGAGCCAGATGGCAGTCGCCTTCGGCATGAGCAATTGTTGAGCCATGGATATAGTCCTTCTGTCGTCCGCGCCGGTGTCGCGGTCCGTGGATTGTCACCACTATGTCCGGGAAATATGGCGCTATATAACCGCAGTGACGCAGAATTGCAATTGATCACGAATGAAATGACCTTTGTCTAATTGCCGGGCAGATGCGACCTGCTATGAATGCCTAAAGCCAGTCAGGGCTGCTTCGCTTTTTGGCCGCCCGGTATCCGAGTGAGGAGGAATTCCATGTCCGAAAAGATCTACCCGGTGCAAAAGCCGGTGAAGAACCATGCGCTTATCGATAAGGCCAAGTACGAGCAATGGTACGAGGAAAGCGTCGAGAACCCCGATAAGTTCTGGGGCAAGCATGGCAAGCGGATCGATTGGTTCAAACCTTACACCAAGGTCAAAAACACGTCCTTCAGAGGTAGGGTCTCGATCAAGTGGTTCGAGGATGGGCAGACGAACGTTTCTTACAACTGCATTGACCGGCACCTGAAGACGAACGGCAACCAGGTGGCTATCATCTTCGAGGGCGACAATCCGTACGTCGACAAGAAGATTACCTACAACGAGCTCTATGAGCACGTGTGCCGCATGGCGAACGTCATGAAGAAACATGGCGTCAAGAAGGGCGATCGCGTTACCATCTACATGCCGATGATCCCAGAGGCGGCCTATGCCATGCTCGCCTGTGCCCGCATCGGTGCGGTTCATTCGGTCGTGTTTGGCGGTTTCTCGCCGGAAGCGCTGGCAGGCCGTATCGTCGATTGCGAATCCACGTTCGTGATCACTTGCGACGAAGGCGTGCGCGGCGGCAGGCCCGTGCCGTTGAAGGACAATACCGACACGGCAATTCATATCGCCGCTCGTCAGCATGTCATCGTCGACAAGGTTGTCGTGGTGCGGCGTACTGGCGGCAAGACAGGATGGGCGCCCGGCCGCGATCTCTGGTACCATCAGGAAATCGCTACGGTTAAGCCGGAGTGCCCGCCCGTGAAGATGAAGGCGGAGGATCCGTTGTTCATCCTTTACACCTCTGGCTCGACTGGAAAGCCCAAGGGTGTGTTGCACACGACGGGCGGCTATCTCGTCTACGCGGCAATGACCCACGAGTATGTCTTCGATTACCACCCGGGCGATATCTACTGGTGCACCGCCGACGTGGGCTGGGTCACCGGGCACTCGTACATTGTTTACGGTCCGCTTGCGAACTGTGCGACGACGCTGATGTTCGAAGGTGTTCCGAATTTTCCGGACCAGGGCCGGTTCTGGGAAGTCATCGACAAGCACAAGGTCAATATCTTCTACACGGCGCCAACGGCGATTCGCTCTCTGATGGGTGCCGGCGACCACTTCGTCACGCGCTCGTCGCGCTCCAGCCTTCGCCTGCTCGGCACGGTTGGCGAGCCGATCAATCCGGAAGCGTGGGAATGGTATTATAACGTCGTTGGCGATAAGCGTTGCCCTGTTATCGATACCTGGTGGCAGACGGAAACCGGGGGTCACATGATCACGCCACTGCCGGGCGCCACTGACCTTAAACCGGGGTCCGCGACGAAGCCGTTCTTCGGCATCAAGCCGCAGTTGGTCGACAACGAAGGCAATGTGCTCGAGGGTGCTGCCGATGGAAACCTCTGCATTACCGACAGTTGGCCGGGACAGATGCGCACAGTCTATGGCGACCACGAGCGCTTCATCCAGACATATTTCTCGACCTACAAGGGCAAGTATTTCACCGGCGATGGCTGCCGACGGGATGAAGACGGCTACTACTGGATTACCGGTCGCGTCGATGACGTGCTGAACGTTTCAGGCCACCGTCTGGGTACCGCCGAGGTCGAATCGGCGCTTGTTTCGCACAACCTCGTCTCGGAAGCCGCCGTCGTTGGCTATCCGCACCCGATCAAGGGTCAGGGCATTTACTGCTATGTCACGCTGATGGCGGGCAATGAAGGCTCGGACGATTTGCGGCAGCAACTGGTCAAGCATGTTCGCAGCGAAATCGGCCCAATCGCAGCACCCGACAAGATCCAGTTTGCACCGGGGCTTCCGAAGACCCGTTCGGGCAAGATCATGCGCCGTATCCTGCGCAAGATTGCCGAGGACGACTTCGGCTCGCTGGGTGATACCTCGACGCTCGCCGATCCGGCTGTTGTCGACGATCTGATCGCCAACCGGCAGAACAAGACGGCCGCCTAAGAAAAAAGCCGCTCCGAGCGATCGGGGCGGCTTCAGTTCTCTGCCGGGCATGTTTCTCGCGGTTTTCGGCCGCCGTCATGGGCTCGCACGATTCCTTCTTCCAAAAGGTCTTGAGCCGGATTCTTGCCATCCGAAAGGGTGACGTTGGCCAGGATACGACCGAAATACTTGTCGCCGGCAATCTGCGTAAGATGGATCTCGGGTGATCCGGATGTCAGGTTTTTCAGAGCGTGGCGAGCGTCGATCCCCGCACACCTTATTTCAGCACAGTTGGAGTGCATCTCAGGGGCGTCGATCCCGCGAATCCGAACGTAGACTTCCATTGTCTGCTGCGGCCAAGGGCGCGCTTCGACCAGCAGAGTGTCACCATCGATCACTCTCAGGATTTCAGCGAATACTGGTCCCTCTATTTCGTCGCGAGCAACGGCCGTTACCGGCGTCGCAGCGAGGGCCAGCGCGACAAAGGAAACAATCTTTCTCATGAAAGGAATAAATTCCGATCTCAAGAGAAAGTCAATAGGAATATTTACTTAGAAATCGATCGCTCTGCCGTTGATTTCCCAGTCTCCAAAGCGGGAAGGATCTGCACCGCCGCGGCCACCTATCTCGGGCGGCATTTCGACTTGCTTCTCGTTTCGCCGACGCTCTTCGGCCTCGGCAAGCGCACGCTTGGCAGCCGGCGACAGCAACTTGCGAGGACCCTCGGCGGCTTCAGTCGCCAGGGTTTCGTTGTTGTCATTGTCCGCTGCTTGCATCACGCGATTCCGCCCGAAAAATATTGAAAATGGCTGGTGAATGACCAAATCATAGAGCGCTGGCGCCGCAATTGAAACCCTATAACCTTGCGCGGTCCGCTTAGGCGTACTTTGGAGATAGCGATGAACCTCGTCCGTACAGCCATGTTGCTCGCCTTCATGACCGCATTGTTCATGGCCGTCGGCTTTCTGATTGGCGGGCGCGGCGGCATGATGATCGCGTTCGTGATTGCCGCTGGGATGAACTTCTTTTCCTATTGGAATTCCGACCGCATGGTGCTGTCGGCCTATCACGCGCAGGAGATCGACGAGCGCAATGCCCCGGAGTTCTTCGCCATCATCAGGGATCTGGCGCGCAATGCCGGCCTGCCCATGCCGAAGGTCTATCTCTACGATAGCCCGCAACCAAATGCTTTCGCAACAGGTCGCAATCCCGAGAACGCCGCCGTTGCCGCGTCCACAGGCCTGTTGAGCGCACTGACGCCGGAAGAAGTGGCTGGCGTCATGGCCCATGAGTTGGCCCACGTGCAAAACCGTGACACCTTGACGATGACGATCACGGCGACCCTAGCCGGCGCGATTTCTATGCTTGGCAATTTTGCGTTCTTCTTCAGTGGCAACCGGGGAAACAACAACAATCCGCTGGGTTTCATAGGGGTATTGCTGGCAATGATTGTCGCGCCGCTTGCCGCGATGATGGTTCAGATGGCCATCAGTCGTACGCGCGAATATTCGGCCGATCGCCGAGGTGCAGAAATTTGCGGCAATCCGCTGTGGCTTGCCTCGGCACTCGGCAAGATTGCACGTAGCGCCTCGCATGTGCCGAACTATGATGCTGAGCGCAACCCGGCGACGGCCCATATGTTCATCATCAATCCGCTGACAGGTGCTGGCATGGACAATCTGTTCTCTACGCACCCGAACACGGAAAACCGGATTGCAGCTCTGCAGGAAATGGCACGTGGCGGCATGAATGTCTCGACGGCGACGGCGCGCGCTGATAATCCGATGCGCAAATCGCGCTCGGTTCCGAATACCGGTCTTGATCGCGGTGGCTCACAACCGCCGAAAGGTCCGTGGTCTTGAATTCAGACGGCAAGAAAAAGCCATTTCGCAAACCAAAGTCATCCAATCAGGGGTCTGTTCCTGGTCCAACAAAACCCGGACTGCAGGTTCGCGCTGCGGCTGCCAAGATCCTGGCGGCCGTCGTCGACCGGAAGCTTTCACTTGACGGCGCCTTGGACAATGAACATGGCAATCCGGTGTACAAGGCTCTCAACGAGGGAGACCGCGCCCTGGTGCGCGCCATTCTCAATACGACGTTGCGGCATTTGCCACGGATCGATGCCGCGATCTCCCGCCTGCTTGAATCGCCGCTTCCCGAAGGTGCAAGGGCGCTGCACCATGTGCTTGCGATCGCTGCCGCGCAGATTCTCTACCTCGATGTGCCGGATCATGCGGCGGTCGACCTCGCGGTCGAGCAGTCAAATCAGGACCCGCGGAATCGTCGTTTTGCGAAGTTGGTGAATGCCGTTCTGCGGCGTCTTGGACGCGAGAAGGACCATATCCTTGCCGAGATCAGCTCGACCCCGGTGATGCCGGAATGGTTTCTCGACAGGCTCGAGAGGGCCTATGGCAAGGAAAGGGCACAATCGATCTCTGAATCGCAACTTGAGCCGGCCGCAATCGATCTTACGGTCAAAGACGACGCGCAGGGATGGGCGGGACGTCTGGGCGGCTTTGTGCTGCCGACCGGTGGTGTTCGGCTTGCCGCCTTCGAGGGTAGCGTTCCCTCATTGGAAGGATTTGCGGAAGGCGCGTGGTGGGTTCAGGACGCAGCCGCCAGTATCCCTGCTCAGCTGTTTGGCGACCTGGCGGGCAAACGCGTTGCCGATCTGTGCGCAGCTCCCGGCGGAAAAACGGCCCAGCTGATCCTTGCTGGAGGCAAGGTTACCGCCGTCGAGCAGTCCGAAAACCGCATCAAGCGACTGCGAGCGAACCTTGATCGGCTTGGATTGAATGCCGAGACGGTTGCCAGCGACCTCACCAAATACGAGCCGGTGGAGCTTTTCGACGCCATATTGCTGGATGCGCCCTGCTCATCGACGGGGACGACGCGCCGGCATCCGGATGTACTTTGGGCCAAGGGGCCGGAGGACATCGCGAAACTTGCTGCGCTTCAGGAGCGATTGCTGCGCCACGCTATAACCCTGTTGAAGCCCGGGGGCACGATCGTCTTTTCCAATTGCTCGCTTGATCCGGCCGAAGGAGAGGATGTGGCCGCTCGCGTTCTTTCGGACGCACCGATGCTCGAGCGCGTCGCCATTGAGGCCGAGCACTGGCCAGGCCTGGAGTCTGCCATCAGCCCTCTTGGAGAGTTCCGGACGACACCCGACATGCTCGAGGTTCCCTCCGGTTTTGCGGGTGGTCTTGACGGCTTCTACGCCGTCGTGATGCGCCGTGTTGCCTGATCGAATGGCAACTGGCATAGTTAAGCACCTGTCATAATTTGATACGTAAGTGTCACTGATTCCGGGCTTATTCACTTATTCTTAACGACGCGGGTCAATAGACAATAAACATGTGGTCCGGGTTCTCGACTCTTTACGTGGGAGAGGCTTGGCGGCGCGCGCTGTGCCGCGGAGCAATTCTGCGGCTGCGTCTCTTCCGCCATACGGTTCACGCCCCGGAACGCTTAATCGTCGCTCCGACCGACCTGCGTGCAGTTGATCCGCATGTGGCCGAAGAGATTTTGAACGGCCGCTTCCCGCTCGCCGGTCGGCTCCTCGAGACCGGCGGCAAGTCGCCCTTCAATTTCAGCCTCCCGTCTCGAGCTTTCGCGCTGCGGCTTCATAACTTCGGCTGGCTCCGCCACATGCGAACCAAGAAGAGCGACCTTCATTCAAGCGTTGCCCGCTCCATCGTCAACAACTGGCTGTCGCTGCATGGTGGCCGCATCGAGGGCATTGCCTGGGAGATCGATGTTACTGCGCAACGCGTGATTTCCTGGCTCTCGCATTCGCCTGTTGTTCTCCACAATGCCGATCGCGGCTTCTATCGCCGCTTCTTGCGCTCGCTCGCCTTTCAAGTGCGATTTCTGCGTCGAATGGCAAAATACGCGCCTCCCGGTGAGGTTCGCTTTCGATTGCGGATTGCTCTCGCGATGGCCTCCATTGCGATGCCAACGCGCGCAGGCGCCCTTCGACGCGCTGCCGAGGCATTGGACCAGGAGTTCGATAGCCAGATTCTGCCTGACGGAGGTCATATCTCGCGCAATCCACGCGTCGGGTTGGAATTGCTCCTTGATCTCCTTCCGCTACGGCAAACCTACGTCAATCTCGGTCATGACCTGCCGCAGAAGCTGATCTCGGGTATTGATCGCATGTATCCGGCCCTGCGCTTTTTCAGGCATCAGGATGGTGATCTCGCGCTTTTCAATGGCGCGACGTCGACTCTCGCGACGGAATTGATGTCGTTGCTTCGGTATGACGAGACCGCGGGCGATCCCTTCAAGGCAATGCCCCATTCGCGCTATCAGCGGCTGGCGGCGGGAAGAACCGTAATTATTGCCGATACCGGACTGCCGCCTGCCGGGAGCCTGTCCCGCACAGCGCATGCCGGGTGTCTGTCGTTCGAGATGTCCTCCGGACGTCACCGTTTTATCGTTAATTCTGGGTCGCCGAAATTCGCCGGGCGGCGCTACGTACAGATTGCTCGAACGACCGCTGCGCATAGCACCGTCACTGTCAACGACACCTCATCAAGCCGTTTTGCACCGTCCGAGTTCGTTGCGAATGTGATTACTGATGGCGTGAAAGCCGTGAATGTTGATCGCGCGCTCACCGATGACGGCCGCGACGTGATCAAGGCAAGCCATGATGGCTACCTCAACGCCTTCGGTATCCTGCACGAGCGCGAACTGACCCTGAACGCCACGGGATTGATCGCCACGGGCTGTGATCGACTGGTTGCGCCGGAAGGCAAGGTCGATGAGGCCGTGCGCGCAGTGGCACGCTTCCATGCCCACCCTTCTATCAACCTAAAGCAAATCGACAAAGAGTCGATCATGATGACGGCACCCGATGGAGAAACATGGCTGTTCTCCACGCCCGGCAACGAAATGCTGATTGGCGAGGACGTCTTCTTTGCCGACGCGTCGGGCATTTGCGGATCCGACCAGATCGAGATCGCCTTCTCCTATCCCGACAGGCCGGAAATACGCTGGTTTTTATCGCGCAAGAGCTAGCGACTGTTTCCGCGGGCGCAAAGCTGTGCTAACGCGGCGCCATCATCCGCTTATCCCTCGCCGGATATCTCCTGAAAACCAAATGGAGAAGCCTCATGGCCGTTGTTTCCAAGAAAATTCCCGCACCCGACAAGGTCGCCGTCAAGACCGCGTTGCTTTCGGTATCGGACAAAACTGGTATCGTCGAACTCGCGCGTGCGCTTGTCGACAAAGGCGTTCGCCTCCTATCAACGGGCGGCACTCATAAGGCAATTGCGGCGGCCGGACTTGCCGTGACCGATGTTT
Source organism: Rhizobium sp. R711 (assembly GCF_002211365.1). Lineage (GTDB taxonomy): Bacteria > Pseudomonadota > Alphaproteobacteria > Rhizobiales > Rhizobiaceae > Rhizobium. Next base: position 337,539 of record NZ_LOKZ01000012.1, on the reverse strand, counting down.
CCGACGTTACAGGTTTTCCTGAGATCATGGATGGTCGAGTGAAGACCCTGCACCCGAAAGTGCATGGCGGCCTACTTGCCATCCGCGATGATGCGGAACACCAGGCGGCGATGAAGGCGCACGGTATCGAGGGTATCGACCTTGCTGTCATCAATCTCTATCCATTCGAGGACGTCCGTGCTGCGGGCGGTGACTATCCGACAACCGTCGAGAATATCGATATCGGCGGTCCGGCGATGATCCGCGCATCGGCCAAGAACCACGCCTACGTAACGATCCTGACCGATCCAGCGGACTATTCCGAACTGCTCGAGCAGATCGCTTCGAATGCCGGCCAGACCGCTTACGCATTCCGCCAGCGGATGGCAGCCAAGGCCTTCGCTCGCACGGCAGCTTACGACGCCATGATCTCCAACTGGTTTGCCGAGGCTCTTTCGATCGACACCCCGCGTCATCGCGTCATTGGCGGTGTGCTCAAGGAGGAGATGCGCTACGGCGAGAATCCGCATCAGAAGGCGGCATTCTATGTGACAGGCGACCGTCGTCCCGGCGTTGCCACCGCGTCACTGCTTCAGGGCAAGCAACTCTCCTACAACAACATCAACGACACCGATGCGGCCTATGAGCTCGTTGCCGAGTTCCTACCGGAGAAGTCGGCGGCCTGCGCGATCATCAAGCACGCAAATCCCTGTGGCGTGGCGACGGGTTCCAGCCTGCTCGACGCTTACAAGCGCGCGCTTGCCTGCGATTCCGTCTCCGCCTTCGGGGGCATCATTGCGCTCAACCAGACGCTTGATGCGCAAACCGCTGAAGAGATCATCAAGCTCTTTACCGAAGTCATCATCGCGCCCGACGTCACCGAGGAGGCGAAAGCCATTGTTGCACGCAAGGCAAACCTTCGGTTACTGACTGCAGGCGGCCTGCCGGATCCGCGCTCTGCTGGTCTGACGGCGAAAACCGTCTCCGGTGGCCTGCTCGTGCAGAGCCGCGACAACGGCATGGTCGAGGATCTTGAACTGAAGGTGGTTACCAAGCGTGCGCCGACCCAGCAGGAACTCGAAGACATGAAATTTGCCTTCAAGGTTGCCAAGCATGTCAAGTCGAACGCCGTGGTCTATGCCAAGGATGGACAGACAGCCGGCATTGGCGCAGGCCAGATGAGTCGTGTGGATTCTGCCCGTATCGCCGGCCTGAAGGCCGAGGAAGCGGCCAGAGCTCTCGGGCTCGTAGAACCGTTGACGCGCGGCTCGGCCGTGGCCTCGGAAGCCTTCCTGCCCTTTGCCGACGGCTTGTTGTCGATGATTGCAGCCGGTGCGACGGCGGTTATCCAGCCGGGTGGATCGATGCGCGACCAGGAAGTGATCGACGCCGCCAACGAGCACAATGTCGCGATGGTCTTTACGGGTATGCGGCACTTCCGCCACTAACCGGTGGCCTCTTCCGTTACGCCCTGTCCGCGGGATAGGGCGTACGGACAAGTAGGATCAGTCCTGCAGCGAGGAAAAGTACGAGTGTTGCCATTCCAAGCCGTGACGAGCCGGTCACATAGGTCACGACGGAAAAGAACAGCGTCGCCATGAAGCTCGTAGCGCGCCCTGAAAGCGCATAGATGCCAAAATAACGGCCTGCCTCGTGCAGGCTTACGCTGCGTGCGAGGTAGGAGCGGGACGAGGCCTGCACGGGGCCGAAGGCGAGTCCGATCAACAGGCCATAGGCAATATAGGCTTTCTCGGCTGCCGTCCCGAAAAGGCCGCCGGAATCGGCGGTTGGCAGCTCAAGCAGGCCAAAGAGTGTGTATCCAGGCCCAGTCGACACTATGCCGATGGTGGCGAGCAGCAACATCGTCAGGCTGATGACGATCGTTGATTTGGAGCCTATGCGCCGATCAACGCGACCGGCAATGATGCAGCCGAAGATCGCAACGACGTTGAGTATAATTCCGTAGATCCCTATCTCGATCGTCGCCCATCCAAACATTCCGGCGGCAAAAGCGCCGCCGAGGATCAGTAGTCCGTTGACGCCATCCTGATAGATCATCCGCGCGATCAGGAAGCGAAGAATGCCATGGCGTTGCTTGAGCTCGCCAAGCGTGCTTTTCAACTCGGTAAAGCCGGTCCGCACCGCGGCACCGAACGGGAGCCCCTTGCTGATGTCGGGCGTAAAAAAGAACATCGGGAGAATAAAGATCAGGTACCAGACGGCCGAAATCGGCCCCGTGATGCGGGCATCCTCTCCCTGGTGCGCATCGAGACCGAACAGAGGCTCAAGACCGAGAATTGTTTTGCCGGATTCGAGATTGCCGGCGAGCAAGACCACTACCGCGATCAGGACAATCATCCCGCCGAGATAGCCGAGGCCCCAAGCCGTATTGGATAATTTTCCGACCTCGTCCTTGCTGACGAGCCGCGGCATCATGGAATCGTTGAAGACGATAGAGAACTCGGCCGCGATCGAAGCCAGGATCATGAAGATCATGGGATAGATCAGCGGCGAACCAGGGGCCGCAAACCAGAGGCCGAAGAGGCTCGCAATCTTGATGATCGCAAAGAAAGCGATCCAGGGCTTTCGGGCGCCGGACTGATCGGCGATCGAACCGAGGACGGGCGACAAGATGGCGATGATCACCGAGGAGATCGTCGCCATGTTGCTCCACATTGCCTGGGCGGAGACCGGATCGGCCGTCAGACGCGACACGAAGTACGGGCCGAAGATGAAGGTCGTCACAACAGTGAAGAATGGCTGGGCTGCCCAGTCGAAGAGCATCCAGCCCCAGATGCCCTTCTCCGATGCCCTAGCCGGCTGCGTTCCCGTCCAGTCGATGCGATTCACAATCCGCTCCTGATTCCGAGCGGAACTGTCTCACCTCGCCCCGTCGCGCGCAAGATCGCTCAACAGGCCAGCAGCCACGGTGATGCGGGCAAGGTTCGGGTCGCCGCTGTCGCTCAGCCCGGACAGTTCTTCTGCTATCCGGTTGATCCTGATGCGATCGCCGGCATGCCAAGCTTGGACTGGAAGCTTATCCTTCCCGTGGTTGGCAAGTGCCGAAATGACGATGTCGCGTCGCGCGCTGGCGATCTGGTCGATACTGCGGGCCAGCGCCAGGTTCTCGTAATGGTCAGCTGTGATGATCCGTGAGCCGGCGGCAAGCAAGCGCCCGATCCGGAAGGTCTGGGAGACGGCAAAATAGCTTTCCGCCGCGCGCGCCAGCGGTTCGCCTGTGCGCTCGGCGATCTGCATGATCTCAGGCACGAGCGCAAAGCCGAGCAGCCCAGAAATCTCGGCGGCCAGCTTATCGGGCACACCGGCCTCGCGATACTCCTGCTGGCGTGCCTCGAGCTCGGGCACTGTATGGCTGGCGAAGATCGGCTTGAGCTTCTTCAAGGCTGTCTGGAGCCCCTCGATCGTAGCCGCCATATCGCCCTTGGCCATCTGTGTCTTCAGAAGCAGACGCGTCAACACCGTGAAGGTGTGGCTGATCTCCTCGTAGATGCGGTTCTGCATCTGGCCGCCGATCTTGCCATCCAAGGCATCCGTTTCGGTCCAGAGCCGCCCGAGATCGAAACCGTCACGGGCTATGATCGCAGCTCGAACAACTTCCGGCGCGGATGCCGCGGTGGCATCCATCATGCTGACGGCGAAGCCGGGGCCGCCACGATTGATCGCTTCGTTGGCGAGTACGGTCGCAATGATCTCGCGTTTCAGACGATGGGAATCGATGTCGGACGCGTTCGTCTTGCGCATTTTTGCAGGGAAGTAGTTCGAAAGCGTTGTATTGAAATATGGATCATCGGGCAAATCGCTGGCGGCCAGGGCATCGAACAGCACGATCTTGGCATAGGAAAGCAGAACGCCGATCTCGGGTCGGGTCAGTGGCCTGCCTGCCGCATAGCGCTCAGCAAGGACAGTATCGTCAGGAAGCGTTTCAACCTTGCGGTTCAGTTGCTTGGCACCTTCCAGTACCGTCATAAGGCGCGCAAGTTCCAGCCCGTTGGCCGTGCCTTTGTGCTCCGTCAGCGAAATCGCCAGGGATTGCAAATAGTTGTTCCTGAGCACAAGCTTCGCGACCTCGTCCGTCATCGATGCGAGGAGCTGGTCGCGCTTTGCCCGCGTGAGGCGATTGTCATGCATTGCAGCGGCAAGCGCGATCTTGATGTTGACCTCGACGTCCGACGTGTTGACGCCGGCCGAATTGTCGATCGCGTCGGAATTGCAGCGTCCGCCTCTCAGGCCGTAGGCGATGCGGCCCTTCTGCGTGACGCCAAGATTTGCGCCCTCGCCGATCACCTTGGCACGCACATCTTCCGCCGCAACACGAATGGGGTCGTTGGCACGGTCGCCGACCTCGGCGTCGGTTTCCGACGGCGCTTTGACGTAGGTGCCGATCCCGCCGAACCACAGCAGATCAACCGGGCTCTTCAGAATAGCCGTCATGATCTCAAATGGTGTTGCTACCGTCTTGTCGATACCGATCGCAGCCACCGCTTCCGGCGTTAATGTGACGGACTTTGCCGATCGGGAAATGATCATGGCGCCCTTCGAAAGAACGCTCTTGTCGAAATCCTGCCAGCTCGACCGCGCCAGGTTGAAGAGTCGCTGCCGTTCTGCGAGCGTCTTCGCCATATCCGGATCCGGATCGATGAAAATGTCGCGGTGGTCGAACGCGGCGATCAGCCGGATCTTTGGCGACAACAACATGCCGTTGCCGAATACATCGCCGGACATGTCGCCAACGCCGGCAACGGTGAAGGGCGTCGTCTGGATGTCGATGTCCATTTCACGGAAGTGGCGCTTTACCGTTTCCCAGGCGCCGCGGGCGGTGATGCCCATCTTCTTGTGATCGTAGCCGGCCGAGCCGCCCGAAGCGAACGCATCGTCCAGCCAGAAGCCAGCCTCCTGAGCTAGCGCGTTGGCGGTGTCCGAGAAGGTAGCGGTGCCCTTGTCGGCGGCCACGACGAAATAGGGGTCGTCGCCGTCAAGCCTGACCGTGTCCTTCGGCGGCAAGATATCGGCGCCACTGATGTTGTCGGTAATGGACAGCAGCGTACGGATATACGTCTTGTAAGCTTCACGGCCGGCGTTGAAGATCTCGTCGCGGCTGCCGCCGACCGGGAGTTTCTTTGGATAAAAGCCGCCCTTCGCGCCAACCGGCACGATCACCGCGTTCTTGACCTGTTGTGCTTTCACAAGCCCCAGCACTTCGGTTCGATAGTCTTCCGCACGGTCCGACCACCGCAGACCGCCACGCGCCACCTTGCCGAAGCGCAGGTGCACGCCTTCGACTTCGACGCCATAGACGAACATCTCGCGGAAGGGTCGCGGTTCGGGCAATCCGTCCACCTGATGCGGATCGAGCTTGAAGGCCAGCATAGCCCTCGGCGAGCCGTCTTGATTGCGCTGGAAGTAGTTGGTTCGCAGTGTCGCATCGACGACGTTGACGTAGCGGCGCAGAATTCGATCGTCGTCGAGACTTGGCACATCGGAGAGAGCCTTCTCGATCCTTTGGTGATGTTCGGTCGCCTTCTTGATCCGCGCCTTCTCAGAAAATTTCGGATCGAGCGCGTCGTAGAACAGCCGGAAGATCATCGCCGCGATGACCGGATACTTGTCGAGCGTCGTAGCGATATAGTCCAGTGAGTATGGAATGCCGGCCTGCCGTAGATAGCGTGCATAGGCACGAAGGACGCTGGTTTCACGCGCAGTCAGACCCGCCGAGATGATCAAGCGGTTGAAGTTGTCATTGTCGATCACGCCGCTGAACGCTGCGAGGAACGCTTCTTCCAACATCTCTCCATGACGATGGAGGTCAATTTGAATGCCTCCGCGAGGCTCGAGTTCCATATCATGCAGCACCACCAGTGTTTCGGGGCCACCGTGGAGGGTTACATCGATGTCGAATGTTCCCTCGCTGATGACGTTAAAGCCGAGGTTCTCGAGCAATGGCACGCGGCGAGACAAAGCGAGCTGGCCGCCGGAATGGAAAATCTTCAGGCAAAGCAGCTCAACGCCGTCTTTTTCTCGCGTGTAGAACGCAATGCGGATTGGTTCTCCGGCTGCGCAAGCGGCGATATCCTCGAGATCGTAAAAGGTTTCTTCCGGCGGGAAGAGATCCTGGAAGGCGTGGCTCACGCGCAACTGGGGAGCCTTGGGTCCAGCCAGAGCCTCGAAGCGGTCATCCCAGCGCGCGGTGATGGCACGAATTGCCTCTTCCAGCTTTGCCTGTGGCACACGCGGGGTTTTGCCACCGGACCGGCCGATGATGAAATGGACGCGGGCAACGCCGCCTTCAGGAAAGGCCGGGTAATAAGCCGAGACGCGGCCGTCATAGACCGTTTTCAGATGAGTTCCGATCTTTTCTCGCACGATCGAGTCGTATTCTTCGCGCGGCACATAAACGATCACTGAAACGAAGCGGTCAAAGTGATCGATGCGTGGCAGCGCGCGCACACGCGGCCGGTCGGCCAGATCATTGATCTGCTCGGCAAAGCTCGCCAGAAGCGTCGTGTCGATCTGGAAAAGGTCGTCGCGCGGGTAGGATTCCAGCGTGTTGTCGAGCATACGGCCCGAGTGACTCATCGGGTCGAAGCCGAAATGTTCCTTCACCCGCTCGATCTTGGAGCGAAGTAGAGGGATATCGCTGGCGAGAGACGTATAGGCGGTTGAAGTGAAGAGACCGACAATGCGCAGTTCGCCGGTAACATTCCCGTCGGCATCAAAGCGCTTCACGCCGACATAGTCCATATAGGCGCGGCGATGGACGATCGATTTCACGTTCGCTTTGGTGACAATCAGAAAATCCGGTCCATCGAGGAATGCCAGAATTTCAGGTGTCGTCGTTACGGCATCCTTGCCGGTGCGCAAAACGAGCACGTCGGGGTTTGAAAGGATGCCGAGACCGGTGCCCTTGTCACGCTCTACCTTCGCGTTCGCGCCTCTGCCCGAGTAGACGTACTCGCGCATCCCGAGGAAAGTAAAGTTTGCATCGCGCAGCCACGTCAGGAAGGCGAGCGCTTCATCCCGTTCCGCTTTCCTGCGGCTGGCATTGTAGGCGGAAAGCTCGTCAATGACCGTTCCGAGCTTATCGAGCATCGGCTTCCAGTCGGAAACCGTCACGCGCACCTGTTCGACCACGGTCTTCACCCGTTTGACGAGGTCGGCTGCCTGGGCCGTCGTCAGCGGTGCAAGGTGCAGCTGAATATGGCTGACGCGATTGGCCGGCTCACTCGGGAGGTCGGCAGAATAAAGTTCCGGCGCTTTGCCGTCCTCCATCACAAGGATCGGATGCACGGCCATATAGAGGTCGCGATAGCTGCTGGTGACCTCTCCCATCACCGATTCATACAAGAACGGCATGTTGTGGTCGGTGACCGAAAGAATGGACACGGCAACGCCGTCAGGCTCCACGTCAGGGATGGTGTCGATGGTGATGCGCGCCGAATTGCCTGCCCAGGCTGCAAGTTCTTTCGCTGAATGCGCGGCGGAAAGCGCCAGCATCTCCGGTGTGTAGCGTTCCAGGTCGTCGCCGCTGGCGCGCCCGAACAGGAACTCGGGATCGAGGAAGGTCTCCCCGGTTGCGGCCGCGATTTTGGTTGCGCTCTCGAGCTGTTTTTCTCGCTTCGGATTGTTTCGACCGGCCATCTCAGATACTCCCTCATCTCCTCGATTTGGCGCAAGTTAGCAGAAGATTTGACGAAAGAATCTCTAAAAGAGCGCTTTGCGAGGCAGCTTTCATGCGTTTTTGGCCATCGGGACGCAAATTTTCGAAAGATTTTGCTTCGTCGTACAGATTTCTGAATTTCTTGCAGCCGACGCTTTCATGTCTGCGTGAAGAGCAGTTGACAGTGGAGATGCAAAAAGGAGATCAACGGGCATCGAAGGCCGAGTAGAGCATCATGTCAGATAATGCCGCAGGAACCGTCATTGTTATCTCCAGCCACGTTGTGCGCGGGTCCGTCGGAAACCGTGCGGCGGTCTTTGCGCTAGAGACCCTCGGTCATCAGGTTTGGGCGCTGCCGACGATCGTGCTGCCGTGGCACCCCGGCCATGGCCGGTCTACACGGCTCGCGTTTGCCGAAGCCGATTTCGACGCGGCGATCGACGATCTCATTCGCGCGCCTTGGATTGGCGAGGTGAAGGCTGTTCTATCGGGGTATTTCGGCAATGCCGCGCAAGCGCGCTCGGTTGCCCGCCTCGTGACGGCTTTGCGCGAGCAGAAGCCAGAGCTGCTTTACGTTTGCGATCCGGTTATGGGGGATCTGGGTGGCCTTTACGTCCCGCAGGCAACGGCCGAGGCAATCAGGGATCATCTGATACCCCTCGCTTCGCTTGCGACGCCTAATCGATATGAGCTCGCCTGGCTCGCTGGCGCGCCCCTTGAAGACAATACCTCGATAATGGAAGCGGCCCTATCGCTGGGGCCGTCACGTATGCTGGTGACCTCAGCCGTACCGATGATGGCAGGAGGCACGGGGAATCTTTACCTCACAGGGCGACATGCGCTGCTGGCGGAACACCGCCTTATCGATAAACCGCCAAATGGCCTCGGTGATCTTCTCGCCGCGCTGTTTCTGTCGCGGCTTCTTTCCGGCATGGAGGACGAGAAGGCGCTTCAGCTTGCAACGGCAAGTGTCTACGAGGTGCTTGCCCGCGCCGTGAAGCGAGGGAGTGACGAATTGACGCTGGCAAGCGACGCGTCAAGCCTCGCAACGCCCATGGCGATGGTGCAGATGCGGCGCCTGATGCATCCCGTGCAAAGGCGCAAGGGCTGACACCACGACTACGCTCGCGATCTTGCAGTGCGATATTGATCTTGTTTGGCGCAGGCTGTAATCGAAGATCATGCAGCGTTTTCCAAACATCCTTCTTGACGGTTATCGCAACTTTATGAATGGGCGTTATGTGGACGCCCGTGATCGCTATAAAGCGCTGGCTGAACACGGCCAGAACCCAAGCACGCTGGTGATCGCCTGTTCGGACTCACGTGCTGCGCCCGAGTTGATCTTTGATGCGGGTCCCGGCGAACTATTCGTTATCCGCAATGTCGCCAACATGGTGCCGCCTTACGAGCCGGATGGCCATTTCCATGCGACCTCAGCCGCGCTGGAATTCGCGGTTCAGGCTCTGAAGGTTACGGATATCGTTGTCATGGGCCATGGGCGCTGTGGTGGCATCAGGGCAGCGCTCGATCCGAGCGCCGAGCCGCTATCGCCTGGCGACTTTATCGGGCGCTGGATGTCGCTCGTCAGGCCGGCGGCGGAGCAGATCGGCGCCAATGACGTGATGACTCCCGCCGAGCGCCAAACCGCCCTCGAGCGTGTCTCGATCCGCAATTCGATCGAGAACCTCCGGACGTTTCCGGACATCAAGGCCCTGGAAGACGCCGGCAAGATTGCACTTCACGGTGCCTGGTTCGATATTTCGACGGGAGAACTGTGGGTCATGGACGCCGAGACCCGCGACTTCATTCGTCCAGAAATCTAAATTAACCAAACAAAAAGCGCGCCGAACCTCGGTTCGGCGCTCGTGGTTTGCGCTGACTTATTCTTAGTTTCCGTCGATCTGCTGGCCGATGTAAGCGATGGCCTGCTGATAGACCGTCGCCGCGTTCCAGCCGGCGATCGCTGCGAAGTTGGGTTCGCCGGGCTGATAGCCGGCATCGGCCTGCCAGCCATGGCCTTTCAGGAAATTGGCAGTCGAGGCGAGCGCGTCAGCGCGCGAGCCGACCATATCGACGCGGCCGTCGCCATCGCCATCGGCGCCGAAGCGCACGACATTGCGCGGCAGGAACTGCGTCTGTCCGATCTCACCATGGGCCGCACCGCGCGCCTGCGGATTGAGGTAACCCTCCGAGACAAGCTGCAATGCCGCATAAAGCTGATCGGTAAAGTAGTCGGAACGTCGGCAGTCGTAGGCGAGGGTCGACACCGCCGACAGCGTATGCTGATTGCCCATATAGCTGCCGAATCCGGTCTCCATGCCCCAAATCGCGATCAGCGGACCAGCCGGTACGCCGAAACGGCGTTCAATCGACGCAAAGAGAGCAGCATTGGCACGCTTCATATTCTTGCCGCGCGAAATGATCGCCGCACCACCGCGCTTCTGCATGAAGGCATCAAAGGAAAGCTTGAAGCTCTTCTGGCCGCGGTCGGCAGCAATCGTCGGTCTGTTGTAAGAGACGTTTGCAAATGCGCGATCGAGAACGGAGGGGCTGACACCGTTTGCGGCCGCCTCTTGCTTGAATTCGCCAACCCAGGCCTCGAAACCAGCGCCGTTGTTGCCGCACTGGGCTGCCTTGGCTGCTGCAGGAACTGCGTGGAGAATGCAGGCGGCAGCAGCTGCCAGCAAAAATTTCGTCATGCGCATGGAGATATCCCGATCTGACTGGCCTTCAAACCGGGCCATCGGCCCGCTTTCGGCAATATTGTCACCGTCTTTGATTTGGCAAGCGCGGGAAGCCGTAAACGGCGAACCCGCGCCAAGAAAAGCCCTTACCTTATTAAGCCGGGCTTAACAAACCATAGTTAACAATTGGTTCAGGCTGCCTGCTTGCGCGGCTTCACAAGTCCGCGATTAATAAGCAGCTCGGCGATCTGGATCGCGTTGAGAGCAGCACCCTTGCGAAGGTTGTCGGAAACCACCCACATGTTCAGGCCGTTCTCGACCGTCGCGTCCTCGCGGATGCGCGAGATGTAGGTCGCATCTTCACCGGCAGACTCATAGGGCGTGATGTAACCGCCGTTCTCGTGCTTGTCGATGACGAGGCAGCCGGGAGCTTCCCGCAGGATGTCGCGTGCCTGGTCGGCCGTGATCTCGCTTTCGAACTCGATGTTGACCGATTCAGAATGGCCAATGAAGACCGGAACGCGAACTGCCGTGCAGGTCACCTTGATCTTCGGGTCGAGCATCTTCTTGGTCTCGGCGAGAACCTTCCACTCTTCCTTCGTGTAGCCGTCTTCCATGAAGCTGTCGATGTGCGGAATGACATTGAAGGCTATGCGCTTCGTGAACTTCTTGTTCTCGATCGGATCCGCGACGAAGACGGCTCGCGTCTGGTTGAACAGCTCGTCCATGCCATCCTTGCCGGCGCCGGAAACGGACTGATAGGTCGAAACGACGACGCGCTTGATCTTGGCGAAGTCGTGAAGCGGCTTGAGCGCCACCACGAGCTGCGCAGTCGAGCAGTTCGGGTTGGCGATGATGTTGCGCTTGCTGAACTGGGTAACGGCGTCCGGGTTCACTTCAGGAACGATCAGCGGCACGTCCGCGTCGTAGCGCCACGCCGACGAGTTGTCGATGACGACGCAGCCCTGGGCACCGATCTTGGGCGACCACTTCTTGGAGACCTCGCCGCCAGCCGACATCAGGCAGATATCGGTGTCGGAGAAATCGTAATTCTCGAGGTTTGCGACCTTCAGCGTCTTATCGCCGTAAGAAACCTCGGTACCCTGCGAGCGCGCGGATGCAAGCGCGACGACTTCATCGGCGGGAAAACCGCGCTCGGAGAGGATATTGAGCATTTCCCGGCCAACATTTCCGGTCGCTCCCGCAACTGCAACTTTAAAACCCATTTCTCAAGCTCTCTTTCTCTTCTCTCCTCTTATCCGGTGAGGGGGAAAGCGCGAAAATATCGCGGCTTCCGTGTCCCCAGCCGAGCCGGGGAGAGAGCGGCAGGCCAGAGACGTCAGACGGTTTTCGTCGTCGTTTTGGCCTTGGTTTTGGAAGAAACCGGAACGGCAATATCCATCCCGGCACCTTGTGCCCGGTCATTGCATGCAGCAATGGCGTGTTCGTCGCGAACCATGGATATTCCTTTTCCGCCGTTGCTCTTAAAAGGTTTTCCACAGGAGTCAAGGTTTTTGCGATCAGATACGAAGGGGTGACGATGGGCGGACAATCGCAGCAGACTGATGCCGCTGGCGTCTAGCGCCGATCCCGCGATCGATCAACGCGTACAGGAACCGGCACCATCCCTCGGCTGGGCAACCTGTTTCGGTCGCCTGCCTCGAGCTTGCGCTTGCGTTCAAGATGGTAGGCGTAGGCGAACTGGATGGCGATGCCGATAACCACAAGGACTGGCCCGATGATCCGGTCGTGGTTGTTGATGTAGAGCACCACCTGACCGACCATCGCCAGGATAGTACCGGCGACAAAGATGTTCAGCGAGTGGCGGCCGAGAACGGTCAGCGGATGGTCCGCTGACCGGCGCAGCAGGCGTGAGATTGCCGGAATATTGATGACGAGATACGTCAGCGCCAGAACGTGCAGCAGCCTCGGCAGAGACAGAAATGTTTTGTCGAAACCTGTCAGTACCGGCGGCAGGCCGAGCGCTGCCAACGCAATTCCGAAGCTCCAGAGTTGGCCGACCACCCAGGCAAAGGACAATACGACGTAAGCCGCTGCAGCGGCAAAGAGGATCGGGTGCTGAGGCAGTTTGCCTCCACGGCGCACATGCATCATGCCAACGATGCCGATCGTGAAGAGGAATTGCCAGGACAGTGGATTGAGGAACCAATAGCCCTCAATCAGCATGTTATGAGGCGCAATCTCATATACGCCCGCAAACAGCCAAACCGTGCCGGAGACGGCCAGCGCGAGAAGAGGGCTTGCCGCGTTGAGCAGAAGGATGACCGGCACCATCAGCATCAAGGCCCCGTACATCGGCAGGATGTTGTTGTAGCCAATCTGGTGTCCCAGCAGCACCAGCGAGGGAATGCCAGCCTTCAGATTGGTCAAGACGGCGAGGATGTTGATCTCGCACAGCAGGCCAGGTCGGTGGAAGATCCATGCGCCGGTAAGGAACAGGGCGAGCGTCATGAACGTCGTTATCATGTGAGCCAGATAAAGCGTAAACGCCCGCTTCGTGGCCTTGGCCGTCGTCAGCAGCCATGCGCTCGGCTCAAAGCGCGTACCATAGGCCAAGCCGACCGCAATGCCCGAGATCAGAACGAAGGCTTCGGCCGCATCTGAGAAGCCGAAATTCTTGGTTGTAAGATTCTCGAAAATCTGACCGGGAACATGATTGATGAAAATCGTGATGAGCGCCAGTCCGCGTAGAACGTCCAATCTCGTATCACGTTTCGGCGTCGCTACCGTCACAGAACGTTGCTTGGCGCCAATCGTCCCCTCGAGCGCTATTGCCATGGACTTCTCCTGCTTTTCCGATTTGCAAACGCAGTTGCGGCCAAAAGGTTTCCCTTTTGGCCGCAACGAAACGCCGGATGATTAGCTAGGAAAAATGCTGTTATCCGACCGGATATCCCTCGTCGGGATCGGTGACTTCGCGTCCGTTGATGGTCACATCGTAACCTCTCGGATGGGACGATTTTGAGACCGAAATGAGGTATTTAGCACCTGCGTGCTCAATCTCGGCGGAGAAGCCGTCCCAGGCACTCGCCAGCGCTGGACGCACGTACAAGCGGCCATCCCTCACCCTGATGCCGAGGATGCCCTCGATGACCGCGCGATAGAGCCAGCCTGCGGAGCCTGTATACCAAGTCCAACCACCGCGACCGCTCAGCGCGCCCTCACCGTAGACGTCAGCTGCGATGATATAGGGTTCGACGCGATAGCGTTCCGCCGAAACCGGGTCGCGGGCATGACTGATTGGATTCAGCAATTCAAAGCAACGCAGGGCATCGTCGCCGCGGCCAAGTTCAGCCAGCGCCAGGACAACCCAAGTCGCGGCATGGGTGTATTGGCCACCATTTTCTCGAACGCCTGGCGGGTAGGCCTTGATGTAGCCAGGATCCTTAGCCGAGTTCGCAAAGGGCGGTGTGAAGAGCCGAATGATCCGTGCCTCTGGATCGACCAGCTTATCCAGCACGGAGTTCATCGCCTTCGCCGAATGCGCCGGATCCCCCTCCCCGGACAGCACGCTCCAGGACTGGGCGATCGAATCGATCTGGCATTCGAGGCTTTCCTTGGAGCCAAGCAAGCTGCCATCATCGAACGTGCCGCGCCGGTAGTGGGCGCCATCCCAGGCGACGGTTTCGAGCGCTGCCTTGAGCGCGGCCAGGTGCTGGGTCCACCGCTCAACGCGTGCCTTGTCGCCACGGTCCTCCGCATATGCCGAGAACGAACGCAGCGCGCCCGCCAGGAACCAGCCGAGCCAGACGCTCGTTCCCTGTCCGCCAATTCCGACACGATTCATGCCGTCGTTCCAATCGCCTCCGAGGAAGAGCGGCAGGCCGTTCTTGCCTGTTCGGGCGATCGCGAGATCCAGCGCGATGGCAGCGTGTTCGTAGACGCTCGCCTTATCTTCGGAGACTTCGGGCAGATAGAAGGAGTCGTGCTGCCCCTCGAGGAGTGCCGGCCCTTCCAGGAAGGCGAGTTGTTCGTCGAGGACGCTCTTGTCTCCCGTAACGCTGCAATAGTGATGGATCGCATAGGCGAGCCAAACCACGTCGTCCGAAATCATCGTCCGGACGCCAGCGCCGGTGCCCGGCAACCACCAATGCTGAACGTCGCCCTCGCGGAACTGGCGCGAGGCGGCATTCAGGATTTGCTTGCGGGCAATCGACGGCTCATGGATGACGAATGCCAACGTATCCTGCAACTGATCGCGGAAGCCGAAGGCACCGCTTGCCTGGTAGAAGGCCGTACGCGCCATGATGCGGCAGCCCAGGCTCTGGTACGGCAGCCAGGTATTGATCAGGTTGTTCATGCTCTGATCGGGCGTGGAAATCTGCAGCTTCCCGGTGAAACTCTGCCAGAACGCACGGTTTGCCTGGACAACGTCCTCGAAGGCAACCTTGCGGATATCATTGATTAACGCCCGCGCCTCGGCCTTCGTCTTGGTATCACCGAGGAAGAAGCAGACATCGCGCTCCTCGTCCGGTCCGATCTCGATATCGATCGCGAGAACCGCTGCCGGGTCGCCGTCGAGCTCCGTCGCGCCGGAAAGGCCGGCTCCCGAATTCAGGGCGTGCGGCGCCTGAATCGTACCTGTCTTGCCGATAAATTCGCGGCGGCTGGCCGTAAAGCTGGACGGCTTCTCACCGGCAACAAAGAAAGCGACCCGACCGGAATAATCGATGCTGTAGTTGTTGCTTGCAAACAGTGCGCCAGTCTCCTCGTCGTGCTCCGAGAGGATGAACGGTGCAGACTTCTGCGCATTGTTGCCCAGAACCCACTCGACGTACCCGTAGATCCGCAGCTTCCTTGGCTTGGAGCTGGCATTGCGTAGCCGGATTCGCTGCAGCTTGATCGGCTTTTCGCGATCAACCGTCTGCGTCACCTCAAGCGCGATTTCGTTCTGTACGCTGGAGAATACCGAATAGCCCAGACAATGTCGTGCTTCGAAGCGGATATCTTGCCGCGTCGAGAGGTTTGCGAACGGAGTCAGTACCGCGCCACTATCCCGATCGACGACGTAGATCGCTTCACCAGGGCGGTTGATGACTGCGTCATTCGACCACGACGTCAGCTGATAGTCGCGGGAGTTTGTGCTCCAGGTGAACCCCGCTCCTTCTGCCGACACATGGAAGCCGAATTTTTCATTCGAGATGACATTGATCCACGGGTGCGGCGTCGCGTGACCTCCGGGAAGGCGGACGACATATTCGCGCCCATCGCCGGCGAAGCCGCCGATACCGTTCCAGTAATTGAGATCGCCTTCTTCCTCGACCACGACCTTGGATGGTCGTGAGGCTGGCGTCGGGGCGATCCGCTTGACCGGTGACTTCGCGCGGTCGGCACGCTCCAGCTCCTGCTGCTCTTCTTTGCTTGGGGAAAACAGCGCGACGGCACGATTGATCTGATCGATAATCTTGCCGTTCTTGGCATGGAGCGTGACGCGGGAGGCCGAGATCAGTGCATGGTACGTTGATTCTTCCATCAGATCCTTGCGGACCGTGAAAATGTGCTGGCGCAAGCCATCGGCCTGTCCCATGCGGCGAACATTCTCCGCCATCTGATCGACTGCGTGCTGCATGTCCTGCGCATAGGATGACGCGCGCTCGTTCATGATGACCAGATCGGCGGTGACGCCTCGCGAGCGCAGGTATTCCTGCGCAAGCAGCGCTTCCCTGACGATGTCGAGATCCATGTCGTCGTTTACGCGCAACGTGAAGATCGGGAAATCGCCGGAGATCGCCAGCGGCCAAAGTGATGACTGCGACTGCATGCCTGCGGCGACTGCGGCCGCATCGGCGCGCAGATACATATCCGGATAAACCAGATGGCGACCCAGATGCTGGAAGGCTGCCGCCTGCTGGGACGTCACGCCGACATGGCGCATCTGAATCTGCGTGCGGGTCCAGGCCTGGACGAGCTCGTGGTTGAAAGCGTCCGCGTGGCGATACCGGTCAACGGCCTGATCCGCCTCGTTGCGGCTCGGCGCAGCGATAGTCCAGAAGATGACGCTGACTTTCTTGCCGGGCGGTACACGCACGGTGCGGCGAAGTGAGACAACCGGATCGAGGGTGAAGCCGTCAGTGCCGGAAAGGGTTGAGCCGGGATCAAAGGCGGCAGCGTTCGCGAGGCTGCGCCCACGGCCGAGGAACTTGCGGCGGTCCGTTTCGAACTCGGTGTGGCGCGAAGAGCCGGAGTTGTCGACGATGAGGTGGGCAACGGCCATGTTCGGCTCGTTCGGATCACGCTTGTTGCGCTCGACGCGGATGACGTCCCCACGCTTGCCGATCTCCGTCTTGACGAACATGCGAGCGAATGCCGGATGGGCGTTGTCGACGTCGTCTGTCGCAAGGACAGGCTCGAGATAGGAGGTTACCTCGATAAATCGATCCTCCGTCCCCGAGTTGATAAGCGTCAGTCGGCGTGCTTCGGCGTCATGCTCGGTGGCGACAATGCATTCGACCTCGCTCGTGAGGTCGCCCACCGTCTTGGTGAACTCCGCCTTTTCGTCGGCGAAGAGAACCTTGACCTGCTCGCCCTCGACACTCTTCGGCTCCGTGGTTGCCGACCACCATTCGTTGGTCGCCGTATCGCGGAGGAAGATGAAGGTGCCCCAGCGATCCTCGGTCGGATCGGCTTTCCAGCGGGCAACCGATTGGCCGTTCCACCGTGAATAGCCGGCGCCCGTTGCGGTCAGCATCAGCGAGTAGTGGCCGTTCGAGAGGAAAACCAGCTCGCGATCGCGCGAGGCCGGATCATAGATCTTGCGCAGTTCAGGACGCAATAGATCGTCCTGAATGCTGGCTGGCGTATCGGACTCGTGTTTACCGCTCATGACCGGAATATCCCGCGGTGCCTTCTCTTGCAGAAGGAGTTCGGCAGCCTCGATCACCGGATCCGAGTGGAAGAGTTCGCGCAAGTGGCCATTGAAGGCGACGTTCGCGACGGCCGCGATCGACATGCCATGGTGGTGAGCATAGTAGTTATAGACGACCGCGCAAGTCTTGCCTTCAGGCAGGCGGGTCGGCGTAAAGTCGACGGCGTCGTGGAAACCGAACTTGCCGAGTGCGCCGAGTTTGCGCAGGCGCTGGAGATTTTCAAGCGCCGCGTCGGGATTATACTGGCTGGCAAGGATGGAAGCGTAGGGCGCGATAACCGCATTGTGGCCGAGGCCCCGCTTCAGGCCGAGCGACGGTACGCCGAAGTTCGTGTACTGGTAGTTGAGGTTATGGTCGCGCGCATTGAACGCCGCTTCCGAAATACCCCACGGAATCCCCAGCTTGCGGGCATGGTTCATCTGCTCGACCACGACCAGGTTGTTGGTCTGGTTGAGGATACCTCCACCGCGTTCCTGCATGACAAGCGGCGGCATCAGGTACTCGAACATCGAGCCGGACCACGAGACAAGCGCACCACGCGAGCCGACTGGAACGACCTGGCGGCCGAGACGGTACCAATGTTCCGTCGGCAGATCGCCCTTGGCGATGCCGAACAGGCTGGTGAGGCGGCATTCCGAGGCCAGCAGGTCGTAGCAGGCCTGATCGAGCTCGCCGCTTTCCACGCGGTAGCCGATCGAGAGCAGGCGCCTTTCGGGCCGGAACAGGAAGCCGAAGTCCATCGAGAAGGCGAGGTCGCGGGCCTTGTCGCGCAAGGCGATCAGGCGCGGACGCAGCGCATCGATGTTGGACAGATCGAAGGTGCTGTCCGAGATGTGGGCTTCGCAAACCTTGACAAGAGACTCGGCCCAGCGCGTGACCTCGACGCTCAAGGCGGACTTCACCTCATGATCGAGGTTGGCAGCGAGCTTTTGAATGTCGCGCGCGAGAACGGCGAGGTTGATGATGCGGATCGATGCGAACTCGTGCTCGCGCTTGACCGCTGCCAGCGCGTTCTGGAAGCCGATGATACGCTCTTCCAGACGACGACGCAGCGGGCGAACCGTCTTGCGGTCGTCCGGCAGTTCCGACAGCACTTCCGCGAGGATGCCTGCGGTGTCGCCGACACCATCGAGATTGCCTTGCATATGGGCGGAGGGCGCTTCCGCCCAGTTGCGGCAGGCCGATGAGATCGCGATCAGGTGGCCGGCGAGGTTACCACTGTCGACCGCCGAAACATAGCGCGGCCCGAGCGTTTCAAGACTATCCGTGTGGTACCAGTTAAAGAGGTGCCCGCGGAATTTCTCCATCTTGTCGATTGTCGCGATCGTCTGTTCCAGCCGATCGATGGTTTCCTCGAAGGAGAACCATCCGAAATGCCGGCCAGACACGACGGACAGCAGATAGACGCCGATATTGGTCGGGGAGGTGCGCGTCGCGACGATTACGTGCGGCGTCTCCTGTATGTTGTCCGGTGGCAGATAGTTCTGTTCGGCGGTGGTGAACGTCTCGAAATAGCGCCACGTGCGGCGGGCGATCTTGCGAAGCTCGCTGGAAACGGAATCGGCGACTTCAAGCCGGTCTTCCGTCTCTGCCGACTGGCTGACATAGTAGGCGACCAGCGGTGAGAGGATCCAGAGAAGCGCGAAGGGAACGCCGACGAGATAGGCCTTGTCGCCGGAGAGCGCCGCAAAAGCCAGTGCAAACAAGGCCAGCACCGGCGCATGCCACATCGCCCTATAATAAGAGAGGATCGTTCCCTGCTTGCCGGCCTGGACGCTGGCAGCCGTTCGCCATTGCAGCATCAGCTTGTGGCTGACAAAGAGGCGATAGAGCGAGCGGCCGATAGCATCGGCCATCATGCATGCGGAATCGGCGATGAAGATAATCCGAAGAGCGACCTGCGCGTTGGCGGCACGGATATCGGACCAGACGGTGTAGAGATGGGCGCGGGCGACGATATCGCTGGTCCGCGGGATGATGCCGTTGATGAGGGAGAGCGTCGGGGCGACGAACAGGCAGAAAATCAATAGGATCTGCCACACGAGCGCGCCAAGCGGGGCCATGAAATACCAGCCAAGCACCGAGGCGAAGAACCATGCGATTGGCGTCAGCGATCGGCGGAGGTTGTCGAACATCTTCCAGCGCCCGAGCCCGGTGACGCCGTGCTTCGGATTGAACATGTATGGCAGTAGCTGCCAGTCGCCACGCGCCCATCGATGCTGGCGCGAGGTTTCGACCTCATAGCGGGTCGGGAAATCCTCGACGAGTTCCAGATCGGTGACGAGCGCGCAGCGGGCCATCGAACCCTCTAGCAGGTCGTGGCTGAGTACCGAGTTTTCATCGATACGGCCCTTCAGCGATGCTTCGAAGGCATCGACATGATAGAGGCCCTTGCCGGTAAAGGTGCCCTCACCCGCCAGATCCTGATAGACGTCGGAGACGGTAAAGACGTAGGGGTCGAGACCACGGTTGATCGAGAAGACTCGCTGGAAGACCGAGGCATCCTTGCCTGTCGTCAGCGACGGCGTGACGCGCGGTTGCAGCACGCCATAGCCGCTTTCGACGCGACCGCTGGCCGGATTGATCACCGGACGGTTGATGGGATGATAGAGCTTACCGGCGAGCTTGGTGACCGCATCGCGCATGAGGCGCGTGTCGGCATCGAGCGTCATCACGTACTGAACGTTTGCCGGTACGATATTTGCGCCCGGGAGATAGGTGGTATCGCGGTCGCCGCGGAGCAGCAGATTCAATTCATGCAGCTTGCCGCGCTTGCGCTCCCATCCCATCCAGGCGCCTTCGGCTGGATTGTAGAGTCGACGACGATGCAGGAGGTAGAAGCGCGTCTTGCCATCGAAGGCATAGCGCGCAGAGAGGTTCGCAACTTCGCGGCGGGCATAGTCCAGCACCTCGAGATCGGCGGATGTTTCCTCGACCTGGCTGTCCGGCCAGTCGCTGAGAAGCGCGAAGTAGATTTCACCACGTGGGTTGGCGAGGTAGTGAACTTCGAGATTGCGGACGAGTTCATCGACGCTGTCGCGGTTGGAGATGAGGCAGGGGACGACCAGTAGTGTCCGGGCTTCCTCGGGAATGCCCTCCTTGAACTCGTAGCCGACCAACCGGGCCGGTGTCACGAAGAACGACAGCACCGTATTGAAGAGACCAGTTGCTCCTTCCGAGGCAGGGAGGGAGAACATGACCAGTAGGATCGCGATCTCAAGCGGCTCCATGCCGGCATTGGCCATGAACTTGCCGACGATTGCCATGGCAATGATGGTGAGCAGGATGACCGGTGCGGCAATCGAAAGCCAGTTGAAACGGCGGACGGTTCGGACGAAGTGCTGCGTTGCGGTCGGGCTATAGTTCGCGCGCGCTTCGAGCTTTGGCCTCTGAGCGCCCGTCAGGAAGCCGCCGACATTCGGTTCGTGCGGCTGCGTCTCGCCGGAGGTCTTCGCCTCCTCAGTCATGTCGAGCGCCAACTGGGCGATCTCCATTTCCGACAGGGGCGAGCGCTTCGCAAGCTTTTCAATCTGCTTGCGGTACTTGTTGCGCGAACCGGAATCGAGATCGCCGTAGTCGGAATGATCCCACAGCAGCTTGTCGACATGGCTGACTTGTTCGACCCAGACCGACCATTCCGTGTCGTCGATCTCGCGCAGACCGCGGATGATGTTACCCATCGTGACGTTACCGGAGGACAAGCGGCTGTGCTCCGCCATCGTCGTCTCTTCGGTGTCGCGACCGAGGGCTTCAAGGCGTTCATCGAGCCAAGCGATCGCCACGCTCGATGCCTGCGACCCATCGCGCATGCGGTAGAGGAATTGTGTTGCGAAGGTATTGTCTTCGGCAAGAGACTCGAGCGACCTGAGATACTCGGCCGCCTTTGCCGGGTCCGTCAGCCGCACAAGCTCATCTGCAGCCTCGTTGGCACGCCGGCGTAACCGGCGGCTGCGCTCGACGCGGATCGAAATGCGACGCAGATTTTCCACGAGCACATAGCGAACAAGCGACGGCAATGCCCAGAGTTCACCGATCCTTAGTGTTTCGCTCTGCTGGAAGCCATCGACCAGGGCCGTCAGGCTTTCCTGCGAGATCGAGCTGTGGGTGTGGGCGACATAAAGCCATGCGAGTGCCAGAGTGCGTGGGATCCGTACACCGCCGACGTCGATCGTCGGCAGTTCTCGGTAGAAGCGCCGCGGGAAATCACGACGGATTTCCTGGATCGCTTCCTCGACGATATAATGGTTGTCGAGCAGCCATTCAGCTGCGGGAGTGATCGTTTCACCCGATTCCACGTCCGTTGCCGTCGTGCGGTAAACCCGCAGGATTTCCTTCTCGTTTTCCTTGTGCCGCGCGAAGAAATCGAACGGTGCAAAAGCGGGCAGCGAGTCGACGCCGTGGGCGGCGACGGAGGCGCCTATTCCCCTGATATCCTCGATGGAAAGATAGGTTGAGCGGATCGAGTCATTGTGATCGATCTGCTTCGTTTCGGACTCGCGGGACGGGCTCGGAGACGTGGCGGAAATGGACATGGGTTCGGTTCTGGATCCAAGCAAAGTTATGATGATTTGCGTAGCCTTTTGCACTGCCAAATATGACTACCACATGAACAGCGCCGAGGTTTCGTGATCTCGGACAGCAAGATCGAAACGGCAATCAATCGACGATGCGAAACGGTTTAAACGCGACGTGTGCAGGCTACGCGCGAAGACGGCTCCGTTGCGCCCTCCACCCTTTTGGAGCCATTTTCGAGAAAGTTGGACACCATTGCGATAATTCAAGTCAAGATGTTTCAAAGGATGCAATCCGGCGGCGTGCGGATATCACCTGCGGTCGAAAGGAAACCGGCGCTCAGGCAAGCGCCGGTTTGCGATTTCACATCAGCGTTTTTTCGTCAGGCGCGCCGCATGAGGCGCATGACCAGCGAGACAACGAACAGGATTATGAAGATGAAGAAAAGCACCTGAGCGATGGATGCCGAAGCACCTGCAATGCCGCCAAAGCCCAGTACGCCGGCAATCAGCGCTACAACGAGAAATACAAGTGCATAATAAAGCATGGCGATCTCCTTTGTCTTTGCTGATCAAATAACGGGAGGTCGCCCTATTGGTTCCGTTGGAGGTCCAAGGTCTGGTTCAGCCAAATAGAAAAGGCGCGTCCAAATCGACGCGCCTTTGAAAATACCGGCAGCCAAACGTGGTCTGGGGCAGCATCCTTCGTCTGCCGCAACTCTACGTACTCTTTGGCTTAACTTACGATGCCAAAGACGAGGGCTGCGACGAAAACAAATGCCGCCGTGACAAGGGTTGCGTGAACTGCAAGCTGGATCTTGCTACGGGTCGTGCCAGGCTTCTTGGTCTGGACGGAACCATACTGATTCACATGAGCGTGCGAGATACCCAAGTCTGCCATGTGCTACCTCCGTTTCTCCGCGCTTCTTTTTTCGTTAGAGCGTTTTCTTATTTTCTCTATCTGATAGGTAGAGATAAAATTCTGTCCTGCCAGGGGGACGTTAAAAAATCCGTCCCTTCAGCGATCAGACGAGAGTTCTCCACGCCCAGAGCAAGGAACGATCCTCTCCGCTACCCCGACGGATCTTGGCCGGCGCTTCGGGTGTTTCGAGGAGCCGCCGGTCTTTCTCTGCGGGAATGGAAGTCGAGACCGGAGCTTCTCTATCGGTTTTGGCCGGTGGATGCAGATATCCCATGGTCATGCCGCCGAGAAAAAACATGCCTGATCTCCATGATCACGAAAATTAACGGGCGTTAACCGGATCATGACAGAAGTAAGGCAAGTGTCAATAGTCTAGTTGAATGGTCGTGTTTTAGTCGATCGTTAAGGCTGAGGCCCGGAGAGTCCCAGCGAAATCAATTCGTTGAAAGGATTGCCCTTCAAGCTTTGACAAAACCCTTGCTGGCGACCATCAAATTTCGCGTGTAATCCTCGGTTACGGCTGCCTGCGCCAGTTGGGCCGAGGTTAAGCGCTCGACGACGGCCCCGTTTCGCATCACCGCCAGTTGATCGCACATGTGGGTGACGACGCCGAGATCATGACTGACCATGACGAAGGTAAGGCTGCGATCTCGCCGCACCTGCTCGAGCAGGTTCAGAACCTCCGCTTGTACGGAAGCGTCAAGAGCCGAGGTCGGCTCATCAAGCAAGAGGATGGACGGTTCGACGATCAGTGCGCGGGCAATCGCAACGCGTTGGCGCTGGCCACCGGAAAGCTGATGCGGGTAACGGAAGCGGAAACCGTTTCCAAGCCCGACCTCATCGAGGGCGCGGGCAATCCGCGTGTCGCTATCGCCGATGCCGTGTATCGCCAGCGGCTCGAGCAGCAGGCGATCTATGGTCTGGCGAGGGTGCAGGGATCCATAAGGATCCTGGAAAACCATCTGCACCTGTCTGTAGAAGGCCTTTGATCGCTTCGAGCCGGCGAGCGGCTCGCCCTGAATTTTGATGGAGCCGCTTGCCACCGGTGCCAAGCCGGCAACGGCACGAAGCAGCGTCGATTTTCCCGATCCGGATTCACCGACCAGGCCGAATGACTCGCCGGTTTCGATATCGACACTGACATCCTTCAGCGCGTGGAAGTGATCATAGATCACACTCAGCTTGTCGACTGAAAGTGCAACGCTCATGCGGCCCACTCCGGCTTGCGATCGAGGACCGGCAACGGATGCCTGCTTTCGCCAATTTGGGGCATGCAGTTCAACAGGCCCTGCGTATAGGGATGGCGCGCATTCTTAAGCTCGGATGCCTTGAGTTCTTCGACGACCTTGCCGGCATACATAACGATGACGCGGTCGCAGAAGGATGAGACGAGGCGCAGGTCGTGGGATACGAAGATCAGCCCCATGCCGCGTTCCGACACGAGCCGATCCATGATCCTGAGAACGTCCAGCTGGACCGTGACATCGAGCGCGGAGGTTGGTTCGTCGGCGATTAACAACTCCGGATCGGCAATCAACATCATCGCGATCATGGCGCGCTGGCCCATGCCGCCCGAGACCTCGTGAGGATAGAGGTCGAATACTCGTTTCGGATCGCGGATCTGCACGGCCTCCAACATGGCAAGAGCCCGGTCGCGCGCCTCTGCCTTGCCGACGTTTTCGTGAGTCCTCAGCGTCTCGCAGATCTGCCGACCAATCGACATAACGGGGTCCAGTGAATATTTCGGATCCTGCAGAACCATCGCGATGCGTTTGCCACGCAACCGGCGGCGTTGCTTGGCGGATGCGGCGAGAAGATCAATGCCGTTGAAATCGAGCTTGTCGGCCGAAACGATGCCGTGCTTCGGGGTCAGACCCATGATGGCGCGCCCCGTCTGGGATTTGCCGGAGCCGGACTCGCCGACGATGCCGAGGCGTTCCTTGCCAAGTGTAAACGAGACACCGCGGACGGCTTCGATCACGCCGGTGCGCGTCGGATAACTGACCTTCAGGTTTTGGACGGTGAGGAGATCCGTCATTGGCCGCTCTCCTTGGGGTCGAGCGCATCGCGCAAGCCGTCGCCGAGCAGGTTGAAGCCGAGGCTCACGATCAGGATGGCGAAACCCGGCATGGCTGCCACCCACCACTGATCCAGGATGAAGCGCCGCCCAGACGCAATCATCGCGCCCCATTCGGGAAGCGGCGGCTGCGCGCCGAGACCGAGGAAGCCGAGGCCGGCAGCCGTCAGGATGATGCCGGCCATATCGAGCGTCACGCGAACGATGAGCGAGGAAAGGCAAAGCGGCATCACGTGCCGGACCACAATCCGCAAGGGTGATGCGCCCATCAGCTTGACCGCAGAAATGTAGTCGGATCGCCGCACGGTTAGCGTCTCCGCACGTGCGATGCGCGCGTAGGGCGGCCAGGAGGTGATCGCAATCGCGATGATTGCGTTCTGTATGCCAGGTCCAAGAGCCGCGACGAAAGCGAGGGCAAGCACCAGCTTGGGGAAGGCGAGGAAGATATCGGTAACGCGCATCAGCGTCGCATCAACCCACCCGCCGGCATAACCCGACACCGTTCCAACGATCAGGCCGATCGGCGCCGAGATGGCCGCGACGAGAACGACGACGAGTAGTGTCAAGCGGGAGCCGTAAATGAGACGCGAATAGATATCGCGGCCCTGATCGTCCGTGCCCAGCATGTAACCCTCGGTGCCGGGCGGCAGCAGACGAGCGTTCTTCAGGTCGCCCACGATCGGCGAATGGGTTGCGAGCAAGTTCGCAAAGGCAGCCACAAACAGGAGGGCGATGATGATCACGAGACCTACGACGGCCAGGCGGTTTGCGGTGAATTGCCGCCAGGTCACGTAGGCTCGGCCCAAGCGAGCCTGCGTGCGTGACTGCGGCCGATCGGAAAGCAACCACTCACGGCGGCTCAGCGGTGCTGATTGATTTGCGGGAACCGTCATCGGCTTCGCGTCCTAGGGTCAAGCGTCCGGTAGAGAAGGTCGGACAGAAGATTGATGCCGATGAAGACCGTGCCAATGACGATGGTACCACCGAGGACAGCGTTCATATCCGCGTTCTGAAGGGAATTGGTGATGTAGAGTCCGATACCTGGCCAGGAGAAAACCGTCTCCGTGAGCACCGAACCCTCAAGCAAGCTGGCATACGAGAGTGCGATGACGGTGACGAGGGGTACGGCGGCGTTGCGTAGCGCATGACCCCAGATCACCCTGGTTTCCGAGAGCCCCTTGGCGCGCGCCGCAACCACATATTCCTGGCTCAGTTCGTTGAGCATGAAGCTGCGGGTCATGCGGCTGATGTAGGCAAGCGAGAAGTAGCCGAGCAGCGAGGCGGGCAGAATGATATGGCGGAAGACGTCGTAGAAGACGTCCCATTGGCCCTGCATGGCGCTGTCGAGCAGATAGAAGCCGGTTATCGGCGTGAAGCTGTATTCGAAGACGATATCGATGCGGCCGGGGAAGGCAACCCATCGCAATTGCGCGTAGAAGATCACAAGCGAGATGAGCGCTAGCCAGAATATCGGCACGGAATAGCCGATCAGGCCGATCACACGGACGATCTGGTCGGCCATGCTGCCTCGGCGAACGGCGGCCAGCACACCGAGCGGCACGCCGATAACCGAGCCGATGATCGTCCCGAGCGTTGCGAGCTCGATCGTTGCGGGAAAAACGCGCCTAATGTCGACCATCACGGGGTTGGTGGTCAGAACGGAGGTTCCGAAGTCACCCGAAAGAATGCTCTTCAGATAAATGTAGAACTGCTGGTAGAGCGGCAGGTCGAAGCCGAGCTCGCGACGGACACGTTCAACGACATGCGCGGGCGCGCGGTCGCCGAGAATCGCAAGGACTGGATCAATCGGCACGACGCGGCCAATGAAGAAGGTCACGGCCAAAAGGCCAAGATAAGTCGTGACAGCGGCGACAAGAAATCGCCCGACCGCTTTGGCAATGGGAACGGCACGGCCCTGTTTGGGCCGTGCCTCCATCTTTGTTTCAACGATGCTCAACGGATCAATCCTGCCGGATTATTCCTTGCCGATCGGGCCGACATAGTTGGTGTCGAAACTCGGGCCGAGTTTGAAGTCCGTCAGGCTTTTGCGGGCGCCTGCCACTTCGATCTGCTGGAAAATGATCACGAAGGGGCTGTTGGCGAGGAACTTCTTCTGAATGTCCTCATACATGGCAGCGCGCTTTGCGCCGTCACGTTCGAGCAAGGCAGCCTTCGTTTCCTTCTCGAGCTCGGGCGCTTCCCAGGTATTGCGCCATGCGAGCGTCTTGACTGTACCGGCGTCCGAGTTGTCCGGGTTGGTGGTGAAGGTATCGGCATTCGAGTTCGGGTCGAAGTAGTCCGAACCCCACTGGCCGATGTACATGTCGTGCGTACGCGCACGGAACTTCGTCAGGGTCTGCTTGCCGTCGCCGGGGATGATTTCCATCTTGACGCCGGCCTGGGCGAGCGACTGCTGCATGGATTCCGCAATACCAGTTACCGGCTGCGTGTTGCGGACGTCCATCGTCACCGAGAAGCCGTCCTTCAGGCCGGCTTTCGCAAGCAGTTCCTTGGCCTTGGCCACATCGAGCTTGTACGGATTTTCATCAAGCGCACCGAGCTGGCCCTTCGGCAGGAAGGTCTGGTGGATTTCGCCGATGCCCTTGATGAGGGTCGAGCCAATCGCATCGTAGTCGACGAGGTATTTGAAGGCTTCCTGAACTTCCGGCTTCTTCAGGTTCTCGTTCTTGGAGTTGAGGCTGACGTAGTAGACGGTGCCCTTCGGCGCGCTGACGGTCGTCAGGTCGGCATTCTTGGAGACTGCATCCAGATCACCGGGTTCCAGGTTGCGGGCGACGTCGATATCGCCAGCTTCCAACGCAAGGCGCTGCGCCGAGCTTTCCTTCATAAAGCGATAGATGACGCGGTTCAGCTTCGCCTTATCGCCATAGTAATTGTCGTTGCGTTCCATCACGACAACTTCGTTGGCACGCCACTCGCGCAGCTTGAAGGCACCGGAGCCGGCGTAACCGGTCTTCAGCCATTCGTTGCCGAAATCGTTGTCATACTTGTAGTCGGCGCTCGGCGTCACGGACTTGACGTGATCCATGACCAGCTTCTTGTCGACAACCGAGGCAACGGTTGCCGTCAAGCAGTTTAAAACGAAGCTCGGCGCATAGGGCTTGTCGACGGTGAAGACGAAAGTGCTTTCATCCGTCGCCTTTGCCTTCTCGGTGACGTTGTCGCCATTGATGCCGAACTGGGTGATGATGAATGCCGGGCTCTTGTCGAGCTTGACGGCTCGCTCGAAGGACCATGCGACGTCTTCGGCGGTGATCGGATTGCCGGACGCGAACTTCATCCCGGGCTTCAGCTTGAACGTATAGGTCAGGCCATCGTCGGAAACCGTCCAGCTGTCGGCGAGGTCGCCCTTGACCTTCGACGTGTCGCTCATGTCGAGACGGACGAGCAGGCTATAGGTGTTGCTCGTGACTTCGGCCGTCGACAGCTCGAACGCCTCGCCGGGGTCCATGGTGATAATGTCGTCGATGGCGAAGCCTTCGACCAGCGTGTCCTTCGGCGTTTCCGCGAAGGCAGCGGGTGCGGCGGCCATCATGATCGACAGAGCGGCGCCTGCCGAAAGCAGACGGAAAGTGCGGTTAAATTTGCTGACTATCATGGTTTTTGTTCCCCTGTTTTCCATTTCAATGCAAAGCGATAGGCAAGCTTAGGCGGCCTCTT
Organism: Rhizobium sp. R711; assembly: GCF_002211365.1. Classification (GTDB taxonomy): domain Bacteria; phylum Pseudomonadota; class Alphaproteobacteria; order Rhizobiales; family Rhizobiaceae; genus Rhizobium. The sequence continues at coordinate 309,123 of NZ_LOKZ01000012.1, read as the reverse complement.
CTCCCCACGCCGAAGCCAGAATTCTCAGCCAGTTCCCGCTGGCCAATTTTTCGAGATCTCGTGCACAATAGCCAACACGCTGGAGGGCGACAATCAGCTTCTGGTTACCTGCGGCATCCCCGATTTCTTCGGGAATGGTCGCGCCGTCAAAGTCCGAGCCGAGCGCGACGCAGTCGATGCCGACGCGCTCGACGAGATAGTCGATGTGTCGCACCATGTCGCTGAGCGGTGTGTCACCATCGGAACGACCGTCGCTACGCAGCATTGCAGTCGCGTAGTTCACGCCAACAAGGCCGCGCCTTTCTCTGATGGCGTCGAGCTGCTTGTCGGTGAGGTTGCGGGCAACCGGCGTCAGCGCGTGAGCGTTGGAGTGGCTGGCGACGAGCGGCTGATCGGTCGTCTTTGCGACATCCCAGAAGCCCTTCTCCGTGATGTGCGCCAGATCGATCAGAATGCCGAGCCGGTCGCATTCGCGTACCAAGGCAAAGCCGGCCTCCGTCAGGCCGGGCGCGGTGTCCGGCGACATGGGGAAGGCGAAGGGCACGCCGTGGCCGAAGATATTGTGACGGCTCCACACAGGTCCCAGCGACCGCAAGCCGGCGGCATGGAATACTTCGAGTGCCGCCAGGTCCGCCCCGATGGCCTCGCAACCTTCCATGTGCATGACGGCCGCAAAGACGCCATCGGCCATTGCCTGGCGGATCTCCTTGACAGTGCAGCATAGGCGCCAGGCGCCAGCGCGGTCCAGGCGAAGCGCGATCGCGGCCATTTCCGTGGCGATCCTCAGCGAGGAAAGCGGCTCCAGCGGAGCGGCAAGTGGCGTGACGTAGTGGCCATTCTTGTCGGGATCGGCAAAAACGAGATCACCGGAGGGCACGTAAATTGCGCAGAGCCCACCTGCCAGTCCGCCAGCCTTGGCGCGCGGGGCATCGATATGGCCCAGATCGATGCCGTCTGAGAATTCAGCGACCGGATCGCCGCCATCCCGTTCATGTGTCCAAAGCCGGAGGAGGACGTCGTTGTGGCCGTCGAATACCAATTGCATCTGCGTTCCTGTGTGCCCGGGCGGGCGATATGAAGAGCGCAGAATAGAAAAGCTAGCGGAATACGCTACCCTTTTTTTCAGAAATCTTCCTGTTCCGTATCGATGGTTAGCGGAAACGAAAAACGGGGGCCGAGGCCCCCGTTCCGAATTGCTTTCGTCAATGCTTCGCGCGTTTCTTTTGTCGATAAACGTCGATCACGACGGCGGCCACAATGATCAGTCCTTTGACGATCTCCTGGTAATAGGCATCAACCCTAAGGAAGGTGAAGCCCGAGGTCATCACGCCGAGAATGATCGTGCCGATAACTGTGCCGGTGATACGGCCGACGCCGCCTGTCAGAGACGTGCCGCCGATAACGGTCGCGGCAATGGCGTCCAGTTCGTACATGACGCCCATGCCAGCCTGCGCGGTCTGGGCGCGGGCCGCCGTGACCACGCCGGCAAGACCCGCCAGCAGACCGGCGATCGCGTAAACCTTGATCAGGTGGGCTTCGATATTGATACCGGATACGCGTGCGGCCTGCAGATTAGCGCCGATTGCGTAGGTGAACTTGCCGTAGCGGGTATAGCGCAGAGCAATATGGAAGATCAGCGCAACGACGAGGAACACAATCACGGGCCAAATGCCTGTCCCGATGAAGTTGAACTGGTCGGTGAGACCGGAGACAGGTTGACCCTTGGTATACCACTTGGAAATGCCGCGTGCCGAGACCATCATGCCAAGCGTGGCGATAAACGGTGGGATCTTGGTCCTTGCGATCAGCTGCCCGTTGATAAAGCCCGCTGCGAGGCCGATGAGGAGACCGACGCCGATCGGGATGAAGAATGGCAGGTCCGTCAGCGAAGGATAGAGCGCCCGCGGCCAGGTCGATGCCTGCGCAAAGCTTGCCGCAATCATCGCCGTCATGCCAACGACAGAGCCGGATGACAAGTCGATGCCGCCGGTGATGATGACTTGTGTCACACCCACCGCGATGATGCCGATGACGGAGACCTGAAGGATCATGATCGTCAGGCGCTGCGAATTGAACAGGAAACTCTGGCCGATAAAGATCCAGCCGAGAATTTCATAGATAAGCGCAATGCCGATCAGGACGAGAAAAATACTGAGCTCGGGCGGAACGCGCCGTCTACGAGCGCGCGTTGCGAGTGGGGCTGTGGCCTCAGCTGCGTTTGTATTCATGATTATCCTCCCTTCGGTTCCCGAGCCCGCGCGTCACTGCGCTGCAAGCTCCATCACCTTGATCTGCGTTGCTTCGTCGCGATTGAGAAAACCGGTTACGCGTCCTTCATGCATCACCATGATGCGGTCGCTCATGCCCAGCACTTCCGGCATTTCCGACGAGATCATGATCACGGCTACTCCGCTTCTCGCCATTTCCGTCACCAAACGATGGATTTCGGCCTTGGCGCCGACATCGATGCCGCGTGTCGGCTCGTCGAGAATGAGGATCTTCGGATTGGTAAGCAGCCAGCGACCAATCAGGACCTTCTGCTGGTTGCCACCGGAAAGGTTTTCCACGCGCTCGTCGAGATTGGGCGTCTTGACCCGGAGTTTCTTCGCCATGTCTTCGCAGGTTGCTTCGATCGAGCTTTCCTGCACAAAGCCACCCTTGACGAACCTATCCTGGAGAACGGCGATCTGCATATTCTCGAGAACGCTCAGAATCAGCAGGCAGCCCGTGTCCTTGCGGTCTTCGGTCAGGAACGCCATGCGGTTCTGGATCGCAACGGTAGGCGAGACGATGTCCGTCTTCTTGCCGAAGAGTTCGATCGTGCCTGAGGTCGCCGGCGTTACGCCGAACAAGGTCTCCGCGACATTCGATCGGCCTGATCCCACAAGTCCGGCGACGCCAAGGATCTCGCCCGATCGGACATCAAAGGAAACGTCATGGAAAACGTTGTTCAGTGAGAGGTTCTTGACCGAGAGCACGACGTCGCCGATCGGGACCTCCTCTTTCGGAAACATCTGGGTAATCTCTCGGCCAACCATCATGCGGATGATGTCGTCGCGCGTGACATCTGTTGACGCATGGGTGCCGATATAACGGCCGTCGCGGAACACAGAGAACTCGTCGGCGATCTCGAACAGCTCGTTCATCTTGTGTGTGATGTAGACGATCCCAATGCCTTGAGCCCTGAGGTCGCGAATGATCCGGAAGAGATGCTCAACCTCGCGCTCGGTCAGCGCCGATGTCGGTTCATCCATGATCAGGACGTCGGAATTGTAGGAGACCGCCTTGGCGATCTCGACCATCTGCCGATTGGCGACGGAAAGTTCGCGAACCTGAATCTCCGGGTCGATGTCGATATTCAGTCGTTGAAACAGCTCGTCCGTCTGGCGGAACATTGCCGCGTGATCGACGAAGCCGAACCTGTTCTTCGGCTCGCGCCGGATCCAGATGTTCTCGGCAACGGTCATATAGGGCATCAGGTTCAGCTCCTGATGGATCATCGCGATACCATTTTCCAACGCATCGAGCGGTGATTTTAGCTGAATCTCGACGCCCTTGAGGCGCACCTCACCCTTGTCCGGGATATAGATGCCTGCGAGGATTTTCATCAGCGTGGACTTGCCGGCGCCGTTTTCGCCCATCAAGGCGTGCACGGTGCCGCGTTTCAGCTGGAACTGGACATCGTCGAGTGCAACAACGCCTGGAAACTCCTTGCGCACGCCTTCGGCGCTCAGCAGGTATTCCGCATTCGGAACAGCGCCGCTGTGACGCACTGCGGCCATTGTAGACGGGCTGACAACCATCTCATCTCCTCCCGAACACGGATTGAAGCTTGGGATGCGGAACCGTATGTCCCGCACCCCATTTTTCCGACGTTAGTTCTTCGCGACGAAGTCCTTGACGTTTTCAGGCGTGACGAGTTGGAAAGGAATATAAACCTTCTTGTCCACCTTTTCGCCCTTCGCGAGCTTCAGAGCCGCGTCGAGCGCACCCTTGCCCTGCCCGGCTGCATCCTGGAAGACCGTCACGTCGAGGTCGCCAGCCTGCATCGCGGCAAGTGCGTCCTGCGTGGCATCAACGCCGCCGATCACGATCTTGCTGAGATCCTTGCCGGCTGCCTTGAGAGCCTGAATAGCGCCGATGGCCATTTCGTCATTGTTCGAAATGACGGCGTCGAACTCGATGCCGCTGGAGAGCCAGTTCGTCATCAAATCCGAACCTTCTGTGCGCGACCAGTTTGCTGTCTGCTCCTCAAGGATCTCTATACCCTTGCAGTTGTCGGTGGCGACAACATCATGGACATCCTTGGTGCGCATGCGAGCGGCTTGATTGGAGAGTTCGCCCATCAGGATGACGGCCTTGCCCTTGCCGCCAAGAAGACGGCAAACTTCCTTCGTTTCAAGCGTACCGGATTCCTGCTCGTTGGAAGCGACGAAAGCCTGCTTGTCCGGAAGGCTATCAACGTTGACCGGCTCGCGGTTGACGTAAACCAGCGGAATGCCGGCTTCGGCTGCGATTTTCGACATGGCCGCCGTGGCGTCCGTGTCAACCGGATTGACGATAATCGCGTCGACCTTGGATGCGATGAAGTTCTGTATCTGACTTTGCTGCTTGGCGACGTCGTTCTGGGCGTCTTCGACCTGCAGTGTCACGCCGTTCAGAGTCTTGGAGTAGTTCTGCATTCCGTTGCGCAGAACGGTCAGGAAGTTGTCGTCGAATTTCGACATCGAGACGCCGACGGTTTCGGCATGAGCGGCCGTCGACAGGACGAGCGCCATGGCAGTACCCATGATAAATTTCTTCATTCTTCTTTCCTCCAAAGCGGTGTCCGGCTGCACCCTCCTCACGCCGGAGCTTCGGGCCGAGCCCAAAAGCCAGTTTTTTAGTTCGCCTGGGCCGTCTCCTACTGGCCGTCCGTCAAGAAACGGAACAAACGAACCGTAAAATCTGTATCGCGGAATATTCATTCCATTTTCTACTGAGGGCGTCAAGTCCATTTCATTGGCGAGGTCGCGAGCGCTCCGTGAAAATCTCGCGAAGATGCTTGCGCTGGCGCTGAAAAGCGCGATGCCGCGAACTATATGAACGGTCTAGCGGCGGCGGTTTCGCCGTCTTTAAGGGAGAAACTGATGCCTATTTCGATGTACCGACTAACAGTTCCCGTCTTTCAGCACGGTCTTGAAACGTTGAAGACCTACCTCGATAAAGCCGAGGCCTTCGCGAAGGAGAAAGGCATCGATAGCGCGGATCTCGTCGCCGCGCGGCTGGCTTCGGACATGTTGCCGTTCTCGGGCCAGTTTCAGCGCGCGACCGACACCGCCAAACTGGCGATTGCGCGGCTGACCGCCAGCGAAGCACCGAAATTCGAGGACAATGAAGCGACCATCGCCGAATTGCGCGAGCGTGTTGCCAAGACGGAAACCTACCTCCGCACAGTCGCACCGGCTGCACTTGAAGGGACGGAAACGCAGGAAATTACCCTTTCGCCGGGGGGTAACAAAATCACGTTCCGCGGCGACGAATATGTCGTGACCTTCGCGCTACCGAACTTCTTCTTCCACCTTGCGACGGCACACGCGATCCTGCGCAATCAGGGCGTTCCTGTTGGCAAGCTGGACTATCTCGGGCGCCTCGCCTGATAAGCTTAGGGCCGACGCCTGATCGGCCCTTTTTCCGTAAGTTCGGTGAAGGCTAGCGTTTGATCCAGATGACGGGCACGCATCGAGAGAAGCTTCTCGGCATAGGAAAGCCTGGTCGACACACAGGCTGGGTCCGACGCGAGGTTGTTCAATTCCATCGGATCGGCCTGCAGGTCGAATAAGAGTGGTGGCAGTGCTGCGAAATGCACGTATTTGAAGCGTTCATCTCTGATGACGGCAAGGTTGCATTCGTTTGACTGCAATCCGAAATGAGCTTCTGGTTCCTGGTTGACAATATCGCGGAAGTCGAATTCCCAGAAGGCAGCATCGCGCCAGGTTCTCGGCGCCTCCCGCTCCATGAACGGTAGCAGGGACTGGCCATCCAGGGCGTTCCTGGGTTCGATATGCAGGCGATCGCAGAGCGTCGCAAAGATGTCTGCCGCAGACGTGAACCGGTCGACCACCCTGCCCCGCATGACGGCTTGCGGGTCGCGGATGACAAGCGGGATGTGATAACTGCCATCGAAGAAACCGCCCTTGCCGAGCGTCCAGTGATCGCCTGCCATCTCGGCGTGGTCGGAGGTGAAGATGATAAGAGTGTCGTCCCACACCCCTGCTTCCTTCAGCGCGCGCCAAATGCGCCCAAGCTGCGCATCCACCTCCGCGATCATGCCATAGTAGATGGCTCGGATCGCGGCGAAGTCGCTGGCTTGCCACTCGCTAAGCGAGCCGGTCGCACCATAGATGAAGCCGCCCTTTCCTGCCCTCGGCATGGCATAGGACAGATAAGGGTGCGATCTCTGTTCCGTTTCGTGGTTTTCCGCCCGGGCGAAATGCGAACCGTCCTCCGGGCTGAACAGATCGTTGTATGGAGACGGCGCCGAAAATGGCGGATGCGGACGAAGGAACGAAACATGTGCGAACCAGGGCGCATCCTGCTCTCCCAGCCAGCGGATGAACTCTCCCGCGAGAAACGCCGTCTGCGTTTCGTCCTTCGAATAGGTCGTTGCCGCGTTCGAGATCTCACCGCGCCGCGCGCCGACGGGGATGTGAATGTCGCGACTATCCGCATCCTGGTGTCCACGCTCGCGCAACCAGGACAGCCATTGCCTTTCATGCTCGGGAAGCAGTTGTCGGGCCGTAAAGCCGGGTAGCAATCCTTCATAAGTTGTCAGGTGCGGGTCGTTCGCGTTCATGCCGCGCGGGTCGGGTGCGGTATCAGTATAGCCGAACAGCGTCGGATCATAACCCGCCCGCCGGGCCGCCAGCGCCAGATTATCAAATCGCGCATCGAGGGGTGAGCCGTTGCGGCAAACCCGGTGGTTCATCTGATAGAGGCCGGTATAGAGCGTGGCGCGCGCCGGTGAGCATGGCGCGGCGCCAGCGTAGTGGCGGGCAAACAAGACGCCTTCCGCCGCCAGCGCATCCACATTCGGCGTCCTGACGCAGGCATGTCCGGTCGCCGACAGGCAATCACCGCGCCACTGGTCCGCGGTGATCAATAGAATGTTCGGTCGACCGGTCATGGATGTATTTCAGTGCTGGTTTGATTTTGCGTGCCAGTTCCACGCCGATCGAATGATCTGAGACAAATCATACTGCGGCGCCCAGCCTAGAATCTCCCGCGCCTTGTCATTGTTGGCAACCAGCGTGTGCGAGTCGCCTTCGCGGCGGCCGACATATTCCACAGGAAACGGTCGCTCCGACACGCGCTCGATGGCGCCGAGCAACTCCTTCACCGTTGTTCCCGTGCCGGTGCCGAGATTGAGCGCAACAGATTCCCCGCCCCGCAGCAGATGCTCTACGGCGCGGACATGCGCATCGGCGAGATCAAGCACATGGATGTAGTCGCGGACACAGGTGCCGTCCCTCGTCTCGTAGTCGGTACCAAACACCTTGAAGCCTTCACGACGGCCAAGAGCGGCATCAATCGCGAGCGGTATGGCGTGCGTTTCAGGCTGATGCCACTCGCCGACCCGTCCCTCGAAGTCGGCGCCGGCTGCGTTGAAGTAGCGAAGCACGACCGATCGAAAGCCGGTGTATTTGTCGTAGTCGGCAAGCGCCTGCTCGACGATGTATTTTGTACGGCCATAGGGATTGATCGGCACCTGACGATGCGTCTCATCGAGAGGTACGCTTTGCGGCAGGCCGTAGGTCGCGCAGGTGGACGAGAAGACGAATGCCTTGACGCCCGCCGCCTGAGCGGCAGCCAAAAGTGTCAGCGTGCCGATGACGTTGTTCTCGTAGAAGGCAACCGGATCCTTGACCGATTCGCCGACCTCGATGAGGGCGGCAAAATGCAGGATGGCAGCTGGCTTGTGCTTGGCCAGAACCTCGTCAAGGCGAGCCCGGTCCCGGATATCCCCTTCCTCGGCAGGCCCCCACTTCACGAATTCGCGATGACCGTTGGAGAAATTGTCGAAAACGACCGGTTGGAACCCCTTGTTCGCAAGATCGAGACACGTATGGGAGCCGATATAACCAGCGCCGCCCACGACCAGAATCGTTTCACCTGCCATGCACCACCTTTAATTCTCGTTTCGGATGTAGAAGACTTAGAGCAGGTCGATGGCGAGAAAAAGAACGAAACGAAGGTGGCGCGGATGTCGCTCTCTTTTTGTTGATGACGGCATTAGCAAATTGATTTGCCGAAGATTTTCCATGGAATTGACTGTCCACCAGGACCCGACAAACGCAGCGCTCGAAATAACATCGCAATCTTTATTCAACAATGATTGCCACAACCAGTCGTACCTTTAAATACTGCCGGTACGTCATTTTAAATGGAATTGACTTTTGTTCTTATTCTCTGCGAAGAATTGTTCCCTTCGGTAGTTCTCATCGTGAAACTGAAGGCCGAAACCAGATGGATTCGTCGATCAGAAAGTTCATATTCCATGATCTTCAGGCGATCGAAGGATACATTGATCCGCCCGACGCTCTGGTATTTCTTGCGGTTTTGCTATCCCAGCAATCAGCCTCCTTGCGAGGCAGCCTCGCCGAGATCGGCGTTTACTATGGTCGTTCCTACTTTCTGTTGCGGAAGATCTGCGGAGACACGGAGAAGATTGTGGCCATCGATCCGTTTGATATCGTGAATCCGGATCACGGCGCGACGCAGTACGAACGTTTCGCGGCGGGCGGCCGTCAACTTGGCCTTTCCGTGGACGCCGAATGCGTCATCAAGAGCGACAGTACGCTGCTCCGGCCGGAGAACATTACCGAAAGAGCAGGGATGGTCCGGTTCTTCAGTATCGACGGTGGCCACATGTTGCACCACGTCGCGGCCGATAGTCGTCTTGCTGCCGCGTCGCTTGCGGAGCACGGAATCATCGTTTTCGACGATACGTTCAATCCGGCTTGGCCCGAGGTAACCGCCGGCGTGACCGACTTCCTGCGTGAAGAAGCTGGTCGCTTTTCCGTTTTCTGCCTAACGAAATACAAGACTTATGTTTGCCGACAAGCGTTTCACGAGTTTTACGCGCGTGCGATCAGGACTTCGCCTGAACTCAAGGCGTTCGATCACATCGAAACCGAGTTTCTCGGTTCGACCGCCATTCGATTGCACAATCCTATTCGCCGGCGCATCGCTTACGAAGTGATGGTCGGGCTCGGTATGCGCGCACTGTCGGAGCGCGTCTATCGATAACTAGCCTGTTGGCGGATCCGCTTCTTTCAGTCTGTACCCGACACCGGTTTCGGTGGTGATATATTGCGGCTGGTCCGGGCTCTGTTCGATCTTCTGGCGCAACTGTCGAACATAGACCCTTAAGTACTGCACGTCGGCGGCCGGTCCCCAGATCTGCTTCAGCAGGAACTGGTGAGTCAGAACCTTGCCGGCATGCTGGGCAAGAACCCTGAGGATATCGTATTCCTTCGGCGAGAGCTTGATTTCCCTGCCATCGATCTTGACGATGCGTTTGACCAGATCAATCGACAGGCCGCCGGCCTGAAAGATCGCCCGCTCCCCCTGCTGCTGCAAGCGATGGCGTAAGGCAACCCGCAGCCGAGCGCCGAGTTCGTTCATGCCGAACGGCTTCGTTAGATAGTCGTCGGCCCCCGCTTCAAGAGCGTTGACGATGCCAGTTTCATCTGTGCGGCTGGAAAGGATCACGATAGGCAGGGTTAGACCCGCGTCTCTCCATTCCCGCAACAGTTCGTGGCCCGATTTGTCCGGCAGGCCAAGGTCGAGCACGATCAGATCAGGCGGTTCGTCCTTTGCCGACTGCAGGGCTGAGGCGCCGTTTGGCGCCTCATGTACCTCGTAGCCTTGCGCGGTGAGGCCCACGCGAAGGAGCTTGCGAATTGGAGGCTCGTCGTCCACGACGAGAATTTTTACGGCTGAACCTGTCATTTTAGCTCATCCAATTTCGGAATTTCATTTGGTCTTGGAAGACGGATAGTGAAGACGGCACCGGAATGATCGGAGCGATTTCCGGCTGTGATCGCGCCACCCATCGCTTCGACAAAACCTCGGCAGATGGAAAGGCCGAGGCCCGTGCCGGCGCGCACCTGATCTCCTTTGCGCACGCGATAGAAAGTATCGAAAACGCGGTCCAGGTCGGCCGGCTGAATGCCAGGGCCTTCGTCCGAAACCTGGATCATCACGTTGTATTCATCCGCCCGTCCATCGATACGGATCGACGATCCTTGCGGAGCATATTTGGCAGCATTGTCCAGCAGATTGAAAAGCACCTGCTCGAACAGCACCGGATCGACACGGACCATCGGCAGATCTGCCGGAATGGTCATGATGGTCTTGTGATGCGCGAGAATTTTCTCAGCGCGGCGCAGCGCGCTTCCCGCAATGTCGCCGGGATAGTGGAGCGCATAGTTCGGCTCCATCGCCCCGGACTCGATTTTCGTCATGTCGAGCAGGTTGGCGATAAAGCGGTTGAGCCGTTCCGATTCGTCGACAACGGTCGACAGAAGATCCATGCGGTCTTCCTGTGCCATGGAATCGAGGTAGTCACGCAAGGTGCCGGCGGCGCCAAGAATGGCTGCGAGCGGCGTCTTGAGGTCATGCGAGATGGAGGTCAGGAGGGCAGAGCGCAAACGGTCGGCTTCCGCTGCGAGCCTTGCACGATCGACATCTGCCACGAGTTGAATGCGCTCGATCGCAAGGGCCGCCTGGTCCGCCAACGCATCGAGAAGGCGTTGCTGCTCGGGTGTCAGGAGAGGGCCGTCGCGTCGGTCATTGTCGAGGCCGATCACGCCGACGGCTGCGCGCCCGGTTCGCAGCGGCACATAGAGGCGTTTGGCGCCGGGCAGGGTATCGGCGCCGCGGCCGGCGGCGTGATTGTGCTCCCATGCCCACCGGGCAGCGGCAATATCAGCCTCGTCGAGCGTGTCGTCCGGCGGATAGCCGGCCTTGACGGAGATCGTGCCTTGCTCCGGCAGCAGAAGCACGACGCGGACCTTGAGCATCGATGCCAGCTGAAAGGCGGTGGCCCAGAGGACGTCGTCGAGCGTGCCGGTGCCAGCCAATTTCTTGGAGAACAGGTAGAGGTCTTCGGTCGTCCTGGCACGCTGCCGGGCCGCCGCCGCCTGGCGTTGGACCGTTGCCGTGAGATTGCTGGCAATGACGGCCACGCCCAGGAAAAAGAACAATGCAAGCACGCTCTCCGGATCGCTGATCGTCAGCGTGTAGCGAGGCGGCAGGAAGAAGAAGTTGAAAGCCAGCGCGCTGAGGATGCAGGTGTAGAGCGCTGGACGAAGCCCGTGGATCACCGCTGACGTGAGTACTGCCATCAGGAACACAAGGGCAAGGTTGCGGACATCCAGCACCTGATCAAGTACGACGCCAGCGACGAGCGCGATTGCCACATAGGCCGTTGCGGAGAGATATGCTTGGATTTTGAACGCGGGCGAGGACGGGGCAGCTTTCATGCTGCGCGCGGATGCCTCATCTTTCTCGTTGCCGGAGATCACATGGACGCTGATGTTGCCTGACGTTCTGATCAGATCGTCGGCGATGGAGCGGTGAAACCAGTCACGCCATGTCGGCCTGCTGGGCGCTCCGATGACGATATGGGTGACGTTATTGGCCGCAGCGTGTCGGACCAGCTCTTCCGAGACCTCGCGGCCGGGAATAGTGATTGCCTCGCCGCCGAGTTGTTCAGCCAGCCGGAGCGTCGCTGCAATCGTGTCGCGGTCAGATTCCGTCAAGCTGATCGAACGATTGGTCTCGACGTAGACGGCTGCCCACGGTGCTCGCAGTCGCGAGGCCATTCGAGACGCGTAGCGCACGAGCGAAGCTGATCGTGGATGCTGATCGACAGATACAAGGACCCTTTCACCTGCAGCCCAAGGACCAGCGATGGCGTGTGCCTGCATGTGGTTCAGCAGCTGGTCATCGACACGCTGCGCGGTCTTGCGCAATGCGAGTTCGCGCAGGGCGGTCAGGTTGCCGGGGGTAAAATAATTGGTCAGCGCACGTTCGGCGGTCTTGGGAATGTAGACCTTCCCGTCATGCAGCCGTTTGATCAGATCGTCCGGCGTCAGATCAATGATCTCAACGTCATCTGCCATGTCGATGATCGAGTCAGGCACAGTCTCGCGGACGCGGACGCGAGTGATTTGAGAGACGACGTCGTTCAGACTCTCAACATGCTGGATGTTCAGGGTCGAATAGACGTCCATGCCGCGGTCGAGCAATTCCTTCACATCGAGGTAGCGCTTGGGGTGACGGCTTCCTTCGGCGTTCGTATGGGCAAGTTCGTCGACTAGGACAAGGTCGGGTCGGCGCGCAAGGATGGCATCGATATCCATCTCCTCGAGAGGACGGCCCTTGTAGTCGATCTTGACGCGCGGGATGACTTCAAAGCCCTCGACGAGGGCCTGTGTTTCCTTGCGGCCATGGGTCTCGACGATGCCGATCACCACGTCAACGCCATCGGACAGTTTGGCGCGGCCCGACTCCAACATCTCGTAGGTCTTGCCCACGCCGGGCGCGGCGCCAAGGAATATCTTCAACCGGCCGCGCGTCTCCTGTCGTGCCTTCTCAAGCAGTGCATCGGGCGAGGGCCTGCCAACCTTATCGCGGTTGTCTTCCGGCATGCTTTTCATCTTTCCCTGACGAGGAAGCCCCGGTCGCATCCAAGCGGCCGGGGCTTTCCACCCTACTCAGACATAGAAGTATCAAGAGACTGGTTCAATGCCAGAACATTGACCGTGCGCTCGCCGAGAAACCCGAGTTCGGGGTGATCGACGGCGGCGTCGACAATCGCCTTCAGCTTGGTTTCATCCATGCCGCGCGCCTTGGCAACGCGAGGTATCTGGAAGTAGGCCGCCTCGGGCGAGATGTGCGGATCGAGGCCGCTGCCAGAGGCCGTCACGAGATCGATCGGCACCTGGGCATTCGGGTTGGCGGCCTTGGCTGCCTCATAGTCAGTCTTTACGCGATCGAGCAGCTTCTGACTCGTGGGGCCAAGGTTGGAGCCGGAAGACGAGGCAGCGTTGTATCCATCGCCTGCCACCGAAGGGCGGCCATGGAAGTACTTGTCGCTGGTGAATGCCTGACCGATCAGTGTCGAGCCGATCACTTTGCCGTCCTTCTGGATCAGGCTGCCGTTCGCTTGCGCCGGGAAGAGCGCTTGCGCGGCTCCCGTCATGGCGAGTGGATAAAGCAGACCAGTGATGGCGGTGGTGGCAACGATCATGACGACTGCCGGACGAAGTTCTTTCAGCATGATGTCAACTCCTTAGGCGAGACCGATGGCCGTGATGACCATGTCGATCGCCTTGATGCCAATAAACGGGACAATGATGCCTCCGACGCCATAGATGAGCAGGTTGCGGGAGAGCAGCGCGCCGGCGCCGATCGCACGGTATTTCACGCCCTTCAGCGACAGCGGGATTAGCGCCACGATGATCAGCGCGTTAAAGATGATCGCCGACAGGATGGCGCTCTGCGGGGTGGCGAGCCCCATGACGTTCAGGACGCCGAGTTGCGGATAGAAGGCCAGGAACATCGCCGGGATAATGGCAAAGTACTTGGCGATGTCGTTGGCGATCGAGAAGGTGGTCAACGCGCCACGGGTCATCAGCAGCTGTTTGCCGATCTCGACGATCTCGATGAGCTTCGTCGGATCGCTGTCGAGGTCGACCATGTTGCCGGCTTCGCGGGCGGCGACCGTGCCGGTGTTCATGGCAACGCCGACATCGGCCTGGGCGAGGGCGGGTGCGTCGTTCGTGCCGTCGCCGCACATGGCAACGAGCTTGCCCTTGGCCTGTTCCTCACGGATCAGGGACAGCTTGTTCTCGGGTGTCGCCTGGGCGAGGAAGTCGTCGACGCCGGCCTCGGCCGCGATAGCGGCTGCCGTCATCGGGTTGTCGCCTGTTATCATGACGGTCCGGATGCCCATCCGGCGCAGTTCAGCGAAGCGCTCGCGAATACCGCCTTTGACGATATCCTTGAGCTGGATGATGCCGAGAAGTTTGCCGTCGCGGGCGACTGCCAGCGGCGTGCCGCCTGCCTTGGAAATTTCATCGGCAATCGCCTGCAGTTCCCGAACGGTCTCGGTGTTGGTGCGGAGGGCGACGGTCGTATTGCCCGAAGCCGGTGCCGACGCGGCCCCGACATAAGCGAGCACGGCATCGACGGCGCCCTTGCGAATCGACGAGCCTTCGACATCGACGCCGCTCATGCGGGTCTGGGCGGTGAACGGCACGAAGGTGGCGTGCAGGCTTCCCATCTCGCGGCCGCGGATCGCGTATTTTTCCTTGGCGAGCACGACGATGGAGCGGCCTTCCGGTGTTTCGTCGGCGAGCGACGCCAACTGCGCGGCGTCGGCTAGTTCCTGTTCGGTGACGCCGCGAACCGGGCGCAAGGCGGTTGCCTGACGATTGCCGAGCGTGATCGTGCCGGTCTTGTCGAGGAGCAGCGTGTCGACGTCACCGGCTGCTTCGACGGCGCGGCCCGACATCGCAAGCACGTTAAAGCGCACGAGACGGTCCATGCCGGCGATGCCGATTGCCGAGAGGAGCGCGCCGATTGTGGTCGGGATTAGCGTCACGAAGAGCGCGACGAGGATGATAATCGGGATGGAGCCGCCGGCATAGCTTGCGAAGCTCGGGATCGTCGCCGTGGCCAGAACGAAAATCAGCGTCATGCCTGCAAGCAGGATGTTAAGAGCGATTTCGTTCGGGGTCTTCTGCCGCTCCGCACCTTCGACGAGCGAGATCATGCGGTCGAGAAAGGTGTGTCCCGCGGCGGCAGTGATGCGGACGCGAATCCAATCGGACAGGACCTGCGTACCGCCAGTCACGGCCGAGCGATCGCCGCCGGACTCACGGATGACTGGGGCGGATTCACCTGTTATCGCGGCCTCGTTGACCGAGGCCACACCCTCGACGACCTCGCCGTCCGAGGGAATGATATCGCCGGCCTCGACGAGGACGAGATCGCCGACCTTTAAGCTCGTGCCCGGAACGAGGCGATAGCCGCTGCCGTTGTTGGCCGTCAGCAGCTTTGCCTGGGCTTCGGTACGGGCCTTGCGCAGCGAGTCCGCCTGTGCCTTTCCGCGCCCCTCGGCAACTGCTTCGGCGAAGTTGGCGAAAAGCACGGTGAACCAGAGCCAGAGGTTGATCTGGAAGGAGAAGCCGAGATTTCCGCCGCCGGTAACGAGGTCGCGGACGAACAGGATCGTGGTCAGCGCCGAAACCGTTGCAACGACGAACATGACGGGGTTCTTGGCAAGGGTGCGCGGGTTCAGCTTCTTGAAGGCGGCACCCACGGCCGGAATGAGAATGCGAGGATCCATGATGCTCGCTGATTTTGCCTGGCTCATAAGAGACTCCAGCTTGAAAAGAGTAAGGCGACCGTGATGCGATCAGCCGTGTAGAATCCGAAATACCGCGACGATGACGAGGAGGCCGGCCAGCATCACCAGGATGATGTCGGAGGCGCGGGTCATCCGCTGGCTCTCACGTCCCGGCAAACCGGGACGCGCATTGAAGGATTTGCGAAGCCTATGGCGAAGGATCATTGCTTCACCTCAGAAAGTCTGGCCGGCGATCATGACCAAATGCTCGATGACTGGACCAAGCGCCAGCGCCGGGAAGAAGGTCAGGCCGCCAACGATCAGGATCGTGCCTGCCAGGAGACCCACGAAGAGCGGTCCATCCGTCGGGAAGGTGCCGGCGGAGGCCGGAACGGTCTTCTTGGCGACGAGCGATCCAGCGATCGCGAGCGCCGGGACGATGACCAGGAAGCGACCCATCAGCATGCCCACACCGAGGGTGATGTTGTACCAAGGCGTGTTGCCGGTGAGGCCGCCGAAGGCTGAGCCGTTGTTGGCCGCAGCGGAAGTATAGGCATACAGGATCTCCGAGAAGCCGTGCGGGCCGGCCGTGCCGATAGAGGCAACGGCGGACGGCAGGACGCTGGCAATCGCCGTGAAGAGGAGCATCGCGAGCGGCAGGCAAAGAATGGCCAGCACCGCCATCTTCATCTCCTTGGCTTCGATCTTCTTGCCAAGATATTCCGGTGTGCGACCGACCATTAGCCCCGCGACGAAGATCGCGATGATCACGAAAAGCAGGATGCCGTAAAAACCTGCGCCAACGCCGCCGACGATGACTTCACCAAGCTGCATGTTGATAAGCGGGATGAGACCGCCGAGTGCCGTGAAGCTGCCGTGCATCGCATTGACCGCGCCGCAGGAGGCAGCGGTTGTGATGACGGCAAAGAGCGAGGACATGGCGACGCCAAAACGTACCTCCTTGCCCTCCATGTTGCCGCCCTCGAGGCCGAAGGCATGCATCAGCGGATTGCCTGCTGCTTCCGCCCAATAGGTGACACCGACGCCGACGATGAAGAGAAGGCCCATCGTCGCGAGAATCGCCCAGCCTTGACGCTGGTTGCCTACCATCCGGCCAAAGACGTTGGTGAGGGCCGCGCCGATCGCGAAGATCGATACCATCTGGATCATGTTCGAGATGTTGTCAGGGTTCTCGAAGGGATGCGCGGAGTTGGCGTTGAAGAAGCCGCCGCCGTTAGTGCCAAGCATCTTGATGGCAAGTTGCGAGGCAACTGGGCCGAGCGCGATCGTCTGCTTGGTGCCTTCGAGCGTCGTTGCGTCGACATAGGGGCCGAGGGTTTGCGGCACGCCAAGATAGACATAGACCAGCGTCAGCACGATGCAGATCGGCAGCAGGACGTAGAAGGTCGCGCGGATCATATCGACCCAGAAATTGCCGATCGCCTTGCCCGAGGCGCGCGCAAAGGCACGAATCAGGCCGACAGCAATGGCGATACCGGTTGCTGCCGAAACGAAATTCTGCACGGAGAGTCCTGCCATCTGCGTCAGATAGGACATGGTGCTTTCGCCACCGTAGTTCTGCCAGTTTGTGTTTGTTACGAAGCTGACGGCGGTGTTGAAGGAGAGTTCAGCTGGAACGGCGGGCATGCCGGCCGGGTTATAAGGCAAAACCGCTTGCAGGCGCATCAGCGCGTAAAGAACGAGAACGCCGAATAGATTAAAGAGCAGCATGGCAAAGGCGTACGAGGTCCAATGCTGTTCGTTGCGTTCGCTGGTACCGGCAATGGCATAAAGTCCCCGTTCGATCGGAACGAGGACCGGTGAGAGAAATGTGCGTTCGCCATTGAAGACGCGTGTCATGTAACCGCCGAGCGGTTTGACGAGCACGATGATAATCCCGCAGTAAAGCAGGATCTGAAGCCATCCGTTGAGGGTCATGGGAGGTAACTTTCAATACCCGGTTGGTTCCGCCTGTCGCGCAATCCCGGTGAGGGCGCGATGCTAGAAGCGCTCGGGGCGAATGAGAGCGTAGGTGAGGTAAACCGTTAGAAACACGGTGACGGCACCACTGAGAATATAGTCGAGGGTCATGGCGTTTCCTCCGGCTAGAGCCGGTCGCAGGCTTTGGTGTAGGCAAAGCACAGGGCGAAAAATACGATTGTTATGGCGAGTAGACCTATGTCCATCATCGATCGTGACTCCTGTTGTTCTTCTAGAGTCAGACAAGACAAAGGGCGCCATCCCATCGGGTGGCACCTATGCTTTCTGGCGTGGAGATGATCCTTGGATCTCTCGGACATCAATATGCGGCCGAAGCGCATAAGCGTTCGAGATCGGCGGCAGGGCGCGGATATAAAAATCTTATAAATAGGAGAAAAGAAAAATGCCTCGCCGAAGCGAGGCTAGTCCTAGGCCGCTTCGGGGAAAAGAAGAAGCGGCGTCGTTGTTCTATTGCCCGGCCGCGCGGCTGCAAAGCGCACTTTCCGGCTTTTCGGTACGCCTGAGGCGGATTGAGCGACGTGCATCAATTGCCCGCGCGGTCAGCCTTCAGATTTCGAACGACGTTTTTGCCTCGGCGCAGCGCCGTGAAGGCAGCGCCGACGGCGATCAGCCAGAGTGCCGCGAGCAGGACCTGGTTATGCCCGTCCCACAGCGGCTCGAGGATCGATAGAAGTGCCGCGGCCGTAATTGTCGCCATCCGGTGCTGCTTTGCCATCGGGCCTGAGAAGTCGCTCGGGGTTCCCGTCGCTCGTCCGAGCTCGCGAACATAGGCTGTCAGCACGGCAAAAGATGCCGCTGCCCAACCAAGCCCAGGCGATCCGATGCCATATCCCACGCCAGCCAGGATTAGTATATCGGCGATACGGTCGGGGAATTCGTTCCAGAATGGTCCATCGGCTGTGCCCTTGCCACCTTCGACGGCGACCATGCCGTCAAAGAGATTGCAGAGCAGCCGCAATTGGCAGAAGGCGGCCGCAAGGACTAGGAGGACTCCTCTGCTCAACCCGTCATCTCGTCCGGCGAGGAAAAACATGCCGCCCGCCAGGGCTGCGGCGATCATGCTCACTTGCGAGATCTGGTTCGGCGTAATCGACCGCGCTGCCAGCGATTGTGCAATGCGCTTTGCCCATTGTGTGTCTCTGCTGGCTAGCGGCCGCCGATCGCCCGTCTCTGTCATGCCTCGATCCTCTGTTGATAGAGAAAGTAATTGTAGACCGCTGCGTAGCTCGTCGAGACAGCCAGCGGTACCGCTATGGTTTTCAGGATTTCCGGCGTGCCGCTCAGTGCGTGGATCGAGATCAGTGCGGCAGTGGAAGCAAGACATGCGATCAGCGGTGGCGCCCACAGACCGGCGCGCCCTTTGAACTGTCTCGAGAGCCGTTCAATGACCGTCTTGAGAAAAAAGGTGAGGCAGGCCGAGAGTCCGCCCTGCACAACGCCAGCCAGCAAGGCTCGCGGCAGCGGGTGGTTGCTATTGACGAGAAGCGCCCAACCACCCATGGCGACAAACGCGAAGAGAACGTGCGTCACACTGCTCTGACCCAGGCGACGTATCAGCGCCATCATGTGACCGACCACCAGTAGCGGACAATGTGGAAGAAGATCGGTGCGGAAAAGACCACGGAATCAAGCCGGTCGATCAATCCGCCGTGTCCTTCGATCAGGTTGCCCCAATCCTTGACGCCGCGATCTCGCTTGATTGCTGACATGACGAGGCCGCCGAAGAAGCCCATCATTGTGATGACAAGGGCCAAGACGCCGGCCTGAAACGGCGTGAAAGGCGTGATCCACCATAGGGCAGCACCGATCAATGTTGCGCTCACTACGCCGCCGACAAAGCCTTCCACAGTCTTCGAAGGGGACAGGCTTGGCGCGATCTTCGTTCGACCGAACAGCTTGCCCCAGACATATTGGAGGACATCGCTGAGTTGCACGATGATCACCAGGAAGGCGATCAGGAGAACGTTGCGGCCTTCATAGCCCGGAATCGTCAACGTCAGCAGCGCGGGGACATGTGAGGCGCAGAAGACGCAGATCATCAGAGCCCACTGCACTTCGGCAATGCGTATCAGGAAACGCTCGGTATCGCCGCGCAGTACCGAAATGATTGGCATCAGCAGGAACGCGTAGATGGGAATGAAGATCGAGAAGATGCCGTATTGTCGCTCCCACAGCAGCCAATATTGCAGCGGCAGCACGACGAAGAAGGCGGCTGCGAGGGCCCAATGGTCGGCACGTTTGGTGTCGGTCAGGGTGATGAACTCGCGTAGCGCCGCGAAAGAGCAGAAGCCGAAGAGCAGCAGCACACCAACGCGACCGGCAAGAAAGGCGAGCCCGATCAGGATGACCATGATCCACCATGCCTTGATGCGCGCATTCAGATTCTCGATCGCGGCATTCGACTGACCGGCAGGCAGGCGCCGCTGCAGCAGGTAGCCGATGGTCGAGGAAACGACGAGGATCGTGAAAATGCCGAGGACGAGCATCCACAGGTCGGAGTTTGCGTTCATTGGTCACCGCCCGGGTGCTTTGGTGACAGATCGAGCAACGCTCTGCGCGCCCTGTCAAGGAAGGTTTCCTTGTTCTCACCGGCTTCGATTTGCATGGCGTCGCCAAAGGTCACGGTGCATATGAGGGGGATCGGAACAATCTCGCCCTTTGGCATGACGCGATTGAGATTGTTGATCCAGACCGGCACGAGTTGAACGTCCGGCCGGATCGAGGCGAGATGAAAAAGCCCGCTTTTGAACGGCAATAGCTGGGCATCCGTCTGGTTGCGGGTGCCTTCAGGAAAGAGGATCAGTGACGCTCCGGAATCGATGACCTCGGCCATGACTTCAATCGGATCGCGGGTGCGCTTATCGCGATCCCGCTCGATAAGCACGGCGTCGAAGACATCGCGGCCGATAAAACGGTTGATCGACGACTTTAGCCAATATTCCGCGCCGGCGACGGGGCGTGTCCGGCGCCGCAAGCTCGGTGGCAGGACCGCCCAGACCAGAATGAAATCGCCATGGCTGGAATGATTGGCAAAATAAACGCACTGGCCCTTGGGAATGCCCTCATTCGGCCAGATGGCGCGCACGGCAGTAATTGCGCGCGCGAATACCACGATGGCCGCCGCGACAGGCTTCGCAATTACCCTTCTCACCGATTTCAGCCCCCTCGCTGCATCGACAAAGCAGCACAGAAACCTAGCTGCATTTTTGATGGTTCGGAAGTCCTGCTTGCGATGGAAGGCCACCCCTCAAAATTGCCCGCCCCGACGCATCGCCGAGATTCGCGAGAGATCGAACTGGCACGTTTATCTGAGGTGAAGAGGAAAGCGTTAACCATGGTCGGCTAGGAATGAGTCGGACGCAACGGAATGAGTCGATGCCAGTACAGTCAAACAAAACTCTGCAAGCAATGACGACGAGCGAAATCGTGCTTTTCCCGGTCGCTTCGCGCGCCGGTGACATTGAACGGTGCGCGGCCGAACTGGATCGCCGCCACGGCGAGGATGCAGTCGCCTTCTGGAAGACGGAGTGCCGCCGACTGGCTGCTGAGCTGACGTCGCTTGGCTGCTCCGACGATGAGGTCCGCAACCAGGTCATGA
This sequence comes from Rhizobium sp. R711, assembly GCF_002211365.1. Classification (GTDB taxonomy): domain Bacteria; phylum Pseudomonadota; class Alphaproteobacteria; order Rhizobiales; family Rhizobiaceae; genus Rhizobium. The sequence continues at coordinate 288,121 of NZ_LOKZ01000012.1, read as the reverse complement.
CATTCCAAGCCGAGGTCCAGGCCGAGCTGGTTCGCCGCCATCAAGTCCGGGCAATCGCCGAAAGCCGCAGCGGCCGCGCCATCAAGCGTTAATCACATCACGATCGGTTCCTGCCGCCATTTGGGCTGCCGCTTTGTCGGACAGCCCTCGAGCGGTTGAACGCGTCGTCCCGCCGACGAAATCTTTCCATATTTTGCGCCAGACGAACCGTCTTGGTTCAGAAATTCCGCGCGCCCAGTGCTAGCATCCCTTCGTTCTCGCACGGATCTGCAGAGATCCGTGCGTATTCAGGTCGTTGCCTATCTCGGGAGGAAGGGCAGATGCTGGCGGAAGATCTATCCAATATTCGCCGGAGCAAACTGGCGGTCAGAAATGTCTGGCCGACCGGAAAAGCTTGCCATTTTCGTGTTCTTCAACGAAATTTATCGGGCCAACCGGCAGTGGAGGAGCTGCCGACAAGATAAGCGCGTGAAGAACAATGACGGGAGAATCACGACACACGCATACCGGATGCTGCGCTAGTCGCGCGCCGGACTTGGGAGGGAAGGCATGTATTCCGGTGGTTTGAGATTTGGCCTGGCGGACGAGATCGAGGCGCTCCGCGACAGCGTTCGACGATTCGCGACGGAGCGCATCGCGCCGCTGGCCGCAGAGACGGACAGCAACAACAGTTTCCCAACGCCGCTCTGGCGCGAGATGGGTGATATGGGGTTGCTTGGGATCACGGCCGAGGAGGCCTATGGCGGCGCCGGCTTGGGATATCTGGCCCATTGCGTCGCGATGGAGGAGATCAGCCGTGCTTCGGCCTCTGTTGGGCTCAGCTACGGCGCCCATTCCAACCTTTGCGTCAACCAGATCAGCCGCAACGGAACGGAAACGCAGAAGTCTCGGTATTTGCCGAAGCTCATTTCGGGCGAACACATCGGCGCACTCGCCATGTCTGAGCCGGGCGCTGGGTCTGATGTCGTTTCGATGAAGCTTCGGGCGGAGAAACGAGGCGACAGTTACGTTCTCAACGGCAACAAGATGTGGATCACCAACGGTCCGGATGCAGACGTTCTGGTGGTCTACGCCAAGACCGACCCGGAAGCGGGACCGCGGGGCATCACGGCGTTCCTCATCGAGAAGACCTTCAAAGGCTTTTCAACCGGCCCGAAGCTCGACAAACTCGGCATGCGCGGCTCCAATACCTGCGAGCTGATCTTCGAGGACTGCGAGGTACCCGCGGCAAATGTGCTTGGCACTCTCGGTGGCGGTGCGCGCGTTCTGATGTCTGGGCTCGACTATGAACGTGTCGTCCTTTCCGCAGGACCGATCGGCATCATGGCGGCCTGCATGGATGTCGTCGTGCCCTATCTCCACGAGAGAAAGCAGTTCGGTCAGGCGATCGGCGAATTCCAGCTGATGCAGGGTAAACTCGCCGACATGTACGTGACCATGAACACGGCACGTGCCTATGTCTACGCGGTGGCGGCCGCCTGCGATCGCGGCGAGACGACACGCAAGGATGCTGCCGGCTGCATTCTCTATGCCGCCGAGAAGGCGACGCTTCTTGCCCTTGAGACGATCCAGGCACTCGGAGGCAACGGCTACACGAACGATTATCCCGCTGGCCGGCTACTGCGTGACGCGAAGCTCTACGAGATCGGTGCCGGAACCTCTGAAATCAGACGCATGCTGATCGGCCGCGAACTCTTTGCGGAAACGGCCTGATCCGAACGTTCATCCGACAACCATCCTGGTGACCAATGACGGTTTTGAAGTCGCAGATTTCGACGAATTCGGAGAACTTCAGGACAAATCGCGCGGCGATGGCCGAAGCGATCCATGTCATTGAGGAGGCGGCTATGAGTGCCGCAAACGGTGGCGGGCCTGCAGCGCGTGAACGTCATGTTGCCCGCGGCAAGATGCTGCCACGCGACCGTATCGCCGGTCTGCTCGATCCGGCCACACCGTTTCTGGAAATCGGATTGACCGCAGCCCACGGCATGTACGGCAACGAGGCTCCCGGCGCTGGCCTGATTACCGGTATCGGCCGCGTTTCGGGGCGCGATTGCATGATCGTCTGCAACGATGCAACCGTCAAAGGTGGCACCTATTTTCCGATGACGGTGAAGAAGCATCTGCGCGCGCAGGAAGTTGCTGCCCAGAACAATTTGCCCTGCATCTACCTGGTGGACTCGGGCGGTGCGAATTTGCCGAATCAGGACGAGGTGTTCCCGGATCGCGATCATTTCGGCCGGATATTTTATAATCAGGCCAATATGTCGGCAGCGGGAATTCCGCAGATTGCCGTGGTGATGGGTTCGTGCACGGCGGGCGGTGCCTATGTGCCTGCCATGTCCGATGAGGCGATCATCGTCGAAGGCCAGGGGACGATCTTTCTTGCCGGTCCTCCACTGGTCAAGGCCGCGACCGGCGAAGTCGTCTCCGCGGAAGATCTCGGCGGTGGCGATGTGCATACAAGGCTCTCCGGCGTCGCCGACCATCTCGCTCGTGACGATGCACACGCTCTCGCGCTGGCGAGGCGCGCTATCGCCAATCTCAATCGCTCAAAGGTCGGCGGCGTCGCGCGTCAGCCGGTTGAGGCGCCGCTGTTCGATCCCTCGGAAATAGCAGGTATCGTTCCGGCCGACCTGCGCGTGCCCTACGACGTGCGCGAAGTCATTGCCCGCATTGTCGATGGCTCGCGTTTCGATGAATTCAAGGCACGCTATGGGACGACCTTGGTCTGCGGCTTCGCCCATGTCCATGGTATACCGGTGGGCATTGTCGCCAACAACGGCGTGCTGTTTTCGGAATCGGCCCTGAAGGGCGCCCATTTCGTGGAACTCTGCTCGCAGCGCAGGATACCGCTCGTCTTCCTGCAGAACATCACTGGTTTCATGGTTGGCCGCAAATACGAAACCGAAGGCATCGCGAAGAACGGCGCCAAACTCGTGACCGCGGTCGCGACGACCGGCGTGCCGAAGGTAACGATGCTGGTTGGCGGCTCTTTCGGTGCGGGCAATTACGGCATGGCAGGGCGTGCCTTCTCGCCGCGCTTTCTCTGGACATGGCCGAACAGCCGCATCTCGGTCATGGGTGGAGAGCAGGCGGCGGGTGTCCTTGCGACCGTGCGGGGAGAAGCGCTCTCTCGCGCCGGCACCCCTTGGACGCCGGAGGAGGAGAGCAGTTTCAAGCAGCCGGTGCTTGATCTCTTCGAACGGCAGAGCCATCCGCTCTATGCCTCAGCACGTCTGTGGGACGATGGGGTGATCGACCCGGCTAAGAGCCGTGATGTGCTCGGTCTCTCTTTGTCTGCGGCGCTGAATGCTCCGATTGAAGATACGCGCTTCGGCCTGTTCCGGATGTGAGGTAGCGATGTTCCAGAAAATTCTCATCGCAAACCGTGGCGAGATAGCCTGCCGGGTAATCCGAACCGCCAGGCGCATGGGGATCGCGACGGTGGCGGTCTATTCGGATGCCGATGTCGGGGCACTGCACGTCGAGATGGCGGACGAGGCGGTTCGCCTTGGGCCGGCCAGTGCGCAGGAAAGCTATCTCTCGATCGAACGGATCCTTTCTGCGGCGGAGCGGACTGGTGCCGAAGCCATTCACCCCGGCTACGGGTTCCTCTCGGAGAATGCCGATTTTGCTGCAGCTGTAGAGGCCGCCGGCATTGTCTTCATCGGACCGCAAGCCTCCTCCATTCGTGCCATGGGACTGAAGGACTCGGCAAAGGCGTTGATGGACCAGTCGGGCGTGCCCGTTGTCCCCGGCTATCATGGCGAAGAACAAAATGACGGTTTTCTGGCTGATCAAGCGACCCTGATCGGTTACCCCGTGCTCATCAAGGCCCGCGCTGGCGGCGGCGGCAAGGGCATGCGCCGTGTCGATAGTGAAGAGGATTTTCCCGAAGCCCTCGCTGCCGCACGGCGCGAGGCGAAAGCCGCCTTCGGCGACGACGCCGTGTTGATAGAGCGCTATCTCATTCGCCCGCGCCACATCGAGGTTCAAATCTTCGGGGATCGACATGGCAACGTCGTGCATCTTTTCGAACGCGATTGTTCGCTTCAGCGCCGCCATCAGAAGGTGATCGAGGAGGCGCCGGCTCCGGGGATGACGCCGGAGATGCGCCGCGCGATGGGCGATGCCGCGGTGCGTGCGGCGCGTGCAATCTCCTATCGTGGCGCCGGCACTGTGGAGTTCATCGCGGATGTATCGAATGGCCTTTGGCCGGATCGTTTCTACTTCATGGAGATGAATACCCGCCTTCAGGTCGAGCATGCGGTCACCGAGGCGATCACCGGGGTCGATCTCGTCGAATGGCAATTGCGTATTGCCGCCGGCGAGCCGCTGCCGAAGAAACAGTCGGAGCTCGAAATCTACGGTTGGGCATTCGAAGCGCGAATTTATGCCGAGGATGCGGCCAAAGGCTTTCTGCCTGCGATAGGAACGATCAGGCATCTGGATTTTCCTGACGTTACGGCGCGGATCGATGCCGGCATTCGTCCCGGCGACACGGTCTCCGCCCATTACGATCCTCTGATCGCAAAGATGGTTGTACACGGGCCTAGCCGGAGCGTCGCTCTGTTGCGACTGACCCGGGCTTTGCAGAACTCACATGTTGTCGGCGTCACCACCAATCTCGACTTCCTCGGCAGACTGAGCGTGCAGGAGGAATTTACTGCTGGCCATCCGGATACCGGGCTGATCGATCGTAATCTTCAATCGCTGACCGCCATCGAGCCGCCAGCGGACACCGTCGTTGCTCTCGCTGCCGTCCTGTCGTTGGGCGCGCTTGCGCCATCATCGGATGGCGATCCATGGCTGACGCTGGGGCACTGGCAGCTGTGGAGTGAAATGCAGCGTATCGTCGCCCTGACCTATGAAGGCGGGCACTCAACCCTGCGGGTTGCCGCCAAAGGGTTCGATTTTTTTGCCGTGCATGACGGCAGGAGGGTCATTCCGGTGAAGATCGTCAGCCGGCAGGATGACGGATGCAGGGCGGAGGTCGATGGCCGACAGGTCCAGGTCAAGGCAAGTGCGGCAGCACATCACTTGGTGGTCAGCGTCGACCACAGGACGCATGTGTTTCACCTTGGCAACCCGCTCGATTTCAGCGCGGCTGACGTGGCGGATGGCAACAGGCTGATCGCCCCGATGCCGGGTTTCGTGAAGATCGTGCGCACGAGGTCGGGGGCGGAAGTCTCCAAGGGCGATGCGCTTGTCGTCATGGAGGCCATGAAGATGGAACTCACGCTTGTCGCGGCCCGCGACGGCACGGTGGAGGCTGTCGAGGTGAGCGAAGGACAGCAGGTCGATGAAGGCGCGGTGCTTCTGACACTCCGGGTAGAGGAGACGTGATTGTGCAGCCCGGAGAATCCACACTGCTGCCGCGGGATGTCTCGATCGTCGAGATGGCGCCGCGCGATGGCCTCCAGAACGAGAGGGACCTGATACCGACGGCGACGAAGATCGCCCTGATAGATATGATCTCGGAATGCGGTTTCGAGCGAATCGAAGCGACGAGCTTTGTCAGCCCGAAGTGGGTGCCACAGCTTGCCGACGCCGCCGAGGTGATGGCTGGTATCAAGCGCAGGCCAGGGGTGCGCTATGCAGTTCTGACGCCGAATATGAAAGGGTTCGAGGCTGCAATGGCCGCGGGCGCGGACGAAGTCGCGATCTTCGCTTCCGCCTCGGAGAGCTTCTCGCAACAGAATATCAACTGTTCCATCGCCGAGAGCATCGAACGCTTTAAGCCGGTTGCCGAAGCAAGCCGTGCGCGCGCCATCCCGATGCGTGGCTATGTCAGCTGCGTCGTCGAATGTCCCTACGAGGGAGCCGTTTCGCCCGATGCGGCGGCACGCGTCGTCGAGAGCTTGCATGCATTGGGTTGCTACGAGATCAGCCTGGGCGATACGATTGGTAAAGGACGACCGGAAGAGGTCGATCAGATGCTGGTGACCGTCCTCTCCTATGCACCCGCGACGATGCTCGCCGGTCACTTCCACGATACCGATGGTTGGGCCCTCGACAATATCGATGTTTCCTTGAAGCACGGACTGCGGGTTTTCGATGCGTCGGTTGGCGGATTGGGCGGTTGCCCTTATGCACCGGGCGCAAAAGGCAATGTCGATACGCTGGAAGTCGCACAGTTCCTTTCCCGAAAGGGGTACCGAACAGGGCTCTCTCCGGAGAAGCTCGAAGAGGCTGCGCGTTTTGCCCAAAGCCTTAGGAGCGCAGGATAATGCCGGAAACGCTGATGATTTCGATCGACGAACGGGGTGTTGCTCGGCTTACGCTGAGCCGCGAAGACAAGCACAACGCAATGTCCGCCGAGATGATCGACGAATTGACCGAAGCTGCAAGCACTCTCGGGTCGGACAGGAATGTGCGCGTCATCGTGCTTGCCGGGGCGGGAAAGAGCTTCTGTGCTGGCGGCGATCTCGAGTGGATGAGAGTCCAGTTCAAGGCAAGCCGGGCGGAGAGAATCGCCGAAGCGCGACGACTGGCGATGATGTTCAAGGCATTGAACGAGGTTCCGAAGCCGCTCATTGGCAGCGTCCACGGGAACGCTTTCGGCGGTGGGGTCGGGCTGATCAGTGTCTGTGACACGGTTATCGCTTCGGAGGCCGCACGTTTCGGTTTGACAGAGGTCCGGCTTGGCCTGATACCGGCAACGATCAGCCCTTATGTCGTGGCGCGGATCGGCAGCCCAGCCGCTAGATCCCTGTTCGTATCAGGGCGAACGTTTGATGCTGCCTACGCCAAGTCGATCGGTCTTGTCGTTTCCGTTGTTGCGCCCGCCGGTCTCGATCGCGCGGTCGACAAGGAAATCGATGAATTCATCGCGGCCTCGCCACAAGCTGCTGCACGCGCCAAGGCCCTCGCGCGTTCTCTCGCCTCGCCTATCACGGACGAGATCATCGACAGCGTGATTACTCAACTAGCAGACAGTTGGGAGACGGAAGAGGCACAGGCGGGCATTGCCGCCTTCTTCGAAAAGCGTCGATCGAATTCTTAAGCGGCAGCTCGGACTGTGGGAAGAGCTTGGGATCAAATTGAAAGCGACGCATTCTGTCCAATGGTTGAGAGGGGACTGTCTCACAGCGGTAGCGCGATTCTTGTTTCTGGGATTGCCGGCAAGGCCGACACAGGAGAAGCGAGATGATCAGGTCCGCACGTGACTTCGGAACTGCCGTCAGAAAAAACGCAAGGGACTCGGCAGGACTCAAGCCGAGCTTGCAACCCGCTCCGAGACGGGGGAGCGTTTCATCGTCAAACGTGAACCCGGCAAGCCGAGCTGCCGGCTTGAAAATGCTTTGATCGCCGCGCACACCGTCGGGATCGAGATTGGAGATCTCAACGCGACGCCACCGTCGCCGGTCGCTGCTTAAGGATGATCTCCGTTTCCTGTATAAAACTCCAAGCGAGCAACTTGTCTCGCTCGCCTCCATCCATCGTCAGCTTACCAAAAGTTCAATGGTGATCAAGTTCAGGATTTTAGCCTTCCCGATCGGGAGGATTCCCCAGATGGATGCGATTCCTTCCTCTTCGGTAAGTTTTCATGGATTCTTGAAAATTCTTCCTGTACGGTAAGCTCTACATAAGGAGAGCGTATCATGATCCGTTCGGCCGCGGAGTTCGGCGCACTTGTTCGAGAAAATAGGAAAAAACAGGGATGGACGCAAACCCAGCTAGCGGAACGCTGCGGGACGGGTGAACGCTTCATCGTCGATCTGGAAAACGGCAAGCCCAGTTGCCAACTCGAGAAATCCCTCATCGCGGCCCGAACGGTCGGCATCGATCTCGGCGACCTGAAAACCGCAGCACCGCCTGCTGCAACGGATGCCGATGACGATCTCGGCTATCTGCCCCGTTTCTCCTGATCAGGCGTCGCCGTGACCGCGATCTTCTACGAGACATTGCCCGTTGCCAATCTCATCGACCGCGATGGGATTTCGCTCACCTACGAGCCAAGCTGGGAACAACGCGCTTCGGCCTTCCCGATCTCGCTGACCATGCCCTTGCGATCCGGCACGTACGGTGCTGAGCGGGTTATGCCCTGGCTTGCCAATCTTCTTCCGGAAACATACCTCTCCGAGATCGGTCAGCAGTTGAAGGTCTCGCCTCAGGACATTCTCGGTCTTCTCATGCGTCTTGGCCGCGATACCGCAGGAGCCTTTTCGATCGGAGAACCACGCCGAGACGGAAATAATTTCCGCGTCGTGCCGGACGAGGCAGCGCTTGAGCGGATTCTGAATGAACTGCCCGAGCGACCTTTCCTGGTCGGAGAACAGGGCGTGTCGATGTCGCTCGCCGGAGTGCAGGATAAACTGCCTGTCTACCTTGCTGCAGATGGCAAGATCGCCATTCCCGTCGACGGCACGCCATCCACGCATATCCTGAAACCCGACATCAGACGCCTAACCTGCAGTGTTCAGAATGAAGCCTTCTGCATGACCCTCGCCAGGTTGTGTGAACTGGAGACCGCCGAGGTGACGACCGGTAGAGCCGGCAAGCGAGACTACCTGCTGGTCAAGCGCTATGACCGCATAGCCGACCCTCAAGGCACGATCCGCCGGATTCATCAGGAAGATTTCTGCCAGTTACTCGGCCTGTTCCCGTCGGAAAAATACGAGCGGACTGGACTTGGGCATCGGGGCGGTGCATCGCTCGTCCAGATGTTTGACGCGCTGGCGCGTTACGTGTCGCCCGCCGAACGACTGAAGCTCTTCGACGCCGTCATGTTCAACATCCTGATTTGCAACTCCGACTCCCACGCCAAGAACTATTCCGTTCTCGTCGGTGCCGCAGGGACAGCCAAACTCGCGCCGCTCTACGACCTGATGTGCGCGGCTGTCTATCAGCAGGTTGACCAGTCGCTTCCTCAGCAGATCGCGACAAAGAGTAATGCCAACGAACTTCACGGCAATGACTGGCGGCATTTCGCATCGACCGTCGGCCTGAGTCCTGCTGTCGTGACAAAACGGATACGGGAGCTTTCCGACAGGGTTGCCTCAAAGCTCGAAGAGGCACTGGGGGAGACAGAGCGCTATCCCTCATTTCATCGAGATTTTGGGGCGAACATCGTGTTTCTCATTCGCAAGAGGTGCCAGCGGATCGGACGACAGGCTATCGGCTAGCCCGTATTCGCCCTGCCCCGAGCTTTGACGTCGATTGAGACAAGACAGAGGATGCACCTGATCTTGTTGGCTCCAAAAAGCTATTCCGCGCGTGTTGGGGTGGAACCGGATTTTCCGAAGCAGCGGTGACAAAAACAGGTTGTTTGGTCGTTGCCGATGAAAAGGTCTCGCGATCAATCGCGAGCTCGGCATTGGGGACGCGCTACCTGATTAGCGGAGGTGTCCGTGCATACTCACGAACACCCGACGGCAACTATGAAGTGCATCTGTCAGGAATTTACGAGGAAACCCAAGGGCTTGTGAGTAATTGGGGAAGAGTGACCCCTGCCCGACCTGAGAGATAGGTGACGTTTCGTACCGGAGACATGGGTGACACTTTTCGCTTTTTTTGCGGGAGGTGTTGATGCCGTGGAAAGAGACTTCGGTGATGGAGGAACGTCTACGTTTTGTCGCCCGGCTGCTTGAGGGCGAAGGCATGAGCGATGTGTGCCGGGAGTTCGGCATCTCGCGCAAGACCGGCTACAAGATCTTCAATCGCTACAAGGATGACGGCCTGGAGGCGCTGACGGATCGGTCTCGACGGCCGGTGCGTTACGCCAACCAGCTGCCTGAGCCGGTCGAGGCAATGATCGTGCGGCTCAAGAAGGAGAAGCCGCATTGGGGTGCCAGGAAGATCAGGGAGCTTTTGGTGAAGCGCCTGCCGTATCCGTCGGCTGGCCATCCTCGATCTTTACGAGCGCGCCTCAGTCGTCGGGTTGCTGGAGGGGGACTTCATCGTCGCCGGCGACGAGACGACCGGCACGGTCTGGCGCGTCCCTGAGCAATTCCTGCGGCTGCTCGACGCTGACCCCGCCAAGGCGCGCGCCGAAATCATGCGGCGTCTCGGAAGGGCACCGCGCCAGATGACGACGATCGATGTGCTGATCCAGGTTCATCGTTCCAGAATGCCGATTCCGAAGTCGCGGAAATCGATTCCGATCTGCGGCAGGTCGATTCCTGTGCCGCCACCGGCACCGTTGGGATGAGTTCGGGTGACCTGCCATCGGCACAACCGCCTGAGGTATCTGAGGCTACAAGAATAAGGCGCGGTGCCAGTGATAGGACCAGTTGGTGCCTCGCGGGAATATGGCCGGATAGCTGATGCCAGGGGTAGGTCGAGAATGATTACGTAGGCCGTCCCGCAACACGTCATCTCAAGTTGGCGACGAAGCGCCTCAAGCCGGATCAAGTCGTCTGTAAATCAACTCCCGTTAGATCAAAGCGTCACGCCCTGGCCTACGTTTCGGGCAACTCGAATCACATCATCTCAAATTACCCTTCCGCGATTCCTGTTCCAGTTTTGCCGTTGCCAAAGTCCCGATTGGCGATTCCGGCAAACCGCGTTTGCGGGCGGCCGTCCGGCTGGCGATTGGAGACGAGCCGGCTGTCCGAAATGTCAACACAGGCAGTCGCCCTTGTTCCTTGCATGGCCGGCCCCGAGGCTGAGGCTCCACAACAAGGAGACAGGCAATGCCCCGGAAATCGAAACAAGAACGCAGTGCAGAACAAGTCGCCCGGCAGCAGCGGGTGAGGGATGCGGCCAAGGCCCGACGTCGGCCGTCTCGCGACGATCTAGCGAGGGTGCTGCTCTGGCAGATGATCACGGCCGCTCAGGGACGGGAAGATGCGCGGCTCGCCCTGAACAAGCTCAGCGAAGCCATCGTCGGCGAGCTGGAACGCCAGGGCTTCGATGTCCGGGAGAGCGAGAACGTCTTCGAAGACTTGGCCGATCGGTATTCGGATGGCCTGTTTCCATTCCGGCCCAAATGGCATCTCAAGCCCCTACCTAAGGTCTCCCAACCATGATGGTGATGGCGCGGTATAGTGGTGTTTGCTCACACTTCCTCTGAAGGCCTGCAACATTGTTCCGCAAACGGCGTTCCATACTTCCCAACGTCTTCCCCCCCATTACTCCTCATCACGGCGTTTGCAGTGGAATCGAAAATACTCAGCAGTTCGTGATTGCCTGTTCTCTGGGTTGCAATGGTGCTGCGAACACTATTCATATTGAGTAATCAATGGGAATGCGGGGGAACGGCATCCAGATGGACAAGCGCTCTTTGACGGAACGCGATATCTGCACGAAGTTCATCCTGCCGGCCGTCAAGCAGGCCGGCTGGGATATGATGCTGCAAGTTCGCGAAGAGGTCTTCTTCACCAAAGGACGCATTACCGTACGCGGTAAGCTTGTCGCCCGCGGCAATGCTAAGAAAGCGGACGTGGTCCTCTACTACAAGCCCAATATCCCCATCGCGCTCATTGAGGCGAAGGACAACGGTCACGCGCTGGGTGACGGCCTGCAGCAGGGGTTGGACTATGCCGAGACGCTCGCTATTCCCTTCGTCTTTGCCTCGAATGGCGATGGCTTCGTATTCCACGATCGTACAGGCCTGCGGGACGTGAAGGAGGAAAACCTCCGCCTCGACCAGTTCCCGTCGCCGGAGAAGCTTTGGCGGCTCTACAGCCGATGGAAGGGGCTGGATACCTCTGCAGAGGCTTTGGTGCTTCAGGACTATTATGATGACGGCAGCGGCAAGGCTCCGCGCTATTATCAGGTCCATGCCGTCAACGCCGCCATCGAAGCCATCGCCAAGGGACAGGATCGTGTCCTGCTGGTCATGGCGACCGGGACCGGCAAGACCTATACCGCCTTCCAGATCATCTGGCGTCTGTGGAAAGCCGGTCGCAAGAAACGCATCCTGTTTCTGGCAGATCGCAACGTGCTGATCGATCAGACCATGGTCAACGACTTCAGACCCTTCGGCGGCGCGATGGCCAAGCTCTCCACCAAGTCGAAGACGATCGAACGCTCGGACGGAACTGAAGTGGATGTGCCGCTGGCGCTGGATCGCAAGCGCCGCATCGACACCTCGTTCGAAATCTATCTCGGCCTCTATCAGGCCGTCACCGGCCCTGAGGAACGACAAAAGCTATTCCGTGAGTTCTCGCCAGATTTCTTCGACCTGATCGTCATCGACGAGTGCCATCGCGGTAGCGCTGCCGAAGATTCCGCCTGGCGGGAAATCCTCGAGTATTTCTCCGAGGCCAGCCAGATTGGTTTGACGGCGACGCCGAAGGAGACGGAATATGTGTCCAACACCGCCTATTTCGGCGAGCCAGTATTCACCTATTCCCTGAAGCAGGGCATCAGCGATGGTTTCCTCGCTCCCTACAAGGTGATCAAGGTCCATATCGATCGCGACGTGGAGGGCTATCGACCCGAGAAGGGCCAGCTAGACCGCGACGGCGAGGAGGTCGAAGACCGCATCTACAATGCCAGGGATTTTGATCGCACCTTGGTCTTGGACGATCGCACCAAGCTGGTCGCCGCTAAGGTGACGGAGTTCCTGAAGGAGAGCGGTGACCGATACCAGAAAACCATCGTGTTCTGCGTGGATGAGGAGCATGCCGCCCGCATGCGCCAGGCGCTGATCAACGACAACAAGCACCTCTGCGACGAGAACGCCCGCTATGTCATGCGCATCACCGGAAGTGACACACTCGGCCAGGCCCAGATCGGCAACTTCATCGATCCGGAATCGCGATACCCGGTGATCGTCACGACATCGCGCCTCCTATCCACCGGCGTCGATGCCCAGACCTGCCGTCTCATCGTGCTGGATCGTCCCGTCGGCTCGATGACAGAGTTCAAGCAGATCGTCGGCCGCGGCACGCGCGTACATGAGGATACGCAAAAATTCTACTTCACCCTCATGGATTTCCGCGGTGCGACGAACCACTTCGCCGATCCCGAATTCGATGGCGATCCGGTGCAGATTTATGTGGCGGGCGAGGATGATCCGATCACTCCGCCCGAGGTGGAGCCTCCCGGCTTCGAAGACAACGGCCAAGACGGTTACACCACCCAGCCGCCGACTACCGGTGGCGATGACGTGACGTTCCCAGGTGGTGGCGGTGAGCGCCAGAAGAAGGTCTATGTTGATGGCATCACCGCGCGTGTTGTGGCCGAGCGTGTCGAATACCTTGATGCCAATGGCAAGCTTGTCACCGAAAGCCTGCGCGATTTCACCAAAGCAGCGCTGCTTCGGCATTTCGCCAGCCTCGATGATTTCCTGAAACGCTGGAAATCGGAAGAGCGCAAGGATGCGCTGGTGAAAGAGTTGGCAGCCGAGGGGCTACCGCTGGACGTGATCGCCAAGGAGCTCGGTATTGACCTCGATCCCTTTGATCTCGTCTGCCATATCGCCTTTGACCGCAAGCCGCTGACGAGGCAGGAGCGTGCTGAAAACGTAAAGAAGCGCGACGTCTTTGGCCGCTACGAAGGCAAAGCACGGGCGGTATTGGATGCAATATTGGCAAAGTATGCAGATGATGGAGTTTTGTCTTTTGATCGTGCGGACGTGCTTCGCATCCCTCCGATCAACACGCTTGGTACGCCCATGGAATTAGTGAATGCCTTCGGCGGAAAAGACGAATTCCGTAGGGCGGTTTCAGCGGTCGAAGAGGCCCTATATGAGGGGGCAGCTTAGCATGGAAACCATTGCAAAGGAGCAACTTTTCAGCTTCACCGACACGGGTCGGCTTGCGAAACGCACGTGCCTTTCCATTAGAAAGGGCGATGGTTGCAGAGTGAGTGATTATCTCGATCTCGCCACGAAGGTCGCTAAGCTACAGTACAAGAATCCGAACTATGTAATGCTGTTTAGAGGGCAAAAATCCGACTATCGACGAACAACGAGCGGCTCCGAATTTTCAACCCTCAAGCCAACTTTGTTTCGCGGTAGTCCCGCACCGTCAGAAGCGACACTCCAGCAGAGATTCGCAAAACTTGAAGCCGCAGAGAATAATCTGTTGATTGAATTCGAAAGAGCCGGGTTCCCTGATTTAGAGCGGTTGCAACGGCATCGAATTCTTCGGTGGTCGATCCTGCAACATTACGAAGTGTGCGACACCCCCCTTCTGGATGTTACGCATTCGCTCAGGATTGCCGCCTCGTTTGCCTCTCAGAATGCACACGCCAAGGCTTATATTTTTGTTTTAGGTGTTCCAAATATCAGCGGAGCGATAACCGCAAGCGCTGAAGCGGGCCTTCAAATTATAAGATTAGCAAGTGTTTGCCCGCCTGCTGCCGTTCGCCCACATATCCAAGAGGGGTATCTGTTGGGCGAATATCCCGATATGGGAGGCAATCACCAGAAGCAGTTCTACGGCCATTACGAGATTGATTTTGGGCGAAGGGTTGCTGCAAAATTTTGGTTTCGTCCTGATGAGTTCAGGAGGAATTCTGATTTTCCGCTAGTCGGGCGGGGTGCACTGTATCCGGATGCGAACGACGAAATGTATGACGTCGCACAGACTATCAAAAACAACCTTTAAGAACGAGTAGCTAATCCAATGTCAGTCCGTAACACCGTCAAATCCATCCAGGATATCATGCGCCAGGATGCCGGCGTCGATGGTGATGCCCAGCGCATCAGCCAGCTCTGCTGGATGTTTTTCCTCAAGATCATGGACGATCAGGATCAGGAACTAGAGCTGACCCACGACAAATACGTCTCGCCGATCCCGGAGAAGTTCCAGTGGCGCAACTGGGCAGCCAATCCGGAAGGCATCACGGGTGAGGCGCTTCTGAACTTCGTCAATAATGAGCTTTTCCCGACTTTGAAGGGCCTGCCGATCTCGGCACAGCCGGGTGATCGCCGCCGCGTGGTGCGCGATCTTTTCGAGGATGCCTATAACTACATGAAGTCCGGTCAGCTGATCCGCCAGGTGGTCAACAAGATCAGCGATGTCGATTTCAACAGCCTGACGGAACGCCAGCATTTTGGCGAAATCTACGAACAGATTTTGAACGACCTGCAATCGGCCGGTAATGCGGGTGAATATTATACGCCCCGCGCGCTGACCTCTTTCATGGTGGAGCGCATCGACCCGAAACCCGGCGAAACCCTTTTCGATCCCGCATGTGGCACTGGCGGTTTCTTGACCTGCGCCATCCGCCACATGGAAAAACACCACGTGCGCACACCGGATCAGCGCGAGAAGATGCAGGCCGGCTTTCGCGCCGTGGAAAAGAAGCCTCTGCCGCATATGCTTTGCGTCACCAACATGCTGCTGCACGGCGTCGAAGACCCGAGCTTCGTACGCCACGACAACACGCTCGCCCGCCCGCTGATATCTTGGGGCAAGGATGAGCGCGTCGATATCGTGCTCACCAACCCGCCCTTTGGCGGGCGTGAGGAAGACGGCATCGAGAACAACTTTCCGACTTTCCGCACCAAGGAAACCGCAGACCTGTTTCTGGCGCTGATCGTGCGCCTGTTGAAGGATGGTGGCCGCGCCGCCGTCGTCCTGCCGGATGGCTCGCTGTTTGGCGAGGGCATCAAGACGCGGCTGAAGGAGCATCTCCTGGAGGAGTGCAATCTCCACACTATCGTCCGCCTGCCCAATTCCGTCTTCAAGCCCTATGCCTCGATCGGCACCAATCTGCTGTTTTTCGAAAAGGGAACCCCGACCAAGGACATCTGGTACTGGGAACACCGGGTGCCGGAGGGCCAGAAGGCCTATTCCATGACCAAGCCCATCCGGCAGGAGCATCTACAGGATTGCGTCGACTGGTGGG
Organism: Rhizobium sp. R711; assembly: GCF_002211365.1. GTDB lineage: Bacteria > Pseudomonadota > Alphaproteobacteria > Rhizobiales > Rhizobiaceae > Rhizobium. The sequence goes on along the minus strand of NZ_LOKZ01000012.1, from coordinate 272,368 downwards.
GCGGCAAGGAGCGCAAGGGTCGCGAAGAAGGCCCCCAGGCCTGGCGCGTGACCCTGGAAGAAGTGAAGGCGCGCGGCTACAATCTGGACTTCAAGAACCCCCACACGGTGGCTGATGACCATGGCGACCCGGAGACCCTGCTGGAAGAGCTGACGGCCGCTGAAACCAGCGCGGCCCGCCTGCGCGACCAGCTGAAATCCATTCTGGCCGAGGCACTGGCCCGATGAACGCCGAACGCCTGTTGCAGCATTACGAACAGATTGCCGATGCCCCGGATGTGGTTGCCCGGTTGCGGCAGTTCATCCTCGATCTTGCGGTGCGGGGCAAGCTCGTACCGCAAGATTCTAAAGATGAACCGGCATCGGAACTGTTGAAGCAGGTCGCGGCTGAGAAGGCGCGGCTGGTGAAGGCGGGAGACCTTCGTAAGCCCCGTGAAATCAGCGATGGAAACGAAATCGTTGAGCCTTGGCTTATTCCCTCGAACTGGCAATGGGCGCGGCTTGATGCTGTCGGCGCGGTCGTTGGCGGCGGCACGCCGTCCGCGACGGATGCGAGTAATTTCGCTCCACCGGGCGAAGGTGTGCCGTGGCTTACGCCAGCGGACCTTGGGGGATATCCCGACCTCTATATCTCAAGAGGTTCCCGCGACCTTTCCGAAAGAGGTTTGAAAGCATCATCTGCAACCATCATGCCCAAAGGCACCATCTTATTCACGAGCCGCGCACCAATCGGTTACGTTGCGATCGCCGCCAATCCAATCTCAACTAATCAGGGCTTCAAATCGATCGTTCCCTATGTTGCGGATTGTTCGAATTTCATCGCAACCGCAATGAAGGCATTTGCACCACAGATAGATGCTAAAGCCCCTGGGACTACGTTCAAGGAGGTTTCAGGTAAAATTGTTGCTGGAATCCCATTCCCTCTCCCGCCGCTTGCCGAACAACACCGCATTGTCGCCAAGGTCGATGAACTGATGGCGTTGTGCGACGAGCTGGAAGCGGCGCGAACGGAGCGGGAGACGAAGCGGGACCGGCTGGCGGCGGCAAGCCTTGCCCGCCTCAACACCTCCGACCCGGAAACCTTCCGCGACGACGCCCGCTTCGCGCTCGATGCCCTGCCGACACTCACCGCTCGGCCAGACCAGATCAAACAGCTGCGCCAGACCATCCTCAACCTCGCCGTCCGCGGCAAGCTCGTGCCGCAGGACCCGGCGGATGAGCCGGCGGTTGAGTTGTTGAAGCGGGTCCAGTTGCGTAAGCCGAGAGGCCGGAAGCCAACTCCCAGGATCGATTCACGTGACGCGCCTTACGACGTACCAACGACCTGGATTTGGGTATCCCTTGAGCAACTTGTTATTTGCGGGCCGCAAAACGGTATCTCGCCACGCCCAACGACCCGCGAGGACGCACCAAAAGCAATCACGCTGACAGCGACTACGAGCGGTAAATTTAATCCCGCGTACTACAAGCGGGTAGAAGGAAAATTTCCCCCAGAATCCGATTTCTGGCTGTCGGAGGGTGATCTTCTTTTCCAGCGCGGGAACACCCTAGAATACGTGGGAATGGCTGCCATCTATGAGGGCCCGCCACACACGTACTTGTTTCCTGATTTGATTATCAAAGTACGTGTATCTGACGATGTTGATCTGTCATATGTGCATCTTGCTTCGATATCTCCCTCGGGTCGCAGATATTTGACTGAGAACGCATCTGGCGCACAGGCAACCATGCCGAAGATCAACCAGACCACGCTGCTATCGCTTCCCATCCCCCTGCCACCGCTCACCGAACAACACCGCATCGTCGCCAAGGTCGATGAACTCATGGCGCTGTGCGACCAGCTGGAATCAAGCCTGACGAGCGCCGACAAGACGCGGAAAAAACTGCTCGACGCGCTACTGGCCGAGGCCCTTGCGCCAGTGGATGCCGTTGCCCTTCAGGAGGCGGCGGAATGACGTTGAGTAAGCACGGCACATGACATCTCGACTGGTCGATCATGGATGGGCAGAGGAGCTTGATGCCGCACTTCGCGTTGAGCATCTAAACCTTTGCATAGTCTCTCCCTTTCTCAAGAAGCGAGCCGTACAACGGATTCTTGCGCATGCACCCCGACCGGTCCGCGTCATAACACGCTTCAACCTTGCCGATTTTGCTGATGGCGTCAGTGACATTGACGCATTGAGGAGCCTGCTTGCCGCGGGCGCACAGGTTCGCGGGATCAGAAGCCTTCATGCCAAGGTCTACGTTTTTGGCGCACGGCGAGCCATTGTCACCTCCGCTAATCTCACGGAAGCGGCGTTGACTAGAAATCATGAATTCGGGCTTGTATCGGATGATCCGGAAATCATTTCCGCATCCAAGGGATACTTCGAGAAACTTTGGGCAGCTAGCGGGATAGAGTTGACCATTCGACAACTGGATGAATGGGAGCAGACAGTCGCAAACCATTTAGCCCGAGGAGCGCCCCATCACATGATCGAGAGCCTGGGGGACTTCGGCGCAATCAGCGCTGATGTGTTGAGCTCTCCACTGCCTTCCGCTGTTATCAATGCCGAGCAAGCCTACGTGAAGTTTCTTGGTGAAGGCAATAACCGAGTTTCGTTGTCATTCCCGGTGCGTGATGAGGTGGAGAGCGCTCTCTGCCACTGGGCTTTGACGTACCCGGCCAACAAGCGACCGACCGCCGTCAAGGACGGTGCCTTGATGTTTATCAGCCGTCTCACCTACGACCCGAGGGACATCATCATATTCGGCCGCGCTATCGGCATGAAATACGTGCCGGGGCGAGACGACGCATCAACCACAGAAACGGAGGCGCGCGACTGGAAGCGATTGTGGCCACGATACATCCGGGTGCATCATGCAGAGTTTGTTGCAGGCACCATGGCAAACGGTGTTTCCTTGAATGCCTTGATGGAAGCGCTCGGCCATGACTCGTTTATCTCCACGCAGAGAAATCATGCGTTGGGCCAGGGCAACACCGATCCGTATAATGCCTACAGGCAACTGGCGGCGGTGCAGCTATCCTCGAAGGGGCAGGAATGGTTGACCGATCGTCTGCAAATTGCCTTGGAGCGGCACGGCAGACTGCCGCAAGACGAATTGGACAAGATTGGATGGCCCACTCTACCTCCAGAATGGACCAGCAATTGATGACAATTCCCGATTACCAATCCCTGATGCTTCCCGTTCTGCGGCTTGCGGCCGACAGGGAAACGCGCGTGCCGGATGCCGCGGAAAAGCTGGCCGATCAGTTTGGTCTGTCCGTCGCGGAGCGGGAGGAAATGCTGCCGAGCGGCCGTCAGCGCATTTTCCACAATCGCATCCACTGGGCAAAGTTCTACATGACCAGGGCCGGCCTGATCGACAGCCCGGCGCGCGGCCGCTTCGTGGCAAGCCAGGCGGGCAGGGCGCTATTGGCCACCAATCCCGCCAGCATCAATGTTGATACGCTGAAAACCTATCCGGCCTTTGCCGAATTCTACGCCTCTAGCACGTCGGGCACTGGGAGAACGGATGCAGCTTCAGCCGGTGCCGGTGAATCCATCGATGCAACCACCTCTGCGACGCCTGAGGAACAGATCGATGCCGCGCAGGCCGTGCTGCATCAGGCGCTGAAGGCTGACCTGCTGCAACGCATTCTGGCGCAGAGCCCGGCCTTCTTCGAACGCGCCATCGTCGATCTGCTGGTCGGCATGGGGTATGGCGGCAGCCACGAAAACGCCGCGCGACGTCTCGGCAAGTCCGGCGACGGCGGCATCGATGGCGTGATCGACGAGGACCGCCTTGGCCTCGACCGCATCTATGTGCAGGCCAAGCGCTACGCCGACCACGTCAGCGTCGGCCGGCCGGAGGTGCAGGGGTTTCTCGGCAGCCTCGTCGGCGTCGGTGCAGCCAAGGGTGTTTTCGTTACCACATCCAGCTTCTCCGCCCCAGCCGCCGATTTCGTCCGCCACCTGCCGCAGCGCATCGTGCTCATCGACGGCGACCGGCTAGCCGACCTGATGATCGAGCATGGTGTCGGCGTGCGAATCGCCCAAACGGTAGCGGTGAAACGGCTCGACGAGGATTTCTTCGTCGAGGAGTGATGGTGCCGCCTGAGGGACAGACGCGGAAATCATTTCCGCGTCTGCTGCACTAGCGAAGGTCCAATTTGCGTGTAGGCCGACCGTTTAGCTGGTCGCGATAGCCATGATTAAACGAGGAAGCAGACGACAGCGAAACTGAGCAGCGAGCGCCAGCCTCAGGTGTACTCAGATACTCTGAATACAATGTAGTTAAAAGGAATTGGTTCTTTTGTAGATTTATCGACCACCTGCGCAGAGCTTGGATTCCATACCACCGTTTCCCAATTCCACTGAGAAGCGTCTCCTTGCACCACTACGAACGAACCGATCCTCAGCGGCACGGAGGTCTGACTAACTGCAAAATCAAGCCCGAGTTTGAAATTGAAGACCTGCTTGTTTTTACTGCGCCGCAGAACGGATTGTACGACGCTTGATGTCAGACTTACGAAAGGTTTGAGTGCGGGTTGAGCCTTGGTCAGTAGTCCCAGGCCTTCCTTAAACGGCCCGCTACCAATCGCATCCAGAATGGTGTCGTCTACGTCGCTCGAAATGTTGATCGTCTTCCCCTCGAATGCGATTCCGTTTTCCCCGACGGACACCCCAAGGAAGATCGGAGAGCCGCTGATCGCTGCGCTTGCTACGTCCTTTGCTTCGGTGGTCAGAGCAAAACGCAATTCCTCTGGCTCGCCTTGCAGCTGGTTCTTTCCAGTGAATTCGCAAAGAATTTTGTGCGTGCCAAATCCTGGGTACCGATGCACCCAGAACTTTTCCAACGTGACCTTGACCCTTGAGTTCTTTAAGGATTCATCTGGTGCAAGCGTCATTGCGCTTTCGATCGTAGAAATCTTGCTGCCCGGCTCAGGAGGAAGGAAGCCACAAAGCATCCCGGTGTATCCCCAAACCTGACTCCCCCACAAGGCAGTGATACCTTGACCAGAACCGCCGGTTGATTGCAGCTCTTCAACGGCTTGGTCATCCCCGATGTCCCGAAGATATTTCAATACACTTGTTCGGCTTTTGGAACCAATACTGTCCTTTTGGTCCGCCATTTCAGCTCCTTACGCGGGTCGGAATCCGTTGCGCTACATCGACACGCTTCGCGCGTACGCGAGCCTCGACGTCGGTGAAAAGGTCTGTTCTGACGGGTTGCCCCATCTCTAGCGTCACCGCCAGTCCATAGGGCACCTCAACCTTCTCGAATGCCGTCATTTCAGCCATCGCCTGGACGCCGAGGAAGAAGTCACCAGCGCCGCCCGCTTGGATAAGATTTTTGCCCTCAAAGACAAGGTGCTGGAGCGTCCCCCGGCGCGCCGCCCTACCGTCGGGAGCCAAGATGCGTTTGATCCCCTTCCAGAAATCACGCTTGCCATTGCGATCGACCACCTCAAGTCGGACGCCGCGATACCGCTGCGTCAGCGGGTCAATGGGTGAGCTCCAAGCAAGCGTCACAACGACGCGACGGAGCTCGCGATTGCTGATCATCGCACGAGGTATTGGAAGCTTGTATTCGTGAAGAATGTTATGGGAGATTTTATCATCCGCAAGCAGCGTGATGCGACTACCATGCGCGGTCGACACCCTTGAGTGATCCGGACGACCGTAGCCGAGCACACGACTGATCGCCTCCTTTTTGCGCAGGGCCTTGCCATGGTAGAGTTCGTAGAGGATGTCTCCTGCCGCACCCCATGCGCAGCCATGAGCAAGCAGCGCTTTTAGAACCACCGCGCGGGTATCAGACTCGAGCCAATCCTCGCCGTTCCCATCGAATACCTCCTCAAGAACGTCTACCAAGCGCGCGGCCGCTCTCGTGGTCAATGCCGTTGCATTGCTGGTCCCTGTGCTCCGTCGAACTTGGTCGAGTAAGACGCCGATACCGGGTGCGGCTGTAAGTTGGCCGACGTCCGGATGCTCTGAAGCCCACGCCAACACATAGCCGGAGTCGTCATCGGACCGGGCCATTTGCCGGCCGCCCTGTTCCACGATTTCCGGCTTTATCGCTCGGTTAAGGCCCAGGCCTATGCTCGACGCGAGATTGGTCACGCCGGAAACCGTGTCAAAGGGGTCTATGACACCTGCCGGGACACCAGTGGAGCTGTCGCCGTGGACCGCGCCGACTGTCAATGCGTTGATCGCTTCAGCAGGGCTGAGCATGACCCTGCTTGCCTTGCTTTTGTCGAGCGCACTGAGAAGTGCAATCTGGCGCTCGACCGTATCAGCGGTCTCAAAAGTGTGGCAATCCACATAAGCGTTAACCGCGAAGGGCTCGAGGCTGTTGCCCGCGCTCACGATAAACAGCAGACGGTATCTGTGGCTCAAATGGTCAAGCAGCTTCGCCCAATAGCTCGCGCGTTGACTGAAGGGAGCTTCGGTATCGCAGATCGAGTGATTGATGACGACCACGCTTTCAGCCTGTGGCGCGGTTCCATCAAGGCCCTCCACCAATGCCATCACGGCGCGATATACCATGCCGATAGGCAACTTTCCCGGCGGGGTACACTCCTCCGCGAGGTTCTGCGGCGCACCCAGTATCGGCACCACCTGCAACACGCGGTCTATGGGCGGAACACCATCACCCAAGTCGCCATGCAAAATAAGAGACGCCATTGCCGTACCGTGCCTGCGCCTCACCACGGGGACGTCCACCGCATGGACATCCACCTCGCTCACTCGGAGTCTGTTCCTGAGAAGCGCATGGTTTTCGACCGGATATCCGTCGAGGAGGGCGACGACCGGAGGCCGTTCGTCCGGTGTCGGAGGAACCGCGCGAACATTCAAGTTCTGCTTGGCAGCATCTCCTGACTCGCTGGTGTACAAAGACTGCGGTCGGACGCGCATGACCCGGTCAGCGGTCGACAGCGGGCCTTCCAATGAGCCAAGCAGGAGCGCCTGCTGGTTCGGTAACTCGACCAAAGCCGCCTGATACTGGATTGCAGGGATTGTGACGAAATCAAGTACCGATCCCTCGACCAGCGTCATGAGTTCGGAAACGTAGCCGGCAGCGGCTTCCCTCAGATCGGGATCGCTTCGGAACCATAGGTCCAGTTCCAGCCGAATGGGCCGATCCGGAAATTTCCGCATCATCTTATCGACAAACAGCGACAAGCCGGGATCGACGCGGTCCTTTGGGGACCAGGTCCTGATGTCGCTCAGATAGCTGAATAGGGGCCACCATTGGCCATCGTCCGTCTTCGGCTTTGTATTCCCCGCCTTGTATTGCTTCCAGAGGGAGAGAATCTTCTGGAGCCCCCGCATGCTGGGCATGGTGACGTAGAGCATGTTCTGCCCGCTGTCCGGCGCAGACTCGTCCTCGGTGGTTTCCTCCCCCTGGCCGTCTTCGTCCTCCTCTTCGTCGGCATCGTCGACAAAGTCCTCACCAAGCCACTCAAACCCGGCATCACGAGCTGCGGACACAAATCTCGCGACATTGGAGAGCGGGCCGATGACCTCGAATACGAGCGCCCGCTCCGGGATGACCTCAGTGGACGATTGCGTGAGGTCCGCGCCGCTCAGAACCTGAGCGATACTGTTTTCGATGCCCCTGAATTTCGCGTCATGGCGCTTTGACTGTTCGGCCGAGGAGATCGCCCTCGGGAACCTCGGTCGCTGCCCCGTCATTCTTGCCTGACTTGCGGGTTCGCGGCTTATTCGTACTATTGGACCTTGCGCCATGCGCCTGAGCACCCCCCACGTCTCGACGTCTACCCCATCTGTCGAGTGCCTGGGCGAATGCCTCGCGGGAACTCAACTTCCCATGCGATAGCACAACTTTTCTGCGAGCGTCGAGCGTAACTGCTTCAATTTCCGAGAAGGTTTCGCCTTGGAACATCTTTACGAAGCTCTCGGCTGTAACCCCCAGATCGCCGAGGGCTTTTTCGGTCCTTAAATACCATTCTCGCAGCTCTCCGGCTCCGGGCCTCGGCAACTCGAGCCGTACCTCGAACCTGCGCCACACGGCACGGTCGAGGAGCTCTGGGTGGTTGGTAGCGCAGACCACGACGCAACTGCTCGGCAGCGCATCCATGTTCAACAGCAACGAACTAACGACCCGCTTGATTTCTCCGGTCTCGTGGGCGTCCGCCCGCTCCTTGCCAACGCTGTCGAACTCGTCGAAAAAGAGTACGCATGGTGTGCGGGATGCATAGTCGACAACCGATTGCAGTCGTGAGGCGGTTTCACCCAAATAGCTGCCAACCAACCCATCGTAGCGCACGGTAAAGAAGGGAAGCCCAAGCTCCGTCGCGACGGCTTCAGCGAGGCTCGTCTTGCCCGTTCCCGGTGGCCCGATCAACATCATCGTGTGGCGCGGCTCTAGCGAATGGGAGCGAAGCAACGCTGTCTGGCGGACTTCGTTGAGCAACTCGTGAATCTCGCGCGAGATTTCCTTCCGAAGGACCAGGTCTCCCATTCGCCGAGCCGGTACGATCTCGCGGAGCAGGAGCTGAAGGGCTTCCGGAAGCATGTTCGAACCTCCGCTGAAATGGCTCGGCGACGAGAGCTCGCCTGCCGGCGCGCGAACGGAACCTTGCCGCTTGTTCTGGCGATGGGCTTCTTCTATCAGCGCTGTGAGGGTGTTACGGGCCGCATCGCCATTCGCCATGTCCGGTCGCAACTTGTGCACCGTTGTGTGTTTGGCCATTTAACCTTCCTTTGCCGCTGCCTCGGCACGGTCGACGGCACATCGCCGCGAACCAGTCTACCCAGACAACATTAACGATTGCTCTGCGGCATGCAAGGTGAGCATGACCGCGTAAGCAAGCTTTGAACCATCCTTGCGTCACACAATGCCAACATCGACCACACTTGAGTAGAGTCGGCTCCGCCGGAATTGTTCCAAAATCAATTGTAACTATTGGCAGGACGGCAGATTCGGAGATCGCCTCGTTCGCCGTGATGCACGGCCGCAGTATAAGTCTACCGCCCTCCCGGTTTCCGTCCCTTCGTTCTCTTCGCCTTTGCAAGCTTGTCGAAATCCAACCCGCGGTACATCGACAGATCGATCTCCGGATTCAGGGGCAGGTTCGCGAGGAGCCTCGCTTTCTTTTCCGTCAACGTGCGGAAGCCATACTTGTCATGCTCATCGTCACCGACATCATGACCAACCTGCAACATTCGATCGCGCTTCTCGATATTCTGGTCACCTGTCTCGGAGATATATCCGCCTCGCAATGAGTGGAACACTTCCCCCTTCGCTTCTTTGACTTTGGCCTTCACGAGTAGGCGGCTCATATAGGATGATGCGCTCTTGCTTGGATCGGCAAGCCTCATCAGCTCACCGAACAGAAACTCGTCGCCTTGTTCCTGCGCCCATTGAACAAAACCGATTTCGGCGAGAAAATTGTGAATGACGAAAAATGTTGCACTGGCGTCAGTCTTGATCGGAATGCGTTTCCACACTCCGTCAATCTGGACAATACCGCTGGTCTGCGCGACCCACACGCCTTGGTATTTTTCTCGGAAATCTGTGCCCTTGAGATGGATAAGAAGACCCAGTCGTCGGCCGGTCATGAAGGCCAACAATGGCAGCATGGCGTTGTCGAGCAGCCCCGTTCTCACTCCCGTATCAAGGAGCTTTTTGGTTTTTTCGTACCCCAGAGGCTCGGTCGGAACAGAGGCAGCTGCTGAATCTGGATACGTAAGATTGGCCCCAATAGAAGGGCTGTTAGGCGATGATCTCATGGGCCGACAGATGCGCTGGGCGGTACTTCGGGTTCGATGGCCAATGTTTCAACAGCTCGATGAACGCCTGCAGGTCGGTGGCAGTATAGGTATCGACTGGGTGATCGCCGATGAGTTCCACGAACAGGTTGAGACGGTTTTCGGCAATAGAAATGTCTTTATTCTTACCTGATTTTGATGATGTTCTGACTGCCAGATAATTCGACGCCAAATCGCTGAACAACGGCTTGTTCGACGGTCGCCGATCGACTGTGCGCCGATCCAACATGAAGTCAGCGACAAAGGATGCGGAAATTCGAGGTGTGATCGGTTTCCTGTCGCGAGGCTCCGGGTTCGGCGCTGGGGCGACCGCAATGGTTTGCTGCAGTGGTGCATCGGATAGCTGAGTGGAGGAATAGTAGCGATGACTTGATGTTCCGGGCTCCGGGGGCTTCTCGTGCTTGGCAATATGCCGTGCGACGAGCATGTCTGCGTTGTCGGCAATCATCTCATCATGAGGCTGCCCGGACTGCTTCGCCGAAACCTCCCGACCGATGCGCACAAGCCCACGCATCATCTCGAGACCTTTGGCCTCTTCCGGCGTCGGGGCGCGAGCGGGCTCGCGCAAGTCGAACAGTCCGCCTTTGAGAATCAGCGTCGCGAACTCGAATGGCCAGTCGTCGGCAGGAATATCCTCGTCAGCGAAAGCACTCACGATGTGCGCCAGATCGGGTCCCTCGTAGCCAGCCATTCTCTTTTCAATCTCCTTGAACGCCATTCGTGCCAATGCCGCCAGCGCATCGGCAAGCTCCCTTGCTTCCTGATGCGGCACAGCACCGAGGCTGACGCGTATCGGTCGCGAGCCTGCGCCGCCGCCGATGCGTTTCGGCAGTCTGATCTGGAAAAGATAGGTTCCGCCGCCCCTCACCAGATAGAGCCCGGAAGATCGCGGTTTAAGCTTGCGATTCCGTTTCTTCGTGGAAATGATTTCCGCGTCGGGTGTTACATCGGACTGTACATGGAGCGATACAATGCGCGATACATTCATGACTGAACTTCCCTTTTGAGGGCAATCTGTCAGGAATTTGCGAGGAAACCCAAGGGCTTGCGGGTAATTGGGGAGGAGTGACCCAACAAATGGCGGAGAGGGTGGGATTTGAACCCACGATACCCTTGCAGGTATGCCGCATTTCGAGTGCGGTGCATTCGACCACTCTGCCACCTCTCCGCGGTCAGGTCGGCGCGTGTTCGGCGCGGGGGGCTACATAGCGACAGAATGGCGGGCTGGCAAGACGAAATCTCAAAGCTTTTCATCCTTTTGCCTTGACAGTGTTTTGGGCCTCGCGTATCTCGGCTTCGCAATAGGTGTGGATAAGTCCGTGCCTGCCCGTCTTGCGCTCGCGCGGGCGGATCACCGGCAGCGAGAGTTCTGGGCGAAAGCCTCTGAAATCCCTGCTTAACCTCGACTGATAAAAAGACGGCCACCTGCTTGTTTGGCGGGTATGAGCCGGAACGAACATGAAAGGATAAAAAATGTTCGCAGTCATCAAGACCGGCGGTAAGCAGTACCGTGTGGCGGCAAACGACGTGCTGACCATCGAGAAGCTTGAAGCAACCGCTGGCGACGCAATTGAATTCACCGAAGTCCTCGTAATCGGCGAAGGCGCCGACGCTGCGATTGGTGCTCCCTTTGTCAAGGGCGCTTCCGTCAAGGCTGAAGTGGTCGAGCATAACCGCGGCAAGAAGGTCATTGCCTTCAAGAAGCGCCGTCGTCAGAACTCGAAGCGTTCGCGCGGCCATCGTCAGCATCACACCGTTGTCCGCATCACGGACATCGTGGCTGCTAAGTAAGATCACGGGACTGAAGGTTTAAAGGAGAACACCAATGGCACACAAAAAAGCTGGCGGTTCGTCGCGCAACGGTCGTGATTCCGAATCCAAGCGCCTTGGCGTGAAGAAGTTTGGCGGCGAAGCCGTCATCGCAGGCAACATTATCGTGCGTCAGCGCGGTACGCAGTGGCATCCGGGTTCCAACGTCGGCCTCGGCAAGGATCACACGATCTTTGCTCTCACCGCCGGCAATGTGAACTACCGAACGAAGGCCAACGGTCGCGTATACGTGTCTGTAATGCCGAAAGCGGAAGCAGCGGAATAAGCCGGTAGCGCTCTAAAACAGCCGGCGTCTCATCGACCCGGCTGAGCGTATCAGGTTCAGTCCAGAAAACAGGGGAGATGGGGCGCCATCTCCCCTTTTTTCTTGTCCAACGAAGGAGGACTGAACATGCAAGGCGAATTGTTGAGGGAAGGCCAATCGTGGTCTCCCCGGGAAGACCAGCGGTCTCCCAAGGAACGGCTGAGGCCGGAGCGGTTAAGGACCGATTGCCCTGTCTTACTATCGGAGCGACTCGTTATGCGCGCGCCGCACGAAGAAGACATTGACGCCCTTGCCCATCTTGCCAACAATGCCAAAGTCGCCACCATGGTGTCGCGTATGCCGCACCCGTACACGGCCAATGATGCCGCCGACTTCGTGCGACGCACGAAAAACGGCGAGATTGGCAAGTGCGTCTATGCGATCACCAAGGCCGAGAACGGCGCCTTTATCGGGTGCTGTGGGGTCGAACCACATCTCGACGGGCGGACCGTCGAGATCGGTTACTGGCTTGGAGAACATTACTGGAATCAAGGCTTTATGACCGAGGCATGCCATGCTCTGGTCGATATGGTCTTCCGCACGCGGCAGGATGTCGACCAGATCGATGCCCGGTGCCGGGTGATGAACGTCGCTTCGCGGCGAGTCATCCAGAAGTGCGGTTTCCAGTTCCAGGGATCGGGGCTGGCGGCATCGCTTGCGCTTGGAAGCAACGTGCCAGTCGAGTGGTACAGACTCGACCGCAAGACCTGGATGTCGCTGAGAAGCTGGGGGAGCGTCTTATGAACGCTATCAGTCTTCAAAGAGCCAGGAGCCAGTCGATGACGCCCGGTCCGTTGCCGGTCATTACAACGGACCGGCTGGTGCTGCGCCCGCACAGACTGAGCGATGCAGATGCGATCGCCGACACGCTGTCCGACTTCGCCGTTACCCGCATGCTCGCGCGTGTCCCTGCGCCTTACGACAGGCAGGACGCGCTCGACTGGCTGGTGCCGGTGACGGCGGGCGGCATGCCCGACTGGCAGTTTGCCATCACCGCCGGTGACGACGCCCATATCGGCGTCGTCGCCATCGAGCTTCGCCATGGTCTTTGGCACCTCGGTTACTGGCTGAACCGCTACTACTGGCGGCGCGGCTATATGAGCGAGGCGGTATTGGCTGTGCTTGAGCGGTTTTCGCGCCGTATGCCTGAGACGGTGGTTCATTCCGGCGTCTTCGCCGATAACCCGGCTTCGCTGAAACTGCAGGAAAAGCTCGGCTTCCGCATGATCGGCTGCAGCGAAATATACAGCTACGCACGCAACACCATGGTTACACATGTCGAGACGATGCTGAAGCCGGGCGCCCTGCAACAGGCCAGGATCGCTTGAGATGAAAAGGAGGCGTCCCGATGTGTCGGGACGCCTCAACCCTAGCCATCGATCTCTGCCCAGACAGGGAAGTGATCGGAGCCGACCGAATTTGTGTCGATCTTCACGGATTTCAGGCGGCCCGTGAGGCCGCAGCTGACGAAACAGTAGTCGAGATGCATGCGTTTGCAGTGGTCCTTGGGATCCATCCAGCTGTAGCTGCCGGGCGTGTAGGCCTTCAACACGGCAAATGCGTCAACCGGCGTGCCGATACGCTGGACACGGCCGTAATAGCCGTCGCTGGCGCCGGCAAAAATGCAATATTCCGGCGATTCCGGCGTCATGTTGAAGTCGCCCATCACGACGTAATCCTCGGTCAACGGCGGATCGCTGATATCGAACTCTTCGCCACCCGTAAGCGATCCGCCTTCGGACACGAAGGCGTTGATACGCTCGTTCAGATGAGAAAGCTGCCGGCTGCGCTCGTCGATGGAGACATGATCGAGATGCACCGAATAGACGCGCAGCGCGCCGGCAGGCGTCTCGATAACGGCCTCGGTCGCGCCACGCTGGAGATTGATCTTGGAGATCGTTCGGCTGCGCGGCAGATGCAGCGTTCGGGTCGAGAGGATCGGCCAACGCGAGAGCACCATGTTTCCGAACTGGAAGCGGGTTCCGCGCAGCGGCCAGCCTTCCGAGGCTTCCTCGACATGCAGGTCGCAAGCCGGTCCATAGACCCAGAAATGGTTGGGAAAAAGCGCTGCGAGATCCGCGGCCATGTCGGCATAATCGTTGCGGACGAAGCCCCGGGTCACCTCCTGGAGTGCGATGATGTCGGCGCCCTTAAGGCTCGCAGCGATTCGGTCGAGGTCGTAGATGCCATCAAGACCGAAGCCGTACTGTATGTTATAGCTCGCAAACTTCACGATAATCCTTTGACCTCCGATTGAACCGCCTATATCGAAAGCGGCAAGAGGGGCGATGAACTGCCACCGCACAATGGAAGTAAGATGAAATTTCTCGACGAAGCAAAGGTCTATATCAAGTCCGGAGACGGCGGCGCGGGCAGTGTCTCGTTCCGGCGCGAGAAGTTCATCGAGTTCGGCGGCCCTGATGGTGGTGACGGCGGACGCGGCGGTGATGTCTGGGTCGAGGCGGTCAATGGTCTCAATACGCTGATCGACTTCCGCTATCAGCAGCACTTCAAGGCCAAGATCGGCATGCATGGCATGGGCAAGAACCGCACCGGCGCGAACGGCGACGACGTGGCGCTCAAGGTGCCTGTCGGCACGCAGATCTTCGAGGAAGACAGGGAGACGTTGATCTGCGATCTGACCGAAGAAGGACAGCGCTTCCGGCTCGCCGCAGGCGGCAATGGCGGCTTCGGCAATGCGCACTTTAAATCCTCGGTCAATCAGGCGCCGGACTGGGCCAATCCCGGTCTCCCCGGCGAGGAAAAGACGATCTGGCTGCATCTGAAGTTGATTGCCGATGCGGGCCTTGTTGGATTGCCGAATGCCGGTAAGTCCACGTTCCTCGCAGCCGTCACCCGCGCCCGACCGAAGATTGCGAACTATCCTTTTACGACGCTGCACCCGAACCTCGGTGTCGCGACCGTTGACGGGCAGGAATTCGTCCTTGCCGATATTCCGGGGCTGATCGAAGGCGCACATGAGGGTGTCGGCATCGGGGACCGCTTCCTCGGCCACGTCGAGCGCACACGCGTACTGCTGCATCTCGTGTCCTCGCAGGAGGAAAAGGTTGGCAAAGCCTACACGACCGTCCGCCGCGAACTCGAGGCATATGGCGGCGACCTTGGCGACAAGGTTGAGATTGTCGCTCTGTCGCAGATCGATGTTCTCGATGACGTCACGTTGAAGAAGAAGACGAAGGAACTTGCCAAGGCCTGCGGCAGGGCGCCGTTCCAGATTTCCGCGGCGACGGGCAAGGGCATGACGGAAGTGTTGCGTGCCCTGCGCGATATCATCGTCGAGGCGAATGCCGGCGCGGCGGAAAAGCTCGCCAAGGCACCAAAACTTCGTCACCGCGACATGGTGTCGGAAGATGAAGGCGAGGCCAATGACGACGCGTAAGTCGCTTGGGCGTTATCGCCGCGTCGTTATCAAGATTGGCTCGGCTCTCCTTGTCGATCGCAAGACGGGTCTGAAAAAGGCATGGCTGGATGCAATGTGCCGCGATATTGCGGCGCTGAAAGCCAAGGGCGTTGACGTCCTCGTCGTTTCCTCGGGTGCCATCGCACTTGGTCGTTCGGTCCTCGACCTGCCTTCTGGCGCGCTGAAGCTGGAGGAAAGCCAGGCGTCGGCGGCCGTCGGCCAGATCGCCTTGGCGCGCGCCTGGTCAGAAAGCTTGTCGCGCGACGAGATCGTCGCGGGCCAGATTCTGCTGACGCTCGGCGACACCGAAGAGCGTCGCCGCTATCTGAACGCGCGCGCCACCATCAACCAACTTTTGAAGATCGGTGCCGTGCCGATCATCAACGAGAACGACACTGTTGCTACCAGCGAAATCCGCTATGGCGACAATGATCGCCTGGCTGCGCGTGTCGCGACGATGGCCGGCGCCGATCTGCTGATTCTGCTGTCGGACATTGATGGCCTCTATACGGCGCCGCCGCACCTCGATCCGCAGGCGGAGTTTCTGGCCACGATTGCTGAGATCACGCCTGAAATTGAAGCCATGGCTGGCGGTGCCGCGTCCGAGCTGTCGCGTGGCGGCATGCGCACCAAGATCGATGCCGGCAAGATTGCGACGACGGCCGGCTGCGCAATGATCATTGCCTCCGGCAAGGCAGGCAGCCCGCTCTCGGCAATCGAGAATGGGGCACGGTCCTCATGGTTCGCCCCTTCAAGGACGCCCGTTACGGCACGAAAGACTTGGATTGCCGGACAGTTGCAGCCGGCAGGCGAACTTCACGTCGATGAGGGCGCTGCTGCTGCGCTCGGCGCCGGCAAGAGCCTGCTGCCAGCCGGTGTTCGCAAGGTTATCGGGCTTTTCAGCCGTGGCGATACGGTGGCGATTGTGGGCCCTCAGGGCCGCGAAATCGCGCGCGGGCTTGCTGGCTATGATGCCGAAGAGGCCCGGCAGATTACTGGTCGCAAATCGACCGAGATCGAGGCAATCCTCGGTTACGCGGGACGCGCGGCAATGATCCATCGCGACGACATGGTGATGACGTCGCAGATCGGTTCGAAATCGGAAAGGCAGAAGAAGGACACAAGCTATGCTTGATACTGTTGCGCAGAGCCCTGACATTGACGCGCTGATGAATGACATCGGCCGCAAGGCCAAGGCTGCGGCGCGACCGTTGGGCTTCGCGTCCACCGAAGCTAAGAACAGGGCATTGAATGCTATGGCCGATGCGATCCTCGCCAACAAGGATCATATCCTCTCCGAAAATGCCAAGGATCTGAAGGATGTTGCCGGCACGGAGATGCTCGCGTCCTTCGTCGATCGTCTGACACTGACCGACAAGCGCATCGCCGAGATGGCTGATGGCATCCGCGCAATTGCTGCTCTGAGGGACCCGGTCGGCGAGGTAATCGCGGCGTGGGAACGGCCGAATGGCCTGAAGATCGAGCGCGTCCGCACGCCGCTCGGCGTGATCGGCGTGATCTTCGAGAGCCGTCCGAACGTCACGGCAGATGCCGGTGCGCTCTGCTTGAAAGCCGGCAATGCGGTCATTTTGCGGTGCGGTTCGGATTCCCGGCGTTCATCGCAGGCAATCCATGCCTGCCTTGTGCAGGGCCTGAAGGCTGCCGGACTTCCGGAGCATGCAATTCAGCTCGTGCCGGTGACCGATCGCGCTGCTGTTGGCGCTATGTTGCGCGGATTGGATGGTACGATCGACGTTATCGTTCCGCGTGGCGGCAAAAGTCTTGTTGCACGAGTTCAGAACGAGGCGAGGGTACCCGTTTTCGCGCACCTTGAAGGACTTTGCCATATCTATGTGGACGCGTCAGCCGATCTCGGCATGGCCAAGGAGATCGTCGTCAACGCCAAGATGCGGCGCACCGGTATCTGCGGTGCGGTGGAAACGATTCTCGTAGACCGGGCTGTTGCCAAGACCCATCTTCGCCCGCTGCTGGAGGCCCTAGCAGGAGCCGGTTGCGAGATTCGCGGTTCGGCTGAGGTTGTTCAGGCAATGCCTGGCGCGAAGGCGGCCACCGAGGAGGATTGGTCGACGGAATATCTGGATGCGATCGTTTCGGTTGGCGTTGTCGACGGCATTTCCGGGGCGATCCAGCATATCCAGACTTATTCCTCCAACCACACCGAGGCAGTGATTGCCGACGATCCTGATGTAGTGGAGCGGTTCTTCACCGAGGTCGATTCCGCGATCCTGTTGCACAACGCATCGACCCAGTTTGCTGATGGCGGCGAGTTCGGAATGGGGGCCGAGATCGGCATCGCGACCGGCAAGATGCACGCCCGCGGCCCCGTCGGCGTCGAGCAGTTGACATCATTCAAGTATCGGGTGCACGGCACCGGACAGACCCGGCCCTGACGTGATCAACGACGAAGTCGGTCGACGTTATCTTCGCATGCCGCATACGGAGCGCGGCATGGTCGTCGGTCTTTTCGGCGGCTCCTTTAATCCGCCGCATGACGGACACGCGCTAGTGGCCGAAATCGCGATCAAGCGGCTCGGCCTCGATCAGTTGTGGTGGATTGTCACGCCGGGCAATCCGCTCAAGGATCGACGCCATCTGTTGCCGCTTTCCGAACGCATAGCGCTGAGCGAGCGGCTTGCTCGCCATCCCTCGATCAAGATCACAGCATTCGAGCGCGATTTCGCGACAAGCTTCACGGCAAACACGCTGGCTCGTGTGAAGGCGCGCAATCCACATGTCCATTTTATCTGGATCATGGGGGCGGACAGCTTGAAGACTTTACATCAGTGGCAACGCTGGCAGGACATCGTCAACACATTCCCGATTGCGGTGATTGACCGCCCCGGTTCCACTTTGTCGTTCCTTTCATCGAAGATGGCGAGGACGTTTGATTTCGCCCGCGTTGACGAGGACGATTCCCGCGCGCTCTGGAAGCGCCGGGCGCCAGCCTGGACCTTTATACACGGTCCGCGCTCCGGCCACAGCTCGACCGCCATTCGCGCCACGAACGGTGCCATCAGATAATTCGATTTTTCCGGGGTTTGACAAATGAAAAGCCCGACGGGGGAGGAGATCCGTCGGGCTTTATAAACTTGATCGACAACTGGGAGGAGGAGTGTTGCCGATCCATATCCAACGGCTTTGGGAGGAGGAGATCGCCGTTCGATGAGTGTGTTGTATCATATACGCCGGATTTTTGAACCGGGTTCATTGCATTGCAGCAATGCGACACAAGCATGGCTCCGGGCCGAGACCTCTCCGTTCTTGCCTAATTATTTCGCAATCTTTGGCTACTTTTGCAGAAATTTCAAACCTTTGGAGAATCTTACCCTAAAATCATAGGGCCATTTCTGCGATTTTGTGAGTCGATGGTGCTTAGATATGCGATTCACGAATGCGTGAAGTCTGAGATTGATGGGCGACTCGAAGGGTTATGCTTGGGAAAATATAGCGCTAGCCAAGGCACTGGCGACGTTATATCTCTACGAATATTTCGAACTCGGGGAGATATCAATGCAAAGTCGCCGCCAATGGATCAAATTCACTGCCGCCGCCATTTCGGCCGCCTTTCTGGGTGTTGCCGCGACACCTGCCGCGGCTGCGGAGAAGGTTACTGTTTTCGCAGCCGCCAGCCTGAAGAATGCTCTCGACGCGGCGAATGCCGCTTGGGCGAAAGAGGGCGGTAAGGAGGCTGTTGCTTCGTACGCTGCGAGCTCTGCACTTGCTAAGCAGATCGAAGGCGGCGCACCTGCGGACATCTTCATCTCCGCCGACCTGGACTGGATGGACTACCTTGCGAAAAAGAATCTGATCAAGTCCGACAGCCGGTCCAATCTGCTGGGTAACAAGATCGTGCTTGTCGCAGCCAAGGATCACGCCAAACCGGTCGAGATATTGAAGGGCTTCGATCTTGCCGCGTTGCTCGGAGACGGCAAGCTTGCCATGGGTGAGGTGAAGTCGGTTCCGGCCGGCAAGTACGGCAAGGCTGCGCTTGAAGCGCTTGGCGTGTGGCCCTCGGTTGAAGCCAAGGTCGCCGGCGCTGAAAGCGTTCGTGCCGCGCTCGCGTTGGTATCGCGCGGTGAGGCTCCCTATGGCATCGTCTATCAGACCGATGCCTCCGCGGACGCGGGCGTTGCCGTTGTCGGCACTTTCCCGGCCGATTCGCATCCGCCGATCATTTATCCGATCGCCATTCTCTCAGAGAGCAAGAATCCGGATGCTGCGGCCTACCTCAACTTCCTGAAGTCGGAAAAAGCCGCTCATTTCTTTACTGAGAAGGGCTTCACCATCTTGAAATGATTGCGATTTTTCGCATGAAGACATAGCGTGAGAAGGCCCGCTCGGACGGGCCTTATATTTTGGAGAGATGGCTTGGATGCACTCGGCCTGAGCAACGATGAATGGACGGCGATCTTGCTCAGCCTGCGCGTGTCAGTGGTCGCGATGCTGGCGAGTTTGCCATTCGGCATCGGAGTAGCCCTGTTGCTGGCGCGCGGACGGTTTTGGGGTAGGTCGATCCTGAATGTGGTCGTTCACTTGCCGTTGATCCTTCCTCCTGTCGTCACCGGTTTCATCTTGCTGATCCTCTTTGGACGTCGCGGACCGATCGGCAGTTTTCTCGACCAGCATTTCGGCGTCGTCTTTTCTTTTCGCTGGACAGGTGCTGCGCTTGCCTGTGCCGTCATGGCCTTCCCCTTGATGGTGCGTAGCATCCGGCTCTCGATCGAAGCGGTCGATCGAAAACTGGAGGAGGCAGCTGGCACGCTGGGAGCCGCCCCACTCTGGGTTTTCATGACGATCACGTTGCCGCTGACGCTGCCCGGGATCATCGCCGGAATGATCCTTTCCTTCGCCAAGGCGATGGGGGAGTTCGGGGCAACCATCACGTTCGTCTCCAACATCCCCGGGGAAACACAGACCATTTCTTCGGCGATCTACTCCTTCACGCAGGTCCCGGGCGGTGATGCCGGTGCCCTGCGGCTGACGCTCGTCGCTGTCGCCATTTCGATGGTCGCTTTGCTTGCCTCGGAATTCCTCTCGCGCATCGCCGGCAGGAGGATTGATCCGGAATGACACTCGTCGTGAAAGCAAAGCAGCAGCTTGGCACCTTTTCCCTCGATGCCAGCTTCACCTCTGAGCGGGGGATCACTGCCCTTTTCGGTCGTTCGGGCTCCGGCAAGACATCGATCATTCGTATCATCGCTGGGCTAGCGAGGCCCGACAACGGGCAAGTGATCCTGGATGGCGATGTCATGACGGATACCGACAGGCGGATCTTTGTCCCCAAGCACCGCCGAAGATTCGGCTATGTGTTTCAGGAGGCGCGATTGTTTCCGCACCTCAGTGTCCGTCACAACCTGTCATACGGTCGGTGGTTTGGCAAAGTCGTCGGTCCGGCGGAGAGCCTGGATCGAATTGTCGCGCTGCTCGGTATCGAAAGCCTGCTCGAGCGCAGGCCGGAAAAACTCTCCGGTGGCGAGAAGCAACGCGTAGCAATCGGCCGGGCCCTACTCTCGACTCCCCGCCTCTTGCTGATGGACGAACCCTTAGCGGCATTGGATGATGCGCGAAAAGCAGAAGTCATGCCCTACCTCGAGTGCTTGCGCGACGAGATGGATATTCCGATCGTCTATGTCAGCCACTCGATCGCCGAAGTGGCGCGCCTCGCCAATCAGGTCGTGGTCATGCGGGATGGCGCGGTGGAGGCGGTCGGCCCAGCCGTGGATGTGTTGAACCATCCGCCTGCCTCGTTCGAGCGGCGTGATGCGGGTGCGCTCCTTGAGGGAAAGGTCGAAAGCGTCGATGCGCAGCATCGCATTGCCACGATTACACTGAAATCAACGCAGCTTCATGTCCCGGGCGCGGCGCTGACGCCTGGGAAGGCAGTTCGGGTCCGGATCCCCTCTCGCGATGTGATGCTCGCAATGAGAAGGCCCGAGGCGTTGAGCGCGCTGAACGTGCTTGAAGGCACTGTTCAGGACATGACGCAGGCCGATGACGCCACGATCGATGTGCTCGTCGATTGCGGTGGGGATATAATTCTCTCGCGGATCACGAGTTTTTCGGCGGAGCGGCTAGGTGTGTGCATCGGAGCCCCCGTTTTTGCCGTCATAAAGACCGTCGCGCTGGAACAGTGATCAACGACCGGTTTGGGGCGACCGGTTGGCCTCGAGCCAGGCCAGATCCTCCGCAAGGGTGAACTTCACCATCCGCTCCATCTTTCGAAAGCGGGCAAGGAGTTCATCACCGAACGGTGTCAGCGCTGCGCCCCCGCCCTTCTGGCCACCGCGCTGAGACTCGACCACCGGATCCCGGAACATCCGATTCAAGTCGCTGACAAGTAACCAGGCGCGACGATAGGACATGTCCATCGCCCTGCCTGCGGCGGAAATCGATCCGGTTTCTCTGATGTGTTCGAGCAGTTCCATCTTGCCGCGGCCGAGCCGGTCCTCGTGAGGAAAGCTGATGCGGAGTACAGGAATGAGCGTGTCTTCTGCGGGGTTTTTCATCGGACGGATCTTTGCGGTCGGAACGGAACTTACTTTACGTGTGGTGATAAGGACTGTACACAGCAGGCCGCATGCGCAGTCCTCCATTCAACAATGGTTTGTGATCAAGACGGACATTCACGCTTTGTGATTGCACACGTCTTGAAACGTTAATGGTTTGGTGCCTATCTTAATTATGATTTGGTCACCAAATCAGTGATGTGCATGTTTTGTCATTCCGAGAAAGGGAAAGCACTGACAACAGTACACGCCAAGGGAAAAACGCTTGCCGTTGTCCCGAAGAGCCCGGAACGTGGCGCCGATGCTGCCGCCCGCGCCCTGCACGCCGTCCTCACAAGCCTTGAGGACTCTAAGGCTGAAGATATCGTTACCATCGACATTGCTGGAAAATCGGCACTGGGAGACTTCATGGTCGTCGTCTCCGGGCGCTCGAACAGGCATGTCATGGCGATCTCCGACCACCTGCTGACTGATCTCAAAGACGAAGGGCTTGGAAGCGCCCGTGTCGAAGGTCAGGAAGGCGGTGATTGGATCCTGATCGACACCGGCGATGTCATCGTCCATGTCTTCCGTCCTGAAATACGCGAGTTCTACAACATCGAAAAGATGTGGGCCGCGCCCGATATGGACGAAGAAACGGTGCACTAACAGGCTGCTGGACGCTAGGTCCGCCGCCTGATAGACGGCATTTTATTGGCCGGACGAATCCGGCCGGCGGTAGGTGTGTGCCGCCCTATGCCGAACTGCAGGGAGCGGATGATGCGTGTTGGTCTTTTTGCAGTGGGGCGGCTGAAGTCCGGCCCCGAGAAGGACCTTGCGGCCCGCTATTTCGATCGTTTTGCCAAGGCCGGCCCGGCGGTCGGCCTCGAATTCTCCCGCGTGGCCGAAGTTGCCGAAAGTCGTGCGTCGAACGCCGATACCCGCAAGCGTGACGAAGCGGCGATGCTGCAGAAGTCGCTGGCGGACGGGAGTGTTCTCATTTTGTTGGACGAGCGAGGCAAGGCGCTGGACAGCGAAGGGTTTGCCAGTCTCCTCGGAAACTATCGCGACCAGGGCAAGCGCGACCTGATGATTGCCATCGGCGGCGCCGACGGTCTCGATCCGTCTTTGTACAACCTTGCCGATGCAACCCTTTGTCTCGGCAAGATGACTTGGCCGCATCAGTTGGTTCGTACGCTGATCGCCGAACAGCTTTATCGAGCCGTGACGATCCTTTCCGGCCATCCCTATCATCGCGTATGATGGGCTTTGCTGCTCACGCAGGCGTGTCTGTTGCGACGTGCGCTAACCCTCAATCGATCTGGCAAAGAACGCCAAATCAGCCTAATCTCCGCGCGATTTGAAAGGATTTCAAGGTTCGTATGCCGCCACGTGCGTTCAAGCCAAAATACATCATTCTGACGGCCCTGGCCGTAGGCTTGGGTGTGTCTGTGGCAGCAGTTGAGAACCGCGCCGTCGCCCAGGATGCGCCGGAAGCTGCGCAGATGCCGCCGGCCGAAACACCTGCCGCCACAACTGGTACGGCCGCTGAGGAGCGGCCCGATCCGGCAGCTGATCTGGCAAGGAAGCGGGACGAGACGCGGGCTGAACTCGAAGCCTTGTCTAAAACGATCGACCTTTCATCGGATAAGGTTGCCGAGCTTCAGAAGAGCATTGCGGATCTGGACAAGAACAGCAGCAGTGTTCGTCAGGCGCTGATCGATTCAGCGACGCGGCGCAAGGCGCTTGAGAAACAAATCCTGGAAAGCGAGAAGAAGCTCGCCGATCTCGGCGTCAAGGAAGACGCGGTTCGCCGGTCGCTGCATGAACGGCGCGGCTTGCTGGCCGAGGTGCTGGGTGCCCTGCAGCGCATGGGCCGCAATCCGCCGCCGGCCCTCCTCGTGACACCCGACGATGCGCTCGCTTCGGTCCGAAGCGCAATCCTGCTTGGCGCAGTGGTTCCCGGTATCCGAAAGGAGACCGACAAGCTAGCCGCCGATCTTGCCAACCTGTCTTCGTTGCAGGCAGCCAGTGCTGCGGAGAAATCAGCCTTCACCGCAACGATGACGAACAGTATCGAGGAAGAGCGACGGATGGATTTGCTTCTCGCCGAGAACGAGAAGCTGAGCCGCAGCAGCGCCGCGGAACTGGATGCACAAAAGAAGCGCTCGGAAGATCTTGCCAGCAAGGCGACAAGCCTGGAGGGGCTGGTCGCATCGATGGAAACCGAGATCGCATCGGTTCGCGACGCCGCCGCTGCAGCCCGCCAGGCCGAGGAGAACCGCAAGCTTCTCACCGACGAGCAGCGCGCCCACGCCAAGGCGCTCGCGGAAAGCGGTGTGCCTGATAAAAACCGCATTGCGCCCGCATATCCCTTCGGAGACTTGAAGGCGAAGCTGGAATTGCCTGTGGCAGGCGATGTGCTGCGCCAGTTCGGCGATGCCGACGGAACCGGCCATGAGGCGATGGGAATGACGCTTGCCACCAATCCGGAAACGGTGGTTACCGCTCCCGCTGACGGCCTTGTCGTCTATGCAGGTGCATTCCGCAGCTACGGCCAGATGATCATCCTCGACGCAGGCGACGGCTACCACCTTGTCCTTTCTGGAATGGAGACGATCAGCACGCGTCAGGGCAAGTTCGTTTTCGCCGGCGAGCCGCTTGCCGCCATGGGTGCAAAAAGAGTAGCGAGCGCGACTGCATTGGCGCTGGAAACCAACCGTCCAACGCTTTACATTGAATTTCGAAAAGATGGAAAACCGGTCGATTCCCGACCATGGTGGACCGCTAAAGACACTGGAAAGGCACGCAATGATTCGTAGGGCTTCTTTTGTTCTGGTCGGCGCATTGATGGGTGCGACCGCGATGAGCGTCATCTATTCGGCGGGCGTGCCTGCAGAAGCAGCCGGAGCCTCCACTTACAAGGAGCTTTCCGTTTTTGGTGACGTTTTTGAGCGTGTGCGCGCACAGTATGTGACGCCGCCGGCCGAAGACAAACTCATCGAAAACGCCATCAATGGCATGCTTTCTTCGCTGGATCCGCATTCGAGCTATATGAATGCCAAGGATGCAGCTGACATGCAGACCCAGACGAAGGGCGAATTCGGCGGCCTCGGTATCGAGGTCACCATGGAAGACGAGCTCGTCAAGGTCATTACGCCGATCGATGATACGCCTGCAGCCAAGGCCGGCGTTCTTGCTGGTGACTATATCTCCGAGATCGATGGTCAATCGGTTCGCGGCCTGAAGCTGGAAGACGCGGTCGAAAAGATGCGTGGTCCGGTCAACACACCGATCAAGCTGACGCTGATCCGCAAGGGTGCCGACAAGCCGATCGAGCTGACAATCGTCCGCGACGTCGTCGCGGTTCAGGCCGTGAAGTCGCGCGTCGAGGATGATGTCGGCTATCTGCGCGTCATCTCCTTTACCGAGAAGACTTACCCTGATCTCGAGAAGGCGATCGAGAAGATCAAGAAGACGGTCCCGGCTGACAAGCTGAAGGGCTACGTCCTCGATCTTCGTCTGAACCCGGGCGGTCTGCTCGATCAGGCAATCCAGGTTTCCGACGCGCTGCTGCAGCGTGGCGAAGTGGTATCCACCCGCGGTCGTAATCCGGACGAGACCCGCCGCTTCAATGCTGGTCCGGGTGATCTGACGGATGGCAAGCCGGTGATCGTGTTGATCAACGGCGGTTCGGCATCGGCCTCGGAGATCGTTGCTGGCGCGCTGCAGGATCTGCGTCGTGCAACTGTTCTCGGCACGCGTTCGTTCGGCAAGGGCTCGGTCCAGACGATCATACCGCTCGGCGAAAACGGCGCGTTGCGACTGACGACAGCGCTCTACTACACGCCGTCTGGCCGCTCCATCCAGGGCACGGGCATCACGCCTGACATCAAGGTCGATGAGCCGCTTCCCGATGACCTGAAGGGGAAGATGACCACGGAAGGCGAGTCGAGCCTGCGCGGGCACATCAAGGGCCAGAGCGAGACAGACGAAGGCTCCGGTTCGGTTGCCTATGTTCCGCCGGATCCCAAGGACGACGTCCAGCTCAACTACGCGCTTGACCTGCTTCGCGGCAAGAAGACCGATCCGGCCTTCCCGCCCAATCCGGACAAGGCCGTCAGCGCCAAGTAATTGCAATTTGAGGCGTCAGGCCGGATGGTATGTCCGGCCTGACGCCTTTTTGCTGTCCTGATTGTGAAGCGGAAAAGAAGTTTGAATACCGATCTGCACGCCCCCCTCGGACAGAGCCGCAAGGCCAAGCGGCAACGGCCGGGTATTTTGCGCACCGGGCGTGTTGTCGCCGGGATCTGCCTCGTGCTGATCGGGGCGACGTCGCTCTATACGGCGTTTCGCGGCGACGGATTGAAGCGAGAGAAGCCGCTGGCGCAGGACCAGACGGCTGTGCCACCTTCCGACACCGTCCAAAATCAGGCGCCGTCGCAGACTTCATCGGCTGCCGCTCCCAATGGCATGGTGCCATCCGATCCGAGATCGGGCGCAAATGTGGAGCGGATGGTTACCGGCGACGGATCTGTCGTCACGAAATACTCCCCCAGACAACGCGACGGAAATGGACCGGTGTTGGTCGATGCCTCGCAGGTCGGGCAGGATCCACGGATGGCGGCGCTACCGAACGACGCGCTTCTGGAAGACACGCCGTTGGGACGGCTACCGATCGTCGGGCCGGACGGACGTCGCCCGATGGACCAGTATGCGCGACCATGGTCCGGCGCTCACGGGACTCGTATCGCGATCGTCGTCAGCGGGCTCGGGCTTAGCCAGACGGGCACACAACGGGCCATCCAGCAGTTGCCGGAGGAAGTCACCTTCGCCTTTGCCGCCAGCGGCAACAGCTTGCAGCGCTGGATGCAGGAAGCGCGCCGTGGCGGCCACGAAATCCTGCTGCAGGTTCCGTTCGAGCCTTTTGATTACCCGGCAAATGATCCCGCCCCGGACACGCTGCTTACGTCAACGTCGGTTGCGAAGAATATCGAAAACCTGCACAGGGCGATGGGCGAGATCACGAATTATACCGGCATCATGAACTATCAGGGTGGGCGCTTCCTTTCCGACCCCAACGCTATGGAGCCGGTCATGCGGGATATCGGAAAACGCGGGCTGCTGTTCCTTGATGACGGAACGTCGGCCCAATCCAAGACCGCCGCGATCGCAAAGGGAACAGAGGCGCCCTACGCCCTCGCAGATGTGCAGTTGGACAAGCAGCTTGATGTGAACGCCATCATCCAGAAACTGGACGAACTGGAACGCGTCGCGAAGCGTAACGGCCAGGCGATCGGCGTCGCTGCCGCCTTCGATGAGAGCATTGACGCCATCGCGCAATGGACGCAGGAAGCGGCAATGCGAGGCATTGAGATTGTCGGTGTAGCAGCGCTGACCAATGATCCGAAAAGACCTTGAACAGAGAGAGCCTATGAGCAAGCCGATCGTCAAAGCCGAAGACCTGCCGTATCGCCCCTGCGTCGGTGTCATGATTCTCAACCGCCAGGGCCTTGTATGGGCAGGGCGACGGATTCCTGAAGAAAATTCCGAGTATGACGGATCGCCGCAGCTTTGGCAGATGCCGCAGGGCGGCATCGACAAGGGCGAGGATCCTCTTGAGGCGGCCTACCGCGAGCTTTACGAGGAGACAGGCATTCGCACCGTGACGCTGCTGGCCGAGGCGCATAATTGGATCAACTATGATTTACCGCCCCAGCTGATCGGCATCGGATTGAAGGGCAGGTTCCGCGGCCAGACGCAGCGCTGGTTTGCGTTCCGTTTCGATGGTGACGAGAGCGAGGTCGCGATCAATCCGCCGCCCGGTGGCCATGCGCCTGAGTTCGATGCCTGGGATTGGAAGCCGATGGAAAGCCTGCCCGGTCTCATCGTGCCCTTCAAGCGGGCCGTCTATGAGCAGGTGGTCGACGAGTTCAGGCATCTGGTTGGCCTGAGTGCCGCAGGGTAAATGACCGGCGGCTTTAGGGCTGCCGATCATGACAATCATTACTCGGCCTCGTTGGCGGAGTCGGCGTTGAGCTGGCCGTACTTCGATTCGCCGATCTTGCCGAGCAGCTCCAGCTGCGTTTCGAGGAAGTCGATGTGGCCCTCCTCGTCCGCCAGGAGTTCCTCAAAAAGCTTCATCGAGACATAGTCGCCGGCCTCGTGACAGATGTCGCGTGACTTCTTGTAAGCGGTGCGCGCATCGTATTCGCCGGCAAGATCGGCTTCCAGAACTTCCTTGACGTTCTGGCCGATGCGAAGCGGAGCAAGGGTCTGGAGGTTGGGGTGACCTTCGAGGAAGATGATGCGTGCGACCAAGCGGTCGGCGTGATGCATTTCCTCAATGGATTCTGCCCGTTCCTTCTTGGCGAGCTTGGTATAGCCCCAGTCTTCAAGAAGTCGGTAATGGACCCAGTATTGGTTTACGGCGCCGAGCTCGAGAAAGAGGGCCTCGTTAAGCCGCTCGATGACTTTTTTGTCGCCTTTCAATGTCCGCTCTCCTGTTTTCTTCATGGAATTTTCTCAGGCGGGACATGAAATCAAATATTTCGGCTTCCGTCGAGTGGTGACGGGCGTGATATTCCTCGGTCGTCTGGATGATAATATCGACCACGTTTGGGAAGCAGCCACAGCAGCGGCCGCGCTTTCCCATGGCGTGGTATACCTTTGCAGGCACGATCAGCTGCCAACAATCTTGCTCGAGAAGCTCGGTGATAACTTCCCGGATTTCATGATCAGTTATGTAATTGCAGCTGCAGACAAGCACGGCGTCATTCCAAACATGACATTCACTATCGTCTTTTCTGCAAAAGGAGACGGCGAGTGTCAAGAAAAATCGAGTGATGGACGAGGCCATTCATTGCATGTTGAAACGTAAGAGGCTCTTCGTGGGTGCTGCGATCCAGCAGGTCACGACCTGATGATCTCTCCTCAATGAAAATTACGACCTTTCGGCATGACTTGAGTTGT
Source organism: Rhizobium sp. R711 (assembly GCF_002211365.1). Lineage (GTDB taxonomy): Bacteria > Pseudomonadota > Alphaproteobacteria > Rhizobiales > Rhizobiaceae > Rhizobium. The sequence continues at coordinate 243,554 of NZ_LOKZ01000012.1, read as the reverse complement.
TTCTATCGCTCCGACATGGCTGCTTGAAATCAGCCTTTTCTCCATGACTGCCTTCTCAAGTGAATTTGCGAGTTTCCCTTGGCGCGGATCCATCGTTGGATTGAGCGCTTCATCCGAACGATCACTAACGCCGAAACGACGGGCTTCCTTCTGCAGGATGCCAAGTGCGGGCGTCATATCCTCGATATGATCGACGACTGTGTGGATCACGCCGCTCTGGCTTTGAAGCTTGCCATATATCTTCACGAGCCGTGCTCCCATGACGATCGGGCGGTACTTCTCGAATACCTTCTTCCAGACAATGGCATTGGCAACACCCGTCTCGTCTTCCAATGTCATGAAGATGACGCCCTTGGCCGAGCCGGGGCGCTGACGCACCAAAACCAGGCCGGCAATCGTCACCCTTCTGCCGTTCGGGACGGTGAGAAGATCGACATTCCGAACGACTCCTGCCTTGTGGAATTCTTTGCGCAGGAATGAAACCGGATGGCCCTTCAAGGAGAGCGAAAGGTAGCGGTAATCCTCAACGACTTGTTCACCAGCCAACATTTCCGGTAACCGTGTCTCAGGCTCGACCTGCAGGTCGATGTGGCTCACCTGGTCGAACAGAGGTAGCTTTTCCGCAGCGCTCTTCGCATCAAGCGCCCGCACAGCCCAGAGCGCATCCCGTCGCGACAGTTTTATGGAATGAAAAGCATCCGCATCAGCGAGCCGTTCTATATCCGCTTTCTGCAGGCCTGAACGCAGCCAGAGATCGCGGATGGAAGAATAGCCCTTGCCTCTATTGGCAACGAGCTGCTCCATGCTTGTTTCCGAAAGGCCCTTTATCTGCCTGAAGCCAAGCCGAACGGCTCGCTTTGTCTTGATGATATCCCGCATGCTGGCATGCCGGAAATCGACTGCGCGCTTGTTGAATTCGGCCTCCTCAAGCAAGCAGTCCCAGTTCGATTCATTGATGTCGACGGGCCTGATCTCAACACCATGCTCCCGGGCATCCCTGACAAGCTGCGCGGGGGCATAGAAGCCCATTGGCTGCGAATTCAGCATCGCAGCACAGAAAACGTCGGGATAGTAAGCCTTTACCCAGGAGGAGGCGTAGACGAGCAAGGCGAAAGAGGCGGCGTGGCTTTCCGGGAAGCCGTATTCGCCAAAACCTTTGATCTGGTTGAAGCATTGCTGGGCAAAATCGCGGGGGTAGTTCTTCGCGACCATGCCTTCGATGAACCGCGTTTCGAAATTGCCGATGGTGCCTGTTCGTTTGAAGGTCGCCATGGCGCGTCTAAGCTGATCCGCTTCAGCCGGCTTAAAACCCGCGGCTGTGATTGCGATCTGCATGGCCTGTTCCTGAAACAGCGGCACGCCGAGCGTTCGTTTGAGGACCTCTTTAAGCTCAGGGCTCGGGTATGTCGTCGGGATGCCACGTGCTTTTTCCTCCCTACGTTTCAGGTATGGGTGGACCATGTCACCCTGAATGGGGCCGGGCCTGACGATGGCAACCTCGATGACAAGGTCATAGAACGCCTTCGGCTTCAGACGCGGTAGCATGCTCATCTGCGCCCGGCTCTCGATCTGGAAGACGCCAAGCGTGTCGGCCCGGCACATCATCGCATAGACCGGTTCCTCGTCTTCATGCGTGGCGTTGCCAAGATCGGCGAGCGTCTTCTTGACGTCGTAGTGCAGGAGAAGCAGATCGAATGCCCGCCTCAATGCGGTCAGCATTCCGAGCGCCAGGATGTCGACCTTGAGGATCTTCAGATTGTCGAGGTCATCCTTGTCCCACTCGACCATGTAGCGCCCGGGCATTGCCGTCTTCATGATCGGAACGACTTCATCCAGCCTGTCCCTGGTGATGACGAAGCCGCCGACATGCTGGGTGAGGTGCCGGGGAAAACCGAGAAGCTCGGATGCATATTTCAGCACGTTCCTGGTCATGGGATCGGAAGTTTCGAGCCCGGCGGCCCTCGCTTCACGCTCGGACAGCTTTTCGTCCGACCAGCCCCAGACCAGGCTGCCGATCGCAGATTGGACGTCCTCGGAAAGACCGAAGGCCTTCGAGACTTCGCGCCCGGCGGACCTGGTGCGGTAGGTCGTTACCCCTGCCGTCAAGCCGGCATGTTCCTTGCCGTATTTTTCGTAGATATGCTGGATGACCTCCTCGCGCCTCTCGTGTTCGAAATCGACATCGATATCCGGCGGCTCGTCACGGTCCATCGAGAGGAAGCGGTCGAAGAGCAGGGTGCTCTTCTCCGGATTGACCTCGGTTATCTCGAGGCAATAGCAAATGACCGAGTTTGCCGCAGAGCCGCGACCCTGGCAGAGGATTTTCTTCTCGTGCCGGGCATGCTGGATGATCCTGTGGACCGTCAGGAAGTACGGTTCATATTGCTTCTGGCGAACAAGGCTCAACTCGTACTCAATGTTCTTCCGAACTTTCTCAGGCACGCCGTCGGGGAAGCGCTTTGCGGCACCTGATCTGGTAAGACGTTCCAGTGTTTCATATGGCGTTTCCCCCTCGTCATTCTCGGGGGGGTAGTTGTGCTCCAGTTCGTCGAGTGAAAAGGAAAGGCTTCCAAAGAACTTGCCTGTGTTTGTTACGGCGTGCGGATAGTCTCTGAAAAGTCGCAGAATTTCGCTGCCACTCTTGAGATAGCGTTCGGCATTCGGAGCCAGGAGAAAGCCAGCCTCGGGAACGGGAACATGCTCCCTGATAGATGTCACGATATCGGCGAGAGGGCGGCGGGTCGTATCGTGATAGAGCGGCTGGTTGGTGGCGATCAGCCGGATACGGCTGCGGTCAGCCAGCATGGAGACGGTTGCAAACATGCGCTTATCGCGGCCGTCATAGGCGGGAGCGAGCGCCATGTGGATGTTTTTCTGGAAGCGCTTTCTGAAACGCTCCAGACAGGTTTCGAACGCGGCGTGATTGTTATCATCAGCAATGGAAGGGTGCGGAATGATCGCAAGCATCATGTCGTCGCCCCATTCCATTAGATCCGCTTCCGACAGAATGCATTTTCCCTTCTCGGCTCTCAGGTTTCCGGCGCTCAGCAACCGGCAAAGATACGCCCAACCTTGACGATTTCGGGGGTAGGCAAGGATGTCAGGGGTTCCATCCGAAAAGACCAGGCGGGCGCCCGGCTGGAAACGGATCGGATCGAGAATGACGTCACTCTTTTCGTGCTCCTCCAAAAGTCCGGCTCTCATTCGTTCGAACTTCTTTTGGATCGCCTTTGACTGGGCATGCGCCCGAACGACACCCGCAACCGAATTACGGTCAGCAATGCCAAGTCCTCCAAGCTTCAGAACGGCAGCCTGGACGATCATTTCCTCAGGCTTGGAGGCACCCTCCAGAAACGAGAAATTGCTCTTCGCGCCGATTTCGAAGAAGGCGGACATCAGGCGATGACCCCATGCATGTACCAGTTCTGTGCTGCGTCACGCTCATAATGGCCATGGCGATAGATCCAGAAGCGGCGTCCCTGATCGTCTTCGATCCGGAAGTAGTCTCGATCCTCAGCATCCGATCCATCGAGCCACCATTCCATTGCCAGCCGTTCCGGCCCCTCGCTCTTCAGGACACGGTGCTGCATTCGCCGCCAATGAAAGCTCGCCGGTGCGCCATCGGGGACTTCGACGGCAAAGGCGTCCATCGGCTCCGGTTTCCGCAATAGCCGGATGGGTCGCTCGTTCCTGGCCGGCGGCGGATGTCCTTCCCGGGTTTTCTGGGCGGATAGCTGATCGATTGCAGGCAGGGCAATGACGGCTCTTTCGGGTATGTGGCTCTCCCGCAATTGGAAGGTTTGCAGGCAGTCCCCCCCAAGGCGGGCGGAAACCCGATCCACGAAGGCAGCAAGCGACGCATCCTTCTGCTGGCGGTGTTCGAAATCACCCTGTGACGTCACGAAATCTTCGTGCAGGAGCACGTTGAGACGAAGGATCTCGAATCCGTAACCGGCATCGAAATCGTCGTGAATTGCCTGCAGGCGTTCGGCAAAGAGAGCGGCGATGCGCTTGGGCTCTCGCAAGGGCTGCGCGGTCCCGGCAGAAATCCGGAACACCTTGCCATCGACACGGAACAGGACCAGTTCGAAGATGCGGCCGCCGACGCCACGCGCTTCCAATGAGGGCTTCAGGGAGACGGCAATCTGATCGGTGAGCGCAAGGATATCGTCTTCGGCTCCGATCGGCTCAATCAGGCGACGTTCGACCGAGAGGCTCGCGACCGGAAGGCGTGGAGAGACTGGCTCCTCATCTGTTCCAAGCGCCTGATCGAGCCTCAAGAGCAATGCTCCTCCAAAGCGACGGGCAAGCGGGGCGCGTGGCGCACTCAGTAAATCGCCGACATATTTGAGTCCCATCTTATGCAGGGCGCTTACGGTTTCTTCTTCGAGACGCAGGGCCGCGACGGGCAAGGGCGCAAGCGCCTGCTCGGCCTCCCCATGTTCGATAATGCCGCCTTGGCCGAAACGGCTGATGGCCCAAGACAATCCCGGCGACGAGGAGATGGCGCCACGGGCGTCAATTCCCATCTGGAAGAGCCTTGCGAGAATATCCTTGAGAAGGGACGTCTCACCGCCGAACAGATGGGCGCAGCCGGTAATGTCGAGAAACAGGCCATCCACGCCGTCGAGAGCGACAAGCGGGGTATAGCGATCGCACCAGTCGGCGATCGCTTCCAGAAAGCGCCGGTTGGCGGCTGGGTCGTCCTCGATCACATCAAGCGTGGGGTAGATGGCGCGGGCTTCGGCGACGCCCATATGCTTTCGGAGATTGAGGGTTTCGGCTGCCTCGTCCAGCGCTGTCAGCCGCATCGTATTGTTGAGGCGGCTGGAACAGACGATTGGTGCGGCCTCAGGACGTCCGTGCGAACGCCAGGAGAGCCCCCATTTCTTTCTTGCGATCCGGTCGGTTGGAAGATGCGGAAAGTGGAGTGCCAGAATGCGCTGCGCGTTCGTCTGGAAGGCGAGGGTCGACTGATTGGGAGACGGCGAAAAAACGGCGGTCATGAGGGTTCCACTCCAGTAGAAAGGAGAGGGGAGCCGGGTTGCGGCTCTTCTCCAGGGTGAGATGAAAAATCGGATTGCCGATGCTACCGCCCAGCATCGTGCCATCCGGCAAGGGGCGCGCCTGTGCCGGCGCGGGTGCCGCAAGGAAGCGGAAATAAGCGCTGCTGGCCTCTTCCTCTCCAGCCTGCCGCAACAGCAAAAGCGGGCGTTTCGATGCTTTCGCCCGCAAGCTCAACCGGCGGCTTTCCGTCAGGCCGAAGGGCTTCGGATTGCCGCGAACCTCCAGAATTGTCGCAGGAAAGACGCCGCTTTCGACTGCGGCCTCGGCAAGCCACAGAGCGTCCTCAAGCTTGCGTGGACTGGCATAGAAGAACTGGTCCGACTTCAGACCGAAATCGCGCAGGCCCACCGCGTAAGGGGCGCCTGCTTCCATCGTGGAAACCATGTCCGCGATCCACAGGATCGGCAGCGATGCACTGGGGCTCTCTTCCACTTGGCGCTGCAGCATGGCGGCAAGTGCCAGCACAAAGCCGCTGCCGGCACCGGCTTCGCGCAAAAGATCGGAGCGAACCTCGGTGACCCCATCGAGCGGTAGACCGCCATCAATCGCCTCGTCAAGCGCGGGTATTCCAAGCGGAAGACGCAGGACGCTCTCGTTCTTCGCGGAGAGTCCCTTATCGACCAAGGCTTCGCTTTCCGCGGCAGCCAAGGCCGGCGCGGGCTTTCCTTCAAGCTTTGCAATGGTTTCGCGGAGCGCAAAAAGCCGCTCGCGCGTCACGGCCGACTGTGCCATGACGTTCTCCAAGTCTCATATGTTCCTGTTATGTTCTTATGGATTCCAGAGGTGGACGGAAGAGTCAACAGCCATTTGATGTGAATTTATTCCTGCCTTTGATTCCGCTCTCGAAAATCGTACGCAAAGGTTCTATATGGGCCGCAAAGGAAGGAATATTCATGGCCCGCATAGACCAGAGCGAGGATTGGCGGGATCGCCACGCGCCGACGATCAGCACTTTCGAGTCGTTGGCAATGGAGGCGTATAGCCACCTGCCGGAAGAGTTCCGCTCACTGACCACCAATCTGACGATCGAGATCGAGGATTTCCCCGACGACGACGTGTTCGAGGACATGGCTCTGGAAACGCCGTTCGATCTTCTCGGCCTCTTTGAGGGCCGAGGCATCTCGGAGCGTTTCACGATGGAAACCGGCGAATTGCCGAACCGTATCCGCCTCTACCGGCGGCCGATCCTCGATTACTGGGCAGAGAACGACGAGACGCTGGGCGATATCATCACTCACGTCCTCATCCATGAGATCGGCCACCATTTCGGTCTCAGCGACGACGACATGGAACGGATAGAGGCGAGCGCCGAAGAAGCGGGCGAACGCTAAGCTTTCGCTTACTGTTCGGACAGCTTCATGTCCGGTTGGTAGTCCTTGCCTTCGACTTCCTTGACGATCGCCTGAGCGCACATCACTTGGCCGGTCTGGGTGTTGAAGGTCAGCGACGGCGAGCCGTTCAGCGACCAGCCCTTGTTGAGGGCGTCGGTCACGCGGTGACAGAAAGCGGCATCATCCTGGCCGGTCAGAAGGCGATAAAGCTTCATCTAAAGTCGTCTTTCACTTCGCCGTTTGGCGTTCTGCAATCAGGCGGGCTTTATGAACCAGACTTTCCGCCTGGACAAGGTGCAGCCGCTCGATCATCCGACCGTTGACATTGATGACATTCAGGCCCTCGGCGGCAGGATCGGCAAAGGCGGCGATGATCGCCTCCGCCTCGGCAATTGCCGCCTCATCGGGGCCGAAATGCAGATTGGCGGCTTCGATCTGAGCCGGGTGGATCAGCATCTTGCCGTCGAAGCCCATGGCACGGGCATGTGCGCATTCGGCATCAAAGGCATCGGCATCCTTGAAATCGTTGAAGACGCTGTCGATCGCGTCGAGGCCATAGGCGCGCACGGCAAGTACCACCTGCATCAGCCAGGGCACGAGATAGGTGCGGCCCGGTTGCGGCAGGGCGCCTGTTTCCTTGCGCAGGTCGTTGAGGCCGACGACGAAACAATCGAGTCTTGAGCCCGGTGTGCGCCCGGCTTCGGCAATCGCTGCCGCGTTCAGAATGCCGCGGGGCGTTTCGATCATCGCCCAGATGCGGAGGCTTTCCGGCGCGTCGGCATCGGCGAGCCGGTCGCTGATGGACATCACATCCTGAGGCTCGTCCACTTTCGGCAGGAGCACGGCATCCGGCTCCAGTGCCAGGACCAGTTCCATGTCCGCATTGCCGAATATGGAGTCAAGCGCATTGATGCGGATGATGCGCTCCTTGTTCAGAAGAGGAGCGCCTGAAAAAAAGGCCTTCAGATTTTCGCGGGCTTCCGCCTTTCGCTCCGGTGCCACGGAGTCCTCGAGATCGAAGATCACGGCGTCGCAATCGAGCGCACAGGTCTTTTCCAGTGCGCGTGCATTAATGGCCGGAACGCTCAGCACCGAACGGCGGAGATTCAAGGAGCGAGTCGGAGAATTGCGAGTCATCACAAATGTGTGCCAAGCTTTGTGATGGGTGGCAAGACAACAAAAAGCCATGCTCACCTTGCAGAGAAAGAAATGAAGGACCACATTCCTTTCCGAAGAAAGGTCTAAACTCATGCAAAGCATCCGTTCCGTCTTCCTCCTGCTCGCAGGCATCACCGCCTTCGTTGCGCTGGCGTTCGTCACCTTTTCCGTGACGCTCGCAGTCGGCGGTATTCTGACGGTACTCATGGTTGGCCGCGCGCTTTCGTTGAAGATGAAGCCGGCCCCGGTCCGCGCCACAGCGAAGGCGAAATCACATTCCGGCGAAAACATGCGCATCTGGAACGACGGGCGCGGTACGATCATCGACCTGTGACTTTCGCGTCGACTCCAGAAAAATTTCGACATTGCTGTCGGCTCGACTGATCTTCCCGCGTCTTTGAGAGGCCAGGGCTTCTGCCCGAACCAATCAAACGATGGAGGACAGTATGGATACCGCAACGGGAACCGGCACGATGAAGATGCCGCCGGTCAAGAATGGCTTGCTGCCGTATGTCACGGTCGATGGTGCGTTAAAGGCCGCGGAATTTTACGGGCGTGCGTTTGGCGCCGAGGAGGGGTTTGTTGTCCCTCCGGATGAAAACGGGCGCACGATGCATGTCCACCTTTACATCAACGGAAGCTCGTTGATGCTATGCGATGCCTATCCCGAGCATGGTCACCCGTTCGAAAAGCACCAGGGCTTCACCCTTCAGCTTGTTATCGACGATATCGATTTCTGGTGGGATCGTGCGGTTGCTGCCGGCGCAGAGGTGATCATGCCTGTTCAGCTGATGTTCTGGGGTGATCGATACGGCCAGCTCCGGGACCCGTTCGGGGTTCTCTGGGCGATGAATGCGCCAGCGAATGCAAACTGATCCCATGTCGACCATAGCCGGCTGCGCGTCGAATCCGCGCGCAGTCGCACCTACGATATAAATTTTCCTTCATTTCGGCGGCAATCTGGACTAAACGCTGATCAACAAAACTACGTCTGCTGATATTGGAGCCAGGCCATGGACAAATTCGTAAAGCTGACGGGCGTCGCAGCCCCTCTGCCGGTTGTCAACATCGATACCGACATGATCATCCCGAAGGACTACCTGAAGACGATCAAGCGCACCGGTCTTGGCAAGGGTCTTTTCGCCGAGGCTCGTTACAATGAAGATGGCTCGCCGAACCCGGATTTCGTGCTGAACAAGCCGGCCTATCAGAATGCGAAGATCCTCGTTGCCGGCGACAATTTCGGTTGCGGCTCCTCGCGCGAGCATGCGCCGTGGGCGCTCCTCGACTTCGGTATCCGTTGCGTCATCTCGACCAGCTTCGCCGACATCTTCTACAACAACTGTTTCAAGAACGGCATTCTGCCGATCAAGGTCAGCCAGGAAAACCTCGACAAGCTGATGGACGACGCTTCGCGCGGCTCCAACGCGATCCTGACGGTCGACCTGGAAAACCTCGAAATCACTGGACCGGACGGCGGTTCGATCAAGTTCGATCTCGATGAGTTCAAGCGCCACTGCCTGCTGAACGGCCTCGACGATATCGGCCTGACGCTCGAGAAGGGCAAGGCGATCGACAGCTTCGAAGCCAAGAACGCGGCATCCCGTCCTTGGGCTGCGTAAGTCTGACAAAACACAGCATTTCGTCAAAGCCGGGTTTTCGCCCGGCTTTTTCTTTGGCGGCTCACAACAGCCGTTCTTTCCAGACCTTGAGCTTCTCCAGTGAAACCCCGATGCCGCCGCAGACTTCGATCAGCGGATTGTTGAAGCGGGCGAGGATATCGGGATGCACGTCGGCCACCGCCAGGGCAGCCCCGCAGGCGGGTTCGACCAGAATACGATAGGCATCGGCGAACTTCAGGCAGGCGGTGACTGCCTGTGGGTCGGTAACCGTCACGCTCTCGATCGGGTGGTGCTTTGGCAGGTCGAAGACGTGCTGCGCCACCTGGCGCGCGCCGAGCGAGCTGGCGATGGAGGTAATACCAGGCAAGGTGATGCGCTTTCCTGCGGCAAGGCTGGCATGGAGGGACGCGGCCCCTTCGGTTTCGACGGTAATGACGGGCACATCAGACAAGCCGTTTCGCTGAAGGCCGGCAACAATGCCCGCAAGCAAACCGCCGCCGCCGACGCTCGTGATGACGCAATCGAAGTCGGCACCTTTGGCGACAACCTCGTCGATCAATGTGCCATGCCCTTCCCACAGAAGCGGATGGTCGAACGGGTGCACATAGGCCGCCTTGCTGGCTTTCGCCTGCTCGATCGCGAAAGCGTTGGCTTCATCAAAGACCGATCCGTGCACCAGAACAGTGGCGCCGGTTGCTTCGATCGATTGGCGCACTTCCAGCGACGTCGTCTCCGGTACGACGATCGTCACCGGAATGCCGAGTGCCCGTCCCGTATAAGCGGCGGCGATCCCGGCATTACCACCGGAGGCGCAGAAGATTTCCCGGGCGCCGTTCTCGATCTCGTGCTGACAAAGCCTGCCAACACCGCGAAGCTTGAAGCTTCCAGAGGGCTGCAGTGCGTCGAGCTTCAGCCAAAGCGGCTTGTTGCTTGCGCTGTAATCGGCGGAGGTACGGAAAAGCGGGGTGTCGAGGTGGAGCGGTGCAGATGACATGGCGGTATCCGATGAGCTTGGCGATGCTCTCCTTGTGGACCCGCTTGCGTTGACCGGTCAACGAGCGATCTCACAGTAATTCCGCAACCGTACCGAATCGGCCTTCCACTCGCTTGAAATGCCGTTTTTGCGGGTCTAATAAGCCGCAACTTGTTTTTCCGCGGAGGGTTTCATGACAGCGCGCAATCTTTTCCTGCTGCCGGGCGACGGCATCGGCCCAGAAGCCATGGGTGAGGTCCGCAAGATCATTGCCTATATGAACGAGGCGATGAATGCCGGCTTTGTCACCGACGAAGGCTTGGTCGGCGGCAGCGCCTATGACGCGCATGGTGCCGCGATCTCTGAAGCCGACATGCAGAAGGCGCTTGCCGCTGATGCGGTTCTCTTCGGCGCCGTCGGTGGCCCGAAGTGGGATGACGTTCCCTATGAAGTGCGCCCCGAAGCCGGCCTGCTGCGCCTGCGCAAGGATCTGGAGCTCTTCGCCAACCTGCGTCCGGCCATCTGCTACCCGGCGCTCGCTTCCGCTTCCTCACTGAAGCCGGAGCTGGTCGAAGGCCTCGATATCCTGATCATCCGCGAACTCACCGGCGGCGTCTATTTCGGCGAGCCGAAGACCATTACCGATCTCGGCAATGGCCAGAAACGTGCAATCGACACGCAGGTCTACGATACATACGAAATCGAACGCATCTCGGCCGTGGCCTTCGAAATGGCGCGCACGCGCCAGAATCGCGTCTGCTCGATGGAAAAGCGCAACGTCATGAAGTCGGGCGTGTTGTGGAACCAGGTCGTCACCGCGACGCACAAGGACAAGTATTCCGACGTCAAGCTCGAGCACATGCTAGCGGATGCCGGTGGCATGCAGCTGGTGCGCGCGCCGAAGCAGTTCGACGTCATCGTCACCGACAACTTGTTTGGCGACATGCTGTCCGACGTTGCAGCCATGCTGACGGGCTCGCTCGGCATGCTGCCGTCCGCTTCGCTCGGCGCCCCGGACGCCAAGACCGGCAAGCGCAAGGCACTCTACGAGCCGGTGCACGGTTCGGCTCCTGACATCGCCGGCAAGGGCATTGCCAATCCGATCGCGATGATCGCTTCGTTCGCCATGTGCCTGCGCTATTCCTTCAACCTCGTGAAGGAAGCCGACAACCTCGAGAAGGCGATCGCCAATGTGCTCGACAAGGGCATTCGCACCGGCGACATCATGGCCGAAGGCTGCACGAAGGTTGGAACCACGGAGATGGGCGACGCGATCCTCGCCGAGTTCAAGGCGCTTTCTGCCTGATATTTCACGTGAAACATGCTTTGGGCCTCTCGCATCGATCGATGCGGGAGGCCTTTGCTTGAAGGCAGTTGTTACCGCTCCTATCTCCCTTCTGCATTGAGGAAAGAGCGGAGTGGAATGAGCGAGACGGTCGATCGTAAGCCAAGTTTCTGGAGTTATCTGCGAAAGCGCTACGAGGCGCGGCGCACGATCCATCGGCGGGTTGCCTGGAAGGGATTTGCGTTTTCGGCAGTCAATGCCATTGCCATCGCCTTCTTCGTTTTCGATCGCCCGCTCGGCCTGGCAGCTAAGGATCTGGCGCCGCCACTGATCTCGATTGCCGGCGATGTTACCGATGTCGGCAGACTCGCCTGGATTCTTGCCGGCCTCTCTACGATCTTCGCCACGGGCTATCTTGTCCGTCGTCGACTTTGGAAGGTCCGGAGACGGTTTCGCATGGTCTATTTTGGGCAGATGACGGCCTATGTCGCTCTGAGCGTGCTATTCACCAGCATCGCCGCCAACCTCCTGAAGGTCGCGATCGGCCGGGCGCGACCATTGCTCTATGATCAGGAGGGGATTTTCAGCTTCGCGCCCTTCAACATGGATTTCCTGCACCAGAGCTTTCCCTCCGGACATTCGGCCAACATTGGTGCGCTGTTCGTGGCGCTCGCGCTTCTCTTCCCGCGTTTTCGTCTTGGTTTCATCGGTATAGGGCTCTGGCTCGGCGCCACGCGCATTATCATCGGCGTGCATTATCCAAGCGATGTTGTGGCTGGCCTTGCGCTGGGTGCCTGGTTTGCCTTTGCCACTTCCGTCCTCTTCGCGCGCTTCGGCTTGGTCTTCTCCATCGATCGCGATGGCGGCTGGCCGACACCCCGGCTAAGCCGCCTTCTCTGAGTCCCAGAAATGAAAAACCCGGCGCCTTGTGAGCGCCGGGTTCGCGTTTGCAACCTTCCCTCGTCTCAATCCATCGCGTGGATATCGCGGTCCTTGGTTTCCGGCAGGAAGATCAGGCCGATGACCAGCGTGATCGCCGCGAAGACGATCGGATACCAGAGGCCGAAGTAGATATCGCCGGTAGCGGCACTCATTGCGAAGGCCGTTGCCGGCAGCAGGCCACCGAACCAACCGTTGCCGATATGGTAAGGCAGCGACATGCCGGTGTAGCGGATGCGGGTCGGGAAGAGTTCGACCAGCAGGGCGGCGATGGGACCGTAGACCATTGTCACATAGAGAACGAGCACGAACAGAATGGCGATCGTGCCGATCCAATTGACGCGGGCCGGGTCAGCCGTCATCGCAAAGCTGCCGCCATTGGCGATGGTGTAGACCGCCATGTCGGTGGCGCTCTTAGCTTCGTCGGCCGTCAGAAGCTTGTCGGCGACAAGCTTGTCAGCAGGGACCGTCTGCTTGTCGCCGGCGCGTACCGCATCGGCGTTGAGGGCAAGTTCCGGGTTGGCCGCGATGAAGGCGTCCAGCTTTGCATCCGGAACTTTGACGGCGCCGCGTTTCAGCGGATAACCGGCATCATGCAGGGCGATATTGACGCTCTTTTCGAAAGCGCCGGTCATTGCCTTTGCCTTGTCGCCGGCTGCAACGGCATCTAAGCTGGTGATTGTCTCGTCGTTGATCTTGACTGTCGCAGGCTGTCCCGCCGGGCCTGGCACAACATCGTAAGGTACCGAGTTCTTGGTCAGGAAGGCCGTCGCCACGTCGCAGGAGCTGGTGAATTTCGATGTTCCTGTCGGGTTGAACTGGAATTTGCAGTCAGCAGCGTCGGCCGTCACGGTTGCTCGGACCGAGGCCTGGGCTTCAGCAAGCGCCGGATTGGCGGTCCAGGTCATTGCCTTGAACAGCGGGGTGTAGGTGACGGCCGCAATCAAGAGGCCGGCCATGAGGATCGGTTTGCGGCCGATCCTGTCGGACAGGCCGCCGAAGACGATGAAGAAGGGCGTGCCAAGGAAGAGTGCAATGGCGACCATGATGTTTGCCGCCTGCAGGTCGACCTTGAGCACGTTCTGCAGGAAGAACAACGCATAGAATTGGCCGCCGTACCAGACGACTGCCTGACCCATCGTCGCGCCGAGAAGCGCGATCAGCGCGATCTTGGCATTCTTCCACTGCCCGAAAGCTTCCGTCAGCGGTGCCTTAGACCCCTTGCCTTCGGCCTTCATACGCTGGAAAGCCGGAGATTCGTTCATCTTCAGTCGAATCCAGACGGAAACGCCGAGGAGCACGACGGATACGAGGAACGGAATGCGCCAGCCCCATGCCGCAAAGGCTTCCTTGCCCATCAAGAACTGGACGCCGACGATGACGAGAAGCGACAGGAAGAGGCCGAGCGTTGCCGTTGTCTGAATCCATGAGGTGAAGTAGCCACGGCGCCCATTTGGCGCATGCTCGGCCACGTATGTTGCCGCGCCGCCATATTCACCGCCGAGCGCAAGACCTTGCAGCAGGCGAAGTCCGATCAGGATGATGGGTGCTGCGATTCCGATCGTCGCTGCACCGGGAAGAACGCCGACGAGGAACGTCGAGAGGCCCATGATGAGGATCGTCACCAGGAACGTATACTTGCGCCCGACGAGATCGCCGAGGCGGCCGAAGACGAGCGCGCCGAACGGGCGCACCAGGAAGCCGGCGGCAAAGGCCAAAAGCGTGAAGATGTTTCGTGTTGCTTCCGGATACTGCGTGAAATAGGTCGCGCCAATATAGGTGGCGAGCGAACCGTAAAGATAGAAGTCGTACCATTCGAAAACGGTACCGAGCGACGAGGCGAAGATAACCTTCTTCTCTTCGCCCGTCATCGGGCCGGCTTTTGTGCCGTCGACGCTTGCGACATTTGCCATTTTCTGTCCTCCACAGAGCGATGTGAAACGCGGCGCGCGACCATACTCTCCTCAAAGCATACCCCGAGGTCGCGGTTCGCCTGACGAGAGTGTGACAGAAAAGCTCCCTCATACAGAGAGCGGCTTTGGGATTATGACTTTAGTCTAACGCCATCGCGCAGATTGTCGCAGGCAAGAACCGTCGAGCGCTTGCCGCGATGCAGGGAGCATTCAGGCCTTGTGGGAAAGGATATTCACCAGGGTTCCGAAGGGGTCGCGAACATAGAAGCGGCGTACGCCCCACGGCTCGTCGGTCGGGCCGTAGCAAATTTCGAAACCGGCAGTACGCATGGCTGCGTGTGCCTCATCGACGTCATCGACCTCGATCGACAGGCTTGGAACCGGCGTTCCAGCGCCGCCTTCGCTTGCGAAGCTGACCTGAACTGACATCTGCTGGCTCGAGCCGTAAGTTGCGATCCAGCCGTGATCCATCAGGAGATCCAGGCCGAGGATATCCCGATAGAATGCGCTTGCGACGGCCGGGCTGGGAGTTTGAAGATTGGCGACAATTCGTCTGACTTGCATACGACCTCCCCGCGGTTTCGTTTCCGATATTTAGAAAATGATCGCCGGTGGGCAAGAAAAAAGCCGGATGGCAGGACCATCCGGCTTCGATCAATCGATTTGCCTGCTTCCGATCAGGCGGCTTCTGTCGTGTGTGCCTTGCGAACTTCCTCATCCGTCAGGATGCCGCTCGCACGGAGCAACGCAGCGAAGCGACCGTTGCTCTGGCTGAGTTCTTCGAAGCTGCCTTCTTCGACGACACGGCCGCCATCCAAAAACAGGACCTTGTCTGCCTCACGAACCGTCGAAAGGCGGTGCGCAATAATGAAGGTCGTGCGGTTCTGGCGCAGGTTGTCGATTGCGGCCTTCACGCGGTTTTCCGTTTCGACGTCAAGCGCGCTCGTCGCTTCGTCCAGCACCAGGATCGGCGCATCCTTGAGGATGGCGCGGGCGATCGCAACACGCTGACGTTCACCGCCCGAAAGCTTGTTGCCGCGCTCGCCGACATGGGTGTCGTACTGATCTTCGCGTGTCTCGATAAAGTCGGCTGCGGCAGCAGCCTCGGCTGCGCGACGCATGTCTTCATCCGAAGCGCCTTCCCGGCCGAGGCGAATGTTGTCGCTGATCGAGCGGTTGAGCAGGCCGGCATCCTGGAAGACGGTTGCGATATAGCGGCGAAGCGACTTGCGGGTGATCTTCGTGGTATCGTGGCCATCGACCAGGATCTGGCCGCTGTCCGGATCGTAGACGCGTTGCAGCAGGTTGATCATCGTCGTCTTGCCCGAGCCGGTCGGGCCAACGATCGCAACCGTCTGGCCAGCCTTGGCGGTGAACGACACGTTGTGCAGGCCTTGTGCGGTATTGCCGAAGCGGAACGATACGTTGCGGAATTCGACTTCGCCCTTCACATCGGCGATATCGGCATTGCCGGCTGGCTCTTCGCGTTCACGGACCGAGTCTTCGAGCGAGTAGAAATCTTCGAGTTTCGAGCGGGCCTCGAAAATCTGCGTGGCGAATTGACGCATCTGGTCGAGACGCGAGATCAGCAGGTTCGCAAAGCCGATAAAGGCAATGACGTCACCGATGCGGAGTTCGCCGGACTGAACCATCAGCGTACCGATCACCAGGATGATCATCATGGCGATGGTCGATGCCATGCGGTTCATTGCGCCGGCCAGCGCCCACCAGTCGAGAACCGGATACTGAGCCTGCAGCAGGCGGTCGGCAAAGGACTTCAGCGCCTTGGTCTCCGCCTCGATGCGGTTGTAGCTGTGCAGAACCGACACGTTGCTGATCGAGTCGCTGACGTGCGAAAATACCGTATGGTAGTGGTTCTCGACCGACGCCTGGCCATCCTTGGTGCGGCTCATGACGAGACGGCCGATCAGCCAGTAGGCCACGCCAAGCACGACAAGCACGCCCGAAAGACGCAGGTCCATCGACATCGCGGTCGGCACCAGAAGCGCGATCGCTACGGCGGTCGCCAGGTGGTTGCGCATGAACTCGAGCCAAAGGCCGAAGAGCGTCTCGCATGCACGCAGCAGCGTATGCAGCGCATTCGACGTGCCGCGCTGATGATGCCAGGACAGCGGCATCGAGATGATGCGGCCGAACGCTTCCGTCAGCAGCGTGGCGCGGCGGCCATGAGCCAGCCGGTCCGCCTCACGCGCGACCAGAACAAATGCTATGGTGTTGAAGACAGCAAAACCGGCCCACATGAAAAGGATGGGTTTCACGTCGCCCTTGCCCGAGATCGCATCGATGATGCGGCCGAACAAAATGGGTTCGGCGATTGTGATCGCGGCAAGCACGATATTCGCGATAACGACCAGGGATACGCGGAGCTTGTAAGCGCCAAGATAGCGCAAAGCTCTTGCATAGACCTTGAATAGCGACACAGCGATACCTCTTGTGCATCTGCGAAATAGTGGATGTTGCGACGCTACAGAAAGATACCTGAACCGGCGATTAACGAAGCGTTCAGGGAGCTCTCGCAATGAAGATTCTTTGGGTCTCGAAGCGCAGGTAAATGCCTTGGTTCTAAAATTTTTTGGGGCGGTTTGGAAATTTCGCAATTTTCGCTTGCGTTGAACGACTACACTGGCACACGATAATACATATTCTAGATTGATGTTTTGATTGCATCGAAAGGCGTCCCACCATCGGGGCATGGCCTGCTATTCGATGTGAAGCCCAGTTGGGGTGGGGGCGCCTTGGTGAATATTCATTCGTTAATTCAATTGCTTGTGGTTCTAGAGGAGTGCCGGAAGGCGGAGGGCGTCATCGCGGAGCTCGAGGATGTCGTCCACTCCTATGGCTTCCAGTATTATGGTCTTATGCGGCACCTCAGAGCGACTGAAGATCCGGTCAGCCTTATGTTTGCTGGCCATTGGCCCGAGAAGTGGGCACAAATCTATCTTTCGAAAAAGTACGTTCTGACCGACCCGACGGTGCGCTATCTCGCATATGCGCAAAGACCGTTTCGTTGGAAAGACAGCCTGACGGCTTTCC
Source organism: Rhizobium sp. R711 (assembly GCF_002211365.1). Classification (GTDB taxonomy): domain Bacteria; phylum Pseudomonadota; class Alphaproteobacteria; order Rhizobiales; family Rhizobiaceae; genus Rhizobium. Next base: position 226,212 of record NZ_LOKZ01000012.1, on the reverse strand, counting down.
GCAAGGATCCGCATCACCGGCGCATGGAGCAGATGATGGCTGACGCCCATAGCCATGGTCTGAAGGACGGTTACATTTTTCCTATCCATGGTCGAAACGGTATCCTCGGCAACATGAGCATGGGGGGAATGCCCGTGGATCTTTCTCCCGTCGAGATCTCGCTCTTTGGCGCCGTCGCTCGAAAGGCTTTCTGGCGTCTCCTTGATCTCAAGGGAGAGGCTCCGGCACTGGAGGAAGTTTCCGGCATCGACACGCGCTTGACGCGCCGAGAGATGGAGATCCTTCAGTATCTTGCCGAAGGGATGACCTCCGTCGAGATCGGGAAACGTCTGAAGATTTCGAACCACACCGTCGACTGGTACATGAATGGCCTCCAAGACAAGCTGAAGGCAAAAAACAGGCAGCACGCGGTTGCGGTTGCTTTCCGGCATGGTCTCATCACCTAGTTTTCGAGAGTCTTAGAGAAATTCTATTTAGGTCGGTTCCAGAAATTGAACTTTCCGTGACAGCGCGTTAAGACTTCTCTTCGCGGGTGCAGCATTGCCCGTTTCGATGCCGTGAGGAGACAGCATTGCCCATTTCCAAGATACTTGTTGCCAACCGTTCGGAAATTGCCATCCGCGTGTTTCGCGCGGCCAATGAGCTCGGGATAAAAACGGTCGCGATATGGGCGGAAGAAGACAAACTGGCACTGCACAGGTTTAAGGCCGACGAGAGCTATCAGGTTGGCCGCGGCCCGCATCTTGCTCGCGATCTCGGCCCGATCGAAAGCTATCTCTCTATCGACGAAGTGATCCGCGTCGCCAAGCTTTCGGGAGCCGACGCGATCCATCCCGGCTACGGCCTGCTGTCGGAAAGCCCGGAATTCGTCGATGCCTGCAACAAGGCCGGCATCATCTTTATCGGTCCGACGGCCGACACCATGCGCCAGCTCGGCAACAAGGTCGCCGCCCGCAATCTGGCAATCTCCGTCGGCGTCCCTGTCGTGCCGGCAACGGAGCCGCTGCCGGACGATATGGCTGAGGTCGCCAAGATGGCCGCAGCGATCGGCTACCCCGTGATGCTGAAGGCCTCCTGGGGCGGCGGCGGTCGCGGCATGCGCGTCATCCGCTCGGAAGCCGATCTTGCGCGCGAAGTGACGGAAGCCAAGCGCGAGGCGATGGCAGCCTTCGGCAAGGACGAGGTCTATCTCGAAAAGCTCGTTGAGCGCGCCCGCCACGTCGAAAGCCAGATTCTTGGCGATACGCATGGCAACGTCGTTCACCTCTTCGAGCGCGACTGCTCGATCCAGCGCCGTAACCAGAAAGTCGTCGAGCGTGCGCCGGCTCCCTATCTGACGGAGGCGCAGCGCCAGGAACTGGCGGCCTATTCGCTGAAGATCGCAGGTGCTACCAATTACATCGGCGCCGGCACCGTCGAATATCTGATGGATGCCGATACCGGCAAATTCTACTTCATCGAAGTCAATCCGCGCATCCAGGTCGAGCACACCGTCACCGAAGTCGTCACCGGTATCGACATCGTCAAGGCGCAGATCCATATCCTCGATGGCTTTGCGATCGGCACGCCGGGCTCGGGTGTGCCCGAGCAGAAGGACATCCGCCTCAACGGCCACGCCCTGCAGTGCCGCATCACGACGGAGGATCCCGAGCACAACTTCATTCCGGACTACGGCCGCATCACCGCTTACCGCTCGGCCTCCGGCTTCGGCATTCGCCTCGATGGCGGCACCTCCTATTCCGGCGCCATCATCACCCGCTACTACGATCCGCTGCTGGTCAAGGTCACGGCCTGGGCGCCGAGCCCGTCTGAAGCGATCTCGCGCATGGACCGGGCGCTGCGCGAGTTCCGCATCCGCGGCGTCGCCACCAACCTGACCTTCCTGGAAGCGATCATCGGCCATCCGAAGTTCAAAGATAATAGCTACACCACGCGCTTCATCGACTCGACGCCGGAGCTCTTCCAGCAAGTCAAGCGACAGGACCGCGCGACCAAGCTTCTGACCTATCTCGCCGACGTCACCGTCAACGGTCATCCGGAAGCCAAGGATCGTCCGAAGCCGTCAGCTGACATCGCCGAGCCGATCGTCCCTTATACGAACGGCAGCGGCACCCCTGATGGTACCAAGCAGCTTCTCGACAAGCTTGGCCCTAAGAAGTTCGGCGAGTGGATGCGCAACGAAAAGCGCATCCTGATGACCGACACGACGATGCGCGACGGTCATCAGTCGCTGCTTGCGACGCGCATGCGCACCTACGATATCGCCCGGATCGCCGGTACTTATGCGCACGCCCTGCCGAACCTCTTGTCGCTCGAATGCTGGGGTGGTGCGACCTTCGACGTCTCGATGCGCTTCCTGACGGAAGATCCGTGGGAGCGTCTGTCGCTTGTGCGCGAAGCTGCGCCCAACCTGCTTTTGCAGATGCTGCTGCGCGGGGCAAACGGCGTCGGTTACAAGAACTACCCTGATAACGTCGTCAAATACTTCGTCCGGCAGGCGGCAGCCGGCGGCATCGATCTCTTCCGCGTCTTCGACTGCCTGAACTGGGTCGAGAACATGCGTGTCTCGATGGATGCGGTGGCTGAAGAGAACAAGCTCTGTGAAGCAGCGATCTGCTATACCGGCGATATCCTGAACTCCGCGCGCCCGAAGTATGATCTCAAGTACTACACCGACCTCGCCGTTGAACTGGAAAAGGCCGGCGCGCATATCATCGCGCTCAAGGATATGGCAGGTCTCCTGAAGCCGGCTGCCGCAAAGGTCCTGTTCAAGGCGTTGCGCGACGCGACCAGCCTGCCGATCCACTTCCACACGCATGATACGTCGGGCATTGCAGCGGCAACGGTTCTTGCTGCCGTTGATGCTGGTGTCGACGCCGTCGATGCGGCAATGGATGCGCTTTCCGGCAATACCTCGCAGCCCTGCCTCGGCTCGATTGTCGAGGCGCTGCGCGGGTCCGAACGCGATCCTGGCCTCGATCCGGAGTGGATCCGCCGCATTTCCTTCTATTGGGAAGCGGTGCGCCATCAGTATGCGGCCTTCGAAAGCGACCTCAAGGGACCGGCGTCGGAAGTCTATCTGCACGAAATGCCGGGTGGCCAGTTCACCAACCTCAAGGAACAGGCCCGTTCACTGGGTCTCGAGACTCGCTGGCACGCGGTGGCGCAGGCCTATGCCGACGCCAACCAAATGTTCGGCGATATCGTCAAGGTGACGCCATCCTCCAAGGTTGTCGGCGATATGGCGCTGATGATGGTCAGCCAAGACCTGACGGTTGCCGATGTCGTCAGCACCGACAAGGAAGTCTCCTTCCCGGAATCGGTTGTCTCGATGCTGAAGGGGGACCTCGGACAGCCGCCGTCCGGCTGGCCGGAAGCGCTGCAGAAGAAGGCACTGAAGGGCGATGCGCCTTATACGGTCCGCCCGGGTTCGCTGCTTGTCGACGCCGATCTCGATGCCGAGCGCAAGGTTATCGAGACCAAGCTGGAGCGCGTTGTCAGCGACTTCGAATTCGCATCCTATCTCATGTATCCGAAGGTCTTCACCGACTTTGCGCTGGCTTCCGACACCTACGGCCCGGTCTCCGTTCTGCCGACGCCGGCCTATTTCTATGGCCTAGGCGACGGTGAAGAACTGTTTGCCGACATCGAGAAGGGCAAGACGCTCGTCGTCGTCAACCAGGCGATGAGCGGCACGGACAGTCAAGGTATGGTCACGGTGTTCTTCGAGCTCAATGGACAGCCGCGTCGCATCAAGGTTCCGGATCGTGCGCATGGCGCGACCGGTGCCGCCGCCCGCCGCAAGGCAGAGCCGGGCAATGCTGCGCATGTCGGTGCGCCGATGCCGGGCGTCATTTCCCGCGTCTTCGTTTCGCCGGGTCAGGCGGTCAACGCCGGTGACGTGCTTGTTTCCATCGAGGCCATGAAGATGGAAACGGCAATCCATGCCGAGAAGGATGGTGCGATCGCCGAAGTGCTCGTCAAGGCCGGCGATCAGATCGACGCCAAGGACCTGTTGGTCAGTTATACCGGCTGATGGAGACTGGAACGACACGACGGGGCGGCCTTTGGGCCGCCCCGTCATTTTTTTTACGAAAGGGATTGATATGAGCAAGCTCAAGATTGCCGTCATCGTCGGGAGCACGCGTATCGGACGCTTTGCGGATCATCCGACCAAGTGGATCGCCGAGATTGCCGCAAGCCGTCCGGAACTCGAGGTCGAAGTCCTCGATCTCCTGGACTACCCGATGTCCTTCCTCGGACAGGCAAACGCGACTGACGCCCAGAACGAAACGGCGGAGCGCTGGAAGAAGAAGCTGCGCGAATTCGACGGCTACATCTTCACGGCCGCCGAGTACAACCATGCCCCGACCGCGGTCCTCAAGAATGCGATCGACCTTGGCGATTTCATCCATAAGCCGGTCGCTTTCGTCGGCTACGGCGGCGTCGGCGGCGCACGCGCGGTCGAGCAATTGCGGCTGATCTTCGTCGAAATGAGCGCCGTCTCTGTAAAGACCGGCGTCCATATTTCCTTCCCGGAATATCTCTCGGTCGCCAAGGAGGGAAGGAGCCTGAACGACTACGCGCATCTCATCGAGGCCGCCAAGAACCAGCTCGATCAGCTTGTTTGGTGGGGCAAGGCACTGAAGGCGGCGCGCGCGATCTAACGCTCCACCCGCCGCCCTTGCCTAAATGTCGTAGGTATGGGCGGCGTTGATCGTCGAGATGAAGCGCTTGGTGCGCTCGCGCTCCGGCGCCGTGAAGATGTTCCTTGCACTTCCCGTTTCGACCACGCTGCCGGCCTCGAGGAAGACGACGTCGTTGGCGATCTTGGAGGCAAGACGCAGGTCATGCGTCGCCATCACCATGGTCGTCCCCTCGCTGGCGAGGCGGCCGAGAACATCGACGACTTCGGCCGAAAGTTCGGGATCGAGCGCCGATGTCGGTTCATCGCAGAGAAGAACACGCGGAGACGGGGCGAGCGCGCGGGCGATCGCGACACGCTGCTGCTGGCCACCCGAGAGTGTCGACGGCCAGGCGTCGGCCTTGTGGGCCATGCCGACTTTCGTCAGCAATTCTATCGCCCGTTCTCTCGCCTTCTCCTTCGGCCACCTCAGGACGGTGACAAGGCCTTCCATCACATTCTCGATAGCGGTCTGATGCGGAAAGAGCTGGAAATTCTGGAATACCATGCCGGTTTGTCGGCGGATCTTCTGGATTGCCTGCCAGCCGGTCTTCTGGCCCGGCGCAAAGTTCAGCTTTTCTTCGCCGAGGCGGATCATGCCTGCTGTCGGAATCTCCAGCAGGTTGATGCAACGCAGCAGCGTGCTTTTGCCGCCACCGGACGGACCAACGAGTGCCGTAACGCTGCCTTCCGGAATACGGATGCTGATATCTTTCAGGATGACGGCGTCGCCAAAGCGCTTTTCGATGTGGGAAAGCTCGATCATGCGTTTGCCTCCAGCATGCCGCCATAGCGCGCGAAGCGACGCTCGAGGCGGACTTGTAGCGCTGACAGAACGGAGCTCAGGGCAAGGTATATCAATGCGGCCTCGATGTAGAGGATGAGTGGCTCGTAAGTCGTTGCAACGATGCGCTGCGCTGCCTGGAACAGCTCCGGCACCGTAATGGCGGCGGCAAGCGACGTGTCCTTCACCAGCGAAATAAACGTGTTGGAGAGTGGTGGCACCGCGACACGCCCCGCCTGCGGCAGGATCGTGCGGCTCATTGCCTGACGCCAGCTCATGCCGATCGAGTAGGCCGCTTCCCACTGCCCCTTCGGCACGGATGAGATGACGGCGCGGATGATTTCGGAGCTGTAGGCACCGATGTTGAGGGTGAAGCCGATCAGCGCTGCCGGAAAGGCATCGAGCAGGATGCCGATGCTCGGCAGCCCGTAGAAGATCACGAAGAGCTGCACCAGAAGCGGCGTGCCTCTGATAACCCAGACGTAGAAGCGCGCGATCGCGGCAGCTGGCGCTGGTGCGAAGAGCCGTGCGATTGCCGTAATCAATCCAAGAATGAGGCCGAATGTGAATGACAGGAGCGTCAGCGGGATCGTGAAGATCAGGCCGGCCCAGAGGAGCGGACCAAGCGACTCCGCCATCAGTTGAAGCCAGTGCTGCAAGGTGAAACCCTCAAAGAAAGATGCGTCCAGCGAGGCTTCGCTGGACGCTTTTCACGCACATATAAAGGATGTAGCGGCGGCAGCAAGCCGCCTGTGGTGGCGACTTACTTCGAAACGTCCTGGCCGAAGTACTTGTCGGAAATCTTCTTATAGGTGCCGTCAGCCTTGATGTCGGCCAGCGCCTTGTTGATCGCTTCCAGCAGTTCCGGCTCGCCCTTGCGGATGATGATGCCGGAATAGTCGGCATTTTCCTGCTGGGCGACGATCTTCACCGGAGCGTCCGGCTTGTGCTTCTTGAAGTCGAGGAAGGAGAGGCTGTCATTGATCGTTGCGTCCGCGCGCTTGGTCAGCACAAGCTGGATCGACTGGTCGAAGCCGTCGGTGCCGACGAGTTCGGCGCCGGACTGTTCAGCAAGCTTGCCGAAGTTGCTGGTCAGCGACTGCGCCGACTTCTTGCCCTTGAGGTCTGCAAAGCCCCTGATGCTGTCGTCACCATCGCGAATGATGAGTACAGCCTTTGAAGCGATGTAGGGCTCGGAGAAATCATACTTCTGCTTGCGCGCGTCGGTGATGCCGACCTGGTTGATGACCGTGTCGTAGCGCTTCGCATCGAGACCGGCGATCAGGCCGTCCCATTTGCCTTCGACAAATTCCGGCTTGACGCCAAGCTTGGCGGCAACCGCTTCGCCGATCTCCACGTCGAAGCCTACCAGCTTGCCGCTGTCGTCATGAAAGGTGAACGGCGCATAGGTTCCCTCGGTGCCGATCTTGAAGACACCTGATGACTTGATGGCGGCGAGGTTCTCGCCGGCAACAGCGGGAAGAAGCGCGGCGGCCTGGATCAGTGCTGCTGCGGCGATGGTCTTCAGAATGTTCATTTTTTTATCCAATTCACGGGGTGTTCGATGCTCAGAAAGTCGCAGAAAAGCCGGCGATGCGAAGCGTAGAAAACTGCAAAGAAAATCGGCATCTGCGAATATTTTTCTCATTTATCACGGATTTGGCGCGGCATGTTTCAGTTTGTGAAGACCGACAGGGGGGTGTGCACTTGCTTGCACGTTTGCATCGGTTTATGCATGTTTATATCAATTCTGTATCAATCGGGCTCAAATCGGCATGAACACGAACGAACTCCTTCTGCAGGAGCGCCAGAGCGTAATCCTGCGGAAGCTGCGGAGCGATGGTCGGGTGCTTGCTGCAGACCTTGCAGTTGAATTCGGTGTATCCGAAGACACGGTGCGCAGAGATCTGCGTGAGATGGCGGCCGCAGGCCTATGCGAGCGCGTCTATGGCGGCGCGTTGCCGCTCTCCCCCGCTGGCGGAAGCCTCAATCATCGTACGGGTATCGCGCGGGATCGCAAGCAGGCGCTTGCCGTGGCCGCGGTCTCGGAGATCGTTCCCGGTTCAGTGGTCTTTTTTGATGCGGGCAGCACCAATCTTGCAATTGCGATGGCCCTGCCAATGGATTTGTCACTGACGGCTGCAACAAACGCTCCAGCGATCGCCGGCGCCCTGATCGAGAGGCCTGCCGTCAACGTGATCCTGATTGGCGGCCTGATTGACCGGCAGGTCGGCGGCGCGCTCGGTGCGAAGGCTCTGCGCGACATGGAATCCCTGTCACCCGATCTCTGCATCCTCGGTGCTTGCGGCATCGATCTGACGGCCGGCGTAACAACCTTCGGCTTCGAAGATGCCGAATTCAAGCGTTTTGCGGCATCGCGAAGCAGGAAGGTCCTTGTCGCCGCGACGTCCGACAAATTCGGCACGGCCGCGCCTCATAGCGTGCTTCCGGTGGCGCAATGCGGATGTCTGGTGGTCGAGCGTGATGCAGACCCGGTCATGCTGGCTCGCTATCGCGACAGCGGCTGCAGGACGATCGTGGCTGGCGGATCGACGTAAGTATCATTCATGAACGCGTCGTGCGCGAGTGCCGGCGTTGAGACATTGTGGGAAGAGAAATGGACAACCGCGTTAACACAGCGCCGATGGTCAGAAGCGGCTTCATAACGAAGAACAGGATTGCGGTTTCGCTGCTGTTCCTCATCAATGGCTTCATAGTCGGCTGCTGGGCGCCGAAAATTCCCGAATTCGCGGAGCGCTTGCAACTGAGCAAGTTTCAGTTGGGTCTGATGATCCTGGTTCTTGGCGTCGGTTCGCTTACCCTCATGCCAATCGCCGGATCGCAAATTGCGCGCTATGGCTCGAAGCTTGTCGCGCAGATCGCTGCGGTTTGCCTTATGCCGGCGCTTCTCGCGCTGACGCTTGCGCCCAACGTTGTGACGGGGGCGGTTTCGATCTTCCTGTTTGGCGGCTTTATGGGCGCCATGGACGTTGCCATGAATGCGAACGCGGTTGCGGTCGAGCAATCGATGCGGCGGTCGATCATGTCTTCATGCCATGCCTTCTGGAGTTTGGGCGGTCTGATCGGTGCCGGTCTCGGTGGCCTGCTGATCGCCAAGGTCGGCGTGCTCTGGCATGCGCAGATTGCGACTGCGCTTGCAGCGATTGTTCTGGGCATCGCCTGGAGGATGATCCTTGCCGACCCTCCCCATCCGGACGAGAAGAAGGAAAAGCTCCGGCTGCCATTGGTTCCGCTGCCGTGGCTGATTGGCTTGATGGCGCTGTTTTCCATGGTTCCCGAGGGTGCTGTGCTGGATTGGGGCGCGCTCTACTTGCGCCAGGAACTGGGGGCGTCGGTGGCACTTTCCGGTTTCGGTTTTGCGGCATTTTCATTGACGATGGCAGTCATGCGCTTTGGCGGCGATCTTGTTCGTGATCGGCTTGGCGGCGTGATGACGCTTCGGATCTGCACGCTGTTTGCAATATCAGGCATGCTGCTGGCCGCCTTCGCGCCCAATGCGGAAATTGCGATCTTAGGCTTTGCACTTTGCGGCATCGGGATCTCGAACATGGTTCCGATTGCTTTCTCCGCTGCCGGCAACATTCCCGGTCTCCGTGCCGGCATTGGTCTCTCGGTTGTCACCACGATGGGCTATTCCGGCATGCTGGTAGCGCCATCGGCGATCGGCTTCGTGGCGGAGCATATCGGCTTCAGCGTTGTCTTTATGGCTTTGCCGGTCTTGCTGGTGGTCGTGCTGCTGTTCTCGAACCTTGCACGCTATGCCGACGGCATATCGGGCGGCGGCCACTGAAACGGCTCCAAGCAAAAGTGATGCGCGGGCGGTTGACAACAAAGCAGGCATGATCCACCTGAAAGACACGAAATTCAGGGGTTCAAGAACTCTATATGTCTTCTGCTGCAGATTTTGATCCGAAACCACGCCGCGCATCTGTCGCCGTCGACGTTGGCGGCGTCATCGTGGGCGGAGGTGCGCCCGTTGTCGTCCAGTCGATGACGAACACCGATACGGCGGATATTGACTCCACTGTTGCGCAGGTGGCGGCTCTCTTCAAGGCGGGGTCCGAGCTCGTTCGCATCACCGTCGACCGCGACGAGAGCGCGGCCGCGGTTCCGAAGATTCGCGAGCGACTGCTGCGGCTTGGCATGGACGTCCCGCTTGTCGGCGATTTTCACTACATCGGCCACAAGCTTCTTGCCGATCATCCGGCCTGCGCCGAGGCACTGGCGAAGTATCGCATCAATCCTGGCAACGTCGGCTTCAAGGACAAGAAGGACAAGCAGTTCGGCGACATCATTGAGATGGCGATCCGATACGATAAGCCTGTCCGCATCGGTGTGAACTGGGGCTCACTGGATCAGGAGTTGCTGACGGCGCTGATGGACCAGAACGCCGAGGCTGGCTCACCGCTTTCGGCACGCCAAGTGACCCGCGAAGCGATCGTCCAGTCCGCGTTGATTTCAGCCAATCTGGCCGAAGAAATCGGTCTGCCGCGCAACCGCATCATCCTGTCGGCCAAGGTCAGCCAGGTACAGGATCTGATTGCCGTCTATTCGATGCTCTCCGAACGCTCTGACCACGCCCTGCATCTCGGCCTTACCGAAGCTGGTATGGGCAGCAAGGGGATTGTCGCCTCGTCGGCTGCCATGGGCTATGTGCTGCAGCAGGGCATCGGCGATACGATCCGCGTGTCGCTGACGCCGGAGCCGAATGGCGACCGGACGCGCGAAGTACAGGTTGCCCAGGAGCTGCTGCAGGTGATGGGCTTCCGCCAGTTTGTGCCTGTCGTTGCGGCCTGTCCCGGCTGCGGCCGCACGACCTCGACCGTATTCCAGGAATTGGCGCAAAACATTCAGAACGACATTCGCAAGAACATGCCGGTTTGGCGCGAAAAATATCCTGGTGTCGAAGCATTGAACGTTGCGGTCATGGGCTGCATCGTCAATGGGCCGGGTGAAAGCAAGCACGCCGATATCGGCATTTCCTTGCCCGGCACCGGCGAAACGCCGGCTGCGCCCGTGTTCATCGACGGCAAGAAGGCGTTGACCCTGCGCGGCCCGAACATCGCTTCGGACTTTGAGGCGCTCGTGGTCGACTACATCGAAAAGCGTTTCGGGCAGAAGACGGCCGCCGAATAAGCGCCAGCCGGAAGCGTTCAGATTCGGCTGGTCAGCAGCTTCAGCCCTGCGACACAGTAGAAGGCAGCCATAGCCCCTTCGATCCAGCGGCGTAGCCCGCGGTAAATCTTCAAGGCATGTGGTGTCGAGAACAACATGGCGTATCCCATGAAGACGGTTAGGCCTGTCACCATGCATACTCCGATGATCAGACCGGCGACGGATGCCGGTGCGCCCTGCGGCATGCCGAGCGCGATGATCGCTAGCCAGGCGAAGATGGCCTTCGGGTTGGTGACGTGGATACCGTAGCCGCGCAGCAACAGGGCGCGTGTCGTAAGGTTTTTCTGCACGACAGCTGTCGGCAGCTCATTGTTGGCGCGCACTGCCCTGAAAGCCTTATAGGCGAGATAGAGCAGATAGAGGCCGCCGAAGATTTTCAGGATCTCCAGCGCCATGGCATAGGTCTGGAGGATGGTCGCAAGGCCGAGAGCGGCAGCACAGGCCCAGGTGAACGAGCCTGCGAAGATGCCGAGCGAAATGGTCAGGCCTGCCTTTCGACCATGTGTCATCGAAGTGGACACGATTGCCATGATCGCAGGGCCAGGGCTGATGACGGCGATCAGATAGGCGACGTAGGCCGGCAGAATCTGCGGGAAGTAGGTCAGGATCTCATGCATCGTGCGTCTCTTGTTTGGCCGGCGACTGTCCATCGTTCTTAGGCGTGGTTCCCCGCGATAGACAAGAGACTGCATGGAGTCTGTTAGCGGAAACATTGTCCCGGTGACGCTTTTCAGTTCCTGCGACCGGCGATGAAGCGAGCCGCTTCCGCAAGAATGATGCTCCGCTCGGCGTAAGGCGCCAGCAATGCTTCTGCCTCGCGCACCTGCTCGGCAAGCTTGGCTTCTGCCCAAGCCATACCATGCATTGCCACCAGCGTGCCCTTGCCGCGGCCGGTATCCTTGCCTGTCGCCTTGCCCATCGTGGCAGCATCGGAGGTGAGATCGAGAATGTCGTCCGCGAGTTGGAAGGCGAGGCCGATCCGCTCGCCGAACTGACGCAATCGCTCGCGATCGTCCGGCGAAGCGCCGGCGATGATGGCGCCCGCCTCGCAGGCGAAGCGGATAAGGGCGCCGGTCTTCATCGCCTGTAGCGTGACGATGCCCTGCTCGTCGGGCGCCTGTTTCTCGGCGGCAAGGTCGAGAGCCTGCCCGCCTGCCATGCCTCCGATGCCCGCAGCGCGGGCCAGCGCCAGCGTCAACGCCAGTTTGGCTGCGTCAGGCAATTTCGTTTCGGGCGCGGCGATGATGTCAAAGGCATAGGTGAGCAGACTGTCACCAGCGAGGATGGCAGTCGCTTCATCATAGGCGATGTGCACGGTCGGTTTGCCTCGGCGCAGGTCGTCGTCGTCCATTGCCGGAAGGTCGTCGTGAACGAGCGAGTAACAGTGTACGCATTCGAGTGCCGCACCCACCCTCAGTGCCGCGTCCCTGTTTCCACCGAGCAACGATGCCGCCTCCACGACAAGGAAGGGCCGCAACCGCTTGCCGCCGTTCAGGGTGGCATAGTTCATGGCTGAACGCAGCCGTTCCGGCCGGGTGATTTCGTCGTTCAGCGCAGGTGACGACAGTAAAACGCCGAGCACAGCCTCGACCTCGCGTGCGGTGGTCGTCAATCTGGCTTCGAATGTTTCAGAGCTCGCGTCCATGGCGCGCTGTTTGGCATGAGCCGCCTTCTGCTTGCAACGGAATTGTCGATGGTGCGGTGAAGATTTCCTTTGTCTCTGGCAATGCCAGTTCGCAAACGGTATGGAGGAGAAGGGCAAGAGACTGGGTCGGGGAATTGGACATAACGCCGGAGAGAGAGGAAAGCATGACCGTGCCGTTTCACAGGCACGTGTTGTTTTGGCTTAAGAGCCGGCCCGTGATCATGCGCATCGTCCTTGCATTGGTGGCGCTCGTCATTCTTCCCTATGTCCTGATTGTCCTTTATCTGCTGCCCTTCGTTCACCCCGTTTCCACGCTCATGCTCCGCGATCTGGTGTTGCTGCGCGGCTACGACCGGCAATGGGTATCACTCGATGATATTTCGCCGGTTCTCGTTCAGTCGGTGATGATGTCCGAGGATGGGCAGTACTGCTTCCACGGCGGCGTCGATTGGGGTGAGATGCGGATGCTGTTGGAGGATACGCTGAGCGGCCAGGCGACCCGCGGCGGCAGCACGATCCCGATGCAGACGGTGAAGAACCTGTTCCTGTGGAACAGCCGGTCCTTCGTTCGCAAGGCGCTGGAACTGCCATTGGCTGTGACGGCGGATTTCATCTGGTCCAAGCGGCGCCTGATGGAGATCTACCTCAACATTGCAGAATGGGGACCGGGGATCTACGGCATCGAGGCTGCGGCCCGTCACCACTTCAAGGTGCCGGCATCGAAATTGACCAGCCGGCAGGCCGCTCTTCTCGCCGTGTCGCTTCCCAATCCCTTCGATCGCAACGCCGGCAAGCCCGGGCGTGGATTGCGACGGCTCGCCGGCCTCATCGAGCGGCGCGCGCGCGGGTCAGGTGATTACATCAGATGCATTTATGATTGATATCGCAATAAGTCGTTGGTGTTCATGAGTGTCATCTGGCATTCGTGCTTCAAACGTATGGACGGAAATCCCGCCACCAATGACTGGACTGCCAGCGATGATTTCTGCCTTTTCGCCTAGCCTTCTCACGTATTCCGCCGTTCATAACCCGGCGCCGCCGAACCATCTCGGGACCCGCTATGACGCAACCGGCACGTTTCTGCGCGAGCCTGGCAATACCGTCGTTTGCCATCTGGTCGAGGGATCGCCATCGCAGCAGGCAATCATTGAGGCGCGCCAGAGTTTTCTGGCGATGCCGGAGGCATCTCAGTTCGCCTTTACGCCGATCTTCAGTCTGCACATGACCCTGTTTCAGGGTGTTATCGAGTATCGTCGCAGGCTGCCTTACTGGCCGCAGGATGTGACGCTTGATACCGCGATCGAGCGGATGAGCGAGATCTATCTGGATCGGTTGCAATCCTTTGGGCCGCTCGGCCCCTTCGATGTTGAAGTTACCGACGTAACGCCGGTAGGGCTTACCGTGAACGGTGTTACGGCTGCGGATCGGCGTATTATGAAGGAATGGCGTGACGCGTTCGCACACGTGTTCGGCTACCGGCATCCGGATCATGACACCTATGAATTCCATATCACATTCTGCTACCCGATCGCGCGGTTACAGGAAGCAGCGCTACCCGCATGGCAGGCCATGCTCGACCGCGCGCTCGTCACGCTGCGCGAAACCACTCCGGTGATAGCATTGAGGCCGCCCGCCTTCTGCACTTTCGAGGACATGAACCATTTCGTGGAGCGGCTTGCGTTCGCGCCCGAAGCGTAAAAGGAAGATCCTGTTGGACAAGCTCACGCTCTACATCGGTAACAAGAACTATTCGTCCTGGTCGTTTCGGCCATGGATTGCCATGACAGCCGCCGGCATTCCTTTTGAGGAGGTGCTGGTTCCCTTCGATTTCGCCGCCGGCAATCCGCGCTTCAGGGAGTTTTCGCCGACCGGTCAGGTTCCTGTGCTTCAGCACGGCGATACTCGGGTCTGGCAGTCGCTGGCGATTATCGAATACGTTGCCGAGCTTTTCCCGGAAGCCGGGATATGGCCAAGTGAGCATAAGAAGCGAGCGGTCGCGCGCGCTGTTTCCATGGAGATGCTTGCGGGCTTCAGGACCTTGCGGAATGCTTGCCCGATGAATGTCCGGCGGCCGAAGGGGAAGATCGCGCTTGCCGACGGCGTGATGGCTGATGTCGCCCGGATCGAGACGATCTGGCGTGACCTGCGCGCCCACTCCGGCGGGCCGTTCCTTTTCGGCAATTTTTCCGGTGCCGATGCGATGTTCGCACCCGTTGTCAGTCGTTTCGACGTCTATGACCTGGTATCCGCCGGCGACACGCTAAGTTATATTGCAGCCGTCAAGGCGCATCCTGCCTGGAAGAAGTGGGAAGAGGCGGCGCGATCCGAGCCCTGGATTGTCGAAGAAGACGAGGTCTGACCTATGAATCGCAGGAATCTCAAAAAATAAGCTTGGGGACTGGTCAAGTACCCTCAAGGCATGTATAAGCGCGCAAAATTTCCGAAATCGCGATACGTCGTTTCGGCCGCCAGTCTGGCCGTAGGATGTGTTTGCCCGTGAAGTGGAGTAAGAGAAATGGCTGTACCGAAGAGAAAAACGAGCCCGTCCAAGCGCGGTATGCGCCGCTCTGCAGACGCACTGAAGGCTCCGACCTACGTTGAAGACAAGAACTCCGGCGAACTGCGCCGCCCGCACCATATCGATCTGAAGACCGGTATGTATCGCGGCCGTCAGGTTTTGACGCCAAAGGAAAGCGCATAATACTTTTGCGCTTGCTTGAGCGAGAGTTGCAAGGTCGGCCATGTGCCGGCCTTTTGCTTTTCCCCCGGCACAAAAACATTCTTCTGATATCTTGAAGTGATGCGGTTGTTTACGGCACTATTCTCCGGCTGAGGGGGGAGCTGTGCCATATGTTCAATGCCGTGCCATTGATGATTATCCCATTCATTCTTTACAATATGTCGATGCTGGGCTTGATGGGCAGCGATGGGCTTCCCTCGCTGCAGAACGACATCATCGTTTTGTCGATGATTTCGGGAGCTATGTGGAGCATGTCGCTCGGTGACCTCTTCATCGTCGTCGCGCTCGGTGTCCTGTTCTTCGAGATCCTGAAGGCGACGCGCAATGACGGCAGCCTGACCAACCACATGCTATCGATGCTCGTCTTCATTGCCTTCCTGGTCGAGTTTCTTCTCGTCCAGGATGCGGCCACTCAGGTTTTCTTCATCCTGATGACGATTGCATTGATCGACGTGATTGGCGGCTTTGCCGTATCTATTCGCACCGCCGGGCGCGATGTATCGATTGGGCTCTGAAGCTCAGAGGTTATCGAGTTTGTTCTGAAGCGCGCGCAGCTGTTCCTTCAGCTCGTCGATATCCTTTGCTTCCGCTTTGCGGCTTTCCTTGGCCGGTGGGGTCATGAATGGCGAGAACATCTGCATGGCTTGCTGGAACATCTCGGTATTGCGACGCACCTGATCTTCCACCATCTGCATCGGCAGTTGCAGATTCTTGCCGATCGGCGTTTCGCCGAAAGCACGCGTGACTTGCTCGCGCATCTGTGCCTGCTGCTCGGTAAAGGCGCGCATGGAGTGTTCCAGGAAGCTCGGAACAACCATCTGCATCTGGTCACCGTAGTAGGTAATAAGCTGGCGAAGGAACGAGATCGGCAGCAGTGTGTTGCCCGTCTTGGATTCCTGTTCGAAAATAATCTGCGTCAGCACAGAGTGGGTAATATCGTCGCCGCTCTTTGCGTCCTGAACTGTAAAATCCTCTCCCTTCTTCACCATCTCCGCCAGATCTTCCAGCGTCACATAGGTGCTGGTGCCTGTGTTGTAGAGGCGGCGATTGGCGTATTTCTTGATTACGATCTGCCCGTCATTCTTCGCCATATCAGTCTCCCGAAGCCCGTCTGATTGTTATGGAAATTCCTCCACCTAGGAATGTAGACGCAAACGAAGCCCAGTGACAATCTCTTTGTGCGATGCGGCAACCCCTTTTGCGGCAGAGATAATTTGTCTCAACGTAAGCAATCCCTAAAATTAAAGGGCATACTCTTGTCGTTTGACTTGACGGTGAAGCTTTGTCAGTTTCCTCTAATCCGGTCGAGTTAACGAGGAGATCGTAATGTCGAGTTCATCCATCGTCATCGCTAGTGCAGGTCGCACTGCCGTTGGCTCATTCAATGGGGCCTTCGCCACCGTCCCTGCCCATGAACTGGGTGCGGCCGCAGTCAAGGGCGTGCTACAACGTGCGGGTGTCGACGCCAGCGAGGTCGACGAGGTCATTCTCGGTCAGGTTCTCCCGGCTGGCGAGGGCCAGAACCCGGCCCGGCAGGCGGCCATGAAGGCAGGCGTTCCCAAGGAAGCAACGGCGTGGGGCGTCAACCAGCTCTGCGGTTCTGGCCTGCGCGCCGTGGCGCTCGGCATGCAACAGATCGCGCTCGGTGACGCGAAGATCATCGTCGCCGGCGGCCAGGAATCGATGTCGATGGCACCGCATGCTGCGCATCTGCGCGGCGGCGTCAAAATGGGCGACATGAAAATGGTCGACACCATGATCAAGGACGGCCTGACGGATGCCTTCTATGGCTACCACATGGGCATCACCGCCGAGAACATTGCCCGCCAGTGGCAGCTCTCCCGCGAGGAGCAGGACCGATTCGCGGTTGCATCGCAGAACAAGGCGGAAGCCGCGCAGAAGGCCGGGCGTTTCGCCGATGAAATCATTCCCTACGTCATCCCGACACGAAAGGGCGACGTGACGGTTGATGCCGATGAATACATCCGTCACGGAGCGACGTTGGACTCGATGGCCAAACTGCGTCCGGCTTTCGATAAGGAGGGCACGGTCACCGCAGCGAATGCCTCCGGCCTCAACGATGGCGCTGCCGCAGCCGTCCTCATGACGGAAGCCGAGGCGTCCCGCCGGGGCATCCAGCCGCTCGCCCGGATCGTTTCCTGGGCGACCGCAGGCGTTGATCCGCAGGTGATGGGAACGGGTCCTATCCCGGCATCGCGGAAGGCGTTGGAAAAGGCGGGGTGGTCCGTCGGCGATCTCGATCTCGTCGAAGCGAACGAAGCCTTTGCCGCACAGGCTTGCGCGGTCAACAGGGACCTCGGCTGGGACCCATCGATCGTCAACGTCAACGGTGGCGCGATTGCAATCGGCCATCCGATCGGCGCATCCGGCGCACGCGTGCTCAACACGCTCCTCTTCGAGATGAAGCGCCGCGGCGCGAAGAAGGGGCTGGCGACGCTGTGCATCGGTGGCGGCATGGGTGTCGCAATGTGCTTTGAAGCTCTTTGAACAGCAGGCAATCCAACTATAACCTGAGCCCCGCAGGATAGCGGGGCCTTCAAATGAGGGAGCGGAACATGAGCAGAGTGGCTGTTGTCACTGGTGGTACCCGCGGCATTGGCGCCGCAATTTCCGTCGCACTGAAGAATGCAGGCTATGCGGTTGCCGCGAATTACGCGGGCAACGATGAGAAGGCGAACGCCTTTAACAACGCGACAGGCATTCCCGTCTTCAAATGGGATGTTTCCGACTACGCCTCATGCGGCGAGGGTATCGCGAAGGTTGAAGCTGAACTTGGTCCGATCGATGTCCTCGTTAACAACGCCGGCATCACGCGGGACGCAATGTTCCACAAGATGACGCCGCAGCAGTGGCACGAGGTCGTCAACACCAACCTCACCGGTCTCTTCAACATGACGCACCAGGTTTGGGGCGGCATGCGCGACCGGAGCTATGGGCGGATCGTCAACATATCCTCGATTAACGGCCAGAAGGGCCAGATGGGCCAGGCGAACTACTCCGCTGCCAAGGCAGGTGACCTCGGCTTTACCAAGGCGCTTGCGCAGGAAGGTGCTGCCAAGAACATCACCGTCAACGCGATCTGCCCAGGTTACATCGGGACAGAAATGGTTCTTGCGGTTCCGGAGAAAGTCTTGAACGAAAGAATCATTCCGCAGATACCGGTTGGTCGTCTCGGCGAACCTGAGGAGGTGGCGCGCTGTGTCGTCTTTCTAGTTTCCGACGACGCAGGCTTCATTACCGGATCGACGCTTAGCGCCAATGGCGGTCAGTTGTTCGTTTAACGGATGGACGCTGTAAGGCCGTTATCGTGGCTCTCGATCTGCTGCGAATAGCGGCCTTGCTGGCTGCGCGTATCGTACGGATTCAAGTATGCCGCATAGGCCGCCATGGCGATGGTCAACAATGCGGCTGCGCCGATAATTCTGGTCATTGCCCTGCACTCCAAATTCCCCACGATGCATTGGTCGTCCAACCCGGTGTCGATATTGGGGCCGATTTGAGGAATTATTTGGCTGTCTTTCAGCCCTTTGGGTGGCGCCTTGCTTTGGCCCTGACCGGCACCTTCTGCATAGCGCGGTTCTCGCCACGAAGAGCGGCGGCGGTCGTTGTCGCGAAGGCGACCGCAACGAGGATGGCGACGGCTGAATTTAAGATGATCTGGGTCATGGGACCATTCCTTTCCAAGCCCGCGAGACATTGGCCTCGCCGCTGTTCTTGAAAGAAATATGCGCCCGACCCTCACGGTCCGGTAGATTGAACTTTGGCGACCGACTGTCGGCGTGGCGTTGACAATCGGGTGCCGAGCGCTCTTAGAGATGAGGATTGCGTGGCCGATACTTCTTGACCAGTCGCTGGTTGACTGACGCGGCTCCGGGCATATTGGCGCTGAGATAAATTGGTGCGTCGCCGCCTTTCGACAGTTCTGACGCCACTTCCGCCAAGATGGCGTTGAGAATCGTTGCACCAATAGCGGTCGAAACCGGACCAACCTTCAGTTCCGTGCCCGGGAGTTCGATCACCGCATCGCCGGGCGGGAGGCCGTTGTCCAGGACGATGTCGGCGATGTCCGCAAGACGGCGCCGCCCGTTCGCAACCGCACTCGAGTAGGAGACCGAGGTGAGCGCGATCACCTTGGCGCCGATCTCGCGGCCGTAATCGGCAGCCTCGATCGGCGCTGCATTCACGCCGGAGTTCGACGCGATGATGATGACGTCACCCGGTTGCATTCCATAGCGTTCCAACACCGGCCGCACCAATCCTTCCGTACGCTCGTAAACGGAGCTGATCACCGCGCCCTCGTGCAGCATCGCGGAGCCGACGAGAACCGGAACGGTAAGAGCGAGGCCGCCTGCCCGATAGTGGACCTCTTCCGCCAGCATGTGAGAGTGTCCCGTACCGAACACATAAACCCGCTTGTCATTGCGGGCGGCTTCCAGGATCGCATCGGCCGCCAGGGTCATCGGTCCGGCGAGTTCCGCCTTCAAGGTCTCGAGTCGGTCGATCAGGTTGGAAAAATAGGCATCGGTGATCGCTGTCATCACGTCCTCGCGTTCTAGGCTGCTTCGCCGCTGATGAACGTTCTTGTGACCTCCAGGGCGTCGGTCAGATGCGCCAGATCGGCTCGGGCACCCGGCGAAAGATGGCCGCGATCCTCAAGGCGCAGGAAGCGCGCCGGGTAGAGCGTCGCCATGCGAAGGGCCTCCGCGAGGGTCAACTCCAGATAGGTGACACCATAGCGGACGGTGGACGCCATATCGACGTCGGAGCCGGCGAGCGTGCCATCGGAGAGCACCAGTTTGGAGCAGAAGCCACCTCTCTCGCGTCGGACGGTCCGGCCATTCAACGTGAAGGAGTCTTGTTCCGATCCAACCAGCGACATCGCGTCGGTGACGAAGAAGAGCTTACCTTCGCCCCGTTTGGCGCGAAGAGCGGTTCGCAGCGCCTTCGGGTCGACGTGGTGGCCATCCGCAATGATGCCGCACCAGACTGAAGGATGGTCGATGGCCGCACCGACAAGGCCGGGGGCCCGGTGGCCGAGTTGGCTCATGGCGTTGAAGAGATGTGTCACGCCACGCGCGCCGGCGTCGAAGCGCGCCTCTGCCGCCTCGCTGGAGCAATCGGAATGGCCTATGCTGACGGTGACGCCGGCTTCGCTGAGTTCACGCACCTGCTTCGCCGTGACCTGCTCGGCCGCCATCGTTACCAGCAGTGTGCCGATCGCCTCCTTTGCCGCAATGAAAGCTTTCACGTCCTTGTCTTCGACCGGGCGCATGAGTTCGGCAAGATGGGCTCCCTTGCGCGCCGGCGCCAGATGCGGGCCTTCAAGGTGGAGGCCCGCGACCCCCCGGTTCGTCTTGACGGCTTCCTTGGCTGCTTCGATCGCCGCAGTGGTCGCGTCTGACGTATCGGTGATCAGCGTCGGCAGCAGTGCGGTCGTGCCGTAGGGCCGATGACCGTCGGCAATCATGTACATGGAGGCTGCGGATGCCTCGTCGTTGAGCATCCGGCCACCGCCGCCATTCACCTGCGCATCGATGAAGCCTGCCGAGAGGACACCGCCCTCAAAGCGCGTGTGCTCGCCCTCCGGCAGTTCGCCTGCTGCTGCAATGGCCTCGACGCGCCCGTCCGAGACGATGAGCGCTTTGTCGTCGTGGAAGCGCTGACCATCGAAGATCCGCGCGCCGGAGAAGATCTTGCGAACCATCACATCGTCTCCGTGACCTTGAGCAGGTTGGCCGGCTTGTCCGGGTCGAAACCCTTGCGGCGCGTCACCGACTCAATCAGGCGGTAGTAGACCAGCAGCGAAGCGAGCGGATCAAGTAGGCCGCTGCCGGTCGTCGGCACTTGCAGGTTGATACCGGAGACTGGCTGCGCCGAGAACGGCACGGTGGTCGCGCCGAGTTTCCGCAGTCGCTCGAGCGCCTGGACGTTGTTGCTGAATGCCGGATCATCAGGCGTAAAGGCGACAATCGGGAAGCCTGGCTGAACAAGACGCATCGGGCCATGCATCAGTTCGGCAAGCGAGAAGGCCTCCGCATGCAAGCTAGCCGTCTCCTTGGCCTTCAAAGCGGCCTCGAGCGCAATAGCGAAAGCGGGGCCGCGGCCGGCCGTATAGAGCGAGCTGGCCTCGAAAAGTACATCCTCGGCTGCCTTCGTATCGATCCCGCTGGTCGCCTGCAGGGCTTCCGGCAGCTTTTCCAGCGAGGCATGCAGGTCGCGTTTGCCGCTGATGGCTGCCGTGACACCGGAAAGCGCGGCGACTGAAGCGATGAAGGACTTGGTTGCCGCTACGCTCTTCTCCGGGCCTGCATTGAGGCCGAGAACGATGTCGGCCTGCTTGGCGAGCGGGCTGTCGGTGACGTTGACGACGGCGATCGTTGTTGCGCCGCCGTGCTTTGCCGCATCCTGCAAGGCAATGATGTCGGGGCTCGCACCAGATTGCGAGACGGTGAAGTGGATGCCGCCTTTGAGATGCAGGGACGCGCCATAAACCGACGCGATCGACGGACCAACCGATGCGACCGGCACGCCGCAGGTGATCTCGAACAGGTATTTGAAGAAGGTCGCTGCGTGGTCCGAGGATCCGCGGGCTGCTGTTGTCACCACAGTCGGCGCACCTGATGCAAACAGCTTCGCAATTTCGTCGAAGACGGGCTTTTCTTTCTGAAGCAGCGTTGCGACGACCTCCGGCGACTGGCCGGCTTCCTGCAACATCAGCGAATGGCTTTCACTCATAGGTCATCTCCGATTCTTAATTCCGCAACAAAATCATATGCATCACCACGATAGTGGGAGCGGGTGTATTCAACGACACGCTGGTCTTCCAGGCGCGACACACGTTCGATCAGCAGCGCGGGTGCACCGGCTTTCACGTCCAGCGCCGCAGCCGATGACGGATCGAGCGTGACCGCCGTCAATCTCTGCAGCGCTCGAACGGGGCGGTGACCGCTTGCCGTAAGCGCTTCGTAAAGAGATCCTTCCCCGCCGGCATTTTCTCCCAGGAACTTCACCGGTACGACAGCGCGTTCGATCGCAAGCGGGAGGCCGTCGGCAAGGCGCAGGCGATCCAAACGAAGGACAGGTTCATCAAGGCCGAGCCCAAGCAAAAAGGCTTCGTCGGGAGATGGCGTATTGACGGTTCGAGACAAGATCCTCGCAGCAGGCGCACGACCGCGTGAGCGCATATCGGCGGAGAACGAAGAAAGCCGCCATAGCGACTGCTCCATCCGCTCGACCTTGCTCGAGACGAAGGTGCCGCTTCCATGCCGGGATTCAAGCGTGCCTGAATTCATTAGGTCGCGATAGGCGGTCCGAACGGTCACGCGTCCGACCTTCAGGGCTTCAGCAAGGTCGCGCTCGCCGGGAAGCGCCGTGCCGGGCTTCAGCAATCCTTCTTGGATCAGGCCGGTCAGGGCCTGCGCCAACCGCTTGTAAAGCGGCCCGCTAAGCGCCACGCCGCGCAGGCCACGGCTGTTCAGCTCCGCTATCAGACTGGTTCTATTCATGTTTCAATAATAGAACCTATTTAGAACCAATCGCAAGCGGGAAAATCAGTCGGAAAAAGAAAAACCCTCGCAGGCGACCTGCAAGGGTTTGTTTCTTCGAGCCGAACGAAGGCGTTAGCTCTTCGAGAAAATGTAGTCCGTTTCCTGACGCAGCACTTCGCCAGGACGCAGAACCGCATTGGGGAAGCCCTCGTGGTTGATTGCATCCGGCCAAACCTGCGTTTCCAGGCAGAAGCCGGCGAACGGACCGTACTTGCGTCCGTCCAGGCCGGGTACAGGCACGTCGAGCTTGAAGCCGGCGTAGAACTGTATGCCGGGCTCCGTCGTGCGGACTTCCAGCGAAACGCCTGAGCTCAGGCTGCGGGCAAGCGCGACGGATCGTTTTGCAATGCGTTCGGTGGAGAGGCAGAAATTGTGATCGTAGAGCGCCTGCTCACTCCCGTCGAACCGCTTCATCGGCGACATCTCACGGAAGTCGAAGACCGTTCCGGCGACGGGCCGCACCTCTCCGGTCGGGATCTGCAACTCGTTTGTCACGAGGTAGCCCTCGGCTGCAATCATGATGTCGTGGCCGAGCGCATCTTCGCGGCCGTCGAGGTTGAAGTAGGCATGTTGGCAGACGTTGGCGATCGTCGGCTGATCACTCGTCGATTCGTAGATGACAGAAAATTCGCCGTCACCATGCACCCAGTAAGTTGCCTGGATGGTGCAGTTGCCGGGATAACCGCCGCGACCGTCCGGATCGACGATCTTCAGCACGACGCGGTCGAGATCATGCTCGACGATTGTCCAGTTCCGCTTGGCGATGTTGTCCTTGCCGCCATGAAGGTGGGTCACGCCCTTCTCATTGAGATCGAGCTGATAACTCTTGCCATCCAGCGTGAACTTGCCGCCGCCGATGCGGTTTGCGCAGCGCCCGGGCGTCGCGCCAAAGTAGGAGGAGTGGGCGGGGTAGCTGTCAAAATCATCGAAGCCGAGCAGCAGCGGCGCATCGTGACCGTCAAGGCGAAGATCCTGAATGACGGCACCCCAGGTGATGATTTTGGCCGTGAGCCCGCCACCCTTGATCTCAACACGATAGACGGTCTCGCCCGACTGGGTCTGCCCAAAAACTTCCCGTTTCAACATTTCCGCCATAGCGACCATCCAGATATATGTTCGATTGAGGCAGGGAACCTGCCCCTATTTGCCACAAACCGCAACGGTGTCGTCGAAAAGAAACGCGGCCGGACCCGGCATTCGTTCCGCCAGCCGCCTTGCATCAGCTCGTGTCAGTCGCTCTTGCCGATATCGTTGAGATCGTAGGGTGTGGTCTGGTAGATCTCGTTGATCCAGTTGCCGAACAACAGGTGTGCGTGGCTGCGCCAGCGGTTTTGCGGCGTCAGCGACGGATCGTTGTGCGGGAAGTAGTTGTGCGGCATCTTGATCGGCACGCCGGCGTTCACGTCGCGGAAATATTCGTCGGAAAGCGACGTTGAATCATATTCCACGTGATTGAACATATAGAGCCGCTTGCCCTTGCGTTCGTGCACGAGGCAGACGCCCATTTCGCTGGATTCCATCAGGATCTCCAGGCTTCCCGATTTCTCGATGTCGCTGCGGCGGACCTCCGTCCAGCGCGAAACAGGGACCTCGAAATTGTCGGAGAAGCCGTTCAGGTAGACCGACGACGGCTTCAGGTTCCGGTGCCGGTAAACACCGAAGGCCTTCTCCTTGAGTTCGTACTTGGGAACACCGTGGAAGTGATAGATCGCGGCCATCGCGCCCCAGCAAACGTTCATCGACGAATGGACGTTGGTCTCTGTCCAGTCGAAAATCTGCTGCATTTCGCCCCAATAGTTCACGTCTTCGTAAGGCAGCGTCTCGATCGGCGCGCCTGTCGTGATGAAACCATCGAATTTGCGGTGCTTCACTTCCTCCCACGTCTGGTAGAAGGCGAGAAGATGGCCCTCCGAGGTGTTTTTTGCTTTGTGGTTGCCGACGCGGATGAGCGAAAGCTCGACCTGCAGCGGAGAGGCGCCGACCAGACGGGCCATCTGCAATTCCGTTTTGATCTTGTTCGGCATGAGATTGAGCAGCCCGATCTGCAGCGGACGGATGTCCTGACGGATTGCCGCCGTCTCGGTCATCACGCGCACGCCTTCGTGAACCAGGGTCTCAAACGCAGGCAAGGTATCGGGGATCTTGATGGGCATTGCGGTCACTCGATCAAAACAACGAATACATTGCTATCGGTCCGCACGCGGCCCTTTAGCAACTTCTTTAACGTGGCTGCAAGCCGGCCGGCCAAATCACCACGGAGCGTCTTAAATAGCGTCACTCGATCCGCGAATCAATTGCTCAAACGAAAGGTCGGGGCGATATGAAGTCACCGCAGCGTTAATGACTGCTAGAATCTGTTGGTGGACACAGCGAAACACCATGTTTATTGAAGTAGAATGATGGCTAGGGACGCGTAATGGCAGATGACCTCGAAGGCAGGCCAAGCATTCAAGGGCAGGACAGAGTAGGATACGATCTGAGCCTGGGCTATCGCTTGAGGGTCATGTTCTCGGCCTTCTGGCATTCGCCCGTGCGGGGAAGGGTCTTGGTGATCGCGACCGCGCTGATCGCCATCATTCTCGCCACTGCCTATGCGACCGTCATCCTTAACCAGTGGAATGCGCCGTTCTACGATAGCATCGCTCGGCGCGATCTGCCTGGTTTCTTCCATCAGCTGAAGGTCTTTGCCCTGATCGCAGGCATGCTGCTGCTGCTCAATGTCGTACAGGCTTGGCTAAACCAGATGACCGCGCTTTATATGCGCGAAGGCCTGACACGCGATCTGGTCAACCAATGGCTCCAACGCAAGCGCGCGCTGCGGCTTTCGGCCAGCGGCCTCATCGGTGTCAATCCCGATCAGCGCCTGCACGAAGATGCCCGCAATCTCGCCGAGAGCACAACCAGCCTGATGATCGGGCTGGTACAGGCGACGATTCTGCTTATCAGCTTTATCGGCGTGTTATGGGACCTTTCCAGCGGATTTGTCTTCCATTTCGGCACACGCTCCTTTTCCATTCCGGGCTATATGGTTTGGGCGGCAATCTTCTATGCGGCGTCCGCATCGATTCTCAGTCAGCTGGTTGGCCGCAAGCTGGTGAAGCTCAATGCCGACCGTTTTTCGAAGGAAGCGGAACTTCGCTTCGCGCTGATGCATGCCAATGAGAACATGCCGGCGATTACTGTGGCTCGCGGCGAGGAGAATGAGCAGCAGCGTATCAATACCGACATCAGTGCGGTACTTGCTGTTATCAAGCGGGTGGCGATGGCCAACGTCAACCTCACCTGGGTATCGGCCGGCTACGGCTGGCTTGTCGTGGTTATCCCGATCATCGTTGCTGCGCCCGCCTACTTCTCCGGTGGACTGACGTTCGGGCAGCTGATGGTGTCGGTCGGCGCCTTCAACCAAGTCAATACCGCCCTTCGCTGGTATGTCGCGAACTTTGGCCCCATTGCCGAATGGCGCGCCACGCTGATGCGCGTCACCGATTTCCGGCAGGCGCTCACCAGCATGAGCGATGAGATCAATCTGAAGGGCACGATCAAGTACGAACGGAATCCTCCCGGAATCCTGACGCTGGACCATGTCCGGATTGCCGCCAAGATCGGCGAAGATATTGATCAGTGCGGTGGCTTTCGTGTGCAGGAAAGCGCGGTGACGATCAAGGCCGGCGAAAATGTCATGATCAACGGCGATCACAACGTGAACCGCAAACTGCTTTTCCTTGCACTCTCCGAGCTGTGGCCGTGCGGTGGCGGCAGGATCGGTTTACCGCCCACGGACGATATGCTTTTCATCCCGCAATCGGCCTACATCCCGGGTGGTTCGCTTCGCGAAGCATTGGCGTTTCCGGAACCTGTGGACGCCTATCAGAATGCCGATGTCGTTGCGGCATTGGAAAAGGCAGGTCTCCAAAATCTGGTTTCTCGACTTGATACCCGAGCCCGCTGGGACAAGCTGCTTGACTCAGACGAGCAGCGGGCGATCGGGTTCGCTCGCCTGCTGCTCGTGCGGCCGAAATGGATTGTTTTCGACGAAGTGCTGGAGGGCATGGAGCCGGAATGGCAATCCACAATGATGCAGGTCCTCGCCTCCATGCCAGAGGCGACGATGATCTACATCGGCCGGTCAGACACTTACGTCGAGACTTTCAAGCCGCGCGTGCTGCATCTCGAAGCCCTGCACGCGAAGCCTGAAGCGAAGGTTGTGGTAAAAGCCCCGAACGCGCCGGCACCAGCACTCTGATCACTTACATCGGAGGTATGGCGCCGTTTGTGCCGACCGTGACATTTGTTGCGGACACAGTACCGTCGGCAGCTTTTTCACCCATTACGATCACGCGCGCTCCTGCGATAAGGTCCTTCTTTCCCGCAGGGGCGATGGTAACGATGGGTGTATCGTCGGCAATGGATATCGTCTTTTCCTTGCCCTGGTAGGTGAGCGTGATGGTGTGGCCGTCGATTGCCTTGACAGCCTTAGCGACGGTTGCGTTGGTCATCGTGCTGTTTGGCTTCAGGTCCCAGGGGCGACTGCCTTCTCCGGTGCCCTTCATGGCTGCTGGAAAGATCAGCACCTCAAGAGCGCTGTCGCCGCCGTCAACTTTCGGCAGCGATGCAACGCCAACGAAGTCGCCCGGTTTGATGTCGTCAACAGAGGCCTTCTTGATGCCGCGGACCTTCCAGTCCGGCTTCAATGTTATCGTCTGATCGGTGCCTTCCCGTGTTTTGACCACCAACGTGTTGCCATTCAGGCTTTCAATGGCTCCACGCACACGCTGCGCTTCTTGGGCAAGCGCGCCGTGCGATGCAATAGTGAGGAAACCCGCGACCCAGAGGAGCGCGGTAGATACTTTGAGATTTTGTGGCATGGTCTGCTTCCTTGCCGTCGTGCAAGCTGCGAATACGGGTGCAGCTTAGTCCGGCCGATCGAAGGCTGACGAATCAATGAAACGTGAAAGCCAGGTTGCGTAGCAAACAGACGGATGGATTAGCGGGCGAGAGATGCCTCAGCCTTCCAATTCCTCCCGGAGCATCTCAAGCTCCAGCCATTCCTCTTCCATCTTTGTCAGACTGTCCCGGAGCTTCTCCATTTCTGCTGCTAAGCGGTTGAATGTGGTAGGGTCCTTGGTGAACAGGCTGGGGTCTGCCATCCGCTCCTCGCGTTTGGTGATCTCGGCTTCGGCTTTGGCCATTTCCTTTGGAAGATTATCGAGAGCGAACTTCTGCTTGTAGGAAAGCTTGCCCTTTCCTTTCGCCGTATCGGAGGAAGCTGCTGCTTCCTGCGGCTTTGATCGTTCCGCCGCCTTTTCAGCCTTCTTCCGCTCTTCGACCGCGCCCTTTCGCTGCGCAAGCATGTCCGAATAGCCGCCTGCGTATTCTATCCAGCGCCCATCAGGTGCATCTGGAACTGCCGGCGCGATCGTCGATGTCACGGTGCGGTCGAGGAAGTCGCGGTCGTGGCTGACAAGGATTACAGTACCCGGGAAGCCTGCGACGATTTCTTGCAGCAGATCCAGCGTCTCGATATCAAGGTCGTTGGTCGGTTCGTCGAGGATCAGCAGGTTTGCCGGACGCGACATAATGCGGGCCAGCATGAGCCGCGCTCGCTCGCCGCCGGAAAGGTTCCTGATCGGCGTACGCGCCTGTTCGGGCTGGAACAGGAACTCCTTCATATAGCCCGTCACATGTCGCTGCTCGCCGTTGACGAGGAGGTTCTCACCGCGCCCATCCGTCAGGTAGTGGGCGAGCGTTTCTTCCGGATTGAGGTCTTCGCGTTTCTGATCCAGCGTCGCGATTTCCAGATTGGTTCCAAGCTTGACGGTGCCGCTATCCGGCGCAATCTGTCCGGTCAGCATCTTCAGCAGTGTGGTCTTCCCGGCCCCGTTCGGGCCGACGAGACCGATGCAATCACCGCGATGCACGCGAATGGAGAAGGGAGCGACGATCGGCCGATCACCGAACGTCTTCGTGATCTTGTCGGCCTCGATGACGAGCTTGCCGGACTCCTGCGCGTCGGAAACCGTTGCCTGTACGGTGCCCTGCGGGCCTTTGTGGCCGCGATACTGCGAGCGCATCGTCTGTAGTTCGCCGAGGCGGCGCATATTGCGCTTGCGTCGGGCAGTGACGCCGTAGCGCAGCCAATGCTCTTCGCGCTCGATCGCCTTGCCGAGCTTGTGTTGCTCGAGCTCTTCCGCTTCCAGAACCTGGTCACGCCAGGCTTCGAAATGGGCAAAGCCCCTGTCGAGCCGCCGCGATGTGCCGCGGTCTAGCCAGACAGTCGCCGTCGAGACCTTCTCGAGGAAACGGCGGTCGTGGGAGATCAGGACGAGTGCGCTGCGGCTTTTCTGCAGTTCTCCTTCAAGCCATTCGATGGTCGGAAGGTCGAGATGGTTGGTCGGCTCATCAAGGAGAAGGATGTCGGGTTCCGGCGCGAGAACGCGCGCAAGCGCGGCGCGGCGCGCCTCGCCGCCTGACAGGTTTTTGGGATCTTCCTCGCCGGTCAGCCCGAGGTGCGATAGGAGATAGGTCACGCGGTAGTGGTCGTCACCAGGACCAAGCCCCGCTTCGGCATAGGCCTGTACGGTATTGAAGCCTGCGAAATCTGGGGCCTGTTCCAGATAGCGGACAGTCGAGGAGGGATGGCGGAAGACCTCACCCGATTGCGCTTCGACGAGGCCGGCGGCGATTTTCAGCAGCGTCGACTTCCCGGAGCCGTTGCGGCCGACGAGGCAGATCTTGTCTCCGGGCTCCACCTGCAGAGCCGCGCCGGCAAGCAATGGCGTGCCACCGAAGCTGAGGAAGATGTCATCGAGTTTCAGAATGGGAGGCGCCAAAGATCAGACTCCGGAAAGGTCATAGGGGCGGGCGAGCACAATGGCGCGGCCGCTCTCAAGCGAAAAGCGCACCTTGCCCTTCGCGACATTGGAAATGGTACGCGACGAGCCGAAGGGCAAATGGAAATCGGCCAGCGGGTAGCGCGCGTTTTCGATCGTCAGGCCGCGCAGTTCGCTGAAGCCAGGAACCGAAAAGAGGCTGTCAGGCGGCAGGTCCAGTTCGATTGCGCCGCCAACTAGCGGCACTGCCTCCTCGCTGCCGGACGTCAGGAGCACGTCATAACCCTGTTCTGCGAGGCTGACCGCATAGAGCAGGTGCTGAATGGCATGATCGGAACGCTCACCCGCAAGGGCTCCCGCCAAGACGAGACGTTTTGCACCGCGCGCAATCGCTTCC
Source organism: Rhizobium sp. R711 (assembly GCF_002211365.1). Taxonomy (GTDB): domain Bacteria; phylum Pseudomonadota; class Alphaproteobacteria; order Rhizobiales; family Rhizobiaceae; genus Rhizobium. The sequence goes on along the minus strand of NZ_LOKZ01000012.1, from coordinate 196,368 downwards.
GAGACGGCAATCTCGCCATCAGTGGACGCCTTCGCGGCGGGATAAGGTTGCCTGGGCACGCCGGGAAAAGCCCCCTCGAGATCCGCAGGCGTCGAGTCGAAATCACCGACCCACAACTCCGGAACGACACCGAGTGCTGCCGCATGACGCATTCCCCCGTCGGCGGCAATGAAACGGCTGCCCGAGATGGCATTTCGCAGGCGATCGGTTATCTGCAGCTCGCCGCCAAGGAGAATGGTGAAGGTGGATTGGTTCATGCGCACTGCCCTTAGCGCAAAGCAGGGGGGAAGGGAAAGGGCCGCAGCTCAGCCTTCGTCGGCGATATCCTTGATGCGGGCCTCAAAAACACTCTCGAAGCCGGAAATGAACTTCTCGAACAGCTCCCCGAACGCCTCGATCTCTTCAGGCTTCCAGTCCTTGACCACCTCGGAAACGAATGCGAGCTTTTGCGCGCGTATCTCTGATAACAGCCTCTGTCCAAGTGGCGTCGTGACGACGATAATCCGCCGCGCATCCGCTTGAGATGCCTTTCGCCGCAGAATGTTCCGCCCCACCATCTCCGCGACGATGCGGCTTGCGCGCGACGGGTCGATTCGCATCATTTCGGCAATCGTTCCAACCGTTACGTCGCCAACCTCATGTGCGCGCCGCACCGCGTCCAGCACGTCGAGGTGGGACAGTTCAAGCCCGGGCGCCACACTTTGAATGGCGAGCCTCCCGATCAGTCTGCGCCCGGTCATCAAGCGCATGCGGGTCATGCTTTGACCAATGCGCAGGATGTCCGGTTCGTGGGTCTCGGCCTCGGTGTCGGTCAGGTTCGTCAAGCTCTCGTTCATTGCGGAAACATAGCATCTCAGGCGGCAAATGAGAATATGCCGATGTCAAACAGGTGACATTGACAAGTATATGCTAACAGCACATAAATGGCCACTCCCTAAGCTGGAACGACGCTTTCATGGACACTCAAATTGCTGCAGCGCCGCTTGTGACGGATCATCGCCGGCGGTTCATCCTCTTCCTTTTCCTGATGGCCGCCATGTTCATGGCGACACTCGACAACCAGATTGTCGCAACGGCTCTGCCGACGATCGTCGGAGAGTTCGGCCACCTCGAGCGGTTCAGTTGGGTTGGCTCGGCCTATCTGCTCGCCGTGAGCGCGGTGATGCCGCTTTATGGCAAGCTCGGCGACCTCTTCGGCCGCAAGTACGTGATGATGGCCGCGATCATGATCTTCACGGTCGGCTCCGCCGTCTGCGGACTGGCCGTGTCGATGAACACGCTGATTGCGGCCCGCGTGCTGCAGGGACTTGGCGGCGGCGGCATCATGGTGTCGATCTTCGCCGTCAACGCGGACCTGTTCGAGCCGCGCGAACGTGCGCGGTACCAGAGCTATTCCAGCCTTGTGTTGATGGCATCCGGTGCGATCGGGCCTGTTCTCGGTGGTGCGATGAGCGATCTTTTCGGCTGGCGCTCGATCTTCCTCGTCAATGTTCCGATCGGTTTCGTCGTCCTTGTCGGTCTGGCTTTGATGCTGCCTTACCGGAAGCCCAACCGCCGTCCGAAGATCGATTACGCCGGCGCCCTGCTGCTCGCCTTGACGACGGCAAGCATCGTTCTGGCCACCGATGGCGCACAGGTCTTCGGCTCGCTGATTGCTCCTCAAAACCTGGCCATCATGGCGCTTGGCGTAGCGGCGGTCGTTGGTTGGATTTTCGTCGAGCGTCGCGCTGCAGAACCGATCGTTCCCTTGTCTCTGTTTCGCAATTCCACGTTCAGCCTGTTGCTTGTGATGTCTGTCATGAGTGGCGCGATCGGCATTGGCATGGTCAATTATTTCGCGTTGTTCCTGCAAACGACGACCGGTCTTTCACCGTCGGCGGCTGGAGCGTTCTTTATTCTTCTGACCGGCGGCATCGTTTGCGGGTCGCTCTCCGCGGGCCGCATCATTTCCATGACCGGACGCTACAAGCCGTTCGCGATCGCAAGCCTGACCTGCAGTGCTATCGCATTCGTGCTGCTCACGCAGGTTCATGTCGGGACACCGGTGATGCTGATCGGGGCGGTGATGGCTCTCCACGGCTTCGGCGTCGGCCTCGCACAGCAGGTGCCGGTGATCGGTGTTCAAAATGCCGCCCCGGCGCGCGACGTCGGCGCCGCAACGGGATCGGTGACGCTGTCGCGCATGGGCGGCGCATCGATCGCCATCTCCATTTACGGGGCGATCGTCGGTTTGCAGCTCGGCAAGACGGGTGCTTCCATTCCGGGGGTAACCGACATCGAGCAACTGACTCCAAAGATACTGGCCGCTTTGCCGGAGCAGGCGCACCACGCCGTTGCCGAGGCCTATGCCAATGCGTTCACGCCGCTTTTCATGGCGTCCTGCGCGATCGCTCTCATTGGCCTCTGCGCAGCGGTGATGCTGAAGCCGACGCAGTTGCCGCGGGTGGCAGAGGTGCGGCGGGCGGCAAGTGCCGAAGCCGCCGAGTAAATGCCGAGCGCGGCCTAAGGCCGCCACTTGCAAGACGCCAAGCGTGGCGATACATCTCAAACGCTCTAACGGGGTGCCCGTGCCATCAGGCATGCGGCTGAGAGGCTGAAAGCCAACCCGCGGAACCTGATCCGGCTAACACCGGCGGAGGGATTAGACGCGTGACATCTGGCACCGCCCTTTTCCCCTTCAAGCAAAAACCAGAGGAGAGGTGCCATGTTCAAAATCAAGTTCAAGAGCCGTTCGCTGCTTGCTACGGCTTTGGTCGCGACTGTCTGCCTGGCCGGTGCAGGCGCGCAGGCGGCAGACAAGACGCTCACCATTTACACCTACGAAAGCTTCACATCCGAATGGGGTCCGGGTCCGAAGGTTAAGGAAGCATTCGAGAGGACCTGCGGCTGCAGCGTCAATTTCGTCAGCGTGGCCGATGGCGTGGCCTTGTTGTCGCGCCTCAAACTCGAAGGCGCCGGCACGAAGGCCGATGTCGTGCTCGGCTTGGATACGAATCTGACCACGGAAGCGAAAGCAACCGGCCTGTTCGATGCGAGCGGTGTCGATGTTGGCGCGCTTAAAGTGCCTGGGAACTATAAAGACGACGTATTCGTGCCTTACGACTACGGCCACTTCGCCGTCATCTACGACACTCAGACGATCAAAAATCCTCCGAAAAGCATGAAGGATCTGGTTGAGGGCGATCCATCGCAAAAGATCGTCATAGAGGATCCGCGCACCTCGACACCAGGGCTCGGTCTCTTGCTGTGGGTGAAGTCTGTTTACGGCGATAAGGCGCCTGAGGCTTGGGCAAAACTCAAGAAGCGGGTGCTGACGGTGACCCCCGGCTGGTCCGAAGCTTACGGGCTTTTCACCAAGGGTGAGGCGCCGATGGTGCTCTCCTACACGACCTCACCTGCCTACCACATGGTCGCGGAAAATACGGACCGTTATCAGGCGGCCGCATTTTCAGAAGGCCATTACATACAGATCGAGGTGGCAGGCCTGCTTAAGAATGCGCCCGACAAGGAGCTTGCGCGTGAGTTCCTGAAGTTCATGGTGACGCCGGGCTTCCAGGATACCATTCCGACCAACAACTGGATGATGCCAGTTTCGGCGACGTCACAGCCGCTGCCGGATGCGTTCGGCAAGCTCGTGAATCCGTCAAAGACCTTTCTGATGAGCTCGGACGAGGTCGCCGAAAACCGCAAGGCCTGGGTCGATGAGTGGCTGGCTGCCATGAGCATGAATTGATGCTTCTGACTAAGGCGGAGATGCGACATGCGATGCTGGGCGGGGCTGCGAGCCTCGCCGGCATTGCCGTTTTCGTCGGCCTTGCAATCTTTGCCTTACTTCTCTCGAACGATACCTCGTCCACTCTGACGGCGGTGTTCGAACCATACGTCCTGCGGGTCCTTCGTTTCACATTGTTGCAGGCCCTACTCTCGACGCTGCTCTCCATCGCTTTCGCCATTCCGGTCGCACAAGCCCTGGCGCGTCAGCGGCATTTCCCCGGCCGTATCTGGATCATTCGCCTCATGGCGGTGCCGATGGGGCTCCCTGTTCTGATCGGGGCCCTTGGGTTGATCGGAATCTGGGGACGACAGGGCATCCTGAACTTGGTGCTGCTCAAGCTTGGTATGGCGGAACCGATCAGCATATACGGGCTTTCTGGGATCCTGCTGGCGCATGTTTTTTTCAACATGCCGCTCGCTTGCCGCCTGATGCTGGCAGCACTGGAACGCGTGCCAGCCGAATATTGGCTGATGGCGAGCGGTCTCGGCATGCGGCCTGGCTCGATTTTCCGCTTCGTTGAATGGCCGGTTCTGCGCTCTGTCATTCCCGGTATCGCCGGCCTGATCTTCATGCTCTGCGCCACAAGTTTCACGTTGGTGCTGACGTTGGGTGGTGGACCAGCCGCGACGACCGTCGAGGTCGCTATCTATCAATCGCTGCGCTTCGATTTTGATCCAGGCAGGGCTGTCGCGCTCTCCCTGCTTCAGATCGTCCTTACAGCTGTGATCCTTGGGGCGCTGTCGCTTCTTCCGGCGCCGAAGGATGAGGGGACGACGGCCGGTAAGGCCGTCAGGCGCCCGGATGGGGGACTGCCGGGTGCGCGGCTTTTGGATGGCAGCGTCCTGCTGCTTGCTACTCTGTTTCTGGGCTTGCCTCTGATGTCAGTGGTTTTCGCAGGCCTTCGGTCTGATCTTATGAAGCTGTTGCGCGAACCCATTTTCTGGCAGTCGGCTGGCACCAGCCTTGCCATCTCAGTCTCCGCAGCGGTCCTCGCTTTGCTGATCTCGATGATGCTGGTGAGTGCACGCCGGGCGGTGCTTCTCCGACGTCCAGGGGTCTCGGGTGCGGGAGCATTCTTTGCCGCCATGGGTGGCGCGTCGTCGCTGGTCTTGCTCGTGCCACCGATCGTCCTTGCGACGGGCTGGTTTCTCGCGCTGAGAAGCTTCAGTGATGTGAGCGCAGCCACTCCTCTGCTGATCGTCGCGATTAACGCTTTGATGTCTCTGCCCTTTGTGATGCGCGTTCTCGAGCCCGCTTTCATCGTTCACAAACGCCGGACGCAGAAACTTGCGGCGAGCCTCGGTGTCACAGGTTGGGTGCAACTACGTCTCATCGACATGCCCGCCCTGTTCAAGCCTATGCTCACGGCATTTTCATTTGCGATGGCGCTGTCGCTCGGCGACCTCGGCGCCGTCGCGCTGTTCGGTTCGGATAGTTTCGTCACGCTGCCTTGGCTCGTATATAGCCGCATGGGGAGCTACCGGACGAACGATGCGGATGGGTTGGCGCTGATCCTTGGTATCGTCTGTCTGCTGCTGACGATCGCCGGCACCATGGGGCCTGCGCGGCGAGAGGTGGCTCTCCATGGGTGATCCGCAGTTCTCGGTCGAGATGCGCGATGTCGGTCTCCAACTTGGCGCGCAAGAGTTTCACTTCGATTGCCGGCTTCCCGCCGGTGCGGTGATTGCAGTGACGGGCGCTTCGGGGGCTGGCAAGTCGACGTTCCTGAACCTGCTTGCCGGCTTCGACACGGCCATTCGAGGGCGGATACTGATCGCGGGAAAGGATGTAACCGGCGAGCATCCGGCCCGACGCGCCGTCTCGCTCGTATTCCAGGACAATAATTTGTTCGCGCATCTCGATGTTTTTACTAACATCGGCCTTGGCATTAACCCGGCAATGAAACTCAGGGCTGCTGATCGGCAATCGATCATGTCTTCGCTTGAAAAGGCGGGGCTCGCCGGTTTTGAGCGGCGAATGCCGGGGACGCTCTCCGGCGGGGAGCGGCAGCGCGTGGCCTTCGCGCGTGCTCTTGTTCGTAATCGCCCAGTGCTTCTGCTTGACGAGCCCTTCGCGGCGCTTGATCCCGGCTTGAGAAATGGAATGGCGGCGCTGCTGCTCGACATGCATCGCGAGACCGGCAATACCGTCGTCGTCGTGTCGCATGATCCTGACGAGGTCAGACGCATCGCAGACTTCGGCCTTTTTATCGAAGACGGCAGGATTGTCGTGGCCGCTCCGATGGATGAATTTCTGGGCCACGAGGATCATCCCGGATTGGCGCAATTTCTCCGCAGTTGACGAATCTGGCAGCTGTAACGGCACTTTCGCCATAATTTGAGGCGACCGAGGGAACTCGAAAGCACGTTAGGCTTGCTAAAATACAACGGCGCCACATTTAGTCAGAGTCTCGCTATGCAACCGATGCGGAAATCAGTTACAGCAAAGACTTGTGTCCCCGATTGTGCAGTGCAAGAACGGGGACGGACGCCTGTTGAATCACCATGAGACCGACCGGGTCGCGGAAGCGGACCGGCCGACAAGCAAAATGACTTGGAGAGCCAGACTGGACAGTATGCCGACGTGGAAATTCCCCGCGCCTTCCAGTGATGTGCTCTCGTCTGCGTGCCGCTTGGTACGACGGGTGTCGTTTGTGTGTGCGACAAGCGTTGCGTTGTACGGCTGCCAATCCATTCTCGAGCAGTCCTATCAGCCAAGCGTTGCACCCTCCTCCAATCCGCAGATCGTCGATGAAGTGCAGAAGAACGATCCGCGCGCTGCCATGGGCGCCCGCGAGCATCCGCGCATCGTCGCGAGCTATGGCGGTGAATACAAGGACGCTAAGACCGAGCGCTTGGTTGCCCGTATCGCGGGCGCACTGACGGCGGTCTCGGAGAATCCGAGTCAGTCCTATCGCATCACCATCCTGAACTCGCCGGCTATCAACGCGTTTGCCTTGCCCGGCGGCTATCTCTATGTGACGCGTGGCTTGCTGGCGCTTGCCAACGATGCCTCCGAGGTCGCTGCTGTTCTTTCGCATGAGATGGGCCACGTTACCGCAAATCATGGCATCGAACGGCAGAAGCGCGAGGAAGCGGAAGTTATCGCCAGCCGTGTCGTTGCCGAAGTGTTGTCGAGCGACATTGCCGGAAAGCAGGCGCTGGCGCGTGGCAAGCTGCGACTGGCAGCGTTCTCGCGGCAGCAGGAACTGCAGGCAGACGTGATCGGCGTCCGCATGCTCGGCGAGGCAGGCTACGATCCCTATGCTGCTGCGCGGTTCTTGGATTCCATGGCTGCCTATAGCCGTTTCATGTCGGTCGATCCTGAGGCGGATCAGAGCCTCGACTTCCTGTCCAGCCATCCGAACTCGGCACAGCGTATCGAACTTGCGCGCGACCATGCGCGTGCTTTCGGTCAGGAAGGCAAGGTTGGCGACACGGGCAGGGACTACTATCTCGACGGAATCGACGGCCTACTTTACGGCGACAGTCCGGAGGAAGGGTATGTGCGCGGTCAGACCTTCCTGCACGGTGGTCTCGGTATTCGCTTCGACGTGCCTCCTGATTTCAAGATCGACAACAAGGTCGAGGCGGTCATGGCGACCGGTCCCGGCGATGTTGCGATCCGTTTTGACGGCGTTGCTGATAATCAGAACCAGAGCCTGACGAACTACATCTCGAGCGGTTGGGTTACCGGCCTTGATCCGTCGACCATTCAGCAGATCACGGTCAATGGAATGGAGGCCGCGACGGCGCGGGCGAGCGCAGATCGCTGGGACTTCGACGTCACCGTCATCCGCAACAACGCACAGATCTTCCGGTTCCTGACGGCCGTGCCGAAGGGTAGCGCGACGCTGCAGCAGACCGCCGATGTGTTGCGGGCAAGCTTCCGCCGCATGACCCCGGAAGAAACGGCTTCCTTGAAGCCCTTGCGGGTCAGGGTCGTCAAAGTACGGCCGGGCGAGAACATCACGACGCTTGCTGCGCGGATGATGGGCACGGATCGCAAGCTCGATCTCTTCAAGCTTATCAATGCTTTGCCGACGGGTGCCTCCGTTTCCCCGGGCGACCGCGTCAAGATTATCGCGGAATAAAAAGGGGCCCGGCTTTCACCGGGCCAGTTCCATCGCTGGGAGTAAGCTCTTTTAGGCGGATGCGGCCATATAGGGGTCCGCGCTGACGAGCGCGCTGCGCAGTTTCTCCATCGCCCGGCTTTCAATCTGCCGGACGCGTTCCTTGGAAATGCCGAGATCCGCGCCGAGTTCCTCAAGCGTAGCGCCGTCTTCCGCGAGCCGCCGGGCGCTGATGATCTTCATTTCACGCTCATTGAGGTGCTTTAGGGCAGAAGCGAGCCAGTTGCGGCGACGCTCGCCGTCGATCATGTTCGATACCTGCTCATCAGGCAGAGGCTCATCGCTGACGAGGAAGTCCATCTTCTCGGCGCTGTCGGCATCGCCGGAAACCGAGGGTGCCTGCAGCGAGGCGTCATTGCTTGAAAGTCTGGCATCCATCGTCTGGACGTCTGAAAGGCTGACGCCGAGTGCGGCCGCGATCTCCTGGTGGATGGATTGGAGCGTGAGCTGCGTGTCGCCCCTGGCGAGCTTGGCGCGCAGACGACGAAGATTGAAAAACAGGGCCTTCTGGGCAGAACTCGTGCCACCGCGAACAATCGACCAGTTGCGAAGGATGTAATCCTGGATGGAGGCTCGGATCCACCAGCTTGCATAAGTGGAGAAGCGGACATCACGCTCCGGCTCGAAGCGCGCTGCGGCCTCCAGCAGACCGACGTAGCCCTCCTGCACAAGGTCGCTCATCGGCAGGCCAAAGTTACGAAATTTACCCGCCATGGAGATGACGAGGCGCATATGGGCCATGGCGATCTGATTGCGGGCGCCACGGTCGTCATTGTTCTTCCAGCGGATTGCGAGATCGTGTTCCTCTTCGCGGGCAAGGTAGGGAGCCGCCATGGCGATTTTAATCATGCGCCGGTCTGCTGACATGTTCTTCATATCGGTCTCCTGAATTCAGGCGTGACGCCAAAAAAGGGCAAAGAATCCTTGCTTCCGGACATTGCTGCCCAGACCAAATTCATGTCTTGAACGTATAAAGGCCCCGAACTCTGGACGTTTCCAGATGGGGCCCTAGCTTAGGGTTATGCGCCGGTAATACGGCCGGGTAGGACCAGTTTCTTCAAGTTGCCGGATAGGCAGAACGTGGAAGGCATGATCCGCTCCTCATCGAACGTTTACAGGGATGCGAGCGTTCGAGGGTGATGTCAGTTCCCGACGCGGTCCGCAGCTACATTCTTGAAACGCGCGAGCACTGAAAAAGTTCCAATAAAAAACCCGGCACTAGGCCGGGTTTTTTGCAGAAAAAACAGAGAGCTTACGCAGCTTCATCCTGAGATTCGTCTTCTTCGATTGCCTTGCCGCGTTTCGGACCCTTGTTAAGGTTGGTCTCTACGAGGCGGACAGCTTCGGTTTCCGACATCTTGTTCACGGCAGCGATTTCACGTGCCATGCGGTCAAGCGCAGCTTCATAAAGCTGACGTTCGGAATAGGACTGTTCCGGCTGGTTCTCGGCGCGATAGAGGTCGCGGACAACTTCAGCGATGGAAATGAGGTCGCCGGAATTGATCTTGGCATCATATTCCTGGGCGCGACGGGACCACATGGTACGCTTGACGCGCGCCTTGCCCTGCACAACCTTCAACGCACGCTCGACGAAATCGGTTTCGGAGAGCTTACGCATGCCGATGCTCATAGCCTTCGCGACCGGCACTTTCAGGCGCATCTTGTCCTTCTCAAAATCGATAACGAAAAGTTCAAGCTTCATGCCTGCTACTTCTTGCTCTTCGATGGCGCTGATGGTACCGACGCCATGTGCGGGGTACACGATCGATTCACCGGTCTTGAAGCCGTGACGTGCGGAAGAAGGTTTTTTCTGCTGGGTCGTCATTCTATTCAAACACTCCCTGTTACGCTTCCGGCTGCAGCCGGAGCCGGGTCAGTCAGGCCCGGATGAGACGGTCAGATCCGTCGGGTGACTTACTTCTGGTCCCACTGGACAAAAACAAACACATCCATGCGCACAAGCTTAGAACCTCACGGCTCAAGGCGTTGATATGTCACGGAAACCGCGTTTTTGGATTTGTTTTGCTTTCGTGGTGGTTTGGGCATGCTTCATGCCGCAAATGGATCAGTGTGAGGAAGCTATCACAAAAATATGAGGAAATCAATAATTTACTGCGGCTGAGTCATGCGCGCAACACATGACACCCATATGCCGCAGGCACACTTCAGCTATTTTTCTTGGTCACTGAACCCGGTTTCAGGCCTAAGCTTGGAACTTTAGTATCAGTCGCCGGCTCCGGGATTCTTCGAGAAGTACTTCTCGAACTTGCCGCTTTCGCCGTCCATTTCCTTCGCTTCGGGCATGGCATCCTTCTTGACCGTGATGTTCGGCCAGATGCTGGCATACTCGGCGTTGATCTTGAGCCACTTGTCGAGGCCTGGCTCCGTGTCCGGCTTGATCGCCTCGGCGGGACATTCCGGCTCGCAAACACCACAGTCGATGCACTCGTCAGGATGAATGACGAGGAAGTTTTCGCCTTCATAGAAGCAGTCAACGGGGCAGACTTCCACGCAGTCGGTATATTTGCAGCGAATGCAATTGTCGGTCACGACATAGGTCATGAAGAACTCCAGGACTTCCATACAACGGGGCCGGGCAACCTGGAACGTCGCGCCTTTCCCCCAACCGGAAAGGAAGCAGTGAGATGCTTGGGAGGCAGTCACGCTATCCGGCAAGTTGATTGTCACGTATCGGCTTTATCTGCGGATTTCAAGAATAAAGAAATCGCAAAACCCCACAGTTCGGACAGAGTTTTCTAATCCTCGTCCGACATCAGCTTGTCGATTGCACGGCGTTCCTTTTTTGTGGGTCGCCCTGCTCCCGTTGCCCGCATTGCCTGCTCGTAAGGTGTGAGGCGCTTCGCCTCGTCGGGTGGCGGCGTCAGATCCTCATAAAGCAGCCGGGCTTCCTCATAGGGGCCGCGTCGCTCACCGCCTGATTTGACGATGAGGACAACATCGCGCCGCTCGAGCGCCAGTTCGACCCTGTCGCCCACCTTGACCGTCTGACTCGGCTGAAGGGCCCGCTCGCCGTTAATCCTGACATGTCCGGATTGAATATGGCCTTGTGCCAGCGAGCGCGATTTAACCATGCGCGTGAAGAACAGCCACTTGTCGATGCGTTGCCGCGAACCGCTTCCTGGCTGTGTCTCCCCGCCCATCCGCTTACTTCTTCATTTGCTCCTTCAAGGCAGCGAGCTTCGCGAAAGGAGAATCCGGATCGATCGGCTTTTCCTTACGCGGCGGCTTTGCCTCGAAGCGCAACGGCTGCGGGCCGCCACGGTTGTTGTTGCGATCCTTGCGATCGCCACGGTCCTGACGGTCGCCGCGCTGCTCGCTGCGGTCGCCGCGTCCCTGATGTGGCTTGCCGCCATCCTTGCCGTGATGCTGGCGATTGCCGTCGCGGCCTTCTCCACCTGCACCACCCTGACGACGATGGTCGGATCCGCGGTCCTGGCCGCGATTGTTGCCACCACGGCGTTCGCCCGGGTTGCGAGCCTGACGCTGATTGTCCGTACGGCCACCAAGGCGCCAGAGAAGAACCGGCTTCGGCTCCTCCGCTTCTTCGGAGTTTGCGGCGACCGGTTGTTCGGTAGCCACCCCTTCAACAACAGCGGGGGCTTCCGAAGCGGTTTCTTCCGATGCGCTGTCGGCATCGTCGTGATCCGCCTTCTCTGCATTGTCCTCAACCGTAGTCTCGGTTGCGGGCGTTGCTGCAGCGTCTTGGGCCGACAGATGGGCGGCCGCCTCCTCTGCCTTAACAGCATCGGCGCGATAGCCGAGTCCCTTCAGGATCTCTTCCATGTCCTCCAGCGTTGCGCCAAGGATCGAAAGCATGGCGGTCGTCGTCGTGAAACGGCGGCCGTCATATGCGCCTTCCGGACGATTGGCCTGGCCCGGCTTCCACTGGAGCAGAGGGCGAATGATATCGGCCAGACGCTCCAGGATGTCGATGCGCACTGCACGTTTACCAAGGAACCGGAAGCCGGCCAGCTTGTAGAAGGTGCGCTCGAAACCTGGATCGGTGACAACCGACGTGCGGCCTGCGGCCAGCACGGGAATGAGATCGCCGTAGCCGGGCTTGTCGAGACCGTCGTTCTTCAGTGCCCAGAGGAGCGTGATGAGCTCTGCCGGGGCGGGCTTCAGAAGGGCGGGGACGAAGATGTGGTAGGCGCCGAAGCGGACACCGTAGCGGCGCATCGAAGCGCGTGCATCCTGATCCAGCGACTTTACCTCTTCAGTCACATCACGCCGGAACAACACGCCGAGGTTCTCGACGAGCTGAAATGCCAGGCCCTTTGCCAGGCCCTGCAGATCCTCCGCGCGAGACAGGTCGTCAAGCGGTTTCAGAACGGTGCTGATGTGATGATTTACGAAGCGCTCGATACGAGCAGCCACGTGGTCGCGGGCATTGCCGGTCAACTGCTCATCGGCGAGGATGATGACGCGCGGGCGCATGACATGATCACTGCCTGCCAGGCGCGCCACCGGGTCGCCCAACCAGCGGATCGAACCGTCGGAGCCGATCGCGAGATCGCCATTGCCGGCTGCATGGAGGCGAGCCGCGCGTGCCTCGAATTCCAGAGCGAGCGCCTTCTGCGAAGCAGACTGAACGGCCTTAGCGTCCGGTCCCTCCGCTCCCGAAATGGGCGTGAACCGGAATCCCGACAGTTGCCCCACATGATGTCCTTCAACGAAGACATCGCCATTTACACTGATTTCAGCTTCCAGCATCGCATTCTCTCTCAGGCGCTTCATGAGCACAGATGTCCTGCGATCAACAAAGCGTTTCGTCAACCTTTCATGTAACGCATCGGACAATCGATCTTCGATTTCCCGCGTCTTTTCCTGCCAGTGTGTCGGATCGGCAAGCCAATTGGGCCGATTCGATACATAGGTCCAAGTCCTTATCTGCGCGATTCGCGCCGAAAGCGTGTCAATCTCACCGTCTGTTCGATCCGCGCGATGCACCTGCTCGGCAAGGAAGTCCTCGTTTACCGTGCCATAGCGGACGAGATCGGAAAAGAGGGTGGAAATCAGATCGGCGTGTTGAGCCGGTGCGATGCGTCGATAGTCCGGAAGTGCACAGGCCTCCCACAACTTCTCGACGCGCGCCGGGTTATCGGCAAGATCGATGATTTCGGGGTAGCGCGACAGGTGCTCCAGCGCTTGCTGGTCGACGGCGGGCAGAGCACGTGTCAGGCCGGAGACCGTCGGACCGTTCTCAAGGCTCGCGCGCAACGCGTGAAGCGAGCCGAAGTCGAGGTTCTTGGTGCGCCACTGCAGCACCTTCACATTGTCGAACTCGTGGCCTTCGATGCGTTCGACCAGTTCCTCATCAAAGGGATCGACCTGGCCCGTGACACCAAACGTCCCGTCGCGAACATGCCGTCCGGCGCGGCCGGCAATCTGCCCGAGCTCGGCGGGATTGAGATTGCGAAACTGATAGCCGTCGAATTTGCGATCTTGCGCGAAGGCGACATGATCGACGTCAAGATTGAGACCCATGCCGATCGCGTCCGTTGCGACCAGATATTCCACGTCTCCGGCTTGATAGAGCGCTACCTGCGCATTGCGGGTGCGTGGACTGAGAGCTCCGAGAACGACTGCCGCTCCGCCGCGCTGTCTGCGGATCAACTCGGCAATCGCATAGACTTCGTCCGCGGAGAAGGCGACGATCGCCGAGCGTTGCGGCAGGCGGGTGATCTTCTTCTGGCCCGCATAGAACAGGTGGGAAAGGCGCGGCCGTTCGACGACGGTGATTCCGGGGAGCAGTTGCTGCAGGATCGGGCGCATGGTACCGGCGCCGAGCAACAGCGTTTCGTCGCGGCCGCGCAAGTGAAGAATACGGTCCGTGAAGATGTGTCCTCGCTCGAGGTCGCCGGCGAGTTGAACTTCATCGATCGCGACGAAAGCGGCTTTGGTCTCGCGTGGCATTGCCTCGACAGTACAGACCGAAAAGCGGGCGTTGGGAGGCGATATCTTCTCTTCGCCCGTCACCAATGCAACGTTTTGAACCCCGACCTTTTCGGCGACACGTGTATAGACCTCACGCGCCAGCAGCCGTAGCGGCAGCCCGATCACGCCGGTGCCATGAGCAACCATGCGCTCAATGGCATAATGCGTCTTGCCGGTATTGGTTGGTCCGAGCACCGCGGTTACTCCGCGCCCGCTCAGTATCATCGGCTGCGATGTCAGTGTCATAGTCCTGCAGATGAGGCGAGGGTGCCCCAGGTCAAGTCAGCTCCTCTCCGAAGCAGACAACACATGGACAGCCGTTGCCCCAAACGCAAGGGCTGATTTGAATTTACTCTGCGGTTTCTGTTGCGCGAAAAGCTTGCAGATTGCTCGTTTTGCGATTCGGAACAGCTTGAGAACGAATCGGAGACGAATCGCTGACTCCGGCTGATTCAGTGTTTGTTCACGGCTAAGTATTGATTTTGAATCGCTTTTTCCCACAAGATGCTGAATCGCAAGATTCTCGCTATACGTGCGGCTCGCTTTGCATCCGGGCTGTCAACAGCCCTTCGCGGAAAATCGACGATCCATTTCGGCTCGAGTCTCGCCTGATGATGTCAACGTTACTCACCGGAAGCGAAAACGGGGCCTGATTGAGTGGTTTTTCCGCCAAAGTGGAACGGTTGATACATTTGGAACAAAAAACGGTGATGTGTGTTTCTTGTCCATTCCAGGTGTAATGAGGCTGAGGACTTGAACCATGCTTGGCACGATACTTCTGATTATCCTTATTCTGCTTTTGATCGGCGCCCTACCGAATTGGGGCTATAGCCGCGGATGGGGCTATGGACCTTCGGGCGGTTTGGGGCTAGTTCTCCTGATTATTATTATTCTTGTGCTGCTCGGTCGTATCTAAACGACGGAAAAAACTGGGAGATATGTCATGATGAAGAAAATTGTACTCATTGGCGCCCTCGTTGGCGCACTTGCTTCCTGTACGGCGACCGAGCAGGGCACCGCAATCGGTGCCGGCACAGGCGCTATTATCGGTGGTGCTGTTAGCAACAGTTGGGGTGGCGCTGCAGTGGGTGCTGTTGCCGGTGGTCTTGCTGGCGCATTGATCGGCCAGTCCGTTGAGCGCCGTGGCTATTGCGTCTACCGGGATCGGTATGGCCGTCGCTACGAGGCACGTTGCCCGCGCTACTAAAACCTAGGCCGGCGTTCGGCGGCATTATCATTTTTGAAATCGAAAGCGCCGTCTTGAGCCGGCGCTTTTTGTTTGAACGGTGGTCGCGATACGAATGTAGCCACTGACAAGAAAAAGGCCGCGTCGTTTCCGAAGCGGCCGTAGTTTCTCAGCGTTGAAGCGGACGATCAGTCCTTTGCGCGCTCGACGTAGGAATTGTCTTCCGTCGCGATAACGACGCGCGTGCCGGCGTTGATGTGCGGAGGCACCATGGTGCGCACGCCGTTCGACAGCATTGCCGGCTTGTAGGAGGACGAAGCCGTCTGGCCCTTAACAACCGGCTCGGTTTCCGTGATTTCGAGGGTTACGTGGCGCGGCAGTTCGAGCGCAAGCGGAACGCCTTCATGGATCGACAGGATGCAGGTCATGCCTTCCTGCAGATAGGCCTTCTGATCGCCCATCGTTTCATCGTTCACGACCACCTGGTCATAGGTCGCCGGGTTCATGAAGTGGAACCCTTCGCCATCCTCATAAAGATACTGGAAGTTCACGTCTTCGACGAAGGCGCGCTCGACCTGTTCGGTCGTACGCCAGCGCTCGGAGACCTTGACGCCGTCAACGATACGACGCATGTCGACCTGCGTAACCGGCGTGCCCTTGCCTGGATGAAAGTTCTGGGCCGTCAGAACGACGTAGAGCTTGCCATCCACGTCGAGAACGTTGCCCTTGCGGACGGAAGAGGCGATGACCTTGACCATTAAGACTTCCTTGTAACTCGGCTTTTGGCGTCGTAGAGGACTGTCGATACAGCCCCGGAGACGCGATTGATTGTTCTTTGGGGGCGCAACTAACCTAAAATCCGGCAAATAGCCAGCCCCAGCGTTGGACAGGTCGGTCAGGATGATGCCAATGAATCCCTCGATCGCCAAAGTCTCGCCGTGGTGGACGCCGAGCGTGCATTTGGACCGCCGCCCGTTCCTGATTGGACGCAATGCGATCCAGTCTTCACTGCGCGGCTACTTCCTGAGCGAGAATTTTCTTGAGGTCGACACCGCCACGCTACAGGTGTCGCCGGGCAACGAGGCACATCTTCACGCATTTGCCACCGAGGCTTTGACGACGGACGGCCAGACGGCGGCACCGCTTTACCTGCACACCTCGCCTGAGTTCGCCTGCAAGAAACTGCTCTCGGCCGGCGAGCACCGCATCGCCTGTTTTGCGCACGTTTATCGCAACCGCGAACGTGGACCCTTGCATCATCCGGAATTTACGATGCTTGAGTGGTATCGCGTGGGTGAAAGCTATGAGAGCCTGATGATGGACTGCGTTCGGATTCTGGCACTTGCCGCGGAAACCATGAAGACGGCGCGGCTCACCTATAAGGGCCGGGACTGCGATCCGTTTGCCGGGCCGGACCGGATAAGCGTTGCCGCAGCCTTCGAACGCTACGCGGGCATCGATCTGCTGGCCTCCGTTTCCGCCGATGGTGCGACGGATCGGGCGCATCTCGCTGACCAGGTGAAGCGGATCGGCATGCGTGTCGCCGGCGACGATGGCTGGGCGGATTTGTTCAGCCGCGTACTTGTCGAAAAGGTCGAGCCGCATCTGGGTTTCGGTCGAGTGACCATTCTTGACGAATATCCGGTGTCGGAAGCAGCATTGGCGCGCCCCTCCGCGCGTGATCCCCGTGTTGCGGAGCGTTTTGAGGTCTATGCCTGCGGCGTCGAGCTTGCAAACGGCTTCGGCGAGCTTACCAATCCGGCCGAACAGCGTCGCCGCTTCGAGATCGAGATGTCTGAGAAGGCCTGCATCTACGGCGAAAGCTATCCTCTCGACGAGGATTTTCTGGACGCACTTGCAATCATGCCCGAGGCAAGCGGCATCGCTCTAGGCTTCGATCGGTTGGTGATGTTGGCAACCGGGGCGTCGCGGATCGATCAGGTGATGTGGACGCCGGTCGCGGAGTACAGCAGATGAGCAGTATCGGGCCGATCAAGACTGTCGAGGGACTGGAACGCGCGGGGCTGGGTCAGAGAGACCGGGACGCGTTGGCTGACGTCGCCGCACGCTACGCTATTGCATTGACTCCGACCGTCGCCGGTTTGATCGACCGTGCTGATGATGCGGACCCGATTGCGCGTCAATTCGTGCCTGACGCGGCAGAGCTTATCGTCGCGCCCGAAGAGCGCGCCGACCCCATCGGTGACGAAGCTCATAGTCCCGTACCGGGGATCGTTCATCGCTATCCTGATCGGCTGCTGTTGAAGGCCGTGCATGTATGCCCGGTCTACTGTCGCTTTTGCTTTCGCCGTGAGATGGTTGGTCCGCAAGGCTTGGGCACGCTTGACCCCAAGGCAATGTCGGCAGCCTTTGCTTATATCCGCGAGCATAAGGAAATCTGGGAAGTGATCCTGACGGGTGGTGATCCGCTCGTGTTGTCACCGCGTCGGCTGGAAGAAATCCTTCGCGAACTGGCATCGATCGACCACGTGAAGATCGTGCGGTTCCACACACGCGTTCCCGTGGTGGATCCCTCAAAGGTAGATGCGGCCTTGATTGCTGCTCTGAGAGCGAGCGGCAAGACCGTCTACGTGGCGCTGCATGCCAATCATCCGCGCGAACTGAGCGATGAGGCGCGCGCGGCATGTGCCCGCCTGATTGATGCCGGAATGGTCATGGTCAGCCAGTCGGTGCTTCTGAAGGGCGTCAATGATGATCCGACTGTACTTGCAGAGTTGATGAAGGCCTTCGTTGAGACGCGTGTAAAACCTTACTACCTGCACCATCCGGACCTGGCTCCCGGCACAAGCCATTTTCGACTGACGATCGAAGAAGGACAGAAGATAGTCGCCGCTCTGCGCGGCCGGATTTCCGGCCTCTGCCAACCCACCTACATACTCGATATCCCCGGTGGCCATGGAAAGGCCGTGATAGGCGAACGGTCGATCAGAGAGATGGGTGAAGGTTGCTATTCTGTTTCGGACTATCGCGGTGTCGAGCACTTATATCCGCCGGTAGCTTAGTAAGAAAGGTGCGAGCGAAGTGTTGTTCTTGGACACTGTGTTGCCAGACCTCTGATGGCGCGAAAATATATAACTCAGTCAAGATTTTGAAATCCAACGTAAGTTCCGCTTCATACCGTTTTTCTTCTAAGAATTTAGCTGAGGTGATTAGCTCACTTTAACTACGTCATTTAGGAGAATTTTGTCTTTTCCAGACTACGCCTATCGCGAGAACAAGGCAGTTTCGCCACTCGAGATATGATCATCTTGGAGAAGTCATAATGAATACTACGATCCGTGAGCTCCTGGTCAAATTCGGAAAGCTTCCCGTTCCTGTTGACCAGGTCGCCGACGATGCCGACCTCTATGCGGTGGGCCTCACTTCCTTCGCTTCGGTGCAGCTTATGCTTGGCATCGAAGAAGCCTTTGACATCGAATTTCCTGACAATCTCCTGAATCGCAAGTCTTTTGCCAGCATTTCGGCGATCGCGAAGACCGTCGACCAGATCAAAGATAGCCGGAAGGTCGCCTAAATGAACTTTCCGGTCAAAATCACGGAAGAAGATCTTGCCGCCAGAGTCGCCCGCGTGTCCGCGATCGCGGCAAGGCATGCGGACTCCGTCGATTTTGACGGGAGGTTCCCACACGAAGCAGTGGAGGCCATGAGGGCCGAGCGGTTGCTCGGAATTCAGATTCCACGCCACTTCGGTGGCGAAGGCGCGACGATCGCAGGGATCGCCGAACTGTGCTCGATGCTTGGGCAGGCGTGTTCTGCGGCTGCCATGGTTTTCGCCATGCATCACATCAAGCTTTGCAGCCTGGTCGAGCACGGCGCCGAGAGCGAATGGCATCGGGCCTTTATGCAACGCGTGGCCGCCGAGCAATTGCTGATTGGGTCGGCGACGACCGAAGGTGGCATTGGCGGCAACCTCAGGAACAGCATCTGCGCGATCGAGGTGGACGGCGATACCTGCCGTCTGGAGAAAGACGCCACCGTCATATCCTACGGCTCCTACGCCGATGCGATCATGATTACGTCGCGCGCCCATGCCAATGCGGCTTCTTCCGATCAGGCTCTGACCGTTTTTCTCAAGGAGCAGTACACGCTGGAAAAAACCCACGCATGGGATACGCTCGGCATGCGGGGCACGTGCTCGGATGGCTTCCTCTTCAAAGGCGAGGCGCCCGCAGCACAAATCCTTCCGAAGCCCTTCGCGGAGATCGCGGCCCAATCGATGCTGGCGTCGTCGCACCTTCTTTGGAGCGGCGTGTGGTATGGCATCGCCGTCGACGCTGTGGGTCGCGCCCAGGCGTTCGTGCGAGCAGCTGCGCGCAAGTCACCAGGGGCGCCACCGCCCGGAGCCCTGCGGTTGGCCGAGGTCTCCAACCTTCTGCAGATGGTTCGCTCGAACGTCGTTGCCGGCCTGAAGGCCTACGAAGATGCCAAGAGCGACGCGGACAAGCTTTCCTCGATGGGCTTTGCCGTCACGATGAACAACGTGAAGATTGCCTCGTCGGAGACGATTCTCGAGATCGTCAATCACGCGATGCTGATTTGTGGGATCATGGGCTACAAGAACGGCACGCCATTCAGCGTCGGCCGGCATCTGCGCGACTCCCATTCCGCACAACTCATGATCTCGAACGACCGCATCCTCGGCAACACGTCGAGCATGCTTCTTGTCCACAAGCAGGACACTAGCTTACTGGGGTGACGACATGGACGTGCAGACAACGTTTCTGGACAGGCTTTTTGAATCGGGTCTCTTGATCGATACGGGCGTTGACGGTCTTTACGGACGCAGCGGACAGTTTGAAGACGTGATTGCCGCCTTCGAGCGCCTGATCGACAAGTTCGGCGGCGCCGATGGCGCTGAAGCGATGCGTTTTCCGCCCGGAATGAACCGTGCCTTCTTCGAGAAGAGCGGTTACATGAAGAGCTTCCCGCAGCTCGCGGGCACGGTTCACAGTTTCTGCGGCAGTGAACTCGACCACATCAGCCTCCTTCAGTGCATGGAGGTGGGCGATGACTGGACGAAGGATCAGCAGGCAACCGACATCGTTTTGACTCCTGCTGCGTGCTATCCGCTCTATCCGACTGTTGCTCGCCGCGGCAAACTGCCGATGGGCGGCGGTCTCTTCGATCTGCAATCCTATTGCTTCCGCCACGAGCCTTCGCGGGATCCCGCGCGCCAGCAGCTTTTCCGCATGCGTGAATACATTTGCATGGGTACGGAGCAGCATGTCACGGATTTCCGGCAACGCTGGATGGACCGCGGCGTCGAAATGATGAAGGCAGTCGGCCTGGATGTGACGATTGATGTCGCGAACGACCCGTTCTTTGGCCGCGCCGGCAAAATGCTGGCCAATAATCAGCGCGATCAGAACCTGAAATTTGAACTGCTCATTCCGATCACTTCGGTTGCCAAGCCGACGGCCTGCATGAGCTTCAACTACCATCAGGATGCGTTTGGCACGAAATGGGAGCTATATCTCGAAGACGGCAGCGTTGCGCACACGGCTTGCGTTGGCTTCGGCCTTGAGCGCATCGCGCTCGCGCTGTTCCATCACCACGGGCTCGAGGTCAAGCATTGGCCTTCCAAGGTGCGTCAAGCGCTGTGGAGCTGAGCGAAGCGATGAGAGCCGTCTTTCCGTGGGTCCACCCGGACGGCTATCAGCCGCATCCGCTGCATTCCAGTGAGCGGATGTGGCCTGAAACCAATTGCTATGTCGACCTCTGGATCGAAGTGCTGAACGCCGTCGGCACCGCGCCGGAGGCGATGCTTGGCTTCACGCTCACGCAGGACTTCGAGGGCGATCAATTCACCTTCTTCAAGGTGCCCCTCGAGGATCTTGAGGCACTCTACGACATCCGTGTCACCGAACTTGCCATCTTCGACCGCGTCGAACGGCACATCGAGGTGCAGATTGCACGCGGGCGCCTTTGCCTGATCGAGATGGACTCGTTTTATATGCCCGACACACAGGGCACTGCCTATCGGACCGAGCATGGCAAGACCACCGTGGCAATCAACAGGCTCGATCTTGCCGGAAAGCGCGTCGAGTACTTTCATAACGGTGGTTATTTTCATCTCGAGGGCGAAGACTTCGACGGGCTGTTCCAGCTTCATCTGACGCCAGAAGATCCGCCGTTCCTTCCGTACACGGAATTTGCAAAGCTTCCCGCCCGTATTCCTGATGCTGCGCATGTCAGCGCCACGGCGCGCAAACTCCTCGGACTTCACTTCGGTCGCCGGCCGGTCTCGAATCCTATCCGGGCTTTCGCCGAAGTGTTTCCGCAGCAGGTGGAAGCAGTGGCAGAGCGACCGTTTGGTTTCTTTCACAAGTATGCGTTCAACACGCTACGCCAGTTTGGCGCCAATTTCGAACTTGCCGGTAATCATCTTGCCTGGCTCTCTGCCAATGAATTCTCGTCCGCCATCGCTGATGCGCGCCGGATTTCCGAAGTTGCAAAGTCAGTGCAGTTCCAGCTCGCCCGGGCCGTGACGCGGAAGAAGTATGATCCACTGCGCACAGCGCTTGATCCGGCAGCCGATGCATGGGATTCCATGATGGCTTCGCTCAAGGAGCGCTTGTGAAGCCGGGAGTCTAGCATGCGGGGACGGTTGGCGAGTGTCGGTGCAGAGGAAACTCTGCTCGCCGAAGGCTGGAATCTGGTTCTTACGGAGCCGGGCGCGTGCGCAACGCCTCATGATATTCCCTTGTCCGCTCAGTTCATCGCTGCCGAAGTGCCGGGGACTGTCGCTTCGGCATTGGAAAAGGCGGGACGCTTCGATCGTGAAAATCCGGAGCCGCTCGATACCCGCGACGCGTGGTACCTCTGCCGCCTTTTTGACGCGCAGCCCGGCGATGTGATCCTGCGCTTCGAGGGCTTGGCTACGCTGTGCCATGTCTTTCTCAATGGCCAGGAGATACTGGCGTCGGAAAGCATGTTCACCATGCATGAGATACCGGTGACGCTCTCCGGCGGCGACGAGCTGGCGCTTTGCTTCCGAGCCTTGGCGCCGAAGCTGGCCGAACCCGGCCCACGCGCACGCTGGCGTCCGCAAATGATCACGCCGCAAGGCTTGAAGAATGTTCGCACGACCTTGCTTGGGCGGATGCCGGGCTGGTGTCCGGAAATTCATGCGGTTGGTCCGTGGCGTCCCATCACGCTCGTGCGCCGCGATGTCGTTTCGATCGACAATGTCGCCATTCGTGCCATGCTTGAGGCGGACGGTACCGGGCGGTTGAGCGTTTCGCTTCACACGAATGTCGACAATCCGGATTTGACGCTTCGGTGTGGAGAGAGCGAGCAGGCCTTCGAAAAGATTGGAGAGAGCCACTACTCGGCAATCCTGAAGCTGAAGGACGTCGATCTCTGGTGGCCGCACACGCACGGCGCGCCTCAACTTTACGATTACTCGATTGTCGTTGACGGTGTTGCCCATCACGCAGGGCGAACAGGTTTTCGGCGGATCGACGTCGATCGTGGCGCCCACGGAGATGATTTTGCACTGTTGGTCAACGGCGAGCGCATCTTCTGCCGTGGTGCTGTTTGGACGACCGCCGATATCGTTCGGTTGCCGGGCGACAGAGCGGATTACGAGCCGTTCCTACGCCTTGCCGCGGAGGCGGGCATGAACATGATTCGTATCGGCGGGACGATGGTCTATGAGACGCCGGAGTTCTTTCAACTCTGCGACGAACTCGGCCTGCTTGTCTGGCAGGACTTCATGTTCGCCAATTTTGACTATCCGAAGAACGACAAAGCTCTGACGGCGCATGTCCACGCGGAGGTCGAGGAATTCCTGCATGCCGTCCAGGGATGCCCGTCGCTGGCGGTTTTGTGCGGCGGCAGCGAGATCTACCAGCAGGCGGCCATGCTTGGATTGCCGCAGGACTATTGGTCGGGTCCGATCACGGAGGAGATCATTCCGGCGATTGCCGGGCGCATGCGGCCCGACGTCCCGTATGTGCCAAATTCACCTTCGGGCGGCGCAATGCCGTTTTCTCCGAATGTTGGGGTCACCCACTACTACGGCGTTGGCGCCTACATGCGACCGCTTGATGACGCGCGCCGAGCAAACATTCGCTTCGCGGCCGAGAGCCTGGCTTTCGCCCACGTGCCGCAGCAGAGAACGCTGCAACGCCATCTGGACGTGCCGCCAGTCCACAGTCCGCTATGGAAATCGCGGGTTCCCCGCGATCGTGGCGCCTCGTGGGATTTCGAGGACGTCAGGGATTTCTATCTGGCAGAACTCTATGGCGAGGATCCGGCGCGCCTCCGTCGTGAGAATCGCGAGCGGTACCTCGACCTTTCCCGTGTCGTCACCGGCGAAGTGGCCGAGGCGACCTTTGCCGAATGGCGACGCAAGGAATCGACCTGCAACGGCGCACTGGTCTGGACACTGCAGGATTTGATGCCTGGCCCTGGTTGGGGTGTGATTGATTCGACCGGCGAGCCGAAACCCATCTGGTACGCGCTAGGTCGCGCGTTCCGGCCGGTGCAGGTTGTCGTCACGGACGAAGGCACGAATGGCCTCGATATCCACGTGCTGAACGAGACCGAGAACGCTCTTCAGCTTGATCTCGAGCTTGTTTGCTTGCGGCACGGCAGGCAGCACGCCGTCAGCGGCGGCCGTATTCTGGCTTTGGCCCCAAGGAGTTGCGAGACCTTTGCCGCCACCGATCTCTTTGGCGCGTTTTTCGACACGACTTACGCCTTCCGCTTCGGCCCGCCTTCCCATGACGTCACCGTTGCTCGCTTGCGCCTGCCGGATGGCGGTCCAGTGGTTGCCGACGCCTTCCATTTTCCGTTGGGGCGCTCTAAGGCCTTCCATGATGCTGAAATCCAGGTGGCGGTGACGCGACAGAACGATGCATGGGGGCTCGATATCGCAGCCGACAGGTTCGCGCAGTCCGTTCACGTCAGTGTCGATGGCTATCGACCCGACGACGACTGGTTTCATCTTGCCCCCGGCGCTGCCAAACGGGTCCGGTTGCTTCCACTATCGGGGTCGGCGGATGGAGAAGCGCCTTCCGGTGAGATTACAAGCGTCGGCAGTTCACGGGCCGTCTCGTTTTAGTGCCCTCGCGGGAGACCGGAAGGCGTTTCAAACGGCTGCTCAGAAGGCCTTGAAGGTCAGGGTTGTCAGCGAGCGCACAATGCCGGGGATGTTGGCGATGTTATCGTTTATGAACTTGCCAATGTCCTGCCCCTCTTCGATGTAGACCTTGAGCAGGAGGTCATAATCGCCGCTCGTCGAATAGAGTTCCGAAACGCGCTCGGTCTGATAGATGGCATCGGCGACTTCGTAGGTCTTGCCTGGCGCGCATTGGAGCTGAACGAAAATTGGCTTCATGGGGAGGTTCCTGCATCACATTCTGGTTCGGCGCATAATGCTCGAAAGCGCCCTGTCGGCGCAAGCTTCAGATCGCGGCTTCACGAACGATCCAGGCGCGAAATGCCTCCAGCGGGGCGTAATCGGCTCGTTCCGGCGGATAGGCAAGATAGTAGTGCTCACTGCTTTCCGTTTCGCGATCAATGGCTGCGACCAGGTCACCACGTTTCAGCTCATCCTGAATAAGGAAAGTCGGTAGCAGCGCAACGCCGAGACCGGCCACCGCCGCTTGGGCGACTGTCGCGAACTGATCAAAGAGCATACCGTGGACGCTTTGAAAGCTCACACCATTGTCTGCGAACCACCGCTCCCATGCATCCGGGCGCGTCGTCAGGTGCAGCAGTGGAGCTTCGAGCAGATCCTGCGCAGTGTTGATCGCGTGCCGGGTGCAAAACTCGGGGCTGCAGGCCGGGACGGTCTTCTCCGACATGAGAAACGTCAGCTCCGCGCCAGGCCAATGCGCGTGACCGAAGTGAATAGCCGCGTCGATCGAATCGAGGCGGAAGTCGAAGGGTGACAATCGGGTGATGAGATTGATCGTTACCCCGGGATTGGCGGCGAGGAAGCTACCCAGCCGGGGCGCCAACCATCGCGTCCCGAAGGTGGGGAGAATGGCCAGATTGAGCGTACCTCCATGCGGATTTGCGCGCAGGTTCAGCGACGCGCTTGAAATGCGTCGCAGTGCCTCGCGTATTTCGCGGGCGTAACCGTCGCCGGCGAGCGTCAGTCGCACGGTCTGGCGCTCGCGCACGAACAGTTCGACGCCGAGTTGCTCCTCCAGCGCCTTGATCTGGCGGCTGACGGCGCTCTGCGTGAGGTCGAGTTCGCGCGCGGCTGCCGTCACGCTACCAGTGCGAGATGCCGCCTCGAAGGCAACAAGCAAGGACGTCGACGGAAGAAAGCGTCGTGATGGCAGCATCCATCATTCCATTTCAGAATAAGCTATTTCGCAAATGTCGATATTTACGGCTTATCCGGATTTGTAAAGTAATCCATCTGACGGAATCGGAATGAACTGGAATGCGATCGACCGGCCGGGTTTGCTGCTCCTGGCAGCGATCGGCAGCCTGTATCAGCGGTTTTACAAGCAATCGCACGGCGCTAGAATGTTGCCTGCCTAATGGATGGATTTTGATCGAATGCTGAACGATCCCCGTTCCCACGGCCTCTGGGAAAAAACCGCTCCCCAGCCACCTGTGACACCGTCGCTGGCTGGCGCCGTGAGCGCCGACGTCGTTGTTGTGGGGGGCGGCTATACCGGACTTTCCTCCAGTCTCCATCTGGCGGAAGCGGGCTCGAAGGTCGTATTGCTTGACGCCAAGGAGATCGGGTTCGGCGGAGCGGGCCGCAACGTTGGCCTCATCAATGCCGGCATGTGGGTCATGCCGGACGACCTCCCGGGCGTTCTCGGCCCGGTCTACGGCGAACGGTTGCTCGACCTGTTGGGCAATGCACCAAAGCTCGTGATGGAGTTGATCGACAGACACGGCATTGCCTGTGAACTCGAACGGAACGGAACGCTTCACGTCGCTGTCGGCGCGAGTGGACTGAAGGAGATCGAAGATCGCGTGCAGCAGTGGGCGGCGCGCGGAGCGCCTGTGACGTTGCTCGACGCGGCGGAGACGGCCAAGCGTGTTGGCAGCAGTGCCTATACGGGCTCATTGCTAGATATGCGCGCCGGCACGCTGCAGCCGCTCGCCTATGCCCGCGGCCTTGCGCATGCGGCGGTCAAGGCCGGCGTTTCAATCCATACTTCGAGCCCCGTGATAGCGACCGAGCCGAAAGGCAACCGCTGGACCGTGAGGACCGCAAAGGGCGAGGTGACGGCTGACTGGATCATCGTGGCGACTGATGCATACAGCACGGGTCCCTGGGAAGCGGTGCGCAACGAGCAGGTCCACCTGCCCTATTTCAATCTTGCGACCCGGCCACTTGGCGACAATTTGCGCCGCTCGATCCTTGCCGGGCGCGAAGGAGTTTGGGACACGAAGGAAATCCTCTCCTCCTATCGCATGGACCAGGCCGGGCGCCTGGTGTTCGGCAGTGTCGGCGCTTTACGCAATACTGGGCTTGGCATCCACACGGCCTGGGCCAAACGCTCTTTGAAGAAGCTCTTTCCGCAGCTTGGCGATGTCGAGTTCGAATGCGAGTGGTATGGCAAGATCGGGATGACCGACAATGCGCTGCCGCGCTTCCACAGGTTCGCGCCGAATGTCGTTGGCTTCTCCGGCTATAATGGTCGCGGGATCGCGCCGGGCACCGTTTTCGGCCGCACGCTTGCCCAGCTTATCCTGGGGCAGACGACGGAAGCGGACCTGCCACTACCGCTTACCGCGCCGTCCGAGCCGAGCTTCCGCGCCTTGAAGGAAATGTGGTACGAAGCCGGTGCCCAAGTCGCCCATTTCGCCGACGCCCGCTTTTGAGAACCGAGGTTGAACCATGACCATTTCTGCACTTGATCTCGCCGCCGAGACGAAAAAACTGCTCACGGAACTGGGCGTCAGCGCCGACCGCTATATCGGCGGCACGCTTCGCGTTACCTCTCCAGTCACCGGTAAGGAGATCGGTGCACTGAAGGAGCACTCTGCCTCAGAAGCAAAGGACGCCATCGAGGCGGCGCACAAGGCATTCCTCGAGTGGCGGGCCGTTCCGGCTCCGAAGCGCGGCGAACTCGTGCGCCTGCTCGGCGAAGAGCTCCGCGCGGCAAAAGCCGCTCTCGGCCGGCTCGTCTCGATCGAGGTTGGCAAGATCACCTCCGAGGGGCTCGGCGAAGTCCAGGAAATGATCGACATCTGCGACTTTGCCGTCGGCCTGTCGCGCCAGCTCTATGGTCTTACCATTGCAACGGAGCGCTCCGAGCACCGGATGATGGAAAGCTGGCACCCGCTGGGCGTCGTCGGCATTATCTCTGCCTTCAATTTTCCGGTCGCTGTCTGGTCGTGGAATGCTGCCTTGGCGCTGGTTTGCGGTAACTCAACAGTGTGGAAGCCTTCGGAGAAGACGCCGCTGACGGCGCTTGCCGTTCAGGCGCTGTTTGAGAAGGCATTGAAGCGGTTTGTCGCCGAAGGCGGGGCCGCGCCTGCGAACCTTTCGACGTTGCTCATCGGTGGACGCGATGTCGGGGAAGTGCTTGTCGACCATCCCAAGGTGCCGCTGGTCTCGGCGACGGGGTCGACGGCCATGGGCCGCGTTGTCGGTCCCCGCCTGTCACAGCGCTTTGCGCGATCGATCCTCGAACTCGGCGGCAACAATGCCGCGATCATCTGCCCGACGGCCGATCTTGACCTGACGCTGCGTGGCGTTGCCTTTTCCGCCATGGGGACCGCCGGTCAGCGCTGCACGACGCTGCGCCGCCTGTTCGTTCACGAGAGCGTCTACGACAAGCTCGTTCCGCGCCTGCAGAAGGCCTATGGCTCGGTTTCGATCGGCAACCCGCTGGAAACGGGGACGCTTGTCGGGCCTCTCATCGACAAGCATGCCTTTACGAACATGCAGTCGGCTCTCGAGCAAGCGAGGGCCGCCGGCGGCAAGGTTACCGGTGGCGAGCGCGTCGAAAACGGTGCCGGAGACGCTTTCTATGTCCGTCCGGCGCTCGTTGAAATGCCCGCACAGAGCGGTCCTGTCGAGCATGAGACATTTGCGCCAATTCTCTACGTGATGAAGTACACGGATTTCGATCAGGCGTTGGAGCTCCATAACGCGGTGCCGCAGGGGCTTTCTTCTTCGATCTTCACGAATGATATGCGTGAGGCTGAAACCTTTGTTTCGGCGCGCGGTTCCGATTGTGGCATTGCCAACGTCAACCTCGGTCCGTCGGGAGCCGAAATCGGTGGTGCGTTCGGCGGCGAGAAGGAAACCGGCGGTGGCCGCGAGTCCGGCTCGGATGCCTGGAAGGCCTATATGCGCAGGGCGACGAACACAGTCAATTACGGCAAGACACTGCCGCTTGCGCAGGGCGTAAAGTTCGACGTCGAATGATCATTGCCTGCATTGCAGCCGAACGGGTGATGACATAACACGTCATCACCCCTTTTCTTTTCTGCAGGTCGCCATGCATTTCACCCTAGCTGCGGCGGAAACGCTGGTTATCGAAGCCTTGACGCGCAATCGTGTGGACGAGGCCAATGCGCGATCGGTTGCCAGGGCTCTCGTTGCCGCCGAGGCGGCCGGACAAGGCGGCCATGGCCTGCGCCGCGTCGAGGCTTACGCGAAGCAGGCCAAGGCGGGCAAAGTCGACGGATTTGCCAAGCCGCGGCTCGAAAGGCTGTTTCCCGCGGTCGTGCGGATCGACGCCTGCCACGGCTACGCCTATCCGGCCTTCGATCTCGTAGCCTCGATTCTCCCGGAGATTGTCGGGCAGCAGGGCATCGCTTTAGCGGCGGTTCATCGTTCCCACCACGCCGGCGTCCTCGCCTTGACCGTCGAGCGGTTTGCGGAAATGGGGTTTGTCGCTCTGATGGTTGCCAATGCCACCGCGTCCATGGCCGCCTGGGGTGGGCGCAAGCCCGTCTTTGGAACGAATCCGATCGCGTTCGCCGCGCCGATCCCGGCAGCCGACCCCCTCGTCATTGATCTCGCGCTTTCGCGCGTTGCCCGTGGCAAGGTGATGGCAGCACGCCAAAAGGGTGTCGCTATTCCTGCGGATTGGGCTTTTGACCGAAATGGCCAGCCGACGACGGATGCGGCTGCGGCACTCGAGGGGACGATGGCACCATCGGGAGAAGCCAAGGGTGCCGCGTTGGCGATGATGGTCGAATTCCTTGCCGGCGCGCTGACAGGGGCCAATTTCTCCTTCGAGTCCTCCTCGCTTTTCGACGATAAGGGTTCGGCACCCGGCCTCGGGCAGATGCTTGTTGTCATCAACCCGACCGCCAGCGGTGGAAGTGGTGTGGCCGAACGATTGGCCGCACTTGTAGACGAGATCTCGTCAGACCCCGGCGTCCGGCTTCCCGGGCGTCGGGGTCAAACGGCACGGCAGCAGGCCCTGGAACACGGCATTGACGTGGAAGACGAGGTCATTGCCGCGATCTGCGCGCTCTAGAACGATTCTAATGTTGATGAACTGTTTCAAGTATTTGTGATGCTTGTGCCGTCACTAAAACTTGAAATACCAAATCAACAAAAATATACGGGCTCCAACATCCCGGGATCTCGGGTGAAACACCATGGAGGGCTTCATGAAAACTTCCCTTAACCGCCTTTCCGGCGCGCTGGCGTTTGCCGCTTCGCTCGTTGCCGCAACTTCGCTCGCCACTGGCACCGCTCTGGCGCAGGAATCTGAAGGCATTGTCGTCTACAATGCTCAGCATGAGAGCCTTGGGCGCGAGTGGATCGATGCCTTCACAAAGGCAACCGGCATCAAGGTAACGATGCGCCAAGGCGGCGACATGCAGCTCGCCAATCAGATCGTTCAGGAAGGTGATGCGTCGCCGGCCGACGTTTTCCTGACGGAGAACTCTCCAGCCATGACGCTGGTCGATGCAGCTGGCCTCTTTGCGCCGGTCGACAAGGAAACGCTGGCTCAGGTCCCCGAGCAGTATCGCCCGTCTGACGGCATGTGGACCGGCATTGCTGCTCGTTCAACGGTTTTTGCTTATGACAAGACGAAGCTGACTGAGGACAAGTTGCCGAAGTCGCTGCTCGACCTCGCGGATCCGGCCTGGAAGGGTCGTTGGGGCGCTTCGCCGGCGGGCGCTGACTTCCAGGCGATTGTCAGCGCTTTGCTCGAACTCAAGGGTGAGGAAGCAACGACGGCTTGGCTCAAGGCGCTCAAGGAAAACTCCACGCCCTACAAGGGCAATAGCGTCGCGATGAAGGCGGTCAACGCCGGCGAAGTCGAGGGCGCGGTCATCTATCACTATTACTGGTTCGGCGATCAGGCGAAGACTGGTGAAAACAGCAAGAACGTTGCCCTGCACTACTTCAAGAATCAGGATCCGGGTGCTTTCGTCAGCATCTCCGGCGGCGGCGTTCTGAAGTCGAGCCAGCATGCCAAGGAAGCTCAGGCCTTCCTGAAGTTCGTTACCGGCAAGCCCGGCCAGGACATCCTTAAGAACGGCACGTCCTATGAATATGCCATCGGCAAGGATGCGGCATCGAATGACAAGCTCGTTCCGCTGGCTGACCTCAATGCACCGAAGGTCGATGCGGCCAAGCTGAACAGCAAGAAGGTGACGGAATTGATGACAGCCGCTGGCATCATCTAGTCTTTCTGTCAGAGGCCCTGCGGGTCAAAACTGTTGCTTTTGGCTCAAGAAAAACGTAGGGCATGACGAAATCGGCAACCGCCTATCATAGGCGGTTGCCTTCCTTTTTCAGCGTATGAAGGCGCGGCCTTGCTGCAGGACAACAGATTGCTTGTTCCCGGTCATGAAAGGCCGATGGCGCGGTCGGTGGCGGGAATAGATCGGCTGCGTGCACGTCTGCCCCACGCTGCCGTCATCTTTTTTGCCTCCGTTGTGGCGCTGTTCAGTCTGGTGCCGCTCGGTTTCATAGGCTGGATAACCTTCGATGTCGGTTGGCAGACCGTCAAGGAATTGGTGTTCCGCGCGCGCGTTGGCGAGCTGCTCGTCAACACGGTGCTGCTGGAAGCATTTACCATTCCACTGTCGATCGCTCTTGCCGTGACACTGGCCTGGCTGGTCGAGCGGACGGATATACCCTTCGCGCGGCTGTGGTCGTGGCTGGCGGTTGCGCCGCTCGCGGTGCCGGCCTTCGTCCATAGCTACGCGTGGATCAGCCTCGCCCCCGGCATGCGCGGGCTGCAGAGCGGCGTCTTCGTTTCCGTGCTTGCGTACTTCCCGTTTCTCTATCTGCCGGTCGCCGCTGCCCTGCGCCGGCTTGACCCCGCGATTGAGGACGCCGCTTCTTCCCTTGGCCTCGGGCCTTGGCGTTTGTTCTTCCGCACCATCCTGCCACAATTGCGCTTCGCCATCTGCGGTGGTTCGCTGCTGATCGCGCTGCATCTGCTGTCGGAGTACGGTCTCTTCGTGATGATCCGTTTCGACACCTTCGCAACGGCGATCGTCGATCAGTTCCAATCCGCCTACAATAGCCCGGCTGCCAACATGCTGGGTGGTGTTCTTGTCGGCTGCTGCCTGTTTCTGCTCGGCTTGGAAATCCTGCTGCGCGGCAACGAGCGATATGCCCGTGTCGGATCCGGCTCGGCGCGGCCGGCGGATCGCCGTCGGCTTGGCTGGTTCATAGTGCCGGCGATCGTACTTCAGGTGGGTCTCGCGGCTTTGACGCTCGGCGTTCCCTTGGTGACGCTGGTGCGATGGCTCTATCTCGGTGGGCTCGGGGTCTGGCGCGTCGACGCGGTCGGCAATGCGTTTGTGCAAACTATCGTTCTCGCGCTTGCCGGCGGCGTGCTTGCGACGATTGCTGCCGCGCCAATGGCTTGGCTTTCCGTCCGCGCGCCGGGACGGCTGCAGCGCCTGCTCGAGGCTTGCCACTACTATGTGGGCTCGTTGCCGGGCGTAGTTGTCGCATTGGCGCTGGTGACGATTACGGTCCGTCTCGTTCTGCCCCTCTATCAGACCTTTGCGACCCTTGTTGCTGCCTACATCCTGCTGTTTCTGCCGCGTGCCATGGTGGGCCTGCGCGCCAGTATCGCGCAGGCGCCGGTGGAGCTGGAGCGTGCCGCAATGGGCCTTGGCCGCACGCCCGCCCAGGCAGTGAGGCAGATCACCATGCGGCTGGCCGCGCCGGGTGCGGCGGCCAGCGTCGCGCTTGTTGGTCTCGGCATCACCAACGAACTCACCGCGACGTTGATGCTGGCGCCGAATGGAGTGGAAACGCTTGCGACGAAGTTCTGGTCGCTGACCAGCGAGATCGACTACGTGGCAGCGGCGCCTTACGCATTCATGATGGTCGTGCTATCGCTGCCGCTCACCCTTCTCCTCTATGCCCAATCGAAACGGACTGCCGGACAATGACGCTGCTTACGATCGATCGCATCAGCAAGCGCTACGGACATGTTCAGGCATTGCAGAACATTTCACTCGATGTCGCCGCCGGGAGCCGCACGGCCGTGGTCGGGCCTTCGGGGTCGGGCAAGACGACGCTGCTGCGCATCATCGCCGGTTTCGAGCAGCCTGATGACGGCCGTGTGACGCTTAGCGGCGAGCTTCTGGCGGACGGTCCGGTGGTGGTGCCCGCGCACAAGCGAGGCATCGGTATCGTGTCGCAGGATGGCGCGCTGTTTCCGCATCTGAGCGTCGCCGACAATATCGGTTTCGGCTTCGAGCGCGGCGCGCCCGATCGCGAACGACGCATTATCGACCTGCTCGATATGGTCGAGCTTGACCGCAACATGCTCACCCGCCGGCCGCACCAGCTTTCCGGCGGCCAGCAGCAGCGCGTGGCGCTTGCCCGCGCGCTCGGTCGCAAGCCGCGCCTGATGCTGCTCGATGAACCGTTTTCGGCTCTCGATACCGGTCTGCGCGAGAGTATGCGCAAGGCCGTCGCGCGCGTTCTCCAGTCGGCGGGCATCACGACGATCCTCGTCACCCATGACCAGGCGGAAGCGCTGTCCTTTGCTGATCAGGTCGCCGTCCTGCGAGAAGGCCGGTTGATCCAGGCGGGTTCACCGCAATCGGTTTATTTGCAGCCCATTGATCGCGAGACAGCTCTTTTTCTCGGAGACGCGGTTATGCTTCCGGCCATTGTTCGCAATGGTTTTGCCGATTGTGCGCTCGGCCGCGTCGCTGTCGACGGCAGCCATAAAGGCAAGGTCGAGATCATGCTGCGGCCCGAACAGATCAGGGTCGTTCCCGATGAAAGCGCGCAGACCTATCGCGGACGGGTCGTGGAGGTCGAATTCGGCGGGGCGACCTGCACCGTCGCGGTGTCGCTTGAAGGCGTCGCCCTTCCGCCGATCATGGTCAAGACGTCGAGCGTGGCGCTTCCGGAGCGCGGAGATCATGTTCGTCTCGACATCGCCGGCAAGGCGCACGTTCTCGGAAGTCGCTGATCAGGCGATCTTCAGTTCGGAACTCTCATCTTCCGATAACCAGCCACCGCTAAATCCTGCTAGCTCAAGACCGCGTCGGATGACCGGTGAACGGCGCACAAGGCCCCAGATGAAGTCCGAGCGATCATTTTCGATCGTCATGACCAGAAGACCCTGATCGATGCCGACGCAGCGGTCGTCGACCCAGCCTTCAGGCCGCTTGGTCTTGACGGTCGGGTTGAATCCACCGGGGAAGCGATCCTCGTAGAGCAGGTTCGGATAGGTCGATATCAGGGCGCGAAGGCCATCGAGCGACGCTTGGCGGTCATATGGGAGCGATGCGAGTGCTGCCCAGGGTGCGATCGTGCCGTCATCTGGTCCGAGCGGTGCGCCACGCGCTGCATAGCCGAGTACGCGCGGATGGCGACCGCCACGCATGTTAGGGGTCGGAGGCGGGCCGTCCGAGGCAGACAGCCCCCAGATGTCCTTGCTGTAACCGACAAAATGGCCGGGATTGCGCTGCGCATAGTCCCGCTGCACGGCGATCGATACCTGCGTGTTGCGGAAATAATCCCAGTTGCGCTCGGCCATTGCCTTGTCCTGGATTCCGCGGAAATCGATCCAGGCATGCGAGAAAAGATGAATGAAGAGCGGGCCGGCATAGACATAAGGTTGATCGCCGAAAAGCATCCACGAATAGCTCGCGGTAAAGGCATCATAGCTCGACGCCGGGATTGGATGCGTCGGGGAAGCGAGCGCCAACGTATAAAGCAGGATCGCTTCGTCGTAGCCCTGCCAGCGCCAGCGCAGGAAGCCACTGCCCGGCTTCCAGCCCATGCAGACGGTCTGGCCTTTGTTCAGCGCCCAGTGCCAGTCGATTCTTTCGTAGACCAAACTCGCGAGCCTACGAATCTCCGTTTCGGCTTCGGTGTTGCGGTCGAAATAGGCCGCGGCGGTCAACATGCCTGCCACGAGAAGCGTGGTGTCGATCGTCGACAGCTCGCTGTTCCAGGCGCGGTGGCCGGTGTCCATATGCAGGAAGTGATAGAAGAAACCGCGATAGCCGATCGCGTGCCGCTCGCGACCTTGGTGGCCGTTGGCAAAGAAACAAAGCGTCTTCAGCGTGTAGTCGATCGCTTCGGAGCGCTGCATCCAGCCACGCTCGACAGCGACGGCATAGGACGACAGGGAAAAGCCGACCGCGGCGATGCTGCAGGGAACGCCCGCGATGGACGTGTCCGGGACCAAGCCGTTGTCCGGATTGTAGTGCTTCGGGAAATAATTAAATGCGCCTTGCTGAAGCCTGTCGATCAGCGCGGCGTCCGTTTCCTCGGTCCGTTGTAACATACGTGCCAAGCCCAACTTGTTGTCCAGTCCCCGGTTCAACATGGTGAAGCGCGATCCGCAAATCAATCATTTTTGAAGGCGTTGCGACTGAACGACCCATCAGGTCGTTCTGGTCTGCTACCGACCCAAGGGCATTTCCACCCCGCGCCAAGAAGCGGTGGCAGCAAGCCACTGCCGCGTTCGTGTCTCCGGATCGGGGCTCAGGGTAATATCCGTCACGACGGCAGCGCTGTCGGCGCCCCGAGACAAAACGCCCTCGATTCGATCGACGTTCAGCCCGCCGATAGCGACGAGCGGCAGGTCGCCGATGCGCGCTTTCCATATGCGGAGGCGCTCAAGTCCCTGCGGCGACCACTTCATTTGCTTGAGGATGGTCGGATAGATCGGACCGAGCGCGACATAGTCCGGCTTTGCCGCCATCGCTGTCTCGAGCTCGGCATCGTTGTGGGTGGACAGCCCGAGCTTCAGGCCGGCCGCTCGAATGGTGCCGAGATCGGCCGCTTCCAGATCCTCCTGACCGAGGTGGACGAAATCGCATCCTTCATTGATAGCAAGCTGCCAGTAGTCGTTGACGATCAGTTGGCAGCCATGTGCGGCGCAAATTGCCTTTGCGGTTCGGATTTCGGTGCGCAGCTCGGCCGGTTCCTTATCCTTGATCCGTAGCTGCACAAGCTTGACCCCGAGCGGCACTAGCCGCGCGATCCATTCGGCACTGTCGACGATAAGATAGAAGGGATCGAGCTTCATGCAAAGACGGCCTTTCCGATGATGGGTGTCGACGGAACAGCAACATCGCGTGGTTCGAGCATGCCCGCACCGAAAGCCTCGTGGCCGGAGTCGATCGCCTTGGCAAATGCATTGGCCATGGCAACAGGGTCGCCCGCACCGGCGACGGCGGTATTCAAGAGGACGGCATCGAAGCCGAGTTCCATGACTGATGTCGCGTGCGACGGCCGGCCGATGCCGGCGTCGACGATGAGCGGAACGTCAGGAAAATGTGCGCGCATGGAACGCAGAGCAGAGAGGTTCAGCGGTCCCGCGGCGCTGCCGATCGGGGCGCACCAGGGCATCAGCACCCGGCAACCCGCTTCGAGCAGCTTCTCCGCCACCACGAGGTCGTCAGTCGTGTAGGGGAAGACCTTAAAGCCTTCGGCTGAAAGGATGCGTGCGGCCTCCACCAGGCTGAAAACGTCTGGCTGAAGCGTATCGTGGTTGCCGATCACCTCCAGCTTGATCCAATTGGTGCCGAACAACTCGCGCGCCATCTTGGCTGTCAGCACGGCCTCTGAAACCCCATGACAGCCGGCTGTATTCGGCATAACGCGAACGCCAAGCGCGCGGATCATTTCGAAGAAGGCACCACCGCTTCGTCCGCCGGCGGTCTCGCGGCGAAGCGAGACGGTGACGATCTCCGTTCCTGACCGTTTGACGGCCCCTGCAAGGATCGCGGGTGATGGATATCGTGCGGTACCGAGAAGCAGACGGGAAGAGACTTCAGTGTCGTAAAGTGTCAACATGGTCAGCCCCCTTGCATCGGCGACAGGATTTCGATCCTGTCATTGTCGCTAAGCGCGTGGTCGGCACGATCCTCGCGGTGGACGATTTCGCCGTTTACGGCGGTCGCCAACCAGTCGCCTTCGTATTCCATCAGCGTCAGCAACTCCGACAACGTCGCGGCAATCAGGTCGTGTTGCTCGCCATTGACGATCAATCTCATCGGTTACTTCCTCCTATTTCGGTTCGGGAGAAGACAAGGTCCGCGGCCTCCTCCGCCATCGCGGGTGCCAGCAGGAAGCCGTGGCGATAGAGACCGTTGAGCACGACAGCATCACGCTCGCGGGTCGCTCGGGGAAAATTGTCGGCGAACGCCGGTCGGACGCCGACCCCGGTTTCGACGACGGCCGCGTCCGCAAAGGCGGGATGCACGGCATAGGCAGCGTTCAGCAGCTCCATCATTGAACGTGCCGAGATCGGGCCGCCGAACTCTGTCTCGATCATCGTGGCGCCCACCATGAAGAGGCCATCTCCACGAGGAACGATATAAACCGGGAAACGAGGGTGGAGCAGGCGGACCGGTCGGCTGAGGTGAACCTCAGGAGTCTCCAGATAGAGCATTTCGCCGCGAACGCCGCGAAGTCCGTTCGTTTGCCCGATGCGCGCTGCGCCTGTGCAATCGATGATATCATCATGGTCGGTGCTTTCGGTCACTTGGGCAATGAAAGTGACACGCCGGGCGGTGAGCTTTTCTCGCAGCAGACCCAGCACGCGCCTTGGATTGAGATGGCCCTCGAGCGGGAAGAAAAGCGCGCGCCGGAAGCGGCCTGCCAGAGCTGGCTCCAATGTGGCGATTTGCTCTTCGCCCAGCCATTCACGGCCGCTTGTGCGATCGGCGAAGCGATCGAGTTCGCCCTGGTCGCGTGCAGGGGCAATGACCAGCGTTCCGTTCCGGTGTACCTCGCCCGGCAGCATCACGTCCCACCGGTCGATGGCATCGCGGCCACGCAGCAACACGGCTTCGTCGGCGCTTTCTCGCTCACACCAGGGCGCGAGCATGCCGCCAGCGAGCCAGGAGGCTGTCTGGCTGGGGCCTTGACGCGGATCCACAACAGTGACGTCGGCACCGCGAACGCTGAGCTCGTGCGCGACCGCGAGGCCGGCAACGCCGGCCCCTTTGACAAGGACATGCATCTCAGTCACGCGACTGGTCGACGGTGTGGATCGGCATATAGAGATCGCCGCCCTCGCGGTATTTTGCCGCCATGGCGTCGAGTCCTTCCTTCTGTGCCTCGGCGCGGATGTCGTGCGAGATCCGCATCGAGCAGAATTTCGGGCCACACATCGAGCAGAAGTGCGCCACCTTGTGGGCTTCCTTCGGCAGCGTTTCGTCGTGGAAGCTGCGGGCCGTCTCCGGATCGAGCGACAGGTTGAACTGATCCTCCCAGCGGAATTCGAAGCGGGCGCGTGACAGGGCATCGTCGCGCACCTGAGCGGCCGGGTGCCCCTTTGCGAGATCGGCGGCATGGGCAGCGATCTTGTAGGTGATGACGCCGGTCTTCACATCATTGCGGTCCGGAAGGCCAAGGTGCTCTTTCGGGGTGACGTAGCAGAGCATTGCCGTGCCGAACCAACCGATCATCGCAGCCCCGATGCCCGAAGTGATGTGGTCGTAGCCCGGCGCGATATCTGTCGTGAGCGGCCCGAGCGTATAGAAGGGCGCCTCGCCACAGACGGCGAGCTGCTTGTCCATGTTTTCCTTGATCTTGTGCATCGGCACATGGCCGGGGCCTTCGATCATGACCTGGCAATCCTTGGCCCAGGCGATCTTTGTCAGTTCTCCGAGGGTCTCTAGTTCTGCGAATTGCGCGGCGTCGTTGGCATCGGCGATCGAACCCGGACGCAGGCCGTCGCCGAGCGAGAACGAGACATCATAGGCGCGGCAGATGTCGCATATCTCTTCGAAATGCTCGTAGAGGAAGCTTTCCCGATGGTGATGAAGACACCACTTCGCCATGATCGAGCCGCCGCGCGAGACGATACCGGTGACGCGGTTGACGGTCAGCGGGATATAGTGAAGCCGTACGCCGGCGTGAATGGTAAAGTAGTCGACGCCCTGCTCCGCCTGCTCGATGAGGGTATCGCGATAGACTTCCCAGGTCAGGTTCTCGGCAATGCCCTCGACCTTCTCCAGCGCCTGGTAGAGCGGAACGGTGCCGATCGGCAGCGGCGAGTTGCGGATAATCCATTCGCGGATGTTGTGGATGTTGCGGCCGGTGGAGAGATCCATGACGGTATCGGCGCCCCAACGAGCGGACCAGACCATCTTCTCGACCTCTTCCGCCATGGAAGAGGTGACCGCGGAGTTGCCGATATTGGCGTTGATCTTCACCAGGAAGTTCCGGCCGATGATCATCGGTTCGGATTCGGGGTGGTTGATGTTGGCGGGGATGATCGCCCGACCCGCAGCCACTTCCTGCCGGACGAATTCCGGGGTGACGTGATCCGGAATCCGGGCGCCGAAGCTCTCGCCGTCACGCGTGAGCTTTTCCGCCTGCGCCTTGCGGCCGAGATTTTCGCGGATTGCGATAAACTCCATCTCCGGCGTGATGATGCCGGCGCGGGCGTAGGCGAGCTGCGTGACGGCCTTGCCGTCCTTGGCGCGGAGTGGCTGGCGCTTGGCGGGGAATTCCGGCGTCAGCCGTTCGCCGCTGGCGAAGCCGTTATCCTCGGGGCGCACCTGGCGGCCTTGGTAGGCTTCGACATCGCCACGTGCGAGCACCCAATTCCGGCGCAGTTCCGGAAGCCCCTGCTCGATGCGGATGTCAGCGCCTTCAACCGTATAGATCCCTGAGGAATCGTAGACCGTAACCGGCGGTTCTCCTGATGTCGGGTGCACGCTGATCTCCCGCATCGGCACGCGGATATCGGGATGGATGTCCCCCGGGATGTAGAGCTTGCGGGATGCCGGCAGCGGGCCTGTTGTAACGGTCGGGGTGATGTTCTTTGCGGCAATATTCATGGTTTGAGGCTCCAAGTTTTAGGTTTGGAGACCCAGTCCTCAGCCGGAATGATGAAAAGACGCCGGCACCGATTCCACGCGAGAATCCAATGCCTTCGAGCGCTTGCACCGTCCCTACGCCAGTATGAACTGGATCAGGTTCAACGGGTCACTGCGCACGATAGCAGTATCTCAGCCCCTTGCCGGGACCCCCCTGGTGAATGTCAAAAGGTTAGAACCAGAGCAGCAAAGCTGTCAAGCCGACTGCCGCAACCTACATGGAAAGGTCCAGAGCGCGGCCTTCGAAGAGGCGGCTCTGCGAACCCTCAAGATGCGCCTTCATCAAAGCCCGCGCGTCTTCCGCACGGCCTTCGACGATGGCGAGGTAAATCTTGTTGTGCTCCTCGTAGACCTGCTCAAGGCCCTGACGCGGACCAAGGAGCGATAGGCCGTGAAGGTGCATGCCAACGGCGATATGAGCCTTCAGGGCGTCGATCGAGGCCGTGTAGTAGTGGTTATTGGCGGCTTCCGTGACGGCACGATGAAACGTGAAGTCGGCGTCGGTACGATGGAGCTGATGGCTGGTCGCCTCGCGCAGATCGGCGAGTGCAGCGGCAATTTTCTGGATCGCCGCTTCGTCACGACGCTTGGCCGCAAAATAAGCGGCAGCGGGCTCGATCGTCAGGCGAAACTCGTAGCAGCGCTGAATGTCGGCAATTGTCTTGACCGGCGAATACGAAAGCTGCGTCGTTGGTGAGCCGTGGGCGCTGACGAAGGTGCCTGCGCCCTGACGGGCATAGACGATCCCTTGATCGCGCAACCGCGCCAAGGCATCGCGCACGATTGGACGCGAGACGCCCAGCATCGATGCGAGCTCATGCTCGCCGGGCAGACGCGAATCCGGTGGATAGTTTCCGGAACGAATGCGCTCCTGCAACTGGTCGAAGACCCGATCGACCAGCTTGACGGCCTTGCCACGCTCCGGCTTGGCTGCCGGGGTCGTCTGGGCATTTGCCGATACACCGTTTGCTTCGTCCACTTTCATTCTCCCCGCCGGCATCGCCTATGCCGCCTGATTCTGTGCAATCAGTCTTAGCAAACTATCAGAATTCCCAAAGCCCCCCGACTTCACCGCACAGTGCAGATGCAGGCCGTCGGATGTGTTTACATCAAACCATGGAATCCCCGCTTCGATCTCGCCCTTCGGCCTCAGGGTTCGAATTCCAAGTTCGCGAAATACCGCCAGCGCCGTATCGCCCCCACCGACCATCAGCATCTCCGGGCTCGTTGCGTCTATGACTGATTTTACGCCTTTCGCGAAGCGGTCGGCAACTGCTGCCGCCTCGCTGGTGATTTCGCCTGTGCAGCGCAGAAGGATTGGCAAGCCAAATCGTGCTTCGGGAGGCAATGCTCCCATGGGCGCATCGATGGTCGAGACTAGGCCACCGGAACTTTCCAGTTTGGCCATCTGCGCCGCCGTGATGGGATCGCGCGAGCCGAAAGCAAAAACCGTCCGGGATGACGTCGCAAAGGGATTGTTTGCGCTATTCGGTTGGCCGATCTTGCGGGCAAGTGCACTGCCGATACCTCGGGCACCGACGGCTAGGGTCCTTCTCCAGTCATATGCATCAACCACCCGGTCGAGATCGCTGTCCGTTTCGGCGTCGCGGACGGTCACTTGATGGTCGCTCGTCTCGAAGAGAACGGAGATTGGCAGCGCCTCACCGACGCCACGGCCGACCACGTGGCCGCTGCGGGTCAACCGCTCCTGATCGGGAATGGCGGGTGACACGACGATCGCCTCGTGACCGAAGACGGCAGCCAAAGCTGCGCTTTCCGCTGCAACATTCCCCTTGAGCCGGGAGTCGATCTTTTTCAGAACGATCTGAGGCGAGGCGGCAAGAAGGGCCTTCGCCGCAGCGCTGACCTTTCTTGCCGCTTCCTCCTCCGGGAGAGCTCTTGAAGCCGTGTTGACGACCGCGACCTCGCAATCGGTCGCAAGCGTTTCCGGTATGGCTCCGACGTCGATCGCGACAGCGACGGAAAGTCCGGCGTCGACGAAGGGGGTTCCCGTGTCGAGCGCGCCGGTCAAATCGTCAGCGATGATCGCGACCTTTAGCGTCATACAGTCTGTCCTGTGTTGACGGCGTGGCAGGCGACAAGGTGGCCGGGTTTGGCTTCCTTCCACTCCGGCACGACCTTGCTGCACACGTCCATGGCGATCGGGCAGCGCGAATGGAAGCGGCAGCCGCTCGGTGGGTTGAGCGGGCTCGGCACGTCGCCCTGCAGGATCTGGCGCTTGCGCGTGCGTTCCAGCTCCGGATCCGTTTCCGGAACGGCAGAGAGCAGCGCCTTCGTGTAGGGATGCAAAGGGTTTTCGAACAGTTCCTCGCGCGTCGAAAGTTCCGCCAGGCGGCCGAGATACATGACACCGACGCGGGTGCTGATATGGCGCACGACGGCCAGATCATGGGCGATGAACAAATAGGTCAGGCCATATTTTTCCTGCAGATCGAGCAGGAGATTGATGATCTGCGCCTGGATCGAGACGTCGAGCGCCGAGATCGCCTCGTCGCAGACGATGAATTTCGGCTGGCAGGCGAGTGCGCGAGCGATGACGACACGCTGCCGCTGGCCGCCGGACAGCTCATGCGGATAGCGCTGTGCAAAGCGGGTGGGCAGGCCAACGTCGGTCAGCAGTGTGGCGATCTTGTCCTTGAGCTCCGCTTTGGTGCAAAGCTTGTGAAAGAGGATCGGCTCGCCGATCGCCTCACCGATCGTCATACGTGGATTGAGCGTTGAAT
This sequence comes from Rhizobium sp. R711, assembly GCF_002211365.1. Classification (GTDB taxonomy): domain Bacteria; phylum Pseudomonadota; class Alphaproteobacteria; order Rhizobiales; family Rhizobiaceae; genus Rhizobium. Next base: position 154,312 of record NZ_LOKZ01000012.1, on the reverse strand, counting down.
AGGGATCCTGAAAGACGATCTGCAGGTCGCGGCGGAAGGGCCGCATTTGCTTTTCATCCATCGTCGCCAGATCCTGCCCCTTGTACAAGACCTTGCCTGATGTCGCCTTGTAGAGGTTGAGGATGGTGAAGCCGGTCGTCGACTTGCCGCAGCCGGATTCACCGACCAGCGAGAGCGTCTCGCCTTCCATGATGTCGAGATTGACGTTATCCAGCGCATAGACCGTCGCCGAGCGCTCGCCGAAGGCGCCGAGCTTGACGTGGAAATGCTTGACGAGGTTTTCGACCTTTAGCAGCGGTTGAGCACCCATCACGCAGCCTCCTGCATTTTCTGGACGACGAAGCAGGCCGTGCGGTGGTTTCCGGCGCCTGATAGCGGTTCGAGTTTCGGCACGCGCTCGTGGCAGACGGCTTCCGCCAGCGGACAGCGCGGTGCAAAGGGGCAGCCCTTGGGGCGGCGGCCCGGCTCCGGCGGCGTGCCGCCGATGGAGCTAAGCCGGCTTGCTGGCGCATCCGACAGCTTCGGGATCGAGGCCAAGAGGCCACGCGTATAGGGATGACTCGGCCGGGCATAGAGCTCGTCGACCGGTGCATCCTCGACCACGGTGCCGGCATAGAGCACGGCGACGCGATCGACGAGACCGGCGATCAGCGCCAGGTCATGGGTGATCCAGACAACCGACATACCGAGCTTGGCGCGCAGGTCCTTCACCAGGTCGACGATCTGCGCCTGGATGGTGACGTCAAGCGCCGTCGTCGGCTCGTCCGCGATCAGCAGTTTCGGATTGCAGGCAAGGCCGATCGCGATCATCACGCGCTGGCGCATGCCGCCGGAAAGTTCGTGCGGATAGGCCTGCAGACGCTCTTCCGGACCGGGAATACCGACGAGGCGCAGCAGTTCGACGGCGCGAACGCGAGCCTCTGCCTTCTTCATGCCGCGGTGATAGATCAGCGGTTCGCAGATCTGGTCGCCGATGCGCATGACTGGGTTGAGCGAGGTCATCGGATCCTGGAAGACGAAGCCGATATCGCCGCCGCGCACCTTGCGCAGTTCCTTATTCGACATCTTCTGCAGGTCCTGGCCGTCGAAGCTCGCCGACCCCTTGGTGACCTTGATCTTGTTCGGCAGTAGCCGCATCAGGCTCAGCATCGTCAGGCTCTTGCCGCAGCCGGACTCGCCGACGACGCCAAGCGTCTCGCCCTTGTTGACGTGAAGGTCGATGCCATCGACCACGACCGCCGGGCCGTTTCTGCCGTCGATTTCGACCGTCAGGCCGCGGACATCGAGCAGTTTCTCGTTGGATCGCGTCGTGTTCATCACTTGGAACCCCGCGGATTGAGTGCGTCGTTGAGGCCATCGCCGAGGAAGCTGAAGGCAACCGAGGCAAGGCCGAGAACGGCGGCCGGGGCGGCCAGCAGATGCGGGTAGTGCTGCCAGACGCGCAGGCCATCCGAGATCATGTTGCCCCAGCTTGGGGTCGGTGGGTTGACGCCGATGCCGAGGAAGCTGAAGGCGCTCTCCAGAACCATGGCAGTGCCAAGGCCGGCGCTGACGGAGACAATCAGCGGACCAAGCGCATTTGGAATGACGTAGCGCTTCATGATGATCCAGTTCGAAAGGCCGAGTGCCTGGGCGGCCGTGATATAGGGCCGGCTGCGGATCGACAGTACCTGGGCGCGAACGAGACGCGCATAGGGCGGCCAGGAAATCAAGGCCATCGAGCCGAAGACCAGAATGAAGTCGACCCAAATGGTCTGGCGATAGAAGGGATTGAGCGTCGCCAGATACTGCGCCTCCATCCATTTGGTGATCGGGGACTTCAACGATGCATTGATGACGACGACGAGGAGCAGGTTCGGCACGGACATGGTCATGTCGGTCAGCCACATGATGACGCGGTCGAACGGATTGCCGAAGAAGCCAGCGATGGCGCCGAGAATCGTGCCGATCAGAACCGCGATGACGGTGACAATGACCGCGACCAGGAAGGCCGTGCGGGTGCCGAAGACGACGCGGCTGAATACATCGCGGCCGAGATCGTCGGTGCCGAAGAGATGCTGCAGCGACGGCACGGCGTTGCGGGCCTGCAGATTCTGGCTCAGGTAGTCATAGGGCGTCAGATAGGGGCCAAAGATCGCGGTGAAAGCAAGGATTGCCACGACGATCAGGCCGAAGACGGCAAGCTTGTTGCGCTTCAGGCGATGCCAGGCGTCGCGCCAGAGGCTGACGGGTGCCTCTTCCTGAGCTGCGACGGGAGAGAGAGGGATGGCGGACATGGTCAGCGGCTCCTTCTTGCATCGTTGGCACGCGGATCAAGCAGCGGATAGAGAACGTCGACCAGAAGGTTCGAGATCATCACCAGGAAGGATCCGATGAGCGTGATCGCCAGAATGACGGGGTAGTCGGAATTGGTCAGTGCCTGCACGGTCAGGCGACCGAGGCCGGGAAGACCGAAGACGAGCTCCACGAAGATCGCGCCATTGACAATGGTAATCATGATCAGGCCGAGCTGGGTGACAACGGGAGTGAGCACCGGGCGCAGGATATGACGCAGTGCCACGACCATTTCAGGTACGCCCTTGGCGCGGGCCGTGCGGACGAAATCCTCCGACAGTACTTCGATGACGGCGGCGCGCGTTTGGCGGACGATCAGCGCGATCGGCTGAAATGAGAGCACGATGAGCGGCAACAGGATGCGCACATCGAAAACCCCACCCCAACCATACGGCACCTTGACCATCGGCAGCAGCACGATAAGGCCGACCATCAGCAGCGGGCCGGCGACATAGGCCGGGATCGCCCACAGAAAGAGCGCGCTGCCGAGGATCGTATAATCGAGGCGGCTGTTCTGGTTCATTGCGGCGATCATGCCGAGCGGAATGGCGATGATGGTCGTCAGGATGATGGAACAGAGCGCCAGCTTGAAAGAAACGGGGGCCGCAGCCGAAACCATTGCCCAGACCGAGCGACCGGAGGTCAGCGAATTGCCGAACTGGCCGTGCAACAGGTTCCAGATGTAAAGGGCGAACTGCTCGATGAAGGGCCTGTTCAGGCCGGCACTTTCGCGGATGGCTTCGATGCGCTGTGGATTATAGGCGACATCGCCGGGTGCGCGCAGAAAGATCAGCTTGATCGGGTCGCCGGCGCCGTAGAATGCCAGCGCGTAGACGGCCAGCATCACGATCAGAACGGACGGAATCCAGATGGCAAACCGGGTCAGCACGTAGCGTAACAAGGTCATCTCCCACCGGTTGGCAGACACCTTTCCGCATCAACGCGGACATGCGATGTCTTCTTGAAACTTGCGCGAAGGCCTTGCGGTCTTCGCGCGGTTGCTAATGTGCCCGAGGGCTATCTATTTCAGAGTTTCGGGCCGGCTCAGCCGATCGAAATGTCCCAGGGCGCCACGACCTGCCAGTCGAGGTTTTTTTCCATTCCCTTGACATCTTTGGTGGCCCAGCGGGACATCGCTTGAGAATACCATGGAATGAATGCCCAATCGTCGCGGAATGCCTTCTGAGCATCCTGGGCGAGCTTGACGCGCTGCGGATCATCGACGGCTTTCGTCGCGGCTTCGGCAAGTGCCGCATCGACCTTGTCGTTCTTGTAGCCGCCAAGCTTGTTCTGCGCGTTCGACGAGGTCGAGGCGATACAGCCGGCGAGATAGGAAACGGCATCGGGAACACGGGTGCCGACGTCATCGCGGAAGATCTGGACAGCATTCTGGTCCGGACCTGCATAGGAGTCCTGCTGCGGCTTCATGTCGACCGCCGTGATGCCAAGGTTCTGGCGCCACTGCTCGGCGATGAACTGGGCCGCAGCCTCGATGGCAGGGGCCGAAATGCCGACGAAGAGGATCTTCGGCAGCCGCTCGGGACCACCGTAGGTCGATTCGGCAAGCAGCTTCTTGGCGGCTGCAGGATCGTATGGATAGGGCTCGAAGCCGGAATTGTCGGCACCGGGCACAGAATTCAGGATCTGGTCGGCCTTCTTATGCGGGCCATCCGGATAGGAAGCCTTGAAGAGGCCGTCGCGATCGATCGCCATGATCAGCGCCTGGCGAACCTTTGGATCGTCCATCGGCGCGCGGGAAACGTTGAACCAGAAGTGCTGGCTGGTCGGGATCAGCGGGCCGGCGGAGAATTCAGGGCCGAGGTCCTGGATGATCGTCGAGGTGACCAATTCCGTGTGGGCGTTGAATTCGCCGGACTTGATCAGCGACGTCGCGGTGACGTTGTCTTCGATCGAGGTGATTTCGATGCGTGAGAGCTTCGGCTTCGGGCCAAAGAAGTTCTCGTTCGGCTCGAACACCAGCTTGCCGGCATCGATGTCGATGCTGGTCAGCTTGAACGGGCCGGAATAAACGGCGCTATTGTCGGGCTTGTACCAGTCGGTCACTTCCTCGCCGTCGCTGCCGCGCGACTGCGCGGCCTTGGTGATCGGGACAATGTGGTTGGCCAGGCGCATGAAGAAGATCGGATCGACGTCAGCCAGCGTCACGACGACAGTGCCTTCATCAGGCGTGGCGACCCCCGTCAGCTCGTTGCCGGAACCGGCGCCGATTTCCTTGTAGCCCTGAACCTTGCTCAGCACCTGGTCGGCGCGCTGGCTCTTGGTATTGGGCATGGAGGCGACTTCCCAGGATCCCTTGATGTCGGCCGAGGTGATCTTGCTGCCGTCGGAGAAGACAGCCTTGGGATCGATCTTGAAGGTCCAGACCTTGTTGTCTGATGATTCCCAGCTGCTGAAGACGTATGGCTTGATCTTGCCTTCGCTGTCGAAATACATCGGCGAGGCCCACCAGATCGAATTCCAGCGGAACGGAACGCCACCACCGCGCAATGGCGACCAATCCTGGTTGAACGCCGGATTAGCGACCTTCAGAACCTGGACGTCGTCGGCAAGCACGATGCGTGCGTTCATGCCGAAGACTGTAAGGCCGACGCCGGCGGCGAGGCCAAGCTTCAGCGCTTCGCGACGCGACATCTGCGCGTTCTGCGCAATATTCCCTTCATTGCGATCAGTCATCGTGTCCTCCCATGACAAAATCAGTGACGGCACCACTTTCACTCTGTTCCCGAAAGTGCGTCACGACATGGCGCAGACACTCGCGCGATAATGTAAATATGTCAACACAAATTAATGTTCTCTGCCTGCGTCAAAGGGAACGAAATATTTTCTGTAATTTTTTCAATATGTTAAAAAATCGCAACTGAAGCTCTCTGTATTGTCATATTGACAACACGGCTTCAGAGGATGAAGAAAACGCCAGCTTGCGGGTCGGATTTCCGGCCGTTGCCGCCTTTTTCGCGGCGTTCATCCGAGGAGGACGATATGAGCAATCACAAGATTACAGGCGTATTTAGCGCCGCCGCGACGCCACTCAATGCGGATGGCAGCCCCGATCTCAGCCTTTTCACCGAGCACTGCCAGCGACTGTTGCGGGAAGGGTGCCATGGCGTCGCCCTGCTTGGCACGACGGGTGAGGCAAATTCCTTCTCTTCCGCCGAGCGCCGGGCAATCCTCGAGGCGGCGCTCAAGGCAGGGGTGCCGGCCGACAGGTTGCTCCCCGGGACTGGTGTCGTTGCCATTCCTGAAACCGTCGAATTGACCAAGCACGCTCTTTCACTCGGTGTGACAAAGGTCGTGATGCTGCCGCCCTTCTATTATAAGGGCGTCTCCGACGACGGATTGTTTACCGCCTACTCGCAGGTTCTGGAAAAGATCGCCGACGCCCGGCTGCAGGTCATTCTCTATCACATCCCGCAAGTCTCGGGCGTTCCGCTTTCGATTCCGCTGATCGGCAGGTTGATAGAAGCCTTCCCCGACACGGTCGTTGGAATCAAGGAATCTGCTGGCGATTTCAATAACATGCAGGCGATCGTCGCAGCCTATCCGGGCTTCTCCGTGCTGGCGGGCGCCGATCCGCTGCTGTTGCCGCTGCTGAAGGCTGGAGGCGCGGGCTGCATCACGGCAACCTCCAATCTCGTCGCGGATTCGCTGCGCACCGTATACGACAAGGTGCATGACGAGACGCAGGCCGGCGCAGTCGAGGCCGCTCAGGCCCGCATCAACGCCTATAGAACGCTTTCCAATTCCTACGTGCAGATCCCGACCATCAAGGCCATGGTCAGCCTGAAGACCGGCAACGCTGCCTGGAAGCGCACGCGTGCGCCCCTGATGCCGATCAGTGATGCTGACTATGCCGCGCTTTCCGAAGCCTACGCCAAGCTGCCACAGGGAGCGCGACCATGAGCTCCACAGCTTTACCACCCGAGGCCGTTCCGGCGCTGATGACCGGAGAGATCGTCGCGAACGCGAACGGAAAGGGGCGCGCAGATGCCTATTTGCCCTCCCCTTGCATTCAGAACCATGCCGCCAACCTCGCCTTTCTGCCTGACGGCACGCTCACCTGCGTTTGGTTCGGTGGCACGATGGAGGGCATGGGCGACATTTCCATTTACATGTCGCGGCTTGCTGCGGATGCCAATGTTTGGTCGCAGCCGGAGAAAATGTCCGATGACCCGACCAAATCCGAGCAGAATCCTCTGATTTTCACGGCTCCCGATCAAAGAGTCTGGCTGCTTTACACCTCGCAGACCTCGGGGAATCAGGATGGTTCCATTGTCAAATGTCGGATCTCCGAGGACGGTGGCAAAACGTTTGGAGCGGTCCGTGTTCTCTGCGACATCCCAGGCACCTTCGTTCGCCAGCCGATCATCGTCAACGAGGCCGGCTCCTGGCTCCTGCCCGTCTTTCGCTGCATTGGAGTGCCCGGCGAACGCTGGACTGGCGACGTGGATACGGCAGGCGTGCTGATCTCCGGCGACCAAGGCGAGAGCTGGGACCTGACCGAGGTCCCGGACAGCATTGGGGCGGTCCACATGAACATCGTGCCGACCGACGACGACTGTCTTGTCGCCTTCTATCGCAATCGGTTCGCCGAATCGGTCTTGTCCAGCCGCTCGAGTGACGGTGGCGAGCATTGGAGCGCGCCGCAGCCGATCGATCTTCCGAACAACAACTCTTCAATCCAGGCGACAAGGCTTAAAAATGGCGTGATAGCAATGGTTTACAACCATTCCAATGCCTCGACGTCGGACGCCCGGCGCCAGTCGCTTTACGACGAGATCGAGGGCGACGAGGAGATCAAGGTGGCACCGGCGCCGGCTATCGAACGCCGCAAGGCCGTCTGGGGCGTTCCCCGCGCGCCGCTAAGCCTCGCCTTCTCCAACGACGGCGGCGCCAGCTTCCCACGTCGTATCGACCTCGATACCGGCGATGGATATTGCCTGAGCAACAACTCGAAAGACTCGGTGAACCGCGAGTTTTCCTACCCTTCGATTGTTCAGGGGGCCGATGGCAGCATGCATATTGCCTATACCTACTATCGCCGAGCCATAAAATACGTCCGGCTTTCGGCAGACGCGATCGCCTGAGGTCTTCACCAGGTTGTCAGTTGGGAACCTCATCGATCCGACGCGGCTTCCTCAGAGCATGAGGCGCGTCGGATTGGTGCCTGTTTTGACAACTTTCGTGGCATTCTTCCAAGGATTGAGTGTGGTCCCCGCCTTGGTGTCATCAAACAACGGATCGTATCCGTTTGTTTGATTATTTCAGTAAGTTAACTGATGCGCGAGCGTTGCTTTTGTGCGCGGTGATTAGCGAAAACGCAATTTATTTCGGCACTTGTGAATGTGGTCGCTTGCCAAATACAGGATCATTGTATAACAAATTTACATCTTGTGCGACCGAGGCGTCGCTAGCAATCGCAGGGGGAGGACTGGTCCGGTGGTTAGCTTGGATTCGCCTATCACAATCGTTCGACCGCATCTGATCGAGTTCGGCGTCGGTACGGCGGAGCGGCTCGGCAAGTGGGCGAACGACAGGGGCTATCATCGGATCCTCGTCATTTCCGATGCCTTCAATGCGACGCGTGTCGATGCGCTTGCCCTCAAGGGCAAGGTCACGGTCTTTGCCGATGTGACGCCCGAGCCTGACATTGCCAATCTCGACAAGGTGCTAGCGGCGGCGAATGCGGCAGATGCCCAGCTTGTTGTCGGCTTCGGCGGCGGGAGCGCGATGGATCTTGCCAAGCTCGCGGCAGTGCTTGCCGGCTCATCGCAAACGCTTCATGAAGTTGTCGGCCCGAACAAGGTCCAGGGGCCGCGCCGCGTTGCTCTTGCGCAAGTGCCGACCACATCAGGCACGGGAAGCGAAGCCGGTATCAGGGCTCTGGTCACCGACCCGAAGACGAAGGCCAAGCTCGCGGTCGAGAGCATGCACATGCTAGCCGATATCGCGGTTGTCGATCCAGCGTTGACCTTTAGCGTGCCAGCGCGCACGACCGCGGCGACGGGCGTTGATGCCATGGCGCATTGTGTCGAGGCGTTCACCAATCGCAAGGCGCATCCGATGATCGACCTTTATGCGATCGAGGGCACGCGGTTGGTCGGAAAGTATCTTGCCCGTGCGGTCAAGGACGGATCCGACGCCGAAGCACGTGCGGGTCTCTCACTTGCTTCGCTGTATGGCGGCTTCTGTCTCGGACCGGTCAACACAGCCGGTGGTCACGCGCTCGCCTATCCGCTCGGGACGCGCTGGCACGTGGCGCATGGCGCGGCAAACGCTCTGATCTTTCCGCATGTCCTCGCATTCAACACCCCGGCCGTGCCCGAAAAGACCCGTGCCGTCATGGACGCGCTTGGCCGCAGGACCTCCGACGAGATCGCGTCTGTGTTCGATGCCGCCTATTCCTTCTGTGCCGAACTCGGGATTGAGATGAAGCTCTCCGGCCTCGGCGTTCCGGAAAGCGATCTGGATGCGATGGCCGAAGATGCCTTTGCCATCCGTCGCCTGCTCGACAATAATCCGCGCGACCTGTCGCGCGCCGATATCCGCTCGATCTACGGAGCCGCCTTTTAAAGCGCGTTTCCATTCAAAGAGGACCGTGAGTGATGGACAGAAATGCGAAAGTCGCCGTGACGCTCGGCGATCCTGCGGGCGTCGGCCCCGAGGTGATCGTCAAGGCGCTCGCCACGATGCGGGAGCAGGAGCGACGTGATTTCGTCATCGTCGGCAATACAGAGGCGCTCGAGCGCGCCAATCGAACGGCAGCGACCGGACTTTCCTTTGCGCCGGTCGATGCAGTGAGTGCCGGCAAGATTGCAGTCGACGAAGTGGACCTCGGCGCACCGCTGCCCGAAATCGGCAAGGTCAGCCCGGTCGCAGGCGATGCCTCGGTTCGCTATATCAGCCGCGCGGTTGATCTTGCGATGTCAGGCGACGCCGATGTGATCGTCACCGCACCGATCAACAAGGAAGCAATGAATCTTGCCGGCCATCACTATGACGGTCATACCGGCCTGCTGGCGCACCTGACGGGCTCCAAGAGCTCGTTCATGTTGCTCGCCTCAGAGCGGTTGAACACCATCCACGTCTCTACCCATATCTCGCTGAAGGGCGCGATCGAGCGCGCGAAGACCGAGCGTGTGCTGGCAACGATCGAGGCAGGACACGATCACTTCATGCGCCTTGGCAAAAAGGCGCGCATCGCAGTCGCCGGCCTCAATCCGCATTGCGGCGAAAACGGTCTGTTTGGCACCGAGGATACCGAGTTCCTGGCCCCGGCCGTCGAGCTGGCGCGAGCGAAGGGGATCGATGTCGTTGGTCCGATCTCGGCGGACACGGTCTTTGCACGCGCCTATAGCGGCGCTTTCGATCTCGTCATCGCGCAGTATCACGACCAGGGCCATATCCCGATCAAGCTCATCGCCTTCGACACGGCGGTCAACGTCTCGCTCGGCTTGCCGATTGATCGCGTGTCGGTTGATCACGGCACGGCCTTCGATATTGCCGGCACGGGCAAGGCGAATCACGTGAACATGCTTTCGGCCATCGCCTATGCACGGCTGATGGCGCGGTCTCCACGCCAACGCGCGGCCTAACGCTTCGGGTGCTTGCCGCATTGTCAGCGGCACAAGCGTTGCGCCGCTGACAATTTGCTCGGTGGAGGAGATGAGCGATGGAAAAGACTGTTGTCATTCTCGGTGGCGAACTGGCGCCGGAAGGTCGGTCGCTTCTGGAAGAGGCCGGGGCAAGCGTCATTGCCACGCCGCCCTATATCGACCGGCAAGCTGTCATCGAAATAATGAAGACCCACCGACCGGATGCCGTCATCGTGCGATTGCTGACCGATCGTCTCGGGCCAGATGAAATGCAGGCGGGCGGAAAGCTCCGGCATATCGCCAAGCACGGCGTCGGAACGAATGACATCGATGTGAAGGCGGCCGCAGCGCTCGGCATTCCGGTGTCGATGACCACGGGCAGCAACGGGCACTCCGTCGCCGAGCACGCGCTTGCATTGATCATGGCGCTGGTGAAGGATCTGCCGCACCAGGATGCACTGATCCGGGACGGCATCTGGGACAAGAACCAGTACAAGGGGCGCGAGTTGCGTGGCCAGCGGCTTGGCCTCGTCGGTTTCGGCTTCATCGGCCGGGCGCTCGCGAAAATGGCTGGCGCGATCGGCATGACCGTCTCGGCCTTCGATCCGCACGCGCCAGACAGCGCTTTTGGCGATGAGGTCGGCCGCGAAACAGATCTCGATACGCTTCTTGCGAATTCCGATATCGTCAGTCTGCACTGTCCGTTGACACCTGAGACGCAAAATCTGATCGACGCCCGCGGCATCGGCTTGATGAAGCAGGGCGCATTCCTGATCAACACGGCGCGCGGCGAAGTCGTGGATGAGAAGGCATTGATTGCCGCCCTCGAAGAGGGGCGCCTCGCCGGAGCCGGCCTCGACAGTTTCGCCGTTGAACCGCCTGGTATCGACAATCCGCTGTTACAGCTCTCGAACACGCTCGTGACACCGCACGTCGCTGGCGTCACGCTCGATGCCAAACGCACCGTTTCGATCATGTCGGCCGAGAACGTGCTGACGGCGCTCGATGGTGGGACGCTTCACCCGCGCTTTCTGGCGCGCTGACCCGGTCTATTGCCGGCAACTGATGGAGAAAGCTATGGGCGAGACATCCGACCTCCGCTACGCACCAGATGGGCTGCGCCAGTTTGCGCTGGCACTGTTTGCTGCTGCCGGGCTCGAGGAAGAGAAAGCGGCCGCCGTTGCCCATTATCTCCTTGAAGCCGATCTGATGGGACACACGACGCATGGTCTGGCATTGGCAGGCTGGTATCTCCAAAGTATCGCCGATGGCGTGATGAAGAGTGAAGGCGTGCCTGAGGTGGTGTCCGACCGCGGGCCTGCCATCGCGTGGCAGGGACGCCGCCTTCCCGGTGCTTGGCTGACATCGGAGGCCGTGAAGCTTGCCTGCGAGCGCGCGGCGACTTACGGCACAGCGACGATCGCGATTGCGGACAGCCATCATATCGGTTGCCTTGCCGCCTATCTCACCATCGCCACCGATCGCGGCTATATGGTCAGCATCGCAAGCTCCAGCCCATCGGGGGCGCAGGTCGCTCCTTTCGGGGGACGAAAGGGTGTCTACACGCCGAACCCCGTCGCCCATGGTATTCCGACGCCTGGCGATCCGATCCTGATCGACATCAGCGCCTCGATCACAACGGTCAATATGGCGCAGCGTCTAGTTCGCGAGGGCCGGCAATATGATCATGAGTGGCTGATGGATGAAAACGGCGAGCCCAGCCGTGATCCGCGGGTGATTGAACGCGGCGGTACGCTCATGCCGGTCGGAGGGCTCGATCACGGCCAGAAGGGTTACGGTATGGCACTTCATGTCGAAGCCTTCACACAAGGCCTTGCCGGTCTTGGCCGTGTCGACGAGCTGAAGGGTACGAATGCCGCTGTCACCGTCCAGGTTTTTGATCCTGATGCCTTTGGCGGTCGCGATGCCTTTCTGCGGCAGACCGGCTGGCTCGCCGACGCATGCCGCAGCAATCCGCCCAGGACGGGCGTTGCCCGCGTTCGGCTGCCGGGTGAGAATGGATTGGCGCGCAAGCGCAGCGCCCTCGCTGAAGGGCTCGTGCTCCACCCTAGCATCATGACATCACTGGCGCCGCATGCCGAACGGCTCGGGCTGGCCATTCCCTAGTTCCGAGCGCTCATCCTAGCTGGACAAAAGCACGTGGAGAGTTCGATCGCATCGTTTCGATCGGCGCTGCAAGCCGCTAAATGTTTACAAACCGTAAACATCGCGAGGGATGAGATGAGAAGCTTTGCAGCAGGCCTGACCGCGGCTCATTTGGAGCAAATGCTGGCGCCCTACATTGCTGACCGGCAGGCGCAAGCGGATCGCGACAATGCCGAGCGCGGAGACGAGCGCGGCGCCGCTCCGACCAAGAAAACCGCGGAGAATGCCTGGACGTCGCCTCGCTATTGAAACCCCGCTGACCACTTTTTGGGGTCTCAAGAACCGACGATATTTGTCGTGCTATAAGCTGACCCGAGATTGCTGCCGCCGCATACCGCGCGCTTCATCCCGCGACGTCTGGCCACATCAAGCGCCCAGCGCTTCAGACTGGAAAAGCGCCCGCGTCAGCATTACGTGCACGGACTCGAACAATGCGGTTCTCACCATCGCATCGCCAACCTTGCGGGTTTCGCTCATACCTCCGTCACGCTATGTAGCTCTGCCCTTCTCTGGAATGGCCCCATCGGCGCCGCGGCCCAAACGTTCAAGCAACGCCTGCGCCTCCGCGATCTCGGGCATCTCCGCCGTTGGCGAAAAGCCTGCGAGTGCACACGCGAGGACCTCGCGTGTGCCGGCGGCGCGGGCGGTCGATTGGTAGAGCTTCGCCAGCCCTAGCGCCGCCTGCAGTTCCAAGCTCCGCGCCCCCTGGGCTTGGGCGACGGCGATGGCATCGCGAAACGCTTGCTCCGCCGCCCGATTGGCAGGGTCAAGCCTGAGCAGAATCTCGCCGCGGATGCGATGTAGCAAGCTGTCCGACCAATGCTCCCCCGTTTCGCGTGCAAGTGCTAGCGCGCCGTCGATTCGGCTCAATGCGCGCTCCCCCATCTCTGCCTCGATCTCGGCAAGCAGAGCTTGGTAGAGCGGTACATTGAACTTGCTTCCTTGGTCTGTTAGGTCCGTCAGGCCTTCCTGCAACTCGCTCACACCGGCCCCGCGATCTCCCAGCCGAGCAGTCGCCCATCCGTGATACATTTTCCCCCACGCCCCATATCGTGTGATCCCATGGTCTTGGCTGAGTTTGACCATGGTTTTTGTCAGCGACAGCACGGCTTCAACGTCGCCGCGAACGGCCTCAAGCAGAGCCCGGCGGCCGCAAATGAATCCTTCCGTTGTAGCATGTTGCGATTGAATTGCGCCGGCGACCGCCTGATCGATTAGCTCCTGCGCCTGCCCCACGTCGCCCAGCAACCAGCTTGCTTCTGCAAGATAGGACGTGGCGAGGACACCAACGTCCGAGCCGAACCGTAGCTTGGCCTCGCGATGCCAGCCGGGATCGTAAATTTTCAACGCCTCCTCAAGGTGCGCTCGCGCCCCAGCGGGATCGCCCTGCGTCGCTATAGTCGAGCCTAAGCAGACACAGGCTCGAGCCAAACTCGGCGCATAGGCCTCATCCCCTGCTTCCCGTCGGAACGTTTCGGCAATTTGCCGCGCCTGCGCCAGGTCACCTCGATCTAGGCTTCCGGCCCAAATTCCAAAGTAAGCATCAAATCGCCCCGCGGGATCCGCTGTCTCTACCGCGATCTTCAGGGCGTCGGCAAAAGCGGCCTGCGTTTCCTCGGCGCCGTAGCCTTTGGAAAACATCATTGCCTGGCCGTAGTCAATCTGCAGCTTCAGGCGGCTGCGGTTCAAGGCGGCGGCGTCTCCCGCAGCAGCCCACGCTACGCCCCCCGTCCTATCCGCCATCGCGATAGCCTTGCCGAGATGGGCGATTGCCTCCTGAAATGCAGAGCGGCGCAATGCCTCGTCGCCCGCCTTGCCCCACCATTCAATCGCCAGGTCGTCGAGCCCGGCCTGAGTGAAATGATGCGCGATGACCTCGTGCTCCACCGCCGCGCGCTCTGGATCGTCGCGCAGGATTTCCGCGGCGCGCCGGTGCAGCGCCTGCCGGCGGCTCCTGAGGAGGCTGTCGAAAGCCGCGTCCTGGATCAGCGCGTGCTTGAAGCGATACGTTGCGATAGGCGGCGCGCCCTCGACGAACAGAAGGTCGGCGTCGGCGAGCCGCTCCAACGAAGCTTGTAGCGCGGGCTCGCCGAGTTCGCCAACGTTACGCAGCAGCCCGTATGTGAAATCGCGTCCAAGCACTGCGCCGATCTGCGCGACCTCACGCGCCGGGCCGAGCCGATCCAGGCGCGCGGCGAGCGACTGCTGCAAGGTCGGCGGGATTGCCTGCGCACTGGCTTGCTCGCCCCGCTCGAGCAGCAGGCGCATCACTTCCTCGACGAACAGCGGCACGCCGCCTGTGCGCTCGTTCACTCCCTCGATCACATCTTTGGAGAGAGCATGCTGGGCAGAGATTTCGCCGATCATGCGCGCGACGCCAGCTCGGTCCAACGGCGACAGAGAGATTAGGCTGTGGTGCGAGCGCAGGCTCCAGGGCGGACGGAACCCGGGACGGGCCGTCGCCAGCAGAAGGAGCGGCGCCTGCGCACCGCGGTCGGCAAGAGCTCGCAACAGGTCGAGTGATGTAGGATCGGCCCAGTGGAGGTCCTCGAAAGCGATCACAACCGGCTGAGACCGCGCCCCAGCCAAAACGAAGGCGGTCATTGCCGCCAGTTGCCTTCGCCGCAACTCCTCGGGTGCGAAGTTTGCCGCGCGTTCCGGCAGCAACGCAATATCCACGAGCGGCGCGATCAGGGGCGCGTATTCCACAGGGTCGAGGCCGACCAGCCGCAGCGTGTTCTCAAGATCTGCGAGGCGCTGCTCGGCAGGAGCGTCCATCCCGAAGCGTTGCCTGCCCCATTCGGCGATTGGATGAAGCGGGGTATTCTGCAGAAGCTGTGAAGCGCTCCACTCGCTCCAGGTATGAGGCGTCTCCGTCAATTTCGAGCGGAATTCCTCGATGAGCCGCGACTTGCCAATCCCCGGTTCGCCCACAATGAGCACGAGCTGGCCTTCTCCTTTCCGTGCGCGCTCCCAGTGGCGAGCAAGCACGCTTAATTCCTCCTCGCGGCCAATGAAGGGCGTAAGCGCGCGAGCGCCGCCTCTTCTGCCGCCGCCACTGGCCCGAACAATGCGGAAGAGCTGGACGGGCTCAGGCAGGCCCTTGAGTTTCTTCGCGCCTTGCTCCTCGGCGACGAAGAGTCCAACAACCAGGCGCTGGACGTTCGTGGTGACAAGCACCGAGCCCGGCGTGGCGGCAGTCTGTACCCGCGCCGCAACGTTCGGCGCGTCGCCGAACACCTCTCCTGTAGCCTCCACGACCACAGGCCCGCACTCGAGGCCGATCCGCGCCGAAAGCTCTGGCACGCCCTTGCGGCAATTCTTGACGTTTATCTCCGCGAGCGCCCGCTGGATTGCGAGCGCCGCCCGCACCGCGCGTTCTGCGTCGTTCTCCTGCGCTTGGGGGTAGCCGAAGAGGGCCATCAGACCGTCGCCAAGCTTTTTCAGAACGTGGCCACCAAGCGCGGTCACCGCCGTCGAAGCCTCGTCGAGGTAGGAGTTGAGGAGGTTGCGCCAGTCTTCCGGGTCGAGCTTCGCGGCAAGTTCGGTCGATCCCACAAGATCGCAGAACATGACCGTGATCGGACGGCGTTCGGCCGACTCTTCGGCCTTGAGTGCCGCGGCCTTCGATGAAGAAGCAGCACCGTTGACAAGCGGATTTGCTTGAGCCAACGCAGCAATCGCATCGAGCAAGCGCAGCCGGTCGCCAAGAGCGGAGACGCCGATGTCCTTAAGGCCAGCGTCCGTCAGCCGCGGCAGCAGTTCCGCGTCGATTTTGTTGTCTCGGAAATTTGTCTCGTATTCGCCGAGCCCGAGACCGCGAAGCCATCCACCGAGATCCATGGCTGCGCCTCACATCGCTTGGCAGGATAATCCCCTAGTAGGGGCGTCGTGTCTAGTGGCGAAGCGTGGGCGTCAGATTAAGAGAATGAAGATCGCTTAGGAATGTTTGTGTGGTCCAGCGGACGAATCCACATGTTGAAGATTTTGGCCTCATGCGGGCCAGTTTTAGGCTCTGAGTAACGACCGCCGGGATCGTAGCGCGCGAAGTCTTGCAGGTTGCTGGCGTAACCACCGCGAAAGTGGTCGGAGTCCCTCCGGGCCTCTCACGCCAGCGGTTATCGTCGAAAAACGGGGTAGGACTAAACGATGAAAGATGCGGGAGGCCAGCCCATGCGCACAGCGGGCTTCATAGGCCCCAATATAGGCCATCGCTCTCTGAAGCGGAGCGAGTTAGCGAAATTTCTAGTAATGATTTCAATATGGTGCGGACGACGGGGTCGAACCCGTATGACCGAGGGATTTTAAGACCTCCGGCACTCTTGGTCGGGCAAGAGGATCATCCTTGACCGAAGTGGAATTGTCCCGGCGGTTCCTTCAGGGCAAATGGTAACGCGTCTAGCCCGTTTTTGCAGATAGCTTTGACTACACGGCTCAAAAGGCTTTTCGATGGTGGCGACACGCAGCTCAAACAACAACGCCGCCTTGCGGCGGGTATAATTATTCACTTGATTTCCTTAATAAAACTGGAGCGGGCGAAGGGATTTGAACCCTCGACCCCAACCTTGGCAAGGTTGTGCTCTACCCCTGAGCTACACCCGCTCAATCCGCATCGGTCCGGGGTAGTTGTGAGGACCGTGGGCGCCACCTTGCGGCGACGGGCGCTATATCGCCCAAACGATTTTCAAATGCAACAGGGAAATGACGGAAATTCGAAGAAAAATTTCCAGGCTTCGTTCGAAGGTATCGGAAGTGCCGCAAATGCAGGGCAAAGCGTCGACCACGAGCGTTGCAAAAGATAGTGGCGAGACGTAATCAGGCATCCTGTCACTCTCCCCACTGTATGGATTTTTATGATGACCGACGCGACGCCGAAGACCAGAGATGACCTTTTTGCCTTTCTCGATGGTCTTGAGATCAATCACAGCACCAAACACCATGCGCCCGTCTTCACGGTTGCCGAATCGGTCGCGCTGCGTGACGAGATTCCTGGAGGCCACACGAAAAATCTCTTCGTCAAAGACAAGAAAGATCAGTTCTTCCTGCTGACGGTGGAGGAAAACGCGACAGTGGACCTAAAGACCGTGCACACGCTGATTGGTGCAGCCAGCAAGGTCTCATTCGGAAAGCCGGAAAAGCTGATGGAGTATCTTGGTGTGGCTCCGGGTTCGGTCACGGCTTTCGGGGCGATCAATGATACGGGCCGAAACGTGACGTTCGTTCTTGACGCAAATCTGATGAAAGACGAGATCATCAATTGTCATCCGCTATCCAATGATGCCACGACGTCGATCGCGAGCGACGATCTCATTCGCTTTATGGAAGCGACAGGGCATAAGCCGCTTGTCTTGAAAGTGACGTCCTGACATACGATTTTAGCGCTAGAAAAGCCGGCTGACCGGCACGGCGGGAGATATCCATGAGCGGCAACGACAATCCTTACAGCAATTCCTTTGGTCAGATGACGGCAGCGGCGAGTTACGGGGCGGCCCCGGCTGCCGACGCGGGCAGTTATATCAAGGATACGACGACTGCGACTTTCGCGAAGGATGTCATCGAGGAATCGCGCAACCAGCCGGTTCTCGTCGATTTCTGGGCGCCCTGGTGCGGTCCCTGCAAGCAACTGACTCCGGTGCTCGAAAAGGTCGTCAATGAAGCGCAAGGGCGCGTCAAGCTGGTCAAGATGAACATTGATGACCATCCCTCGATCGCCGGGCAGCTCGGTATCCAGTCGATTCCGGCCGTGATCGCCTTCGTCGGTGGTCGTCCCGCCGATGGCTTCATGGGCGCCGTGCCGGAAAGCCAGATCAACCAGTTCATCGATCGCATCGCCGGTCCGGCCGGCGCCGATCAGGCGGCCGAAATCGAAGGCGTCCTCAAGGAAGCGGACGAGCTGTTGGCATCCGGTGATATCAACGGTGCCGCACAGCTTTACGGTGCCGTCATGCAGGCCGATCCGGAGAATGCAAAGGCATTGGCGGGAATGGCCGAATGCATGATTGCAGCAAACCAGCACGAGCGTGCGCGTGAGGCGCTTAAGGAATTGCCGGAGGAAATGGCGAAAGATCCAGCGATCCTGGCGGTTTCGAAGAAGCTCGATCAGATCGAGGAAGCGCGCAAGCTCGGTGATCCCGTCGCCCTGGAGCATGATCTGGCGCGCAATCCCGACGATCACGAAGCCCGTCTGAAGCTTGCCAAGATCCGCAACGTCGAAGGCCGGCGCGAAGAATCGGCGGAACACCTGCTTTACATTATGCGCAAGGACCGTGCTTTCGACGACGACGGCGCACGCCGGCAGTTGCTTCAATTCTTCGACGTCTGGGGCTTCAAGGATCCCGCGACGGTCTCGGCGCGGCGTAAGCTTTCCGCCATGCTGTTTTCGTGATTCGGATTTCAAGTTTCGGCCGGCCGCCCTTGCGTTTTTGGAGGGAGGCCCCACATTCCCGTTTGTGTGGGCGCATCGTGTCGCGCCTGCCGGCAATGCAGGACCAGTCTCTATGCAAGTGGGGAATGCACGATATCTGAAGCCCGGCGATCTGCCTGATACGATCGCGGTCTTTCCGCTTGGCGGCGCTCTGCTGCTGCCGACAGGGCAGTTGCCCCTCAATATTTTCGAGCCGCGCTATCTTGCGATGTTCGATGCCGCTCTGTCCGGCAATCGGTTGATCGGCATGGTCCAGCCGGCGCTTGGCGACCAGGAAGGGCAGGGTGAGGCTCACCTGGCCCCCGTTGGCTGCCTCGGGCGCATTACCTCGTTCGCTGAGACGGGCGATGGTCGCTATATCGTCTCCCTCACAGGGATTTGCCGTTTCCGCCTGCTTGAGGAGAAGGAAACACATCAACCCTTCCGAACCTTCCGTATCGCGCCCTTCATTGCCGATCTTTCCGCGCGCGACGAGGAGGATGCGGTTGATCGTGCGGCGCTTCTCGCTGCCTTCAAGTCCTATCTTGATGCAAACAAGCTGGAGGCTGATTGGGAGAGCGTCGAGCGTGCCAGCAACCTGACCCTTGTCAATTCGCTGGCGATGATGTCTCCCTTCGGACCGGCCGAGAAGCAGGCGCTTCTCGAGGCGCCCGATCTGAAGACGCGGGCCGAAACGCTGATCGCGATCACCGAGATCGTGCTGGCGCGCGTCTTCGGTGACTCCGACACCGTTCTGCAGTAAAACCGGTTCATGGACGAAAAACTCAGCCGCGTTGACCCGAAGCTTCTGGAGCTCTTGGTATGCCCCCTGACCAAGGGGCGGCTGACTTACGACCGCGAGCACAACGAACTCGTGTCGGAGAAGGCACGCCTCGCCTATCCGATCCGTGATGGCATTCCGATCATGCTGGTCTCGGAGGCACGCGAGCTGGACGACTGATTTAACCCTGAAAGCCTCTAGATCGTCTGCCCTGCCAGCAGGCGGGGATTGTCGCTGGCGGTCGTGCCGGCCGCCTGGCCGATGAAGTACGATTTGAGGCCGGGTAGCCGATCGACGATACCCAGGCCGAAATCGCGGGCGATGCGCAGCGGCGCCAGGTCGTTCGAGAAGAGCCGATTGAGCACATCAGTGGTGACGCCCATGCGGAAGGTATCGAAGCGGCGCCATGCCTGATAGCGCTCGAGAATATTGATCGAGCCGATATCAAGGCCAAGCCGATCAGCCTCGACAATGGTTTCGGCAAGGGCGGCAACATCCTTGAAGCCGAGGTTCAGGCCCTGACCGGAAATTGGATGGATGCCGTGAGCCGCATCACCGGCGAGCGCCACGCGCGGGGCCACAAAAGCCCGCGCAAGCGTCAGCCCGAGGGGGAAGGCGCGCTTGTCGCCGACCGTCCTCAACCTACCGAGCTTGTGACCAAAGCGACGCTCCAGCTCTTCTTCAAAGATGAGGTCGTCGGATGCGACAAGACGGTTCGCCTCCGGCGTCGGCTCCGTCCAGACGAGTGACGAGTGGTTCCCTTTCAGCGGCAAGATCGCAAAGGGTCCCGACGGAAGGAAATGCTCTTCCGCGCAGCCGTGATGCGGACGCTCGTGCTCGACCGTCGTGACAATCCCCGACTGACCGTAATCCCAGGACACGGTCTTGATGCCTGCCAAGTCCCTTAGGTGCGAACGGACGCCGTCGCAGGCGACGACGAGCCGAGCGTCCATCACGCTGCCATCAGAGGCAGTGACTGTCGCATGCGTATCGGCAACGGAAAGGCCGGTCGCGCCGAAGCCGTGACGAATCTCGATGCCAAGACGCTCGCATGCTCCACGCAGCGCCCGGACGAGCGTGACATTCGAAATCATATGCGCGAAAGGCCGTCCGTCCTCCACTTCGCCATCGAAGGTCAGGAAAACCGGCCGTACGGGATCCGCTGCCTTCGAATCGGTGACGATCATCTTCGTGATCGGCTGAGCGTCCGGCTCGATCTCGTCCCAGATGCCGAAAACCTCAAGCATCCTGGTGGCGGCAGCGATAATGGCCGAGGCGCGCATGTCCTTCTGCCATACGCCGGCAGGCGCTGCTTCCACGACTGCGATATCGAGATGAGGCGCCGCCTGCTTGACCGCCACGGCAGCGGAGAGCCCGACATAACCCGCGCCTACAACCAGCATGTCCCGCATGGAGTTCCGTTCCGTTTCTTGTGAATATCGTATTGATCTATATAGATCATCGCTGCCGCACTTCCTACCGTCCGGAGCTATACAAAATGACGCGTGACACCGAAAAACCGACTGCGATGGAGACGCTGCTTTCCACGCTGGATCTTGAAGCGATCGAGGTCGACATCTTTCGTGGGCGCAGCCCTCAGGTTGGCTGGCAGCGTGTCTTCGGCGGTCAGGTTATCGCGCAAGCGTTGATGGCGGCACAGCGCACGGTGGAGCGTGACCGTATCGTGCATTCGCTGCACGCCTATTTCATGCGCCCGGGCGATCCCTCGGTGCCGATCGTCTATCAGGTGGAGCGGATTCGCGATGGGTCGAGTTTCAACACGCGTCGCGCCGTCGCCATCCAGCATGGAAAGGCGATATTCGCTCTGTCGGCCTCCTTTCAGATCGAGGAGCCCGGCTTCTATCATCAGATCACCATGCCGGATGTTCCCGCTCCTGAAAAGCTGCTCGACGAACAGCAGATCGCGGCGCAGTTTCTTGCCAACGCGCCAGCGCCGATACGCAAATACTGGGAGCGCGAACGGCCGATCGAGATTCGGCCGATATCGCTCACGCACTATTTCTCGGACAAGAAGCTAGACCCGGTGCAGCATATCTGGGTGCGACCGACGGGACCGGTTCCCGACGATCGTTACTATCAGGCGGCCATTCTCGCCTATCTCTCGGACATGACGCTGCTCGATACCTCGCTCTATCCGCATGGAACGTCGATCTTCGACCAGACGATCCAGGTCGCCAGTCTCGATCACTCGATGTGGTTTCATCGGCCCTCGAAACTCAACGATTGGCTTCTTTACACACAGGATAGCCCTTCGGCTTCCGGCGCAAGGGGACTGACGCGCGGTAGCCTGTTTACGAGGGAAGGCGTCCTGATTGCGTCGGTAGCGCAGGAGGGTCTGATTCGTAAAACGGCAAATGAATAAATTGTAGGCATATTTATTCATTCGGATATTTTTTGAGCGATTATTAGGCAATCATTTGCCTGTTAATTAACGCAAATTTATATGATGCTTATTTTTCAAATAGTTAGCTTATCCCATCGAATCTGGCACGCCCCTTGAATGTATATCCTCGGTCGCTGTTCGGGAACGTCAGCGGCAAGGAGAGTCGGCTCCGTGCCGAGGATAACGAAGGATGGGAAACCAGATGAAAATTGTGATGGCCATTATCAAGCCGTTCAAGCTGGATGAGGTGCGCGAAGCCCTCACGGCGATCGGCATTCAGGGCCTGACCGTGACCGAAGTGAAGGGCTACGGGCGCCAGAAGGGGCATACTGAGATTTATCGCGGCACCGAATATGCGGTCAGCTTCCTGCCGAAGCTCAAGATCGAAATCGCGGTTGCTTCCGAACTCGTCGACAAGGCCGTCGAGGCCATCGCGTCATCCGCCAAGACCGGCCAGATCGGCGATGGCAAGATCTTCGTCTATTCGATCGACCATGCCGTGCGCATCCGCACCGGCGAAACCGACACAGAAGCGCTGTAAGGCGGCAGAGCAAGGGAGCCTCTTTCAATGTCAATTTCGAAGTTTTCTTCCAATTTTGCGCGGCTTGGCGCTGCTTCCGCTGCGCTGCTGGCGCCGGTCGCTGCCTTTGCCCAGGACGCTGCCACGACAGCTGCGCCTGCTGCTGCCGCGGCTGCTCCTGCGATGACGATGGACAAGGGCGACAACACCTGGATGCTCGTCTCGACGGTTCTCGTCCTGCTGATGACCATCCCGGGCCTGGCGCTATTCTACGGCGGCCTCGTTCGCGCCAAGAACATGCTCTCGGTTCTCATGCAGGTTTTCATGATCACGGCCGTGGTCATGATCATCTGGGTTACCTACGGCTATTCGCTGGCCTTCACGGACGGCGGTTCGCTCAACAGCTTCGTCGGCGGCTTCTCGAAGGCCTTCCTTGCCGGCGTCAACACGACGACCCTGTCTGAGACCTTCACAAAGGGCGTGGCCATTCCGGAACTGACCTTCGTCTGCTTCCAGATGACCTTCGCCTGCATCACGCCAGCCCTGATCGTCGGTGCCTTTGCCGAGCGCATCAAGTTCTCGGCTGTCATGCTTTTCGTCGTTCTGTGGGTCACCTTCGTCTATTTCCCGATGGCACACATGGTCTGGTTCTGGGGCGGTCCGAGCTCTTACACCTCTCCGTCGGGCCTGATCTTCTCCTATGGCGCACTTGACTTCGCCGGCGGCACGGTCGTCCACATCAACGCCGGCATTGCCGGTCTGATTGGTGCCATCATGCTCGGCAAGCGCACGGGCTATAAGAAGGAAATTATGGCTCCGCATTCGATGACGCTTACCATGGTCGGTGCATCGCTTCTGTGGGTTGGTTGGTTCGGCTTCAACGCTGGCTCCAACCTCGAAGCCAACTCCTTTGCTTCGCTCGCGATGATCAACACCTTTGTTGCAACGGCTGCTGCCGCTGTGTCCTGGTGCCTGGTCGAAAACTTCGCACGCGGTAAGGCTTCGATGCTCGGTGCAGCTTCGGGTGCCGTCGCTGGCCTCGTTGCCGTCACTCCGGCTGCTGGCTTCGCCGGCCCGATGGGTTCGATTGTTCTCGGCCTCATCGTTTCGCCGGTCTGCTACTTCTTCGTCGACGTCGTCAAGAACAAGTTCAACTACGACGACTCGCTCGACGTCTTCGGCGTACATTGCATCGGCGGTATCCTCGGCGCGATCGGCACCGGTATCCTGGTTAACCCGGCGCTCGGCGGCGCTGGCATTGTCGACTATTCGACGGCTGATTTCGCAGCCAGCTATCCGGGTACGGCGACCCAGGTTCTCGCTCAGCTGAAGGGCGTTCTGACAACGATCGCATGGTCGGGTATCGGTTCCGCGATCCTCTACAAGATCGTCGATGTCGTCATCGGCCTGCGCGTTACCGTCGAAGCCGAGCGCGAAGGTCTCGATCTTTCGACCCATGGCGAAGCCGCTTACCACGCGTAATCAAGGCATTGCGGCGCTTGCGTAAGCAGGCGCCGCTGAACAGCCCGTCGCGGCCTATTCGTTCGAATAGTCCGCTCTTGGCCCGGACCTCCATAGGTTCGGGCCTTTTTATTTTCCGGTGCAAGATGTGGGGGGGGGCGGCATGGTTAATACCGCTTTAACCGTCCTCTGATTAGGTGGGGCGAAGGTACTGGGTGCAGACGCTTGGCGATTCGCACGCTCTCACGCATTGAACGGGTACACACATGGCAAGAAGCACATCGCCAGCAATGGATGGCCGGCCGGACCGTTTTTCCCTTTCGGGTTTCATGTTCCGGCAGGCGCAGACCCTTGTTGGCTTCGCGATTTTTCTGCTGCTCGCATTGGCAGTCGCGGCGCTCGCGACGTGGAACGTTGCAGATCCAAGCTATTCCTATGCGACCGGGAACGAACCGACCAATGTTCTGGGCTATGGCGGGGCCGCGTTCGCCGACATCGCGATGCAGTTTTTCGGCCTTGCCAGTGTCGTGGCACTCCTGCCTGTTGTGGCGTGGGCTCTGGCATTGATCTCAGGTCGTCGCATCAGCCGCATCCCGGCGCGCGCTGCCGCGTGGGGGGCGGGTTCTGTGCTTTCCTCCGCCGTTATCGGCTGCTTCCCGCCGCCGCTCACCTGGCCGATCCCCAACGGCATCGGTGGCGTTGTCGGCGATATGATCTTGCGGTTTCCTGCGCTCTTTGTTGGCGCTTATCCGACCGGGGCCTTTGCGACCGCGGTGGGCTGCGTGTTTGCCATCCCGACAGTCTGGATGATGCTGTTTGCTGCCGGTCTCGTCGGCCGTAGCGAGGACGATGAAGACGAGGCCGAGGAGGAATATGCAAACACGCGTTCGAAGCTGCGCTCGGTTGGCGATGAAGACGAGGATGACGATGAAGGTGGCTGGCTTGCCGTCGGCGCGCTGACGCATGCCTGGTACATGAGCCAGGCTCGGATGCGGCGCTTGCTCGGCATGGGCCCCCGCAAACGACGGCAGGACGATTTCGAGTCACCTTACGATTTCAACGATGACGAGTTTGGCAAGCTGAACGAACCGGTGCGCGCAAAGGCGCCAGTCGCGCGCGGAGAGCGCATGGAACCATCGATGGACCCGCGCGCTGCCTCGCAGCGCCGTGTCGTTTCTGCGCCATCCATTTCGCTCAACGATGACGAGGATGACGACGATCTGCCGTTTGACGACATGCCGCCGCGTCCGGCCGATATCCTGCCCGACGACGATGACTGGATGATGCGTGCGCCAGCCAAACCGGCCGACCGCGCCGAGCCGCGCGTCGTGCAGCCTGCCGCCCGGCCGAAGCCCGGCGCGCGCATCGAACGCGAGCAACAGGGCTCCTTCATTCGTCCGGAAGGCTTCCAGCTTCCCTCGATGCACTTGCTGGCGGAACCGAAGAATGTTGTTCGTGATTCGACCCTTTCAGCTGATGCGCTGGAACAGAATGCACGTATGCTCGAGGGCGTGCTTGAGGATTTCGGCGTCAAGGGAGAGATTATCCACGTTCGGCCGGGTCCCGTCGTCACGCTTTATGAATTGGAGCCCGCTCCGGGCATCAAGTCGTCTCGCGTCATCGGCCTTGCCGACGACATTGCCCGTTCGATGAGCGCGATCGCTGCCCGCGTTGCCGTCGTGCCGGGTCGCAACGCGATCGGCATCGAACTGCCGAACTCCACGCGCGAAACGGTCTATCTGCGCGAGCTCATCGCCTCGCGCGACTTCGAAGGTTCGAAGGCAAAGCTTGCCATGGCGCTCGGCAAGACGATTGGCGGTGAGGCTGTGATCGCGGATCTGGCGAAGATGCCGCACTTGCTGGTCGCCGGTACGACCGGGTCCGGTAAGTCGGTCGCCATCAACACCATGATCCTGTCTCTGCTTTATCGCATGACGCCAGAGCAATGCCGTCTGATCATGATCGATCCGAAGATGCTTGAATTGTCGGTCTATGACGGTATTCCGCACCTTCTCTCGCCTGTCGTCACCGATCCCAAGAAGGCCGTCGTTGCGCTCAAGTGGACCGTCCGTGAGATGGAAGAGCGCTACAAGAAAATGTCGAAGATCGGCGTCCGCAACATCGACGGCTTCAACAGTCGCGTCGAGCAGGCGCTCGCCAAGGGCGAGGTGATTTCGCGTACCGTGCAAACGGGCTTCGACCGCCATACCGGCGAGGCGATGTATGAGACGGAAGAGTTTGATCTGCAGCCTATGCCTTACATCGTCGTCATCATCGACGAGATGGCTGACCTCATGATGGTCGCCGGCAAGGACATCGAAGGCGCGGTGCAGCGCCTGGCGCAGATGGCGCGTGCCGCCGGCATTCACGTCATCATGGCTACCCAGCGCCCGTCCGTCGACGTTATCACCGGCACGATCAAGGCAAACTTCCCGACGCGTATTTCCTTCCAGGTCACGTCGAAGATCGACAGTCGCACCATCCTTGGAGAACAAGGCGCCGAACAACTGCTCGGCATGGGCGACATGCTCTATATGGCTGGCGGCGGGCGCATTCAGCGTGTCCATGGCCCGTTCGTTGCAGATATGGAAGTGGAAGAGATCGTTTCCTATCTGAAAACGCAAGGCGCGCCGCAATATCTCGACGCGATCACGGCGGATGATGACGAAGATGGCGACTACGGCGGCGGTCCGGCCGGGACGTCCAATCTCTCAGATTCCGACGATCCGTACGATCAGGCTGTCGCGATCGTTCTGCGTGACGGAAAGGCATCGACGTCGTATATTCAGCGTAGACTTGGCATTGGGTACAACCGCGCCGCATCACTGATCGAGCGGATGGAGCAGGAAGGCATCATCGGTCCCGCCAACCATGCTGGAAAACGCGAGATCCTGGTTCCGACTGACGGTGATATTCTCGACCGCTGAAATGTCAGCAGCAATTGAATGACGCCGGCGTTCACGGAAACCTGATCGCACCGAAACCGTTAGTTTATGCAGGTCTGCGAACTACGCCATGAAGGCGCCGCGTTTCCGCAGCATTCAAATTGCATAAAGGAGACATAGATGAACAACTCCGACTCCATCCTGGACCGCATCTCGCTGACCCGGCGCCATCTGTTGGGTACGCTGGCCGTCGCTGCGGCATCTTCGGTCCCGATTGCTGCCTATGCGCAGGCGGCATCCGCAGCTTCAAGCGCGGCCACCGCGCAGGCGATCGCTGATCACTTCTCAAGTGTCGCCACCATGCAGGGCGAATTCGTTCAATTCGGCCCGCGCGGCGAGCAGACCGGCGGCAAGTTCTATATTCAGCGCCCCGGTAAGCTGCGCTTCAACTATGACAATCCGTCGCCGATCCGTGTCATCGCGGATGGTAAGAATGTCGCCGTCGGAAACATGAAGCTCAAGACCTGGGATCTTTACCCACTGTCGAAGACGCCGCTCAGCCTGCTGCTGGCACAGCATATCGATCTCTCGGCCGGATCAGTCAAAAGTGTGAAGCAGGAATCCGACCTGACAACGATTGCGCTCGGCAACAACACCGTCTTTGGCAACTCGACGATTACGATGATGTTCGATCCGAAGACCTATGATCTCCGCCAGTGGACGATTACCGACAATCAGGGCAAGGACACGTCCGTGATGGTCTTCAACGTCAAGACCGGCGTCCAGTTCGACGACAAGGTGTTCAAGGTGCCCTACGAGGTGATCCCGGGAACGGCCGCTTACCGAGATTGATTTCAGCTGCTTTGCAAGAACAACGCCCTGCGATCTGCGGGGCGTTTTTCTTTTGCGGCATCCGTTCCATCGGCACAGCCTTTGCTCTAAAGCCAGTTCGTCCGGTTTTGAAAGGCAATCGAATGGGCTTCTCGGTTACGACTTGGAATATCAACTCTCTGCGGCTTCGCATGCCGATCGTCGAGCAATTCGTCCTCAAGCATAAGCCTGACATCCTTTGCCTCCAGGAAACGAAAGTTCCGAACGACCTGTTTCCTGCCTCGCCGCTGCGCGCGATGGGCTACGAACACATTATCATCCATGGCCAGAAGGGCTATCACGGCGTTGCCATCGCGTCGCGCTTTCCGTTGGTCGAGGACCACCGCCAGGACTACTGCAACGTCGGCGACGCGCGCCATATCTCGGCCGTCTTCGAACGTGGTGGCCGGCGTATTCGCCTGCATAACTTCTACGTACCTGCCGGCGGAGACGAACCGGATCGGACGATCAATCCGAAGTTCGGGCACAAGCTCGATTTCATCGACGAGATGAAGCAACTCAAGGCAAATGGCGAAGCAAACACCTCGGCAATCCTCGTCGGCGACCTCAACATTGCGCCACTTGAGCATGATGTCTGGTCACACAAGCAGCTGCTCAAGATCGTCAGCCACACGCCTATAGAGACGGATGGTCTTCTCGAAGTGATGCAGCGCGGCGCCTGGCTTGACCTGATGCGGCAGCACGTTCCGGAGAACGAAAAGCTCTATACATGGTGGAGCTATCGCGCCAAGGACTGGGAAGCGGCTGATCGCGGCCGCCGCCTTGACCATATCTGGAGCTCAAAGGACCTTGGACCGCACCTGCAGCGCATCGACATTCTGAAGGAAGCGCGCGGTTGGGAACGGCCGTCCGACCACGTGCCGGTCACGGCGCACTTCAATCTCTGATCCGTCAGACGAAGCGGTGAAGTTGGGCCGCGGCCCTGGCTGCGAGCTCGGCAATGTTGTCGCGGATGCGGCTCTCGATCAGTCGAGCTGCATCCGGATATTCCTCGATCAGCCGATGGAAGAGCGAACGGGTGATGCGGATGATGCTCGTGTCTTCTGTCGCAACGGCCGTGTACTTGCGCTCGACGAGTGTGATCAGCGCAAGTTCGGATAGAAGGGTGCCAGGTCCGGCGGTATTCTGGACTTCTGGCTCGCCATCGCGGCCGATCCGGCTGAGATCCACGCCGCCACTAAGGATGACGTAGGCGCTTTCAGCCGGCGAGCCTTCCCGAAAGAGCATCTGACCGGCGGAAATGACTCGTCGATCTGCGCCGAAGGCGATCAGCCTTAATTGATCCTCCGACATATCGTGGAACAGCGGCAACTGCGACAGCAGTCGGATGTCGTCGTTCAGCGCCATCTTACGGGATGATCTTGTAGCCGCCGTTTTCCGTTACCAGAATTTCGGCGTTGGAGGGATCGCGTTCAATCTTCTGGCGCAAACGATAGACATGGGTTTCGAGCGTGTGCGTCGTCACACCGGAATTATAACCCCATACCTCTTCCAGCAGCACGTCACGAGTGACGACCTTCTGCTCGGCGCGGTAGAGGTAGCGAATGATTGCCGCTTCCTTCTCGGTCAGGCGGATCTTCTGGCCACTGTCCATCGTCAGCAGCTTTTGGCTCGGCTTGAAAACATAGGGGCCGACATTGAAGGTGGCGTCCTCGCTCTGCTCGTGCTGTCGCAGCTGCACGCGGATGCGCGCAAGCAGGACGGCAAAACGGAAGGGCTTGGTGATGTAGTCGTTGGCGCCGGCCTCAAGGCCAAGGATCGTATCCGAATCCGTGTCATGGCCGGTCAGCATGATGATCGGGGCTTTCAAACCACCCTTGCGCAGCAGCTTCACAGCCTCGCGACCGTCCATGTCAGGCAGGCCAACGTCCATGATGAGCAGGTCGATCGGCGTTGATCGTGCGCGCTCGACACCCTTGGCCGCCGTCGTTTCCTGGAGGACCGTGAATTCGTCATAGAGCGAAAGCTGCTCCGTGAGTGTCTCGCGGAGGTCGTCGTCGTCATCCACCAAGAGAATGGTGCGTGCGGTCATGCGGCTCTATCCCTCGCCTGCGGTCCCCCTCTCCTACGCCAATTTTTCAGCATTGGCAAAGATCGGGCGACCGAGCTGTTGTCGTATACGATGCTATATGATTTCAATCGTAATCCTAGCAATCGCAAACACATGTGAGAAAAATGGAGAAAACAAGGCGTCCGAGACCGATAAAGTCGACGACCCTCCTCGTTCGGCCTGCGCCAGGCAAAAAAAGCCGGGCCTTGGTTCAGTTCGGCGCAATTAGAGTGCCTGCCGCGATCGGCCGGGCCGGTCGAACGGTCCGCAAGCGTGAGGGTGATGGAGCTACCCCAATCGCTCCGATGAAGCTGCTTTACGGCTTTCGCCGCGGTGAACGTCCGATGCGTCTCGAGACATCGCTTGCGATTCGTCGCATTCGTACGGATATGCTCTGGTGCGACCAGGCTGAGGATCCGAACTACAATAGACTCGTCAAAGCGCCTTTCCGGCCGAGTCACGAGGAAATGAAGCGCAAGGACGGGCTTTATGACGTCTGTCTCGTCATGGACTGGAACATTACCTCACGAGCCCGCAATCGCGGTTCGGCAATCTTCTTCCATCTGATCAAGCCCGGTTACAAGCCGACCGCGGGATGTGTGGCGGTTCATCCGCGCGACATGCGGCGCCTTCTTCCCTTCCTGCGCAAGGGCACCGTCATACGCGTTCTTTGATGCCATGGGGGTGATAAACCGACCGCGCTGACCTATATGCCTTCTCGACCGGCGCGAGGGCTGAAATGCGCGCAGGGAAATCCGCGAGGCCGCGGGTTCAATCACGCCCCGTCCAATTCTTCAAACTTCCGGAGACATATTGTGGCACAGCAACCCATCATCACTTTCCATGACGGACATTCCATTCCCCAGGTGGGCCTTGGCGTATGGCAAACGCCCCAGGAGATTGCGGCACCGACGGTGCGCGCGGCCATTGCCGCCGGCTATCGTCACATTGATACGGCTTCCGGTTACGACAACGAGGAAGGCGTCGGCGAGGGCATCCGCTCATCCGGTCTCGATCGCAAGGACATTTTCGTCACCACCAAGCTCCGCAACACCGACCAGGGCTATGATGCGACCATGCGCGCCTTCGAGGGCAGCCTGAAGAAGCTCGGCACGGATTATGTCGACCTCTACCTCATCCACTGGCCATCGCCGCACCGCGGTCTGTATCGCGAAACCTGGAAGGCCTTCGTGACGATCAGGGAAGAAGGCCGCGCGCGTTCCATCGGTGTTTCGAACTTCTATCCCGACCATCTGGAACAGATCATCGGCGACACGGGCGTCGTTCCTGTTATCAACCAGATCGAGCTGCATCCGGATTTCCAACAGAGAGCGGCGCAGGAAGCACATAAGAGGCTGAACATCGTCACTGAATCCTGGAGCCCGCTCGGTCAGGGCAAGTTGATCGCCGATGCAACGATTGGCGAGATCGCCAAGAAGCACGGAAAGACGCCTGCGCAGGTCATCGTCCGCTGGCACATCGATAGTGGTCTCGTCGCCATACCGAAGTCGGTGACGCCATCGCGCATCGAGGAGAATTTCAAGGTCTTTGATTTCAAGCTGGATGCGGCCGACATGGCAGCGATTGCCAAGCTCGACGACAAGGGCGCCCGCATGGGACCGGATCCCTACACGGCCAACTTCTGATGTAGACTTCGCTCTCGCTCCTCTCATGCGGGGGAGGGAGAAGCGGCTGTCGTTCAGTCGAGCGAGCGCGGTGTGACGAATCGTTCCAGCGTGCCGCTTTTCGGTTTCAGCTGTTTCCAACGATCAGCATCGAATGCGATGACAGCAAGTGCGGCTGTCGGGAATTTCTGCCTGATGCCAGCACATGCCTCGGGATCGCCTGCGCCGATGAGGCCCTCTGCGAGATCCTGAAAGCCGGGATTGTGCCCTATCAGCATAAGCGTTCGAACCGATGGATCGACCGCCTGCACGACGGCAGCGATTTTCGCCGCGGAGGCTTCGTACAAGTCTTCCGTATCCAGCTTTTCGATCGAAGATGGGAGCTTTTTGGCGACGAGTTTCCACGTCTCCTGTGTGCGGCGAGCGGATGACACCAGCACAAGATCAGGAATAAGCTTTTCGCGCGCGAGATAGCGGCCCATCAGCGGTGCTGCCTTTTCTCCGCGACCCGCAAGCGGACGGTCGTGGTCGGCAACATCTGCCGGCCATGCGGATTTGGCGTGACGAAGAAGGAGAAGGCGTCGTTTTGCGGGCGGCTTCGCTGCGGCGTTCATGTTGCTCTCCAGAGAGCTAAGGTTCGAACGCGGCCATTGTCTCACCGAATGCGTCCGGTGTCTGCTGAGATAGCCTCCCCCTCGTTTCCAAGAGGGAGGCTTACGCGTCTTAGTTCCACTCGCGAATATCGACGAAGTGGCCGGCAATCGCGGCCGCGGCAGCCATGGCCGGGGAGACCAGGTGCGTGCGGCCCTTGAAGCCCTGGCGGCCTTCGAAGTTGCGGTTCGAGGTCGAGGCGCAGCGTTCGCCGGGCTTCAAGCGGTCGTCGTTCATGGCGAGGCACATGGAGCAGCCCGGCTCGCGCCAGTCAAAGCCGGCTGCCTTGAAGATCTTGTCGAGGCCTTCCTGCTCTGCCTGCTCCTTGACCAGGCCGGAGCCCGGAACGATCATGGCGTTGACGGTCGAGGCAACGGTCTTGCCTTCGACAACCTTGGCAACGGCGCGCAGGTCTTCGATGCGGCCGTTGGTGCAGGAGCCGATGAAGACGCGGTCGATGTTGATCTCGGTGATCGGGGTTCCAGGCTTCAGGCCCATGTAATCGAGCGCACGCCACTTGGAAGCACGCTTCGTCTCTTCCTGGATCTCGTCCGGATTCGGAACGACACCCTGAACGGAAATGACGTCCTCCGGCGAAGAGCCCCAGGACACGATCGGCGGCAGTTCAGCGGCGTTGAGCTTCACAACGCGGTCGAAATGGGCACCCTCGTCCGACTTCAGGGTCTTCCAGTAAGCGATCGCCTGCTCCAGCGCCTCGCCCTTCGGCGCGCGCGGCTTGCCCTTGATGTATTCGAAGGTGATCTCGTCAGGGGCGATCAGGCCTGCGCGGGCGCCGCCTTCGATCGACATGTTGCAGATCGTCATGCGGCCTTCCATCGACAGCGCGCGAATGGCTTCGCCGGCATATTCGATGACGTAGCCGGTGCCGCCGGCGGTGCCGATTTCTCCGATGATGGCGAGAACGATGTCCTTGGCGGTGACGCCAGCCGGCAGCTGACCATCGACCTGCACCAGCATGTTCTTCGCCTTCTTCTGGATCAGCGTCTGGGTCGCGAGCACGTGCTCGACCTCAGAGGTACCGATGCCGTGCGCGAGCGAGCCGAAGGCGCCATGCGTCGACGTGTGGCTGTCGCCGCAGACGATCGTCATGCCAGGCAGGGTAAAGCCCTGCTCCGGTCCGATGATGTGGACGATGCCCTGGCGCTTGTCGTTCTCGGAATAATACTCGACACCGAATTCGGCGGCGTTGATGGCGAGCTGCTCGACCTGGATCCGGCTTTCCTCGTTCTTGATGCCGAGATGACGATCAGGCGAAGTCGGGACGTTGTGATCGACGACGGCGAGGGTCTTTTCAGGCGCGCGGACCTTGCGGCCGGTCATGCGCAGGCCTTCGAAGGCCTGCGGCGAGGTGACTTCATGGACCAGGTGGCGGTCGATGTAGAGAAGACAGGTGCCGTCGTCCTGCTGATCGACCAGATGGTCGTCCCAGATCTTGTCGTAAAGGGTACGCGGTGCGCTCATGGCGTTAGGTCCGTTCTTGGATGCGTATGGAGAAATGGAGCTGGTGGCGGTGAGGCCCGCCGGCCGTCATTCGATCAACGAAGTCGGCTGTTGAGTGCACCGGAAACGGTCGCAAAGAAGCGTGCCGGCAGGCGGTAATGATCCTGCAGCACGAAAATATGCGCCCCAATGCAACTGAACTTGGATTCCATGGGCTGTCACATACCAATTTTTCACGACGGCGGCAATTCGAATCATTCGGACGCTAGCGTCGGTCTTTCCCGCGCATCCGTTTCTCCACTTGCCTCAGCGCAAGCGACAGACCGATCGTCAGGATGAGATAGATGTAGGTGACGATGGAGTAGGTTTCAAAGAAGCGAAACGAGCCGGAGGCATAGACCTTGCCCATCTGTGTGATGTCCGAGACGCCGAGGACGGAGACAAGCGAACTGTCCTTGACCATCGCCACGAAATCGTTCGACAGCGGCGGGAAGATCACCCTGATCGCCTGCGGAAAGACGACGAACCGAAACCGGTGGTAGCGCGAAAGACCGAGCGCCTTAGCCGCCTCGATCTGACCGTGATCGACAGACTGTATGCCGGCGCGGAAAACTTCGGCGATGAAGGAGGAATAACCGATCATCAGTGCGATGATCGCCCGCCACATCAGCGAGAAGTCGCGCACCATCACCGGTTCGCTCAAGCCGGCCTGGACCAGCGGGCTGGTCAGGAAGTTATAGGCCGCGACGATGCCGGGGGCGCCGACGAAGGCGACATAGAATAGCAGCACCAGCATCGGCACGCCGCGGATGACTTCGACGTAGAAACGAGAGATCTGGCGGAGCACGACGCTGTCGGATAGTCCGAGCAGCGCGATGCCGAGGCCGAGAAGGGTCGCCAACGCAAATCCCACCAGCGTCACGAAGATGGTGACGCCGACGCCGTTGAAGACGGTGCGGAAGACCTGCGCATAGATGTCGTTGGTGACAATGACGACGGCAAGGACGATGCCGATCGCGACAAGGGCGACCAGCCACCAGGGGTAGTCGCCCTTACTATGCCCACCTGGGGCCGGCTGAGAAGCCATCACGCGCTAACCGAAGACAGGATCATTCGCCCATCTTGTAGTCGAGGAACCACTTCTTGTTCAGCGCGTCGAAGGTGCCGTCGGCCTTCAGGCTCGCGATCGCGGCATTGACTGGGGCGACGAGATCGGAGCCCTTCGGGAAGATGAAACCGAAATCTTCCGTACCGAGCGGGCCGCCAATGACCTTCAGGCCGCCGCTGGACGCGTCGACATAGCCCTTGGCAGCGACGCTGTCCGTCAGCACGACATCAACGTCACCCGCCTTGAGGGCCTGAACGGTGGCGCCGAAGGTTTCGAAGAGCTTGATACGCGGGTTCTGTTCGTTGCCGTCAAGAATCTCGTACACGGCCGTGTAGAAAGGTGACGTGCCCGGCTGGGCACCGACGAGGCCTTCATTGAAGGCACCAAAGGTCTTGGCATCGGTAAAGCGTTTCTCATCTCCGCGCACCAGCATGAACTGCTGCGAGCGCATGTAGGGATCGGAGAAATCAACCTTGGCCTTGCGATCATCCTTGATGGTGATGCCGGTCATGCCGATGTTGTACTGGTTGTCGGAGACCGCCTGGATCATCGCGTCCCAGCTGGTGTTCTGGTACTCGACCTTGAAATTCAGCCGCTTGGCGATCTCGTTCATCGCATCATATTCCCAGCCAATCGCCTTGCCCGACTTCGGATCAACGAACTGCAGCGGCGGATAGGCATTCTCGGTGACGACGACCACCGACTTGCCGTTGAGGTCTGGAAGGTCGGCGGCAAGGGCGGCCAACGGCGACAGGATGAGGGCGGTCAGTCCAGCAAGGACGGCGCGGCGGAACGGCATTAAGTATCTCCCCGAAATATAGCTCGCGAAACTGTCACAGTTGCAAAGCGGATAGCAAGAGAATTGCTTGATAGCTGTGCGCAAAAACGGGAAAGGCGGTTCAAAAACTGTGGCTTTGATGGAAGGAATTTCGCAGAAATCGGTGTGATGGGTGCCTAGGTGGGTTGTGGGCTGGCGCAGGCTCCCGGATCCCAACGATTAATTTACGGGGCAACTGTAATTGCCTCGGATCAGGGTCGTCATCAAGTCGTCGCCTGTCGCATCGCGCACACCTGGATTCTGCTGTAGAAACGTACAGAGCATGTCGCCGATCACTTCGGGTTTCGTTCCGGCTGGCACGCAGAAGTTCACGCCGAAAGAGTTAGCGAGGAAAGCAGAGTTCACCAGTGCTTTTGAACTCTGAATGCTATCGGCGATATTACGGCGTGCGAGGTATTCGTCTCTGTTCCACTTATCCAGCCAGCCCGTGACGTAGCCCATCACGAACTGCCGCGAACCATAACAATCGGCAAAAAGCAGCTCGCCGGTTGAGAATCCTGCGGTCGCTTTCGTCGAGACGGTTGCCAGCAAAGTTGCAATGAGAATGCCTGATATTTGACCTCCAGCGGGTTCGCTAAGCGAACTTTCAAGGCGAAAGTGTCAGAAATTGGCTTGACGCGCTATTTCTTCAGCGCAACCAGAGGGGGAGAATTGGGCGCTGGCTTACCGTATCTCCCGAGTGTGGTTCAATGCGATTTGAGTTTCGATGACGAGCACTCGACAATGAGCACAACGGAAACCAGTTTTCCCCGTCGTGAATTCACGCGAGCCAGAGGCCCCGTCTACTTCGCGCTATTTGGGGGTGGTGTCATATCTCTGTATTTGATTGCAAAGGGCGCGGCGGCCATCTCGGGCTCTTGGTTTGGCCTGGTCGCCGGTATTCTCGCGGCAGCGGCACTCCTCGCCAGTTACGTCACCGGTGCTCTCAAGCTTTTGTCGCGAGTAGATTTCAGCAAGGTCACGTTAGCCATGGATCATGAGGGAATTCATGTCGCGCACCAAGCTGAGACAAGCATTCCTTGGACATCGATTGCTAAGATCAGATACTACGAAGTAGGGCGGTTCAAGCAGAGAAAAATCATCCTGATCGAGAGGTTGGATATGGGCAAAAGTGAGGTCCGTATTGATGCGGACTTCCTCAACTGTGGCAGCCCGCGCGACCTATACGAGACCATGAAGCGCTATCGTCGTTATTTCGCACCGATGAGCGAAAGTGACGATAATGGCAATGCGCTAGTCTATGGGTCATCGTCATGGACAGGGTTGGATGACGATTGACTGGATTTGAAGGCGAACGCCGCCAGCGGCGAAAGGCACAGTCGGCGCGCAACAAAAAAGGCGACCCGAAGGTCGCCTTTCCGACAATCCCTGAGGATTGAAACTTATTCTGCTGCCGGCTCTGCCGCTGCTGCAGCTTCTGCTGCTGCCTTGGCTTCTGCGGCTTCCTGTGCTGCCTTTTCGGCTGCGAGCGCCTGAGCTGCTGCAACCTTTTCGGCTTCCAGGCGTGCCTTTTCCTCGGCAACGGCCTGACGTTCAGCGTCGTTGAGCTTGCGGGCGCGGGTGCCGGTGTTTTCGACGATACGAGCCGACTTGCCGCGACGATCGCGCAGGTAGTAAAGCTTCGCGCGACGGACCTTACCGCGGCGTACGACTTCTACGCTTTCGATAGCCGGGGAGCAGACCGGGAATACGCGCTCGACGCCTTCGCCGTAGGAGATCTTGCGAACCGTGAAGTTCTCCTGCAGGCCGCCGCCGGAGCGAGCGATGCAGACGCCTTCGTAGGCCTGTACGCGGGTACGGTTGCCTTCCTTGACGCGGACGTTCACGCGAACGGTGTCGCCCGGGGAGAATTCCGGGAGCGTACGCTGGGCTTCGATCTTGGCGACCTGTTCGGCCTCAAGCTGCTGAATGATGTTCATGACTCAACCTCTTTGTTGGTTCAACAGCCAGAGCGCTCTGAACGATCTATCCTTGGTCGAGCCGCAGATATTTGCCGGTGAGGGCAGGAGCGAATTCGTCTGTTTTTCTTTACGTGGTTGATGGGAGTTTTCCCATTCCGGGCGTGCGCATAGCGTATTGCGCAGGCTTTGTCACCCCTTCGGCCCGGAAATTTTGTCTGCCCGACCGTTAATTGTGGATGCCTGGCCGCCGGTCATCTCTCATTTGTCCAGCAGGTCCGGGCGTCGTTCGCGGGTCAGCTGCAGTGCCTGCTCGCGGCGCCATTTGTCGATCGCGCCGTGATTGCCCGATGTGAGGACCGCCGGAATCTCGCGGCCCTCCCATTCCTGCGGCCGGGTATAGTGCGGATGCTCGAGCAGGCCGCCCTCGAAGCTCTCGTGCAGTCCGGAAAGATCATTGCCCATGACGCCCGGCAGAACACGGACGATTGCATCCAGTACGGTCAGTGCTGCCGGTTCGCCTCCCGACAGCACGTAGTCCCCGATTGAGACCTCTTCCAACTCGCGCGCATCGATCACTCGCTGATCGACGCCCTCGAAGCGACCGCAAACGATGATGACCCCTTTGCCGGACGCGAGTTCGCGCACGCGCTCCTGCGTCAGCGGCTTGCCGCGCGGGCTCATCAGCAGTCGAGGACGGCTGTCGTTCTCGGAGGCGCTGTCGATGGCGCGGGCGAGAACATCGGGCTTGAGCACCATGCCGGCGCCGCCGCCGGCGGGCGTGTCATCGACGGTCCGGTGCTTGTCGGTGGCGAAATCACGGATCTGC
Source organism: Rhizobium sp. R711 (assembly GCF_002211365.1). Classification (GTDB taxonomy): domain Bacteria; phylum Pseudomonadota; class Alphaproteobacteria; order Rhizobiales; family Rhizobiaceae; genus Rhizobium. Next base: position 116,394 of record NZ_LOKZ01000012.1, on the reverse strand, counting down.
AGGGTATCGAGCGACCATTGGCCACGCTCCATCGCCTTGCCGGCGAGGGAATAGCCGAGATGGCCCGGAAACATTTCCGGGTAGAGGGTTAGCACGGTCGCGCGAAACGCCATCGACGGCCTCACTTCTTCTTTTTCGGCTTGTCGGGCGTGAAGTTCGGTCCGTCATCCTCGCTGTCGACGAGGCCGGCAGCCAGCGGATCGATTGTGATCCTGCCGCTTTCAAGGTCGATATCGAGAACCGAGGTTTCGGAGAAGGGGATCAGGACCGGGCGCTTGCCGGGACCTTTCAGCTCCAGGAGATCGCCGGCGCCGAAATCGAAAACGCCGGTCACCATGCCGTAGCTGATGCCCTGATCGTCGAGCGCTTCCAGGCCCTCCAGATCGGCGTAGAAGAATTCGTCTTCCTCTAGTTCCTCATCCGGCAAGTTCTCACGCTCGATGTAGAGCTCCAGTCCGTTCAGCGCCTCGGCGGCATTGCGATCGTTGATGCCGCGGAAGCGGACGACGACAACGTTCTTCATCTCCCGGATATCGAGAATCTCGAAGGTGCGGCCGTCCATGCTGTGCAGGTTGCCGTAGTCGCCGAGGGCCGTCGGGTCAGCGGTGTAGGCCTTGGCGCGCACTTCGCCGCGCAGCCCCTGGGCGCCACCGATCGTTGCCATCAGAACCGGATTTTCAAGCTTTGCCATGACGTCCTTCACATGAAGCCGCAAATCTGGGCTTCTCTTAAACGAAGTGCGGTGGAATGGAAACGAAAACGGGCGGCATGTCGCCATGCCGCCCGTTCGATAAGGGAAAGTCCCCGATTATTCTGCGGAAGCAGCAGCTTCGGCAGCGTCGGCGGCCTTCTGAGCCTTTTCAGCAGCGCGCTCCTGAGCCTTCTTGCCCGGCTTTGCCTTTTCCGGGTTGTTCTTGGCGTCACGCTTTGCGAGGCCAGCTTCGTTGAGGAAGCGCAGAACGCGGTCGGTCGGCTGTGCGCCCTGTTCAAGCCAGTGCTTGATGCGGTCGTTGTTCAGCGTAATGCGCGCGTCGTTGTCCTTGGCGAGCATCGGGTTCCAGGAACCGAGGTTCTCGAGGAAGCGGCCATCGCGCGGCGAACGGGCGTCGGCGAGAACGATGTGGTAGTACGGGCGCTTCTTGGAACCACCGCGTGCGAGACGAATTTTCAGTGCCATTTTCTTTACTCCTTGGACTTTTCTGGACCGCCTGATCCGGCGGTACGGTTCATTTTGCTGCGGCGCCGTTTTCGGCGTGGTCGGCAGCGATCTGCTCATGATGCCGGATGACTTCCTTGATGATGAAGTTCAGGAACTTCTCGGCGAAATCCGGATCCAGATTGGCATCCTTCGCCAGGTGGCGGAGGCGTTCGATCTGGTATTCTTCGCGCGCCGGGTCGGCCGGCGGCAACTTGTACTTGGCCTTTAGAACGCCGACCTCTTTGGTGCAGCGGAACCGTTCGGCCAGGATGTGGACCAGCGCCGCATCGATGTTGTCGATCGACTGGCGATAGTTCGAAAGCTGGGCTTTGATTTCAGGATCAATCATCGTTCACGCGACCCTTCACTTCTTCTTGGGCAAGCCGGGAAGCCCCGGGAAACCACCACCAAGGCCCGGCAGCTTTGCGCTGCCGAGACCCGGCAAACCACCGGACATGCCGCCAAGACCAGGTAGGCCACCGCCCGGCTTTCCGAGACCAGCAGCTTCAGCCTGCTTTTGGAGCGCTTCGAGCTGTTTGGGGTCGATATTCGAAAGATCGGGCATGCCGCCGCCGAGGCCACCAAGGCCCATCTTGCCGGCAAGGCCGCCCATCATCTGCTTCATCAGGCCGCCCTTGCCCTTGCCGCCCATCATCTTCATCATGTCCGCCATCTGGCGATGCATCTTCAGAAGCTTGTTGATGTCGGCGGCATCGGTGCCGGAGCCGGCGGCGATACGCTTCTTGCGGGAGTGCTTGAGAATATCGGGGTTGGCGCGCTCGGCCTTGGTCATCGAGGAGATGATAGCGAGCTGGCGGCCGAACAGACTGTCGTTCAGACCAGCGGAAGCCATCTTGTCCTTCATGCCGGCCATGCCGGGCATCATGCTCATGATGCCGCCCATGCCGCCCATCTTCTGCATCTGGCGCAGCTGGTCGGCGAGGTCGTTCAGGTCAAACTTGCCCTTGGCCATCTTGGCGGCCATGGCAGCCGCCTTCTCGGCGTCGATGTTTTCGGCGGCGCGCTCGACCAGCGAAACGATGTCGCCCATGCCGAGAATGCGGTCAGCAATACGGCGGGGATGGAACTCCTCGAGCTCGCCCATGCGCTCGCCGACACCGATGAGCTTGATCGGCTTGCCGGTTACGGCTCGCATCGAGAGCGCCGCACCGCCACGGCCGTCGCCGTCCATGCGGGTCAGCACGAGGCCGGTGATGCCGACGCGTTCATCGAAGTTGCGGGCCAGATTGACGGCGTCCTGACCAGTCAGCGAGTCCGCGACCAGCAGGATTTCGTGCGGGTTCGACTTCTTCTTGATGTCGGCCATTTCGACCATCAAGGGTTCGTCGATATGCGTGCGGCCGGCGGTGTCGAGGATGACGACGTCATGGCCGCCGAGCTTGGCGGCCTGCACGGCGCGCGCGGCGATATCGGTCGGCGACTGGCCTGCAATCACGGGCAGCGTGTCGACATTGGTCTGCACACCGAGCTGGCGCAGCTGCTCCTGGGCGGCCGGACGTCGCGTATCGAGCGACGCCATCAGCACCTTCTTCCTTTCACGATCGGTGAGACGCTTTGCGATCTTCGCCGTCGTGGTCGTCTTACCTGAGCCCTGCAGACCGACCATCATGATAACGACGGGGGCTACCGCATGCAGATCGACACCGACACCTTCGCCGCCGAGCATCTCGATCAGCTCGTCATGGACGATCTTGACGACCATCTGGCCGGGCTTGATCGACTTCAGGATTTCCGCACCGACGGCCTTTTCGCGGACGCGATCGGTGAAGGAGCGCACGACATCGAGCGCCACGTCTGCTTCAAGCAACGCACGGCGCACCTCGCGCAGCGCTGCGGAAACATCGCTTTCCGAAAGCGCGCCACGGCCTGTCAGTCCATTCAGAATGGATCCAAGACGGTCCTGGAGGTTTTCAAACATCGGCTCTTCCTTGTGATTTCCGGGATGGCGGAAACCTTGTGCTTTTCCTTGACGAAAACAAGACGCAAAGCCAAAAAGCACCCGAGGGCGCATCGCGCTGTCGGGTGTGGACCTCCGGGATCTTTTTATACCTTTGCGGGTCCCGGTCGGTGGCTCGAGTCTTGAAGCTCGTCGCAGATTGAGCGGCGGTAAACAGGAAAACGGGCCGGGAGTCAAGGGAAAGCCGAGAAAAGACGGCGTTTCAACCTTTCAAAAGCACACGCCCGATCCCAGATCTGTTTTTCCTTCAAACGGAATAGTTCTGTATGCCCACTGCCAAGCGACGCAATCCTTACTATGAAGGGCCTGTCTCCGACCATTTTGATGGCACGCATTTTTTCAATCCGGATGGTATCGAGCCTCTCGGTTTTCGAGATTTAATGCGATGGCAGTTTGGCGGCGGCCGCGATCGTTGGCCGAAGTCGGTTCCGAGCCCCTTCGTACCGGCCAAGCCGGATGCGCGCGTTGATGGCGACGATCTGCGGGTGACCATGGTCGGCCACGCGACGATGCTGGTGCAGGTTGCGGGGCTCAATATCCTGACCGATCCTGTATGGTCCGACCGCGCCAGCCCGTTCGCCTTCGCCGGACCCAAGCGCGTCGTGGCGCCCGGGATCGCGTTCGACGACCTGCCGCCGGTCGATCTCGTTCTCGTTTCGCATAACCATTACGATCACCTCGATATCGCGACACTTAAGCGGTTGCAGGCGAGACATCGGCCGCATGTCGTAACGCCGCTTGGCAACGATACGATCATTCGTCGCGCGGTTCCCACCATGCAGGTGACGGCGATGGATTGGGGCGAGTGTATCCCGTTTGCCGGCATCAGGATCGACGCCGAGCCGGCGCATCATTGGTCGGCGCGTGGCACCGGCGATCGTCGCATGGCGCTATGGGCGGCCTTCGTCCTGTCGACACCGGCAGGGAAGATCTACCATGTCGGCGACACGGGCTTTCATGGCGGCGTCAACTACAGGGCTGCCCAGCAGAAGCATGGTGCCTTTCGCCTCGCTGTCCTGCCGTTCGGAGCCTATGAACCGCGCTGGTTCATGAAGGGACAGCATCAGAACCCTAAGGAAGCGGTGACAGGCATGCAGTTGGCCAACGCGGCCTATGTGGCAGGGCATCACTTTGCCACCTTCCAACTCACCGACGAGGCGATTGATGCGCCGATCAAGGCGCTGGATGCAGCCATGACCGACCATGGGGTACCGCCAGAGCGGTTCCGGCCGCTTAGGGCAGGCGAGGTCTTTGACGTGCCGGTCGCATGAGAATCAGTGCGACTGAGCCCCTGAACCATGCGTATTGATGATGGTGTCGGCCTCCTTGCCGTAAAGCTCCTCGAAATGATCAAAGGTCTTGGAGAAATGGCCGATGCCTTGGGTCGCGGATTTCAGTGATCGTGCCAGCTCTTCCAGGACACCACCCGGTACTAATGCCCGGAATATGTCCCAGCCCTTCGCGTTCTCGTCTCGGTCGAAGCCGAGCACCTGTCCTTTGAGTGAGGAAACGAGCGTCACCATGCCGCCGGAATAGACCGAGGGGATATGGATATCGACCCGCACGACAGGCTGCATGAGCACGGCGGATGCCTGTGACAGCGCCTGCTTGACGCCCATCTTCCCGGCCGCACGGAAGGCGAAATCGGAGCTGTCGACCGAGTGATACTGGCCGTCGGTCAATGTCACATCGACGTCGATGACCTGGAAGCCGAGCGGCCCCTTTTCCATGGCTTCGCGTGCACCGGCCTCGACTGCCGGTATGTAGTTTCGCGGTACGGTACCACCCTTGACATTTTCGCCGAAGGTAAAGCCCTGGCCGCGCTCGTTCGGCCGCACGCTGAGCTGCACATCGGCGAACTGGCCGGCGCCCCCCGTTTGCTTGCGGTGCCGGTAGCGCACGTCCGAGGGCTTGGAGATTGTTTCCCGGTAGATCGGGTTCGGTGCGCGGTCCGAAACTTCGACCCGAAAAACCTCCGACAGCGTCTTGCGTAGATCGCGCAGATGGACCGGTCCCTGAGCGCAGATCAATGCTGCGCCCGTGCCTTCTTCCTGCATCACCTTCAGGCCGCGATCGGTTTCCACCAGTTTCGCCAGTGTTGCAGAGAGCTTGGTTTCGTCACGCTCACTGCCGGGAACGAGAATTCGTTCCAGCATCGGTGTCGGCGGTGTCGTCCAGTCGGGCGGTTCGACGCTGGCCGTCTGCGTTAGCAGGGCGGGCGCGGGCAGATGCTCCGACTTCAGGGCGGCAAAAACACTGCCTGCCTGCACTGTGCCGCTGATTGGCTTTCCGCTACCGGCTTCCTGCAAGGGACCCAGAGTAGCGCCACCCAAAGAGGCGCCCTGCTTCAAGCCGTCTGCCAGCGCCCGTACGAGGACCGTCTTGCCGACATTGGCCTTGTGATAGGCGTGGAAACTAATGGCGGAAAGTTCCGCCTCTTGCGCGCCGGAACTTCCAGATAGCCTCGTTCGCAACGCTGCTGCCGGCGGCGCTTCGTGGCGAAGAGCCTTCATCAGGCGCATGATGCCGTTGCTGTGCGAGGCGGCGCCGAACAGCACGGGGATGACTCGATTCTCCTTAAGGATGCGCGAGGAGATCGCAAAAATTGTATCACTTGCCGGTTCCCGGTCCTCGATCAGCTCCTCGAGCAGCCAGTCGTCGAACTCCGAAAGCTGCTCGAGCATCTCTGCCCGCGCCTCGTGCTCGCGCTCGACAGCATCCTGCGGCAGTTCGATGAGTGCGGAGGGCTGCCCCTCCCGGTAGCGCCAGGCGCGCTCGGAAATGAGGTCGCAGCTGCCGACAATCGTATCACCCTCGCGGATCGGGACCTGCCGCAGGACGAGGGGGTGGTTGGAATAAGTCTGAAGCGAGGCAATGACATCGCGCAGTCGACCGCGCGGCTCGTCCATCCGGTTGATGAAGACGAGGCAGGGGGTGCCGGAGGCCTCGATGGCGCGCAGATAAGGTGCGGCAAGAACGGCGTCATCCGGCGTCGGCGATATGCAGAGAATGCAGGCGTCGCTGACGAGCAGCGCATCCTGCGCCAGGGCAAGCGCCTCATTTGCCCCGGGGGTGTCGATCGCACACCACGCTTCGTCCTTGAAATCGAACTCTGTAAGGCTTGATCCGTATGGAGAGGCTGACTTTCTGGGCATTCCCTCGAGCGAGGCCAGCTTTGCGACGAGTGTCGTTTTTCCCGTCTGCGAGGGCCCAAGTACCGTGAAGCAGCGCATCGGCGATCCTCCCTGCCAAAAGCACGCATCCGAGACCAAGAATGCCTCGAAGCGGTGAAAAGCGCTAGATATTTGCAGTCATTCTTAAATATGAGGTCTCGATATGGCTCTCCCATGAATGTGTCGCGGTGCTCGGGTCCGTCAAGCCACTGGTAATTCCTCGGCATTTCCGCCATATACAGCCCAAACAGAGACGGACATGACAGCTATGAGCGCAACGGTCGAATTCGCGAAGATGAACGGGCTTGGCAACAAGATCCTGGTCGTTGACATGCGCGGCCGCGCCGACAAGGTGACGCCCTCCGCAGCAATCGCGCTGAACGCAGCATCGGACACGCAGTTCGACCAGATCATGGCGATCCACGACCCGAAAGCAGCGGGCACGGATGCCTGGATCGATATCCTGAACTCCGACGGCACGAAGGCGCAGGCCTGCGGTAATGGCACGCGCTGCGTTGTGCAGGCGCTTGCTTCGGAAACCGGCAAGAGGGTGTTCACCTTCCAGACGGTGGCAGGCATTCTCAATGCTGTTGAGCACGAGGATGGGACGATCTCCGTCGATATGGGCAAGCCGGTCTTCGACTGGGACAAGATCCCGCTCGCGGAAGAATTTCACGATACCAGCCGCATCGAACTGCAGATCGGGCCGATCGACAATCCCGTGCTGCATTCGCCCTCCGTCGCTTCGATGGGCAATCCGCATGCGATCTTCTGGGTCGACCGCGATCCGATGTCGTTCGATCTCGGCCGTTTTGGACCGCTGCTTGAAAACCATCCGATGTTCCCCGAGCGCGCCAACATCACGCTGGCGCAAGTAATTTCTCCCAGCTCGATCACGACGCGCACCTGGGAGCGGGGCGCGGGACTGACGCTGGCCTGCGGTTCTGCCGCTTGTGCGACCGCCGTTTCCGCCGCTCGCACCGGACGGACCGGGCGCGAAGTCGCGGTGAAGGTTGCAAGCAGCCCCAATCAGGGCGTGCTGACGATCGAATGGCGCGAACGCGACGGTCACGTCATCATGACGGGTCCGGCCGAATGGGAATGGTCGGGCACGCTCGATCCGTCGACGGGTGCGTGGTCGCGCGATGCGGCGCCGGGAGCGGAAGCGCGGTGAGCGGCGTCGAGGTCATCACCTTCGGCTGTCGTCTCAACACCTACGAATCCGAAGTGATGCGGGCGGAGGCCGAGAAGGCCGGGCTCAACAATGCCATCCTCGTCAATACTTGTGCGGTTACCGGCGAAGCTGTGCGCCAGGCTCGCCAGGCGATCCGACGCGCCCGGCGCGACAATCCGCATGCCCGCATCATCGTGACCGGCTGCGCGGCCCAGACGGAAAAAGAGACCTTCGCCGACATGGCCGAGGTCGATGCCGTCCTCGGCAACGAGGAGAAACTGAAGAGCGCTTCCTATCGCGCCCTGCCGGATTTTGGCGTTTCGGCGGAAGAGAAGCTGCGCGTCAACGACATCATGAGCGTGCGCCGGACGGCGCCGCAGATGGTCAAGCACATCGATGGTCATGTGCGGGCCTTCATCCAAGTCCAGAACGGCTGCGACCACCGCTGCACTTTCTGCATCATCCCCTATGGTCGTGGCAATTCGCGTTCCGTGCCGATGGGGGCGGTTGTCGATCAGGCGCGCAAGCTCGTCGAAAGCGGTTACCGGGAGATCGTGCTGACCGGGGTCGACGCGACCAGCTATGGCGCCGACCTGCCCGGCGAGCCGACGCTCGGGCTGCTTGCGAAAACGCTTCTGAAACAGGTGCCCGATATTCGCCGCCTGAGGCTTTCATCGATCGATAGCATCGAGGCGGACAAACATCTGCTCGATCTGATCGCCGATGAGGCGCGGTTCATGCCGCATCTTCATCTTTCGCTTCAGCATGGCGACGACATGATCCTGAAGCGGATGAAGCGCCGCCATTCGAGCGCGGACGCCTTGGCTTTCGTCAACGACGTGCGCCACCTGCGCCCGGACATGAGCTTCGGTGCTGATATGATTGCCGGCTTTCCGACCGAGAGCGAAGAGATGTTCGCCAATGCCGTGCGGCTGGCGGAAGAGGCCAATATCGCGCATCTCCACGTCTTTCCCTATAGCCCACGGCCGGGGACGCCCGCCGCGCGAATGCCGCAGCTTGATCGCGCTCTGGTCAAGGAGCGGGCAGCGCGGCTTCGCGCTACTGGACATCGCCTGCATCAGTCCCATCTCGACGAGATGGTCGGAACGCAGCAATGGCTGCTGGTGGAAAACAACGGTTTGGCGCATACGGAGAACTTCACGCTTGTCGCAGCGGCGGGACTTGCGGCTCGCAGCTTCGTGCAGGCTGTCATCACCGGGCACAACGGCAAACACCTCGACATGCAATTGACGGCCGCCGACGCGGCCTGAGTTTACGGAATCCTCATGGCGTTCAGTTTCATTAAAAAGGTCTTCACCTTCGGCCCGAAGCCGGAGGAAGAGCAGGCGCCGGAGCCGGTCGAGACGAAGGCGCTCGAATCCGAACTGGAGCCGCATTCGCGCGAAGAGAACCTTCCTGTTGCCGCCGATCCTGTTCTGGCGGAGGAGATGGATACGGCCGGCGGTCCCGCCGATGATGCCCCGATCGAGGAGCTTGCCGAGCGGGCCGAAGCGCTCGCGGATGAGGACGACGTTTCCGAGGCCCTGCCGTCTGAGGTGCAGGCGAGCGATATAGGCGTTGTGCCGCTCTCGCTGCTTGAAGCCGAAGCCGAGGTCGATACTCCTGCTGAGAGCACGCTGGAACCGACGGTTCCTGTTGCGTCTTCCCTGCGGCCGGAAATCGGCGACCGGGCAGAGGAAGAAGTCGCGGAAGCAGCATCCGCTGGCGAAACCGAAGAGACGTCGGCTGCAGAGCTCGCAGCGGAAGCCGATGCGGCACAGCAGCCCGTGACCGATCGGGCCTCTCCTGCCGAGCAAGAAATATCTACGCCGGCGGAGTACGACGACGCTTCCAGCGATTCCCCCGCCGCTCCCGTCCTTCCGAAGGGATTCGCCACCGGTCCCGCGGCTTCCGAAGCCACACCTCTGGTGCCTGCGCCAAAACTTTCCTGGTTTCAGCGCCTGCGCGCTGGCCTCGCCCGCACCTCGTCTCAGCTCACCGGCCAGATCGCCGCCCTCTTCACCAAGCGCAAGCTCGATGACGATACGCTGCAGGATCTCGAGGATCTGCTGATCCAGGCCGATCTCGGTGTCGAGACGGCGATGCGCGTCACCGATACGCTCGCCTCCGAGCGCTACGGCAAGGACGTGACCGGCGAGGACGTCAGCCGCATCATGGCAAGCGAAATTGCCAAGGTGCTGAAGCCTGTCGCCAAGCCGCTGCAGCTCGATCTCAGCCACAAACCACACGTCATCCTCGTTGTCGGTGTCAACGGTACGGGCAAGACGACGACGATCGGCAAGCTGGCGGCAAAACTCTCGAGCGCCGGCCTCAAGGTAATGGTGGCTGCCGGCGACACGTTCCGCGCCGCTGCCATCGAGCAGCTGAAGATCTGGGCCGACCGCACCAAGTCGGAGTTCATCGGGACCAAGCTCGGCGCCGATGCGGCGGGTCTCGCCTATGATGCCTTCGAGCAGGCCAAGGCGAAGAAATGCGATGTGTTGATCATCGATACCGCCGGTCGCCTGCAGAACAAGGCGGAGCTGATGGCCGAGCTTGAGAAGATCGTTCGTGTTCTCGGCAAACTCGATCCGGATGCGCCGCATACGGTGCTGCAGACACTTGATGCAACGACAGGGCAAAACGCGCTTTCGCAGGTCGAAATCTTCCGCAACGTGGCTGGCGTCAACGGGCTGATTATGACGAAGCTCGATGGCACGGCCCGCGGCGGCATTCTCGTGGCGATCTCCGCCAAGCACAAGCTGCCGGTCTATTTCATCGGCGTTGGGGAAGGCGTCGACGATCTCGAACCTTTCGAGGCTGAGGATTTCGCGCACGCCATTGCCGGGCTCGGCCAATAATGCCACAGATATGCCGACAAACACGGGCAAGCGTCTCGTGTGGCACAAACGGATTTGAGATAGAATGACGACAGAGAGCGATATTACCCCAAGCGCGGCCGACCGGCATCACCCGATGCTGAAGCTGGCGCTGGAACTTGGCCCGCTGCTGATCTTCTTCTTCGCCAACCTGCGCGGCGCGTGGCTTGTCGAGCGGTTTCCGGCTCTCTCGGAGCTCGGCGGACCGCTGTTCGTGGCAACGGCCCTCTTCATGGGGGCGACGGTGATCTCGCTGATCGTATCGAAGGTCGTGCTCGGGCATCTGCCGATCATGCCGTTCGTGTCGGGCATCGTCGTCGTCATCTTCGGATCGTTGTCGATCTACCTGCAGAACGAGACCTTCATCAAGATGAAGCCGACCATCGTGAACGCGCTCTTCGGCGTTGCGCTGCTTGGCGGCCTGGCTTTCGGCAAGTCGTTGCTCGGCTACGTCTTCAATGCGGCCTTCCAGCTCGATGCCGAGGGATGGCGCAAGCTGACGATCCGCTGGGGCATCTTCTTCCTGTTCCTCGCGGTGCTGAACGAGGTCATTTGGCGCAATTTCTCCGATGATTTCTGGGTTGCCTTCAAGGTCTGGGGTACGATGCCAATCACCATCATCTTCACGATGGCGCAGATGCCGCTCATCATGAAGCACACGGTGACGCCGGCCGGAGAGGCTGAGAAGTGACAGTCGCAGAGGCGCAGACAAGGGTTCGCCATCAGACGTTCTGGTTTGCAGCCTGTCTGCTGGTTCTGCTGACGCAGGTGGTGGTTGAGTATCTGATGGGCCGTACGCCGATCTGCACCTGCGGCTATGTCAAACTGTGGGAAGGCGTCGTCAAATCAAGCGGCAATTCCCAGCACCTGTCGGACTGGTACACGCCGTCGCATATCATCCACGGGTTCATCTTCTACGGCGTTGCCCATCTCGTCCTGCGCGGAAAGCCGTTTGCGGCACGCCTGCTGTTGGCGTTGGTTATTGAGTCGGGCTGGGAGCTGCTGGAGAATTCGCCCATCATCATCGATCGCTACCGCTCGGCGACGATCTCGCTGGACTACTACGGCGACAGCATCATCAATTCGCTGATGGACACGGTGTTCATGATGGTCGGCTTCGTCTTCGCCTCGCGGGCTCCGGTGGCGTTGACGGTGGCGATAGCGATCCTCTTCGAGCTTTTGACCGGCTACCTTATTCGCGATAACCTGACGCTTAACGTGCTGATGCTGATCTGGCCTGTCGAGGCGATCAAGACCTGGCAAAGCGCGATCTGATCAGGAAACAGGCTTGCCCAGCGCCTTTTCCATGGCAGGGAAAAGGCCTTCCTTCAAACTGATATCGTCGAACGGGCCGACTCGCTTGTAGAGGATCGTGCCATCAGGGGCGACGAGATAGCTTTCGGGGATGCCGTAGACACCCCAATCGATGGCGGCCTGCCCCTTGGGATCGACCCCGATGGCCGCAAACGGATTGCCGAGTTCGCCGAGGAAGCGGAGCGCGTTGTCGTTCTTGTCCTTGTAGTTGATTGCAACCACGTTAAGGCGGCTGTCCTTTGCCAGTTCCATCAGGATCGGATGCTCTTCACGACAGGGGATACACCAGGAGGCGAAGACGTTGACGAGCGTCAGCTTGCCCTTGATGGCCCTGTCTGTCAGGGCCGGCCGGTTGGCGCCTTCGAGCGGCGGCAGGTTCAGCGCCGGCGCCTTCGTGCCGATCAGGGCCGAGGGTATTTCCGAGATATCCTTGCCATGGACGCCCTGATCGTAAAGCATCTTTGCCGCTGTGGCGGCGATCCCGGCAAAAACAACCAAGGGGATCAAGGCGACGGCATAGCGTCCAAATCCGCGCTTGGCGGGGCTCGTTTCAGGCGCGGGGCTCATTCGCCATCCTTTGCTCGTGCCGAACGGCGGCGGATCCCGGAAGCCTCAAGGGCTGCAAGTTCCTTGCGGCGAGCGCGGCCGTCGGCCCAGGTCCAAAGGGTCACCGCTGTTGTAACAAGCGCAGCAAAACCGTAGGAGCCGTAGACATAGAAAGCGTGTGCCATGGCTATCCCTCGCGGCTCGCCAGGCGGGCAGCCATGCGGCGTTGCGCCGCAACGCGGCGACGCCAGATTTCGTTGCGCATGGCCATGATGTGCAGGGTGAAGAAGAGCGCGGTGAATGCGACGGCCATCACCAGCAGCGGCCGCAGGAATTCCGGATCGATGGCCGGGCCGTCGAGGCGCAGGACGCTTGCGGATTGATGTAGCGTGTTCCACCAGTCAACCGAGAACTTGATGATCGGGATGTTGACGAAGCCAACAAGGATCAGGACGGCGCTGACGCGGGCGGCCTTGGACGGGTCGTCGATGGCGCGATTGAGGGCGATAAGCCCGAGATACATCAGGAACAGGATGAAGACGGATGTGAGTCTGGCATCCCAGACCCACCAGGTGCCCCACATCGGCTTGCCCCAGAGGGAGCCGGTAACGAGGGCAATCAGCGTGAAGGCGGCGCCGAGCGGGGCTGCTGCCTTTGCCGATACATCCGCCAGCGGATGGCGCCAGACGAGTGTGCCGATCGCCGAGAGGCTCATGATCGTATAGCCCATCATGGACAGCCAGGCGGCCGGCACGTGGATATACATGATGCGAACTGTTTCGCCCTGCTGGTAGTCGCCTTCGGTCGTGAAGCTGAGATACAGCCCCACGATAAAACAGAGAGTCGTGAACCCGGCCATCCAGGGCAGGATGCGCGCGGCCAGCGCCAGAAACCGCGTCGGGTTGGCGAGATCGCTGAATTTCGTGATGGCAAGGCTCGTTTCGCTCATGCCGTTTCCTTACCTCGATATGCCTTATGCCGCAATCGAGCGCTCCATCAATCCGACGTGTTGCGGAGCGCCAGTGCCGCCGCCGCCGGGCCGATGACGGCGAAGAACAGCGTGAGCGCGATGAGGATCAGGAAGGGCGGCAGGAAGGGAGAGGGTCCTTCCACCGCCGCATAGGTGGCGCTGACGCCGAAGATCAGCACGGGGATGGTCAGCGGCAGCACTAGGATCGAGACCAGCAGTCCGCCGCGCGGCAGGGCGACGGCAACGGCTGCGCCGACAGCGCCAATGAAGGTAATCGCAGGCGAACCGACGAGCAGTGTCAGCATCGTCGCGCCGATCGCCGTCTCGCTCATGTTCATGAAGAGGCCAAGCAGCGGTGAGGCGATGACCAGCGGCAGGCTGGTGGCGACCCAGTGTGCCAGGCACTTGACCAGCACCGTCAGGACCAGTGGGGTTTCCTGCATCAGCATGAGGTCGAGCGAGCCATCGTCACGTTCGGCCTGAAACAGGCGGTCAAGGCCGAGGAGCGCTGCAAGCAGTGCGCCGATCCAAACGATGGCCGGGCCGATGCGGGACAGCAGTGCGAGATCGGGCCCAACGCCGAAGGGGATGACCGCGACGACGGTCAGGAAGAAGAGGACGCCGATCAGCGCGCCGCCGCCGGCGCGGATGGAGAGTCTGAGGTCGCGCAGCAGAAGTGCGGTCATGCCCATACTCCAGGTCCGGAATGGTCAAATCCCGCCATCCGCAATTCCTGCGCGCCTTCCAGGCCGAGTGGCTGGTGGGTTGCCGCAAGCACGATCCCGCCCTTGTGGCGATGGGTCTCGATCAGTTCGGCAAAGAGGCGGTCGCCGCTTGTGTCCAGCGCTGCGGTCGGTTCGTCAAGAATCCATACCGGCCGGTAGGCGATAAGCAGCTTGGCAAAGGCGAAGCGGCGTTGCTGCCCAGCGGAGAGGTAGCCGAACGGAAGGTGCGTGATCCCCTCAAGCCCTACCGCCTCGGCAGCCTCATCGATGGAAACGGTCGAAGCGCCGTGCGCTTCTCCAAGAAAGCGGCGCCAGAAGTCGAGGTTTTCGGCGACTGTCAGCTCGCTTTTCATTGCATTGCGGTGGCCGAGGTAGTGGCTGATTTCGCCGACGCGTCCGTGAGTGTTGCCATGCGAATCGGTGAAGCTCACCGAGCCTCTTTCCTGACGCAGCAGACCGGCGACGACACGGAGCAAAGTTGACTTTCCGGATCCATTTTTGCCTGTCAAAACCAGCGCTTCGCCCGATTCCAGACGAAAGGACACGCCTTCGAAAATCAGGTCTTCCCCCCGGCGCGCGGCCAGATTGGCGATCTCCAGATGCATGACTTTTCCGTGGTTTAATTTTTCAGTCATCGCAATGCAAAAAAATCCGAAATGGGTCACGCACTCTCTGGCACCTTTCTTAGAAATTATCTATAAGACCCGCAACCACGCCAGCGGTCGGCGTGAATTTCATCCTTGCGCCGAACATGGGGCTTCGCTCCACGTGCGGACAGCGGAAATGGCCGTACCCGCATCCTGATGTGCATAAAGTGCATAGGCGTCCGCACGATTGTGTTCGCTATCAGAAACGGGGTCTCTCGTGTCTAAATCTCTTGACAGCTTCAATTGTCGTTCCACGCTCACCGTGAACGGTAAGGACTACGTCTATTACAGCCTTCCCAAGGCTGAGGCGAATGGCCTTCCGGGCGTTTCGAAGCTTCCCTATTCGATGAAGGTTCTGCTCGAGAACCTGCTGCGCTTCGAAGACGGCCAGTCGGTGACCAAGGAGCACATTTTGGCCGTTGCTGAATGGCTCAACAACAAGGGTGCTGTCGAAAACGAAATCGCTTACCGCCCGGCGCGCGTCCTGATGCAGGACTTCACCGGCGTTCCCGCCGTCGTCGACCTCGCCGCGATGCGCGATGCGATGGTTTCGCTCGGTGGCGACCCCGAGAAGATCAACCCGCTGGTTCCCGTCGATCTCGTCATCGACCACTCTGTTATCGTCGATGAATTCGGCACGCCGCAGGCCTTTGCCAAGAACGTTGAGTTGGAATATCAGCGCAACGGCGAGCGCTACCGCTTCCTGAAGTGGGGCCAGCAGGCATTCAAGAACTTCCGCGTCGTTCCTCCGGGCACCGGCATCTGTCACCAGGTCAACCTCGAATATCTCGGCCAGACCGTCTGGACGAAGGAAGAGGATGGCGAGACCATCGCTTATCCGGATACATGCGTTGGCACCGATTCGCACACCACGATGATCAACGGTCTCGGCGTTCTCGGCTGGGGTGTCGGCGGTATCGAAGCCGAAGCGGCCATGCTTGGTCAGCCGGTCTCGATGCTCCTGCCTGAAGTCATCGGCTTCAAGCTCACCGGCAAGCTCAAGGAAGGGGTCACGGCGACCGACCTCGTGCTGATGGTCGTGCAGATGTTGCGCAAGAAGGGCGTTGTTTCCAAGTTCGTCGAATTCTTCGGCCCCGGTCTGGACAACATGCCGCTCGCAGACCGTGCGACGATCGGCAACATGGGTCCGGAATATGGCGCGACCTGCGGCTTCTTCCCGGTTGACGGCGAAACCATCAACTACCTCAACATGTCGGGCCGCACCAAGGACCGCATTGCGCTAGTTGAAGCCTACTCCAAGGCGCAGGGCATGTGGCGCGAAGGCGACGGCTCCGATCTGGTCTTCACCGACACGCTGGAACTTGACCTCGGCGACGTCGTGCCCGCCATGGCCGGTCCGAAGCGTCCCGAAGGCCGCATCCCGCTGGAAAACATCGCCTCCGGTTTCGCCGGCTCGATGGATACCGACTACAGGAAGCCCGGCCAGCTCGCCAACCGTTACGAGGTCGAAGGCACCGACTTCGACCTCGGTCACGGCGACGTGGCGATTGCCGCGATCACGTCCTGCACCAACACCTCCAATCCGTCGGTGCTGATCGCCGCCGGCCTTCTCGCTCGCAACGCCGTCGCCAAGGGCCTGAAGTCCAAGCCGTGGGTCAAGACCTCGCTGGCGCCCGGATCGCAGGTCGTCGGCGAATACCTCACAAAGTCCGGCCTCCAGGCGGACCTCGACAAGCTCGGCTTCAACCTCGTCGGCTTCGGCTGCACCACCTGCATCGGCAACTCCGGCCCGCTGCCGGCGCCGATCTCGAAGACGATCAACGACAAGGGTCTCATCGTTTCAGGCGTTCTGTCCGGTAACCGTAACTTCGAAGGCCGCATCTCGCCTGATGTCCAGGCGAACTACCTGGCATCCCCGCCGCTCGTCGTCGCTTACGCGCTCGCAGGCTCTGTCCAGAAGGATCTGACCAAGGAACCGATCGGCGAAGACCAGAACGGCAACCCGGTCTACCTTAAGGACATCTGGCCGACCTCGCATGAGGTTCAGGACTTCATCCAGAAGTATGTCACTCGCGAGCTCTATGAGACCAAGTATGCCGACGTCTTCAAGGGCGACGAAAACTGGCAGGCCGTCAACGTGCCGGCCGGGCAGACCTACGCCTGGGACGACAAGTCGACCTACGTGCAGAACCCACCCTATTTCGTGGGCATGGGCAAGAAGGGCACGGGCATTTCCGACATCAAGGGCGCGCGCGTTCTCGGCCTCTTCGGCGACAAGATCACTACCGACCACATTTCCCCGGCCGGTTCGATCAAGGCTGCGTCTCCGGCCGGTTCTTACCTGCTCGAGAACAATGTCGGCGTCGCTGACTTCAACCAGTACGGCACGCGTCGCGGCAACCATGAAGTGATGATGCGCGGCACCTTTGCCAACATCCGCATCCGCAATCACATGCTCGGCCCGAACGGCAAGGAAGGTGGCTACACCATCCACTATCCGTCGAAGGAAGAGGAATCGATCTACGACGCGGCCATGCAGTACAAGGCCGAGGGCGTCCCGCTCGTCATCTTCGCTGGTGTCGAATACGGCAACGGTTCGTCCCGCGACTGGGCTGCGAAGGGCACCAATCTGCTCGGCGTGAAGGCGGTCATCGCACAGTCCTTCGAGCGTATTCACCGCTCGAACTTGGTCGGCATGGGCGTCATCCCCTTCGTCTTCGAAGAGGGCACAACCTGGGCAAGCCTCGGCCTGAAGGGCGACGAACTTGTCACCATTGAAGGTCTCGAAAACATCAAGCCGCGTGAAAAGAAGATCGCCAAGATCACCTACGGTGACGGCACGGTGAAGGAAGTTCCGCTGCTGTCGCGGGTCGATACGCTCGACGAAGTGATCTACCTCAACAACGGCGGCATCCTGCAGACGGTTCTGCGCGATCTCGCTGCCTGATTGTTAACAGACTTCCATGACAATGGCCGCCGGAAAGAGATTTCCGGCGGTTTTTGTTTGACCGCGAGGTATCGAATGCCTGCTCACGACGATGTGTTTCGGCTTGGCTTCCACGAAGCTTGGTCTCACCCCTTCGTGACTTTCCGTTTCGATTTAGAACCATTATCTCTACGTTCAGACATCGGAACCTGCGGCGAAGCGAGGCAGTAGGTGCTGAAGAAAAGGTGCATGAATGTCTCCGCGGTTTCTGATTTCTCTGGTTGCAAGTGTGGCGCTTGCCAGCCCACTTTTTGCCCAGGACGCGCCGAAAGGTGTGGTTGAACTCTTCACCTCACAGGGATGTTCTTCTTGTCCTCCAGCCGATGCAGCTTTCCGTAAGCTCGTCGAGGCGGGGGGCGTTATCGCTCTCGCCTATCACGTTGATTACTGGAACTACATGGGATGGGCCGACACGCTGAGTTCCAAGGAAAATACCGAGCGGCAGTATGGTTATGCGCAGTCGATGGGCCGTGCCAACGTCTATACGCCTCAGGTCATCATCAATGGCCGCGACCACGTTGCAGGCGCCGATCTCGGTGCGATCAATAAGAAGATCGATGGCTATGCAGCCGAAGGCATGGGCCTGACAGTGCCGGTGAAGGCTGAGGTGCGCGGCGACCAGCTCGAGATAAAGATCGGGGCAGGACAAGGCAAAGCCAATGTCGTCATGGTCTATTTCAACCGCGAGAAAACCATCGACGTGGAGAAGGGCGAAAACAGCGGCCAGAAGATTGCCTATCTCAACAGCGTTGCCGATGTGGAGACCGTCGGTATGTGGGAGGGCAAGGAAACGAGCTTGACGCTGCCGGCAAGCGTAATGCAGAAGCCGGATCTCGAGGGCTGTGCGATTCTACTTCAATCCTCCACCGCTGATGGTAATCCGTCAGCGATTCTCGGAGCGACGGTTGTCATGGCCGGGAAGAACATCTGACGTTTCATCCGCGTTAGCGGATGGAAAACGGGGCGGCCCGGCTGATCGTATTCGGGGCTGGGGTTAAGGTCGATACGGTCAGCCGGGCCCTTTGGCGCGCTGGCGCCAAACTCGCACACGACCCCTTTGGCAGACCGAATCTGGCAAAAAGATCATGCGTAATTCGTGTGCAACGCGGATCCGAACGGCCCCGCGGCGCAGTCGTGAGGGAATTTCCCTTGCAAATGAGGCGCTGTTTTGACTGAATTGAGGCACGCGGGAGATTGCACAGACTATGATTAATGTGACTGATCGCCTGCTTGCAATTTATATACGCTAAGGCAAACTGTCATTCACCTGTCACAAGCGGAGGCACAGGGAGACTGATGACAGATCAGCAGGATTTGCGGCACGGCGAGAGCCGGTTAGCCGACAGCAGTTCCTCAGTCGTCGTAGATCTCAAGGAATATAAGCAGAGTAGGGACCCAGCGCCGGTCACGTTCCACCGACGCGAGCTCGACGCGATTTTGTGGATTTATGGCCGGATGGTCGGCGAGGGTGACTGGCGTGACTATGCGATCGATCACCTGAAAGACCGTGCCGTCTTCTCGATTTTCAAACGATCGGGCGAACTGCCGCTCTTTCGTATCGAGAAGAATCCGAAGCTCGCCGCCAAGCAGGGTGCCTACTCCGTTATCAATACGCACGGCGTCATCCTGAAGCGCGGGCACGAGTTGCAGCAGGTCTTGAAGGTCTTCAACAAGGTTTTGAAGCTGGTCGAGAAGTAGCTCGGCTCAGGCCTTGAACAGGGTGCCTGGATAGGTCGAGGTGTCGGGGTCCGTCGCAGACCCATCACCCAAGGCGCGCTGCATGATCATCGTATCGAGCCAGCGGCCGTGCTTGTAGCCCGTTCCTTTCAGGCGGCCGGTTTCCTCGAAGCCGAGTGCCTGATGCAAGGCGATCGACGCCGGATGTGCGCCACCGATCACGGCCACCATCTGGCGAAAGCCAAGATCCGTGCAACGTCGGATCAGTTCGGCGAGCAGCAGCCTTCCAATTCCCCTGCCACGTGCTTCTGGCCCCAGGTAGATCGAATCCTCGACCATCCAACGATAGGCCGGCCTCGTGCGGAAGGCCGAGGCATAGGCGTAGCCAAGCAGGCTACCATCCTCATCGATCGCGGCGATATACGGATAGCCCTGGCCGGTGATTGCGGAAAATCGTGCCGCCATCTCGCCCTGTTCAGGCGGGACGATCTCATAGCTTGCGACACCATTCTGAACGGATTCTCGATAGATTGCGGTGATGGTGGGGAGGTCGAATGAAGAAGCGTCGCGGAGGGAGATGGGCATTCAGGCAGCCGGTCGGAAATGACAATGGACTCCTCCAGAAATCACTCTCCGCGTAACCAGGCAACAAAAAAGGCGGCCGAAGCCGCCTTTTTCGATGGCGTTCCTGTTCCTTACTTGCGGTCGCCCATGAACTGCAGGAGGAACATGAAGAGGTTGATGAAGTCGAGATACAGTGTCAGTGCACCCATGATAGCCTTGCGGCCGGCAACATCCGCACCATCGGCTTCGTAGTACAGTTCCTTGATGCGCTGCGTATCGTAGGCGGTAAGGCCTGCGAAGATCAGAACGCCGATCACCGAAACCGCGAACTGAAGCGCGGACGATGCCAGGAAGATGTTCACGATCGACGCGATGATCAGGCCGAAAAGACCCATGATCAGGAACGAGCCCATCGCAGAGAGATCGCGCTTGGTCGTGTAGCCGTACAGCGAGAGCGCGCCAAAGGAGGCCGCGGTCACGAAGAACGTCTGCGTGATGCTCGACTGCGTGTAGACCAGGAAGATGGACGCGAGCGATAGTCCCACCAGCGCGGCGTAGACCCAGAAGGTCGTTTGCGCGGCGGCAACGCTCATCCGGTTAATCCTGAAGCTCAGGAAGAACACGGCGGCCAGCGGTGCAAGAATCACCACCCAACGGAGCGGCGACTGGAAAAGCAATACGCCAAACTGCGTCAGTTGGCCGTCCTGAACGGCGAAATTGAAGCCCAGATAGGCGGCTACACCCGTGATCGCCAGACCCAGCGCCATCAGGTTGTAGACCTTGAGCATATAGCTGCGTAGGCCCTGGTCGATCATCTCGCCAGTCTGTACGCGGCCTTGGTAATTACGAAGGTCAGCCATAGTTTCCTCTTACAAGCTCCGGTGTGGACACGGTGTCGGGCGCAAAAACCCGGGCGCCGCTGCGGAGCCCAGCATGCCTGCAGACAATATGAGCCTTTCGGCTTTCGCAAACAAGGCCCTTGCAACCCGAGATCGGGTTAAATCGCCGTAAGGTGAAGGGAATTTCTCCGTTCGGTCCATCAGAGTTCGCGCAAAACGGGTGCCGCCTTCTGCCCCAGGATGCGCCAAGTGCCGATGAGTCCAATACCGACGGTCAGCACCAGGGCCGTCACGAGCGTCAGGCCGGCGACATCGGGCAGGAAGTGCGAGGAGATGCGCATGATCCGGGTGGTGATGAACCAGGCCGCGACGCCACCGGCAAAGAGCGCAAAGACCGCGGTCGCAGCGCCGAGGATGAGGTACTCGTAGCAGAAGGCACGGATCAGCATTCGCCGCGTCGCGCCCAGTGTCTTGAGGACGACCGCATCGTGGGTACGAGCGCGGTTGCCGGCCGCCAGAGCGCCAGCAAGGACGAGGACCGATGCGATGAGTGCGACCGAGGCGGCGGCGCGGATCGCCGTTGCCAACTGCGCCACCAGGGTATTGACGATGTCGATCGCATCCTTGACCCGCACGCTGGTGATCGTCGGATAGGTGTTTGTCACGGACTTGAGGATCGCGGCCTCCTGGCTGGAGGTCGCCGTCGGGTCGGTGAGCGTCGCCAACCAGGCATGGGGGGCGCCGCGGAACGTATTCGGCGAGAACACCATCACGAAGTTGATGGAAAGCGATTCCCACTCGACCTTGCGCAGGTTTGCGATCCTGGCGGTGATGTTCCGCCCTAGCACGTTGACGGTGACGGTATCGCCGATCTTCAGGCCGAGTTCCTTTGCCTCCTCGGCAGAGAAGGAGACGAGTGGTTCACCGCTGTAATCCTTCGGCCACCACGAACCATCGGTCAAAGATGCATTTTCTGGGATTGCTTCCGAATAGGTGATGCCTCGGTCGCCTCGCAGCACCCATTGGCCGGCCGGCGGCACCTTCCGCTTCGCTACATCCTCGCCGTTAAGCGCGAGGATTCGGCCGCGCAGCATCGGCACCTCGACCAGCTTGCCATCCGGCGAACTGGCTTTGACGACGCTGCGGAATTTCTCGAGTTCCGATCCCTGAATGTCGACGAAGAAGAAGTTCGGCGCCCCAGCAGACATGCGTCCAGTCAATTGTTGCCGCATATTGCCGTCGATCAAGGTAAGGGTCACGAGAAGGGCCAGGCCAAGGCCGAGAGACAGGACGACGGAGGGCGTCAGAGCGCCCGGCCTGTGGATGTTGCCGATTGCGAGCCGCAGGGCTGGCGAATTCACCCGTGGGCTGCGGCGCGCGAGCCAAGCAATGCCGGCTGCGACGAGCCGCAGGATCACGAAGGCAAAGACGATTGCCCCGACAAAGACGATTGCAATGAAGCGATCATAGGCAGTTGCGATCGCGAGCCCGGCGAGGGCAAGCAGAAAGACTGCGGCAAGAAGGATATACGGCCAGGAGGGTAGCCCCCGCGCTTCGAAACCCTGCTCGCGGAAGAGCGCTGTCGCCGGAACCTCGCGGGAGTGTCCGAGCGGCATGATGGCAAAGGCCAGCGTTGTCAAAATGCCAAACAGGACTGCGAGGGCCAAGGCCCCGGGGTAGAATGTCAGGGCGGTGGAAACAGGCAGAAATTGCGCCAGGAATTGTGATGCCACGATTGGTGCCAGCGCGCCGATGACCAAGCCTGCGACCATGCCGCCGAGAGCAATGATTGCGATCTGAAAGAGATAGATCAGCACGACGGTTGCTGCCGGTGCGCCGAGACATTTGAACGTCGCTATCGTTGTGCGCTTGGAATCGAGGAAGGCTCGCACGGCATTGGCGACGCCGACTCCACCGACGATCAGCGCTGTCAGTCCGACCAGAGTCAGGAACTGCGAAAACCGCTCAATGTTCTCGGTTAGCGACGGGGCTGCCCGGTCGCTGGTGCGGATTGACCAGCCGGCCGACGGAAATTCCTTCGCGGCCCGATCGCCGATCATAGATCTCTCGGCGGGGTCGTCCATGCGGATCTTGTAGGCGTGTTCGACCAGACTGCCGGTCTGGATGAGGCCGGACGCCTTCAGCGCCTCCCTGCTCACAAGAAGGCGCGGCGCGAAACCGAAGCCTTCCGAAACCGCGTCCGGTTCGGTCTTGATCGTTCCGGTGACGTTCAGAATGACGTTGCCGAGGAGGATTTCGTCACCAATGGAGAGGCCGAGCCG
Source organism: Rhizobium sp. R711 (assembly GCF_002211365.1). Classification (GTDB taxonomy): domain Bacteria; phylum Pseudomonadota; class Alphaproteobacteria; order Rhizobiales; family Rhizobiaceae; genus Rhizobium. Next base: position 93,481 of record NZ_LOKZ01000012.1, on the reverse strand, counting down.
CTCCAAAAGAAGCGGCGCTGCAACTGCACCGTAGGTGCCGCTCTGCCCGGAAAGGAGCGTGTGCAAAGGATAGTTCGGTTGGGCTTGGAAGGTGCCGTATAGCGGATAGGCGCCATCGACCGCCTTGACTTCGACGAGAGCCTGGTCCGAGCCGTCCGGTTTGCGCGCCATCGAGCGCAGGCCTGTTGATACGGACACCTTTCCTAAGCCACGCAGGAAGTCCATCTCCGCTTCGGTGGCCTCGCGGTTGTTGAGCTCGAAGCGTGCATCGCCGGCCAGAATCTCCTGACCTTGCGTCGCGATCGTGTCGGTGATGGACTGCGAAACCGAATTGACTGCCGCAATGGCACCGGTCCCGAGAGCGATGCAGGCCAGAAAAATGTAGAAGCCGCCTAGCCCGCCGCGCAACTCGCGAAGCGCGAGACGGAAGGCGAGGGAGACGCGCGGGCTCAGCAATGTCATGCAATCGCCGCCTCAGGCTGCACTGGCGCGCTATCGCCCTCGATCTGGCCGGAACGAACTCTGATCTGCCTGGAGCAACGCTTAGCGAGTGCAGTGTCATGGGTAACGAGCAGCAGCGTCATGTCGCGCTCGGCCTGTTTGGAAAAAAGGAGATCGGCAATCTGACGGCCGGTGTCGGTGTCGAGATTGCCGGTCGGTTCGTCGGCAATCAGCAACGCCGGCGAGGGCGCAAGGGCGCGCGCAATTGCTACACGCTGCTGTTCGCCGCCGGACAACTGGCCGGGATAGTGGTTCAATCGATCGCCAAGGCCGACAGATTTTAGCTCGCGGCGCGCAATCTCAAAGGGATTGGGAAGGTTGGCGAGTTCCAACGGCACAGCGACGTTTTCCAGCGCCGTCATGTTGGCAATCAAGTGGAAGGATTGGAAAACGATGCCGATGTTGCGGCCACGGAAGTCGGCCACCTCGTCTTCGCTCAGGGCATGCAATGGGGTGCCGCTGACGTTGATTTCGCCACTATCGAGTTTTTCCAACCCGGCGAGCACCATAAGCAGGGTGGATTTTCCGGAGCCCGACGGTCCCACGATGCCGACCGACTCCCCGGCGGCAATCGTCAGGTCAATGCCTTTCAGCACATGGACGGACGCAGCGGCGTTGCCAAGCGTCAAATCGGCGCGCTTCAACTCGATGATGGTTTTTGCCAACAGTATTCGCCCTATATAGATGCCGATCGTCCTGCCAATCTAGGGAAAGCGGAATGAGTTTTAAAGTTGCCGGCCTTCACATCGCCGTCATTGTTGCTTCGCTGACCTTTGCGGTCGCGGCCAGTGCAAGGACAATCAGCCTGGTCGGTTTTGGAGACAGCCTGATGGCGGGCTATCAGCTTCCTCCCGGTGACGGCTTTCCGGAAAAACTGCAAGCAGCCCTGAAAGCCAAAGGGGTGGATATATCAATCGCCAATGCTGGCGTGTCGGGCGACACGACGACAGGCGGTCTTGCGCGAATCGACTGGTCGGTTCCAGACGGCACTGACGGCGTAATCCTCGAACTCGGCGCCAATGATGCGCTGCGTGGCATTCCTCCTGAAGAAAGCGAGAAGAATCTCGAGCAGATGATTGCCCGGCTAAAGGAACGCGGGATAGCCGTTCTCCTTGTCGGTATGCTGGCACCGCCCAACATGGGCGATGACTATGCCGCACGCTTCAACTCGATATACCAGAAACTCGCACAAAAACATGGTGTTGCGCTCTATCCATTCTTTCTGGACGGCGTCGCTCTTGAGGCTGGTTTAAAGCTCGAGGACGGGATGCATCCCAACAGCAAGGGTGTCGATGTGATGGTCGAAAAGATGGAGCCGGCTATCACGCAATTCTTGGGAACGATTTCTACTGTGAAGAATTAGGGGCTTGCACAGGTGCCCAATGCGTGATTCCGTGTGAGCACCTGCAAAAGATTCGGGGAGTGCTCGTTATGCCGAGACTGTTTACCGCCCTCGAAATTCCGCGCAATGCCGCGATGAGCCTTTCATTGCTGCGCGGTGGTCTCCCTGGTGCAAGATGGATCGATGTGGAGAATTACCACATCACTTTGCGGTTCATCGGCGATGTCGATGGACGGACGGCAGACGAAATTGTCGATCGGCTAGACCGCATCGACCGCCCGGAATTCCAGATTCGTCTTGATGGTATCGGCGCATTCGGATCCAAGAAGCCGCATTCGGTTTGGGCTGGTGTCTCGCCTTCACCCGAGATGTACGCCCTCCAGGCGGAAATTGAGCGGATCTGCCAGCGTATCGGATTGCCGCCGGATCCCCGCAAGTTCACGCCTCATGTCACGCTGGCGCGGTTGAAATCGTCGCGAGTCGACGATGTCGTGCACTATCTCGCCGGACGTGGAAATTTCCAGACTTCGGCCTTCACGGTTCCGCGCTTCGTTCTGCTGTCGTCGAGGGAATCGGTCGGCGGTGGGCCTTATCTGACGGAAGAGATCTTCCCGCTCCACGAGGCATTGTCGGTGCCCAGCGTCTCGAGCAGCTTCCTGCAGCCAGCAAAGAGCCTGGCGTAGACGAGTTCGAAGCCGTCGCTGCTGCCGAAATAGGGGTCGGGTATATCCTCGCCGCTTGCCAATGCGAAATCGCCGAACAGGCGGATGTTTGCGGCTCCGGGGCTCATCCGATGCAACTCGGCGATATTCGCGCGATCCATCGCGAGTATCAGGTCGAAGTCGCTGAAATCCTTCGTCCTGATCTGGCGGGCGCGTTGCTGAGAAATATCGATCCCGTGGCCTTTGGCTGTTGCGATCGAACGCCGATCCGGATGATCGCCCTCTTGCCAACCGCCCGTGCCGGCCGAGTCGATCTCGAAACGATCGGCAAAGCCGGACTCATCGACGAGATGCGAGAAGATCCCCTCGGCAAGAGGAGAACGGCAGATATTGCCCATGCAAACAAACAGGATGCTAATGCGTTTCATCTGTGGTCCATGACGGAAGAGAAGGGACAATCGCATGAAACGGGAAAAACTGGAACGGCAAGCCATCGCTACCGAACTCGCCAAGCTTGACGGCTGGTCGCTCGACGACACTGGCACGTCGATATCGCGAAGCTTCAAGTTTCGCAATTTCGTCGAGGCTTTCGGCTTCATGACGGAAGCGGCGCTCGCAGCAGAACGGCTCAATCATCATCCGGAATGGTTCAATGTCTATTCGCGCGTCGACGTGAAGCTCAATACCCATGATGCGGGCGGGCTTACCGAGCTTGACTTCAGACTGGCTGCGGCAATGGAGAAGGCGGCAGCGCCCCGGCTTGATTGAATCCGTTGCCACCATCACCATATGTGCGCATGAATGAGAGGACCGATCGGAATGGACGACGTCAAATTCGGTGAGATCCTGCTGCCGGGCGATGATGATACACAGAGCCGGCGCGAAGAGACCGTGCGCAAGAAATTCTGGCCGACCTTCAAGAAGGCGGTCCGCCAGATCCCGTTCTCACGCGACGTCGTCGCCGCTTTCTATTGCGCCATGGATCCGCAGACGCCGACAAGGGTCCGCGGCGTGCTCCTGGCCGCACTTGCCTATTTCGTCATGCCGGTCGACATGATTCCCGATGTTTTTGCCGTGATCGGGTTTTCGGACGACGTGGCAGTCCTTTCCGCCGCTTTTGCCATGGTCAGCCGGCACCTGCAGCCGAAGCACTATGAAGCTGCCGACCGCGCGCTCGCCGACAAGCCTGAAGGCATGAAGACAATCTAGCCCGGTCTCGGTCAGGCGCTTTCGGCCTCAAGAACCTTCCGGAGCTTTCCGAAGGCAAGCCGGATCCGCGACTTTACGGTGCCGAGCGGCAAGCCCGTTGCCTCGGCGATCTGCGAATGGGATTGGCCGAGAAAAAATGCGGCGCGGAGCATTTCCTGCTGCTCTTCCGGAAGTTGGCTGACAGCGGCGCGTACATGTGCGTCGCGATCGTCATTTGCGAGGATCTCGTCTGCGCCGTTTTCCGCGACCGGCTGCAATGCCGGGTCTGCCTCATCCAGGGTGCGCGTTCTGGCCCGGCGCTGAAGATCGATCCGGCGGTTGCGGGCTATGCGAAAAAGCCAGGTGGAAAGAGACGATCTCGCCGCATCGTAAAATTCAGCCTTGTGCCAGAGCACGATCAGTACTTCCTGGACCAGTTCCTCGGCTTCGCCACTCGACATTCTTTGGCGCAGAAGCCAGGATTTGAGGCGCGGCGCGAAGTAGTCGAACAGCACGGCGAATGCCTCTTGGTCGCGGCGTTCCGCAACGGCCTTGGCGAGGTCGGCGAAGCGCTGTTTCTCCTCGGCATTCATATCCCGTCCAAAGTCCCCTAGCTCGGCGAATTCTCCAACGGATTTCCAACGCTTATTGACGTACAACGGTTTCTAAAAACGTCAAACTCTTGCCTGAATCTTTATGTCTTAGATTCATCCGTGACGATGGTCTGTGTGCGCACGCAGTATCACGTCATCACGGGCGAGGCGCCAGCGCCCGACGTTGACACTTGGGCGAAAATGGCACAGGCAGGGACTTCTCGCAGTCCCTGTTGACGCTTTGGTAACCTGAATTAAGTCAAAATAAAGCAGATCGTGATTATGCGCCGCCCGTTCGCTTCGGGCTCGAATCGCAAGAACCGGCAGGATATCCATGTTTCTTAGAAGTACCGCAATCGCCCTTTCCCTCGTTCTCGCCGGCGCCGGCATTGCATCCGCTCAGTCCAAGAAGTCGCAGCCTGCAGCGCCCGCAGCGCAGCAGCAGGCCACCCCGGCTTCGACAGCGCCGACACGCATCCAGCAGTTCCAGGCCTGGGGCGCCTATTCCTACAAGTCCGGCGCGAACACCGTCTGCTACGTTCTGTCGGTGCCGACGGAGAAGAAGCCCGCCGGCATTGATCATGGTGATAACTTCTTCATCGTTTCGCAGCGCCCCGGTCAGAACATTTCCTACGAGCCGCAGGCAATGATGGGCTACACCGTCAAGGAGAACTCGAAGATCGACGTCGTCATCGACAACAAGACCTTCGTGATGTTCACCAAGGACAAGGCCGGCTGGGTCGAGAATGCAGCTCAGGAGCCGGCGCTCGTCGCGGCCATGAAGACCGGCCACTCGATGACCGTCAACGCGACATCGCGCAAGGGCACATCGACGTCGTACAGCTACTCGCTGTCTGGCATTTCCGCTGCACTGAAGCAGGTTGAAGGCTGCAAGTAAGCTTCCTGCTGCGGTGACGAAATTTCAGAAGGCCGGCCTTGTGCCGGCCTTCGCCGTTTCCATCCATAGTGACGCGGGGCTAAAATGATGCTAAAGGCCCGCGCAACAGCGGATAGATCGCGGTCCTTGCCGTATGCTCCGCATTCAATTTCTGCCACATGCCCTTCGTACCGCAAGTCATCCGGCTTTCCGGGGCGGTAGCATGTTGAATTCGGGATTAGAGCCTATGTCCGTCATGGATGAGATGACTGTTACCAAGCCCTTGGGCGCAGCGACCAGCGGTGTTGACGCTGGATTGAAGCCTTCGCTGATCGGCCTCAGCCGCGAAGAGATGGGCGCTGCGCTGCGTGAAAAAGGCGTGCCGGACAAGCAGATCAAGATGCGTGTCGCGCAGCTCTGGAACTGGATCTACGTGCGCGGCGTCTCCGATTTCGATCACATGACGAATGTCGCCAAGGACATGCGCGAGATGCTGAAGCAGCATTTCACGATTGCGCGCCCTGAAATCGTCGAGGAGCAGGTTTCCAACGATGGCACCCGCAAGTGGCTGCTGCGCTTTCCGGCGCGCGGTGCGGGCCGGCCAGTCGAGATCGAAGCAGTCTACATCCCGGAGGAGGGGCGCGGCACACTCTGCATCTCGAGCCAGGTCGGCTGCACGCTGACCTGTTCTTTCTGTCACACCGGCACGCAACGGCTGGTCCGCAACCTAACTGCGGAAGAAATCCTCTCGCAGCTTCTGCTCGCCCGCGATCGGCTGGGCGATTTCCCAGACCGTGAAGCGCCGCAGGGCACCATCATGCCGGCGGAAGGCCGCAAGGTCAGCAACATCGTCATGATGGGCATGGGCGAGCCGCTCTACAATTTCGATGCCGTGAAACAGGCGTTGCTGATCGCCACCGATGGCGACGGCCTGTCGCTCTCCAAGCGCCGCGTAACACTCTCCACCTCGGGCGTCGTGCCTGAAATCTTCCGCACTGGCGATGAAATCGGCGTGATGCTGGCAATCTCGCTGCACGCCGTGCGCGACGACCTGCGCGACATCCTCGTGCCGATCAACAAGAAGTACCCGCTGAAGGAACTGATCGACGCCTGCCGGAAGTATCCCGGTCTATCGAACGCCCGTCGCATCACCTTTGAATACGTGATGCTGAAGGACGTCAACGACAGCCTTGAGGACGCCAAGGGTCTCGTTCAGCTGCTGAAAGGCGTGCCGGCGAAGATCAACCTCATTCCGTTCAACCCGTGGCCGGGCACAAACTACCAGTGTTCCGACTGGGCACAGATCGAGAAGTTCGCCGATTTCATCAATTCGGCCGGCTATGCCTCGCCGATCCGAACGCCGCGCGGCCGCGACATCCTGGCTGCCTGCGGTCAGCTGAAGTCGGAATCGGAGCGGATGCGCAAGACTGAGCGGCTGGCCTTCGAGGCGATGATGATCGCCAACCATGGCGCCGACGACTGATCAGCAAGTTTGATCCGTTCAGTGTTTTCTAATGATTGATTTCATGGCCTGCTTTTCCTAGAAGCAGGCCAAAATCATGTCTGGAGGATACCCCAATGCGTTCAATTCTGCTTGCTGTCGCGGCCACGCTGGCCCTGACCCTGCCTGCAAAGGCCGAAGACGTAACCGTCGCGGTCACGGCGATCGTCGAGCATCCGGCGCTTGACGCCGCACGCAAGGGCGTCCTCGATGTGCTGACAGCCGCAGGCTATAAGGAAGGCGAGAACCTGAAGTTCATGTTCGAGTCTGCGCAAGGCAACCCGGCAACGGCTGCGCAGATCGCCCGACAGTTCGCAGGCGATGGCCCGAACGTTATCGTGCCGATCTCCACGCCATCAGCGCAAGCCGTCGTTTCCGCAACGCGCGACATTCCAGTCGTCTTCACGGCCGTTTCCGATCCGCTCGGCGCCCAGCTCGTGAAGAACATGGACAAGCCAGGCGGCAACGTCACCGGTCTGTCCGACATGTCACCGGTTGCCGAGCACGTTGCGCTCATCAAGGAAATCCTGCCGAACGCCAAGTCGATCGGCTACCTCTACAATTCCGGCGAAGCCAATTCGGTGTCTTTGCTCGCCGTCCTGAAGACGGAAGCCGAGAAGGCTGGCCTGAAGGTCGTTGAATCGGCGGCCACCAAGTCTGCGGAAGTGCAGGGTGCGGCCCGCGCGCTCGTCGGCCGTGCCGATGCCATTTACATCCCGACCGACAACACGATCATTTCCGCACTGGAAGGTGCGGTTGCCGTCGCCGAGGAAAGCAAGCTGCCGCTCTTCACGGCCGACACGGACTCTGTTTCGCGCGGTGCGCTTGCAGCGCTCGGCTTCAACTACTACGACGTCGGCAAGCAGACCGGCGAAATTGTCGTCCGTATCCTTAAGGGTGAAAACCCCGGCGATATTCCGGTGAAGGTTGCTGCCGGTAGCGATCTCGTCGTCAATAAGGGTGCGGCCACACGCATGGGCGTCACGCTACCCGAAAGCGTCTTGAAGCGCGCGACGAAGACCATCGACTGATCGAAGTAGATTTCAGAACCACCCGTTCAGCCGCTCCCGTTTTACGCGGGGGCGGCTGATGGTATTAGAAGCTTGGGTCCGCTAGAGGCGGGACAAGTCAGAAGAAAGGGCAGGAGCCTTGAGTCAGATCGCATTTTGGGGAGCTGTGGAACTGGGGCTGGTTTATGCCTTCGTTGCCATCGGCGTGTACCTCGCATTTCGTGTGCTGGATTTTCCGGATCTGACGGTTGACGGCTCCTTTCCGCTGGGTGCTGCGGTAACGGCGGTTCTCATCATCGCCGGGGTCAATGCCTGGCTTGCGGCGCTCGTCGCCATGGTTGCGGGTGCTGCGGCCGGCATCGTTACGGCGATGCTCAATGTACGGTTCAAGATCCTCAACCTGCTTGCCTCGATCCTGACGATGATCGCGCTCTTTTCGGTGAACCTGCGCGTCATGGGCAAGCCGAACGTCGCACTGATCAATGCGGATACGATGATCAGCCCGTTCTTTGGTCATGGCCTGCGCGACTTCTACGTTCGGCCACTCTTCGTCGGCGTCCTCGTCGGCGTCGCAGTCATCCTCGTCTGGCGCTTCCTCGAGAGCGACTCGGGTCTGGCAATGCGCGCGACGGGTGCGAATGCCCGCATGGCCCGCGCACAGGGCGTCGACACCAGCCGCCAGATTTATCTCGGCATGGCGATCTCCAACGCCTTGGTTGCCTTCGGTGGCGCGCTGTTTGCGCAGACGAACGGCTTTGCTGATGTCACCTCTGGCGTCGGTACGATCGTTGTCGGCCTCGCGGCCGTCATTATCGGTGAAACGCTGCTCGGTCGGCGCGGGCTGCTGATCGCGCTGATCGGCTGTGTGCTCGGCTCGATCCTCTATCGCATCGCCATCCAGCTCGCTCTCTCGACTGATGTCATCGGGCTGCAGGCGTCGGACCTCAATTTCGTGACGGCGGTGCTGGTGACGATCGCGCTCATCCTTCCCCGCCTTCGCCGCGGAGGCGCTGCATCGTGATTACGCTCAAGGATATCAAGGTCGTTTTCGGCAAGGGTACGCCGCTACAGAAGCAGGCGCTGAACGGCGTCAGCCTGACAATCGAGGAAGGTTCGTTCGTCACCGTCATCGGCTCGAACGGCGCCGGCAAGTCGACACTGCTCGGCGTTCTCGCCGGCGATGTGCTCGCCGGCGAAGGCCAGGTTCTGATCGGCCATACCGACGTCACACGCAAATCGACGGCCGCTCGCGCCGGACTGGTCGCCCGCGTCTTCCAGGATCCTCTGACGGGAAGCTGCGGCTCGCTGTCGATCGAGGAAAACCTTGCACTTGCGGCGCGTCGCGGTGAAATGCGGGGGCTGGTCTCGGCGCTTGGCCCGAAGCGGCGCGAGCATTTCCGCGAGCGGATCGCCGAGCTCAATCTCGGCCTTGAGAACCGCATGCGGGACCGTATGGACCTGCTTTCCGGCGGTCAGCGTCAGGCGGTTTCGCTTGTGATGGCGACGCTTGCCGGCTCCGAAGTGCTACTGCTCGACGAGCACACGGCGGCGCTCGATCCTGGGATGGCCGAGTTCGTCATGGGGCTCACGCAGAAGATCGTTTCGGAACGCAAGCTGACAACGCTGATGGTCACGCACTCCATGCGGCAGGCGCTCGATTATGGCCACCGTACGATCATGCTACACAGTGGCGAGATCGTTCTCGACGTCAGCGGCGACAGCCGCAAGACGCTGCAGGTCGAAGACCTGATCGCGATGTTCCGCAAGATGCGCGGCCAGACGCTGGACGATGACGCACTGCTGATCGGCTGAGGCTAGGCATTCCGGGAAGCCAGCTTCCCGGAGGTCGCTTAACGCGCCTGCGTCAGCAGGATCTTTGCCGCGAAGACGGAGAAGACGCCGGCAAAGGTAAAGTCCATGCCGCGCAAAACCTTTTTGTTGTTCTGCAGCCAGCCGGCCAGCCAGTCGGCCGCAAAGACCACAGCAGCGTTCACAGGCATGCCGATCAGGATGAAGCAGAAGCCGAGAAACAGCAGCTTCTGCGTCACCGTCGGGTCGCCAGCACTGACGAACTGCGGCAGGAAGGTCATGAAGAAGATGATGACCTTCGGGTTCAGTAGGTTGACCCAGAAGCCCGAGGAGACGTTGGCAAGCGGCGTGCCTGTTGCCGCTTCCACCTTGTTGACCGAAAACTTCGAGCCGTAGCGGATCGCCTGGACGGCAAGCCAAAGGAGATAGGCGGCACCGCCGGTCTTCAGGATCAGGAAGGCGGTCGGTGATGCGGTGATCAGCGCTGAGACACCGAAAGCAACCAGCATGGTATGAACGACAATCCCGAGACTGGTGCCGAGGACGACGAAGAGTGCAGCCTTCTTGCCTTGTGCCAGCGCACGGCTGATGGAAAGCGTCATGTCTGGGCCAGGCGTTGCCGCAAGCAGAAGAGTCGCAGCAGCAAAGGCAAGAAGCGTGGCAATGCTGGGCAGAAAATCCATGTTACACTCTGAAAGCCGGAAGAACGTTGGTTGCTTTTATCCGGCTCTCAGAAAATGTCTAATCAAACCTTCTAATACGACCTATTCCTTCTGTTCGAGATAGGCCTTGAACTTGTCGGCATAATCCTTGTGCCAGCGCGACAACGGCGGGCGGTTCTCGATGATGTCCCCCATTGCCCAGGCCAGGCGGCGTTCGTCCACCGGACGGGCGACGTCGTTGTCGGGGCAGAGGATGTAGAAGTCGCCGCGTTCCAGGCTTTCGATCATGAAATCGACGGTCTGTTCCGCAGTCCATGCGGCAGCCGGCTTCTCGGTGCGGTCGCCCTTCGTGAGGCCGGTGAAGACGAAGCCGGGGATCAGCAGGTGGGCGGAAATCTTCGAGCCCTCGGTGTTGCGCAGTTCGTGCTCGAGCGCTTCGGTAAACACCTTCACGCCGGCTTTCGAGACATTGTAGGCCGGATTGCCAGGGGGCGTAGTGATGCCCTGCTTGGAGCCGGTGTTGATGATCAGGCCCGGTTCGCCATGCGAGAGCATGTGCTGGCCGAAGGTCCGGGTGCCGTTGATGACGCCGAGCAAGTTGACGCCGAGGATGCTGTCCCAATTGGCCTGGGCGCTGAAGATCGACGTCTCGGGGCCGATGCCGGCGTTGTTCATGAGAATATGCACGCGACCGAAGCGTTGAATCACGGTCCGTTCAAGCGCTTCCAGGGACTCCTTCTGCCCAACGTCGGTTTCGACGGCGAGCACATACTCCTCTCCCGAGATCGCCTTCAGTTCGTCTGCAGAGGCTGCCAGCCGGTCGCCGCCGAGATCGGCGATAGCAACGCTCATGCCCGCACGAGCGAAATGTTTTGCCGCGGCAAGCCCGATGCCGGAAGCACCGCCGGTGATGACGGCGACATTGGATTTCTTGATGATGTCTTGAATTTTCGTCACGGCCAGCCTCTCCTCAGCATTGTCAGGACGCTGGCAGATATGGGTTGCGCTTTCGGCCTGTCAAACATTATCCGAGCCGCCTATGGTCGCCGTTGCCCTTGCGTCCTGCGCCGATCTCGCTAAAAGTGCCCAGCCATACCGGGCTTGGCGGGTTTGCCGCCGCCCTTTTGCAACGGACCTCATCATCATGGCATCGCACAAAGACGTAAAGAAAGTCGTCCTCGCCTATTCCGGCGGTCTCGACACCTCGATCATCCTGAAGTGGCTGCAGACCGAGCTCGGCGCAGAAGTCGTAACCTTCACGGCCGACCTCGGCCAGGGCGAAGAGCTGGAGCCGGCGCGCAAGAAGGCCGAAATGCTCGGCATCAAGGAGATCTACATCGAGGACGTCCGCGAAGAGTTCGTCAAGGACTTCGTCTTCCCGATGTTCCGCGCCAACGCCGTCTATGAGGGTGTCTATCTGCTGGGCACCTCGATCGCCCGTCCGCTGATCTCCAAGCACCTGATCGATATCGCCCGCAAGACCGGCGCCGATGCGATCGCGCATGGCGCCACCGGCAAGGGCAACGACCAGGTTCGTTTCGAGCTCTCCGCCTATGCCCTGAACCCCGATATCAAGATCATCGCGCCGTGGCGCGACTGGTCGTTCAAGAGCCGTACCGATCTGCTCGCGTTTGCCGAAGCCCACCAGATCCCGGTCGCCAAGGACAAGAAGGGCGAAGCGCCGTTCTCCGTCGACGCCAACCTGCTGCACTCCTCGTCCGAGGGCAAGGTTCTCGAAGATCCGGCACAGGAAGCACCTGAGTACGTGCATATGCGCACGATTTCTCCGGAAGCAGCTCCCGACAAGGCAACCATCATCAAGGTTGGCTTCGAGAAGGGTGATGCCGTTTCGATTAATGGCGTACGCATGAGCCCGGCAACGCTGCTCGCAGCCCTCAACAACTACGGTCGCGACAACGGCATCGGTCGCCTCGACCTCGTCGAAAACCGCTTCGTCGGCATGAAGTCGCGCGGCGTCTACGAGACGCCCGGCGGCACGATCCTGCTTGCCGCGCACCGCGCCATCGAATCCATCACCCTCGACCGCGGTGCCGCGCACCTCAAGGACGAGCTGATGCCGCGTTACGCCGAGTTGATCTACTACGGCTTCTGGTTCTCGCCGGAACGCGAAATGCTGCAGGCTCTGATCGACAAGAGCCAGGAGCATGTCGAAGGCGAAGTGACGCTGAAGCTCTACAAGGGCAACGTCATGGTCACCGGCCGCGAGAGCCCGAAGTCGCTCTATTCCGACAAGCTGGTTACCTTCGAAGACGACCAGGGCGCCTACGACCAGAAGGACGCCGCCGGCTTCATCAAGCTCAACGCGCTGCGTCTGCGCACACTCGCCAAGCGCAACCTCTCGAAGTAACCGAGAGCAGTCGCAAGAGATCGAAGGCCCGCCTCGTGCGGGCCTTTTTCATTCGCCCGCCGTGGCGTGGGAGAGTTCCGCTGCGCGTTGCGAGGCGCGCACGAACCAGACGTAGCTGGTGATCGAAATCAGCGCCATGATCGGGATCACCGTACCGAAGGCGAGCAGCGGCATACCGATCAGCGAACCCGCAACGCCGCCGGCAAAGCCGCCACCCATCTGAATAAAGCCCATCATCGCGGACGCCGAGCCGGCGATATGCGGGAAGGGGTAGAGGCCCGATGTCGTCATATGCGGCGTCAGGAACGCCAATCCGAAGGCCAGGAACGCGATCGGCCCCATGATCGAGAGATACGAGGGCGTGACGAAGTGGACTGACAGCGCGATCATGATGCCAGCGAGCCCGAGGAGGCCAAGCCCGACACGCACCGAGCCGTCACCGCCCAGGCGCGGCGCCGCATAGCGAAGGCAGACGGAGCCGAGGAAGTAGGACCCTGATTGCATCAGCATGCCCAAGCCGAAAGCGGTCGGTGAAAGGCCGACGACCTTGATGAGGATGAAGGGTAGCAGCGTCGCCTGCGCGTAAAGCGCGCCGATCGAACCGCCGAGGACGAGCGAGGCAGAGACGAAGCGGCTTTCCCGGGCAAGCTCCAGATAGGCGCGAAGCAGCGGAACCGGGAGCGCGCGGCGCGGATCCGGCACGCTTGTTTCGCGCATGAAGACGATCACCCCGAGACAGATCAGCAGCCCGAAGCCGATCAGCAGAAAGAAGACCGACTGCCAGCCGAAGGCCGCCAGCGCAAGTCCGCCGATCGTTGGTGCAGCGGCCGGTCCGATGGCGATCATGATGCCGATCAGGTTGATGATGCGGGAGGCTTCCGTCCCGGTGAACTGGTCACGCACGATGGCGCGCGCCACCGTAATCCCGACGGAGGCGCCGATGCCCTGGATCAGGCGGCCGGCGAGCAGCCACTCGATGCCGGGCGCAAAGGCGGCAAGCAGGCTGCCGACGACATAGATGCCGATGAAGAGGAGCGTCGCCGCGCGGCGGCCGAAGGCGTCCGAGAGCGGGCCGGCAAGCAATTGCGCAACCGAGAAGCCGGCGAAATAGACGGAAAGCGTCATCTTGATCGCGGAGTCGGAGGTCCGGAACGCGTGGACGAGTTCCGGCATTGCCGGCGTGTAGATCGACATCGAGATCGGGCCGATGGTTGCGAGAAGCGCTCCGAGCATGCTCGTTCGCCGTTGGCTCATCCGGAATGGGGGCATAGGGTACTCGGTCTTTGGTGACATGCGCGATCCGCGCGAGGGCGGCCGCTCCCCTTCTGTCGGAAGCCGCGTGATACGGCAATTCAAAAATCTGATGGATCGCCATGACAGCTTGACGCCTTTCGATTGGCGCATAAGCTGCGGCTGTCCTTTCCGGAGTTTGTCGATGACGCAATCCTTGCTCGCGGGCGCCTTTCTGGCAGCTCTTCTTTACGTGCTCATTCCAGGGCCTGCTTTCCTTGCGTTGCTTGGCATCGGCGCAGGGCAGGGCCGCCGTGCCGGCGCAATGTTCGTCAGCGGTCATCTGGTCGGCGATCTTCTGTGGGCATCGTTGGCGCTGATCGCGATCATCGGGGCGAAGACGATCGGGACCTTCGTGTTCGACGCGCTTGGTCTTCTCTGTGGCTTCTATCTTGCCTGGATCGGCTGGAATGCCGTGCGGGCAAAGCCGAAGGGTGAGGGGCAGGCGTTGATGGTGGTGGAGCGGCCGTTCCGTCGCGGTCTGATCTTCGGCGTCACCAATCCGAAGGGATATCCAGTCGCGCTTGCGACGTTCACCGCGCTTGTTGCGGGTTCGGCGAGCGCGTTGCAGTTTCACACGCTGCCGGTCCTGCTGGCGGTTTCGTTTTTGGGCTTTATCGTGGCGGACATGATCCTGATCACGATCATTGGCGCGGGAACGGTCCGACGTTTCTATCGTTCGCACGAACGGCTGATCGTGCGCTGCTCCGGTGTTCTCTTCATGGGCTTTGCAGCACAGGCGCTCTGGCATGCGACGCCCGGCCTGCTTGGATGGCGGAAAGCCTGAGATCAGACGTTAAGGAAGCTGACGACGGAATCGAGCCGTGCCACCGTTTGCGGGTCGCCGATCGATGTCGCGATCTGGAGCTGGCCCTTGTAGTAATCCCGGAAATTGAAGCTCGTCGCGTCGGCAATATCGGACAGATCGAGGATGTTGCCTGACGGATCGACCGTCCGCATCGGCAGCGGCTCGGAGATCGCGGCAAACGTATCCTGATCGATCGCGCCAGCATCGAAGCTCTGCCTCGCATATTGGCGCAGTTCGCTGGCGCTGATGGCGGAAAAATCAGGCGTATCCCCGTTCGTTTCATCGATGTGAAATGCCGTCGAGGCCTTCGTCGCCGTGCCGAATTGTGCTTCTAATTCGTTGTAATTGCTAGAATTATCGGAGTTTCTTCTGAAAAGAAAATTCGGCGAAGACCGCACAGAAAGGATTTCCATGACGCCTATCCCCTTGCAAAAGGATGATGCGTGAAGCTACCGCGCATGGCGAACGTACGTCAATCGTTAACGATTAGTTAATTCTTATGCATCATTTCTTGCCATGAACTTTTCGCGGTCCGGCCGGGAGATGAGCGTTTGATCGGCGATACCAATTGCGGATGCGCATCCCTATATTGCCTGTTCAGTTGCCTGCCACAAAGGATCCCCGCATGCCTTCCACACCAGAATTCAACCCGGCACTTATCGAATGGAATGGTCTCCACGGTCTGCCGCGTTTCGATGCCCTCAATGATGGCGACTTCGCTCCGGCCTTTGATGCAGCGCTCGCAGCGCACGAGAAAGAGATCGACGCGATCGCGGATAATCCCGAGGCGCCGACATTCGAAAATACCGTGGTTGCTCTCGAGATCGCGGGCGATGAGCTGTCGCGCGTTTCGGCATTGTTCTGGAACCGGGCGGGCGCGCATACCAATGATATGATCCAGGCGCTGGAGCGGGATATCTCGCCGAAGATGTCGCGCCACTATTCCAAGATCGGCATGAATGCGGCGCTGTTTGCGCGCATCGACGCCTTGTGGGAAGCGCGCGAAAGCCTCGGTTTGACGCTGGAGCAGACGCGGGTGCTGGAGCGGCACTGGAAGGGCTTCGTCAAATCGGGCGCGAAGCTGCCGAAGCCCGAGCAGGAGAAGCTTGCGGGGATCAACGAGAAGCTTGCTGGCCTTGGTACCCAGTTCGGTCAGAACGTGCTTGCCGACGAGAAGAGCTGGGCGATGATCCTTTCCGACGGTCCGGATCTCGACGGCATTCCGGAATTTCTGAAGGATGCGATGGCGGCGGCTGCGCGCGAGCGTGGCGAAGAGGGCAAGTTTGCCGTGACCCTGTCACGCTCGATCATCGAACCGTTCCTAACCTTCTCGGAGCGGCGGGACCTGCGGGAACAGGCCTTTAAGGCCTGGGTTGCGCGCGGCGAGAACGATGGCGCCACTGACAATCGCGGCATTATCAGGGATACGCTTGCGCTCCGCGACGAGGTGGCAAAGCTCCTCGGTTACGGCAACTTCGCTGAATTGAAGCTCGACAATACAATGGCAAAGACGCCTGAAGCCGTGAACCACCTGCTTCGGGAGGTATGGGCGAAGGCGGTCAAGCGTGCCGGCGAGGAAGAGGCGGATATCGCCAATTTGATCGCCGACGAAGGCAAGAACCACGACGTCATGCCCTGGGATTGGCGGCATTATGCCGAGAAGATCCGGGCGCAGCGGTTCAATTTCTCCGAGGCGGAGCTGAAGCCTTATCTGCAGCTTGAGAAGATCATCGATGCCTGCTTCGATGTCGCTGGCCGGCTATTCGGCATTCGCGCCGTCGAGAAGAAGGGCGTTCCAGCCTACCATCCCGATGTCCGCGTCTTCGAGATCCGCGATCGCGAAGACAGGCTGGTCGCGCTCTTCCTCGGCGATTATTTCGCCCGCAGCTCGAAGCGCTCGGGCGCCTGGATGAGCTCTTTCCAGTCGCAGCACAAGCTGCCGTTGAAGAACGGCCGCAATGGCGAATTGCCGATCATCTACAATGTCTGCAACTTCGCGAAGCCCGCCGAGGGCAAGCCGGCGCTACTGTCGCTCGATGACGCGCGCACGCTGTTCCACGAGTTCGGCCATGCGCTGCACGGGATGCTGTCAAACGTCACCTACCCCTCGGTTTCGGGCACGGGTGTCTCACGCGATTTCGTTGAGCTGCCGTCGCAGCTTTACGAGCACTGGCTGACGGTGCCTGCGATCCTGAAGCAATATGCCGTGCACTTTGAAACCGGCGAGCCAATGCCGCAGGCCCTGCTCGACAAGGTTCTGGCGGCGCGGACGTTCAATTCCGGCTTCAATACGGTCGAGTTTACCTCGTCCGCGGTCGTCGACATGGCGTTCCACACTCGCGACAAGGTCGAGGATCCGATGGCGGTACAGGCCGAGGTGTTGTCGGAGCTCGGCATGCCGAAGTCGATCGTCATGCGTCATGCCTCGCCGCACTTCCAGCACATCTTCTCCGGCGGTTATTCAGCCGGCTACTATTCCTACATGTGGTCCGAGGTTCTCGATGCCGATGCCTTTGCCGCCTTTGAGGAAACTGGTGACGCGTTCCATCGCGAGATGGCCGGCAAGCTCAAGGATAACATCTATTCCGTCGGCGGCGCGGTCGATCCCGAGGACGCCTACAAGGCTTTCCGAGGCAAGCTGCCGAGCCCGGATGCCATGCTGGTGAAGAAGGGTCTAGCGACCTTCGAAGAACTGTCCGGCAGTGATGCTTGAGGCGATCGCAACAAAACTGTCGTCGAAGTTTCGAAAAACCGTCATGCCATCTTCAAGATGATGACATGACGGCCGCGGTAGGGTCGGTGCGGGAGAATCTCTTCCATTCCCGCAAGCCGGATACGCCATGGCATGAAATTGACCGAGACGACGACCCGCCGATGCTTTCTCTCATCAATGGGCGCGGTCGGCGGATTTGCGGTGGCAGGGCTGGCGATGCCCTATTATGCGCGGGGCTCTTCCGGCCGACCGCTCTTCACGTATGGTGTGCAATCCGGCGACGTCGATGCGAGTTCCGGCGTGATTTGGACGCAGGTGGACCGGCCGGCGCGACTCGCTGTCGAGTATTCAACGAGCGACAGGTTCGCCAATGCGGTGCGCATAGCGCCGATAGACGTCACGCCGCAAACCGGTCTTGCCGGAAAGCTGCTGCTTCGGGATCTCCCGCCCGATCAGGAGATATTTTACCGCTTCTGTGCGGCTAACCTGCAGGACATCAATGATTTGTCCGAGCCAATCCAAGGGCAGTTTCGCACGGCATCGGTGGGCAAGCGTAGCATCCGGTTCGCGTGGTCGGGCGATACGGCCGGGCAGGGATGGGGCATCGACGATGACGGCATGCGCACCTATGCGACGATCGCCTACCATCGCCCGGACTTCATGATCCATTCCGGTGACACGATCTATGCCGACAATCCCATGCCCGACGAGATCAGGTTGCGAGACGGGGGAGTTTGGAAGAACAGGATCGTCACCGACGCAAAGCGCGAGATCGCCCAGACGCTGGAGCAGTTTCGCGGGCAATGGTCCTATAACCTGCTCGATGAGCATGTGAAGGCGCTCAATGCCGTCTGTCCGGTCTTTTATCAATGGGATGACCACGAGGTCTTGAACAACTGGTCGCCCTCGACGGACCTGCGCGACGACGACCGCTACACCGAAAAGTCCGTTTCGGCGCTCGCTGGTCACGCCAGCCGGGCGTTTCACGAGATGACTCCCATCCGCTATGTCGCCGATGAGCCGGGCCGGATCTACCGCAAGGTTTCATACGGGCCGCTGCTCGACCTCTTCTTCGTCGACCTGCGCTCTTATCGCGGACCCAACGGCCATGGCGGTGATGCCACCGTCTCCGATGCCTCCCGTCTGTTGGGCGAGCGTCAAGTGGCGTGGCTGAAGCGCGAGCTGGTGCGCTCGACGGCGACCTGGAAGGTGATTGCCTGCGATTTGCCGATCGGGCTGGTGATCTGGGATGATTACGGCCACCGGACCGGCAGCGAGTCGATCTCCAACGGCGACAATGGCGCCCCGCTTGGCCGCGAATTGGAATTTGCCGATCTGCTACGCTTCATCCGCGATGCCGGCATCTTCAACATGATCTGGCTGACAGCTGATGTGCACTATACGGCCGCGCACTACTACGACCCCGAAAAGGCCAAATTCCACGAATTCCTGCCGTTCTGGGAATTCGTTGCCGGTCCCCTTCATTCCGGTACCTACGGTCCGCAGCAACTCGACATGACCTTCGGGCCACAGGTGAAGTTCATGGAAGCAGCGCCCGGTGGCGCGGAGCAGAACTTGCCGCCGTCGGCCGGCATGCAGTTCTTTGGGCTCGTCGACATCGATGGGCAGACCGAGCAACTGACCGTGAGGCTGATGGACCGGAACGATACTGAACTGTGGCGGATGACGCTTGACCCGCAGATATCGAGTTGACGTCATGCATGGCAGGCAATCCGGCTTTCCCCCTTTCGCAAACGCGAAAAACACTGTATGAGCCGCCCAAATGAAATTGGCGCCTTCTCCCAGCGCGGCGCCCCAGCCTCAGAGATACAGACATATGGCACTTCGCAATATCGCGATTATCGCGCACGTTGACCATGGCAAGACGACACTGGTTGACGAGCTCCTGAAACAGTCCGGCTCGTTCCGCGAGAACCAGCGCGTCGCAGAACGCGTCATGGACTCCAACGATCTGGAAAAGGAACGCGGCATCACGATTCTTGCCAAGGCGACCTCGGTCGAGTGGAAGGGTGTCCGCATCAACATCGTCGACACCCCTGGCCACGCCGATTTCGGTGGCGAAGTCGAGCGTATTCTCTCGATGGTGGACGGTGCGATCGTTCTGGTCGACTCGTCGGAAGGCCCGATGCCGCAGACGAAGTTCGTCGTGTCGAAGGCGCTGAAGGTCGGCCTCCGCCCGATCGTCGCGATCAACAAGATCGACCGTCCGGATGGTCGCCACGAAGAGGTCATTAACGAGGTCTTCGACCTCTTCGCGAACCTCGACGCAACAGACGAACAGCTCGATTTCCCGATCCTCTACGGTTCGGGCCGCGATGGTTGGATGAACGTCAATCCGGAGGGCCCGAAGGATCAGGGTCTTACGCCGCTTCTCGACCTCGTGCTCAAGCATGTTCCCGAGCCGACCGTCCACGAGGGCCCGTTCACGATGATCGGCACGATCCTCGAAGCCAACCCATTCCTCGGCCGCATTATCACCGGCCGCATTAATTCCGGCTCGATCAAGCCGAACCAGGCCGTTAAGGTTCTTGGCCAGGATGGCAAGTTGATCGAAAACGGCCGCATCTCGAAGATCCTCGCGTTCCGCGGCATCGAACGCACCTCGATCGACGAAGCGCATGCAGGTGATATCGTCGCGATCGCCGGCCTCTCCAAGGGCACGGTTGCCGACACCTTCTGTGATCCGGCCGTGACAGAGGCACTGACCGCGCAGCCGATCGACCCGCCGACCGTCACCATGTCCTTCATCGTCAACGACAGCCCGCTGGCCGGTACCGAAGGCGACAAGGTCACCTCGCGCGTCATCCGCGACCGTCTCTACAAGGAAGCCGAAGGCAACGTCGCTCTCAAGATCGAAGAAGCCGAAGGCAAGGATTCGTTCTACGTCTCCGGCCGCGGCGAATTGCAGCTTGCGGTTCTGATCGAAACCATGCGCCGCGAAGGCTTCGAACTGGCCGTGTCGCGTCCGCGCGTCGTCATGCACCGAGACGAGAACGACCAGCTGATGGAGCCGATCGAAGAAGTCGTCATCGACGTTGATGAAGAGCATTCCGGCGTCGTCGTGCAGAAGATGTCCGAGCGCAAGGCTGAGATGACCGAGCTGCGTCCTTCGGGCGGCAACCGCGTTCGCCTGGTGTTCAACGCACCGACCCGCGGCCTGATCGGCTACCAGTCGGAACTGCTGACCGATACGCGCGGCACCGCCGTGATGAACCGTCTGTTCAAGGACTACCAGCCCTACAAGGGTGAAATCGGCGGCCGTACGAACGGCGTTCTCTTGGCAAACGCTGCTGGCGAAGCCGTGGCCTATGCCATGTTCAACCTGGAAGATCGCGGCCCGATGATGATCGAGCCCGGCGAAAAGGTCTACATGGGCATGATCATCGGCATCCACTCCCGCGACAACGACCTCGAGGTCAACGTCTTGAAGGGCAAGCAGCTGACCAACATCCGCGCCGCCGGCAAGGACGAAGCCGTCAAGCTGACGCCGCCGATCCGCATGACGCTCGACCGCGCGCTCTCCTGGATCCAGGACGACGAGTTGATGGAAGTGACGCCGAAGTCGATCCGTCTGCGCAAGATGTATCTTGACGCGAATGACCGCAAGCGCTTCGCCAAGGCGAAAATGGCCTGAGCATCCAAGCGTCTTGAAGTCCCTTAACCCCGGCCATCGTGCCGGGGTTTTTTATTGTGTGCCGCGTCGAATCCGGCTTGTCGCAATAGTTAAATAAGCGTTAAATTTCAGCTGTCGTCCACATGTTAAGTCTGTGGGCAAAAGGCCTGAATGCGCCGTGCGTGTATGGTTAATTGCCGACAATGGGACCAGAGTAAGCGCTATGAAGACGTTGTCGATCGATGTTCGGCGGGCCGAACCGCACGATTCCCGAGCCATATCGGAAGTGCATCGGCTTGCGTGGCAGCACACCTATGCGGGGATCATTCCGCATCGTGCATTGCGGCAGATGATCGAGCGTCGCGG
Organism: Rhizobium sp. R711; assembly: GCF_002211365.1. Lineage (GTDB taxonomy): Bacteria > Pseudomonadota > Alphaproteobacteria > Rhizobiales > Rhizobiaceae > Rhizobium. The sequence continues at coordinate 72,157 of NZ_LOKZ01000012.1, read as the reverse complement.
CGAGAATTGGTGGCGCAAGGCTACCCGCGGGCCCGCTACGCTGCTCGTTCTCGACGTCGCTGGTACGGTCGCAGGCTATGCAACGCTCGGCCTCAATCGCGCCCGTGCCCTGCCGCAGGAAGGCGAGATCTACGAGCTCTATCTTCGGCCGGAATACCAAGGGATTGGCCTCGGACACATGCTTTTTGGTGAGGCCAGACGGCTTTTGAAGTCGCTCGGCTGCAACGGACTGGTTGTCTGGTGCCTCGAGGAAAACGAGACTGGCGCGCAGTTCTATCGCAGCCACGGCGGCGTCGACTATTGCGAGGGCATGGAAACTTTCGACCAAAAGCAGCTGAAGAAAATCGGTTTCATCTGGGGTTGAAGCGCCGAGCTTTGAGCTAGGTTTTTTCACCGGAATTGGCTTGCCTGACAGCGTTTTGTCTGTCGCGAAAACTTGCAAATCATATTCAACTTATATAAGTCGCGCCTCATGCTTTTGATCCGCGTGGGGGAACAAGTATGTTGGACGGCTTTTGGACGCGTATCGACCGCATGGGCGATAGGCCGGCCCTGTTGCTGCCGTTTCGACCTTCAATCACGTACAGTGAACTCGCCGATCGTGTTGCGTCGCTAAGCGGTGCGTTGGGCACGAGCAAGAGACTCGTCGCGATCGAGGCCGCACAATCCGAGCATCCGATCATTGCCTATCTCGCAGCCTTTGCTGGCGGGCACGCCGTCGCGTTGCTGCCGCCCGAGGATGGCATGGCGTGGTCGTCCTTCATGGAGCGATTTGCGCCTGAGATCGTCTACCGCCGCGAAGGCGGGCGCTGGCGGTTGATGGAAGCAAACCACAGTTCCAGTGACGCGGCCGTGCATCCTGACCTCGCCCTGATGCTGGTAACATCAGGCAGCACGGGCAGCGGCAAGGCCGTGAGACTGTCGAAGACGGCCGTCGCCGCCAATGCAGAGCAGATCGCCGGCTATCTTGGCCTGCACGCGGGCGATATCGGCGCGCTGGTCCTGCCGCTTCATTACTCCTACGGATTGTCGGTGCTCAATTCCCACCTAGCGGTCGGTGCCGCCGTCTGGATGCCCGGGACATCGGTCCTCGAGCCGACATTCCTGGATGATTTCCGGGCGGCGCGATGCACGAATTTCGCAGGTGTTCCGCATTCCTACGAGCTTCTGGAGCAACGTGGATTTCGCGAACAGAGCTATCCTGATCTTCGCTTCATGACAGTTGCCGGAGGACGCATGGAGCCGGAGACCGTCCGACGCTATCATGGCTGGCTGCAGGGCGAAGGACAGCGCTTCTTTGCGATGTACGGGCAGACAGAGGCCACGGCGCGAATTGCCTATGTCCCCCCTGAGCACCTGCCAGGGAGTGCTGATCGGATCGGGGTTGCGGTGCCGGGCGGTGAACTGTGGTTGGTTGACGACGAGGGCATGAGGATCACGGGCTCGGATATTGCCGGTGAACTCGTCTATCGCGGACCAAACGTGATGCTCGGTTACGCCGAGACGCGCCAAGATCTGGCGGGGGGCGCTGATATCGAGGAGCTTCGGACCGGCGATCTGGCCACGCACGATAAGAACGGGCTGTTTCGAATCACGGGCCGCCTGCGACGGATGTCTAAGATTGGCGGTGTCCGTCTCGGTCACGATGCGTTGGAAACGGCGCTGGGTGTGAAGGGTATTACAGCCGCTGTCGTTGGCAATGACCAGCAACTGCTTGTGGCCTTTGCGGGTCCGCAAGCTGAGGAAGACGTTCGTGAGGCGCTGGCGGTGCTTGCGGGTATCGGCTTGCCGCAGGTGCGCGCAATCGCCACTAAGGAACTGCCACGGCTGACCAACGGCAAGATCGACTACGAACAACTCCGCTTGCGCATGGAAGAGGAGCCGGCGCGCGCGAAAGCAACGGTCATCAGCCTGTTTCGCGAGGTGTTTTTCCCCCAGCAAGTGTCGCCCCAGGACAGCTTTGCAGAGCTTGGCGGAGATTCGCTGCGTTATCTCGAGCTTACGGTCGGTCTCGAGCGGCTGCTCGGCACGGTACCGGATGGTTGGGAAAAGATGAGTGTCGGTGCTCTTTCGGCTCGATCGCATTCGACGAGCGCCCAGCGAACGATCGCCAGCGATATTCTCTTGAAATCGATCGCCATTCTATTGGTCGTGCTGCACCATGCGACGCCGTGGCCCATTCCGGGTGGTGCCGGAACAATGCTCGTGCTGTGCGGATACGGGCTCGCACGCTTTCAATCCCGTGCGCTTTTCGCCGGTGACCTCAGGCGCTTTTTGCGACCGCTTGGTCTCGTTCTCTGGCCCTACTACCTGGTCATTTTCGGTTTCAGTGTTGCCTGGGGCGCAATGCCGTGGGCCTCCGTGTTTCTTGTTGGAAACCTCGGCTTCGCGCAGCCAGAGCGGCACGAGATGCTGCCTTATCTTTACTGGTTCGTGGAAGCCTTTGCGCAGTTGTTGCTGCTTTGGGGCGCTCTGTTTGTCGTGCCGCCCGTTCGGCGTTTCGCCGGGAAGGATCCGTTCCGCTTCGGCATGCTGCTGCTGGCTCTTGCAGTGCTCGCACACTTTGTTATCCCAGCGCTTTGGCCAGTTGGCCAAAGGCAGATATTCACTCTTGCCTGGGTGCTGCACCTTGCGGTTTTCGGATGGTGCACGGCTTTTGCGAATTCCGCGGGAAGACGGCTTGCCGTAATCGCCGCTGGATGCGTGGTCATGCCGCTCATGGCCTATACAGGCGGAAACTGGGCGGGTTCATGGATCCTTTACAGCATGCAGGTGCCGGTGCTTGCGGTACTTCTCTATCTGCCTCGGGTGAGGCTGCCGGCGCCGCTGGCTGCCGTCCTCGTTTCGATCGCAACCGCGAGCTATCACATCTACCTGCTGCATCGCATCCTGCCTGAAGCCTTGTTTGATACCGGTAATCCCGAGACCTTCACGGCGCCGCTGCCGGTCGCGATCTCGGTAGCATCCGGCTTGGTGACCGGCATACTTACCTACCGGCTGCAGCGTCGAATGATGCTTGGCCACCACTTGTGGAAAGGGCTGAGGCAACTCGGTCGTCACCTCCGCCACATTCCCTTGAGCCAACAAGTGACGCTGCTCGGGTCCGGCACGACCCTTGCTCACGACCAACACGGAAGTCGTGTGTCGTCTTGAGGGGTGGCTTGTCGACGCCCGCAGGCGGACCTGAAATCCGCACTGGCGTGTTGCGTTGCGGGATGATTCCCAGTATCTGGCAACCATCGACTTAACCTTAGAGGGAAGCTCTATGCGCATTGACGCGATTTCCATCGGCAAGAACCCGCCGGAAGATGTCAACGTAATCGTTGAGGTGCCCGTTGGCGGCCACCCGATCAAGTACGAGATGGACAAGGAAGCCGGTACGCTCGTTGTCGATCGTTTCCTCTATACGCCGATGACCTATCCGGGCAATTACGGCTTCGTGCCGCACACGCTTTCCGAAGACGGCGATCCGATCGACGTCCTGATCGCCAGCACGCGTCCGCTGGTTCCGGGCTGCGTTATCAACGTGCGCCCGATCGGCGTTCTCAAGATGGAAGACAATTCCGGCAAGGACGAGAAGATCATCGCCGTGCCGTCGCCAAAGCTGACGCTGCGCTATGAGAAGGTGAAGGACCACACCGATCTTCCGGAGATCACGCTGAAGCAGATCGAGCACTTCTTCGAACACTATAAGGATCTCGAGCCCGGCAAGTGGGTGAAGATCTACGGTTGGGGTGACTCAAAGGAAGCCGGACAGCTGATCCTTGAGGCGATCGAACGCTACAAGAAGGACAAGGCCTGATCAGTTCTCGATAAGGGCTTTCAGTTTCCTGATCAAATCCTCCGGGTCGCCATCGATCCGGAGGATTTTTTTACGCGAGGTTTCGCCTGAGGCGAGGCTGACCGACGACTTTGCGACGCCAAGCGACTTGGCCAGCAGTGTTACCAACGCCTTGTTCGCCTTGCCCTTCTCAGGAACGGCAGTCACTCTGACTTTGAGGTGGGGCTTGCCCTCGGCGTCCGTCTCCACGCTGTCGATTGCATCGCGTCCGCCATTTGGCGTCAAACGAACCGTCAGAGCTATATGGTCGGTGAATGCGGCCCAGGGCCAGTTCATGCCACCAGCGGGAAGATCGAATTCCACATCAGCGAGCGCACGAAGAAGATGATCAGCAGCAGGATGATTGGCGAGATATCGATGCCGCCGAGGTTCGGCAGCACGCGGCGGATCGGTCGCAGCAGCGGTTCGGTCACGTTGTAGAGGAACATGCCGACCGAATTGACGAACTGATTGCTGGAGTTGATTACGTTGAACGCGTACAGCCAAGAAAAGATGGCGCTGGCGATCAGCACCCAAGTGTAGAGATTCAACGCCAAATCAATGGTTTGAAAAAGCGCAAGCATTGCCGTCTCCAGTTCGTTGTTGACAGACATGTAGACATTGGCGACTAAACGGGCAAGTGCTCTCTCGAAACGCGTTGTAAATCATGTTTAACAGCGGCGTCGTGCGTTGGCGTCTGGCTTGTTGTCCTGGAAAACTTCCATGTCCTTTTCGCCAACCGGAGATCGTTTTGCCGCGTTCCGGCATCCGTCTTACACCCGGTTCTTTTTCGCGCGATTTCTCCTATCCTTTTCGCAGCAGATCGTCAGTGTCGCGGTTGGCTGGCAGATGTACGACCAGACTGGCAGCGCGATCTATCTCGGCCTGATTGGCCTCGTGCAATTTCTGCCGTCGCTGGTCCTGATTCTTGTTACGGGGTCCGTTGCCGACCGGCATAACCGACGTGTGATCGCCGCCATCTGCTCGCTCGTCAGCGCCTTGTGTACGCTGGCCCTGCTGTTGATGACGATAACGGGCACGTTCTCGCCGTTACCTGTATTTGCCGTTCTGCTGGTTTTCGGCATCGAGCGCGCCTTCATGTCGCCCGCAGTGCAATCGCTGGCGCCGAACCTGGTGCCGCCGCAGGATTTGTCGAATGCCATCGCCTGGAATTCGTCTTCGTGGCAGCTCGCGGCGATCACAGGGCCCGTTCTTGGTGGTCTCCTCTATGGCGTCAGCCCGCATGCGGCTTACACCGTCGCTGTCGTCTTCGCCGCCCTTGGCGCCGCACTGCTCTATATGATCCCCAAGCCGCCGCAGAAGACGACCGGCGAAGCCAAGAGCTGGGATATGATCCTCGGTGGCTTCCGCTTCATCCGTGTCGAAAAAGTCGTGCTCGGCGCCATCTCGCTCGATCTCTTCGCGGTGCTGCTTGGTGGGGCGACGGCACTGATGCCGATCTTCGCGCGCGATATCCTGACGCTCGGCCCCTGGGGGCTCGGCCTACTACGCTCGGCGCCGGGCGTCGGCGCGATCGCCATGGCGATTTTTCTCGCTGCCTATCCCCTCAAGCATAGTGCGGGCATTGCGATGTTCATCGGCGTCGCCCTGTTCGGCATCGGCACGATCGTATTCGGGTTCTCGACCAGCACGGAACTGTCAATCGCAGCTCTGGCCATCATGGGTGCGGCCGATATGATATCCGTCTATGTGCGGGAGAGCCTGATCGCCCTTTGGACGCCGGACGAATTGCGTGGCCGGGTCAATGCCGTCAACATGGTCTTCGTGGGTGCTTCCAACGAACTCGGCGAATTTCGAGCGGGCACGATGGCTTCCATTTTCGGTGCCGTGCCTGCTGTTGTCATCGGCGGCATCGGAACACTTGCCGTGGCGGCGATCTGGGCAACGAGCTTCCCGAAGCTGCGCAGAATCGACACGCTTGCTGCGCCGGAGCGCCGAGAGCCGGTGTAACGGCCTTCAGGTAGAGACGATGAGCTCCGCTTCGATTTCGACTGGAAAGTTCAGCGGCAGACCGGCAACGCCGATCGCGGATCGGGAGTGACTGCCAACCTCCGGTCCGAACACCTCAATGATCAGTTCGGTGAAACCGTTGATTACGGCTGGCGGATTGGCAAAGCGCGGCGCGCAATTCACCATACCGAACACGCGGCACCAACCGGTAATGCGATCGAGACTGCCCAACTCCCGCTTCAGGCTGCCCAACATGGAAAGAGCTACTTTCCGAGCAGATGCCTTGGCCTCCTCAATGGAGATGTTCTCGCCGACGGCTCCAAACGGGCCGGCGGGCGTGCCATCGGTATTTTGCGGACCATGGCCGGACACGAATGCGCGATTGCCGCGCACATTCACCCAGGGAAATGGAAGGACCATGTTGGAAGGCAGTTTCAGGGGTTGCGGTAGAACCAATCCCATCGCGGCAAGTCTCTGCTCGTAGTTAGCCATGGAACTCCTCCGGAAATAGCTTTGGTCGTCACTGTTCGGGCACGGCAATTCCAAGATCTCATCTCGGATCGGAACGCATTCTTGCTGGTGAGTATCGCCAGAGTGGCAGTGCATGCGATTCTAGCACGACGCGGTGCAGGGCGCACGTTGCTAAGCGGGAAGGGCGGCTTTGGATGTTGCGAAGGATTTGGACGTCTTGCCCTCGAAAACAATATCGAGGAACTCGTTCAACCATGCTTTCAGCGGCGCGTCGAATAGCATGCGCCCTTCCAGATGTTCGCGACCCTGCTGCGCGTTCGGAAGGATGAAGCGATGCGCGCCATGAACCACCCAGCGGTGCATCATCGCGCGTGTCAGCTCGGCATGGAACTGCAGACCCCAGGCATGGCCGTCATAGCGAAAGGCCTGATTGGGATAGGTGTCGCCTTCCGCCAGCAACTCCGCGCCATGCGGCAGGTCAAAGCCTTCGCGGTGAAAATGATAAACCATCCTCGGCCAGTGCATCAGCAGACGGCCTTTCTCGGTCGGGCGTAGCGGATACCAACCGATCTCGGTGGAACCATCGGCATTCGCCTGAACCTTGCCGCCGAGTTGCCTGACCAGCATCTGTGCGCCAAGGCAGATGCCGAGCAGCGGGCGTTTTTCCCTTAGCGGCACATCGAGCCAATTGATCTCCGTCTTGACGAAATCATCCGTATCATTGGCGCTCATTGGTCCGCCGAAGACGACGGCGCCCGCATGTTCGGCAAGCGTCGAGGGAAGCTTATCGCCAAGAACCGGGCGCCGGATATCGAGCCGATACCCCTTCTCGACCAGCAGTTGACCGACCCGGCCAGGGCTCGAGTGCTCCTGATGCAGAACAATCAGGACCGGAGGTTGGCCGGGCTCTGGCAAGCGGTCAGTCGGCATCGTCCTGTACCACCTCGACGTCTGTGACTCGGCGGGCTGCTTCCTGCCGCTTCTGGATCCGCTCGCGCGCGGAAACACCGAGAAGTTCGGCGATGCGCCAGATCGCGTCATCCTCCATCTCGCTGCGCTCGCCATCGGCATACACGATGTCCCAGAGGATCCCGATCAGTTCGAGCCTCTGTTCCGTGTTGAGGTGGCGCTTGAGATCCGAGGTGAAGCGGTAGTAGTCGACAGCATCGCTTTCCGCCTCCTGGCCAGCGGCCATCAGTGCATCGAGTTGCTTGCGGTCGAGCCCGTACTGGTCTTTCAGCAGCTTGCGAAGCCGCTTTGTCTCGCTGTCCTTGACCTGCCCGTCCGCCTCCATGACCTGCATGCAGAGCGCGGCCACCGCGATGCGTGGATCGTCGGGCGCGAAACCTTTCTTTGCATTGTCGGAAGTCAGATTCTGAAAGAATTCCTGGAAGCGTTCGAACATTTAGATCCTGTTTGTCTAGAAAAGGCGAAGCCGTGTCTTGGGTTCTGGCTCTGCCGCTGGATTGCGAACACCGGGATCGTCCGGCAGGCCGCCAAAGAAGGGGCGCGGTTCGGGTGAAGTTGCTGCGTCCGCCGCTTGCTTGCTGGGCGCCGGCGGTTTCGAAGATGGACGCACTGCCTCGGCTATCGTGGCAGCTCGCTCCAGTTCGATGATGCGGTGATCGCTGGCCATGCGTTCGGTGCGACCATCGCGGACGGGCGGCAGTGTTTTCAATGCGCTGTCGATGGAGATCGTTGTGCTCTCATCGACCGTCTTATCGACATGGTCGAACGGTGCCTTCCAGACAAAGGCATCCAATCGACCGGTGACCGGCGAGAGCGGTAACCATTTGTCGGAAACGAAGCCATCCGCCACCCATGCCGGATCGCGCGGCGCCTTGAGCGCCTGCGCTAGCCAATGGCGAATGCGGCCCTGATCGCCGGTTTCGGCCTCCTCGATATCGGCCAGCAGCAGGAAGGCGGCTTCGCGTGGCTCGATACGGGCAGCGGCTTCCGCCTTGGCGCGGGCCTTGGCAAAATCCTGAGTGTCGAGAGCGGCCTGCGCCACGAGAAGCAGGGATTCGACGTTGTTTGGCCGCATTCCCTCCAGACGCTCGGCGCGCTTGAGGCGGTCGGCAGCAGAATCGCCGCTGCGGGCGCGAACATAGGTGCGGCCGATGTCCGGGTGCGGCGCGGACTTCCACGCCTGTTCAAGGACGGATGCCGCCTTGCGCAGCTTGTCTTCGCGGAACAGCGCCTTGGCGGCGATGATTGCGGCGGGTTCGAAGTCGGCGGCGAGCTTGAGGGCATACGTGGCATCATCGCGCGCGCCTGCCGGATCGCTCTCGAGTTTCTCGGTGGCGCGAGCCGTCAGCAAAACGGCACGAAGCCTGTCAGCCTCGGCCTTTTCGATGACACGACCCGCCTTTTGCTGCTCCAGCAGGCGGATCGCATCATCCCAGCGACCGGCCTGACTGCGATACTCGAGCGTTGCCTGGGCGGCCCACGGCAAATAGGGTGCGTTGTCCGCGGCCTTTTCCGCATATTGGCGCGCGGCCTCATTGGCGCCCAGCCGCTTGGCTTCGAGATACAGGCCGCGCAAACCCAGTTCACGAGTTTCCGGATCGTTGGTCATCTCTTCGAACTTGGCGCGGGCTTCGTCGTGACGGCCCTCGATCAACGCGGCCTGTGCCTCGAGGAGCGCGATCAGTGGCTCCTGGTCGGCGCGAATCAAGCCGCGCGAGCGGGCGGCCATCTTGCGGGCCAACAGTGCATTGCCGGCGCCTGCTGCAATCAGGCCGGTCGACAGCGCCTGATAGCCGCGATCGCGCTTGCGGGCACGAAAATAGCGGCTAACCGAATAGGGCGAATTCCAGATTGTCCGCAGCAGCCACCACAGGATCATCACGACCGCAATGAGTGCGATCAGGGCGCTTGCGGCCACGATCAGACGGGTTTGGTAGAGTTGCCCTTCCCAGATCAATGAAAGATCGCCCGGGCGATCGGCCAGCCAAGAAAATCCATAGCCAAGTACGAGGACGAGGACGGCGAATATGACGAGCCTGATCATGCCTCAGCCCTCCTTGCCGGCATTGGAAACGGCCTTGGATAGGGCACTGCCCACGAGATCCTCGACGCGGATGCGGGCTTCCAGCGATTGCTTGAAGGCGGCGGATGCCTGTTTCGCCTGAGCCGGCAGATCGGCCCATTCGGCTGCGGCGCCCGGCAAGTCGCCATTCTTCACCTTGTCTTCCATGCGTGCGGCGATCGCCTCGACGCTCTCACCCTCAATGTTACCAACGGGGCGGACCGTCACCAGCGACTTGGCGCTCGCCATCAACCGGTCGGACCAACTCTGGTTGGCATCGGTCTGATTGATGGAATCGACGATAGCCGTTGCGACGTCCGGCACCTGTCGGACAAGCTCGGCGCGCGAGGGAACGCCGGTCTCCGCGAAATTGCGCAGATCCGCGGTGGCAGGATCATCGGGCGAGACCCCCGCAAAGGTGTCGAGCTCGGCAACGAACGGCCCGCCGCGATCGATCGCCGCCTTCAACGCGGCGGCGGCGATGGCCTTGGCGACGGCGACGTCCTGCCGCGGTTCGTTGAGCTTCTTTTCCGCTTCAGCCAGACGTTGCTCGATATCCGCGTTATTGGAGGTTTTTTGCTCCGAGGCTTGCGTGACGGCGCCACGCAACTGATCGATCTGGGCGGTCAGGTCGGCAATCTTCTGATTGAGAGCGTCGACCGAGGTTGTGTCGGCGGGCACAGCGGGCGAGGTCTTTGCCGTCGCCTCCAACGCTGCAATGCGCTGTTCCAGCGCACCGTTATCGGACGTAGCGGGGGTAGCGGCGAGATTGGCGACCGATTGCTTGAGGCCGTCGATCTCGGCGGAGAAATTGGCGATCTCGGCGGATGGTGTCTCGGGCGTGGACGAACCCGGCAGGTAGCCCGCATATTGAATGGCGCCTGCACCGACAAGCGCGATCAAGCCGCCGACAATACCGGCGGCGATCAGGCCCGATGTGTTGCTGCGCTGCGGGGCGGGCGACGCTGGCAAAACCGACTCATTCGTCGCGAGCTCGGGTTCGGCAGCAGCCTTTGGCGTTTCGTTAGGCAACGGCTCGCTGGTCAATTCGGGTTGCGCCGGAGGCTCATCCGCAGGGCTCACATCCGATGCGCCAGTCGGCTCCTCGGCTTTCGTTTCGGTATCCTTGGCAGAAGCAAATTCCTGCGTATCCAGATCGATTGTGACCGGCTCTTCGGTGTTCTTCGAGTGGCGAGGCGGATTTCCTGGTGCCATGAGATCCTCTTACTTATGCATTGCAACGAAACTAGTCAGTGATGCCAGTCAAGAAAAGAGGTTAGATAAAATTTGGGCGCACAAGGCGTTCAAAGGAGCGACAAAAGGCTGCTCTCCTCCGGCATCACAGCGATGCTGACGGTGCCCCGCAGCGATGCCGGGACCCCTTCGGCAACCGATTTGCTGAGGCAGAGAAGACGTATTCCATCTGTCCGGCCTGACCGCATCCGCACTTCGGCCGCGCGGAAGAAATTTTCGGCTGTTTGGCGTGAATAAAAGAGGATTGCATCCGGCGGTTGCTGCTCAAAGATCGTGTCCAGCGTTTGTGGGGCGATCGGTGTCGGCTCCATCCGGTAGCATTCCGAGACGGTGATCTTCAGGCCGATTTCGTGCGCGCGCTTCTCGAAGGTCTCCGCTCTCGGCGAGCCGGCGAGATAGAGAACCGGGCCGCCTGCCTTTTTCGCGATCGTCTCGGCAAGCTCGGTGCCGCTGCCGCCCGATGCCGTGACGGAGATAAAACCGATCGCTCGCGCTTCTTCGGCCGTCGCATCCCCGACCGCAAAGACCGGGCGTTTGAGATGGGTAGCTAGCTCGACGTCAGGCTTTGCGAGTGCCCTGATCGCTTCGGCGCTGGTGATCGCGATAGTGCCCTTGGTCATACGCAAACCGCGCAACGCCGCATTTGCATCGTGAACCGGTCGTGACAGGGGCAGCAATATCGGTTCGTGTCCCAGGTCGCGAAGACGCCTGGCGGTGCGCTCGCCCGAATGTCGAGGACGGGTCACGAGCACGCGCATCGAGACATCAACTCCAGTCGTCGAAGAAGCTGCTGCCGGCGCGCGCGCGGATCTCCTGCCCGGCACGGGTTCCCAATGCCGCCGCATCGCGCCTGTGGCCATCGACGGTAACGGCATGCTGGTTACGGCCGTCCGGCGTGATGATCAAACCAGAGAAGCGCACCTGGTCACCTTCGCAGACGGCGTAACCGGCGATCGGCGTGCGGCAGGAGCCGTCCAAGGCGGCGAGGAAGGCCCGCTCGCAGGAAACGGCATCGAAGGTTGCGGTATCATTGATGGGAGCAAGGAGCGCGTCGATGCGGGCATCACCAATACGGCTTTCTATGCAGATCGCACCTTGAGCGGGTGCGGGCGGAAAGGTTTCCGCGGCGAGGATATCGGTTATCACCTCGACCTTGCCGAGCCGTTTCAATCCGGCGAGCGCAAGCAGCGTCGCATCGACCTGGCCTTCCTGCAGCTTTCTAAGCCGCGTATCGACGAGGCCACGGAAGGTAATGACGTTGATATCAGGACGCATCCGGCGGATCAGCGCCTGGCGGCGAAGCGACGAGGAGCCGACAGTCGCGCCATGAGGCAGGTCGATCAGCTTTGGCGCTGTGCGCCCGATCACCGCGTCGCGGACATCCTCGCGCGGCAGGTAGGCGGACAGACAGAGCCCCTCGGGAAGCTGTGTCGGCATGTCCTTGGCGGAATGCACGGCAATGTCGAGGTCGCCGCTCGCAAGCTGCTGCTCCAACTCTTCCGTGAAAAGTCCCTTGCCGCCGATCTCGGCCAGTGAGCGGTCGGTGATACGATCGCCCTTGGTGCTCAGCACGACGACTTCGAACATCTCTTCCGGCAGCCCATGCGCCGCCATCAGCCTGTCACGTGCTTCGTGAGCCTGAGCGAGCGCCAGCGGGCTGCCTCGAGTGCCGATCCGGAAAGGTTTTGTTTGCATCCGCATTGATCCGTTGTTACCGGAGTTCCTCGTAAACAGGTTTAAGACCCATCGCAATCAACGATCAGGTTTCATGGCGCCCTTTCTACGCATCCTCGGCATCGAAACAAGCTGCGACGAAACCGCAGCGGCAGTGGTCGAGCGAGCTGTCGACGGGCAGCCGACGGTGCGTTCGGACGTCGTCTTGAGCCAGCTCGAGGAGCACAGCGCTTATGGCGGTGTTGTACCCGAGATCGCCGCCCGCGCCCATGTCGAGGCTCTCGACACGCTGATCGATGAAGCCTTGAAACGCGCCAATGTGTCGCTCTCCGATATCGATGCCATCGCGGCAACCTCGGGGCCGGGCCTTATCGGTGGCCTGCTCGTCGGCCTGATGACCGGTAAGGCGATCGCCAAGGCGTCCGGAAAACCGCTCTATGCCGTCAACCACCTCGAAGGGCACGCGTTGACGGCGCGGCTGACGGATGGGCTTGCATTTCCCTACCTGATGCTACTCGTGTCCGGCGGCCACACCCAGCTTATTCTCGTGCGCGGCGTCGGGCAATACGAGCGTTGGGGTACGACGATCGACGATGCGCTCGGCGAAGCCTTCGACAAGACGGCGAAATTGCTGAGCTTGCCTTATCCTGGCGGGCCGGCGGTTGAGCGCGCGGCCAAGAGCGGTAACCCGGACCGCTTCAATTTTCCGCGACCTCTGGTCGGGGAGGCGAAGCTCAATTTCTCGTTTTCCGGTCTGAAGACAGCCGTGCGTCAGGCGGCAACCGAGATCGCGCCATTGACCGAGCAGGATGTCGCGGACATCTGCGCCTCCTTCCAGAAGGCGATCTCACGAACGCTGAAGGATCGCATCGGTCGCGGGCTCGCGCGCTTCAAGGCGGAGTTCCGAAATGTCGAAGGCGGACCGGCCCTGGTGGTTGCCGGTGGGGTCGCGGCCAATCTGGAGGTTCGCAGTACCTTGCAGTCGCTGTGCGACAAGCATGGCTTTCGTTTCGTAGCGCCGCCGCTGCATTTGTGCACGGATAACGCTGTGATGATTGCCTGGGCAGGTCTGGAGCGAATGGCAACCGACGTCGAGCCGGATGACCTCGATGTGCAGCCGCGCTCGCGCTGGCCACTGGATTCCAATGCCGAGACGTTGCTTGGCTTCGGCAAGCGTGGAGCGAAAGCATGAGCGAAAAGATTGCCGTCGTCGGAGCTGGAGCTTTCGGAACGGCGCTTGCCGCAGTGATTGCCCTGACGGAGAGCAATGCGGTAACGCTTATCGGCCGAGACCCGGAGCTGATCGCCGACCTGAAGGCCGAGCATCGGCATGGCGCCGCCTTGCCGGGCATTGCGTTGCCGGAGTCGCTAGACTTTTCCGCCGAACCGGACGCGATCGGTGATGCCGACATCGTGCTCTTCGCGATGCCCTCGCAGGCGCAAGCGGACGCAGCGAGGCAGTACCAGCCTTATCTCGCAAGCAATGCCATTGTTGTCACCTGTGCCAAGGGCATCGAGCGGGCAACCGGCAACCTGCTGACCGACATGCTGGAGCGCGAAATACCCGGCCACGCGATCGCTGTGTTGTCCGGACCCGGCTTTGCTGCCGATATCGCGAAGGGATTGCCGACGGCGATGGCAATCGCCGCGGCGGATATGGATGTCGCCGAAAGGCTGGCCCATGCGATTTCCGGGCGGACGTTCCGGCTCTATGCCTCGTCTGACCGGATCGGCGTCCAGCTCGGCGGAGCGCTGAAGAACGTTTTGGCGATTGCCTGCGGCATCGTCGAGGGGGCCGGTATCGGCGACTCTGCACGAGCGGCGCTGATTGCGCGCGGACTTGCCGAAATGTCGCGCTTTGTCGTCGCCAAAGGCGGGCAGGCGGATACGGTGCGAGGGCTCTCTGGCCTCGGCGACCTAGTGTTGACGGCGACCAGCCATCAGTCGCGCAACCTGCGCTTCGGCATTGCGCTCGGTCGCGGCGAGACCGTCAATCCCGCCCATGGCGACCTCGTCGAGGGCGCTTTTGCGGCAGCAGTGGCGTCACGTCTGGCGCAGTCGCTCAACGTCAGCATGCCGATTACCGATGCAGTTTCGGCTATCATCGAAGGTAAGCTCGGTATTGCCGAAGCCATCGATCAGCTCATGACGCGTCCGATTACGACTGAATAGGAGTTCCGATATGCTTTTTGCTCTCCTCTGCAAGGATAAGCCCGATCACCTCAATGTCCGCATGGAGGCACGGCCCGCCCACGTGGAACATCTCAACAAGCTCAATGCCGAGGGTGTGCTGAAGATGGCCGGACCGTTTCTCGATGGCGAGGGCAAGCCGTGCGGCAGCCTCGTCATCATTCATGCCGATACGATCGAAGCAGCCAAAGCGCTGGCGGACAACGATCCCTACACCAAGGCCGGGCTTTTCGAGAGCGTCGACATCAAGCCCTTCAATTGGGTCTTCAACAATCCGGAGGCATGAGCGTGGCGCATTGGCTCTACAAATCTGAACCGTCTGCCTGGTCCTGGGAGCAGCAAAAGGCGGCCGGCGAGAAGGGCACGGAATGGACCGGTGTCCGGAACTATCTTGCCCGCAACAACATGCGGGCGATGCAGCTGGGCGACAAGGGGTTTTTCTACCACTCCAATGAGGGTCTCGAGATCGTCGGTATCGTCGAGGTCTGCGCTCTGTCGCATCCGGACTCGACCGCCAAGGGCGACGACCGCTGGGACTGTGTCGATATACGTGCCGTCTGCGACGTGCCCAAGCCGGTTTCATTGAAGGACATCAAGGCCAACGAAAAGTTCGCCAAGATGTCGCTCGTCACCTCCATGCGCCTGTCGGTGCAGCCGGTAACGGATGAGGAGTATCTGGAGATCTGCCGCTTGGGCGGCCTCGACAATCCACCCCGCTGAGCAGTCGTTGAAAACCGATCCCGAAATCTTCATCCGCGCTAATACCAGCGTGATGACGCCGCCGCATGTGCCGGAAATTCGATTGCACTTGGCGGACGAAGCCCATGACCTGTGGCTGAAAACGGAAGAGGAGCTGGCGGAAATCGGCCTGCCGCCGCCCTTCTGGGCGTTCGCCTGGGCGGGCGGTCAGGGTTTGGCGCGGTACATACTCGACAATCCTGATATCGTTGCCGGCAAGCGCGTTCTTGATTTCGCCACAGGTTCCGGCCTCGTGGCGATTGCGGCAAAGATGGCGGGAGCGGCCAAAGTCGTTGCTGCCGATATCGATCCGTGGACCGAGACCGCTGTGCGGCTGAATGCTGGCCTGAACAAGGTCGAGGTGGACTTCACCGGTGCCGATTTGATCGGCGGCAAGGTCGAGACCGATATTCTGCTCGCCGGCGATGTCTTCTACGACAGCGATTTTGCCTCTGCCATCATTCCATGGTTCGAGACGCTCAGCCGCCAGGGCCTCGCCGTCCTGATCGGCGACCCGGGACGCAGTTACCTTCCCAAGGAGAACCTGGAATTCTGCGCGGTCTATCAGGTTCCGGTCACCCGGGCGCTTGAAGACAGCGAGGTGAAGAAAACGACCGTTTGGCGTTTCACGGCCTGATCACACAGACGCCGGCCTCGTAAGAGCAACTGCTGCTCTTTGTCGTGACGTCGATCACCTTGGCCATTGGCGCAAGCGCTACGCTTGGTCTGGAACCAGGGAAACTATAGCCACTAGCGGTCACATACGTCCCACCATTGGTATCGTAGGCGTACGACGAGCCCGCATAGGTGCCGCTGACGCCTCCGCCCTGCGGTGGTTGAACGAGGACGATGACATTGCGTCCGCCATAGCCATATCCATAGCCATTGCTGCCGCGATACGGAAATGAAGCGCGCTTGATCAGAGGCGTGTAACCGGGGCGATGGCCGGGCCCACCGTATCCATCCGAGAAACGGATGCGTCCATCGTTCCATCCACGAAAGGGACGCCCGACGATTGTAGGCGCATGGTGCCTCATGAATCCCTTGCCACCGTGGCGAAAGAACGAATTCCTGCCGAAATCGTCCGCCGAGGTCGGCAGCGCGATCAAAGCGGCAGCTGCGAGGGACACGAGCGTGGAGATGATTTTCAGCATCGCGCGAATCTCCGAAAATGAGATGGTTAACAAAGCGTTAACAGCAAAATGCGCCAAAAGTCGTCCGTTGTCCAGAAGACGTCGCAGTGTGCCGCCTGCATCGAGCACCAGCCGGGGCGTCAAGCACAGTTCGCGCCACCCAGAGACGCAAATCGATTAAATTAAATTGGGGGTGCAATTATACTTGTCGTTAGGGGCTTACGTGATTAAACGTCGCCATTGATGCGACGCACACAAACAAATTTGTCATTCGTGTGGTCGCCTTGAATGCTCCCGCATGTAGGAGCGCAGAGAAGACGCCGCGAGGTTCTGATGGCGAATGTGACAAATAATCGGCCCCTGTCGCCGCATTTGCAAATTTACAAACCAATCCCCACCATGATCATGTCGATCGTTCACCGTATCACCGGTGGCGCACTCTACGTGGGCACGCTGCTGGTCGCCTGGTGGCTGATCGCGGCTGCGACTGGCCAGGCCTACTATGATTGGGTCAATTGGATCCTCGGCAGTATCGTCGGCAAGCTCGTACTGCTCGGTTATACCTGGGCATTGCTGCACCATATGGTTGGTGGCTTCCGTCACTTCGTCTGGGATCTCGGCTACGGCTTCGACAAAGAAGTCTCGACCAAGATGGCCCAGGCTTCCATCGTCATATCGCTCTGTCTGACCGTGCTGGTCTGGGTGATCGGCTTCCTTATTCGTTTCTGAAGGTTGTTCTCATGGATATGCGCACCCCTCTGGGTAAGGTTCGCGGCCTTGGCTCGGCCAAGGAAGGAACCGATCATTTCTGGCGCCAGCGCGTCACGGCGGTTGCCAATGTGCCGCTTTTTCTCTTCTTCATCATCTTCATGATCGTTCACGCAGGCGAGCCATACGCCGACGTGGTTCACGCGCTGTCGAACCCGCTCGTTGCGGTTATCATGGGCTTGATGGTCGTTTCCGGCGTCATCCACATGCGGCTCGGCATGCAGGTCATCATCGAGGACTACGTTCACGGCGAATTCGCCAAGATCGGCCTGTTGATGCTGAACACCTTCTTTTCGATCCTGATGGCGGGGCTCTGTCTCTTCGCCATTCTGAAAATTGCATTCGTAGGATAACCGTATCATGGCACCGACTTCACCCGCTCAGAATGGGAAGGCCTACAAGTACGTTGATCACTCGTATGATGTGATCGTCGTTGGCGCTGGCGGCGCTGGCCTTCGCGCCACGCTTGGGATGGCCGAACAGGGTTTCCGCACCGCCTGCATCACCAAGGTATTCCCGACCCGCTCGCACACGGTCGCGGCCCAGGGAGGCATCGCCGCCTCGCTGCAGAACATGACGCCGGACAGCTGGCAGTGGCACCTCTACGACACCGTCAAGGGTTCCGACTGGCTCGGCGACGTCGACGCCATGCAGTATCTCACCATGGAAGCGCCGAAGGCGGTCTATGAGCTTGAGCACTACGGCGTTCCCTTCTCGCGTAACGAGGAAGGCAAGATCTACCAGCGCCCGTTCGGCGGCCACATGCAGAACTTCGGCGAAGGCCCGCCGGTCCAGCGCACCTGCGCCGTTGCCGACCGTACCGGCCACGCCATCCTGCACACGCTCTATGGCCAGTCGCTGCGCAACAACGCCGAGTTCTTCATCGAGTATTTCGCGCTCGACCTGATCATGTCAGATGACGGTAGCCGCTGCACCGGCGTCGTCGCCTGGTGCCTCGATGACGGCACGATCCATCGCTTCGCCGCCAAGATGGTAGTGCTGGCGACCGGTGGCTATGGCCGCGCCTACTTCTCGGCGACGTCGGCGCACACCTGCACCGGCGATGGTGGCGGCATGGTGGCACGTGCCGGGCTGCCCCTGCAGGACATGGAATTCGTGCAGTTCCACCCGACCGGCATCTACGGCTCCGGCTGTCTGATCACCGAAGGCGCGCGTGGCGAAGGTGGTTACCTCGTGAATTCCGAGGGCGAGCGCTTCATGGAACGCTACGCCCCTTCGGCCAAGGATCTTGCCTCGCGCGACGTCGTTTCGCGCTGCATGACGCTTGAGATCCGCGAAGGCCGCGGCGTTGGCAAGAACAAGGACCACATCTTCCTGCATCTCGACCATCTCGATCCGGCCGTTCTGCACGAGCGCCTGCCGGGGATTTCCGAGAGCGCGAAGATCTTCGCCGGCGTCGACGTGACGCGAGAGCCGATCCCGGTGCTGCCGACCGTTCACTACAACATGGGTGGCATTCCCACGAACTATTGGGGCGAAGTGCTGAACGCCGACAGCTCCAATCCGGAACGCATCATCCCAGGCCTGATGGCGGTCGGTGAAGCTGGTTGCGCCTCGGTGCACGGCGCCAACCGCCTCGGCTCCAACTCGCTGATCGACCTCGTGGTCTTCGGTCGGGCGGCCGCGATCCGCGCCGGCGAGGTCATCGACCGCGCGGCACCGGTGCCGCATCTGAACGTCGCTGCCTGCGACAAGATCATGGATCGCTTCGACAGCCTGCGTAACGCCAGCGGCGGCACGCCGACAGCCGTGCTGCGCGAGAAAATGCAGCGCGCCATGCAGGAAGACGCCGCCGTGTTCCGTACGCAGGAATCGCTGGAATCGGGCTGCAAGCGCATTTCGGCCATCTGGCAGGAGATGCGTGACATCAAGGTCACCGACCGCTCGATGATCTGGAATTCCGACCTCGTCGAGACACTGGAACTGCAGAACCTGATGGCCAACGCCATCACCACGATCTACGGCGCCGAAGCCCGCAAGGAGAGCCGCGGTTCTCACGCCCGCGAAGACTACACGGAAGGCGCATTCGCTGGCCGCGACGACGTCAACTGGCGCAAGCACACGCTCGCCTGGGTCAACGAGTCAGGCGACGTCAAGCTCGACTACCGCCCGGTGCACACCGAGCTCATCGCAGAGGGTATCGATCCCAAGAAGATCGCGCCCAAGGCTCGCGTGTACTAAGAGGAACTGGACATGGTTGAACTCGCACTTCCCAAGAACTCCCAGATGCGCGAAGGCAAGGTGTGGCCGAAGCCGGCTGGCGCCAAGAATACCCGCGAATTCCGCGTTTACCGCTGGAGCCCGGATGACGGCCAGAACCCGTCGATCGACACCTTCTACATCGATGTCGACGATTGCGGCCCGATGGTGCTCGACGGCCTGCTCTACATCAAGAACAAGATCGACCCGACGCTGACGCTGCGCCGTTCCTGTCGTGAAGGCATTTGCGGTTCCTGCGCGATGAACATCGACGGCACGAACACGCTCGCCTGTACCAAGGGCATGGACGAGATCAAGGGCTCGGTGAAGATCTACCCGCTGCCGCATATGCCCGTGGTCAAGGATCTGGTTCCCGACCTCACCAACTTCTACGCCCAGCATCGCTCGATCGAGCCGTGGCTGAAGACGGTTTCGCCGACGCCGGCCAAGGAATGGAAGCAGAGCCACGAGGATCGCCAGAAGCTCGACGGCCTTTATGAGTGCATCCTGTGCGCCTGCTGCTCGACCTCCTGTCCGAGCTACTGGTGGAACGGCGACCGATATCTCGGTCCGGCCGTTCTCCTGCAGGCCTATCGTTGGCTGATCGACAGCCGCGACGAAGCAACCGGCGAGCGTCTCGACAATCTCGAGGATCCGTTCCGCCTCTATCGCTGCCACACGATCATGAACTGCGCGCAGACCTGCCCGAAGGGTCTGAACCCGGCCAAGGCGATCGCCGAAATCAAAAAGATGATGGTCGAGCGCCGCGTCTGATCGATCCAGCAAGAGGGCCGCAAATGCGGCCCTTTTCTTTATCCGATCACGAAGCCTTGATTTACCCGGGATTGCGCCAAATTTGTCTCGCGGCTACGGCGTTGCTCCCACATAGACACAATTTCTCCTCGCGCTGGCTTGATTCAATACAGCCTTTCAAGATAATTCCGCCGTGATTGCGCGGCAACTTCAGGACAATACTGGAAAAATCAGGAGTATCATGATGCAGTTCAGACATATGGCGACAGGTCTCGTGGTTATTCTGTCGTTAGCTGGCTGCCAGCGCACCGCATATAATGATGCAAGCTATTCTGCTCCGGCGCCGCTCACCGCCCAGCCGGTTCCCTCGGTTCAGGGTGGGCAGCTTCCGCCGCCTTCCGGCTCTTCGCAGTTTCCTGCCGCTCCGACGGCCTCGGCACCTGTCGCTGGCGGTCAGCCCGGCGCGATGGCGGCGAATGCGATGGACGTCACCAAGGAATCGATGGTCGGCAGCTGGCGCGTCAACGGCTCCTGCGACATGTTCCTGACGCTTACCAAT
Source organism: Rhizobium sp. R711 (assembly GCF_002211365.1). Taxonomy (GTDB): domain Bacteria; phylum Pseudomonadota; class Alphaproteobacteria; order Rhizobiales; family Rhizobiaceae; genus Rhizobium. Next base: position 51,575 of record NZ_LOKZ01000012.1, on the reverse strand, counting down.
CTCGGCAGCGGCTCGCGTGGCGGTACGCGCGGCTGCGTTGGCGAGCTGACGGCGATGGGCTCCTGGGAAGTTTCCGGCAAGCAGGTTCTCCTGAAGGACCGCAGCGGCAACCAGATCGGCAGTGTCTATAAGACAGCCGACAATGCCTTCAGCGGCCAGACCAATACCGGTCAACCGATCAGCCTCAGCCGTTAAAAAAGATTGGGCGGCGAAGGCCGCCGATCCTGCATAGGCGGACCTCCTTTATGCAACCCATGCCAGACTACTCCCTGAGCGTCAGCGAACAGTTGAAGTCGCTGACGGTTTCGGGCGCGCTTCAAATCGATTCGGCCCAGATGCATGTGGCGAAGTGCCTGGATCGGGTGCTGTCGGGATTGAAGCAGCGACGGCCGGCGGCAAAGGCGAGCGCTCTCGGCTGGCTTTTCGCCAACAAGAAGAAGCCATCGGAAACGGTTAAAGGGCTTTACATTCACGGCAGCGTCGGTCGCGGCAAGACGATGCTGATGGATATGTTCTTCGGGATGGCGCCCTGCGCGAAGAAACGGCGCGCGCATTTCCACGAATTCATGACCGACGTGCACAATCGCATTGCGGCGCATCGCCTGAAGCTCAAGCAGGGTGAAACCAAACAGGCCGATCCCATTCCGGTGGTCGCCGCTGCGCTCTATGATGAAGCCGAACTGCTTTGCTTCGATGAATTCACCGTGACTGATATCGCCGACGCGATGATCCTCTCGCGGCTTTTCTCCGAACTTTTCCGCCGTGGATGCCTGTTGGTCGCGACCTCGAATGTCGAGCCGGACAATCTCTACAGGGACGGCCTCAATCGAAGCCTGTTTCTACCCTTTGTCGATCTTCTGAAGCAGTACGTGGAGATCGTCACTCTCGACTCGCCGACCGACTACCGGATGGAGAAGCTCGACAGTCAGCCGGTCTATCTGACGCCGCTTGATGCCCGGACCGACATGGCCATGGATGCCTCCTGGATGCAGGCGCTGCATGGCCGCAGGGCGCACTCGCTGGAAATTCCGATGAAAGGGCGGACGATCCACGTGCCGCTGGCCGTCGACCGCCTGGCGCGGTTTTCCTTTGCTGATCTCTGCGAGAAACCCCTTGGTGCAGCTGATTTTCTCGCCATTGCCGAACGCTTTGATGCCATCTTCGTCGATCACGTACCGTTCCTTGGTCCCGAAAAGCGCAACCAGACGAAGCGCTTCATTATCCTGATCGATACGCTTTACGATCATGCAGTGCGGCTCTATCTGTCCGCTGCAGCGATGCCTGAAAATTTGCTGACACAAGCGCGTGGTACCGAGGGCTTCGAATTTGACCGCACTGTCTCGCGCCTTTTTGAAATGCGCAGCGATGAGTATCTGGCCTTGCATCAGGGATGCCGTGCCGCGGAGTAACGTTTCGGTGACAATTTATCTTACGTTTACGTAAGAATTTTATGATCTAAACGATTGAATTTCCTTGCTCAAAAATAATCGTTTGCCATTTTTTGGCTTTGGAGCTATGCGATTGCGGCATTGGGCGAGGCCCCTCCGCGCGTCGCCTGACGAATTTTGATCGCAAAGGAAACAGCGAAATGGCGCGTAACAAGATCGCACTCATTGGTTCTGGCATGATTGGTGGCACGCTGGCGCATCTCGCCGGCCTGAAGGAGCTGGGTGACATCGTTCTCTTCGATATCGCCGACGGCATTCCTCAGGGTAAGGGCCTCGACATTGCCCAGTCCTCTCCGGTCGAGGGCTTCGATGCCAATCTGACGGGCGCCAGTGACTATTCCGCGATCGAAGGGGCGGACGTCTGCATCGTCACCGCAGGCGTTGCTCGCAAGCCGGGCATGAGCCGCGACGATTTGCTCGGCATCAACCTCAAGGTCATGGAGCAGGTCGGCGCCGGCATCAAGAAGTATGCCCCGAACGCTTTCGTGATCTGCATCACCAACCCGCTCGATGCGATGGTCTGGGCTCTGCAGAAGTTCTCCGGCCTTCCGGCCAACAAGGTCGTCGGCATGGCCGGCGTTCTGGATAGTTCGCGTTTCCGCCTGTTCCTCTCCAAGGAATTCAACGTTTCCGTCCAGGATGTCACCGCGTTCGTTCTCGGCGGCCACGGCGACACGATGGTGCCGCTCGCTCGCTACTCGACCGTTGCCGGCATCCCGCTCACCGACCTCGTCACCATGGGCTGGGTCACCAAGGAGCGCCTCGAAGAAATCATCCAGCGCACCCGTGATGGTGGCGCTGAAATCGTTGGCCTGCTGAAGACCGGCTCGGCCTACTACGCGCCGGCTGCTTCCGCGATCGAGATGGCTGAATCCTACCTCAAGGACAAGAAGCGCGTTCTGCCTTGCGCAGCGCAGCTCTCCGGCCAGTACGGCGTCAAGGACATGTATGTCGGCGTTCCCACCGTCATCGGTGCCGGCGGCGTCGAGCGCATCATCGAGATCGACCTCAACAAGGCCGAAAAGGAAGCCTTCGACAAGTCCGTCGCTGCTGTCGCCGGCCTGTGCGAAGCCTGCATCAACATCGCGCCTGCGCTCAAGTAATCAGTCGGCGTGCTGACGCAATCCAAACAGGAATAGACCCATGAATATTCATGAATATCAGGCCAAGGCTCTGCTGAAGGGCTATGGCGCGCCGGTCGCGAAGGGCGTGCCGATCCTCAAGGTCGAGGAAGCCGAAGCTGCCGCCAAGTCGCTGCCGGGTCCGCTCTACGTGGTCAAGAGCCAGATCCATGCTGGCGGCCGTGGCAAGGGCAAGTTCAAGGAGCTCGGCCCCGACGCCAAGGGCGGCGTTCGCCTTGCCAAGTCGATCGACGAAGTCGTTGCTCACGCCAAGGAAATGCTTGGCAACACGCTGGTAACGGCGCAGACGGGCGAAGCCGGCAAGCAGGTCAACCGCCTCTACATCGAAGACGGCGCAGACATCGACCGCGAACTGTATTGCTCGCTGCTGGTCGACCGCTCGGTTGGCCGCGTTGCCTTCGTCGTATCGACGGAAGGCGGCATGGACATCGAAGCTGTTGCTCACGACACGCCTGAGAAGATCCACACGATCGCCATCGATCCGGAAACCGGTGTGACGGCTGCTGACGTTGCTGCGATCTCCAAGGCTCTCGAACTGACCGGCGTTGCCGCCGAAGATGCCAAGTCGCTGTTCCCGGCGCTCTACAAGGCCTTCGGCGAAAAGGACATGGCGCTGCTCGAGGTCAACCCGCTGATCGTCATGAAAGACGGTCACCTGCGCGTTCTCGACGCCAAGATGTCCTTCGACGGCAACGCGCTGTTCCGCCATGACGACGTCAAGGCGCTCCGCGACGAGACCGAGGAAGACGCCAAGGAAATTGAAGCTTCCAAGTGGGATCTCGCTTACGTCGCTCTCGACGGCAACATCGGTTGCATGGTCAACGGCGCCGGTCTCGCCATGGCGACGATGGACATCATCAAGCTTTACGGCAAGGAGCCGGCGAACTTCTGCGACGTCGGCGGTGGTGCTGGCAAGGAGAAGGTCGCTGCGGCCTTCAAGATCATCACTGCGGATCCGAAGGTAGAGGGCATCCTCGTCAACATCTTCGGCGGCATCATGCGTTGTGACGTCATTGCCGAAGGCGTTGTCGCGGCCGTGCAGGAAGTCGGTCTGAAGGTTCCGCTCGTCGTTCGCCTCGAAGGCACCAATGTCGAGCTCGGCAAGAAGATCCTCAACGAGTCAGGTCTGGCGATCACCGCGGCTGATGATCTTGACGATGCGGCGAAGAAGATCGTCGCGGCGATCAACGGCTGAGGACTGATCATGGCCTTCCAGTCCACGCCCTCTGCTGCTCATCTCCGTCTCAACGCCTTTGCCGGCGTTTGGGAAGGGGAAGAGCATGTGGCAGCGTCGGCGTGGACCACGGAGGGCAAAGCCTGTGCCGAACTCTCCGCTGAGGCGCTCTTCGGCGGGTTCTTCCTGGAACAGCGCTATCGCCAGACGCGCGAAGGCGCCGTTTCGTTCGAAGCTCGCAACCTCTTCGGTTTCGACGGGTCAGAGCAGGCCTACAAGCTCTACCAGTTCGATACCGTGGGTTTCGTGCCGCCTTCGCCCGCTTCTGGCGAGTGGAGCGACATCGAGCTCGTGCTGACGAAGACTTCGCCGCGCGGTACACAGCGCACCGTATTCACATTTGAAAATGAAGACCGCTACCGGATGGGCGTGAGCTTTTCGCCTGCAGGCAGCGACACCTGGCAGGAGGTCGTCAGCGGGATCTACCGTCGCACGTCCCCCACGTCTTCCAACCTCTCCTAAACAAAGGCCTCGCATGTCCATTCTCGTCAACAAAGACACCAAGGTTCTCGTTCAGGGCCTGACCGGCAAGACCGGCACCTTCCACACCGAACAGGCGCTCGCCTATTACGGCACCAAGATGGTCGGCGGCATTCACCCGAAGAAGGGTGGTGAATCGTGGTCGTCTGGCGTCGACGGCACCTCGCTGCCGATCTTCGCCTCTGTCGCCGAAGCCAGGGACAAGACCGGCGCCGATGCGACCGTCATCTACGTTCCGCCGGCAGGCGCCGCCGATGCGATCATCGAAGCGATCGACGCCGAGATCCCGTTCATCACCTGCATCACCGAGGGCATCCCGGTCATGGACATGGTGCGTGTGAAGGCCAAGCTCGACAAGTCGAAGTCGCGCCTGCTCGGCCCGAACTGCCCGGGCATCCTGACGCCGGAAGAGTGCAAGATCGGCATCATGCCGGGCTCGATCTTCCGCAAGGGTTCGGTCGGTATCGTCTCGCGTTCCGGCACGCTGACCTACGAAGCCGTGTTCCAGACCTCGAACGAAGGCCTCGGCCAGACGACGGCTGTCGGTATCGGCGGCGACCCGGTCAAGGGCACGGAGTTCATCGACGTGCTCGAAATGTTCCTCGCTGACGAAGCCACGACCTCGATCATCATGATCGGCGAAATCGGCGGCTCGGCTGAAGAAGACGCGGCACAGTTCCTGATCGATGAAGCCAAGAAGGGCCGCAAGAAGCCGATGGCCGGCTTCATCGCGGGCCGTACGGCGCCGAAGGGCCGCACGATGGGTCACGCAGGCGCCGTTGTTTCCGGCGGCAAGGGTGACGCAGAATCGAAGATCGCGGCGATGGAATCGGCCGGGATCAAGGTGTCGCCGTCCCCGGCTCGCCTCGGCAAGACGCTGGTTGAAGTCCTCAAGGGCTAATCCATCCATACCTCGGGCAGCGGCGTTCACCGCCTGCCCGGGGCTCGACTTCTAAAATGGAATGAGCCGCGGACAGGCGGCTAACGACAGATGCGGCAAGCCGGTCGAGTATCCGGCGGAATCACAAGTCAGGAGGCGGACGAAGGCGTCCGCGTGTAACCATGGCACGGCAAGAAGCCAACGAGCAGTTTCAGATTACCTCGTTCCTGGATGGCGCCAATGCTGCCTATATCGAGCAGCTTTATGCGCGTTATGAGGAAGACCCGAACTCGGTCGGCGAGGAATGGCGGTCCTTCTTCAAGGCGCTGGAAGACAATCCGGAAGATGTGAAGAAGGCGGCCAAGGGCGCGTCCTGGCGCAAGGCAAATTGGCCCCTGCAGCCGAAGAGCGACCTCGTTTCGGCGCTCGACGGGGATTGGGGCGCTGTAGAGAAAATCATCGAAACCAAGGTCAAGGGCAAGGCGGAAGCAGCCGGCAAGCCGACCGATGGCGCCGACATCCTGCAGGCGACGCGCGACTCCGTCCGCGCCATCATGATGATCCGCGCCTACCGCATGCGCGGTCACCTGCATGCCAAGCTCGACCCGCTCGGGATTGCGGCACCTGTCGAAGACTACAAGGAACTGTCGCCCGAAGCTTACGGTTTCACCGAGGCCGACTATTCCCGCAAGATCTTCATCGACAACGTTCTCGGCCTCGAATACGCCACCCTTCCCGAGATGATCGAGATCCTCGAGCGCACCTACTGTTCGACCCTCGGTGTCGAGTTCATGCACATCTCGAACCCGGAAGAGAAGGCTTGGATCCAGGAACGGATCGAAGGTCCGGACAAGGGCGTCGCTTTCAGCCCTGAGGGCAAGAAGGCCATCCTCGCCAAGCTCGTCGAAGCCGAAGGCTACGAGCAGTTCCTCGACGTCAAGTTCAAGGGCACCAAGCGTTTTGGTCTCGACGGTGGTGAATCGCTCGTCCCGGCACTCGAGCAGATCCTGAAGCGTGGCGGTCATCTCGGCCTTCGTGAAGCCGTGTTCGGTATGGCCCACCGCGGCCGTCTGAACGTGCTCTCGCAGGTCATGGGCAAGCCGCACCGCGCGATCTTCCACGAATTCAAGGGCGGCTCCTACGCGCCTGACGAAGTCGAAGGCTCGGGCGACGTGAAGTACCACCTCGGCGCCTCCTCCGACCGTGAGTTCGATGGCAACAAGGTTCACGTCTCGCTGACGGCCAACCCCTCGCACCTCGAAATCGTCGATCCCGTCGTCATGGGCAAGGCTCGCGCCAAGCAGGACATGGGCGCCACCGTGTGGGATGGCGACATCATCCCGCTGTCCGAGCGCGCCAAGGTTCTGCCGCTTCTGATCCATGGTGACGCGGCTTTCGCTGGCCAGGGCGTGATTGCCGAAATCCTCGGCCTCTCCGGCCTGCGCGGCCATCGCGTTGCCGGCACGATGCATGTCATCATCAACAACCAGATCGGTTTCACCACGAACCCGGCCTTCTCGCGCTCGTCGCCCTATCCGTCCGACGTTGCCAAAATGATCGAAGCGCCGATCTTCCACGTCAACGGCGACGATCCGGAAGCGGTCGTCTATGCGGCCAAGATCGCGACCGAATTCCGCATGAAGTTCCACAAGCCCGTTGTGGTCGACATGTTCTGCTACCGCCGCTACGGCCACAACGAAGGCGATGAGCCGTCCTTCACGCAGCCGAAGATGTACAAGGTCATCCGCGCTCACAAGACCGTGCTGCAGATCTATGCGGACCGTCTTGTTGCAGAGGGCCTCGTCAGCGACGGCGAAGTCGAGAAGATGAAGGCCGACTGGCGTGCCCACCTCGAGCAGGAGTTCGACGCCGGCCAGAGCTACAAGCCCAACAAGGCCGACTGGCTGGATGGCGAGTGGTCGGGCCTGCGCACGGCCGACAATGCCGACGAACAGCGCCGCGGCAAGACCGCCGTTGCGATGAAGACGCTCAAGGATATCGGCCGCAAGCTTTCGGAAATTCCGGAAGGCTTCCGCGCGCACCGCACGATCCAGCGCTTCATGGAAAACCGTGCCAACATGATCCAGACGGGCGAGAACCTCGACTGGGCGATGGCTGAGGCGCTTGCCTTCGGCTCGTTGGTCGTCGAAGGTCACAAGATCCGCCTGTCCGGCCAGGATTGCGAACGAGGCACCTTCTCGCAGCGTCATTCGGTTCTCTATGATCAAGAGACGGAAGAGCGCTACATTCCGCTCGCGAACCTGTCGTCCAACCAGGCTCGTTACGAAGTCATCAACTCGATGCTTTCGGAAGAAGCGGTCCTCGGCTTCGAGTATGGCTATTCGCTGGCTCGTCCGAACGCGCTAACGCTCTGGGAAGCCCAGTTCGGCGACTTCGCCAACGGTGCGCAGGTCGTCTTCGACCAGTTCGTTTCGTCGGGCGAACGCAAGTGGCTGCGTATGTCGGGTCTCGTCTGCCTGTTGCCGCATGGCTACGAGGGGCAGGGTCCTGAGCATTCCTCGGCCCGCCTCGAGCGCTTCCTGCAGCTTTGCGCAGAAGACAACATGCAGGTTGCCAACGTCACGACACCGGCGAACTACTTCCATATCCTGCGCCGGCAGCTGAAGCGTGACTTCCGCAAGCCGCTCGTTCTGATGACGCCGAAGTCGCTTCTGCGCCACAAGCGGGCCGTTTCCAGCCTTGCGGAACTGGCCGGTGAGTCCTCCTTCCATCGCCTGCTTTGGGACGATGCGGAGGTTATCAAGGACGGCCCGATCAAGCTGCAGAAGGATGCCAAGATCCGCCGCGTCGTCATGTGCACCGGCAAGGTCTACTACGACCTCCTGGAAGAGCGCGAAAAGCGCGGCATTGACGACATCTACCTGCTGCGCGTCGAACAGCTCTATCCGTTCCCGGCAAAGGCGCTCATCAACGAGCTTTCCCGCTTCCGGAACGCAGAGATGGTCTGGTGCCAGGAAGAGCCGAAGAACATGGGTGCATGGTCGTTCATCGACCCGTATCTGGAATGGGTGCTCGCCCATATCGATGCGAAGTACCAGCGCGTCCGTTACACCGGCCGCCCGGCTGCCGCTTCGCCGGCCACGGGTCTGATGTCCAAGCATCTGTCGCAGCTCGCCGCATTCCTCGAGGATGCGCTGGGCGGCTAAGGGATCGGGGCGATGGCATATTTCTTCCTCAGACTTGTGCCGCCTCGTCCTCGCTTCCCGCATGACGCGACCGGAGAGGAAATGGCTGCGATGAGCCGCCATGCCGCTTATTGGCACCGCAACGCAGAAGAGGGATTGGCGATTGCCGTCGGTCCCGTCTTCGAAGGCGAGGGAGCCTGGGGCATGGCAGTCGTTTCGGCAGCGGATCAGAAGGCGGCGCAAGCGCTTGCCGATGCCGATCCGATCATCCAGTCCGGTTACGGCTTTCGCTTTGACATATTGCCAATGCCCTCGATCATTCTCCGGCCATCTGCTGCCGGAAACGAATAAACGAACACAAGCAAATCAGGATTTGAACAATGGCCACAGAAATCCGCGTTCCAACTCTCGGTGAATCCGTCAGCGAGGCAACCGTCGGTACCTGGTTCAAGAAGGTCGGCGACGCCATCAAGGCTGACGAGCCGATTCTCGAGCTTGAAACCGACAAGGTGACCATCGAAGTGCCGGCACCGGCTTCCGGTACGCTGTCCGAAATCGTTGCCCAGGCTGGCGAGACGGTCGGTCTCGGCGCACTGCTCGGCCAGATCGCCGCGGGCGTCGGTGCCGCTGCTGCCCCGGCCGCTCCCGCCAAGGCTGCCGAGCCCGCTGCTGCAGCACCTGCACCAGTCGCCGCTGCTGCTGCGCCGGCTGCTTCAGTCTCCGCCATGCCGCCCGCACCGGCTGCCGCCAAGATGCTGGCCGAGAACAATCTGTCGGCCGATCAGATCGACGGTAGCGGCAAGCGCGGCCAGGTTCTGAAGGGCGACGTGATTGCTGCTGTTGCCAAGGGCATCTCCGCTCCGGCAGCCGCTGCCGCTCCCGCCGTTCCGGCTGCTGCCCGCGGCCCGTCGACGGTAGAGGACGCCGCTCGCGAAGAGCGTGTGAAGATGACGCGCCTGCGCCAGACGATTGCCAAGCGCCTGAAGGACGCCCAGAACACGGCCGCCATGCTGACCACTTACAACGAGGTGGACATGAAGGCGGTCATGGACCTGCGCGCCAAGTACAAGGACGTCTTCGAAAAGAAGCATGGCGTGAAGCTCGGCTTCATGGGCTTCTTCACCAAGGCGATCACCCATGCGCTGAAGGAACTGCCGGCTGTTAACGCTGAGATTGATGGTACCGACATCATCTACAAGAACTTCTGCCACATCGGCATGGCCGTCGGCACGGACAAGGGCCTCGTTGTTCCCGTCATCCGCGACGCTGACCAGATGTCGATCGCTGAAGTCGAGAAGGAACTGGCACGTCTGGCAAAGGCTGCCCGCGACGGTTCGCTTTCGATGGCCGACATGCAGGGCGGTACCTTCACGATCACCAATGGCGGCGTCTACGGCTCGCTGATGTCTTCGCCGATCCTGAATGCGCCGCAGTCCGGTATCCTCGGCATGCACAAGATCCAGGACCGTCCGGTTGTCGTCGGTGGCCAGATCGTCATCCGTCCGATGATGTATCTCGCGCTTTCCTACGATCACCGCATCGTCGACGGCAAGGAAGCCGTGACCTTCCTCGTTCGCGTGAAGGAAAGCCTGGAAGATCCGGAGCGTCTGGTTCTCGATCTCTAAGCATTCGACTGGGCCGCGCGAGCGGCCCTTTCCACCTCAGCGGGGCGCGCGATGTCGCTGGCAATCTCCACAGGGCGTAAGACCAAGATGCCTCCCCTTGCCAAAGGCAGGGTGGGGGCGTCGCTCGCGTTCTTGTTGGCGTTGCCTGCGATCGCTGTGGCGGCTCCCGACTGCAGCCAGGCAAGTGCTGTCTACGCAGATAGGGATGGCGCCTACGAGTTGCGCTTCACGCCGATCAATTCGGAAGCGGCGGCTGCCAGCAACCGGTTCAAGCTGAAGGTGCTGAAGACCTCGATCGAGCTCGACGGCTATGTGATGCCGTCAGACGATCCGGAACGCGCTGTCGGTATCCTGATGTTCAAATGCCCCGGTGGCGACGTGACGGGCGCCGATCTGGACGCTTGCACGATCTGGCGGGGCACGATCTACGGCGCGAATGCCAAGGGCGAGATCGAGAATCTGCAGTCCGAAGCCGCGGCAGCCGCCGAGAATATCTTTCTGCCGGGTCTCGGTCCGGCGATCCGCCAATCGCAGATCTGGGGCAACGACAAGGCGACGGTTGCGCCGTGGGATGTCCTGGCATTCACGGAGTGCGCGAAATGACAGAACGACCGGTCCTTCTTGTTACCGGCGGTAGTCGGGGTATCGGTGCTGCGGTCTGCCGGCTCGCTGCCCGCCAGGGTTGGAACGTTGCTGTGAACTACGCCGCCAACCGCGCCGCTGCCGACGCTATCGTCTCGGAGGTCAAGGCCGAGGGCGGTGACGCCATCGCAATCAAGGGCGATGTCGGCAGCGCGCAGGATATCGTTTCGATGTTCCAGACAGTCGAGAAGCACTTCGGGCGGCTGGATGGACTGGTCAACAATGCCGGCATCGTCGATGCCCAGCAGCGCGTCGACGAGATGAGCGTCGAGCGACTTGAGCGGATGATGCGGATCAACGTGACCGGCTCGATCCTATGCGCGGCCGAAGCCGTCCGCCGCATGTCGTCGAGGCATGGCGGCAATGGCGGGGCAATCGTCAACATCTCGTCGATGGCAGCCGTTCTGGGCTCGGCCTCGCAGTATGTCGACTACGCCGCATCGAAGGCCGCGATCGATACGTTCACCGTGGGTCTGTCGCGCGAGGTGGCAAATGAGGGCGTGCGTGTGAACGCTATCCGCCCCGGTGTCATCGATACCGACATTCATGCATCCGGCGGCCTGCCGAACCGCGCACGCGACCTGGCGCCGAGCATTCCGATGCAGAGGCCCGGCACGGCAGAGGAGATCGCCGATGCGGTCCTCTACCTTCTCTCGCCGACGGCTTCCTATATAACGGGCGCCATACTCAATGTTAGCGGCGGCCGTTAGGACGCGGAGACCATATCGCCATGCAATACTTCCTTGAGTTTCTCGGCCTGATGGCCGTCTTTTCGATCTTCATCGTCGTACCGGGCGCCGACTTCGCCGTCATCCTGCGCCAGAGCATCGTGCATGGCCGCCGTGCCGCCATGATGACCGGCCTCGGCATGGGCTTCTCACTGCTCTTTCACATCAGCTACACGATCCTCGGCCTTGGCCTGATCGTCTCCAAGTCGCTGATGCTGTTTGCCATGATCAAATGGGCCGGCGTCGCCTATCTCGTCTACCTCGGCATCAAGTCCTTCCGCGAGCCGGGCTTCAAGGTGAATGAGATCGAGGTGACGGACGAAGACCGCAAGCCGATCTCGGCGCTCAAGTGCCTCGGGATGGGCTTCATCACCAACGCGCTCAATCCGAAGCCGGTCCTGTTTTTCCTGTCGCTGTTCTCGACGCTGGTGCACCACGATACCCCGGCGCTTATCCAGTTCAGCTACGGCATCGGCATGGCCACCGCACTCGTCGCCTGGTTCGCCGGCGTCGCCACTTTCTTCACCGTAAAGCCCATTCGCGACCGCTTCATAGCAAGCGGCAAATGGTTCAACCGCATCACCGGCGCCGCACTGGTCGGCTTCGGTTTCCGCCTCGCGCTCGCTCGCGCGGCTGACTAAGCAAATAACGAAAAAGGAAAAGAAACAATGTCCTACGATGTGATCGTTATCGGAACCGGCCCCGGCGGCTATGTCGCTGCCATCAAGGCAGCGCAGCTCGGCCTCAAGGTCGCCGTCGTTGAAAAGCGTGCAACGTTTGGCGGCACCTGCCTGAACGTCGGCTGCATCCCGTCCAAGGCGCTGCTGCATGCCTCCGAAATGTTCCATCAGGCTGGCCATGGCATGGATGCGCTCGGCATCGAGGTCGCGGCTCCGAAGCTGAACCTTGAAAAGATGCTGGCGCATAAGGATGCGACGGTAAAGGCCAACGTCGATGGCGTTGCCTTCCTCTTCAAGAAGAACAAGATCGATGCCTTCCAGGGTACCGGCAAGATCGCATCGGCCGGCAAGGTTTCCGTGACCGGCGAAGACGGTAAGGTCCAGGAAATCGAAGGCAAGAACATTGTCATCGCGACCGGCTCCGACGTGGCCGGCATTCCTGGCGTCAAGGTCGATCTCGACGAGAAGGTGATCATTTCCTCGACGGGTGCGATCGCTCTCGAGAAGGTGCCGGAAACGATGATCGTCGTCGGTGGTGGTGTCATCGGCCTCGAGCTCGGCTCTGTCTGGTCGCGCCTCGGTGCCAAGGTCACCGTCGTCGAATATCTCGACACGATTCTCGGTGGCATGGATGGCGAAGTTTCCAAGCAGTTCCAGCGCATGCTCGCCAAGCAGGGTGTCACCATCAACCTGAGCTCCAAGGTGACGGGCGTTGAGAAGGGCGGCAAAGGTGCCAAGGTTACCTTCGAGCCGGTCAAGGGTGGCGATGCACAGACGCTCGAAGCCGAAGTCGTTCTGATCGCGACCGGCCGTACGCCCTATACCGCCGGCCTCGGTCTGGAAGAAGCAGGCGTCAAGCTCGACAATCGTGGTCGCGTCGAGATCGACGGACACTTCCGCACCAACGTTCCTGGCATCTACGCGATCGGCGACGTGGTGAAGGGTCCGATGCTGGCTCACAAGGCTGAAGACGAAGGCGTCGCACTTGCCGAAATCCTCGCCGGTCAGCATGGCCATGTGAACTACGACGTCATTCCGAGCGTCGTCTACACGCAGCCGGAAGTCGCCTCCGTCGGCAAGACGGAAGAAGAGCTGAAGGCTGCTGGCATCGCCTACAAGGTCGGCAAGTTCCCGTTCACGGCGAACGGCCGTGCGCGTGCGATGCTCGCGACTGATGGCTTTGTGAAGATCCTGTCCGATAAGGAAACGGATCGCGTCCTCGGCGGCCATATCGTCGGCTTCGGCGCCGGAGAGATGATCCACGAGATCGCGGTTCTGATGGAATTCGGTGGTTCCGCGGAAGATCTCGGCCGCACGTGCCACGCGCACCCGACGATGTCGGAAGCGGTCAAGGAAGCGGCTCTCGCCGCCTTCTTCAAGCCGATCCATATGTAATATTAAATTTTGGCAATGCGGGGTGGGCTGCTTGCTTCACAGCAGGCGGTCCATTTACCTTAGAACGGTTCTAATTGCTGTTCTGAGGATAGATACATGCCTATCGACTCTCGTGATGCATATAGCCTTCCGCAGCGGCTGCTGCATTGGGTGATGGCGCTCATGATCTTTTTCAACCTGCTGTTCCCGGATGGTATGAACGCCTGGAACCGGACGGTCCGCCGGGGTGGCATCCCCTCGGTCGATCAGATTGCGTCTGCCAACGTGCATGCCTATGTCGGCATTGGCATTCTCGTTCTCGCAATCCTGCGTGTTTGCCTGCGCCTTATTCAGGGAGCGCCGGCTGAACCGGCAGCGGAACCGAAGATATTCCGGATTGGCGCCAAAGTCGCGCATATCGCGCTCTACCTGTTGATCTTCCTCCTGCCGCTGACTGGTATGGCGGCGTATTATCTGGGGGTCGATATTTCCGGCGAGCTTCATGGCGGTATCTTCAAGGCGGTGCTGTGGGCCGTAATCACCGCACATGTTGCTGGCGCGCTTGCCCATCAGTTCTACTGGAAGACCAATGTTCTCAGGCGAATGACGGTCGGGCGTTAGTTGACAGCCGTCAGCGTGAAGCCCTGCTTGCGCAGCAACTCGATGACGCCGCCTTCGCCGGGAAGATGGAGCGCGCCGACGGCCATGAAGACGTTGCCATTAGCAAGAATCGGGGCTGCTCGCTCGGCCATCACCTTGTTGCGGTCGAGAATGATGCGCTGTTCGAAGGCTGCATAGTCGCCGTCCTCATCCTCGCCATCGGGCGAAACGGTCTTCAGCATCGGAATGGTCATGCCGATATCGCCGGAGAGGTAGAGATCGGTCATGGTTTCCACCACGTCGTTCATCTTGGAGCCCAAGGCCAGCGTCTCGATCAGTGACTTCATGTGGAATTCGGTCGGCAACTCGGCCATTGCCTGCAGCTGCTCAGCAAGTGTTTCCAGGCCTTTAACCTGCTTGCCCTCGGCAACCGCATCTGCAGCAATCTTCTGGTCAAGGAACTGTACGCCCTTGGCTTTGCGGGCCATTTCGCAGCTGGGAAGGGCAACGACACTCGAGATCATCCATGGCCGCATGCGCGAGACCGCGGCAAGCGGGATGCCACGTTGCTTCAGGCCGTCTTCCAGACGAACGTAGTCATCGTGAGACAGAAGCTTCTCAATCGTCGTCCCATCGGTGAACATCATCAGTTCAGGCTTCATCAGCAGAGCGGCGGAAGCCTTTTTCTCGTCGAGGATCTCGTCGGATTCGATGACGATAGTGTCGGCAGCGTCGTGGGCGGCCTGCGTGCGCGGCGGGAGCGTCAGCACCCGCGGATCGGTGACATGCATGCTGCCAAGCAGCCAGGACGGTTTCACGCCTGGCTTTTCGATCTTCCAGAAGATGCCCTTGCCGTTCGGCACGGCATCCGCTTCCTTGACCACCTCGGCATAGCGCGCGGGGTCGCTCTGCTTCAGATCGGTCAGGATATTGTGGCCGGTGCAGCTGGCGTCGTCTGCGGCGGCAGCCGGGGAGACGGAAAACAGGACGGCGATCAGCGTTGCCGCAAGCAGCATGTGAAATGCGGCGATCAGCCAGAGCAGGAGATTGCCCGGCGATGCGATGTGCAGGCTGCGGTGGCCGATGGAGATCGTCATGATGGTGTTCCGGTCACTGTGATCGCTAAGCTCTACGCTCAGCGTGCGGATATTCCTTTAAGAGAAGCCGTTAACAAAAGATTACGCCCGAGGATGGGCACGGTCGTAAACTTCGAGCAGACGGGATGAATCCACACCCGTGTAGACCTGGGTGGTGGAAAGGCTGGCGTGGCCGAGCAGTTCCTGAATGCTGCGGAGATCGCCGCCGCCCGCGAGAAGATGGGTCGCGAAGGAGTGCCGTAGCGCGTGTGGCGTCGCTGTCTCGGGCAGCCCAAAGGCACTGCGCATCTTTTGCATGGTGCGCTGAATGATGGCGGCCTGCAGCTTTCCGCCGCGCGCTCCGCGGAAAAGAGGCTGCTCGCCGTCGAGATGGTACGGGCACAGCGATCGGTATTTCCCAACCGCTTCGGCGACGACGGTGAGCAGCGGCACGAGGCGGGTCTTGTTGCCTTTACCGGTGATGCGCAACGTGGCCGCGCCACGGTTGAAATCGTCGGGTGTCAGGTCGAGCGCTTCGGAGATGCGCAGACCGCAGCCGTAAAGAAGGGTGAAGACGGCGGCGTCGCGCGCTGCGATCCAGGGTTCCTCGTGCAGTTGCGCCTCATCACTGACGACTGTGATCGCCTGCCTGTCGGACAGGGGTTTCGGCAGCGACTTCGGCTGCTTCGGCGAGCGGATCGCGCCGGCGCCGGCGGCATTCACCAGCCCCTTCTTTTCGAGGTAACGCAGCAGCGATCGCAGCCCGGCAAGATTGCGGCCAAGCGAACGCGCGCCCGATCCCTCCTTGCGGCGTGCGGCGAGGAATGCGCGGAAATCGGCAGGCCGCAGCGCGTGGATATCTTTCAGCGTCGCGGGGCCTGCGAGATGACCGGTGAGGAAGGTCAGGAACTGGCGGGTGTCGCGCTCATAGGCGTCGAGCGTGTGCTCGGATAGACGCCTTTCGTTGGCAAGGTTACCGAGCCAAGCTGTTCGTTCCGCCATCAGTTGTGGGTCGGCGATGATCAGGAGTTCGTTCACGTCTCACGCCCTTGAATTTGCCAATTCGGCTGCCAATTCTGAAGGGACGATAGTTATGGAATTGCTAATACCGACCAAGTGGCTGTCACGTTTCCATCATAATAATCGACCTAACTGGTTTCCCAACGACTCAGGATCTTGCATGCCACGGCGCCACCCCACGACCGCTTTCGGACAATTCGCGGAAGCGATCGGCCTCGTCTCCCATGGCAAACCGGGACATATCGTTGATACGCTGATCGCCGAGCGCGGACAAAGGATCGTGAAGCATCCACTTTGGCCGGTCATGCGCCCCTTCCTCTACACTCTCTTGCGCTACAACAGGGCGGTCAGCTTCGCCAATGACGTTGCAAACATGCCGGGCTTCCAATGTTTCGAATACATGAGCAAGCTGTTGAAGCTCGATATCAATGTCAGGCATGGCGAACGCATTCCTGATGCCGGCGGCTTCATCCTGGTCAGCAACCATCCGACCGGCATCGCCGATGGTGTCGCTGTGTTCGATCTACTGAAACACAAGCGGCCCGACGTGATGGTGTTTGCGAACCGTGATGCTGTGCGTGTCAACCCGCGCTTTGCCGAGGTCATCATCCCGGTCGAGTGGCGTGAGGAGCACAAGAGCAAGCTGAAGACCCGCGAGACATTGCAGATCACCAATCACGCCGTCAGGGAAGGCAAGGCAACGGTGCTTTTTCCCTCGGGACGTATCGCCTATTGGGCAAACGGGCGCCTGAATGAGCGTCCGTGGAAAACCTCCGCCGTCGGCCTTGCGCGCAAGTACAATCTGCCGATCCTGCCGGTGCACATGACGGCGCGTAACTCTGGCCTGTTCTACTGGTTCGCGAAGTGGTCGACCGAGCTTCGGGACATGACGGTGTTTCACGAGCTTCTGAACAAGCGGGGCGACCGTTTCGACTTCGTGGTTGGCAATCTGATTCCGGTGGAGCATCTCGACGGCGATATCAACGAGGTGACCAAGGCGTTGGAGGACCATACCGTGCATGTGCTCGACGCTGACGGCGATGCGCAATTCGTGCCGTTGGTCCCGCCGGCAGAGGCGGAACCGGCGAGCGCCCGTTCAATTCCCTGATCGGATCGGCTAAGGCAAGGCATGCTGCTCCGCTCGATGTTTGCCCAGAATTACCGGTCCCTGCGCTCGGTCCGCCTGGATCTTTCGAATTGGTGTTGATGACCTTACAGGTTTTCTTTTTGCGCCGATCCGGGCATGGTCTCGCCCGATGAGCACAGATTCGTCCGATCTCTTTGGAGCGCTGTTTGAGACGCCGCCGGCAAACCGCACGGTTCCGGTGCTCGTTCCCATGCCTGCGCCGAAGCCATACTCCTATGCCGTGCCGGAGGGTATGGCGGCCGAGCCGGGATCGGTCGTACAGGTGCCGCTTGGCCCAAGGCAGGTGATCGGCGTCGTCTGGGACGGCGGCGAGGATGGGGTCGATCCCAAGAAGTTGAGGCCGATCAGCCATGTCTTCGATTGCCCGCCTCTGACCAAGGAGATGCGCGACTTCATCGATTGGGTTGCGAGCTATACGCTGTCGCCGCCTGGGCTCGTGGCGCGAATGGCGTTGCGCGCGCCAAATGCCTTCGAGCCGGAGCCGATGGTGGAGGGACTGCGATTCGTCGGCGGCGCACCGGAGCGGATGACGCCAGCGCGCGCCCGTGTGCTCGATATTGCCGGCGATGGCCTATCCTGGACGCGAAGCGGGCTTGCCCATGCCGCCGGTGTGTCGACCAGCGTCGTCGACGGCCTGGTCGGCCAGGGGGTTTTCGAGACGGTGTTCCTGCCGCCGCCGCCAGTGGTGGCAAAGCCCGATCCCGATTTCGTGACCTCGCGCCTTGAAGGCCCGCAAAGGGAGGCAGCGGACGAGATTCTTGCCGAAGTTCGAAAGGGTGAATTCGCCGTTTCGCTGATCGACGGCGTGACCGGCTCGGGCAAGACGGAGGTATATTTCGAGGCCATTGCGGAAACACTGAAGCGTGGCAAGCAGGTGCTGATCCTGTTGCCGGAGATCGCGCTGACAGCGAGCTTTCTGGAGCGTTTTCAGGATCGCTTCGGCGCCAAGCCCGCCGAATGGCATTCCGATCTGGCGCCACGCACCCGCGAGAAAGTCTGGCGCCAGGCCGTCACGGGCGAGGTTCGTGTCGTGGCCGGCGCGCGCTCGGCGCTGTTCCTGCCGTTCGAGGATCTTGGTCTGATCATCGTCGATGAAGAGCATGATCCGGCTTACAAGCAGGAAGACCGTGTCTATTACAATGCGCGCGACATGGCAGTTGTGCGCGCCCGCATTGGCGATTTCCCCGTGGTTCTGGTTTCCGCCACGCCCTCGGTCGAGAGCCAGGTCAACGGCCAGAGCGGCCGCTACAACATCGTTCATATGCCGACCCGCTTCGGTGACGCGGCGTTGCCGGATCTGCATCTCATCGACATGCGCCGCCACGCGCCCGAGCGCGGCGGTTTCCTCTCGCCCGTTCTCATCCGTGCGATCGGCAAGACGGTCGAGAAGCAGCAGCAGGCGCTTCTCTTCCTCAATCGGCGCGGCTATGCGCCGCTGACACTTTGCCGGGTTTGCGGTCACCGCTTTCAGTGCCCACAGTGCTCCAGCTGGCTCGTCGAGCATCGCTTCAAGAAACAGTTGCAGTGCCATCAGTGCGGCCATGCCGAGCGCACGCCGGAAGCCTGCCCCGAATGCGGAACCCTCGATCACCTTGTTGCCTGTGGCCCCGGCGTCGAGCGTATCGCTGAAGAGGTGGAGCGTCACTTTCCCGAGGCACGGACGATCGTGCTCTCGTCCGACATGATGGGCGGCGTCAAGCGGTTGCGCCTCGAGCTCGAGGCCATCGCCAAGGGCGAAGCCGATATCGTTATCGGCACACAGCTCGTCGCCAAGGGGCATAACTTCCCGCTGATGACGCTGGTCGGCATCGTCGATGCTGATCTCGGCTTAGCCAACGGTGACCCGCGCGCTGCCGAACGCACGTTCCAGCTCCTGTCGCAGGTGACGGGCCGCGCTGGCCGTACCGGCTTGAAGAGCCACGGCCTCCTTCAGACATACCAACCGCAACATCCCGTCATGCAGGCGATCGTGTCGGGTGATGCGAGCGCCTTCTACGAGCGCGAGATCGCCGAGCGGGAGCGTGCCATCCTGCCGCCGTTCGGACGGCTGGCGTCGGTCATCGTCTCGGCGGACACGCGCCACGACGCGGAAAACCATGCTCGTGGAATCAGGAACGCCGCGCCCAACGTTTCCGGCATCTCCGTGCTGGGTCCTGCGGAAGCGCCGCTTGCGCTGGTGCGAGGTCGCTATCGCTTCCGCCTCCTCGTGCATGGACGGCGAAACTCCGACATGCAGGCGTTCCTCAGGGCGATGCTTGCGCAGGCGCCCAAGGAGCGCGGCTCGGTACATGTGCAGCTCGACGTGGACCCGCAAAGCTTCCTGTAGATCGTTTCCTGGTGGGCTTTTGCGTCGCACCACAATCATGCCATAAGGACGGCGAAGCAGGGGATTCGGGGCGGTCGAATGGACTTTTATTTTCCAACGGAACTGGGTGAACAGCTCGCCTTCGCGGCAGCCGCTTTCACGGCACTGGCGGGCTTTGTCATCATGTTCGCGCCGGGCTATGCGATGCGGTTGTTTGGCTCGATGCCGCGTGAGGGCCGGCGCGACGGCTATGCCGAGCAGCGCTCCGTCGGTGGCTTCTATCTCGGCTTCGGTCTCTCGGCCATCATGTTGGCACAGAACTGGATCTACATGGCGCTCGGCGCCTCGTTCGCCATGGCTGCATTTGCGCGCATCATCTCGCTCCTGTCAGATAAGGGGAGCACTATTCTCAACTACTTACTTCTGGTTGCGCAGATCGTTCTGGCGGCGCTTCCGCTCGCCTATGTTTTCGGTTTCTTTTCCGCTTGAGTTGAGCTGATATCACTCGGTTCAGGCTCTTTGTTTCTGGGCTTTGAGCATTTTTGCGTTAGAAATCGATGCGAAAGCCGTATTCGGGCGTTACGCGTGTTGCGAGTCCGAACATCCTATGTTAGACGGACCCCGAATTTCGGAAGAAGCAAGAGGCTTCTCTTGCGATTTCTGGGGGAAATCATAACGAATTCAAGATCCTAGGTCAGGCGCCCGCCGGGGACCGGATTCTTGAGTTGAAATCAGGGAAATTTGGGCCAGTGGCAGACACATCCCAGCTTACTTCTGGTGTTGCAGAGCGCTATGCCTCGTCGCTGTTCGAGCTTGCGCTCGAGCAGGGCGCCGTTGAAAGCGTCACCAAGGACCTCGATCGGTTCCAGGCGATGCTCGACGAGAGCGACGACCTGAAGCGTTTCGTTTCGAGCCCTGTTTTTTCGGCCGACGACCAGCTCAAGGCGATTGTCGCCATTAGCGAGAAGGCTGGAATCAGCGGCTTCTTCGCAAATTTCCTGAAGGTCGTGGCGCGCAACCGTCGCCTCTTTGCCCTCCCGGGCATGATCAAGGCCTTCCGCATCATTGCCGCAAACCAGCGTGGCGAAATTACCGCCGAGGTCACCTCGGCCCATGCGCTGACTGCGGCGCAGGAAACCGAATTGAAGGCGGCGCTCAAGGGCGTCACCGGCAAAGACGTGGCGATTGCCGTCACGGTTGATCCGTCAATTCTTGGTGGTCTGATCGTGAAGGTCGGGTCCCGTCAGATTGATACGTCTCTTCGTACGAAACTCTCTACCCTTAAGCTTGCATTGAAAGAGGTCGGCTGATGGATATCCGCGCGGCGGAAATTTCCGCAATTCTCAAAGACCAGATCAAAAACTTCGGCAAAGAGGCAGAAGTCTCGGAAGTCGGTCAGGTTCTCTCCGTCGGTGACGGTATCGCTCGCGTTTACGGTCTGGACAATGTTCAGGCAGGTGAAATGGTCGAGTTCCCCGGTGGCATCCGCGGTATGGCGTTGAACCTGGAATCGGACAACGTCGGTGTTGTTATTTTCGGTTCGGACCGCGACATCAAGGAGGGCGACACCGTCAAGCGGACCGGCGCCATCGTTGACGTTCCGGTCGGTCCGGAGCTGCTTGGCCGCGTTGTTGACGCTCTCGGAAATCCGATCGACGGCAAGGGCCCGATCAACTCGACCCGCCGCGCGCGCGTCGACGTGAAGGCTCCGGGCATCATTCCGCGCAAGTCGGTTCATGAGCCGATGTCGACCGGCCTCAAGGCTATCGACGCGCTCATCCCGGTCGGTCGTGGCCAGCGCGAGCTCGTCATCGGTGACCGCCAGACCGGCAAGACCGCGATCATTCTCGACACGATCCTGAACCAGAAGGCTATCCACGACAACGGCCCGGACGGCGACAAGCTGTACTGCGTCTATGTCGCTATCGGCCAGAAGCGTTCGACCGTTGCTCAGTTCGTCAAGGTTCTCGAAGAACGCGGCGCAATGAAGTACTCGATCGTTGTTGCCGCAACGGCTTCCGATCCTGCTCCGATGCAGTACCTGGCACCGTTCGCCGGCTGCACGATGGGCGAATACTTCCGTGACAACGGTCAGCACGCGCTGATCGGTTACGACGACCTGTCCAAGCAGGCGGTTGCCTACCGTCAGATGTCGCTGCTGCTGCGCCGCCCGCCGGGCCGCGAAGCTTATCCGGGCGACGTTTTCTATCTGCATTCGCGTCTCCTCGAGCGCGCTGCAAAGCTCTCCGATGAAAAGGGCGCTGGCTCTCTGACGGCGCTGCCGGTCATCGAAACCCAGGGCAACGACGTTTCGGCCTTCATTCCGACTAACGTGATCTCGATCACCGACGGCCAGATCTTCCTCGAAACCGACCTGTTCTATCAGGGTATCCGTCCGGCCGTAAACGTCGGTCTGTCGGTTTCGCGCGTCGGCTCCGCCGCGCAGGTCAAGGCGATGAAGCAGGTTGCCGGCTCGATCAAGGGTGAGCTCGCCCAGTATCGCGAAATGGCCGCCTTCGCTCAGTTCGGCTCGGACCTCGATGCCTCGACGCAGCGCCTCTTGAACCGCGGTGCACGCCTGACCGAACTCCTGAAGCAGCCGCAATTCTCGCCGCTGAAGACGGAAGAACAGGTTGCGGTGATCTTCGCTGGCGTCAACGGCTACCTGGACAAGATTCCGGTCGCACAGGTCGGCAAGTTCGAACAGGGCCTTTTGTCGTACCTTCGCTCGGAAGGCTCGGCCATCCTCGACACGATCCGCACGGACAAGGCAATCAGCGATGATACGAAGGGCAAGCTCACGGCTGCCATCGATGGCTTCGCGAAGTCCTTCGCCTAATCGGACCTAAAGGACGGATAACGGATGCCTTCACTTAAGGATCTGAAAAACCGGATCGCCTCCGTCAAGGCGACGCAGAAGATCACCAAGGCGATGAAAATGGTCGCCGCGGCGAAGCTTCGGCGTGCCCAGGAGGCGGCCGAGGCCGCCCGTCCGTACTCGCAGCGCATGGGTGCCGTTCTGGCAAACATCGCCGGTGCGATGACGGAGGCTGACGGTGCGCCGGCGCTGATGACCGGCAACGGCAAGGACCAGGTTCACTTGCTGGTCGTCTGCACCGCCGAACGCGGTCTGTGCGGCGGCTTTAACTCGCAGATTTCGCGTTTTGCGCGCGATCACGCTCGCAGGCTTCTCGCTGAAGGCAAGACCGTCAAGATCTTTACGGTCGGCAAGAAGGGCTACGACGTTCTGCGCCGCGAATTCGCTTCGCTCATCGTCGAGCGCAAGGAATTGCGTGATGTGAAGAAGGTCGGGTTCGAGAATGCTGACCAGATCGGCAAGCGCATCATCGACATGTTCGAAGCCGACGAGTTCGACGTCTGCACGTTGTTCTATTCAGAATTCAAGTCGGTCATTTCGCAGGTTCCGACGGCTCAGCAGCTCATCCCGGCATCGGCCCCAACGGCTGTTGTCGAGGACGCGGCACACGCCGGCGCAGTCTACGAATACGAGCCGGATCCGGCATCGATCCTCGAGGATCTGATCCCGCGCAACATCTCCGTTCAGATCTTCCGCGCGCTCCTTGAGAACGTTGCCGGTGAGATGGGCGCCAAGATGAGCGCGATGGACAATGCAACGCGCAACGCTGGTGAAATGATCAACAAGCTGACGCTCAACTATAACCGTCAGCGTCAGGCTCAAATCACCAAGGAACTCATTGAAATCATTTCGGGCGCGGAAGCGCTCTGAGGTTAGGGAAAAGAGGGTAAGATAATGGCTAAGGCAGCTACCCCCAAGACTGCGGCAGGCTCTGCCGGCAAGGTCACGCAGGTTATCGGCGCCGTCGTGGACGTTGCTTTCGAAGGCGAACTGCCGGCGATTTTGAATGCGCTTGAGACGAGCAACGGCGGCAACCGACTGGTGCTCGAAGTTGCGCAGCACCTCGGCGAGAACGAAGTTCGCACGATCGCCATGGACTCGACCGAAGGTCTGGTTCGCGGTCAGGCGGTTTCCGACACCGGCGCTCCGATTGCCGTTCCGGTTGGTCCGGAAACGCTCGGCCGTATCATGAACGTCATCGGCGAGCCGGTCGACGAAGCTGGTCCGCTGGTTACCGCCTCCAAGCGCGCCATCCACCAGGACGCGCCGGCCTATGTCGATCAGTCCACGGAAGCACAGATCCTCGTTACCGGCATCAAGGTCGTCGACCTTCTCGCTCCTTACGCAAAGGGCGGCAAGATCGGCCTGTTCGGCGGCGCAGGCGTCGGCAAGACCGTTCTGATCATGGAACTGATCAACAACGTCGCCAAGGCGCACGGTGGTTACTCGGTCTTCGCCGGCGTGGGTGAGCGTACCCGCGAAGGCAACGACCTCTACCACGAAATGATCGAATCCGGCGTTAACAAGCATGGCGGCGGCGAAGGCTCCAAGGCTGCTCTGGTTTACGGCCAGATGAACGAACCGCCGGGCGCACGTGCACGTGTTGCTCTGACCGGTCTGACGGTTGCTGAAAACTTCCGTGACCAGGGCCAGGACGTTCTGTTCTTCGTCGACAACATTTTCCGCTTCACGCAGGCAGGTTCCGAAGTCTCGGCTCTGCTCGGTCGCATTCCTTCGGCCGTTGGTTATCAGCCGACGCTTGCCACGGACATGGGCCAGATGCAGGAACGCATCACGACGACGACGACCGGCTCGATCACCTCGGTTCAGGCCATTTACGTTCCGGCCGACGACTTGACCGACCCGGCTCCGGCAACCTCGTTCGCCCACCTGGACGCAACGACCGTTCTGTCGCGCTCGATCGCTGAAAAGGGTATCTACCCGGCCGTTGACCCGCTCGACTCCACGTCGCGCATGCTCGACCCGATCGTTGTCGGCGAAGAGCACTACGAAGTGGCTCGTAAGGTTCAGTCGACGCTGCAGCGTTACAAGGCTCTGCAGGACATCATCGCGATCCTGGGCATGGACGAACTGTCCGAAGAGGACAAGCTGGCCGTTGCCCGCGCACGTAAGATCGAGCGCTTCCTGTCGCAGCCGTTCTTCGTTGCTGAAGTCTTCACCGGTTCGCCGGGCAAGCTCGTCGCTCTCGAAGATACGATCAAGGGCTTCAAGGGTCTGGTCAACGGCGAATATGACCACCTGCCGGAAGCTGCCTTCTACATGGTCGGCTCGATCGACGAAGCTATCGAGAAGGCCAAGAAGCTGTCCGCAGCTGCCTGATGAGCGACGCTCTTAACGAGATCTTCTGCTGCGACAGCCTTCGGGAAGTCGCAGCAGAGCTTCCCGCACCGGCCGCTCCGACGATCTACAGATCGGACGATGGCAAGGTGATGATGGTGGTGGGACTGATCCAGACCGAGGAAGGTCTTGGATATCTCGATCAAGCGATAGCGCACTGCCCGTTCTGCGGGACCAAATTGCAAGATACAGAAGCCGCCGAGAAGGTAAGTCACTGATGGCTGACAATTTCAATTTTGAACTCGTGTCTCCCGAGCGCCTGCTCCTTTCGGAGATGGTGACCGAAGTTGTCATTCCGGCAACCGACGGCGAGATGACCGTTATGGCAAACCATGCCCCGACGATGACGACCATCAAGCCGGGCATCGTCAGCGTTCGTTCCGCCAACGGCTCGAAGCAGGACTACGTGGTTTTCGGCGGTTTCGCCGATATTCTGCCGACCGGCTGCACGCTGTTGGCTGAATCCGCGGTCATTGTTCAGGATCTCTCGAAGGATGAATTGACGCTTCGCATCGAAGCGGCGAAGAGAGAAATCGAGGATGCTGTGCATCACGAGCACAAGTCGCGTCTGGAACACTACATCATGGAACTGACGCACCTGCAGGGTGTGATCGATCAGGATTGATCCGCACGAACTCCAGCATCGAAGCGGCCTTCGGGCCCCTTCGGGCCGCTTTTTTGTTTTCTAGTGGTTGCCGGCGTCGTGGACGGTTCGCAGCTTCCCGCAAGCGAAGCGCTCGTTTATAACACCTCAAGTATACTTGAGGTCGAGCTATGGAAGAAAACTCCAACAATCCGTTCAGGAAGCTGCTGACGGTTGGCGAAGTCGCCGAACGGAGCGGTCTTGCCGTCTCTGCCTTGCACTTCTACGAAGCCAAGGGCCTCATCTCCAGTATTCGCTCGCGTGGAAACCAACGCCGCTTCGGTCGCGATGTGCTCCGCCGTCTCGGCATCATCAAGGTGGCGCAGCGTGTGGGCGTTCCCTTGGCGGAGATTCAGGCTGCTTTCGATACTCTGCCGCAGGGCCGCACGCCGACCGCTACGGACTGGCAGCGCTTGTCTGCCCTCTGGAAGGAGGATCTCGACACACGTATCGGTCGCCTCATTGCCCTGCGGGACCGGTTGACGGATTGCATTGGCTGTGGTTGCCTCTCGGTTGAAAGCTGCCCGCTGCGCAATCCCTATGACCGGCTGGCAAAAGATGGGCCGGGTCCGCGTCTGCTGGAAGCCGACGACTAGGCAACGTTTCCCGCTGCATCATAACAAGCAGAGCCGCAAACGGCTCGATCACGCCGTGGAGGACTCGATGTTTCACCCCAAACTGTTCGAAAGCCGCAACGTGGTTGTGACTGGTGGGGGGAGGGGTATCGGCCTGGAAGTGGCGCGGCAATTTCTCGATTGCGGGGCGAGGGTGCTGGTGCACCTCGGCCGCGGCGCTGAGCGTGATCTGCCTGATTTCCTACTAACGGCGGAAGAAGACCGCCGGGCCTTTCTCGTAACAGCCGATTTTTCCACGCCGGGCGGCACCAGCGGATTTGCCGAGAAGGCCCTTGCAACCTTCGACCGTGTCCATGTGCTTATCAATAATGCCGGAACCATGGTCGGCCGCTTTCCGGCAGGGGATCTGAGCGACGAGCAGTACCAGACGATTGTGCGGCTGAATCAGACCTCGGTCGTTGAGATAACACGCGCGCTTATCCCAGCATTGAGAGCATCGCAGGAGGCGGCAATCGTCAACACGGTCTCCATTTCCGCGCTGACGGGCGGCAGTCCCGGCTCGGCAATCTATTCGGCGTCGAAGGCATTTGTCGCAACCTATTCGAAGGCGCTCGCAAGGGAGCTCGCGCCCGATGGCATTCGCGTCAACTGCGTCTCGCCGGGAACGATCGAAACCGACTTCCACCAGCGATATTCGTCGCCGGAGAAGCTGGAGCAGACCCGCAAGGCCATTCCCCTGCAGCGATTGGGCACCTCCGAGGATTGCGCGCCGGCATACCTCTTCCTTTCGGCGCCGTCTCTTTCCGGGTACATCACCGGGCAAGTGCTCGAGATCAACGGCGGTCAGCTCATCTGCTGAGTTGCGGGACTTTTTTTGGTATTTTGGCAGATCCAAACAGCTGGCTGCTGCGAATATGTTATGATTTAGCTTCCTACATATTGTTTTTGCAACCAGAGATGAAGAATGCACTTGCCTACACCAAGACCGGGTATGCCTGGTCGGGATCTGCAGAAGCTTTCTGCAAGAGCGCGAGAAGCGGGCGACTTTCTCAAGGCACTCTCCCACCACACACGGCTAGTTATTCTTTGCCTCCTGACCGAGGGAGAAAAGACGGTGGGCCAGCTTGAGGAAAGCCTCGGCATTCAGCAGGCAATGGTGTCGCAGCAGTTGGCGCGCCTCAGACTGGACGGGCTCGTCGCCAGCCGTCGTGACGGTCGCATGATTTATTACAGCGTCGCCCATCCAGACACGACCACGCTGCTGCATTTTCTGTTCGGGATGTTTCCCGAAACACAGGACAATTGACAATCGGCCTTGCCGACTGCTCTCTCTGACCTGAAGGCGGCAACGTGCCGCAGCTCGGCAGAGAGACCGAATGATCGATAAGCTGGAATTCTTTATCGCGCTCGCCAATGAGAAGCACTTCGGCCGTGCCGCAGAAGAGTGCGGCATTTCACAGCCGACGTTGTCCGCTGCCATCCGCCAGCTTGAGGATCAGCTTGGCGTGATCCTCGTGCAGCGTGGCTCGCGTTTCCAGGGGCTGACACCCGAGGGTCAGCGCGTGCTCGAATGGGCGCGGCGCATCGTCGGCGATGCCCGCACGATGCGCGAAGAAATGCGGGCCGCCCGCAAGGGGCTGTCGGGACATATCAAGATCGCCGTCATCCCGACAGCGCTCGCTATGTTGCCGCGCATCACAACGCCGTTTCAGGAGCGGCATCCGGATGTGACCTTTTCCATCGTGTCCCGCAATTCTCTGCAGGTGCTCAGCATGCTGGAGAATCTCGAGATCGACGCCGGCATTACTTATCTCGAAAACGAGCCGCTTGGGCGCGTGACGAGCGTGCCGCTCTATGCCGAGCACTACAATTTGATAACCGCCGCCGGCAGCCCTCTATCCGATCGTGACAGCGTCACCTGGAAGGAAGTGGGCGGTCTTCGGCTTTGTCTATTGACGGCGGACATGCAGAATCGCCGTATCATCAATCATCACCTGGCCGAAGCTGGCGTTACTGCGCATCCGACACTCGAGTCCAATTCGATGATCGTGTTGTTCTCGCATGTCCGTACCGGACGCTGGGCCAGCATCATGCCGCGCAATGTCGCGAAATCATTTGGCTTTCCCGCCGAAATACGCATGATTCCGATTGTCGAGCCGCGTGCGCACCATCTTGTCGGTCTGGTTGCGACGCATCGTGAGCCGTTCACGCCCTTGGTTTCCGCCTTGCTGCATGAGGCTCGGATTCTCGCCGAAGAGCTGGAATCTTGATAGGAATTTTCTATCGTTTGACGGAACATCATTATTGATCGCTTCGTCCATCCCTGAGAAGGTTCTATAATGAACGGACGCGAGCGGTTCTGTCGGCCATAGGGTTCTGAGGAAAGCCCGCCTGCCCAGGCCCGCGACGTGTAACTTGCAGGCCGTGGGAGGGCTGCTGATGAATATTCATGTCGCCAAGGGCGATATCGCAACGCGCACCACAGCGATCATCGATCAACTCAAGCATCTCGAAGGCCCGCTGCTGCCGATCCTCCACGAGATCCAGGGTGAATTCGGCTACGTGCCGCAGGAGGCCCTCCCTATCATTGCGGAGGAACTCAATCTTTCGCGGGCTGAGGTGCATGGCGTCGTCACCTTCTACCATGACTATCGCGATCACCCTGCTGGCCGGCATGTGTTGAAACTCTGCCGCGCCGAAGCCTGCCAATCGATGGGCGGCGATGCGCTGGCCGAGCGCGTGAAGGCGCTGCTCGGCATCGACTGGCACGGCACGACGCCTGACGGAGCGATCACCCTCGAACCCGTCTTCTGTCTTGGGCTCTGTTCGTGCTCGCCGTCCGCGATGATGGACGGCGAGGTTCATGGCCGGGTGGATACTGCCGATCTCGAGGCGCTGATTTTGGAGGCCCGCCGATGACCATCAGGATCTATGTTCCCTGTGATGCCGCGGCCTTGGCATTGGGTGCCGAACGGGTGACGAAGGCAATCTCGGAGCAGATTGCGGCGCGCGGGCTTGACGCCAAGATCGTGCGCAACGGCTCGCGCGGCATGCATTGGCTGGAGCCGCTGGTCGAGGTTGAAGTCTCGGGCAAGCGCATCGGCTACGGGCCGGTAAAGGCAAAGGACGTTGTTTCGCTGTTCGATGCCGGATTGGTCACCGGCGGGGATCATCCCCTCTGTCTTGGTGAGGTCGAGGAACTGCCGTTCCTCAAGCGTCAGACGCGCTTGACCTTTGCCCGCTGCGGCATCACCGATCCGCTATCGCTCGATGATTATGAAGCCCATGGTGGGCTCGCCGGCTTGCGTCGTGCTGTTTCGATGCGGCCTGCCGATGTCGTCAAGGAGGTCACCGATTCCGGCCTGCGTGGCCGTGGTGGCGCGGGTTTCCCGACAGGGATCAAGTGGAAGACGGTGCTTGATGCGCCGGGCGAGCGCAAATACATCGTCTGCAATGCCGACGAAGGCGACAGCGGCACCTTCGCCGACCGGATGATCATGGAGGGCGATCCCTTCGTGCTGATCGAAGGTATGGCGATCGCTGGCCTTGCGACCGGCGCGACCAAGGGCTTCGTCTACACACGCTCGGAATATCCGCATGCGATCGCGGCGATGAGCCGGGCGATCGATATTGCCCGCATCGCCGGAATACTCGGCACGTCGGTTCTCGGCTCGGGCAAGACCTTCGATATGGAGGTTCGTACCGGTGCGGGCGCCTATGTCTGCGGTGAGGAGACGGCGCTTTTGAACAGCCTCGAAGGCAAGCGCGGCATCGTGCGCGCCAAGCCACCGCTACCGGCCCACAAGGGTCTCTTCGACTGTCCGACCGTTATCAACAATGTCATTTCGCTCGCCTCCGTGCCGGTGATCATGGACAAGGGAGCGGCCTATTATCGCGACTTCGGCCTTGGCCGGTCGCGCGGCACCATTCCGATTCAGATCGCCGGCAATGTGAAGCATGGCGGTCTGTTCGAGACGGCATTCGGCATTTCGCTTGGCGACCTGGTTGATGACATTGCCGGTGGAACCGCATCCGGGCGACCGGTGAAGGCGGTTCAAGTCGGCGGACCGCTCGGTGCGTACTTCCCGCGCGCTCTGTTTGACACGCCATTCGACTACGAGGCTTTCGCGGCCAAGGACGGGTTGATCGGTCACGCCGGCATCGTCGTTTTCGACGATACGGCTGACATGCTAAAGCAGGCCCGGTTTGCGATGGAGTTTTGTGCCGTCGAAAGCTGTGGCAAGTGCACGCCCTGTCGCATCGGCTCGACGCGTGGCGTCGAGACGGCTGACAAGATCGCGCGCGGCATCGAGCCGGAGAAAAACCGCGAGTTGCTTGCCGATCTCTGCAACACAATGAAATTCGGGTCGCTCTGCGCCCTCGGGGGCTTCACACCCTATCCTGTGATGAGCGCCATGACGCATTTCCCGGAAGATTTCGTTCCCATACCTCTTATCGAAGCGGCGGAGTAAGACCTATGCCTCTCGTCCACGAAACCGATTACGGCACGCCAGCCTCGACCTCTGAAACCATGGTAACGCTCACCATCGACGGCAACCAGGTGACGGTGCCGGAGGGAACATCCGTCATGCGCGCATCGATGGATGCGGGCATCGAGATCCCGAAGCTCTGCGCCACCGATATGATGGATGCCTTCGGCTCCTGCCGGCTGTGTCTCGTCGAAATCGAGGGCAGGGCCGGTCTGCCGGCCTCGTGCACAACGCCGGTTGCACCTGGCATGGTGGTCTCGACGCAGACGAACCGGCTGAAAGATGTCCGTCGCGGGGTGATGGAACTCTATATCTCCGACCACCCGCTCGACTGTCTGACCTGCGCTGCCAACGGTGATTGCGAGCTGCAGGATATGGCGGGCGCCGTCGGTCTGCGCGACGTGCGCTATGGCTATGATGGCGACAATCACGTCAAGGCGCGCAACAACGGCGATCTCAATCTCAAATGGGCGCCGAAGGACGAATCCAACCCTTATTTCACCTTCGATCCGGCAAAGTGCATCGTCTGCTCGCGCTGCGTGCGCGCCTGCGAGGAAGTGCAGGGCACGTTTGCGCTGACCATCGAGGGGCGTGGTTTCGATTCGCGTGTTTCGGCCGGCATGCATGAAGATTTCGTCTCGTCGGAATGTGTTTCCTGCGGCGCCTGTGTCCAGGCCTGCCCTACGGCGACGCTGATCGAAAAGTCGGTGATCGAGATCGGTCAGCCAGAGCATTCGGTGGTTACGACCTGCGCCTATTGCGGCGTCGGCTGCTCCTTCAAGGCGGAGATGCGGGGCGAAGAACTGGTGCGCATGGTGCCCTGGAAGGATGGGCAGGCGAACCGTGGGCACTCCTGCGTCAAAGGCCGCTTTGCTTATGGTTATTCCAGCCATAAGGACCGCATTCTCAATCCGATGATCCGCGAGAAGATCACCGATCCCTGGCGCGAAGTGACCTGGGACGAGGCGTTCGCGCATGTGGCGTCGGAATTCCGCCGCATCCAGTATCAATATGGGCGCGACTCCGTCGGCGGCATCACATCGTCGCGCTGCACCAACGAAGAAACCTATCTGGTGCAGAAGCTGGTGCGCGCCGGTTTCCGCAACAACAACGTCGACACCTGCGCTCGCGTTTGTCATTCGCCGACCGGCTATGGCCTCGGCCAGGCCTTCGGCACTTCGGCCGGCACACAGAACTTCGACAGCGTCGAGAAGAGCGATGTCGTCGTCATCATCGGCGCCAATCCGACCGATGGCCACCCGGTCTTCGCCTCGCGCCTGAAGAAACGGTTGCGGCAGGGCGCCAAGCTGATCGTCATCGATCCGCGCCGCACCGACATCGTGCGCTCGCCGCATGTTGAAGCGTCCTATCACCTCCCACTGAAACCCGGCACGAACGTCGCGATCCTGACGTCGCTCGCGCATGTCATTGTGACGGAAGGACTGTTCAACGAGGCCTTCATCCGCGAACGTTGCGACTGGTCGGAGTTCGAGGACTGGGCAAGCTTCGTTGCCGAGCCGTATCACAGCCCTGAAGCGTCGGAGAAGTTCACCGGCGTTCCGGCCGATCTGGTGCGCGGTGCCGCGCGTCTCTATGCCACGGGCGGCAATGGTGCGATCTACTACGGCCTCGGCGTCACCGAGCACAGCCAGGGCTCGACCACTGTCATGGCGATCGCCAACCTCGCCATGGTGACCGGCAATATCGGCCGCCCGGGCGTCGGCGTGAACCCGCTGCGCGGCCAAAACAACGTTCAGGGCTCCTGCGACATGGGCTCCTTCCCGCACGAGCTGCCCGGCTATCGCCATATCTCCGATGACGCGACGCGCGACATCTTCGAGAAGCTCTGGGGCGTCAAGATCAGCAACGAGCCGGGCCTGCGCATTCCGAATATGCTGGATGCGGCGGTCGACGGAACGTTCAAGGGCCTCTACGTCCAGGGTGAGGATATCCTGCAGTCCGATCCTGATACGAAGCACGTCGCGGCCGGCCTTGCCGCCATGGAATGCGTCGTCGTTCACGACCTCTTCCTGAACGAGACGGCGAACTACGCGCATGTCTTCCTGCCGGGCTCCAGTTTCCTTGAGAAGGATGGGACCTTCACCAACGCCGAGCGCCGCATCAACCGCGTTCGCAAGGTCATGAGTCCCCGCAACGGCTATGCCGACTGGGAGGTCACGCAGAAGATGGCGCAGGCCATGGGCCTTGCCTGGAACTACACGCACCCTTCCGAGATCATGGATGAGATCGCCGCGACGACGCCGAGCTTCGCGCTTGTCTCCTACGACTACCTGGACAATGTGGGCTCGGTGCAGTGGCCCTGCAATGAGGCACATCCACTGGGCTCGCCGATCATGCATGTCGACGGGTTCGTCCGCGGCAAGGGCAAGTTCATCCGCACCGAATATGTCGCGACCGATGAGCGGACGGGACCGCGCTTCCCGCTGCTGCTGACGACCGGGCGCATCCTCAGCCAGTACAATGTCGGGGCGCAAACGCGTCGCACGGAAAACGTTGTCTGGCATCCCGAGGACCGCCTTGAGATCCATGCGCACGACGCCGAACAACGCGGGATCCGTGATGGCGACTGGATAAAGCTGATGAGCCGCTCGGGTGATACGACGCTGCGCGCGCTGATCACCGACCGGGTTGCGCCCGGTGTCGTCTACACGACCTTCCATCATCCGGATACGCAGGCGAACGTCATCACGACCGACTTCTCCGACTGGGCGACGAACTGCCCGGAATACAAGGTGACGGCCGTGCAGGTTTCGCCTTCCAACGGTCCGACCGACTGGCAGCGCGACTACGACGAGCAGGCCCGCCAGAGCCGCCGGATCGTGAGCAAGCTGGAGCCCGCGGAGTGATGATTGACCGCCCGACCCGCATTGCTGTCAGACGCACCGCCCGCAGCGGCGGTCTGGTCATGCCGGGCGAGCGGCTCGTTCCCGAGGAGGTCCCGATCGCTTTCTCCTATGGCGGCGGCACGCATGCCGTGATGATGGGAACGCCCGGCGATCTCGAGGATTTTGCCATCGGCTTCAGCCTCACCGAAGGGATCATTTCCGATATCGGGCAGGTCGCGGGGATCGAGATCGTTGAAAGCGAGAAGGGCATCGACATCCAGATCTCTCTGGTCGACGAGGCTGCTGCTGCGTTGACAGCCCGGAGACGCAGCATGGCCGGACCCGTCGGCTGCGGGCTCTGCGGGATCGAATCGATCGAGCAGGCCGTCCGCAAGGTTCCTGATGTTGGCGCTGTGTCGCTTCAGGTGACTCACCGCGATATCGTCCAGGCCGTTTCGTTGCTGAACGGGGCGCAGCCCCTACATCGCGAGACGCGCGCCGTACACGGCGCCGGCTTCTACCTGCCTGGCAGGGGGCTGCTGGCGGTGCGCGAAGATGTCGGCCGGCATAACGCGCTCGACAAGCTTTGCGGCGCGATCGTTCGTCAACGGCAATCCGGAACGGAAGGCATGGTTGCAGTTACCAGTCGCCTGTCCGTCGAGATGGTGCAGAAGGCTGCAATCCTCGGCAGCTCCGTACTCGCGGCCATTTCCGCGCCGACCGCACTTGCTATTCGAACGGCCGATGAAGCCGGCATGACCCTCGTTGCGCTCGTGCGTGGCGAGGACTTCGAGATTTTCACGCATCCGCACCGCATCCAGCCAGGAAGCATCTCCGATGTCGCATGATACCCAGTCGAAACTAGTCTACATGGCCAATCAGATCGCGACCTTCTTCAAGAGTCAGCCGGAGAGCGAAGCTGCGCAGGGCGTGGCGACGCACATCAACAAATTCTGGGAGCCGCGCATGCGGCGGCAACTGTTCGAGATCCTGGAGGGTGATGCCCATGGCCTCAGCCCACTCGTTATCCAGGCTGCACCGTTGATCAAACGGCCTGAACCGGCCGCGAGCGCACTTAACTGACCTCGCTGGCGAAGGCGGGCTGTAGCCGCCTCTGGCCAGTCCACCATCACCGCTTTCCCGTATTGCATTGTCGACAAAAAAGCCGCCTCGAAGGCGACTTCTTTCATTTGGATAAGGGGCTAAATCAGGCGGCGAGATCGTCTGTCTCGCTTTCCTTGAACATCTTGGCGAGGTTGAGGAAGCAGATCATGCCGTTCTCCGAGGCGATGATGCCCTCGCAGAAAGCCCGATCGAAGGAGGCCGTGACTTCAGGAACGGGCTGAACCTGGCTGGAGGAGATAGTGAGGATGTCCGAGACGCGATCGACCAGCATGCCGATGACCATGTTGTGGACTTCGGCCACGACAATGGCGCTGCGCTCATTGGCGACCGTGCTCTTCATGCCGAGCTTGAAGGCAAGATCGATGATCGGGATTACCGAGCCGCGCAGGTTCATGACGCCGATGACGTCGGCCGGCGCATGCGGGATCGGCGTTGACGGTGCCCAGCCGCGAATTTCGCGGATTGTCGTCGTCTTCACGCAGAATTCCTGATCGTGCAGTCTGAAGGCAATGATCTCCAGCGTATCGCCGCTGAAGTTCGTGGAATTGATCGTAGCCATTAGTATTGTCCCAACCGTCAAAAGCCAGGGCAGAAGCAACCGGGCCACCATTGGCGCGGATGGACTTTGCCTTCAAACCGCGCGTGCTCTCCTGAGGAGCAGTATCGATACGGTTACTCCGGACCTTAACGGAAGAGTGTTGCCCAAATCTAAATTGAGGCAGCTGATTTTTGGTCAGGTGGAAACGGTAGGCGCCGCGTCATCATTCGTGGATCGTCAAGGAGAATTGCGTCCGGTTTGATGGCGAGGATGCGCTCAAGGCCATGCTGGTCGACCTGGCCCACCGGAAAGGGCGGATATTCCCGCAGCGCGATCGAACGAGGTTGCCCAACCATGACAGCAACGCGCATCCCTGCCTCACGAACCGTGTCAGATAGTGCCGGTGTCGCCGACGCTTGCCACAATCTGAACCAGTCGGCTCCGGCTGCGCGGGCCGCATCAGCACAGGCAGGATCCTCGAGAAATGCCAGGATTGCGATGTCCTTCGACAGACGGCGGATGCTGTCGATCAATGCAATACTGCGCAGTCCAATGAGCGTGCGTCGCATTGCATCATGTTGCGCAACGTCGTCAATGATTTGCGCAATCTGGTCCTCGTGGCTCAGCTTGATGTCCAACAGGATGCCCAAAGGATCAGAGGCTTCCAACGCTTCCCCAAGGGTCATTACGCTTGGCAGCAGGCTGCGCAGTGTCGCAAGATCGAGATCCGATACGGCCCGTGGGTCGTTGCAGAGTCGATGGAGGTCCGGATCGTGGACGCAAACGAGGGCGCCATCCCGCGTCAACCGGATGTCAGTTTCTATCGCGTCAGCTCCAGCTGCCACGGCAGCCTTGAAGGCAAAGATGCTGTTTTCTGCAGCCAGCGCTGCACCCCCGCGATGGGCTACCGCAAGCGGTCCGCGGTCCGGCGCGCCTTTCCACAGGTCTATGGCCATATGTTCCCTTGCAGCGACCTCGACTCATTCGATCGGGCTCACCTTAGGTTTGAAATAGCCGCCGTACCACTTGTCTTTTCGCGGCGCTCCGGCGCTAGGCGAGCGTCTTTTCGATCTGCTCCACCGCCCAGTCGACCTGGCTCTTGGTGATAACAAGCGGCGGGGCGAGGCGGATGGTGTTCTCGTGTGTGTCCTTGGCAAGCAGGCCGCGATCCTTGAGCGTGTAGCAATACTGGCGGGCGCCGCCGGCTTCCGGCACGAGTTCGACCGCCATCATCAGTCCGCGACCGCGCACGTCCTTGACGATGTTGGAGCGAATGGAACGCAGCCCTTCCAGGAAGTAGTCGCCCATCTTTTCGGCGTTTTCGATCATGCCTTCTTCGGTCAGAACCTTGAGTGCAGCGCGCGCGACGGCGCAGGCAAGCGGATTGCCGCCGAAGGTCGAGCCGTGCTGCCCGGGCTTCAGGACACCGAGCACTTCGGAATTGGAAAGCACGGCCGAGACCGGATAGAAGCCACCGGAGAGGGCCTTGCCGATCAGCGTCACGTCGGCCTCGATCCCCTCGTGCTCTTCGGCCAGCAGCTTGCCGGTGCGCCCGAGGCCAGTCTGGATCTCGTCAAGGATCAGCGTCACCTTGTTCTCGGTGCAGAGTTCGCGCACGCGCTTGAAGTAGCCGGTCGGCGGGATGATAACGCCGGCCTCGCCCTGGATCGGCTCGATCAGGGCAGCGACGGTGTTCTCGTTGATGGCGGCGGCGAATGCTTCGGCATCGCCGAACGGAACTGTCCGGAAACCAGGCGTATAGGGACCGAAGCCGGTGCGCGCATCGGGATCCGTCGAGAAGCTGATGATGCTTAGCGTGCGGCCATGGAAGTTGTCCGCGCAGACGATGATTTCGGCCTTGCCATCCGGTACGCCCTTGACCTCGTAGCCCCACTTGCGCACTGCCTTGATGGCGGTTTCGACGGCTTCGGCGCCCGAGTTCATCGGCAGGATTTTGTGCGAGCCGGTCAGCGCCGCGAGTTCTTCGTAGAGATGCGCGAGCTGGTCGTTGCGGAAAGCGCGTGAGGTCAGCGTCAGCTTGCCGGCCTGCTCGACCATGGCGGCCAGGATCTTCGGATGGCAATGTCCCTGGTTCACAGCCGAATAGGCCGACAGGCAGTCGAGATACCGCTTGCCGTCGGTATCCCAGACGTAGACGCCTTCGCCCCGTGTGAGGACGACATCGAGCGGCTTGTAATTGTGGGCGCCGAGGCGCTGTTCGGTATCGATCAGGTTCTTGGAATTGCTCATGTCTGTTCTCCTCAGGCGGCGCGAGTCGGACGGTCGAAGATGCGGCGGCCAAAGAGGCTTGCGGTCAGCTCCACCAGAATCCGGGCACTTTTGCCGCGGTCGTCGAGGAACGGGTTGAGCTCGACGAGGTCGAGCGAGGAGACGAGGCCGCTATCGCAGAGCATTTCCATGATGAGATGCGCTTCACGGAAGGTCGCGCCGCCGGGAACCGTCGTGCCGACGCCGGGTGCGATCTCCGGATCGAGGAAATCAACGTCGAGGCTTACATGCAGCAGGCCGTTTGTATCGGACACGACGCCAAGGATCTGGCGGATCGCCGCAGCGACGCCTTGTTCGTCAAGCCAGCGCATGTCGAAGACGTTGACCCCATGCTCCTTGATGAGTTCCCGTTCAGACGCATCGACCGAACGGATGCCGACCTGAAAGACGTTGCGTGGATCAACAAACGGGCGATCCTTCGGCAGGATCTCGGCAAGTTCGGCCTGGCCGCAGAAATAGGCGACTGGCATGCCGTGAATGTTGCCGGAGGGAGAGGAATCGGGCGTGTTGAAGTCGGAGTGGGCGTCAAGCCAAAGGACGAAGAGCGGCCGGCCCTGTTGGGCGGCGTAGCGCGCCATTCCGGACACAGTGCCCATCGAGAGGCTGTGATCGCCACCAAGGATCAGCGGAAAGCGTCCGGCTGCGGCGGCCTCATAGACGCCGGCTTCGAGTGCGCGGGTGAATGCGCCGACGACACGCAGATTGTGGGCTTTCGGATGGTTCGGCAGATCACGTGCAGGAACGACATGCACGTCGCCGGCATCGACCACGTCATGGCCAAGATCGATCAGCGTCTGATCGACGCCTGCGATGCGAAGTGCCGCTGGACCCATGCCGGCGCCTCGGCGTCCGGAACCTTCTTCCAGCGGGGCTCCAATAAGCGTAACCGATCTTGCTTGTGGCTGCATGCGTTCTCTCCAACTCGTGTTTTCCGAAGGCATATTGAGATATCGGCGCGGCGACAAATAGATGAAAAAGTGCCGATAATGCGCTATGATTGATCAGTTTGATAAGTGCTTTTTGACAAAGTGACGGCCATGGACGATCTCGATCAAGAACTTCTCAGCGCTTTGCGACATAATGCGCGCACACCGGTTTCATCGCTGGCGGCAATGACCGGTGCATCGCGTGCGACGGTCGCGGCGCGCATCGACCGGCTGGTTGCCAAGGGCACCATAACCGCCTTCACGGTCCGCACGGGCCATGAAACCCGCGCGGCGGGTGTGCGCGCGATCGTCATGATCGAAGTGCTCGGCAAGCTCGCGGACAAGGTCGCCGATCAGCTTCGCGGTCTGCCGCAGGTGCGTGCGCTGCACAGCACCAACGGGAAATGGGATTTCATTGCCGAACTCGAGGACCGCGATCTCGTCTCCTTCGACGAAACGCTGCGCCGGATCCGGCTGATCAATGGCATCAATACCACGGAAACCAACATCCTGCTGAAGACCAGCAAGACCAGCTTCTAATACTCGTGCTCGTAGACGACGCCGGCCTCCCCTTCGCCGTCGCCGCCCGCCCCGGCACGCAGCTTCACACCCCGACCGACGTCGAAATTGATGATCGCCTTGGCGCCGCCCTTGCCGGTGGTCTGCTGCAGTTCGAAATAGGTCCGGTCGTTGAGATAGCGGCCGACGCTGACGCTGGTTCGGCCCTTTGCATCGGTACTGACGTCGAAATCGTCGACGCCAAGCTGGTTGCGCAGACCCTGGAACAGAGATCCTGAACGACCGCCGGCCAATTGGGCGACAGCATCGGCGAGCTGGGCGATCTGAACCGGAGACAGTCGCGACATCGACTGCCCGAAGATCAACTGCGCCAGAACCTCGTCCTGTGGCAAGGCTGGCGACGAAGAGAAGGTGATCGAGGGATCGGTTGCCAGTCCGGTTACATCGACCGTCAGCGTCGTGGAGCCGGAGGTCGAGCTCGCTTCCATATCAAGCGCAGGGGTCAGATCGCCGGCAAAAGTGATGCGGCTTCGGCTGGTGAAATCGAGGCGCCGATTCAGGATCGTCAAGCGACCGCGGCGCATGGTGAAGCCGCCCGAGACGATCGGCTCTGCCGCCGTTCCCCTGATCGTGACGCTGCCACCGAGTTCAGCATCGATGCCGCGGCCACGCACGAAGATCTGTGAGGGAGCGTCCAGCTGAAGATCGAGATTGATGGTGTTGGATTTTGTGCGCGCGCCCTGTTGCGTCTCGTCACGCAACTGCGCGAGAACCGCTTTCGGGGCGTTTACGTGCCGGATGTCGATTTCGCGCAACGACGTCGGCAGTCTCTCGGGGACCGTGATCGAGGCTCTTTCAAGCCGCAGCCTGCCATTCAAGGTGGGGTTGGCGAGCAGCGGACCACGAAGACCGAGCGTGCCGTCAACGGTTGCCACCACGAGTGTTCCGTCGACATAGACGGCCCTGTCGAGCTTGACGTCGATGTTGGCAGGGAAGTTGGAGGCCGGCTGTATCCCGACGCTGCCCGACACCGAGACGCTGCCACCGCTGGCAAGCTGACCTGTGAGCCGCGAGATCACCGCCTCATTGCCGTTGAACCGGATATCCGCAGTCAGATTGTTGATCGCAAGGTTGCGGCGGACATCGACGAACCTTGCGCCGCTCGTCGTCACAGTGCCGTTGATGGACGGAGCGGCGGCAGTTCCGCTGATCTGCAGATTGAGATTGGCCGTGCCGTCGGCAACGAATCCCTGGGCTGCAAGCTGCGTGCTGAGCACGGCGAATGGTAGATTACCGGAAAAGCGCATATCGAGCGCACGATTGCCGGTAATGGTAACACTGCCGCCGCCCCGCAGGGAGAGGCCGCTGTCGCCGGCCAGATTCGTATCAATCGTCAGCCGGTCGTCTTTCAGCCTTCCATTTGCAGCGACACTCAGGGGCGAAAGTCCGGCGCTTCTGGTCTGGCTGGTGGCAGCGCCCCTCCAATCGAGGTCGAAGTCCACAGCCGGCAAAGGCAGCTTGCCTGATGCCTTGACCGAGCCCGAAATGTTGCCTTCGGCAGCCAGCCCCGGCACGAATGCGTTGGCAAGGCCGGCAGGTAGGTTGGAAATGTCTGCATCCACCGCGAGCGATTGGGCATCCTGTCCAGCGATGACGAAGTTGCCGCCGGCCTTCATGGACACGCCGTTGCCGCTCAAATTCGTCGTGAATTCGAGCATGCCGTCTGCAAGCTTTCCGTTGGCGCTTGCCGAGAGTGGCCGGATGCCGGATGCCCTCGTCTGCGTGGTCGCAGCGTCCTTCCAATCCAGCTTGTAATCGATGATCGGATTGACGGGCGTCCCCGACGTTTTCGCCGTTCCTGATATTGTTCCTTCCGCGCCGAGGTTCGGGACGAAGCCATTGGCGAGGCTTGCAGGCAGATCCGCGATGTCAGCGTCGACCGAGAGGCCCTGGACGCTGGCGCCTTGCAGGTTTGCCGTTCCCTTTGCCTTTAGCAGGGTACTGCGACTGCTGTTCAACGTGGCGTCAAAGGAGATCTTGTTGTCGGCGAGGTTGCCGGCCGCATTCAGCCGAAGACCGGAAAGGCCGGCAGCCCTCGTCTGACGGGTCCCGGCATTGTTCCAATCGAGCTTGAAGTCGACCGCAGGAATGGGGAGCGAGCCGGAGGCGGTCGCCGTGCCGGAGATCGTTCCTTCAGCCCCGAGATCAGGCATGAAGTTGTTCGCCAGCGCGGCGGGAAGGTTGCTTAGCGTCGCATCCGCCTGCAGGCCCTTCACGACCGTTCCCTCAACCGTAACCTTGCCCTTCGCCTTCAGAGCAGAGCCGCCATCGCCGTCGAGATTTGTCTCGAAATCGAGGGTGTTGTTGGCGAAAGTGCCCTTGGCACCGAGCGCAAGGGCGGAGAGGCGTGCCGCCTTGGTCTGGGTGGTCGCGAGATCCTTCCAGCTGAGGTCGAAGTTTGCCGTTGGCTGTTGCAACGTTCCGGAGGCGGACGCCGTGCCGGAGATCGTGCCGCTGGCGCCGAGGTTCGGAACGAAGGCGTTTGCGAGGCCTGCGGGAACGTTGCGTATCGTCGCGTCCGCTGTCAGGCTCTCGATTTTTGTTCCCGCCAGCGAAACGTTGCCGGAGGCGCTCAATGCCACGCCGCCATTCGCCGACAGCTCGCTCTGCACGGTCAATTTTTCATCCGCGAAGTTGCCTTTTGCCGTCAGAGTGATGCCGGCCAGGCGGGCTGCCTTCGTGTGGCTCGTCGCGGCGTCCTTCCAGGCGAGATCGAAGGTCGCTGTCGGTGTCGGCAACTTGCCAGAGGCCGACACCGTACCCGATATCATGCCCTCAGCGGCAAGATTCGGGACGAAACCGTTGGCCAGAGCAGCGGGAATGTTGGCGAGTTGCCCGTCAATTTTCAGCGTCTGGGCGTCGGCGCCGGCAACGACGAAATTGCCGTTCGCCTGTATAGACATGCCGCCGCTAGCGCGCGCATCAGCGTCGAAGTTGAGAATATTGTCCTTGAGGTTGCCACTTGCCGTCAGCCCGAGCGATGAGAGCTTGGCACTTCTGGTCTGGCTCGTTGCGGCGTTCTTCCAATTCAGCTTGAAGTCGACCGCAGGGGCGGGCAGCTTTCCGGCTGCAGTGACGGTGCCGGAGATCGAACCTTCGGCGGCAAGCGCGGGAACAAGTGCATTCGCCAATCCGGCCGGTATGTTGACGATATCGGCATCGACCTTCAGCGATTGCGCATTCGGGCCGCCCGTCACGACGTTGCCGCCCGCTTTCAGCGATACGCCACCTTTGCCCGCGAGGTTCGTTTCGAAATTGAGCGTGTTGTCGGCGAATGTCCCGTTTGCAACGATCGCCAGTGGCGAAAGACCGGCGCCCTTCGTCTGGCTGGTGGCCGCGTCCTTCCAATCCAGATCAAAGTTGGCAATCGGCGCTGCCGGCGTGCCGGTCACGGTAACCTTGCCCGAGATCGTGCCTGCGGCATCGAGTTGCGGGACGAAGCTATTGGCAAGGCTTGCCGGCAGATCCCGTATGTCAGCCTTGATATCCAGAGTTTCGCCGACCGTACCGCTGACGTGAACCGAGCCGTCGCCGGTCTTCAGTTCCACGGCGCTCAGCGTCACGGTGCCGCCACTGATCGAAACCTCCGACGGTGCT
Organism: Rhizobium sp. R711; assembly: GCF_002211365.1. Classification (GTDB taxonomy): domain Bacteria; phylum Pseudomonadota; class Alphaproteobacteria; order Rhizobiales; family Rhizobiaceae; genus Rhizobium. Next base: position 9,204 of record NZ_LOKZ01000012.1, on the reverse strand, counting down.
GCAAGCTCTACCGGAATGTTGCGGGGTTTCGCCAAGAAGCGGTCGAGGCGAAGCAGCGTCGTGCCGGCGTTCACCTCGACGCTGCCGGATGCGACCAACGGATTGGCGTCATAAGTGGCGCCGAGATCGAAGTTTGTCCGGTTTTGCTGCTGCGTGAAATTGAGCGCCAGGCTTTCCGCCTTGTTGGGCCCGGAGGAAAGCTCTTGCGCCGTGATTGTGCCCGTCGCGGCAAAGGCCTTGAGGTCGGTAACCGCGACGTTGATATCAGGTCCGACGACGGCAAACGTATCGCGCTTCAGGCCGCTGCCGGACGCGACAACTTTGAGGGCGATCTTACCGTTGTCGTTGGCGATATCGACCGATCCCTTCAGGTCACCCTGCGCCTTCTGTCCGCCCAGTGCCGCGAGAAGACCGATATCAGGGAAGTCAAACGTCGCCTGTCCGGTCGGCGCGAAAGCAGGAGATAGTTCGATATGGCCCGTCAGGCGATTGTTGCCGACGTCGGCGGCGATCGACGGAAGTTGCACTTTCCCGTCCACCACTTGAACAGCCGTGGCGATATTGATTGGCTGCTCGTCGATCGTGCCCTTGGCGGTGATGTCAGCCTGTGGCGCCTTCGGGTCCGCGCTTCCGGAAACGTTGATGTCAAGCTGCTTGACCTGCCGGCCCGCCATCATCAGTGACGGCCCTTTGATATTGGCTGCCACTGCGAGTGCGGAGATATTGCCTTTTGCGCTCAGCTGATAATTCAATTCGCCCGCTGCGCCTTGCAGCAGGGTCTGAATATCTGGAACGCGGCCTGAGAGATTGGCATCGAGCATGTCTTCGTCGAGCACGACCCCGCCGGTGGCCTCGAGAGCGTTCGACTTGATGGAAAGGTTCGAGATGTTGAACTTCGAGGGAACCGTTCCCGCGACCTGGCCCTCAATCACGATCGGTGCGTTGAAACGCGTGGCGACGGCAGGCGGCAGAGCCGCCGGCTGGACGGTCAGCTTGACGTTACCGGTCATCGAGCTGGCGCTTAATTTGTAGGAACCGTTGACGCTTGCGTTCGCAGCCGCGCTTTCGATCGTCGCGCCATTGAAGCCAAGCGCATCGGCCGAGATTTGCAGTGGCAACGTTATCGTGACTGGGGCTTGAATTGCCCGGTTGATGTCGGGATTGACGAATGAGGCGTCACCGGCGGCGAGGGTAATCTGAACACTTCCCGAGCGACCGGCGAGATTGAAGTTGTCGCTCTTTGCCGTGAGCTTCACATTGCCGATCGTTGCCTGCGGCAAGGCCGCGGAATCGAGGGAAGCGCTCGCATTCAAGCGCGAGGCCTTGGCGTCGCCGGTCAATGAAAGATTGATACCGGAGATGAGGAAACGCGCTTCGCCGTCTGCGAGCGGCCAACGGAAATCGACCGGTCCCGACGTTCCCAGGAGATTGGCGTTCAGGCTGTTGTTGTGCTTTGGATCCAGAGTGCCGGATGCGGCGATGACAACGGCTCCGGTGGCGAGATTGCCGGTTTGGATGTCGATCTTGCCCCTGTTGTCGAAGTTCGCGGCGACATCGATGTTCGTCTGCCCGGCAAACAGCGGCCGGAAGGCGGCCGGGAGCAGAGAGCTGAGATCGCCGCCACCCTTAAGGTCAAGGTGGTGCAGGTTCTCAGGCGTCAGCGTATGGTGTGCTTCGATCGAGGCGCGCTGCTGTCCGTCCAGCGCGGCCTGGAGTTGGCCTCGCCAATCCGAAATCGGTCCGTCTCCGGTAAGCCCGATTTCCAGGGCAGGGTTATCAGGGAGTGCCAGCAGGCCTGCGAGCAGTCCACCCTTCGGTTCGGTCAGCTTTGCCTTCAGTCGCAACTGATTGCGATCCGGCATGAAGGCGGCATCGGCGATCAGCTTTGCATCCGGAACATCGTGACGATGAACGTTGATCGATGCGTTCGCACCTTCGTTGTCGGCGCGCACGCTGCCGTCCGCTGCCAGCGAGAAGGCTCGCCCGATCAGAGACTGGGCAAGGCTGATTTCGGGCAAGGCAATTTTGTCGATGTCGATCTTGATCGGCAGCGAAAAGCCGCTGTCGCCTTCGCCTGCCGCGGCTGGACGCGACGGGAGCGTCCGGACGGGTTGCCGCAGGATATGGATTGCCGACGCTTCGACACTTCTGGCGTGGAATCTGCCAGTCAGCAGCGCCAGGGGATTCCAGTCTATGGCAAGCCCGTCGATCTGCGCGAAGACGCCCTTCGTGTCAGAGAGCACGATCTGGCTCGCGCGCAGTCCGCCGGTCAGCAGCCCCTCCGGTTCTTGAACCTTGATGGTCATATCCCGGTTCGAGAGGCTTGAGGCGACCCTGTCGGTGACGATGCGCGCCCCAAAGGATGTGAAGCCCAAGACACCGATGGCGATGGCAAGCAGGACCAGGGCGGCACCAGCGGAGTACCCGAGCAGCCGCACGATCCAGTTCAAGATTTTCGCCAGTGTCTGCATGGTCGCGGACATTACTCCGTTTCTATGACGGCTCAAGGCGAACGAAGTGCCACGAGCCGCGAGTGCGTTTAGAATGACTGACCGATGCCGGCATAGATGCCGTAATCCGTGCCACCCTCGTACTTGTTGAGCGGTACCGCGAAATCAAGCCGCAGCGGACCAAACGGCGTCGCGTAGCGAATGCCGATGCCCGCACCGGCCCGAACGTCGGAAAAGTCGGGCGCAATGTCGGCCGAAACCGTCCCAACGTCGATGAAGGGCACGATGCCGATCGTATCGGTGATCTTCACCCGCGTCTCGAACGAGGCAGTGACATAGGAGGCGCCACCGGTCTCTTCGTTGTCATCGTTTCGCGGCGAGATTTCCTGGTAGCCGTAGCCGCGCACCGAGCCACCGCCGCCGGCAAAGAATCGACGTGTGGCGGGAATGTTCTGGAGGTCATCCGCCCCCAGAAGAAAGCCCGCGGAGAGCTTGCCGGCGAGAACGATACGGTCTTCCGCCCCCAGGCCATGATAACCTGAGATCGAGCCCTCGAATCCGGAGAAGAAAGTCCCGTTATAAGCCTCGTAGCTTGGCGTTGCCTTCAGTGTCGCCCGATAGCCTTCGGTCGGGTCGAACTTGTTGTCGCGGGCATCGCGCTCGTACAGGAAGGGCAGTGAGAAGGTCAGGTAGCTGTTGTTGCCGAAGGCATCGTCGTCGCGTTCCCAGCTCACCTCGCCGGAACCAGTGATCGTATCCAGATCGGATAGCTCATAGGAGAGCCCGAGAGAGGCGGTAACGAGCCTTGCCGTGTAGGCGTCGGGATTCTCGGTCTTGGCCAGGATACTGGCCCGTAGGGTCGCGGCCGGAGAAAACGCGCCAGGTTTGGTGAAGCCAACGCCGGCTGAGTAGTCGAGATCGCCAATGTTGGTCGTTTCGCCCAGTCGGCCTACGGATCCTTCGATGCGTAGCGATTCGGCTTCTCCGAAAAGATTGCGATGGCCCCAGTAGCCGTTGATGCCGAAGCCGTCCGTTGTCGAATATTGAGCGCCGACGCCGAGGTAGCGCTGCTTGCCTTCCGACACCTCGATGGTCATCGGCAATGTCCCGTCCGGTGCCAAAGCGTCTGCCTCATGAATGGTGACGCTGGAGAACACCCCCAGCGCGCGCAGTCGGTCACCGGCCTTTTTCAACGCCTCGGGTGAGTACTGTTCGCCCCTGTTCAGCCGCGAATAGCGCTGGATGAAGCCAGGGCGAACGGCCTTCTCGCCGGTAACGCCGACATCGCCGACTGGCGCGACCGGGCCGCCCTCGGCGGCGAGAACGACATCGACGGTATCCGTCCTGTGGTCGGCTACGACTTTGCGGGTCGTCAGCTTCGCCAGGGGTCGGCCTTCGCTTTTCAGCTGTTCGACGATCCTGTCCCCGGCCTTGATGATCGTCAATGAACCGGCTGTGTCGCCCGGAGCAAGATCGTAGTCTGCCGGATTGCGGCCGGCAGCGTCGCCGCCGAACTGCACTTCGCGGACCTTGAAGACCGGGCCTGCTGCGACATTGATTGTCACCGGAACCGGGCGCGAGCGATTGAAGGTCGGATTAGGCGGAAGGGCGTCTATATCGCGGCCATCGACCCTGATCGTCACCACGCCGCCGTAGCGAGCCTTCTCGAAGAGGGCGGCGAGCAGCCGTTCACGGTCGTCCCTGGCCTTGATCACGACTCCGAGGTCGCCTGAGACGGGCCGGTCCTTGTCGCCTACCAGACGGGAACTGTTTTCCAGCGCTTCCTTGAGATCGGGATCGTTCGCGTCGGTTGTCAGCGTTACGTCGTAGCGAACCGGATCAGGCACTTGATCGCTGGCGGAGTCGTCATCCTTGCCCCATAAAGTGATACCGAAAAGTTTGAAGGCGAAAGCGTCCGAGACGACAGCCGGCGAAAATGCGAACGCAGCCGCGACGACCAACATGGTGCCTACGCGCCGATACGCTATACCCGGTTTCGGTGCCGTCCCTCTGATTTGCATCCGCCGCTTTTGGTTACACAAGAATTAAGCTTCGCGCCCCCCGGCCGGCGGCAACCTTAGCGGCAAAATTCCTCGACGTGTACCGTTTTGAATCGCTTAGCCGCTGAAATGGTGGAAAAAATGAAAAATCCCGGGCTGTAAACCCGGGATGTCGACATGATTTTGCGTTGGCTCAATAGCCGCCGCGGCAATCGTCGATGTAACGTCGACCATATTGGTCGCGATAATAGCACTGTCCCGGCTGCTCAGCGACGCGCCCGATAAGGGCACCGGAAACGCCGCCGATCGCCGCGCCGACGGCGGCTCCGCGTACATTTCCCGTCACTGCGCCCCCGATGATCGCGCCAGACGCAGCACCGATGCCAGCGCCCTGCTGGGTTGGTGTACAGCTTGCGATCGAAAGTCCAATCAAAGCGAATGCAACAATCTTCTTAATCAATTTCTTCTCCTGATGGTCGCCCTCAAAGAGCGGTGGCCGTCCCTGATTCTTGTTTTTGTCATGCTAGTCGTCAAACTGTGGCGCAAAAAGAGCAAGCTGCGTTCGGCGCTTATTTTTTCGCAGAATTGCTGTTGCAACTTCGGCCTCAATTCGGTGCAACCGAACACGGCGAATTTAACTAGCCTCCCTAAAGTAGTGGTTGATCCCAAAGCGAAAACGTCAAATGATACCGTTCGTGCCTGGAGGAGGCGCGAGGAGGAAATCATGGCGAAAGTGAAACTGACGGTGAACGGCCGGGCAGTCAGTGGTGACTGTGAAGAGCGTACGCTTCTTGTCCATTTTATTCGCGAAAAACTCGGTCTGACGGGAACGCACGTCGGCTGCGATACCAACCAATGCGGTGCCTGCGTCGTTCACATGGATGGCAAATCCGTGAAGAGCTGCTCGATCCTTGCCGTCCAGGCGTCGGGTTCGACGATCACGACTATCGAGGGCCTTGCCAACAACGGTGAATTGCATCCTGTTCAAGCCGCTTTCAAGGAGCATCACGGTCTGCAATGCGGTTTCTGCACGCCGGGCATGGTGATGACGGCTGTCGACATGATTTCGCGCCACGGCGGCGATCTGGACGAAAAGACGGTCCGTCATGAACTCGACGGCAATATCTGTCGATGCACCGGCTACCACAACATCGTCAAAGCCGTTCTGTCTGCCAACGAGCAGATGCGCGGCACTGCCAAGCAGGCGGCCGAATAGCTCTCAGGAATTGTCTGGCTGACTGCCGAACAGGATTCACTTTGGCGGAATGCCGGGCCCGAAACCCCATTGGGAGGACATTATGGGTGTTGAAGGAATTGGTGCACGCGTCGCGCGAAAGGAAGACAAACGGTTCTTGACCGGCAAGGGCCGCTATACCGACGACATGGTCGTGCCGGGAATGAAATTCGCCTATTTCATCCGCAGTCCGCATGCGCACGCCAAGATCAAAGGGATTGATGCGGCATCGGCAAAGGCCATGCCCGGCGTCATCGACGTGCTCGACGGCAAGCAGTTGCTCGCTGACGGGATCGGCAACCTCATCTGCGGCTGGATGATCCATTCGAAGGATGGTTCGCCGATGAAGATGGGCGCCTGGCGCCCGCTTGCGGTGGAGACCGTCCGCTACGTCGGCGATGCCGTCGCGTTGATCGTCGCTGATTCGCTTGCGGAGGCACGGGACGCTGCAGAAGCCGTCGTCGTCGATTATGAGGAATTGCCGGTTGTCGTCGAGGCGGTCGAGGCGCTGAAATCAGGGGCGCCGCAGCTCCATCCCGAAGCTCAGAACAACCTGATCTTCGACTGGGAACTTGGCGACGGCGCTGCGACCGACAAGGCTATTTCCGAAGCGGCACACGTCACGGAAATCGAGATTCACAACAATCGCCTCTCTCCGAATGCGATGGAGCCGCGGGCTGCGCTCGGGATCTACGATGCTGCCGAGGATCACTACACCTGCTATACGACGAGCCAGAACCCGCACGTCGCCCGTCTGGTGATGAGCGCCTTCTACAACGTCGCGCCGGAGAACAAGCTGCGGGTGATTGCTCCGGACGTCGGCGGCGGCTTTGGATCGAAGATCTACATCTACCCCGAAGAAATCGTCTGCCTCTGGGCCTCCAAGAAGACAGGCGTGCCGGTGAAATGGAATTCCGACCGCACCGAAGCCTTCCTGACCGATGCGCATGGCCGCGACCACGTCTCCAAGGTGAAGATGGCCTTTGACAGCGAGCACCGCATCATCGGGCTGAAGGTCGACACCATCTGCAATCTCGGCGCCTATATGTCGCTGTTCTCGTCGGCGGTCCCGACCTACCTCTATGCAACTCTCCTATCCGGCCAATACGACATTCCGGCCATCCATGCCAATGTGCGCACGGTCTATACCAATACTGCACCCGTCGATGCCTATCGAGGCGCCGGCCGGCCGGAGGCAACCTTCCTGCTCGAGCGGACGATGGAAACGGCAGCCCGCGAGCTCGGCATCTCGCCGGCCGAGCTGCGGCGGAAGAATTTCATCCGCTCCTTCCCGCATCAGACACCTGTTATCATGAACTATGACGCGGGTGATTACGAAGCATCCCTCAATGCTGCCATGCAGGCCGCCGACTGGAGCGGGTTCGCGGCGCGCAAGGCCGAGGCGGCGAGCCGCGGCCTGAAGCGCGGTCTCGGCATGAGTTGCTACATCGAGGCTTGTGGAATTGCTCCCTCGCAGGCGGTCGGCTCGCTTGGCGCCGGCGTCGGCTTGTGGGAATCGGCGGAGGTACGCGTCAATGCGGTAGGCACGATAGAAGTGCTCACTGGATCCCACAGCCACGGGCAGGGCCACGAGACGACCTTCGCCCAGCTGGTTTCGGATCGCCTCGGCGTTCCGCTGGAAAGCGTGTCGATCGTTCATGGCGACACCGACAAGGTGCAGATGGGGATGGGTACCTACGGCTCACGCTCGGGCGCCGTCGGGATGTCTGCCGTGGTCAAGGCGCTCGACAAGGTCGAAGCCAAGGCCAAAAAGATTGCCGCCCATTTGATGGAGGCCGACGAGGGCGATATCGTCATCGAGAACGGCGAGGTGAAGGTCGCCGGGACCGACAAGAGCCTTCCGTGGTTCCAGGTGGCGCTCGCCGCCTACACCGCGCACAATCTGCCGGGCGGCATGGAGCCGGGGCTGAAGGAGACCGCCTTCTACGACCCCTCCAATTTCACCTTCCCGGCCGGCTGCTACATCTGCGAGGTCGAGGTCGATCCGGAAACCGGCAAGACAGAGATCATCCAGTTCGTCGCGGCGGACGATTTCGGCAACATCATCAACCCGATGATCGTTGAAGGTCAGGTACATGGCGGTATCGCACAGGGTATCGGTCAGGCCCTGCTCGAGGCCGTGCATTATGACGAGAACGGTCAGCTGTTGACGGCAAGTTTCATGGACTATGCCATGCCGCGCGCCGACGACCTACCGTCGTTCAAGGTCTCGCATCAGGTAACGCCGTCCCCGAGCAATCCGCTCGGCATCAAGGGGTGCGGCGAGGCCGGTGCGATCGGGTCTCCCCCGGCACTCATCAATGCCATCACCGATGCCATCGGCAACAACATGCTGACGATGCCCGCCACCCCGCAGAAGGTGTGGATGGCAGCGCGCGCGGTTCATTGAGGAGAAACGACGATGTATCAGACCAACTATCACCGCGCGTCCTCGGTCGATGAAGCCGTCAGGATGATTTCGGGAACGTCGGAAGGCAAATATGTCTCCGGCGGCATGACATTGATCCCGACGATGAAGCAACGCCTCGCCGCGCCGAGCGACCTTGTCGATCTCAGGCACATCCCGGCGATGCAGGGCATCAAGATCGACGGCCGCAAGGTAACGATCGGGGCGGCGACGCCGCACGCCGAAGTCGCCGCGTCGGCGGCATTGCGGGCGGTCTGCCCCGCGATCTGCGACCTCGCCGGCATGATCGGCGATCCGCATGTCCGCCACATGGGCACGATCGGCGGCTCGATCGCCAACAACGACCCTGCGGCGGACTATCCCTCGGCGATGCTGGCGTTGAATGCCCGCATCATCACCAACAAGCGTGAGATCCGAGCTGACGATTTTTTCACCGGTCTGTTCGAGACGGCATTGGAGGATGGCGAGCTGGTCACGGCGATAAGCTTCGGGGTGCCTGAAAAAGCAGGCTACTCGAAGTTTCCAAATCCGGCATCGCGCTATGCAATGACGGGGGTCTTCGTTGCCAAAGGTGCCGATGGCGTGCGGGTTGCCGTTACCGGGGCAGGATCCAACGGCGTCTTTCGTGAGACGGCCATGGAGGCCGCGCTCAACGCGAACTGGTCTTCCGGCTCCGTCGCTGGTGTCGATGTCAATCCGGCCGGGCTGATGTCGGACCTGCATACCAGTGCGGAATATCGCGCCAACCTGATCAAAGTGATGGCCAAACGCGCCGTCGCCGAGGCGGGCTAATGAAACGAGCATGATCGCGAGGTGGCGTTGCTGCCTCGCTGCGTCTGGCCAAAACGAGTTTTTTCGAATTAATATAATTCAAGACTATGGGCCTTTTGCCGCAGTTGATGGTAAAGCGGGGGCAAAGGGTTGACGTACGTGCGACCGTTGGCAAAAAACGGTCGCACGATACTGGAGCAGATGATGGATTTCGAAGCATTTTTCAAAAGCGAGTTGGACGGGCTTCACGCTGAAGGCCGCTATCGCGTTTTTGCTGATCTTGAGCGTCACCGCGGCAGCTTTCCGCGCGCCACGCGGCAC
>NZ_LOKZ01000011.1 GCF_002211365.1 Rhizobium sp. R711 | reverse complement strand
AGCAGGTGATCCTTCGGAACCAGGCTATCGAGCGTCACCATCTCGAGCGCAGTCTGTTCGGCAGCGGGTTTCTTCAACATAACCCAGTGAATCAAAAACCCCCGGCAAACGCCAGGGGTTTGTCAGCAGTCTGACGGGCGGTTGCCGGCCCTTTTTCTTTTCTGGCTCGTTTGGAATGGGCGGAGCTCACACTTACATAAACCTGTCCTTCCAACCACCGACAGGCTTCGCCATGGTTCCCTTCTCCATTCTCGATCTTTCTCCTGTTCCAGAGGGCGGCACGATCCGCCAGTCGCTCGAGAGTTCGGCGCGCATGGCGCAGAAGGCCGAAGAATTCGGGTACAACCGCTTCTGGCTGGCAGAACATCATGGCATGCCGGGGATTGCCAGCGCAGCGACGGCTGTGGTGATCGGCCATATCGGTGCGGCGACCAAGCGCATTCGTATCGGCTCGGGCGGCATCATGCTGCCGAACCATTCGCCGCTGGTCATTGCCGAACAGTTCGGAACACTGGAAGCATTGTTTCCGGGGCGGGTCGATCTCGGTCTTGGCCGGGCGCCGGGCACCGACATGCGGACGGCACAGGCGCTGCGGCGCAATTTGGATGCCGGGGCACAGAGCTTTCCGAATGACGTGGTTGAATTGCAGCAGCTGCTTGGCGCGCCGGTTGAGAACCAGGCGATCCTCGCGGTTCCCGGCATGAATGCCAACGTGCCGATCTGGTTGCTGGGCTCCAGTCTTTATAGCGCCCAGCTCGCCGCGATGCTGGGGTTGCCCTATGCCTTCGCCTCACACTTCGCGCCGGATTCATTGCTCGATGCCATCGACATCTATCGCAGCCGCTTCAAGCCATCCGCCGTGCTCGACAAGCCCTATGTCATGGTCGGCGTCATGGGGTCCGTCGCCGGGACGGACGAGGAGGCACAGTATCATTTCACCTCTGCCCAGCAGCAATTCGTCAATCTGCGCCGCAATGTGCGCGGTCAGTTTCCTCGGCCGGTCGAGGATATGGAGAGCTTCTGGTCACCGATGGAAAAACTGACGGTGGAGCATACCTTGCGCTATGCCGTCGTCGGTTCACAGAAGACGGCCGAAGCAAAACTCACGGAGTTCCTGGCCGAGACGGAAGCGGACGAGGTCATCATCTCCATGCCGATCCACGATATCGAAGCGAGATTGAAATCGGTCGAGCTTTTTGCGGGGCTTGGGAACTTCCTCCGCGCCGCGGCCTAATGCCGCGAGCCCCGGGGGCATGGGGCCCCATAGCCGTTTGTGCGAATTGACTTAATGCAGCCGAGCCATAGGTTTGCTTGATCACGCATGTCGTTTTGGCGGCGTTGCGCGATACGAGTGTGATGGACGGCGCACGCCGCAAATCGCGCGCGGCCGGTTTCGAGCAACCTTTGGAGGATGAGGCTTGCTATGCACTACCGTGATCTTGCTGTTTTGATTTCACTGATCTGTCTTCCCACCTCGGCTGCTGTTGCCCAAGAGGGCGATGTTGCGGCCGGGGAAACCGTATTCAAGAAGTGTGCCGTCTGTCACATTGCCGATACCGACAAGAACAAGGTCGGACCGTCGCTGAACCACGTGTTCGGCCGAACAGCCGGGACGCATCCGGACTTTGCGTATTCGCCGGCGATGAAGGCGGCGGGCACTGCTGGATTGGTCTGGGACGAAGCGACTTTGCGCGATTATCTTCACGACCCAAAGTTGAAGGTTAAGGGTACGAAGATGGTGTTCGTCGGGCTGAAGGACGACGCCGATATCACCAATTTGATCGCTTATCTCAAGCAATTCTCGAAATGAAATCAGTTTATTAAAGCCTCACTGACCGTCCGGTGAGATCGAGTTCGTGCCATTGCCGTGACGCTTTGTTTGTGAGATAGTCCTAACGTAAGTGCCAACGGATTGCGGGTAATTTCTGCAGCCGTAGAGCGCTTGGGAGGAACGCATGGTTGTCGTGCTGGTTCTCGTTTTGGTCGTTGTCGGCTCGGTGGCATTCCACCTGTTCAGTCCGTGGTGGTGGACGCCGATCGCTTCGAACTGGACCTATATCGACCACACCATCATCATCACGTTTTGGATCACCGGCACTGTCTTCGTCGCGGTGATTTCGTTCCTGGCCTATTGCATTTATCGCTTCCGTCATCGTCCCGGCAGCAGGGCGGCTTATGAGCCGGAGAACAAGCGCCTCGAATGGTGGCTTGCGGGCAGCACCGCCCTCGGTGTGGGTGCGATGCTCGCGCCTGGTCTCGTTGTGTGGCACCAGTTCGTGACGGTTCCGGCAGATGCCGGCGAAATAGAGGTCGTCGGGCAGCAGTGGTTGTGGAATTTCCGGTTGCCGGGCGCCGATGGCAAGCTCGGTAGGGCGGACAATCGCGCGGTGACAGCCGACAATCCACTCGGCGTGATCAGGAACGATCCGGCAGGACTCGACGACATCATCATTTCAGGCGGTGAACTGCATTTGCCGGTCGGCAAGCCGGTCCGTGTTCACCTGCGCTCGGTCGATGTGCTGCATGATTTCTACGTTCCGGAGTTCCGGGCGAAGATGGACATGATCCCCGGTTCGGTCACCTATTTCTGGTTCACGCCGACACGCACGGGCACGTTCGAAGTGCTGTGCGCTGAGCTCTGCGGTGTTGGACATCCACAGATGCGAGGAACAGTCGTGGTCGATGAGGCAGACGCCTATCAGGCGTGGCTTTCGCAGCAACAGACGTTCTCGCAGCTGATGGCAGCAGTTGAACCGGCCAAGTAGGCCGGCGTTACGGCCGGGGGAGCGGCCGTAATGGGAGGAGGAAGGAAGGCATGCGATGGTTGATATTCCAACCAGTGCCGGCGACGTTATCCCGCCTGCCGAAGTGGCGGATGTCGAACTCTATCATCCCAAGAGCTGGTGGACGAAATACGTCTTCAGCCAGGATGCCAAGATCATTGCCATCCAATATTCCATGACGGCGTTCGCGATCGGCTTCGTGGCACTGGTCCTGTCGTGGCTGATACGCCTGCAGCTTGGCTTCCCCGGCTATTTTTCCTTTATCGACGCCGATCACTACTATCAGTTCATCACCATGCACGGGATGATCATGGTGATCTATCTGCTGACCGCGCTCTTCCTCGGCGGCTTCGGCAATTACCTCATTCCGCTGATGGTCGGCGCGCGCGACATGGTGTTCCCCTACGCGAACATGCTGAGCTACTGGCTCTATTTGCTCGCCGTCATCGTGCTTATCTCGGGTTTTTTTGCGCCAGGCGGACCGACGGGCGCCGGCTGGACGCTCTATCCGCCGCAGGCATTGACATCAGGCACGCCGGGCGGGCGCGACTGGGGCATCATCCTGATGTTGTCTTCGCTGATCATCTTCATCATCGGCTTCACAATGGGTGGATTGAACTATGTCGTCACCGTCTTGCAGGGACGGGCACGGGGCATGACGCTGATGCGGATGCCGTTGACCGTCTGGGGCATTTTCACCGCTACCGTCATGGCATTGCTTGCTTTCCCGGCACTCTTCGTCGCAGCCGTCATGCTGTTGTTCGACAGGCTGCTCGGCACCAGCTTCTTCATGCCTGCGATTGTCGAAATGGGGGAACAGCTGAAATCCGATGGCGGTAGCCCGATCTTGTTTCAGCATCTCTTCTGGTTCTTCGGCCATCCGGAAGTCTACATCGTCGCGCTTCCGGCATTCGGCATCGTCTCCGATCTCATCAGCACCCATGCACGCAAGAATATCTTCGGCTACCGCATGATGGTCTGGGCGATCGTGATCATCGGGGCGCTGAGCTTCGTCGTTTGGGCACACCACATGTATGTCAGCGGCATGAACCCGAACTTCGGGTTCTTCTTCGCCACGACAACATTGATCATCGCCGTGCCGACGGCGATCAAGGTCTATAATTGGGTATTGACGCTGTGGCGGGGTGATATCCACCTGACCTTGCCGATGCTGTTTGCCATCGGCTTCATCGTGACCTTCGTCAATGGTGGGCTGACCGGGCTCTTCCTCGGCAATGTCGTGGTGGATGTGCCGCTGTCCGATACGATGTTCGTGGTTGCACACTTCCACATGGTCATGGGTGTCGCGCCCATTATGGTGGTCTTCGGCGCAATTTATCACTGGTACCCGAAGGTTACCGGGCGGATGCTCGACGAGGTTCTCGGACGGATCCATTTCTGGATTACGTTTGTCGGCGCCTACGCGATCTTCTTCCCCATGCACTACGTGGGACTGGTTGGCGTGCCGCGCCGCTACTTCGAGCTTGGCGACACGGTTTTCATTCCGCCGTCGGTGCATACTCTGAACATGTTCATTTCGGTGGCAGCGCTTGTCGTCGGCGCGGCGCAACTGGTGTTCCTGTTCAATGTCGTCTGGAGCCTATTCCATGGTCGCCTGGCCGGCGGCAATCCGTGGCGGGCGACGACCCTCGAATGGCAGACGCCTCAGACGCCGCCTCCCCATGGCAATTGGGGCAAGGACCTCCCCGTCGTCTATCGCTGGGCCTATGACTACAGCGTACCTGGCGCTCCCGAAGACTTCATACCCCAGAACCAACCGTCAATGGCCGGATTGTCGAGGGCGCCGGCATGAGTGTGGTTCTCGTCTTTCTCGCGGGAATAGCTGCGATCGTCATCTGGTGGATGTCCGGGCAAAGGCTGATGTCGAAGCCGTGGATGGAGGTCGGCACCCTTGATGACATCGAGGGGCAGGCGAAACCGCCGATCCCCACTGCCAAGATCGGCCTCGGCATTTTCCTCGCGGTGGTTGGCGCGCTCTTTTCGCTGTTGGCCAGCGCGTATCTGTCGCGGATGGGAGGCGCCGATTGGTGGGCGATCCCCATTCCCCGCCTTCTTTGGGCGAACACGGCGGTCCTGATTGCCAGCTGTGCGGCGCTTCAGTGGTCTGTGGTTCAAGCGCGGCGCGGTGCGGATGATGGTGTGCGACTGGGGCTCGACGCGGCACTAGCGACCGCGGTGCTGTTTCTTTCGGGGCAGATCGTCGCCTGGCTGCAGCTCGTTGCAGCCGGGTATGTGCTCGCCGATAACCCGGCAAACAGCTTCTTTTACATGCTGACCGGACTGCATGGCCTCCACATTCTCGGCGGGCTTGTGGTGCTGACGCGAACCCGGGTGAGATTGCTCGCGGGCGGCTCTGTTCCGTCCGCCAGGCTGCGCCTCGGCATCGAACTCTGCGCCACCTACTGGCACTTCATGCTCGTCGTCTGGCTGCTACTCTTCGCGCTCTTCGCCGGCTGGGCAAACGACTTCGTCGACCTCTGCCGTCAACTCGTTTCTTAAGGTGTGGACGATGGCTGAATTGACCCGAATGGAAACTGACGACGTAACCATGGGGCCGCCCGCCGGTCTGCGTGGAGTGGCGGTCGACTTTGCCTCGGACCAGCGGGCGTTCAAGAATGTCTCCTGGGGCAAGGCCATGATGTGGATCTTCCTCCTTAGCGACACCTTCATCTTCGGCTGCTTCCTGCTGGCCTACATGACAGCCCGTATGTCGACGCCGGTTCCATGGCCCAATCCGAGCGAGGTCTTTGCGCTCAATATCGGCGGACAGAAGATCCCGCTGATCCTGATCGCGATCATGACCTTCATTCTGATCAGCAGCAGCGGCACGATGGCCATGGCCGTTAACTTTGGTTATCGCCGCGAGCGCGGCAAGACGGCTGCCTTGATGCTTCTCACCGCCGCGCTCGGTGCCACCTTCGTCGGGATGCAGGCGTTCGAGTGGACGAAGCTCATCACCGAAGGCGTGCGTCCCTGGGGAAATCCGTGGGGTGCGGCGCAGTTCGGATCATCCTTCTTCATGATCACCGGTTTTCACGGGACGCACGTAACCTTTGGCGTGATCTTCCTTTTGATTACGGCGCGCAAGGTATGGCGCGGGGACTTCGATACCGGTCGGCGCGGCTTCTTCACGAGCCGCAAGGGCAACTATGAGATCGTCGAGATCATGGGCCTCTATTGGCACTTCGTCGACCTCGTCTGGGTTTTCATCTTCGCCTTCTTCTATCTGTGGTGAGGTCGCAATATGGCACAGGCACAAGCGCATTCCGGCCAACAGCATCCGATCCGGCTCTATCTCGTCGTTTGGGGATTACTGTTCGTCCTCAGCACCTTCTCCTATCTCGTCGATTATCTCGGCATTCAGGGCTACCTGCGCTGGACGCTCATCATTGTCTTCATGATGCTAAAAGCCGGGCTGATCGTTGCGATCTTCATGCATATGGCGTGGGAGCGGCTGGCGCTCGTCTACGCGATATTGCTCCCGCCGCTGCTCGTTCTCGTTTTCGTGGCGATGATGGCATCCGAGTCGCACTACACGATCTTCACCCGACTTGCCTTCCTCGGTGGGGCCGGTTCCTGACATGGCCTCCTGCTTTGCCTAGGGGAGCAGGAGGTATTCTGCCTGCTCCCTTTGATCATCAGTTACCTGCCTTCCACGCCATCTTTACAGCGATCGCCTTGGCGAGATCGTCGCGCTCCTCGCAGCCGTTCGGGCAAAGCGTCGTCAGCCGTGCGAGCTGCTCGTTTGCCTTGGCCATATCGCCGGTCTCGACGTAAAGCTCGCCCAGATATTCCCGGGCCGCCTTGTGATCGGGCTCGAGCTCCAGCGCCTTCGTGTAATAGGTCAGCGAGGTCCTGTAGTCGCCGGTCTTGCGCAGAGTAAAGCCAAGCAGATTATAGACGTCTGCCTGCTGCGTATTCTCCGCAAGGCCGCGAAGCTCGTCTCGCGCCCCCTGATAGTCTCCCGCAGCGATCTTGGCGCGCGCCTGCGTCAAATCTGGCGCATTGGTGGATTCGATATTGTCGATGGCGAAGGCCGGAGCGGCGGTCAGTGCAGAGATCGCGGAACCAGCGGCGGAGAGTGCGTACAAGCCCATGACGCCGAGAACGGCGAAGTTGGCGATATGTCTTTTCATGGCGATAGCCTCCTTTAGCCTCTCAGGCCTGGATGGTGGGCGTGAAGCCGTAAGCGTTGCCGTCCTTGACGAAGGTGCCGGAGCCCGGAAATGGAAAGTGCGAGCCGCAGATCGCGATCCTGTCTGTAATGACACGGTCGATGAGCTTGCGGCGTGTGTCGATCGCCATCGGCCCGTCCTGGTCGTAGGCCCCCTGCCATTCCGGGTGCGGGGCGAGCAGGGCGGGCACATACATGATGTCGGCGGACACCATCAGCTGTTCGTTTCCGCCGTCCACTAGATAGGCGGAGTGACCGGGCGTATGTCCCGGCGCCGACAAGATGCGGATGCCGGGCGCTACCTCGGCGCCGTCCTCGACGAGTTTCCAGTTCTGCCATTTCGGGAACACGTTAGCGATGCGCTGTCCGGCGGCCTTCCTGCTTTCGGCAAGCTTTTCGACGCGGCCTGGTTCCGTCCACCAGTTATACTCCGTTGCGTTGACGATCAGTTCGGCATCGGTAAAGACGGCCGCATTGGTGCCTTTCTCCATCAGGCCCCAGACGTGGTCGGGATGGAAGTGCGAGATCATGATCGTGTTGATCTTCCTGTAGTCGATGCCTGCCGCCGCCATGTTGGCGGGTAGGTGCGTGGCATTCGCCTGCCACTGGCCGACACCCGAGCCGGCATCCATCATGATCAGCCGGTCGCCCATTCTGAGGACGACAACGGTGAGCGGGATCGGCATGAACGCGGTTGGCAGGCCGGCCTTGGCGAGAGCCTCCTTAGTGTCTTCGATGGAGGCATTCTTGATAAAGGCCGGGTCGTGCGGCTTTCGCCAGATGCCGTCATAGATGGCGGTGACCTCGACCGATCCGACCCCATATCTGTAAAAACCGACGGTCGGCTCGTCGGCCGTTTCGGCAAAGGCCGGCCAAACGAATTGGAGTTTCGAAGCAAGGCCGAAAGCCGCGCCCGTGGTGGCGGTGCCAAGGACGGTACGGCGTGTCATGGTGAACATCGCAAGTCTCCTCTTGTCGCGTTGTGTGCGCTGGCGGCGGCAGGGCAATGGGTGCGGCCGCTATCAGACAAGATCGGAGGCCGCCCGCGGTTATTCCCGGTATACGGAGAGATCGCCATAAGTCGCTGAAACGGATGGGAGATTTTTTGGATACACGCTTTCCGTGGACGTTGCCTGCAAAAAAAAAACGGCGGCGCGACGGAATAAAATGACGACCGGAGCGATCTATCTTGAGGCAAGCGAGCGGTCCGATGCGGTCGGCCGAACACCGAGGAAGACGATGACAGAGGCTGAGATCGCGGATTTCCGTTCATTCGAGAGCCGGCGCCCTGCATGGGGCGGTGGTTGGGTGATTGCCCGTGCCGCGCGAATGGTGCCTTTTCTGAAAGCCCTGTCCGCCATGATTGGTATGTCGTTGGAGATGACGCGGCCGCTGCTGGATGCGGCGGCGGCGCGCACGCCTGCCGATACAATGCAGCGCTTTCAGAAAACCATCCTCCCGCAGCTTGACGACGCCTATAATTTTGCTCGTTTCCTCAGCCGCGATGCCGATGCCGCGGGCGATATCGTCCAGGAAGCTTTCCTGCGCGCCTATCGGAACTTCAAGGGCTATCGTGGTGGTGATCCGCGCGCCTGGATATTTTCGATCGTCAGGAACTGCTACCGCGCCTGGCTGCTCGACGACCGCCAGAAGGCCCGTTTCGAGGTGCCGATGGCCGAGGACGCCTGGGCCGGCGAAGCGGATTCCGCGACTTGCCAGATTGCATCCGACGATGACACGCCGGAAACGTCCGTCATCCGTAAGAGCGAGTCGGAACGCGTCCGGCAGGTCATCAGCGATCTTTCCGATCCGATGCGGGAGGTGTTGGTGCTGCGGGAGCTCGAAGGCCTTCCCTACCGGCAGATCGCCGAAGTCATCGACGCGCCGATCGGCACCGTCATGTCCAGGCTTGCGCGGGCGCGGGAGGAGTTCGGCAAGGCCTGGATGACCATGGAGAAGGGCGGGGTGGCGCGCCATGAGCGATGAAAGCCAAAAAGGCTGCCCCGAGTGGAGCGACATGCTGCATGGTTTCGTCGATGGCGAGCTCGATTCGATCCATTCGGCGCAATTCGAGGCGCATCTTGCCGGCTGCGCCTCATGCAGCGCCGCGCTGGAAAGGGTGACCGCGATGCGGGAGGTCATCGGCGAAGGCGGGGTCAAATGGCGGATGCCGGAAGAGGCGCGTTCGCGAGTTCTGGACAGCCTGTCACTGGAGAATGCCGCGAACTCGGAGAAGTTGGTTGCGGCTGAAGACGGCATCTGGGCGCAGATTTTCCCATTCATCCGGCAATGGAGCCTTGTGCCGTCGCTTGCCGCGCTGGCAGCAAGCGTCTTCCTTTTCGTCAATCTGCCGCGTGGGGTAGATATCGAAGATCAGATCGTTGCCAGCCATGTCCACTCATTGCTTGCCGATCATCTGGCTGATGTGCAGACCTCGGATCGGCACACGGTCAAGCCCTGGTTCAACGGCAAGGTCGACTTCTCGCCGCCGGTCGTCGATCTGGCGGCGCAAGGATTCCCCCTGATCGGGGGCAGGGTCGATTACATCGGCGGAAGGGTCGTCGTGGCGCTTATCTACCGGCTCCGCGGCCACGTGATCAATCTGTTCATATGGCCGGGTGCGTCGACGGCACAGGGCAGCGCGGAACGCGAGGGATACAATATCAGCGAATGGTCGAATGGCGGACTGGTCTTCTGGGCGATATCCGATGCCAGTGCCGAAGATCTTGCCGTATTCCGCAAGAATTTCACCGCGCGAGCCGGCTTGGCGCCCGAAAAGGAGCGTCCCTGAAACGAAAGCGCCGGCAGGAGCGATCCGGCCGACGCCTAACACGATACTTCCTTTGCAGGCATCAGGCCGAAAGCTTGGCCAGAACCTCTTCGTCCACTTCGAAATTGGAATAGACGTTCTGGACGTCGTCATCGTCTTCCAGACTGTCGATGAGCTTCATCAGCGACAGCGCCTTCTCCTCGTCGACCGGCACGTTGTTCTGTGCACGCCAGACGGCCTTGACGGTCTCGGCTTCGCCTAGCGAGCCTTCGAGGGCTTTGGCGACTTCACCGAGAGATTCGAAGGCGGTCGTGATGTAGTGGCCTTCTTCATCGGTTTCGACGTCGTCGGCGCCGGCCTCGATCGCAGCTTCCATCACCTTGTCTGCATCGCCGGCGGCAACCTTGTAGGTGATTTCGCCGACGTGATCGAAGGAGAAGGAAACCGAGCCGGTTTCGCCGAGTGCGCCGCCTGCCTTCGTAAAGATCGAACGGACGTTCGACGCGGTACGGTTGCGGTTGTCGGTCAGGGCTTCGACGATGATCGCCGTGCCGCCCGGGCCGTAACCTTCGTAGCGGACCTCATCGTAATTCTCGCTGTCGGCGCCGGCTGCCTTCTTGATGGCGCGGTCGATGTTGTCCTTCGGCATGGACTGTGCCTTGGCGTTCTGGATCGCCAGGCGCAGGCGGGCGTTCATCGAAGGATCGGGCAGACCCGCCTTGGCGGCAACGGTGATTTCGCGCGCGAGTTTGGAGAACATTTTCGACCGCACGGCATCCTGACGGCCCTTGCGATGCATGATGTTTTTAAACTGTGAATGGCCAGCCATGGCACCCCTGTTCACGTCTTATTGTCGGAATGGGCCGCCTTATAAGAGTGAAATCGGCCGCATTCAAGGGAAAACGGCTTCGTTCCGCCTCTTGCTCATGTATCCGGAAGTGCGGAACAAAGCCTGAAAGTTGACGTTTCAAACTACGAACCCTCGAAACGGAAGGAAGTGCCATGGCTAGTTTCAACGAGGCGCGGGAACATCCGGCACGCCAACTCTGGGATCAGGTGAACGACATTCAGGCCGGTATGTTGGGGATAGACGGCGTGGATATGCATATGCAGCCGATGGCCCCACATCCCGACCCGAAGACCAACACGATCTGGTTCTACACGAAGTCCGATGCAGGGATTGCGCGTGCGATCAAGCCGGGCACGCGGGCGCATTTCTGCGTCGTTGGCAAGGAGCACGACTATCACGCCTGCCTTGCCGGTAAGATCGAAGTGCGTCCCGACTCATCCAAGATCGATGAGTATTGGAACTCCATTGTCGCCGCTTGGTACGAAGATGGCAAAAAGGACCCGAAGCTGACGATGCTTGCAATGCATGTCGACGACGCCGAGATCTGGGTTTCGACGAGCAACAAGCTCAAGTTCGGCTGGGAGATTGCCAAAGCCAATCTCGACGATGACAAGATTCCCGATGTCGGCATCAGGCAGCACCTGCAGTTCGCTTGAGAATAGCTGACCCGGCACGCTCCGGGTTTTTACCGCATTCCCTTCGCGACATAGATCAACGGCTTTTTCGGCAAGGTGCGCAGTGATACCGAAATCGTGTTCGTCGGCGCGTAGCTGATATCGAAATCAGGTCCGAACATCGACAGGAAGCTTTGCAGCGGCCGCGGCTGATGCATCGGGAGGATCAGCGAGGCACGCAGCCGCTTGATGACGCGGCTCATGCTGTCGGAGCCCATCGTCAGGCCACCATCCACCGGAACCATCACGACATCCAGCCTGCCGATCTCGGTGTAGTGGGCGTCCGTCAATTCGTAATGCAGATGGCCGAGGTGACCGATGCAGAGACCGGCCACCTCGAAAATGAAGATCGAGTTCCCATCCCGCTGCGGCGCGCCGAAGCCGCCCCTGATATCCGTGGTGACATTGCGGATGTAGGTATCGCCAACGACGAGATCGATCTTGGCCTTCTCGCCCGGTACGTCGCTCCATCCATGCAGCACATATTTGATGGCCGGGTCGGTCACCAAACTATAGTGCGATGAGTGAGCGCGGTTCATGGTCACGACCATTGGCACCTGTGGCGGCGAGTACCAGCCGCTGTAGTCGGTTGCGATCGTTACGCCGCCCGGCGTCTCAATGAGGAAGGTGGAATGTCCGATGTAGGTCAGCGTGACCGACTGGTCGGTGACGCCGGCGCCAATGATCGGCGCTGGACCTGTGAAACTGGCAAAGGTTGCTTGCGGGATCGATTGGGCGATGGCCTGGCACTGGCTGACGTTTTTTCGCTCCTCCTGGGCGACAGCCGCCTCCGCGGCGACCAAGACTATCAGGCAGGCGATTGCGAAGACAAGAAAACGCGGCTTCATGCCACTTCCTCCAGCGCTCTCACGGGTAAGCTCGGGAGGATGGGGCAAGGCGCCACAGCGGTCCAGTTGAAATCCGGAGCCGCTGCTCACTTTTGCGTCATGCCGGGGAAGTGCCTGAACTAGCGCCAGAACTCCGGGATGGTTTCGGCAAGCCGGGGACCGAGGCGCAGCGGAGCGATCTTTTCAGCGAGCCCGGTCGCATCGGATATCTCGACGCCTACGCCACAGATTGTGGCGGGACCGGTCGCCGCCTCCATACGACCTTTCGGCATCTTGGAGATGAAGCGGTTCAGCGGCTCTTCCTTGTCCATGCCGAGCGAGGAGTCGTAGTCGCCGCACATGCCGGCGTCCGACATGTAGGCGGTGCCGCCGTTCAGGATCTGATGATCAGCCGTCGGGACATGGGTATGTGTGCCGACGACGAAGCTGGCGCGGCCGTCGACGAAATGGCCGAAACACTGTTTCTCGCTGGTCGCTTCGGCATGGAAGTCGAAGATGATCGCATCCGCCTGTTCCTTGAGCGGGCAGGCATCGAGGATCGCTTCGGCGGATTTGAACGGGTCGTCGAGTTCGGGATGCATGAAGACGCGGCCCATGACATTTGCGACCAGCACGCGCGCACCGTTACGGGCATAGAAAAGCCCCGAGCCGCGGCCCGGTGTGCCCTGCGGGTAGTTGGCCGGTCGCAGGAACTGGTCGTGACGTCCAGCGAACGCGACCGCTTCCTTCTGATCCCAGACGTGATTGCCCGTCGTGACGACATCGGCACCGGCGTTGATCGTTTCGAGGAAGATATCCTCGGTGATGCCGAAACCGCCGGCGGCGTTCTCGCCGTTGACCACGACGAAATCGAGCTTCAGGTCAGAAATAAGGCCGGGGAGGCGGTTCCAGACGGCAGTGCGTCCGGTCTTACCCACCATGTCGCCCAGAAAAAGCAGTCGCATTGCTATCCAATCCAAGAGGCAAAAAAGCGCAGCCCGCTTTCCGTCAGAAGGGCGTCCAGGCTGACATCGTGCGGCTCGTCGGGCACATGTGCCACTTCCTGGCAGTCGAATGCAATGCCGATCAGCTTGGGATGCAGGCCTTTTTGCCGCAAACGCTCGATGGCGCGGTCGTAATAGCCGGCGCCATAACCGATGCGGTGGCCGCGATTGTCAAAAGCGGAGAGGGGCACCAGCATGATTTCGGGATTGAGTACGGCGGCGTCCGCCGGCGGACCCGACGTGCCGAAGCCTGTGCTGACCAACGGCACGCCGCGCACGAGCTCGCGAAAGGCGATCGTCTGCTTGTCGAGGATGGCGGGCACGCAAAGCCGCGCTCCACGAGCCTGGAACCGCGCCATAAGCGGCCGGATGTCGGCCTCGGAGCGGATCGGCAGGAACCCGGACACGATTGTACCAGGTTCGAATGCGACCGCCTCGCCCGCATGCTCGGCCATGGCCAGGCTCATCTCGATGCGAGTGTCTTCCGGGATCGCGTCGCGCAGTGCGAGCCGGCCGGTACGCATTTCGGCTTTCAGTTCTTTCGGGGTCATGCGGTCCATCACGTTGTTTTCAGCAGACGATAATGGTCTGGCCGATCATTTCAACGGAACAATGCGACCTTTGACCGCCTGCCTGAGCCGATCAGGTCAAATCGTGATGCTGGTTGGTCTGGCCAAGGCGTTGGACTGTGCCTCAAACGAATAGGCGTTCGCGCCGGAGGTCTGTTGACCGGTTCTTCCGCGCAAGTCGCGCATGGCCTTGTCCATGAGCTGCCGGACCTCCCGCAGCATGGCCTTGAACTCTTCCATCGTCTTGCGATCTTCGGTGGAGATACCTGCTGATGCCTGCTTTCCGTCTTCGACGATGCTCTGGTAGGCATTGCGTGCCGCGGTTGTGCCGTCCGGCTCGTCGGCTTGAGCCGCGCTCGCGTCAGAGCTATACGAAGACGTCGTTGCGTTTGTGGCCGATGCGTCGGTTGTGGCGTCTGCCGTCGCCGCTCCGGTATCGGTGGCTGTGGCGGCTGCATTGGCGGTGGATACCGCGCTTGTCGCGCTGGCAGCAACAGCCGATGCAAATTCCGCTGCGGCGGCGCTGATCTTGTGGGCAAGTTCGGCCGCCAATCGGGCGACGACCTCTGGCGGGTAGCCGCCGCTCTTCAGCATTTCGAGTTGCTGCTTGGCTTCCTCAAGCTTTCGTGCCGCGCGGGCCTTGGTGGCTTCGGCAGAGGTCGCCATGCTCTCTCGCAAGCTTTCCTGCGCCTTTGCTGCATTCTGCAATATCTTCAATCGCGCGTTGGTGCCGTCGGCCGTGGTACTGAGATTGTCGGTCGAGTAGCTGTTGCGTAGGATGTTGAGCGCTGATGCGGAACCGACCTGCATACTATCCTCCGGATTGCACTATCCGCGGCAGTCTGCAACTTCAGGCTTGCGTGGGCCTGTGCGTTATCCGCTCCACCTATGTGCCCGTAGCAAGCGTACGGATCGTTTCATTGAACAACGGCATGCCGCCTGGCGACCAGCCGAGAGCGCGGATTTTCGCCGTGTCCATCGGCGTCAGCTGTGATTTGTCGGCAGGAAGCGGCAGCCTGTTCAGGCAATCGCGCTCCCAGCGAATGTGTTCGAGAATGTCCCAGGTATCGAGCGTGACATCGGAGACGTTGAAGGTCTCGCCGGAGATGCGTGCGGCGTCTGCCTCAAGCATCAGCCGCACGGCTTTGCCGACGTCTCTTCCGTGGACTTCGGTTCCGGCACGCGAAGGCAAGGGACGGCCGGCGAGGTAATCCTCGATCAACTTATCCCATTTGTTCGGCCGAAGGTCGCCATAGACGCCGGTCAATCGCAGGCTGGCCGTTGCGAAGCCGGGCGCCGCAAGGTGTGCGAGACTGCGCTCGGCATCAAGCTTGACCTGGCCGTAAAGGGTCTCGGGCTTGTCTTGCATACCTTCTTTCAGCGTGGTTCCGGGTGCGTGTTCGCCGTAGGCGGCGCGGCTGGAAATGAAGACGCAGCGGCGCGTGCCGGCGCGTTTCGCGGCTTCGAAAAGCCGGACGCTGCCGTCGAGATTGAAGCGCCTGAACGTCTCCGGGTCGTCGCCCTCGCCGCCGCGGTATTTACCGGGCAGGTGGTGGAAGGCGGCGTGCACGAAGAAATAGGCATCGTCGAAGGCCTCGCGATGATCGTGTGCCGGATCGAGCGAGAGCGCGGCGAACTCCACCGGACGTGAAAAGAATCGAGGCAATGGCGCGTGGCGGCCGCCGATGATCACGGTATGGCCGGCGGCAAGCAGTTCTTCGACGATATAGCGCCCGACGAGACCTGTTCCGCCTGATACCAGTACCTTCATGCTGTCTCTTCAGGGTTTGCCATGGTCGATAGATCCGGCAGGTCAGCGCCGGCATAGAATGCATGCCACAGGTCGATCAGCGGTCGCAGTTTATCGGCCTTCGGATGATTCGTCTCCCATGGCTTCTCGTACTGGTAGTGCAGGACGGAAATGCTCTGCCAGTCCCAAAGCCGCGGCATGGTGAACCATACATACTGGAGCATATTGAAATAGACCGGCAGGCCGTGCCAATCCGGGAAAAATTCCTGCAGGAAGGTCTGGTCCGTCCGCTTCCAGAACACACCCGGCTGATCCAGCCGTTCGAGCATGCGTTGGAATGTCTTCTCGGACGGTTGAGCGACGAAGACGCCGGAGTTCAGCCGGTGAAAATCCGCAAGGGATTCATAGACGTTCGGGGCGGCGGAAAACTCGGGATAGCGGAAGAGCTTGTCGATGTTTCGCAGCACGAGCGCGTCGGCGTCGATGAAGACGCAGCTGGTATATTCGGTCAACTGCCAGAGGCGCAGCTTGCAGAAATTGTCAAGCGGCGAGTGAAATGCCGGCTTGCGTCCCTTCGTGAAGGGGGCGGCGGCGTGCAGACTGGATCGAGCATGACGTTCATTGAACTCGGCTGACAGCGGCAGATGCTCGACCGGCACCAGGCGACAACCGTATTGCAGGAGCGGGGCAAGGCTGGCGTCGTCAACACCCTCCGTGTGGAGGACGACGATATCAGCCGAAGTGCCGGTTCGGCGCAACGATGCTGTGAGCGCCTTGGCGCCCATGGCGTAATCGTCGTTGGTGACGAGAGTGATGTAGGCTTGTCGAGGCTCACTCATGAAACGGACTTCAGCCTCTTGCCTTCCGGATCATGATTGATCGTGACGGCAATGTCTTTCGTCCAGGCGGACACGGCGGGCACGCGCGACCGATCGACGCGATAGGCAAATTTCTTGGCGACGTCGACGATTTCACTGAGAAGCCCCGTCTGCAGGGTGATCGGATCGAGGCCGAGATTGCGGAATTTCTCGTTTTTGACGATCAGCTCGTTCTCCGGCGCTTCCTTGCGCGGGTTCGGCAGCCAGGCGATTTCAGCACCGCTCATCTTGGCGATCATTTCCGCCAGATCGCGCACCCGATGCGTTTCCGTCATCTGGTTGAAGATTTCGACACGGGCGCCGCGGGCAGGCGGGTTGTTCAAGGCAAGCTCGATGCAGCGCACGGAGTCCTGGATGTGGATGAAGGCGCGGGTCTGGCCGCCGGTGCCATGGACGGTCAACGGATATCCGATCGCCGCCTGGATGAGGAAGCGGTTCAGCACGGTGCCGTAGTCGCCGTCGTAATCGAAGCGATTGACGAGTTGCGGGTGCCGGCGGGTCTGCTCGGTATGCGTCCCCCAAACGATCCCCTGGTGTAGGTCGGTTATGCGAAGGCGGTCGTTCTTGGCGTAGAAATGGAAGAGCAACTGATCCAGGCATTTGGTCATGTGATAGATCGAGCCGGGATTGGAAGGGTAGAGGATTTCCTGGCTGATGGTCTCGCCGTCCGCCGTCTCTATGCCAACCGGCAGATATCCCTCGGGGATCGCCGCTCCGACCGTCGAATAGCCGTAGACGCCCATCGTCCCGAGGTGGATCAGATGCGCGTCGAGCTGGAGTTCAACGAGCGCATTCAGGAGGTTATGAGTGGCATTGACGTTGTTGTTGACGGTGTAGTTCTTGTGGCGGTCGCTCTTCATCGAGTAGGGGGCGGCACGCTGCTCGGCGAAATGAATGACGGCGTCCGGACGGTTCTCGGCGAGCCACTTCTTGAGGAGCTCGTAATCCTTGGCGAGGTCGATCAGGTTGAAATGGATGCGTCGACCAGTTTCCGCGTGCCAGATGCGCGTGCGCTCCTGGATCGAGTCCATCGGCGTCAGCGACTGGACCCCGAGTTCGGTGTCGATCCACCGTCGCGAGAGGTTGTCGAGAATATGGATCTCGTGCCCCGCGTCGGAGAGATGCAATGATGTCGGCCAACCGATGAATCCGTCTCCGCCCATCACTGCAATCTTCATCGCGTCGTCTCCTGCTTGATTGTTTCTGTCAAAAATTACTTAGGAAGCGTGACAATTGTTCAATGCTTGCAAGGCGGAAAGTCTTCCGCCAAAGAGGGCGCGTGACTTTGGAGAAAATTATGGCGGACAACGGTTTTTCGATTTCGGGTGAACTCACGGAAACGGGTCACCGGCTCCTGCAACGAGTTTATTACGAGGACACCGATTTTTCCGGCCTCGTCTACCACGCCCGCTATCTGCACTTCCTCGAGCGCGGTCGCACCGACTATTTGCGGTGCCTCGGCGTCGAGCAGCGAGAGCTTATCAATGCGGACGAGGAGGGACTTGTCTTCGTCGTCCACCGCATGGAGATCGACTTCAAGCAGCCTGCGCGGATGGATGACATCCTGACCGTGCTGACGCACACCGAAAAAGCAGGTGGCGCCAAGATGGTCCTCAATCAGGAGATCCGGCGCGGCGAAACGCTGCTGATCGCCGCCAAGGTGATCATCGCCGTCATCAATGCTAATGCCAGGCCGCGACGCCTGCCGGAAACGCTTGCCGAGAAATTTCTCGAAGGCAGCAAGCCGCTCCGCGGGCCCTGAGCCCTTGCCGCCACCCTTTGTGTGCGGCGATTCGCCTGGGTTGATCGCGAACGCTGAAAAGACGCGGGATTCCGGCCTTGCATAAACATGAGTTTTGTGTGAAGGAATTCGCGCGCTGGAAGATAAGCGCTGTTGTGATCATCGACCTAGATCTGACCAAGTAATCCAAGGGATAAATCTTTCGCCGATAGTTTCGCTGTCATGATCCGGCGCTAACGAACTGTTAACCATAATAGTGTCTTACTCGGATTGTCAGAGTTTGTGCGGTGCACGCCTTCCTTTGACCAAATTTGACGGCAAGGAAGGCGGATAAGAGCTTGGAAGCTTGACCAGGGCTTTGGGCGGCGGCCGCCAGACACTTCTTGCGAGATCACTTTGTGCCGCCCGGTCAAGTGCCGGGCGTTTGGATTCGGGGATTTTGGATCAATGGAACAAGTAGGATTGGCAGCAGCAACGGCCGACGTCAGCCTCTGGTCGCTGTTTATGCAGGCAGGTCTCGTCGTCAAGCTGGTCATGCTCGGGCTCATCGCAGCCTCGGTCTGGACCTGGGCGATCGTCATCGACAAGTACCTGGCGTATGGTCGCGCACGGCGCCAGTTCGAGAAGTTCGAGCAGGTATTCTGGTCGGGCCAGTCGCTGGAAGAGCTTTATCGCACGCTGTCGGAGCGCAACAATACCGGCCTTGCCGCGATCTTCGTTGCGGCGATGCGCGAATGGAAGAAGTCGTTCGAGCGCGGTGCGCGCTCCCCGATCGGTCTGCAGATGCGTATCGACCGCGCCATGGACGTTACGCTGGCGCGTGAATCCGAATTCCTCTCAGCCCGCCTCGGCTCGCTGGCAACGATCGGTTCCGCCGGGCCGTTCATTGGCCTCTTCGGTACGGTCGTCGGTATCATGACTTCATTCCAGGCGATCGCCGGCTCGAAGTCGACGAACCTCGCGGTGGTTGCTCCCGGTATCGCGGAAGCGCTGCTTGCAACCGCAATCGGCCTTGTTGCCGCTATCCCGGCCGTTATCGCCTACAACAAGTTCACTGCCGATGCCGGCAAGCTTTCTGGTCGCATGGAAGGTTTTGCGGATGAATTCTCCGCCATCCTTTCGCGCCAGATCGACGAGAAACTGCAGCCGCGCCAGGCCGCGCAGTAATCGACGGGAACGGAGTCAACGATATGGGTATGGGTGCTCCAAGCGGTGGCGGTAGTGGCGGTGGCCGCGGTGGTCGTCGTCGTGGTGGCCACAGAGGTGGCGCGATCTCCGAAATCAACGTAACGCCGCTCGTCGACGTCATGCTCGTGCTTTTGATCATCTTCATGGTCGCAGCACCGATGATGACGGTCGGCGTGCCGGTCGACCTGCCGGAAACACAGGCCAAGGCGCTGAATTCCGAAACGCAGCCGATCACGATCTCGGTCAAGAACGACGGCCAGGTGTTCCTGCAGGAAACACCGATCCCGGTCGATGAAATCGCCGCGAAGCTCGAGGCGATCGCAACGACCGGCTACAATGAACGCATCTTCGTTCGCGGCGACGCGACCGCGCCTTACGGCGTGATCGCCGACGTCATGGCCCGCATCCAGGGTGCCGGCTACAAGAACATCGGTCTCGTGACGCAGCAGAAGAAGGACCAATAGCGAACGCTATGAAGGCCAGTATCGTCACATCTGCGGCTCTGCACTGTGCACTGCTTGCCTGGGCGCTGATTTCGATCGGCTCCCCGGAGCAGTTCAAGGTCGAGGATTTCGAGGCGATGCCCGTTGACCTCGTGCCTGTCGAAGAAATGACGCAGATGCAGCAGGGCGACAAGACGGCCAAGCCGAGCGAAAAGCCAGCTCCAAGGCCAACAACAAGGCCGACCGAAGTCGAAAACGCCGAGAACATGGGCGATAACAAGGTCGACCTCAAGACGCCGCCTGTTCCGAACGCCAAGCCCAGCAACAACGAGAGCGCTGCTGCCCCGAAGGCTGCCGAAAAGCCTCTTCCGCAGAATGATCCGGTGCCGAACGAGGTGAAGGAGATTGTGAAGGAGGAGACGGATGTCGAGCCGAAGCAGGTCGCTTCCATCACACCGCCAAAGCCCGAGATCACACCGCCGACCCCAACTCCGCCGAAGCCCGAGGAAACGCCCCAGGAACAGCCCGAGCCACCGAAGCCGGACGCCGAAGCGCTGCCGGACAAGGTCCCGACTCCTGTCGTGAAGCCGCAGCCGAAGCCGCCGGAACAGAAGCCGGCCGAAAAGCCCCCGGAAAAAAAGACCGAGGATCAGGCGAACGCAGACGAAAAGCCGACGGACAAGAAGAAGGCTGACAAGAAGCAGGAGAAGGCGAAATCCGCTTCTTCGAAACAGAGCGACTTCAACGCCGACGATATTGCCGCTTTGTTGAACAAGCAGGATCCGTCGTCCGGTGGCGCCAAGCGCTCGACGGAAGTTGCCTCGCTCGGATCGAAAAAGGCGTCCAATGGCTCCAAGCTCTCGATGAGCGAGATGGATGCGCTTAAGAGCGCCATTGCCGGCAATTGGTCTGTCATCCCTGGGATGGAAGGCGCCGCTGACGTGCGCATCAAGGTCAGCATGAAATTGGACCGGGATGGCAACATCATCGGCGAGCCGGAGGTCGAAGCCACCGGCGGCACCAACGATTCGACTCGCCAGGCTCTCAAGGGCGGGGCCTATCGCGCCATCATGAAGTCGGCCCCATTCTCGAACCTGCCGAAAGATAAATACGACGCCTGGAATGAGGTCGTCGTCAACTTCGATCCTAGCGATCTAGCCCTTTAAAATGCTGAAAGGCTTGCCCCTCATGACCAAGTGTTCCCTCATTCGCGCCTTGATGGTCGCCGTTGGCATGATAACCACTGCGGTTGTCGCCACGCCGGCCAACGCGCTTGTCGAAATCAACATCAACAAGGGCAATGTCGAGCCACTTCCGATCGCGATCACCGACTTCCTGCAGGGCGACATGGGCGCGCAGGTGTCACAGGTGGTCGCCGCCGACCTTCAGCGCTCCGGTCTTTTCAAGCCGATCGACAAGAACGCCTTCATCGAGAAGATCTCGAACCCGGATGCCGCTCCGCGCTTCGAGGACTGGAAGGTCATCAATGCGCAAGCACTCGTCACCGGTCGCGTGACGCAGGAAAGCGACGGGCGCCTTCGCGCCGAGTTCCGGCTGTGGGACACGTTTGCTGGCACGCAGATGACCGGGCAGCAGTTCTACACCCAGCCGGAGAACTGGCGCCGTGTTGCCCACATCATCGCCGATGCGATCTACAAGCAGATCACCGGCGAGGAAGGCTACTTCGATACCCGTGTCGTGTTCGTCTCGGAGTCCGGCACCAAGCAGGAGCGCAAGCGCCAGCTCGCCATCATGGATCAGGACGGCTACAACGTCCGCATGTTGACGAACGGCAGCGACCTCGTTCTGACACCGCGCTTTTCGCCGAACCGTCAGGAAGTCACCTATATGTCCTTCGCCAACCAGCAGCCGCGGGTTTACCTGCTGCAGCTTGAGACGGGACAGCGCGAGGTGGTCGGCAACTTCCCCGGCATGACCTTCTCGCCACGCTTTTCGCCCGACGGTCAGAAGGTCGTCATGAGCCTTCAACAGGAAGGCAACGCGAACATCTACACGATGGACCTGCGTTCGCGCACCACGACGCGCCTGACGTCCACTGCTGCGATCGATACTTCGCCGTCCTATTCGCCCGATGGCAACCGGATCGTCTTCGAAAGCGACCGCGGTGGTCACCAGCAGATTTATGTCATGAACGCTGACGGCTCCGGCCAGACGCGCATCTCCTTCGGTGACGGCAACTACTCCACGCCGGTCTGGTCTCCCCGCGGCGATCTGATCGCCTTCACCAAGCAGTCTGGTGGCAAGTTCTCGATCGGCGTGATGAAGCCGGACGGTTCGGGCGAGCGTATCCTGACGACGGGCTTCCACAATGAGGGCCCGACCTGGGCACCGAATGGCCGCGTCATTATGTTCTTCCGCCAGGCGGCAGGTGCCGGTGGTCCGCAGCTCTATTCGATCGATCTGACGGGCTACAACGAGCAGCTCATCAAGACTCCGACCTTCGCTTCGGACCCGGCCTGGTCTCCACTTCTCGAGTAGGAAAGCCTGTGGATGTGCCTTTTTGTCGCCGCAAAAATCCCTGATTGGGGCGACTGAGGGCCAAATCAACGATCTGTTAACCATAATTCTTGAATGCCGATTAACCCAACGAGGTTACAGTCCGGCAACCTTAATCAAGTCGCAAGGAGACCGGCCATGAGCCGAATTCACACCCCGGCAATGAGCCGCATGCAGAATTTTGCCCGCAACCCTGTCATGATCGCGCTTGTCGCCGGTCTCGCTCTGGCCGGTTGCGCCAACAAGAAGAACATGGCCAACAGCGCCGGCGATCTCGGCCTTGGTGCCGGTGCCGCAACGCCTGGCTCCGCCCAGGACTTTACCGTCAACGTCGGCGACCGCATCTTCTTCGACACCGACTCCACTTCGATCCGCGCGGACGCTTCCCAGACGCTCGATCGTCAGGCTCAGTGGCTCGCCCGCTATCCGAAGTACGCGATCACCATCGAAGGCCACGCCGACGAACGCGGCACGCGCGAATACAACCTCGCTCTCGGTGCTCGCCGTGCCGCCGCCACCAAGGATTACCTTGCTTCGCGTGGCGTTCCGGCGCAGCGCATGAAGACGATCTCTTACGGCAAGGAACGCCCGGTTGCCGTCTGCGACGATATTTCCTGCTGGTCGCAGAACCGCCGCGCCGTTACCGTTCTCGGTGGCGCCGGCATGTAATTGCCGGGAAATATTACAATTTCGAAAGGCGGCTCCATTGCGGGCCGCCTTTTCTTTTTGAACACACTTTGGCCAGTTTCCGTTGCTTTTTGAAAGTAATTGGAAAAATCTCCTGTTCGTGCCAAAGGGCGCGAAGAATCACTGGGACAGGACGAACCATATGAAAAAACTTGTCGTTGCGGGCATGCTGTGCCTCGCGGCCGTGGCCGGGGCGGGCCAATCGGCGAATGCGACGTCGCTTTTTGGCTGGCAGATTGGCGGCAAGGCCGCGGATCGGCAGCCGCAGGCACCGGTTGTAAACGTGCAGGCCGGGGGCGCCGAAGTTCGTATCCAGCAGCTCGAAGAGCAGCTGCGTCAGCTGAATGGCCGCATTGAGGAGATGAGCTTCCAGCTCCTGCAGATGCAGGAAACGATCCGCAAGGCGCAGGAAGACAACGAATTCCGCTTCCAGCAGCTGGAGAAGGGCGGTGGCGGCGGCAGTGCCGGTGGCAGCTCCAAGACGATGAAGAAGAGCGAGGCCGACGCGCCTCCTCCGGTTCAAGGTCAGGGCGGCGGCGATGATGTCGCTCGTGTTATCCAAGCACCGCAGGGAGCCGAAACGGCTCCCTCGACCGATGTCCCGGCGAACGATGGCCTCGGCCAGCCGCCGAAGCAGCTCGGTTCGATGCAGTTCGACCAGAACGGCAACCCGATCGGTGGCTCGGTCAACGAGGGCGCCTCAGTTGGATCCGGCCCGCTTCCGGGCGTCGATTCCGGCCGTTCGTCGCAGACCGCATCGCTCGGCAGCGAAGCCGACCAGTACAAGGCCGCCTACGGCCACGTGCTCTCCGGCGACTACTCGACGGCCGAACAGGAATTCACCCAGTATATCGCTCAGTATCCGAGCAGCGCTCGCGCAGCCGATGCCAATTTCTGGCTTGGCGAAGCGCTATACTCGCAGGGCAAGTACAACGAGGCCGCCAAGACGTTCCTCGACGCGCATAAGAAGTATGGCAGCTCTGAAAAGGCGCCGGAAATGCTTCTCAAGCTCGGCATGTCGCTTGCGGCGCTCGACAATACCGAAACCGCATGCGCGACGCTGCGTGAAGTCTCGAAGCGTTACCCCAAGGCTTCACGTGCTGTCATAACCAAGGTTGCCAGCGAGCAAAAGCGTCTCGCCTGCTAGGTCCTCCGGCTTTGCGTCCGGGCGGCCCCCTTCTACCCGAGACGGCGGTACGCCGTTTCCTTGACTCGCTGATCAAGCCCTCACGCATCCTTGTTGCGATTTCGGGTGGTAGCGATTCAACTGGCCTGCTTCTGGCGCTCGTCGAAGCTCTCAAGGCCACTCCCAATTCTGGAATCTCGCTTTGTGCCGTAACCGTCGACCATGCGTTGCGGACAGAATCCGCCGAGGAAGCTCACGAGGTTGCAGCCTTCTGCAGGTCGCTTGAAATTCCCCACTTGATCAAGGTTTGGAAGGGCGAGAAGCCAAAAGCCGGCATCATGGCGGCAGCACGCGACGCTCGCTATGCGCTGCTTTCCGATGCCGCCGAAAACATGAATGCGGACATTGTTGTGACCGCGCACACGGCTGATGATCAGCGTGAGACGCTTGCCATGCGACGGGAACGTTCGGAGCAGCCAAGCACTGGCATTGCCGATCTCGTCCTTTTTGATCGCCGCTTGTGGATTGCTCGCCCGTTGCTCGGTTGCCGACGGGAAGTGATCCGTGATTGCCTTCGTGCACGACGGGTCGGCTGGATCGACGATCCAAGCAATGATGATCCGAAATACGAACGTGTGCGCGTACGGTCGGGCTTCGCCGACAAGGCAGACGCCATTCCGGCTGCGGATGCGGTTGGCGATTTGCGCGCGGGCGCCGCCGCTGCAGCTGCGCTATGGTTGGATCAGCATTTCGTTCTCCACCCTCCGTGTATCGGCCAGGTGATGCCGGCCGGGCTGACCGTCGATCGCGAGATCCTTAGTTATGCCGTCGCACGTCTTGCGGCAGTGTTCGGCGGTCAAGCGTTCGCGCTCGGGCGCAAGCAGATGGACGACGTGCTGGCTCTGATCGAAAAGGGTGATCTGGGGCGGATGACCGCGAGCCGGGTGGTGTTCGACCTCAGGCGCGATGGGCTCTTTCTCGTTCGGGAAAACCGCGGCATCTTGCCGTTGACGCTAGCACCCGGCGGGCGTGGTGTTTGGGACGGCCGCTATCTAGTTGAAAACGGAACCTCGTTGGAAATCGGCATTGCTGCTGGCCGATCCGAGACGCAACGCGCTCAACTACCTAGAGGCGTTGTCAGGCGAGCCTTGGCAGCGGCGCCGCGTATCGTTGATGTGGCAGGAAACGATGCTTCCGTCAGTGCTGCCCAGAAAGTCGGCATCACACCCTATTTTTCGCCCTTCGACCGTTTTTTGACACGATTTGATTTCATCTTTGCGGAGAGCCTTGCGGCTGCCTTTGGAACACGCCCCTATCCAAAACCGCCTTTAGGTCTTATTGACGGAAAATCTATCTAACAGTCCAGTTTTCCTTGGCATTCACCTAAGGCAATCCTATGTTAGAGACCAAATAAGACGGTTGCCATGAGGCCGCTGTTCCAGTGCTGGGGAGTTCGATGAACCCTAACTTACGTAATTTCGCCTTGTGGGCAATCATAGCACTCCTGCTGATTGCCCTGTTCAGCATGTTCCAGACGTCGCCGGCGCAGACCAGCTCCCGCGAAATCCCTTACTCGCAGTTCCTGCGTGAAGTGGATGCGGGCCGCGTCAAGGAAGTCGTCGTCACCGGTAACCGCGTCACCGGTAGCTATGTTGAAAACGGCACCACCTTCCAGACCTATACGCCTGTCGTCGACGGCAGCCTGCTCGACCGTTTGCAGCAGAAGAACGTCCTCGTTTCGGCGCGCCCGGAAACCGATGGTTCGTCGGGCTTCCTGAGTTATATCGGTACGTTGCTGCCGATGCTGCTGATCCTTGGCGTCTGGCTGTTCTTCATGCGGCAGATGCAAGGCGGCTCGCGCGGCGCGATGGGCTTTGGCAAGTCCAAGGCCAAGCTTCTGACCGAAGCGCATGGCCGCGTGACCTTCGATGACGTCGCGGGTGTTGACGAAGCCAAGCAAGACCTTGAGGAAATTGTTGAATTCCTGCGCGACCCGCAGAAGTTCCAGCGTCTCGGCGGCAAGATTCCGCGCGGCGTGCTGCTCGTTGGCCCTCCCGGTACCGGTAAGACGCTGCTCGCCCGCTCTGTTGCAGGCGAAGCGAACGTTCCGTTCTTCACGATCTCGGGTTCCGACTTCGTTGAAATGTTCGTCGGCGTCGGTGCGAGCCGTGTCCGCGACATGTTCGAGCAGGCCAAGAAGAATGCGCCTTGCATCATCTTCATCGACGAAATCGATGCTGTCGGTCGCCATCGCGGCGCCGGCCTCGGCGGCGGCAACGATGAACGCGAGCAGACGCTGAACCAGCTGCTGGTCGAGATGGATGGCTTCGAAGCAAACGAGGGCATCATCCTGATCGCAGCGACCAACCGTCCCGACGTTCTCGATCCGGCGCTTTTGCGTCCGGGCCGCTTCGACCGTCAGGTCGTCGTTCCGAATCCTGATATCGTTGGCCGCGAGCGCATCCTGAAGGTGCACGCCCGCAACGTGCCGCTGGCACCGAATGTCGATCTCAAGGTTCTGGCTCGCGGTACGCCCGGCTTCTCCGGTGCTGATCTGATGAACCTCGTCAACGAAGCTGCCCTGATGGCCGCACGCCGTAACAAGCGCGTCGTCACCATGCAGGAATTCGAAGACGCCAAGGACAAGATCATGATGGGCGCCGAGCGCCGTTCTTCGGCGATGACCGAAGCGGAAAAGAAGCTCACCGCCTATCACGAAGCCGGCCACGCGATCACGGCACTCAACGTCGCTGTCGCCGATCCGTTGCACAAGGCAACGATCATCCCGCGCGGCCGCGCGCTTGGCATGGTCATGCAGCTGCCGGAGGGCGATCGCTATTCGATGAGCTACAAGTGGATGGTTTCGCGCCTCTGCATCATGATGGGCGGCCGCGTTGCCGAGGAACTGACGTTCGGCAAGGAGAATATCACTTCCGGTGCGTCCTCTGACATTGAGCAGGCAACCAAGCTTGCCCGCGCGATGGTCACGCAGTGGGGCTTCTCCGACGAGCTCGGTCAGGTCGCCTACGGCGAGAACCAGCAGGAGGTCTTCCTCGGCCACTCTGTTTCACAGTCGAAGAATGTCTCCGAGGCGACGGCCCAGAAGATTGACAACGAAGTGCGCCGCCTGATCGATGAAGCCTATACCCAGGCTCGTGACATCCTGACGGACAAGCACGACGAGTTCGTTGCGCTTGCGGAAGGGCTGCTTGAATACGAGACCCTGACGGGCGAGGAAATCAAGGCGTTGATTCGTGGCGAGAAGCCTTCGCGCGATCTTGGCGACGATGCGCCTCCCAGCCGCGGTTCGGCCGTGCCGAAGACCGGTACGCGCCCGGCGACCAAGGGTGACGAGCCGGAAGCCGGCTTGGAGCCACAGCCGCATTGATTTCTCTTGAAAATGCACGAAAGGCCGGGGTCCTATGGACTCCGGCCTTTTGTGTCGGTAACGCGATGTAATGGGTTTTCTTGCTAATTTACGTGATGGTGACGGCAATTTATGTCATGCCGGTGACATAGGGAGGCCTCATTCGAGGCTCTTGTAGCGACATTCCGCCCGTGGCGGTGTGATTTTGCAAGTAATACTGCGCAGCCTGTAGGCGCGCCAAGGCACAGGGGTGCATATGAAAAGACGCTATTTCGGTACGGACGGCATTCGCGGTCAATCCAACGTGTTCCCGATGACGCCAGACCTTGCAATGCGGGTTGGGATTGCAGTCGGAACTATTTTTCGCCGTGGTAACCACCGTCACCGAGTTGTTATTGGCAAGGATACGCGCCTTTCTGGCTACATGCTCGAGAATGCGATGGTCGCAGGCTTTACTGCCGCTGGCGTCGACGCGTTCGTTCTCGGTCCTATCCCGACGCCAGCCGTAGCCATGCTGACGCGGTCTTTGCGCGCCGACATCGGCGTGATGATCTCTGCCTCCCACAATCCCTATCAGGACAACGGTATCAAGCTCTTTGGGCCAGATGGCTACAAACTGTCGGATGATCTGGAAATGCAGATCGAGGATCTGCTCGAAAAGGATCTCTCGACGCAGCTTGCCAAGGCCGACGACATCGGCCGCGCCAAGCGCGTTGACGGCGTCCATGACCGCTATATCGAGCATGCCAAGCGCACACTACCGCGCGACGTCACGCTGCAGGGCTTGAGGATCGCGATCGACTGCGCAAACGGGGCAGCCTACAAGGTGGCCCCCGCGGTTCTCTGGGAGCTCGGCGCTGACGTCGTCACCATTGGCAATGAGCCTAACGGTACGAACATCAATCTCAATTGCGGCTCCACGAGCCCGGTCGCTCTGCAGAAGAAGGTCGATGAAGTACGGGCTGATATCGGCATTGCGCTCGACGGCGACGCCGACCGGGTGATCATCATCGATGAGAATGGCGCGGTCGTCGATGGCGATCAGCTGATGGCTGTCATCGCTGAAAGCTTTGCCGAAAGCCAACAGCTTCGCGGCGGCGGTATCGTTGCGACAGTGATGTCGAATCTCGGACTGGAACGCTTCCTGGAAGACAAGGGACTAGGCCTTGTGCGCACGATGGTCGGCGACCGCTACGTGGTCGAGCATATGCGCCAGCAAAACTACAATGTCGGCGGCGAGCAGTCTGGACACATCGTATTGTCCGACTACGGCACGACGGGCGACGGTCTGGTGGCGGCACTGCAGATCCTTGCTGCGGTCAAGCGCACCGGCAAGACGGTGAGCGAAGTTTGCCGTCGTTTCGATCCGGTGCCGCAGTTGCTCCGCAATGTCCGCATTTCTGGCGGCAAGCCGCTTGAAGATGGCCGTGTGCTGAAGGCAATTGCCGATGCCGAAGCGGAGCTTGGCCATGGCGGCCGCCTTGTCATCCGTCCTTCCGGCACTGAACCGCTGATCCGGGTCATGGCTGAAGGCGATGACCGCAGCCAGATCGAACGCATCGTCAATGACCTGGTAGGCATAATTGGTGGTGTGCGCGACGCCGCGTGACGTCCGTATGCATTGCGTGCCGGGCGTTGTTCGGCGTCCGGTCCAGCACGCGAAATCATGATAAAGATCCTGTAAATTTAATCTGACATTAACTCTAGTTTGTAAGACTCCAGGATGAATAAAGCCGGGCGTGGTCGATCTATGCGCGCCGGGTGTTGGTTTTTTCTTGGAGAATACTATGAAGAGATTTTTGATTGCCGTGGCTGCGGCGCTGGTGGGCGGCGGCCCCGTTCTCGCCGCTGATCTCTATGTTGACCCACCGGCACCCGTCCCGACCTTCGGCGGATGGTATCTGCGCGGCGATATAGGTATGACCAACCAGCGTCTTGGTGGGTTGCAGCACGAATTGTTTGACGACGTGGAGCTCCACGAATTTCTCGACGACGGCGGCTTTGACAGCGGGCCGCTTGGCGACTTGGGCATCGGCTATCAATTCAATCAGTGGCTGCGTGCTGATGCGATTGTCCAGTATCGCGGCAAGACCGATTTTTCCGCGCTCGATCGTTATGGTCACACCGACGCGACGGGGGCGGCTGTCTGGGATGCCACGAATGACTATGACGGCGCCAAGTCAGAATGGCTGGTGATGGCCAACGCCTACGTCGATATCGGCACTTGGTATGGCATCACGCCTTATGTCGGGGCCGGTATCGGTACCTCACGCAACACCATCTCTAGTTTCAGAGACGTCAATGTCCCGACTCAAGGCGTTGCTTATGCTGACAGCGATTCCACCTGGAACTTTGCCTGGGCGCTGCATGCTGGTCTCGGTTATCAGGTGACAGACCGTCTCACGGTCGACTTCGGTTATACCTACCTCAACCTAGGCGATGCACAGACCGGCCGGATTCACTCTTATGACAACACCGTAGATACCGGCCCTATGCACTTCAATAACATTACCTCGCACGATTTCAAACTCGGCCTGCGTTACTCGCTGCAATAACCGGTTTCGTTCCTTGCTGTGAGAGCCTCGACTTCAGGGCCGCCGCCATGGCGGCCTTTTTCGTATGCCTCGAACTCGCTCGAGGTTAACAAACATAGTTAACTACACGTTAGCATCTCGCTGAAATAATGCCCGTATTGGTCAGTCATGCGGGCACTGCATTGCCCGATCGGGAATTGCAATGAAATTGTCCGCCATAATCCTCGTCACCGCGGCAAGCCTCGCTCTGTTCGGCGGTCCGGCAATGGCGGAGGATCTCCCGATTACAGAGGTACCCGAAGTCAGTATTGCCAGCGATACATCGGCGATGGGCTGGTATCTTCGTGGTGATCTTGGCTATACGCCGTGGACGGGTGACGAGGCTCCGGCCTACCGCTTCGATGACACTGGCGGCGCCTCCGTTGGTGGCGAATTCGATTCGGCACGCTTCTCCAGACCGATCTCCGGCAGCGCCGGGATCGGCTATCAATTCACCGACATTTGGCGCGCCGACCTCACAGGGGATTTCTTCAAGAGCGACTTTACCGGCAACGCCCGTACCGATTTGCCTTGTGCTGCATCCGCTCCCACCGGGACCGGCTGTGCCTCGGGTGTGCACGCCGATCTTCGCGCCTATGGCGTTATGACAAACGGCTATGCCGACCTCGCGACGATTGCCGGCTTCACCCCCTATGTTGGCGCGGGTATCGGGATAACCAACGTCAGATGGGGGAACGTGCATTCGCAACCCGAGTGCGTGGATAGTGGTTCGACCTGTTCGGGGGCGACGTTCTCCCGGCAAGATTTCAATGGCGAGAACAGTTGGCGGTTCACCTATGCGTTGATGGCCGGCCTCAGCTATGAAATCAACGATCACATCAAGATCGATTTCGGTTATCGCTTTTCCGATGTTGCCGGGGGTAGCATGTTCGCAGGTTCCTCCGGGATAAGCGGCCGCGACGACGGATTGGCGCGGCATGAAATCCGTATCGGCTTGCGCATCGCCGGTTGGTAGTCAGCGACGCAATGACGCGCATAAGCCAAAAAGTTCTCTCACAGCGACGCCGGCTGCTTGACTTCGATCTCACTGCTCTATAACCACGGCGGCGGGACACTCCTCCCCAACGAGGAGCTATCTATCTGGAAGGATAGCGCATGGCGAAGACCGCAAAGCCGGACGTACGTCCGCAAAATACTCATTTTTCTTCTGGCCCTTGCTCGAAGCGCCCCGGTTGGTCGCTCGAAGCCCTTTCCGACTCGGCTCTTGGCCGTTCGCACCGCGCGAAGATCGGAAAGACAAAGCTGAAGCAGGCTATTGATCTTACCCGAGACGTTCTGGAAGTACCGGCGGATTACCGCATCGGCATCGTTCCGGCCTCCGATACCGGCGCCGTTGAAATGGCGCTCTGGTCGCTGCTCGGTGAGCGTGGCGCCGACATGGTCGCCTGGGAAAGCTTCGGCGCAGGTTGGGTCACCGACGTCGTCAAGCAGCTGAAGCTCAAGGACGTCCGGAAGATCGAAGCCGGATACGGCGAGCTGCCCGATCTCTCCACGATCGATTTTGACCGCGACGTGGTCTTCACCTGGAACGGCACGACCTCTGGCGTCCGCGTTCCGAACGCCGATTTCATCCCTGCCGATCGCAAAGGTTTGACGATCTGCGACGCGACGTCTGCTGCCTTCGCGCAGAACCTTGATTTCGCCAAGCTCGATGTCGTCACCTTCTCCTGGCAGAAAGTTCTCGGCGGCGAGGGCGCACATGGCGTCATCATTCTCTCGCCGCGTGCTGTCGAGCGTCTGCTTAGCTACGCCCCGGCATGGCCGTTGCCGAAAATCTTCCGCCTGACCTCGGGCGGCAAGCTGATCGAAGGCATCTTCAGCGGCGAAACCATCAATACTCCGTCGATGCTCTGCGTCGAGGACTACATCGATGCGCTGCTGTGGTCGAAAGAGGTCGGCGGCCTCAAGGGCCTGATGGCGCGCGCTGATGCGAACGCCAAGGTCATAGCAGACTTCGTGGCTGCCAACGACTGGATCGCTAATCTGGCGGTCAAGCCGGAAACCGCCTCCAATACCTCCGTCTGCCTGAAAATCGTCGACAAGGACGTGCTGGCACTCGACGCTGACGGCCAGGCGAATTTCGCCAAGGGCATCGTCAGCCTGCTCGACAAGGAAGGTGTCGCCTACGACATCGGCCATTATCGCGATGCTCCATCAGGTCTTCGCATCTGGGCCGGCGCCACGATCGAAACGGCTGACATGCAGAAGCTGATGCCATGGCTGTCTTGGGCCTTCGAAACGCAGAAGGCGACGCTTTCGCAGGCTGCTGCCTGAGTTGATCGCATCCGGCTCCGCTCGCCGGGCGGAGCCTCGCATCCCTGATTTCATCCATCGCTGAACTTTTTGAAGGAAGCCCCAATGGCACCTCGCGTTCTCGTATCCGACGAACTGTCGGAAACCGCCGTCCAGATCTTCCGTGATCGCGGCGTCGAAGTCGATTTCCAGCCGCAGCTTGGCAAGGACAAGGACAAGCTTGCCGAAATTATCGGCAACTACGATGGCCTCGCCATCCGCTCCGCCACCAAGGCGACTGAGAAGCTGATCGCCTCGGCGACCAATCTGAAGGTTATCGGCCGCGCCGGCATCGGCGTCGACAACGTCGATATCCCGGCCGCATCGCGCCGCGGTATCATCGTCATGAACACGCCGTTCGGCAACTCGATCACAACAGCCGAACACGCCATCGCCCTGATGTTCGCCGTTGCTCGCCAGCTGCCGCAGGCCGATGCATCGACGCAGGCCGGCAAATGGGAAAAGTCGAAGTTCATGGGTGTCGAAATCACCGGCAAGACGCTGGGCGTCATCGGTGCCGGTAATATTGGCGGCATCGTCTGCAAGAAGGCGATCGGCCTCGGCATGCATGTTCTGGCCTACGATCCCTTCCTGTCGGCCGAGCGCGGCCAGGAAATGGGCGTCACCAAGGTCGAGCTCGACGAGCTTCTGGCCAAGGCCGACTTCATTACCCTGCACGTACCGATGACCGACAAGACCCGCGGCATTCTCGGCAGGGAGAACCTCGCCAAGACCAAGCCCGGCGTTCGCATCATCAACTGCGCCCGCGGCGGCCTGGTCGATGAGGCAGCTCTTGCCGAAGCCATCAAGTCCGGCCATGTTGCCGGTGCCGGTTTCGACGTATTCGAGGTCGAACCCGCCAAGGAAAGCCCTCTGTTCGGCCTGCCGAATGTTGTCTGCACGCCGCATCTCGGTGCGTCGACCACGGAAGCGCAGGAAAACGTTGCTCTCCAGGTCGCCGAGCAGATGTCGGATTACCTCGTCAAGGGTGCCGTTTCCAACGCCATCAACATGCCCTCGATCACTGCCGAAGAAGCACCGATCCTGAAGCCATTCATCCGGCTCGCCGACGTGCTTGGCGCCTTCGTCGGCCAGGTTACGGAAGAGCCGATCAAGGAAATCGAGATTCTCTTTGATGGCGCAACCGCCACGATGAACACGCGAGCGCTGACGAGCGCCCTGCTTGCCGGCCTGATCCGCCCGCAGGTCGCCGACGTGAACATGGTCTCGGCGCCTGTTATGATCAAGGAAAAGGGCATCGTCCTTTCCGAGGTCAAGCGCGACAAGACCGGCGTTTTCGACGGCTACATCAAGCTCACCGTCAAGACCGACACGATGACGCGCTCGGTCGCCGGCACGGTGTTTTCGGATGGCAAGCCGCGCTTCATCCAGATCAAGGGC
Source organism: Rhizobium sp. R711 (assembly GCF_002211365.1). Taxonomy (GTDB): domain Bacteria; phylum Pseudomonadota; class Alphaproteobacteria; order Rhizobiales; family Rhizobiaceae; genus Rhizobium. The sequence continues at coordinate 59,288 of NZ_LOKZ01000011.1, read as the reverse complement.
ATCAACCTCGATGCCGATGTCGGTTCGCACATGGTCTACATCACCAACACAGACGTGCCCGGCATGATCGGCTTCATCGGCACGACGCTTGGTGCCGCCGGCGTCAACATCGCGAACTTCCAGCTTGGCCGTGACAAGCAGGGCGGCGATGCGATCGCGCTGCTTTACGTCGACGGTCCGATTGGCGACGAGGTTCTCGCCAAGCTGATGGCGAACCCGGCGATCCGCCAGGCGAAGCCGCTGGTTTTCGCCGTCGATTGAGTTTTGCTCCCAAGGCAATGAGAAGACCCGGCGTGGGAACCTGCGCCGGGTTTTCTCGTTTTGCTTCTCAATCGATTGTCAATTCAGGAGCTTCCATGACAAAGTCAGCCGTCGCTATCGCCATTGCGCTGGCATCGCTTATCAGCCTCTCGTCATGCGCAAACACGGCGAACGGCCTTGCCAAGGACGGTAGGGAGGCGAGCAGTGCGCTGGATGCCAGCACCCATCGTATCCTCAAGGCCGGCGCGAACTAAATCGCGCCGCCGGCCGTTTGCGTCCACGTAGCATAGCCCGCCAGACCAAGCGGGCTCGCGATCACTGCGGCGTCGCCGGAGCCGGAGCAGCCGGGGCTGGAGCGGCAGGAGCCGTAGGGGTTGCTGGAGCTTCAGCGGGTGCGTTCGCTGCTGGCGGCGTCGCTGGCGTTGCCGGCGCGGTCGATGCAGGCGGTGGCGAAGCCGGTTCGGAAGCCGTCGGAGCTGGCGCGGTGGGTGCCGTCGCTGTCGACGAACTCTGTGACCTCGGCCAGTAGGTGGCTGCCAGGGCCACGATGACGACGATCGCTGCCAGAACAATCCAGATGGTTTTACTCTTGGACGCCGACGTATTCATCGGGTTTGGTTTGTTGAAGTCATTTGTCATGTTACTCCTCCTCTAAACGTTAACTCCTTGGCGCGTAAAATGTTCCAATACGCGCAAGTCTCCGTGAACGCCCTGTGAGGCTGCCGGTACGATGCGCCCTTGGCGAGGGAAGCTCGCGAGGGCCTTCCATGTGCCGTTCCACGCTACGCCAGCTCGTGTCTCGCTTCGTACCCACCTCTTCGGGTGTGCCTGAACCTTTATGGGGGCGAGAGGCTGCGACCGGTTCGTCAGCCTTGTTGCGGAGAATCTTTTCTATGTTGGAGGGCCAAGTGCGAACGAGCATGATGGCAGTCCCTTTTGTGGCTCTCCTGGCGAGCCGTGGACCGGCGTGGCTGCATGCCGTATTTCGCAAAGGGCGTTACGCATTCGTCGTCTTTGCGCTCCTTACCGCCATCGGCGGCGAAAACACCTACGCTCAGATGCCGCAGCAGCAGCAGGCGGATGGGGAAGACTTTCCCCAGCGTGAACTCGTGATCGGCACCAAGGAGGCGCCGCCCTTTGCGATGAAGGATGCCGACGGCAACTGGAGCGGCATTTCCATCGACCTCTGGCGCGAGGTCGCGCAGTGGCTCGGGCTGAAGTTTCGACTCGCCGAAGAGCCCAATGTCCAGAAACTCATCGAAGCCACGTCGCGGGGCGATTACGATGTTTCCGTCGCGGCGATCACAATCACAGCTGATCGCGAAGGCAGCGTGGATTTCAGCCAGCCCTTCTATGATACCGGGCTCGGGATTGCGGTCTCGGTCAACAGCGTGTCGGTGTGGCGCGAGATTGTCCGGACGATGATTTCCGCCGGCTTCCTGCAGGCGGCAGGTGCTTTGATCGGTATCTCGCTGCTTGTCGGTGCGTTGGTATGGTTGTTCGAGCGGCGTCACAACGACGACTTCGGAGGACCACTGGGACGCGGACTAGGGGCGAGCATCTGGTGGTCGGCCGAGGCCATGACGCAGGCAAGTACAGGTCACCGCGGGCCGATCACGATCGCGGGCAGGGCGCTCGCGATCATCTGGATGGTTGTCTCGATCATTACGATTGCCGTGTTTACCGCCAGCGTCACCTCCGCCTTGACGACGAGGCAGATGCGTGGGCTGGTCAATGGCGTCGAGGACTTGCCCAGCGTGCGTGTTGGGACACTTGCCAATTCGGCGACGATTGGCTTCCTGGATGGCGAGCGCATCAAGCATCGCACGTTTGTCCAGGTTGCCGACGGGCTCAGGGCACTCGAAGCCGGATCAATCGATGCCTTCGTTTATGACAAGCCCCTTCTCGCCTGGACCGTGGAACAGCATTTCTCGTGCACCGTGCAGGTCTTGGATGTCGACTTCGAGCCGCAAAGCTACGGGCTCGCCATGCCGCTCGGTCGGCCCTATCGCAAGGCAATCGACGTTGCGGTCCTTCAGGCAACTCACGATCAGCGATGGAAGGCAACGCTCTTTCAGTCCCTCGGGGAGAAACGGTAAGAGCGGTGCCGCGTGATCGGATTTTGCCGACCTGTTACTTGGCCGGCTTCAGCAGTCTCAGCGCATTGATCGTAACCAATACGGTGGCGCCGGTGTCGGCCAGGATAGCGGGCCAGAGGCCGGTGATGCCGGCGATGGTTGTCACCAGGAACACGGCCTTCAGGCCGAGTGCGATGGTGATATTTTCGATAATGTTGCGCATCGTGCGCTTCGAGAGCGCGATCATTGCCGCAACATCGGTGACTCGGCCATGCAGGATCGCGGCGTCAGCGGTTTCGAGCGCCACATCGGCGCCGCCGCCCATAGCGATACCGACATCTGCAGTCGCAAGGGCAGGGGCGTCGTTGATGCCGTCGCCAACCTTGGCAACAATCAAGCCGCCACGCTTCAACTCGTTCACGATGCGCTGCTTGTCCTCAGGCATCAACTCGGCGCATACTTCAATGCCGAGCTGCCTGCCGATGGCCTCCGCGGTGCGGTGGTTGTCACCCGTGAGCATCACGGTCTTGATACCAGCCTCGGTCAATGCCTCAAGGCCGGACTTGGCGTCGTCGCGGGGTTCGTCGCGCATGGCGATGGCACCTGCCAGCGTGTCGCCGACGATCAGCACGGAGACTGTTTTTCCGTCGTCGTTGAGTGCAGTGATGCGCGCGGTCTGATCGGATGACAGAGGAATTTGTTCGCCGGCGGCCTTGGGAGATCCGAAGAAGACCGGCTGCCCCGCGACCACCCCGGTCATGCCTTTTCCTCCCAGAGCCTTGGCATCGGTCGCCGCGGGGAGAGGGATCTCTGCGGCTGCAGCCCGTGCCAGGATCGCGAGCGCCAGCGGATGGCTCGACCCTGTCTCAAGCGCAGCAGCATACTTCAGGACTTCGGCTTCGTTCTTTCCGAAAGCGATTACGTCGGTCACCTGAGGCTTGCCTTCCGTCAGAGTGCCTGTCTTGTCGAGGGCAACGGCGGTGACTTTGCCAAGGTTCTCAAGGACCGCGCCGCCTTTCAGCAGCAGGCCACGGCGCGCTCCCGAAGAAAGCGAGGCGGCGATCGCGGCAGGCGTCGAAATCACCAGGGCACAGGGGCAACCGATCAGCAATATGGCGAGGCCCTTGTAGATCCATTCGTCCCAGGCGCCGCCTGCGAGAAGTGGTGGCAGGATTGCGACGAGGGCAGCAACGACGACCACGCCAGGCGTATAGTATCGAGAGAAACGATCGATGAAGCGCTCTGTCGGTGCCTTGGATTCCTGCGCCTCCTCTACCAGCCGGACGACGCGTGCAATCGTGTTGTCGGCGGCGGCTGCCGTCACTTTGACGCGAAGGGCGGCGTCACCGTTGACAGTGCCCGCAAAAACCGTGTCGCCTACACCTTTGCGCACCGGCGTGCTTTCGCCGGTGACCGGGGCTTCGTCGACTGCGCTCTCGCCCGACAAAATGGTGCCATCCGCCGCGATGCGGTCACCCGGACGAATCAGAATTGTCGAACCGACGGCGAGGCTCTCGGCCGACACTTCCCGAGTCGTGCCATTTTCTTCAAGGAAAGCCCGTTTTGGGACTAGGGTCGTCAGAGATTGGATGCTTGCGCGCGCCTTGCCGGCGGCGACGCCTTCCAGCAGTTCGCCAACCAGGAACAGGAAGACCACGGTCGCGGCTTCCTCGCCGGCATGGATGATTACCGCGCCAACCGCCGCAATCGTCATCAGCATCTCGATCGAAAAGGGTGTGCCCGCAAAGGCGGCGGCGACGGCGCGTCGAGCGATTGGAACAAGCCCGACGAGCACTGCCACGATGAATGCATAGGACGCTATCGCCGGCACGAGGTGGCCGATGATATAGGCAATAACGAGGGCTGCGCCGGAGAGGATTGTCAGGCGACCCTTCTTGGTTTGCCACCAAGGTCCGGCCATCGGGGCGTCGTGACCGTGAAGCCCCAGAGAGTCCATAGCCTTTTCCCCAGAGTGTTTATGACCCTCGTAATTGTGCCCCTCGTGAGCGTGCCCTTGGTGATCGTGGCCGGCGTGATCATGGTCACTGTGGTCGTGGTGTGAATGATCTGGCGGTGGTGTTTCCACCGGCAACCTTCCAGCGACCTGCGAAACGGAATAGCCGAGGCTCGTCACCTTCTTCTCGATGGCGGCCAGATCACTGCTGCCGTCGTGACGCACAGTCATCGTTCCAGCGGTCACCGAGACAGAAACGTCTTCGACGCCCGGGATGCGTCGGACAGCAGTGTCAATCTTGGCAGCGCAGCTGGCGCAATCCATGCCGCCAACCCTATACCGTTTCTCGACCGTTTCACCCATGATCCGCTTCCTTGTCAGACAGAAGCATCTTTCCTACATCCTCTAGCGACTAGAGGTGCAAGAGGAAAATCATGAAAAAGATCACGATCGGCGAAGCCTCGCGGACAAGCGGCGTCAAGGTGCCAACGATCCGCTATTACGAGAGTATCGGCCTCCTCCCGGAACCGAACCGCAGCGAGGGCAATCAACGCGCTTACGAGCCGGCGGATCTGCGCAGGCTCGCCTTCATCCGTCATGCTCGCGAGCTTGGCTTCGAGGTGGAAGCCATCCGCACCCTGCTGACGCTGCAGGACGATCCACATCAGTCGTGTGCTTCTGCCGACGCAATCGCCAAGGCCCGCCTGATCGAAGTCGAGCAGAGGATACGAAGCCTGATGGCGCTGAAGGCAGAGCTGGAGCTGATGGTGGAAGGCTGCGGTCATGGTCGCGTTGACCAGTGCCGTGTCATCGAGGTATTGGCGGATCACGGCCAGTGCAGTCACGCCCGTCATTGACGGTCGATTGCAGCCGGGGTCCAAAGAACCCAAAATAGAGCCGCAAGATATACTGCGTTGCACAATACTAAGGCGTTCCGCCCAAAGTTTGTGCGGACTATGATTCTGATTTTATTTAGCTTTTCTGTCTATAACCTGTCCGCTCGTTGCCGTTATTTCATTGTGACTTCCTTATGACCGGTCTCCAAAGAGCATTTGTTCCGATCGATGCGCCGAACGACGATTTTCAGTCGCTGTTCGCCACTCATCCGTCACCCATGTGGGTCTAGGATCCCGGCAGCCTTCGCTTTCTGATCGTCAACAACGCCGCGATCGATCTCTATGGCTATTCGCGTCAGGATTATGAGCGCATGACGGTCCTCGATATCAGGCCCGAGCGTGAGTGCAAGCGAATGCTCGAGGCCGTGCAGGCCCCCACGGACATGGAGTGTGCCGAGCGTTGGACACATTTGAAGGCCAATGGTGAAACGCTGGAGGTGCTGACCTATGGACGGGCCGTTCGCTTCGACGGCCGGGACGCGATCCTCGCAATCGTGCAGGACCGGACCGAGGTCAATGCCGCCCAGCGTCAGGTCAACGATACGCGCTCGATGCTCGACAACCTGCCCGTCGGCGTCTTCGTGAAGGATATGGAAGAAGACGGACGCTACATCCTTTTCAACGAAGCGTGCGGTGTAATTGCCGGGCACGACCCTGAAGACATTATCGGCCAGAGTGATCGCATCATTTTCGATGAGAAGCAGATGGCCATCTTTTGCGAGCAGGATTCCAGGGCGCTGGCGCGGGAGCAGCGATCAGCTTTGAAGAGACAATGCAGCGCGCCGATGGGACGCCGCGAATTCTGCGGACTGTCAGGCGTGCACTGCCGGCCCCTGACGGCGGAGCGCCGCGCTACGTGCTCGGCATTTCCCAGGACGTGACCGAGGAGCGATCGGTTGAGGCCCGTCTCGCTTACATGGCAATGCACGATGCGCTGACCGGCCTTCCGAACCGCGCGTCTTTCGCCGATCACATCCAGCGGGAGGCAGCGATCGCCACGGCGGAAAAGCCGTTGGCACTGCTTTACCTTGACTCGACCACTTCAAGCACATCAACGACAGCAAAGGGCATGCCGCGGGCGACGCGCTGCTCTGTCAGGTGGCCGCCCGTTTGATGCAACTGGTGGCCGACGGAGACCTCGTCGCACGCCTCGGCGGCGATGAGTTTGCCCTGCTTCTGCGTCTGGAGCGGCGCGAGAATATTGAGCGCTTTGCCGAACGTCTGCCCAAGTCGCTGTCGGCACCTTCGATCTCGACGGTGTCAACGAACACGTGACCTGTAGTATCGGCATCGCACTTGCTCCCGACCACGCCAAGGATGACGATGTGCTGATGCGGCATGCGGACCTCGCGCTTTATGCGGCGAAGGAAAGCGGTCGCTCGACCTACCGCTTCTATCTGCCGGAAATGCGCCTGGAAGTAGAGCGCAGGCACATGCTCATGGCCGACCTTCACGAGGCGCTGCTAAAGAGCCAGTTCGAACTTCACTGCCAGCCGATCGTGCAACTTGATGACGACGGCCTTGCGGGTTTCGAAGCGTTGATCCGCTGACGCCATCCCGTCCGAGGTCTGATCCCACCGATGGAATTCATACCCATCGCAGAAGAAACCGGCCTCATCGTTCAGATTGGCGAGTGGGTGTTACGCGAAGCCTGCCGCGTGGCGGCGGGCTGGCCCAATCATTTAAAGATCGCGGTCAATCTCTCCGTGTGCCAGTTCCGGCATACCAGCCTGCTTGCGACTGTTGTCGCCGCACTGGATGAGACCGGCCTGCGTCCAGAGCGCCTGGAAATCGAGATCACCGAATCCGTCTTCCTCGCCGACGTCGAGCAAAGCCTGCCACTCTTGCGGGCATTGAAGGAACTCGGCATCCGCATCGCCATTGACGATTTCGGCACAGGCTATTCGTCCTTCAGCTATTTGCGGGCATTCGCCTTCGACAAGATCAAGCTCGACCGCAGCTTCGTCTCCGGTATCGAAACGGATCCCGGCAATCTGGCCATTGTGCGCGCGGTCGTCGGCATGGGCTCAGGCTTCAATGCAACGACGCTTGCCGAAGGGATCGAGACTGAGGAACAATTGCAGAAGTTGCGTGCCGAAGGCTTTGGCGAGGTGCAAGGTTTCCTGCTTGGCAGGCCGATGCTGCAAGCGGAAGCGGAGGCCTTGATCGAAGGCGGCGCATCCCCCTTGTTCGCTGCGGTCGGCCGTTGAAATCATTGCGTCGCAAGTGCTGGCAGCCTTGTTGCGACGATGTTCCTGTTGCCTCAGCGGGATGAAGTGCCGGCAGGGCCTGACGTTTGTCTGCTGGTCGCCAACGGTCTGGGCATCGTAGCCGGCGCAATTCCGTTCTGGTCCACGGCTTGTGGTGGTTGGCATGCTGTACCTGGCGAACGGCCGGATGGCCACTTCTGGCCTTACGAACCACTTCTTAGTCGCTTCTTCAGGGGCAGCAGCGAGAGGCCGGCGAGCAACGCGAAAACCGCACCAGCGAGGAATGTCATCTGGTGCCCGCCCCAATCCCAAAGCGCACCGGCAAACACGCTTGCGGCAAGGAGGGCGATGCCCGCAACGAGATTGAAGATGCCGAAGGCGGTTCCGCGCAGCTCGGCGGGTGCGGCATCCGCAACGAGGGTCGCCAACAGCCCTTGAGTAAATCCCATGTGAAGACCCCACAGCAATACTCCGATCCCGAGGCCCGCCAGCCCGGGAAGAAACGCAAGGCTGAGGTCGGCGAGAACGAGAAGCCCGAGCCCGACAATCAACAGGGTGATCCGGTCGAGACGATCCGCCATGACGCCCACCGGATAGGCCGAGAACCCATAGGCAATGTTCATGACGATCAGGACGATCGGAACGAACATGACGGGAAGTCCCATTCGCTGGGCGTCGAGGATCAGGAAAGCCTCGCTGAACCGTGCAAGCGTGAAGACCGCAGAGACGGCGACGACCAGCCAGTAGATCGCAGGCAACCGAACGAGCTCCGAGGTTCGGAGCGGTATCCGGGCGCGCCGTTGGTCTGCGTGCGGCGGTTCCTTGACGACAAAGATGATAATTGCGACGGAGCAGAACGCCGGGATGACAGCGATCCAGAACACTGTCGAATAGTGGTTGGCGGTCCACCACATCAAACCCAAAGCCAGCGCTGGCCCGAGGAACGCGCCAACCGTGTCAAGCGACTGACGCAGCCCGAAGCTGGCGCCACGGATCTCCTTTGGGCTGATGTCGGCGATCAGGGCGTCGCGTGGTGCACCTCTGATACCCTTTCCGACGCGGTCCACGAAACGCGCAGCCACCAGCCAGCCCAGCGAAGGTGCCAATGGGAAGATAGGCTTTGTCAACGCAGCCATGCCGTAGCCCAGGGCTACAAGCAGCTTTCGCTTGCCAAGCCAATCGCTCAATGCTCCGGAAAATACCTTGGTGATGGCGGCGGTCGCTTCGGCAATGCCTTCGATCAGGCCGACCGCAAACGCCGAGGTGCCGAGGACGGCAACCATGTAGACCGGCAGGAGAGCGTGGATCATCTCCGAGGAGATGTCCATGAATAGCGAGACGAAGCCGAGAGCCCAGACGCCTTTCGGGATTGCCCGTAGTGCAGCAGGTCTTGAGCCGGCAACGTCGACCATATCGAACTACCTTTCACAACTGCCCGCGACGGGTCTTCTGCTTTCAAAATCTGACGGCGACCTGAAGAGCCGTTACCGGTCCGGAGCGCGCTGACACGTTTCGCGGTTTTCCTCGCGCAGTCTTCGGAGCAGCATTGCTTCCGCCTGGCCGCTGCGGCATCAATCCTTACATCTCAATTGCTTGCCGACATAGCAGGCTGTTGGAAAGTGTTGACATAGCTCATCCACCGTGGATCATATGGCTCATGGGGTCGCGATCACCCCACGAGGCGCCAGCCGAAGAGTCGCGTCCAACAAAGCCGCTAGAACGGAGGACGCGCGATGCCGTCATTTACCGAAATCTCAACCGATAAACTGAACCGCCTCATCGGGACGCCAGGTGCGCCTGCCTTGATCGATGTGCGCAATGACGAGGACTTTTCCGCCGATCCCCGTCTCATTCCCGGATCGGTGCGCAGGCCATTCAAGGATGTGGAGTTGTGGGGCGCTGAAATCCGAAGCCCGGCCGTCATCGTCTGCCACCATGGCGCCAAGCTCAGCCACGGCGTTGCCGCGCATCTTCGGGTCATGGGTGTGCAGGCCGAAACACTCGAAGGCGGGTTCGAGGCATGGATCAAGGCAGGCGGTCTCGCAGTGCCCGAGGATAAGCTGCCGCCTCGCGACGCGAAGGGGAGGACTGTTTGGGTCACTCGTGGCCGCCCGAAGATCGATCGCATCGCGTGCCCCTGGTTGATCCGCCGTTTCGTGGATCCGGCGGCCGTTTTCCTGTTCGTTCCTACCCCTGAGGTGCTGATGGTGGCCGACCGTTTCGGGGCAACAGCTTTCGATATCGAGGACGTCTTCTGGAGCCACCGCGGCGATCGATGCTCCTTTGACGTCATGGTCGAGGAGTTCGCTCTTCAATCCCAGCCGCTCCTCAGGCTGGCGACGATCGTCAGGGCCGCCGACACTGCGAGGCTCGATCTCGCGCCCGAAGCGGCGGGATTGCTGGCGGCCTCGCTCGGACTTTCGCGGATGTTTGCCGACGACCTCGAGCAATTGCAGGCGGGTATGACCTTGTACGATGCCTTCTATCGATGGTGCCGCGATGCGACCGACGAGACACACAATTGGCCCTCTGCGAAAAAAGGAAACTGAGATGGCCAACCTTGTGACGGATACGCCCGCCGACAAGACGGCGGGTCGGACGAGCCACGGCATCCCCTTTGGCGAGGCGTTTCGTGTCTGGCTGCGCGTGGCGGCGTTGAGCTTCGGTGGCCCAGCCGGGCAGATCGCCGTCATGCACAGGATTGTCGTCGACGAAAAGAAGTGGATCGGCGAACATCGGTTTCTGCATGCCCTCAACTACTGCATGCTGTTGCCCGGGCCCGAGGCGCAGCAACTCGCCATCTACATCGGTTGGCTCATGCATAGGACGGCGGGAGGGCTTGTGGCTGGTATCCTTTTCGTCCTGCCCGGCTTCCTGTCCATCCTTGCCCTCAGCTACGTCTACGTGGTGTTTGGAAACCTCGACGCCGTCGAGGGGATGTTCTTCGGCCTCAAGGCCGCCGTGCTTGCGGTCGTTGTGCAAGCCGTCATTCGGATCGGGGGCAGGGCGCTCAGGAATCCCGCGATGGTCGCCATCGCGGCCGCGGCCTTCGTGGGCATCTTTGTTCTTCACGTGCCGTTCCCGCTGATCATTCTGATCGCGGCGATCACAGGTTTCGTGGGTTCGAAGTCCGGCTCGCGGCTTTTCCAGGCCGGCAACGGCCACAAAGCCGCTGCCGGTCACGCCCTTGCAGATGCGGATTCCGCACTTGGCGAGGAAACGCCGATCCATGCGCGGCCGAACCTGGTGTGGTCGCTTAAGATTTCGGCTGTGCTGCTGGCGCTCTGGCTCGGGCCGCTTCTGCTGCTCTATGTTTTTCGCGGCGGCGATGATGTGTTCACGCAGATTGGTGTCTTCTTCAGCAAGATGGCCGTCGTTACCTTTGGCGGCGCATATGCCGTGCTTGCCTATGTCGCGCAGGAGGCGGTGCAGCACTATGGCTGGCTGCGCCCGACGGAGATGCTCGACGGTCTCGGCATGGCCGAGACCACGCCGGGGCCACTGATCATGGTTCTACAATTCGTGGGGTTCATGGGCGCCTACCGCGATCCCGGTAACCTCGATCCGATCACATCAGCGACGCTGGCAGCGATGCTTACGACCTGGGTGACGTTCGTGCCATGCTTCCTCTGGATTTTCCTCGGTGCGCCTTTCATTGAAAAGCTCCGGGGCAATGCGACGCTGGCGAGCGCGATGTCGGCTATCACCGCTGCCGTCGTGGGCGTCATCCTGAACCTCGCCATCTGGTTCGGTCTGCACTTCCTGTTTACCGAGACCAGCATCCACCGGTTTGGTCCTATTTGGATCGAGCTGCCCGTATGGTCGTCGCTGGCCCTGCCGTCGCTCGTTCTTAGCGTCGCCGCCGCCATTGCAATCTTCCGGTTCAGAATGTCGGTTATTCCGACGCTGCTCGCATGTGCAGTGGCCGGAATGGCCTGGAGGCTGTTCGGGACACTCTGAAGCGATTGCGGGGGGAATCCGCTTTCGGAGATGCCCGCAAATTGTCCGCCTCTTGCGCCGGAACCCAATCCTTTCTATATCCTCGCCAACGAAAGTCCGGCGGCCGATCCCGCGCGGACACCTGAAATCCGCCGGCTCTGATGGGCGGATTGCAACAAGCTTAGAATTGGCAGCCACCCGTGAACACACTGGATTTTGACAAGAAGCCGGAAGATACCCGCGTTGTCGTCGCCATGTCCGGCGGCGTTGACAGCTCCGTGGTGGCAGGCATTCTCAAACGTCAGGGCTATGACGTGATCGGCATCACGCTGCAGCTTTACGACCACGGTGCGGCCGTTCACCGCGCCGGTTCCTGCTGTGCCGGCCAGGATATTGACGATGCCCGTCGCGTTTGCGAGACGCTCGGCATCCCGCACTATGTCTTGGACTACGAGAAGCGGTTCCGCGACACGGTGATCAACCCCTTCATGGAAAGCTATGTGGCCGGAGAGACGCCAATCCCCTGCGTCTCGTGCAATCAGACCGTCAAGTTCGCGGATCTCCTGGCAACCGCCAAGGAGCTCGGCGCCGACGCACTGGCGACCGGTCACTACATTCGCTCGCGGCCCAATCCGGCTCCCGGCAATCCCGGTCGCCGCGCGCTTTATCGCCCGGCCGATGCCGATCGCGACCAAAGCTACTTCCTGTTCGCGACGACACAGGAGCAGATCGATTATCTGCGCTTCCCGCTTGGCGGTCTGCCCAAGGCCGAAACCCGCAAGCTTGCCGAAGAAATGGGTCTGGTGGTCGCCAAGAAGGCTGACAGCCAGGACATCTGTTTCGTGCCGCAGGGCAAATACTCCGACATCATCAACAAGCTGAAGCCGAATGCGGCCCTCGCCGGCGAGATCGTCCACCTCGACGGCCGCGTGCTGGGCCAGCATGAAGGCATCCTGCATTACACCATCGGCCAGCGCCGCGGCATCGGGATTGCCACCGGCGAGCCGCTCTACGTCGTCTATCTCGATGCTCGCTCGCGTCGGGTTATCGTCGGGCCGAAAGAAGCGCTGGAAACGCACCGTGTCTATCTGCGCGATGTCAACTGGCTGGGCGACGAGCCGCTTGCCGAGGCGGCCTCTGGCGAGGGCTTCGCTTGCTTTGCCAAGGTCCGCTCGACGCGTGCACCGACACCCGCTGTCCTGCATGCCGATGCGACCGGTATCTATGTCGACCTCGCAATCGGGGAAGCCGGCGTTGCGCCGGGCCAGGCCTGTGCACTCTATTCGGCGCCCGGCGACGACGCGCGGGTTTATGGTGGTGGTTTCATCGAACGCTCTGAGCGCGAACCGGCGGCGGAAGCCTCGCTAAAGGCGCTGCTGGCCAGCCCAGTCGCAGCCTGAAAAAGCCCGTGGTATTTTCTCGATCATGCGCTTGACATAAAGCCGAGGCGCACCTTATAAGCCGCTCATCCCACGGGCCTCCGCATCGCGAACGGCACCGTTGACCAGTGGCGGAGTAGCTCAGTAGGTCAGAGCAGAGGAATCATAATCCTTGTGTCGGGGGTTCAAATCCCTCCTCCGCTACCATTAAAACAGTGTCCACCCGGCAGAAATATCCTGCAGCAGCAGGCCCGCTTCGATGCATTCGTCAGCGAATTCAATACCGAACGGCCGCATGAAGCCCTGGCGATGAAGGTGCCGGTCGATCTCTACACGCCATCGGCGCGCCGATATAACGGGCTACCGGAGATCGATTATCCGTTCCACGACCGTGACGCACTGGTGACCAATTGCGGCCGCATCTGCATGCACCGCAAGAAGATCAATATCTCCACCGTGCTGGCCGGACAGAAACTCGGCATCAAGGAAGTCGACGACGGTATTTGGCTCGTCAGCTTCATGCACTATGATCTCGGATATATCGACCTGGAGCAGAGGACCTTGCAAACCATCGACAACCCGTTCGGCACGAGCTTGTCACCCATGTCTTAGAGGTACGATCTGTTACCTATGTCTCAGGTCGGGCACAGCCGACAATTCCGGTCCGGCGATTCCAGATAGCCATCCCTTGATTTCGTACTGATATTGTTCGCCAGCTTTGCGCGGGTAGACGACCACAGCGGAAACGACCTCCCTGAACGCCTTCGCCATTGCAAGGCTTGGCTCCGCGCCTCGCACCCTCAGGATTTCCGCAAGGCTCTCCAAATCTTCCCTGAACTTCTCGACCGCCTTTGGCTTGATCTCGATGATGTTCGTTGGCGGTTCCTCCGCCTCAAGATCTGCCTTCAACCGGCTGCGTTCGGATTTGAGCCCAGGCAGAATTGCCAGAACGTCGTCTTCGTCGATCGTTCCTTTTGCCACCTGTTCTAGCACGCGCGCAATCTGTCCCTGCACGTCCGCCAGCGCGGTTTCCTTCGCACCCCGGCTGTTGCGGCGTTCCATGGCAATTCGCTTGCTCTCGGCCTTGTATTCCTCGACATAGGCGTCGATGACGGCGGTATCGGCAAACATCCCGCGTAGGCGCTCGATTACGTCTCGCTCGATCTTCTCTACATAATATCGGCCATTATTATCACAGCTGCCGGATTCCTTATGCGTGCTGCAAACGACACGTGGTCCCGATCGATCGGCGCCGACGATTGATAAGCCATCTTACCTTGGCGTCCATCGGGGTTAGACACCCTTTTTGGACAAACTGGGCCAGACGAACATTCGGATTGTACTTAGGACAAGGTGAAACAACCTTGAACCCCATCGATTGAAGGCCCGCTCTATACCAGCCGCATCACTGCCGGCGGGAAACAGTGCCTGCAAGCGCCTTGTAAACTCGGGTGTAAAGGCCTGTTTCTTCCCTTCGGGAGGTCCGCATCCGTCACTGAACATGTCCCCTTCGTAGACAGCCCTCAAATCGCGCAGCAACGGAGGCAGGTGGCGATCGCATCCCCAGCATCCCGATAGCATGACGCAGATGCTGATCAGCGCGGCAAAGCGTGTCGTCATGGACCTTACCGCTCCCTGGGAACATGCTGTGCCTCCACTCTCCATTGGTGCAGCGTGACAGGGGGTGCACGCGAGAGTCAAGCTGTCTTGGGGTCGCCTAAACGGTGTAATAGACACAAACACCGGTCCCCTTCATGCTCCGATGCAGGGGGATGACATGGCGTACATCGATCTTGGAGCTCTGGTTAGTCGGGAATCCGTTCTTAGCCTTGTGGTGGGCGTACTGGTAGGGTTACTGGCGTACCATGTAATTTCGAAACTGATGGCCGCTCGCCAACGATCCGATGCAGCCAAATCAGACATCGAGCGACGCTTCCGAAGCGTTTTCGCCATCATGGATGAAGGGCGCCGCCAGTCATTGATCCGCTACCATATGGAAAAATACGAGTGCGGTCGTGAGGACGCCATGCGCCGGGCAGTCGAGGAGCGTGAGCGCGATTCCAACAGGTGGTAGCTCAGGCTTCAGCGTCGTGCGTCCACCCTCCCGGCCGGGATACCGTCTTACGCGCCGTTCGCTCGCTATCTGGAAGGCAAGAAGTTTGCAGTTCTCCGAAATAGCTATCGGAGAGGTCGACCTTGAATGGAGGCGCGTGTGCGCTCGAAGCTTGGTGGAGAGATTGACGAAAGCACTGAGCCAAAGTGCTTTTCCAGTTCCTTGGCGAGGTCGTCCGCCGAGGTCATCCCGCCTTGCAAACGTTCGACAAGCAGTTTCGCCGCGACATTGTATCGTTCAGGATGCTTAATGCTACTGGCTGAAGAATATCCAGCCGCATCCAACACGCCTTGCAACATGAGGAGGTCTTTAGACTTCAAGACCGCGTGTAATTCGGAAGACATCTCGGTCCTCCTTCGCATTTGGGGCAGGGCCTTCAGCCCTAAGGCAGCAGCGCCCGTATCATAGGCTGCTGGCCGGTGGACCATGCACGACCTGCCCTCCGCGCGCAATCGAATTCATGCAAGTTTTATTTTTATTCGAGATTGTTAACAAAACTAAAGATTGAGGTTGCGGTCAGGGCAAGAAGCGTCTATATCGGCCCCATCGGCATTGCTGATGAGCGCTGGAAAACGTCTGCCGCTCGCAAATGTCGAAATTGCTTTCCGCTTTTGACCACGGATGTACTGGCACTGGTGTGAATGGCGATGTGAGGAAGGTCGGTGCGGTTCGCCCCGGCCTTTTTTTACGCTTCAGCGCCGCTTCTTCGGCCTCTCTCGCCTTGGGGGAGGCTCGAACAGTTCCGGATTCCCGTTAACGGGGATGCCAGCATCTTTGGCCGCCATGATGAAGGCTGCCCGTGCCGCCTCTGCATTGGTCTGCGTTTCCAATGCTCTCAGGCAAGCCTCAAGGGCTCCCCGCCACGCGTCTCCCTGCTGCTCCTCCGGCCATCGCTGCGTCAGAATCTCGGCCATGCCCTCGACGGTGGTCACCACGCGATAGACACCGGGGCGAACGTCGATCGCTATCCCGAGCGCTCTGATCAGCATGTCTGTAGGTGCCGGCACGGCACGCTACTCCTCCACGCTCCCGAACATCATCTCTCCGCCCTTCGCACCGCACGTCTGACACTTTAGCCGAGGTTGGATTTCGTCGATATAGGCGTGCCGCAAGCTTGGTGGCAGACTGCCACGATCGAACCGGCGTTCCGCTCCGCAGGCATGGCACTTGGCCACGATGTCCACGTGGTGCGGGACGTAGTGAATGCAGCCGGGGTTCCAATTTGAATTGATGAATCGCATGAGCGTCTCCTCGTAAGGATCGACCGCCGCATGTCGATGGTTTGGAAATCTGCCCCCGCCCGGGCATCATGACAGATGGCGATGTTCGCAAGCCGCGTCAACCGGCGTGGCTTCCTTGCAGTTCGAAAATCACGACCCGCCTGGTCGCGACCAAGCGCTTCGATGGCCGCAGCGGTGGCCGGCTGAATCATACTGCCAGTCGTACTGGCAATTCCCTCTGTAGTAGGATGGTGGGGCGTAATAATTGCCGCCCCCGCAGTTGCCGTTTGCGCAGACGGCTACAGCCGTTCCGACGAGTGCAACGGCCACCAGCGCCGCAGCTGCTTGCTTCTGCTGCAGAACCATCTGCTGACATTCAGGAATACTGAGGCCTCGCCTATTTAGCTCGGTTACGAGCTGCTGCTGGAACAGTGGGTCTTGTGTTTCGAGCACCGTCTTGCAGAGTGCGCCTTGCTGACCGCGGATGGTTTCTTGTTGAATTCAGCTTGTGTCGTAGTGCAGCTCGCCAGCGCGAGCGAAATCGCTGCGGCGTTGATGCGCCGAGCCCAAACAGTCATTTTCACAGTAGACCCCTTAATTGCCCGGGGCGAGCATCGCAGAAATTTCTGCTACGTCAAATTGCATGTTGGTACATCGTTAACACAGCCTTCGGGTGTGATTGCACTCGAAGCTTATCCACTGCCTGCGCCAAAACAGTGCGGCTACCTGTGGACCTTAGCGATTGCGAAACGCTACCCCGCAAGTCGCATATCTTTCGGCCGTTACCTCTCCGAAGCTCCTCTCATCACGAGGGAGAACCATGCAGGACAATATCAGACCGATTGCGCCAATCAGTGTTGCCGGCTTAACGCCAAAATCACCGGAAACTGGGATGCCTATCTGTGAGGTGGTCGATCCAACGACACTCCATGTCGACCCGGCCTATCAACGAAACGTTGGTGAGAAGGGGGATGCGCCAAATCCGGAGAATAATCGAGGGGTTCGATTGGGCGAAGTTTAAGCCGCCGATCTGCGCGTACGCCGAGTGCGACGGAAAAACGATACTGAAGGTACTAGATGGCCAGCACACGGCGATAGCCGCTGCGTCAAATCCACACGTGCGCATGATCCCGGTGATGATCGTCGAGGCGGATGACACTGTTGCCCAAGCGAAGGCGTTCATAGGTCAGAACATCGACCGCGTTGGTGTAACCACTCTTCAGCTGCACCAGGCGGCGTTGGCCGCAGCCGACGAGGATGCGCAAACCTTGGAATTGGTTTGCTCTCGGGCGAACGTCAAAGTTCTGAAGACGACGAACGCATACACGGGTACCGGCACACGACAGACGATAGCCATCAAGCAGGTAGAAGCGCTCATCAACAGACGCGGCCCGATCGTTGCTCGCGAAATCCCTGAGGTGCTTGCCAACGCGGAACGCGGGCCGCTGACAGCACCTCAGATCAAGGCTGTCGAACTGCTGATGACCGATCCCGAGTATTGCGACAAAATCACTCCGGAAGACGTGACCGATTCCATAGTCGATCTGTTGTTTACAGCGGAGGACGAGGCCAAGCTATTCGCGGCTACCCATAAGGTTCAGTTCTGGAGGGCGTTGGCGATTACGTGGTTCAGGAAGTGCAAGAAGCCTCGGCAGCCCGTAGTGCGAGCCGCTTAGCGATTGCGTGACGGCGAAGCGCCCCGGTCGACGGGGCGTTGACTCCCGTTTCCGACGACGGCGTTCGCTGGCTCAGGAGCACATTTCCGCCTTGTCTTCAGATAATTAGCGATAGCTCGTTTCAACGCAATTTGCCATGTTCCTAAGCTGATCTCGGTCCGTTCACCCTGTCGGCTGTCGTGACCACAACGGACCTCCGCTACCACTCGTCTCTTTGTCCTCACCGAAGACATAAGTAACAGTTTGCCTCTAAGACATGGTGACAAGCTCGTGCCGTACGGGTTGTCGATGGTTTGAAGGTCCTCTGCTCCAAATCGATATAGTGAACTGCCGCCGCCGATCGTTAGTGCAACCGGACGCAAATTCTCGGAATTTTGACACGGACTTTGGCCGGTCCCGTAAACTGGGGCCCGAGACCCACGCCAAGTTGCTCGAAGAAGGTGTACGCTTTACCTTCGAGGCGCAGCCCTAGGGAGATACGCTCACTCCGCTACTCGCCACTGATGTTAAAGGCATCAGGCGCTAAGGCATTGGCAAGCGCGATTGATAGGCTCTCACGTGTCCGGAAACCGGCTTCGATCAGGTCAAGTGCCGTGACGATTACCGCCCGAGCGCACTCGCTTTCCGGGTCTATTTGGTTTGCTTGGCACCAGGCTTGGATGACGGACGTGAGGACTTCAACTTCTCCATTCTCCAATGTGAACGTAGGGAATTGCATGGTGGCGTTCCCTCGTAACGCCAAGAGCGCGTGGACGCTCTTGGTCGGACCGTCCCGTGCATCGGGTCCAACAGCACATTGTACGACTGATTCCCAAGACGGTCATTGAAAAAGCCCGCTCCGACCCGAGCACGTGGTGAAATAGCGATATTCGCCAGCGGCGTCTATGGAAACGCTGTGGCTACGTTTGTGAGGCGCTCCTTGCGCAATAGCCAACCCGCCATTACACTCGCAACGAGTGCAAGACGGCGGCTGCACGCTCAGGCTGGGCCCAGTGCTTGTTCTTGCGACGGCATTGTATTTCGCGATCGTGATCATCGTTGAGTTTTACAGACCGGGAAAAGCGCCAGGGAGGGGACAGCAGGGCATGTCGTACTTCGAAGAGCTGATACGCGCTAAGCGTTATTGGAATCGCTGGTTAAGATATCGCTTGGCTGCTCCGCGCGTTCCGAAGTTGGACGGCCTCTTTCTCGGAAAAACCGTCGTTGTTGCCGGCTCTGCGCCCTTTTCCACGAAGCCACAAGGCTGGAACGATTCGTTTCGCGTATTGACGATAAACGCCTCCCAGGTGGCGGCCCAGGGTTGGTTGCCCCAAGCGCCCGACGTGACATTGATGCAGTTCAATCAGATTGAAGGGCTCAATCCGGCCGCGGTCGAAGTTCGTAAAGTGCTCGAGCATAAGAAAACAGGACTGCTTTGCGTTCTCAATTGGCGGCACGAGCTCGAACGGCTGGTAAGAGGACTTCATGCCTTCGACTATCGCTATGACGAATTGAGGCTGATCAGCCGTCATGAGCGCATCGCCCTGATGCATAAGATGACAGGGAGACTGAACCTGGAATTGGAGGGCGAGGCGAAATGGTCCAATGGCGTCGTTGGCGCGGCCCTGGCACTCGCCAGCGGCGCGGCGAATGTGATTCTCACCGGCATCGATCCGCTCTCGAAGGGGCACCAATACAATTCGCTCAACCTTTTTCGCATGCATCAGGAAACCGATCTGCAAGCGCTTCAGATATTCAGTGAGCAAAGGCTTCCGATCTTCACGGCCGACCCGCATGTCGCTCAGTCGACGAAGCTGGCACTTTGGCCTCCTCGGGGGACCTAAGGACTTCAACGTCCGCGAAGTCTGATCAGCCGAGCCGGCGCGCCGACATAGATGCCGTCTGGAACCGTGGTTCCCCTGACGACGCTATTGGCTCCGATCACACAACCGCGACCAATATGGGCGCCGGCCAATATCTTTGCACCGGCGCCGATCCAGACGTCATCCTCGATCACGACCGGTGCTTTCCGTAGCGGCTGATCCTTTATGGGGGTCACCGGATCATCGAAGCCGTGCTCGAAAGAAACAATAGCGCACTGAGCTGCGATCCGTACGCCGTTTCCAATGCGGATGCCCCCGTGGCCGAGCAGGACCGTAAAGTCGTTGAGCGAAACATTGTTGCCGATCTCGACGCGTCCGCTCTGGGCATCAATCACGACGCCGTAGCGCATCGAGACACGGTCGCCAATCGCTATTGTTCCTCTCCGCCACCTGAAGCGCGGCCAATAAAGCATTTTGGGTTTCGCTCCGATCGTGAGGCGCCCGCCGCAGAAAATCGCGTAGAATTTGACGAGTTTGCCAAGGTTCACTGCTTATACCGTCACGAACTGAGGATTGATCGCGAGCGGCTTGTCGAGCCGCCTTGGGGTGTACGCGACATCCGGCCAGTTCTTGAGCCAAGGGGCGTCGTTGATGTGACGCCCTTCACTGGGTAGGCGATGTCTTCGCGGGAATCCCACCCGATACAGACCGAACGTTCCGCCACCAATCTTCTCCCTTGAATTAGCCGCTGCTGAAGGTGGACGACGAGTATTTGCAAAGTCAAGATCGAGCCAAGCCGGAATCGATGGCGCCTGCATCAAGGGAAGCTAAAACCTCGGTTCACAAGCGGTCGACGGGTTGCCTGGATATTGCGGAGTCTTAGCACGACCGCCAGGCCACCCGCATCCTTTGGGAGGAGAATGCTAAGAGGTTGCGCATGGCCTCACGTAGAAGCGACACGGCGCAGCGTGATCCCGGAGATGCGTTGAACGGGCTTCGCTACCAGTCAAATGACACATTTTCTTCTGTGGAACTTCTCATAAACTTCGGCTTCGGGTCTTTCTCTGTTGCTTACGCTATGCACGATAGTGGCCTGCAAGCGTGTCATCGTTGCCGCGTACACTGCTCGTCGAAATCACGGATCGGATTTGAGAATGGCGAAGAAGCCGAAGCTGGAGCATTCCGACCTCGCTGGTGAATTTACCGATGATGGCGTGACGGTACTCGTCGATATCTTCCGCCCGGCCGGCACGAATGGTGACTGGAAAATGGAAGTGGTGACTCAGCACGAGGACCTCATCGAATGGGAGGAGCCTTTTGCTACTGATCGCGAGGCGTTTGACGAGTTTCTGGCGACGGTCGCTCGCGAAGGGATCAGA
Organism: Rhizobium sp. R711; assembly: GCF_002211365.1. GTDB lineage: Bacteria > Pseudomonadota > Alphaproteobacteria > Rhizobiales > Rhizobiaceae > Rhizobium. Next base: position 38,381 of record NZ_LOKZ01000011.1, on the reverse strand, counting down.
ACTTTTCTGGAAGAAGAGGACCCGTCGGTCCATTAGGCCTTGCTTCGTCGCGTGAAGGCGCGTGTCCGACAGGACAAATGATGAGTTGCGACCGGTGCTCTCACGTTCCGGAAAATTGGCCCGCCCTCGGGCCGGCCAGCGTTACTTGCCAGGCACTCCTATTTTTAAAGTTCTGGCTCGCCAAGAAAGTATATCCTGTGCTTTCCCAAGGTTTTACTTTTCCTGCCAGATTGTCAAGGACATAGTCGCCGGACCTCAGCCGCGCCAGCAGGACGACATGGTTGTTGCCGCCGCGGTCGATGACGACGGAAAGCGCCAATTTGTTCGACGCAAAGCCGGCGCCGAGCAGCGTTTTCAGTTTCAGCAGAGCATAATCTTCGCAGTCGCCTTTGTTGTTAACGGGTAGCGACCAGTACTCGGATTTTCCTGATGTCTGTGCGTCCGTCGCTGGTGCGACGCCGGCGTTGACCTGCCGATTCACCTTTTGAAGCAAAGGCATAGCCTCTTCGTCGGTCATCTCGTGACCGCCGCCGCCATGGCAAAGCCAGGCATAGCGCGCGCATGCCGAGGGAAAGCCAATCGGCGCTCCGATCGAGCGTGATGCGCGAAGGGTGGACCCTGCATAGCTCTCACCAGCAAACGCTGTGAAAACAAGTGTGAACGCTGCGAAAGCTGCCAAGGCCCGCATCGAAAACATCCTTTCGGCTGAGTATTGGACGGTTAATTATACACTTTTAAGCTGTTGCGCTTAATTAGAATTTTATATTTTAAAGGTTAACCATATACTAACGTTCTATGCTCGGTTTTCGAAAGTTATTCTTCTTTTTACTTTATTAGCGCTGTATAAATCTCGACGTTAACGCTCTGTTAACTGTGGGAGTGAGTAACTATGCGTAAAGAATTGCTGATAATTTCTGCCGGCATGGTGTTTCTTCTTGCGGGAACAAGCCTTGCCAGCGCACAGAGCCAACGGGTCAATTGTCGGACGGTAAAGCCAGGCACAATCGAAGCAAGATTATGCGGCCCGGTTGCGTCCATCAAAGTCAATAAGTTCGCCGATCCGGATCACCACAGCGACCAATTCGCGAGCGGCACGCGCGCAGCACGCAACTCCTCAGGCGGAGGGGGAAGCGGTTCTGGCAGTGGCAGCAACAACGGCACGACCAGCAGTACAGGCAATAGCAGCAGCCGCGGAGACGGCAGCAACCAGGGTGGGAGCAACCAGGGTGGCGGCAACCAGGGTGGCGGTACCGAAGGCGGCGGCAATCAGGGTGGCGGTAACGAAGGCGGCGGCAACCAGGGTGGCGGTACCGAAGGCGGCGGCAACCAGGGTGGCGGTACCGAAAGCGGCGGCAATCAGGGTGGCGGTAACGAAGGCGGCGGCAACCAGGGTGGCGGTACCGAAGGCGGCGGCAACCAGGGTGGCGGTAACGAAGGTGGCGGCAACCACGGCGGCGGCAACCACGGTGGTGGCAACCACGGCGGCGGCAACCACGGTGGTGGCAACCACGGCGGCGGCGGCAACCACGGTGGTGGCAACCACGGCGGTGGCGGCAACCACGGCGGCGGCAACCACGGTGGTGGCAACCACGGCGGTGGCAACCACGGTGGTGGCAACCACGGTGGTGGCAACCACGGTGGTGGCAACCACGGCGGCGGCAACCAGGGCGGCGGCAACCAGGGTGGCGGCAACCAGGGCGGCGGCAACCAGGGTGGCGGCAACCAGGGTGGCGGCAACCAGGGCGGCGGCAATCAGGGTGGCGGCAACCAGGGCGGCGGCAACCAGGGTGGCGGCAACCAGGGCGGCGGCAACCAGGGTGGCGGCAACCAGGGTGGCGGCAACCAGGGCGGCGGCAATCAGGGTGGCGGCAACCAGGGTGGCGGCAATCAGGGTGGCGGCAACCAGGGCGGCGGCAATCAGGGTGGTGGCAACCAGGGCGGCGGCAATCAGGGTGGCGGCAACCAGGGTGGCGGCAATCAGGGTGGCGGCAACCAGGGCGGCGGCAATCAGGGTGGTGGCAATCAGGGTGGCGGCAACCAGGGTGGCGGCAATGAGGGTGGCGGCAACCAGGGTGGCGGCAATCAGGGTGGCGGCAACGAGGGCGGCGGCAACCAGGGCGGCGGCAACCAGGGTGGCGGCAACCAGGGTGGCGGCAACGAGGGCGGCGGCAATCAGGGTGGTGGCAACGAGGGCGGCGGCAACCAGGGCGGCGGCAACGAGAGTGGCGGCAACCAGGGCGGCGGCCACGGCGGAAACCACTAAGGCTCTCACACGGCGACCAGCATCAGGTCAGAGAAGCAAAGCCCGGGCGTCTGTCCGGGCTTGGTCATTTCATGCAGGCCACTCGGTCGAGCAGTCTCAGAATTTGAAACCAACGCCAACGGTGACGACGTTCTGATTGAAGTCGGTATCCACGCCGAGCAAGTCCTTGCTGCCGTAGTCGTTGTAGCGATATTCGACCAGCCCGAAAATGTTGTCGGTGAAGGCATAGTCCAGGCCGGCTCCAACGGTCCAGCCCGAGAACGTGGCGTCGTCGTCGCCGATAGGGGTGTTCACATGGCCCCTCGCGCCGGTCCAGCCGGCCGCTCCATAGAATAGCGCGTGATCGAGGGCGTAGCCGACGCGGGCGCGGACCGAGCCTGTCGTGTCGAACTTGTATTCATTGCTACCGACGGTTTCCTCGTTCCAATTGTAGGAAACGTCGCCTTCGACGCCGAGCACGATATTGTTATCGAGCCGCCAGTTGTATCCGGTGAAGCCGCTGATGAGGCCGCCATTGAGGTTTGCGTCGCCGATGCCGGAGAAGTCACCATTTCCCCAGGCGCTGCCACCTTGCAGGCCGATATAAAAGCCGTTCCAAGTGAAAACCGGTGCCGCTTGTGCAACCGGGGCTGCCGGCGGCTCGCCCACAAGATCAGCGGCCAACGCCGCCCCTGCAAGACCAATAAAGGCCGCCGAGGCAGCAAGGATACGAGAATACATGATAAATCCCTCTCCTATGATAGGGGTCCACTCGGTTTGCGCGCCGATCGGGCCAGGCCCGATCGATGATCGCGGCCCATGCGGGGGCAGACAGACTTTCAGTGTAAGTGTCCGCCCACAGGACCAACGAGCTAACGTTGCCTCGTCAGAAAGGGTTCCATCACGAATTTCTGACGCGTGGAGGTGCCGGCAGAGTTGCGTTTTCGCGGCGCTTATGCGCTGGCCAACACTTCGTCGCGATCGAGGATAAAGGAGCGCGTCTCTTCGGCAGGCATCGCCTTGCCGAACAGGTAGCCCTGTCCGACATCGCAGCCGAGCCGAAGCAGGTGGCCGAGTTGGCGGTGCTCTTCGATACCTTCGGCTGTGGTCTGTATGTTGAGGCTGCGGCCAAGACCAAGCATGGCGCGGATGATTTTTTCCTGGCGCTCATCATCGCGGCAAGTCGCGATGAAGCTCTTGTCGATCTTGATCTTGTCAAAACGATAGCGAGCGAGCTGGGCGAGACTGGAATAGCCCGTGCCGAAATCGTCTAGAGCGATCTGGACGCCGGCATCGTGGAGTTCATCCAGAATGATCGCGGCAATTGCCGGATCCTGGATCAGTGCATTTTCGGTGATCTCGATCTCCAGGCGGTGCGGCGGAAGGCCGTTCGCCGAGAGCACCTTGAAGATGCGCGAGGCCAACAGCTTGTCCTCCATCTGCACCGGAGAGACGTTGAAGGAGAGAGTAACGTGGTCGTCCCAGGCCAAGGCGTCCCTGCAGGCCTGCGCCAGAAGATCTTCAAAAAGTTCGGTGATCAGTCCGGTCTCTTCGGCAATCCCGATGAATACCGGCGGTGGAATGGCGATGCCTTCTTCGTCTGTCCAGCGGGCGAGCGCCTCGAAGCCGCAGACCGTACCGCTCTTGAGATCGATCAACGGCTGATAGAAGGGGCGGATGGCCTTCTGCTGAATTGCGACGCGCAGTTTGGACTCCAATGTTGCGCGCTTTGCGACTTTGTCCTGCATCGAGGCTTCGAACACCATGTGGTAGTTGGGGCCGCGTGATTTGGCCTCGTACATGGCGAGGTCGGCTCGGTGAGCCGCATCCTCAAGCGCTTCTCGACCCTGCTCCCAGCGATCGTAACCGACGCTTGCACCGACTTCGACGGCGAACCCGTTGATATGGATGGGCCGTGTTACGGCCTGAATGAGCAAACGCGCAAAGCGTTCCTCGTGCTTGGAGGAGAGGCCAAGGGCAACGACGACGAACTCGTCGCCGCCGAAACGATAGACGCAGTCCGCGTTTCCGATCGCGCAGATCCGCTTTGCCACTTCGACCAGAAGGGCGTCACCGCCATTGTGGCCTACAAGGTCATTGACCTTCTTGAAGCCATCGAGATCTATCGAGAAGATTGTAACGTTCTGCTCCCACTCGTCGCCTTCGACGTCGGTCTTCGTCCTCCGGGGAAGGACTTTCCGCTCGAAAGCATAGCGGTTCGGAAGTTTGGTGAGGTGGTCGTGGGTTGCTGTCCAGTCGGCCTTGGTCTGGGCACTGGCCCGCAGTTCCATCTCCTTACGCAGGTCGACAATGCGCAGGATCGAATAGACGAAGCTCATCGCGCCACCGATGCCGAGCGCGAGGACTAGCTTGTCCGCGCCATAGTTCTCGTAAGCGCCGACGAAAGCGACGAGCCAGTTATCCAATTCCAGGATCGCGCCGAAGAGCCACAGCGTTACTCCCAACGCCATGACCAAAAGGCATTGCCTTCCGGCTCTGCTCTGGAAGAATACCGGCATGCTTCACCCATCTCCACCTGAGCGCCGGTGTATCATTGAAGTCTGAAGCGTTTGTTGAAACCAAAGGGCGAATTCTTGGTATCTGCGCCCGCCGAGAGCGGAGAGGCGGTTCGACAGGCGAGCGGTGCGGCCGCCCGCCTGTCGTTCTCAAAGCCGGATCATTAGGGATGCGCCGATGACGAGCAGAAGCAGGGTAACGGCGGCGGTCATACGTAGCAGGCGCGTGCGCCGCATCTGCGCGCCGCTCCAATCATAGGGCATGCTTGGTCCTCCCTGGGCAAGGAACACGGCCCGAACGTGTTGGGCCGGAAACCTATGGCATGGTTCGCTTGCGTAAGGCTGGCCTAAATTAACGCCCGGAAAATTAGGCGGCCGCGCCTTCGACGCGCAGCGACCACCTATTGCCATTGCTGGTCATGTGAACGATGGCCAGCGGTTCGATATCGGCGATCCAGAAGGAGGATACCGGCGCCTGCAGAGTGTTGATGATCGCTGCCCTGATGACCGCGGCATGAGTGATGGCGACGATATGGCCACCGGCCTGCAGGCGCTGGTGCATCCAGGCGTTTACACGCATGCAAACGGCGGCGATTGCCTCACCACCGTGCGGTGCTTCCTCCGGCCGCGCCATCCAGGCGGCAAGATTTTCCGGTTCGGCTTGCTGGATCTCGGCAATCGAGCGTCCCGACCAGCGGCCAAAATCGCAATCGGCGAGCGCCTCGGAGAATTCCGGTTGCAGGCCAAGTGCATCGGCCGTCTGCCGCGCGCGCAATGTCGGGCTGGCGAAGACGCTGTCGACGCGCCCGAGGCGGGGGGCGATTGCCTGAGTGGCAAGGATTGCCTTCTCGTTCAGCGGCTCGTCTTGCGGGAACCGCGCTTCGCGGTTGGCGGCAGTCGAACCATGGCAGATCCAAGTGAGGCGCGTCATCACGTTGGTTGTCTCCGGATAACGGGGAAGGTGGCCTGTCGCTGCATGAAGTCTCGTTGACAGGTTCGAAGCCGCAGATATAACGGTTATGTTGTGGGTTTGGAAACCGGTGAAATTCCGGTGCGGTCGCGCCACTGTGATCAGGATGAGGATACCTCGGACTGGAAGTCAGACCCTGCCACGCAATAATTCTCGACTGAACGCGTCATTCCAGGAGGAATTCATGTCTGACACCACTTTCGCGCCCGTCGCCGCACCTGCTCCGATTCCCGTTGCCGAGCTTTTGCCTTGGGCGATCTTTGGCGGTTTGCTGATGCTCATCGCCATCTATTTCGTCGGCACCGAAGAGGGCGCAATGGCGCTTTTCAACAGTATGTACGTGCACGAGTTCGTGCATGACGGCCGGCACCTCCTCGGCTTCCCCTGCCACTAAGGGGAGTTCCGGACATGGTTGGAAGTCTTTTGCTTCGCGGAATGCTCGCGGGGCTGATTGCTGGCGTCCTCGTTTTCGCGTTTGCCCATACCTTCGGCGAGCCGCTCGTCGACCGAGCGATCGCGTTTGAGGAAGCGGCGGCCCAAGCGGCGGGTGAAACCAGCGAGCCTGAAATCGTCAGCCGTGCCACGCAAGCGGGCCTTGGCCTCCTGACTGGTGTGATCGCCTACAGCGTTGCCGTCGGCGGCTTGTTTGCCCTCGTCTTCGCTTTTGTCCAGGGACGCTTCAGCAATCTTGGCGTCCGCGGGACCTCTGCCGTCATCGCCATTGCGGCCTTTGTCGCCGTGGTTGTCGTGCCCAACATCAAATATCCGGCCAATCCGCCGGCAGTCGGCAATCCCGACACGATCGGCGTCAGGACTGAACTGTTCTTTCTGATGATCGTCGTATCGATCGCTGCGCTTGTTGCGGCAATTGCGCTTGCCCGCCGCCTGACCCCGCAGTTCGGCGTCTGGAATGCAGCAATCGCAGCGGGTCTTGCCTACGTCGTCTTCATCGGCCTCGTTCAGTATCTGCTGCCGCCGATCAACGAGGTGCCGGAGAACTATTCCGCTGTGGTTCTCTGGCATTTCCGCACGACTTCGATCGGTATGCACGTGATCCTCTGGGGCGTTCTTGGCCTGGCCTTCGGTATTCTCGCAGAGCGCAAGCTCGGTGCCGCTCCAAAGCCACGTGCTCGCGCGCCGGCTTTTCATTGATTGGAGAGAAGGCTCCGGCGCAATCAGGAGCCTGTCCCCCGCGATGTCCAGCCGGCGTTCCATTTTCCTTGTCGCCATGATCGCGTTGCTGCCGCTTTGGCCCCTGGCAGCCGACGCACACCAGCGGAGTGGTAGCGGTCCCCATACCGGCATTGCGATCGCCGAAATCTCACACGGCGAAATGATCATGATCGCGGAGTATCGCGATCGGATCATCGATCTCGCGGCACGCGCCACGGATACGAACGAGCCGTTCCGACGCGTGCTGAACTATGCACAGATCCAGCACGCCTACTGCTTCTGGGGCAAAATGCCTGGCAGCGTAACGGATGAGGGGAGCCCGTTCAACGAGTGCTCGCATGCCTATCTCGCGGCAACAAAGGCCGTGCTGCTATCGATGCGGGGCATGGGCGGCGAGGCTGCCGAAGCCGAGGCGATCGTCTCGGCGATCGATGCCGGCATGGTTCTACGCGGCTTGGCGCTGATCACCTGCCAATTCAGTGGTGAGGCGTTCAATACTGCGGACATCGTTCACCCGGCTTGGCGGGACGTTCCGCTGCATCCTGCCAGCATGGCGACGTTGACGGCGCTCGCGGCGGCAATTCTGGCGCTCGTCTATTGCGGACGGTGCCTGGTTCGGCGGATCACGCCCTAGCTTTTCTCGACATCGCGGTCGAAGTGCGTTGCAACCAGCATGGCTGCAAGGTGGACGGTGTTCTTCGCACCGTAGCGCTCCTTCATGCGCTCCAGGCGGTGCTCGACCGTTCGGTGCGAAATGCCAAGATCGGCGGCGATCTCCTTGGCCGTCGCGCCTTCGGTCAAGAGCTGGATCACCGCTTCGTCAGTCGCATCCATGCGGGCCTGCTGCTGCGGTGGGTTGAACATGAAGCGGCCGTTCGAAATAGTCAGGAGCCAGGATGGCCGCCGGGCTGTTGTCTTTTGCGGGAGGACCAGTCGCTCGTATTCGAGGTTGACGCCAAGCACCCTCGTCTTGACCAGTTCCATCGATGGTTTCTGTGTGGCGATCACCTCGCGATAACGCGGGATGACGGCTGTTTCCATGTAGGTGCGATCCTTGAATTCGCCGATGCGCTGATCGGCGAAGAGCTTATTGATGTTCAGAAGGCGTGAACTGAAGCCGGACGGTCGCACGACTTTCAGTTGCCATTGTAGTGGATCCTCACCGTCCAGAACGACAAGTGTCATCCTCATCCTGATCGTCAGAAGGTCGATGACGTCACGATAAATGTTTTCCGGCGCGGCGGGCGTCTGCGATGTGGTATGCAACCATGCGTCCAGCAGCTTCTGCGTGACAGTATGAAATGAAGTGTCCTTGTTCATCAACCCATAGGCGATATCTGGAATCGTTGGGTCACAACAACCCAAAATGGGCGTCGGTTCAATAGGCGATCGTGCCAAAATCGGCGTAAGATATTAATTTGAAAAATATATCGCTTTTTGCATCTATTTTGAAGTGAATCCGCCGCAGTGAAATTTGCACGTTAAGCGGGCTTTTAGTCGGCTGTGGATGGTGACGGCAAGCTAGCTGGTGAAACTATAGCGGGCAGGTCGCCGTCGCGACACCGCCATCAGCCGCCGAAATAATCGCGACTGGTATCACTCCTCCGAGTATCGCTGCTCGCGCCAGGGATCGCCGTACATGTGATAACCGTTCTTTTCCCAGAAGCCCGCTGCATCGGCCGCCTGAAGCTCAATGCGCCGCAACCATTTCGCGCTTTTCCAGAAATAGAGATGCGGAACGACGAGCCGCATGGGACCGCCGTGATCGCGCGTCAGCGGCAATCCTTCCCAGGAAGTTGCAAGGATCGCATCCCCTGTAGCGAAATCGGAGAGCGGCAGGTTGGTCGTGTAGCCATCATAGCTTGTCAGCATGACGTAATGGGCTCCCGGTTTCGGCATGGCCTGATCGAGTAAGTCGCGGGTCGAAACACCTTTCCATTTGTTGTCGTAGCGCGACCACGTTGTTACGCAATGAATATCGGTGATTTTGGTACTCTGCTCGAGGGCCAGGAAGGCCGTCCAGGTAAGATCAAGCGGGGTTTCGACAAGCCCACGAACTTCCAGGCGCCAGGTGTCGGTGGAAATGATGGGCTGCTGGCCGAGATCGAGGACCGGCCAATTCTTGACGAGGTGTTGGCCAGGCGGCAAGCGCTCGGTTTCCGGGCCACTGATACGGCCAGTCAGGAATTTTCCTTCGGAGGCCCATCTGCGCTTCGACGTGGTAAGCTTGCTGTCTGTCGGGGTTTGATCGTCGCTCATCGATGGCCCTTTCGCGGTCGCGGCGATTAGGGCATTCGCCTTTGAGGACTGTCAAGCGTGACATTGGCTGGCAGGTGCCGCGAGGGGAGGCCGCCCCGAGCGCGCCTGTTCTCAGCCGGATGATGCCGCAGCGAAAACCGCCAACTGAGCGGCAAATGCACGCTTGTACGCCGGCCGTGCCTCGCCGCGCGCGACATAGGCGGAGAGATTCGGATAATCGTCGAGCATGCCCGATCCTTTCACCCTCAGCAGCACCGATACCATCTCGAGGTCACCAGCGCTGAATTCGCCGTCGAGCCAGTCGGCATCGCCAAGCCGGACGGCGAGTTCCTTTAGCCGCTTACGGATGCGTTCCTCGATCATCGACCGGCGCTGCTCGTACCAAGGTTGGTCGCCTTCCATGAATTTGGCGATTTCTCGATCGATCATCGGCTGCTCCATCGTGGTGAGCGCGGCGAATACCCATGTGATCGCGCGTGCCCGGGCATTCGGGTCCTCCGGCAGCAGGCCAGCATGGCGCTGCGCGATATGAAGCACGATTGCCCCCGATTCGAATATGGCGAGATCGCCTTCTTCATAGGTCGGAATCTGCCCGAAAGGCTGAAGCGCGAGGTGGGCGGGTTCCTTCATCGCTTTGAACGAAAGAAGCCGAACGTCGTAAGGCTGGCCCACTTCTTCCAGCGCCCAGCGAACGCGCATGTCGCGCGCCAGACCTCTGCCGCGATCGGGCGAGCGTTCAAAGGCGGTAATGGTAATCGTCATCGCTGCTCTCCATAGCTTGTCTGCCTTGAAGACGACTGGCTAAACGGGATTCCGACACTTCAGCTTGAGATAATCCTCGTCGTCAGTTTAGCCACCGCTGAAAGGATGCGTCCCCTCGTTCTCGCCGCAGCAGGCTCATCTGTGCAGCGCTTGGGAACTGTGGCATAACTAACCGATGGCGATACATGTCTTGGCAGTCCATCGCGAGACGGTCGGGACGGAACAGGCGGCGGGCGGTTCGCTTGCAAGCGCCTATTCCGTGGGCATTCTCTGCTGGCTGCTATCTGCCGGCGTCTATATCGCCGCGAAATGGGTTTCTTCGGAAATGCCGCCCTGGGCGCTCTGCTTTTGGCGCGTGCTGATCGCCTGGGCGATCCTTATGCCGATCGTGCACAAGCACTTTGGCGATATGGTCGCGCTTGTGCGGGCGCGCGCTCTTGAACTGCTTGTGATTGGCGGCATGGGGCTTGCGATCTGCCAGGGCCTGATTTTTGTCGGTCTCGAACATGCCGACGCCACCACTGCCGGCATCATCATTGCTCTGATCCCGATCATCACCATGATCCTTGCCCGGTTGTTCCTGGCCGAGCCGATGGGAAGCTGGCAGGTGATCGGATCGATCCTGGCCTTTCTCGGGATCGTCGTCATCATCATCAAGGGCAGCCCGGCCGCACTGATGCGTCTCGATCTCAATCCCGGCGAACTATGGATCGTCGCCGGTGCGTTTTGCTTTAGCCTCTATACCGTGCTGCTTCGTCGGGCGAAATTTGATGGGAACCGGCTTGCGCTTTTGGTCCTGCTTCTCGGTGCGGCGGTGCTGACGGCGCTGCCATTCTATCTCTTCGAGCTTGTTTCCGACGAACGGTCGACGCTCAACAGCAGTGGGCTCATCGCACTTGCCTATGTCGCCATCCCCGGCGGGGCGATCATGTATTACCTCTTCAATCGCAGTATCGAGGCTTTGGGCGCGGCCCGGGCAGGCGTCCTCCTCTACGTCCAGACGATCTTCATCGCGGTGCTCGCCTACTTCATCCTCGGCGAGCAATTGCAGCGATACCACCTCGAGGGTGCGGCGCTCATCGTCGCCGGCTTGCTGCTGATAATCCTGTTGAAGCCGAAGGCGAGGGCGGAACCCGTGAGGGCCTGAGGTCGTCGGCTGGAGACGGCACAACGCAGGTGATAGCGGCCCACAATTTCCGAACGCCTTTCACGAAAGATTCTTGAGATAGAGGGACAGCAGTTGCGTCTGCGAGGAGATGCCTAATTTGCGATAGACATTGCGCCGATGAACCTTAACGGTTCCCGTTGAGATACTGAGCTTCAGGCCGATCGACTCGGAGGAGTGGCCTTGGAGGACGAGATCGACAATCGCGGTTTCGCGGCTGGTGAGATTGAGATCGCGCCACACCGCTTCGGCAGGCTGCAGGGAGCTTTCACCAGCATCGCGTCTGCGACTACCGCGATTTCGAGAATGCAGTTGTGCGTCAAAACGGGCTCCTAGCCCAGCCCAGTAGTGGCGGACCATGTTGGCGATCAAGGGCTCGGCTTTCTTCAGCAAGGCAAATTCCGCAGGCGGGAAGGGGCCGGTCTTTTCCTTGCGCATGAGCGAAAGAACGATGGTGATATCGTCATCGGCCGTGACGAAGAAGCCGATTTCCTCAGCAAGGCCTGTCTGGACATAATAGGTCCGGTAGTACTCGCTGGAGAAGAACCGGTCGGGCGCCAGCTCACGCATGCGAAACACGCCGGCGCGCCGCTCGTTAGCGGTGTGGTAGAAGGGATCGAGCAGGTATGGGCCGGCTTGGTAGAGCGTTACGAAAATGATGTGCTCCTTCGGGTCGAAGGTGCTGTAGAGGTCGATCGGCCGATCTTTGCCACGATAGGCGAAGACGACGACGTAGTCGAAGCGCACTAGCGCCGCCATCATCTGCCGAAAGGTCTCGCCGAATTCCGCGTCGCCCATTGCCTGCCGGCCAACGGTGGCGTTGAAGGCTTGAAACAGCGCCTCCAAATCGGTGCTCATTGCCGGAACCTCCTGATCGCCTCGCGAGGAAATCTGCGCTCTCCGTGTATATACCTTCCACGAAGGCTTTATGGCTAAAATACCTCTCTCGGGGTATATACCGCGAGGGAAGGGCGCGCTTAGTCTTTCCGTAACGACGGTGGCAAAAGGCAGCGCTAGACTGCCCAATCCAAACCAACCGCAGGGAACAGACGTGGCATCCGCTTCGACGAACGATATCGAATTCCGTTCGGTCACCAAGAATTATGGCCCGGTGATCGCCGTAACGGACATCAACCTCAATGTGCCGAAGGGCGCATTCCTCGCGTTGCTTGGCCCCTCGGGCTGCGGCAAGACCACTTGCCTGCGCATGATCGGCGGTTTCGAGCAGCCAAGCGAAGGCACGGTGCTGATCGACGGGCGCGAGATGAACGGTGTACCGGCCTATCGGCGTCCGGTGAACATGGTCTTCCAGCATTATGCTTTGTTTCCGCATTTCGATGTCCGGCAGAACGTTGCCTATGGTCTGAAGCAAATGCGGCCCAAGCTTGCGGCAGCCGAAATCGATCGGCGGGTAGCAGAGGCGCTGGAAATGGTGCGGCTCGGCGGCTTCGCCAAGCGCCGCATCCATGAAATGTCCGGTGGGCAGCAGCAGCGCGTGGCGTTGGCGCGCGCAATCGTCAACCGCCCGTCGGTGCTGCTCCTGGACGAGCCGTTGGCTGCCCTCGACAAGAAGCTGCGCTCGGCCATGCAGATCGAATTGCAGACATTACAACGTGAACTCGGCATCACCTTTGTTCTGGTCACCCATGATCAGGAAGAAGCGCTCTCGATGGCGGATATTGTCTGCGTGATGAGCGCAGGGCGGATTCGGCAGCTGGGCTCGCCGCAGGAGGTCTATGACCGCCCCGCCGATCTGTTCGTTGCAGATTTCGTCGGCAAGACCAACCGGGTGAAGGCGACAATGGAAGCGGACGGCGCGACGCTGCGCCTTGCGGACGGTTCCGCAATCGCCGCGGGGGGCCGGACGCGTATTTCGACCGGTGAGGCAATCGTCGCGATCCGCCCGGAATCGATCCGCCTGACACGCACCCAGGCGCCTGATGTGGCGAACTTCAAGGGCACGGTAACCCACCGTATCTTCCTAGGCTCGTCGGCGGAATATGCCGTCACGGTACCTGGGCTCGGCGACTTTCTGGTGACCGCCGACCGCCGCAACATGAATGAAAGCGATCTGGTCGAGCCCGGCGAGGCCGTCTACCTCGGCTTTGATCCCAGTGCGGCCCATGTCTTCTCAGCATCAAGTGCAGCCTAAAATCAAAACAAGGGAACAGCATCGTGAGCAAAGACTATAAGGATAATCTTCCCATTTCTGCCGAAGGCTTCATGGACGAGTTCATGCGGCTCAAGCGTGGCTCTGTCAGCCGCCGCCACTTCCTCGGCATCACCGGCCTCGGTCTTGCGACCGCCGTGATGTCACGCTTCCCGGGTGCCTTGTCGACACCCGCCTATGCCGGCGAAGACCTCGGCACGCAGATGTCGATCGCGACCTGGCCGAACTACCATGATCCGGCGACATTCGAGAACTTCAAGGCGGCAACTGGCGTTGCCGTCGAAGTCAATGTGTTCGGTTCGAACGAGGAAATGCTAGCGAAGCTGCAGGCCGGCGCTTCCGGCTGGTCGCTCTTCGTGCCGACCAACTACACGATCTCGACCTACCACAAGCTCGGTCTGATTGACGAACTGGACCTTTCGAAGATTGCCAATTTCAGCCAGTCGACGGAGAGCCCACGTTTTACCAAGGAAGGCCAGATCGACGGCAAGACCTACGCCTTGCCGAAGAACTGGGGCACGACCGGATTCTCGGTCAACACCTCCAAGATCAAGTCGAAGCCTACGACCTGGAAGGATTTCTTCGAGATCGCTCAGACGGAGGCCGATGGTCGGGCGATGGTGCACGACTACCAGCTGACGACGATCGGCAGCGCGCTGGTGTCGCTGGGCTACGGCTTCAACTCGATCAAGCCGGAGGAACTGGCGAAGGCCGAGGAACTGCTGATCAAGGTGAAGCCGCATCTCTTCGCCATCAATTCCGACTATCAGCCGGCCATGCGTGCGACGGATGCCTGGATGACGATGTGCTGGACGAACGACGGTGCGCAGCTTAACCGCGATATGCCGGAGCTTGCCTACATCCTCGGGACGGACGGCGGCGAAATCTGGACCGACTACTATGCGATCCCGAAGGACGCTCCGAACAAGGCGGCCGGCTATGCTCTTCTTAACTACCTGATGGATCCCGCGAACGCGGTGAAGGAGCATATCGCCAACGGCGCGCCGACCACCGACAGCCGCGTCATTTCGTTGCTGCCGAAGGAGATCACCTCGAACAAGATCGTCTATCCGGATGAAGCATCGTTGACGCCGCTGGAGTTCGGCGCCGCTGTAACCCTGACCGATCCGGGTCGTGCCGAGCTGATGGCGCGGTTCAAGTCGGCGTGACCAGCCTGTCGTCATGCAATGCCTCTTCCCGGTTCCGGGAGGAGGCAAGCCTCCTCGTGGCCACCAACCAGCGAACCTCCAGAATGGCTCTGTCCCCGGACACCAGAAGACGCCTGATCACCACAGCGCTCGTCGCGCCGGCAAGCGCATGGCTGTTCGTGTTCCTGGTCTTGCCGTTCATTGCAATCGTTGTCTTTTCCTTCGGCGAGCGGGCGCCGGAGGGTGGTTACCAGGCGGCATTTACCTTGGCCCAGTTTGCCAATCTCGGATCCCGTGCGGCCGCCTTCAAGAATACGCTGGTGCTTGCGCCGATTGGATCTTTCGTCTGCCTGTTGGTCGCGTATCCGGTCGCCTATTACCTGGCGGTGAAGGCAAGCCCGCAGCATCGACTGTTACTGGTGTCACTCGTCGTGGTGCCTTTCTGGACCAGTCTTCTCGTTCGCACCTATGCGTGGATGTATATCCTCGGCGCGCGCGGCATCCCGCATCTGCTGGAATTTGTCGGCATTGAGAATGTGCGGCTTCTGAACACGCCGGGCGCTGTCCTTCTCGGCATCGTCTATGGCTACCTGCCGCTGATGATCATGCCGATCTATGTCAGCCTGGAAAAGCTGGACCGCCGGTTGCTGGAAGCTTCTGCGGACCTTGGAGCAAGACCGCTATCGACTTTCTTCGGCATAACGCTGCCGCTGTCGTTGCCGGGCGTGATGACCGGCGTGGCGCTGGTCACCATCCTGTTGCTCGGCGAGTACTTGATCCCGCAGCTGCTGGGCGGCGGCAAGGTGTTCTTCATCGGCAACGCACTGGTCGACCTCTTCCTGCAATCGCGCAACTGGCCGTTCGGCTCCGCGATCGCCGTCACCCTCGTTGTCGTCGTCGTCATCGTGCTTCTCGTCGCCATGCGCATTGCCTGGCGCGTTGCGGGCACCCGCCAGGTGGATCTTGTCTGATGCGTGGGCTTGTTACGGCAGTCTATCTGTTTCTCTATACCCCGATCGCGCTGGTGGTCTTGTTCTCGTTCAATGCTGGCCGCAACGCGTCGGATTTCACGGGCTTTTCCACGCAATGGTACGGTAAGGCGCTCTCCAACACCTTCCTCATGGAGGCTCTGCAAAACAGCCTTATCATCGCGCTCACCAGCGCGGCGCTCGCGGCGCTCTTCGGCACCATGGCCGCGCTCGGCATGGAGCGGCTTGGAGCCCGGACGCGAGCCGTATTCGATGGCCTGTTTGCCACTGCAATCGTCGTTCCGGGCGTCGTGATAGGCATCGCGACGCTGGTCGCCCTCGTTGAAGTCTTCGGTTTCATCAACCCGGCCCTGGCGGCGATCTGGCCCGGCGACCAACCGCCGAAGCTGACGCTCGGCTACGGTTCGATCATCGCCGCACACGGGCTTTTCACCATGGCTTTGGTGACAATGATCGTAAAGGCGCGCATCGCCAGCCTCGGGCGCGACATCGTCGAAGCGTCGAGCGATCTCTACGCGACGCCGCTGACGACCTTCCGCCAGATCGTGCTGCCGCAGATCCTGCCGTCGATCCTGGCGGGTTTCCTGCTCGCTTTCACCTTCTCCTTCGATGACTTCATCATCGCGTTCTTCGTCGCCGGATCGAATACGACGCTGCCGATCTACGTCTTTGCCTCGATCCGCCGCGGCGTGACGCCGGAGATCAACGCGATTGCCACCATGGTGCTCATCGCATCGCTTGCCCTCATTCTCATCGCGCGTTTCCTGATGCGCGAAAGGACAACAGCCTAAGTGGGAAATACCATGATCCTCAAGAACCGTGTTGCAATCGTCACCGGCGCAGGGTCCGGCATCGGTCAGGCCGGCGCGCTCGTGATGGCGAAAGAGGGCGCCCATGTCATCGTCGCTGACATCGACTTCATGAATGCCGAGGAGACCGTCAGCCGGATACGTGGGCTTGGCGGCAGCGCTGAGGGCATTGTGCTTGATGTGACCGACGATAATGCCCTCGAGGCAGGTATTGCCGGGGTGGTCGAGCGTCACGGTCGCATCGACATCCTGCACAACCATGCCGGTGCGCAGGTCGCCGGCGATCTGGAGCAAGTGGCGATCGACGGTTTCGACAAGTCCTGGAGCCTGAATGTCCGTGCACACTTCATGGCGGCGCGCTTCGTCATGCCCGTCATGAGGAAGGCAGGCAAAGGGGTCATCCTCAACACCTCATCCTCGTCAGGCGTTCTCTACGATCGCGAGATGATCGCCTATACGACAACAAAGCATGCCGTTATCGCCATGACACGGCAGATAGCCGGCGATTACGCCAAATTCGGCATCCGTGTGAATGCGCTTTGCCCCGGCTGGGTGGACACGCCTTTCAACGAACCCTTTATTGCCCAGATGGGCGGGCGTGACGCGATCGAGGCCTATATTGCCGAGAAGGTTCCGCTTGGGCGCTGGGCAGACGTGTCGGAAATCGCCGAGCCGATCCTCTTCCTCGTATCGGACCGCTCCTCTTATATGACGGGTCAGATCCTGGTCGTCGACGGCGGCGAGACTGTGGTCTAACCCGGTTGAGAAGGTTGAATTCTTGGGCCAACTGTTAAATAACAGATGGACTATGACGGGCGCCGTTCTGGCGCCCGCTTGCATTTACAGGACATCCTGGCTCATGCCCATTCCCGCCCGGATCGAGCACGATCTACGCTTCCTGACCGAGCTGCGTCGCGATCTGCACGCCCATCCCGAGCTTGGCTTTGAGGAGGAGCGTACGAGTGGCATCGTCGCGCAGCTATTGGAAGAGGCAGGTATCAAGGTGCATCGCGGCCTCGGTGGCACCGGCGTTGTCGGTACGCTGCAGGTCGGCAACGGGACACGGACGATCGGATTGCGGGCGGATATGGATGCGCTTGCGATGCCGGAGACACCGGATCGTCCGTATAAGTCCAAATTTGCCGGCAAGATGCATGCCTGCGGACATGACGGGCATACAACGATGCTGCTTGGCGCAGCACGGCATCTCGCGGCAACACGCGACTTCTCCGGAACCGTGCATTTCATCTTCCAGCCAGCCGAAGAGGGCAGGGGCGGCGCGCGGAAGATGGTCGAGGAGGGGCTGTTCGAGTTGTTCGCGTGCGATGCCGTCTACGGCCTTCACAACATGCCGGGCCTAGCCGTCGATGAGATCGCCGTCGTCGAGGGTCCCCAATTGGCATCCTCGGACAGTTGGCGCGTGACCTTTCGCGGTGTCGGAACGCATGGCGCCAAGCCGCATCTCGGCAAGGATCCGATTACGGCTGCCGGCACGTTCCTGGCGTCGTTGCAGACGATCGTCGGGCGTGTCGTCGATCCTCTGCAGCCGGCGGTCGTCAGCGCCTGTTCGCTGCAGGCCGGTGACCCCAAGGCGCTGAACGTCATACCCGATATCGTCGAAATCGGGGGGACCGCCCGGGCCTATTCGCCTGAGGTCCGCGACCAGCTCGAGGAAGAAATCGGCCGGCTTGCGAAGGGCACAGCGGCGATGTTCGGCATTGCGGTCGACTACCAGTTCGAACGGCGCATCCCGCCCGTCGTCAACAGTAGCGACGCGACCGCGCGTGCGCTCGGGGCGGCGAGTGCTGTCTTCGGGAAGAAGGTGCGCACGAATTTCCCGCCCTCGACGGCAGGCGATGATTTCGCCTTCTTCGGCCAAAATGCGCCTGGCTGTTATGTCTGGCTCGGGAACGGGCCAGCTGTCGATGGCGCCCTGCATCACAACACCGCGTATGATTTCAACGACAATGCGATCGGCTACGGAGCGGCCTTTTGGACAACGCTGGTCGAGCGCGAGCTGAAGGCTGCGCCGTAAATCACTGGCTTTCTGGCCTGATAATCTATCGGTGTAGTCGAGCGTAGCCGCGGCGAGGGCGCCCGGCGGCGGCGGCCACTATTCGCGCTCGAGGATCTCGATCACCGGGTTTTCCAGCACCTTTCCGGTCGTCACGTCCGCAATACCGCGATCCGTCTGATGCGGGCCGACATTGCAGGCAAGCGTTGCGCCAAAGCAGGCCTTGAAAACGAGGTAGGGCGGCTTCCAATCGACGATCATCTCCATTGCCTTTCGGATCGCCTTGAAGGAGGCGGCTGTTTCTTCCAAGGAGGCCTCGGTGATGAGGCCGGATACCGGCAGCGGCAGATGCGCTTCAACCTGGCCGCTTCTCACCACGGCCATGCCGCCGCCCGCGGCGATCACCGCATTGGCAGCGACTGCCATGTCGCCCGCGTTGCCGCCGAAAACGGTGAGGTTGTGGCTGTCGTGGGATACTGTCGTACAGAAGGCCCCCCGCCATGTTCCCCAACCTGTGAGGAAGCCGACACGCGGCCGGCAGTCGGCCTTTCCGTGCCGATGCGCGACCGCGATCATGGTGCTTTCGGCCGGAGGTACGACGAAACCGTCTTTGACGTCGGTCTCCGCCTCGCCCCATTGCGTGAAACGGGGACAGTCAATCGTGGCGACGCGAACGCGCCTGCCGGTGGTGGGAACCCTGAAGTCATCTTCCGTCAGGGCCGTCAGCTTGACCGAATTCTGCAGCGCCACAGTCTCGAACGAGGGCAACTGGGCGTTCATTTCGCCTGATGTCGAGACGATCACGCCGTTGGCGATGACGGCCTTCGTGGCGAAGCCAACGAGATCTTCGAAAAGCACGATATCGGCGCGTCGGCCGGCGGCAATCAAGCCAAGATCCGAGCGCTTCAATCGCTGCGCTGCATTGAAGGTGGCGGCTCTCAACGCCCATTCCGGCTTCATTCCATAGCGGACGAGCCGGCGGATGACGTCGTCGAGACCACCGCCGTCCTTCAGTTCATCCGGGAAGACGTCGTCGGTGCAGAGTGTGACCGTCGATGGCAGATGGCCGATGCCGCTGAGAGCGGTTACGAATTCCTGCAGCAAATGGTCATGCGAGCCGCGCAGCTCAATCGTCAGCCCGGCGGCCAGCTTTTGCAACAGATCTGCGCTGGAGGTCAGTTCGTGATCGGAGCTGACACCGGCCGTCATGAAGGCGTTCAGGTCAGCGCCTTCGAGTCCGCGCGCGTGGCCGCAGACCAGCTTTCCTGAAGCGAGGCCGGCATTCACAATGTCGGTCATGCGTGGATCGCCGTCGATGACGCCGCGCATGTTCATCACTTCCGCAACGCCCCCAATGCCCCGCCACAGCAGCATTTCGGCGATGACCGATGCGTCGAAATCGGCGCCGGCGACTTCAAGCCCCGGAGCGGAAGGAACGCAGGAAGGCGCAAGCACGATCGTGCGGAGCGGCAGGCAGCGAGACGCTTCGATCGCCCAGCGCACGCCGTCGAGACCATGCACGTTGCCGAACTCGTGCGGATCCCAGACAACAGTCGTGACGCCGCGTGGAACGACGGCTGCCGCATAGGCGGCGGGCGTCACCATCGAGCTTTCGATGTGCATGTGCGTATCGATGAGGCCGGGTGAAATGATGCTGCCTGCTGCATCGACGATCTTGGCTGCGTCGGTGCGGCTACCCGGCGCGTGGACGCTTGCAATCAGCGCTCCGACGATGCCGATGTCGGCCTCGCGGATCAGTCCGGTGACGACATCTAGCAGGCGGCCGCCCGAGATCAGCAGGTCGAAAGGCGCATCACCGCGCGCGGCGGCAACGGCGCGGGTGCGAAGCGCTGGGTCGTTGAGGTCCATCGGCTCCAGTGCGCTCATCGGCTGGCTTCCTTGATCAGTGCGTCGAAGATGATGGCGTGAGCCTTCTCGACGTCGATGTCGACCGCGCATTCCGCATTGAATGCGGCATGCGTGGCCCGCGTCTCTACAACGGTGCGACCGCGGGTGTGCTGCCCCTGCAGTTCCGCGTCGATCCGTGCAGGTCGAAAGCTAACGATCTCGGGTGCGACGAAGGCGACGGCGGCGGAAGGGTCGTAGATCGCCATTCCGGGCCTGCCGCGGCTCGTGCCGATGCCGATGTAGCCGTCGAGCACATCGGCGAGCAGCGTCGCATTGGCACCACCGGCGTTTCGCACCGGGCAAACGTCGTCAGGCGTTGTGATGACCTTGCGGCAGAGATCGAGGTCGACCATGCGCAGCGGCAGATTATGGGCGAGAACGATGGCGAGCGCTTCCGGGTCGGCCAGCGCGTTGAACTCGGCGGATGCCGTGTGATTGCCTGCAGTGACGCCGCCACCCATCCAAGTCAGTTCTGTAATGCGGGCTGCGAGGTCCGGGCGTGCCAGGGCGAGAGCGGCGAGGTTTGTCAACGGGCCAAGCGCCAGGATCCGGTGCGGACCTTCGGTTTCCAGCCAGCGGCAGAGCGCGGTGAACGCGTCGCTCTCCGGCAAGGCAGGCGCGATGGGCAGACCCTGGCCTGCGGTCGGAATGCCTGTTTCGCCGAGGATCGCCTGCGCGGTCTCGAGCGAGCCGAGGACGGGCATGGCGCGGCCGCTGTGGATCGGGAAGGTCCAGCCGAAGGCCTTGGCGGCGCCTGCTGCGTTGACGCGCACCTGCGGCAACGGCGTATTGCCGAAGACGAGCGAGACGCCTGATATGTCGAGCTTTGCGTGGGTCACCACGAGGATCGCGGCGATATCGTCAAAGCCCATGTCGGTGTCGATCCAGACGCCCATGATGTTACCTGTAACGTGAGAGGGGCGCTGCAGCGGCAAGCGGCAGGTCGAAGGGAAGCGCCGTGCCGATCGCATGTGTCGGCAGCTCGGCATCGACCTCTGCCTTGATGGGGCCAAGCGGCGTGTCGAGCAGATATTCGCGGGTGTTCCCGGCAAACGAGGTGCCGCGCACGGTGCCTTGGTAAGGACCTGAACCAAGGCTCACCATGCGCGGACGCCAGGCCAGGCCCTTTGCGGCCTGCGGCGCTGGACCGGCAAGCTCGACGAGATTGTTGGATGTCGCGAGCTTCCCGTTCTCCAGCGCAAAGACGTTTTCAAAGCCGACGAAATCGGCGACGAAGGCCGAGACGGGCTTGTTATAGATTTCCTCCGGCGTGCCGATCTGCTCGATGCCGCCGTTCAGCATCACGACGATCCGGTCGGCGAGTGCGAGCGCTTCGATCTGATCGTGTGTCACGAAGATCATCGTGACGCCGGTTTCCTTCTGGACACGCTGCAGCTCGGCACGCATTTCGAGGCGCAGGCGGGCGTCGAGGTTGGAGAGTGGTTCATCCAGCAGGAGAACCTTCGGCTCCATGACCATGGAGCGGGCAAGGGCCACACGCTGCTGCTGGCCGCCAGAGAGTTCGGCGGGCTTACGATCAGTAAACTTGGCAAGGCCGACGGATTTGATGCCGGCGCTGACCTTTGCATCGAGATCCTTGCCGCCGATACCCTTCAGGCGCAGGCCGAAGGCGACGTTTTCATAGACCGTCAGATGCGGGAAGAGGGCGTAGGACTGGAAGACTAGGCCGACATTGCGCTTGTTGGGAGAAACGCGGGTGATCTCGTCTCCATCGAGCGTGATGCGGCCGGATGCGGGGGCAAGCAGGCCGGCGACTGAGCGCATCGTCGTCGTCTTGCCGCATCCGGAGGGGCCGAGCAAAGCGACGAGCTCGCCCTTGGCGATCGACAGGTCGAGATCCTTCACCGCGACCGTATCGCCGTAGGCAAGCGTCAGCTTGTCGAGTTTGAGATAGGCGTCAGACATAGCGAGAGAATCCCAGGAAGCGTTCGGCAAGGAAGACGATGCCGATGGAAAGGAAGGCGAGCAGCGAGGAGAGTGCCGCGATCGACGGATCGTAGGTGGTCTCCATGTAGCCCAGCATGTCGATCGGCAGCGTGCGCACGCCGGGACCGGAGAGGAAGAGCGAGACCGGCACCTGATTGAAGCTCGTCACGAAGCCGAGGATGAAGGCCGCCAGGATGCCGCCGCGAATATTCGGCATGACGACGCGGAAGAAGGCGCCTGTTCGCGACGAGCCGAGCAGGACGGCTGCTTCCTCCATATCCGAGCGCAGGTTGTTGAGGCTGGCGGATACCACGCGCACGGCGTAGGGGAGCACAAGCGCCGTGTGCGCCATGAACAGGGCCAGCGTGATGTTGAAGCCGAAGGGCACGACGAGATAGCGCAGCAGCGCCAGACCGACGATGATGCCGGGCACGATGATCGGCAGGGATACGATGGTGCGGACGGTTTCGCCTAAGGGCAGCTTGTAGCGCGACAGCGCATAGGCGGCGGGAATGCCGAGGAAGAGCGCCGTCAGCGTACCGACGACGGCGAGGAACATCGACATGGCGAAGCTCTCGCGGAAGCTGTCGATGGTGAAGACCTTGGCGACCCATGTCAGGGAAAGACCCTGCGGCGGGAAGGCGAGCGTGTCGCCTGCCGAGAGCGATGCGGCGATGATGATCAGGAACGGGCCGATCAAGAAGATCAGCAGCAGGGCAAGAACAAGCGGAGATAGAATACGCGCGGTCATCTCTTGTTCCTCGCGGTGGCAACGCGCTTGAGCAGGATATTGGCGGCAAAGCTCATGACGATCAGAATGAAGGCGATGACGCTTGCCGAGACGAAATTGTTGGCGACAGATACCTGCTGATAGAGCAGCGTTTCCAGCATCAGCACCTTCGAGCCACCAAGCACGGCAGGCGTGATGTAGGCTGTCAGTGATCCGGTGAAGACGAGCGTGCCGCCGACGACGAGGCCCTCACGGGTGAGTGGCAGAATCACCTTCCAGAACACCTGGAGCCAGTTGGCGCCGAGCACGCGGGCGGCGGGAATGGCATCCTTCGGCATGTTTTCGAGGGCGCTGATCAGCGACAGGATCATCAGAGGCAGGAAAAGTTGCAGCAGGCCGATGAAGATTGCGGTTTCTGTAAACAGCAGGCGCAGCGGTGTATCGCTCAGGCCAAGGCCTGTGATGGCCTGGTTGACGATGCCGGTGCGGCCGAGGATGACGATCCATGCATAGGTGCGGGCGACCGGCGAGATCATCAGTGGCAGAGTGATGAGGCCGATCATCCTGCCCTTGCCCTTCGGCGGCAGGTTGACGATTGCGAAGGCTGCGGCATAGCCGATGACAGCCGAAACCGCCGTCACCTCAAGCCCCAGGCGGAAGGTCCGCAAAAAGACGGTGCGGTTCAGCGACTCGGAAAAGAAGCCGGTGTAGGCACCAAGCGTCCAGCTGCCATCGATGTGGAATCCTTCGGAGAGAAGGATGACGACGGGCAGCAGGAAGACCAGCACGGCAAAAACTGCTGCAGGCAGGGCAAGCGCCAGGGCTTCTGCGCGGTTCTGAAACATGAAGCGACTTTCGACGGATGGAAGGGCTGGCTCCGACAAATTGCCGAGCCGGCCTGGAGATTACTGGCCGACCTTCTCGTTCCATTCCTTCAGCCAGGCGGCGCGGTTGTCGAGCGCGGCTGCGGAGGGGATGAGCTTCAAGCTCTTGGCGGTTTCTTCGCCATAGGTCAGGTTGTTGGCGGCTTCCTCGGAGAGCTTGACCTCTTTATTTGCCGGGCTGTCGACCAGCTTTTCAGCAAGCTTCGTCTGGATTTCAGTGGAGAGCCAGAAATCCATGAACTGCAGGGCTAGATCGCGGTTCTTCGAGCCCTTGGTCACGACCATGACGTTCATGCCGCCGGTCTGGCCTTCCTTGGGCGTTGCCCATGCGACGGGAACGTCGAGCTTGGTGAAGCCCGCCCAGGAGAAGCGACCGATCGGAGCCGCCCAGATTTCCTCCTGCTGCATCAGCTGCACGAGCTGCGAGGACTTCTCGTAGAAGGTGACAACCTCGTCCTTCTTCTCGCCCAGCGCCTCGATCGGCGCCTTCAGATCCGGGCTGTCGTTGCCGAGTGCCTGGCCGAGCATGTAGAGCGCTGGCGGACCCTGGTTGGTGGTGACGTTCGGGAAGGCGACGTGGCCGACATATTCCGGCTTCAACAGGTCGGCCCAGGACTCGATCTTCATCTTGTCGGAGCGATAGGCGATCGAGGTGGCGTAGAAGGTGTAGCCGACGCTCATGCCGTCGCCGTTCGGGTCCTTGGCGAGGTCGTAAAGCTTGCCGAAGTTGGAGAGCTTCGAGGTGTCGACCTTATCGATCAGATCCTTGCGGGTGGCCGCCAGGGCATCGGCCATGGAGACAACTGCCATGTCGATGACGGGGTTCGCCCTGTTGGCCTCCATCTTGGCAAGACGCTCGACGCTGTTGCCGGTCTCGACGACCAGCTTGCAGCCGCACTTCGCCTCGAAGGGGGCGTAGACGATGGTCTTGAAGTCATCCTGAGCGAAGGCATAGACGGAAATCGTCAGCGTCTTCTCCTCTGCCTTTGCGGCGAGGGGCGACAGCACCAATAGCGCGGCCGCAGCGATAAGGGCATTCTTCATGTCAGCTGTTCTCCGTCTGTCAGGATATTCTTGTCGGGTCCGCCGGTCCGGAGGACTGGCGAACGATCAATTGCATCGGAACGCGGTCGGTCTCGGATGCAACAAGCACGCCCTCGCGGCTACCGCGCGTCTGTATGGTCCGCAGCAATGACGAGATGGCAATTTCCGCGATCGTGTGCATGTCCATCGCCACCGTGGTCAATGGCGGGGTGATGACCGGTGACCAGATGAGGTCATCGAAGCCGGTAACGCTTGCCATGTCGGGCACGTCGATGCCGTCTCGCTGCAATTCGGTGAGGGCTCGCAGCGCTTGCAGGTCGGAGAGCGCCGCAAACGCCGTAAAGCCCTCACGCACCTTCTCAGCGAGGCCGAGGCTGCATCCGCTGCCGTTTTGTCGCTCTAACGTCTCGATCCAGAGGGTTGCAGAACTCATCCCGGCACGGAGACCCGAACGGATTCCGCTTGCTCGGTCATTCTGCACGTTCGAACCGGGATTATTGCCGATGATGAGGATACGTCGGTGTCCAAGCTCGGCCAAATGTTTGGCGATCACCCAGCCGCCTTGCATGTGATCGGCAGCAACCGTGTTGCCTGGTGTGGAGGCCGTATCGATGACAGCAACCGGACAGGCGGCGGCGGAAATTCGAGTCGCGCGGCGCGGTACGATCACCATGCCTTCGACGCCGCGCTCGATCAGCCGATTGATCGCCTCGGTCTGGGTGGTAACGTCGCCTCGGGAGTCGGCGATCAGGACGCCATAGCCGGCAGCGCTTGCGGCGAATTCGATGGCCTGCGCGAGCTTGGGGAAGAGCGGGTTGGCGATATCTGGCAGAACAAGCCCAAGGACGCCGCTGCGACCAGTCCGCAGCGCGCGACCGGCTTGGCTTGGAACATAGCCGAGTTCGGCCGCATGTTCCTTGATCCTCTCCGCCAGCTGCTCGGAAACACGGCCCTTGCCTGACAGCGCATTGGACACCGTCGCGACGGAGACGCCAAGCGACGTTGCAATCCTGCTCAGATTCGGTCCAGGTCGTGCTGGAGGCATGGTTTCCGACGTGCGTAGATTAATCGTTTAATCATTGCGTATATCAGGCCATTGACCTTGTCGAATCCAAAGTTGCCACCGTGGTCACTTATCCGCATTGAAGCGGTGACAGTAATAAAAAAGCCCCGCAAAAGCGGGGCTTCTTGTCTCATGTCGCTCAGCTTGCCTTGGGGGGCGCGGTGGTCTTGGGAGCGCCCGGATTGTAGCCGCCGCCGATGGCGACGTTGAGCGAGACGTAGTCCTTGGCCATCTGCTGGATGGAGGCGGCGAGACTTGCCTGAGCGAGCGACACTTGGCGCTGCGCGTCAAGCACGTCGAGGAGCGAAGAGGCGCCGTCCTTGTAGCTGGCGGTCGACAGCTCCAAGGTTTCCTGCGTCGTCTTCACCTGGGCGCGCAGCGCTTCCACAGTCTGGGCATCGCGGCGCACCGCAGTGAGCGCGTTCTCGACCTCTTCGACGGCGTCCAGCACCGTTGACTTCCAGGCGAGATACTGCGTCTTGGCATCCGACTTGGCGATATCGACATTGGCGCGCAGGCGGCCGCCATCGAAAATCGGCAGCGTCAGCGTCGGGCCGAAGGACCAACTGGTCAGGCTGCCGCCGGAGACGCCGGCCACCTTGGTGTAGGTCGGCGAGATCGAACCCGACAGGGTGATCGTCGGGTAAAGCTGCGAAATCGCAACGCCGATGTTAGCGGTGGCGGCGGCGAGATTGCGCTCGGCGACGCGAATGTCGGGCCGGTTGCGGATCAGGTCAGCCGGGACGCCCGAGGCGATGCCACCGCGGAAGATCGGCTGCGGCGCACCCTTCAAGAGTTCGCCGAGCAGCGATCCGGCTGGCTGGCCAAGCAGCGTGGCGATGTGGTGCGCGGCAACGCGGATATTGGTTTCCAGGCCGGGGATTTCAGCCTGCGTCGACTGTACCAGACCTTCGGCCTGGACGACGTCGAGGCGTGAGGCAGCACCGGCCTCGAGCTGGAACTTGGTCAGCTCGTAGGTTTCCTGGCGCGACTTCAGGTTGGCGCGCGACAGTGCCAGACGCTCCTGGTAGAAGCGCAGGTCGATGTAGGAGTTCACCAGATCCTGCAGATAGGTGAGCTTGGCGACGTCGGCGCTGGAATAGGCGGCATCGAGGCTTGCCTGGGCGCTTTCCTTGGCGCGGCGGTACTGGCCGAACAGATCGAGCAGCCAGGAGACGTTGGCTTCGCCGGCACTGACGTTAGTGGCGCCGCCAGAGGCGCTTAGCTCGCCCATCTTGCCGCTCGTGGTCTGGCTGGCGCCGACCAGCAGGCTCGGCAGCGAACCGGCGCCGGCTACGGTGACGTCGCCAGCGGCCGCATTGATGCGTTCCAGCGCTTGCAGCACCGAGAGGTTCTCGTTCAGCCCCTGGCCCACCAGACCGTTCAGTTTGGTATCACGATAAGCCGTCCACCAGGCCGCCGTCGACACGTCGCCAATGTCCTTGGCGCCGCCCTCGCTGAACTTCGCCGGAAGCGGCATCTCCGGAGGTACATGATCCGGGCCGCTGACACAGCCCGCGAGCAAAAGCAGAAGCGCCGGAGAGGCAAAGCGAAAAGATGCCATTAAAATCTTCCTGTAACTCGACCAAATCTATTCTTGTCAGAAGCCTTCATGGCTTCGCTATCGGCCGCGCTTCGCTCGTACGAGAAACACCATCCCGAAGCAGTTGGCGGCAATGTAACAACGAGTCTCATTTTCTCACAGTGCATTTATACAACACTCACGCTTCATTTTTGGGCCCGCGAGAAGACGCGGCGGATCACAACGAAGAACGAGGGCACGAAGAAAATGCCGAGAGCGGTCGCTGCAAGCATGCCGCCGAGCACACCAATACCGATTGCGTTCTGCGCCGCAGAGCCTGCTCCGGTTGCGATTGCCAGCGGCACGACACCCAGAATGAAGGCAAGCGATGTCATGATAATCGGGCGCAGACGCAGGCGCGCCGCCTCAAGAGTCGCCTCGAATAGTCCCATGCCTGTTTCCATTCGGTCCTTCGCAAATTCCACGATCAGGATCGCGTTTTTCGCCGCGAGACCTATGGTTGTGAGCAGGCCGACCTTGAAGTAGACGTCATTCGCCTGGCCGAAGAGCGTTGCAGCGGCAAGGGCGCCGAGAACACCGACCGGCACGGCCATGATGACCGAGAACGGGATCGACCAGCTCTCGTAAAGCGCCGCAAGGCAAAGGAAGACGACGAGGACGGAGATCGCATAAAGCATCGGTGCCTGCGAACCCGACAGGCGCTCCTGGTAGGAGATACCCTGCCAGGCGACGGTATAGCCGCCGCCCAGCTGTTCCGTCAAAGCTTCCATTTCGTTCATGGCGTCACCCGAACTCACGCCCGGCGCCGATGCGCCGTCGAGCGGGATGGCGCTCACTGCGTTGAAGCGGGCCAGCGTCGGGGCGCCCTTGACCCATTCGGTGCGGGTGAAAGCAGAGAAGGGGACCATTTCGCCGCTCGAGTTACGGGCATACCAGTGATCGAGATCATCCGGCTGCATGCGGAACGGCGCGTCACCTTGTACGTAGACCGGTTTGATCTCGCCATTCAGCGTGAAGTCATTGACGTCGCGGCCGGTAAAGATGACCGAAAGCATCGAGTTGACCGCGGAGATATCGACGCCCATCGCGCCGATCTTCTCCTGGTCGATGACGATCTTCATCTGCGGCTCGACTTCCTTGTTGTTGCTGCGCAGTGCAACGACCTTGCCGCTGGAGTTTGCGGCCTGGATCAAGCGCTTCGAAGCAGCGTCCAGAGCGTCGGTGCCATGACCGCCGGTGTCGACGAGATACATGGAAAAGCCGCTCGAGACGCCGAGACCCTGGATCGCGGGCGGCAGCAGCGCGAAGACCTGGGCTTCACGGAAGGTGAAGAAGGTCTTCAGCGCCCGCGTCACGACAGCCTGCGCATGCAGGTTCGGATCCGTACGCTCAGAGAAATCCTTGAGCTTCGTGAAAACGATGGCGCTGTTCTGGCCAGAACCGTTGAAGCCAAAGCCAAGGGCGCCAAAGACGGACTGCACGGCGTCCTTCTCGTTCTCGCGGTAGTAGTTCTCGACCTTTTCGACGACGGCCTGGGTCTGCTGCGTCGTCGAGCCGGGAGGCGTTGTGACGATCGTCAGCAACACACCCTGGTCTTCCTGCGGAAGGAAGGAGCTTGGCAGGCGATTGAACAAGTAGGCGCAGCCGACGCCGATCAGGAGGAAGACCAGCATGACACGGATCGGCCGCTTCAGCAGATAGCCGATGCTCCGGACATAGCCGTTGGTAGAGCGCGTGAAGTTACGGTTGAACCAGTCACCGATCCGGTGCTTCTTGTGTTCGGTCACCGGCTTCAGCATGGTCGCGCAAAGTGCCGGCGTCAGGACGATCGCGACCAGGGCCGAAAGCAGCATCGCGGAGACGATCGTTACGGAGAACTGGCGATAGATAATGCCGGTCGAACCGCCAAAGAACGCCATCGGGATGAACACGGCGGTAAGGACGAGCGCGATACCAACGATAGCGCCGGTAATTTCGCCCATCGACTTCTCTGTCGCCTCCAGCGGTGACAGCTTCTCTTCCGTCATGATGCGCTCGACATTTTCGACGACGACGATCGCGTCGTCGACGAGAAGGCCGATCGCGAGGACCATGGCGAACATCGTCAGCGTGTTGATCGAATAACCAGCCATGGCGAGAATGCCGAACGTCCCCAGCAGTACCACCGGCACGGCGATTGTTGGAATAAGCGTCGCCCGAAGGTTCTGCAGAAAGACCAGCAATACGATGAAGACGAGAACGATGGCTTCGATCAGCGTGTGAACGACCTTCTCGATCGACAGTTCGACGAACGGTGTCGTGTCGTACGGATAGGTGATTTCCACGCCTTCCGGCAGGCCGCGACCGATCGTGTCGAGGGCTGAACGCACACGGGCGGCCGTATCGATGGCGTTGGCGCCGATGGCGAGGTTGACGGCAAAGCCGCTCGACGGCTGGCCGTTGTAGCGGGAGGAGCCGCCGTAACTTTCCTGGCCAATCTCGATGCGAGCTACGTCGCTGAGGCGGACGGTGGAACCGTCCTTTTCAACCTTTAGAATGATGTGCTCGAAGTCGGAAACGGTGGTGAGCTGGCTCTGTGCGGTGATGGTCACGTTGAGCTGCTGACCGTCGACTGACGGCTGCGCCCCGAGCGATCCGACTGAAACCTGGGTGTTCTGCGCTTCGATTGCGGAGGTAACGTCGCCGGTTGTAAGCTGGTATTTGAGCAGCTTGTACGGATCGAGCCAGACGCGCATGGCGTAACCGGAGCCGAAGATGTTGATGCTGCCAACGCCTTCCAGCCGCTGGATCTGATCTTCGATGGACGTCGACATTATGTTGCCGAGGTCCACGGAATTGCGCTTGCCGTCTGTCGAAACGAGTGAGCCGACGAGCAGGATGCTCGAGGTCGAGCGGGTGACGCTGATACCGGCATCAATGACGTCGCTCGGCAGCTGGGACTGGACTAGCTGGAGCTTGTTCTGGACCTGAACCTGCGCGATGTCGGGGTCGGCGCTGGTGCCGAACGTCAGAGAGATGCTGGCAGACCCGGTCGACGAGGTCGACGTCATATAGGTCAGGTCGTCGAGGCCGGTCATGCCGTCTTCGATGATGGTCGTCACCGATTTTTCGACGGTTTCGGCGCTCGCCCCGCGATAGGTCGCGTTGATGCGCACGGTGGTCGGCGCGATATCAGGGTATTGCGAAATCGACAGCGTGAAGATTGCGAGCAAGCCCGCGAGCATGATCGTGATCGCGATGACCCAAGCAAAGATCGGGCGTCGGATGAAAAACTTGGCCATTGGCTTACTGTTCCTGTGCGGCTCTGATCACGGTTCGTCGCGATTACTTCGCGGCGGGCTTCTGTGCTTCACCGGATGCGGCCTGATCAGCAGGCACAACGATGCCCTTATCATTGATTTTCATAGGCATTGGCTTAACGGGCATGCCTGCCGTAATCGACTGCAGGCCGCTGACGATCAGCTGGTCGCCGTCGTTGATGCCGTCGGTCACGAGCCATGCGTTGTTGGAAGGCGATGCATTTTCGAAGATGCGGGTTTCGACCTTGCCATCGGCGGAGACGAACTGCGCGGTCAGCTCGCCATTTGCATTTCGGCTGGTGGCAAGCTGCGGCAGCGCGTAGCCGACCTCTGCGCCGAGCTCGAGCGTCGCGCGCACGTACATGCCGGGCAGGATAACATGGTCGGGATTTGGGAAACGCACGCGGATAATAAAGGTGCCGGTCGTCTCGCTGACCACGGACTTCGACATGTCGAGCGTGCCCTTCTGGTCATATTCCTTGCCGTTCTCCAGGATCAGACGGAAGGCGGCGTTGCCGGCATTGCCCTTGACTTCTCCGCTTCTGATCGCGTCGCGAAGCCGTAGCAGGTTGGTACTCGACTCCGTCAGCAGGATATAGACGGGATCGAGCTGACGTACGGTCGTGAGCGCCGTCGTCTGGTTGGCCGCGACGACGTTGCCAACGTTATATGCCGTCTGGTCGATTACGCCATCGAATGGTGCAATGATCTTCGTGTGGTCGACATCGATTTCGGCGGCGGTCAGGGCCGCCTTTGCGGATTCGACCTCGGCCTGCGCTTGCAGAAGGTTGGTGCGCGCCGTCTCAAGCTCGATCTGCGTCGCGCCTGAGCCGACAAGGCGCTGATAGCGATCGAAATTGCTCTGCGCGCTCGGAACGCTGGCTTCTGCCTTGGCGATGGCGGCGCGCGCCTGCGCAGCGGTTGCCAGATAGGGGGCATCTTCGATCTGATAAAGAACGTCACCCTTCTTGACTTCGCCACCTTCCTTGAAGGGGATCTCCTCGATGATGCCGCTCACCTGCGGGCGAATGTCGGCAATCTGCGAAGCTTCGGCGCGGCCCGGCAGGATCGTGGTGACGGGGAAGCTCGCCTTTGCCAGCGATATGACGCCAACCGGGGCGGCCTGCTGAGCGGCTGCACCTGTTGCACCGGCCGCGCCCTGCTTGTTACCGCTGTCGCTGCACGCGGCAAGCACGCCGCCGATGGCAAGAGCGGTAGAAACGAGGAAGATGCGCCGTATCATTATGGAATTCCTTGTGCGGTGGCGTCCGAACCGATGACCTTCATCAACAACGAGGCCGTTCATCGATCCAGAATCAAATGCCACTGATCCGAATTTAAGAAAGACTTTACGAAGTGACGTAAGTTATGAATCGTCACTTAGCAAGCGCTATTTTGCAGTGCGGCATCGACGAAAATGACGATCTGCTGTGCGCGGTGGACAAGTGTGTCCTTGTCATCACGGGCGATCAGAACCGGATGTAGGACGCTCGCCAGGACATCGGCAACGGTACCGGCGGCATCTTCGGGGCTGCTGCAGTGGTAGCGCCCCTCGGCAATGCCCACCCGTATGATCTCGTCCAGCTTCCGAATGATGCGCTCCCTGTATCGATTGCCGGCCTCAAACTTGGCCTGCACCGTCATCAGGACCATTTCAAAGATGTAGGGGTTCTGCTGGATGTCCTGCAGGTGGCTGTCGAGCAGGCGCAACACGAAGCGCAGCAGCTGCTCGTTTGGCGGCAACTCATCGTCAAAGGCGGCGAAGCGATCTGCTACGTCACCCAGATGGCGTTCCGCGATCGCATCGACGAGGGCGGTTTTCGAACGGAAATGTTTGAAGACGTTGGCAGGCGACATGCCGAGCGAGGCGGCAATGTCGGCAATCGAAACGGCGACGAAACCGCGTTGGCGGAACAACAATTCTGCCATGGACAGAATGTCTTCGCGAGTCTCTTCGGCCTTGCGTCTTGGCCTACGTGCCATCCATTCCCCCGCCGGCCCGAGGCCGGCACCTAGTTTTGCGAATGCTAGCGCCAACGACTGAAAGCCTGCAAGCCAATGTTGCAGGCTTCCTGTCCGGCGACCTTAAGTGAAGTAGGCGGAGAGATTTTTGCGGATGCGCTCGACCGGCGTTGCTCCGCTGTCATCCGGAACGAACTTTTTCGCCGTGATGCTCTCGTAGGCCTTGATGTAGACCTCAGAGGTCTGTTGGATCAACTCGACGGGAATTTCTGGGATTTCGTCCTTATAAGGATCGCAGCGCTCCGCGACCCAAGCGCGAACAAAGTCCTTATCGAAGCTTGTCGGGCGCGTTCCTGCCTCGAAACTTGGCTGGTAGCTGTCGGCGAGCCAGTAGCGGCTGCTGTCAGGTGTGTGAATTTCGTCCGCGAGAATGATGTTGCCATTCTCGTCCGTGCCAAACTCGTATTTGGTGTCCACGAGGATGAGCCCCCGCTGGGCCGCGAGTTCCTGGCCGCGCGCGAAAAGTGCCAGCGCGTAACGCGAAAGCGTATCCCATTGCGCCTTGGTCAAGAGTCCGCGTTCGATGATTTCGGCAGGCGTCAGCGGCTCATCGTGGCCGCCGTCGAATTCCTTGCTGGTGGGCGTAATGACCGCCGTTGGAAGTTTCTGGTTGTCGCGCATCCCGTCCGGCAGTTGCATGCCGTACATCTCGCGCTCACCCTTCTTATAAAGAGTGAGGATCGAGGTTCCCGTCGTGCCGGCGAGGTAACCGCGAACGACGATCTCGACGGGCAGGATATCGAGACGCTTGCCGATGACAACGTTCGGATCGGGATAGTCGAGAACGTGATTGGGGCAGATGTCCTTGGTCGCCTCGAACCAATAGCGTGCCGTCTGCGTGAGGACCTGGCCCTTGTAGGGAATGCAGGTGAGGATCCGGTCGAAGGCGCTCAGTCTGTCTGTGCTGATGATGATGCGGCGGCCGTCCGGCAGGTCATAGTTCTCGCGAACCTTGCCACGGTAATAATTTGGGAGCTCTGGGAAATGGGCTTCGGAGAGGATTCGCACGGGCTCGACCATCCTTCTGCATTGATCGTGAAGTTTCCCCTGCTCTAGTTCCATCATCGGGGATGTCAAGCAAACCCGCTCCTAAAGCCAGAAGAGATAGACAAGAATCAGGGTAAGGCCATAGCTCAACACTGTCAGCGGTGCGCCGGCTTTCAGAAAGTCACTGAAGCGGTAGCTTCCGATCCCCATGGCCAAAGTATTGTTGTGGTGGCCGAAGGGTGTCAGAAAATCCAGCGAGGCGCCTGCTGCGACGGCGATCAGATAGGTAGATGGAGAGTGATGCCCGGTTGCTGCGAAGGCGACGGCGATGGGGCTCATCACGATCGCGACTGTCGCGTTGTTGACAAAAGGCGTCAGTAGCATCGACAGAAATAGAACAAGCGCGACCCCCACGGTCGGTTCGGTCAACGACACCATGGAACCGAGCGCTGCCGCGATGACCTGGGCGGTGCCTGTTGTCGCGACTGCGGAACCGATCGGGATCATCGCGCTAAGCATGATAATAATTGGCCAGTTGAGGTCGGCCATTGCCTGGCGGATGTTCAGGTAACCAAGGAGTGCCAGGACAAGCACGACGCCCGCAAACGCAATGTCAGGCGTGACGAGGTCGAAGGCCGTCGTGGCGACGCCTGCAGCGAAAATGGCAAAGGGCTGCCAAGATGATGCCGACATTCGGGATGGCGGCTGCGACGCCAGCGGCAGACACTCGCACTCCTCAAGCGCTTCAGCGATCGCCCGTTGTTCGCCTTCCAACACCAGAATGTCACCAATCGACAGCTGCAAATCGCCAAAGCGCCCTTCTATCCGCGGTGAGCGCATGGAGAGGGCTGAGATCGTGACATCACGGCTGCTGAACACCTCAAGCGAACGCAGTCGCGAGCCGACCAACGTGCTTTCCGGCATGACGACGGCCTCGACATAATCCGGGCCGGCAGTGGCTGCGCTCGGATCTCGCTGCGGAAGCAAAGTTCCGGATGCTTGAAGCCCGTCAAATACGGTCTCGTCCGCCTCGACCAACAGCAGGTCACCCGCCTCGACAACCAGTTTGTCGGGCGTGCCAAAGATGAATTTGTCGTCGCGAACGAGCGTGTGCGGCTGCAGCGAGAATCGGCCCGGCAAGTCTGAGAGCCGGGCACCGATTAGCAAGGAGCCCGCAGGGATATGTCGTTCCGTGATCCGTCGTCTCGGTGGGGAGACAGGTGCGGCGGAAAGCGCCTCTCCGTCTGTCTTCGGAAATAGCCACGGCGCGAGCCATGCGGTCATGACGATGCCGACGATGGCGACCGGCAGACCGACATAGGCAAAGTCGAAAAGTCGAAAGCCGGTGCCGTTTGCCTCTGCCCAGGCGTTGCTGACGAGCATGTTCGCTGGCGTGCCGATCAGCGATACGATCCCGCCCAAGAGCGCAGCAAAGGAGATTGGCATAATCAACTGTCGTTTGGGGATCGCGAGCGCGTCACTCACGCGCAGCGTTGCCGGCAAGGCGATTGAAAACGCGCCGATGTCGTTCATGAATATTGAGATAAAGCCGGTCGCGCCCGACAATGTGGCGATGACCGCGATATCGGAAAACCTGGCCCGTACAAAAAAGTCTGCGAGCTGATCGAAAAGTTGCGCCCGTGCAAGGACTTGAACGATGAGCAGAATCTCGACGACGGTGACAACGACAGGACTGGCAAAGCCGGAGAAGACCTGTTCGGCGGAATAAAGGTGAAGGGCATAGCCGGCGAGCAGTCCAGCGATTGCAACCACCTCGATACGGAAGCGCTCCAATGAAAACAGGATCAGCATCGCGAGCAGGAGGATCAGCAAGGATGCTTGCTCGAACGTCATGGTTTGCCCCAAACCTCAGTCCATCGCGAGACTGTAGCGGTTCGGCTCGCGCTGTATAGAGCGAAATGTCGCAATCCGCGCTCCATGCCGACCTTGCGCTCAGACCGCAGACCGGCGCCAGGTGCCGGTCTCGGTCATCTCCAGCATCGGGGTGGAAAACACGCCCACTGTTCTTTCCCGCCATTGCAATCCGGCAGCATCAAGGGTCTCGCACCAGCGGCGTGACTGCAGCATCGCGGCACCGATCGCAACAGGCTCGATGCCGCAGCCGGCAAGAAGCCGCAGCCCGGAAACGATCGAGGTACCGCTGGAAATGACATCGTCAATCAGGGCCACGCGTCGCCCCTCCAGGAGCGGCAGCATGCGGGGATCTATATAGAGACGCTTCTGCTTGGTGGGGGTGGTAATCGACGAGAGCGCCACGGACAGGTCGTCGCGGTACCAGAATTTTCGGGACGTCCCGAGCGGCACATATCGTGTGTGCCCCAGTTTCTGCGCTACTGCAGCGGCAAGCGTCAGCCCAAGTGTCGGCAGACCGGCGACAACCTCAACCTGGAAAAGCTTGAGCCTCTCGGCCAGAGATCGAGCCAGTACATCGAGAACCTCGAAGCTTGCCTGATTGATGATCAGAGAGGCCAGTGCGTCTTGTCCGTCTGCCAGTATGCGTACGGGCAGGCGAAGCTGCCGCCCGTCGTCCAGCTCGGCGACATAGGATGTCGAGAAATCGCCATCGCGCTCAAAGGTGCCCGCGGTGTGGATCTCCTGCCAAAACTCGTGCGCAGCCAGTTCCGTCATGCACTCAATTCCGTCTTGCCGTTTCCACACCTGCGCTCCGGCGCAGTTCCTTCAATTCCGCATCCGTCAACGCGCGCACTGCGCCCTTCGGCAGCTCACCGAGCGCCAGGCCACCGATCGCAACCCGCACGAGGCGAAGGCATTCGACACCAAGCGCTTCCAGCATGCGGCGGATCTGGCGATTGCGGCCTTCATCGAGTTCGACCTCGATCCAGGCGTTCTTGTCGCCGCTCCTCAATAGCGTCGCGGATGTTGCCTTCAGGACTTCGCCATCGTGGCGGACGCCATAAGTCATCGCAGCCAGCATCTCGCTGTCCATGATCCGGTTGACCTGGACATGGTAGGTCTTGGTGACATGGGTGAGGGGATCAAGCAGTGCTTGGGCGAAGAGGGTATCGTTGGTAAAGAGCAGCAAGCCCTCGCTCGCCTTGTCCAATCGCCCGACCGGCGAGAGATGTGGCGCTTGAAAGTCGTTGAGACAGTCGTAGACGGTTGGCCGGCCTTCCGGATCATCACGCGTCGTTACCAGCCCTCGCGGCTTGTTCAGCATCAGGTAGATCTTCGCCTCGGCGATCACATCCGTGCCGTCGACGCGGATCTTGGCCGATGCCAGGTCTATCCATGCGGAGATGTCGGTGACTTTGCGGCCATCGACCGAGACGCGACCTTCCAGGATCAGCCGTTCAGCCTGCGTCCGCGAGCAATGGCCGAGCTTTGACAGCGCACGCGGCAGGGTTACCCGCTTGCTGGGCGTTTCGCCGTTCGGTCTCGCGCGCTCGCGCGATCTCTGAGGTGAGCGCCGTTGCCTCACTCTGTTCCATCCCGTCAGTTCCGTTGAGCAGGTTCTGACACGAACACTTTCCCGATGCCAGCAAGTCGCGGACAAAACGCGGGGAAAAATGAGACGCTCAAGGTGGGGAGAGCAAAGAAGCTCAAGAAGCCAGACGGCGCTTTGTGCGCCGTCACATATTCGGGGAGAGATCGGCAAGCCCTAGTGGCAAGCCATGAAGCCGGCGAGTTCCTGCCGGCTGATAACGACACCCGCGGCTGCTTTGGCGGGGTCCGGATGGGTATAGGCCAGGCAAGGCAATTCAGGCAATTCAAGGGCTTGGCGCATGTTCATGATACCGACTGCCTTGCGGCCGTTGACCCCATCAACACTGACTTCGACTATAAAATGCGCTTTCTGGTTCTCCATGAATAGTACTCCCGCCCATTTTGGCCGCAGCCATAACGACTAAACTTGGTTTTTCTAAGACCAAAGTATTACGAGCCGCATTGACGTTCGGATCAGGCGGCTCGCGATAAAAGCGGAGGGTTTCCGCCGGAGCTGTATCAGCGCCACCAGTGGTGTGGCGGCTGCTGGCTGCCGCTCAAGAGATAGCCGGCTAGAAAACCGATCGCACCGGCGAGCGCCAGCGCGGTCGTCGTCGCAGCCGCGTGCTCGCGGGCGGCACCTGCCGCGGCCATGCCCTCTGCCCGGATATGGGCGACGGCGCCCTTCGCGCGGGGGAGGGCATCTTCATATGCCTTGCCGGCACGGTCGCGCACTTCATAGTAGGCTTCAGCACCCTGCGCCGAGATCATTTTCTGCAGGCGCGACACCTCCTGCTGGAGGGAAGCGATGTCCTTGCTGACGGACGCTCTGATGTCGTCGGTATTGGCAGCCATGTCCTTTCTCCTTTCTTTTACACGAACGAGAACACGAGAGAGCTGCGTTAGGTTCCGGGCGATTTGATGCCGTAGGGGGCAAATGATCCTCTTTCGCCGGGTTTCAACCCTCAAACACCGCTTTTGCGCAGTCTGGGTCGGACTAAAAACGGCGGGAACACCGAATTTTGACCGTTTGATAAAGGAATCTCGAGGGCTGCCTGGGCGCGGTTCCGCGGCCAAAGCACCCACTCTTGAAAATCCCTCTTTCATTTCAATCTGTTACAAAAATGTCAAAAAACTTTGTTTGGCGGTGTTGACTTAGAAAAGGGGCAGGGTCTATAAGCCCGATCACTGACGAGGGCGGCGGCGCTGCTGGCGACGAAGTCCTTCGCTCTAAGGTTTCTTTTAAGATTGGCTGAGATGCTGATTGGTTGC
>NZ_LOKZ01000010.1 GCF_002211365.1 Rhizobium sp. R711 | reverse complement strand
TGTGGCAGATGCCCGTCGCCTTCACCTCGACCAGCACTTCGCCGGCCCGTGGTCCCTCCAGCTGAACGGTCATCACTTCAAGCGGCTTTCCAGCCTCAACGGCAACGGCGGCGCGAACGTCCATGTCAGGTGTCTCCTGCTGATTTGATAGCGCGGACCTTTGCACGCACGGCGCGGACGGCTCAAGGAAAAACTGTCCGTGACCATGAGTTTCCCTTCCGAATACACTGATTGCGCCAGGCGTTATACGGCCTGCGTCAAAAGAGCGTTTCAGTTGCGAAAATAATGGCATAGCCGTGTACTGCGATGGCCGCGTAGAGACCGAAGGCAACCAGCATGCGCTCGCCATCCCTCATCTCTTCGAGCATCTGGCGCGGCTTCACCGAACCGCCACTCACGAGGCTGACAAGCGTGAAGACGAGCAGGCCCGCCGTCAGCATGTTCGCGGGCAAACCGACCTCGAATCCAATGCCGAGAATGCAGAGCGTCACCACAAAACTGGCTGCAATCTGCGACCTTCGCGTACGGAAGATCTGCCGAAGAACCTGACCTCCATCGAAACGATGCATCGGCAGCAGGTTCAGCAAGTTGAAAGCGCCGAGGATCAACATGAAAATGAGCAGAGGTCCGCGTGACGCCACGGGCAGTAGGCCGGCATCCGAAAGCTGCGCGGCGACCGCAAGAATTGGAACCACAAAGGCCGACATTCCCGCGCCCATCAGCGCACAGGTTGCCACCTCGAACAGCGAGCGGTATGGCCTCCCGCCGATAGCGATGCCTCCAAGCAACGGGACAAAGATCATCCTGACGGATGCGTGACCGAACATGCGGTAGGCCGCCATATGCCCCAATTCATGCAACACGACGACCAGCGTCAGGAAGGTCGAGAGCATCAGGCCACCCGCATCGAACCCAAAGAAGGGCCAGAGGAGCAGAGTCGATACCACAGCAAGACCGCCTTGGACCCACGGTCGCTCAAAGTGACCCTGCGGCAGCGATTCGCCTGTCTTCAACCATCCGTCGAGCGCCTTCATTTCCCGGCGCAGAACAAAATAGCGAAACATGAGGAAAGCCAGTCCGCGGTATCTGTCCGTCTGCTCGACCTCCAGCAGGGCACCATCCGGTGTTGGTCGAATGATGCGCCGCTCCCGGTAATCGTTCCAGAATGAGGGATCGAGCGTGCTGTCATCGATGATGCGAGCCTGGAATCCTTGGGCATTCTTCGCGACCGATGGCAGCGGTTCCAACGCAAGCAGTCGGCGCGACGGCGCACCGTTCTTGTCGAGATGCTGGTAAGTCTGCTCCACGATACCGCATCGATTAGCAAGCGCACGACTGCTGATGACCGAGTGGTGCCACGACGCCTCCGAACCAGCGGGATTCATCGCGTTCCAGAGTATGTCGGGGGAGCATTGATAGGTTCGGCTGAGGCAGATGGTTCTACGTCCCAGCGGGACGCGCATCAGAAGCCAAAGAAGGCCGAGATTTGTGACCAGCAAGAGGATCGCCGATTGCAGCGCCGTCATTTGCTACCTCCACCCGGCATCCTGCCGGGCGGACCACGATAGGCAGTCAGCCGTTAATAAAACCTGACCGGCGAGACAGGAAAGGCGGCAGGGCGCTGGTCAGGCAAATTCCAGAATGACGGCATCAACAGCAAGGCTCTCTCCGGGCTTGGCGTTGATTTTACCGACGACCAGATCTCGCTCCGCGCGCAGGACGTTCTCCATTTTCATGGCTTCCACCACGGCAAGCGTTTCACCAGCTTTGACTTCCTGGCCCTCGACCACGGCAATGGAAACGACGAGGCCGGGCATTGGGCACAGCAACAGCTTCGACATATCGGGCGGAAGCTTCACCGGCATCAGCTTATCGAGCGCGGCGTGCCGCGGCATCAACGCCTTGGCCTTCAGAGATATCCCCTGCCAGTCCAGCCTGTGACCGTTAAGAACCGGGCGGATTTGTGCAATTACGTTTTGGCCCGCGACCTTGCCGTGCCAAACGGCGTCGCCGGGTCTCCAGTCGGTGACGACGTTGGAAATCCTGCCACCGATCTCGATGTCCATGTCGAACGGGATCGTCACCAGCCCGTCAACCAAACGCGCATCAACGTAACTGTCACCGAGCCTGACAGTCCAGTCGTCGCGGGTCGCACCGGTGGGAGCGCGCAAGCGGTCGGCGAAGCGCTCTCGACGATTGGCCTCAATGAGAGAGGCCGAAAGAGCGACCGCCGCGAGAGTCGCTTGCTGGTCTGCATCGGGCACCATCGGCGCAAAGCCATCCGGATACTCCTCGGCGATGAAGCCGGTAGACAGGCGCCCCTCGCGCCAGCGGGGGTGCTTCATCAGGGCGGCGAGAAAGGGGACGTTGTGTTCGATTCCATCGACAACGAAACCGTCGAGCGCCTCATTCATCGCTTCGATCGCCTCCAGGCGTGTCGGTGCCCAGGTGCAGAGTTTCGCGATCATCGGGTCGTAGTACATCGAAATCTCGGCACCCTCGAAGACGCCGGTGTCATTGCGCACGATGGCGCTTCCGGACCTGCCTTCCGCAGGCGGGCGATACCGCGTCAGCCGACCGATCGAGGGCAGAAAATTGCGATAGGGATCCTCGGCATACAACCGGCTCTCGATCGCCCAGCCGTTCAGCTTTATGTCGCCCTGCACGAACGGAAGCTTCTCGCCAGCTGCAACGCGGATCATTTGCTCGACCAGATCGATACCGGTCACCAGCTCCGTAACCGGATGCTCGACCTGCAGGCGCGTGTTCATTTCCAGAAAATAGAAATTGCGGTCACGATCGACGATGAATTCGACTGTGCCGGCGCTTTGATATTCCACGGCGCGGGCAAGCGCGACCGATTGCTCACCCATCGCCGCGCGCGTGTTGGCATCGAGGAACGGCGAGGGCGCTTCTTCGACGACTTTCTGATTGCGGCGTTGAATCGAGCATTCGCGTTCGCCGAGATAGACGATGTTGCCGTGCGCGTCGGCGAGCACCTGAATCTCGATATGGCGGGGCTCGACAACGTATTTTTCGATGAAGACACGGTCGTCACCAAAGGAACTCTTCGCTTCGGAACGTGCCCGGTCGAAACCGTCGCGCACATCCACTTCGTTCCACGCAATCCGCATACCCTTGCCGCCGCCGCCGGCGGACGCCTTGATCATAACGGGATAGCCGATCTCGGCGGCGATCTTTTCCGCGTGACCCGCATCCTCGATCACGCCGAGATAGCCGGGGACGGTCGAGACCTTGGCGGCGTTGGCAAACTTCTTCGATTCGATCTTGTCGCCCATCGCCATGATGGCCTTCGGCTTCGGACCGATGAAGACAATTCCTTCCTTTTCCAATGCCTCGCAAAACGACGCTCGTTCGGACAGAAAACCGTAGCCGGGATGGACCGCTTCGGCGCCGGTCTGCTTGCAGGCTGCGATGATCTTATCCGCGACGAGATAACTTTCGGCGGCTGCCGCGGGACCGATATGAACAGCCTCATCAGCCATATCCACGTGGAGTGCATCCCGATCCGCATCCGAATAGACCGCTACCGTCGCAATTCCCATATGGCGCGCGGTCTTGATAACGCGGCAAGCGATCTCGCCGCGATTCGCGATCAGGATTTTCTTGAACATGGAGACTCCACCCAAAATATGCGTTCCGGAGTTTTACGCATAAACACCGGAACGCACAATCAGCCGAAAGAATATCCGAGGGTGTCAGGCGACCGCGGTTTCGCCACCGAAGCTGTCATCCACGATCCTGAGCCACCGGCTGCGGCGCGGGGCCTCGGCGTAGTCCACGAGCTGGAGCGCTGATAGAATGTCTGCCCAACGCGGATGATTTGCGGCTGGCAGCGTTTCCTCCGCGATCCGCATCATAACACTCCAGGTGAGGGGCGGCGCATTGATGACGCCGGCATCGCTGACACCGCGCAGAATCCGCATGACGTAGTCGATATCCTGGCGCGTGATGCCCTTTCGATCCACTGCGCGACACAGCTTGTAGCCGCCGACGCTTTCTGTCAACGCAAGACGCAGTTGGTCGAGTGCGAAGGCGCGCAGCTCATCCGGCACGTTCGCGGAGATTTCCATTGCGTGCAGAACCAATTCAAGCTCTAGCGCCGAATTGACCACGCCATCTGTCGCGACCATGCGCATGAGCCAGGCCACATTGATCTCGTCGAGGGATCCTTGAGGGTAAGTGTAGTTGACGATGAAACCAGCGAGCTGCTCCACAAAGAAGGAACTCCACTCAGGGCATTTTTCGGGGCAGGAATTGTTCAGCGCCAGCATGGCGACCACGTCGTCCGCGGTCCGGATGCCTTCCGGAAAGGTATGCTTGCGCAGCAAACTTATATCTTCGGCCGTCAGCCGATGCTTCCCGGCAATCACACATGCCGGAAAAGCGAGACGGAATTCGCTCATTTTTTGTCTCCAAACCTCATCATGAGGCCGAAGGCCCTTCTACCGCGAGCGAATTGATGATCTCTCAAGAAGCACTGTTAACGGCACGCTCACCCAATCACGACGTTTTTAACGATCGCGCCTGCACGCGCTCCCGCCAGATGATGAAGAGACCGGAAGCGACGATGATCAGGATACCGATCCACTTCGAAGCGTTCGGAAAGTCGCCGAACAGCGCGTAGCCAAGCACCGTCGCGGAGATGATTTCGAAATACTGGAACGGTGCAAGGAGCGACAATGGTGCCAGCCGAAAAGCGCGGACGATGACCATGTGCGCATAGCCCGAAATCGTGCCGAGAATCAGCAACAGAGCGAGCGCCAACGCAGAGGAGGGCAAGGAGACGTGGAAATCACCGATGCCGAGTCCATTACCCACAATCAATGCCGCCGCCATGAAGGCAGTACCGCCGATGCCCGCCATCGTCTGCATCGTCAGTGGTGAATCGGCATCACCGATTGCCCGGTTCAGAAAGAGATAAAGTGAGTACAGGAAGGCGCAAAGGACAGGCAAGAGCGCTTTCAAGCCGAAGATTTCGTAGCTCGGCTGTATGACGATCATTGCACCGCCGAAACCAACGAAAATCGCCATCCATCGACGCCATCCAACCCTGTCACCGAGGAAAATTGCCGATAGCGCAGTAAGCATGAGGGGTTCAACGAAGTAGATCGCGAACACGTCCGCGAGCGGCATGTATTTCACTGCAACGAAGAAGAGCAAGCTCGCCGCACCGTGGAGGATCCCGCGAAACAAATTCATCCAGGGGCGTTTGGCGTGTAGGGCCTTGCGGCCGAAGATCACGAACAGAAACGGCAGCGTGCAGACGAGCTGGAAGAAGAAGCGGTAGAATGTCACCTGGCCCGGCGACATCGCCTCGAATGTCGCCATGTATTTCGCGATTGCATCCATCGCCGGCAACACGAGCATGGCGCCCGCCATCAGAGCCATTCCCTGCAGAGGATTTTGGTGTTCGGGAGAATTGTGCATCAGTGAGATTCTATATTCGGTCCAAGGGGCTATACAGAAAGTCACGGTTGGGGTGAAGGGGTCGAAGACGCACTGCAGACATAGCAGCTCATAGCGGACGCGAGCGTTCGCACACTCGGCAGTCGTGAAGCGAGCCTCGTTCGAATCGGGGGTAATGCGAACGCCAATACTTGCGAGGAAAAGCTATCCCACAAGTCGCAGCCAATACCGCGCCTGGGGTTATCTCCGATCGAAGATGAAAGAGAAGAGCCGAACTCTTGATAACCATCCCAGGGATGGTTGGTGCGGTCGAGAAGACTCGAACTTCCACGGGTTGCCCCACAGCGACCTCAACGCTGCGCGTCTACCAATTCCGCCACGACCGCATCGTGGTAGGTGCCGATTTGTGCCGGCGGGGCAGCATGTAGCAAAAGCGTTTGGGGTACACAAGGGCGATATGGCAGATTTTTTCAAAAGAAATCACAGCATTTGAATCGCCCTTGAAA
Source organism: Rhizobium sp. R711 (assembly GCF_002211365.1). GTDB lineage: Bacteria > Pseudomonadota > Alphaproteobacteria > Rhizobiales > Rhizobiaceae > Rhizobium. The sequence continues at coordinate 103,387 of NZ_LOKZ01000010.1, read as the reverse complement.
CGAGGCCATATAGACCTTCGCAACGCTGCCCCAGGCGCAGCAGCGACAAGGAATGGCTATGCTACGCACAGATATCGAATTCTCCATGTTGCCCCGTGAAGGCTCGCGGCCGATCCGATGGCGCATCGCCGACGGGCTCGTGCCCTACGAAGAGGCTGTGGAAAACATGGAGCACGAGGTCGCTGCGATCGCGGACGGCGGCGACGAACTCGTCTGGCTCGTGGAACATCCGCCTCTCTATACGGCGGGAACCAGCGCGGATGCCAAAGACCTAGTGCAACCCGATCGGTTTCCTGTCTTCGCGACCGGCCGCGGCGGTGAATATACATACCACGGGCCAGGCCAGCGTGTTGCTTACGTCATGCTCGACCTGAAGCGCAGACGCCAAGACGTGCGCGCCTTTGTTGCCGCACTCGAGGAGGTGGTCATTCGTACACTTGATTCGATGAATGTCCGCGGCGAGCGGCGCGAGGACCGTGTGGGCGTCTGGGTGCGCAGACCTCATAAAGCGCCTTTGCCCGATGGCACCATGGCTGAAGACAAGATTGCAGCGCTGGGCATCCGGCTACGAAAGTGGGTGACCTTCCATGGCCTATCGCTGAATGTCGAACCCGATCTCGACCATTTCGGCGGAATCGTTCCGTGCGGGATTTCCGCCTATGGCGTTACGAGCCTCGTCGATCTTGGCCTGCCAGTCATGATGGCTGATGTCGACATCCGCCTTCGGCAGGCGTTCGAATCGGTCTTCGGCGAGACTGTCAATGATCGGTGATCCAAAGCTCTCTCGAGGAAGGCGCAAAGGGCCGGATGCCCGACCCCTTGCAGTCGACGTCTATTTGTCGCCGATGTCGCGGCAGGCATCCGAGTGTGAAGCTCCGCTGTCGCCGCCGGCTGTATGCACCCTGGAGTTCGTCTTCATGTAGTCGCAGTCGGGCAGGGGCTTGACGCTCGCGGTCGTCATTTTGTCTACGGACGAAGACGTCCGCGTCGGGGCAAAGCCGTCGCTGTCGTTCGTGTAGTCGTCGGAATATTCCGGTGCCTTGCGATTGACGTAGTGAACCGGCTTCTTCGGCGTCATCTGGACAGGCGCAAACCCGTCGCTGTCGTTACTGTAGTCGTTCGAATACTGCGATTGGGCGAAGGCCGCACTTGCCAGGCCGAGGGCGAGAATGGAAGCGGCGGCAGCAAATTTGAAGCGCATGGGAAATATCCTCAATTCTTCGTTGTAGTGACAACGATACCAAACCCTCGGCAACGATGAGTTCGCGCTTGAATTGCGGCAAGAATGTGGGCGAAAAATCACGCATGCGCTGCTGCTTTATCAAATGAAATCACAGATCCGCGACCTAATTTGACAGTTTCGTGATGGAACTTTGTTTCTTATTCCAGAGCGCGTGCTGGCTGTATTTGCACAATCAACACGAGATTAATTCTGTAAAAATAACGGTTATGTGCGCATCTTATCCCAGCGCTTGGCCAACCGTTCGCGCTTGAGCCGTGAGAGGCGCTGTATCCAAAAGATGCCGTCGAGCTGATCGATCTCGTGCTGGATGCAGACTGCGAGGAAACCCTCCGCTTCTTCCTCGTGCTCGGCGCCGTTCAGGTCGCGGTAACGAACGCGAATGGCCTTGGACCGCACTACCTCGTCGGTCATTCCGGGCATTGAAACGCTCCCTTCGACATGGCGAATCGTGTCGTCGGAAGCAAAAGTGACCACCGGGTTGACATAGAAACGCACGCCCTCGCCACGGCTCAGCTCTATCACGAAGAGCCTACGGAAGACGCCGATATGCGCGGCGGTGATGCCAACCCCTGGCGCGGCCCGCATCGTATCCAGCAGGTCATCCGCGAGTTCACGCAATCGCTCGTCAAAGACGTCGACGGGCTCGCAAACGGTTCTAAGACCGACATCGGGGAACTGTAATATGGGGCGGATGGCCAATGGCGGGGTTCCTGATTTCAGTTGCGCGGAAACTATCGCTACGCACATGCATTGTCATCCACGCGAGGCGTTTGCGGCTGGACGGACTATGAGGTTTCGGCTAGCACAAACTCATATATTTCGACGCTTAGTCGTTGAACTTCAACCGGATGCGAGGGCGGCAAATCATGACGAACGACGCAGAAGAGCTCGTCCGCCCGCGGCCAGACAGCAGCGACGCCGACATCTACGACGAAAGTGGCAACGTCCGAGGCGATTTTCTGGCGCTCGTAGGCGCAGCCATCGCCGATCGCGACACGATCTTCCTGCGCCAGCACGTTGCCCGCCTGCACGAATCCGAAATAGGCGATCTTCTCGAATCGCTGCAGCCAGACCAGCGACTCGCGCTTGTTCGTCTCCTTGGCGACGAATTCGACATGACGGCGCTGACCGAGGTCGACGAAACGATTCGTCGCGAGATCGTCGACCAGCTGCCGAACGAGCAGATTGCCGCCGCTATCGGCGAACTCGATTCGGACGATGCTGTCTACATTCTCGAGGATCTCGACACCGAGGACCGCGAGGAGATCCTTGCGCAGCTGCCCTTTACCGAACGCGTGCGGCTGCGGCGTGCGCTCGATTATCCGGAAAGCTCGGCTGGACGCCGCATGCAGACGGAATTCGTCGCGGTGCCACCGTTCTGGACGGTCGGTCAGACGATCGACTACATGCGCGACGAGGAAGACCTGCCATATTCCTTCTCGCAGATCTTTGTCATCGACCCGACATTCAGGCTGTTGGGTGCCGTCGATCTGGACAAGATCCTGCGTACCAAGCGGCAGACAAAGATTGAATCCATCATGCGGGAGACGAATCATCCGATCCCCGCGGAGATGGACCAGGAAGAAGCCGCCCAGCTTTTTGAGCAGTACGACCTTCTCTCCGCCGCCGTTGTCGACGAGAACGACAGGCTGGTCGGCGTGCTTACGATCGATGATGTGGTCGATGTCATTCATGAGGAAGCCGACGAAGACATCAAGCGTCTGGGCGGTGTCGGCGACGAAGAGCTGTCGGACAATGTTTTCTCGACCGTCCGCTCTCGCTTTCTCTGGCTGGTGATCAACCTCGGAACGGCTTTGCTGTCTGCAAGCGTTATTGGGTTGTTTGACGAATCGATCGAGAAGATGATCGCGCTCGCCGTGCTGATGCCGATCGTGGCATCCATGGGCGGCAATGCGGGCACGCAGACGATGACCGTTACTGTCCGCGCATTGGCGACCGGCGACATCGATATCTACAACGCAGGCCGCATCATCCGCAGAGAGGCGGGCGTCGGCATCGCCAACGGCGCGCTCTTCTCGGTCATCATGGGCGCCATCGCCGCCACGTGGTTTCACGACTACCAGTTGGGCTTCGTGATCGGCGCTGCGATGATTATCAACCTCTTTGCGGCAGCCCTTGCCGGAATCCTGCTGCCTTTGCTGTTGCATAAGGTGGGAGCAGACCCGGCCATTGCTTCATCAGTTTTTGTCACGACGGTGACCGATTGCACGGGCTTTTTTGCCTTTCTCGGCATCGCTACATGGTGGTTCGGAATTTAGCCGGCTCGAATTTCGTTGCAGAAATTGACTATTACGTAAAAGTCAATATTATTGGCTACCTTAGTGGTGGGGAGCCCATGCCGGTCAGCAAATACTATAGCATAACCGAATTGACGCGCGAGTTTGGAGTGTCAACGCGTACGCTGAGGTTCTACGAAGACGAAGGATTGATTCATCCCGAGCGCCGTGGACGCACACGGTTGTTCCGTCCAGCGGACCGCCGCCTCATCCAGGAAATCCTGCGTGGCCGACGCATCGGCTTTACCATCGCGGAAATCCGCGAGATCATTCAGGTTTACAAGGAGCCGCCGGGTGAGCTGGGCCAGCTCAAGCTCCTGATGAAGCGCGTCGATGAGAAGCGCGAAGATCTACGCCAGAAGCGTAAGGACATCGACGACACCTTGGCCGAACTCGACAACATCGAAGAGGCATGCCTCGGTCGTCTGGCCGATATCGGCGTCGGCACCTGATTATTGCGTGTTGGCACTACACTCGCTCGCCAGCGCCATGATCCGCCCGTCATCCGGCTTGATGGCGCCAGACTGGAATTCCGTAAAGAGCTTTTGATTTTGCAGTTTATCGAGGGTGCATTGGCAGAAGCTGCGGCATACCGCTTCGCCTTCCTGCATCACGCACGAAGCATTGCATTGCCTCAGGTAGGTTTCGACAGGATCCGGTTTCGCGGGCGGAATAATCACGGATAGTCCGTAGGCAATTGCGATCAGCACAGGCTGGTGGATCAGGTAGAAGGCGAGGCTATGGCGCCCGGCCTTCGCCGGCAGGCTTGAGCCTGTGCCAAGCCGTGCGAGCTTGTCGAGCAGCCGCGTCCTCATCGCAAGCAAGGTCGCCGTCATGCCAAGCAGGAAAGGTACCGCCCAGGGGAAGATCGGAACATAGTCGTTCGATCGTTGCGGCATCTCGGCGAGTCCGATCCAGGCGAGGTAGCGCGCATTGAAGATCGGCGAGCGCAGTAGATCCGGCGCAACCCAGGTATCCACGACCCATGCCGCGGTGACTGCAGCGGTCGCGGCGATGGTGAAAGGCAAGGGCAGACGCAGGAAGACAAGGCCAAGCAGGCTGAGGACCGCGATGCAATGGAGAATGCCGAAGAATATCCATTCCCCGGGGAAGACGAACCGCGTCACCACCGAGATCGCAAGCGCGGCAGCAGCGATCATCGCAAACCGCTTCCAGAACGAGCGCAAGCGAATCTCCGGCGTGTTTGCGAGCACCAGGCTGACGCCGACAATGAACAGGAACGTCGATGCGATGGCGCGGGCATAGAGCTTCAGCCAGCCGGTTTCGGCGGTGCCTGGGGCAAGGTAGCCCATGAACTCCATATCCCAGGTGAAATGATAGCTCGCCATCGCGAGCAGGGCGACACCGCGCGCTGTATCCAGCAAGCCGATGCGAGGCGGCTTAACGCTCGCATATGTTTCCGTTGCCAGAGCCGTCATTCACAATCCCTCGGATGAATCGTTGCCATCGTTCGAAGGCTCAGCGCGGGGAATAGGAGAAAGGTGGAGATTTGATGACGGCTGAGCGTCCATGATCGCCAGACGCGCCTCAGAGAAGAACTGCCGCCTTGTCAGGACGACAATGACGATCGTCGTCGTCAGCATGAAGACATAGGGGTTGATGAACCAGCCGAGGTAACCGATCGAGAGGAAAATGGCGCGCAGCCCCTCGTTGAAATGACCGGCAGCAATGATGTTCATGCGGATGACGCGTTCGGCCGCCCGCTCGGCGGCAATCACATCCTGTTCGCTGTCACGCATCATCGGAATCGAGCCGAAAAGAATAGTGCAGTAGTTGAACAGGCGATACGACCAGCCGAACTTGAAGAAGGCATATCCGAAAAGCGCCGCCAGGCCGCCGACCTTCATTTCGAAGACGGCATGCCCGCTATGAAAGACGAAGGGCAGGTCGGCAAAGACGGCATCGACCTTCTCCGTGGCGCCCAGCAGGGCAAAGCAGCTGCCGATGGCGAAAATCGATGTCGACGCGAAGAATGCGGTGCCGTTCTGCAGGCCGGCCATGATCTGGGTGTCGATCATCTTCAGGTCGCGCCGGAGCGAATTGTAGATCCACTCGCGCCGGCGCTCCCGCATGGCATGAGTGAGGCTGGTCCTGCCGAAGAAATTCGCACCCTGCAGCAGGCGCGCGTAGCCAAACCAGATCGCCGCAAAGAACACCAGTGCAATGTAATCCGCTGTCGTCATCATTATATTGAATCAGGTTCCTGTCGCCGCGCCACTCTACAGATGCGGGCGCACGCTGCAATGACTGGCAAGCCGCAGCACTTCGTTTTACAGATGTCGCATGCGTGAAATGCCATGTCGGTCCATCGCAGTGATCACGAGAGCCGTTAGCGTAGATTTACGCAGCAACTTTATAGGACGCAGTCATGTTCCTTTCCGTTTTCGACGTATTCAAGATCGGTGTCGGGCCTTCCAGTTCGCACACGATGGGTCCGATGACTGCGGCCAATCGTTTCCTCGATCTGATTCTATCGGACGATTGGCCGCGTCCGACCTCTGGCGCTCAGGTTGCGTCCATCAAGGTTAGTCTGCACGGTTCGCTGGCGCATACTGGCATCGGACACGGGACGGGCAGGGCAGTCATTCTCGGGTTGATGGGAGAGCAGCCTGACAGCGTCGATCCGGACAAGATGAACGGTATTATCGATCAGGTGGAACGCTCCGGACGCATCTCGCCGCCCGGCCATCCGAGCTACAGCTTCCAACCGAAGAACGATCTGATCTTTGACAAGAAGCTGCCGTTGCCGGGCCACGCCAACGGCATGTCGCTTTCCGCTTTCGACAAGGACGGTCGGATGCTGATCAAGCGCATCTACTATTCCGTTGGTGGCGGCTTCGTTGTGACTGACACCGAGCTCGAGCAGATGCGCGCCAAGAAGAAGGTACCTTCCGATTCGCGTAAGGTTCCGTATCCTTTCTCCTCAGCCAGGCAGATGCTCGACATGGCCGCGCGTTCCGGCCTCTCGATCGCGCAGATGAAGCGCGCCAATGAGGAAACGCAGCGCAGCCGCGAGGAACTGGACGCAGGCCTTGATCGCATATGGGAAGCCATGCGCTCCTGCATCGAACGCGGCCTCAAGGTCGATGGCATCATGCCGGGTGGACTTAATGTGCGCCGCCGCGCCCGTGCGATTCATGACAAACTGCAGGAAGAGTGGCGCAGCAACCGTATTAACCCGCTGCTCGCGAACGATTGGCTGAGTGTCTACGCCATGGCAGTCAACGAGGAGAACGCCGCTGGCGGTCGCGTGGTTACGGCTCCCACGAACGGTGCAGCGGGCGTGATCCCGGCAACGATCCGCTATTACGAGCATTTCCACGACGACTGGGACCAAAACGGGATCCGCGACTATCTGCTGACTGCCGCCGCGATTGGCGGGATCATCAAGCACAACGCCTCTATTTCCGGCGCAGAGGTCGGCTGTCAGGGCGAGGTAGGGTCCGCGGCCGCCATGGCGGCTGCCGGCCTCGCGGCGGTTATGGGCGGCACGCCGGAGCAGATCGAGAACGCGGCCGAAATCGCGCTGGAACATCATCTCGGCATGAGTTGCGACCCCGTTGCCGGGCTCGTGCAGGTTCCCTGCATCGAACGAAATGCCCTCGGCGCGGTCAAGGCAGTTACAGCGGCGTCGCTGGCAATCAAGGGAGACGGCAAGCACTTCGTTCCCCTGGATGCCTGCATCGAAACTATGCGGCAGACCGGCAACGACATGAGCGAGAAGTATAAGGAGACATCCACCGGCGGGCTTGCCGTCAACGTCGTGGAATGTTGACTTTGTGAACATGCGACTTGCCGCTTGACGTTGCCCGATAAAAGGACTTCAACGGCGGCATGGCATTGCATCTCATTAAATTATGCGTAGGCGCGGACTCGATTGACGATCTGCGCGAATGGGTCGCAGAACGCTCTCTCCGGGCGATTGCGGCCGGGCTTGAGCCGCATTCCGTACATACGACAAGGATGGTCCCGAAGCGTGTCGAGGAACTACTCGACGGCGGTTCGCTCTATTGGGTGATCAAGGGGCAGGTGCAAGCACGCCAGAAACTGCTCGACATCCAGACCTTTACCGATGGCGAAGGAATCTCGCGATGCCATCTTGTGCTTGGGCCTGAAGTCATCGAAACGGCCGTGCAGCCGAAGAGAGCTTTCCAGGGCTGGCGCTATTATCCGCAGGACGATGTACCGCGCGATTTGAACAGCCTGGGAGAAGGGATTGCAGAAATGCCCGCGGACCTTCGCCGCGAGCTCTCCGAACTCGGCCTGCTCTGATCAGCGCAGGCGCAGCGTTACCGGTGCCCGACCTTCCGGACACGTGACATGAAGGTGGATGTTGGCTTCCGCCTGCGAGCAGCGCCACGCCCGCGCGCCGTGGCACAACAGCAGATTAATCAGGTCCTTGGTCTTTGCCGACTTTGGCTTCTGCCGCTGCAACCCCACCTCTGCCAGCCGCAAAGCCGCTTCGTGTAGTGGGTGCAAACCGGCTCGCGGATTCTTGCCGGTCACCCGGCCATGTGGCGGAAACTCCGGAACATTCTCGTTGATCGCCATTCTCATCCCCTACGCATTACAAACCGAGTCTCAGAACTCCGTCGGATCAAAAACACCGATCACGACGTCCTAGACTGCCGCCTGCGCATGTCAGGCGGCAGGTCGCTGATCACTGAGCCGTGGCCCAGCACTTCACGCCAGCCCGCTTGAGGGCGTTGCAGGCGTTCACGGCAGAACGCTGATCATCAAAGCCGCCGAAGCGAGCACGATAGCTTCCGGCGTTAGCGACTGCGATAGGCTTCGCCGAGCGCAGAGCCTTGCCGCCCTTGCTCTTGGCGCTGTCGAGCAGATCCATTGCACCTTCCTTGCTTGCGGAAACGCCAATCTGGACAGCCCACCCCGTTAGTTGCGCCTCCTTGGTGGAGGCAGTCGTCAGTTCGTCGACTGAGGTGTCACCCTGTTCCGGCGGTACATAGGCCGGCGCAGGTGCCGGCGTGGCGACAGATGCCTGCTTGATGGCCTGCGTCTTGACCTTCTTCGGCGCGGGCATTTCTTGCTGGAGTAGCGGATTTTCGGACTTCGACTGGGCGACATCGGCATACGCGACCTGCGCAGATGCCGGCTGAGAGCGCGGGTCCGGAGCAGTGCGCGGCACGCTGACTTCAGCCGCAGCCGAAGCGACGCGCGTTTCCGCGACAGGCGCTGCGGGTTGCGATGGGGTCTGGGCGACCAACTCCGAAGAACCGCCGCGGCTGGATGCCTTCGGCAGATAGGCCGCAATCAGCTTGCGCATCTGATTGTCGCGGGCAGGGGTCGACGCACCGCCGAGAACAACTCCAACGATCGACTTGCCGTCGACCTGAACGGAGCTCACCAGGTTGAAACCCGCCGCGCGGGTATAGCCGGTCTTGATTCCATCGACGCCGCGCACAGAACCAACGAGACGGTTGTGGCTTCGGATGATGCGATTGCCGAACTTAAAGCTCTGCGTGGAGAAATAACCGTAATACTGCGGGAAATGCTGGCGAAGTGCGATACCGAGGCGGGCCTGGTCGCGAGCGGTCGTCATCTGGGCGGTATTCGGCAAACCGTTGGCATTGCGATAGGTTGTACGCGTCATGCCCAGCGCGTGTGCCTTGGCGGTCATCACTTGCGCAAAGCGATCCTCCGAGCCACCGAGCAATTCGCCGAGAGCCGTAGATGCATCGTTGGCTGAGAGCGTGACAAGGCCGAGGATTGCCTGTTCGACCGTGATCGTACCGCCGGCGCGGACACCGAGCTTCGTCGGCGCCTGGGCGGAAGCGTGTGCAGAGAAGGGAACTGGAGTATCCAGGCGAATGCGGCCCTGTTCCAGGGCTTCGAAGGTCAGGTAGAGCGTCATCATCTTGGTGAGGGACGCCGGATACTGCAGACGATCCGCGTTCTCGCTGTAGAGAACATTGCCGGTCTTCGCATCGACAACGATGCCGGCATATTTCGAGTTGGCAGCCTCCGCATCGGCATCGATCGAGTCGGCCATGACGATACCGGCAGCGAGAGACAACGCCGTGACCGCTCTTATCAGAAAATTGCGGGATCGCGATGGGGATACGGAGGAGACTGACCTTAGCACTATTCTACTCTTCGCTTGCATTTCGGATATTGGAGAGATCGCCCGCCCTCTCGGCGCGATCGCTCTCTCACCAAATTTATCCGTCCGGGGTTACCAATCCGTTTATGATTAATCGTTTGTTTCGCCACATCGGATCATTCTAGCGACCTGTCGCAGAAGTGTTCACAAGCCGTGCCTCCACAAAATGGCGAATAGCGGCGTCAATATGGTCCCAATCGGGCAGATGCGTGCTTGAGAACCGGTAAAGCACAGTTAAATCGCGACCGACTTTTATGTCACGCTGGCAATCGCCGCGGGTGGCCATTTGAGGCATTGCCGGCAAGGTGCAACGCACGACGTAATCCGGCGCGCCGGTGCGCGGCGCGGTCAACAGAACCTCGTCGGCATAGCCTGCGTCTGCGCGCAGGTGATGCAGCGTCATGCCATTGGCAAAGGGCGCGCCGTTGCCCTCGATCAGATGCGAGTAGATCGGCTCAAGGCGACCGGACATATCCCGGGACATGGTGCTTTGCGCGATCTGGAGGAAGATCAACCCCGACGACTGGCTGATATCGTCGAATCGCTCCCGACGGGCCTTGTTGTAGCCCTGCATTTCCGGCCACGTGAGGTAGAGGTCCGCCCGTTTGGATGGGCCGTCTTTCCGCTGACTGGGGAAGCGCAGCGTGTTTTCGGGAAGACTGATGGTGTCGCGGCCGATTGTCAGAATTATTGGAGTGGTCGAAGCGGTATTGCCAGCGAGGGAAATGCGAGCACCGAACCAACGGCCACCGAAACTGATAATCATCGTCAATGCCGCAAGGCAGGCGACAGCGATCGTAAGGCGGATGATGAAACGCGTCGAAAGGAGGGGCGATTCCTCGATCTCGCGGACGGTACCGGTATGGTTCATGGCGACCTTCGGCTGTCAGACCGCCGCGAAGAGAACAGAGTCGCCGGTGCCGTTGATAATTCCGCTATGATCCCGCCATCACAGTTAACGAACAATTAAGCCACATATTGGGGCACGATAAAAAGCGAACCGCTCCCGGGACAGCGGGAGCGGTTCTATGGCACCGGTCAGGGACGGGGATGCGGGGGACGACCGGAGCCGTATGGTTGTCGTCATCTATCCGGCGACGTCATGCTTACTTGACGCTGCCGACCGCCACTGCACGACCATCCTGCAGCTTGACCCAGCGGGTCGGATCGTCAGCCGACTGACGTTTCAGGTACGTGTATTCTGTGTCGGCCCAAAGCATGACCTTGTTGCGCATATTATCGAGAATGAAATCGCCGCGGTCGGTGCGGACCGTCAGCACCGCATGGCCTTCGCCATTCGGCTGCAGGACGACCGTCATCAGCAGATCAGAAGGCGAAAAGCCGGCATCGATCAGCATCTTGCGCTTCAGCAGCGCGTAGTCTTCGCAATCGCCAGCCGTGCGGGGATAGGCCCAGCGCTCTTCAACGCCGTAGATTTCCTTGTCGGTCAACGGCGTAATCGACGAATTGACCTGGTAGTTCACCTTGAGGATCGTCTTCCAGCGCTCTTCCGTCAGAAGAAGTTCGCCTTGGTCGCCAGCTGCATTGGCGCAATCGGCAGGCATCTCCTTGCAGAATTGATAGGCGCCGATCGGCGGGCTCGCATTGCCAAGGACGGTCATGTTGAGGGGGCTCGCTTGTCCCGAACCCACCATCGCAATCAACATCGCACCGACGGCTAAACTGCCCTTGATGAAAGTTGCTATCGTCATTTGTCGTCTCCCCGTTGTGAGAAGAACCTGACACGGACGCTTTTATTCTGCGCAAAATTACGCAGATAAATTAAAGGCTTAGTTGATTTAAACACGCAGAGAAATCGACTAAAAGGAAAGTCGAATACACATAAAATTCGAAGCGCTTTTGCGCTAATTTCGATTAAAATTGTTCCTTCCTCGGAAAGGCGTCCGGCGAGTGATCGGAGCATTTTGGGACAATTTATTAACGGCGCGACCGGACTCGGAGTTTTCGCAGAACTTGTTTACCATCCGAGATGGCCTCGGCACGAGCCTGCACCTCGATTGAAACCGAAGAATCGGCGCTGAAAGTGGCCGATTGGCCCAGCGATTTCAGTTTCGGCGCCAGAATTATTTTCGAGAAACTTCGCGAAAGATGTCTGTCGAGTCGACGATCGCGCCCGCCAAACCCTGGTGCGACGCCGAATGGGCGGCAGCCTCAACGATAGCAAGCCGGCTTTGCGGCCAGGCTTTCGACAGCTCCCATGCCGTCACGAGCGGGGCCTCCAAGTCCAGCCGGCCCTGAACAAGCACGCCGGGTATGCCTGCCAGTTTTCCGGCATCGCGGAGCAGAACGCCGTCGTCTAGCCACGCGAGATTACGGAAGTAGTGCGTATGATCCATGCCCGCGTCAGTAAGTAGCCGGGATCTTGCCGGCGGCAAGGGAGGCCCTTGGGATCAGCAAGGAGGATCGAGGCGGCCTCCCATTCGTGCCAATTTCGAGCTGCGCGCGAACGCTTGCTGGATATGTCTCAGCGTAGGCAAGTGCCAGCGTCGAACCCCAGGACGTTCCGAGCAACAACCAGCTTGTCACTCCCAGGTGATGCCGCAATCTCTCGACATCGTCGACCGAGTGCCAGGTCGTGTTCGCGCCAAGTTCGGTGGTCATATCGGCAGCGCTCGGCAAGCTCCGACCGCAATTGCGCTGACCGAAGCGGACAATCCGGTAGACTGCGGGATCAAAGTAGCGACGAGCGAATGTCGAACAGCCAGAGCCAGGGCCACCATGAAGATAGAGCGCCGGCAGACCATCCGGATTGCCTCAAGCCTCCCAATAGACCTGCTGCCTGTCGCCCACATCGAGAAGGCCGTGCTCGTAGGGCTCTATTTCAGGATACAGACTCTTCATACGCCAATCTTCCGGCAGCGTCGTGCATCATGTTCGTGACGTACGGATGACAGAGATCAGAGAAACTCGCGGAGCGTTTCCCGCGACTGAATGGAAAGAAACTCGACCGCGACGCCTTCTACGAAATGGCGAACAACACGACCGCGCATGTTGCCGAGACGGAGAGGCGTGCCAATCGGCGGACGCACCTCGACATCAATCGCGGCGCCAGAAAGCGACAAGTCCATGATACGGCAGCTGTAGCGGGCGCCGTCTTCCAGGGTGATTTCGGTTTTGGTCTCGCGCGGCGTCAGGCGGTCGTGGCGACGGTCTTCCGGAAGCCCGAGTTCATGCTTGTTCGCAAGCCAGGTGAGCTGCGCCGCGAGTTTCTCCCGCTTGCGTTCGGTCGCATGGATCGACATCGAGAAGCCATGACCGTCGACCGCCTGCACATAACCTTCGACGCGTCCGAGATGGTCGATATAGGCAACAATGCGCTCATTGGCGCGAGGACGACCCAGGCAGGTCACGTACATATCGCCCGGCGACATGTCGATGACCATGCACTCATATTCCTCATAGTTCGCCAGCATCAGCCGGCCCTGCATGTTGATGGGAACGCGTTGAAAGGCACCTTGTTCGAGGCGAGGCGCAGTCCGTTGCGTCTGAACTTGCTGGAACGCGTGCATCAAAGGGCTTCTTCATGAAATACAACCGCCCGATCATTACCCGTAATCCCTTAACAGAAGGTTGTTCAGGTTCGGCCTCTATGCACGCACGCGGTTGTGTCGAATCGAAACAGCAGAGACATCGCGTTCCGCGAGCAGATCTGACACGACGCGTCGCATTGTATCGGCAATCGATGGCCGACGCACGTAGAGCGTGTGTTCATTTTCAAGCTCCGCGTCATTGCGCTTCTCCTCGCCGCCAAGTCGTTCATGCAGCAATCGGCTGCGATCAAAGGCAAGGAACTGCAACGGCACGACTTCGAGCCAACTTACCGCGACGGCGGGAGCGATGGCGCCCAACAGCTTGTCACACTTGCTATCCTCGGAGCGCAGCGGCAGCAGGACAATTTCGAAGCAGGCACTATGGCCGGCTGCGGTGAAACCCGTCGCATTGAGCAGCGCGGGGATCGCATGAGCCATCACGCCCGCCGCCGTGTGCTCGATATCGTCGCTCCCATGCGCCCAGAGTTCGGAAAACGGAGCACCACGGAGGTCGCGACCAAAGAGATCACAAATGCGCGTTCCGGCAAGACGGAACGCAACGCGGCCCGTTTCGTTTGTTTCGAGGAGAAACACACTTGATAGGATCTGGCGCAAATCCGTTGGTTCGACCTGCGATCTCAGCGGTGCCACGTCGTGGCCGCGGATGCGATTCCAGTATTCGAATAGGTCGATCGTCGTTTTGACACGCATTACGGCACCAGTTGCTTCAGTTTGGATCAAAACACGGCCGTCATGGCCGTGCGCTCTTATGCCGTGCGTATTTCATGCCAACTCGCGGCAATTAAGGTTAAGAAAGGGTTTCGATTGAGCTGCCAGCCGTGCCGTGGCAGTGTTTGCCCATCGCTTCCTACCTTTGGGAAGTTCAGCACAGACTGTCGGGCGGCTCCCTGGGACGCTCGGAGCCGTCCGGCCTCTGCCTGACGGCTTTTTTTTTGACCTTTCGTCCTGTAAGGCTGTGCCGGAATGAAGTGAGGACGAAGATGAACGAGCACTCGGTCGAGCCGCAAGCGGCGATGGAGCCCCCGGCAACGCCGCCGTCAGCGCCCATCTTCAACCTTCCAGGCCCGGTGCTCGCAGCCCTTGGACTGTTGGGGCTGATATATGCCGTTCAATCAACGCTTCTGTCTGGTAACGCTCTCGACTGGCTGTTTTTCAATTTCGGCTTCATTCCGTTGCGCTACATTACGCCACTGTCGGAACAGGGGCCGCAGCTCTTCTGGACACCGATCACCTATTCGCTTCTCCACGGCAGCATTGAACATATCGTTTTCAACGGGCTATGGCTCATGGCTTTCGGAACGCCGGTGGCGCGCCGCATTGGAACGTTTCGCTTCCTCGTTTTCTGGGTGCTGTCCGCGGTTGCGTCGGCCGCTCTGCATGCGGCGCTGAATTGGGGAGAGGCCACGCTGCTAATCGGCGCATCCGGCGTTGTGTCCGGCCTAATGGGCGCTGCCTGCCGCTTTGCGTTCCCGCCGGAACAGCGGATCACCCGACCGGCGCATCTCAATCCCCGTCTTTCAATGGTCGAATCTTTTCGCAGCCGCACGGTCGTCGCTTTCATTCTCTTCTGGTTCGTGGGCAATATCCTGATTGCGGTGGGCGTCCCACTGATCGGCGACGGCTCGCAAGCAATCGCCTGGGACGCCCATATAGGTGGGTTCATTTTCGGCTTCGCTCTCTTCCGTCTTTTTGACCGCAGACCGCCCGAGCCGCCGCCAACTTCAGAGACATCGGATATATTGCAATCTTGACAGTTGGAGTGCACCATTCGAACTGATCCGTGTCGAGAGGAGAGACCGTCGCGGATGCCTGTGATCAGTTGAAGTGCTGCACTTTCGACATAGGAGGTTCAAAAATGTCCAATTCAGTCAAGGCCATACTCGACGTAAAAGGCAGAGATGTCGTAACCGCCGGGCCGAACACGACTGTTTCTGAAGCGGCCGTGATTCTCAGCAAGAAAAAGATCGGCGCGATCGTCATCGTCGGGATGGAGAACAAGATTTCCGGGATTTTCACGGAACGTGACGTGGTGCACGCAATCGCCAAGGCGGGTGCCGCCTGTCTCGATCAGCCCGTTGGCTCGTTGATGACCTCCAAGGTTTACCGGTGCCATGAAGACTCAACCGTGAATGACCTCATGGGACTGATGACAAGCCGCCGCTTCCGCCATGTTCCCGTTGAAACGAACGGCAAGCTCGCCGGCATCATCTCGATTGGCGACGTCGTGAAGACCCGTATCGCGGAAGTCGAACTGGAAGCCGAACAGATCAAAGCCTACATCGCCGGCTGAAACGCTTCGCCGGCGCTCAGAGAGGGCCGGCGAATATCTCCTGCATTCGTTTCAATTCAGGAAGCCGCAGCTTGGCTTCCTCATAGCCGCGCTCGATCGCTTCTCCGGCGCGATGGAACTCCGACAAACCGATATCGCCGAGACGCGGCTGAAGCGATAGATCCGGCGGATCACCCGCCAGGCGCGCACGCGCGATCCTGTCCTGGATAATGTTAAAAGCCTGCACCATCACGCCGGTCATGCCGAGTTTGGCATAGGGTGCCTCCTCGCGCCGGTGCACTTCGGACGGTGAGAGGGTGGCGTTGTGCCGGACGACAGCAGACCGACCATAGAGATCGTAGTTCAGGTTGACGGCGACCACCAGCGGTTGCTCATAGGCACGGCATACCGAAACGGGAACCGGATTGACCAAGGCGCCGTCGACGAGCGTCCGCTGGTTGCTGCGAATTGGCTCGAAAATGCCGGGTAGGGCATAGGAAGCGCGAAGCGCGGTGATCAACGAGCCGTTGGCGATCCAGACTTCATGCCCGGTGTTGACCTCCGCGGCGACGGCCACGAACGGCCGGTCCAGATCTTCGACGTTCAGGCCTTCCAGATGCTCCTGCATGCGCTTCGTCAGTCGCATGCCACCGAACAAGCCGCTGCCGCCGATCGTCAGGTCAAGCAGACTGGCAATACGCCGCATTGTCAGCGAACGGGCGAATCCTTCCAACTCGTCAAGCTTGCCGGCCAGATAACAGCCCCCGACCAAGGCGCCGATCGAGGTTCCGGCGACCATGCCGATCTCGATGCCTTCCTCGTCCAATGCGCGTAGGACACCTATATGCGCCCAACCGCGCGCGGCACCACCGCCGAGTGCAAGGGCAAGTTTCGCTTTTTTGGGGGGGGCAGGCGCGGGAATGGCGGGAGCGTTCATGTCTGGCGCTGTCGGGGTACTGATGTTGGACGTGCCCAGCTCAGAGCTTTGGCGGTACAAACCCCAATTCAGCATGGCTCGCCTCCCTCCCGGCAAACAATCAAAAACGAACTATATTAGTGTCCCGTGTCCCTTTCCAATTCGTATATAGGCGTAGATTTTGGCCCAATAAGAGGCGATTTTCGGCTTTTATGAGTCTTTTCCGTAAACTTCATTCGGATCGAACTGGAGATCGTCATCGACGATTTCAAGCATCGGCTTGCCATCTTCGAGGTTCACGGTCCGATAGAAGCAGGAGCGGCGGCCCGTATGACAGGTGGCATCGTGACCAGCTACCTCAACCTTCAGCCAGATGGCGTCCTGATCGCAATCCGTCCGGATTTCCTTGACCATCTGAGTGTTGCCCGACGTTTCGCCTTTGATCCAGAGCTTGCCACGCGACCGGCTGAAGTAGTGCGCCTTTCCGGTCTGGATGGTCAGGGCGAGAGCCTGTGCATTCATATGCGCCACCATCAGCAACTCGCCATCGGTAGCATCTGTGACGATCGCAGTGATCAGACCGCGGTCGTCAAATCGCGGCGTGAAGTCGCCCGCGTCCTCGAGTTCGGATTTATCGTCGGACGGTGCATTGAAGGCAAAGGGCATCATCGCGGCTTTCTCATTCGAAGCCGTCTTCAGCGGCTCCGGACCATGGACATGAATCGGGCTTGATCAGCCGGCTCAGTTTTGAACGTTCCGGTAAATGTTGTCGTCAATGTGGTCGAGCCCTGCTTTTGCACACCGCGCATTGCCATGCACATATGTTCAGCCTCGATCATGACGGCAACGCCGCGGGGAGCGAGTGTGTCGTCGATGGCCTTCGCGATCTGGGCGGTCATGGTCTCCTGCGTTTGCAGGCGGCGACCGTAGATTTCCACGACGCGCGCGATCTTAGAAAGACCAAGGACTTTGCCGTCGGGCATATAGGCGACATGCGCCTTTCCGATGATCGGCACCATGTGGTGTTCGCAGTGCGAAAAGAAAGGAATGTCCCTGACCAGGACCATGTCGTCGTAGCCGGCGACCTCTTCGAAGGTGCGGCCAAGCACGTCTTCGGGGTCCATATCGTAGCCGGCGAAAAGTTCGCGATAGGCCTTTGCCACGCGAGCCGGAGTATCAAGCAGGCCTTCGCGCGACGGATCGTCACCAGCCCAGCGCAGGAGCGTGCGGACGGCGTCCTCGGCTTCCTTCTGGCTGGGCCGATCGGCTTCTAGATCGGTGGGGGTCTGCGGAAAATTCTTGATGATGGCGTCCATATGTAACAGTCTCCTGGTCCGCTTTAGCGAACCGTCTTTCGGACTAGCCACTGGCAATTCCACTCGAGGGAATTCATGCACCTTTGGCAGGCTCCGGGGCTTTCAGGGCTCAAATAGCTACCCTTCCGGCACGGTTTCCCAATCAAACTTAGCCGAGGCCATTGCATTTTTATGGCCTTCGAACGACATACATATAGGAAAACGGCACCTTTATGTAAGTCTCCCGGCACGACACGCTGTGTTTTTCTTTTGTGCTACAATGAGTTTCAAGGCGCCGATCCGCATGAATTCTGGAGCGGAATCCACGATGGACGATATCTACAACAGCAAAATCCTCGAATTTGCGGGCAATATTCCACTGATCGGCGATTTGCCGGATGCCGACGCCAGCGCCCAGGCTCACTCCAAGCTTTGCGGCTCCAAGGTGAAGATTTGGCTGAAGATGGATGGCGACACGGTGACCGGATTTGCGCATGACGTCAAAGCCTGCGCGCTTGGGCAGGCATCCTCTTCGATCATGGCGCGCCATGTAGTTGGCGCCAATGCGGGTGAAGTACGCAAGGCGCGCGAGGACATGCTGGCCATGCTCAAGGCGGACGGCGAGGGGCCGGAAGGCCGGTTCGAGGACATGCGCTATCTCCGCCCAGTGAAGGATTACAAGGCCAGACATGCCTCCACGATGCTCACGTTCGAAGCCGTCGTCGATGCCATCGGCCAGATTGAGGCCAAGCGCGCCGAAACAATCGAGGCCTGAGCGGCATAGTCGATGTGCGAGTTCTGTTCGATAAACCATGATGACGACGAAGACGAGGGCGGTGCAGCCGCATCCCGTCGGTCAGCAGGCTCCTATTCCCGTAATTATTCCGGGCCGTTTCGCAAGACGCCGGGCAGGTTGCTCGGGATGGGCTTCATCCGCCTCTATCAGCTGACGCTCTCCGGTTTCATCGGCAATTCATGTCGCCACATCCCGACCTGCTCTGAATACGGTTATGAGGTGGTCGCGCGCCATGGGCTGTGGAGCGGCGGGTGGATGACGCTGTTTCGCGTCGCGCGTTGTGGGCCGGGCGGCACGAGCGGGCTCGACCCGGTTCCCGACCAGCTCGACGTGCGCTTACACTGGTGGACACCCTGGCGCTACCTCGCGCTTGGGCGCAAGACAGGCTGAGGGATGACACAGGGCGCATTTCAGGGAGTTTGCCGTCACGTCCGAATCGCTGATGCGTTGTGCAAGCATACCGGTGCGGCGCCGCCCGAGAGCAATGCGGAGTTCTGGAAAGCATGATCTACGTTGCGCTGCTGCACAGCATCGTGCTTGCGCCAGGTCGCCGCGTGGTGATGTCCGACCTTCGCGACATGGCCAGGGACATCGGTTACCAAGATCCGAGAACGCTGGTTTCGACCGGCAATATCGTTTTCGAAACAGACACTTCTCCGCTCCCGGACATTGAGGCAAAACTGGAGGCCGCGTTTAAGACGAGGTTCGGCAAACCAGTCGATATCATCGTGCGCAAAGGCGCCGACTGGTTGAAGCTTGCAGGCTCCAATCCATTTCCGGACGGTGAGGGCAGCCAAGTCATCGTGCGTGTGATGCGCAAACCACTTGGTCCCGCAACCGTGCAAGCGCTTCGGCCTTATGCCGATCCGAAGCAGCGAATGGCACTCGCCGGAGGCGACCTCTGGATAGATTTTGCGGGCAAGCCAAGCGAATGGAAGTTGCTCTCGGCCCTGACGACCAAGCGGATGGGCGTCGGCACGTTGCGAAACTGGAATACGGTTCGCGGCCTTGCCGAAATGATCGGTTAAGTTGGCTTTTTCTTTACTCAAGCAGCAAATCTCGATATCAGGCGGCGGCGCATTCGTGCGGACGAAGCGCTTCATTGCAACCACCCGCATTCGTTGGCGGGACTGGACAAGGAGAATTCTAGATGTCCCAATCCGTTTCCCTGACATTTCCCGATGGTTCCGTGCGCAGCTACGATGCTGGCGCAACCGGCAAGGATGTCGCAGAATCCATTTCCAAGTCGCTTGCCAAGAAGGCGGTAGCAATCGCCATCGACGGTCAGGTTCGCGACCTTTCCGATCCGGTGACAGCAGGCACTATTGAAATCATTACCCGCACCGATGGCCGCGCGCTCGAGTTGATCCGGCATGACGCAGCCCACGTGATGGCGGAAGCGGTGCAGGAACTCTGGCCCGGAACGCAGGTCACGATCGGCCCGGTTATCGAAAACGGCTTCTACTACGACTTTGCCAAGAACGAGCCCTTCACACCAGACGATCTGCCAAAGATCGAAAAGAAGATGAAGGAAATCATCGCTCGCAACGCGCAGTTCACCAAGGAAGTCTGGTCGCGCGAGAAGGCCAAGGAAGTGTTCGCCGCCAAGGGCGAAAGCTACAAGGTCGAACTCGTCGACGCGATTCCCACAGGCCAGGATCTGAAGATCTACTATCAAGGCGACTGGTTCGACCTCTGCCGTGGGCCGCATATGGCGTCAACCGGCCAGATCGGCACGGCGTTCAAGCTGATGAAGGTGGCCGGCGCCTATTGGCGTGGCGACAGCAACAATCCGATGCTGACCCGCATCTACGGCACGGCATTCGCCGAGCAGACCGACCTCGACAACTACCTGCACGTGCTCGCCGAAGCCGAGAAGCGCGATCATCGCCGCCTCGGCCGCGAGATGGATCTCTTCCATTTCCAGGAAGAAGGTCCCGGCGTCGTCTTCTGGCACGGCAAGGGCTGGCGCATGTTCCAGACGCTGGTTGCTTATATGCGCCGCCGTCTCGCCGAAGACTACCAGGAGGTCAATGCACCGCAGGTGCTCGACAAGTCGCTCTGGGAAACCTCCGGTCACTGGGGCTGGTACCGCGACAACATGTTCAAGGTCACGGTTGCCGGCGACGATACGGATGACGACCGCGTCTTCGCGCTGAAGCCAATGAACTGCCCCGGCCACGTGCAGATATTCAAGCACGGCTTGAAGTCTTATCGTGAATTGCCAATCCGCCTTGCGGAATTCGGTACGGTGCATCGCTACGAGCCGTCGGGCGCGTTGCACGGGTTGATGCGCGTGCGTGGCTTCACGCAGGACGATGCGCACATCTTCTGCACCGACGAGCAGATGGCCGCCGAATGCCTGAAGATCAACGATTTGATCCTCTCGGTCTACAAGGACTTCGGCTTCGACGAGATCACCATCAAGCTTTCGACGCGCCCGGAAAAGCGTGTTGGTTCGGATGACCTCTGGGATCGCGCCGAAAGCGTGATGACCGAAGTGCTGGAAACGATCCAGCAGCAGTCGAACAACATCAAGACCGGTATTCTGCCGGGCGAGGGTGCGTTCTACGGTCCGAAGTTCGAATATACGCTGAAGGACGCGATCGGCCGTGAATGGCAGTGCGGCACGACGCAGGTCGACTTCAATCTGCCGGAACGCTTTGGTGCGTTCTACATCGACAGCAACTCGGAAAAGACACAGCCGGTGATGATCCACCGCGCCATATGCGGCTCGATGGAACGCTTCCTCGGCATCCTGATCGAGAACTTCGCAGGACACCTGCCGCTGTGGGTATCGCCGCAGCAGGTCGTGGTCGCCACGATCACGTCCGAGGCAGATGGCTATGGCGCCGAAGTTGCGGCAGCGCTGCGCGACGCTGGCCTGACGGTCGAGACTGACTTCCGTAACGAGAAGATCAACTACAAGATCCGCGAACATTCCGTAACGAAAGTCCCCGTCATTGTCGTCTGCGGCAAGAAGGAAGCGGAAGAGCGCACGGTCAACATCCGCCGTCTCGGCAGCCAGGAGCAGACCTCGATGTCGCTTGACGAGGCCATCGCAAGCCTCGGGCTCGAGGCCACGCCACCGGACGTTCGTCGCAAGGCGGAAGCCAAGAAAGCCAAGGCAGCCTGAGCTGCCTCCGGCTCCAATACAAAAACCGCCCGGTCCCTAGCAGGACCGGGCGGTTTTTCTTTGTCCGAGATATTCCGAAAGCCGATTACTCCACGTCGTCGCCGGTGCCGGCGCCTCCCTGCAATTGATCGTAGGAGGGCAGCGGCGCTTGCGTCCTCGGCGACGCGTCACCCGCTGGCGGCTGTTGATCGGGCTGAACCTGCACCGTCTTTGCCGCTTCGGTCGGCTCTTCGGGTTGCACATCCTTCATCAGAACTTCGACGTCGGTGTTCTTGCCGGCTTCGACCTTGAAATCGCGCTGATAGATCTTGTCCTTGTTTCGAGCGACGGCGGAATATTCGCCTTCGGCAAGCACCATGGTCGGGAAGGCGCTGACGCTCTCGCCGACACTGTCGCCAGCGGCTGTCAGGATCGACCAGGCGGTATCGGCAATCGCTTCGCCACCGGCGTCGGACACGAGCTTGAAGGTGATCTGCGCGGCTTTATGCTGGATCGTCGCTTCCGTGAGCTTGCCGGCCTCAACCTGTATGTCGGCGCGGATCGATGCATTGGTGTCGCCGTATTCAGAGACGATGTGGTAGGTCCCGGCATTCAGGCGAACCACGGTGTTTGGCGGCACGTCAGCCATGACAAGACCGCGCTCCCCGTCCTCACGCACCTCGGCGGAGTAGATCGAGAAACTGAGCTGATCTGGTCGAATGCGCACGTCTGAGCCCGACACCGCGTTCAGTAGCAATCCACCGGCTTCCAGCACCAGCGTCTGCTTGTCGACCTGACCGTCTTCGGGGACCGTCAGCTTGCGGGTGACGCCGGCACGGCCGAAGGAAACGTTGACGAAATAGTCGCCAGGCGCGAGCTGGAAATCCGCAGAGCCGCCCTGCGAGGATGCGATCAGCGGAAGCTTGCCATCCGAGCCGGCCATCGGGCTAAACACATACCAGGCTAGTCCATCCTGCACCGCTTCACCGTTGGCCGTCAGCTTTGCCTCAAGGGCAACCTCATGCAGCTTCGAGCCCTGCGGCACCGCACCCGGCGCGATGAAGGCATTCAGCTTCGGCATCTTCGCAGTCGTATCCAACTGCTTGAAGGTCTGGAAGGCGTCCTGGGCCTGGCCGCTTAAAGGTAGTAGGGCGGTCAAAACCAAAGTTAGGCTTATGCGTGCATACGGCGAAATGCCAACCATCTGTCGTGCGAACCAATTGACATCTGAAATCACAGAGGCCACTTCAAGACCAACGCGATGGCAAATTCAAGACCCATCCCAAATGCTGTCATGAAAATGGAAGTCTCTCCCGCATGAAATCCGATATCAAGCTGATCGACTATCTCGGTGTCCGCCGTTCTATCCCCGCGTTTCAGATGTGCGAGCCGGGGCCTGACAAGGCCGAGATCGAAGAGATTTTGCGCCTGGCCTCCCGTGTACCGGATCACGGCAAACTCGCGCCCTGGCGCTTCATCGTCTATCGCGGCGAAGAACGTGCCCGGATTGGCGAGGAGCTTCTGAAGCTGGCACTTGAGGCTAAGCCGGACCTTTCCGACGAAATGATCCAAGTGGAGCGCACCCGTTTTACCCGCGCTCCTGTTGTCGTTGCCGTCGTCAGCAAGTCCGGCCCGCACATCAAGATTCCCGAGTGGGAGCAGTTGATGTCTGCGGGCGCGGTCTGCCTCAACATCATCTTTGCTGCCAACGCCCACGGCTGGGTCGCCAACTGGCTGACCGAATGGTTCGCGTACGACGAACGTGCTTACGAACTGTTCGGCGTCAAGCCGGGCGAAAAGATCGCTGGTTTCATTCACATGGGGTCGACGACGTTTCCTGCCATCGAGCGCCCGCGTCCTGAATTGACCGAGACGGTGACCTGGGTCGGTGGAGAGGACTGATGTTCTATACCACCGATGCGAACCGGCATGGTCTGGCGCATGATCCCTTCAAGGCGATTGTCGCCCCGCGTCCAATCGGCTGGATCGGCAGTAAGGGAAGTGACGGTTCGATCAATCTCGCGCCGTACTCTTTCTTCAACGCGATTTCCGACCGCCCGAAGCTCGTGATGTTCTCCTCCGCCGGTCTCAAGCACAGCCAAAGGAATGCGATCGAAACCGGCGAGTTCACCTGCAACTTCGTGAGCCGAAACCTGGTGGAGAAGATGAACGTTTCGTCGGCGACCGTCGACTACGGCGTCGATGAGTTTGCGCTTGCGGGTCTGACGGCGAAAAGGGGTGAGCTTGTAGACGCACCCTACGTCGCCGAAGCCTTTGCCGTGCTCGAATGCAAGGTAACGGAAACCCTCGTGCCGAAGTCACTGACTGGTGAGGACTCCGAGAACATTATGGTCTTCGGCCAGGTTGTTGGCATCCGCATCGACGAAACGATCATTCGTGATGGCCGCCTCGATATGGCGATCGCCCGGCCGGTGGCACGCTTGGGTTACATGGACTACAGCGAAGGCAGTGATGTGTTCGAAATGTTCCGGCCGAAGCTCTGAGGCTTAACGAACATGGTGAACCAATCATAAACTTTTCGGAGGTACCGTAGTTCCATTGATTGGGGTGCGAGAGAATCGCATTCGGGCATGGGGCACCACGGGTGATCGTAGAAGCATTTCTTCGTTGGGCGGAAACCGCCAAGGCCGGAGACAGGGCGCGTGCGGCCAATGTCCTCGGCAGAGCCTACCTGCAGTCCGAGATGGCTGCAGCAGAACGCGCCGCCGCCGAGATGGCTATGACGTTCCTGCTCGATGACCCATCCCCCAAGGTAAGGCTGGCGCTAGCCGAGGCAATCGCCTGGTCGCCGGACGCACCGCGAGCTGTTATTCTCTCGCTGGCAGCGGACCAGCCGGAAATCGCCTGCCATGCCGTCACATGTTCCCCCTTGCTGTTGGATGCGGAGTTGGTGGATCTCGCCGCCAGCGGCAGCGACGTCACGCGAATGCTGATCGCGGCGCGCGGCACGATCTCACGGCCGGTTTCTGCCGCGCTTGCCGAAATCGGTGAGGAAGAGACTGTCCTCTGCCTGCTCGAAAACGACGGGGCGGTCATTGCACCTTACTCGCTGAAGAGAATTGCCGAGCGGCTCGGCCACCACTGCGAAATCCGCAACCTGCTCCTTGATCGTGAGGACCTGCCTGTGGACGCGCGTCAGCTGTTGACGCAGCATGTCAGTGTCGCACTCTGCAATCTGCCTTTGGCACAAGCGATGATCGATCCGAGCCGACTGCATCGGATCAGCCGGGAAGCCAACGAAGCCGCCATCGTGTCGATCGCAGGCGAGATTACGTCGCGCGAGATTTCAGATCTTGTCGAACATTTGCGAGCCAGTGGCCACCTGACGCCGTCCTTCCTGATGCACGCCCTCTGCTCGGGAAAAGTCGAGTTCTTCGCAAGCGCCATCGTCAACCTGACCGGTTGTGAGGAGCGACGCGTTCGCTCCATCCTCGCGACCGGACGCATGCACGCTGTGCGCGCCCTTTACGAGACGGCAGGCCTTTCCCGCGAGATCAGCGCGCTCTTCGTCGAAGCAACGCTACTGTGGCGGGATGCATCGAAAAACCTTTCAGCAACCATGCTCGGCGACGTCTGCGGCAAGCTGCTTGAGAAGTTCCGCAGGCATGCAACGCATGGAGCCCAGCGGGAACTCCTCGAGATGATTGAAAGGCTACACATTGCGGAGCAGCGACAGCACGCGCGCGCTTACGCCCATGTGGCGTCGCTCGCGGCAGCCTAGTAGTGCAGCCGCTTCGCGACCCAGGAATAGCTGCCTGAGACGAAGTGTACGGGTGAATCCAGCACCGTTTTCATGTCACTGCCGGACGGCAGATGCGCACGCACCTGACCCGCCACCCGATCGGCGAAGGCCGACAGCCGACCCTGCGTTTCGGCTGGAATGGACGGCGCTGGAGTGTTTTCGGCGACAGCCTTCGGCGCTTCCGGCGTCGCAACCGGCTTCGGCGGCTCGCAGACGGCAATGACCGTCGGATAGCTGACATTCGCATAGTGCTTCAGCTGCTTTTCCGAGGCTGCGTCGCAGAGCGCAACGGTTTGCCACTGTTTCTGGACCGTGGCGATGTAGTTGCATTGTGTGACCGCGTCGTTACACCCCAAGATGGTCATTGCCACCAAAATCGTTTGCATAGTATCGCCTTTTGAGTATTGAAATGTCGCCTCTTAGAAGCTGAAATTCCAACGGAATGAAGGCGAGCCAGCATTAACTTTTCGTCATGCAGGCGCACCAAGACAGGAGCATCCCGTGTCCATTACGATTGCTTTGGAACCGCCGCGCCAAGAAGGGGTGCTCCGCCTTCTCGATATGTCCGACGCCTATGCGCAGTCACTGTATCCACCGGAGAGCAACCACCTCGTCGACGTCTCGACGCTGGAAAAGCCGGCAGTCAGCTTCTTCGTCGCCCGCCACAATGGCACGGTCGTCGGCTGCTGTGCTCTGGTGGAAGCCGGCGATGGAACCGCGGAGATCAAGCGCATGTTCGTCGACCCGGATGCGCGTGGCTTGAAAGCGGCGAGCAAGCTGATGGACACACTCGAAGCGACCGCCACTGAAAGGAAGCTCCGGGCGGTTCGGCTTGAAACCGGAATCTACCAGCCGGAAGCGATCGCTCTCTACCGCAAGTACGGCTATCTCGAAATCGAAGCGTTCGGCAGCTACCAGCCGGATCCGCTCAGCCTGTTCATGGAAAAGCAGCTGACCTGATCATTCGGCCGCGCGAGATGCTGGTGGCGCCTGTTCGTCGATCATGACGTGCGGGCCGGTTTCAGCATTGCGGACCTCATGCATCCATTCGCGCCAGATCGCGACGATGAGGGCCATCAGCACTGGCCCGATGAAGAGACCGAGAAAGCCCATAGTCTTCACGCCGCCGACAAGGCCGAAGAAAGTCGGCAGGAATGGCAGCTTGATCGGACCGCCAACGAGTTTCGGACGAAGAGTTTTGTCGACAATGAACAGCTCGACCGTTCCCCAAACAAAAAGGCCGATACCGGCGACGTGGGAGCCACTGGCGAGCAGATAGACGGACACCAAGGAAAAAGACAGCGGCGCACCGCCAGGTATCAGGGCCATAATGCCGGTCAGGACGCCGAGCGTGACCGGCGAGGGGACACCGGCGATCCAATAGGCGACGCCGAGCACGATGCCTTCACCGATCGCGATCAGTGTCATGCCCATGACGGTCGAACTGATGGTTGCCGGGACCACTCGCGAAATCCGCTCCCAACGGTTTGGGAGAATGCGCTCGCCAAGCATATCGATCTGCTGCGAGAAGGCGGAGCCATCGCGGTAGACGAAGAACAGTGCAATCAACATGAACAGCAGCGTCAGCAGCAGATGGAAGGCGCCGCCGCCTGCGGCCAGGACCGCCCGATAGATGTTACCGATATTGGCGCCGCTGACAGCCTGGATCACCTCACCCATGGAGCCGGGGCTGCCGATATATTTGGTCCACAATTCATCGAGATAGGGGCCGGCAAACGGGAGCGAAATGATCCATTGCGGCGTCGGCGCACCCGACCTGTTTGCATGGACGGCCCATGCCACCCATTCTCGCACCTCGCCTGTCGTGTAGGTGACAGCGAAAACGATCGGTAGGACCAGGAACGTGACGATCAGCACAATGGCGATGGTAGCAGCGATCGTCGTGTTTTCGTCGACGCGCGCCAGGAGCCGGCGATAAAGCGGCCAACTTGCAAAGCCGATCACAAGGGCAGCAAGCACGGGGACGGCAAAGCCGTAGAAGAAATAGACACCGGCCGCAACAACAAGGATCAGCAGCCAGCGCGCCGCAGAGATTGAGGGAATGAGCGGCGTGCGGGCAGGGGCCGAAGGGCCGAGCCATCGCGACTCTCGCTGGATATTGTTGTTCGGAAGGCTCACTCGTTCTTTTCCCCCTATTTTGACTATGGATATGGGCTATGCATCCGTCGGACGCAAGCACAATGACGGATTTATGCCATCGACTGGCGCACCCAGATCCCCGGCGATCTATACTACGCTCGTTAGCCCTATTCTCCGCAATCAATATGACAGAAATCCTGCAACGCGTTGTCAAAACTCACTCAGGCAGCTATTTTGGATCCATGGATACAAACATGATTGCAACGGCACTCCGGCGCGAAATTGAAGGCGGCAGCCTGCCGCCAGGAACAGTCTTGAAACAAGAGCTTCTCGCAGAACGATTTGGTGTAAGCCGTCAGCCGGTGCGCCAGGCGCTTGATCGGCTGCTCGCGTCGGGCCTGCTCGACCGGCGGCCGGACCGGAGCCTGGCGGTTGTCGGTTTGACGGACGAGCAAGCCCGTGAACTCGCCGAGATCCGCGCAGCCTTGGAAACCATGGCGCTCCGCGCAGCGCTACCAATGTTCGGCGATCGCGACATGCGCAAGGCTCGCCGCCTCAATGAAGACCTGATCGAAGAGGAAGATCCGGCCACATTGGAAGAGCTGGATGTCGCGTTTCATCGAACGCTCTATGGCCCATGCGGCAATGCCCGTCTTCTTTCGATGATCGACGAGCTGCGACGCGAATCGCGTCGCGCCTATCTGAAGCAGCCGAAGGGCTCAGATGAACGTGTCATCCTCCACGCGGAGCATTGCGCCATCATTGAAGCCTGCGCACGCCGCGACGAGTCTACGGCGCTGCAGGCACTGTCCGACCATTTACAGCTGACAACAGCGCGCCTGACGCGCGAAGGAGAATGACAGATGACGACGTTTTCCGCAGAGGTCGCGTGGGAGCGGGGCGCGGCAAGCTTTACCGACGGGCGCTATAGCCGCGGACATACCTGGAGCTTCGACGGTGGCGCGATCGTCGCCGCCTCCGCGTCACCGCACAACGTACCATTGCCCTATGCACTTGCCGAAAATGTGGATCCGGAGGAGGCTTACATTGCAGCGCTGTCGAGCTGCCACATGCTCTTCTATCTCTGGCTTGCCTCAAGGATGGGCATCATGATTGACAGCTATGTCGACGCCGCAACTGGCCTCATGGAGACTGTGCAGGGCCGGACCATGGTCAGCCGCGTCGAGCTTCGGCCACATGTTACCTACGCCGGTGACATTCCAGGCCGCGAAATCGAACACAAACTGCACCACGAGGCACATGAGCTGTGCTTCCTCGCCAACTCGGTGAAGACGGAAATTACGGTGCGCCTCGACTAGCTATTTCAGATGTCGAGGTTTTCAGCAAAGGCAGCACGATCCTGAATAAAGCGGAAGCGAGCTTCCGGCTTCGTTCCCATCAGGTCGTCGACGGCCGTACGCGTACCTTCGAAATCCACCTCGTCAATCACCACACGCAACAGCGTGCGATTGCTTGGGTCCATGGTGGTTTCCTTGAGCTGCGCCGGCAGCATTTCGCCGAGACCTTTGAAGCGGCTGATTTCAACTTTCGCTTTGCCCTTGAACTCGGTCTCCATCAGCTCGGCCCGATGCGCGTCGTCGCGGGCATAAGCCGACTTCGCACCCTGGGTGATCTTGTAGAGCGGTGGCACAGCAAGGAAAAGGTGGCCGCCACGGACCAGCTCCGGCATCTCCTGATAGAAAAAAGTGATCAGCAGCGAAGCAATGTGAGCACCGTCGACGTCGGCATCGGTCATGACGATGATGCGTTCGTAGCGAAGGTCTTCTTCTCGATACTTCGAACGCGTTCCGCAACCGAGCGCCTGCACGAGATCGGCGAGCTGCTGGTTGGCGCCAAGCTTTTCGCGACCGGCACTGGCGACGTTGAGGATCTTGCCGCGTAGGGGGAGGATGGCCTGGTTGGCACGGTTTCGCGCCTGCTTGGCCGAGCCACCTGCCGAGTCACCTTCGACGATGAAGAGCTCCGCGCCCTGGGCGGTGTTCTGCGCGCAATCGGCGAGCTTGCCCGGCAGGCGCAGCTTGCGCACGGCCGTCTTGCGGTTGACTTCCTTTTCCTTGCGACGGCGCAAGCGTTCTTCCGCGCGCTCTATGACCCAGTCGAGCAGCTTGGCTGCTTCGTTCGGATTGTCGGCAAGGTAGTGGTCGAACGGGTCGCGAAGTGCGTTTTCAACGATGCGCTGCGCTTCGACGGTCGCAAGCTTGTCCTTCGTCTGGCCGACAAATTCGGGCTCGCGTATGAAGACCGACAGCATCCCAACCGCGGAGATCATCACGTCATCGGTGGTGATCTGAGCCGCGCGTTTGTTCTGCGTCAGTTCGGCGTAGTTCTTCAGGCCCTTGGTCAACGCAATGCGCAGACCCGCCTCGTGCGTTCCGCCTTCGGGCGTTGGGATGGTATTGCAGTAGGAGTGGACCTGCGGATCGCCACCGTACCAGGTGATTGCCCACTCCAGGGAGCCGTGGCCGCTGGTCTTCTCCGTCTTGCCTGCGAATATCTCGCGGGTGACGGTGAATTCCTTGCCCATCGTCGCCTGGAGGTAATCCTTCAGGCCGCCGGGGAAGTGGAAGACCGCTTTATCCGGTATCTCCGAACCCTGCGGAAGCACACCTTCTTCGCAACTCCAGCGGATTTCCACGCCGCCAAAAAGGTAGGCCTTGGAGCGCGCCATACGGAACACGCGCCCCGCATCAAACTTCGCATGCTCGCCAAAAATCTGAGCGTCCGGGTGAAAACGGACGCGCGTGCCGCGCCGATTGTGGACATCACCCAGCTCTTCCAAGCCGCCTTGCGGCAGGCCGCGCGAGAAGCGCTGGCGATAAAGCTTGCGATTGCGCGCGACTTCGACCTCCATGAAATCGGAGAGGGCATTGACGACGGAAACACCGACGCCGTGCAGACCGCCTGATGTCTCGTACGCCTTGCCGTCGAATTTTCCGCCGGCATGCAGCTTCGTCATGATGACTTCAAGGGTGGACTTCCCGGGAACCTGCGGATGGTTCTCGACCGGGATACCGCGGCCATTGTCGCTGACTGTCAGGTAGCCTTCGCGGTCAAGATAGACCTCGATGAAGTTGGCATGGCCGGCGACCGCCTCGTCCATCGAGTTGTCGATGACTTCGGCGAAGAGATGGTGCAGCGCTTTCTCGTCGGTGCCACCGATGTACATGCCGGGGCGCATCCGAACGGGCTCGAGACCTTCGAGAACGCGGATCGAGGACGCGCCGTAGTCTTCAGATGTCGAGCTCACGGGCGCCGGACGCGAGGCGGGAGCCGCCGTCTCGACGGGCGCGGCCCTTTGCGGCTCGGCAGGCTTTGGAGCCTCCTCCTGTTTCGGTGTCAGGGGCAATCCGGAAAAGAGGTCGTTGCTATCGTCCATGGGGCCGTTCAGATCTTCATCCTGTCAGGGCAGGCGGCCTACGCCGAGCCTGACCCAAAATCACCGCATTTGATGTCACGTTTGCGAATCAGGCAGATTCTGCCAGAAAGCGCCTTCTTACGCGACGCCGCCCAATCCGGCGGACACTTTCTCAGGAAATGGTTTGCGTTGGTGGGCGTGGAATGGCAAGCGGCCAGAAGGCTCAGGGAACCATAGGCATGCGAATGTCCACAAGTCATTGCACCATTATCGCTGCAATTGCGGCCTTTTTCCTGATGACCACGGCGACCGGTCAAGCCGCTGAGCGACTGCCGCCGTACAAGGACGATCTCTTTTCCACACAAAATGTGCTGGAGACCAGCGATGGTGGCTCGCTTGACGTCATCGAATACGACGAAATGCGCGACATCAACGGTCGTGATCAGATACCAGAGAAGCGCGCCCAACAAAAATATGTTTCCCTCGGGATCAGAAAGCAGCAGTCGGACGAGACCTTACAGCTCGGCGATCAAAAGCTCGATGTCACTAGGGTGGGACCAAGCTCCGCAGCGGCGTTTACGGTCATCTTCATTCACGGACGTAATGGCGACCGGCGCCTCGGCGCGAATGACTACAGCTTCGGTGGAAACTTCAATCGCCTGAAAAATCTGGTCGCCGGCAACGGCGGAGTCTACTACTCGCCGTCGGTCAAGAGCTTCGACAGCGCTGGCGTCGCAGCAATTGCCGGCCTGATCCGCTACGCTTCCGAACAGTCGAGCGGCAAGCCAGTCATCCTGGCATGTGCGTCGATGGGCAGCCAAGTCTGCTGGGGCGTGAGCCGCGACGTGGACAGCGTCAAGCGCCTGAAGGGGATGGTGATCCTGAGTGGCGTTACCGATCCAGACTTTGCCAAGAGCCCGTCCTTCAAGGCCAAGCTGCCGCTCTGGTTCGCGCACGGCAGCCGCGATCCGGTCTACGCGGCAACCGACCAGCAGGCGCTCTTCGAAAAGCTGCTGAAGACCGATTATCCTACGCATTTCACGCTCTACCAAACAGGGAACCACGGAACTCCGATCCGGATGATCGATTGGCGCCGTACGTTGAACTGGATCTTGGGCTCCTGACAATCGTCCCGAAGGGGCAGCGCGCATGCCATTCATGACGCTCCGGCCTGTGATCTTCAGCAACATCGATCGCAAATTTTAAGCATTTGCGCGACAAAAGGCCGTTATTTCCTTTAGGTAAGGGCACGAAACCTTTTCATTGACTCCCGCTTTTGCTATGGCCGCTCGATACGTGGAAGATTGGAAGGCTGGCATGACACCTGACGTGCGCCCGCTCGTTGCGGGAAACTGGAAAATGAACGGCACGCGTGCCTCCCTCGACCAGATCAAGGCGATCGCTGAGGGTGTTCAGAGACCGCTTTCCGCAAAGGTGGAAGCGCTGATCTGCCCTCCGGCAACGCTGCTCTACGTGGCCACGGCGCTCTGCACCGATAGCCCGCTGGCAATCGGTGCGCAGGATTGCCACCAGAATGCGTCGGGTGCCCACACCGGTGACATCTCGGCTGAAATGATTGCCGATTGCTTCGGCACTTATGTCATCGTCGGCCATTCTGAACGTCGCACCGACCATGCCGAGACCGACCATCTCGTTCGCGCCAAAGCAGAGGCTGCCTTCGCCGCGGAACTGACGGCGATCGTCTGCATCGGTGAAACAGCTGACGAGCGCAAGGCCGGCCAGACTCTCGACATCCTCAAGCGTCAGCTTTCGGCCTCGGTGCCGGAGAGCGCTACGCCCGAGAATACCGTCATCGCCTACGAGCCCGTCTGGGCGATCGGAACCGGCGTCACGCCGACGGTGGAAGACGTCGAGAAGGCGCACGCCTTCATGCGTTCCGAGCTCGTTGCCCGCTTTGGCGATATCGGCAAGAAGATCCGCATTCTCTATGGTGGCTCGGTCAAGCCCAACAATGCGAGGGAGTTGATGGGCGTGGCGAATGTCGATGGCGCATTGATCGGCGGCGCCAGCTTGAAAGCAACAGATTTCCTCGCCATCTACGGCGCATACGAAGCGCTGCTTGCTTAGAGCCGTGTATATTCCGAGCCGAAGGGCTTGGAATAGCGGATTACCTCATGTAAAGAGCGCCAGAATTTTACTTTATGCCCGCCGTGCGTGTGGGCAGGACTGGACCCATGCAGACCGTTTTGATTGTCATCCACCTCATGATCGTGCTGGCGCTTGTCGGCGTCGTGCTCATTCAGCGCTCTGAAGGCGGCGGCCTGGGCATCGGCGGCGGTTCGGGCTTTATGTCTGCCCGCGGCACGGCCAATGCGCTGACGCGCACGACCGCGATCCTGGCGACTCTGTTCTTCATCACGTCGCTCGGTCTCGGTGTCCTCAACCGCTATGAGAGCCGTCCGACGGATATTCTGAACCGTATTCCGGCGACGAGCGGCCAGGGTAAGGGTATCCTCGATTCGCTCGGCGGCCAGAATGGCAACGCCGCTCCGGCGGCCCCGCAGAGCAATAACGGCGTTCCGACCGGCGGTGAGGCCGCTCCGGCTCCGGCGGCGACCACGCCCGCGGCTCCGGCTGCATCGGCACCTGCCGAGACTGCCCCGTCCACTCAAACTGCTCCGGCTGCTCCGCAGGCAACCACGCCTGCCGCTCCGGCACCCGCGACCGTCCCAAGCGGACAATAAGCGGCATACAGCATAACCGCCGGCAGGCCCTCGGGTCTGCCGGTTTTCTTTTGTTCAGATTTCGCGCTGGCGCCAAAAATTCAGGAAATGAATTTTTGGGCTGGTGGAATCGTTTTTGAAAAGGTATCCGGTGACTCCCATGGCGCGATACGTATTCATCACTGGCGGCGTGGTTTCCTCTCTCGGTAAAGGAATTGCGGCCGCGGCTCTCGGAGCGTTGCTGCAGGCCCGCGGTTATAGGGTGCGGCTTCGCAAACTCGACCCCTATCTGAACGTGGACCCGGGCACCATGAGCCCGACCCAGCACGGCGAAGTCTTCGTCACCGACGACGGTGCCGAAACCGACCTCGATCTCGGGCATTACGAACGCTTCACCGGGCGCTCGGCGACCAAGACCGACAACATCACCACCGGGCGCATCTACAAGAACATCATCGACAAGGAACGCCGCGGCGATTACCTCGGCGCGACGGTGCAGGTCATTCCGCACGTTACGAACGAGATCAAGGACTTCGTCACCGAAGGCAATGACGACTACGACTTCGTCATCTGCGAGATCGGCGGCACGGTCGGCGACATCGAGGCCATGCCGTTCATGGAAGCGATCCGCCAGCTCGGCAACGATCTGCCGCGTGGCACTGCCATCTACGTCCACCTGACGCTGATGCCCTATATCCCGGCCGCTGGCGAGTTGAAGACCAAGCCGACGCAGCATTCCGTCAAGGAACTGCAAGCGCTTGGCATTCATCCCGACATCCTGTTGGTGCGCGCAGACCGCGAGATTCCGGAAGCGGAGCGCCGGAAGCTCTCGCTCTTCTGCAATGTCCGCCCGTCCGCCGTCATCCAGGCGCTCGACGTCGCCAACATCTACGATGTTCCGATCGCTTACCACAAGGAAGGCCTCGACAACGAAGTGCTCGCAGCCTTCGGCATCGAGCCGGCGCCCAAGCCGCGCCTCGACCAGTGGGAAGAGGTCTGCAACCGTATCCGCACGCCGGAGGGCGAAGTCACGATCGCGATCGTAGGCAAGTATACCGGCCTCAAGGATGCCTATAAGTCGCTGATCGAAGCGTTGCATCACGGCGGCATTGCCAATCGCGTCAAGGTGAAGCTTGAATGGATCGAATCCGAGATCTTCGAAAAGGAAGATCCGGCGCCTTACCTCGAAAAGGTCCACGGGATCCTGGTTCCCGGTGGCTTCGGCGAGCGTGGCTCGGAAGGCAAGATTCATGCGGCTCGCTTTGCGCGCGAACGCAAGGTGCCGTATTTCGGTATCTGCTTCGGCATGCAGATGGCCGTCATCGAGGCAGCCCGTAACCTCGCCGGCGTGGAAAGCGCCTCGTCGACCGAGTTTGGTCCGACGAAAGAACCGGTCGTCGGTTTGATGACCGAGTGGGTGAAGGGCAATGAGCTGCAGAAGCGCACGGCATCGGGCGATCTCGGCGGCACGATGCGCCTTGGCGCCTACAAGGCTGCGCTGAAAAAGGACACCAAGATCTCCGAGATCTACGGCGCAACCGACATTTCGGAGCGCCATCGCCACCGCTACGAAGTCAACATCGATTACAAGGATCGTTTGGAAGACTGCGGTCTCGTCTTCTCCGGAATGTCGCCGGACGGCGTCTTGCCCGAGACGATCGAATATCCGGATCATCCGTGGTTCATTGGTGTCCAGTACCATCCGGAACTGAAGAGCCGGCCACTCGACCCGCATCCGCTCTTCGCGAGCTTCATCGAAGCGGCGACCGAGCAGAGCCGCCTGGTCTGATTACCAAGAGACCGCCTCGTCAATCGACGCGGCGGTCTTTTCAATTGGTGTGCCGTCGCAATCTTGCAGCGGATGAGCCAAAGCCGCAGCACGACCGTTTCCCGGGCTGTTTTTGTATCAACGATTACGCCGCTTCCGGCAGCGGCCCAACATAAACCGAACGTGGCCGGATAAGTCGGCCCTCCAGCGCCTGCTCGCGCGCATGCGCGATCCACCCTATCGTCCGGCCGATCGCGAACACGCCGGTGAAGGACTCACGCGGGAAGCCCAGCGCTTCGAGCAGCAAGGCCGTGTAGAATTCGACATTGACGTCCAGCGGACGATCCGGCTTACGCTCCTTAAGGATGGCGAGCGCCGCGTGCTCTACGGCTTCTGCCAATTCGATCCGCTGTCTGTCGACCTGTGCGGCTAGGACCAGCGGCCGAAGAGCCTGCTTCAGGGCATCGGCGCGCGGATCACGCACCCGGTAGATGCGGTGGCCAAAGCCCATCAAGCGTTCGCCGCGGTCCAATGCGTCGCCAAGCCAATCGCGCGCATTGTCGCTGGTCCCGACCGCATCGAACATGTCCAGCACGGGACCCGGAGCGCCGCCGTGCAACGGTCCCTTGAGCGCACTTATCGCCGCCAGCACTGACGAGGTGAGGCCGGCACGCGTCGAGGCGATAACACGCGATGCGAAGGTCGAGGCGTTTAGGCCGTGGTCCGAGATCGTCACAAGATAGGCGTCGAGCGCAGCCGTCTGCTCCCAACTCGGCAACTGGCCAGTCAACATGCGCAGGATGTCGGCCGCCTGCGACAGGGAACCATCAGGCGCTACCGGCTCTTTGCCGCTCTGCATGCGGAGGATCGCTGGTAGGAAAACCGCCGGGGCGGCCAGTAATCTGAGTACTGCTTCAAAGTCCTCACCATCCGGCAGGTGAGCGATCAGAGCGCGCATCGCGTCCACAGGCGGCAATGCCAGCAACTCCGTGTCAAGAACCGTCACATGGGCGAACAAGCCTGACCGCATTTCGCCCAGCCACTTGCCGAGTTCTGCTGCACCGAAACGCCGTTCCGTCAGGCCGTCGAGCAACAGCGCAGCCACACTTTCATAGGTTGATGTCGACACGAGATGATCGAGCGACACGCCACGGATAATCAGGCGACCTGCTTCGCCGTCCACATCAGAGAGCCGCGTTTCAGTTGCAATGACATCTTCCAAACCGTTATTCATCATGTTTCTCCTTTACGTGCAACAGGATCGAGCCTAGATTAATTGACGTCAATCTTGATGAAATTGATCAATGTAAGAGGGCAGGATGTCCTGGCTAACCGCCGAGCAGGCGCTTGAGAAACTCGGCACAAAACCGCAAACGCTCTACGCCAATGTGAGCCGCGGCCGGATCCGGGCCAAGGCGGATACCAGCGACCCGCGGCGCAGTCTTTACAACGCGGCCGACGTCATGCGGCTCGCCGAACGCCACGCTGGTCGGCGCAAGACCGAGACGGTCGCGGCAGATACCATCCAGTGGGGTGACCCAATTCTGCCATCAGCCATTTCGACCATTCTGGATGGCCGGCTGTATTATCGCGGCCACAATGCGACGACTTGGGCGGAACATGCGACGCTTGAAGATACCGCCGCGCTTCTGTGGAATTCAGAACCGATTGCAGCAGCACCCAGCATGGAGCCGGAAGAATCCCCTTCGTTGGAGCGGGCATTTCTTCTGCTCGCACGGCGCGTCACCCGCGATCTGCCGACCCCTGGGCGGTCGGCTAAGGTGTTGAAGACGGAAGCGGAAAGCATTCTGTCGACCGTGGCAAGTGCGCTCACACCGGATAGGACGGCTTCGCCCTTGCATTTACGCCTCGCCATGGGTTGGCGAAGGCCCGAAGCGGC
The DNA here is from genome assembly GCF_002211365.1 of Rhizobium sp. R711. Taxonomy (GTDB): domain Bacteria; phylum Pseudomonadota; class Alphaproteobacteria; order Rhizobiales; family Rhizobiaceae; genus Rhizobium. The sequence goes on along the minus strand of NZ_LOKZ01000010.1, from coordinate 66,151 downwards.
CGATTGCGTCAGGCGCGCACTGGTGCTCCTTGCCGATCATGAACTCAACGCATCGACCTTCGCCACACGCGTGGCCGCCTCTTCAGGCGCAACACTGTCCGCTGCGGTCCTGTCAGGCCTTTCGACCTTGACCGGACCGCTCCACGGAGGCGCCTGGCGGAGCGTCGTCTCTTTAGTCGCAGAGGTCAATGCGCGTGGGGCCAGCCAAGCAATACGGCAGGCGCTGACGCAGGGAAGGGCGCTCCCTGCCTTCGGCCATCCTCTGTATCCGGACGGAGACATTAGAGCGAAGGCGCTAATGTCCAATTTTTCCTTGCCGCCAACCTATGCCGAACTGGCAGAAGCGGGGCAAGAAATCATAGGAGAAGGTGTCAACATCGATTTCGCGCTAACGGCCATGGGCGCAGCTTTTGATCTTCCCGACGATGCCCCTCTTGTCATCTTCGCGCTTGCACGAACCGTGGGATGGCTGGCTCACGCCATGGAGCAAGTCGAGAGCGGCCATCTCATTCGTCCAAGAGCACGCTATACTGGACCTGCAGTCGAAGTACCCGAGAAGCTTCTCATAGCATAGGAAAGTCATTGACGTTTGGGCATGCGTGCTGCAGCAATCAAGGCATGATGGCCGTTACACGCAATGTCGTTCGATCGGGGGGACGGATATGCTTGTAAACTTGAGACTGCTTTTCGCCGCAGCCGCCTGGGGTAGCGCGACCTTTCTCTTCACCTCTGATGCGGCCTTGGCACAAACGAGCGGATGCGCCATGGAGCGCGTGACGGGAACGTCACGGCAAATCATGCGCTGCGCGGATGGCGTCACGATCACAGCAGAGGGTGGGGCGCGCTTCAATCTCGTCGATCGCAACCGCGATGGGCGGCCAGACGCCATGTCATTGCGGAACAAGGCCGTCCTCGTTGACGTCGACCGCGCACGGCGGTCGGACGGGTTCGAGGTGATTACGCCACAAGCGATCGCGGCCGTGCGCGGCACGCGCTGGGCTGTCGACGTCAAGAACGGTACGACATCCGTCTTTGTCGTACGCGGACGTGTGGCGGTCGGTCGTCCATCGGCAGGAGAGCGCGTCGTATTGAATGTAGGTGAGGGCGTAGACGTCGCGCGGGGTAGCGGACCGCTTACCGTCCGCCGCTGGCCCCCCGCCCGCGCCGCGGCTCTGCTTGCCCGCCTTGGCCAATAGCGCCGATGCAGGCCAAAAGGCTCCTGATCACGATCTCGCTATTGCTCTCCGCACTTTGGGGCGGGCTTCTTGGCTATATGCATCTTTCGGGCGGCATAAGCTTCCTCGACAGCCTCGAAGCCTCTCTCACCGATCTGCGTAGCACGGTCATTGGCGCCAAGGAGCCCCCGCCGATTACCAGCATCATTGCAATCGACGACCAGACCGCCGCCGACAACGGCTATCCGCTCAATCGGGCGACGCTCGCCCGCGTGGTGGACGCCGTCAATGCCTTGAAACCAAAGCTAGTAGCGCTTGATCTCTTGCTGGTCGATCCCGGACCGGAAGAGGGCGATGCCGCACTTGTCGTGGCGCTCAAGCAGACCCCCAGCGTGATCGCCGCCGCCGGCGTCTTCCAAAAGGAGACACAGGCGGTCGGTATCGACACCAACGATCCGCTGGCGTCGATACCGACCGCCAGCAAGATGCTATTGCCCCTTAGCCGGTTTTCCGACGTTGCGGCCATCGGCGTCGTCAACGTCGCCACCGATGAATCAGGTACACCACGCTTCATCCCCCTGATTTCCCGCGGCGGCGAGCGGGTCGATGCCTCGTTTCCATTGCGGGTCGCCTCATTGGCGCTGGGTATCAATCCGGCGTTCTCGCCCGGCGGCCTTGCGCTCGGTGACCGGCATTTGCCGACCGACAATGGGCAGCGGCTACCGGTTACCTTCTATGGTCCACGCGGCACAATTCCGACATTCAGTGCCGCAGACGCGCTCGCCGGCAAGCTCCCGGCCAATGCAATCGAGGACAGAATCGTCGTCATCGGCTCGACTGTGACCGGCGGCGGCGATGTCTTCCCGACACCTTTCGATCCGGTGCTCCCGGGCGTTGAGGTAATGGCAACGGCAGCGACACATCTGATTGCTGGCGACAGCATCATCAGGGACCATAATGTGCGTCTGCTCGATTCGCTAATGGCCGTGGCTCTGCCGCTCCTGCTGATCAGCCTGCTTGCATGGCGGCGCAGCTCTATCGGCTATGCCATCATAGCCTCCGTGGCTTTCGCCTGGGCCGGCCTGAACATTGCCGCCTTCGCGCACGGCTATTGGTTCAGTGCGGCATTGCCGATCGCAGCAGCGCTGCCGCCGGTGCTGCTTTTCGGTGCAGCAGAGATCTGGATCGATCGTCGCCAGGCCGCACACTTTGCGGCGCAAAGCGATCTCCTGCAGCGCATCGAGGCCCCGGGCCTGGGTGAGTGGCTCGCGCGCGATCCTAACTTTCTCGCAAAACCGGTCCGGCAAGACGCCGCGGTCGTCTTCATCGACCTCTCCGGCTTCACAGGCTTGAGCGAGGCAATTGGCGCGACCAATGTCCGCGAAGTTCTCAGCGATTTCTTCGAGCTCGTTGACGAGGAGGCGCGCTCGCATGGTGGCGCAATCACCAGCTTCATGGGCGATGGCGCGATGATTCTCTTCGGGTTGCCGCAACCGGCCGATGACGATGCCGCGCGTGCCGCCGCGTGTGCCATTCGCCTGTGCGAGCGAATGCGGCCCTGGCTTGCGGCACATCCCGCCCTGAGCGGCCGAAAAACCGGTTTCAAGGTTGGGGCTAATTGTGGTCCGGTCGTTGCCTCGCGACTTGGAACCGGCAGCCGCCAGCAAATTACGGCAACCGGCGACACCGTGAATGTCGCCAGCCGCCTGATGGAGGTCGCTGCCGAGCGCGGTGTCGAACTAGCGTTGAGCACCGCACTGATGGAGGCGGCGGGGGCGGATAGCGCGCCCGTTCGAGCCGGCCGCCTTGAAGGCCCCGCAAAGGCACGCATTCGGGGCAGAAGCGAAGGCATCGATGTATGGTTATGGCAGGGACATCCGCTTTGACATTTGCCGCCTGACCGAGTAGGAACGGCCAACTTCTCCACCGGCAACTGCTGGCCAGGGCGCAACATGCGCGCGAGACTTCCGAAAGATAGACAACATGACAGATTTTAACGGCGTCGTTCCGGCGATCGCCAAGGCGTTGGTGAAGCGCGGTTACACCGAGCTGACGCCGGTTCAAAAGTCCATGCTCGACCCGGCTCTCGCCGCGTCGGACGCCCTCGTTTCTGCCCAGACCGGGTCAGGCAAGACCGTCGCCTTCGGCCTTGCGCTAGCGCCGACGCTGCTCGAGGACGCGGAACGCTTTGGCCCCGCGGCCGAACCGCTTGCCCTTGTGATCGCACCGACGCGAGAGCTTGCGCTTCAGGTCAAACGCGAACTGGAATGGCTTTACGAAGCGACCGGCGCGCTGATCGTCAGCTGCGTCGGCGGCATGGACATCCGTAGCGAGCGCCGCGCGCTGGAACGTGGTTGCCACATCGTTGTCGGCACACCCGGTCGCCTCTGCGATCATATCCGTCGCGGCGCACTCGATATATCCGCGCTCAAGGCTGTCGTGCTTGATGAAGCAGACGAAATGCTCGACCTCGGGTTCCGAGAGGATCTCGAATTCATTCTGGATTCCTCCCCGGATGATCGTCGCACGCTGATGTTCTCGGCAACGGTGCCGGCAGCCATCGCCAAGCTCGCGAAGAGCTATCAGAAAAATGCCGTGCGGATCGCAACGGCAACCGAGGAAAAGCAGCACGGGGACATCGAATATCGCGCTCTTGTCGTGTCGCCGAGCGACCGCGAAAACGCGATCATAAACGTCCTGCGGTACTATGAAGCGACCAACGCTATCGTGTTCTGTTCGACGCGCGCGGCGGTCAACCATCTGACTGCGCGTTTTCACAATCGCAACTTCAACGTCGTCGCCTTGTCGGGCGAACTGACGCAGAACGAGCGCAGCCATGCGCTACAGGCGATGCGGGATGGACGTGCGCGCGTCTGCATCGCAACGGATGTTGCCGCTCGCGGGATCGACCTTCCGGGCCTTGACCTTGTCATACATGCCGACCTTCCGACCAATCCGGAAACCCTGCTTCATCGCAGCGGCCGCACCGGTCGCGCCGGCCGCAAGGGCGTCAGTGCACTGATCGTACCGCTGAATGTGCGCCGCAAGGCAGAGCGCCTTCTCGACAACGCCGGCATCTCGGCCGCCTGGGCTCGTCCGCCGTCAGCGGAAGAGGTCACAGCACGTGACGAGGCGCGGCTGCTTGCCGATCCCATCTTCGAGGATGCTCCGAGCGAGGAGGTGCGGGACCTGGTCCAGCGGCTCCTCGATACACATGGCGCCGAAAAGCTCGCCGCCGCCTTCGTTAATCTCTACCGGTCCAACCAGTCTGCACCGGAGGATCTGATCGAGGTCTCGGTCCAGGATAGCCGCGGCGGCAAGCGCCGCGAGCACACCGACGGTCCACGCGAACCATATCAGAAAGGTCCCCGCGATGACTTCGGCGCGAGCGTGTGGTTTTCGATATCGGTCGGTCGCAAGCAGAATGCAGAGCCACGCTGGTTGATCCCGATGCTTTGCCGGAACGGCAATCTGACGAAGCGGGAGATCGGTGCGATCAAGATGCAGCCCGACGAAACCTACGTCGAGATTTCAGCGGACAGCGCCGACACCTTCCTGCAGTCGATCGGTCCAAACAAGACGATGGAGCGTGGCATCCGCGTCACGCCTCTCAACGGCACGCCCGATTTCAGCAAGCCTGCGGCGGCTTCCAAAGCCTATGCCGGCAAAAAGGCCTTTGGCGAGCGTCGTGAATTCAGCGATGAGCGCCCAAAAGGCAAGTTCCGCAAAGAAGCCCGCAACGAGGGCGGGAGCGACGAGCGGCGCGACTCAAAGCCCTGGGCCAAGAAGCCGGGCAAAGCGAAGTTCGAGGGCAAGGGCAGTAGTGGCCCAAAGCCCAAGTTCTCGAAAAAGAAGGGATAATCATCCCGCCAGCGGCGCAGCTTTTGCGCCTCCGCTAGAAATAGGGGGAGAAGACAATGACAGATACGATCGTCTTGACGGTTCCTGTTTTCAGTACCCTTTGCAATGAGGCGTTCAGGCTCCGACGTGCGGTCTTCATCGCCGAACAAAATGTCCCTGACGATCAAGAGTTTGATGCGCTCGACCTGACGGCGCATCATGTCGTCGCTGTAGCAGGCGGCGAGGTCTGCGGGACGCTCCGCACCATCCATACGAACGAGCATGTGAAGATCGGCCGCGTCGCCGTCGGTAAGCCATGGCGCGGACACGGCGTCGCGAGCGCAATGTTGACCTATGCGATGAACGAGCATCGATCCGCCCGCGAGAACCGATTTTACCTGACGGCACAAAGCGATAAAATAGCGCTCTACGAACGCTTCGGATTCGTTGCTTTCGGCGACGAGTTCGCCGATGGCGGCATGCCGCATCTGGCGATGAAGAATTATTGATTGGCCGAGCGGGAAGAGGATGAGCCGACAGCACCGTCGTGAGGCTAAGCCAAGTCGCAGCGCTCTCCCCCTATCAGACGTTCGCGCCTTTATCGTCGAAAACCTTCACCTGAAACCAGCACCTGACCTGTCGGAGATAATACTCTATACGGCTCATCCCGGAAGCAGGCTCTCACGTCTCAGACCCAACGATGCGAACGGTTCGCCGCCGTACTGGGCCTACAACTGGGCCGGCGGAACGCTGCTTGCGCGGCATATTATGAGGTATCCGGATACCATTCGCGATCGCCGCGTCCTCGATCTCGGTTCTGGGTCCGGTATCGTTGGGATCGTGGCTCGAAAGTGCGGAGCATCCCACGTACTTGCCGCGGAGATCGACACGAACGCGATCGCAGCAATCGGTCTCAACGCGGAAGCGAACGGCGTCGCAATCGAAGTGACGAGCGCCGATGTGCTCGCCGGCGCTCCACCGGATGTCGATGTCATCCTTGCAGGCGACGTCTTCTACGATGCCCGGCTGGCAGCGAGGGTCTTGCCGTTCCTTGTGGCCAGTCGCAAGGCAGGCATTGACGTGCTCATCGGAGATCCACGCAGGCAGTCGCTGCCACTCGCGGCCCTAAGGCTGGTGGCTGAATACGCTGCCCCCGATTTCGGCGACGGTTCGACTGGGCAGGGGGCGATCGGCGGGGTGTTCACTCTAGCGGAGTCCTGATCAACGAGGACACTCGATTCGACGACGCTTCTTGCAGCTTCAGCAAGACCTCAAGCGCCAAATCCGCCATCGCGGCAGGAACGAAAACATGATCGTGGTGGTAGGCTGCTACCATGTTGCATGGGATTGAGTGGGTTGCCAACGCGGAGGCAACGGTGGCCGTCAGGCCGACACCTTCCAGCGACGAAAAAACTTCGAGAACGATACGCCGCATCGGCGTATCGCAATTGAAGCCGAGTTCCGCGGCCCGCCGCTTCGAGAGGATCACGGAGATTCCTTCGCGCTCGCGAAACCAGGCGAGTGCATCGGGCAGCGCAAGCCGAGCGACATCCTCGTCAGATGTCACACAGAATACGAACTCGCCCTCCATGAGTGTCGGCCTCATGCCGGAGAGCATGGCCTGTGTGTCCTTGACAGCCTCCGTCGTCATCTCAATCCTGCTTCTGTTCCCAGGAAAATACTCAGTAGCGCAAATGAGGCTCGACGGCGTCAGTCGAGAAGGTCGGGCCTTAGCAACATCACTGGGCAGGGACTCCCCGCGCTGAGTTCCGGTGCATGAGGCGGCCGAACGATCAAGCAGTCGGCCTCGGCAAATATCTTCATCATGGACGAGTCCTGCTTGGCGAACGGCTTTGCCGCCAGCACGCCCGCTGACGATCGCGACAGTGTGGCTCGGACATAGTCCTGCCGCTGGTCGTTGGCACGGAGCGTTGCAGCCGCCTCGACAGTCGCGTCGCGTTTGACCGGCGGCAGTGAGGCCAGCTTGCGAATCAACGGCTCAAGGAACAGCAGCCCGCAGACCAGGCTTGATACCGGGTTTCCGGGTAGGCCAAGGACATGCACTTCGCCGAGGCTGCCCACCATCAACGGTTTGCCGGGTCGCATCGCAATCCGCCAGAAATCGAGCTTCATACCCGACGCGAGGAGCGTAGCCTGTACCAGATCGTGGTCGCCGACCGAGGCTCCGCCGAGTGTCACAATAACATCGACCTCGGCCCGCCTTGCGCGCTCGATCGCCGCCGAAATCGCCGCCTTGTCGTCGGGCACGATCCCGAGATCAAGAACCTCGGCTCCAGCCTTGCGCGCCAAGGCAGCGATGCCGAAGGTGCTAGACGCAATGATCTGCGCTGGAGCCGGTGAGCTTCCGGGTGGCAGCAATTCGTCGCCTGTCGCAAGCAACGCGACCACCGGCTTGCGCCAGACCTCAAGGGAGGCATGGTTCATTCCGGCCGCCACTGTTAGGCGGGAGAAATCCAGCGCAGTGCCTGCCTTGAGCACCGCTTCGCCTTCAAGAAAGTCCTGACCGCGAGGCCGGACGTGCTGACCAAGACGAACAGGGAATGTCGTCCTGATACCGCCTTCGATTTTCTCTGCATCCTCCTGCAGCAAGACGCTATCAGCGCCCGGCGGAACCGGGGCGCCGGTGAAGATCCGAACAGTCTCACCCTTGCCGATAACACCCTCGAACCCATGACCGGCGGACGACATGCCTATCAGCCTCAGCTCGGCGCCGGGCTCCGGCGCGTCGTCACGGCGCAGGGCGTACCCATCCATCGCGGATGCGTCGAAAGGGGGTTGGGTCAGCCTCGCTTTAACATCAGCTCCCAGTACACGGCCTTCGGCCTCCGTCAAGGAAACAGTTTCAATCGTCTGGACCGGCTTTGCGCGTGACAGCAGGCGATCCTGTGCCTCAGCAACGGGCAGCATGCTCATTTGCCGTACTCCGGATGACGAAAGTCTCCAGACTTACCGCCTGATTTTTCGAGCAACCTGATGCCGCCGATTTCCATGGCCTTGTCGGCAGCCTTGGCCATGTCGTATATCGTCAAGCAGGTAACAGAAACGGCTGTCAAGGCTTCCATTTCCACGCCGGTCTTGCCCGTCAGCTTCACCGTTGCAGTGACGCGCAAACCAGGAAGATCGGCATCCTCCGTGATGTCGACCGAAACTTTCGTCAGCATCAAGGGATGGCAGAGCGGGATGAGATTACTCGTTTGCTTGGCCGCCATGATGCCGGCCAGGCGTGCCGTGCCGATCACGTCCCCCTTCTTCGCATTGCCCGCCCGAATGAGATCAAGGGTCGCAGCCGCCATTCGCACGTGGCCTTCGGCGGTCGCAACCCTCGTGGTCTCGACCTTGTCGCCGACATCGACCATGCGCGCCTCGCCGGAGGCGTCAATGTGTGTGAGACCGGATTGGCCGCCGCTCATATCACTCGGCCGCCTGAGCGGCTTCGGCGAAGAGTAGTGCGCGCGTGGCCGCTGCAACGTCTTCCTTGCGCATCAGGCTCTCGCCGACCAGGAAGGTGTTGATTCCGACTGCCTGCAGGCGCTTGCAATCTGCGTTCGTGAAAATGCCGCTTTCGCCCACCAGCAGACGATCCCCGGGAACCATCGGCGCGAGCTTCTCGCTGACCTCAAGGCCGACTTCGAATGTTCGCAGATTGCGATTGTTGATCCCAACGAGCAGGGAGGAGAGTTTCAGCGCACGCTCCATCTCCTCGGCATCGTGGACTTCCACCAGCACATCCATACCGAGCCCAAAGGCTTCGTCTTCAAGGCGCTTTGCGTCGTCGTCCGAGAGCGAGGCCATGATCAGCAGAATGCAATCGGCGCCCCAGGCGCGCGCTTCCTGCACCTGATAGGTCTCGAACATGAAATCCTTGCGCAGCGCCGGCAGCGAACACGCTGCACGCGCCGCCATAAGAAACTCCGGCGCGCCCTGGAAGCTTGGCGTGTCCGTCAATACCGAAAGGCATGCCGCGCCTCCAAGTTCATAGGCCTTGGCTAGCGACGGTGGATCGAACTCGGGTCTGATCAGTCCTTTGGAGGGACTGGCCTTCTTGATCTCAGCGATGAGACCGTACTGGCCGGCCTCGCGTTTCGCAACGAGCGAGCGGTAAAAGCCGCGCGGCGCCGATTGATCCGCCTGCATCGCCTTCAGATCAGCCAGCGATACTTTCGCCTTTGCGGCGGCGATCTCTTCCCGCTTGTAGAGTTCGATCTTCTTCAGGATGTCGGTCATGGATCTATCCTAGTCGATGTCGTTCGACACCGCGACGAGTTTGTCGAGCGCCGCGGCCGTCGCTCCGCTGTCCAGGGACTGCGTGGCAAGCCGCATGCCGTCCTCGAGTAGCTGAGCCTTGCCGGATATCACCAGCGAGGCCGCCGCATTGGCGAGCGCAATATCGCGGTAGGCATTCTTCGCGCCGCTCAACACGTCGCGCAGCGCGGCCGCATTCACCACGCCGTCTCCGCCCTTGATGGCCTCCAGGCGGCAGGGCTCAACACCGAAATCTGATGGCGATAATTCAAAGGTGCGGATCTTGCCGCCCTCGAGTGCGGCGACACTCGTCTTTCCTGTTGTTGTGATTTCGTCGAGGCCGTCGCCGTGAACAACCCACACGCTTTCCGAGCCGAGATCGCGCATGACCTCGGCAATCGGGACGACCCACTGCGGCGCGTAGACGCCAAGCAACTGGCGGAGGACACCAGCCGGATTGGAGAGGGGGCCGAGCAAATTAAAGATGGTGCGCGTGCCGAGCTCGACACGCGTGGGGCCAACATGGCGCATGGCGGAGTGATGCTGCTGGGCGAACATGAATCCCACACCAGCCTCGCGAATGCACCGCGAGATCACCTCAGGGGTTACATCCAGCTTGACGCCGAGAGCGGCAAGGCTGTCTGCCGCACCCGATTTCGAGCTCAGGGCCCGGTTGCCATGCTTCGCCACAGGTACACCAGCACCGGCGACGATAAGGGCGGCCAGCGTCGAGATATTGTAGGTCCCGCTTGCGTCGCCGCCGGTCCCGACAATGTCGATTGCGTCAGCAGGTGCATCGACGGTCAGCATCTTCGAGCGCATCGTCGTGACGGCGCCGACGATCTCGTCGACAGTTTCACCGCGGACGCGCAATGCCATCAGGAAACCGCCGATCTGCGAAGGCGTCGCCTGACCGGACATCAGAATCTCAAAGGCCTCGCGGGCCTCCTCACGTGTCAGCGGCTCGCGGCTCGCAGCCTTCGCCAAAAGCGGCTTCAGATCGGTCATGCGCTTCTGTTCCCCTTAGCGGACTGCCGCCTGATCGGCGAGAGACTGATTGATCGATGCGCCGTACTGCGTTTGCAGCAGGTTGACCATCTGATCGAGAATGTCGTCGCCGGCGGCGTTTGCCGTTGCTGTGATCTGCTGGTCCTGGTTGTTGAGCACGTCACCCGTCGGTTCCGTGTTGACTTCAGTGACCTTGAGAAGGATTTGCGTTGTCGGGTCGGCGCCAACGGCATTGGCAATCGTGTCAATCGGGCCGGAGAATGCGGCGCTGACACCGGCGCGGCCAAGAACGGCGTCATCCGTGCCACGGGTGATGCCACTCTTGCTTTCAACCGTAATGCCAAGCGGCGCGGCGATATCGGCGAGCGATGTTCCCTTCTGTGCCTGCTGCTTCAGTTCCTCGGCCTTCTTGGCAAGTTCGAGCTTCTGTTGTTGGGCCGTCCAGTCGGCGACGGCCTTATCGTGCACTTCGCTCAGTGGGCGGTCGCGCTCCGGTGTGACATCACGGACTTCGAACCAGAGATAGCCGTCTGTACCGATCGAAAGGGAAGGCGCGTCCGCGCCGGCGTCCGTCCGGAAGGCTGCGCCAAGAACCTGCTGCTTGGCCGGAATATCCTTGACCTCATTGCCATCCTTGTCGAGGCCAGTGGCATCGACGGCATCGATCACGACTGCCTTCAGCTTAAGCTGCTCTGCAATCTGTTCCAGCGTCGACCCAGAGCCACGCAGATCCTCGATCTGATCGTGTACATTGATGAGTTCTTGCGAGGCATTGGAGACGGCCAATTGCTTACGGATCTCTTCCTTGACCTCGTCAAGGCTCTTCACGCTCTCGGGCTTGATGTTGCTGACGCGGAGAATGACCGGGCCGAAGGTACCATCGACAACAGGTGTCGTTCCGCCATCCTTCGACACTGCAAAGGCCGCATCGGCAATTGCCTGATCAGGAACCTTGTCCTTGGAGAACTCACCCAGGAACACGTCGGTTGCCGTCTTGCCCTGATCGGTCACCAGTTGATCGAACGTCGTACCGGTCTTCAACGCGGTTGCGGCAGCGTTGGCAAGATCCTTGTTCTGGAAGGTCAGCTGCTCGATCGTGCGGGTCTCGGGAGTGCGGAAGCTGTCCTTACGCTTTTCGAAATCCTCGCGGATCTGATCGTCCGTAACAGACGCAGCATCGGCGATATCCTCCGGCTGAAGCTTGAGGAAAGCGACCTTGCGGTATTCCGGCGCGCGGTAGCGCGTCTTGGCACCTTCAAACCACTTGGCGAGCACATCCTCGGCAGGCGCCTTGATCGGCTCGATATTGGCATTGGTCAGCAGGAGGTAATCGATGCCACGGCTTTCCTGGCGATGGAGCTTGAGCGCATCGACGAGCGTCTTCGGCGCCGTGAAGCCGTTCGAGATAGCGTCGACGATCTGGCTGCGGACGGCAACCTTGCTGCGCTCCTTGATGTAGTCGTCCTCGCGGATACCGGCATTACGCAGTCGCGACGTAAAGAGCGTGCGGTCGAACTGGCCGTTGACCGCCTTGAAGGCCGGGTCGTCACCGATCAACTGCGCTAGCCGATCCTGCGACAAGCCAAGGTTCATGTCGTTCGCCAACTGGTCGAGCGATGCGCCGGCGACGAGCTGTGCCAGCACCTGCTGTTCGACGCCAAAGGCGCGAGCCTGGTCGGGCGTCAGGCGCATGCCGAACTGTTGGCTGAGATTTGCGACCTGTCGCTGATAAGCCAGACGAAATTCGTTTACATCGACGTGCTGGTCTCCAACGCTGACGACCGTCGTGCTGCTGCCACCTGATATCAGCGACCGTGACACGCCCCAGATGCCGAAAGAGGCGACCAGAAGCAGCATGAGGAGCTTGGCAACCCAGGTATGAGCAGCTCTTCTCAGAAGATCGAACATCGAAACGCAAACCTCGCATTATATTCGCCCGTTCGCGGGCAAAGCTTTCGACGTTCCTTAGAACAAAGCCGGCAGGAAATGAAGGGTTATCGCGCGAAAACATCTGCGCTATACCTGCAACCATGCAGGAGCACCTCGCGCCGCAAAAGATCCCGGATGCCGGAACCTTTCCCGGGACTAAATCGTTGAACAGCATCCGGAAAAGAGGAGCAGACCATGGCCGATATGAAAACCGCCTCCGCCCAGTCAGCAACCGCGCGTGTGAAGGCGGAGATCGCGGCAGACGATCTTTCCGCACAGGTCGCAGCATTGCGTGAAGACCTTGCACGCCTGTCCGAAAGCGTTGTGGCGCTTGGACACGGCGCCAAGACCGCCGTAGCCGACGAAGCCTCGGTCATGACGGAACGACTGCGCGACAAGGTACGGGAGGAGCCGATCTTCGCGCTCGCCGTGACAGCCGGCGTCGCCTATCTTTTCGGATTGATGAGCCGTCGATAAGATCGGTCGGCATTTGACCAGGCGAGGGCCGGGCGTATTGGCGCCCGGCTTTTGATTTGTCGTCTAGCGACGTATGACCCGCCCAACGGCAATGAGCAGGCACGCGCCGGCAAAACCAGCGATTAGGTAACCGAGCCAGCCAGCAAGCGTGATTCCCAATCCCGACAGTATGGCATTGGCGACAATTGCACCCACAATACCGAGTATTATGTTCATCAACAGACCCATGTTGCTGTTCATGAACTTTTCCGCGAGCCACCCGGCAATGCCACCGATAATGATAGCGGCTACCCAACCTACGCCTGCGTCTTCCATATGATTTTCCTTCCAACGAAAAAACGAGGTCCGCGCTAGCGAGGGAATTGAGGCGGCTCTGCGAACGAGGCTACCCAGGAGCGACAAGTGATCGGTAGCCTGAAGACAGGCCTGGAACCCGAACGATGTTGCAAACCTTGCGCTCGCATAAAGACTCAACTCTCCCACAAGAAAAAAGATAGGCGATCCGTTTGGTTGCGCAACGCAAATGTTCGCCTGAAGACGAGCGAGGCGAGGCCAGTTGACGTGACCCGTCGCTAAGTTCGGTCAAGCGTTGCCGGTCCACTTGGCGACAACGATCCGCCTAAATCGACTTATCACAACCACTAGGCGCAGTCTCTAAAAAACTCGACATTATGTCGAGTAACTCCTTCAGCGTTTTCGAAGGTCTGTGAGACCTCCTTAGCGCGCGTCTCAGAAGGGAAGCCTATTGCATCGCATTCCGCGATAGAGCGCAGAACAAGCGCCGTATTTATCAGTTCCTACGACCATGCGAAAATGCATACCAATCTTGAGAGATCCGGCCATATCAGCCACGTACTAACAATACCAATATACGATCAGTTTTGTTGGCTCTGAAGGCTCATCGTCTTCTGCGGCTAGCGAAACCGACCACACTCTGAAGAGTATTAGCGGCCGATTATGCCGTGAATCGTATTGCCGACCCCGCATATGTGTACGAAAAAGCTCATTCCCAACGAAATCGCAGCCTTTCCTTAAGCATTTGCTTGCTCAACCTGCAATCTATGTCATGGTAACTCCTTCACATGAGAGGGGTTCCAGCCATGATTAATCTACAGTCGGCCCATAATGACACCACCCATGACCAACGTCTGCTCGATTGCCGTGCCGACGTTGAACCCGCACTCCATCAGATCATCCGCGATGCGCAGCAAAAGGGATGGGCGCCGGCGGAGGTCGCGATGGCCATCGCGGATGCGGCGGACGACTATATTCTGTTGTTGGCCAGCCGGAAGGCGACGTCACATTGACAGGTCGCGCATTGGAATTGGGGGCAAGGACACGAAAACGATCTGCGGACAGGTAGCGACAATGAAATGGGCATTTGCCCGCAGAGACCACCGCATACGAGAAGGGGCTTGATTTCGCGCTGCGGTTCGAACGGAATTCGTTCCGCCGTGTTTCATGCCCTTACCATCGATCGGCCTCAGTGACCGAACGCGGACAAACTGGTGGCAACGACGCGGTCGAGCGCGTGGGTCTAGACCGAGCAAGGCCGCTCCTGCAGCTATTAGGTAGCAAGCGAGCGAGGCCGCGGCGAGGCGCTCATCACCGCGAATTCATACTATGTCTTTGATTCTGTTGGTGAGAGCGTCGGGGTTCGAACCCGAGACCTACTGATTAAAAGTCAGTTGCTCTACCGGCTGAGCTACGCTCTCCCTGGAGCCGAGTGGTTCGCCCGGCTGGAAGTGCGCGGAACATATGCAGGTGCCCCATTGCGGTCAACCAAAAAATCATCGTTCCCTGTGCATTAGGCACATTTCTTGCGAATGGCCCTGAAAAGTCAGCTGACGGCCCATCCGCCGTTTCGCCTGTCACCGGGTTTTCACCCTGATTGCGAAGCTCGGCACTCGCATGTGAAGCGACCACAAAAGAAAAGCGCCCGAAGGCGCTTTGTCAAAGTTGGGGGAAACGAGACCATGAACCGGACGGGCGAAAGCTCGAGTGCCGCTTCGTTGGCCACCCGGGAAAGCGGAAAAATCCGGGCATCCTTTCGCGCCGCCATGTCCGCTTGGCGCGGCTCATAATCTCGCCTTATAAATGCACGAAGCGTCAGAAGGTTCCCGAAAAAAACTTAAATCGAATCAAACCCTTCCGAGGACCATTCGACATCTTCACAAAGTCACGCGACGCTCTAGCTAGCCCCTTATACAACCAAGGAGAATGCGATGACCAGCGTGACCACAGCCACACCGACGACGACCCGAAAAGTGTTGCGCGGGCGACCTTATAGCCTCGGTGAATTTGCCAGGAAATATCGTCTCGAGGAAACCGAAGCGAAGCGTCTCTACGAAAAGTTCGGGCCATCTGCCACAGAACTCGATCTCCTTATGGCGGCCAAGCGTCGTTTGCCGACTCACTGATTTGTCAACGCACTTCCGAAACGAGCTGCGCCACAACAGCGACGGTCGGAAGTCGAGTGGTTCCATTTTCATCGTCCTCGGAGTTTGGCGGCGATGCTCGCGGCGATCCGAATTCGTTCGCTGAATGGCGCTCCAAACGATCCCGCCGTCTCAATGCATTGGATCGAATGCTGCTAAACCTGGCTGTGTCCGAGAGATGGCGCCGAGCAATGCGAGGCGGATGCGCTCGATGCCGTTGATCCCACGGAAAACTGAACTCTCATTACCAAGATTTCATTTCATTCTATCAGCATTTCGTGCCAATCCGGGCCGATGCTAATCTGCCGTTCAGCTTCGACATGGTCATCTTGCTGACGCTGCATTGGCGGCTTGTTGACAGAGGCCGGAATGAACGACGTCACGAATACGCAAAAAACCAAGCCGACAAAGGCGAGCGCCGATCTGGCGACCGTTCTTGCCGCCTCGCGCAAACAGTCCAAGGGCCGTTGGCGTGGTCGCCTATTGGTATTGCTGCTGCTGATTCTCGCCGGCGGCGGTGTAGCTTACTTCTATTCGCGGCAGGAGGGGAACCAATACAGCTACGCCACCCAGCCCATCAAACGCGGCGACCTGACCGTGCTGGTTACGGCAACGGGGTCGGTGCAGCCGACGGAGCAGGTGGACATCTCGAGCGAGCTGTCTGGCACGGTTCGCGACGTGAACGTCGACTACAACAGCGAGGTCAAGGCCGGCGAGGTTCTTGCCGCCCTCGATACGAACAAGCTTGAGGCTGACGTCAAGAGTTCGCGGGCGAAGCTCGATTCGGCCAAAGCAAACGTCGTGAAAGCGACAGCTGACCTCGAGTCGGCGGAGAGCTCTTTCCAGCGCTCTCGCAACCTCGTTCAAAGCAACGTTTCTACGCAGCAGAGCCTCGAGGATGCGCGCTACAAGTACGATTCGGCGGTCGCCGCGAAGGACATCAACGTCGCTGCCGTGGCCTCTGCAGAGGCTGATCTCCGGCTTGCCGAAGTCAACCTCGCCAAGGCGAAGATCGTTTCGCCGATCAACGGCGTGGTTCTCACTCGTTCTGTCGACCCGGGCGCGACGGTCGCGGCATCCCTGTCGGCGCCCGTCCTCTTCGTTATCGCCGGCGATCTGAGGAAGATGGAACTGCAGGTCGATGTCGACGAGGCCGATGTAGGCCAGATCACGGTCGGTCAGAAAGCAGCCTTCACAGTCGACGCCTATCCCAATCGGAGCTTTCCGGCCGAGATCAAGCAGATCCGATTTGCGTCCGAAACAACGAACAACGTCGTGACCTACAAGGCGATCCTGTCGGTCGACAATGCTGACCTGTTGCTGCGCCCCGGCATGACCGCCACAGCTGACGTAACAGTAGAGGCGGTCAAGAATACCCTCATGCTTCCCAATTCGGCACTTCGCTATGCCCCGCCGGCCGCAGAATCTCCTCGCAGTCGCGGCATTTTCGGCCTGCTCAGGCCACCGCGCATGGGACCGCGGACCAGCAACCAGGGTGGCGAATCCCTGACTGGAGCCAAGCGGCGCATTTGGGTGTTGAAGGCAGGCAAACCGGCTGCTGTCGTTATTCAGGTAGGGTCTTCCGACGGACAATTCACGCAGATCGTTTCCGGTGACCTGAAAGAAGGCGACGCCGTGATCACCGACACCACCTCGCAGGCGAAGTAGGCGGGGCTCACGATGACGAGCCCGCCACTCATCGAATTCAAGCACGTCTCCAAGATCTATGGCCAAGGAGAGGCGGCAATTCGCGCCCTAGATGGGGTCGATCTGTCGATCCGTGAACACGAATTCGTTGCCATCATGGGGCCCTCCGGCTCAGGCAAGTCGACCGCCATGAACATTCTTGGCTGCCTCGATGTGCCGAGCGCGGGCGACTACGTCTTCCAGGGGGTATCCACACAGGGCTTCGACCGCAGCCAGCTGACATTGTTGCGCCGTCATATGCTCGGTTTCGTGTTCCAGGGGTTCAACTTGCTGCCGCGCACCTCGGCTTTGGAAAATGTGGAGCTGCCACTGATCTATCGCGGCATGCATGCGAGTGAGCGCCACCGAAAGGCAAAGGAGGCGCTCGGGCTTGTGGGTCTTTCCGGTCGCGAGCATCACAAGACACAAGAACTTTCCGGTGGCCAGCAGCAACGCGTCGCCATTGCCCGCGCGATTGTGACCGAACCCTCGCTGCTTCTGGCGGACGAGCCGACCGGCAATCTCGATACCAAGACCAGCGTTGAGATCATGGATTTGATGACGCGCCTGAATCGTGAACAGGGCATCACGATCGTCATGGTGACGCATGAGCCTGACATTGCCGCCTATGCGCAGCGCCTGCTGCGCTTCATCGATGGCAAGCTGGAGACGGAACTCGAGCATCGCGGGAGGGCGGATCATGTTCTTTGAGACGCTGAAACTTGCGCTACGAGCGATCAGCCGGAACATGCTCCGCTCCTTCCTCACCGTGCTCGGCGTCGTCATCGGCGTGGCGGCGGTCATCGCGTTGGTAACGATTGGCAACGGAACGACCGCCCAGGTCTCGGCCGAGCTTTCGAGGCTCGGCACCAACATGCTGTTTGCGCGTCCGGGCCAATTCGGCCCGGGTCGCGCGAGCTCGGAAGCCCGCCGCTTCACTGTCAAGGACGTCGATGCCATCCGCGATCAGGTTAACGGCCTCCGTGCCACTGCGCCGCTCAATCAGACGACCGCAACGGTCATTTACGGCGGGCAGAGCCACTCGACGACCGTGATGGGGACGACCAACGACTACTTCATCGCACAGGATTGGGACATGGCGACCGGCCGCACTTTCGATGCGGCAGAGGAACGCGGACGCCCGCGCTGCATCCTCGGCGCGACGGTCCGCTCGCAACTCTTCGGCGCCGCCGATCCCACGGGGCAACAGATTCGCGTCGGCAAGATTTCGTGCAGCGTCATTGGCGTTCTTGCCAAGCGTGGCCAGTCCGGCATGGGCAACGACCAGGATGATGTCGTCGTTATGCCCGTCAAGGTCTATCAACGCCGGATCGGCGGCAAGGCGAACGCCAATGTCCAGATGATCGTGATTTCGGCGCGCGACGGAGTATCGACGTCGAAGGTCCAGGACGAAACCGAAAACCTGCTTCGCGAACGGCGCAAGATTATCCCCGGCCGCGAGGATGACTTCAACGTCAATGACATGACGCAGATTGCGGATGCAATGACCGGCACGACGACGCTGCTGACCAGCCTGCTCGGAGCCGTCGCCGCGATCAGCCTGCTCGTTGGCGGTATCGGGATCATGAACATCATGCTAGTGTCCGTGACCGAGCGCACCCGCGAAATCGGCATACGCCTGGCAATTGGTGCGCTGGAAAACCAGGTGCTGTTGCAGTTCCTTGTCGAGGCCGTCGCACTCTCGGTATTCGGCGGCATCGCTGGGATCCTGCTTGGGGTCGGCCTCGGCTATGGGGCGGTGACGGTCCTCAAGGTGCCTTTCGTCGTCAGCCCGACGATGATTGCAGTGGCGTTCGCGTTCTCTGCAGCGATCGGGATGGTGTTCGGGTACTTCCCGGCGCGTCGCGCGGCACAACTCAATCCGATCGAGGCACTGAGACACGAGTAATCGGTCGCGTAGCCGTCTTCTTGACCTTCGCGGTGAATGCTCCCGACATTAGCCACGAGCACGATCGGGCAGGGACGGGCGCTACCCCGTTCGCCCTGCGCCGCCACGCCATTTGTTAGCAGATCGGAAGCGCTTGACGGGGAGGAACGTCGCTCTCACGTCACGCTTTCTCGGTGCCAGCTTGCCGTTCGAAAGCGCACTGATATATCATCAGCTTTTATAGTCGCCTCCGCGACCCGCAGACATTTTCAGAAGCCACGGATACGCGAATGCAGAACTCTCTCAGCCACCTTGCCTATCTCACCTTGGAGCACGCGATCGTGACGTTGACGTTGCAGCCGGGCGCCTTGGTGACTGAAAAGCACCTGATCGACCTTGCCGGCCACGGGCGTACGCCGGTGCGCGAGGCGATTCAGAAGTTGGCTTGGCAAGGGCTGATCGTGGTGAAACCGCGTGTCGGGCTACAGGTGGCGGAGATCAAGCCGACAGACCATAACAATGTGATGCAGGTTCGCCGCGAACTCGAGCCGATCGCCGCCGCATTGGCTGCCGAATTTGCGACAGTAGAGCACCGAAGAGAGCTGGGCGAATGCGCACAGGCGATGGAAGTGTGCGCCACAACCGGCGATTTGGCGGCATTCTTCGCCGCGGACAAGGCCTTTGACGAAATTCTGGAGGAAGCCTGCCCCAACGCCTTTATTACGTCGGCCCTTGGACCGGTTCAGACTCATTCGCGTCGCCTCTGGTCCGCGTCCACGAGCCCTGGCCGTATGGATCAATCCATCTCGTTACACGTGACAGTCATGCGAGCCATCCAGCAAGGCAAATCCAAGGATGCCGGCCAAGCCATGAGCGCGCTGATCGACTATCTCAGCAACCACAATTGAAAACGGCCCCGTTCTGGGGCCGCAGATCAGTTTATCTTGATGAGTTTAACCAACGAATGCTCGTTCGATCACGAACTCTGCTGGCTTGCTGTTTGCGCCCTCGTTGAGGCCGGCCTTTTCCAGCAGATCCTTCGTATCCTTCAGCATCGCGGAGGAACCGCAGATCATGCCACGATCGATTGCCGGATCGAGCGGCGGGACGCCGAGGTCGGTAAAGAGCTTGCCGGACGAAATCAGGTCGGTGATGCGGCCGCGGTACTCAAAGTCCTCGCGAGTGACTGTCGCATAGTGGCGCAGCTTGTTGCCAACGACTTCCTGCAGGAGTTCGTCGTTCTTGATCTCTTCGACCAGATCGAAGCCATACTTCAGTTCGGCTACGTCGCGGGTTGTGTGGGTGAGGATGACTTCCTCGTACTTCTCATAGGTTTCAGGATCACGGATCAAGCTTGCGAAGGGCGCAATGCCGGTGCCGGTCGAAAACATATAGAGACGACGGCCAGGCGTGAGGGCGTCAAGCACCAGCGTGCCCGTTGGCTTCTTGCGCATCAGGACCTGGTCGCCTGGTTTGATCGCCTGCAGATGCGAGGTCAGCGGGCCGTCCGGAACCTTGATCGAGAAGAACTCAAGCTCTTCTGCCCAGGCGGGGCTTGCGATCGAGTAGGCACGGAAGATCGGCTTGCCCTCGACCATCAGTCCGATCATAGCGAATTCGCCGGACCGGAAACGGAAGCCCTGCGGACGCGTCATCGTAAACCGAAACAGCCGATCCGTGTAATGGGTCACGCTGAGCACGGTTTCGGCATAGACTCCGGCCGGAAGCGGGGAGGCGAAGTCTTCGGTCTTTGCAGGGGCGTTCATTTCGGTATCGGATCCCGTATTCGTCGCACGATGATTTCAATGCCAGCGAGATATTACAAATAGTGTCGCGATTAAAGGTATTCCATTCTTTCTCAGGCGACTTGCACGAAATATGCGTGTCGCGGTCAGGATTCCGTGGCCTTGCAGCGCTTCCTCGCTTTTGCGCTGGCGAAGCGAAGCAAAGGATGCATATTAGGCAAAAACCGCGTCTGCCGGGCGCGGACGCCATAGGCTGCTCGGGGAAACATGAAGATTTTCAATTACAAGCGCGTACCTTACGCGGAAATGCGCGCATTCTCCGTCCATATTCTGACGGCATCCGGCTCCTTTCTCGCGTTTCTCGGCGTCGTCGCGGCAGCCGAGCACAGGTTCATCGATATGTTCTGGTGGCTCGGCCTCGCGCTTCTCGTTGATGGCATCGATGGACCGATTGCCCGCAAGGTCAGCGTCAAGGAAGTGCTGCCAAACTGGTCGGGCGATACGCTCGACAATATCATCGATTACGTGACCTATGTCCTGCTGCCGGCTTTCGCGCTCTATCAGAGCGGCATGATCGGCGAGCCATGGTCCTTCGTGGCGGCAGGGATGATCGTCGTATCAAGCGCAATCTACTATGCCGATACGGGCATGAAGACCGAGGAGTACTTCTTCTCGGGCTTTCCCGTGGTCTGGAACATGATCGTCTTCACCTTGTTCGTCATCGATGCCAGCGCGATCGCGGCTCTCGCCGTCGTCCTCGTCTCCGTCATCCTTACCTTCCTGCCAATCAATTTTCTGCATCCAGTCCGCGTACAGCGCCTACGGCCGCTCAATCTCGGCGTCTTCTTCTTGTGGTCGGCGCTCGGAATGTATGCATTGCTGATGCATTTCGTGATCCCGCAATGGGCGCTTGTCCTCTTTATCCTCAGTGGTATCTACCTCTACTGCATCGGCGCCGTGCTGCAGTTCTTCCCGGCGCTTGGACGGCGCGATTAGGGAGAAGGCAATGGCAAGAACGCAGGCGGTTTCATTCAGCAAGACTGGCGGACCTGAAGTTCTCGAATACATCGATATCGAGCTGCCGCCTCCCGGCGCAGGAGAAGTCCAGATCAAGCACGCGGCCATCGGCCTGAACTTCATTGATGTCTACTTCCGGACCGGTCTCTATAAAGCGCCGCATCTGCCTTTCGTGACTGGCAAGGAAGCGGCCGGTACGATTACGGTAGTCGGCCCCGGCGTGGAGGAGTTTAAGGTCGGCGATCGCGTCGCCTATGCCGGTTCGGATGGCGCCTACAGCGTCGAACGAAACATCGAAACGAAGCACCTCGTGAAGGTTCCGGACGGTATTCCCCTGGAGACGGCCGCTTCGATGATGCTGAAGGGAATGACCGCGGAGTATCTTCTCAACCGGACCTACAAGGTCGACGCCGGGACCACGATCCTGTTTCATGCCGCAGCCGGTGGCGTCGGTCTCATCGCCGGGCAATGGGCCAAGGCGCTCGGCGCAACCGTGATCGGCACCGCGGGCTCGGACAGCAAAGTGCGTCTAGCTCTCGGGCACGGATACGACCACGTCATCAATTACAATACCGAGAATTTCGCAGAACGTGTGCGCGAGATTACCGCTGGCGCTGGCGTTCACGTCGTCTATGACTCGATCGGCCGCGACACGTTTCCACAATCGCTCGACTGCTTGAGACGGCTCGGCATGTTCGTGTCATTCGGCCAGTCTTCAGGGCCGATCGAGAACTTCACACTTGCCATGCTCGCGCAGAAGGGGTCGCTCTTTGCAACGCGGCCCACACTTTTCACCTACATCGCCACACGCGAAGAGCTAACCAATTGTGCAAACGCGTTATTTGATGTTGTTTTGAGCAATAAAGTGCGTATCAATATCAACCAAACCTATCCATTACGTGAGGTCGGGCGGGCGCACATGGATTTGGAGTCCAGAAAAACTACCGGAACTACGCTGCTGATCCCATAATGACCTGAATGGGCAGGGTCGGCAGAGGGAAATGAGGGGAACGTGTCGTTATCTGATGTGCCGGGTCCCGGCGCGTTGTTGTCGGTCCAGCAACTGACGAAACTCTTCGGCAGCTTTGCCGCCTGCAACCATATCGATCTCGATATCGCCCCCGGCGAAATCCATGCCCTCCTTGGTGAAAACGGCGCTGGCAAATCGACGCTCGTCAAGATGCTGTTCGGCGTCCTTGAGCCGACCGAGGGCAATATTCTATGGGAAGGCCGGCCGGTCGCAATCGGCTCGCCAGGCGACGCCCGCAAGCTCGGCATCGGCATGGTCTTCCAGCATTTCTCGCTCTTCGAGGCGCTGACCGTCGCTGAAAACATCGCGCTTTCGCTTGATGACAGCATCCCGATCGGCAGAATTGCGGAAGAAGCAAGGGCGCTCTCACGCGCTTATGGCCTGCCGCTCGACCCGCATGCCCACGTTGCCGATCTTTCCGTCGGCGAACGCCAGCGTATCGAGATCGTGCGCGCACTGCTGCAAAACCCCAAGCTCATCATTCTTGACGAGCCAACTTCGGTGCTGACACCGCAGGAGGCAGACAAGCTTTTCGAAACGCTCTTCAAATTGAAGGCGGAGGGCAAATCGGTCCTCTACATCAGCCATCGGCTCGAGGAAGTTCAGCGCATCTGCGATCGCGCGACCGTGTTGCGCAATGGCAGGGTCACAGGCGCCTGCGATCCACGTCAGGAGACGCCGGCTTCTCTCGCCCGGATGATGGTCGGAAGCGACGTTGCGACCGTTACGCATCCCGATCGCGGCAACAAGGGCGAGGTGCAACTTTCCGTCGCCAATCTTTCCGTCGCCGCACGCACGCCCTTCGCCATGCCCTTGAAGGACGTGTCCGTGACCGTTCGTTCCGGCGAGATTCTGGCGATCGCGGGCGTTGCCGGCAACGGCCAGGGCGAACTCTTCGATGCGCTCTCAGGAGAGTATCCTGTGAGTTCACCGGATGCGATCACGATCCGCAAGAAGGCCGTGGGCACCCAAGGCATCACGGCGCGGCGTCTGCTTGGCGCCGGTTTCGTGCCAGAAGAGCGTCATGGCCACGCCGCCGTCTCGACGATGAAGCTCTCGGACAATCTCGTCCTGGCGCGCAGCCAATCCGACCGCAGGGCCTTCCTCGCCGGCGGTTTTCTCAACGTCATTCGCCGTGGCGCCGTCAAGACCGCAACGAAGCGGATCGCCGATGCGATGGACGTGCGCAAGAGCGGCGAGGATCCGGCGGCAGGCTCGCTTTCCGGCGGAAACCTACAGAAGTTCATCGTTGGCCGCGAACTCGACCGCCAGCCGGCAGTTCTCGTCGTCAATCAACCAACCTGGGGCGTCGATGCAGGAGCGGCCAGCCGCATTCGCCAGGCGCTTGTGGATCTGGCGCGGAACGGCTCGGCGGTCGTCGTTATCAGCCAGGACCTTGATGAAATATTCGAAGTCGCCACGGAGATTGCCGTGATTTCTGAGGGGCGGCTTTCGCAACCCTTCCCGGCAGGAGAACTGTCTCGGGAAAAGATTGGCCTCTTGATGGGCGGCCTGCACGAGAGCAAGACCACCTCGGAGGCGGCCAATGCGCATTGAACTCGAAAAGCGGCCGCAGTCATCCAAACTCTACGGCTTCGTATCGCCGCTGTTGGCATTGCTGCTGACGCTGATTGCCGGCGCGATCATGTTTGCCATTCTTGGCAAAAACCCGGTCGAAGCCCTCGACGCCTTTTTCCTCGAACCCTTGCTTGAAGTGTGGTCGCTGCACGAACTTGCCGTCAAGGCGGCACCACTGATCATGATCGGCGTCGGGCTGGCGGTCTGTTACCGCTCCAACAATTGGAATATCGGCGCCGAAGGACAGTTTACGATCGGCGCGATCACCGGCTCTATTCTGCCAATCGTATTCACGGAGTGGCATTCACCTGCCGTGCTGCCCCTGATGCTTATCATGGGCGCCATCGGCGGCGCTCTGTTTGCGGCAATTCCGGCGCTGCTGAAGGCGCATTTCAATACCAACGAAATCCTGACGAGCCTGATGCTCGTCTACATCGCACAGCTTTTCCTCGATTGGCTGATCCGCGGCGCCTGGCGTAATCCGCAGGGCTTCAACTTTCCCGAAAGCGTGCCATTTCCACCGGAAGCCACGCTGCCGGCGATCTGGGAAGAATCTGGCCGGGCGCACTGGGCCTTCGTCTTTGCGATCGTCGCTGCGTTGCTCGTCTGGTTCATGCTGAAATACACGCTGAGGGGCTTTGAGATCGTCGTGCTCGGCCAGTCCGAGCGGGCAGGGCGGTTCGCCGGCTTTTCGTCGAAGAAAATGATCTGGTTCAGCTTCCTGTTTTCGGGGGGGCTTGCCGGACTTGCCGGTATCTCCGAAGTATCTGGATCGATCGGACATTTGCAGCCCGCGATTTCCCCCGGCTATGGCTTCACGGCAATCATCGTCGCGTTTCTCGGACGTCTCAACCCGCTCGGCATCATTGCGTCCGGTCTCGTGCTGGCTTTGACCTATCTCGGCGGCGAGGCTGCGCAGCTATCGCTTGGCGTATCCGACAAGGTGACGCGCGTCTTCCAGGGCCTGCTGCTCTTTTTCGTGCTCTCCTGTGACACCCTCATTTATTACAAGATCCGCGTCGTCTGGTCGCGGGTAAGGGGAGGTGTCGTGTGAGCATCTTCGAAGCCATTCTACTGACGGTCATTACAGCCTCCACGCCTCTAGTCATTGCCGCGCTGGGCGAGCTCGTCGCCGAGCGCTCGGGTGTTCTCAACCTCGGCGTCGAAGGCATGATGATCATGGGGGCCGTCGCGGCCTTCGCGAGCGCGCAGATTTCGGGCTCTCCTTATATCGGGCTGCTTGGCGGAATTGTCGCCGGCGCGTTGTTTTCGCTGCTGTTCGGCTTTCTGACTCTGACGCTGGTTGCCAATCAGGTGGCGACGGGTTTGGCACTGACCATCCTAGGACTTGGCGTTTCAGGAATGTTGGGTGAGGGCTATGTGGGTGTGCCCGGCGTCCGCCTCGCGCCGATCGTCATTCCGTACCTTTCCAACATTCCGCTCGTCGGTTCTGTGCTGTTCCATCAGGACCTGACCTTCTATCTGTCGCTTGCACTGCTGTTCGGCGTCAGTTGGTTCCTGTTCCGCAGCCGCACCGGCCTGAAGCTGCGCGCCATCGGCGACAGTCACAGCTCGGCCCATGCCCTTGGCATCAGCGTCATCCGCACGCGCTACCTCGCCGTTATGTTCGGTGGCGCCTGTGCCGGTTTGGCGGGCGCACAACTTTCCCTCGTCTATACGCCGCAATGGGTGGAGAACATGTCTTCCGGCCGCGGCTGGATCACGCTCGCCCTCGTCGTCTTCGCATCCTGGCGTCCATGGAGGGTTTTTGCGGGTGGCTATCTGTTCGGCGCAGTCACAATCCTGCAGCTTCACGCACAGGCTTTCGGGGTTGGAATTCCAGCCCAGTTTCTGTCGATGCTCCCCTATGCTGCCACTATTGTGGTTCTTGTCATCATTTCTCATAATCGACGCACGACGTTGATCAACACGCCCGCGTCGCTGGGAAAAGCATTCGTGCCGGAGCGCTAAACAGAAGAATGAAACGCGCTTCCGGAAATTCCAAACCAACAGGGGTTATCATGAAAAAACTCGCACTCGCATTTGCCGCATCGGCTGCTGCGGTCCTGAGCGTCGGTTCCGCCGCGCAGGCTGCAGACAAGACCAAGGTCTGCTTCGTCTACGTCGGATCGCACACGGACGGCGGCTATTCGCAGGCTCACGATCTTGGCCGCCAGCAGATCCAGAAGGAGTTCGGCGACAAGATCGATACGCCTTACCTCGAAAACGTGCCGGAAGGCCCCGACGCCGAACGTGCGATCGAGCGTCTGGCGCGTTCGGGCTGCAAGCTGATCTTTACGACCTCCTTCGGCTTCATGGACGCCACCGTGAAGGTCGCCGCCAAGTTCCCGAACGTGAAGTTCGAACACGGCACCGGCTATAAGTCAGGCCCGAACCTTGCCACCTACAACTCGCGCTTCTACGAAGGCCGCTACATCCTCGGCCAGATCGCAGCAAAGACCTCGAAGAACCATGGCGCCGCCTACATCGCATCCTTCCCGATCCCGGAAGTCGTGATGGGCATCAACGCCTTCGAGCAGGGCGCTCGCTCCATCGATCCCGACTTCAAGCTGAAGGTGATCTGGGTGAACACCTGGTTCGACCCGGGCAAGGAAGCCGATGCCGCGAAGGCCATGGTCGACCAGGGCGTCGATGTGCTGACGCAGCACACGGATACGACTGCTCCGATGCAGGTCGCCGAGGAACGCGGCATTCATGCATTTGGCCAGGCCTCGGATATGATCGCAGCCGGCCCGAAGGCTCAGCTGACGGCAATCGTCGACACCTGGGGCAACTACTACTCCAAGCGCGTTCACGCTCTCCTCGATGGCACCTGGAAGTCCGAGCAGAGCTGGGACGGCTTGAAGGATGGTATCCTCAAGATGGCCGACTACACCAACATGCCTGATGACGTGAAAAAGATGGCCCAGGAAACCGAAGCCAAGATCAAGTCCGGCGAATTGCATCCCTTCACCGGCCCGATCAACAAGCAGGATGGCACGCCTTGGCTGAAGGCTGGCGAGAAGGCTGACGACGCCACGCTGCTCGGCATGAACTTCTACGTCGAGGGCGTCGACGACAAGTTGCCGAAGTGATTTCGGCAAATTGTTAGCACATGCGAAAAGGCGCTCGTTTCGAGCGCCTTTTTTGTTGCGCTGCATACCAGAAAGTGCATTTACAAAAGTAATACTATATGATTTTTTCCTCCTGTGCCGCGTGGAGGCGGCTTTGGGAGGAAATTATGAAATTGAAGACTGCACTCTTGGGTGCCACGATCTTGGCTGCCTGCATGTTCGGCTCTGCATCGGCTGCTGAACTTGTTGTCGGCTTTTCGCAAATCGGCTCGGAATCCGGCTGGCGTGCTGCCGAAACCACCGTCACGAAGGAACAGGCCAAGAAGCGGGGTGTGGACCTGAAGTTTGCTGACGCGCAGCAGAAGCAGGAAAACCAGATCAAGGCGATCCGCTCCTTCATCGCCCAGGGCGTCAACGCCATCTTCCTGGCTCCGGTCGTGGAGACCGGCTGGGACGCGGTTCTGAAGGAAGCGAAGGAAGCCGAGATCCCGGTTATCCTGCTTGACCGGACGATCAAGGCGCCTGAAGACCTCTACCTGACCGCCGTTACCTCGGATCAGGTTCACGAAGGCAAGGTTGCTGGCGACTGGCTGGTAAAGACTGTCGGCGACAAGCCTTGCAACATTGTCGAGCTTCAGGGTACGACCGGTTCTTCGCCGGCTATCGCCCGCAAGAAGGGCTTCGAGGAAGCCATTGCAGGCAAGGCAAACTTCAAGATCGTTCGCAGCCAAACCGGTGACTTCACCCGCACCAAGGGCAAGGAAGTCATGGAAAGCTTCCTGAAGGCAGAAAACGGTGGCAAGGATATCTGTGCGCTTTATGCTCACAACGACGACATGGCCGTGGGCGGCATCCAGGCGATCAAGGAAGCCGGTCTGAAGCCGGGCAAGGATATCCTGGTTGTCTCGATCGATGCCGTGCCCGATATCTTCAAGGCCATGGCCGCCGGCGAGGCGAACGCGACCGTGGAACTGACGCCGAACATGGCAGGTCCCGCGTTCGACGTGCTCGACGCATACCTGAAGGACAAGAAGGCTCCGGCGAAGTGGATCCAGACGGAATCGAAGCTCTACACGCCCGCTGACGATCCGATGAAGGTCTACGAGTCGAAGAAGAACCTCGGCTACTGATTTTTGAGGCTAGAACCGCACCGGCCCATCTTGGGCCGGTGCGGACCTACCGAATGCCAGTTGGGACTTCATATCCGTCCACAGCGCGGCAGTGTCGGTTCATATCAGGAAAAGCCGCCTTCATGTTTCAAGATTACGAGACTGTTCTAACCGCTTCCGGGATATCGAAATTCTTCCCGGGCGCCATTGCGCTCGACAAGGTCGATTTCGCGCTGCGCAAGGGCGAGGTGCATGCGCTTCTGGGCGAAAACGGCGCGGGAAAATCCACGCTTATCAAATGCATCACGGGCGCCTATCACCGCGACCAGGGTCGGCTCGCGCTTGACGGCACTGAGATCAATCCGTCCGATACACTTGCTGCCCAGAAGCTCGGCATCGGCACTGTGTACCAGGAGGTCAATCTCCTGCCCAATCTCAGCGTCGCCGAAAACCTATATCTCGGTCGCCAGCCGAAACGGCTCGGCATGATCGATGTACGTGCGATGAACCGGCAGGCGCGGGCACTGCTCGATCAGTACGGCATAGACGTTGACGTCACCGCGCAACTCGATCGGTTTTCGGTCGCCGTGCAGCAGGTGGTAGCAATCGCGCGAGCCGTGGATTTGTCCGGCAAAGTTCTTATCCTCGACGAGCCGACTGCAAGTCTTGATACCCAGGAAGTCGCGATGCTCTTTCGCATCATGCGTAACTTGAAAGAACGCGGCCTTGGCATTGTCTTTATTACTCATTTTCTGGAACAGGTATACGAAGTCAGTGATCGCATCACGGTGCTCCGAAATGGCAGGCTGGTCGGCACCCGCGAAACGTCGGAGCTGTCTCGCCAGAACCTCATCTCCATGATGCTCGGGCACGAATTAGCGAATGCCGAGGCCACGGCGCGGGCACACACTGTTAACGCTGGCCCGGTCAGATACAGGTTTGAAGGCTACGGCAAGCGCGGCAAGGTGAAGCCGTTCGATCTCGACGTCCGTGTCGGCGAAGTGGTGGGCGTCGCGGGGTTGCTCGGGTCAGGCCGCACGGAGACTGCCGAGTTGCTTTTTGGAATCGAGCAGGCTGACAGCGGAACGGTAAAAGTCGATGACAAGAAGGTGACGCTGTCGAACCCGCGCGCCGCGATCCGCAATGGCTTCGGCTTCTGTCCGGAAGATCGCAAGACTGACGGGATTATCGGCGACCTCTCGATTCGCGAGAACATTGCGCTGGCGCTGCAGGCACGCAGGGGCTGGGCCCGCCCGATCTCTCGTGCCGATCAAAACGCTCTGGCCGACCGCTACATCAGTGCTCTCGACATCCGCACGACGGACAGGGAGAAGCCGATCCGTCTGCTGTCCGGCGGCAATCAGCAGAAAGCAATCCTGGCGCGCTGGCTTGCTACGAATCCGGACTTCCTGATCCTGGATGAGCCAACCCGCGGCATCGACGTCGGTGCCCATGCCGAGATCATTCGCCTGATCGAAGATCTCTGCGCGAAGGGTATGTCGCTGATCGTTATTTCTTCGGAATTAGAAGAGCTTATCGCCTATAGCTCACGTATTTTGGTCCTTCGCGATCGCGAGCACGTCGCGGAACTGACGGGTGACAATCTCAGCACCGCTAGCATCGTCGATGCCATCGCCGCCGCCCAGAAGAAGACGGAGGACGCATGAAGTCGTCGCTCAATGCACTGCTGATCCGCCTAGCGCCACAACTCATCGCTCTGGCAGTCATTCTCCTATTGAATTTCATGATGTTTCCGCAGTTTTTTAATGTTGTTGTTCAGAATGGTCGGTTTTACGGCAGCCTGATAGATGTGCTGAACCGCGGTGCGCCAGTCGCCTTGCTGGCAATCGGCATGACGCTGGTAATTGCGACCAAAGGGATCGACCTGTCGGTCGGCGCTGTGATCGCGATCTGCGGGGCGGTTGCAGCCTCATCCATCGTGTCCGGTCATTCGCTTGCGATGACGCTGTTGGTAACGGTCGGGGTCGGGCTCCTTTGCGGCGTATGGAACGGACTGCTGGTGGCCGTGCTGAATATCCAGCCGATCATCGCGACGCTCGTGCTGATGGTGGCCGGACGCGGGATCGCGCAGCTCATCACGGAGGGGGTCATCATGACGTTCAATGATGAAGGGTTGATCGCGCTCGGCAGCGGCTCCTTCGCATTCCTGCCCATGCCAGTGATCATATGGCTGGTCATGGCCGCGCTGGTGATCCTGCTTGTGAGGCGCACGGCGCTTGGCATGCTGATCGAAGCGACCGGCATCAATCGACGTGCCAGCATGCTTTCTGGCGTACGGACGCCGGTACTGCTGATGGCCGTTTATATGTTGAGCAGCCTTTGCGCTTCCATTGCCGGGATCATCGTCGCGGCCGATATCAAGGGCGCGGATGCGAACAATGCCGGTCTCTGGCTGGAGCTCGATGCGATCTTGGCGGTCGTCGTCGGTGGCAACTCGCTGCTGGGCGGACGCTTCAGCATCCTGGGATCGTTGATCGGAGCTATGATTATTCAGGCTGTGAACACCGGCATTCTGCTCTCAGGATTTCCGCCGGAATTCAACCTTATCATCAAGGCGGTGATTGTCATCGTGATCCTTGTCATTCAGTCGCCGGCGGTTCAATCGGCGGCGGTAATTCTCAGCCGGCGATCGAGCAGCGTCAGGGAAGGGCAGATTCAATGAACTCGAAATATCTGCCGCTGCTGGCAACGGTCGTCATCTTCGTTCTCTCCTACGCGATCTGCACCCTGCAGTATCCGAACATCCTGTCCACCCGCGTGATTGGCAACCTATTGACCGACAATGCCTTTCTCGGCATCGCCGCGGTCGGCATGACGTTTGTGATCATTTCGGGCGGGATTGATCTATCGATCGGCTCGATCATCGCGTTCACCGGCGTCTTCCTCGCGGTCATCCTGCAGAACACTACAATCCACCCGCTCGTTGCGTTTGTGCTAGTGCTGATCATCACGACCGCCTTCGGCGCAGCAATGGGCGCGATCATTCACTATCTCGAAATGCCGGCTTTCATCGTGACGCTTGCGGGCATGTTCCTGGCACGCGGTATGGCGTTCGTGTTGTCGATCGACAGCATCCCTATCAATCATGACTACTACACCACGCTGACAGGCCTCTATTACAAGATGCCGGGTGGCGGGCGGCTGACGCTGATCGGCGGCATCATGCTTGTCGTCTTTGCGGTGGGGATATTCCTGGCGCATCGCACGCGCTTCGGCACGAATGTCTACGCGCTCGGCGGCGGGTCGCAAACGGCGCAACTCATGGGCGTTCCGGTGGGCCGTACCACGATCCAGATCTATGCATTATCCGGCTTTCTCGCCGGCCTATCCGGAATCGTTTTTTCGCTCTATACGTCGGCCGGTTATTCTCTGGCAGCAGTCGGCGTCGAACTGGATGCGATCGCGGCAGTCGTCATCGGGGGGACGCTGTTGACCGGGGGGGCGGGATTCGTGGCAGGTACCTTCATCGGTATCCTGATACAGGGCCTCATTCAGACCTACATCACCTTCGACGGGACGCTGTCGAGCTGGTGGACGAAGATCTTGATTGGCCTTTTGCTTTTTGCATTCATTCTAATGCAGAAGGTTATTCTCTTCCTTTCCAGTATGAATAAGAGGTATGCCTGAACGGGGAGGTATTCGTTGCGTAACAGATTGCTTGAGACCGGAAAGACAGCGCGCAAATCGCGAACGAGCCACGCACAGGTCGTGGATGAGCTCGGCAGGGCAATTGTTGCCGGAACCTATCCTGTGGGAAGCATTCTGCCGGGAGACGCCGAACTTGCGCAGCGCTTCAAGGTCTCACGCACCGTCCTTCGGGAAACGATGAAGACGCTCGCTGCAAAAGGCATGATCGTCGCCAAGGCCCGTGTCGGGACGCGCGTCACAGAGAAAAACCTCTGGAACATGTTCGATAGCGAGATTATAGCCTGGCATTTCGATAGTGGCGTGACGGAAGAATTCCTGCTGCAACTTTACGACATCCGGCTAGCTTTCGAGCCGTTTGCTGCTGGCCTCGTCGCAGAGCGGGCGAGCAAGGAAGACATTGAACATCTGCGTGAACTTGCAACGGAGATGGCCGCGCCGGGGCACACCAGCGACAGCCTAGCTCTCGCCGACCTCCATTTCCACCTCGCCGTTGCCGACGCCTCTCACAACCCGTTCATGCGAACGCTGGGAAGCCTGATAGAAGCCGCGCTGGTCGGCATGTTCCGTATCAGTACCCCCCCCTCGCAGAACGGTTTCTCGGGCATCGCGGACACCCACATGCGCATTGTCGAGGCGATCGTCGCCGGCGATGTCGATGGCGCCCGTAAGGCCATGGAACTCGTGATCGTCGACGGCCGCGATCACGTCCGCGATGCCTATGCGGCGATGACCAAGGCATCCGCCTGATCCATTTTTGATCTTTGTTCCGCACTTGTCTTGCTGCTATGAGGCAGCGAAAGCTGCATACAATGGATTCTCGGAGCGCATTATGGAACGCACTTGTCTCGCTATCATTCTCGCTGCGGGTGACAGCACGCGAATGAAGTCGTCGAAATCGAAAGTGCTGCACGCCGTCGCGAACCGCCCAATGATCGCTCATGTCGTGGATGCCGTGGCAAAAAGCGATACTTCATCTGTAGCGCTCGTCGTTGGGCGCGATGCCGACGACGTGGCGAAGGCCGCCCAAGTCGGAAGCGTCAAAATCGAAACCTATCTGCAGAAGGAGCGACTCGGCACCGGTCACGCGGTCCTGGCAGCACGCGACGCCATTGCCCGCGGATATGACGACATCATCGTGACCTACGGCGATGTTCCGTTGCAGACCGAAGGGCCACTCAAGGCTGCACGGCAGGGCCTTGCCGACGGCAGTGATGTCGTTGTCATCGGTTTCCACACCGACAAGCCGACGGGTTACGGCCGCTTGCTCGTGAAGGACGGCGAACTAATCGCCATCCGCGAGGAACGGGAGGCCACGGATGCCGAGCGTGCGGTGAACTGGTGCAACAGCGGCCTGATGGCGATCAACGGCCGCAAGGCGCTCGATCTCCTATCCCGCATCGGCAATGCCAATGCCAAAGGTGAATACTACCTGACTGACCTCGTGGAAATTGCCCGTTCCGTCGGCGGCCGCGTCACGGCTGTCGACGCACCTGAAATCGAAATGACCGGCTGCAACAATCGCGCGGAGCTCGCCATGATCGAGCGGCTCTGGCAGGAGCGCCGACGCGACGAGATGATGATTTCAGGCGTGACGATGATTGCACCGGAGACCGTGTTCCTTTCCTATGATACTGCGATCGCGCAGGACGCGCTGATCGAGCCGAACGTAGTGTTCGGTCCGGGTGCGACGATCGACAGCGGCGCGATTATTCATGCTTTCTCACATATTGAAGGCGCACATGTCAGCGCCGGCGCAATCGTTGGCCCATTCGCCCGCTTGCGTCCGGGAGCCGATCTTGCCAAGGGCTCGAAGGTCGGCAACTTCTGCGAAGTCAAGAACGGGACGATCGGCGAGGGCGCCAAGGTCAATCATCTCACCTATATAGGCGACGCCAAGGTCGGAGCCGGGGCGAATATCGGTGCCGGTACGATCACCTGCAACTACGACGGCGTCAACAAGCACGAAACGCTGATTGGGGCGAACACCTTCATCGGATCAAGCTCCTCGCTCGTGGCGCCGGTCAGCATCGGCGACAACGCTTACGTGGCCGCCGGTAGCGTCATCACCGCCGATGTTCCCGCCGATGCGCTCGCCCTGGGCCGGGCGCGCCAAGAGCTGAAGCCGGGTAGGGCCTCCGTGCTTCGCGCGCGCGCGCTGGCGATCAAGGCTGCAAAGAAGGCCAATGCATAGGCTTCCGCGTAACGCGCGGAAACCGAAAGTGACCGCCGAGGCCATTGAGAAAACAGACAGAATCGTTACGAGTGGCCTCTAATATGGAAGGCTTTGGGGACTTTTATGTGCGGTATTGTTGGAATCGTTGGAAGCAGCCCGGTTGCGGGACGTCTCGTTGATGCGCTGAAGCGGCTCGAGTACCGCGGCTACGACTCAGCTGGTGTTGCCACCATACATAACGGCGAGATGGCGCGTCGTCGTGCCGAGGGGAAGCTCTTCAATCTCGAAAAGCGCCTCGATAGCGACCCACTGCCGGGAACGATCGGTATCGCACACACCCGCTGGGCTACGCATGGCGTTCCCAACGAGATCAACGCACACCCCCATTTCGTCGAGGGCGTGGCCGTCGTCCATAACGGCATCATCGAGAACTTCTCCGAGTTGCGTGACGAGTTGACCGCCGAAGGTGCCGTCTTTGAGACTCAGACAGACACCGAAGTCGTCGCCCACCTCATGGCGAAGTATCTCCGTGACGGCCTTGAGCCTCGCGCGGCGATGCTCAAGATGCTGAATCGGGTAACCGGCGCCTATGCGCTTGCGATCATGCTCCAGAACGACCCCGGCACGATCATGGCTGCACGATCCGGCCCGCCGCTTGCCGTGGGCTACGGCTCGGGCGAAATGTTCCTCGGCTCGGATGCGATCGCGCTTTCGCCCTTCACCAATGAGGTCACCTACTTGGTCGATGGCGATTGGGCCGTACTTACACGAGACGGCGCGACAATCCTCGACTTCTCCGGCAACGAGGTGAAGCGCCCGCGGCAGATATCACAGACGACTGCCTATGTGGTCGACAAGGGCAATCACCGCCACTTCATGGAGAAGGAAATCTACGAGCAGCCTGAGGTCATCTCGCATGCCCTCAGCCAGTACGTCGACTTCGCCAGCAACACGATAAGCGACAGCATCAAGGCGATCGATTTCAAGGCCACCACCAGCCTGGCGATCTCGGCATGCGGAACCGCCTATCTCGCAGGTCTCGTCGGCAAATACTGGTTCGAGCGCTACGCGCGTTTACCGGTCGAGATCGACGTCGCGTCCGAATTTCGTTATCGCGAGATGCCGCTGTCGCCCTCGCAGG
The DNA here is from genome assembly GCF_002211365.1 of Rhizobium sp. R711. Taxonomy (GTDB): domain Bacteria; phylum Pseudomonadota; class Alphaproteobacteria; order Rhizobiales; family Rhizobiaceae; genus Rhizobium. The sequence continues at coordinate 30,911 of NZ_LOKZ01000010.1, read as the reverse complement.
CCGCGCTCTTCATCTCGCAGTCAGGCGAGACGGCCGACACGCTGGCATCGCTCCGTTACTGCAAGGAGAACGGGCTGAAGATCGGTGCGGTGGTCAACGTGAAGGAATCGACCATCGCCCGCGAGTCGGATGCCGTTTTCCCGATCATGGCAGGTCCGGAAATCGGCGTTGCCTCCACCAAGGCCTTCACCTGCCAGTTGGCCGTCCTGGCATCGCTGGCGCTCGGCGCCGGCAAGGCAAGGGGAAGCATCAGCGCGGAGCAAGAAAGGGAACTGGTCCGCCATCTCGCTGAAATGCCGCGTATCATGAGCCGCGTGCTGAACCTCATCCAACCGCAGATGGAGAGCTTGTCGCGCGAGCTTTCGAAATGCCGCGACGTCCTCTATCTCGGCCGTGGCACGAGCTTCCCGCTTGCCATGGAAGGGGCGCTGAAGCTCAAGGAAATCTCCTATATCCATGCCGAGGGTTACGCCGCAGGTGAACTCAAGCATGGGCCGATTGCGCTCATCGACGAAAACATGCCTGTTATCGTGATCGCGCCGTTTGACCGCTTCTTCGACAAGACCGTGTCGAACATGCAGGAAGTTGCCGCGCGTGGCGGGCGCATCATCTTCATTACCGACGAGGCGGGTGCGGCTGCATCGAAGCTGCCGACGATGGCGACGATCGTGCTGCCTGATGTCAACGAGATCATCGCGCCGATGGTCTTCTCACTGCCGATCCAACTGCTAGCCTATCACACGGCCGTTTTCATGGGCACGGACGTCGACCAGCCGCGCAATCTGGCCAAGTCGGTCACGGTGGAGTGACCGCTTGTTCGCCCCCAGAAGACTTGTGCGCCTTGGTAATTTCTGGCAGCTTTCAGCAAGGAAAGCATGGGGGAGCTGATTTCCGATAGCCGGCCTGCTCAACGGAGTTATCAGCACGCGATGAAGGAAAAACTGCCCCGACTGCCGATAGCCACTCGTCTCAGGAACGACTTTCTGGCGGGGCTGATTATTTGTGCGCCGGTCGCTATTACCCTGTGGCTGACATGGTCGGTCGTGCGGTGGGCGGATAGCTGGGTCAAGCCCTACCTCCCGGCTCGCTATGACCCGGATAATTACCTCAATTTTGCAGTGCCAGGCTCGGGCCTGTTGATCGCGCTTGTCGCGATCACCCTTATCGGCTTCCTCGGTAAGAACCTCATCGGCCAGAGTATCGTGCAGTTCAGCGAATCGCTGGTGCGGCGCGTGCCGCTGGTGCGCAGCATCTATCAGAGCGTGAAGCAGATTTTCGAGACGGTGCTGAAGGACAAGACAAACTCCTTCAAGAAGGTCGGCCTCATCGAATATCCCAGCCCCGGCCTCTGGGCGCTCGTCTTCATCTCGACGGATGCAAAAGGCGAGATTGCAACGAAGTTCAAGGCGATGGGCGAGGACATGGTTTGCGTATTCCTGCCGCCGACACCGGTGCCGACGGCAGGTTTCTTGATCTTCACGCCGCGCGAAAAGATCGTTCCGCTCGATATGTCACCGGAGGACGCTGCAAAGCTCCTGATCTCCGGCGGCCTGGTCACGCCAGAAGAGCTTGCCGGGCGGATGACAAAACAGGAGCGGACACGCAAGCCGCTGCCGGCGCCCATCGAGATGTAACTTCCATACCGGCTCGCCCCGCAGCGGCATTAGGTCTGTTTGTTCCGCCGTGTTGCCGTGCGATGGGTTGAAGGATGACATACGCAATGCTGATCAGACCCGCCACCGCCGAAGACCGTTCCTCTATCTGGACCATGATCGAGCCGACGATCCGAGCCGGGGAGACCTATACGCTCGATCGCGACATGAGCGAGACCGATGCCCTCGCTTACTGGCTGGGGCCGGACAAAGAGACCTTCGTCGCCGAAGACGAGAGTGGCGAGATTCTCGGCACCTATTATCTCCGCGCCAACCAGGCGGGTGGTGGTGCGCATGTTTGCAATTGCGGCTACATGACCGCGGCGGCGGCGACCGGCACGGGCGTGGCGCGACAGATGCACGAGCACTCGCTCGTCCGAGCCCGCGAGCGTGGTTTCCGGGCGATGCAGTTCAATTTCGTTGTCAGCGCCAACGAACGCGCAGTTCGCCTCTGGCAATCGTTGGGCTTTGAGACGGTCGGGCGCTTGCCCGGCGCCTTCGAGCACCCGACAAAAGGCTACGTTGACGCTTTCGTAATGTTCCGGACGCTGTGAGGCCGGGCTCGGCTTCACCCTGCGTGCAGGAAGCGGATCGCCTCATCACGACGGAATAGGTAGAGCAGGGTACGTACGGCCTTGCCGCGCTCGCTGGTAAGTTCCGGATCGCGCTCGATCAGATAGGCCGCATCGCGGCGGGCGATTTCCAGCAGATCGGCATGTGCCTCAAGGCTCGCGATGCGAAAGCCTGGGGTTCCCGACTGGCGCGTGCCGAGCAACTCGCCTTCGCCGCGCAGCTTCAGGTCTTCCTCCGCGATACGGAAGCCGTCTTCGGTTTCACGCATGATCGAGAGACGGGCATGAGCTGTTTCGCCAAGAGGCCCCTTGTAGAGCAGAATACAGGTCGAAGCCTCGTCACCGCGCCCCACGCGTCCGCGAAGCTGATGCAGCTGCGCCAAGCCGAAGCGCTCCGCATGCTCGATCACCATGATCGTTGCATCAGGAACATCGACGCCGACTTCCACAACTGTTGTTGCGACCAAAAGGCGGATTTCGCCGTTCTTGAACGCCATCATCACGGCGTCCTTTTCCGGGCCGCTCATACGGCCGTGGATCAGGCCGATGCCGGGACCGAGAGACGAGACGAGCGTTGCATGGCGCTCCTCGACAGACATTAGATCGCTCTCCTCACTCTCCTCGACGAGCGGGCAGATCCAGTAGGCCTTCTTGCCTTCCGCCAGCGCGCTCTTGAGACGCCCGACGATCTCGCCGGTACGTTCAGCTGGGATAGTAATCGTCTGTATCGGTTTCCTGCCGGCGGGCTTCTCCGTCAGCTTGGAGACGTCCATGTCGCCGAAGGCGGCAAGCACGAGCGTTCGCGGGATGGGAGTGGCCGTCATGACGAGCATGTGGGGCGTGATGCCTTTCGCCGTCAGCCGGAGGCGCTGGTGGACTCCGAAGCGATGCTGCTCGTCGACAACGGCCAGCATGAGGTTGCGGTAGTTGACGCTATCCTGGAAGAGGGCATGGGTACCGATGATGATCTGCGCCTCTCCGGATGCGATCCTTTCGAGGATGTCTTCGCGTTCACGACCCTTGGTGCGGCCGGTAAGAACCTCGATTCCGAGGCCCGCGGAAGCGGCAAATTTGGAGATCGTCGCGTGGTGTTGACGGGCTAGAATTTCCGTTGGGGCCATGAGAACGGCCTGGCCGCCGCTTTCGATGATCGCCGCCATTGCCATCAGCGCGACCAGCGTTTTGCCGGAGCCGACGTCACCTTGCAGCAGACGCAGCATGCGGTCTTCGCCGGCCATGTCCTTCAGGATATCGGCAATCGCGGTACTCTGGCTGTTGGTCGGCGAGAACGGCAGAGCCTGCAGGATCTGGGCGCTGATCTTTCCGGTCGGATGAACAGGCTGGCCGGCAACCTTGCGCAGTCGCTGGCGCACCAGGCTTAGGGATAGCTGGCCGGCCAGGAATTCGTCGTAGGCAAGGCGGCGGCGAGCAGGGGCTTGCGCATCAATATCCGAGGGATCATGTGGCTCGTGCAACCCGTGGAAAGCGTCTGCCACCGAGGGTAGGCCCTGTTTCTGCGCGAGGGCCAGGTCGATCCATTCCGGCAGTTCCGGCGTGCGCGGCAGTGCCGCTTCGATGATCTTGCGCAGTGTCTTCGGCGAAAGGCCTGCTGTGAGCGGGTAGATCGGCTCGACGAGGGGCAGGTTCTCGGCTTCGCTGGCCTTCACGATGTAATCAGGGTGAACCATTGAGGCGCGGCCATTGAACCAGTCAATCTTGCCGCTGACGGTTACCTCCTCGTCCAATGGCAGCTGCTTTTCCAGCCATGCCGCCTGGCCGCGAAAGAAGACAAGCGTCAGTTCACCGGTCTCGTCGTGCAGCATGACCCGATAGGGAACGTTGCTTTTGCCCCGCGGCGGCGCCTGATGGCGATCGACGCGTGCTGTGACAGTCACGATGGCGCCTTGCGGCGCGCGGGCGATACCCGGCTGGTTTCGACGATCGATCAAAGAATGCGGCGCATGAAACAGCAGATCAACGACGCGCGTATCGTCAGGCGCTTCGCGCCCCAGCAGCTTCACCAGCAGCTCGGCGATCTTTGGACCGACACCGGGCAGAGCGGAAACTGGCGAAAACAGCGGATCGAGAATGGCTGGGCGCATGGCGGCAAAATGCGATGAACAATGCGGCCTTGGCAAGGCTGACAAGCCGCTTTCGAGGGTCTATAGAGGCGCATCAACAGGAAGGTAAAGCCATGACGGGTGTGTCACTCTCGAGCGCCGATCTTGATCCGCGCCGCCGCCGAATCCTCTTTCGCTGCTGGCATCGCGGTATCCGCGAAATGGATCTGGTCTTCGGGCAGTTCGCCGAAAAGGAGATCGCCACCCTGTCGGAGGCCGAACTCGACGAGTTCGAAACCATCATGGCCGAAGAGGACAACGATCTTGTACGCTGGATCATGGGAACATGGCCGGTACCCGAGCGTTTCCAGACGCCAATGTTTGCACGCCTTACCGCTTATAAGCCCGATTTCGAATATCCAGCCGACGCCCTGCCCAGGAATGCCTAATGACCTCAGGTTTTGACGCAAGGAAGCTGTCAGCCGTCGCCGAGCCGCTGACAATCGGCAACGTGCCGACAGGTATGGAGGCTCTGTTGCTGGCCGATCTGGCAAGGGCAGGAGAGCCAGTCGCCTATGTGCTTTCCGATGGCCAGAGGATGGTGGACCTCGAGCAGATGCTCGGCTTCGTTGCGCCCGAGATCCCGGTCCTCACCTTGCCGGCCTGGGACTGTCTCCCTTACGACCGCGTTTCGCCGAGCGCCGACACGTCGGCGCGCCGTCTCGCGGCGCTGGGCGGTCTGATCGCGCATCACAAGAAACCACACGCGGCGATCGTGCTGGTGACCGTCAATGCGATGCTGCAGAAAGTCGCTCCTCAAGAGATTATCGAAAGCCTTGCCTTCTCGGCCCGTCCCGGGAACACCGTGCGGATGGACGATATTGCCGGGCGCCTGGAACGCAACGGCTTCGACCGCGTCGCAACGGTTCGCGAGGTCGGCGAATATGCTGTGCGCGGCGGCATTCTCGACGTCTTCGTGCCGGGTTCCGAGGAACCCGTTCGCCTCGATTTCTTCGGCGACACGCTGGAAAGCATCCGCAGCTTCGATCCGGCAAGCCAGCGCACAACAGGGCAGGTCCGCTCTCTCGACCTGAACCCGATGAGCGAAGTGACGCTGACGCCCGATACGATCAGCCGCTTCCGGAAGAATTACCTCTCCTCGTTTGGCGCGGCGACTCGCGACGATGCACTCTATCTCGCCATATCGGAGGGGCGGCGCTATCCTGGCATGGAGCATTGGCTGCCGCTCTTCTACGAGAAGCTAGAGACGGTGTTCGACTATCTCAGAGGCTTCCGGATGGTCACCGATCATACTGTGCGCCAGGCCGCTGAGGAACGCTCCAAACTCGTCTTCGACTACTATGACGCACGCCTAAATTCCGGGCAGCCCGCCAAGGGGCAGATGGCGCAGGGAACGCCCTACAAGCCGGTGACGCCCGGCCAGCTCTATTTGGACGGAAAGACTTTCGCCAACACGCTCGATGCTTTCAATGCGATGCGCATTTCCCCCTTCAACGAACACGAGGGAGAGGCGCGGCGCGTGATCAATCTAGACGCTCGCCAAGGCGAGCGCTGGGCGCGCTCGAATGCCGAGGGTGGCGGCAATGCCGAGCGCATCAATGTGTTCGACGCTGTCGTAAAGCACATTGCCGACAAGCGCTCCTCTGGCGCGAAGGTGCTGATTACTGCCTGGACGGAAGGCTCACTGGAGCGTCTGTTGCAGGTGCTGAACGAACACGGGCTCGAGCGCGTGAAGCCGGTCGGTGCGCTGAAGGAGATCGACGGCCTTGCCAAGGGCGAGGCGGCGGCCGGCGTGCTCAGTCTCGAATCGGGATTTGAAGTCGGCAATCTCGTCGTTATCGGCGAACAGGACATTCTCGGCGACCGTATGGTGCGGCGTTCGAAGCGGCGCAAGCGCGCTGCCGATTTCATCTCCGAGGTTGCCGGGCTCGACGAGGGTTCGGTCGTCGTCCACGCACAGCATGGTATCGGCCGATTTGTAGGCCTGCGAACCATCGAAGCGGCCGGTGCACCGCATGCCTGCCTTGAACTGCAATACGCAGACGAGGCGAAGCTCTTCCTGCCGGTCGAGAACATCGATCTCCTGTCGCGCTATGGCGGCGAGGGGACGGAAACGCAGCTCGACAAGCTCGGCGGCGGCGCATGGCAGATGCGCAAGGCCAAACTCAAGAAGCGGCTGCTCGATATGGCGGATGCACTGATCCGCATCGCCGCCGAACGCCTGACGCGTCATGCGCCTGTGCTGACGACGCCGGAAGGGCTTTACGACGAGTTCGCCGCCCGCTTCCCTTACGACGAGACAGAGGATCAGGATAATGCCATCGAGGCTGTGCGCTCCGACCTTGGAGCGGGCAGGCCGATGGATCGCCTCGTTTGCGGCGATGTCGGCTTCGGCAAGACGGAAGTGGCGCTTCGTGCTGCTTTCGTTGCGGCGATGAACGGCATTCAGGTTGCTGTCGTCGTGCCGACCACCTTGCTGGCGCGCCAACACTTCAAGACCTTCTCCGAACGCTTCCGCGGCTTGCCTGTGCGCATCCAGCAGGCCTCACGCCTCGTCGGCTCGAAGGACCTAGCATTGACGAAGAAGGAAGTGGCAGACGGCAAGACGGATATTGTCGTCGGCACCCATGCGCTTCTTGGCGCCGGGATCAAGTTTGCCAATCTCGGACTGCTGATCATCGACGAAGAGCAGCATTTCGGCGTCAAGCACAAGGAGCGCCTGAAGGAGCTGAAAAGCGACGTCCACGTCCTGACACTCTCGGCGACGCCGATCCCGCGCACGCTGCAGCTGGCGATGACAGGGGTGCGCGAGTTGTCGTTGATCACGACGCCGCCGGTCGACCGCATGGCGGTTCGCACCTTCATTTCGCCATTCGATTCGCTCGTCATCCGCGAAACACTGATGCGCGAGCATTATCGTGGCGGCCAGAGTTTCTATGTCTGCCCGCGGCTTGCCGATCTCGAAGACGTGCATGCCTTCCTGCGGTCGGACGTACCAGAACTGAAGGTCGCGGTCGCGCACGGCCAGATGCCGGCCGGCGAGCTTGAGGACATTATGAATGCCTTCTACGAGGGCCGTTATGACGTACTGCTGTCGACGACCATCGTGGAATCGGGGCTGGACGTGCCGACGGCCAATACGCTGATCGTGCACCGCGCCGACATGTTCGGTCTGGCGCAGCTCTATCAGCTGCGTGGCCGCGTCGGACGTTCGAAGGTGCGAGCCTTTGCGCTGTTCACGTTGCCCGTCAACAAGGTCCTGACGGCGACGGCCGAGCGCCGTCTCAAGGTGTTGCAATCGCTCGACACGCTCGGCGCCGGATTCCAGCTTGCCAGCCACGACCTCGACATCCGCGGCGCAGGAAACCTGCTCGGCGAAGAGCAGTCCGGCCATATCAAGGAAGTCGGTTTCGAACTTTACCAGCAGATGCTCGAAGAGGCGGTTGCCGAGGTGAAGGGCGTCGATGAGATCCAGGATACCGGCTGGTCGCCGCAGATCTCGGTCGGCACGTCAGTTATGATTCCAGATGGTTATGTGCCTGATTTGCACCTGCGTATGGCACTCTATCGCCGCCTCGGCGAGATCACGGAATTGAAGGAAATCGATGCCTTCGGCGCCGAAATGATCGATCGCTTCGGCCCGATGCCGATCGAGGTCCAGCACCTCCTGAAGATCGTGTACGTGAAATCGCTTTGCCGCGTCGCCAACGTGGAGAAGCTTGATGCAGGCCCGAAAGGCATCGTCATCCAGTTCCGCAACAAGGAGTTTCCGAACCCCGCTAACTTGGTTGGCTATATCGCCAAACAGGGGACCATGGCGAAGATCCGGCCGGACCAGAGCGTGTTCCTCACACGCGACCTGCCAACGCCGGAAAAGCGGCTGCAGGGCGCAGCCGTTATCATGACGCAACTTGCGGAAATGGCGAAGGTGTAACGACGCTCAATTCATGCCGGCGCGCGCTTCCGCCTTCGCCTTGGCGATGTCTCGAAGCGCGCCCGCCAACACATCAGGCGTCTGCGCGCCGCTGACGGCGTACTGCTGATCGAAGATGAAGAAGGGGACACCGTTCACTCCCATCTTCTGCGCGGCCTCGATCTCAGCGATTACGAGGTCCTTGTCGGCGTCGGACGCCAGCAGGGAGGAGACGACGGCACGGTTCATGCCAGCCTTCTCCGCGATATCGAGCAGAACGGCATGGTCACCGACATTGCGGCCTTCCTCGAAATTCGCCTTGAACAGGGCATTGACGACAAGGTCCTGCTTCTCGCGATCCTCGACCATCGCCCAGTGGATCAGGCGATGGGCATCCAGCGTATTCGGACCGATCTTGATCGCGTCGAAGTTGAAGTTGATGCCGACCTCACGACCAAGCTCACTCAGCATCTTGTGCCCCTGAGCGACGCGCTCGGGACCGCCGAGCTTCTGCTCCAGCGCCTTCTTCTGGTCGACGCCATCAGGCGGGTAATCGGGGTTGAGGCGGTACGGGCGCCAGTTGATGTCCACACCGACCTCGTCCTGAACTTCAGCGATCGCAAGCTCAAGCCGCGCCTTGCCGAGATAGCACCACGGGCAGACGACGTCAGAGACAACGTCGATGGTAATGCGTTCCATGGGCTTTTCCTTTTTTCTTCCTGAAATCGAAACCTTCCCGCCATCTAGGCCCTGCGGCGGGCGACTTCAACCAGGCAGGAAAAAGGAACTTCCTATTGCACGCTCTGATCCCACCACGCCGGCAACTGATAGCCGTAGAGCGGGACGGTGTCTGGATGACCGATGCGCTTGCTACGGGCAACCCATTGCTGATCAACGTGGTAAAGCGGCAGGACATAGTGCCCCGACAACAGCATGCGATCATGAGAACGCACCGCTGCCGTAAAGTCTTCGGCCGAGCGTGCCGTAAGGATGTGCTGGATCAGCGTATCGACGTCGGGATCGGCAACGCCGGCGAAGTTGTCAGTGCCTTCGCGCTCCTTGGCGCCGGAAGACCATCGTCCCAACTGTTCGATGCCGGGAGACAGAGATGACGTGTAGGACTTCACGATGACGTCGTAGTCGAAGCTGTTCGTACGGCTCTGATATTGTGAATCGTCGACCGTGCGGATCGTCGCGCCAATGCCAAGGAGTTGCAGTGAACGCTGATAGGAAACGGCAAGTTTTTCCTGATCGGTGTTCTGAGTCATGATCTCGAAAGTAAGCGGCCGGCCGCTGGCGTCGCTCATCTTGCCATTCTTGATCGTATAACCTGCTTCCTTGAGGAGCGCGGCCGCCTGTTTCAGGACATTGCGATCGCGGCCCGATCCGTCCGTCACCGGAAGCTTGTAGGTTCCGTCCAGAATCGCCGGATCGATTCGATCCTTGATCGACCCTAGAAGCTTCAGTTCGCGTTCGTCAGCCGGCACCCCGAAGCTCGACAGATCGGAGTTCTGCCAGAAACTCTGGGTGCGGATATAGGCATTCGAGAAGAGGTTCTTATTCGCCCATTCGAAATCGAAGATCAGCGACAGTCCCTCGCGAAGCTTCACATTGGCGAAGACCGGTCGCCGAGTATTAAAGACGAAACCAAACATGCCGCTCGGCAGCTTCGGTTCGAACGTGTCCTTCACGACGTTGCCTGATGTGACAGCAGGAAAGTTGTAGGCGCTTGTCCAATGGACGGGACTGCCGTCCGGGTAGATGTCAATGTCACCCTTCTTGAAGGCCTCGAAGAGTGTCGTGTCCTGCAGGAAATACTGGACCGATATCTGATCGTAGTTGTCGAGGCCGACCTTGGCCGGAATGTCCTTGCCCCAGTAGTTGGGATCTCGCTCGAACGTGATGCTTTCGCCGGGCTTCAAGGACTTGATCTTGTAGGGGCCGGATCCCACCGGAGGCGTGAGCGACGAACGATCGAATGTTTCCGGATCGATGGCATGTTTCGGCAAGATCGGCGTCGATCCGGCGAGAATCAGCGGGAATTCGCGATCGGCCTTGTCGTTGAAGGTGAAGCGAACGCCGTGGTCTCCGACCTTCTCCATCTTCTCAACGGCATTCAACCGGGTGCTGAAGGGAACGCGGCCCTTCTCCTTGAGCAGATTGAGCGTGAAAATCACGTCATCGGGTGTCACCGGCTGACCGTCAGACCATTTGGCAGCGGGGTTGAGATTGAACTCGATAAAGGTCCGGTCTTCGTCCCATTCAACGGATTCCGCCAGCAGCCCGTAGAGCGTGAAAGGTTCGTCGCGCGAGCGCAGCATCAGTGTCTCGAAGACAAGGTTTCCGTATTCCGGGTCCCACATGCCGCGCGCCGTCGTGCGCATGCTTTTCAGGATGAAGGGATTGAGGCTATCGAAGGTGCCGACGACGCCATAACTGATCTTCCCGCCCTTTTTCACATCGGGATTGACATAGGGAAGGTGCTTGAAATCGGCGGGTAGGGCCGGCTCACCATGCATCGCGATGCCATGCACGGGCTCTGCGAGAGCTGCACTGCCAACCAAGGTGAAAATGACGGGGAGAACGATCCGGAGCATCGTTGAGGTCCTTTCCGGGAACGGCACGATTCGGCGCAAGACTATCACGCAGCCACCGCAGTTCACCATCCGCGCCGAATTCTTTCGGATGACCCCGAAAAGGTCAAAGAAACACTGGATATCTCACGCGACGCGATGTAACAGGGGAACCCGAAGTCGGGGGGTCATGCATTTGCCTCATTGTTTTAAGAGGTGGAATGCGAACAACCCTGTTGGTGAGGATGGCACGTTGTCGTCCCTAAGGGATTTCAGGAGACGGAATTCGTTATGATGTTCAAGGCTGAAAACAAAACGCGGGCGGCCCTGTCCGTTCTGGCAGTGATGCTCGGTGCTGCAGCAGCTCCCGTGTCGTCCTTCGCGCAGGATGCGGCGGCCTCCGCCGACGCTCCCGCCACGGCTGCCGGCGCCCCACGTCTCGGCTGGTACAAGACCTGCAGCAAGCAGGAAGACAATGACGTGTGCGTCGTCCAGAACGTCGTTCTCGCAGGCGGTGGCCAGCTCGTCACCGGCGTTGGCCTCATCAGTGTCTCGGGCAAGATCAACAACAAGAGCCTTCAGGTCTCGGTGCCGCCGGCCCGTCTGATCCCGCCAGGCGTGGCGCTGCAGATTGACGGCGGCAAGGCCCAGAAGATCGACTACCTGATGTGCATGCCCGACCGTTGCGTCGCCCAGATCCCGCTGACCGACGCCATGGTCGCCAGCCTGAAAAAGGGCACTGATCTGGTTCTGACCTCGATCAACTTCCGTCGCGCGCCGAACCCGATCAAGATCTCGCTCGAAGGCTTCACCGGCGCATTTGATGGCGAACCGGTTTCTGCTTCCAAGCTCGCCGAAAGCCAGAAGAGCCTGCAGGACAGTATGCAGAAGAAGGCTGACGAAGCACGCAAGAAGCTCGAAGAAGCCCAGAAGGCTGCCAAGGCCCAGTAATTCCGAGCCATCGGAATTCTCGAAGAGCCCGGCCCTGCGCCGGGTTTTTTGTTGCGTGATCCAGGCAAAGAAAAACCCCGCCGGAAGCGGGGTTTTTGAATGACGGCAGTGGACGTTAGTGGGCGAAGCTCATCTTGGGTTTGAACTGCCCCGTCGGTGCCATATCGAAGATCTGGTAGACCTGCTCGTTGCGGAGCGGAACACCGCTCTCGTCGTTGACCAGGTTCTGTTCGGACACGTAGGCAACGTATTCGTTTTCATCATTCTCGGCCAGCAGATGATAGAAGGGCTGATCCTTGCTGGGGCGCACTTCGGCGGGAATCGAGTTCCACCATTCTTCCGTGTTCGCGAATTCCGGATCGACGTCAAAGATGACGCCACGGAATGGAAACACCTTGTGCCGAACCACTTCGCCGATACTGAACTTTGCTACTCTTTCTTTCATGGTACGACTTCCTTTCATCACCTGATTTGGTGATTGGCCCCACTCAAATCAAGATTTGTGCGGGATCTCGTCACATGAGTGTCATATCCGCCCTTGGCAGCCATGACAGCGGTAGGCGAAGCCCCGGCCAAGCCGGGGCTTCGTTTCTTGATGATCAAGCCGAATAGTACATATCGTACTCGACCGGATGTGGCGTCATGTCAAAGCGCATGACCTCTGCCATCTTGAGCTCGATGAAGCTGTCGATCTGGTCGTCGTCGAACACGCCGCCGGCGGTCAGGAACTTGCGGTCCTTGTCGAGGCTTTCCAGCGCTTCGCGCAGCGAGCCGCACACCGTCGGGATCTTCTTCAGTTCCTTCGGCGGCAGATCGTAGAGATCCTTGTCCATGGCCTTGCCGGGATGGATCTTGTTCTTGATGCCATCGAGGCCTGCCATCAGCATGGCGGCGAAGGCGAGGTAGGGGTTTGCCATCGGATCCGGGAAGCGAACTTCGACGCGCTTGGCCTTCGGGTTGGTGCCGAACGGAATGCGGCACGATGCCGAGCGGTTGCGCGCCGAGTAGGCGAGCAGAACCGGTGCTTCGTAGCCCGGGACGAGACGCTTGTAGGAGTTCGTCGACGGGTTGGTGAAGGCGTTCAGCGCCTTGGCGTGCTTGATGATACCGCCGATGTAGTAGAGGCAGGTTTCGGAGAGACCCGCGTACTCATCGCCGGCGAAGGTCGGCTTGCCGCCCTTCCAGATCGACTGATGGACGTGCATGCCCGAGCCGTTGTCGCCGAAGATCGGCTTCGGCATGAAGGTTGCCGTCTTGCCATAGGCGTTCGCGACTTGGTGCACGACGTACTTGTAGATCTGCATCTTGTCGGCGTTGCGGACGAGCGTGTCGAACTTGATGCCGAGTTCGTGCTGGGCAGCCGCCACTTCGTGGTGGTGCTTTTCGACGACGACACCCATTTCGGACAGAACCGTCAGCATTTCCGAACGCATGTCCTGGCAGCTGTCAATCGGCGGAACCGGGAAGTAACCACCCTTGACGCGCGGACGGTGACCGAGGTTGCCGGTTTCATATTCGGTGTCGTCGTTCGACGGCAGTTCGGTGGAGTCGAGCTTGAAGCCGGTGTTATACGGGTCAGCCTTGTAGCGCACGTCGTCGAAGACGAAGAATTCAGCTTCCGGACCAACGAAGACCGTGTCGCCGATGCCCGAGGCCTTCAGGTAAGCCTCAGCCTTCTTGGCAGTACCACGCGGATCGCGGTTGTAAGCTTCGCCGGAAACCGGATCGAGAATATCGCAGAGAATAACCATGGTGGACTGTGCGAAGAACGGGTCCATGTGAACCGTTTCCGGGTCCGGCATCAGCACCATGTCGGATTCGTTGATGGCCTTCCAGCCAGCGATCGAGGAGCCATCGAACATGACGCCATCAGCGAACATGTCCTCATCGACACAGACGACGTCCATGGTGACGTGCTGCAGTTTGCCCTTCGGATCGGTGAAGCGCAGGTCCACGAACTTTACATCGTTTTCCTTGATTTGCTTAAGAATTTCGCTTGCGGTCGCCATTAAATAGTTCCTTTATTTGAGATGACGATACTTTGGCTCGCCGGAAGGCGATAAAGATTAGATCGCGTCGATACCGGTTTCGCCGGTACGAATGCGGATAACTTCTTCCACATTCGAGACGAAAATCTTGCCGTCGCCGATACGACCGGTTTGGGCGGCCTTGCGGATTGCCTCGATCACGGCTTCCGCGTTTTCGTCCGCGAGGACGACCTCCACCTTCACCTTCGGCAGGAAATCGACGACATATTCCGCGCCACGGTAAAGTTCCGTATGGCCTTTCTGGCGACCGAAGCCCTTCGCTTCCGTAACTGTAATGCCCTGCAAACCGACTTCCTGAAGGGCTTCCTTCACTTCGTCGAGCTTGAAGGGTTTGATGATCGCTTCGATCTTTTTCATGAGAAAATGACTCTCCGCTTCTCCCGTTAATCGCAGGCTCAAACCTGCTTGCCGTCATGATGCAGTTATCGTGCCAGTTGGGAAGCGGATTTTTCGAAAATCGAGCCCGATCGCACGCAAAAGCCCACAATCTTGGGAATTATCCTGGATTTTCGGCTAAGATTTTTCAAAAATCGATGCTGCAGACGCAAATCTGGGTCATTTTCAGAAATATTTGCCCGCACTAATAATCCCCAACGAAACGCACGCGCAGCCTTCTTTTTATGCATTTGCCTATTTGTTGCCCTTTTCGACAATCAACGAACCGGTTGTTATTTAGGCGATTTCTGTTTGAATGCGGCGATGACCGAGGAAATTTCCAAGCTGCTCCTCACTCCGGAAGAAATGACCGCAGTCGATGCGGCTGCCGCCGCGTCCGGTATCGACAGCTATGCCCTTATGGAGCGAGCGGGCGCCGCAGTCGCAGCTGCTCTGTTGCGTGATTTTCCTGCCGTCCGTCGCGCCGCCGTTCTTTGCGGGCCTGGCAACAACGGCGGCGACGGCTATGTTGCCGCGCGCCACCTGGCTGACAGCGGCGTTACCGTAGACGTATTCCAGATGGGGGAACCGGCGAGGCTCAAGGGAGATGCCGCCCGGGCCAGGGACAATTTCCCAACGGCCACGCAGCCACTTGAGTCCTATCAGCCTCGGAGCGGCGATGTGGTAATCGACGCCCTCTTTGGGGCTGGCCTTGCCCGCGATGTTCCGGCCAGTGTTCGAGATGTGATCGAACAGGTAAACGGGACTTCTGTGCCGGTGATTGCCGTCGACCTGCCATCCGGCATCGATGGTCGCACCGGAACAGTCAGAGGGGCGGCATTTGTCGCAATTCGGACCGTCACTTTCATGACGCGGAAGCCCGGCCATCTCTTGATGCCGGGGCGGGAACTCTGTGGCGAATTGGAAGTCTTCGATATCGGCATACCCGGGCGCATCATCCGCGCCGAGAAGAAACAGCAGATCGCCGAGAACCGGCCCGAACTTTGGCGCCAGGCGCTGCCGTCAGGCGGACTTGAGACACACAAATATAAGCGTGGACACCTCGTCGTCTTTTCCGGCGAAGCGAGCAAGACCGGCGCCGCGCGGATGTCTGCTATGGCGGGACTCAAGGCCGGGGCAGGGCTTGTAACAATCGCAGCGCCCGAGGACGCCGTCGGAGAGAATGCGGCTCATCTCACGGCGATTATGCTGCATCCGATCGACGACGAGGCCGCTCTCCGCGATTGGCTGCATGACGAGCGGCTGCAGACGTTCGTTATTGGCCCTGGCTTCGGTGTCGGAGAAAAGGCACGTCAATTCGTTGCCGCACTTTCCGAGCGACATCTGGTGCTGGATGCCGATGGGCTTTCCTCGTTCAAAAATGCCCCCGACGAGCTGTTCTCCCAGTTTTCCGGCAAACCGCGGCTCGTGCTTACGCCACACGAAGGCGAGTTTGGCCGACTGTTTCCCGATATTGCCGCCGACGCAGCCATGGGAAAGATCGAAAAGGCGCGGGCTGCAGCGGCGCGGGCAAACGCCGCGATCGTCTACAAAGGCGCTGATACCGTCATCGCCGCACCCGACGGTAGAGCCTACGTCAACACCAACGCACCGGCTTGGCTTGCTACCGCAGGCTCCGGAGATGTCTTGGCGGGGATCATCGGAGCACTGATGGCCCAGGGTGCACCTGCTTTCGAGGCGGCTTCTGCCGGCGTCTACATGCATGGAGAGGCCGGGACGCGGGCAGGCAAAGGGCTAACGGCGGAGGAACTGGCGACGCAGGTACGTCCGCTCTGACGGCAGGCCTATCGCGACACCGCTTCTTGTAGTGCCATGGCCCCGAAGGGCGCATTGACTTTGCCTTCGTGAATCATGAAGGCAAAGATGTCCCGCGGCTCGGTGGCAACCTTGCGATCGCCATCGATCAGAGGCAGATCGCCGGGAACCTTGCCATCCGCCCAGGTTTCGAGGCGCGCGGCCCAGGCCTTCAAATCGCCCGGCGTATAACAGGTCTTGATCTCATCCGAGCCCTTCTGGAGACGCGCATACACGAAATCGGTCGTCACATCGGCGATCATCGGGTAGTCGAAATGCTCGGCGCAAACTGGCGCAACGCCGTATTTCGCAAGCAATGCTATGAATTCCGGCACCTTGAACGAGTCGTGACGCACCTCGACGACGTGTTTAAGAGACAAGCTATCCTGCTTGTCGGGCAGCAACTTGAGGAAGCCCTCGAAGTCATCCGGATCGAACTTCTTCGTCGGCGCGAACTGCCAAAGGATTGGTCCCAGGTGCGGACCGAGCTCCGTCAGACCCTGGGTGAGAAAACGCTCCATCGACTCGCCAGCCTCGGCCAACACGCGGCGATTGGTGACAAAGCGACTGGCCTTGAGTGAAAAGATAAATCCATCCGGCACATCCGCCGCCCATTTGGCGAAGGTTTCCGGCTTCTGCGAGCTGTAATAGGTGCCGTTGATCTCAATGACCTTCAGTTTCCGGCTTGCATAATGCAGTTCGTCCTTCTGCTTCAGATCTCCAGGGTAGAAATGATCCCGCCATGCCTCGAAGGTCCAACCGCCGATGCCGACGCGAATGTTGCCGGATTTCGCCATTTCTTCCTCCTCTGATTATATCTGGCCGCTGACCGGCTTTGCCATGTCGACGATCACCCATCCTGGCCTATGCGGATTTTCGCGACGACCTGTTTCCTGAAAGCCAAACGCTCGATAGAGCGCAATATTCCGTTCCATGCGCGCGTTGGTATAGAGACGAACTTCCGGAAGCCTCCATTCACGCGCAATCTCCTCCACCCATCTCAGAATTGCGAGGCCGTGACCACTGCCCTGGAATCTCGGGGAAACAGCAATGCTGACGAGCATCACATGATCAGGATGCCGTTCAACGACGGCTAAACCGGCAAGCTCGCCATGCACCTCCCGCAACCAGACCTCGCCGCGACCAATGCGCGGCGCGTAGTCCTCGGTTACAGGGATCGGCGGGCGTCCAAGGAGACGCGTGTATGGGGCATAGGCTTTAGTGGTCAGCGCTTCGACCGCCTGCAGATCATCGGGCGACGCCGCTCTCAGCATCACTCGGCTGCCGCCACGGCTTTTCGAGCAGGGCGCCTCTCAAGCAATTCCTTCAGGAACTGCCCGGTATAGGACCGCTTCTCCTTGACGATCGTCTCCGGCGTACCGACCGCGACAATCTCGCCGCCGCCATCACCGCCTTCCGGACCGAAATCGAGAATCCAGTCCGCGGTCTTGATAACCTCGAGATTGTGCTCGATGACGACGACCGAATTGCCCTGATTGACCAGCTCCTGCAGCATTTCCAAGAGCTTGGCGACGTCGTGGAAATGCAGGCCGGTCGTCGGCTCGTCCAAGATATAGAGCGTCCGGCCGGTCGATCGTTTGGACAATTCCTTTGCCAGCTTGACGCGCTGCGCCTCGCCACCCGACAGCGTATTCGCCTGCTGTCCGACCTTGATGTAGCCGAGGCCGACATCTTTCAACGCCTGCAGCTTGTCACGCACAGCCGGGACGGCAGCGAAGAAGTCAACGCCTTCCTCGACGGTCATGTCGAGCACGTCGGCAATCGACTTGTGCTTGAATGTAACGTCCAGCGTCTCCCTGTTATAGCGCTTGCCATGGCAGACGTCGCAGGTGACGTAGACATCAGGCAGGAAGTGCATCTCGATCTTGATGACGCCGTCGCCTTGGCAGGCCTCGCAGCGTCCTCCCTTGACGTTGAACGAGAAGCGTCCCGGTTGGTAGCCGCGCGCCTTCGCTTCCGGCAGACCGGCGAACCAGTCGCGGATCGGAGTGAATGCGCCGGTATAGGTCGCCGGGTTGGAACGCGGCGTACGACCGATCGGCGACTGATCAATATCGATGACCTTGTCGATATGCTCGAAACCGTCGATGCGGTCGTGATCGGCGGGAATTTCGCGCGCTCCCATGACGCGCCGGGCGGCCGATTTATACAGCGTCTCGATCAGGAACGTGGACTTTCCGCCGCCTGATACGCCAGTGACCGCCGTAAAGACGCCAAGCGGGATGGAGGCAGTGACGTTCTTCAGATTGTTACCGCGGGCACCGACGACCTTGATCTCCTTGCCCTTCTTTGGCTTGCGCCGCTCGTCAGGAACCGGGACACCCAGCTCGCCGGACAAATATTTTCCGGTCAGCGACTTCGGGTTTGCCATGATTTCCCGTGGTGTGCCGTGGGCAATCACTTGGCCACCATGGATGCCGGCCGCCGGACCGATGTCGACGACGTCATCGGCCGTCAAGATCGCGTCCTCGTCATGCTCGACCACAATCACCGTGTTGCCGATATCGCGAAGGTGCTTCAGCGTATCGAGCAGGCGAGCGTTATCGCGCTGGTGCAGGCCGATCGACGGCTCGTCGAGGACATACAACACACCGGTCAGACCGGAACCGATCTGCGACGCCAACCGGATACGCTGACTCTCGCCGCCCGACAGGGTGCCGGAGTTTCGCGACAGACTGAGGTAGTCCAGGCCGACGTCATTGAGGAAGCGCAGGCGGTCGCGGATCTCCTTGAGAATGCGAACAGCAATCTCGTTCTGCTTGGCGCTCAGTGATTGCGGCAGGACCTCGAACCAGTCACGGGCGACGCGGATCGACATATCGGTCACCTGGCCGATATGCAGCGTGTTGATCTTGACGGCCAGTGCCTCCGGCTTCAGGCGATAGCCGCCGCAAGACGGGCAGGGGGCGGCCGACATATAGCGCTCGATTTCCTCGCGCGCCCAGGCGGAATCCGTCTCCTTCCAGCGGCGCTCGAGGTTGGTGATGATGCCTTCGAAATTCTTGTGCGTCGTGTAGGACCGCGCACCATCGGCATAATGGAACTCGATCTTCTCGTCGGTGCCATTCAGGATCACGTCCTTGGCCTGTTCCGACAGGTCGTTCCAACGGGCGCCGAGCTTGAAGCCGTAGTGCTTGCCGAGGGCTTCAAGTGTCTGGTTGTAATAAGGAGAAGTCGACTTTGCCCAAGGTGCAATGGCGCCATCGCGCAGCGTGCGCTCAGGCTCTGGCACGATCAAGTTGGCGTCAATCTTCTGCTGGGCGCCGAGGCCGTCGCAGGTCGGGCAGGCGCCGGCTGGATTGTTGAACGAAAAAAGTCGCGGCTCGATCTCGGGAATGGTGAAGCCCGACACCGGGCAGGCGAACTTTTCCGAAAAGAGAACGCGTTCGTGCGTTTCGTTGAGCGATTTGTTGGCAGAGCCGCCGGCGGCAGTTTCTTCCGGCGGCAGCGGCTTGTCAGCGAATTCCGCAACCGCCAGGCCGTCGGCAAGCTTGAGCGAGGTCTCGAAGCTGTCGGCAAGGCGCGAAGCCATGTCCGGCCGCACGACAATGCGGTCGACCACGACGTCGATGTCGTGCTTGTATTTCTTATCGAGAGCCGGCACGTCGGCGATCTCGTAGAACTGACCGTCAACCTTGACGCGCTGGAAGCCCTTTTTCATCAGGTCCGCCAGTTCCTTCTTGTACTCGCCTTTACGTCCACGCACGAGCGGCGCGAGAATGTAGAGACGGGTGCCATCTCCGAACTCCAGTACGCGATCGACCATCTGGCTGACCGTCTGGCTCTCGATCGGCAGGCCCGTCGCCGGCGAATAAGGCACGCCAACGCGGGCAAAGAGCAGGCGCATGTAGTCGTAGATCTCGGTCACCGTGCCGACCGTCGAGCGCGGGTTGCGCGAGGTCGTTTTCTGCTCGATCGAAATCGCAGGTGACAGGCCGTCGATCTGGTCGACGTCGGGCTTCTGCATCATTTCAAGGAACTGGCGCGCATAGGCCGAAAGGCTTTCGACATAGCGCCGCTGCCCTTCGGCATAGATCGTGTCGAAGGCAAGCGACGATTTGCCGGACCCTGAAAGGCCGGTCATGACGATGAGTTTATTTCGAGGCAGATCGAGATCGATGCCCTTCAAATTGTGCTCGCGCGCGCCGCGGATAGAAATCGTCTTCAGTTCGCTCATCGTCTTCTGCTTCTGTGCTGGAACAAGCCCCTTATTTAGTGATGCCGGCTGGCGAGTCGAGGCTGAATGTCCGTCTGCTGCAAAGGTTTTCGATTCGGTTGACAGGATCATAGGGATAAACTAGAACAAATAAAGAACAAAATTCCTTGTGGATGAACCGGCGATGGACACGCATCGCCGGCGCTCTATGGTTTAAGGTGGACCGATTGGTTCAAGCGCCGCCGGGCAGGGCGGCAGGTAAGGTGAAAGTATGGCTGGCAGCGTAAACAAGGTAATTCTGATCGGGAACGTGGGCGCCGACCCCGAAATCCGGCGAACCCAGGATGGCCGGCCGATCGCCAATCTCCGCATCGCGACGTCCGAGACCTGGCGTGACCGCAACTCCGGTGAACGCCGCGAGAAGACGGAATGGCATACGGTCGTGGTCTTCAACGAAGGCCTCTGCAAGGTCGTCGAACAGTATGTGAAGAAGGGCGCTAAGCTCTACATCGAAGGTGCGCTGCAGACCCGCAAGTGGCAGGATCAGAACGGCCAGGACCGCTATTCGACGGAAGTCGTTCTGCAGGGCTTCGGCTCGACGCTGACGATGCTCGACGGTCGCGGAGAGGGCGGAGGCTCCAGCTTTGGCGGCGGTCGCGGCAGCAATGCCGGCGGTGGCGATTTCGGTGGCGGCGGCGGCTACGGCGACGACTACGGTGCGCCCTCGCAATCATCTGGCCGCAGCAGCGGTGGTAGCGGTGGAAACTTCTCGCGCGATCTCGATGACGACATCCCGTTCTGATCGCAGACTATCCTCCGTACATGAATTGGACGGCGCGCCGCGAGGTGTGCCGTTTGCTTTTCAAGCTCAGGGGCTTGGAGATCCCGCGCTTACCGCGACGGAAGCCATTGCAGGCAACCGGCTTTTTGATTTAGCCAACCGGCATCGTGACGAGGGCAGACTTCAAACCGTCGACAACGAACTGCGTGGCGAGCGCTGCCAGGATGACGCCGAGAAGGCGCGTCAGAATTGCGCGCCCTGTTACGCCAAGGAAGCGATCGAGTCTTTCGGCGATGAGCAGCGAGAGAAACAGCAGCAGCAGGCTCAATGCGATGACAATGATCAATTGCGCCCGCTCAAGCGAAGCCTGCATCGACCCAGCAATCAGGATCGTCGCCGAAATGGCGCCTGGACCGGCGATCAGAGGGATCGCCAACGGAAAGACCGAGATATTATGGATGTGATCGACGGTGATCGCGGCCGTGCTCGTCTTCTCCTTACGGTCCTGCCGCTTCTCGAATACCATTTCAAAGGCGATCCAGAATAATAGAAGACCGCCGGCTATGCGGAAGGCGCCGATCGAAATTCCGAGCACGCCGAGCACACTGGCTCCGAACAGGGCGAAGGCGGCAAGAATGACAAAGGCGATAATCGAGCCGCGTAGCGCCACCTGTTTTCTCTGGCTGCGGCTCATACCGGTCGTGAGCCCAAGAAAGAGCGGAGCAAGACCAGGCGGATCGATCGTGACAAGCAGCGTCGTGAAGGCGTTGATCAGTTGGTCGACGCTTGCCATTGTCTCTCCGTGAGCCCATATAAACACTTGGTTTTTGGGCGATTGTGATGCGGAGCGATCAATTTGGCAAATGGTGTTATCCGGGTGGTGTAAATAACCGCCACCGAGGCTCCCGTTGCCCTCATAAGACCGCAAAAGTCTGTTCAAAACCCCTGCCAAAATTAGCGTAGGAACAGGCTTTCCGCTATAAATCTTCAAGTGATTCTAGAAGAGATCGTGATCTGTTTTGACTGAGCAAACACCCCCCGGCGGCGGGAAGCTCCCGCCAGGCATCGAGCCCATCTCCATCATGGAGGAAATGCAGCGGTCGTACCTCGATTACGCGATGAGCGTTATCGTCAGCCGCGCGCTGCCTGATGTGCGCGACGGCCTGAAGCCCGTGCACCGGCGCATCCTTTACGGCATGTCCGAACTCGGCATCGACTGGAACAAGAAATACGTCAAATGCGCCCGCGTTACCGGGGATGTGATGGGTAAATACCATCCGCACGGCAATGCGGCGATCTACGACGCGCTGGCGCGTATGGCACAAGAGTGGTCGCTCCGACTGCCGCTGATCGACGGCCAGGGCAACTTCGGCTCCGTCGACGGTGATCCGCCGGCGGCCGAACGCTACACCGAGTGCCGCCTGCAGAAGGCCGCGCATTCGCTGCTCGACGATCTCGACAAGGAAACGGTTGACTTCCGCGACAACTATGACGGCACACTCTCCGAGCCTGTCGTCGTTCCCGCCAAGTTCCCAAACCTGCTGGTGAACGGGGCAGGCGGCATTGCCGTCGGTATGGCGACCAACATCCCGCCGCACAATCTGTCCGAAGTCATCGACGGCTGCATTGCGCTGATCGACAATCCGGCGATCGAGCTGCCTGACATCATGCAGATCATACCGGGCCCGGACTTCCCGACCGGCGCCAAGATCCTTGGTCGCGCCGGCATTCGCTCGGCCTACGAGACAGGTCGTGGCTCCGTGATCATGCGCGGTGTCGCCACCATCGAGCCGATGCGCGGCGATCGCGAACAGATCATCATCACCGAGATCCCGTATCAGGTGAACAAGTCGACGATGATCGAAAAGATGGCCGAACTGGTACGCGACAAGCGTATCGAAGGCATCTCCGACCTGCGCGATGAATCTGACCGCCAGGGCTATCGTGTCGTCGTTGAATTGAAGCGCGACGCCAATGCCGACGTCATCCTGAACCAGCTTTATCGCTACACGCCGCTGCAGACCTCCTTTGGCTGCAACATAGTGGCACTGAATGGCGGCAAGCCGGAACAGTTGACGCTGCTCGACATGCTGCGTGCCTTCGTCTCCTTCCGCGAGGAAGTCGTTAGCCGGAGAACGAAATTCCTGCTGCGCAAGGCGCGCGAACGCGCTCACGTCTTGGTTGGCCTCGCGATTGCTGTTGCGAATATCGACGAAGTCATCCGCGTTATCCGCCAGGCGCCAGATCCGCAGTCTGCCCGTGAAGAACTGATGACGCGCCGCTGGCCGGCATCCGACGTCGAAAGCCTGATCCGCCTGATCGACGACCCGCGTCACCGCATCAACGAGGACCTGACGTATAACCTCTCGGAAGAGCAGGCGCGCGCCATCCTCGAACTGCGTCTGGCCCGCCTGACCGCTCTCGGCCGTGACGAAATCGGCGACGAACTCAACAAGATAGGCGAAGAGATTAAGGATTATCTTGAAATCCTGTCGTCACGTATCCGCATCCAGACGATCGTCAAGGAGGAGCTTGCCGCCGTTCGCGATGAATTCGGCACGCCGCGCCGCACCGAGATCATGGATGGCGGCCTTGAGATGGACGATGAGGATCTCATCGCCCGCGAAGACATGGTCGTGACCGTCTCGCATCTCGGCTACATCAAGCGCGTACCGCTGACGACCTATCGCGCCCAGCGCCGCGGCGGCAAGGGCCGCTCCGGCATGACCACGCGCGACGAAGATTTTGTTAGCCAGCTATTTGTTCTCAACACGCATACACCGGTTTTGTTCTTCTCGTCGCGCGGCATCGTCTACAAGGAAAAGGTCTATCGCCTGCCAATTGGCACACCGACCGCGCGCGGCAAGGCGCTCATCAACATGCTGCCGCTGGACCCCGGCGAACGCATCACGACGATCCTGCCGTTGCCGGAGGATGAGGATAGCTGGGACAAGCTCGACGTAATGTTCTCGACGACGCGCGGAACGGTTCGCCGCAATAAGCTTTCCGACTTCGTCCAGGTCAACCGCAACGGCAAGATCGCGATGAAGCTCGAGGAGGAGGGCGATGAAATCCTCTCCGTCGAGACCTGCACCGAGCACGACGATGTACTTCTGACGACAGCGCTCGGCCAGTGCATCCGCTTCCCGGTCGACGATGTCCGCGTCTTTGCGGGCCGTAACTCGATCGGCGTTCGCGGCATCAATCTCGGCGATGGCGACCGCATTATCTCGATGACGATCGTCGGGCATGTGAACGCTGACCCATGGGAGCGCGCTGCCTATCTGAAGCGGGCCGCAAGCGAGCGGCGCCTTACGACAGGTGACGCAGAGGAAATCTCGCTCGTCGGCGAGGAAGTCGCCGAGGAAGGTCAGCTGAGTGACGAACGCTATGAGGAACTGAAGGCACGTGAGCAATATGTCCTGACGGTTTCGGAAAAGGGCTTCGGCAAGCGTTCCTCGTCTTACGATTTCCGGATTTCGGGCCGCGGCGGCAAGGGCATTCGCGCCACAGATACGTCGAAGACGGCGGAGATCGGCGAACTCGTCGCTGCTTTCCCGGTCAACGACGGCGACCAGATCATGCTGGTTTCCGATGGCGGCCAACTGATCCGCGTTCCAGTGGGCGGCATTCGCATCGCGAGCCGTGCAACGAAGGGCGTCACCATTTTCTCGACGGCAAAGGACGAGAAGGTTGTATCCGTCGAGCGCATCAGCGAGCCGGAGGAAGAGGCAGAAGACGTTGCCGGGAATGGCGACGACATTGTCGCGACCCCGGAAGGCGCGCCCGATCCGGAAGCTTGATGTTCTGACGTTTTGATCTTGAAAACCGGGCAACTGCCCGGTTTTCTTTTTTGAGCTTCTCGGAACGTTTGAGGCGCGGATAGCGCGCAGTCGAAGGAGGACCAGATTGATCCGGATTCTCGGTATTGATGACGTTGCAATCTTTAAAGCCATTCGGCTGGAGGCATTGCGAACCGAACCGGCAGCCTTTGCCAGCAGCGCCGAAGACTGGGAGGCGCTGTCAGACGACGAATGGCGCAAGCGATTGGTTGAAGGGCCGGTATTTGCGGCCTTCAAGCGCGGCGATCCGATTGGCATCATGGGGCTGAGCAGACAACGTGCTAGCAAGATGGCGCACCGTGCGACGCTAATCATGGTCTATGTGCGTGGCAGCGAAAGGGCCGGAGGCCACGCCAAGGAACTACTGGAGGCAACCGTAGCCTATGCGCGTAAGAACGGAATTCGGCAGCTGGAGCTCGCGGTCAGTGCCGAGAACACGGCCGCCAGACGATTTTATGAACGCGAAGGTTTCCACGAGGCCGGGCGCATTCCCGGCGGCTTCATCCATAACAGCAGGGAAATCGATGATGTCATCATGGTTCGGCGCATCAACGATCAAGAGAATGTCGGTTCGCGCCGTTGAGCGACAGTTACCAGTATCATCTTCAGGCATGAGAAAGGCCGGACGACATGGTCATCCGGCCTTGAGTGGTCAAAACGAATTCCCAGAATAGCGGCAGCGGCTAGAACCAACTGTGCTTTCCATCGACCTTCTTTACCTCTTCGTTTTCATGGCGAAGGGCGGCGATAGTGGATGCCACGGACACGACAAACATGATGCTGATAAGGGCGGTTAGCACTGTTAGTATCGTGAACATGAGCAATCCTCCTGGGCTTTGCGTTCACGTTCCTTAGTACTGGCTCATAACCGCCGTACGAGCGGACGCATAGGGGCCATATACCTTGGACGCATCTCCTTTGTGATCGTAGAGCGCGACTGTCGCTGCAAGCATACCGGTCATCATTACCATCCAGACAGCATTAATCATGGTAATCTTATTGGGCATATTTTCTTCCTTGTGCGGCGTATCGCGTTACGCTGGTTGAGTGAACGCATCCGTGCGAAAATGGTTCCAGGGGTATTGACCGGTCGTTTACCAAGGCCGATCTGAAGCGACTTTGAATACACCGTTCATCTGGCGTTCAGAATTCTTAATCGGTTTAAACCCCACGTTTCCTGCTGCACGCACGATTGCGTGGTGTTCCCGGACGCTTGGCCGAACCCAGCTTGCATCCTGGATATCCCGCACGTAACCGTAGAGAAATTCGGCAAGCAGCGAAGCGATGACAGCGATTGCAACAAGGATGATCAGCATGAACGTTTTCCGGGGAGGGACCGATGCCGGAATGACATCGGCGGTTGACGCTCTCCTTTATAGACATGCGGCCTGAAGCCGCCTTGAATGGCGCATTCATCAGCCGTTCAGCGAACGGGTAAATGACTTGCGGGCGGCCCTTATCCATGACAAAAGGTCGTCGAAACAAACGGCTAGGCCAGATGACGACAGCTTTTTATCCGGGGTCGTTCGACCCGATCACCAACGGACATCTGGATGTTCTTATCCAGGCACTGAGCGTTGCATCCAAGGTTATTGTCGCGATCGGCATCCATCCCGGCAAGACGCCGCTCTTTTCCTTCGACGAGAAGGCGGATCTCATTCGTCGGTCGTTGGCGAAAGCGCTGCCTGAAAAGGCGGGCGATATCTCGGTTGTGGCCTTCGACAATCTCGTCGTCGACGCGGCGCGCTCCCATGGAGCGACGCTTCTCATCCGCGGCCTCAGGGACGGCACCGATCTCGACTATGAAATGCAGATGGCCGGGATGAACCGCCAGATGGCGCCCGACATTCAAACGATCTTTCTGCCCGCCGGAACGGCCTCACGGCCCATAACCGCCACATTGGTCCGGCAAATCGCTACCATGGGAGGCGATGTCAGCGCCTTTGTGCCGGCTGCCGTCTTGAAAGCCCTTCAATCCAAGCGCAAATCCTAGGCGATTTTCTCGCCGCAACGGAGCCAACATGAAACTTTTCTCTCTCGCCTTTGCAGCCGTGCTTTCCCTTGCCTCGTTCGGCGGCAGCGCATTCGCACAGTCAGGCAACACGCTGACGATCCAGCTGAAGGACGGTCCGGTCGTGATCCAGCTTATGCCCGAAGTCGCACCGAAGCATGTTGCCCAGATCGAAGCGCTCGCCAAGAAGGGCGCGTATGACAACGTCGCCTTCCATCGCGTTATCGAAGGCTTCATGGCGCAGACCGGGGACGTGAAGTTTGGCAACATGGAAAAGGGTTTCGATGCGAGCCGTGCCGGAACCGGTGGCTCCGACCTGCCTGACCTGCCGGCAGAATTTTCGAAGACGCCTTTTGTTCGCGGAACGGTCGGCATGGCCCGCTCGCAGGATCCGAACTCGGCGAATTCGCAGTTCTTCATCATGTTCGCTGACGGCTCGTTCCTCAATGGCCAGTATACGGTCGTCGGCAAGGTCGTCTCCGGTATGGAGAATGTCGACAAGATCAAGCGCGGCGAAGGCCAGAACGGCGAAGTCAGCAATCCCGACCGGATGATCAAGGTCACCGTCGGAAGCAAGTAAGTTTCAAGACAAGTAGGAGAAGAAGAATGGCCGAGATCAAGGATCCCGAAAACACCATCATCCTGGAAACCACCAAGGGCAAGGTTGTCATCCAGCTGCTGCCGGAAGTGGCACCGGAACACGTCGCCCGCATCAAGGAACTCGCTCGCGAGAAGGCCTATGACAACGTTGTATTCCATCGTGTCATCAACGATTTCATGGCGCAGACCGGCGACGTGAAGTTCGGCAAGAAGGGCGGCGAGAGCTTCAACCCGAGCCGCGCCGGCATGGGCGGTTCCGAAAAGCCTGACCTCAAGGCTGAATTCTCGGCAGTCAGCCACGTTCGCGGCACCTGCTCGATGGCCCGCTCGCAGAACCCGAACTCGGCCAACTCGCAGTTCTTCATCTGCTTCACGGATGCTCCCTGGCTGAACAAGCAGTACTCCGTCTGGGGCCAGGTCATCGAAGGCATGGACAACGTCGACAAGATCAAGAAGGGCGAGCCGGTTGTCGATCCGGACTCGATCGTCTCGATGCGGGTTGCCGCTGACGTCTGATTGTGATTTCTGCTGAAACCCGCCCCTTGCGCGAAAGCGTGGGGCGGGTTTCGCTTTGCCCGGACTTGAGTAATGCGCGTAGACCTCTTTGATTTCGACCTGCCGGATGAACGGATCGCACTGCGGCCAGCCGAGCCGCGCGATAGCGCACGTCTGCTCGTCGTCGATCCAGCCGGCGAAGTACAGCTATCCGACCATCGGGTCAGCGATCTGCCTGATTTCCTGAGGGCAGGGGACGCGCTTGTCTTCAACGACACCAAGGTGATCCCGGCGCAGCTCGAGGGTATCCGTCATCGCGAAGGCGCCGGTGGTCAGCAGGTTTCGGCGACGTTGCACATGCGCGTTGGTGCAAGCCGCTGGAAGGCCTTCGCCAAGCCCGGCAAGCGCATCAAGATCGGCGATCGTATCTCGTTCGGCCACGACGGTAGCAGCTGCCTTCTCGGGAAACTTGAATGCACGGTCGAAGAAAAGGGCGAGGGCGGAGAAGTCACGCTTGCCTTCGATCTTTCCGGACCGATGCTCGACGAGGCCATCCATTCCGTCGGCCATATTCCGCTACCGCCCTACATCGCCGCGAAACGCGCTGAGGACGAGCGCGACCGCGCCGACTACCAGACGATTTATGCCCGCGAGGAGGGTGCCGTCGCTGCCCCGACGGCCGGGCTTCACTTCACGCCTGATCTTTTCGAAGCCATCGACAAGGCGGGTGTCGGGCGGCATTTCGTGACGCTGCATGTCGGTGCGGGCACCTTCCTGCCTGTGAAGGCCGACGACACCGACGATCACAAGATGCATCTCGAGAGCGGCTATGTCAGCGCCGAGACGGCGGCGAGCCTCAATGCCGTCAAGGCGAGGGGCGGGCGCATCATCTGCGTCGGTACGACTTCATTGCGGCTGATCGAAAGTGCCGCGCAGGAGAACGGCGAGATTCGCGCCTGGGCCGGTGCCACCGGCATCTTCATCACGCCGGGCTACAGCTTCAAGGCGGTTGACATGCTCATGACGAACTTCCATTTGCCTCGCTCGACACTGTTCATGCTCGTTTCGGCCTTCGCGGGCTTCGAGACGATGCACGCAGCCTACCAGCACGCGATTTCGACGGGCTACCGCTTCTATTCTTATGGCGATTCCAGCCTTCTTTTCCGGAAAGACTAAATGACCGAGAACTTTCAGTTCACTCTCAAGAAGACAGACGCCGGTGCGCGGCTGGGCGAAGTCTCGATGCCGCGCGGCACGATCCGCACGCCGGCCTTCATGCCCGTTGGTACCGTCGGCACGGTCAAGGCGATGTATCTCGACCAGGTTCGTGAAACGGGCGCCGATATCATCCTCGGCAATACCTACCATCTCATGCTGCGCCCGACGGCCGAACGTGTTGCGCGCCTCGGCGGCCTGCACAAGCTAATCCGCTGGGAGCATCCGATCCTGACCGATTCCGGCGGGTTCCAGGTGATGTCGCTCTCTGGCCTCCGCAAGCTCGACGAACAGGGCGTGACTTTCAAGTCGCATGTCGACGGCAGCCTGCATCACATGTCTCCGGAGCGCTCGATCGAGATCCAGGGATTGCTCGATTCAGACATTCAGATGCAGCTCGACGAATGCGTGGCACTTCCGGCGGAACCGCGCGAGATCGAGCGCGCCATGGAGCTTTCGTTGCGCTGGGCGGAGCGATGCAAGGTCGCCTTCGGCGATCAGCCGGGCAAGGCGATGTTCGGCATTGTGCAGGGCGGGGATGTGCCCGCGCTGCGCATCCGGTCAGCCGCAGCACTGACCGATCTCGACCTCAAGGGCTATGCCGTTGGCGGTCTCGCTGTCGGCGAGCCGCAAGACGTCATGCTGAAGATGCTTGAAGAGACGCTGCCGGTTCTTCCTACGGAGAAACCGCGATACCTCATGGGCGTCGGTACGCCTGACGATATCCTGAAGTCCGTCGCTCGCGGTATCGATATGTTCGACTGCGTCATGCCGACCCGCTCCGGCCGGCACGGGCTTGCGTTCACCCGGCGAGGTAAGGTCAACATCCGCAACGCCCGTCACGCCGAGGACATGCGGCCGCTCGACGAACAGTCGAACTGCCCAGCCTCGCGCGGCTACTCGCGTGCCTACCTGCATCACCTCGTACGTGCCAATGAGGCGCTCGGTGGGATGCTTCTTTCCTGGCATAATCTTGCCTATTATCAGGAACTGATGCAGGGCATCCGCAAGGCGATAGCCGAGGGACGCTTCGCCGATTTCATGGCCGAGACCATGGAGGAATGGGGGAGGGGCGACCTGGAGCCCATCTAAGGGCAACTAGCGAGGGGCGGTGCACTGCGAATCCCGCCTGCCCGCCACTCAGATGCCCTTGCTTGCGGTATTCGGCACGATCTGGACGCCGTTGATCTTGTAGCTCCCGTCAGGTTGACGGGCCACCTGATAGATCGCGGTCCAGTCTTTGCCGTCACGGCCTGATATCAGTACCTCGTGATAGATCATCGCGCCATTGTCGATCGAGCGGCTGCGCCCGAAGGCATAGTTGCCAGGGTGATAGACCGGCCCGTAGCTCTTCTTGACCATGGCGAAGAAGACGTTCTTGTCTGGATAGATCGCCTTGATCCCGGGTGCGGCAAAGGAATAGGCCGTATCAACGTCGTCGTTCAGGAACGCTTTGATCTGCGCCTCGATCATCGTGCGCGTCGTGTCGATCGGATCTTCGGCGCGAGCGGTCGCGAGCAAAACGAAGGACGCGACACACAGAATGAAAACTGCGAGAAAGGCGCGCATGGCAACGGCTCCGACTGTCCCAGGGGATTGTAGGGCAGTCTACGCACAAAGAAAGGGTGTAGATTAGCGAGCTCTTTCCACCTTGTCCGATCTTCTGTGGCGGAGAAGTTGGGTTGTGAGTTCATGCTGAACCGCGACTTGCGGGCTTGGTCAAGCTAACCTGCATACCGCATCTGGGCGAGCAGTTTCTTGCGGAAGACCTCTGCGGGCGTTCGATAGCCAAGACATTTGCGTGGCGTAT
>NZ_LOKZ01000009.1 GCF_002211365.1 Rhizobium sp. R711 | reverse complement strand
TCACCAGATGAATCGGCGCTGCAGCAGCAGTAGAACTCCGTTCGGGCTACGCCCTCTCTGCGTTCCACCGCTGCTGCAGAGTCTCATCTTGATTGACGCTTCGTCTCATCTTGGTTGTCGCGCTGCACAGCGTCAGGGGCGTTGTCGAATAGAGCAACACAAACTAACGAAAAATGATGTGTGCATGTGATTTGTAGCGTCGGATCTTGATGTTAAAGGATCGGATTAGTGCGCCGGAGGACTAGAATATGAAGAGAGATGATCGGAGGCAGGCCATTATGGACCTGTTGGTCGCGCAGAGGGTGGTGGATCTGGACGACCTATCCGATCGGTTCGCTGTATCCAAGATGACCATCCACCGGGATCTGGATGATCTTGAGCAGGCAGGGATGCTTCGCAAGGTCCGTGGCGGGGCAACGATCGAGGCAGGAGGCCATTTCGAAAGCGATTTCCGGTTTCGCCAGCAGCAGGAGGGCGAGGCCAAGCGCCGGATGGCCGAGGCCGCTCTTGAACTCGTCGAGCCCGGCATGACGGTGATGGTCAACGACGGATCTATGGCGTCGGTGCTCGGGGAATTGCTGCCACAGAAGAGGCCGCTGACGGTGATCACCAATAATGCGGCGGTCATCGATCGGCTCAAGACGGAATCAGGGATCAACCTGATTGCGGTCGGTGGACGCTATTCGGTGAAGTTCAATGGGTTTTTCGGCGTCGTCGCCGAACAGGCGCTGTCGCGTCTCAGCGCCGACATCGCCTTCATCTCAACGCCGGCGGTTTCTGGATTGCGCGTCTACCATATGGATGATGACGTTGTCCGCTCGAAGCGAGCGATGATCGCAAGCGCCGCGCGTCGCTGCCTGCTCTTAAACCATAAGCGCTTCAATCATACCGCTCTACATGTCCTGGCCACCATTGACGAGTTCGAAGTTATCATCACCGACCAGGAACCGTCAGTCGACGTCCGCGCGGCTTTGGAAGGAGCCAATGTG
Organism: Rhizobium sp. R711; assembly: GCF_002211365.1. Classification (GTDB taxonomy): domain Bacteria; phylum Pseudomonadota; class Alphaproteobacteria; order Rhizobiales; family Rhizobiaceae; genus Rhizobium. The sequence continues at coordinate 114,309 of NZ_LOKZ01000009.1, read as the reverse complement.
CCACTTCGAGTGGCATCGCAGGAGAGCAAGTGAATATGGCCAACGATCCTTCGGATAGATGCCGCGCAAGGCGGCACCTGTCCCGAATCTCAAGCTGGGCCCTCCGATGGGGGGAGCCCTTCCACAATCTTCCCCTATGGACGTTCAACGCGATATCTCAGATGGACGGAGCCGAGGCCAGCGGCTTCGGCGCTGATAAACGTGAGCCTCGCCCCGCCGGCAAGCCCATCCTCGCCGCCCTCGAATATGGCCGGTGTATTCGACTTGCCTCCGATCGCAGGGAAGATGACTAGGCTGACCTCGTCAACAAGACCCGCATTCAAGAAATTGCCATTGGTTTGCGCCCCGCCTTCCAGCATCAAGCGCTTCACACCGAACTCGGTTCCGAGAACGGCGAGCGCGTTTTTCAGATCGACGCCCTCTTTCTCGGCTACGATATAGGAAACGCCAGCCTGGGTGAGGCCCGCTAGGTAAGCATCATTCACGTCAGATCCTGTCAGGACGAAAAGGTGAGCCCCCTCAATGTCGTTCTTGTCCCAGCGTAGCCGACCGTCCTTATCAACGATAACAGCGAGCTCGTCGGCATCCGGGTTGGCGATATGGATCGGTCGCGCGGCCGTGCCGGTTGCTTGTAGGGATGGTCGACGGCGTCCGCGAACTCTTCTCCCGTCGCTCTTCCGGAAAGCCAGGCGTCGGCGCCGATCTTCTCATGCAGGTCGTCATAGATCTTCACGAGCTCATCGACCGAATGGCCGGTTGCCTCGGCCCAATCATTGACGATCAATCGGCCGTCCAGAGGCGACATCATGTGACAGATTACATGGGGTCTAGGCATTGGACTACACGCTCCTCTACAAACATTTCACCGTCAGTGGCCTGCCTTCAACTAGGCTGCGAATTTATCCACCCAGTCGGGGTGCCAGCGTGAAAGCGCCGGCCGGTTCAGGATCATGTCATCGGCCAGTTCCCGAGGGGATGATCGCGTCGCGTCTGACTGCCGAACTTGAATGGATCGTCGTCGGTTCTCCAACCTATCTCAACGAACGAGGGCGGCCGGAGCGGCCGGAAGATCTCTTGACGCACGAGTGCATCCGGATCCGAACCGGTACAGACCACGTCTGCAAATGGGAACTTGGCGACGGAGACCGCATGGTTGCCCTAGACGTTCCGGGACTGCTCACGCTCGGGGATTCAGAACTATCCATCCGCATGGCGGAGGAGGGAGGCGGTCTCTTTTACTGCCTGCGCGCACGCGTCGAGGACAAACTCGCGGCTGGTCTGCTCGAAGTGGTGCTGCCGGACTGGTCGTCTACTGGGCCGGGTTTTCATGCATATTACGCTTCGCACCGACAGGTGCCGTCCGCGCTCCGGACGTTTCGTGACCACCTTAAGGCGCCGCTTTCGGACGATTGAAGTGACGGCTCGACGGGAAGTCTCAGCGGGCGGAAGTTCGAGTTCCCGACAGAAAGTCTCAGAACGCCTCGAAGCTCTCGATCGCTATGGCGGCAACAAGTTGGGTAAGCCAGACGCTTCTTGAGTTGTTGTACCGGCGGTGCGAGACCCCCTCTAAATTTACAGCAGGTGCCTACAGGGTAGTGGAAACTCGCGGAGTTCCATTCTTGCCGCGGCTTGCGCTTCAATGGATACGTTATCATACCGAATTCAGATGAAAAAAGCTCATCTATTTTAAGAAATATTGCGTTTGAATTAGGAGCTGAAAGCGGAGATGGTTCGATGCGTGGAGGGCATCTGAAGCTGGATCGCCTTAGCGCGTAAGATGAGATGCAATACGGTTTACGAGGTCGCCGGACTATGTTTGGCGAGGGAAGAAGTATTGCTCAGATGCCGTATTAGGAGGAGGGCCGAATGAGTTTCCCCGCTGGAAAAACTGTAGATAAACGCGACAATTTTATTCTTGCTGGTCTCGAGCCGGCGATCTTCTTTGGCTTTTTCGAAGAGCTAAGCGCGATCCCGCGTGGTTCTTACAACGAGAAGCAGGTTAGCGATCACATCGCCGATTTTGCCCGGGCACGCGGCTTCGAGGTTTACCAGGACGAGATCTACAATCTCCTCATTAAGAAGCCGGGCACACCCGGCTACGAAAACTCTCCGACCGTCATTCTTCACGGGCATACCGACATTGTCTGCGAGAGCGATGAGGGTGTTGACCACGACTTTAAAAACGAAGGCATCAAACTTCAGGTTATCGGCGATTTCATCCATGGTACGGGGACAACCCTTGGGGCGGACAACACCGTTGGTGTGGCCTTCGCAATGTCGTTGCTGGCATCCGACGATGTCCCACATCCGCCGCTCGAAGTCGTCTTGACGGTTCAAGAAGAAGTCGGCAAGGGCGGCGCGCAACACTTCGACGGCACAAAGCTTAGCGGTAAGCGCCTTCTCGACATGAACTGGCACGATCCTAAGTCGGTTTTCGCAGGCTGCGCCGGCGATATTTCAGTGCGCTTCAAGATTCCGGTTCAGTGGGAACCGCGCGTTTCGGGGCAGACCGCCCTTTCGCTGCGGATCTCCGGCCTGAGCAGCGGTCATTCCGAATTCGACATCCATCTTGAACGCGCTAACGCGATCGTCCAGCTCGGACGGCTGCTCCGGATTGCCATCCGGGATGCTGGGGCCAGCGTAGCCGAAGTCAAGGGTGGCGTGAACCGTTACGTTATCCCGGGTGAGGCGGAGGCGATCATTTCGATCGATGCTTCGCGGATCGCCGATCTCAGACAGAGAATTGAAGCGGAAGCGGCTTCGATTGCCCTCGAGTACAAAGCATGCGATCCCAACCTCAAGGTCACAGTCAGCGAGTCCGGGAGACAGATTACTGAAGTCTTCGCGGCTCAGTCCGCCCGGGCGCTGGTCGATGCCCTGAACCTGCTTCCCAACGGCGTCCAGAGCAAGAGCCTTCAGGTTGAGGGCCTCGTCGAGAGCTCCAACACCGTGGCGTTGCTTTCAAGCGATGAAGAGGCCATCGAAATCGTCAATACGGTTCCAAGCGCCGTCAGCTCCCGTCGCTACAACATCGTCGACAAAATCCGGCAGCTGTCAGAACTCATCGGCAACGGCGCGAGCGTGGAGACATTCGCGGATTGCCCGGAATGGCCATACAATCCTCATTCGCGAATGCTCAACGCCGCCAAAGCCGCTTACGAGCGCGAGTTCGGCGAGCAGCCACATGTGGAAGTCTCTCACTCCAGTCTCGAGCTCGGCCTTTTCCGAAAGAAGGTTCCTGACATTGACATGCTGTCGATCGGACCGGAAGCGTTCGACGTCCACACCACGCGCGAGCGCCTCAACCACACGACAGTCGATTCGACCTGGCGGCTTCTCAAGTCGCTGCTCCGCGAACTCCGGACCTAAGGTACTAAAATGCCAAAACTGCCAAGCTACTTCGGCAATTTCCCACATCCGCCCAGCGAAAAGAAGCCGGTCCATCTGACGCGCGATAGCTACAAGATGTTCATCTATACGGGGACGAAGCCGTATTCGAGCGACCTCAACTACCTGCTCGCCAGCACGGACCAGCAGACGACTGGCATCTATCAGCTCGCGCCGGGAAGCAACTTCGACCCGGCCGACATTCACGCGGGTGACGAGGTGTACTATGTCCTCGAAGGTGTTGTGCATCTCCTAAACCCCGAAACCGGGCAGACAGAGGAACTCGGACCCGGTGACGCGGTGCTTATCCCCAAAGGCGCTCCGCATCGCGGCTATAACTTCAGCGACAAGGCTGCAGTTATCCTGTTTTGCATCGCACCACGTATCTGGGACGAGAACGGCCCTCCGACCGGTTATGACGGGCCGACGCGCCTCTATAAGCACGAAGGGAGAGCGTGATGAGCCTTGAGAAACTCGGAACCTATCCGGTAGACGGCGCACAGGCGCGCAAGAGGGGCGACCTGGTGAAGGTCGCAAAAAGCGATCGTCTGAACATCGTCTCCGGTCGCGATCATCCCGTTCTTATCCAGTTCTGCGTCAGCAACGATTACATGCACGTCGGAGAACTGACTATCCCTGTGGGTGGCGTTGGACCGCGCGCGAGCGAACCCGACAGCCATGAAGGGGACGCAGTCTTCTACGTCCTGCAAGGCCCCGCGACCTTCTATTTGGCGGATACCGACGAAACCTTTCACATCCGTGACGGGGAGTCTTTCTTCCTGCCGGGCGGCATCAGCTACCAGTGCTTAAACTACGGCTCCAACCCGATCCGGGTGGTCTTCACGATCGCACCAGGACTGTAAGCCGAAGATTTGAATCTCAGTTTGCCAAGTTTCGCCGCGGGCCCGTCCCGCGGATGGGAAAGCTTTGTCTTGTCACCACCAGGGAGGATCATGTGACAATTTTCAGACGGACGTTAATATTCGGTGCTGCTCTCGGGCTCACCGCTTCGCTTTCCTTCAGCCCAGCGCTTGCACAGCAGTCGGATTATTCGAAGGTGTTTCCTGGCATCTTGATGGACAAGGACATCAAGCCCACAGGCCAGGAAGTCAAACCCGGTAAAAAGGATAACCGCCCGCTCAAGGTCGGCTTCCTGCCGACGGCGATGGACACCTACTATCAGCGTGTTCTGGCCGGCGTGAAAGAAGAAATCGACAAGCGCGGTGGCGACGGCGCTATCCAGCTGCTCGTGCAGGCTCCGAGCAGCCAGTCTGCCACGGATGACCAGATCAGGACCATGGAAGCCTGGATCAACGACGGTGTCGATGCAATCGCCGTTGCCTTATACAACGAAGGCGCATTGCTCCCCTCGATCCGGCGCGCCACCGAGGCGGGCATTCCGATCTTCCTCTTCAACTCACCCGTCGCCGATAATCCATATTATGTCAGCGATATTGGCTACGACCAGAGTGACGGCGGTCGTGCGCAGGCGCAGTGGCTGGTTGACACCTATGGCGACAAGGAGGTCAAGCTCGGGATACTGGAGGGCCTGCCCGGTCCGCATACGAGCCAGCGCATGAAGGGCTTCAACGAGGTCATCTCGAAGCACCCCAACTTCAAAATCGTCGCTCAGCAGCCGGCGGGCTGGGTTCGTGCCCAGGGCCTGTCGGTGACCGAAAACATGTTCACCGCCAACCCTGACATCGAAGTCCTCGTCGCGCTCTACGACGAGATGGCCCTTGGCGGCCTGCAGGCTCTCAAGGCCAAGGGGCTGAACGGCAAGGTGGCGATCGTCGGCTACGAAAATATGAAGGAAGCCAACGACGCGATCCTCACTGGCGACTTCGCAGCAACGGTCGACACCGGGGCCAAGGAAGAAGGTCGCAACATCATTCGAGCGGTGGATGAGTTCGTGATGAAGGGCAACGCCCTGCCGAAGAAGATCTTCGTGACGCCCAAAACCTACGATGCGAAGAACATCAAGACCTTCGATCAGAACGACTACGTCTACGTCCAGCAGAAGTAGATGTGACGGTACGCGGCCCCGCCTCGCGCGGGGCCGCCCACTCAAAAAGGGCGACCTGAATGACAAACGCTCCGCTGCTCGAGATGAAAGGCATCGCCAAACGCTTCGGCAACACGAAGGCGCTTGATGGCATCGACCTCGTACTCAATCCCGGCGAGGTTCTCGGCCTGGTCGGCGAGAACGGCGCAGGCAAGTCGACGCTGATGAAAATCCTCTCTGGTGCATATGCACGCGACGAAGGCACCATTGCTGTCAGAGGTAAGGTGGTCGATCTGAACAATCCCAAAGACGGGTCCAGGGCAGGCATCGCGATCATCTACCAGGAGCTGAGCCTGTTTCCGGACTTTGACGCCGCCGAAAACATATTCGCGGGCAGGGAGCTGCGCCGCGGGCGCGCAAGTGCATCACCGCTTGACCATTCAGCCATGCGGGCAGCCGCCTCGCGTATCCTGAAGGGCGAGTTAGGCGTGGAGGTACCTCTCGACAGGCCAGTTCGAGAGCTTAGCCTCTCGCATCGGCAGATGATCGAGATCGCCAAAGCCATTAGCAGCAATGCCGACATCATCATCATGGACGAGCCGACCGAAGCGCTGGAGGAGGTCGAACGCAAACAGCTGTTCGCCATCATCAAGAAGCTTCAACAGGCCGGTAAAGCTCTCATATATGTGTCTCACCGGATCCAGGAACTCCTCGGCATCGTCAGCCGCGTGATGGTCGTGCGCGATGGCAGCACCGTCGCAGACCTGCCCGTACAGGATCTCGATGTAGACAAGGTCGTCAGTGCGATGATCGGCGGCTCACTCGCAAAACAGTTTCCTCCCCGCGTCCCGGCAAGGTCCGATCCCTCGTTGGACGTTCGCGGTTTGACGAAAAGGGGTGTCTTCGAAGACGTCACCTTCTCGGTAGCCAAGGGTGAAATCCTCGGCGTCACGGGCCTGGAAGGATCAGGCAAGAGTGCGCTCCTGCGGGCGATTTTCGGGCAGATCCCTCACGATGCCGGCTCGATTCTGATCGACGGAAAGCAATCGGCAATTTCGGACCCCACGGACGCTATCCGTCAACACGTCGCCTTCTTGCCCGCCGAACGTAAAACCGAGGGGATTTTCCCACAGCAGAATGTCGGCTGGAACCTCTCGATCGCCAACCTTCGAACGCTCGGCAAAATCACGTTGATGCCGAAAAAGGAGCGCGAGATTGCCTCCGGCTACATCGCGAAGCTCGGCGTGAAATGCGATGGCCCCGCTGCCGACATCACATCGCTGAGCGGCGGTAACCAGCAAAAAGTCATGCTTGCTCGCTGGCTGCTCACCCGACCAAAAGTGCTCATGCTTGAGGAGCCAACGCGTGGCGTCGACGTGCGCGCCAAAGCCGAGGTCTACACCCTTATCCAGGCCGCTGCGAAAGACGGCTGTGCTGTCATTGTGGTGTCCGCCGACAACGCGGAACTGCTTGGACTGTGTCACCGGGTCGCAGTCATGTTCGAAGGACGGATCTCGGCGGTCGTCGATGCGGCTACCTCCAAGGAAGAAACTCTCGCTCTTCATTCGGTAAGGCCGCCGCAAGGCCATCATATTCAGGGAGGTACCCATGGCTGATATTGCAGCTACACGCCCGCGCTCGCCCCTTACGCTCGCTCGCAGCGGCGGCAATGCCGGCGTTTATCTGGCCTTCGTCGTTCTTCTGGTGGCGCTCGGCTTTGCCGCTCCGCGGTTTTTCACCTTCGGCAATTTGACTGACGTTCTTCGTCAGGCTGTCCCCATTGCCGTGATCGCTTTTGGAGCAACCTTTGTGATCGGGATGCGGGGCATCGACCTCTCCGTCGGTTCGACACTCGCGCTAAGCGGTCTTGTGACCGCAAACCTGATTGTGCTTGGCTATCCCGTTCCCTTGGCATGCGCAGGGGGGATTGCGGTCGGTGCGGTGATCGGACTGGTGAACGGGATCCTGATCACCAAGGTCGGGGTCACCGACTTTATCGCCACAATGGCCATCATGGTCATCAGCCGCGGTATCGTGATGGTCTACACTCAGGGTATTCCGATCGTCGGCGCCTCCGACCCCGCCTTCCGAATGATCGGCCAGAGCTATGCCGGCGGTGTTCCGGTTCCGGTAATTCTGACTGCCATCGTCTTCGCGATCGCCTTCTACCTTCTCTATTACACGCGTTTCGGCCGTTTCGTTCTCTCGATCGGCAGCAATCCGGACGCTGCCCGGCTGGTCGGCATCCCCACGGACAAGATCAAGATCGCCGTTTACGTACTGGTCGGGGTTTTGTCGGCCTTCGCGGGCGTTCTGCTCACCTCGCGCCTTGAAGCCGCCATGCCTGAAGCCGGCCAGGGGTACGAGCTAGATGTCATCGCCGCCGTCGTTATCGGCGGAACGGGTTTGTCTGGCGGACGCGCCACTCTTTTTGGAACCGCCGTGGGTGCCGTTTTGATGGCGGCCGTCCGCAACGCGCTCAATCTGCTCAACGTGAACACCTTCTGGCACCAGGTCGTCATCGGCACGATCATCCTGATCGCCGTGGCAGCCGATCGTTTCAGTCGCCGCCAAAAGGCCTGAGGAGACGACGATGAAATATTCCGAGCTCCGCAAGTCCGTCCTTGATGCAAACGCCGCACTCTACGATAGCGGCCTTGTCATCTCGACGTTCGGTAACGTCAGCGCCATCGACCGCGAGAAGGGAGTTGTCGCCATCAAGCCGAGTGGCCTTTCCTACAAGGCAATGCAGGTCGCAGACATCGTTGTGACCGACCTCGACGGCAATATCCTAGAGAGCACGCTGCGGCCATCGTCTGATCTCGATACGCACCTGGAACTCTACAAGAGCTTCAAGTCTATCGGTGCCGTGGTCCACACGCACTCGTTGTTCGCGACGGTGTGGGCCCAATCCGGCCGGGGAATTCCTGCCATGGGAACGACCCATGCGGACTATTTCAACGGTACGATCCCCGTCACTCGCAAGCTGCGCGACGACGAAATCAAAGACGGTTACGTTCTCAACACGGGCAAGGTCATCGTTGAGGCACTCGGAAACAATGACCCGCTCTCCGTCCCCGCAGCCCTGGTTAACGATCACGGTCCCTTCTGCTGGGGCAAGGACGCAGCCGACGCCGTTCATAACGCGGAGATGCTCGAGGCTGTCGCCAAGATTGCCTTCCACTCCCGGCAGTTGAACCAGGACGATCCAGAAATTTCCGGCGCGTTGCTGGACCGCCACTATCAACGCAAGCACGGCCAGTCGGCGACCTACGGCCAGCCAGACAGTTCCAAGTAGGATTATCATGTCGATTGTAGCAGGTGTTGATTTCGGAACCTTGAGCGTGCGGGTAACGCTGGCTGATTCTGAGAAGGGTTCTCTGGGAACCTGCGTCGCGGAATATCCTCTCGAGCGGCGGCGTTCCGATCCCGACCTGGCAACCCAGTCCCACTTCGATCATATGGAAGCGCTTGTGCTCGCCATGAATCGAGTAACCGTTGAATGTGGCGTAGATTCCAAGGCAGTCCGTGCGATTGCGGTCGACACGACGGGGTCCTCGGTGTTGCCTGTTGACAAAAATATGCAGCCTCTTGGGGACTACTACCTCTGGTGTGACCACCGCGCCAAAGCGGAAGCCGAAGAAATAACGGCCATGGCGCACGACATGCACATCGAGGCGATCGAATGGTGTGGTGGAACCTATTCCCACGAGTGGGGCTTTGCCAAGCTTCTCCACTGGATGCGCCACAACCCCGACCAGCGCGAACGCTTCGGGACCGCCGTTGAACATTGCGACATGGCGGCCGCGGTCCTCACCGGGGTGACCGACACGGCTCGCATGGTGCGCAGCGTCTGCGCCATGGGACACAAGTGGATGTGGAACCCGAAATGGGGTGGCTTGCCCTCGCAGGCTTTCTTGTCCCGCGTCGATCCGCTTTTCGACGGCGTGCGCGAGAAGATTGGCGGAACATATCAGACCTCCGCGTCAATCGCAGGCGGGCTCAGCCCATACTGGGGCGAACGCCTTGGGCTAACCCCCGGAATTCCGGTTCCCACGGGGGCGTTTGATGCCCATTGGGATGCAATTGGCGCTGGCTGCCGTCTGGGGGACGTCGTCAATGTCATCGGTACGTCGACCTGTATCATTGCCGTGAGTGAACGTGTGAGACTCATCCCTGGTGTTTGCGGCGTCGTCCCAGGGAGTGCCCATCCAGACCTTGTAGGAGTTGAGGCGGGTCTGTCTGCGACCGGCGACCTGTTCGATGCAATTGCACGACGTGCGGCCACAACGGTGTCCAAACTCGCTGAAGGCCTCGAAAGCATCGAAGGCGGAAAGACCGGTCTGATGCGTCTCCCCTGGGACAATGGGGACCGGACGGTGCTCGTCCGCTCCGATCTTGGTGGAATGACGCTTGGCTGGCATCTCGGCCATACCGCACAGGACGAACTGTACGCCGCGATTGAAGGAACGGCTTTCCACACACGGGTTATCCTGGAGCGGATGGAGCAACATGGCGTTCCGGTCAACCGCGTCATCAATGGGGGAGGTATCCCGCAAAGGAACGACATCCTCAATCAGATCTATGCCAATGTCATAGGGAAGCCGATATTGGTCCCTGACGGTATCCCGACGGGTCTCGGTTCGGGAATATTCGCCGCTCTTGCGTCCAAAGATCATGGATCGATCGAGAGCGCTCAGGCAGCTATGTGCGTGGGCTACAGAAAGTTTGAGCCCGATCCGAGCACGCGCGGACGTTATCAGACCCTCTACCAGCTGTTCAAGCAGGTCTATATGGGCTTTGGCACCTCAAGCCTCGCAGACTTCTCGCAAGTTCTCGGAGACATCAAGCGGATTGCTGCAGGTGAGAGTATTCGATCCGAGTTTGGCCACCGTTCCGCGCGGAAGGTGGCATTGCTATGACCCGATGCGCTCTCGGATCAGATGGCTTTGGATCGAGGACGTTATGACGTCACTTCCATCCATTCGTGCAATACAGTCGTTCGTCGCAGCCGGCCGAAAGGCGTCATTTCTGGAGGCGGCTGCCCAGTTGCAGCTTACGCCGTCGGCGATCAGCCACCAGATCAGACTGATGGAAGAAGACCTTGGGGAAAAGCTCTTTCACCGCATTGGAAGAACCGTGTCTCTCACCGAGATTGGCGAGCGATACCACCGTGATCTTTCAGAAGCGCTTTCGATGATTGAGCAGGCGACCGATGAGGTTTGCCGGCGCAACAGCGTCGACGTCCTGAGCGTTGGCTGCGCTTCAAGCCTGGCTTCGCTATGGCTTATGCCAAGATTGCCTCGGTTCGAGGAGTTGTATCCCTCGATCGAAATCAGGCTTCTTTCGACATCGGACCCTGCAAAATTGTCCGATGGCTCGGTCGATGTCGATATCTGCTACGGTAGCGTTCCTCGACTGGGCTCTATCGCGGCGGAGGAGTTTCCTCTTGAGACAATCGTCGTAGCCTGCTCTCCCGAGGTCGCTAATGGCGAGCGGCCCATACGCAAGCCATCCGACCTAGTGGGCCAAACCCTTATCAAGTCGGAGCAGACGCTTTACAGCTGGCAGCAATGGGCGAAGGACCACGGCTTGGCGATTGACGTCAATCGCGGCTCTCGATTTCGCGACGCGTTTATGGCGATCGCAACCGCTGTCGAAGGACGCGGCGTGTGCCTCGAGAGCTACCGGCTTCTTCAACGGGATGTGGAAAGAGGTAACCTCGTCCTTCCGTTGGGGATGACGGGCCCCAACCTCCGTTGCCACACGCTCACATATGTCCGCTCGCGGCTCAGGTCGGGAAAAGTCAACGCGTTCAAGCAATGGCTGGAAAATGTATGGCTTGAAGACGCTGCCTCGGCTGAAATGCGGGCGCGATGCTGATCGAACCTATGACGGGCAGCAAGATCCCGGCGTCCTTTGAAACGCCGGGACAGCAATATGCGTGATGCCCAACTTTCGATCTTAGCCATGCCTCGCAATTTTCTCGAAGTTTTTGTGATCGCTGAGGCGAGCGGCCACCGGGCGCGATATGCGCCGTCTTCAGCCCTTCATCATAAGTGTCTGCGCTGATTTCAAAGCCGCAGCTTTAGGAGCGCGTCGGATCCCTCTCCGGGCCACGCCATCCGCGACCTTATAGGTCTGCAAGTCTACGGCTGTCTAACGCGACGAGCCGATCCTCTGCACCCGTTTTTTGTCTCTTCTAATTGACTATACACACGAGCAGGCAAAGCTGTCGCGATGGGATCAACTGAGACTGGCAGCTCTCAGACAATCTGGATTGATATTAAGAGCGAATGCCTCCATATGTAGAGAATGATTTAGCGCGGCGAGAGCCGATTACAGGTGTTGGCGGGCGATGCAGACGGACCTACAGATATCCAGGCAGAGTGCGACTTTGCGCGTGAAAGTTGAGGAGACTCTACGTCACGCGATAGCCAGTGGGCGATTTAAGCCCGGCCAGCGACTGGTAGAGCGCGAACTTTGCGAAATGCTGGGCGTCGGCAGGACCTCGGTTCGCGAGGCCATGCGACAGCTCGAAGCTGAAGGCATCATCACAAGCTATCCCCATAAGGGACCGGTCGTCAGTACGATCACCTACGAGGAAGCGCAGCAACTCTATACTGTTCGGGCTCTTCTTGAAGGATTCGCGGGCCAGCAGTTCGCTGAGCATGGCACTGCAGCCGACATAGCGACACTTCAAGCCGCGGTGGTCGAATTCGAAGCCGCTGCCGAAAGTGGCGTCGGTGCGCGGCTCATAGATGCGAAAAACGCGTTTTACAACTGTTTGATGGACGGCAGCAAAAACGTGTTCGTAAGGCAAATGCTGACAGCTCTGCACAATCGGATCAATCTCCTTCGAATGACAACCATGACGCAACCGGGACGCCTTGCGCACAGCATTGCCGAAATTAAGGATATTGCGAACGCAATCCAGAATCGCAACGGGCCGTTGGCGGCGGCGGCCTGCAAATTCCATATTGACCAGGCTGCCAAGGTCGCACTTGAATACCTGCGGAAGAACGTAGCGCCAGAATCTTAAAATTTCGATTGACAGATTGTCTGATAATCTTTTTAATCCTCTCTGAAGGAAGGCGGGCTTCATTGCTCGCACGCGTCCGGAGGAAAAAATGTCATCGACACTCAACGCAACGCGCGTGGCCTTTATAGGGCTGGGCGCGATGGGCCAACCTATGGCTCAACATCTCATTTCGGCAGGCTTCGATGTCGTCGGTTTCGACCTCTCGAAAGAGGCCAGGACAAAGCTCGCTGATGCGGGCGGGCGAGCCGCCGAAACGATTTCTGACGCCATGGTCGGGGCCAGTTTCGTGATCACCGTGCTTCCTAATGGCAAAATCGTGCGCGAGGCGCTGCTGGGCGAAAACGCCTGTGGCGGCCTGAAGCAGAATGCCGTGGTCATAGACATGAGTTCGTCTGCTCCAAATGACACAAGGGAACTCGGTCTCGAACTTGCTTCTCGGGGCCTTCGGCTGGTTGACGCCCCGGTCTCCGGAGGCGTAAAGCGCGCCGTTTCTGGCACCTTGACAATCATGGCCGGTGGGGAGGATGCTGATATCGAGGAAGCCGAGCCGCTGCTGAAGGCAGTGGGACAACAGGTGTTCCGGACGGGGCCGGTTGGCTCGGGTCACGCGATGAAAGCGATTAACAACTTCGTATCCGGTGCAGGTGTGCTCGCGGCGATCGAGGGTGTCCTTCTGGGACGTGCCTTCGGCCTGGAGCCGGCGACGATCGTCGATATTCTCAACTCGTCGTCTGGAAAGAACAATGCTACCGAAGTGAAGATGAAGCAGTTCATCCTCTCTGAGACGTTCGGGTCGGGATTTGCCATTGGCCTAATGGCCAAGGATATCCGTATCGCCGCCGATCTCGCCAAGACGCTTGGTCTTCGCCTCGACGCTCTCGCCAGCACGGCAGACGCCTGGGATGCTGCGCAGAAGGCGCTAGGCCCTTCCGAAGACCACACCCGCATCATCCGATACGTCGAAGATCACAATTAGCCTCGGAAACTCGCGAATACAGCGAAATAGACAGATTGTCTGAAAATCAGTTTATTTCGCCGGAAAACCGGAAAGCTAGGAGCGTTGTCGAATGACCGCAACGAAAGAAGCGAAAGTGAAAACACACGGCAAGGAGCGGCCTGTCCCTTCGGAACAGTTCGCTCAAGGGCTAGCGACGCGTCGTGAAGTCATGGGCGATGCCTATGTCGACGCAGCACTCGGTAAGGCGACCGACTTCACTTGGCCTATGCAGCAGCTCGTCACTGAGTATTGCTGGAACGAGATCTGGAACCGACCAGGCCTCGACAGGCGCGCGCGGTCCATTTTGAACCTTGGCATGATCTCTGTCCTCAATCGTCCGCATGAGCTCAAAGGCCACGTGCGCGGCGCGATCAACAACGGCCTCACCAAGGAGGAAATCCAGGAGATTTTCCTGCAGGTCGCGATCTACGCTGGCGTACCGGCGGGCATTGACAGCTTCAGAAACGCCCAGGACGTCTTTAACGAAATGGGCATCTGAAGCCGCCGCCGCCGGGCGTGGCGGAAAATTTTGAAAGGCGTGGATCGGCCGCGCCGTTTTAACTAGGGAGGAGCCGAACTTGGCCATCGATCTCGAGAAGTTCAAAAAATTGGCGCTGGAGGACTTCGAGTTCAAGCGCGAAACCCGTTATCTCAACGGCATCATCAAATGCGATTTTCCGACCCGCAGCGTCGCACTCCACTTCGAAGACGGCAAGATGGTGAAGGTCGAAGAAGCCGCCTACGACGACGAGAAGTGCAAGATCGTCATCCGGGGCACGGGTGAACAGTGGGACGCGCTTCTCCAGAAGAAGCCTCGGCCGTTTTATCAGTGCCTGCAGTCGTCAAACATCAAACACGGTCTGCACCTCAGCAACAATAACGAAACCTTCGCATATCTCCCTGCGCTCAATCGCATGACGAACTTGATGCGCGAGGCCCGTCCGGAAGGAGTAGCAGCATGACCAAGCATGATCCGATCACTGGCCGTTACGTCTACCTGACGATCGAAGGCATTGAATACCGCGTCTATTACGAGGAAGCCGGACAGGGCATTCCGTTGCTTGTCGGTCACACGGCGGGCTCCGACGGCCGCCAGTACCGCCACACGCTCTGCGACGAAGACGTGACGAAGAACTTCCGCGTCATCGCGTTCGACTTGCCCTATCACGGGAAGTCTCTTCCTCCCCACGGCGTTCGCTGGTGGGAGAAGGAGTACAACATGACCAAGAAGTTCATGATGGATTTCCAACTGGAACTCTCCAAGGCCCTTGGTCTGGACCGCCCCGTTTATATGGGTAGCTCGATGGGCGGACATCTTGCTATCGATCTGGCGTCGAATTACCCCGACAACTTCCGCGCCACTATCTCTGTCGAAGGCGCGCTGCGTTCGGCTGCGGAATACGTCGATGTCGGAATGGCAGGCATTCGGAAAGAATTCGACAACCCAAACGTGAACCGCACCTCCATCGGTGCGGCCATGTTGCTCAATATCTCGCCCTACTCACCAGAAGCCAATGTCCGCGAAATCCAGTGGGAATATAGCTGCGGCGGTCCGGGCGTCTTCGCAGGTGACCTCTATTACTACTATTACGACCACAATGTCTCGCCCGAAGAGGCGAGCAAGATCGATACGTCGAAGTGCATGCTGTACTTCCTGACGGGCGAATACGATCCGAATACCTCCCCGGCCGACACCAAGATCGCCGCCGATCTCGTCAAGGGCAGCAAGTTCTTGACGATGGAGAAGCTCGGACATTTCCCGGTCACTGAAGACTACACCGAGTTCAGAAAATACCTGCTGCCGATCCTCGAGGAAATCCAGCAGGCATCCGCAACCAGGGCGAAAGTCGCCTGAAACAATCTCTTGGGAGGAGCATCCAATGAGACGTCGTTTAACCGCAACCATGGGGGCGCTGATCGCGGTCGGCGCCCTGACGACCACGACGTGGGCTGACGGCGTCGACCAGCTCCCCGCCAACGAGAGGAAAATCTACGAGGTTGTCGACCCGCAGGTCCCGCTCGGAGCGAGTGCCTATAGGGACTTCAAACCAAAGAAGGGACCGCCCTGGAAGATCGGCTACGCCAGTAGCTATGCCGGCAACACGTGGCGCGCAGCGGCCCTCGATGCCGTCATGAATGACCTCTTGCCGCGCTCCAAGGAAGCGGGGCTCGTATCTGAAGTCGTGGTCACTCAGTCCGACCTCAAGGACGCCGTCCAGATTCAGCAGATGCGCCAGATGGTTGATGATGGTGTTGATGCCATCATCATCTGCTGCTCGAACGTCACCGCTCTCAACCAGACGATCGAGTACGCCTATAAGGCAGGCGTTCCTGTCTTCTCGTTTTCGGGATACGTGACGTCGCCTTACGCGATCAACGGCGCTGCCAATCACGCGCAGGGCGGCGGCGAGATGGCGACCTGGCTCGCAGACAAGATCGGCAAGAAAGGCAACGTGCTTCTCGTGTCGGGCATCCCTGGCTTCGCCTCATCCGACAGCTTCGACAAGGCCGCCAAAGACGCGCTGGCAAAGTATCCCGACATCAAGATTGTCGGCGAAGTGGCTGGCAAGTGGACCGACCAGGTAGCACAGGTCGAGGTGCAGAAATTTCTGGCGACGAACCCCACCCAGATTGACGGTATTCTGACACAGGGCGCGCAGGAGAACGGCGTGTTGAACGCCGTGCTCCAGTCGGGCCGTGACATGGTGCCCATTACGCTGGGCGGCGAGGCTTCGGCGGCATGTTACTGGCGCCAGAATCCAGAATGGATCGCTGCCGGCTTCCATATCTGGCCGCCGCGCCGCGAGATGCAGCAGATGTGGGAGATCATGCTTCGCACGCTCGAAGGGCAGGGGCCGAAGGTACAATCCTTCCTGCGCCCTGTCCTGCCGTTCACCATCGATGACGTTCGCGCGGCGATCCCCGAGGATTGCGATGTGAACTCGACGGATTTCGTCGAACCGAAGGCGGACGGATGGTTCCCAAGTGCGATTGCCGACCAGTACTTCGAGCGTCCTGCCGATCCCTGGAAACCGGTAGCCAAGTAAGCCGGATCCGCCCGGTGGCTTAACTGCCGGGCTGACCGTTGGAAGATCGTAAAAGCCGCCTTGGCGGACGTTGCGGGTGGGAGGTCTGCGATGGGCAGCGAGATAACAGTCAGAATGGTAGATGTCGCCAAGGCGTTCGGGGAGACGAGGGCACTCAAGAAGTGCGACTTCGAGGCCCGCGCCGGGGAGGTACACGCCATCGTCGGCGAGAACGGCAGCGGCAAGAGCACGATGGCCAAGATCATGTCGGGCGTTTTGCACCCGGACGCAGGGGAGGTCACGGTCTTGGGTGAAAAGGTTGCCTCGCCCGTCGACGCCAAGCGGGTCGGCCTGACCACCATCTTCCAGGAAGTCCTGGTTGCCGACGAGGCCAGCGTGTTCGAGAACCTCTATGTCGGTCGTGACGGTGTCTTTCGTTCGCAGTCGACCGGCGATCGGCGAACCGAAGCGGCTGAAATCCTGGCGCGGCTCGTCGGAAAATCCGTAGACCTCGATCAGCTGGCAGGCAGCCTCCCGCTCAGCATCAAACAGTGGATCGTCATCGCAAGGGCTATCCTTCGCATGCCGCAGGTGCTGATCCTCGACGAATCTTCGGCCGCGCTCGACCTCGACTCGACCCTCCGGCTCCATGCGGAAATCGACCGCCTACGTGCCGAGGGTGCGACGATCCTCATCGTCACCCACCGGATCGCTGAACTCGTGCGTATCGCCGACCGTGCGACGATCCTGCGTGATGGGATAACTGTCGGTACGCTCGGAAAAGACGAGATTACCGAGGAAAACCTGCTGTCCATGATGACGCCGGCAGATCGGCGCGCCAGCGATGCGACAGAATACGCCTCCCGAAAGAAGGCGCTCTCGGCCCCTCTCATATTAACCGCGACTGGTCTCGCGGCGCACCGGTCGGCGCGCATGTTCGATTTCGACCTTCACAAGGGGAGCATCGTCGGCGTAGCCGGGCTTGATGGGCAGGGGCAGGATGCTTTTATTCGCGCCTTGGCCGGCATCATCCAGCCGTTCGGTGGCGAGGTGAAGGTCCGCTCGGTGGATACGGACAAGATGGTCCCGCTGCGATCGCTCGACGATGCTGCGAACCTCGGTGTTTCCTACGTCTCCGGGGACCGCAAGCGCGAGGGTATCTTCCCGCAGCAAAGCATCTTCGAAAACCTCGCCATCGGTGTCTACAGGAAGAAGCTCGGCCCCCTGGGCGTGATCCGCAAGCTCACGCTGAAACCAATGTTCAAGCGCGAAGTGGATCGACTGCGCATCAAGATCGGCAGCCCGTCCAACAGGATCACCTCACTGTCGGGTGGCAACCAACAGAAGGTGCTCATCGGGCGCGCTTTCGCAAACGATCCCCAAGTCATCCTCCTGAATGACCCCGCCCGCGGCGTCGATCTCGGCACCAAGCGCGATCTCTACCGCGAACTCCGCCTGTTTGCTGAAAAAGGCGGTAGTGTCATCTACCTGTCGAGTGAGATCGAGGAGTTCATCGGGTTTGCCGATCGCGTCGACGTGTTCTTCGGGGGAACGTTGTTTCGGTCCCTGACCGACGAGGAAATCGCCGAGGCACCAATCCTCGCCGCTATGTTCGGGAAATCCAGGGACGCTTCCGTTGATTTCCATCTGGAAAGGACCGCATGATGTCCGCAACCGCTTTCCGTCAAGTCACGCAGGACCGCTCGCTGTTCGTTCCGGCCGGGCTTTTCCTTGTCCTCCTTTGCGCCGTCGCCTTCCGGGGCCAAGGTCTGTTCACGAACAATGGTCTGGCCGGAGCAATTCTGGTTGCAACGCCGCTGATCCTGACCGCGCTCGCGATAACACCGATCGTCATGGCGGGCCGCGGAGCCGTGGACCTTTCCGTCGGCCCGCTGATGGGCTTCGTCAACGTCACGCTCATTACGTGGCTGGTCGGCAACGGCATCACGCACCCTGTGGCCATCATTGCCTGGGCGGTGGGATTGGGAGCGGCCTTCCAGCTCGTGCAAGCGCTCGTGATCATCTATGTGCGCGTCGCGCCCATCATCGTCACGCTCTCCGGTTTCCTCGTTCTGTCGGGCGTCAACCTTATGGTCATGTCGCGTCCCGGCGGTGTCGCGCCAGACTGGATGCTAAGCTGGGGCGCGGGAACGAGCGTGTTTTCGCCTGTCTTGTTGCTCTTGCTCGGCGCTTTCGCAATCTGGGGCGTCCTGAGGGGCACGATGTTTTACCGCAACCTGCGGATGACAGGCGCCGACGAGCGGATGGCCTATACCAGCGGTGTGCAGGTCGATGTTGTGCGCATCATCGCCCATATGGTCGGGGGCGTTTTTGCCGGGCTGGCCGCATTGAGCTACACCGCGCTGATCTCGTCCGGGGACCCGACTCAAGGCAGCACTTACACGCTGCAAGCGGTCACCGCGCTGGTCCTTGGCGGCGCCAGTCTCTCTGGGGGCCGCGGCGGCGCGCTCGGCTCGACGCTCGGCGCGATCAACATGTTCCTCATCTCGTATCTTCTGTCCACTTTCAACTTCGGTACGGTTTCCGGCTTCGTCACGCAAATGGCCTTTGGCCTGATCCTCGTTGGATCGCTTCTCGTGAACGTCTTCGTCATCAGCCGCCGCACTGTCGCGTGAGGGAGTAAGGAAATGATCTCCACTGTCTTGAACACAGAAATCGGCGCGGCTGGGGGTTCCAGCGCTCTGCGCAAGCACAAGAGTATTTCGATCGGCTTCTGTCTCCTTGCGTGTCTGCTCATTCTTGGAGCCCTGCTCGTGCCGGGCTTCGTGTCGCCGCAGAACGCCCGATCGATCCTCCTGCTCGCCGCCTTCCTTGGGCTGGCTTCTGTCGGGCAGACGCTTTGCGCGCTCGTTGGAGCGCTGGATCTTTCCATCCCATACATCATCGGTGGCGCGAATATCCTGCTTCCAAGCCTCATGGTGGCGGGTCTTCCGGCGCCCGTCGCCATGATCGTCGTGCTCGTCCTTGGCACTTTGGTCGGGGCTTGCAACGGCGCCCTCAGCTTCCGGCTGCAGGGTCAGGCGCTGATCATGTCGCTCGGCCTTGGTTTCGCGGCCGTCGGGGCGGTCCAGATCTACACCTCGCTCGGATCGCAGTTCGGCGGTACCGTCTTTGTGCCCGTCCCCGGATGGCTTCGCAACCTCTCGGCGTTCAACGGCAAATTCTTCGGTCTCCCGTTTCCACCGGTTATCGTCATATGGGCTGTCATTGCCGTCGCTCTGGGCTGGATCATGCACAACACGTGGTTCGGCCGTAGCCTCTATGCTGTTGGCGGGAGCCGCACAGCCGCCGCCCGCCTCGGAATTTCGGAATTCAAGGTCTGGACGGTGATCCACAGTGTCAGCGGTGCGATGTCGGCACTCACCGGAATGCTGCTCCTCGGTTTTTCCGGCGGCGGTTTCGTCGGTGTCGGTGACCCCTACCTGTTCACCACCGTTGCGGCGGTCGTTATCGGCGGAACATCTCTTCTAGGCGGTGCCGGTGGTTATGGGGCGACGGTCCTCGGCGTCCTCGTCCTTACTGTACTTACCTCGCTTCTCGTTGGCCTGGGACTGAGTTTCCCGGCACAACAGGCCGTCGTAGGGCTGCTGATCGTCCCCATGGTCGCGATCTACGCCCGCTCACCGCACATCCGTAATCAGATTTGAACGTTGCATCGAAAGGAATACCAATGGCTATCTCCAGTGCTCTACTTGATCGCCTGAAGGACCCCTCCCTGGTACGCGAGGAAATGCTGGTAGGAGGCAACTGGCGAAAAGAGGGCGCGAGCGGCAAGACGATCCACGTCCACAATCCCTCTACCGGGGACGTGATCGCGAGCCTCCCGAGCGCAGGACTTCAGGACGTCCGCGACGCCATCGACGTCGCCAAATTCGCCCAGAAGAAGTGGGCCGCACGATCGGGCAAGGAACGTGCCGGCGTCATGCGGAAATTCTTCGACCTCGTCACGACCAACACCGAGGACCTCGCGATCATCCTGACGTCTGAGATGGGCAAGCCTCTGGCCGAGGCACGCGGCGAGGTCGCCTACGGGGCTTCTTACATCGAATGGTTCGGGGAAGAAGCGAAGCGCGTTTACGGTGACACCATTCCGGGGCATCAGGCCGACAAGCGCCTGATCGTGATCAAACAGCCCGTCGGCGTGGTGGCGGCTATCGCCCCGTGGAACTTCCCTTCAGCCATGGTCTGCCGCAAGATCGCCCCGGCGCTGGCATCCGGCTGCGCCATCATCTTCAAGCCGGCCGCCGAAACCCCGTTGTCGGCCGTTGCTCTTGCTATCCTGGCTGAGCGCGCCGGAATACCCGGCGGCCTGTTCAGCGTCCTGCCGACAGACAACGCCCGGATGTTCGGTGAAGAAGTCTGCTCCAACCCCGTCGTCAAGAAGCTGACCTTCACAGGGTCTACCGAGGTCGGCCGCATCCTGATGGCGCAGGGCGCACAAAAGATCATGAAGCTTAGCCTCGAACTCGGCGGCAACGCTCCCTTCATCGTCTTCGACGATGCCGACCTCGACGAGGCTGTGGAAGGAGCGATGCTGTCCAAGTTCCGCAATGCCGGCCAGACCTGCGTTTGCGCCAACCGTCTCTATGTCCAGAGCGGGGTCTACGACCGCTTCATAGAAAAACTGGCGGCGCGGGTTTCCGCCCTCAAGGTTCTTGACGGGTTCGAGGATGGAGCCACCATCGGTCCGCTGATCAACGAGGATGCAGTGGCGAAGCTCTATAGCCACATCGACGACGCGGTCGGTAAGGGTGCGAAGGTCGTTGTCGGCGGCGCAAGGGACGAGCGTGGTGGCACCTTCGTCCAGCCGACGCTTCTCTCGGAAGCCACAAAGGAAATGAAGGTCGCACGAGAGGAGACCTTTGCGCCGCTCGCCCCGGTCTTCAGGTTCGAAACGACGGACGAGGTAATTGAACTGGCCAACGACACCGAGTTCGGTCTCGCTGCCTACTTCTACGCCAACGACCTTCGAAACGTCTGGAAGGTGACGGAGGCCCTGGAGTACGGGATGGTCGGCGTCAACACGGGCCTGATCTCGACAGAGGTTGCACCGTTCGGCGGCGTCAAGCAGTCGGGGTTCGGCCGCGAGGGCTCAAAATACGGCATGGATGACTTCCTTTCCATGAAATACGTCTGCATGGGCGGCATACAGTCGTAGTCCAACGGCTGGTGGCGGGTCTTAAGGCTCGCCACCCGCAATGTTTGAACTGGTCACGGAGGCCCGATGACACATTTTGCTGAAGGCGGGGAAACTCTTGCTCAAGACCGCGCCGGCAGCCTTCAAAACGAGGCGGTCGACCGCGAGCAGGACCCGGCCGATCACGCTGCCCAGGCGAACGTCGAGGGCAGAACGGCCATGGAACGTCGGAACGTGCGGAGAGAGGCAGGGGCTAGACTCGCCTTTGTCGTGGGTCTGTCTGCTTAAGGCTTCCGTTGGCCCAACGCCCGATGACCCATCTCGACAGTTTCGTTGATGTTTTTCGACGGGACGGAGAAAGCGCGCCACCGGCCACTCGCTGGCAAGATCATCGCCGGTTGTCTGGCATTTTGCTGGTGGCACGTCGACGCAAGGCGCACGTGTCGGGACGCTCGGCCTGCCGGCCCGAGTGCTCCTATGGCTCAAGGGCAGCATCAGTTGAACCTCACTTCACGTTTGCAGATTCTGCAATGACGTGCGGTCGTCAACTGCCGCAAGGCCCTGATGCGGCGCTCACGGATCGCCGAGAAATTGCGCCGTCGCAGACTAATAGTTTGACCTGGAAGAGCCCACTATCGTTACCGCGACCTGGTCGCGTTGCAATGATGAAACTGGGTTGCGCCTCACACCTGCGTTGCAGAGTGTCCGGGCGAGACCGTGACGACCACGGCCCCGCCCGGACGTTGCCCTGGGAGGCTGACGTCTGGACAATGTTTGCCGCGAGAGCTTAGTGCTTCATTCGCAGGATCGGCTTGATGACCTTGCCGCTCTCGGAATCGGCCATTGCCTCGTTGATCTGGTCGAGATCGTAGAACTGGACGAGTTTGTCGAATGGGAACCGTCCTTGCTGCCAGTATTCGATGAGTTCAGGTATGAATTTGGAGGGAATGCTCTGGCCTTCGACCACACCGACGAGCGTCCGGCCGAACAGAAAGTTGCCGATGTCGACGATCCCTTCCGTTCCGAGCGCGGACGATCCGACCAGTCCGCAGGTTCCTGGCGTGCCGAGGCAATCGACCGCCTGGCGAAACACCTTCGGCGAGCTCGTGCATTCGAGACTGAAGTCTGCGCCTTCGGGAATGATTTCCCTGATCGCCCTGACGCTATCCCCATTGCGGGCGTTTATGATCTGGGTCGCACCGAGTTCAATCGCCAGTTCGAGACGTTCGTCGTTGAGATCGATCACGATGATGGTCGAGCATCCGGCGATCTTCGCCGCCATGACGGCTGCCATGCCGACTGCACCCGCGCCGAACACTGCAATGGAAGATCCTGGTTTGGGCTTGAGGCAGTTGAGAACCGCACCGGCGCCCGTTTGCAGCCCGCAGCCCAGCGGTCCCATGAGTTCGAGGGGAACATCTTTGGAAACCTTGACCGCATTGCGCTCGCTGGCGATGGCGTAGGTGGCGAAAGAAGACTGCTCGAAGAAGCACCCGCTGATCTGGGTACCGTGTGAATCATGGAGCGGGCAGCTGCCATCCGGCCGGGTGCCACGGAAATTTCTGCCGAAAAAGTCCTCACAATAATAAGGCGTGCCTGCCCGGCACTTCTCGCATTTCCCGCAATATGCGTAGCTTAGAGCCACGTGGTCGCCGGGCGAAAGCCCTTTTACATCGGCCCCGACCACTTCCACGACGCCGGAGCCTTCATGGCCTAGAACCACGGGCTGCGGTACGTCATATCCTTGGTCGCGAACAACCATGTCGGTGTGGCAGACACCGCTCGCCACGATCCGGACGAGGATTTCGTCGGGGCGAGGTTGATCAATACCGATGCATTCCAGAACAAGAGGCTTGGCCTTTTCGCGCGAAATTGCCGCGTATGCTTCTTTCATAAAATGACTCCTTCAATGCGCGCTCGCCCGCGGATGACACTTGTAGGCGTTAGCAGACAATCAGTCAATTATGTTCTCCGAACGAAATGCTCGCTGAGGCAATGCCGGCACTACGCGGATAGGCAAGGAAACAAAAACGCCGTCTTATCAATGGCTGCGGCGGGGTGTGCGGCTGATCTCCATATTAGCTTGCATAGCCGCCTGTAAGGAAATGGGATAGTCTTGACAGATTGACTGACCCTTATAGGCGGTCATCCAGCTGAATGTACCGACCTTGTTCTTCATGCCTCAGCGGGCCCGCTTTTCGCCAAGATAGCGGCGGTAACCTCTCGAAACCTCATTTCAATGAACCTCATCGTGCCGAGGCGCGAGCCCGTCTGTTGGTTGTTGATGCGCTCGGTGCGAGGGGAAATGGCCGCGATGTTGTCTTATTGCCAGATTTGGCCAAATGTGGACAAAAAACGTTTTCATATCAGTATGATAATGCCTGAATCTTTGTCCAAGAAGGCGCAGTCTTTATAGGTTATTGACAGATTGTCTGCTTATTTATAATGATGCGATCTGTCGTTTAGGGGAGAATCCGGCGGCGGCTGGAGTATAACGGCGCTCCAGGACGCAGACAAAATGGCCGCGCTGGGTGGCAAGAGGAGGAGAATTTCGATGAAAAGACGTACATTCCTACAGACGGGCAGTGCCTTGATTGCAGCTGGCGCGTTCGGAATACCGGGCATCCTGCGGGCAGAGGATACGATCACCCTGCTACCCGACACTTGGCCGTCCGAAGGGGAAAACCCCGTCGTCGACGCTGGTAAGTTTGCCAAGTCAGGTCCCTGGAAGATTGGTCACAGCCACTATGGCCTGGCCGGTTCGACGCACACCTATCAAACCGCATTCGAGGCCGAATACGAGATCAGCAGGAACAAGGCGCGTGTCGCCGACTATCAATTCCGAAGCGCCGACCTCAACGCCTCAAAACAGGTCGCCGACATCGAGGATCTGATCGCACAAAAGGTAGATGCAATCATCATTGCGCCGCTTACAACAGGCTCCGCCGTCGAAGGCATCAGGAAGGCGAAGGCCGCCGGCATACCGACGGTCGTCTATCTCGGTCGCGTCGACACCGACGAATTCACGGTGCAGGTTCAGGGCGACGACTTCTACTTCGGCCGGGTGATGGCGCAGTTTCTCGTCGATAAGCTCGGCAACCAGGGCAAAGTTTGGGTGCTGCGCGGCGTCGCCGGACATCCGATCGATGCTGATCGTTACGCTGGGGCGATGGAAGTCTTTAGCAAATCCGGTCTCCAAATCACCTCAACCCAGCACGGCAGCTGGTCCTACGAGGACTCAAAGAAGATCGCCGAAAGCCTCTATCTCTCTGATCCCGATGTCGCCGGGGTCTGGACTGACGGCGCAAACATGTCGCTCGGCGTCTTGGACGCGCTGCAGGAAGCCGGGGCCTCCACCATTCCACCGATCACGGGAGAGGCCCTGAACGGTTGGATGCGTCGTTGGAATGACGAAAAGCTTTCTTCGATTGGGCCAATTTGCCCTCCGGCTCTTTCGACGGCAGCCCTGCGTGCGGCCTTCGCGCTTCTCGAAGGCAAGCCGATCCAGCGCAACTGGACCAACCGGCCCAAGCCGATCGTCGACGACAATCTTGCACAGTTTTACCGCCCCGATCTCACGGACGCTTACTGGGCCCCGACAGAAATGCCGAATGAGAAGCTCCTCGAGTACTTCAAGGCCTGACGCATGGAGGGCGCGGACAAAGCGCGCCCTCTTCACCCTCGCAGATGGAAGTGTTCATGAGTATGCTTGTCGAGATGGTCGGCATCAACAAGTCCTTTGGCGCGACCAAAGTCCTATCGAATGTTCAATTTTCGCTTGAACGCGGCTCTGTCCACGCATTGATGGGCGAGAACGGGGCGGGAAAATCCACGCTGATGCGAATTCTGGCCGGCGTCTATCAACAGACTGCCGGACGCGTCCGTCTGCGAGGAGAAGAGGTGATCTTCCGATCCCCCAAGGAAGCGCGTCTCGCCGGCGTGTCGACGGTGTTTCAGGAGTTCACCCTGATCCCCAATCTCACGGTCGCCGAAAATATGTTTCTTGGGCACGAGCCCCGGCGTGCCGATGGGTCGATAGACAAGGTCGAGGTCGTCGAGCGATCCCGCGAGCTGCTTGCCGACGTTTTCCCTCAACTGGACGCGACGGCGGTTGTGGAAACGCTGACGGTTGCCCAGCAGCAGGCAGTGGAAATTGCCAAGGGTCTGACATCCAATGCCGATGTCTTCATTTTCGACGAACCGACCGCGGCATTGAACTCAACGGACGTCGCTCATCTCTTCAAGGTCATCCGCGATCTCAAGGCGCAAGGCAAGGCTGTCGTCTACATCTCGCATCGGATGAACGAGGTGTTCGAACTGTGCGACACCATCACCGTCATGAAGGACGGGGCTTGGGTAAAGACAGCCAGGGCGGAAGACTTCAATCTCCAAACGCTTGTGGCAACCATGGTTGGACGCGAGCTTCAGAATTTCTTTCCGCCGAGGGCGCAGACTATTGGATCGCCGATGCTCGACGTGGCAGGGCTTCGTCTCAATGACCATGGCCCGTCAGTCGATTTTTCCGTACGCATGGGCGAGATCATCGGACTGGCCGGGCTGGAAGGCCAGGGGCAGCGCGAAATCATGCGTGCGGTCGTCGGCGTCGAAACCGCCGCAGCCGTGACCGTCCGGCGTCGCCGCGACGATAGCATGATCGGTGTGAACGTATCCTCCGGCTTCTCGAGTGCGATCTTAGCGGGCATTGGTTTCATTCCCGAAGACCGCAAGCAGGAAGGCCTGTTTCTTCGGCTTCCGATCTACGACAACATCGCACTTGGCAAGCAGTTGAACCGGAACATGGCGAACGTTGCATGGCGTTCCATCTCCAGGGTTCACGATGTCATAAAGTCGCTTCGTGTTGCGGCCGCCGACCCAGCATCTCCCGTTGGCAAACTTTCGGGCGGAAACCAGCAAAAGGTGCTTCTTGGCCGCTGGCTGCTTTCGGGGGTCGATATCCTTGTCATCGAGGAGCCGACACGTGGCGTCGATGTCGGCGCGAAAGCGGAAATCTACAAGCTGCTTCGCGATTTTGCCGATCGTGGCGGTGCAGTGATCGTCTCGTCACGCGAGCACGCCGAATTGATCGGGCTCTGTGACAACATCCTAGTCGTTCACGACAAAAAGATCGTCGGACAGATGCCGGCGCTTGATGCCACAGAGGAAACCATCCTGGGAACCGCACTCGGTTCGAACTCCGCGCACGATCCGCGCGCCGCTGTTCATTGAGGAGGATACATGAATACCGTCGCAAACTTCCTGAAGACACCTTACAGGGCGGGTGCGATCGGGCTCTCCATCGGCACGCTACTCGTCCTGGTGGTCGCCTCGGTCATCCTGCTTCCAGAATTTCTGGCGCCTGAGAATCTGTCGAACCTGCTGGCCCAATCTACTGTTCTCGTCATTTCTGCGCTGGGCCAGACCTTTGTGATCCTGACGGGCGGCCTGGACGTTTCCGTTGGTTCGATCATCAGCGTGACGACCACGATCATGACACTCGACGTGCCCGAGGTTGTCCGTGTCATGCTTTGCATTGCGGTTGCGATCGCATTCGGCCTGGCGAATGGATACGGCGTAGCCAGGCTCAACGTCCATCCGATCATCATGACCCTGGCAACCATGGGTATCGGCCAGGGACTGGCGCTAATCATTCTCCCCATCCCCGGCGGGAAGGTGCCTGAATGGCTTTCGGCGTCAGTCGCGGGTTCGGTCGGGCCCGTGCCGAATTCGCTGCTCTGGCTGATCGCCGCCACTTTCGTTTCCGCCTGGTTGCTTTATCGCAGGCCGTTTGGCCTCTACCTGTTCGCCTCGGGTGGTAACGACTTCAATGCCCGCATGAATGGCGTCCCGGTCGAACGCACAGTCATCAAAGCCTACATCCTGTCGGCACTATTTGCTTGCGCTGCCGGGATGTTCCTCGCAGGCCGCCTTGCCTCGGGCGATCCCAAGGGGGGCGCCACATTCGGAATTGAATCCGTTACCGCAGCAGCGCTTGGGGGTGTTCACCTGGCTGGCGGTATCGGCAGCATCCTCGGCACTGTGGCCGGCGCGGCTATCCTCGGCATCGTCAACAATGTGATGAACCTCGCTAACGTCTCGGCATTCCTCCAGTCGGTCGTGAAGGGCCTTCTGCTGCTAGCACTCGTCGTCTCACAGCGTCGCAAAACGATCGGACTTTGAAAGAGATGGACCTCTTGATGACCACAACAGATGCGAAAATTGAGACGCCATCCCGCACTCTCACCGCCAGGCGCATACTTTCCTGGGTGCTCGGCTTGCCCCCGGCATATTACGTGCTCGCAATCCTGATCGCTGTGGCCCCCGCGGTAAGCGCGACGCTGATCAATCCGAACTATTGGTTCGTGATCCTGAAACAGTCAGCGCCGCTTGGGATCGCTGTGCTGGCGCAATCTCTTGTCATGCGGGTGCGTTCTATTGATCTCTCGGTCAGTGGCGTGTTTGCTTTTTCGATCTATCTCGCCAGCTCCGGGCTCCTTAATAGTTACCCGCCCTTCGTCACGGTCCTGATGCCGGTCGTCATCGGCCTTGTCGTCGGTCTGATCAACGGCGCCCTCGTGGCCTATGTCCGCGCCTCCGCGGTCATCGCGACGCTGAGCGTATCGGCGATCCTCATAGGGGTCGTCCAATATATGAGTGCGGGCCGTGCACCGGGTTCGACGCCAAGCTGGCTTCGCGTCCTGACGAGCGGGAACATCTACGGCCTGTCTTACTCCGTGATCGTCTGGATCGGGATTTCCGTTCTTGTCGCACTAGCGTTCCGCTTCTTGATCCTCGGGCGCTACTTCCGCGCTGTCGGCGACAATCCGAGGGCGGCAGAGATAACAGGCATACCTCTGGCCCGCACGATTTTTGTCTCCCATACGCTTGCGGGCACGCTGACGGGCATCGCCGCGCTGGTTCAGGTGTCGGCGCTGGCCATTGGCACGATCAAGCCCGGCTTCGACACCTTCATGAACGCTCTCGCTGCGACGATTCTCGGTGGGGTGACGTTTGGCGTCGACCGCGGCGGCGTCGCCGGGCCTTTCGTTGCAGTCGTCGCCTTCAGTTTCCTCTTCGCGATGTTGACGGTGTTCGGCATCCAGGAGCCCGGCAAGCTTATCGTCCAGGGCGGGATCATCGCTCTTGCGGCGATCATTTACGGAGCACGCGTCGGTCGCGTCTAGCCCGCACGGGATCTGCCAACCAGGTCATTCCCGGTGTCAACGCGGAGAATGCAGGAGAAAAGAATGGTGAAGATAACAGCGGCCGTCGCCGTAAAACCGAAAGCTCCACTTGAGTTTCGTGAACTTGAGCTGGCGGATCCAGAAGGCAATGAAATTCTCGTGCGGACGGTCGCCACGGGCATCTGCCATACCGACCTGTTGCTCCGTGATGGGATATTTGGGCCTCCCGCCCCGGTCATACCGGGACATGAAGGTGTTGGTATCGTCGAGGCCATCGGGGCGGACGTCCTAGGTTTAAGGGTGGGCGACCACGTTGCGCTCAGCCAGAGTTCATGTCGCTTCTGCGGCGACTGCCGGCGCTCTCACCCGATGAACTGCCAGAACTACACCCAATACAATCTGACGGGGCTTCGTCCGAACGGCAAAAAGGCCTTGCTCTGTGATGAAGTCGGCATTGGCAGCAACTTTGTCGGCCAGTCATCCTTCGCGACCCATATCCTGGCGACTGAAAACAACGCCGCGCAGCTTCCCAGCGATTTTGACCTGACGAATGCGGCCCCGCTCGGTTGCGGCATGGCAACGGGAGCGGGTACCGTCATCAACGCCATGAAGCCGGAGATCGGACAAACCATTGCTGTGTTCGGCGCGGGAGCAGTCGGCATGGCTGCGGTGATGGCCGCCAAGGTGCGGCGGTGCAGAAAGATCATCATCATCGACCTGAATGAGCAGCGTCTGGCCATGGCCAGGACGTTGGGCGCGACCCACGCAATCAACGGCAGGGACCCAGACGTCGTGGAGCAGATCCACGCCTTGACGGGTGGCGGTGCCGATTTTGCAATCGACGCCGTGGGTATCATTCCCGTCATCCTGAACACGATCAAATGCACGCGGGCAGGGGGCCATATCGTCCTCCTCGGGCTCGACGCGCTCGGCAAGGACATTCCAATTCCGCTGGACCTCATGGTCTTCAACCGGAAAATTCAGGGTGCCATCCTCGGAGACCAGATCCCGCAACTCTTCATTCCCCAACTGGTCGAGCTGAACCAGGCCGGCTTATTCCCGTTCCAGGAGCTGATCACAAAGTATCCGTTCGAGAAAATTAACGAGGCCATCGCCGATGCCGAAGCTGGCCGCGTGATCAAGCCCGTCATCATCTTCAACTAGGAGCTTCCCACATGCCATCCCGCAAGTCCGACGAACAGCATCTCATTGTTGAGTTTAAAACATCGACGCGTAACCGGGACCGTGTCAACACACTGCTCCAGGAGTTTGTCGGCCCTGCCCGCGAGGAAGAGGGCTGCCTTTACTACAATCTCTACCAGCGCTCCGACGAGCCCAATACGTTCTTCATTCTCGATGGTTGGGCAAACGAGGAGACAGCCGCGCGTCACGGAGAATCTGCGAACGTCAAGCGTGTTCTCGAACCACTGCTTCCGTTGCTGGTAAGCCCCCCTTCCATCATTGTGAGCAGTCGCATCAGCGACTGAGTTTGTGATCATGCAACACCGAAAGACGCGCTCGATCCGAGGCGGGTTTTTCCAAAGGCTCGCGGGAGGGCGAAATGGAGCATCGAGTTGTCATCGTGGGAGGCGGTTTCGCCGGCCTCCAATTGGCCAAGGAACTCAAATGCCCAAACCTCTCGATCACGATCATCGACAGACGCAATCATCACCTGTTCCAGCCGCTGCTCTATCAGGTTGCGACGACGGTCTTGGCGACCTCTGAGATTGCCTGGCCCATTCGCGCGGTATTCCGTGGAAGGAAAGATGTCACGACGCTTCTTGGCGAGGTCGTGGGCGTTGATGTCGAGAAGCGGTTCGTCTCGCTCAAGGGCGGTCATGCCATTCCCTACGATACCCTTGTTCTCGCAACGGGGGCCCGTCACGCGTATTTCGGGCGGGATGAATGGGAGCCCTTCGCGCCCGGACTGAAGGCGTTGGAAGACGCCACCACGATCCGCCGTCGCCTTCTCCTGGCGTTCGAAAAGGCGGAGCTGGAAACCGATCCCCAAGCGCGGGCCGCAATGCTGACCTTCTCGATAATCGGCGCCGGGCCGACAGGCGTCGAAATGGCCGGGATCATCGCCGAACTGGCTCAAAGGACGCTTGTCGAGGAATTCAGAAACATTGATACGACTTCGGCGCGCATTCTTCTTGTAGAGGCAGGGCCGCGTATTCTGCCTGTTTTCCATAAGGCGCTATCGCAATACGCCGAGCGTTCCCTTTCGTCGATGGGCGTCGAGGTTCGCACGGGAAGGCCCGTAACCGACTGCAACGAGGAAGGAATATCGATTGGGGACGAGTTCGTGCCGAGCCGCACCGTCATATGGGCGGCGGGTGTGCAGGCATCCAAGGCCGCCGGGTGGGTGGGGGCGGAGACGGATCGAGCGGGGCGTGCTATCGTGCAGCCCGACCTCACGGTCTTCGAACACCCGGACATCTTCGTTGTCGGCGATACCGCGAGCGTTAAGACCGGCGAGGGAATGCTGGTTCCTGGTATCGCGCCTGCCGCAAAGCAACAGGGAAAATACGTCGCCCAAGTGATCAAGGCCCGCCTCAAGCAGCGCCCAGCGCCGGCTGCCTTCAAGTACAGGCATCTTGGTAATCTTGCGACCATAGGACCAAGCTCGGCGGTGATCGATTTCGGCAGGCTGCGGCTGAAGGGCTCCATCGCCTGGTGGATCTGGGGCCTTGCTCACATCTACTTTTTGATCGGAACACGGAGCCGCATGGCAGTGGCGCTGAGCTGGCTTTGGGCATTTACCTCTGGCCACCACTCTGCCCGCCTTAT
Organism: Rhizobium sp. R711; assembly: GCF_002211365.1. GTDB lineage: Bacteria > Pseudomonadota > Alphaproteobacteria > Rhizobiales > Rhizobiaceae > Rhizobium. The sequence goes on along the minus strand of NZ_LOKZ01000009.1, from coordinate 82,723 downwards.
TACCCAGAAGGAGACGCTGAAAGACGAGGTCTAGCAGCATGGGCAGGATTTGCGCTGAACAACATATATTGAAGAAGGGTGGCAACGATCTCATTGAGCTCGGGCCGACGATCGCCGCGTGTTCTCGGACAGACCGACCCGCGGCGCGGCCCAATTTAACGGCGTCGATCTGCTCGACTGGATAAGCACGATCGACTGTCTGCAAAGCGAAGCAACCGAGGCACGTCAATGATCCTGCCGGCGTTATCGCCCGGATCGAGGCACAGTGCGTTGGTCCGGTCTACCAATTCGCTGATGGTACTGGGATCGCTATCCGAAGCCATCTCCGCCCCTATGGCGAAGCAGTGCTGACTTTGACTTTACGAAGTCAGATGCACAACGAAGTCAGATGCGCATAGTGAGCACCTCTGGAGAAAGCGCGATGCCCGATCCCAAAGACAGCATGGTGCTGCGCACTGTCTATTTGCCACTTGCCCTCGATCGCGAGCTGCGTCGGCTTGCGTTTTCGCGTGATGTGAGCACAGCCGACCTTATTCGTGATTTCATACTGAAGGGGCTGGGCGACGTGCAGCAAACGGGTGAAAAGACCCTCGCCGACAAGGTCCAGATGCGCATCGATACGTATGAGACGGCCATCTCCAGCGCATCGGTGAGATTTAAGAGCAAAAGAACGTCTTAGGTCCGTCGCAAAGCCGCATCGCAACTCCATTAAATAGGCCGCCCCGCCCTGATTGCCCCAAGACCACGCTACGGGCGGGGCATGAGCCGGTGGTTGCGCTGCGGATCAGTGGTAGTTCGAAGAACCGGGATTGCGGTGCTGGTGGTGGTTCAGGATCACCTGTATACGTCCCCGTTCGATTTTTCAGGCGTCTCCATTTTTGTTCGTGGCGGTGTTCTCATCTGCGGAAATGAGCGGAATCTCAGATCATTCCCGCACTGCTTGTTGACGAAGGGCCCGTTCAACCAGTTAAGATTTCGCACCTGATTCTTGGGGAATACTAATGAAGCCATTTGAAGTCTTTATATCCTACACGCACGCCGACGAATGGCTCAAGGATGAGTTGTTGCGGCATTTCGCGGGCTTGAGAAAAAGCGGCCTTATCGACGTGTGGCACGATCGCTTGATACCTCCCGGCGGGATCATCGACGCGGAGATCGATTTGAAAATCCGATCGGCCGACATTGTGATCCTGCTCGTGAGCACCGACTTCATTGCGTCAGACTACTGTTTCGGGACTGAATACAAGATCGCGGAAGAACGACATTCGCGAGGTGAGGCAGAGCTCGTGCCCGTACTCGTCAGGGACTGCGATTGGGACGTTGGCGGCCTGCGGAAATTCAACGCCATTCCTCCTGATGGCATTCCGGTTACACGTGGAGCGCTTGGGCGGGACGAGGCTGAGCGGCGCGACGCTGCATGGTTGAAGGTGATCAACGGTATCAAAACCGTCATAGGCAACTTAAAAAAAAAGTTGACGCCACAACCGCTTGATCCCGCATATCGTACTAATCTCTTCAGTGTGGATTTTATACGCCACCCGCAGGCTCAGCCATTCAACGAACTGGCCGTTTTCATTGACCCCGATGTTTATTCCGAACAAGACAAGCAACAACTGACAAGTCTCTCCCAACTTGTTGAACGGCTGATCGTCGCTCCCGCGGCCATAATCACTGGTGACGACAGGTCTGGGAAATCCCTGCTGGCAAAAAAATTACAGATTGCATTGGACCAGGCTGGCTTCCCCGCGGTGCTGCTCAAGGGCACCTCTATATCCAACGTCGATATCGAAGCTGAGGTCAGAAGATCGATCAGTCGGCAATATGGGCTGAGCCATTTTCCTGAGACGAGGTTCACGATCATCATCGACGACTTTGATGAGTGTGTCCTGCCTGATCGAGTCAAAGAGATCATTATTCGAAAGATCTCTAGTTCCTATCGAAAGTGCATAGTGACCTCTTTCACGTCCGCACCATCCGTTCTTTACACAGCTGACGATCTGCCGAATCCAGCTACCTTCAACATCAATCCCTTCCAAAATGAGAAGGTCCTCCAGCTTGTAGCGCGGTGGAAAGGTATTGGGTTGCAGGAGGGCCTCCTGCCCGCAGACAAGGATGTCCTCGAGGCTTACGAAAAGATCCAGCTTATTTTCGGGCAAACAGAGATCGAGAAGTCCCCTTATTCGGTCATCACATTCCTTGAACTGCTTGATTCCGCTTCCGGAAACGACATAGCAATATCGTCCTTCGCTGCTTGCTACGACGCCCTCATTCAAAGCCGCCTCGTAAATACTGGGCAGCAATGGATAGCTTTCGACGAGTACAAGAATTTTCTCTCGCTTATCGCCTACACAGCATATCTCGAGAGCGCCGATGGTCAGATCTCACGGGAGAAATTTGACGAGTGCGTTGATATTTTTGAGACCCAGTTTTTGTCGTCTGGCCGAAACCTTAGAAAAATGGCGACACCCACTTTTCTCAGAGAATGCCAGGGCGGCTATGAATTCGCAGAGGACTATCTTTGGTTTTTCCTGTGCGCACGATACGTTGCGAAAACACTAAGCAAAAATGATCATGCTAAGTACATTGCCTTCGTCGAAAATTGCACAAAAAACATTTTCCAGAAGACCTTCGCCAATATCGTAATCTACATTGCCTATTTCAATGACGACAACTTTGTTATTTCATCGCTATTGTCGACTCTGGACATGCTGTTTTCGAAAGCCGACGACTGGGTGCTTTCCGATAAGTCCAAGTCGATGATCGTAGGACTTTCAACCGGAGACAAGCTCACGATCGAGGCGCGTGCAGACGTCGAGGAAAATCGTGTTACGCTTTTGAAAGAAAAGATAGCTGACATCATAGAAAACGCAGAAGATGTCGTTGCTCGATACACATTGCCATTTTTAGACGCCCATATTGCTGACTCTGAGTTCGTGGATGAGATCAGTCGGCAAGAAATCGACGGCGACTCTTATATGAAGAGCGTCAACGCCTTGCTCAGGATACATTCCGTCTTGGGCCAGATCCTTAGCGGCCGATCCGGCACCTACGGGGCCGACGTTGTTTTAGATTGCATAACGAGAATGGTTAAAGCAAGTGGCCGTTATGCGTCGCTAAACCACGCCATCGCAGCTCTGCTAATGTACGACAAGGAAGGATCTCTCGCCGATATTGAAAAGAGCTTCAAGAACGAGAAGCTCACCGTCGATGAGAAGTATCAAAAAGTTATGCGGATATTTGCCTTCTGGTCGGTCTACATGTCTCAAGCCGGCCTAGCTCGCTATCTCAGCCAGCCGCACTCAATTCGAGCGCTCGACAAACTCGCGCAGCTCCACGAAGCGGACGAGGTTCGACCTGGCGAGTTCATTCCGTTCAATTTTACTAGTGTCTTGCTGATCGCCCGTCTCTACAGCGATGGAAAGCTTGATAAACCCGCTATAGAAGCGGCGATCGAACGGTTTGGAGAGCACAGCTCCTTGCTTGCCCTCATGAGAGTGGCCGTGCATATCTACAGCTACTACATGCCCATGACGATCCAAGACAAACAGTGGGTATCGAAAAACCTAAAGATTCCGATGAACCGTATCGAGGTTCAACGGAATAAAGCGTCGCTCAGCAAGCGGCTATTTTCGATGGAGCACAAGCCGAAAACAGAAGATGCATAGCTGGTCACTACAAGGAGCGGCTCAGTTTGCCCCAACTGCAGTAGTGGTTTGGGTGTGACCTGAGCCGGAATTTGACAACCGTATTGACTCGGTCGTTCACTTCGAGCCTGCAGCCATGAGTTCCATAATAACTCTTATCTGATTTTAGCTAAGGGCTTGATTTAAAGGCATAAATCGTTTAGTGAACTGAACGTCCTGGCGAGTCCCTTTCGGCGGAACATACATTCCGTACGCTTATGCTTCGGCCCCGAGCGCATGCTTCACTCACATCACAGGGAGCGCCCACATCGACATGACAGCCAAGGTCGCGCGCCAACTTCTACAAAGAATTTAGCCTGTCGAACACAATAAAAGATTGACAGATTGTCTGATAATCTTTAATCTTGGCTTAATTCCTGCCGCGGTCTGAGCGCCTCGATGGACCAAATGTGGAACGGCCAGACTAAACCGACGCACGCGCCAACCTCATTAACCCCGGCATCGAAATGACCCATAAATTTCCGTCTACCCTCTCCATGTGCTCGTGGCTGTTTGGGATCGGAGAGGCGTGAGACAACGTGATTTGGAGATAGGTGTGCATTCCCTGTTGAGATATGAACGGGTCGCTGGATCTCACGATTTCCAACCTGGACCGTTTTCTGCGTGAAACCAGCATCTCAGACACCCAACGCACGCCGCACGCCGCCGACGGCCAGGTCTATCGAAGGAGGTCAGGCCGCTGCCGGCTCTCATGCTGGCAAAGTCTGTGTATTGGTGGGCGCGTCAAACCCGGTCGGGTTCTGTCTTGCGCAGACTTTCCTCGAAACTGGCTACCGTGTCGCCGTGGGCGATCTCGACCCCTCAGACTTTACTTCATTAACTGCAGTCTCGGGGACGAATTTGTTTCCGGTTAAGGTCAATTTGAACAGGGACGTGTATGTCAATTCAATGGTCGACCAAGTTTACCTACGCTGGAGCCGGGTCGACATTCTCGTCAATATAGCCTTTCGTCATCGTGAATGCGCGGATCCGCTTTCCGCTACGGATCTCGGGCTTGATGCCGTCTCCAATTTAATAAGGGTGACAAGTGCTTTCGGCTCCCGGCTCCAGGGACAAGAACTCGCTGTTGTGAATATCGCGTGGTTTGACGAGAAGATGCTGCTGGAGGTCGACCGCGAGGCCGTGCTCCAAGCGGCCTTACGAACTACGACGAGTGCGATGGCGAAGAAGTATCGGGATTCGGGGCTTCGAATAAACGCTGTTCATACCAGAAATGCGCGTTCTACATCTTACGTTCAAAGTGAGACGCTTAGGACGCTTGTCCAAGCTGTCCAATTCCTCGCAAGTGCAGAGCTCTCTGGAAAGCTCACGGGAAACGTCTTGGACATCGACCTGAAACCTGACGATAGTCCTTCGCGAATATAATGGCGCGAAGACGTTAGCTTGTCGTTAACGTTGATAGTTGGAACGCCAATTCAACGTGAAAATCCTAACAAGACGTAAACCAGTTTGCTCTCTCACAGTCCAACATTCTTCCTCTTCGTTTAGGTCGAACAACTAAAACTCCAGGAATGGGTGGCAGTACCCGCTTTAGTCATCTGGAGGTTTTATGTTCGTCGATCGCTTGCTATCCGGTTTCAGCATAAGAGCGAAAGTCTTATTATTACTGGTGCCGCTGGTCATGATACTGGCCGCGGTGGGTGTCGTGAGCCTACAGGCGACCGGTTTGCTGCAATCTCGCCTTCGGCTATCGAGCGAAGTTCTTGAGACTTTGAGCGGATTTCGGGACGTCTCTGAGAGCATGAATCGGTTTTTGGCGCAGAGTTCGACGGATAACCGTGATGAGGCCCTGGCAAGTCTAAACAGGCAGGGCGCCACGATGCTGTCGCTTCAGGGGGCCGCGGCTGACGTGGGTAGTGACATTCGCGCTCTTGAAAGCAGTGGGACAGCGATGTCGGCCATTTCTGACAGCATGGATAGCATGTGGTCTCTGCACAACGATGAAGTCTCCATTCGTCGTGACGTTGCCGCGAGCTTGACCGAGATCAAGCAGGTTGCGGCTGATCTTGAGCTGGCCTCGGTTAAAGTCCGGGCGCAGGTTCGGAACCAGGAAAACTCTGGCAAAACGATGCTCAGAGAGGCTACCCGCTCGATTGACACGGCGTCGATTATGCAGCGGTTGTCAGAAAATTTGGTGAATCTGCCGGCCGGCGCGATGCCAAGCTCTGAGGTGCAGCAACAGGCGCTAACGATCAAAAAGGCGATGAAAACTGTCAAGCGCGTCGTTGCCGGCGATGATGGACAAGCAGTCGCAAACCTGGAACAGGCAATCTCCCGGGTCGTCGCTAATACCGGGCTGGATAGCGCGTTCCTTCACAGTCTTGGGTTCGATCTTAATGCGTTTGCCCCGCGACTGCGAAATGACGCCCTACAACATATGATCGAGGGAACCCATGCAATTCGAGCCTTGGATAAGCCATTGGCAGAATCGGAGACGCTCGTTGCGGCAGTGGCGTCGGTAAGCCAGGATGCCGATGCGATTGAGATTGAGATAAACAATCTGTTGCGGGCGGCCAGCACGGAAAACCAAAAGCGGCTCGTTGAGCAACTTACGAAACTGACTCGCGACACCGTAGCGGTTGGAGGTGTAGCCAATGCGCTGCCAAACTTCCACAAAATGGAAGAGATCCTCTACTTGCAGGGGGATGCTATCGAACAGAATACCGAGAAGTTGATCAAGATCGCGGAAGGGCGGCAGGCGCATTACGCAGAGGCGGATGAAACCGTCCAGTCGATATGGAAAAATCTCGTTTCGTTCGCGTCGACTCAGGAACAGGACGCGCACCGGGAAAGCGATTTCGCCCGACTGTTGTCCGCAGCTGCTACCGTCTCGGGTGTTTTGGTCGCCCTCTTGGCTGGAGCCGGCCTGATGGCGACACTGCGCGCGCCAATAGAACGGATCGCAAAGCGCATGCAGGGGCTGGCAACCGGTGATCTTCAGTCAGACATCGTTGGCTGCCAGCGGAAAGACGAGATCGGCGACATGGCGCGCGCGCTTGAAGTTTTCCGCGGAAATGCGGTGTCGAAGCTCGAGGTTGAAGCCCGTGCGGACAACGACCGGAAAATGGCTGATCAGGAGCGGACGGATCGTGAGTTTGAACGTGCTCAGCTTGAAAAAGAAGTATCCAGCGCTGTACGAACACTCGGGGAGGCGCTGTCTCGATTGGCGCGAGGAGACATCTCGCAAACCATCGACCGCCACTTCCATCCCAATCTCGAGCAACTGCGGCGTGACTTCAACCACTCACTGTCCGTCCTCAGGGATACCGTGTTCCATATCGAGGAAAACACTCAACAAATCAAATGGGGAACCAATGAACTTTTCAATGCCTCTGATGATTTGTCACGCCGGACTGAACGACAGGCTGCGTCTCTCGAAGAAACTGCGGCAGCCGTCGAGCAGGTGACTCTTACGGTGAGGAATTCCTCGGAGACAGCGATTAAGACCCAAGCGTTCGTTTCAGCAGTCAAGGAACATGCCGAGGGCGCGGCCATCATTGTAACCGATGCTATAAGCGCCATGGGGCGAATTCAGGATGCATCTTACAAGATCGGTCAGATCATAGGATTGATCGACACGATTGCATTCCAGACGAACTTGCTTGCGCTGAATGCCGGCGTTGAAGCAGCTCGTGCCGGCGATGCTGGAAAAGGCTTCGCGGTAGTTGCACAAGAAGTTCGCGAACTTGCCCAAAGATCGTCAGACGCAGCGATCGAGATCCGACAGTTGATTTCAGAATCTTCGTCAGAAGTGGCCGTCGGTTCGGATTACGTCGGCAAGACCGGCGAGGCTTTGCACAGTATAGCGGCATCAATCGTGCAGATTTCTGATCGCATCGACCAGATCGTGAGTTCAAGCCGCGAACAGGCGAATTCGCTGGCTGAGATCAATAACAACGTCAATGTCCTTGATCAGGGGACGCAACAGAATGCAGCCATGGCTGAGCAGACGAACGCTGCAGCGAAGACGCTTTCTGACCAGACTGTCGAACTCAGCGAACGGCTTGCTGGGTTCAAGTTGACAGATGACAGGACGGCTCATCGGCAAAATCTAGCCGCATAAGCAGCCGTAGTCAGATTCGAAGCGTCCGATGGCGGGCCATGCCGCCATCCAGTCGAATGAAGGTCACAAACCCGAGCGCACGATTTTGTTTCGATGCGCCGGTCTCCCTTCTAGTAGCTCTTTTTCGCTCTCCGTTGCGCAGGACTCAACACGGCCCGCGTCAACCTAAAGGCAAAGAAACTATTTTCCAGTGCTCAGACTATGAAAGGTGTCTATAAGTGTTCGTACGTGAGTTGATAATTGGATTTTATCTCGCCGCAACTCTAGCCATGCCGCTGACGGCGAAGGCTGGCGGGCTCAGTGAACTGCCGCGCGAAGAGCGGAAGACCTACGAGTTATTGGACCCGCGGTTGCCTACGGGAGAGTCTGTATTTCGGAATTTCAGAGCAAAGCGGGCGCCACCGTGGAAAATTGGCTATGCCTCGAGCTACGCTGACAACACTTGGCGTGCGAACATCCTTGATGAGTTTACAAATGAGCTTCTGCCAGCTTTTAAGAAGGCTGGGCTGGTATCCGACCTCGTCGTCACACAGTCCAATCTCGATGATAACGCCCAGATAAGCCAGATGCGGCATATGGTAGACGACGGTGTCGACGCCATAATCATATGCTGCTCCAACCTTACAGCGCTCAATCCGACAATAGAGTACGCCTATTCGAAAGGCGTGCCTGTTATCTCATACTCCGGTTATGTTACGTCGCCGTTCGCAATCAATGCGACAGAGAATAACATGCAAGGCGGCTTTGAGGCATCAAAGTGGTTGGCTGAAGAGATCGAAGGCAGCGGCAATGTGCTGCTTGTATCAGGAATCACTGGCTTCGCCTCCTCAGACAGCTTCCAGGTCGGCGCCACAAAAGCCTTGGAGTACTATCCCGAGATCAACGTCGTCGGACAAGTCGACGGGAAATGGACAGACAGCGTCGCACAATCAGAAGTACTGAAATTTCTCGCCGCTAACCCCGGCCGAATTGACGGTATTATTGTTCAGTCGGGCGCTGAGGCTGGTGTGATCAACGCAGTCCGCCAGTCCGGGCGCGAGATAGTGCCGATCGTGCTTGGCGGAGAGGCTTCGGCATCATGCTACTGGCGTAAGAATCCTGAATTTGTAAGCAGGAGCTTTCACTTCTGGCCGCCGCGCTCCGAGGCCCGTTTCGTATGGGACGTGATGATGCGCACTCTGGAGGGCCAAGGACCGAAGATACAGTCCATTCTGCGACCGGCGATTCCTTACACGATCGATGATGTAAGAGCGGGTCGGCCAGCCGATTGCGATCCCAATAGTGAAGATTGGCTCGAACCGAAGGATGCAGCTTGGTGGACTGCTGACGCGGCCGCCAAATATTTTGACAATCCAGCAGATCCACTTTCTTGGAGACCAACCAACTGATCTTACATGCTGTATAGGCGGTAAAACGCTACCCGCCCGGCCTCGGGCGGGGTTGACGGCGTGGGGGAAATGCCGCTGGTCGCGTCAGAAGGAATTCTAGAAACGATGCAGTCCAACGACGATGTGCCCGGCCGGAGCCGCCCCGGATGCTGGACATACTCTCCTGCGCTATTACTGATCCTCCCCAGCCACACCCCTCACGAAGCAGGACAATGTTCTCACTGCGCCACCCCCTCCGGAAGGCGTCCATCCGTCCACGACTGCAATACTTTGCGCCTCTGACTTGGGCAGCGTTCCTCGACGAAGTCCTCACTGGATGGATGATGCATCCCATCTTGGTTCTTGGTAACGACCTTCACGATTAAGGCGCCTCTATAACCACTTGGGTAGCCTTTCTTTTGTGAAGAGGCACGATCGCCAACGAGACGGAGCATGCATCAACCAATCGAGAGCAGTTCTTGAAGCGTTGTCGGCGCTTGCCCTCCAGATTTTCTACAACGATTGGCGTGTCCTTTACGTGGGCTGAAACAAAACGTTCGAAGACCTCCTTGATCCTATGGTCTCCTCATATCCGTGCCAACATCAACAACGGTCTCGCCGCGGAGGAGATTCAGGACATCTTCCTCCAGGTAATCCCCATCGCCTGTACATTTCAACGATCGACACTTTGATTGGAGTACTGCTGCAGCCATGAGATCGATTCTCCTTATCTAATGTCTGCTAAACTGTTGAAACATAACTTAAATCGTTGTAGAATTCATCACGCTACGTCTCGGGAGCGCGCAGATTTCAGCCACCCTGAGCGGATCCAGGATTTTGACATCGCGCCTCTGAAAGTCAGCGACGTTTTCGGGCGACGATGACAACCCATTCACCTGCACGCCGTCTCAAGCCCCATCCCGTCGGTGTTTTCGGGTTGTCGGAGCATTTGTCCCCAGCGGCGGGCAACATTTTCCTCGACGGGCAGGATACGGCCTTCATAAGATTGGCGACCTCGTTCGGTACCGCTTCGTTATTTGTGGAAAGGTTCTTGTTCAATGCCTGCTACAGCAGTCACAAAAGTTCGTCGCGCAACTTGAAAAGGACTCCACCGACTATCAGACGACCAGCGATGGTTTCGTTGGGGAGATGATTTCCCACTCCTCTGGCGTTGGCAGGTCTACCCCCAGCGACCTTCGGCGTGACCGCCGGTTTACTTTTTGAGACGGCGGACATCGTTTAGGAAGCCCTACTCGATGAGCTTTAGTCTCAAGGCTTTTGCGACCACTTGAGGTCGGGTCACGCAGTCTAGCTTCCTCATGGCATTATTCAGGTAGGCCGTGATTGTATGGCCAGAGAGCCCAACAATCATTCCCGCTTCCGCCGAGCTTTTGCCTTCAGAGATCCAGCCAAGCACCTCCGTCTCGCGGGGCGACAACGCTACCCCGGAGGGCAGCGCCAGACCGAGCCTGTCGATACAATTCATCGCGCGGGACAGGATAACGCAGATCTCATTGAAATCGGATCTCACGAGCGTGGAGTGCTGTCCACCCAACAAGACTACGTAGCGTCGCCCTCCGTCTGCATAAGTTAATCCGCTGCATATGCCGATTGCCTCGAGCGATACTGAAAGACTGCCATCGTATTCATCAAAATTCCAGTGAGCGGGTTCATTGATCGTACCGCTTGAGGAGATCCATTCTGAAAGCTCTTTCCGGTGTTTGTCCAGAAGATCAATTCCGGACGCCGAACCCGCGGTCGCAATTGGCGTAGCCCTGGGAGAGAAGCAACCAGTAGTTTTAGGCACTATAGCGCCAAAACTCATTTTAAATGACTGTAGTAGGACTTCAAAAAATTCCTGAAAATCATGCCGGCTGCTTGCCTGTCTCAGGCGCGTTTCTAGTGCTTCCTGACGTAACGGCACAACGTTTCCGGGATGTGCGGAGTTCCCCGGTCCCTCCCGATTTCGATCCGATTGGCGGCCCGGGTTTTGGGGAGCCGACGCGATGAATGTCTTGGAAGAGGCCAATGGTTTCTACGTCTAACAGTTTGAGAAAATGAGCTCCCGCGGAACGGCGTGCATGCACCTGCGCGAAGTATTAAGCGAAACGTCGGCGCCACGAGATCCAACCGCTGAATTGTCTTCGTGGGAACATCCGCGTGGGAATATCCGCGTCATTGCACGTTCCTCGAGCTGGCCGTCAGATAGTCTGGTGTATCGGAGGCCACCAACTCAGGAGTTCCGCTCTCCCTCTGCGGGCACGTGGAACGTCTGCCCGTCAGATACGAAACGTTGGACATCGCCGCCGCGGCTGCGTGATCTGCACGAAAGCTGCTTTTATCGATCTCGCGGCAATATTCGATCAGGGCTTCGATGGTCACCATGAGGAGGCCATGCCGCTCGGCGAATTCGCTGAGCTCGGGAAGACGCGCCATAGTGCCGTCGTCGTTGGCGATTTCGCAGATGACACCCGCTGGCTCGAGCCCGGCCAGCCGCGCGAAATCCACCGCGGCTTCCGTATGGCCGGGGCGTCCGAGGACACCGGACGGGTTTGCCCTTAGGGGGAATATGTGGCCCGGCCGGGACAGTTCCTCCGGCACCGTTGATGCGTCAGCGAGCGCCCTGATGGTCTTGGCGCGGTCTTCTGCGGAAATCCCGGTCGATACGCCGTCTATCAGGTCCACTGAGACCGTGAACGCCGTCTGCATGGAATCCGAGTTGCGCTCCACCATGAGCGGGATATCCAGTTCGTCCAACCGGTCCCCGGTCATCGGAACGCAGATCAGGCCGCGCGCATAGCGCATCATGAAGGCAACATGATCGTTCGTCACCTTGTCCGCGGCAACGAGGATGTCGCCTTCGTTTTCCCGGTCTTCGTCGTCCACGACTATGATCATCTCTCCGGCGGCGATTGCTTTAATCGCGCTCTCGATGGAAGCAAACTTCATGGTCTTCTCCTTGAACTAAACATGGCCCAGAGTGCGTGGCGATCCACCCGCTCCCGAAGGTCCGCAGACGGCGCCGAATCCGGGAATTCGCCGTCCATCGCATAAATGAAGTCGCCGCGAACCTCGGCTTTGAAGAAGCCCATCAACGAGCGCAGGTGGGCCTCGACATGCTCGCCATGGGCCTCAGCCTTACCCGTTGCGAATATCAAAACGGGTTTGCCCTGCAGGGCTGTCATTTCGAAGAGGTCGAAAAGATGCTTGAGAAGGCCGGTCATCGAGGACTTAAAAACCGGCGTCCCCACAATGAGGACGTCTGAAGACTGGATTGCGTCGAGAACGTTCGCGAGTCCAATAGGAGCCTCCGAACGCCACAGGGTGGTTCCCAACACCGGGAGAACATCGACCAGGTCAAACAGATACCGGGTGTGGCCGGGCGGGACGCTCGAGAGTGCGTATTCCCCGAGCGCCCGCGTCTTCGAGGGGCGCGAGACATTGCCGGTTATCGCGACAATCTTCATTTTGGCGACCCTCCGATCAGATCTGGTTGCGGATATGCGGGGTGCGAGCGTAGACGGCCACCATCGGCACGATCAGCAGACCCACGATCGCCTGTTGCGCGGCAAAACTCAGGCCCAGCCCGACCAGCAGGGACGTCATTACCGTCAATACGAGTACCCCGAGAACGGTTGCCCCGTATCCGCCTGCGCCTCCAAGCAACGACGTGCCGCCGATCACAACGGCCGCAACGGTGGTGAAGAGATAGGGGTCTCCGACGCCAACGAAGCCGCCGCCGGAAAACCCGAGCAGCAATACCCCCGTCAGCGCCGACATGGCCCCACTGATACCGTGAATGCTGGTCCAGACCTTGGTTTCGGAAATTCCAAGCCGTGCCGCTGCAGTCCTGCTGCCCCCAACCGCGTAGATGGAGCGGCCAAACCAGGTGTTGTACAGAGCCCAGATGGTCGCAAGCGTTATGAGCAGCCAAACCAGCACCACCGGCGGCAGGGATAGCCCGAAGGTCTTCCCGTTGAACGCGGCGAAATTCCGGAGCCAGTTCGGTACGGGGGCGAAAACCGTGCCGCCGTAGTCGGAACCGATGGAGGTGTAGAGCTGTACCGCACCGACAAATGCGAAGCCGACCCCCAGGGACATGATGAGAGCCTGGCCCTGCAGCCTGAAGCTCAAAAAGCCGTTCGCGACCCCGATTGCTGCTCCCAGGAGAACGACCACTATCACGGCCAGCCAGGCAGGCATGCCGGTGACCAACAGGCTTGGGAAGAGAATGTTCGCTCCCCCGATGACATAGGGAATGGAGAGATCAAGCGCGCCGACCATGGCACATAGCGTCTGTCCCAACGATGCAAGCCCCAGGAAAGCGGCAAGCAGCAATATCGAACGCGCGTTACGGGGCGAGATGAACCCCGGCACAAGGATCGTACCCAGCACGAGAAGTGCGGCAAGCAGACCAAAGCCAATCACTATGCTGCGCTGCAGCTTTACCGATCGTCCTGTTTGGCTCATCGTCTGTTCCGTTGCGAGTGAAGTCATTACAAGTCCTCCCTAGAAAGCCGGGCGCCGGGCCGTCATGAATACGTTGACGAGGAGCGATGCCACGAGGATCAGGCCGAAAGCCATTTGCGTCACGAACCCTGTCACGCTTCCGAAACTGAAGGCGGAAAGCAGGTACGAGATGAGGAACATGTTCAGCGCACCAAGCGTCGACCCCAAAGCCCCCCCTCTCCCGCCAGCCAAATTTGCGCCACCGAGCACCAGGGCGGTAATCGCCTGGAGCGTGTAGCTGCTCCCCTGGGTAGGATCGCCCGAAGAGATCAATGCCGTATAGCTGAGCGCGGCAAGGCCGACGAAGACGCCGCCGAGGAGATGGGCGCAGATGCGTACGGTGTCGACTTTCACTCCGCTCGTGTAGGCCATCCGTTCGTCGGCGCCTGTCATGCGGAGGTGGGAGTAAAAGGTGGTCCGGCGCATAACGGCCCAAAGAGCGAACGCCGCCAGGACGATGATCAGCACCGGAGATAAAATCGTGGTTCCTGCTCCCCACGTCATCATCCAGTCCGGCGCGACGCCGCCCGGCCTTGACATGACCATGAGGTTCACGCCTGAAAGGACGAGGAAGCTGGAAAGCGTGACGATGATGGGGGCGACCCGGACGTAAATGATGATGAGCGCCTGCAGCAACTGGTACAGTGCGCCGACTGCCACCACCCAGCAAATCACCGCGAGCGGAGACGTGTAACCACTTGCCGAGAGCCAGCCGATCAGGGTGACGTTCACGAAACCCATCAGTGGGCCAACGGAAAGGTCGACCGAACCGCGGCCTGCCATCACGATCGGTGTCAGGGCCAGCGTCGTGAGGATCAAAGGTGCTGCGACGATGATTGCTCCGCCCATTCCGGTTGCGGTGAACAGCCGCGGCGAGAGCACGGCTGCGGCGACGAGCAACACTCCGAAAAGAACGAGCGGTACGGTCAGCGACCTGTCGAGCGGAGGAACAAAACGTTGCGACATCAGTGTGCCTTTCTCTCTTTGGAGAATTCCGTAGTTTCGGCAACCGAGCGGCCGAACATTGCAGCGAGAATGGTTTCTTCGTTGATGTCGGTGCCGTCGAGGGAGCGATGGATGCTCCCTTTGTGAAAGACATCGACGCGATCGGCGAAACCGAGAAACTCCTCGATCTCGCTCGAAAGGTAGATTACCGAGCCGCCACCTTCGGCAAACAGCCGAAGCTCGCGATACAGGTCGCGCTTGGTGTTGAGGTCCACGCCCCGAGCAGGGTCGTTAAGAACGATCACTCTGGGATCATTGGCGAAGGCACGACCGATCAGGACCTTCTGCTGGTTACCACCGGAAAGGGATGTAATCCGGTTGTCCGGGTGCCCGATCTTGACGCGGAGCCGCTCGACCTCCCGGGCAAACGTCTGCTTCAGCTTTTTCCGCCTGATGACACCGAACGGCCCCAGGTTCTTTTGGTAGATACCGATGGCGAGGTTCTCGAAAATGCTTTGCTGTGGGAAAATTCCTTCCCTCTTCCGGTCGCCGGATACATACACAATGCCCTTGTTCGCGGCGTCGTCGAGCGTGTTGACTTCGACGAGACCGGTGCTTTCCCTGTTCAGGATCCGGACCGCTCCTCCGAACGGTGACATGATCCTTGCGACCAGTCGCACGAAGGCGTCTTGGCCCTGGCCGTCCAGTCCTGCAACGCCTACGATGGATCCCTGCGGAAGGACGAAGTCGAACGGTTGCGATGCCTCTTGGGGGCGCGCGTCACGCACGGATAGAACCTCCTTGCGATCACCTGACAGGCCCCGTGCAGATTTTGAAGCAGCGGCGGAAATCTGGCGGTCTTGAGGGGTCATCATGCGCAGGAGGTTGGCCTCGGTGATCTCGGATTTCTCAAGGACACCGACAGTGAAACCGTCTCTCAGTATTGTCGCCCGATCGGCTATACGGACGAGCTCGGCGATGCGGTGCGTGACGATGATAACCGCGCATCCTTCGGACCGGAGCCGATCGATCTCTTCGTGGAGCCGGACAGTCGCGTCCAGATCGAGTGCAGCCGAGGACTCGTCCAGGATCAGGACCTTGGGTTTCCTCAAAACGGCTCGGGCAATCACGATCCATTGCTTGATGCTGAGCGGAAGATCGCCGACGTTCTGCCTGAGATCGACATGCTTTCCGACCAGACGGTGCAGAAGGCTTTGCGCAACGCTTTCACGTTCTTTGGAGGACTTCCGAAACGAGAACATGTCCTCGCTTCCCACGAAAAGGTTGTCGAGGACACTCGCCTCATCGGCGACAAGGACTTCCTGGAAGATTGTAGCGAGACCAACCCCTTTGGCATCGACTGGCGAATTGATAGTCTTACCAAGGATCAGGACAGATCCTGCATCGGCAGCGATAACGCCGGACATGATCTTCGCCATGGTGCTCTTGCCGCTGCCATTCTCGCCAACGATCGCGTGCACCTCTCCTGCCCGGGCGACAAAATCGCATGTCTTCAAAGCCTTCGTTTCGCCAAACGATTTGGCAACGGCCGTCATGCTTACGGCGACGTCATTCGTCATGCCCATCCTCCCTTTAGGCAGCAGCAAACCGCGCCAGGGCATCCGAATGCCCGGGCCTCTTGCTGGATTGTGACTGCCGTTTTGAACGCTCCGAGAATTCACTCGGTGAACTATAGAATGACAGATTGTCTGCTAATCTGTCAATAGAGCCGCCATGCCCTTATCGGGATGTCGAGTTGGTTTCGATGAAATGGGTTGGTTGCTCGACGCCCTGAAGTTGTAAACGCACGTCACACGCCTGAGGTCGGTCAGAGGTTCTACGATCTGGCGGCCTTCGCCATCAAGCCAGGACCAAAGCGCTATTGAAGGTGTCCGGTAATCGGAATGACCATCCGCACCCACTCTGATGAAGGCGACCGTTTCGATTGGGGCATACGGAACATCCCAACCTCCACGCGTCGAACGCGGCAAGTGCCACTCGATCATCCAGCCCTTCCACGCTGGGGGCAGATCGAACTCATTCTCGATCAGCCCCGAGCCGCGCGCAACCGTGAAAGGATCACGGGAACTCTTCGAAGTTTTCCTTCGCGGGGTCGTGAGCAAGCCACGGTCTGGCGTGCGACAGCCAGACGTTGGACATAGGAACCGAACCAGGATCAGTGTCAAAGGTGCCTGCCCGCAGCACCTTCATCTCCGGGTTGGCAGGCCGTTCTGCATAAACGTGCGAACCACAGCGTGAGCAGAACCACCTCAGTTTTCCCGGGGTCGACTCAAAGCTGCGAAGGACGTCCTCGCCGGAAATCAGCTTGAAGTTCTCACTCTTCACCTTGGCGGCAGTGTTGTGATCGGCCGCATGGGACTTTCTGCACGTCTGGCAAAAGCAGTTCCACATCGGGCCGTCCAGTTCCGACACTTCGTACTGGACCGCTTTACATTGGCAAGATCCGAGGATCGGCATGTTCAAAATCCTTCCATCGCTCTATCGTGTTGTGGCAGTCGCGCGCTCGGAGAAAGCCACCGCTTCAAGTTCCGTGCAGCCTGCCGGATTCTGTCTTCGTTCTCCACGAACGCCAGCCGTACGTATTCGTCACCCATCTCGCCGAAACCGATGCCAGGCGAAATCGCGACCTGTGCCTTCTCGAGCACGAGTTTCGAAAACTCCAGCGAGCCAAGGTGTCGGAAATCCGGGGGTATCTTCGCCCATGCGAACATCGTCGCCGCAGGAGCTGGAACGTCGAACCCGGCATCGGCAAAGGTCTTGATCAGTGTATCTCTGCGCGTCTTGTAGATGTCTCGGGCCCGCGCGGCGTCCTCCCCGTCCGAGTTTAGGGCATGAGCGGCGGCGACCTGTATCGGCGTAAATGCTCCGTAGTCGAGGTACGATTTCACGCGCGTCAACGCTCGGATGAGCCGTTCGTTGCCCACCGCAAACCCAACGCGCCAACCGGGCATAGAGAATGTCTTCGACATCGAGGAGAACTCGACGGCCACGTCGATCGCGCCGGGGACTTCGAGAACAGACGGCGGCGGCGGACCGTCGAAATAGATTTCAGCGTAGGCGATGTCCGACAGAACGATGAGATCGTGCTTCTTCGCGAAGGCGATGACGTCCTTATAGAAGTCGAGCGTCGCGACGCGAGCGGTGGGGTTCGACGGGTAGCTTATGATGAGCGCCAGAGGCTTCGGTACCGAATGCCGCACCGCCATTTCGAGAGCTTGGAAGAAGGTCTCATCCGGCTCGACCGGTACCGACCTTATCACGCCCCCTGCCATGAGAAAACCGAACGTATGGATCGGATAGGAAGGGTTCGGACAGAGAATGACATCCCCGGGGGCGGTTATGGCCTGTGCCATGTTCGCAAACCCCTCTTTGGACCCGAGCGTCGCAACAACCTGGGTATCCGGATCAAGCTTCACATTGAACCGGCGGGCGTAATACGCAGCCTTGGCGCGGCGAAGCCCGATAATGCCCTTGGAAGCCGAATAGCGGTGCGTGCGCGGGTGCTGCACCGCTTCGCATAGCTTGTCCACAACCCAGCTTGGCGTGGGAAGATCGGGATTGCCCATTCCAAGATCGATGATGTCGGTTCCGGCCGCGCGCGCGCTGGACTTGAGACGGTTCACCTGGTCGAAGACGTAAGGGGGCAAACGCTGTATCTTGTGGAATTCCAACTTCTGGTTCCTTATCGTAGGTCCTCCGCGCCGACGGATGAAGCCGGCGCGGAGGTCGCGGGACAACTTGGGAGGTCGTCGATTACTTCTTCGGCCGCCAGGCCAGCGGATCTTCCGGGCGCTCGAAATACTGTGCTGCTACGTCCGCGGGCCACCATGCATCGCCCTTGGGCTCGATCCACGCCGTGGAGTTCGGATCGCAATCTTCCGGAATTGCTTCCTTCACATCGTCGATCGTGTAGGGAAGAGCCGGTCGCAGGATCGACTGGATCTTCGGCCCCTGGCCTTGGAGCGTCCGCATCATCACGTCCCACACCAGGCGGGCGTCGGCCCGCGGCGGCCAGAAGTGGAAGCTCTTGCTGATGAAGTCGGGATTGTTGCGCCAGTAGCACGCCGCCGACGCCTCGCCGCCGAGAACGATTGGCATCATGTCGCGGCCCGACTGCTGGACCGCGTTGACCACACCGTTTTCGGACGCCGACTGGACGAGGATACCTGCGATTTCGGTAGGGTTCGTCGCGAGGAATTTCTGGACTTCGACCTGGGCGACCTGATCGGTCCACTTGCCAGCGACATCGCCCACGACGGTGATGTCCTTGTACTCGTCGAACGCCTTCTTGGCACCGACATTGAAGCTGTCGGACGATGCGAAGCCCGGAATGCCCGAGACCGTCAGCACGTTGCCCTTGCCGCCGATTTCCTCCGCCAGCCATTTCGCGGCCGTGTAGCCGCCCTGGGTGTTGTTTTCGGTCGCATTGATCGCGTACGGCGATGTGACGTAACCCGAGAAGGAGAAAACCGGAACGCCCTTAGAATGCGCGTATTCGATGGTCTGGTTGATGGCCGTCACGTTCGAGCAGCAGATGATGATGGCATCGACGCCGTCGTCGACCATCTGGCGCATCTGCTGGATTTGCGTCGCGTCCTTCAGGTCGGACTGCGTGACGACAAGGTCAGATACCAGTCCAGCCTCCTTGTATTTCGGAAGCAGAACCTCGTTCATTTCAGTGAGGATCTGGGCACGCCACGTGTTGCCGGCATAAGTGGACGCGTAGCCGATTTTCCACGGCGGCGGCCGCTTGGCAACAAAATCCTTGAGCGGCGTACCGCCGAGGGGAATTGCCGGGTCCACGAGCTGGTAAAGCTGCTTCTGGTCCGGTGGTAGCGAGTCTAAGCCGTCCGCGAATGCGGCGGTGGTCATCAGGCCTAGCCCGATGATCACGCTCAATGCGGTGTAAACCTTCTTCAGCATGTGTAGGGTCTCCTCCCCTCTTTGCATCCGCTACAGCAGTCGACGCCGTTCGCGTCGAGCCAGGGATTTGGTGAAACGTGTTTCGATTTCGGATTGGTGGCGGGCGGCTTGCGCCGCCCGCGGAACGGTCAGTTCCTGAGGCCGGCCTGTTTCAGCAGGGGCATCACGCGGTCGTTGAAGAACGGCAGCTCTTCGTTGTAGTCGACCATCGTGAGAAGCGCGCCGTCGACGCCGGTATTGCTCAATGCGACGAGCTTGTCGGCGACTTGTTCCGGCGTTCCGACGATCGGGTAGCCGCCCCAGCCGGCGATAAAGCGCTCCTTGAACTTCTGGTACATCTCCGCCGAGTGGTTCTGTGACTGAACCTGAAGAACCTCGCAGATGTTTTCGCAGGCTTCCCAATCGCCCTTTTTGTTCACATAGTAGTCGTAGTAGTCCCGGGCTTCCTTTTCGGTCTCGCGAACGACGACCGGGCATGCGGTGAAGGTTCCCAGTTCGCGCTTGTATTCCTCGCGAGCCAATTCCTTTACCTTCTTCACCCAGGCTGCGCCCGATTCCATGTCCTGCATGAAGCCGAAATTGAAGTCGCAGAACTTGGCGGTGAAGTGCAGGCCCTTGCCCGAGGAACCGGCGCAGATGAGGACCGGGCGACCCGTTTCCTTGTTGTAGGGCTTCGGCTCGCTGAACGCGTCTTTCACCTTCAGGAACTGGCCGTCATAGGTGACGCCGTTCTTCTTCCACAGGGTGTCAACGATTTCCATCCATTCGGTGGCATATTCGTAACGGGTGTCGTGCTCCATCATAGGAACGCCGAACATCTCCATTTCCGGGGTAAACCAACCCGTCACCAGGTTCAGGCCGTATCTGCCCTTCGAAATATTGTCGATCGTCGTCGCCATCTTCGTCGCGACGATCGGGTTCAGGGTCGGGATATGCGTCGTCGAGAAAAACTGCAGTTTCGTCGTCACGGCGGCCAGGGCCGCGGCCCAGGTGAACGTGTCCATGTTCACGCCGTTGAAGTTCGTCGGCCCGCCGAAACCGCGCCACCGGGCGATCGGCACCATGCATTCCCACCCGGCCGCTTCGAGCTTTTTGGCAATTTCGACATTGTGTTCGAAAGTCGGTTCGAACGTTGATTCCGCGGTGGTGATGGCGCAAGCGCTCGAACAATTCGTTCCGAATACGCCAAGTTTCAGCTTGTTGCCGTTAAACATAGGGTTTCCGGCGGCGCGGAAATCATCGCTGGTCGTCATATTGAAGTCTCCTCCACAGAGTTGGTATGTTCCCGACCCGAAAGCCGGGGTACCGATTAGATGCCCATGTCCTCGAAGACTTCCTGCGCGACGCGGAAGCTGTCGATCGCCGCCGGCACGCCGCAATAGATCGCGACCTGTAGGAAGACCTCGCGAAGCTCGTCCTTGCTGAGGCCGTTATTGATCGCGCCGCGAACATGCAGCTTCAACTCGTGGGGGCGGTTAAGGGCGGAAATCATGCCAAGATTGAGAAGGCTGCGCGAACGGCGGTCGAGGCCGGGCCTGTTCCAGATCTCGTTCCAGCAATACTCGGTGACAAGCTCCTGCATCGGCCAGTTGAACTCGGTCGCCTTGTTTACCGAAGCGTCGACATATGCACCGCCGAGAACCTCCCGACGGGTCTGCAGACCCTTTTCGAACCGTTCACTGACGGGACGCCCATTCACTTGCGATTTCACATCGGTGGCAATAGTCACGGATCAAACTCCTCATTATCGGCCGAAAGGCATTTGGTGGATGTCAAAGGCCGAAAATGCTCGGCCAAACGTTTCAGGCGGCAGCATCGATCAGCGCTGCCGATCGAACCAATTTCCCGTCCTCGTAGAGGAGCGGGGCAATATTCTCGATAAACCGGGCCTCGATGACTTC
Source organism: Rhizobium sp. R711 (assembly GCF_002211365.1). Lineage (GTDB taxonomy): Bacteria > Pseudomonadota > Alphaproteobacteria > Rhizobiales > Rhizobiaceae > Rhizobium. Next base: position 61,290 of record NZ_LOKZ01000009.1, on the reverse strand, counting down.
GCCGAGAACGACGTCATGGGTGCCGACGGTAACGGCAGAGTTGAGGCTGCAGACGAATGCGGCCTGGGCGTCGCCGAGGATGGGAACTCCGCCAGCCGTGATCCACTCACCGTGAGCGAACCTCTCTTCCCCCTTCAGTTTTCCACTGAACAGCGGAACCAAAGGCGCATGGCTAAGATGCAGCATGTTGACCGCGAATTTTCCCGTAAGCTTGAGCGGGCCGCTGATCGAAGCAGATTGGTTGATGCAAACCAGGAGGGTCGGCGGGTCAGCCGTCACCGACTGGACGGCGGTTGCGGCCATGCCGTAACGGGCACCTTTCCATTCCGTTGTGATCAGGCAAATTGTCGATGTGAACCGGCGTAAAGCGGTCTTGAACGCCGCTTGCGCTGCTATTTCAGCACCAGCCATGGTTACCTCCCCCAAGATCGTCTCGTTGCTCAAGATAAGCAGATTAGCAGACAATCTGTCAACACGTTTTATTCGTCATTGACAGATTGTCTGCGAAAATGTTTTCTCGATACAGCGAAAGAGGAGACGATTATGGATCTGGAAACGAAAGTCTGTGTGGTGACCGGGGCTGGCAGCGGGATCGGGCGCGCAACAGCTGAACTGTTTGCGCGTCAGGGCGCTAAGGTTGGCGTTGTCGACGTTAACATCGATGCCGCACAAGACGTCGCCCGACAAATCGGGACAGATGCGATCGCGTTAAAAGCCGATGTGTCTTCGTCCGCCGACGTCGAGGCGTTGGTCAGGTCAGTTAAGGAAAAATGGGGGCGTATTGACGTTCTCGTCAACAACGCGGGGTTCGGAATGACGGGAAACGTCACGACCATCGCCGAATCCGACTGGGACCGGATCATGGCGGTGAACGTGAAGGGGATCTTCCTCTGCTCGAAATACGTGGTTCCGATTATGGCGGAACAAGGCAGCGGATCGATTATTAACACGACCTCATACACCGCCGTGTCAGCCATCGCTAACCGCACGGCCTACGTGGCGTCGAAAGGCGCGATCTCGGCACTCACGAGAGCCATGGCACTGGACCACGCAAAAGACGGTATCCGCGTCAACGCTGTCGCCCCCGGAACGATCGACTCGCCCTATTTCACCAAGATTTTCGCCGAAGCGGCAGACCCGCAAGCCCTGCGGGAAGACTTCAACGCCCGTGCAGCCCTGCACCGGATGGGCAACCCGGAAGAAATCGCCGAGGCGATGCTTTTTCTCGCCTCGGACCGCTCGCGGTTTGCGACCGGAAGCATTCTCACCGTCGACGGAGGATCGTCGATCGGGAACCACTTGGTGCGCTAAAGCACATAGGTGCTGACGGGTGCCTCCTTCCTTCTTGACCCACGGGAGGCACCTTTACTGTGGCACTACGTGTCGGAAACACAGAGACCCGCGGTGGGAAAAGATAGAGATCACGCGCAAGGCTGCGTGATCAGGGCCCTGCGATGAGACGCCGCTACGGCGCTTTATAGCATCGCCGCGCCCGACCCTTCACTCAGATATCGCGGGAATTTTCCCAATGTTATACCGGAATTTCTCGGGAGCGCGTGAGGGATGCCGCCTGCGATGCCGGCTGTGTCATCGCCGGGACGCCAATTGCGAAGCCTCGGTATGCGCCCGCCCACTTTCGCATTTGATCGCCCGGCGTGTCGCACCGAGCGACCTGAGTCCGTGCGACCGCTTAGCGCGCGGCTTGCCGTACGAACTCGAGCCCTTTTACAAGATAGCTCCGAAAGAAATTCGGGTGTTCGCACATGGGGAAATGACCCAGACCGCCCATGACGAGGTGGAGGCATCCCGGAATAAGTTCGGCGAGCCTGGCCCCATCCGCCGGCGTGGCTGAGTAGTCGTAGTCGCCCGAGAGCAGCGCCACCGGGGTGCGTGATGGGTCAATACGGGGAGCTGTCACTGCTCCGTCGAACTCGTCGCTGTAGAAGGAAAGATCGCCTGGGTAAACTCCGGGTGCTCCCTGCGAATAGATCCAGCTTGACCTCCTGCGCTCCCCTGCGGGGCTGAGTGGGCTCATGATTCCTCTGACATACGCCGAGTTATGAAGTGAGCCGTGTACGTTTACGTTGTGCTGGTATGGGTTCCGGCGTCCCTTGGAGCGGAAAGGTGGCTCGATCGCCACGATTCCGAGGACATGCTCCGGTCGTTCCGCGGCGAGAACCAGCGACATTGCTGCGCCCATGGACCCACCTGCGACAATCGCCTTTTCGCGAACGACCTGTGCGAGTATGGCCGTGCACCATTTCAGGTAGAGCGATGCCGTGAGCTTGTAGCGTGCTCCGTCCCATGTCACCGGCGGCATGGACCGACCGTGGAATGGTAAGTCAACCGCGATCAGCCTGTAGTTTTTCGCAAGCTCGGTGTCCGCCAGCTGAGGCATGAATTGGCGGCTATCTGCTCCGGCGGTGTGAAGAAACAGGACCGGCACCCCCTCGCCTGCTTCTTCGTAATATATTTCATGGGGGACGTCATCGATATCCACGACGGCATACTGCCCCCGGATTTGACGCGGGTCGCGTTGCGCACGCTCCGCTTTCATCTCGGGGGACGTGACGACGAGCTCGAACACCCGTTCCAGGGCCGGGCGTGCTTTCGCGAGGGCGAGCGGTGAGCCGGCGATCTCGAAGAGAGGGTTTGCAAGCTGCAACGCCGTGAAGGAGTGAAAGGTCGCCGGCGGCGGCGTCATCAGAACCTGCTCCCAGGCGTCCGGAGTGGCCCTCACTATCACCTGGGGGTCATCGCTTTCCCCCGAGATCGCCGCCCCGCCTTCAGCGAAATTGAGGGCGATCACCTGATCGCCAATGTAGAAGGCGATGCTCATCGTTAGGTCTGGAGTGAGCCGGGGCAATTCCTGATCCCCGAGAGCCCCCGACATGCGGGACCGCAATTCATCAAAAGTGCCCAAAGCAACCTCCCTGTTCGAACGAGCGCCAAGCCGCTCGCGTCGGCAGCGCCATGGATTCGAATAAGCAGATTATCAGACAATCTGTCAATAGCGGCTGGGTGCCGCTTCTTCAATCGCCGTCGTTTTCGGAGGTTTTACGCAGGTAGTCCAGCGCGACCTTAGCCGCCATATCGATGTGGTACTTGCAGGCTGCGGCGGCTTTCGGTCCGTTTCGGTCGGTAATGGCCGCAGCGATCTCCTTTATCTCCTCCACGCTGTGGTTCAAGCGCCCCGGCTGTGTCATCGACGTCATGCGCAGGAGCGTCACCCTATTGTGGAGCGATGTCAGCATTTGCTTGACGAAGACGTTTCCACTCCCTTGCATCAGGCAGTCGTAAAACGCGGTTTTCGCTTTGATGAGCCTGCTCCCGCCGCCGTTTGCCGCGGCTTCGGCGAACTCAGCAACCGCCTCATTGAGTGTATGGATATCCTGGGCGGTTCCGTTTTCAGCGAATTCCTTTCCGGCGTAGCTCTCGAGCAAAGCCCTGACGCTGTAGAGCTGAGCGGCTTCTTCGTACGTGATAGTGCTGACGACGGGACCGCGGTGCGGATAGCTGGTAATGAGGCCCTCGGCCTCGAGTTGTCGAAGCGCCTCGCGGATCGATGTCCGTCCGACACCGATCGACTCGCACAGTTCTCGCTCAACGAGGCGCTGACCCGGCTTGAAACGGCCGCTGGAAATCGCCTGCCGCAGTTTATCTTCTACCTGAGTGCGCAATGTCGCACTCTGTCGTGCAATCTGTAAATCCATATCACCCATCGGATCCAAAAGTCCGTTCTACCAAGGCCGGAACCGGCCGCGCGAGTCATGGTACTATATGGTGGGTTATCCCGATGAGACAACCCGATTGTCTGACGAAAGCGAAGAACACCCTAGCCTGGTCTCTTACCGGACATTCCTTGCTTCCCCCATTACCGTAGAACCCTTGCAAAAGCGAGATCGGGCGACAGCGGTGGAAAACCAGTCAGGACTGCGGGATCGTGGCCTGGAACGAGTATTCCGGACGGTCCTGAAAGCTCACGTAGAGTTCGGTATCCTTCCAGCACGTCAGCGTAATCGGCGAAAAGCGGAAAGACGTCGTCATGCTCCAGATAGCGTTGAAAATGGAGTGCGTCCGACGCGATAACGACGACTTCATCGCCATCGTCCAGCCTCACGACCTGAAGGCCTCGGGAATGGCCGCCGACGAGATGGATGGTGAGCCCCTCGATGATCTCGCCGTTCCCGTCGTGGAAGCGCATCCTGCCGGAAAAGGTCAGGCGGACCGCATCGACGACGGCGTCCACAGCAAAGGGACGCCGAAGACGATCATGGCACATGCATCGTCCTGTACCGTAGGCCATCTCCCGATCCTGCAAGTGGAACAGGGCTTCGGGGAAGTCCGCAAGGTTTCCCGCGTGATCATAGTGAAGATGCGTGATGACGACGTCGGTAATGGACGATGCGGAAATCCCGACCCGGCCAAGTGCTTCGACCGGATGGATCAACATGGTCCTCCCGCGCCCTTCGGCCTCTTGCGGGCTAAACCCGGTGTCAACCAGGATCAGACGTTCCCCATGGCGGATCAACCAAACAAAATACTCGATCCTGCCTTGGGCGTCGTGGGGATCTCCAGCTTCCAGGCCGAGTTCGCCAACGGGCCGAACCGCAGTGCCGTAATGTATCGCCAGGACTTTCCAGTCGGTCAAATTTGCGCTCCTTGCCCAGGCTCAGGGAACCAGCAGATGCCGGATCACCTCGCCACGGTCCAACCGGTCGAAGGCCTCGTTGATTTCCTCAAGCGGGCCAGTGCTGGACAGCAGTCTTTCCACGGGCAGCCGACCTTTGAGGAACAGGTCGATATAACGGGGAACATCGCGCGAAGGCACGCAGGATCCCATGTAGCTGCCTTTGATGATGCGTTCTTCCCCGACAAGAGGAAGTGGCGAAATTTCGAATTTGGTGTTCACGTTCGCCAGACCCGCTGTGGCGGTCGTGCCGCCGCGCCGCGTAATGCCATACGCGGTTTCGAACGCTTTGCCCGACCCGGCCATCTCGATGGCGTAATCAACACCCCCGCGGGTCGCTTCCTTGACCTCGCCAACGACATCCGGCGTGGTTGCCAGGAACGTACGCGTCGCGCCCAGCGACTTAGCCAGCTCAAGCTTTTCCGGCATCAAATCGATGGCGACGATCTCGCTTGCCCCGCTGGCCACCGCTCCGAGGACCGCCGACAAGCCCACGCCTCCCAGGCCGATGACGGCGACCGACTGTCCCGGCTTCACGCCACATGTGTTTACGACGGCACCGACCCCTGTCATAACGGCGCATCCGAACAGGGCCGCCATCGTGACGTCCACGTCTTTGGTGATCTTGACGACCGAGTGCGCCGACACAACCGCGTATTCCGAAAACGCCGATACGCCGCTGTGATGGTTGAGATCGTAGCCGCGAAGACGGATATGCTTGCTACCGTTCAACAATGTCCCGGCGGCGTTTGCGCGATAGCCAGGCTCACAGAGGCTAGCGCGTCCTCCCGCGCAGTAATCGCAGTGTCCGCAGATCGGCAGGAACGACATCACGACGTGATCGCCAACTTTCACTGTATCGACACCGGGTCCGATTTCTTCGACAATGCCGGATGCTTCATGCCCCAACGCGACAGGCAACGGGCGGGGTCGGTCGCCATTTATCGCCGACAGGTCGGAGTGGCACACACCAGCGGCCTTGATTTTGACCAGGACCTCAAGATTGCCGGGAGGCGTCAGATCGACGGTCTCGACACTGAGAGGTCGCGAATTTGCATACGGCTTAGGAAGCCCTGACTCTCGGAGAATGACTGATTTCATCTGCATTGTCGTGTATTCCTATCGCGAGAGCATCTGCATGGCGGCGGGTACGTAGCGGAAGCCTTCCCGCTCCCGAGCGACGTTGCCGAGCCCGGGCCACGCAAAGTGATAGGACATCACGGGTATGCGGTCTGTCGCGAGCATATCCAGCACCCGAGTGCGCGACCGCGCCGAGAGCTTGGGATCGGTGTCGTACTTGAACTCCATCCACGGGCGTTCCATCAGCAGGATATGATGATGGGTCAGATCGCCAAGGAAGCAGAGCCGATCGTTCCCCGACTGGATGAGGAAGCAGAAGTGGCCCAAGGTGTGGCCTGGAGCGTGCACCGCCTGCACTCCCGGCAGAAACTCCTGACCGTCGACGAAATGCGTTATCCGATCACGGTGTGGAAGAAGGTTCCTCCGGGCATTTTCCACTTGGGCCTTGAAACCGTCATCAAGCTTCCCTCCGTCGGTCCAGTCATCGAAGTCGCTTTCGCTTATGAAGATCTCCGCGTTGGGAAAATTAAGCTTTCCGTCCTGATCGCAAAGTCCGCCGGTGTGGTCGATGTGTGCGTGGGACAACACCACGGCATCGACTTCCAACGGGTCGATCCCTGCCTCCTGCATGCTCTTCGGCAGGCGGCCGGTCGTCGGCCCGAAAATCTTCGACGTCCCCATCCCGGTGTCAAACAGGATGGTCTTTCCGTTGATTTTGACCAGGGGGATGTTCTGCTCAAGGGTCACCGACGAGCTTGACAGGAAGTTCCTGTCGAGCATTTCCGTCACCGTGGCCGCGTCGACCCCGAGGAAATTCTCCCGCGGGTCGCCCAATTCCAACGGTCCGTCCGAAAGTACCGTTATTTCGCCGCTTCCGAACTTGAACGGATAAAAGTAGGGCAACTTAGTCTGATGCGCTTCGTCATTGAGCACGCCGCTTATCCTCCCAGATTGGCTGTATTATTTGACAGATTGTATGAAAATCTGTCAACACAATATTAGTAATCGTCTATGACCTCAGGAAACGACCGAAAGCACGTGACCCCTTGGCCTGCCGATGTTGAACTGTTCGATCTGCTGCATCAGCCGCTGGGTCTCTTTTGTAAGTTCCTGAGTGGCGGCGTGGGCTTGCTCGGCGATGGCAGCGTTTCGCTGTGTGCTGTCATCGATCTCACCAACGGCTTGGTTAACTTCGATAAGGGAAGCCGCCTGGTCCCTGCTGCCCGCAGCAATAAGCTCAACCCTTTCGGAAATTCCGGCAACATTCGACGATATGGCAATCAGCACCTTGCCCGCCTCGTTCACCAATCGCGATCCCGAAGCGACTTCCTCGGTCGATCTTGCGATGAGTTCCTTGATTTCCTGGGCGGCGAGAGCCGACCGCTGTGCAAGCTCCCTGACTTCCTGGGCCACGACAGCGAAGCCCTGCCCCGCTTCTCCAGCTCTCGCGGCCTCGACGCCAGCATTGAGTGCCAGGAGATTGGTCTGGAACGCTATTTCGTCGATAACGCCGATGATTTGCGAAATGCGCCCGGAAGCCGCTTCTATTCGGCCCATAGCGTCGACCGCGTTCGTGACCACTGAAGCAGACGCATCCGCGGCCTGCTTGGTTTCCTTTACAAGCAGGGCTGCGGCTTGCGCCTGCTCTGTCGACGAACGCACGGTCGCGGTGAGTTGATGAACCGCAGCCGCGGTCTCCTCTAACGACGCGGCTTGACGCTCGCTGCGGCGGGAGAGATCATCGGCGCCACTGCTGAGGTTGTCTGCATTTTGCCGAATGAGCACGATGTTGCCGCGAAGTTCCGACATCGTCGCCTGCAAACGCAGCAACGAATTGTTGAAGTCCTTTCGCAACTGTTCCAGCCGCCCGGAGAACGGTTGATCGATCGTGCTCGAAACATCACCGTTGGACAACCTCTCCAGCCCAGCGGCAAGACTGTCGACGGCGTCGCCGATCTGTTTGTCGATCTCGGCTTTCTCCGCCTCGTTGTGGCGACGTTCAGCTTCGGAAGCCGACCGTTGACGATCCGCGTCGTTCTCGATCTCGATTTTCCTAACGGCATTCTCCCTGAAGACACAGAGCGCCCGGGCCATTTCTCCGAGTTCATCAGCGCGCTCAGAACCGCCGATCTCTATGTCAAGGTTCCCCTCCGCCAAACGCCGCATGTCGTCGGTCAATCGAACGACGGGTTTCTTGAAAGTCGCAATCATCCCGAAGCCAGCGAGAAGCGCGACGATGACGCCAGCCAATGTCGTGATGAGGCCCATGCCGTTCGCGTAAGCCATCTCTTCAATGGCCCTTGCGCGCTGGGCGTCGGCAAACGCCGTGAGGTGGCCCCATATGGTGTTCAACTGGTCTGTCGTTTGCCTATATCGCGCACGCCTCACTTCCGAGATCTCGACGAGCTTCGCACTGTCCTGCGTCATACCCTCTACCGCCGGCGGGACCGTATTCTGGACTGCCTTGAAAAGGTCGAGGTCGGAAGCGGCACTCCAAATGTCCAATATCTCCTTCTTCGTTCTGTCGAAGTTTTCGACGAGCTGCGCGCGGTTTTGTTCGGTAGGGTCGGCTATGAAGCGCGCAAGGTTTATCCTGATGAGATAGCTGGAGTCCGAAAGTCTTCGGCTACCGTCCAAGGCGCTGCTGATCTTCGCCAAACGTTGGTCGAGACCCGCGAACTCGACGATTGTTTTCTTTGTTTGCTGGTTCGCCACCGCGTTAATCGCGACGGAGATGTCCTTGAACGCGGACATTGCGGTGTCGAGGCCTACGGCGTTGTCCGATGCGCCCTGCGACAGAAGTTGTGTTACGCTTTTCACCGCGCCGTCGACCGAGCTCGACAGTTTTGTGGCGTCCGACGGCAAGGAAGCCCGCAGATTTCGGGCGCTCCGACGCAACTCGCCCACTTTGCCGCCCAAATATTTGAGTTTCAGCTCGGTCGTTCCGGCGGATTGGTAGCCCGCGGCAAGATCAAGGAAGAAGGTTGCATAGCCTGTCACCCTGTCGGCATCGCGCAACATCGATTTGGCGGCGCCCTCGGACTGCTCGCCGGACTCCCTCAACTCGTCAGCTAGCCTGAGCATTTCACCCTGCGACCAAACCAGCGATTCAGAATGATTGGCGATCGAGCTTACCAGTTGCTCTTCGCTTTCATGGACGCTCCAGAGAGAGTCAAAATTGTCCACCACGTCCCGCATGATCGCGTTTGCCGACAGGAGGCCTTCGCTTCTCCCCGTGGGTCCGGCATTCGTCACTAAAGCCTGCAGATGCGATTGCTGGGCGAGCAGGTCAGCCTTCACGCGATCGCGCCTTTCTTCCGACGCGTCGTCGAGAAACTCTCTCATCGAGGCAGAGACGTCACGGAAACCTGAGAGCACCTGCATCACCTGGCTCGAGGTTTCCAGGCGGCTTTGTAGGAGACCCGCGGCGTAGTGCCCCAAAAACCCCACCGCACAAATGCTGATGATGAAAGGTAGTACGAAGATGATTACTTTCGTCTGTAGCCTGAAACGGGACAAGAGCCTGTCCATAGATTCGATCCTTGTCCATAGGCGGTGAAGAAACTTCATCAATCGGGATCCGCCTCCGATGGAAGCATCGAATCATCAATGACGATACGAAGCTGCGCGAATGACGATTGTCTGTCAACGGATTGTCTGACAAAATGATGTTCTCTGTCGCATCGCCAGGTACGCATCTGGGAAAACGTGAACGTTGAAATTGAGGAAGCAAAGAAGATGACTGATACGAAAGCATTGCTCGCTAAGATGACCTTGGCCGAGCAGGTCTCACTCCTTTCCGGGGATTCGTTCTGGTCTTTGCCGCCCATCGACCGCCTAGGGATAGGGAAATTGCGATTAACCGACGGCCCCAACGGAGCCCGCGGGGCGGGGTCTCTTGTCGGAGGCGTGACTGCAGCGGCTTTCCCTGTAGGCATCGCCATCGGAGCGAGTTGGAACCCGGATCTAGCCAGGGAAATCGGCAGCGCGTTAGGTGACGAGGTTCTTTCCAAAGGTGCCCACGTCTCGTTAGCGCCCACCGTTAACATCCAGCGCAGCGTCACAAACGGCCGCAACTTTGAGTGTTTCTCTGAGGATCCGGTACTGACGGCGGAACTTGCGGTGGGCTATATCGAAGGTCTGCAGTCCAAGAAAGTCGGTGCCACGATAAAACATTTCGTCGGCAACGAGTCCGAGATTGAACGTACAACCATCTCTTCAGATATCAATGAACGCACTCTGCGCGAAGTCTACCTGATACCCTTTGAGGCGGCGGTGAAGCGGGCAGAGGTCTGGGCCGTGATGTCTTCGTATAACAAACTAAACGGTACTTACACGGCGGAAAGCCATTGGCTGTTGAACGAGGTTCTGCGCGGTGACTGGGGTTTTAACGGCGTGGTGATGTCGGACTGGTTCGGCTCGCGTTCGACCGCACCCACCGTGAATGCCGGGCTGGATCTGGAGATGCCGGGCCCGACCCGCGATCGCGGCTCCAAGCTACTGGCCGCGGTCGAAGCGGGCGAGGTAAGTGCCGAGACGATCCGCGCCTGTGTGCACAATATCCTGACGTTGATGGAACGCACCGGTGCAATCAACGATCATCGCGAGTTTAAGGAGTACGCCATTGATCGGCCGGAACATCGGGCGCTCATCAGGCGTGCGGGAGCGGAAAGCGCAGTTCTGCTGCAGAATGACGGCATCCTGCCATTGGCTCAGCAAGGTACGGTCGCCATCATCGGCCCCAATGCAAAGATCGCGCAGGTTATGGGAGGTGGCTCGGCACAGTTGAACCCTCACTATGTCGTCAGTCCGTGGCAGGGGCTGGTGGACGTGCTGGGTGAGGAGAACCTGTTCTACGCTCAGGGGTGCAGCAATTATCGGTTTCAGCCGCTGATCGAAAACCCGACAACCTTCGAATTTTTCCAAGGAAGGGAACTTGCTGGCCAGCCGGTGAAGGTTGTCGAGGAACCGTCGAGCCTTGGTGTTTGGTTGCCCCCCGTGGCCGAGGGCACGGTCGATCCGCATCGCTTTTCGGCCCGGATGCGCACCACTTTCAGGGCCTCAGAAGCGGGCGTCTATCGCGTCGGGCTGACCTCGGCTGGGCTTGGCCGGGTCTATGTGGACGGCAAGCTTGTGGTGGACGCCTGGGCTTCCTGGACACGTGGTACCACATTCTTTGAAGAAGGCTGCGAAGAGGTCGTGGGTGAAATCACGCTCGAAGCCGGCCGTACATACGAGGTCGTTGCCGAGTACGCCCGGCACGATCACGTCAACCTGTATATCGCCGCAATTCGGGTAGGAATAGGCAGGTTTTCGGCCGAAGCGGAGATTGCCGAGGCAGCAGCCGTCGCCGCAAAGGCTGATCATGCGGTAGTCTTCGTGGGCAGAACGGGCGACTGGGATACCGAGGGCTCCGATCTCCGCGGCATTGCACTTCCGGGTCTGCAGGACCAGCTTGTTGAGGCTGTAATTGCGGCCAATCCGAACACGATTGTCGTACTGCAAACCGGTGGGCCGGTGGAAATGCCCTGGCTTTCCGGTGCTCGTGCAGTACTGCAATGCTGGTATTCCGGACAGGAGGCTGGCAATGCGATCGCCGATGTACTCCTCGGCAAGGCCGAGCCTTCGGGCCGACTGGCACAGACCTTCCCCGTGCGCTGGGCTGACAATCCCACACATACCGAGGATGACGTGGTCTATCCAGGCAAGGATGGCCATGTGCGATATGACGAAGGTGTGTTCGTTGGATATCGGCACTACGATCGCCTCGGCATTAAGCCGCTGTTCCCGTTCGGTCATGGTCTCGGTTACACAAGCTTTGCGATGTCGGACCTGATGGTAGGGCTACCGGATGCCGCCGGCGCGGTGACGGTAACGCTGGGATTAACCAACATCGGCGGGCGTCCTGGTTCGGCAGTGGTGCAAATCTACGTCGGGGATGTTGAAGCATCTGTACCCAGACCGGTCAAAGAACTGAAAGCCTTTTCGAAAATCGTCCTGGAACCCGGTGAGAAACGAAAAATGAGTTTCGTTCTCGACGCCCGAACATTTGCCTTTTTCGACACGACCGAGCGTTGCTGGCGGATAGAGGCGGGAGAATTTCCAGTAGTGGCTGGGTTCTCGGCCACCGACATCCGTTTGAGCGGAACTGTCACGCAAAAGGGCGCTGTCTTGGCGCTCTGATTGTGCAGAGAATCAAAGACTACGTTTGGTGCCGTAGCGGTGAAGCTCGATGAGTGAGTGAAAGAATGGCTCAAGACGGGCGACAGGATAAGACCTTCATAGCCGGCGAAGATGGCGTCGGAAGCCTTGACGGTCACGTTCGCGACAGCGCCGGTCCGACGCTTTTTTGATGCCTTTCGCAATCTCTCGAGCTGAGCTCACGCTTATCGCGAGATCGGAATCGTCAATCGTATAGAGCCGAGCTGCCACATTCTCGTGCTGTTCGGCTCGACCGATTTCCTTCAGCCATGAACATCCACCAACGGAGAGCACGATGAATGTACACCTGAAAGTCCAGTCTCATCACCTTCGAACGCAGCGCCTACCTCTACATCCGCCAATCTTCGATGCGGCAAGTGACAATACCGAGAGCGCCATGCGGCAATATGCGCTTCGCGGCCGCGCTATCGCCCTTGGTTGGCGCGAGGAGCAGATTATCGTTATCGATAACGACAGGGTGAATCCGGCGCATCGGCGGTCTGGCGTGAAGGGTTCAGCGGCTGGTCAGCGATGTCGGCATGGGGCACCGGGATCGTCATGAGCCTGGAAGTCTCCTGTCTGGCGCGCAACAATGCCGACTGGCAGCGTCTGCTCGAGATCTGCGCCCTTGCTGACACCCTGATCCTCGACGAGGACGGCATCTACGATCCGGCAAGCTTCAACGACCGGCTTCTGCTCGGTCTCAAGGGAACAATGAGTGAAGCCGAATTGCATGTGATCAAGGCAAGGCTGCGCGGCGGCATCCTCAACAAGGCACGGCGCGGCGAGTTCCGCTGCCCCCTGCCAACCGGGCTGGTCTATGACTATTCCGGCAATGTGGCCCTTGAGCCGGACATGCAAATCAGAGAGACGATCGTCCATTTCTTCGAGACGTTCTCTCGTGTCGGATCCGCCTCCCAGACCGTCAATAGTCAGTCCAACAGGCTAAGATGTAGTGGCTCAGGAAAATACTCGAAACCGTCTCCCGCTATGCCAACGTGCCCGTAGCCCGGCCATGGGAAGTGGTAGGACATGAAGGGAATTCTATTGGACGCCAACATTTTCAAAATACGCACACGGGATTGAGCCGATAGTTTGGGATCGGTATCGAAGGCAAATTCCATCAAAGGCTTTTCGAACAGAAGCACCGGATGATGAGTGAGATCGCCGCCATAGCACATTGTTTTGCTTGCTGATTCTATCATAAAGCAGCTATGGCCGAGTGTGTGTCCGGGAGCGCTAATGGCATGAATACCCGGGAGAAACTCCTGTTCGTCCTTGAAAAAAACCATGCGGTCCCGCACGGGTTTGAGGTTGTGGATCGCAGCTTTAACAAGACCGTTGAGATCGCCTCCAAGTTTTTTCTCGTCGGTCCAGAAATCGTAGTCGGTTTGACTGATGTACACCTGGGCGTTTGGAAACGTTGGTTTCCCGTCGTCGCCCCAGATTCCGCCGACGTGGTCCCAATGAGCATGCGAACAGACGACAGCATCAATATCTTCCAGCGCAATATTCGCGGCGGCCAAGCAAGACTTGAGACGGCCAGTCGTCGGGCCAAATTGCTTGAGCGATCCCATCCCCGTGTCGAACAAAACAAGTTTGCCACCGATGTTCACGACAGGTGCGTTCTGAGCGAGAACGACCTCATCCGTGGGCAAGAAGCTGTGGGATAGCATGGATCTTATCTCGTCGGCAGGGACGCCGAGAAAGCTTTGTGTCGGGTCGCCAAGCGGAAGTGGGCCGTCTGATACGACGGTTACCTGGGCGTCCCCAATGGCAAATCGATAAAAGTCGGGAGCTTGTGCCCTAGAAACGGGGCTTGCCTCAGCGGGAGCCGCTACACTGTTCGCACCCAAAACGGCTCCACTCAAAGCAGCTCCTCCTGCCAATAGTAAGTTGCGGCGGTCGATCTCGAAACGTTCATTTCCCATTTCACTCCTCCCCAGTTGCAAAAGTGCGTTTGCAGTGCGAGCGCATATGCACCGCGCTTGTCTTGCGACGGATTTCGGCTCCGACTGCATCGGAAAGGTATCAAGTAGCAGGTCCAGGACAATTGAATTGCACGTCCGCTTCTATGAGCATCGCTCAACAAATGATCTCGATCAGACATGCAATTCATCAATCGAATCAACCGGTTCCGAGGTGCTGCGCTGCTTCAGCCGTCAGATCGCCAATGGCTTTTGCCGAGTTCGGAAGAACTCTTGGTTCCCTGACCGCGGGACGCGGCTCCTATCCGAATGTCGGCAAGATTATCGAGGATCTCCTTGCCTGCCTCACGGTCATGTGAGCGGTTCTGCGGCAGGTCGCCAACGGGTGTTCAGATAGCGGTCGGAGGAAGAGGTGTTACTTCTGCCGGCGAAGACGCGCACGGCTCCTTGAAGAAGATGCCACGGAAAACCGCGAACACGTCACGATCTTCGAATGGACACACTTTTCTTTGCGCTTGGACATGTTGCGGAGCCGGCACCATGCTTCGCAAGCACGTTGCCAGCCCAGCATTCGTCCTTAAATCCGTAAGATGGTGGCGCAACGAAGTGGCCGACATATATCTGTCGGCCACCTACGGTCACACCTCACAGGAAACCGATCGAGATCCCGGGCACGGCCGCGACGATCGCAAGCCCGAGAAGCAGGGCGATCATGTACCCCCACAGCGGCTTTATGCCTTCCACCGGGTTCACACGGCCGATTGCACAGGCGGCATAATATCCGACCCCGAACGGCGGGAGAAACAGGCCCACTCCCATGGCGAGAATGACCACGATCGAATAGTGCACGTCGTGGATACCCAATCCCTTGGCGATCGGAAATACCAGGGGTGCGAACAGAACCACCGCGGGAATGCCTTCCAGCACACTACCGAGCACGATGAACGCGACGATCGACACGATCATAAAGATCGGCGCTCCTCCGGGAAGACCCGCCATCGTTTGAACCAGACCACGCGAAAAACCCGATTGGGTCAGGCACCAAGCCACAGCCGTTGCCGCCGCGATGATGAAAAGGATGGCTCCGGACAAGACCGCCGTTTCCACCAGCATCGGACCCACCCGCTTCCAGTCGAACCGGCGGTAAATGACGAGGCCTGCCAGCAGCGAGTAGGCAATGCCGATTGTCGAGACTTCCGTGGCGGTAGCAACGCCTTCGACAACCGCTGTGCGGATGATAAAAGGTAGTGCCAAAGCCGGAAGCGCAATAAGGAATGTGCGGAAGATCTCCCTGGCTGGGGGCTTGCGAAAACCCGACATGTCCTCGTTGCGATAGCGCCACCAGACGACAACACAAAGCATCAATCCGCAGACGAATGCAGGCAAGAGGCCGCCTATGAACAGGGCCGAAATCGATACGCTCGTAACCGATCCGATGGTGATCAATACCAGGCTCGGCGGGATCGTCTCCGTCTGCGCACCCGTAGCCGCAAGCAGGGCCACGAGATCGCCGGGCTTTGATCCTCTCGCCTTCATCTCCGGGAACAGTGCCGGGGCGACGGCAGCCATGTCGGCGGTCTTCGAACCCGATATCCCAGATACCAGGTACATTGCCGCTACGAGGACGTAACACAGGCCGCCTCTGACATGTCCGAGCAAGGACGCCAGGAAGTTCAGCATCGCTTTTGCCATGCCCGTAACCTCCATCAGCATACCCAGCAGCACGAACAGCGGGACCGCCAGCAGGAGAAGATGCGACATTCCCTCATCAAGCCGACCCGCGATTACGCTTATCGGACGGCTCGTACCCAGAGCCACATAACTGATGGCAGCGAGAGCGAACACGAACGCGATTGGTACGCCGCTCAGCACACCCAGTGCGATGAAGACTACGAAGAAAAGCACGAGGTTCCAGTTGCCCATCGCCATGATCAACGGTTTCGCCGCAATCGCCAACCCTATCAAGCATGCTGCTACAAGGATCCCGATCAGGAAATCGCTCAGCCTGATGCGCTGGAGAGCGTTGGTCACGCCAAGGATAAGCATCAGCCCAAGTCCGATCGGAAGACCAAACGAACGCCATGCGACCGAAACTTCCATCGCGGGAGTGACGACCGGAACTTCGTGAAGAGCGTAGGTCGTGGCCTTGGGCAGAAGAAGCGCGCAGACCGAAAGGCAAAAGACAAATGCAGCCACCTCCAGCCTTGCCCTTACGACAGGCGGCATCGCGTCCGCGATAACGCCCATCCTCATATGCTGTCCGCGGTGAAAAGCGAGGACCGCGCCCGCAATCGAAAGCCAGAGGAACAACATGGAGGCGAGCTCGTCCGACCAGATGAGGGGCTCGCCCCATGCATAGCGGGCGAAGACGCCTGCCGACAGCACGAGCACCTCGACTACAACAAGTGCAACCGCGATCATTTCAATCAGGCGCACGACGCCCGTTTCAGCTTTCGCCAGGACTGGCCATGTGCCGACCACCGGGGGGCTGACATTTTCAGAAGTAGCCATGTCAACGCCTCAGATCAATTTGCCCGAGGTAGACTCCAGCAACGCCCATGCTTCCTCGCCAAAACGCCCCTTCCAATCGGAGTAGAACGACGAAGCTTGCAGCGTCGCGCGAAACTTGGAAACATCGACGTCGATAAATTCAAGACCCTTGCTCGTCAGCTCTGCCTGGAGTTCGGAATTCAGCTTTTCGACATCGGCGCGTTGCACGAGGGCCGAGCGATTGATCTCGGTGACGACAATGTCACGCAAGTCCTCAGGCAGCACCTCGAAGTTGTCGCGATTGGCGAGGATCCAGAAGCCGTCCCACATATGGTTAGTCCGGGAGAGAAACTTTTGAACCTCGTACATCTTGGCAAAGTAAATGCCAGCGAGCGGGTTTTCGAGACCGTCAGCCACGTGGGTCTGAAGCGCGGAATAGGTTTCGCCCCATGGAATTGATGTCGGCGCGGCGCCGAGAGACTTGAAGAGCGATGTCCAGAGGGGCGCAGGAGGGACGCGGATCTTGAAGCCCTTGAGGTCCTCGGGCGACTTGATCGGTTTGCCGATCGAGGTGGTCTGCCGGAAGCCGTTGTCCCACATCTTCTCGAAGGCGATCAGGTTGACCTTCTCAAAAGCCGTCCGGATGCTCCGGCCGAGCTCGCCATCCACCGACTTCCAGACCTGCTCGTAGTCGGGATAGGCAAATCCTACGCCGGTGATGGCCGCCGGCGGAACGAGTGTCGCTGCGATGAGGCCTGTTTGCGCAAGAAGGTCCAAGCCACCCGATCGAAGCTGGCTGAGCATATCGGCGTCCGTGCCGAGCTGGCTCGCGGGGAATACCTGAATGCTGACCCGGCCGTCGGTTTGCTCGCTGATCTTGTTGGAAGCCTCGGTCATGCGGGTGTTGAGCGGGTGGTCAACGGGCATGATGTTGGCAAATTTAAACGAAAACTCAGGCGAGTTCGCGCGCATGATGCGCGGCGCCGCAAGCGTGGCGGTCATCGCCACGGAACTCATAATAAGCGTACGTCGGTTCATTGTGATCATTGGTTCCTCCTCTAACCGTGTTGATCTATGTCGATGTTTTTGGGAATTTGCTGTGCAGGCGCTCTCCTCGTAAGCGTCCCTCAGCACTCGCAGGTCGCCTGACCTTTTGACCTTTGAATGATGTTTGTTGAAAGCTGGAAGCCTCCCAGTGTGCGGCTGGACGTAAAATAGGCGCTTGCGCCAAACGTCCGCAAATGAATTGCCACCTCGCATTGGTGAACTGAGCTCAGGGACGTTCGGCGCGATGCGGGAGGATGACAAAGGTTTCCCGGCAGAGGCGTCAGGCAACATGAATCCAGGTCACATGTCCATCGCGCAAACTCTTTTGATGCGGAGGAAGCGGCCATGTTAACCGCTTCGTATTCGAGCATGGGACCCGCCTATGGAATGTGCCGGCCAATGACATGCAAGTATCTCGGAGGAGATCCGGAAGTGCACCAAGCTTTAGAAACAAAGCTGAGCCCGGCACGGAGACCGGGAAAACCGACAATCGGTTTTATCGGTCTCGGTTCTATGGGATTGCCCATGGCGTCGCATCTCCTGAAAAGCGGCTTCAGGGTCAAGGGGTTTGACATCTCGGAGAATGCTCTAAGAAGCTTCGCCGACAGTGGCGGGACTGCCTATTCAGACGCTACGGAAGCCGCCAGCGAGACTGACGTCTTGATGTTAATGGTCGTCAACATCGACCAGGCGCACCAAGCCCTCTTCGAACGGGGCGCCCTGGCAAATTCAACCAGGCAGAGCGTCGTCGTCCTGATGTCAACATGCCCTCCCGGCGAGGTTGAACAGCTCGCCGAGGCCGTGACTGCTCGCGGTCACCGGTTTCTGGATGCGCCTGTTTCCGGCGGCGTCGCCGGAGCGCGCGACGCGTCGCTTTCCATCATGGTGGCAGGCGACAGGCAAACCTATGAAATAAGCCGCGGTCTTTTCGACGTGCTCGGCTCCAAGATCTATTATCTCGGAGAGCGGCCTGGTCAGGCGTCAGTTGCCAAGGCGGTCAACCAGCTGCTGTGCGGCGTACACTTGGCGGCCGCCGCTGAGGCGCTATCGCTCGCCGAAAGAGCTGGGCTCGACACCTCAACGGTGCTCGAGATCGTGTCCGGCTCGGCGGCTTCCAGCTGGATGCTCAACGATCGTGGCCAGCGTATGCTTCTGGAGGACCCTGAGGTAACGAGCGCCGTCGACATCTTTGTGAAAGATCTCGGTATCGTGCTTGCCGCTGGCTCCTCTGCCAGGGCCGCCCTGCCGCTCGCCTCCGTTGCGCATCAGTTCTTCCTTGCCGCGTCTGGGCAGGGGTCGGGCTCGGCAGATGACAGTCAGGTCATTCGTGCGTATCGGGGTATGACCGCCGGTCAGAAGGAGTCAAAGAAATGAGTCACGAGATCAAAAGCAATTACGCGCGACTGTCCAGCATCACCATGCACTACCTGACCGCAGGATCCGGCGAGCCGCTGGTTCTCCTTCATGGGGTGCCGCAGAGTTCGCACGAATGGCGGCACGTGATCCCCTTCCTCGCCGACAAGTACGCGATCATCGCGCCGGACCTGCGCGGCCTCGGCGACACTTCCCGGCCCGTCGATGGCTACGACAAGAAGACGGTTGCCAAAGACGTGTGGGAGCTTCTTTCTGAACACCTGAAGATCGATCGCTTCAATCTTGTGGGGCACGACTGGGGCGGCCCGGTGGCGTTTGCCTTGGCCGCGCAGCACCGGAAAGCTGTTAGCAAGCTCGCGATCCTGGACGTTACCATTCCTGGCGATGGAGCGGACATGTCGCAAGGCGGCCGGCGTTGGCACCACCCCTTCTTCAGGACGCCGGATTTGCCGGAAGCCATGTTCGGCGGTCGCGAGCATATCTATCTGGAATGGTTGTTCGACAACTATGGTAGCCGGGCAAACGTGCTATCTCAGGAAGACAAGAATGAGTACTTGCGTACCTATCTGAAACCGGGCGGCTTGCGCACACTTCTCGCCTATTATCGCGGCTTTCCAACTGACGTCAAAGACAACAAATTGTTCCTCGAGAGGGATGGCAAGCTCGAAATGCCGGTCCTCGCCCTGGGCGGAGACAGTGGTTTTGGCCGCGGCATGGAGACGATGGAATCAATGCAGCGGGTGGCAAGTGACGTTCGGGGCGGAGTGATCCCGGGCTCCGGTCACTGGGTTGCGGAAGAAGCTCCCGAATTCATAGCGAACGAACTCCGGAAATTCTTCGGCTAAACCACTGCCTGAAGTCGGTGATGCGCGTCTGATCCACCAGTCGCGCATCGTCGACCTTGAGTGTGCACACTCACTTCCCGCCGACGTCGATTTCACCCACAGAAGCCGCGTCGGCAGCCAGGGTTTCTTCGATCCATCGTTTGAACAGAGCGATCTTTGGCGTTCTTGCCCTGGATCGTAAGTACACGAGACTATGGCAATTGATGCTGGGGCCTTCCAGGGCAAACGGCGCAACGAGCCTCCCGCTTTTCAGATCTTGCCGGACGAGTGTGAGGCTTTCCAGGCAAACGCCGAGTCCATCTGCGGCCGCGTTGATGGACATGAAAGATCTATCGAAACGTAGTCCTCTGTCCATGTTGAGCGTAACGCCGTGGTCGTCCGCCCAATCCTGCCAGCGATAGAGGTTCACTTCGGAGTGAATGAGCGGAAATCTGGCGAGATCCGGCGGTGAGCGTATCCCGTTTGCGCCGTCGACCAACGATGGGGCGCACAGGACAATGATCGGCTCAGGTGGGAAGGGCTCGACGGCGATGCCAACCTCTACGGGCTGCGTTCCATAGCGGATGTCGATATCGACGTTGCCGGTCCTCAGCTCGGCCGGGTCACCAGAAGCGTGCAGTCGAAGATCGATCTCCGGATAGCGGGCGCTAAACCGGGCCAGGCGAGGCATGAGCCACTGCGAAGCGAGACTGACAACCGAATGGATATTCAGAATGTCACTTTTGCCCTTCTTCGTGAAATTGCGCGTGGCGCTCTCGATCCTTCGAAACGAAGCGCTGATTTCCTCGGCGTAGGCCCTACCCGCGTCGGTCAGCATGATCGAACGCCCGGAGCGATGGAACAAAGCAATTCCGAGGTCCGAATCCAGCGCGGCCATTTGATGGCTCACGGCCGAGGGGCTGATGCTCAGCTCCTCGGCGGCTTTCCCAAAAGATCCAAGACGTGCGACAGCTTCCAACACCTGTAGCGATCGCAGCGAAGGGAACTCCAACGCGCTCATCACCCTCCTCCCGTTTATGCGTGCCTGGCCACCTTTTCACAGTAGACACTCAGTAAGCTGGAGGACGCCCGTCCTCTATATTCCATGAGGAAATTTAACGCAAATGATGCAGTTGTTGAGATGAATTCATGCATCGATCGACGGAATTCGCTTGTCCGGATGAAGCGTTTTTAACACTTTGCCCTTCGGAACGGCCTTTGCGCCGTTCTTCGCGAAAGGGAGGAATGCATGGCTGAACGGGTGATCTCCGTGTCCGGAGCGCCATACGATGGGCATAGCAGAGAGGCCGCACTGGACAGCGCGGCGTCCCTCGGGTTCACGCATTTCGAGCCGGCCTTTATCCTAGGGTATACAGAACCCTTTGACGAGACCGCCTTCATACCTTCAGAGATGACCAGTTGGCGCAGCGCGCTGAAAGCTTCGGGGCTCTCGTGTCACGCAATGTCGTCGCACATCGACCTGGGTTTCGAACATTCGGTCGAAGTGTTCACGGGCCGCATGGCATTCGCCGCGGCGATTGGAGCCAAGGTTATTGCGACCAACGCGGCCGCCCGAGAAAGAGAAGCAACATTCCGTCGCAACGTCGAGATCATACTGAGAAGAGCCGAAGCCCTTAATATCGTCGTTGGCCTGGAAAACCCAGGAGACGGCAGCGATAGCCTGATCAACACCGCGCGGGACGGTATTTCCCTTGTTGAGGAATTCGGATCGCCCTTTCTAAAGCTAAATTACGACGCCGCAAACACTGCGTCACATCGACCGGACATGGACGATCTCGCAGGTGATGGGATCCTGGCGCTGCCGGGATCGGCGCACGCCCATATCAAGGATGTCCGTAAAACCGATAAAGGCTGGTTTTTCTGCGATATCGGCGACGGCAAGGTCGGGTGCGAGCGCCTCCTGGCTGCGATCGCAAAGGTCGATGGCTTCCCCGTCAGCATTGAACTTCCCTTGAGACTGCATCGCAATCGGCAGGCGCAGCCGCTTCGCCGCCAAGATCCCGTGCCGCTGTCAACAATCGAAGACTCGCTCGCTCGGTCCCTCAAGGTCGTCCGGCGAGCGCTCAACGACAATCAATGACCGTGTCTGGAGGAGGACGCAGTGCAACGCTTTGTAAATAACCGCGACGAGGTCGTGGAAGATACCGTCAAGGGCTTTGTGAAGGCACACCGAGACATCGTGCGCCTTGCCGAAAACCCACGCGTGGTGACGGCGATCGACCAGCCCGCGCAAGGTAAAGTGGGTGTCGTGACCGGAGGTGGCTCCGGACACGAGCCTGCTTTCATCGGCTATGCGGGCCGCAACATGCTCGATGCAGTCGCCGTCGGCGAGCTGTTTTCGTCGCCAACGGCCAAGAGCTTTCATGATGCCATACGCGAAGCCAATGGTGGAAAAGGGGTCGTTGTCCTCTACGGAAATTATGCCGGAGACAACATGAACGTGAAGATGGCGATGAAGCTCGCCGCAAAGGACGGCATCGAAGTTGCCACGGTCGTTGCAAACGACGACGTATGCTCCGCCCCCGCCGAGGAGAAGGCGAAGCGCCGAGGGGTTGCCGGAGAGATCTTCATGTGGAAGGTCGGCGGAGCGAAAGCGTCGATGGGCGCCAGCCTATCCGAGGTTCGTAACGCAGCGCAGAAGGCCATCGACAATTGCCGCTCGGTCGGTGTCGGATTGGGACCGTGCACTCTTCCGGCGGTCGGACATCCGAACTTCCAGATCGAGCCTGGCACCATTGAAGTCGGTATCGGCCATCACGGCGAGCCGGGTGTGCGGGTAGAAGCGCTCAAGAGCGCATCCGAGGTCGCCAAGGATATGTGCCAGATCGTGCTGGATGACCATGATCTCGCCTCGGGGACGGAAGTGGCCGTACTGGTATCTGGCCTTGGCGCAACGCCGCTGAACGAACTTTACATTCTCTTCGACACCGTCGAGGAGGAGATTTCCGGCCGCGGCCTCAGGATCCACAAAGCGTATGTTGGTAATTACTTCACTTCTCTTGAGATGGTCGGAGCGACTTTGACGGTCATGGCGCTCGATGACGAACTCAAGGCGCTGCTGGACGTGGAGGTCCGCTGCACGACAGCACTATAAGGAGGGAACAATGCAAACATTGAAAAACGCGGCAGCCGGCGACATCGCTCTCTCCATGGCGAGCGCGATCATCGATAACCGTGGCTACCTCAGCGAGATCGACGGCAAGACCGGCGACGGTGACCACGGAATCAATATGGCCAAGGGCTTCGGACTTGTGGCCGATCGGATCCGCGGCAAGGAGTTGTCGCTCGCAAAAGCGCTTGAGACACTCGGAACAGTACTGATGACCGAGATTGGCGGATCGATGGGGCCGCTTTACGGCGTAATGTTCACCGAGTTTGCCGGGCAGATCGCTAATGTGGACCAGATCGACGACAAGACGTTCAGCCGAATGTTGCATGCTGGCTTGACGGGTATACAGGAAATTGGTTCGGCAAAAGTCGGCGACAAGACGTTGCTGGACACGTTGGTGCCCGCTGTCGAAGCTTTTGACAAAGCGACAGCGGAAGGCAAATCCTTCGCTCAAGCGTTGGAACTCCTCGTTGCGGCAGCGGAGACTGGCCGTGATTCGACAATAAACTTGATTGCGCGGATCGGTCGAGCCAGCCGGCTCGGCGGAAGATCGCTTGGCGTCCTGGATGCTGGGGCGACCTCTTGCGCACTTATCCTCAGGGAGCTGTCTCAGGGGGCCCGTGATAGGCTTCAGAGTGTCACGGCTTCTTGAGCCTGATTGAGCTCCGAATGAATGCCGAGTTTAAGGCGAAGCCGATCCAGAATGCCGATCCGTTGTTGACGTAGAGCGGCATCTCGTCGACGTCGTACCGTCTGGAGGCAAAGCCCGCTGTTGAACACCGCGATAGAAATCCGGCAAATCCCTCCGTTGCGTGTGACCCGACTTCCGCGGCCATCCGGGAGTCAAATTTAGCGGACCGCTTGGATCGGCAGGGAACCATGCATTCGGTGTCCGGCCCCTCGGGCTCGCTTGCGGGGTCGGGTTCCGCAAAAACGCGAAAAGGCAGGACGCAGCGAAGTTAGCGTCGTACCACCGCTTCCACTGCTTGATGGCGACATGGCCTTATCCAGGAGGGACTGAAGCTGACGCGACGAAGAGTCTGGTTCCTCTAAAGAGTCGCTTGACGCTCTCCATCTATGCAGCGACTTCATGCTGACGCGGCATAGCGGTTTTCGAGCGACCTGAGCGCGAAAGATGACTTTGAGTGGCCGGCAGCCTCTAGCGGCCTTTGATAGGACAATGCGTCGAAGAAAAAGCGCTTTAACTGTCTCCCGGTAACTCTGCTGGTTCCCTAAAAACGATTACGCGATTTTCGCTAAAATATTGAGAATGAACAATAAATTTATCACACTGTCGGCTGGCACTTCTCGCCCTCTTGCCCTATTTAACTCGAGTGGTCTTGTGCATCTGAACTGAATGCGAAACCGGCCATCAGTTCATCCCGCGCAATCCGAACGAGGTCCTCGGTGCCGAGAGTTCCTTCGTTTGACAGCCGCACAAGGAGTGTCGCAATCTGCAGGACGGACTTCCTATCACGCTCGACGCCGTACTCTCGGCAGAGGGTTTTCAATGCTACATTGATTGCCGACACGTCCGATCCTTGCTGCACTTCAAACTCCGACATTCGACCGCCTACTCAATGCTCAAACCGCGCCAGCATTTTTCGGAGCAGCGAATTCTGCATCTCAAGTTTTTTTGCCAATTGAACCCGTAATTGCAGGATTTCATGATCAAGCGCGCGGGCTTCATCCACTGGTTTCGCTGCGTGTACGGGTTCGGGTTCTATACGCCTGCTCTTGCTGCTGACAGCTTGGCTGCCCCGCTTTCCAGCACGCTCCAGCCCGAAGGTAGCGACCGGACTTTTTTTCCTTCGTTTCTGCTGCAGCAACGGCGATTGCGAAGAGCGTTGGCAAGTCGTCAACGTGAGCAGAGGCCTCGTAATCCGAACCGCTCACGCCCGTTATGTCGAGTCCGTCGTGCGCAGGCGCGGCTTTCTGCTCTGTCGGATACGTAACGGTCGGCTCGGAAGATATTGGCGCCTCGTCACCAGAGGTCAGGCTGGCGTCCGGCTTGGCATGCTCATGGTTTCGCCGGGCAATTCCGACAAGAAATTTCCAGGGAGACCATCGTCGCGCCCAACTTCTTCTATCATCAAATAGGATGTCCATCCGGCAATGATCGCGCATTGCCGGATGGGCTGATTAAGCGCCGGCAAACCGGCGTTTGATGACGTTACGAATGGCCGAGGCGTTTCCGAAGATCGGCGTTCTCGGCGCGCAGCTTTTCCGCTAGCTGCTTTCGCAGCTTCTGGTTTTCTTCTTCAAGCTGAACCAGATCGGCCATCTCGTGTGCTGCAGGAGTACTCCCGGCCGCAGTTGCTTCCTTAGGCGTGCGCGTCTTACGCGGCTGCTTTGTCGCAACCTTTGCCCCTGCCTCTGCCACTGCTGCAGACTTTGCTACGCGTGGTTTCTTTGTAGGCTTCACAGGTGTGGTCTTCTCATCGTTCGCGGCTATTTTCGGAGCAACAGTTTTTGCCTGGCGGCCACGGCGCTTTTTAGGTTCTGTGATTGGTGTCGCGGTCTCAATGCTTGCGTTGTCGGCACTTAGCACTGGGGTGGTTTCTTCGGCCATACGTTCCTCCTGTGGTGGCAGCATTGTTTTTGGCTGCTCGAAGGTTTTAGTTAACATCTGCTCTCGTGTTCGCAGGTTAGACGGAGCACTGTTCGCGCTCTTTGCTGTCGTTTGAAGAACTTGATCCGAAGCATCTGCTTCGACCGCGAGCGAAATCGCCTTGAGATCCACGTCTCCCCAGATGGAGGTTGGCTTCGGGGCTTGTCGCCGGTTGCCGGATTTGAACTCGACCACAAAGTTCCTCTCGGGCTTTTTCATATAGTCTGGTCCTTCGTTTTGTTCGTAGATCGGGCACGATCTTCCGTGTCGGTAAGACATGTCTGGCCAGAGGATCGAAGTTGGCCATCTTTAACGGAGTGTTGAAGCCAAGTCATCGTGTGCCGAAAGCGCGAGCGGACCTAAAATCCACGCGGTGACCGCCAAAACGGAACGCAAAAACCGGCGACAGTCAGTCTCGCAGGCCCTCCGGGCGCGCTTTGCTCCGCTCCTATGGCTGTCATTCGTCCGATTTTTGCGTGACGCGAATTCCCGAAATCCCGCGATGACGCGGCGCGATGCTGATTTCTCCGATATGCTTCTTTGCCTGTCTGGTGCCGGTGTGCGCCGTGCAGGTGATTAAGCAGATCCGACGATCTTGCTCGATCCCAACTAGGCTGCACTCCCTGCAGTCTTTGTTTCTCTTGAGGGGAAAGAGCGGCCGCCGCTCTCTCCCCCACAAGCACAAAATCCGGTTTCCCCGTCCTTCCGACATCGCCTGCGGCGCTGCCGTGCAGGACCAGACGTCGACCGCGTTCGCGGATCGTCGCTGTCCTCTTCGGGCGGGTGATCCCCCTCCCGATTTTCCGCTTGTCCCCCTCTCTCCCGACCGGATCGCCGGTTGCTCGGGAACAGGAGCGGGGCTCCTGCCCGATTGGCAGAGCCAGACCGCTTCGCGGACAAACGGAGATACCACCATGACCAAGAATGCGAAGCAGACTGACACCAAGCGCGCCGATGTCTACGAGCGTGTGACCGCCGCGATCATCGCCCTGCTCGATAAGGGGACACGGCCGTGGATGCAGCCTTGGGCTGCTGGTCAATCCCCTGTTCGGCCATTGCGCCATAACGGCGTTGGCTATCGCGGTATCAATACCGTGTTGCTGTGGATGACGGCGGCCGAGCGTGGGTTTCAGTCGCCCTATTGGATGACTTACAGTCAGGCCCAGGAACTCGGCGCGCAGGTCAAGAAGGGCGAGAAGTCCAGCCTCGTCGTCTATGCCGGAGCAATCGAAAAGCAGCAAGACGACGCCGATGGCGAGGACAAGACACGCCGCATCCCGTTCATGAAAGGCTACAGCGTATTTTGCGCCGATCAGATCGAAGGATTGTCAGACCACTTCTACGGCAAACCCGATGCTGGTAATGCCACCGACAGCAAAGACCGTATCGAGCGCGCCGATAGGTTCTTCTCAAATCTTCGCGCCGATATCCGTGAGGGCGGCAAGAAGGCATTTTATAGCCCGACAGGCGATTTCATCCAGATGCCGCACTTTGACGCGTTCGTTTCAGCAGAGGCCCACGCCACCACCCTTGCTCATGAAGCAATCCATTGGACGAAGGCCAAGGCCCGGCTTGACCGCGACTTCGGGCGCGAATCATGGGGTGATGAAGGCTATGCCCGCGAGGAGCTGGTCGCCGAGCTGGGAAGCGTGTTCTTTGCCGCAGACCTAGGTCTCTCGATCGAGCCACGTGATGACCACGCCGCTTATATTAAATCATGGCTGACCGTTTTGCAGAATGACAAGCGCGCGATATTTCAGGCGGCATCGTTTGCCGAAAAGGCCATGACCTATCTTCATGAACTGCAACCGAATGCAGAAAATGGCGAAGGACAGGCCGCCTAGTGGCCGAATTTATTGAGTTGGTATCGGCCTGTCATTGGCCGATACCAACTACCCAATCGGTTCTTTGATGTTGGGAAGACCGGTATGCGTCGCGTGCGGGTCTCGTCCGGATCGACCGGTCCAAGACCCACGGGTGGCATTGCCACCACTTATCCCAGGCGCGCAGCGCCGTCGGTTATCAACCCCGCAGGGGCGTAGGCGGCTTTCGTCAGAAAGCCGTCGAAGCAGGCGGAGCCAGAACGCGCCCCAAATCGCGCCGAAGTGTCGGCGGAGCCTGTTGATAACCGGCGCGGGCCCTGCGGGCCGCCACCTTTCAAGTCGATCAAGAAGCCGCGCCTCGGCGGACGTTCTATCTCAACCCCTTCGATTATTTGTTTAGAGCATCCTTGATGGCCTTGGGGGGGGGGAAGGTAAGCTTTTTTCAGGCTGCGATCTTCATCGCTTCGCCGGTTACCGGATTGCGGCCTTCGCGCGCCGGGTAGGCTTTTACCTTGAACTTGCCGAAGCCGGGAATGGATGACTCTGTGTCGGATCCAGCAGCGTCGGCGATTGCTGCGAACACCGCCTCGACCATTTCCTTGGCCTGGATTTTGGTGAGGCCGTGCTCTGTCGCGATCTTGTCTGCAATTTCATTGGTGGTTGTCATGTCGTGTCTTCGTGTTTCACGAGAGAATCCGTGTCCGACCGATTGCCGGATGTCATCGATGCAGCGCAGCAGAACGGCCAGCAGACCGGGATTTCCACACCTTCCAGCGCCGTCGTACCCTGTCGGTCCGCTTTCGCATGCAACAGATGGGGATTAAATCGGCGCTCCTCGCTCAGCACCACGGCTCACGCCGCCCGCTCCAGGTCCTCGCCAAGCCTTCGGAGACGAGGATGTCGCCGAGGCTGCGTCCATCACGGACGAGAACCCGGAGCTTCCGGCCGTACCTGTCCTCATCTCGTCCCGGCCATGCCTGAAGTTCGAACGGCCCATCGTTGACGAGATCAATCAGACGCTGCGTGGCCCTGTTTCCGAGCGCGAGTTCCGATGCGCATTTGGGCTGACTGATCTCGGGCGTGTCGATGTCGGCAATCCTGACTTTCTCACCCCGCAGCCACAGCGTGTCGCCATCAACGACACAGTTGGCGCGCGCCCGGTTAGTGCATTTGCGGAACACAGATTGCGCGCTGGTCTGTTGCGCAGCCTCAGCGTTCTCGGTCACAACGACTGGAACGACGAGCATGGCTGCGAGAAAAAAGATCCTGATTAACGTCGAAGACGGTCGACGATACACAATTCTAAAACCTGTCATCACGTGGACTTCCTTTGCACGGTCAGGTACCCCTTAGCCATCAAGATGTCTTTGCTGAAAGATGGTGGTGTATCCTCTGCCCCTTTTCTGCCGGAGCAGATCAAGAAACAGGATGACGGCATCCTTCTCCCGCTCAAAATATTGGGTCATTGTCTGTCCACGTGTGCCAATGCGTCCCCAGCGACGGGTCAGGCATGCCTCGCCAAATAGGTTTGGCTCAATGGCCATCGCGTAGAAGCGAGCCATGTTCTGTTCGGCGTCCGTGCGTTCGATGTAAAGTCGATAGTGCTGTGCGATCATCATGGCAGAATCGCGTTTTCGCGCCATTGCGTCCAACGACTGTTTTGAATCGGTCCGGTCCTATCGATTCATTTCAGTGAAGAGCGGACGTTATGCGGGCAACGGGTTTTAGTTCGGCGAGCTTGCCCTTCTTTTCCGTAAGCCTATTGGCGAGTTTCTCTTTAAATCACAACATGCTCAAATGCTCTCGACAGTGCCGCACTGTCAGCCCAGGCTACATGGGCAGCGGACCCGCTTGTACGGTCTTCGCGCGACTACGCCGGAAGGCGTAAGTCAGTTGTCGCAACCAATTGGCAATTTCCTAGTTTCAAACTTGTTGAGACCCCAACGTCCGTTCCTGTTCGGACGCTCGGCTTAGAGAGGAGGATAGCTCGACGGCTATCTTCCTCGCTCGCCTCGACAGATCAACGGCTCAGTAACCGAGATAGCCGAGGATAGCGGCACCGAAATATTCGCTGTAGTCATCGGCAAAGGCGATAACGTCGCCGGTTGCCGCATCGATCAATGCCCCATCCGTCTCGCGGATCTCGGCCTGAACGTCATGCACACGGCACTCCTCAATAGCCTCATCAGCCGACACTTGCGCTTCACATGCTTCCCAATATCGCATCGCCCTCTTCGCTCGTACTTATCCGTCGGCGTCAGTGTCATTCCCCTCGCCGGCCGCTTCAGCTTTCTGCTCGAACCGGTTTGCGGCGACACAAGATCTCATATCGCTGCGCCGAAACCAGATCGCGCGGCCGCACCTCAATGGCGCGTTGCCTGCCGTGAAGACGATCTGCTCGTCAGCACGCATGCGAAGAACCTCGTGCGGCTGGATGAGCGGTCTGGCCGCAAGCTGTTTCGAACGCGTTCGTGACGACCCGCGCGATTGGAAACTGCTGCTGACCTGGTCGATCTCGACTGTCGTCGTGCCGCATCGGCGCGAGATGTAATCGGCTGTTTCTGGATCGTTGATTGCCGCAAACGAGATCCAGCTGACGCTCTCGAACCATTTGCTGGACGCGTCGCGACCGCCGTAGGTTTCCCGCAGCTGGCCGATCGACTGATAGATCATCGTAAGCGTGATGCCATATTTCCGGCCGGCATCACGTGCCGTCTCCAGCACCCGCATGTAACCCAGCCTTGCCACCTCATCGAGGAGAAAGAGTGCCAGGCCATTGATCGCCCCGTCGCGATTATAGATCGCGTTGAGGAAGGAGCCGATGATAACACGCGCCAGGCCGGCATGGGTTTCCAAAGTCTTGAGGTCGACATTGATGAAGACGTCGGTTTCACCATCGGCAAGCGCCTCGGTCGAGAAGCTGGAGCCGGACACCAAGGCGCCATAGTTTGCATAGCTCAGCCAGTGCGTTTCCTTGATCGCATTGGCGTAGACGCCCGAGAAGGTTTCCGGCGTCATGTTCACAAAGGCGGCAACATTCTCCTTCACGAAGCCGGAAGCGGAGTTGTCGTAGATCTCCTGCAAGCGTGCGCGAAGCTTCGGCTCCGGCTCCGACAGATTGGTGCGGACCTGCCGCAACGTCTGTTCTTTCTTATCGGTATGTCCGGACAGGCAGACATCGGCGATCATCGCGATCAGAAGCTGAAGTCCGGACGCGCGAAAGAAGTCATCGCGGACGCCGGTCGCGCGTCCGCTGTCGCTCATGATCCATGATGCGACGGCCGCGATATCCTCTTCCTTGGTTCCGCCATGACGGCCGATCCAGTCGAGCGCGTTAAAGCCGGAGCCGGTGTTCCTCGGGTCGAGGACGATGACGCGCCGGCCCGCTTTGCGCCGGTGCTTCATCACCATCGGCGCCACTTCGCTCGAGGGATCCAACACCACGAGCGAGCCGCCCCACTTGAGCGCGGTCGGGATCGTGACAGAGGTCGTCTTGAAACCACCTGAACCGGCGAAAACGATCCCATGCGATGAGCCGAACGCGCCGTCGAAGCACAACAGCGGTGCGGAGCCTCCCCTTCCCCAGGTCGTCGGCTCACCGGCCCGAAACGACGTGGCCGCCGGATCGTCCCGATCGACACGATATCGCTCTCCGATGACGATACCGCCCGTTTCTGGAAAGAGCTTTTCCGACTCTTGCATTGTCATCCAGTCCGCCTCTCCGTGCAGGGCGCGTTTGCCCCGGATGCGTCTCGGCTCGCTTCGCGAAAATGCCGCATTGCCCATCCTCGCAACGCGCAGCGCAAAGAAAGTCGCAAGCAGCGCGGTGGCTGCTCCTGCGATGGTCGAAGGATCGGCATAGGAAAGAAGCGTCTTTCCCGTGGGGACTTGGCTAGCAAAGGCCAGAAGGCGCGATCCCTCCCTGAGCGTTGCGACGGAGATGACGCCGAGACCGCCCGCGGCAACGCTCCAGCCCGCGGTCTTGACGTTGACCGATCCCCTCGTGCCGAACAGAAACATGAGCCCGCATGCCCCGGCGAGCGTATAGGGAAGTGCGAGCCCGATCCGCCCGAGTATCAGCTTCGCCTGATCCGTCGTTCCGAATGCGGCGAGCCACCCTTCGATACCGGGTAGGCTCAGCGCAACTGCGAGCATGGCCACGGGTGGAATGGCGGCGATAAGGATCCTCTTAGGCGTCATCGGCGAATGCCTTTGCACCGAGTTCACTGAGACGCGTTCTCTCCGCATCGTCCGCTTTGATCCGCGCGCCGGCGTCGATCAGCAGCCCGAGCAAGAGCGCGCGCTTCTCATAGCGCAGGCCCGCCTTGACGATCAGCCCGCCGAGCTCGATCTTTTCGCGCGCATCCTTCTTGCGGGCTTCGCTCGCTGTCATTTTCTGCATTCGCTCAAGCCTCAGCAAAGTGGCCCGCAGCCTCGCCAGCGCCGTTCGGCGACGTGGTCGCAGGCTTGCGCCCCTGGGCGGGTTTCGTTTCTCCGCGAAACCGGCCGGCAACCTCTTCGAATGCCGACAGAAGATCAGCCTCCTCTATCTCGATCTCCCCGATCCCCGCACGCAGCGCGATGCGCCCGATGCGCTCGGCGTCACGTGTCTCCGCCTGCTTGAGCTGCTCCTGCAAGCGAGCAATCTCTTCGCGGATCTTGGCGGTTGGCTTCTTCATCGGCGTCGCTTCCTCGTGGCTTATAGTTCAATGAAACCGAACCTTGCCCCGAATTTTCTCCCGCTGGAAAGGTGCAATGTTGCACCTCGCCAAAGCGTCAGCTTTCGGCGAATGATCCCGCCGTTCCGAAGGAGCGGATCCAAGGGCGCAATTATACGTCGCTAACGCGACGCCTTGCTCAAGGCCCCTTGCGGGGCCTGCTGCTCGCGACGAACAGTCTGATTTTGTTCGATTTAGGAGCTCGTTCTCGCCGTGGCCGTCCCGCATTTCTCAGTCAGCATCGTTGCCCGTGGCTCCGGCCGCAGCGCTGTGCTGTCGGCGGCCTACCGGCATTGCGCCAAGATGGAGTTCGAGCGGGAAGCCCGCACGATCGACTACAGCCGCAAGCACCGACTGCTGCATGAAGAGTTCGTCATCCCCGAAGACGCACCGGAATGGCTGCAGGAGATGATCACAGATCGTTCGGTCTCCGGCGCCTCGGAAGCCTTCTGGAACAAGGTCGAGGCATTCGAAAAGCGGAGCGACGCGCAGCTCGCCAAGGATGTGACCATCGCCCTGCCGATTGAGCTTTCTGCAGATCAGAACATCGCTCTCGTCCGCGACTTCGTCGAACGGCACATTACCGCCAAGGGCATGGTGGCCGATTGGGTTTTTCACGACGCATCGGGCAATCCGCATATCCATCTGATGACGACCTTGCGCCCACTCACCGAGGACGGGTTTGGCGCCAAGAAGGTCACGGTCTTGGGACCTGATGGTAATCCTGTCCGTAACGATGCCGGCAGGACCGTCTACGAGCTTTGGGCCGGCGGCGCCGACGAATTCAATGTCTTTCGAGATGGTTGGTTCGCTTGTCAGAACCAGCATCTGGCGCTGGCCGGTCTCGATCTCCGCATCGACGGACGGTCCTTCGAGAAGCAAGGGATAGACCTGACGCCGACGATCCATCTTGGCGTCGGGACGAAGGCAATCGAACGGAAAGGGGACGGGTCGGAGGAAAAGGTTGCGCTAGAGCGGTTGGAGCTGCAGGAGGAACGACGCACTGAAAATGCCCTGCGTATCCAGCGCAATCCTGACATTGTGCTCGACCTCATCACCCGCGAGAAGAGCGTCTTCGAAGACCGCGACATCGCCAAGGTCCTCTACCGCTATATCGACGACGCGGCGCTATTCCAGGACCTAATGGCGCGGATCCTGCGGAGCCCGCAGACGCTGCGGCTCGACCGTGAGCGTATGGATCTCGACACAGGCGTCAGGGTACCGGCGAAATACACGACGCGGGAGCTGATCCGCATTGAAGCACAGATGGCCAATCAGGCGATCTGGCTGTCGCAGCGATCCTCTCATGCCGTCAAGCCAGCGGTCCTGAGCGGCACATTCTCCCCCCATGACCGACTGTCGGATGAGCAGAAAACCGCAATTGAACATGTCGCTGGTCCGGAGCGGATCGCCGCCGTGATCGGTCGCGCCGGCGCCGGCAAGACGACGATGATGAAGGCGGCGCGTGAAGCCTGGGAGGCGGCCGGTTATAGGGTCGTTGGCGGCGCGCTTGCGGGCAAGGCGGCGGAGGGCTTGGAGAAGGAAGCGGGCATTGCCTCCCGCACACTGTCCGCCTGGGAGCTGCGATGGGATCAGGAGCGAGACCAGCTTGATGAACAGACCGTCTTCGTCCTCGACGAGGCCGGAATGGTTTCGTCTAGGCAGATGGCGCGCTTCGTCGAAGCGGTAACCTTGACCGGTGCCAAGCTCGTCCTGGTCGGTGATCCCGAGCAGCTTCAGCCAATCGAGGCTGGCGCTGCCTTCCGCGCCATTGCCGAGCGGACCGGCTATGCGGAACTCGAGACAATCTATCGTCAGCGCGAGCAGTGGATGCGCGATGCTTCCCTCGATCTGGCGCGTGGAAACGTGTCGGCAGCACTCGACGCTTACGAGCAGCGCGATATGGTGCGGACCGCCTGGACCAGGGACGAGGCGATCGCAGCTTTGATCGCTGACTGGGACCACGATTTCGATCCTGCCAAAGCCACCCTGATCCTCGCCCATCGCCGTGTTGATGTGCGTTTGCTGAACGAGATGGCGCGCAGCAGGCTGGTCGAGCGAGGAGTGATCGAGGCTGGTCATGCGTTCAAGACGGAAGACGGGACGAGGCATTTCGCGGCCGGCGATCAGATCGTCTTCCTGAAGAATGAAGGCTCGATCGGCGTCAAGAACGGCATGTTGGCGCGTGTCGTTGATGCCCAGCCGGGGCGGCTTGTTGCTGAGATCGGCAACGGCGAAAATCATCGTCAGGTCGTGGTCGAACAGCGCTTCTATTCCAATGTCGATCACGGCTACGCCACCACGGTGCACAAGAGCCAAGGCGCCACCGTCGATCGCGTCAAGGTGCTGGCGTCGAGCACGCTGGACCGGCACCTGTCCTATGTCGCCATGACCCGTCACCGCGAGACGGCCGAGCTCTATGTCGGGCTGGAAGAGTTTGCGCAACGGCGCGGCGGCGTGCTGATCGCTCATGGCGAAGCGCCTTACGAACACAAGCCGGGCAACCGGGACAGCTACTACGTGACGCTCGGCTATGCCGATGGCCAGGAGCGAACCGTCTGGGGTGTCGATCTCGCGCGGGCGATGGATGAATCGAAAGCCGAGATCGGTGATCGCATCGGCCTGAAGCACGTCGGATCGCAGCGCGTCACGCTCCCTGATGGTACCGAGGTTGACCGCAATTCCTGGAAAGTCGTTCCGATCGAGGAACTGGCGATGGCCCGGCTCCATGAGCGGCTATCGCGTGCAGGATCGAAAGAAACGACGCTCGACTATCAGGACGCCTCGCACTATCGCGCCGCGCTTCGCTTTGCGGAGGCGCGTGGCCTCCATCTCATGAATGTCGCCCGCACCATCGCACACGACCGGCTTCAATGGACCGTCCGTCAATCGTCGAAACTCGCCGCGCTCGGCGCGCGCCTTGCCGCCGTTGCTGCAAAGCTCGGACTTGGCGGAGCGAAGCCGACCGTATCCACAACATCTGTAATCAAGGAGGCAAAACCCATGGTCTCAGGCACGACGACCTTCCCCAGATCGATTGCTCAGGCGGTCGAAGACAGGCTCTCGGCCGATCCCGGCCTGAAGGACAGCTGGCAGGAGGTTTCCGCTCGCTTCCATCACGTCTTTGCGGATCCGCAGGCCGCCTTCAAGGCAATCAATGTTGACGCGATGCTGGCGAATGAGACGACAGCAGCAACGACGATTGTGCGGATTGCCGAGCAGCCGGAAAGCTTCGGTACACTGAAGGGGAAGACCGGTCTGTTTGCAGGCAGCGCCGACAAGCAGGCGCGCGATACAGCACTTGTGAACGCGCCAGCCCTTGCCCGCGATCTGCAAGGCTTCATTGCGAAACGGGCAGAGGCGGCCAGCCGCTATGAGGACGAGGAACGTGCCGTCCGCACCAAGCTCTCCCTCGATATTCCCGCTCTCTCCGCGTCCGCAAAGCAGGTGCTCGAGCGCGTGCGCGATGCGATCGATCGAAACGATATCCCTGCCGGTCTTGAGTTCGCTTTGGCCGACAGAATGGTGAAGGCCGAGCTCGAAGGCTTTGCCAAGGCCGTGTCGCAGCGCTTCGGGGAACGAACCTTCCTGCCGCTTGCGGCAAAGGCAGCGGACGGGAAGGCGTTCGAGGCAGCGTCCGCGGGTATGCAGCCGGCGCAGAAGAACGAGCTGCGATCGGCCTGGGACACGATTCGCACCGTCCAACAACTGGCTGCGCATGAGCGGACAGCCGTGGCGCTGAAGCAGGCGGAGACCATGCGGCGGACCCAGACGAAAGGGTTGTCGCTGAAATGATGTCTCATGCTTCTTCCACCCCGGCCGTAGTCCGCCAAAGGCGCCAAGCCCTCACTCTCCTCGCAATGTCATGTGGCGTCGCGCTCACGGTGATTGTCGGCGGCACCATCGGCGGCCTGCGGATCAACACCATGCCAAGCGAGCCGCTCGGGCTCTGGCGTGTCACACCACTCGATCGCCCGGTTCAGGTCGGCGACATGGTGTTCGTCTGCCCACCTAAGACCGACACCGTTTCCGAAGGATTCGAGCGAGGCTACCTTCGCTCGGGCCTGTGCCCGGGCGGCTTTGGTCCCCTCATCAAAACGGTTGCGGCAGTCGGCGGTCAGCGCATCGATGTCGCCGGCGGCGTCACGATCGACGGGCGGCCAATCGCAAGCTCGAGCCTCATCTCACAGGATGGCCAGGGGCGGCTGTTGCGCCCGTATGCAGGAGGGACGATTCCGGCCGGCTTTTTGTTCCTCCATTCGCCATTCCCCGGATCCTGGGACTCCCGGTATTTCGGGCCGGTCCCTGCCGCCGGTGTCCTCGGCCTAGCAAAACAGGTGCTCACCTATGCGCCCTGATTGGCTCCAGCCGCTTTCCCTCGCCATGGCTTCTGCCTCGACCGGATTTATTGCCTGGAGCGGGCACATATTGGCGCTTCCCGCAGCAATTGCGTTTCCCATGCTCTGGTCGCTGGCACGCAGTCGTCGGGCAGCAAGTCTCGTTTCGGCGGCTTATTTTCTGGCGGCGGCGCGTGGTCTGCCGCAAGGCGTGGCTGCCTTCTATCAAGCGGACATCTGGCCGGGACTGATCTTGTGGCTTATGGCCTCAACAGGCTTCGTTCTTGTCCATGCCACACTCTGGTCGCGTCGATCCGGCGCCTGGAAAGCCCTGCGATATACAATCGCAATGTTTCTCATGGCCCTTCCGCCCTTCGGCATTGTCGGCTGGGCGCATCCGATCACCGCAGCAGGCGTCCTTTTTCCGGGATGGGGTTGGGCCGGACTTGCGGCAGTGACAGCCAGTCTCGCAATCATGACAACGCGATATCGACCGGCTGCAGCCATGACCCTCGTAGGCTTCTGGCTCTGGTCCGCCGCATTCTGGACCGCTCCCGACATAGGGCGGGCTTGGCAAGGCGTCGACCTGCAGCTCGGAAATAGTCTGGGTCGCGATAACAGTCTTGCTCGTCATAGTGACCTTGTTGCAACCCTTCGCTCACAGCGCCGGTCCGACACCGCCTACATGCTCTTGCCTGAAAGTGCTCTCGGTTTTTGGACGCCGTCGGTCGAACGCGTGTGGCGGCAGCAGCTTGCCGGGGCCGATCTGAGCCTCATCGCCGGCGTGGCTGTCGTCGATGCGGAAGGATATGATAATGTGCTGGTTCGCGTCTCGGCCACCGAAAGTGAGATCCTCTATCGGGAACGCATGCCGGTGCCTGGCTCGATGTGGCAGCCCTGGTTGCCATTGATCGGAAGAGGCGGCGGAGCCCGAGCGGACTTCTTCGCAAATCCAATCGTGACCGTCGGGGACCAGCGCGTCGCTCCGTTCATCTGCTACGAGCAGCTGATCATCTGGCCCGTCCTGCAGTCGATGGTCCATGGTCCAGACCTCATCATCGTCGTCGGAAACGGCTGGTGGACCAAAGGGACATCAATCATCGCCATTCAGCGCGCCAGCACGCAAGCCTGGGCACGGCTGTTCGGCAAACCTCTCGTGATGTCCTTCAACACCTGATCTGGAGAAAGACCATGGACGCTGCCCTCATCGCGAAATGCGCGGATCCAAGCGTTCCCCCCGCTATCGTCGAACAGTTCATTTCGGCCGTCGGTTCCGATGATCCACTGGCCGTAACGGTGAAGGCTGATGGTCGGCTGGTGCTCATCCCCAAGCCTCGCTCGCCCGACGAGGCCATGGGTGTGGTCAAGAACTATGTCAATCATGCCATCGTACGAGTCGGCATCACTCAGTTTCCGGCGGGCGTTGGGGTTAGCGACCCGTCACAGCTTCAGCCGGACATGTTCGACGCCTGCGCGAATTTGCGAACAGGGACAGGCATATTTGCAAAGGTCGCTCGGATCGTCACCAAATGGTATGGCCGCCCCACGAACACGGAGCTTCTTCCGCAGTTGATCGACGATACGATTTACGCTTGGAAGACGGGCACCTTCGAGGGCGACAACGTGTTCCGTGCCCAAGATCCTGGAGGCCCGACCTTCTTAGGTCCGCGCTCAGAAAAGCCTGCTGAAGATGAGGATCCCGTGGCGCCTCCCCCGGAAAGTGAAGATACCTCACAATCAGCCGAGCCGGGCAAGGCCACGGAGGCGGGAATGAGGATCGATCTTTCGCGGATCGGCGGACAAAAATAACGAGCGCTGCGGATGAGTAGGCGCTATGGCGAAACCGGAAAAGTCAGCGCCGGCGCTTCGCCTCGCGGAAGGAAGAAGCCTTTGATGCACGCGCCATTGCGAACGGCGATCTGCGTATGGGTACGCTCGTGAAAGCGAGCGCCATCGTAAATTTCATTACCTTCGGGAAACAGCCCTCGAACCGTGTCGAATGCCGGAAGGGCGGCTTCCTTGGCGATCTCGTGGACGTAATTGATAACGGCGCAATCCAGCTTCCGAACCAGTTTGTCGGAATTCTTGTCGCCTCTGGCATCGGAATTCACCGGCATTTTGCCGCCGGTGGCCTCGATCTGGCTTTTCAGCATGCGGTAGCTGGTCTGAATCAGAGGAACGTACTTGCGGGTAATGAGGTCTAGGCAGTTGCCGAGATCGATAATTGCGCCGAGCACGAAAGGCTCGTTGTATGCGCCGGATTCAGCTTTTTGCGTCGCCCATTCGAGTGCACGCTCGGGGTCATTTTCCCAAAAATAGATGCCGGAGCCAAGCCAGTCATACGCTTTTTCGCTCGGAAGAAGGGGCGATGCGCCAGTTAGCGCAGCCATACCAACCGCCTTGTCACAGCCGTGGTAGCCGAGCACGTATGCGGGATAATTGGAACTCAAGCGGCGGCCGCTTCCTCTGCGTCGTCGTCGCGTGCGTATTCCGGGGCGAGCTTGCCATCGGCAGACACAATGCCGGCGTCCATCAAATGACGGCGTGCATCGTCCGGAGATTTGGCGGCGTCTTCCGCCCGCTTTTCCATGAGCGCGATGAGCGCCTCCAGCTGGATGTCTGTCATCGTCGAGGCCCTCCTGAGCTAATTTCTCGTAGTTTATTACAGGGATTCCTGCAAAAGCGCAAACTTGGACCGGGCAGATGCCAGGGTCGAGTTCCTAACGCGGACACGCAGCAAACGTTCATTTCTTCCATCCGATACGTCAACTCAAGACAGAAACCGTTTTAAGCTTAAACCGGCATACAGAATGTACGGCAGCTTCCCGAGGGAATAGTGGCCACAATTTAGTTTCAGTACCTGCGGTCGGCCGCCGGCGTTCTTCAAACTGCCTAACAAGCTCTCCGATAGCTCTGGCATCACGACCGTGTCTCTCCTGGCGAGCACCATCTGGATATCGAGATCCGGCCGAGCCAAACGATGCGTGTAGTTTTCGAGATTGAGGGGAGCCCATGCTCGCCTGAAATCAGCCAGCTCGATCTCTCGCTCGAGGCTGCTGCGGATAGTTCGTGTGGCGCGACCAGTCCAAACCATATCCGCAAGGCTTCCACCTGGCAGAAACAGCGAGGCCTTCGAAACGTCCAGATCATGGGCCGCAATCAATCCTGCGACCCAAGATCCGAGGCTCATGCCGAGGACGGAGATTTCTCGGTAGCCTTCGCCCTTCAGCCAGCGGATGAGTTTTCTTCCATCACACACTGCCTGCTTCACGGCTTGGATCGTTCGACCAAGGTTGGCGCTCAGCATGTAATCCGCGTGCAATGAGCCGGGACGGCTACGCTCGAAATGATAAGGCATTGCGATCTCGACGACTGTGATGCCGCGCCGTGACAAAAAGCCGGCAATTTGAGCGTTTCGAGCCCGTGCGTTCCAATGGTGAAAGATCACCAGTGCCTTGTCGAGGGATCCACTTTTGGTGATTTTCGCCCAGACAATGTTGTTCTCTGCGACATCGGTGGAAATGTCCGATGCGAATTTAATCCAATGCTCGCTCACGTCGAAACATTGATCGCCGCCATTTGGCTCATCAAAAAATTTATGGTCAGCCGACGCTTCATCCGCTCGCGCAAAAAATTCGCGGATGCTGTCGATTTTCTCACCTGGAAAGGCACGGTCGGCATCCAGAATGAAACTCGTCGCCTCCTTCCCGTCTTCACCGCGTCGCGCCCGCTGTTCATCCCACCGATCAAGCCACCTAAGATACAATTTGCTTGCTTCCTACTTCATTGGATCGCCGGCTGCCGAGGCCAGGATCAATCAGGCTGCACACCGCGACGACCACACCGATAGTCAAAACGATTGAGAATCCCACGAACGCGTCAACCAGCAAGTAAGTGACAAACAGCAATGTCACGATCGCCGCCATCGTCCAGAGAGGTTTATGAAATCGCGTGCCTATACCTCGCAGGCAGATCGAACCGTAGACAAAGACGACGATGGTCGAAAGTGCAACAAGCAGGCTGCTGTAATGGGTAGGCATCCGATAGTGGAACCCATTGCTGGCACTGTCACGACCAGCCAGCGCTGAGGACAAATCCCCGGCCAACCAGTCGAGGATGTTTTTGCCGTTCGATGTCAGATAGGAGCTTTGAGCCTTCATGCACAACGCGACCAGAAGGCCTAGAATTGTGCAACGAAATATCCCACGCATTAATCTTAAGCAAAGCTCATGTACTTCGCCTTGAGACCCACCTTGCCGAAGGACCGTTGCGTCCAGGCCAATTCTTCTGAGATCGTGGATCATCGTGTGGAGCAAAATGAGCCCGGCAAAAAATAGGTAAAAGCAGAGGCACATATAGAGGTAAGCGAGGGCAGTGAACGCGATCGACACCGGGACCGAAATGACCTCCGGTCGCACAATTGCCAGCGTGCCCCAGCTTGTCGCGTAGTCTGCTCCGCCTTCCAGCAATGGGATCAGGCAAACGCCAATCCATTGGAAAACACCGGCGAACAACACACAGATCAAGAACACTGCCCAATATGAAAAGGAGGACGCGTCCACATTACGTGCCCAGTCATCGCCACTTGTCGTCGTGTCGCTCCACATCGACAGCTTCACGCGTCCCTCCCCTGTCCAAAAGGCGAGCAGTTGGGCGACGAGTGCGAAAAACAGCGGCAAGAGCACCATGAAGAGGAGGGTCCAATTCGGCGCCCAGAGAAATCCAACCTCTTTCACAACGTTATCCGCGCGGAGGTAAACGGCGCTGTGGATCCCCAAAATGTAGGACAGAAAGCCAAGAGCGGAGGCGCCTGCAAACACCACCGCGGGCAAGTTCAGCGGCGAGCCGCCGCTAAAAAGCGTCTCCGATCTTCGCGCTAAACTGATGCGCTGTTTCTTCCGATCGGCATCGGGTTCTGGTTCGGTGTCGGGTTTTGGCTCGACCGATGACGAGAGTTCGTCGTCAATTTTGGGGTCAGGCAACAAATCTGGACGTTCTGGCGCACGGCCGTCCGCCTTTTTCGCCTCCCGTCTCTTGGCTTGAAGCCGCGCCTGAGCGGCACTTAGCTCGACCTGCCATGCGGCCGTGGCTTCCGGATCATCACATCCGAAAACCCTCGCAAGCCAACGAATATTCGCCGCGCTAATTCCCCGGTCGTTTTCCTGAAACCAAAGCTGAACTGTCCTCAGATCAACCCCAGCGCGGTTCGAATCGATCTGTGAGATAGCCTCGGCAAGTAGCTCTGGCGTCCATGGTCCAGCTGGAAATCCGTCTTCACCGAGTGCTCTGCCTGCGCCCGCCGCGGCCAGTTTCTTGAACAATTCCTTCCAGTCACTGCCGTCATTCGGCGGTGGCAGAAATAATTTCCCGTTCTGAAACAATCGATTACCAGTTCTGATTTCGTTTCGTTTCGCTGCACTTCATATTACATCGTGCCAAATCACTCAATCACCCATTATCGAATTCAGGTTGGATAAAGTTCGCACAAACGCATAGCGAGTGGTCGACATGCGGAAGTAGATGAATCAACCTCAGGCTGAGTGGCGTGCGCACGTTGCGCTCGTCAACGTTGGCAGAAGAGGTCGGGCAGGAGCCGGTCCACGTTCCGCTGCTGTCGCCAAGAGCCGCTCCGGGACGGGAGGAGCGGCACCGAATGAAGGGGATTTGGATGGACCAACTAGTCGCGGGGCTTTTAGAAATCAGCGCTGTCGCGCATGACGATGCAACGCTGAAGGCCGCCCTGGCGGATTTGGCAGAACGGTTCGAATTCTCCGGCTACGATTATGCCAAAATGCTGCCGGGCGACTTTTACGTGATATCGAACCTTCATCCCGATTGGCTGAAACGAAGCCGAAAGTTGGACCTGGACCGACGAAATCCGATTATGAAGCGCGCCCAACAATCACGCCGCGCCTTTATCTGGTCTGGTACCCCACGAAAAGGAACGCAGCCGGAGGAAGACCAGGCTTTCTATGAAACTGCGGCGCGGTTCGGGATCCGTTCAGGCATCACCATTCCAATTGCGATTTCCAGTGGCGCCATCTCAGTCCTCAGCTTCGTCTCTCCAAAGTCCGTTCTGACTGCGCAGGACGAAATCGATCCGATCTCCGCATCCTCTGCGGTTGGGCAGCTACATGCTCGCATTGAGCAGCTAAAGGTAACGCCTTCAATCCAGGAACCGTTTTACCTCTCTCCAAAGGAGGGAACCTACACGCGGTGGCTTTCACTCGGCAAAACGGTGGAAGACACGGCTGAGATCGAGCATGTCAAATATAATACCGTCCGCATTGCGCTCGCCGAGGCACGACGGCGCTATGACCTTTGCAACAACACGCAGCTCGTGGCTCTGGCAATTCGGCGTGGCCTGATTTGATCAGACTTTCGGCGTTCGACCCAGAATGTTGAGAAGTGTTGTGAGCGCAGACATCTGCGCATGCATTTCGATCGTTGCCTCCAGATAGGCTAGGTGAGCGTCACTAGGCTCTTTCTCGTCGCCTCGGTCTCCTGCATGGGCGACTTGGAACATTCTTTCGGCGCGGTCGACAAGCGTGCGATGTTTCTTGATCGCGCCAACCGTCAGGATTTCGATGACTTGCTCGGACTCGTTAGAGAGCAATCCGACAATCGGCCGCAGGTCGATGTCTTTGGAAGTGTCGTTTCTCTCGTAGCCCATAAGTTCTCCCAACGCCTACGCACAGCCTGCTGTGTACGCTAACAGGTTTGCTCGTGTGAGAATCGAGCAAAACAGTGCGTACGGCCTTGAGAGTTATTTTAGCGATTGGTTCGGGACGCATCCACTGCAGTTTTGCAGCAATTTTTATTTGATCGACGGAGCCGGTTTCTTTCGCCTGCACTTCACCCAACATGGGGGGAACAATTCTTGCTCCGACCCCAGTTCTGCCGGTTCTCGTGGAAGTGATTTGCCGCGAACGGCCTTTCTTATAGCGGATTTAGCCGTTTGCTAGCTCTTGAACACGTTCGAACCGGCGGCCATCTAGTTTGGTTAGGCTCAACACGTTGGGCCCAACACGCTGAATATCCATGATAAAAGACGCCATCATAGATATGGAGGTCCGCAATGGCATCGCCCAGGCCCTCACGCGACGATGCCAATTCCCGACACGCCCATGGCGCGCGGACGCCCTATTCTTCCCTGAACGCCCGAGCCACCTGGTCCGTCAGCGGCTTTGCAAGATAGGCCAGCGCTGTCCGCTCGCCTGTCTGAACGAATGCCTCCACCGGCATCCCGGCGAGAGGTGTGAGATTGCCCAGCCGTGCCCATTCTTCTGCGGGAACTGAAACGCGCAGGCTGTAATAGCTTTGCGGCGACAGCTTGAGCTCCGGCGTCAGGAGGTCGTTATCCGGGACGATCTGCATGATAGGCGGAGCCGGTCCCGGGTATATAGCCGTAAGTCACAACGATACGTTCGCTCATTGAAAATCACCCTCCGTCTTCTTGACATGAATGACGGGCGAATCGCCCGGTATTTCCATGATCCGCAGATCAATCCAAAACGTTGCTACAAGCGTCTCGCTAGCAAATCTGAAGGATTCGGACGTTTCTCCTTTTCGGGAATAGAGGAAGTATTTCGAATGGCGCGCAGACTCGCGAACAACCTCCACGTCGCATTTGCCGGTTGGAACCTTTTCTCTTAGGAAGTCGGTTCGGTGTTCGACATTTGGGGACTGCGACGACATCAGGAGATCGATCGTCGCGACAAAGTCTTTCATTTCGTTCGCGCAACGCCTCGACGCGACGTCTTGAGCGACCGCTTCTTGAGCCCAGCCCACCGCGAGCTGCATGCTCAAGCCAGCAAAAGCGGCAAACAAGTATTTCACTATGAGAACACAACTTATCAATAGTTTCCCGACCGTGAAAGTACGAGCACTAAGGCCTGTCCGCAGACATCCAGAGCGGCAAAATAGCGGAACACGGAGCCGCCACTAATTTCCCTAGCAGGTGGACTCGAGGTTGGTCAGATCACACGCTTCGGCATGGAGATGATATTCTACGAGTCGGTTATTATCCGACTCTAATGCTGGAACGCACCGCAGAAGAACCAGTCAACAACAAACATCGGCGAGTATATTAAAGTCTGCGCGAACAACTCCCGCAAAC
The DNA here is from genome assembly GCF_002211365.1 of Rhizobium sp. R711. Lineage (GTDB taxonomy): Bacteria > Pseudomonadota > Alphaproteobacteria > Rhizobiales > Rhizobiaceae > Rhizobium. Next base: position 16,918 of record NZ_LOKZ01000009.1, on the reverse strand, counting down.
TGCGTATTTCAATCATAGTATTCAACTAAAGGAATATTTAATATCGCGCAAGTAGAAATTTGTGCAATATATAAATTTATAATCGCAAGTCGCTGCGTGTCAGAAGAATACATCACCGCGTGCCGAAGCGGCGGTAAAAAACTGGATAAAACGTGAGCAACGTTACATATCTCGCACATTTGGCGACCTCTCTTACGCGAGCTTTGATGTTGATATTCTGTTGCGCCTTAGCGTGCCTGGGGGAACAGTTCTTGTTCTGACTCCAACATCGTACTCAAACCTCAATTGCCGTAAATACCCGGGAAAATGATGTCCTGGTCTACGAGCACATTGAACCTGTAACCTGGCCTGATCTTGATCGTCGGCTGGACATTGAGGTTTTTCGAGATTGTCTGCTCGGCGACCCTTCCAAAAGTTTCGGCAAAATTCCGACGCGCCGCGTCTGAGGCGGTGTCCTGCGTGGCAAGGGTTGAGCTCTCAGGCATCGACAGGTCTATCCCTGTCCCGATCAGCGCGACGAGCGCGGCCGAGCCGAAGGTCCGCAGATAATGGTTGTCGACCTTGTCGGTGAAGCCGCCATAGCCTTCCGAGTCGGTCCCGGCCATGCCGCCGATCTGAAGGGTTGAACCATTCGGGAAGATGATGTCGGTCCAGACGACGAGGACCCGGTTTTGGCCGAACGACACCTTGCTGTCGTAACGGCCAAGAAGCTTCGTGCCCTGCGGAACGAGCGTGTAGTGGCCGGTCGCACTGTCGTAAACGTTCTGGCTGATCTGGGCAGTGATGCGGCCTGGGAGGTCGGAATTGATACCTGTGATCAGTGTCGCGGGGATCACCGATCCACGCTTGAGTTCGTAACGTGACTGCTGAGGTACGACTTGGTTGGGCAGGTAGCCAAGATCCTTGATGTCTGCGTTGAAGAAATCTTCCTTGGACGCTTGGCCGTTCTGATCGCCCTGTCCCGCGACGCCCGCTCTCAATGCTGCGGCATACAGATCCTGCGTGCCGTTCCCTGCGCTGGTGGATTGCCGGGGTCCGGTAGCAGCAGCTGCCGGCACTTGTCCGGCGACATCGGTGATATCAACCTTCAGCGGCGAGTCGAAAGCCGCTCCTCTCGCCTGTAGGCTTGCCATGCGCTGGCGCTGCTGTTCGCGAAAAATCTGTTCCCGCTGCTCGCGAAGCATCCTGGCGTTCCACTCCTCGTCCGATTCCATGCGAGACCTGCCCGGCTCCCGTGGTTCGACCCTTGGTTCTGCCTCCGCCGGCCGGGCAGCTTCCTGCGGCTGCGGGACCGGAGTTGGCTGAAACATCGGCTGCTGTTCCTCTCGATCTCCGATGATCCCGTCTTTGACACCCCGCTTCAACTGATCGGCAAAGGTAGAGGCCGGAGTGCCAGATCCGCTATCGTTCGGGTCGTGTTGGCCAAACCTCAATCCACGTGAGGAGAGGCCGTAAACGAGAACGGCGAGGAACAGAACTAGGATCCCGAGGCCGACGTACAGAGGCATGCGATTGAGGCGCTTCATCCCCTTCTCGTCAGCAGTCTGATTGGACGTTCCCAGTTGTAGCGATTGGACCATGATCGTCTCCGCCTGTCAGTTTCGCTTCATAAGGGAAAGCGGGCTTGCTGGCGTCGCCACGCCGTTGTTAACCGAGTAAGCTCGGCCGAGCTCCATCGTGTCAGTCGAGAGCCTCGCCAACACCTGTCCGTCTACAGCGGCGATCGAATAGGCCAGCTCGAGCGGCTTCGCCGCATCCTTTTCGCCTGTGCTCTTGTCATCGGTGACAATGGCAAAGCCCCAGCCTTTCAACGCGGCCTCGAGTGCGACTGAGAATTCGGACGTGTCTTTCTGCAATTTAATCGGCGTGGAAGTCGATCCGGCCTGCTCGGCGAAACGTCCTGCCATGTCGCCAGCGATAGCGCCCGCGGCAGGTCCGGTAACGTCAGCGGGTGCAGCGCTGGTAGACAGCCCGTCGGTTGCCGTCTGGCATCCGGCTAGACCGAGGGCGAGGACAATGGGAATGAGGCGATGGAGCTGCATGGTTCACCCTCCCCGCCGGATCGTGATCTTCTGCTGTTTCCAGCCGACCCCGGAGATCAAGATCGCCTTGTCGATATTGTAGTCGACGATCATCAGGTCGTTCTTCATCCTATAATTCACGATGCGGTTCTGCCCGCCCGAAACCACGAAGAGAACTGGCGCGTCCTCGCCGGAGATCGCGCGCGGGAACTGGATGTAGGTCTTCTGCCCATCAGAATAGACCCGCTTCGGTCGCCATGGAGCGCGTCCGCTCAAGGAATAGGAAAAGGCAAGCTGTTCGGGAGCGACACCGCCCCCCGGCCCAGTCATGGACTGGATTCGGGCATTGATATCTGAGAGCTTTGTGGCGGCATCCTCGGGATATTCGAATCCGACCCGGGCCATGTATTGTGTGGGATGAGATTTCAGCTGGATATGGTACGTGCGGCGTGAGGTCGTCACCACCATCGACGTGACAAGCCCCGGCTCGGCCGGCTTGACGATCAGGTGGATCACCTGCCCGCCGGCGGCGCCAGACGTTGCCGGCTCGACCTTCCAGCGAACCGTATCGCCGACGAGGACGTCGCGGACGATTTCGCCGCCCTGTAGCTCGATGTCGCAGACCTGCAAGGGTGAGCAGACGACGGAGGGTTGCGTCTCACCAAAGAGGAAGATCACCTTGCCATCCGGGCCGCGGGTGACCAGTCCTGCCTGTCCGCGCCATTTGCCGGAAAGGTTTGTTGCCTTCGCCTCATTGATCGTCAGGCTTTGCGCGATGGCCATGGACGAGACCTTGGTCGAAACGGCAAGCGCCAGCATGCAGCAAAGAGCGACGCGTTTGTGTTTGATCCTCATTGCAGATCCTGCCCTCAAAGTTGCGCGGTCCAGTCGAAATCGGTCACATAGACGCCGATCGGATTGAGCCTGATTGTTGCTTCGTCTTGCGGAGACGTGATCGACACGGTCGCGATCCCGCGGAAGCGGCGGGTGGCGACCTCCTTGCCTTTCCGATCACGCTCGTACTCGGTCCAGTCGATCTGGTAGGTCTGGTTCGAAAGCGCGACGATGTTGTTCACCTCGATCGCCACTGTCGCGTTGACCGCCTTTTCGAACGGCGAGTTGCCGCGAAACCAGGCGTTGACCTTTTGCGTCGAAGCGTCACTCGTTCGCAGCAGGGCATAGGTGCGATCGATATATTGCTTCTGGACCACCGCATCCGGCGTGATCGAACGGAAGCTGGTCACGAAATTCCCAAGGGTCGCACGTACGACCCGCGTATCGGCGTATTCGATCTGCTGCGGGAAGCCGCCGGAAACCGTGTTGCCGAGTTTGTCGACCTCGACGATGTAAGGAACGAGCTTGACCTGCGTGCTGAGATAAAGCGCGTAGCTGACGCCGATAACGGCCAATCCTAGGCTCAGGATGCCAACGGCCCGCCAGGTGGAGGCGGCCTTGACGTAGGAGCCGTAACGTTCTGACCATTCCTGCCTTGCGGCAAGATACGGGTTCTCAGGTGCGGGATGCCCTGCCATGTGTGTGATCCTGTCCGTGAATTATTGTTTGTCCGGTCTTTCCGAAGGCGGCGCCGGAGTGGGCGGATTGCCCCTTGCCTGATCGAGCTTCGCGTTGGCCAGGCCAAGAAGGGAACCGGCGTAAGCGCCAGGTGATCCGATCGCCTTCTCCTTGGCGGCGGATCCCGCAGCCATGGCACCGGAGCTGATGCTCGCGCCCATGCCTCGAAGCACCGAGCCCGCCGCCGAGGACCCGCCGGCGCGCGCTGCCTGCGCGGCCGCAAAACCAGCACCAACAGCACCGGCGCCGAGGAAGGCGCCGCCCGCCGCGAATGAGGCCGCCTGGCCGCCGTGGCGGATTGTCTCCATGCCGCCGGAGACCGAAGCCCCCTGCACGACGCCTTGGATAATGTTCGGGACGTACATCGCGATGATGAAGACGACGACGGAGATGCCAGCAATCGCGAGTGTGGTGATGAACTGATCGCTTTCGGCTGTTGGCGCCTGCGCTAGGCCAAGCAGGACGTTTGAGCCGATCTTGGCGATCATGACCAAAGCCATCAGTTTCATTCCAACGCCGAAGGCATAGACGAGATAGCGAATCGCAAAATCTTTGGTGAAGGAGGAGCCGCCGAGACCGAGCATGATCATGCCTGCCAGTAGGCCGACATACATCTCGACCATGACCGAGACGAAGATTGCCGCAACGAGTGAGAAGCAGATGACGACGATGCCCATTGCAAGCACGGCGGCGATCGCAAGGGCATTGTCCTCGAAGACCCCAAACTTCGCCTGTTCTGAGATCTGAGATGCAACGCGAATGCCTGCGTCGAAGACTTCGGCCGGAGATGCAGAGCCGCCACCGGCGCCAATTTGAAACAGGCTATCGACGACCGCTTTGGCGAAAGTCGGACCCTGCGTGAGTGCAAAGGCGAAGAAGCCGATGAACATGATGCGCCGGACGAGCTCGGCAAACCAACTGTCCAGCGATGCTGCCTGGATCGCGAGCCACACGGCGGCGATGCCGACTTCGATGCCTGCGAGGATCCAGAACAGCGATTTCGCCGCATCCATGACGGTAGTTTCCCACCCTTTGGCGGCCGTCGAGACTTGGTTTTCCAATTCCGTCAGAACTTGGCCTTGCTGAGCGAGAGCGGGCGCCGCCAACGCGAGGAGGGCGATGCCCGCAGCCAGGATGATACTTCTGCGGCCGCGCTTCACCATTTCGGTCGCATCTCCTGTCCCTTCTCGATCGGCGGGAGCGGCTTGCTCGTGCCAAAGAACTTCTCGCGAGTTTCTCGTTGTTCTTCACTCATGTGCGGCGCGGCGGAACTCTCTCTGCGCACCAGAACGACTGTGGTGATGGTAGCAATCCCCGCGACCACGATGCAGACGGAGACGATCAATGTGGGGCGGGTCACCAGCGGGGCTCCATTTTCTGTCCGGAGGGAATGGATTGGACGTCGGCATTGAAGAACTTCTCGCGGCGCGCCTGTGCGAGGTCCTTGTCCGTCTGTTCGCTCTGCAGCCAGGTTCCCATCATTGTTGTCTGCTGGGAGACAATGCCGCGAAGCTTCTGCATCTGGGCGACCTGCTGAGCGGCGATCTGGTGGCCGACCTGCAGCGCTTTCATCTGCCCGTCCGCCGACTGCGACATTGATCGAAGCTGGCCCATAGTCTCCTCTTCGCTGTCGAACTGGTCAGCGGTGAGGCTTGCGGCCTTGAGGGTGCTGGAAATCGTGTCCCGGTTCGTGTTCGACCACGTCTGATAGGTGGACGAAAAGCTCTCGGCGTTGGGCAGGTTTGTCTTCAGGTCCGAATAGCTTTTGAAGCGTTGCTCCAGTAGATCGTCGGCATTGCCCATGGAGAAAGCGATGCCTTGACCCTGATTGACGACATCACGGAGCTGGTTCAGATCGCCTTCGACCTGGCCCCAGATGTGGTTCGGAAGCTGGGCCGTATTCTGCAGCATGTTTTGGTAGATATTGAGCTGGTTCTGGATCTGCTCGGCAAGCTGCGTGATCTGTTTGATCTGATTGTTGATCTGTTCGGTCGATTGACCAACGAGATGGATAAGCTCGCCATTGTTGAGCATCTGAGTCATCTCGGTCGCGCCGGTAACCGCGCCTCCCGCGTAGGAGACGTTGGGAGTTGCAGAAAGGCCGGCGACGACCAACGCGGTCATCAACGATTTGCCGAGTTCTGAGAATCGGATTGCTTCACTCATAGCGGTTGATCCCCCTTTCGATGAGCCATTGACCCGGCCACTCGCGGCCGTGGGTCGACGAGAGCGCCCTGATGCGGGCTAGATCGGCCTTGCCAGAGGCGCCGACAAAGGAAAGTGTGACCGCGCCAAGCGACATGTCGAAAAGCCGCCGGCCATCGGGCGACGTCACGTAGTATTCGCGTTTGGGAATGGCGTTCGCGACAATCTCGATCTGCCGCTCGTTGAAGCCGATCCGCTCATAGAATTCGCGGGTGCCGGTTTCCCGGGCGGCACCATTCGGAAGGCAAATCTTGGTTGGGCAAGATTCCTTCAGAACGTCGATGATGCCCGAGCGCTCAGCATCGGAGATTGACTGCGTCGCAAGGATGACGGCGCAGTTCGCTTTGCGAAGCACCTTGAGCCACTCCCGGATCTTGTCGCGGAATACAGGATGGCCGAGCATCAGCCATGCCTCGTCCAGAACGATGAGGCTTGGCGACCCATCGAGCCGCTTCTCAATCCGCCGGAAGAGATAGGTCAGAACGGGGACCAGATTGCGCTCGCCCATATTCATCAGCTGCTCGATCTCGAAGCACTGGAAGCGCCCAAGCGTCAGGCCATCTTCTTCCGCATCGAGGAGCTGACCCATCGGGCCATCGACCGTGTAGTGATGGAGAGCATCCTTGATCTCGCGCATCTGGACGCCACTGACGAAATCAGACAGTGAACGGCCGGGCGCTGAGGCCATCAATCCGATTTGCCTCGAAATCGCGTTTCGATGATCTGGCGCAATAGTCACGCCTTGGAGCGAAACGAGGGTCTCGATCCACTCGGAGGCCCAGGCCCGATCAGCGTCAGTCGAAAGCTCTGACAAAGGGCAAAAGGCAAGCTTGGCCCCCTTCCCGCCCTCGCCGCCGATCTCATAGTGGTCACCACCGACGCCAAGCGTCAGCGGCAGCATCGAATTTCCCTTGTCGAAGGCGAAAATCTGCGCTTTTTCGTACCGGCAGAACTGCGCGGCGATCAGCGCGAGAAGGGTCGACTTGCCGGAGCCGGTTGGCCCGAAAATCAATGTATGGCCGACATCGTCGACATGCAGGTTCAATCGGAAAGGGGTCGAGCCGGACGCGACCTGCATGAGCGGCGGTGCATCGGGTGGGTAGAACGGGCATGGGGCGGACGGCTGACCTGACCAGACAGAGTTCAACGGAACTAGGTCTGCCAGATTGCGCGTGTTGATAAGCGGTTCGCGGATGTTGCAGTACCAGTTGCCCGGCAGGCTGCCGAGAAAGGCATCGGTCGCATTCAGCGTCTCGATGCGGGCCCCGAAGCCTTCCGCCTGGATGAGGCGACGAACCGCCTCCGCCTTCTCCTGCAGCGCCGAGCGGCTTTCATCGAAGAGAATGATAACAGGGGTGTAGTAGCCGTAGGCCACCAACTGCGAGGAGGCTTCAGCGATCGCATCCTCAGTCTCGGCGACCATGGCCATCGCATCCTGATCGACAGAGCGGGATTGCGTTTGGAATAACTGATCGAAAAACGGCCGCACCTTCTGTTGCCACTTCTTGCGGGTCCGCTCCAGTCGCTGCTTGGCTTCCTCTGCGTCGAGGAAAATGAAGCGTGATGACCAGCGATAGGTCAGTGGCATCAGCTTCAAGCTGTTCAAAATGCCCGGCCAACTCTCGGCCGGAAGCCCATCGATCGCGATCACGCCGAGAAACCGGCCCTCGACCCGCGGCGTCAGTCCATGTTCAAGCTCCGCCGTCGCGAGCCAGTCCAGGTACATGGGAATTTCTGGCAGGCGGACGGGATGGTTCTCGCCGGTTATGGCAAACCGAATGAACTGGAAAAGCTCGTCGTAGCGCGCAACGCGACTACCTTCGCGCTCGGAAACCTCTCGGGTCTGCATGCGCTGCACGGACAGGACATTGCCGAGGTACTGCTCTATCTCCCGGATTGAGCGCCGGAACGCGTCGAGAGCGGTATCAGCGTATTTCGCAGAGCGGCTTTCCGTATCCGAGTAGATATAGCGAGTGAAGCCGGATCGGCGTCGCTCCGGCGGCCGATAGGTTAGGATGAGTGCGTGCCGGCTTTCAAAGTGCCCTCGTTCCTGACCGAAGTGCCGCCGGCGTTCATCGTCAATCAGCCGAGTGACAGTGTCGGGAAAATAGCTGCGTTCAGCAGATGGGTATTCCGTCGTCGGCACGCGCACGGCCTCGACCTGGATCATCCAGCCGGTACCCAGTCGCGAGAGGATCGAGTTGATCTGACGGGAGAGCTCGTTGCGCTCGAAATCTGTTGCGCTTTCGGAATCCGGGCCAGCAAAATACCAGCCCGCCATCAGACTACCGTCCTTCAGCAGAAGGATGCCGTTATCGACAAGGCCCGCATAGGGAACCAGGTCAGCGAATGATGGACCGGTCGATCGAAATGTTCGTAAAGCGACCATCGACAACTCCTCAGTATCGACGCCAAGGCGCGGAGGTCGGAAGGTAATGCGTTCGATACCGCATATGGCGGGCATAGACTTTGCGCATCATCGGGTCAGACTTAGCCATCATGCGGAGCGCGCCGACGACAACGATCCAGATTGCCACGCCGAACAGGGCCGAATAGACGGTCAGCACAACGAAGATCAGGATGATCGCCGCGAGCCCGGTCAGTAGCACGAGCTCTCGATCCGCCCCCAGCAAAAGGTTTGGCCGCGACAGAGCACGGTGGATGCGGTTGCGATGGAGCGCGGCGCCTGGGTCAGCCATCACGCCCCTCCCCTTCCCCCGTCCGAATTGTATTCGGGACCGCGGCTTGGCCGACAACGACCGAGCCGCCGATCGAAGCACCGGTCGAGCCGAAGAGACCGACGATCGTCGTTGCGCCAAGCAGGATCCCCGCGACGAGCACCACGTACACCAAACGCCGTGCGAAATCGTTGAGCTCGCCGCCGAAGATCAGCATGCCGCCGGCAATCGCGACCGCAGCCAATGCGATGTATCCGGCGACCGGTCCCGTGATCGATTGCTGGATCTGCTCAAGGGGACCCTCCCAAGGTAGGCTTCCGCCGCCTGAACCTGCAAGCGCTGGCCCGGCAAGCGAGGCGCAAAGCAATGCGCCGATAATTCCCAAACGAAAAAAGCGATTATGCTGCATGACTGTCCTCATCGATCTGCGGATAGTGTTCTGTCTGATAGCGCGAGCCATTGAACCCCTCGACATGGAGGACCTCCCTCACCCGGCGGCCTCGCCCGGCGCGTTCGATCGAGATAACGAGATCGACCGCTTCGCCGATCACGGCTTGCATTGGCTGCTGGCTGGCTTCCGACGTCAGTTGCTCCAGGCGTCGAAGCGCCGACATGGCGGTGTTGGAATGGATCGTCGTGACACCGCCGGGATGTCCCGTGTTCCAGGCTTTCAAGAGGGTCAGTGCGGCGCCGTCACGAACCTCGCCAACGATGATCCGGTCAGGACGCAGGCGCATCGTGCTCTTGAGAAGGCGGGCCATGTCGATCGCGTCGCTCGTGTGGAGGCAGACGGCATTCTCCGCGGCGCATTGGATCTCGGACGTATCCTCGAGGATCACCATCCTGTCTTCCGGCGAGGCCGAAACGATTTCTGCGATGACCGCGTTTGCGAGCGTCGTCTTGCCTGAGCCCGTCCCGCCCGCGATGACAATGTTCAGCCGGTCGGTTATGGCGCTGCGGATGATGGAAGGCTGCGCTTCCGTCATGATTTTCGCGGTCACATAGTCGTCGAGGGGAATAAGCCGTGAAGCGCGCCGGCGGATCGTAAAGGTCGGCGAATTGACGACGGGAGGCAAAAGACCTTCGAAGCGATGGCCGCCAATAGGCAGCTCACCGGAGATGATTGGTCGTTCTCCGTCGGCTTCGGACTGGAGAGCGTGTGCCACCGATCCGATAACAGTCTCGGCCGCGGTCGCCTGCATTTCGCCGGCTGGCGCGACGCCGTGACCCAGGCGTTCGATGAAAAGTTTGCCGTCCGGATTGAGCATGATCTCGACGACCATCGGGTCTTCAAGGGCAATGCAAAGATGTTCGCCAAGTGCGTCCTGCAGTTTGCGGACAAGGCGGGAGTGCGACTGAAGCATGGGAAAGCTCGTCTCCTCGTTTTGAGTGCGAGAGGAGACAGACCTCGGTGGCCGCGCGAAGTCTATGTGCAATATTGCACCTCGCGAGTCGCGGCCGATTCCGTCAATTTCGACCCGAATCAAGAGCCGGGCAGATTTCTTGTCAGCAAGTCAGGTGCTTGACTCACAAGAAATGGGAACCGGCGAGTGCAACCGTATTCGGGCTAACCAACGGGATTTTCAGGCTTATCAGGCGATTAAGAGGGAATAGGCAGTGTCGACTTAAGACTCTGTTAACTATTAAGTTCTTGCAAGAATCGCGGTATTCCGCAATCGTCACGCTGAAAACACCGAAACCGTAATTTATCCGTGATGGAAGTTTTGAGCGTGAGCAAGCCGCTGAGATCTACAAGGGTAGTCCCGCAGAAAACCGTTGACGAGACGATCGGCGCCCATGCCTCGTTGATCAGCTCGCAACTGCAGTCGATCAGCGAAGCGATTTTCCCGCCGACCGCAAGCAAGACACTTCGCCGTTTCACATCTGGCGAGGCGGCCAAGCTTATCAGTGTATCCGATTCGACCTTGAGAAAAATGAGCCTAGCGGGCGATGGCCCGCAGCCTGAGCTGACCAGCAATGGCCGCAGGCTCTATTCCCTCGGCCAGATCAACGAGCTGCGCGAGCGGCTCGCCTCGACCTCCCGTGGTCGTAATTCTCACGACTTTCTGCCGCGACGTGGTCCAGACGATCATTTGCAAGTCGTTGCCGTTACCAACTTCAAGGGAGGATCTGGCAAGACCACCACCTCGGTCCACCTGTCCCAATATCTTGCTCTTCAGGGATACCGCGTCCTTGCGCTCGATCTTGACCCGCAGGCAAGTCTTTCAGCCCTGCTAGGGATATTGCCGGAAACCCATGTCGGACATAACGAGACGCTCTATGCAGCCATCCGATATGACGAGGACCGCCGCCCACTCAAGGATGTGATCCGCCAGACCTATTTCGACGGCCTGGATCTCGTCCCGGGTAATTTGGAACTCATGGAGTTCGAGCATACGACGCCGCGTGCGCTCACCGGCGCGAGTAAATCCGAACAGGAAATCTTCTTCCTTCGGATCGCAAGCGCTCTCGGCGAAGTCGCCGATGATTATGACGTCGTCGTCATCGACTGCCCGCCGCAGCTTGGTTACCTCACGCTCAGTGGATTGTGTGCGGCGACGTCCATGGTGGTGACGGTCCATCCGCAGATGCTCGATGTCGCATCGATGAGCCAGTTCCTGCTGATGACTCATGACCTCCTGGCGGTCGTGCGCGAGGCTGGCGGTGAGCTGCGCTATGACTTCATCAAATATCTGCTGACGCGGTTCGAGCCGCAGGATGCGCCGCAGACCAAGGTCGCGGCTCTGTTGCGAAATCTATTTGACGATAGCGTCATGACCAATCCGATGCTGAAGTCGGCTGCCGTCTCCGATGCCGGCCTCACCAAGCAGACACTCTATGAGATCGGACGCGAAAACCTGACGCGATCGACTTACGATCGCGCCATGGAGTCGCTCGACGCCGTCAATCTCGAAATCGAAAACGAAATTCGAGCTGCGTGGGGTCGCAAGAAAAGATGAGCGCCCTCCCCTTCCAAGCGCCAAAGTTGGGAGCTCCCAATTCCATGTTCTATTCACCTTTGACCGCGGGCGTTTCGATCGCGCGCGGATGGTTTTCGGGATTGATCATGGCTTTGCAGGACGGAGTGAACGCCCCTGCCCCAAGTTTGTTGGGAGCTCCCAACTTTAGAGATGGCGGCGCGACTTTGCGTCTGTCCAATCATTATGGGAGTGGCCGATGAGCCGGAAGGACACCGTCAATTCACTCTTCATGCGGAAGGCCGAACCGACCGTAGCAAGCCCTGCAGTCAGCAAAAGCCCCGAGCGGGTTCGCACCGGTGCCATCTCGGCGATGGGAACGTCGCTTCAGGAGATGAGCGAGGGCGCGCGCTCTGCCGCCCGTCTCCAGGAGCAACTCGCCTCTGGGAACGTCGTCATCGAGATTGAGCCTTCCGCGATTTCCGATTCATCAGTCGGTGATCGAATTCCGATCGACGTCGATCCCGGTTTCGACGAACTGGTTTCGAGTATTCAGCAATACGGCCAGCAGGTCCCGGTTCTGGTCCGTCCGCAGGCCGATCATGCCGGTCGCTATGAAATCGCCTATGGCCGTCGCCGTCTGCGTGCTGCCGCGAAACTGTCGCTGAAAGTTCGGGCCGTCGTCCAAGCGCTGAGCGACGAAGACCTCGTCATTGCGCAGGGCAAGGAAAACCTCGACCGGCAGGACCTCTCCTTCATCGAGAAGGCACTCTTCGCCCTGCGGCTGGAAGATGCCGGCTACAAGCGCGAAACAATCATTGCCGCGCTCTCCACCGACAAGTCAGATCTCAGCCGCTACATCGCCGTTGCTCGCTCGCTGCCTTCGGAGATTATCCAGGCAATCGGCCCGGCTCCGAAGGCCGGCCGCTCGCGTTGGATGGCTCTGGCCGACACTTTGCCATCCTCACGCAAGAAGCTGGACAGTGCGATTGGTGAGCCCAAATTCGCGACGCTCCCGTCTGATGAGCGGTTTGCAAAGGCGCTCGCTGCTGCGGTCCCGCAGAAGAAGAAGGCGGCGTCAGGTGAGCAGTGGAAGAATGCAAAGGGTCAGAAGGCAGCAAAGATCGAGCGTCTCGGAAAGACCACGCGCCTTACGTTCGATGAACGCGTGGTTCCTGAATTTGCGGCGTTCGTGACCACACGCCTTGAAGAACTCCATGCCGAGTTTGAAAAAACACGGAATGGCTAACCGGCACGACAGTGCCAGATGATTTGATACGGAGAAGACAGGAACCCAAGCAAAGAAAAAGGCCCCCAGATGTCCATCCGGAAGCCCATTTCTCTCGTTTAGCACCTAGAGAATCGCACTTCCCGGAATCACTGTCAAGAGTCGATGGACGCCATCTCGGCGGGACGATGATCTTTGCCTTCTTGAAAGGTGAATGACATGCGGACGGAAAGTGTGACGACGCCATTTGGGCGGCGGCCGATGACGCTTGCCTCGGTGAAACGCCAGCTCGTTTCGGCGGACATCAAGCCCGGCAAGACGGCAGAAAAGTGGAAGGTCTTTCGCGACGCCTCAGAGGCGAGGGCGTTGCTCGGCATTCAGGACCGTGCGCTCGCCGTGCTCGATGCGTTGCTGACCTTCTATCCCGAAAGCGAACTCTCGCAGGACAAGGCCATGATCGTGTTTCCGTCGAACGCGCAGTTGAGTGTCCGGGCTCACGGGATCACTGGAACGACGTTACGCAGGCATCTGGCGGCGCTCGTCGAGGCCGGACTGATCTCACGCAAGGACAGCGCCAATGGAAAGCGCTACGCGCGCAAAGACAGGCAAGGGGGCATCGAGGACGCCTATGGCTTCGACCTGGCTCCGCTCTTGGCGCGCGCTGAAGAGCTCGCGCTCATGGCTCAGGACGTAGCCGATCGCCGCGCGCATTTCCGGCGCGTGAAGGAAACTCTGTCGATCTGCCGTCGCGACGTCCGCAAGCTCATCTCCGCGGCGATCGAAGAAAGCGCACCAGGCGACTGGGTAGCAGTCGAGGCTATCTATATCGCCCTCGTCAGCCGGATTCCGCGCACGCCGGCGGTCGCCGACTTGGAAGCGATCCTCGACGAAATGCAGCTTCTTCAGTCAGAGGTCCTCAATCGTCTGGATTTTCATGAAAAATCCAAAAAAACGGACACCAATGACGTCCGTTTTGAACGCCACATACAGAATTCAAATACCGAATCCATCAATGAACTTGAACCTAGCTCTGGAAAAGAGCAGGGGGCGAGGCCGAGTGAAACCGGCGGGCGCCAGTGCGAGCCGCTGAAGGCCTTCCCGTTGGGATTGGTCTTGAAGGCATGCCCCGAAGTTGGAAACTATGGCCCCGGTGGCGCGGTTGGGAGCTGGCGCGATCTGATGGCGGCTGCCGTCGTGGTTCGATCCATGCTGGGTGTCAGCCCGTCGGCCTACCAGGATGCCTGCGAAGCCATGGGGCCTGAAAATGCGGCGGTCGCGGTGGCCTGCATGCTGGAGCGGGCAGGCCACATCAACTCGGCCGGCGGCTACCTTCGTGATCTAACGAAACGGGCAGTGTGTGGCGAGTTTTCGCTTGGGTCGATGTTGATGGCGCTATTGAGGGCGGGCGATGGGCAGAAACGTCGTGTGAGTTAGCCAATCAACGCGCTGCGATATCTGGCAGGTAGTGATGTAGAAGGTCCGGGGGTCTTTGGTGAAGGCTCCTCGGCAAGGTCGAAGCGATCACTCTTTGCCGCAAAGTGGCCGACTGTCGATGTCGGCTATCGCGCAAAGCTGACTTGGAAAATTGTATTGATCTTCCTCATTATTCAGGCACCGGTCGCCGATAAGAGGAACTTCCCGATTAATCGTGAGGTGAGACAGTGAAGTTCGCGCGAGCGCTGGTGCTAATTCTAGCGGGGTCTGCGGTGCTATGGGGGTTCACCACGGCGATGAATACTCTTGATGGTCTCAAGGACCCTGGCCGCCTCGCTTTTATCCTGAACCTTCCTTCGCTTCCTCCGTCTGTCCGTGATGTAGATTGCTCATCGGATGCCATTACCGATGTCATCATCTCCTGTGCCTTCGCAATCAACCCAAAGGACTTTGAACAACTTCTGGCTGGTTGGGAGCTCGATGAGCCTGCATCTGGAACAGGCAGCTACTTGGATTATCCAAATCTCGGGCGCGAGTTCGACATCGGAGTTCGGTATCGTGTTCAACCACCAAGCTTCGAGCGCGGTGGTGTTGTTGAGCTTTTGAGCAACGCTGACAAAACGCGTGCTGTCGCGAGCAGATACGAAGAATAAGCGTGCAAGGCCAAAATCGGCGCGAAGGCGGAGGGCCGGAGTCGGCCCTTTGTACGTCGAAATTTTTAGTGATTTCCTTACCGTTTAGAAATTGCGCTGTGGTATGAACTGCAACCAAAGCGCGGCGACAGGGTTAATAACTAGAGAGAACGGTCTTGAGGGCGATTACACTTCTGGCATCAGCAGCCGGAATTTACTTGATATCGCTTTCCGCGGTGGCGGAGCAGAAGCGGCAATCGACCTACGATGATAGGCCGATGGCATGCGCAGTGTTTTATCGAGCCTTAGCGAAGGCCTACAAGGACACGGGGGACGAAGCAATTTCCGATCGATACATGGCCAAATTCAAGACCTTATATGAGCAGGGCGTTGCCAATGTTCTCGCTGCAGGCGGCACAAGGGAGCAAGCCCGTAAGGCCACCCAGAACTTCGCCAATATCATTGATGAAATGGCTACTTCAAAGCCCGAAGCGGCGCGTTCGTTAGTAGTGATGTGCAAGCGCGAATATCCTTGACCACGCTTTCAATATGGAAAGAGGGCCCTTGAAAGGGGTGCGGATATGGTATTGCGTCGAAGCATTATTCTGTTAACAGCCCTCGTGGCGGCGCCGACGATGTGCTTAGCTTATGAGCTGTACGCGTCCGATTTTCATGAGGCGCTGCTAAACGCTCCGATGGGCAGCATCCGAAAAGTGGGCACTTTGACGGCGTCGGATTTCGAGGCGGTATGTATCCTCCACCCATATCAGGATCGACTGAACACAAACGTTGACCTTGCCGCGAGGGTAAATACTCATCTCGCGAAGGTCGAATAT
This sequence comes from Rhizobium sp. R711, assembly GCF_002211365.1. Classification (GTDB taxonomy): domain Bacteria; phylum Pseudomonadota; class Alphaproteobacteria; order Rhizobiales; family Rhizobiaceae; genus Rhizobium. Next base: position 1,394 of record NZ_LOKZ01000009.1, on the reverse strand, counting down.
TCCTCCGATGAGGGACACTTCGCTTTTGTTTTCGTCAGAAAGCAAAGCATCGAGATAGAAAAGATCAAGCGATCACAAGAACTGGATTTCTTCGGCAATCGAAAGCTGCCGACGGCAATTTCTGATTCTGTGCCTCACAATTTTTCCCTAGAGGATTGTGTTAGAGGGCCCTCCGCTGCCATCATCAAGATAAAGTTCGATGACCGGGCCTATTTCCTGTTCGGTCGGGCACCTTAACTACAGCAATGTGCACGATGACCGCATCTGGCGCAAAGCGGACCAGATGGTTTGTCGCCTAGTTCCGAAGCAACCCGAACCGAACCGCTTCATCGATGAGCGCTTTGACGGACGAAGGCTGCCATTTTCGGCCACCGCGGACCGGGCGCTCGCCCATCTGTTCGAGCTGGCCGGCAATGTCGCGCAGAGACAGCGTCGGATCTGCAATGGCGATCGCTGCGACGAGCTTCATATGGTGATCCTCCGGCGGCCGCCGCGGTGATCGCGCCAGGAGCCCAGGGTCAGCGAGCTTTTCTCGAACCATCCGATGAACGGCGCGGCGAAGTCGCTCGACGGTCCAGTCATGGCCCTTGCGGTTGAGGACGCGCACAACGTTGTCCCAGCTGTGCTTCGGCCGGAGCTGCTTGACGGTTGGAAGCCACGTCTGCGCTGATGTGATCAGCTCATCAAGGTAGACTTGGTTCCGGGCTGCGGCTGCGGCCTTGATTGCTTCAGGGCGCCGCTCGCGCAGTCCCGGGTTTCCCGCGACACGGCCCCGGGCCTTGGCCGCCCTCATGCCTGATTTTGTCCTCTCAGCAATCAAGGCACGCTCGAGCTGGGCAACGGCCCCGAGGACCTGCAGCGAGAACATGCCCTGCGGCGTCGACGTGTCGATTGGGTCGCGGAGCGAGCGGAAATGGACGCCACGTTGTTCGAGATCCTCGATCACATTAAGCAGGTGACTGACGGATCGCGCTAGCCTGTCCAATCGCACCACGACAAGGACGTCGCCGGCTGACAGCTCACCCAGCATTCGCGCGAGCACAGGCCGGGCTCGCGACGCACCGGATCCGTGTTCTTGGTGGATGCGATCACAGCCGGCTGCACGGAGTTCCGCGACTTGGGCATCGTTGAACTGCTCGTCAGTTGAGACGCGTGCATAACCGATTAGCCGGCGGGCTGGGGGAGGGGCGGCGCCTTCTCGGTTTCTGGCCATGAAATTCTCGATTGAACCGCGCGTCTTTGTTCAGATAATGAATGCAGTGATAAACGGTCAGTTGCAAGCGTGTTTTAGGCACCGAATAGCGGCCCGTTGGACTCGAAATGGCATCGCGGACGAGCAATGGAGCATCCGCAGTGGCAAACGCGCGTCAGTGGGCTTCTGTGGCGGAAAATCC
>NZ_LOKZ01000008.1 GCF_002211365.1 Rhizobium sp. R711 | reverse complement strand
ACCGGATTTACGCACACCGGATAAGCCGCAAAGCGGCTTACCTAGAGGACGCGGGGTGGAGCAGCCCGGTAGCTCGTCAGGCTCATAACCTGAAGGCCGCAGGTTCAAATCCTGCCCCCGCAACCAAAGTTTACGAATAATATCAAATAGCTCCGGGTCTCCCCGGAGCTATTTTTTTGTCCAAAATCCCCTAGCACAAACCTAGCACAAAACCCGGCGCCGATTTGACCGCTCCTTGAGGTCGTGATTCCCTGTCCCCATATCGAAATGCGTATTCCGATGAAGCCGGCCATCGATTCCGATTTGAAGCCGGCCAGTCTTTCCGATTTCATTCCGGCCAGCGTTCCGATTTGATGCCGGCCATTTCTCGGACTGATCCTGGGTCTGTTTGATGTTTGGATCGGGTTTTGTTTCAGGTCAAGCGTGCGGTATTTCAAGCGCCGTCGGCGAACGCTGTTTTCGCATGCTTTCACCGGTGAGATCGATGCGATAGGCGTTATGAACGAGGCGATCCAGTATGGCGTCGGCGAGCGTGGGGTTTGCGATGATTTCCCACCAGCGATCCAGAGCGATGCAATGCTCTTGCAGTTCAGCCCGCCGATCTCGACAGCGCGTGCTGATACAGCCTCGGCCCGATTGCGTTCGATATCGCGAAACAGGCGAAGCACACCCAGGCATGTTCGAAAGCCCTGTTCGGGATGTGGGCGATCAGCAAGGATTCCGATGACCAGACCTTCTGTCTGAGGGCCGATGGATGCCGCCCAGCGCCGGAAACGATCCGGTGTCCACTCTGCATATCGCCGGTGAGAGCTGGGCATGTGATCCGGATCTGTTCCAAGGCGAGAACCGCCATAGCGGCGCTGATGGGCGGCGACGCGCTTGCCGCGGTGGAAGATCTCGATGGTGCGTGCTGTCGCCCTCAGATCGACCTGCTGGCGAATGAGACTGTGCGGCACGGAATAGAGGAAGGTTTTGAACTCGACGTGGTAATCTGTCGACACGCGGGCCAAACGCCATTCGGCGAATTCGTAGTCTTCACTTGGAAGGCTTGCGAGCGCGGCACGTTCGACACTCTCAAACAGTTGCCGGCGACTAACGCCCAGCCGACGCATGACGTGGTCGTTGATGCGATCGAGTGCCTGGCTGATGGCAGCGTTGGCCTCAGCCAGCGAGAAGAACGTCTGATTGCGCAGCCGCCCCAAAATGCAAGACTGGGCGAAACGGACTCCATTCTCCACTTTCGATTTGTCCTTTGGGCGTCGCGGCCGTGCAGGAAGCACACCGACGCCATAGTGGGAGGCCATCATGCCGTAACTGCGGTTGATCTCGGGATCGTAAAAGCTTGCGCGACTGACGCCCGACTTCAGATTGTCAGGGACGATCAGTCGGGGAACGCCACCCAGGAAACGAAACATCCGCACATGCGAGCCAATCCAGTCGGGGAGTGTTTGCGTCCAGGTCGCTTCAGCATAGGTGAAGCTGGAGGCTCCGAGCACCGCCACGAAGATCTCCGCCTCGCGGATCTCGCCGGTCTTGCGATCAACGATCGGGATCTTCTTGCAGGAATAGTCCACGAAGACTTTGTCACCGGCCGCATGCTCCTGACGCATCGTCGGCGAAAGGCGCTGCTCGAACCCGCGAAAGAGCTCACAAAAGCGGGAATAGCCGTAACCCTCGGGATGCGACCCACGATACTCCTCCCAGAGGATGAGCAGGGTGACACCTGGTTTTTTGAGCTCGACGGCAAGATCGGCCCAGTTCGGCTCGACGCGTCTTCTCGTGCCCTGTTTGATGCCGTTGCGACTGAAGAGCTTGTGCTCAAGCGCATCGTCGGTCAGCTCGCCCGGCAACGGCCAGTTCAATCCAACTGCTGCTGCACGTTGCAGATTATCCTGCACCGTACTTCGTGCAATTCCCAAGACGACCGCAATCTCGCGGGAGCTCGTCCCACTTCCGGCAAGCCGCAGCATTTGTCGTAACTGTCTCATGGTCAGCCTTCTCTTTGCCGGCATCAAAATCCCCTCGTTCATCGCGAGCTATTTGATGCCAAAGTTGCTGACCCAGGGGGTAATCTTCAGTGCCGAAACTGGCCGGTCTTTGATTGGAACGGTGGCCGGCTTCAAATCGGAATGGTGGCCGGTCTTTGATCGGAATGCCGGCCGGCTTCACATCGGAATCCGCATCGAAACCAGAAAATGAACAGGGGGCGTGTATGACGAGCCACGAAATCCTCGGAGGAAAGGTCAACGTCTACCGGCGCGGGGGGCCCACGTGGCATTGCTCGGCATCGGTAAAGGGCCGCCAGTATCGTGCCAGCACCAAGGAAACGCGACTTGAGCAGGCGAAGGCTTTTGCGGAAGACTGGTATCTCGGCTTGAGGGGGCAAGCTGGCAGCAGGACTATTGAAGACGGAGACGACCTTCGCCGAAGCTGCAAAGAAGTTTGAGCAGGAATATGGCGTCATTACCGAAGGTGAGCGCAGTCAGAAATGGGTCGAGGGTCATAGCATTCGCTTGCGTCTCCACCTGATCCCCTTCTTTGGCAAAATGGGCCTTTCGGAAATCAACGCGGGGACGGTTCAGGATTATCGTGTTCACCGGATTGGGTCGGCCACGGCTGGCAAGGCGCCAGCACGCAGTACCCTTCATGATGAAGTCGGTACGTTGCGTCAGGTCCTGAAAACGGCCATCCGCCACAAGTGGCTCAACCATCTTCCCGATCTGTCGCCACCGTATAAGACCCAAGGAAAGATCACGCACCGGCCATGGTTCAGCCCGGTCGAATACAAGCAGCTCTATGAGGCCACGCGTCAGAATGCCAAGGAGCCGAAGAACCCGCACTTCCGTTGGGAAGCGGAGCAGTTGCATGACTTTATCCTGTTCATGGGAAACACGGGCTTGCGCCCGGACGAGGCCAAGCAGCTCCAGCACCGGGACGTGACCATCATCGAAGATCCCGACAGCCGTGAGCGCATCCTTGAAATCGAGGTGCGCGGCAAGCGCGGGATCGGCTGGTGCAAATCCATGCCGGGTGCGGTGAAGCCCTATGAGCGCTTGCGCGATCGCCTGAAGCCGGTTCGCGGGAAGGACAAAGAGGGCGCGAGATTGTCGTCAAGGCTTCCCAGCCGACCGACCTCCTGTTCCCCGGCAATTATCTCAAGATGTTCAATAACCTTCTTGAAGCGCAGAACCTTAAGCTGGACCGGGATGGCAAGCCCAGAACAGCCTATAGCCTACGTCATACTTATATTTGCCTTCGGCTTATGGAAGGTGCTGATGTTTATGCGATTGCCAAGAATTGTCGCGCCAGCGTCGAAATGATTGAAAAATTCTACGCGGCTCACATCAAGACCTCGCTTGATACCGCGTTCATCAATTCCCGAAAGCCCAAGCGTGGCAATCGCGGACGGAAGGTGCCAAGGACGGCGGGAGCGCCGTCCTACCGCGAAAGCCGAGACCGCACGGTCCGGTAAAGACACCCGGACGGGTGTCGCCACAACTCGCTTGCCGATTTGTCAGCCCGCTTGGCGGGCCTTCATAAGAGAGCAGTCTCTTGCCCGGTCATGGTGAACGTTTCATCGTGGCCGGGCGCTATTTGAGAACGAAGATAAGGTATCAATAGTTGATAACAGTTGTTAATTCCGGTTCGGCGACCTATAATGGTATGGACAGGAGGGCACATGCCATGGCGAGTTTTGCGCTGAACGAACATTATGAGAAATTCATCAAGAAGCAGCTTGAATCGGGCCGCTACAACAATGCCAGCGAGGTTGTCCGCGCGGGCTTGCGGTTGCTGGAGGATCAGGAAGACGCCCGTGAGCGTTGGGTGGCTCAGGAGATTCCGGGTCGTTACGCGGATTTGAAGCGCGATCCTTCCAAGGGTGTTTCCCTGGATGATGCCTTCGCCCGCCTTGAGGCTGAGCATCAAGCCCTGCTGGCGAAAGCCAAGTAGGGGATGAAAACATACAAGATCATCCTGCATGAGCGGGCCGAAGGGGAATTGCGCCAGCTTTACCTTGACCTTGCCAGAGACGACAAAGCCGGGCCTGTCGTTGCGTGGAATTATGTTGGCGGTATTCGTCAATTCATTACCGAGCTTTCGACGTTCCCCAAGAGGGGAACGGTCAGGGATGGCCTTATTCCGGGTCTTCGGATTATCGGCTACCGGCGCAGTGCGAGCATCGCATTTGTGGTCGAAGACGCGCATGTTCTGGTTTTGGGTGTGTTCTACGGCGGGCAGGATATTACGGCTGAGGCTCTGGAGGAGAGGCTGTGAGCGATATGGAAAACCAGCAGGACGATCTTTACCCCCTGGAATACTGGGCTGCCCAGAAGGCTCAAGCTACGGCCTTGAAAGCTGAAGCGTCAGAGCATGGTTTGCGGTTGGAAACCTATCTCGTGCCATCCGTCGCCGAATGGGTCTGACCGAAGTTGAGCGGGGCCGGTTTCTTGATCCTTCCGAGGCCGTGTTTGCGGCCATGCAGGTATTTATGGAATTGGATGCGTATCCCGACCTGCGTGAGGAATTGTTTCGCCGCGAGATCACCGCAAGTCTTGAGGACAAGGGTCCGGGCATTCCCGCCGAAGAGGTTTTCGCGAAGTTGAAGGCGACGATCAACAAGGCGGCAGGGCACAAGCCCCCGACATGGGTGAAGGTGCCTTATCCTTCGTAGCGTCAGAGGCAACCAAGTTCCCGCAATCCGATCCCCGAACAGCGTACTCCGATGATCTGCGGCCTGATGAAAAGGGCTGCCAGGGAACCGTTCGGCTGTATTTCCCACGATCATCTTCCATGGCCCTTCGCAACCTGTCGGGCCGTTGTCGTCGGCGGTCTTCCCAAGCGTGATGGCGTTTCGTGTTGACTATGGATCGGGTCCTGTCGTTCCCCGTTACCGGCTGTGCCACGCGGCCGGAAGGGTCGGGGTATGCGCCCGGTTTCTGCCGCCGGCAATCGGCTGCCCGCTCCATTCGCTACGCTCCCGTGTTGCCGTTGCCTGCGTCCGCCTTCGGCTCAGAAACGCGGGCGCAAAGAATCCCCCGACCGGCCACGATAGGCGCAGCCGGATAACCAACGGGAGAACCGAACATGAAACCGACCCAAAAGAGCAAACCCGACTACGCCGTCTACGTCGTGGAAGGGGAAGGCGACAAAACGCACTGGCTGAAGGTGGGCGCCGGATGGACCCATAGTGACGGGGAAGGCATCGACGTATACGCTTACGGCCCTGCCGCTCAACGGGCGTCTGACCATCCGCAAGCCGAAAGCTGAACGGGACGACGCTTAAAGCGTCCCGTTCGGGACATTGAGGGCACTGCGTCTCTTTGATGCAGTGCTCTCTACCTAACGCCTTGCATGACTAGCGGATTCACCGGAGAGGAATGCTTGGACGAAGTGCTCGCTGCGTTCCCACAGTTCGCGCGCGGCCGTTCCGTCATCCTTGAACGCGACGGCCATTGGCTTACCGTTGGAGTACATTTCTCCCGGCTGCCAATCCATTCCGGGCTTCCCCTCGGCGAATGCAGTCAGTACGCGACCGCTCTTCTCCGGGCTGATGGTGATCAGATACTTCAAGGGGGTGTGATAGATGATCCGCATGAAGTGGGTGGTGTCCTTGGCAAAGCTGGAACGCACCACGCCGGGATGGAAGGCGACGGCTGAAATACCGTTTTGGCGGTAGCGGCGGTCGAGTTCCCGCGTAAACAGGACGTTTTCCAGCTTGCCGTACCCGTAGGCGGTGTGAGGCGCGTAACTTGATGATGGTACGGGTGAGGGGGAGGCGTTGCACTTCGGCAGGGTCAAGGAGCCAATACCCGCTTTCGGAGTGGCCCTTCTGGCGATTGCCGCTGTCCCATAACTCCCCGGAATGCCTGACCCCGGACGAGCTGGAAAGCGTCGTCATGTTGCCGAGCATGTTGGCAACATAGGTGGCGGTGTGATTGTTAGTGATGCCGAAAAACACCCGGGCCGAAGCGTTCGCCAGGAATGCTTCCGCACCTCGGCCATAGACCTCATGAATTTGGGGTAAGTTCTGCCAGATCAGGACGGGCGTGCAGTAGGCGCGAAGGAGATGATGGCGGCTGTGGTGCCGTCGTTCAGTTTACTCCATCCGATCAATTCGGCTCCGTACTCAATGCCCTCCAGATTTTCATTTTCGAGCGCACGTTCGACAATGCGTTCTACCTGAAACGAGAGTGGTCTTTGCCACCGGCTTGGTAAGAGGTGGCAGGATTTCCGGTTCAATTACGGTCGGTTTGGGTTGGGGGGCGACCACCGTTGACGTGATGACTTGTGTTTGTGAGTGAGTGTTTCGGGCGCGCTTTCTGCGCCGGAAGTGCGGATAGCCATGATGATATCTCCTGATAGGGTGAGGAGAGGCGGAGCGGTGCGCTCCGCCTCTAGGCTCAGTTGACACGGGCAAGCGCAAAGGGTTTGCGTCTTCCGACGGTGGATGACCCACAACAGCCAGTTTTCGCCGTTCAGGGGATTGCGGTAGACATAGCCGAGCGAGCCTTCGTTGCTAAGCTCGTAGCGCACGAAGATACCGTCCGCTTCAACGCGACGGATACCATTGGCGAACGTGTAGTAGCAGCGGGTGCGTCCGAAAATCTGGTGAACTTCCTCATCGGAAAACCGGGGGCGCCTGGACGCGCTGGTCATTACCGTTAAGGATTTCGAGCGTGATACGAGGACTTGAATACGTTGAAGGTAGGTATTTTTCATAGCTCGTTCTTCCTTCTGTTTGAATGCTCCGTCGTGGGGAGCAGTCCAAGAATTCTGAAAAAACGTTGGAATTTCAAACAAATAACGTTCCTACCGGCGGTATGAAAGTATCCCCCCGCAACCAATCCCCTAAAACTAGAAAGATCTGGGCGGATCTCCCAAGCGGAACCCGTTCCCACCAGCTGCAGAGCAGCCCAACTCTCCTCCGAGGCTGGCGCTCAGCCGCGAAGCTCGTAGAGCTCTGTCTGCCCTGTTCGGCCTCTGACGCTGACCGTTCCGATCGGCATGAAACTGAAACTCTCCTCAACCGCATCGCGGATCGAACTGCTGACAAGGATCGAGGTTCCATAGTCCCGGTTCAGGCCCTCCAGCCGCGAGGCGATGTAACGCTGCTGTTTGAAATAGCAATTTGAGATGGTTGGGTGCCCCCGGTAACCAAGCCCTAAAACTAGAAAAACTGAAAAGATTGACGCGTCTGTTGTGCCTCCGCGCCTGGAAAATCTCCTTGGCCCTCGGTGCTCTTTTGAGCAGGTTGCACAATATATACCCCTATTGTTGTAATAAGTGGGTATATATTAAGCATTTTACAACAAGAGGGCACATGTTATTCTTAGAAGTCTCTAGGTTTTAGAGGGGAGGTCGGGATTACTCCCGACCGGCATTGGCGTTGTTTGGTCTTGGACGACCCAATGAGCGCGGTGTTGTTGTAAGTATTGGCTGCACGAACAGGAAAATACAATCGAGAGGAGACCTCCGATGTTTCGCATTGAGACGTGGCTTCTCTTCGGCTTTTCTTAAGCCGCGAGGCGTGGAGTCGACAGGCGAGTGGCTGGGAACCACCTTCGACCGCACGGTCGGACCGGATGAAGGTAGCCTGAATTACTCATGAGAGGTGAAAGCGCGGCAAAAGTGCCGCTGTATACGGTATCGAACGGATAGCGTTCTGAGAGCACGTGTCCGTATCTGACAATTTGGAAATTCGCCACAGCATTGGAGTGGGTCCGATGATCAATAGCTTTGGTGAAGACATCTACTTGCCTTTGGTGCAACTGATCTATGAGACCGTTGTCAGCCCCCCCGAATGGGAAAAGCTTTTAGCGGAACTGATCGACATCACCAAAGCTGGAGCGGGTGCCGTCGTGGGCTTTAAGGGAGCCGAAGATCGGCGCGCGAGCGTGTTTGCAAAGGGCGTCCCGAAGGTCGCGCTCAGCAATCCGCAGATGATAGCTGCATTGCATGCAGCGACGCTAACCCTTGGGCAAGGGGCGTTCCTGACGGTAGACTTGAAAGCCAAACTCAATCCGCAATGGGACGTGCCTGTACACGAGTGCTTTGGTGCCGAGGGTAGCCTTCTCATGCTCTTGCTCGTCAAGGAAGGCGGGCGCCGCATTACACTGATGCTTCAATTTGATCGGCCAGGTCGAAGCGAAACAGACAGAGCTGTTGAAACTCTGATGAAATTACTGCCGCACTTTCAGACGGCCTTTGCCATACAAAAGGCTACGCTTCTGGAGCGTGAAAAATCCGCACATATGGAAAGCGCCTTCTTTAGTTCATCGGCACCCTCTGCCCTCATCACCGAGGACTATCAGGTGCGCCTGGCGAATGCGAGTTTCGAAAAGTTTGTCGAAGCGTCCCATCTGCTCGTCGAATATAGCGACACGGTGATCGATTTCGTCGATATTGCTCTTCAGGAAGAAATTACTCGGCTGATCGGCATGGCGGCCACCCATGGGCGTGTCCGGCACGTCGCTTGGGTCGAAGACAAGGTAAAGAACATCAAGTGGCTTGTCAGTGTGGACGCATTGTCGGGACGGGTTGGCTTGGGATCGCAATTCAAGAATGTCTTTGGCACCAACGAGCGTGTTTACATGCTCACGATACGCGAACTTGGTGGAAACAGCCTGCTGGCGCCTGACACAATCAAGTCCATTTTTGGCTTGACGCCGACGGAGGCCGATCTTGCCTATTGCCTCTTGAGGGGAGAAACAGCATCGGAAATTGCGCGGCAGCGCGGTGTCTCAAAAAACACCGTCCACAATCAGCTTGCTTCGGCGATGGCACGCGTGGGCGTTAACCGGCAGACGCAGTTTCTGCACTGCCTTTCGATGCTTTCAGCCATGTGCTGATCGTGCTCAGAACCGCCAGGTAATGCTGACGGAAACGTTGTAGTCGATCGCGTGACTCATGCCGATGGTAGGCGACACGCCACCTGCGTCTGCGACGTAATTGATCGTCGGCACCTTGTTGACGTAGTCGATCCCGGCGTTCAAACCGACAAGCAGGTTCTCCTTGGGCGCATAGCGCAGCCCGGCGCCAATTCCGGCAAGCAGGCTGGCATCGTCACGCGTTTCGGAGACGAAGTCGAAAGCGCCCGTCGATACACTCGGCAGGACCGCAGAGTAGTGGCTTCTATAACGCGAGTGAAGGTAAGCGCCACCCAATCTCGCATCGAGCGAGACGCTGAGATCCGGTTGCAGTGCCTTAGCGACCGAGAGCTCGGCCAACGCGCCGACATAGCGTGCATCAAGTTCGTCGTTCTGTGCGACGCCGACCTGCGGAACCACCACGCCTGGGATACTGGTTCCTATAACCAGCGTCCGGCGAAAATCCACATCACGATCGATCGAGCGATACATCGGACCGAATTTGGGGGTCACCGTCCAGCCGCCTTGCAGGTCGACCGGAGCACCGAGCAACAATTCTTGATCGATGACCGTCGTATCCTCGTCGCGCTCATCGATGATAGCGCTACTGCTAAGGTCACCAGTTGCTTGCAGGGTAAGGCCGGTATTGTCGGCATAGGCCGCATAGGCCGCTGCGCTGGGCGTCCCACCATTGGTCACAAGCGCAGTGAATACGCCGCCGGTAATCGAGCTGGTTGACGCAAACTGTGTAATCCGGCCAGTGGGATCCGAAGACGACGCCGTGGAGTTAATGTGCGCCGTCCCGCCCGCGCTGTCGTTTACCGTGACATCAGCCACTGCAGCCGCAGGGAGGATGCCAACCGGTGACGCGGTGAGAGTATTGACACTGCCGTTGGCCGTGTTGCCAAACCTTAGGTTCAGGGAATTCTGACCGGCAAGGCTCGTTCGGCTCGTGGAATTGGACGAAAGGTCCGCGATGCTGCCGTTCCACTCCAGAACAAAGGGTTGCGACCCTATCTGCCCCAGCGGCAGATCCAGGCTGATGCCGATATTGAGGCCGTCGTCAACGACCCTGCTGTCTCCGCTTCCGAAGAAATCGGGCCTTCGCGAACCCCAGCTCGGCAAGCTAAGCCAGTTGATGCCGGTGCCGATCTCTAGGCTAGGCGCGGTGTCCTCGTTCTGCGGTGTTAGCTTGGTGTCGTCGGCAAGTGCAGGGGAGGTCGTGCCAGTAAGGCTTGCTAGAGCCGCAACCAGAATTGCGGCCATTTTCTGGGGCAGAACGGCTTGGCGGATCCGCATTCTCTCGTCACCTCAAGATGGCACCGACGCAGGCCGGCGCGACACGCTGAGGTCTATTACTATTATAATTTAGTATACAATCAATTAGCCGCGGTATCCGCGCGTGGGGAGTTGGTGCCATCGGTGCATAAATGTCACGGCACGGATACCACGCAGAGCTTCTCGCCGTTCGGACCATAGACGGTGAGCCGGGCGCTCCATCCGTTCGGCGACACGGAGACGGTTGATCTTGAAAGCGCGAGCCGTCCCGGGTTGTCCTTCTGGAAATCACCGCCTTGAACGTTGCTTGACGTATTGCCATTGGAACTCGAGAAAATCTCGAACTGATAACTTCCTTCGCCGCGACCGTCGCTTTCGATCGTCGGGACCAGGGTCATGGCATCCCCACTCTCCTTATGATGCTCGATGATGCAATGGACGGGGGGGAGGGCAGTAATCATTGTAGGACTCCATCGTAAAGGAGGTCAGCGGCACGGCCGCTGACCTAAAGATATACTCGACTAATGCTGGATGGTCACAGAGTTGTTGCCCACGCCGGACTGGTAGGTCTGCGAGTTGTTGCCATGGCCAAACTGCAGCGTACCAGAGACGTTTCCTAGACCCTGTTGTACGGTAAGCGAGTCGTTATGGAAGCCGAATTGGGCCGTTCCGGATTGATTGAATGCACCATGTTGAATGGTCGTCGAGCTATTCCAGCCGCCGAGCTGCCCGGTGCCGCTGAAGTTACGGAAGCCGCTCTGGGCCGTGCCGGCGCTGTTGCCCCAGCCGCTTTGAGATGTGATGGACAGATTTTCCGCAGCGAATGCGCCGGAAATCGATGAAAGAGCAAACACGGTTGCAATTACTAGGCCCTTGATTTTCATTGTATCTCTCCTCTTCCTCCCGCCGGAATTGACGGTTGGAGAGACACTACCCCATCGCTAGTCGCGCTAGGGCTGCAAAGCTTGCCTAACTCAAGAGGGAAGTCTCTAGTTTGAGCCAAGGAATATGGCTGCGAATTGGTTAGAGAGCGTGATTGGTGGTCTATTGCGCCATGCCAATAGGGATCTTCGCCAGAAGATTGGGAAAGAGTAACAGCTGCGTTTTTCCACGTCTTTGCCGCGCATAGCGCCGCCGGCGGAAGATATACAACTATACGCTTTGAAAGTATACGCGCCTACGACCCAGGCAACGTTTTGCCCGGAAGCCCGAGCATCCGGCAAGATGATGACGAGGCGATCCGCTGACCACCCCGTCGACCAGGGCGATGTCGCTGCCCTTGGATGTCGCCAGTTAAAAGTGCGGCGCCCCGCAAGGTGCGGAAAAATCTATGGCGCGAACGACAGCGATCAGTGAGCGCATAGCACAGCCAATCCAGGCGAAACGTCAGGCCGGGCGAGAGCGTCGCCAGCAGTCTAGCTACAGCTAGGTTGTCAATGTTCCCGCCGCGCCCTTTTCTCGTTGATGCGACCCTGGCCTTTCGCTCGCCGGGGTTGCCGGTGCTATTGATCCGATGTGCAAGAAAAAGTATTCCTTTTGTCGACAAAAGGATTCCAGGATGACTGATAACGATACGAATTCCACTCCTGAACGCAAGCGCGGCTCCGGCGTCAAGGTGGTCTATGACCTCCTGCGCGACGAGATCCTTGATCTGGTTTTGCCACCCGGCAGCCCGATCGACGAGGTGCAGCTGGCCGAGCGGTTTAAGATGTCGCGCACACCGATCCGCGAGGCGCTGGTTCGGTTAGCGGGCGAGGGGCTGATAGATACGTTGCCCAATCGTTCGACCATGGTCTCGAACATCGATTTCTTCAACATGCACACCTTCTTCGATGCGCTGGTACTGATGTATCGCGTGACCACGCGCCTGGCCGCCCAATATCATCGTGCCGAGGACCTGCAGGTAATCCGCGCGCGTCAGGCCGAGTTTGCTGCCGCCGTGGCGGCGCAGGACGCTTTGGGAATGATTGCCACAAACGCCGCCTTCCATTCGGCCATCGCCGAGGCGGGTCGAAACGCCTATTTCACTGGCCTTTTCAATCGCCTTCTCGACGAGGGACGGCGCATCCTGCGGCTCTATTACCAGTCGTACGAGGACCGTTTGCCGCAACGTTTCGTCGACGAGCACGAGGACATTATCGCGGTCATAGCAGCGCGCGACGCCGAGGCCGCCGACCGCTTAGCGACGATCCATGCCGAGCAGATCGTACAGCAGATACAGAAGCTTTTCGCACGCGGCGGCAAGCTGGATATTGCTCTTTGATCTGCTGCATAATTTTTGTCGACAAATAATATGCAAGTTGCTATAACGACCTTCGACGACATGGGGGGGCCGGGTCAGCGCTCACGCACCGACCCCTTCCGTCCCCCAGGGCAAACAGGAGTTTCTCAATGAAGGCCAAGATTTTTTCCGGTGTAATCCCGGCTCTGATGACCCCCTGCAAGCAGGATCGTACCCCCGACTATGACGCCCTCGTCCGCAAGGGGCAGGAGCTGATCGCCCAGGGCATGTCGGCAGTCGTTTACTGCGGCTCCATGGGTGACTGGCCGCTCCTCACCGATGCGCAGCGCATGGAAGGCGTGGAGCGCCTGGTGAAGGCCGGCGTTCCGGTCATCGTCGGCACTGGCGCCGTCAACAGCGCGTCTGCGGTTGCCCATGCGGCGCATGCCCAGAAGGTTGGGGCAAAAGGTCTGATGGTCATCCCGCGTGTCCTGTCGCGCGGCTCGGTGATTGCGGCCCAGAAGGCGCACTTCAAGGCGATCCTGAAGGCTGCTCCGGATCTTCCGGCGGTCATCTACAACAGCCCCTACTATGGCTTCGCCACGCGCGCCGATCTGTTCTTTGCGCTCCGTGCCGAACATCCGAACCTCGTCGGCTTCAAGGAGTTCGGTGGCGCGGCAGATATGCGCTATGCGGCAGAGAACATCACCAGCCGCGATGATGACGTTTCGCTGATGATCGGTGTCGACACGGCTGTCTTCCACGGCTTCGTAAATTGCGGTGCGACCGGCGCCATCACGGGCATCGGCAACGTCCTGCCGAAGGAAGTGCTGCATCTTTGCAACCTGGCCCAAGCCGCCGCTGCCGGCGACGCGGATGCCCGCCAGCGGGCGCTGGAGCTCGAGCAGGCGCTGGCCGTCCTCTCTTCGTTTGACGAAGGCCCGGACCTCGTGCTGTTCTTCAAGCACATGATGGTGCTGAAGGGCGACAAGGAATACACGCTGCATTTCTACGAAACGGACGTTCTGACGGACAGCCAGCGCGGCTACGTCGAGTCTCAGTTCAAGCTTTTCAATACCTGGTACGCAGAGTGGAGCAAACTCCCCGGCGCTGTTGAGAAGTACAGGGCCTGATTTCAAGAACTCTCAAATCGAAAGGCCCTCCGTTTGGAGGGCCGTTTCGCATGTGCGCCCAGCATGGGCGCACTCTTGCGGGTGTAAGTCCCACCGTAAGCTGGTCATGGCGAGGGAAGTGAAGCGCAACTGCGCAAGGGCGACTGAGCGTGGAGAGGAAGCGTCGATCGAAACGGCAGTCGCTGGGCCGATCTGAACGCCGACATTGTTGACGGAGATGTGGTCATCAAGCGAACCAGAGGCACGCCGCAGGGTGGCCGACTTCGCCTGAAGGTGAACGAGACCAAGAGCGCCGTTGCCAGCGTCTTCGGCCGCAAATTCCTCGGCTATGCATTCTGCAAAGCACCGGGGCGGGTGGTCAAGAGACGGGTTGCCGACATGGATGCGCCATCGTGTGAGGGTAATCCAGCTCAAGCAATGGAAGCACGGCAGGACGATCGTCCGGGAAATGATGGCAAGGGGAGCGAAACCTCTTGTGGCTCAGCAAGTGGCAGCCAATGCCGGTCGCTGGTGGCGCAACAGCGGCAAAGTCCTCAACGCCATCCTCACCATCAGATGGGCTGACCAACTTGGAATGCTCGAGCTCGTCTAACCTCAATCGCTCGAACCTCCCGGCGCGGACCCGCATGCCGGGTGGTGTGGCAGGGTGCGATCAAATCGATCTCCCCTATGCCGATTATCAGCGATGTCAGGCGGCGGCTCAGGCCACCGCATCCAGGCCGAGTGCGAACAACCGTTCGAGCTGCTTGATCTCGGCGTCGGTCAGCGTGATGCCATCGGTCTCCGATTTCGCGCGTGCCACATAGCGGCGCTGCGAAGGCAGGCGGGCGCCCTGGCCAATGATTGCCTCGAACAGTGTCTCGGCCCGTGCAAACGGATTGCCTGGCCGGCCGGCTGCGAAGGCTTCGGGAAAGAAGGCGATGATCAACTCGCCGTGGAACGGCGCAAGCGTGGTCGTGCCAAGATAGTCCAGCACCTCAGGGCTCGTCAGATCGCCGATCATGATGCCGGCCAACAGCTCGATCATCGTACCGATCGCAGATCCCTTGTGTCCTCCGAAGGGCAGCATGGCGCCGGCAAGCGCAGCGTTCGGATCGGTCGTCGGATTGCCTTCGGCATCGATCGCCCAGCCCTCTGGCAGCGACTTGCCGGCTCGTCGATGCAGTTCGATTTCGCCGCGCGCGGCGACCGACGTTGCAAAATCGAAGACGTAAGGCGGTTGGCCGGCGCGCGGCCAGGCGAAGGCGAAAGGGTTGGTGCCGAGCAGCGGCTTGTTGCCGCCAGTCGGTGCAACGGTCGCATAGCTCGGGCACATCACCAAGCCTGCAAGCCCCTGTTCGGTCAGCGCTTCCGCTTCCGGCCAGAGTGCGGAGAAATGTGTGCAGTCGTTGATAACGAGTGCCGCAAGTCCGCACGAGCGGGTGCGTTCCACGAGCGCCGGCAGGCCGAGTTCGAAGGCGGGATTGGCAAAGCCGCCCTTGGCGTTGACCTTCACAATCGCCGACCCCTCCTGCAGCAGCAGTTCCGGCACCGCATCCGGCTTCACCTTGCCTGCCTTGACGGTGCGCAACGCACCCTCGATCCGGTAGATGCCGTGCGATTTGCAGGCATCGCGTTCCCCGGCAACGATCACGCGAGCGAGTGCGCCGGCTTGGATCTCGTTGAGGCCGGCCTTGCGAAAGATCGCATCGACCCGCTCCTGCAGTGCCGGGACGGTCAGGGTGGTGTTATCGCTCATCTTATGTCTCTCATGGATGGCCCGGCCGCCGATGGCGATCGAGTGTTGATGTTATAAATACATAGAGTATACAAAGATTCGACTTGCGCAATTCGCCTCCGGATGGATTTTCGCGTAAAGCACCCCGGCCCTCAAGAAAGGAATCGCAGATGGTCTTCACTCCCAATGGAAAACACCTCGTCGCGGGCGAATGGCTCGATGGAGCGGGTACTTTTGCATCCGCGCCGGCGCATGGTCCAGTGCATCAATTCGCTATTGGCACGGTCGACTTGGTGAACCGCGCTTGCAAGGCAGCCGAAGATGCATTCTGGAGCTATGGCTACTCGACGCGCGCACAGCGGGCGGCGTTCCTTCGCGCCATCGCTGACGAGATCGAGGCTCGTGCCGAGGCAATCACAGAGATCGGTAGCCAGGAAACGGGCCTGCCAGAAGCGCGCCTGCAGGGCGAACGCGGTCGCACGACCGGCCAGCTGCGTCTCTTCGCCGACCATATCGAAAAGGGCGAATACCTCGACCGCCGCCTGGATGCTGCATTGCCAGACCGTCAACCTGCGCCGCGCCCGGAGATCCGGCTCATCCAGCGCCCGGTCGGCCCGGTGGCTGTCTTCGGAGCTTCGAACTTCCCCCTGGCCTTCTCGACTGCCGGCGGTGATACGGCGGCCGCACTCGCGGCGGGTTGCCCTGTCGTGGTCAAGGGGCATTCGGCGCATCCTGGAACAGGCGAAATTGTCGCGCAGGCCATCGAGGCGGCCATTCGCAAGACGGGTGTTCATCCTGGCGTCTTCTCGCTGATCCAAGGCGGCAACCGTGACGTCGGTCATGCGCTCGTGCAGCATCCGCGGATCAAGGCCGTCGGCTTCACCGGCTCGCTCGCCGGCGGTCGCGCGCTCTTCAATCTCTGCGCAGCGCGGCCGGAGCCGATCCCCTTCTTCGGCGAACTCGGTTCGGTCAATCCGATGTTCCTCCTGCCCGAGGCGTTGAAGGCACGCGCCGAAACGCTGGGTCAGGGCTGGGCCGGGTCGCTGACCATGGGCGCCGGCCAATTTTGCACCAATCCCGGCATCGCCGTAGTGGCGGAAGGCGCCGATGCCGATCGCTTTGTTGCCGCAACGGTCGAAGCACTGGGCAAGGTAGCGCCACAGACCATGCTGACCGATGGTATCGCGAAGGCCTACCAGGATGGGCAGTCACGCTTTGCAACTCGCAATACGGTCAAATCGCTGTTCACCAGCGAGTCCTCCGGCCGCTCAGCCGCTCCGAACCTGTTTGAGACGACTGGCGCACAGTTCCTCGCCGATCACGCCCTGGGCGAAGAGGTCTTCGGACCGCTCGGCCTTGTCGTGCGTGTGCAGACGATCGATGAGATGGAGCAGCTCGCTCGTGGCTTCGAAGGTCAGTTGACGGCGACGATCCATATGGATGCAGGCGACATTTCCGACGCCCGTCGTCTGCGCCCCGTGCTGGAACGCAAGGCAGGACGCGTCCTGGTCAATGGATTCCCGACCGGGGTCGAGGTGGTCGATTCCATGGTCCATGGCGGACCCTATCCGGCTTCGACCAACTTTGGGGCAACGAGCGTCGGCACGATGTCGATCCGGCGCTTCCTCCGCCCGGTTTCGTACCAGAACATGCCGGAAGATCTCCTGCCGGAAGATTTTCTCGGCTGATTCCTATCAAGGGTAGAAAAGCAAAGGGCGGCCACGACTTGGCCGCCCTTTTTTGTCGACATCGCCGCTATTCAACTTATACTTTTTGCATACTTCATGTATTTTAGCATTGATTTGCGCGCGCCGACGGGGAATAGTGCGCCTCGCTGTCAATCGACAAACCAACTCTGGGAGAGAGAATAGAATGAAACCCTCGGTCCTCGCCTTCAGCCTTCTGGCCACCGCCACCCTTCTGACCAGCCCGGCCAAGGCCGATAAGCTGGATGACATTATCGGCTCGGGCACGTTGCGCTGCGCTGTCGTGCTGGACTTCCCGCCGATGGGTTCGCGCGACGAGAACAACAATCCGATCGGCTTCGACGTGGACTATTGCAACGATCTGGCCAAGGCGCTGGGCGTAACTGCCGAAATCGTTGAAACCCCGTTCCCTGAACGCATTCCGGCACTGATGTCGGGTCGCGTCGATGTCGGCGTCGCCTCGACGTCCGACACGCTGGAGCGTGCTAAGACCGTTGGCATGACGGTGCCCTACTTTGCCTTCGAGATGGCGGTTACCGCCAATGAGAAGTCGGGTGTGAAGTCCTTTGAAGACATGAAGGGCAAGGTTGTCGGCGCCACAGCCGGCACCTACGAAGCAATCGCGCTCGAACAGCAGGTCAAGGCCTGGGGCGTTGGTGAGTTCCGTCCTTACCAGACGCAGGCCGACGTGTTCCTGGCACTGAGCCAGGGCCAGCTTGACGCCACCGTCTCGACCTCGACCGTTGCTCAGGCCAACGTCAAGACCGGCAAGTTCCCAGGCATCGCAGTGGTCGGCAAGGCGCCGTTCGATATCGACTACGTCGCACTCTTCACCAACCGCGAAGAATACGGCCTCGTCAACTACCTGAACCTGTTCATCAACCAGCAGGTTCGTACTGGCCGCTACGCCGAACTCTACAAGAAGTGGGTTGGCGGCGACGTCCCGTCGCTCGCGGTCAACGGCGTTTACCGCTAATCCGTGCCGTTTCTCCCGCGGCGCGAGGTCATTCCTCGCGCCGTAGCTTTACGAAAAGGTGAGACGGTCATGTTCAACTACACCTTCCACTGGAACCAAGCGTTCAAGGCCTTGCCGCATATGCTGGACGGCGCGCTCGTCACGCTGCAGATTGCGCTCATGTCCATGATCGTCGGACTGGCTTGCGCGATCGGGCTGACCCTGTTCCGACTATCGGGAAACCGCATTCTGAATGGTTTTGCCACGGCCTGGGTCGAGATCGCGCGAAACACGCCTGCGCTCTTCCAGATCTACATGGCCCATTTCGGGCTCGGCAACTTCGGTATTCACCTCACCCCGTTTACCGCGCTTCTGGTCGGTATCGCCTTCAACAATGCCGGCTATCTCGCAGAAAATTTCCGCGGCGCGCTAAAAGCGATCCCGGACACGCAGACACGCGCCGGGCGCTCGCTTGGCATGACGTCGATGCAGGCTTTTCGCCTGATCGTGCTGCCGCAGATGCTGCGCGTGGCCTTTCTGCCGGCGACCAATCAGATGGTTTGGGCCGTCCTGATGACATCGCTCGGCGTGACCGTCGGCATGAACACCGATCTTGCCGGTGTGACGCAAGAGCTGAACGCGCGCTCCTTCCGCACCTTTGAATTCTTCGCCTTGGCTGCCGTGATCTACTACGTCATCGCCAAGTTTCTGACCCTTGCCGCCCGCGCACTCGCCTGGCGTATGTTCCGCTACTGAGAGAGGTGAGAGATGTTTAGTGCTGCCCTCACCTGGAGTGATCTGGCCTTCCTCGCGCAAGGCGCGGGAATGACGCTTGCGGTCACGGTCGTTTCGGTTGTTGCCGGGACCATTCTCGGTATCCTTTTTGGGATGATCCGCGTCGAACTCGGACCCTACTGGTCGGCGCCGCTGACCTTCACGCTCGACGTCTTCCGCTCGGTGCCTTTGTTGATCCAGCTCGTGCTTGGCAACGCCCTCCAGTCGATCATGCGGCTTGGCTGGCCCCCGTTCACGACTTCCTGCGTCGTGCTGTCGCTCTATACGGCCGCCTATTGCACCGAGATCGTTCGCGGCGGCATTTCCGCGGTACCGCCAACCACGCGCCGCGCGGCTCGCTCGCTCGGCATGACCTGGTGGCAGGACATGCGCTATATTGTTGCGCCGCTCGCCACCCGCGTTTCGCTTCCCTCCTGGATCGGCCTGACGCTCGGCGTCATGAAGGATTCAGCGCTGGTGCTCTGGCTCGGCCTGATCGAGCTGTTGCGCGCCTCGCAGATTCTCGTGACCCGGCTGCAGGAGCCGCTGTTCATTCTGATGATCTGCGGTGCCGTCTACTTCATTATCAGCTTTCCCATCGCCCGGATTGGCGGGTATCTCGAAAAACGGTGGTCTCCCAATGATTGAGATTGAAAACGTCCGCAAATCCTTCGGCCCTTTGGAGGTTCTGAAGGGCATCAACCTCACTGTCCCGAAGGGTGAGGTGCTGACCATCATTGGTGGCTCCGGTTCGGGAAAGTCGACGCTGCTCACCTGTATCAACGGCCTAGAAGCAATTGACAGCGGTCGTATTGTCGTTGACGGCACTGATGTCCATGCCAAGGCGACCGACCTCAACAAGCTCCGCCGCAAGCTCGGCATCGTCTTCCAGCAGTGGAACGCTTTCCCGCATCTGACCGTGCTGGAAAACGTCATGCTCGCGCCGCGAAAGGTGATCGGCCTCTCCAAGGCGGAAGCCGAAGCGATCGCCGTGAAGCAGCTCACCCACGTCGGCCTTGGGGAGAAGCTCAAGGTCTATCCGAACCGTATGTCCGGCGGCCAGCAGCAGCGCATGGCGATTGCCCGGGCGCTGGCCATGTCGCCGGAATACATGCTGTTCGATGAGGTCACCTCAGCGCTTGACCCGCAGCTTGTCGGCGAAGTGCTAGACACGCTGCGCATGCTCGCCTCCGAAGGAATGACGATGATCTGTGTCACGCACGAAATGAAGTTCGCACGTGAAGTGTCAGACCGCGTTGCCTTCTTCCACAAGGGCGTGATGGCCGAGATAGCTCCGCCCGAAGAGCTGTTCGGTGCGCCGAAGAACCCGGAGCTGCAGGCTTTTCTGGCTGCTACCCATTGAGGCAATGATGAACAATCAAAACCAACCTGACGTCATTGTGATCGGCGCGGGTGTCGTTGGACTTTCCGCGGCGATCGCAGCACAGGCAAGAGGGCTTTCCGTGGTCGTACTCGACCGGGAGGCCCCCGCTGCTGGAGCATCGGCAGGAAATGCCGGCGCCTTCGCCTTTACCGACATCCTGCCGCTTGCCTCGCCCGGCATCCTGAAGAAAGCGCCGAAGTGGCTTCTCGATCCGCTCGGCCCGCTGTCGGTGCCGCCTTCCTATGCCTTGCAGATAGCGCCGTGGATGTTCCGGTTCTGGCGTGCCTGCGCGCCGGGCCGTGTCGCTCATTCGACTGCGGCGCAAACCGCGCTGATGGACCTTTCGAAGGCCGAGCTCGAGCCATTCCTTCAGCAGGCCGGCACCGCTGCCATGCTGCGCAAGGACGGCAATCTGCAGGTCTACGAAGGCGAAGCGGAATTGAAGGCCTCGCTTCCCGGCTGGAAGGCGCGGGAAGCGCATGGGATCGAGTTCCATCACCTTGATGCCAAGGGTATCGCCGAGATCCAACCGGGTCTGGCGCCGCGCTTTACTCACGGCACCTTCACGCCCGGCTGGTACTCGATCGCCGATCCCAAGCTATATACCCTGGCCCTGGCGGATCATTTCCGCGCCTTGGGCGGCGCGATCGAGCGCGCAGAAGTCACGACTTTGCGTCCCGGCGAGGGCGGCGTCGATGTTGTAAGCGTCGATGGAGCCTCGCGACGTGCTGCACGGGTGGTTCTGTCGGCGGGCGCCTTTTCGCACCAAGTGGCCCGCACGATCGGCGAGAACATTCCGCTCGAAACGGAGAGGGGCTACAATACCACGCTTCCTCCCGAGGCTTTCGACCTGCGGACGCAAATTACCTTCGGCAGCCACGGTTTTGTCGTTACCCGGCTATCGACGGGTATCCGCATCGGTGGCGCCGTTGAACTCGGAGGTCTCAAGCTCCCGCCGAATTTCCGCCGCTCGGACGCGATGCTGCAGAAGGCGCGCAATTTCCTGCCCGGCCTGAAGCCGCAGGGCGGCGTGCAATGGATGGGGTTCCGCCCGTCCTTGCCCGACAGCCTGCCCGCCATCGGCCAAGCCCGTGACACGCAGCGGGTGATCTACGCTTTCGGTCACGGCCATCTCGGCTTGACGCAGTCGGCAGGCACCGCACGGATCGTCGCGGATTTGTTGACTGGCAAGAAGCCCGCGATCGACATCACGTCCTTCTCGCCCCAAAGATTCTGACGGAGGCGAACAGCGAGCCGACAGCGATGTTGGCTCGTAACGCCCCCGTTGGTGACCGCCATCTCCCCGTTTGAGGCCTCACCTGAATGAAACAGTCCGCACTCGATCGCAGCATTCTCGATGGTTCCGCCAGTGGCCGCATCATCGCCACCCAGGAGGCTTTGAGCTTCTGGGGAGGAGTGGACCCGGCGACCGGCAGCGTAATCGACGTGCACCATCCACTCCACGGGACCTGTCTCACCGGTGGCATCCTGATGATGCCGTCGAGCCGCGGATCCTGCACTGGTTCCGGTGTGCTTCTTGATCTAGTGCTGACAGGTCGCGCACCGGCTGCCCTGGTTTTTTCCGAAGCCGAGGACGTGCTGACGCTCGGCGCGCTGATCGCGTCGGAAATGTTCGGCAAGCCGCTGCCCGTCCTGCGGCTTGGGCGGGAAGCCTTTGCGGCGCTCTCTCACGCCCATACCGCCGACATCAGCGATGCGGCGGTTGTGGCAGACGGGTTGGAGATTCCGATCGCTCCTCCGGCGACCGCCACGCTTGACCTCACCGAAGCCGACCGCGCGATGCTTGACGGGCAGCAGGGCATCGCCGTGCAGCAGGCCATGCGCATCATTTGCGCAATGGCGGCGCAGCAGGGCGCCCTTGGTCTCGTGGATGTCACAAAGGGCCACATCGACGGCTGTATCTATGCGAGCCAGGCGAACCTCACCTTCGCGGAAAAGATGGCCGATATGGGCGCACAGGTTCGTGTGCCGACGACCATGAATGCCATTTCCGTCGATCGTGCCAATTGGCAGGCGCAGGGCGTGCCCTCAGCCTTCGGCGACGCGGCCGCGCGGCTTGCCGATGCCTACGTCCGCATGGGCTGTCGGCCAACCTTCACCTGTTCTCCATACCTGCTCGAAAGCGCGCCGCAGGCGGGCGAATCCATTGCCTGGGCGGAATCCAATGCGGTGATCTTCGCCAACACGGTCCTCGGCGCGCGGACGGCAAAGCACCCCGATTTCCTCGATCTCTGCATCGCGCTGACTGGGCGCGCACCACTTTCCGGCGTCTATCTTGACGAGCACCGGAAGGCGCGGCGGGTCATCGATGTGGAGCTGCCGGACCGCGTCGATGATGCCTTCTGGCCACTAATCGGCTATCTCGCCGGTCGCGCAGCGCCGGACCGCATTCCGCTTCTGCGCGGCCTGAGCTCCGCACGGCCCTCGCGAGACGATCTCAAGGCATTGTGTGCCGCCTTCGGCACCACCTCAGCAGCACCCATGCTGCATGTAGAAGGTGTCACGCCTGAAGCTGCTGTCGCTGCACGAGACGGTGCCGATCATGCTTTGATCTCCCGGGCCGATATGGTCTCCGCGTGGACGGTTCTGAACGGCGGGCCGGAAGAGGTTGAACTCATTGCCATCGGCAGTCCGCACGCCTCCCTGACCGAGTGCCGCGCCTTGGCTGAGGTCCTTGCCGGTCGTCGCCGGCATCCCGATGTCGCGGTGATCGTCACCGCCGGACGGCAGGTTATCAGCGAAGCTCGCAACGAAGGTCTGCTCGGCAGATTGGAGGATGCGGGAGTGCAGGTGCTGCCAGATCTCTGCTGGTGTTCGATCTCCGAGCCCGTATTCCCGACGCGGACCCGTGCCCTGCTGACGAATTCCGGCAAGTATGCCCACTACGGCCCAGGGCTCTCCGGCCGCGCCGTTCGCTTCGGCAGCCTTGCTGATTGTGTCGAAGCGGCTCTAACTGGTCGCGTCCCCCCGCGGCTCCCCAATTGGCTTTTCTGAGGAGGTATCATGCGCAGTACCAAGACCATCCATGTCGTGTCGGCCCATGCCGAGGGCGAGGTGGGCGATGTCATCGTTGGCGGCGTTACGCCGCCGCCCGGCGAAACCATATGGGAACAAAGCCGCTGGATCGCCCGCGATGGGACGTTGCGCAACTTCGTGCTGAACGAACCGCGTGGCGGCGTCTTCCGCCACGTTAATCTGCTGGTGCCCCCGAAGCATCCCGATGCCGATGCCGCCTTCATCATCATGGAGCCCGAGGACACGCCGCCGATGTCAGGATCGAACTCGATCTGCGTCTCCACGGTGTTGCTGGACAGTGGCATCCTGCCGATGGAGGAGCCCGTCACTGAAATCACCCTGGAAGCCCCCGGAGGCCTTGTTCGCGTACGTGCCGAGTGCCGCAACGGCAAGGCCGAGCGCATCTTCGTGCAGAACCTGCCGAGCTTCGCCGAGCGGCTGGATGCGAAGCTGGAAGTTGAGGGCCTGGGCACGCTGACCGTCGATACAGCCTACGGCGGCGATAGCTTCGTGATCGTCGATGCAGCCGCGATGGGCTTCAGCCTGACGCCGGACGAGGCCCATGACATTGCGAAGCTGGGCGTGCGTATCACCAACGCCGCCAACACGGCGCTCGGATTTCATCACCCGGAAAATCCAGACTGGAAGCACTTCTCCTTCTGCCTCTTCGCAGGGTCGGTGGAGCGCACCGCCGAAGGCCTGCGTGCGGGCGCCGCCGTCGCGATCCAGCCCGGCAAGGTCGATCGCTCGCCGACCGGGACGGCGCTGTCGGCGCGCATGGCGGTATTGCATGCGCGCGGCCAGATGAAGCTCGAAGATCGTCTAACGGCTGTCTCGCTGATCGGCTCGACCTTCTCCGGCCGCATTCTCGGCACGACGAAAGTCGGCGATCGCGCGGCGATCCTGCCGGAGATTTCTGGCCGGGCCTGGATCACCGGCACCCATCAGCACATGCTCGATCCGTCGGATCCCTGGCCAGAGGGCTACCGGCTCACCGACACCTGGGGTGCGCGCTGAATGGATGAGAAGGCCTGCCTGACGGCAGGCCTTCCGTCAGCTTGCTAACGATCCATGTGATAGCAGGCGGCGGTCTGCCCAGCACGAACCTGCTCCGTTGCCGGCATTTCCGTGCGACAGATATCCGTCGCCTTCCAGCAACGCGGCGAAAAGACGCAGCCTGGCGGCGGATTGAGTGGCGAGGGCGGATCACCTTGTAGTCGGATACGTTGTCGGTCCCGGGCAAGTTTGGGATCGGGCACGGGTGCGGCCGAAAAGAGGGCTTGCGTGTAAGGATGCGCTGGCCGGTCGAATACGGTAGCGCAATCGCCGGCCTCGACCACCTTGCCGAGATAGAGCACCAGCACGTCGTCCGAGATTAGTCGCACGACTGAAAGATCATGGCTGATGAAGATCAACGTCAGCCCAAACTCCTTGCGAAGCTTGCGCAGCAGCGTGATGACTTGCCCCTGGATCGATACGTCGAGTGCCGAGACCGGCTCGTCGCAGATAATGAGCTTCGGTCGCGTCACGACAGCGCGGGCGATGCCGATGCGCTGCGCCTGGCCGCCCGAGAATTCGTGCGGATAGCGGTTGATCATCTCCGGCACGAGGCCGACAGCACCCATGATTTCTCGCACGCGCGCCACGCGTTCCGCCTTTGTAAGCTTCGGTTCGAAGACTGTGAGCGGTTCGGCAATGATGTCGCCGACGGTCATGCGCGGGTCGAGCGAGGCGATCGGATCCTGGAAGATGATCTGCATGTCGCGGCGAGCTGCCCGCATCTCTTCGTCCGATAGGTCGAGGAGATTGCGCCCCTGCCAGAGGATGCGGCCTTTCTGCGACTTCAGCAGGCGGAGGATCGAGCGGCCAAGCGTGGATTTGCCGCAACCGGACTCGCCGACGACGCCGAGTGTCCGGCCTTCTCTGAGGTCAAAGCTGACATTGTTCACGGCGGTCAGCAGTGATGGCGGTTTGAAAAAGCTCTTCGACGGGATTTCGAACTGAGTGGTGAGGTTCTCAACTCGTAGGAGCGATCGTTCAGCCATGATTCATAACCTCCTCACGGCGCGGGAAGGGATGGAAGCAGGCCGCGGAATGACGTTCCGCCAATGTCTCGAGCTTCGGTGATACGTCGATGCAATCGTTCTGAACCATGGGACAACGCGGCGAGAAGCTGCAGCCCTTCGGCAGGTGCTGCAAATTGGGCGGCCGGCCGGGGATGACGGCGAGTTGGTCGACGTCCTGGTCGGGTCGAGGAATCGAAGCGTGCAGCGCAGCCGTATAGGGATGCGCCGGCACCTCGAAGAGTTCGTCCACCGGCGCTTCCTCGACGATCCGCCCGGCATACATGACGGCCACGCGATCCGCGAGGCCCGCGACGACGCCCAGATCATGCGTGATCATGACCAGCGCCGTGTTCATTTCCGCCGTCAGGTCGTTGAAGAGATCGAGGATCTGCGCCTGGATCGTAACGTCAAGCGCCGTCGTCGGCTCGTCGGCAATGAGCAGCTTCGGCTTGGTCAGCAGTGCCATGGCAATGACGATACGCTGGCGCATGCCGCCCGACAGCTCGTGCGGGTAGAGGTTGAAGCGCCGCGTTGGGTCGGGGATGCCGACCCGCTTCAGCATATCGAGTGCCTCGTTGGAGGCAGCCCGTGCCGTGAAGCCCCGGTGGACCTCGAGCTGCTCCGTCAATTGGCGGGAGATCCGCAGCGACGGATTGAGGGCCGTCATCGGGTCCTGAAAGACCATGGCCATGTCCTTGCCGCGGACATGGTCGAGTTCGCGCGGCTTCAACGCCAATACGTCCTTGCCCTCAAGCAACGCCTGGCCGCTGGTGCGGCCATTCTTGGCAAGCAGGCCCATGACGCCGAGGAAGGTCTGGCTTTTGCCCGATCCCGACTCGCCGACAATCGCCACGCGCTCGCCGCGCCGGATCGAAAGGTTCATGTTGGAAACGGCCTTCACCTCGCCATCCGGCGTCGCAAAGGTGATCGAGTAGTCTTTCAGTTCGAGAAGCGTGTCGTTTTTTGTTTCTTGTTGCATCTATCGATCCTTCGGGTCGAACGCGTCGCGCAGGCCGTCGCCGATGAAAAGCAGGCTCATCAGCAAGGCGACGAGGAAGCAGGCCGGGAAGATCAGCAGCCACGGCATGCTTTCCATGGCGTCGGTGCCCTCGGCAATCAGGGTGCCGAGCGACGTCAGCGGTTCTTGAACACCGAAGCCAAGGTAGGACAGGAAGCTCTCTGTCGCGATAATTTCCGGAACCGTCAGCGCGGCGAAGATCACCACCGGTCCGACGAGGTTCGGAATGATGTGCTTGAGGATGATCTTGAATGGCTTCTGGCCGGACGCGCGGGCTGCTTCGATGAACTCACGCTGCTTGATCGACAGCGTTTGTCCGCGCACGATTCGGGCCATGGTCAGCCACTCCAGCGCACCGATTGCTGCAAACAGCAGGTAGACGTTTCGGCCGAACACTACCATCAGCAGGATGACGAAAAGAATGTAAGGCAGTGCATACATGATATCGACGAAGCGCATCATGATCGCATCGAGCCTGCCGCCGATGTAGCCGGAAATCGCGCCGTACAGCACCCCGATCACCACCGAAACGATGGTTGCCGTTGCCGCGACGGCGAGTGACACGCGGGTACCGTAGAGCACACGGGCAAGCAGATCTCGGCCATTCGGATCGGTTCCGAAATAGTGGCCGCTCTCCATATCGGGCGGCATCCGGAATGCCGCCCAGTCCGGCTCCTCATAGTCGAATGTGATGAGGTACGGGCCGAGGAATGCCGCCAGAATCAGGAGGACGAGCACAATGATGGCAACCACTGCTGCCTTGTTGCGGGAAAGACGACGCAGCGCATCGCCAGTCAGCGAGCGGCTCTTGTGGGAGAGCCCCTCGGCTTCGAGAAGTTCAGCCGCAAGCAGCTCTCTCTTTGCGGGATTGAGAATCATCGGTTTCTCACTTTCGGATCGAGCCACGCATAGGCAATGTCGACGAGAAGGTTCAGAACGACGATCAGCACCATGTAGAAGATGACCGTGCCGAGAACCATGCCGTAGTCGCGGTTCAGCGCTGCGTTGACGAAGTAGCGGCCGATGCCAGGCAATCCGAAGATGCTCTCGACAACGAGCGAGCCGGTGAGAAGGTAGCTGGCCGCCGGGCCGAGATAGGACACGACAGGCATCATGGCGGGCTTCAGCGCGTGACGCATGACCGTTAGCCGCGGGCCGATACCCTTGGCCTTGGCGGTGCGAATGTAGTTCTGGTTCATCACCTCGATCATTGAGCCGCGGGTCATGCGTGAAATGCGGCCCGCATGCGGCAGTGCCAGCACAACGATCGGGATGACGAGATACTTGAACGAGCCGTCACCCCATCCGCCGACGGGCAACCAGCCGAGGTGGATGCCGAAAATCAGCTGCAGGATGGGCGCAATCAGAAAGTTTGGAAGAACCAGGCCGACGAGAATGAGCAGTCCGAGGACGTAGTCGGGCGCCTTATTCTGATAAAGCGCCCCAACACAGCCGACGGTCACGCCGATGAGAATGGCAAAGATAAAGGCGAGGCCGCCAATGGTGAAGGTGTAGGGCAGGCCAATCATGATCTGCTGGGCAACGCTGAAGTCTTCGTTGGCGAAGGACGGGCCAAGGTCACCCTTCAGGACGTCGAAGACATAGATCAGGTATTGTTCGATCAGCGGCTTATCGAGATTGTAGTGGGCGGCGAGGTTTTTCAGGATCACCGGCGGCAATGGCCGCTCGCCATCGAATGGGCCGCCGGGAGCAAGGCGCAGGACGAAAAAGCTGAGTGTCACGGCGATCCACATCACGGGGATCGTCGACAGCAGGCGACGGAGTGCGTATTTGATCATGGTCGTAGATCGGCCCTTCCCACGTTCAGCGGGAAGGGCCGGTGTTCCTTATTCTTTGATTGACAGCCAGCGCGTGCGATGGATGTCCTGAATATTGTCTTCGAAGCCCTGGACCTTCGGGGAAACGACGTTCTTCGAGACATAGTAGTACAGCGGAATGGCGGCGCTGTCGTCGAGTGCAAGCCGCTCAGCCTTCTTGAAGATCTCGGCGCGTGTCTTCAGGTCTGTCTGGGCGTTGGCTTCCTTGATCAGCTTGTCGTATTCCGGATTGCTCCAGCGGCCGTAGTTCATCGAGACGCCGGAAACCAGCAGACCGAGGAAGTTGTCCGGATCGTTGTAGTCCGCGATCCATCCGGCGCGGCCGATCTCGACCTGACCATGCTGCATTTCGTCGTAATGCACCTTGGTTTCGGTATTGTAGAGCTCGATCTGAACACCGAGCGGCTTCCACATCGAAGCAATGGCGACCGCCACGCGCTTGTGGTTGTCGTTGGTGTTGTAGCGAAGCTGTGCTTTCAGCGGATGGTCAGGTCCGAATCCAGCTTCTTTGAGCAGCTTCTTTGCTTCTTCCACCTTTTCCTTGTACGGCATGTCCTTCCAGCTGACATAGGCAGGCTCGCCATAATTGGCGGTGCCCGGCGGAACCCAGGAATAGGCCGGCAGTTCGCCGGTGCCGAGAATCTTCGGACCGATCACTTCGCGGTTGACGGCCATGGAGAGGGCCTGGCGGACGCGCTTGTCGTTGAACGGCGGCTTGGTGGCGTTGAGGACGTAATAGTAGCTCGCAAGGTACGGCGTGACGTGCGCCTGACCCGGCAGGTTCTTCTTCATCCACTCGTACTGGTCAGTCGGGAAGTCGGTCATGATGTCGAACTCGCCGGCCCGGTAGCGCTTCAGGGCCGCTTCCTGGTCTTCGAGCGTGAAGAATTTGACGCCGTCGATCTTCAGGTCTTTCTCGCCGTAATACTGGTCGTTCTTGACGGTCGTGACGGACGCGCCCGGAATCCACTCGGTCGGCTTGTACGGGCCGTTGGTGACGATGTTGCCGATCTTCACCCAATCGGTGCCCTTTGCCTCAACCACATGCTTCGGCAGCGGATAGGCGGTGTAGTGCATCAGCGAATTGATGAAGTAGGGGGTTGGGTTCTCGAGCGTGATCTCGAGCGTCTTGTCGTCGATTGCCTTAACGCCGAGCTGGCTGAAATCGGTGATTTCGCCCTTGTTGATCTTTTCCGCGTTCTTGATGGTGAACTGCAGGTACGCGTATTCGGCGGCGTTCTTCGGATCAACCAGGCGCTGGAAGGCGAAAACAAAGTCGCCGGCCGTTACCGGCTGTCCGTCCGACCACTTGATGCCGTCACGAAGCTTGAAGGTATAGACCTTGCCGTCGTCCGAAACCTTCCAGCTTTCGGCCTGCCCCGGAATCGGATCGTCCTTCGGGTCTTCCGTTACGAGGCCCTCGAAGATGTCGCCTGCAATGCGGTTTTCATAGTCGCTCGACAGCTTCTGGGGGTCGAGTGACTGCGGGTCGCCACCGTTGTGGATATTGAGCGTCGCTGCATGCGCCGACACGGCCAGCAGCGAACCAAACACTGCTGAAGCCAGAAATTTTTTCGTAAGGAAGTTCATATGGGGGCCACCTTTCTAGGCTTTGCGCCTTTATTAGTCGTTTGTTCCCGTGACCAGTTACGTTCAGGTCAACGTGCAACCTATCGTAAAGGTCTGGCGTTGCAAGCCCCCAAATGAAATAGCGAGCACCGCCTTCTGCGGCGGTGATTTTTGTGCCGCATTTCGTCAGGTGGCTACGGAAAGGAGGATTTTGGACAGATGTTGAAGCGTTTTGGTAAGATTGGCGCGCCTCGTCATAATCAATCTTTGGTTGAAGTTATTTATGCTAGCCGGCTCAATTTTCGGCGTTTGCAGGCCGAATTGCATTGATAATTCAACGACTGGTGCGTCGATTTGCCGTCTGTTTGCGACATTCGTCGCACCGATTTTTGAAATGTTGCGTTGTCCTCTGAGGGTCTGCGAATGACCGGCGCCAGATCGCGCCACGGAACGAGGAAGCCTGCGCCACGCATCGAGAGTACGTCATGACCCGAACAAGCACTTCCGCCGACGATGTGGCGTTGAGCGCCGACATCAGGCCTACACGACGCGCCCGATCCTAGGATCGCGATCGCCTGGCTCTTGGCTGTCGCGCGGATGTGAGCGGGACCGGAACTTCCTCATGCTCCAGGAAGCGGCTGCCTGCCCCGTCTGCGGCGCTCACATTTGACGCTTCACCGCTCGCTGCTAGATTGAGCATGACGAAGAAGGAGGCTGCAATGACCGAAATGGAACTGCCTTGGGAGGGCGGCTGCCGATGCGGCCGCGTGCGATTGAAGATCAGCGCCAAGCCGCTGTTGACCATGGCCTGCCATTGCACGGGCTGCCAGAAGATGTCGTCAAGTGCCTACTCGCTGAGCGCGGCGATCCCGGCGGAAGGCTTTGCGATCACGGAAGGGGAGCCCGTCATCGGCGGTCTGCACGGTCCCGAGGCGCACCACTACTTTTGTGGCGACTGCATGACCTGGATGTTCACACGGTCGGAGGGGATGGATTGGTTCGTCAATCTTCGCCCGACGATGCTGGACGATCCGCGCTGGTTCAAGCCGTTCATCGAAACGTGGACGCGCGAGAAGCTGCCCTTCGCCGAAACCGGCGCGGTCCGCAGCTATGAGGCACTGCCCGAGATGGACGCCTATGAAGGCCTGGTGAAGGAATATATGGCCTGCAGCTGAGGCGGGGAAATCAGGTAATAGCCCGGCCATGCGTTGCTTGCCGGCCGGGCTGAAAGTGGCGCTTTACTCGTCGCCCATCTTGAGCGCGGCGATGAAGGCTTCCTGCGGAATCTCCACTTTGCCGAACTGGCGCATGCGCTTCTTGCCTTCCTTCTGCTTTTCCAGAAGTTTGCGCTTGCGGGTGGCGTCGCCGCCGTAGCACTTCGCCGTGACATCCTTGCGCAGCGCCGAAATGGTCTCGCGGGCAATGACGTTGCCGCCGATTGCAGCCTGAATCGGAATCTTGAACATGTGCTTCGGGATCAGCTCCTTCAGCCGCTCGCACATGTCGCGACCGCGCTTTTCGGCAGACGCGCGGTGGACGAGCATGGAGAGCGCATCGACCGGCTCGCCGTTGACGAGGATCGACAGCTTGACGAGATTGCCTTCACGGTAGCCTTCGAGGTGATAATCGAAGGAGGCATAGCCCTTCGAAATCGACTTCAGCCGATCATAGAAATCGAAGACGACTTCGTTGAGCGGCAGCTCGTAGGTCACCATAGCGCGCGTGCCGACATAGGTCAGTTCCGTCTGGATACCGCGACGGTCCTGGCAGAGCTTGAGGATGCCGCCGAGATAGTCATCCGGCGTCATGATGGTCGCCTTGATCCAGGGCTCGCGGATCTCTTCGATCTTGACGACATCGGGCATGTCGGCCGGGTTATGCAGCTCGCGCTCGCTGCCGTCCGTCATCGTCAGCTGATAGACGACCGAGGGAGCCGTCGCGATCAGGTCGAGGTCGAATTCGCGTTCCAGGCGCTCCTGGATGATTTCGAGATGCAGCAGGCCGAGGAAGCCGCAGCGGAAGCCGAAGCCGAGCGCCGCGGACGATTCCATTTCAAAGGAGAAGGAGGCGTCGTTGAGGCGAAGCTTGCCCATCGCCGCGCGCAGATCTTCGAAATCGGCAGCATCGACCGGGAAGAGGCCGCAGAAGACGACAGGCTGGGCCGGTTTGAAGCCCGGCAGGGCTTCGGCGGTCGGGCGCTTGTCTTCGGTGATCGTGTCGCCGACGCGGGTATCGGCCACCTCTTTGATCGAAGCAGTGATGAAGCCAATCTCGCCAGGACCGAGGCTATCGACATTGACCATCTTCGGCGTCAGCACGCCGATGCGCTCCACCTGGTACTTGGCATCCGTGCCCATCATGCGGATCGTCTGTCCCTTGGTCAGCACGCCGTCGATGACGCGGACGAGAACCATGACGCCGAGATAGGTGTCGTACCAGCTGTCGACGAGCAGCGCTTTCAGCGGCGCCTTTTCGCCACCCGGGCTCTTTGGCGCCGGCAGCTTCTGGACGATGGCCTCGAGGACATCAGGGATGCCGAGACCGGTCTTTGCCGAGATCAGCACGGCTTCCGAAGCGTCAATGCCGATCACTTCCTCGATCTGTTCCTTGATACGGTCGGGTTCGGCCGCAGGCAGGTCGATCTTGTTGAGGACGGTGACCAGCTCATGATTGTTGTCGATCGCCTGGTAGACATTGGCAAGCGTCTGGGCTTCGACGCCCTGCGACGCGTCGACGACCAGCAGCGAACCTTCGCAGGCCGAGAGCGAGCGCGAGACTTCGTAGGCGAAGTCGACGTGGCCGGGCGTGTCGATCAGGTTGAGGATATAGGTCTCGCCATCCTTCGCCTTGTAGTGAAGGCGCACAGTCTGGGCCTTGATGGTGATGCCGCGCTCTCGCTCGATATCCATGTTGTCAAGCACCTGCTCGGACATCTCGCGCTCCGCCAGGCCCCCGGTCGATTGGATCAGGCGGTCGGCAAGCGTCGATTTACCGTGGTCGATGTGGGCCACGATCGAGAAATTGCGGATATGGGAAAGCGGAGTCGTCGAATTGGTGCTCATGCGCGCCATATAGCAGCGCTGCCCCTTGCCGCAAAGCGGAAAAGCAGGAGTTCGTTTACGATAAGCGGCTGTTTCTCAGGTGGAAACATAACTCTTGATTCCATCATCAGACTATGCGTTTCTATTATAGTAGAAAATCGGATCTGATGATGGAACAGGAACTCGAAACGGCGATCGGCATTCGCATCCGCAAGCTCCGGGTGCAGAAGAACTTAACGTTGGACGACCTTGCCAATGCCTCCGGCGTCAGCCGCGCCATGATCTCACGGATCGAGCGCGGCGAGGCGAGTCCGACTGCCTCGCTGCTCGCGAGGGTCTGTGCAGCACTCGACTTGTCGCTTTCCGCCTTCTTCGCGGAAGAAGGCGAAGTCTCACCGTTGTCGCGCCGGAAGGATCAGCAAGTCTGGCGGGATCCGGAGACGGGCTACGTCAGACGCTCCGTCTCGCCGCCTGGCACGGCTTCCGATGTCGACATCGTCGACGTCGAATTCCCGCCTGGCAGCCGCGTCAGTTTCCCTCCGCATGCGGCAAGCAGCGGCATGACCCAGCATGTCTGGCTGTTCGATGGCGAGATGGAAATGACAACGGGCGATAGCGTGTATCGCCTTCTGCCCGGCGACTGTCTGTTCATGCCGGTCGGCGAAGGCCATGTTTTTCATAACCCCGGCAACATTCCCGCCCGCTATTGCGTCGTGCTCGACCGGCGCGGGCGCTAATTCATTTCATTGGAGAAAAGTGATGACAGCAACGATCCGCCTTCTTGACGCGGCAATGGCCCGCGCGGCGATCCCCGACCTTTGCGAGGTGCTGACCGACTGCGTCAACGGCGGTGCCTCTGTCGGCTTCATGCAGCCCTACACGAACGCCGATGCCGAGCCCTATTGGCAGGGTGTTGCAGATGCCGTTGCCGCAGGCGCGACGCTGCTCTTCGTTGCCGAGATCGAAGGCAGGGCCGTCGGCACGGTCCAGGTCGGTGCGGCGCAGATGCCGAACCAGCCGCATCGCGGCGATCTGAAGAAGCTGCTGGTGCATCGCTCCGCCCGGGGCAAGGGGTTGGCGCGTCTGCTGATGGATGCCGCGGAACGCGAAGCTGCCGCGCGCGGCAAGACGCTTCTGGTGCTCGACACGGCAACCGGAAGCGCAGCCGAGGCGATCTATCCACGGCTTGGCTGGGAGCGGGTCGGCGTGATCCCTGATTATGCACTGTGGCCGGAAGGTGGCCTCTGCGCCACGACGTTTTTCTACAAGCGTGTTGCCTGAGATGGCTTAGGCGGGCTTCCGCTGCGGGTCGTCGAGCGCTGGGTTGTAGAACAGCGATAGCGTCAGGCTCCTGGCGATCCGCTCGGCGGTCGCCATGAACCAGCCTTTGGCCTCCCGGTTCGGGGCGATATCGCTGAGTGTCTCGGAAAACAGTGCCAGCCACTGCGGGAAGAGATCGGGCGACATGTTCGCGACACCCGTATGCGCCTGCACTGGCTTGCCACCATAGGCGCCGCTGCGGAAAGCGACCGATGACCAGAAGCTCTTCATCTTCTGAATATGCTCGGGCCAGCGGCCGGAGAGCCTGGCATCGAACACCGGCCCAAGCGTCGGATGCTGGAGCACGCGGCCATAGAACGTCTCAACCAACCGATCGATGAACGCTTCATCGATGCCCATCGCCTTCATTTCGGCTTCGGCGCGCTCGCGAATGGCGGCCACATGTGCCGCACGGCCCTGTATTTCGGTATCCATCATGAACTCCGGCATGTCGCAACCCGCGACCGCTTCCATATAGGCGATTGGTACCGTGAGATGAAGGCGCTGCGACGCAAGGCAGCATTGCGTGTCAATAGCCGCTTCTGTTTTCGCTTCTTGGATCGTCGACCATCTTCTCGCGATAGATGTCGCCCTGTCGCGCCTTCAGCCGCCAAGGCCGGGCCTTCTGCAGCGGGATGTCGTAAAGGGCGTCGTCGCGATCGAGCGTCGCGGTCACGAGGTTCGGTTCGGGAGTTGCAGGGCACTGCGTCACCCATTTTCCATCCGGGCCGATGATGCCCGCCGGGCCTTTGGCGGCCTTCTGCACCGGCGTCGCAGCACTGATCCAGATGCAGTTCAGCCCCGCATGAGCGCGAAGCGCAATCTGGAAGTACTCGGCAATGCCATACGAGGAGAAAAGCACGGCATCGACGCCGAGTGTCTCATATTCTTGAAACACTTCCTGAAATTGAGATTCGATGCAGATGGCGCAGCCGAATCGATAGCCGTCGGTATCGAAGGTAATCGGTGCGGTGCCTGGGGAGTACCAACCGCCAAGTTCGCTGTTCGACAGGAACCTCTTGTCGTAGCGGGTGAGAAGCGCCCCTTCTTCGGAGAAGATGTAGAGGCTGTTGTGCGGTGGACAACCGTTCTCCAGCCGATGCGCTCCGCCGACAACCGCAAAGATGCCGAGGTCGCCGCACAGATCGGCGATCGCCCTAAGCTCCGCTTCCTGCTTGTGCCAATCGAAACTCCTCCAGTCATCGGGATGCATGATCTGGAACTTCGAGTATCCCGAAAGCGCGCCCTCGCAGAAGTTGATGACACGCACGCCGCTGGCGGCCGCGGCTACTATCATGTTCCGGATTGCGCTGCCGTTTGCTGCGATGTCGGAGGAAACCAGGGTCTGTGCTGCGGCAATCCTCAACGGCGCACCTCTCGTGATTCGGTCCGCATCTTCCACCGATCTGGCGCAGCTTGGAAGCGGGTTAGGGCGTGGCGGGGCCACGCAGCACGCCGATCAGTGCTTTCCCATCGGTGAAATACGGGTCGCCGCCGCCGTTGCGACCGGTCTTCGTGGCGCCGATGCCCGGGATTTCATAGGTGGAGGACAATTGCTCGGCCGTCTGAAGATCTCCGATAACAAGATCCCGCTCGGCATCGACATCAGGCGCAATGTGATGGGTGATCTGGCCGGTGTCGTGGCTGAAACCAACACCGCGGTCAAAGCTCGCCGAGCCGAGCCAGAGTGGTCGCCCATCTTCACCGCTCTTCTTGGTTTCCCAGAAACGGACGTGGTGGCGTTCATCGGCGCTCTTGCCAACGGCCTTTTCAAAAGCCAGATCCTGTTGGCGGCCCTCGAACAGCAATGGGCTCACTGGAGCGTCTAGGTCGGGCCGATCGAGCACGACGCTCAAGCCGATTTCGGCCGATGTCCGTAGCGTGATCTTGTCAGCCGGATCCCATCCAGCCGACGCGAATGCACGGAGCACACCCTCCTTCGAACCGACAAGCCCGACATTGATGGGGTCGCCCGGAATGTCCTGTTTGGTGGTGGTCACCATTGGGCCAAATTCCGCGATATGGCCGGCGTCGCGATGGATCCATATTTCAGGCACGAAGAAGTAGGCGACGAGCAGATACGCAACCAATAGGATCGCCACACCGCTAACCACCATCCGCGTTTTCGTCAAACGTCTCATCGAAGTCCCCCCGGTCTCGACGTTATCATACAATCGTCCAACGTCGGGGCCAACATCCACCTTCTATCGCGCCGATCTCGTGCCAGGTGCGTGCTCATTCCGCCATCGGCATACCGACTGGACCTCGCACCCTTGCCATCCGTCCTCGTTGCGCTTAGCTCTCGGGCACCACGAATCCGGATATCGAATGCCGCACAAGGTCTCCCTGTCCCGTCTCAAGCTCACCGACTTTCGCAATTACGCGTCAGTCTCGCTGTCGCTCGATGGTCGGCATGTGGTGCTGACGGGAGACAATGGCGCCGGCAAGACCAATCTGATGGAAGCCGTTTCCTTCCTGTCGCCAGGCCGCGGTCTGCGCCGTGCCACCTATGGCGATGTCACCCGCGTCGGCGCGACTGCTGGTTTCTCGATCTTCGCCGAGCTTGACGGTATGGAAGGCGAGGTGGAGATCGGCACCGGTGTCGACACCACCGATGACAGTGCGTCCCGGCGCCTGCGCATCAACGGCACGCCCGCAAAGGCGGCGGATGAACTGACCGATCATCTGCGCCTCCTATGGCTGACGCCCTCGATGGATGGGCTGTTCACCGGTGGCTCGTCCGAGCGCCGCCGTTTCCTTGATCGGCTCGTGCTGTCGCTCGATCCGGCCCATGGCCGCCGTGCCAGCGATTTCGAGCGCGCCATGCGCAGCCGCAACAAGCTGCTCGACGAGCGCCGCTTCGATCCCGCCTGGCTCTCCGGCCTCGAACAGCAAATGGCGAGCCTTGGCATTGCCATGGCGATGGCACGCCAGGAGATGCTCGGCCTTCTTGCCCGCCTCATCGAAGAGACGCACGAAACCTCGCCCTTTCCTGCTGCAGCGCTCGAGCTTGCCGGCTTCATGGATGGTCAGTTCTCGCGCCCCGCCGTCGATCTTGAGGATGAGTATGCGGTCATGCTTGCGGAGAGCCGCTACCGCGACGCCGCGGCCGGTCGCACGCTCGAGGGCCCCCATCGCGCCGATCTGCTTGTCCGCCACCGGCAGAAGCAGATGGAAGCAGCGCGCTGCTCCACCGGCGAGCAGAAGGCCCTGCTGGTCGGGCTGATTCTTGCCCATGCGCGGCTGGTCGCCAATCTCACCGACCACGCGCCGGTCCTCTTGCTCGATGAGATCGCCGCGCATCTCGACGAGGGAAGGCGGGCTGCGCTGTTCGACCTCATTGACGCGCTCGGCGGTCAGGCCTTCATGACAGGCACGGATCGCGCCATGTTCTCCGCCCTCGGCGAGCGTGCGCAGTTCTTCACCGTTGCCGATGGAAAGGTTTTCGAATGACCGATGCCGCTTCCCCCTCGACCAAAGGCCGTGTTAGCATCGCGCCCATGGAACCCCTCAGCCCGGAAGAAATCGCGCGATATCAGCGTCATATCCTGCTTCCTGAGATCGGTGGCGCAGGCCAGCAGAAGTTGAAAGCTGCCCGCGTGCTGGTCATCGGTGCCGGCGGGCTGGGAGCGCCGGTCCTGCAGTATCTGGCGGCCGCCGGTGTCGGCACGATCGGCATTGCCGATGACGACCGCGTTTCGCTCTCCAACCTGCAGCGGCAGGTGATCCACGATTCCGGAACGATCGGCGAGCTGAAGACGGAAAGCGCCGCCTTCGCGATCGCCCGCCTGAACCCGCACGTTAACGTGATCCGCTTTGAAGAGCGCTTCTCACCGGATTCGGCGCGCCGTCATCTCTCTGGCTTCGATCTGCTGATCGACGGCTCCGATAATTTTGATACGCGCTATACGGCAGCCGACGCCGCCGAGGCTGCGCAAATCCCATTGGTGACCGGCGCTGTCGGTCGCTTCGATGGCTCCGTCACCGTTCTGAAGCCTTACGAAATGGCCGAGGACGGGACGCCAAACCCGACCTATCGCGATCTCTTCCCCGAGAAGCCGCCGGCAGGACTGATCCCAGCCTGTGCCGAGACTGGCATCATCGGCGCGCTGACGGGTGTGATCGGCACGCTGATGGCGATGGAAGCGATCAAGCTTGTCACCGGTACCGGCGAACCGCTAATTGGCCGGCTGTTGCTCTACGATGCGCTTGCCGCCCGCTTCGATACGATCCGCTACAAGCGCCGCCGCCAGAGGCAGCGCCAGGCATCATGAACATCGTTCGCATCGACGAAGATTTTCAGCGCTGGGACGAGCTGTTGGCGCTGGTCCTGTCGTCGTTCGCCTATATGAATGATCGCATCGATCCACCGTCTTCGGCCTTGAAGCTTACGCCGGCGACGTTGGCAGATAAGGCGCGCTCCGAAATCGCCCATGCGGCTATGGAAGGCGGTATCTTGTGCGGCTGCGTCTTTCTGCGACCGGAAGAAGGCTGCCTTTATGTCGGCAAGCTGGCGATTGCCCCGGACGCCCAGGGCCGGGGCATCGGTCGCAAGCTGCTGGCCATTGCCGAGCAGGTGGCACGAGACCGCGCACTGCCGTCACTGCGGCTCGAGACCCGCATCGAGCTTGTCGAGAATCATGACGTCTTCATGCGCTGGGGATTTGAGAAGACTGCCGAAAACGCGCATCCCGGCTTCACCAGGACGACGTCGATCGAGATGCGCAAGCCGGTCTTGGCCTAACGGCCTGGCAGCACGCGGTTTGGCGGGCGATGGCCGTCGATGAAAGTCCGTATGTTGATGATCACCTTGTCGCCCATGTCGATACGGCCTTCGATCGTTGCCGAGCTCATGTGCGGCAGAAGCACGACCTTGCCTTCATTCGCCAGTTTGACCAGCTTCGGGTTGACCGCCGGTTCGTTCTCGAAGACATCGAGACCCGCACCTGCCAGCTTGCCTTCACGCAGACTTTTGATCAGCGCCGCTTCGTCGATGACGTCGCCGCGCGCGGTATTGACCAGATAGGCGGTTGGCTGCAGCAGGGCCAGGCGGCGCGCTGAAAGCAGGTGGAATGTTGCCGGTGTCGAAGGGCAGTTGACCGAAACGATGTCCACACGGGCAAGCATCTGGTCAAGGCTTTCCCAGTAGGTCGCTTCCAACTCGTCTTCTGTCGCCGGGTTCACCCGCTTGCGGTTGTGATAATGGATCGAGAGGCCGAAAGCCTTGGCGCGGCGCGCAACGGCGGTGCCGATCCGCCCCATGCCAACGATGCCGATGCGCTTGCCGTGGATGCGCCGGCCGAGCATCCAGGTCGGCGACCAGCCGGGCCATTCGCCCGGATGGTCGGTCAGCACTCGCGCACCTTCGCCCAAGCGGCGCGGCACAGCGAGGATAAGCGCCATGGTCATGTCGGCCGTGTCTTCAGTCAGCACGTTCGGCGTGTTCGTGACGGTGATGCCCTTGCGGGCCGCCGCTTCGACGTCGATGTGGTCGGTGCCGTTCGAGAAGCTGGCGATCAGCTTCAGCTGCGGCCCGGCCTCTTCGATCAGGCTGGCGTCGATCCGGTCGGTGACGGTCGGTACCAGCACGTCGGCGCTTTTGACCGCAGCAATCAGCTCGGACTTGGAGCGTGGCGCATCGTCGATATTGAGTTCCGCGTCGAAGAGTTCGCGAATGCGCGTCTCGACTGCGTCGGGCAGCTTCCGCGTGATGTAGACCTTCGGTTTTTTCTTCGTCGTCATGTGCGCCGGCGCTAACTTGTAAAGAGGTCCTTAACCAAGACGCGGGATAATTTTCCCGTTCCGGGCATTTTCTACCAGACCCGCGCGCGAAGACAAACAAAACTCGCTCAGCGTGCGCAGGAATGTCGAATTCCCGGAATCAGGCAGCAGTCCTGCCCTCCTCTGAGCAAACGGAAGTCCCATGCATAGCAAAGTCCTGAAATCTTGCCTCGCCCTTGCGATCGGTTTCGTGCTTTCGGCGGGAACGGCTGAAATGGCTGCCGCACAGGCTGCAAAGGGACCGAGCGGTCTGCCGCTGCCGCGCTTCGTCACGCTCAAGTCAAAGCGCGTCAACCTGCGCATCGGCCCCGGCACCGACTATGCGGCCTCATGGATGTATCTGAAGGCCGGCCTGCCGGTCGAGATTATTCAGGAATACGATAACTGGCGTCAGATCCGCGATGCCGACGGCACCGAGGGTTGGGTCAACCAATCGCTGCTGTCGGGCTCGCGTGCGGCGATCGCGGCCCCGTGGATGAAGGGCAAGGGCAAGTCCGTCTACGTCAACATGCGTCGGGACGCTCTGCCGTCGGCAAGCATCGTCGCCAAGCTGGAGCCCGGCGTTATGATGAACATCGGCGAATGCAATGGCGATTGGTGCTTCGCCAAGAGCGACGGCGCCGAAGGCTGGGTGGCGCAGTCGGAAATCTGGGGCGCATATCCAGGCGAAGCCTTTAAGTAAGGTTCGCCTGCTTGCCGGCTTCGGCAAGCGACTTCATCGGACGCGGGCCGATCTGCTGGATCACGATACCGGCGGCAAGGCAGCCGAGCTTGCCGCAATCTTCCAGCGTCCGACCTTGCGTGTAGCCGTAGAGGAAGCCCGCGGCGAACAGATCGCCCGCACCTGTGGTATCGACCAGTTGCTTGATCTTGATCGCGTCCACGTAGAAGCGCTCGTTGCCCTTCAGGATCACGGCGCCGTTCTCGCTCATCGTCACGGCGGCGATCTTGCAGTCCTTGGCGATGCTGTTCAGCGCCCCTTCGAAGTCGTCGGTTTCGTAGAGTGCCAGCGCTTCCTGACGATTGGCAAAGACGATGTCGACAGTGCCGGAGCGCATCAGGTCGAGGAATTCGCCGCGATAGCGGTCAACGCAGAAGCTGTCGGAAAGCGTCATCGACATTTCGCGGCCGTTCTCGTGGGCGACACGGGCGCATTCGCGGATCGCTTCCTTGGCGCGCGGCGGATCCCAGAGATAACCCTCGAAGTAGGTGACCTTGGACTGGGCGACCACGTCGACCTCGACGTCTTCGGGTCCGAGCTCGACACAGGCGCCGAGATAGGT
Source organism: Rhizobium sp. R711 (assembly GCF_002211365.1). Classification (GTDB taxonomy): domain Bacteria; phylum Pseudomonadota; class Alphaproteobacteria; order Rhizobiales; family Rhizobiaceae; genus Rhizobium. Next base: position 79,086 of record NZ_LOKZ01000008.1, on the reverse strand, counting down.
GTTCATCGAGCGTTCGCCGTCGTCGGTGACGAAGATCATTGAGCGAGCGGTCGGCGGGAATGTCCCCTTCGGCTGCGTCTGATAGTGAACGCCTTGTGCACGGATATCGTGGGCGAAGATCTCGCCGAGCTGGTCTTCCGCGACTTTGCCGAAATAGGCAGCCTTGCCGCCGAAGCTCGCGACACCTGCCGCCGTGTTGCCGGCGCTACCGCCGGAGGCCTCTACCGCCGGTCCCATGCGCGCATAGAGAAGCTCGGCGCGCTCGGCATCGATGAGGTTCATCGCCGCCTTTGTGATCTCGTTGTCAATGAGGAACTGGTCGTCGCAACGCGCGATGATATCGACGATGGCGTTGCCGACAGTCAGAACATCGAATTTGGTCATGAAAGGGAAGGTCCCGGTTTAGGTGATAGCCGGTGACCGGTCTTAGCGAATTTTCGCCGCATGGGAAGCGGAAATGCCGTTAGAGCTTTCAATCGATCGCAAAAACGCGGCTGTGACGAATGAAATGCCACGAGCAGTCCGACGGCGTGACAGCGACGTTTCAATGAGGCTGTGTCTCAAGCAACGGCCGCATAGATGAGGTCGGGAACCACAAGCCACTCGTTCTTGCGCAAGGCGGACACATCGAGCCTGCCGCGTCGGTCGCGGCGAGCAACTCCCACGAAGCGATAGCGGCTGCCTCTGGTGTCGATCACGCGAGCAGGGATGGGTCTGCCATCGATATGGCCGATGACCGGTCCATCAGACCGCGAGCCATTCAGGAAAAAATACTCATGAGGGACGCTCCTGCTCACCATCCTAGTGGCCTTTCGTTTGGTTGTGCGCACGGCGTAAACTCACCGCGGACGCACTTCTCATCGTCGGGGCTGGCCTTCTTCAAAGGAGCGGCGCTTTTTGATGGCGACCTGGGAAAATTTCTTGATCTCCGTGACAAATGGCTTCCTTTGGCGACGTATGTAGGGCTCCCGCCGGTTGGCGAAAGTGAAGATGCCGTCGACAGGTGGCCAACGGTCACGTCTCGTCACAAGGATGGAGACAAAGCCATAGTCATTCCATTCGGACGCCCGGCGCCTGGAATTAAAATCTCATATGAATTGAAAGGCTGCATTGCCCGTGGTGGGCGATCTAGTGCTCGATTTGCTGCTCTGCCACGGCGCTTGCGATAATCTGATCGGAGCCCTTGGCATAGAGTGGAAGCGTCAGGGTAATTGCTTCGTCGCGCCCGTTGATGCTGGCCGTATATCGCTTGTAGACGCGATCCTGCCCTTGCTCTTCACCTGCCGAGACAGCGTTCACTTTCTCGACTAAGGCCTTCTCGAAGACAGTTGCATCGACGTCGCCCAATGCCACCGTGCAACCTTCGATGGTTTTGCCCCCAACGTCCGCTCGCGAGACCACTAGCGCCTGAAAACTGTCGCTTTCACCGCCGCTGACGATCCACCCTTCCAGCGCTTCGGGGTTTTCCATCGGTGTGAAGGTCAGCGCCAGATCCTGTGCCATGGAAGGCCATTCGTCTGTTTTCGCGCGCTCTGATGTACGTTCGAAATCTGGACCGGAGGACACGCAGCTGTCGTAGAAGAACGCAAGCTTCGAGCTCGCGTCGTCGGCAAATGACGGTCCGGTCACCACAAGCATGAAGAAGCAGACAGTCAAGCTACGCTTCATATTGTCTCCGCGCGTCAAAGCCAGTGCGGCCTTTCGGCCGCACTGATCATTTCAAAGTTGCCGGATATTGTCGGCAGAGGTTCTGCCGGTCCGACGGTCCTGCGCCACTTCGAACGCTATGCCCATTCCCTCTTTCACGGTGTCGATCCCGCCGCGTTGGGCGGCCGTGATGTGCAGGAAGACATCGGTGCTTCCGTCATCCGGCGTGATGAACCCAAAGCCCTTGTCCTGGTTGAACCACTTGACTTTACCTGTTGGCAAAATTTACCCCCATGTTGGTCTCCCCAGCCAAGATGCGACATCGCACGATTTTGTCGGCCGGCACAAGAGCCGTTGATAACAGGAGATTGCGGCGGGCTGACAGCGCTTCGCAAAAATGCCGCCCTGACGTCATCCCCGCGTCATTTTCAACCCTTATAGGGATGCTCATTGAGATTGGCATGAGCGGCTTGCGGGCTGCAGCCAATGGCGAAGGGGATGATGCCCTTCGACGATACCGGAGCGACGCTGACCACGGATGAACTGGCGGCTCGCGAACCGGCTATCCGGCCAGACCGGATGCGGAAAAGCGGGCGAGGCCCGCTTTTTTTGTTTTTATGCCCGGCGTGTTTGTCATCTCGTCCGATTTGCTGCTACGCATAATCATCTCTCGCAAGGCAGCCGCATTGAATGTCAGCCATCATCTTCGACGTCCTTCCCATTTTCATCATGATCCTGATCGGTTGGCTGACCGTGAAACTGCGGCTGATGAAGGCGGAGATCGGGGATGCGCTGAGCGAGTTCGTCTTCAAGATCGCCGTACCGTTGTTACTGTTCCGCACGATCGCCGAAGCTGATTTTCATGGTGCCTCGCCGTTCCGTCTCTGGATCGCCTACTTCTCCGGCGTTGCGGTGACATGGGTCGCCGCCCATATCGCCGCGACGCGCTTCTTCGGGCGCGATGACCGCATCGGCGTGCTGGCCGGAGTGTCGTCAGCCTTCGCCAACACAATCTTCATCGGCTTGCCGCTCGTCCAGCGCACGGTCGGCGACAAGGGGCTCGTGCCGCTCTCCATTCTGATCGCGGTCCATCTTCCTGTGATGATGATCATCGGGACCATTATGATGGAGCGCGCCGAACACAAGATCGCCGGCAAGACGGAGCGCAGCATCGCCAAAGTGGTGCGCCAGATCGCCCATAATCTCCTCAAGAACCCTCTGGTGATCGGCTTGGCCGGGGGCGCTACCATGCATCTTCTCGGTCTCACCATGCCGGGGCCAGTCGAATCCATCGTCAATCAGATCGCTGGCGTGGCTGGGCCGGTTGCGCTGATCTCGCTCGGCATGGCGCTCGAAAAATACGGGATATCGGGCAACGCGGGCATTGCCAGCGTCACCTCCGCCTTCAAGCTGTTGCTGTTGCCGGCCTGCGTCTGGACGGCAAGCCGCCTGGTGGGCCTGGCCGGCGATTGGACGGCCGCTCTCGTGCTGATCTCGTCCGTTCCGACGGGCGTCAACGCCTGGCTGATCGCCAATCGCTTCGGTGTCGGCCATAGTCTGGCAGCCTCGACAATCACGCTGACCACCGCGCTCGGCGCCATCTCGGTGACGTTCTGGGCTTTTCTGCTCGGCGCATAGGACAAAAGAAAAGCCCGGCGTAGGGCCGGGCTTGTCCGCAAGAGCAGCGTAGCGATTACTGTGTCGCGCTATCCGGTGCGTTCGGATCCGGAAGCGGAACCGGCGAATCGGCCAGGGTGTGAAGGTAGAGGATAACGTTGGCGCGATCCGTGTCTTTCGGGAGACCCGCAAAGCCCATCGCCGTGCCGGCAACATACTTTTTCGGCGCTGTCAGGAAGTGGCTCAGATGATCGAAGGTCCACTTCTCGCTGCCGCCCTTGGAGAAGTCCTTCATAGCAGACGAATAGGCAAAGCCCTCGTGCGTGCCGATTGGACGATCAACGAGACCATAGAGGTTCGGGCCAACTTTGTTCGGCCCCCCCTTGGTCGCGTCATGACAGGCCTGACACTTCTTGAAGATAGCTTCGCCGGCCTTGGCGTCTGCCTTTGCGAGCAGCTGCGCGATCGGAACGGCTGCAGCAGGTGCAGCCTCGCCGCCACCGGAGGCTGCCGCCTCTTCGGCTACGATCGCAAAACCTTCCTTTTCCGGCTTCTCCGAATGAAAGATCCCCTCCGACGCGATGGAGACGGACATCAGAACGAAAACCGTCCCGAGCAGTGCCCCCACCGCCGTATTCACGTATGAATTCATCTGCAATGCTCCCCTTGCAGCCGGCAGACATAAAACCGGACCATCTTGAAATCGCGCGGAACCTATGTCTTTTGGCTATTCGTTGCAACAGTCTAAATGGGCTGTTGCGTGAGACTTTTTGACACCTTTCCGCCCGGATTAGAAGGCCCGAACAATGACCAGTCCAAATTTAGATGACGTGCTCGTGTTGATCCCGGCTCGCATGGCATCGACCCGTCTTCCGGGTAAGCCGCTCGCCGATATCTGCGGCCTGCCGATGATTGTTCAGGTGGCCTTGCGTGCCAAGGAGGCTGCGATTGGCCGCGTCGTCGTCGCGGTCGATGACCAGCAGGTCTACAATGTCGTTGCCGAGGCGGGCTTCGAAGTCATTATGACGAGCAAGGATCATCAATCCGGTTCGGATCGTATCTACGAAGCCCTGGCGAAGGTGGACCCGGAGGGGCGCGCCAAGCTCATCGTCAACGTGCAGGGTGACTTGCCGACGATCGAGCCGGAAACCATTCGTGCCGCGCTGCGCCCGCTGGAAGACCCGAGCGTCGATATCGGGACACTGACGATCGAGATCGAGGACGAGGCCGATAAGACAGCGCCTCATATCGTCAAGGTCGTCGGTTCGCCGCTCTCCGACAGCCGCCTGAAAGCCCTCTACTTTACGCGCGTCACGGCGCCCTACGGCAACGGCCCGCTCTATCATCATATCGGCCTTTATGCTTACCGCCGCTCGGCCCTGGAGCGTTTCGTTGCGCTCGGACCGTCCGTGCTGGAGAAGCGCGAGTCGCTCGAACAGCTACGCGCGCTCGAAGCTGGCATGCGCATCGATGTCGAGATCGTTGACACGATTCCGCTTGGTGTCGATACTCCCGCCGACCTTGAAAAGGCGCGGCGCATTCTCTCCGCTAGAACGAAGTGACGGATTTCCCATGAATATCAAGACCAACAGGATCGCCTTTCAGGGCGAGTTCGGCGCGAATTCCGACATGGCGTGCCGCGACATGTTTCCGACCATGGAACCGCTGCCGTGCCAGACGTTCGAGGATGCCTTTGTGGCGGTCGAGAACGGCGATGCCGACATCGGGATGATCCCGATCGAAAACACAATCGCCGGTCGCGTCGCCGACATTCATCACCTGTTGCCGGAGTCCCGTCTGCATATCATCGGCGAGTATTTCATGCCGATCCGATTCCAGCTGATGGTCCTTCCTGGCGTCACCAAGGATGAAATCCGCACCGTTCACAGCCACATCCATGCGCTCGGCCAGTGCCGCAAGATCGTTCGCTCGCACGGCTGGAAGCCGGTGATCGCTGGCGACACGGCCGGCGCGGCAAAGCTTGTCAAAGAGACCGGAGATCGCTCGATGGCCGCGCTTGCCCCGCGTCTTGCTGCGGATCTCTACGGTCTCGAGATCGTTGCAGAGAACGTCGAAGATACTGAGGACAACGTCACCCGCTTCGTCGTCCTCGCTCGCGACGAGGAATGGGCGCATCGGAACTCCGCTGAAGAGAAGGTCGTCACGACCTTTGTCTTCAACGTCCGAAACATCCCTGCCGCGCTCTACAAGGCGCTCGGCGGTTTTGCGACGAACACCATCAACATGACAAAACTGGAGAGCTATCAGCTCGGTGGCAAGTTTGTCGCAACGCAGTTCTATGCCGACATTGAAGGCCATCCGAACGATCCGAACGTCCGGCGTGCGCTCGAGGAGCTGCGCTTCTTCTCCGAGAAGGTGCGCATTCTCGGCGTCTACAAGGGTCACCCGATGCGGGGCCAGTTACAGAAATGAAAAGGGCGCCTCCGGGCGCCCTTTCTGTTTTAGCTTACTTGTCCGGCTCACACACACGCAGGCGATGGCCGTCCGGGTCGAGCACGACGAAGGTCGGACCGAAATCCATGTCTGTGAGGTCTTGCGCGATTGGTAGCTGGCGTTTGCGCCAGTCCTCGTAAAGCGTCGACACGCCGTTCTCCCCGGGAACCATGAAGGCGATCTCGGCGCGGCTGCCGGTGGCGGACGGCTGCGGCGTAACGTTGCTCAGCCGCCAGAGGCCGAGCGTGAAACCGCCGTCGAGCGCGAAAGCGACAAAGTTCGGCGCTTCGGCCACCGGCTCGCGGCCGAGCAGTGACCGGTAGAAGCCGGCGCTCGCGGCCGGATCCTTGACGTAGAGAATGATGAGGTTTGGGCTGTTCATCGGGTCGTCCTCGTTGTGACAGGGTGGCAGGCGAAGAAACGCCGCTGCACCCATGGCAGCGGCGGCGGTCGGTAACGCGTCTTGGGAGTTGCGTAGTCGCGGTCTATCCTTCGTGGCAGGCCCGGCCCCAATCCACGAAGCCGAGATCGCGTTTCATCGTCTCCGATAGCGCCTCCGGATCGAGGCGCGGATACTTGCTCCGTGCCATCTGGCGCGACGCCTTCAGCATCATCCGAAGCAGCATGGATTGCGGATATCCTGCATGGTCAGAGGTGTCCTCGATCGGAGGATTGCCACGCGTCGATCTGGTAAGGTTCAAGCTCGTCATCATCGGTCCTCCTGTTGGATTGGTACCGATAATAGCGCTGACCACTGTCAGTTTATGGCAGTAGTGTCGCGCTCAGTGCGCAACATCCTGTTGGTCTCGCCATTCCTTGAGAAGGACCGCGCGTCTGCGCGGATAACGCCCGTCCTGCGGAATCATCTCGACGATTCGGTCGGTGCGAAAGTGACGGTAATCCTGACGCAATTCGCACCAGGCGACAACAACACGCACTTGTTCGAAATAACTCAGCGCGAAAGGCCAGATATTGCGTACGGAGACGGTACCGCTCTCATCGGAATAGGTCAGCTTGAGAATCCGTTCGCTGCGGATTGCCTTGCGAATGGCACCGAGGTCCGCCTTGTCGGCGACGGGCGGCTTTAGGTGGACGAGCAGCGTCGATGTCTCGATTTCGGCGCGCATCTCTTGCGGTAGCACATCCGCGATCTTGGCCAGCGCATCGGCCCCGGCAGCGGCAAGTCGCGAATCCGCGGCACGCGCGACCCATCGCGAGCCGAGGACGAGCGCCTCGATTTCGTCCTGCGAGAACATCATTGGGGGCAGCATGAAGCCCGGCTTCAGTACATAGCCGAGGCCCGGCTCTCCTTCGATCAAGGCGCCTTGCGCCTGCAGGCTCGAAATGTCCCGGTAAAGTGTGCGGATGCTGACGCCGGTTTCCGTTGCGAGCACGGCACCGCTGACCGGCCGGCGATAGCGTCGCAGGGTTTGCAGCAGCGCCAAAAGGCGTTCGGAGCGCGCCATGTCATGGGCCTCGTTCTGTCAGGCCTTATTGCCTTTTCCACTCCACCCAGTCGCGCATCAGCCGGTGGGCGATCGCGCCCTTGGGCGGCGGTGCCTTGCCCGTTGCGCTGGGGCGCTCGAGCATCTCAAGCGTTTCCTCGCGCGTGAACCAGCGGCAGTCTTCCAATTCCTGGCTGTCGAACTTGACCTCCTTGGACTTGGCTTCGGCATAACAGCCGATCATCAGTGTATGCGGCATCGGCCAGGGCTGCGAGGCGTGGTAGCGAATCCGTCCCGTATGAATTCCGGATTCTTCCAGTGTCTCGCGCCGCACGGCGTTCTCGATCGTCTCGCCCGGCTCCACGAAACCGGCGAGACAGGAATACATGCCCGGCGCAAAGTGCGGGCTTCGGCCGAGGAGGCAGAGATCGCGCTCCTCATCAATGGTCAGCATGATGACGACGGGATCGGTGCGCGGGAAGATTTCGTGTCCGCAGGCGGAGCAGACGCGCTTGTAGCCGCCGATATGGATCTCCATGGTCGAGCCGCAGCGGCCGCAGAACTTATTGTCCCGGTTCCAGCGGATGAGGCTTGCTCCTTGGGCGAACTCACCGAGCAGGACCTCGTCGATCAGCATTTCGCGGAACAGTGAACGGCCATCCGAGGGCTTGTAATGGCTGGCGAGTTCTTCTTCCGGAACACCCACCGGCACGGCGAGACGCGGTTCCCCGGTTTTGCGGTAGCCGAGCAGCACTGTTTCGTCCCAGTTCGGCTGTAGGTCTTTCAGTTCGTAGCGCGCAAACAACGGATCGAGCACTTGCCCATCATGCTTGAGGACCAGCCTGTCGCCAGCGAAGGCGAAGATATGGGTTCCTTCCTTCGCCAATGCCTTGTCGACCGAGGTCTCGTCGCGATGTTCGGAATCGCGGATCAGGTCATTGGCGGCGAAGGCAGTCAGACTGCTGGGTTCCGGATGCGGAACATCCGAATCGAAAAGCGAACGGCTCATGATGAAAGGGCTTCCCGCAACTTCTCTATAAGGTCATCTCTCTTGTCGGCCGCATAAGGCTCAGCCTTGCCAAAACCCCAAACCGGATTTGGCCAATTGGCATCGCCTTCGAAGCGGGCAATGACATGAACATGAAGCTGACGGACGATATTGCCAAGGGCCCCAATATTGATTTTTGTGGCGCCGGTGATCTTCTTCAGTGTGGAGGCGACCATCTCCGTCTCGAATGTCAGCATCACCTGATCGAGGGGTGTGAGTTCGAAGACTTCGCTTATATCCATCCTGCGTGGCACGAGAATCAGCCACGGCCAGCGGGCGTCCTTCGACAGCCTGAGATCGCAGAGTCCGGTCTGCATGACTCTGTCGCTATCGCTTTCCAACCGACGGTCGAGCTTGAATTCGTCCAACAGGCATTCCTCCATGTTTTCCTGAGGCTAGCAGTTTTTTTTGTGCTTGGCTTGCTTTTGATGGCGATATTGCCGATATGTGCATCCGGGAGGTTGGTGGTGGACGAGCCACTCGCCAACCGGGTCAGGTCCGGAAGGAAGCAGCCCTAACGAGCCCGGCACGGGTCATCGTGCCAGCCTCCCACCTTTCTCTCCATTCTTGCTCGGGCAGTCCGGGTGATAAGCAGGGCGATGAGCGACACCGAGCGACAGTCAAAAGATGCCGCCTCGACGGGCACCGGATACCGGGTGCTGGCACGCAAATACCGCCCCAAGGATTTCACGGATCTGATGGTCGGCCAGGAGCCGATGGTCCAGACCCTGACCAACGCCTTCGAGACCGGCCGTATTGCGCAGGCCTACATGCTGACCGGCGTTCGCGGGGTCGGCAAGACGACGACGGCCCGCATCCTCGCTCGTGCGCTGAACTACAAGACGGCCGATATCGACAAGCCGACGATCGACCTGCGGGTTCCTGGCGAGCATTGCCAGGCGATCATGGAAGGCCGGCATGTCGACGTCATCGAGATGGATGCCGCCTCTCACACCGGTATCGACGATATCAGAGAGATCATCGAGCAGGTGCGCTACCGTCCGGTTTCGGCGCGCTACAAGGTCTACATCATCGACGAAGTGCATATGCTCTCGACGCAGGCCTTCAACGGCCTGCTGAAGACGCTCGAAGAGCCGCCGGAGCATGTGAAGTTCATCTTCGCTACCACCGAAATCCGCAAGGTCCCGATCACGGTCCTGTCGCGCTGCCAGCGCTTCGACCTGCGCCGCATCAGCGCCTCTGATCTCGTTGGCCTCTTCTCTACGATCGCGTCAAAGGAAGGCATCGAGGCCGAGCCCGATGCGCTGGCGATGATCGCCCGTGCGGCCGAAGGCTCGGCGCGTGATGGTCTTTCGCTGCTTGATCAGGCGATCGCCCATGGTAGCGGTGCCGTTTTGACCGAAGCCGTGCGCGGCATGCTTGGCCTCGCCGACCGTGCCCGCATCGTTGATCTCTTTCATCACATCGTCAAAGGCGATGTCGCTGCGGCGCTCGGCGAATTCGAAAGCCAGTACGAAGCCGGCGCCAATCCTGTTGCAGTGCTGACCGATCTTGCTGATTTCACGCATCTCGTCACGCGGCTTAAATATGTGCCTGATGCCGCGAACGACCCATCGCTCAGCGAAATCGAACGCACGAAGGCTGCTGAATTCGCGCAAGGCGTGGCGGTGACGACGCTGTCGCGCATCTGGCAGATGCTGTTGAAGGGCATTCCGGAAGCCGAGGGTTCCTCGCGCCCGGCCGGTGCCGCCGAGATGGTGCTGATCCGACTGGCGCATGCCGCGCATCTGCCGGCGCCCGAAGATGCCGCCCGCCGTCTCGCAGAGTTTTCTGAGACGAACGGTGGCGGCCGTCCAACAGCCTCGTCAGGCAACGGCGGTGGCGGCGCAACGGTGAACTATCAGGGGAATCTGGCGGCACGATCGACGGAGTCGATCCCCCGTCCACAGCCCGCCGGCCCGACCGCGATGCTGCGCGCGGTGCCTAATCCCGATCCGCGGAGCATGCCGGTCGGTCGCGTTGAGACGAAGCCAATTGAAGCGCCAAAGCCATCGGTGCCAGTCAATTCCATTGCTGATATCGCCAATCTGGCCGGCGAAAAGCGCGATGCCAAGATCAAGGCACTGGTGCGCAACTTCGTGCGCCCCGTTCGCATCGAACCCGGTCGCCTCGACGTCAATCTGACGGAAGGCGCCCCCGCTACGCTGCTCAACGAACTGGCGGTCAAGCTCAAGGAGTGGACTGGCATCCATTGGATTGTCAGCCTCAGTCGCGAGCAGGGCCAGCCGACCATCGTCGAGGCCGAAGCCAACGCCAAGGCGCAACAGGTCAGCGACGCGCGTCAGGATCCGGATGTGGCGGCGATCCTCGCACAGTTTCCAGGCGCCAAGATCATCGATGTTCGCGTGCGGGCGCCAGAGCCCGATGAGGAAGAGGAGGCCAAGGCGCCCGCCACTGCCGAATCCGACGAGGGCGACATCCTGCCGGGCGACGACATAATTTTCTAAAGTATCGAGAAGGAGCGAGACGATGCGCGACATCATGGGCATGATGGGCAAAGTCAAGGAAATGCAGGCCAAGATGGAGAAGATGCAGGCGGAGATCGCCGAACTCCATGCGGAGGGCAAATCGGGTGGCGGTCTCGTTACCGTCATTCTCAACGGCAAGGGCGAGATGCAGAGCCTGAAGATCGACTCGTCACTGTTCAAGGAAGACGACGTCGAGATTCTCGAAGACCTGATCGTTGCCGCTCACAAGGATGCCAAGGACAAGGCTGAAGCCGCCGCCGCTGAAAAGACCAAGGCGCTGACCGCCGGCCTGCCGATTCCTCCCGGTTTCAAGATGCCGTTCTGATCTCCGGCAGAGATCAAGAGAGAGGTGTCGGCTGCGTCGGCATCGCTTCCGTCACGCAGTAGGGAGGATTGCCGATGACCTTGACCAGTCTATTTGTCTTTGCCTGCGCATTGTTCGTGGCGGCCGGTTCCCCGGGGCCAAGCGTCGCCGCACTCGTCGCCCGCGTGATTTCCAAGGGTGCGCGTGACGTTCTGCCGTTCCTGGCGGCCATGTGGCTCGGCGAAGCAATCTGGCTGACTTGCGCCGTCGCAGGCCTCGCGGCGATTGCCGAAACCTTCCACTACGCCTTCGTTGCCATCAAGTGGCTTGGCGTTTGCTATCTGTTCTACCTCGCCTGGAAGATGTGGTTTGCGTCGCCTGATAGTGAAGGCGAGGCGCTGCCGGATGCGCAGTCGCCGCTGAAGCTCTTTCTGGCTGGTATGACGGTAACGCTCGGCAACCCGAAGATCATGATGTTCTATATGGCGCTACTGCCGTCGATCATCGACATCCACGCCGTGACCGTCGTCGGTTGGGCCGAACTCGTTGCGATGATGTTTCTGGTGCTGATCGTGATCGATATCAGCTGGGCGCTGGCAGCCGCCAAGGCAAGAAGCTTCCTGAAGAGCCGCCGCGCGGTGCGCATGGCCAATCGTGCCAGCGCCGGTACGATGGCCGGCGCTGCTGTCGCAATCGCGATGCGCTAGGCTACCTCTGCGAGATATGCCGCTTGGGGGCTCGTGGCGGAGGTGCCGGTGGCACCCAGGTCAGGATCATATTCGCAACGCCCGCTGCGATATTGAGACCGGACGTGCCCTCAGCCGAGACCGGTTGTAGAGCAATCGAGCCCTCGAATCCCCCGATCAGGACATTGGCCCCAACACCGAGCCCGACCGTCGCATTGGCTGCGAGGCCGGAGTAGCTGCCCTGCAGGGCACCGTCGAGCCGGTTGGTCGGTGCGTAGACGAGCCAAATCAATCCGCCGCCGGCGAGAGTCCCGATATCAATGCCAAACTTGGTGATCGTGCCGGTATAGTGTTCGCTCGGTCGATCAGGGGAGGACGGTGTGAATATGCAGTTGAGCGTCCGCTTGGAGCCGATGATGACACCGAATCCCGGAGAAATATCACAGCCCAGCGAGCCAACTTTGACGCGGGCTGCCGCCGGCGTTGCTGATAGGAAGGCAGTGGCTGTTGCGGCAATGACTGCCGCCGCGATAAGTCTTGCGATGGACATGCGAGCCTCCTTCGATTTGCACCCCGTGCGTGAAAATCTAGGAGTGTTGTCCTCGTCAGCAAGTGGTAGTGGTCGAAATCCGTCTCAGGGGTAGTTGCGGGGCAGTTTCATCAGTTCGCGACCGATCGCCTTCATAGGCTGGCTGCGCAACACGAGGGATGTTGTTACCGCACCATAGCGCGCTATGCTGTCGACGATGATTTCAAGCTCGGACGGTGAGGGAACCAGGACTTTCAACACGAAGCAGTCCTCTCCGGTCAGCCTCAGAACCTCGATAATCTGCGGCATTTCAGAAAATTGCTTGAGGCAGGCACGAATATGTTCGTGGGTGGTGCGCAGCCGGATTATGGCCATCATGCCCAGCCCGAGTGCCGCCATGTTGATGCGGGCACCGTAACCCTCGATGATGCCTCGCTCTTCCAGGCGTTTCAGCCGCTCGGAGGCGGCCGGTTGTGACAGGCCGACCTTTCGGCCGAGTTCGGAAACGGAGATGCGTCCGTCCGCCTGCATGATCTCGACAATCAGCATGTCGGTGGGGTCAAGTTGCCGGTTCACGAAGCCAGTCATTATTGTTCGCCTTCAATTCATCGGCTGGAGGATATTTTGTCCGATGATTTCCTATGTCCGTTGCCGACTATCTCATGCAGCTTACGCGTCGAGCAACAGGAAGGAATCGATGCGAGATATCATTACCTTGCCCGGCATCGGCGGGTCTGGCGAAGCACACTGGCAATCCCGATGGGAGGCGAGCGATTCTCGCTTACGGCGCTTTTCGCCCTCGAATTGGGATCAGCCAGACCTTGAGGATTGGATTGCAGCGCTGGACCGTGCCGTCGCACAGTCAAAGGCCGAACCGGTTCTCGTCGCTCATAGCCTCTCCTGTCTGCTCGTTGCCCATTGGGTTCGGCGGAGCAAGCATCGCGCCCGTGGCGCTCTGCTGGTCGCTCCCCCGGATCCGTCTTCGCCGGCTTTTCCGTCAGAGGCTGCCGGCTTTGCCAGTCCACCGGCAAGTGCGCTCCCGTTCGCATCCCTTGTCATAGCTAGCAGCGACGACCCTTTCGGCTCGCTCAACCATGCGCGCACCACGGCCAATGGATGGGGCAGCGAATTCATGGACATCGGTGCCCGCGGTCACATCAACGGGACGAGCGGGCTTGGCGAGTGGCCGCAGGGAAGGGCCGCTCTGGCAGCCCTTGAGGCGCGCTTGCGCTAGACCTCTGCCTGCGCTTCCAGGATGTTGCGGAGCTTGTAATGGATCGGAGCCGAGAGATAGCGGTTGCGGTCTTGCGTCGCGAGCGTCTTGCCGAATGTCGCGATCATCTCGGGCATCGTGACCTTTTCGCCGCCGTAGGGGAGATGGTCGACTGGCATTCCGGCCGCGATCGCTCCATTTTTCAGAACGCGGCAATAGACGCCCGGTCGCGCCGCTTTGGTGTAGCGCTTGGCGAAGTGCGGGTCGCCCATCCGGGCGGCAAAGGTCGCGCAAGGGATACGAGCGCTGGTGACCTCGAGAACAAGATCGCCGGCTATGAATCGATCACCGACTGAGACGATGCGGTTATCGAGACCGCCGATCACCATGTTCTCTCCGAACGTGCCCGGCTCGACGATTCGTCCCAGTTCCTTCGACCACCACTCGAGCGTCAGCGACCCCTCGAGATAGATGGCCTGGTCGACGCCGCCATGGTGCTTCCGGTTGCAGATTGCATCGCCGACGAGCCCCTCGGCATCGACAAGCACATTGCCGCCGATCGGATGCTTGTAGATGCCCGTCTTGTAGCTCTTGCCGGGCAGGCGCTCGGCACTGCCGATGCAGACGGCGAGGATTTTCATTCGCTCCGCACTCCCAACATGTTTCCGTTTTGGCACCATATGGGCTAATAACCGCTCATGGCAAAGCGAGTCACTGGTCCCGAAATCGAAAAACTGATCCAGCTGCTGGCGAAGGTGCCGGGCCTCGGCCCGCGCTCCGCGCGCCGCGCTGCGCTGCATCTCATCAAGAAAAAGGACCAGCTGCTCGGCCCTTTGTCGAATGCGATGGGCGAGGCCTATGACAAGGTCAAGATCTGCTCGCGTTGCGGCAACGTCGATACGGTGGATCCCTGCACTGTCTGCACGGACGACCGCCGCGACCAGTCTGTCATCATCGTTGTCGAAGATGTTTCCGACCTCTGGGCGCTGGAGCGTGCCGGCGCGCTGAACGCCGCCTATCATGTCCTCGGTGGTACCTTGTCTCCCTTGGATGGGGTTGGACCCGACGACCTCAACATTCGCGGCCTGATCGAGCGCGTCACTGCCGGCGGCATTCGTGAGCTGATCATCGCGGTCAATGCGACTGTCGAGGGGCAAACGACAGCACACTATATAACCGACCAGCTGACCGGGCTGGACGTCAAGATTACGCGCCTTGCCCACGGTGTCCCGGTCGGCGGCGAACTCGACTATCTCGACGAAGGAACGCTGCAGGCGGCGCTCAGGGCACGCACGGCAATCTAGGGGGAAGCATGAGCAAGCGCATTTTCGGCCGCCTTTTGATCGCGACGGCAGCGCTGCTGACGCTGTCATGCGGGCCGGCGCTTTCAGCGTCCAAGCCCGATGTCGAGGCGCAGTTCGAGAAATGGGTGCAGACCGACCTCTGGCCCGAAGCGCAGAAGAACGGCATTTCGGAGCGGGCGTTTCGCGCATCCTTTGCGGGCGTCGAACTCAATTGGGACCTGACTGATCTCGCGCCTCCCGGCTTCCCGCCGCCGAAGCAGCAGAAGCAGACTCAGGCCGAATTTTCATCCCCAGGTCCCTATTTCAATGAGGACCGGTTGGCGCGGCTGGCCGCCACCGGCCGAGGCTTTGCCTCGCAATATGCCTCGGCGCTGAGAAAGATCGAAAGGACCTACGGCGTTCCCGGTTCGATCGTGCTGGCCGTCTGGGGGCGCGAAACGGGGTTCGGTGCCGCCAAGATTCCGAACTCGGCAATCGAAGTGCTGGCGACCAAGGCTTTCATGTCGACGCGCAAGGAAATGTTCCGCACCGAACTTCTTGCTGCCCTGCACATCATCGATCGCGGCGACGCAACGCCGGCTGAATTCAAGGGGTCGTCTGCCGGTGCGCTCGGTCAGCCGCAGTTCATGCCCACCAGCTACCTCAAGTATGCCGTCGATTTCGATGGTGACGGCCATCCCAATATCTGGACGTCTGTACCCGACACACTTGCCTCGATTGCCAACTTCCTGGCCCAGAAGGGCTGGCAGCGCCGTCGTAGCTGGGGCTATGAAGTCACGATTCCCGATCAGGTTTCCTGTGCTCAGGAGGGGCCGGATCTCGCCAAGCCCGTATCGCATTGGGCCTCGCTTGGCATCACGCGCATATCGGGCAAAGCCTTCCCCTCCGACGAAGGCAAGGCATCCGGCATGATGCTCGTCCCGGCGGGCCGCGACGGACCGGAATTCGTGGTCACGCCGAACTTCTACGTGATCAAGGAATACAACAACTCCGATCTTTATGCGCTCTATATCGGCAATCTCGCGGATCGGATCGCCTATGGTTCGGGCGCCTTCCAGGGGCCGTGGGGCGATGTCGGCAAGATGCTGCGTTCCGACGTGGCGGCCATGCAGAAGGCCTTGGAGAAAAAGGGATATGATGTCGGCGGCTCCGACGGGCTGCCGGGCTACAAGACGCGCCGGTCCATTGGCCAGTGGCAGGAAAAGAACGGCATAAAGCCGACCTGTTATCCCGAGGCGTCGATGATCGGCAGGTTGAAGTAAGTCTGGACGGCGCGCTTCAGGCCTTGGTGGCTCGCGACGAACCCCAGCTTCTCGTAGAAGCGGATCGACTCCGTCCGCGATTTGTCGGAGGTCAATTGTACCAGGCCGCAACCGCGCTCGGCGCAGCGCGCCACCGCCCATTCGATGAAATCGGAGCCAAGGCCCGACCCTCGGGCGTCCCTAGCGATGCGCACGCTTTCGATCTGTCCGCGCCACATGCCAGTCCGCGACAGACCGGGAATGAAGGTCAGCTGCAGGCAGCCGACGACGCGATCGCGCTCATTGACGGCGACGGCCAGCAACTGGTTGGGATCGGCCTCGATCGCCGCGAATGCTGCGACATACCTGGCATCCGGCGGATCCGAGACGATCTCGCGCGTCGCTCCTAGATCGTCGTCGGCAAGCAGGTCGATGATATCAGGCAGATCGGAAGAACGGGCAGGGCGAAAGGAACGCATGACTTGCCTCAATGGTGCAGGTCGATCGGCGCCTTGTAGAAGACGTCGTCATTGGGAGGAATAGCCTGACGCTCGATCAGCCGGTGCACCTGCGGTAGGTCCTTGCCGCGGTGGAGATCGCGCAACCGTTCGATGTTTTCCGCATCGGCCTGGGTGCGGCGTTGATTGTGTCTGATGTATTCGACCCAGGTCGGCGTGTGGTAGGTCTCGGTCCATCGGCCTGGCTTTTCGAGGTCGCGCATCAGCGCCCAATTGCGGGCGCCATCGCGAAGGCGAATACGCCGCCGCTCGCCCATCAGTGCCAGAAACTCGCGAACATCCGCATCAGCGATTTCGTAGTCGATCTGGACGACGATCGGGCCGCTGCGTGGCGTAATATCGAGACCGAGCGCCGGTTCGGTGAAGCGGTTCAGCGGGTCGAGGTTGAGTGAGGCAAAGGCCGGCATGGCGAAGCGCAGCCCGACGACGATGCCGAAGAGCATGACAACGGCGGAGATCAGCAGGGCGTTGGAGACACCGTAACGGTCGGCGGCCACGCCCCAGATCCAGCTGCCGCCCGCAATGCCGCCAAAGGTCACCGTCTGATAGAGCGACAGCGCGCGACCGACGACCCAGCGCGGCGTCGACAGCTGCACGATCGTATTAAACAGCGAAAGCGCCAATACCCAGCAAGCGCCCGATATCACCAATCCAGCACAGGTCAGCGCGGCAATCGGGCTGAAGGCGGCGATCGCGGCGCTCAGTGCAAAACCGGCGAAGGAGATACGCACGATCGTTTCGCTCGAAAAGCGTTCGCGCAGCCAATCATTCAGCATCGCGCCGCCGATCGCGCCAATACCAAAGGAGCCGAGCATGAGGCCATAGGTCAACGGGCCGCCGACAACGAGGTTGATCGCCACGATCGGCAGCAAAGCGAGTATCGAGCTGGCACTGATCCCGAAGATGAGACCGCGCAGCAGCACTTTCTGCAGGTTGGGCGACATCGACACATAACGAAGGCCAGCAAACACCGCGCTGCCGAGCGTCTCCCGCGGCAGGGTGGAGGTCGGCAAGCTCGGTTTCCAGCGCATCAGGGCATAGATCAGTGCGAAATAGCTCAGTGTGTTAACGGCAAACGCCGCCGCGGCGCCGGCGGCAGCGACGATGACACCACCGATCGCCGGGCCGACGCTGCGGGTGATGTTGAAGCCGACGCTGTTGAGCGTGACGGCGCCCGGCAGATCCGCACGCGGGACCATATCGCCGACTGAGGCCTGCCAGGACGGATTGTTTAGCGCTGTGCCGCATCCGATCAGAAACGTGAAGAAGAGGAGCAGCCACGGCGAAAGCCAGCCGAAATAGGCCGAGATGCTAAGTAGCGCCGAAACGGCAAGCATGAAGTATTGCGCCGTCAGCATCACCCGGCGCCGGTCGAAGCTGTCGGCAAGGGCGCCAGACACGAGCGAAAAAAGCATGATCGGCAACGCCGTCGATGTCTGCACCAGCGCGACCATATTCTCCGATGCCGTGATGGTCGTCATCATCCAGGCGGCGCCGACCGCCTGGATCAATCCGCCGAAATTCGAGGCGAGGCTTGCAAACCAGATCGTCCGGTAGGTTTCGTGCCGCAACGGCGCCAGTGTCGACGAAGTGTAAGGCACGATCCCTCCCGATGCCGGTCCCTCGAAACCAATATATGGCGCAAGATGCCTCTGGCTAGCGCCGGGGCGCATCCGGAACGTTGGCGACGGAGCTTGCAATTTCGGAAAAACCGGCCTATATGGCTCTCAAATCTTGATCGTTTTGATGAAGAGTGGGCCGCAAGGACCCGCTCTTTTTTATTACCGCGATCACCCAAAATGCATGAAATTGCTAGGAGCGCATCGCTTGTCGGATCCGACGAAAGCAGACAATGAACTTGAGCCGCGGCTGATCACCGAAACCGGTCTCGACCAGCGTCTTGCCGACATTATCGAGCCTGTATTGGTGGATCTCGGGTTTCGCCTGACCCGCGTGCGGATGCTCAATCAGAACGGCGCAACCCTCCAGATCATGGCCGAGCGCAACGACGGAACGATGACTGTGGAGGACTGCGAGGCGGTCTCGATGGCCATTTCTCCGGTTCTGGATGTGGAAGATCCGATCGATCGGGAGTATCATCTCGAGGTGTCTTCGCCGGGTATCGATCGTCCGTTGGTGCGGAAATCGGATTTCACCCGCTGGCAGGGACACCTTTTGAAGTGCGAGACGTCGATCATGATCGGCAGCCGCAAGCGCTTCCGCGGCAAGATCGTGGAGAGCGATGCGGACGGTTTCACGCTCGAGCGTGACCAGGTTGCCTATGGCGAAGAGCAGAAGGTTGTCATCCCTTTCACTGCGCTCAGCGATGCGAAGCTCATTCTGACCGACGATCTGATCCGTGATGCGCTGCGCGCCGACAAGCTGGCGAAGGCAGAGGCCGCGAACCAGAACGAAGCGGAAGACGAAGAATAACCGATCAACTTGTGGCTCCAGGGACGGGAACCCGGGACGTCTAGACGGAGAGAAAAGACAATGGCAGTCAGTGCGAACCGGCTCGAACTTCTGCAGATCGCAGATGCAGTGGCGCGCGAAAAGGTCATCGACCGCGAGATCGTGCTTGCCGCAATGGCGGACGCGATCCAGAAGGCAGCGCGCTCCCGCTACGGCACCGAGTCCAACATCCGCGCCGACATCAACCCGAAGACCGGGGAAATCCGTCTTCAGCGTCTGCTCGAAGTTGTCGACAAGGCTGAAGACTATTCGACCCAGATTCCGCTTGAGCTGGCCCGCGACCGCAACCCGGACGCAGCGCTTGGCGATTTCATTGCCGATCCGCTGCCGCCGATGGATTTCGGCCGTATCGCTGCCCAATCCGCCAAGCAGGTCATCGTCCAGAAGGTTCGCGAAGCCGAGCGTGACCGCCAGTTCGACGAGTTCAAGGACCGCGTCGGCGAAATCGTCAACGGCACCGTCAAGCGCGTCGAATACGGCAACGTCATCGTCGACCTCGGCCGTGGCGAAGGCATCATCCGTCGCGACGAAATGATCCCGCGCGAAAACGTCCGCTATGGCGATCGCGTCCGCGCATACGTATATGATGTTCGTCGTGAACAGCGCGGCCCGCAGATCTTCCTGTCGCGCACGCATCCGCAGTTCATGGTCAAGCTCTTCACCATGGAAGTGCCGGAAATCTACGACGGCATCATCCAGGTGAAGTCGGTTGCCCGCGATCCGGGTTCGCGCGCCAAGATCGCCGTGATCTCGAACGACAGCTCGATCGATCCGGTCGGCGCTTGCGTCGGTATGCGCGGTTCTCGCGTTCAGGCCGTCGTCGGCGAGCTTCAGGGCGAAAAGATCGACATCATTCCGTGGTCGCAGGACCCGGCGACCTTCGTCGTCAACGCCCTGCAGCCGGCTGAAGTCGCCAAGGTTGTTCTCGACGAGGATGCAGAGCGCATTGAAGTCGTGGTTCCCGACGAGCAGCTGTCGCTGGCCATCGGCCGCCGCGGCCAGAACGTCCGCCTGGCATCGCAGCTGACCGGCTGGGATATCGACATCATGACGGAAGCCGAAGAGTCGGAACGCCGTCAGAAAGAATTCAACGAGCGCACCAACCTGTTCATGGATTCGCTCGACGTTGACGAAATGGTCGGTCAGGTTCTGGCCTCGGAAGGTTTTGCGGCAGTCGAAGAGCTTGCCTATGTCGACCTTGACGAAATTGCCTCAATCGACGGTTTTGACGAAGACACGGCACAGGAAATCCAGACGCGTGCCCGCGAATATCTGGAGCGCCTGGAAGCCGAAATGGACGAAAAGCGAAAGGCGCTCGGCGTTTCCGACGAACTGCGCCAGATCGACGGCATGACCGCACAGATGATGGTCGCGCTCGGCGAAGACAGCATCAAGACGCTCGAGGACTTCGCCGGCTGCGCCGCTGACGATCTCGTTGGCTGGAGCGAGCGCAAGAACGGCGAGACCAAGAAATTCGAAGGCCTGTTCTCGAAGTTCGACGTTTCGCGCGTCGAGGCTGAGCAGATGGTCGTCCAGGCTCGCCTCGCGGCTGGCTGGATCACCGAAGAAGACCTCGCCAAGGACGCGGAAGCTGAAGAAGCTCCCGAGGCCGAGCAGGAAGTATAATGTCCGCGCGTGAGCCGACCGTTTCTCCTGAGGACGACGATCTTGCAGGATATGACGTGAATGGTCGCATGTGCATCGTGACGCGCGAAAGCGGATCGCCGGATGAGCTGATCCGCTTCGTTGCCGCTCCGGATGGGACTGTCATCGCCGACCTGAAGCGACAGCTTCCGGGACGCGGCTGCTGGGTCAAGGTCGATCGCTCGTTGGTCGACAAGGCGGTGGCGAAGAAGCTCTTCGCCCGCGCGTTGAAAGCGGATGTGAAGGCGGCGGCCGATCTTGGCCAAGCCGTAGAGACGCTGCTTGGACAGCAGTTGATGCAGATGATGAACATGGCTCGCAAGGCGGGCCAGTTCGTTACGGGTTCCGCGAAAGTGGATGCCGCAGTCAGGAGTGGAGCCGCGATCGCAGTGTTCCACGCAACGAATGCCGCCGAGGATGGCGTGAGAAAGATAGACCAGGCTCGCAAGGCTTGGCATCTCGGAATGGAAACCGAGGAAGAAATACCTTCCTTCCGTCTCTTCTCGGAGGACGAAATGGAAGGGGTGATGGGCCAGAACGCTTTTATCCATGCTGCAGTGCTTGCAGGGCAGGCGGGTGAGGGTGTAGTGAAGCGCGCAAAGATGCTCGAACAGTACCGTAGTGGCGGTCAGTCCCGGGCACCGGGCGGCGCTGGCCGGCAAAAACAATGATACGGTCACCGGCATCGGCCGGCTGCTACATCATTGATCGACAGTATTTGAACGACAGGGTCTGATGACGTCATCGCTCCCTGTCCGAAGGAACGGGAACGAATGACCGATAGCAATGACGACAAGACACTGAACGGACCGGGCAAGAAGACTTTGACCCTGAAGCCGTCGGGAATGAGCCAGGGCACCGTGCGCCAGGATATGGGCCGCGGCCGCACCAAGGCGGTCGTTGTCGAGACCCGCAAGCGGCGTCCGATGCGTCCGGAGGACGAGCGCCCGATCACCCCCGTAGGCTCCAGCGCTCCGGTTCGTGCCGAAGCAGCTCCGAGCGTGCACCAGCCGCGCGCGCCGCAGGCGCCACAGCCGCGCATTCAGCCGACGGGCGGCCAGCAGTCGCGTCCGCAGCAGCCTTCTTCTCAGCCTCCGCGTCAGCAGGATCGCCCCCGTCCGGTGGTCCTGAACCATCTGTCGCCTGAGGAAATGGATGCGCGCCGCCGCGCGCTCGCCATGGCACAGGTTCGCGATGCCGAGGATGCGGTTCGCCGCGCCGAGGAAGAAAAGCGCCGCGCCGCGGAAGAAGCCGTACGCCAAGCCGCTGAGGTTGAGGAAGCCAAGCGCCGCGCTGCGGAAGAAGCTGCTGCTCGGGCCGCTGAAGCCGCCGCCGCTCCGACTGCCCCAGCAGCACCTGCTGTTGTCGAGCAACGCACTGAGGCGCCGCGCGTTCAGCCGGCTGCGCCCGTCGCGCGCCGTCCGGATGCTGCGCCATCTCCGGCCGTGGCACGCCCGGCACCTGGCGCAGTTGCGCCAGCTGGACGCGGTCGTCGCGACTCTGACGACGACGATCGCTCTGCGCCGCGTGGCGGCGCGCCGGTTCGTGGTCGTGTCGTTCGTCCCGAGCCCGCAAAGCCGGTGACGACTCGCCCCAAGGGTGAGGAGGATCGTCGCCGCGGAAAGCTGACGATCACGACCGCAAGCGAGGATGAAGACAGTGCACGCGGCCGTTCGCTCTCGGCAATGCGCCGTCGTCAGGAGAAGTTCCGCCGCAGCCAGATGCAGGAAACCCGCGAGAAGATTTCGCGAGAAGTCGTTCTGCCGGAGACCATTACCATCCAGGAACTGTCGCAGCGCATGTCCGAACGCGCGGTCGATGTCATCAAGTACCTGATGAAGGAAGGCCAAATGATGAAGCCGGGCGACGTCATCGACGCCGACCTTGCTGAACTCATTGCTGGCGAATTCGGCCACACAGTCAAGCGCGTTTCTGAATCCGACGTCGAACTTGGCATCTTCAACGTTGCCGACGATGAGGGCGATCGCGTTTCGCGTCCGCCTGTTGTGACCATCATGGGCCACGTCGACCACGGCAAGACCTCGCTGCTCGACGCCATCCGTCATGCCAATGTGGTTGCTGGCGAAGCCGGTGGTATCACGCAGCATATCGGCGCCTATCAGGTCGAGCAGAACGGTCAGAAGATCACCTTCATCGACACCCCCGGCCACGCCGCCTTTACGGCAATGCGTGCCCGCGGTGCGCAGGCGACCGACATCGCGATCCTGGTCGTTGCAGCTGATGACAGCGTCATGCCGCAGACGATTGAATCGATCAACCACGCCAAGGCGGCTGGTGTTCCGATCATCGTGGCGATCAACAAGGTCGACAAGCCGACCGCCGATCCGCAGAAGGTGCGCACGCAGCTCCTGCAGCACGAAGTCTTCGTGGAATCGATGGGCGGTGAAGTTCTTGACGTCGAAGTTTCGGCCAAGACCGGAAAGAACCTCGACAAGCTGCTGGAAGCCATTCTGCTGCAGGCCGAAATCCTGGACCTCAAGGCCAATCCGAACCGCACGGCGGAAGGTACGGTCATCGAAGCCCAGCTCGACCGCGGCCGCGGTTCGGTTGCCACGGTTCTCGTCCAGAACGGTACGCTGAAGCCCGGCCAGATCATCGTCGCTGGTGATGTCTGGGGTCGTGTCCGCGCCCTCGTCAACGACAAGGGCGAACACATGAAGGAAGCCCCGCCGGCCATGCCGGTCGAGGTGCTTGGCCTTTCCGGCACGCCGCAGGCAGGTGACAGGTTCGCCGTCGTTGAAAACGAAGGCCGCGCCCGCGAGATCTCGGAATATCGCCAGCGTCTCGCTCGCGACAAGGCTGCCGCCCGCCATTCGGGCCAGCGCGGCTCGCTGGAACAGATGATGACGCAGCTGCAGTCGGCAGGCGTCAAGGAGTTCCCGCTGGTCATCAAGGGTGACGTGCAGGGTTCGATCGAAGCGATCGCCGGTGCGCTCGAAAAGCTCGGTACGGACGAAGTTCGTGCCCGCATCGTTCACTCGGCTGTCGGCGGTGTAACGGAATCGGATATCTCGCTTGCCGAGGCATCGGGTGCTGCGATCATCGGCTTCAACGTTCGTGCGAATGCACAGGCCCGTACGCTGGCAGAACGCCAGGGCATCGAAATCCGTTACTACAACATCATCTACGATCTGGTGGATGACGTGAAGGCGGCGATGTCGGGTCTGCTCTCGCCGGAGCGCCGCGAAACCTTCCTCGGCAATGCCGAGATCCTCGAGGTGTTCAACATCACCAAGGTCGGCAAGGTCGCGGGTTGCCGTGTTACCGAAGGCAAGGTCGAGCGTGGAGTTGGTGTCCGCCTCGTCCGCGACCACGTCGTCATCCACGAAGGCAAGCTCAAGACGCTCAAGCGCTTCAAGGACGAAGTCTCGGAAGTGCATTCCGGCCAGGAATGCGGTATGGCTTTCGAGAATTACGAAGACATCCGCGCCGGCGACACGATCGAATGCTTCCGCGTCGAGCACATCACCCGTACGCTCTGATCGTGTGATATTGGAAATTTGGACGGGCGCCGGATCAACTGAGGCCGGCGCCCGAACCTTTTGAGGCAAAGAAAAATGGCAACAAGACCAACAACCTCCGCACCTTCGCAGCGTATGCTGCGCGTCGGCGAGCAGGTTCGCGCCGCTATCACGCAGGTTCTGCAGCGTGGCGAAGTGCGCGATGACGTGATCGAGAAGACCGTCATTTCCATCTCCGAAGTCCGCATGTCGCCTGATCTGAAGATCGCGACGGCCTACGTGACGCCGCTCGGTGTAACGGATCATGATGCAGTGATCGCTGCGCTGAACCGCAATGCGAAATACATCCGTGGCCGCCTTAGCCCGCAGCTTCGGCAAATGAAATACATGCCGGATATCCGCTTCCGCGACGATACGAGCTTCGACAATTACAAGAAGATCGACGAGTTGCTGCGCTCACCGGAGGTGAGCCGCGATCTCGACCACGGCGATACCGAAGAAGAATAGTAGAAGAGACTGATGTCCAAACCACGTAAACCGAAGGGCCGCCCGATCTCGGGCTGGCTGATCCTCGACAAGCCGGTCGATTTCGGCTCCACCGAAGCTGTTTCCAAGATCAAGTGGCTGTTCAAGGCGCAGAAATGCGGTCACGCC
The DNA here is from genome assembly GCF_002211365.1 of Rhizobium sp. R711. Lineage (GTDB taxonomy): Bacteria > Pseudomonadota > Alphaproteobacteria > Rhizobiales > Rhizobiaceae > Rhizobium. The sequence goes on along the minus strand of NZ_LOKZ01000008.1, from coordinate 54,339 downwards.
GGCACGCTCGACCCGCTGGCCTCGGGCATGCTGCCGATCGCGCTTGGTGATGCGACGAAGACCGTTCCCTACGTGATGGACGGCCGCAAGATCTACGAATTCACCGTAACCTGGGGTGAGGAGCGCGCAACCGACGATCTCGAGGGCGATGTAACGCAGAGCTCCGACAAGCGCCCGAGCGAACAGCAGATCCGCGACCTCCTGCCAAAATACACTGGCGTCATCAGCCAGGTGCCGCCGCAGTTTTCGGCAATCAAGATCGCGGGCGAGCGGGCCTACGATCTGGCGCGCGATGGCGAGGCGGTGGAAATCCCCTCCCGTGAGGTCGAGATCTTCCGCCTGACGCTGTTGTCATGCCAGGACGCCAATACGGCGCATTTCGAAGTCGAATGCGGCAAGGGCACCTATGTACGCGCGTTGGCGCGCGATTTCGGCCGCGAACTCGGCTGCTACGGCCACATCTCGGGCCTGCGCCGCAGCTTCGTTGCACCGTTTGCCGAAGAAACGATGGTACCACTTGCCGACCTCGTCGCGCTCGAGGCGATCGAAGACGCCGACGAACGGCTTGCTGCCCTCGATGCCCTGCTGATCGACACCAGCGAAGCGCTCTCCTCGCTGCCGCATCTCGTCGTCAATGACGACCAGGCACATCGTCTGAAGATGGGCAACCCGATCCTCGTGCGCGGTCGCGACGCACCGGTTGCCGAAAGCGAAGCCTATGCTACGTCTCGCGGCAAACTGGTTGCGATCGGCGAGATCGGCCAAGGTGAGTTCCGCCCGAAACGCGTCTTTGGCTGAGCTTCTATAAACTTCTGGTTTTGGCTCGCTCGAGCGCCGGCAAAACCATAGATGGCAGTTGTCAGCCTTTGGCATTAAGATATGTTTCCCTGATCCGGGCCGTGGAGCCCTTTGGATCAGGGAGACAGTCATGGGCAGACTTGCAGCCGGCATCCTGATGTTCTTCTCGGCGGTTTTGATGGCCGCGAGCGCTTGCTCGGCAGAGCGCTGGGCAACGTTGCCAGCCTTTCCGCCAATGCCGACAGCAAAGACGAGCGGCATGGCACCCGTCAACGACATCAAGATGTATTACGCCGAGTATGGTGAGGGCGATCCGATCCTGTTCATCCATGGTGGGCTCGGTAGCGCGGACGTCTGGGGCTATCAGGTGGCTGAGTTCGCGAAGGATCATCGGGTAATCGTGGCTGACAGCCGCGGACACGGCCGCTCGACGCGCAGTGAGCAGCCGTTCGGCTATGACCTGATGACGTCGGATTATGTCGCTTTGCTGGACTATCTGAAGCTCGACAAGGTGACCCTGGTCGGCTGGTCTGATGGCGGCATCATCGGCATCGACATGGCGATGAAGAACCCTGAGAAGCTGACGCGCGTGATCGCGCAGGCGGCGAACGTCACGACCGACGGCCTAAAGGCCGACGTTATGACCAACGAGACCTTCAGCAATTACATCAATGCCGCCGGCGAGACTTACAAAAAACTCTCGCCGACACCAAACGAATATGATGCCTTCGTTACCGAGATCTCGGCGATGTGGGCGAGCCAGCCGGCCTGGACTGCCGACGACCTTGGCAAGATCAAGGTACCCGTCACCTTGACGATCGGCGACCACGACGAGGCAATCAAGCTCGACCATACCGAGATGATGGCCAAACAAATTCCGGGATCGAAGCTGGTGATCCTCAAGGACGCGAGCCACTTCGCCATGCTGCAGGACCCAGAGGGCTACAATGCCATGATCCGGGATGCGATGGCCGGAAAGTGACGAATCGGCGATCTGTGGCATACCTCTTTCCATTGCAGCGCATTTGGTTTATACGCAGCGCCAGCAATCGGGCTCGGCCCGAATGCATTCGCGGCCGAAGCTGGACGACATCCCGGCTTTTGGCGACCTAATCTCCTCTCATAGAAAGGAACATCCGATGTCGATTACTGCTGAGCGCAAGACGGCTCTCATCAAGGAATACGCAACGTTCGAAGGCGACACCGGTTCTCCGGAAGTTCAGGTTGCCATCCTGACCGAGCGTATCAACAACCTGACCGGCCACTTCAAGGACCACAAGAAGGATAACCATTCCCGCCGTGGTCTGCTGACGATGGTTTCCAGCCGCCGCTCGCTTCTTGACTACCTCAAGAAGAAGGACGAAGGCCGCTACACCAAGCTGATCGGCAGCCTGGGTATCCGCCGCTAATGATTTTTCGGCGGGCGCTCCCCCTTGGGACGCCCGCCGGATTTTTTCGGGGAACCTTTCCCCACCCGCCGCCCATGGCGGATTGCCCGGCAGACCCGGATGGGCCGGTTCTGCCAAACCAACCGTTGACCTGTCATGGGGCAGGATTGCCGGATGCTTTCGGCCAGAGCTCGAGGAGCTTTGGCCCGGTCTCTTCCGGGGCCGTCGATGTAAAGCCTCCCGTTGTCTTGCCCATGATGCGTCACACCGATTGCGGTTGACCGTGCGCCGTGCCTTGGAAGGCGGGGCGCATGTTCCCGCATTGAAGGACAAGACATATGTTCGATACTCATAGTGTGGAAATCGAGTGGGCAGGCCGCCCGCTGAAGCTCGAAACTGGCAAGATCGCCCGCCAGGCCGATGGCGCCGTTCTCGCGACTTACGGCGAAACAGTGGTTCTCGCCACCGTCGTTTCCGCCAAGGCGCCGAAGCCGGGCCAGGACTTCTTCCCGCTGACCGTCAACTACCAGGAAAAGACCTACGCAGCCGGCAAGATTCCCGGTGGCTACTTCAAGCGTGAAGGCCGTCCGAGCGAAAACGAAACCCTCGTTTCCCGCCTGATTGACCGCCCGATCCGCCCGCTCTTCCCGGAAGGCTACAAGAACGACACCCAGGTCGTCGTCACCGTCATCCAGCATGACCTCGAAAACAACCCCGACATCCTTTCGATGGTTGCGACCTCGGCGGCACTCACCCTTTCGGGTGTTCCCTTCATGGGCCCGGTCGGTGGCGCCCGCGTCGGCTACATCAACGGTGAATACGTTCTCAACCCGCATCTCGACGAGATGGACGAGTCGGTTCTCGACCTCGTTGTAGCAGGTACGCACGACGCCGTTCTGATGGTTGAATCCGAAGCCAAGGAACTGAATGAAGAAGTCATGCTCGGCGCCGTCATGTTCGGCCACCGCGGCTTCCAGCCGGTTCTCGACGCGATCATCAAGCTCGCCGAAGTGGCTGCCAAGGAACCGCGCGACTTCCAGCCGGAAGACTATTCGGAACTCGAAGGCGAAATGCTGAAGCATTTCGAAGCCGAGCTGCGCACCGCCTACAAGAACACGCAGAAGGCCGAGCGCTACGCTGCCGTCGACGCCGTCAAGGCGAAGGTCAAGGCGCACTTCCTTCCGGAAGAAGGCGAAGCCAAGTACACGGCCGAAGAAGTCGGCGCGATCTTCAAGCACCTGCAGGCAAAGATCGTTCGCTGGAACATTCTCGACACCAAGAGCCGTATCGACGGTCGTGACCTCGAAACCGTTCGTCCGATCGTCTCGGAAGTCGGCCTCCTGCCGCGCACCCACGGTTCGGCGCTCTTCACCCGCGGTGAAACGCAGGCGATCGTCGTTGCCACGCTCGGCACCGGCGAAGACGAACAGTACGTTGACAGCCTCACGGGCATGTACAAGGAGCGCTTCCTGCTCCATTACAACTTCCCGCCCTACTCCGTTGGTGAAACCGGCCGCATGGGCTCCCCAGGCCGCCGCGAAATCGGTCACGGCAAGCTCGCATGGCGCGCTATCCACCCGATGCTGCCGTCGGCTGAGCAGTTCCCCTATACGCTGCGCGTTGTCTCCGAAATCACCGAGTCGAACGGCTCGTCCTCGATGGCAACCGTCTGCGGTACCTCGCTCGCTCTCATGGACGCCGGCGTTCCGCTTGCGAAGCCGGTTGCCGGTATCGCCATGGGTCTGATCCTCGAAGGCGATCGCTTCGCCGTTCTCTCCGACATCCTCGGCGACGAAGACCACCTCGGCGACATGGACTTCAAGGTCGCCGGTACCGCTGACGGCATCACTTCGCTGCAGATGGACATCAAGATCGCCGGTATCACCGAAGAGATCATGAAGGTCGCGCTCAGCCAGGCAAAGGGCGGTCGTGCCCACATCCTCGGCGAAATGGCCAAGGCCATCACCGAGAGCCGTGGCCAGCTTGGCGAATTCGCACCGCGCATCGAAGTCATGAACATCCCGGTCGACAAGATCCGCGAAGTTATCGGCTCCGGCGGAAAGGTCATCCGCGAAATCGTCGAAAAGACCGGCGCCAAGATCAACATCGAAGACGACGGCACGGTTAAGATCGCTTCCTCGTCCGGCAAGGAAATCGAAGCGGCCCGCAAGTGGATCCACTCGATCGTTGCTGAGCCGGAAGTTGGTCAGATCTACGAAGGTACGGTCGTCAAGACCGCCGACTTCGGCGCATTCGTCAACTTCTTCGGCGCCCGGGACGGCCTCGTCCACATCTCGCAGCTCGCTTCCGAGCGTGTTGCCAAGACGCAGGACGTCGTCAAGGAAGGCCAGAAGGTCTGGGTCAAGCTCCTCGGCTTCGACGAGCGCGGCAAGGTCCGCCTGTCGATGAAGGTTGTCGACCAGGCAACCGGCCAGGAACTCCCGGCTGCCGAAAAGTCCGAAAAGAAGAAGGAAGATGCGGCTGAGTAAGCCGCGCCTTTCAACTCGTTCGAGGGCGTGGGAGTTTTCCCGCGCCCTTTTTGTATCCGAAGGTGAGAAGAGATCATGAGCCGCGAAACCCTGAAGACCCTGTTCCATCCCTTTGCCAGCGGCACCGTCGACGCGCCCGGCGAGGGCGAGCGTGTGCTCTTTCTGGGCGCCGAGGCAGGCTTCGCAGTGCCGGAGGGCTTTGCCGCCTCGCTGAGCGCCGTACAGGGCCTCCGGCCGCTGTACCGGCAGCTTCTCTCCCAACGCATCGAAACCACGCCTGAGATTGAAGGCGAGGACTACGATGCCGCCTTGGTCCTCTGCAACAAGCACAAGGGCGAGAACGAGGCCAACATCGCTGCCGCGCTTCAGCGTGTAAAGGTCGGTGGCCTGATCGTCATCGCCGGCGGCAAGGAGGATGGCATCCAGTCGCTCCGCAAGCGCATGGAGGGTTTCGGCTTCGACATCGAGCATATGCCGAAATATCACGGCGTTGCGTTGTGGTTCGCGCGGCCGGCCGATCTCAGCGAGATTGTCGGCAAGTTCGCCAAGCCACCCGTTCGCGTCGATGGCCGCTTCCTGGCCGCGGCTGGCATGTTCTCGCACGACCGCGTCGATGATGGCTCGGAATTGCTCGCCTCGCGCCTGCCTGCCGATTTCACCGGCGACGTCGCCGATTTCGGTGCTGGTTGGGGGTATCTCTCCGTCGAATTGGCAGAGCGGTCTCCCGGCGTCAGCCGTCTTGACCTCTACGAAGCCAACTACGCCGCTCTGGAAGCGGCAAAGGCCAATCTGGAGGAGAACTGCCCTGACGTGCCTGCGCGCTTCTTCTGGCACGATCTGGCCGGCGAACCGGTGAAGGACAAGTACGATCTCGTCATCATGAATCCGCCCTTCCACGAAGGCCATGCGGCAGAGCCGTCGCTCGGCCAGGCGATGATCAAGACGGCCGCGTCGGTGCTGCGTGGCGGCGGTCGCCTGCTGTTGGTTGCCAATCGTGGCTTGCCTTATGAGCCGGTGCTCGCTGCGAACTTCAAGGAAAGCGGAGAGACCTGCCGCAATGCCCGCTTCAAGGTGCTTTGGGCGAAGAAGTAGGCTGCCGACATAGGCAGCCTTGGGGGATCTGCTAGACTTGCTGCAGATGGAGAGACAACAGGGGGAGAGACATGGAGACGGAAGCCAACAAGACGCTCGTAAGGGCCTATGTTGAGGCATTCAATCGCTTCGACATGGCGGCACTGCGCGAGCTGTTTGCCGCCGATGCGCAGATTTACGGTGTTCTGGGGTATGGCGGTCTCGATGACGTCGAGCCCATCTGGCGCGAGCTTCACGAGGGTATGAACATAAACCTCGAGATCCTCGATATCGCCGCCGAGGGAGCGAATGTCGTGGTTCGCTATCGGGAAAGCGGGCGCTATTCCGGTTTCTTTCGCGGTCTCGTGGGTCATGACCCGACCGGCAAAAGCTACGAAGTCACTGCAATGGAATGGTTCGTGGTCGAGAACGGAAAGATTGCGACTCGCTGGGGCGCCAGGGATTCGGCGGCCATCTTGCGGCAGGTCACGCATCCCTAGCGGATGCATCTTGAAAAAAAGCCGGGCTCGTCATCAAGCCCGGCTTTCAGTGTCTATTCCACGTCTGCCTTGCGTAGCGTCTCGAGCGCCGGCATCGAGGTAATGTTGAAGCCGGCATCGACGAAGTGGATTTCGCCGGTGACGCCTGCTGCCATGTCGGAGAGCAGGTAGAGGGCCGAATTACCGACGTGATCGATGGTCACGGTCTTGCGCAGCGGCGAGTTCTGCTGGTTCCACGACAGAATGGCGCGGGCGTCAGAGATACCGGCACCGGCCAGCGTGCGAATCGGGCCGGCGGAGATCGCGTTGACGCGAATACCACGCGGGCCGTAGTCGGCGGCCAGATAGCGCACGGAGGCCTCGAGAGCGGCCTTGGCAACGCCCATGACGTTGTAGTTCGGGATGACGCGCGTCGAGCCGTTATAGGTCAGCGTCAGCATCGATCCGCCTTCGTTCATCAGAGGCGCGCAGCGCTTGGCGATCTCGGTGAAGGAGAAACAGGAGATGACCATCGTGCGGCTGAAGTTGTCGCGCGTGGTGTCGGCGTAAAGGCCCTTGAGCTCGTTCTTGTCGGAGAAACCGATGGCGTGAACGATGAAGTCGAGCGCGCCCCAGCGTTCCTTGATCGCTTCAACTGTGGCATCGACGGAGGCAATGTCCTCGACATCGCAAGGCAGAACGAATTCGGATCCGACTTCGGCGGCCAGCGGCTTGACTCGCTTGCCGAGCGCATCGCCCTGATAGGTAAAGGCGAGTTCGGCGCCCTGCGCTGCCAGCGCCTTCGAAATTCCCCAGGCGATGGAATGGTTGTTCGCGACACCCATGATGAGGCCGCGCTTACCCTGCATAATTCCCGTCATATTGTTATCCGTTATAGCGCTGGAAGACGAGCGTGGCGTTGGTGCCGCCAAAGCCGAAGGAGTTGGAAAGCGCAATGTCGATCTTGGCATCGTCGATGCGCTTGCGAACGATCGGAACACCGTCGAATTCCGGGTCGAGCTCGGTGATGTGGGCGCTTTCGCCGATGAAGCCGGCCTGCATCATCAGCAGCGAGTAAATCGATTCCTGCACGCCGGCTGCGCCCAGCGAGTGGCCCGTCAGCGACTTGGTCGACTGGATGTGCGGGATCTTGTCGCCGAAGACTTCGCGGATTGCACCAATTTCCTTGCTGTCGCCAACAGGGGTGGAGGTGCCGTGCGTGTTGATATAGTCGACATCGCCCTTAACGGTGGCGAGCGCCTGACGCATGCAGCGGATCGCGCCTTCGCCCGATGGAGCGACCATGTCGTAACCATCGGAGGTCGCGCCGTAGCCGACGATCTCGGCGTAAATCTTTGCCCCGCGCGCCTTGGCACGCTCCAGTTCTTCCAGCACGAGCACGCCCGCGCCGCCGGCGATGACGAAGCCGTCGCGGCTGACATCATAGGCACGCGAAGCCGTGTTAGGCGTGTCGTTGTATTTGGAGGACATGGCGCCCATGGCGTCGAAGAGGTTCGACATCGTCCAGTCGAGGTCTTCGTGGCCGCCAGCGAACATCACGTCCTGCTTGCCCCACTGGATCATCTCGGCGGCATTGCCGATGCAGTGTGCCGAGGTCGAGCAGGCCGACGAGATCGAGTAGTTGACGCCGTGGATCTTGAACCAGGTCGCGAGCGTTGCCGATGCCGTCGAAGACATCGCCTTCGGGACGGCAAACGGGCCGATGCGCTTCGGGCTGTTGTTCTTAATGGTAATCTCGGCCGCTTCGATCAGCGTGCGCGTCGACGGGCCGCCAGAGCCCATGATGATGCCGGTGCGCTCGTTGTTGCTGATGTCGCTCTCTTCGAGGCCGGAATCGGCGATCGCCTGCTTCATCGCAACGTGGTTCCAGGCACCGCCCTGCGACAGGAAGCGCATGGCGCGGCGATCGACCAGATCAGTCGGATCCAGTGTCGGGCGACCCCATACCTGGCATTTGAAGCCGTGCTCGGCAAAATCGTTGGAGAAGGAAATGCCGGACTTGGCATCGCGCAGCGAGGCAGTGACCTCGGCGGCATCATTGCCGATCGAGGAAACAACGCCCAGACCCGTGACAACTACCCGTCTCATGTGTTTCGACCTTTTCGTTTTTTCTAACTTGGAAACCGGGCAAGGATGCCCGGTGCAATCAGGCTTCTTTGTCCTTGGACAGGCCGACGCGCAGGTCGGTGGCCTGGTAGATGGTTTCGCCGTCGGCCTTCAGCCAGCCATCGGCGGTGCCGAGAACCAGGCGGCCGCGCATGACGCGCTTGAAATCGATGCCGTACTCGAGCAGCTTCGTCGTCGGGCGGATCATGCCCTTGAACTTCACTTCGCCTGTCGAAAGCGCCATGCCGCGCCCGGGCTCGCCCAGCCAGCCGAGGAAGAAGCCAGTCAGCTGCCACATGCCATCAAGGCCAAGGCAGCCTGGCATGATCGGGTTGCCGGCGAAGTGGCACGGAAAATACCAGTCGTCTGGCTTCACGTCGTACTCGGCGCGGATGTAGCCCTTGTCGAAGGCACCGCCGGTTTCGGAAATGTCAGTAATACGATGAACCATCAACATCGGCGGGAGGGGAAGCTGCGCGTTGCCCGGACCGAACAGTTCGCCGCGGCCGCAGGCCAGAATTTCCTCGTAGTTGAAGCTGGATTGTTTCGTCGCCATGAAAACTCTAATTCCCCCCGCAACTGTGCCGATGGATGTGAACGTTTAGTCCAAGTTCAGCAGAAAATGAAGCATAAGCATGACTGAGCTTCACCCACCTTCGGAGGACCGACTGCGCGCCTTATTTGGTGGTCGCATACAGGAAGGCCAAGCCCCCGACCAGCACTAATTGCGCCAAAAGCCCGATTTTGCGGCGCTTTCGCACTCTTTGTCCCCATTGAAACTATTGAAACGCTTTTGCGCAAAAGTTATATGGCTAATGAAACCTGATTGCTTGACGCTAGATTAACCGGAGTTTGTCGGATGGTGGCAGAGGCCCCGCTTACCATTGAGGCACGGCTGAGACACGCCGGCCTGCGTCCGACGCGCCAGCGCGTCGCACTCGGTGACCTGCTCTTTGCCAAAGGCGATCGGCATCTGACGGTTGAAGAACTCCATGAGGAGGCCGTGCAAGCGGGCGTGCCGGTGTCGCTGGCGACCGTCTACAACACGCTCCATCAGTTCACCGAAGCCGGCATGATCCGCGTTCTCGCCGTCGAAAGCGCCAAGACCTATTTCGACACCAACGTCTCCGACCATCACCACTTCTTCATCGAAGGCGAAAATGATGTGCTCGATATTCCGGTCAGCAATCTGACCATCGGCAATCTTCCGGAGCCGCCGGAAGGTCTCGAAATCGCGCATGTCGACGTGGTGATCCGCCTGCGCGCCAAGCGGCGCTGAATTCACATCACATCGTCAGGGTGCCGGCCGGGCTTGGCCTTGTACGTCGGAAATGTCCAGCCGAAGTACAGCGCACCGCCACGCACGAGGAATGCCGCAAGGACACCGACTGCGGAGGCTGCGTAGAGCGGCAGATTAAGTGCATTCGCAGCCGTAAAGATGCTACCGCCGACCAATGCTGCCGTGATGTAGATTTCCGGCCGCAGCAACACGGACGGCTCATTGGCCAAGAGATCGCGCAGGATGCCGCCGAAGGTCGCCGTCAATGTCCCGGTAACGATGCCGATCGTCGGTGAGCCGGTAGCGGCAAGACCCTTCGCCGCACCCATTACGCAATAGGCGGAGAGCCCGACGGCATCCAGCCAGATCAGTAAGCGATAGCGCGACTCGACAAGGTGGGCGGTAAAGAACACCAGGACGCCAACGGCGCAGCAAACGATGACGTAAGTCGGGTTCAGAACCCAGAATACCGGCACGCGTCCAAGAATAATGTCGCGTACCGTGCCGCCGCCGGTGCCGGTGACGATCGCAAAGAAGAGAAAGCCGATCAGGTCGAGCTGCTTGCGCGACGCCGCGAGCGCGCCGGTCGCCGCAAAGAGCGCAACGCCGGCATAATCAACGTAGACGAACGGCGACATGCAGTCCTCCAGAACCGACGAGTATCTTTCCGAAATATGAATCACGGCGGCAAGGGCGGCGCAAGGCGGATCAGCCAAACTGTGCGGCCAACAGCGTCCTTATTCGACCAAAAGAGAAACCCTCGTGAAAACGCTTCTGATCGCTTTGAACATTGCCGCGCTACTCGCCGTACCAGTTGCGGCCTTTGCCCAGCAGTCGCTTATCTCGGACCCGGAGATTTATGAGAAGAAGCACTTTCAGGAACAGTGCACCAAGGCCGAGTTTTCGGATGGCTACGTCATCCGCCAGGATATCAACAACGATGGCTTGGTCGACGCCGTCGTCAATGAGGGCGAGTTGACCTGCGACGGCGAGAAGGGGCCGCAGTGCAATGACGACGGCTGCACCTACAATTTCTATCTGCAGGTGGCCGAGGGCGGCTATTTCATGATCGCGACCGCCCAGATCTATGGCTACGACTTCGTGAAGCGCTTCGGCAACATGGTGCTGGCGATGAAAATGCACCCGCGCTTCTGCGATCGCCCGGATGCCGACAAGACGAAAGAGCCCTGCATCGTCACGGCCCGTGTGCGCGGCACCAAGTTCGTGACGATCTCCAAGAAATAGCGCGTTCAGCCAGGATAGAGCTCCGAGGTGCGACCGGCGAGATAGTAGCCGACAAGACCGAACCACTCGCGGATCGCTGTTGCGAGGTTCTGGGAATTTCGGCTCGGCTGCGTGAAATCGAGGCCAAGACTCTCTCGTCCGTCGGTCCGATAATCTGTCGGCCAGGGCACGATGTCGATACCAAGCTTGCGGAAAATACCGACCGACCGCGGCATATGATAGCCTGAGGTGATCAGCAGGCAGTTCGAGAGGCCATGGCCCACCAGGAGTTCCTTGGTGTTCATCGCGTTTTCGAACGTCGTCCGTGACGTCGTTTCCTTAACCAGGCGTTCCCTGCCGATGCCGAACATCGGAAAGAAGCGCGCCGATATCACCGCGTCGCCTTCATAGATTCCGGAAATCGAACCATCACCTCCTGAAATCAAGATTCGCGCCTGCGGAAATTTCTGTGCCAGCCGCAGCGCCTCGACGAAGCGATCGGCGCCGGCATTGAGCTCGACGCCGTGGCGGGCGGTATTCACCTCGTTCTCGAAAGCGCCGCCCAACACGATCATGCACTGCAGGTTTGCAGGATCCTGCAGTTTCACAAACCGATCCTCCAGTCCCTGCAGAAGGTAATTGCCGGCAGTCGTGTAGAGCGTGATGAACAAGATGAGACCCGCAATCGCGCACGAAACGAGGCTTGTCGCACGCCAGCGGACAAGGCCGGCCAGCACGGCAAGCACGACGAAAAGAAAGGCGAGCGACAATGGCTGCCCGAACAGCCAGACGAGCTTTGAAAAGAGAAACAAGGATGCCTTCCTCTAGCGGTTTCCGCTCGCCCCTTATCTGATTCGGTGGGGTTCTATTGTGACCGTGACTTCATACGCGCTGACGAACGTGGCGCGGCGTTAAACCGGCTTTGGGTGCGTTTCGGAATCAAGAGGGTGGCGAGCGCAACCAGCATCGCAAAAACGGCAATCAGCCACAGCGCCGCAGCTCCCGCGATTTGTGTCAGCAGCGCTCCAACGATAGCCCCAGCCAGCATGCCGGCCCAAGGTACGATCTGGATGGTCCAGTCCATCTGCCTGTCGCCGATGATCCAGCGTCCAAGACCCCGTCCGAAACGCGAAAGCGCCCCCGTTACATAGGTCAGCCCTATCGGCAACCCTTCGATCTGCTCGACCGCCGCGTTGACCATCCCCATCGAGGCAACAATGAGATAAAAGCGCGGCATTTCCATACTCTCGCCCATCATAAGCGAGGCGGTTGCCAGCGCGATGCTGACACATGACAGCACGGCGAAGGTGCGCCGGTCCGAGAAATGCGCGATCACGATGCCGACAGCATTGCCGAGCACGAAGACCATGATCGCCGAGAGAAGAATGGCTGCATGCCGCAGGTTTCCCTCTCCGAGCGACAGGGCTGCACGTGTCGTGTTGCCCGTCATAAACGACACGAAGTCCCCTGTCAGCGCAAGGCCGGTCGCATCGGTCATCCCGGCCAGAAAGGAGATCGTGCCGGCAAGCGTCAGGCCGGTTGCCGTTCTGCGCGTATGGATGATCCGCCGTCGTCTTTCTCGTGTCATTCAATCACTCCAGTCCGCCGGAAAAGCCGGCGTCGACACCATAGCCGCTGTTGCTAAAAATTTGGCAAAGCATCGATAAGCGAAGCACCTGGTAAACTGCTCTTTCAGTTGATTGTGACTGTGGATCTCGCCAGGTTCGGCGCACTCAACACGCGATGCTCGGTGCGTCTTCGACGCGGCCAGAAGCATGAGGCCGGCCCGTATATCGAGGAGGGCCGACTTCGATCTGCCGTCGGATAGAATAAAGAAGCTTTCCCCCAACGACCGTCAAGTCGACGATGGGTTGGGAAGCTCAGTCTTAAATAGCAAAGTGATATTCCCGCAGAGGCGAGGACGCGCTCCAGCGAGGATCTGGAACATCGCCACCTGTATAGTGCTCTCGCTGACTCTGCCGCAGACCGTTTGGAGCTGCTGAAGAGGCAGAAGACCGGGTTGTATGCTGTGCTGGAGGTCATCATGTCGCGCCCAGAGGAATTCTCGGAAACGATACAAGTCTTCCACGAGCGATCTGACGGAGGAGACGACGCGGTTGTTGCCGCACGAAAACTGCTGGTTGGGTAGGCCGAGCTGTTCAACGACTACGCGGATTTGGAAGCCAGTGTGATGACCGATCTGGAATGGGAAGTGATGGCGTACCCGGGACGGCGCTGTCAGCTCGCCGGATGGACGCCGTGAGTTCTGATAATGTAGGCTTTCGGAAGTCAAAAACGTGTCCAGATCACCAAAGGGTGCACGCCGCCTGGCGTTTAGCCTGTGGCCTCCTTCAAGGAAGCTGCAATGTCCTTAGTCGGCAGAATGAGGCGCCGTTCCATGTTCTTCGTTTCTTGGAAGCCGAATTTTTTATAGAAACTGACGGCATCATCATCGAGAGCGTGAATTATTACGGCGCGAAAAGTGACTACTTGTGCGGCGGACACCACACTCATGAGCGCGTTTTTGAGGAGTGCTTTGCCAAGGCCCTTACCTTGATGGTCGGCATCAACGGCAAGTCGGGCTAGAACTGCAATCGGAATCTCGGTTGGAGATTTAGACCCCTTCACCGATCGGGAAACATCGTTCCGGTGTATCATGCCTGCGCAAACCGAATGGTACCCCACCACTCTGAAGTTTTCATCCGCAATTACAAATGTGCGAGTATACCCCTGCTCCTGATTATATAAGGCCATTTCCTTTAGCCACGAATCCAAAGAGGGCTTCCCTGACGAGAAGCCCTCAATGATGTGCTGATTTGTAATAGGGCAAGGCTTCCGATAGGGCAAACGTCAGTCCATCCAATCTAATTTGGTCTGAAAAAGCTGGACCAAGTTGTCTCTGGCTATGCCTGGAGCGGCAAGCTGGTCGCTTACAGCTTCAAACACGTCAGCGGATACGCCCATGAATCGTTGATCTAGCAGCTCTTCTTGCGCGGTATGAACCGAGGCTTCGGTCATGAACGCAGTTATGCTCTTTCCACAAACCTCAGCCGCACGTGCAATTAGATCATGCGTTTCCGGTTCAATCCGAAGATTGACGGTTTTGGTTTTCCTAGGAGCGGACATCATGCTTCTCCATCAATCGCACAGTTGATTTTGATTTGTGCGACGTACCCGATGAATGTTCGAAAACAAACGTGTGTGGTCAATGTAAATACGTTACAATAATTTTCAATTACTGAAAAAGTTCCATTTCCGCTAATGCGCTGAAACCAGTCCGGATTTTTGTCATTGCGTAGGTTGGCGCCATCAAAAATAAGCGTTCGTACTTCCCCGGTGCTTCTCCAGAGACGAAGTCAGTCTGGGTCAGGGCCGAAGCTACCTATATGTGGTTGACTGCGCAGGAGAAAATTGGTGGAGCTAAGCGGGATCGAACCGCTGACCTCTTGCATGCCATGCAAGCGCTCTCCCAGCTGAGCTATAGCCCCATCAAGGCAGTCCGGCGAGCCGGTCCTGGGATGCTTCGCGAAGCCTTGCCTCGCGGAGTGGCGGCTTATTACTTCCGGTTTTTGGAGATAGCAAGCCAAAAAAACGGCCCGGCGAAATTTTCTCGTCCGGGCCGACGCTTGATAAGATCAGACTTCGTCTTCGTCGCCGGTGACGCCGATGATGTCGCTCATGTCGTCATCGTCGTCGTCTTCGTCGGCTTCGAGGAAGGTGTCGTCTTCGTCGCCTTCGATTTCGACGTCGTCGTCGCCCATATCAGGAATGTCGTCGCCGGATGCGCCTTCATCGGCGTCCTCGAGCGAAACCATTTCGACTTCCGTGCTTTCCGTATCGACTTCCGCCACTTCCTCTTCATCCTGGGCTTCAGCGGCGGCTGCAGCGGAGGTTTCCTCGAAGAAGGAGAGGGGATAGGACTTGCCGGTGTAGGGAGAAACGATCGGATCCCGGTTCAGGTCGTAGAACTTCTTGCCGGTTTCCGGATCGGTACGCTTCGTTCCAAGTTCAGCTTTCGCCACTGTAAGCCTCGTGAGAATGGCCGAATCAAGATTCGGCAAATGCCGTGAAAACCGGCGTTCTATTCGGAATTTATAAGCCGGTCCCCATAATCGTTGCAACACGGCATGTCAAAGCCAAACTTCACGCATCGCTCATGCGTGACGGATGACCGGCGCCGCCGTTTGTGGTACTGAGCCGGCGATTGTTCATTTGCAGGGCAGATCGGCATGTCGCCGGCTGCCGGAATGGGTGCGAGACAATGTACCAGCCGCCGCATTTTCGTGAGGAAGACCTGAGCGTCCAGCACGCCTTGATCCGGGCGCATCCGCTCGGCTTGCTGATCACTGCGGGTGCCTCGGGCCTGATGGCGAATTCGATTCCTTTCCATCTGGATGCCGCGGCCTCCCAGAAGGGTACGCTGCGCCTTCACCTCGCCAAGGCCAATCCGCAGTGGCGCGATATCGAGGCCGGCGCCGACGTGCTGGCCGTCTTCCAGGGCGCCGATGCCTACATCACGCCATCCTGGTACCAGACGAAACAGGAGACCGGCAAAGTCGTGCCGACCTGGAACTACGCGATCGTGCAGGTGAGGGGCAACGCACGTGTCATCGACGACGCGGCTTGGCTGCTTCAGCAGATCAACGCGATCACGACGCAACAGGAAGGGCCGCGCGCTAGGCCCTGGGCAGTCGGCGATGCGCCGGATGATTTCATCCGCGCGCAGATGAAGGGCATCATCGGCGTCGAAATCGAGATTGCCGCGATCGAAGGCAAGTGGAAGGTAAGCCAGAACCGACCGGTTGCCGATCGCGAGGGCGTTGCTTCAGGCCTCGGCGAAGAGGCCGGGCAGGCGGATATGGTCGATCTCGTCCGCCGCTACGGCAGACTGGCGGAAAAATGAACGGACAGATGACCTCAAGACACTTCACCATTGCCATCGATGGACCGGCGGCTGCCGGCAAGGGAACACTTTCGCGCCGCATCGCGGAGACCTACGGATTCCATCATCTCGATACGGGCCTAACCTATCGCGCCACCGCAAAGGCCTTGCTCGACGCTGGCCTGACGCTCGACGATGAGGCGGTGGCGGAAAAGATCGCCCGCGAGGTTGAATTGGCCGGTCTCGATCGCGATTTACTCTCGAAACACGAGATCGGCGAGGCGGCCTCGAAGATCGCGGTGATGCCTGCTGTGCGGCGTGCACTGGTGGAGGCGCAGCGGCGGTTCTCGCGAAAGGCGCCTGGAACGGTGCTCGACGGTCGTGATATCGGCACGGTTGTCTGCCCGGCAGCGCCGGTGAAGCTCTATGTAACGGCAAGTCCCGAGGTTCGGGCGAAGCGCCGCTACGACGAAATTAGAGGCAAGGGAGGAATTGCCGATTTCGATGCCATTTTCGACGACGTCAAGCGCCGCGACGAACGCGACATGGGGCGGGCCGACAGCCCTTTGAAACCAGCCGAAGACGCGCACTTGCTTGATACGTCGGAAATGAGTATAGAGGCGGCGTTTCAAGCTGCGAAATCGATCATCGATCAAGCCTTGAGCCGAAATACCTAATTCGAGCGATTTGCCCAAGCTTTGCCTGGGTCGCTTTCGAAGACTAGCCTGAAATTCCGTCCAAGCGCCGGATTGCTTCCCGACAGGAAGCGGACTGGGTTCAGGCCCGTTCAACACGAACCAACCGGCGCATACGTATCCGGATTCGGATATGCAGGAGATTACATGTCAGTAGCTACTCCCTCTCGCGAAGATTTCGCGGCCCTTCTCGAAGAGTCCTTTGCCAAGCACGACCTGGCTGAAGGCTATGTCACCAAGGGCATCGTAACGGCAATCGAGAAGGACTCTGCCGTTGTCGACGTCGGCCTCAAGGTCGAAGGTCGCATCCTACTCAAGGAATTCGGCGCCAAGGCCAAGGACGGCTCGCTCAAGGTCGGCGACGAAGTCGAAGTTTACGTTGAGCGCATCGAAAACGCTCTCGGCGAAGCTGTTCTGTCGCGCGAGAAGGCTCGCCGCGAAGAAAGCTGGATCAAGCTCGAAGCCAAGTTCGAAGCCGGTGAGCGCGTTGAAGGCGTTATCTTCAACCAGGTCAAGGGCGGCTTCACGGTTGACCTCGACGGCGCGATCGCCTTCCTGCCGCGTTCGCAGGTCGACATCCGTCCGATCCGCGACGTCACCCCGCTGATGCACAACCCGCAGCCATTCGAAATCCTCAAGATGGACAAGCGCCGCGGCAACATCGTCGTATCGCGTCGTACGGTTTTGGAAGAATCCCGTGCCGAGCAGCGTTCTGAAATCGTTCAGAACCTCGAAGAAGGCCAGGTTGTTGACGGCGTCGTCAAGAACATCACCGACTACGGTGCGTTCGTTGACCTCGGCGGCATCGACGGCCTGCTGCACGTCACCGACATGGCATGGCGCCGTGTGAACCATCCGTCGGAAATCCTGTCCATTGGCCAGCAGGTCAAGGTTCAGATCATCCGCATCAACCAGGAAACCCACCGCATCTCGCTCGGCATGAAGCAGCTCGAGTCGGATCCGTGGGATGGTATCCAGGCCAAGTATCCGGAAGGCAAGAAGATTTCCGGTACCGTCACGAACATCACCGACTACGGTGCGTTCGTCGAGCTGGAGCCGGGCATCGAAGGCCTGATCCACATCTCGGAGATGTCCTGGACCAAGAAGAACGTACACCCCGGCAAGATCCTGTCCACGAGCCAGGAAGTCGAAGTCGTCGTTCTCGAAGTCGATCCGTCCAAGCGTCGTATTTCGCTCGGCCTCAAGCAGACCCTGGAAAATCCGTGGGCGGCATTCGCTCGCAGCCATCCGGCTGGCACTGAAGTCGAAGGCGAAGTCAAGAACAAGACCGAATTCGGCCTGTTCATTGGCCTCGACGGCGATGTTGACGGCATGGTGCACCTCTCTGACCTCGACTGGAACCGTCCGGGCGAACAGGTCATCGAAGAATACAACAAGGGCGATGTCGTTAAGGCTGTCGTTCTCGATGTAGACGTCGAAAAGGAGCGCATCTCGCTCGGCATCAAGCAGCTCGGCAAGGACGCTGTCGGCGAAGCTGCTGCTTCGGGCGACTTGCGCAAGAATGCAGTCGTTTCCTGCGAAGTTATCGCAGTCAACGACGGCGGCATCGAAGTGAAGCTCGTCGACCACGAAGACATCACCTCGTTCATCCGCCGTGCAGACCTGTCGCGCGACCGCGACGAGCAGCGTCCGGAACGCTTCTCGGTTGGCCAGGTTGTTGACGCCCGCGTCACCAACTTCTCCAAGAAGGACCGCAAGATCATGCTGTCCATCAAGGCGCTGGAAATCGCAGAAGAGAAGGAAGCGGTTGCTCAGTTCGGTTCGTCCGACAGCGGCGCTTCGCTCGGCGACATCCTCGGCGCGGCTCTGAAGAACCGCGGCGGCGAATAATCGTCAGCCTCAGGCTTGAAGACTAAAAGAACCCGCCGGAGTGATCCGGCGGGTTCTTTGCATTTGTGCTGTCCATGCAAGTGTGGCTGGCTATTCCCAGTCGACCTTGCGCCGGTAGAGCATATAGGCCTCGTCCGCATTTGCAGCCATCGGCAGCGGCGGCGCCGGTCGGTGAGGCGGTGTTCCCGCCTTGATCTGACTTTCCCGGGAGGTCAGAGCCTCTGCGACTTCGTCGTCGGTGGCGAGACCCGTTCCTTCCTCCTCCGACGGTTCGCCGTGCTGCTCCGCATCTTGCTCCGACGGCTCGCCGCCATTGTGGTCTTCGCGGTACATCTCGCGGGCGCCGCTATCGTCAACCTTGTCCTTTGAGAATTCGTAGGGCTGCATCGCGTAGGGTACGCCCTCGACAATCTTCATCAGCACCGGCACATAGGTTTCGTCGATGGCCTGCTGCACGATCAGCGGGCCCTGGACTTCCGGAGCCTGATGTTTTTTCGCGGTTGCGATAGCTGCTTCGCCTGCCGGCTGTTCTGCCACGAGCGGTGACTGGCGTGCCATGCCTTCCGGCAGGGGCAGCGCGCGATCAGGCAGTGCAGTCAACTCCTCCGGCAGATCGGCCAGGATCGTCTCATCGAGGATGATGTCGATTTCGACTGCCGGATCCGGTTCGGCTGCCTCGAGCAGTGATTCCGTTTCCTGGTCCTGAATAATTGTCACGATCAGTTTCGTTGTATCGTCCGACAGGGACGCAGGTATCGCCGCCCAACTCTTCGGAATGATGGGATCGCCCTTGGATACCGCTCCGTTCGTGTCTGCGTGCATGGTTTCATGGGCCGCCTCGGCCTTTTCGCTGGACGCCACGCTCTCCAGCAAGACTTCGCCGAGCTCGGGGAGCGCTTCTTCGCCGGTCGCCTCGACAGCCGCTTCGGCGATTGGCCTGTCGGTGGAGACAGATCCTTTGATGAGTTGGACGGGCTCGCCATCTGCATTGAGATACGCGGCGGCAACGAGCGCCGTCCGCGGTTGCGGAGCTTCCGGCTCCTGCCTCGCCGTAACCGGAGCCCGCGCCGCGTCAGCAAGATTGTCCCGATGGATGCTGATTTCGGTCCGCTGCTCCTGGCGCACCGGCGAGGCATCGTTCTGGCCGTAGGAGCGAACGACGGCGCGGGCAGCCAGATCGCGATCCTTGTAACGAATGGTTTCGAGATAGGTGGCGATGCGGGCGGCTTCCGGTCCGGCCGGGTTTCGCAGTGCCTCGGCGAGCAACCGAAGCGGGACTGCATGGCCTTGCATTGCAAGCTGACGCTCTACCTGTTCGATTTTCGCCGACGGCAATTTCTGAATCGCGGCCGCCAGACGGGAGGCAAAGGCCAGATCGGTTTCATCTTCCTCCCGCGGGATTGAAAGCACCTGGCTGGTCGCATTGAGGACATCAAGAAGGGCGTCGACCATGCGTGCACGCACGGCCAGCAGCAGGATGTTGAGTTTGCCGGCAACGGAGGAATTAAGATCCGCGCCCTGGATCTGGTGGACCGGAGCAACGGTGCTGGCAGCGCGCACGAGGCCGTCAGTGCTCACGGCGGCCGTCTGCCCCTGGGAAGATAAACTTGCATTTGACGCTGCACGAACCGGAGTCAACATGTCATGCTCCTTCTTTCGTAAAGTGCGATGAAAGCAGGTTACAAGAAGGCCGCGCTCATCCGGCCCGTCGCATTCCCCGGCAGTTCCTTGCTGCGCGACGTGACGCTCCATTGCGCCGTCGAATGCATAAAAATTGGTAAACAATTTAACGACGCGGCGGTTAACGAATCGCTAATGGCCGGTGCGCGGTTGGGCCACACCCCCGGTCCTGTCTGTCCAAAATCCAGAAATGTCTCAGCTATGCGCGAAGATGTCGGCTTCTTCCCAGCCGAGCAGGTCGAGCTTGGCCCGTGTCGGAAGGAATTGGAAGCAGGCATTGGCGTGATCCATGCGGCCGTCGCGCACCAGCCGTTCAGTCAGCTTGTCACGCAACGCATGCAGGTAGAGGACGTCGGAGGCGGCGTACTCCAGCTGGGCTTGCGACAGAGTTGCTGCCGCCCAGTCGGAAGACTGCTGCGCCTTGGAAATATCGACCTCAAGCATTTCCTTGAGATTATCCTTGAGGCCGTGCCGATCGGTGTAGGTGCGGCAAAGGCGCGAGGCAATCTTCGTGCAGAACACCGGCTGGGCGGTGACTCCGAACGTATGGAACAGAACCGCGATGTCGAAGCGGCCGTAGTGGAAGATCTTCTGGCGGGAAGGATCCGCCAGCATCGCAACCAGGTTCGGTGCGTCTTTCTGGCCGGCAGCGATGCGGATGACATCAGCCGAACCGTCGCCCGGCGAGAGTTGGACGACGCAAAGCCTGTCCCGGCGCGGCACGAGGCCGAGCGTTTCGGTATCGATCGCAATGGCTCCGGTGTAGCGCGCAGCATCCGCCGCGGAGATATCACCTTCATGGTAACGTATGGTGGCTGCCATCGATCTCGTCTCTCACTCAAACTGTCACTTGTGGCGCTATAGCGCAAAGTCACCGCAGACGATACCGCCAAGGTTTCAGAATGTCGGCGGCGTATTGATCCAGAGGACGATAGTTTCGCCGTCGTGACGGTTGCGCCAGGAATGGTAGCGGCGGCTCTCGAAGTAGAGCGAATCGCCCGGCCCAAGGTCGAAGAATTGATCGGAATCCAGCACCAGTTCCAGCCGCCCGGAGAGCACGTGCATAAACTCCTCGCCCTCGTGGCGATAGGCGCCTTCGCTTGCCGCGCCGGGCGCGAGCACGAAACGGTGGCAATCCATCATCGTGCGCCCTTCGGCCAGAAGCTGGACGGTAACACCGGGCGTCGTTTCCGGCCATGTGCGCCAGGCGCCGGCACGAACGACCGCAGGCACGTCGTCGCGTTCCTCCCCGGACAGGCGAGAAACCGTGGTGCCGTAATATTCGGCGAGGTCGTGCAGCGTCTTGAAGCTCACCCCCTGGGACGTGCGCTCCAGAGTCGACAGCGTCGAGGCAGCAAGGCCGATGTCGCCCGCGACCTGATCCAGCGTCTTACCCGCGCCATGGCGCAGGCTGCGCAGCCGCCGTCCGAGATCCGAAGAGTCCGCTGTTTCCGAGCTTTCCGACGGTTCCTCGCTTTCCAGCGCCTCGCGAATGGCCGCCGGATTGAGTCCGCGCTCGGTTCGATACCAGGCTATCTTCTTGATTCGCGCGACGTCTTCGGTGCTGTATTGCCGGTGTCCGGTGTCCGAGCGGTCCGGAACGACAAGCCCCTGGCTTTCCCAAAGACGCAAGGTGGATGCGGAAACGCCCGCCGATTTTGCCGCCTCCGCTACCTTGTAGCGCACGGGCGTCCCATTGTTCATAAGCCAAATATTCCCGGTTCGTTTGTCTTCTTGAGGCCTCTCCGGCCTTCGTTTCTTGAGTCGACCATCGCCGAAAACGGCGACGGTTTGAAGCGGAAAATGCCGCTTGCTTTCTTGCAGGAAAAATGTAGGAGTTTTGTACATATCTTGCAGAAGTTATGCAAGATCGTTTTCAACTCATTCCAAAGCGCAGGAACGCACCGATGACCGCGACCACTCTTACAGACCGGAAGAATGCTGCCATTTCGCGCGGCGTTGGCATGACCACGCAGATCTATGCCGATCGCGCAGAGAACGCCGAAATCTGGGACAAGGAAGGTCGCCGCTATATCGATTTCGCGGCAGGTATCGCCGTTCTCAACACCGGTCATCGCCACCCGCGCGTGATCGCTGCCGTCAAGGAACAGCTCGATCACTTCACCCATACCTGCCATCAGGTCGTCCCCTACGAAAACTACGTACATCTTGCCGAGCGCCTGAATGCGCTGACGCCCGGCAATTTCGAGAAGAAGACGATCTTCGTCACGACGGGCGCCGAAGCCGTCGAGAATGCCGTGAAAATCGCGCGTGCCGCGACCGGTCGCTCCGCCGTCATCGCCTTTGGCGGCGGGTTCCATGGCCGCACCTTCATGGGCATGGCGCTGACAGGCAAGGTCGTTCCCTACAAGGTCGGTTTCGGCGCAATGCCGGGCGATGTCTTCCACGTTCCGTTCCCGGTCGAACTCCATGGCGTGACGCCGGATCAGTCGCTCGGCGCGCTGAAGAAGCTGTTTGCCGCCGATGTCGATCCGCAGCGCGTCGCCGCCATCATCATCGAGCCGGTCCAGGGCGAGGGTGGTTTCTACTCGGCGCCGGCCTCCTTCATGAAGGCGCTGCGCGAGATCTGCGACCAGCATGGCATCCTGCTGATCGCCGATGAGGTCCAGACCGGCTTTGCCCGGACCGGCAAGCTGTTTGCGATGGATCATCACGAGGTCGCGCCCGACATGATGACAATGGCCAAGAGCCTCGCCGGCGGCTTCCCGCTCGCAGCCGTCACCGGTCGCGCCGAGATCATGGATGCGCCGGGACCGGGCGGTCTTGGCGGCACCTATGGCGGCAATCCGCTCGGCATCGCGGCCGCTCATGCGGTTCTTGACGTCATCAAGGATGAGGATCTCTGCAACCGTGCCAATCAGCTTGGCAGCCGGCTCAAGCAGCGACTGGAATCGCTTCGCGAAAGAGCGCCCGAGATCGTCGACATCCGCGGTCCGGGCTTCATGAACGCCGTCGAATTCAACGACAAGACGACGAAGCTGCCGAGCGCCGAATTCGCCAACAAGGTGCGCCTGATCGCGCTGGAGAAGGGCCTGATCCTTCTGACCTGCGGTGTGCACGGAAACGTCATCCGTTTCCTCGCCCCGATCACGATTCAGGACAGCGTATTCGGCGAAGCGCTCGACATTCTGGAAGCCTCGATCCTCGAGGCAAGCGGCAAGTAAGGCGATAACCTCTTTGCCTGGAGTTACATGACATGGCATTCACGACTGCACTGACAAAACACGTTTCCTTCTCCTCGCCTTTCCTGCGCGACGCCGGTTACATTAACGGTATCTGGACGGCTGGTGGGGCGACCAAGACCTTCGACGTCCTCAATCCTGCTACCGGTGAGGTTCTCGCCTCATTGCCCGACATGGGCGCTGCCGAAACGCGGGAAGCAATCGATGCCGCCTATGCCGCGCAGCCGGCCTGGGCGGCCCGTCCCGCCAAGGAACGCGCCGGAATCCTGCGTAAGTGGTTCGATCTGATGGTCGCCCATGCCGACGAGCTGGCGGCGATCCTGACGGCTGAAATGGGCAAGCCCTTCGCGGAGGCTCGCGGCGAAATTCTTTACGCCGCAGCCTATGTCGAATGGTATGCGGAGGAAGCCAAGCGTATCTATGGCGAAACGATCCCCGCGCCCTCGAACGACAAGCGCATGATCGTCATCAAGCAGCCCGTTGGTGTCGTTGGCACCATCACGCCCTGGAATTTCCCGGCCGCGATGATCACCCGCAAGATCGCTCCGGCGCTCGCCGTTGGCTGCACCGTCGTTTCCAAGCCGGCCGAACAGACGCCGCTGTCGGCGCTGGCGCTTGCCGTTCTCGCCGAGCAGGCTGGTATTCCCGCCGGCGTCTTTAACGTCATCGTTGGCGAAGACGGCCCGGCGATCGGCAAGGAACTCTGTGGCAACGACAAGGTGCGAAAGATCAGCTTCACCGGCTCGACGGAGGTTGGCCGCATCCTGATGCGCCAGTGCGCCGATCAGATCAAGAAGATCAGCCTCGAACTCGGCGGCAATGCGCCCTTCATCGTCTTCGACGATGCGGATCTCGACGCTGCAGTCGAAGGCGCTCTGGCGTCGAAGTACCGCAATGCCGGCCAGACCTGTGTCTGCGCCAACCGCCTCTACGTGCAATCCGGCGTCTACGATGCCTTTGCCGCCAAGCTCGCCGCGAAGGTGGGAGAAATGTCCGTCGGCGACGGCTTCAAGGCTGGCGTGACGATCGGCCCGTTGATCGATGAGCAGGGACTGGCGAAGGTGGAAAGCCACGTCGCGGATGCGGTGTCGAAGGGCGCGAGGATCGTCACGGGCGGCAAGCGCATCGAGGGTGCAGGCACCTTCTTCACGCCAACAGTGCTCACCGGTGTTACCCGCGAGATGACGGTCGCGCGCGAAGAGACCTTCGGTCCGGTCGCCCCGCTCTTCCGTTTCGATACTGTGGAAGATGTGATCGCGCAGGCCAACGACACCGAGTTTGGCCTCGCCGCCTACTTCTTCGCCGGCGACCTGAAGAAGGTCTGGCGTGTCGCCGAGGCGCTGGAATACGGCATGGTCGGCATCAACACTGGCCTGATGTCGGCGGAAACGGCGCCATTCGGAGGCATCAAGCAATCCGGCCTTGGCCGCGAAGGCTCGCGTCACGGCGCCGACGACTATCTCGAGATGAAATATCTCTGCATGGGCAATGTCTGATCGCTGGATCGCTCACGCCTTGAAAATCAACGGGATCGCTGGCAACGGCGGTCCCGTTTTCTTTTGGCCAGCAAAACGGGCCTATGATTCCTCGGCGGCTGGCTGCCAGTCCGGCAGCGGGAAGACCCGGTCATAGGCCCAGTTGAAGACGAAGGCGTAGACCACATAGAAAAGCGCGAAGGATACGTCCATCATCAGCGCTTGAACGACACTGATCCCAAGGTACCAGGCGATCATCGGCAGAAGCGCCAAAAGCAATCCCGTCTCGAACATCACGGCATGCAACAGGCGCATTGCGACACTCTTTTGCGTGCCGCCGGTCAGACGCTTAATCAGGTGATCGAAGCCGAGATTGTAGATGTAGTTCCAAACCGTCGCCAGCGTCGCGCCGGCAACGCCGACCACGCCGATATCGGCCATGGGCATGCCGAAGGCGAGTGCCCCGAGCGGCGTGACGAGCGCTAATCCGATGATTTCGAAGCTGATGGCGTGACGGATACGATCCGCGGTCTTCCGCATGATTACCCCAATGGGAATATTCGGGTCGTCCCGAGTTGATGCCCATGGAGGGGGAGGTCGTCCTCACGCCCCTTTTAATAGGCATTCCGGCTGCCAAGAACAAGGGTGGGAGCTTTGCTTAGTAGTGCGGCGGCCGTGTAATTGCCGGGGCTTCCAGCGATCGCTCCTCAAGCGACAAAAACCGCTCCGTCAGCCTATCGAGCTTGGCGCGCGTTTGCTCAACGACCTTCCATTGTTCGGCCAGCTGGTCGGACAACTCTTCGATCGTCTTTGCCTGGTGAGCGACGATTTCCTCGAGCTTCGTCACGCGGCTTGTCTCTTCGGACATGGAACCTCCTTGCCGCAAGCGGCCAATTTCGTCCGCATCTGAAAAGCGGAAATAGTTCGCGCGGTCAATCGTTTCGAGGGTTGAACGGAGCGATTCGCAAAAGCGAACTGTTTGGTTACTAAAAGCCCTTGCCGCGTTCCGTCTTGTGGGGTAGGCCGATAGCTCTCAGGAGGAATTCTAGATGGATGTTGGAAACGGCTTTCTTCATCCGGACCGGCTCTTTCCGGCCGATCCGGCAACACGCACGATCGCGCGGGATCTTTACGAGATGGTTCGCGCGCTGCCGATCGTAAGCCCGCACGGGCATACCGAGCCGTCATGGTTTGCCGACGACAAGCCGTTCGAGGATGCCTCCTCGCTGCTCGTCATTCCGGATCACTATCTCTTCCGTATGTTGCATAGCGTCGGCGTCAAGCTCGATGATCTCGGCGTTCCGCGCCTCGACGGCAAGCCGGTCGCCAAGGGACGCGACATCTGGCGCGCTTTCGCCGCGCAGTACCATCTCTTCCGCGGCACGCCCTCCAGCCTCTGGGTTGATCACGCGATGTCGGCCGTTCTCGGCTGCGAAGAGCCGCTAACGCCTGAAAATGCGGATGCGCTTTACGACCATATCAATGCTCAGCTGGCGCTGCCGGAATTCCGCCCGCGTGCCCTGCACAGGCGTTTCGATATCGAGACGATCGCGACGACCGAAGGCGCGCTCGACCCGCTGGTGCACCACCAGAAGATGGCGCAAGACGGCTGGATCGGCCGCGTCCGTACCACCTATCGGCCAGACAGCGTCACCGACCCGGATGCCGTCGGCTTCCGCGAAAACCTCGTTCGGCTCGGCGAATTGACCGATTGCGACGTGACGAAGTGGGGTGGGCTGATCGATGCCCACCGCAAGCGCCGTGCCTATTTCCGCCAATTCGGCGCGACCGCCACCGACCATGGGGTCCCGACGGCCTTCACCGCGGACCTGCCGCTGGCCGACAAGCAGCGCCTGCTCGACAAGGCGTACAAGGGCACGCTGAGCGCCGACGAAGCGGAGCTTTTCCGTGGCCAGATGCTGACCGAGATGGCCGGGCTTTCGGCCGAAGACGGCATGACGATGCAGATCCATGCCGGGTCGCGCCGCAACACCGATCGCGAACTGTTCCAGACCCGCGGTCCGAACATGGGTGCGGATATCCCGACACCGACCGATTGGGTTGGCGGACTTTCCGCCATGCTCGCAAAATACGGTCATGCGCCGGGCCTGCGCGTGCTACTGTTCACGCTCGACGAGACGAGCTATGCGCGCGAGTTGGCGCCGATGGCCGGCCATTGGCCATGCCTGATGATCGGTCCGCCCTGGTGGTTCCACGACAGCCCGAACGGCATCCGCCGCTATCTCGATCAGGTGGTCGAGACGGCGGGATTCGCCAATCTGGCGGGCTTCAACGACGATACGCGCGCGCTTCTGTCGATCCCGGCCCGCCACGATGTCTGGCGCCGCGAAGTCTGCCGGTTCCTGGCGCAGTTCGTGAGCGAACACCGCATGTCGCGCAAGGAAGCCGAGATCGTCGCCGGCGAACTCTCTTATGGAAACGCAAAGAAGGCATACAAGCTGTGACCGAACGTCTGACGAGCCTTTCCGGCCTCGCGCCGACAGCCAAGCTTCCCGGCTACGATCGCAAGGCATTGAAGACGGGTATCCTGCATCTCGGTCCGGGCGCCTTCTTTCGCGCCCACTTCGCGCCCTTCACAGATGCCGCGATTGCGGCAGCCGGCGGCGACTGGGGCATCGAGGTCGCAAGCCTGCGCACGGCCGATGTTGCCGATCACCTGAACGAGCAGAACGGGCTCTATACGATGCTCGTGCGCGACACCTCGGGCACGACGGCGCATGTCATCGGCCCGATCCTGCGCGCCCATGTGGCGACCCGCAATCCCGGCGATCTCCTTGCCCGGCTTGAGGATCCCGCGATCAAGATCGTCAGTCTGACGGTCACCGAGAAGGCTTACGGCTTCGACTCCGCGACAGGCGGGCTCGACTTGAAGCACCCAGATATTGCCGCCGACCTTGCCAACCGCCATGCGCCCCGCGGCGTTATCGGCTATCTCGTCGAAGGTCTTGCGCGCCGCCGCGCCAAGGGTATCGCACCGTTCACACCGCTCAGCTGCGATAACCTGCCGAGCAACGGCGCCGTATTGAAGCGGCTCGTGCTCGAGTTTGCCGCTCGCATCGATCCGGAACTGAGGCAGTGGATCGAGGAGAATGTACCTTTCCCATCGACCATGGTCGATCGCATCACGCCGGCAAGCACGGATGCTACCTATCGCGATGCCGAAAGGCTCACGGGCCGGCAGGATCTGGCGGCGATCGAGACCGAACCCTTCACGCAATGGGTGATCGAGGATCACTTCGCCAACGGCCGCCCGGAATGGGAAAAGGCCGGCGCGCTGATGGTCGAGGAAGTCTCGGCTTACGAAAAGATGAAGCTGCGGATGCTGAACGGCGCGCATTCGCTGCTCGCCTATCTAGGTTACATAGGCGGCTATGAATTCATCCGCGACGTCATGGATGATACCGGCCTTGCAGCTCTGGCACGCCGTCACATGAATGCGGCCGCCGCCACGCTCGATCCCGTTCCGGGCATCGATCTTGATGCCTATGCCGACGAGTTGATCGCACGCTTCGCAAACAAGGCGATTGCCCACCGCACCTATCAGATCGCCATGGATGGCACGCAAAAGCTGCCGCAGCGTCTTCTGGAGCCTGCGACCGAGGCTTTGACGCATGGCGCGAAGGCTGAGACCTACGCGATCGCGGTGGCTGCGTGGATGCGCTACGCCCTTGGCGTTGACAGGAAAGGCGAAAACTACGAATTGCGCGATCCCCGAGCGGTGGAAATTGCCGCATTGCTGGCCAATGTGCCGCGCAATGGCGGCGCCGTGTCGAAGGCCCTGTTCGGGTTACCAGGCCTTTTCCCGGCAGCGCTGACCGGCAACGTAGCCTGGACGGAGGATGTGGTAAACAAGCTGGAAATCCTGATCCAGGACAACAAGCTGCCGCTGTTTTGACAAGGGTGCTGCGATGAGAAGGATCGTCGCAGCATGGATTTTCGAGGCACGCGATTGGCGCATCCGCGGTGATAATCCGTTTCGGCGGGGGTGCCCTCCAACGCGTCGTCCCTGTGCTTGTCAAAGGGATCGAACACACCCAAGCCCTCAGGCTCCGGAGGCTCTTTTTCGCGGCTTGTAAATCATTCACCGCGCCGACGCGCGGTGGCTGGATTTTTATGAAAAGCACAGGAACGAGGGCCCAAGGCGCGATGCGCGCTTGATCAGGCCTTCACCCTCACCATCTCCGGATCGTACAACGGTTTCAGCGAAACCCGGCAGGGGACACGCTCGCGAGCCACGTCGAGTTCGTAGCGGCCTGACAGAACGAAGTCTTCGCTTACGTCTTCCACATTGCGCACATAGCCGTAGCCGATCGACTTGCCGACCGTGTAGCCGAAGCCGCCGCTGGAGAGCCAGCCGATGCGCTTGCCGTCGCGGTAGATCGTCTCGCGGCCAAGCAGCACGACATTGGGATCATCGGGCACGAAGCAGGCCAGCATCTTCTTGACGCCTGACGCGAGCTGCTGTTCGATCGCTTCGCGGCCCCGAAACGGCGTGTTCTTTCTCGTCTTCACGGCCCAGCCAAGCCCGGCTTCGATGGGCGTATGGTCCGGGCCGATATCCGAACCCCAGGCGCGATAGCCCTTCTCAAGGCGGCAGCTTTCGATGGCGCGGTAGCCGGCATTGGTGAGCTGCAGCGGAGCACCCGCCGCCATCAAGGCGTCATAAACAGTCGTTGCGTATTCGATCGGCACATGCAGCTCGTATCCGAGTTCCCCGACATAGGTGATGCGCAGCGCCCGAACGGGGCAGCCGGCGATACCGATGGTCT
Organism: Rhizobium sp. R711; assembly: GCF_002211365.1. GTDB lineage: Bacteria > Pseudomonadota > Alphaproteobacteria > Rhizobiales > Rhizobiaceae > Rhizobium. The sequence goes on along the minus strand of NZ_LOKZ01000008.1, from coordinate 24,908 downwards.
TGATGCGGCCGAACGGGAATGCGGCATTGGAAACGTTGCTGTTTGTGACCTTCTCGAGCACTGCGCGCGCATTCGGCCCCATCAGCGAAAGGACGGAATAGGCGGAGGTGACGTCGACGAGCTCCGCGTGCATCCCGTCAGGAATATTGCGTGCGATCCAATCGAAGTCATGCGTCGCGAAACCGGTGCCGGTCACGATGTAATACTCGTCGTCGGCCACGCGCGCGCAGGTGAGATCGCATTCGATACCGCCCTTGTCGTTTAGCATCTGCGTGTAGACGAGCGAGCCGACCGGTTTTGCTACATCGTTGGAGGCGATCCACGAAAGCGCAGCCTCGGCATCGCGCCCCTTCAACACGAATTTGGCGAAAGACGTCTGATCGAAGATCACGGCGGCCTCACGCACGGCCTTGTGCTCGCGCCCGACGGCCTCGAACCAATTCTGGCGATCGTAGGTGTAGATATCCTTCGGCTCCTCGTTGGCGAAGAGATCGGCAAACCAGTTCGGCCGCTCCCATCCAAGCTTTTCGCCGAAACAGGCGCCCTGCGCCTTCAGGCGGTCGTAGAGCGGCGATTTGCGGCACGGCCGACCGCTGGAATACTCCTCGAAGGGGAAGGCCAGCGTGTAGTGCTTGCCGTAGGCCTCAAGCGTGCGGGTACGCACCCAGTCCGTATCGAAGTGCGGGCGGCCGAAGCGGCGGATATCGACCGGCCAGAGATCGTAGGGCGGCTCGCCCTTGGCAACCCATTCGGCGAGCGCCATGCCGGCGCCGCCACCGGACGCGATACCGAAGGCGTTGAAGCCGGCGCCGACGAAGAAGTTCTTCAGCTCCGGCGCTTCGCCGAGAATGAAGTTGCCATCGGGCGTGAAGCTCTCCGGCCCGTTCAGCAGCTGCTTGACGCCGACGTTCTCCAGCGCCGGAACTCGGCCAAGCGCCTGCTCCATGATCTGTTCGAAATGATCGAAATTGCTGTCGAGCAGCGTGTAGTGGAAGCCCTCGGGAATACCATCCTTCGCCCATGCGATCGGGTTCGGCTCGTAGCCGCCCATGACGATGCCGCCGACCTCTTCCTTGTAGTAGGTCAGCCGGTCGGGGTCGCGCAGCGTCGGCAGGTTCGAGGGAACACCAAAAGACTCGGTGATGATATACTGGTGCTCGACGGAGACGAGCGGCACATTGACGCCGAAGCGGGCGGCAAAGGCTCGCGTCCACTGCCCGGCGCAGACGACGACGCGTTCACATTCGATCCGTCCATGCTCGGTGATGACAGCGCGGATCCGACCCTTTTCGATCTCGAGGTCGATCACCTCGGTATCCTCGAAGATCGAAACGCCGGACATGCGGGCGCCTCTGGCAAGTGCCTGGGTGATGTCCGACGGGTTGGCCTGGCCATCGGTCGGTAGGTAGGCGGCGCCGACGAGGTCATCGATTGTCATCAGCGGCCAGAGATCGAAAGCCTCCTGCGGCGTCAGCAGCTGCATGTCGAGCCCGAAGGATTGCGCCGTCGTCGCCTGCCGCTTGACCTCGGTCCAGCGCTCCTCGTTGCAGGCAAGGCGCAGGCCGCCATTCATCTTCCAGCCGGTCCCGAGTCCTGTCTCGGCTTCGAGCTTCTTGTAGAGATCGACGGAATAGCCGAGCAGTTGCGTGATGTTGGCGCTGGTGCGCAACTGGCCGACGAGGCCGGCCGCATGGAAGGTCGTACCCGAAGTCAGTTTCTTGCGCTCGAGCAGCACCGTATCCGTCCAGCCGAGCTTGCCGAGATGATAAGCCGTCGAGCAGCCGATGATCCCGCCGCCGATGACGACCGCCTTGGCGGTCTTTGGCAATTCCTTCGTCATACTATCGATCCTGTTCAAAAGCGTCATAGGCGCGCTCGAAGCGCGCTAAGTTCTCGGCCGTATAGCCGGCGTAGTCGAAGTCGATGATGGAGTGGATTTCGGAGACCATGCTCCATAATGTCTCGCGCAGCAGCGACGCGCATTTCATGGCCTGGTAGCGCCGCCAGAGATCAGCACTCAGCGGCATCCGGCAGTAGGCCTCGAGCATGGATCGCTCGGTCGCCTCGGAAAACTCGCTGTTGGAGGCAAGGCCGCCCAGATCGAAGAGCGGTGTGTTGAACCCCGCATAGTCCCAGTCGATCAGCCACAGGCGCTTGCCGTCATCGAGGAAGTTGGCGGCCAGCATGTCGTTGTGGCCGAAGGCGATCTCGAACGGGCCGCCCGCGGCCTCCAACGTTTCGGCCTTGGCGAGTAGATCCGGGAAAAGCCGGCGATAGGCGCTGTTTGCGGCCTCCAGATTGGCGATGTAATCGCGAATGACATGGAATACCCAGAAGATCGCCGCCGCACCGCGAAATTCGCGGGCGATGTCATGATGGCAGGCCCGCACCAGCGGGATGACGCGCTCCAACATCTCGGGGCGTCGAATGTCCTCGGGGGAGAGCGCCTTCGACTCGATATAGTCGAGGACGAGCACACCGGGCGCGTGATGAATGACTTCAGGCGAAAGCCCAGCAGCATGTGCAGCCTGGCTTGCGGCAAGCTCGTTCTGCCGGCTGATGTGGTGGACCGGGATATCTTCTCCGAGCCGGACAACGCGTCGAACCGTGCGATCCCGCACCAGATAGTTCCGATTGGTAATGCCGCCGGTAATAGGCACAATTTCGATCGGACCCTGCCATATGCCAAGCGCATGAATCCGATCTTCAGGCGTCACGCTTTTCCCCTTCGCGGCCTATCCTATTGAAATCATGGCCAGAGCGGGATCAGCTGTCAAGCGCGCTAGATGGCGGCGCCTGATGCGTCAAAGACGTGACACCGCGCCGGGTCGAAGGACGCTTTCACGTTCGTTCCGCGTTCGACCTTCTGCTGTCCGTCGAGCGCAATCGTCAACTGCTGTCCGTCCGGGGTCTTCGCATAGAGCATGGTGGCGCCGCCAAGGTTCTCGACGAGGTCGATGTTGACAGTCGCAAGCGTGATGCCGCTATTTTCGAGTACGGAAAGATGTTCCGGACGGATGCCGAAGGTGATGGTCTGGCCTGCTTCGGCCTTCAGCCGCCGCGGCAGGCGAACGGCGTTGCCGCAGACGTTGATGATCGTCTCGGCCTCACCGACCTGCTCGACCCTCGCCTGCAGGAAGTTCATCTTCGGGCTGCCGATAAAGCCCGCCACGAAGCGGTTGGCGGGATTGTTGTAGAGGTCGAGCGGCGCTCCGACCTGTTCGATGCGGCCGGAGTTCAGCACCACGATCTTGTCGGCCATGGTCATGGCCTCCACCTGGTCGTGGGTGACGTAGATCATGGTGTTGCCGAGGCTGCGATGCAGGCGGGAGATCTCGACGCGCATCTGCACGCGCAGTTCCGCGTCGAGGTTGGAGAGCGGCTCGTCGAAGAGGAAGATGCGCGGCTCGCGCACGATCGCGCGGCCGATCGCTACGCGTTGGCGCTGACCGCCGGAGAGCGCCTTCGGCTTGCGTTCCAGCAGCTTCTCGATCTGCAGGATTTCGGCGGCGCGCTTCACCTTCGGCTGGATCTCGGCCTTCTTGTAGCCGGCGGTCTCAAGCCCGAAGGCAAGGTTCTTGTAAACCGACATATGCGGGTAGAGCGCATAGGATTGGAAGACCATTGCGATGCCGCGCTTGGCCGGCGCAACTTCGTTCATCCGCTCGTTGTCGAGCAGAAGCGCGCCGCCGGTGATCTCCTCAAGGCCTGCGATCATACGCAGCAGCGTGGACTTGCCGCAGCCCGAGGGGCCGACAAAGACCGCGAACTCGCCGGGATCGATCTTTAGGTCGATGCCGTGGATAACATCAAGGGCGCCGTAGCGCTTTTCGACCTTCTGGAGAACGACGCTTGTTGCCATGATCTCAGGATCCTCCCTGGTCCGTTACTTCGTGCGAGCACGCCAATCGGCGTACTTCGGGCTGTCCGATCCGATCGGCAGGATGACTTCGTTGCCGGTATCGGACGATTGATAGATCGCGGTGACGAGTTCCAGCGCGCGGCGCGCGTCCCTTGTCGTCACCGGTAGCGGCCCGTTGCCGCTGAGATAGGCATGGAAATGCTCCATCTGGGTGGTGAAACGCGGCGCCACCGGCTGCCAGTCGCCGATGACGGCGTCGATGCGCGCCTGAACCTCGTCATTGGCGGCGATGATCTTCCACGGATCCTTGCCCGGCGAATAGGGCTCGTGGTTGCTCTCGAAGGTGACGTTCTCGAAATGCAGCCGCAGGCGGCTTATCTGCTCCTGCGAACCAAGCGTGCACGAGAGCGATACGAAGGCGCCATTCTGCATCAAAAGGCTGGCGGAGGCGCAGTCCTCGACCTCGATATCGTTGACCCGGGTGGCGACGCGGCCGAAGACCTTCGAAACCGGGCCCATCAGATGCAGCAGCATGTCATGCAGATGCAGCGCGTGCGTCACCAGCACACCGCCGAGCTCGGTCGCCCATTTGCCGCGCCACGGCACGGAATAGTATTCGGGCGTGCGCAGCCAAAATGTCTCCACCGAGCCCATATAGGGCTTGCCTGCGATACCGGCCTCAATGATCCGCTTCGCCTTCTCGATGCCGTCGCCGTAGCGATACTGGAAGATCGGCATCAGCGTTCCCTTGGCTGCCTTCTCCGCCTGCATGATCGTGTCGACCCCGGAAAGTGAGCCGGTCAGCGGCTTCTCGCAGATGACATGCTTGCCCACTGCCAGCGCCGCGACCACCTGCTCTAGGTGAATGCCGGGCGGCGTGCAGATGTCGACGATGTCGACGCTCTCGTCATCAAGCACATCGGCAAACGAGGTCGTGCGCTTGGCGATGTCGAACTCGTCGCCGATCTCGCGCAGCCGCTCTTCGTTGAGGTCGCAGATCGCCACGACCTTGAACTTTTCCGGATGCGGCAGGTAGCCTTCGACGATGTGGGAACGGCCGATGCCGCAGCCAACGATCGCAACTCTCTTGATACTCATTGATCTATATCCGTAACTGCATCAGCGCTTCATGCCGGTCGTGGCGATGCCTTCGATCAGCAGCCGCTGGAAGAACAGGAAGAACAGGAACACCGGCACCAGCGTCAGCGTCGACATGGCAAACAGCCCACCCCAGTCCGATGCGCTGGTCGAGTCGACGAAGGTGCGCAGACCGAGCTGGATCGTATAGGTGTTCATGTCGTTCAAGTAGATCAGCGGGCCGAAGAAGTCGTCCCAGGTCCAGATGAAGGAGAAGATCGCGGCGGTCGCGAGAACCGGTAGCGACAATGGCAGCATGATCTTCCAATAGATGCGCCAGGCACTGCAGCCGTCCATCATCGCGGCTTCGTCGAGTTCGCGCGGAATGCCGCGGAAGAACTGCACCATCAGGAAGATGAAGAAGGCGTCGCTTGCCAGGAATTTCGGCACCACGAGCGGCAGGATGGTGTTGACCCAGCCGAGATTGAGAAACAGCACATACTGCGGAATGAGCGTCACGTGATACGGGATCATCAGCGTGCCGAGCATGATTGCGAACCAGAAGTTCCGGCCGGCAAAACGCAGGCGTGCAAAGGCATAGGCTGCGAGCGAACAGGCGACGACATTGCCGATGACAGTCAGCACCGAGATAACGAGCGAGTTCCAGAAGAACCGGCCGAAGGTGATGTCGAGCCCTGTCCACCCGCGCAAATAGGACGAGAAATCGATCGACGACGGAATAAGCGAGGTCGATGAGAAGATCTCGTTTTCCGGGCGGACCGAGGCCGAGACCATCCACAGCAGCGGATAGAGCATCAGCAACGAGCCGAGGATCAGCAGCGTATGGATCGCAATTGACGCCGGAAGGCTGCGCTTGGTGATATCGGAAGGTGGTGCCGCAGCAGCTGATGTGATCCCGTTAGTCATCGTAGTGCACCCAGTAACGCGAGGTCAGGAAGGAAAACGCCGTGAAGATCGCGATGATCAGCACGAGAATCCAAGCGAGCGCCGAGGCGTAGCCCATACGGAAGTTTCCGAAAGCCTCCTGATAGAGATAGAGCGTGTAGAACAGCGTCGAGTTGATCGGTCCGCCGGTGCCGCCGGAGATGATGAAGGCCGGCGTGAAAGCCTTGAAGGCATCGATCGTCTGAACGACGGCGTTAAAGAAGATAACAGGCGTCAAAAGCGGCAGCGTGATCTTGTAGAATTGCCGGAACTTGGACGCGCCGTCGAGGCTGGCGGCCTCATACATGTCGGTCGGAATCTGGCGCAGACCGGCAAGGAAGATGATCATCGGCGAACCGAACTGCCAGACACTCAGCGCCACCAGCGTGTAGATCGAATAGCTCGGATGCGAGATCCAGCTCGGTCCCTCGATGCCAAAATGGGCAAGCGCGGCATTAACGAGGCCATCGCCGGCGAAGAGTTGTCGCCAGAGGACAGCGATCGCCACGCTACCGCCGAGCAGTGACGGCAGGTAGAAGATCGCGCGGTAGAGCGGCAGTCCGCGGACGCCTTTGTTGAGGGCCATCGCGACCAGCAGCGCGAAGGTCAGCTTGAAGGGCACCGACAGAACCACATAAGTCAACGTGACCCTCATTGCCGCGGCAAACTTGGGGTCGGCGGTTGCGATGCGCACGTAGTTTGCCGCTCCCACCCACTCGGCCGACCGGATCATGTCGAAATCCGTGAACGAGAGGTAGAGCGAGATGACGGCCGGTCCGAGCGTCAGCCCGAAGAAGCCGATCAGCCACGGCAGAAGGAAGAGATAGCCGGGGGCATTGGCGGCCCAGAGGCGTTTGAAACGCCCCTCGGCCGCCGCCCCGTATTTACTCTTGATTGCGTCCGGGGCGGTCGTGCGCATCACATCACTCATCCGCGTCAGCCTTTGGCGAGAATGCGGCTGATCTCGTCGACCAGTTGCTTGCCGCCATCGGCGGGGGAAAGCTGACCAAATGCGACTTGCTCAGCGATGGTGCGTAGCATCACCTGGCCCTCGCCAGCGCCCGAGGGCGGCGGCGGCGGCAGCTTGCCGGCAAGGTCACCCAAGCCGCTGACATAGGCGAGGGGGATCTTGCCTGTCGCATCGAGCTTGGCTGCCACGACGTCGCGCATCGCCTTCGATTCCGGAATGCCGCGTTCGACATCGAGCGCCAGAGCCGCATCGGGGTTGGTGACGAAGAAATTGACGTAATCGACGGCCTGGTCGACGACCTTCGACTGCGCGGATACCGAGAAGAACATCGAAGGCTTGCGGTAGTGGCCGCCCTTCGAATCCGGCTTGATGCGTGGGTAGTTGTTCAGTGCTAGCTTGTCCTTGCTCATGGCCTGGAAGCCCACGAACTGGTTGCTGTGCGCGTAGTCGGCAGCCGCCTTGCCGAGCGTGACGGGGCTCGTGTCGATCGTGTCCTTGTTGAGAGCCTGAACGTCCGGCGGTACGCAGGCCTTGGCCTCGCGGAACTTGCTCCACATATCGAACCATTCGGAAGCCTCTTCGGCGCCGAAGGCGATCTTGGAATCGGCTGAGTAGAGCGCCTTGCCGCGCTGGCGCAGATAGTTTTCCAGCAAAGGTTCGTTGCCGCTGCCGTCGGCGAAACCATAAAAGCCCTTGCGCTTGCCGGCCTTGGTGATCTCGGCACCGATCTTGCCGAATTCCTCCCAGGTGGTGGCCTGCGTCGGCAGATCGACACCGGCTTCCTGGAACGCGACGGTATTCAGCACCGTTGATGCGGCGTTTGCGCCGAGGCTGACACCATAGAAGTGCCCGTCAACACTGCCGCCCTCGATCTGCGCCGGATCGAAATCGCCGAGATTGAGCTTGGCAGGCATGTAGGACTCAAGTGGAGCAAGTGCGCCGCGGCGCGCATACTCGACGATGTAGCGATAATCCATCTGGATGACGTCGGGCGCATTGCGGCCGGCGACCTGGGTCGCCAGGCGCGGCCAGTAGTCTGCCCATCCCAGGAATTCGCCGGTGATCGACGTTCCCGGATTCTTCGTCTGATAGAGCTGCGAAACCTTGTTGGTACGGTCGGCGCGTGGCTGCGAACCCCACCACAGAAGCCGCAGGCGGGAATCGGCGGCAAATGCCTTCGAACCCAGTGCGGACATCGAAAGAAGTGTTGCTCCCCCCGCCATGAAATTACGTCTGCTTACGCGTAGTGTCATCTGTTCTCCTCCTCCCTTGGGGAACGCCTCCACACGTTCCTTGCTGGTTTCTCTTGCAACAAATAACTAATTGGTTACAAGCTATGGAGAAGCATTGAGGCTGTCAAGCGCTGATATGATAGTGCTCCTCATGCTTCTCGTTTTTTACAATTCGTTCGCAACGTACTATGAGCGCAATGGGGAAATAAGAAAGGTGGGCAGATGGAAGGCGCCGGCGGAAGTGGGGAAAAGAAGCGAGTGAGGCGCCAGTCGCCCGAGCGTGTCTTGCAGCGCGATCCGGAACGGACGCGTGCGGCAATCCTCGAGGCGGCGACCAAGGAGTTTGCCGAAAACGGCATGGGCGGGGCTCGTGTCGATGCGATCGCCGAGCGCGCCGGTACAAACAAGCGGATGCTCTACCACTATTTCGGCGACAAGGAGCAACTCTATCTCAAGGTGCTCGAGGAGGCCTATGTCGGCATTCGCACGGCCGAGCGCGAGCTCAATATCGGTGATCGCACGCCGCAGGAAGGTATTGGCGAGCTGGCGCTGTTCACCTGGCGCTATTTTCTCAAGCATCCGGAATTCCTCAGCCTGCTCGGGACCGAAAACCTTCATCGCGCCCGCTGGCTGCGCCAATCCGTCCGGCTCAAGGAACTGCATTCGCATTTGATCGGGGAGCTTGCCGAGGTGCTCGAGCGCGGCAAGAAGGCCGGTGTCTTTATTGCCAGCGCCGATCCGCTGAATGTCTACCTGACGATTGCCTCGCTCGGATACTTCTACCTCTCCAACCAATATACGCTTTCGACGATCTTCGGCCGTGATCTGGTCGAACCGGGAAATCTCGACGCCTGGGAGCGGCACATCGTCCACGTCACCCTCGCGTCGATTACTGCCTGACTTGCGAAATTCGCGATCGGCTATTGACAGTGGATGGCGTCTGCCATCAGGTAACTATTTAGTTACAGCCTGATATGGCCCGCTAGTTGGGGAGCCGCGACGTGTTGGGCACCGGACCAATTTTCGTTTCATGACGCATGAAGGAGGATCATACGATGGAGAAACGTCGCTTTGCCTTGATCGGAACGGGAAACCGCGGCACCACCATGTGGGGCAAGGAACTGCTTGCCGGCTGGCGCGAGCATGTGGATCTCGTTGCGATCGTCGACACCAATTCGCTGCGTGCCGAACGGGCCCGCACGATGATCGGCAGCAATGCGCCGATCTATGAGAATATCGACGCCATGCTGGCCGAACAGCAGGTCGATCTCGTCATCGTCTGTACGCCTGATCACACCCATGACGATATCGTCGTTCGTGCGCTCGAAGCCGGCATCGACGTCATCACGGAAAAGCCGATGACCACGGCAGTCGACAAGATCCGTCGCATCCTCGACGCCGAAAAGCGCACAGGCAAGCGCGTCGATGTCTCCTTCAACTATCGCTATGCGCCGACGGCCGCCAAGATCAAGGAACTGCTGAACGCTGGTGAGATTGGCCGCGTCACCTCGGTCGACTTCCACTGGTACCTCGACACCAAGCACGGCGCGGACTATTTCCGCCGCTGGCATGCCTATGCGGAAAATTCCGGCAGTCTTTTCGTGCATAAGGCGACGCACCACTTCGATCTCCTGAACTGGTATCTCGACAGCGATCCGGATGCCGTCACCTCCTTTGCAGATCTGCAGAATTACGGCCGCAAGGGGCCGTTCCGCGGCCCGCGCTGCAAGCTCTGTCCGCACACCGGCGAGTGTGATTACTATCTCGACCTAGAAGCCGATCCTTTTCTCGACTCGCTTTACGAAGATCCTTCGAAGATCGACGGCTATTTCCGCGACGGCTGCGTCTACCGCGAGGATATCGATATCCCCGACACGATGGTCGTCAGCATCCGTTACAAGAACAATGTCCATGTCTCCTATTCGCTAAACACCTTCCAGCCGATCGAAGGCCACCACATCGCGTTCAACGGCACGCGTGGGCGAATCGAGTTGCGCCAATACGAGAAGCAGCCTTGGGAAACGCCTGACGAGGACACCATCCTGCTCGTGCGCAATTTCCCGAAGGACAAGCCCGCAGTCGAACGCATCGTCGTGCCGCATTCGGCGGGCGGCCACTACGGCGGCGACAACCGCATGCGCAACATGATCTTCAAGCAGGGTATGGAAGACAAGCTCGGTCAACGTGCCGGCACGCGCGCGGGCGCCATGTCCGTGCTGTGCGGCATTGCCGCTTTAACAAGTTCGCGCACCGGCAAGGTCGTGAAGATCTCCGACCTGATGCCGGAGATTGTCGCAGCCAGTGCGCCGGCCGGTTTGAAAGCCGGCTAAGCGATAAGTGCCAGATCGCGGCGCAGGATCTGAAAGAGGAGCGGTTCGCCTTTGATGAACCGCTCTATTTCATCGACTGCCATGTCTCCAAGCCGCCCGCGCTCCAATCCGACGGCGCCGGCGATGTGCGGTGTCAGGAAGACATTCGGCAGATCGTAAAAGGCCGACATCGGCTCCGGTATTTCCGGCTCGGTGACGTCGATGACCGCGTCGATCCGTCCGGTGGCAAGCGTCTTCAGCAGTGCCGTCTCGTCGACCAGGGAGCCGCGTGCCGTGTTGATCAATGTCGCGCCGTCCTTCATCAGCGACAGCTCTTCGGCTCCAATCATATGACGCGTCGACGGCAATGATGGCGCGTGCAGGCTGACAATATCCGATTGCTTCATGAGCGTGATCAGATCGACCTTCTCTGTTCCAAGGCCGATCGCCTCACCGGGATCGATCGTGGGATCGAAGAGAAGCACGCGGTATCCAAAGGGCCGCAGTCGTTCGATGACGCGCCGACCGATGCGTGACGCTCCGACAATACCGACCGTTCGGCGATAGTTGCCGATCGCCAGCCGCTGCATCGCGTGTGTCCGGTCGCGATTGCGATCCGCCACATAGAGGTCGCGGAAACGGAACACCTGCTTGCCGGCAAAGATGATTGCCGCAAGCGTGAACTCCGCAACCGGAACGGAGTTCGCCTCGGCCGCATGGGTCACGGCAATGCCGGCATCGAATATCTGTTCGTCGACAATTCCTTTCACGGTTCCGGCCGCATGCGCAATCAGCCGCAGGCGTGGAGCAGCCGCAATAACCTCCCGCCCGACATAGGGCGAGCCCCAACCGGTAACCAGCACCTCCGTCTCGGCGAGAATGCGCTTGGCCCGGTCGCTGTCGAAGCACTCGAGCGGTTCGGGGTCGAGCACGCGTCCGACTTCGCAGAGCCGACGCAGGGCGTCAGGCGAGAGAACATGTTCGGTGCGCGAAGGCTGCATCGCAAGCGCGATCGAGGGGTGCTTCATGGCATCTGCCCCGGCGCCTCGATGGCACTGACGTTGATCCCTGCTTTTGCGACAAGCGCTTCGAGTTCGGCAGTATCAGGGGCTTTCGGCGGGCGGGTCCAGGCACCAGCCAGGGTGCCGGTGTCGTTTGCAGCGAGGACAGCACTCATCAGCATCGTCTGGCCTGCCGGTATCTTGCCACGCAATTGCGGCACAAGCGTCTTGGCGACGATCATGTTGGTATTCGGCGGCGCCTTCTGCGTCAGGCCCGTGCGCGCCACCTTCGAGCCGATGTCGAGAATGCCGCTGAAGTCGTCTTCGCCGATCGCATAGGCGCTCGAGCCCTCAGCGACCAGTGTGTCGAGTTCGAAATCACGGCGCGCGATCGCAAAGCCGCCTTCCGCCGTCTGTAGCGGTCGCGGGGTGTTGATGCGGTGAATACGGATGTGCCAGGGGGCTGCGGGTACCAGCCAGGTTTCGACATCCACATCCGGGAACGGCGACCACTTGGAGTAAAGAACCTCACCCGCAAGCTTGGCTTCCCGGTTGGTCTCGCGAACGCGGTAGTGCAGGCCATCGTCGCTGAAGGCGAGGGCAGAATCAAAGGCTGCGCCAGCGAAGTTGCGCTCGTCGGACTCGACGCTGAATCCATAGCGGCTGGAATAGGCGAATTTCGCGTATTTCTCTGTGCCGAACCGCATTTGCAGGTTCTCCTGGCCGGAGGAAAGCGCGACGACATCGCCACGATCACGCATCAGCACCATGCCGGGATGGCGCTGCGGCAGGACGCTGGCCGATTCAACCGGTGGCGCTTCCGCGGCTGTCCAGAAGGGATGATCCTCGGCGAGCGCAAGCGGCAGGAATGCTTTGAAGGCCCAGTAGGGCGAACCGGCCGAATTGTAGTTCTCCGACATCAGCAGGTTGGGATAGCCGAACCCGATCGACAGAATGCCGTCGCGATTGGTCATCGGCTTATCCTTCCACCAGCGCAGGTGCTGAAGGCACAGGCTCTTGATCTCGCCCCAGGGCAACGCTTCAAGATCGGCAAAGGCAAGCGCCGACCAGAAGCCGGCGCAAGCGAAGCGATAGGTCAGGCTGCGGCCAAACGGGATGGTCGCCCCATCGGCGCCGAACCAGTGCCTGAAGTCGTTTGCAAAGAGGTGGGCGCGTTCGCGGTAACGCCGTGCATAGTCGTCATCCACGAGCTTGGAATAGATCAGGCCGTAGAAGTGCATGGCGAACGGAATGTAGTGATCGATCCGGCGGACGTTGCCGTCACGGTACCAGCCGTCGCCAATATAGAAGCCCTCAAGTTCTTCGAGATATTGCTTGGTCAGGCTGCGATCGAAATTGGCGCCGACGCGGTCGAGCGCGATGTCGACGAAGATGCGGAAGAATTTCCAGTTGTTGTCGGCATAGTCGAACTGCCGCGCATGCTTGAGATAGGCGACGACGTTGTCGCGCGCCTTTCCGCCAAGCGGCTCCCAGACCCTTTCCGGCACGAGCGCCAGAGCAAAACCGAGCGCCGCGAGCTCGACCATGCGCTGGTCGCGGCCGTTGACCGTTCCCCAATATTCCGGATGCTTTGGATCCGTGCCGTTAGCAATGCCCTCGGCAAAACGATGCCATTCGGCAAAGTCGCCACCGCCGGCACCGAAGGGTGCCAGCCCCCAGAGCGGCCGCGCAAAGCCCTCGAGATCCGCTGCAGCGCGGTCGAAATGCGCAGCGGCGCCGTCGAGCCGGACGCGGGCATTGCCTGCGGAAAAGTAGGGGAGTAGCGGATCGAAGAGGTCGCGAAGCGCGCGTGCCATGTCCTTACGCGTCTTCAGCGGATTGTTGGCAAGCGGATTTGCACTGGCGGGATCATAGGTCATCGGCATTGCTCATGTCAGGAGTTCGGGACGGTGCCGCCGGCAATTGGGACAACGGCATGGCAAATCTGGCGGGCAGGGGCGGTGCGATCCTTGAAACGCGCAACCATGAGACTGACAGCCTCCCTGCCGAGCGCCACGCGGTCGACGCGCATGGTCGACAGCGGCGGGTTGGTCATCAGCGCGCAGGGAAGGTCATCAAAGCCGACGATGGCGAAATCCTCAGGCACCCGCAGTCCAGCCTCGGTCACTGCTTCCAGAACGCCGACGGCAATGAAGTCGTTCATGCAGAAAGCGGCAGTGAAGCCCGCGTTCTTAGCAAGCACGCCAGCCGTCAGCTCATGCGCCTCGTGTGTTGCGCTGCCCTTGAAAGCCATCGACACAAGATGCCCTTCGGCACCGTCGACCTCGGCAATTGCTGCCTTGAAGCCCCGCACGCGCTCGCGGATGGTGTTTCGGTGCGAGCCCGTCAGATGCAGAATCTTGCGATGGCCGGCATTCAAAAGGCGGGTTGTCGCTTCATATGCGCCGAAAAAGTTCGAGGGCGAAACGCCGTCGATCTTCAATTGCGGATCGGTGCCGTTGACCAGTACCGTTGGTATCGCTGCGTCCTCGAACCAGGCGCGCAACTCGGCGCTCGGATCGATTCCGACCAGAAACAAACCACCGGCGCCGGCCGTCTGCATATACTCGTGAACCACGTCGGGTGTTGCCCTGTGCTCGCGGATCAGCCGCACCTCGAAGGGGAGACCGGCGTCGAGGGCACCGGCGCGCAACCCTTCGACGATTCCTTCGTAGAAGACGCTAAGCCCGCCTGTGACCCCGTCGCTTGCAATCAAGGCGAGGGCGCCGCGCAGCGCGCCGCTTGCGGTGCGCGCAGAGTAACCGTTTTCGGCCGCCACCTTGAGAATATGCTGGCGCACGCTTTCGCTGATGCCGGGCTCGTTTGCGAGCACGCGCGATACGGTCGATACAGATACGCCGGCCATGGTCGCAATGTCGGCCTGTCTCAGTTTTTTCGTCTTGATCTCATTCATACGAAGAAGATTATGCAAATTATGCAAATTTGCAAGAAAAGATAATTTGTTGCATTGAAAATTTTTTTGCGTAATCTACCCCGCATAAGCCCAATGAGCCGTTGGAGGACGGCGGGCGATGAAAGAGGAGGATGAAAATGCAGGTCAATCGCCGTTCATTTCTGATGGGTTCGGCCGGCGTCGCTGCCGGGCTAGCCTTCGGTGCCGGAAGCGCAATTCCCGCCTTTGCGGAAGACGCCAAGCTGCGCGCCATGTGGTGGGGCTCAAACGATCGCGCCAAGCGCACGCTCGATGTCGCGAAGCTCTATGAAAGCAAGAACGCAGGCGTATCGATCGTCGGCGAGTCGCTGAGCGGCGATGGCTACTGGACGAAGCTGTCGACGCAGATGGCCGGTCGCGCGATTGCGGACGTGTTCCAACTCGAGCCGGGAACGATCTCGGACTACTCAAAGCGCGGCGCCTGCCTGGCGCTGGACGAGTTCGTGCCCACGACATTGAAGATCGATTCCTTCGGCAAGGACGTACTGAAGCTGACAACGGTGGATGGCAAGCTCTACGGCGTCGGTCTCGGCCTCAACTCTTTCGCACTGTTCTTCGACCAGACTGCTTTTGACAAAGCGGGCATCCCCGTACCGACCGCGGATCTAACCTGGGATGAGTACGCCAAGCTCGCGGTCGAACTGACGAAGGCCGGTGGCAAGGATAACTACTGGGGCGGTCCTTACGGTGCACGCTACGCTTACGTATTCGATGCATGGCTGCGCCAGCGCGGCAAGAGCCTCTATGCCGACGGCAAGCTCGGCTTCAATGTTGACGACGCAACGGCCTGGTTCACCTACTGGGAAGACCTGCGGAAGAAAGGCGGCACGGTTGCAGCTGATGTTCAGACGCTGGACCAGAACACGATCGACACGAACTGCCTCGCGCTTGGCAAGTCGGCCATGGGCATGGCGTATTCCAACCAGCTCGTCGGCTATCAGCTGATCTCCAAGAACAAGCTGGCAATCACACTCCTACCGCGCGAGAGGAAAGGTGGCCCGTCCGGCCACTACTATCGCCCGGCTCTGATCTGGAGCATCGGCGCGACGACAAAGAACGGCGAGGCTGCGGCCAAGTTCATCGACTTCTTCGTCAACGATGTGGACGCTGGCAAGATCCTTGGCGTCGAGCGCGGCGTGCCGATGTCGCCTGTCGTGCGCGAGGCGATTCTCCCCCATCTCAATCCGACCGAACAGGACACTGTGAAGTACATCAACCTGCTGAAAGATCAGGTCGGCGAGTATCCGGCGCCTGCCCCGCTCGGCTCGACGCAGTTCGACCAGCGCGTCTTCCGTCCGATCGCCGATGAGCTCGCATTCGAGCGCACAACGCCTGCGGAGGCAGCGGCACGTCTCCTGGAAGAAGGCAAGGCGACGATCAAGGGCTGATTGCACCCTACATCGCTTAGGTTTTGGATCGCGGCGGGCGTCAGTCTGCCGCGATTTTCTTTGTTGCCGGTCGTTCTCGATGCCTCGATGACAATTGTATGATTTTTGCGTGAGAAAACCTTTTCTCACTTGACGATGAAGATGGGAAAAGCTTTTCTCATCCACAAATGAGGAGGAGCGCGGTGAACATCGCGGGAGGAAAAAGAGGCCGGATCACCATCCACGACGTCGCGGCGGCGGCGGGCGTCAGCATTTCCACCGCCTCGAAGGCGCTAAACGAAACCGGCCGCATGAGCGCCGAAACCCGGGAGCGGGTAAAGCGCATCGCCGGCGAAGTCGGTTTTCGTCCGAACGCGCTCGCCCGCGGTCTGCTGAGCAAGCGCAGTTTCACCATCGGGCTTTTGACCAACGATACCTATGGGCGCTTCACGTTGCCTGTGATGGCCGGCATTTCCGAAGCGCTCGTCGATCACGGTGTGTCGGTCTTTCTTTGTGCAATCGAAGATGATCCAGCACTTGGCCAGACCCATGTCGATGCCATGTTGGAAAAGCAGGTGGATGGGATCATAGCCACCGGAAAGCGACTGGACCGGCAGCTTCCGGTCGATCTGTCGAACCTGCACGTGCCTGTCGTCTACGCGTTCACGGAAGGGACGCCTGCAAGCGTCACCTTCAGCTCCGATGACGCGCAGGGTGCGCGGTTGGCGGTGGAATGGCTGGTGAAAATGGGCCGTCGGCGGATTGCCCATGTGACCGGGCCTGAGAGCTTCTTCTCAGTTCGCGAGCGCGCCGACGCCTATCGCGAGGTGATCGGTGGGGAAGGGCTCGTCAGGTTTGGGCATTGGGCGGAATCCTGGGGCCACGAAGCCATCGCGGAGATCTGGAACGGACAAGGTGAAAAGCCGGACGCGATCTTCTGCGGCAACGATCAGATTGCCCGTGGCGCGGTGGATGCGCTGCGCGAGCGCGGTATTCGGGTGCCTGAGGATGTTTCCGTGGTCGGTTTCGACAATTGGGAGATTGTCGCTGACCAGACGCGGCCGCCGCTCACTTCCGTCGATATGGAGTTGAAGGAGCTGGGGCGCCAGGCCGGGTTGACGGTCCTGGCGCTGGCGGAGGGTCGCCCGGTGGAACCGGGTGTCAGGAAATTGCCGTGCCGGCTTGTGGTGCGGCAGTCATGCGGGGCCCAAAGCCCCAAGAGATGAGGAACCGGCGCTAAGGAGTGCGCCAATTTGGGAGGAGTGCCATGATTAAGCGTCTGTTGGCTGCGACAAGCGTTGCCACCCTATGCCTGGTGTCCGGAGCATCGGCCGCCGAAAAGGTCGAAATGTGGGTTCGCACAGGTATCGGCGAGTCCTTCAAGAAGGTTGTCGAAGCCTACAACTCCAGCCACGAGAACCAGGTTGTCGCGACCGAAGTGCCGTTCTCGGAACTTGTCCAGAAATACGCAACCGCCATCGCTGGTGGCCAGGCGCCGGATGCGTTGTCGATGGACCTTATCTACAACCCGGCTTTTGCCGCTGCGGGACAGTTGGAAGATCTGACGGACTGGGCAAAGAAGCTGCCCTATTTCAACTCGCTGTCGCCGTCGCATGTGCGCCTCGGCACCTATCAGGATCGCGTCTACGGCCTGCCGTTGTCGGTCGAAACCTCGGTCTTTGCCTGGAACAAGGACCTCTACAAGAAGGCAGGTCTCGATCCTGAAAAGGCGCCCGCGACCTGGGAGGAAATCACCGCCAACGCCGAGAAGATCCGCAAGCTCGGTGATGACACCTACGGCTTCTATTTCTCCGGCGGCGGCTGCGGCGGCTGCATGATCTTCACGTTCACGCCGCTCACCTGGGGTGCAGGTGCTGACATCCTGTCGGCCGACGGCAAGACGGCGACGCTCGACACCCCGCAGATGCGCAAGGCGGTCGATTACTATCGCGACATGGTGAAGAAGGACCTCGTTCCGGCGAGCGCTGCCAGCGACAACGGCGCCAACTTCCTGACCTTCACCAACGGCAAGATCGGCCAGCAGAGTCTCGGCGCCTTTGCAATCGGCACGCTCGTCACCGAGCATCCCGACATCAACTTCGGCGTGACCCTCATTCCGGGCGTTGACGGCAAGCCTTCTTCGTTTGCCGGCGGTGACAACTTCGTCATCACCAAGGGCACCAAGAAGATCGACGCCGTGAAGGAATTCCTCGAATACATCTATTCGATGGACGGCCAGAAAGTCATGGCGAAGTACGGCAGCCTGCCGACCCGCGGTGATATCGCCGACAAGGTGCTCGAGGGGCTCGATCCGCGGATGCAGGTCGGCTTGAAGGCCATTTCGGTCGCCAAAACGCCCTACACGCTGCAGTTCAACGATCTGATCAACAGCGCCAACGGTCCGTGGGCGACCTTCACCAACGCCGCCATCTTCGGTGACGATGTCGACGGTGCCTTCAAGAACGCGCAGTCGGAGATGCAGTCTATCATCGACAGCGGCCAGTAATCTCCCAAGGCCGTGGCCGGAGGATGGTGGCAGTCCTCCGGCCGATTTTATCAGGAATGATGCGGAGTGTTTCGATGACCGTGACGGGTCGAAAGCAGACAGCATGCGTGCGCAGACGTGCCCCACGACCGGAATGGACGGGCCTTCTCTATATCGCTCCGGCGATGCTTTTGGTGATCGTGTTCTTCGTGCTGCCGGTGGGCTTCACCGCCTGGATGAGCCTTCACAACTGGCCGCTGATGGGGGCCCAGCGCTGGATCGGCTTCAACAACTATCTCCGCATGTTCAATGACGGCCGCTTCGTCGCGGCGCTGAACTTCACGGCCTATTATACGGTTATCGTGACGATCCTGATCTTCGCGGTCGCCTTTCCGCTTGCGCTTTTTGTCGAGCGGCAGCGGGCCTTCGTCAGCACTTATCGCACCGTTATCTTTCTACCCGTCGTCGTCGGTCTGGCGTCGGCGTCGCTATTGTGGGTGTGGCTCGCCAATGTCGACAGCGGTTTCATCGGTCCCGCCCTGAAGGCACTCGGACTGGTCGAGAAGAGCCCCAATCTGCTTGCTACCTTCGACAGCGCGTTCCTGACGATCTGCGTCATGGTCGTGTGGAAGATAGCCGGCTTTACAATGATCATCCTGCTGACAGGCCTACAGGCGATTCCGACCGATCTGACCGAGGCGGCCGTCGTCGATGGCGCCAACTGGTGGCAGCGCTTCCGCTTTCTGACGCTGCCGCTGATGCGCCGCACGATCGCGCTTGCGCTGATCATTTCCGTGACCGGCTCGATTCTCGCTTTCGATCAGTTCTACATCATGACCTCTGGCGGACCGCAAAACCGAATGATCTCCGTCGTCTACTACATCTTCAACCAGTCGTTCGTGTCCTTCAATCTAGGATACGGCGCGGCCCTCTCCATTGCACTTCTGGCCATTCTCGTGGTCATCAGCGTTGTGCAGCTCTGGCTGCTGCGTGTCGGGGAGGAGCGCTGATGAGCCTCGTCACTGGTCGCAAGCGAAGCCGTGTTATCCGTGCGCAGGCCGCCTATCACGGCACGGGTATAGCCATCGCCATCTTCTTTCTCGCTCCGTTTGTTATCACCCTGCTCGCCTCGCTCCGGCATGGCACGGAGGCGCGGCTGCCGCCGCTGCCGCCATGGCCGACGAGCGGCATCAGCTTCGATTCCTATCGCTCGCTCGACAGTTTCGGTGCCGGCATTTTGCAGCACACCCTCAATTCGCTCATCGTGTCCGTTGCGACAGTGGTGCTGACCGTGGTCATCAGCCTGCTCGCCGGCTACGGTTTCTCGCGCTATCGTTTCCCGATGAAGAACGTCTTCTTCATCCTGATCATCGCGACGCTGATGATCCCCTTCCAGTCGATCCTGACGCCACTCTTCATCATCCTCGCCAAGCTCGGGCTCAACAATTCACTGTTCGGTTTGACGCTGGTCTATGTGACCCTGCAACTGCCGTTCTCGGTGTTCATGATGCGTAACGCCTTCGACGCGGTGCCGAAGGAGATCGAGGAAGCAGCCCGTATCGACGGCGCCCATGACCTGAAGATGCTTGTGTTGGTCCTGCTGCCGCTCGTGCTGCCGGGGGTCGCGACGGTGGCAATCTTTGCCTTCCTCAACGCCTGGAACGAATTCCTGGCTGCGCTCGTGCTGCTTTCCAGCAACGAGAAATACACGCTGCCCGTCCTGATGATGGCCGTGCGCGCCGGTCGTCTGGGCGCGATCAACTGGGGCGCCGTGCAGGCGGGTGTCGCCGTCATGACGATCCCCTGCCTCATCGTTTTCCTGCTTCTGCAACGCTACTACATGCGCGGGCTCATGGCCGGCGCAGTGAAATGACTTTTGAAGAAAGATGGATCAAGCCATGAACAAGTTGAAAAGAGACCGCCAGTTTCGTCCGCTTCCCGTGCCTGATGTCGATGTGCATGGCCTGTTCGGGGAGCGCCAGGACGCGATCTGCGACGGCACCGCTGAAACGCTGCTCGACCGCTGCGTCGAAGCGGGCATGCTGCAGGCGATCGACGTCACCAAGCCGAGCCCCGGCGTTGTCATCCCGATCGGTCCCTGGGGTGGCTCGACGCAGATGTTCTGGGACAGCGACCTCGGCAAGTCGATTGAGACGGTTGCCTATTCGCTCTATCGCCGCGCCAATCCCGCACTGGAAGCCCGCGTCGATGCCATCGTCGACATGTACGAAAAGCTGCAGGACAAGGACGGCTATGTGAACGCCTGGTTCCAACGAGTTCAGCCCGACCGCCGCTGGACCAACCTGCGCGATCATCATGAACTTTATTGCGCCGGTCACCTGATGGAAGGTGCGGTTGCCTACTATCAGGCCACCGGCAAGCGCAAGTTGCTCGATATCATGTGCCGCTTTGCCGATTACATGATTACCGTTTTCGGCCACGGCCCAGGCAAGATGCCGGGCTATTGCGGCCACGAGGAAATTGAGCTGGCACTGGTCAAGCTTGCGCGTGCGACCGGTGAGAAGAAGTATCTGGACCTTGCCAAGTTCTTTGTGGACGAGCGTGGCACGGAGCCGCATTTCTTCACCGAAGAAGCGATCCGCGATGGCCGCAGTGCAGCCGACTTCCATCAGAAGACTTATGAATACGGCCAGGCGCATCAGCCGGTTCGCGACCAGAAGAAGGTCGTCGGCCACGCCGTTCGCGCCATGTATCTCTATTCCGGCATGGCCGACATCGCGACCGAATACAATGATGACAGCCTGACCGGCGCCCTCGAAACCCTCTGGGACGACCTGACGACCAAGCAGATGTATGTCACCGGCGGCATCGGGCCGGCCGCCGCCAACGAGGGCTTCACCGACTATTATGATCTGCCGAACGAAAGCGCGTATGCCGAGACCTGCGCCTCCGTCGGCCTGGTCTTTTGGGCAAACCGCATGCTCGGACGCGGCCCGAACCGCCGCTATGCCGACATCATGGAGCAGGCGCTTTATAACGGCGCAATGGCCGGCCTCTCGCTCGACGGCAAGACGTTCTTTTACGAGAACCCGCTGGAAAGCGCCGGCAAGCACCACCGCTGGATCTGGCACCATTGCCCCTGCTGCCCGCCGAATATCGCCCGCCTGCTCGCCTCGATCGGCTCCTATATGTATGGGGTCGCGGACGACGAAATTGCCGTCCATCTCTACGGCGAAGGCAAGGCCCGGTTCAAGATTGCCGGCACGGATGTCGAGCTGACCCAGAAGACCCGCTACCCCTGGCATGGCGCGGTTCACTTCGACATCAAGGCAAGCAAGTCGGCGCGGTTTGCCGTTTCGCTGCGCATTCCTGAATGGGCAAATGGTGCTACGCTTGCGGTCAATGGTGAGCCGATCAGCATTGGCTCTGTCGACGTCGATGGCTACGCCCGCATCGGGCGCGAATGGCGCGATGGCGACAAGATCGACCTCAACATCCCACTGGAAACGCGCGCGCTCTGGGCAAACCCACTGGTGCGTCAAGATGCCGGCCGCACCGCCCTGATGCGCGGCCCGCTCGTCTATTGCGTCGAGGCGACGGACAACGGCGCGGGCCTGAACGGGATCCGGCTTGGCGAGGACATATCGGTGAAGACGGCGGAGATCGCCGAGCTCGGCGGTGCGGTCGCGCTCGATATTCCTGTAACCAAGGATGAATCGGATTGGGGAGCGACGCTCTATCGAACCAAGCCGCCGGCTGCCGAGAAGGGGACCGCGCGCTTTGTGCCCTATCATCTGTGGGACAACCGCGCGCCGGGCGAAATGCTCGTCTGGATACGCTCCGCCACTTAATTCTGGCTAGGGCATGTCAGGTCGCCGACCTACGCGTCGGCGACCACCGCCTTGGGCTGTGATCACGCTTCGGCGCGGATCATGCGCACCCAGTTGCGGCCGATGGCAAGGCCGGTGGCATCTGATGCCGCGGCATGGGCAGCGGCCAGCGCCGGGTAGCGTTCATGCCAGCCCGGCTCCATCTCCTCGATCGATTCCGCAAATTCGCCCTTCCAGCTATCGATGACAGATGCGCTGGCCTCGAAATGGAACTGGGTGCCGTAGGCCGCGCGCCCGATACGAAACGCCTGGTTCTGCGTGAGCTCGCTGACTGCAAGCCGCGTCGCGCCCTGCGGCAGCGTGAAGGTGTCGCTATGCCACTGGAATGTCTTGAAATCGTCTGTGAGCCCCGATAGCAACGGATCCGCCTGCCCATCCTCTGACTTGGCGACCGAGTGCCAGCCAAACTCCAATCCGGCATTCAGGTGGTTTTGCGCACCGTAGGCGCGCGCCAGGATCTGCGCCCCGAGGCAGATGCCGAGCACCGCCTTGTCGGCCTCCGTGAAATCCCGCATCAATTGTGCAAGCGCCGGCAGGTAGGGATAGTTCGCGTCGTCGATCGCATTCTGTTCGCCGCCGAGCACCACGAGCGCGTCGTGATCAGCAATGCCTGTCGGCAGCTTGCCGTCGATCCACGGATGGAAGCGCTCGATCTCGGCGTTCGCCTCCAAAAGCGCCGTCCCGAGCGACCCGAGCGGCGTGCTCTTCATGTTCTCGATGACGGCAACCCGCATCAGCGTCTCCTGTCCGATCTTTAACCAGGAGAGGAACACCAAGCGCTTCGTCATTGCAATATGGATTGCGGAAGGACACTGCAGTTCTTAAATCGGGATGACGAAAGGAAGCCCTGCCATGAGCGACAAGAAAGCCCGCGTGACGATCCTCTACTGCGCCCAATGCAACTGGCTGCTGCGCGCCGGCTGGATGGCGCAGGAGCTTCTGCAGACCTTCACCGACAGCATCGGCGAGGTGGCGCTCATTCCTGGTACCGGCGGCAACTTCGAAATACGCGTCGATGATGCGCTGATCTGGGAGCGCAAGCGTGACGGTGGCTTTCCCGGTCCGAAGGAGTTGAAGCAGCGCGTCCGCGACATCATCGAACCCGGCCGGGACCTTGGTCACGTCGATCGCGCCTCGCTGGAAAGCTGAGCCTAGTCGTAAGGTGAATTGCAGGTCTTGTAGATGCCTTCGTAGGTCAGGAACCGGTCAGTCTTCGGATTGTAGGTCCGATACTGATTGCGGCACCAATCGACGTGGAATTGTCGTCCTTGCGTCTTCGGCTGCACCGTGCGCACTGGCGGCGGATCGTAATAAAGCGGTGCCGGCCCCCGTGCGCCTGGCCGATAGTAGGTCGGGCCGGTGGCCGTCGGCGGTCGATAGTTGGGCTGGACGTAGGACGGGCGGAACGATTGCACTGGCCCGAAGGTAAAGCAGCCGCGCGCATCGCACATGGTCGACCCCACACGGACGATGTCCGATTGGCCGGTGGCGGATGAAAAGGCGCCAAGCGGCATCGCAAAAGCCGCACAGGGCAGCAGTGAGTAGAGCGCAATCAGGCAGAGGTTGTGAAGGCCGGGCATTTAGACGATCCTTTCTTACTGCACATATAGGGCGGATTGTGTCGATCGCTACCGCCGCCTCAGATTGCACCGTCGTCAACATGCACCGGCATCAACGAGTTTTTTGCTGCCTGTCAGGAAAACTTCAAAAACCCTGTTGACAGCAAGGTGCCGCGCCCGTACATGGCTCTCCGTCGCCCAGATGGCGGAATTGGTAGACGCGCAGGTTTCAGGTACCTGTGCCGCGAGGCGTGGAGGTTCGAGTCCTCTTCTGGGCACCATTTCCTTTTGATCACTGCCAGGATCAAATACTCAAGTCTTCCCAAGAAGTTGCGCATTTAATACCTTGTAACAAAGGTTCGCAGCAATGCGCCTGGGCTTGGCAAGCCCGATGATCTCCAAAGGCTCTTCAAAAGCGAATACCTGCCACATGGCTCTGCCGCAAAAATCTTGCTGATGTCCGAAAGAGCGCCGAAGATTTCAGCGAGATTTCTGATGAGCGATTTCAAGTGGTGCCCTTTCGAGGTGAGGTGATTTTGTGGGCGGTGCGGTGGTATTGCCGTTATTGGTCCTTCGTTACTCCTAACTCTGGCATTGACGAAATCTCGAAGGCTGCGAGGAGGGTTGGTAAGGGGAACGCCCTGCGCCTGTGCTGGCGATCGTTGCGCATCTCGACGACCGGACGCTGACGGTTCGCGTTTGCCGATCACCCACACGCCGCCTGACAAATAGAGAAGATGCGATCGAAATTCCGCCGGCGACGAAGCGACAGCTCCGGCTCGACGACGAGCGTTCCTGGGTCGTCCTGACCGAGAGCAACCGCTTTGTTTGGCCGGGGCAGGATATCCGACCGGTCGATGGCGGGATGGGGTATATCGGGCTTTGCCGCCGGGGCGTCGGTGAGGTAAAGCGCCGCTTCGTCGAACTGGCACGATCGCAACGGTGCTGCTCCTCGCATATTTGCTTTTGAATCATTCACTTCCGATAAGCAGTACTTATCGAAAGCGAGGGGTCCCGGAAACTGGAGTTCGGGGTCCGATCACAAACCTGCCGTGCTTCAGGTGAGTTTAGCGAGGATATCGTCGACGACACTTGGGACGGTATTCGCCGTGTCGATATTATTGCCGGCAGGAAGATGCTCCCGGTTACGATGGTAGCGGAGTACCAGCTCCCGCTCGGCCGGCTCGAAGCCCGGCTCATTCGGCCGCCCATCTAGTCGTCGGTTCAACGTCTCAACGTCGATGTCGAGTACGAAAACCTCATCGAACAGGTCCAGGAATTTGTGAAAATTGCGCGA
>NZ_LOKZ01000007.1 GCF_002211365.1 Rhizobium sp. R711 | reverse complement strand
ATCACGAGAACTTCTCCAATTTTGCCGAGTACAAGCGCCTTTATGCCGGCGAGGCGCACACCGCGATGGCACCTTATGCGCCGGTCCTGGGCGAGGTAGGCGGCCGGGCGCACTTGAAAGCGCTGCTCCTGCTTGGCGCTTCACTCCTGGTGCCGATGCGCGATCCATTCGGGGAGGCCTGCGACCAGATCAACGCGCGCGCCAAAGAGCTGTCGATTTAAACAGACTGATATCGATCTGGCTTCTCACCCTCGCGAAGTTCATTGGCGCAGGCGCTGGGACTTCAGTCCCACTTCTCAGGCCAGCGAAACGCAACATTCGTCGTCCAACCCTCCTGGGCACCCGAGGACTTCGAGCGACTCCTCGTAAATTGACCCTTTGGAGCCTTGCGGGTTTGAGGATCGAACAAAAGGATGCCGCCCATCAATGGAACGGCGTTAGGCCTTCATTTCGCGCCAGGCGCTCGATAAGACCCAAGACCCCATCGGCCGCCTTGTCGGGATCAATTCCGTGTGCGGCCAACAGACCCAGTTGGGTTATGCCCTCCCTCGGGAGGTCGGGGTGGACCTGAAAAGAGCAATGGGAAACCTCGACCTCATCGCGATGAGCGAATTGTGCGAGGGCCTTGGTAAGCAGGTGTTCATTTAGCCCTCACCACGGGCAAATGCCCAGTGAAGGTGCTCACCACACTTCGACGATGCTGAGAGGGAATTTCAGTGCGCCGGGAACAAAGCGCCTCGATTGAGGTTGGGTGCATGCTTTGGGATCTAGTCGCCCCCAAGGCCTATCACAGCACTTTCATTGCCCCGCGTCATTACGCGGGGCTCTTTTTTGCCGGCAACGTGCAATTCTCCTGATGATGGGCGTTCGTCCGATCTCTTGGTTTGCGGGCTGCTTGCCACGTCAGTTGCGCAAAGGAGAGGATCGTCGGCAGCTCCGACCATCCTCTCCCCTGCTACCCAGCCCGCTCCCGGCAAGGACCTGAGGATCATCGACGCTAAGGTCTACGCCAGACGAGGAGGCTAGCGAAGGATAGATCGACAACCTAGAGGGACCGAAGTCCTACTTCCTTTGTTGGAGAAACGGTTCGAATTGAATTCGTTGAACTTTTCAGTTCAGGCGAGTGCGTGGTTACCTCCGACGACGTATGTCGCCTTTTGGTTATGCAACCAGCGGCGAGCAAGCCCACATGACGAAACGATATGAGCGACCAAGATCGGCTTTTGCATGGGTGCGCCGTTGCCCTGCAGGCGGGCCCACAGCGATCTGGTCGGCAATGCCGGGAAGAAGGTCGCTTGGAAATCCAGGCTTTCATGAACTTGATGACGTCAGGCCGGCGATAGTTGAAGATTGCCTGAAACCTTTTCGGATCGAGTTTGTTTGAACGCGTCCGTCGCTTGCTGATCGCACCCGAACTGTAAGCCATCTGGCGATACTTGAGGATCCGACGGAGGCCGGCCCAATGACTGCAAATCGTACCAGCAACAGGCTCCTGAGCGCTCTATCCGACGAAGACTACGAGCTGATCAAGGATCGGCTCGAAGAAGTGGACATGCCGCATGGTCTTCAACTGGCCAAGGCAGGCGAACCATTCGGTTATGCCTTTTTTCCATCCACCGGCATCGCCTCGGTCATTGCCGTCTCGGCGACCGGACGGAGGGCGGAGGCTGGCATGGCGGGACATGAGGGTTTTGCTCCGATTGCCGGCCTGCTACATCCCGGCCGCGGCCCTTTCGACATCGTCGTGCAAGTTGCCGGACATGGCTTGAGACTACCACTCTCAACCCTTCACGATGCGATGGACCGTAGCCGCGATCTCACCGATCTGTTGCTGCGCTACGTTTTGGCATTTCACTTCCAGGTCGCCTATACCGCCTTTTCAAATGCATCGCATACCATAGACATCCGGCTCGCGCGGTGGATCCTGATGTCTCAGGACCGAATGCAGAACAACGAGCTCGCCCTGACGCATGATTACATCTCGTTGATGCTCGCTGTTCGCCGGCCGTCCGTGACAATTGCACTGCATACGCTTGAAGGCGAACGCCTCATACGGTCTGAGCGTGCCAACGTCATCGTACGTGATCGCAAAGGACTGGAGACGTTTGCGGGGGATGCCTACGGCGTCCCGGAACGCGAATATTGCCGCCTGATCGACCAGGAAAGACAGCCGTCGGCGACAATGTTGACCGCGTTGGAAACGCCCGCCTAGACGTTCTAAGCGTCGGTGCAAGCAGATCCCCCGATTGAAGATACGCGTTCTTATAGCTTGTCCCGTTCACGTCGAAGCCTCGGCACTTGAAGGGCTGGCGCAACGCGTCCTGCCCTCCTTTTGGGAACATCGTCACAAACGGATCGTTGATTGAGAATAGTTCCAAGGACATTCGATGAACTCCCAGCCGTCCAGATCCCGGACATATTCCGACAAGCAAACCAGAAGTCGCAGATACCCGATCGGCGCCGAGCTCGTTGACGGCGGCGTCTCGTTTCGCGTGTGGGCGCCGTCCAGGGCCCGCGTCCATGTCGTGATTGATGGGGCAGAGGAGCACGAGCTGCAGAGTGAACCGAAAGGCTATTTCTCGGCCTTCGTTCCCGGCGTCACCGCAGGCGCGCGCTACTGGCTGCGACTGGATGATCAACTCGCTCGCCACGCGGATCCGGCCTCTCGCTTTCAATCCACCGGGACCACCGGCCCATCAATCGTCATCGATCCCCATCTTTATGCCTGGAGCGACAAGACCTGGCGGGGTCCGAGCCTGAAAAACCTTGTGCTTTACGAATTGCACGTCGGCACGTTTACGCGGGAAGGAACGCTCGCAGCAGCAAGCCGGAGGTTAAGCAGCCTGAAGGAAATTGGAATAAGCTGCGTCGAACTGATGCCACTCAATGAATTCGAGGGCGAATTCGGCTGGGGTTATGATGGAACGCTCCTTTATGCTCCGACCCACCTTTATGGCACACCAGACGACCTTCGAGCCTTTGTGGACGCTGCCCACCAGCTGAACATCAGCGTTATTGTCGACGTCGTCTACAACCATTTCGGTCACGGCAATCGCTTTGCCGATTTCACCCCCGATTACTTCACCGACCGCTACGAAAACGAATGGGGTCAATCCATCAATTTCGACGGCAGGAATTCGCATGGCGTTCGAGAATACATCGCCCAGAACGCCGCATACTGGATCGACGAATATCATCTTGACGGTCTGCGCATCGATGCGACGCAGGCTCTCTTTGACCAAAGCCCGGAACACATCATTTCGGTGATCGCGCGAACGGCAAGAGGTGCCGCTGGCAATCGACGCATCATTCTGATCAGCGAAAACGAGCCACAGGAAGCAGGCATGGTTCGCCATCAACAGGATGGTGGCTACGGCCTCGACGCTTTGTGGAACGATGATTTTCACCATTCTGCAATGGTGGCGATCACCGGGCGTCGGGAGGCCTATTACCATGACCATCGTGGCAGCGCACAGGAGTTCGTCTCGGCTGCCAAGTACGGCTACCTATTTCAAGGACAGCGTTATGACTGGCAGGATGCGGGACGTGGCTCACCCGCGCTCGATCTCACGGCTCAGAACTTCGTGCATTTCCTCCAAAATCACGACCAAATCGCCAATTCGACCAGTGGCGCCAGGATCAGCGAGGTTGCAGCACCCGCGCGCCTGCGGGCGATGACGGCACTCTTGTTGCTCGGGCCACAGATACCCATGCTTTTTCAGGGGCAGGAATTTGCAGCTACTGCACCCTTTTGTTACTTTGCCGACCGCGTCGGGGAACTTGCACGCAACGTCCGCCAGGGACGGGTCGATTTTATCAGTCAATTCCCGAATCTGACAGATCCAGCACTCATCAGTGTGCTTGCTGACCCATGTGATCGAAACACCTTCGAGCAGGCAAAGCTCGACTGGTCGGAACGAGACGCAAAGCCGAACGTCGTTGCGCTTCATCGCGATCTCCTGGCATTGAGACAGAGCCACGTGGCATTTCGTACGCAATCGCATTCCTCCCGTCACGAACTGGATGGTAGCGTCATTTCGGATTCAGCCTTTTTGCTTCGCTATCGCGCGCCAGCCGCAGACGACGAGAGGCTTTTGATTGTCAACATTGGCAAGAACCTCGCCATCGACAGCCTGCCCGACCCGCTCTTTGCCCCACCTTCACAGACAGAGTGGCAGCTTATCTGGTCGAGCGAGGATCCTGCCTATGGCGGAAGCGGGCGCCGGCCATATGATTTTGCCAGGCGCTGGGTGTTGAACGCCGATTGCGCGCTCATGCTCGCGCCGGTCCGACGCCGGTTCCTGAAAAGGCCATCGGCTGGTGAGTTGCGCGACTGGCAGAACCAGATCTCTCGCCGATAGGTCCATGACCAATGACGAAACGACGGCAGACGATGTTGCGGCCAAAGCTGTCGTGTGCTCGTCGAAAATGTTCAATCCGCTTCTCCTTTCCCGACAGCACGATGACAATCGGGCCGGCTTGTGCGACCGGCGCGCCTGTGACACGGCGCACTCGAAAATCGGCGAGCCCTGTTGGAACGAAGGCATTCGCCCGTTGTTCTGCTTATGAAAGGATTGCATCATGACCAGGCCCCGGTGCGCATTTCTCGAGATACTGGAGGAACTCGACAACCGGAATCACGTCGAGGCGGGCCTGACAGGTGATTGGTCGGTCCGATATCTGAGCCGCCGTTTGGTCCTCTACGACTTCGCCGGCATCTTTCAGCGCGGGGTCAGCGTGACGAGGGCAAGAAAGTTGGTCGGGCTTGAAGGTGTGGTCAGCGATGTCGCGCCTCAGACCCTCAACTCCGCTTTGACTGAGTTCCAGGAAAACCCGCACCTGTCGTTTTACGTTGGTGCAAGGACCACTATTCCTGCAATCGCAAGAGAACTCATGGAGGCGACGCCACTCGTTCCCGAAGTCATGATCGTCGAAACACGGAAGCAGACGGCCTCGCAGATCCCAGATAGCGCCAGCAGTACCCGGCTCGCATTCGTCGGCATGGAGACTGCTTTCCTGCAATCACCGACGTCTTTTTGCACCGGCCTTCTAAGCGACGGCGATCTCATTCATCCGGTCTGGCACCGCGACCGCATCTGGTTCGACCAGGCGGCACTTGCAGTCAGCCATGACGGCATATCCCACACCCGCATATGACCCCCTGTTTGAAGGTCTAAGATGGGTAAAGACGCCGTAAGTCAGCGCTCCACAGCCAGAAGATCCCATTGATCTTGCCGGCCTGTCGATCTGACGACGGCGAAGTCTGTGCACAGCAGACGTTCCGAGCTCGACAATGGAGTGAAACTGATGAAGAACCGAAAAGACGCAACTGGCCAATTTGCTCCCTCGCAGGCAAAGCGCGACAGCACCGGCGTAGCCAGTGCCAAGCCGACCGTCGTTACGGGCTCCGAAGACGCGACCGCCAACAAGGCTCCCCCGGGTGGAAAGAAAGTGAAGGACTGGGACCCGAACTATGACATATCCGAGGTCAAGGAAGACAATGATCAGGGCTGACAAGTCCAGCCCCGAGCGTGTCACACAAGCACGCCCCATGCGTTGTCCCACTGCAGGCCCTCGGCCAGTTCAACGTAGACCTGCTTGACTTTCGCATTCCTTGCATGGTCTCGAGCAAGTCTGAGCGCGGGCTCTGGCTCCATTTCCTCCCCCGGGAAAATGGCATCTTCCGTTCCGAGCCCAGCGACCTCGCGGACATAGCCCCGTACCTGATCGCTGGAATGATAAAGCCTCACGACAATTGAGCCAGTGACGGCATTGTCAGGTGTAAATGCGTGATAGATCTGCATGACAGCGTACTCGGTCGAAACTGCGACACCCCCCTTGCACCCAAACCGCCTTAGCGGCTGCAAGTTCCCGAGGTCGGCATTGTCTTTTCCCATCCGCAACCACGAGGAAAACCGCGAGCGATGGCCGCGCCAGGCTCCGCACGATTTTGAGGGAAGGCCGCCTCAGTTGTCCGGCAAAACGCAGCCCCGATCACTGGATCACTCGAATTCGGTCATGTCTCTCTCTATGCAGGCGCGCGGCCTTTGCAAGCGCCTTGCAGATCTGTTCGCCGGTAAACGGCTTGGTGATAATCTCGCAGGCGCCCTCCAGTCCCGCTCCAAGGTCCTCCGGTATGGCAGTCACATAAATGACCTCCACGCCGAAACGGTCGATCAGCTTGCGGCCGAGCGCCGGCCCGGTCATGCCATCGGCAAGCCTCAAATCGACCAAGGCGATATCAGCTTTGTTTGCATAGGCAAGCGCCTGCTCCATCGTGGCGAGGGGCTCCAGGCTGTGATATCCTGCTTGTTCGGCAATGCTCTGCAGATCCATGGCGATGTAGTACTCGTCCTCGACGATCATGACGTTCATTTCTTTTCCTCCTCATGAGGAAATGTAGATCGCCGGTCCCAGCATGCCAGCGTCAATCGCCTGCCATCGTCGAAAATAAGAGGTGAGCCACAGACGCAGCAGCCGCAACGCCAGTGACGACCCTTCTTCTCAAGCGTTAGAGATCGTTTTTTGACGCAGGACCGCCGGCGCCGGGGGAGCCGCTAATCAGGTCCAACAGATATGGCAGATTTATCGGCCTCGACGAGCGAAAGACGACGGCACCCTCACGATCTACCAGCACAGCCTCGAAGTCCTCCGGGGACGGGCCGTCCAGGTCGTTGCGGATCTCGTCAGCATCGATTTCCACCGGATTATCCAAACTGGAAAAGACGCCGCCGCCTGCGACGCGCAAAAGCGCGATGTCATGTGATTGCAGCATATCGTGCTTGTTTGCCAGAAAGTCTTCCTGCATGTCGGGCCGGTCATCGGCAGCACCCTCGAAAAGAACCAGGACGTGGCACTTATTGCGAAATGACAGGAGGCTCGGACAGCGTTCCATGATCCCGGACGGTGCGCCGAGAATTTCCTTCAGAAACGATTTCAGCATGGTCTTCTCCTGCGCCTTCATGATGAAAAGGTGGAAACAATGCCTGATCTCGAGGATAGCACTTCGCAAGAAACAGGCTTGACTTGCCAAGGCGGTAACTGTTCATCTCTGTCAAAGTTCCTATTCAATGTCCTTGGGATTGCGCGCCCATGGCCGAGCGGACCACGCGGCGATTTGCGCTCATCCTGGTACTTCGCAGAAGACCTGGCCGCATAGTGCAAGCGTCTCTTTCATCGCCTTGACGCGCGCTTCTGCGTCCTCATGGGAATAGGCCCAGATGCTGGCTGCCCAACGCGCGTTGTCCATCCGATACTCGATTGCAAAGCTAAAAAGCGCGCGCCCAGAGTCATCCTGACGCACGAATGCCTGATCAGGCTCTGTGTCCAAAAGGTGATCAATGTTGATAACCGTCACAACTGAACTCCTTTAAGCCTCCACCGCTGAACAAAACCAACAGTGTGCTCGACAGTTCCAGAAATCTTGCGCCGTTCAAGGCATGAAAAGGAGCCTCTTCGGCAGCGAACCGTGTCCAGCCGAGCCGAACAAAACGTGCGGCTTCATAATCAGAGAGTTCCAGGGCGTGCGTCTGAATGGACGCACGCGGTTCTAGCTTCGCCCTAAGCTCCTGGCATTCCTTTGACGAAATCGATGAAGGCGCGCAGCGGTGCAGGCACGAGTCTGCGACCAGGATAATAAAGGAACGGCCCCGAAAAGCGCAGCCACCAGTCTTCCATCACCGGCAAGAGCGAGCCGCTTTCGAAATGTGCCTTCAGCCAGTCTTCGAAGAGATACAGAATGCCAGTACCCGCAATGGCGGCTTCAATGCCGAGATCGGTGCCACTGCCGGATTGCACCACGAGGGTGCCGGAAGGCTCGATGACTGCCACCTCCCCGTCACGCTCGAACTCCCAAGGCGGAATGGCGCGTCCAGGGAAGCGGCCGCGAATGCAGTCATGCGCGAGCAGGTCGCGCGGATGTTGTGGCCTGCCCCGCGTGGCAAGATACTCCGGCGATGCGGCAAGGGCGAAGCGCTGTTGGCGCGGGCCGATCGGCACTGCGATCATGTCCTGTTCGAGCCGTTCGTCATAACGGATGCCGGCGTCGCAGCCACTTTCTATGATGTCGACGAAGCTCTCCTCGGTGACGACCTCCAGTCGTATGTCTGGATAAGCGACAAGGAAGGGCGGCACGACACGCGGCAGGACGAGGCGCGCAGCACTCGCCGGAACGTTGAGCTTCAAGGACCCGGCTGGGCGGTCGCGGCTGCTCTTTGCCTGATCGAGCGCAGACGCAATCTCGGAAAAGGCAGGCCCGAGGCGTTCCATCAGTGTTCGACCCGCCTCCGTTGGCAGCACGCTCCGCGTGGTGCGGTTGAGAAGCCTTACGCCAAGTTCGGCCTCCAGGCGCTTGACGGCGTCGCTCAGCGCCGACGAACTGATACCGCTCTTGCGCGCCGCCTCGCGAAAGCCTCTGACCCGGGCGACCAGCAGGAATGCGCTGACATCGGCCATGTCCGGCATCTTGTTCTCCAGTTTTTTAGGTTCGCATCGTCCGCCATGGCGGACAGCTTGTCCGGACTGTAGCGGATTGTGACCTCTATGTCAGTCGCCTATCTTTTGCCCTGCAACAGGAGCTCAAGCCATGACGACCAGTAGACAATCCGGAACCTTCACCCTCGGCGGCCGCGCGGTGCGCCGGCTCGGCTATGGCGCGATGCAGCTTGCAGGCAAAGGCGTGTTCGGCCCTCCACGCGATCGCCCCGAAGCCGTAGCTGTTCTGCGCGAGGCTGTAGAAAGCGGCGTCAATCATATCGACACCAGCGACTTCTACGGCCCGCATCTCACAAACCAGATCATCCGGGAAGCCTTGCATCCCTACGGCGATGACCTCGTGATCGCCACCAAGGTAGGCGCGCTTCGAGGTGCTGACGCCTCGTGGAATCCCGCGTTCTCGCGCCAGCAACTGACGCAGGCCGTGCATGACAATCTTCGCAATCTGGACCTCGACGTCCTGCAGGTGGTAAACCTCCGCGCCATGTTCGACGTGCACGGTCCTGCCGAAGGATCGCTCGATGAACCGCTCGAAGTTCTGACAGACCTGAAGCGGCAGGGCCTAATCCAGCACATCGGCTTGTCCAACGTAACGGCAAGGCAGATCGAGGATGCCAAAAAGATCACCGAAATTGCCTGCGTGCAGAACCAGTATAACCTCGCCCATCGCGAAGACGATGGATTGATCGACGCGCTCGCTTCTCAAGGGATTGCCTATGTGCCGTTCTTTCCGCTCGGCGGCTTCTCGCCGCTGCAATCCTCGACCTTGTCCGATGTCGCGGGCCGGCTCGGCGCAACGCCGATGCAGGTTGCACTCGCCTGGCTTCTCAGGCGGTCGCCGAATATCCTTTTGATCCCCGGCACCTCATCACGAGTGCATTTGCGGGAGAACCTTGCGGCGGAGAGCATTGAATTGCCGCGGGATGCCTTGGCCGAGTTGGAAAAGGTTGCGGTCTGACGCCGTGTAAATCGGTACCAGACAGGATGAATTATTCCCATCCTGTCTGGTGTGCTCTCCGCACCCGAGAGTGAGGCCACGTGCCCATCGTCTTTGACACCGCGAACGGAGATGGCGGGAGGCTTCAACGTTGCCGGCGGATAGCCGCTATAGGACGTGATCATCGAGGCAGAAGTGGAGCTGCGCCGGAGCCGCCTGACATCCCATCAGTCGCCTGGTCCCCTGCAAAGGTAGCAACTGCAATGAAATTGCTTACCTGCGGGCCACCTCCTTGCGATCCTACCGAATTCTGGCTTTTCGCACCCTCTGTTCTCTCTCAGCTTTGGCGGCCCATCAGGGCAGTTCATGATAAAAACCGCAGAGCAGCCGTTGCTAATGACGTGTACATGAGCAGGCCGATGATCGTCGGGATAAATGACCGCTCGCAGCCCTGACAGGCGCGTCGTCGCTGCCCTTCCGCCGAGGCTACTCGTGCAGATCATATCATTCCTTCCGCGACTGGATGTTGCGATTGCAGCGCGATGGCGTTCCACGCCGACGTGGTGCCGTGACCGCCGCCAAGCTTGCCGCCGAGCAGATACTTGCCGCCGGGGACATCTCACGAACATGACCTATCAGGCCCGCCAAAGGCCAGCATTCGAGGACACAAGGCTTGATGCTGGTAGCGTGATGAAGATCGCTTTGCCGCCTGGCACTCAGGGCCTGGCGGTGCGCTCCTTCCACTCCCGGTAAGGGAGCAGAAGCTGCCCTGGATAACGCCGTTCGATTTCGCTTTCCGTCAGCGCTATGCGTGAGAGAACATCGTCCAGGTCGCCCTGATGGCGTTCCTCGCTCGCTTTTTCCAGAAGTTCCATGGCCGCAAACACTTCGTCGTCAATCATCGATGCGAGGCGGCGCGCCAGATCATTCACGGGTTCGCTAAGGATTTTGTTCTCGGACATGTGCAAAGGACCTGTAACGGATCTGCAACCAGGAGCAACAACGATCTCTCCTGGGTAATGTTCCATAATTCGATTGACCCTTTTTGCCACCTCCGGCCCGAACACGCTCGCTTCAGTTCTGGGCGAGCATGGCCCACACCACGATGCAAAGATAGAGAAAGAAGAAGGTAAGTCCTGCGCCGGCAATCAGAATGATTGCGAACCTCGCCACCTTCCTCTTGGTTTTCCTTTCGCCTGGCGAATTCGCCATTGCGTCAATGGGATCTCTCGGAGCTTTCATATTCACCATGGAATGAAGTGTTTGCTTCACCTTAACCGATCAGCCCGCCCGAAGTTCCTCGCGAAAATCAGAACCTAAATGCCCTGAGACGCGAGCTGTCGATCGCCTCTGCCTCACCCTCAAGAATTTTTTTGGAGGCGGGAACATCGACTTCGTCTTCGTTGTTAATGGGTAGCGGAGATAGACATGTGTGACCTAAGAAGTGAATGGATCAGCAAACGGGCCTATGCACTCTGGGAAGAGGCTGGCCGACCGGTGGGTAATGATCAGCAACACTGGATGAAGGCAGTGGCGGAGCGCGAATTGATGGAACGCACACAGGCCTCTGTTGACGGCGAGGAGGTTCTGGCGCGCAAGCGAGCTTCCGTCATCGCCGCAGCACCGGCGCGTGTCCTTCTGGTCGACGAAGAGGTCGCGCAACGGCACCGCACCATGGTCGCCCTTGCTCGTGCTGGAATAAGTGCAGCGGAAGCAGGCAATGCTGGCCAGGCATTGGCCCTGCTTAAGAAAAATCGCTTCGATACTGTCATTGCGGACATGAACATGGCCGGCCATGTCAATGGTCTTGGTTTGGCGTCCTGCGTACGATCGCTGTGGCCGCGCACCAAGGTCATCATCGTGTCTGGACTGGTGAGGTTGCGAAAAGCGGACCTCAGTCCCGGTGTGTCGTTTCTTGCAAGGCCCATTCCTGATGCGCGCCTGATCGCCGCTGTACACGGAGCAACCAGGAACCGCTAGCCGATATCGTCCCCATCCCCCTTCGGGGTCCCAGCTATAAAGTAACGCATCGACCGTCCTTGACAGGGTGTTTCCTATCCGAGCCGGGTGGGACGCGGCCGCTTTACCAGCTGAACCGACAACCAAGACGAGGTTGCCGTCGGGCGCGGGGTGCATGGCCGTCGCGCAAGTGCCCCGACCATCGGTGCCGTTTGCGCTTACAGAACGGCAAGATTGGAAACGGAGCGTTCGAGCAAGATGTGCCTTGTTCCCGGCAAATGCAGCAGCGCAATCACCCGGCCTATCCCGCGGGCAATTTTGATTGGCAAGTTTTTAAGTGGGCGAATCTTCTTATTATTACTTGGAACATCCACGCGTGGCCCGTGTTCGGCGCACGAGGAGGAGCTTTAGGTTTCTTGGTTGCACGCCATTTGAGAAAGGCCGATTTTCGTCCCCGTCCCATCTACGGACTGTCGGCCGCCTAAGGCTTCTCCTTTTTCACTTCGAGATCGGCCAAAAGGCAGTATAATGGCGCTTCGCTGGTGAAAGAAATGTACACCGAAGCTGACCTGATGCTCGCTGACCGACATGTCGCCCAAGCGGAGAAACATGTTTTCATGCAAGAAGTGATCATTGGGAGATTGCTCAGAAGCGGCCTCCCTACGGACATTGCTGAAGCACTGCTGGTCACATTCAACGAAGCGCTGTCAACACACAGGGCGCGCAAAAATTCCATCGCCGCCCAGTTGGACCATTAGCTGGTGCCCACTGGCATCTCGATTGAAAGGTGGTCGAACGTCGTGCGGCAATCCGTTGCGGGCACACAGACGGACCATCTCCTCCTCGACCTACGGGCCGGTTTCGCGCGTTACACGAGTGCTCGTTGCAGTCGACGTGAAAAACACACCATGTTCACGGCTTGCGTTCGTTCAGGAGTTCCCCCAGGCCGAACCGAGCGCCGCGTCGGTCAGAATTTTGGCAATGATGCTTGCGGATGAGAACTATAGATCACCAGGTCGTCGTAGACGGCTTTCTCCAACTCCCGGCAGGTCTGATCATACTCGACGACGAGATCAAGGTCTCCGACAAGCCGCATCCTGTCGCGAAACAGGATGGCTTCGCTATAAGCTTCACACAGATCTTGAACGAAATGCTCCTTACCTTCGAATTGGCGAAAGTGCGGGCATTTCATTTTAAGGGCGGCCCAGCCATGTCGAAAGTGTGTGGGGTGCATTGTCGTCATATTCAATCTTGGCCAGGCGTAAGCGGAAAGTTTCAAGGGCTAACAGGCGAAAGGCCTTCCCCAAAGGTTTGCAGCGCCGATGCGACAGGACATAGAGTATAAAGCTTTGGCCAGCTTTTAAAGTCACATCAATGCTCCGTTCGATACCGCACCAAGCGGGAGTGCCCGAGGGATCGGCGCAGCTGAGCCTTCGACCCGCATGCAATCGACGAGCCCGGATTTGGTTCAGCCGCACGCGACGTTCCGCCTTTCTTGTTCGGCGATGATCTGGTCGGCGGTGGGTCAAATTGCTGCCAGTTGGCTACCTACGCACCGGTCGAGGCTGCAATCATTCCGCAGACCGCCCAGGGCTCGTGGACGCGCTCGCCTGCAGGGGATCCGTGTCCGTCGCCCGACGAGCGGAGTTGTTCGGGAAGAAAAGCCCTTTGATATATCGAAACGCTTAGACCTCTTCAGCAACCTCGTATTCGCGAGCCACTGTCGTCAACAACCTCTTCAATTCGGGATCCTTGACCCGCCGCGCCGCTTCCGCCGGTTTCATCCAGGCAACGCTGCGCTCAGTCATTTCCGGAAAACGCTTCTTCCGACGCCGCACATTCAAAATATAGACTTCGACAACAGGCTCGACCTCGCGCCCGTCAGCCAAGAGCTTGGCGTACCGAAACCGGCCGAAGCGCTTCCTTTTGACCTTGCCGATCGCGCCTGCCTCTTCCCAGGCCTCGCGTTTGGCGACCTCATGCGGCTTCAGTCCGCGGATCGGCCATCCCTTTGGGATCATCCACCGCTTCGTTTCCCTTGTCGTTATAAGGAGGATCTCCGGTCCATCGGGCACCAAGCGCAGACAAAGCGCTCCAAATTGCCTCACCCCGGTCTCCTCCACCCCCTCTCCTGACTGCTCGCTCTTAATATTCATTTTATGGCTCGTTTCTAGAGCCTTTCTAACGCTGCGGTGGCCCCAGAGTTCCAGCCACACATGTGAGGAGCCGGAAAGCCAAGCTTGCAGCTGATCCTGGCGCTCATCCGTCGGTGCCGTTTGCGCGAAAATCTCCGACAAACACCTCGCAAGTTCCGCTTTTATTAGCCTCGGCGGCCGCGTCCAGTTCGAAAGCAACCCGTCCGGTTTGAAGCGTCTGACGGTCGAGACAACAAAATAAATAACGAAGAAGTCTCTCGATCCGGCAGATGCGATGTCTTCGAGCACCCGCCGGCGGATCTGCACACGTGGCCTCATCAAGCTGCCGAAGCCGTTCGACCAAAGGCTCCTTGCCGAAATCGCCTTGCTCCTCAATCAGCCAGATCGCAGCCCGTGACCCCGCGGTTGATCTCTGCCCCGTGACAGAGGGCTCCGGGACCAAGGGAACAATGAGCCGCTAGCGTGGTTTTGGGCCATGGCGAACAAAAGGTAGGTGGAACAAAGGTTGCACGGCACTGCCAAAGGATTGCGGCTGCCTCGAACCCAGGGTCCAATACAACCGATCGGCGCTTTGTCCCTTCACGATCAAGGCTGCGCGGCGACATTTCTCACTCAATGCTGGAGGGTCACCATGACCTCGATACCCAATGAGCCGGTGCTTCCGGAGGATCCAACGATCCCACCCGTGTCGCCTCCCTTCAAACCAGAGCCGCCGATCAAGGAGCCGGATCCGGATCGGCTGCCTGATGAGGTGCCGCGTCCCAATCCAGATGAAAACATAGATCCGCCCAAGATGGCAGAAGGGTTCCTGTGAGCCCGCAGCCGGCGCCAACGAACAGATGCTTGTCCAGCGCCAAACACGATCGGCATCAGGCAGGAAAAGGCAGCCACAGGGTCGCTTCGTACCGCAGTCTGCGGCTGCACATGGTGTTGGAGGATTCTCATGACCTCAGGTGAGCAGGTGGGCGCGGCAAGAGCACTGTTGCGATGGAGCCCTGAGGATTTGGCAAGAACTGCAGGTGTGTCTCTCATTGCCGTCCATGCGGTGGAGGCGCAAAGAGGCCCGTTGCCTGATACGGCAACCACGCGGGCGATCGTCGATGCACTTGTCGCTGCCGGTCTCCTGCTTTTCGGCGAAGGGCCCGTCGACGGCGGACCAGGTGTGCGTCTGATCGCCAAACCGTCCGCGACGATCGATGTCGACGAGGCCGAGACGGTCCAGTACCATGAATTTCTTGAAAACGACGCCCCTCCCGGTGCGGGTGGATAGGAGACGCAGGCAGATCCGAGGTCCTTCATACGCGTGAAGCAAATTTGGCAGGTGTAAAATAAGGCCAAAGCACAGGCAGCGGGGCAACCACGCCAATTGTACGCTTTCTAACCTTTCGACAAACACTCATTGACGACTGAGCCAAACTCGGCCTGAATGACAAAGCGGCATTCGGTATGGGAGAAGGACATGTTGCTGGCAGACCTTCTTGGAAAACATATTCTCGTCGTTGAAGATGACTATCTGCAGGCCAGCGCGCTTGGCCTTGCCCTGGAAGAGCAAGGAAGCCAAGTCGTCGGACCTTTCCCTAGCCTGGAAGACGGTCTTTGCGCTCTCGAACATCAGCCGGTCGATGCTGCGGTTCTCGACGTGCAACTGAACGGAACGCAAATATTCCCTTTGGCGGATAAACTCGCCGAGCGTGGCGTCCCATTCGTATTCGTAACCGGCTATGACAGGGATGTGCTTCCGTCACGGTTTCATGGACGCCAATGCATCTTGAAGCCACTTTCAGCAGACGCGATGGCCGTGGCATTGGCAGCCTCGATAGCAAGTGCTCGCAGTCAGAATGCTTAAGGGGCGCGTCGTCCCGGCAACACATTGGCAATCGACGCCTGGAGTGAGAGTTTGAAGCATGCTGCCGGGCGTTCGATCGCTCAGCAACGGAGCGTGGCGCTATTCCCAGCCAAACACGCTGCGGCCGCCAAGCTGGCCGGAATCGCGAAACTCACCGGCGATGATTTCCTTGAGATCAGGTCCAGTTGCATATTGTTCGGCCCGACGCGCTTGTTGATCAAGACGCCATAAAGCCGCCAGTTCTTCCTCGCGTGCCAGCTTACCTTTTGTAACCGCCGATTTCAAAACGCGAATTGTCTCGTCATAGACCTTCAAGGGCACCGGAAAGGGATGCCGGTCCTTGCCGCCGTGTGCGAGAGAAAACCTCGCGGGATCGGAAAATCGGCACGCGGCGCCATGGACAACCTCCGAGACCATGGCAAGTGCCCTCACCGTCCGCGGCCCCACGCCTGGCACGAGAAGCAGTTGCGGATAATCAGCCGGTCCGCAATCGGCGGCAGCGGAAAGATTTGCGTAAAGCCGCTTCATGCTCACGTCGCTATCGCGAACATCATGATGCTCGGGCATGATCAGGTGCGGCAAAAGCGGCTCGTCGCAAGGACGCGGAATAGCATCAGCTGCACGATCGAGCGCCAAGGCCTCACGCGCGATACGATCGGGACCAAGCGTCGCCAGAAGATCGAGCTGACCGCTTCGCGACTGTTCGGCTCGCCGATCAGCAAGATTGATGATGTTGCCCTGGCTGCGGCCCTCGATTGCGCTGTGGGGCGAATCCAGAAAATTCTCCAGCCCCTCGGATAGCCAGTGATATCGTCTTGCCTGACGTCTCTCAGGGTTCATCCCCTGCTGAACCACGACCCATTGACCGTCGCTCGTCACAATGAAGCTGTGCAAGTAAAGATCAAAACCGTCCTGTACGGCGGCGCTGTCCACCTTGGCGATCAGCCGGCTGACACTGGCCAAGGCTGATCCATCGATGCCGACGCGGTAGCCGATGTCGATCAGTTCTGAGGGCGTTTTTCGAGAGTGTGAGCCGCGCCCTCCGCAAACGTGCAGCCCCAATTCAGCCGAAAGCGGCTTCAAACCTCGCTTCAGGGCACCAAGCACGCTCGTCGTGATGCCGGACGAATGCCAATCCATGCCCATCACGGCGCCAAAGGACTGAAACCAGAACGGATGAGACAGCCGCCGCAGCATTTCGTCGCGTCCATAGTGGTGCACGATAGCTTCCGTCATCAGCGCACCGAGCCTTGACATGCGGTCACTCAACCAATGTGGAACGCGCCCTCCATGGAGCGGCAAATCTGCACTTCCTGATCGTTTCGACATTGAGACCGTTGCTCGGCAGCTCCAATCTGATCACGGTAGAGATGCGAGGCGCTGCACGTCTTCAATGCAATCGCAACCATCCATTCCCTTCGCCATACTTGGCTCTTTGACGGCGCCGGTGCAAGACATGCGCCAGCTATTGGCGTTCGACAGCCCCGAAACCGTAAGACATAGGCGCGCACTCTTTGGCGACCTCGATGAGCTGACAGGGCTTGAAGCACGGGCCAGAGACTGGATAAGGCCCCACCCCCCTTGCTCGGTTGCGCCGACATGGTTGTCGGCATGGCCTCAATGGCGCTTCGACGTCCAATCCGGACCTAATCCCTTTCTTGCTGTCGTCGTCTGCGGCACAGGGTCAAGCGGGGTGCGCCCCCTGACCGTCCCTCCGGCGCCAGGACCGTTCTGGGCAAGCACTGGCCTGGCTCGCGAGGAAGAGCAACTGATCGACGAGACGGCTTCAGGTCGTTTTCGCGATCACACTTTAATGCGCAGAAAATTGCCGGCCGACGGGAACAAGCGCTTTTGCTCGGGGTTCCAACCTCGTTATCCAAACGACAACACGAGGAGATTTCCGATGCAACTCAAGATTCTTGCCGCAGCAGTACTGTCACTTGGAATGGCGACATCAGTTTTCGCCCAGTCCAATCCCGTGCCCAACAACATGACCGGCGACCGGACGCCGGGTCAAGACGCGGGCGGGGGCGCAAGCGGCGACGTGCAGACACAGACAGGCACCAACAGACCGGCGGTCGTCGATCCGAATGCCACCAATAGCACG
The DNA here is from genome assembly GCF_002211365.1 of Rhizobium sp. R711. Classification (GTDB taxonomy): domain Bacteria; phylum Pseudomonadota; class Alphaproteobacteria; order Rhizobiales; family Rhizobiaceae; genus Rhizobium. The sequence goes on along the minus strand of NZ_LOKZ01000007.1, from coordinate 115,334 downwards.
ACCAGCGGCAACACCAATTCCACGGGCACCGTGGACCGCTCGCGCTGCCCGACCGAGCCGGCCCCCGGTTCGGTTGCGACACAGGGCGGTAGCGGTGGCGCTTCCAAGAGTGAAGCCTGCCCGGATAACCAGTAGCCGTCTCATTTCTGACGTGGGGCTGAAGTCCGCCCCCGTCAGACCGCCTCGGCAAGCGGGTCCCGTGAAGACGGTGAAAGGTCGGCGAGCCCACACGCAACTGGCCTTGGCTTTAGATTTGACGATCGACGCCATCCGACAAGATCGGTTCAGGCAACATCGGCAGGATTTGCTCAAGCCTTCCAGCGCGTGCCAAGGAGTTCAACATTTGTCGCAGACAGTCGGTGACTTTGTCGTATCGCGCCTGAAGGCTTGGGGTGTGCGGCGAATTTTCGGATATCCCGGGGACGGGATCAACGGTGTCTTTGGCGCTCTCAATCGCGCAGACGGCACGATAGAGTTTGTCCAGGCTCGGCATGAGGAGATGGCGGCCTTCATGGCGTGCGCCCACGCGAAGTTCACCGGCGACTTGGGCGTGTGCATTGCAACATCAGGTCCTGGAGCGACCCACCTTGTGACCGGAATGTATGACGCGCGATGCGATCATCAGCCGTTGCTTGCAATCGTCGGCCAGCAGGCGCGCGATGCGATCGGCGGCCACTACCAGCAGGAAATCGATCTTGCCGCCCTTTTCAAGGATGTCGCCCGCGACTTCGTCTACCAGGCCGCGACACCGGCACAGGTGCGCCACCTCGTCGACCGGGCCGTGCGCATCGCGATCGCCAAGAGGACGGTGAGTGCCGTCATTCTCCCAAACGATCTGCAGAAAATGCCTTATGAAGAACCTGCGCGCGTTCACGGCACGGTCCATTCCGGCACCGGGTACAGACCTCCGCGCATCGCAGCTCATCAAGCCGATCTAGAGGATGCCGCCGAAATCCTGAATGCCGGCGAACGCGTGGCTATTCTGGCAGGAGCCGGTGCGCTGCAGGCAACCGATCAGCTGATTGAAGTTTCCGATCGGCTGGCTGCGGGAGCCGCCAAGGCGCTTCTCGGCAAGGCGGCTTTGCCCGACGACTTACCTTGGGTCACCGGTTCAATCGGTCTTCTCGGCACCAAGCCTTCATGGGATCTCATGAACAGCTGCGACACGCTTTTGATGGTCGGATCGGGATTTCCTTATTCGGAGTTCCTGCCCCCCGAAGGCCAGGTCAATGCCGTTCAGATAGATATTGATCCGGCAATGTTGTCCATACGCTATCCCATGACCGTCAATCTGGTGGGGGATGCATCTGAGACACTTGCCGCCCTGCTCCCTCTGCTTGACCAAAAAAGGCGGAAAATGGCGAGACACCGTGGAAAGCAACGTCGCCCAATGGTGGAAACTGCTTGAGAAGCGCGCGCTTGCAAAGGCAAATCCCATCAATCCGCAGCGCGTTGCCTGGGAGCTGTCACCGCGGTTGCCGGTCGATGCGATCATCACATGCGATTCCGGTTCATGCGCAAACTGGTATGCACGCGACGTCAAGATCGGGCGCGGAATGATGGCCTCGCTTTCGGGCGGACTGGCGTCCATGGGAGCAGCTGTCCCCTATGCAATTGCGGCAAAGTTTGCGCATCCAGACAAACCGGTCGTCGGGCTTGTCGGCGACGGCGCCATGCAGATGAACAATATGGCCGAGCTGATCACCGTCGCCAAATATTGGCGCAGATGGAAAGATCATCGCTTTATCATCTGCGTCTTCAACAATGAGGACCTCAACCAGGTCACTTGGGAGCAGAGGGTCATGGAAGGCGATCCTAAGTTCGAGGCCTCCCAATCAATCCCTGATGTCCCCTATCACCAGTTCGCGAAACTGATCGGATTGCATGGCATTTTTGTCGCCGCGGCCGATAAGGTCGGTGCCGGTTGGGATGAAGCTTTTGATGCCGACCGGCCGGTCGTTTTGGAATTCAAGACAGATCCCGAAGTCCCGCCATTGCCGCCGCACCTGACGTTGAAGCAGGTACGCCACCTCACCGACACATTGCTCAAGGGCGATCCGGATGAGGCCGGTCTCGTGCGTGGCACCGTCAGACAGATCATCAGCGCCGTCTTGCCGGACAAGGATCAAGAGTGAGCTCTCAGGAAAAAATCTAAGCCAATAGACGATGCAAAGACCTGGCCCAGACCGACGCCAGTTCCACATTCTTCGTTGCAATCAAAGCGCGGCTGACGTGTCGGCAAGCGCCCTGGTCCATCCCTGGAACCAACGTGCAGTTCAGTTGTTGGAGGTGAACTCAGAAATCGGATGCGCCAACGTCTCTCGGGCGCAAAAGCAAACGGCCAACAGATATCGAGGAAAATTGCTCATGAAAACCGTTGCCCTGTCCTGTGTCCTCACCGCCCTCATGATGGCGCCAGCATTGGCCCAATCGGCTGCGGAGAAATCCGGGGTAAACTCGCTGATCGGGGTTGCTCCAAAGACGGAAGACTTCGTGACCGAAGCGGCTACAAGCGACATGTTCGAGATCGAATCAAGCAAGCTTGCGGTCGAACGTTCCGATGCGGCGACCAAGTCCTTCGCCGAACAGATGATCACAGACCACCAGAAGACGACCGAGGCATTGAAGGGGCTCGTTGCCAGCGGCAACGTGAAGGCGACGCTTCCAGCGGCAATGACGTCATCGCAGGCCGAAATGCTCAAGACCTTAAACGGCCTTCAGGGTCAGGACTTCACGAAGCAATACCACTCAGACCAGGAAGACGCGCACAAGCAGGCCGTCGATCTTTTCAAGCGGTATGGCGACGAAGGGGACAATCCGGCCTTGAAGGCCTGGGCCGTCAGTATGCGACCGGCGCTCGAGCACCATCTGCAGATGGCCAAGGACCTGAACAAGTAAGCCTTTAGTGGATCGCGCCGCCGAGATAGCCCGCACGATCAGCAACGCACGGCGACGCAGCTGCCGCGGCGGCGTGTCCTTGCGAGCCGTCATTGTCCGGCAAATTGCCGACAGGACCCTATGGGATCCGATCGGGACCGACGCCCAACCATGCTCGGTGTGTTCGCGGGATTGTGCTCCCCAAAAAGACGGCGTGGTGTCCAAAATATGCACGCAGGCATGTGTCTGGTCTCCTCTCGAACATCGGGCGTTCGAGAGAAGACCGTGGCGCCTTGAAAATGATTCGTTTCGACGGGAACGATTCGCCGTTGAATCACTTGAATCGTTTGCGTTGCGTCGGGAGTTTTCGTGTCATGGTTTCCCCAAGGGCGAACTGGAAAGGCTTTATCAAGTTCGGACAGGTCTCCTGTCCCGTGGCGCTCTACACGGCTGCGTCCTCGTCGGAACGCATCGCCTTCAACACGCTGAACCGCAAGACCGGCAACCGCGTCAAACGGGAGTTCATCGACAGCGAGACCAGCGATCCGGTCGCGCGCGAGGATCAGGTCAAGGGCTATGAGGTCGACAACGGTCAGTATGTCGTGCTGGAAGCCGACGAGGTCACAGCCGCAATACCAGAAAGCGATAAGACGCTTAAGATCGAGGCCTTCATTCCCTGCTCGCAGATCGACACCATCTATTTTGACAAGCCCTACTACTTGGCGCCCGACAAGATGGGCATGGATGCCTTCCTGCTTTTGCGCGACGGCATGAAAAAGGAAGAGGTCGCCGGCATTGCCCGCACAGTGCTCTTCCGTCGGATGCGCACTCTCCTCATCCGCGCGCAGGGCAAAGGGCTGATCGCCTCGACGCTGAACTTCGACTACGAGGTCCGCTCGTCGCAAAAGGCGTTCGAAGACATGCCGGATCTGAAGATCGAAGGCGAAATGCTCGAGCTCGCCGAACACATCATCGCCACCAAGAAGGGGAGCTTCGACGCCAGCACGTTCGATGACCGCTACGAAGCCGCCGTCGCCGAACTGGTGAAGGCGAAGATTGAAGGCCGTGCCCTGCCGAAGAGGAAGGTTCCCGTTGCCTCCAAGCCGAGCGACCTGCTGCAGGCTCTACGCGAGAGCGCCGGTATTGGCGCGAAGGAAACGAAGCCGAAGCGGACGTCGGCAAACGCCAACAGAGACGCCGGCCGCCCGAAGGCAGCCAAACACGCCGCGAAGGCAAAAAAGGCGGCGGCCACTGGCCGCCGCGCCAGCTGATCGGAGGGAGGTGCCATGGCTCTGCGCCCATATTGGAGAGGCTATCTCAAACTGTCGCTCGTCACTTGCCCGGTGCAGATGATGCCGGCGACCTCCGAAAGCGAAAAGGTCCGCTTTCACACGCTCAACCGCCAAACCCAGAACCGCGTCGTCAGTCACTACGTCGATTCCGTCACCGGCAAGGATGTCAAGGAGGAGGACGAGGTTAAAGGCTATCAGCGCGGGGAGGGCGAGTATGTCATCCTCGAAGACGAGGAGCTCGAGAACGTCGCGCTCGAAAGCACGAAGACGATAGACATTTCCACCTTCACGCCGCGCGACAGCATCGAGTGGATCTGGCTCGACACGCCCTATTACCTTTCCCCCAACGATCCGGTCGGGCAGGAAGCCTTCTCCGTCATCCGCGACGCGATGGCGGCCCAGAATATGGTCGGCATATCCCGCCTGGTGATCTCGCGACGCGAGCGCGCCGTCATGCTCGAGCCACGCGGCAAGGGTATCGTCTTGTGGACGCTGCGCTATGGAGACGAAATTCGCGATGAGGACAGCTATTTCGAGGCGATCGGCGACGAGAAGGCCGATTCCGAGATGATGCCGCTCGTCCGGCAGCTGATCAAAAAGCAGACGAAGGACTGGAGCCCTGACATGGTCGCCGACCCGGTCCAGGAGCGGCTGCTCGATATCATCGCCGAGAAGAAGAAGTCTCTGAAGAAACCCGTCAAAGCCAAGGGCAAATCCGCCCCGTCGGCTCCGCCGAACAACGTGATCAATATCATGGATGCCCTGAAGAAATCGGTCGCGGCTGAAAAGCGGACGGGCAAATGAGTCGTCGCGCCAAACCGCTGCTGCAGGATGACCAGGTCGCCAAGTCCAAGCCGGCCCGGCCGCGCGACCCGGCACAGCCCCATCTTCCGTTCGACCCGATGCCCACCCGGGTGGAGCCGTGCCTCGCGCTGCTGAAAAAGGTACCGCCGAAAGGTCCGGACTGGTTATTCGAGGTGAAATGGGACGGCTATCGCCTGGCCATTCACATCGAGCCCATGGGGGTACGGATCATCACCCGCGGCGGCCACGATTGGACGCATCGGTTTCCTTCGATCGCTGAGGCTGCCAGAAACCTCGGCGTCGGGACTACTATCCTCGATGGCGAGGCGATCGTGCTCGACAGGGAGGGGCGTTCCGATTTTGGCGCGCTGCAGCGCTCGCTTGGCGGACGGGGTGGGAAACGCTCGTCGACGGAGTCGGTGTTTATGGCATTCGACCTGCTCTATTTCGACGGCCATGACCTGACGGGTATGGAACTGTCCGCTCGCCGCCACCTTTTGGAGGACGTTCTCGATGGCGCCACCGGCGCGATACAGCTGTCGGAGGCAGTGCATGGAGACGGGGCCGAGCTCTTGGCAAATGCCTGTTCGATCGGGCTCGAAGGCATCATCGCCAAGCATCGTGATCAACCCTATCGCTCCGGACGCACCGGTGACTGGCTGAAGATCAAATGTGTCCAGAGCGAAAGCTTCATGATCGTCGGCTATGAGCAGTCGGCAGTTGCGCGCGCCGGGATCGGCAGCCTGCTTCTCGCCGGCCGCAAGCGACATGACTGGGTCTACGTCGGCTCGGTTGGAACAGGCTTCAATACCGGGGAGGCCGAGTATTTGCGCAGCACGCTCGACCAATTGAAGACGAAACAGCCGGCGGTGCCACTCAAGGGCAAGAACCTGGTCTTCGCGCAGCCGACATTGATCGCGGAGATCGAGTTTCGCGGATGGACCAATGACGGCAATTTACGCCACGCCTCCTACAAGGGCCTGCGCGAGGTCCAGGACAATGCCGCCGTCTTTGACATCGACAAAAAGCCGATATCCTGAATAAGGGGCGCAACCTTTGCAGCAATCGCGTGTGCGCGCGGCAGACTGGCTGCACAGGCAATCCCCCTTATCGATTACCTGGCTTTGAGCGTTCGTCAACGCGCTCGAGTTCAAAAAAATAGATACGCTCGTCGCCTCGGATCGTCATCGCCCCCATGACCCTTTGCTGATCTATCCGGCGGAAATGATCGACGATCGGCTGATCGTCATAGATCATGGCCGCACTCTCGACACCGCCAAACTCCATTGTCTTGATGGACGCGACCGGGCCTGCAGCACAAAGACGGCGCTTGATAGCGGAAAACAGGTTTCGCGCGATCGGCATCCTGCCGAGCCTATAAAAGTGCAGCGTCAGGCCTAGCGGTATCCACGCCGGGTTGATGGCCATCAGGCGGCGTTCGCCTGACCGAAACAGCAATGCATCCGCACGAAGGTCCGGCATGAACCGCTTGCCGAACCAGCCGAGATTTTTCAGAACGCCATCGAAGGGGTGCCCCGACGGTATACCGTGGCCTGCCCATAGTCCGACGAGCTCGCGCGGCTTAATCGGCGGCAAGCTTCGAAACGCTTCTAGGGCTGTGCGCTGTTTGCTCACCGGATCGGCGGTCCTTGTTTCCGCGGTTTCGTCCTCGCCTTGATCTGGCGTGGCGCCGCGCAATTCGCAACTCCTCCAATGTTGGTATCCACCAACCGCGCTCCAGCTCGCTTTGTCGGGGCGGGGCCCGCGCCGGCCAGGTCGCGACGAGTTCTTCGAGTGTGCCCCGCCTCCAGAATGCCCAGACATGTTGTTCGTCCGCGCCGGTTGGAAAGTAGAATGCGCGCACCGTCGCCGGGTCTGCCAGCTCGCCATCCATCCCGACGAAGAAGACGACGCCGACATGGGTGGCGATGGCGCGCGCAAACGGGGGAGCGTCGTCGGCATGGACGGGATATCGCTTGCGCCGGCCCTCCCTTGTCCTCGCCTTGGATGCCTCGTCTTCCTCGCTCCCCCTGATTGCCTCGCGCCGCTTGAGCCGCGCCTCCGGCTCATTGCGCTCAGCCGCAGCTTCAATCGCCGGCCAGCGCCGCCGCAGTTCGTCGAACGAACGATAGGGCACGCTCCAGAGGCGGCGATCGGCGTCCCAGCGGGCATACGGGATTTCCCGTATCTCGTCGATGACTTGGCGTGAATACGGCGTGCGGATCTCGAAGGTTGCCGGTGCTGCTTCAAGATAGCGGCTTTCGATCGGCTCGAATGCGTAGGCGTCCCTGCCCTTCTCGTCAGCATAGGCGTCGGCCCTAGCTTCCATCTCGGCCAGCCAGCGACCGATGCGCATGCCGGCGGTGCGGCCCGGCACGAACCAGGCCTTCAGGTCATCGCTCCATCGTGCACGCGGAAACGCCTCCCGAAAGCGTTGGAGCGTCATCCGGTCGTGCGGCAGGTCGGCTGTTGCGCCCTCGATGGGAGCGACCTGGGGTGTGTCCTTTGTTTCCTCGTTCATATGACACCGCCTGACCACGCTTGAAGTCACGCTGCCCGTCTTGATTTTCCGAGCCGCTTGATCGCCTGTTCAAGCGGTCGCTCGCCATCGCAATAGTCCTGCCAGGCGGAGCTCTTGGCAAGAAGCGCTGGGACGGTGCGCACAGTGAACCGCTTCGGGTCGAGATCGGCCTTCACCTGGGTCCAGGTGAGCGGCATCGACACGGTGGCCCCCGGCCTGGCGCGCGGCGAAAGCGGCGCGACGGCGGTGGCCATGCGGTCATTGCGGAGATAATCGAGGAAGATCCTCCCGCCCCGAAGGCTCTTCGTCATCTTGGTGAGATAGAGGTCGGAATTGTCGCGCGCCATCTGAAGGCACACGTCATGCGCAAATCCCTTGGCCACCTGCCAAGAGAGAGGCTTTCGCTTGTTGACGGCAAGCGGTGTGACAACGTGCAGGCCCTTGCCGCCGGTGGTCTTGCAGAAGCTGACCAGTCCGAGTTCATCGAGCCGGCCGCGCATCTCGCGGGCGGCCGCAACGACGGTCGCAAACGGCACATCGGGTCCCGGGTCGAGGTCGAACACCAGCCGGCCGGGAACTTCCGGCTTGCCGGGCTCGCAGTTCCATGGATGCAGTTCGATGCCGCCGATCTGGGCGATGGCGGCGAGCCCCTCGATCCGATCAATCTGCAGGTAAGGCTTCTTGTCACCGAAGACGTTCACCAGCTCGAGAAGGTTCGAGGTGCCGGGCATCGCATGACGCTGGAAGAACTGCTCTGCGCCAATGCCATCAGGCGCGCGGATGATCGAACAGGGCCGGCCCTTGATATGCTCGATGAGCCAGGCGCCGACTTCCTCATGATAGAGCGCAAGATCTTCCTTGGTGACAGGCTCGCCGTCGTCGGCGTCCGGCCAGAGCGGCTTGTCCGGGCTGGAGATGAGGACGCCCATGACCTCGGCCTTGGCACCTTTGCGGCGGACTGGCTTTGGCTTGGCGCCAGGTCCAGCTCTATCGGTCTTGACGGGCGGAGCCGGCTTCTCAGCCTCAACCTCGCTTGCCGGCTTGTCCTCGCGCAGGCCTTTGTAAGCGGCCTGGCGGACGAGGCCGTCCGCGGTCCATCCTTCGAATTCGATTTCGGCGACAAGTTCGGGCTTCACCCAGACAACGTCGGCCTGCTTTTTTGGAGCACCGATACCGGTAAAGGGCGACTTCGCCGTCTCGAGCGCCTTCAGTTTCGCAAGCAGCGTCTCGACTTTCCTGGCGCCGTAGCCGGTTCCGACGCGGCCGACATAGACGAAGTGATCGCCACGGTAAACGCCGACCAGAAGGGACCGGAACCTGCCGCTGGTCTTGGCATAACCGCCGATCACGACCTCATGGCCCGCCCGGCATTTCGACTTGGCCCAAGTATCGGTGCGGCCCGATTGATAGGGCGCGTCCATCTTTTTGGAGATGACGCCCTCAAGATTCAGCTTGCAGGCGGAGCGGAGCACCGCGTCGCCACCGGATTCGAAATGTTCAACGAAGCGAATGCGAGGATCCTCACCGGCGCTCATGAGAAGGTTTTGCAGCCGCTTCTTCCGCTCCATCAAGGCCAGTGAGCGCAAGTCCTCTCCGCCGTCGAACACAAGGTCGAACGCGAAGTAGACCAGATTGGCAGTTTTTCCCTCAGACAGCGCCGCCTGGAGGGCGGCAAAGTCAGGTGCGCCATTCTCATCGAGCGCGCAGATCTCGCCATCGATGATGCAGTCCGGCAGTTCGCAAGCCGCATCGGCAATCTCGGGATACTTCCGGGTCCAATCAAGACCCTTTCTGGTCTTAAGCGTCACCGTTCCATCGGCGATCCGCAGCTGGATCCGGTACCCGTCGAACTTGATTTCGTGCAGCCAGTCGTCGCCGGCGGGCGGCCGCGAAAGCGTCTCACAGAGTTGCGGCGCGATGAAATCCGGCAGGTCGGCTGCCGTCGACGTCGCGACATCCTTGCGCGACTTCTTCTTGCGCTCGTCGGCCGCCAGGCCATGCTTGCTGTCCCAGACGGCGTCCGCCTCCAAACCCGCGTTCGCCATCATGAACGGCCTTGGTTTGCGCCCCTTGCCCCTTGCGATCTCATCTATGCTGCGACCTGAGGCGACCGAGTTCGTGTTCGCCTCCAGGACAGCCTCGCCGTTCTCTTCAACGGAATGGTCGTCATGATGCTTGATCAAGAGCCAGTTGGTCCGCTTGCCGTCATCACGGTCGTTGCGCATTCGGACCAGGACGAAGCTGCCGTGCAGCCGCTTGCCGTCAAGCGTGAACTTGAAGTCGCCCCTTTTCAGGGCGTCTTCCGGCGACTTGCGGCCTTCCGGCTCCCAATAGCCGCGATCCCATAACATTACCGTGCCGCCGCCATATTGGCCCTTTGGAATCGTGCCTTCGAAGTCGCCGTAATCGAGCGGATGATCCTCGACCTCGACTGCCAGCCGCTTGTCGTGAGGATCGAGCGAGGGCCCCTTGGTCACCGCCCAGGACTTGAAAACCCCGTCGAGCTCAAGCCTCAGATCGTAATGAAGCCTGGTGGCGTCGTGTTTCTGGATCACGAAACGCCTTCGGTTAGACGGTTTGACCTGCGTCTCACCGCTCGGCTCGCCGGTCTTCTTGAAATCGCGCTTTGCACGGTACGTCGAAAGATTGTCTGCCATGGAATTCGTGACCTGTTACGCACCTGTCGTCAGGTGACACTCCTCTTCAGCGCTCGGGAGCGCGGGAGATTGCGCTCGGTTGACAGAGGTGTCGAAGTCGCTCGTCATCCCTGTCTTTGCCATGGGCTGCCTCGCGCTGCTGCTCTCCATAAAATGACAACGCCTCCGGCCGCAGGTAGTTTCGCTGGCCTGTCAAATGGCGCTCATTGAATGGTTGCTATCGCGCGCAACCCTGCTATGTTCCCTTTTTGTTTCGGCGTGAATTGATTGCCGATCCGATCGCAATCGCTGAAGCCGCCGTGAACGACATGAGCTCGACCCCTGTCCGCAAAATCGTCCACGTGGACATGGATGCGTTTTACGCATCGGTCGAGCAGCGCGACGATCCCAACTTGCGCGGCAAACCGATTGCGGTCGGCGGATCGGCGGCGCGCGGCGTCGTGGCGGCGGCGAGCTACGAGGCGCGCGCCTTTGGCGTTCATTCGGCCATGCCGTCGGTGACCGCCAAAAGGAAATGCCCGGATCTGATCTTCGTGGCGCCACGCTTCGATGTCTATAAAGCAGTGTCGCAGCAGATCCGCGAGATCTTCGCCGAATATACGCCCGTCATCGAGCCACTTTCGCTCGATGAGGCCTATCTCGACGTCACGCACAATCTCAAGGGCATGGAGATCGCCACCGAGATTGCGCTGGAGATCCGCGCCAGGATCAAAGCAGTCACCGGCCTCAATGCCTCGGCCGGGATTTCCTACAACAAGTTCCTCGCCAAGATGGCGAGCGATCTCAACAAGCCAAATGGCCAGGCTGTCATCACGCCAAAGAACGGGCCCGCCTTCGTCGAGGCCCTTCCCGTCAAAAAGTTCCATGGCGTCGGCCCGGCTACAGCCGATAGGATGCACCGGCTCGGGATCAATACCGGGGCGGAGCTGAAGGAGAAGACGTTCGAGTTCCTGGTCGAGCACTTCGGCAAATCCGGCCCCTATTTCTTTAACATTGCCCGCGGTATCGACGAGCGCCAGGTCAAGCCGAACCGAGTGCGCAAGTCGGTCGGTGCGGAAGACACTTTCGCCGAGGATCTTCATGCCTTCGGACCTGCCCTGGAAGGACTAAAGCCTTTGGTCGCAAAGGTCTGGCGCTACTGCGAGGCAAATCGGATCGCCGGCAAGACGGTGACACTCAAGGTAAAGTACGCCGACTTTACACAGATCACACGCGCAAAAACGATCGGTCAGGGTTTTCGGTCAAAACAGGAAATCGAGCAATCCATTTGCGTGTTGCTGGGAGGCGTCTTTCCCACCAGCAAGGGAATACGGCTTCTCGGGGTGACACTCTCCTCGCTGGAGCCTGTGACCGAAACACGCGTCGAGCAACTGGTTCTGCGTCTTTAACGAGCGCTGCGGGGCGACGGCTATCGGTGATCGTCAGCCGAAAGGCGCCCTGCCCTAATCTCGGCTTGATCAGCGTCGGCTTGCCGAAGACCTTGGTGCGCGGATCGTTAATTGCGTTGGCGTAGATGAGCGGCAAGTGCAATAACTGGTTTTTTGCAACGATGCCTTTCAAGCACAATGCCGCTCGCCGCCGTCGCATTGGCAAGATGAAGTTCAAGGTGACGAACTGGGCAGAGTACGAGGCAGGCCTTCGCCGGCGTGGCAGCCTGACGCTGTGGATAACCGCAGAAGCTTTGTCGTCGTGGGGGGCGCCGAAGCGGACGATGCGCGGCGGTCAACCGCGCTATTCCGATCTTGCGATCGAGACCGCTCTGACGCTGGGCCTGGTGTTCGGCTTGCGGCTGCGCCAGACGGAGGGTTTGCTGGCATCGGTGCTGAAACTGATGGGACTGGATCTCGCCGTCCCCGATCACACGACGCTGAGCCGACGGGCACGGAGGGGTCGATCATTTGACAGACGGCGAGGCCGCTCCGTTTCAGCAGAAGGGCCTGTGCACGTCCTCATCGACAGCACCGGGCTTGAAGTCTACGGCGCGGGCCAGTGGCTGGAGGAGAAGCACGGTGCCAGATCTGGTCGCAGTTGGCGGAAGTTGCATCTGGCGCTGGATGCCGACAGCGGCGAGATCATCGCCCATGTCATGACCGACCAAGACGCTGGTGATGCCTCGCAGGTGGAGCCGCTACTCGACCAGATCGACGCTCAGATCGGTCAGTTCACGGCCGATGGAGCCTATGACGGTAACCCGACTTACGATGCCGTCGTCAAGCACAGCGCCGATGCTGCCGTTGTCATTCCGCCCCGCGCCAACGCGGTGGAAAGGCCGGACACCGAGCCGCCTACTCAACGAGACCAACATATCGCGGCGATCAACACGGACGGACGAATGAAGTGGCAGACTGCGACTGGCTACGGCAAGCGTTCGCTGGTCGAGGCCGCGATCGCTCGCTACAAGTCGATCATCGGTGGCCGATTGCACGCACGAACCTTCGGAGCGCAACAGACCGAGGTTGCCATCGGCTGCGTCGTTCTCAATCGGATGCTTGCATGCGCACACCCGAAATCCATCCGTCGCATTGGAACAACCTCGTAAACGACGGCATCAAAGATCAGAGTCCAAAAACTCTCCGATCCACGCACCAACGCTCCACAGAGCGGTTTCTCTAGCGCGCGGCGGCCTGGCGCATTTGCACAGGCAGAGTTTCCCACGCCCGGATCAGTTCGCCGATGGAGGCGGCCTCCATCTTGTGCATGACATTGCTGCGATGCAGCTTGACTGTCACTTCACTAATGCCGAGCTCGAAGGCGATCTGCTTATTGAGACGTCCATGAGCCACTTCATACAGCACCTCGCGCTCGCGCTGCGTCAGCGTCTCAAGACGTTCGATATTGCGCCTGGCGACCACGGCTTCCGCCCGTCGTTCGGCATCGATCGCGATGCCCGTGGTGACAGCGTCAAGCAGCGTCTGGTCCCGCACCGGCTTGGTGAGAAAATCCACAGCTCCGGCCTTCATCGCCTGAACGGTCATCGGGATATCCCCGTGCCCGGTCAGAAAGATGATCGGCTTGGGGTTTCCGTTTTCCGCCAGATGCCGCTGCAAATGGAGACCGCTTGCGCCGGGCATGCGCACATCGAGTATCAAGCAGCCGGGGCTGTCCAATATATCGGCGTCAAGTAATTCGCGGGGCGAGGCAAAGCTGACGGGCTGGAAGCCCGCTGACAGGATCAATTCCGCCAACGCTTCCCGAATAGATGCATCGTCATCGACAATAACGACGAGCGGCTGATCTTCTTCATCTCCGCGCGGCGGTGATAACGGCGCCGAACTCCGCAGCAACGGTTGGTCAACTCTCATGTAACCCTCCATCTCTCGAATTGTGTAACGCACTTGCGATGGCCGCGAGCAGTGCCTGGGCATCAAAGGGCTTGCGGAAAAAACCGCTGATGCCTCGAGCGCGGCTCTGATCCGCTATTTCGTGGCGACCCGTGACCAGGAATACCGGCAGTTCCGGACGTGCTTTCTTCACTAGGTCACGAAGTTCAAAGCCGTCTATTCCAGGCATCCCTATATCGGTGATGAGCACATCCAGGTCCGATAGTCCGTTGACGAGCAACGACGCTGCCGACGAGAAGCTGCCAGCCACATAGCCCGCAGATTCCAGAAGGTCGCCCACCGACTCAAGCATTCTTGGATCGTCATCAACAATTGCCACGACATGTCTTGTCTTGTTCATGTTCAATTCCCTCCCACTTTACGCGAGTGGGTAATCGGTGTTTCCAATCTTTCCGCGATACGCACGAGATCGGCGAGCGATGCCGCCGCCATTTTCTGCATCACGTTCCTTCTGTGGATTTGCAGCGTGACTTCGCTGATCCCCAGCTCTGCTGCCGCCTGCTTGTTGAGAAGACCACTCACGACGAGCGGCAGGACCTCGCGCTCTCGCGGTGTCAGATGGAGGTAGCGTTGTCTCAGCATGCCGAGTTCAGCGCGTTCGAATCTCTTTTCCCGATCCTGGGCAATCGCCGCGTGGACCGCTGCCATGAGATCCGCATCGCTAAAAGGCTTGGTCAGGAAATCGACGGCGCCGTGTTTGATCGCACGCACTGAAGATGGAATGTCGCCGTGTCCTGTAATGAAAACGATCGGCGGATGCCCGCCATCGGCGATCTGCTTCTGCAGGTCGAGGCCGTTGATATCGGGCAGTTCGATATCGAGTATGAGGCAGGCAGGGGCGTCAGGTTTGTCAGCGTCCACATAGTCGCCTGCAGATCCAAATGCGACAGCGCGTATGCCATGCGAGTCTAGGAGGTCGCTGAGAGCCTCTCGAATTCGTTCATCGTCATCCACGATGAAGACAATATAATCATCGGTCTTCATGGCACCGCCTTCATTTCAACCGGCAAGGTGAAGATGAACGTCGCCCCATGCGGTTCGTTGTTCTCCGCCCACAATCGTCCGCCGTGTCGACAATCGAGCGACAGATCGCCAGCCCCATGCCCATGCCGTCTTCTTTTGTTGTGAAGAATGGCTCGAATATTCTCTCGGGAAATTCGATACCTTGGCCGCGATCGCTGATGTCAGTCTGGATGACATCCCCCATATGGCGCATGCGAATCCCTAGCACTCTGTCGCCCGTAATAGAGTCCATAGCCTCCATGCCGTTGCGAATGAGATTGATCAGAACCTGCTGGATCTGGACGCGATCGATGGTAACGAGCGGAAAGTCGCCGTCGATCCTCATGTCCATCCGCACGCGGCGCCGTGACGCTTCAACAGCCATCAGGCTCCGTGCTTCGTTGATGACGCTGGCGAGTGCCGTATAGAGCCTCGTGTCCACGGATTGCTTGAACAAGGCGCGAATGCGGCTGACAACATCCGCCGCCGAGTTGGCATCCCGAATGATGCGCTCTACCGTTTTCTCCGCTCGCTCGATATTTGGCGGTTCGGCCATGAGCCAGCGTTGGCAGGCGTGCGAATTCGCGACGACGGCCGCCAGGGGCTGGTTCACCTCGTGCGCGATAGAAGCCGAAAGCTCCGAGAGGCTCGCTGCCTGGCTTGCCCGTGCAAGGCTCTCTTGCGCAAGACGCAACCTTTCCTCCGCCCGAACTTCTCCGTCGATATCGAGGCAGATGACATTCCACTGAACGATCTCACCTCCGGCGTTACGCATTGGCGCAGCGCGCGTCTCGACCCAGCGATATTCGCCATCGGAACGCCGCAAGCGGTGTCTACGCGCATATGGCTCGCCCGTAGCCAATGAATGCGCATAGTTCTCCTTGACGCCAGCGACCTCGTCAGGATGAACGCCGGCATCGAGTGTGCCGGCCAATCGGGACTTCCCAGTTCCGTCCAGTTCTTCGAGCTTATATCCGAGGAAATCTCGGAGTTGAGGGTTGCGATAGACAGGCTCCCCATCCGGCGCGGCGCAATCGATCATCACGGGGAGTGTTTCAACGAGCTGCCAGAGCGAACGCTCTCTCTCTCGCACCTCCTCCTCGATGCGCAGTTGATCGTCGATATCATGCGAGAGGCCGTACCACTGGACGATCCGCCCGCTCTCGTCCCGCAGGGGCTCCGCACGCCCCGACATCCAGCGATAGACTCCATCGGCACGACGCAGGCGATGGTTCAGGGAAAAGGTCTCGCCGGTGGCGAAGGAGTGGTCGAGCGCTTCCGCCAGTCGGACCGCATCATCGGGATGGACGAGAGCCGCTATGGCTGCAGCTAGCCCGCTCATTTCCGACCCATCGTAATCCCCTACATCCAAACCGAGGAACTCGATCATGCGCTTGCTGAAGAAGACCGGCTCGCCCGCCGGGCTTAGCCGCCATAGCAGGCTCGGAACCAGGTCGACGAGCTGCGAGAATTCCCGTTCCCGGTTGCGCAATGCCACCTCGGCCTTCTTGCGCTCGGTGATATCGATGAAGCCGACCAGACTCTTGTCGGCAACCGCACCGGGGCGAGCGGTCGTGAAAAGGACATCGATGACGCTGCCATCCATGCGCGCTACCTTGGTCTCTTCCTGAAAGACTTCCTCGCCACGATACCGCGCCTCGATGGAGCGGCGTATGGTGGCAATGCTCGGCTGCCAATAGCGGGCAATCGGCCCGAGCATCTCGCTGGCATCCTTTGCGCCGAACATCGCGATGATATGCTGGTTGACTTCTTCAACCTCCAGAGCTTCCACCGCACGCGGCAGGAATTCGGGATGTTCGTCGATGTAGGTTTTGAGTTCCGTCACACCCTGCGCCCGTAACTCCTTGAACAGGGGAATGAGCTTGCTCGCATCCACCTGGGTGAGGCCGATGGGCATGTAGTGGAAGAGGTCGCGGTAGCGGCGTTCGCCTTGCTGCAAGGCCTTCTGCGCGGTCACGAGATCGTGGATATCCACGCTCACGCCGTACCAGTGGACAATCGCACCGCTATCGTCGCGCAGCGGCTCTGCCCGGGTCTCAGTCCAACGATAGCTGCCGTCGGTCCGCAGCTGACGATACCTCTGAACGTAGGGGGCGCCCGTTCTGAATGAATGGCAGATGTCTTGCCGAGCCGCGTCTCTGTCATTCGGATGGATCACGCTCAGGGACGGCGAACCATCAGGCGCTGTGATATCCTCGAGCGTAGCGCCCGTTACATCCCTGAACCGCTTGTTGACGTAGATCGGCGTTCCCTCGCGCGTTGTCGCCCAAATCAAAGCCGGCACCGCGTCGATCAACTGCTGGAGCTCCCGCTCTCGCTCTTGCAACGCCTGCTGCGCGCGCACCTCTTCATCGATGTCCATGGCAGCCGCGTACCATTGCACGATTACTCCCTGTTCATCCCGCAATGGCTCGGCTCGGCCCTCCATCCAGCGATAGATGCCGTCTGCGCGGCGCCGGCGATACCTTATGGTATAGGGTTCACCGGTGGCGAGGGCGTGGTCAATCACGTCCCGCATGTGCGGGCCATCTTCGGGATGGACGGTTGCCCCTATGAGGGCCGCCAAGCGGCTCATGTCCGGTTTGTCCAAAGAAGCGACGTGGTCAAGGCCGATGGATTGCAAGGTGCGCTTGCTGAAGAAGGTCGGCTCGCCGTTGGGCGACATGCGGCCAATATGGACCGGGACCATATCAACGAGCAGCGACAGCTCCCGCTCCCGCAACGCCTCCTGTGCACGCACCTCGTCATCGATATCGAGGGAAACGCCATACCATTCAGCAATTATCCCGTCTGCGTCAAACCGAGGTTCCACTCTGCACTCTACCCAGCTGTAAACGCCATCCTTTTCGCGCCAACGAAATCGCATCGTCGAGCCGGCGCCGGTTGCGAAACAGTTCCGTAACGTGCCGTGCACTTCGGGAGCATCTTCTGGATGTATTAGTTCCTGCAGCAGGCTTTCGATCGTCAGCTTCTCAAGGGTATCGACGTTCGCGCCAACGGATCGGAAATGGTCCTGATAGCGCTTGTTGAAATAAATCGACCCACCCGAAGCCACAGCACTCCAGATGCGTACCGGCACCGCATCTATCATCTGCTGCAACTGTCGCTCGTTCTGCCGTAGTGCCTCCTCGGCCCGCATCTCATCATCGACATCGTGACAGATGCCGTACCACTGGGTGATGCTCCCAGCCTGATCCCGCATCGGCTCGGCACGGCTCGACATCCAGCGATAGATGCCGTCGGCGCGGCGTAGTCGATAACGCATGGAAAAGCTCTCGCCAGTGGCGAGGCAATGTGTAAGCGCATCCCTGAACCCGGAGGCATCATTGGGATGAACGACTGTCTCTATGACCGCTTCCAGCCGGCTCATGCCCGGTTTATCCCTATCCGCTACATCCAGACCGAGGAAATCGACCATGCGCCTGTTGAAGAAGGTGGGCTCGCCGTCGGGCCTCAGACGCCAAACGTGGCTCGGGACCATATCGACCAGGTGCGAGAGCTCCTGCTCCCGGTCGCGCAAGGCCTCTACGCTTTGGCGCAACGTAAGCATCGCCAGTTGGTGCTGCCGGGATATCGCGGCCACGACGAGCGCTGAAAATGCCGAGATCGCCAGAAAAAGCTGCAGCATGATCTGCTTGTGCTCCTGGGACTCGGGATCGCCGGCAAACGGACTGGCGCCGGATATTGTGAAAGCGGCGGTGATCAGTGCGAGGAGAGCCAAGGTGACGGCCGCGCCTTTGAACTCGAAACGCACCGCAGCCCAAAGGAGAGGCGGCATGATGATATAGGCAAAGGGTAGGTAACCGCTCAGGGCAAGGGCGGCGACGCCGAGAAAGATCAGCCCCAGGACGCAGGCTTCGATCCAACGAACGGTCGAAAGCTGGGCTTTACCGTGCCAGTTCTGGAATACGACCAGCGCCAGTGGAGCGACGATCAAGACACCAGTGGCGTCTCCGATCCACCAAAGGGGCCAAGCCGCCCCGAAGGTTTGCGATAGTATGCCAAACCACGCAAGTGTCGCACTTCCCACCGTCGCGCTTACGACTGGCGCAATTCCCGCGCCCAGTGAGACGAATGCAAGAACTTCCCGCAGGGTTTCGAGCCGAACCGGTCGCCTCAAGATCCGGCCCACGAGCCATGCCCCGGTTACCGCTTCTAGAGCGTTGCCGATATAGATCAGGAAGGCAGCAGGCAGCGGACTGTGGAACCACAGGAAATTGCTGAACAATTCAGCCAGACAGCCCCCCAGGATCCACCACGGCCAGCTAAGCCTGGAGGCAAGAACAAGCGTAGCAATGAAGAGCCCGCTCGGGGGCCAAACGGAAATACCCGTTCCAGGCACGATTGCCAGCAACTGCGCGAATCCGCAGCCCAGGACATAGGCGGCAATAAAAAGACCCAGATGCAAGAATTGGGGGCGGTGCGACCAGATGCGCATCATCAGCAGCTCCTGTCGGACAAAGAAAGCCAGAGGACCATCAGCGTCTCGCGCAGAACGTATTCTCGATTTTGGAGCTGGCGAACTCATGATGCGAGCGTAATCCCGCAAGGCTCCAGTCGCAACTCATGGAAATCCATGCATTGCCGGGAGACATTGCCGCTGCGCTGCGTGTCTGGAAAGCTGGAATAGGCCCGAGCGAACCGGAAGATTCGGCCGGGCCAGGCGACAACATCACCTCATCAAACGAGGGTAATTGTCTCAGTAGCTCCGTTCGAGGTCACTCATCGTGTTTGGATCGAGCAACTCTCGAACCTGCGCATGACGGAGTGAATTGCAATGAAGCCATGCCGGCGGCTGAAACCGGCAAGCAGCTGTTGTCAGCCCATGCATCCTATGTATCCCGCCTATCAACGGGGACATGTCACGTATACCTGGCGACTAGAGCTCTACATCCTCTGCACGATAGAATGATTTTGTCTCCCCTGTCACTTTCCGATGCGATCGAGTCAATTGGCCCGAAAGCGCCACAACGATGGAGATAGTCATGAAAATTGTCATTATCGGCGGCACCGGGCTTATCGGGTCCAAGACCGCAGCGCGCCTGCGCAACAAGGGCCACGAGGTTCTGGCCGCGTCGCCCAACACCGGCGTCAACACCGTCACCGGCGAAGGAGTTGCGGAAGCGCTGGCCGGTGCCGAGGTCGTCATTGACCTTGCAAACGCACCATCGTGGGAAGACAAGGCTGTGCTTGAATTCTTCGAAACAGCCGGCCGCAACCTGCTCGCCGCCGATGCCAAGGCTGGTGTCAAACACCACATTGCCCTCTCGATCGTCGGAACGGAACGGTTGCCGGACAACGGGTATTTCAAGGCGAAGCTTGCTCAGGAGAGGCTGATCAAGGAATCATCCATCCCCTACACGATCGTCCATTCCACCCAGTTTATGGAGTTTCTGAAGGGTATTGCCGACGAAGCGACGGTCGGCGCAGTCGCTCGTTTGTCACCGGCCGCTTTCCAGCCCATCGCCTCGGATGACGTTGCCGATGTGATGGCGGATGTTGCCCTCGGGAAGCCGCTTAATGGCACGATCGAGATCGCGGGTCCCGAGCGTGCTCCCATGAACGAGATCATAGCCCGGTACTTGAAAGCGGCCAACGACCCGCGGTCGGTCGAGGCAGACGTCCATGCGCGCTATTTCGGATCTGAACTCAACGATCAGTCGATCGTGCCCGGCGAAGGCGCGCGGATTGGCAAGGTCGGGCTCCAGGACTGGTTCCGTTCGTCCCAACAACCGAAATAAGCAAGGCGTCGAACCACCTGTGGGCTGGTCTTTTGCCCAGCTTTCGAACGCACATATGCATTCCACAACCAAGGGGATAACGACAATGAAGTCAGCTTTGTTGACACTGTTTGTATCGGCTTCAGTTTGCCTACTTGGCACTTTGCCGGGTGCGGCCGCCGGAAACACTGCAAAGGTCACATCGCTCATGAGCAAGGACCTTCCCAACTATCCCGGCAAGGAGGGGCTGATGATTTCCGTCGAGTATGGCCCAGGAGGTTCCGATCCCATCCATAAACACGACGCAAATGCATTCGTCTACGTTCTCGAGGGTTCGATTGTGATGCAGGTCAAGGGCGAAAAAGAGGTCACCTTGTCGCCGGGAGAGACCTTCTACGAAGGCCCCTCCGACATTCACTTGATCAGCCGCAATGCGAGCATGACGAAACCGGCGAAATTCATCGTCGTGCTACTCAAAAACAAGGACGCTCCCGCCGTCCTGCCGGTGGAGTGACTCCCCAAGCGCGCGATCGTCCAATGTTTGCCAGCTGCCCGGCAGGGCTAAACCTGGCCGCTGCCCCAGGGCACGATGGAGGGGACAAATCGATGAAAATCACGGTTATGGGGGCGACCGGGCGAATCGGGACACACCTCGTTGATAAACTTGAACAAGCAAGCGTCGAGGTGGTCGCCGCGTCCAGCTCCCTCGGCGTCAACAGTGTGACGGGAGAAAGTCTCGGATCAGCGATAGCGGGAGCTGACGTTGTCATCGACGTCACCAACGCCGCGTCGTTTGGTGACGACACGGCCCTGGATTTTTTCAAGGCCTCCACCCGGAATCTGTTGGCGGCTTCGGCAGGCGTCAAGCATTACATCGCGCTTTCCGTGGTAGGGACACCCCACCTTGTCGAGAGTGACTATTTCCGCGCGAAGATGGTGCAGGAAAATCTCATCCGGGCAGCTAGGCGGCCCTATACCATTCTCCATTCCACGCAATTCTTTGAGTTTATCAGTGGCGTGGTCGACATGGGCGCAGACGGAGACGGCTTCCGGCTTCCCTCGGCATTAGTAAAGCCGATAGCTGCTGACAACGTCGCTGAGATGCTGGTCGAATTGGCGATGGGGGCAGCAATGAACGATACCGTGGAGATCGGCGGGTGCGACCAGTTCGGTCTCGACGAGATTGCACGTATGCACCTTACAGCAAACGAAGACATCCGCCAGGTCGTGACAGATGACAGCGCCCGCTACTACGGCGTCGAACTGAACGATGACACATTGCTGCCGCTTGCGGGAGCGCGTGTCGGTTCGCTGAGCTATGTCGACTGGCTGTACCGTTCCATGGCCGATTAGACGTCTTCCGACATCGCCATCGACACGAGCGAACGGCCCAGCAAACCAGGAGATGACGAGGGCCTCCGCCCTTCCCGAACCAAAACTGGAACGCATGTTTGCGGGAATTTCGGTTCCTGACACGCCGATTGTGACCCAAGCAATGGATTATGCCCGGGAGCGATGTGAACCGTATCTGTTCAACCACGTTGCCCGCTCCTGGCTCTTTGCGGCACGGTTGGGACAAATTCGGTCCATCGAACACGGCGCGGAGGTGGTCGCCGTCTGGACGGTGCTCCACGACATCACGCTGAATGAGCGCTTCAACGGGCGAGGCGCTTCGAAGTTGAAGCCGCCGATATTGCCGGAATCGTTGAAGGGAATCGGGCGTCGACGAGCGCCGGGCACAGCTGATCTGGGACAGAGTCGCGCTGAACTCGACGGCTCAATCGACCTCTTTAAGGAGGCCGAGGTCGCGCGCTGTACAGCCAGTATCTGCCTTGGTGTGATCGGCTGGCAACTTCACGCATGCCAACATCGAATTGGACAACTGCAATGAATTCACAGGTAACGATCCCTATGCGTGAGACATACGCAGCCTATACCACAGGGTGATTCACTCTCCATTGCAAACGCAAGTATTGAAATTCAATCAGGAAATCAACAGGAGGTTAACATGAGCTTGGACAACATTTCACATTCCGGTAGACCGGCGCTCGACGAGTTAGTTCCGTCGCGCTACGCGCTGAAGATCGGCGAGATTGACGTAATGGTGGTCAGCGATGGAGTGTTGACGCTGCCGGGCAAGATGTTGGGCCACAACGCCGACCCGACCGTCCGGGCGGCCTGGCTGAACTACAATTTCCTACCGACGGAGACGCTCGATTGGGGGCTGAACGTGGTCGTGGTGCGCAGCGGCGGCCGGACCATACTCATCGACGCCGGGCTGGGGGACGACCCGAACTTGAACTTGCCGAAGGCCGGGCAACTGGCCCATCGGCTGGACGCCGCCGGCATCGATCTTCCGTCCGTGACCGACGTGGTGCTGACCCACATGCACATGGACCACATTGGCATGCTGCTCGTCGACGGGGTAAAGGACCAGCTGCGTAAGGACCTGCGAATCCACGTGGCGGAAGCCGAGGTCAAGTTCTGGACGCACCCCGATTTCTCCCACGTCTCCATGCCACAGGGGTTCCCGGACGCACTTCGGGCGGCGGCCAAGCGGTTCGCGGAAGAGTACCGCGGCAATCTGAAGACGTTCGAGGAAGAGTACGAGGTTGCGCCGGGGGTGGTCGTCACCCGCACCGGCGGCCACACCCCAGGGCACAGCGTAGTACGCCTAGCGTCCGGCGGCGACCGTTTGATGTTCGCTGGCGATGCCGTGTTCGCTGTCGGGTTCGAGCACCCCGACTGGTTCAACGGCTTCGAACACGACCCCGAAGAGGCGGCGCGCGTTCGGGTCCGCCTTTTGCGGGAGCTGTCGGCGAGCGGCGAGCTTCTGGTGGCCACTCACCTGCCGTTCCCATCCATCGGCCATGTGGCGGCGGAGGGCGACGCCTTTCGTTGGGTGCCGCTCTTCTGGGATTACTGACCGCCTACCTGTCGGGCCAGGGGCGAACTAGACGACTGGCACTTGAACGAAACGAATGGCCGGTGGTAAAAAGGAGATCATCATGGACGTATATGAGGCAGTCAAAAGCCGACGGGCGGTGCGCGGATTCAAAAGCGAGCCTGTGTCGAGGGAGGTGCTTGCGCGCGTGCTGTCCGCCGCAGCTTGGTCGCCGTCCGGATCGAACATCCAGCCGTGGAACACTTATGTGTTGACCGGCGCGCCGCTGGCTGAGCTCAAGACATGCGCCGTCGAGCGCGTGGCCCACGGCGACGCTTGGGACGAGCGGCAGTATGAGATGTACCCGCCCGTGCTGAAGTCTCCATATGGGGAGCGCCGATCCGCCTTCGGCAAGGAGCGCTACAGCGCGCTCGGCATTGCGCGCGAGGACTGGGAGGCGCGGCAGCGGGCAGCCATCGCCAATTGGAACTGTTTCGGGGCGCCCGCCGCCCTGTTCTGCTACATCGACCGCGACCTGGGCCGGCCCCAATGGGCCGACGTCGGCATGTATCTGCAGACCGTCATGCTGCTGCTCCGCGCCGAAGGGCTGCACAGTTGCGCGCAGATGGCGTGGTCGCAGGTTCGCGAGACGGTCGCCGAGGTGCTGTCACCCCCGGAGGGGCTCATCCTCTTCTGCGGCATGTCGATCGGGTACGAGGACCTCACGATGAGTTCCGCCCGTACGGGCCGTGCCCCGCTCCACGAGACTGTCACATTCATCGGCGGTTAGCCCGAATATCTCATAATAGGGGTGCATCCGCCCCAAAATCTGAGAAACTGCTTTTGCAACGAAGAGTTATCAGATTGAAAGGCGGGATTCGCTGCAAACACGGTGTAATCTCGATCCGCGCGAATTTGAAAGCTACGATGGGTAAAAGTTGTGGCTGGTTTCGATGGCGGAGCGGTCACTTTGGATGCCGGTGCACGGTTGCTTCGCCATCTCGACAGGGTCATCGGCCTGTGACCCGGAGCCCAAGATGGCCCCCGCTGGAATCTGCGATAGCGATCTGAAAATGTTGAAGATATTTAAAAAGTAGCGGGGTCAACACTTGCGCCGGGCGTGGCCCCACCACTAAATCGATTTACGAAAGTCTTTGCGCGTCGGCGCCAGGATCTCCGGATCGCCTATTGTGGCTCAGATTGCACTGGCACAAAAATCGTCGCGAATGGGCGGGGTAGCGAACACCATCTGGCGGCCAGCAGACTAAATCTGCATCAACAGGCCGGACATCTGATTGCAAGAAATCGCGTTGTCCGTATACTCAAATCCTGACGAGGGAGGAGCCGTCCACATCTGTAATCTCTACCGCCTGGATGATCGCGACTGGGTCAACAAATGGGCGCGGGAAGCCGAGAGCCTGATTAACCTGATGCCCGCCTATCAGATCAACCCCGATCAATGGGCTCCCGTCATCCGAAACACCTCCGACGGCAGCAAACAGCTGGCAAACTGCCGCTGGGGCCTACCCTCGCCGATCTACGTGCAGAAAAAGGCTGCCGAAGCTCGCGCTGAAAAGCTTCTAAAAAAAGGCCTTCCGGTCGACATGGACGAACTGCTCCGGATGGAGCCTGACGGTGGCGTCACAAACATCCGCAATCTGACTTTACCGCATTGGAAGCGATGGCACGGCGTCGAACACCGGTGCATCGTGCCCGTGACGACCTTTGCGGAGCCGGACCCGGCCAGCAAGGAAGAAGGCGGGAAGACGCCAAATGCATGGTTTTCTGCGAGCCCCGACAGACCGACTATGTTCTTTGCTGGACTGTGGGCAGCAAAATGGAAGAGCGTGCGCAAGGTCAAGGACGGACAGACGACAGACGACCTCTACGCGATTCTGACAACGGAGCCGAACGACATCGTGCGCCCCGTTCATGAGAAAGCCATGCCCGTCCTTTTGCAGACGCCAGAGGAAGCGGAAATCTGGATGCGGGCACCCTGGGAGGACGCAAAACAGCTGGCTCGACCGCTCGCGAACGACCGCATCATGATTACATCGCGCGAACCCTACGGCTCCACGATCGTCAGCAAGACGGGCGAGCCGCTTCCCGAGCCGATGGTACTTTAGCAATCTACCAACCTTGGTCGCGGTGGCCAAGGTTGAAACGGTTTGCGTGTTTGATCTCACAACCAGAAAGCGGAGTGGGTTCAACCAGACTTCTAATTTAGGCCATTATGGCGAAGCCCCCGGCGTACCCAGCCGCTGGCCGCATTCGAAGAATCACGTCGCACCAGCTCTTCCCGCAAACGTCGTCGCAACCGCCTTCGGGAGTACGCGAGATTTCGTCGATAAAGACGAAAAACCGCGATCGATGGCGTCCTCCAGGCTTCAGTGGGCAAGCTCCAAGACCCTGAGCAGACACTGGCTCTCTGAAAAATGAACGACCCAAAACCTGAACAGCTTCCCCCTGTCGAAATCGCTACGACATCCGCCGTGTCCAGGGCCCTCGTTGGGGAACAGTTTCCTTCAGTCGATGTTTCTTCACGAGGCGGCACACATTGCCATCCCAAGGCCAAGGAGGAGATCATGACCAGCAGCTACGACAAAGGATTGCCCAATTCTGCAACCGGCGGCTCGCTAGACACGCTCAGCGCGTTCTTCGATGACCGCAGCGAGGCCGAAAGCGCGATCAAGCGATTGAAGGATATCGGTCTGGCGGATGATCGTATCCGTTTTCTCCCCGGCTACGAAGCCGAGGGCGATCTACGCCGCACCGAGCCCGGCGGCTGGTGGGCCGGACTTGCCGACTGGTTCTTCCCGGCAGAGGACCGCGCCCTTTATGCCGAGGGGCTCAATCGCGGCGGATATCTCGTGTCGGTGCAGGTGGACGAGGCAAGCTACGAGCGCGCCCACGACATACTCGACGATGAAGGCAGCATCGACATGGATGAACGTGCAGACCAGTGGCGCGGCGAAGGCTGGGACGACACCCTGGCTCGCTCAACGGGGACGGACCCGGAGACGACGGACCTTGCGGTCGACGCGGCCCGCAACAGCCGCGACCTTGAAAAGTCTACCCCACGGGTTCGTTCATACCGATACGAAGACCGCACAAACGAAACCAACAAGCCCGCCTGACCGAGAAAGCGCAAGGCGAGCAGACAGGGCGGAAATCGAAGGAGCGCGATGAACGGGAGGCGCAAGGCCGACGGCGCCGGGAGCGGGCGGAGAGGATGTCTACCTCCGGTCATGGTGAAGCGCAGTAGAAACTTTCAGCCCCGACCGGAGCTCATCGGGGCGATAGCCAAGGAGCAGACCAATGGCCAAACCAACACCACCAGTCCAGGGCACACTTCCGGACGAAACCGCAATATCCACGCCCGACAGGACCCCCGATCCAGACCGTACAGACGAGGTCACCGAAAGCATCAGACGACGCGCGCATCAGATTTGGGAAAGCGAGGGACGGCCGGAGGGACGGCCCGATGATCATTGGATTCAGGCAGAGCGCGAGATCTTGCATGGCAGGAACGAACTTGGAGGCGACGACGCCCCAAACCTCGACGCTCTTCGCGAGGCCGCGCGCGAACACACCGATACGTATGTCGTCAAAACGGATCTCGAAGATGCAGATCAACGGGAAGCCACACCTGGAGTTCGCGAGCAGCCGTAGCTGACGACAGGATTCGTCCGATCCGTGCTGTGGGGCGGGTTTTTTCAAGAGCCTGGCGAAAGTCGATCTCGCCTCGGCGGATGCGCTTTTGCGGAATGGCATCCCCGTCATCACTTTGAGCTTTATCAATTCCTGGGGAACTTCTCCTTCCTTCAAGCCGTTCCCCGCCAGTGAAATGAGGAGTGCGAGTTCATGCCCGATCCAAAAGATTCCCCCGCCGTGAAATCGATGTTGAAAGAACAAGCTCAGCAAAGGCGTCGCCCGCGGCGTGGACAACTCGACAGGGGATTGGAGGACAGCTTTCCCGCATCCGATCCGCTTTCCGTCACCCAGACGACAATAGCTACCGGCAGAACCGACACGGACGCGGCGGAACATGTTAAGCGTGAAGCCGACAAATATCCCGTTGAACCTGCTGACGACGACCTTGACGAGGGTGGCCAGGCAGAAACATTAGGCAAGAATCTTCGCACCTTGCGACAGGACGCCAATCGACTCACCGGGTCGGTTTCCGGAGTTGCATCGGGTTCGATCGTTGTCGCCAAGGCTCAGGCCCGAACCCTTCTGGAAGAGGTCGAAGAGAAAGTCAAAGACAAGCCGATCACGGCAGTGGTGGTCGTCGCTGCTCTTGCATTTGTCTTTGGGCTGACGCGCTGAGCCTGGCTGCTGGCCTTTCCGAGCCGGAATTTCGAAAGGACCAAGGCGCCTTTCCGGCCGATCCGGAGACAACCAAGGCCGGGCTTGGCAGGTGAAAAGCGTGGCTTGCGACAACCTTGATGCCGCAGCTCCACGCCGACAGACTGTCGCCCTTACTGCTTTGCAAAGATGCCGTTCACGCAGAGCCTCGACTGCTGGCGCAAACGGGGCTCATTCGATCGAACGGCATTGATTGCGGTACAGGCGGGAACATTTTCACGGGCGTTCGGTTGTGGAACATAACACCTAGGAGCCGCACCATGGGAATCAAAAAACCGCAGGATGGCGCACCCGGCACAACTGACCAATCACCTCGCTGGGAAGGACCGAAGTCGAACAGACCGCGAGGATATCTTCCTGCCAAAGACGACCCTGGTTCCAATCGCGACGCGATGGATGAAAACAACCGCGATCCTGAGGTCCGCGATTTCAGCGATGCACTGAAACAAAAGAAGGACAAGCGCTGAGCTCGTCGGCTTTCAGGCGTCATCGCCGCTCCTTTGAGCTTTCGGGGCATTGGAGCGATCGTCTACTCCGCCTTTGTCGTTTGCCTTTTCTTTCTGCAAACGGGAAAGCGAGACTGGTTCAAGCTCCATCTCGGGTGGAATAAACGACTGACGGTTTTCGATGTTCAGGTCTTCGTTCAACGGCTTCGACATAAACTCGTTCCTTGTGATGAGAGTCCGAACACGATCGGCAAACCTTCCTCGGGACACATACCAAAACGTCCTCACCGGGAATTCGATCTAAGCCGGCGTCATCACGAAATATTAAAAGGGGAACACCTGGGCCTTGTTGGTGTTGCGTTCGTGAGATCTGCATTTAAGCGATCTCATGCCAATCTAGAGGAGATCTATCATGGCAAACCAAGGCGGTTCTCACGACCAGCACGTCAAGTCCGGCCAACAAAGCCACAAGAACGCAGGCGCGGACAAGACGTCAAGCTCCGCGTCTGAAAAGGCAGGACAGGGTTCCGGTACTCGTGGCGGCACGCATGAGCAGCATGTAAAAGCCGGTCAGCAAAGCCATAAGAAAAGCCACTAAGGACCTTCGCCAAGCAGGATGAAAGCGGGGATGGGAACGTTCCAGCTTCATCCTGTAACGGGGGCTTGTCTCGGCTTCGCCGCCTGCCCCTGCATGGGGTAGAGAGGGTTCCACCTTGCTTGGGCTAAGCCGCACCGGCCGGATCGCCAATTGGAAGGAGCGCCGGATCACGAGGGGGATCGTTCGGTTTCTTCTTGTCGGACGGGTCACGCACTGGGTTTACTTGAGGCTCGTCTGTCGTCTTGCCCGGCCGAACGGGGACGGGGGCCGGATCATCTGGGGTTTTTGGGACCGCTTTTGGCATTATATTTCTCCTTTCCCGACAAACGAACACGCACGGATGATGGTTCCGCAGGTGCCCTGACGACATTCGCTCAGGCAGGCGACCGACAGCCCCAAAAGCAACAGCGTCTGCCAGTGCCCCCATGATCGTGCCCCGATCCCGGCTCCTCAATGGTTGACATCAGCAAGGCAGCCTCTGGTGTCTTGCATTGATATGACAACGCTGGATTCCGCGGGCCCTAAACGCCGACCGCGATCCCGTTCAGCCTGCAAGCGACGGTCACTCCTCGGCCTCGGATGATGGGGGTCAGCAGCTCCCCGCGAAAATATCAGTCGGCGAGCGGATTGAGCTGCTGCTCGATCTCTCGCACCTCTCTTGTCAAAAGGCCGACGAGCTCGGGTGTTCTCTCGGCGGTCAGCCGGGGGCTCGTGAGATTGATCGCAATCGAAGCGATTGCGTCGCGGCCCGGCGGCAGAATCGGCACGGCGATCGAGGAGATTCCCGCAACGAGTTCCCCGTCGTCGATCGCATATCCCTGCGTTCGGATTTTCTCCAATGCATTCTTGATCTTGCGCGCGGTGAAGGTGCCGAATTTTTTGTAGAGCATTGCGTTCGTTTCGAGGATGACGTCGGCTTCGGCCGGCGGAAGAAAGGCAAGTATGGCCTGGCTTGCCGGTCCGATACCCATCGGAATCTGCCCACCGATATGACCGGTCAGGCTGTCGATGACATAGGTGCCCTGCTGGCGATCGACGCAGACCGTGTTGAAGCCGGCGCGCGCCATCAGGTAGACCGAGTCGCTTGTCGCTGCCGCAAGCCGCAGCAGTGCCGGGCGGGCGAGCTGGCGAAGTCCAGTCCCATCGGCTGCCGCTGCCCCCATTGAAAAGAGCGCCAGCCCAAGCCGATAGCGCTTTGTTTCGCGCTCGCGGTCGACGAAACCATGGCGTTCAAGGGCGGTAACGATACGATGAACCGTCGGCTGCTTCAGGCCCATAGCCTCGCCGATTGTTGCCATAGACGCGCCACGCTGGCCAGCCTCCCCGAGATATTTCAAGATCGCGACGGCCCGGTCGAGCAGCTGCGTGCCTGTTGCCGCGATCTCGTCCTTCGCCATGCATTGCCCTCACAAGTTTCAAGTCCGAGGGATTCCTTATACATCCAGGCGGCGTTGTAAACTCTAGCTGCAGCGGCTGAGGGCCTCGAATAGCGCAGCCGGATTTTGATGGATGCCGAGCCCCTCGACCGCCGCCGAAACGTCTGACGCCTGGTCCCGGCCAAGAGCCGACGAGAGTGTCAGGAACTTTTCCTGCAACTCCTCGGCCGAAAGCGGATTTTGCGGTTCTCCCCTTGGATAGAGCACTTCGATCGTTTCACTCCGTCCTCTTGCCCTCATCGTCACGCGTGCGGGCGTACCGGCCGGAAACGAGGCAGCATAGTCTCTTGCACTTTGCAACCGGATGCGCCCGGCAAGTGCGGTCACCCGGATGTCGCAAAGATGGCCATCGTCCATCGGCAGCAGCGCCTGTTGGCCGTGTACCAGTGCCAGGGCAACGCAGAAGGGAATGCTGTATTGTGCAGCCTCGGCCGATTGCGGTTCAATTTGGTTCGGCAGCGTCAGTGCACGCTCGAAGGTTTCGATCACCAAGTCCTCAATTTCATCGGGATCCGCGTCAAGTCGCGCAGCCAGCATCGATGCCCCATCGATTGCTGCGTGTGCCCAACGGCAACAGCTGTAGAGTTTGAAATAGGCCTCCTCGATCGCCCAGGCCCTTGACCAGGATCTCAACAGACGCTGCCGGTCGTAAATTGCGGGATCGTCCAGCATGTCGAGTGGGCCGCGATGGCCCGCCCTCGCAAGCGCTACCGCCTGAAGCCCGTTCGCTGTTGCCCAGGGGATGCCTTCCTTCACAGTATGGCCAAGCTTGGTCCAG
The DNA here is from genome assembly GCF_002211365.1 of Rhizobium sp. R711. Taxonomy (GTDB): domain Bacteria; phylum Pseudomonadota; class Alphaproteobacteria; order Rhizobiales; family Rhizobiaceae; genus Rhizobium. The sequence goes on along the minus strand of NZ_LOKZ01000007.1, from coordinate 84,589 downwards.
CCGGTCGCCGCCTGAGACGTCGCGGTTTGCCCGGCAATGGCGATGGCGTGTGCAATGACCGCCGTCGGCTGACCCGTCAGCCATCCGCAGGCTGCCGCCACTCCCGGGCCGCACCAGAGCCCGGTGTCCGTCGTGCGGAGGGTCTTGATATCACGCGCCGCCGAAACGCGCACAGCGATCTCGTAGCCAAGGACGATGGCGCTCAAAAGCCGGTCGGCGCTCGCCCCGCAGCACGTCGCAACGGCCAGTACCGCCGGAACAATTGCGGCGGCAGGGTGACCTGACGCCTGCCGGTGTCCGTCGTCGAGATCGAGCGCAGCCGCGTAAGTGGCGTTGACGAATGCCGATCCGACCGCCGGCAGGCGCCGTTTTGAGAACCAGACCGGCGCTGCGCCCTCCCCCCATATCTCTCCCGCCGCCTTCAGCGACGCTCGGCCGGCTTGCGTCCTCGATCCGGCCGCCGCAACGCCAAGCGTGTCCAGAAGTGTCCGGCGTGCGCGCCTGCTTGCGCCAATCGGCACCTGCCTGATCCCGTTGCAATAGTCGGCCAGAATGGTAGCGACGCATTCGTCGCCCGGCTGCGTCACTATACTCTTTCTGGTGGTATCCAACTTTCGAGCATCCCTCTGTTGAACTTCGCTTTATGGATTTATGTTCGCATTGACATCCATAATATGGACATCTAGCCTGTCAACATCAAATGCGGGTGGAGGACTGGAAGATGCTGGATAAGGCGCGCACTTGCCCTGAAAGGCTTGCGGACGCAGGCGGTGCGACAATAAGGATCACGGTCGATGATCAATCCTATACCGCACGGCAGGGCGAGACCGTCCTTACGGCGATCAGGATGGGAGCAGGCCACGCGCGCAACTTCGAGTTTCTTTCCGAAAGGCGCGGCGGCTTCTGTCTGATGGGCGCCTGTCAGGATTGTTGGCTATGGCGCAAAGATGGACGGCGTCTGCGAAGCTGCACAAGCCGCGTCGAACCAGGCATGGACCTCTTAACGACTGCGCCGGAGGCCGTGTGATGGACACGACCGTTGCCATTATCGGCGCCGGACCAGCAGGCATTGCGGCTGCGGCCACCCTCGCGCAGGCCGGATTACGGCCGGTCGTCATCGACGAGGCGCTCCAACCGGGCGGACAGATCTTCCGCCAGCCACGGCCAGAACTCATGAGATCCGACGACAGGCTCTACGGCTTCGATGCACAAAGGGCGGTCGAACTGCGCGAGACCTTCGCTGTCCTCGCACCGAAGATCGACTATCGATCCGAGACCCAGGTCTGGAACGCTTGCGAAGGCAGGCTGCATCTGCTCGGAACAGACGGGCCCTTTATCCAGGCCTGGTCCCATCTGATCCTTGCGACCGGCGCCATGGACCGTATCCTGCCGCTGAAAGGCTGGACCGCCTTGGGTGTCTACAGCCTCGGAGGCGCACAGATCGCGCTCAAGGCCGAAGCATCCTTGATTGCCCGGCGCGTGGTCTTTGCCGGCACCGGCCCGCTCCTCTATCTCGTCGCCTACCAGTATGCAAAGGCGGGCGCGACGGTTGTTGCGGTTCTCGAAACCGGCAATCCCTTCCACCATCCGACGCTTCTGCCTGCGCTCGCCTCGGGCGGCACCGCCTTTGCAAGAGGGCTGTTCTACATGGCCGCGCTTCGAACGAGAGGCGTTCCGTTATTGACAGGCGTCCAATTGCTCGAGGTCCTGCGCGACACCGATGATCACGTAACAGGTATCGCCTATCATTGGCGGGGCCGGGTCCGGATTGCCACCTGCGATGGCCTCGCATTGGGACATGGGCTAAAGGCGGAGACCCAGATCGCCGATCTGCTCGGGCTCGACTTCGCCTTTGATCCTGTTCAGCGGCAATGGTTGCCCCGCGCCGATTGCGACGGCCGCTCCTCGATGGCAAGCGTCTACCTTGCCGGTGATGGGCTGTCGATCCGCGGCAGCGAAATTGCCGAGGCCAGCGGACGGATTGCCGCGGCAGCACTGCTTGGTGACACCGGTCGTGGCGGGCCGATCGAGATTGGCCGTGACCGGCGCATGGTCGCAAAAACCGCGCGTTTTCGAAAGGCCCTGGATAAGGCCTTCGCTTTCCCGCATCAGGTCGCTGCCGCGCTTCCGGACGAGGTGCTCGTCTGCCGCTGCGAAGGCGTGACCGCGGGAACGATCCGCCACGCAGTTGCGGCTTCAGGCGAGTCCGAGATCAATCGCATCAAGGCCTTCTGCAGGGTAGGCATGGGGCGTTGCCAGGGACGGGTCTGCGGCACGTCCGCTGCCGAGCTCATTGCCGCCTCGGCTGGCGTCAGCATCGAGACCGTTGGCCGCCTGCGCGGACAGGCCCCTATCAAGCCGGTGGCGCTTGCCGACCTTTTGCGAGGCAAGCCATGACCGGGAGTTTCGACATCGCAATCATTGGGGGCGGACTGGCCGGCTGTTCGACGGCTCTCCATGCCCGGCTCAAGGGTGCCTCCGTGGTGCTGGTCGAGCGCGGTCGATGTGGCGCTCAGGCAAGCGGCGTCAATTATGGAGGTGTCCGCCAACAGGGGCGTCATCCAGCCGAGCTTGCCCTTGCGCGCAGGAGCCGCACGATCTGGGGCGGCCTGAAGGGCCTGATCGGAACGGATTGCGAATTTACCGCCACCGGCCATCTGAAGCTTGCGCGCGACGATGACGACATGGCCGAACTGGTTGCGCATCATTTGCTCCTTGGTACACACGGCATCCAAACGGTTGTTCTCGGTCCAGACGATCTCAAGGTCAGGTTTCCCTATCTTTCGCGCCATTATGCGGGCGGCTCCTTTTGCGCCGAGGACGGTCAGGCCAATCCGCGGCTCGTCGCACCAGCCTTTGCGCGCGCTGCCCGTGCGCTCGGAGCTGACATCCGCGAGGGGTCCCGGGTGATCGGCGCCGAACCTTGCAAGGGCGGATTTTCCATCCGGCTCGACAACGATCCCACCGTGCTCACAGCCCGTCGCCTGGTCAACACGGCCGGTGCCTGGGGTGCGGCGATCGCCGCCCAGTTCGGCGACCATGTCGATGAGACAGTGATGGCGCCGAATATGTGTGTAACCGAGCCAATCGCTCCCCTGATCGGACCCAATCTCGGTATCTGTGGCGGCGGCATCTACATCCGCCAGGCGGCCCATGGAAGCGTCATCTTCGGCGCCGGCCTCGGCATTGCCGATCAAGAGCGCCTGCGCGCGCGGCCGCTTGCAGAAATCACCATCGAGGCTGCCGCAGCTGCCGTCGCCATGGTGCCACAGCTCAAGAACGTCCTGCTCTTGCGAAGCTGGACGGGCATTGAGGGACGGATGCCAGACGGGTTGCCGATCGTCGGACCAAGTCCCACGGTCGAAGGCCTCTTTCACGCCTTCGGCTTTTCCGGCCATGGGTTCCAACTCGGGCCAGCGGTCGGCGCCGTACTCGCCGAGCTCAGTCTCGACGGCCATTCACCGACATCCATATCCGGCCTCGCCATGACCCGGTTCATTCGGGCTCCGGCGGCGGCGGTCCAATCCTGACAGACACACATCAACGAAAGGGAACAGACATGCGACATCCGCTTCATCAATTTCTCGGCGGCGCTCTGGCGCTTGCAACAGGGCTTGCATCGGGTCCGGCTGCGGCCATCGATCCGTCCTACCATCTGAGCGAACAGAATGTGCTTTCGGTCGCCATCACCGGTGACATGCCGGGCCTGGTGGCCCGCGACGGCAAACTTGCCGGCTATGACGGTGACATCCTTCAGATCGCCGCCGACAAGCTCGGCCTGGCGATCAAGCCGGTGCCGATGGAGTGGTCGGGTGCGATCGCTGCCGTGCAGACCGGCCGCGTCGACATTATCGGCGGCAACGTTGCCTGGACAAAACAGCGTGCCGATACGCTCTCGATGACGGATCCGACCGGATATTTTCAAAACGGCATCACCTCGAAGAAGGCCTCTGGATGGCACACACTCAAGGATCTTGAAAACCGCAAGGTTGGCTCAATGACGGGCTTCTCGTTCCTGCCGGAGCTTCGAAGGGTACCTGGTCTGGAGCTCTCGCTCTACGACAGCACGGACGCGGCCCTTCGCGATCTGCTGGCCGGTCGCATCGAGGCGCTGGTGGGCGACCCACCGGTCATCGATTACGCCCTGTCGAAGAACCCCGACTGGGGCCTCGTCAATCTGGCCTTTACCGACAACAACCCTGATTTTCCACTGCTGACCGGTCTCGGCCGCCAGTATGTTTTTGGGCTTTCCAAGGAGAATGCCGCTCTTGCCGCTGATCTCAGCACCGCAATTCGTGCCCTCTGGACCTCATGTGAAGTCAAGGCAATCGGCAAACGCTACGGCAACATCAGCGAGGCGAACTATACGCCGTCGGCGGAAAACTTTCGCGTCGGTGCCGATCGCGCCCCCGACTGGACGCCGCCTTCCTGCGGCAAATAGCAAGAGTGGCGGCCGGGCGACCGGCCGCATCCACAACTCGAACACAGGAGGGGCGCCATGGCCGCCGACACTCTTCTGGAGGTCGCCAATCTCGGCAAAACCTTCGGTCACCTGACAGTCCTCAAGAATGTCTCGTTCAAGCTTGACCGCGGCGAGCGCGTCGCTCTGATCGGTCCGAGCGGCTCGGGCAAATCGACGTGTCTTAGAGCCATCAACTATCTCGAGCCGCCGACTGCAGGCGAGATCTGCCTCGAAGGGCAGTTGATCGGCCGCAGGCCGAACGGCCAGCCGATGACCGATCGGGAGATGGCGCCGCAGCGCGCGGAAATCGGGATGGTCTTCCAGCATTTCCATCTCTGGCCGCATCTTTCCGTTCGCGCCAATGTGGCACTGCAGCCGCACAAGGTCAGGGGAATGAACCGCGGCGATGCGGAAATGCTTGCAGGCGAACTGCTCGGCAAGGTTCATCTGGCGCACAAGGCCGGGGAGATGCCGCAGCGGCTCTCCGGTGGCCAGCAGCAGCGCGTGGCGATCGCCCGCGCCTTGGCGCAGCAGCCAAAGGTCCTGTTGTTCGACGAACCGACCTCGGCGCTCGATCCCGAGCTCGTCGGCGAAGTGCTTACCGTCATCAAGGAGTTGGCAGCCGAAGGCCGGGCGATGGTTCTCGTCACGCACGAGATTGCCTTTGCGCGCGAGGTTGCCGATCGCATCATTTTCATGGACGGCGGCCAAATCATCGAGGATGGCCCCGCAAAGGCGGTGCTGGATCAGCCGCAGTCAGCGCGCCTGAAGCAGTTCCTCGCAAGCCTCAAGCTCGGGGGAACTGATGCGTGACGCACTTTTAGAACCGATCGCTGAGGCATTGTTGACCGGAGCCCTGGTCACCATCCAGGTCACCGCAGGCGCCCTCGCCGTTGCGCTCGCCATTGGCATGGCGCTCGCCACCGCCGCCGTCTTGACCAACAACCGCATGCTCCAGACGAGCATCCGCATCTATGTCGAAGCGCTGCGCAATGTGCCCAGCCTGACGTTTCTATTCCTTCTCTATTTCGGCCTTGCGTCGCTTGGAATTCGGCTACCGTCGATGCTGGCGGCCATCGTCGGGCTCGGCCTGATTGGCGGTGCGATTACCCTCGACATCTTTCGCTCGGGCTTTCGATCCGTTCCCGCCGGCCAGAACGAGGCGGCCGCATCGATCGGGCTGACGCCCTTAGTCGCCTTCCGACTGATCGTGTTTCCGCAGGGGTTGAGACTGGCGCTGCCCTCGCTTGGCAATTACGCGGTGGCTCTTGTGAAGGACACGTCCCTTGTCGCCGCAATCGCTGCACCGGAGATCATGTTCAACGCTCGCCAGCTCGTCAACGAGACCTTTGAAACAGCCCTCATTTATGGAAGTGCCGCCCTCGTCTACCTGGTTCTGACTGGCGCCGTTGCGCAGTTCACGTCCCTGGTCGAGCGCCGGCTGGAGACCCGATGATGTTCGTCGAAACCGTTGCAGACAATATTGCTGACTGGATGCCGCGACTGCTGGTTGGCCTGCGATCGACGTTTGCGCTGACGGCGGGCGGATTTTGCCTTGCCACCTTGCTGGCGCTGCTGATCGAATATCTGCGCAGTCGCCGCCATGCCGCGCTCAGGCTCATTGCGCGCCTTTATATCGCATTTGCGCGCGGCGTGCCGGTTCTGGTGATCCTTTATCTCCTCTATTTCGCCTTGCCAGGCGCAGGCATCACCTTGTCGGCGCTTTCTGCCGGCACAATCGGCCTTGCCGCCGTCTACGGCGCCTATCTCGCAGAAGTGTTCCGCGCCGGTCTCGGCGCCATCCCCGCCGGCCAGCGCGAGGCGGCACTGGCCGGCGGCATGACACCGTTCCAGACATTCCGACTCGTGCTTCTGCCGCAGGCGGTCCGGCATACGATTGCGCCCCTGATGATCAACCTGGTCGCCCTGCTGAAGGACAGTTCCATCTGCGCCCTCATCGCGGTTCCGGAACTGACGCTGGTCTCGCGCGAGATCATGTCGGAGAGCTTCATGCCGCTCTCCGTCTTCGCGCTGACCGCCGTGCTTTATTTTGGCCTCGCCTGGCCGGCCTCGCTCCTTGCCCGCACTCTCGAGCAGCGCCTTCATCGGCCGCAGGCCCAGTCTGATGGCGACCGCAGCAAGGGTCCTGCTGTTGAAGCGGCGGCCTTGGGGTGACTGGAACACTGTTTGCCGCACAGCCGTGCGGTCTGTTATCCTTGAATTGTCATGGGAGCGAAGATGAAAAAACTGATCAACCGGCCAGAAGATGTCGTCAGGGAAATGCTGGAGGGCGTCGTTGCCCTGTCACCGGCCACCGCACTCCTGAGAGAGGAAAACATCGTCATTCAGGCGGGACTGCCTGAAGCTTCTTCGCGCCAGGTGGCGCTGATTTCCGGTGGCGGCAGCGGCCACGAGCCGGCACATGCCGGCTATGTGGGCCCCGGCATGCTGACAGCGGCCGTGGCAGGCGACGTGTTCACCTCGCCAAGCGCCGATGCCGTTCTCGCCGCGATCCGGGCGGTTGGCGGACCGGCCGGCGTTCTTCTCATTGTCAAGAACTACACGGGCGACAGGTTAAACTTCGGGCTCGCCGCCGAGATGGCCCGTGCTGAAGGGATAGCTGTCGAGATTGTCGTCGTGGCGGACGATACGGCGCTTCGTGACACGGTTCCGGCCGAACGCCGCCGTGGTATCGCCGGGACGGTTCTGGTCCACAAGCTCGCCGGTGCTGCCGCCGCCGAGGGTCTTCCACTTGGCCGTGTCGCAGCAATCGCCAGGTCTGCTGCGGAGCGGATCTCCTCCATGGGCGTTTCGCTTGGATCCTGTACGCTTCCCTCCGTCGGCAGGCCGGGCTTCACACTTTCGGAGAATGAAATCGAAATCGGCCTCGGCATTCACGGTGAACCGGGCGTGCGTCGGATGGCCCATGCTTCGGCCGACACATTGGTCGATCTCGTTATCGACACCATCATTGCCGACGGAAAAATCAAGCGGGGAGACGATGTCGCGCTGCTCGTTAATGGCCTTGGGTCGACGCCGCCCCTGGAGCTCGCCATCCTGGCGCGCGCCGCGCTGGCACGGCTGGAGCAAGATGGCATGACGGTCGTCCGTGCCTTTGCCGGGACGTTCCTTTCCGCCCTCGACATGCCTGGGTTTTCGCTGTCGGTTTTTCCGGTCACCGAAGATGACCTGGTGCGCCTTGATCGCCCGGTCGAAACGCTCGCCTGGCCAGGGGGAGGCAGAGTCAACAAAGTTGGTGCGACGGTCAGCATCTCCTCAGATTCCATGCTCGTTGGTGACGGTCGGGCCGCCATTGTTACGCAATCGGGACAGCGATTGCGTCACCTGTTCGAATGCATCGCCACGGCTCTTATCAACGCAGAGGACGAGTTGGCGCGGCTGGACAGCATCTCCGGCGACGGCGATCTTGGGGCCAGCATGCGTCGCGGCGCCGACGCTTTGCTGTCCCTGCCCGATGCTGCGTTTTCAAGCGTTGCCCAAGGGCTCCTGGAAGCTGGCGAACGGGTCAGGAAAGCGATCGCCGGAAGTTCGGGGCCGTTCTACGCCACTGCACTTATGCGCGCCGCACGGCACTTGTCGGGGATTGACGAGCCGACCGCCGCCGACATTGCAGCCGCATTTTTGCATGCCGTTCAGGCGATCATGGATCTTGGTGGGGCGCGTCCCGGGGATCGGACCATGGTCGACGCATTGGAGCCGGCTGCCCGGACGCTCAGCGATCAACTCGGTTCGAAGATAGGATTCACCACCGCTTGGCGCAAAGCCGTGGAGGCCGCCGAAGACGGAATGAGGCGGACGAGTGACATGCATCCGAGACTCGGACGCGCGAGCTATCTCGGGGAGCGCGCAATCGGCAATCCTGACGCCGGCGCAGTCGCCGCCGTCATATGGCTAAGAGCCACGATTGACTAGTTCCGGGGCCAAGGTGACGAAAGTTCAGTCTTGATCCTCCTCGTCTGTGCGCGCGTCACCAAAGGGGCGTCGCCATTGGCGGCGTCCTTTCGAGCAGATGTCTGGTCGTATAGAAAAGATGGCAGCTACGGGCCTTTGGTCCTCTTAGCGATATCAGGCGCACGCTTGGGCTGATGTCGGCGGGCGCGACCAGAGGAACGACGCGAATGCCATCTTTGCATTCTTTGAAGGGAGCCGCATGCAAGGCGACTGCAGATTTGACCTGCGGCAGAGCCTTCATTTGATCGTCTTGACCGGGTTCTGCGACAACGCTCCGGACTGCCTCGGGATTGCCGACAGGCTCAGACGCTTCAAGATTGGCCCGGCAGAATTCCTCTGTCCTCTTTGATGTGATCAAGACGAGCCGACCGATATCGGACCTGCCCAGAGCAATCTCGTCAGCGAACGACGGCAATGACGGGAATTCCGGCTTCTTCGGCAGCGCGAATAAGGGCGGCCCGTGCCGCCTTGGCCGGGATATGACCGTGAATGGCATCCAGGCATGTTTTCACGGCAGCCACGTATTCCTCGCCGTCGTCTGTCGGCCAGGCGATGATAAGCGCCTCGGCGACTTCGCGCAGTGATGTGACCAGCCTGTGCTTTTCTTGACCGCTCATGACAAGCATCAGTGGAGCGAAATCCTCGCTTCTGTGCCAATCCATTACACTGACCTTTTGCATGGCTAATAATCCTTTAACCCTGCAAGAAGCGTTCCGATCCGCAGCCAAGCTCATACGCTCGACCTCGATCGACAAACATCGCGCTTGATCGGGGGGCCTGGCAGGCGTTGCAAACGGTCAGGATCTCCCCAATGTCCTCTCGACAAGAATGCAAGCATCTAAGTCAGATGACAACGGCGAAAAGTCGGACCTAAGTCTGACTGGCGAGTTTAAGCTTCGCTGCGCATATTAGCTTTAGGTGAAATACATGAGGTTTCGTGGAGGGGCGAAACAGGAGGAAAGCATGAAATTCGGCTCTGACAACTACAGCCATGAAGAGTGCTGTTCACAAGGCCATAGTTCGGCGTCGACGATTGCGACAATCGAAGCAGCGCTGTCGGCTGATCCCGATATCGACAGCAGCGCCATCACGGTCAGGATGCTTGGCCCTGTCGTCCTGCTCGAAGGGTTCATAACAGACGCCGCAGACCGCGAAAAAGCCATCTCGCTTGCCGCGATGATCGTCGGCCCTCAGAACGTCCAGGACCGGATGCTTAGACGATTCCCCACGCAGGATTGAACGATAGAGAGCTTCGGACCAAGGTCCGATATGGCGACGGACTGAAGTCCCGGCTCTGGAACAGTTCCTTCATTCAGCGGTTCGACCTTCCAGCGGAACCAAACCGCGCCTAGGAGGAAAACCAATGGATATCAAAGCAGTAGGAATTGCAGCCGTTCTCCTGTTGGCATCGACATCTGCCTTTGCCCAGTCGTCTACGGTAACAGGTGCGGCAGGTGGTGCCGCAACAGGTGCGGTCGTCGGTGGCCCGGCCGGTGCTGCCGTCGGTGGCATCGTCGGCGGTGTGGCAGGCAGTCTCCTGGAGCCGCCACCGCAGCAGGTGGTGACCTACGTACAGCAGGTTCCGGCCCCCAGCGAACGTGTGGTCGTCAAGCAAAAGGTTGTCGTCGGACAGCCGCTGCCTGAGACCGTGGTCGTGACGCCAGTACCCGATGACCCGAAATACGCATACGCAATCGTCAACGACGAGCGCGTGATCGTCGAACCTTCCTCGCGGAAGGTCATCCAGGTCATCCAATAACCAACGGCTAAAGCCGTCTTTTCCAACCATGAGGGCACGCATGCACCCACCAGAATGCGGGAGGTGTGACGTGCCCAAACCTCGGAGATTGATCATGAACACCAATCATCTGACGATGATCCTGGCAGCGCTGTCGCTCACTGTGTCGCCACTGGCAACCCTTCCAGCCAGCGCCCAGCAGAACACGCAAAAGAGCGGCCAGGCCCAAACTGGCTCGCAGTCGGACATGCAATCCGGTTCACAGTCGTCGTCTGGCACCACTGGCAGCGACTGCACCCCGGATGCGTCGGGAGCCTGCCCGCAAGGCAAGGGCCAGTTGAAGCAGAAATCCGATCAGGGGTCCAAGACGCAAAAGAGCGCCAAGCAGCCCTCGAATGACAATGGGACGACGAGCGGAAGCGCCTCCGGCAAGTCTTCGACTGAGACCAAGCCCGGATCGCAGGATGCCTCAGGCGGCACCACGACAGAACAAAAGCCCACCACCAAAGCAGGAACAACCGACAGTAGCGGCACGACGACCTCTGGCAGCACCACGCAGAGCGGTGATGCGACAAAGCAGTCGAACCAAAACTCGTCGACCACCAACACCACTGAAACCAATGTCAAGAACAATACGACGAACGAGCAGACGTCGAGCACCAAGTCCGACGTCAACATCACCGTCGAGCAGCAAACCGAGCTTCGCAAGGTGGTGAAGGAAGTCCATGTCGCGCCGATCAAGGAAACAGACTTCACCGTCTCCGTCGGAACTAAAATCCCGAAAAAGATTCGGCTTCAGCCGCTGCCGCCTCGCATCGTGAAGATCGTCCCGGCGTACGAAGGCTATCGCTTCTTCCTCCTCGCAGATGGCCGGATCGTCATCGTCGATCCCAATACTCTGGCGATTGTCTACATCATCGAGGCCTAGCAGGCGTTTCCCGGCGGCGTCTTTCCACGCCGCCGGGACCGCGAGGGACAATCTGAGGATAGTCAATGATCTACCATGAAGATAAGCCGTCCGGCACCGCCTTTCCCATTATTGTCATTCTGATTGCCATGATTGCGATTGCCGGAACTTTGGCACTGTCATCAGGCCATCAGACATCGACACGGATCTTTGTTCCATCCAGTTCGGCAGGGCCTTGATCCGATCTCGTCATGCTCAACTCAAGGCAGCCGCTTCGAGCGCAGGATTGACCCGGTTGCTATCTTTCCGGCGCGAACGGCTTGGATCCACCCCATGAATGACCATCGCCTGGACGAACGTTGTCGGATACGACGCTTCTCTTTTCCTGCCAAGCGACCCGGCGCCATGGGGAAAATGGCCTTGGTTTTCATCGGCGCACGTGCCGCGCAAATGTTGGCCGTACAAGGCCTTGCAACCCTCATTGCACTCTCCGGCATTCATGACGCGATCATTCTGCGCGGTCTTGAGCTGCAGGCTCGTCAATTGTCAGTATCCCTCGCGCAGCGTCTACCAACGACCTTAGATGATGGAGTTCATGAACCCCCTGTTGATACAGCTCGATGATGATTGCCGCGACCCGCTCGGCTTCATCGGAGGGAAGTGTGACATTATTGGCGCGGCAGTACTCTTCGAGAATAATGTCGCATTTCGCCAGATCTTCTGATGTCAGCGGCTCGTCGTGCCGGTGATATCTCGGCGTCATTTCTCGTTCTCCCTTCTTCGGGTGTGGGCTGCTTTTGAGATGGTTTCAGGTTTTTCCCGATTCAAGAGCCTTCTGGCGCGATGCCGTCATCGAGCGCCGAAAAGCCGGTAAAGAAGAAGCGAGTGGAACCGCCCGACATTCCGCAGCCTTTGCCCTGTTGGGCAGCGAACCAGGTCCACTGAAAACAGCGTTTTAGAGCTTCACCTTGAAACATCGGATATTCGGGCTCTACCTGACGAAAAGCGGCCAAACAGGACCATCGCTGGTTTCGTCAGCCCGTCTCATTTTGCCAAGGCCTACAAGGCGTTTGCGGGCTGCGCGCCACAAGAAGCGCGCAAACGGCAAAGAATGGAGACAGAATGCCGCGGCCCGTTGCGCGAACCCGCCACGACAATGTAGGCGGCAGCGTAGATCGCTTAAAAGCCCGGCGTTTCAGGTCCAAGAGAACCGCTGAAGCAGGAAGTCAGGCACAGCTTTGTGCTTCTCATAGAGAGCCGTCAGCACTTTATGATCAGGCAGGTTGTTCACACATGCTTCTGCCTGGTGGATGCCTGTCATCACAAGCGCCGAGCGGATGCCTGCCCGGTTGGCCCCGGAAATGTCGGTGGCGAGACTGTCGCCGATCGCGATCACTTGCGTTGCCGGCCGATCAAGAACGCTGAGGGCGCTGACATAGGCAGACGGTTCCGGCTTTCCGAAGCGGATCACCTTGCCGCCGATTGCTTCGTATCGTTCGGCAAGAAAACCGGCACAGCGCACCCTTCGCTCGGCAATCAGGACCTCAAGGTCCGGGTTGGCGCAGACCATCGGCAAGCCCTGCTCCTGCGCCTGCTGCAGCAAATCATGGCTCTCCTCAATGTCGCCGGTTGCCAGGATGAAATCGGATTTTCCGCTCTTTGCCACCCGTTTAAACGGCAACCCGTCAAGAAGGCTTTCAAGATCTGGCGGTCCGGCGTGCCAATAGCGCCTGCCGCAAACGGCCGGGATTGCGGTGCGGTTGGCAAGTGCTGAACGCGCCATCTCTCCCGAGGTGATAAGTCCGTGGTAGAGATCTGGCCGAAGACCCATGGCGGAAAGGCGGGATGCGACCGCGCCGGCGCGCCGTGGCGAATTCGACAGCAAGCAGATGCGCATGCCGGCGGCATGCATTTTTTCGAGCGCCTCCAGTACCGGTTGGTAAAGCTCAACACCGTCATGGATGACGCCAAAGATATCGAGGATGACGCCTCGAAAGGACGCGGCTATGTCCTTTATCGCCAGCTCGTGAGACCGTTCAGTCTGCATCGGACCAATCCTCCAGATTGCGGCCGTGCTGCGGCAAGGCCAGATAGACAAGAACGGCTGTCAGGATGATGCCCGCTCCCGCGATCGTTTCGCCGGCCGGCATTTCACCAAAGGCAAGCGAGACCCACAGAGCCGATAGCGGCACTTCGGCAAGCGAGATCAGCGCTGTTTCGCCAGGCGAGAGCCCACGGGACCCGATGGAATAGAAGAGGAGGCCGAGCGTCATCTGCAGAAAGGCAAAGCAGGCAAGGAGAACACCCTGCCCGACCGAAACCTCAAGTGATGGCGCAAGGATTGCGCCGGCAAGCGAGGCAAAGCCGTTGGAAAGCGCCACCAGGAGGAGGCTCGACGTAAGCGATTGCCTGAAAGCAATCGTCATCAATGCCATGAGGGTCGTCATCAGAAGCGCAAGGCCATCTCCAGCAAGCCGCAACCCGGATGATGCCGAACCGAGAAAGATCACGGCAGTACCAATCGCGGCCACTCCGCAAAGACCGGCGGTGGAAAGGGAAATGCGCTCCCCGATCGTCATCCGCGCGAAGAGCAACGTCAGCAATGGCAAGGCGCCATGAATGACCCCGACATTGGCGACAGAGGTTAGCCTGAGCGCCGCAATGAACGAAAGCATCGCGGCCGCCGACATGATGGCCGCAACAAGACCGGATCGATCGAGCGTCATGGAGCCTGGCTCGGGGACGAACAGCATCAGGACTGAGGTAAAGGCAAGAGCAAGAGGCTGCGCCAGAACACGACCGCCCAAACGCCGGCTTCGATCAACCCCATGAACAGGCCTGCCGTGCTGAACAAGGCGGCAGACAGCAGCACATGAAACCGGGCTTGCCGCTGCGCGCTCATGGACAATGTCCGGTCGGTTGGACACTGTATCGACGCGCACATGACGCGCCCGTGCGGATCAGGATCTCCTGCGCCACTGTTGCTGCCTGGCGGGCCATGTCTTCGGGCGGTGCCGTTGCGCTGATGAAATCCACCCAGGACCCGACACGGGCGAGCCTGGCCGGCAGGTCGGTCAGGTCAATCGTGCAATATTCCATCGATACGCGTCCAACGACCGGCACAGACCACCCGCTGACGTAAGCATGCATGCGGTTGGCGACTTGCCAGGCGAGGCCATGCCGGTAGCCGATCGCGACGATACCAAGACAGGTTTTTCGATCTGCGAGGAATGTTCCCATATAGCCGACGCGTTCGCCGCAGTCGATTTGCCGGATGTCGATCAGGCGGGCTCTCAACCTGACGACGGGTTGGAACGGGTTGGGGTCGAGGCCGGTATTGTTGAGCCCATAAAGGGCTGAGCCAATGCGCACCCTCTCGAAATGATAGTCGGCGCCAAGAAAAACTCCCGCCGAGGCAACGAGACTGCGCGGTGTTGATGGCGCGAGCATCTCACACATGCCGACAAAGCGGTCCTTCTGCAGTCGGTTGCGCGCATTGGCTGCGTCGTCGGCGCAGGCAAGATGGCTCATCGCAAGCTTTGGCACCTGCAGCCTTGAGTGGATGAGCAAGCGAAGCTCGTCAAACCTCAGGCCAAGGCGGCCAAAGCCGGTTTCCAGATTGATGGCATAGGGAATAGCCTCCAACGTGGCCGACGCAACCTCCTGGATTGTATTGCAGATCGGTGTGAGGCGCCGTTCCCGGTAAACCGTCAAGCCGGCCTGCCGCAATCCTTCGAAAATGGCAATATCGGCCTGCCTCAGATGGCGGCGAACGCGGAGTGCCTCCTTTATCGTCGCGACGAAGAAACTCCGGCAGCCGGCATCCCACAGCGGCCCGATGACGCGCTCAAGTCCCAACCCATAGGCGTCGCTCTTGACCACGGCACTGACGCCCACCCCCGGCCCCACCAACGACCTGACGGTGGAGAAATTGGTCTGGATCGCCGTCAGGTCGACGGATAGCACGGGTCTATATGACTGCATGAGAAACTACCTATGCGGGTTTCTGATAACTCCAATATTCTTTTGGTTGCAATCTATCGCGAACGGATCCATGATGCAATCATTAGATGCGACAGCAATCTAATATCCGTTATGCGAGCAAAAGGAGATGACAGATGGCACGCGCGGAGCATCGCAAGAAGATCTTGATTATCGGACAAGGCGTCCTTGGCGGGGACGTCCTCGACTTCCTGCTGCAGAGCGGGGCAGATGTCGAGATTGCCATTGGCGCCCGCGATACCGGCAAGGCACTTCATCGTGTCAATCTGGCACGTTACACAGCCATGAACCTCGGTTTCTCGCCGCCCGTCGACATCGTTCCGGTCGATCTCATGAACGTCGAGGCGACAGCCGAATGCCTGTCCAAGGTCAAGCCTGACATTGTCTTTAACGCCACCACCCTGCATAGCTGGTGGGTTATCACCAAGCTCCCACAAGACGCGTTCAAGCGTCTTGATGAGGCGCGCGGCGGTATCTGGACGCCGATGCACCAGGTCCTCATCCGCAGACTGATGAAAGCCGTGCGACTGGCCAATTCCAGCGCCGTTGTCGTCAATGCCTCCTACCCCGATGTGGTCAATGCGTCATTGGCCGCCGAAGGGCTGGCGCCTGCCGTTGGCATCGGCAATATCGCCAATGCAGTTCCCGGCATCCGCCTTGCTGCCGCCTGCATGCTGGCGCTGCCCCCGGCATCGATCGAGATCAGGTTCTTCGCGCATCATTATCTCAGCTATCGGATGCCGAGCACCGGAGGAACAGATGGCGCACCCTACCACTTGAGCGTTTATGCGAATGGACGCGAGGTGCCTTGCGAGGAGATCGATCACACCATGCTCTTTTCTCTGGTTGCCGGACGGTTTCGCCGGGTGAAAGGTCTCGCGGGGCAGTCGGTCACCGCCTCGTCGGCGACCGCCATGCTTCTGGCGCTTGCACATCGGTCGGGAGAGGTCGTCCACGCTCCGGGCCCGTTCGGCCTGGTCGGCGGATATCCGGTCAGAGTGTCAGCTGACGGACTGTTGGTCGATCTTCCGGCCAATCTCAGTCTCGACGAAGCGATCGCTATCAACCGGCAATGCCAGTGCTATGACGGAATCGAAAGCGTCGAGGACGATGGAACGGTCCGCTTTACCGACATGGCTGCCGGCGTTTTACACGAGGTGCTTGGCTATGACCTGCAGTCCTATCCTCCGCAGGAGTGCGAGGCGCGTGCCGAGGAATTGGCGGCACACTTTTCGCAGTTTGCCCGTCGCAACGGAATGCCGGATACAAGCGCAAGCTGACAACATCCTAGACATGGGCCGGATGCAGCACTGTGATGCGGCGGTAGTCTGTCTGGTCCGGGCGACCAATCGCGACCATCGCCTCTCGCCGGCTGCAGTCGAAAATGACCGAGAAAGCGGTGCCGGTCTGTTCGCGCGCGGAGGGCGATTTGCAAATCGCGTCGGGCGCGCCGGTCCGATCGCGCAGCAATGCCGCGACGTCGTCGATATCAGTGAGGACAAACTGTCGCGCGGCGCGAAGACGAGAGCGACTCGACGGATAATGGCGCGCGACCTCTTCCACATCTTCCCACATGGCCGGCTTTGGGAAAAGCGGATGGTTCGTATGAACAATGCTGCGAAAGGCCCGATCGGTCACTCCAGCCGCGGGTCCGACTTCGACCGCCCGCAGGCTGCCCTGTGCGTCACCGAGCAGAAAGCATCGGCCAGACATATGTGGATGTGCGCGCAGAACCCCGATCGCGTCCTCGACGCATGTTTGCGCCAGCATCATGCGCCGGATCACGAGACTCGGCAGACCGTGTTTGGATGTGTCGAGTATGAGATCGTTGTTCACCAGGGCAAGGCCATGCCCATTCATGCCAACCCAGCCAAGGGTGCCTGCCGAAGCTATGGTCACAAGGTGGAGGTCTGCACCCTCATGGATGAAAACCGCCAAATCGCGTTCTCCTCCGACCCGGGCATCCCAGTTCTGGGCAACGACTGCGCCATTGTCCCCTACCAGTCCAGCCGAGGTACATCCGGTCCGACCCTTGGCAAAGTACTCGAAAGCCGAAAGCAGAAAGAGGTCCGAAAGCGGAAGCTCGGTTGCCTCGGCAATGCCGGCAAGTTCGGCAACGAGATCCAAAGTGATGCCGGAAAGCTGATCGATGCAAGCAGCCGCATGGCCCTGCGCCAGGCTCCAGCTTGCATCGTCCGTCGACCGCCGCAGCTCTTTGAAAGCCTCCAGGATCATGCCACGCAATATGGTGCCATGTTGGCGCCCGCGGTCGCTTGGCGATCCGCGCAGTGTAATGATGGGCATTTGATCGTGCATCATGGGACGGCTCGGTAAGGTTTACGCCTTCATATCCATATTGTGGATAACATCTGTGATCCAGTGATTGCCCTCTTGAGTTGTGCGAAACTTCAATGCAGCGTGGCGTTACGCTTGTGTGCCCTGTTCGGTTTCAGTGGCTGCCGCCACGCAAGCAGACCGACCTGTCGTGATCGGTCGGTCATCACGCGCCGGCTCGTCCGTCGATCTCATCGTCACAAAAACGCCACAACTTGCCACGTCGCCGATGCAGTCCCTATACTCGGTCGCCATGGACAAGACCTTCGTAAGCGTGCGGGAAGATCAGCCCGGGAAAGCGTGGCTGCAGCGCTTCCTCGCCGGGCGGGCGGAGGCCGAGGCATGGTATTTCGGCCAGGCCGTGTCGCCGCACCCGACCGCCAGTGAATGCCGCGCCGCCTTGCACCGACATATGCCCGAGTTGATGCCCTTCTATGACAGCGCATGTGCCCTCGTTGGCGATGATGAGGTGGCGCATCGAATGCTGAGCCACTACCGACCTTTGCCCGAGCGTTATGGCTGCAGTCAGGCTGTGTGGTTAGGAAAGGAAGGTCCGGCGCTCGTGCGCAATTTCGATTATCCCCCCAATATCGTGTCGGATCGCTTTGAGATGACCGCCTGGACCAACATGCGGGTGATCTCCAAAGCACAGCGGCCATGGGGAGGTTGCGTGGACGGCATGAATGAGGAAGGACTGGTCGCAAGCGTCACTCTCGGTGGCAGCCACGCTCGGGGCGCCGGCTTCTCGGTCATCCTGGTGATCCGTTACATCCTTGAGACGTGCCATTGCGTCGACCAGGCGGTGGAGGCGCTATGCCGCATACCGCTTGCGCTCGCACAAAACGTTACCGTCCTCGACCGTTCGGGCCACTATGCCACCCTGTTCCTCGGCCCTGGCCAGCGGCCAATCGTTTCGCGCCTGAAGGCATGCACCAACCATCAGCGCACCAACAGGCCTTCATCGTCTTCAATGGCGCGTCAACTTGCAATTCAACAAGCACTGCAGGACCCGACCATGTCGCTATCGCAGCTGATCGACCTGTTTCTCCTGCCGCCGCTATACTCCAGTGGTGGCTCGTCCCCCACGCTCTACACGGCCATCTACCGACCTGCGGAAGGCAAGGTGGATTATGTCTGGCCGGGCAACCGCTGGTCAAAAGGCTTCCTTTATTTCCAGGAAGGCTCGTACACGCACAGCTTTGCATAGTGTTTTTCAGGTCAGCACTGTTTGCAGCAGGAAACAAATCGAGGAACGAACTCTGGGCAGAGCGCGCCGCAGGGCGCTTTCCGGCATCTTGGAAGGTGGCAGTCGAGCAAGACGTCACAATCAAGCGAGGGCTAACTTGCCTTTTTCATATCGGGCATGTCGTCTGGCAGTACATGCATTCCTGCTTCGTGCGCAGCGTCGACAAAGGCAGCTCTTGCCGTTTCGCCGTCGGTGTAGAACTCCAGTGCTTCGACGGAGCGCATCAACGCATGGTGGAACCTTGCGCCGCCCCGATGATGCCACTTGCCACTAAGCAGCATCGCCGCCAGGTGGTCGACGGTTTCTGCCTTGCGATAACGTCCTGTGCCGTCGATCTCGACGTGGAGAGGCCTGATGAAGACGGGAAGATCGGTATTCATGTCGATACCTCTTGACATATGCAAAGGTACTAAAATGCAATGCGATTCCTTTGTCTAGACGAGTAGAAATATTTCGAAATCCCTGGAACAAAGTCCGTCGTCGATCGTTTTTGGCACGTTTGGAGTTTGTTTGTCTAAAGGCCGCCAGTCCTGCCGGTCACTGACACAAAGCTGCGCCGGTCACACGGGTGGCCAAGAAATTCGTTCCGACCAGCTAAGGCTAACACCGCGAAAAAGGGACTCGTAAGACAGCGGTGCGCCTCCGACTGATCATTTGTCGCATGTCGATTACGCGATGAGGTGAAGGCGGGCGACCATGACCATCAGGGCGCCCAGCAGGGTGGACGCCGCGGAAAGCTGGCATTCAAGGCTTCCTGTCGCCGGCGAAATCTGCAAATGCCTGCTCGATCAACTCGGCCGTTGCGCCGGAGGCGACGAGAGTTGCCAACAGGATCCTCGCCTGCCCCGGCCGTAGTGTCGAGGAATGGCTGGCGCCGGCGTCGGCAAGATCGTGACCGCCACCGCCGCCGCCATAGCTTGAAACCAGCAGCCCGTCCGAAACCCGGCTGGAGACCACGACGGGTACACCGACATCCGCACAGCGCCTAACGGCTTCCACCAGCCGCGGATTGGCATTGCCCGAGCCGAGGGCGGCGAGAATGATGCCATCGGCATTGGCCCTCAGGCTCGCATCCATATGCGCAGAGTCACAACCCGGATAGATCGCCACGACGTCGACACGCACGTTGTCCAATGTAGCCGCAAAACGCGGACTTGGCGGATTTTCGAGCGGCCTTGATTGCCGAAAAGCATCGGCCACATCGGAGGAATGCTTGTAGAGCCCCCAGGCAGGCAGCAAGCGACCGCCGAAAGAAATGAGTACGCCGCGACCCGCATTGACCGGATCGCTCGCGGCGGCCACCGCCGCGCCAAGATTGGCAGGCCCGTCAGCCTTG
The DNA here is from genome assembly GCF_002211365.1 of Rhizobium sp. R711. Classification (GTDB taxonomy): domain Bacteria; phylum Pseudomonadota; class Alphaproteobacteria; order Rhizobiales; family Rhizobiaceae; genus Rhizobium. The sequence continues at coordinate 64,592 of NZ_LOKZ01000007.1, read as the reverse complement.
GGATGATCCGCCGTGAATTGCGCGCCCGTGAAGACGACGGGCTTGTTCAATCCGTGCTGCAGATGGACGAGCAAAGCCGTCTCTTCCATCGCGTCCGTACCATGCAGGATGACGACGCCGTTGACGGCTGCATCCGCCAGCAATTCGCCCACCTTCTTGCTGATCTCCTGCATGTCGGCGAGCGTGAGACTTGCCGAGTCCTTCGCCATCAACTCGATGGGTCTGAGATCGACAGGCATATCGGGCAGAAGGCCAAGTAGGCTCTTGCCCGACAATGACGGCGCGCTTGCGCCATTCTCTGCCCGCTCGCTTGCGATGGTGCCGCCGGTGGCAATGACTGCCACCAGCGGATTTATGCCTGTTGCCGTCACGACTAGCCCCGCTCGGTCGCCGGTTGCTCGATGCGGTCGCGCAACAGGTACCAGCCTATGACGAGGGCCGGCGCGATCAGGACGAGCGACGCGATCGTCCAGGTGCCAACGGGGTAGTCGAGCGCCATCAGCACCAGCACCGCAAAGAGGAAGACGAGGGTCAAGATGCCGGTATAGGGTGCGCCGAACATGCGGAAATCCGGACGTGCCATCTCGCCACGCGTCGACAGCTTCCAAAGCTTTAATTGGCACAGCACGATAACGCCCCAGGCCGAGATGATGCCGAGCGCCGAGAGATTGAGCGCAATCTCGAATGCGGCTGCCGGGACAACGGCGTTCAGCGCCACGCCGATGACGGTCACGGCAGCCGTCACCGCGATGCCGCCATAAGGCACGCCCGCCTTGTTCATCTTCGCAAGCGCTGCCGGCGCCGAGCCGGAAACCGCCATCGAATGCAGGATGCGGCCGGTGGAATAGAGGCCTGCATTGAGCGAGGATAAAACGGCCGTCAGCACGACGAGGTTCATGATAATGTCGGCGCCTTCGATGCCGACCGCCCCGAAGAAGGTAACGAAGGGGCTCTCGCCGGCCTTATAGGCCGTATAAGGCAGCAGCAGCGACAGAAGCAGAACCGAGCCGACATAGAAGATCAGCAGGCGTGCAACGACCGTGCGGATTGCACCCGGCATGACCTTACGGGGGTCCTCGGTCTCGCCTGCCGTCGTACCGATCAGCTCGATCGACGCATAGGCGAAGACCACGCCCTGTATGATGACGAAGGCCGGCAAAATGCCGTTGGGGAAGAAGCCGCCGCTATCCCCGATAATGCTGAAACCTGCCGAATGACCGGCAATCGGCATTCCGGAGACGACGAAATAGATGCCGATCACGAGGAAGCTGGCAAGCGCGAGGACCTTCACGAGGCTGAACCAGAATTCGAGCTCGCCGAAAACCTTGACCGACAGCAGGTTCATGAAAAGCACGACCATCAGCGCGATCAGCGCAAAGACCCACTGATCGACGCCTGCGAGCCATGGAACGTATTGCTTGAAAAAGTTCATGTAGAGCGCGACTGCGGTCACGTCGGCAACGGACGTCATGGCCCAGTTCAGCCAGTACATCCAGCCAACCGCAAAGGCCATCTTCTCGCCGTAAAATTCGCGGGCATAGGACACGAAGGAGCCGGAGCTCGGGCGATGCATGATCAATTCGCCGAGCGCGCGCAGCACCAAAAAGGCAAAGAAGCCGCAGAGCGCATAGACGAAGATCAAAGCGGGTCCGGCCGCGGCAAGCCGCCCGCCGGCCCCAAGAAAAAGCCCAGTGCCGATCGCGCCGCCAATGGCAATCATCTGGATCTGCCTCGGCTTCAGCGCCTTGTGATAGCCAAGCTCCTCATCGGCTGGTGGCCGGCGATCTGCCGGCACATTCTGGATGGTTTTGACTGACATTGCTCCTCCCTTGAGCCGTTTGTCCTGGATAGGTCCGAGGTGCTCGCTTGCACCCGACAGAATGCCGTTCGCCTCCATCAAGCCGTCGATCGAAGTTGACCACCGTCGACAATGCTGTAAGGCTGTATGACAGATTTTCCTCTACACGCACCGTTTGGCGCAGGTCAACCCGGCTCAGGCTTATTGACGCGGTTCCGGGCAATCGATAACAGATTTTAGATCTGTCTTACAGCTTGACAGATATGGCTTGATTTCGACTGCAGGAGGGTAATGTGATCAAGACGCGAAGCGAATATGATTTACTGGGCGAAAAGGATATTCCAGCCGATGTCTATTGGGGGGTGCATACCGCGCGAGCGGTTGAAAACTTCCAGGTAACGGGCACCGCGATCGGGCGCTACACACATCTCGTCCGCGGTCTTGCCTTCGTCAAGGAAGCGGCGGCCCTTGCCAATCACGAACTGGGTCTGCTCAGCAAAGAAAGGCTCGATGCCATCGTGCGCGCCTGCCGCGAAATCCGTGCCGGCGAGCTTCATGAACAATTCGTCGTCGATGTCATTCAGGGAGGTGCCGGTACCTCGACCAACATGAATGCCAACGAGGTCATCGCCAATCGCGCGCTGGAGCTGCTCGGCCATGCCAAGGGCGACTATGGTCATCTTCATCCGAACGATCACGTCAATCTCAGCCAGTCCACCAACGATGCCTATCCGACGGCCGTCAATGTCGCGGTGATCGAAGCCATCGACGGCCTGGCTGCAGCGATGGAGACATTGCAGGCAGCATTCGAACGGAAAGCCAAGGAGTTCGACAGCATCCTGAAAGTCGGTCGCACGCAACTGCAGGACGCGGTACCGATGACGCTTGGCCAGGAATTCAGAACCTTCGCGGTCATGCTCGGCGAAGATAGATCGCGCCTGATCGAATCGGCGGCCCTCCTGCACGAGGTCAATCTGGGTGCCACCGCGATCGGCACAGGCCTCAATGCACCTGTCGGTTATGCGGCGCTCGCCTGCGCTCATCTGGCCCGGCTCACCGGCCGGCCTCTGGTAACCGCGAGCGACCTTATCGAGGCCACGCAGGATCCCGGCGCCTTTGTCCACCTCTCCGGCGTGCTGAAGCGCGTCGCGGTCAAGCTGTCGAAGACCTGCAACGATCTGCGTCTCTTGTCCTCCGGCCCACGGGCCGGCATCGGCGAGATTACGCTGCCAGCCATGCAGGCAGGTTCGAGCATCATGCCTGGCAAGGTCAATCCGGTCATTCCGGAAATGGTCAACCAGGTGGCTTTTGCCGTCATCGGCAACGACATCACTATCACCATGGCTGCAGAAGCAGGCCAGCTGCAGCTCAACGCCTTCGAACCGATCATCGTGCGCTCGCTATCGGAAAGCATCATGCATCTGACGGCGGCCTGCCATATCCTTGCTGAACGTTGCGTCGACGGCATTGCGGCCAATCCGGCTCTCATGGCGCAGCGCCTTCAGGAATCGATCGGCCTTGCCACGGCGCTCAATCCGTTGATCGGCTATCAGGCCGCTACCAAGGTTGCCCGCGAGGCGCTGGCAACGGGACGCACCATACCCGAAATCGTGCTTCAGCATGAATATCTGACCGCCGAACAATTGCTCGAGGCACTACGGCCGGAGCGGCTGGCCAACCTGCCCACCGCTCTCAATGCTGCGGTTGATCCTCACCAATGATCGTGGTCACCACACGCTTCACCTGACCCAGATGCGTTTCCATCGCCGCGATGGCCCCCTCTTCGGATCCCGCCGCAATCGCTTCAACGATGTGACGGTGCTCGACATTCGAGGCCACGCGGCGCTGCGCCATCATGTTGACCAGCTCCGACTGCCGCATGAGCGCATCGCGGGCGTCCGTCACGATCTTGGCGAAGACGCTATTTCCCGAGGATTCCGCGATCATCGAATGAAATTCAGAGTCCAGATTCACCCACTTCAACGGATCTTCTTCGTGGTCCATCAGATCGCAAAGCTCAAGCAGACGCGCGAGCTGCTGCTCTGTCCGCCGCACAGCCGCCCAGCCTGCGGCGGGCACCTCAATAAAGGGGCGAGCCTCGATCAAATCGCGTGCAGAATAACCGCCGTAACGCAGCTCCGGTCCAGGTGTCGATGTTGTGACATAGGTGCCGCTGCCGGTGCGAGTCTGAGTTAAGCCGAGTGTCTGAAGGGAGCGGAGCGCTTCGCGGACAATAGGGCGGCTGACGCCATAACGGGAGGCAAGCTGCGCCTCAGCGGGCAGCCGTGTCCCGACCACCAACCGTCCCGATGTGATTGCCGAACGTATATCTTCAAATACTGCCTCAGCAGCATTTTTCCGACTGATCGGACTTGTATAAGATAACCAATCAGCCACCTCACTCATGCCATCAACCTTCACAAACATTCTCTGCTTGTCAAGGATCGAAGCCCAGCGTGCGGCCGCGAGGACCCGCCTGCCGAACGAGGGCAGCTAGCGATAGAAGCCACGCATCCGTCATCTTTCACAAGAAACTTGCGCTCTCTTTCCAGAGCGTTGATCTTCCTTCAGTTCCATGGTCTGCAAGATGGAAACTTCTTCACCCCTCCGCGGGTCCTCTCTCAAGATTCGTGAATGGTGCGTTTTCCGGGAACCAACCGAACGAACGGACGTTCTGGCTCACCGGATAGGAGACAGATGATGGCAAAGAAGAACCGCATTCCGAAGAAAATCGCTGGCTACAAAGTACCCAGAGCCGTTCGCAAATCCACGCTGATCAAGGGGTTGCTCGCCAGCGACATTGGACGTGGCATTCTTGCCAAAGCTCTGACGGCAGCAGCCGGTGCCGCCGCGGCCGTCTTGGTTGGCGAACGCGATGACGTCGCAAATGCAGCAGGCCGCAGCACGAGAAAGGGAAAGCGGGCAATCGGAATTGCTGGAACCGCGATGAGCCAGGCTGCCGAAGCCGCAATGGAAGCGGTGAGGTCCGCAACGCGCGATTCGCTTCCCAAGCGCGTGCGCAAGGACATGAAGGACCGCCCTTCCCAGGGCGCGGTGCACTAGTCGCCGCGCCCGATGATGCCGGTTATTTGGAGCGCTATGCCGTTCAACGGTTCGCACGCACCGGCGTCGAAAAAGCGATGGTGGCCGGCATCGCACGCATGGTCGTGCGCCTCGTCAAAAGACACCCGCTCGTTGCCGCCGAGCTTCTGATCGCGGGGACTGGCCACGTCGGCAAGATCGGCTGGATGGAACTCGAACGGCGGCTCGATGACACAAGCAATGGCAATCCCAAACCCATTACACACTCCGTTCCACTGATCACATCTTCGAATAACGGCAGCGATCAAGGAGGATCGTAGCTCCCGCCTTTCCAGACGACTTCTAAGCTGACAACATCGTCCCGCTTCTCTATCGGTCGGGCCCGGGAACAAGGCGGCCATGAAACCGAGCGCATCGCTCACTAAAGGTGTCGAGCTCCATGCTTATTAAAGGATTCTGGTCTGAGCGAACAATCGGCCTCGTCGTGTGGTTCGAACGGGGGCGCTCCAACCGCCGGTGACCAAGGCGTCGGGAATTCAGAGCGGCTTGGCTTCAAAGCCAAGGGCGATGTGTGCATTGATCAGGTCACGCCTGAACAGCTGGCGGCCAGAGACGCTTCCCTGACCGCACCGCCTGACCTTTATTCGTCGGGCGTCTGCGACGCGGACGTCTCCAACGACTGGCGGATCTCGTCGATCTTTCCATGAGCATCGCCAACCCCGAGGATCGTCTTGGCTTGAGCAAGAACGGCAGGGCTGACCTCGCCAGTCTTCGTTGCCGAGGCCAGCGCATCCTCCAGAGCCTCGTCTCCGAGGATCGGATCATTCACAGACGGCTCCGTTCCGTTGTCGATTTCGTACTGGGCATAGGCCATCGCATAGGCGGCAATCGCCGTCATGCGTGGGTCTGACGTGTGCATGTAGGCCTTGTAGCTCCGCTTCAGGGAGCTCAGGCCTGCAAGCTGCGCCGAGGCATTCTTTTCCTTGGTGAGGGTCCCGGTCGTATCGGCCTTTGCAGACCGGGACTTGCTGCCCGCCTCACCGGATTTGCCCTTTACGCCACCATGAGACTTGTCGCTGCTATTGGTGCTACCATGGTCGGCGTTGCTTCCACCGCCATTGCTGTTCCCGCCACCATTTCCGCCACCGTTACCACCACCATTGCCGCCATCCTTTGCCATCGCGGCGATATCGACGCCGGCAATCGTCAAGGGACTTGCGGCAACCGACAGCGAAAGGATCGCCACGGACGCCAAGGTTGAAATACGCATCGCTTTCTCCAAACAGATCAAGATAATCGAGCCAATCAACACGGGGTTGACGGGACTCGTCGGGGGCCGAGTCGATAGTTAGACAGTAAACGCGGATCGCACATCGGGCGGAGGTCCCATATCCGTCGGACCATGGTCTGATAGCCCTTGATATCGTCGGCCAAAGCGAGGAGCCTTTGATGGCGCGCCGTCGTCCCGTCACCGGCTGAGACTGAAGTCCCATGGTCGGAACCCATCGCACCCTATCGCGTTGGCTCCTTACGAACCCCGAGGAGGTTAAATGATCACCGACAACGACCATCGAGACCTGGACCTTCGCACCACGCCTCATCGGTTTCGTCGGCCTCATGCTATCTGGTGGGCGCTGCTGGCGACCCTGGCGATGTTGCTGGTCGGCGTCTACGCCTACAGCAAGCTACGCGCAGCGATCACCGTTGCGCCGAAACCTGCCGCCGAGAACCAGCCTCTATCCCTCTCGAGAGCCTTCAAACCAGGAGATCTTGCTGCAGTCGATTTTGGGAAGACGCCCGGCTCGTTCGCTCTCTCGAGAGCTGACTAATGACACTTGTTAGGTTTATGCCCGCATCTGACATGGCAACCAAAGACTGCGCAGGGCATGTAGATTTGCTGCAGTCGAGCCCGCCTGCGGTGGCCAGCGATGACAACTCAAACTCAATTCGCCGCATTGCAAACATAGGGATGCTGCGTTGCATTATAGACCAGAACTGCTTACCCTTAACGTGGGGCGCGGGGATAAAAAAGGCCGTGGACAACCACGAATGCATAAGGATATCAAATGCTTGATACGCCGAATTCCAGACCCAAAGACCTCGAAGCAATTGCCCGCACAGGGGGGCCTCTGCGCCGCATGGCAGCGCGCGTGCCGACCTACCTGACGGATTTGCGGGAAAACCCCGCCTGGTTGCCGATGTTCGTTCTGGCCCGCACGATACCATTTCGCCGGGCACATTGGCTGACGGCGCGGTCGGTTCCGCCGTCGACAAAGTCGGCGTCAATATTTGGCGATATCAAGGCACAGGACGTCGCTGCGGAATTGAGACGGACAGGCATCTTTTCCGGCCTCGATCTACCCCCGGAGATCCAGCAGGAAATCGCGACATTTGCGCGCGAAACCCCGTGTTTTGGCAATTTCGAGCGCGGCCTTGAGTTTCTGGCCGAGGACCACGCGGAAGCGGAACGCCGCTTCGGACGCACCTTGTTGAGCGGCCACCATTTCGAGCGGGTGCTGCAATGCAAGGCAGCAGTCGCCGTCCAGCAGGACCCGCTGCTCATCGACATTGCAAGACATTATCTCGGCGGCGAGGCGAAACTGATTACCACGCGAACCTGGTGGAGCTTTCCGACCAAGTCGGCTTCGGAAGCCGACCTCAGCCGCGCCTCGTTCAAGTTTCATTTCGATCTCGATGACTGGCGCATGCTGAAGTTCTTCTTCTACCTGTCAGACGTCGATGCGGATGCCGGCCCCCACGTCTATGTCAAAGGCAGTCACAACCGCCGGCGGCTGAAGCACCAATTGACATTGCTCGTCGGACATTCAGCCGAGGAGGTGCTGGGCTTTTATGGCGAGCAGAATGCCGTCACGATGACCGGAAAGGCGGGCACGGGCTTTGTCGAGGACCCCTTCGGATTCCATATGGGAACGCTCGCAAAGCATACACCGCGTCTTATGATGGAAGTCGGATTCGGCGTGTCGAAACCCTCAAAGCGCCGCTATCATGGTGAGCCAGTGATCCGGTAACCGGCTTTAAGCGCCGGATGAGATCATCCTTACGGCCCGATAACTCCGCCCTGCAAGGCTTGTTGGCTGGTGTAGGGCAAAGAGGCCCGACGAGATTGCGCCATGCCTCGCGCCGCCAGGGCTAGCGCGGGGTTGTCCTCACGCGGATGTCGGCCGAGCCGATCTCAAAAAGGCGACCACCTGTGTCTCCTGCAGGTTTTTGACGATCGCTGGAACGCTCGTGCGACAGCCGGCCAGCGCGCGCCGCAAACACGGTGAGATTTACGTCCTGCCCGTTGAGGTGTACAAGCATCAGTAGCATCATGGATGTTGCAACCGCCTCACGTTAACAAGTTGGCCAGAGCAGCTGTTGATCTGAGATCAATGTGCGAGCGAATTCGATGAGCCTGTTCCCGATAACAATTCTGACGGATTTCCTGGATGCTTCCGATGGAACGGTCGATAGAGGCCAGTTGATGGCTGCCGTTGAGGGAGCAACGCGCCAGCTTGGCGTGGAGCACTTTGCGGCCGCATTCCTGCCGCTCGCCCATGAGAGGCTCGACTCCTACTTCATTGGGGAGAACTGGCCGAGCCCCTGGTTTGAACGCTATCTGAAACTCAACTATTTCCACGCCGACCCGGTCGTGCGTTTTGTTCGGCTGTCCGGACGCCCGATGGTTTGGTCGAAATCGCTGAAGTTGCAGAACCTGTCCTCGAAGTCGAGGCGGATCATGGACGAAGCGAGCGATTTTGGTCTCGTCGACGGGGTAACCATCCCACTTCACTCGCAGCACGGCATGGCTGGCGTCTTTTCGGTTGCAGGCAGGCGCCCGAAACTCACGCCTCAAGAGGTCACGCTGTTGGAGTTCGTCGCGACGCACGCACACCGTCGTCTGCTCGCCCTTGCCGCGTTGCCTGTCCGACCACTGGAAGATCTCGCAGTCACGAAAACCGAGAGCGAATGCCTGACATGGTGCGCCTCAGGCAAGACCGATCGCGAAATCGGGGCCATGTCCGGTCGGTCTCCCCGCACGATCCAGGCCCACATCCGTAACCTTCAGCGCAAGCTTGGCGCCGCCAACCGCGCCGAACTCATGGCGGAAGCGTTTCGCAGAGGCTTGCTGCGCTGAAAAATACGACATTTTACGAATAGATTTTGATTATCCGCGGTTGCATCCTCATCAGGTGCACGCGGAGGCTTTGCAATGTTGAGAATTATTCGTGAGGCAGACGACCCGGAGCTGATGGAGCGCGTCTGGCTTTTCCGGCACCGAAGGTTCGTGGAGCAACTGGGTTGGGAAGAGCTTCGCAGACAAGATGGCCGCGAACGGGATCAATATGACAGGGCCGATGCCATTCATGCCGTTCTCGTTCACGGCGACAGAATTATTGGATATTCAAGGTTGCTTCCAACGACACGCCCGCATTTCGCGAGAAGCCTGAGCCGCCATTTGTCGGCCAGACTGCTGCCCTCGGGGTCCCTCATATTCGAGTGGAGCCGCTGCGCAACGGCACTCGATGCGCCCTCGGCAGGCGGTCATTCTGCCGCTGACCTCTTGATGACGGGCGTCCTCGAATGCCTTGTGCACCTTAACGCCAGCGAAATTGTCTTCGTCACCTACACGCCTCTTGTCGACATGATGCAGCGGCGCGGATATCCCGTAAAACGTCTGAGTACCGTTGCGCTCGGCAATGGTGACCGGGTTGAGATCGTCTCCTCAAGCATACCGCCGGACCTTCTTTCGCAGCATCAGCAAACACACGGTATCAGGCAATCCCTGTTGGTTTGGGGGCGTGACGGCAGTGCCACTGCGCAGCGTCCCCCGACCGCTGCGTAGCGTTGGTGCCGCGCGGTGGTCCGTCGCAGGAAATCCCTGCTGGATGACGGCGACGCCCGACGCTTCGCGATCGCGACCGTTCATGAGGAGACTGCGCAACTGCTGAGAATCATCGACGAGATCTGTCTTCGGTATCCCCCGAACGACGACCTGCATTTCGTTCGCTATCTGCTGCGCATGATTGTCGAGGAGACGAAACGGACGATGCGTTCAGACGAACCCTGACGACCCGACAGATCGGTCGGCCAATACATGCGCTAATGTTAGGACACGCTCCTAAAGTTCTTTGCAAACGTGAATCCTGTTGATAGACTACAACTCAGGCGATGCAATCGCCTTGGGGCGTGGAAACCCCATTCAAGCTTATTGCTCATTGTTAGAGCGTATTCTTCGCGACCAATTCGTCGGGGAGCCTGTGGCGTATGCAAGAGGCGTTCGCGCTAAAGACCACGGGGCCGCCAGCTTGACGGTTTTTCACCTCCCCGGCTTCTGGTTGCCAGCTTGTCTGGCCAGCGGGAGCGCTTTTATGTTGCAGAAACCATTGGCTGATGTCGCATCGACCCCTACCGATGCCACCCGTGAAACAAACGCCCAGAACATTGCCGATATAGAAGTCGGCAAGCGCATCAAGAAGCGCCGGCAGCAACTCAGGTTGTCTCAAACGGCGCTTGGCGCTGCTGTCGGCGTGTCGTTTCAGCAGATCCAGAAGTACGAGCGAGGCGCAAACCGGGTAAGCTCGTCGACCCTTTACGAGATCGCCCATGTTCTCGAGACGCCGATCACCTATTTCTTCGAAAGCCTGGGGCCCCGCTCGACACTTGGCAATTGTGAATTGGACCGGAAGGCGGCCGTCCGGGAAGAGTTCGTCGCCACCGATGAGGGCCAGCGGCTGGTGGACGCCTTTCTCGCGGTCCCGAAAAAGATGCGGCCGAAGTTCATTTCGCTGCTGGCAACGTTTTCAAGTGAGCTCTAAGCTGCGCATATCTGAAATGGCATGACCGTGGCTACTAACGCGCAGCCGTTGCTGCCGGACGCAACCACCGGCAGCCCGACCGCTTGTCATTACAGCTCGCTCGACAAAGGACGCCTAGGAACCCGCGTTCTGAAGCGTAAATATCGAATCCAGGATCGTCGCGACCGTCCGCAAGGTCTCGGGCGGAAGAGCCTGGATCATCTTGGTGATGCGCCGGCGCTCCAGGGCCTCTTCCCTCGTCTGACCCCAAAGATGGGGAGCCGCATCGAAGAGCAGATCATCTGGAAAAATGCCGAGGACTTCGCAAAGGTGTAGCACCTGCGTGGCGTGAAGCTTTGTCACGGCCCGCTCATAACGTCCGTAGACCGCCTCGATCGAACCGATAAGCATGGCGAGCTCGGCCCGCGACAAGTCTTTCTGTTTTCGAAACCTGCTCAACGCCTCAGCGATCGTTTCATCCATCGCCTGCGTGGACGCAATCCCGTCGAACCCGGGGCGGCGATAGACAGGTCGATCCACCTTCGGGTCGGCGGTTGGCTCGAGTCCTGTCTCGGTGATGTAGCTGTCAGTCCTTGCCGTCATGCATGTCCGCTCAAATCGATGGCTTGGTTTATAGCACTCATCCGGCGATTGGCTATGCGCTTTCCGAACACAACCGCGCTCGACGAGCCTTTTTCGGGCCTGTGTATCTTGATGAGGTGAACTGGAAGAAAGGGTAACGATGTGAGAGCTGAACTGTTGAGACGGATCAGGGCACACGAACGTTCTCTATCAATGGTGATCGAAATGAACGGAGGCGTCACCGACGGCAACTCCACACAGTTGGAACGAAACGAGGTGCTTGCAAGCGAAGTTGCGACAAGAAATGACCTCGTCGACTGGGAAGCGCCGACAGCCACTCTTGCCGTCGAGAAACTACTTCACCTTCTCGCGCACGTCCTTGCGGGCCAGATCGCTCTCGATGAACAGGCGCTGGCGAAGATAAGGGCGCAAAGCCGGCGTTTTCAAAGCGGTCTTGAAAATTGACGTCGTGTGCCGGAGCTGGCCTGATAAACCGCGACTATCTCGCGCTTCTGACGATGCTATCGTAGCTTTGCATAATCGGCCCTGGTCACCTTAAGCAAGACAAGAGACCAGACCAGGTGACAGACCCGTCGAGCCGGATCGCAGGGGCCGGCGGCAACTCAGTGCCGCGAAGCGGTTAAGAGACGAACGCATCAGCTCACCCTAACCAGCAGCTTCGCCAATCAGTGCGCCGGCAGGAATATTCCAAGCTTTGCTAAGCTTCCTAATCTGGTCCAGGTTGATCTCTCGCTTTCCGTTCAGAAGATCGGCCGCTCGCGCCTTGGAGCCAATGACAGCCACAAGGTCGGCGCGGCTGTATTTGTTCGCAATCATCACCGACCTGATCACCTCGACCGGACTAGCAGTCGGGATTGGGTAATGCCTGGCTTCATACTGTTCGATCAGAAGGACGAGCGCGTCGAAATGAGCAGCTTCATCGGACCCCTCGTCGGGTTCGATTTCGAAATACCGCCGGACCGCCTTCAACGCTGCATCGTATTCGTTTTCGCTCTGAAGCGTACGAAGCGATTTCAAATTCAACATCTCGATCTCCTTTCACCTCAGAGTTTATTCACGTCGATCGCATCATATTGGGCGTGCGTTCCCACAAAAAGGACGTAAATCCGCTTTGAGCGAAACGCGACCAACCCCACTATACGGTACTTGTTGCCGCCAACATCGAAAATTACCTTGTTGCCACCGACGATATCAGCCGAGTTGAAGGTGTTCCTCAACTCGCTGTGATTGGCCCAACTCGCCTTAGATGCGGTGGCATACCATTCCCTCATCGCAGCTTCAGCAGTTGCTCTGGGTGCCCCTTTGGGCAAGCTACTCCAAAACTTGACCAAGGCGGATTTAGCGATGACGTTCATTGTCACCCCCTACCTAGCGCGTTCCCAACCTGGAAACAAGCCCAAAGTTCCCAATTTGGAAACTTCCGGAATTCCGCAATTCTGACGCGCCCGCCCGTCGCGAAACGGATACGGGTGATCGAGGCACCGTTCAGCGCCTTAAGTCGAAATAGATCCGCGACTGTTTGTCACCCGTCTCATCACCGATATCGAAGTAGTAGGGCTGTTCGCGACGTGGGCGCGCCATGTACTCGGTGTAGGCACAGCTGCGGTTGTCGTGGTAGACGCGGGAGGTGCCATCGCGCCTGACCTCGGTTCGATCATGATCGGCAATGCCACGAGACGCCCACTCACCGCCCCTGCAGTCGTTCACCACTCGCATGCAACGCGACAGTTCAGCGCGAGTGCCAGCGCCCCCGACGCCGCCTTCCGTTGCAGACCACCCTGGGGGACAATTGGAAAAGGGCTCGTAGCCTGGTTTACCAGCACCACCTTCCGGGCAGGTCGGCCAGGAAAAACCTGGGGCTTTCATCGCCGAGATCAGGCGACCCATCGGCGCATGGCATTCGGGCACGCTGTGCCATGACGGGTTCGACGAGGCAGCGCAAAGCAGGACCTCGCACCCCCATTCGTCAGCCGCAGCCAGGCGCGCAGGGACGGAGACGGATAGCACAGATACGACGGCAAGAATAAGCTTCATACTCCCTGGTCTCCGTGGGTGGTCAGCGGTCGGTACGCCTCGGCAGGCCTCTGGCGTCGGCAAAGGGTGGCGAAATTTCCAGGCGCCGGCCGACCAGCAGATTGTAGTCGGCAATGGGATGCCGGCGCAGTGTGCGGTCCACAGCACTTGTCCGCCACTCGTTCATGTCGAGAACATACGTGCCCCAGATTCCATATCGGGCGTCCATGGCGTGCTTTTCGGCCGATTGGTATACACTGCCTGAATGACCGTCGGCGACCTTCGCAAGACCGACCCTCAATAGCTCCAGAGCCAGATCACGACCGTCAACCAGACAGCGCCCGAAAACTGGCCGGCTTGCCCTTTTTACAAGACACCTGACCGAATGGTCCTTAATCGTCCTCTTCAGCCAGGCCCGGGCCAGTGCGCCGCACGGCACGGGCTTCAGTCGATCGCCCGTTTCCGCCTTCGGATCGGCCTCAAAAGACCACTGCGGCAATGCGCAAGCGTCGATACCAAAAAGCTTGACGTCGATCCCCGCTTTTGGAAACCGAAGGGTCCGGCCATCGACGGCAGATGCTCTGCCGTCAATTCCTGATATGGCCGCAGATGACCTGGGCGGGCGAAGCTGATCCTGCGAGCAATCATGCAGGCCGCATTGGACAGCATAAACACGGTCGAGCCGTTTGCCCTCAAGCCGGATATCGTCGGCGACCCGTCTCTGGTCGCAATGCGCTGACATTTCGCGGGTTTCAGCGGCTGCGGCGCTTCCGGCCCAGAGCATGATCGAAAATGCCAAGCACCCGTCCCATCTCATCGCTTTGTCCTCGGATCAGCCCACATGCCATACCCGTGGCGACCGATCTTTTCTTCGTCCGCGAGGTCCGGACGCATCAGCGATCCATCAGGCTTCGTTGCCAGACGAAGTGCACCCACAGCCACCAATTGCTCCTCGAAATTGCTGATGCTGTCGAGCGACCCCGGGAAATAATAGTAGCCGAAGCAGGTTACATCCTGCCTTGGCGCATTCTCCTCAGACAGAAAGGCCCGGCAAAGGATGACCTTGGGGTATTTGAGGAGGGTTTTCAGTTGCTGCTGGGCAAAGTCCTGGCAGGGACCGGCAAAACCTTCCCACCTATTGACCATCTCGCCCTGGCAAGGCTCCACGCCGTAAAGATGCAGGGCGGTCTTGCCATCGATGCTGATTTCGGTCGGCGAAATGGCGCGAAACCCGGTCGCCGAGGCGTATCCCTTGCGCGAAACGACCGTCTTGCTGCCGTCATAATATTCGACGACCAGCACGGTTTTTCCCGGCGCGACGAGAGACTTGATATAGGCCGGCTCGGCCGCCCCAGCGGCAAAGGCGCCAGACGCATGGCCGTGTATCCCTGCGAGCAGCGGGACGATCTTGACCAACAGCCTATGAACGATACGAGTTTGCTTCATCCTCACACCCCTTGACGCTCACTGGCGGAAGATACCGCCTTCAACTACGAACTATATTAGTTTGTTTTTGTGGTTGACAGCAAGCGATTTCTGATGTCGTTTACCCCCATAAAGAAGGCATAGGTGTCCGATGACCAGCAAGAACCGGATGGCATTGATTGCGACGCTTTCGTGCCTGCATTCATTCGCAGCAAAATCACAAGACATTGGAAATCATTCATTATACGGCGTCGGCTTATACGCATTTTCACCACGTTCCATGAAGCAGGAACTGGAACATTTCAATGCCGACATCAGCCGCCAGGGGAACGTTGCCGCTGCGGGAACATCCAACGATGGGCGTCAAAATATGGACTATTTCAGTTCTTTACCTGCTCCGTCTGGAAAAGACGGCTTGAAGGTGGCAGATCTCTCGCGATCGGCGAAATCCCAAACCAAAGCAGTTCGTCCTGGTGCCGACCTCGCCTCGGTTTTGACACCGGCATGTGGTGCCTCGCCCTTGTCGGTTGAGGACATCCAGACATTGGTCGCAGCAACCGCTCGCCGTTATGGTGTGGACCTGGACTTCGCACTGGCGATCGTCTGGACCGAAAGCCGCTTCGACCGGCTCCGCAACAGCCCCAAGGGTGCGCGCGGGCCAATGCAGCTGATGCCTCAGACCGCAAGGCGCTTCGACGTCACTGATGTCTGTGATCCAGCCGACAATATCGACGGCGGCATGCGCTATCTGCGGGCGCTTCTCGACGAATTCAAAAGCCCGATCATCGCGGCTGCGGCCTATAACGCCGGCGAACAGGCAATTTACGACAGCGGCGGCATGCCAGCCTATCCCGAGACCGTCCGTTACGTCGCCTCGGTGATCAACCGGCAGCTTGGGCTCGACTTTCCTGCGAAACCAACAGTCAGCAGCCGCAATCGGTCGACCGTGATCGACAAGACGCTGACGGGCGAGGTCCCGGAGGCGCCAACACCGAAGTTCATCGGTGGCGTCATGCAGTTTTGAACCGAAAGGAGAGGACCATGAAGATAGAACTGTCACATCGTCAAAGGAGATGGGTCTGCAGCGTTGCCGTTCTTGGCGCTCTTGGCCTGATGCAGTTTGCCGCAGCCGACCTTGCCATGGCGCAGGCGACCAATCAGGCCTTTGCTCCCCTGCAGACGGTCGTACAGGCGGTCGTCGATTTCATCACCGGGCCGTTCGGACGCCTCGTCGCCATTATTGCGGTCATCGGTCTCGGGTTTCTTGCCTTCGCTGGTCGCCTCAGCTGGTTCACGGCAGGCGCGGTCGTTTTGGGCATCGGGCTGGTTTTCGGTGCGCCCGCCATCGTCGACCAATTGATATCGACGGTCGGAAACTAAAGCCATGGCCGCGCCGGACGAGGAAGAACCCCACCTGACCCCATTGGTGATCGGCCTCACGCGTTCGCCGACGCTTTGGGGCGTACCCTATATGGCAGTCGTCATCGTCATCGGGCTCACGATCATCGCCTGGCTGATAACCAACGAGCTGTGGGCGCTCGTCACCGCGCCGTGCGCCTACGCCGCTCTTTTTTCACTTTGCAGCTTTGACGCGCGTGTCCTCGATGTCTTGCAGGTCTCCACGCGGTTGACGCCCCGTACGCCGAACAAGCCGTTCTGGGGCGCAAACTCCTATGGGCCATGACCATGCTCCGCGTCATCCGTGAAGAACTCGGCTTCGGATCCGTCCACCATCGCGAACGGCCGATGGCCAGACACATTCCTTACCTGCGTCACGTCGCCGACACCGTCATCAAGCTCGAGAGCGGCGCCCTGATGAGCGTGATCAAACTCGATGGACTGTTCTTTCAGACCGAGGACCAAGCCGAGATCAACATGCGCGCGGTGGTGCAGAATACGTTGATCCGGGCGCTCGGCTCCAGCCGCTTTTCCCTTTGGTCGACGGTGATCCGCCGGCAGGTCGATACCGTCATTGCCGGTGAATTCGACGATCCGTTCTGCGCCGAGCTTGACCGCCGCTACATGAATTCCCTTGGCCGCAAGCGCATGTTCAAAAATGAGCTTTACCTGACGGTATTGCGCTCCGGCATGCGCGGCGCGCTGGCGGCCGGTGATCGGGTCAGACGTCTCCTCGGGCAAGCCTTCAGCCGCAATCCCGAAGGCGATCAACTTGTCGAGGCCATCGGCGAGCTTGAAGAGCTTGTCGGCAATATCGTGCGCGATCTTAGCAAGTACGGCGCGACGGTCCTTGGTATTTCAGGCGTCAACAACGAGCCCTACTCGGAGCCCGCCGCGTTCTTGAACACCATCCTGACCTGCGGCGTACCGCGAAAGATGCGTCTTGCGCGCATGAGCCTTGCCAAGTTCGTCGGGACATCGCGACTTCATTTTGCACGCCGCACCATGCAGTCGCAGGGGCCGGTCAAGGAAGAAGACCGCTTCGCAGCGATGTTGTCGATCAAGGAATATCCGCCGTTCACGGGTCCCGGAATGCTGGATGGCCTCCTGCAGGTCAATCACGAGTTCATTCTCACCCAGTCCTTTACGCTCGCCGACAAACCGATTGCTCAGGAACGGATTTCGAGGCTCAAGCGGCAGATCGGCGCGTCAGACGAAGCCGGCAGCGATGTCGAAAACGATATCGATTTCGCGCTGAACAGCCTCCTCAACCAAGAGGCCGTCTTCGGCTTCCATCATCTTTCGCTGCTTTGCCTGTCGCGCGACCTCGATGGCGTCAACAAGGCGGTTGCAGATCTCGGCGCCTGCCTCACCGACATGAACATCAACTGGCTGCGCGAGGACCTGAACCTTGAGGCAGCGTTCTGGGCGCAACTGCCGGGCAATCACGCCTATATCGCAAGGCGGGCGATGCTTTCGAGCGCCAATTTCTCCGGCCTCTCGTCGATGCACAATTTTGCCGCTGGCCAAAGCGACGGAATGCATTGGGAAAGGCCGGTCACCATTCTGGAAACATCCAGCCAGACACCCTACTGGTTCAACTTCCACCAGCGTGATATCGGCCATTTTCTGGTGACCGGTCCAACCGGATCCGGCAAGACCGTCGCTCTTGCCTTTCTGCTGGCGCAGGCTTTCAGGGTGAAACCTTCGCCGCGTGCCGTCTTCTTCGACAAGGATCGGGGTGGCGAAATCTTCCTGCGGGCAATGAACGGTTCATACGAGATCCTCACCCCGGGGATCCCGACCGGTTTCAATCCCATGCAGATCCAAAACACCGGTGAGAACCGGGAATTTCTGCTCCGCCTGCTCAAGGCAATGCTTAGCACGGACAAGGACGCCACATTCGATCAGGAAGAAGAGGATACGCTTGAACGCGCGATCATTCGGCTCATGGGCGAGCCTGCGGTCGAGCGGACGCTGACCAATCTTGCCGGGCTCCTCACCGGACGCTCACGCGCCGGACCAAACGACCTCCATGCACGGCTGCGCCCCTGGACAGAGGGCGAGAAGGCCTGGCTCTTCAACGCACCGCACGACGTCCTCTCCTTTTGCGAACGGCGCGTCTTCGGCTTCGACATGACCAATATCCTGGACAACGACGATCTGCGCACCCCGGCGCTGATGTACATCTTCCATCGGCTGGACGAGCTCCTCGACGGCAACCCGGTCATGATCTTCATGGACGAGGGCTGGCGCCTTTTGAAGGACCAGACCTTCAGCGACTTCATCGTCGACAAGATGAAGACCATCCGCAAGCTGAACGGCATTGTCGGTTTCGCCACCCAGTCCGCTGCAGATATCGTCCGCTCGCCGGCTGCCCATACGCTGATCGAGCAGTCTGCCACGACGATCCACTTTCCCAATCCGCGCGCCGACGAGGAGAGCTACATCCATCGTTTCGGGCTCACCGCCAAGGAATTCGCCTTCATCCGCAACACGCCGCCGGAAAAGCGATCCTTCCTGATCAAGCACGGTCATGACAGCGTCATTGCCAGGCTCGATCTCGCTTCGATGCCGGATCTGATCAAGGTGCTCTCCGCACGCAAGGAAACCATCGAGGAATGCGCCCTGCTTCGCAAACAGTACGGCGATGATCCCTCCGGCTGGCTGGCAAGGTTCTGCGGTTGGGAGGAAGGCCGGTGACGAGCAACGCAGCGCAAAGGCCGCCATGCACCGCCATCCTCGTCCTCACCGCCTTAGCCATCGGCCTGAGTGCGGAGTTCGCAGGCGCAGAGGTTCCAACCTTCGACAAGAGCAATCTTGATCCGCGTGCCGAGCGCCAAAAGACGACCGCCGCCCTCGAGGACACCGATCACGATCGTTATGCGATCAACACCTCGGTTACCTGTTCGATGTACCGGCCAGGCCGGCGCAATGACCCGATCGGCGCCGCGCAAGGCAATCCCGAAATCTCCGGTCTCGTGCGTCGCGTCGCGCGCGAATATGGCGTCGACGAGAACCAGTTCCTCGCCCTCGTCTATCAGGAGAGCCGCTTCAATCCATGCGCCAAGTCCCCTGCCGGAGCGACCGGGCTTGCCCAGCTGATGCCGGACACGGCCGCTGAGCTTGGTGTCGACGAAAACAATATCGAGGAGAACCTGCGGGGGGGCGCGCGCTATTACAAGCTACAGCTATCCAGTTTCGGCGGTGACGTGAACCTCGCCCTTGCCGCCTATAATTCAGGGGCCGGCACTGTCAGCAAGTATGGCGGCATCCCTCCCTTCAAGGAAACCCAAGGCTATGTCGCCGCGATTACCAGGGACTGGCTGCCGGCCTTTGGTGGATCAGACAAGTCGGGCATTCCCTATAATTTCGGGGGTAGGCAAACAGCCTTTACTGGCATGCGCAGCTCGACCCTGAACGCAATGGCGATCAACGCTTCGACGTCTGCCAGCCTTGGCAACGTCGCAAACTGGTACCAGCAACTCTCCGCGTCGCAGACCGGAACCCTGAAGGACAGCTGGGATCACAATTCGACGGCCCGCAACGCCAATCTCGACATGATGAACAATCTCATCAAGCTTGGCGCTGCTATGGCCGATCTTTTGAACGCGCGCAATGCCATGTCGTCGGCCAATCTTTCCGGCTCCTCCAGGACGACGAACAGCAAGCCAGATCGCCAGGCTGCACCCGACACACCTGAACTCTGCGACCCGAGGCAAAATCTGGTCTGGAGCGCCACCGACCAGGCCTGCATCGAAAAACGCCCCGATATCAACCAGATGCAGCTCATGCTGCAACCGCAATGATGGAGAAGAAGAAAATGAGAACCGACGTCCTTACGATGTCCATCCTGCTTTGCATGCACTCGGCTGTTCTCGCCGACGTGCCGGTCATCGACAAGACCAACTATCAGGTCGCCAAAAAGACCGCCGAAACGACGGAGAGGATCCTCGACACCAACAAGCACATCCTTTCGACGGTCGAGGACACGCTGAAGGCCGTCACCGGAGAGCGTGCCAGCACCACAGCCCCCTTGAACAACCTGGCGATCGGAAAAGGCTTCAGCGTCTCGCAGCTCCCCTCGTTTGAGACCATGCTCAAGGAGGGTGCGCCCAATTTCGGAACAATGAGCGGCGACGTCGCCAGGACAGCGGCCTTGTTCATCAATGGCCTGCAGCTGGTAAAAAGCCTGTCAGGCAAGGACAACAGCAGCTTTTCGGGCGACAGGTCCTATGAGCAGCTGGTCAACACCGTGCTCGGGGTCCAGGCGCTGACGAACGGTTCGCAAAAGGCAGCACAAACGCGCCGCAGCGCCTTCGAAGAAGCCGGTGCCCGGATCGGCACTGCCGAGGATATCAAGGGTTCGATCGATCAGAACAGCCAATTGCAGGTGCAGTCTGGACTGACCCTGAACGAAATGATCGGGGTGATGAACGGAGCGGTTTCGTCGCTGCAGGCCGAAAACCAACGCCGCCTCACCGATATTTCCAACACCCGCAAGACGCTGACCTACGGCAACTAGGATGTTGATCGAAAAAATGCTTGGCATTGCCGCCCTTGCCACCGCTTTGCTCACAGGATGCGGCACCGTCAAGGAGAAGACGGCGCCGTGCAAACGGCCGTTGAGCCTTACGTCATTTGCTAGCGACACGAGGCAGGATTGCGCCGTCATGCGACCCGTCAATGACCCGGCCGCAGCCTTTGCAGCAATCGGCGTCACTCTCCCCGACGAGCAATAAGGATCGAAGCCATGCAGGATTTTCTTGGCGATCTCCTCCAGCGCATCGAAGATTCCGGTTCGAGCTTTTCAAAGCAGGCTTACACGGTGGTCGGCAACGAACTGATGCCGCTCCTGCGGCTGATGTTCATGGTCTACCTCGCCTGGTACGGCCTGCAGCTTGTCATGGGCACGTCCCGGCTTTCGCTCGGCGATATTCTTGCTCGGATCGTCAAAATGATGATCATTCTGGCATTGGTCAGCTCCTGGGCCAACTTCAACACTCTGTTCTATCAATGGCTGAACGATACGCCCGAAGATGTCGGCCGTGCGATCCTGGCTGCCTCTGGAACGGGGATCACCGAGCCGACGAACGGTTTGTCGCAGATATGGATGCGGGCCAACGAGGCCGCCTCGGCCTTTGCTGAGCAGTCCGGCTACTTTTCGATCCTTCCGAGCATGGTCGGCATCCTGATCCTCGTCGGGGCCGGCATCTTCATCGCAGTCGCGCTTGCCGTCCTCATCCTTGCAAAGGTGATGCTCTGGGTACTGATCGGCACCGCGCCGGTCTTCATTGCCTGCATGCTGTTCGATCGCACGCGCGGCTACGGCATGGGCTGGTTCAATCAGGTGCTGACCTATGCGCTCATTCCGCTGTTCGTCTACGTCGTCGCCGCTTTCCTGATTGCAGCTGTCAACCCTGAGCTCAGCAAGATCGATGCGGCAAGCGGGTCGCGGACCCTGACGCTTGCCGACATCGCAAGCTTCCTGCTTCTGTGCATCGCGGGCGGGTTCGTGATGCTCTACATCCAGTCGATCGGACAGGGGATTGCAGGCGGGATTGCCGTCGGCGTCGGAAACGCAGCCGCTGGAATCGCGCGCCGGCTTGGGGTCCAATATCCGTTGGCCGCTGCCAAGGGCGGTGCACGCGCCGGCGTTGCTGCCTATCGTGGTGGTAAATGGCTCTCGAACCGCTTCAGCGGCGCCAACAGTCAGGCCAAGGACGATGCCTCCGCCACGCGCTCGGCCATGCAAACGAAGATTTCCCGCCAGAGCCTGCCCAGCTGACAACCACGAAGGGAAGAGATGATCGATGGCTGACACGAAGGAACTCGAGCTTAGCAGCTATTACCAGAGCGGTGACGCCTGGGAGCAGGAAATCGTCAAGAAGGCCAAGCGGTCCCGGACGCTCGCGTGGTTCGTGACGACGGTTTTTGCCGGCATCACGCTCCTCAGCCTGATCGCCTTGGCGATGCTCGTGCCACTCAAGAGTTTCGAGCCATATATTGTCGAGGTCGACAAGAACACCGGCTATCTCGAGGTGAAGAGTGGCCTGACCCGGCCGGCCAGTCTCACCGACCAACAGGCCGTCACGCAGGCCAATATCGTTCGCTATATCCGGTCGCGGGAGGGATACGACCCTTATGCGATCGAGCAGAACTTTAAAATTGCAGCCCTGCTTTCCACTGGCAATGCGGCCCGCGAGCTACAGGAGCTCTATAGCGCGGCCAACGTTCACAATCCCGTAAAGCTTTACGGAAAGGCCAAGCGGGTGATGACCGAGATCGCCTCCGTGACATTCCCAAACAGTTCAACCGGCATCGTCCGTTTTGCAACAAGCGAGGTCTCCGATACGGATCAAATCACGCGCCATTGGATTGCAGTTGTCCGCTATCGCTATACCGATACGCCCGCGACCAACGAGTGGCGCTTCGAAAATCCGCTGGGATTTCAGGTCTATGATTATCGACGCGATCAGGAGACGGTGACGGAGACAAACCGGTGAGAGGGCGCATTCTGCTGGCGGCGATCGTCGCTTCGGTCTTGCCGGCATCATCGCATGCTGCGAGAACGCCTTTGGCGGGCCGGCTCGATCCGCGGGTGACGAGCGTGGTCTATCAACCGGACGACGTCGTGCGGGTATTTGCCACCTACGGCATTTCGACGATGATCATCTTTGACGAGGACGAGAGGTTCGAGACGATCGCTGTCGGCGACACCGACAGCTGGGACATCGTCCCGACCGACAAGGCAAACATCCTGTTCGTGAAGCCGAAGGCGAAGAATGTCGTCACCAACATGAACGTCGTGACGACCAAACGGATCTACTACCTGGAGCTCAACGATTATGCCCCCGAGGACAACAAAAAGGTCTTCGGCATCCGTTTCGTCTACCCCGACAAGAATTTGAACGCCTCACTCAGGAGGCAAGCCGAAGCCCGGGCGAGCTACCCGAACATCTCCGGCATCGACAAGGCCAACGTCAACATCGACTATTCCTTCTCCGGCGATCAGGCCCTGAAACCGCTGATGATCTTCGATGACGGCAGGAAGACCTTTTTCAAGTTTGGCCAGAAGGTGCCGGCCGTCTTTGCCGTCAACAGCGACTTCACCGAGACACTCTTAAACTTCCGTCGTGAAGGCGATTATATCGTGGTTGACGGAACATCCACGCAGTACACGCTGCGCGACGGCAATCAGTGGACCTGCATCTTCAATTTGAGAAAACCGGATTTCGGTCAGCCGGATCCGGCGCCTTTTGCTCCCGCTTTCGATGAAAAGGCGACAACCCGCAATAGGAGTGGCAATTGATGCAGCGCTCACCCGAGCTCGAAGCCATGCTTGCGGCCGACGAAACGGAAGTGGGCGACAGGCGTGTGCGCAAAAAGCAGCTGCTTGGCGGGGCTGCCTTGCTGCTTGCCGGCGGCGCTCTTGCCTATATCGTCGTCTTTGCACCTCACAAAACGACCCCGGATGTCCTGCAAGGCGATGAGGAGTTTGCGACGACGACCTATAGTCCGCCATCGTTCCTGCGCGAGGAAAAGACGCCTGAACCAAAGCCCGCAGACAAGATTATCCAGGTCCCGGAGCCTCCTCCCGACCAGCCGGAAGCGCCGCCGGACACGACCGAATTCAATGTTCCCCCTCCACCGGAAATCGCCGAACCGGCCGTAACCCCTCGCCCTGAACCGGAGGCGTTTCCCGACCGATATCGCTCGAAGCAGATCGTCGTCGATTCGGCCAGGACGAAAGGTGATACGGGTGCCGTCGGCAGCACCGGTAGCGGGCCGACCGTTGCAGGCGAGGACCGCAACAGCAAATTCCTGGCGACAGCGTCCGCGATCGGTGACCGGTCGGCAAAAGCGCGAAAGATTGACCGGATCGATGCGATGATACCCGAAGGCACGCTGATCCCGGGCATTCTCGAGACCGCCATCAACAGTGATTTGCCGGGGCAGATCCGTGCTATTACCTCTAAGGACGTCTATTCCTTTGATGGTCGCCGCCTGCTCATCCCAACCGGCACGCGGTTGATCGGCGAATACCAATCTGACGTGACGCGCGGGCAGAAGCGGATCTTCGTCATCTGGACCCGGCTGCTGCGCGACGACGGCGTCTCGGTCCGGCTCGATAGCATCGGCGCCGATAGCCTTGGCCGCTCCGGTCTTGCCGGCATCGTCGATACCAAATGGCGCGAGCGGTTCGGCTCGGCCATCCTGCTTTCAGTCGTTGGAGCAAGCTCGTCCTATCTGATCGGCTATGGCAGCAACCAGTATGGTTCTGGCGGCGGCAACAGCGAAACCAACGCCGGTCGAGCTGGCGAACTTGCTCGCGAGACGATCGCAAAAACCTTTTCCGACATGGCCAATCAGGCGCTGTCGGAAAACCTCCGCATTCCCCCGACAATCAACGTGAGCCAAGGCGAGCGGATCTTCGTTTATGTCCGCCAGGATCTCGACTTCTCCGCTATCTATCCGGATCCGGTCGAGGAAGCACTGAAGGAGATCAGGAATGCGCGAGGCCTCGATCAAGGTCGCACCCGGTAGGGACGCCCATTACTTTCTGCGGCGCGCGCTTGCGCCACTTGCCGGTCTGCTTGCGGATCCCAGCGTCATCGAGATTTCTGTGAACCGACCGGGTGAGGTCTTCGTTGAACGCCTGGGCGCCTCCGCCATGGAGTTTCACGCCATCGCCGAGCTGACCGCCAGGGACATCGAGCATATCGGTGAGCGGGTCGCTGCAGCAAGCAACCAGTTCATCAGCCCTGCCAATCCGCTGCTGAGTGCAGCACTTCCAACCGGCGAGCGGATCCAGATCGTTTTGCCGCCAGCAGCGCCCGACGGCGGATCGATCTCCATTCGAAAGCAGGTCGTCAACGACCTCACCCTCGCACAGTATCGCGATTACGGTGGATTCGACAAAGTGTCGGTGACCGTCGAGGGTCTGTCGGAGACCGAAACAAGCCTCAATGCCCTTCTCAAGGCCGGACAGGTGCAGGAATTCATCGAAATGGCCATCCGCGAGCGCGTCTCGATCCTCATCAGCGGCGGCACGTCGACGGGCAAGACCACATTCCTGAATGCTTGCCTGAAAAGCATCGACGAGCGCGAGCGCATCCTGACGCTCGAGGACACCCGGGAACTCTTTCCCCCACATCGCAACACCGTGCATCTGTTGGCGTCGCGGGGAAACCAGGGCACGGCGCATGTGACCGTCGAGACGCTGCTGGAAGCATCGCTGCGCATGCGCCCTGACCGGCTGTTCGTTGGCGAAATTCGTGGCGCTGAGGCATTCGCCTTCCTGCGCGCAATCAACACCGGTCATCCCGGCAGCATGTCGACTGTCCATGCAGACACGCCGATCGGCGCCTATGAGCAGCTCGCGATGATGATGATGCAGACCGGCATGTCATCCGGCTATTCGAAAGGCGACCTCATGGCCTACATCCGCATGGTCATCCCGATCGTCATCCAGCTGCGCCGTGACGGGGGACTGAGAGGCGTTTCCGAAATCTATTACGCGCGGCATAAGCCATGAGCCGCCGATACCTCGCCGTCTACCTGTTCTTTTGCGTGATCATCGCGGTCGCGGTGTGGATGCTCGCCTATGGCCTGATCCTGCAAATCGTCTTCAAGGACGGGCGGGTCCTGCACCTGATGACCACCACCAATCCGCTGGCACCACTGCAGCAGTTTGCGGCCTATTTTGGCAACCGATCGCTGCGGCTGGTGGCGCTGTCAGCGGCCCTTCCCGCGATCGCAGCAGTTGCCTTGGCGGCCGCCTTCGGTCTCAGGCGACACAAAAGTCCGCTTGGCGACGCCGCTTTTGCCGACATGGCCGCATTGCGGCGCGGCGGCTGGTTCGGCAAGCAAGGTCACATATTCGGGCGTTTCGGCACTCGTATCCTTCGACGACAGGACGATCGCCATCATCTCATCGTTGGACCAACGCGCTCAGGCAAAGGCGTCGGCTATGTCATTCCCAATGCGCTGATGTTTCCAGGCTCGATGATCGTCACCGATCTGAAAGGCGAGATCTTCGAACTCACAGCGGGCTATCGGCTGGCGAACGGACACCAGGTCTTCCTGTTTTCTCCGGGCTCGCAGAAAACGCATCGCTGGAATCCCCTCGACTTCGTGCGTGGCGATCGAGGCAGCCGGACGATCGACATTCAAAACATGGCCGCGATCCTCATTCCAGAGGCCACTGGCTCTGAGAACGCCGTCTGGCAGGGACTGGCCCAGCAGGTCATTGCAGGCGTGATCAGCTATGTGCTCGAGAGCCGGCACTACCGCAACCGCCGCAATCTTGGCGAGGTCAATTCATTCTTCAATGCCGGCGTCGACCTTCAATCCATGATGAAGCTGATCAAGGAAAACGAAGTCGATCTCTCCCGCTTCACCATCGAGAGCTTCAACGCATTCATCGCCTTGAACGAACGCGCCGCCCGCTCCGCACTTCTCGATATTCAAAAAGCCCTGGGTCCATTCCGCAACGAACGCGTGCTTGCGGCAACGGCGGTGACCGACATGGCCATTTCCTCGCTGCAACGGCGTCCGGTGACGATCTATCTCGCTCCGAACATCACTGACATGACGGTGCTTCGGCCGTTGCTTACCCTCTTCGTGCAGCAGGTGATGGACTTGCTGACGCGCGAGCACAACCCTGACGCCCTCCCCGTCTACTTTCTCCTCGACGAGTTCCGGCAACTGAAGAAAATGGACGAGGTCCTCAACAAGCTCCCCTATGTCGCCGGTTACAACGTCAAGATGGCCTTCGTCGTTCAGGACCTGAAGAGCATCGACGAAATCTATGGAGAGACCTCCAGGCATTCGCTGCTCGGCAATTGCGGGCTCCAGCTCATCCTCGGCGCCAACGATCAGGTCACGGCAGAATACGCTTCACGCGCGCTTGGAAAGCGAACGATCCGCTATCAGTCAGAAACAAGGACCCTTGAGTTTTTCGGTCGGGCTCGACGCACGAAAGTCGAGCAGATCCGTGAACGCGACCTGATGATGCCGCAGGAAGTCCGGCAAATGCGGGACGACAAGGCAATCCTGTTGGTCGAAGGTCAACGGCCGATCCTCGCCAGCAAGCTTCGCTACCATGCCATCGAGCCGTTCAGGTCCGCCGCTCTTACGTCCCGCCAGAACACGCTACCCGTTCCAGACGTCGAAATGGCTCTTGCCTTGCCGGTGCCTGCAACATTGCCCGACTACGCGGACAATGGACCGTCTCCGAGACCTGGAACGATTGAAAGCAGTCCGCAAGAGGTGGTCGACGATAATGCCATCGAGGGCTCTCCTGACACCCGGCGAGCGGCCCAGACGGGACGATCAGAAAACGTCGATGCTGCTCTCCATGCGAAGGAAAGACTGGTTTTCACCGCACGCAAGTTGAAATCTGTCATCGCGGCGTCCCTGACTGCTGCGGACATGCCGATGAACCAGAGGATCAGTATTCAGGATATTCTTGCCAAGACTATTCCGGATCCAGAAGAGGTTGGCCTGGAATGACAGATGATAGCCATTATCGTCGCTGCGGCGATCGACCCCGGTCGCATTCTGATCCTGCATCGGGCGAACATTAAGACACGATGCGCAGACGACGTCGGCTGAATGATCCGCTCTCTTGCTCGAACGCTCCTTCGACGCGTGTCGTCGAGCGTCGCGGGGCCCGCTGAGAGGCTCAGACGACGAATATCGGAGTGAAGTATGACCAAGCGCGGTGCTGGTGCGGAGACGGGCCGCTGATGAATGACGGTAGCGCCCACATCAGCCACCGAGAACCTTGGGTCGTTACTATAATTGTTTTTGTAAGAACATTATAACTCGGCCCAATCGGTGGGCGAGCGTTGCTATCGACAACCAGGCCGCCCGACCTCACGCAATATAGGCCGAATCCGATAGCTCCCCTTTGCGGTCTGCGATCTGACAAAAAAGGTCATGCACTTTCGTCTCGATTTTCCGGGTTTCTCATCCTGCTGAAGCGGTTGACAAAGAACAGAACCGTTATAATGTTTTTGCAGAAAACTTATAACGAGGACTTGCCACAGGTCAGCGCTCGAAGATAACCGCAAAGGATCGTCTGCAGAGAAGCGGCTTACGAAAGCAAATGACTGAACTGGCGGCCGAGGCCGCGGCATTCTCGACGGGGGCGCAACAAATGAAACAGATCGACCTCGTGTACCGAACGATGCTCGCGGAACTCGCTCAGCGATCTTTCGATGCCCAATTCAAAAGCGACTTTCCCCTTGATGGCCGTTTTGTAACTGTTCCGGTCAAGGGGCGCGATTACTGGTATTTCGATCGCCCGACCCCCGAGGGCAAGGACAAGCGAAGCTATGTTGGCCCGCACGACGATCCCGCGATCACGGCGCGGGTGAACGCCCACAAGGACATCAAGGATGACATCCGCGAGCGTCGGCGCATGGTCGGTGTTCTGCGCCGTAGCGCGGGGCTTGCCGGCCCCGATCCTTTCGCGGGCGACGTCACGAAAGCCCTTGCGGACGCGGGATTGTTCCGCCTGCGGGCCGTCCTCATCGGGTCGGTTGCTTTCAGCTGCTATAGCGGCCTTCTTGGGGTCCGGTTGCCCGCCGCGGCAATGCAGACTGGCGACGCGGATTACGCGCAGGATTTCGCAATTTCCGCCGAGGTCGGAGACAGCTTGCCGCCTATCCTGGATATTATCAAAGCAGTCGAGCCATCCTTCCGAGCGGTCCCGCACCAAGCAGACCAGGCCAAGGTCGTCGCCTTTCAGGACAAGAAGGGCTACCGCGTGGAATTCCTGACGAGCAACAGGGGCTCAGACGGATACACGGGCAAGCCCTCGCCCATGCCCGCCCTCGGCGGCGCGTCGGCGGAAAACCTGCGGTTCCTCGATTTTCTGATCTACGAGCCTGTCCGGGCCGTCCTGCTTCATCGCGAGGGCGTAACCGTCAACATCCCGGCGCCGGAACGGTATGCGGTTCACAAGCTCATTGTGGCTTCGAGGCGGGCCCCAGACACGATGGGGCGCGCAAAGCGCGACAAGGACCTCCTGCAAGCCTCGTTGCTCTTCCAGGCACTCTTGAAGACGCGACAGGCCGATCTGATTGACGACGCCTACCAGGAGGCATGGGATCGCGGGAAATCATGGCAGGAGGCAATTGTGTCGGGCCTCGCCTTGATGCCCGACAATGGCAGGGAGGCACTGGCGAACGCTCTCGATGTGTCAGTGGATCAGCTCGGGTAGGCATACATAGAAACGGAAGCTCCCCGGCCTTTTGCTTGAACCGAAACTCGGCCCTTCCATCGAGCGCGCAATCGCGCGGCTGCTTTACCGCGGCAATCTTTTGCAGCTGAAGGCCGCATCGGCCGGAAGCGTACCCACGCAATTTGATCGGACGGGCATGGTCAATTGTCTGGGCGGCGTAGCGTCAGTGCTTGCGTCGAGCCGGTCGGATGTGCGGCGTGCCGTTTGGAGCCATATCCTTGTCCTCGCATGCATATGGCCCGCCCCCGCGGTCTCGATTGGGCATGTCTGACCGAAAACCGCCTCGCGCGCTCGTCTCGATCGTCTTGCCGCAACGGCCGGCTCGTTTTCTTCCCCTGTCCGCGTCGCGGCCATTCCTCGCGGAGGCAAGAAAGCCTCGGCCCTGGCCGTCCTCCACTTCGTTACGTCCCCAAGGGTGCGGTCCGATCGTTTTCGGTCCTGTCGACAGCCATCGAGGCCGCGATGGGCGCGGCCCCGAGCAACGAAAGGAACAAGACAATGGCAACGATCGGCTCTTTCATCGCATCCGAAAACGGTTTCTCCGGTACCATCAAGACCCTGAACCTCAACGTCAATGCCAAGATCGTCCGCGTCGAACGCTCGTCAGAAGACGCTCCCGACTTCCGAGTTCTGGCAGGCAACGTCGAATTCGGCGCCGGGTGGCAGAAGCAGGCCCGCGAAAGCGAGCGCGATTATATCTCCGTCAAACTCGACGACCCGAGCTTTCCTGCTCCGATCTATGCCACTCTGGCCGAAGTTCAGGGGCAGGAAGGTCTCCAGCTGATCTGGTCGCGCAACTCCCGCCGGTAAGCAAACACGGAAAACCCCGCTCCACAGGCGGGGTTTTCTGCTCTCACGCGTTCCGCTTCCCTTAAGGACCTGGCCGCCTGCACGCTCGGCATCTTCGCGGCCCGCTACGATGATCGTCGAGCCGATCGATGCATTGCGCCCTGCAGCGCACGAGTGACGCTTCGTCACCGGCAACAGCGGCTGCCGCAATCAAGGCGGGCGGTGCCTCGACCGCAGCCTTCCTGCCCCGTGCTCACCACCACGTTTGCAAATCAGGCTCCTGCCTGTCGCCTTGGCAACGCGGCGAACATTGGCCTTGTATTGGCACTACGGACAACCGCACCAGCATGCTTGACGTCGGCGCGGCGTCCTGCGGCAGTGTCGATCAATCGCTTTTTGCGGAAATGCCTCTAGTCGGCGATATCTGGCATCTCGTCCGTGCCGACATGCCAGATCCATGCGGCAAGATCCGGTCTCGCCTCCACCATCTCCTTGAGCCCGGCCTCGAAGTGAGAATCGGCGCCTGGCGGAACGATGTAAAGCGCTAATGGCTGAGGTCGCTCCGGCAAGATTGCCGTCGCATAAGGCCGCGCCCGCGGAAGGTCGAAGCGTAGCCCCTTGACCGTCTTCTCGCGCTTGCGCGTCAGGACCCCCAGCAACCGCTGTTCATAAATGCTTTCCACAGGCAGCCACTGTTCCGTTACCGTCATCAAGGCGAGTTCGTGGGCCATGACGATACCGGATGAATTGCCGCCGATCGTCGCGATGACGATCAGGTGAGCATCGTCGGCGCTCTGCCACAGCATCAGCTCGGTTTCGAAACGTCGCTGCAGACGCCGCCACGTCGCCTCCTCGAGATAGAGCCGGAAGCCCGGCATGTGCTTGATCACGACCTGCTGTCCGGTCCTGACCGGCGCCAGTTCCTTGATCTCGCCGACCAGGATCATCAGCGGCTTTGCCCCCGGCTTGTCTTCGAAAAGCGGCGCCAGGGCAAGGGCGCGCCGCTTTTCGATCGCGGTCTTGTCGTCGGCTCGAAATGGCTCGGGCAAAAAGACCCGTTCTGCGAGGCTCTCGCCCCGGACCGACATCGTCCTCGCTGCCTCGACAAGGTGGCTGTGGACCTGCCGCCAATGACGCTTCCCCGCCCAGCGCGCCGTCCACTCGGTCAGACCACCTTCATGCCAGAAAAAATGCAGAAGCCCGCGAAGCGAGAGCTTTCTGCTGTCGTTTCGGACACTCTCCAAGGTCTCCGTCCCGGCCGGCGTAGATGCACCAGAGCCCCTCTTCGACAAGGAAAAATTCAGTCTGAGGGCTGCCCTGCCATCACCATCCAGTTTGATCGCGTGCCCCATTAGCGCACCAAGCCCCGACAGTTCATAAGGTGGCTCATAAGACGGGCAAGCCGAATGATGCTCGCCACCCGTAAGAGGCATCCGTTTGATGGTCGGCTGATCGCTGATCATTGCAATGTACATCGGGATCCCCGGATTGGCGCACAGGCATATCGGGCGCGAGCGATTGCGATATGCAAGCGCGAGCCGCCTGCCGAAGTCTTGAGCTTCGTCGGAGACTGTTTCGCCATCGAGCAGAAACGCGCGCATCAGTCACGCCGCCCTTGTGCCAGCCGTACTGGAAAGGGTTCGTGCCACACGAGAGCAAAACCTGTCTGCTCAGATCGGCCAATCGTGCCAGACGGCAAAAGCCAGCTCAAGGCCATCGCGGCCCCTCCAATTTTCCCTCCGCTTCGCTTCACTACGCTCCGACAAAATCGGGTCCTCCGCGCGCCGGCTCCGCCGGTCGTAACTACGAGCCTTGACCCGCCTTTTACCGCCCAGCTCACCGAAGTCATCTCTCACATCTCTCAAGGAGACGACGATCATGACCATCGAACAGCACATCGAGGAACTGCGCGCCGAGGCCAGAAACGCAAGGACACTTGAGGAACGTCGGGCAATCGAAGCCGAACTCGCGCTGATGATCGCCGAGCGCGAAGTCATCTGGGCCGAGCTCGACGGCCGCATCGATCCCAAGCCGCCCTTCTAAAGCGACTGATCCTTGCCGCACGCTTCGACGGGTCAGGCGCAGGCCCTGGCTCAATATCCATTGTCCTGCAAATAGGTGTCGATCGCCGCCTGCATGATAATCGTCATGCGGATGTCGTTTTCATGGGAGGCGCGCAAAAGCCTTGCCTTGACGTCCTGTTCAAGCGGCACGTTGACGTAGAACCTGATGTTCCGCTCTTTCACGCGCTTCAGGTTCTTGAGCCTTCGTCTCGTTTCCTGCTGCTCGGCCGCGCGCTTGGCCGAATTGCGCAGTCTTTCTTCTTCGGGAAGCCGCGGCAACAGGGCCTTTGCTTCTGCCGATCGAGGAGGGTCGTCGGCCGCGGCGTTCGAACTATCGCCAGGAGACATGTCTTTCAGCATGTCGCCCTGTTCTGGCTGCTTGCGTCTCGGAGCAAGTGAGAAATCAAGCGTGTTCTTGCTCATGACGTAACCTCCGCCAAAGCCCTTGTCCGCCGAAGCTCGATCTCGTCCACCAGCGCCTTGACTTCCAGACGCGCCTTGCGGACCGGCTCTGTCGGTTCCTGCATTTGCAGTGTTCCGAGGCCATTTTGGATTTCCCGGTAGACGTTTCGCTCATAGAGTTCGGTGTCGAGCAGCATCGTCTGGTAGTTGGCTTCAATCAGCCCCGCCACAAATGGCCTTATGTAGCGATAGGCCTCGAGGCTTCGACCCGTCAGTGTAATACGGGTTCGCACATTCATATGAAGGACGACCAGACCCAGTTGATCGTTGACGTCGTTGACCTCTGCAATCGTCTGGCCGGCCGCCTCGATCTCCTTGATTCCGGGCTGGACCGGCGACAGGACGATGTTCGAGGAGCGGATGATGGTGGTCTGCAAGGCACTGTCGACACCGGGCGCATCGATAATGACGATATCGAACGCCTGTGCATAGGTTCGAAGGACGTCCTCGATAGCCCGCTGGTTGGCGGCAATTGTCACCTCGATATTGGCTGGCACGTTGCCCTTCTTGTGACATAGCTTCCACCAGCCGGCGAGATTTTGCCGGCTGTCGGCGTCGATCATCAGGATGCTCTGTTTGGCCAGCGCATATTCGCCGGCAATGAGCGTCGCCATCGTCGTCTTCCCGGCGCCGCCCTTGTTGCTTACCACTGCATAAGTCCGCGTCATGAAAGCTCTCTCCAACGATTGTTGCCTCAGAATACGCCATTCATGCCGAACTATATTAGTTTCTTTTCTTTTCTCGTCCAGCTCTTTTATCTGAGTGCTTTTCAGATGGATGCACGGCCACTACATGTCGACTCGCCGATTGGTGATAGCATGCCCATCTACCAAACTGAAAAACGTCCGTTGGCCATATGTATTTGTAATGGCATCGTATTGCTTCTGTGTTTCCATGGGAATCCGGGCTACGCCATGAACACACGACACTAACGTGGCTCACGTCAACATCTTCATCCTGCGAGTTTCTCATAGGAACCGGTCCCCGAGGATGGCTTGCATCGGTGGATTGAAATGGACTATATTGGTTTGGCAGGATACGCAATTTTGTGATACAAAATTGCTGACGATCGACGGACAAGCCGTCGATGGCGCCTGCGGCGATCAATGAAATGAGGCAGGTGACGTGGCCCGAACAAGGCAGATAGCACCGATCAAGACGGCTCAGAACGAGCGGAAGGCGCATGTCGTGCACGCTCGTTTCACCGCGTCGGAACTGGCTGCCGTTCACAATGCTGCGGAGCAAGCGGAATTGACCGTGTCGGCGTTCATCCGCTCGCTGACGCTCGAAGGCGCCGGGGTCGAACCGTTCTTGACGGCGGAAGATCGGGCGATCTTCGAGTTCCTTCACCGCGACATGCGAATAATCGGTATGAACCTGAATAGTCTTGCGCGGCTCGCCTACCGGCAGTTCGACCCCGGCGAGGTCAGCGAACTTCTAAGTGGCCTCCTGCCCGTCGCCGCCGGTCTGGCCTTGGAACTGAATCGGCTCAAGAGGAGAACCGGGCGTCGGGTTGGAGGGCCTGCCTAATGGAAATCTTTCTCGGTGCTTTTACAGAGGAATGGGAGCGCCGAAGGGCTGCCTTGCTGCACGAGCGGCTGACGGGAAGGACAACAAGGGACGATGAGGAGGAACGTCGCCGTCCCGGAAGTACAGTGCCAGCTGGTGGATCGAGCCCGAAATCCGCGAAACGTTTGAAGCGAAGCTCCCGTCGACATCTGACGCTGAATTCGTCGTCGTCGAGCCGACCGATGGCGACGCGTTTTGCCGGGCTTGCGCGTGGAAGCCAACCAGCCGTCGTGAAGATGGCATCGTTTGGCGGTGGTGGCCGGCTTGGCGCAATGGCAGGGTATATCTCCCGCAATGGCGCGGTTCCGATGGAAAACCAGTCGGGGCAGGAGCTGCAAGGACGCGATGCAATTGCCGCGCTCTGCAACGACTGGGCACATCTGATGGGCAATCGCACTGAAAGCCGCGATATCGGACTTTTCTGCGTCGACATTGCCGGTGGTCCCAAGGAAGGGCAGCCAATGCATGAATGGGCACGGGACATCGTCAGATCCGCTGTCGGCGATCGATCCTTTGCGTTTGGGATCGAGGGGCGCGATGGAACCTACCGCATCGAAGGAGTTGTTGTCTTGCGCTCGAAGGCTGGCGAGCGGCTGACAGCCGATGCCAGGGCCAGCGAGATCGTCCAGGCACGTATGAGAACGAAGGGAGATGATGTCGGTGACGCGGAGTTTCGCTTCACGGGTTGCGGCAATGGCGTCGAATATGGCACGAGCCGTCTGCGCAGCCTGGTGGCGAGGCTCGACGGAGGTGTCGAAAACGATCGCGGTCAAAAAATTGCCGACGCCAAGCAGGCCGGCGATCTCGTGCAACAGCAATGGCGCGGCGAGCTCCACAGCCGCAAATCGCGCGACCTCATGCATCTCGTCATGTCGGCGCGCGCAGGCACCGACGTTGATGCATTTAGGGCGGCGGCGCGCGCTTTTCTCGCAGCCGAGTTTGGCGAACACCGGTATGTTTTTTCCCTTCATGATCCGATCGCGGATCCGAAGGGCGAACAGGACGGTGGCAAACGCCCGCATGTGCATGTCCACGCAATTGTCGCGGCGCGAGCGGAGAACGGCGACCGGATCGAGACGTCGATCGCATCGTTTCGACGCTGGCGCGAGGGCCTGGCAAAAGAGGCCCGAGCCCGCGGCATTCGGATGGAGATGACTGATCGTCGAGACCAGGCAAGCGCGCCGGCTTACAGCCGCAATCAAGTCCGGCCGATCAGCCGCAAGGGTCGGACCGAGCATGCCGGCACGTCGAATTACGCCCGGCGACGGTATGATCGGAAACGACGGGAGGAGCCGACGGCGCCGCGGACTTTGAGAAGCCTGGAGTACATCAAGAAAGTTCGCTCGCAGTGGCTCGAGGTTGTCCGCAATGCAGTCAAGTCCGACGGCAAGAATTTTGCCAAAGCGCAGCTCTCTCGGATGGAGACCGCAGAACTTCTCCTTAAGAAGATGCCGGCCGAGCGAGATCTTCGAAACGCGAATGGCACGGGGGTGCGGGCTGCATTGGTTGAATTGTCAAAACTTACGAAGGTCGACAGCATGAGCACGATGACGCGATCCGAGTTCGAGGCATATGAGAAGCGTGTCGAAGCTGCCTTGGTTCAGGCGGAACGGATCACGCCGGACGCTTGGCGGAACCGGTTCGAGGAGATTGCTTCGGCAGCGCGCGATCATGTCGAGGCCCGCCGTGAGATGATGGAACAGGCCGAGCAGGCCGGCAGCCGTACGAGCGAAAACCTCCGCATCCGACAGGTGAGCGACGCCAAGCAAGAACGGGCCGAAGCTGTAGCGCGCCATGGGCTGGTGTCAGTCGAAACGGGGAGCGATGTCATGATGGCAGTCGAATATTACCGCCAGCTGCTCGGTGCGACTGGTGAAGATCGTTCCAGCCCCGATAGAGCATCGTTGCAGGCGAGCCTGAATCTCGAGCTCGCACGCGCTGGGGAACTTGGCGCCGCCGGGAACACCTATATTCGCGAGATCGCCGACATTGACGATGACCTGCGGGTTGCTATCGAGGCCGCTGAGCGATCGGCCGACCGGAAAGGCAAGAGGCTCGGTAATGCTGACGAGCATCATGGCCCATCGCGTCCCGAACATCGGCTTCATGGCCACAAATCAAAATCCGATGAGCTCATGCGAGCTGATCACACCAAGGAGAGCGGCGACGAACGAACAGACCCGGCCGAAGAGCGTGTCTCTAGGTTGGAAGAGCTTCGGCGGGAAGTCGACCGCGGCCGTGATGGCGGCGAGTTCGAACGATAGGAGCTGGCGTCAGCGACGGGCGCCGACCATTTCATTGCTGATTGGAGCCGAGAGGTGAAGGTCGATTTGTACCCTTCCGCTTTGCTTTGCAGGCGGACAATCACACTTTCCCTCTCGATCGAGAGCTAACGAAGAGCCCAGCGCAAGTTGGCCGCGCCGTGTCGTGATCCTCGCAAGATTTTCTATGCGGCGCAGGCCGCGTTCCCTTACATGACGATGGCCCACGCCCGGAGTTTGATTGTGTTTCCAAGCGCATTCCCGTATAACGTTTAGATGCGCAATCATGACGGAGCCGCTAGGATGGATGCGATTCTGACCGAAGGCTTTGACGCGGCTTTGACCCTGACCGACCATATCGACCATCTGCCGGACAGGAAGCGGCGCGAACTGGCGCACATCCTTCAGATCCTGTTTGCCGAGACCGAACGCTTCCAGTCAAGCAAGCTGTCGGCCAAGCGCCATGCCGGCAAGATTCTGATGGTCCTGCTCTATGGATCCTACGCCCGCGGTGACTGGGTCGAGGATCACTTGAGCGGCTATCGCTCCGACTACGATCTGTTGATCGTCGTCAACAGCAAGTCGTTTGCCGAGGAGCAGGAGCTCTGGGAAGGCATCGAGGAGCGGCTGCTAAAGGAGCAGATCGCCCACCGCATCGAAACGCCGGTCGTGCCGATCATCCACACGCTGGCCGATGTCAACGAGCAGCTTTCGCGCGGCCGGCCCTTCTTCGTCGACATCGCCAGGGATGGCATTCCCCTCTATGAGGAGCCCGGCCATCCGCTGGCCCAGCCGAAGCCATTGACGGCGGAGGACGAGCGGTCCGAAGCAGAAGAGTATTTCTCCGAGTGGTCAAGGAATGCAACTGGCTTTTTGGCGGCACAATCGTCAGTTCAAGGGACGTTTCCTAAGCAGCAGGCATTCTTGCTCCATCAAGCCACCGAAGCGCTCTATCATTGCGCCCTGCTGACGCTAACCCTCTACAGTCCCAAATCTCATCGTCTGAAGGTACTTCGCTCTCAGGCCGAGGGGATCGACAATCGACTGATAGATGCGTGGCCGCGCGACAGCCGGTTTTCACGACGCTGCTTTGAATTGCTGTCGCGGGCCTACGTCGAAGCGCGATATTCGTCGAAATACACCATCAGCAATGAGGAGCTCGCCTGGTTGGTCGAGCGGGTCAAGGTTCTGCAGACTCTCGTCGAAACGGTATGCAAGGAGCGACTTGCCCTCTGAGCGTTTAACCGGATCCTCAGGCACGATCCCTCCGCGAAGGACGCTGAGTTCAAGAGGGGTTAGTTCTCGATCAGGCGGCTACGATGTGAACTGATGCGAACCAGCGTATAATGCGCGCTCGGATCCCCGGCGTGGAGCAAATATATCGCCCCGCTGGGCTCATCGCGGCCTTCCTTCTCGTCCGCGTCTGCGACAATGACTGCCGTGTTTCTTACGCGAAGAGAACCGATCGTCCGCAAAGAACAGCGTAAGGTGAACGATAAGCCGAGTAAGATCTCGCGTAGGAAATGGTTCCCAAGCGCATTTCCACCCGGCTCCTGATTGTTCGGAGCACTTGGTTGATCGATCCGTCGTGACAGCAGCTTGCAAGCGGCCATGCGCGCAAGCGCGTGAGTGCTAGCTATCTCAAGTCGGATTGCTGTGCTATTGTTGATTGAGACTCCGAGGTGATGCTATGCGCTGGCTGCTTGCATCGGTAGCGTTGTTTTTATCAGCGACAGTAGCTGCCGCGGGCGATCCCTTGTTCGACGCCGTCTCAGAGGGAAACGCTCAGGCCGTCGAGCGGTCTCTCGCCGCGGGCGCCGATGTCGACAGCCGCGCACGAGACAAGGCAACACCACTTATCAATGCCGCGCTCGCAAATCAGATCGCCATAGTTGAGTTGCTGATCAGCAAGCACGCCGATGTCATGGCCCGGAATGCTGGCGGCTTCACTGCGCTTCACGCAGCTGCGTATTCAGGAAGCATTCCGATCAGCAAGCTGCTCCTCGATCACGGAGCCATTCTCGACGATGCATCCAACAAAGCCGGTGTTACTCCGCTCATGATTGCTGGCGAAGAGAACCACGTCGCTCTTGCTGAGTTCTTCTTGGCTAAGGGAGCCGATATCGGCCATGTCGAGGTTCATGGCTACACGCCGATCACAAGGGCGATCTGGAAGGGCAGCTTCGATATCGTCCGGCTATTCAAACGGCATGGGGTGGCGTGTCCTCCGACCAGTGTGCTCCGGGGTGAGGAATTCTACACGAAATGCATGGAAATCCACGAATGAAGGAGGCGAAAATGCGCTCTCGAATCGGAACACGATGCATTGTTTTGATGACGGCCGGTCTGGCCACCGCATTGGCTGTCGGCGCGTCGCCGGTGGTGGCGGATGATTCTGTGAACACGGGGTATTTCGGGGGAGTTGCGATCATGGGTTACGACTCGGTCGCCTACTTCACGGAAGGCAAAGCGATAAAAGGCTCGGAAAAATTTTCCTACGAATGGCTTGGGACGCCTTGGCATTTCGCCAATTCACACCACCGCGAGATGTTCATGAGCGAACCGCTCAAGTACGCGCCCCAGTACGGCGGCTATTGCACAGGCGAGGTGAGCGACGGATCTGTCACCGTCAACGTTGACCCTGAAGCGTTCAAGATCGTCGATGGCAAGCTTTATCTGATGTACGACAAGGCGCATGCGGAAGAGTTTGCCGCCCACCCAGCGGATACCGTGGCAAGGGCCGACGGCCAGTGGCCGAAGGTCGCCGCCGATCTTGAACTGGATCAGTATCACTGATCGCAAACGGATCCTAATCGGCGACCGCAAAGTAAAAGACCTTGGTAGAGTTCACGTATGCGTAGGTGGTTCCGTCG
Source organism: Rhizobium sp. R711 (assembly GCF_002211365.1). GTDB lineage: Bacteria > Pseudomonadota > Alphaproteobacteria > Rhizobiales > Rhizobiaceae > Rhizobium. Next base: position 25,243 of record NZ_LOKZ01000007.1, on the reverse strand, counting down.
GCTGGCTTCGCAAGCCTGTAGACCGGACCGCAATCGGGCTGGCCAAATGCGTTTTCGCTTTGCTCACACAGGACGTCGCCTTTAACAGAAACCGTCTCGGTCATCATCTGAACTGGCGAGCGGAATGCGGCCTTGCCATCCACATGGACCTGCATGATCGCAAGGCTTTTGGTGGGTTCGGTCTTTCCGCGCAGGACCTTGCCCATGACGGTAGCCGCGATCTCGGCACCTGTCAGCCGAGCCTGTTCGTCCCCCCGGAAGCCGAACGGCCACTCTGGCAGGCCGGCCTCGCGTAGCGCGTCGAGGGTAAACGCCAAATCGTCACTGCGGAAATTGGCGTTGGCGAGGCGCCATCCCGCCAGGCACTCGCGTCCGCCTCGAAGACGTCCTACTGCGATCACGGTGGCATGGGCGTCATCGACGCGGCCGGCGCGGACATAGGCCATGGCGAGAGGAGTAACAAAATCGCCGTTGTTCTCGGATTCGTCGCGCGCGCGCTGGAAACTGTCTGTCGCCCTTTGATAGTCGCGCTGGAGAAAGAAAACCATGCCGGCGGTATATCGGTCGATCGCGGAAGGGTTCGGATCATACCTCAGAGCCGTCGTGACGGCCGCGGCGGCGTCGGCGTGATTGCCCCAGACCAATTGGACATATGCGACCGCCATATGGGCTTCCGCATTGGTGGGGCCGAGCGACACGGCCTTGGTGGCCGACGTGATCGCCTGCTCGTAGCGTCGGTCTACCGCCTGCATGATGGCAAGGACTGCATAAGGCGAGGGAAGTCCAGGATCGAGCGTAAGGGCACGACTTGCCTTCTCATATGCTCTCTTTCGCGCCAGCGCACTCTGGAGTACATCGTCATATGTCATGCGAAAGATGAAGGAGCTTGCGTGCGCGTCGGCTGCGAATGCTTCTGCGAACTTGCTGTCCAGCGCTTCCGCCTTGTCAAAGAGCGCCAATGCCTCAAGCATCCGGGAACGACGGCCGGTACGAGCCGCCTGCTCGGCACGCAGATAATAATCATAGGCTTCGAGATTGGCTGTCGGAGGACGCGCGATACGCTCGGTTTCACTTCGTGTCAGTTTTAGTCCGAGGGCATCGGCGATCTGGCGACCCATCTCGTCCTGCATCGCAAACACCTCCGCCGGCCCACCGTTAAAGCGATGAGCCCACAGATGATCCCCATTCGAGGTATCGATCAGTTGTGCGCTAACACGGATCAATTCGCCGCTCCGCTGTACGCTGCCCTCAACGACGAAGCGCACGCCGAGGTCACGTCGTATCTCCTCCAGAACATGGGGTTTGCCCTTGTATGCGAACACGGAATTCTGGGATATGACGTCAAGGTTCGAAAGCGTGGCGAGATCGGTAATCAGATCGTCCGTGATACCATCGACGAAATAATCCTGGGACTGGTCGTCGCTCAAGTTTGCGAAGGGGAGCACTGCGATGGATGGGCGTTGCGGGAAAATCCATTGCCAGGCGCCGAAAGCCGCCGCGCTCGCGATCAGCAATGCTGCTAGCGCTGACAGGATCATGACTCGCGACTTCGCCCGCGGAATCAAGACGACCTTGCCAGACTTGGGAGGGTCAAGCAGAACGCGATAGACGCGCACTGGGTCGGCTATATTCTTCAGCCGCTGCTCACCGAGAGCCGCGAAGCCAACATCGACCTTATGCGCAACCTGGTCGAACGCTGTGCCGGATATGAAAACTCCGCCAGGCTCTGCAATTCCCTGAAGACGGGCGGCTATGTTGACGCCGTCGCCATAGATGTCGTCGCCTTCCACGATGATGTCACCAAGATTGACACCGATGCGAAACCGAATGCGCTTATCGTCGGAAACATCACGGTCGCGACCGGACATTTTCCGCTGGATTACAGCAGCGCATTGGACGGCATCCACGATGCTGGGGAATTCGACGAGTGCGCCATCGCCCATGAGCTTGATAATCCGGCCATGGTACTCCTCAACCGTGGAATCGATCAGCTCCCGGCGGCAGGCTTTCAGCCGCTCCAGCGTGCCGGCCTCGTCTAACCCCATGAGGCGGCTATAGCCGACCACGTCAGCCGAGAGTATCGCGGTGAGACGCCTCTCCATCCTCTGCCCACCCTTTTTGATGCAGGGAGCTGGCCATATTACCACGCCAACGGCGTGCAGGCATCGCAACCTTGGCCCATTTACACAAGAGCGAGACTTTAAATCGCCACCGGATGAAAGTTCAGGTACAGGAGACATCATCGCGAGGATCGACCCACATTCGACACTGCCGATGATCTTCTCAGGGCAGACAGTACAACCCCGTAGTGGCGCTGATTAAGTTGTGCGACCGCGTCGTTGGCACATTTCTCAGAGGGGTAGCGCCCTTTAGGGGCAAGCGTCCTCAACGTTAGCGGAACAGTCATCCCTACCAGCGCTGTAATCGCTCCGGCCTATTCGAGCGGTCCCGCATGATACCTCCGGTGCAGGCGCTGACATCGGGCATGTGATGATGCTCAAACGATTCTCGTTTTTGCGTAACGCCAGCGGACCTCTCGCGCGAAATCAATGCGACTCCGCTACTTCACTTTTTGTCGGCGGCTTGGGACGCGACCAACAGCAGTTCTTCCGGGTTGAGCGCCCGGCACACATTTCGCCCGTCATCTTCGACCTCCGTGAAGGTCCAGCGCACAACACCTTGGCGGTCGAGCAAAAAGTGACCGATAAGCTGCATTTGTCCGGTAAGGCTCACCTGCCGATCGGCTTCTGTGATCTCGTACTGGTCCTTCTTGTTGAGAAGATCACCTGCTAAGGGCGGGGCCATCGGTTCGGGCAACTCTCCCGGTCGATCGACCCGCATTGCCATGACCACGTCCATTCCAACCTTGTGTGGCCAGTCGGTCTCATTGGACGTGAACTCGAGGATGGGCAGGCCGAAGGCGCGATGCGAAGCGCGTTCCGGGTCGGATGCCGCAAGAAGATGGGGTATCGGTTGGTAACGGAAGTAGAGCCGCGCCCGTTCGACCGGGGTGCTTACAACTACCAGGGATTCTATGCCCTTCTCCCGCAGGGCGGGCCTGAGTTGGGCCATTGCCGCAATGTGGCGACGGCAGAACGGACAGTGCAGACCCCGATAAAGGCCGACCAACAGCGGGCTGCGACCGCGAAAGTCATTGAGTGCGATCTTCCCTTGGCGCGAGATCGCGTCCAGCACAAAATTCGGGGCCTGGTCACCCGGTTGCAATAGGTGCTCGACATGGCAGGTAGACATTCACATCCTCCTTGCCGCGTGGGCAAGTCAAGAAAAGCACCATGGCAAATGCGTTCAAGTCGAGCTCGCAGGCGCTTTTGCGGTCGCTGCGGAGCGTTGCAGGACCTGTCATCTTGGCGTTTGCCAGGTTCGACCTTGAGAATGGCCCTACTCTGGCCTACGAGCAAGCGCTAAACAGCGATGCGCTGTAAGGGGCCGCGACGAACCCTCAGACAACCAAGCCTGTAATTGAGCCGAACTGTCCGCAGTCGACGCTTCGCCGCTGTTTGGTCACAGACAGCCAGAATTGCAAAGCCGCTTGAGGCAAGCCAAAGAGGAGGTCGGCCGCGTGACGCCGAACTTCCTTGATTGTATTTCTGACGCCATTCCCGTATAACGTTTAGATGCGCAATCACCATGGAACCGCTAGGATGGATGCGATTCTGACCGAAGGCTTTGATGCGGCTTTGACCCTGACCGACTATATCGACCATCTGCCGGACCGAAAGCGGCGCGAACTGGCGCGCATCCTTCAGATCCTGTTTGCCGAGGTCGAACGCTTCCAGGCCAGCAAGCTGTCGGCCAGGCGCAATGCCGGCAAGATCCTGATGGTGCTGCTCTATGGATCCTATGCCCGCGGCGACTGGGTAGAAGATCATTTGAGCGGCTATCGCTCCGATTACGATTTGTTGATCGTCGTCAACAGCAAGTCCTTTGCCGAGGAGCAGGAGCTCTGGGACGGCCTCGAGGAGCGGCTGTTGACGGAGCAGATCGCCCACCGCATCGACACGCCGGTCGTGCCGATCATCCATACGCTGGCCGATGTCAACGAGCAGCTTTCACGCGGCCGGCCCTTCTTCGTCGACATCGCCAGAGATGGCATTACCCTCTATGAGACGCCCGGCCATCCGCTGGCGCAGCCGAAGCCGCTGACGGCAGAGGAAAAGCGGTCCGAAGCAGCCAGATACTTTGAGGAATGGTTCACAAGCGCGGATGCCTTCAATGCGTCTGCCATATTCCTGTTCGAGCGGGGGAGTCTCAGAGAAGCCGTCTTTAATCTGCATCAAGCAACAGAACGGCTTTATCACTGTGCCCTGCTCACGCTGACCCTCTACAGTCCCAAATCTCATCGTCTGAAGGTTCTTCGCTCTCAGGCCGAGGGGATCGACAATCGACTGATTGCCGCATGGCCGCGCGACAGCCGGTTTGCACGACGCTGCTTCGAGTTGCTTTCGCGGGCCTATGTGGAAGCGCGATATTCGTCGAAATACACCATCAGCAACGAGGAACTCGGCTGGTTGGTCGAGCACGCGAAGGCTCTCCAAACTCTCGTCGAAACGGTATGCAAGGAGGGACTTTCTCTGTGAACGTTTAACCCGCTCCTGAGCGGATAGGAATCCACAACCGTTATCCGATTACGAAGGGTAACCGAGTTACAATTGCGTGAAAGACTTCTTCAAGTGGGTGCGCTTCTGTCATTCCGGTCGCGGCTGTCCCTCCGCTAAAGACTGACCAGGACACTCAAGGGATGGCCAGGGGGTCGCTTCCGATGCTCGGGCTGCGGCTATTCGCGCAGCGAAGGAAGCAGGAAAGTTCCCCGAGCCCGCTACCTTCAGGAGGGCTCGACTATGAAGCGCTGAATCGCGTTGCATGCGAAGCCGAGGAACCTTATAGGAAATTATGATGCCATGGACTGGGCGTGAAGAGCCAATTGGCGAATGGGTTCGTAGCGGCGATAGGTGTAATCCATGGCACTGGGCAACCGACGCTAGGGGTGCTTGCGTTCCTTGAGCGCACTGCAGACCAGCATGTAGTGAGGAAAGTTTTTTCAAATTTGGATATTGAAGAAGTTCAGAAACAATACCCTTATCGGAATGCATCGTTGGATAAAATTTTCCGTCTCAATCGCCATGGACGATGGGACGCGCGGAGGCCCTTTAGTATTTTACAGCGCGGAACCCACTAAATGAACGACATCCGCCAGTCCGATTTCACCATCTTCGCACACGTCTATTACCCTGACATTTGGAAGGACATTCTCGTTGACCTCGATGGTGTCATCCAACAACCATTTAACCTGGTGATTACCCGCCCGGTCGGCTCCCGTCCAGTTGCTCGCCCCACGAGTTCCTATCTGCGGTTTGCGACCGAACTAGAGGTTGAAAATCGGGGCCGCGATATTCTGCCGTTTTTCAAGGCATTAAAGCAACCTCTGCCGTCGTTCGATGTCGGTCTGAAATTGCATACTAAACGATCGCCGCATCGCGGAGACGGCGATGGCTGGCGACGGTTCCTGATCGGTTCGCTGCTACAGGTTGAAAGCAGCGGACGCTTATCGGGTCATAAGTTGCTGGAGTTGGAACCCTCTATCGGTCTGATCGCGCCGCGGGCACACCTCCTGCCGCTCGGTGGTCGTACCTCAATTAACGAGGAGGTCATAGTGAAGACCTTGCGGCGGATAGAGCAACCCACTGAAAAGCGCGATGCAGTTATTCGCCCGCAATTTCGTGAGAACGAAGAGATAGATCATCCCTATGCTTGGCAGAAAAGCGGAGATGCCGAGAGTGCCCTCCCGCTAACGGATGGCCGGTTTCCAGCGGGATCAATGTTTTGGTTCCGCCGCGTCGCATTGAGGAAACTCGTCGAGATCGATTTTGACGATCTGTTCGTTCGCGAGAGTGGCCAACTCGACGGAACAGCTGCCCACGCCTTCGAGCGCCTGTTTGCGCTCATCGTTGAACGAGAGGGATTGATCGCCGCCAGCATGGAGAATGTCGAGCCAATCCTCAGCCGAGGGGGCGCACAACTGTCGCGACGGGAATTGAACGAGCTGATCGGAGAAACCTTGGCGAGGGACAATCCGTTCGCACTGCCCTTGGCGGATCTCTGGCGGCGTTACCCTGCGCTTCTTAAATGTGCGCACGCCATCTATGCGAAACTGCCGAAGAGCACGGTGCGGATGTTGCGGCGAAGCATCGGGCGATGATGATGAAACTGGCCCAAGCGCGAGTGCGGATTGCATTCATAGTAACGGAAGACTGGTTCTTCGTGTCGCACTTTCTGCCGATGCTGCGTGCGGCGAAGGAACTCGATCTCGACGTGGTCGTAGTTACGCGCGTCGGCAAGCATGCGCACGTGATCGAAAATCTAGGCGGGCGGGTCGTGCCGCTCGACATCGAAAGAGGGCACCTTGGATTCCTGTCGATCGGATCGTCGATCGCGCAGATCGCGCAGACACTGCGGCGCGAGAAGATCGACCTTATCCATTGCATCGCTCTGCGCTGCGTGGTGACTGGCGGCCTTGCCGCCACGCTGGCGGGTGTGAAGGGCAAGGTCCTTGCAATCACAGGCGGAGGACTGATCGCTGCGGATCGAAGCGCCAAGGCCGCCGTCGGGCGCGTCGCTCTCACCAGCCTGTTCCGGGTCATCCGCAGTCGCGGCTACAATCATTTTTTGTTCGAGAACGTCAGCGACCCGCATACGTTCGGACTGGACGCCGCAGATCCCGGCGTGACCGTGCTGGGCGGCGCTGGCGTGGATCCGGACTATTATAGCCCGCTTCCATCGCCATGGGGCGACGGCCTCAGGTTGGCAATGGTCGGTCGTATGGTCTGGTCGAAGGGCGCCGATGTTGCCGTGAAAGCTGTGTCGATGGCACGCGAGCGGGGGCACGATGTCAGCCTCTCGCTCTTTGGTCTACCCGACCCTTCGAATCCGCGATCCCTATCGGTCCAGACGTTACGCGAGTGGTCGGACCTCTCGGGCATCGAATGGCGAGGATCGACCAGCGACGTGCGTCAGGTGTGGGCGGAGCATGATCTTTGTTGCATGCCGACGCGCGGCGGAGAAGGCCTGCCCCGCTCCATTCTGGAGGCCGCGGCTTGCGGCCGACCGATTCTGACGACAAACGTACCCGGCTGCCGCGACTTTGTCCGCGATGGCCGTGAAGGATGGTTGGTTCCAGTAGACGACGCAGCGGCACTGGCGGAGCGGATTTGCGCTCTCGCGCTCGACAAAGCAAGCATTGTCGTGGCCGGTGCCACAGCTCGGCAACGCGTTGTCGAGGGTTTTACCGAGGCGCGCGTCATGAAGCAGGTGCAGGACGTCTATCGCAATATCTGCAGCGCCATCGGCCGGCCGCGCTGATCACCGGCCGCTCACCGCTTCCTAATTTAAAGTAGCGGCGGCTGGTGTGTTTCAGAATTCCGAATCGTGCTTGGTCTTTGCGAGCTTCATCAAATACTGCCCATAGGCGCTTTTGCCGAGCTCGGCGGCGAGCTTCTGCAGCTGGTCCTCCTTGATATGACCCATGCGGTAGGCGACCTCTTCTGGGCAGGCGATCTTGAAGCCCTGGCGCTTTTCCAGCGTTCCAACGAAGTCGGCAGCCTCCAGCAGGCTGTCCGGCGTGCCGGTATCGAGCCAGGCGTAACCGCGACCCATGAGCTCGACCGTCAATTGGCCGCGCTCGAGGTAGACACGGTTGACGTCGGTGATCTCCAACTCGCCGCGCGGCGACGGTTTCAGGTTGGCGGCAATGTCAACGACCTGCTCGTCGTAGAAATAGAGGCCGGTGACCGCCCAATTGCTCCTCGGCTTGGACGGCTTCTCCTCGATCGAAAGAGCCGTCATGCTGTGGTCGAACTCCACGACACCGTAACGCTCCGGATCGCTGACGTGATAGGCGAAGACCCGCGCGCCCTTGGCCGTGGAAGCGCCGGAATGCAGAAGCTGCGGCAGGCCGTGGCCGTAATAGATGTTGTCGCCGAGGATCAGTGCCGACGGGCTTGATCCGACGAAATCGGCTCCGATTATGAAGGCCTGCGCCAGACCGTCCGGGCTCGGCTGCACCGCATATTCGATGGAAATGCCCCACTGGCTACCGTCGCCGAGCAGTCGCTTGAAGGCCTCGTTGTCGTGCGGTGTGGTGATGATCAGGATCTCCTTGATCCCCGCCAGCATCAGCGTGGTCAACGGATAATAGATCATCGGCTTGTCGTAGACCGGCATGAGCTGCTTGGAGACGGCCTGGGTGATCGGATAAAGGCGCGTGCCGGAACCGCCAGCGAGAATAATACCCTTCATGCTTTTCCTTCCATGTGTGGGGAGCTCGAAAGCGCCGATCTTCAGAGCAGACGGTCCAGTACGACCTTTGTGGATTTCTTCCAGTCGGGCAGGACGATTCCATAGGCCTGTTTCAATTTGTCGTTCGAAAGCCTCGAGTTGGCTGGGCGTTTTGCCGGTGTCGGATAGTCTGCCGTGGCGATGCGGCCGACAGACACAACCTTACCGCTCTTGGCCTCCAGACCCGCAAAGATCGCCTCGGCGAAATCCGCCCAGGTCGCCTCGCCGCTGCCGGTCAGGTGGAAGACGCCCCGCAGTTTCAGGTCTGGATCGACCGAAAGGCGCTTTGCTATGGCAATCACCGCGTCGGCGATATCAAGCGCGCTGGTCGGCGTGCCGTGCTGATCGGCGACCACATTCAGCGTATCGCGGGTTTCTGCCAATCTCAGCATGGTCTTTACGAAGTTGGCCCCAAAGGGTGAATAGACCCATGCAGTACGCAAAATGGCATGGTTTGAATTGGCCGCAGCGACGCCTACCTCGCCCGCCAGCTTCGAGCGGCCATAGGCCGAGACCGGACCGGTCGCGTCCGTCTCGACATAAACACCCTGCTTGTCTCCAGGAAATACATAGTCGGTCGACAGGTGTACGACCGGGACACCGAGTTCCTTCGCTACCTCGGCGATCGCAGTCGGTCCTTCAGCGTTGATGACAAAAGCCAGTGCCTCTTCGCTTTCGGCCTTGTCGACCGCCGTGTAGGCGGCCGCGGAAACGATCGCATCAGGTTTGATCTCAGAAAGGGCCGCGCGGATCGACGCCCGGTCGATCAGATCCAATTCCGGACGGCCGACAGCGACGATATCGACACCGGCGGCCGAGCCCCGCTCAAGAAGGGCAGATACGACCTGGCCCTGCTTTCCCGTTACGGCAATGCGCATTGTTCAGCCCTTCTTTAGAACGCCCAGACGCTCTCCAGAATAGACGCCCTGACGCAGCGGTTGCCACCACCATCCGTTCTCCAGGTACCAGCGCACCGTCCGCTCGATGCCGCTGTCAAAATTTTCCTGTGCCTTCCAGCCGAGCTCCGTCTCAAGCTTAGTGGCATCGATGGCATAGCGCGCGTCGTGGCCGGGCCGATCGGAGACGTAAGTGATCAGATCCGTATACGGCTTTGCCTGCGGACGCAGCTCGTCCATTAGCGCGCAGATGCGGCGCACAACGTCGATATTGCGGCGCTCGTTGCGACCGCCGACGTTGTATTTTTCACCGAGACGGCCTCGCGACGCGATCACGTCGAGGGCCCGCGCGTGGTCTTCGACATAGAGCCAGTCGCGGATGTTGACACCTTGGCCGTAGACCGGAAGCGGCTTGCCATCCATGGCGTTGAGGATGATCAGGGGGATCAGTTTCTCGGGGAAATGGTAAGGCCCGTAATTGTTCGAGCAGTTCGACACGATCACAGGCAAGCCGTACGTACGGTACCACGCGATCGCCAGATGGTCGCTCGCCGCTTTCGAAGCCGAATAGGGCGAGGACGGGTCGTAAGCCGTAACCTCCTCAAACAAACCGTCGTCGCCAAGCGACCCATAAACCTCATCGGTCGACACGTGCAGGAAGCGAAACGTCCCCTTACGGGCTGCGGGCAGATCGTTCCAGTAGTGGCGCGCGGCTTCCAGCAGCGAGAACGTGCCAACGACATTAGTCTGCACGAAGTCACCGGCACCGCTAATCGAGCGATCGACATGGCTTTCGGCCGCTAAATGCATGATCCGGTCCGGCTGGAAGTCGCTGATGGCCTCCGAAATTTTCGGAAGGTCACAGATATCGGCCTTCAGGAAGCGGTAGTTCGTGGCGCCCTCGATCTCCTTGAGCGAAGCAAGATTGCCGGCATAGGTAAGCTTGTCGACGTTAAGCACTTCAGCGCCGACATTCTTCACCAGATGCCTGACAAGCGCCGACCCAATAAAGCCCGCTCCACCTGTTACGAGAATACGCATGGGATGTCTCCGGTCATCAACACTATGGACGACGTCAGTATTTGAAAGAAGGCGGCAGGTCCGCCAGCTTGGGTTGCATCTTATCTTTGTCCGATAGAACCCCATTGTCGATTAGCATCGGCCACTCGATGCCAATTGCCGGGTCGTTCCACAACAGGCCGCGGTCGCTCGCGGCGCTATAGGGTGCCGTCACCTTGTAGGAGATAATGCAATTCGGCACGAGCGTGGCGAAGCCATGGGCAAAACCCGTCGGGATCCACAGCTGCTCGCCGTTCTCCATGGAAAGCTCGGTGCCATACCACTTGCCGTAAGTCGGCGAACCGACGCGGATATCGACCGCGACGTCAAAAATCTTGCCGGCGATGCAGCGTACCAGCTTGCCCTGCGCAAACGGATCGAGCTGGAAATGCAGGCCACGTACCGTTCCGACAGTCGCAGAAAGGGACTCGTTTTCCTGGACAAAGGCTATGTCAGCAACATTTTCGCGGAACCAGCCCTGCTTGAACACCTCCGAAAAATATCCGCGATGATCGCCCAATCTTGTTGGGGTGATCTTGACCAAACCGGCCAGCGGCAAAATCTCGAACTTCATCACGCACCCGTAAGTTTTATAAAGTTTGTTCTAGTTTGTTGACATTGTGTCGCACTAGCAATCTCCTGTACGTCCAAGACGTTGTCACCCGGCCAACACACTTGGTTTGAGCGTGACGCCATCGAACAGTGACTCAACGAAGCGCCCCACAGTATCCGCACTAAGCGGCGTATCGCTCGCAAAAGGTAACGAGCTAGCGATGACGCCGCTGGAATTCAACGAGGGTTCCAGAGCGAATGTCCTCACGCCTCGAGCTATTGAAATCCTGGTCACATTGCCCGCCAAGCCTTCCGGATCTCGTCTGTAATCGCCTGCCGTCAGGAGACAATCTACAGTACGCAGGATACGATCGTCCCCGGCAAGAATTGTTTCTGCCTCGAGCGCATACGGGACTATCCGCCGGTCGATCAGGGAGCGCGTCGAAGCAGCCAGCGCACGAGGTGTCACTAGGACACGAAGAAGCAAATCGTGCCGGTGACGCAACTCGTCGATCACGGGAAATAGGAGCTGAAAGCTCTCAGGGTCATCAAGTAAGACGGCGATTTCTCCAGCGGACGGCGTTTCGACATAGCCTGGGCGAGATCGAGGCGAGGCATCGTTAATGAGGGCGGCCCACGCCTTGCCAATTTCCTTGGGGGAATAAGTCTCTGCCAAGATCGAACGAGCAGCTGCGATCGCAGTTGCTCGTTCGATGGCCCCGTGCGGGCCAAGGAAGCGGCGCAGGCCCGCCTCCCAGTCGTCAAATGCCACCGCTCCCTCTAAAGGCTCCATCGAAGGAAGACGAGTTGTCACAACAGGTACGCCGTACTGAAGCGCAAGGACAGCCCGGTTCGCAGACTTCGTTACCGAGAAAGCATCTATACCGAACGGAAGCAGGCACACGTCGGCTCCTTTAAGCCCTTCGAATACAGCGTCAGCAGACCAATCGAGGTAGCGCATCGGAACGCGGATTTGGGCAATCGCATTATCGAAGAGTGTTCTGTTGTTTGAAATGACCGTTAACTCAAGGGGAATATCGTTGCACACCGCCTCAAGAGCCGGGCCAGCAAGCATCAGAGCTAACATCCCGAAATCACTATGTGGCGCTCCGTAATTTCCGAACCACAAAACCGACTTTACACCGGCAGTGGCCGGTCTATCACAGTTAACATTATGAGAATCAGATTTTTTTTGAGACGCCCGTGGATGGCTCAAAGTAACAAGGCGCATACAGACGAGCCGGTATGCCAATAAGATCTTGCGCTTGAGCAGCGCCATCGCGTCTCCAGGATCGCGTGCCAGAAAAAGAATGAACCGCAAAGCACGCTGCGTGATGCTAATGGGCTTCTCTGCAGACGGCGCGACCTGCTCCTGAAGCAGACCGGCCGCTGCGTAGCTCTCTTTGGTCTCAACCTGATCGGCAATCACTACAAAGCGCACGCCGGGTCTCAATAGAGGCTTCAACGCCTCAGCAAGCGCTGGGCTGGGAACCACGATTGCGTCCGCAAAAGCACCTATGCCGGCAAGACGGAGTGCCGGCTGCAAATCCGGTACGATGGGATAGTTCGCTACGACGACGTTGTCGCATAGATCGACAAATACTTTCACGCCCCGGTCTTTAGCCAGACCTGCCAGCTTAAGGCTTTCGCGGTCCAGATGCTTAACAAAGATAATCGCATCGAGTTCCTGTAGATGCGGGATTACTTCGTTTGACGCCTGGTAGAATACACTCTCTATCTCAAATTCCTGCAGGGCGAGTGCTGGGTAATAACAGCGATAGCGCGTGCTAGCCACCACATAGCTAAGCTGCGGACTGACCCAGGCAACACGGGGACGGCGGAGATCTGTCATAGAGACTCTTTATGTGGTTAAAATCGTTGGCCACTAACCACAGACCACGCACGTACACAACAGCATTTTGCACCCTCAAGCCCCAGTCGAGTGGTTTTGAGATGCTGTCACGTTAACCTTCACGCGGCTACTTTGCGTTTCGAGCTCCGCGAAATTTTCGGGGATGCAATATTCAGATATCGACGAGCGTAATGGCTTGGGCCGCACATCGTTGCCTCAATCCACGATTGCTATACAGCTGAATGCGACAACAGGGAGAATTGGCTGCTACTGCAATGTAGTTCTCCAATCTATGAACAAGGTCGGCCCGGAAACTGCAAATTCACGGCAGCTACTCCGAATCCGCAACCACTGAGCGACAGAGGGAACATCTTGCTTACCGCACCAAAGCTGCTTAGAAGCTAGATCCACCCCCGTGCGAGGCGTTATTTAGATCGAATTGGAGACAGGCATGACGAACGAGAATGACAGCGATACAGCCTATATATTTGTAGGTTCGGACCGATCACAGCTTCTCGCTGTTCCTGTTCTAGAGCATTCAATCAGGCGCCACACCAGCATGAATATTAAGTTGAGGTCGATGCACGATGTGGTGCTGCCCGACCCCAAAGACATACGGCAAGGAAAGCGTACAGGTTTCTCATTCACTCGGTTCGCGATTCCGCAATTAATGGGATATAAGGGTCGAGCCATTTACCTAGATGCCGACATGCTGGTGTTCCGTGACTTTCGTGAGCTATGGAATCTGCCGTTCAATTCCGCGAAGATAATTATCCAAGAGGAATTGCCCGATCAGGCGCAGAAGCAATCCAAGCCGGGCGCGCTGAAGAAGCGAGTTAAGCAATGCTCGGTGATGCTGCTCAATTGCGAGGCCCTTTCAGATTGGGATCCGGTCAAGATCATCGCTGGGCTTGATGGGCAATACACCTACCAGGATCTGCTCTACGACTTGTGCATTCTGGATGAGTCGGAAATTAACTACGGCGTCCCGTTCGAATGGAACAGCCTTGAGTATTACGACGCCAATAAAACCGGACTGATCCATTGGACTGACATGAACACGCAACCTTGGGTTTATGCAAATAATCCAACCGGTTACCTCTTCTTGGAGGAGGTTCGAATTATGCTGGAGAATGGCTCAATGACGCTGAGCCAGATCGAGGATGAGGTTAACCTTGGCTACGTACGTCCGTCGATAATCCAAGAAATTAAGGATGCTGGAACCGGACCGGTACGGCAGATAACGCCGGAGCAGGTGAAGCGCTACGAGGCACTCGATACGGCGGCGGGTTTTGTGAAACATAAGGCAGTGTACGAGGCTGCTCGCGAGCGGTCGGCTGCGGTGAAGGCCTATGAGGCGAAGCTGGCTAAGGAGAAAGGGCCGGCTGCTTCCGTCGCGCACGCTGCGAGCAGTGGCATTCTTGGGGCTTTGGGCTCGTTGAAGCGTCGAATCAGGCGATGAGCGCGATTCTTGGCTTGAGGCATTGGATACCAGCCGGCTATCCAATGCCTCAGCTTCGAGTGGGTATTGCACAAACACGACTATTCTCACTGCTTGTTGAAGTGCTTGAGTTTATACAGTATTTGTTCCACTCAAATGAGTTCATTCGAGTATTGCCTACAAGCAGGTGATCTGTGGGATTGTCTGCGGCGCAACCAGCCTCTTATCTGAGGGGACAAGATGGCGCAGTACTTGGCATGGGATGGTTCAGACAATATGGACTTTTTGCTAACGGGCACGCCCACTCTAGAAGTTGAGTATCTCTTGTGAATTTGTTCGATATCATCAAACGTAATGACCGCTGTGTGGAGGTTCTCGACGGAGGGGTTGAGCCATTCCGTTATGATAAACCACAATGGTACTGCGGCATAATATTGCAGCCGGGCGCGCGGTTGAAGTTGAAGCGCGCTGATGAGTTCGTTGTAATGGAGACGTTCCCGCGCGACCTGGGCTGGAGCCTCGTGGCGAGCAAACGCATTCCCTCGCCTCTAGAGATCGTAGTTCGTTCCTCCGATAACCGCCGGTCGGCGTCCGTAGCAACGGTAGATCCGAACGGCTCAATCTTGCTCACGTGGCCAAGCTGGGTCGGTTATGTCGACGGCTATGATCTCGAGATCACGAATTCAAGCAACAGGCCTGTCGAGTTGAAGTCAGGTCCAGTATTCGACCCACGCGCCGCCGCACTAAGTTATCTGCAGGGGGCGGGCGTTGAAGTCGGCCCTGGCAGCAATCCTTTCGTGAAACCGAGTCGCAATGTCGATGTGCGCTACCTAGAAGCGCTGCCCATCGATGAATGGCTGCGCAATTATGGAAAGCATATCCAGGTTACCCCTGAAAAGCAGGAACTGTGGTCTCGCTACATTATAGGCGATGCTCAACGAATCGAATGTTGTGCGACAGGCAGCCTTGACTTCATATTTTCGAATCATGTTTTCGAACACCTTATGAATCCGCTTGGGGTACTAGAAAATTGGTCTGACAAACTTAAGCCAACGGGTGTGGTTGTGGGTGTCGTACCCGATCTGCGCTACTGCTTCGACCTCCGCCAACCCGCAAGTACGCCAGCCGATTGGCTCTCGGAGTATGAATCAGGCATCTGGGGGCTGACGCCTGAAAAATACGAAAAGTGGTGCCACTACACTGCACCTTATAATACCCCTGCAGATTTGGCTGCGCGAAATTACTCTATCCACGCGCACTATTACACTCCGACCGGTTTCCGTCAGCTAGCCCGAATTGCGATCGAGCGAGGACTATTCTCACATTTTTTCTTGAGCACCTCGCCAAACAACAAAGACTTCGGTTGGGTGTTGTGGCGTGACCCTAAGGTGGGACACAATTGAGAATTGCGCCCCTCGTCCAGCGGTTGTCGCCTTGCCCAGCTGCTGCCGAGCCACTCATCAGACGGTTGTTTCTCGCAACTACGAGCAAAGGAACTACATGGCTTCTAGTCTGCGCTATCAGATCTTTTGCAATCGTTGGCCGCCCGGCACAAGCTCTTCGATTGGCGCACCAGGGCTATGGCGCGCAGCTACTGATAACCTGAGCGGTAAGGGCACCTAGTCATGGCGCGTTGGATAGAGGCTTCGTATACTCGGCTGATCTCGATGGCCAAGTTGCGCCAACGATCCTCCGCACCGGTTGGACGTTTGCTTGGACCAGCGGATCCCGAAAAGGCAAAACTTCGGCTTCTGGTAATCGCGGATGCTGCTGGGGCAACCCTTCAGATCAACCTTCTTCGTCCTGCCCATGCGGCAATAGCAGCTGGCGAAATGCGGATGCTAATCTTGACGGAAGAAGACGAGCGTCTGGCCGTCACATCGGGCCGTTCGGCACAACAGCTTTTCGTTGACGCCTGGCAGCAGGCCGCGCCACATATGGTATTTGTCAGCCGCTATGGCGGGATACTTGCCGAGACACTTTTGCAAATGTCCGCTAGCAAGAACACACCACTCGTCTATCATATCGACGATAACCTGTTTGAGGTTCCGCCGGAGGCAGGCATCGATAAGGTCAAAAAATATGGTGCACCGGCACGCCAGCAGGCAATTCGAGCGCTGCTCAAAGGCGCAGACGCAGTTTACCTTTCAACGGCGCGGCTCGCCCACCAACTGCGCGAGCACACTCAGCTCGCTGGCAGCGTGTTCGCCGGAGAAATTGCCAGCGCAAGTGATCCAATCCCTTATAACCGCTTGGTCGCTCCGAGCCAACCTCGCTTTGGTTATATGGCTTCCTCAAGTCATGCTGCCGATCTCCAGCTTGCTTTACCCGGAATCATCGCTGGCCTTACAGCCAACCCCGATGTGCATTTCACCGTGTTCGGCTCGTTGCGACCGCCACCAGAGCTGGGAGGGTTTGGCCCACGCGTTGAGCACGTGCCGGCGGTCAGCGATTACGATGGCTTTCTGAGCCAGCTTGCTGCGATGCGCTGGGATTGGGGACTTGCACCGCTCAGGCCTGGCCGGTTCAACGAGGCCAAGACCGATACAAAATGGGTCGAATATACAGCTGCGGGCGTCCCGACTATCGTCTCGGACCATCCCATTTATCACGATTGCAGCCAGAACGGCGCGGCGGTGCGGGTTTGCGATACGAAGTGGGCTGAGGCGCTGCCGCAGGTGCTCGCTAACCGTGCACTGGCTGAGCGAACGCTTGCAGCTGCGCGCGAACGCCTGATACAGCAACATGGGTTAGGTCATATGGCGACTCAGTTGTCGCATGTTCTTAAGCTCGCCGGACTTTCCCCTGAGCGCGCCGAGGTTGTCTCTAAAAGTCATTCTGCGTCCGAAAATCAAGCCACTGTCCTGAAGCCAGATTGACTTTCGTTTTGGACAAATAGGGCGTGTGGTGTGGGATTCGTTCTCCTTGCTTCGCCCTATATTAGCCAAGACATGATCCTTTGCTCGGATGTCAGCGCTCTATTGAGTCGAACTTTGGTCGCAGCTGGAAGATACCCTGCTTCCCACTCTTCTGCAGACGAGGGCAAAATATTGAATCCTGCGGTGTCCGGTTCGAACGGGTCTATTCGCATGACTTCCTGAACGAGCGTGTTGCAAGCTTGCGCCCGGTGCCAACGTCCGAAGCCAGAACAAAAGTCACCGATATCGATACCCAACTGAACCGCGGCACTAGCCTGATCCTGACTTGAGTAACGGGGTCTCATGAGATACAGAGCGTTTGAAGGAAAACGGAAATGGATGTCTTGAAGAAGATTTCGAGTTCTTTTAGCGGTAGTTCTGCGGATCACACCAGCGGGGCGTCAGCCGACTCGAGCGCTCATGCAGCTGCGCATGCATTGGGTGAAGTTGAGCTGCCCGGCGTTGACAATCTTCCGGACGACGAACTCGAGCCATTGAACAGGTGGCTGCCTTGGGCGGCTTTTTTGCTAGATCGGAAGGGACGCCAGTTTGGCGTTACTCAGTCTGCAACCACACGCAATTTGGCGCAGGCAATGCCGGACTCCCGCATCATTGAGCTGGATCGGCGCATCCCGCTGTGTGATCTCACCGAATTCGAAATCGGCTGCTTCGAGGGTATCCGTACAGCTGCGCTCGCAAGGTCGTCTGAGCAATGAGACAAACATTTGGCGGGATAGCGCGCAACGCCCGATTGGCGTGGGATCTCGCATTTCGCGATATTGCGGCCCGTTATGGCAATTCCATCGGCGGCCCTTTTTGGCTTATCATCACGCCCGTGAGCTTCGCGGGTATATATTGGCTTGTTTTCGCATACTTTCTGCGTCTCAAGTGGCTGAATCCGGTAACGGGAGCAGAGGTCCCCTATCTCGTGCCGCTATTTGCTGGTCTGGCAACGTATCTGCTCCTTACTGACGTGATCATGGCCTCACTGTCGACTTTCCGACAAAAGAGGGAATATGTAAGAAGGGCAGCAGTGCCCATTTGGGTGCTTTGGCTTGCGACGTTGATGCGAGTTGCAGTCAGCTCTGCGGTGAATTTCTTGGTGCTAGCTGCGATGGCTTTGATCGCCGGTCTTCTTTCGTTGAAGTCACTGATTGCGATTCCGCAGGCACTCCTTTTGGTGATGATCGCCTCCGTCTCGATTTCACTGTTTCTGTCGTTGCTCGGTCCGTTTTTCAAAGATCTCGACGAACTCTGGCGTATTCTCTTGCGAGTGTTGTTCTACACGTCTCCGCTTACCTACCCTCTGAGTACTGTACCCGAACGCTTCGCTAGTTATCTGTGGGCTAATCCGCTGACTGTCCTGGTCGAGGCAGTACGCAATTCCTTCGTTTTCGGGTTGGCGCCATCGCCGTTGTCTTATGCTGTGACCCTCATTTCTTCCCTGGCACTTCTCGGGGCAGGATTTTGGCTATATTCGAGGCTGAAGGGACCGATTGTTGATGTCGTCTGATCTGCTTCTGGAGGCCCGCGGTGTCTCCAAATCATACTCAATGTCGCTGTCGCCGCGCGAACGCTTTTTCGAAGCAGTGTTTGGCTGGACACCTGATAAACCGCACCATGTCGTGTTGGAAAACATTGAGATTGAGGTTCGGCGGGGTGAAACGCTTGGCATTATGGGCCGCAACGGTGCCGGCAAGACGACGCTCCTTGGTATTCTCGGCAACGTTATCGAGCCATCACCCGGTAGTACCATCACCCGCTACGGTACCATCGCCGTTCTGCTCGCCGTTGGAGCCGGCTTCAATCCACAATTCACTGGTCGCCAGAATGCCGAGCTGTTTTGCAGCCTGATGGGCCTCAGCAGCGCGGAGACTACCGCACGCATGGGTGCCATAGCAGCCTTTGCTGAGCTAGATGATTATTTCGACATGCCACTCAGGACGTATTCATCGGGCATGATGGCACGCCTCGGCTTTGCCTGTGCTATTCACGTAAACGCCGACGTCATCATTATCGACGAGACGTTAGCCGTCGGTGACGCCAACTTCCGTGTTAGGTGTTACGAACGCATCCAGCAGATGCAGCGCAACGGCCAGACATTCCTCCTCGTGAGCCACAGCCCTAACCTGGTCGCTAACTTCTGCACGCGCACGATTGTTATCGAGAAAGGACGGAAGGTGTTTGATGGGCCGCCGCTGGAGGGTCTCAATGTCTATAAGGACATCCGCGAAAACCTCGCAGCCGGGAAGAAGCCGCTGCCCAACGGCGGCTCCGACCTTATCGCGCCGAAGCTCCGGCTTGAAAATGTTCGGTTCAACGAGGTAGTCGGCGGCGACGGTAAACGCGGTATCTTGACCTGCGATCTGGTTGCGGAGGCTGCTGTTTCAGATCCTGTTGTTAGCTTCGGCATACGCAACCAGGAAGGGATAACGATTTGCAGCTACGACAGCGAGCGTGACACGACCGAACTCAAAACAATGTCGTCCGGCGAACGAACTTCGCTGGAACTCGAGTTCAAGAATATCCTGCTTGCTGGAGCGTATTTTATCAGCGCCCGCGTGGCGGAGCGGGTGGGCGACGTAACGCTGACCCTCGGCACCCACCACAACATCGCTCGCTTCGATGTAGTTAGCAAAGGAACGAACGCGGGGCTAGTTGATCTTAGCGTAAAGCTGACTACGCCCAGCACATCACACAATGACCCAGCTGCGGAGGTAGCAATTTCATGACAACGACAACAGCTGCGGAGCCAAAACAAAAGCGACCTCTGGTATACAGTGTTCGGCAAGAACTTCCTCACAATCGCCCCTATGACCTGTACTATGCTGAGAAAGTCCCTCTGCTTCAGGTATTCGAGAAGGCGGCGTTGGCCTGGGACAATCGCTCACGTTTTGGCATCCTGCCAACCCTGGCTCGATCCATTGGCGTTCGGAGACCAATGCAAGCTGCGGAATGCGGTATCTACCGTGGGCATTCGCTAGTGGCATGTCTTCGGGTCGCGCGGGATCTGCGCGTACCAGTCAAGTTCATTGGACTCGATAGCTTCGCAGGCCTGCCAGCGCTGGTCGAAGAGGACCTCGAGGTGGCACCTGAAAACGCACCATACCGAAAAAAAGTGCTTTTTGACGATACGTCCTTCGAGGCTGTTAGTGAACTCGTCAAATCTGCCGGTTTTGCGCGCGATGCTAAGTTGATCCGAGGTTTTTTTGTCGACACTCTGCCGAGGCTTCAGGAAACCCGTTACGATTTCGTCAACATCGACTGCGACCTCTACGCACCGCATATTGAGTGCCTAGAATATTTCTACCCTAAGATGAACTCTGGCGGCATTATTTTCTTTGACGACTATCATTCTCACGATTTTCCGATGGCCAAAAATGCCATCGACAAATTCTTAGAGGATAAACCGGAAACTCTCCTGCACTTACGGTTCGGACCAGACGGCACTAACCACACTAAATGCTACATTGAGAAGCTATAGCAGGACGGCATGTCGCAAAACCAGATCATTGATCCAACTGCTCTCATCGATGAGCGCGCTGTCATTGATGCGGGTGGCGGCAGGATCGCAATAGGACGTAAGACCACAATCGCCTCCTTCGCAATGCTACTCGCCTACGGAGGTCATATTGAGATCGGCGAGTTCTGCAGCGTCAATCCGTTCTGCGTATTATATGGTCATGGTGGTCTTCGAATTGGAAACTATGTGCGTATAGCCACGCATACCGTCATAATTCCGGCAAACCATGTTTTCGACGACCCCGACACCCCAATTACAAATCAGGGGTTAACCAAACTCGGCGTCACGATCGGCGATGATGTTTGGATCGGTGCTGGAGCTCGAATTCTCGACGGTGTGACTATAGGGACTGGGGCGGTTATCGGGGCCGGGTCTGTTGTCACGCAGGACGTGCCTGAGCGGACCATCTTCGCCGGCGTTCCCGCTCGCAAGCTCGGCGAACGTGGCACGAAGCGGTCTTCGACTTAACGAGTTAGCAGGCGCAAAATCAATGGTAAGCGGGGCCGCCACCACCGGGAGTATCCATGTGGCCGAAAGTAACGAAAGTGTCGGGTTCACAGAAACGTCGGCGAAAGCTCCGTCTCGGCAAATGCGGATTGCTGTCTTGGCGCGTGATATCCCCAAGGCAAGTGTGCTTGCATTACGTCGGATACTTTGGGCCGCTTCAGCCTGGCGGGGAGATGGCTTTAAGGTAGACTTTCATTTTGTTCCACCACCGAGAACACGGTTGAAGCGCTATGATGCACTCGTCATATTCGATCCGACATGCGCCGACGATCTAGATTGCTGCGACTCAGCGGTCGAGCTCGGCTTAGCCCTTGTTGTCGACGTCGACCTTCCCGAGACCGTACGACACGGTAGTCAGAGCCGGCTGGCAGCACTTTCAGTGATCGCTCGCAATTGCATGGCACTTGCAACCATCGCAACTACGAGATCACACGCTACGTCTCAAGAACTCGCAGGCTTTTTGCCTGCTGACGTGCAAGTGCTGGTTCTCGGTGATCCACCGGAGGAGATCATCGACACAGCCCGGCTTGTAAACGCCTTCCGCGGCGATCTATGGGGTGCCCGCGTTCGTGGCCGCGTTTCATCTCTGTCACGGCGCTGGTTGTCGCTGCGAAGTCCTCTCGCAGCCCCATGGCGAACGCTCAATATGGCACGCTCGATTCCGCTTTCCTGGTGGCTGACACGCGTACCTCGCGCCTTGGTAAGACGTCTCGCTGCACGACTTCGGTTAACCCTAGCGGAACCATCCCGGCTACCCCCTAAAGTCGAACGCCCGACAGCAGAAACATTGCAGCATAGGGTCGCAACCTTGCCCGCTGCCACTGCTAACTGTGAAGTAGCACCACCGACTGACGGCGAGACGAATGCCCGGCAATGGACCGGAGCTGTCAAACGCGCCCTGCTGAAAGCTGCTGAAACCAGTCTAAAAGGAACACCGCGTATTAAGGTCCTAGTGTTGATGGACCTGATCCAGGATCTCGATGTGATCTTGCCAATTGTGGAGCGGATGCAGACAGATAGCCGCTTCGCATTGACTGTCGTAATTACAGACTGGCTCGACAAAATTTCTCCACGCGTCTCGCGCGAATTACTAGCACGCTCACTGGTCCCACTAGTCATTACAAAGAAAGACGCTATCGACGGCTCTGAGCCCGATCTTAGCAGAATAAGCGCGGTAATCACGGCATGTGAAACCAATCATCCTGCTCATCGCGTGCCGCACGCAGTGGTGCGCCGGGCCAACAATCGCGCCATTCCGACTTACACACTGCAGCACGGGCTGGAGAATGTGGGGCTCACCTATTTCGAACCCTATCCTGATCACGACGGTCCGATCGAGATGGCCTCCTCAACTATCCTGACCTGGGGACCGGTCGAGAACCTGCCTTCAGAGGCAAGCCCGACAACACTGGCACGCTGTTTTGCGGTCGGAACGCCGAAGGCGCCACAACCTTCGACGGTGGAGCTGCCCCTTCATCCAAAGATCGGCCCAATCGTGGCCGTGTTTGAGAACCTGCATTGGGAGCGATTTACCGACACCTATCGCGAGGCATTCATAAGAGATCTACTCGACGTCGCTGCAGCGCGTCCAGCGACGACATTTTTGTTGAAGCCGCACCACGCCGGCAGGTACCTGGTCAAAAATAGCCATCTGCTTGCGCACGCGCCTGCCAACATCGTATTGGCCGACCCTACAGTGCCGCCCTGGGAGCCATACACGGCTAGCGCGATTATCGGCTCTGTGGACGCAGTGATTACAACGCCTTCTACGGTAGCCCTTGATGCCGCCCGTGCGATTTGTCCTGTAGCCGTTGCTGGCTATGGTATCGCTTTGCCAATCTACGAACCGTTGCCAATTCTGACCGACGCTTGCACCTGGTTGAATTTCATCGACGGGGTAAGTGTTGCATCAACCGACCTGCAGTCCCGTCTGGAAGAGTTTCGTATGCGACATGTGATCGAGGGCGATGCCGTTGGCCGAATCCTCGACCGAATTGCTGCGGATGCGCGCCGCATCGGCACAGGGAAACGGTCAGGGCAAAAGGTATGATGGAGATTAACGGCATGCTAAGTCTGCCGCGGCGCCTTTTGACGGCTCTGCGCGCGCGACTTCGCGGGAGCGCCGACATTCCGGTCCGGGCGGCGACCAGTGGAAAGTTGACATACGCTAACTGGGTAAGCCGCTACGCGACAATTGGCCGCCCCGAGCGCCGCCGCCTTATTGAGCTGCAGCAGAAACTTGTCGAGTACCCACTGATGTCAGTGTTGATCGACGGGAACAACGCAAGCCCCGAGCAAATTGAGTTGAGCCTACGTTCCATCGGGGAACAAACGTATGATCGGTGGGAAGCGCTCGTCGTTAATCCACCTGCCCAATTCCAGGCGAAAAAAGGCGGAATACGATACCAAGTCTTTTCAACTAGGCGCGCCGACAGGGTAGCCTTTGAGGAATTGCTGGATGCCGCCTCGGGCATGTATATCGTGCCAATTGCCGCCGGTGATCAGTTATCGCCGGCGGCACTGACGGCTTTCGTGCTCGGATTTTCGGAAAGGCCTGACACCAAGGCAATTTACTCCGACGAGGACCGAATCGATTCGATTGGCCAACGCTCCGATCCGTGGTTTAAAGGTGCCTGGAGCCCTGACCAAGTGCTGGCGCAAGCCTATACCCTGAGATCCTGCGCCCTAAACCGTGAGACCATTCTTTCCGCCCGTTTGCAGGACGCGGATACATCCTCGTTGACGGACGCAGTATATGCTATCTGGTTGTGGCTTGCCGCGCAGGCTGAGGCTTCGATCCAGCATCTTCCGTTGGTGCTCTATCATCGAAGGGCCGATGCACCTCGATCGGAGCCCATTACTTTTGCCGACGCTGTTCAAGCCTCGCCCCTTGCGCGTAAGTACGGTCTTGAAATCCGTAGCAACTGCAGCACCGAAGGCGGTTGGCGCCGTGTCGTCTGGCCGACCCCGAACCCAGCGCCCCGCATATCGCTTTGCGTGCCAACGCGCGACCGTCCACAATTGCTCTCAAATTGCATCGAGGGTCTTCGTCATCGGACCGACTGGCCCGATCTTGAAATCCTCATTGTTGACAATGGTAGTAGTGAAGCCGAAACCCTTGCCTACCTCGAGAGCCTCGTAGGAGATCCTCGCGTGAGAGTGCTGCGCGATGACGGTCCATTCAACTTCTCACGGCTCAACAATTTGGGCGCGGCAGCCTCGACTGGCGCATTGTTCGGTCTCATCAATAACGATCTCGCGGTCAAGGAGCCTACCTGGCTTCGCGAGATGGCAAGCCATGCAGTGCGCGCGGACGTAGGTGCAGTCGGAGCGCTATTACACTATGGCAACGATACGGTGCAGCATGCGGGTGTCGTGCTCGGAATCGGCGGTGTGGCCTCCCACATTCATAAGGGCCTGCCTGCCGGACAAGCGGGCTATCATGGCCGGGTAACGCTAGCGCAGGATGTTACATGTGTTACAGCAGCGTGCCTCATCACTCGGCGCGACGTTTATCAGCGTCTCGGGGGATTGGATGAGCAAC
Source organism: Rhizobium sp. R711 (assembly GCF_002211365.1). GTDB lineage: Bacteria > Pseudomonadota > Alphaproteobacteria > Rhizobiales > Rhizobiaceae > Rhizobium. The sequence continues at coordinate 599 of NZ_LOKZ01000007.1, read as the reverse complement.
GCTTCCCCGTTGCATATAACGACGTAGATTTCTGCTTGCGCGTGCGCAGCAACGGGTTCAGGGTTATATATACTCCGTACGCGCATCTATATCATCTAGAATCCGCTTCGCGCGGCCGGGACGATGTCGGCACCCGGCGAGCTAGACTGGAACTCGACAAGGCAACTATCTTGGAACGATGGGGTACAAAAATCGCCGAGGATCCCTTCTACAGCCCCAACCTTTCCAATAACGCCACAGATTGTCGGCTAGCCTTTCCTCCGCGGGTTGCTCTTCCATGGGCACAAGGATCCCGATAGCCTTGCCTGCTTTCGTAGGATGTCAGCAAATGGACACCCTTCTTCGAAGGTCTAAGATTTTTCGCCCGCCTCGCCGGCTATTCTTAGTGACGTTTCGGTGCCGGCTCACACGATGTCGTTAGGCCGCAGCCAACCTGAGGTTCTGACCTAGAGTCAACTCGATCGACCAGATCGGTGAGGAGCAGCCAATGGACTCGGCCGGTGAAAACCGCTAACCCAGTGCCATGATCAAAAGAGCGGTAAATGTCATCGAGGATGGTGTCCTGGAGTCTGCGAGGCGGACGATCGGCACCGAGAGAG
>NZ_LOKZ01000006.1 GCF_002211365.1 Rhizobium sp. R711 | reverse complement strand
GCGCCGCCTCCCCTTGCTGCCAGAGCCCTTGCGCCTTCAGCTTGTCGGCGACGTCCTTCGGCATGTACTTCTCGTCGTGCTTGGCAAGCACGGTGTCGGCGGTGAAGACGTCGCTGCCCGCCTCGAAACGACCCTCGGTCACGACGCCCTGACCTTCCCGAAAGAGGTCGGGGAGAATGCCGGTATAGCGTACCCTGACCAGGTCGCCGGTCGCATCGGTGACGGCAAATTGCACCGTCGAGCCCTCGCCCCGCACGATACTGCCCTCGCCGACCAGACCGCCGAGCCTGATCCGGGTTCCCGGCGGCACCGGGTTCTTTGCAATGTCTGCCGGCATGTAGAAATAGGCAACCGATTGGCTGAAGGCGAACATGACGAGCAGCACGGCGGCAATGATGAAGCTCATGCCGCCAGCGATGATCGCCAAGCGTTTCTGCTTGCGCGTCATTCGCTCATTCCTTCCGTCGCAATCTCGAGCTCTCGCGCCAGGGCCAGCAGTTGCTTGCCTTGTTCGCTGTCAGCCGGAAACGCCGCCAGTCCGCGTTTCAGAGCTCCAACCGCACGATCCTTGTCCTTCAATACGACATAAGAGCGGACGAGCCGCAACCAGCCTTCGAGATTGTTCGGGTCCTCGGTGAGCTTCGCGTCCAGGCTTGCCACCATGCCCTGAATCATTTGCTGCTGGTCGCCAGCGTTCATGTTCTTTGCGGCCGCAGCGTCCGCCTGCGTCGGATTGCCCGGCGCATTCGCAGCGCCGCTCGGCAACGCGCCGCCATTCCTCGCAATATGCTCGGCAACAAGCGGCAGCCAGGGCGCGTCGGCGGGCGATTGCTTGGCAAGTGCCTCAAATGCGGTTTTCGCCTCGGCAGCATTGCCGGCCTGCTCCATACTGAGTGCCAAGTAAAAACTTGCCTTTGGATTGTCCGGCTGCAGTTGAAGCGACTGTTCCAGTACCTTGCGCGCATCTTCGGTGACGACGCCGTCCGACTTGGCCATCAACGTCTCGGCGAGGCCATCCAGCCGTGCTACGCTTGGTCCCAGCAGGCGGATCGCATGGCTGTAGGCATTTTCTGCATCGGCAACGCGCATGGTGTTGAAGTAAATCGGCGCCAACACGTCCCAGCCCTTACCGTCATCGGGATTCTGCACCAAGTGCCGCTCGGCCTTGGCGACCAGGATCGCCATATCGTTGCCAGGGTTCGCAAGTCGGGCTTCCAGCGGCTGCGACGGCAAATCCGGTCGCCCCACCAGAATGTAAAGACAGAGCCCGACGATGGGCAGCATCAGTAGCACGAAGGCTTCGGACAGACGGTGATGCTTCGAGAGGTTGCGATCGGTCACCGGCGCGGCCGACACCGTGATCAGCCGCCGGCCGATTTCAGCTCGCGCATAGTCCGCCTCGTCGGCTGAAATCAGTCCGCCGGCGAGGTCACGATCGAGTTCGCGCAACTGATCGCGATAGACGGCAGCCTCCCCGGCGCGCGTGTCATCGACCGCTTTGCCACCACGCAAAAGCGGATAAAGCAGAATTGCAGCGACAACCGCCGTCAGAGCGGCCACAAGAATCCAGAAAAGCATAGCCGCCAAATACTCGAAGCGAGCGCCTATTCCAACAAGCAAAGCCGCAATGACGATTATTTGAGGCGTTTGGCCGCAACACCGCTAGCGGTCAGTCTTACCGTCACCTGAGTTAGCCGAGCGGCGACCAGCTACCGTTGTCGTTTCGGCAGGCAGAACCGCGCGCCACCGTCTCCTTGCCGTCAATCGTCACGCTGTGGGTATACTGACGGCAATTCTGCGAGCCGACCTGATAGGGCGCAGCCGCGACGACCCTGCCGCTGACATTGCGTCCGCTCCAGACAACGGGCTGACCGACTGCTGCACCTTCCAAGGCACGATACTCGGCCTCGAGGGCGCGCTGGCGGTCGCTATCGCTAAGTTCCACGCCGCTGCGACCAATAATGCCGCCCTGCAACGCCGCAATATAGGTCGCCGAAGCCGGAGGTTTCCGCGAGAAGAGCCCGCCGGAGCCACCGCTCTTCGTCGATTGGCACCCAGACAGCGTCATAGCGACGAGAAGCGAAGAAACGATCATGCCTTGCGAACGTAGCATCATTCGGTCGAACCAGAATCAGGTGTGAATCTAACGCCGCCACACGTACACCGCGCCGTGTCGGCAATAAGGCAAAGCATGCTATGCAATTGCCTATCTCTATGTGACATCAAGCAGTTGCTCACGCAACATCCTTTGTGATGCCCGGCAAAATAAGGCGGGCCTTCAACCCGTTCCATTGCCCGCGGGATAGTTCGAGCCGTCCCTGATACTCGTTGGAAATCTCCGTCACAATGGACAGCCCGAGCCCGGTGCCCGGTTTGCTTTCATCCAGCCGCTTGCCGCGCTTCAGCGCTTCGCGGATCTGATCCGGTTCAAGCCCCGGTCCATCGTCTTCGACAACAAGCTCGACCCAGTGGCGACGCCCGCTCCCCTCCGCGCCCTTGATGTCTTCGGGCGCCTCTGTGACGGAGACGCGAACCTTGGTCGCCGCGAAACGGGCAGCATTCTCGAGAAGGTTACCGACGACCTCTTCGAGGTCCTGCTGCTCCATGGCCACCGCGAGATGCGGCGGCGCCACCGTGAGTTCGAATTCCTTGTCGACGTTCAAGCGCCGCATCACGCGTACCAGCCGTTCCAGCGCTGGTTCCGCATCGGTGCGGGCGAGTACGGATTCGCGTTGTGCGGCTATTCGGGCGCGGTTCAGATAGGATTGCACCTGACCCTGCATCGCCTCCGCCTGGCTGCGCACGAGATCACCGTGCGAGCGTTCCAGGACGCGCGCCTCGTTGAGCAGCACGGCAATCGGCGTCTTCAGCGAGTGGGCGAGATTGCCGACCTGCATGCGCGCCCGCTCGACTATGCGGCGATTGCTGTCGATCAGCGCGTTGACCTCGTTGGCGAGCGGCAAGATTTCGCGCGGGAACGCGCCTTTCAACTGCTCGCTCTCGCCGGCACGAATGCGCTCGAGCGCGGCGCGCGCCTTGTCGAGCGGCTTGAGGCCATAGAGAATGGCCAGTGCATTGACGATCAGACTGCCGACACCAAAGCCGGCCAGCGCCAGGTAAAGGCTGTGGGAGAAATTGCGAACGTCGTCTTCGACAACATCGACGTTGCCGGTAACGCGAAAACGCGCGGCACGGCCATCGGTATCCAGAACGACCTCGGTCTCGGCGACGTGGATACGGTTCCCCGAGGCATCGGTTACCTGGTAGTAGCGCTCGTAGTTCTTGTCGAAGGGCGCTTCGAGAACCGAGGGAACAGGGATCGAGACAGAGCCAAGTGACGGCGACACCAGCGGAGGGGCCGTGTAGGTGCCGAGCGGCTCGACGACCCAGTACCAGCCCGTTTTCGGCTGCGCAAAGCGCAGGTCGCCGAGCTGCGGACTTCCACTAAGCGCTCCCTGATCGCCGATGGTCACGGAATTGACGACGTTGTAGAGCTGGGCGCGCAACAGGTCCTGAAAGCCGCGCTCAGCGCTCTTCCGGTACAGCGTCGAGATCAGCAGGCCAATGACGACAAGCGCGACGGTTGACCATATCGTGGTCAGCAGGAGGACGCGTGCAGTAAGTGATTTAATTCGCATTGTTCGGCGCTTGGATGCGGTAGCCAAGCCCGCGCACCGTTTCGATCAGGTCGACGCCCATCTTTTTGCGAAGGCGCCCGACGAAAACCTCGATCGTGTTGGAATCGCGATCGAAATCCTGATCGTACATATGTTCGACCAGTTCGGTGCGCGACACCACTTCGCCCATGTGATGCATGAGATAGGAAAGCAGCCGGTATTCATGCGACGTCAGCTTCAGCGCGACGCCATTGACCGTGGCCTTCGAGCTCTTGGTATCGAGGCGCACCGGGCCGCAGATGATCTCGGACGAGGAATGCCCCGCCGCACGACGGATCAGGGCGCGGATGCGCGCCAGCACTTCCTCGACATGGAAAGGTTTGGTGACATAGTCGTCGGCACCGGCGTCGATACCGGCGACCTTGTCACTCCAGCGGTCGCGCGCCGTCAAGATCAGCACTGGCATGCCGCGACCTGCGCTGCGCCACTTCTCAAGCACCGTGACGCCATCCAGTTCCGGCAGGCCGATATCGAGGATGATCGCATCATAGGGCTCGGTGTCGCCGAGAAAGTGCCCTTCCTCACCGTCAAATGCCTGATCGACGACATAGCCGGCTTCCTTGAGGGTGTCGCTAAGCTGCCGGTTCAGGTTGACATCGTCTTCGACTACGAGAATGCGCATCGGTCCGCTTTACTCCGCTTGATCTCTTCGGCGTCTAGATAGGCCGATTCTGCCTACATCGGAACCTTGACGGTTACCTTACGCGGGCGCTGGCCGTTGCCCTGGACGAGAACGGTGATGATGCAGCTATCGCCCGCAGGCTGCACGGAAAGCAGCTGGCCTCCCGTTTTTTCCACAACCTCGCGCGCGGCCTCGCTGCAATCGCCTGCAACGCGCACCGTCAGGGTACGCGGATTATCCGGTGAGGGCGACGTTATCGCCAGCCCGGCGGCTAGCGCTGCGACGCTCAAGGGAGAGGCCATGTGCAATGCTTTCAATGGATACTAACTTGGCCCAGACTATGTACTCAAGCGACCTGAATGGCAAATGAATGCCTTGTAATCCCTGATGTTTAGAACAATTTTGAATTCGCGCCACGCGTGTTCGAAAATCCGGCGGAGCAAACGAGAGCGCCCGCTCGCCGCACGAGCTTCAACCGACGGATTTGATGGCTGCCTTGGCGGTCACCCGCTCATAAACGGCCAGCAGACCGCCAAGTGCGCCAGCTATATTCACGATCGAGTCCACCAACTGGCGGACAAGACCGCTGGGAGATTGGCGCCGTTCATAACAGCGGTCGCCGGTGCCGAGCCCAGGCCACCGTAGAGCAGATCGAGTTCGAGCGCCCGTGACCAGTCGAAACGGCCGACAACACCGCCGCAAGCGCGCTTGTTAGTGTGCCGATCCGTGCCGGGCGATCGAGGAGTACCCTGCCCTTGTATCCCTCCGCCGTGGCAGACGACGACAACCCGATCGATGTCCACGGCTTTGCAAAGGCCGCTCCACGGGCGAAGCTCGAGGGGTCGCTGCCATCGAATCGCGGCAGATCCATCCGTTGAATGATAGGAGAAAACAGGTTCGAACCGCCGCCGCCACTCGGCCTTCCGCCAACAATCGTCGCCACGGTACTGCCGACCGACGCCGCGAATTCGCGCGCTTCCACCTGGCGGGCATCGCCATCTTCGGCGCGGTTAATCAGGAAGCGACCTTGGGGTCCGCTGGGGAGTGTAACGATATCGCCCGTCTGGAGGCGCATCTCATTCGGCGGCAGCGAAAACCGGATGGAGCGCCTGGCAATGCGATTGTCGCGCAGTAACACCTCGGCAGCGGCAAGCGCCGTCTCCTCCGGCATGACGGTTGTGAGATCCTGCTGAATGATCCGGTTCGTCGATTTACGCCACGCGATGGGAGCGGGCGCTCGCCTGCTCATAATCGAGGTCGGGATCGTAGAAACTCACCAAGGCTTCGGCCGCAAAATCACTGTCATGACCACGCGTCTCCTGCCATAGCGGCTCGTCTTGGCGGTCCACAAGAATTTCGACCGGCAGCGCCGGCAGGCTTGCCCGCATGCGGGAGCGGAAGCGCCGGAGCCCCGCATCTTCGATCGCATCGATCTGAAACGCTTCCAGGAGCGGCTCGATCAGGCTGCGTGCCGATGCAATATCACCCTGCACGTATCCCAATAGGTCCCCACTGACCTCCGATACGTCGAAATCGTCAAAGCCGTGATCCCGCAACAGTGCAGCCACGACCTCCGCCAGAGTGCCGCCACCGAGCCTGCCGTTCAGCCAATGTCCGATGCGCCAGTGGCACCGTCGCTCCATGTCGAGGTATTCTGCGGAAAGGACGGAAAAGGCCGCGCGTCCCACGACCAGACGAAAAGGTGCGCCGGGTCGACCATTCCGGGCGGAGGGCGACCACTGCCCCACCATGCATGATGCGCCTCCAGGAAACGCCGCTGCATGGCGCGAGTGCGGTTGGAAATATAGGGAACAGCACTTTCCGCCGACTTTGGATCGGCAAAGATGTTCGGCTGATTGGCGCCCTTATCGATGGCGCCGCAGCCGAGTTCGGTGAACCAGACAGGCTTGCTGCGCGGGATCCACGATGTCGCCGTCGGGATTTCCACGCCGCCAATCCGCTCATGATGCGGATTGGACCACCAGCCCGCGATGTCCTTGTAGCGGAAGACCCAAGACCTTCCGGCGAGCCCGTCCGAAATCGGGCTTCGCTCCCTCGCCCGGCGGGCCGCGTCACTCGCATAGTACCAAGCGAACCCCTCGCCCGACGTAATCGCCGTCGTCATCGCTTGGAGGTCATCGGCGGTCCGGAAACCGTCGGGGCTGGCGTTCGTAAGATCGTCGTCCCGCCAATCGGCGCACGGCATATAGTTGTCGATACCGACGGCATCGAATCGGGGACGATGATCTGCCAGCTCAGGATCGCCGCGTTGAAGAAGGTGTTCCGCACCAGGCCATCGGAGGCGGCATCCTTGAAGATGCCGGCCCGAGACCGACGCGCGCTGCACGCCGGCGCCGCCCAGCAGTTCACGCCAGCGCCCGGCGCTCTCGACGTCGGTGACGTCGACCGTTTCGGCATTGAAGGCGAGCCGTTTCGACCGCAGCCTTGCCACCGTCTCGTAGCTCGTTCCGTTGAATATCTTCAGGAGCAGGTCTTTGCCCTTCTGCGCCCACCATCGTCCTATCCCTTCGAGAAAACAGGCGCAGTCGGCGCCCATTGGTGTCATCCACTTGTCACTTTCAACCAGACGGCGAAGCTGCTACGACCTTGCGCCCCTACCCCGTTCGCTTCAAAGCCCGCCATGTCTCTATCCATCCCCCTGCGCTCGGTGCAGACAATTGCCGTGCTTGCCGTCACGCAGCTGATTGGCTGGGGCGCCACCTTCGATATGCTCGGTGTCATGGGACGCGTCATTGCGCCGGATCTCGGCTTGCCGAATGAGGTGGTCTTCGGCGGGCTGAGCATCATGATGGTCGTCAGCGCCCTTGTTGGCCCTGCGACGGGCCGCCTGCTCGCTCGACATGGAGCCGCGCGCGTGCTTGCCGCCGCCTCGATCGTCTTCACGATCGGCCTGCTGCTGTTGTCAGCCGCGCACGGCCTCGTCCTCTATGGACTTGCCTGGACTGCCATCGGTGCCGGCGGCGCCTTCGGTCTTTCAGCCCCCGCCTATACCGCCGTCGTCGAGCGCGCCGGGCCTGACAGCAAACGGGTGATTGCCATCCTGATGCTGTTTACCGGCCTTTCGAGCGCGATCTTCTGGCCGATCCTCAGCCAGCTCAACGCGACCGTCGGCTGGCGAATGACGTTTCTCATCTGCGCGGCGCTGCAGTTTTTCGTCTGCCTGCCGCTGCATCTTTTCGCCCTGCCGAAGCCGATTGCCTTTGCCGCAGATAGCAAAGCTACACAGGAAACGCCGGTGCCGCTTTCGCCAGCGGGACAACGCAAGGCGTTCTTACTGATTGCCGCGGCAACGACGATGTCGACCTTCGTCACCTTCGGGGTGTCGCCATCGCTGCTTGAAATCCTTCGCCAGTCTGGCGCCTCGCCGGCGCTGGCATTGCAGCTTGGTTCGGCGCGCGGCGTGATCGGAATTTCCGCTCGTTTCCTGGATATGCTCCTCGGCCGCTGCGGCAATCCGATCCTCAGCGCCGCAATGGGCGTGAGCCTGATGGTATCAAGCTTCGTGATGCTGCTGCTGATCCCGCCCTCGACACCACTGCTCATCACCTTCATCCTGCTCTACGGCTTCGGCTCCGGTGTCATGACAGTTGCCCGCGCCCTGTTGCCGCTTGCGCTGTTTTCGCCGCGCGAATTCGGGCTGCAATCGGCCCGCCTGTCACTGCCGCAGAACCTCGCCAATGCCATCGCACCCGTCGTCTTCACGGCAATTCTCGACCGGGCCGGCGCTGGAACGGCAATCGCGACCTGCGCCGCGCTCGCCATCCTGTCGCTCGGCTTCGTGCTCATGCTAGCTACGCAGGTCAAGGCCGCGACCAGGGTGTACGAACCGATCTGAATGAGATGAAAGCAGCTGCGGCAATGGGCGAGACATTTGAGGTCCTCATCCCATCTTCGTTATAAGAAGCCCATCGCTTTATCTTGGAGGAGAAGCAACATGGACCGGTTCACTGGCGGTTGCCGCTGCGGCAACGTCCGTATTGTGGCAACTGGACGCCCCTATCGGGTCGGCATTTGTCATTGTCTCGACTGCCGCAAGCATCACGGCGCGTTTTTCCATGCCTCCGCGATCTTTCCTGAGGATGCGGTGACGGTCGAAGGCGAAACACGCGAATACGACGGGCGGTTCTTCTGCCCCCGCTGTGGCTCCCCGGTTTTCGGACGCTCTGCGGATGAAGTCGAAGTAAACCTCGGCTCGCTCGATGCTCCGGACCAGTTGAAACCGACCTACGAACTCTGGACAATCCGCCGCGAGTCGTGGCTACCGCCGTTTCCCTTGTCGAGACACTACGAACGCGATCGCGACGCCACGAGCCGCTTCGAGGAGTAGATTGAGCCGCTACGAGGTGACAGCGGCGATCGGCTCCGTCACGGCCCGGAAGCGAAGTACGGCGACATAAAGCTTCGTCTTCGCTTCGCGCCGGCTCAGTGTCCTGACATGCAGCAGGCTGACGAGGTGGTGCCGGCCAAGATCGATTGCCGCATCCTGCAGCAGAGCATGGAGACGCGAAGCCACGATCTGCGCCTGCTTTCGTCCACCGGCATCGATCCAGATTTCGAGCGTAAACAGATGCTCCTCGCCTCTCTCCGTCGAGGTTGAATAGTCGTTGCTGTCGAGCTCGCCGAACACGACGCATGGGAGCTTTCGCCCCGTCACCAGCCGATCGCGGCGTCGCCGGTCAGGCATGCATGGATCGCCGTCAGCAATTCCTTGGCTGCGCTCATCGCTCCCGCCTCCCTTTGCCTGCGAGCTGCCCGCACCACCTCGCGACAGCCTCGCCAGGATCTCCGTCAGATCGCGGAGTGTGATTGCCAGGGCAGTGCTCATCGTCCTTCCTCCTCGCAGAGACAGCAGAGGTAGCGGCCCGTCTCATCCGGATCGCGCTAGGTGCCGATGGCAAACAGCCGATCTCCCTTGCGCAGCCGCATCCCGGCCCTGATGTCGCCGCGGAACCGTAGCCAGATACGATGAGTCAGCGTGAAGACATTAGCGCCCGCCCGCTCCTCGCGGACTTCGCTTAGCGGTTCGATCCGCGTCCAGACCGAGGCAACTGATGCAAAGGTGATGGTCGCGCCACCCTGCCCGTCCGGCGCTTCTTCCGGCGCCTCCAGTTCGAGCCGCGCGGTCATCTGGCCGGGATCGAAGAAGACGGACCGCATCAGAGCCTGCGCATCAGGAACGGCGCAACCAGCCGGTCGTAGCCAACAGGTATGTCCGCCGGCTGATCCTCGACGGCCACCGCACCCCGGAAAGCAAACATCTGGGCGACATGCATCAGCATCGCTCGCTTCAGCGTGTCGGGCACCTCCGCACCGCTCTCGCCGAAGCCGGCGGAAAAATCGATCTGGATGCCGTTTGCAGCGATAGGGGGATTCAAACTCTGATCGAGCACCAGACGCGCCGGTCGGGCATTGCCATCGAGCACATGGCCGGTCGCGGGCAAGACCAACTCCTCGCCTGCCTCATCGTAAATGCTCAGGCTTTCAATGGCTTGCACCGGCCCCTTGGCAATCTGAATCACGCAGTCTTCAGGTATCGATTCAAGATGGAGGCGCCATACCTGAGTGATCAGGCAGAGGCCCGTCGTGCGCTCCAGATGCTCGCGAGCAACGCGGATCAGCGAGGCCAGCAGCCCATCTTCGTTGCCGTCGTCGAGCCGCATATGGGGCTTCACCTCGGCAAGCGTCAGCGCTTCCGCCACCGGCGGGGTAATCAGTGCATAGGTCATGGGCGATCCTGAATTGGTGTGGCGCAGGGCATGTTCGGCGGGCGGATGCGGATGGGGCAGCCGCACCCGCCCTGCCTCGGTCAGCTCACGGCGAACTTGATGAGCTTGATCGCCTCGAAGTTCTGCACCCCGCCGCCGACGCGCTTGGTCGTGTAGAAGAGAACGTAGGGCTTGGCGGAATAGGGATCGCGCAGCACGCGCACGCCGGTACGGTCGACGACGAGATAGCCGGCGCGGAAATCCCCGAAGGTGATCGACAGCGCATTGGCCGCGATATCGGGCATGTCCTCGGCCTCGACAACGGGGAAGCCGACGAGCGAAGCCGCCTCGCCCGCGGTTGCCGGCGGCTGCCAGAGATAGCGGCCATCGCCATCCTTGAGCTTGCGCACCTCGGCCTGGGTCTTGCGGTTCATGACGAAGTTGGCAATCTGGCGATGTCCCGCCTTCAGAGAATAGATCGTATCAACAAGCGTGTCGGAGGCACCCGTCGTCTTGAAGGCGCCGGCCGCACCCGTCGCGATATAGCTGAGATTGCCCCAGCTCCAGGCGCTGTCGGCGACCGCGGTATAGGCGAGGAAGCCCTTTGGCTTGTTGGTGCCGTCGCCGTTGACGAAGGCGGTGCCCTCCTGCTCGGCAAAGACGGTATCGACCTCGCTCGAGATCCAGGCCTCGATGTCGACAGCAGCGTCGTCAAGCAGCGCCTGCGTTGCCGCCGGCATGGCGTAGAGTTCCATGGTCGGGAAAGAAAGTTCGGCAAGCTGGGCACTTGAAGTCCGTGGGCGGGCCGCCGTTTCGGCTACCCAGCCCGCCGCCATGCCCGTGGTCGCGAAGGGCTTCTTAAGCACCGAGCCGGAGACCTGGCGCACGGTCGCAAGCGAGCGGATCGGCGAGACGACGGAGAGCCGACGGCCGATTTCGGTGTCTGTCTCCTGCGGAACGAGATAGCCGCCATCGGTCCCCGTCCCCGCCGACATAGCCTTCGCCTCGAGCTCGCGCAAACCGGCCTCGTCGCCGCGGCGGATATACTGCTCGAACGCCGCCTTGGGTTCGTTGGCCTCGATGCCGATCGCGCTGCCGCGGCCGAGCGGCGGTCTCGCCTTCTTCAGCGCCAGCTGGTCGAGCACCTTTTTCTGCTGGTCCATCGCCCTGCTAATGCGGTCCATCTTGTCGCGGGTGACGACGTCCGCCGTCAGCTTTTCCTCGATCTCGCCGAGGCGGCGGTCGTTGGTGTCCTTGAAGGCTTCGAAGGCCTCCATGAACTCGTCGAAAACAGCCGTCATCTCCGGCGCCGCCTTGATTTCCGGCGCTATCCTCGAACCTGTCTCATGCATGTCGCATCATGTCCCGTTTTCCTATCTGAAGGTTTCTGTCAGCATCATCCGGGCGGCCCGGCGCATGGCGCGGACGAGCTCGGTCTCCTTGTCGCGGAACCACCGCGCATTCTTGATGTTCTGCATGCGCGCCGAAGGCAGCATCGGGAAGGTGACGATCGAGATTTCCCAGAGGTCGGCTTCGAGGATACGGCGCACGCCCGACTTGGCGTCGGTCTTTGCCCGCACGGTGCGAAAGCCGATCGAAAGCCCGTCGAGCGCGCCGTTCTTCAGCAGCTGGTGCACCTCGCGCGCCCGGGCCACGCCCTCGGCAAGCATGCCCTCGACATAGAGGCCGCGGCTGTCCTCGCGGATTGTCTTCCAGGCGCCGATCGGCTCGGCCGGGTCGTGCTGGAAGAGCATGCGCACGCCGCCGGCGCCGCGCTCGGCCAGCGACTTGCGGAAGGCGCCACGCTCGATCGCATCCTTGCCGAGATCGACCTCGCCGAAGACGCTGGCATAGCCGTAGAAGCTGCCGTCGCGCCGCAGCCCCCTGAGCTCGAGATTGGCGAACTTGCGCGTATCCGCGCCCATGAGTGATCGCGCAAGCGGGCGGCTTGCGGTCATAATCCTCTCCTCGTTGTAAACTGTTATCCCGGCTTAGCGCCCACGCGCGCCGTATCGTCCGGCGATGCGCGACAGGATGCCGAGCCCCCACCAGGCGCAGAGGCGTGCCGCCGCCGATCCCGACAGCACGAGCTCCGAGGCCGAGAGGCGATCCGCCAGCGCCAACCTTTCGGCAATCCAGATGCCCGTCGGCCCGCCGAAAATCGTCCCGCAGTCAAGGCCGGTGAAGAAGCACCAGCAGCGGCTCGACATAGGCATTGCCTGACAGAAGCAGGTGCCCATAGGGCGTCTCGAAGAAATCAGGCGCCCATGCGTCCGCTCGGCTGGCCGAGCAGCGACAGCACGGCATGATCCGGCCGCTCGCGATCACCCTCGTACAGCAGCCACGGCACCGAGGTGGCGGCTTCCGCGACCAGCCGGACACTGCGGTGCGCGACCGGGTTCTTCATGAAGCCCTCGCACGACAACGCCGCATAGGAGCGGCCCGTCCAGCTCGCCCGCCCCTCTGCGGCGAGCGACATGAAGACGCCTGCAGCCTTCTTCTCGGGCACGGTCCTGCGACCCGCCGCGGAGCCCCACGGCAAGAGAGATCGGAGTTTCATGAGGTGGTTCCTATGGTTAGGGGGCGCCTGCAGGCGGGAACACAGCTGTTGCCCGGTACTTCAGGGTCCGGCGCGGCGGCCGGACCATATGAAAAAAGTGAAACGAAACGCGTCCGGGACGGTTGTTGGTAGATCACCATCCCAACAATGGAGGCTCCGATGAGCAAGGTGAACGAAAAAGAAATCCAGAAACGCATCGAGCGCCAGGTTGAAAACACTAGCGGCGGCGGCCACCTCGGCGGGACTTATTTCGGCCAGGAACCTGATGGTAAGACCGCATCGGCCACAAACAAGGACGCGCGAAAGACAAGATCGAACGACGGTTGACGAGTGACCGTCAGGTAAATAGCGGCTGCTTCACCGCCGCATCGCTCTCGTAATCCGCAGCCATGCGCATTTCGCGGATCGGGCGCACAAGGTCGATGGAGCGCTGGTAATCGGGATGCGCCTTGTAGGCGGCAAGGGCCGCCTCATCGTCGAATTCGCCATAGACGACGAGGTCGACATCGGTGCCGAGCTGGTCGGTCTTGAGGTTGGTGCCGATTTCCAGCAGCCGGGCGTGCGGGATCGCTGTCAGAATCGACAGGCCGGCGCGCACCTTGTCCAGTTGCTCCGCGGGCGCTGTGAAAAAGACGATGTGGCGGATCACGCGGAACTCCTGTCAGGGTATAAAGCGCGCCGCGATCCAAGGGATCGCTCAGCGCGTTTTGGCTTATTGTTTTCGCGCATGTCCTTTACCCGAAGCCGGTTCCCGTCCTCGGGCGACATGCTTTAGCCGAAGACCCGCGCGATAGCACGCAGGAGCCAGGCCTTCAACCGCGCAAGCGGGCCTACAGGCTGCTCGCGGCGGATGGCCGCAAGGAAGGTCTTGCCGTAGCCGGCAAGCTTTTCGGCCCGGTCGGTGCCGTTGACGATGCGGCGCGCATTGACCCAGTCATCTGTCGTCTCGTTCAGATGGTCGGCGAGCTTGTGAGTGGCAAAGGAGCCCTGCACCATGCCTTCGATCAGGATCGAAACGGCGGCGTCCATCTCCATCGCCCGGTCGGGCTCGGCCACAAGATCGATACCGGTCAACCGGCTCATGGCCTCATAATTGCGCTTGTGGGTGAGTTGCACGAGACCGCGACCGAGCCAGCACTTGCCATCCTCGTCCGGCCGCCAGTAGGGCGTCTTCACCCAGGAGAGCTTGCCTGATGCATAGGCATTCTCCAGGATCTCGATTGCCCTTGCATCCGTCGTCGCCAGCGTCTCGCGCACCGGCTGCATCGTATAGGCCGTCTCGTGAAAGGCGGTCGCCATGATGTAGGCGAGCCAGCGCGGATCTGCCTCCGCCATCCGCGCTTCCCAGAAGTCAAGAATCGCCGTCATGCCCTCCACCTGCGGCTGATTAAGCGCTCCCTTGAACAGCGCGTCGCGGACCGTGTCGAAGAAGAAGGGCCTGTCGATGTGGATAACCATGAATGTCAGCCTCAAAAGTGGTACGGCGCTCTGCGCCTCAATCGATTAAAATTAATTCAATCGTTTAAAGTGTTTAAGCGCCTGATTTACACGCAGTTTAAGCCGTGCCAGTGATTAACTCACCGTTAAATCAAGCACTCGGAGGAGAGCATGCAACAGCCGGCCAACAGCAATCAGCCGACCATTCCCCAGCATGTCGTCGACCAGCTCGAGAACGAATGGCGTCAGGTTCGCCCGGAGCAGCAGGCGCCGCGCCCGGCACAACAGCAACCTCAACGCTAGTCTTTCAGACACCCCTCACCCGGGGTTCTCCATTTCCCTCCAGCATCAGTGCCGTCAACGCCCAGACCAGCGCATCCAGCCTGTCGGGCGAGCAGCCGGAGAAAGCCCGTCCGGGCCGAAGTCGCACATCTGGTCTTCCAGCGCGACGAAGCGCCCGGCATGGGCAACCCGCCCCTGCTCGTAGAGTGCCGCGACCGGTTCGGCCCTCAAGTATTTAGCGCGCGTCGCGCGCACGGTCGAGACCGGCAGGCTCTCGTCGATGCTCTTCAGCATCGATGTCACCATGTCGCCGCCCTGGTTGATTTCCGCCACCACCCGGTCCGCCGAGAAGCGTCGGTAGGCGCGCACCACCGCGCTCGCCCATCCGGCCGAGCTTGCACCTTGGACCGAACAATCGGCAAGCACGACGGCGCACCCCGATGCCTCCAGCCCGGCCACGACGATGCCGCAGCAGGACTGAGCACCGGCCGCCGCCGGCGGATCGACGGCAACGACGATGCGCCTGATCTCACCGGTGAAGCGGATCGTGGCAGCCTCGATCATCTCGCGCCGCCAGAGTGCGTCGTCGTGATCCCCGATCAGTTCGCCGTCGAGCTCCTGACGCCCCAGCCGCGTACCGCCGTAGCGGTGCGCCAGCGCATCGATGAAGCCCGGCGCCAGATTGGCCGCGTTGGCAAGCGTGCTGATCCGCGTCAGCTGCGTGCCGGTGTCGGCGATCCAGCGGCACCGGCCACGGCGTCGTCGTCACAAGCTGGCGCGGAAAACTACCAGGGCGGCGCCCTGCTGCAGGCCCGCCTCCACTGCCGTCCGCACCGTTGTCCGTTCCGTTGCGATGGCCGCCATCTCCTTGCCATGCCGCGCCATTGCCTTCGTGACGCGGCGCCGAAGTGAGCGCGGCGCGTGCCCCTCAACCGGTGTTGACGTGCAGAGCGCCACCGGCAGCGGCATCACCTTGACCGGGAGGACCGGCAACCTGCCACTCGGCAAGGAGTTGCCGCGCCCGTTGTTCCGCCAGCTCGTCGATGCGCTCAAGAAACCGCTTATTCGCATCCTCAAGCCCCATGGCAGTATCGTTCTCTTCCGCGGCCTGCTCGCGATCACGGGCGATCTGCCGCTGTAGCTGATCGACCTTTTCCAGCGTACGCACGATCAGCGACATGGCATCGGTCGCAGCCTTCAGATCGGCCCGCGCGAGCTTCGCCGCCGCCTCGTCGCCGCCTGCGGACGCCGCTTCCGCCGCCCGCCGCAGCTCGCGAAAGGCGCTGAACTGGTCGCGCAACTCCGCCGTCATCTCATTGAGCAGAACCCGCAACTCCTCGGCGGGTGAGGCTGGACCGGACTTGGTCTCGAGGAAACAGGCCTTCGCCTCCGCCGCCGCCCTCGCCTCGGCGTCATCCGCTTCAAGATGCAGCGGATCGCCGCAAACACGCCTCTGCGGCCAGAAGCCGTAAAGCTCCGGTTCGAAACTCTCGATATCGATCATCGGGAACCCTCGGGCGGCCAGTTCTCCCTTGGCGACCAGAAACACAAAAGCCGGGTCGAACGCCCGGCTTCCAGATCCGGAAAGCTTGGGCAAACACTCCGCTTCGCCCGCAACTTTCCGACTATGCCATAACCCTATCAAACGACCGTCACGCCATCAAGGATTATTTTCCTATCAATGAAAATTTTCCGCACGCCTGCCGCTGCTTGAGTTTTTCTGATTGGCCCGCATCCATCAGCATGTGCTAATTCTACAACCATGAACCAGGAAGAGCTCATTTCCTTTGCGCTCAGCCTGCCGGAGGCGGTCGAGAGCGCGCACCACGGCACGCGCGATTTCCGCGTGCGCAGCAAGATATTCCTGACGATGCCGGAGCAGGACTATTGCGTCGTCCGCCTGACGCCCGACCAGCAGCACATGACGCTGGCGGTGGCGCCCGATGATACGGCGGCCGTGCCTGGCGGCTGGGGGCAGCGTGGCTCGACCCGGCTCTTCTATGGCAAGGCGAGCGAGGAGCTGGTGCAGGATCTGGTGCGCAAGGCCTGGCAGAACGCGGCGCCGAAAACGCTGCAAAGACAGTTCGTTATCATCCCATCCGGCTAATCTGATCTAGCGATACCCGCTGGCATCGGCGGGTTTGCCTGCGTCCATCACCTCGTCCATGTAGCGCCAGCAATCCGGCCGTGAGCCGTCCATGTCGTCAAAGCCGTAGACCTTGGCGAGCCCGCCGCTCGACAGCGACTGGCCGTTCCAGCGGGCGCGTTCGGGATCGGCGGCAAGGGCTGCCACCGCCCGGCCGGTGAAGCGCGGCGTCTCGGAGATGACGAAGTGCGGCTGCACTGATGTCGCGTCGCGCCAGTTCTCCTCGGTGACGCTGAAGATATCGAGCATCATTTCCGAGCGCATCCAGCCGGGCGTCAGCGCCACCGCTGTCGCGCCATGCGGGGCGAGATCCTTGGCGTGCGCCCAGGCCATGCGGATCACGCCTGTCTTGACGAGGTCGTAATAGGGGCAGAGGCGGTAGTGCGTGGCGTTGTATTCGGCCGTGCCGTCGGTCAGTTCGACCAGCAGGCCTCCGGGACGCTCGATCATCAACGCCAGCGCGAAATGCGCGGTGATCAGATGCGTGTCGATCGCCAGCCGCAGCATGTGCAGCCCCTTGTCCAGCGAGTGCTCCCAGACCGGCTTGTTCCATTCCGTCAGGTGCTCGCCGCCCCAGATATCGTTGACCAGGATATCGAGCCGGCCCTGTTCGCGGCGGATGCGGTCGACCAGCGCCTCGACCTCGGCCGGCACGGTATGATCAACGCGAACGGCGATCCCCTCGCCGCCTGCAGCGGTTACCATCTCGGCCGTCTCCTCGATCGTCTCCGGGCGTCCGTATTCCGACTGCCTTGCTCGCGTCGTGCGACCGGTGACGTAGACCGTTGCGCCGGCGGAGCCGAGTTCCACGGCAATCCCGCGACCGGCACCGCGCGTGCCGCCGGCCACAAGGGCGATCTTTCCGGAAAGCGCTGTCATGTGCTTGTCCTCCACACTAGAGCAAGCCAATGGATCTTCACCATTCAGCTTGAATATAAACGAACGTTCGTTCATATACATCGCGAACGCAAGAGGAAACTTCATGCCGCGCCCCCGCACGCTTTCGGACGAACAGCTTCTCGATATGGTGCTGGGCCTCGTCCATGCGGAAGGCCCTGACGCGGCGAGTTTCGGCGCGGTGGCGAAGATCAGCGGTCTTTCGGGCTCGACGCTGGTGCAGCGCTTCGGTACCAAGGCGGCGATGCGGCGGGCCTGCTTGTTGCGCGCCTGGGACCGGCTGGACATGGAAACGGCCCGGCTGATCCGATCCGTTCCTGAGACAGCCGAAGGCGCCGTCGACCTGCTCGCCGGACTTTCCAAGGACTACGGCGAAGATGCCGCCTCTTACGCGGAAGGCCTGCTGGTACTCCGGGAGGATCTGCGCGATCCCGCGTTGCGCGCACGCGGCGCGGCCTGGGGAAAGACACTGGCCGCAGCACTCGACCAATGCCTTGGCGCCCAAGGCAAAGCTCCGCTTGGACGGCTGATGCTCTCCCAGTGGCAGGGCTGCCTGCTCTGGTGGGGCTTCGAGCCGCAGGGCTCGATCGAAGACTATGTGCGTGGAGAGCTAGCCCAGTTTCTTGAGACTGTCGCCTAGCCCGGCACTACTTGGCCGTTTCTGGCTCCTGTGCCCGCGGTTCGTCACCCACCGTCAGCGGCCAATCCACCACGTAATCCTCGAAGTCGTCGACCTTGACCTCGGTTTCGCTGATTGTCCGGCCGCGTGCCGAAATGCCGGCCGCATGCACGGTCTCGGGATCGCCTGACACCAGCGGATGCCACCAGTAGAGATCGCGCCCCTCGTTGATCAGCCGGTAGCCGCAGGTCGGCGGCAGCCAGGCGATCTCGTCGACGTTTTCCTTGGTGAGCTGGACGCAATCGGGGACGAAATCCCAACGGTTCTCGTAGGAGGAACAGCGACAGCTGTGGTCGTCGAGCAGCTTGCAGCGGATCGAGGTGAAATAGATGTCGCCGCTATCCCACTCCTCGAGCTTGTTGAGACAACAGAGGCCGCAGCCGTCGCATACGCTCTCCCACTCGGTCGTCGTCATCTCGGCGAGCGTCTTCGTCTTCCAGAAGGGTATGTCTTCCATCATTCCGTTCTTGCAACAGCTCCGCGCAAAATCGCGTGAGAGCTTCCATTTCTCTTGTTCTTGTCAGGCAAATCAACCAATGATTCACCAAGCTCCGGTTACGCCGGGGCACTGTCGGCAGATTTGCCATAGTCCGGCGTCAGGTTCCTCCGACGTCGAAGTGACTGATCGGGCGGGAATATAAGACGTGACGGATCCGGACAATCCAGAAAAACGGCCGCGCAAGCAACGCCACCTGCTTTTGAAGATCGACTCGTGGATCGATTCGACCATCTGGAACGCCGGTTTTCGCTCCGCCGAGATCTGGGAAGACATCACCATCTTCTTCCGCCGCTTTCGTGTCCGCGGCTGGAAGCGCATCATCTTCGAACTGGCCGGCGAAGGCCTGACATGGGGTTCCGTCGGCGCCGTCCTGATGCTCACCCTCGCCCAGCCTGCCTTCGAGGCTACCAAGGAAGATTGGCGCAATCGCGGCGACTACGCCGTCACCTTCCTCGATCGCTATGGCAATGTCATCGGCCATCGCGGTGTCATCCACCAGAACTCCGTGCCGATCGACGAACTGCCCGACGCGCTGATCAAATCGGTGCTGGCGACCGAGGACCGCCGCTTCTTCGATCACTTCGGCATCGACGTCATCGGCCTCTTCCGCGCGCTCGTCACCAACGCCCAGGCTGGCGAAGTCGTGCAGGGCGGCTCGACGCTGACGCAGCAGCTCGCCAAGAACCTGTTCCTTTCCAACGAACGCTCGATCGACCGAAAGATCACCGAAGCCTTCCTGGCGCTGTGGCTCGAAGCCAATCTTTCCAAGAAGGAAATCCTCTCCACCTATCTCGACCGCGCCTACATGGGCGGCGGTACCTTTGGCGCTGCCGCCGCAGCACAGTTCTATTTCGGCAAGAGCATCACCGACGTCAATCTGGCCGAATCCGCGATGCTCGCCGGCCTGTTCAAGGCGCCGGCGAAATATGCGCCGCACGTCAACCTGCCGGCGGCGCGCGGTCGCGCCAACGAGGTGCTGACCAACCTCGTACAGAGCGGCCTGATGACCGAGGGCCAGGTCATCGCCGCCCGGCGCAATCCGGCGACGGTCGTCGACCGCAACCAGGTGGAATCGCCCGATTTCTTCCTCGACTGGGCGTTTGACGAGGTGATGCGCCTGTCGCCGCGCTTCCACCAGCATTCGCTGGTCGTTCGGACCACGATCGACATGGGCCTGCAGAGTGCCGCCGAAGATTCCGTCGAGACGTCGTTGCGCGAATATGGCGAGAGCTATCACGCCAAGCAGGGCGCGATGGTGGTGATCGAAAACGGGGGCGCGGTACGGGCCATGGTCGGCGGCCGGGATTATGGCGAAAGCCAGTTCAACCGCGCCACCAAGGCGCTGCGCCAGCCGGGCTCGTCCTTCAAGGTCTACACCTATTCCGTAGCGATGGAGAGTGGCATGACGCCCGATACCATCGTCGTCGACGCGCCGATCTACTGGGGTAACTGGAGCCCGCACAACTACGCCAACAAATATGCCGGCCGCATCACCATCGCGACCGCCATCGCCCAGTCGATCAACACCATCCCGGTGCGGCTTGCCAAGGAGAAGCTCGGTATCCAGCCGATCCGCGCCATGGCGAAAAACCTCGGCGTCGAGACGCCGATCCGCGACGACGTGACGATCCCGATCGGCACCTCCGAGGTGACCGTGCTCGACCAGGCGACCGCCTACGCCGTCTTCCCGGCAGGCGGCTACCAGTCGCGCCGTCACGGCATCACGCAGATCCTCGATTACGGCGGCGACGTCCTCTACGACTTCGACCACGACGAGCCACCCGCCAAACGGGTGCTCTCCGAGAAGGCAGATACCTACATGAACCAGATGCTGTCGCGCGTCCCCTATGTCGGAACGGCGCGGAAGGCAGCGCTCGACAACGGCATCCTGACCGCCGGCAAGACCGGCACGACGCAGGCTTACCGCGACGCCTGGTTCATCGGCTACACCGGCAACTACACGGCCGCTGTCTGGTTCGGCAACGACGACTACACCTCGACGAACAAGATGACCGGCGGCTCGCTGCCCGCCATGACCTTCAAGCGCGCCATGGACTATGCCCACCAGGGCATCACGCTCCGGCAGATTCCCGGCGCGCAGCCGCTGCCACCCGACAAGACGGCCAAGACCGTTGCCGCCACTAAGCCGGAGGAAGGCAGCCCGCCTCCCCTCGTTCGCCCTCGGATGCTCTCGGTCGAATCCACGCGCATTCTCAAGGAACTTGGGCAGGCATTGAAGTTGGCACCGCCGCTTGCCGCGCAAAAGGTGGCGAGCGCCGGGTAGGGCCACGCCGGGAGTACATGAGGATCAACGTGGCGAAAAGGGGTCCCTTTGCGCCAGAAGCGGTCGGCGAGCCGCGCTGGTTGCGGTCCCCTGCGCACGGAACGTTCCTCAAAGACAAGCTTCGGCCAACGGTTTTGGCCAATCAACGGCCAGCGAAACGCCGTCTCGCGGCGTCGGCTACGGGTGTATAGAGGGCGACGCGTGTCCCCTCGGGGTCGGCAAACTGCACTGTCCGATTGCCCCATGGCAAATCCTTGGGTGCGTGCACGACCGTGACCTGGTCCTTGAGCCGCGCGAATTCCGCATCGACGTCCGGCACCATGAACTCGAGAATGGCCGTCCGGTTGGCTCTTGGCTCCGCGCTACCCTCGCTGAACAAGGCCACGGTTTCCGCGCTGCCGATTGCGAGGCTAGCGCCGGGGGTGACGATCTCGGCGAAGACGGGCGCAAGCCAGTCCGCGCGGCAGCCCGTCACAAGCTCATAAAAGGCCACCATGCTGTTGATATCCGAGGCAATGAGGCGGGTGGATGCGAACTTCATGATTTTCTCCCTGATGCACGACCATCTCTTTCCTTGCTTTTGTGACACAGCCGTGCTGACAGCGTTGTGGCAGCAGGAGTAATCAGGCATGCGAAAAGCAGATCGGCTTTTTCAGATCATCCAGATTCTTCGACGGTCGAGCCGCCCGGTGACCTCGTCTGAGCTTGCGGATGAACTTGAGGTCGCGCGGCGAACCGTCTACCGCGATATCGCACACCTGATTGCCCAGCGTGTTCCAATCGAAGGCGAAGCGGGGTTCGGCTACGTCCTCGATCCACGATACGACATGCCACCGCTCATGCTGACGCCTGACGAGATCGAGGCCGTCGTGCTCGGCGTTCAGATGGTGGCAAGGTTGAACGACGCGGCCATCCGGAATGCCGCGAGCGATGCAATGGCCAAGATCACATCGGTCATGCCGCAGGACTTTCTTTCCTATATTACCCAACCCGCCGTCAGCATCAAACCGGATGATGTCAGCGGCGACGTGACACGCGACACGCGTCCGCTCAGGTTGGCGATCAGGGAAGGCCGCAAGCTTGCGCTTGACTATCGCGCGGCGGATGGCGCGGTTACCAGCCGCATCGTGTGGCCTGTGCTTCTCGGCTATGCCGACACGCACAGCCTCTTGATCGCGTGGTGCCAATCGAAACAAGCCTTCCGTCATTTCCGCACCGAACGTATCCTCAAAGTCGAGATTCTCGATGAATCTATAGGCATGTCCAGGAGCAAGCTGAGGCAGCAATGGCAACAGCGGCGCGATGCCGAAATGCGGAAACCCCGTGAGGTGCAATGACCGCTTCGGGCCGCCAAAAGGGGACGTGTCGCCGTCGTAAGACTTCTGAAGCTTCGCACTGCAGCCGATTGCACCGTGAACATGGCGAGTGGTGCCGTGGCGTGATAGGTGTTGGACTTGGATCAAGCCCAGCATTCACCTGAACTCCTAGCAGAGGACAAATGCCATGGGAGACCAGAAGCGCCCGCTCCAACCAGGGGAATACGCACCCGCCTTCGCACTTCCGTCGGCAAATCAAAAAGGAACGGTTTCACTCGCGAGCCTTCACGGTCACCCTTTTCTGATCGCCTTCTTCCGCGGGTTGCACTGCCCGTTCTGCCGGCGTCAGGTGGGGCAACTCGGTAGTCTACAGCCTGCCCTGCGCGCCGCGGGGGTGGAAACAGTTGCCGTGATCAACACGCCGGTGGAGCGCGCCCGCATATATTTCGAGCACCGGCCGACGCCGGCCGTGCTCCTGTGTGACCAGGATTGCTCCACGCACCGGGCCTTCGGCGTGCCGCACGGCGACTTCCTGCCCGAGGACAGCCGCGAGAAACCAGTATGGCCCTATCGGGCAAGCATGGAGCAATTCGAGGCCGCTCGCATTAACCCGACGGGCGAATTGCCGGAAGCGTTACACCCGATGGCGGCCAATGCCTTACTCAACGCCCAAGACGGCTTCGAGCTTACTGAAGTTGATCATGCCATCTTCGCAAGGCACCCGACACAGCTTGTCGGGCACTTCCTCATCGACGGCGATGGCATCGTTCGCTGGGTGCAAATTGAAGCGCACGACGGGCCTGACAGCCTCTGCATCTTTCCAAACGCGGCGGAAATGCTCGCCGCTGCCAGCAGCCTCCGACGCTGAAGGCGTCGCCATTCATCAAGCGTGCACCACCTCATCGGGGGGGGGGGAAAGATTTTGATCGCTGATAGTCAGGATTAAAAGCGCAAACAACCGCAACGGGCTGTCAGTTAGAGTTCAATCGGATCAGACGCTCGTCCGCTTTTGCCGAAAACGGCCGGAATGCCCGCGAGCGCTTTCCCTTGACCCACGGCGAATGAATTCAGACATCCGGAAGACGCTTTTCGCAGAAGCTGCGGAGATTTGGCTGTCCGTTCCGACCGGGATACGCCACCGACAATCGCCTGCACCATTCCGCCCAGCTAGAATCAGTGGTAACCCTTCAACTGATTTGTTTCTCAAGGTCGTCGTGTTTCTCAAGGGCGCATAGTGTTTCGGTTTCCTCTCTTCATAGCGATGACTTTGATTATCGCCTTTGGCGGCGGGATCATGATTTCGCTCTACGCGCTGGACGCAACGGCCGGCTTCGGCGCGATCAAGCTCGGCGCATGGGAGGCGTTCCCCGAACTGCAGACGGAAAGCGCCGACCCTTACGCTAAATCGCACAGGGCGCGCGCCGGGCGCCTGCTTTACGGAAACGCCGAAGGCCTGATGTTCACCGCCAAGGTCGACGATGCCGGCACGCGGCTGAATGCCGGCTGCAGCTATCGCATCACGGGGCAGACGCCGCCTGCCCGGATCTGGACGCTGTTTACCGCTGATAATAGCGGCAACCCGGCCTCGCTGCGGACGGGACTTCCCGGCGCGATGAACTCCTGGACGGTGCTGCGGCAGCCCGACAGCAGCTTCTCAATCGACATTTCCGCGCAGGCGCGGCCGGGCAATTGGCTCGCGCTGCCGGCGGCCGGGACGTTCCAGCTCGTCCTGACGCTTTTCGACACCCCGACAGCCGGTAGCTCCGGCGTTATCGACCTTGCTATGCCGAAGCTCCAGAAAACCGGATGCGGCAATGCTTAGGATCCTCTTCGCCATCCTCGCGGGACTTTTCGGGGCAGCACTGCTGCATCTCGTGATCATCCTCTCGCTGCCGCACTTTACAGGCAGGGATGCCGCGACCCGTGTCGCGTCCGAGGGCGATCTCGACAAGTTCTACCTGCTTGGGGCCGCCGATGACGCGGCAGGACTTTCCAACGACGATCCCTTTGTCCGCACCGCTGTCTGCGCGTTCGACATCGAGGAAAATCCGGTCCGGCTGACTGCGAAAGGCAATGTGCCGTTCTGGTCGACAGCACTCTACGATGAGGCCTCGAACGAGGTCTTCAGCATGAATGACAGGACGTCGGTCGGCGGTGCGCTCGATATTCTGATCGGAACGCCGATCCAGTTGACCGAGCTTCGCAAGGCTTTGCCACCGGATCTGCAGAAAACCATTCTCGTGGAAAGCACGCGTTCGGAAGGCTATGCGGTGCTGAGGACATTGGCGCCCCAGGCGAGCTTCGATGCGGCCGCACGGAACTTTCTCGCGGAGGCCGGCTGCGACGAATATGCCGGCTCCTCGAATTGAAGCAATCGATCTATTTTTTGGCCCGCGAAACGCGATGCCCGGAGGAACGCTTCGAACTCTCCGTCAGGCGCTCGTAACGCACGCCGGTGAAAAGCAGGATCTGTGCCTCGACTAGGTTCTTGCCCTTGCGGCGTCGCGTCTGAGACAGACGGTCCGCCAATGCGACGACTATTGCCATTCTCGTCTCCATGCACGGCCCGAGACGGATGAACTGTGCAATCTCACCCTGCCCGCCTATGCGAGCCAGCGCGTCCTGTAGAGCCTGATACGGGGGGCTCCGAGGCATTCGCGCCTTTCTCACGGCACCTGTTCGAAATACCGTGATGTGAAACCGGACGACCGAAGCGCTCGGCCGCCGTTCATATCCGAATTGAGACATATGACCGTTAACAGATCGTTAATTTCATGCGTGAACATTAGCTACTTCAACGACGTTCTATAAACGCGCCGGACCGTCTTTTGGTTTCAAACGTCTCACAAGAAGATTCGGTCCACAACGGCGCAATGATATTAGCATTAATTCATATACTTAACGGAGGTTGTGCCGTCGGACCCTCCCGATCACGATTTCCTGTCACAAAAATATCAATTGCGGTCTCTGGCAATACCGGTAAAGTTGTATAGCCGGAGAAAATTCACGGCCGCTCGGCTGGGCGCTGTTCCGTTCACCGCGGACAAGGAGGGGTAAAAATGTCTTTGCTTATCGGTTCGACATTCTCCCCCGAGGACCTCGATGTGCTTCGCCATGCGCTCGATGCCTGGTGCACGGAAAAGCGGATCGACATCAAGAGCCCGGAGGCGCAACTGGCAGCCTCCGCTGCGCTCGACCTCTACCAATCCGGAAACAACAGTGCCGAAAGGCTTCTGGCAGCGCTGCGCGAACACAAGGGGCTTTAGTCTCGGACACAATTTCCGCAACCGCCGGGCGGTGGGTCCTTTCGGCACAAATTCGTGAAGGTCTTTAGTAAGCATTAACCCTGCCCATGT
Source organism: Rhizobium sp. R711 (assembly GCF_002211365.1). Lineage (GTDB taxonomy): Bacteria > Pseudomonadota > Alphaproteobacteria > Rhizobiales > Rhizobiaceae > Rhizobium. Next base: position 128,274 of record NZ_LOKZ01000006.1, on the reverse strand, counting down.
AGGATTTGTTCATAACCTATGTGGGGTAAGGGGCGTCCCTCCGCGTCCAGTCCTGCGACATCCCGTTTTTGCGTTTCCAGGGTGTGTTCTTGTGCGTGACCGGTTCCGAGACCTAGAGGCCCCATCCGCCAGCCGGAAGAAGGACGTGGTTCTCATGGCGACCGTCAGCAGCTTCGAGGGATTGCAACCGCCGACCCGCTCTGAACTGCGCCAATTCGCCGAACTCTTCACGCCGTTGTTTCAGGCATCTTCCGATGAGGCGCGACGGCAGGCCGTCGCTGCCCTTTCCCAATGCCCGCAGATTCCGGCGGCCGTGGCACTGTTCGTCGGCTCCCAGCCGATCGACATCGCCGCCCCCTTCCTCACCTCGTCACCGGCGATCGACGACGAAACCCTGATCACGATCGCGCGCACCCAGGGCAGTGCGCATATGAAGGCGATCGTCAGCCGGAATGCTGTCTCGCCGCGCGTTATCGACGCTCTCGTCGGACTGCGCCAGACTGACCAGCGACTGGCGGCACCGGCCGAGATCGAGGCTCCCCTCGTCGTACTGCCCGAAGTGCCCGCCGCGACATCCCTCGAGGAAGCGGAAGCTGCCGCTCGCCGCGTTAACGAAGAAGAAATGCGCGACAAGATCCGTGAACTGGCACGGCATGTCAGCCGTCCGGAAGGCGATCGCCTTGGCCTGCGCAACCTGTCGCCGATCCAGGCTGCCCTCCTCGTGCGCTTCGCCCGCAACCGCGAGGCCGCGCTCTTTGCGAAAGCCCTTGCCGACGGACTTTCCGCAAGCCGCTGGCTTGCCGAACGCATCATGCTCGATATCTCCGGACAGCAGCTCGCGACCACGCTCATCAGTCTCGGCATGGATTTCCTCGACGCCGTCTTCGTGCTCGAAAAGCTTTATCCTCACCTCGCGGAACCGCAGCACGGCGTAACGCGCGCATGGATGGTGCTGGACGGGCTTGATCCGGAAGAGTGCAACGCTCGTGTCGAGGCTTGGCGTCGCGCCGACAATTATACCTATCTGCCCGAGGAAACGGGACCGGCCCACTCCGCCCGCGAGGTGCCGCCGGCCCGGGGCAGGCGTTTCATCCGCTCGCGCTGATCCTGCCTATAACGGGTTCTGCCGCTGATCAACCAGCGGAACGATATCACCGAGATCATCAGCCTCGAGCTCGACGACCCAGAGATCAGGATCGAATTTGCGTTCACGCTCGAGGAGTTCCCTGACCCTCTCAGGCTCCTCCCGCGTCAGCCGCTGCTCGAACAGTCGCTCGCCGCTCGTCTCCCCGTCGAACAGGCTTTGCGGCGCGGGGCCATAGAGCGTCTCCAGACCATCGCGGAAATGCTGGCGGATAAACACGGCGCCGGCCTCGTCGGCGCCTTTCGCTTCGACAGCGGCAAAGTCGCCCCTGGCAAAAACGCGACGCAGAAGGGCGGAGACGAAGATGTCGGTGCGCAATCTCATGGGCGAGCTATAGCAGACAAACGGATGGCGGCAATGCAGGGCACGCCCTTCAGAGCGCGCCGATTTCCTTGAGCTTCTTCAGGACCGCCTCGCTGGGCTCGCCATTCTCCGGAAGGTTGTAGTGCTTCTGGAAGTGGCGGATCGCGGTGCGTGTCTGTTCGCCGGGCACGCCGTCGACGCCGACGTTGGCGTAGGCCATGTTGCTGAGGCCCTTCTGGATCTTCAGGACGAGATCGACGGTCGACAACTCCGCGGACGGCGTGGCTTTTTTTGCCGGTGTCGGCGCGGTCTTTACGGTCTTTTCGGCGCTGCGGATGGCGGCTGCGACCGGGTCCTCGGCGGATGCCTTCGAGGTGACGTCGGCCGGCGGCTTTTCCAGCGGAACCGCCGAGGGGCCGACCGAGTCGGCTCGGAGCGCTGCCAGCACATCGGGCGTCGGTTCGCCCGTCTGCGGCATGCCCACGGTTTCTTCGAAGAACAAGATCGCCGCGCTGGTGCGCGGACCGATGACCCCATCCGGTGTGCCGTTGTAGAGGCCGCGCCGTACCAGCTCGGTCTGGATGTCCATGACGATCTGGCTCCGTTGCTGACCACCAGGAGCGGCCGGCGGCGTCGCATTGGTCTGCGTGGCGTCGGCCTCGTCCTGCCGCTGGATCTTGAAGGTCGTGACGTTCCCGCTTTGCTCCTCAATGGCCGGGCGGCCACCAAGCGCATTCGGGAAAAGCGCGTCGCGCGTGCGCAGGAAGGGGTGCGGATGGGCGCCCGGCTGATACCAGAGCGCGTTGGCGGCGACGAAGCTGAAGATGACCAAGAAGGCTGCCGTGCCGCCCGCGACCGACGGGTTACGGCCGATCACGCCGCCGAGCGCGCTTGCGCCCTGCAGCCCGATACCGCCGACGACGGTTGCCCCGGTGAGAAGGAGGCTCGGCCGTTTCTGCCGACCTCTCCGTCCCTTAGGCGATTTTCGCTTGCTCGCGGCCATCGAAAAGCCCCTCTTCCAAAACGCCTGCTCGCGCCGGCGCAGCCTTCAGTCGCGGCGGGAACTCGACAAGATCGTTGCGGGCAGTACCCACAGCCGGAATGCCAGAGCCATCCGCTGCAATGGAAATCGTAATGATCGTACCGGCACCGGGGGTGCTGGCGATTGCGAAGTCGCCGCCATGCAGCGCCACCAAGCCCTTCACCAGCGACAGACCGAGCCCCGTCCCTTCGAAGCGGCGGCTATAATCATTCTGGATCTGGACAAAAGGTTGACCGAGCATTTCCAGCTTGTCGCTTGGTATGCCGATGCCGGTGTCGCTGACGCAGAGGTTCAAGACGCCGTCGCGCATCGACGCATCGATCGAGATCGCACCGCCCGCATCCGTGAACTTCACGGCATTGCCGACCAGGTTGATCAGGATCTGCTGGATCGCGCGCTGGTCGGCTACGACCTCGTCGAGACCGCGCTGGACCCGGCTCGTCAGCGAGACACCCTTGGTCTTCGCCTGCAATGCCAGCATTGCCTCGCAGGAACGAACGACGGATGCAATGTCGAAGGGTTCGAGGCAGAGCTCGTAGCGCCCGGCTTCGATCTTGCTCATGTCGAGCATGGTGTTGACGACCGAGAGCAAGTGCGCGCCGGAATCCCTGACGAGGCCGACATACTCCCGCTGGCGCTCATTCTCGAACTTGCCGAAATATTCGCCGATCAGGATATCCGAGAAGCCGAGGATCGCATTGAGCGGCGTGCGCAGCTCATGGCTGACGGCGGCGAGGAACCGCGACTTTGCATCGTTGGCCGAGCGGGCGTCATCGGCACGGTTCTGCGCCTCCTGCCGCAACTGCTGCTCCAAGGAGACATCGCGTAGCTGGGCAATCACGCTGAAGAGAGCACCGTCGCTGTCTTGCCGAGCCGTCAGGTCCATCCGCAGGTAGGCAAACTGCCTGTTGTCGCGTGAGACCGAAGGCCGTTCCAGCCGCAGGTCGACTGCGGCAGTCGCCTCACCCTGGCGAAGCTGATCGAGTGCCTGCAGAAAAAGGATACGATCGGAGACGTGTATCTGATCGACAAAGCCCTTACCGATCGGATCGCGCATCCAGGCGAGAAACTCGCGCTTGTCACGGCCACCGACCGAGGTGACGTTGCCCTGAGGATCGAGGAAGAAGGCGAGACCGGCGGTGGCCTCCATGAAGAAGTCTTCTGCAATTGGCGGGGCGGCCGCAGCCGTTGCCGTGCTCTGGCGCGACAGGGCAATGCTGCCCACTGCGGAGAACAGGAAGGCCGCGCATACGGTGGCGACACCCACAGGCAGCGCGATGGCGGGGCTGGTGACCAAGGAGAGCCCGATGGGGGCTGCAACGAGAGCCGCCGACGACAGTAGCGCCAGCCGGCGCAGGATCATCAGTTCGCGCTGACGCACGGCCGCACCACCTCCGGTCCGGGAGAGCCAGCTTCCAACTGCCCGGTCCACGAGGGCTGCCGCCCGCTCTGCGATCTTACTCATTACACGCACGCAATACCCGCCCGAAAAAGGCCCTTTACCAAGGCCGACAATAGGCCTTGGGCGCTTAAAGAAAGGATAAGGGAAAAGCCGCCTCCACACCTCAATAGAGCGAAATGTCCCGTTTTTGGGCATCTGGAAGCGGCTTTGGTTTTTACGGTTAACGGGCGGTAAGCGACGGAATTCGCTCACATTTCAGCCTATCGTTAACCTTTGTGGCAGCTTCGCCGCAAGGTTTGCCTGCAATTACAGGGAGAGACCCGTTACATGCTTAACGACGGTCACTACAATTTGACTGAAATGTGGTGCAAATCCCGTTCATTAAAATTCGAGCTAAATTTGCCGCAAATGCCGACGAGTTTCGAAAACCGGTATTCGCAACTCTGCTCTAAGGTCAAAGCACACCGGAAGATCGGACCGATTCGGCGCAAGACCGAACGGGAAAACAGGATGGGCAACGACTATGTGGTTTCTGATCAAAGGATCATTCTGGTTCGGGCTTGTGCTCGTGCTCTTGTCGTTCTTCAGCGGCGAAAGCCCGACCGGTTCGCAACCGAAATTGCAATTTTCCGACGCCTTTGTCGCGGCGACAGGCGCCTATGACTATGTGACCGGCATGTGCGGCGAGAAGCCGGAGGTCTGCGTCAAGGGCGCCGAGACCATGTCCGCGCTCGGCCATCGGGCCCGTGAAGGCGCCCGAGTCGCCTACGAACTTCTCGACAGCCGCTTCGGCGACGACAAGGCTGCCAAGCCGGCCGTTGCCGCGAACACGTCGGTCGCACCCGTCGCAGCACTTGCGCCCTCCCATGCCGAGGCCCAGACAGTGGCGCAGGAACGGACCGCAGCGCTGAACCAGCCAATGCCCTATCGCCCGCCGGTTGACGATGGCGATGAAAGCGTTTCCGACACCGTGACGACCGGTGCCATTCCGCTGCCGACGCCGCGTCCGGCCACCTGAGAATTCCGCGGGATTTCCCGCAACCAAGCTTGCACCGGCGATCCGCCAAGCCGCGGAAAGTCCCATGCCTGACGTGCCTGCCCTGTTTATTTTCAGCGTTTGCTGCGCCGCGAGGATGCCCATCCTTCGCGGCGTTTCTTTTTAATGGTTCAAATCTCGCCGCGTTTCACCTATATGAAATCTTGATAACGAAAGGCCACAATACATGACGTCCCTTGAGCAGATCCTCGATGACTTTTCCTTCCTCGACGACTGGGAAGATCGCTATCGCTATGTGATCGAGCTCGGAAAGGCACTTCCAGACCTTCCCGACGACAAGAAGACGTCTGCCAACAAGGTCATGGGCTGCGCCAGCCAGGTCTGGCTCGTTACACATACCGAGGGCGACCCGGACAATCCTGTCATGACCTTCGAAGGCGACTCCGATGCGCATATCGTGCGCGGACTCGTGGCCATCGTGCTCGCGACCTACTCGGGCAAGGCGGCCTCCGAGATCGCAGCACTTGACGCCTTCGACGTGTTCTCGAAGATCGGGCTCGTCGAGCACCTTTCCTCGCAGCGCGCCAACGGTTTGCGCTCGATGGTTAATCGCATCCGCGAGGAAGCGCGCGTGCGCGCGGTGGCCTAGGCATCCCGGCACCAATCACGAATACAATTACGGCCGATAGCCCTCCGCACCCCAATGCTCCATTCGCGGCCGGCGTGCGGGCGTGGGTGGATTGTAGTGCCGTGACAGCGCCATCAACGCCGTCCGCAACATCAGCTTGGCGGAACGCACTGGCCACTGGCGCTCACGTTCGACGGCCTCCAGCCGCTTCATGAAGCAGCAGACATCAAGCGCCACGCCGGCGAGCGCCGGTCCCATTGCTTCCAGCGCGCGATTGACCCCGACCCGCGCGGCGATCGCGCTGTCGGTTAGGTCCGCTCTGCCGCCGCGGGCTCCATTCATACGGCTTGCGTGACGCGGTTCCCAGGAGGCGGTGATCCGCGGCTTTAACTGACTGCGCGTGAAATCGGCAAGCAGCCGTTCGCCAGCAGCAAGCGCCTCCACCGGGAGAAACGGCCCGCCACTCTTCTCCTTCAATCGCGCAAGGCTTGAGAGCGGCGATTCCTCCCGGTTAATCCCACGAGCTGCAGGCAGCGGTCCACCTCGGCCGCAAAATGGCCGATTGCGCCATGCTGTTCGATGAAGGCCTCCTCCCTCAGGGAGGCGGCACGCCTGAGATAGGAGCGCGCAGCGGGGCACAGGCAAATCCGCCCGCTTCCGCGGCTAGCCAGCCCGGCGGATACAGCCTCGACCAGCAAAGTTTCAGAAACGATGTGAAGCGAGCCATCGCCGAGGTGCAGTGACAGGGCCGGGCCCTCGCATGCCTGCTCCCGCGCCTCGCCGCGCGCCAGGAACCTCAAAAGTTTCACCATGGCCTTGTTCGCGTCATTCATTCCCGAATACCCCGTTCGATCGAAACACAGAATTGACCGTCCGTTCGACGGCCGCGACGAATTCGTCGAACGCCGGATCGTCACGGCGATCCTCGACGACATGGCAAGCATGTCCGACCGTCGTGCCGTCACGGCCGAAGGCTCCACCGATCTCATAAAGCGGGATCTGGAGAGCGACATGGCAGACATACATGGCGATCTGTCTGATATGGCAGAACGTGCGCCGCCGATCCCGACGCATCTGGATGCGATGGCTGGCAAGCATAACCATCTCGGTCGTGATCTGCGCGCAGATCCGGCACACAGCGCGGACAGACATCGTTGCGGGAGGTGAGGCAAAACCAGAGGCCGCGCCTTGCGCCGTTGCTACTTGGGGAAAGGATGGCGCAGAGGCGCCTGGCAAAGCAAAATTTGCATCGGCATACGAACACTCCTAAAATAGGAATTAATTCATACATCCTACACAGGAAAGAAGAATCCGCGACAGCGCAACTTTTTGTTGTTTTGATTCGTCAACTTCTTTAACGGGCGGAAATAAATAGGATTATTTTCCGCATGCATTCACCCCAAAAACACAAAAGCCGGGCTTCCGCCCGGCTCTACAGGATCAAATCCTTGGCAAAATCACACGCGTCCGCGCTTGCGACGCTGACCGAGCCCCATTTCCTTTGCGAGGCGCGAACGCGCTTCAGCATAGGCCGGCGCTACCATCGGGTAGTCGACAGGGAGCTCCCACTTCTCGCGGTATTCTTCCGGCGAAAGGCTGTGATGGGTCATTAGATGGCGCTTCAGCGACTTGAAGTTGCCACCGCATTCCAGGCAGGTAATCTGCTCATCCTGGACGGATTTGCGCACCGATACAGCCGGCTTCTGCTTCTCGACGACCGCTGTTGCAGTCTGCGGCGTCGACGTGTTGCTGAGTGCCGAATGCACGTCCGAGATCAAGTTAGCGAGATCGCCAACTGGCACAACATGGTTGCTGACATAGGCGGCGACAATATCTGCGGTAAGCTCCACCAGCAATTCCGGCCCGCTACCGGCTGCAGTATCCGTCATATTACGTTTCTCCTGTTTCAATGCTCCAAAGGTCTCGACCCCTTAAGACAAGACCGTCATCGTAGAGCAACAGCAAAAAACCCAGGCTACGGCTACCTGTTTCGAAAAACTGAAATCCACCCCTAGATTCCTGAGGCCGAAACCCGTTCTTATACTGCCTGATTTTGAATTAGTACGCTATCACGCAGCCCACTTCCTCAATTAAACACTGAAATTCAAAGCCAAGGAGGAAATAAGCAACGTGATTCTAATTCAATATCAGAACTCTACTTAGACCATCAAATATCACCGTTTTGCGAAAACGCCAATTATTATTTCATATATATCTACCGAAAAATGCACCTTCGCAAGAATTGTTCATCGAGAACCCAAACATTAACCATTAAGAAATCTGCAAGTGGGTGCAAAAATCAACTTAAAATACTGAATCGGAAGCGCTCTCATCTTTTGGCGAGGTCATCGCGCACGGATTGAGGGCCGAGGCGGTATCCTGTCTGATGCGCGGCCTTGGCAAGGAGGTGCGTCGCGACCGGCGCCGTCAACAGGAAGAAGACGAAGCCAGCAAGCGCGCGCGCAAAGGTCGCGACCTCGCCCGATGCGACTCCAGCGGCAAAGAGCAGCATGCCCGAGCCCACTGTGCCCGCCTTGGACGCGGCATGCATGCGCGTATAGAGATCCGGCAGCCGCACAACGCCAAGAGCGGCGACAAGCGCAAACACCGAACCGGCAAGTAGAAGGAAAGCGACGAGGAGCGCTGCCGCGTAGTCCATCATTTCTTGCCCTTCCTGTCTTTCTTGCCGCTGCGTTTGGCCGCCACTTTGGGCTTTTTCGAGGCACCCCCCGCATTTTCGCTGTACCGTTCCGCGACAGTCGCGCGCGACATGACAAAGCGCGCGAAGGCGACGGTCGCCAGAAAGCCGACCAGGCCCAGCGAAATCGCAATATCGATGTAGAGGCTGAAGCCCGTTTTGACCGCCAACACGGCAATGAAACCGATCGCCGTGCCCGAGAGCGTATCGAGCGCCAGTATCCTGTCGGGCAGCGTCGGCCCGGCGAGGACCCGCCAGCCGGCCAGAAGGAAGGCAACGCCAAGGATCACCAGAGCAATCGCGGCGGCCGTGGAAATGATCGCGAGCGGTTCGATCATCGGAAGGCCTCCACGATCCGGCGCTCGAAACCGTTGGCGATATTGCGTTTGGTCGCCTCGGGATCGGAGCAATCCAGCGCGTGGACGTAAAGCGTCATGCGGTCGTCGGAAACATCGACCGACAGCGTGCCCGGCGTCAGGGTGATCATGTTGGCAAGAAGGGTGATCTCGAAATCGCGGTCGACAGTCAGCGGAAAGGCGAAAATGCCGGGCTGCAGCCGCATATTGGGCGTCAGCACCGTGACGGCGACCTTCCAGGCCGAGATCGCCAACTCCTTCAGGAACAGAAGTGCAAGCTGCACGATCGCCCACGACCGGCGAAGATACCCCCGGCTGCCATAGGGTTCGCGAACAACGGACAAGCACAAGGCGCCGATCGCAAAGCCGAAGAGGAGGTTGTGCGGCGATGCATTGCCGGTGACGGTAGCCCAGGCGACGGCCAGCAGGACGTTCAGCAGGAGGGCAATCATGGCATCCCTCCATCCGGAAAGACCGATTGCAGATAGGGCGTCGGATCGATGAGACCGTTCGCTGCTACCTGCGCCATGTCAAGCAACTGTTCGGGCAGTATGCCGAACGCGACGACGAGAGCCGTCAGGATGGCGAGCGGCAATCCCGCCTGCCAGCCGATGGAGGCTGCCGCCTGCGGCGCCGCCGCCGGCCGCCAATAGGCGAGCAGGAAGACGCGCCCGAAGACCACCGTCAGCAGGAAACCGCCGATCAGGATCGCCGCGGCCAACCACCAGGCGCCGACGTCGATCGACGCCCTGACCAAAATCACCTTCGGCCAGAAGCCGGAAAAAGGCGGCAGTCCGCAGGCGGCCACGAAGAGGATGAAGGAGAGCGCAGCAAAGCCGCTGCTCTTGCGATAAAGGCCGCCGAGCCCTGCTAGCGAGAAGCCGCCAGCAAGGGCAGCCGCCTGTCCGGCCAGAAGATAGAGCGCCGTCATCAGCACGATCGAATGCAGCGCGTAAAAGATCGCGCCGGACAAGCCGCCCGGCGTGCCGAGCGCAATGCCGATCAGCATGTTGCCAATGCCCGATATCACGACGTAGCCGAGCAGTTTGCGGATATCGTCCTGCGCCAGCGCCCCAAGCGCGCCGATGATGATGGTCGCTGCCCCGGTTGCCGCGATCAGCAGGCTCAATTGCTCGCGCTCGACCGGCAGCAGCATGACGATGATGCGGATCAGGGCGTAGACGCCGACCTTGGTCAGCAGACCGGCAAACAGCGCCGACACGACGATGCGCGGCGTATGATAGGAGGCCGGAAGCCAGAAATTGACGGGAAAGGCCGCGGCCTTCATCGCAAAAGCCAGCAGCACGAGCGCCGACAGCGTCATCAGCGGCGCGGTGTCGCGCACACTTTCCACCTTGCCCGCGATGTCGGCCATGTTGAGCGTGCCGAAGACCGCGTAGACGATGCCGACCGAGATCAGGAACAGCGTCGTGCCGATCAGGTTAAGCACCGCATATTTCATCGCCCCGTCGATCTGCCCGCGCTCCGAGCCGAGGATCAGCATCCCGAAGGACGAGATGAGAAGCACCTCGAACCAGACGTAGAGGTTGAAGACGTCGCCCGTCAGGAACGCTCCCGAAACGCCTGCCATCAGAAGCAGGAGGAAGGGGAAGAAACCGTATCGCCGGCCGCTTTCGGTGATGTCCTTCAACGCATAGAGCCCGCCTGCGAGCGCCGCGATGGCGGCGGTCAAGGCCATCAGCGCGCCGAAGAGATCGACGGTGAAGGCGATACCGAAGGGCGGAAGCCAGCGCCCCATCACCATGGTCAGCGGACCATGCGCGACGACCTTTGCCAGCAGCGCGGCATCCAGCAGGACCAGAACGGCAAGTCCCGGAATGGCGACCTGCGCCTGCAGCCGCATCGAGTTGCGCATCATCAGCAGCACGGCGCCGAGCGTAATGCAGAGCGCGACAGGTGCGATGACGAGCCAGTTTGAAAGAGGCACGGGCGCTGTGACCATCGCAGCCGAGAGATCGGCGATCGTGTTTGTCGGGGCCGCCATCTAGTACCCCATCGGTGGCAGCGGCGGATCGGCGGGCTCGGCGACACGCATCTTGTCCGTGTTGTCGGTGCCGATGTCCTGATAGGCGCGATAGGTCAGCACCAGCAGGAAAGCGAGGAAGGAAAACGAGATGACGATCGCCGTCAGGATCAGCGCCTGCGGTAGCGGATTGGCGGCGCCTTCGGGGAGCGTATCGAGGTTTGCAGGGATGATCGGCGGCACCTCGCGCGTCAGCCGCCCTGCCGTAAACAGCAACAGATTCACCGCGTTGCCTAAGACGGCGATGCCGAGCATGATCCGGATCGAGAATTTCGACAGCATCAGATAGATCGCGGCGGCGAAGAACAGGCCGACGAGGATGGCAAACAGCGGCTCCATCACTCGACCTCCCTTTCCTCAAGCGCCAGCGCGATCGAGGTGATGGCGCCGACGACGACCAGGTAGACCCCGATATCGAAGAGCATGACGGTCGAGAGCGGCACTTCGACACCTGCTACTTCAGGATAGACCCACAGCCCGGTCATGAACGGTACCGCAAAGACAATCGAGAACAGACCGGCGCAGGTCGCCATAAGAAGACCGGCGCCCGATATCGACAGCGGATGGAAGACGATGGCCCGGCGCACGGCCCCAACGCCGCGGGCAATGCCGAAGATCGCCAGCGCCGAGGCGGCAATCAGCCCGCCGATAAAGCCGCCGCCCGGCTCGTTGTGGCCGCGCAGCAGGACGAAGACGGAAAAGAGCAGCATCAGGGCCGTCAGCACCGGCGCAATCGTGCGGAAGATCAGCGTGTTCATGGGCGCTCGACTCCGAGATCCTCAGGCGCATCGGGATCGTTTTCCGCAAGCTTGCGCTCGGTCTGCGCGCGGATGCGAATGAGGGCGAGGATCGCAAGGCCGGTGATGGCAACGACCGCGATCTCGCCCAGCGTGTCGGTGCCACGGAAATCGACGATGATGACGTTTACGACATTGGCGCCGTGCGCGATGGTCCTCGAGTAAGTATTGAAGAATTCCGTCAGCGCGTTGTTGAAGGGGCCCTGAGTGGCTTTCATCAGAAGAAGCGCAAAGCCGCAGCCGCAGGCGATCGCAATGCAGCCATCCAATATCTTCTGACCAAGCGGCCGCCGATCGGCCGGCGACAATTGAAGGCGGGTCATGACCAGCGCAAGGATGACGACCGACAGGGTCTCGACCATGAACTGCGTGAAGGAAAGGTCGGGCGCACCGAACAGCAGGAATATGATGGCGACAGAGAAGCCCTGGATGCCGAGCGAGACGATCGCCGTCAGCCGGTCGCGCGCGATGACAACGCTGAGCAGGCCAAGGACGGCGAGCAGGAAGATCGCCCATTCGTGGATCTGGACCTCTCGCGGCCAGACGGGCAGCGCCGGCATTTCGCCAAAGAGCCAGAGCGGAACAAGCAGGGTGGCTGCGACGCAGAGGAAGGTGCAGGTGATGTAGAGTTCAAGTCGTCCCGGCTGGACGAAACGCGTCACGCGGACCGACAGTCTGATGAGGCCGGTGATAAAGTAGTCGAACCCACGATCCGGTCCGGGTCCGAGCCTTCGCAGCACCGCCGCGATGGTCAGGCGCTCTTGATCTATCCGCCAATAGACAAGAATGCCGAGCGCGATCGTAAGAGCAGAAAGAAGCAGTGGCACGCCAACGTGCGGGACCAATGAAATCTCGATCATGCTCGACGATCCACGGATAGCGGACGCCGCGGGAGACGAGATGTAGAGGTGCGCGGTTGCAGAGAAGACCGCACCGATCAGGCCCAATAGTGCCAGGACCACGGGACCAATCCACAGCAAGGGCGGGGCCTCATGCGGGCGCTTTGGCGTTTTCAGGACCGGCCCGAGAAACGGCTTCAACGCCACCGCGAATCCGACCGCGAACATCAGCGCATTTCCGACCACTGCAACCAGCGTAAAAACGATCGATCGCGGGTCCGCATGCGCCAGCGCGGCATAAATCTCTTCCTTGGCGAGGAAGCCGAAGAACGGCGGCAGACCGCCCATGGAAATCGCCGCGGCGAGTCCGGCCGCAAAGGTCAGCGGCATCGCCGACCTCAGGCCGCGCAGTCTGGTAATGTCGCGCGTGCCGGTCTCATGGTCGATGATGCCGGCGACCATAAACAGCGCGCCCTTGAAGAGCGAATGCGCCACGAGGTAGAGCGCCGCTGCCTCGATGGCGTAGCGCGCGTCGAAGCCCGTCAGCAACACCAGAAGGCCAAGCGACGAGACCGTCGTATAGGCAAGCTTGAGCTTGAGATCAGTCTGGCGGACCGCAAGCAGTGTGCCAACGATCAGCGTCACGCCACCAAAGAGCGGCAGCAAGATCGCCCAGGCTGATGTCCCGCCCATCACCGGATTGAGCCGCATCAGGAGATAGACGCCCGCCTTCACCATCGTTGCGGAGTGCAGGTAGGCGGAGACGGGCGTCGGCGCCTCCATCGCGTTCGGCAGCCAGAAGTGAAACGGAAACTGCGCCGACTTGGTGAACGCGCCGCCGAGAACGAGGATCAGGATTGCCAGATAATACGGATTGGCGCGCAGCAGATCACCCGATTGCAGCAACGTCGACAGGTCGGTCGCGTTTGTTGTGCTCCAGATCAGGAGCAGGCCCGCCAGCAGCAGGAGGCCGCCGCCGCCGGTGACGACGAGCGCCTGCAGGGCGGCGCGACGGGCAGCCTCGCGCTCATGATCAAACCCGATCAGCAGGAAGGACGTGATCGACGTCAGTTCCCAGAAGATGAAGAGCATCAGCAGGCTGTCCGATACGACGAGGCCGAGCATGGCGCCCATGAACAGGAAGATGAACGAGAAGAAGCGCCCCTGATCCGGATGGCCTTTGAGGTATCCGCCGGCGTAGAGGACAATCAGCGTGCCGATCCCGGTAATCAGCAGCGCGAAGGTCACTGAAAGACCGTCGAGCAGCCAGGAAAAACGGAGGTCGAAGCTCGGCACCCAGGCATAGCCACCGGTAATCACCTCGCCGCCTGATATCGCGGGCAGCAGGCTGGCAAAGTGCGCAAAGGCCAGCAGCGGCGCGAGCGCCAGCGGCCAGGCGGCGTTTACACTAAAGACGCGAACGAGAAAAGGAGCGAGAACGGCGCCGAGAAGTGGCAGACACAAGGCCGCAAATGTCAAAGCCGTGACACCGGCCATGTGCCCTCCGCTGCTGGCGACGCTTCGTGGAGCCGGCCAAAGCCGGAAGTCCCGTCAGGTGTACGAGAACAGGCGCGCTGTCACAAGTCTTGTTCGACAGAGAGCAACCGCCAACGGCAGATAATCACAGGGAACGATCGTTTCGGGTCTGCAGACTGCTTGCGGCATCTTCGAGGCGTTCGTTGAAGCGATATCAACCGAGGCGGTCCACGGCGCTTTAGGCCTCCGCAGCGACCAACATTCTCGACGAAGCATCAACGAGATCGCAGTTTTCGCCGGACCGGGATGCTGCCTTGACGAGCTCGGCGTCCCTTGATCCATGCGGCCTTCCGCACCACATTGCTGTCGAAAATCAGAGCCGTACCCCCGGCGCGAAAGGAACAAGCCATGGCCGATACGACAATCGCCAAAGTTCACAAGACCGACGCGGAATGGAAGGAACAGCTGACCCCCGAGCAATACCGGATCACCAGGCAGCATGGCACCGAGCGTGCCTTCACAGGACCCTATTGGGATTCGTTCGAAACCGGGCTCTATCGCTGTGTCGGCTGCAACTCGCCGCTGTTCCGCTCGGATACGAAGTTTGATGCCGGTTGCGGATGGCCGAGCTACTTCGAAGCGGTCTCGCCCGACGCGGTGACCGAACACCGCGATACGACCTACGGCATGGTCCGCACGGAAATTCGCTGCGGCACCTGCGATGCCCATCTCGGCCATGTCTTTCCCGACGGCCCGCCGCCGACCGGCCTGCGCTACTGCATCAACGGCCACGCGATGGTATTCGAGCCGGAGCAATAACGCTTCGGCCCGAAGGCCGGTCAGAAGCGTTCGACGACCGCGCGGACGCTTTCATCCAATGACAAGCGGGACGTGTCCAGTATCGCGCACTTCTTCGCCACGGCCTCGCGGCGGAGGAAGGATGCCCAGATCATCATTTCGGCGTTGGCAAGCTCGGGCTGCCGACGCTCGACAGCCAGGCGATGCGTTCTTGTTTCGTCATCGCAATCGGCCAGCAGCGGCAGATAGGCAATGCCTGTTGCCGCTGCCGCTTCTTCCAGAAATGCAAGGCGCATCTGGCCTTCGAGCAGTTGATTGCGGCCTGAGTGCTGCGCCTGCGCGAGGCTCTCAAACCACTTGAAGGTCATGGCCCGCTGCCAACCAGCCGGCGAGCCGTAGTCCGCCGCCATCCTTGAGAGGGGGGGAACGCCGATGTCATCGAAATGGTAGACGTCGATCTTACCTGCGAACCGAGCGGCAACCGCCTTGGCAATCGCCGTCTTGCCTGATCCAGAAGCGCCGGTGAGGATGATGAGGCTCACTTCGTGACCCTAAGCTCCATGCAGGTCAGATCCAGCCAACGGCCGAACTTGGTACCGACTTCCAGGAAGGTTCCGGTAATACGGAAACCAAGCTTTTCGTGCAGTTTGATGGAGGCCGTATTCGCGGCCTCGATGCCGGCGATCATCACATGGATGTTGGCGTCGGCGGCGCGCTCGATCAACGCCCGCATCAGTAATTCACCGATGCCCGCGCCGCGGCAATCCTTGTCGACGTAGACCGAGTGTTCGACCGTATGGCGGTAGCCATCGAAGGCCCGCCAGTCGCCATAGGAGGCATAGCCCGCGACCTTGCCATCCTTCTCCGCAACGATGACCGGGAAGCCCTTCGTCTTCCTCGCCTTGAACCATTCGATACGGTTGTCTAGATCGACCAGCGTGTCGTTCCAGATCGCAGTCGTGTGCTCGACAGCGTCATTGTAGATATTGCGGATCGCCGGCAGATCGGCTTCGGTGGCATCGCGCACGAGAACGGCGTCGGTCATTTCAGGTCCAGTTTCGGTTCGGTTCCGGCAAGCGGCATACGCCCGGCATTCAGCGTTGTAAACCAGCTAGATCGAGCGCACGCCGCATTGGACATAGCCATTGGCGGCCGCGTCTGAACGCAACGATCAGAGCCCAGCGTTTGCCATGCTGAAGCAGGTGAGTACCGCCGAATAGTGCACGGCCGCCGCGGCCACCACGAAGCCGTGCCAGATGGCGTTCTGGAAGCGCAGCTTCTCCCACACGTGAAAGATGACGCCGAGAGAATAGATGACACCGCCGACGAGGATCAGGAGCATCGAAACATAGGGGATGCGTTCCGCCACCGGCCCGGCAACCAGGATGCCGCTCCAACCCATCCCGAGATAGAGAAGGATGGCAAGCTTGTCATAGCGGCCGGGAAACGCGCATTTCAGGAGGATGCCGAGCGCTGCGATCGCCCATATGCTGATCAGCATGCCTAACAGCAGCGGGTTGTCGGCACCGCGCTCGAGGAAGGGCGTATAGGTCGCGGCGATCAGGATGAAGATCGAGGAGTGATCGAGACGGCGAAGGAACCACTTCGTCCGCGAAACCGGCCAGGCGTTATAGGAGAAGGAGATGCCGATCGTCAGCACCAGGCCAACGCTGTAAATCCAAGCAGCGGCGAGTTCACCGTGGGAGCTCCAGAGCGTGGCGTAAAAGATCAGGACGGTCGCACCGATGAGCGCAAACGCCAAGCCCACGCCATGGACGACGCCGTCGGCGATCAGTTCATATTTGTCGTAAGCCCAGCGAATACCGTTGAACTCTGTCATGCTGGGGACCCCTCACCTTTCCACCCGATCGTCGCACCGAAACGGTGTGCAGGCAACACAACAGAGATGGCGAACCATTAAATCTTCGTGAGCTTTGGACACCGATTCTTGCGCTTGGAGATATACGGGCGCAAAGAAAAAGGGTAGCCGTGAAAGCGCCACCCCTGATAGCACGACAGACAAATCAGCCCATGCAATCCTCGCAAAGGGGCGCATAGGGAACAGCGCCAAGGCGCTCCTTGGAGATCGGCAGGCCGCAGCGCACGCAGGTGCCATAGGTGCCCTTTGCGATCCGGTCGAGGGCAGCACCGATGGCCCGCAGCTCTTCCTGACCGGCCTGCCCAAGCCCCTCGAGCACTTCGTCGTTTTCGCTCTCTGTCGCGCGATCGTCGCTGTCCTGCTCCTTGGTGCGCCCGAGATCGACGTCGATGCGGTTCAACCGCGATTCAAGCTCGCGCTGGCGATCGCGCAGGATCTTCTCATAGGTCTGCATGTCGGTCATGGATGTTCCTCCATCGGTCCTTTGCCGTTTTTCTTCTTAGCGCTGCCTATCGACCAGCACCGAGCATTTGGCATGCCTGACGACACGGTCGGCGGTGGCGCCGATGAAGTAGTTGCTGAAGTCGGGGGTATGTGAAGCGACGATGATGAGATCCGCACCATGCGCTTCCGCGGCGGCGAGGATGCTGTGGGCCGGGCGGCCGTGACCGATCTCGATCATTGCCGGTATGCCGCTCGTTCGGATCAGCATGCCGAGCTTTTGCTCGGCATCATCGATGGCGTTCTGGATCAATTCGGCGGGCAGATCGATCGCGACATAGGTGGGCACGTCCTCGACAACGTTGAGCAGGACGATCTCGCCTCCCGTATCAAGGAGCGTGGATGCCTTGCGGAATGCCCTCTCGCCGCGGTCCAACGCGCCAATTTCGATCGGAACGATGATTTTCTTATACATTCAGGCCCTCCAGCGGTGCCGTTTCGAACTGCCCACATCCTCTCAGGAGATAAATAAGGCGCTTTGATCAAGATCAAGATCGGCACCGATTGTCGTCAATGATTGTCGAACGCTGAATCGCCAAAAACTGGGCTTCTGTGAACAATCGAAATCCGCCATATAGGGACCAAGTACAGCAACCAAGGATCTCTGAGGCACATGAACCGGCGCAAATTCGTTGGTATCGCTACGGGCGGCGCTTTCGCCGCCACCGCCGGTACGCCTCTCTCATCCAAGGCAGGAGAAAGACGCATGACCACTGAAACTTCCTACGCTCTGACGCGCCCTGCCTATGTCGACCAGTCGCATCTCGTCGTTACCGACCTGCCGCTGGTTTCCAGTTTCTATCAATCCATGCTTGGCCTTGAGGTCATCGAGAATAGCGCCAGCGGCGAAGTTCTCGGTGTGGACGGCACGCCGCTTCTGACGCTGACGACAGGCAAGGATGTCCGTATCGCGCCGCGCAATGCCGCCGGTCTTTTCCATACGGCCTTTTTGATGCCCAGCCGCACCGAGCTTGCCCGTTGGCTGCGCCACGCCGCACACAACAACGTCGTGCTGGACGGCGCATCCGATCACCTCGTCAGCGAGGCCATCTATCTCTCCGATCCGGAAGGCAACGGTATCGAGATCTATGCCGACCGTCCGCATGAGCAATGGAAATTCCATCAAGACGGCCAAGTGGAAATGGCGACGCTTCGGCTCGATCTCCAGTCGCTCTACAACAGCGCGCCTGACGACGCCTGGGACGGCATGGCCGGCGGCACAGCCATCGGCCACATCCACCTGCAGGTCGGCAATATCCCGGAGGCCGACACCTTCTACCGCGATGTGCTCGGTCTGAAACTGATGGCGCAGCGTCCCGGCGCCAGCTTCTTCGCGACCGGCGGCTACCATCATCATGTCGCCGCCAACGTCTGGAACAGCCGGGGCGCCGGAACCCGCGCGGACGGCATGACCGGTCTCTCGGACTACACGCTTCGCTTCAACGACAAGGCTTCGCTCGACAAAGCCGTCGCCAAGCTCGACGAACTCGAGATCAACAGCGAAAAGCGCAATGGCGGCGTCTTCCTGCACGACCCCTGGGGCATCGGCCTGACGCTCTCTGCCTGACCCCTCAGGAACCTCAAGGGGTTTCCACGCGTTTCCGTCGCGAAGCATCTGGGCTTCCGGGGGACCTTGTAACGATGGGAATTGCCAACGGCATCCGCAAGCAGGCCAGCAAGATTACGATGGGCGAGCGCCCTGTCAGTGCCTGGGCCGAAAAACTGAGCCAAGACGCGGAGGAGATGCCGCAGGCGCCGACGCGCCGCGTCGAAAAGGACGGGCTGGACATCACGATGGCCTGGGCGGTTATCGGCATCTTTGCGGTACTGGCTCTTTCGGCAATCTACATGATGTCGCTCATTCTCGTCCCGGTGACGCTTGCTGTGGTCGTCGGCATGATTCTCGGGCTGCTGGCGGAAAAGCTCAGCAGACTCGGCGTTCCACGCATCACCAATGCCGTCATCCTGTCGACCGGCGTCGCGCTGGTGATCATTCTCGTCGCCAATTCGCTTGCCGGACCGCTGACGACCCTTGCCAATGAGGGTCCGGCTTTTGTGGAAAAGACTTTCAACCGGCTGATGCCTTATCTCGAGCGGATCAGGTGGCTGCACATTACGCCCCAGACCTTCCAGGGCGGGCCGATGTCGAGCGAAAAGCTCCTGGAAAACACCGGCAACGTGCTGCATCTCATCGGCGCCAACCTTACCCCCGCCCTTGTCCAGGCGCTGATTTTCTTCGCCGCGCTGCTGCTGTTCCTTGCCGGACGTGTCAACCTGCGCAAATCGATCATCATGGTCTTCCGGACTCGCTCACAGCGGCTTGCCGCCATCCGGGTGATCAACGGCGTCGAACAGGTCCTCGGCTTCTACTTTGCCACGGCTTCGCTGATCTATGCGTGCCTCGGCGTCGTCATGATGGTGATTGCCTATCTCGGCGGCCTCTCAGCGCCGATGCTCTGGGGCTTCTTTGCCTTTCTTTCGAGCTTCATCCCCTATCTCGGCATTGCCTCCATGACGCTGGCCGTCGCCATCGCAGGCATCCTCACCCATGATGGCCTCGTGGTGGGGCTCGCGCCGGCCGCGGCCTTCTTCATCGTCCACCTCGTCATGGAAAATCTGGTCTTCCCCGCTGTGATGGGAAAGCGCTTGGAAATCAATCCTTTCGTGGTGTTTCTGGCAATTCTGTTCTGGACTTGGATGTGGGGCGCGGTTGGTGCTATGCTGGCTTTGCCACTATCACTGATTGTCATGACCATCGTCGATGAACTTTTCGTCGAGGAGAGACTGCAGCCGCAATTGCCGAAATGATTGAGGTAAGACGCGTCAGATGGCAGAAATCGATTTTGCAGAGTCCAGCCAGAACCGGCTGAAGAGCGGCCCCCCCCCGTGGAGCCGTGCCGGCACGAAACCCGCCTACCAGCCACTTCAGGATAATCTCAAGGTCGACGCGATGATCATCGGCGGCGGGATTACCGGCGCGCTGATGGGCCAATACCTTTCCGAACGCGGCCTTTCGGTGGTCGTCATCGACCGCGAGACACCCGGCCTCGGCAGCACTACGGCGAGCACGGCCATGTTGCAATGGGAAACCGACCGGACGCTCGGCGAACTCGAGCACTTCTATGGCTTTGAGCGCGCCGTCGGCATCTACAGGCGAAGTGCCGCCTCGGTCGCAGGCCTCTCCAAGCTGATCGTCGCCAACCGCATCGCCTGCAATCTGCTGCCACGGCAATCGCTGTTCCTGACCAGCAACCAGGAGGGCGCGGGTGATCTTCTGAGAGAGGTCGAGCTTCGTCGCCGGGCCGGTCTGCCGAGCCGGTATCTGGAGCATTGCGATCTCTTTACCGAGTTCGAATTGGACCGCGACGCGGGCATTCTGTCCCGCGGCTCTGCGGAGGCAGATCCGCTGCTCCTGACCTGGGGGCTGCTGGAGATTGCCGTGAAGCAGGGTGCACATCTCATTGGCACTTCGGTAACCAAGCTTCACAGCGAAGGCGGACATGTAACGGCGGAGACCGACGGCTCTTTCGTCATCGAGGCGAAAACCGCGGTGCTTGCCACCGGCTATGTCATGCCAGGGATCGAGATGCCGAAACTACATCGGACGACGTCGAGCTGGGCTCTGGCGACAATCCCGCAGGATCCTGCGGCGCACTGGCGGGACCAAGTGCTGATCTGGGAAGACAGCCGCCCCTATCTCTACATGCGCACGACGCCGGACGGGCGGATCATCGCCGGCGGCGAGGATGACGACACTATTGATCCTGATGCCCGCGACGCCAAGCTTGCCGGGAAGATCATGGCAATCCGGGAGAAGATGAAGCGGCTCTGGTCGAGGGCCGACACCCGCGTCGCGACGGCATGGTGCGGCACCTTCGGCGAAACGTCGGACGGACTGCCGCTGATTGGCCCGGTTCCCTCGATGCCGCAGGTCTATGCCGCCTACGGCTACGGCGGCAACGGCATCACCTTCTCTTATCTTGCGACACAGGTTATCGGCGCAATGATCGGTGGGGGATACCGCGACTGGTTTGACGATTTCGCCCTCGATCGCGATGCGCCGGCGTTCGTTGAGCGTCTGAGCATCGGCGAGGACAGCCGGGAGGTCGCCCTTAGCTAACTCACTGCGTCGTCTGGTCGTCGCCCATGTCGTCGACATCCTGCAGGCGGACGAATTCGACGCCCTTGGCCTTCAGGTCGAGGATCGCTTTGGCGACGCCCTCGCCGGCCGCATGGGTCGGCTGATTGATGTGGGAGATCACCACGTCGCCGTCCTTGGCGGCTGCAATCCGCTTTTCTGTGACACCAGCGCCGAGCAGCGAGCCGCCGTCGCCGTTCACGGAATAACCGGCGATGCGGTATCCCATTTCACGGATCTGCACGATCGAGGAGCGGTCGTATTTGGCCGTCGAGCCGCGGAACCAATGCGGCGGGGCAATGCCGGCCGCAACCATAGCATCGGCGCCACCCTGCACTTCCTGGCGCACGGCCTCCGGCGACCCGGCTGCCGCAATGCCGTAAATCGAGACCGGCTTGTCGACGGCTGGAGTGTGGTTCTGCCCGTGATTCTCGATTTCGAACAGATCGGGATTCTGAAGGAGGACCTGCAATGCCTGCGGATTGTGCTTCAGCCAGCGCGCGGTGACGAAAATGGTCGCGGAGATCCGCTCGTGGACCAGCACCGAGAGGATACGGTCGTCGGCTTGGCCCATGCAGGCGTCAAACGTCAGCGCCACGCGTGCGTGACCCTTGATGCCCGACGCGCCAATGCGCAGCCGCGGCTCCACCAGCTTCGGCCCGACCGCCTTAGGCGCCTGCGCGACATTCCGCGGTGCAGCGACGATGGTCTCGTCCTGCGCGGGAAGAGCGGCAGCAGCGGCTGCCGAGACGGAGGCGATCACCAGCGCCGAAACAAGAAAAAGACGATTCATGCCAAGGAGAAGCCATTCATGGTTCAAGCACTGCATAATGCACGCAGCGCGCCGGCGCCATGTGGTCTGATGCCGCTTGCGATTCGCGCCAGCATCAACGAAAGAGTTGATGCCTGAGGACTAAGGCTTCACAAAGGCAAAGCAGGAGAAGGCCTCTCCGCCACGCAATCAGTCATAGAGATAGTACTTTTCCCACTTCTCGCGCGGGACCTTCTCGCCGATCGTGTATTGCAGATCGCGGACGTTCATGTGCTGCGGACCGGTGATGCAGGTATAGGACAGATGATACCAATCACCCTTGCTGCGGAAGACCGCGCCGGGCGCCTCCAGCTTGTCGTCGCTAGGGACCGGATCCTTGAAGGTATAGGCAATCACCTTATCGGGCTTGTAACCGGTCTCGTCCTTGTTGATTCGGCTCATGGCCTCTGTGTCGCAACTCTGTTCGAGACGGGTCGCGGGATCGAGCTTTTCGAGTTGCTTCTTGATTGCGGGATCGACTGCGAAGGCTGGAAAGGCAAGGCTAAATGCGGACAGAAGCAACACGAGACGTTTTGGCATTACGGTGGGATTCCTTTGCATTCTCATTCCGGAATCGCCTGTGGAGAACCGAGGTTTCCGCAGTCGTACAAGGGGGCAAATTCCGGGCGACGCAGCGGACTTTCTTAAACAATGTGGTGACATCAAGGCAACGTGAGCATTCCTTCGGTTTTGCCGCTGACCTGTCTTCGGCGCTTGATCGAAGGCATCCGCGTCTCTATCTCTTGCCCACCTGACACCACGCATCCGGAGCCTTCCTTGACTGTCTTCAAGAACCTGCCGAACCCGCCCGCTGCCGCCAAGAAGCCGACCTCGGATACGCGCCACGGCATCACCCGCACCGACGACTACGCCTGGCTGCGCGCCGACAACTGGCAGGCGATGTTCAAGGATCCGTCGATCCTCGATCCCGCGATCCGCCAGCATCTCGAGGCCGAAAATGTCTACATGAACGCGGCGATGGAAGACACCAAGGCGCTGCAGAAGACGCTGTTTGCCGAAATGCGCGGCCGCATCAAGGAAGACGACAGCTCCGTGCCGATGAAGGACGGCGACTACGCCTACGGCACCTTCTTCGTCACCGGCGGCGAACAGCCGCGCTACTTCCGCATTCCGCGCAACGGCGACGTCAAGGACGAGGCGATCCGCAGCGTCCTGCTCGATGGCGACAAGGAGGCCGCCGGCAAGGCCTATTTCCGGCTCGCCGGCCTTGACCATTCGACTGACCACCGCCGCGGCATCTGGGGCTATGACGACAAGGGCTCTGAGTTCTATACGCTCCGCGTCCGCGATCTTGCGACCGGCGAGGATATGGCCGACGTGATCGAGAACACCGGCGGTGGCGGTGTCTGGGCGCCCGACGGCAAGAGCTTCTTCTATTCGGCGCTCGACGAGAACCACCGTCCCTCGAAGGTGTACCACCACATTCTCGGCACGCCTCAATCCGAAGACCGGCTGGTCTACGAGGAGAAGGATGCGGGCTTCTTCATGGGCGTCGGCGGTTCGCTGCTCGACGACTTCATCTACATCGACATCCACGATCACGAGACCTCGGAATACCGCCTGCTTTCCACGAAGGACCTGACGGCCGAGCCGAAGCTGGTCGCCGAGCGCGAGGAAGGTATCGAATACTCGATGACGGAAGGCGGCGACGTCTTCTACATCCTAACGAACGACGGCGACGCCAAGGATTTCAAGATCATGGAAGCGCCGGTTGAAAACCCGGGCAAGGTGAACTGGCGCGAGGTCGTGCCGCACAAGCCGGGGACGCTGATCATCAGCCACATGGCCTTTGCCCACCACCTGCTGTGGCTGGAGCGCAAGGACGGCCTGCCACAGATCATCATCCGCGACCGGCGCACCGGCGAGGAACACGCCATCGCCTTTGCCGAGGAGGCCTATTCGCTCGGGCTGCAGGGAGCCGCGGAATATGACACCGATGTCATCCGCTTCTCCTATTCCTCGATGACGACGCCGTCGCAGCTCTACGACTACAACATGGTGACGCGCGAGCGCACGCTCCTGAAGACCCAGGAAGTGCCCTCCGGCCACAATCCGGACGACTATGTCACCCGCCGCGTCTTCGCCCCGGCCTGGGATGGCGAGCAGGTGCCGGTTACCCTGCTCTATCGCAAGGACACACAGCTCGACGGTTCGGCGCCCTGCCTGCTCTATGGCTACGGCGCCTATGGCATCACCATTCCGGCCGGCTTCAACACCAACTGCCTGTCGCTCGCCGACCGCGGCTTCGTCTATGCCATCGCCCATATCCGCGGCGGCAAGGACAAGGGCTTTGCCTGGTACGAAGACGGCAAGATGGAGAAGAAGACCAACACCTTCAAGGACTTCATTGCCGCCGCTGGCTATCTGAATCAGGAGAAGTTCACCTCCTACACCAACATCATCGCCGAGGGTGGCTCGGCCGGCGGCATGCTGATGGGCGCCGTTGCCAACATGGCACCGGAAAAGTTCGCCGGCCTGATCGCCGCCGTTCCCTTCGTCGACGTGCTGAACACCATGCTCGACGACACGCTGCCGCTGACCCCGCCGGAATGGCCGGAGTGGGGCAACCCGATCGAGAGCAAGGAAGAGTACGAGCAGATCGCCGCCTACTCGCCCTACGACAATGTCGGCGCACAAGCCTATCCACCGATCCTGGCGCTCGGCGGCCTCACCGATCCGCGCGTCACCTATTGGGAGCCGGCGAAGTGGGTGGCGCGGCTGCGCGAAAAGACGACCGGTTCGGCGCCGATCCTCTTGAAGACCAACATGGACGCCGGCCATGGCGGCGCTTCGGGACGCTTCCAGCGCCTCGAGGAAATCGCCTTCGAATACGCCTTCGCGATCAAGGTTGCGGGCAAGATGTAAGAGGCTGGGAGAAGCCCGTGACGGTCTATGTGGCGCTCCTGAGAGCCATCAATGTCGGCGGCACGGGCAAGCTGCCCATGGCGACGCTGAAGGCGGTCTGTGAAGAGCTCGGCTTCAGCGATGTGAAGACCTACATCCAGAGCGGCAACGTGCTGTTTCGCGCCGATGCGGCGGAGGCCGAGGTCGAGCAGAGGCTGGACGACGCGCTGGGAAAGCTGCTCGGCAAGAAGCCCGGCGTGATGCTGCGCAGCCGCAAGGAGCTGGCAGCGATCGCCGCCAACGCGCCCTTCCCCGACGCCAAGCCCAACTATCTGCTGGTGAGCTTCCTCCCTGGAGCACCGCCAGCCGATGCACTGGACAAGATGGTCGCCCCTGATGGCGAAGGGGCTGTTGTCGCCGGGCGCGAAATCTACGTCCACTTCCCTATCGGTTCCGGCAGATCGAAGCTCAAGCTGCCGGCCCTGAGGCCGGGAACGGCGCGCAATCTGAATACCGTGCGCAAGCTCGCCGAGATGGCGGCTCAGATGGAGGATGGAGGTTAGGCTCCGTTCCTGGCCTCAGTGCTCGACGGCGTGTGCGGCCTTGCCAACCTCGTGACCGCTGATATCGGCGCCAGCGCTCCGCGAGAAGCGCAGGTTCCAGAAAGTCGCCGTGATCGAGATCGCGGTGACGAAGAGGAAGGCCGCGGAGAAATCGTGAAGCTGCGGCGTCTCGCTGCCGTTGACCGTCATCGATGTGTGCAGTGCCAGCGCTCCGACGCAGATGCCGAGTGACAGCATCAGCTGCTGGAACGTCGTATAGAAGCTGGTGGCCGAGCTCATCCGGTCGCGGTCGATCTCATCGTAAGCCACGGTATTGTAGGCCGTGAACTGGAACGACATGAAGAAGCCGCACATGACGAGGATCGCGAAGATCAGCGCCAGCGGCCAGTCCGGGCGGAAGGCGGCGCAGAGCGCATAGCCGCAGGTGGCGATCACGCCGTTCGCAACAAGGCTGTTGCGAAAGCCGAAACGGCGCAGCACGCGCGGCGCAAAGGCTTTCATCGCCATCGAGCCGAGCGCTGCGGCAGTGACGAGCTGGCCGGCCTTCGCGGCCGAAAGGCCGAAACCGAGCTGAAAGTAGAGCGGCAGCAGGAAGGGTTGCGCGCCTTGCGTGATGCGGGTCAGCGAACCCGCGATGACTGACGTGCCGAAGCTCGGCACCTTCATCAGCGAGAAATCCATGATCGGCGACGGATGGCGGCGAGCGTGCTTGAGATAGGCGGCGCCGAAGAGCAGTCCGACGGCGATCAGGAACAGTGAGAAAGCGCCCTCGCCCGGACGGCTCGAGCTCTCGAAGCCGAACAGCAGGGAGCCGAGCGCAATGCCGGAGAGGATGAAGCCGACTGTGTCGAACCGGCGCTTCGCCTCTCCCTTGAAGTTTTCGATGAAGATCGAGACCAGCGTGAAGCCGATGATGCCGATCGGCACGTTGATGTAGAAAATCCAGCGCCAGTCGAGATAGGTGACGATCAGACCGCCGATCGGTGGCCCGAGGATGGGGCCAACCAGGGCCGGTCCGAGCAGCCACGACATGGCGTTGACCGTGTCCTTGCGGCTGACGCTGCGCAAGAGGACCAGTCGACCGACCGGCAGCATCATCGCCCCGCCAAGACCCTGCAGCAGCCGCGCCAGGACGAGACAGAGGAGATTGGGCGAAAGCGCGCAGAAGATCGAGCCAGCCACGAAGACAGCGATCGCCGAGCGAAAAACGGTGCGCGAGCCGAAGCGATCGGCAATCAAACCGCTGGCCGGAATGAAGATCGCGAGACTGAGAAGATAGGAGGTCAGCGCGATGCTCATCGACGGGGCGCTGACGCCGAAGTCGCGCGCCATGGTCGGCAGCGCCGTTGCCAGAACGGTGGCGTCGAGCTGTTCCATAAACATGGCGCTCGCCACGATCATCGCTATCACGCGGAAATTCGGCTTGGCGCGCGCGATGGTCGCCGCCTGGTAGATCTGATCCGACATCGTCAGGGATCACTCGCAATGACGTGGCCGACGCGGAAGCGATGGCCACGGTATGGTATGGCGTGATGCCAAAAGAGGATTGGAGATCTTTGTATACGCCCGCAAATGTGGCGTCGTTATGCTTTTATGGAAAGGCAGCCGTGCCGTCCGGGAATGGCTGGGAATCGTGTCTGCTCAGTTGTCGCGCAGCAGTGCTTCGTAATCCTGTCCGCCGGCGAAAATGTTGGTAATTTTGACCACATGACCTTCGACGAAGTAAAGTATCACGATGCTTCTCTCAAAAACCGCCATACGCAGGTTGGTGTCGAGGTCCGGTCTCGCCACGCCGCCCAACGGCGCATCGCCGATACGCTCACAACGGTCGTACAGGCGCTCTATGTAGCGCTCCGCCGTAACGTGATTTTGACTGGCTTCGAGAACATAAGTGAAGATTGAGACGATCGCATCGAGTGCCGCTGGCCGGTATTCAACCTGGTAGTGCCCATTGCTCATCGGTGCTTTGCAAAGAGGGCATCGATGGCCGTTCTCATCTCCTGGCTGCTCAAATTCGGCCTTGGGTCGTCCAATGACGCCCGCACTTGAGCGCGGATCGCCGCGACACGCTCCTTGTGCTCCTCCTCGCGCCGCATCCAGACGCGCATGGCTTCACGCAGCACTTCGCTGGTCGAAGCAAAGGTGCCGGCCTCGACTTCGGCCTTGATCACATTGACCATCTCGGTCGGCAGGGTGATGCTCAACTTTTCCATCGAACGTGCTCCATGCGGAAGTAGGATAAAATCCTACCACCGCTTATCGCTTGCGACAATCGGCGCTGAACCCTACTTATGAAGCATGACCCAGGCCCTGCAAAACACCGCGCGCACCGGCGCCCCCTTCGCCTTCGACAACAGCTATGCACGGTTGCCGCAGCAGTTCTTTACGCGCCAGGCTCCCGCGCAAGCCGCCGAGCCATGGCTGATCAAGCTGAACGAACCGCTTGCCGAAGAACTCGGCCTTGATACCGAGGCACTGAGGCGAGACGGCGCGGCGATCTTTTCGGGCAACCTCGTGCCCGAAGGCGCGGACCCGCTGGCGATGGCCTATGCCGGGCATCAGTTCGGCTCCTTCGTGCCCCTGCTAGGCGACGGGCGGGCGATCCTGCTTGGCGAGGTCGTCGATCACAACGGTCAGCGTCGCGATATCCAGCTGAAGGGCGCGGGCCAGACGGCCTATTCCCGCCGTGGCGATGGACGTGCCGCACTCGGGCCGGTGCTTCGGGAGTATATCGTCAGCGAGGCGATGTATTCGCTCGGCGTCCCGGCGACCCGGGCGCTTGCCGCGGTTTCGACAGGGCAGCCCGTCTATCGCGAAGACATCCTGCCGGGCGCGGTCTTCACCCGCGTCGCCTCGAGCCACATCCGCGTCGGCACGTTCCAGTTCTTTACCGCGCGCGGTGATACGGACAGCGTGCGGGCGCTGGCAGACTATGTGATCGACCGGCACTACCCGGAACTCAAGGACAGGGACAATTCCTACCTTGCGCTCTATGAGGCCGTTTGCGAGCGGCAGGCGGCATTGATCGCCAAGTGGCTTCACATCGGCTTCATCCACGGCGTCATGAACACCGACAACATGACCATTTCGGGCGAGACGATCGATTTCGGCCCCTGCGCCTTCATGGACGCCTACGATCCGCGCACCGTCTTTTCCTCGATCGACCAGGGCGGGCGCTATTCCTATGCCAACCAGCCGGGCATCGGCCAATGGAATTTGGCGCGACTCGGTGAAACCCTGCTGCCGCTTTTTGATGCGGATGCGGAGAAGTCCGTCGAACTCGCCAACACCGTGATCCAGCAATACGGCGAGCGCTTCCAGATCCACTGGCTGCGCGGCATGCGCGAGAAGATTGGTTTGGCGACCGTCGAAGGTGGCGATCTGGACCTCATCCAGTCGCTGCTTGCAGTGATGCAGGCGAGCCAGGCCGACTTTACCCTCGCCTTCCGCCGCCTTTGCGACTGTGCCGGCCCTGGAGATGGCGAGGCACTCTTCCTCTCGACCTTCCGTGAGCCGGACGGTGTGCGCGAATGGCTTGCCCGTTGGCGCGATCGCCTCACGCGCGACGAAGGTCGGACCGCAGCCGACCGCAGGATGGCGATGCGCGCGGTCAATCCCGCTTTCATTCCACGCAACCATCGCATCGAGCAGGCGATCAACGCCGCCGTCGAGGATGCGGACTTCTCGCTCTTCGAGGCCCTGCTTTCGGTGCTCGCCAAGCCCTACGACGATCAACCCGGCTTTGCGGCATACATGGAGCCGCCGAAACCGGAAGAACGCGTGCTGCAGACCTTCTGCGGCACGTGATCGGGCGACACCTATGGTCGCAGTTGACGCTCGTTGCGACCGCTCTATCTCGCTGATTTGCAGACTTTTTTCGCGCTCTGATCGCACCCGTCTAACATCAGCGGGAGTCTTCCCAGATGGCAATCGTCATTACCTCCGTTCTTTTCATGCTTTTCGGTCTTGCCCTCGTCGGTGGTGGGCTCTGGCTCATCATACTCGGCGGCAGCTTCTTTTATCTCTTCACCGGCGCCATGTTCCTGCTGACCGCCATCCTGCTCTTGATGCGCAGGGCAGCCGCGTTGTGGGTCTATGCAGCGCTCATCGTCGTCGCTTTGGTCTGGGCGATCTGGGAAGTCGGCTTCGACTGGTGGCAACTCGGACCGCGCGGCGGACTGATCATTCTTTTCGGCCTGTGGTTGTTGACGCCCTGGATCCGCCGGCCGCTTGGCTTCGTCAGCCCGACCGGTATTTCCTATGGGCAACCCCCTGGCCGCTGGCGATACCAGTTGTGATCGCGATCGCGATCGCCGGCTATTCGATGACCACCGATCCGCAACGGATCACGGGCAATCTGTCGACGGCGGCCGTTGCAAGCCCCGCGACCTTCGGCGGTGTCGTGCCCGATGGCGAGTGGCATCAATACGGCCGCACACCCTTCGGCCAGCGCTATTCGCCTCTCGACCAGATCAATGTCAGCAACGTCAAGGATCTCAAGGAGGTCTGGCGCTACCAGACCGGTGATGTGAAGCGACCCGAGGATGTCGGCGAGACGACCTATCAGGTCACACCGCTGAAAGTCGGCGACACGCTGTACCTCTGCACGCCGCACAATTGGGCAATCGCGCTCGACGCCAAGACCGGCAAGGAGAAATGGAAGTACGATTCCAACTCCGGCATGAACCCGAACCGCCAACACCAGACCTGCCGCGGCGTCACCTACTATCGTGACACGGCCGCAGCCCCCGGCTCTGCCTGCGCCGAGCGTGTGTTTCTGCCGACCTCCGACGCGCGCCTGATCGGGCTCGATGCGGCAAATGGCCAAATCTGCACGAGCTTTGCCGAAGATGGCGTGCTGCATCTCGAAAAAGGCATGCAGTACAATCCGGCCGGCTACTACTATTCGACCTCGCCGCCGGTCGCGGTCGCAGGCAAGCTGATCCTCGGCGGCGCCGTCAACGACAACTATTCCACAAAGGAGCAGTCCGGCGTCATCCGCGCATACGACATCAATACCGGTGCGCTCATCTGGAACTGGGATTCAGGCAATCCCGATGTCACCACGCCGCTGGCCGAAGGCCAGACTTACACCACCAACTCTCCGAACAGCTGGTCCGTCTTCAGTGTCGATGACGGTCTCGGCATGGTCTACATCCCGCTTGGCAATCAGGTACCCGACCAGCTCGGCATGAACCGCAGCGCCCATGTCGAGAAATACTCCTCCTCGATCGTCGCGCTCGACATCGCCACCGGACAGGTGAAATGGGTGCAGCAATTCGTGCACCACGACCTGTGGGACATGGACGTCCCCGCCCAACCTGTGCTGTTCGACATGACGAAATCAGACGGAACGCCCGTGCCGGCGCTTGTTGCCCCGACCAAGCAGGGTGACATCTACGTACTCGACCGGCGCACCGGCGAGGCGATCATCCCGTTCAAGGAGATACCCGCCCCAGGCGGCGCGATCCCTGAAGACCATACGTCGCCATCCCAGCCGATCTCCGACCTCACCTTCTCGCCGCCGCCGCTGCAGGAGAAGGACATGTGGGGCGTGACGCTGCTCGACCAGCTCGCCTGCCGCATCCAGTTCCACCGCTACAAGTACGAAGGCCGCTATACGCCGCCGTCGCTGGTGGGTTCGATCATCTATCCCGGCAATTTCGGCACCTTCAACTGGGGCAGCGTTGCTGTCGACCCGGAGCGGCAGATCATGTTTGGCATGCCGACCTATCTCGCCTTCACCTCGCGGCTGGTTCCCGCCGCCGATATCCCGCCAAAGGGGTAGGATGAGAAGGGCAGCGAACAGGGCCTCAACCGCAACGATGGCGCGCCCTACGGCGTGTTCATGGGGCCGTTCCTCGGACCACTGAAAATCCCCTGCCAGGCGCCACCATGGGGCTATGTCACAGGTGCGGATCTGCGTACCGGAAAGATTGCCTACAAGCGCAGGAACGGAACCGTCTACGATATGACGCCACTGCCGTTGCCCCTCAAGGTAGGCGTACCGGGCATCGGCGGCCCGATCCTGACAAGGGGCGGCGTTGCCTTCCTCGGGGCCGCCGTCGACAACTTTCTGCGCGCCTATGACATCACCAATGGCGACCAGCTCTGGCAAGCCCGTCTGCCGGCCGGCGGCCAGGCGACGCCTATGACCTATACGACGAGCGACAACAAGCAGTTCGTCGTCATGGTGGCCGGCGGACATGGCTCGATCGGAACCAAACCCGGCGACTATGTGATCGGCTACGCCCTGCCCTGAAGTCTCCCAAACGTGCCGGATGGTCGCCGCCGAAGACGGCCATCCGTGCCCGCAGCCACAGGGCATCAGGGTCACGCATTGGAGCATGGTTCACGAACCGACGGACGGAAACAACCTGTCCAGCGGACGGAGAAGATTTAGCCGATCGGCCAAAATGCCGGTCAAACCATAACCGAACCCAAGGAAAAGCCGGCAAATGGCGGTGTTTTGTCCCTTGTGTTCTTTCATTGGAGAATTTCATGAAGATCGGCAGCAGCATTTCCAGCACCTATGGACTGAGCAGCCTCTTTAGCCAGTCCGGCCAGCGCAACAAGCAACAGACCAGCGATACCGAGGTCGGCGTTCGCCAAAGCGGGGCGGCACTACAGCCGAGCAGCACGCCAACGTCGATCTCCAACACGAAGTGGGCGCTGCAGAGCAGCGGCACGGCGACCATGGATGGCACCGAAGCCCTCAAAAGCGCGTCATGACGCTGTCATCTCTGAGTTCACGGACCTCGTCAACCAGACCCCCGCGGAGCGGATGCGCAGCCAGATCCTCGAGCGGCTCGGGCTGACAGAGGACGATCTGAAGGCGATGCCGCCGGAGGAGCGCGAGGCTATCGAAAAGCAGATCGCGGACGAACTGAAGCGGCAGCTGACCGGTGATGAACGGCAAGGACAAGCCGAGCGCCGATACGCTCGTCAGCGCCTGAGACCTCCATAAACTAAATTAGATCGATGCGACGGAGTTTCACATTTCCGTCGCATCCCTTTGACAGGAAAGCCCTATCCGACCATGTCGGCCACGATCTTGCCGACTTCGGCAAAGACCGGGTTGATCTCGGACACCGGCGCTTTGGCCTGCGTCACGTAAGCCGCGACCAGGATCGCTCCGTGACCAGGCGGCCAGATGACAGCAATATCGGCAGCGCTGCCATTGTTGGCGGTGCCGGTCTTGTCGCCGATCTTCCAGGTATCCGGCAGGCCTGCGCGCAGGCGAGCGCCGCCTGTCGTGTTCGCCACCATCCACTCTATCAGCTTGTCGCGCGACGGTTCCGACAGGGCGGAGCCCTGTGTCAGGTTGCCGAGCGTGTCGACCATCGCATCGGGAGTGGTCGTATCCTGCGGATCGCCGTCCTTGGCTTCGTTGAGCGCCGTCTCCCAGCGGTCGAGCCGCGTCGAACGATCGCCCAGCGTGCGCAACCATTTGGTCAGCTCAGCCGGTCCGCCGAAGCTTTCCAGCAGCAGGTTCCCGGCCGTATCGTCGCTAAGGGTGATCGCCGCCTGGCAGAGTTCACTGAGGCTCATGCCCTCGCCGCCGACGTGCTTTTCCGTTTCCGGCGAGTAGGTGACGAGCTTGTCCTTTTCGTAGACGACGCGCCGCTCGAGAGTCTCCTGCCCCTTGTCGACACGCGCCAGCACCAAGCCGGCGGCTAAGACCTTGAATGTGCTGCAGAGGGGAAAGCGCTCAGTCTCGCGATAGCCGAAAGAAATGTTGGTGTCAGTGTCGATGGCCGACACACCGATGCGACCGCCGATGGCTTTTTCGAGCGCATCCATCCGCCGATTGATTTCATCATCGCTGTCCTCCGACCATGCAACGCGCGGCAGAAGCAAGGCGGGGGAAAGCAGTGCCGAACCGAGAAGGGTTCGGCGGCGGATCGAAAAGCCACGCATGAAAATTCCTCTGCCTGAATCAATGGACACAGGGCTAGAGCCTGATTGTGGCCCGGATGCGTCGCGTCAGGCCGCTGCCGACTGCGTGACCTCGACGGTGACGTGCGAGAGGCCGGTAACGGGTTCGAGCTTCGCCTTGTAGAAAGCCGGGCTTTCCGGCTGCGGCGTCACCAGAGCGACAATCGCGGCGTGATGGCCGGGTCCGACCTGCCAGACGTGAAGATCGGTGATCCGCTCGCCACTCGTTTCCAGCGCCGAACGAATCTCGTCCTGCAGATCCGCTTCCTGCGGCACGACATCAAGCAGCACGCGGCCAGACGACTTCATGAGACCCCAGGACCATTGCGCAATGATGAGGCCACCGACGATGCCCATCAGCGGATCGAGCCAGAGCCAGCCATAGATACTGCCAAAGAGCAGTGCCGCGATGGCCAGCACAGAGGTCAGCGCATCCGCGATGACATGGACGTAGGCGGCGCGCATGTTGTTGTCGGAGGCATGTGCTGAATGAGCGTGATCGCCATGATGGGCATGATCGCCGTGGTCGTGGTGATGATGGTGCTCGTGATGATGGGAATGGCCGTGGCTGTGGCCATGATGGGCATGGTCATCTTTCAGGAGCCAGGCGCTCGCCAGGTTGACCAGCAGACCGACGACGGCGACGCCGATCGCCTGCGCAAAGCTGATCGGCACTGGATGGGTGATGCGCAGGAAGCTCTCCCAGGCCATCAGCAAGGCGATCAACATCAGGATGATGGCGCTGGTAAAGCCCGCGAGGTCGCCAAGCTTGCCGGTGCCGAAGGTGAAGCGAGGATTATGCGCCTGCCGACGGGCATAGAGGTAGGCAACCGCCGAGATCAGCAGCGCGCTCGCATGGGTCGACATGTGCCAACCATCGGCGACCAGCGCCATGGAGCCATAGTAAGTTCCGGCGCCGATTTCGACCACCATCATGACGGCGGTCAGCGCAATGACGAACCAGACACGGCGGGCGTTGCGGTCATGATCGGCGCCCAGGAATACGTGGCTATGTTCAAGTGTTTCGGTCTGTACGCTCATCGTACGCTCCTCATGTCGGTTGTCTTAGCGAATATAGGTTCGCAGAACTTCGGATATTTCCTCGACGGCTTCCGCCCGGGCCCTCTCATCGGCGGCACGCAGGACATGCTCGTGCAGATGGTCGTCCAGCACCTCGCCCGTCAGGCCGTTCAGGGCGCCGCGGATCGAGGCAAGCAGCTGTAAAATCTCTCCGCAGGGCCGCTCTACATCCAAGGCGCGCTCGACGGCCTCCATCTGGCCTTTCAGGCGGCTTACGCGGGCCATCAGCTTTTTCTTCTGGTGTGTGGTGTGGGACATGACATATCCATTTAGTATAGGGGGGTACCCTATAACAATGACCTGATGATGAAAAGTCCCCTCGGTGGACAGCGGCCGTGTCGACAGACGCCGTGCGCTTCCGGGCGCCCACGCGCAAACCCCATTGACAAACGGCACGTTCTGGATGATCTATCGACGCATGATCAAGAACACGCACATCACCAGCTCGTATTTTTGGCTGTACCTGTAAGGGGCGGCCGGACAGATCATATTGTCAACAAGCCGCCGTCAGGCGGCTTTGTTGTATCGGCAGCGTCCTGACGGCAGAACACCACACAAGGACGCGAAGACCATGGTTGAAATCGAAGACAGCGAAATCTCATTGATCCGCCCGCCGGTGATCAATATCCGCGCCGCCAAGCCGCGCGATCTCCCTGAACTCAGCGAAATGATCGGCCTGCTCGCCAGGCATCACGGCGATCCATCCGCCTCGAGCCCGGAGCAGCTCGAGCGTGATCTGTTCGGCCCGGTGCCGTGGATCAGCGCGCTGGTTGCCGAGAGCGATGAGGGCCTGATCGGCTACGCCATTCTCGTGCCGCTCTACAGGGCGCAGGACGGCGCGCGCGGCATGGATCTGCATCATCTCTTCGTGCGTGACGGACATCGCGGCCACGGCGTCGGCCAGCATCTCGTCAACCGCGCCCGCGACACGGCTCGCAGCGCCGGCTGCGGCTACCTCTCGGTCAGCGCCGCCACCGGCAACGTGCAGGCCCATCGCTTCTACGAGAATATGGACTTCGTCCCTCGCCCGGTCACCGGCATGCGCTATATGCAAGCTTTGGCATGAGCGGCATTGGCCGCGCCGGACAGCCTGCAAGGAGAAACGAATGACCCGACTTGCAATTGTCCTCACCGATGGATTCGCCGACTGGGAGGTCGCCCAACTGACGGCCTCCGCACGCTCCTATTTCGGCTTCGACGTGGTGATCGCAACGCCCGAGGGAGAGGAAGTGCGCTCGATGGGCGGCATGCGCGTCGCGGCCGATGCCGTCGCGGAAAATCTGCACGCCAATGCCTTCGACGGCCTTGTGCTCTGCGGCGGGACGATCTGGGAGACCGAAAAGGCGCCTGATCTGAAACCTGTCATCGACGACTTTATCACGCACGGCAAACTCGTCGCCGGAATCTGCGGCGCGACACTGGCGCTTGCGCGTGCGGGCGCGCTTGATGCCACCGACCATACCAGCAATGCCGCCGATTTCATTGCCAGCGCGCCGGGCTATGCTGGCCACGCGCGTTACAAGGATAGCCCGCAGGCGGTGCGTGTCGGAAAGCTGGTAACGGCGCCAGGATCGGCGCCGATGACCTTTGCCGCGGAAATCTACCGCGCGCTCGGGCACGGGGGCGACGAACTCGACCAGTACGTTCTGATGTTCGGCGCCGAGCATCAGCCGAAAGCGGCCTGAGCCGCGCTGCCGGGGTGTTGGCCCCTATTGTTTCGGAACCGCCTTCAGGTAGGCTGCGATTGCCTCGAGTTCCGGTTTCGGCAGGTGAGCGAGGTTGCGTTGCACGTCGGCCATCGAGCCGCCGGCCGAATCAAAGTCGGGGGTGAAGCCGGTTTCGAGATAGTTGGCGATATCCTCCTCGCTCCACGACCCGACGGTTTTCGCGCCCGGCGTGATGTTGGGGATCCTGCCCTTGCCTTCCGGATTTGGCGCGCCCGCCAGCCACTTGCCTGCCTCGAAGCCTCCAAGCCGGTCGCGCGGCGTGTGGCATTCGCCGCAGTGGCCGGCGCCTTCGACGAGATACTGGCCGCGCTTGATCCTGTCGTAGACATCGGCAGCGAGCGCAACACGTGGTTCATCGTTGAAATAGAGGAACTTCCAGCCGCCGAGCGCCAGCCGGATGTTGTAAGGGAACGGCAACTCATGCGACGGGGAGACATTGGTGCTTTTTGGCAGCGTCTTCAGAAAGCCGAAGAGATCGTTGACGTCCTTGTCGCTCATCCGGGCATATGAGTTGTAGGGAAACGACGGATAGAGGTGCTGTCCGTTTGGCGCGACGCCACGTTTCATCGCGTTGCCGAACTGCGCCAGCGTCCATGTCCCGATGCCTGCCTTTTCGTCAGGCGAGATATTGGGAACGTGGAAAGTGCCGAAAGGGCTCTTCAGCGCCAGGCCGCCTGAGAGCGTGAGCTTGGCATCCCCCTCCGACCCCGGCGTCGCATGACAGCTCACACAGCCACCCGTCCAGAAAACCATCTCACCGTTCTTCAGATCGGGTTCGCCAAGATTGGCCCAGTGACTTTCGGGAAGCGCGTTCGGCGCGGTGATGAAATAGACGGCCGCTCCGCCGATGACAACCACGCCCACGAGACAGAGCAAAAACCGGACGAACCTGCGAACCATCTGCCGCTCCTGCTGCTGATAACGTTATTGAAAACATAAAACGATCCGCTCCAGCGGCAAGACTGGCGCGGATTGTTGGGTTGAAATGCCGGGATCGCTATTCCGTCTTTATGCGGTATTTCTCATGACAGCCCCCGCAGTTGCCGCCAAGCGTCTTCAGAGCGCCGCCAACACCGGCCGCGTCAGCGGGAAGCTGAGCGAGAACCTTCTCGGCATCGGCTGAAAGCTTGTCGGCACGTGCCTTGAAGTCCGCGTGGTCTTCCCAGATCTTCGGGCTTGCTGCCTTATCACCCGTTTCGGTGCCAGGCTTGAACTGATCCGGGAAAACCTTTGCGGTTTCCGAGATCGTCGTCAGCGCAACCTTCACCGCCTCTGCGTCATAGGGCTTCTCGCCCTTGGCGATCGCGGTCATCGCCCCTGCCGCGCCACCGACCTTCTTCATCAGCGCAGAACGCGCATCGTGCGTGCCCTCCTCCGCTGCAATGGCAACACCTACCGCCCCCAGACCGGCGATGAGCACTGCCGCGGTTATAGCTCTCACTCTCATGTCTGCACTCCTATTTGATTTGATTCCAAGGTCCTTTAAGCCCGGCTTCGCTGGACGGGCGGCATCATTACAAATTTTTCCTGCTCTAAAAGTAACAAGTGGGTGAGATTTCAGGAAAGACAGACCGTTGGACCGCGTCACGCGCCTTACGCCGGCGCGCGCCAGCCGTGCCATGCGGTAAGGATAGAAACGGCGATGAGGAGCGCTCCGGCAATTCGGCCAACGAGGATTGTCGCCCTCGGATTGGACACCAGCATCGTACGGCTCCGTGCCGCTGTCAGGGCCAGGGTGCCGTAGACAGCGGCCTGGGTCGCCATCGTCATGATACCCATGACGAGGCCCTGCGCCCAAATCGGACCGTAGATCGGCTTCAGAAACTGCGGATAGACCGCGATCATGAACAGATACGCTTTGGGATTCATCAGGCAGGTTGCCGCGCCCTGGCGAAACGCCCTCCAACCCGAACGCAAGCCGCCTGCCCCGACAGCATCGACGGTGATCGAACTGCGGATCAGCGTGTAGCCGATCCAGGCCATGTAAGCCGCGCCGGCGAAGAGCAGGGGATTGAACAGGGTCGGCAGGAGGACGGCGAGTACACCGACTCCAATCGAGCCATAGAGCGAATGCACCGCCCCACCGGCCATGATACCTGCGGTCGCGGCGATGCCCGTGCGCCTGCCACCGGTCAGCGAATTGGCGAGCACGAACAGCATATCCATGCCCGGCACGATGATGATGCCGAAGAGAAGCGTGAAGTAGAGCCAGAGATTTTCGCTGTAGGTCATGTCAGTTGTCCGCTATCCAATTCAAGGTCGATTTCAAAGACCATGTTGATTTTCAATTCGATAGCGAGAGCTATACGAGGACCCAACTGACAGTGTATTGTCAGGAGCCTAGGCACAAGGAGGCGAAAAATGCGCAAGGCCTCACGACTTTTCGAGATCATCCAGATCCTGCGGGTGGCGAGCAAACCAATGACGGCAGCTCACATGGCGGAAACGCTCGAGGTGACGGTGCGCTCGATCTATCGCGACATCGCGGCCTTGCAGGCGATGCGCGTCCCGATCGAGGGCGGCCGCGGCATTGGCTACATCATGCGGCCGGGCTTCGACCTACCGCCGCTGATGTTCTCGGTCGAGGAAATGGAGGCAATCGTCTTGTCGCTGGCGCTGCTCGACCGGACCGGCGACGAGGAACTCAAGCGAGCGGCCAAGGGCGTCAATCAGAAGATTGCCGGCTCCGTGCCGGCGCCGCTGCGACAGGCGATGGAGCGAAAAGCGCTTTATGCCTGGGGATCGGTGGCGCAATCCCCCGTCGGGCTCGATCTTGGTTTGGTTCGCCGCGCCATCCGCGACGAACAGAAGCTGATGCTCGACTATCGCGACGAACTCGGCCGCGCGACAGAGCGCAGGATTCAGCCGATTGCGCTCATCTATTACTCGCAGACCGCAAACATTGTCGCCTGGTGCGAGCTACGCCAGGCGATCCGCAATTTCCGCAGCGACCGTGTCGAGCATTGCGAAACGGCCGACGCCTATTTCCGAGGCGACGGCGACCGGCTGCGGCAACTCTGGACGAGCGGATGGACGAACCCGCCGGCTGCCGCAACGGCCTAGATCAGGATTCAGATTTCAGGTCGAACGACCTAAAATCATCCTGATCTGGTGGATCAGAGGTGCATGCCACCGGACACCTCGATGCGCTGACCGTTGACCCAGCGATTATCGTCGGAAAGCAGCGAGGCGATCATCGGGCCGATATCGTCGGGTACGCCGGCACGACCGAGCGCCGTCGCATCGGCGACCATCTTGTTGTAGGTCGGATTGTCCCGCACCATACCGCCGCTGAAGTCGGTGGCGATTGCGCCCGGAGCAACCGTATTGGCCGTGATGCCGCGCGGGCCGAGTTCCTTGGCGAGGTAACGCGTGAAGACCTCGACCGCCCCTTTCATCGACGCATAGGCGGAAATGCCGGGCACTGCGAAACGAGCAAGACCGCTCGAGATGTTGATGATACGCCCGCCATCGGCCATCAGCAGCAGGAGCTTCTGCGTCAGGAAGAAGACGCCCTTCAGGTGCACGTTGACGAGCTCGTCGAAAGCCTCTTCCGTCGTTTCGGCAATCGTTGCGTGATAGCCGCTGCCGGCGTTGTTGACGAGGTAGTCGAATTGAGTCCTTCCAAGACCTTGCAAAGCGTACTTCACCTTGGCCACAAAGGCGTCAAAATCGGCGACCCGACCAGTGTCCAACTGCAGGGCAATGGCCTCGGCGCAGAGCGCCTTGATCTCCGAAGCCGCGGCCTCCGCTTCTGCCCGATTTTCTCGGTAGGTGAAGATGACGGTCACGCCACGACGGGCGAGATTGATCGCCGTGTTACGGCCGAGCCCACGGCTGCCACCGGTGACAATCGCAACCTTGGATGCTGAATTTGCTTGTGTTTCTCTTGCATGATCTCTTCCTTTGACTGGGAGTTCGTGCCGCTACGGTACGCCTGCCAAGGCCTTTTGTTGAATGCCGGAACTCTCGAATTTCTTGCCTAATCCTCCAAGCGGCTTGCGAACCGCGCGGCGCGGCGCCTATCTTCTGATGCCGCCCAGGAATGACCGAGGAGACGCTGGCAATGCTCGATACCCTGAAGCAAGCAATCCAGACCTTTATCGACCGAACTGCCGGTGACGCCGACGGACGCTTCGAGACCCCGTTGCCCTCGCTTTCGGTGTCGCGCGTCACCTATCCCGTCATGCCGAACCACATGATCTATCGGCCGACGATCTGCATCGTCGTCCAGGGGGCCAAGGAAATCATGGTCGGCGACCGGGTCCTGGAGTACGGCGAGATGCAGTCGCTGATCGTCACGTTCGAGGTGCCGGCCCTCGGACAGATCACGAAGGCCAGCAAGGAAGAACCCTATATCGGCTTGAACATCGATTTCGACGTGACGATCCTGCGCGACGTGATGGAGGCGATGGAACAGCCGCCTCGCCCGGTCGGCGATGGCGCGGCCGGTGTTTTCGTGCAGAATTTCGATGGTGTGCTTGCCGACTGCGTGCTGAGGCTTGTCCGCCTCGCCGACACGCCGAAAGCAATTCCGGTACTCTATCCCGCCATCATGCGCGAGATCTGCTACTGGCTGCTGACGGACCGAATGCGGCCGAGGTCAGCAAGCTGGCGCTACCGGGCAGCCATGCCCGACGCATGACCGATGCGATTCATCTGCTGCGCGAGAACTTTGCGGCACCGTTGCGCATCGAGCAGCTTGCGTCCGTCGCGCACATGAGCCCCTCCTCCTTCCATCAGCATTTCAAGCAGATGACGGCGATGACGCCGCTGCAGTATCAGAAGAACATGCGATTGCTGGAAGCGCGCCGACTTATGGTGTCGGACGGCGCCAGCGTTGCTACCGCCGCCTATTAGGTCGGTTATGAAAGCGCTTCACAGTTCAGCCGCGAAAATTCGCGCATGTTCGGCACACCGCCGAAGCGCGACACCATGGAGCGAAAAGAGTTGCCGATGGTCACGGCCGCCTGAGCCGATGCCGACAGAGACGAGCAGCGCACGCGATCTTCCTGTCCTATCCCGCAAACGCCACTATTGTCGGCCCGATGCGGTCATCCCCAGCTTTTCATGGCGTGTCGTCGATACGAAATCCGACCTTCATCACGACCTGATAGTGCGCTACCGCGCCATCCTTGATATGACCTCGGATTTGATCCACTTCGAACCATTCGAGATTTCGCATCGTCTTCGAGGCTCGCGCGACGGCGGTCTCGATCGCCTCGGTGACTGACTCCTTCGAACTCCCAATGAGTTCCACCTTCTTATAAACGTGATCGCTCATCCCATCCTCCTCCTATTTGGTGCAGGCTGTGGTTCACTGTTTCACCCGTCCTGAAACCGAGCCTAATTGACCCCGAT
This sequence comes from Rhizobium sp. R711, assembly GCF_002211365.1. Lineage (GTDB taxonomy): Bacteria > Pseudomonadota > Alphaproteobacteria > Rhizobiales > Rhizobiaceae > Rhizobium. Next base: position 86,887 of record NZ_LOKZ01000006.1, on the reverse strand, counting down.
ACCAGCGGAATTTCAACACTAAAGCCGACAACGATACAAACCAAGCTGCGCCCTGCCTCGCCGCGTGCGGCGTTCGGCCTTGCGCTGGTTGCAATTGGCGCTCCCACGCCTACTTTCTGCCCTGGTCACCTCCCTCGGAGTGGCAGAGATGACCGGGAGCAGATCATGTGCCGAAATATAAAACCCCTCTTCAATTTCGATCCGCCAGCGACGGACGAGGAGATCCACGATGCCGCGCTGCAGTTCGTGCGCAAGGTGAGCGGAACGACCAAACCGTCGAAGCGCAATGAGGTCGCGTTCGAGCGCGCGGTCGGTTCGATCGCAGCATGCGCGCGCGAACTGCTCGATTCGCTGGAAACTTCTCAACCCCCTCGCGATCGTGAGGAGGTAGCGGCAAAGGCGCGCGCGAGAACGGCGGCCCGGTTCGCGTAAGAGAGACCGTCACGCAGGAAAACGAGCGTCGTGTTCAGAACCCGTTATCCAAAGGGAGGATGCCTTGCCTAGATCATCATTGTTTTTGTCACTAGCGCTGGCTGTTGGCCTGTCCGTCACATCAATATCCGTGCCGACGGAAGCACGCGCACAGACCCATATCTCCATCAGTGTTGGTACCAATCTCAACAGAGGCAGAGGGATTAGCTGTAGTCAGGGAGAGAGGCTGCTCCGTAACCGCGGCTTTAGGGACGTCAGGCGGATCGACTGCCGCGGTCGTTTCTTCATCTATCGTGCATGGAGGGGCGGCAGCCGGTTCGAGATTGCCATACGGCAGCGCGATGGCCGCGTTGTGGATATGCGCCGCATCGGTGGAAGGCGATAGTGCCAAGACGCTGAAACCGAGGATCTGTACACGCGCTTGCCCGATCTGGCGCAAAACCTACCGTCACGGTTGGTGGGACCTGCGACCGAATTTGGCGATCTTCGACCACAGCTGCTTCCGGAATCCGCCGCTCTTCACTCGTCGTCCTCTCGCCTAGGGATGTCGAGTTCGATCATGACAGGAGCGTGGTCGCTCGTGTGTTCCCAGCTTCTCGGCTTCCTGCGCACGCTCGCCGACTTCAGCCATGGGGCGACCGTCGGGCTGAGCAGGAAGTGATCGATCCGAAGACCGGCATCGCGCTCGAACGAGTTTCGCCAGTACTTCCAGAAGGTATAGATGCGCTCGTTGGGATGCAGATGCCTCACGGCGTCGGTCCAGCCCTGTGCAACGAGGTCAGCATAGGCCTTGCGGACTTCCGGCCGAAAGAGGGCGTCATCCAGCCAACGCTCCGGCTTATAGACATCGATTTCCGTCGGCATCACGTTGAAGTCGCCAACCAGTAGCGCAGGAATGTCGAGGTCATGCAGTTCGGCGGCATATTCGTGGAGCCGTCGGAACCAGCGAAGCTTGTAATCGAACTTCGGTCCAGGCGCGGGATTTCCGTTCGGAAGATAGAGGCAGCCTATCAGGATGCCGTCGACGGCTGCCTCGATATAGCGGCTATGCGTGTCATCTGGATCGCAGGGAAGACCGCGTCGTGTCAGGATAGGCGTTGAGCCTCTGGAGAGGATCGCGACGCCATTCCAGCTCTTCTGTCCATGCCAGATCGCGCCGTAGCCGGCCCGCTCCAATGCGCTGCGTGGAAACCGGGCATCCTCCGTTTTCAGTTCCTGTAGGCAGACGACGTCGGGCTTGTCCTCCTTCAGCCAGCGAAGGAGGATTTCCAGGCGTCCGTTCACGCCGTTGACGTTGTAGGTCGCGATCTTCAAGAGCCGAAGCACGCTTCGATGAGTTTCGATCGGAGGGAAATAGAAAGCCAGGCGGGCAAAATCCAGAGTCCGGAGCGACCGCTCTGGAATGAGGTGGCGACGGGGTCGGCATCATGGCCAACAGCCGCGCCGCCAAGGCCGGATATTTCCCCACGCGCGAAACCCCATTCAGTGATACGGTGGCGAGCCGAACGTCTCTGATGCAAACGGGAAAAGTGGGAGAAGTCAGATGCCGACAATGTTCATAAGGCATGAGGTTTCGGACTACGCTGCCTGGCGCAAGGTCTACAACGCGTTCGCGCCGGTGCAGAAGGCAAACGGGGTTATCGCCGAGGCGGTCTATCAAGCCGCCGACAATCCCAACGACGTAACCGTCACCCACGATTTCGCTACGGTCGAGGCAGCCCAGGCCTTCGGCAAGCTGGAGGAGTTGAGGGCGGCGATGCGCACGGGAGGCGTGCTGGGCGCGCCGACGGTGTGGCTCACCAACAAGGCATGAAACGACGGCATCGTTTTCGGCAGGGCAGAGACACGGGCAGCGCCCGGCGCAAGCACACCCTGCATGGGATCGCTCGGCTATGTCTTAGTTAATAACCCCGCCTTGCCGCGGGCGGTACAATCACGCATCGGTCGGTATTAGCCCTTGGCAGGCCGCTTGGGAGTCACGTAATTCTGCCTTTGCGGAGCAATGACAGATAGCCGATCTATCCGACACGATTTATTTTGCGGGCGCCATCGGTGTCGTGTTCGAGGCGCTGTCCAGCTGGTGTCATGCACACAAGGTCGAACAGTCTCGATCCGTGCCGGGCGGCCTCGATGCTCTTTGAGCTTTTCCAGCATGGCTACGACACCAAGGACGGGCTCTTGGCGGCGATGGATCGCGCCGATGCTGCCCGGCAGGGCGAGCAGCTGTCGGCGACGCCTTGAGCTCCGCCCCTATGTGTCCTACCGAAGCGTCAGTGTCCGGCTGTCCTCGCGTCCGAAACCACGGACGTCGATGCGGTCGGCGCGGATCTCGACAATCGCGAATGTGTTCTCGGCCTCGGTATCGACCATGCCCTTGAAATTGAGGAAATGGCATCCCTCGATCGTGCCGAAATTGCCCGCGTGGTTGTGGCCGCTGAAATAAGCCGCGACGTGGTCGTGCGCCGTCAGCAGCGCGATCATGCGCTCGCGGTCCCAGCTGTCGTGCTCGTTAGGCGGATAGACCGGGTAGTGGTTCATGACGATGACGCCCTCGCCGGCAGCGCCAGCCTCCTTGATCTGGTCGGAAAGCCAGGCGAATTGTTCGTCGCTCGGCATGGCGTTCCAGTCCTGCGCGTTGATGGCGCCGGCAGCCCTCAGCTCGGCGAGCCGGCGAGCGGCGATTTCCCGATAGGGATGGCCCTCCGGTGGAGCGAAAGTGCTAACCTCGTTGCCATTGAGAACAATGAACCGCCAGCCCTGCCTGACGAAGCTGTAGCAGGGTGACGCCAGGCCGACACGGCCGGCGACATCGGCCAACCGGTCGCCTGCGACGGAATAATCGTGATTGCCGAGCAGGAAGAAGTTCTCGGGCTTCAGGCTGTCGTAGAGCGGCAGGACATCGTCGAAGCTGTCGAAATCGCGGTCGATGATATCGCCGAGCGTGATGACGAAGCTCAAATCCTCGCCGTTGAAGACCTCGATCGCCTCCGAAAGCTTTGCGAGGCTTTTGGCATAATGCGATCCATCACGGCATGCGGCTCTCGCGCCGCGTATTGCGGATCTGCGACGACGCCGAAGCGGAGAATGGGAGGATTGGAAAAGGATGTCATGGCAATGCTTTAGGCGCGCGGCATGACAAGCTTGTGACGTTCATCGAAACGAAAACACCCGGCGTTTCGAGGCGCCGGGTGCCGACATCTTGCTTTTGCGAACCGCTTACTTCGCAGCGGCTTCGAAGCGCTCCAGGACGTAGTCCCAGTTGATCAGGCTGTCGACGAAGGCTTCGAGGTACTTCGGCCGAGCGTTGCGGTAGTCGATGTAGTAGGAGTGTTCCCACACGTCGACGCCGAGGATCGGGGTTGCACCGTGCACGAGCGGGTTTTCGCCGTTCGGGGTCTTGGAGATTTCAAGCTTGCCGTTCTTGACGGAAACCCATGCCCAGCCGGAGCCGAACTGCGTCGTGCCGGCGGCGATGAAATCAGCCTTGAACTTGTCGTAGCCGCCGAGGTCGGAATTGATGGCAGCTTCGAGCTTGCTCGGCAGCTTGTTGCCGCCGCCGCCCTTCTTCATCCACTTCCAGAAGTGGACGTGGTTGTAGTGCTGGGCCGCATTGTTGAAGAGGCCGGCATTGGTGCCGAACGACTTCTTCACAACGTCTTCGAGGGAGAGATCAGAAAGACCTGCCTCTGCAGCGAGCTTGTTGCCGTTGTCGACGTAAGCCTTGTGGTGCTTGTCGTGATGGAATTCCAGGGTTTCCTTCGACATGAAGGGCTGAAGCGCCTCGTAGTCATAAGGAAGTTCGGGCAATTCGAAAGCCATTGTGGGTCTCCTCTTGGCAATAGTTTGCGTAATCGGCAGGTGAGGCGGAACATAGGAGCGCAAGCATGGTGAGGCAACCGGCGAATTATCAAAAAAGACGGGCCGAGAGGAAAATTTGCCTTCGCCAACACTTGGCTTTGGAGCCCTGAATCGCCGATCATGGGCGCGTTTCATAACAGAAGGAAGACGAGGGCTTTTCAGATGCAGAGGAATAAAATCCGCTTTTGCACACTTGCCATCGCAATGGCTGCGGCAGCAGGGGCTGCCCGCGCTTCCTCAGGCGATGCCTGGCAGGAGTTTGCTTCTCAGGTCGAAGGCAAGTGCAAGCAGGCGGCACGCGCCTCGATCGAGTTTCCGCATGCCGTCGTCGACCCGTTTGGCAGCGAGCACTACGGCATAGCCTTGGTGACCGGCAAGCCGAAGGGCGGGAATGGCTTCGTCAGCTACTTCTGCGTCTACGACAAGCAGACGAAAAGCGTCGAGCTGGGTAGCGAACTTCAGACCGATGAGATGCGGATTCTGCCCGAGGAATAAGGTCACCAGCTGCCTGTTGCACAAACATCACAGATGCGCCCGTCAAACCTGTTGATTGTCATGCTGCATATTTTGACACCGACACATAGCCGTTTCTAGATGTAAGCGCAGCATGCGTTTACCGACTTACGGTAATTTTCGATCGGTCGTTTAATTAGCTGAAATCCATATTTCGCCGCCGTTTTTGGCAAGTACTTTTGGGGCACAAGTCATGGTCATTAGCTTTTTTCGTCGCGCAGAAGACGGCGGCAAGTCGCTGTCGACAACAGGATACCGACCCGTGTCAATAACCGATCAGCGCCCAGCAGCCGACGAGGCGCTGCGTTACGCCATTCCTGATGTAAACGCCTTCGCGGCCTTCGGCTCTGCGCTGGAGGAAAACCAGCGGACGTCGGAAGACCTGTTGTCGAGCCTCACATCGCTGCAGGAGCGCGTTTCCTCGCTGCTCGGGACCCACAGCCAGTCGTTGAACGAGACCAGGCGCGCTGCGCGCCGAATGCGCGCGCATCAGCTCGCTTCTCGATTACGAAAGCAACGCGCGCCAGAAAGCCGATCAGGACAATCTTCGCCTGATCACCGAAAACAAGGATTTTCGTGCCGACAACACGCAGCTTCGCTCCGAGATCGAAGCCTTCCGCGACGAGCTGACGAAACTGCAGGGCGTGCATCAGGTCACCCGCGAAGAATTCACGATCATCGAGAACCGGTTGCTTGACGCCGAACGCGAACTGACGGATCGCGCCATCCAGTTCGATGAAGCCTCGACGCTTCTGAAGCGTGCACAGACCGAGCTTGACCAGCGCAGCCGCGAACTTTCGGCCACGCGTGAGAAGCTCGACAACGAGACGACGGCGCATCAGCTGCTAATGGAAACCTCGCGCCGCGAGAACGGCATCCAGACGCGCGAGATGGCCCGCCTCAACGAGGAACGCAGCCATCTGAAGTCCAGCCTCATCGAGCAGGAAGCCCAAGTGCGCAATCTGCAGATGGCTGTTGCCAACCTGAAGCAGGACCTCTCCCTCTTCGAGGAACGCCACAAGAGGCTGGAAGTCGAGCATGAGACCCTGCAGGCCTCCTCGGCGCTCGAAATAGCCCACCTGACGACGAAGCATGAGGCGATCGGCTCCAAGGCCGAACTCGTGGAGAAGCTGCTCATCACGGCAAATGGCCGCAACAAGATGACGGACGAGGAACTGCAGGCGGCTCGCGCCGATCTCAAGCGTGTCAAATCGGAACTCGCCACCTCCCTCTCCCGCTCCGAGCGGCTTGCCGAGGAACTGCAGCGCGCCCGCACGACCGGCGCCGAGAGCGAGGCAGCGCGCCGCGAACTCGCGACACAGGCCAACGAGCTGACGCTGAAGCTGCGCGAAGCCGAAAGCCTACGCGTGCGCCGCGACCGGGATGCCGATGCGCTGCGTCGCGACGTCGATACGCGCATGGATTCGGATCGCTACGAAATCGGCCAATTGCGCACCAGCCTGGAGATCGCCAAGTCGGAGATCCGGCAACTGCGCGCCGAGCGTGCCATCCTGACCGGCCAGCTCGAAGTCGCGCGCAGCGACCGGACAGGCGGCATGACTCCAATTGCCCCCCGCGATGAGGGCGACGAGGTCCGCATGCCGGCAGCAAGCTTCACGCCGATGATCGACATCTCCGAGAAGTCGCTGCGTGGGCCATCGGCCGACAGCACGCCCGCCGAATGAGGTTTGACGGCGCCAGGCTCCGGCCTCGTGCCAAACCTTGCTTTTGCCTGTATTGTATTGGCTTCTTAAGGGGCTAAGGCCGATCGCGTGAACAAAGACTTACGCGATCTGCCTTAGGTCTTTGTTGTTATGCACGGCATGGCCTTGAAACGACTATGCGCTTTCGGAGGGCATGCCTTGGGCCGGAGAGGACGATGGCGCTCGGCATATCGCATCGCTTGCAGGATGGCATCGAATCCGTAGAGACCATGACCCGTTTCGCGTTCGCGGTCCTGGCGCTTGCCTCCGGCGTCTACACCTATCTCGGCGTGCGTAGCATCCTCGACGGATCGGCGACCGCCGTGTTCTTCGCAGCACTCATCTATTCCAGTGCCGTTTCGGTGGCGATCTACGCCTTCTGGACCTATATGGCTCGCTTCTATCCGCATGTGACCGGTACAGGCGGCCGGGCCGCCATGCTCGGCGTCATGGCGCTCGGTTGCGCGATGATCATCGCCATGTCGAGCTGGCTGAACGCGGCCGCCCTGGCCGGCTCGGCGGCGCTTGAACAGCATCTGGCAGAAACACTGGAAGGCTACACCGCCGATCTTGACCAGGCGCATCAGAACGCGCTCGCCGCGCAGAGCCTGCTTCCCGACATCCAGCGCACACAGGAGCGGTTCCAGCGGCTTGCCGACCAGGAGCGCGAGACCGGCGCGCTGACCGGAACAACCGGGACCGGCAGCGTCGTCCAGCTTCTGTCGCAGATGGCCTCGCAACTGACCGAGCTGGAAAACGGCATCAACGCCTCGCGCGAGCGCGTGACGACCCTCTTCGACGAGGGCCGAAAGCACCTTGAGACGATGCGGACGCTGGTTTCAGCGCCGGGCGCGATCAACCCGCGCGCCGACCAGTTCGCCGCCGAAGTCGTCGGGCTTTCCGGCGTCATCACCTCGCTGGAACAGACCTCGATCGCGCCATCGGTCAAACGCGCCGCGGAAGACCTGTCGCTCGGCTTCATTGCGCCGGTCGCGGACGGACGCGAGGCAGATCTTGTCAACCGGCAGGATCAGGTCATGGAGACGATCCGATCCTCCGTCGCGGCGCAGTCCAAGGTGTTGTCACAGGCAGCCGACCAGATTCTCGAGCGCGAGCCGGTGGCCGAGCGGCGTTTCGTGCCGCTGTCTTCGGCCGAAGCCGTGCTGCGCTACGCAGGTGATTTCATTCCCAGCTGGGCCGGCGCCATCTCGATCGATATCCTGCCCGCGGTACTGATCTTCATGCTGGCGATCGTCCATTCGACGCTGCGTCGGCAAGAACAACGCCTTCCCTTCGCCGAACGGATCACTGCAGCCGAGCTCCTGCAGGCGCTGGAGGTGCAGCGTGAAGTCCGGCGGCACGGCGTCGACATCGAAGCTGCCATGGATGCCGCAGAGCGGAGCGAAGCGACGGAGCAATCGAACATTGCGAGCTTCGATCTTTCCGGCAAGGGGCCGCGCAAGGGGCCGCCGGCATGAAACTGGAAACAGCGGGGCAGAAGCTGAAGGACTACGTGCTCTCCGCCGATGACGGCACGCTGATGCGGCATGTCTTCCATGCTCTGCTGACGTTGGCCGCAATCTTCGTGATCATCGATTGGCATGAAATCGGCGCCGCCAGTTCCGACATTCCAGCCTTCGATCCGATGATGCCGGATGCCATGCCGATGCTTCCGCCGGCTCTCACGCAGGGCAAGCCCCAAAAGGCACCTGCCGAGATCACCACAGACCCCGAGGTCTTGAGAAAGCCGATCCGCTTCGAACTGCAGGCAGGCGGTGTGCTCCTTGCGCAAGGCACGATCGAACCGGGTGCGGCCGCACGCTTTGATGCCGAAATCAAAGCCCGTGGCGAGTACGTTAAAACAGTCTCGCTCGACTCGCCGGGCGGATCGATTGGCGATGCGCTCGCCATCTCCACGGTTATCCGCGAACGCAAGATTGCAACCACCGTCGCCAGCGGCGCCCTTTGCGTCTCCTCCTGTCCGATCATCATGGCCGGTGGTGTCGCGCGCACGGCGGACAAGGATGCCGTTATCGGCGTGCATCAGGTTTTCAACGGCACCGGTGAGAAGCTTTCGCCTGAACTTGCCATGTCGGAAGCCCAACGCACCACTGCCGATGTGACCCGCCACTTCGACGAAATGGGAATCAAGCCCGGGCTCTGGATTCACGCCATGGAGACGCCGCCCGACAGGCTCTACTATCTCTCGCCCGATGAACTGAAGGAATTCGCACTCGTTGCGCCGGCTGTTGCGGCGGCCAAGAAGGCAAAATAGGGGGTCCTTTAAGCGGATCTTCCATTGATGGTGCTTGCTGTTGCTCTCGCCTTTCTTGGGAGCAAGTCATTTCATGGCATGGGTGCGAGTGGTACGCCCATGCCCAACGCGTCGTGGCCGAGCCATCTGGCGGGCTGTTCTATTGGTCCGGCTCCGGCAAGGATCGGGGACGCATTGCCCGCTCCAACTGGAAACGGCAGAATGACCGACATGGGCCGAGACCGGATATTTCAATCGCATTGTCGGATTGACAAAAACTGGTTCGTCCTAGGGGCACTCTCAAGTGTTCTGTCCATTGGAGGATCATCATGCCGAACACGATACGTCTTCACCGCGTCCTGGCCGCCAGTCCCGAGAAAGTTTATCGAGCATTCGTAGAGGCGGATGCGCTGGCCAAATGGCTTCCCCCGAATGGGTTTGTCTGCACGGTGCATCATTTGGAGCCAACGGTCGGCGGAACACACAAGATGTCCTTCCGGAATTTCACGACCGGTGGAAGCCATTCCTTTGGCGGCAGCTATCTCGAATTGGTGCCAGGCGAGAAGCTTCGTTACACGGACAAGTTCGACGACCCCAACCTGCTTGGCGAAATGGAGGTCACCGTGACATTGAAGAAAGTCTCGGTCGGAACCGAACTCGATGTCGTCCAGGCGGGCGTCCCGGACGAGATCCCCCCAGAGGCCTGCTATCTCGGTTGGCAGGAATCGCTCCGTAATCTGGCAAAACTCGTCGAGCCGGAAATCAACGAATAGATCTCAGAACCTGCGCCGTTTAGAGAACGGCCGCTCGATCGTTCATGAGAGCAAAGGCAAAGACCCGTCTGACGAGGTGGCATCGCGCGAACGCGCCCGCCGAGCTCCTCGTTACCTCCGGGGCGGAGCGACCGAAGGGCCTGACAGCTCGCCCAGGACATCGATCTCGATCTCCACGCAGACCGTCTCATATTCCGCGATCAGACGGTCGCCGCCATCGAGGTTCTGGCGAAACCTCTCCAGCGCCGAGCATGCCGCATCGTAAGCTTCGAGAATTCCGTCGAGCGGAGACCCTTCCTCCAAATGTTGAAGCTGCTTACGAACGGCGGGAAGCTTCAGCATCAGCCTGGCTCGTCCACGCTGCGTTGCCTCTTGGCTCCCGTCTCTCTCGATGCGATCGCGCCCCATCGAGCGCCCCCTCCTCAACACATGCCGAGAATTATGACAGGACCGCCCTCGGCGCCTCGATTGTCCTCTCGACCGACGGCAGTCCATTTCAGGGTGCATTGATAAATATGCTTGTCGCTATGTTTTTGAGCCTCTATCGTTTGAGTATCCCGTTGTAAATTCTACTTAATCAGAATCGTGGTGTTCCGATGAGCAGTGCAGAGACGGACAGAATCGGCCTGGTCGAACCGGCGCCAGATGACGTGCAGGAACAACTTACGCGTATTCTGCGGAGCCAGGAGTTCCGGTTGCCCGCGCGGGCACGCCAGTTTCTGCAGTTCGTTGTCGAAGAGACCCTCGAAGGGCGGCGTGATTACCTGAAGGCTTTCACTATCGCCCAAACGGTATTCGGGCGGGATGCGAATTTTGACGCCCAGAATGATCCATGTGTCAGGATCGAAGCCGGGCGGTTGCGAAGAGAGCTTGAGCGGTACTATCTGGTGGCCGGGGCCGATGATCCGGTCATCATCACGATCCCGAAGGGCGGGTATGTGCCGGTATTTCGGCGGAACTCGGAGACCAGCCCCGCGGGTGTCGCCGACGAGGTGTCGAGCGTTTCGGAACATGCCGAGGTGGGTTCGGCGCAGATCGATGCTCCTCCCGGACGAATGAAGCCGCCCTTGATGAAGCGTTGGCATTGGCTCGCTGCGGGAGGCACGGCGATTGCCCTCCTCGCCGCGATGGTGGGAATGCATCAAGGGATGAAGGCGCCGGAACAGAAAGAGACATTGGCGAGTGCGGAGAATCGCCTCGCACTCGTCGTGGAAAGTTTCGATACAGTCTCGGGTGGGCCGCTTGCATCGAGTGTCTCCCAGGGCATCACCGATGAGATTATCGACAAGCTTGTCCCCTTCAAGGACATTGTCGTCCTCACCGACGATCAAGCCCGTCAAGCCGGGGACATTCAAAACGAGCCATTGTATTCGCTCCAGGGGAGCGTCCGGCTGGAAGGCGACAAGCTTCGATCTTCCGCGCGCTTGGTCCGGCGGGCGGATGGAGCGGTGATTTGGGCGAACAACTATGACGCTGATTTGCGCGCACAGAGCGTCCTTGAAACAGAAGCAGCTCTTGCCGATGACATTGCGACCGCTGTCGCCCGCCCTTTCGGTGTCATTTTCCAGACGGACGCCGCCAACGTCGCCGGAAGCTGGGACACATATTCCTGCACCCTTTCGTACTACAGCTACCGAAACGAGATGACCCGGCTGGCACACGATGTTGCGAAGACCTGCCTGCAGCAAGCAATCGAGAAGAAAGAGACCGATTCCTCCCTTGCTGCCCTTCTTTCGCTCACTCTTCTCGACGAATTCCGGTTTCCTTTCCAACTCAATACCAAGCCGACGCCGGCGACGCTCAAGACCGCAAAAGACCTGGCCGAACGAGCAGTACAGCTCGACCCACAGAACGCTCGTGCCCTTCAGGCGCTGATGCTTGCCAACTTTTTCGGCAATGATATTGCCGGAGCCTTGAGAGCCGGTGAGGCAGCCTATGCCATCAACCCGAACGACACCGAGGTCGCTGGCGAATACGGCCTGCGTCTCTCCATGTCCGGAAAATGGGACACAGGATGCGAACTGATATCAACGGCGGTCAGAAAAAATGCCGGGCCAGGAGGTTATTACGAGGTCGGGATGGCGCTCTGTGCCTTTATGAGAGGCGATGCTCGGGCAGCCGAACTCTGGTCGCGGATGTCGGACCTCAACTACAATCCGATGCACAGGCTCGTCTTGCTGTCCATTCTCGGAGCATTGGGGAAGCACGAGCAGGCCAAGGAACAACTTGATTGGCTGACCACCAACAGCCCAGCCTTGATCCCGAATGTCCGGCAAGAGGTCGTCAAGCGTTTGGCGAGCCCCAAGGACCAGGAGCGGTTCTTCGCAGGATTGCGCTCTGGCGGGATGATCGTCGAGGACGAGCAGGCCGTTAACTGACACAGCAAGAAAAAGGGCCGCAGCTGGGCTGCGGCCAAGGCACTGCCACCAATCAGGCAAGTGTAGGTTAGGCTCGAAACCTGGCGCAGCCTATCACGACTTTGGGCGAAACTCCGTGCCCAGGGCCGTCAGTATGGCCACCATCCCAAATGTATCAACAGCGACAGAACACCCTGCGCGATGGCGATACCGACTAACGCCACAACCGCCGAGCTGCGCAGGAGTTTCCACCACCTGTTCTTCGCCACGATTTCCCTGGTTGAAGCGTTACGCATTGCGAAACCGCCTCCTTGGATAGCACGTTCCCCCTCAGGACTTCTTCGTGAATACTCCGAGGTTTATAAGCTGGACACGGCGGTTGTTCGAGGCATTTGCATCGGTTCCTTCGATCGGCAGATGTTCGCCGACGCCGACTGCGTAAAGACGCTGCGGGTCGACGGCGAATGTCGTCGAAAGCGCTTCCTTGATCGCCGCGGCCCGCTGCTCACTCAATTCCAGATTATGCTTTTCGTCGCCCGTGGCGCTGGAATGCCCGATGACCAGGAACTTGTAGTCCCACAAGTTCGGATGATGAAGGGCGTCGGCGAGCAGCCCGAGCGTCCGATAGGACTTCGGCTGGATGGCGACGGAGTCGTTCTCGAAGTTGATCTCCAACACCATCTGCGGAAGCTTTGCGATGCGCTTCCAGTTCGGCAGCGCCGACATTGGCTTGTCTCCGCCGCTGATTGCCTCCTGCCGCAGGATTTCCACGTCGATTGCGGGTGCGGCCGCAGTCAGCTTCCCCAATCCTTTAACGATTCGCTCTTGCGATACTTCCTGCGCGAACGCCAAGCCAGGGAGGAGAATACCGGCAGCCAGCGCAACTACGGTTTTTGAAAGCATTCTTGTCATCGGCTTATCTCCATCCCGCGTCGGTGATCACCTGATTGCATTCCTCGCTGACCCGTTTCTCCTTCTTGACGAGGCAGGCGAGAACGAAGCCGTCGCCCTTGATGCCCGAGCAGCTCTTGGACATGTCCCTCTGGCAGACCTGCTCGTAAGACGCTTGGGCGTGTTCGCGCTGCCCGATTGACTGGAAGACGGCGGACAACGAACTCTTGCAGGTGGGCGAAACCTTTGCGGCGTTCTGCTGCAGGCAGTCGGCAATACGTCCGCCTCCGAGGTTGAGACCTTTGCAAAGCTTTTGGATATCGGCCCCACAGTCATCGGCGAGCTTCGTCACCGCGTCTGCGTAGTTTAAGGTCTGGGCACTAACTTCTCCAGTATGAACAAGGGAAGCGACCAGAACAGCCGCCACCAGCAAATTGCGCTTCAGCATATCGCCCTCTTTCAGTCTCGGGGTGAGATCGAACACGTGAAGCTTGCATGATGCGTCGCGTTTGGGCACGTATATTACGGTAAAACACACCCCCGATACTCGGACGGTTTTTATCGCGCCGCCTTCTTGTGTGGGTGCCTGTCGGCCACCAATCGGCTAGCGAGTGCGGATCGCCACGTTCGGGAGACGCGCTCTAAACGTTGCGACCGAAATAGACGTCTACCGAGGTGATCCGATCGCCCATGAAGCGCAGGACTTCCATGTTGCGGAACGCTCCGCCGTCATGTTTTTCAGCCCTGTACCGAACGACGGCCTCGTCATTGACGATCTCGAGATACTCGATCTCCATGGCGCGAAACGGCGGCGGTTCGGGCCAGCAGCGGTTGAAATACTCGATGCGATCGATGTGATCGTCGCGCGGGCTGGAGAAGCGGAAATCCTCCGAGAGCATCGCGCCCGCATCATCCTTGCGTCCGTCAATGTAGGCTTCATAGAGGTTGCGAACGATCCGTTCGCGTCGTCCGTCATCATTGGCCATTGCACCGGTCCTTCCCGTTCATTCCGATTGCAATTTGCAATCAGTTTATAACGGGTGGAGCTGTTTTGCACAACTTCGGCTTGGAAATCCGGTGGCAATCGGCCAAGATCGTGTGATTACAGTCCCAGGCCATCCCCATGTCGGAAGCGCAAACCATATTGCAACGGCTGAGCAAGCTCGCCGCCAAGGACAATCGGCCGTCGGCTCTGCCGGCGGGAGGCGCACGCGCGTCGGCTCTGTTTTCCTTCGTGACCCGCGAGCGTGAACGGATTGCCGGCTGCGCTTTCCCACGCACCTCGATTGTGGTGATCGTAGAGGGGTCGAAGGAACTGGTCACCATGGGCCGGCAGATGCAGTTTGTCGCGGGCACGGTGCTGGTGTTGCCCGCAGGCTGGCGCGGCGACGTCGTCAACGATCCCGATCCAAAGAGCGGCGTCTATCGCGCCATCTTCATCGACTTCCAGGACGAACTGGTCAACCGGGCAAGGCGCTCGCTTCCGCCGCAGCGAGCCAGCGCACGGCTTCACGTCGCCCTTGATCCGGTGCTGGTGGCTGCGATCCACCACGCCGGCGAAGGCATTGTGGCTGGCACTCTGCCGGCAGCGCTGATCGAGCACCGCTTGATGGAAGTGCTGATGGTTCTCGGCATGCGCGGCGCCCTGCCCGAGGACACGACAACGCTCAGTGATGCGGTGCGCGCCTTGATCCGCTGGCAGCCGAACAAACCCTGGACCGCAGATCAGATTGCCGCTGAACTCGGCACCAGCAACGCAACGTTGCGGCGACATCTCGCTGGCGAATCCACGTCGCTGCGCGCCCTGCTGACAGAGGTGCGTGTCGACCTCGCTTCCACGTTGCTGTCGCAGGATGGTCTTTCGCTTCGCGACGCCGCGCTTGCGGCGGGCTACCGATCGCCGCGACGCCTTGCCGAGCGGATGCGTGCCGAGCCGAAGGGCAATTCACCCGCCGACATTTGAGCGTTTCCGGCTGATCTTTGAGCGTTTCAGTGCGCCAGATCGGCCGATACAATTGCTAGTTCTCCTGCACCGAAACAAGGAGACGCTCATGCTCACGATCGCCCGCACAGCCATCATTCTCGCCTTTACCGCTTCGCCACTTCTGGCGGCGGATATCAAGGTCGTTTTCGAGAACAGCGGACAAGGCGGCACCTTGCCGGAGAACAACGCCTCCTGCGTCGCAGCGGGCGGCAAGGCCGCAGCCGGAAGCAACAAGAGCCCGGCGCTCTCGTGGTCGAAGGGTCCGGAGGGTACGCGCTCGTATGCGCTCGCGATGACGGACCCCGATGTGCCGCAGGACCTCTCGCTGTTGAACAAGGACGGAACGGTGATCGCCAGGGATGCGCCCCGCATGGAATTCACTCACTGGATCCTCGCGGACATTCCAGCCACGGTCACCCAACTGACGGAAGGAGCTGACGGCGATGGCCTGCCGCAGGGCGGATTGCCGCTGGAGATGACCGGACATGGCCGCCGCGGCAAGAACGGCTTTGCGGCCTTCTTGAAGGACGGTCCATACGGGGGCTATATGGGCGCGTGCCCACCCTGGAATGACCTGCGCATTCACCGCTACCGGATAACGGTCTATGCGCTCGATACCGACCGGCTCATGCTTCCCGACGCCTTCACGCGCGCCGATTTTCTTGCCGCTGCAAAGGGACATGTCCTTGCCTCCGGCGCGGCTGAACTGACCTATACGATCAATGCAAAGGCCACGAAATGACCGATACCAAATGGGAGGCCGCCGTCATCGATAGCGGCTCGATCTACTGGAAGCGCAATTTGGTCATTTCGCTCCTCGGCTCCTTCACGACGATCGTCGCGATGACGCTGCTGCTGCCCTTCCTGCCGCTCTATGTCGAGGAGCTTGGCGTCAGCGACCACGCGGCGATCGTGCAGTGGTCGGGCATCGCCTATGGGGCGACCTTCCTGGCCGCCGCCTTCGTGGCGCCGCTCTGGGGCCGGCTCGGGGATATCTATGGACGCAAGCTGATGCTGGTGCGCGCCAGCGCTGGCATGACCGTTGCGATCTCGCTGATGGGCATGGCCGACAACGTCTGGCAGCTGGTGGCGCTGCGCCTGTTCGTCGGCCTTGCCGGCGGCTATTCGTCTGGCTCGATGGTATTGGTCGCGACGCAGACGCCGAAGGACCGTTCGGCCTGGGCGCTTGGTGTCCTCTCCTCCGGCATCATGGCGGGCAACCTCGTCGGTCCGCTGATCGGCGGCGCGCTGCCGCCGTTGATCGGCATCCGCAACACCTTCCTTGCCGCCGGCGGGATGATCTTCCTGGCGTTCCTCGCAACCACCTTCCTGATCAAGGAAGAGAAGTCCCCTGCCCGCAAGCAGGCCGCGAAGGCCAGCGGCGGCTGGGCCTCGATCCCTGACAAGGCGCCCGTCATCGCGATGCTCGCGACCGGCCTGCTGCTGATGCTCGCCAACATGTCGATCGAGCCGATCATTACCGTCTACGTCGCGCAACTGGCGGAAGATCCTCGCAGGGTGACGATGATATCGGGCATCGTCATGTCGGCGGCCGCGCTCGGCAGTATCCTGTCGGCCTCGCGCCTCGGCAAGCTTGCCGACCGGATCGGCCACTGGCCCGTGATCGCCGGCGCACTTGCCATTGCCGGCCTGCTCCTGGTCCCGCAGGCGTTCGTGACCAGCTCCTGGCAGCTGATCATCCTGCGCTTTCTGATGGGGATAGCGCTCGGCGGGCTGCTGCCCTGCATCTCGGCGGTCATCCGGCATAGCGTACCGGACAGCGCGGCGGGCAGCATCCTTGGCCTGTCTGTCTCCTCGCAATATGTCGGCCAGGTCGCCGGCCCGGTGCTCGGTGGCTTCACCGGCGGCCATATCGGCATGCGAGCCGTCTTTCTCGGGACATGCCTGCTTTTGATTGCCGGTTCCGCCTATGCCTGGCTCGTGCGACCGCGCGCCGCCGTCACGGCGCGCCGCAGATAAGATCGACGCCGGAGCGCGCCAGCGCTTCCAGCGCCTCACGGGTTTCCCCGGCTCGCGCCCGGACCGCCAGTGAGTGCATGATCGTCGAGGCCAACTGCGCCAATGCCTTCGGATCGGTCTTCTCCGGCAGCTGTCCGCGTTCGATCGCGAGGGCGAGCCGATCTTCTATTGCGCGATCGAAATCGGCAAGGCTGCGGCCCAACACCTCGCGCACCCGCTCGTGCCGGACGGCTTCGACGGTCGCAGTGCTGATCAACAGGCAGCCACGCGCTGCCGTATCGCCGTGAAGGTAGGTCGCAAGGGCGCGATCATACATCCGCGCCAGATTCTCGCGGACCGGCAAGGACGGATCCAGCGCGTCCTCGAGCGCAACCATGCTGTCGGCCCGGTAGCCCTCCAGCGCGTCCAGATAGAGATCCTCCTTGTCGCCGAAGGCATTGTAGAGGCTCGGCCGATTGAGGCTCGTGGCGGCGCTCAGATTGTCCAGCGACGCCGCGGAAAATCCCCGATCCCAGAAAACCTCACGCGCCTTGCCGATCGCGGCGCTCGCATCGAACCCGCGCGGACGGCCGCGCTTTTTCTCATCCTTCATATTTTTGTACCGCTTCGCATTAAATTCTTGACGAACATATTTTTATGCGAAACAGTACAAATGTCTAATGAATTGACACCGGCACGCCAATGCCGGTCTGCGGAGGAGGAAATCCGATGAAACTTTACATGCGTGCTGCCGCCTGTTCGCTTTCGCCGCATATCGTTTGCCGTGAACTCGGGATCGATGTGGAACTGATCGCCGTCGACCCCGCGAACCACCGAGCGGAGAATGGTAGCGACTATCTTTCCGTCAACGGCAACGGCTATGTGCCGGCCCTGGTACTCGACGATGGCAAGGTGTTGACCGAGGGGCCGGTTATCGCCCAGTTCCTTGCCGATAGTGCAGCCGAGGGAACATCGATGCTGCCGGCTGCCGGCAGCATCGAACGCAGTCAGGTGCAAGCGTACCTGAACTTCGTCGCCTCGGAGCTGCACAAGCCGATGGTCATGTTTTTCGATGCAGCCTATGCCGGCGCCCATGACCAGATCCACGCCCTGCTCCTCAAACGGTTGGAATGGTTGAACAGCCGTATGAAAGGGCCTTACCTGACCGGCGAAAATTTCACCGTGGCCGATGCCTATCTCTTCGTCTGCCTGAACTGGTCGCCATGGATCGCTATCGACCTCAGACAATGGCCGACGCTTTCCGCTTTCATGAAGCGTGTTGCCGAGCGGCCAAGGGTGAAAGAGGCGCTACAGGCCGAGCAACTACTGGCCTTCGAACAGGACGGCGTCTTTTTCGCCCCGGAAGTCTACCTTGCCGCGGCCAACCGGACCGGCACGCCTGTCCTGCCCTGACTTGTGTCCGCGCATGGGCGCCGGAGGTGCCTACATTAGCAGGTAATCCACCGGCACTGGGAGAGGCGGCAGATCCGTCTCTTCCAGCGCTCCGCGCAGATTGATCTCGATCATGTCGGCAAGAGCGCCAATCGGCAGTGCGTTCGGCTGGATGCCGAAGGGGGCCTCCAGCTCGTCGCCCAGCGCATCGAGGCCAAAGAAGGTGTAGGCGACCAGCGCCGTGGCATGGCATGAACCAGCCGAGAACATCGTCGAAGCCGAAGGGCAACAGCAGGCAGAAGAGATGCGCCGTGCGGTGCAGCAGCAGCGTGTAGCCGAACGGAACCGGCGTCCAGTGGACGCGCTCGCAGGAGGCCTGCGCCAGCGTCAGCTCACCGAGCGTCTTATCCAGTATCTGATAGGAGACGTCTGACAGCATGGCCTTGGCGCGTAGATCGGCAAGCTCCCGCGAGATTTCCAGCGAAATCGCCTCCGGCGGCGTGCGGCTCGCGTGATAGCGCGCCTTCGGTTCGGGCAGCAGCAGGCGCTCGACCTTTTCGCGGCCGCTGCCGGCGCGCAGATGCGGCACCAGCGACTGAATGAAGGCGATGACGAGTGTGGCCAGGCGTTTGCGTGCTTCGGTGCCGGCCTCGCCCTGCCCCGCTTCGAGGATCAGTGTCTGCCGCGCGAAGTGGCGCGCGGAGAAGATCAATTGCCCCCACTGCTTGCGCGCCTCCCACCAGCGGTCATAGCAGGCGTTGTTGCGGCAGCCGAGGAAGATGGAGATTGCGATACCGAGCAGTGCGAGGCAGGATCCCGGGCCAGACATTGTGGACAAGGACCACGAGCGAGGAGATGAAACCGGTCAGCAGAATCTGCGGGAAGACCTGCTTGATGATCGAGCCACGGAGAATGAAGAGGAGCTGAAGCAGGCTGGGGGGGGGCGCACGATCATGACGCGAGCTTCTCGGTCGTTCGAATGACGGGATCTCGGCCTCCTCCCTACAGCCGACCGAATGGCCGCGGCAAGCGCGGCCATTGCATTCAGGTCTGAGGCGACGGGCTCAGCTGTCGCTTTCGCTGCGACCGAAGGCCCAGTCCATGTAGAGTTCGAGCGCCTTGCGCGTGACCGGCCCTTGCTGGAAATCGCGGCCATCGAGGCGGCTGATGCCGACGACCTTGGAGTAGTTGCCGGTCGTGAAGATCTCGTCGGCACTTATGAAATCCTCGACGGAGAGCGTCATTTCGCGCACCTCGAAGCCCGCCTTGCGTAGCAGGCCGAGGACGCGGGCACGGGTGATGCCGGCAAGGAAGGTGCGGTTGGCGATGGGCGTGGAGACGATGCCGTCCTTGACCATGAAGATGTTGGAAGACGCCGTCTCGGCGACGTTGCCGTTCATGTCGCGCATCAGCGCATTGTCGAAACCGCGGCTTTTGGCTTCGGCGATGGCACGACCGCTGTTCGGATAGAGCGAACCCGCCTTGGCGTCCGTCATCGCCGTTTCCGGCGACGGGCGGCGATAGGGCGAAACCGTGAGCGAATTCGGCGCATTGTTGCCGAGCGGGGCTTCGAACAGGCAAAGCGCGAAACGAGTGGACTCGCCATCGACCGTGACGACGCTGCCGGCGGAGCCATGCTCGCCCCAATACATCGGCTTGATGTAGATCGGCGTCTTGCCGTCGAACTTCTTGATCCCTTCCCAGGCCAGCGCCTCGATTTCCTCGGCGGTCTTGACCGGCTTCAGGCCCATGTTGATCGCCGAACGGTTGACGCGCTGGCAATGCAGGTCGAGATCCGGCGCGATGCCATCGAACCAGCGTGCGCCATCGAAGACCGTCGAGGCCAGCCACATGGCATGCGAGGTCGGCCCGATCAGCGGCGGATTGCCGGTAAGCCACTCTCCCTCGACATAGGTCCAGGTGGTTGAACGGGGCGATGTATCGACGGCCATGGCATTCTCCTTGAAAAGACCACAGAGCAAAATCCCCGTGCAAAGAGCCGGTCAAGCGGAAATCCACGCCTCTGAGCCCTACGCAAGAAAATGGCGAAGAGGTTTCGCAGGGAGTAATATTCGTTCGCGATCCCTTGCGCGCTATCGATGGGTGTATCACTGAAAATCATGGATGGCGCGATTGGATGCGACATCGGCGCCGTGGCATGATGCGCTGGAATCGTTGCGACTGACAGGGAGTAAAATCGATGAAAGCCATGTTCTACGACGCCTTCGAGAAGGCTCCCGAAATCCGTACCCTGCCCGATCCGACGCCCAGCGAGGATGGCGTGGTCATCGCCGTCGGCGCGACCGGGCTTTGCCGCAGCGACTGGCATGGCTGGATGGGTCATGATCCGGATATCAAGTTGCCGCATGTGCCGGGCCATGAGCTGGCTGGCAAGGTGGTTGCGACGGGAAAAGGCGTCATGCGCTTCAAGATCGGAGACCGCGTGACCGTGCCCTTCGTCTCCGGCTGCGGCCACTGCAGCGAATGCCATTCCGGCAACCAGCAGGTCTGCCCGAACCAATTCCAGCCGGGCTTCACGCATTGGGGCTCGTTCGCGGAGTATGTGGCGATCGACTATGCCGATACCAACCTCGTGCATCTGCCTGACAGCATCGATGACGCGACGGCGGCAAGCCTCGGTTGCCGCTTTGCGACGTCGTTTCGCGCCGTCGTCGATCACGCGGGCACTGGCCCCGGCGAATGGATTGCCGTGCATGGCTGCGGCGGCGTTGGCCTGTCGGCAATCATGATCGCAACGGCGCTCGGCGCCAACGCAATCGGCATTGATCTCTCCGACGAGAAGCTTGCTTTTGCCCGCGAATGCGGTGCGGTGGCGACGATCAATGCGCGTAGCGTGGCCGATGTCACGGAGGCGGTGCGCGAGATCACCAAGGGCGGCGCGCACGTATCCATCGACGCGCTCGGTCATCCCGTCACCTGCTTCAACTCGATCAAGAATCTGCGGCGGCGTGGACGGCATGTACAGGTCGGCCTCATGCTCGACGACTACGCGACGCCGCAGATTCCGATGGCCCAAGTGATCAGTCACGAGCTCGAGATCTATGGCAGCCACGGCATGCAGGCCTGGCGCTACGATGCGATGCTATCGATGCTCACTGCCGGCAAGATCGCGCCGCAGAAGCTGATCGGCCGGCGCGTCACGCTTGAGGAGGCGATACCGGGCCTGATGACCCTGGATCAAGCCGAAGGCGTAGGGATCAGCGTCATTACGCAGTTCTGACCGTAAGCTCACAACCGACAGCAACCAAAAAGAGCGTTTCAGTTTGTAGTATTATTACGGTTGTAATTCATACCCCTCCACGACCGGATGAACCGGTACGGGAGGGGCAAATGGCAACGCGTTTTATTCTTTCGATCGACGGCGGCGGCATCCGTGGCATTATTCCGGCCGTGATCCTGGTGGAACTGGCACAGCGACTTGGACGGGCTGCCGCTCCACAGGGCCTTCGACCTGATTGCGGGAACATCGACCGGCGGCATCATTGCGGCCGGCCTCACCTGCCCTCACCCGTCAAATTCCGGCGAGGCAGCCTGCACCCCGGCCGATCTTCTCAGCCTTTACGTGAATGAAGGGGCCGACAACTTCAGCAAGCCGCCGCTCGCCGATGTCATCAATCCGTTCAGGCTAAACGACCCCAGCTACAGCGCAGACGCGCTGGAGGCGAAGCTCAAGCAGCAGCTCGGAACTGCCACGCTCGACAAGGGACTATCCACGGTCCTCATCCCTGCTTACGACATTCGCCGCCGCGCCGCGCTCTTCATGTCCAACGCGGACAGGAAGAACAGCAATTTCCGTTTCTGGGAAGCCGCACGGGCAACGTCTGCCGCGCCGACCTATTTCCCGCCGGCGCTGATCGAGCGTTGGCGTGAAGAAGCCGGAAGATCGTTTCGTGCCGCTGATCGACGGCGGCGTGTTTGCCAACGACCCTATCCTTGCCGCATACGTCGAAGCCCGCAAGAAGTCGTGGCACGACGACCGTCTGGTGTTTCTGTCGCTTGGCACCGGCCAGCAGAACCGGCCGGTTGCCTATCAGGAAGCAAAAGACTGGGGCGCCATCGGATGGATGCATCCGGCCCACGATACGCCCTTGATTTCCATTCTGATGCAGGGACAGGCGAGCACGGCTTCCTATCAGGCGAATGCACTCCTCAATCCCGCCGGCACCGATCTCGATTACTCCACCGTCGTCACGGACGCCAACGTCCAAAGCCTCGATTACTTCCGTCTCGACCGGCACCTGACGCAGAAGGAAAACGACGCCCTCGACGATGCCTCGCCAACAAATATTGCAGCGCTGAAGGCGATTGCGGCAGCCATTGCCAAGGACAATGCGAAGGCTTTGGAGGAAGTCGCTCGGCGCATTCTGGCAGCGCAGAGCGGAGGCCAAGAGAGTGCCGCCGCTTGAAGCGGCAAGCGGCAAAACCCATATGCGGCGGGACAGATCGCGACAGCGATGATCGGCGGCGGCGGGTTGCCAAGGGCTCCGGAAAGGTCTAACGGGCTCGCCGCCAAGAAAAAGAAAAGCGAGACATGATGTCCAACTCATTTGTGAAAGCGCCTGCCCAGGCGAGTGCGAAGGTCTTCTTCGTGCTGGGCGATCGGATCGAGCGTCGGGCTCGTCTGCAGGGAGCCTGGCTCAACATTTTCGACGTTACCGTGCCGGCGGGCAGCCGCACGCTGCTGCACCGCCACGCGAGCCCCGAGGTCTTCAGGATCATCGAGGGTCGGCTGACCGTCCGCCGCGCGACAGAGAACGGCATCGACGAGTTCGAGGCGACGGCGGGCGACATCGTCCGCATCGCGGCAAACCAGGCGCACTCCTATGCCAATCCCGGCCCTGAAGCCGCTGTCTTCTCGGCAATCGTCGACAGCGACATGGCGGACTACCTGGAAGCTGCCGGCTCGCAGGAGCCGCCGAAGGCAACACCTTCCGCGGAAACGATGGAACGCATGAAGGCCGCAGCCAACGCCCACGGCATCACCATCCTGGCGGCCTGATCTTCATCTCCGCCCGGGCATTCAGTTCGGGCGGTCTCCTGCCGTTAAAAATATCGTCATCTAAAGGCGATATGGGCGATTTCGGACGCGGCCCCTTGCGCTCGTTGCCGTTCCTCGACTGTATTTTGGTGGTCGCCGTGCGCGCTCTCTTGTATTTCGGCCTTTTGCTGGTCGTCGGGCCGCAAGATCGACAAGGTGCGCGTCCAGCGTATCGAGGAGGCTATGATCAAGGAGGCGTTTGATGGCATGGTCCGCCAGCCAGTATGTCAAATTCGAGGATGAACGCACGCGCCCTGCACGCGATCTGTTGGCGCAGGTGCCACTTGAGCGCGTTCGTCGCGCCGTGGATCTCGGCTGCGGGCCGGGCAACTCGACGGAGCTGATCGTCGAGCGGTTCGGCGCAACTGCCGTTTCCGGCCTGGACAGCGACCTGAACATGCTGGAAGCGGCCCGCAAGCGCATGCCCGGCACGCCCTTCGTCGAGGCGGACGTTGCCACTTGGCAGCCGAGTGAACCGGCAGACCTGCTCTTTGCAAACGCCGTCTTCCAGTGGCTGCCGAACCATCTCGATATCTTTGACCGCTTGATGGACGGACTTGCGCCGGGCGGCGTGCTGGCGATGCAGATGCCTGATAACCTAACCGAGCCGACCCATCTGTTGATGGAGGAGGCGGCCCGTGCCGGGCCTTGGAAAGCGGCCTTCGAAGCGAGGAGCGTTCGGCGCCAGCCGCTGCCACAGCCCTCCACCTATTACAGCCGGCTCATCGGCAAGGCGGCCCGCGTCGACATCTGGCACACCGCCTACAACCATCCTATGGCGGATGCCGCGGCAATCGTCGAATGGGTCAAGGGAACCGGCCTCAGGCCCTATCTCGATCACGCCGGCGAAGAGCATCAAGAGGCATTCCTGGCAGACTATCTCGGCCGCATCGAGAAGGCCTACCCGAAGATGTCGGACGGTCGCGTCTTGCTGCGGTTCCCGCGGATCTTCATGGTTGCCGTCAAGGGCTAAGAGGCGCTTGGGCCAAGGCGCCAGGGCTACCCGAGAAGAGCGCGACAGGTTTCACTGACATCACCTTGCAACGGACGAGCAGCATGCTGCTGCTTGCCGCCGCACCCGCGCGCACTATAGTCGTCGCAAACAGCGAGGAAACCTTCATGGACGCCGCCCCTATCCCCCCAGCCACACTCGTCATCTTCGGTGCCACCGGCGACCTGACACGGCGTCTGCTGATACCGGCGATCATCAATCTGACGCGAAGCGGATTGGTCGGCGACGATCTGAAGATTCTCGGCGTCGGCATTGACCCCGGCGATGACGCTTCCCTTGTGGCGCGGCTGGACAGCTTCCTTGCCACCCTGAGCGATCCGATCCTGCCAGAGACGGACGATGCATGGCGGCGACTGCGCCAACGCATCTCCTACATTTCAGGCGATTTCACGCAGGACGCCATATTCCTCGAGATCAAGAAGCACCTGACGAGTTGCAATGCCGCCTTCTATTTCGCCGTGCCGCCGCAGTTTTTTGGACCACTCGTCGAAAAGCTCGCCGCACATGGGCTAACCAGCCAGGCCGAGGGATGCTTCCGGCGGATCGCCATCGAGAAGCCTTTCGGCACCGATCTCGCCTCGGCCCGCGCGTTGAACGCGCATATCCTCAGCAATGTCTCGGAGAACCAAGTCTATCGCCTCGATCACTTCCTGGGGAAGGAGACGGTACAGAATATTCTGACCGCCCGCTTCGCCAACATGATGATCGAATCCCTCTGGAATAACAATTACATCGACCACGTGCAGATTTCCGCGGCGGAGATTGTCGACGTCGGCTCCCGCGGCAAATTCTACGACGCGACCGGCGCGCTGCGCGACATGATTCCCAATCATCTGTTCCAGCTGCTGGCGATGATCGCGATGGAAGCCCCGAACGGCTTCGGCGCCGAAGCGATCCGCACCGAAAAGAGCAAGGCGCTAAGCGCCCTGCGCATCTATACGCCAGAGGAAGCCACATCCCATGCCGTGCGTGGCGCCTACACGGCCGGCAAACTCAACGGAAACGACATTACGGCATTCCGGGAGACAAAGGACGTCTCGCCCGACAGCAACACCGAAACCTTTGTGGCGCTGAAGCTCTACGTCGACTCCTGGCGCTGGGCGGGCGTGCCCTTCTATCTACGAACCGGCAAGGCACTGAAGGCGCGCGATACGGAAGTCGTCATTACCTTCCAGCAGGTGCCGTTTGCGCAGTTTCGGAAAACGGACGTCAACCGACAGCTGCCGCCGAACAAGATGGTCATCCAGGTGCAGCCGGATGAAGGCTTGAGCGTCGAGATCTCTATCAAGTCGCCCGGTCTTTCCGTCGACACCGTCCCGGTCTCGCTCGACTTCCGCTATGACGACAAGTTCGACATCGGCAAGATGACCGGATACGAGTCGCTTCTCTATGACCTCTTCATCGGCGACCAGACGCTATTCCAGCGTGCCGACGGCATTGAAGCAGGATGGGCGGCGGTGCAACCCTTCCTGGATGTTTGGGCAAAGAGCAGCGAAACGCCGGAGGCTTATGCACCCGGAAGCAGTGGCCCATCCTGCGCTGACGAACTCATCCGACGCGATGGTCGGGAATGGCATGAACTGGGCGAATCGAGACACAACCAGGACCGAAAATAGGGCAGAAAATACACGTTTACCTAAAGTACAAACGCAATAGTATTTTCCCGCAGTTCGCGCACAAGGCGAAGAAATATTGTACCATGGCAGCACACCGTAATTCCATCCCCGCAGTTTTATCGTGCACTGTACAAAATATGGATGAGTTGACCCTTTTCCTTTGTGCAGTGAAGCTTTTCTTGCTGACCGCGTTGCTTTTTCTGTGCGACAAAGAAGGCTGGGCTCGCCCAACCCCGGCGGGCCCTTCTTGCGTTTTTCTATTATTTCGCGAATAAAACCAAACTTAGTCGAAATTATTAAAGCGTGACTAATATATTTACTTGCGCTCTTCCACCGCCTTGCTAAATCTATCCTCAGGGTTTTGGGGTATTCACATGGCAGATACTCATTTGTCTAAGAATCGTTCGATTTCCGATCAACGTATGGAAACCTGCCGGTCCGAATTCGAGCCGATTCTCTTCGAACTCATCCGCAACGGTGAGAAGCGTGGATGGAAGGCGGCAGAAATCGCGATGGCCCTGGCCGACGCCGCCGACGACGTCATCCTCAGGCTGTCAAGGGAAACGAAGAGCAAGCATTGATCCGCTTGCCTTTGCCGATCTTGATGCAATGACATACTCAGAAATGCTTCCCTAGCAGGTGCAAGAAGCTGTAGCCTGGCTGCAGTGATTCTTTTGCCGGTTACGGAGCCCGATGTTACAGTTGATCGCCGCAGCTCTTCTTGCCTGTGGATGCGTCAGCCTCGCAGAGGTTGCCGACTGGCCGCCTGCCGAAAGCTATGTGCCGAAAATAAGCTGCCATCAGAGCGACGCCGCCGAGCGCTGCGAGCAGATTCGCGCGGACTGGACCGGGCTTTACGCGGATGCGATCGGCGGCCGTATCGAAAGCCAGCGGAAAGTGTCGTTCTGCCTGAGCACCGGCTGCGACAAGGGCATTGTCGTTGAGCCGATCCTGGGCTGTGCCTGGCGCCAGGTCATCGCGGCTTCGCGCAATCCTCAGATCAACGACGCAGACCGGAGCAACATCGAGCGCTATTGTGGCCCTTATGTGCTTGACGATGCCGGACGCACTGCTGCCGATGACCAGTCGCGAAACTGGCTCGCTTTGCTCGGTGTAACGCGGTAGCGCCAATGGAAACGGGCGGGAACGAGCCCGCCCGCTGAACGCTTTATCCCGCCGCTTAGACGAACTGGCTGAGACCCGGAACCGAGCCGACAACCTCGTCCACCACTTCCTTGCCGGCGTGCTGTTCGGCAATCGCGATGGTTTCCTTGGCAAGCGTGGTGATCTCACCCATTCCGAGACCTTCCGACATCAGCTGCTGGCCGAGCGCCATGATACCGCCGCCGCCGAGCGCGCCAATGATGCTCCCGAGGATTCCGCCGCCACCACCCTCGCCTTCGCCATTGTACTTGGCAACGAGGTCGGAAGCGCCGGGAATGGCTTCGATCATCTTGGCGACCGGGCCGTCTGCCGCTTCGCGCTGCAGGAAGCCGAGCATCATGCCGAGCGCCTTCTCGGCAACCTCTGAGGGGATACCCACGCGCGCCGCGATCTGGTCTATGATTTCATTCATTGTCAGCCTCCTATTTTTGACGTTAACGTCAACGTTAATCGAACTTGCGGGGCAACTCAAGACGCCTGCCGCGAAAGCAGGCTTTATCCTACTTTTCCTTTTAATGCAGACAGTTGTCCGCACCGGGCTCCCTGCTTATAACAGGGAAGCGATATTACAATGACCGTGCGGAAAACGTTGCTCCGCATTTTGACGCAATAGGGGCCGACGGCCGCAGGGAGAATTTTCGAAATGCTCGAGGATGGCAAGATTTTCGTTGGCGTCAGCCGCAATCCTGATGACAGCATCAACAAGCCGGAATATCTCGACCTGAAATTCGGAAACCGCCACGGCCTGGTAACGGGCGCAACCGGCACCGGCAAGACGGTGACGCTGCAGGTACTTGCCGAGGGCTTTTCGAAGGCCGGCGTGCCCGTCTTCTGCGCCGATATCAAGGGTGATCTTTCCGGCATCGCCGCCAAGGGCGAACCGAAGGACTTCCTCACCAAACGCGCCGAGCAGATCGGCTTCGACGATTACGAATTCGACCAGTTCCCGGTCATCTTCTGGGATCTCTTCGGTGAAAAGGGTCACCGCGTCCGCACCACCATCGCCGAGATGGGACCGCTGCTGCTCGCGCGGCTGATGGACGCTTCGGAACCGCAAGAAGGCGTCATCAACATCGCCTTCAAGATTGCCGACCAGGGCGGCCTGCCGCTGCTCGATCTCAAGGACTTTTCCTCGCTGCTAAACTACATGGCGGAAAACGCCACCGAGCTTTCAAGCCAGTTCGGCTTGATCTCGAAGGCCTCTGTCGCCTCCATCCAGCGCGGCCTGCTCGTGCTGGAACAGCAGGGCGCTGAACATTTCTTCGGCGAGCCTGCGCTCAAGATCGGCGATATCATGCGGACCAACAATCGCGGCTATGGCCAGATCTCGGTGCTCGCCGCCGACCAGCTGATGATGAACCCGCGGCTCTACGCAACCTTCCTGTTGTGGCTGCTGTCCGAGCTCTTCGAGGAGCTGCCGGAAGTTGGCGATCCCGAGAAGCCGAACCTCGTCTTCTTCTTCGACGAAGCGCATCTCCTCTTCAACGACGCGCCGAAAGTGCTGCTCGAGCGTGTCGAGCAGGTCGTTCGCCTCATTCGCTCGAAGGGTGTCGGCGTTTATTTCGTCACGCAGAATCCGCTCGACGTGCCGGAAACGGTGCTGGCGCAGCTCGGCAACCGGGTGCAGCATGCGCTGCGCGCCTATTCCCCGCGCGAGCAGAAGGCGGTGAAGACCGCCGCCGACACCTTCCGACCGAACCCCGCCTTCGACTGCGCCACCGTCATCACCACGCTCGGCACCGGCGAGGCGCTGGTGTCCACGCTGGAGGCGAAGGGCTCTCCTTCGATCGTCGAGCGGACGCTGATCCGCCCGCCGTCCGGCCGCGTCGGTCCGCTAACCGATGCGGAACGCCAGCAGGTCATGGACAAGAGCCCTGTGCTCGGCGTCTACGACGAAGATCTCGATCGCGAATCCGCCTTCGAGATTCTGGCGGCGCGCGCCAAGAAGGCATCGGACGCTGACGCAGCCAAGCAGGCACAGCCGACGCAGCCGACCGAGGGCAGTGCCTCGGGTCGCTGGACGTTGCCGGGCTTCGGCGATGACGATAATGAACCACAGGACAAGAGCCAGGGCCGCGCCCGATCCTCCGGCTACCAGCGCGAAACGGTCGTGGAAGCCGCGATGAAGAGCGTGGCCCGCACAGTGGCAACGCAGGTCGGCCGAGCGCTGGTGCGCGGCATTCTCGGCAGTTTGAAGCGCTAAGCGGAAAGGGCGTTCCCGCCCTTTTTCCGCCTGCGGATGCTCTTCCCGTTGCGCCGCTCAGCGCTTGCGGACGAATTCGGTGCGCAGGACAAGACCCTTGATGGTGTCGTGGCGGCAGTCAATCTCTTCCGGGTTTTCCGTCAGCCGGATCGACCTTATCACCGTCCCCTGCTTCAGGGTCTGATTGGCACCCTTGACCTTGAGGTCCTTGATGAGGGTGACGGAATCGCCGTCCTTGAGGACGTTTCCAGAAGCATCCCGAACCTCAGCGGCCTGCGCGGCGGCCGCAGCCAGCTCCGAAGCCGGACGCCATTCACCCGTCGCCTCGTCATAAACGTAATCGTCGTCACCACCTGCCATGGTCTTCTCTCCTGAACACAAGAATTTGTTGATTGGGCGCTTATAACAGCCAAGCCGCCCTGTGCAAGAGAGAGCCTCCGAAGGGCCTGACGTGACCGCTTTGGTTGCATTTTTGCATGCCTGCTGCTATTTCTGTTGTGCACTCAAAGAGAAAGGAGGGTCGCGTGCAAAATTTCTATTTCCGGTTCAACCGGCAACGTGGCCCCGTCAACGCCCTGCAAATGCGTTTGCAGGGCTGACCAGAGACTGTTTCTCACAAACTTTCTTCCTGGTCTGCCCCTCGTGGCAGCAGTTCGAGCATCCGGCTCGTCTGCAACTATCCATCCACCGAGCTCCAAGCACACGCACGCGATGAAGGCTGCATGCCCTCGCCCGTGTGATCGCTCGGCAAGGCCAGAGCAAGATCATGCCCCTTATCAATATCCGCAATCTCGGCGTCACCCTCAGCGCACCGCTTTTCGCCAAGCTCGACCTCGTCATCAATGCCGGCGACCGCCTTGGGCTCGTTGCCGCCAATGGCCGCGGCAAGTCCACTCTGCTCCGCTGCATTTCAGGGGCGCTGGAGGCAACCCATGGCGACATCACACGCTCACGCGGGCTGGCGATCGGCTATGTCGAGCAGGACGTGCCGGCCAAGCTGCTCGACGTTCCGTTCCACGATGCCGTTCTGCAGGTGCTGCCGGCCGACCAGCAGGCCAACGAAAGCTGGCGTGTGGACATCGTACTTGACACACTCGACGTTCCCGAAGCCCTGCGCAGCTGCCCGGTCGGGCAGCTCAGCGGCGGCTGGCAGCGGCTGGCGATGCTGGCGCGCACCTGGGTGATGGAGCCGGATGCACTGCTGCTCGACGAGCCGACGAACCATCTCGATCTCGGCAAGATAGCAGCACTCGAGGATTGGCTGAATGCGCTGCCTCGCGATGTGCCCGTTGTCATCTCCAGCCACGACCGCGCCTTTCTCGATGCCGTCACCAACCGCACGCTGTTCCTGCGGCCGGAGCAGTCGCAAGTCTTTTCGCTGCCCTACAGCCCGGCGCGGGCAGCACTGGACGAGGCGGATGCGGCCGACAGGAGACGCTACGAACGCGACATGAAGACGGCCGAGCAACTGCGCAAGCAGGCGGCGAAGCTCAACAATATCGGCATCAACTCCGGCAGCGACCTGCTGGTGGTCAAGACCAAGCAGCTGAAACAACGCGCCGAGAAACTGGAGGATGCGGCCAGGCCCGCTCATCTCGAGCGATCGGCCGGGACGATCAGGCTCGCCAATCGCGGCACCCATGCCAAGGTGCTGATTACGCTTGATGATGCCGAAGTCCGCACGCCTGAAGGCACACCGCTTTTCCGGACCGGCAAGCAGTTTATCTGCCAAGGCGACCGGATCGTCCTGCTCGCGGAGAACGGTGCCGGCAAATCGCGGCTGATTGCGATGCTGCGAAAGGCGATCGGCAACGCGGAGACGGCGCAGGACGGCATCAAGGCCACGCCCTCGCTGGTGCTCGGCTATAGCGACCAGGCGCTTGCCGACTTGAAGGACAGCGAGACGCCGATGGAGACGATCATCCGGCGCTTCGACGTCGGCGATCAGCGGGCGCGGGCACTGCTGGCGGGCGCCGGCATGGCCATCGACATGCAGTCGCGTCCCGTCGGGCGGCTTTCGGGTGGCCAGAAGGCGCGGCTGGGCATGCTGGTTTTGCGGCTGACGGAGCCGAACTTCTATTTACTCGACGAACCGACGAACCACCTCGATATCGACGGGCAGGAAGCGCTGGAGGGCGAGCTCATGGCCCATCAGGCGAGTTGCCTGCTGGTCTCCCACGACCGCAGCTTTGTGCGCGCCATCGGCAACCGGTTCTGGCAGATCGAGCGCCGGCGGCTGGTCGAAGTCGAAAGCCCGGAGCCTTTCTTTGCGGCGGCTCGGCCTTAGAACAATTGGCCCGCCTCTCACGCGGCGGGCTTTAGGTCTGGGAAAGCGTGCCGTTTATCAGGACAAGGACCGCATCTGCTGGCCGGCCCACCATGCGCTTACACAGCGCGGGGGAGATGGCGGACGCATCCTCTGACCAATGTCCAAGATTGCGAGCTATCAGAACGAGGCCGGCGTGGCGCCGAGCAAGCTGAGCTTGCCGCCGCTGAGAGAATAGAGGCTCATCTTGCGCTCCACGGTTCCGCCCGGCATCAGCCGGAAGAGACCCGTCACACCGCGAAAGCCGACCTTGCTGGTCAGGTTCTGCGCGTTCATCCCCTCCGGCCCCTTTGTCCGGACAATGCCCGAGGCAACCGCCACCGCATCGTAGCCGTAAGCCGCATCGGTGGAGAGCGTGCGCTTGTAGTGGCGCTGGTAACGCTCGGCAATCATCGTCGCGCCTTCAGGCTCGACCATGGCGATCACCGCGCCTGCCACCGAGGGATCGGTGTAGGTCTGCGGCGGCCAGGCGCTCGTGCCGACGACGGCGACGTTCGTTTTGACGCTGGCTTTTACAGCGCCGGCAATAGTGGTCGTGATCACCGTCTTCCCGAGGACAAGCACGGCGTCGGCATTCTGCAGATTGACGCTGGCTTTCTTGACTGCATCCGATGCGGCAGCATCTGTCAGATCATAACGGGCAAGGCCGAGATAGGTACCGCCGCCGGCGCGGATCGCGCTTGCCAGCCGCTCCTCGCCCGCAGCCGGAAAATCGCTCTGCGCGAAAACCAGCACCTTCTTATGGCCGCTGGCAGCCGCTGCCCGCGCGCCTTCGATGGCGCTGTCGATCTCGTCGGAAACGAAGTTATAGACATTCCCCGATGTCGGCGGCACAGGCACGCTCAGATTGAGCAGAGGCGGTCGCTGATCAGCCGGTATCGCGGCGATGGCCGCTGTGACGACAGGCGATGCATAACTGACGAGGAGAACGGAGCCGCGTGCCTTTGCCGCGCTGACCGCGGTCGCGACAGCAGGACCGCCGGAGGCCACGTCGACAACCTTCACGAAAACCTGGTTGCCCCCGAGTTCGCCGACACCGAGGCCGGCGCCATCGCGCACGTCACGCGCAGCGCCCTCATAGATCCCGGTCGCACCCTTGGGCAGCAGCAGCGTGATCTCCGCTCCGGTTTCTCCAAAGCTCTCCTCGACCTCGCTCGACGGTGCCTTGATGTCATTGGTCTTCACATTCTTGGCGACACCATCGACGTCGGATTGGCAGCCGGCGAGCGCACCGCAGGCTACCACGATCGACATCGCGAGAACGGACTTGATGCGTTTCAGGGGACGGACGCCTTCCGAAGGCGACATTTGCCGTGGCGAGCGTAAACCATGCGAGCCTTGCACCGGCTCGATCGACTGCACTGTCACCTGCTCTCCACCCTCGTAATTGCGGCCTTTTCCTGGCCTTTAGCAGGACTACATATCTGCACAGGCAACACCGGAAAGCAAACCCTTCACCCAAACTTGGTTGACGGGCGCACTAAACTTTTATGTTCTTTTGAATGGATAGTTTATACTGACCTTATCCATGCTTAAATACCTGATTTTTATAGATGTTTTGTACGTTTCTCACAACCAACGAGAGACGACGATCCATGAAGTGCAGTATAAGAATAAGCAAAATTGCTGCTTTTACTTTCTCCGCATTTTCCCTTGCGTTCTCGCCGAACATGTCGTCGGCATCCGCCCTTCCGTCTGCGCAGTTTTCCGGCGCGATGCACTCGGTCGACTTCGCTGTCGATACGGCGCGCGTCCTGACGCTCGGTAGCGTTGCCGATCTCCTGAGCCTGGCAACGAATGTCATCGGCAGCATCGACGTTGCTGCGCTGACGCGCTCGCTTCAGCCCGAGCCTGCCGGCTGGGTGAAGGAGAGCGTCGCACCAACGCAACCGGTCGCGCGCCCGGCGATTGCCGCGCCGACGGGCAACGCCGCTTTCGGGACCGTCGCCATTCCTTTCAAACGACTTGCCGCCCTGCAGAAGTTCGAACCGTCTTTGGCGGAAATGACGGATGGAACCGCCATTAATTGCAGCGCCGGCGCATGCTCCGAGGCCGCAACCACCATCAAGGTTGCCTTCACCAAGACCTCGCAGTCCTCGATCCGCGACAAGCTCAACGCCATCAACATCACCGTCAATCACACGATCCGCTACAGTCGCGACATCGACACCTACAAGGTGGCTGATTACTGGGCGACGCCCGCCGAAACGCTCGCGCGCCAGCAGGGTGATTGCGAGGATTTCGCGATCCTGAAGATGGCCGCTCTGCACGCGGACGGCGTTGACCTCAAGGACATGTCTATCGTCGTGCTTTTCGATCAGAAGCGCCACTTCTACCACGCGGTCCTTTCCGTCGCGGTGAACGGCAACCACTTCATCCTCGACAACATGCGTGACGAGGTGCTGCCCGACACGAAGCTGCCTGATTACGTGCCGCTCTACTCGATTGCGGACGGCAAGGGCTACCTGCACGGAACGCGCACCGGCGCTAAGCAGGTCGCCTCCGCCATGCCGTTGGAAAAGGTTGCCCCCGGCGAAGGCGTTGCGTTCTGACAATCAGAGGCAAGACAAGAAAAAAGTGGCTGAAATTCAGCCGCCTTTTTCGTGACGGGATTTGGCGGTCAGTAGCGGGAGATATAGCCGATCAGCATCGGCTTCTCGTGGGTCGGCGCGAGAGCCAGATTGATCTGCCCCTTCATCGAGGCAGAGCCGACGCCGATGGTGAAACCGGTGTTCAGAGTCTTGCCCCGGTTGCGATAAAGCGTGGCAATGGCCTCGTCGATCTGCGTGTCGATCGAGAACCGCAAGCTCTTCGTCAGTTGCGCCGCATCGCCGAGCGGAAGTCGCTGGCGCAGCATGGTCAGGAAAGGATCGTTGAAGAGCTGGATCTTCTTTTCCTGCGTCAGCAGGATCGTCGGCGACGGCGACGCCTGAATGATGGCGTTGACGTTTGCCATGGACGAGGCGTCCTCGACGGTATCCAGCCGGCGCAGCGCCCACTTGAAGCTAAGCACACGCAGCAGCGAGGCAAGGTTGCCGGACTCCGGCATCTGCGAGGCTGTGTAGTGGACGAGGTCGGCAGTGCTCATCTTGCCGGCAGCCGACATGCGGCCGAGGCCATCCCAGTAAATCCGCTCGAGGCGAATGCCGCGACGCTCGCCGCCTCGGCCGACGACCGCCCGGAAGCGCGGCTCGATCTCATCGGCGCCGATGGCCGGCAAAGGCTCCTCGATCTGTTCGAGCTCGGAGAGTGCGTTGCTGCCAGGCTTAACGATCAGCATCCTATCGCTCCGTCAGCGCTTCGCTGCGCGCCTTGTTGATCGGCTTCATCAGGTAGCTCAGCACCGTCTTGTTGCCGGTCATGATTTCGACCGAGGCAACCATGCCGGGGATAATCGGATAGGACTTTCCATCACGCTCCAGCGCGGACTTGTCTGTCTTGACCTGCACCAGATAGTAGGTCTCGCCCTTTTCCTTCTCCACGAGGCTGTCGGCCGAGATGTTCTCGACGACGCCTTCAAGGCCGCCAAAGATCGAGAAATCGTAAGCCGTGATCTTGACGACGGCCGGCTGGCCGCGGCGCACGAAGGCGACATCGCGCGGCGAAATCTTGGCTTCAACCAGCAGCGTGTCGGCGGTCGGCACGATGCCGGCAATGACACGGCCCGGATCGACATAGGCGCCGATGGTGTTGACCTCCAGAGTATTGACGATGCCATCGACGGGCGAACGGATATCGGTGCGCTTGACGCGGTCGGAGGCGCCGCGGATGGTCTCGTCGACGACCGAAAGCTCGGCCAGCGCCTGCGCCTTGTCGGTCAGCGCCTGCTGGCGCAGCTCAAGTGCAAGATCGCCGAGCTGCAGCTTGGCCTCCTGCACGGCAGCCTGCAGGCGGTCGATGCTTTCCTGATAGACCTTGAGCTGGCCCTGCTGGTCGGTGAGATCGCGCTCGGTCTTCAGCACTTCCGTCTGCGCCACCAGCTTCTTCTGCGCCAGCGGGAAAATGAGGTCATACTGGCGCTGTGCGCCTTCGATGTTCTGCTGTAGGCGATCGATGTTCGCATGCGCTTCGCTGAGCTCGTTCTCGCGCTGGCGGACACGCTCCTGCAAGACGCCGAGCTTGTTCTGGTAGCTGGCGCGATCAGCGGCGAAGAGCTTCGCCTCGTTGCCGCAAACATCCTTGGCGACCGACATGATCTCCTCGGGGCAGATGAACTCAGCGTCGTACTGGCCCGCCTCCTCGAGCTTCAGGCGTGCAACCTTGGCGCCGAGCGCACGCGCCTTGGCAACGGATTCACCAAGCGTGGACGTCGTTGTCGTGTTGTCGAGCTGGACGAGCAGCTGGCCCTTGCGGACGACCTGACCGAGGACGACGGCGATCTGCTGAACGACGCCGGGCTCCGAAGACTGGATGATCTGCGTCTTCGACACCGGAATGACCTTGCCCTCGCCGCGGGCGATCTCGTTGATATCGGCGATCGCCGCCCATGCGATGAAGCTCGCAATCACGAGGGCTACCAGAGCCAGAATGCCGCGGGCGAGAAGCGGAGGATTGTCGTGGCGGTTGCTGGCGAGGCTCATGACTGCGCCCCCGCCGGCTTGCGCTGCATCGCTTCGATCACCGCATTCTTCGGACCGTCGGCAATGATCCGCCCCTTGTCGATGACGATCAGGCGATCGACGAGCTCAAGCATGCTGTAGCGATGAGTGGCGATCAAAAGCGTGGTGTCACGGCTGATAGCCTTCGACAAGCGCGCAATCAGATTGCGTTCGGTTGCCAAATCCATGGCGCCCGATGGCTCGTCGAGAAATACGATCTTCGGCTTGGTGAGCAGCAGGCGTGCAATCGTCAGTGCCTGCTTCTGGCCGCTCGACAGGTTCGTGCCGCGCTCGCCGACCGGCATGTCGAAGCCGCGAGGATGATTGCCGACGAACTCGTCGACACCGGTCATGCGGGCGACCTCGAGCAGTTCCTCGTCGGTCGCGTCGGCGCGTCCGATCAGCAGGTTTTCCTTGACCGTGCCGGAGAAGAGATCGGACGACTGGCCGGCCACGGCGACCGCCGAGCGAACCTCTGCCATGTGGTACTGGCGGATATCAACGCCATCGATCAGTACGCGGCCGCCCGAGGGGCAAAAGAGGCCGTCAAGCAAACGACCGAGCGTGGTCTTGCCGGAGCCGATGCGGCCGATGATGCCGACGCGCTCGCCCGGCTGCACCGTGAAGGACAGCTTGTTGATAACGGGATAGTCCGACCCCGGATACTGGAAAGATACATCCTGGAAGCTGAAGGCGCCGCGGGTAATCTCCCGGTTGACGAAACCGACGGTAGACGGACGATCGTCGGGCTGTTCCATGATCTTATCGAGGATGCGAAGGGACATGGTTGCCTGGCGGAACCGAGCCAACGTCATGGCGATCTGGCCGAGCGGCGCGCCGGCGCGGCTCGCCAGCATGACCGTCGCGACGATCGCGCCCATGGCAATGCGGCCTTCGGAGAACTCGTAGGTACCGGCAATCACGATCAGGACGCTCACCATCTGCTGGATGAACATCGTCATGTTGATGGCGTTCGTCGAGATATGCTTGATGTCTTCGCTGGTGCGGCTCGAATATTTGGTCAGCTCCTGCCAACGGCGGAGCATCGTCGCTTCGGCGCGCAGGCTCTTCAGCGTTTCGATCGTCGAAATCGTCTCCACCAACAGGGATTGGCGACGCGATGCCTCGTTGGCGGCAGTCGCCATGCGCTTGCCAATCGCGGCCTGCGCCCACAAGCCGATCGCAACCGACAGGACGAAGGCCACAGCCGGGATGACCACTAGCCAGCCCGAGATCAGATAGATCACGCCGAGGAAGATGAAGACGAAAAGGCTGTCGATGAGGACGCCGATCGTGTTCGACGTGAAGAACTCGCGAACAAATTCATACTGCGTCACGCGGTTGGCATATTCGCCGGTCGACAGCGGCCGCGAGGCGAGCGTCGAATTCAGCACCTTGTCAAACAGCAACTGCGACAGGCGCAGATCCGCCTTGCGTCCGGCATAGTCGATCAGCGACGAGCGCGCCGTCTTCAGAAGAAAGTCGAAAATATAGGCAAGCGAGATACCCCCGGCCAAAACCCAGAGCGTCGGGATCGCCTTGTTCGGCAGCACCCGGTCATAGACGTTCATCGTAAAAAGCGGCGAGCCGAGCGCAATCAGATTGATAAAGAGCGCCGCGATCATGACGCGGACATAGGTGCGCCAGTAAGGCACGAGCGTGGTTGCCAGCCAATGCCGCTTCTCGATCTCCACGGCATTGCCAACCAGCGCCTCTTCCGAGGCGTTCTGATAATAAAGCGTAAAGGCAAAGGCCAGCTGCGGCTTCAGCGCCAGGAATTCTTCCCGCGTCAGCCGGATGGCGTTGCCGGCAATCGGAACGATATCCGTGACATAGGAGCCGTCCTCGGCGACCTCGAGCAGAGGCAGCACGCTGCCATCGGCAAACGCGACGATCGCCGGACAATCGAAATTGCCCTGGCGGCATTCGCGCTCCTGGTGCTTGATCACCTGCAGGCCGATCCGTTCGGCCATGCGCTCGACATCGTCCACCTCAAGCGACTCGGTCACCTCATCCGGAAGACCGGAGAAGAGGACCGTGTCTGAGCTTGGTCGGCCATAGAACGCAGCCACGGACTTGAATGCGGCTTTGAAGGTCTGCAGCGGCGTGCTGCTGGAAGTCTCTGGCGCTACGTTCAGCATCGTTCCATGGCCGTTCGACTACTGCTGTCGAATTGGCGCTAGGAGATCCAGGGGCATGCCGGCCTTCTGATGGGAATCAAGCTCGACATATCCAGGATTCGCGACGCTCGCGGGGACAGCAAACCCTTCCCGCGCATAAGGCTGGCTTTGCTCGACCGGCTTCAGCTTCATCGTCTGCAGCAGATTGCCGGATGCCGCCAGAATCTTGTACTCGGCAAACTGCGACGCGACCCGCGCCGTGTCGGCAAGGACCTGTGTATTGAACTTCGTGTTCTGCGCATCGAGCACGTCGAGCAGCGAGCGCTGACCAACCTTGAACTGCTCGCGGTAGGAACCGACGAGCTGGTTGTTGATCGAGGCCTGCTTGTTCAGGATGCCGGACAGCTCGCCGCGGCTGACGCGCTCGTTCCAAGCGGAACGGACCGACTCTTCGACCTCGCGCTGAACCTGAGCGAGATTATAGCGCTGCTCACCGGCGCGGCGGATCTGCTCCTGCTCGCGAGCAACATCGATGCCGCCGCGATAGAGGTTCCAGCGGGCAACGACACGGACCTGGTAGTCGTTGGTGTTGCCTTCGTCGCCGTCGATGTCGTTGCCGACGCGGGCGGCGCCTTCGAGATTGACCTTCGGCAGGTAGTTGGCGCGCGCGCCGCGAACACCGGCATCGGCCGCATCGACGTCGGCATTGGCCGAATAGATGCGCGGGCTGTTCTTGCCTGCAACAAAGACCGCGTCGTTCAACGTCTTCGGAACATACTTGCCGACCGATGGCGGCGTCTGCGCATTGGTGATCGGCTCGCCGACTGCCTGCAGGAAGCGGATCTTCGTCTGCTCGAGTTCCTCGAGCGCCTCACGCAGCCGCGCCTTGGCGGCCTGCAGACGCTCGCTGCCCTGCAGGCGGTCGGCGTCGGTCAGGGCGCCACCCTTGATGCTCTCGTCGATATCGCCGACCATCTGCGTGTGGAAGGCGACGTTCTGCTTGGCAGCAGCGACGATCTGATTTTGGAGCATATATTCCAGATAATCCTGCGTCACTTCGAGGGCGAGCGACTCAGACCGTTCAAGGACGCGAAAGGAAGCGCCATCGACACGCGAAGCCTGCTGCTCGACCTGCGCGCGGCGGCTGCCGCCATCGTAAAGTGTCTGCGTGACCGTAAGACCAACATCGCCCGGCGACAGATAGTCATGATCGTCTCTCAGCGAACCGGAGCTGGCATTCGACAAGCGACGACGGCCGATCCCGCTCTCCAGGTCTACCGATGGCAAGTATAAACCGCGCGCCTGGCGCAGTTCAAACTCGACAGCTTCACGATCCTTCGCAGCCTGCAAGATCTGCGGGTTCGTTTTCATCGTTTTTTCGATAGCCTGCTGCAGAGATATTGCATTCGCATCAGCATAAAACGAAAAACTGAAAGCAACCGTCGCAGACAATGCTGCAAAAATTCTTTTGCCTTTAAACAAGATCGATGCCCCTCAACATCAAAGATTCACCGGCGTACCCGTATACCAAAGTCTCTTCTTCAGCAAATAAGTAACACCAATCTTTCCACATTCCAATTGCGGCCCCAAGCATTCCTGCCAAAACAGTTAATCGCGGTGGACAACTGCCTAAAGCGAGAATTTTACAGGATTTTTTAACGGGGGCTTTGCCCGAACCTGTTTATCTGGCATGACTTTCAAACGGACAAGAACCCCGATGAATTTAAGCCAGCGTTACTCTTCCGCCACAATCGTTTCAGCTCTTCGGATCGCCACCCTCGGCGCGGTCTGCTTTGCGGCTGGATCCGTCGGCGTTTTACTTATCTTAAACCTTATCGTGCCGGATCGACCATTTTTGGTAGGATTTATCGGCGCAGGCTTAATTTCACTTCTTGTTGCATTTCCGCTGCTTCTGATCTTGCAGCTCAAAGTTGGTGACCTCAAGAAACTACAAGAAACGGTTAACTATGCTGCGCGCCACGACGCTTTAACGAAGACGCTGAACGGTACTGCCTTTGCAGCTGCCGTCGAGCACTACATCGATCGGCGCAAGCGAATCGCAACCGATGCCGGCGGCGTGATGATAGCCGTCGTGATCGATACGCTCGACGAGATCAGTCGGCGTTACGGCCCGCAATGGGCCGACACGGTCATGCAGTCGCTTGCCGCGATCATCCAGTCCTCGGTCAGAAAGGGCGATCTTGTTGCTCGCCTCGCCACCAACGAACTCGGGGTATTTCTCCCGGGTGCGACGGTCGAAAACGCCCAGGATGTCGGCACCCGTATCCGCCGGCGCGTGGCCGAGGCCTCCTTCTCGGCGGAAGGCACGCCGATGACGATCGGCGTGCGCCTCGGCGGCGCGGTCTTCGAGGGAGCGACCGACTTCAATCACATCCGCCAACTGGCCGACGAAATGGCGATGCAGCGCGGCGGCGAGACCGAAGACGCCATTCCGTTGTCGCGGCTGCCGGCCGCCTGATCCG
The DNA here is from genome assembly GCF_002211365.1 of Rhizobium sp. R711. Taxonomy (GTDB): domain Bacteria; phylum Pseudomonadota; class Alphaproteobacteria; order Rhizobiales; family Rhizobiaceae; genus Rhizobium. The sequence continues at coordinate 46,190 of NZ_LOKZ01000006.1, read as the reverse complement.
ACCGATCAGTAACAGCGAGCAAAGGGCGCCGAAAGGCGCCCTTTGCTCGTTGAACCCTATTGTCCCGCGTATCCGGCGTCTCTCTTCCTTTGAGAAGAAAAGCTGCCTGCGGCCGTGCACTGGCGGGAGACGCGGATCATCTCCAAGCCCGGCCGAGGAACCGCTCGGCAATATAACAGGCGCAAGAGGATGGGTAATCCGACGTGCGGAAGATTGCCCACACCGATCCCGGAAGGCAGAAGATGCGCCGATAAAGCACCTTTTCTTCCGAGGTGAGCGCGCCTCGGTCGCCCGTGACCGGGCCAGTCTCGCTAGAGTCGTCGTCCGAGCCAGAGCCGACTCCGTCCGCTTCGCGAAAGCGGTGGCGAATGACCATGCGGGGACAGCAGCAAGAGAAGGGCTTGCCCCGAATCGGTACCAGAAAGCAGAAAAGGCGCCGAAGAAGGGCGCCTTCTCCTTTGCAGGTTCGTACGAACATCAGCCGACGTGCGGTGCCGTCGTCGTGTCGTGCTTGTCGTCGTAGAGGATCTTGACCGCTTCCGTGGTGTTCTGGAGAATCGCCACATCGTGCCAGCCGCCACTGGCGTTGACGCTGACGACGGTATCCGCGCCGGTGACCGTCGTCTTGACGCTGGCGAGCGCCTCTGCCTCGCTCGCCTGGTGGCCGAGCAGGCTGTCGAGGAGCTTAGACACATCGAGGGTGTCGCCTTCGCTGGCCTTGAAGTCGGTGATGACATCGGCGAGCTTGACGTCGTTCAGAGCATCGGCGTCGAGGACGAAGGTGTCGGCCCCTGCCCCGCCCGATATCGTGAACATGCCGCCGCTGCCTGACAGGATGTCGTCGCCGTCGCTACCGATCAGCGAATAGGCATTGCTGCTATTTTCGCTGCCACCGAGCGACGTATCGAAGGCAACCTCGACGAAGTGGCCGGTCGCGCCGTCTGTCAGAGTGTAGTCGCCATCGGCGAGGATCGACTGGCCGTTGATCTCCGCGTTGGAGGCGCTAGCGTCGAGCGAGATGCTGCTGATCGAATGATCCGCCAGGCTCGAAAGCTCGCCGCTATCGGTGATGCCGTTATGGTTCAGGTCCTGCCAGACGGTGAGCTTCGAGAAGACCTCGTCGGTCGCATCGATCTTGCCGTCATGGTTGCTGTCAAGCGCCGCCAGCGCCGCCAGACCATCGACGTAGGTGCCACCAGCAAAGTGCGGCGAGAAGATCTCGCTGCCATTGTCGATCTTGCCGTTGCCGTCCACATCGAGTGCCAGGATGCCGTCGCTGCCAGCCGTCCAGGCGATCTGGTCCTTGTGACCGTCGGCATTGATATCGAACTGGACGCCTTGATCGAGCGAGGTCAGCGCGACTCCATTGTGGTCGAGGTCGAGGACAATGGGGTCGATGTGGCTGTTGCCGATCAACGTCGCAAGGCTGGTCCCGCCGCTGATCAGGTTGACGTTCTGCAGATCGACCAGGATGTCCTTGCTCGCATCTGGGGTGTCCCCGACCTGTTCATAGATAAAGGTGTGGGCCGTACCGCCGATCGTCGCTGTGAAGGCGACGGTCGCTCCCGCGTTGCCCATATCGTTTTGGTGCAGATACTGCACCACCGCCGCGACCTGGCTCGCCGACGACAACGTCACCACATTGTTGGAGGCGTTTTCGAAAGTGATGATGCCGTTCGTGATGCTGTGCTTGCTGATCTGAGAGCTGCTTATTGTCAGCGACGAGTTCGTACCGTCGACCCAACCGCTAGTATTTCCGGCGGCAAATGGGGTACCAGCGAGGTTGAGGATATCAGCCGTCGTATCGAAGTCGGTGATGATGTCATAGCCAGATATAGTCCCGTTGTCTCCGTTGCCGCCGGTGGTGCCGAGCGACTCGCCACTGCCGATGACGAACGTATCCGCGCCACTGCCGCCGGTCAGGGTGTCAGCGTCCGCTCCGCCGGCCAGGATGTCGTTACCAATACCACCGTTGAGGATGTCATGGTCCTGCCGGCCGTACAGCATATCGTTGCCGCCGCTGCCGGTGAGCACGTCCTCGCCGGACGTCCCGTAGATGGTATCGGCCAGAGTCGTGTTGCCGGTGACCGGGATGCCCGGGTCGCCAGGATTATGGGTGAAGAAGTCGAACGTTACCGTTCGGGCCTGGAAGTTGCCGCCGTTATTGTCGGTGTAGACCAGCGTCCAGGTGTTCCCGGCTGCCGGGGGGTTGCCGATCAGGTAGCTCGCCAGGGTCGTGGAGGTGGCGTTGCCGGCAGCGTCCAGCAGGTAGATGTGGTCGTAGTCGACCGTCGCCTTCATCAGCCCACTTGCCGAGTCGTAGAACCAGCTCTGCTCAAACGTGCCGGCCGACCGGTCGTCCTCGACGACGGCGAAATGGTTCGCGCCGATGCGGATCTCCACCTGGACTTCTTGTTCGCGCGCCGACCCGGCCGAGCCGTCGCCAAAAGCCCCGGGGTTTTGTTCGTCAGCGGGGATGGGCGTGGCGAACGGGGACTTCTGGAAATCCGTATAGACCACGACCGTCGAACCATGCGGATCCGCGAGGATGCCGTTGACCGTTCCCTGCGACAGCGTCAGCGTCTGGGTCTGATCGTTGCCCGAGGTCAGCGGGCTGCCGCCGCTGCCGATCTGCTGGACATCCGAAGGCAGGCTCGTCGGCGGGACTTCGTGAATCCCGACGTTCTGAGTGACATGCACGGTACCGTCATAGACGTCGAGCTTCAGCGTCAGGTTCTGCGCGTCGGTCTGGCTCGATGTCGGCCGATAGACCACGCTGTCAAGCAGGTTGATGCCGTGGGCGAGATCATAGAGCGTAACCCCCGCCGTGAGGGCGACATAGCCGCTGCCGTCGTTATAGAACACGCCCGTGGGAACTGTGCCGGACACCTTCACGACCAGGTTGTTGTGGTCGGCATCGGTCGGCGCTTCGATGTGCAGCGGATACCCGTTGGGATAGCTCGATGCACCTGACGTGTACTGAGCCGGATCGCTCGACAGCCAGTTTTCGGAGTCGACGACGGTTGGCGGGGTATTGACCGTGGTACTGGTCGAGCCGGTCGTGAGCAGGCTCTCATACTCGTTCTGCCCTGTGACCGAGGTGATCGAGTTGCTGATCGAGCCGGAATAGCTGTCCGCACCGAAATGTAGGTCGACCGTTACCGAGGTCTGGCCCTGCGGCAGTGTGATCGTGCCGCCGTGGGCAAGTGTGAACACGAGGCCCTCGGCATCTAGCGGCGCGATGGGGCCCGTGGGACCGGACAGCGTGATTGTATACGATATCGTGAAAACGCCATCGCTGTAGGTAGCGTTCCCAGCGGTGAGCGTCGCGGTGACGGCGTCGATGGTGTCGGTGACCGTCGCGGTCGCCGGCGTCGTGTCGGGAACGAGGTTTTCGAAGCCGCCGCCCGAGGCGCTGGTGATCGTCGCCGTCTTCGAAGAAGCGTCGCTGTAGACGTCCTCGCCATTGCCGGCGGCAATCGTCAGCGTGCCGGTGGTCTGGCCGTTGCCGATGGTGATATCGCCCTGGTCGGTGTGGACAATCGTGATGCCCTGCGAGGCGCTCGACAGCGTCGCGGTGAAGACGAAGCTGGCGCCAGCGCCTTCCTGCTGGGTCGAGGCGGTGAGGCTTACGGTCGTGGTATCGATGGTGTCGGTGACCGTCGCGGTCGCCGGCGTCGTGTCGGGAACGAGGTTTTCGAAGCCGCCGCCCGAGGCGCTGGTGATCGTCGCCGTCTTCGAAGAAGCGTCGCTGTAGACGTCCTCGCCATTGCCGGCGGCAATCGTCAGCGTGCCGGTGGTCTGGCCGTTGCCGATGGTGATATCGCCCTGGTCGGTGTGGACAATCGTGATGCCCTGCGAGGCGCTCGACAGCGTCGCGGTGAAGACGAAGCTGGCGCCAGCGCCTTCCTGCTGGGTCGAGGCCGACAGGTTGACAGTGGTCGGGTCGAGCGTGTCGGTGGTGTTGAACGAGATACTCGCCGACGAGGTATCGCCGTCGCCGTCCTTCACCGTGTAGGTGAAGCTGGACGAGCCGCCGTCCTGGTAGATCGTGTTCGCCTGGGCGGTGAACTGATAGCTGCCGTCGGCCTTCACCTGCAGCGTGCCGTGCTGCACGCTGAACTGCTGCGACCAGCCGTCATTGCCGAAGACTAGGTTGGAGCCGTTGATCTGCGTGACTGTCGCGCCATCCGCGCCCTTGACGAAGTCGAGGGTGCCGGTGGTAACCGCGCCCTCGGCAACGTTCTGCTGGGCCTCGTTGCTGGCGTCAGGGCCGTCGTCGTTGATGGCAATCGTCAGCGTGCCGTTGGCACTGTCGCCGTCGGTGTCCGTAACGATAATGCCATAATTGGCGAGGACCTGGTCGGCCGCGCCGGTCTGGTTATGGTCGCTATGGGCGGTGTTGTCGGCAAGCGTGAACTTGTAGGAGACCTCGTGGGTCGCGGCGTTGTAGCCGGTGATCACCAGCGTTCCGAGAGTCGAGCCGCCCGTGACGGTGATGGGCGACTGCGCCGAGGCATTAAGTTGCGCGAGGGTGATCGTATTCGTGCCGATCTGAAGCGTGGCGAGCCCATCCGGCGCAGTGATGGTGAAGCTGCCGGTGGTGGTCAGCGCCGCCGAGTCCGGCGACGAGCCCCAGGGCAGATCGGCCTCCGAAACCACAGCGTCGCTGTTCGAGGCGGCAGTGTGGAGATCGCCGATCGTCACGCCATTGTCCGAAATCGAGATCGTCAGCGTGGCCTGCGAGCTGTCGCCGTCGCCATCGGTAAGCGTGTAGCGGAAAACGTCGCTGTCGGTGACCGGCGAGCCGTCGGTGCGATGATAGGCGTAGCTGCCGTCTGCATGCAGTTCCAGCGTGCCGTACTGGCCATGGATCGTCAGGACGCCGCCGGCATTCGTCGCTGTATGACTCGGCGCGTTATTGCTGGTGACCCCGGTGACCGTTGCGCCGTCGGTGCCGACCGTATCCTTGCCGGCAGCATCGGTAATGACGTTGCCGCTGGCCTCCAAGTCGGAGACGCTCTGGGTGTCGTTCACCGCCAGCGGACCGTCGTCCTGGAATTGCACCTTGAGCGCCACCGGGGACACGGCGCTGGCCGTGTCGCCGTCGGTGTCGGTCAGGGTCCCCTTGATGTGAAGATCGGCCGCCACGGTGGCGATGTCGTCATAGGCGCCGTTAACGTTGCTGGAACGCGCCACGTCGTTGTGGATCGCCTGGTACTGCGCGATCCAGATATGGCCGGCGTTGTCGACATAAACCTTGAAGACCTGGTTGGTGGCCGTCGAGGGATCGCTGCCGGTATAGCCGACCAGCGCGCCGCTGCTGTCGGTGGCCAGATTGATCGCGAGGCCGGTCGTCGTGGTCAGGCCTGAATTGACGCCGTCGAATCCGTAGCCGTTCGCATCCGTGACCGCAAAGGTCCAGGCGCCGCCGCCCGAGGCGTTATGGTCGGCGCCGACGGTGCCGTTGAACAGCGCGGTGAAAGCACCGTTCGGGGTGAGCACGCTCGCCGACTCGGCATAGCCGATGGCGCCGTCCTTGTAGATCGCGCTGTAGGCGTCGGTCCCCGAGTCCGGCGCGGCGTGATCGTTCGACGCGTTGGGATCGGGTGCGTTGTTGACGCCCGCCGTCTCGTCCTGGCCAAGAGTGAACGTCTCGTTTGTGATCGTCGTCGTGACGGTGGTGACGGAAGTCGAGATGCCCACAATGCCGAACTTGTTGCCGGAATTGCCGTTAATGCCGTCGTAATTGCTGACGTTGAGGGCGTCGAAAGTGGCGCCGGCCGCCCCATGAACCGAGATGGTGGCGTTGTCGGGCATGTTGTCGAACAGGTAGCCGATAAGCACGCCGCCCTGGTAGACTGCGGTTGCCGGCACAGGCGCATCGAAGGTCAGCGCGACGAAGGTTCCGTCATGGGTGGCCGAGACGAAGACGTCGGATGTTTTGTTGCCATTGACATTCACTTGGAAGGAGGCGTTGGCGTAATATTCCGGTCCGCCGTGGAACGTATTGTCGGCCTGCAGGTTTGCGCCGAACTTCATAAACAGAGATTCGCCGCCGTCTAGCCACTGGCTGCCGGAGCCGATCTGGCCCTGTCCATTGCTGTTGACCTTCTCGCCGCTACCCGTCTTGATCAGCACGTCGTGGTCGTTGGTGCCGTTCACGCCGAACGCGCCGAGGGCATCGACGGCGCCGGCCTTGAGATCGTAGCTGTGCGTGTCCACGTGGGTATCGATCGTGGTCGTCTGGATCGCGTCGCGCGCTGAGACGACCGGCACGTCGTCGATCACGGTGATCTTGAAGTCAGTGACTGGCGCGTGGTCGCCGGCATCGCCGGTATCAGAAACCGTTACGAGCCCGCCGAGGTCGATGACCAGCGAGTCCTCGCCCGTCGTCTGGGTCGAGCCGTGAACCGGGTGGTCAACCGGACCTTGCAGGGTGAAGGTATAGGCGCCGGTCGTTTGGTTGGTGATAGCCAGCGTGAAGATGGTTGTGCTGCTGGCGGAGTACCCGCTCGATCCGGTGCTGTTGGTATACCCCACCAGGGTGGTACCGTCATCGCTCTGATGGAAGTAGACCGTATACCCCCCCGACGTCAGCAGCGTAGAACCCCCTCCGCTGACCGTTGTGACTGCAACACTGTCAGCAACGGCGCCGATGGCGAAGCTGAGCGTTCCATCCTTGCCACTAATGCCGAGTGCGCTCGTAAGGACACCCTGCACCGCATTCGAAAGCGTGGCGTCATCATTGCCACTGAGCGACAGGAGATCCGGGTTGCCTCCAGAAAGCTCCTCTTCCTCGACGACGCCGGTCGCCGAACCGGTGATCTCCAGCGGCGTGTTCTGGTGCGGGACGGTTACCGTCAGCGTCGCCGTGTCGGTGTCGCCGTCGCCGTCCGTCAGCGTGTAGGTGAAAGTGTCGGTACCGCCTGTGTGGTCGGCGGGGTCCTGAGCGTAGATGTAGTGGCCGTCAGCAAAGAGCGTCAGCGTGCCGTGAGCGCCATGGACCTCGAAGCCCGCACCATGAGTTCCGTCTGTGACGTTCGTCACGGTGGCATTGCCGAAGCTCACCTCGCTGACATGCGCGCCATCGGCGCCGGTCACATCCTTGCCGGCGGTGCCGCTGGTGGTGTCGGCGCCGGTGATGACGTTGCCGTCGGTCGAGAACGTGTCCGTGTCGAAGGAGTCCGTGTCGTCATTGGCCGTCGGGCCGTCGTCGTTGATGGCAATCGTTAGCGTGCCGTTGGCACTGTCGCCATCGGTGTCCGTAACGGTGATGCCGTAATTAGCGGAGACCTGGTCGTCCACGCCGGTATGGGCGGTGTCACCATGCGTTGCGTTATTGGCGAGCGTGAATTTGTAGGAGACCTCGTGGGTCGCAGCGTTGTAGCCAGTGAGCACCAGCGTTCCGAGCGACGAGCCGGCGGGAGTAACAGAGATCGGGAATGTGGCCGCGTTCAGGAGATCGGCGCCGTTGATGGTCGTCGCGCCAATCGTAACGCTCGCCAAGCCATCCGGAGCCGAGATCGTGAACTTGCCGTCCACGACAGTCGGATTGGCGGACAAGCCCTCGGCCGAGCCGCCGGGGAGCCCGGCTTCCCAGACCACGGCGTCGCTGCCGGTGGCAGCGCTGTCGAGGTCGCCGATCGTTACGCCATTGTCCGTGATGTTGATCTTGAGCGTCGCGGTGTCGCTGTCGCCGTCGCCGTCGGTGAGCGTGTAGGTGAACGTGTCGCTCACCGTGTCGGCCACGGGCGAGTCGTTGGTACGGATATAGCTGTAGTGGCCGTCCTCGTAGATGGTCAGCGTGCCGTAGGTGCCCGTAACCTGGTGGCCATGGCCATACGCGTCGGTGACGCTCGTCCCGGTTTCGTTGCCGAACGCAACGTTCGTCACACTGGCCCCGTCAGCGCCCTTCGTGTCGAGGCCCGCGGTGACGCTCTCGTCCGCCCCGCTGATCACGTTGCCGGTCGCGCTCGGGCCTGAAACCGCATCCTCGTCATTGGCGGCCGTCGGGCCGTCGTCGTTGATGGCAATCGTTAGCGTGCCGTTGGCACTGTCGCCATCGGTGTCCGTAACGGTGATGCCGTAATTAGCGGAGACCTGGTCGTCCACGCCGGTATGGGCGGTGTCACCATGCGTTGCGTTATTGGCGAGCGTGAATTTGTAGGAGACCTCGTGGGTCGCAGCGTTGTAGCCAGTGAGCACCAGCGTTCCGAGCGACGAGCCGGCGGGAGTAACAGAGATCGGGAATGTGGCCGCGTTCAGGAGATCGGCGCCGTTGATGGTCGTCGCGCCAATCGTAACGCTCGCCAAGCCATCCGGAGCCGAGATCGTGAACTTGCCGTCCACGACAGTCGGATTGGCGGACAAGCCCTCGGCCGAGCCGCCGGGGAGCCCGGCTTCCCAGACCACGGCGTCGCTGCCGGTGGCAGCGCTGTCGAGGTCGCCGATCGTTACGCCATTGTCCGGGGTGGGCGTGTCGACGCTCGGCGGGTTTGCGGCCAGAAGATTGCCGCTGCCGCTGTCGCGGCCGCCGAAGAGGCCGCCGGGCTGCCCATCGGGCTGGTCTGTGGGCGGGAGAAGGTCCGCTATCAGCGGCGGCAGATGGGGAGGCTGCTGGATCGTGTCGAAGTTGCCGCCTGAGCTTGGAGCGGATGCGCTCGCCGAATAGGAGCCATCGGGACCCGCAGCGACGTTGATGTTGTTCTGCTCGAGGGCGGCGATCACGGCTTGCTGCGGCAGCTCGACTTCGCCAAGCAGGAAGGTCGGCACGTGCAGGGCGCCGTTGACGATGACGATCTCCGTGCCATCAGCCTGGACCAGTACAAGATTGTTGCCTTCGACGCGGATGTCGTCGATCGATACGTCAGCCGGCAGATGTGCAACGTTGTGCTGATCCGGGACGACTTCAACCGCATTGCCGTTGGCAGCTGCGATCTGCGGAGCCGCCGGCACGCGGTCGGTCTTCTCAGGTTGCTGGCTATTATCGGCCTGTGCGACCTCGACGCCCTGCCGGGCGGAAGTCTCAATACTTGCATCTTCATGAATGTCCTGGCGGAAGTCGTGCGAGACGTTTTCGCTTGCGATAGCGGAAATGCGCGGATCTTCGATAGACATAACAAAACAACCCCAATGTGAAACTGGGACCAATCAATTACGCAGAAGAACCAAAATCAATGCTTGCGGCGGCTTCAGACATAGCCGGTTATGCATCCACCCAAAAATGTTTGAGGAAGAGTTAACAGCAGGCGCCCGAATATCGCCGGAAACGCTAAAATTCTAATAAAATTAATGAAATACGAACGAGCTTCGGCATTCGCCGCAGCGCGCCCTCGGCTCTCGATTCGATGTCCGCGCCACGCTGGATCACATTCCATCAACCGGCTTGAAACCCTCAAATCAAGCAGCGCAGGACGGCGTCCGGCCGTCTTACGCTGCGCTGATGTCATCGTCAGTCGCGTCTATCTGGCGGGCGCCACGAGACAGAAGAATGCGCCCTGCGGATCGGTCGCCTGGATGATCCAGCTGCCGCCGGGCACTTCCATCGGACCGTTCAACACCGTGCCGCCGCCGGCCTTGACGCGCTCGATGGCCGCATCGATGGCCGGCACATTAAAGTAATAAGCCCATGCCGGCATGGGGACATTCGGCGGCTTGGTCATCATGCCGCCGACAGGGGTGCCGTGTTCGGCAAAGATCGTATAGGCACCCATCTCGCCCATGTCGAAGTCATGATCCTTCGTCCAGCCGAAAAGCTTCGAATAGAATGCGAGGGCTTCCGCACCGTTGCCGGCATAGAGTTCGTGCCAACCGATGTGGCCCGGCGTGCCCATCGGCGCGGGAGGCGTTGGATTGTCCCTCGGCAGCGGCGTCATGATGCAGATCACCGCGCCGTGCGGATCGGCGACGACGGCAAAGCGTCCAACCGTCGGAATATCCGCAGGCTCGCGGCGGACCGAGCCGCCGTTGGCGGCAAAATCCTTCGCCGTCTTGTCGACATCATCGACCGCGACGTAGCCCGTCCAGTTCGGCGGGATACCCTTCCCCTCCAGTTCGGCGGGAAAATCCATCAGCCCGGCGACGCCCGCGCCATTGGCTTCGAAGATCGTATAGGGCGGCAGGTCCTGGATCGTCATGTCGTTTGTGGTCCACCCGACAACCTTGCCGTAGAATTCGGCTGCGGCCTTGGGATCGGGGGTCATCAGTTCGCACCAGATAAATTTGCCGTGGGTTTCGGACATCGTGTTCTCCATTTTGGGTTTGACGAACGGCACGCCGTTCTCTGCCCGCAGCTACTGCTTGCGGGTGTAGTGCGCCTCCATGAACTGCTTCCAGGAGCCGTCGGGCTGCCTGGCGGCAGAATTGAACGTGCGGTGGTCGCGATCGTGAAAAATGAGCTGCTCGCGATACTCGGCAAGCTTCCTTGCGTCAGCGAAGTCGGGGCCTGTCGTATAGAGGCTCAAGGTCTTGCCGTCGTCGGACACATCACCCTGATAGACCCACAGATGGTCCATCATGGTGCCGATCCAGGTGCCGACATATTTGCCCTTGTCGGCGTTGTAGCCGAGGGTGAGAACGGTCGTTGCCGCGCCGCCGCCCGGCATCTGGCCGGAGCCTTCGGCGACGAACCAAATACCGTGGAGCGACCGCACGATTTCCGTCCAAGGCTCTTGTCCGGTCATCCCGGGCGCTATTACATCCCAGACGCCGACAAGGTCTTCCAGGAACTCGTGCTCCTTCAGAGCTTTTGCTTGCTGCATCGTCCTTCTCCCGTGGGATGATGGTCGCAGATCTCAGTGACAGCAGGACGGCTCGCTCGTGGCCGGCTCGTATTCGTCGTGACGCTTGACGAAATCCATCGTGCTATCTTCGTTGCGGCCCTTCGGCGCGCGATCGAGGATCATCAAGGTGCCGACCGCCTCTTCAAGCCCGCGTGCGTAGGTCGAGTAAGTGTGGAAGACCTCGCCGTCGTCATTCTTGTAGAACGCGCTGAGGCCGGGCAGCTCGTCATGGGCATTGGCGGGCTCGATCGCCTCGAAATTGTAGATGACCTTGTCCTTCGCCAGATCCTCCGGGCTGAAAGACACGTGGTAGTCGAAGTTGAAGCTGTTATCGAAGGATGACACCCACGGGAATTTCCAGCCCATGCGCTTCTTGTAGGCCTCGATCTTGGCCACGGGCGCGCGTGAAACGGCGACCCAGGTGACATCGTGATTGTTGAGATGCGGAAGCGTTCCGTCCACATGATCCGACAGGAACGAGCATCCGGGGCAGCCGGCCTCCCAATCGGGGCCAAGCATGAAGTGATAGATCAGGAGTTGGCTGCGGCCATCGAAGAGTTCGGCAAGGCTTTTCTTTCCCTGCGGCGTATCGAAGACGTAATTTTTGTCGACCTTGACCCAGGGCAAGGCCATGCGCTCGGCATTGACCTTGTCCCTCAGATGCGTTGCTTCCTTCTCCTTGAGAAGCAGCGCGCGGCGGGCTTCCAGCCATTCTTCACGGGAAACGACTTGGTTATGCATCACGAGCACCCTCCTCCGGCGCGATCGAGACGTGGCAGTCCATGTTGCTTTTCCTTGACTAATTACATTGATATCAATAGAAATTGGACATGTCAAACGCGGTAGAGATTCCCTTTTCAACGACGCTTCTGGTGCGCGACACGTGCCTTTGCCTGCATGTGCAGCGGGCTGCGCGCGCACTGGCGCGGCTCTTCGACGAGGCGCTTCGCCCTGTCGGGCTCACCAACGGCCAGTTCTCGCTGATGATGTCGCTGAACCGCCCGGAGCCACCGCCGATGGGACCGGTCGCGACCCTGCTTGCGATGGATCAGACGACATTGACGGCAGCGCTCAAGCCATTGCAGCGCCGTGGTTGGGTAAATGTAACGCAGAATGCGAAAGACAAGCGCCGGCGCTTGCTAAGCCTGACGCCGGAGGGCAAGGCGGTGCTCGCGGCCGCAGTGCCGATCTGGGAAAGCACCCACGCCAGCCTCGATCAGGCCCTGCCGGATGGCGACATCGGAAGATTGCGACGCGACCTGCAGGCGCTCTCCTGAAGACCGGTCGCATATGACAACGCTTTAGTCGCGCGCCATGCGCGGGTCTGAGGCGAAATCCTCGACCGAGAATCCAATTCTGACTTTCGGAAATTCGCAGAGCGCCTGGACGCCAATGCCCGAAAGCCGGATCCTCCACGTCTGGCGCTCAACGGGCTCGCGGGCAGCAAATGCCGCCGCCGTCAAAAGCGCGATGTTACGGCCGCGCTGCGGATCGCGCACGGATTCGTAGAGGATTGCTTGGGAGCCCGCCTCCCGCGCAGCGTCCGCGAGGGCCTGGCACGGCGCGTAGTTCTGGGGATCGGTCCAGATCTCCCGATCAGAATCGAGCGGCGGGCACGTGAGATCGATTGCTGACGGCGTAGCGATCGCAGCGGCAAAGGCGGTGTATTCGGCGGCGTTAGCGGGAAGCGACGTGGCGGGCGATTCCGAATAGAACAGCAGCCTATAGAAAGCCATTTCCGCAAGCGCGGTTTCTACCCGCTCGGACGCATAGAAGACGCCGAGCGTGCGGCCTGCCCGTCGGAAACGCGAACCATATGGATAGACCGCGCCATAGCGGAACGGCGTGGCAAGCAGGTAGTCCAGCCCGACACATTCCGGCGGCAGCGCCGGCTTGCTTTCCTCGAGCAGGTTTTCGAGCAAGGCCTGCTCGTCGAGCGTATCGACAAGCTTCAGCGTCGATATCTGATGCTGCGCCTCGACCAGCCGCCAAAACCTGCCCGAGATCGCCCGCGTCTCAGACGATAGCGCGGCGGGCGTCCAGATAGGCAAGGACATCGGTCAATCCCGAGATGCTGACAATCTTTTCGAGCGGTGTCGCGCCGAGCGCCGTATTGGCGTTGCGCAGCCATTGACGGGCGATGGCTTCGTCGCCGCCGACGATCGCGTCGAGCGAGCGAAACAGACGCACGAGCAGGATCGCGAGTTCAAAGGACTTCGAGCCACGCTCAAGCAGATAATCCTGCCGCTTCATACGCGAGACAGTTGCCTCCGAAACGCCGAGCACCGCCGAAAGCGTTCGAGCATTGAGGCCGAGATGGTCGGCGGCATTGACGGCGGCCTTGGTGATCACGGTTGCTTCAGGAGACCGGACGCCAGAGATCGGATGCGCTATAGCCATGCCATATTCCTTTCACAGGAAAGAATATAGCACTTTATTTTCATATGAAAAGAGCGTCGCGATCCGCGACGCTCTTCCACAATTATAATCAGGCGACGGTGACCGGAACCTCGGTCGACGTGCGCATGGCGTGGCTATAGGGGCACACGATGTGGGCGGCGGCGGCAAGCTTTTCAGCCGTTGGCTTGTCGAGGCCGGGAATGTTCACCGTCAGGGCGACTTCAATGCCGAATCCCGTGCCATCTTCGCGCGGGCCGATGCCGACCGTCGCGCTGACCGCGGTGTCCTCGGGAATCTTGACCTTTTCCTTGCCGGCGACAAATTTCAAAGCACCGAGGAAGCAGGCCGAATAACCGGCTGCAAAGAGCTGTTCAGGGTTGGTGCCAGTCGCGCCGTCGCCACCGAGTTCCTTCGGAACCGTCAGCGTCACATCGAGAACGCCGTTTTCGGAAACGGCGCGGCCCGCGCGGCCACCGGTGGCGGAAGCTTTGGTCGTATAGAGGATAGGCATGTCAGTCTCCTTTGCGTTGGGGTTGGATTTTGTATATTGCACAATTAAATTGTACGCAAGTTAATTTTGCAAATTGCATTTCGAATTCGAAAAGAGGACAATCACGCCTCAAGGACAACGACAATGAAAGCGCATCTGGCAAAGACGATGGAAATTCCGGAAGAAGAGAAACGGCTGGAAAACCAGCTCTGCTTTGCGGTCTATTCGACGGCGCATGCCTTCACGCGCGCCTACAAGCCGATTCTCGACAAGGTCGGCCTCACCTACCCGCAATATCTGGTCATGTTGGCGCTGTGGGAGAAGTCCGAACAGCCGGTCAAGGCAATCGGCGAGCAACTCGATCTCGACTCCGGCACCCTCTCTCCCCTGCTCAAGCGCCTGGAGCAAACCGGACTGATCAAGCGCAAGCGCGATTCCCGCGACGAGCGACAGGTCATCGTATCGCTGACAGACAAGGGCCGGGCGATGCGGAGCGAGATCGACACAATCATGACCGCCATCGGTCAGGCGGCGGGCTGCACACTCGAAGAAATGAAGACCATCCGAGGCCTGTTGAGGGGCCTGCGTTCAAACCTTACGGCTGCGGTATAGAGGTCGCGGTCGCAGCAACAGGATTGGCCAAACCCTACCGATCCCAGAGCGCCGGATGGCCGGAATGGTTGCCCGGCAGGTCAAATTCTCGTTGGTTTTCGACGACAGCAGCGCCGCGGCCTTGCGGCAGAAGCTCGATCTTCAGCCGCTCGACAACGGCCGTTGTTATCTCGTCTTGAACCTCGAAGATTTGCCCGAGATGACGATCGAAGCGGTCCGCCCAGACGATTCCGCCGGTTCGCGCATCGACAAGTTCGGTCGTCAACCGCAATTCGCGGCCGCTCACGCGGGCACTTCCGCTAAGGACGTAGGCCACACCAAGCGCTAGGGCGACGTCCGGCAGGCGACCGACCTTGTCGCGATAAGCAAAGCTCAAGTTCTTCGATGCGACAAAGAAATTGGGAATCTTCGCCAACGCAGTGATGATGTCCTCGACAATGCCGTCTGCGATCCATGTGTGCCGACCACCAGGCACCGCGACCGTGAACGGAAGCACCGCAATCGAGGGCCGCCCCGACGGACTGACTGCCGCAGACGGCAACAGAGCCTCGCTGCGCCGCATGAGTTTCTCGTCCAAGGCATAACCGCGGCACGGAATGGTGCGAATGAGCTTTACTGCGCCCTCGCCCAGCGTCCTGCGTATATCCGTCACGCACTGGCTGAGCGAGCCGTCCGTGACGGCTACATTTGGCCAGACGGCTGAAACCAGTTCGTCCTTGGTGACGACGCGCCCCGAATTTTCAAGCAGATAAGTCAGCAACGCCAGGGATTTGGGGCGCAAACGAACATCCTGCCCGCCCTTGCGCAACCGGCCCTGTTGCAAATCGAGTTGGTGTCCCGCGAATTCGAACATCGACATTGGATGCTCCGAATGTTGGCGCGCAATTTAGCAAACGCTTCCCACCACGACAACGAAGTGTATCGAAGCGCGACACCGAAACCAAAGAATTTCAGAGAAATTTCAAAAGCGCTTCAGCCGGGCTTCACGACAACCACACGGACAAATGGGAGGCTTTGCCGTTACAACTGCAGCTTGGGGGAGCCACCATGACATTCCTGCACCTACATGGCGTTCGCACTTTTTCGCCGACAGCAGCGTTTTCGGGAACATGGCACGCGCTCGCGCATCTGGTCCCGCATGGGGAATACCATTCAACGACAGATCATGCTGCATGCCGGGCGTTGGATAAGCTTGACGACGAGCAACTCGCCGATATCGGCATCGTCAGACACGACGAGTTTGCCGGTTGGCATGAGTCAGCCAGAGGCATCGATCCTGACGCGATCATCTCACATAGCTACTCGTGGCGGTAAATTTCGGCCCGGCCAAATGTGGGCGGAGAGACGGTACCGTCTCCCCGGTAAGGCGCGATTTCCCTTGGCGGGAAGATGCTGTCCCCCAGGGGAAAAGGGAGACAGCGGGACGCAAATCGATCACTGCAGAACGACGACCGGCGCCTTGTTCGGCACGCGATCATAGAGGTCGATAATATCCTGGTTCAGCAGTCGCACGCAGCCCGATGACACGGCCTTACCGATGGAGCGCCATTCCGGGTTGCCGTGCAGGCGGTAGAGCGTGTCTTCGCCATTCGAGAAGATGTAGAGCGCACGCGCGCCGAGCGGATTCTTCAGGCCTGGCTCCATGCCGCCGTTTTCAATCGAATACTTGGTGAGCTCCGGCTGGCGTGCGACCATCTCATTCGGCGGCTTCCAGCGCGGCCACCTCTGACGCCACTGAATGACGCCCGTGCCCTGCCAGGCAAATCCTTCGCGGCCGACACCAATGCCGTAACGCATCGCGGTACCGCCGGGCTGCACGAGGTAGAGGAAACGTGAGGGGGTATCGACGACGATCGTGCCGGGCGCCTGGCCGGTCGGATCGACGACCTGCTGACGATAAAAGCGCGGATCGATCTTCTGGTAGGGCACGGCCGGAATGAGAAAGCCGCCGTCCTCTATCGGGCCGTACATGACCTCCAGCTCGGCATCACCCGGAGCCAGCGGGGCCTGGAACATGTTGACCGGGGGGGTGCGCATGACGACCGGCTGAGCCATGGGAGGCGGCCCGGCCGTGGATGCGCAGCCAGCCAGGGCCGAAGCCGCGGTCATGGCCGAAAGCGAAAGGAAGCTGCGGCGGGAAAGGGATGTTTCAAAGCTCATAACGCGGGTCTGGGTTCCTGTTGCGCTGGAAGGACGACGCCCTTCGCGGAGGGTGGTTCAACGCCGGTGACGACAAAGGAAATTACCGTCTTGCGCTAAATAAACCACTACCTCACGAAGTCGTGTCCGTCCGACGACCGACGATATCGCCCGCGCTGTTGCGCGTCTACATCACGACGATCTCGGCCTTCGCCGGAACGCGGTCATAGAGGTCGACCACATCCTGGTTCAGCATGCGTACGCAACCCGACGACGTGGACTTTCCGACCGACTGCCAATCCGGAGTCCCGTGGATGCGGTAAAGCGTATCCTGACCATCCTTGAAGATATAAAGAGCGCGCGCACCCAGCGGGTTTCCAAGACCTGGGTTCATGCCGCCGTTTTCCGCCGAGAAGGCCCGGACGTCAGGCTGGCGTGAGACCATTTCGGCGGGCGGCGTCCAACGCGGCCATTTTTGCTTCCACTGAATGACGCCCCGGCCGGACCATGCATAGCCTTCGCGGCCGAGGCCGACGCCGTAGCGCATCGCCTTGCCGCCAGGCTCGACAAAATAAAGGTGTTTGGTTTTCGTATCGACGATGATCGTACCGGGCTTCTCTTTGGTCGGATAGGCGACCTCCTGCCGCAGATACTGTGGGTCGATGCGGCTGATCGGTATCGCTGGCAACGTGAAGTCGGTATCGCGCACCTGGCCATACAAGGTGCCATTCACCGGATTGGTGACCGGCAGGCCGTAGGTCCGGCTGAAGTTCGCGCCTGGGATACCATAGGTCTGATTATAGATCGTCGGCGGCACACCCGGCCTCTGCGGGACCGGCGTATCCACCGGCTTGACGCGCATGGGATCGACACCGGGTGGGTTATAGAAAACAGGGGATGTTTCCTGCACGAAGCGGGCAGGATCGGTGGCACCGGTATCCGGAATGAGGATATTGCAACCACTCAGGCAAAGAGCAGCGGCCGCAAGCCCGGCAAATGGCGACACCCGGCTGAGAACAGTCATAAAACACCCTCATCGACAACAGCGAGACGTATAGCTGTGGCAAGGATGGCACTTGCGGCTGGCGCGAGGCTGGTCACCAGATCAGCCTCGCATCAATGGACGTCAGACCACGATCAGGCCGAGACCCCGTGGAAAAACTTTATGCTCTGTTCAATCTCCGCCGGCAGCGCCGAGGTGTGGTTGCCGGTCACCGTATCCGTTTCGATCTGGACACCGCCGGAGCGGGCGCGGCTGGCAAGCAGGCCGGCGCGGTCGTTGAAATGCGCCTCCTCAGTGCCATGGACGACACGGACGGGGCATTTGAAGCTCTTGGCATAGCAGAGCGCACTGCGGACCTCGAATTCGTGGGCGTTGCTGTCGTCGAAACGAATGTCCTGCGGGTAGCGATTGAAGAAACGAAACGCATCCGGATTGCCGGAGATCGGCGCCGCGGCGCGGAATTTGTGGCTGCTCATCGCCGCAAGCATGGTCAGCGTACCGCCGATGCTGTGGCCGGCGATAAACAGGCGGTTGCCATCGACGCCGGGAAGATGCTGCAGACGGTCGGCCGCCGAGAGCACATCGTCGACCTCGTCGTAGAAGCCCGAGAAATTGCCCATCTGGCCATTTTCGCCGCGCAGCGACGGCATCATCACCACGAAGCCCGCGTCGACATAGGCCTTGAGCAGAACCCAGTGGCCAAGACCCATGGCGTTGCCGCCGTGCAGGAACAGAACACCTGGCTTTGGCTTGCCGCCGCGCTTGTATTTGGAGACCCAGGCAACCAGTTCCAATTCGCCGCCATAGCCGGACCGGTAGAAGATCTTCTCACCGTCCGCGGGCGCGT
This sequence comes from Rhizobium sp. R711, assembly GCF_002211365.1. GTDB lineage: Bacteria > Pseudomonadota > Alphaproteobacteria > Rhizobiales > Rhizobiaceae > Rhizobium. The sequence continues at coordinate 27,915 of NZ_LOKZ01000006.1, read as the reverse complement.
CGAGCGGTTCATACTTGTCGGGAGCCGGCCCCTTCTGCAAGAGCTTGGTATGGAAGTGCTTGCGGACCTTGGCATAGTCGTGATCGATCAGTCTCGGCACGTCCGGAACGTCGAATGCACTAGCCATGCGCGGGAGCAGGAGGGCTCCGGCCAGGCCTGCAAGAACCGTGCGGCGTTGGCGGAGAAAAGAATTACCTTTGTCTGACGTCATTTCACACTTCCATGGTTCCCGGCGATTCGAAAATTGCACCGGAAGCGCGCGGTCGCCAACACACGTTGTGTTGAAAACTGTGATCCTGCGGCGTTTTGCGCCAGAAAAACTACTGATCGCCCTTGGCATCGATCATCGCGACCAGCGTCTGAAGGCGATCCGCCTCGTAGGACGGCTTATCGGGGCGCAGACGGGAGATCCGCGGAAAGCGCATCGCCACGCCCGACTTGTGGCGGGTAGAGCGATTGATGCCTTCGAAGGCGACTTCCACGACGAAGCCGAAATCCTTGTCCGCCCTGACGGCCCGTACCGGACCAAAGCGCTCGGTCGTGTTGTTGCGAACGAACTTGTCCAGCAGTTCCAGTTCAGCATCCGTGAAGCCGAAATAGGCTTTGCCAACAGGCACCAGCTGTTCTCCCTCCGGTGTCTCCGTCCAGACGCCGAAGGTGAAATCCGAATAATAGCTCGACCGCTTGCCATGGCCGCGCTGCGCATACATCAGCACGGCGTCGACGTTGTAAGGGTTGCGCTTCCATTTGAACCACGGCCCCTTCAAGCGCCCCGCCTGATAGATGCTGTCGCGGCGCTTGATCATCACCCCCTCGATGACAGGATCCGGCGGTGACGACCGCAGTTGATCCAGTTGGTCCCATGAAGAGAATTCGACCAGAGGCGAAAGATCGAAGCGGTCGTGCGGTGCACGGTCAATGACCTCCGCAAGACGTTCACGACGATCGACGTAGGAGCGACCGCGCACGTCCTCCTCCCGATCGAAAAGCAGATCGTAGGCACGAATGAAAGCCGGATACTCGTCGAGCATCCTCGTCGTTACCGTCTTGCGGTTCAGGCGTTGCTGCAGATCGGAAAAGGTACGCGTCGGGCTGTTCGAGCGGGTGGTTCCGCCAACAAGCAGCTCGCCGTCCATCACGCCGTCGAAGCTGATCGAATCGACGATATCGGGAAATGCGCCTGATATATCGTCGCCGGAACGCGAGTAGATCTTGCGCGTGTCGCCGGAGCGCGACAGCTGCACGCGAATGCCGTCCCACTTCCACTCTGCTGCATATTCGGCTGGATCGAGCCGATCGAGATCCCCCTCCTCGACCGGATTGGCAAGCATGACGGAATGAAAGATCGCGGGCGTTGCCAGCACCGGCTTGTTACCCTGCCCTTCCAGCCAGCGAAACAACGCTTCGTAGGGAGGCTGCAGGCCATGCCACAGCGTCTCGATTTCGGTCACGTCGCGGCCACCCATATCGGCGAGCGCCTGCTTCGCCAATCGCGAGGACACACCGATGCGGAGCGCCCCGGTCGCGAGCTTGATGAAGGCGAAACGACCTGACGTATCCAGCCGATCGAGCAAGTCGCGCACGAAGCTGCGGACCTCGGTGCGCCCGAGCGCGTTCATCTCTCTGACGACATCACCAAGCCGAGGCTGGGCAAGCGCCGGCCGTTCGATGTCTTTCTCGGCGTCCCAGACAAGGGAGATCGTTTCCGCCAGATCGCCGACATAATCGTAGGAATAGCGGAAGAGCACCTCGTCCATCCGCTCCAGCACCAGCTCGCGCAGCATAGCCGGCTTGACGTTGCGCACTTCAAGCGTGCCGGCGATGGCGGCAAGACCGTAGCCGCGATCCGGGTCCGGGGTGTCGCGGAAATAATCGGTAAGCAGTTTCAGCTTGCCGTTGCGGCTGGGGGTGAGCACGAGGCGATCGAGAAGGTCGGCGAATGCTTTCATCAGTCGGCCTCGTCTTCATAGCCGACCAGATGGAGCGGCCGGGCCTTGATGCCTTGCAGCTGGCACCAGCGGACCAGCGCCTCCTCGCGACCATGCGTCACCCACACTTCCTCGGGGCGCAGGTCGCCGATCGTCTCGGTCAGTTCCGGCCAGTCGCAATGATCGGAGATGACCAGCGGCAGTTCGACGCCCTGCTGCTTGGCGCGCTGACGCACCATCATCCAGCCCGACGCAAATGCCGGCAAAGGCTCGTTGAAGCGTCGTGCCCAGCGATCGGCAAAGGCCGAGGACGGGCCGACGACAATGGCTCCCTTGAAGGCGGACTTGTCGCGGCTCTCGATTGTCGCCGGGCGAAACTCACCAAGATCGATGCCCTGCTCCATGTAGTAGTCGCAGAGCCGTTCCATCGCGCCGTGGATATAGATCGGCTGGTCGTAGCCGGTATCGCGCAACAGGCGGATCACGCGCTGCGCCTTGCCGAGCGCATAGGCGCCGATCAGATGCGTGCGCTCCGGAAACTGCCGCAGCGAGGCGTAGAGCTTGCCCATTTCATCGACCGGATCGGGATGGTGGAAGACCGGTAGCCCGAAGGTCGCCTCGGTGATGAAGACGTCGCAGGGCACCGGAACGTAGGCCGCGCATGTCGGGTCTGCGCGCCGCTTGTAATCACCCGAGACGACGATGCGCGTGCCACTCTTCTCGATCGCGATCTGCGCCGAACCGAGCACATGGCCGGCAGGATGAAAGCTGACCTTCACGCCGTTGATCAGGATCTCTTCGCCGAAGGCGGCAGCCTGCTCGCTTCCGCAGAAGCCGTCGCCATAGCGGATCTGCATGATGTCGAGCGTCTGGCGCGTCGCGAGCACGTTTGCATGGCCGGGCCGCGCGTGATCGGAATGGCCGTGGGTGATCAGGGCGCGCTCGACCGGCCGCACGGGATCCACATAGAATCCTCCCTCGGGACAATAGAGCCCTTCGGGGGCGGGATAGAGCAAGGCGTCTGGTCTCATGCCTGCAAAGATAGCGGGAAAGAATGGAAGGGCCAGTGGCATGCGTGACGCGGCCGGGAGATGCTTGCCTGTACCAAAATGAAACAAGCCCACTGGCACGTTTCCTGCAAGAATGATGGCAATGAGGAAAACTTCGTTAACATCGTCGCGCCGCGACCTCTTCCGCCTTGCGGGAGCATCGGCCCTCGCGCTGATCGCTTCCCGCAGTTTGGCGGCAACACGCGAAGGCGATCTGCGTGGAGCGATCGACGCGGTCGAATACAAGACGACGCCCGGCGCGGCCGACCGCAAGAGCGTCGGCCTGCAGAAGATGATCGATCAGGCCGCAGCGGAAAACGTGCCGGTTTTCCTGCCGCCCGGCACCTACAAGGTTTCCAATCTCGTGCTGCCGGAGAATACGCGGATAACAGGCGTACCGGGAGCGTCGCGTATCATCTACACCGGCGACGGCCACCTCTTTAGCGCTGACAATATCAAGCGTGTCGAGCTGTCGAACATAGCCATCGACGGCCAGAACCGTTGGCTCGGCGACTACGCCGGCGCGCTGTTGCAATTTACCGGCGTCGACGAGGTGATGATCGACAATTGCGAGATCGGCGGCAGCCGCAAGCATGCCCTGCAGCTGGAGCGATGCGGCGGTCGGATCGAGCGCAGCCGCATATCAGGTGCGGGCCAGTCCGGCATCTATGCCCTCGAATCCGACGGGCTCTCGATCACCGGCAACGAAGTCTTCGACTGCGGCAATGGCGGCATTCTCGTGCATCGCTGGAAGAAGGCGGCTGATAGCAGCGTCGTCAGCGGCAACCGCGTCTACCGGATCCAGGCCAATGACGGCGGCACCGGCCAGAACGGCAACGGCATCAACATCTTCCGCGCCGACAACGTGATGGTGGCGAACAACCACATTTCCGATTGCGCTTTCACCGCAATCCGCGCCAATTCGGCGTCCGATGTCCAGATCACCGGCAACCAGTGCCGACGCTCGGGCGAGACGGCGATCTATGTCGAGTTCGAGTTTGTGGGCGCCGTTGTCTCCAACAACATCGTGGACGGCGCGGCAAACGGCATCTCGATCGCCAACTTCGACCAGGGCGGCAGGTTGGCCAGCGTGACCGGCAATGTGGTGCGCAACCTGACGCTCAAGGGCCCCTACGAGCATGAGGTCGGCTTCGGTATAGGCATTGCCGCCGAGGCGGATACGCTGGTCACCGGCAACATTATCGAAGGTGCACCACGATGGGGCATGCAGCTCGGCTGGGGTCCCTATCTGCGCAACCTCGTCGTGACCGGAAACATCATCCGCAAGGCGCCGGTCGGCTGTGCGGTCTCGGTGGCGGAGGATGCCGGAACGGCGGTCATCACCGACAATGTGTTTCAGGAAACGTCCGGCGGCGCCGTCCTCGGTTTCGAATGGGACAAGAAGGTGTCGGGTGAACTGGCGGCGACGGACTCCTCGCGCTATCCTCAATTGACGATCGAGCGCAACCGCATCTCCTGAGAAACATCAAAAGCTTTCATCGATTCATAAGGCTCGGCGGCTTCCGTCAAGACGTTTCCGCTCCTACCCTGCAGCCAGCGAATTAAGGGGGATATCGACATGCTGACGATCTATGGGGTCTATCGCTCGCGCGCCTCGCGCGTTTACTGGATGGCTGAGGAGCTGGGGCTGGAATTCGACTCCGTGCGGGTCATCCAGGCCCGGCGACTTGCCACTCCGCTTGCCGCCGATGCACCTATCAATACGCTGTCGCCGGATTTCCTGGCAATCAATCCAATGGCGCTGATCCCGAGCATCAAGGACGGCGACCTCGTGATACACGAGTCGCTTGCCATCACGCTTTATCTCGCACGTAAGCATGGCGGGCCTCTCGCCGGCCAAACCGTCGAAGAAGACGGTTTGATGACCATGTGGACCATCTGGGCAGCAACCGAGGTAGAACCGCATACGGTGAAGATCGTTTACGTCTATGACGACGAGAAGCAGGACAGCGATGAGGGCAAGGCGACGATCAGTGTTGCGGTGCGTTCGCTGAAAAAGCCGTTCGCGACGCTGGAGAGGCACCTTGCGACGAACGAATACGTGGTCGGCAACCGCTTTACGGCCGCCGACCTCAACATCGCGGAGGTGCTTCGCTACGCCCAGACGGAACAGGCACTGTTCGACGCCCATCCGAATATCAGCGCCTGGATCAAACATTGCCAGTCCCGCCCGGCCTATATTGCGATGCAGGCGACGCGTTCGCAGGAACCGGTCTGATCAGGGAAAGAGCTTGAGGGTACCGGCCATTTCCTCGCGGATCCAGGCCTTGAAATCCTTCACCTTCTTGGGTTCGCGCGCGCCTTCGGCCGTCACGAAATAGTGGCCGAAACCGGTTTTCGCGCGAATGCCGAAAGGCGCAACCAACTGGCCCTGCTGCAGAGCAAAGCCCGCCAGCGTCTGCCAGGCGAGCATGACGCCCTGCCCTGCAATCGCCGCATCGAGGCAGAGCGAGGCGTCATTGAAGACGTGACGCGTCTCGAGCGTGGAACCCGAGAGGCCGACCTCACGCATCCAGACTTCCCAGCTAAACATCGCGCGGCCGTCGATCACGGCCGGCAGCGACAGGATATCGGCGGGCTCGTGCAGGCGCGCCGCCATGGCGGGCGAGCAGACCGGAAAGACTTCCTGCTGAAGCAACAACTCCGCCTTCACGTCGGGCCACTGCCCGCTGCCAACCCGGATGCCGACATCGACGTCGCAGAGCGCCGGATTGACGAGCCGGGTGGTGGCATCCATCCGCAGGCTGATTTCAGGGTGCCGCTCGGCAAAGCGATCGAGCCGATAGACGAGCCAGCGCGCGGCAAAGACCGGCGCAACCGAGATCGTCAGGATACCGTCGTCGCGCCGCTGTGTCGTCGCGACGGCCTGTGACAGCGCGTTGAAACCCTCGGTCAAACCGACCAGGAGGCGCGCGCCTGCCTCCGTCGCGACCATGCCCTTCGGCGTGCGCTCGAAAATCACGTGATCGAGTTGTGCTTCGGCTTTGATGATCTGCTGGCTGACGGCGCCGATCGAGACCCCGAGTTCCTCGGCCGCGGCCTGCAGGGAGCCGAGCCGGCCTACTGCGTCGAGCGCGCGCAATCCATTCAGGTGAACCGAGTTCAAGTTTCGCATATAGTTTTTCTATACTGATATGATGGTAATCTCAATTGAAACGTGCCCGGGTGGCCGCAATAATCAGGCTGTGTTGAGCAGATGCTCCGTTCGCCACCCTGGAAGGAAGCGAGGCACGCCATGCAAATCCTGAAGTTTTTCTTGAGCGTCGAGACAGTAGTGCCGCCATACAGCGCGGATATCAAGCGAGATCCGTTGTACCATCCTGACCTGGCACGGATGTCACCGACGGCGTTAGCCGACCTGCCGCTCGGCCCGCGACCAGGCGCGCAAACGCCCGAACGGCAACCGCTCGCAAGATGCGCATGACGCTCAGAAATCTGTTAGTTTGAGTGAGCTGTCATTCGAGCGAACCGAAATGACCGACAGTGTCGACACGATATATGCGCGCCTCAAGCGTCTTTCCTCGGAAGCCAATCTGCCTGATGTCGAGGAAAGCACATCCTACGGCAACCCGGCGCTGAAGGTCGGCGGGAAATCCTTCGTGGCTGTCAAGAACAACGAGACCATCGTGCTTTCCATCTCGATTGACGACAAGGAGCGGCTAATCGAGATGGCGCCTGACATCTACTATCAGACACCCCACTATATCGGCTGGCCATATATGCCCCTGCATGCCGCCATGATCAGCGACGCCGAACTGAAGGAACGGCTGATCAGCGCATGGCGGTTCCGTGCGCCAAAGAGACTTGCCGCGAGTTTTCAGGGCTAGCGCATCGCCCGGCACTTGCCTCCGGCGGTGCTCGGGATCTGGAACCGCTTGTTAGGCCTGCTCGCGCTCCAATGCTCGTTGCACGGCCGGCCGTTCCATCATCTGGGCGTAATGTGCGGTCGCCTTTCTGAAGCGAGCCGGATCGACGCCGTCTGGCCGAAGCCAGCCAGTCATGACGAAGAGATAGGGATCGGCGACCGAGTAATACTCGCCCATCACCCACGGACCTTCCAGCATCTGCGCATCGATGAGTTCGAAGCACTCGGCCATCGTCTGCGGCACTTTCGCCTTCATCGCTTCGTGAGCTGTCGGATCATCCGCCCAACGGCTACCGCGGCGGCCATGCGCGTGGTTCACATGCACGGTCGAACACAGGTAATTGTTGAACGCCTGCATCCGGGCGAACTCGAAGGGATCGAGCGGCGCCAGCTGCGCGGCCGGCGCGACCTGCGCGATGTAGGCGAGGATCGCCGGCGTTTCGGTGACAATGCCGCGATCCGTTAGCAGTGCCGGAACCCTGCCCTTGGGATTGACCGCCAGATATTCTGGAGAACGCTGCTCCGCTGTGGCAAAATTCAGCTTCTTCGTCTTGAACGGCAGCCCAGACTCTTCCAGTGCGATGAGGCTTGCGAGCGCACAGGTATGCGGCGCGAAATACAATGTCAGCATGATCGACTCCCTTCGATGCTGACTTTATAGCGCGGCGATCCGCAAACGCACAGATCGAGGCCGGCAAGCCGGCCTCTCAAAATCAAGCTGCTTCAGGCACTGTCTGGAACATCTTCGATCCGATGCCAGACTGGAATGCCGCGTTCACGCGCGATCCGCACATCGTTGTCAGCGCCCTTGGATTCTCCCTCAAGCCGAAGCACCCCATCGCAAAGCTGTAGCAGCCGGCCAGCAACGGGATGGAATATCTCCTCGTAGAGATCATCGCCAACGGTCTTTCCGCCGGCGGCGTTCCACACCGGCAGAGCCACCCATTCTCCAATCATCGGCACATGGCCCGCTTTGAACAGCCTGTGCGAGGGCTGCTCCAGCCGCTGCAGGTTGGCCGCCATTTTTGCCGGGTCGTCCCCGGTTCCCGACCTGTAGGGCCCGGCAATCAGAATCAACATGATCAAGCTCCATTTCCCTCGGCTTCATGCACGAGATATCCGATATCTGCACGATATTTCTTGAATGTCGAATCATTTCGTGCAGTATCACGATAATTCGTGCACAGATCGAATCAGGGCCATGCTTACAAGCCAGCGCAAATCGTTGATCCTCGACATTCTCAGGCGGGACGGCCAGGTGATTGCCAAACGCATCGCCGAAGATTTCTCGCTGTCGGAGGACACGATCCGTCGCGACCTCAGAGAGATGGCGGCGGAGGGATTGTTGAAGCGTGTGCACGGCGGGGCGATGCCCGTTGCGCCTGACCTGCCGGACTTCTCGACTCGAAAGGGTGTGTCTTCCGAAGAGAAGGCGCGGCTCGGAAGGAAGGCAGCCTCACTCGTGCGGCCGGGCCAACTGATCTTTCTGGATGGCGGTACGACGACAGCGGAGATCACACGGCACCTGCCACGCGACTTTGCGTTTTCAGTCGCGACACATAGCCCGACGATTGCCGCGGAGTTCGAACACCACCCGACGGCCAGCGTGATCCTCATCGGCGGCAAGCTCTACAAGCACTCGATGGTGGCGGTCGGGTCCGTTGCCATGGCCGCGATCTCGCAGCTTCGACCAGACATCTTCTTTCTCGGAGCGACGGCTGCCCATCCGGTGCATGGGTTGTCGACGGGCGATTTCGAGGAAGCGGCCATCAAGCGGCACATAGCATCCTGCGCAGCCGAAACCTACGTGCCGCTAACGCAGGAAAAGTTCGACCGCGTCTCCCCGTGCCAAGTGCTGCCGATCTCAGGCGTATCAGGGATCATTGTCACGGCAGACGTCGCCGCCACTACCATCGACCCCTACCGCAACCTTACGGCCGAGATCCTCGAAGCATGAACGGCTGGATGAGGCGCGCCTTCAGTTCCTCCAGGTTCTGCGGCAACAGGCTTACGGCAAGTCCGGCAACAAAGACTGCCAGGACAATGTAGGCGAAGGTGTCCCGGTCCATCCCGAGTGTCAGGAGATCATGCAGTCCGGGCTGCAACGCCGCGATCGACGTGGTAAGCCGCACCTCCCCGAGCATACGGCCCGGAATGGTCGCGAAGGCAGGCGCCTCCGACAGCGCCAGCAGCGCGCCATAGACGGCAGTGACGGAAATGGTCGCTCGCAGCAGGCGCCACCCGCCGAGTGGCCGCGCGCCACTCTCTTCGAACGACCAGCCGATATAGGCGCAGAAAGCCACGAAGAACAGGAACGCCACGGGCAGCCCGTCGAGAACGGCTTCCGGCTTCAACTGGCCGGTCCAACCATTGGCGAGCAGCAGTGGAAACGGCGCCGATGCGACGAACCAGATTGCAGCGAAAACGCCCCACATCCAGCTCATCGACAGATAATGGATGCGGGCAAGGGTAACGACGAGGATGATGCCGCCCGCGAGATAGACGCCCGACGGTTTCATCGACCCGGTCATGGTGACGACGATCGGTCCGCAAGAGCCGGCGATGCGGGTGCAGCCCGACGAAACGACCGTCAGCCAGGTCACGTAATCGAAACACATGGTGAAGAAGAGGAAGATCGCGATGGCGATCAGCATCCACCAAAGATAGCGGCCCGCAAACATATCCTGCCCTCATGGCGTTCGATGTACTGGGCGAAGGGTAACTCAGCCTAGGAAAACCGCATCCGTTCTCGTGGGCTGTAGTTTCACATACATTAGCAATTTCTGTTCCTGCGGCGAGACTGTCCCGTTCCGGAACGGCTTATGCCGTCAACGCAGCCGTCGCGCGAATGTCGCCGACATGAATACCGTTCCAATTGTGCATCTGGACGGTCGCCATCACGGTCAAGTTCGCGCGAATCGGATCGTCCTTGCCGAAGAAACGACTCAGCGCAGCCGCAACCATCGCCTCCGAGGCACGCGAATGGCCGTCGTCGCACTTGATGGCGATCGCAATTCCCTGCTCGGGAATGGCCGCGCAGAAGACACCCTCGGCACCTGTTTTGGCGAAGATGCGGCCCGGAGCCACCTCCATCAGCTCGGTGCAAGCGCGGCCGGTTCCGGCCACATAGAAAGGCTCTGCCATGCAGGCATCGAAGAGCCGCCGGGAAGCCTTGGCGCGAAGCGGCTCGAGGCCGTGACCGGTCGCCATCTTGGCAAACCCATGCGCCAAGCCGCGCAGAGGAACCGCATAGGTCGGGATGGAGCAGCCATCCGTGCCGCAATTGTCACGGCCGAGCGCCGCGCCGGTCAGGCTTTCCATGACGCCACGGATTTCGGCCTGCAGCGGATGGTCGTAGCCGACATATCCCTTCGGATCGACGCCCTGATGGCAGCAAGCGCAGACAAAGCCGGCATGCTTGCCCGAGCAGTTGTTGTGCAGGGCAGTTGGCTTCCCGATCGTGCGCGCCTGGTGGATCAGCACCTTCTGGCTGGAGGACCAATGCGCCCCGCATTCGAGCGTTTCGACGTCACGCCCGGCTTTTGCCAGCATGGCGGCGGCGAGCGCCACATGCTCGTCCTCGCCATTGTGCGAGGAGCAGGCGAGCGCCAGTTCCTTGTCGCCGAAGCCATAGGCATCCGCCGCGCCGCTTTCCATCAGCGGCAGCGCTTGCATGGCCTTGCAGGCAGAACGCGGGAAGGTTGGCGCGTCGATATCGCCGATCGAGAACACGATCTTTCCATCACCATCGACGGCGACGACCGCGCCGCGATGCCGGCTTTCAACGAGCGAGCCTCGTGTGACTTCGACGGTGACGGGATTGGTCATGGCTTAATCCTGATCGTGTACGCAGATGCCTCACGCATAGCGAGTCGCGTCGATAAAGCAATTGTCTTTTAAAGGCTCAGCACCGCGCCGATGCCAGTCAAGGCGGCGTGATGCGGTAGGCGCAGCGACGGGCACCAAGCAAGATATGCTCTTCGCGCTCGACTTTGGCGCCGAGCACGGCTCGAAAGGTCTCGAGCTCGGAGCGGCAGAAGCCGGCACAAATGCTTGCCGCGGCACAGATCGGGCAATGGTTTTCGACGAGCAGCAGCGAGCCGTCCGCCTCCTCCCAGCAGTCGGCCATATATCCTTCGCTGGTGCGAACGGCCGCAAGCTGCCGCACGCGGGATTGGATGTCCGCCGCGTCGACTTCTTGACGATAGCGCTTGAGGGTGTCTGCTTCGCGGGCCGAAATGACGGCATCCAGGGCCGGCGTCCCCAGCTGCGCGACCAGCGTACTCAGGATCGTGGCGGTCAGTTCGGCATGGCCATCGGGAAAGGTTTGGTTGCCGGCAGCCGTCAGGTTCCAGAGCTGTCGCGGCCTCCCCCTGCCTGCCGCGCTTTCGCTCATCGCTTCGACCAGCCCCTCCTCCGCCATCTTCATCAATTGCTGACGGGCGGCTTCCGAGGAAATGGCGAGCTTTGAGCCCACCGTCGCGGCAAGCTGAGGTCCTTCGGTCTTGATTAGCAGCAGGATTCGGTTGGCAGGCGACTGTCTCATTTATTTTTCCAAGTTAATGCTTTCTTTAATAGCATGGCCGTGTATTTTTCCAAACAATAACTTGTAAAAATAATACATACCCAGGAAACACACAAGGCATGACCTATGATCGGCATTGAAGAGATTTCCGCAGACAGGCCCTCCGTCTTTCATCTGTTTTCCGCGCCGCTGCTGCCCGCGACCCTCATGCTCGGCGGCGGCGTCACCCTCTACGCCGTCGAGACCTACATCACGGCGACAATCGCGCCGTCAATCGTGCGCGACATCGGCGGGCTCGAACTGCTGTCATGGATGACGACACTCTTCGTTGCCGCGGCGGTCCTGGGGTCGATCTTCGTCGCGATGCGCCCGCGAGGCATCGGGCTGCGGAGCGTCTACGTCGCAGGCGCACTCATCTTCGGCACGGGCAGCCTGATCTGCGCGCTCGCCCCTGCGATGCCGTTCGTGCTCGCCGGACGCACGGCACAGGGATTCGGCGCCGGCATTCTTGCCGGCCTTGCCTATGCCTTCATTCGCTTCGCCTACCCCGAACCACTATGGCAGAAAGCGTCAACGCTTTATGCGGCCATATGGGGTATCTCAACCTTGCTCGGCCCCAGCCTCGGAGGCCTGTTTTCCGAAGGCAGCGCGTGGCGCCAAGCCTTCATACTGCTTGTTCCGCTCTGTGTGCTGATGGCGGCGCTCGCGCCTTGGCTCCTGCCGCGCGCCGAGGATGACCGCGCCCAAGGCAAGACGCCGATCCTGCAGATTGCCCTGCTGCTTGCGGCCGTGCTGCTGGTCAGCATTGCTGGAACGATTGACGAAACAAGCTTCAAAGCATGGCTGATTGCGGCATCGATCGTCACGATCGTTTCTATGTTGAGCGTCGAGCGGCGCGGCAAGAACCGTCTGTTGCCGACAGGCGCCGTCATACTCGCAAAGCCGGTGGCACGCGTCTACCTGACGATGTTCGTGCTGCTTCTGGTGCTGACAAGCGACATCTACATAGCATATTTCCTGCAGGTGCTGCATGACGTAACGCCGCTGGTATCGGGGTATCTGACCGCCCTCGTCGCACTCGGCTGGACCTTTGCGGCCTTCTTCAGCGGAACGCTCTCGGGACGCCGCGCCAACAGGGCGATCGTCGCCGGTTGCCTGATCGAAATGGTTGCTGTTGCGTCCCTGACGATCTTCCTCGCAACGGATAATCAATCCAGCAATCTCGCCATTCTCGGCCCAGCCGCCATCGGCATGTTCCTTATGGGTTTCGGCGTCGGTCTCGGCTGGGCTCATCTAGTGACCAAGGTTCTGAGCCTTGTCGACAACTCCGAACAGGACAAGGCCTCGGCCGCGATCTCGACGATACAGTCGCTCGGCAGTGCCTTCGGCGCCGCCGTTGCCGGCGTGATCGTCAACAGCACCGGGCTGGTGAACCCCGGTGGCATAGCCGGCAGCGTTTCGGCTGCGCACTGGCTCTACGTGCTGATGGCTCTTCCCGGCCTGATTGCAGTCACGACGTCCTTAACCCTCTCGTCGCCCGCCGAACGGCAGGCCCGGTGAGCGACGTGCGAGCGGTCACAGACGCAGCATGATCTGCCGATGTGACCGCTCGTTTCCATGCGGGCGATTGGGCGGACCCGGCTTTTAGCCACCGACAGCGATCACGGCATGAGGCCACCCATCACGTGATTTGACAACTGCCATCACAAACTCTCGTTTTTCGAAAGCACACTACTGGTTTATGTCAGGGGCATCGGGAACCACGCCATGCCATCCGCCTTTTCGTCCATTCTCCGCGATCGCCAAATCCGCGTCCCAGCGCTGACACTGATTGCGCTCGCCTTCACCTATGCCTCTACGATGCCCTATCAATCGATCATCGGCATCAACGAACTCGGTCTGTCCGACCGCACCTATTCCGGGCTGATCTTCGTTGCGGCGCTCGTGAACGTCGCGACCAGCCTGACGCTCGGCATCTGGTCCGACAGGCTCAACGATCGCCGCCCGCTGGTGCTGGCGCTGTCGGTAAGCGGCATGCTCGGCTTCGGAATGATCTACGAGTTCCGCACCGCCGGCGCCTTCATCTTCGGCATACTGGTGCTGATCCCCATCAGCAATTCCACCTATTCAATCCTGTTTGCCAGCATCCGCGCAACGACGAACACGATGGACCGCGGAAGGGCGGCGGCGATCACATCCACGGTTCGCGCGCTGTTCTCGGGCTCCTGGGCACTGGCACCCGGCCTGATCGGCCTGTACCTCATCAATTCGCAATCGATGACGCCGGCCTACGGCATCGCAGCTCTCGCAAGCCTGACCTGCTTTTGCCTCTACCTGTTCGTGGCCAAGCCCGCGCCGGCGGGCGAAGCCTCCCCTTCGCTGAATATCGGCTTCTTCTCATCGCTCGGCAGAATCTTTTCCCCCCATGTGCTGGTGAGGGTCTGCCTCATGGCGCTGCTGCTCGGCCTGCAGCGGTTGAACAGTGTCGTGTCGCCGCTGATCATCACCAATGCCGCGGGCGGCACGGTGATCGATGTCGGTTTCATGGCCGGCCTCGTCGCCTTCCTGGAAATGCCGTTCATGCTGATGTGGGGCGCGCTGCAGCGCCGCTTCCGCAGCGTGCACGTGCTTGCCCTGGGAGCACTGATCTATTGTCTCTATCTGACATTGCTGAGCTTTGCCTCGGCGCCCTGGCAGATCTATGCCCTCGTGCTGATCAACGCCAGCGGCGCTGCAGCCATCCTCAGCGTGCCGATCACCTACCTGCAGGATCTGATTGCCGATCGCCCGGGACTCGGTAGTTCACTGGTCTCGGTCAACACGTTCATCGCCAACGGCATCAGTGCATCGATCTTCGCAGCCGGGACCGCTTCTACGGGATATTCAGGCACAGCACTGCTTGCCGCTGCCGTCGGTCTCGCTTCGGTTGGCCTCCTGCTGTTCCTTGAGCGAGCTCCCCGACCGGTTCGGCAGCCGGCCTAGAGCCGTTCAAGGTTAGAGCCGCAGCATGATCTTGCCGATGTGACCGCTCGTTTCCATCAGCCGATGCGCGTCGGCGACGTCTTCGAAAGCAGCAACGGTATCGATAACAGGCGTAAGCTTGCCTTCATCGAGAAGTGGCCAGACCTGGGAAAGGAGATCGTCGCGGATCGCGCGCTTTTCCTCCGCAGTGCGCGGGCGCAGCGTAGAGCCGGTGATCGTCAGCCGTTTGACCATGATCGGCGCCAGATTGACCTTCTCCGCGACGGCCCCGCCGAGAAAGGCGATGATCGAGAGGCAGCCGTCCTTCGCAAGCGACGCCACGTTCCGTTCAAAGTAGGCAGCGCCGATCATGTCGAGGATGATATCGACACCATGACCGGTCTCGGCCTTGATGACCTCAGCAAAATCCTCTGTCTTGTAGTTGATGGCCCGCTTTGCGCCGAGCTTGACGCAAGCATCGCATTTCTCCTGCGAACCGGCCGTTGCGTAGACCTCGGCGCCGAAGGCCCGCGCGAGCTGGATGGCCGTCGTCCCGATACCACTCGAGCCGCCATGCACGAGAACCTTTTCGCCCTCGGTCAGCCCTGCCATCTGGAACATATTGGCCCAGACCGTGAAGTAGTTTTCCGGAAGTGCCGAAGCTTTGACGGCGTCATAACCCTTTGGGAAGCGCAGAGCCTGGCCGGCGGGCAGCAGGCAATATTCGGCATAGGCGCCGCCGTTGGTCAGCCCGCACACATTGTCGCCGACGGCGAAATCCCTGACGCCCTGGCCGATGGCGACGACCTCGCCTGCCATTTCGAGGCCGAGAACCGGGCTCGCGTCCTTTGGCGGGGGATAAGTTCCTTGACGCTGTGCGACGTCAGGCCGGTTGACGCCGATCGCCGCAGTGCGAACAAGGAGCTGGCCCTCCCCCGGTATCGGCAAGGGTCCGGTGGCAATCCGCATCACTTCAGGCGCGCCGAAGCTCGGCAGGTCGATGAAGCGCATCTGCATGGGCAAGGACATGACCCGGTCTCCTCGTTCCGAAAGCATGTCAGATAGTCCAGCGCTACGGAGTTGAGAAGGCAGGAAGAGCGGGTGGCGTCAATTGGTCTCGCCCAGGAGGTGGAAGACCAAGCCTTCTTCGCTTTCCTTGGCCTCGGCCTTGATATGGGCGATTTCGGCGCTGACGCGATTGATGTCGTCGATGACGAGACCTTCCGGCAGTTCCAGCACACCGATCGAGCAGCGCATCAGCGGGAACAGCGCCTCGACGCCGGCGCGATCATGGCCCCGAATACGGCCAGCGGCACGATCCGCATCGGAATAGAGGTCGAGCACATCGTCGTGAAAATCGCTGATCAGGCGATCAAGAATTTCGGTCAGTTCCTCCTTGGTCCAGCCACGCACGCCGATGAAGAAATCGTCGCCGCCGACATGCCCCAGGAAATGACGCTCGGCGAAGAAATAGCGGCGCATCAACGCTGCAAAGAGCGAGATCGCGTGGTCGCCGAGGTGGAAGCCATAGGCATCGTTGAACGGCTTGAAGTTGTCGAAGTCGCAGTAGCAGAAGTGACGCTTCTCGTCGCCATCAAGGCTAGACTCGCGCATGAAATCGCGGATCGCCCTGTTGCCCGGCAGCCCGGTCAACGGATTCTGGTCCTGGGCGGTCTTCAGCTTCTTCTCGTTCATGACCTTGATGAGCGAGGCGGCCGAGACGACGCCCGCATAGCGCATGTTGTCGGTCAAAAGCAGGCAGTTCGTGCCTTCCATGTTGGCGAAGATCGCCATCAGCTGCTCGGTATCGGAATCAAGCCCGACGATCGGCGCCATCTCGACGAAGTGCGAGATCGTTCGCTCGTAGACCTTGTTCTTGAGGAGATCGCGACCGAAGGGCTGATAGATGTATTCCTTAAGATGCCGTTCGTGCAGGATGCCGCGCGGCTCGCCGTTCGCGTTCAGCACCGGGAAAAACGCCTGCTGCGGATTGCGGCGGAAAAGCTCGAAGACGCTGTCGATGGTGTCGTTCTCGTAGACCGTCGGCAGCATCTCGATCTGCTTGCGGATGAGGATCTCGTCGAGGGATTGCGGATTTCGCTTGCTCTTGCCGAGATCCAGAAGGTGCGGAAACGACGGCTGCAACTCGGTCATATGGGTCGTCGGGCGCGAGATAAACCAGCCCTGGACGAGATCGACGCCAAACTCGCGGCAGGCAACGAATTCCGCCTCCGTCTCGATGCCCTCGGCGATGACACGAGTGCCAAGGACGTGCGCGATGTGGACGATGTTCTTCAGAAGGTGGCGCTTGCGCGGGCTGCTGTCGATATCGGCGATGAAATGGCGGTCGATCTTCAGGTAGTCGACCGGGTGGTCGCAGAGCAGCTTCATTTCGCCGTGGCCGACGCCGAAATCGTCAATCGCCAATTTGAAGCCCGCCTTGCGGAGCAGCGATACAAGCGCCGCAAACTCCGGCACGCTGGTATTGTCGAAACGCTCGGAAAACTCAAAGCAGATGGACGACGGAGGAATATTGGCAAGCTTCAAATGCTGTAGCAGACCCTCCACCAGCCGTTCGCCATGCGGAATCAACCGGACATCGAGATTGAGGAACAGCGTCGAACTCGAGAAGTGCGGGAGCGTGGCGAACTTCGCAAGCGCGCGGCTTGCCACCATCTGCTCCAGTTGTAGCAACTGGTGGTTCTTGTACGCCTCATCCAGAATCTCGGCGGGGGAACCGAAACCGATGCGTTCCTGCCCGCGCATCAGCGATTCATAGCCGAATGCAACGCCTGTTCCTGCCTCGACGATAGGCTGAAAGGCATTTTCGATAACGAGCTTTGCAAGCGTTACGATCTGGTCGCTTGCATAACGCCGAACAAGGGCCGGATCGACGGTGGCAGCCAAAGACATGCCAATCTCCACTGTGTCTTATTGTTTTTCGCAGGGAGACTGGCGGAGAAGGATCAACGAACCCTTTCCCGAATGTGAAATTTTTGTGAAAGCCCGGCCTTTTTCGATCGAATTTTATCGATCAATCAATGGCTTGGTCAGGCTGTACGCCTGTTCTCAGCCTCATGATCGGCGAACATGTCAGCGACGCACTGGCCGCCATGGGGGCCTCTGCCCTGATCGAACATGTCTTCGTGGTATCCGCCAAGTTTGCGGGCGGCGTCCCACATGCGCAGGGCCTCGCGCACGACCTCGCTGCTCGATGCGTAACTCCCGTTGTCAACGGCGGCCCGGATGTCGGCAGCCTGCAACGGTGAAATGGATACGGTGACCATCGGCATGAGATTCCTCCCTTTACCTCGTGGGGCACGTATGCCCGGTCAGGGGACGGTTAATCCGTCCACGGCATAACCGACGCGCGCCGCCGCCTCGGCTGCCTCTTCGTGCTGAAATTTTAGCCCCCACTCACATACTTGTCAAAAAGGAAACAGTCCGTGATGTGAGCCTGTGAATTGCGGGCATAACTCAGCGACGGACGGCCAGACCGAAGGCAAGCATCGACCAGCCCTGGATGAGAAGGTCGCAGGCCAAGAAAAGGCCAAGGACCCAGAGGCTGTTGACGGGCCATCCAGTGGCAATCACAACCCCGGCCAGCGCGGTAATGATCCCGCTGACAAGAACCCAGCCCCACCCCCTGACCGGACGCATGCGCCAGCCGACCCAGGTGCGGAATACGCCGGCGATCAGCAAGGCGATCGCAAGAAACAGCGTCAACACGGCCGATGCCAGAAGGGGATTCTCGAAGGCAAAAAAGCCGGCCAACACATAAAGAACACCGCTCAGGGCCCAAACCAGTACCTGCCCCCAGGTTCTCACCTGAAACGCGTGAACCAGATAGACGATGCCGCCTATCAGCATCAGTATTCCGACATAGTAGACGGACACAACGGTCGCGAGCGCAACGTTCGCCAATGCGATCAGGCCGCAGACGATCAGCAGTGCGCCAAGTACGGCGAACCAGCCCCATTTCGATTGCAGAGATGAAAAGCTTAGTCGATCAGACATGTCTGCCATGGCACACCTCCTGGTTGATACAAGAATATGCCGCAAAAACACGGAATTGGAAGGGGTTAGACCTTATGTTCCAAGGGTGAAGGTGGCCCGCCCCCGCGCTAAGCTGAATTCGGGGATTGCTCTGGATAGGCCGGAGCCGAGCCCCACGCTTAAGCGAGGGCGAACCATGAAAGAGAATAGCGTAACTTTCATCGGCTTGGATACGTCGAAGCTGAAGATTTCAGTGGCGGTTGCAGATGGTGAGCGCAACGGCGAGGTGCGATTTTTCGGCGCCATCTCCTCGGAGCCGCCATCGGTTGCATCGATGGTCAACAAGCTTTCCAAGCGTGGAACCAAGCTTCACTTCTGCTATGAGGCAGGTCCGACCGGTTACGGTCTTTACCGGCAGATTATCGAACTTGGGCATGACTGCGTGCTGGTCTGCTGCATCCTGGTCGATGGCCCCGGTTGTGGCCGCCTATCAAGCGATGCGCGGCGTTGCATTCATAACGGCGGTTACCTTTGTCGTCGAAATCGGCGATGTGCGCCGTTTCGACAATCCTCGTCAGTTGATGGCGTATCTCGGTCTTGTACCGTCGGAAAACGCAACGGGCGAACGGGTCAAGCGTGGCGGGATCACCAGGGCGGGTAACACAAGGGCGCGTCGAGCCCTCATCGAAGGCGCCTGGACATATCGCTTCCCCGCACGTGTGAGCCGGCCAATCCAGGCGCGGCTGGATGGATTGCCGAGGACAGTTCAAGAGATTGCCTGGAAAGGCCAAGTGAGGCTTTGCGCGTGCTATCGCAAGCTGATAGCGGCCGGCAAGCCGAAGGTCGTCGCGGTCACCGCCGTTGCTCGGGAAATGGCAGCGTTCCTATGGGCGATCGGGAAGAGGTCGCTCCCACAGCAAGGGGCTAGTGTCAATCCTCGGCTTGAAGAGACATTTAACCCGAAACCATCTGCTGTTGGACAAAGATGGAGGCAGGGCTCCGGTGGGGAATCTTCGTGAAAGCTATGTGGCGGACATTGTCCACGCCCGACTTTAGACCGAGGTAGGCCCAGACGAACAAACGGAAATGCGGTACCCAACCCGCGCATAAGAGTATGCCAGCCGTCGTCAAAATGCCCTGTCTCCTCCTTTGTCCACCAGCTTCACGCATGTGCTTTCGCCGCCAAAGTCGAAAAGGAAAAATCATGCCCAAAGAGCTTGAAAACGAACATAAGAGGCTTTCGGACTCGCCAGCAGATTTTTATTGATTGATCAGTCAATCAAAATTATACTTGCCGCCATCTTCAGGAGTGATGCGATGCCCAAGGTCGGAATGGAGCCGATTCGCCGCAAGGCGCTCGTCGATGCCGCGCTGCGTGTGATCGGCGATCAAGGCTCGCTTGCTGTTACCATGTCCGAAATTGCCCGGCAGGCCGGTGTATCAGCGGCACTGGCGCATCATTACTTCGGCAGCAAGGAACAGCTGCTGATCGAGACCGTCCGCTCTCTTCTAAAGCAGCTGCGCGACGATGCGGTGACGGCGCTAAAGGCGGCGGATGCGCCGCGCGAGAAGCTTTCCGCCGTCATCCGGGTCAGCTTCCAGGCCGACCAGTTCGCGCCAGCGACGATTGCCGCCTGGCTTGCCTTCTATGCCGAGGCGCAGCGTTCCGAAGAAACTCGACGCTTCCTTGTCATCTATGCCCGCCGTCTGCGGTCGAACCTGCTCGCCAACCTTAAAGCGCTCTGCCCTCACAATGCCGCAGAACGCATCGCCGAAGGCGCGGCTGCGATGATCGACGGGCTCTACATCCGCCAAAGTCTGAGGTCTGCGCCTGTCAGCATCGAGGCATCGATCGCGCTTACCGAAGACTACATCAATTCACAGCTTGCCGCCCTTGCGAAAGGACAGATCCAGTGACCCTCAAAGCCCAGCCAAAAGCCTCCCATTTCATCGACGGCGAGTATGTCGAGGATGAAGCCGGCAGCGTCATCGAAAGCATCTATCCGGCGACCGGCGAGGTCATCGCCCGGCTGCACGCGGCAACGCCCGCCATTGTCGAAAAGGCGATCGCGGCGGCCAAGCGCGCCCAGCCGGAATGGGCGGCGATGAGCCCGACCGCGCGCGGCCGTATCCTGAAGCGCGCCGCCGACATCATGCGCGAGCGCAATCGCCAGCTGTCCGAGCTTGAGACGCTGGATACCGGCAAGCCGATCCAGGAAACGATCGTCGCCGATCCGACTTCGGGCGCCGACAGTTTCGAGTTTTTCGGCGGCATCGCGGCTGCCGGCCTCAACGGTTCCTACATCCCGCTCGGTGGTGATTTCGCCTACACCAAACGCGTGCCGCTCGGCGTCTGCGTCGGTATCGGCGCGTGGAACTATCCGCAGCAGATCGCTTGCTGGAAGGGTGCACCGGCGCTCGCCGCCGGCAATGCCATGGTCTTCAAGCCATCGGAAAACACGCCGCTCGGCGCGCTTGCCATTGCCGAAATCCTTCACGAAGCCGGCCTGCCGAAGGGTCTCTACAACGTCATCCAGGGCGATCGCGAGACAGGACCGCTGCTGGTCAACCACCGTGACGTCGCCAAGGTGTCGCTGACGGGCTCGGTGCCGACGGGCCGTAAGGTCGCCGCGGCGGCTGCCGGCAGTCTCAAGCATGTGACCATGGAGCTCGGCGGCAAGTCGCCGCTGATCGTTTTCGACGACGCCGATATCGATAGCGCCGTCGGCGGCGCGATGCTCGGCAATTTCTATTCGACTGGCCAGGTCTGCTCGAATGGTACCCGCGTCTTCGTGCAGCGGAAGATCAAGGCTGAGTTCCTGAAGCGGCTGAAGGCCCGCACCGAGGCGATCGCGATCGGCGATCCAATGGACGAGGCGACGCAGCTCGGGCCAATGGTGTCCTGGGCGCAGCGCGACAAGGTTCTCTCCTACATCGAGAAGGGCAAGGCCGAGGGCGCGACGCTCGTCACCGGCGGCGGCATCCCGAACAACGTCTCCGGCGAAGGCTACTACGTACAGCCGACCGTCTTTGCCGACGTTACCGACGAGATGACGATTGCTCGCGAAGAGATCTTCGGACCTGTCATGTGCGTGCTCGATTTCGACGACGAGGCCGAAGTGATCGCCCGCGGCAACGCGACGGAATTCGGCCTCTCCGCCGGTGTCTTCACTGCCGACCTGACGCGCGCCCATCGCGTCGTCGACCAGCTCGAGGCCGGGACGCTGTGGATCAACACCTACAACCTCTGCCCTGTCGAAATCCCGTTCGGCGGCTCGAAGCAATCCGGTTTCGGACGCGAGAATTCGCTGGCCGCGCTGGAGCACTATTCGGAACTGAAGACGGTTTATGTCGGCATGGGGCCGGTGCAGGCGCCCTATTGAGGCAGCAGGCGGCCAGTCCCGGCAGGTAGCATTCAATTTCGCTTCGTCCCGATCGGCTCTCCAGTCGGCCGGGGACGAGGCGGGGAATCGGAAAAGAAGTACACCAATGCATCAGGCAGATTTCGTCATCATCGGTTCCGGCTCGGCGGGCTCCGCCCTCGCCTACCGGCTTTCGGAAGACGGCAAGAATACCGTCATCGTGATCGAGGCGGGCGGTTCCGATTTCGGGCCGTTCATCCAGATGCCGGCGGCGCTTGCCTGGCCGATGAGCATGAAGCGCTATAACTGGGGCTATCTTTCCGAACCCGAGCCGAACCTCAACAACCGGCGCATCACCGCGCCGCGCGGCAAGGTGATCGGCGGCTCCTCCTCGATCAACGGCATGGTCTATGTGCGCGGCCACGCCGAGGACTATAACCGCTGGGAAGAGCTCGGCGCGCAAGGCTGGGCCTATGCCGACGTTCTCCCCTACTTCAAGCGGATGGAGCACAGCCACGGCGGCGAGGAAGGCTGGCGCGGCACGGACGGACCGCTGCACGTTCAGCGCGGAGTCTTCCGCAACCCGCTGTTCCACGCCTTCATCGAAGCCGGCAAGCAGGCGGGCTTCGAGGCGACCGAGGACTACAACGGCTCGAAGCAGGAAGGCTTCGGGCTGATGGAGCAGACCATTTTCGGTGGACGCCGCTGGTCGGCTGCATCAGCCTATCTGAAACCGGCGCTGAAGCGGCCGAACGTCGAGGTCGTCTATGGCCACGCCCACAAGGTGGTGATCGAGAACGGCCGGGCGACCGGCGTCGAGATCGAGCGCGGCGGCAAAGTCGAGATCGTCAAGGCCAATCGCGAGGTCATCGTTTCGGCCTCCTCCTTCAATTCGCCTAAGCTCCTGATGCTCTCAGGCATCGGGCCGGGTGCGCATCTGCAGGAGATGGGGATCGGGGTAAAGGCAGACCGGCCGGGGGTCGGCGCCAACCTGCAGGACCACATGGAATTCTATTTCCAGCAGGTCAGCACCAAGCCGGTCTCGCTCTATTCCTGGCTTCCCTGGTTCTGGCAGGGGGTCGCGGGCGCGCAATGGATGTTCACCAAATCGGGGCTCGGCACCTCGAACCAGTTCGAGGCCTGCGCCTTCCTGCGCTCGGCGCCCGGTGTCAAGCAGCCTGACATCCAATACCACTTCCTGCCGGTCGCGATCAGCTATGACGGCAAGGCGGCGGCCAAAAGCCATGGCTTCCAGGTGCATGTCGGCTATAATCTGTCGAAGTCGCGCGGCAATGTTACGCTGGCTTCCTCAGACCCCAAGGCCGACCCGGTCATTCGCTTCAACTACATGAGCCATCCGGAGGACTGGGAGAAGTTCCGCCATTGCGTGCGGCTCACCCGCGAGATCTTTGGTCAGAAGGCGTTCGACCATTATCGCGGACCGGAGATCCAGCCGGGCGAGAAGGTGCAGACCGACGAACAGATCGACGCCTTCCTGCGCGAGCACCTGGAAAGCGCCTACCACCCCTGCGGCACCTGCAAGATGGGCGCAAAGACCGACCCGATGGCTGTCGTCGATCCCGAAACGCGCGTCATCGGCGTCGACGGGCTGCGCGTCGCCGACTCGTCGATCTTCCCGCATGTCACCTACGGCAACCTCAACGGCCCGTCGATCATGACCGGCGAGAAGGCAGCCGACCATATCCTCGGCAAGCAACCGCTGCCGCGCGCCAACCAGGAGCCGTGGATCAATCCGCGCTGGGAAGTGAGCGATCGGTAGGACTACTGATCGCCATCAGATAAAGCCGACTCCGGTGACGGGCGACATTGCTGAGGACGGCTTTCGTGAGCGCCACGGCGTCCGCAATTCGCGCAACACCGGTGGCGGAACACCATGGCTCTGTCGAGGAGGTCGCTCCCTAGGCCAACAGGCGAGTAACCTGCGCGCCCTTCGCGGGAGCAACGGCATCGGCGATCGTGGTAGAGAACAACACCTTGCGGGTGGCATCGGCCACCTTGGCGAAGACATGACGGATCTCGCAGTTCTGCTCGCCGTCGCAGTCATCGCATTTTCTATAGGCGGTGATCGAGAGGCAGGGAAGCGGCGCGATCGGGCCGTCGATGATACGCAGCACTTCGCCGAAAGTGATCGTGTCGGCCGGCTTGAGCAGGAGATAACCGCCCGTCTTGCCGCGACGACTGACGACGATGCCCTGGTGCTTCAGGTCGAGCAGGATCTGTTCGAGGAACTTTTTCGGTATCTTCTGCTGCGCCGCGATGTCGGAGATCATCACAGGTTCGCCGTCCTCGGCTTCAGCCAATACCGTCAGCGCTCTCAGCGCATATTTTGCTTTCTGCGTAATCATTTTTAACCGTCGACACACACATGGCGGGCGGAATCACCAACCCGCAGCAAGCTCGATCCTGCCTCTATGGCATGCGCAGCATGAACGGAATTTGAACAAACCTGCGAAACCCTTGAGAGACAAGGTTTTTTGGCCTTGTTTTTCCACCTCAGCCAATACCCTAAATTTACGCCAAAATGCGCCCTGATGTCATCAATTCACATTTCCGATTGACAGGCAACGTGTTACTCTACTAAATCAATAGAGAATTGGGCTAACCGTCGGCAAAACATCGCCGGTGCGGCTGCTTTTCCGCATTGCAGCGGCCGAGGAGAGATATTTGCTCCTATCGCGCCTGCTTTCGAAATGCGTTTTTCTGTCCGATCCAAGCCTGACCTGCGATACTCCGGCCAACATCAAGGACAGGATCCCCATGACTGTTGCTGCCAATCCAAACGCTGAGGCGGAAACGCTGAACGCGAAACTCGCAGGCCTTGACCTTGCAGGGCGTCTGTCGCTCGTCGCCGGTCTCGGCGGCCGCGTCGTCTTCACCACCTCTCTCGGCATCGAGGACCAGGTCATCACCGCCGAAATCGGCAACCACCGCCTGCCGATCGACGTGGTGACACTGCAGACCGGACGACTGTTTCCGGAAACGCTCGCCCTGATCGACGAGACCGAGAAGCAGTACGACATCCGCATCAGCCGCTACGAACCGGAACAGGCCGACATCGACGCCTATGCCGCAAAATACGGCCTCAACGGTTTCTACGAGAGTGTGGAAGCCAGGCATGCCTGTTGTGGCGTGCGCAAGCTGAAGCCGCTTGCGCGCGCACTCGATGGGGCAACCATCTGGATCACCGGTCTGCGCCGCGGCCAATCGGCCAACCGCGCGGAGACGCCGTTTGCCGAGTATGACGCCGAGCGCCACCTTTTGAAGGTCAACCCGCTGGCCGATCGGGACATCGACGTCATCAAGGCCTACGTCGCCGACAATGGCGTGCCGGTCAATCCACTGCATGCCCGTGGCTACCCCTCGATCGGTTGCGAACCCTGCACCCGGGCGATCAAACCCGGCGAGCCGGAACGTGCCGGCCGCTGGTGGTGGGAACAGGACGAGAAGCGCGAATGCGGTCTGCACGTTGCTGAAGAGGCCTCGGCGATTCCCGCACAACAGTAACCCGTCGATTTCGGGATCGGAGCGCGGCTTCCTCCTGCGCTCCTCGAAGTCGGAAATGCACCTTGTTCCGGAGGCCTCCCTTCCTGGAATGATCGAAGTCTGGAGTTAGAAATGCCCGATAGCCGTCCGGATACGGAACTCAACAATCCCCGGAGCACGAAGCCGCCGCTCGACCCGCATTTGAAGGCGCTCGAAAACGAAGCGATCCACATTTTCCGTGAGGTCGCCGCTGAATTCGAACGCCCCGTCATGCTCTACTCGATCGGCAAGGACTCGTCGGTCCTGCTGCATCTGGCGCGCAAGGCGTTCTATCCCGGTCGCGTCCCCTTCCCGCTGCTGCATGTCAACACCGGCTGGAAATTCCGCGAGATGATCGCCTTCCGCGATGAAACCGCGAAGAAATATGACCTCGACCTGATCGAGCATATCAATCCGCGCGGTGCGGCTGAAAACGTGACACCGTTCACCCATGGCTCGGCAGCCTTCACCGACATCATGAAGACTGAAGGCCTGCGCCAGGCGCTCGATGCCGGCCAGTTCGATGCCGCCTTCGGCGGTGCGCGACGCGACGAGGAGGCCAGCCGCGCCAAGGAGCGCATCTATTCCTTCCGCACGCCCGACCATCGCTGGGATCCGCGCAATCAGCGCCCGGAACTCTGGAACATCTACAACGGCCAGATCCGCAAGGGCGAAAGCGTTCGTGTCTTCCCGCTCTCGAACTGGACCGAAGTCGACATCTGGCGCTACATCCAGGCCGAAGATATTCCGCTGGTACCGCTCTACTACGCCAAGAAGCGCCCCTATGTTGAGCGCGACGGCATGATGATCCTTGCCGAGGATCCTCGGCTGGAACTGCTTCCCGGCGAAGTGCGCCAGGAAGGCATGATCCGTTTCCGCACCCTTGGCGACTTTCCGCTGACGGGCGCCATCCCATCGAAAGCGACGACGCTCGAAGATGTGATCGCCGAACTCGAAATTGCCACTGTCTCCGAACGCCAGGGCCGCGCCATCGACCGCGACCAGTCCGGCTCCATGGAGAAAAAGAAGCGTGAAGGATATTTCTGAGATGACCGCAGCCGTAACCGCCGCACACGCCCTTGTCGTGCCCGCCGCAGAAACTGCGACGGCAACGCGCGACTCGCGACCGCTGCGCCTCATCACCTGCGGCAGCGTCGATGATGGCAAGTCCACCCTGATCGGCCGCCTGCTCTGGGATACCAAGGCCGTCAAGGAAGACCAGGCCGCCACGCTTCAACGCGATTCCACCGGCAAGCAGAACGATCTCGGCCTGCCCGATTTCGCACTGCTGCTCGACGGCCTGCAGGCTGAGCGCGAACAGGGCATCACCATCGATGTCGCCTATCGCTACTTCTCGACCGACAAGCGCTCCTTCATCGTTGCCGACACGCCCGGCCACGAGCAGTACACCCGCAACATGGCGACCGGCGCATCCACCGCCGATCTCGCGGTGCTGCTGGTCGACGCTCGCGCCGGCATTCTGGAGCAGACGCGTCGCCACGCGACGATCGCCTCGCTGCTCGGCATCAAGCAGTTCGTGCTTGCCGTCAACAAGATCGATCTGACGAACTATGACCGTTCCGGCTTCGAGAAGATCACGCACGAGTTCCGCGAATTCGCGCTGTCGCTCGGCGTCAAGCAGATCACCGCGATCCCGATGTCGGCCCTGAAGGGCGAGAACGTCGTCTATTCCGGCGAAGCGTCGATGCCGTGGTATGCCGGCCCGACGCTGGTCGAGACACTTGAGCTTGCCACCGTCCGCTCCTCGCAGGCGACCGGCTTCCGTTTCTCGGTGCAGCGCGTGTCGCGCCCCGGCGAAAGCTTCCGCGGCTACCAGGGCACCGTCGCCGGCGGCTCTGTCAAGCCGGGTGACAGCGTCATGATCCTGCCGTCGGGCATGGTCGCTAACGTCTCCAAGATCGTCACCTTTGATCTGGTGCGTAACGCCGCCGTTGCCGGTGACGCGATCACGCTGGTTCTCGACCGGCAAGTGGACGTCGCGCGCGGCGACATGATCGTTTCGATCGACAGTCAGCCGCAGGTTGGCCTTGCTTTCGACGCCCAGATCGTCGCGCTGCAGCCGGAAGGCATCGAAGCCGGCAAGCGCTACTGGCTGAAGAGCGGCAGCCGCCGCCAGCGTGTGCAGGTGCAGCCGGTGGCGCAGCTTGAGCTCAAGACGGGTGCCTGGGCTTCTGTCGATACGCTCTACATGAATGCGATCGGCAAGGTGCGCCTCGCCTTCGACGAACAGGCGATCTTCGACCCTTACGAGCAGAACCGTGCATCCGGCTCGTTCATCCTGATCGACCCCGACACCAACAACACGGTGGCCGGCGGGATGGTCAGCGGAAAGCGCAGCGAACTCGGCGGCATCCACGGCGGCGACGCCCGCGTGATCCTATCGCTGCCGGCAGACCTCGCCGACCAGATCATGGCGAG
The DNA here is from genome assembly GCF_002211365.1 of Rhizobium sp. R711. Classification (GTDB taxonomy): domain Bacteria; phylum Pseudomonadota; class Alphaproteobacteria; order Rhizobiales; family Rhizobiaceae; genus Rhizobium. The sequence goes on along the minus strand of NZ_LOKZ01000006.1, from coordinate 226 downwards.
CGAACTCTTCGCCAACCGTCGCCACGAGGCGGAGGTCCGGCGCATGACTGCCGCCCAGGCCGCCGATCTCTGGTCGAACGCCGCAAGCGACATTTAAGCAATCGGCATAGGGGGCGATCTTATTTGATCGCTCCCCTGCCACACCACCCGGCATGCGGGTCCGCACCGGGCGGTTCGAGGGATTGAGGTTATGCGAGCCTGGGCATTCCGAGTTGGTCGGCCCATT
>NZ_LOKZ01000005.1 GCF_002211365.1 Rhizobium sp. R711 | reverse complement strand
AGAGCTCTGTCTGCCCTGTTCGGCCTCTGACGCTGACCGTTCCGATCGGCATGAAACTGAAACTCTCCTCAACCGCATCGCGGATCGAACTGCTGACAAGGATCGAGGTTCCATAGTCCCGGTTCAGACCTTCCAGCCGCGAGGCGATGTTTACCGTGTCGCCGATGGCGGTGTATTGCCGACGGGTCTCAGCCCCGACACTGCCGACAACAGCCTGGCCGGTATGCAGGCCGAAGCGGGTGACAAGTTCGGGGCGATCGGCGGCGCGATTGGAAGCGTTCATCGCGTCGATCGCTGCTTTCATTGACAAGGCACAGCGGCAGGCGTTTTCGACATGCCGCTCGTCGCGAACGGGTGCGTTCCACATCGCGAAAACAGAGTCGCCGATATATTGGACGATAGTGCCGCCATGGCGTTCCACAATCAAATTGAGGGCTTCGAAATAGGTGGAAAGCAGGGCGACGACATCTTCGGGCGAATGTCGCTCGGAGATCGTCGTGAACTCGCGGATGTCGGTGAAGAGGACGGTGATCTCCTGCCGCGAGGCGGAACCGATGGCCGATTGACCGGCGATGACAATCCTGCGGACCAGTTCGCGCGGTACATAGAGCGAGAACGTTCGGATCGTATCGCGGGCGGAGCCGAGCGCTTTCCCGAGCGCGTTGACCTCGAATATCCAGGAGTGCGACACGCGGCTCTGTCGGAATTCCAGATTGCCCAATTGTCTTGCCTCGTCGGCCAATGCATAGAGCGACCGGCTGATCAATCGGGAGATAATGATCGCGGCTATTGCGCCGGCGGCCAGGAAGGCGGCCGCGGCAACAAGGTTACGCCTCAGCGTTCGCTCGACCGGCCCGACGAGGTCGTCGAGCGGTGCTGCGATGACCACAGTGTAGTCGTTCAGCATACCGGCTACTTCCGCATGGAAGCTCTGGGCTAGATATTCGCGGCCATCCACCGGAAAGCGCGCGACATCGCCATCCGGCAACTCGCGGCCTTGCGCCAGGTTCGTGACGGCCGGGATGGCTGGGTCCGCTTCCGCGATATCTGCGGCGGATAGCACTCTCCCGCGACGAATGTTATCGCGCAGCTTCGCCATGAATGCGGGATCGGAATGGACGATCAGGCGACCAGTGTTGTCGAAGACATAGCCATGCGCCTGTTTCGAGATCGTGCCGACATCGAGAACCTCCCCCAAGGTCAACAGCATCACGTCGGCGCCGACAACGACTTGGCCCTCCCCGCCCGCAGGCGTGGCAAATGTCAAGGTGAGGTAGTTAGTTGCAGCCGAAATGTAGGGGCCGACCGACGTTGCCCGTCCCTCCGAGAGCGCGGCGCGGTACCAGGGGCGGGAGCGCGGGTCGAAGACATCGTCGCGGTCGGCACGGCGAGCGAGGGGACGAGCGTCCTTGTCGAAGAACGTCCATGTCGTCACCGGAATGCCGATGACCTTGGTGATTGTGCGAACGGCGAACGCGGCGCCGGCTGGCGCATCCAGGGCGTCGCGCCAGGTCGGATTTGCCGCAATGTTGGTCGCTTGCATGTACGTCCCGTCCGCATAACCGGCATAGACTCCGTCTATACGGAACGATGACTTCAACGCGTGCAGCAGAAGCTTCTGCTTCGCCGGTAAGTCCTGGGGAGGCGGCGTAAGCATTTGCGGAACGGCAGAGGTCGTCTCGATCGCGGCATATCCACTTGTAAAGACATTGCGGTAGTCCTCGATGGTACGCAACCCGAGCTGACGCATTTGCGCTTCGCCGGCGGAAAGGGCGGTCACCTTGCCTTGGCTATATGCCATCCAAACCAGCGGTAGTGCCGTGCAGGCAAGCAACCCGACAATGATGACGCTGAGATGCAACCGCAGGGGAAATGCCCAATCCGCTGCCTTTGTGGTTCTCGTCGCGGGCGATGGCTTGATGGGATGCTCCATACTCAGCCCCCGAGAGCGATTGCAATGCCGACCAGCACGAGGCCAAGGCAGGTCATCGTTATACCTGCATTGAGCGGTTTCGCGTCAGAAAAGCGCGCCCAGGCACAGCCTGTCAGGAAGAGCAGGGCAATCAGCAGAAAATTGCTCGTTCTCAGGGCAAGGTCAGCATTGCCGATCATGAAGAAAGGAATGACCGCGGGTAGCGATGTCGCCGATACCAGGAGAAAAACAATGAAGGCGGCGAGAAAGTCGTCTCTCGATAGGCGAAGCTTGGCAGGGCTTCCGCGCCGCGCGAGTCCCAGCATGGCTTGGTAGAGCACCTCTTCATCTGCGGCTGTGGAAACAAGTGGTTCGTCGTCGATGGGAAATTCCTTCCGAAGCGCGGATATCGCCTCTCGCTCGCTCTTGGCCGCCTTGATCTGCCTGAAGAGGCGCACGCGCCGGCTCTTGTAGAAAACCGCTCCCAGGACGAACAGCACTGCATCGATGATGCCCCACGCGACATTGCATCCGATCGTCGCGACGATCAGCTCTCGAACGTCAAGGCCTTCTTCGGTGAAGATGAGCCGCGAGCCGACCGTGAATGTCAGCGCCATGATCAGTCCGAACAGGACTTCGCCGAGAGCGTCGCCCGGATCAATGACATCCGCGATATGGGTCCTGCTCGTTTCCATCAAATGCCTGCTCCATCGCAGCGGTTGAATTCCTCAAACGGAACGATCCAACATTTCAGCGAGTACGCACTGCAAATTCTAAAATACGATTGGAGGCCGGAGGCAATCGATGAGTCGAGAGCGCGGGCGTAAGAGGCTGATGCTGAAGGCTCCCGAGATTCGTCACTTCCCTGCTTTCTCAGCAAGCGACACATTTGGCGAGCTTTTCGAATCCTATGATCTAACCGTCTGTGCGCTTGAACGCTTCCGCGCGGTAAGTCCGATCGAGGGGCGGATCCTCGAGCATGAGCGGCTTTGCCGCGACATCCAGGAGTGTTGTACTGTGGCACGCAGGGCGGGAAGCAGATGCGTTCCTGACATTGCGCAACGGCGCCTGAGACGAAATGCGTGACGAAATCCTCTCCAGAATCAGCCCGGCGCGGCGCCCTCGATGCTTTTGTCCCTGTCGTCGAGCGGTAGGGTCGCTGCCGTTTGTTCGGCAGGTGCGGAGGGCCACGCCCAGGCTCGCAGCAGTTCGTAGAACACGCTGAGGACAATGGGCCCCAGAAACAGGCCGAGCAAGCCATGCGAAAGGGTTCCGCCGATGACGCCGATGAGGATCACCGGCATCGGGGTCGATAGCCCTCGGGACATCAAGATCGGCTTCAAGACATTGTCCACGACCGTGATCGGGATCGCTACGACCGTAAAGGCGAATGCCAACGATGTCGGCCAGGAGAACCATGCCCAGACGACGGCCGGCACCAGAACGAGGCCCGGGCCGAGCTGCATCAGGCAAAGCATGAACACGAGAAAGGTCAAGGCGCCGCGTGCCGGAATGTCGAAAAAGGCGAAACACAGGCCGCAGAGCAGCGTCTGAAGGAGGGCCACGCCGATGACGCCGCGCGAGACGTTGCGAACCGTTGACCCGGCCAGCCGCGCAAAACCGACACCCCTCTCTCCGCCGATGCGGCTTGCCAATACCTGGATAGTTGCCGCGAGGCGAGGAGACATGGTGAGGAAGATGCCGGAGAGAATGATGGAAGCAACGAAGCTCAACACCCCGCCTCCGATCGAAGCCAGCTTGGCGAGAACGACGCCCATGATTTCGCGAAGAGGTGCCTGGAATTTCATGATCGTAGCAGCGAGATTGCTTGCGACCTGGTTCCAGCCGGCATAGAGGCGCTCGCCAACCACCGGCCAGCCACGTATCGCTTCCGGCGCGGCGGGCAGCGTGAAATTGTCGGTCTTCAACTGACTGACGAGGGCCTGGACTGCATCGGCAAAATTGACTGCGACAAGCGCCAATGGTGCAATGATGAGCACAAGGCATGCGATGACAATAACGGTTGCCGAAAGCGCTGGCCGATCTCCCAGCAGCCTGGACAAGGCGTCGAACATTGGGAAGAGGGCCACGGCAAGGATTGCGGACCAGATGATGATCAGCGCGAATGGCGCAACCAGTTGCAGGCTCCAATAGGCGAACAGCCCAATGATGCCGATCCGCACCAGGTCACTGACCCGTGCTTCTACGGAGATCTGCGCGGGACCAGCTTGCGCCGCTGTCCCGCTCGTTGGTTGCTCCATCGCCGTATGCCTATGCCGCGGGTTTCCATAAGGGGTGCCAGAACGGATGGTGCTTCATCGTGTCGTTTCCGGCACGACGTTTCTGAAGCCCTGATCCTCAACGTAATTCGATGGCCGCTTCTGCCGTTTTCCGAGATCCGGTGCCTCGAATTTCACGCGCTCGTAGGGGATCGACCGCAGGATGTGCGAGATGCAGTTTATCCGGGCGCGCTCCTTGTCGTCGGACGGTACGATCCACCACGGCGCGTGGTTGCTGTCCGTCATCCGCAGCATCTCGTCATAGGCCCGCGTATAGTCCCACCAGCGCTGATAGGACTCGACGTCCATTGGGCTGAGTTTCCACTGCCTGACCGGATCGTCGATGCGGCGCTTGAAGCGCCGTTCCTGTTCTTCCTCGCTGACGGTCAGGAAATACTTCAACAGAATGACGCCGCTTTCGACAATGGCCGCCTCGAAGCGGGGCGCCAGTTCAAGGAAACGCTGCGCCTTCTTCTCGCTGGCAAAACCCATGACGCGGTCGACCCCCGCCCGGTTGTACCAACTGCGGTCGAAGATCACGACCTCGCCGGCTGCCGGCAAGTGCGCAATATAGCGCTGCATGTAGATCTGGGATTTCTCGCGATCGGTGGGAGCGGGCAAAGCGACGACGCGGAACACGCGGGGACTGACTTTCTCCGTTATCCTCTTGATCATGCCGCCTTTGCCGGCGGCATCACGGCCTTCGAAGATGATAACAATCCGTGCGCCCGATTTCTTTACCCATGCCTGCAGATGCGCCAGTTCGATTTGCAGGCGCTTGATCTCCTTGTTGTAGTCCCAGGACTTGGCCTTCTTTTGCTTGCCCTTGCGTTCCGTTTGAGCCTCTTGTTTCGGATCGTATGCTTCGTCCATCGTTCCCTCCATTGTTTTATGTTGCTGTGCGCTTTCACTGTTCTGCGGAATTGCCTATCAGCGCGCGCAACGCCTCTTCCCGACCATTGAAAAGATTGTGGATGCCGATCTTCTTGATGACCCCGGCACGCTCAAGAATGCCGCGGCTTTCCTGGCTAAGATCGGCGATGGCAAAGACGATATCCCGTTTCGCCAAGGCGTCGGCCACGGCATCGAGTGCGACGGCGCCGGTGCTGTCCACGTGCGTGATGGCGCTGGCGTCGAGAACGAAGCACTTGGTTCCGGGGGCGAGCTCTCGGGCGACCGCTGTGAGCCGCATGCGGACATAGTCGGCGTTGTAGAACAGGATATTGCCCTGGATCGCGAAGACGGCAGCCCCTTCGACAGGGCGAGCTTCCGGGAAACGGGCGAGGTCGAAGAAACCGTGCCGACCTTCAATGTGGCCAAGGAGGCCGTCACGCGGAAACATCGTCTTGTGCAGGAGGTAGACGAACGTAGCGGCAACGGCAACGACCACGCCGTTGAGGACGCCGAAGCTGATTGCGCCCCACATGGCGATAAGCGCAAAGACGAACTCCATGCGGCTGATGCGCCAGATCTTCTTGAGTTCCTGAACGTCGATAAGACTGATGGCCGCGGTTGCAAGGATGGCAGCGAGTGCGGGGATCGGCAGGATCCGCAGGGCGCTGTGGAGGAATACAAGAGCTGCAACCAGAGTGGCGGCGGAGACCAGTCCCGCCAGCTGGGAGACGCCGCCCGTCGACAGATTTATGGCGGTTCTCGAGTCCGACATGCTGATGGGAAATGAACCGAACAGGCCGGGTGCAATGTTGGCTGCGCCGAGGCCGATCAGTTCCTGGTTCGCATCGACATCTTCACCGGTGCGCGATCCAAAGCTTCGCGCGGTTACGATGCCGGCGCCGAAGCTCACCAGGAAGATCACAGCCGAACCAAGCACGAGCTGATCAAGCGGCATCTGATGGACTGCCGGCAGGGAAAAGCTCGGGAAGCCGCTTGGGATATCGCCCACGACGGCCATGCCGTGTCCGCGGAAGTCGAAGAGCGCCGAGAGAACGACGGAAATAACAACCACGAGAACTGGACCCGGGATCTTGAGGTTGAAAGCCTTCACAATCCAAAGCAGCGCGAACATTGAGAGGCCGAATAGAAGTGACGGCCAGTGGATCAAGGCGGCCTTGCGGAGAATCTCGACGACAGGCGCAAGGAGACCGTCGGATTCGATCTTTACACCCGTGAAGCGGCTGATCTGCCCGACGAGGATAGACAGCGACACCCCGGCAAAGAAGCCGACCAGGATTGGACGTGACAGGAAACTCGCGAGGACGCCAAGCCGCAGCAGTTTTGCCAAGATGCAGAACACGCCGACGCCAAGAGCGAGCGCCGATGCGATGGCAACGCGGTCGATGTTGGCCGCAGCCGGATCGGCTGCAATGATGGCGGCCATCGCGGCCGCAAGCACCGTCATCGTGGCGGCATCCGGGCCGACGATCAGGAGGCGGGACGGGCCGAAGATTGCATAGGCGATCGGAGCGACGATGCTGGCATAGATGCCGGTTTCCGGCGGCAGGCCAGCAATCGCCGGATAGGCGATGGCGCTCGGCAAACCCACAGCGGCGATCGATAACCCGGCAGGGATATCGCTACGAAGCCAGTCCTTTTTGAAACCGGCCAGGCCCCGCAACACTGGTAGGCTGCCTATCACCTCGGGCTCCCTTTGCTCTCTCGTGGTTGATCTCCAAGCTTGTCCGGCCGCCGAACCCAAGCAGCGGCCGGAAAATTGCTGATGCGTTTCAGTGTTCGAGGAAGACGTAGTTCATCCAACTGCTCATACGCAGCAGGACCTTCCGCAGGAGAGCGACGTGGTGAAAGTAGTGTGTGTAGACTGCTACCTCAGCGACCACACCGCCGGGCAGTTGGTATTCGTCGGTGCTCTCCAGAATTTCGATACGTGCCAGCGTCTGCCCCGGCGATCTTCGTTCGGGCGACTGCGGATCGATCAGGGCGCCGCCCGGCTGTAATTGGCCTTGCGCCATGACGTCGATGACTTCCTCGACGCGCGCCTTGAAGATCTTGCCGGGCACGGCTTTGAACGCGACTTCGGCCTCGTCGCCGACCCGCACGCGCTGGAGCGAGTTCTGAATGAAGGCGGCAGCCAGCATCCGGTCCTCGCTGTTGATGAAGACCATCACCGGTCGCAAAGGCAGGGGATTCGCCATCATGCCGGGACGTAGGAAAACCTGCGTCACGTATCCGTCGCTCGGCGCGCGCACCGTTGTCTGGTCGAGCTCGTACTGCGCGTTTGCCAACTCGGCCTCCAGCCGCGCGACCGTGGGATTCGTACCGTTGATCTCGGACTCATAGGCGAGCTTTGCTTGTGCTGCCTGAGCAAGGGCCGTGTCGACGGCGGCCTCAGCAGTCAGGTAGATCCCGCGCCGGTTCTCGACTTCGAGTTCCGAGTAGACGGCGCCTCTGCCGCTAGATTTTGCATTTTCATTCGATGCTTGGAACTTCTCGAAGGCTTGCAGCGAGCGATCCCTTGACGCTTCCGCACCGGTTACGGCCGAATTGGCGGCGTCGAGAGCAGCCTTCAGCTGGAGGACGGTCTGCTTGGCTTCCGCAAGAGACGCCGTTTTCTGATCGACCGTATACTGATAGGGGCGGGGATCGATCCTGAAGAGAACATCGCCCTTTTTCAGCGGGGCGTTCGGCGTGACCGGCACCTCTATGACCTGACCTCCCACGACGGGGATGACTGGAGCCGAGGTAAAGTAAATACGCCCATCGCTGGAGTAGGGATGGTTGTAGCTCATGAGCAGCACCAGCCCAGCGATGATGAATATGCCGCCAAGAACAGCCGTCGCAAGCGACCACTGGTTCACCGGAATCCTGAACAGCTTGAAGATCGCGAAGCAAAATGCCGCATAGGTCAGCATCAGGAGTAATTCCATCAGACTTTCTCCTTCTCTACCGTGGGCGCCTCGAGTTCCGCGAGCCGTGCGTGGAGGCGGGCGATTTCGGCATTGGCTTCGGCCTCGGCCGACAGCTTGCCGTCTGCCCGGATGCCCCAGCCGCGATCCTCGCGATAAATGGTGGCCCAGATGAACAGGAAGGGCCAGATGACGTGCAGCGTAAACAGGCTCACCCATCCGGCAACATGGATGGCGTCCTGGTGCGGATGGTTTCTGGCCTTGGCGATCAGGTGCGGGATGTCGTGGATTGCGATCACCGCGTAGAACAGCGTGACCACGACGAACACCAACACGCCGAGTGCAAAATAATCGAGAAACACGGTCACTCCTTTTCGGCCGTTCACCGAACCGTCCGGTCGTATTCAAGATGGAAATAGTAGACCGGCCCGGTCGCGAACGCCCGTAGCATCACGTAATATCTATCGAGCGTCGTGTGGCTCGGCAGGCAGTCCGGATTTCAGTGATCAGGCGCGGCGGTTCGTGGCAGCGTGTTTCGTTGGCCTCGGGTGTCAAATTGCAGGGGAATTCATCTTCATCGGGATTGAAGAGTGTTCCGACCGACTTGCCGGCGGTTGCGGAGGTTCTGCGGATATTGCGACTTTGGCACTCAGAATGTCGAGACGCGGGCTATCACTGACGTAGGTCCGGTCCATCACGAGCCGTCACGCGTAAGTTCGCGTATTTTACGTCTCCATCCTAAGTAGCTGTAATACAATACTTCAATCTGCTTGACGCGAGTATGACAGCGGGGGGCGGCATGACGTCGGGAGAAAGCAATTCGACACACTTGTCTGCCTTAGGGATCGCCGAGGCGCAGTTTCCTGCGCAGGCCGCGAGGGTACGGCATCTTTTCGAGATGAACGAAACGTTCCGCACGATGTGTGAAGACCTCGCTTCCGCCGCCGAAGCTTTGGCGCATGTGGAGCGTCTGCCGGAGAGTGTTAGAGAGAGCCGACGGCAGGAGTATGCGAGCCTTGTCGATGCGCTCATCGCTGAAATCGGCGATGCTCTTTCCCAATCGAAAGTCGTCATGCTCAGGCGGTCGGGCGAAGCAAAACCCAGGCCGCAGTGAGATTCATCCGAACCATTTTTTTGTAAGGAGGTCGGCGCATGATGAAAGCAGGATCCCTCAGATTGCTGGCGGGGCTTTCTGCCCTGGCAATCTTTTCCATGCATCCGGGACCACCGGCATATTCACAGACCACGACCCCCACACCAAAGCCTGCGTCGGCAGAGACGGCGGCGCCCACCGAGCCTGAACCGGATCTCCTCTCCGAGGACGAGATGGAAGTGCTTGTCGCCCGCATCGCGCTTTATCCGGATGAGCTCGTCGCCGCGATCTCTGCAGCATCGCTGTTTCCGCTGCAGATCATCGAGGCTCAGCGCTTCCTGGAGGCGAAGAAAAAAGATGCCAATCTCAAGCCGAAGGACGACTGGGATGGGAGCGTCATATCGCTTCTGAATTATCCTGACATCGTCAAGATGATGAGCGAGGATCTCGATTGGACTCAATCGCTTGGCGACGCGCTAACCAACCAGCAAAAAGATGTGCTGATCGCCATCCAGCAGCTTCGCGACGAAGCGGTGGCGAAGAATGTCATCAAGACCGACGACAAGATCACCGTGGTGACCGAGAACGAGAATGTCGTCATTCGACCGACCGATCCGGAGAAGGTCTATATCCCGCAGTACCCGCCTGAAATGCTGTACGAACCGGGCTATGCGGCCGAACCGATATCCTATTATCCCAATTATTACGACAACTACTATTACCCGGGCGCCGGATTCTTCGCGGCCGCAGTGACGGGCGTCGCCTGGGCGGCAATCGTCAATTGGGACGATTGGGGCGTCTGGGGCGGCAACTGGGGCGGCGACCTCGATGTCGACTGCAACAACTGCTTCAACGACCGGAATTTCAACGGCAAGGTCAACTGGAACGACATCGATTGGACAAAAGTGGATCGCAGCAAGCTGAATATCGACAGGGATCAGTTCGCCAACATCGATCGCTCGGCGATCAAATCCAGCCTGCAGTCCGATAATCGCAACCAGCTCAAGAACAAGGTCAGCGACCGACAGGCAAACCGCGGCCAGGGAAGCAGAAATGTCAGCGCCCGCGCCGACGATATCCGCAAGAATACGACGGAGGGCCTGAAGGGAAATCCGAGAGCGGGGAACATTGCCGCGAACCGGCCGGGGGCATCGCGCCCGGATGCCCGCCCAGGTAACGTCGCCAATCGCCCGGATGCCCGTCCGGGGAATGCAGCCAACCGACCGGGCAACGCAGCCAACCGTCCATCAAAGCCGGCAGCCAAGAATAGGCCAAGCGCCCCGAAGATGGCGGCACGACCCGACAATCGTTCGCGCCAACCCAACGCCCTTGGCAACGTGCAGTCCGGCCGGCGTGAGGCGGTGGCTTCCAAGCGAGGCGGACAGAGCATGGGAGGCGGGCAGCGCGGTGGCCCACGTCCCTCTGCCCAACGCTCGCGCCCGATGCCGCACGGCGGCGGCGGCCGCGGCGGTGGCGGTCGTGGGGGCGGCGGTCGCGGTGGCGGCGGCCGGCGATAGGGTGTCCCGCTATTCAGATTTCCGGAGATAAACTATGAGACCACAGTTGAAATTGATCCCGCTGTTGCTCGGAACGGCTCTCTCCCTGGCGTGGGCGGCCCCATCCATGTCGCAGACCCAGACGGATCTTCAGGAGTTCGAGGCTGGTACGCCACCGTCTTTCGATGATCCATCGGCGGCGCTTCAACGGCTCAAGACCGTGTTGAGTGCCAATGATATCGATGGCTTGGCTGGCCTTCTCGGCCTGGACGCGGCCAAGCTGCGATCCAGCAACGAGGCGATGATAAGCTACGGAACGATCCGTGAGGGTGCTGCACGGCAATTGCAGTTGCAGGATATCGGCGATCGCAAGGTGGTTCTGATTGGTGACGTCCTGTGGCCGCTGCCCTTTCCCCTCTCGAAGAGCAAGGACGGCAAATGGGCTTTCGACACTGAAGTCGGCCTGCAGGAGATCGTCAATCGGCGCGTCGGCCAGAACGAACTCTCGACGATCCAAACGATGCATGACTATGTGAATGCCCAATACGCCTACGCGCAAATCGACGAGGACGAGGACGGTCTCTTCGAATTCGCACAGAAGCTGATCAGCACCCCAGGCAAGCGCGACGGCCTCTATTGGGAGCCTGGTGCCTTCGATGAAGAGAGCCCGGCCGGACCGTTGGTCGAAACGGCCGCCTTCAGCAAGGCGAAGCGTGGCGAAGGCTACTATGGCTACCGCTATCGCATCCTGACGGCTCAGGGCCCGAACGTGATCGGCGGAAAACAGAGCTACATTGTCAATGGCAACATGACGGGTGGTTTCGCGCTGATCGCCTGGCCGGTCAAGTATCGCGTGACTGGGGTTCAGACCTTCATCGTCAACGGTGCCAATATCGTCTATCAGCGGGACCTGGGACCGCAGACGGAGGAGCGCGCAGCAGCGATCAAGGAGTTCAATCCTGACGACAACTGGACGATCGTGCGCGATTGAGATCGGGGAGTTTAAAGTGGGGGGCAGAAGGAGCCGCGCGGAAACGCGCGGCTTTTCTCGTGCCTGTTTCGCTCAATATGAGGCAACCGGGAAGTCCAGCGCCGACATTGCGATCCTCGCAATCGGTGCAACGGTAACTACACTCACTGGCTCGCTAGTCGACGGGCGGTTCCCAGGTCAGGAAAAAGCCGACGTCGCCGGGAATGCCACCGGGGAAATTGATGATCGCCGCCTTCAAGCCGTAACCCTGGGGCTTTGCGACCGTTTCAAAGAGCTCGTAGATTTCTTTTGCCTTGCCTTGCAGGCTATTTTGCCAGCCCGGCAGGTTGTTGTTGATGCCTCGGCCGCTGTCCGTGCAGAGGCTGGACGGGAAGCTGTAGATCATTGCTTCGTATTTTCCGTCCGCGGCCGCCTTCATCACCAAGCGCTTGATGACCGCGCGTTCGGTGTCGCCGATATGCTTCTGGAAAAAATCCTCGACGAATTCCGCATGTTTCGTCGCCTCACGGTCCTTTATCTTCTGGTCGCGTTCCATCTCCGCGAGCTGAAGTTCAAGCGCACGCTTGCGCAAATCTTCGGCACTGGTCATCGACTGAGGGGTCTCGCTTGCAGTCATCGCCATGTCCTCCAAGGTTTTCCAAAGGATAAGGTGAGTACGGACGTTAAGGCAGTAAAATACACGTCGGATGGGGTAGCATACGGTATGCTACGTCGCGACCTATTGGCTGCCGATCATGCCATCGGCAGGAGGGATTGCGATGCCGGAGGCGCGCAGGCCGTCGAGGAAGCGCTCCTGGTCTTGCGGACGATGAAGACGCAGCGCCACTTCCTTGCGAATGTTACCGAGAAGCACCGGATCATTCGTCTGGAGCCAGTCCCGCTCGCGCCGTGCTTCATCAAGTTTGCCTGATGCGCCGAGTACGGCTAGCAGAACAAGATGATGCATTGGGTTGTGTTTCAAATCGGCCATGCGGGCCCAAAGTTCAGCTGCCTGATTGTCTCCCCTGATATAGGCGCATAGGGCCAGGCCGACCTCGTAATATCCTCTCGGGCCGGGATTTCTGCTGATGGCACTGGACATCAGTTCACAGCCCGTATCCCATTTCCCGGACATTGCGAGCCGGAAGCCATACTCGCCTGCGACTTCGGTGTCGTTCGGGTTGATGGCATAGGCTGCAGACCCCGCGCGCAATGCGGTATCGACATCGTTGCTAAAGAAGCTTGCCAGCATCAGGGCCTGCAATGCGCGCGCGTTTTGTGGGTCAAGATCCACGGCTCGCTTGGCAGCATCGACCGCCTGCGCCAGCGGGTGCGGCGACTCGGCTTTGACTTTGTAGTGGAAGCGCACTTCATCGAGATAGGTCAGCGAGAGCAGAGCCCAATAGCTGGAATAGGTCGGAAGTCGCTTGGTTGCCCTCTCCAGGCAGTCTCTCACCGCAGCATGCTTTTGCGGATCGAGCTCGGCCCGATACGCATAATACGACAGCGCACATGAATAAGCTTCCCAGTCGCCGCTGTCAGGCTTGATGGCTTCGGCGGCGTTCGTCTGGAAAATGATGCCATATGGCTGCGCAACGGTGGTCGCAATGCTCTGTGCGACCTCGGTTTGCACTTCCAACGAGCTGCGGTCGCGAAGGTCTGCATCATAATTGTTTGCCCAGAGTACGGCGCCATCTGCCTGTCGGGTGAGCCGCACGATCAGCCGCATTTTGTCGCCTTCGATACGAACGCTCCCTTGCAGTGCGAACCGAGGCTCTCGTGCCTCCGCTCCCGGCTCCGCGCCGGGGGCAATCACAAGAATCTCCCTGAACTTCGTAAGTTGACCGATGATTTCATCAGTCAGGCCTTGGGCGATATCCGCCGTGGCAGCCTTGCCTGGAACATTCTGGAATGGCTCGACGATGACCCTGGGTTGCGCGCCGTCGTTTGAAACAGAAGCTGCGGGCAACAGCGATGAGGTGACAAAGGGAAGGAGCGGCGGATGAACGAAGCTGACAATCCCTATAATCAGCGCAGATGCGGGTACGACAAGCCACATCCAAGCCCGCTGGCGGGCGGGGGCTAGCTCGACAGGCGTCGGCGTCCGCGTCGGTGCAGCGGGCTGCAATTCTGATTGCTCGCCACGATCAGATGCCGCTTGAACAGCGGGTCCGCAGCCGCCTTCGGCGTAATCGAAGGATGGTACATACCCGCCCTTTGGTATCGTCACAACGATGCTGTCGGCGTGGCCGGCGACCAGGTAGTAGCGTTCGAGCGCCCTACGGATCCGGCCGGCTTCGATCCTGACGACGGGATCGTTTTGAGCGTCGAAGGATGTGTCCCGTGCGAATACCTCTTGTGCAATTGTGTATGCCTTCAGGTAGTCTGCACGGCCCGAAAGGGTCTCTTCGACAATGAACTCAAGAAATCGGCGGCCCCGATCGGGGGCATGAAACTCGCCACTGGAGAGGATGCGCTCGATCTGATCATGTACTTCATTGATCGTGGGATTGGCTGCCCCATCCCTGCTTGCTCGGGAACTTTGCATTGCAGGCGCCCTCAGACTGTTCGGTTGCTCAGTCCTTTATGTGTATCTGATTATATATTAAATCTTCTAAATCAGATGGTTGCAATACAAATTGTTGGTCTACTCTAAGAGGTTGGCTTTTTGATTTGCGGCGCAAAGGTTTTCATGAGTAAACCTGCCGGGAGGAGCCACGGTCACCGAGGAAGCGCAGTTTAGGCCGCGGTTGATCGTGGGGAGGGGCGTCTTCTGATGGTGTACAGGTCTAGTTGCTTAAGGGTAACGACCGGCCGTCACCGGGGCTTCTGTGCGGAGTTTCAGTCGATATCCGATGTATTGGTGCTGTATCCCGTGCGGTTGGCAGGCGGGAAATGTTGTCGGGCATGGTCGGAACATTTAGCGCGGTCGCAGGTTGCTTCTGTAAATTAGGAGCGAAGCGATGCTGATTCTTGAAGAAATTCTACTCGTTTCTGCCGATCGGGTGGCGTGCTGTCGCGGTCAGCTTGAGTTGGACCTCGACCAAATGATCCAGGAGCTCGAGCGGTCTGGCTTCTCCCGCAAAGAGATCCTGGTCGCCATGAGCGAAATGATCAGCGAAGAATTCTCGGCGCTTCCCGACATGCCGAAATTCCATTGACCGATTATCATCTCGCTCGTTCGATATGGTGAGGCCTCGCTCATTGCGCTATGACATCGCAATGAGCGAGACGTTTCTGATCACCGGCCCGGACAATCCCTCAGCCACCATTCTGCTTGCTCACGGTGCCGGCGCGCCGATGGATTCGAAGTCAATGACTGCTGCCGCGGGAGCGCTTGCGGCAAGTGGGTTTCGCGTTGCACGTTTTGAGTTCGCCTACATGGCCGCGCGTCGCACGTCCGATGCGCGAAAGCCACCGCCGAAAGCCGAGACTCTGATTCCCGAATATAGGGAGGCTGTAAAGGCGCTCGCGAACTCCGGGCCGCTGATTATCGGCGGCAAATCGATGGGTGGACGAGTGGCGAGCATGGTCGCCGACGACCTGTACGAGCAAGGCTCGATCTTTGGATTGTTGTGCCTCGGCTACCCCTTTCACCCACCCGGCAAGCCACAACAGCTGCGCACGGCGCACCTTAAAAATCTGCGCACGCCGGCGCTTATCTGCCAAGGGACGCGCGACGAATTCGGAACGCGCGAAGAGGTGTCGACTTACTCTCTTTCTTCTACAATATCAGTCCTTTGGCTTGAAGATGGCGATCACGACCTTGCTCCGCGCAAGAAAATCTCCGGCTTCTCGGTCGCCGATCACCTCGCCACGATGGCGGCGCGCGCGAAGGCTTGGGCAGACGAAAGCTGCCTTCGGTAGGCCCAAACGTGAACGTCAACTCGACTTGACGGATGTAGGCGCTTTATGCATGTTCGCCTGTAAGATGTAACGTGCATTCTACGATCCTTTCTCGCATGTTTTGGGGGGCAGGCATGACGAAGTGCGTAGCATGTTCAGGGCTCTTCTCATCCGTCTTTGCCGCAGCGCTTGCGATGAGCAGTGCCGTCTTCGCCGCCGATCTCGTGATCGCGATGCCGAACTGGCCTTCCGGGCAGGCGACGGCGAATATTCTCAAGGTTAGCATCGCCAAGGAGTTCGGACTTAATGCCGATGTGGAGGAGCTTGGGACGCTGCTTGCCTTCAACGGCATGGAGAACGGCACTGTCGACATCCAACCGGAGGTCTGGCAACCCAATCTCGAGAACGTCATCAAGGCCTTCGTCACCGAAAAGGGCGTCGTGGTTCTCGCCAAGCATGGCGTGCCTGCATGGCAGGGCATCTGCGCGACACCGGCTGCCGCCGAGAAGGGCCTAAGGTCGATCGCCGATCTCAGCGATCCGGAAAAGACCAAGATTCTGGATACCGACGGTGATGGCAAAGGCGAGATGTGGCTCGGCGCGCCGACATGGTCCTCGACGGGGATCGAGCGGGTGCGGGCGAACACCTACGGCTATGCCAAGAACCTGACGCTGGTCGAGTCGGAAGAAGAAGTCGCGATGGCGGGGCTGGATATCGCGATCGCGACGAACCAGCCGCTGGTCTTTGCTTGCTACGCACCGCATTTCATTTTTGACCTGCACAAGATCGTCCGCCTTACCGAGCCGCCGCACGATGCCAGCAAGTGGAAGCTCGTCGGTGCCAACGACCCACTCTGGATCACCAAATCCTCGGCATCGACGGCCTGGGACACCGCCGATTTCCGCATTGGCTACGCTGCGGCTTTCGCGAAGAGACATCCTGATATCGCAGCGTTCCTGGAGAAGGTCGATCTGACGCCAGAGGAAGCGACCGCGATGAGCTATGCGCTCGAGGTCGAACGCGTACCGCCGCTCGACTACGCGAAAAAATGGGTCGCGGACAATGCGAAGCGCGTGGATGGGTGGGCCAACAAATGACGGCAAGCGACAGACTTCCGGCGAAGACGAATGAGGTTGGACGGCGCAAACTGACCTTGGCTCTGATCGCGGCCGCCGTCTGTGTTGGCCCTCTTGCTGCCTGGGCGCAGACGCAGATCTACGATTCCAAAACGCACACCTGGGTCAACTACGACAAGAAGAAAGCGCGCCAATATTACGCGCGCAACAACCAGGCGCCGGAAGCATTCCGGATGCAGACGGTGACGTTCCGAACGGCAGAGCCGCCCGGCACAATCATCATCGACGGCAACCAGCATTTCCTCTACCTCGTTCAGCCGGGCGGACAGGCTATCCGCTACGGCATTGGCGTCGGCCGCGAGGGCTTCGGATGGGCCGGGATCGTGCGAGTGGGCCGGACAGCGGAATGGCCGACCTGGACGCCGCCGGCTGAAATGGTGGCGCGCGATCCGAATGCGGCCAAATGGGCCGCCGGGATGCCGGGCGGTCCGGAAAATCCGTTGGGTGCCAGGGCGCTCTACCTCTACGAAGGCGACCAGGACACCATCTATCGTATTCACGGGACCGCAGAGCCCTGGACCATCGGTCTCGATGTGTCTTCTGGCTGCATCCGCATGAACAATGACGACATTGTCGACCTTGCGTCACGGATCAAGATCGGCGCCAAGGTCATCGTGCTGATGCAGGGGGCTGCACTCTACAAAGGTGTCTGAGTATGGGCCGGCTCAACGCCGGAGAGGGAACAAATCACACGAGTCGGGGGACACGGTTTTGTGGAAAAACACCGCGAAGAAGATTTCGATCGGCCGGATGATGGCGGCAATGACAAGCGTCGCGCTCCTCGGTGCCTGCACGCCACCGACGCCGCCCGCGCCTGAAAGCATGGCACGCACGACGCTGCAGACCGCTCCCGCTGATCTGCAACTGCTCTGTGCCAATTCGGCGGCCGGGGTTGCCGGTCCGAACGCCAAGGTATTGCCCACGGCCTCCCGCCAGTTGCCCGACGGAACCTTCGGCGTCGACCTCGATGCCGGCGGCAAGAAATTCTCGTGCGTCGTCGATAACAACGGCACGGTTCGGTCGGTGCAGCCGGCGCAGTCCGGATGATGGTATGCCCTGCCGGGCGCACCGCCAATATGCTCAACTGGCCGTCAGTTCGATCTTGACCGCAGGGAAGCGGTTGCAGCTTGCCTGTACGCTGATTGCACCGGTCAATCCGGTCGCCTCCAACCAGAAGCCCGCCGCGCCCCCCTGCAGCGGAACCGATGCCGGCCCGACAATTTTTGCAGGCCCGTCGACCTGCAGGGTGACATTGTCGTTCATGAAGGGAAGGCGCTGCCCCTGCTGGTCAAGCGCGCGGATGATGACACGGGTGGTGTCGCGTTCGCGGGCCTTTAGCGTTGTGCTGTCGGCAACGAGCCGCAGCGTCGTCGGTAATGGATCGGCGACAAGCGTCAATTTGGCGACAGGTTCGCCGTCAATGTAGCCGGTGAACTCGCCGTCGATCCATTCAAGCCCCCACGTTCCAAGCTCATCAGGCGTGAAATGACGGTGGTCGATAACGATAGGCGGGTGCGGCAGGTGCGGGTAGTTCTCGCGATCCGGGCCGATCCGCTTCGTCACTGCGCCGTATCGCAGTTCTATCTCGTCGCAGTTGGTGAGGATAATCAGCGGCAGTACGCCACCGATATTGCGCTCCCCACGAGCCCAGAAGGTGACCGGCTTCATCACGATCTCTTCGGAAGGATCGCATTGGCTCGCATAGACATAGGCTGCAAACTTCGGCTCGCGGAACATGTCCATGACGCCGTGGTAGCAGATCCGGTCGCCCGAGCCGAAGTCCTTGTGAGTGTTGTAGTCGAACATGCACCAGCCGATCGCACCCGCGATGTCAGGATCGCCGTAAGCGGCATTCAGCACTTCGAGATGCCGGCGCACATGCTCTGCCTGGCGGGCCTCCTGGTCGTAGATCTTGGTGGGATACATGTGTCCACCAAATTCGGTGATCATATACGGCACCTTGTATGACAGGCCGGTCGATTCCTGCTGCGGGCGGAGCGCGGTGCGCGGGCGGTTGTTGCCGGGCAGCTCCTCGTTGCCGAGGATGAAGTCGTTCATCGTATGGACGTCTTCGAGCAGTTCGCTGTCCGTTATGTAGCGGACGCCGCCGGTCTGCCGCGTGCGGTCGAGTTCACGGGCAAGCCGGTTCGTTTCGACGTAGAAGTCATGGCTGTCCTGCGACTCGTTGATGCGAACGCCCCAGATGATGATCGACGGATGATTCCAGTCGCGCTCGATCATGCGGCGCACGTTGCGGATCGATTCCTGCTGCCATTCGACGTCGCCGATATGCTGCCAGCCCGGAATTTCCTCGAAGACCAGAAGGCCGATGCGATCACACCGATCCAGGAACCACTTCGATTGCGGATAATGCGAAGTGCGGACGATATTGCACTTCAGTACGGATTTCATGATGTCGGCGTCACGCTCCTGGGCCGATCTGCCTGCGGCATAGCCGACATACGGAAAGGCCTGGTGGCGATTGAGACCACGCAGCTTGAGCCGCCGCCCGTTGAGAAGAAAGCCTTCGGTCGTGAACTCGGCGGTGCGGAAGCCGAAGTGCGACGAGACGCGGTCGGAACCATGGCTTGTCTTAAGGTCGACGGTGACTTCGTAAAGTGTGGGATTGTCGATATCCCAGAGGGCTACGCCGGCAAGGTCATCGAAAGAGAGCGTAAGGTCTTCACCGGTGGTTTCCGCAGAAGCCGTGGCGAGCACGCGCCCGTCCCCATCCTTTAGCGATGCCGATACCGAGCCCAGGAAGGTCAGTTGTTGCGGATTGGCAAGATCGACACGCACGCTTGCCGACTTTTCCTCTGACAGGACGTTGTGGGTCTCGATCTTCAGGTTGCCGATGGACACCGGGTCCGTGACCTTCAGCCAGACGTCGCGATAAATGCCGGCATAGGTCAGGTAATCGATACGGCCGCCGAAGGGCGGAATCGCTGGATTTTCGCTGCCGTCAATTTTCACGGTGACCAGATTGTCGCCCATCACCAGCTTGCCGGTGAGACGTGCTTCGAACGGTGTGTAGCCATCCTTGTGGGCGATGATCTCTTCGCCGTTCAGATAGACGACGGCATCGGCCATGGCAGCGTCGAAGACGAGCGAGACCTCGCGACCCTCAAACTCGGGCATCCAGCGCAGGACCTTTTGATAGGTGAATGCCCGCTGGTAACTTGTCTCGTCGAAGTAGTTGAACGGCAGTTCAACGGCCGTATGCGGCAGGCTGACGATCGCCGCGCTGTCGAAGCCCTCGAGCAGACGTTGGCCGAAACCTTCGTGGAAACTCCAGCTCTCGTTGAAAGAGACGACAGAACGCATCTCAGGCTCCCATGAAAAAGGCGTTGCGAACGGATTGGCATCCCTGAAGGGCGCGTGAAAACTCAAGCATCGATGATTCTTTCCGGGTGGAGATGCCTAGCTCGGTAGGCAGCGCTGACGTCCTGGTTCGATGGCGCGCGATGCTATCCTATGGATACTGGGCGCCGTTGGTGGTGGTGTAAATCGAATACAGCGATTGGGTGGCGGTGATGAACAGGCGGTTCTTTTTCACGCCACCAAAGGCGATGTTCGAGACCGTCTGCGGCACCTTGATCTTGCCGAGCAGCGTGCCGTCGGGCGCGAAACAGTGAACGCCATCAGCCGCGCTGGTCCAGAGATTGCCGCTGACATCAAAACGGAAACCATCCGGCACGCCGCTGTCAATTGAGCAGAAATACCGGCTGTTCGTCAGCTTCTTGCCGTCGACAACATCAAAAACGCGGATGTGGCGCGGGACCTCATGGTTGGAGGAGCCGGAATCGGCGATGTAGAGCTGCTTCTCATCAGGCGAAAAGGCCAAGCCGTTGGGCTGGATGAAGTCGGTAACGACAGCCTCGATCTCACCGGTCGGAGCGTCGATGCGATAGACGTTGCGGGTTTCTTGTTCGGGCTCTGCCTTGTGACCCTCATAGTCGGACATGATGCCGTAGGTCGGATCGGTGAACCAGATCGAGCCGTCCGACTTGACGACGACGTCGTTCGGGGAATTCAGGCGCTTGCCTCTGTAGCTGTCGGCCAGCACCGTGATGCGGCCATCGAATTCGGTGCGGGTGACGCGCCGGCCGCCATGCTCGCAGGAAATCAACCGACCCTGGCGGTCGCGCGTATTGCCGTTGACGTAGTTCGAGGGAGAGCGAAAGACCGAGACGCAGCCGTCGGGCACCCAGCGCATCATCCGCTCATTGGGGATATCGCTCCAGAGCAGGCAATTCAGATCGGAGAACCAGACGGGACCTTCGGCCCAGCGGCAACCGCTGTAGAGTTCCTCCAGCCGGGCGTTGCCGACGATCAGGCCACGGAAACGGTCGTCACGGATGTCATAGAGCGCATCTTCCGACACAGGTCAGCTCCTCCCAAAGCGATGTGACGCCCTTCGTAAACGTAAACGGTGATGTGTTCCAGAGCCCGGCGTTGGCAAAAGCGTCAGGCTCTGCATTTTTTCAGAGAGCTGTGTCCGGATGCGGCGAACCGTCATAGGCGCCCCAGATCGACTGGTCGAAGCAGATCATCGAGCCGGTCATGAGGCCGGATTCCGCCGCGGAGAGATAGGCGCAGGCGCGTGCCACTTCCTCAGGATCCACGAGACGGCCGAACGGCTGGCTGGCGGCCGCCTTTTCCAGCCAGTCAGCCGGTGCGCCGTGGAATTCCCGCTGAATGCGATCCTCACCCTCTGAGGCCATCCAGCCGATATTGAGGCCGTTGAC
Source organism: Rhizobium sp. R711 (assembly GCF_002211365.1). Taxonomy (GTDB): domain Bacteria; phylum Pseudomonadota; class Alphaproteobacteria; order Rhizobiales; family Rhizobiaceae; genus Rhizobium. The sequence goes on along the minus strand of NZ_LOKZ01000005.1, from coordinate 181,730 downwards.
CCGGATGCGGTTGCGTAGAAGCGCGTAGGCTGTGTTCTTCGTGAGGGTTTCCAGGGCGCCCTTCGAGGCGCAATAGGCGGCAATGAAGGGCTGCCCTGCCTTGGCAGACATGGAGCCGATATTGACGATGGTTCCCTCGATCTTCTCGCGCCGCATCACCTTCACCGTTTCCTGTATCAGGAAGAACGGCGCGCGCACGTTGATGGCGAACATGGCGTCGAAGAGTTCCGGACTGGTGTCCAGAATGGTGCCGCGGTCGGTGATGGCGGCCGCATTCACAAGGGCATCCACGCGGCCGAACGTCTGGTCGCAGACATGAACGACGTTTCGAGCGTCCTCGACCTGCCCGAGATCGGCCTTGACGTACACGACCTTGACGCCCGTGGCGGCAGCGATCTCTTCGGCTTTCGCCTTCCCCTTCTGCTCGTTGCGGCCGCAGATGACGAGGCCCTTGGCACCGCGCTCGGCAAAGAGGCGGGCGATTGTTGCCCCGAGTCCCTGTGTGCCGCCGGTCACGATGGCGATCTTGCCGTCGAGGCGGGTGTGGTCTGTTGTCATGTGTCTCCTCCTTTGAATGATGGCCTATATGCCGAAAGCTCCCGGCACCGTGGGCGCCGGGAGCTGATGTCGTCAATGCGGATGCGTCAGCTTAGTCGCCGCTCGCTCTGTTGCGCCAGTGCCGAGAGGAACCGCGCGTCATCCCAATTCTCCTCAAGCGCCTCGTGCATCAGCTGCGTTTGCGTCTTCGGGGCAAGGCCGCCAAGCGGTGGGTCGCGGTCGAGGTTGGTCGGGAACGAGTAGCCCTCGGCGCAGGCAGCAACCGCGTTGCCGATCTCGGTTTCGGACAGCTTGCCCCTGAGCGCCTTCAAGGCCGGAAACAGCTTGGCGCTCATGCGCTCGCGATTGACAGTCTCCATCGCGCGGCCGAATGCGGAGGAGACCTGCAGCAGATTGGCGACGCGCTTGATGTCTGTCGACCGGTTCGTACCGGCTGCGTGGAAGAGGGCCGGATTGAAGAACACCACGTCGCCCTTTTCGAGCGGCAGCTGCACATGATGGGTCTCGAAATAGTCCTTGAACTCCTGGCGCTTGAGCGCGAGGTAGCCCGGCTCGTAGGTCTGGCTGTGCGGCAGGAAAAGGGTAGGGCCGCTTTCGAGCGGCATGTCGCAATGAGCGACCGCGCCCTGCAACGTCAGTACCGGGGACAGCCTGTGCACATGCGCCGGGAACCGCTCGATCACCTTGGATGACTGGAAGCCAAGATGGTAGTCGCGGTGAGCGGATTGTGCCGCGCCGCCCGGATTGACCCGGTTGACCTGGGCGGTCATTTGATAGCTTGGGCCGAGCCAGGCTTCGCTTGCGATCGCGACGATCGGATTTGCGTAGTATTCGGCGAAGTTCTCGGGGTCGGCGAGGCAGTGCTTTTCCAGCGAGTTCCAGATGCGGTCATTGGCGCCTGGCTTGGCAAAGTGATCGCCGCCGCCGGTTGCCGTACGGTGCTGCTCCTCGATAATCTCGTCGAATATTGCGCTGGCGCAGTCGATGACACCGGTATCTCTGTAAGCGCGCTTGAAGACGACGACGCCTGGGCCCTCGCCGAAGGCTTCGCAGATCTCGGCGAAAACCGCTCTGCGGCCTTCAGGACTGGCGATCGCTGCAACGACCTTGGCGCTGTCATAGATCAGAATGTTCTTTTCCACGGCGTCAGCCGTCGGATAGTCGGCCAGTGCCGTCGTCTTCTCGGCAACCTTGCGGAAGTCGCCGAGATCGCAGGAATCCTCGGTCAGCCAGACGCGATCGGCGCGCAGTTTCCGTAGGTTGTCGGTTTTCATCAGGTGCTCCTCCCTTTCCGATGAGGGCACTATACGCCGCCGGCTGGTGTGTTATAGATCAGAAATCCATCAAAAAACCATCAACACGGATTGCATGGCACATCGGTTTCTCGTCAAGGATATCGCCTTCCAGGCCGGGTTGAGTACCGCGACCGTGGATCGCGTTCTCAATGGCAGGAGCGGCGTCAGGCATCAGACGATGATGCGGGTGCAGGCCGCGATTGCAGAGCTGGAGAAGCAGCAGACCGGTGGCGAGGTGAGTGGACGCAAGCTCGCCATCGATGTGGTCATGGAAACGCCGGAACGCTTCAGCACTGCCGTTCGCGATGCCTTCGAGGCGGAGGTTGCCACGTTCCTGCCGATGGTGTTCCGGTGCCGTTTCCATTTCGCCGAGGTGATGAAGCAAACAGAGTTGGTGCAACTGCTCGACCGGATCCGGCTGCGCGGCACCAACGGCATCGTGCTGAAGGCGCCGGATGTTCCTGATGTCGCCGCGGCCGTTTCCCGCGCCACGGAGGCGGGGATTCCCGTGGTGACGTTGGTGACGGACCTGCCGAATTCGTCACGCACCGCTTACGCAGGCGCGGACAACCGGGCAGCCGGCGAGACGGCCGCCTATCTCATTGGGGAGCATTTCGGCGACGAGCCGGGGCGCGTGCTCGTCACGCTCTCCAGCGGTCGCTTTCGCGGCGAGGAGGAGCGGGAGATCGGCTTTCGCCGCCTGCTGCGCGAAAGCTATCCGCGGATCGGCGTGACCGAGATCAGTGAAGGACACGGCACCGATGCGGCGACAGGTACGCTGGCCATGCAGGCTATCGCGGCGGACCCGGCGATCAATGCGGTTTATTCCATTGGCGGCGGAAATCGGGCGGTGGTGGCCGCCTTCGAAGCGGCGCAGCGGCCAGTCCGTGTCTTCGTTGCGCATGATCTCGATGCGGACAATCGCGCTCTGCTCACCGCTCGCAAGATCAGCTTCGTGCTGCATCATGATCTGCGCACGGACGCCCGATCGGCCTTTCGCGCCGTCATGAGCCGATCGATGAGAGGCGGAATTGCGCCTCCGGCATTGTCGGCGGTGGAAATTGTTACACCTTACAACATGCCTGTCTTGGGTTGAGCTTTGCCTTTCCCTTGTCGGCGAAATCGCGATACAGCTTTCGCACCAGCGAGGGAAACGGCATGGAATACAGTGAGATAGGAACAGTTGCGGCCTGGCTGACGGAGCAGGGGCTGAAAGGCGCCTCCGAGGCGGAACTCCTGACCGGCTTCTGCAACATCTGCCGCGAGCGGGGCCTGCCGCTCGATCGCGGCATGGCGCTGATGGACACGCTCCATCCCGTCCACGAAGGTCGCGCCTTTCGCTGGGACAGCCGCGAGGAAATCGAAGCCGAATTCGAGTACGGCCCCTCCAGCGAAGGTACGGCGCTGGAGAGTTGGCAGCGATCCGCCTTCTACTATCTTTGGGCCGGCGAAGAAAACGAGGTCAGGCGGCGCATCGGCTTCGGCGATCCAACCGACTTCGTCATGCTCGAATCGATGCTCGAGCAGGGCCACACCGACTTCGTCGCGATGGTCCATCGTTTTGCCAAGGCAGGCACGATCGGCGAAATGGATTGCTTCTTTTCTCATTTCGCAACGCGCCATCCGGAGGGCTTTTCCGATCACGACCTCGCGATCCTGCGAAAGCTGGTGCCGGTGCTGGCGCTTGCGATCAAATGCATCGCATTGGCCCGCATCGCCAGGACGATTGCTGAAGTCTACCTTGGTGACGACGCCGCGCGGCAGGTGCTGGAAGGCAAAATCACGCGCGGCAAGTCGGAGCGTATCTCGGCAGCTCTATGGTTCTCGGATCTTCTGAATTACACCAAGATATCGGACAGCGCGCCGCCGGAAGAAATCCTGCCGATGCTGAATGCCTACAGCGATGTCGTCATTTCCGCGATCCACGAGGCGGGCGGCGACGTGTTGAAGCTGATCGGCGATGGGGTCCTGGCTATCTTCAAGGCCGACGAGCCGGCCGATGCCTGCTGCGCGTCGCTGCAGGCCGAGCGATTGCTACGGCAAAAGCTGAAGGTGTTGAACGATGAGCGCGCGCTCGAGGGACGCCCGACGACGGAGGTTTATATCGGTCTGCATATCGGTGATGTCTTCTACGGCAATATCGGCAGCCGCGAGCGCCTGGACTTTACGGTCATCGGGCCTGCCGTGAACGAGGTTAGCCGGATTGCCTCGATGTGCCGATCCGTCGATTTCAACGTGCTGATGTCGTCGGAATTTGCGGCCACGATCCCCGAGGGTGAGCGCGGCGCTTTGGCTTGCGTCGGTCGCTATGCGCTTAAGGGCGTCAAGCGCGCCCAGGAACTCTATACGCTTGACACGGCGCGAATGGAGATCTGATCGCCTTTAAGGTGCCCGCCTCGAAGAAATTTCACGGCGTTGTCGCCTTCTGCCGATAGAGGATTATATCGCGTTAAAGAGGCGATGCCTCTTTCAGCTTCCTCTAACCCGGATAGGAGAACGGCATGCAGATCAATCGTACAGGTTCAGCGCAGTGGTCGGGCGGTCTGAAGGACGGCAAGGGGCAGATTTCCACGCAGAGTGGCGCGCTCAAACACTATCCCTACGGTTTTTCGAGCCGCTTCGAAGGTATCCCAGGTACGAATCCGGAGGAGCTGATCGGGGCGGCGCATGCGGGCTGCTTCACGATGGCACTGTCGCTCATCCTCGAAGAGGCGGGCCTCAAGGCGACCGATATGGAGACGACGGCAAAGGTGACGCTTGAAAGCGTGGAGAGCGGTTTCGCGATTACGGCGATCCACCTTACGCTGACCGGCACGGTTCCGAACACCGATGAAAGGACATTCATCGAACTCGCCAACAAGGCCAAGACCGGATGCCCGGTGTCGAAGGCACTCTCGGCTGTTCCGATCTCGCTGGAGGTCAAGCTTGCCTGAGCGATGACTTAAGACCGAGTGCCGCGCATTGATGCCGGCACTTGTCGTCTGCCTGGTCTTTTAAGTTCCATTTTATCGCAGCGTCATGCCCCGCAGCTTAGGTTGGCGGGCGATGTCGTGCGCCTTAGCCTTCCCACATTATTCCGAATTCCGATCCAACTTACTGACCGCAGCCCTTTAGCGGCGTCGGGACGGCGTTGCATTCCGAGAAAACCTTGACAAATTACGATTGATATTTTACGACTGACGAAATTCGAAAATCGTCAGTCGTAAGTGAGGTGTCCGAAATTGATCAGCGATGCTGCGGAAAATACGATCGAAGTAGTCCGTCAGGAGAATGTGACGCGCATTCTCGACGCTGCCGAACGGCTTTTCCGTCATTACGGATATACGAAGACAACGGTTGCCGACATTGCCCGCGATCTCGGGATGTCGCCGGCCAACGTCTACCGCTTCTTTGCCTCAAAGGTGGAGATCCACCAGGCGATCTGCGGCCGCATGCTCGCTGCCAGCTACCAGATGGCCTACGACGCCTGCCACCTGCCCATCAGCGCGTCCGATCGGCTGCGCAAATTCGTGCAGGGCCAATACCAGATGACCGTCGAGACCATGCTTGACCAGGAAAAGGTGCATGAGATGGTCGTCGTCGCCATCGAGCGTGACTGGCACGTCATCGAAAAGCATGTCGACAGTATTCATGAATTGCTCGCCGATGTGATCCGCGAAGGGATCGCTGCCGGCGAGTTTGCCGAGCAGGATGCGGATGTTGCCTCACGCTGCTTCGGGGCGGCCACCGTTACCCTCTGTCATCCGCAGATGGTGGCGCAATGTCTCGCCAAGACCAACCGCGCCACCGTCGACGAACTGGTCGAGTTCTCCATCAGGGCGCTGAAGAAATAATTCGCGGCAAGGGCCGCAGATCAACCGATAACCTATTTCAGGAGTGCGAAAGATGATTTCGCTGAAGACAGTCCAGTTGCCGTCCTTTGTCAGTCTCGCGCTCCTTGGCGCCGTTGCGTTTACCGTATCCGGCTGCAGCGAAGAGAAGAAAGCCGAGACGAAAGAAATCATCCGGCCGGTCAAGGTCGTGGAGATCGCACAGGCTGGCGATACGCGCGCGCTGGATTACTCCGGTGCGGTGAAGGCTCGCGTCGAGATGAATCTCGGCTTCCGCGTCGCGGGGAAAATCACCGACCGCCGCGTCAACATCGGCGATCGCGTCAAGCCGGGTGATTTGCTCGCCGAGATCGATCCGACCGACTATCAGTTGGCGGTCAAGACCGCCGAGGCAAACCTGGCCGCTGCCGAAAAGGGTGTGGGAACCGCCGATCTGGCCAACAAGCGTGCTCAGCAACTCTTCGACAAGAGCGTTACGGCAAAATCGCAGATGGAGCAGGCCGCGCTTAGCTATGATCAAGCGGTCTCAACGCGCGATGCAGCGGCGTCGTCACTCGATCAGGCCAAGAACCAGGTCGCCTATACGGAGCTCAAGGCTGACCGGAATGGCATCGTAACGTCGATCAGCGCGGATACCGGAGCCGTTGTCGCGGCAGGTACACCTGTCGTCACCGTCGCGCTCGACGGCGAAAAGGAAGTGCAGATTGCTGTTCCGGAAAACGACATAGCGCAGTTCAAGTCGGGCAAGACGGTCAAGGCCAGCTTCTGGTCCGACAACAAGCTGGTGCTCGATGGCAAAGTGCGCGAGGTTTCCGGCAGTGCCGATGCGCAGTCACGGACTTTCGCGGTTCGCGTCAGCCTTCCGACCGACGACCGCGTGCTGCTCGGCATGACGGCGACGATCGAGGCTGCTATTGGCAATGCCGAGACCAACGTTGCCATTCCGCTCAGTGCACTTGCCGAGAAGGACGGCAAGAAGATCGTCTGGGTCGTCGACCGTAGTGCGTCGACCGTCCATGCTCGCGAAGTCAAGGTCTCGGATTTCACCGGCGGCGGCGTCCATGTCGCCGACGGGCTGAAAACTGGCGATCTCGTCGTTGCGGCCGGCACGCAGTTCATGACCGAGAACCTCAAGATCAAGCTGCCGGAACAGCAGTCGGCGCAAGCCGAAACCGGCGACATCATTCGCTAAGGCCCGGCAGGAAAGGATACGATCATGGACAACTCGACCGCCGAGAAGCGTCCCTTCAACCTGTCGCGCTGGGCGATTGGCCATCCAAGCATCGCGCGCTTCCTGTTCGGCTTGATCATCATCACCGGCGTGCTCGGCTTGATGCGCATGGGCCAGAAGGAAGACCCGGATTTCACCTTCCGCGTCATGGTCGTACAGGCCATCTGGCCAGGTGCTTCCATCCAGGAAATGGAAGACCAGGTCGTCAACAAGATCGAGCGCAAGCTGCAGGAAACCCCCCACATCGACTGGGTCAAATCCTATACGCGCGCGGGCAGCGCCATCATCACGCTGCAGGTCAAGGGTGATACCAATTCGGCCGACGTGGCCGACGCGTTCTATCAGGTCCGCAAGAAGGTCGGCGACATCTCCAATGAGCTGCCGGAAGGGCTGCTCGGGCCCTATTTCAACGACGAGTTCGGCGACACCTACATCACACTGCATTCGATCAGCGGCGATGGCTACAGCTATCCCGAGCTGAAGAAGTTCGCGATCCAAGCGCGCGACATGCTGCTGACGACGCCTGGCGTCGAAAAGGCGGTGATCATCGGCGATCAGCCTGAGAAGATCTACATCGACGTGTCCTCGAAGGCGCTGGCTGAACGCGGGCTGACCGTGCTCGACCTGCAGAACGCGATCAAGGGTCAGAACAGCGTCGATCCGGCCGGTTCTGTCGATACCGGCACGCGCTCGGTGCGCATTTCCGTCGAAGGAGACGTGACGAAAGCCGAGGACATCCGCGAGCTGCGGCTGAAGGCTGGCAATCAGGTAACGCGTCTTGGTGATATCGCCACGGTCTATTCCGGCCTCGAAGATCCCTATCAGCGTAAATATCGCTTCAATGGTCACGAGAGCGTCCAGGTCGGCGTCGTCATGGCGAAGGGCTTCAAGGTGACCGATGTTGGCAAAGACGTCGAAGCCACTTACCAGCGCTTCGAGGGATCACTGCCCTACGGCGTGGCGGTCGACCAGATTTCCAACCAGCCCGACGTCGTCACTGACGCGATCAGCGAGTTCATGCATGCGCTTGGCGAAGCATTGGTCATCGTGTTGATCGTCTCCTTCCTGTCGATCGGCTGGCGCTCGGGTCTCGTCATCGCGATCGCCATCCCACTCGTGCTCGCTGCGACCTTCGCCATCATGTATGAGCTCGGCATCGACCTGCAGCGCATTTCGCTCGGCGCGCTGATCATCGCGCTCGGCCTGCTGGTGGATGACGCGATGATCGTCGTCGAACTGATGGAACGAAAACTCGAGGAGGGGCTTGTCAAGATCGAGGCGGCGAGCTTCGCTTATTCTTCGACCGCCTTCCCGATGTTGACGGGTACGCTGATCACCACTGCCGGCTTCATTCCCGTTGGCTTTGCGGCGTCGACGGCCGGTGAATATGTGCGCACGCTGTTTTATGTCGTCGGCATCGCGCTCGTCGTCTCGTGGTTCGTGGCGGTCTATTTCACGCCATGGCTCGGCTACATGATCCTGAAGCAGCGCCATCATGCGGGCGAGCATCACGATGCCTTCGACACACCCTTCTATCACCGCCTGAGAGCGACGGTCAGTTGGGCCGTGCGCCATCGCATCATCGTCATTGCCATGACGCTGGTGACCTTTGCGACCAGTCTCTGGGCGTTCCAGTTCATCCCGCAGAACTTCTTCCCACAGTCTTCGCGCCCGGAAATTCTCGTCGACCTCTGGCTGCCCGAAGGCACCAGCATCAAGGAAGTTGAGACGCAGGCAAAGGCGCTCGAAGCCAAGATCATGGATGACAAGGACAAGAAGTTCGTCGCCACCTACATCGGCGAGGGCGCCCCGCGCTTCTTCCTGCCGCTCGACCAGCAGCTTCGCAATCCGAACTTCGCGCAGCTGCTTGTCATGGCAAACGACGAGCCGGCGCGTGAACGGCTGATCGTGAAGCTGCGGACCATCCTTGCGGAAGACTTCCCAGATATCCGCGGCAAGGTGGATCGTCTGTTCCTCGGTCCGCCTACGGGCTGGCCGGTGCAGATGCGCATCATGGGGCCGGATCGCCAGGAAGTCCGCAAGATCGCCGACGAGGTAAAGGCAAAGTTCCAGGCCAATCCGCTGCTCGGCGCGATCCATGACGACTGGCTGGAGCCGGTGCCGGCGATGAAGCTGGTGATCGACCAGGACCGTGCCCGCGCGCTCGGTGTCACCTCGCAGCGTGTTCGTCAGATGCTGCAGACGGCTGTGTCCGGTGCGCCGCTTGACGACTTCCGCGACGGCGAGGAGACGGTCTCGATCGTTGCCCGCGAACCGGAGGCCAACCGGTCGCTGCTGTCGGCGGTCAATTCGGTCTACGTACCGACGGATTTCGGCGGCTTTGTCCCAGTCTCGCAGGTTGCCAAGGTGGTGCCGGTTCTGGAGCAGGGGATCGAATGGCGGCGCGACCGTCTGCCGACGATCACCGTGCGTGCAACGCTGCCGGACGGCGTGCAGTCCAACGATGTCGTCATGAAGATGTATGCCGACATGCAATCGCTGCGTGACAGCCTTCCGGCCGGCTACAAGGTCGAGATCCAGGGCGGCGCGGAAGATTCCGCTGAAAGCCAGGCCTCGATCGCGGCCAAGGCGCCGATCATGCTCGTCGTCATCGTCATCTTGCTGATGGCGCAGCTGCAGCACTTCGGCAAGGCGATGCTCGTGCTGGCGACCGGCCCGCTCGGGATCATCGGGGCGGCCGCAGCCCTGCTGATATCGGGCGCACCGTTCGGCTTCGTCGCCATCCTCGGCGTCATCGCACTTCTCGGCATCATCATCCGCAACTCGATCATCCTCGTCGACCAGATCGACCAGGACATCAAGGCGGGGATGAACAGGCAGGAAGCGATCGTCGGTGCCGCGGTCAGACGTTTCCGCCCGATCATGCTGACGGCGCTGACGGCTGTCCTGGCGCTGATCCCGATCTCGCGTGGTGTCTTCTGGGGCCCGCTGGCTTACGCCATGATGGGTGGCATTCTGGTCGCGACGGTGCTGACGATCCTGGTGCTGCCCGCTGCCTACGCCCTGTTCTTCGGCAAGGAGCCGAAGACATCAGGAGCGCAGGTGGATGTTGCCAATGGCAATGCACCAGAGGCGGAAACCGCGCACCCGCCGGCGATGGCGGCTGAATGAAAAAGGATGGCGCGGTGAGAACCGCGCCATTTTCTTTTGTCCTACGCTCAGGCTTGGGCGGCTTCCGCCTTCAAGCCGAGTAGTGCGGCGCCGATCAGGCCGGGCTCGACGCGGCATTCGCTGCGGACCACCAGCGGGCGATCGAATTTACGCAGGATGCGTTGACGGACTGCCCTGTCCAGCTCCGCAAGCAGCGGTTCGACGTTGGAAAGTCCGCCGCCGACGGGAACGATGGTCGCGCCGGTGATGTTGACCGTCAGTGCGAGCGGTGAGGCGACGAGATCGACGAAGACGTCAATCGTGCGCGCTGCCTTGGCCTCGCCTCTCAGCCAATCATCGATAATCTCCTGGCTGGAGAGATCGACGTCGTGAAGAGTCTTGTGCAATCGCTCGAGACCGCGGGCGCCGCCGACCGTATCGACGCAGCCCTTCTGGCCGCAGCCGCAGCGAAAGGCCGGGATCGCGACGGGTGGATTGCCTGCGTAAGACGCCAGCGCTGGGCCATGGCCCCACTCGCCGGCAAAGCCACCGGCGGCATTGATCAGCCGGCCGTCTGCGACGACACCGCCTCCGACGCCGGTACCGAGAATGGCACCCAAAACGATGCGGTGGCCGCGTCCGGCGCCGAGATCGGCCTCTGCCATGGCGAAGCAGTCCGCGTCATTGGCGATCAAAACCGGCAGGCCCAGTTCCGCTTCGAGGTCGGCGGCAAGATTGCGGCCGTGGATACAGGGAATATTGGCGCAGGTGAGCCGTTGCGTATCCGGATCGACGACGCCGGCGGTCGAGAAGGCAAGGCGTGTTGGCTGCTCGTCGGTTTCCGCGATGATAGCGCGCAGCGTGCCGACGAAGGCAGAAAAGTCGTCCTTGGGGGTCGGGCGGCGGCCAAGCGGCGTGATGTCGGCTTCGGAATGCGCCACGCCGCCCTTGATGGCGGAGCCGCCGATGTCGAAAGAGATGATCATTCGGGTTCTGCTGCTTTGGAGGGCCTCTGCGTCTGCTCGCACCCTTCCGCGGGTTTTGCAAGCCAAATCCGGGCTAGGCTGGAAGCGTTACTTTCGCTTCGAAGCCGGTTTTCGCGCCGGTCGCCGGCGACGACAATTCCAGCGTCCCACCCATTTGGGCAATGATACGGTCGGCGATAGCCAGTCCGAGCCCGGAACCGGACGCTGTCGTCTTGCCTCGGCTGAAGCGCTTCTTCAGGCTCGCCATCTCGGTATCGCGAACGAGCGGTCCGCCGTTGACGACGCGGATAATGCCGCCGCTTTCAAGGCTGACATTGACCGGAAGTTCCGGGTCGCCGTGCAGCAAGGCGTTCTCGATCAAGTTTCGCGTGACAATGCCGAAGGCGTCCATGTCAGCGTTGCGGACGAGCTTTGCATCGTGCGCGGCAGAATACTGAAGCCTGCCATTCGTTCGGCTGTCACGCTGAAAGTCCGTGACCACCATGTCGAGGACCGGACGCAAGTCGACCGCGGTTGAGCTCCCGCCGATGCCCGCTTCGGCGCGCGACAGCTGCAAAAGCTTCTCGGCCAGACGTCCGAGATTGACGAGCGAGATCTCGACCTGGTGGACGCGGTCCTGTGTTGCCCCGGGCGGCAGTTCCTCGACAAGGCGTTGGGTCTGGGCAAGAGCGCCAGCGATCGGTGTTCTCAGTTCGTGCGCGCTGTTGGCGGTGAATTCACGCTCCGCTTCGAGCGCCGCGCGCAGGCGTCCCAACAGCAGGTTGACCGATCTCGCAATCGGTCGCAGTTCAACCGGCAGGTTCTGGCCGTTCACCTCGGCCAGGTTGCCGCTGTCCTTGGTACCGATGTCGCGCCGGAGTGTCTCGATCGGTCGTAAAGCGCGCCCGACGATGAACCAGATCGCGAAAATGCTGACGGGAATGAGAGCGATCAGGGGGATGAGCAGCGTCAAGGAGCTTTCGCGCACGGCTTCACGTCGGTTCTTGAAGCGATCGGCCACCTGCAGGAATAGAGAACCGTCGGCCGTCATTTCCGTATAGATGCGAGCCGTTGCCGTGTCGTGGAAGCCTGTGCGAAGCGGCGCGTCGAAGGGCTCGGCCGGGGCATCATTCGAACGCAGCGCCACTTTGCCACTGGGATCGCGCACCTGATACGTCAAATACTCGCGGCTAGCCGCTGTGTTGAGCATGGCGATGCTGCGTGGATCGATGTTGGTGTTCTGATTCAGATCATCGAGGATCAAGGCCAAGAGGCGCTCGGTCGTCTCCTGCTGGGCACTGTCGAAAATCTCATCGAATTCCTGCTGCATCACACGGACGCTGAGGCCGATCGCGGCAAGCCAAAAGACGACCATGACGGTGGTCAAGGCAAGGATGAGCGGGCCGGTAATGCTGCGTTCGCGTTTCATCTTCATCCAAGCGTATAACCGATGCCGCGTGCCGTGCGGATCCGGTCCTTGCCGATCTTCTTGCGCAGGCGACTTACGTAAACCTCGACCGTATTGCTTTCGATCTCCGAGCCGAACGCGTAGAGCGCTTCCTCGATCCGGTCCTTCGGAACGATCGCCCCGGGCCGCGCCGTCAACAGGTCGAGCACCGCCCATTCGCGGCTTGTGAGGATGATCGTTTCGCCGGCCACGGAAAGCTGATGCAGGGGCCGGTTGATTTCGATATCGGAAATGCGCAGCACGGGATGCGGATTGGCGTCATAACGACGCGCGACCGCCATGATACGCGCTTCCAGTTCGTCCAGGTGGAATGGCTTGACGAGATAGTCGTCGGCGCCGGCGTTCAGTCCATCGATGCGATCCGAGATCTGATCTCGTGCCGTCAGGATGATGACGGGTGTCTTCAGGCCTCTTTCACGGAGCCGGCGAAGAAACTCGACGCCGCTGCCGTCGGGAAGCTGAAGGTCGAGAAGGATCAGCCCATAGTCGACAGGTCTAGCCGCAGCATCGGCATCGACGAGGTTTTGCACCCAGTCGACGGCATGATTGGCTGCAGCGACGTGATCGCGCACCGCTCCACCGATCAGCCTGTCATCTTCAACCAGCAGAATTCGCACAGCTTTTTTCCTCGGCGCCAGTTAGCCCGCAGTTCAACCCTTGGTCAAGCAAGGCTTGATCGACAAAGATGACAAGCCGATGGCATCCGCCGTCACGAAGCAAGTCAAAATTGGCTGTGCATTTTCTCAATGCACTCGACATTTGCCCGATTTCTGGTTTGATCTGCCGCATCTGCATCTCGCGCCGGCTGCTGCCGGTCCTTTCAGCATGGTAGAGACTTCATGGTAAGAAAATCCGAGACTTCGGGACGGCTGGATGACGCGGCGCGTGCAGGATGGCTCTATTACGTGGCGGGGCGGACGCAGGATGAGATTGCCTCTTCCATGGGGATTTCGCGGCAATCGGCCCAGCGTCTGGTATCGCTCGCCGTTGCCGAACGGTTAATCAAGGTGCGGCTCGACCATCCGATCGCCGCTTGCCTGGAACTCGCCGATGCCGTGCGCAAGAAGTTCAGCCTCAAGCATGTCGAGGTCGTGCCGAGCGACCCGGGTTCGAGCTCGACGACGGTCGGCATCGCGGAGGCCGCAGCGGCTGAAATCGAGCGCTGGCTGAAGCGCCCGGATCCGATCGTGTTGGCGGTCGGGACGGGGCGAACGTTGAAGGCCGCGGTCGACCAGCTGCCCGCCATTGAATGTCCCAACCATCGCATCGTGTCGCTGACCGGCAACATCGCCCCCGACGGTTCGGCCGCCTACTACAACGTCATCTTCAGTATGGCCGATGCCGTGAAGGCGCGGCACTTCCCGATGCCGCTTCCGGTTCTTGTGACGTCGGCTGAGGAGAGGGAGACCCTGCACGGCCAGCAGCTCGTCCGCTCGACACTGGAAATCAGCGCCCAGGCGGATGTCACCTTCGTCGGTATCGGCGAGCTCGGCATTGATGGACCGCTCTGCGTCGATGGTTTTCTCGAGAAGGATGAGATGATGGAGCTGATGCGCAACGGCGCCGTCGGCGAGATCTGCGGCTGGGTGTTCGACGGCGAGGGAAAGCTGCTCGACAACCCGATCAACGAGCGGGTCGCCTCGGCGTCGATCCCTTCGCGTGAGTCGTCGACCGTCATCGGAATCGGCAAGGGAAAGCGCAAATTCAAGGCGATCAAAGCGGCCGTCATGGGCCACCAAATCAATGCGTTGATCACTGACGAAGACACGGCCGAATATTTGCTCAAGGCGTGAGCAAAAATATATTCTTTTATTTTCAATTAGATAATGCAGACGTTCGCTAACGCAGCAACGAATGGCAATTGACATTTTCTTCCTGAAGGTGAGTAATTGCCCATGAGCAAAGCGAATGCTCGCACCCATCTTCTGGGAGGAAGATATGACATTGAGAACTCTTCTGCTGGGCGCCTGCTCAGCACTGGCGTTTGCCGGCATGGCTTCGGCTGAAACGCTAACGATCGCGACCGTCAACAACGGCGACATGATCCGGATGCAGAAGCTGACGGACGACTTCAAGAAAAAGAACCCCGGCATTGATCTCGAGTGGGTCACCCTCGAAGAAAACGTCCTGCGCCAGAAGGTTACGACCGACATCGCGACCAAGGGCGGTCAGTACGACGTCCTGACAATCGGTACCTACGAAGTTCCGATCTGGGCAAAGCAGGGCTGGCTTCTGCCGCTCGATAATCTCGGCAAGGATTACGACGTTGACGACCTGCTGCCAGCTATTCGCAGCGGCCTCACCGCAGACGGCAAGCTCTATGCAGCGCCGTTCTACGGTGAAAGCTCGATGGTCATGTACCGCAAGGACCTGTTCGATGCCGCCGGCCTGAAGATGCCCGACGCGCCGACCTGGGATTTCATCGCGGACGCCGCGAAGAAGATCACCAACAAGGACAAGGAAATCTACGGCATCTGCCTGCGCGGCAAGGCAGGCTGGGGTGAAAACATGGCCTTCCTGACGGCGATGTCGAACTCCTTCGGCGCACGCTGGTTCGATGAACAGTGGAAGCCGCAGTTCGATCAGCCGGAGTGGAAGGACACGCTGAACTTCTACGTAAACCTGATGAAGGAAGCCGGCCCTCCTGGTGCTTCATCAAACGGCTTCAACGAAAACCTGGCGCTCTTCCAGACCGGCAAGTGCGGCATGTGGATCGATGCGACCGTTGCTGCGTCCTTCGTCAGCAACCCGAAGGAATCCACCGTGGCCGACAAGGTCGGCTTCGCTCTGGCTCCGGACAAGGGTCTCGGCAAGCGCGGCAACTGGCTCTGGGCCTGGAACCTCGCGGTCCCGGCAGGCTCGCAGAAGGTAGAAGCGGCTGAGAAGTTCGTCGCCTGGGCGACGAGCAAGGATTACACCAACCTCGTCGCCGAGAAGGAAGGTTGGCTGAACGCACCTCCCGGTACACGCACGTCGCTCTATGCGAATGCGGATTACCAGAAGGCAGCTCCGTTCGCGAAGATGACGCTCGACAGCATCAACGCGGCCGATCCGACCAAGCCAACCGTCAAGCCGGTCCCCTATGTCGGTGTTCAGTTCGTCGCCATCCCTGAATTCCAGGGTATCGGCACGGCTGTAGGCCAGCAGTTCTCCGCAGCTCTAGCCGGCCAGGTTTCGGTCGAGCAGGCCCTGCAGAGCGCACAGCAGCTGACGACCCGCGAAATGACCAAGGCTGGTTACATCAAATAAATAACCTCCTGAGAAGGCGGGGCCTTTGACCTCCCCGCCCGTCTGGGTCGCCGAATTGCCCAAACTGCGTTGGCGACCCCCTTTTTTCTCTGCTGCTCCGCAGCCGTCTCCGCTTAAACAGGATCGGTCATCGCCATGGCAACGTTACACACCCGCTCCGCAGCGCGAATGATGGTCGCACCGTCCGTTGTGCTTCTCTTCCTGTGGATGATCGTCCCGCTCGTGATGACGATCTACTTCTCGACGCTGAACTACAATTTGCTCAGCCCGGGCATGGAAACCTTCGTCGGTTTCCTGAACTATAAATATTTCCTGACCGACCCGGCCTTTCTCTCTGCGTTGATCAACACGTTGCTGCTGGTAGTTGGAGTGCTGTTGATCACTGTCATCGGTGGCATCCTGTTCGCGTTGCTGCTCGACCAGGATATTTACGGGCAGGGGATCGTGCGCATCCTGGTGATCGCGCCCTTCTTCGTCATGCCGACTGTCGCGGCGCTGGTGTGGAAGAACATGTTCATGAACCCGGTCAACGGGCTCTTCGCGCATCTTGCCAAGGCGTTCGGCCTGCAGCCTTACGACTGGCTGGCGAATGCGCCGCTGTTTTCGATCATTCTCATCGTTGCCTGGCAGTGGCTGCCTTTTGCGACCCTCATCATGCTGACGGCATTGCAGTCGCTCGATGAAGAGCAGAAGGAAGCCGCCGAGATGGATGGCGCCGGTGCGATCTCGAAGTTCATCTACATCATCCTGCCACACATGGCCCGCGCCATTACCGTGGTGATCCTGATCCAGACGATCTTCCTGCTCTCGGTCTTTGCTGAAATCCTGGTCACCACGAACGGCGGTCCCGGTACGCAGAGCACGAACCTTACCTTCCTCGTTTACGCGCAGGCACTGCTGCAATTCGATATCGGCGGCGCCTCGGCGGGCGGTATCGTCGCGGTCATCCTCGCCAACATCGTTGCGATCTTCCTCGTGCGCCTTGTCGGCAAGAATCTGGAGGCTTGAGATGGCTAGAAAGGTCTCAACTCGACGCAAAGTGGTCATGACGGCGATCGCCTGGACGCTCGGCATCCTGATCTTCTTCCCGATCCTCTGGACGTTCCTGACCAGCTTCAAAACGGAAGCGGATGCCATCGCCTCGCCGCCGCAGTTCCTGTTCTTCCACTGGACAACCGAGAGCTATGCGGAGGTACAGAGCCGCTCAAACTATCTCAGCCACTTCATGAACTCGGTGATCATTTCCTTTGGCTCGACGCTGATCGGTCTGATCATCGCCATCCCCGCCGCCTGGGCCATGGCGTTCTCGCCGACCAAGCGGACGAAGGATCTTCTGATGTGGATGCTGTCCACGAAGATGATGCCTCCAGTCGGCGCGCTCATCCCGATCTACCTGCTGTTCCGCAACTCGGGCTTGCTCGACAGCCGTTTTGGACTGGTGATCGTGCTGACGCTGATCAACCTGCCGATCATCGTGTGGATGCTCTACACCTACTTCAAGGAAATTCCTGGCGAAATCCTGGAGGCGGCCCGGATGGACGGCGCCTCGCTTCTCAAGGAGATCATCTACGTGCTGACGCCGATGGCGGTGCCGGGCATTGCCTCAACACTGCTCCTCAACATCATCCTGGCCTGGAACGAGGCCTTCTGGACGCTGAACCTCAGCGCCTCGAAAGCGGCGCCGCTGACGGCGTTCATTGCGTCCTACTCCAGCCCCGAAGGCTTGTTTTACGCCAAGCTTTCGGCGGCCTCCACGATGGCGATCGCCCCGATCCTGATCCTCGGCTGGTTCTCGCAGAAACAACTCGTCCGCGGCCTGACCTTCGGCGCGGTGAAATAATATATCAGGGAGAGAAACATGGGCAGCATTACCCTTCAGAAAGTCTCGAAGGTCTTCGGTGAAGCCAAGGTCATCCCGTCGATCGACCTCGACATCAAGGACGGTGAGTTCGTCGTCTTCGTCGGCCCCTCGGGCTGCGGCAAGTCCACACTTCTCAGGCTGATTGCAGGCCTCGAGGATGTGTCGGGAGGCAATATTGTCATCGATGGCAAGGACGCGACCGAGAAGGCGCCGTCCGAACGCGGCCTCGCGATGGTGTTCCAGTCCTATGCGCTCTATCCGCATATGAGCGTGCGCAACAACATCGCATTCCCGTTGAAGATGGCCGGCGTCGACAAGGCGGAGATCGACAGAAAGGTCGCAGACGCTGCGCGGGTCCTCAACCTCACCGACTATCTCGAGCGCAAGCCGCGTCAGCTCTCGGGCGGTCAGCGCCAGCGTGTCGCGATCGGCCGTGCCATTGTGCGCCAGCCGTCGGCCTTCCTTTTCGACGAGCCGCTTTCGAACCT
The DNA here is from genome assembly GCF_002211365.1 of Rhizobium sp. R711. Lineage (GTDB taxonomy): Bacteria > Pseudomonadota > Alphaproteobacteria > Rhizobiales > Rhizobiaceae > Rhizobium. The sequence continues at coordinate 163,674 of NZ_LOKZ01000005.1, read as the reverse complement.
GGACGCGGCCCTTCGCGTCAACATGCGCCTCGAGATCAGTGAACTGCACCAGCAGCTGAAAACGACGATGATCTACGTCACCCACGACCAGGTCGAAGCCATGACCATGGCCGACAAGATCGTTGTTCTGAACCGCGGCAATATCGAGCAGGTCGGCTCGCCGCTGGAGCTCTATCACAAGCCGCGCAACCTTTTCGTCGCGGGCTTCATCGGTTCGCCGAAGATGAATTTCGTGAAGGGCCAGTATGCCGCGCAGCTTGGCGCGCCCACGATCGGTGTGCGGCCGGAGCATGTGTTGCTGTCGACCGAAGGCGGCGATTGGAAGGGTAAGGTCATGGTCGCCGAGCATCTCGGTGCGGACACCTTTCTGCATGTCGATGTCGAGGGTATCGATCATGTCACGGCGCGTGGCGGTGGCGACTTTCCGGCAAAGGCCGGCGATGTTGTTTATCTGACGCCCGATAAGACGCGGATCCACAAATTCAACGAAGGCGGCCTCGCCATCTGAGCGCATTGTTGCCGGGTGGGGGACGAGAGCGACGCCGGACAAGGTGTCCGGCGTGCCGATACCGGGATCATAGCTGATCCCGAAGACCTTCAAGAGGACTGAGACATGACGTGCAAACTATCGCTGGCAACGCTTTCCGAGGCGGCAAAAACGGCCGCCGTGCCGACCTATGAGCGGGCGACGCTGAAGGCGGGCATCGTGCACTTCGGCGTGGGCAATTTCCACCGCGCCCACCAGGCGATCTATCTCGACGACCTGTTCAATCTGGGTAAGGATCATGACTGGGCGATCATCGGCGCGGGCATTCTCCCCTCCGACGCGGCGATGCGCGAAAAGCTCGCCGCGCAAGACTTCCTGACGACCGTCGTCGAGCAGGACAACAACAAGACGGCCGCGCGCGTCACCGCGCCGATGATCGACATTCTGCCGGTCGGCGACGCAAAGACGATCATCGCAAAGCTTGCCGATCCCGTAATCCGCATCGTTTCGATGACAATCACCGAGGGTGGCTATTTCATCGACGCGTCCGGCAAGTTCAATCCGGGTCATCCGGCGATCGCCGCGGATGGCCAGAATCCGTCCGGACCGAAGACGGTCTTCGGTCTTATCGTCGCCGGCCTCAAGGCGCGTAAAGAGAAGGGTATCGTGCCTTTCACCGTCATGTCGTGCGACAACATTCCGCATAACGGCGTCGTGACCTCGAACGCCGTTATCGGCACGGCGCGGCTTTCCGATCCCGCCTTCGCCGACTGGATCAAGGCGAATGTCGCCTTCCCGAACGCGATGGTGGACCGCATCACGCCGGCGACGGGGCAGCGCGAAATCGATCTTCTGAAGGACGCCTTCGGCATCGAGGACAACTGGCCGGTCTATTGCGAAGAGTTCAAGCAGTGGGTGCTGGAAGACAAGTTCACGGCGGGGCGTCCGGCGCTAGAGAAGGTCGGCGTCACCTTCGTGCCTGATGTGACGCCCTACGAGCACATGAAGATCCGCATCCTGAACGGAGGACACGCGGCGATTGCCTATCCGGCAGCGCTGATGGACATCCATTTCGTGCATGACTCGATGGAAGACCCGCTGATCCGCGCCTTCCTCGCCAAGCTGGAAAAGGAAGAGATCATTCCGATCGTTCCACCGGTGCCTGACACTTCGCTGACCGATTATTTCGCGCTGATCGAGCGTCGGCTGCTCAATCCCAAGATTGCCGACACCATCCCACGCCTGGCGCAGGATGGATCGAACCGGCAGCCGAAATTCATCCTGCCGTCGACGCTCGACAATCTGAACCAGGGCAGGGATGTTGTCGGCCTAGCGTTGGTGTCGGCGCTGTGGTGCCGCTACTTTGCGGGCAAGACCGATAGCGGCAAGGATATCGCCTTCAACGATGCCAGTGCCGACCGGCTGCATGCGGCAGCACTGAAAGCGAAGGACGATCCGATGGTCTTCCTCTCCTTCGACGACATCTTCGGCGAGGTGTCGAAATCCGAGGTGTTCCGCAAGCGCTTTGCCCACGCACTGAAAACCCTGTGGGAAAAGGGTACGCGCGCAACCCTGCAGCTTTATCTCGACAACAAGCTTGCTGTGTAAGGATTGGTGGCGGCATTCCCGTTGCCACCCTCCGCCAGATCCGGCGGACGGAATTTCTGCACCAACTGCGATTGGGTCTGTCATGGCTAAGGCTGAAACACGGCTGGTCATTTTCGATTGCGACGGCGTTCTCGTCGACAGCGAGCCGATATCGGTGAGCGTCCTCGTCAAGGCAATGAACGATCTCGATGTGCCGATCACCGAGGAGGAGGTTTATGGCCGTTTCCTGGGACGCAGTCTCGCGACGGTGATCGAGACGATGAGGACAGAATACAACGTTCACCCCGGCCAGGAATTTCTCGAGCAGATCCGCACCGATCTCTACGCCCGGTTTCGCAGGGAATTGAAGCCGATCGATGGGATTGGTGAAACGATCGATCGACTTGGGATTCCCTGTTGCGTCGCGTCTTCGAGCCAGGTGGAGCGCATCCGCCTGTCGCTGACGGTCACCGGCCTGATCGATCGGCTGCCTGATATCTTCAGCGCGACGATGGTCAAGCACGGCAAGCCGGCGCCGGACCTTTTTCTTCATGCCGCGCGCGAAATGAACGTCGATCCGGCCAATTGCGTCGTCGTGGAAGACAGCCCGGCGGGGATCGAGGCGGCGAAGGCCGCAGGCATGACGGTGTTTGCTTTCACCGGCGGCTCGCACGCCAATTTTTCCGGCTATCGCGCTGAACTTGACCGGCTTTCTCCCGAAGCCGTGTTTGACGCGATGCCGGATTTGATCCACCTTGTCCGAAAACATAAGCAGGACGGGATGCACCTTTAATGCCTCAGCATGTGGTTGCGGTCGATATCGGCACGGGCAGTGCGCGCGCCGGCGTCTTCGACGCTCGCGGCGCGCTGCTGGGCAAGGCGGAACACCCGATCATCATGAATCGGCCGCGTGAGAACCACGCCGAACACGATTCCGAAGATATCTGGTCGGCGGTCTGCATTGTCGTACGCAAGGCGATGGAGCAATCGGGCGCGGCACCGGCATCGGTGGGTGCCATCGGCTTCGACGCCACCTGCTCGCTCGTCGTGCGCGATGTCGACGGCGGCCAGATCAGTGTTTCCACCGGCGGAGAACGGCGTTTCGACACGATCGTCTGGCTCGACCATCGGGCGCTGAAGGAGGCTGACTTCTGCACGGCGACGAAACATCCCGTGTTGGAGCATTCCGGGCATTTCATGTCGCCGGAAATGGAAATGCCCAAGCTGATGTGGCTGAAGAAGAAGCTGCCCGGTACCTGGATGAATACCGGCTATCTGTTCGATCTTGCCGATTTCATGACCTGGAAGGCAACCGGCGCGCTTGCCCGTTCGCGCTGCACACTGACAGCCAAATGGAACTATCTTGCCCATCTCGACAAGGGTTGGCAGAAGGACTTTCTCGCACAGATCGGGCTCGATGATCTCCTAGAACGCGGACGGTTGCCGGAGGAGACGGTCCCGGTCGGCGAGAGCGTCGGGACGCTGACGCAGGAGGCCGCCTCGGCCCTCGGATTGACAACCGCGTGCCATGTTTCTTCAGGCATGATCGACGCCTATGCCGGGGCTCTCGGCACGCTTGGTGGCGAGGCACAGGATGCACGCAGGCTGGAACGCCAACTGGCGCTCATTGCCGGCACATCGAGCTGCATCGTGTCGTTCTCGCGCGAGCGCAAGCCAAGCCACGGCATGTGGGGTCCATACTACGAGGCGGTTTTCCCGGAATCCTGGCTGGTCGAGGCAGGGCAATCGGCAACAGGCGCGTTGCTCGACCATATCGTGCGAATGCACGCGGCCGGTGGCGAGCCGACGGCGACGCTGCATCAGAAGATCGTCCTACGCATCGCGCAACTTCGCGCCGAAGAGGGCGACGAATTCGGCGCTCGCATCTTTGTCCTGCCGGATTTCCACGGCAACCGCTCGCCGCTTGCCGACCCGCATGCCGTCGGCGGTATCAGTGGCCTGACGCTCGACACGTCCTTCGACGGGCTCTGCGCGCTCTATTGGCGCGCCGCCGTGGCCATCGCGCTGGGGATTCGTCACATCCTCGAGCAGATGAAGGAGTACGGCTACGTGCCCGATACGCTGCATGTCGCGGGCGGCCATGTGAAGAACCCCGTGCTGATGGAACTCTATTCGGATGCAACCGGCTGCAAGGTCGTGGTGCCGAAGATGAATGAGGCGGTGCTGCTAGGCACGGCGATGGCCGCTTCCGTTGCGTGCGGTCTCTATGGCAATCTTGCGGAAGCAGGGTCGGCCATGTATCCGGGCGGCGAAGAGCGATTGCCGAATGCTACCAAACAAGCCCTTTACGACCGCGATTATCGCAGACTGCTCGCCATGTATCGCCACCGCGCCGAACTGGAAGCGATGGAGTAGGGCCTAGCGGTTTCCGCCCTCTCCAAGCACGTTGCCGAATTCGGCCATGCGACGGGTGCGGGCGCTCGCTTGTTCTCCGGCGGCGGCGATGACAGCTTCTGAAAGACAGTCGAGCAGACCCATGAGCGGCGGCAGGTTGTCGTCGTCCTCGGATCGGGCGGGTGGAAGAGCGAGCACAAGATTGGCCTGATCCGGAATCCAATTGGCGCCTTGTGCGGTAATCAGGATGACCTTGTATCCGTAGCGCCGCGCCGTTCGGGCCAGCAGCCGGGCTTTGCCGAAGCGCCGGCTGTCGATCACGATCAGCAGGGCGTCGGTGCCATCCAGTCGTGCGAAAAGCTCGGCGAAACGGCTGCCTGTTCCGTCAAGCGCACGAACGCCGTCTCGGGCGTGCGTCAATCGCTGCGCGAAGTGGGACGCAAAGCCGGATAATCGCGCGTGCGTGGCGACGAATACCTCCCCCGCGGCAGCGATCATCGATACCGCTTCGCTCCACTGCGGTTGGCCCGTCAGGTGGTAAATATGGTGCAGTGCCTGAATCTGCTCGGAAACAAGGACGGCCAACGGCTTGCCGGCGGAGGCGTCGGTCTGCAATTGCGTGAGCGATGCCTGCAGTTGCGTGGGCGAAATGGTGTTCGTCTCGCGGATATGGATCTTGACGCTGTCGAGTCCTTGATAACCAAGCGCCCGAAGAAAACGGCCCACCGTCATGGGGCTCAAATCCAGCCGGTCGGCAACGGAAGCGGCGGTTTCGAAAGGGAGGTCGTTCAGATGTTCCGAGAAGTATTTCGCGATTCGTCGTTCGGCCGGGGTGCCGGACTTGGCGTATTGGCGGAGCTTTTGAACAAAATCTTCCACGTCAGCCGTCCAGATCTTCCCGGAAGCATTTCTCGGATAAGCAGACAACCCTTGTCGTTTGCAACTATTCCGGAAGCTTCTCTCAGGATAAATCAATCTTAGATGATAAATTACTATATATTAACATAGCTTTCCCGACAAGTTTTGGGTCGATCTGCCGGATTTATTTCAGCCTTGCCGTTCAAAGTTCGGTTTCCTACATGGTTGTTGCAACCGGAGACCCCAAAATGATCTTTCAGGCGGCTCGCCTATCCCTAATCAATCTTTTGGCGGCAGAAACGCGCTCAGTTTTTTGGAAGGTCCTAGGGTTGACGCTTCTGGTGCTCGTCGGACTTTGGCTGGCATTACGCAGTGCCTTTATATCGTTTGTCTTCCCGTGGATTGCCAGCTTTTTTCCTGCCATGCCGGATTGGGCAGGGTGGCTCGGCTTCGTGTTTGCGATCGCAGCCGGCATAGGGCTGGCGCTCGGATTGGCGCTGTTGCTGTCACCGGTAACGGCGCTGATCGCCGGCCTGTTTCTCGACGATGTGGCCGAGGTGGTTGAAAAGACGGATTATCCCTCGGATCCGCCCGGCACCGCGATGCCGCTCGCTCCGGCGCTCGCAAGTTCGATCAAGTTTCTAGGGGTGATCGTCCTCGGTAATATCGTCGCGCTCATCCTGCTCTTCGTGCCGGGCGTCAACCTCATTGCCTTTTTTCTGGTCAATGGCTATCTGCTCGGCCGCGAGTTCTTCGAGTTTGCCGCGATGCGGTTCCGGTCGCCGCAGGAGGCAAGGGCGTTCCGCGCCAAACATGCGGCGACAGTCTTCCTCGCGGGGCTTGTCATCGCCGCCTTCCTCGCCGTTCCTATCGTCAACTTGCTGACGCCGCTCTTCGCCGCAGGATTGATGGTGCATCTGCACAAGCTGATTTCCTGCCAGGACGCAGGCGCTCGCGGTTAGATGTCATGTCGAGCATGCTGAAGCATGCACCGGTCTTACTCGACGGCCTCGCCGATAACTTGCGGTGGTAGCTCGACCAGCGGCGCTGGAACGTCGCAGGTCTTTTCGGGTGACTTGCAGATATCGGCGATAACGCAGCGTTCGCATTCCGGCTTGCGCGCCTTGCAGGTGTAGCGGCCATGCAGGATTAGCCAGTGGTGGGCATGGTAGAGGTAGTGTTTTGGCACCACCTTCATCAGGCGTACCTCGACCTCATCGGGCGTCTTGCCCGGCGCCAGCTTGATGCGGTTGGCGATCCGGAAGATGTGGGTATCCACTGCCATCGTTGCCTGGCCGAAGGCCATGGAGAGTACGACATTGGCGGTCTTGCGGCCAACACCGGGCAGCGTCACCAATTCGTCGCGTGTCCGCGGCACGGCGCCATCGAACTTGTCGACCAGCATCTGCGAGAGAGCGATGACGTTCTTGGCCTTGTTTCGATAGAGGCCGATCGTCTTGATGTAATCGCGTACCCGCTCTTCGCCGAGCGCCAGCATCTTTTCGGGCGTGTCGGCGATCTTGAAGAGTGCCCGCGTCGCCTTGTTGACGCCTGCGTCCGTCGCCTGGGCGGAGAGCGCGACGGCGACGACGAGCGTGAAGGGGTTGGTGTGTTCCAGTTCGCCCCTCGGCTCGGGGCGCTGCACGCAAAAGCGGCGGAATATCTCCTCACGCTCGGCTTCGGAATAGGCCGAGCGGACTGCTGCTGGTTTCTTGCTGCGAACGATCACTTTCGAGTTCAGCGACGATGTGGCGGTGGATTTGAGTTTCGGAGTTGGCATGGAAAATCTATACTTGGCAGCCATGATGGAAAGCAACGGCGATAGGGCCGACGAACAACCTGTTTTTGCCGCGGAGCTTTTTCCGTACCGGTCGCTTGGCCGCAAAGGCTTCAAGGTGTTGCTGCTGCTGACCGGCGTGGTCTGCTGCATGTATGGCATGTTCTTCGTGGCCACCGGCGCCTGGCCGATCGGTTTCTTTTTCGGGTTGGATTTTTTGCTGCTCTACGGCGCTTTCTGGCTGAACTACCGTTCCGGTCGAGTGCGGGAGGAAGTGACGGTGTCGCGTACCGATATTTCCGTCCGCAAATTCGCGCCTTCCGGTCGGATGATCGAGCACCACTTCAATCCGTTCTGGACGCGTTTTTTCGTTCGCCGGCATCAGGAAATCGGCATCCTTTCCATGTATATTTCCGGCGAGGGAAGAGGCACGGACATAGGCTCCTTCCTCAACCCTGATGACCGCGAGAGCTTCGCCAAGGCCTTCAAAGGCGCGCTTGCCACCGTCAAGCAGCGGATTTGATCGGCACGCAAGAATCGGGTGGTTTGCGAGGGTTCACTTGACTATCTCCTTGGTACAAGGAGAAAGATCATGAATATGGTAGCCAAGCTGAACAACGACATCACGCCCGACGGCTCTGATTACGAAACCGTGCGCCAGGTGATCGAACTCATCACCGAGGACTATCGCGATCAGCCGTCTCTTGAAATGATCGCAGCGCGGCTCAAGCAATCGCCGACGCAGTTGCAGAAGACATTCACGCGATGGGCGGGCCTGTCTCCGAAGGCATTTCTGCAGGCCGTCACGCTCGATCACGCAAAGCGGCTTCTCCGTGAGGAAGCGATGCCTCTGCTGGAGACATCGATCGAGGTTGGGCTTTCTGGCCCCAGCCGCTTGCACGATCTCTTCGTGACGCACGAGGCCATGTCGCCGGGCGAATGGAAAGCCAAGGGCGGAGGACTGACGATCCGCTACGGCTTCCATCCTTCGCCGTTCGGCGTCGCGCTTGTGATGGCCACCGACCGTGGACTCGCCGGACTTGCATTCAGCGATCTTGGGGACGAGGCGGCCTGTCTTGACGACATGACATGCCGCTGGCCGAATGCGACATATGTCCAGGACGCCGAGGCGACGGCGCCCTATGCCGAGCGTATATTTCAGCCCGGACGCTGGACGTCAGACCAGCCGTTGCGGGTCGTTCTGATCGGCACCGACTTCCAGGTGGAGGTATGGGAAAGCCTGCTGAAGATACCCTTTGGCAAGGCCGTCACCTATAGCGATATCGCCAATGACATTGGGCGGCCGAAAGCGATGCGCGCGGTCGGAGCTGCGGTTGGTGCGAACCCGATTTCATTCGTTGTTCCCTGTCATCGGGCGGTCGGCAAGGGTGGGGCCCTGACCGGCTATCACTGGGGCCTTACCCGCAAGCGTGCGATCCTGGGCTGGGAAGCGGCGCACGCGTGATCGCGGCGGGGCAACTATCCAACCTGTGGATACGCTTCTTCCTTTGAGAGTCCTGCCATCAAAAACTCAGGAATCACCGGTTTGATTCCATGGTAGGACTCGAGGAGGCGGAAATGAACTCTGGAGAAAAGCCATGCAGGGTTGCAGGCATTGCCGTTGGCTTGCTCGCGATGTCACTGGTTCCGGCCTGGGCGGGCTGCAAATCGGCGATGAGTAGTCCGGAATGGCCGGCTGTAGAGCGAGCGATATCGACCGCGCAATTGTGCGAACAGCTTCCCGTAGGCCCAAATCGAACCAGCCGTTTCAAGGTTATTTCTGCAGATGTCTGTTTGACGGGAGATAGTCTCGCATCCATCAAGGCGACGGCACTTTTGACCTGCGAGACGGGCGACAACGCGCTCTTTCAGATGGCTCCCGTAGAGGGCAAGGTGGTCGCAACCGTCTCACTCGATGTGGGAGCCTGCAAGATCACCGACACTCACATCGAAATTGATGGCGAGATCGGAAGCCTTTTATCGGAATTGCCGGATACCCAGGATGTTGGACGGAACTGGGCGCAATCGCAATTGCAGCGCCTGTGCCAGCTGCGGTAACGCCGAGGCGGGCGCCGTTAAACCGCTTCTGCCAGGCCCAACAGCGCCTTGGCGGCGCTCTCGTCGGTAATCAGCGTATTGCAGCCGATCCGCTTGATGGTGGCCCGGATTGCGACCGCCCGATGCGCGCCGCCCGATGACAACACGATATGCTTGGCCTTTTTCAGTGTATCGAGATCCACCGACATGACGCGGCTGTTGATCGAGTGATCGACCGTGTTGCCGTCCTTGTCGAGGAAGTTGAACATCGTGTCACAGACGCAGCCGGCGTCGATCAGTTGCTGCAGTTCGGCTTTTGAGATCCACCCCTCCGACAGAGAGGTCGAATGCGGGCCGATATCGCCGCAGCTGACGATCGCGAGATCCAGCGTTTCGGCCAGGCGATAGATCGTGTCCAGGCCGCATTTCTCGATGAGGTTCCGCTTCGTCTCGGTCGAATCCACCAGCAGCGGAGCGAGGAACATGTAGCACTCCGCGCCGAGCTGGCTGGCGAGCCGCCAAGTGTAGTCGATCGGGTTCGTCTGATGAACGGCAACGACGCCGCCGAGCAGGGAGACGACCTTGCAATTGTCGCGGCGGGGCGGCCGGAAGCTGGAGAGAGAGGCCGTCATGGTGCGGCCCCAGCCGACGCCGATCGTGTAATCATCGGGAATGGCCTCCGAGAGAAACTGTCCCAAGGCAAGACCAACACTCTTCGCCAGAGAGTTGGCGTCGGGTTGCGGCGGCGCCGGCACGACGATCGCTTCGTCGAGGCCATAGGCGCGCTCGAGCTTCACCGACAGTTCAACGCAATCGCCGATGGAATCGTTGATCCAGATCTGCACTTCGCTGCGTTTCATCGCCTCATCGAGCAGACGGATCACCGTCGTGCGGCTGATACCGAGCTGTTCGGCGACGTCCTTCTGCGTCAGCCCCTGATTGTAGTAGAGCCAGGCCGCGCGCAACCTCAGAGACGATGCTTCAGAATAAGCCGTATGCGTGCCGCGTTTGAGCTTGACCACATCTCCTCCGGAGTGAATTGCGCCCTAGATCTACCATCAAGCCAGGGCAGGTTCGTTAATCCGCCCGATAATGACGGGTGTGACACTTATGTCAATTGAAATGCACAAATGTCCTTGACATATCTAGGTTGGAATAGCGATAGTCGCCGCGAAGAAGTCGCCCTTGTGCGTCGGAGGAGGCAATGTGCGGGCAAGTGGGAAGTCACCATCAGCATTTGCGCTGCGGCCTGACGTGCCGCGCAGCCGAAGCATGACGTCTTTCCGCCGCGGCGATACGACCGTCCCTTACATCAGCGCCCGTTCGGAAACGGCGGACGCGATCCGATCAGCGATACCGCTTGTTCGTAGACAGATTTGCCGGTCGAAAATCGCGCCGGCGCGCAGCTCAAGTCAAAAGGACCAGTAACCATGACATCCAAGCTTGACCAACTCCGCGAAATGACCACCGTCGTTGCCGATACCGGTGACATCGAGGCTGTTGCCCGTCTGAAGCCGGTCGATTGCACCACGAATCCGAGCATCGTGCTCAAGGCACTCGGCACACCGATGTTCGCAGACACGGTCAAGGAAGCCGTTGCCTGGGGCAAGAAGCAGGGCGGCAATCCGGAGGCCGTTTCCGCCGCCGTTGCCGATCGTCTGGCGATCTCCGTTGGCGCCGCGCTCGTCAAACTCGTTCCGGGTCGTGTGTCGACTGAAGTCGATGCGGACCTTTCCTTCGATACGGAGGCATCGCTTGCCAAGGCACGTTCGATCATCGCTGCCTATACGGAACGCGGCATCGAGCGCGACCGCATCCTCATCAAGCTGGCATCGACCTGGGAAGGCATTCGAGCTGCCGAAATCCTGCAGAAGGAAGGCATCGACTGCAACCTGACGCTTCTGTTCTCGAAGGCCCAGGCCGTTGCCTGCGCTGACGCCAAGGTATTCCTGATCTCGCCGTTCGTCGGCCGTATCCTTGACTGGTACAAGAAGTCGACGGGCAAGGAATTCACGCCCGAGGAAGATCCGGGCGTTATCTCCGTCCGCGACATTTACAACTACTACAAGGCCAACGACATCAAGACGATCGTCATGGGTGCCTCGTTCCGCAGCGCTGGTGAAATCGAGGCGCTGGCCGGTTGCGATCGGCTGACGATCGCGCCTAACCTGCTCGACGAACTTTCCAACGACCAGGGCAAGCTCGAGCGCAAGCTGTCGCCTGACGTGACGAAGCCCGCCCCGAAGATCACGGTCGACGAAAAGACCTTCCGCTGGATGATGAACGAAGACGCGATGGCGACCGAAAAGCTCGCAGAGGGCATCCGCGCCTTCGCCAAGGACCTCGGCACGCTGCGCAGCAACGTTCAGAAAGAACTGCAGCTCGCAGCTGCTTAAGGACTACGAGCGCTCCAACACAAAGGGCGGTGCCATCGGCGCCGCCCTTTTTCGTGTCATATCGACCAGATGCGCATGGCATTGGCGTGATAGAGCTTGTCGCGCTCCTCCGGGCTGCAGCCCGATGTCAGCGCATGGGTGGCCGCGACCCAGGGTGTCAGCCCGCCGCCCAGCGTGCAAACGGGCCAGTCGCTGCCCCAGACGACGCGATCCCAGCCGAAGCTGCCGATCGTATGTTCGACATACGGGCGGAGGCTGTCGACTGACCAGTTTTCGAGATCCCCATAGGCGATGACGCCTGAAATCTTTGCCGTCACGTTCGAGCGGCGGGAGAATTCCGTGATACCGTTGCGCCAGACTTCGCTCGTCCCATCCTTGATCGGTGGGTTGGCGCAATGGTCGAGAATGAAGCGAACACCCGGGCAGTGATCGACCAGCGCGAGGATGGTTTCGAATTGGTGCGGGAAGACGCAGAGGTCGAACGTTATGCGGGTGGCTGATAACCGCCTGATGTTTTCGCGGAACAGCGGCCGTGCGGCGGTGTCGTCAGGCGCCACATGCAAGACGCGGCGGAACCCCTTGATGAAGGGATCGGCAAGCGACCGCTCGAGATAGGCCGCGAATCCATCCTCTTCCGGCCGGCAGGCGGCAATGACGCCGCGCACGAGGCTGCCCGGTCGGCGACTGATCTCCGTGACGTAGTTCGTCTCGTCATCAATACGCTCGGGGGCGACATCCACCTCCATATGCAGAACGTTGGAGATCCCACAGCGCAGCGCATCACGCGCGTAGTCCTCATAAAGACTGTCCCGGTTGAGGTTACCAGCGCCGGAGAGCCAGGGATAATCGAGCGCCTGCCGATCGACGATATGCAGATGAGTATCGAAAAGCATTCGGTTCCTCCCATTCATGCGATTTGTATGCGTCGAGCTGCGGCATAGGAGCCGGATGACGCCTCGATGGCCAGATTTACCATGCCCGTCGTCACGAGATCGACTAGGGTTTCTCCCGCGAGCGAAGCGTGTTTGAAACAGGTTGACGCCAATTTGAATATATTGTTTGCATATGAATGAACGCGTCGCAAGCGCTGGAATTATGGGAGGACGTATGAGCCACGGTTTGGAAGGCAAGAAGGTCGTCATCACGGCGGCAGGTCAGGGTATTGGTCGAGCGAGCGCTGAGCGTTTCCTTTCGCTCGGCGCGCATGTCTACGCGACCGATATCAACGAGACGACGCTTTCCACGCTGGAAGGTGCCGGGAAACATGTTCTGAATGTGCTTGATAGCGATGCCGTGCGCGCCTTCGCGGCCGAGATCGGCCCGATCGACGTCCTCTTCAATTGCGCGGGCTTCGTGCATGCGGGCACGATCCTCGAATGCGAGGAGAAGGATTGGGATTTCTCTTTCAACCTCAACGCCAAGGCCATGTATACGACCTGCCGTACCTTTCTTCCGGGCATGCTGGAAAAAGGCAAGGGCTCGATCGTCAACATGGCCTCGGTCGCCTCCAGTGTGAAGGGCGTGCCCAATCGCTTCGCCTATAGTGCGTCGAAGGCAGCCGTGATCGGGCTCACCAAGTCGATTGCGTCTGACTTTGTTGCCAAGGGCATCCGCGCCAACGCGATCTGCCCCGGCACGGTGGACAGCCCCTCCCTGCATGATCGTTTGCGTGCCACCGGCGACTACGAGAAGGCGTTGAAGGATTTCATCGCCCGCCAGCCAATGGGACGCATTGCGACACCCGAGGAGATCGCCGCACTTGTGACCTATCTTGCCGGCGATGATGCAGGCTTCACCACCGGCCAGATCCATGTCGTCGATGGCGGCTGGACCGGCTGAAGCCATATTGCTCCCGCCGCCATCAAGCTGATATCAAAGGCAATCTTGCATTGGTAGGACAGTGATGGCGGAAGGCACGGTGGACCGGGAAAATCGGGTCATGGGGCAAGTGCGTAAGCACATGGTCTTCGGCGTCGCCTTGGCCGCCGGGTTAGTGACGTTCCTGCTTTTGACAAGCAGGGAGGTCAATCCGCAGAATCTGATTTTCGGCTGGAACGTTAGCGCCGTCGTATTTACGGCGCTGACTTGGCGGCGAATGTTGCGTGCGACCGTCGCCAGCATCCGCAAGCGGGCTGAGGATCTCGACTTTTCAGATGTTTTCCTGCTGGCGCTGTCGATTGTAGCAGCCGTCGCGAGCATCGGCGGTATCGCGCTCGAACTTCACTTCGCCAAGGACGCCGGACCAAGCGAAGCCTTGGCGCGGGCACTCGTGGCCATCGTCACCATTCTGAATTCGTGGGTCTTCCTGCACACACTCTTCACTGTCCACTATGCGCACCGCTTCTATGGTGGCGAGGACAGGGCGGAGGGGTTGAAGTTTCCGGAAGGCAATGACGAGCCGGTCTATTGGGACTTCCTCTATTACTCCTTCACCATCGGCGTCGCCTCGCAGACTGCGGATGTGGCGACGACCTCTACCGCGATGCGAAAGCTGACGCTTCTTCACTCAGTTCTCTCGTTCCTGTTCAATACGACGATCCTTGCTTTGGCGATCAATGTTGGCGCAAGCCTGCTTGGCTGACCGACAAAGTTACACAACAGCATTGCCAGCCAGCAACGCCAGGACGAGGAAGATCAGGAAGATCACCAGCGCAATGCCGAAGAGGACACGTGCGATCGTCGCCGTGGCCGCCGATATCCCGGAAAAACCTAGGAGGCCGGCGATCAGCGAAATAACGAAGAATATAAGAGCCCATTTAAGCATGGATGTTTTCCTCTTTGTTCATCGCTTGGATGACGCAATGCGAGGAAATTTGTTCCATGTGCGGTTCCCGCGATTGGCGCGCGCGGGAGTGTCGGCAGAGCCGGCAATTTGACGGCACCCTTGGTGCGGGCGCCGTCGCGGATCGTCGAGTTACATCAGGCCCAGTTGCTTGTAGAAGCCAAGGGCGTCGTAATAATCCGACTGCTGCTTGATGGTGTTGTTCTCAATCACGAAGACCGAAGCGCCATCAAAGGAGAAGGACTTGTTGGTCGCTTTTGTGCCATCGGCCCAGGTACCGCTGTTGTTGCCCGAAAAGGTCCACTCGAAGGAGACCTTGTTTCCGCTGACGATCGGATCGCCGCGCATCACCCATTTCAGATCCGGCGCAGCGGTCATGAAGTTGTCGATGACGCCGGCCTTGGCGTCGGCCCGTCCAACTGTCGGCTTGCCGACGGTTGCGTCGTAGTAGCTCACCTTCTCATCGAAGTAAGAGGCGGCCTTGGTGGCGTCATGGGCGTTCCATGCGGCCAGATACTGTTGGACGACCTCAAGCGGCGTCTGATCGGCGGCATAGACCGGCGCAGCGGTAAGCGTCGACGCGAGGCAGATGCCGCCGAGGGCGGCAAGAATGGTGCGGCGTTTCATATGGACTCCCCTTTGCGTATTTATTGTTTTTGGGTTGCGGGCCGGGCCAACGGCCCGGCGCGCGGATCAGCCGTGATTGATCATCACGTGGCGGACGGCCGTGTAGTCTTCCAGTGCGTAGACGGACATGTCCTTGCCGTAGCCTGATTGCTTCAGGCCGCCGTGCGGCATTTCATTGGTGAGCATGAAGTGGGTGTTGATCCAGGTGCAGCCATATTGCAGGCGGGCGGCGGTCTTCATGCCGCGGCTGATATTCTTGGTCCAGACGGACGAGGCGAGGCCATAGTCGCTGTCGTTCGCCCAAGTGACGGCATCCTCGACATCGGTGAAGCGGGTGACCGAGACGACGGGGCCGAAGACCTCACGACGAACGATTTCGTCATCCTGCGTGGCGCCCGCGATGACCGTTGGCGTGTAGAAGAAGCCCTTGTCGCCGGAGGTCTTGCCGCCGGTCGTGATCTCCATGTGCTTGTGCTCGCCGGCGCGGGCGACGAAGCTTTCGACGCGGTCACGCTGGCGTTTGGAGATCAGCGGGCCGATTTCGTTTTCGGTATCGTCTGCCTGGTTGAACCTGATCGAGGAGACGGCCGAGGAGAGGTCGGCGACGAATTTGTCGTAGACCTTCGCGTCTGCATAGATGCGGCAGGCGGCAGTGCAGTCCTGGCCGGCATTGTAGTAGCCAAAAGTGCGGATGCCGGAGACGACAGCATCGATATCGGCGTCGTCGAAGACGATGACCGGCGCCTTGCCGCCGAGCTCGAGGTGGGTGCGCTTCACGGTCTTGGCGGCGGCCTGCAGCACCTTCTTGCCGGTGGCGACATCGCCCGTGATCGACAGCATCGAGATCTTCGCATGGTTGATCAGCGCGTTGCCGACGCTTTCGCCGCGGCCGAGGACGACGTTGACGACGCCTTCCGGCAGGATTTCGGAGAGCAGTTTCGCCATCTTCAGGGCCGTCAACGGCGTCTGTTCGGAAGGCTTGAAGACGACGGTGTTGCCGCCGGCGATCGCCGGCGCGAGCTTCCAGGCCATCATCATCAGCGGATAGTTCCACGGCGCGATCGAGCCGACGATGCCGACGGCGTCGCGGCGGATCATCGAGGTATGGTTCGGCAGATATTCACCGGCGACCGGGCCGTGCAGGTTGCGGACAGCACCGGCGAAGAAGCGATAACAATCGACGATCGCCGGGATCTCGTCGTTCAGCACGGCGTTGATCGGCTTGCCGCAGTTCAGCGCTTCCAATGCGGCAAAGCCCGCAGCATCCTTTTCGATCGCATCGGCAATCTTCAGGAGGTAGCTGGAGCGTTCGCCCGGCGTCGTCTGCGACCAGTGCTTGAACGCGCCTTCCGCGGCGTCCACGGCGGCGTCGATCTGGCCAAGCGAGGCTTCCGGCAGGTCAAGCACTGTTTCGCCCGTTTTCGGGTTCAGGATGTGCTCGTCCGTTTCCGTGCCCGCTTCGAAGCGGGACCCAATCAGCATCGCGGTGTCCATGATGTTCTCCCTTATTGTTGACGGAGTGGGATGTGGGCGGAAAACCGCTTCACACTTTTCCGCATCCCACTCTGGTTATTTGCCGGCTCCGGCGACCTGGTCGCCGTCGCGAGTGAGGTAGTAGGCTGCCAGGATCGGCAGGAAAGTGACGAGCACGACGACCATCGCGACCACGTTGGTAACAGGGCGCTGCCGCGGCCGGATGAGTTCTTCGAGCATCCAGATCGGTAGCGTCGATTGCTGTCCGCCGGTGAATGTGGTGACAATGACCTCGTCGAACGACAGCGCGAAGGCGAGCATGCCGCCGGCCAGAAGCGCCGTGCCGATGTTCGGCAGGATGACATGGCGGAAGGTCTGGAAGCCATCGGCGCCAAGATCCATCGATGCCTCGATCAGCGAACCGGAGGTGCGGCGGAAGCGGGCGACGGCGTTGTTGTAGACAACAACGACGCAGAAGGTCGCGTGGCCAAGCACGATCGTCCAGACCGAGAAGGGAATATCGAACAGGCTGAAGGCGGAGCGCAGCGCAATGCCGGTTATGATGCCGGGGAGCGCGATGGGCAGGATGACCAGCAGCGAGATCGCCTCGCGGCCGAAGAACTTTGTCTGGCTGATCGCCGCGGCGCAGAGGGTGCCAAGCACAAGTGCGATTGATGTGGCGATGCAGGCAACCTGCACGGACAGGCCGAGCGCCGACCAGACATCCGGACGGTTCCAGGCGATGGCGAACCATTGCGTCGTCAGCCCCGGCGGCGGCCATTGATAGCTCTTTTCCTCCGTCGTGAAGGCGTAGACGAAGATCAATAGGATCGGCAGATGCAGGAAGAGCAGGCCGCCGGCTGCGGCGATCTTCAGGAACAGCGGCGAACGCTGGGAACGGTCAGAGCGCATCGAAGGCCCCCTGTTTCTTGGCGAGCCAGAGATAGATGGCCATGATGACGATCGGCACGACGGAGAAGGCGGCCGCGAGCGGGACGTTGCCTGCCGTGCCCTGCTGGGCGTAGACCGCCTGGCCGATGAAGAGACGCGACGAGCCGATGATCTGCGGGATGATGTAGTCGCCAAGGGTCAGCGAGAAGGTGAAGATCGAGCCGGCGACGATACCGGGCAGCGCCAGCGGAAAAAGCACTGTGCGGAACGTCTGGCTCGGGGTCGCGCCGAGATCGGACGAGGCCTCGATGAGGTTGCCCGGGACGCGTTCGAGCGCTGCCTGTGTCGGCAGGATCATGTAGGGCAGCCAGACATAGACGAAGACGACAAACGTGCCGAGATAGCTGACCGACAGCGAATTGCCGCCGATGACGGGCAGGTTGAGAATGCCGTCGAGCAACCAGGAAAGGTGCATCTTCTCGAAGATCCAGGTGAGGATGCCTTCCTTGGCCAGGATCAGCTTCCAGGCATAGATCTTGACGAGATAACTCGACCAGAGTGGTAGCATGACACCGAGATAGAACAGCGCCTTCCATTTGCCCTGCGCGTAACGGGCGGCGTAATAGGCGATCGGAAAGGCGACGACGGCGGAGGCCAGCGTCACCAGTGCCGCCATGATGATCGTGCGGATGATGATGTCGAAATTCGTCGGGCTGAGGAGCTGCGCATAGGTCGCGAGCGTGAATTCGTAATTCACCAGGCCTGAGAAATCATCGATCGAGAAGAAGCTCTGCAGGAGCAGGGCGATCAGTGAGCCGATGTAGATGATGCCGAGCCACAGCAGCGGCGGCGTCAGCATCAGGAAGAGCAGCAGTTTCGGACGTCGCCAGAAGGCATCGGAAAGCCGTCCGAAGAAGCCACCGCGACCGGGCAGGATCGAGGTCTCGCGCAGATCGGTCGTCTTGGTCAGCGCAAGGGTGGTCATGCTGCGTCGTCCATGTAATGCACGTCCACAGGCTGCCAAGCGAGGCGAACGCTCGTGCCGACATCCGGCACGTGGGCGCCGGCAGGCAGCATGACGTGCAGCCGCGTGCCGCGGATATCGACCGACAAGCGGGTTGCAGCACCCAGGAAGCTCGCGTGCTCCACACGCGCCGCGACACCTTCGCCGGCGACGTGGATCGCTTCCGGACGCAGGCTCGCCCAACGCTTCTCGCCGCCGAGCGCGGTCATCAGATCGGGCGCAATGACATTGGAGGAGCCGACGAAATCCGCGACGAAGCGTGTCTTCGGGCAGCGATAGATGTCGTGCGGGGTACCTTCCTGGATGATCCCGCCATTGTTGAAGACGGCGACGCGGTCGGCCATCGACAGCGCCTCGCCCTGGTCATGAGTGACGAAGACGAAGGTGATGCCGAGCGCGCGCTGCAGGCTCTTCAGCTCCTCCTGCATCTGCTCGCGCAGTTTCAGATCGAGCGCGCCGAGCGGTTCGTCGAGGAGCAGGACCTTCGGCTTGTTGACGAGGGCGCGGGCGAGCGCCACGCGTTGCCGCTGGCCCCCGGAGAGCTGGCCGGGCTTGCGCGCGCCGTAGCCGGGAAGCTTCACAAGCTCCAGCGCCTGCTCGGCGGCTTTGGTGCGTTCGGCTTTACCGATGCCCTTGACCATCAGTCCGTAGGCGACGTTGTCGAGGATGTTGAGATGCGGGAAGAGCGCGTAGTCCTGGAAGACGGTGTTGACGTTGCGGCGATAGGGTGGAATGCCCTCGGCCGTCTCGCCGAAGATTTCGATGTGGCCGCCCGTTGGCTGTTCGAAGCCCGCGATCAAACGCAGGCACGTGGTTTTGCCGGAACCGGAAGGGCCGAGCATGGCGAAGAATTCGCCCGGCGCAATTTCGAGATCGACGCCGTCGACGGCACGGACCTGCCCGAAATGGCGCGAGACCTGTTGGAAACGGACGGCGGGGATCATTGTAAGCTCCGGAATGTAGTGTCTGTTTTGACTTCTTCGCAACGGGAAGAAGGTGGCCCAAAAGGCTCCAACAAGGGGGCAACTCGGCGTTCCGTCATCGCGCCCCCGCGCTGACGTCCGCTCTTTTGCTCGGTTGCCCCTCGTCTGCCCTCGCAGGGCGTCTTCTCCCCGAGCGAGGAGAAGAAGAGGTCGCGGGCGAAATTATCGTCCGCCGATCACGCCGATATAGTCAGATACCCAACGGTGATACGGCACGCACTCGTTCTGCGTGGCGCACTTCGCGGTCGGCGTTCTCCAGAACTTGATCTTGTCGAAGTGGTCGAAGCCGTTCGTTGCGCAACCTTCGTCGGTCAGCAATTCGTTGCCTTTGCAGGCTGCGGGGACCGACGGCACCGCGCCAAACCAGGCAGCGGCGTCGCCCTGGACCTTGGCTTGCAGCGAATGCTCCATCCACATGTAGGCGCAGTTCGGGTGCTCGCTGTCGACGTGCAGCATGGTCGTATCAGCCCAGCCGGTTGCCCCTTCTTCCGGGAAGGTGGAGGCGATCTTCTGCTTGTCGGCCTGCATCAGGTTGACCTGGAACGGCCAGGAGCCCGAGGCGACCACGCCCTCGTTCTTGAAGTCGTCGATCTGGATCATCGCGTCGTGCCAGTAGCGGGAAACGAGCTTGCGCTGGCCGCGCAGCAGATCGAGGGCTGCCTTGTACTGGTCTTCGTTCAGCTCGTAAGGATCCTTGATGCCGAGGTCCGGCTTGTGCGCCATCAGGTAGAGGGCGGCATCCGCAATATAGATCGGGCCGTCATAGGCCTGCACACGCCCCTTGTTGGACTTGCCATCCGGAAGCACCTCTTCCTCGAACACGACCTTCCAGCTGGTCGGCGCCTTATCCTTGAAGGCATCGGTGTTGTACATAAGAACGTTCGGCCCCCAGAGGTAGGGTACGCCGTAGTGGGCGCCATTGACCGTGTACCACGCGCCCTTCTGCAGGCGCGGATCGACATTCTTGAAGCTCGGGATCAGGTCGGTGTTGATCGGCTGGACACGCTTGCCGGCGATCAGGCGAAGCGATGCGTCGCCGGACGCGGTGACGAGATCGAAGCCCCCTTCGTTCATCAGCGAGACCATTTCATCCGAGGTCGCGGCCGTCTTGACGGAGACCTTGCAGCCGGTTTCCTTTTCGAAAGCGGTGACCCAGTCGTAGCTCTTGTCGCTTTCGCCGCGTTCGATGTAACCCGCCCAGGCTACGATGCTCACTGCACCTTCGCCCTTGCCGAGCGCCTTCAGCGGTTCAGCAGCGGCCACCTGCGTCACGAAGCTTAAGCTCGCGAGGGCAGCAGTGCATGATTTCAGAAGATATTTCATCTGATGTCTCCCGGTTTTGCCACTTTTCGTGGCGTTATGTTCCCAGATGAAAAAGTGCGCCGAATTTTCCGGTTTCGCAAATTCATTTATCAGAAAGCCAATATCGGAAAATCCGATATCAATACTGGCATTCAGCGCGGCCGACCGGACCGGAGCGCCTCCGCAATGCCCACAAAGTCGCGGGCCGCCTGCGGCAGGCTCGACCCCTTGCGCCAGACCATGCCCACCTGGACGACGGGGAGCGAGCCGGACACGTCACGGCTCTCGATGCGGTCGCCTTCCAGCGACCAGGGGCGATAGACGAGATCCGGCAGCAGCGCCACGCCGGCGCCGGTGGCGACCAGGCTGCGCACCGCTTCCACCGAACGCGTGCGGAAGGCAACATGCGGGCGCGCGCCGAGCGCCGAAAGCAGCTTGCCGGTGTTCTCCTCGATTTCGTCGACGGTCAGCATGATCAGCGGCTCGCGGGCGATATCGGCGACGGAGATGATGTCGGCAGAGACCAGCGGGTGGCCCATGGGCAACCACAGCCGGTAGGGCGAGGTTTCCAGAATTTCCGCCTGCAGGGCCATGCGGTCACGCAGGTTGGAGATCACCATGACAGCCACATCCAGCTCGCCGCCGACCAACAGATGCTCGAGATAGCTGCCATTGTCCTCGATGGCGCTGACTTCGACGCCTGGGCAGGCGCGGCGATAGCGGGCCAAGAGGTCGGAGAGCACGTAGCCGGCAACGAGCGAGGTGACGCCGATATTGAGCGTGCCTGACAGTTCATTCTGCTTGCCGGAAAAACTGGTGCGCGCATCAGAAACGCTCGCCAGGATTTTCGTCGCATGGCGCAGGAACTGATGGCCATTGTGGGTGATCGACAGGCCCCGCGGATGGCGTTCGAAGAGCGCGACGCCGAGATCGGTTTCTAGTTCTTTCAGCGCCTCCGTAACCGAGGATTGCGAGATCGAAAGGTTCTGCGCGGCACGCGTTACGGAGCCCTGTTCGGCGACGGCTACGAAATACTGGATCTGGCGGAGCGTGAAGGCCATACGCCGTTAGAGCATGGTCGCGAGGATATTGGCAAGCATAGGGAAAGCTTGGACCTTTTTTGGTGCTAATCCCATACTGACGCAAACTTGGAGGGCTCGTTTAAGTATTCGGAAACGTCATTTCTCTAGCGTCGAAACCACTCGTATTGCGTTGGAGCTCGTTAATGGCGGAGCAGTTGGCGTGAAGGCCCTACTGCGCATCTTCCGGCCTTCCCGGAAATTGGTGTTTATCATCGCTGGCGTCGCCCTCCTCGGGGGCGTCTCCGGCGGCGCCGCGCTGTTCATCGGCAAAGACAAGATCCTCGGCCTTTCCGCGGAGACGATGAACGGTCTCTCCTGCACCGACGTCAATCTCGTCACCATTAAGAAACAGAACCGCATCTGGATCCGTAAGTATATCAAGACCGAGCCGACCGATGGCATGACGCGGGTCAAGACCGCGCTTCGCGTGGCCAAGGCGATCTACAATGCACAGAAGCCCGATCTGGTGCAGGTCGTTGTGCTCGATGCCAATGGACCGACGCTGCGGTCCGATATTCGCGGCCGGGCGATCGGCGCCGACGTCGTCTACATTCCGCATCCCGATCCCGTTCTCGAAAGCGCGGAGGCGAAGACGTACACCGCCCGCTATTATGACGGCGAGGCTGCCGCCAATGGGTTGTTCTTTGGCGAACGTGTCGATCTGCCCGAGGACGAGATCACAGCGCTGAACGCGTCCTTCAAGGAATACTCCGACTGCATCGATCCGATCGCCGTTGCCTCAACCAAGGGTGGCGAGGGCAAGGGTGAGAAGAAGGAAGAAAAGCCGGCTGAGGGTGGCGGGCAAGGCGCGGCGCCTGCAGAAGGTTCCGCGCCGGCGGAGGCAGCACCGGCTGCCGGTCACTGACAATTCCAACGAAAAAAGGCGGCGAGGGGCCGCCGCCTTTTCTACTCCTTATGAGCCGTCTCAGTCTGCCTTGCTGCGGCGAGCCGGGAAGAGGATCACGTCGCGGATCGACGGAGCGTTGGTGAGCAGCATGATCAGGCGATCGACGCCGATGCCGAGGCCACCTGCCGGCGGCATGCCCTGGTCGATCGCATCGAGGAATTCGTCGTCCAGCTGCTTTTCCTTTTCGCCGCGGGCGTGCGCCTGCTCCAGCTGCTCCACCATGCGGCGACGCTGCTCTTCCGGGTCGTTGAGTTCCGAAAACGCGTTACCGAGTTCCCAGGCGTTGCAGTAGGTCTCGAAGCGCTCGACGAGGCGCGGCTCACCCGGCACTTCCTTGGCGAAAGGCGAGATGTCCTTCGGGAAATGGGTGACGTGTGATGGCTGGATCAGCGTCGCTTCAACCTTCTCTTCGAAGATGAAGGCAAGGCACTCACCCCAGGTCCAATCCTTCTCGACTTCGAAACCGGCGGCCTTAGCGGCGGCGCGGGCTTCCTCGTCGGTCTTGATGGCGAGGAAGTCGATACCGGCCACTTCCTTGACGGCGTCGGGCATCGGCACGCGCTTGAACGGACCCTTGAAGGAGATCGTCTTGTCGCCGAAGGGGAATTCCGTCGTGCCATGGATCGACAGCGCCAGACTTTCGAAGAGCCGTTCGACGAGGTCCATGATGTCCTCGTAGTCGGCATAGGCCCAGTAGCACTCCATCATCGTGAATTCTGGATTGTGCCGGGTCGAGACGCCTTCGTTGCGGAAGTTGCGGTTGATCTCGAACACCTTGTCGGTGAGGCCCGAAACCAGCGTCCGCTTCAGATACAGCTCCGGCGCGATGCGCAGGTACATGTCGAGCTTCAGCGTGTTGTGATGCGTCTTGAACGGCTCGGCGGTGGCGCCGCCGTAGACCGAGTGCAGCATCGGCGTTTCGACTTCCATGAAACCGTCGTTTTCCATGAAGCGACGGATGCCGGAGACGATCTTCGAGCGCTGCTGGAAACGGAGTTTCGATTCCTCGTTGGTCATGATGTCGAGGTGGCGCTTGCGATAGCGGATCTCGACATCGGAGACGCCGTGCCACTTCTCCGGCATGGGGAGTAGCGACTTCGTCAGCATGGTGATTTCGCGGGCGTTGATCGACAATTCGCCGCGCTTCGTACGCCGCACCGTACCGGTGACGCCGATGATGTCGCCGATATCGATCATGCCGAGCATGTTGCGTGCTTCTTCCGGCGTCACGTCCTTGTGGCTGAAGATCTGGATTTTGCAGGAGGCGTCATGGATATCCATGAACATGCCTGAATTGCGCGAGGAATAAACGCGACCGGCAACGGTCACCACATCCTGTGTCTCGACATCAGACTCGAGGCCTTCGTACTTCTTCGCCAGTTCGGCATTGGTCATGGTCCGGTGGAAATGCGCCGGATAGACGTCGCCGATCTGTTCGCGCAGCAGCTTCAGCTTCTGTGCGCGGACCTCGGTGGCGTCGGAGGAAAGGGTCGCTGTTTCGGTCTTTTCGGTCATGATGCAAACGTCCGGTTCAGTTCTTCGGGCCGACGAGGGAGGCAACTGCCTGGGCGGCCAGTTTCAACCGCTGACGCACGACGGAGCGGCCGAGGATCGCCATCGAGTCGAAGAGCGGCAGCGAGCGCGACGAGCCGGAGACGGCAACGAAGAGCGGCGCCACGACGACCTTCAGCTTCTTGCCCATGCGATCGGTAATCGCGCGCAGCTCGGCCTCGATCGTCTCGACGTTCCATTCGAGAATCTTTTCGAGATCCGGCTGAACGGTGTTGAGGATCTCGAGGATCTCTTCCGGCGGCGACTTGATCTTGGCGAAGGCCGAGGGGTCCACGCGGAGGTCGGACTTCAACAGGAAGCCTGCGAGATCAGGGAGTTCGCCGAGTTTGGAAATACGCGACTGCGACAGGCGCAGGCCGGCCTTCAGGCGGTCGTTCTCCATCGCCCAGTCGAGCACGCGGGCCTGGAATTCCTCTTCCGACAGCTTCTCGCGGATCCAGCGACCGTTCAGCCAATCCAGCTTCTGGATGTCGAAGATCGCGCCGGCCTTGGAAAGGTTTTCGGGATCGAACTTTTCCGAGAGTTCGTCCATCGTCAGCAGCTCTTCGCCTTCGGCGATCTGCACGAAGAACAGGCCGAGGAAGTTCATCAGCGCTTCCGGAATATAGCCGAGAGCGGAGTAATAGGAGATCGACGTCGGGTTCTTGCGCTTCGAGAGCTTCGACTTGTCGGCGTTGCGCATCAGCGAAAGATGCATGAACACCGGCTGCTCCCAGCCGAAGTAGCGGTAAAGCAGGATGTGCTTCGGCACGGACGCCAGCCACTCTTCGCCGCGGGCGACGTGGGTGATCTGCATCAGATGGTCGTCGATGACGTTTGCCATATGATAGGTCGGCATGCCGTCGCCCTTGATGAGGACCTGCATATCGACGGAATCCCACGGAATGCTGACGTCGCCGTAGACACCGTCGGTGAAGTCACAGGAGCCCTCGGTCGGGATCTTCATACGGATGACCGAGCCTTCGCCGGCTGCCATCTTGGAGCTGACTTCTTCGGCCGAATATTTCAGGCAAAGACCGTCATACTTCGGTGCCTTGCCGGCGGCTCGCTGCTCTTCGCGCATCTTTTCCAGCCGCTCGGGCGTGCAGAAACAGCGGAAGGCGTGGCCCTTGTCCAGCAGTTCCTGGCCGTAGGGCGTGTAGATGTCCTTGCGGTCGGACTGACGATAGGGGCCGTAGGGACCGCCGATGTCAGGACCTTCCTTCCATTCGAGGCCGCACCATTTCAGCGCGTCCAGCACCTTCTTTTCGAATTCCGGGGTCGAGCGCGTCGCATCGGTGTCTTCGATGCGCAGAATGAACTCGCCGCCGTTCTTCTTGGCGAAAAGATAGTTGAAGAGTGCGATGTAAGCAGTGCCGACATGCGGCTCGCCGGTCGGCGAGGGAGCAATGCGGACGCGGACGCCGGAAGCTGTCATTTTATGTGCCCGTCAAATGAATGCCGGACGGCTTTTCTTGGGAAAGCGACGTTCGGCCGGAAAGAATGCAGATAACTGGATCAGGAAACCGGCTGGAAAAGGGCACTGCCCCCGTTCATCCGCCGATTGCCCATTTGGCTGGCCTTAAGGCCATATTCGACCGCGCGCGTCAAGGAAAATGGGCAATTAGGTCAACGAACCGGCCAGACGTATAGCAGGGCGGGCACGCTGACGAGGATGATGATGAAGGACAGCGGCAGGCCGAGGCGAGGATAGTCGCTGAAGCGGTAACCGCCCGGGCCGAAGACAAGTGTATTGCATTGGTGGCCGATCGGCGTCAGGAAATCGCAACCCGCTCCAATGGCGACCGCCATCAGGAACGCCTCAGGCCGGTATCCGAGTGTCTGGGCGAAGCTTGCCGCAATCGGCGCCATGACCAGAACCGTTGCCGCATTGTTGAGGAACGGGGTTACCGCCATGGCGGTGATGAGGATCAGCGCCAATGCGCCGAAGGGCGGCATCTGGGCCGCAAAGTGGCCAAGCCAGCCGGCAATCAGATCGCTGCCGCCGGTCGTTCGCAGTGTGTCGGAGACGGGGATCAGAGCCGCAAGCATGATCAGGATCGGCCCGTCCACGGCCTTGTAGACCTCGGCGAGCGGGATTGCCCGAAAGACGACCATTGCCAGCGCCGCGCAGAAGAAGGCAACCGAAACCGGAACCATTCCGGCTGCGGTTACACCCATCGCGGCGGCGAGGATCAGCAGCGGCACATAGGCCCTGCGCGGTGTGCCGAGCATGATGTCGCGCTGCGCCAGGGGAAGGCAGGCGAATTCCTGCAGGAAGGCAGGCAGGTTTCGGCGGCTGCCCTGTAACACAAGAACATCGCCGGCGCGCAGGGTCACTTCGCTCAGGCGCTCTGTCAGCCGGTGACCGTGGCGGCTGACGGCCAGCAGGTTGATCCGACGGCGGTTCCACAGTGAAAGCTGGCGCGCGGACCAGCCGACCAGCATGGACTCGGATGAAATCACCGCTTCGATGGAGGTGACGTCTCCCTCGGCCTTCGCCTCAGGGATCGGTTTGCCGGCAAGCTTGAGCTTGGCATTGGAAACGACGCGGTCCAGCGCCTCCGGGCGCCCCTCCAGCAGGATCGTGTCGCCTGCTTTCAGGAGGATGTCAGGGAAGGGCGAAAGGCGTGAATGCCCGCGCAGGATCGCGGTTGCGATTACTTCTCCATCGCCAAGCTGCAGGATGCCGTTGAGTGCCTTGCCTTCGAAACCCGAGCCCTCCACGACGGTTGCCTCGGAAAAATAGTTCTTGAGATCCAGCGCTTCCTCCAGCGACGGATTCTCGTTCTGTCGCTCGGGAAGGAGCCAGTGGAAGAAGATCAGAAAGACAATGCCGACCAGTGTTAGCGTCGCTCCGACCGGCGTGAAGTCGAACATCGTGAAGGGTTCACCACTGATTTCGCCACGGAGTCGCGAGACCACGATGTTCGGCGAGGTGCCGATCTGGGTCATCAGCCCGCCCAGAAGGGCGGCAAAGCTCATGGGCATCAGGTAGAACGATGGTGATCTCCCACTCTTGCGGGCAAACTGGAAGGCGACCGGGATCATGATCGCAAGCGCGCCGATGTTCTTGATGAAGGCAGAGAGAACGGCGACAACGATGAGCAGCAGGGCGAGTTGCGCATGCAGCTTGGTCAGATTGGGGAAGAATCGCTTGATCGTGGTGTCGACGATTCCGGAGCGCGCGACGCCGGCACTGACGATGAGCGCACTGCCTACAATGATGACGATGTCATCGCTGAAGCCCGAAAATGCCCTGTCGAAAGGCACGATGCCGACAGCTACTGCCAGAACAAGGGAACAACAGGCGACCAGATCATAGCGGAAGCGATCCCAGATGAAGATCGCCATCATCAGGCCGATCACGCTGAAGGCGAGGATCTGCTGTGTTGTCATGCGACTCCAGCGTCTCGAGGCCGAGCGACGGGCGTGCGCCTGCCGCCTTGATATCTGTAAGCCTTCCTGGACTAATCAATGCCGTGCGGGATGCAAAGTTCCTGTTCGGCACTTCAAGGACGCGGATCGTTTGCGCCAGGATCTCGTCGGTGTCGCGATAACACGAGCGCGATGCCGCTCAACGTTCCGCAAATTGCTATTGTTGAAGCTCGGCCAGCGCCCTGCGAAGGGGCGTATCGGAAATCTGGATCCAGCCCGAGAACGGGATGTCCATATCCAGCACGATGAAGATCGACAGGGATATGAGGAGCGCGGACATGAAGAACATCAGGATGACGATGATGTTTCTCGGCGCACGATAGCCGAAGCTGGCAAAGATCAAGGTCAGCCACGCCGTCAGCATCGTGATGAGCGGCCTCGGAATGACGCCTTCCGATTGTTCGACGATGATCCAGCGTTGCTCGACGATCCTTTGGTACTGCTGGCGGGCGTCGTTCCAGAGCGCAACATGCCCCGGGTCGGACGGCCTGATCAGCGAAAGGCTGTCGCCGACGGCATTGAGGGCAAGCTCGCTCGTTCGGTCGCTCTTGACCATTGGATCGGTGGCGGCGCGCGCCGGATTGGTCAGCGCTTTTTCGACGTAGTTTTCCAGGCGCTTACGGGTTTCGTTGGCCTCGAGGCCATAGGTGCGCAGGGTTCGGTCAAGAAGGATGATTTGCGTCGCGAAGGCGTGAACGTTCTTATCGATCTCGGCGAAGGTGTTCTTTGACGAATTGATCATCAGGCCAAAGACAAGCGATGTCATAACGACGAAGATGTTGGCGACCAGCCGGACGACGGTATTGGTCTCGTCCTGGCGGTGATGCACCGGCAGCTTCGAGTAAGTCAGCATCGTTCCGATCGAGGCTGTCATGAGCAAAGCGAAGACAACGACCGCCACCAGTAGTTCCAGCACCATCTTCCGTCGCGCCCTCCCGTGCTCTTGGGGGCAAACTAGCTGTTTTGATTGATTTTGCCAGTGGACTGCATCTGCCTGCTGGACAAACGCACGGGTGGGTATAGCTTCCGCGGCGGAATTCATGCTGGAGGCAGTGATGACTGATCTTTTGAACATACCGGTGAAGCTGGCCGACGGCCGTGAGACAACGCTGAGCCATCACCGCGGCAAGGTAATCCTGGTCGTCAATGTCGCCTGCAAATGCGGCCTGACTGTCCAGTACGAAGGGCTCGAGAAGCTCTATGAGGACAAACGCGAGCGCGGCTTCGTGATTGCCGCCTTTCCGGCGAACAATTTCAAGGGGCAGGAACCCGGCACGGATGCCGAGATCGTTGAATTCTGCACCCTAACTTATGACGTGAAGTTTCCGATCTTCTCGAAGATCTCGGTGAAGGGCGATGATAAGCATCCGCTCTACCAGCTGCTGACAGCCGCTGCCGGGACGGCAGTTGGCGAAGGTCCGATGCGGGAGCGGCTGCGCAATCACGGCATCGAGACCGGCGACAAGAGCGATATCCTGTGGAATTTCGAAAAGTTTCTGATTGGCCGCGACGGCAAGATCGTGGCGCGGTTTGCGCCTGATGTCACGGCCGACGATCAACGACTGACTTCTGCCATCGACAAGGAGCTTGCAAAGACCGCCTGAGGCGGTTCTCCGCGCTTAAGCGCGGCGACTAAGCTGGAACGACTGCCGCGCCGTTCAGAAACAGATCGGCGCACATTTTCGCCCGGGCAGCGATCTCCTCGATCCCGGGCGCCGGCAGCTGCCGCAGCATTGCGGCGCGCTGTGGCTCCATGGCCATCATGCCGCGCAACATGCCGCAAGCGGCATGCGGGTCGTCGAGAGCGATGAGGCCGCGATCGACCTGTTTGCGCAGCCATCCCTCCATCAGTGCGCTCGTTCGAACGATGGCTTTTTCATAGAAGGATGCGGAGATTTCGGGGAAACGGTCGGACTCGCCGATCACGAGGCGCATCATGGTGATGGTGTCGTCCGAGAGTGTCAGCATGCCATAGGCCATCAGCATCCGCTCGAGGCCTTGGCGCAGATCGGCCGCGGCAAGCGTAGTCGGGTCGAGCGCCAGCAAAAAGCGGCTAATGCGATCGGAAATCAGGTCGGAGAAGAGGTCGGCTTTCGTCGGAAACAACCGGTAGAGCGTCTTTGTCGAAACGCCCGCTTCCTGCGCGATCGCTGCTATGCTCGCCGTCGCATATCCATTCTCGTGAAACTGCTTGTTGGCAGCCTCAATGATGACGCTTCTGGTGTCGTCATCGCACCGCGCCTGCGGTCTGCCTCGCGGCCTTCTCTCGATCTTGTGATTTTGGACCATCACTATTTTCCAAATTCATGTTGACATCGATTTTATAGAGCATATTTTGGAAAACGTCAATTTTCCTTTTTGTGCATCAGGCTGTGTCCTTCGCGATAGCGGCCATGATCCGGAGACAACAATGACCGCCCAGAAGCTGCATGCTCTGAACAACAACACCGCCCCAAGCGCCGAAACGGTCGCCGAGGCAGCCCCAGAAACGCTTGAGGCCGGCAAGCCGCTGCAGGCGGAGGCGCCGCGCGCTGCCGCTAACACACTGCAGGCTCGCAAGCGACCAGGTCGGTCGCTGCTGCTTGGCGCAGCTGCCATCGCGATCGTGGTCGCAGGTGCCTATTATGGGAACGATTACTGGACGGTCGGTCGCTTCCATGTGTCAACCGACGACGCCTATGTGAAGGCGGACAACAGCACGATCGCCCCCAAGGTTTCCGGCTATATCGCCCGGGTGCTCGTCAACGACAATGAGGCCGTCAAGGCCGGCCAACCGCTCGCGCATATCGATGACCGCGATTTCCAGGCCGCGCTCGACCAGGCGAAGGCGGATGTTGCCGCTGCGGCAGCTACGCTAAGCGCCAAGCAGGCAGCTCTCGAAATCCAGCAATCGACGATCGCCGCCGCCCGCGCCACGGTCGAGGTCGATAAGGCCAACGAAACGTTCGCCGAGCAGAACAACAAGCGCTATTCGAGCCTTGCCAATAACGGTTATGCCCCGGTTCAGACCGCCCAGCAGGCCGCCTCGCAGATCGCCGCGGCACAGGCAACCATCGTGCGCGACAGCGCGGCCCTCGAGGCAGCCGTAAAACAGGTCGATCTTCTGAATGCCGAGCTTGCACAGGCAAAAGCCGCGCTCGGCCGTAGCCAGGCGGTCGAGCGTCAGGCCGAACTCAATCTCTCCTATGCCACGATCGTAGCACCCGTCGATGGCTCCGTCGGCAACCGGACGCTGCGCGTTGGCCAGTACGTCCAGGCGGGCACACAGTTGATGTCGGTTGTCCCGACCAGCGCGGCCTATGTGATCGCCAACTACAAGGAAACGCAGCTGACCGACGTGCATGCCGGCCAGCCTGTTGACATCGAAGTCGACACGTTCCCCGGCCGTACCTATCACGGTCACGTCGACAGCATCGCACCGGCGAGCGGCCAGGAATTCGCGCTGCTGCCGCCGGACAACGCCACCGGCAACTTTACGAAGGTCGTCCAGCGTATACCGGTCAAGATCGTGCTCGATGGCAATGGCGCGGCAGCCGGTGATCTTCGCCCCGGCATGTCGGTGCAACCAAGCATCAACACCAAGGCCGCCGATACGGCTCCCGGAGCGTAACGGGCGCGGGATGAGGATCTTGTCATGTCTACTTCAATTGCAGTCTCCCAGCCGCGAGCCAGCACGAAGGATTGGATAGCCGTTTGCGCCGGCATGATCGGCGCGTTCATGGCAATCCTCAACATCCAGATCACCAATGCTTCACTGCTCAACATCGAGGGCGGCATCGGAACCGGCGTCGACAACGGCGCCTGGATCTCCACCTCCTATCTGATCGGCGAGATCGTCGTCATACCGCTAACGGCCTATTTCAGCAGCGTCTTCTCGTTTCGCCGCTACATTCTCGTCAATTCCATCCTCTTTCCGCTGTTTTCAATGGCATGTGCGTTCGCGCACGACCTTGGCACGATGATCGTGTTTCGCGGCCTCCAGGGGTTCGCCGGCGGCGTCCTGATCCCCATGGCCTTCACCATGGTGCTGACCAAGTTGCCGAAGAGCCAGCAACCGCTCGGCCTGGCGCTTTTTGCTCTGTCGGTGACCTTCGCGCCGGCCATCGGGCCGACAATCGGCGGATATCTCACAGAGAATTACGGCTGGCAGACGATCTTCTTCATCAACACCGTTCCCAGTGCCATCATGGCGGTGGCTCTTGCCCTGACGCTGCAGAAGCAGCCGATGCAGTTGCATTTGCTGAAGGAAGGCGACTGGGCCGGCATCGTCACCATGGCGATCGGCCTTTCTGCGCTGCAGACGGTGCTTGAGGAAGGGAACAAGGACGACTGGTTCTCCTCGCCCTTCATCATCAAGCTCAGCATTGTTGCTTTTGTCTTCCTTGCAGCCTTCATCTGGATCGAGCTCAAGGTCGAAAGGCCCCTCGTGAAGCTGCGCCTGCTGAAGCAGCGTAATTTCGGCATCGGTGTTGTCGTCAACGTGCTGGTCGGCGTAGCCCTGTTCGGGTCCGTCTACATCGTCCCGCAATATCTCGGCCAGGTGCAGCGTTACAACGCCGAGCAGATCGGCAACGTTCTTGCATGGACTGGTTTGCCGCAGCTGATGCTGATCCCTCTCATCCCATGGATGATGAAGCGCGTGGATGTCCGTGTGCTCGCCGTCGTCGGCGTGAGCGTCTTCTCCGTCAGTTGCTTCATGAACATCTGGCTTTCGTCCGACAATGCAGGTGACCAGTTTTGGATCCCGAACATCGTGCGCGCCATGGGTCAGGCACTGGTCATCACGCCGGTTACCGCGATCACCACGGGCGGCATCGCTGCGGCGGACGCGGCGGCTGCCTCGGGCCTGACGAACATGTTGCGCAACCTCGGCGGCGCCGTCGGCACGGCCTCGCTCGGCACGATCCTGACGAAGCGTGAGCAGTTCCATTCGAACATCATCGGTCAATCGGTGACGCTTGCTCGCGACGAGGTGCGCGATCGTCTCGGCCAAACGACCAACTATTTCCTGGCGCACGGCGTTTCGGACCCGGCCGTCGCCAGCCACAAAGCCATCGTCGCCTTGGGTCAAATCGTCAGACGTCAGGCTTTGATCCTTGGCTTCAGCGATACCTTCGCCGTGATCGGTGTCGTGCTTGCCATTGCCGCTTTCGCTCTATTGCTCACCAAGAAAACGCAGGCCGGTGGTGCCGGCGCGCACTAGCTCGGTTCGGTTGAAACGATGTGTGACTGCGGCCGGGTTCGATCCGGCCGCAGTCATGTTCTGCGGTACTGGCGGCGGAACCCGCTCGGAGAACAATGCTCGCGATCCTGAAATAGCCGCGAAAAGTAGAATGCATCATCGATGCCGACGGCATTGGAGATCACCTCGATCGAAAGATCGGTGGTCGTCAGCAGCTGCTTGGCTCGATCGATGCGGAGGCGCAGCTGGAAAGCCTTCGGTGACAAGCCGATGGCTCCATGGAAACGCCGTCGCAACGTTGCCGGGGACATGCCGAACTCCCGCGCGACGGATTGCATGTCCGTCGGCTCGAATGCCCGACGCTGCAAGGTCTCGATGACCAGCTCGATCTTGACGTCCGCCGCATCATCGCTCCCTGCGTTTGCCTGCCGGGCTGCTTGGACAACGATGCGGTGAAGCGTTGCCGCGGCCGACGCGAGGCTGAGCGGATCGCCCGCAACAAAGTCCGAATGAAGCGCCCCGAAGAGGTGCTGCATCTCGCGGAGATTCTGTAGGCGCACCACCGGTTCTGTTGGTGAGATCAGGCGCTGACGGATCAGATCTGCCGTCAGCGTGCCCTCGAAGAGAGCCCATCGTTCCTCCCAGCTCTCGCCTTCTGTCGGACCATAGGAATGCAGCGTCCCGGCGGGCAGCCAGAAGAGCGACGGGCCGTTGATCTCCTGAACACCGGCCTTTGCCGTCTGCAGCGTGCCTTGCCCGGCTTCCACGAGGACGACCGCATGCATCGGCAGACGGCGGTTGACGATACGCGTTCCGATACGTTGGCGACCGAACCCGGTGACCGTGAGCACCGTGGAGCCGGAAGAGGAAGAACGATAAAGAGCGATCGGGAACTCAGTCATGAGCGAAAAGTCCAGCCGTTTCTTCCGTCCATGGAATGTCATTTCTTTTTCTTCAGATTTCAAGCGTCTATTTCGCTTTAGGAGTGATCGGAATGTCAAGTCGCGCTGCGGATCGCAAGCCGGATCGAGCGCCGGCGATCGACCTAGTCGCCAACGGGAAGATTCTCTCGACCGCGCCGAACCGGTTGGGTGAACTCGTGCCGACGGACCCGTCGATCGGCATGGAGGCGATCCGCAGGCTTTATCGCGAAAGCGGCTATGTCTGGTTGAAGCGCTTTCTCGATCCGGATGTGGTCAATGCCTTTCGCGGCTGGGTTTTCTCGCATCTGGCGCGCGGCGGGCTTGTCGCACCCGGGTCCGATCCGATGCTCGGATTATCGGCCGGCACAGGTGTCGACAAAGGTCAGGTCGATCGTATTCTGATGTCGCTTGTCCGCTCTGTCGCCTTCGAGGGCTTTTGCGCGCAGCCACGGCTTGCCGGATTCATGGATGAGTTCCTTTCGGGTATCTCCTACCTGCACAAGCGCAAAATTATGCGCTTTACCCAGCCGGGCACGACGACAGCGACGCCGGCGCACTACGATCTCGTCTACCTGCGCGGTGGCACCAACCGGCTGGTGACCGCCTGGATTCCGATCGGCGATACGTCGGTCGACATGGGTGGGCTCGTTTACCTCGAGGGCTCGCATGCCATCGGCGTCCGTATGGAGGAGGAGTTTTCCAGGAAGAGCCGCGACTTGTCCGCAGGGGAAAGGGTGAGCGCCTTCAACCGCAACATGACCGAGGGCGGCTGGGTTTCGAAGGATCTTCCTGACGTGGCGGAGCGCTTCGGCACGCGCTGGCTGATCGCCGACTACGAAGCCGGCGACGTGGTCTTGCATAGTCCCTACATGATCCACGCCTCGACCACGAACCAAAGCGTATCGAACAGGATAAGGCTGTCGACGGATATCCGCTATCAAAACGTCGATGACGAGATCGATGCCCGATGGGGCAATCACTGGAGCCTGGGGGACATGCTATAGGGCGCGGCAGCGGAACCGCGCCCCGTGCTGTCTCAGTGGCCGCCTTGCTTTCTGCGCTGACGGGCATTGCGAGCGAGCATGTTGAGGGCTTCCACGAGCGCGGAGAAGGCCATCGCGGCATAGACATAGCCCTTCGGCACGTGCACGCCCATACCCTCGGCGATCAGGGTCATGCCAATCATCATCAGGAAGGCGAGGGCCAGCATGACGATGCTCGGGTTCTTCTCGATGAAGTTCGCAAGCGGCGTGGCGGCAACCAGCATGACGGTTACGGCCGCGACCACGGCGACGACCATGATCGGCAGGTGCGGCGTCATGCCGACCGCGGTGATGATGCTGTCGACCGAGAAAACGAGGTCTAGCAGCAGGATCTGGCCGATCGCGGCGGTAAAGCCTGTTGTTACTGCTGTCGCAATGAAATCCTCGTTGTGATCGGTCGGATCTACGTTGTGGTGGATTTCCTTCGTCGCCTTCCACAGCAGGAAGAGACCGCCGGCAATCAGGATGATGTCCTTCCACGAGAAGCCGTGGCCGAACAGTTCGAAGATCGGCGTGGTCAGCTTCACGATCCAGGCAATGGTACCGAGGAGGGCAAGACGCATAATGAGAGCAAGGCCGATGCCGAGCGTGCGGGCCTTCTCGCGATGTTCAGGTGGCAGCTTGTTGGTGAGAATCGAGATGAAGATGAGGTTGTCGATCCCGAGGACCACTTCCATCACCACGAGGGTGACGAGGGCCACCCAGGCAGCCGGGTCCTGAACGAGCATCATGATATCTTGCATCGGCGTTTATCCCCTTGCGCCACATAGTTTGACGCTC
The DNA here is from genome assembly GCF_002211365.1 of Rhizobium sp. R711. Lineage (GTDB taxonomy): Bacteria > Pseudomonadota > Alphaproteobacteria > Rhizobiales > Rhizobiaceae > Rhizobium. The sequence continues at coordinate 128,189 of NZ_LOKZ01000005.1, read as the reverse complement.
GCAATGTACGGACGCGGCCTGCCTTGGCAAGCGCGCAAGGGGATATACGAAAGCAAGACGAGTTTTATTCCTTGATGGGAATCCAGATTTCCGTCAGGCCCGTGCCGGTATAGGGATCGAAGCGATCGTCGTAGCGTTCGAACATGTCGGGCATGTTGCCGAACTCTATGCCGGAATTCGGCATCCAGTCTCCGAAAATCCGATGCATCGTTGCGGAAATGCCTGAAACGTGGCCTCGATGGGCAAAGACGGCATAGCGCTGACCGGGGATCTTCAGGGTGGAAAAGCCGGCCGGCAGGTCGCTGCCGTTACTGACTGCCACGGCCGCCATGTAGCAAAATTTCTCAGCTTCACCCTCGATATGCGTGCAGACGCCATAGGCGACATTGCCGATCTGGCCGGGAATGTTGCCGAAATGAACATTGAATTTTTGCCATAGCGAGGGGATCGCGGCATTGCCGCCGTAGGGGTAGATCTCCTGCAGGCCGGCAAAGAGCATCGGCGGCAAGGTTTCGAAGCGTGGTGGTTCGAGTTCGGGAAGGCGAGCGGGGTCCATGCGGATAGGCTCCAGAAGTGCGAGGTTGCGCGTGTGCCTCTGCTTGCGGACGGCCTCGGGTGTTAGACCGAACTGGTCGCGAAAGGCACGGGTGAATGCCTCGTGCGAGCTGTAACCCGCGTCGAGGGCAACCTCGAGAATGCTTCCCGGTTGATCGACCAGCGTCCGTGCCGCACCGCTCAGGCGGCGGGCTCGGATATAGCTGCTGATCGAATGCCCGGTGACGAGCCCGAAGACGCGCGAAAGATGGTAGCGCGAAAGACCGGCAACGTCCGAAATCTCTTCCAGAGTGATGTCGTTGCCGAAATGACTTTCGATGAACCAGATCGCTCGTCCGACGGCGCTCATTTGCTCTCCCTTGGCTGCATGCCCTTCATAGCGAACGGCAACAGGTCGCGCTTGATCCCGGTTGCGGGATTCTGGCGCGAATGGCGAGAGAAATCAAAGGGACGGGTTCAGGGCTGCTTCTTGACGCCGTAGGCCGCCGTGAAGACGCGGATGGCGCCATTGACCACGCGATCCATCTCCTCGCGTGGAGGAGGGGCGTCCATGTCGCCGAACAGGCGCAGCTTGAAGAAGCTTCCACCGCAAAGTTCCAGAAACTGCCGGGCGGCAAGCTCGATGTCGTCGATCTCGAAACGGCCGGCCTCGACTTGGGCTGTCAGAAAGTCCTTTAACACCGTCCGGATGTTTTCCGGGCCGCTGAAAAAGCGCTGACAGAGGTGCGGCATGCGGTCGCGTACGCCGATGACCGTGCGCATCGCATTGATGACCTTATCCTCGGTCAGGTGGCTGACAAAGGTCATGCCGAAGTCGTGCAGCGCGACGTCGGGATCGTTGGATTCCTTGAGAGTATTGCGCACGCTGGCGACGAAAGCCGCGCGCTCGCTCTCCATCATCGCGGTGAAGAGCTCTTCCTTATTGGCGAAGTAGACGTAGAGCGTTCCTTTTGAAACTCCGGCCTCGCGCGTTACATCGTTCATGCTCGCGGCATCGAAGCCAAGTTTCATGAAAACGCGTCGGGCGCCGTCGAGAATTTGCTTGCGCTTGGCAGGGTCTTCGCCTGCGGCCCACCGGCCGCCTGTCGAGGGGGAGTCGTCCACGCGCGTATCGGAAAGCTCTGTCATCGCTCCTTAACCATGATCGCATCAGCGAATTTTTCGTTAATAAAACCGAACCAACCGGTTCGATATAACTTGATATGAATGGAAAAAGGTTCTATGTCAACTGAACCGAACCGTTCAGTTCGATTAAATTCACTCGATTTACCGGTAGCTGCCCATGTCGTCCAGTTCAAAAGCCAATGTTGCCCGCATCGTCAGCGAGCCTGCTGATACCGAGGGCAGGGCTCAGGAAGCAGCAGTTCCTACCGCGGAAGCACCGCGCGCGCCGCAAGCTCCTGCTGATACGCAGGCCGCTCCTGCCGAAAAGAAGAAAAAGCGTAGCTTTGCTCTGCCGATCATTGGCCTTGCGCTGCTCGCGGGCGCTGCCTGGTATGGTTACGATTGGTGGACCACGGGCCGCTTCATGGTCTCGACCGATGACGCCTATATCGAAGGCGATATCGCGACGATCTCGCCGAAGGTCACCGGTTATGTCGCCAAGGTGAATGTCGTTGCCAACCAGAAGGTCAAGGCAGGCGATATCCTGGCGTCGCTCGACGACGGCGATTATAAGCTGGCACTCGACCAGGCGGTTGCTTCACTCGAAACGGAAAAGCTCTCGCTGCAGCGCATCGACGCGCAGATCGCCGGCGGGCAGGCAAGTCTCGATCAGGCCGAGGCCCAGAAGGCGGCTTTGGAAGCCACCGTTCGCGGCGCGCAGATCACCCAGACCCGCGCTGCCGAGCTGCAATCCAAGTCGGTCGGTACGACCGCCAACCTCGATGCTGCGAACATCGCGCTCGATCAGGCAAAGGCGAACCTCGTCGGTGGCGACGCCGCGATTGCTTCCGCGCACGCCAACATCACGCTCCTGCAGGCGCAGCGCCGGGAAGCCGAAGGCACGATCCGCCAGCTCGAGCTTTCGCGCGACAAGGCCGCCCGTGACCTCTCCTTCACGGTGCTGAAGGCGCCCTATGACGGCGTCGTCGGCAATCGTTCAGTGCAGGAGGGCGATCTGGTGTCGCCCGGGCAACGCCTGATGGCGCTCGTGCCGGTCCGTCAGCTCTATATCGACGCGAACTTCAAGGAGACTCAGATCCAGCATCTGGTCCCGGGCTCGAAGGTCAACGTGCACGTCGATGCCTATGATGATCATCCGATCGTCGGCACGGTCGAGTCGATTTCGCCGGCATCCGGTTCCGTCTTCTCGCTGCTGCCGCCGGAAAACGCGACGGGCAACTTCACGAAGATCATCCAGCGCGTGCCGGTTCGCATCTCACTGCCGCAGGATGCTCTCGATAGCGGTCGCCTGCGCGCCGGTCTCAGCGTTGTCGTTGATGTCGACACGCGCACAGCGCCGGACGCGACCAAGTAATATCGGCTGACGAGGTAGACCCATGGCCGCGAGCGCAACAGTTGGAACCGTTCCGGCGACTCCGGCTGCCACGGATCACATGGATCCCCGCAAGCTCATTGCGTTCTTCGCGATGGTGCTTGGAATGTTCATGTCGATCCTCGACATCCAGATCGTTTCGGCATCGCTTGCGGAAATCCAGGCTGGCCTCAGCGCCGGCTCGGACGAGATCGGCTGGGTGCAGACCTCCTATCTGATCGCGGAAGTCATCATGATTCCGCTGTCGGGGACGCTCGCGCGCATCGTCTCGACGCGATATCTGTTTGCGGCCTCGGCCGCCGGTTTCACCATGGCGAGCGCGCTCTGCGCGACGGCGACGAACATCGACCAGATGATTGTCTATCGCGCCATTCAGGGCTTCATCGGCGGCGGCATGATCCCGTCCGTCTTTGCCGCCGCATTCACGATCTTCCCGCCTTCCAAGCGCAGCATCGTGTCGCCGATCATCGGCCTGATCGCAACGCTTGCCCCGACGATCGGCCCGACCGTCGGCGGCTATCTTAGCCATGCCTTCTCCTGGCACTGGCTGTTCCTAGTCAACATCGTGCCCGGCATCATCGTGACGATCGTCACGTGGAATTTCATCGATTTCGACAAGCCGGAATTCTCGCTGATCAGGAAGTTCGATTGGTGGGGCTTGTTGTCGATGGGCGTTTTCCTCGGTGCGCTGGAATATGTGCTGGAGGAAGGCAACTCCAACGACTGGTTCAACGACAGCTATATCTTCATGGGTGCGATCGCCTCTGCGGTTGCTGCCGTTGTCTTCTTCTATCGGGCCTTCACCGTGGAATTCCCGGTCGTTGACTTGAGGGCCTTCACGAACCGAAACTTCGCCTTCGGCTCCGTATTCTCGTTCGTGATGGGGATCGGCCTCTACGGCTTGACCTATATCTACCCGGTCTATCTGGGCCGCATCCGCGGCTACGACTCGCTGATGATCGGCGAGACCATGTTCGTGTCAGGCCTTGCGATGTTCTTCACTGCGCCGATTGCCGGAAAGCTGTCGACGAAGATAGACCTGCGGCTCATGATGATAATCGGTTTCGCCAGCTTTGCGGCCGGCACCTACATCATGACGCATCTGACGCAGGACTGGGACTTCTACGAACTCTTCATTCCGCAGATATTCCGCGGCTTCGGGCTGATGATGTGCATGGTGCCGATCAACAACATCGCGCTCGGCACGATGCCGCCGGCCCGCATGCGCGGCGCGTCCGGCCTCTTCAACCTGACCCGCAACCTCGGCGGCGCTGTGGGGCTAGCGATCATCAACACGGTGCTGACGAACCGGCAGGACGTTCATTACGAGCGGCTGCGCGAGAATATCGATTGGGGAAGCCCTGCTGCAATCGACCAGATGAACAACATGGCAGCGAACTTCAATACCTACGGCATGGACGGCGCCGTTGTTGCCATCAAGCAGATGGTCGGACTGGTGACGAAGCAGGCCGTCGTCCTGGCTTTCAGCGACGTCTTCCTGATGTTGACCTTGCTTTTCCTGGCCATGATCCTCGGCGTGGCGATGCTCGACAAACCCGCGCCGCAAGGTGGGGGCGGAGGTGGCGGAGGCCACTAATTAGTCTTTCAAATCAACGTTCAGGGGCCGATCGGATATCATCAGATCGGCCTTTGTTTTACACAAATATCTGACGTGTACGGAAGCGTTCGTAGATTTTGATTTACGTACATCAGATTTGGAGTTAAAGGTCTCGTCAGGAGGAAAGATGAGGCCAACAGTTCACGATATTGCTGCCGCCGCAGGCGTCAGCCTCGCAACCGTCGATCGGGTTTTGAACCAGCGGCCGGGCGTGCGCCACGTGACGCGCGAGAAGGTCGAGAAGGCCATTCGCGAGATTGGCTACGTCAGGGATGTCGCTGCTGCCAACCTCGCAAAGGGTCGGACCTATCCGCTTGTGTTCATCCTTCCTGCAAGCGACAACTCCTTTATGCATGGGTTGAACGACGAGGTGCGCGCCGCGGTCGCTCGCTCGCCCGTGGAGCGAACGGACATCCGCACCCTTGAGGTACCGGCGTTCGATCCGACAGCGCTGGTCAGGGTTCTGGACGAACTTGGAAAAGAGCGGCCTTCGGGGATCGCGCTTGTCGCGACTGATGCGCCTGAGGTGCGCGATGCCGTCGACCGTCTGGTGCAGGATGGCATTCCAGTCGTGACACTGGTCTCGGATCTCACCGGTTCGCAGCGCCATCACTATGCCGGCGTCGACAATATTGCTGCCGGCCGTACTGCCGCACGGCTTCTCGGGCGTTTCCTCGGCGGCGCCACGGGCGAGATCGCGGTGCTCGCCGGCTCGATGCTGGTCCGCGACCATCGCGAACGCCTCGAGGGCTTTGCTTCCGTCATGGCGGCGGAGTTTCCATTGCTCTCCATTTTGCCTGTCATCGAAGGCCGCGACGATCCCGAGATGGCGCATATGCTGGTGGCGGACGCGCTGTCGAAGAAAAGCGGCATCATTGGAGTCTACAGCCTCGGTGCCGGCAATCGTGGTCTGATCAGGGCGCTGAAGGAAAAGGCAGTCGATCGGTCGCTGACGGTCATCGCCCATGAGTTGACGACACATACCCGCGCCGCGCTGCTTGACGGCACCATTGACGCAATTCTGAACCAAGATGCGGGGCATGAGGTGCGCAGCGCCATCCGCGTCCTCAAGGCGAAGGCTGACGGGCTTGCCGTCATCGAGGCGCAAGAGCGCATCCGCCTCGACATATTCCTGAAAGACAATCTGCCGTAACGGCAAAGGGAGAAACACATGTATCTGGGTCTCGATCTCGGAACCTCCGGCGTCAAAGCCATGCTGATCGACGGCGATCAGAAGATCATCGGCTCGGCCAATGGTTCGCTCGACGTCTCGCGCCCGCATTCCGGCTGGTCGGAGCAGGAGCCCTCGCACTGGATCCGCGCGACGGAAGAGGCTGTTGCCGGGCTGAAGGCAAAGCATCCGAAGGAGCTCGCCGCCGTGAAGGGCATTGGCCTCTCCGGCCAGATGCATGGCGCGACGCTGCTCGATGCCGACGACAAAGTCCTGCGTCCCTGCATTCTCTGGAACGATACGCGCTCCTACGTCGAAGCGGCTGGGCTGGATTCCGATCCGCGCTTCCGCAAGCTGACCGGCAATATCGTTTTCCCCGGCTTCACCGCGCCGAAGCTTGCCTGGGTTGCCAAGCATGAGCCTGCGATCTTTGCCAAGGTCGCCAAGGTGCTGCTGCCGAAGGATTACCTGCGCCTCTGGCTGACCGGCGAGCACATCTCCGAGATGTCGGATTCGGCCGGCACCTCCTGGCTCGATACCGGAAAGCGCGCCTGGTCATCTGAGCTTCTTGCAGCCACCGGCCTTGATGAAAAGCAGATGCCTCGCCTGATCGAAGGCACGGAGCAGGGCGGCAAGCTGCGCGGCGAGCTGGCCGGTCAGTGGGGCATGTCTGGTGGCGTCGTCGTTGCCGGCGGCGCGGGCGACAACGCGGCTTCGGCTTGCGGCATGGGCACCGTCAGCGATGGCGCGGCCTTCGTGTCGCTCGGCACCTCGGGCGTTCTCTTCGCGGCCAATGCCGCCTATCTGCCGAAGCCGGAAAGCGCCGTACACGCCTTCTGCCACGCGCTGCCCAACACCTGGCATCAGATGGGCGTCATCCTCTCGGCGACGGACGCGCTGAACTGGCACTCCAGTGTCACCGGAAAGTCGGCGGCGGATCTGACGACCGAGCTCGGCGAGACGCTGAAGGCGCCCTCCGGCGTCACCTTCCTTCCCTATCTCTCCGGCGAGCGCACGCCGCACAACGATGCTGTCATCCGCGGCGCGTTCATCGGCCTCGAGCATGAGAGCAGCCGCGTGGTGTTGACCCAGGCGGTCCTCGAAGGCGTGTCCTTCGCTATCCGCGACAATCTGGAAGCACTGCGCTCTGCGGGCACGGATATTTCTCGCGTTACGGCGATCGGCGGCGGTTCGCGCTCGCGCTACTGGCTGGCTTCGATCGCGACTGCGCTCGGTGTCCTCGTCGACCTGCCTGCCGATGGCGACTTCGGCGCGGCATTTGGCGCTGCGCGTCTCGGCCTGATCGCGGCGACCGGCGCCGACCCGGTTGCCGTCTGCACGCCGCCGAAGACGGCGGGCACGATCGAACCCGTCGCGGCGCTCTCTGGCGCCTACGAGGATGCCTACAAGCGCTATCGCGCTCTCTACCCGGCGATCAAATCGCTGCAGCATTGAACCCAGAACTACAATCCGAAACCTGAGGAGACACGAGATGAGCACCGGATTCTTCGGCGACATCCAGAAGATCAAGTATGAGGGCCCTGAGAGCACCAATCCGCTCGCCTTCCGTCACTACAACAAGGACGAAGTCGTTCTCGGCAGGCGCCTGGAAGACCATCTGCGCTTTGCCGTTGCCTACTGGCACACCTTTGCCTGGCAGGGCGGCGACCCCTTCGGCGGCCAGACCTTCCTGCGCCCCTGGTTCGAAGACACGATGAAGGCCGCCAAGCTGAAGGCCGATGTGGCGTTCGAACTCTTCCAGATCCTCGACGCACCGTTCTACTGTTTCCACGACGCCGATGTGCGTCCCGAAGGCAAGAACTTCGTTGAAAACACCAAGAACCTGAACGAGATCGTCGACTACTTCGCCGAGAAGCAGGCGGCGACCGGAACCAAGCTGCTCTGGGGCACGGCGAACCTCTTCTCCAACCGCCGCTTCATGTCGGGTGCCGCCACGAACCCCGATCCTGAAGTTTTCGCCTACTCGGCCGCGACGGTTAAGACCTGCATGGACGCCACGATGAAGCTCGGCGGCGCCAACTACGTTCTCTGGGGCGGCCGCGAAGGCTATGAAACCCTGCTCAATACCGATCTCAAGAAGGAACTCGACCATCTCGGCCGCTTCCTCAACCTCGTCGTCGAGTACAAGCACAAGATCGGCTTCAAGGGCACGATCCTCATCGAGCCGAAGCCGCAAGAGCCGACCAAGCACCAGTACGACTACGACGTCGCGACGGTCTACGGCTTCCTGAAGCAGCACGGCCTCGAAAACGAAGTGAAGGTCAACATCGAGCAGGGCCATGCGATCCTCGCCGGCCACTCGTTCGAGCACGAACTGGCGCTCGCCAACGCGCTCGGCATCTTCGGCTCGATCGACATGAACCGCAACGACTACCAGTCCGGCTGGGATACCGACCAGTTCCCGAACAACGTTCCTGAGATGGCGCTCGCTTATTACCAGGTCCTGCAGGGCGGCGGCTTCACGACGGGCGGCACCAACTTCGACGCCAAGCTGCGCCGCCAGTCGCTCGACGCGGAAGATCTGCTGATCGGCCATATCGGCGGCATGGATGCCTGCGCCCGCGGTCTCAAGGCTGCTGCCAAGATGATCGAGGACAAGGCTCTGTCCGGCCCGCTCGACGCTCGCTACGCCGGCTGGGATTCGGCCGAAGGCCAGAAGCTCGCCCGCGGCGAATACTCGCTCGAGCAGATCGCAGAGTGGGTCGAAGCCAAGGACATCAACCCGCAGCCGAAGTCCGGCAAGCAGGAACTGCTCGAAAACATCGTCAACCGTTACGTCTGATCGGCGGTTTATTGCGGAGGAGAGGGTCGGGGAGCGAAGGTTTCCCGACTTTTTTTGTTGATCGCGGTAGCACACGTGGCCATGCTTTGAAGGTTGACGCGAGATATCCTGCTTGGCGCTTGGCATTGCTGGCGGTCGAATGGCGATCTGAAAGAAAGGGCACGGCAGCGATGGCCTATTTCAGAGAGAGTATGCTTGCAGGGGCCGCGATGCTGGCCGCTGCGATATCTGCGGGAGCCGCTTCCGCGCAACCCTGCGCGCAGGACACCTTCGAAGGAAACGCGTATATCGTCTGCACCATTGAAAAAGGAAAAGGCGATCTCCGGTTGTTCTGGAAGAACGCGGATGGCGAGCCTTATCGTGATTTCTCCGGCGTTGCCGAGGCCGTTCGCAGCAAGGGACAGACCCTGGCGTTCGCGGTCAATGCCGGCATGTATCTGCCCGATTTTTCACCGATCGGTCTTTATGTCGAAGATGGTCAAGAATTGCGGCCTGCCAACAGCGCGTATGGCGACGGATCTGCCGCCGGTCCTCTGCCGAACTTCTATAAAAGGCCGAATGGCGTGTTCTTTCTCGGCGATACTGGCGCCGGAATACTTCCGACGCCGGAATTCCTGAAGCGCCGTCCCCAGGTCCGGTTCGCCACCCAGTCCGGTCCGATGCTTGTCATCGACAACAAGCTGAATCCGATCTTTATCATCGGATCGACGGACAGGACCCGCCGCGGTGGAGTGGGCATCTGCACCGATGGCGCAGTGCGCTTCGCGGTCAGCGAAGATGGAGTGAATTTCCATGATTTCGCGCGCTTGTTCCGTGACTATTTGGCCTGCCCCGATGCGCTGTTTCTCGACGGTGGCCGGGGTGTCGGACTCTACAGTCCGGCCCTTGGGCGCAACGACAAATCGTGGCATGGCGGATTCGGCCCTATGTTCGGGCTTGTCGAATAGCGCGTGTGATCATTCATGCTTGCGTAGCCAACATGCTGGAGGGTAGACCGCGTTGCTGCCAACGGGAGGGCTGATACATGCGCAACAGTGAACGTGATTGGAGCGCCCTTGTGCAGGCTGTCGCCGACAGCCCCAGGCGCGACAACAGCGCCTATCACATGGCAATGGCCAAGGCGCGGCAGGCATTCGAAGCCGCCGAAGCGGCTCTCGGCGGGCCGATCCAGGTCAAAACGAAAACCAAGATGAAGCGAAGCGGCGAATACGTCGTGAAATGGGTGTTCAAGCGGGTGAAATGACTTGCCGACATCTGATCCAATGACCGAGTAGCGCTTGCTTAGAGACGGTCTGCGGACGTATTCTTGGGTTTCGCGAGCCTGCCCCAGCGCTCAGCCCAGGTGGAAGGCCCGGCGAGAGGGAGGATATCATGAAAATCGCATCGATATTCGCAGTCGGCTTGATTGGATTCTGTGGGACCGCATCGCTCGCTCTGGCGGAGGATGCGCACACAATATTCGCTCCCGGTGATGTCAAGTGGGTCGAGGCCCCCAAGGTGCTTCCGGCCGGTGCGCAAGCGGCGGTCCTGTTCGGCAATCCGACGAAGAAAGGCCTGTTTGCCCTTCGGCTCAAAGTACCGTCGGGCTATGCGATCCCGCCGCATACGCATCCTGGCTATGAAGTGGTCACAGTCCTGTCCGGTGCCGCCAAGTTTGGCATGGGCAAAACCGCCGATCGGAGCGCCACCAAGGCACTGCCTGCGGGCAGTTTCTTTGCCTTGCCGCCGGGCACGGCGCATTTCGTCTACTTCGACGATGAAACTGTATTGCAAATCAACACCAACGGCCCGTGGGGCATCAAGTACGTCAACCCGGCGGACGATCCTCAAAAGTCGCAATAACCAGTTGCGGCGTGAAGGCCAATTGCTCCCGCCGTCAAGCGCGGCGGGATGTCCGTGCCAGCGTCCGATAGCTGCTGGGTTCAGCGTTTAGTCCATCGACGCGAAGGAGCACCGACCGAATTGCGCACGACCAAGTCTGGACGCAGCAATATTTCGGTCTCGGCCGGCTGGCGGTCGGCAAGAAACTCCAGGAGCAGCGCCATGGCCTGCTTGCCGATCAACGTCCGCGGTTGACGGATGGTGGTCAGCGGCGGCGACATGAAGACGGCCTGCGGCACGTCGTCGAAGCCGGTCACGGAGAAATCCTTCGGGATATCGTATCCTCGAGCGTTCAGGCCGATCATCACGCCGATCGCCGTCTGGTCGTTCACGCACATGAAGGCGGTCGGCAGTGTGTCGCGCATGAAAAGCTGCTCAACGGCGTGACGACCGCTTTCAAGCGTTCCGTCGCCTTCGAGCACGATACGCATGTCCGGTGCAACGCCCGCGGCATCTAGCCCCGCGTCGTAGCCCTGACGGCGGCGGCTGTAAGCAAGGCGCGTCCGCGAATCGCCGATGAAGGCGATCTTGCGGTGACCCTCGGCCAACAGCAGGTCGACCGCCTTTCTGGCTCCCTCGACGTCATCGACGCCGACATAGGGAATACCGCCGTTGAAAACCGGCTCGAACACGCCGACGCTTGGCGGCAGCCGGGCCGTCATCGTCTGGTGGCCGAAGGGCAAAATGCCGGTGAAGAGAATCAGCCCGGCGGCCTGGTTGGAATTCAAAAACTTCAGATATTCGAGGCCACGCTGTGCGTCATTCTGCGTATGGCCGATCAGGATGCCGTAGCCATGGGCGCGTGCTTCGTTCTCGAGGCCGACGAGAATGTTGGAAAAGTTCGGGTCGCCGATATCGGGCGCCACCACGAGGATCATGTTTGACCGGCCGAGCCGCAGACTGCGGGCCATGGCGTTCGTGGTGTAGCCGGTGATGGCGATTGCCTGGTTGACTTTCAGCCGCGTCGAATTGGCTACTTTCTCCGGCATGTGGATCGCCCGCGATACCGTCGCGATCGAGACCTCGGCGATCCGAGCGACGTCTTCAATGGTTGCGGGCGTGGAATTCGACACTGCGTCCTGCCTTGGGATGCCTTCGCCGCGACACTACACAGACTTGCCGATAGGTCAAACGTCGGGGCCGGCAGATCTGTGTGTAACAATGATGTAAACCTTTACATGCGTTGTGTAAAGGTTTACATATGGCGCCAAGCGGATGGGAGCCGCAGGGGAGGAAGCCGGTCAATGAGTGTGGATTCAGTCGACGCCGCGCCCGTGGTGTTGTCCGCGCGGCGCATCTGCAAGTCGTTCAGCGGCGTGCAAGTCCTCTTCAGTGTCAATTTCGATCTGCGCGCCGGTGAGATCCATGCTCTCATGGGTGAAAACGGCGCCGGCAAATCGACGCTGGTCAAGGTCATGTCCGGTTTCGAGCAGCCGAGTTCGGGCGAGATATTGCTCGATGGCGAGCCGGTCGCGCTGCCAGCGAATGGCGCAGCCGAAGCGCTCGGCATCGTTCTCATCCATCAGGAATTCAATCTTGCCGAACATCTGACCGTCACAGAGAGCCTTTTCCTTGGCCGCGAAGTCACACGGTTCGGCATGCTTGATCGCAGATACATGCGTGCCGAGACGCGCAAGGCACTCGATCTGCTCGGTTCGCACGTCGACGAGAATGCCATCATCAGCACATTATCGATCGCCGACAAGCAGATGGTGGAAATCGCCAAGGCAATCAGCCGTGATGCCCGGGTCGTGATCATGGACGAGCCGACAGCGGTGCTCTCGCGCGAAGAGACGAACTTCCTGTTCCGGCAGGTGCGCAAACTGCGCGACGCGGGAACCAGCTTCATCTTCGTATCGCACAAGCTCGACGAGGTGATGGAAATCACCGACCGGGTGACCGTGCTGCGTGACGGTCAGTGGGTCAAGACGGCCCCGACCTCGCTGCTCGATGGCGAGTCGATCGCCCAGCTGATGGTCGGGCGCGAGCTGTCGCGCCTGTATCCCACCAAGGTCGAGCCCAATGTCGACGAGGAAGTCGTCCTCCGGGTCGAGGGCGTCTCTACGGGTTATGTCCAGGATGCAAGCTTCGAGGTTCGCAAGGGCGAGATCATCGGTTTTTCGGGCATGATCGGTTCCGGTCGTACGGAACTGATGGAGGCGATCGCCGGGCTTCGCAGCCGTGCTTCGGGCGAAGTCCACATTCGCGGCGAATCGGTTCCGTCGGGCGATGTGCACGCCGCCAATCGCGCCGGACTTGCCTACATGACCAAGGATCGCAAGTCGAAGGGCTTGCTTCTGCGCTCCGGCATGATGACCAATCTGACGCTACAGTCGCTCGGCCAGCATTCGCGGCACGGCTATCTGAGCCCAAGCAGCGAGGCGCAGGCGCTCGCCAAGGCGCGGCGCCGCTTCGATATCCGCGTTCGCGATACCAACATCGTTGCCGGGCGCATGTCTGGTGGCAACCAGCAAAAACTTCTGCTTGCCAAGGTCATGGAGACCGAGCCCGAAATCATCATCATCGACGAGCCGACGCGTGGCATCGATGTCGGCACCAAGCAGCAGATCTATCATTTCATCTCGGCGTTGGCGCGCGATGGTCGGTCCATCATCGTCGTCTCGTCGGAGATGCCTGAAGTGATCGGCCTCTGCACGCGCGTCGCCGTGATGCGCGAAGGACGGATCGTCGGCGTGCTTGAGGGCGACGAGATCTCCGAGCAGGAGATCATGCGTTACGCCGCGGGATTGAAGAAGAAAGCCGCCTGACGCTGGCGGGGAGGCGGCAGCGACGGTCGTGCCGCGCAGGTATGATGCCCATCGAATATTGTGGCGGGAGGTTGGTTTGGAGATGAGCGTGAATGAGGAGACCAGGGAAATCAGGCGTCGCCCCTGGCGGGATATCGATCTCAGGGCGGTGGCGCCCTTCGCGGCTCTGATATTGCTGTTGATCGTCGGCGCGCTGGTCAACCCGAACTTCATCGGCATCACCAACCTTGCCAACGTCGCGACCCGCTGCGCCTTCATCGCGATCATTGCCGTTGGCGCCACATTCGTGATTTCCGCCGGCGATCTTGACCTGTCTGTCGGTTCGATGGTGGCCTTCGTCGCCAGCCTGATGATCCTTTTGATGAATTCCGGCGTGATTGCCGACCCGACGCTGATGCTGGCGGCCGCGGTCGTGTTCACGCTCGTCGCCGGTGCGCTCTGTGGACTGGCCAACGGCCTGATCACGACCGTCGGCAGGATCGAGCCGTTCATCGCCACGCTCGGCACGATGGGCATCTATCGTGGCCTGACAACATGGCTCAGCCAGGGCGGCGCGATCACGTTGCGCTCGCCGGATATCCAGACGATTTACCGCCCGGCCTATTTCGGCAGCATCCTCGGCGTGCCGGTGCCGATCGTCGTCATCCTTGCCGTCACCGCCGTGGCAGCCTTCATTCTCTATCGCACGCGTTACGGTCGACACGTCGTTGCTGTCGGTTCCAACAGCGACGTCGCACGCTACTCCGGTATCGCGGTCAATCGTGTTCGCACGATCGCCTTCGTCATCCAGGGGCTCTGCGTTGCCATCGCCGTGCTGCTTTATGTGCCGCGCCTCGGCTCGACCTCTGCAACGACGGGCATTCTTTGGGAACTGCAGGCAATCACCGCCGTCGTCGTCGGCGGGACGGCGCTCAAGGGTGGCGCCGGCCGCGTCTGGGGCACGATCTGCGGCGCGTTCATTCTCGAACTGGTCGGCAACATCATGCTGCTGTCGAACTTTATCAGCGAATATCTCATCGGTGCGATCCAGGGTGCGATCATCATTATCGCCATGCTGGTGCAGCGCTCGCTGGTCCGCAAATCGTAAGCGGACTGGCTCCAGGAAATTGGCCGGGATCACAGGGCGTCCGGTTGACGGGTAGGAAAAGTCCCTGACGTTTATTGGGAGGAAATAGAATGCGCAAACTCATGTTGGGTCTTGCGGTTGCGGCCGTCACGCTGGCGGGTACCGCATACGCACAGGACAAGAAGTTCACCATCGGCGTGTCCATTCCGGCCGCCGACCATGGTTGGACCTCGGGCGTCGTGTTCCATGCCGAACGCATCGCCAAGAAGCTGATGGAACAGCATCCGGGCCTGAACGTCATCGTCAAGACCTCGCCGGATGCCGCCAGCCAGGCGAACGCTGTGCAGGACCTTGACACACAGGGTATCGATGCACTTGTCATCCTGCCGTCGGATCCGGATCCGCTCGTCAACGCCATCAAGGAAGTCAAGGGCAAGGGTAAGTACGTCGCGCTTGTCGACCGTGCGCCTTCGACCAACGATGACACCGTCCGTGACCTTTACGTTGCCGGCAACAACCCGGCGCTCGGCGAAGTCGCTGGCAAGTACATCGCAGCGCAGACGCCGGACGCCGAAGTCGTCGTCATCCGCGGTCTGCCGATTCCGATCGATCAGCAGCGCCAGGACGGCTTCGACAAGGGTATTGCCGGCTCCAAGGTCAAGGTTCTTGACCGCCAGTATGGCAACTGGAACCGCGACGATGCCTTCAAGGTCATGCAGGATTACCTGACGAAGTATCCGAAGATCGACGTGGTCTGGTGCCAGGATGACGACATGGCTGTCGGCGTGCTGCAGGCGATCGAGCAGGCCAAGCGTTCCGACATCAAGTATGTCGTTGCCGGCGCCGGCTCCAAGGACATGGTCAAGAAGGTCATGGACGGCGACAAGATGATCCCCGTCGACGTTCTCTATCCGCCGGCAATGGTCGGCACGGCAATGGAACTGACGGCTGCTGGTCTTTACGGTCAGGTTCCGGTTCGCGGCACCTTCGTCCTCGACGCCACGCTTGTCACGAAGGACAACGCCAAGGACTTCTACTTCCCGGATTCTCCGTTCTGATCCGAGAAATCCAATGCGGCGCCCGTTCGAGAGGACGGGCGTCTATTTTGATGCTTCCGCTCGTCACTCAGACAGGCCGGCGCTGGTGAGATCGGCGATGAAGCGGTCGATGAAGGTTTCGGTCATGACAGGATTGTCGCCGAAATAGAATTCCCGCCGGGCGTCGGTACAGTTCATTCCCGGTCGGAAACGATGAAGCCTGGCAATCGCTTCCTGAGCCTCGTCAGTTTTGCCTTGCCTTCCGAGGATCGCAACCAGAACGATCGCCGGCCAGAAGGTGGCATTCGGGGAGCGGAGCGATGCGCGCGCTGCCTTGGCCGCTTCCGCCATGTTGTCCAACTGATAGTTCGCGATCGCGAGAATGTTATGGAAGGTCCAAAGATGCGGATCGCGAGGGCTGAGACGGAACGCTTCCTTGATCTCGGTAATGCCTTCAGCGGGGCGCTCGACATAGCAGAGGACCTGGCCGAGCGCGAAGTGAGCCTGCGCAAAACTCTGATCCAGCTGCAAGGCGTTGCGCAGATGCGCAATTCCCGCCTCCGTCGCCCCATCGAGCGCAAGCGCTCTACCCAGGGCGAGGTGCGCGGCGGGTTCCTTTTGATCCAGTCCAATCGCCCGTTCGGCAAGGTCGATCGCCTCGCAGATGCGCTCAGCTCGTTCGTCGAGAGGGCCATACCAGCCAAGCTGAATGTGCACGTAGGCCAGGCGGGCCTGTGCCTGCGCGAAGGTCGGATCAATGCTGATCGCCTGCTCGAAGAGCGCCTTGGCAGTCTTCAATTCGTCAAGTGTGAACCGGTAGAGATGCCAGAGGCCCTTCAGGTAGATTTCCCAGGCGTCCATGTCGAACACGGTGCGGCCACGAAGGGCGGCGAACTCGATGGAGCCGAGTTCCGGCTCGATCGTGCCCGTGATCTCAGAAGCAAGCTGGTCCTGAACATCGAAGATGTCGGCCAGCGTCCGGTCGTAGCGTTCGGCCCAGAGCAGCGAGCCATCCGTGCCATTCAGCAACTGCGCGGTGATCCGAAGGCGATCTGCCGCACGGCGCACGCTGCCTTCCAGCACGTACTTGACACCAAGGTCCTCCGCCACCTGTTGCGCATTGGCCTGCCGGCCCTTGTAGCTGAACGACGAGTTGCGGGCTGCGACCAGCAGCCAGCGACAGCGTGCCAGCGTGGCGATCAACTCGTCCGTGAAGCCGTCCGAGAAATGTTCCTGTTCCTCGATGCTCGACATGTTGTTGAAGGGCAGCACCGCAATGGAGGGCCGATTGCGCAAGGGCCTCGTGACCTGATCCTTCGGCGCGGAAGGCGATGGAAGTTGTACGCTTTCCGCCGTCCACCGCCAGACACGGACCGGTTGCTCGATGTTCCTGAGCTTGCGGTTGCCGAAATCGATTGCCCGGAAGTCAAGCTTCGATCGGATCTGGTCGTTGACCTGCTGGGAGACGCAGATCCCTCCCGGCGGTGCCAGTTGCTGCAGGCTTGCGGCGACGTTCACGCCGTCGCCGAAAATGTCCTCGTCTTCGACCAGCACATCGTCAACGTGGATGCCGATGCGCCACACCATGCGCCGATCCGGCTCGATGGCCTCGTTGCGCCGAAGCAATGCTCTCTGAATATCCATGGCGCAGCCGACGGCATCGACGACGCTCGCAAATTCGGCCAGCGTGCCATCACCGAGAAATTTCACGACGCGCCCGTGATGTCTGTCGATGCTGGGAACGATGATTTCGCTGTTGTGCGCTTTCAGCGTCGCAAAAGTGCCGGTTTCATCAAGGCCCATCAGCCGGGAAAAGCCGACGACATCCGCATCCAAGATTGCTGCCAGACGCCGCGTCATGCGCCATCCTCCTGGTCTAAAGACAGTAGCACGGCACGGCGCGATGTCTACCGCCGCAAGACGCTGCGGGTGCCTGGATTGCAGGCGGACACCACCGCTGTGACGGGATGGACAGCAGAAATGCGGTACGTACATCTTGTGTGCCGAGACAGGCCGTGTTTAAGTCGGCCGCCTTCGTTTTTCGTCCCGCGGGGCAAATTTGCAGTTTCGCCGAAATCGGCTTGCAGACTTCAAATCGCGTGCTAGAACACTATCAGAAACGTTTACGGTCATCTTTTAGGGAGGAATTGACATGAAAACGATCAAGGGTCCAGGCCTGTTCCTTGGACAGTTCGCGGGCGATGCCGCGCCTTTCAACTCGTGGGATTCGATCACCAAATGGGCAGCCGACATCGGCTACAAGGGCGTGCAGGTTCCGACCTGGGCGGGCCAGCTGATGGACCTCAAGAAGGCGGCTTCCTCAAAGGATTATTGCGACGAGTTTGCCGGTGTGGCGCGCCAGAACGGCGTCGAAGTCACCGAGCTTTCCACCCACCTTCAGGGCCAGCTCGTCGCCGTGCATCCGGCCTATGATGAAGCGTTTGACGGCTTTGCGGCACCTGAGGTGCGCGGCAATCCGAAGGCGCGTCAGGAATGGGCTGTCGAACAGGTCAAGATGGCGCTGACGGCGTCGAAGCATCTCGGCATCAAGGCGCATGCGACCTTCTCCGGTGCGCTCGCCTGGCCGTTCATCTACCCGTGGCCGCAGCGCCCGGCCGGCCTCGTCGAAACCGCTTTCGACGAACTCGCCCACCGCTGGAAGCCGATCCTCGACCATGCCGACGAAAACGGCGTCGACGTCTGCTACGAAATCCATCCGGGCGAAGACCTGCATGACGGTATCACGTTCGAGATGTTCCTCGAGCGCGTAAAGAACCATCCGCGCGCCAACATGCTCTACGATCCGTCGCACTACATCCTGCAGTGCCTCGACTATCTCGAGAACATCGACATCTACAAGGACCGGATCAAGATGTTCCACGTCAAGGACGCCGAGTTCAACCCGACCGGCCGCCAGGGCGTCTATGGCGGTTACCAGGGCTGGGTCGAGCGTGCCGGCCGCTTCCGTTCGCTCGGCGACGGTCAGGTCGATTTCGGCGCGGTCTTCTCGAAGATGACGGCCAACAACTTCGACGGCTGGGCCGTGGTCGAGTGGGAATGCGCGCTGAAGCATCCGGAGGACGGCGCACGTGAAGGCGCCGAGTTCGTCAAGGCGCACATCATCCGCGTCACGGAAAAGGCCTTCGACGATTTCGCAGCGGGTGGTACGGACCAGGCGGCCAACCGCCGCATGCTCGGTCTCTGAGGCCACTGCCCTTCGCTACAGGAAGGTTGATTGGACGCAGCGGGAAGGGGCACTCCCTTCCCCAGCCCACCGAGGGAAGGGGCTGTTTCTGCCCTACGCAATTTAGGAGGAACCAATGGCAATTGAAGCATCTACAGAACAGGCGCGCGAACCGCGCATCCGTCTCGGCATGGTCGGCGGCGGCGCGGGCGCGTTCATCGGCGCCGTCCATCGCATCGCTGCCCGCATCGACGACCAGTACGACCTGATATCAGGCGCGCTGTCATCGACGCCGGAAAAGGCAATGGCATCGGGCCGCGATCTCGGCCTCGATCCGTCGCGCACCTATTCCAGCTACCGCGAGATGGCGATCCGCGAAGCGAAGCTGAAGAACGGCATCGAAGCGGTTTCGATCGTTACGCCGAACCATGTTCATTACGACGCTGCCAAGGAATTCCTGCGTCGCGGCATCCATGTCATCTGCGACAAGCCGCTGACCTCGAACCTTGCCGACGCCAAGAAGCTGAAGAAGGTGGCCGACGAGAGCGGCGCGCTCTTTATCCTGACGCATAACTACACCGGTTACCCAATGGTTCGTCAGGCGCGCGAGATGATCGCCAATGGCGAACTCGGTGATATCCGCATCGTACAGGCGGAATATCCGCAGGACTGGCTGACCGAAGCCGTCGAGCAGACGGGTGCCAAGCAGGCTGTGTGGCGCACCGACCCGGCGCAGTCGGGTGCTGGCGGTTCGACCGGCGATATCGGTACGCATGCCTATAACCTCGCCTCCTTCGTGTCCGGACTGGAGCTCGACAGCCTCGCCGCCGATCTCGACAGCTTCGTCGAAGGCCGCCGTCTCGACGACAACGCCCACGTCATGCTGCGCTTCAAGGCAAAGGGCTCCGAGAAGCCGGCCAAGGGCATGCTCTGGTGCAGCCAGGTGGCGCCGGGCCACGAGAACGGCCTCAAGGTCCGCGTTTATGGAACGAAGGGTGGTCTGGAATGGGTGCAGGCCGATCCGAACTATCTCTGGTTCACGCCCTTCGGCGAGCCGAAGCGCCTGATCACCCGCAACGGCGCAGGCTCCGGCCCTGCCGCTGCCCGCGTTTCGCGCATTCCGTCCGGTCATCCGGAAGGCTATCTCGAAGCCTTCGCGACGATCTACGCGGAAGCCGCGCTTGCGATCAACGCACACAAGAAGGGCAAGGCAGTCGATAAGGCCGTGGTCTACCCGACGGTTGATGACGGCGTAAAAGGTGTTGCCTTCGTCGAGGCTTGCGTAGCGTCCTCGAAGAAGAACGGCGCCTGGGTCAAGGTCTGATCCTCGTACGGTTTGGATAATTTATGCAACTAATGAGCGCACTCCCTACAATGTTAGGGAGTGCGCTCATTGTCGTTTCACAATGCTGTGGCAGAAACGGGCGCAACCAGATGGGGAGACGTTCGATGAAAGCTTTTGCCAAAGTTCTGACATGCGCCTTCGCGTTCGCTGCGTTTCCGGCGTTGTCGCAGGAGGTCCTCAATCGCGCGCCGAACTTCTATGGCCGCCAACGTGTTCCGGGCACGGTGAACGTGCAGACGACGGTTTCTCTGTCGGTGCCTGTCGACGCCGGGCAAGAGAGCGGCGAGCAGATCAAGGCCGCCCAGAAAGGGTTCTATCTGATGGCGGGCGGGCAATGTGATCTCATATTGCAGACGCTTGCCGAGAGCTGCCAGATCATCAACCTTACGAGCAGCGCGGATCTCAATCGCGGTTCGCGCAACGACATCGTCGTGCGTGGCACGGTGACGATGGCCGTGAAACTCAAAGAGCAGAAGCAGTAGCGGTTCCTAGTGCTATAGTGACAGAATCGCTGCGGATTTCAGGCTGACGTGGTTCCGTCGATGCGGCTCCACCGCCTATTGCCTTGATTTCGGCGTGGTGCTCGCCTAGATTGCGGCCATCGCCAACATCAACAGGATGTGTGCAGCAATGGATTTCACCCCGATCGCAACGCCAGTTCGCCTTGCTATTCGGGAGTCCTTTATCCATGCCTGCATCCATTACCCTGTCGAATCTTTCGTGGTCCACGCCTGACGGGCGGACCCTCCTTTCCCATCTCGATCTGAGTTTCGGCGCCGAGCGAACCGGCCTCATCGGTCGTAATGGTGTCGGCAAGACGACGCTGTTGAAGCTCGTTGCCGGCGAATTGCAACCGCAATCCGGCAGCATCGCCTTCGGCGGGCGGCTCGGAATCCTGCGCCAGGCGGTCCAGGTGGACGAGGGGGCAACGGTCGCCGATCTCTTCGGCGCCAGTGATGCGCTCACTATCCTTCGCCGCGCCGAAGCCGGTGATGCCACGTTTGACGAACTCGCAATTGCCGATTGGACGATCGAGGCGCGTATCGCCGCGGCGATCGAAGGCGTCGGGTTGGACGCGGAACCGGAAACCTTGCTGACCTCGCTTTCCGGCGGCCAACGGACGCGTGTAGGTCTTGCAGTCCTCGTCTTCTCCGGCCCTGATTTCCTCATTCTCGACGAACCGACCAACAATCTCGATCGGAATGGGCGCGAAGCGGTCATCGCATTACTTGCCGGCTGGCGGGCCGGCGCCATCGTCGTCAGCCATGATCGCGAATTGCTCGACACCATGGATGCGATCGTGGAGATCACGACACTTGGCGCCCGGCGATACGGTGGAAACTGGAGCGCATTTCGCGAACGCAAAGCGATCGAATTGGCTGCCGCCGAGCACGATCTTGCAGACAGCGAGAGACGCGTTGCCGATGCGGTCCGCAGCGCCCAGGTTGCGGCGGAGCGGCAGGCCCGCAGTGACCGCAACGGCCGCAAGAAGGCGGCAAGGGGCGACATGCCCCGCATTGTCGCCGGCGGCCTCAAGCGACAGGCGGAAAACACCAGCGGCAACAAAGTTCGCCTTGGCGAAAAACGCCGCGAGGAGGCGATGGAGGAGGCGTCCGCGGCGCGGAAGCGGATCGAGATCCTCCGGCCCTTCTCAGCCCAGCTCGCGTCAACAGGGCTGCCGCCCGGCAGGGATGTTCTCCGGCTGGAGGGCGTCGCTGCCGGCTATCGGCCCGAGCAGCCAATCATCCGAAACCTTTCCTTCGCCATGACCGGCCCCGATCGCGTCGCGATCGCCGGACCGAACGGCTCTGGCAAGACGACGCTGTTGGCGCTGATCACAGGCGAGCTACACCCATGGTCCGGGACGGTCTCCGTCATGACCGGCTTTTCGATGTTCGATCAGAGCGTCAGTCTCCTCGATCGATCGCTGTCGATCCGCGAGAATTTCGGCAATCTCAATCCCGGTGCCAACGAGAATGCCTGCCGCGCCGTGCTGGCGCGTTTCATGTTCCGGGCGGATGCCGCCCTGCAGCAGGTCTCGACACTCTCGGGAGGGCAGCTGCTGCGCGCTGGACTTGCCTGTGTTCTCGGCGGCGCAAAGCCGCCGCCGCTTTTGATCCTCGATGAGCCGACCAACCATCTCGACATCGATTCCGTCGCAGCCGTGGAGGCGGGCCTGCGGGCCTATGACGGCGCGCTGCTTGTCGTCAGTCACGATGAAGTGTTTCTTGACAATATCGGCATTGCGAGGCGGTTGCAGTTGCCCTCGGGCGATGAGATCATCGCGTAAACCGGGGAGGTCGACAACGGTCGTGTTTTCCATCTCGCGTCATGGTGGATTTTCATCTGCAACGTTACAGTTTTGACATTCGAGCCCTGTACAAGCCTATCTGGCTTGGCTAAACCGCCACCGAAGATGGCCGCATCGGCCTGTCCAACAGCAACAGACGGAACCCTCTCATGATCGATCCGAAGACCCTTGCGGCCCGCTTCCCGGGCGATTTCACCTTTGGCGTTGCGACGGCAGCGTTTCAGATTGAAGGCGCTTCCAAGGCAGACGGTCGCAAGCCCTCCATCTGGGATGCCTTCTGCAATATGCCGGGTCGGGTCTTCAATCGCGACAATGGCGATGTCGCCTGCGATCACTACAACCGCCTCGATGAGGATCTCGATCTCATCAAGTCCATGGGCGTCGAAGCCTATCGTTTCTCGATCGCCTGGCCGCGCATCATCCCTGATGGCACAGGTCCGGTGAACGAGGCGGGTCTGGATTTCTATGATCGCCTCGTCGATGGCTGCAAGGCGCGGGGCATCAAGACCTTCGCAACGCTCTATCACTGGGATCTGCCGTTGCTTCTCGCCGGCGATGGCGGCTGGACGGCGCGCTCGACGGCCTACGCGTTCCAGCGCTATGCCAAGACCGTGATGGCCCGCCTCGGCGACCGTCTCGACAGCGTTGCGACCTTCAATGAGCCGTGGTGCATCGTGTGGCTCAGCCACCTCTACGGCATTCATGCGCCGGGCGAGCGCAACATGCAGGCGGCCCTTCACGCCATGCACCACATGAACCTTGCGCATGGCCTCGGCGTCGAGGCGATCCGTTCGGAGGCGCCCAACGTACCGGTCGGGCTCGTGCTCAATGCCATGTCCGTCATGCCAGGCTCTGACAGCGCAGCCGACCAGGCGGCTGGCGAACGGGCTCACCAGTTCCACAACGGCGCCTTCTTCGATCCGGTCTTCAACGGCGAGTATCCGAAGGAGTTCCTGGAAGCACTCGGCGACCGGATGCCCGTCGTGGAAGAGGGCGACCTCAAGATCATCAATCAGAAACTCGACTGGTGGGGCCTCAACTACTACACGCCGCTGCGTGTCGCTGACGATCCTGCAAAGAACGGCGATTTCCCCTGGACGGTCGAGGCGCCGCGCGTCAGCGACGTGAAGACCGATATCGGCTGGGAGGTCTATGCACCGGGCCTGAAGAACGTCGTCGAGGATCTCTATCGTCGCTACGAGCTGCCGGAGTGCTACATCACCGAGAACGGCGCCTGCTGCAACATGGGCGTCGTCAACGGCGAGGTCGATGACCAGCCGCGCCTCGACTACTACAGCGAGCACCTCGATACCGTCGCCGACCTTATCAAGGACGGTTATCCGATGCGCGGTTACTTCGCCTGGAGCCTGATGGACAATTTCGAATGGGCCGAGGGTTACCGCATGCGCTTCGGCCTCGTGCATGTCGACTACGACACGCAGGTCCGCACGGTGAAAAAGAGCGGCAAATGGTACAGCGAACTTGCCGCGCAGTTCCCGAAGGGCAATCACAAAAGCAGCTGACGAGCGCATGGCGCGAATCGGCGCCGTGGCTTAAACCGAGCGCATGGCAAAGCCGCTCTTCCTCTATGCGCTCTGCGGCAGCCAGCGAAAGGCGTCGACCAATCGCCGGCTGCTCGAAGCTCTGCGCGACAATGCGCCGGTGGGTGTCTCCATCGAGATCTGCGAACTGATCGGCGATCTGCCGATCTTCAATCCGGACCGCGAGGGTGAGAACACACCGGCCATCGTCAAAGAGTTTGCCGCAAAGATCCGTGCCTGCGACGGCATCATCGTCGCCTGTCCGGAATATGCCCATGGTCTGCCCGGCGGCTTGAAGAACGCGCTGGATTGGTTGGTCTCCCGCGACGAAGTGCCGTTCAAGCCCGTGACGATCGCGCATGCCTCGCATCGCGGCGATTTCGCGCTAGAGCAGTTGACCGAAGTGCTCAAGACGATGTCACTACGCCTTGTCGACGAGGCCCTTCTACGAGTCTCATTGCTCGGCAAACCGGAGGACATACAGACCGTTGTGCTCGCCGAGAACGTCGAAAGCGGTCTTCTTGTATCAGCGCTTGTAAAATTCTGCGCTGCAATCAATCGAGCCGCGACCTAGTTTTGTTTGTCAAGCTTTTGAAAATATTGATCAATATGTGCAAGCATGTGCGTGTTTCGAGCGCTTTTGCCAAATCGTAGACGATTAATCATTGTATCGCCCTTTAACCGTTTTTTGAACCATTCGCTGGCAGACTTCCTTGATCGGGGAGCAGTAATGCGGGCAATTTTCGAAGGCAGCAGAAAAATTTCGGGCATCGGTCGTCATGCGACCGTCGCCGGCGTGCTTTTTTCCTTTGCCATTGTCGTCGCGATTGTCACGGTCCTGGTGCTCAGCGCGCTTGAACGCGTTGCGGACCGATCGAATGTGCTGGATGACGAGCGTTCGCGGGAAACCATTTCCGGCGCACTGAAGACCTTCGAGATGCAGTTAGGCGCGACGCTCAACGACTACGCAGCCTGGGATGATGCCGCGGTGAACGTCTATGCGGCCGATGGTATGGCTTGGACGATCAGCAACTACGGCGAAATGTCCGTCAACAGTTCCCTCTTCGACATGGCGATCGTGATCGATGATGAGAAGAAACCGATCATGGCGTATCGGGAAGGCAAGCCGATGGACGGCTCACTGGACGAATTCTTCTCCCCATCGCTCTGGACGCTTTTCAACAAGGCAAAGGCCGCGAGGCCACAGGACAATCCGGAAGCAACGGGCTTCGTTGGTACCAAGTCCGGTATCGCGGCAGTCGGCGTAGCGCTCGTCCGCGAGAAATCCGGTGCGCTTGGTGTACCGGCCGGAAAACATCGCTACCTCATTTTCGCGCGGCATCTGAGCGCCGACAAGGTCGCCGAGCTTGGTGCAACCTATGTTATCAGCGGATTGAAACTGGTTGCTCCGAACTTCGAGGCTCCCTATTCGGTGACGATCGCGGACGCGCAGGCGATTACCCTCGGCAAGCTCACCTGGATGTCGCGGGCTCCCGGCGATATTGGCTATGGCGAAGTTCGTCCAATGGTCGTCAAGGCACTGGGCCTTGTCGGCCTGTTCTTCATCGTGTTGCTGATCATCGGCTGGTTGGCGTTGCGGCGCCTCAAGGCGGAAGAAATCAATGCCCGAGAGGAAGCAAACCGTGATCGGCTGAGCGGCTTGTTGAACCGCGACGGGTTGGGATCTGCGATCGACGGTTTCGTTGCAGAAGCCCTGCAGACGCGCCGCAACGTGCTTATCCTCTATCTCGACCTCGATGGCTTCAAGGAAGTCAACGATGCTTACGGTCATGGCACCGGCGACCAACTGATCCGGGCGGTTGCCGCAGGCCTGGACGTGCTCATCCCCGAGGGTGCCGTCCTTGCGCGCATCGGCGGCGATGAGTTCGCTATCGCCTTTGTCTCCGAGAGCGAGCACGCGGTTGCCCTGCAGCTTGCCGAGCAGATACTGGATTTCCTGGCGGAGCCGCTGGAGATCGGCCGGCGTGTCGTCGTGATCGGCGCGAGCATCGGTATCGCCATGTCGCAGGGCGGCACGATTGACCGCGAGGAGCTGGTGCGCCGGGCCGACCTTGCCATGTACAAGGCCAAGGAAGCCGGTCGCGCGCGCATGACGCTTTACGATCCCGCGATGGACGCCGACCGCAGCGAGCGCAATGCGCTGGAACTCGATTTGCGGATGGCGATCGAGGGCGGCGACCTACAGATCGCCTATCAGCCACTGATCGATGCAGCGACCCATGAAATGACCGGCGTCGAAGCATTGGTGCGGTGGAACCGCCCGGGCCACGGACCGGTCTCGCCTGAGGTCTTCATTCCTATCGCGGAGACCAGCGGACTGATCGAAGCGCTCGGGCTTTTCGTGCTGCGCAAGGCCTGCGAAACCGCCAAGCAGTGGCCGGAACTGCGTATCTCGGTCAACGTCTCTCCGGGGCAATTCCGCAACCCGGCCTTTGCCGACTATGTCCGCTATGTCCTAAAGCAGACGGAGATCGAGGCCAAACGGGTGACGCTTGAGGTCACCGAGGGTTACATGATCCAGAACCCGCAGCGCACGCGGCAGGCGATCGAGCGGTTGAAGGCGCTGGGCGTCAAAGTCGCGCTCGATGACTTCGGCTCGGGTTTCTCGTCCATCGGTTATTTGCGCCAGTTTGGCTTCGACCGCATCAAGATTGACCGCTCGCTGGTCATGGACATTCTGGAAAGCGACCGTCAGCGCGAAATGCTGCAGGCAACGGTGGCACTCGCCCGCTCGCTCGACATTCCGGTGACGGCCGAGGGCATCGAGACGGAGGAGCAGGCCATTGCCGTGCGCCTCTTCGGCTGCGATACCCTACAGGGCTATTTCTTCGGCAGACCGATGCCGGCCGATCAGATCACCGAGCGGTTGATGCAGGCGCGGGCAACGAAGGTCACCACGCGCCGCACCAACGCCGCCTAATCAGGTTCCGATGTGCTTCTGCCCGCGCTTCTTGGCGAGCGCGATCTGGTGCTGCCGCTGGCGGTAGCGCAGACGGTCGTCTTCGCTGCGCGTGTGGTAGCAGTTGCTGCAGGAGACACCTTCCTCGTAGTGGGGTGAGGTGATCTCCTCGGCGGTGATCGGATTGCGGCAGGCGTGGCAGAGCTTGTGCTCGCCTTCCTTGAGGCCGTGTTCGACCGAGACACGTTCGTCGAAAACGAAACAGGCACCATCCCAGAGGCTTTCTTCCTGCGGGATCTCTTCGAGATATTTCAGGATGCCGCCCTTGAGGTGATAGACCTCCTCAAAGCCCTGCTCCTTCATGAAGGCGGTGGCCTTCTCGCAGCGGATGCCGCCGGTGCAGTACATGGCGATCTTCGGCTTGTTGTGCAGGCCGGTATTGTTGCGCACCCAGTCCGGGAATTCGCGAAAGGTCTTCGTGTTCGGGTCGACAGCACCGCGGAAGATGCCGATCGCCGTCTCGTAATCGTTGCGCGTGTCGATGACGATTGTATCGGGATCGGAGATCAGCGCGTTCCAGTCCTGCGGAGCGACATAGGTGCCGACCACCTTGTTGGGGTCGATGTTCTCGACGCCCATGGTGACGATCTCTTTCTTGAGCCTCACCTTCATTCGCAGGAAAGGCATCTTCGATGCGCGGCTTTCCTTGTGCTCAAGCGCGGTAAATTCCGGCTGGGCGCGCAAATAGGCGAGCACCGTCTTGATGCCTGCATCCGGGCCAGCGATCGTGCCGTTGATGCCTTCATGCGCCAGAAGCAGCGTGCCCTTCACGCCGTTTTCTTCGCAAAGCGTCTGCAGCGGCTCGCGCAGGCTTTCGAAGCGCGGGACGGAAACGAAATGGTAGAGAGCCGCAACGAGGAAGGGGCTCGTCGCAGACGGCGGTTGTGTCAGCGTGTCTGTCATGCGGCTGCAAATACAGGTTTCGGGCCGTCTGCGCAATTGGGACGATTCAGCTCACCTGCGCCTGCCAGAGCAATTCGATCCGGTCTGCTTCCTCCCGCGGATCATCGGCGAATACTTCCTCGGCGCGCTCCAAGGCTGCCTGTCGGCCTTCCTGCTGGTGGAAAATGACGGCGTCGAGTAGATGGGCCAGGTCGTCGGCATTGCTGAAATGCCGTGGCTCGGCCTCCACGAGTTCGCAAAGCACGTCGAGATCGTGGATGCGGCCGAGCAGATCGACCAGACTGCTCGTTACCTCGTATTTGGCATCCATGGCGGCCGGCCAAAGCGGCCTGAGCGCGGCGTGATAGGCCCGGTAGTCCTGGGCGCGCTTGCGCAAGGTATGGAAGGCTTCTGCCGACCCGCCGTTCCGGCATTGGGCAATTGCTTCTCTTGCCTTGAGGGCTGTCTTGCGCCAGCCCTTGGCGACCAGCCGGGCATGCCGCTGCGGGCCGCCGTTGAAATGTACGTCCTCGACAGCCGCTGCCGCCGCTTTGAGATGGTCCGGTACCTTCGTCAGCTTCTGGTCGATTGTCGCCTCGGCTTCGGCCATGTGATCGCGGCGGGCCTTCAATGCCTCGATGATGCGGCCGATCGCCTTCTTTTCCTCAGCATTTCGTGCTCGCGCCTTGAGATGCGCGGCGGTCTCGATCAGAGCGGCGGCGTCTCGGATTGCTGAAAGCGATTGCGCAACTTCCCGAAGGCGCGTGTTTTCCTGGTCCTGAAACTCCGGTATCTCCCCGGCAACGAGGCGATAAAGGGAGCGGACACGTTTCAGGTTCTTGCGAAAGTCGTGGATCGCTTCGTGCTTGCCATCGGGCATCTTTTCGAGCGTGTGAATCGCATCGCGAAGCTGTCCGCCCACGGCTTTCCGGAATTCTGCAGTGAAGCTGCGGTCAGGCCGTATACGAAAGGGCATGCCGATCGTGCTCGAATTCTGTGGCCAGCGCCTGGTTGGAGTAGCGGAAATCGCCCGTCACCTCGCGCCCGAGCCAGGAGGGGAGCGCAGGCTTGTCGTTTTCCGAGCGCATCTCCACTTCGGCGATCACCAGGCCGCGGTGCTGGCCGGCAAAGACATCCACTTCCCAGATGAAGCCTTCATGCGGGACGCGATAGCGGGTCTTCTCGATAACGACGCCGATTGCGTCATCGAGCAACTGATCGGCGTCGGCGACCGGAATGTCGTATTCGAACTCTTCACGGGTCATCGTGCTGCGGCCGATCTTGATCGTCAGCCGTGCCTTCGCATTGTCGAGCACGCGCACGCGGACGGACCGGTCGTCCATCGAAGCGATATAGCCTTGTTTTAAAATGGATTTCGTCTCGGCGCCGGAGCGCCAGCCGTCGTTGCGTACTAGAAACTTCCGCTCGATCTCTTTCGCCATTACCGGGGACCTTTTGTGACAATTTTATTACGCTAGCCTAATTTTACGGCGATGTGTACCCATTCTATTCCAAAGATGGGTTTGGTCTCGACAAGGCGTACCCTTGGAGGTATTTCGGGTCCCGAATTCAATCGTTTCATAAGGATCACGCGGCCATGGGCGAAAAGACAGAAAAGCTCCTTTCCATCCTGAAACTTCAGCCTGTCGTACCGGTTCTGATCGTCGATGACGTGAAGTCCGCCGTTTTGCTGGCGCGTGCTCTTGTCGCCGGCGGCCTGAAGGCCATCGAGATCACCATGCGCACGCCCGCGGCCCTCGATGCCGTCCGCGCCGTTGCCGACGAGGTCGAAGGCGCCGAGGTCGGTGCCGGCACCATCCTCAACGCCGCGCATTGGGATGCCGCGGTTGCTGCCGGCTCGAAGTTCATCGTTAGCCCGGGCGCAACGCAGGAACTGCTCGATGCGGCGCGCAAGTCGTCGGTGCCGTTGCTGCCGGGCGCGGCGACCGCAAGCGAAGTCATGGCGCTGCGCGAGGAAGGCTATCAGGTTCTGAAGTTTTTCCCGGCGGAACAGGCCGGCGGCGCCGCCTATCTCAAGGCGCTATCCTCGCCGCTATCAGGCACCGTCTTCTGCCCAACGGGTGGTATCTCGTTGAAGAACGCGATGGAATACCTGTCGCTGCCGAACGTCATCTGCGTCGGCGGCTCCTGGGTCGCGCCGAAGGAGCTGATCGCCGCTGGCGATTGGGCCGGCATCACCAAGCTGGCGTCGGAAGCGGCGGCCCTGAAGGCATGATTTCGGGACAAACCCACGCGTGATGCGGGCGGAGGTTCCGCCTGCATTTGTATTTCCGGCGTCAGTACCTATCTCCCCTCTGGCCTCTAGATAGGGAGATGATGAGGAATGTTCGACGCGAAAAAGCTTCTTGAGCAGTTCTTGGGTTCGCAGGTGCCGGTTGTCGGCGGTTCGGTCAAGGACCGGGCGGGCGACGCGATCCAGATGGCCAAGGACAATCCGTGGAAAGCTGGCGCGCTCGCAACCGTGCTTCTCGGAACCAAGACCGGCCGCAGCATTGCCGGCAATGCTTTGACCATCGGCGGCCTCGCCGCGATTGCGGGTCTCGGCTACCAGGCCTACAAGAACTACCAGGCAGGGCAGGAACCAGCGACGCCGTCCGATGCGCCGCCGCCGAAGACGGCTGTACTGCCGCCGCCCCCCGACTCTGGATTCGGCGTGACTTCGCCGGCTCAGAGCAACGAATTCGTCCTCGTTCTCATTCGCGCCATGATCGCGGCGGCAAAGGCCGACGGTCATATCGACGACGGCGAACGTGCGCTCATTCTCGACAAGATCAAGGCGGCGGATGTCAGTGGTGAAGCCGCCTTCTTCATCGAACGCGAGTTGTCGCAGCCGACGGATATCGACGCGCTGGTCGCAGCCGCCGTGACCGAGGAGCAGCGGGTGGAGCTCTATACCGCCTCGCGCCTGACCATCGAGCCGGATTCGCGCGCCGAGCGCGGCTACCTCGACCTGCTGGCCGGTCGCCTTGGCCTTCCTGACGCGCTGGTCGATCACATCGAGGCGACGGTAAATTCCGCCAAGGTTGGTTTGTAAGGGTAACAAGCGGCCAGTTGCCTTTCACGGGCGGCTGGCCTAAGCCATGTCTCCTTATCTGGAGGAGCGCATGCGCGATCTATCGAATTTCAAGGGCTGCCCGGCGCCACAGCCGGTAACCCTCAAGGGCCGTTTTGTCACCGTCGAACCTTATGTACGCGAGCAGCATCTGCAAGCGTTGTGGGACGGACTTGGCGGCGTGGCGATCAACCCTCTGCTGCGCTATTTCTCGCAGCCCGATTTCGCCGGCATCGAGGATTTCTCCAACTGGCTTCATTCGGTTTACGCCAAGTCGGGCTGGCTGACCCATATCTTCCGTGACAACAACACCGGTAAGATCGTCGGCATGGCGAACTATATGCGGGCCGATCCGGCCAACGGCGTGATCGAAGTGGGCGGCGTTGCGCACGGTCCTGACATGAAGCGCTCACCGCTCTCCACGGAAGCTCACTACCTTATGGCCAAGCATATTTTCGAGGTGCTTGGATACCGGCGCTATGAGTGGAAATGTGACAATCTGAACGAGGCGAGCAAGACGACGGCGGCACGCTACGGCTTCACGTTCGAAGGCGTGTTCCGCCAGCACATGATCTCCAAGGGTCGCAACCGCGATACGGCGTGGTTCTCGATGATCGATTCCGAATGGCCCGTCCTGAACGCGGCGTTCGAGGCCTGGCTGTCTCCCGGCAATTTTGACGCGGACGGCAAGCAGAAGCGCCGGCTTGAGGATATTCGCGCCGAGCTGAGTAAGGAATCGGCCGCATGACGGCTCCGAAATCGGAAGGCCATTCGCAGGCGATCGCCGCGGCTATCATCCTCGTGGCTGCCGGCCTTGTGCTCTATTTCATGCCGACCATCGTTCTCGGACTCGGCAGCTATTCGCCGTATCTGGCGGCTGGTGTGGGCGCCTGCCTGATCCTCGCTTTTTTCGTCGTCTTTTGGCTGAGAGCGCGATATCAGCGCCGGCGTGGCAAGTAGCGTAGCGGGCGGTCGGCTAGCCCTGCAGCGAAGCGCCGAGCAGCAGCGCGCCCATGGCAATTACCAGCAGGGCGCCCAGAATTTCGATCGTATTCCCGATCCAGATCGAGGCGGCAGAGCCTCGGCCGGCGAGCCGCATGGCCGTGCCCTTGGCAGTGACGGCGAGCGTTGCCAGGATCGCGACCGCTATGGCGGTGCCGAACGACATCGCGATTACCGACAGGACGCCGCCGAGATAGAGGCCGTTCAGAAGCGAGAAGGTCATCACCAGCAACGCGCCCGAGCAGGGGCGCAGGCCAACGGCAATGATGGCGGACCAGGCTTCGCGAATGTTGAACCTTTCTGCACCGAGCAAGGACGGATCGGGCATGTGCGATTGGCCGCAGGTTTCGCAGGCCATGCCCGCGATGAATTTGTGCCCAGCTTTGAGTGCGTCCGCTTCGCCGAAAGCGTAGCCTGAGCCTTGCTTTTGTTCCTCATTGTCCTTCCAGTCCAGCATCATGCTGACAGGCCCCGAGGAGGTTGCCATGACTTCGCCGCGTGGCATGCCTGGGATGATTGCTCGCAGCTTGCGAAACAGCAGCCAGCACCCGAAGAGGATGACCATGATGAAGCTGGCAATCTCCATCGCCCGCGTCGCTGCCGTCAGCGTTATTCCGGTGCCGCGCAGCACCAGCCATGCTCCGCCGACCAGTGCGATTGCGACCACTCCCTGGAGAAAGGCGGAGACGAAAGAGATTGATACGCCGCGCCGGAGCTCGATTTCATTGGCTATCATGTAGGAGGAGATGACGGCCTTGCCATGTCCGGGGCCTGCGGCATGGAAGACGCCGTAGGCGAAGGATAGGCCGATCAGCGTCCAGAGATGCCAGGAATCCTCCCGCATGGCGCGCAGCGCGCCTGTCAGCGCGCGATAGAAAGCCTGCTGTTGCGCGTTCACATAGAGGAGGAGGGGAGCAAGCGGCCCGCCCGTCGGCTGGAAGCTCGGCTCTGAGGTGCCGATGCCGAGCGGCGACTGTGCGTGCGCAGCGGCCATGCCCGCGACGAGCATGAGCGCCACACCGAGCGCAATCGGCCGAAGCCCGTGCTTCAGCATGATACGTCTAGCCGCGTCGCGAAGAGCTTCGACATGTTCGTCCCCGTCGGGTCGTTGAAGAAGGCGTCGGTCAAGGACTGCTTGTTTTCGGCGATCACCTGATCGGCATCGGGACGGACGACCTGGTGCTTGCAGCTTTTGAAGCCTTCTCCGACAAGGACCAGTTCGTTGTCGCTCGGAAAATCGATCGAAGTATAGAGCGTCGGGTCGTAGACGCCGAAGGTCATGCGGCCCTTGAGCGGCATCTTTTCCGCCGGCTTGACGGCGAAGAACATTAGAAGCTGGCCCTGCTTGTAGTCGACATGGATCAGATCGGGCTTCTCGACCTTGATGTTCTTACCGTTCATCGTGAGGTTCATGTAGTAGTCGTAGTCGACGAGCGAATCCCGCACGGTCTTGCCGACCTCGGCCAGTTCGTTCGGATCGAGCTTCAGGTCGGTATTCTTGTCGAAATCCATCACGACGGATGACGAGAAGACCTCGTCGAAACGCCAGACGTTCCGCAGTTCGGCAACATTGCCGTCATCGTCGGCGACCACCTCGAGCCTTGCCTCAACGAATACATGCGGATGCGCAAAGGCGGCGGCTGGCAGAAGCGACAGGAACGACGCCATCAGGAATGTCGATTTCTTCATGCGTGCTCTTATTGCGGGATCCCAAATTCATTTGATTCCTTGCCAGTAAATGGGACGGAATTGGGACCGGTCCCCCAAGGCAAGCGGTCAGGAATGCTTCTTGAACCAATTGTGAAGATAGTCGACGAAGATGCGCACCTTGGCCGGCAGATAGCGCCGGTGCGGGTAGACAGCATAGATGCCGCGATCGGTCGGAATGTAATCGTTAAACAGCGTCACCAGTTCGCCGCTCTCGATCGGCTTGCGGGCGATGAAATCGGGTATCAGCGCAACGCCGATGCCGGCAAGTGCCGCACGCAGCGTTGCATGCGGGCTGTTGACCTCCATGGGGCCAGTGACGGCAACGGCGAATGAGGTGTTGTCCGGATTGTAGAAGCGGATGCTGCCCTGGCTGCGGGAATTGGTGTCGACGATGAAGGGGATGTTCGACAGGTCCGACGGATGGGCGAGATCAGGATGGCGCTCCACGAAGTCGGGCGTTGCGCAAAGATGGACGCGGAAATCCGAGATCTTGCGGGCGATCATACCGGAGTCCTCGAGCTTGGTCACGCGGATGGCAACGTCGAAGCCTTCCTCGATGAGGTCGACGAATCGGTCATCCGCGGCGATCTCGAGCGCGAGATCGGGGTTCTCCCTGGCGAAATCGATCAGGGACTGGCCGACATCGGCATCGACAAAGGTGCGTGGCACCGAAATCTTCAGCCGTCCCTTCAATTGCGCGTTATTCTCGCGCACGAGATCGGCGAGGTTGTCGATCTCCTTCAGGATATCGGAGGCGGTGCGATAGTAGGTATGGCCGGCCTCGGTCATGGAGAATTGGCGGGTCGTCCGATTGAGCAGCAGAGCGCCGAGTTCGTCCTCCAATTCGCGTACATATTTGGAAAGCAGCGCCTTGGAACGGCCAGTGCGCCGCGCCGCGGCCGAAAAGCCTTCCGCTTCAACGACATCGATGAAGGCGCGGATGCGGGTGAGTGTGTCCATGATGACCTCCCAAAAAAAGCGCCGAACCGCATTTCAAATCAGTCGGTTGCGGGCCGTTTCGCCACGTTGAACAAATTGCGGTGTATTGTTCAAATATTTTCTGCCGGGAGATGCGAAAAACCGCTTGATTATGACGGCGAATATTCCTATCTCGTGATCAGCCCAAAGTCGCACGTGCCCATGGGTGTCCGCCGAACCCTCGAATTGGTGAGGAAATCGGTAAGGTACCTGGAATTAACCCCTCCAGTCGCTATTCCGGCCAACCGGAAAATGCGAGGACGCCTGAAGCAACGACGGTGCGGGCCTTTTTGTTCTCTCCCTGCTTTCCATCAGCGGGGGTTACTGAAGAGGCACACCTTCATTGCCGGAAGTGCGGTTGGGAATCCCCCTCCAATCCATGGCAGACAAAGCCGGATCCATGTCGCTTTCGCGGCGTTGATTCATCATTCGCGCTATCAAGCGCTTGCTAAGGTTCCGGGGTCTCCACCGGCTGGTTCCTATGCGGGCGATTGATTGCCCTTTGTCCTCCGGTTTTCCCGGAGCTCTGGAATTGGAAGAGGGAATCGATATGACCACCCAGCGCATCCGCGACTTTCTCGCAACCCGACGTCCCGACGGTCCCTGCCTCGTGGTCGACCTCGACGTCGTGCGCGATAATTTCAACGCCTTCCGGCATGCGATGCCGGACAGCGCGATCTATTACGCCGTCAAGGCAAACCCGGCTCCCGAGGTCCTGAAGCTGCTCGCCAACATGGGCTCCAACTTCGATTGCGCGTCTGTCGCTGAAATCGAAATGGCGCTCAACGCCGGTGCGACAGCTGCCCGTATCTCCTACGGCAACACGATCAAGAAGGAACGCGACGTTGCCCGCGCGCATGCGCTCGGCGTCAGCCTTTTCGCGGTCGACAGCCACGAGGAAGTCGAGAAGATCTCGCGTGCCGCTCCCGGCGCCCGCGTATTCTGCCGCGTTCTGACGGATGGCGAAGGCGCCGAATGGCCGCTGTCGCGTAAGTTCGGCTGCGTTCCGCAGATGGCCGTCGACGTTCTCGTCTACGCGCACCAGCTCGGCCTCGAATCCTACGGCGTATCGTTCCACGTCGGTTCGCAGATGACCAAGGTCGATGCCTGGGACTCGGCTCTCGCCGATGCCAAGCGCGTCTTCGTACAGCTGGCCAAGCAGGGCATCCATCTGCAGATGGTCAATATGGGCGGAGGCTTCCCGACCAAGTACCTGCGCGACGTTCCGTCGGCGGAAGCTTACGGCCGTGCGATCTACCAGAGCCTTCGTGATCACTTCGGCAACAACCTGCCGAAGACGATCATCGAGCCGGGCCGCGGCATGGTCGGCAACGCCGGCGTCATCAAGACGGAAGTCGTGCTGATTTCGAAGAAGTCGGACAACGATGCCGCTCGCTGGGTGTTCCTCGACATCGGCAAGTTCGGCGGTCTCGCTGAAACGATGGATGAAGCCATTCGTTACCCGATCCGCACGGAGCGCGACGGCGACGAAATGGAGCCCTGCGTGATTGCCGGCCCGACCTGCGACTCGGCAGACG
Organism: Rhizobium sp. R711; assembly: GCF_002211365.1. Lineage (GTDB taxonomy): Bacteria > Pseudomonadota > Alphaproteobacteria > Rhizobiales > Rhizobiaceae > Rhizobium. Next base: position 92,249 of record NZ_LOKZ01000005.1, on the reverse strand, counting down.
TGCTGTATGAAAAGAATCTCTATCCGCTGCCGCTTACCCTTTCGATCGGCGACGAGATCCTGATCGAAGGCACCGGCGCCTACACGACCACCTATTCGGCGGTGGCGTTCAACGGCTTCGAGCCGCTGAAGGCCTACGTTATCTAAGATTGCCAGCCCCGTAGCCAGCCGGGGCGGCACCTTCACAATTCATATCAATCGCCGCTTATAACGGTTTTGGGTACGGGAGGCCAAAATGGCCGCTGTTCTTGATTCTGTCCGCGCATATTTTGCGCCTTCTGTCTTCACCATTGACACCGAGAACCCCGGCGACGTCGTGGCTCGCGAAAATCTGCTCGATCGCGCCATGGGGCCGAACCGCCGCAAGAAGTCGTCTGAAAAGATTCGCCGTGGCCGTGTTCCGGCAGAGGGCCTGGCGCTGGTTGCGCGCGATCGTGACGGCCATGTCATCGGCACTGTGCGCCTTTGGAACGTCGAGGCCGGCGTTAACGCCGAAGGCACGCCGATCAACGCGCTGCTGCTTGGTCCGCTGGCGGTCGATTGCAGCTTCGAGGGTAAGGGCGTGGGTTCAGCGCTGATGCGCGCCGCCATTCTGGAGGCCAAGAACCGCGGGCACGGCGCCATCCTGCTTGTCGGCGATGCCCCTTACTATGAGCGTTTCGGCTTTTTCGCCGAGAAGGCTCAGCATCTTGTCATGCCGGGTCCTTTCGAACGCTCGCGCTTCCTGGCGCTGGAACTCATTGAAGGCTGGCTTGACGGCGCGGCCGGCATGATCGTGCCCTCGGGACGAATGCTGGCAAGTGCCCCGATCCGCAGGGCGGCGTGATCGGCGAGGCCTCTCCCCGACGGGGAGGGGCCTTTTGTTTTTCCGTTTTTCGGAAATCAAGCCTAGAAGGCGCCGGAAGACCGGACGAACGTTTAGCCTAGACTTTTATGACTGCTTGCCCCCTCAGGCTTCAATTATTTGACGACGCTTTTGTCGACCAATTGAGTTCCGGCAGTCTGAACGACATTTTCAGGTATAGCGGCGATGAAGAACATCGTGAAAGCATAAACCGCGAATATAGTCGCTGCGGCAGTGGCCCTTAGAATCATTCACGCACTCCTATTCTCAGGAGTTCAATGTGGGCTCAAAAAGTGGCTTTCCAAAGAGTTTTCTGAACGCCAGATGAACAAAAAACTGTGAGAGCAAAAATTAATGATATTTTAGCAACACCTGAGTTTCGCCCCGAAGAGGACGAAATTCCTGGTTTGTTCTCGTGAATATGCAATTATTTCAATCATATAAATGAAAGTTTGGGCAGGAGTTTTCCTCACTGGCGTGAGGTCGCCCTATGATCTCCTCGTCATCGGGCAGGGAGCCGGTTCATGAACCGGTCCGCCTTCCGTTCATGTTTCGGCGCTCGATGACGGTTGCCAGGGCTAGGTCGGATGCCGTCAGGGTTGATGATCTATCGGGAAATTGGGGTCGGGAGACGCTCCTGCCGATCTCAAAACGCCGACAAGCCTGACGCGATCGGGCAGGCGATGCAGCCTGACATCCTACTCCACTACCCAATCGCCTGCCCGCTCCCATCGAGAGAAAACGTCACGAAGCACCGCTTCGCGCGGCGCCTTGGGCTGGCAGCGCGGCGGCAAGACGGCGGCCGGACGAATCGATTTCGTACATCGTTAAAAAACGAGCGAGCTGTAAAATCAAAATTCAACAGCGCTGCTATAAGGTGCTCCGGCCCTTGGTTGGAGAGTGCTGGAAATGATGCTGGACCTGAGAACGATCTATGTCGTTTCGGCCATGACATGCCTCGTCCTCGGCAGCGTGCATCTCGCGGCATATTCGACGGGCCGCTTTGGACGCTGGCCGGCATGGTGGGGCATCAGCAATCTGCTGATCGGCATCGGTTCCTTGTGCGTTTCGCTGCGGAATCTCGTTCCCCCCTTCGTCTCCCTTGACGTTGGCAACGTCGTGACGATCGCCGGCTACCTCCTTACATTCTTTTCCGTTCGCGTCTTTGCGGAGCGGCCTGTCGACAAACGCTACTGCGCGCTTGCCATTGCCGGCGTCAGCTTGCCCGTTCTGCTTTTCACGGTCGATCCTGCCACGGTATCAGCCCGCATCTTCTATGTTTCAATCGTATGCTGCCTCTGTGATCTTGCGATCCTGCGGGAAGGCGCCGCCATTCACCGGCGCGAGAAGCTGTTCTCGGCCGGGCTGCTTGCCTGGCTCTATGCGCCTACCGCGGCGATCTTCCTGGCCCGCAGCCTGCTTGCGGTATCAGGCCAGATCGCCGGACCGGGCGCCTTCGGCGATAGTGTTGTTCATGGCTGGATGGGTGCCACGGCGGTGGTCTTCTTCGCTCTACGCAGCGTCGTGATTGTGTTGATGGCGGCCGAGCGCAACAGCGGCAAGCTCATCGATCTGGCGCATCGCGATCCGCTGACCGGCGCGCTCAATCGGAGCGGCCTGGCCCAGCACCTGCCATTCAAGCGGCCGCAGTCGCTTGCGTTGCTCGCCATCGATATCGACAATTTCAAGCAGTTGAATGATCAGCACGGCCACGTGGTGGGCGACGACATATTGCGGCTCTTCGCCCGCGTGGCGCAGAGCGTCCTGCGGCCCAGCGATCTGCTGTCCCGCCAGGGCGGTGACGAGTTCGTGGCCGTTCTGAAGGACATGGCCGATGCCGAGGCGGTGCAGGCCGCCGAAAGCATAAGGCTGGCGTTCTCATTTGCCGTTGGGCAGGTGCCGGGGCTCGCGGTCTTCCCGACCCTCAGTATCGGCGTCGCCACTTCCCGCGAGAACGATTTCGAGCAGCTTCTGGGGAAGGCGGACGAGGCGCTGTATGCCTCCAAGCGTCGCGGCCGGGATCGCGTCGAAGCGTCGACGGGTGAGCAGGCTGCCTGAGCTGCTTGCGGCTGAGACAGCAACCCTCCAGAAGGGGCGAAGACGTCGCTGATCTCGCGGCGTCTTGTTTTCTCGCCCATCAGAGCGCGGTAACTGTGGCCGCACTTCCCAGCTGCCTAGGCCGCGATATCGACGACGCCGCAATCGCCGGTTTCGGAAGCGAAGGCCAGCAGCTTGCCGTTCTTGCTCCAGCTCATCGAGGTGATCGCTCCCTTGCCGGGGCGCCGCAGCAACGCTTCCTTGCTGTCGGCAATGCGGACCGCGAGGATCATGCCGTCGATGAAGCCGATCGCCAGGATGTCTTCGGCCGGGTGGAACTTCACCGATGTCGCCATGATGTTGGCGCGGGTGCCGAGCTCGAGCGGCGCCTTGCCCATCGGCCCGTCCTTGCCCTGGAATGGCCAGACGATCGCAGCCGGCGCACCAGAGGAGGCAAGCCACTTGCCCTTCGCCGACCAGGAGAGAGACTTCACCTTGGCAGGGTAGCCGGTCATCCGCATGTGGCGGGTGTCGGCGCCGGCCTTGCTGTCGAGCTTCCAGCCGTGCAGCGCATTCTCCTGCATCGTGGTCACGAGGAAGTTGCCGTCAGGCGAGAAGGTGACGCCGGTGTGGGCGCCCTTCCATTCGAGGTCGACCGGCTTGGCGGTCGTGCCGACCCAATGCAGCGACACGCCGTTATAGCGCGCTGCGGCAATGCGCATGCCCTTGGGCGCGAAGGCGAGACCTTCGATGGTGCGCTCTTCGATAAATTCCTTGGTCGTTCCATCGGCGAGGCGCACGAAGGCGCTCTTGCCGTAGGAGTAGGCGACGGCGCCCTGCGGGCCGGCGGCAAGTTGGGAAATCCACTTGCGCGGCGCGTTGGCAAGCTCGGTCAGCCCGGCATCGGCTGCGATGCGCAGCACCTTGCCGTCCTCACCACCGGAAATCAGGCTTTCGCTATAGGGGTCGCGGATGCAGGTCAGCATGCCCTGATGGGCTTCGGTTACCTTCTCGCCACCATCGAGGCGGTGGAAGGTGCCGGCGGCATTGGCGAAGAAGGGGATGTCACCTAAAAATTCGACGGCCAGGATATGGCCGTCGAGATCAAACGGGGCAACTGTCGGCATCAGGCTGCCGCCTCGCACGCCTTGAAGGAGGCTTCGAGCTTTTCGCGGTCGAGTTCACGGCCAATGAAGACGAGGCGGGTTTCGTGCTTCTCGCCGTCCTTCCACGGACGCTGATGATCGCCTTCGACGATCATGTGGACACCCTGAACGACGTAGCGTTCGGGATCGTCCTTGAAGGCAACGATACCCTTGAGGCGCAGGATGTTCGGGCCCTGCGTCTGGGTGATCTTCTGGATCCAGGGAAAGAAGCGTTCCGGGTTCATCTCGCCGCCGCGCAGCGAGACCGACTGCACTGTCACGTCATGGATCGGCGACATGGCGCCATGATGATGGTGGTCATGGTCGTGATCATGGTGGTGATGGTCATGATCGTGGTCGTGATCATGCGCGTGGTGATGATGGTGGTCGTGATTGCAATCCGGGCCGCAGACGTGATCGTCGTGGTCATGATCGAGGAAGTGCGGATCGTTCTCCAGCGCGCGCTCGAGATTGAAGGCGCCCTGATCGAGAACACGCGCAAGATCGACGCCCGAGCGGCTGGTCTTGTAGACACGGGCCGAGGGGTTGATGGCGTGGACGATGTCTTCGATCTGCGCCAGCTCTTCGGGCGTCACGAGGTCCGTCTTGTTGATCAGGACGACGTCGGCAAAGGCGATCTGGTCTTCGGCCTCGCGGCTGTCCTTCAGACGCAGCGGCAGGTGCTTGGCGTCCACCAGAGCAACGACGGCGTCGAGTTCCGTCTTGGCGCGAACGTCGTCATCCATGAAGAAGGTCTGGGCGACCGGCACCGGATCGGCAAGGCCGGTCGTTTCAACGATGATGCCGTCAAAACGGCCGGGGCGGCGCATCAGGCCTTCGACGACGCGGATCAGGTCGCCGCGCACGGTGCAACAGACACAGCCGTTGTTCATTTCGTAGATTTCTTCGTCGGATTCGACGATGAGATCGTTGTCGATGCCGATCTCGCCGAACTCGTTGACGATGACCGCATATTTCTTGCCATGGTTCTCCGACAGAATACGGTTGAGCAAGGTCGTCTTGCCGGCGCCGAGGTAGCCGGTGAGAACGGTAACGGGGATTGGCTTCTGCTGGGTGGAGATCGCGTCGGTCATCAGAACCTCGAGAGATGGCACGCCCGGGGGCGGGGCTGAAAATTCGTCGGTCACATATAAGGAGTTGCGAGCGGCAGTTCAAAGGGTTTTGTATGTTATAAGATCACATCGCGACGGGGATCGTTTCAATCAAGCTCCGCTGCGTCGAATGCATCGACGTCCTGCAGCAGTTCGACCAGCCCTTTTACCGAATGCGCAATCAGAGCCTCGCCTTTCTCCGCTGTTGCCAGCGAGGCGTTGCCTGCGACGCCGGATGCGCTGAGATCCGACATCTTCCATCCGAAGGCGTGCGGGCCGTAGGCGCGCAGATGCTTGAAGCGGGCGGCAAAATCGGACTGGCGGGAGGGGAAGTCTGCAGCCCTGGTCATGTCGACCTGATCAGGGTGAAGCGCCAGCATCACCGAAGTCTCGATATCGCCGCCGTGGATATCGATCGCCTTCGCCTCGGGCGAGATGACATCGGCGGGGACGCCGAAGCGCGTCCAGCTGGTGGCGACGGCAAGCATGTTGAACCGGACGCGGGCCTCCGTCGCGACAATCGTCATCAGCGGCGAGTTGCCGCCATGGGCGTTCAGCATCACGAATTTGCGAATACCCATCTCCGAGAGCTTTCGGGCAATGCCGAGCCAGCGTTCGATAGCCTCGCCATATGTCAGTGTTCGCGTGCCCTTCGCGTCCACATGCTCGACCGAATAGCCGACGTTTTCCGTCGGCAGAAACGTGACCGGTAACGCGGCGGGAATAGCGGCCTTGAGCCGAGCAACAATGCCGGCTGCAATCAATGCATCGGTGTCGAAGGGCAGGTGAGGTCCGTGCTGCTCGTGGGCGCCCAGCGATAGAACAGCGATCCATCGGCTGCGCTCTGACGGGGCAAGGTTCGGATCGTTGTGTTCGAAGTCGCGAGAAGGCGCGTTCATCCGGCTAAGACCTCTTGTTTATGACGAGATGATGCGCAATGTCATAACGCAGCGTTCTCAATGCTTATCGCATAAGCCCTTAAACCGAAATCGATTTAGGGGAGATGGTTATGAATGTTCCGGCTCCCTTGCAGGGTGAAGGATGCGCAACGCGGCAAAGTCAAAGGAATAGCGATGGGGAAGAAGCACAAGGACGGAAAGAAGCAGAAGTCCAAGAAAAAGGATCAGACCGAATACACAGTTGTCGATCTTTCGCCGGCTTTGACGCAGGCGGCCCGCTCGATGCGCACCGTCCTGTCTCGCAACCTGCTCGAAAGCGGCCTCTATGCCGGCCAGGACGGCGTGATTCTTCTTCTTGCTGAAACCGACGGGATGACGGCAGGCGGGCTGGCGCAGAGGCTCGGCGTCAAGGCGCCAACAATGACGCGCACGATCGGCCGCATGGAGGCGCAAGGCTTCCTCGAACGCAAGGCGGATGCCGAGGATGCCCGCCTGACCAAGGTCTATCTGACCGAACTTGGCCGCGGCAGCGTCAAGGCAATTGAAATGGCGTCCTCTGCCTGCGACAGTATGGCTACCCAGGAATTCTCCGAGAAGGAAATCCGCAATCTTGTCCGTCTGTTGAAGGCAATCGATGGCAACTTGCAGTCTGCTGCTATTCCTCTCGAAGAGCCTGAGGAAATCTGACGGTTTTGTAAAATTACGAATTGCCTCGTTGCGTTTAATCTTTTAATTAAACATTTTAATAACGCCGGACTCTTCAAGTGGTCGGGGCGCATGAAAAACCGCGCGTTGCCTGGGGAGGACACGTGGCTCAAAAGATAAAGCTTTCGACGATCGCCGAAACGCTCGGCATTTCCACAGCAACCGTATCTCTTGCCTTACGTGACAGCCCGCTCGTGGCTGGCGCCACCCGAGACAAAATCAAGGAACAGGCGCGGGCGCTCGGTTATATCTACAACCGCCGCGCCGCCAGCCTGCGGACGTCCCGCTCCGGCATCATCGGCGTCGTCGTGCACGACATCATGAACCCGTTCTACGGCGAAATCCTGAAGGCGATCGAAAGCGAGCTCGATCGCAGCCGGCATACCTTCATTCTGTCGAACCATTACGACTCCGTCGAAAAGCAGCGCACCTTCATCGAAACGCTGCTGCAGCTCGGTGGCGACGGGGTCATCATGTCGCCGGCAATCGGTACGCCGCCCGAGGATATGCAACTCGCTGAAGACAACGGCATGCCGGCGATCCTGGTTGCCCGCTCGTTGGATGGCTTGGACCTTCCGACCTACCGCGGCGATGACAGCTACGGCATTTCGCTCGCGACCAACCATTTGATCGGCCTTGGCCATCGCTCGATCGCCATGATCGGCGGTACCGACCAAACCTCGACCGGGCGCGATCGTTATCAGGGCTATGTCAACGCGCTGCGCAAGGCCGGCATCGATGTCGATCCGGGTCTGCGCATTCCCGGCCCCCGCTCGATGCAGGGCGGCTTCGAGGCGGCGGTGCATTTCCTGTCGCTGCCGCAAAAGCCGACGGCCGCCGTCTGCTGGAACGACCTCGTCGCGATCGGCCTGATGAACGGCATCGCCCGCGCCGGTCTCGTTCCAGGCAAGGATATTTCCGTCACCGGCTATGACGATCTCGAGGAAGCGTCGATATCGATGCCGGCGCTGACGACCGTCTGGAACGGCCAGGCGGAAGTCGGACGTCTTGCTGCCCGCGCGCTTCTCGATCGACTGGCCGGCAGCCACGAGCCCGACGGCATCCATCTCATCAAACCCGAGATGCGCATCCGCCAGTCGACGAGCCCCTACCGCCCGCGCCCGTAAACAGCCAAGAGGAATTGCCATGTCCCGCATTGCCATTCTCGTTCCCGGGAAGATACACGAACGCGTCCTGACGCGCCTGAAGGAGAGCTTCGACGTTATCGAAGCCGATCCCTCGACGCTTGACGCGGAGGCTGCTGGCAAGATTCGCGGTGTCGCCGTCTCGGGCACGTTCGATGCGGCTGCGATCGACAGGCTTGCGAATCTCGAGCTTATTTCGAGCTTTGGTGTCGGTTATGACGGCGTCGATGCCAGGCACGCGGCCACGAAGGGTGTGATCGTTACGAACACGCCGGATGTGCTGAACGATGAGGTCGCCGATACCGCGATCGGGCTGTTGCTGAATGTGATCCGTGAACTCCCGCGCGCCGAAAACTGGCTGCGTGCCGGCTACTGGAAGCCTGGACAGAACTATCCGCTGTCGCGTTTCTCCTTGAAGGGGCGGCATGTCGGGATCTATGGCCTTGGCCGCATCGGCCAAGAGATCGCCAAGCGCCTGGAGCCGTTCAAGGTCAGGATCAGCTATCACACGCGCACGCGCCACCCGGATGCCCCGTACGGTTACTATCCGTCGCTGAAGGATCTCGCCGGGGCCGTCGACACTCTGATTTCCATCGTCCCCAAAACCCCGCAGACCCACAAGACGATCAATGCTGAAATCCTCTCCGCGCTTGGCCCTGAAGGCGTTTTCATCAATGTCGGGCGTGGTTGGACGGTCGACGAGGATGCACTTGCTCAGGCCCTGAAGTCCGGAACGATCGGTGCTGCCGGCCTCGACGTCTTCTACGACGAGCCTGATGTGCCGCCTTCGCTGCTCGATCTGCCGAACGCCGTGCTTTTGCCGCACCTCGCATCTGGCTCGGTGCCGACCCGCAATGCCATGGCGGATCTGGTCGTCGACAACCTCATGGAGTGGTTCGGGAAGGGCAGGGCACTGACACCTGTCCCTGAAACGCCAGCGAAGGGCTGATCGTCTCGATGTCGGACCGGGATGAGGCGCGCACGCGGACGGATCATCGCCCTCATCCCAAGTTTAGAGCCTTTCAATTCGACCTGAAGGCTCTGGTGCGCTTGGCTACTTGGCGACATGCCAGACGCCGCCGACGCCATCGCCGGTCATATCGCCGGGCTTTTTGTCTCCAGCGAACGTGTAAAGCGGCTTACCTTCGTAAGCCCACATCTCCTTGCCGTCGGCTGCCTTGATGAGTGACCATTCGCCTTCGGCCTTGGCCTTGGCGGCAGCGTGGAAGGCGGGCCATTTCTTCAGGCAGGCCGCGTCGCAGTTTGATTTGCCCATGGCGTCCTTGTCGAACGTGTAGAGCGTCATGCCTTTGGCGTCCGCCAGGATCTTACCCATTTTGGTATCGACCATTTTGGCGGGTTCCGCCGCAAAAGCCGAGAAGGCGGTTGCAGCCAACAGGCCCATGGAGACGATCAGCGTTTTCATGATTACCTCCGGTTCGGTAGTGCCAGCGGGATGCTGGTAGCGCCCGATGTGAGCAAGAAACGTTCCGGCGAGGTGGCGGTTCCATGATCTCACTGCCGGCGATACACATTCGGATTTGCCTTGCGACCGGCAGAGAGGCGCGCGCATTTCCTTGCCCGAAGCGTGCAAGACGTCGTTCGCGTCCCGCGTTGAAAAGTGCGGTCAGCTATTGCAGAACTTTCGAATGAGGAAATCTCTTCGTCAGATGGCTGCTACCGGCGGACCGTCTGCCAAACCTGCGGTGGATCGCAATACGATGAATGAAATGCGACGCAAGCTGACAACCATCTTCTCTGCCGATGTTCAGGACTACACGCGGCTGATGGGCGCCGACGAGGAGGGCACCCTCGCCATGCTGAAATGGTCGCGCGATGCGATGTCGCGCCTGATCGGCGCTCATGGCGGTCGGGTGATCAATACCTGGGGCGACGGCCTGATTGCCGAGTTTCCGAGCGTCGTCGAAGCGGTGCGTGCTGCCATTGACGTCCAGAACGAGCTCGTTGGTATGAACTCAGCCCGGCCGGCGGAGGGACATATGCTCTATCGGATCGGCATCAATCTCGGCGATGTCATCGCCGAGGGTGACGACATCTATGGCGATGGCGTCAACATTGCCGCCAGGCTTCAGGCTTCTGCGCCCGCCGGCGGCATCGTGATCTCCAACACGGTCTATGATCAGGTCCGCAACAAGGTCGCCGTCGGCTTCGATTTTCTCGGGCCACTGACGGTGAAGAACGTCAGCGAGGCGGTGCCGAGCTATGCCGTGCGAATTGGAGACGATGTGTCCACAACGGCCACGCCACTGGCTCGTCCGTTGCCGGCGGCTGCGACGCCCGCGCCGGAACGCCCCTTTGCTCCGAGAGCGCGGAAGATTGGCGGCGTGTTCGCGGTTGTCGCGATCGCGTTGGTGGTGATCAATCTTCTGACTTGGCAGGGCGAGTTCTGGGCCGTCTGGCCGCTCCTCGGCCTTGCCTTCGTCGCGGCGATGGCCTGGGTCCGCAACCAGAGCCGCTTTGACCAGCGTATTGCCGGATTGGCCGTCATTGGTATCGGCATCGTGATCATCAACCTGCTGACATGGCACGGGGTGTTATGGGCGATATGGCCACTGCTCGGTCTGGCGGTCACCGTCGGCCTGCGATGGGCCATGCGGGGGTAGCTTTCGCAAATTGATTCGACTGCCTGCGGCCGCTGTGATGCACTCACCAGGTCTTATTGCCAATCTCAAAGTATCCAAAGGAGCTGAACATGGGCAATACTTCCGTGCAGAGCGAGACTGCGGTCAGGACCCCGGCCATGCGGACGGCCGACATGAAGCTTGAAGTCATCGTCGTCCCAGTCTCGGACGTTGACCGTGCCAAGCAATTTTACGGCAATCTCGGTTGGCGGCTCGATGCCGACGTCGTCACGGGTGACGATTTCCGAGTCATTCAATTCACGCCTCCGGGGTCGCCGTGTTCTGTCATCTTCGGCAAGAATGTGACGGCCGCCGTGCCCGGCACGGCGCAAGGTCTCCATCTTATCGTCGCCGACGTGGAGGCGGCTCGCGCCGAGTTTGTGAAGCGTGGGATAGACGTGAGTGAGGTGTTCCATGATGCTGGCGGCGTGTTCCATCACGCCGGCCAGAGTGCCCGATTGAGTGGACCGCATCCGGGCCGTCGCAGCTACGGCTCGTTTGCTTCATTCAGCGATCCGGATGGCAATGGCTGGCTGTTCCAGGAAGTCACGACGCGACTGCCTGGGCGCATAGACGCCGACGAAACGATGTTCGCGTCATCGACGGATCTCGAGGCAGCTTTGCGCCGGGCGGCGGCCGCCCATGGAGAGCATGAAAAGCGCATCGGCAAGCACGATGATGACTGGCCCACCTGGTATGCGGAGTACATGGCCAGCGAGCAGGCGGGCAAACCCTTGCCGTCTTGAGTTGCTGGATGACGCGGTCGTGAGGTAGCAGTCCGAAAGGCAACTGCAATTTCAAGTCAGATGGCCAGTTGAAGACACTCTCGAAGTTCATGATGGATCGTGGGCGCTGAGAAGACGACTTCGCTTCCGCATAGGTCGGCGGGAGTGTTCGTAGGTGCGCCTCCAAGGTTGCAGCGGCTGGCGCCGGCTTCATTCGCAATAAGGCCAGCAGCGGCGACGTCCCACGGGAACAGGGTTTCGGTATGTGCATCCAATCGCCCGGCGGCGACGTAGGCAATATCAAGGACCGGCGACGCGCTTCGCCTGATGTCTTGGCATTTTTGCAGAAGCACATGTACTCGTTTCACGAGCGGTTCCATGTTGTTCTTCTCGTGCGGAAAGCCAGTGCTCACTACTGCGCGAGCCAAGCTGACAGGTGATGAGGTTCGAATTCGGTTTCCATTCAAGAACGCACCTCGACCTTTTACGGCGGTGAACGTCTCACCCAATGCAGGAGCATGGACGCAACCGGCTAGAACAACGCCATCAACTGCGAAAGCAACGGAAATGCCAAAATAAGGATGCCCCCTGGCGTAGTTTGCTGTTCCGTCAATTGGGTCGACAATCCACAAAGGGCCAGAATAGTCGAATCCGTGGTTGCCGGTGTCCTCCTCGGAGAGAATGCGATGGGACGGGAACTTTGCTTTGATGCAGGCGGCGACAATGTCATCCGAGAGTATGTCTGCGGCGGTGACGATATCGCTCTTGCCCTTGAAACGGACATGATCACGCAACGCGCCCCATTGTTCAATCACGGCACGCCCAGCCGACGCAGCAGCCTCTTGAGCAAGCCAGCTAATTTTATCACCGTCAGCATTCATGGTCATTCGATAGAAACCACCAAGATAGCTTATGCCATGGCACATTGAATCAGGCGGGAGTCTTCTCTCCCGCCTTGGAGAGCTTGCTTGCCGCGTAGTCTCTGACCGCATCACCGAAGGCCGTGAAGATCTGGTTCGACGGCTTGTCGGTTTCGGCCCAGTATTCCGGATGCCATTGAACCCCGACCGCAAAGGCTGGAGCATCGATCACGGACACGGCTTCGATCGTGCCGTCCTCGGCGGCCGCCTCCACTTGCAAGCGCGGCGCCGTCTTGGCGATTGCCTGACGGTGGAGCGAGTTCACCCTGATCTCGCCGGGGCCGATGATGCCTGCGATGCAGGAGCCTTCCTTGACGAAGACACTCTGGCGGATCGCATACTTGCCGTCGCGGTCAACCTCGGCCGGCGTGCGGTGATCCCATATTCCAGGCTGGTTCTGGATCTCGCTCGCGAGCGTGCCGCCTAGCGCGACGTTGAGCTCCTGAATGCCGCGGCAGATTGCGAGCAGCGGAATCGCGCGGTCAATGGCGCGGCGGATCAGCGGCAGGGTGGTGGCGTCACGCGCGATGTCGAAGGGGCCGTCTCCGTCGGTCGCAGCAGCACCGTAATAAGACGGATGGACGTTGCTGGCCGAACCGGAGACGAGAACGCCGTCGACGCGGTCGAGGATAGCGTCCGTTCCGTACCCCTCTTCAAAGGCCGGAATGATGAAGGCCATGACGCCGGCGGCGTTCAGGGCGGCGCGGACGTATTGATGCTGAACGGCGTGCCATGTGGCACCGTCGAAGGTACGGATATCGGCAGGAACGGCGACGATCGGCTTCGTCATTTTAACCCCGGTCGGAAGATGCTGCTCGCTATTGTGAGAGCCGAGAACGGCTTGGAAGTCAACGTCTCGGCGCAATCGCGGGCGGAATTGCGGCATTCTCGTCCGCCGGCTCCGGCGTGTTTTCGCTAACTTGCTGATTTTGATGAAAATGCGCTTGGCTGCCATATTGCCGTCGTGATGCCAAAGACTAATGGGACAGTGCTTGAAACACGGTCGCCACCGTGCTTAGTTTCCCGCTATCGCTGCGGGCAAAGATGAGGGTTCACCTCGCAGTACCATCTATACGGGAGGTTTTTGATGGATCGTCGTTCATTCATGAAGAAGGCAGGAACCGCCGGTGCCGGCGCGGTCGCTGCTGCGGGTGCACTGGCGGCGCCTGCCATTGCACAAGAGAACCCCAAGATTTCCTGGCGCATGACGTCGTCATTCCCGAAGAGCCTCGATACGATCTATGGCGCGGCGGATGATATCTCGAAGCATCTTGCCGCGGCGACCGATGGTAATTTCACCATTCAGCCGTTTGCCGCAGGCGAAATCATTCCGGGCCTACAGGCGGCCGATGCGGTCAGCGCCGGCACGGTCGAGGCGGCGCATACCTGCTCCTACTATTTCGTCGGCAAGGATCCGACCTACGCAATCGGTACGGCAATCCCGTTTGGTCTCAACGGACGCCTGACCAATGCCTGGTTCTACGAAGGCAACGGCAACAAGCTGATGAACGAGTTCTACGCCACGCAGGGCATTTACGGCCTGCCGGCGGGCAACACGGGTGCCCAGATGGGCGGGTGGTTCCGCAAGGAAATCAATACGCTTGATGACCTGAAGGGCGTCAAGATGCGTATCGCCGGTCTTGCCGGCCAGGTCATCAGCAAGGTTGGCGTCATTCCGCAGCAGATCGCCGGCGGTGACATCTACCCGGCCCTCGAAAAGGGCACGATCGACGCCTCGGAATTCGTCGGCCCCTATGACGACCTGAAGCTCGGCCTGCACAAGGTGGCGAAGTACTACTACTATCCAGGCTGGTGGGAAGGTGGACCGACGGTTCACGCCTTCTTCAACCTGGAAAAGTGGAACAGCCTGCCGAAGCACTATCAGGCGGCGCTCACCGATGCCTGCGCCTTTGCCAACACGAACATGATGGCAAAGTACGACGTGAAGAATCCGCCGGCACTCAGGCAGCTGGTGTCGGAGGGCGCAACACTGCGTCCCTTCAGCCAGGAAATCATGGAGGCCTGCTTCCAGGCGGCTCTCGGCATCTATGCCGAGATTTCGGCGTCGAACCCGTATTTCAAGAAAATCTACGAAGACCAGAACGCGTTCAAGCGCGACGCCTATCTTTGGTCTCAGCTGTCGGAGTACACCTTCGACACCTTCATGATGATCCAGCAGCGCGCCGGCAAGATCTGATTCCTGCCAAGATACGCGAAATCAAAAAAGCCCCGGATTTCGGTCCGGGGCTTTTTCGTCAGTTGATCTTCGGAGGTTGGCTGAGATCCGTTGCCGGTGGGGCGGCGGGTTTTGTCGGCGCGGGTGCAGCTGGTTGACCCGGCAGGCCGTTCAGGGGCGGCAGGGTCAGTCCGGGCATTTGTGGTGAACCGCCCGGTGCTCCCAGCGGCGGCAGCGACAGGCCGTTGCCGCCAAAGCCGGGCACCTCGATCTTGATCGAGTTCGGATCGATCTTCGGCCCCTTCTCGAGCCAATAGGTCACCGATTGCGGCCAGAAGATCACGATCGCGACGAGGATCAGCTGCATGCCGACCCAGGGCAGGGCACCCATGTAGATATCGGATGTCTTGACGCTGCGATCGGCAATGGAGCGCAGGTAGAAGAGCGCGAAACCGAAGGGCGGGTGCATGAAGCTCGTCTGCATGTTGACGCAGATCAGCACGCCGAACCAGATCAGGTCGATGCCGAGCGCCGAAGCGACCGGCGCCAGCATCGGGATGACGATGAAGGCGATCTCGAAGAAATCGAGGAAGAAGGCCAGCACGAAAATGAAGATGTTGACGAAGATCAGGAAGCCGACCGGGCCGCCGGGGATGCCGGACAGCATGTGCTCGATCCAGCGCGAGCCGTCCATGCCCTGAAAGACCAGGCTGAAACAGGTCGATCCGATCAGGATCATCACCACCATCGAGGTGATGTGCATGGTCGAGCGCATGGCCTCCTGCATCAGCGGCCAGGTGAGCCGGCGATGCATGGCGGCGAGCGCCATCGCACCGACGACACCGAGCGCGCCGGCTTCCGTGGGGGTTGCCAGTCCCATGAAGATCGTGCCGAGGACGAGGAAGATCAGCACGATCGACGGCACCATCCCCGAGAGCACCTTCAGGAGCAGCCCCCAGGTGAAGTCGCCACGCACTTCCTTCGGCAGCGGCGGCACCGTGGCGGGCTTCACGATCGACAGGATCAGGATATAGCCCATGAAGATCGCGACTTGCAGGATCGACGGGCCGATGGCGCCGAGATACATGTCACCAACCGATTTACCGAGCTGGTCGGCAAGCACGACCAGCACGAGTGAGGGCGGAATGACCTGGGTGATGGTACCCGAGGCGGCGATGACGCCGGTGGCGAGCCGCGGGCTGTAGCCATAGCGCAGCATGATCGGCAGAGAGATGACGCCCATGGTGATGACGGAGGCAGCCACCGTGCCGGTGATTGCGCCGAGCACGGCGCCGACCAGGATCACCGCATAGGCAAGGCCGCCCGGAATGCGGCCGAACAGCTTGCCCGTACCCTCCAGCAGATCCTCGGCCAGGCCGCAGCGTTCCAGGATGGCGCCCATGAAGGTGAAGAAGGGAATGGCGAGCAGCAGGTCGTTGGAGACAATCCCGAAGAAGCGCAGCGGCAGCGCCTGCAGGAAGGCTTCGCTGAAATGCCCTGTCGCAATGCCGATAACGCCGAAGAACAGGCCGACTGCAGCCAGCGAAAAGGCGACCGGAAAGCCGTAGAGCATGAAGAGAACCATGCCCACGAACATGGCCGGCGGAATGATGCCGAAATCAAACAATGGTGTTCCTCCCAGGTCTGGCTTACTGCAGCGGCTTTTCGTATGTCGTGTCGATCTGGATGTAGCCGGTGAGGGCCGCGATCCGCTTGATCAATTCCGAGATGCCCTGAAGGGTCAGCAGCCCGAAGCCGAGGAACAGAACGAGCTTGACAGGCCAGCGGATCAGACCGCCGGCATTGGCCGAGACCTCATGCTGCAGGTAGGAGGACAGGAAGAATGGCCAGCAGAGCCAGGTCAGGAAGATGCAGGCCGGGATCAGGAAAACGATAAGGCCGATGGCGTCGATCCAGATCTTTGCCTTTTCGGAGACCGCGCCATAAATCAGGTCCACGCGCACATGCTCGTTCATGCGCAGAGTGTGAGCCGCGCCCAGCACAACGATGAAGGCGAAGAGATACCATTGGATCTCGAGCCATCCGTTGGAGCTGTAGTTGAACGAGTAACGGATCAGCGCGTTGGCGGCGCTGATCAGGCAGCAGAACAGCACCATATATTCGGACAATTTGCCCATGAATTGGCTGACCGCATCGATCAGCCGGCTGACGGTCAACAAAGCCGGCATGCCCTTCCCCCCATATTTCGCGCCTTGTGGCGCGTTTTATCTTTCCACCGGTTTAGACCACACGGTTTTTCAAATTGAAAGATGAAAGGGGGCGTGTTGGAATATAGTCGTATGACCTGCATGAGACACGCCTGGCGTCAACGTCGGGACGATCAGACAACCTCAGGATAGGCGCGGAGCCGGGAAAACTTCACCGAATGGATGCATAAGTCATTGCAAACACTAAAATTCATCCCAAGGTTTTGAAAAATTCGACAAAATGTATCGATTACCCGAAATCAATTTTTAAAGGGTTGCGGTTAAGGTTTCGCCGCACAGGGAAAGTATGGATGAAGCCACATAACCCGAACAGGGTCCCTACCGACGTCTATCTGTCGTTTGTCAGTTCCCTCTTCGGGAATCGCATGACGCTCGTTGCGGGTGTCGTCGTGCATGTGGTTGCCTTCCTCGCAGTTGCCCTGAAAACCAGTTCCCCGTTCTACGTCGTCCTGTCGGTTGGTTTCCTTGCCGTCTTCGTCGGCCGCATGGTCACGTTCCGGATGTTCGACAAGGTCGACAAGCAGAGCCTGTCGCGCGAGCGGATCGAGCATTGGGAAACCATCTACGTTATCGGCGCCGCCTCCACAGCGGCAATCCTCGGCATCGGTAGCGGCTACGCTATCTTCATCCTGCAGGATCCTTTCGCCGAGCTCGCCTGTATCGCGGTCACCATGGCGTCGATGGTCTCCGTCGTCGGCCGAAACTACGGATCGCAGAAGGCAATCGACCTGCAGACGCTGGCCTGCTGTCTGCCGATGATTATCTGCAGCCTGATGGCGCTCGACTTCTATCGTGCGATCCTGTCGGCTTTCCTCATTCCGTTCGGCCTGACAACGCGGGCAATGGCAAATGGCGTGCGCGAGTTCCTGTACGAGAACGTCATTGCGCGTCGCCAGATCTCGATGATCGCCGACCGTTTCGACACGGCACTCAACAACATGCCGCACGGCCTGGTAATGGTCGATCCGGAAAACCGCATTCAGGTCATCAACCGCAAGGCTTGTGACCTTCTGAGGATCGGTGATCCGGAGCGGCTGAAGGAGCGCGATCTTGGTGCAGTGCTGCGCTACGGCGCGCGCTACAGTTTTATGGATTCGACGCAGCCGGAGCTGATCCTGCGGCAAATGACGCATGTCGCCGAGGGCAAGCTTTCGCGCACGCTGATCCATTTTCCAGAGGATCTCTCGCTGGAGTTTTCGGCAAGTCGCCGTGCCGATGGCGGTGCCGTCCTGATTTTCGAGGACGTGTCAAGCCGCGTGAAGGCCGAGCAGAAGATCCTGCACATGGTGCGCTTCGATGCGTTGACCGGTCTGCCGAACCGCGAATACTTCAGCCATCTCGTGCAGGATTACCTCAGCAAACATCAGAAGAAGCGCGGCCCCGTCGCCTTCATGGTTCTCGATATCGACGAGTTCAAGCATGTCAACGACATGCGCGGCCACATCACCGGCGACCGGTTGCTCTGTGCCATCGCAAGCCGTATCTCGAAGCAGGCGGGCAAGGCCATCGTCGGCCGTCTGATGGGCGACCAGTTCATCCTCTTCTTCCCGCATGCGAAGGACGCGGCCGCGCTTGATGCGGAGATCCGCCGCTTCCACGAGAGCATTCAGGGCAATTACGAGGCCGATGACGTCACCTTCCTCGTCTCCTTGAGTGCCGGTTTTGCAATCCTCGAAAGCGACACCTTCGCGATGGAGGAGTGGAGCATCAAGGCCGACCTCGCGCTTTTCGAAAGCAAGTCGAAACAGCGTGGCGGGATTGCCGGCTTCGAACGCGAGATGGATGGCCGCTATATCGAGCAGCAGAAGCTCAAAGCGGATCTGCGCGAGGCGATCGGCAACCAGGGTCTCAGCGTTGCCTACCAACCGATGTTCAAAGCGGACGGAACGCGCATCGAATGCGCCGAGGCGCTGGCGCGCTGGGTTCATCCCGAAAAGGGCGCGATCCCACCGGATGTCTTCATTCGCCTTGCAGAGGAAATGGGCATCATTTCCGAAATCACGCGCTTCATCCTCATGAAGGCGTGCAGGGATTGCATGAACTGGCCGGATCATATCGCCGTTTCGGTCAATCTGTCGGCGCGCGACCTGCGCGACGCGGATATTCTTGCCGTGGTCTCGGAAGCGCTCGAGGCCTCAAGCCTCGAGCCAGCCCGCCTGCATCTGGAAATCACGGAAAGCTGCCTGATCGACGAGCCGGCGGCGGTGCGCGCGATCCTCGCCGAACTCAGGGCACGCGGGATCACGATAGCGATCGACGACTTCGGCACCGGTTTCTCCAGCCTCAGCTATCTCGACACGCTGCCGCTGGATATCGTCAAGATCGACCGTTCGTTCCTGCGCAACATCGTCGAGGACGGGCGTCGCCTCAAGCTGCTGCGCGGCACCGTCAACCTCGCGCGCGAGCTCGGTCTCAAGATCGTCACCGAGGGTGTCGAGACCACCGAGCAGCTGGCCTTGCTCAACAAGTATCGCGCCACCGATCTCGTTCAGGGTTACGTTTTCTCGCCGGCAGTTCCGGCGCAGAATATCGCCATTCTTTCCCAGAGCCTCAGCCGCCGTACGGCACCGCGTCGTCGTCCGAAAGTTGCATAAGCCCGACAGCGTTTGCGGCCGATCGCATTTGCCGCAAACGCGGTGCCGTTAACCTTAACAATTCAAATATAACGCAATTTCTCGTCCCGTTCTTGCCCTTGCGCCGGTTCCGTATGATTAATGTTTCGTTAACAGGCGAACCGAGTAACTATGGCAGACAACCCTTTAAAGACGAGTGATTTCAGCAGCAAACTCCTCGAAATAATGAACCACGTCGAATACCGCCGTGTCGAAAGCGGCGAGGATATGGAAGAGGTGGAGCGCCTGCGCTACAAGGCCTACAAGGCTCGCGAAGTGCTTCCGGTCGCTGCCAAAAGCATGATCGACGAGGCCGACTTCGACAGTCAGGCTTATGTTTTCGGACTGTACTATTATGAACAGCTCGTCAGCACGATCCGCATCCATCACGTGACGCCGGACCATCGTGTCTCACAATCGGGCGGTATTTTTCCTGTCGAAATGGACGCGTTTCTGGACGCCGGACTGAGTCTGATCGATCCGGCGCGGTTCGCCGCGGATCCCGAACTCAGCACGGAAATGCCGTGGATCCCCTACCTGACGCTGCGTCCGAACATCGTCGCCGCCGCGCATTTTCGCGCGGACCGTGTGATGCAACACGTGCGCCCTGCGCATGCGGCTTTCTACAAGCGCGTCTTCTACGCCGATACCGTCGTCGCAAGCCGGATGACGGAGACCTATGGTTTCGACCTGACGCTGATGGCGACCAATGTCATCGAGGTCGGACGAAAGCTCCTGACGCGGTATCCCTTCTTTATCTCCAGCGCCAGCGAACAGCGCATGATGTTCTCGCGCACGCCCAATGACACGCTGCCGCCGCTGACCATCATCCCGACGGCGCGTTTCATGGCTGAAGGCGATCTCGGAACCGATCTTCCGCTGTAAGCCCATGCGCTTGAATTGGCTGGGAATGCCGCCCGCCTGCGGCATTCTCATGCATTGCGCTTTATCGAAGCTTTGTGTAATCCCTCTGCAGGGAAATTTCCTCGCGGGAGCGAGGGAATCACGGCAGTCGGCCGGCCGCATTGCTTTATTGGCCGGGAAGTTTGAGGGAGACGATATTCATGGCTGAGCATCACACCGGACCTACTGAGGTCGGCGCGCCAATGGACTACAAGGAACACGAGCAGACCTACCTTATGTTCCTTGCTGCGGCTAAGTACGGCACGCTGTTTCTTGTCGCTCTCCTGCTTGGCATGACCGCTGGGTTCTTCACCGGTGCCGGTTTCCTTGGCGGCCTCGTCGTCCTGCTGATCGTCTTTATCGCGGGCCTCGTCCTGCTGCGCTGAGCGCGGCGTCGGGAACGCGGCTTTCCAAAGCTTTGGCTGAATGTGCGGGCTGAGCAGGGGGACCTGCGGCAGACTGGCTGACCGGGAGGAGGGGGCGGTTGGGTAACGTTGTTTTTGTCGCGAAAGAAACCACGGGGGATGAGACGCGCGTCGCGGCGTCTGTCGAAACCGTAAAGAAAATGGTCGGTCTAGGCCTCGAGGTCGTCGTCGAGGCTGGTGCGGGGACCAAGTCGAAAATTCCCGATGTGGAATTCGAGGCTGTCGGTGCGCGGGTCGGTTTGATTGGCGCTGCCGCGACCGCCGACGTGGTCCTGAAGGTGCGCCGCCCGACGGACGAAGAAATCGGCGGCTACAAGGTTGGCGCGATCGTCATCGCGGTCATGGACCCTTACGGCAACGACGAAGCGATTGCCTCCATGGCCAAGGCGGGGCTTTCCAGCTTCGCCATGGAGTTGATGCCGCGCATCACCCGCGCGCAGTCGATGGACGTTCTTTCCTCGCAGGCAAATCTGGCAGGTTATCAGGCGGTGATCGAGGCGGCGGCGGTTTATGACCGCGCCATGCCGATGATGATGACGGCGGCCGGCACCGTTCCGGCTGCCAAGGTCTTCATCATGGGCGCCGGTGTTGCCGGGCTGCAGGCGATTGCTACGGCCCGCCGTCTCGGCGCCGCGGTGTCGGCGACCGACGTTCGCCCGGCAGCCAAGGAGCAGGTCGCCTCGCTCGGCGCGAAGTTCATCGCCGTCGAGGACGAAGAATTCAAGGCGGCCGAGACCTCCGGCGGTTACGCCAAGGAGATGTCCAAGGAATACCAGGCGAAGCAGGCGGCGCTTGTGGCCGATCACATTGCCAAGCAGGACATCGTCATCACCACCGCCCTGATCCCGGGGCGTCCGGCACCGAAGCTCGTTTCGCGCGAGATGCTGAAGTCGATGAAGCCGGGCGCGGTTGCCGTTGACCTCGCGGTCGAGCGCGGCGGCAATATCGAAGGCGTCAAGCCAGGCAAGGTCGCTGACGTCGACGGCGTGCGCGTCATCGGCTTTTCCAACATGGCCGGCAGGATTTCCGCCAGTGCCTCCCAGCTTTACGCCAAGAACCTCGTCACCTTCCTTGAGACCATGGTCAACAAGGAAACGAAGACGATCGCCCTCAATCTCGAGGACGAACTGATCAAGGCGACGATGCTGACGCATGCGGGCAATGTCGTGCATCCGGCATTCGGCGGCGTGAAGAAGGGGGATAACTGATGGCCAGTGAAGCAATGGACAAGGCGCTGGATCAGCTGAACCAGGCCATGAATGCCGTGGCGGCCGCTGCCGCCCATGCGCCGGAGGCGGCCAGCGCCGCAACCGGCGGCGCGATCGATCCCTTCGTGTTCCAGTTCGCGATCTTCGTGCTGGCGATCTTCGTGGGATACTACGTCGTCTGGTCGGTGACGCCGGCCTTGCACACGCCGCTGATGGCGGTCACCAACGCGATCTCTTCGGTTATCGTCGTCGGCGCGCTTCTGGCCGTCGGCATTTCGACGAGTGGTCTTGCGACCGGCTTCGGCTTCATCGCCCTGGTCCTCGTCTCAGTGAACATCTTCGGCGGCTTCCTTGTCACCCAGCGCATGCTGGCGATGTACAAGAAGAAGGACAAGTGAGGACCGCATGACCAGTATCGCAGCCTTCCTCTATCTTGTTTCCGGCGTCCTCTTCATCCTGGCATTGCGCGGGCTTTCCCATCCGGCCAGCAGCCGCAAGGGCAACCTTTACGGCATGGTCGGCATGGGGATCGCCATTCTCACCACGCTGACCCTGGCAACGCCATCCTTCGGCGGCCTTGTGCTGATCATCCTCGGGCTTGCCATCGGCGGCGGGGCGGGCGCCTATGTCGCCCGCGTGATCCCGATGACCTCGATGCCGCAGCTGGTTGCCGGGTTCCACTCGCTGGTCGGCCTCGCGGCCGTGCTGGTGGCAGCCTCGGCGCTCTATACGCCGTCTTCCTTCGGCATCGGCAATATCGGTGAGATCCACACCGAGGCGCGTATCGAAATGGCGCTCGGCGTTGCCATCGGCGCGCTGACCTTTACCGGCTCGATCATCGCCTTCCTGAAGCTCGACGGGCGCATGTCCGGCAAGCCGATCATGCTGCCGTTCCGGCACCTGATCAACATCGCCCTCCTGGCGCTGATCGTGCTCTTCATCATCGGGCTGGCTGCAACGGAAAGCCATTTCGACTTCTGGGCGGTCGTCGCCCTGTCGCTGGCGCTCGGCGTGCTCTTGATCGTGCCGATCGGCGGGGCCGACATGCCTGTCGTCGTGTCGATGCTGAACTCCTATTCGGGCTGGGCGGCCGCCGGTATCGGCTTCACGCTCGGCAACCTGGCGCTGATCATCACCGGCGCGCTGGTTGGTTCATCCGGTGCGATCCTGTCCTACATCATGTGCAAGGGCATGAACCGCTCGTTTATCTCGGTCATTCTCGGCGGCTTCGGCGGTGAGACGGCTGCGGGCGGCACGGACAATTCCGACAAGACGGTCAAGCTCGGCTCGGCAGAAGATGCCGCCTATCTGATGGCGAACGCCTCCAAGGTCATCATCGTGCCCGGCTACGGCATGGCGGTGGCGCAGGCACAGCATGCGCTCCGCGAAATGGCAGACAATCTGAAAAAGAACGGCGTCGAGGTGAAATACGCGATCCACCCGGTCGCTGGCCGTATGCCCGGTCATATGAACGTGCTGCTGGCCGAGGCGAATGTGCCGTACGACGAGGTCTTCGAGCTTGAGGACATCAACTCGGAATTCGCCCAGGCGGATGTTGCCTATGTCATCGGCGCCAACGACGTCACCAACCCGGCGGCGCGTGACGACAAGACCTCGCCGATCTACGGCATGCCGATCCTCGATGTCGACAAGGCCAAAACCTGCCTGTTCGTCAAGCGCTCGCTCGGTTCCGGCTATGCCGGCATCGACAATACGCTGTTCTACAAGGATGGCACGATGATGCTGCTCGGGGATGCCAAGAAGGTGACCGAGGAAATCAACAAGGCGATCGGTCACTGAGGCGTCGCCACGCGGCTTGATCTCGATTAAACTGTAAGGGCGCGGGCTTGGCCCGCGCCCTTTGTTTTGCACGGTGATGTCATGTCCCTCGAAACGCTGCTCCTCTTCGTTCCCGCCTGTTTTGCGCTGAACATGGCGTTTGGTCCGAACAACTTGCTCTCGGTGACGATCGGCGCGCGAGCCGGAATGGGTGTGGCGATTGTAGCCTCCGCCGGTCGCATTGTCGCCTTTGCCATCATGATCGCCATTACGGCCTTTGGTCTCGGCGCCCTGTTGATGGCGTCAGGAGTAGCCTTCTCGATCGTGAAATGGCTGGGTGTTGCCTATCTCCTCTGGATTGGTTTCAAGCTGATCCGCGCGAAGGTTGATGTATCGGATCCGGCGACTGCTCATCACCCTTCAACGTTGAGGGCGTATTTGCGGCAGGAGTTCCTTGTCGCCTCGAGCAATCCCAAGGCGATCCTGATTTTTACGGCATTCTTGCCACAGTTCGTTGAACCCAAGGCCTATTGGCAGAGTTTCTTCACGCTTGGAGCAATCTTTCTGATCTTGGAAGTTGGGGCGATCGCCGTCTATGCCTTTGTCGGTTCACGACTGCGCGGCGTCATGCGTAATGCTTGGGCGGTTCGCCTGGTCAATCGTATCAGTGGTTCGATGATGATGCTGTTCGGTGGCGCTTTGGCGCTGACGCACCGCTCCACCTGACTTGCAAGGAGAGAGGCAGGGCCTCTCTCCTCGTCGGCGCGACCTGTGATCAGGTGGCTGCCGGCGCCAGCGTCAGTTTCTCCACGCCGACCGCGAGGTTCAAGCCTTCCTGAGCCTGGACGTTCAGTGGCTGGAGCATGAAGGATTGGTTCGTGCCACCGGCAATGACCTTGGCACCAGCACCAGCGCCAAAGCTCGCATCGGCACCTATGCCGTAGTACTCACCGGCCAACGCATATTCAGCAATGTTGGTTCCAGTCTTGGCAAGGACCTGCCAGATCATCACAGTTTTGCCGGTCTGGCCGACATCCAATCCGAATTTCTGGATCGTTCCGGCATAGACGACCTTCGGGCCACCTTCGGCCGGCGTATAGGTGCAAAGCAGGTTCTTCTGCGAGGTAACAATCAGTCCTTGCCCGCCCTGCGATCCGCAGACGAGCTGACCGAGTGTGATGTAGTTTGCGGCACTTGCCGGGTTTGCGATGGCGGCGACTGCGGCAGCCGCCGCGGCAATCATCGTTTCCCTGAACATGGTCTTCTCCTTTCGAGTAGCCTGTCGGAAACGAAGGTTCAGCGTGATTTGTTCCCCTATGTGCGCTCGAGGGTGCGGCGAGGGGCCGTCAACGCCCAGTAGAAACCTTCCGGTCGGAAGTCGATTTCAACGCTACCGCCAAAGGCTGCGGCGGCGTGGTTCTTGATGATCGTCGTGCCGAAGCCCGAGCCCTCCGGAGCCTGAGTGGATGGGCCGTCGCGTTCTTCCCACGTGAAGCGAATGTAGGGTTCGTTGCGTTCCTCGTGCTGAACATTCCGCCAGCTCAGCAGAACACGACCCTGCGGCAAGGAAAGGGCACCATATTTCACCGAATTGGTCGCTAGTTCATGCAGGACGAGGCCGAGGTTCTGCACCACGTCGGGTTTTAGGATGAAGTCCTTGCCCGATATCTCGGCCTGTTCCGTCGCCTGCGGAAAGCTCTGGAAGTGAATATCAATGACGCGGCGCAGCGATGCGCCTGCCCATTGTTCGCTGGTAAGGAGGTCGATCGAGCGCGAGAGGCCGTCGAGGCGATCGGCAACGGCCGCCTGGTAGGCGGGCACGCTTTCGGCGCCCTTGGCGACCTGTCGCATCATGGCCTGCACCAGGGCCAGCAGGTTCTTGGTGCGGTGAACAAGTTCGTTCATGACGAAGTGCAGGCGGTCTTCGGTCTGGCTTCGGTCGAAGGAGGCATTGGAGAGTGCAACCGCGACCTGGTTGGCTTCGATGACGCTGGTCTCGACCGGCGCAACGATATGACCCTCGCCCATGCGATTGGCCATGTCGGCGATCGAGCGGATCGTCAGGCGGACCTGGCGCGCGACAACATAGGCCGCGAGAACCGCGAGAAGCATCAGCGCGACACCGCCGATGGCGAGAAAGCGCCATGTCGTCAGGATAGAAGATTGCGCCGTAGCGACCGGTCCCCATATCACGGCTTTCCACGACCAGCCGGGAATCTGCGCGTAACCCAGCATCGCCTTCGGCAGTATCTGCTTGTTCTCGTATACGCCGCTGGATTCAAACAGCGAGGGCAGAATGCGGGTGTCGAAGGGTTCGCCATAGCCGATGCTTGTCGCCCCGGCCGAAGCAACCACGTGGCCGTTCTGATCGATGACTGCTGCGGACCAGCCACTCGGCAGACCTTCCGTGGTGACAAGTCGTGCCAGATCCCTGGCGTTCTGGGTAATGATCAGCGCCCTGACCTTGCCCACCTGCAGTGGCATGGTGACGTTATAGACGAACTCACCGCTCGTCTTTCCCATGAAGACGTCCGAGGCTTCGATTCGTCCTGACTTGACGGCTGCGTCGATGGCCGCAAGGTTCCCAGCGATACCCAGAGGCTCGCCATAATCCCGCCGGGTGTTCAGGAGCTGCTGGCCGCGCTCGTCTACCGCGATCACATAGAGCGTGTTTGCTCTCAGGGCCGTCTCGGTGCGCGCGTAGAAGGAAGCGAAGTCGTTGCTCTCCAATTCCGGTGAGGTCGAGAGCAACCTTAAAGTTGTAGCCATATCCTGCAGCTGGCGATCGATGGAGCGGGCGAGAGCAGTGGCATCCTGGGCCGTTTCACGCCTCAGAATCGAGCGCTGGTTGTCCTCCAGCTGTGCCAGCAGAAGTGCCACGAGGGCGAAAATCGGCAAGGCCGTCGCAACTGCCATCGCGATCAGGTAGGTCCCGATCGATGCCTTCGGAAAGAAGCGGAAGCGGCTTTTCATGAGCCTATACTTCGCTGAGTTATGCAGCCGAAACCATCGGCACGCCCGCCGTTTACAGGCATGAAAGCAAAATACTGGACCACCGCAATTGCCCTCAACGCGCCCCCAAACCTTCCGATAGCCTGCTATCGAAACCACTACATGTTAGGGATAGGTGCTGCTGCTTGCAACACACTAAAACATGTCGCCCGGCAATACGCAAATTTTTGTCAGGCTGTCATCTCAACCGAATCTGGCGAGGCGGAAGGCGGCCAAAGAGGAGTCTGCATCGCCGGTGAGAATCTCGTTAGACGCGAGTAGACCGACGAGCGGCGCCAGCGTTATGCCAGAGTGCATCACGGCTATATAGAGGCCGTCCTGGCCACAGCCGCCGATAACAGGAAAGCCGTCCTTGGGCGTCGGACGGTAGCCGACAGTGAAGAAATCCATGCTTAACCGGCTCCCATCCGTCAGGCTCTCCTTCACCTTCGCAAAGAGTGCCGCGGCGGTCGCGTGCTGGTCGGCGCCGGGATCGGTGCCGCCGAAATCGGAGCCGGCAATGATGCGGCCATCAGTCGTCTGGCGCATATGCAGGTCGGTCGCCATCACAAGGCCGTTCAGCCGCTTCTCGAATGGACGGGAGTGGACGATCAGCCCGGGAGGCGCCTCCAGGGGAAGTGTGACGCCGACGGAGGCGGCGAGGGGAACACTGCCGGCGCCAGTCGCCAGGACAACATGATCGGCGCCGACAATACCGGCCGATGACACCACCCCGGAAATCCGCTCGCCGCTGCGAATAAATCCATCGACGGCAGCGTTGACGAACTTCGCTCCTCTGGCCTCGGCGTCAGCAAGCAGCAGCCGCGCCGCCGCCGCCGGCTCGACGGCACCTTCTTCCGCGACCAGGAGCGCAGATTCGGGCAGCTGTTTCAGGTAAGGCTCCCGCGCGGCAATCGCGGCGCGATCCAGCCGTTCGATGCCATAACCCCACGACGCATGCTCGACGGCAAACGCCTCTAGCCGATCGGGCGGCAGATCCCAGCAGATGCCGCCACACCAGGAGAGCGGCAAGCCTGGGAGCTCGCGGGCCAAGCGCTTCCATTCGGCGATAGAGCGGCGGCGAAAGTGAAAATAGAATTCCGGGTTGCCCCAACTCGCGTTGATCCAGGCAAAAGAAGTGGGTGTGGCGACGCCGCCGATGTCCTCGGCAATCACGGTGACGGCGGCGCCGTCACGTGTCAGGTGCCAGGCGATCGAGGCACCGACAATGCCGGAACCGACGACGACCACATGCTGTCTGGCTGCCATCGTCGGTCTCCTGCCTGTAAAGTCTTAGCCGGTGGTCGATGCGCCAACGCGGGCGAGGCCGTCCTTCGCCGGCTGGTACTTCGGGTCGAGTCCGATCGCGTGACGGTAGGAGCGGGCTGCCTTGTCCTTTTCGCCGCGGCGCTCATACACCAGAGCCTGGTTGGCCCAGGATTCGGCGACATTGCCGTTGAGTTCGATCGCGTGATTGAAGTCGGCAAATGCGTTGTCGTCATCGTTCAGCGCGATATAGGAGATGCCGCGACCGTTATAGGGTTCCGGCGCGTTCGGGGAGAGCGAGATCGCCTTCGAGAAGTCGTCGATCGCCTTATCCTGCTGATTGCGCTTCTGATAGAGCAGGCCGCGATTGTGATAGGCGCGGCCATCGGTCGTGCCGTTCTGGATCGCCTTGTTGAAATCGTTGAAGGCCGCATCGTCCTGGCCGGCGGTGCGGTAGACGTTGCCGCGGCCGATCAGCGCCACGTCGTAATTCGGGTTGATCTGCAGCGCGGTGCTGTAGTCCTGAATCGCCTGCTGCTGCTGGCCCATGTTGCGGTAGACCAGCGCGCGATTGGCGTAGGCCTGGTAGAAGCGCGGGTTGATCTGCAGCGCCGTATTGAAGTCGTTCAACGCCTGGCGGAAATCGCCGCCGCGGCCATAGGCGGAGCCGCGAACGTTGTAGCCCTCCGGATCCTTCGGATTGGCGTTGATCACAGAGGTCAGCGAGGCAATGTTTTCCTGCGAACCCTGCGCCTTGTCGATGCGGATGACGGCATCGGTCGTGTTGCTTGTCGTGCAGCCAGCAAGGCCTAGCGCGGTGACGATAGCGAAAACCGGCAGAACAGCGATTTTCGGCGAACGCAGAGAGCGGGTCTTGGTGATGTCAGCCATGCGGGCTCGTTTTCCCCCAGTGCAGCCGCTCCGTTCAGGGACGAGCAAGCTTCAGCAACAAATTAAAAAGGCGGTGGCGAATAGATCGCCCCCGCCAACATGCATCTGAAAACGTCGAAATAACGACAGCTACGCTTAGCGTGCGACGATACCTTCGCGCTGTGCCCGCTTGCGAGCCAGCTTGCGAACACGACGAACGGCTTCGGCCTTTTCGCGAGCGCGCTTCTGCGACGGCTTTTCGTAGTAGTCGCGCATCTTCATTTCGCGGAAAATACCTTCGCGCTGCATCTTCTTTTTGAGAGCGCGGAGAGCCTGATCGACATTGTTATCGCGGACAAGTACCTGCACGAGAATCACGTTCCTTTGGTTTGGTTGATGCCTGCGTCGGCAAGCGCCAGAGGCAAAAAATATACGGTTCGCGCGGCCAGAGCCTTGCGATTGAGGATGCGGATAGCAGAATGGCAGGGGGAAGTCCATATGTCCTCGCGGTTCTAGCCGGAAAAAACCGTGTCTTGTCTCGATCTGATCGTCTTTCAAGGGCGAACACGGCCTCTTTCCCGTCTGGCTGGCCGCCTGAAGAACGCTGCTGGGAGGCATTGGGGCAGCCAACCTAACGCAATGAGCGGCTTCCTTGCCTTGTCTATTGCTCACTTCGCGTTATATGTAGCCCATCGACCGTTGGTTGTGACCTTTGTCAAGGAGCTCGAAGCTCCGTCAGATTTCCTCTCAAGATCGATCTTTGGCCTTGTGAATAAACGCAAGGCAATAACGACTATTGAAAGGAGATCGTTATGAATTCAGGCACCGTTAAGTGGTTCAACAGCACCAAGGGCTTCGGCTTCATCCAGCCGGATGACGGCAGCACTGACGTATTCGTTCACATTTCGGCTGTTGAGCGTTCTGGTTTGGGCAATTTGTCCGATGGCCAGAAGGTCACGTACGATCTCGTTCGCGACAAGAAGTCTGGCAAGAATGCCGCGGACAATCTCCGCGCCGCTTAATTCTCATTCGGCCCGGCTGACGACGGATGTGTTGGCAGCCAAGTGCCTTGTGGCAAAGGCCGGGCGTAACCCCGGCCTTTTGTGCTTTTGATGGTCAATACAGTGGTGGCACGAGTGACTGGATACGCTGTCGGCGACAGTCCAGGCTGACCAAAATGGCAATGAGTTCGCCTCAAGAAAGGAAAGAATTTGCAGGTTCTCGTTCGAGATAACAATGTCGACCAGGCGCTCCGCGTTCTGAAGAAGAAGATGCAGCGCGAAGGTCTCTTCCGCGAGTTCAAGGCGCGCACCGCTTACGAAAAGCCGTCCGAGAAGCGCGCCCGCGAAAAGGCCGAAGCCGTTCGCCGCCAGCGCAAGCTTGCGCGCAAGAAGCTTCAGCGTGAAGGTCTCCTTCCGGCCCCGAAGAAGGCGGTTCGTCCCGCCCGCTGAACTGCCATCGGGCAGTTTCCATCGAGATTGAGAGAGCAGATGACTTCAAAAGACGATCTCTTCGATACGGCAAAGCTCTCCCCGCGGGATAAGGCGGCTGCTACCGATACGACAGCGAGAGCAATTATCACGGCAGAAGCCGAGGCTCGCGAGAAGAAGACGGAAAAACTCCGGGCACTGCGCTTGCAGCAGGAAGCCGAAGCGCCGTCCGCCGCTCCTGCCAAGAGGCGGCGGACGGCGCCCAAGTCGGCTTCGTCCTCCTAAGACCTCGCACCAGCGCCTCTCTACCCGCTGGCTGTGTCCACGCGGATTGTCCGAGGTCGCGGAAGCGCTATTGCGCCGTGACCTGTTGAAGCGCCGGCACCATTTCCACGACCGGCGGGTTCCACTTTCCGGTCAGGGCATCGCTTGCCGGTCCGTACAGGCGCATGGTCAGGTTGAATGGCCCAGCCGGCGCGGGGAGCCAGTTCGCTTCCTTTGCCGCGCCCGGGCTCTTGTTCTGGAAATAGAGATCAAGCGACCCGTCGGCGTTGTAGACGAAGGGCATCCAACTGCTGACGGCAAAGCGGTTGAGGCTGTTGCCGACCTGGAATCCTTCCGGATCGTAAAGCGTGACGGACCAGAACGCCTTGACCGGCGGTAGGTTCGCCTTGTCGAAGTGAAGCTTATAGCTGTTCGTTCCGTTCAGCGGGTTTCCCTTCTCGTCGCCGAGGTTGAGCGGATAGATCGCGTCCTCGGGCAGGTTGGCCCCGAGGCCAAGCTGCGCGACAATCGCCCGCTTCAGATAGTAATTGCCGTAGACGCCCATCGTGTCGGTGTTCATCGACCAGTTGTTGGCCACGCGCGCAAGCGTCGGGATTTTCCACTCCATCAGCTTCTGGCCTTCGGCCGGAACATCCTTCAAAGCAGCGGCGATTTCAGGGCTCACCTTGCTCTTGTCGAAGCTCTTGCCGGGTTCCATTCCGATCCGCTTCATCCGGCTTATGATCGGCTGGTCGGTGGCGTGCGGCGGATTGGCCTTCAGCAGCTCCGCCGCATAGGCAAAGAAGTCCTCTGCCGCCATCCCGTCTACCGTCTTCTTTGGCGGGGTTTTCATGTCGATGTCAGGATTGATCGTGACCTTGACCGGTTCGGCCGTCTTGCCCCATTGCGACAGTGGCGTGACTGTGTAGCCAGCCTGGATCTTGTGAACGGCGTCGTAATCGGGCGGCCCATCCGTTTTTGTGCGTCCGATGACCCAGACATAGGGTGTCGGCGCGTCGATCCTTTGGGTTCCAGGGGGCAGGTCCTTGCCCGTCCAGCCGGGGGGCACAACCGCAAAATCGGCTTTCGCGGTTCCCGTTGTGCGCCAGCCCGGCGAGGCGAACACATCGGACCACATGTCCAGCATCGGCAGCAGATAGTAGCGCCCGTTCGTGTCGGGAGCCGAGACGATCATCGGTTCCTTGGTCATATCAAGCCAGGCGACGGAGTAGAGCGTGTCGAAGTTCGGCCGGACGACATCCCTGTAGTCTGCGGCCGGAAACTCCGGAACGTTGGTGAACATGTTGGCCGGTCCTCGTCCCATCGTCTTGCCGGCCTCGACGTTTGTTGCCTGTTCACGGGTCAGATTCATGGTGACCAGCGGATAAAGGTAAAGATAGGCCTCGACGCCGATCGCCGCCGCTTCCTCCTTGGTCATGGTGTCTTCGGCAGCGGCGACGGGGCTGGTAAGACAAGCCCCCGATAAAAGCAGGCCAACCGTGAAGGTGATGAAATGCGATTGCATGACGAATCCTCCCTGAGACCAGACAGCGAGCATCATGCCGTGTCGGCCTGTTTTCTTTTGATGTCAGGTCGCACGCGGGCTTTTGCCACGCGTGTCGAAATTTGGATTATGAATGCTCCCGTTGCTGCAGACGCGAGACCCTCAACGCGCAAAGACGCCTATGCAGCGCAAGAACTATGGGCTCAAAAATTGTAAGTGCAAACCCTCTAAAATAATAAGGATGGTGAGGCTGTAAGCCATCGCGGGGCCGCCCCGGCTTGGCTGTGGGGTGGGGCTTGGCTTCGAACAGAATGGCCAACCTTGTTCATTCTTACCGAGTGTCAAAACAAAAGCCGGTCCACGTCGCAAAAGAAACGTTGTGCCGCATTTGGATTTGCGATTTGTATGGCCGACGAGAAGGGACCTTTCCCTTGAAGGAGATGAAGGCGGATGCGCAGATACTCGGTTTTTGCCGTGGCACGAGAGGCTCTGAGGGGCCATAAGGGCTGGGAGAAGCAATGGACTTCGCCGGAGCCGCGCGCCGAATACGACGTCATCATCATCGGTGGCGGCGGACATGGCCTGGGCGCTGCCTATTATCTCGCCAAGGAGCATGGCATTACCAATGTCGCGGTGCTCGAAAAGGGCTGGCTCGGCGGCGGCAATACCGGCCGCAACACGACCATCATCCGCTCGAACTATCTCTATGAAGAGAGCATGCACATCTACGAGCATTCGATGAAGCTCTGGGAGAACCTCTCGCAGGATCTCAACTACAATGTCATGTATTCGCCGCGCGGCGTGATGATGCTGTCGCATAATGTGCACGATCAGCAGTCCTTCAAGCGCCACATCCATGCCAACCGCCTCTACGGCATCGACAACGAATGGCTGACGCCGGAGCAGGCGAAAGCTTATTGTCCGCCGCTCGATATCTCCGCCAGCGCCCGCTATCCGATCAATGGCGCGGCATTGCAGCGCCGCGGCGGCACGGCGCGTCACGATGCTGTCGCCTGGGGCTATGCGCGTGCGGCGTCCGATCGCGGCGTCCACATCATCCAGAACTGCGAAGTGACCGGCATCCGCCGCGGCCCCGACGGGCGCGTCACCGGTGTCGAGACGTCCCGCGGCTTCATCGGCGCCAAGAAGGTCGGCGTTTCGGCGGCCGGCCACACGACCACCGTCATGAAGATGGCCGATGTGCGTGTGCCGCTGCAATCGAGCCCGCTGCAGGCGCTGGTCTCCGAACCGCTGAAGCCGATCTTCCCCTGCGTGGTCATGTCCAACACGGTGCATGCCTATATCTCGCAGTCCGACAAGGGCGAGCTCGTCATCGGCGCCGGCACCGACCAGTACAATTCCTACAGCCAGACCGGTGGCCTGCAGATCATCACGCATACGCTCGATGCCATCTGCGAGCTCTTCCCGATGTTCCGCCGGGTCAAGATGATGCGCCAGTGGGGCGGTATCGTCGACAACACGCCGGACCGTTCGGCCATCCAGTCGAAGACGCCGGTTCCGGGGCTCTACGTCAATTGCGGCTGGGGCACCGGCGGCTTCAAGGCGACGCCGGGCTCGGCCAATCTCTTCGCGCACCTCATCGCCCGCGATGAGGCGCACAAGTTCAATGCCGGCCTGACGCTGGACCGCTTCCGCACCGGCCGTCTGATCGACGAAGCCGCCGCTGCCGCCGTCGCGCACTGACACGAGGACACCATGCTTCTTATCTACTGCCCATACTGTCAGGAAGAGCGTTCCGAGCTCGAATTCCGCGGCGCCGGCGATGCCCACATCGCCCGCCCGACCAATATCGCCGACATCTCCGACGAGGCGTTCGAGGAATATTTCTTCCTACGCGACAACCCGAAGGGGCTTATCTTCGAACGCTGGCGTCACCAGCACGGATGCGGCCGTTTCTTCAATGCGGCGCGCGATACCATCAGCGACAAGTTCATCAAGACATACAAGGCAGGCGAGCCGAAGCCCACGATCGGCGAGGCCGCCGTTCCGCATGCTCCCGTCGAGACCTACGAACAGCTCGAAGGAGAGGCACAATGAGCGGCACGAACCGTATTGCAGGCAAGGGCCGTCTGACGCCGGCCAGAACCGCGCGCTTCACCTTCGACGGCAAGAGCTATACGGCGCTCGAGGGCGATACCGTCGCCTCGGCGCTGATCGCCAACAACATCCATCTGGTCGGCCGCTCGTTTAAGTATCACCGCCCACGTGGCATCCTGTCGGCCGGTGCCGAGGAGCCGAACGCGCTGATCGACGTGGCGCGCGACAGCGCCCGCAAGCAGCCGAACGTGCGTGCAACGGTGCAGGAAGTTTTCGACGGCATGATCGTCGAATCGCAGAACCGCTTTCCGTCACTCTCCTTCGATATCGGCGGCATCAACAACCTGATGTCGCCCTTCTTTGCCGCAGGCTTTTACTACAAGACATTCATGTGGCCGAAGGCGGCCTGGAAGCATGTTTACGAGCCGATGATCCGTCGGGCGGCCGGCCTCGGCGTCGCGCCGAAGGAAGCCGATCCGGACCACTATGCTGGCCGCTACGCGCATTGCGACGTGCTGGTCGTCGGTGCCGGCGTTGCCGGTCTTTCGGCAGCACTTGCGGCGGCGCAGGCTGGCGCCAAGGTGATCCTCTGCGACGAGCAGGCCGATGTCGGCGGCGCGCTGCGCTATGACAGCGGCGTGAAGATCGACGGCCTCGACGGCTACGAGTGGGCGCAGAAAACGGCTGCCACGCTGAAGGCGATGAAGAACGTGCAGGTTCTCACCCGCACCACCGCTTTCGGCTACTACAATCACAACTTCGTCGGTCTCGCCGAGCGCGTGACCGACCATGTCGCAAACCCGAGCCGTCACCTGCCGCGCGAGCGTCTCTGGCAGTTGCGCGCCAAGCGTGTCATTCTCGCCAATGGCGCGATCGAACGTCATATGGTGTTCCCGAACAACGACCGTCCGGGCATCATGCTGGCGTCGGCCGCGCGCATGTATCTTAACCAGTACGGCGTTGCCGTCGGCCAGAAGGTCGGCGTCTACACGGCGCATGACTCGGCTTATGAGGCGGCCTTCGACCTGAAGCGATCAGGTGTCGAGATCGCCGCAATCGTCGATTGCCGGCAGACGCCAGGTGCGGCGGTTCTGGCGGAAGCCCGTTCGCTCGGCATCGACGTTCTCGCCGGTCAGTCCGTGGTCAACACTGCTGGCAAGCTGCGCATCTCGTCGATGACGGTTGCCCGCAACGGCGGCGGCTCGCCGCGCAAGATCGCGGTCGACGCGCTGCTGGTCTCGGCTGGCTGGACGCCATCGGTGCACCTGTTCTCGCAGTCGCGCGGCAAGGTGGCCTTCGAGCCGGAAACGCAACGCTTCCTGCCCGGAACCTATGCGCAGGATTGCCTTTCCGTCGGCGCCTGCAACGGCACGGACGATCTGCAGCAGACGATCGAGGAATCGCTGGCGGCAGGCGAGCTGATGGCGCAGGCAGCAGGCAAACCATCCGGCGGCAAGATCAGCATCTCGGCAGAGCAGGCGCATCAGTGGACCGGCGGCATGATCGGCGCCGCCGAGGGTGCGGGTCCGGAGACCAGCGCCAAGGCGTTCATCGATTTCCAGCACGACGTCTGCGCCAAGGATATCCGCCTTGCCGTTCGCGAAGGCATGCACTCGATCGAGCACATCAAGCGCTTCACGACGAACGGCATGGCGTCCGACCAGGGCAAGCTCTCCAACATGCACGGCCTGGCGATCGCCGCCGAAATGCTCGGTAAGGAGATCCCGCAGGTCGGTCTCACCACCTTCCGCGCGCCCTATACACCTGTTACCTACGGCACGCTGATCGCCCATTCGCGTGGCGATCTGTTCGATCCGGCCCGCAAGACGCCGCTGCACCAGTGGGAAGAAGCCCATGGCGCCGTGTTCGAGGACGTCGGCAACTGGAAGCGTGCCTGGTTCTATCCGCGCGCCGGCGAGACGATGCATAAGGCGGTCGCTCGCGAATGCAAGACGGCGCGCGATGTCGCCGGCGTATTCGATGCCTCGACGCTCGGCAAGATCGAAGTCGTCGGCCCCGATGCCGCCGCGTTCATGAACCTGATGTACACCAACGCCTGGGACACGCTGAAGCCCGGCAAGTGCCGCTACGGGATCATGACCCGCGAGGACGGCTTCGTTTATGACGACGGCGTCGTCGGGCGTCTGGCCGACGATCGCTTCCACGTGACGACGACGACGGGCGGTGCGCCGCGCGTTCTCCACCACATGGAAGACTATCTGCAGACCGAATTCCCGCATCTGAAGGTGTGGCTGACTTCGGTGACCGAGCAGTGGGCTGTTATCGCCGTACAGGGGCCGAAGGCGCGCGAGATCATCGCGCCGCTGGTCGAGGGCGTCGATATCTCGAACGAAGCCTTCCCGCATATGAGCGTTGCCGAGTGCACGGTCATGGGCGTTCCGGCGCGTCTCTTCCGCGTGTCGTTCACCGGCGAAACCGGCTTCGAAATCAACGTGCCGGCCGATTACGGCCAGTCGGTTCTCGAGGCCGTCTGGGCCAATGCCGAGCCGCTCGGCGCCTGCTTCTACGGCACCGAGACGATGCACGTTCTTCGCGCCGAGAAGGGCTATATCATCGTCGGTCAGGACACGGATGGTACCGTCACGCCTGACGATGCCGGTCTCTCCTGGGCGGTCTCCAAGAAGAAGACGGATTTCGTCGGCATTCGCGGGCTGAAGCGCCCGGATCTGGTGAAGGAAGGCCGCAAGCAGCTTGTCGGTCTCGTCACCAAGGATCCGAACCTCGTACTCGAAGAGGGCGCGCAGATCGTCGCCAACCCGAATGAGCCGAAGCCGATGACGATGCTCGGCCACGTCACCTCGTCCTATTGGTCGGAAAATCTTGGGCGATCGATCGCCTTCGCGTTGGTCGCCGACGGCCGCAAGCGAATGGGCGAGACGCTCTACGTGCCGATGCCCGACAAGACGATCGCCGTCGAGGTGACTGACATGGTGTTCTTTGACAAGGAAGGAGGCCGCATCAATGGCTGATACGGCAGTTCGCAAGTCTGTGCTTTCTGGTCGCCACGGTGGCTCGGCCACGGTGCGGCTGACGCCGGCACCAGCGGCGACCCGCGTGGCGCTTCGCGCACCAGGGGAGTCGCTCAAGGCTCTTTCCTCCGCGCTCGGCGTCACGGTCCCGGCTTCCCCGAAGACGTCGGGCCGCAAGGGTGGCCGTGCCGCCCTCTGGCTCGGCCCGGATGAATGGCTTGTCATCGACGAGTCCGGCGCAGACCTTATGGGTGCGCTCGCGAAGTCAGGCGTGTTGCATTCGGCAACCGACGTCTCGCATCGCAACGTCGCGATCATCGTCTCCGGTCCCGGGGCCGAGGCGACGATTTCCGCGGGTTGCCCGCAGGATCTGTCGCTCGAGGTCTTTCCGGTCGGCGCCTGCTCGCGCACGCTATTCGGAAAGGCGGAGATCGTGCTCTTCCGCACCGAGGGCGATACGTTCCGCGTCGAGTGCTGGCGTTCGTTTGCCGATTTCGTTTTCGGCCTGCTGGCCGAGGGCGCGGAAGACGCGGCGCACTAAGCGCTGCCAACTTGCAATTTCCGGTCGGGGACGGTGCTCTGGTGCCGTTCCCGATCGTCTTTGCGTTGCAGGACTGCCCTCACTCATGCATCATCCACCCTAGCGTGCGCTCTTTATCGGAGCGCAGTTGCAGGGCGGGGTGTCTTTGATGATGCTGCATCACGTTTCCATTGTCGTCACGGATCTCGACCGTTCGGTCGCCTTCTATCGTGACGTCTTCGGCCTCGAACGGATCGCGCGGCCGCCGTTCAGCTCCGTTGGAGCGTGGTTCGCCTGCGGCGCACTGCAGATCCACATGATCGTCAACCCGGCCGGGACCTTCCGGCATGCGGCGACCATCGACACGACCGACGGGCATTTCGCGTTCCGTACCGATGATTTTGAGGGATGTATCCAGGGGCTGATTGCGAAGGGTTTTCGCGAGGATGCCCCAGAGGGCGATCCCTGGCGGCTGCGTCTCAGGCGCGACGGGCCGGCGGGATTTCCGCAAGCCTATCTGCTTGATCCCGATCGCAACATCGTTGAAATCAACGGTGCGCCATAGCGTTGCG
Organism: Rhizobium sp. R711; assembly: GCF_002211365.1. Lineage (GTDB taxonomy): Bacteria > Pseudomonadota > Alphaproteobacteria > Rhizobiales > Rhizobiaceae > Rhizobium. The sequence goes on along the minus strand of NZ_LOKZ01000005.1, from coordinate 54,280 downwards.
TTCGACGTCGCCCACCGAAGCCGGTGAGCATAAGGTCTAGGCGTCGTCAGGCCGATCCTTGGGGTCGAACTGGATGATGGTGATCCAGCGCGCAGAGAGGGCCGGCTTCCTTTCGTTCTCGATCTCGATCGAGACGTCATAGGTCGTCATCAGCATGCCGGCGCCGCGGAAGCGGGCTTCGGCGAGGACAAAGTGGCCGCGGATGCGCGCCCCCGATTTGACCGGCGACAGGAAGCGGACGTTCTCGAAGCCGTAGTTTATGCCCATCGTCTGCTCGCGCACTTTGGGCAGGCCGTTGTAGTTCATGGCCGAAAGCAGCGACAACGTAAGGAAGCCATGGGCGATGGTGCCGCCGAAGGGACTGTTGGCAGCGCGCTCTGGATCGACGTGGATAAACTGATGATCGTTGGTTGCATGCGCAAACGCATCGATCATCGCCTGATCGACGACAATCCAGTCCGAGAGGCCGGTTTCAGTGCCGACCAGCCCTTGCACATCCGCGAGCGAAATTTCCTTGGCCATTGATTCCCCATGAGAAAGCGGCTCCGCAAGCCTTACAATGGGATTGTGACGATTGCGACAAGGAATTGCAGGCGGGAGCCCGTCGGATCAACTTTCGAGATAGAAAGCAACCGAGCGGCGCGGCACGATGGCGGAAGTTGCGGGTTTCTTCGGCGCATCGGGGACGAGAGGCCGCCACAAGGACGGTCCAGGTAATGTGAAGATCTCCTCGCCGCCCGAGCGATTGAAGAGAACCGCCAGCCGCGTAGCCTTGTTGGTTTGGCCATCGCGCGTCGAAAGCAGCATTCCGAGCGTGGAAAAGTTCGGCGTCTCCCAGTCCTGTACGCTCATCGGCTGGCCGGAAGGCGATATCCATTCGACGTCGCCGTTACCGCTGAGGAAGTCCATCTCGGAGAAGGCGGAAAAGCGTTTGCGCAGGCTGGAGACGAAGGCCGTATGGGCGACAAGTTCATCATCGAGCACTGCCCAGTCGACCCAGGTGATCTCATTGTCCTGGCAATAGGCATTGTTGTTGCCGCGTTGGGTGCGGCCAGCCTCGTCGCCTGCTGTCAGCATGACGCTGCCGCGGGTGGCAAAGAGCGTCGAGAGAAGCGCCTTCAGGTCGTCGCGGCGCCGGCGGATGATGTCGGGGTAGCGGGTTTCGCCTTCGACGCCATTATTCCAAGAGTGATTCTCGTTGTGACCGTCGCGGTTTTCTTCCCCGTTCGCCTCGTTGTGCTTGCCGCGGTAAGAGACGAGATCGTTCAGCGTGAATCCATCATGGGCAGCGAGGAAGTTGACGCTGCGCGTCGCCTTTCCGCCATTGCGGCCAAAGATATCGGAGGATCCCGCAAGCGCAGTCGCCAATGGTCCTGTTTTCCAATCATCGCCGCGCCAGTAGCACCTGACGTCGTCGCGCATGCGGTCGTTCCATTCGAGGAAGGGGGCCGGGAAATTGCCAAGCTGATAGCCGCCGGGGCCGATGTCCCAGGGTTCGGCGATCATCAGGCGATCGGCCAGGATGTCGTCGGCGAGCATCGCGGTCAGCGTTTCCCCATGTGCTTCGAAGCCGTTTGCGGTGCGGCCAATGACAGGGGCGAGGTCAAAACGAAAGCCGTCGATCCCGGCGCCGAGCACGAAATGCCGAAGGCTGTCGACGATCAGCTGCCTGACATAGGGGTGATCGCAGGCGACGGTGTTGCCCGTTCCGGTATCATTGACCAGTTCGCCTGGCCGGCCGGGGAGATGGCGAAAGAAGGAGAGGTTGTCGAGGCCACGCAGCGACAGCGTCGTGCCGAAGCGATCGCTTTCGCCGGTGTGGTTGAAGACGAGATCGAGGATAACAGCAATGCCTTCGGCGCGGAGCTTTGTGACCGTCTCTCGTAACTCCGCCATGCCGCCAGGCACGAGCCGCGGGTCGAGCGCCATGAAGGCGACGGGGTTGTAACCCCAACCGTTTCTGAGGCCTAGCGGCGGCAGATGGCGTTCGTCGATCCAGGCGGTGATCGGCATGAGTTCGACGGCATCGACGCCGATGCGCTTGAGATGGGCAATCACCGAGGGATGCGCCAGAGCCGCGACCGTGCCGCGCTGGGCTTCGGGAATATCCGGATTCAGGATAGTAAAAGGTCGGACAGCGACCTCGTAGATGAAGCCGCCGGGCTTGAAGAGCGGCTTTGCCGGCTTCACGCTGATGTCGCGGGTGACAATCGCCTTGGGCACGAGATGCTGCGTTTCGGCGCCAAAAGTGCCGAGAAGGGGATCGTAGTGGAACGGGCGATCAAGCTCCTTAGCGTACGGATCGACCAGCAGTTTCGATGGGTCGAACCAAAGACCGCTGTCGGGCGCATAAACGCCATCGGCGCGGTAGCCATACCGCGCGCCTTCCTTCAATCCGTCGACGAAGAGGCGATGCACATGGTCATCGCCCCGTTCCATCGGCAGGCGAACCAGTTCCTTGTCATCGTCGCCGAACAGACACAATTCGATCTGTCCGGCATTATGCGACCAGACGGCGAAATCAACGCCGGTCTCGAAGATGGTTGCTCCGCCTTGCCCGGATTTGCTCGCCGCCATGCCGTTCCGGTCAGGTAATCACGGAAGGAGCATCACGGCCTGTGCGGCTGCGGATATCCGCGATGGTCTCGGCGGCAGCGATAATATCGGCGAGCGCTTGCTGTGTCTCGATATTGTGGCGGGTGGAATCCGGCTCGTACCGCTCCAGATAGACGCGCAAGGTGGCGCCCGACGTTCCCGTTCCTGAAAGGCGGAAGACGACGCGTGAGCCGCCTTCGAACAGGATGCGAATGCCCTGATGCTCGCTGACGGACTTGTCGACCGGGTCGTGATAGGCGAAATCATCCGCCTTCTCGATCTTTAGCGGGCCGAAGGTTTGGCCCGGCAGCGAAGCAAGCTGGCTGCGCAGGTTAGCAATCAGGCCGTTTGCTGCGTCCGTATCCACGCCTTCGTAGTCGTGGCGCGAGTAGTAGTTGCGGCCGTAGGTCTGCCAGTGCTGGGTGACGATGTCCTGGACGCTCTCGCCGCGGACCGCCAGAATGTTCAGCCAGAGCAGAACCGCCCAGAGGCCGTCCTTCTCGCGCACATGGTTGGAGCCGGTGCCGGCGCTTTCCTCGCCGCAGATCGTCGCCATGCCGGCGTCGAGCAGGTTGCCGAAGAATTTCCAACCGGTCGGCGTCTCGTACATGCCAATGCCACGGCGCTCAGCGACACGATCCGCCGCACCCGAGGTCGGCATGGAGCGGGCGATGCCGGCCAGGCCGCCGGAATAGCCGGGCGCCAGGTTGGCGTTGGCAGCGAGGATCGCAAGGCTGTCGGACGGCGTGACGAAGATGTCACGGCCGATGATAAGGTTGCGGTCGCCATCGCCGTCGGATGCCGCTCCGAAATCGGGCGCATCATCGCCCATCATCTCGTCATAGAGTTCCTTACAGTGAACCGGGTTCGGGTCCGGATGATGGCCGCCGAAATCGGGCAGCGGCATGAAATTGCGGACCGAGCCTGACGGGGCGCCGAGGCGGTTTTCGAAGATTTCCTTGGCATAGGGGCCGGTGACGGCGCTCATTGCATCGAAGGCGATGCGGAAGCCAAGGCTGATGAGGTTGCGGATCGCGGGGAAGTCAAACAGCTCTTCCATGAGCGCTGTATAGTCTTCCACCGAATCGAGCACCGAGAGAATCATGCCGCCGGGCAGTTCGTCCTTGCCGATGCGATCAAGGTTCACGTCCGGGAAATCGGCGATTTTGTAGGTATCGATCACCTTGGTGCGCGCATAGATGGCGTCGGTAATCTTTTCCGGTGCCGGGCCGCCATTGCCGATGTTGTACTTGATGCCGAAATCTTCCGTCGGACCGCCGGGATTATGGCTGGCCGACAGAATGATGCCGCCAAAGGCTTTGTATTTGCGGATGATATGGGAGGCTGCCGGGGTCGACAGGATGCCGCCCTTGCCGACGATGACCTTGCCAAAGCCATTGGCGGCGGCCATCTTGATCGCCTTTTGGATAACTTCCCTGTTGTAGTAGCGTCCGTCGCCGCCGATGACGAGGCACTTGCCCTGGAACCCTTCCAATGAGTCGAAGATCGACTGGATGAAGTTCTCGGCATAGTTCGGTTGCTGGAATACCGGAACCTTCTTTCGCAGGCCAGACGTGCCGGGCTTCTGATCCTGGTAGGGCTTAGTGGATACGGATTTTATCATTTTCTCTCACTTGCCTTTGGGGGCGAGGCTTGAATAGAGGGCAGCGTAGCGCTCGGCGCTCTTTTCCCACGAGACATCCGATTTCATGCCCTGCTTTTGCAATTGGGTCCAGACTTTTTGATCGGCGTAGAGATGTAGCGCACGGCGAATGGCCTGCAACAGGCCTGATGCCGTCACAGGCGAGAATTGTATCCCGGTTGCCACTTTCGCCGCAAGCGCGGCATGGTTGGCGTCGATGACCGTATCGTTCAACCCGCCGGTGCGGGCAACGATCGGCACGCATCCGTAGCGCAAGCCGTAAAGCTGCGTCAGCCCGCAGGGTTCGAAGCGCGATGGGATGATGATGGCGTCGCAGCCGGCCTGCATGAGGTGCGACATCGGCTCGTTGTAGCCGATGGAAACGCCGATCCGCCCGGGATGACGGGCGGCGGCGGCGAGCAGCGAACCTTCGAGCGCCGCGTCTCCTGATCCGAGGATCGCAAGCTTGCCGCCCATGTCGACGATCTGGTCGGCAGTGGCGGCGATGACGTCCATTCCCTTCTGCCAGGTGAGCCGGCTGATAATGCAGAAGATCGGCGCATTGTCGTTGTGCAGTCCGAAGAACTCGGCGACCGAGGTGCGGTTTTCGAAGCGACTTTTCAAGGTGGCGCCGTTGTAATGCGTGTGGACAACGGGATCGGTCGACGGGTTCCAGACATCCGTGTCGATGCCATTGACGATGCCGTGCAGCGAATCGATTCGGCTTGCGATGACACCCTGGAGACCCATGCCGAACTCCGGGGTCAGGATCTCGCCGGCGTAGGAAGGGCTGACGGTGGTGATGGCATGAACGGTCTGCAGGCCGCCCTTGAGGAAGCCGATGTTGCCGTAATACTCGATGCTTTCCGTCGCGAAGGCGTGCGGCGGCAGGCGAAGGCCGGGAAAGATATCAGCGCCGAACTGCCCCTGGAACGCGATGTTGTGGATCGTCAGTACACTCGGCAATTCCGGCGTCGGGTTGTAGCGCATGTAGACTGAGGTCATCGCCGACTGCCAATCATGCGTATGCACGAGGTCCGGCCGCCAGCCCGGCATCAAGCCTGCGGCAATCTCGGCTCCGGCAAGGGACAGTGCCGCAAAACGGCGCCAATTGTCAGGGTAATCCCTCCCGGTCGCGTCGAGATAAGGACCGCCTGACCTGTCGTAATAGGCAGGGGCGTCGAGCACCAGCATGCTTATGCCGGCATGCTCCACTTCCAGCACCGTGGCCGGCTCGCCGAGCAGATCGTCGAATTGAAGCCTGACGACTGGATTGCGGATCGCCTTCATGACCGCCGGATAGCCGGGCATGAGTGTCTTGGTTTCGACGCCGAAACGCTTGAGCGCGATCGGCAGGGCGCCCGCCACATCGGCGAGGCCCCCTGTCTTGATAAGTGGGAAGACTTCGGACGAAACCGAAAGAACTTTCATCGGTCACAGACCCAGCTTGTCGATCATTGGCTGCGTGATGAGGCAAATGCCGCCTTCGCTGCGACGGAAACGCTTGGCGTCAAGGACCGGGTCCTCACCGACGATGAGGCCTTCCGGGATCACCACGCCATGGTCGATTACCACGTTCTTGAGCTGTGCATGCCGGCCGATCTTGACGCTCGGCAGGACGACCGCTCCCTCCAGCTTGGAATAAGAGTTGGCGCGCACGCCGGTGAACAGGAGGCTCTTGTTGAGTGTCGCGCCCGATATGATGCAGTCGCCCGCGACGACGGAGGACGTGGCAGAGCCGCGGCGGTCTTCATCGTCGTGGACGAACTTCGCCGGCGGCAGGATTTCAGCGTAGGTCCAGATCGGCCAGGACTTGTCGTAGATATCCAGTTCCGGAACGACTGCGGTCAGGTCGATGTTGGCCTGCCAGTAGGCATCGATGGTGCCGACATCACGCCAGTAAGGTTCGTGCTCGAAATCGGAGCGGACGCAGGATTGCGCGAAGCGATGGGCCACGGCCTTACCGTTCTTGACGATGTAGGGGATGATGTCCTTGCCGAAATCCTTGCTGGAGTTCGGGTCGGCGGCGTCGCGGCGCAGCGCATCGATCAGGAACTTCGTATGGAACACGTAAATGCCCATGGAGGCCAGCGCGAACTCAGGCTTGTCGGGAATGCCCGGCGGGTCGGCAGGCTTTTCGATGAAGTCGATGATCCGGTCGTTCTGATCGACATGCATGACGCCGAAGCCGACGGCTTCCATGCGCGGCACTTCCAGGCAGCCGATCGTGACGTCGGCGCCGGAATCGACGTGCTGCTGCAGCATGTATTCATAGTCCATCTTGTAGACATGGTCGCCGGCGAGGATGACCATGTATTCGACGCCGTAATCCTCGATGATGTCGATGTTCTGGTAGACCGCGTCGGCCGTGCCTTCGTACCACTGCGTCTCGGAGACGCGCTGGGAGGCGGGCAGAATGTCAAAGCTCTCGTTTCGCTCCGGGCGGAAGAAGTTCCAGCCGCGCTGCATGTGGCGGATCAGCGAGTGCGCCTTGTACTGGGTCGCGACGCCGATGCGGCGGATGCCCGAGTTCAAGGCGTTCGACAAGGCGAAGTCGATGATGCGGGTCTTGCCGCCGAAGTAGACTGCCGGCTTGGCGCGGCGATCGGTGAGTTCCTTCAGGCGGCTCCCCCGGCCGCCGGCGAGAACATAGGCCATTGCGTCACGGGCAAGTGGCTGAACACGTTTTTCTACCATTTTTATCCTCCCACCAGTCTTCAGTTCTCAGGTTCAAGCATGATCGTCGCCAGAGGCGGCAAGGTGATTGATGCGGCGATGTTGCCACCGGCGTTGACGGCCTGGACGCGGCCGCCATTGCCCTTGCCGCTGCCGCCGTAGATGTCGGCATCGGTATTCAGGATCTCGCGCCACCGCCCCTCGGTCGGCAGGCGGACGGAATAATTCTCGCGATAAACAGGCGTCAGATTGCAGATGACGGCAACCGGCTTTTCGCCCGGTGCCTTGCGGATCCAGGCGAGGACGGAATTTTCGTGGTCGTCGGCGATCAGCCATTCGAAGCCGTCGCCCTCGCAGTCGCGGGCGTGCAGGGCCGGCTTGCTGCGATAGGTGAAGTTGAGGTCACGCACCAGCCGGCGCATTCCCTCGTGCATGCGGTACTGCAGCAGGTTCCAATCGAGCGACTTCGCCTCGCTCCATTCGGCCCATTGCGCGAATTCCTGGCCCATGAAAAGCAGCTTCTTGCCAGGGTAACCCCACATGAAGGCGTAGTAGGCACGCAGGTTTGCGAACTTCTGCCAATCGTCGCCCGGCATCTTGGCGATCAGCGAGCCCTTTCCGTGCACCACCTCGTCATGCGAGAGCGGCAGCACGAAGTTTTCCGAGTAGGCGTAGAGCAGGCCGAAGGTCAGCTCGTTATGGTGATGCTTGCGGTGCACGGGATCGCGGCTCATGTAGGAGAGCGTGTCGTGCATGAAGCCCATGTTCCACTTGAAGCCGAAGCCGAGGCCGCCTTCGTGCACCGGCTGCGACACCTTCGGCCAGGAGGTCGATTCCTCGGCGATGGTCATGACGCCGGGATGCTCTGCGTAGATGCGGGTATTCATGTTCTGCAGGAAGCGGACCGCTTCCAGGTTCTCGTTGCCGCCGTACTCGTTCGGGATCCATTCGCCGTGCTTGCGGGAATAATCGAGGTAGAGCATCGAGGCGACGGCATCGACACGCAGGCCATCGAGATGGAACTTCTCGGCCCAATAGAGTGCATTGTTGACGAGGTAGGAGACGACTTCGGTGCGCCCGAAATTGTAGATCGCCGTATTCCAGTCCGGGTGGAAGCCCTGGCGTGGATCGGCATGCTCGTAGAGCGCCGTGCCGTCGAACCAGCCGAGGCCGTGTTCGTCAGTCGGGAAATGGGCGGGCACCCAATCGAGGATGACGCCGATGCCCACCTTGTGGCAGCCGTTGACGAAACGGGCGAAACCCTCAGGCTCGCCGAAGCGGGCGGTCGGGGCATAGAGCCCGGTCGTCTGGTATCCCCAGGACGGATCGTAGGGATGCTCGGTAATCGGCAGGAACTCGATATGGGTGAAGCCCATATCGACGCAATAGGGGATCAACCGCGAGGCCAGCTCGTCCCAGGAGAGGAACGAGCCGTCGTCACGACGCTGCCAGGAGCCGGCATGAACCTCGTAGATCGAGATCGGCTGACGGCGCTTGTCGGTTTCGCTCCAGTGCTTCAGATGCGCTTCGTCGTCCCACTCCTGCAGCAGTTCTGAGGCCGCGACCGAGGCAGTCTTCGGCCGCAGCTCGCTGCGGCGGGCAAATGGGTCGGCCTTCAGCGGTAGAAGAACGCTATCGTGACCGCGGATTTCAAACTTATAGGCCACCCCGGTCGGGACATCGGGTGCAAAGATCTCCCAGATGCCGGCGCTGGAGCGGAAGCGCATCACATGGCGACGACCGTCCCAGCCGTTGAAATCGCCGACGACGGAGACGCGCTGTGCGTTCGGCGCCCATACGGCAAAATGGATGCCCTGCGCGCCCTCGTGCTTGATCCAGTGCGCACCCATCTTGTCGAAGAGGCGCAGGTGCGAGCCTTCCCGCACGTAATAGTCATCCATCGGGCCGAGGACCGGTCCGAAGCTGTAAGGGTCGGTCACCGCCCATTCGGCATCACCGCGCCGGGCGCGATAGCGAACCGGCACTTGCTTGTTGACAGAGACGGACCCGGCAAAGAAGCCGTCCGGGTGCTGCTGCTCCAGTTCGCCGATGACGCTACCATCGAGCGCCATCGCCGTTACCTCTTCGGCGCCCGGAATGAAGCACCGGGCGACGTAGGCGCTGCCTGATTTGTGAACGCCGAGAACGGCGAATGGGTTGGAATGCGAGCCTGCGAGGATTGCCGCTATCTCGTCTGCCGAAATCTCCCAGGGAAGTCTGACTTCAGGGGTGGCTTTCGGCGTCTTCATCCGGCTCTCCAGATTTCCTTGGCATATTGCCGTATCGTGCGGTCAGACGAGAACCAGCCCATCCGCGCCGTGTTGCAGATCGCCTTCGCGTTCCACGCTGATGGATCGGCCCAGAGCTGGTCGACATCGCGCTGGGCCTGCGCATAGGCATCGAAATCCGCCGCGACCATGAACCAGTCATGGGCATAGATGCCCTCGATCAACGCCGCGTATCGGTTTCGATCATCGTGCGAGAAGACACCGGAACTGATCGCCTGGAGCGCCTGAGACAGTTCACGCGACGCCTCTATGATGGCGCGGGGATTGTGGCCGTCGGCACGGGCGGCGGCGACTTCGTCGGCGCGCAGACCGAAGATGATGATGTTGTCCTCGCCGACATGATCGCGCATTTCGACATTGGCACCGTCGAGCGTTCCGATCGTCAGGGCGCCGTTGAGCGCAAACTTCATGTTGCCGGTGCCCGAGGCTTCCATGCCAGCCGTCGAGATCTGTTCGGACAGGTCGGCGGCGGGCACCATGACTTCGGCCAGCGAGACGTTGTAGTTTGGTACGAACACGACCTTCAAGAGACCGCGGACGGCCGGATCGTTGTTGATGGTGCGGGCGACGTCGTTGATCAGCTTGATGATCAGCTTGGCATTGTGATAGCTCGGCGCCGCCTTGCCGGCGAAGAGTTTGACGCGCGGCACCCAGTCCAATTCAGGATGCGAGCGTATCTGGTCGTAGAGGGCGACGGCCTCGATAATGTTGAGCAGCTGGCGCTTGTATTCGTGGATACGCTTGATCTGGATATCGAACATTGCCGACGGATCGAGCTTGATGCCCATGCGGCTGGCGACAAGATTGGACAAGGCCACCTTGTTGTCACGCTTAATCGCAGCAAACTTCTCCTGGAAGCTCGCATCGTTTGCGAACCTGTCGAGGGGCTTCAGCTTTTCGGCATCGTCAAGGAAGTCGTCGCCGATCGTCTCGCGGATCAGCGAGGTCAGGCCGGGATTGCATTGCTGCAACCAGCGGCGCGGCGTGATGCCGTTCGTCTTGTTGTTGATGCGGTCGGGATAAAGCTTGTGCAGGTCGGCAAACACCGTGACCTTCATCAGGTCGGTGTGCAATGACGAAACGCCGTTGATCGAATGGGCGCCGACGAAGGCAAGATTGCCCATGCGAACCCGGCGTTCGCCGCTTTCCTCGATCAGCGAAATCGAGCGGATTTCGGTTTCGGAGAATGTCTTGGTCTTGCGCGCTTCGAGCAGCACCTTGGCGTTGATCGCGTAGATGATCTGCATATGGCGCGGCAGCAGGCGCTCGAAGAGCGGGATCGGCCAGCTTTCCAACGCTTCGGGAAGGAGCGTGTGGTTGGTGTAGCCGATCGTGCCGCGGGTGATGTCCCAGGCCTGGTCGAAGTCGAGGCCGTGAACATCGCACAGCAGACGCATCAGTTCGGCGACGGAGACGGCCGGATGCGTATCGTTCAGCTGGATCGCCACCTTGTCGGGCAGCGAAGTGAAGTCATCGTATTGCTGCAGGTGACGGCGCAGGATGTCCTGCAGCGACGCGGAGGAGAAAAAGAACTCCTGGCGCAGGCGCAGCTCCTGGCCGGCCGGCGTCGCATCGGCCGGGTAGAGAACGCGCGTCAGGCTTTCCGCCTTGTTGCTTTCGCGCAGCGCGCCGATATGGTCGCCGGCGTTGAAGGCATCGAGCAGGATCGGATCGATCGGCTGCGCCGACCAGAGGCGCAGTGTGTTGACGCGCTTGCCGCGCCAACCGACGACTGGCGTATCGAAGGCCGCGGCAATCACCCGCTCGGCTGGTTTCCACACATAGCGCGGCTCGCCCTCGGGATTGTTGACGACATCGACCGTGCCGCCGAAGCCGATTTCGTAGGCGCTTTCGCGACGCTCGAATTCCCAGGGGTTGCCGTGCGCCAGCCAGCTCTCCGGCAGCTCGACCTGCCAGCCGTCGGCGAGCTGCTGGCGGAAGAGGCCGTGTACATAACGGATGCCGTAGCCATAGGCCGGCACCTCAACGGTCGCCATGCTTTCCATGAAACAGGCAGCGAGACGGCCGAGGCCGCCATTGCCGAGGGCGGCATCGGGCTCGAGGCCAGCGATGACGGCCACATCGACGCCGAGCGAGGCGAGTGCGTCGCGAACCTGTTCCATCAGATTAAGGTTCGAGATGGCATCGCGCATCAGGCGGCCGATGAGGAATTCCAGCGAGAGGTAGTAGACGCGCTTGTCGCCGGTCGCATAGACCCTGCGGGTCGATTCCATCCACTTGTCGATGATGCGGTCACGCACGACGAGGATCGTGGCAGTCAGCCAGTCATGAGGCTTGGCGACCTTCGCATCCTTGCCGATGCGGTAGGTCAAACGCTCAATGATTTCTTCAGCGAGAATTTCCGGCTTGGAACTGCGGGGGGCGGGGGAGGGGATGGTCGGTTTCGAAACGGTGTTCATCGTCAGTCCTCGCCAATTCTGTTCTGTTTCAGTGCTTTATGCCAATTTCAATCGGTTTACCGCGCACTAAAGACGCAGTTTATGCATCGTTACAACGCACTTGCAACAAGGGAATTACCCAAACGAAAAAATTGACGAGCCTCGACGTTCCATTGCGGAAAGAGCTTGATTTCAATCGGTTTTCCGATTTTGATACGCGCGTTTTTGCAAGCAAACGAAAAGCCGCTCCGGTTTGTTCCGGAGCGGCTTGTTGCTTGAGATAGTCTAGAGATCAGTTGATCAGGCGCGTCGTCTGGTCGGAAGCTTTTGCGCCGATCTCTTTAAAGGCAGCGAGAAGATCGGACATGCTTTCTGCCTTGAAGTAGTGGTTGTCATCCGTCGCGCAATACTTCAGCAGCGCCTGGCCGTTCTCAGGCGCCATGAAGGCGACCGTGTAGATCTCAATGCCATCACCCTTCGCTTTATCGCACGTGCCCTTCGTCAACGTGTCATAGGAGCGGCCGCCTGACGGATCATCGTTGTTGTCACCGTCCGTCATGAAGACAATATATTTCTTGGGCGTCTGGCCGGTTTTCGCCTGATGCAGAGCGTTTTCGCTGTCGTTGCCGGCGTTGTTTTTCGCGATCAACGAGTTATAGGCCATGCTCACCGCGCCGCTGGAATTCGTGCCGTTGGCCGCCGAGAGCGCGTTGACATAGGTCGTGACGGCACTGGTTCCCCAGGCGAGCTTGGTTTCCGGATACGTAATGAGATCGTAGGAGACCGCACCCGTGCGGGAATAGATGTGCGTTGGGTCGGCCTTGTCGAGTTCTGCCGTCAAGTTACCGACCGCGAGCTTCAAGGCTGCAATTTTAGTGTAGTAGGCTGTGCACGTCTTATTGTGGTTTTTACCGCAGGTATAGGTGTAGGACGTCGTTGTGTAGTCGCCCATCGAGCCCGATTTATCGAGAGCCAGGAATATCGAAACTGAACCCTGCTTCTCGGAATAGCCGCTTGCTGTTTGGCTTGACGTAGCGATGTTGGCAGTCTGGAAGCCGATGACCCGCGCAAGGCCGCTGAGTTGCATGCTGTAAGACGATGAGACGTTCACGCTGTAGCTTGCAGCACTCCCGGACGTTGTCTTGGTCGCTGTGGCCGTTGTGGCGGCCCGGAGTGCGGTCGTGTCGCTAATGAAGTTTGCCATCTGACCGGCAACGAAATCCTTCGCGAACGCAGAGGCAGTCGTTGTGTCGATCTTTCCCTCGGCAAGGGCGGAGGCGGTGGCAAGTGCCGCCGCGTCGGAGGCTTCCTGTAACTGATGCTTCGCCAACGCAGCGTTGGTTACGTCAACCGCGACCGCGCCGGCTCCTATTGCGATCGGTAGCAGGATCGCAGTAACCATCCCGAAATTGCCATGCCGATCCTTCTGCAGCCGAGACAGGCTCGACTTCAGCGATTGAAAGGTGCTCATCATGCTCACCTGAGTTAAGTGCCCCAATAATGCCTAATTCATGCCCGGCAATTGTTGAGCTCGCCTTTATCGGATCGTTAAGATTCTAGCGGAATGTCGCTTTCTTGTGCGCAGCCTCAATGAAAAATGCCCTCTTTGAGGGATTTTTGACATTGATGCAGCTATAGAATGTTCACCCCAGCGGGACGACGTCTACCGCCTGGACGGCGCGTTGGCCGCCGTAGCTCTTCAAGACACCGATGACCGGGGCGACGTCGGCGTAGTCGCGGCCATAGGCGACGACGATGTGGTCGGTGCCGGCCGGGATGTTGTTCGTCGGGTCGAGTTCGACCCAACCGATCGTTTCGCCGCACCAGACCCTGACCCAGGCGTGCATGGCGTCGGCGCCCTCCAGCCGTTCCTTGCCGGGCGGCGGGATGGTGCGCAGGAAGCCGGAGACATAGCCCGCCGGAATGCCGAGACTGCGGAGTGCAAGGATCATGACATGGGCGAAGTCCTGGCAGACGCCGCTCTTCAACTGGAAGGCCTCAAGCGGCGTCGTATCGACGGTCGTCGCTTCGGCATCGTACTTGAAATCCCGGTGGATTTTCGCGCAAAGCGCAGTGGCGATCTGCAGCACGGTCAATGACGCTTCGGCGCAGGCCTTCGCATAGTCCGAAATGGCGCGCGTTTCCAGCAGGCGAGGGCTGTTGCCGAGAAAGTGGTGCGGGGCATCGGGCTTCAGCGACCAGACGCCAGCAATCTCATCCGGCAACTTCGCAAGCACTGGCGAAAAATCCGCCGCGATCGAATGGCTCTCCACCTGCACGCGGGCCTGCATGCGGATATCAAGCTTTTCGTGCGGCGCGCGCAACATGAAGGAAGTCGCGGGATGCTCGAAGAAATCCACAAAGTGGGCCTGTTCGTCCGGCGTTGGCGAAACCTTGATGGAGCCGGCGATCAGCCGCTGACGATCTGGCAGAGACAATGGCATCAGCCGCATGATGTGGCGGGCACCGGAGGCCGGGGTGTCGTAGATGTAGCCCATGTGCAGGGAGAGATCGTAGAGCACCTGAGTCACCCGAGATATGTTTGGGCAAGAAGGTCGGACAGTTGTTCCAACTCGCGTTCGAGACGGCGATAGACATCGACGCTCATCGTCTCCGGCGTCATCACCGCAAGACCTGCGTGGAGCCGCATTGCTTCGCGGTAGAAGGGCGACATCTGGCCGTTGACGAGCGCGTTCGGCAATTGCTCCACCTCGCGATGGATCTCGTTCATCTGGAAGAGGATCGAGCGCGGGTTGAGTGGATCTAGCGCCAGAAGATCGGTGACCGTCAGGCGGGCAGTGTTGACGTTGTAGCGACGGCGATGGGTCATGACGCTGTCGCCGATCTCCAGCAGCATGTCGAGCGCGCCGTCGGGGGCGTCCGGTCCCGACATGTGGCCGAGCAGCCGCGTCATGTGCAGGCCGCGCTCGATATGGCGGCCGAGCGACAGGAACCGCCAGCCCATGAAGCGATACATATTTTCGTGCACCAGACCTGCGAAACCCGCGAGCTTGCGCAGCAGGATCGTCATCGCATGGCTTGCGTCGTCGCCCGGTGAGACCGTCGCGTGGAAACGCCGCGCCGTCTTGGCGAGATCGGTCAGCGCCAGCCAACCGTCGGGTGAAAAGCGGTCGCGGATGTTGCTGGCGGAATAGACGGCGCTGTCGATGTTGCGCAGCAGCGTGTCCGGCACCGCGTCCTTGGTGTCGATATCGACGGCTGTCAGATAGGCCGTCACGTCGGCCAGTAGCGGCTGGCTCGGATCGGCGGCCTCGGCGAAGCGGGCGTGCCAGGCGCGCAGGATGCGCAGTGCCCCTTCGGCGCGTTCGATGTAGCGGCCAAGCCAGAAGAGGTTGTCGGCGGCGCGGCTCGGCAGGCTGCCCGGCATGTTGCGGGTGAAGCTGCCTTCGGCCGGCAGCAGCGTGTGCCGCTCCACCGGCTTGTCGCTGACAATCCAGACGTCGGCGGCCGCACCGCCAGACTGCATGGCGATGGCCGCCACGTCGTCGCTGCCGCCGATGCGGGCAAAGCCGCCGGGCATGATCTGCCAGCCATTGGCCGTGCGAGCCGCGAAGACGCGCAGCGACATCGGCCGTGGCGTCAGCTTGCCGTCGATCCAGGCGGGCGTTGTCGAAAGCGTCACGACTTCCTGGCCGACGAGCTTTGTGCCGTCGGAATTCAGCCAGTCGGCGATCGAGTCTTTGGCGGTGGCGCGCAGGCTCGAGCCGAGCACGGATTCACCGCTGTCATCGAAGAAGGGCGCGCGCGAATAAGCCGGGCCGATCACCATCTTCCCGATGTTCTTTGCGACATGTTCGCGCTCGCCTTTCTGGCCGCACCACCAGGTCGCGATCGAGGGGAGCTTCAGTTCTTCGCCGAACAGGCGGCGACAGATGGTCGGCATGAAGGCGAGAAGCGCGCGGGTCTCGATGATGCCGCTGCCGAGCGCGTTGACGATGGTGACGCTTTCGGCGCGCAATGCTTCCACGAGGCCGGGCGTGCCGATGTGCGAATTCTGGTTCAGTTCGAGCGGGTCGGCATAGGCGGAATCGAGGCGGCGCCAGAGAACGGTCATCGGCTTCAGGCCCGAAACGGTGCGCACCATCACCTTGCCGTTGACGACCGTCAGGTCCTCGCCCTCGAGCAGCATGAAGCCGAGGTAGCGGGCGATATAGGCGTGTTCGTAATAGGTCTCGTTGGCGGGGCCGGGGGTCAGGACGGCGATGCGGTCGTCGCCGCTGTGCTTCATGCCTTGCAGCGCGTCACGGAAGGCGCCGAAGAAGGAGGCCAGGCGATGAACCGGGGTCTCGGCATAGATGTCGGAGAAGGCGCGGGTCGTTGCGACGCGGTTCTCGAGCGCGAAACCAGCGCCCGACGGAGCCTGGGTGCGGTCGGCCAGCACCCACCAGTTGCCGTCCGGGCCGCGGCCGATCTCGAAGGCGCAGAAATGCAGATAATGACCGCCCGCGGGAGTGACGCCAACGAGTGGACGCTGGTACTCCGGATTGGCGGCGATGAGTGCGGGTGGCAGGACGCCGTCTGCGACCAGCCGGTTCTGACCGTAGATGTCGGCAACAATCGCCTCAAGCAGGTCGGCGCGCTGTACGAGGCCGGCCGACAGCGCTTCCCATTCGCGGGCGTGGATCAGGACGGGCACATGCGAAAGCGGCCAGGAGCGCTCGGCGCTGCCGGTGCTGCCATAGGCGCGATAAAACACGCCGGCATCGCGGAGATAGCGATCGGCGCGAGCGAAGCGCTCGGTCAGGTCCTTTTCGGGCATGCCGCTCAGATGCGCGAAGAAACGCTGCCAGACCGGACGGATGGCGCCGTTGGTATCGACCATTTCGTCGGCCACGCCAGGCAGCGGGGCGTAGCTGAGCACCGCATCGTTGCCGGTGCGGTTGCGTGGTGCTTCCCTCAGTTCTGCCGTCGGTTTTTTGCCCATTTCGCCCTAACGTCTAGATTCCCACCGGCCTGCGAAGATCGAGCGTCAGCGGGAATTCCGGCGAAGCTGTCTCCGTGCGCGGGATATAGCCGCCCGATGTATGCCCCCACGGCTCGAATCGCGCCAGACGCCTTGCTTCCGCTTCGTTACCATTGACCGGGAAGGTGTCATAGTTACGCCCGCCCGGATGGGCAACATGATAGATGCAGCCGCCGATCGAACGCTTCGACCATGTATCATAAATGTCGAAGGTCAGCGGCGTGTTGACCGGCAGAAGCGGGTGCAATCCCGACGCCGGCTGCCATGCCTTGAAGCGGACGCCGGCGACCGAGACGCCCGCCGTTCCCGTCGGCGTCAACGGCACGGTGCGGCCGTTGCAGGTGACGGTGTAGCGGGAGGCGTTACTGGTCTCGAGCCGCACCTGCAGGCGCTCGACGGAGCTGTCGACATAGCGCACGGTGCCGCCGATCGCACCTTCTTCGCCCATGACGTTCCAGGGTTCCAGCGCCTGGCGAAGCTCCAGCTTGGAGCCCTCGTATTCGACTTCGCCGCAGAAGGGGAAGCGGAATTCGAGCTGCGCCTTGAACCATTCCGGGCTGAGGCCGAAGCCGTTCTGCTTGAGATCGGCGAGCACGTCGAGGAAGTCGTGCCAGACGAAGTGCGGCAGCATGAAACGGTCGTGCAGGGTCGTGCCCCAGCGCACGAAGCGGCCGTCGGCCGGGTTCTGCCAGAAGCGGGCGATGAGGGCGCGGACCAGCAATTGCTGGGCGAGCGACATGCGCGAATTCGGCGGCATCTCGAAGCCGCGGAACTCGACAAGTCCCAAGCGACCGGTCGGGCCGTCGGGCGAGAACAGCTTGTCGATGCAAATCTCGGCGCGGTGGGTGTTGCCGGTGACGTCGATCAGGAGATTGCGGAACAGGCGGTCGGTGATCCACGGCAGCGGTGTTAGGCCCCGGCCCGGTGCGGGGATCTGGGCGAGCGCCGTTTCCAGCTCGTAGAGGCTGTCGTGGCGAGCCTCGTCGATGCGTGGCGCCTGGCTGGTCGGGCCGATGAACATGCCTGAAAACATGTAGGAGAGCGACGGATGGCGCTGCCAGTGCAGCACCAGGCTCTTCAACAGATCGGGACGGCGCAGGAACGGGCTGTCGCCGGGATTGGCGCCGCCGACGACCACGTGGTTGCCGCCGCCAGTGCCGGTGTGGCGCCCGTCGATCATGAACTTGTCGGCGCCGAGCCGCGACTGGCGCGCCTCTTCGTAGACAGCCGTGGTGATCGCGACGCAGTCCTGCCAGTTGGAGGCGGGATGGATGTTGACCTCGATGACGCCGGGGTCGGGGGCGACGCGGATGACGTTGATGCGCTCGTCCTGCGGCGGCGAATAGCCTTCGATATGGACGGGCAGGCCGAGTTCGGCGGCGGCGTTTTCGGCCGCCGCGATCAGCTCGAGATAATCCTCGATGCGCTCGACCGGGGGCATGAAGACGCAAAGCCGGCCGTCGCGCGGCTCGACCGAGATTGCGGTGCGCACGGCGCCGCCGATTTCGCCAATGGTCTGCTCGACGCGGTCCTGGCCGGTCTCGTCGCGGTGGCGCGAGGCTTCCGGCATGGCGCGGCCTGATGGCACGAAGACATCGGGCAGGGGCCTGCGCGGGATGGAGGGGTCGGCCGGGTGGATATAGGGAAAGCGCGCCGGCGGCACGTAGGGCAGGGTGCCGAGCGGCAGGCGGTAGCCGACGGGACTGTCGCCGGGCACGAGGAAGATCTTGCCGCGGCGGGTCTTCCACCGCTCGCTGACCCAGCGCTTGCCGGATGCCCTGGCGTTCCAGGCCTGGACGGGGAGGATATAGCCTGTTGGTACCGTCAGGCCGCGTTCGAAGACGCGGGCGATGCGGCTGCGCTCTTCCGGGTCCTTCAGCTTCGAGTTCGAGGGATCGACATTATCTGGCAGGCTTCCTTCCTTGAGGATCCATTCGGCCGGATCCTCATAGGCGGGCAGCACCATGTCCGTTTCGATCGCCAGTTCCCGGGCGATGGCATTCAACAGGTTGGCAGCATCGTCGGCCTTTACGCCGGTGTCCTTGCCCTCATCGGCGATCAGATCCGGATTCCGCCAGATCGGCTTGCCGTCCTTGCGCCAGTACAGCGAGAAGGTCCAGCGCGGCAGGCTTTCGCCCGGATACCACTTGCCCTGACCGTAATGCAGGAAGCCGCCGGGCGCGAAGCGTTCGCGTAGCTTACGGATCAGCACGTCGGCCTTCTCGCGCTTGGTCGGGCCGACGGCTGCGGTGTTCCACTCCTCGGATTCGAAGTCGTCGATGGAGACGAAGGTCGGCTCGCCGCCCATGGTGAGCCTGACATCCTCGGCCTCAAGGATGCGGTCGACCTTGAGGCCGAGTTCGTTGAGCTCGTGCCAGCTGTCATCGGAAAAAGGCTTGGTGATGCGCGGGTGCTCCGCGACGCGCGCGACCTTCATGTCGAAGGCGAATTCGGTGTTGGCGTGGCCGTAGAGGGCGCCGGAGATGGGGGCGGCGTTGCGATGGTGCGGGGTGGCGGCGAGCGGGATGTGGCTTTCGCCGGTCAATAGGCCGGAGGTCGGGTCGAGGCCGATCCAGCCGGCGCCGGGGATATAGACCTCGCACCAGGCGTGGAGGTCGGTGAAATCGACCTCGGTGCCGGAGGGACCGTCGAGCGCTTTCAGATCGGGCGTCAACTGGATGAGATAGCCGGAGACGAAGCGGGCGGCGAAGCCGAGATTGCGGAGGATCTCGACCAGCAGCCAGCTCGAATCGCGACAGGAGCCGAGCGCCAGCTTCAGCGTCTCTTCCGGCGTCTGCACGCCGGGCTCCATGCGGATGACGTACTCGACGTCGTTCTTCAGCCGGGCATTGAGACCGACGATGAAATCGGTGGTGCGCATCGGGGTGCGGTCTATGCCTGAGAGATAGGCTGCCAGCGCCGGCTCCACCAGCTGCGGCAGCATGTAGATCTTCAGGTCGTCCCTGATCTCCTCGGGATAGGAGAAGGGCCACATTTCGGCGCTCTCCTCGATGAAGAAATCGAAGGGATTGTAGACCGTCATGTCGGCGACGAGATCGACCTCGATCTTGAACTCGGTCACCGGGTCGGGGAAGACGTAGCGGGCAAGGTAATTGCCGTAGGGATCCTGCTGCAGGTTCACGAAATGGTTCGACGGCGAGACCTTCAGCGAATGGCTGATCACCCGCGTCTTCGAATGCGAAGCGGGCTTGAGGCGGATGATCTGGGGTCCGAGGCGGACCGGCTTGTCGTATTTGTAATGCGTCAGATGATAGATGCTGGCTTTGATCGACATGTATTGCCTTGTCCGCTGCCGTATCGTTGACGGCATTTGCTGTTCCCGGGTGGCAGTGTGTGCAATGCAGCGAAAGAATGCAAGGCGGTTTGGCCAAGCCGGCTAAGCCTTTACGCAACCTTCGTAAAGGTCACGGAGGCTTTGAGGCCTCTACCGTCCATGCCGGGCTCCAGCGTCAGCGCCGCGTTGAAGAGACCAGCGATCTCTTCGACAATCGGCAGGCCGAGCCCGGCCCCCGGCGCACCCGAATCGCTGCCGCGTGAAAAGCGTCGCCGCACGGCGGCCAGCTTCTCCGCTGGAATGCCCGGCCCATTGTCCTCGACTTCGAGGCGGACGGCCTCATCCGTTTCAGCTATCCGCACCGTCACCTCCGCACCCTTGCCGGCATAGGCGATGGCGTTTCCGGCAAGGTTGCGCAACAGCTCGCCGATCAGCAGCGGCTCGGCGCGGATGAAGGCAGGGCGGTTGCCTTCGAAACCGAGATCGATGCCCGCCTCGGCGGCCGCCGGGATGAGCTCCCCGGTGATGTCCTGGGCGATGGCCGTCAGGTCGATCGAGGAGGCGGTCAGCGCCTCCTTCGCTGTTGCCGCATCGATCTTCGCCATCAGTAGCAATTGCGCGAGAATGCGTTCGGCATGGGCGACGGCCTGATCACCCTTCAGGGCGGAGCCCTGCGCTTCTGCCAGTGTGTCTGATCGGGCCGACAGCGCGAGCTGCGTGCGGATGATCGCAAGCGGCGTGCGCAGCTGGTGGCTGGCGTTGCCGGTGAAGTTGCGAAGCGCATCCAGCGCCGATTCCAGACGCACCATGAAGCCGTTCACCGTATCGACCAGCGGTTGGACCTCGCTTGGCACGGATTGTTCGATCGGGTGGAGGTCGTCGGGGCTCCGCTCGCCGATCGCATCGCGCAGCTTGTAGAGCGGGCGGAGGGCCACGGTGACCGAGATCCAGACAATGACGGCGGCGCCCGCGATCATGAAGGAGAGGCGGAGTGCGGAGCGGAAGAGGATGGCGCGGGCCAGTTGGCGGCGGGCAATCGTAGTCTCCGCGACGGTGACGGCGAAGGGGACCGAGCGGATGCCGGTCGAGGCTGAGCGTTTCAGTGTCGCCACCCGGATCGGTTCGCCGCGAAAGGTGTCGTCGGCAAAGGCGGCGGTGTCGCCGACGGTTTCCGCAAGCACGGGCAGCGCCTGGTAGCCGGTGATGAATTTCCCCGGCGGTCCGTCGACGCGATAGAAGACCCGGTCCTGCGCGGCCGAGGTCAGCATTTCAAGCGCCACATAGGGGATATCGACCTCGAGCGTGCCGTCTTCGGCCACGACGACGCGTTCGGCGATGGCGAGCGCCGAGCCTGCCAGCACGCGGTCCGAGACGATGTTGGAGGTCTGCACGGCTTCCCGATAGGTGTCCGCGAGCGCGACCATGCCGATGATGGCAGTCGAGATCAGCAGCCAGAACAGGAGCCTTCGTCGGAGCGAATAGGCCGTCGTCATGAGGCCTCGGGCAGCTTGTCGAGATAGTAGCCGATGCCGCGCGCGGTCTTCACCGTCAGGCCGTAGGGCGACAGGCGTTTTCTGAGGCGGCTGACATACTGCTCGATGGCATTGGCCGAAATGTCGTCGTCGAAGGCCGTCAGCGACTGGATGATTGCCTCCTTGGCGACGACCTTGCCGGCGCGCATGAAGAGGATTTCCAGAAGGCCAAGCTCGCGGGCGGGGATGTCGAGCGGCGTCGAGCCTGCGGAGAAAGCGCGTGAATTGAGATCGAGCGAGAGGCCGCCGAAACTGACAGTCGCCGAATGCAGCCCGGCCTGGCGGCGCAGGAGGACGCGCACGCGCGCCTCGAACTCAGAAATGTCAAAGGGCTTGATGAGGTAGTCATCGGCGCCGAGATCAAGGCCCTTCACCCGCTCCTCTGGTGCGCCGCGCGCCGTCAGGATGAGGACGGCCGATTGGTTCTGCCGGCCCCGCATGCCGCGCAGCACTTCGAGGCCGTCCATCTCCGGCAGGTTCAGGTCGAGCACGACGAGATCGAAATTCTCAGCCGCCGTCACAGCATTGGCCGAGGCACCGTCATGCACGACGTCAACGGCATGGCCGGTGCCGCGCAGGATCGCCGAAAGCCCGTCGGCCAGCGCGATATTGTCCTCCACCAGTAGAATGCGCACGGATGTTCCCTTGATTTTTGAAAAGGATACAGGGCGGTGAGGCCGATGTCATAGCGATTTTTCGGTTTGGCAGCGTACCAGCCGCTGTGGCCGGAAACGGGACTGGCGCGCTCGACTTGCTGGATCGCGGCTGCTGGTGCATTGTCGTGCAATGAGGAGTGTTCTTTTCCTGTTGGTGTCTCTCTGTCCCGCATTGGCGACAGCGGACGAGGTGTTTTATCCTGCGCGTTCCGGCAGTGCCGAAGCTCCGACGCTGGTTGTCTATTCATCGCTCGATGAGCCCCTGGCACAGCCGATGATCCGCGGATTTCAGAAGGCCAATCCCGATGTGGCGGTCAAGTACGAGGACATGCTGACCGGGGAAATCTACGACCGCATCGTGCGCGAGACCGATGCCGGCAAGCGCACCGCCGATTTCGCCTTTTCCTCGGCGATGGACCTGCAGGTGAAGCTCTCCAACGACGGTTACGCGCAGGTCAGCAACCTGCCGATGAGCGCCCGCTGGCCGAAATGGGCCAACTGGCGCAATACCGCCTATGCACTGACCTTCGAGCCGGCGGTTTTCGTCTATCACAGGCCGAGTTTCGTGAAGGAGCCGCCGCCGAGTTCGCGCGCCGAATTCGTCGATTACCTCAAGCGCAAGGGCGATGCGGTCCATGGCCGGATCGGCACCTACGACATCGAACGTTCCGGCGTCGGCTTCCTGTTCATGGCGCGTGACCAGGAGCAGTTCGGGGATATCTGGTCCGTCATCGGCGCCATGGGCGCAGCCGGGGTCAAGCTCTATTCGACCAGCTCGGCCATTCTGGAGCGCGTGTCCGACGGCCGTTTCGTTCTCGGCTACAACATCCTCGGCTCCTATGCCGCCGATTGGGCCAAACGCCAGCCGGATGTGGGGATTGTCCTGCCAAAGGACTATACCGTCGTGATGTCGCGCATTGGCCTCGTGCCGCAGGCGGCGGGCGAGCCGGAACTCGGGCGCCGCTACCTCTCCTTCTTCATGTCGAAGGAGGGGCAGACGATCATGGCGCGCGAGCTGCAAATTCCGGCTGTCAGCCCTGAGGTCGCCGGTGAG
Source organism: Rhizobium sp. R711 (assembly GCF_002211365.1). Taxonomy (GTDB): domain Bacteria; phylum Pseudomonadota; class Alphaproteobacteria; order Rhizobiales; family Rhizobiaceae; genus Rhizobium. Next base: position 31,159 of record NZ_LOKZ01000005.1, on the reverse strand, counting down.
AACACAGCCAACACGATGCAGGAGCTGCTGGGCGCGCAATTGCGGCCGGTCCCCGTCAGCCCCGGACTGATGGTCTACCTGGATCAGGTGAAGCGCGCGAGGTTGATCGCGCACTGGAACGAGGTCCTGCGGACACAATAAAAATCGTGGTAGTTACCGGAAAAGGCAGGGCCGCTGGGCGTTCGACAGCAATTCCTGCTTCGTCGCGAACGATCCGAAAAGCACGAGGAGCCGCTTCTCCTCCTTCTTGTCCAACCGGTGGCGACGCGCAAATTCACGCACGCTCCACACTTGTCGTAAGCCCTCATGTTCGATTTGCTTGGTATCGATGTGAGAACTCATGGCCCAATCCTCCTTATCTCGCTAAACGCGGCGATGGCAGACAAGTTCCCGCAGCGGTCGAAGTTTTTCGCCGAGTGCAATTGCGGCAAAAAAGTGTCCTTCGGGGTGGATACTCCGCGGATGTCAGCTAAATGACAGCTTATCGTGGTCCGCTTTGTAGAACTTCAGCTCCGTGGAGGCGGAGAGGTGAAGTTTCGGGAAGAGCTTGCCGGCCATACCGGACCTATGTCCGTCTGCGGTGTTCTTCCCGATTCCATCGAGAACAATGCGCGGTTTCTCAGCCGTGCCCACGGAGGACACACTCGTGAAGCATACTCTTCTTGCAAGCATTTTCGCGGCCGCGATCGCGTTGCCGGCCTATGCCGCCGACTACACCATCATGGCGCCGGCCGCTCCTGGCGGCGGTTGGGATCAGACTGCTCGCTCGCTGCAGACCGTCATGCAGAAGGAAGGCATCTCAGGCAACATTCAGGTTCAGAACGTTCCAGGCGCCGGCGGCACCATTGGTCTCGCCCAGTTTGCCGGTCAGAACAGCGGCAACCCTAACGCACTGATCGTTGGCGGCTATGTCATGGTCGGCGCGATCCTGACGAACCAGTCGCCGGTTACCCTCAAAGACGTCACGCCGATCGCCCGTCTCACGGGCGAATACGAGGCGATCGTCGTTCCGGCTTCATCCGACATCAAGACGATGGCCGATCTCGTCGCAAAGCTGAAGCAGGATCCGGGTGCCGTTTCCTGGGGTGGCGGCTCGGCCGGCGGCACCGACCACATCGCGGTCGGCCTGATCGCGAAGGCAGCCGGGGTCGATCCGACGAAGATCAACTATGTTGCTTTTTCCGGCGGCGGCGAAGCACTGGCTGCCATTCTCGGCGGACAGGTGACGGCGGGCATTTCTGGTTACGGCGAGTTTGAATCGCAGGTCAAAGCCGGCCAGCTGCGCCTGCTTGCCGTGTCAAGCGATCACCGCATCGAGGGCGTCGATGCGCCGACGCTGAAGGAATCCGGACTCGATGTCGCCGTGCAGAACTGGCGTATGGTGGCTGCCGCTCCAGGGCTTTCGGCCGAACAGACCGCAGCGATCACCGCTGACTTCGACAAGGTCTCGAAGTCCGCCGGCTGGCAGGAAGTCCTGAAGACCAAGGGTTGGGCCGATACCTACCTCGCCGGCGACGCCTTCAAGGCGCAGCTCGAAAAGGATGTTGCTGCGACTGAAGGCATCCTCAAAGAGATCGGACTTGTTAAATGAGCGAGGGTAACGAACCCCTGGCAACGAAGCGCCGCCCCGACTGGGCGGCGCTGATCATTGCCCTCTGTCTTTTCGCCGTGGCCGCGGTCATGCTCTGGGACGTTTCTCACATGAAGGCGGTCGCGCAATACGCGCGCATCGGTCCTGCGACCGTTCCGACGGCGGTTGCGCTCGGCCTGATCGCACTTGGGATCTGGACGGCGTTCGAAGCCTGGCATGGCGATTTTCCCGAACGTGAGCATCAGGAAATCGCGCCGGTCATATGGGTCGTCGCCGGCCTTGCAGGGCAAATGCTGCTCCTGAAGACGGCCGGCTTTTCGATTGCCACCGGCGTTCTCTTCGCACTCACGGCGCGTGGCTTCGGACTGCGCAAGCTTTGGCTATCGTTGCCTGCCGGTATCGCCCTCAGCTTCGTCGTCTGGGTCATCTTCTCGCAGCTTCTGCAGCTCTTGTTGCCTGCCGGTCTGCTGGAGAGGCTCTTCTTCTAGGAACGAATGCCCATGAACACTTTCGAACTCCTCCTTCAGGGCGTCCTGGTCGCCATGCAGCCGATGAACCTGCTTTACGCGTTGATCGGCGTAACGCTTGGAACGGCCGTCGGCGTTCTACCGGGCATCGGTCCGGCGCTGACGGTCGCACTCCTGCTGCCGGTCACCTACAAGCTCGATCCGGGCGGATCGCTCATCATGTTCGCCGGCATCTACTATGGCGGAATGTATGGTGGTTCGACGACCTCGATCCTTCTCAACACGCCGGGCGAGAGCTCCTCGATCGTTACCGCATTGGAGGGCAACAAGATGGCCCGGGCGGGCAGGGGCGGTCCCGCGCTAGCGACAGCGGCGATCGGCTCGTTCGTGGCGGGTCTCATCGCCACGCTCGGACTGGCCTTCATCGCCCCCTATATCGTCAAACTCGCTCTCGTCTTTGGCCCCCGCGAGTATTTTGCACTGATGATTCTTGCCTTCGTCACGGTTTCCTCTGCTTTCGGGGACTCGGCGCTGAGGGGGCTCACCTCGCTCTTCATCGGCTTTGCGCTTGCAATGATCGGTATCGACCTGCAGACCGGCCAGGCGCGTCTTTCCTTCGGCGTTCCGGATCTGCTCGACGGTGTCGAGGTCACGACGCTGGCGGTTGCGATGTTTGCTATTGGCGAGACACTCTATATTGCCGCTCAGGGCAATCGGGGCGAGGAGACCGTCGAGGCGGTCAAGGGTTCGTTGTGGATGACGGCACAGGACTGGGCGCGTTCCTGGAAAGCGTGGCTGCGTGGCACCCTCATTGGTTTCCCGATCGGTGCAATGCCGGCCGGCGGCGCAGAGATCGGAACATTCCTCTCCTATGCCACCGAGAAACGGCTGAGCAAGAATCCCGAGGAATTCGGCCGTGGCGCGATTGAGGGTGTGGCCGGTCCAGAGGCCGCGAACAACGCATCGGCTGCCGGTACGCTCGTTCCGCTCCTGACACTCGGCCTGCCGACTTCGGCAACGGCGGCGATCATGCTCGCCGGCTTCCAACAATACGGTCTGCAGCCCGGCCCCCTGTTATTTGCGAACAACCCACAGATCGTCTGGGGCCTGATTGCCAGCCTGCTGATCGCCAATGCGATGCTCCTGGTGCTCAACCTGCCGCTGATCGGTCTCTGGGTGCGCCTGCTGACGATCCCGAAGCCATGGCTCTATGCCGGCATCCTGCTGTTTGCGACGCTCGGCACGATCGGCGCCAACCCCTCGGTGTTCGAACTCGGCATGCTGCTCGCCTTCGGTGTCCTCGGCTACATCATGCGGCTTTTCGGCTATCCGATCGCGCCCGCGGTCGTCGGCCTCATCCTTGGCCCACTGGCCGAGCAGCAGCTGCGCCGCGCACTTGCGATCAGCCAGGGTGATGTGACGACGCTGGTGATGTCGCCGATCGCTGCCGGCCTGCTGATTGTTGCCGCCGCCGCCTTCATCATTCCGCTGATCCTGCGGTTGCGCGGGCGCGGCGAGGTTCTGTCGCAGCTTGCGGCAAACGAGGATTAAAAGAAAAAGACTGCCCCGAACCCCTCAATTGCGGCCGGCGATGGACACATCGCCGGCCTTTTCGTTCAGGCCCGCGAGACGCTCCGGTGGCGGACACGGCACCACATCAGGCGTCTTGCTCGCGTAGTTGTGCCGTTAGGTGTCGAGACCCTCGACCAGGTCTATCGCCATCACGAGGTCGGTCTGGACGTCCTGACCGACGGTAAATGCCGTGTTACCGGTCACTGCGAATCCGGCTCTTTTGTAAAACGCGATCGCCCGGGCGTTTTGCTCGAATACAGTCAACTCCAAACGGGTTTCGCCGCGTTGCCTAGCCTCGCTCAGAACCGTCTCCAAGAGCTCGGTCGCCAATCCACGGCCTCTCCAACCGGCGTGGACATAAATGCGATTGAGAAAGGCCGACCGATGATCGACCGAGTCGAAAATGACGTGCGCGTATCCGATGATGCGGTCATCAAATGTCGCCAGAAACACCGCGGCGGAGGGATCGCTGATCTCCGCGGCCTGATGTCCGACGCTGAAATTCCTCTCGATATGAGCGTCGATGTCGGGCGCCGTTGTGTCTTTATAGTAGGTATCGCGAAATAGGTGCGCCGCAAATTGCGCCAAGGCTTCGGCCTCCGATAACTCGGCACGTCTGATCACGAACGGTTCTGTCAACAGCATATCCTCCAATCCTTGTGATCACGCCACGGCTCCGTACTGTGGCTCGTTTTGCTGAGTTCATACGGTAGCGCTTGCGTGATCGCCAAGTAGGCGCTCTCAAATATCGGGAAGCATGATCGGAACATGCATTTCCAGACCCCGCCCGAGTGCGCAGACGCCGCTCGTGGGTGGCTGCCTGTCGTGCGTCTATTCTGATCTCGTGTTTTTGCATGGCAGGGCTGAAGTTCCATCGCTTGTCGCAACGCATGGGGAAGCGCACATATGAGCAGTCAATCATAAAGCAAAGCGAGAAAGAAATGTCCTTCCGTAAGTCCATCCGCGATGGTTTCCTTGGCCGCGCCTTTGCGATGATCAGTGCTGCGAATGCTGCGAGCGTCGCTGTCGAAGCTGGCCGCCGCCCGAAGGCACGCGATCTGCGCGAGCTCGGTATCGATCCGAGCATGTTCGGTAGAATCAACCACTAAACGCCTAGGCGCGGTTTTGGCGATCCGCGATCGCCGGATACGAAACAGCCCGCAACCGGATGGTCGCGGGCTTTATTTTTGCCGTGATGAAGCAGCATCGGTCGATGCGGCTTGCAGGGATCAGGCGTGCAGTTCCTTGTGCGCCTCGGCGCGCTCTTGCGCCTGCTCCTTCCTGTTGTAGCGGATGGAAGACCAGAGCGAGATGCCGATCAGGGCCGCGCCGCCAAGGCCGGTGATGACCTCGGGAATATGGTACATGGTCTGCACGTACATGATCACCGAGAGGATCAGGATCGCGTAGAAGGCGCCGTGCTCGAGGTAGCGGTATTCGGCAAGCGTTCCCTTTTCGACAAGCATGATCGTCATCGAGCGCACGTACATGGCGCCGATGCCGAGGCCGATGGCGATGACGAAGAGGTTCTGCGTCAGCGCGAAGGCACCGATGACGCCGTCGAAGGAGAAGCTGGCATCCAGCACTTCCAGATAGATGAAGGCACCGAGACCGCCCTTGGCAGCAGCGCTCATCGTCTGCTGCGAAGCATCGAGCAGACCGCCGATCACCTCAACCGCCAGGAAGGTCAGAAGGCCATAGATGGCGCAATGCACGAAGGTCGTGGCTTCTTCTTCGCCGAGGAACGACGAGAACACCAGGACCAGCGCCAGAACGAAGGCGATCTCGATGCCCTTGATCGTGGCCGAGCGGGCCATCAGCTTTTCAAGCCCTGATATCCAGTGGACGTCCTTCTCGTGATTGAAGAAGTAGTTGAGGCCGACCATCATCAGAAACGTGCCGCCGAAGGCTGCGATCGGCAGATGGGCGTCGTTCATGATGCGGGCGTATTCCGCAGGTTCCCGGGCCGCGAGCACCAGTGCTTCCAATGGGCCGATTTTGGCGGCGATCGCGACGATCGCCAACGGGAAGACGATACGCATGCCGAAGACGGCAATGACGATGCCCCAGGTCAGGAAGCGATGCTGCCAGACCGGCGTCATTTCCTTGAGCTTGTTGGCATTGACGATGGCATTGTCGAAAGAGAGTGAGATTTCCAGCACGGCAAGTACCGTGCAGATGAAGAAGACGGTCGCCATGCCGCCGATCGTGCCTGTCGTCTGCCAGCCGAGGGCTGCGCCCAGGATCAGGCCGAGGATGGTGACTATGAAAGCCCAGCGGAAATAGCTGAGCGTCGGTTTTTGCTGGGAACTGTTGGTCATGGCTGCACCTCGCAGCCACGAACGGTTTCGAACAGAGAATATGTGCGTGAAAAACGCGGCATACCACAAAGGGCATGCGCGTGAGGCATGGTGAGCTTTTTCATCGATGAAAAATCCGCCGGCTTAAGCTGCAGGCGGTACCGACATCACGAGAGCGCCGTAAAAACTCTCGCCAGAGGGGCCCGGCACCAGGTTGACCCATCGGCCGATGTCCGAGGCCGATGGATAGAGCGAAGGTAGTGAACTTACCACGCCAGTCAAGATCGACGCGGCGCGCTCTGTTGTTTTCTTGGGAACTATCCGGCGTCGCCATCGTTACACCTTCACCCGTCATATGCGCATGAACAGGAGGCCGACGATGCACCCCTCGACCCACATCCCCGACAAACGCACGGAAAAGTCCGACCGTATGAAGCGGGCGCGTCCCAACCGAATGCAGAAGGCGCAGGTGCTGCCGCCGCATCACGTCGACCTGACGCTGCCGCATGGCGTTTTTGAAGACGTTCACGTTCCCGCTCATGTCACTGGCGGCGATCTTTCGAAAGGCGGGCCGAAGCCGGCCGCGGAAGACGATTCCACGCTTGCCAAGCCACGTCGTTGATCTGCCGCCACTGCAATCCACTTCATATTCGCGACAATCGGTGAGAAAAGATGAAAGCAGTTTTGGTGCCGCACGACATTGCCATCAAGCACGAGATCGAATGGCAGGCGCTTCGCGCCGCCGCTGATACACAGGTCGACCCGGAAAGAAGCGAGATCGCAGCTTCGCCGAGCTCTCGTTGCGCCTCGCCAATGCGCTCTTCGTCGGAGAGGACCTCGCCGGCTCGCGCCTGACACCTGCGCCCTGACACCTGCGCTATGGCTGGCTGCCCGACGATCGATGAGAACCGGCATCGGGGCAGCGCCGGTCCCGTCCTGCCCATGCTGGATTTCCAGGAAGATGGTCGACCTCTTTCGAACATGCCTTGCCGCAGCCGCGCCAAAATGCTTGGTCGCCAACGTTTCGGAAAGGATTACCCGGCGATAATCGGCGCATTCAGGGGAATCGGACAGATGGCAAAGACCGCGACACGCCGCCGCAAATCATCAGCACGATCGAAGGCAAGAGGAGGCGGAAGCGCGCTCCCCTGGACAATCATCGGTGTTCTCGCCGTTGGCGGTATTGCGCTATACGACAACTGGAAAAGCGTGAAACCGATGCTGGCGGCGCATGCGCCAGTAGCGACATTCGCTCGGCCGGCCACGGTCGCACGGAACGAACCCGAGCGCGACACCAGCCCCCGGCAGACCGCTTCGATAACCGCGGCACGCCTGACGCCGCCTGCTGCCGTGCCCATTCCGGCCAAGGCACCCGTCGTCCCGGAGAAGCCTGTACCTGTTTCCGTCTCGCCTGCGCAGGAACAGACCGGCAAGGCTGCGTTTGGCTATTGCGGGCAGGGAGAGCATATCAACTGCGTCGCCGATGGAGACACGTTCTGGTACAAGGGCGAGAAGATCGCCATTGCCGACGTCGTGACGCCAGGTATCGAGACGGCTCGCTGCGACAATGAGAAACGGCTGGGCTTTGCTGCCAAGCTGCGGCTCCTGAGCATTTTGAACGCCGGATCCTTCTCGTTGAACCCGGCTGGGCAGCCCGGAAAGGCAGGCGCCCCGCATGTCGTGTCGCGGGACGGTCGGTCGATCGGTGTGCAGATGATCAACGAGGGCTTGGCCCGCAAACCGGGCGCGAGTGGCGCCTGGTGTGCCTGAGCCTAACCTAAAACAACAAACGGTCGCCTATTTCTGCTTCGGCGCCTTGCCGTTGGTGCGGAAGCTGCCCGTAAAGGCCGTGTCCTTGCTTTCGGCCGTGCATTCGATGTCAACCGGCTTGCCGCCGTACGGGTTGCCCATCGTGCAGGTGCCGGCAACCTTTACCTGACCTGTCAGCTTCTGGCCGACGCCGGTCACCACGAGGTTGAGCGGCATGCGGGCGTTGCCGTTCGAAGCAGGCTTGATGGCCGTGCCATCGCCTTGAAAGCCCAGCATCTTGCCGCCCGAGGTGAAGATGAAGGTGACTTGGCCATTCACAAGTGTCACGCTTGCAAGTTCGCTTTCACAACCCTTCGTCGCGTCGACCTTGCCGACGACGAGCTTGGCGCATTTGCCGGCGAGCGTCAGGGCACCGGGGGCGCCGGGGAAATTCTGCGACGCCGCATCTGCTGTCGTGGTCAGTGTCGCCGCGAGCAGCGAAGCGGTGGCCAAAGTTGCCAGTCTCATGTCTTTACCTCGTAGTGCGTGTCTCAGCAGTGCTGTTGTCGGTAGCGACTTGCCATTGTTCTGTGTTCGAAATTGGTCGATAGGCTCGACTTTCCATTCTGGCAATTGGCGGAAAACCAGAATGATGGCCGGCGAGATCCAAGTGCCCGTCGTACTCCATACGGGCGTCCCCTGCATGCGGTGATATGACGCTTGGGCAAAGTGATCGCGAGCGATAGCTAAACTCTCGTCTGGCAGCGAGATTGCCAGTCTAGCTAAGATGGAGGAATGCGATGATCAGGAAAATCGCTCTGAGTGTTGCTATCCTGGCCTTCGGCGTCGCTCCGGCGCTTGCCGCAAGCAGCCACTATTATGTGGAGCATGCTCCGAACAGCAGCAAATGCAGCATCGTTTCGAAGCGTCCTGACGGCAAGGCCGCGATGGCTGTCGGTAGCGCCTACAAGACAAAAGCGCTCGCCGAGGCGGCCATGAAGTCCGCACCAGCGTGCATGTAATATGGCTCACCCGGCCCCACTGAACGAAGCGCCCGCTGGTTTGGCGGGCGCTCTGCATATGGGGACATCGGACTGTTTTGGCATGTCGCGGGTCACCTACGACCTCGCAACCGGCCGCACGCTTGACGGTACCAGTTGCTTTGTCCGGTTCGCCGAAAGCGAGTATAGTTGTTTTCCCGCCATGCTCATGCCGGGGAGGGTGAGATGGGCTGCATTCAGGTCGTCGTTCATGCTTCGCTGTTGGCCGTAACGCTCGTGCTGCCATCGACGGCACTTTCTGCGGGTGCCTTGAACGTCGATGCGCGCGCTTACACCTGTAGCCAAATCTCGCAGATCATCCGCCAGAACAAGAAGGTGTTCGTCCGCTCCGGCTTCGGCGGCAGCAGCTTCCGCTATCCGCCTGCCAAATGCGGCCTGGGCTATGCGCGCACCACCGCCAGTTTCCGGGACAAGACCGGCAAGCAATGTGTCCTCGACTACGCCTGCACGTACGACGGCGGATCGTTTTACAACAACCCCTAGCGTCAGATGCCGGAGCCCGGGGACGCGGCGATGCGTTGTCGCCGCACGCGCGAAATAGTGTTCGAGCCGGAAACGAAAAAGGCTTAGCGATTTCTCGCTAAGCCTTTGAATTCGAATGGTGGGCGTGACAAGGATCGAACTTGTGACCCCTACGATGTCAACGTAGTGCTCTCCCGCTGAGCTACACGCCCATCCGATGGCGGCGCATAGACCACAAACCGTTTTTGTCGTCAATAGACTTTTTTCGGTTTTGTGACATGCACTGCCGGAAGCCTTACGCGGCAAGCATTTTGTTCACTTCCTCAACGAGGTCGCGGAGGTGGAAAGGCTTGGAAAGAACCTTCGCATCCTTCGGCGCCTTCGAATCAGGGTTCAGAGCGACAGCTGCGAATCCGGTGATGAACATCACTTTCAGGTCCGGATCGAGTTCGGTCGCGCGGCGCGCCAGTTCGATTCCGTCCATTTCGGGCATGACGATATCGGTCAGGAGTAGCGAGAAGGGTTCTTCGCGAAGCCTGTCATAGGCGCTGGCACCGTTGTCGTAAGAGAGGACCTTGTAGCCTGCCTTTTCAAGCGCCTTCACGAGGAAGCGGCGCATGTCGTTGTCGTCTTCTGCAAGAAGTATCTTCTGAGTCATTATCCAGACCGCTAATCAGTAATTTATGCGTGGGGCTCCAGCCAATTACACTAGAAGTCGGCCAGTAAACAACCGGTGAAGAGGCTGTCTGGGCCGTCATCCCCATGAGATAGTATGGACTTGCGGTGCGGCAACTGGCAACATGGGCGAAGCAGTCGCCTCCTGGCATGGTAAAAAGGGAAAAAGGGTGCACGAAATCCCCGAATACGCACTTTTCGAGATCCGGGAGCCTTTGTCGCACGCCATTCCATTCGTCTACAACTCGCCGCACAGCGGGCGCATCTATCCGCCCGAATTCATCGCCCAGTCGCGGCTCGAAGGCGTTTCCATCCGTCGTTCCGAGGACCACTATGTCGATGAGCTGTTTGCCGATGCGAGCGCGCTCGGGGCGCCGCTCCTGCTCGCCAACTTTCCGCGCGCCTACCTGGATGTGAACCGTGAGCCCTACGAACTCGATCCGCGCATGTTCGACGGTCTGCTACCGCCCTACGCCAACATCAATTCGCTGCGCGTCGCAGGCGGCCTCGGTACCATTCCCCGTATCGTTGCCGAGAACATGGAGATCTACGCCCGTCGGCTGTCGGTGCAGGAAGGGCTCGATCGCATCGAGGCCGTCTATAAGCCGTATCATGCGGCGCTGCGGCGGCTGATCGCACGCACGCATGTCCAGTTCGGCTTCGGTGTACTGATCGACTGCCACTCCATGCCGGGCAATGTCCGCGTCGCAGGCACCAATGCGCGGCCGGATTTCATTATCGGCGATCGCTATGGCACCAGCGCTTCGGCCGAGCTGTCGCGGGCGGCCGTCGCCATCTTCGAGGAAATGGGCTTCACGGCGATCCGCAACAAGCCCTATGCCGGCGGCTTCATCACCGAGCACTACGGCCGGCCGTCACGCGGGCTTCATGCGCTGCAGATAGAAGTCAACCGGTCGATTTATGTCGACGAAATCACGCTGGAGAAGCGCGCCGACTTTGCCCTGGTCGCCGGAGCGATCACTGCCTTTATGCGTCAGATGGCGATCTATGTGGCGCAGTTTGCGACCGACTCTGCCCTGGCTGCCGAGTAAGTCTTCCGAGATGGCTTAAAAAAAGACCGCCTCACGGCGGTCTAAGTCTAGGGAGGAAACACCCAAGGAGGGTATTTACAGTCAAAAGACTGTGAGCAAACGCTACTATTGCGGTGCACAATTGTCAATCAATATTTTGCGGTGCAAAAATATTGTGCAGCCGGCTAAAAGCTGCTGCTCTCGTTTGCAACTGACCGCAATTCCGCTATGAAAAGCGCCACTCGCGCGCCACCGATGGATTTCACCATGCTTCCTGATCGCTCGTTCTTCAATCGCCTGGCGGAGGCCGCCAAGGCCGAGACGTTACCGCGTTTCCGGTCCGGGCTTGACGTGACCAACAAGCTGTCGAGCGGCTTTGACCCAGTCACCGAAGGCGACAGGGCTGCGGAAGTCGCCATTCGTGCGCTGATCGAGGAGCATTTCCCGGAGCACGGCATTCTTGGTGAAGAGCACGGCGATGTCGGCCTCGACCGCGAATATGTTTGGGTGATCGACCCAATCGATGGTACGCGCGCCTTTATCTCCGGTGTTCCTGTCTGGGGAACGCTGATCGGTCTGCAGCGCGACGGTAGAGCCATCATGGGAATGATCGAGCAGCCCTTTACCGGGGAACGCTACTTCGCGGATCCGAATGGTTCCATCTATAGCGGCCCAGAGGGCGAGCGCCGGCTGCAGGTCCGCGATTGCGGCGCTCTGGCAAACGCCATTCTCTTCACCACCTCACCGCATCTCTTTACCGGCGCCGAGATGGAGAAATACCGGGAAGTCGAAAGCCAGGTAAGACTCTTCCGGTATGGCACGGATTGCTACGCCTATGCGCTGCTCGCTGCCGGTCACGTCGACCTAGTGATCGAAAACAGCCTGAAGCCGTATGATGTCGGCGGCATCATTCCCGTCATCGAGAATGCCGGCGGGATCATCACGACCTGGGATGGCGGGCGCCCGGAAAACGGCGGCTCGATCATTGCAGCGGGAAGCCGCGCCGTCTACGAACAGGCGATGGCCATTCTCAATCGATAGTATCCGACGGCATTTGCCACGGTCTCTTGGAGGGCCGGGCTAGGTGCCAAATCCTTCGACTTCCTCGACGGCCTCGGCGTCACTGCCGGGGACGAAGGCGTGAAAGGCCGCGAGCGCTGCCTTGCGGTAGACATCGCGCTCCTGCAGCACTTCATGCCGCGCACCATTGATCGGCACGAACTGAGCGGCGCGGAAGTAGCGTGAGATACGCTCCTGCGCGATATAGGGCACGATGGCGTCGCGGGTCGGTGCGATGACGACCGTCGGTATGGTGATCGAAAACAGATGACTGGGGGAGGTCACGCGATCGATCGTCCGGAAGGAGTCGTGCAGCCAGCGCGCGGTCGGGGGACCAAGGGTCAGTTCCGGGTGAGCCGCTGCTACGGCGACGTTGCGCTCGAACCGCGTCTCGTCCGATGTCAGCGGATTGTCGCGGAACGGCAGCTCTTTAAGCCGGCGCGTTAGCGGAAACGAGCCGAGACCGAGCGAACAGGCGACCCCGGCGAGGGCACGGATCGTGCCTTCCGACGCTGCCTGACCCGAGAGGCCGATAAAGGGGGCGGTCAGGACCATTCGCTCGATGCGCGTCGAGAGGTACGGGGCAGCCGACATTGCGATCAGCGCGCCGGTCGAATGCGCGAGAATGAAGAATGGCAGACGGGTATCCGGCAACACGATCTTCTCGAGGAATGTGTCGAGGTCGTGCTCGTAGTCGACGAAGCGCCGGACGTGGCCATACTGGCCCCACTTCAGAAGCCGGTCGGAGCCGCCCTGGCCACGCAGATCGAAGGTCGCGACCCAGAGGCCCTTGGCCGTCAGGTCACGGATCGTCTCGAAATACTTCTCGATGTATTCGTTTCGACCCTGGAGGAGCACGACGGTGCCCTTCGCCACCGGCGCATCGGCGCGGAAGACGGCATAGCGCAGCCGATGGCCGTCATGCGTCTCGAAGAAGCCTTCGGTGCGGTTTTCGGGTGCTGGATTATCGGGGGTCGAAAAAAGGACCTGTTCCATGGTCGATCGATCGTGTCCTTCGCGGATTCGCCTTCAGAGTAAAGCGGATAGGCGATCGCCGTGTCAAATCAAAGAAAAAAGCTTGCTTGGCGCTTCGCCCCTGGTGCCGATGCTCGATCCGTTCGGGGGTGCCTGCGACCAGATCAACGCACGCGCCAAAGTGTTGTCGGCCTGACAAGCTGCGGGATCTCGTCTTCGAGCTCGCCATAAAAAAGACCGGCATGCGGAACTTGAGGGGTTCTGCGATGCCGGCCGGAGATCGGGCTGAAGACGAAGGGACGATACACTCCAGCCATCGGGCCAGTGTCACCCGATGGCATGATTCCTAATCCCCCGCTCATGAATGACTTCCGAACCAGCTGTTCATATGCGGTTCACGCGACGTGAGTTCGCTTCTGCGTAGCTCTTGAACTGCGCAAAAATCATCCCCATCTCATTCTTGCAGGCGCCAAACGGGCCTGCCGAACCGTCCCGAAACTGCCGATTGAGGGGTTTCAGGGGCAATTATCGCAACACGTCGCTTCCTCAGGAGGACATCATGCGTCACGTAGACTTCTCTCCCCTCTATCGTTCCACTGTCGGTTTCGACCGCCTCTTCACCATGCTCGACAGCCTCGGTCAGCCTGACCAGGGCCAGACTTATCCGCCCTACAACATCGAGCGCACCGGCGAAAACACCTATCGCATCACCATGGCCGTTGCCGGTTTCGATGAGACCGAAATCTCCATCGAAGCACAGGCCCACGCTCTCACCGTCAAGGGTGAAAAGAGCGAAGAGAAAGCTGATGGTAGCGAGTTCCTCTATCGCGGCATCGCCAAGCGCGCCTTCGAGCGGCGCTTCCAGCTTGCCGACCATGTCGAGGTTACCGCCGCTTCGCTGAAGAATGGTCTGCTCCACATCGACCTGCTTCGCAGCATTCCGGAAGCCATGAAGCCGCGCAAGATCGCGATTGCGGCTGAGCCGGTCAGCGCGCCGAAGGCCATCGAGGCGCAAATCACCAACTAATCGGTCCTCCCAAGACCCAAAATGCCGGCGGCGCTCGTTCGAGCGCCGCCTTTTTATTGTCCGGTGTCAGGCCGGGCTTGCCGCTTCTTCGGCTTCCTCTTCCGTGATGTGGTGCGCCGTCTTCGCCGCATATTTCTGCGCGATTACGGCGCAGATCATGAGCTGGATCTGATGGAACAACATGAGCGGCAACACGATTGCGCCGACCGATTGCCCGGCGAAAATGACGTTCGCCATCGGTGCGCCGCTGGCCAGGCTCTTCTTCGAGCCGCAGAAGGTGATGGTGATCTCGTCGGCCTTGTTGAAGCCCAGTAGACGGCTGCCGTACATCGTGACGCACAGGACGAGAGCAAGCAAAGCCATGTCGGCGACGATGACGGCTGCAATGTCGCCGATCGAGAATGTATGCCACAGCCCCTCAACGACCGCCTTGCTGAAGGCCAGATAGACGACCATGAGGATCGAGCCGCGGTCGACCGGCATCAGCAATGTCTTTTTGGCGCGGATCCAGCCGCCGATCCATGGTTGCAACACCTGACCGACGATGAAGGGCAGCAGCAGCTGCAGCAGGATCTGGCCGAGCACGTCCCATGAGAAGCCGCCATGGCCGCCGACGGAGAAGAGCAGTCCGACGAGCAGCGGCGTCAGAAACATGCCGAAGATGTTCGATGCCGATGCCGAGCAGATCGCAGCCGGTACGTTGCCACCTGCCATGGAGGTGAAGGCGATCGAGGATTGCACCGTCGAAGGCAGGACGCAGAGATAAAGGATGCCGAGATAGAGGGGTTTCGGCAGGATCCATTCGGGCACAAGACCGAGGCCCAGGCCGAGGATGGGAAAAAGACCGAAGGTCGTCAGCAGGATTGCGAGATGCAGCCGCCAGTGAAGCAGGCCGGCGATCACGACGTCACGTGACAGGCGGGCGCCGTGCAGGAAGAAGAGCAGGGCGATCGCCAGGTTCGTCGCTATCCCGAAATAGCCCGCAAAGGTGCCCTTGGCCGGCAGCAGTGAGGCGAGGATGACCGTGCAGGCAAGCAGGATCGTGAACGTATCGGGCAGAAAGCGGCGCATGGCTTTACTCATCGGATCGGTGGATCATTGGTATTTCTTCCATTATGATACAGGATGCAAGGAATAACAGTCATCACGCTTCGGGATAGGTTATGCTTGACCTTACACAATTGCGCAGCTTCGTGGCCGTCGAGCAGATGGGAAGCTTCACGCTGGCCGCCGAGCGGCTGGGCCTTGGCCAATCGACCGTCAGCCAGCACATCCAGCGGCTGGAAGGTGCGGTCGGCCGACGATTGCTGGCGCGAGATACCCATAAGGTGGTGCTGACGACGGACGGCGAAGCACTGCTCGGCCACGCGCGGGCGATGCTGGCGATCGAAGCACAGGTGCAGTCGCAATTCAAAGGGCAGAACCTGCGCGGCAATCTGCGGCTCGGCGTCTCGGAGGATTTCGTGACCAGCCAGCTTCCGGCGGTGCTCGAGGATTTCGTTCGTTCGCACCCCTCCGTCGATCTGGAGCTGACGGTGGCGCTATCCGGAACGCTCTACGAGATGCAGGACAATGGCGAGATCGACCTTGTGCTGGCAAAGCGTCGGCTGGGCGACGCGCGTGGCCGGCTGGTCTACCGCGAGCCGCTCGTCTGGCTGGCGCGGGACCCGGATCATGTGCTGAGCAGCGGGCCGCTGCCACTGATTGCCTTCCCGCCACCGAGCATTACGCGCAGTATTTCCCTCGAGGCGCTGGGCCGAAGCCAGATCGCCTGGCGGATCGTCTGTACCTGCGGCAGCCTCAGCGGGCTGACCGCGGCCGCGCGGGCCGGCATGGGCGTGCTGGTGCAACCGCGCAGCATGGCGCCATCGGGCCTGAAAGAGATTGGGCGCGATAGGCTTCCTCTCCTCGAAGACGTGGAATTCGTGCTTGTGCCACGCAAGGGCGCCGATCAGGCGCTGGTATCGGCACTGTCGGAAGACATTCTCGGCAAGGTGCGACGCCTTGGTACCAGCGGGTGAGGCATGAGGGGCGACGTCGGATGACGATCACTTCCGGGAGGCGCGACGTGGTCGCCCGGCTATTCCGTGGCGTTGAAGCCGTCGTGATAATTGACTTTGCCGGTCGGCAGCGGGCCACCATCGAACCTTAGCAGCATGAAATATTCTGCGGGCGCGCCGTCAAAGATCAGGGCATCGTCGTTTTCGAAACCGAAACGCTTGTAGTAGCCGGGATCGCCGAGAACAACGCAGCCACGGGCTCCGATATCGGTCAGTCGCGACAGACCGTCGCGAATGAGTTTGCTGCCGATGCCCTCGTTCTGGCGGTCGGGCCACACCGAAACCGGACCAAGTCCGTACCAGCCCTGGTCGCCGCCATCGATAGTGACCGGCGAGAAGGCGACATGCCCGATGACGTCGCCGTCCTCCACGGCGACGAGCGAAATTGTCAAAGCGTTAGCTTCGCGCAGCGCGGCGACGATTTCCGCCTCTGTCTGGCTGCTGTATGCCTTCGGCGCGAAGGCCGCCTTGGTGAGCTGGCGGATTGCCGCGACGTCGCTCGGCTGTTCGGGACGGATTTCCATCGGCGTCTCTCTCGTCGTCTTCCGGTATCAAGGCATGGCCCGTGATAGCGCGACCTCGGCGTAGTGGCCAGCAGATCGGCAATCAATCATGGTCCCATCACGCAATAACGCTTCGTTGCCGCGCAATGCATTCCCTGCCCCGCCCAAAAGTTAATGGCCTGCTTACCATCTTAAGGTGCCCTCAACCTTGTCACTTAGGCATCTGGTTAGGTTCGGGGCCTAGTCTCCGATTACCCATGGTCGATCTTCGGGGCAAGGAGAACGGACCGATGACGTATGGTGTACTCTTCATATCCGGGCTGGTGGCCTGTGTGATGCTGATTGTCGTGGCGGGGCACGACGCGAAAACGACGGATAGCGGCAAGCCGCAATCTGCCGTGACGGGCCATCAGAATTGAGCCTGAGGAATCAGCGGGCGAGGCAGCCCAGGAAACCATCGACATCTGCCTCATCAGTCGCAAAACTGGTGACGAGGCGGATCAGCGTTTCACTCGGGCCGACGAGCTCGGGTGTGGCCGGCGGCAGCGGCCATTCATAGAAGTTCGCACCCCTTTCCTCTGCCGTTTTCGCGGCGCTTTTTGGGATGACGGCGAAGACCTCGTTGGCAGACGTCGGCCATGCAAGCCGCGATGCCTTGCTTGCGATGATGCCGGCGCGCAGACGATCGGACATGCCGTTCGCATGGCGGGCGAGATCGAGCCAGAGATCGTTCTCGAAATAGGCATCGAACTGGGCTGCAATGAAGCGCGACTTTGAGAACAGCTGGGCAGCGCGCTTGCGGAAGAATGGCATCTCCTTTGCTTGCGCCGGATTGAAGAAGACGATCGCTTCCGCGCACCAGCAGCCATTCTTCGTGCCACCGAAGGACAGCATGTCGATGCCGCGCTTCCAGGTCATCTCGGCCGGACTGACGCCGAGAGAGACGAGGGCATTGGCAAAGCGCGCGCCGTCCATGTGGAGGGGCAGCTTGTCCTTCTGGGCAATCGCGGCGATCTCGTCGATCTCAGACAGGCTATAGACTGTGCCGGCTTCCGTCGCCTGAGTGATCGTCACAGCCGTTGCGCGCCCGTGTTGCACTGCTGTCTGCGGGAAAGCCGCGATTTTCTCCCTAAGCTTCCCCGGATCGATCTTTCCTTCCGCGCCGGGAACGCCAAGCAGGCGCGCACCGCTGAAGAAGTCGGGTGCGCCGCATTCGTCGGCAATCACATGCGCTTCGGAATGGCAGAAGGTGATGCCGCCCGGCCGCTGGACGCTCGCGAGCGACAGCGAGTTCGCTGCCGTGCCGGTGCCGACGAAAAGCACTGCGACCTCACGTTCGAAGACTTCGGCAAAGCGACGCTCGACACGCCGATCGAGCTCGCTTGCGCCATAGGCCGCGGCAAAGCCGTCGGATTCCCTGAGCAGACGTTCGGCGATGGATCGGTGGGCGCCTGCCCAGTTGTCAGATGCAAAATACATGAAGGGAGACCACGTGGGATGTGATGCGGATGGGGTTCGGGCGGCGACCTTACGCCATCACCTCGGCAGGTCAAAGGGGCGGCGTCGAATCCATCACAAAAATTGACTTCGGCAATCAATAAACAAAATAGTGCGGAAATGCGTAATTTTATGTCTCCCTGATAGATGTTTCGGCAAGATTAGATCGCAAACTGCCGATTTTTTGAATCTGCACTCTTGCGCAGGCGGCTCGTTTCTGCCATAGATCAAGTGAATTAGGACAGGGTTGCTGTCCTATTTGGCCGCAATGGCCGAAGAGGCGCCAAAAAACCTTACACTCGTGGGGTTTCACGCTATAGTTCTTCAAACGCGGGCGAATGCCCGCGCGCGGAGGCGGATGGCAGGCGCAGGAGCGCACGGTTGCTTTCCCCTGGAGAGCCTGCCGCCGGCGACCGGATCTTCGATAATGCAACAGCGCTGTCACGCACCGAACCTAGGATCAGGGACGGCGCGCGGCAGGAAGCCGCCAGCAGCCCCGCGGGCTCTGACAGGAGGGAAAGATGACGAAGACGCCATCCACGGGTTTTGACCAGTTCGCAGCAGCAACGACGCGCGCGACGGCCAATACGCGTAAATTCGCCTCCGGTCTGCCGCGAAAGCAGGGGCTGTATGACCCGCGCAACGAGCACGATGCCTGCGGCGTCGGCTTTGTCGCCCATATGAAGGGTCAGAAGTCGCACCAGATCGTCAAGGACGGTCTCTTCATTCTCGAGAACCTGACGCACCGTGGTGCCGTCGGCGCCGATCCGCTGATGGGCGATGGCGCCGGTATTCTCGTGCAGATCCCCGATCGCTTCTTCCGTGAGGAAATGGCCAAGCAGGGCGTCACCTTGCCGAAGGTCGGCGAGTACGGCATGGGTCACATCTTCATGCCGCGCGACGAAAAGCAGATCGCGCATTTCAAGAAGGTGATCCAGGACGTCATCACCGAAGAAGGTCAGGTCTTCCTCGGCTTCCGCGACGTGCCCGTCGACAATTCCTCGCTTTCGAAGGCGCCTGAGATTGCTGCCACCGAGCCGCATCACGTGCAGGTCTTCATCGGCGCGGGCAAGGACGCTGCGACGAACGACGAGTTCGAGCGTCGCCTGTTCACGCTCCGCAAGGTGATCTCCAACCGCATCTACGACGAATTCGACGGCGAGGAGAGCAACTTCTATCCGGTGTCGCTCTCGTCGGCGACCGTCGTCTACAAGGGCATGTTCCTGGCCTACCAGGTTGGCGCCTACTACAAGGACCTGTCGGACCCGCGTTTCGAAACCGCGGTTGCCCTTGTGCATCAGCGCTTCTCGACCAACACCTTCCCGTCGTGGAAGCTGGCGCACCCCTACCGCATGGTCGCCCACAACGGCGAAATCAACACGCTGCGCTCCAACGTCAACTGGATGGCGGCACGTCAGGCCTCGGTGTCCTCGCCGCTCTTCGGCGACGATATCTCGAAGCTCTGGCCGATCTCCTATGAAGGCCAGTCGGATACGGCCTGTTTCGACAACGCGCTCGAGTTCCTCGTGCGCGGCGGCTACTCCATGGCGCATGCCGTCATGATGCTGATCCCGGAAGCCTGGGCCGGAAACCAGTCGATGGCGGCCGATCGCAAGGCATTCTACGAATACCACGCCGCCCTGATGGAGCCGTGGGACGGACCGGCGGCCGTTGCCTTCACCGACGGCAAGCAGATCGGCGCGACGCTCGACCGTAACGGCCTGCGTCCGGCCCGCTATCTTGTCACGTCAGACGATCGCGTCATCCTCGCTTCGGAAGCGGGTACGCTGCCGGTGGCTGAAGAGGATATCGTCCAGAAGTGGCGCCTGCAGCCGGGCAAGATGCTGCTGATCGACATGGAGAAGGGCCGCATCGTTTCCGACGAGGAAGTGAAGTCCGAACTCGCGACCAAGCATCCCTACCGTAACTGGCTGGATCGCACCCAGCTGATCCTCGAAGACCTGAAGCCGGTCGAGCCGCGCGCGCTGCGTCGCGACGTGTCGCTGCTCAACCGCCAGCAGGCTTTCGGCTACACTACCGAAGACACCAAGATCCTGATGTCGCCGATGGCGACGACGGGTCAGGAAGCTGTCGGCTCGATGGGCACCGATACGCCGATCTCGGCGATGTCGGAAAAGTCGAAGCTGCTCTACACCTATTTCAAGCAGAACTTCGCGCAGGTCACCAACCCGCCGATCGACCCGATCCGCGAAGAGCTCGTCATGAGCCTCGTTTCGTTCATCGGGCCGCGTCCGAACATTCTCGACCATACCGGCATGGCGAATGCCAAGCGCCTGGAAGTGCGTCAGCCGATCCTGACCAATGGCGACCTCGAAAAGATCCGCTCGATCGGTCACACGGAAGACCGCTTCGACACCAAGACGCTCGACTTCACCTATGACGTCGAGCGTGGCGCCGAAGGCATGCCCGAGATGCTCGATCGTCTCTGTGAGCGCGCGGAAGCGGCGGTCAAGGGCGGCTACAACATCATCGTGCTCTCCGATCGCCAGATCGGACCGGATCGTATCGCGATCCCGGCGCTCTTGGCGACCGCTGCCGTGCACCATCATCTGATCCGCAAGGGCCTGCGTACCTCGGTCGGCCTCGTCGTCGAGACCGGCGAGCCGCGCGAAGTGCATCATTTCTGCCTGCTCGCAGGCTATGGCGCCGAAGCGATCAACCCTTACCTTGCCTTCGACACGCTGCTTGACATGCATGCCAAGGGCGAGTTCCCCAAGGAAGTGGACGCCTCCGAAGTTGTCTACCGCTACATCAAGGCGGTCGGCAAAGGCATCCTCAAGGTTATGTCGAAGATGGGCATCTCGACCTATCAGTCCTATTGCGGCGGTCAGATCTTCGACGCGATCGGCCTGCAGCAGGAGTTGGTCGACAAGTACTTCTTCGGCACCGCGACGATGATCGAAGGCGTCGATCTCAAGGCGATCGCCGAAGAGACCGTTGCCCGTCACAACTCCGCCTTCGGCAAGGACCCGCTGCTCGCGACCACGCTCGATATCGGTGGTGAGTATGCCTACCGCATGCGCGGCGAAAGCCATGCGTGGACCCCGGATGCGGTGGCCACGCTGCAGCACGCCGTTCGCGGCAATGCCGAGGACCGCTACCGCGAGTTCGCCGAGATGGTGAACACCTCGGCGCTGCGCATGAACACGATCCGCGGCCTGTTCAACATCAAGAGTGCCGAGCAGCTCGGTCGCAAGCCGGTCTCGGTCGATGAGGTCGAGCCTGCTGCCGAGATCGTCAAGCGTTTCTCGACGGGCGCCATGTCCTTCGGCTCGATCAGCCGCGAGGCGCATACGACGCTGGCGATCGCGATGAACAAGATCGGCGGCAAGTCCAACACCGGCGAGGGCGGCGAAGAGTCGGACCGTTACATGCCGCTGCCGGATGGTTCGTCGAATCCGGAACGCTCGGCGATCAAGCAGATCGCATCGGGACGCTTCGGTGTCACGACTGAGTACCTCGTAAACGCCGACATGCTGCAGATCAAGGTCGCGCAGGGTGCGAAGCCCGGCGAAGGCGGCCAGTTGCCCGGCCACAAGGTCGATGCGACTGTTGCCAAGACCCGCCATTCGACGCCGGGCGTCGGCCTGATCTCGCCACCGCCGCACCACGACATCTATTCGATCGAAGATCTGGCGCAGCTGATCTACGACCTGAAGAACGTCAACCCGACGTCGGATGTCTCGGTCAAGCTCGTCTCGGAAGTCGGCGTCGGCACGGTTGCCGCCGGCGTTGCCAAGGCGCGCGCCGATCACATCACCGTCTCCGGCTTTGACGGTGGTACCGGCGCATCGCCGCTGACCTCGCTGAAGCATGCCGGTTCTCCGTGGGAAATCGGCCTTGCCGAGACGCAGCAGACGCTTGTCTTGAACGGCCTGCGTTCGCGTATCGCCCTGCAGGTCGATGGCGGTCTGAAGACCGGCCGGGATGTCATCATCGGTGCGCTTCTCGGTGCCGACGAATTCGGCTTCGCGACCGCGCCGCTGATCGCCGCCGGCTGCATCATGATGCGCAAGTGCCACCTGAACACCTGTCCTGTCGGCGTTGCCACGCAGGATCCGGTTCTGCGAAAACGCTTCAAGGGCACGCCGGAGCACGTCGTCAACTACTTCTTCTTCGTCGCCAACGAAGTGCGCGAAATCCTGGCCTCGCTCGGCTTCACCAAGCTCGATGACATCATCGGCGCCTCGGAACTGCTCGAGAAGGACGAGATGCTGGCGCATTGGAAGTCCAAGGGGCTCGACTTCAGCCGCATCTTCCACAAGGTCGAGGCGCCGAAGGATGCGACCTACTGGACATCACGCCAGAAGCACCCGATCGACGACATTCTCGATCGCGAGTTGATCGCGGAGGCCGAGCCGGCATTGTCTTCGAAGACGCCTGTGTCCTTCGAAGTCGATATCAAGAACGTCGACCGTTCGGCGGGCGCGATGCTGTCAGGTGAAGTTGCCAAGCGCTACAACCACCGTGGCCTCAAGGACGACACGATCAGCGTGACGCTCAAGGGCACGGCCGGCCAGTCGTTCGGCGCGTTCCTGGCGCGCGGCGTCACCTTCAACCTGATCGGTGACGGCAACGACTATGTCGGCAAGGGCCTGTCGGGCGGCAAGATCATTGTCCGGCCGCCTGAGAACTCGAAGATCGTGGCGGAAGAGTCGATCATCGTCGGCAACACCGTTCTCTACGGTGCGACCGAAGGCGAGTGCTACTTCCGCGGTGTCGCGGGTGAGCGCTTCGCGGTCCGTAACTCGGGTGCGATCGCCATCGTCGAAGGCGTGGGCGACCACGGCTGCGAATACATGACGGGCGGTGTCGTTGTCGTTCTCGGCTCGACGGGTCGTAACTTCGCGGCCGGTATGTCCGGTGGCGTTGCCTACGTGCTCGATGAAGCCGGCGATTTCGCCAAGCGCTGCAACATGGCGATGGTCGAGCTCGAGCCGGTTCCAGAAGAGGACGACATGCTGGAGAAGCTGCATCATCACGGCGGCGACCTCATGCACAAGGGACGCGTCGACGTTTCCGGTGACATGACGCGTCACGACGAGGAGCGCCTCTACCAGCTGATCTCCAACCATCTGCACTACACGGGCTCCACCCGCGCCAAGCAGATCCTGGACAACTGGGCCGACTACCGTCCGAAGTTCCGCAAGGTCATGCCGGTCGAGTACCGCCGTGCGCTTGAAGAAATGGAACGCGCCCGCATGGGAATTGCGGCCGAGTAAATACGCTTACTTCCGTTGCGCTGGTGAAGGCCGGCGCGGCGGATGACCGAAATATCTCAATGACCCACACGTCGGCAGCAGCCTCAGGCAGCGCAGACGCGTGGATAGCACTCAAGGGATATGCTTGATGACGGTCGAAAGAAGCAACTTGCCTCCACTGTCGAGGCTGACGATGGACAACTGGCCGCAGGCGAGGCGGTCATGAGTGTAAGGGACGAAAATATGGGTAAGGTCACAGGGTTTCTGGAAATCGACCGGCAGGTAGCGAAGTATCAGCCTGCCTCGGATCGCATCCGGCATTTCCGCGAATTCACGATCCCGATGTCGGACCAGGAAGTGCAGAAACAGGCGGCCCGCTGCATGGACTGTGGCATCCCTTATTGCCACGGTCCGACCGGTTGTCCTGTGCATAACCAGATTCCGGACTGGAACGACCTCGTCTACAACAACAACTGGGAAGCGGCGATCCAGAACCTGCATTCCACGAACAACTTCCCGGAGTTCACCGGCCGCGTCTGCCCGGCACCTTGCGAGGAAGCTTGCACGTTGAACCTCGAAGACACGCCGGTTGCGATCAAGACCGTCGAGCAGGCGATCGCCGACAAGGCCTACGAGCTCGGCTTCATCCGTCCGCAGCCGGCGACTGTCCATACCGGCAAGAAGGTTGCGATCATCGGTTCCGGCCCGGCCGGCATGGCGGCTGCCCAGCAGCTCGGTCGCGCTGGGCATGAGGTCCACGTGTACGAACGCGAAAGCAAGCCCGGCGGCCTGCTGCGCTACGGTATCCCTGACTTCAAGATGGAAAAGAACTTCATCGATCGCCGCGTCGAGCAGATGAAGGGTGAGGGCGTCACCTTCCATTGCGGCGTCAATGTCGGCGTCGACGTGAAGGTCGAGCAGCTGCTCGCCGACCACGATGCGGTGCTCTATTGCGGCGGTTCTGAAACGCCCCGCGAAGCGGGTATCCCGGGTATCGAGCTTTCCGGCGTCCACGATGCGATGCCGTACCTCGTGCAGCAGAACAAGCGTGTCGGCCGCGAAAACATCGACAGCGTCGGCTGGGCGTCGGACCCGATCCTTGCTGGCGCCAAGCATGTCGTCGTCGTCGGCGGTGGCGACACGGCATCGGACTGCGTCGGTACGGCGTTCCGTCAGGGCGCTGTGAAGGTCACGCAGCTCGACATCCGCCCGCAGCCGCCGGAGAAGGAAGACAAGCTCGCCGTCTGGCCGTTCTGGGCGACCAAGATGCGCACCTCGTCTTCGCAGGCCGAAGGCGCCATCCGCGAGTTCCAGGTGGCAACGCTCGAGTTCGTCGGCGAAGACGGTGTGCTGACAGGCGTGAAGTGCTGCGAAGTCGACGAGCGCCGCAAGCCGATCGCCGGCACGGAGTTCATCATCAAGGCCGACCTCGCCTTCATCGCGATCGGTTTCAGCGGTCCGTTCAAGGACAGCGTGCTGAAGGAACTCGACGGCAAGCTCACGCTCAACACCGACCGTCGCGGCTCGACCAACGTCGTTGCCAACGACAAGGACTACAAGACCTCGGTCGACAAGTTCTGGACGGCAGGCGACGTGCGCCGCGGCCAGTCTCTGGTGGTCTGGGCGATCCGCGAAGGCCGTCAGGCAGCCCGCGCCATCGACGAAGCCCTGATGGGCTCGACGGTTCTGCCGCGGTAGGCGACATATTTGATGGTTGATTTCGGGCCGCGTCGAGCGGCCCTTTTCGTTTTATGTGTCCCGGTCGCAGTGATGCGAACGTCGAGGGCACTGGCTCTCTTGCAGGCGCTTCAGCCATTCATGGCCGGGGTGGGATGCGGCAAGAGAGGTTTTTAGCCATAAACGTTCCGAAGCCGGCAGCTTCGGAAGAGCTCTTTCGAAATCGATCTCATCCTTGGCGCGTTGGTATTTCGCCTTGAATAGAAGAACGATGGCCGGCTTCAAATAGGGAAATCCCTCAGCCGTCGTGCCGACCATCTCGACGCGGGGTCGGGAAATGGCTGGATCCCGTCTGTAGATCCAGGTCTCGCGCGTTCCCGGCTCGATCATCATGTCGACACGCCAGCGCCGTACCTCCACGTCCAGACACCATATCTGCGAGATTGTTGCCGGTGGCTCCTGGTTCACCGGCAGGTGCTCAACAACGCCATCTCCCGCGGTGTGGAATTCCATGCCTTTCAAAGCGTCGCGAAAGACACCGAAATCCTGGCGTAGGACCGTAAATTCAAGGTCCTCGTGCTCGCGTGTTTGACGTCCATGCCACAGGTCGAGTGCCCATCCGCCGACGATGCACCACGGTCTTGAGATACCGCTCAGTCGGCTTGCCAGTTCCGCTGGATGCCAAGCGGACCATGCGCCGTGATCAATCGGCGTTTGTGAATGCATAGTGTTCATCTCTGGACGCCGGCGTAAGGCCTCGTATTGGGTTGTCAGTTTTGCCGACGTACGGCGCTTAGCCCTACACCGTAAGCATGAGAGCTGCTGCGTGCAGGCGGACTATTTAATGGAAACCTGTGCCGTTGGCTTCACCGGCGTCATGCGGTAGTCATCGACGCGGCCGACAGGGGGAGCCGCCATCTCGCCATCCTGAACCAGCAGATCGCGTGGCGACTTGGTGGCGCTGACCGGCAATGCTCTACCGCCAAGGAGTTCCGCGCCGCCATCCAGGTTGGGGTCGGAGAGGCTGATCGGCTCTGTACGACCGGGCATTGCAACAGCGTCGAGCGCCGGCGCGTTGCCAGTATCGAGGCGAACGAGATCAGGGCTTGCCTGTATTCCGAGAATCCGGCGCACAGGCTTCTCGACATAGAAGGCCAACTTGCGCCGGCCGGCTTCTGTAAAGTTGATGCCGTCGGAGGTGCGAAGGCGAACCTGCTGGCCGTTGATATCCGAGCCGGTGACGATGAAGTCACCGCCTTCGTCGACAAAACCGTCCCAGATGTCGACGAACTCGCCTCCCATGCCTTCCATCTGCTTGCGAAACAGTTGATTGAGCTGCGCGGCATCGGCGGTCATTGCAGGCGAATCGAAGGCTGGTAGGCCGACCCAAAGTAATGGGATCCTGCGGCTGGTGACCTGCTTGCCGAACGCCACGACGCGACGCTGATACTCAGCATACCATCCGTCCGTCCTGAATTTCTCCTTGCCGATATCCGTCACCATCTGCTGGCGGTCATTCGCACCGAGCATGATGATGACCATGGCGGGCTTGGTCTCGTCCATGAACTTGGTCAGCTGTTGTGGCCAGTCATAGTAATCGTCTCGCACCAGGCCGGAGGCAACGTTGCTATGTGTCTCGACGACGATGCCGGGAGAATCCTTGAAGGCGGCGTCCATGCCGACGCCGAGGCCGCCTGCGAGAAAATCGCCGACGACGAGGATTTTCTGGGCGTTGGCAAGTTTTTCGACGGCCTTCTCCTCAGCGATAATCGGGGCAGCCGGACGCGGGGTGGAAGCGGCCTTCGGCGCGACCTTTCTCTTTGGAGCGGGCTGTCGCTGCGGCGCGTTCTGAGACGGTGCCTGTGGCGGATATTCCTGGATGTAGCGACGGCCGAGGAAGAAGTCGAGAATTGACTGGCGATAGTAATACCGCTCCTGCGCATCGGCCACACGCACCGGCAGCGCGCTGGAGACAAGCACCAGCGTCGCGGTGCCGATCGCACCCCAGCGGAGCGTTGTCCGGTGAACTCGTTTACGCATAGTCAGCAGCCTCGCATCTGCCGGCATTCTCGCATGGAGCGGGAAGGCGCGTCCACACCCCAAAGTGCATGTCGACGATTATTCTCCGTTTACTTGCGAAGCGCGTTTAAGAGCGGCAGTGATGGCTCGCCGTCCTGCTGCATGCCCATACGGGCCTGGACAGCCGCAATGGCCGCCTTCGATCCGCTGCCGAAGTTCCCGTCAACCTCGCCGTCATAATAGCCGAGCGTCTTCAGGCGGGTCTGCAGTTCGAATTTCTCCTTCACGTCGAGCGTGCCGTCCGGCCGTGGCCAGCGCTGTTTCACGCCGCCATAGCCCGCAATCTCATCCGCCAACAGCCCAACAGCGATCGCATAGCTGTCCGAGGCGTTGTAGTTCTTTATCGTGAAGAAGTTGCCAGTCATCAGAAAGCCCGGGCCATCGGGGCCAGCCGGCATCTTCAGCACGGCGTTGCTGCCGCCATCACGGAAGCTCTTGCCGTTGGGCCGGGTCAGGCCAAGGGAGGCCCACTGCGCCAATGTGTGGGTCTTTCCGACCTGCTTCTTGGCGTTCGGCGGCACAACAACTTCATAGCCCCAGGTCTTGCCGGCATCCCATCCGTTTTTCATCAGCAGGTTGGCAGAGGTGGCGAGCGCATCGGGCACGGAGTTCCAGATGTCGCGATGGCCGTTGCCGTCGGCGTCGACGGCGTAGAGCAGATAGCTTGTCGGAATGAACTGGGTGTGGCCCATCGCGCCAGCCCAGGAGCCGGTCATGCCATCCGGGGAGATGTCGCCGTTCTGCAGAATCTTTAGCGCGGCAATCAACTGCTTCTTGGCGAATTTGGCGCGGCGTTCGTCGGCATAGGCGAGCGTCGCCAGCGCACGCGGCACATAATGCAAGCGATCGTCCTTGCCGAGAACCGCGCCGTAATTCGATTCCATCGACCAGATGGCAAGGAGAATCGTCTTGTCCACGCCGTACTGGCGCTGGATCGAATTCAGAGTCGAAGCGTATTTGGCTGCCATCTGACGGCCGATCTGGACAGTGTAAGGATTTACACGAGAATCCACATAGTCCCAGATTTTTGTCGTGAATTCAGGCTGATAGGCCGCCTTCTCGAGCACGGTCGGGTCGGGATCGCTTACGCCTGCGAAGGCTTTGCGGTAGGTTGCCTTGCTGATGCCATTTTGAGCGGCAGTTTGATAGAAGTCCGCGATCCACGTCTGGAACCGCTGATCTGCTTTCGCGTTAATGGGGGCCAGACCGGCGGACGCGGTCACGATGAGTGCGATAGCAAGACCACGAAGGGAGTTTCTGTGATTTTGAGTCATCGGCGGTCATCCGTCCTTTCGTTTCAGGCACAGCGGAGCGCGAATATCCGCTCAGGCCTGAGACTACCTGAACGAAGTCAACAAATTCTTTACCATGACACAGGAACGCAGTCACCATTTGCAAAACGGTAGCAAATCTCATCTAGTCCAATCGAAAATGCCTTTTATTTCAAGCGATGTAATCATCGCAGGAGGATTGTGTGGCAGAGCATAAAAAAGTTCGTAAAGCTGTATTTCCGGTTGCAGGTCTCGGGACTCGCTTTCTCCCGGCCACGAAAGCCGTGCCGAAGGAAATGCTGACTGTCGTCGACAAACCCATCATTCAGTATGTGGTCGACGAAGCTTTGGAAGCGGGTATCGAGCATTTCGTTTTCGTCACAGGCCGTAACAAACACATCATCGAAGACTACTTCGATATCCATTTCGAGCTCGAGCAGACGCTGCGCGAGCGCAGCAAGCAGGCGGAAATGACGCTGCTCGCCGGCCAGCTTCCCAAGGCTGGTACCGTCAGCTTCACCCGCCAGCAGGAGCCGCTTGGCCTCGGCCACGCCGTCTGGTGTGCCCGCGAGATCGTCGGCAATGAGCCGTTTGCGCTGCTGCTGCCCGACATGATCATGAAGAGCGAAGGCAAGGGCTGCATGAAGGGCATGATCGATCTCTATGCCCAGAGCGGCGGCAACATTATCGCCGTCGAGGAATGCGCACCCGATCAGGCTCACAAGTACGGTATCGTTGGTGTTGGCGAAGCGATCGGTGATGGTTTCCGCATCACCGGGATGGTCGAGAAGCCGGCCAAGGGGACCGCGCCTTCGAACTACTTCATTAACGGTCGCTACATCCTGCAGCCGGAGGTCTTCAAGATCCTGGAAACCCAGGAACGCGGCGCCGGCAACGAAATCCAGCTGACCGACGGCATGCTGAAGCTGCTCAAGGATCAGACCTTCGCGGGCTATCACTTCCGCGGCACGACCTACGACTGTGGTGCCAAGGACGGCTTCATCCTGGCCAACGTGGCATTCGCATTGGAACGTGCGGATATCCGCCCGACCGTCGAGAATGGTTTCAAGGAACTGCTGAAGGGCCTCTGAAGCGCACCTGCCTACTGGACGAATTCAATCCGCCTCCAAGTCTCCCAGTTGGAGGCGGATTTTTTTCATCGCTTCAGTTTCAGGCCGAGGCCGGCACGCCATTGGTCTGAGTCGCTGCTCGTCTTGCGGGATGTCAGCTCGTAGCCGATCGTACTGGTCAGATCGAGGTAGCGGTTGATATTCCAGGTCAAACCGGCGCTCGTGGTGTAAACGGTCTCGTCGCTCGTCGGGCTATCGGATGGATAGTCGCGGTAGGTGATGCCGCCGAGGACGGTGCCCGTC
Organism: Rhizobium sp. R711; assembly: GCF_002211365.1. GTDB lineage: Bacteria > Pseudomonadota > Alphaproteobacteria > Rhizobiales > Rhizobiaceae > Rhizobium. The sequence goes on along the minus strand of NZ_LOKZ01000005.1, from coordinate 1,508 downwards.
AGATTGTCACGCAGCTGATGCGTGACGCCCGTCGTCAAGGCATGGGAAACGTAGCCGGATTCTCCTGCAGTCGTTGACGGGTTGATGCTGGTCAGCAGGCCGATGGTGACATCGGTACCCCTGAGCGGGGACCAAAGCAGCTGAGCGTCCACCACGGCTGTGTCGATGTCCGAGAGGCGGTCGTCGTCGAAGGTGGCGGTCTGGTAGCCGATCCCGACCTCGCCGCGGAGCTTTTCACCCATGTCGAGCGCGACGCCGACTTTGGCGCCATAGCTATCCCCAGAGCGGCGGTAGCCCGCCGAATCAACCGCGTCGTCATAGACCGTCTTACCGACATTGGCCTCGATGAAGGGGATCAGCGCGGGAGACAGCTCGTAGCCGATGCGACCGCGGATCGTGCCGCTGGTTTCATTGCGGTCGCTCAGCGAAACGGTTGTCCCGTCGGACAGCGTCGCGTCGGAATAGATCGCACGGCTGATATCGATACCGGTGCTGCCGCGCAGGATACCGAAGTCGCGCTCGATCGAAGCGCCGGCGCTGAATTCCTGAACATCCGATTGCTTGTCCGCGTTCTGCAAGGCATTCGGATCATCGGTGTCTTCACGATAGAAATGATAGCCGCCGATGATGTGCGCGGTCGTATCTTCCGGAAGATCCAGCCGCAAATCGCCGTTGATCTTGAAATCCGGCTGTTCTTCGCCTTCGCCGCTCACGTTTTTTTGCCATGCGCCGTCGGTGGTCACGGAGAGCTGGTGCAACGACCAGTCGGATGTCAAGGTGGCGTGCAGGTCCGTTTCGAGGAACCCACGCGTCTGCTTGATACTGGCGTCTTTCTGCGTCTCGGTGTTGATGCTCTGGGTGACGGTGGGGCGCAGGACAAAGGTGCCGATGCTGATGCCCGGCGTTTCCTCAGTAGCTGGATTCGGTTCCGGCTTGCGGGCCGGCAGCCGCTCGTCGAGTGGGGCCTCCCGCGTGTTGAGGCGCATCATATCCTCGTCGAGGATTGCGCCGGTGGTTTCGTCGCTCGGTTTCTGATCGGACGCTGCCGTTCGGGCGGTGGTGGCTCCTTGCGTGGCATTGTTGGCCGCTGACGTCGTGCCGTCAGGTGTTTCAGGGATATCGCCTCCATCCTCCTCCACCGCGGTAGCTGGTGTGTTGGATGGGCGAATCGCGCTGTTGGAGACCGGCGTCGACTGCGCAAATGCGGCTTGGGGACCAATGAAAGCGCCTGCGGCCAGAACCATGGACACGGCAAAGCCCGCCGCACGGAGCGGCGTGAGACTGCTCGTATCCTTCCAATGGCTCATTTCGATCCTGGCATGCTTCGAAGCGTTACCCGAACGTAAAGGCTTGTGGTTAACCATTCGTTGCGCGGGCACGGGGTGAGGAGCAGCCAATGGACTCGGCCGGTGAAAACCGCTAACCCAGTGCCATGATCAAAAGAGCGGTAAATGTCATCGAGGATGGTGTCCTGGAGTCTGCGAGGCGGACGATCGGCACCGAGAGAG
>NZ_LOKZ01000004.1 GCF_002211365.1 Rhizobium sp. R711 | reverse complement strand
GACTGGTACATGCAGGGCAAGATCGAGATCGATCCGATGATCACCCACACCCTGGCCCTCGAAGACATCAACAAGGGCTTCGAACTCATGCATTCCGGCGAAAGCATCAGAAGCGTGGTACTGTATTAGGCGTGTCGTAGTCTCGGTCCACAAAGACTGAGCTTCCCTCGCAGCACCAGAGCGCGCCTGCAGCAATGGCGCGCCCTGGCTATGCCACAACTCTCTCGCCGGCCCGGCCACTCCCGCCATCGCGGATGAAGTCTTTTCATCAGGAGCAGATCCCGTTCCGCATCCAGCTCTCCGAGGCACGCTATCGACACTTGAGGTTTTTTGATCATTTTTTCTACCGCGCGAAAGCGCGTTTTGGCCTAGCCTCAATCAAGCAATGCAAGCTTGGGAGGACCTGATGAGCGCGTGGATTAAGGCCTGTGGGATCGATGACATCGACAATGAGGACGTGATCCGTTTTGATCACGAAGGCAAGACCTTCGCCATCTACCGGAGTCCTGATGACAGCTTCTATGCGACCGATGGAATGTGCTCCCACGAAAAGGTGCATCTCGCCGACGGATTGGTGATGGACAACATCATCGAGTGTCCAAAACACAATGGCAGGTTTGACTACCGCACCGGCGAGGCGCGCGGGGCCCCTGTCTGTGTCAATCTCAGAATCTACCGAACAAAGGTGGAAGACGGCAGCGTCTACCTCGGCCTGGAGTGACGCGCCATGCAGGAGTTTGTCATTGTCGGCGGCGGTCAGTGTGGCGCCAGAGCAGCGCTCGCGCTACGCGATCACGGATTTGCCGGTCGCATCACCTTGATTGGCGAGGAACGGCACCTTCCCTATGAGCGTCCGCCCCTATCGAAAGAGCACCTGATGTCGTCGGAAGGCATCGAGCCTCCCTTCATCGTCAGCAGCGCCGTGCTCGCGGAGCGGTCGATCGAGATGATGACGGGTGACACCGCCGTCATATTGGAGCGCGAGAGCCGTTCGGTAGAACTGGCGAGCGGACGCCGCGTTGCCTATGATAAACTGCTGCTCGCGACAGGTTCGTCACCACGCAGGCTCCCCTCTCTGGAAGGCATGGAGCATGTCTTCTATCTGCGCACGCACGACGATGCACAGCGGCTGTCGCAGCGTCTTGTCCCCGGTGGACATCTGGCGATCATCGGCGCGGGCTTCATTGGTTTGGAGCTCGCTGCAGCGGCAAGGCAAAGAGGTCTCGAGGTCACGGTCATCGAAGCTCAGCCCCGCATCCTGATGCGGGCAGTACCGGAAGCGATCGCTTCGCGCGTTCATGCGCTCCACGAGAGCCATGGCGTGCGCATCCTTTGCGGTACAAGCGCCGGGCGAATCGCGGCGCACGCCGCTGGCATCACTCTATCCCTTAACGAGGGTGAAGTGCTGGACGCAACGACCCTGGTCGTCGGTATCGGCGCCGAACCTCGCTGCGAACTCGCGCAACAGGCGGGCCTTTCGGTCGAGAATGGTATCGCCGTCAACGCCGCGCTGCAGACGAGCGATCCGGCGATCTACGCCGCTGGAGATTGCTGCTCCTTCCCCTACGGAGACAAGAGGATCCGTCTGGAGGCGTGGCGCAACGCGCAGGATCAGGGGGCACATGCATCCGCCAATATGCTGGGCGCGGAAAAGCCTTATGAGATCATTCCCTGGTCCTGGTCGGACCAATACGATTTCTCGCTGCAGATCGCCGGCTTGGCCAATGAGGCAACGAGCACGATCACTCGGCAAATCGACGAGGAGGCGGTGATTTTATTTCACCTCGCCGATGATCATCGGATCCTTGCGGCGAGTGGCTGGGGACGCGGCAACCGGATTGCGCGGGACATCAAAGTGGCCGAGATGTTGATAGCGCAGCGCGCAAGGCCCGCGCCGGACGCGTTATCGTCGGCCGCAGTGAGCTTGAAATCTCTCCTGTCACGGTCATAGACTTGCCGATAGGCAGCGATTTTTCGAATGGGAGGGGCAATGAAAGAGGCCAGGATCGGCATCATCGGAACCGGCGTCATGGGTGCCGATCACGCCGCCATTCTCGCGGACGGCGTCGCAAACGCTAGGCTGGTCGCCGTGCAGGATTTCGATCTCGGTCGCGCCGAAAACATTGCCGCATCCCTGGGCGTGCGCGCAATCGCGAATGCAGATGCGTTGATCAGCGATCCCGACATCGATGCCGTGATGGTCTGCTCGCCTGATGGCACTCATGCAGCGCTGGCGCTGAGGGCGATTGCCGCGGGAAAGCCCGTCCTCGTCGAGAAGCCGCTGGCGGCAAGCCTGGAGGATGCCGAGGCGATCATTCGAGCGGAAGTCGCAGCCGGAAAGCGTCTCGTGCAGGTCGGTTTCATGCGGCGCTTTGATGCCGGTTACGTCGAGATGAAACAAGCGCTCGCCTCCGGTGAACTTGGGCGACCGCTTTTCCTCCATTGTGTTCACCGAAACGCCGTCGGCCCGGACTACCTCACATCGGAACTGGTGATTGCCAATTCTGCCGGCCACGAATGCGACATCGCTCGGTATCTTCTCGGTGAAGAGATCACCTCAGCGATCGTCGCCAGCCCACCGGCAACGCGAAACGCCCCGAACAGACAACCGCAGTTCATCTTGCTGCAAACTGCGTCCGGTGTCGTAGTCGACATCGAGGTCTTCACTGACGCGCAGTATGGCTACGACGTCCGGGCCGAACTCGTCTGCGAGGACGGAACCGTCGCTTTGGACCCCAGTCCGGCGACGACGCTCCGCGCCAAAGGCCACGATGGCTTTCGAACGCCTGCCGATTGGCGGCCACGGTTCCGGCAGGCCTATCGCGCGCAGTTGGAAGCCTGGACGGCGGGCATACTCACACGGACGCCCTCAGGCTCAAGTGCATGGGACGGCTACATGGCAATGCTGGTGACAAAGGCCTGCCTGCATGCCTGGAAGACGGGAAACCGTGCGGCCGTCGAGCTCCCAGAAAAGCCGTCCTTGTATCGATGAAACGAACAGCTGGGGGAGAGTCTAGCTTGCAGCTGGCTCCCGATCGGAGGGGCGGCAAGCTATCAAACGAGAAGTGCCTCGCTTTACGCGAGGCTGTTCCCTATTCGCAAACCGTTCTGTACCTGGTGATGTAGTGGTTATGACTCCGGTGCTGGTAAGGCACCCGCCAGCATACGTCGCGGTAAGCGTAACGCGGCCGATCGTAGTCACGGTATCTTGGACCGTATCGGTAATAGCGAGGTGGTGGCGGATCGTCATAGTACCTTGGGCCGCCGGAGCCGAATTCGAAATAAACACCTTGCGCGCCGGCAGGAGCACTCACCAGTACTGCTGCGAGGCCGGCCACTGCGATAATCAACCGTTTCATGGTCAGTCTCCTTTCTATGGAGACTTAACGCGTTGACGTGGCGGTAGTTCAGCATTTTTTGGTCTTGTAGGACCTAAGTCCTATCACCATCAGACATCTGAAACGCAAGAGAGCCCCGCGGTGTCGGCGGGGCTCTTGAAAATCGTGACATCTCAAAACGACGTGCCTAGGGCGGCACGGCCTGAACTGAAAACGTCCTCGTTCCGATTCGGTTCCCGAGGATCTTTCGTTGCCTATGCCGGCCGTGGCGTAAACCCACGCGCGGTATCGATTAATGCACGCAATTGCTTCTCGTCGCGGACACCCTGGCGGTAAAACTCAATGATGATCGAGGCGATCCGCTCGGATTCATCCGAAGAGGCGTCGATTTCCTGCTCGTTGCGGATGTGATCAAGCACGCGGTGGCAGACCGACAGGTCTGTCGAATGCAACGGCTCGTCGCGGCGACTGTAGCGCTTGTGAGACATAGTAGTTCCTCCCTCCTCCGGAGGCAGAAAGGAGCCCCGCAGGAAGCGGGGCAAATGACAGGGACGTTTGGAAAGGCCAACGGGTCGCCTTGGAACTCTAGTGAGAACGCGACGCCGGACTGTTGGTTCCCATTGTCTTGCGACGTCTTTCTGCTAGCCTCCCCAATGCCGGCGACACCGTCGAGCGATTGACAGTTTGCGGATACATTTGATCGACCGGTTGGAGAACGAATTGAATGTCGCGATTGGCCTCATCCTGTCGAGAAAGCTGGAGGCTGAGCGCCTCCAAACGACTGAGAAAGTCACACGCGGCGTTGAAGCGATGCCGTTGCGGCCCGAATCCGCCAGTTGTTCCAACTCTCACGAAACCCAACAGCGGAGAGCTCCGGCGCTATGGGACCGAGAGCAACGGCAGCGGCGTCACGTTGGTGATTTGGGAGGAAGCCGCGACTTGAGAGCTTCCTCTTAAATCTTTGATATATAAGAAAAATGGTGGGTGATGTAGGGCTCGAACCTACGACCCGCTGATTAAGAGTCAGCTGCTCTACCAACTGAGCTAATCACCCGTAACCGCCGTGTTGCGCGGTGTGAGGGGGCGTATAAACAGGATCGTTCGGCTTGTCTAGCACCTGCCCGAAAATTCTTTGGTTAAAGACGAAGATTTTTGCGCATGGCTGAAATGCAATGAAATCAAAGGTCCAGCGTTCCGCTGGCGATACGCACCGCCTGCCCACCAATCCGGGCATTCGAGATCGCTCCGCCTTCGACATCCATATGCAGATGGATCAAGGACGGCCGCCCCATTTCCACGCCCTGCTCGATCATCACCCCGTGGTGTCCGTCCGTCAGGCGGTCGAAATGGTGAATGGTGCCGGATAGTGCGGCCACTGCCGCCCCGGTTGCCGGGTCCTCAACGATCCCCATGCCGCTTGCAAACATCCGCGCATGGAACTTCGCGGCATGATTTACACCACCCCGACAGTAGATATAGGCCGAGGCAAGTGCGCCATCGACGAAAGGAACGGTCGCTTCCCAAAGTTGCGGGTCGAAATCCATTCGCTGCGCCGCGCCAACATCGTGAACGGGAATCATGAGGAACGGCACTCCCGCACTCCAAAGCGACGGTACGTGGTTCTCAAAGCCAATTTCCGTCGTCTTCAGCGACAACGCATTGGCGATCCCGAGCTTGTCGAGCGGCATGGTGATCTGCTGCGACTTCCGCGGCAGATCGAATTCGGCAAAACTCGCCTCCCCCTCCCGAAGCCGAACCGCGCAGCGCACCGGCCCGACATTTTCCTCCAGCACTGAAACGAGATCGATGGTCGACTTGCCGTGCGCATGCTCGGCAAGAGCAATCGCGGTGCCGACCGTCGGGTGTCCCGCAAAAGGCAACTCACGACCAGGCGTGAAAATACGAATCCGAGCCGTATAGGCTGGATTGTTTGCTGGTTGGACGAAGACCGTTTCAGAGAGGTTCATTTCCTTGGCGATCGCCTGCATGGCGTCGCCGCTGAGCTCGTCGCCATCGAAGATGACGGCGAGCGGATTTCCGGCGAGTCTGCGGTCGGTGAACACGTCATAGACGCTGTAGCTTCGCGCCACATCGGCCTCCTGTCTCGGTCCTCGTTTCGCCAAACTGCCCGACCGGGCGACCGAGCGCAAGGCGTTTAAGAGCCGTGCTTTTCTCCAAAGTACCAGTCGATCACGGGGAGCATTGCAATATTGTAGGGATGCGCTTTCGGATCGGCCGAACGGATCGCAACCGCGCCGGCAATCTCCTTGTCATCAGCAACCAGCATGTGTGCTTCGATCTTCTCAATCATCTCCTCGGCAGTCAGATCGAAGCGGAAGAGCCGCAGCACTGTCACCGTGCGCCTGACATGGCTTGCATAGTAGCGGTCACCGGCTTCGGCCTCGTTGAGGTCGAGGCCCGTTTCCTCCCTCACCTCGCGACGCATGTTCTCTTCGACGTCGCAGCGACCACCGGAGATGTCCTGAGGTTCCAGCGAGCCGGCGGCAAAATACACCTGACCCGGATTGGCCGTGTGGCTCCCCATGCGGATAGCCACGAGCGCACCATCGGAGGTTTCAAGGACGGGATAGGCGAACAGATGGATGCCCCCGCGCCTATCCGCTTGACGACGCCACCACATGAACGTCGAAAACGGTATGACGTGCCCCTCGCTCGCTATACCAGCATCGGTCAGCGCCAGGCGTTTTTGAAAAACCATCCGGCCATCGAACAGCGCCGAGTTTGCAGTTGTCTCCTTCTCCCAATTTTCCCGGATTGCTTCGCGCTCCGCGACATAGAAGGGGTGGTCCCCGGCCAGGACCCGAAGATCCAGCCCGGCAATCGGAAATACGGTTTGTTCCGGCGGCCAGCCGGCGAAATCCTCGGAAAAATGAAGGTTCATATCAAATCCAATGTCATGACAACGGGGCAATGGTCGGAAGCCTTCGGTCGATCCCAGCCAGTGCGGGGATAACGCTCGACCTCCTGGCCGGGTGGGAAGACCGTACGGTAAGGCTGTCCATGTCGAATGAGCTCGGGCAGGCGACCGCCATTCGCTCTGGCGAGGGCAGCCGAGAGCCAGATGTAATCAAGCTGGCACAGCCATTGCTCTTCGGGGCCGCGGGCGTGGTAGAGCGTCCAGCGATCGAGCGGATCACGGCGGCGGACGACGTTCTCCGCAAAGCCATCATGGCTGAAAACGTCGAGTGCGCTGATGCTCTCGTCCTGATGCTCGAAGCGGTATCCCGTGCGGCGGCGCCCGATGACGTCGACGCGCTCCTGATAGTCGTTCATGTCGCCACATATAACGAACCGCTTGTCATCGGTGTGACCGCCGAAGCGGTCTTCGATGATGCGGCGTACCGCCAACGCCTCGGCCCGCCGCACGGGCATCGTGCCAAGCCTACTGTCGACGCCATTCGTGCGCGGCCCGTCCATCGATTTGAAATGGACCAAGTAGAGCAACAGTGGGACGCCACCGATCTCGAGCTCGAGTTCCAGGCAGTCCCGCTTGAAGATCTTGTCGTCGATGCGGTTGGTCAGCGCCAGTTGGTCGTTGAAGAGCCCCAGATCGCGATAGGTGAGCATCGCATGGCTCTTGATCTGCTTGAGCTCGATCTTCTGCCCATCGCGTGTCTCTTCACGCATCAGGACCGCAACATCGATCCCGCGGCTGTCGTTGCCCTCGACGAGATACTTTTGCCGGTAGCCGTTACCGACCATCCTGAAGAGATAACCGTATTCGAAAGCCTGCAGCGCTTCCATGTTATCAACTTCCTGCAGGCAAAGAATGTCGGCATCGGCGTCGGCAATCGCCAGCGCCGTCATCTGTCGGGTATCATCTGTGGAAGCGATCACCCGCGCCTGCTCGAGCTGCTGATAGACGCCTTCGCTGCGCACTTCGAAAAGCTTGATCACCCGGTCTTGGCGCAGCTGGTTGCGGAAACCGGTAAAATCGAAACGCGTCATCAGATTTTCAACGTTGAAAGTAGCAAGGCGGAGCGACATCGAGCATTTCCGATTGGCGTTATGCCATTAGTAGTGGCTAAGTCCCGCTTCGGAAAGACGTTTCGCGATCAGAGACGCCAAGCGGCGTGCACCACGACCCGCACGGCTTCACCGACCTCAAGGCGCTTCCGGCTGAAAGCCCGAAGCGCCTGCCCGTCGGCAAGCAGCAGCCTCACTGCATAGCGCTCGCCTTCATAGAGGATGCCGTCGACGCGGGCAGGAATGCCCTCCCCTACGATCAGGACATCCTCCTGACGAACCAGTATGTCTGCCTTCGGAAGATGGTCGGGCTCTCTGGCGAACAACGGTTCGAGTGCGCTCCAGTCGAATTGCCTGATGTCACCAGCCGGAGATGGAAGCGAGAGAATTGCACCGCGGCCAATCAACCCGCCAACCAGTCGCCCCTCCGGATGGGCATAGATTTCCGCCGGCGGTGCAGCTTGCAGAAGGCGGCCTTCGGACATGACAGCGACATCGGTTGCCAACGCCATTGCTTCGCTCTGATCGTGCGTGACGTAGATCATCGTCGCGCCCGAGCGCTGGTGAAACTCGCGAAACGTTTCCTCCATCTCCTGCTTCAGGTGACGGTCGAGATTGGCGAGCGGCTCGTCGAGCAGCACGACGTCAGGTGCCGAGATAAGGCAGCGTGCCAGCGCCACGCGCTGTCGCTGGCCACCCGAGAGATCGGCGGGGCGGCGCTCGGCGTAATCGGCAAGTCTTACCGTCGCCAGCGCCTCGCCTACTTTCTGTCTGTAAGTTTCGCCGGAGATACCGCGCACCTTCAGGGGATAGCCGACGTTGTCCGCGACACTCATATGCGGCCAAAGCGCATAGGATTGGAACACCATCGCCATGTTGCGCCGTTCCGGCGGCAGCGAGCGGGAAGCGTCGGCGAGCAGCCGCTCCCCGAGATGGATGGAACCGTCCGTCGGCGCCTCGAAACCGGCGATCATGCGCAGTACCGTCGTCTTGCCACAACCCGACGGTCCGAGCAGTGCCAGAAAGCCGCCGTGCCGCACCCTCAGGGAAAAATCGGCCACCGCCGCACGACCGGTCCCGAAATCCTTCGCTAGGTGGTTGAGGATCAGTTCCGCCATGGGACGACCCCTCTCGGCAAGCGCTTTGCCATCAGTTCCAGAAGCAGCATCATGAGCACGACCATAAGGACCACGAGCACAGACAGGGCCGATGCCAAATCGGAACTGCCGCTGTCGTCGAGATTGTAGATCGCCACGCCAAGCGTCTGTGTTCCCGCAGACCAGAGGAGTGCGGAAATCGTGAGCTCATTGCAGGCAATGAGGAAAACCAGAATGACCGACGCTCCCGCAGCCGGAGCAATCAACGGCACGGCAATATCGAAGAGCCGCCGGAAGAAGCCTGCCCCAGAGAGCCTTGCCGCCTCCTCAAGCGCAGGGTCGAGCTGGTGAAACGCACTGACGATCGGCTTCAGGCTCACGGCGAAGAAACTGGAAAGATAGGCGATCAAGATGATCCAGATCGTCCCGTAAAGGGTCACGTGCAGGATAGGAATCGGCGCGGCAAACACGAGAATGAAGGACACGGCCATGACGATGCCGGGCAGTGAATAGGGAATCTCGATCAGGCTTGAAACAATGCGGCTGAAAAGGTCTTTACGTCGCGTCAGCGCGTAGGCCGCAAGCACAGTCACCACAAGGAGACACAGCGCCGTCCCGGCAGCAAGAGAAAGAGAATTGACAAAGGCCGTACGCGTAACAGCTTGCCGAAAGAGGATTTCATGGAAGGCATTTGCCGACATCGTCTTGAAGGTGAGCGGCACACCATAAGCGGGGACGAGCGCACCAGCGAGGAGCGCAAAGAACGGTGCTGCCAACATGAAGAAAAGGCAGAGCCAGAGCAGCGGCTGCCCGACAAACTTCCAACCTCCCAACTCGAAGGCCGTGGTCGGGCCCAAAAGCCCAAGCACGCGGTAGTCGCGACCACGCAAGGCACGGTCCTGAATGGCAAGTCCGGCAACGGAAATGATAGCGATGATCGCCGAAAGCACCGCCACGTCGCCGAAAGTCCGGCTTGTGAAGGAAGAAAACTTGATGAAGATCAGCGTTGGAAGCGTGTAGATCGAGGCTGGTATGCCGAGAATGGCAGGAATGCCGAAGTTGCCCGTGCAGGAAACGAAAGAGATTGCGGCGCCGGCAATGATGCCCGGCAGCGAGAGCGGCAGAATGATATCGCGGAAAACCCGAAAGCTGCCGGCGCCGGCAAGACGGGCAGCCTCGACGCCATCGCGGGGTAACGCCATCAAGCCGGCGCGAAGCGCGAGATAGACGAGTGGCGCATGCTGCACTCCATAGAGCAGCGAAATGCCGCCAACCGAGTAGAGAGGCTGCGGGGATCCGAGCGGAGGCGAAATGTGCAATGCCTTAAGCAGCGGGCTTGAAGGCCCGGACATTTGCACCCATGCCAGCGCTGTCACCTGCGGCGGTATCATCATCGGCAGCACGAACAGGAAACTCAGCACGCCCTTGCCACGGATATCCGTCAGCGTCAGCAGGAACGCGAAGGTGCAGCCGATCGCAAGCGAAATCAGTGTGCCGAAGACGGCCGTGACAAGTGTGTAGTAGGTGGCCGACCAGAGCGCAGGATCGCTCAGCACGGCGCCAATACCATCATTTGAGAGTGCGGCGATGCCTGTCATCGCAAGCCGTGCCAGCGGCAGCACGCTCAGGATCAGGACAATGATAACAACAAAAGGAAACAGCCAGCCGGGCTGGCTGCTTCCGGAACGAACATATCCGTGCATCAGCAACGATCAGTTCGAGCTGTAAATGCCGGAGAAGGTCTTGAGGTCCTGATCGGTGTTCTTCAGTGCCTGGACGGCATTGATCGGCAGCACTTTGATGCTGTCGCGTGCCGGGAAACCCTCCGGCAGCTTCATCCCGTTGCGAGCCGGGATATAGCCGAGCTTGAGGAAACCTTCCTGTCCCTTTTCAGAGAGGACGTAATCAACGAATTTCTTTGCAGCTTCGACATTCCTGGAGCTGGCGAGAATGCCGACCGGCTCCGTTACTGCGGAGACGCCTTCCGTCGGGAATACGAACTCGACCGGCGCGCCCTTGGCCTTTTCGCGGATCGGCATGTAGTCGACGATCATGCCGAATGCCTTTTCGCCCGAAGCGACCGACTTAAGGACCGCACCGTTGCCGCCGGCAGCCGTCGCGCCGTTGGCGGCGAGATCCTTGTAGAAGTCCCAGCCGAGGCCGTCGACGCCGGCCAGCGTCTGCGCGTGAATGAGGGCGGCGCCCGACGTCAGCGGGCTTGGCATGGTCATGAGACCCTTGGCTTCAGCCTTCGTCAGATCCTTCCAACTGGTCGGCTTGAACGCAGCCGATGTGTTGTAAACAATGCCGGTGGTGATCAGCTTCGTGGAATAATAGTAGCCGTCAGTATCATAAAGCGAAGCGTCGTAGCTCGCCGCTTCCGGCGACTTGTATGCAAGCAATTTGCCGGCTTCCTTCAGGCGCTCGAGCGTCACCGTGTCGGCAATCAGCAGGACGTCGGCAACGGGATTGCCGGCTTCGATTTCCGCCTGCAGCTTTGCCATGATCTTCGGCGTGCCATCACGTACCCAGTCCACCTTGATGCCGGGATTGGCGGCCATGAAGCCATCGACGGTCGCCTGCGCATCTTCGTTCGGCTGGCTCGTGTAGAGAACGAGATTGGCGGCGGATGCCGGAATTGCAAGCAAGCTCGCTGCGAGCAGCGCGGCGGCGGAAACGATCGTCTTCATGGCGGATCCTCGATGGTGGGAGAGCTGTTCCTTAGCCATCGCGGATAACATGATTGTGACAGTCGGCTTCGCGACGCTAACGTGCAATCGTGCTCTTGACCCGCCTACCCCGCCCCTATCTTCTACCACACGTTTTGACTCATGCATTTTTGGAGGACGCAAATGGAATACCGGCTTCTCGGTCGCTCCGGCCTCAAGGTTTCGACTGTGACGATGGGCACGATGACGTTCGGCGGCCAAGGCTGGGCGAAGATGGTGGGCGATCTCGGGGTCACCGAAGCGCGCAGGCTCGTCGACATCTGCCTCGACGCCGGCGTCAACCTCATCGATACGGCTGACGTCTACTCACAGGGCGTCTGCGAGGAAATCCTGGGCGAGATCATTGGCGGGCCGCGAAAGAATGGCGTGCTGATCGCGACCAAGGCCCGCTTCCCGATGGGAGAAGGACCGAACGACGTTGGTTCCTCCCGCTACCATCTCATCAATGCTTGCGAAGCCAGCCTGCGACGCATGAAGACTGACGTCATTGATCTTTACCAGCTTCACGAATGGGATGGCCAAACGCCCCTCGAAGAAACCATGGAGGCGCTAGACACGCTCGTCCGTCAGGGCAAGGTCCGCTATGTCGGCTGCTCGAATTTCTCAGGCTGGCATATCATGAAGGCCCTTGGCGTCAGCGAGAGGGAAAAGCGCGAACGCTTCGTCAGCCAGCAGATCCACTACACGCTCGAAGCGCGCGATGCCGAGTACGAGCTACTCCCGATCAGCATCGACCAGGGGCTCGGCGTGCTCGTCTGGAGCCCGCTCGCGGCCGGCCTGCTTTCCGGCAAGCATCGCCGCAACCAGGCAGCACCGGAAGGCTCGCGTCAGTTCGCAGGTTGGACCGAGCCCCCGATCCGCGACGAAAACCGTCTCTGGAATATCGTGGAAACGCTGGTGGCGATCGCCGACGACCGTGCTGTGTCGGCAGCCCAGGTGGCGCTTGCCTGGTTGATAGGCCGCAAGGCTGTCACGTCAGTCATCATCGGTGGCCGCACCGAAGCCCAGTTCAAGGACAATCTGGCAGCCGCCGAGCTGAAGCTGACCGAAGACGAGCGCAAGCGCCTCGATGCGGTCAGCCTGCCACCTGTGCTTTATCCGTATTGGCACCAGCTCAACACCGCAAAAGACCGGCTGAGTGAGGCCGATCTGGAATTGTTCGGCCCGCACTTGAATCGTTAGTTGGTTCTGAAAAGTCGGCGGCCAATCAGCCGCCGATTTCACCGGCGATCAGCGCACCAAGGCGGCTGATCCCCTCCTCGATCATCTGATCATTGGCGCAGGAGAAGCTGACGCGGAACGTGTTCTCGCCGGAGCCATCGGCGAAGAATGCCTTGCCGGGGACGAAAGCGACCTTGGCCGTTTCAAGCGACTTGGCGAGCAGCGTGGCACCATCCATGCCATCAGGCAGCGTCACCCAGATGAACATGCCGCCTTCCGGCTTGGTCCAGCTCGTACCGGCAGGCATGTACTTCTCAAGCGCAGCCAGCATGACATTCCGGCGATGACTGTAGACAGACTTGATCTTCGCGACCTGAGCATCAAAACCGCGTTCCGCGACGTGCGCAATCGCCATCTGATTGATCGTCGAGGAGTGCAGGTCGGCCGCCTGCTTCATCAGCACCAGCTTACGGATGACGGGAGCATTGGCAACGATGAAGCCGACGCGAAGACCTGGAGCCAGCGTCTTCGAGAAGCTGCCGCAATAGATCGTGCGGGTATCGTTGATGTGACCCTTCTTGGCAATTTCGGTCGCAAGGATCGGCGCGATCGGCGTCCCGTCGTAACGCAGTGACTGATAGGCTGCGTCTTCAATGACCGCGATATCGAGATCTTCTGCCAGGGCGAGGACGTTCTCTCGACCCGCCTGATCGACTGTCTCGCCAGTTGGGTTGGCAAAATCGGCCGAGAGATAGGCGAATTTCACCTTGCCGCCTACAGCCGACGCCTGCGCCTTATAGGAGTCCGGCGTGCGGTTGCCGTTCGGCGTCAGCTGGTCGTAGCTCGGCTCGTAGGCGTTGAAGGCCTGGAGGGCGCCGAGATAGGTCGGGCAGGTGACAAGTGCCGTATCATTGGGCGACAGGAAAAGCTTGCCGAGATAGTCCAAGCCCTGCTGCGAACCGGACACGACGAAGACGTTCTCAAGCTCGCACGGAATGTTGAGCGCGGCCATTTGCTTGACCAGCCATTCACGAAGCGGCTTGTAGCCTTCGCTGACCGAATACTGCAGCGCCGAGTTCACGGCTGAACTGTTGAAGATATCGGCGTAAGCCGCCTTGAATTCCTGATCGGGGAAAAGTGCCGGATCCGGAATTCCACCTGCAAAGGAAATGATGTCAGGGCGGTCAAGAAGCTTCAGGAGTTCGCGAATCTCCGATGCGCGCATACGTGAAGAACGCGTCGCGTATATGCTTTCCCAATTCAACATGGGCATTTCCTCGTAATTTTTCGTGTTTACGCGACAGAACCACGCAACAAAAGATAAGTCAACATTGCTGACCTATTTGTTTGCTACCGTGAGAATTTCAGGAAGAACCGGCCGAAATCGATCTTTTCAAGACCCACTCTGTGGCGGTAGTGTCGCCGCCACTATCCAACATGCTATGAAGGTGCCAGTAATGCCCGCGTCGTTGAACACTCCTGAAATCAAGATCGAATTCCACACGTCGCCGGTCTCGGAGGCCGATCGAACTCAGGCCCTGGAGTCGCCCGGCTTTGGAAAGGTCTTCACGGATCACATGGTTCTGGCACGGTGGACTCCCGAGCACGGCTGGCACGATGCAAAGGTTACGCCCAGACGGCCTTTGGAACTCGATCCTGCCAGCGCGGTGCTGCACTATGCTCAGGAAATCTTTGAGGGCATGAAAGCCTACAGGGCGGACGATGGTCGCATTCTGCTCTTCCGGCCTGAAGAGAACGCCCGCCGTTTTGCGCAGTCGGCGGCCAGGATGGCGATGCCCGCCGTTCCGACAGAGCTTTTCCTCAAGGCGGTCGAAGAACTTGTCCGTGTCGACAAGGAATGGATTCCATCAGGCGACGGCAGCCTCTACCTGCGCCCATTCATGTTCGCCAACGAGGCATTCCTCGGCGTCCGCCCCGCCCAGGAGTATATCTTCTGTATCATTGCCTCCCCTGTGGGCGCCTACTTCAAAGGTGGAGCGAAGGCGGTCTCCCTGTGGGTCGAGACTGAATATACCCGTGCAGCGGCCGGCGGCACCGGTGCCGCCAAATGTGGCGGAAACTACGCCGCCAGCCTCGTGGCACAGGCCGAAGCGGCGAAGAAGGACTGCGACCAGGTTGTGTTCCTTGATGCAGCGGAACATCGCTGGGTCGAAGAACTCGGCGGGATGAACGTATTCTTCGTCATGAACGACGGATCTGTCGTAACCCCGCCTCTCGGCGGCACGATCCTGCCGGGCATCACGCGCGCCTCGGTGATCGTTCTCGCCGAAGAAAGGGGCTTGCGCGTCGAGCAGCGTCCCTACTCGTTCGCGGAATGGCAGAACGATGCGGCCAGTGGCAAGCTCGTGGAAGCCTTCGCTTGCGGAACCGCAGCAGTACTCGCGGGCATCGGCCTGGTGCGGCACGCGGGCGGCGAATTCCTGATCGGAGACGGACAGACCGGCAAGCTGACTAGCGAGCTGCGTCAGGAGCTCGTTGGCCTGCAGAAGGGCGTAACGAACGATGAGCGCGGCTGGACACGTCGCATCCTGGCCTGAGGTCAACGGGGCGGCGAGCAGCCGACCACCAGTAAATTCAGAGATTTAGAAACCGGGCGGCGCCCGGTTTTTTTGGCAGGACGGGAGCAAAGGTCATGGCTTGCGCCGATAGGCGCTATGCTTCAGCCGTTGGCAAAATCAAGGAGTTTCGGGGTGGTATGGGGAAAACACTCCTTCACCCCCGCTTCCCGACGGGAAACGGGGAAGATCTTTTCCGAGACCGCAGCTCGAACGTGCCGAGCTCAGGAATGGAACAGGGCCGCGATCTGCTCTTGCGTCGGCAGCTGGCCGCGCGGCGTCAGCTTGTCGACCACTCCAGGCAGAACGGTCGACAATTGGTTCAGTAGCTCCTGCTCACTGATTCCCGCCTGACGTGCGAGATCGCTGATCGTCTTGGAGCCCAGCGCATCATTGAGACTGCCAGGTGCGATCGGCCTGTTCTGCCCAGGCTGGACCCAGGAGTCGACCGTATCGCCCTGCCCGGCTTCCGTCAGCTTGCCGAGAAGGCCGCCGAGACCCCCGAGCCCACCGAGAAGCCCGCCGTCACCGGTCTGCGGGTTGGCCTGCTGAGCGGCTGGATCCGTCTGGCTTCCTCCGCCGCCGAGGAGCTTCCCCACCAGCAACGCGCCAAGTGCGATCATGATCGGCTTCGATATATTTCCGCCTGGAACAGCGTCGTCGAAGATACCCATGCCATCCTCCTTTTCGATTTCTTCATTTCCATGAACAACAACTGTAGAATGAAAGCATAAGGTTCTCGCGAACCTTGAATTCCCCGACGAGCTATTTAGCTTAAACGGGAAGATGGTCTGAATATTCAACCAATCAAGGAGGGGAATGGCAGATGTCAGTAATCGGTTGGATTATCCTTGGACTGATCGCCGGGTTCATCGGCAGCAAGATCGTCAACAAGTCGGGCGCGGGCATGTTGATGGACATCGTCCTCGGGATCGTCGGAGCGATCGTCGGCGGCGTCATCTTCAGCTTCTTCGGCGCATCCGGCATAACGGGCTTCAATATCTACAGCCTCGTTGTCGCCGTCATCGGTGCCGTCGTCGTTCTCTGGCTGTACCACGCCGTCAGCGGGCGCCGTTCCATCTAGCTCTGTTTTTATGTCGACGGGATGAGCGCCGCCTCAAAGGCGGCGACTTTGTGCGTGTAACTCCGGCCTTGGGTCATCGGGCGAACGATCATGGCAAACGAGAGTACATCTTCATTCTACCACGACAACGCGGCCACCTATGCCGCGCGGCAACGCACGCTGCCGGTTCGACGGCTGGACGCCTTTTTGTCGCTGCTGCCGCCAGGTGCAGCCATTCTCGATCTGGGCTGCGGCGGCGGCCAGGACAGCGCCTACATGCTATCGAAGGGCTTCGACGTGACGCCATCAGATGGATCGCCGGCGATCGCGCAGCAGGCGGAAACCCTTCTGAAGCGTCCTGTCGCCGTTCTGCACTTCGAGGATTTGGATGAGGAAGAAGCCTTCGACGGAGTATGGGCCGAGGCGAGCCTCTTGCACGTCCCGCGAGCAGCCCTCCCCGATGTGCTGGAACGTATCCGCACCGCGCTGAGGCCCGGCGGCACCTTTCACGCCACCTTCAAGGCGGGCGAGGCCGAAGGGCATGACGGCTTTGGACGCTACTACAACTACCCTTCGGCGGAACTGCTCTCGGAAATGCTGAGCAACGGCGGCTGGCACAACATCGTCATCAGCGAGGGTGATGGCACGGGCTACGACGGAAAGCCGACCCGGTGGCTCGCGGTACGGACGCAAAAATAAAGGCCGGAGCTTTCGCCCCGGCCTCGTGAGCCAGCAGTTTGAAACCGCTTAGTTGACGGACTTGTCGACCAGCTTGTTCTTGCCAATCCAGGGCATCATGCCGCGCAGCTTGGCACCGACTTCTTCGATCTGGTGGCTGTCGTTCATGCGGCGGATCCCCTTGAAGCGCGAACCACCTGCCTTGTATTCCTGCATCCAGTCGGACGTGAACTTGCCGGTCTGGATGTCGTGCAGGACGCGCTTCATTTCAGCCTTGGTTTCAGCGGTGATGATGCGCGGACCGGTGACGTATTCGCCCCACTCTGCCGTGTTCGAGATCGAGTAGTTCATGTTGGCGATACCGCCTTCATAGATCAGGTCGACGATGAGCTTCACTTCGTGCAGGCACTCGAAGTAGGCCATTTCAGGCGCGTAGCCAGCCTCAACCAGCGTTTCGAAGCCGGCGCGGATTAGCTCGACGAGACCGCCGCAGAGAACGACCTGTTCGCCGAAGAGGTCGGTTTCGCACTCTTCGCGGAAGTTGGTTTCGATGATGCCCGAACGGCCGCCGCCGACGCCGCAAGCGTAGGAGAGAGCGAGTTCGAGAGCGTTGCCCGAAGCGTTCTGGTGAACGGCAACGAGGCAAGGAACGCCGCCGCCCTTCTGGTATTCGCCGCGAACCGTGTGGCCCGGGCCCTTCGGCGCGATCATGACGACGTCGAGCGAAGCCTTCGGCTCGATCAGGCCAAAGTGAACGTTGAGGCCGTGTGCGAAGGCGATTGCAGCGCCGTCACGGATGTTGCCGGCGATATCAGCCTTGTAGATGTCGGCCTGCAGCTCGTCAGGCGTCGCCATCATGATGAGGTCGCCCCACTTGGCGGCGTCGGCAACGGTCATGACCTTGAAGCCGTCGGCTTCCGCCTTCTTGATGGTTGCCGAACCGGCCTTGAGAGCGATCGCCACGTTGGCATGGCCGCTGTCCTTGAGGTTCAGGGCGTGTGCGCGACCCTGGGAACCGTAGCCGACGATGACGACGTTCTTCGACTTGATGAGGTTGAGATCTGCATCACGATCGTAATAGACGCGCATTTGAATGTCCTTCCCTTTGCTTGTCCTGTGACTGTTGTAAGTGGGATTAGCCGACCAGCGGCATCTCCACCAAAACCTTTTCCGTGCCATACAGGCGCAGGAAGGCGGAAACGGCCCTCTCCGCCTGACGCGCGGTATCCTTGAGGCCCGGCTCGCCGAGCAGCATGCGAACATGCAGATCGGAAACGATCAGGCCGTAAAGCGTGTGATATGCCTCGTCGGCATCATGGAAACGAAGCAACCCGGCGCGCTTGCCGGAATCGATCAGCCCCATGGCGCGGCGATCGATCTGGCGGCGACCCCGCTCCAGAAGCAGTTTGCCGAGCTTGGAGCCGTCGCGATGCGACTGACCGATGGCAAGACGGTTGAGCGCCAGTGAGACGTCGCCGGCGAGAACTTCCAGCAGATCCTTCGAGAAGATGACGAGGTGGTCGTGGAGGCTCGCCGAGGTCAGCCGCTCGCCATTTCGCTCGAAGGTGCGTACCTTACTCGCCTGGTAGGCGATCATGGCAGATAGCAGCCCGTCGCGGTCACCGAACCACTTGTAGAGGCTTTCCTTGGAGCAGTTCGCCGCACGGGCAACGCCCGATGTCGTCAGCGCCTTCTCGCCGCCATCGACAAGCAGCTGCAACGCTTGCTCTAGAACGGCATTTTGGCGCGGCGAAAACTCGCTGGGCTCCAAATTATCGACGGACACGGCCTCACTCCCGATAAGTACCGTACGGTACGGTTCGCAAGCTTTATGGTGCAAACCACTATGCGCGTCAAGCGGCACAAAGGGAAAATTTCATGCTGCAGGGCAGCGCCGAATCTCAATACAACTCCTGCCCCGACCAAATCCAACAACGCCGACAGGCGCCTCACGCACCATCAAGCGGTTCGCGTGCCGCCTCGACGTCTCGCACGGGCGACAGACCGTAGACCCGGCTGTATTCGCGACTGAACTGCGAAGGACTTTGATAGCCGACCCGATGCCCGGCCGTGCCGGCATCCAGCCGCTCGACTAGCATCAGACGACGTGCCTCATGCAGCCGCAGCTGCTTCTGGAACTGCACCGGCGTCATCGCCGTGATGGATTTGAAATGATGATGGAAGGACGACACGCTCATATTGACCTGCTCGGCGAGGTCCTCGATGCGCAGCGGGCGCGCGAAGTTCTGCCGCAGCCAGGCAATGGCCCGTGCGATGCGGTTGCCATGACTATCGGCGACCGCGATGTTGATAAGCCGGCCGCCATCGGGGCCTGTAAGCACGCGGTAGAGGATTTCCTGTTCGATCAGCGGCGCCATCGCAGCGATATCCTTCGGACTATCGAGCAAGCGCAAGAGCCGCACGGTCGCGTCCAGAAGCTCCGGTGTCGCGACATTAACTGCAATCCCACGGCCTCTCCCCGGCATAACCGGCCGCGGCATATCGGCCCGGCTCAGCAATTCAAGGACCTTTTCGCTGTTGATCGCAAGCGTCAGACAGATATGCGGAACCTCCGCGCTCGCCTCGACCACCCGCCAGATGACAGGCAGATCGAGCGACGTCAGAAGGTAGTCGCCGGCGCCGTAGTTGATGACATCGGTGCCGAGACGAAGGCTCTTGGCGCCCTGGATGACAATGGCGATGCAAGGTCGATAGCTGCCATGGCAAGGCGCGCTCGGCGTATGTCGGCGGCTGATCCCCAAACTCTCGATAGCAGTGCGGAATTCGCCCTCGGCGCCGGCATATCGAGCGGCGATCGAAGCGATCTCCTGATAGGGATTGAACGGCAGGGTCATGCGAAAGAAACCTTCATCTGCGGCGCCGGCGGGATGTGGACTATCTAGGATAGGTTCGAGCCCCCGAGAATAGCCCTTCCCCTCAATTTTGCAGGATCGTGCAAAAAGCTCGGAGGATCGCTCTACCGCACCGAAGACGTTCCGATGCATTTTCGGCCATCCGCCCAGCAACCCGAAAGGAAGTCCCGGATGCCTATTGCAAAAGGCTATGCCGCCACTGATGCATCTAAGCCGCTCACGCCCTTCACCTTCGAGCGTCGCGATCCCAATCCTGATGATGTCGTGATCGACATCAAGTTCGCCGGCATCTGCCATTCGGACATCCACACCGTCCGCAACGAGTGGAAGAATGCCGTTTACCCGATCGTACCGGGCCATGAAATCTCCGGCATCGTCTCGGCTGTCGGCTCGGCCGTGACCAAGTTCAAAGTCGGCGACCGCGTTGGCGTCGGCTGCTTCGTTGACAGCTGCGTCGGCTGCGCGACCCGCGACGTTGACCGCGAACAGTACATGCCCGGTCTCGTCGGCACCTACAATAGCGTGGAAGCCGACGGCAAGACGGCGACCCAAGGCGGCTATTCCGACTCGATCGTCGTCAAGGAAGGCTACGTCATGTCCATTCCGGACAACCTTCCACTCGACGCTTCGGCTCCGCTGCTCTGCGCCGGCATCACGCTCTACTCGCCGCTTCGCCACTGGAATGCCGGCCCCGGCAAGAAGGTCGCGATCGTTGGCATGGGCGGTCTCGGCCACATGGGCGTCAAGCTCGGCGCTGCCATGGGTGCTGACATTACCGTCCTCTCCCAGAGCCTTTCCAAGAAGGAAGACGGCCTGAAGCTCGGCGCCAAGGAATATTACGCAACCAGCGACGAGGAAACCTTCAAGAGGCTTGCCGGCGCTTTCGACCTGGTGATCTGCACGGTCAGCGCTGAAATCGACTGGAATGCCTATCTCGGCCTGGTCAAGGTCGACGGCGCCTTCGTCGTGGTTGGCGCTCCGGAAAACCCCATCCCGGTCGCTGCCTTCGCGCTGATCCCGGGCCGCAAGAGCATTTCCGGCTCGATGATCGGCTCGATCAAGGAAACTCAGGAAATGCTCGACTTCTGCGGCGAACACAACATCGTCTCGGAGATCGAGAAGATCAACATCCAGCAGGTCAACGAGGCCTACGAACGCGTTCTGAAGAGCGACGTGCGCTACCGCTTCGTCATCGATATCGCCTCGCTGGCGGCGTAACCAACGCAAAGGGCGGCTTCGAGCCGCTGCGCCTTCGGGCCGCCCTTTTTATTACGCGCGATTGTCGTCTCGCATTGTTTCCTTCTGGGTGATCAGCCGCGCGCTATGTTGGCCGCTGAGGTAAATCCAAAGCCAACTCCAGGCCACCGCAAAACGCGACCGTGTCCCGATCAGGAAGTAGATGTGGGCAATGCCCCATATCCACCAGGCGATCCAGCCTTTCAGCTTGATACGGCCAAAATCGATAATGGCTGCACTTTGCCCGATCGTCGCAAGGCTGCCCTGATGGCGATAGCGGAACGGTGGTGGCGCTGGTTTCCCCGCAAGGCGTGCCCGGATCACCTTCGCAGCATAGGCGCCCTGTTGTTTGGCAGCGGGCGCGATCCCCGGTACTGGTGCCCCTCCGTCCTGCGTAACGGCAGCCGTATCCCCGATGACAAAAACATCCGGATACCCCGGAGCCGTCAAATCTTTCTCGACGACAACGCGCCCGGCCCTATCAGCCACAACATCGAGCCACTTGGCGGCGGGCGACGCCTGAACACCGGCAGCCCAGACAATCGTACGGCTCGGGATAAACCCCTCGCTCGTCTCGACGCCTTCTGTCGTGCACTCCACGACGCGCTCGCCGATGTGCAGATCGACGCCGAGCTCCTGAAGTGCCTTGCTGGCATAGGCGGAAAGCTCCTCGGCAAAGGTCGGAAGCACGCACGGCCCCGCCTCGACGAGCACCACACGTGTCTTGCGCGTATCGATATTGCGGAATTCGCGCGGCAGCGTCTTGCGCGCAAGTTCGGCAATAATCCCGGCAAGTTCGACACCGGTCGGACCGGCCCCAACGATTGTGAACGTCAGGAGAGCGTCGCGGACAGCGGCATCGGTTTCCGTCTCGGCCCGCTCGAAAGCCAGCAACACACGCCGGCGGATTGTCGTCGCATCCTCCAGTGTCTTCAACCCGGGCGCGACCGGTTCCCACTCATCTCGCCCGAAATAGGCGTGGGTTGCCCCCGTGGCGAGCACGAGCGTGTCATAACGCAACGTCATTCCGCTGCGTAAAGAGACTTCCTTCATGGCGGTATCGATACCAACCACCTCGCCTAGCAGCGTCGTCACATCCGGGCGGTCGCTATAGAGGTGTCGGATGGGCCAGGCGATTTCGGAGGTGGAAAGAATTGTCGTCGCTACCTGATACAGCAGCGGTTGGAAGAGATGATGATTGCGCCGATCGACCAGGGTGATGCGTACGCCAGCTCCCTTCAGACTGTCGACCAACTGCAATCCGCCGAAGCCGCCGCCTGCAACGACAACATGGTGTTCGCTCATGACCTGCCTTTCCGTGCCATTTCGCTGTAGCGAATGTCGTTGATTGCAGGCAGCTTTCAACCGCTGTTTCAGCATAGCTCGCCTGCTTCCGGCGGTTGTCGTGCGCGTCCAATTCGACGTTGAGGTCACTCAATGTGCATAGGCAACGGGTATCGATGTTCCGCTTTTCAACAATTCCATCGATATCGACGCGGACACGTCGAAAAGTTCGATCTTGCGGACAATCTGCTTGTAGATCACATCATAGTGCTCGACGCGCGGGAGTACGATCTTCAGAATGTAGTCGTGGTTCCCGGTAAGCCGGTGCGCTTCCACGATCTCCGGAATGCTGCCGATCACCCGGCGAAACGCGTCAATCCATTCGTCGGTGTGGTGCGCGGTCTTGATCAACGCAAATACCGTCGTCGGCACTCCCATCTTCTCTCGATCAAGCACCACGATCCGCCGTGCGATATGGCCGGTTTCCTCCAGCCGCTGGATGCGGCGAGAACACGCAGAGACCGATAGCGCGACCTTTTCGGAAAGCTCCGTCACCGAAATGCCCGCATCGGCTTGCAACAATTCCAGGATTCGTCGATCGCGATCGTCCAGCATCGGCCCCCATAGATCTCGAGATACAATTTTGCACAGTATCGGACATTTGCGCAAAACTACAGCGCAATCAGAGAGTTTCATACAAACAATGCAAACCATTTGCGCGATGATCAATGCATGATTTCGCCAATAGGAAATTCCAGACGGGAGCATGACAATAATGCAGACAATCGGATTGATTGGCGGGATGAGCTTCGAAAGCTCGGCGGTCTATTATCGCTTGATCAATGAGATGGTGCGCGAGCGCCTCGGCGGACTCACTTCGGCGGACCTGCTGATGCACTCGGTCAATTTCGAGGAGATCGTCGCTATGCAAAAGGCGGGCGACTGGGGCGCCGCCGCAAACCGGCTCGGCGATGTAGGTCTGCGTCTGCAGATCGCTGGCGCGCGCTGCGTACTCATCTGCACCAACACGATGCATCTCATTGCCGACCAGGTGGCCGCGCGTATCTCCGTGCCGCTGGTCCACATTATCGACGAGACCGCGAAATCGCTGAAGGCCTCCGGTCGCAAACGACCGCTGTTGCTTGCCACGCGATACACGATGGAGCACGGCTTCTATGCTAGCCGTATGAAGAGCTTCGGCATCGACATCGTTGTTCCTGAAGCCGGCGACCGAACTGTCGTACACGACATCATCTTCAACGAGCTCTGCGCCGGCAAAGTGCTCAACAGCTCGCGTGACAAGCTTATGCAGATTATCGAACGCGAGCGCGCCAAGGGCGCCGACAGCATCATTCTCGGCTGCACGGAAATCTGCCTGATCCTCGACCCGAAGCATCTGCCCCTACCCGGTTTCGACACGACGGAGATCCACGCGAGAGCCGCTGTCGAGTTCGCACTTAGTGATGAGGCGGTCCAGGAGGTCGTCGCCGCCTGAGCGATTAAAGTAGTTGACTCAGTCCAATAAAAGCGGGACAAAATCTTCTATCAGGAGATTTTGTCCATGCCCGACTCTGGCTTGATTGACACCGCGCGCGAGTTCAATCGCTTCTACACGAACTTCCTTGGGGTCCTTAACCGCGCCTATCTCGATACCGAGTTCACGCTGACCGACGCGCGCGTCCTCTTCGAGATCGGCTCCCGCAAGGGCGTCAGCGCCGGCGCACTTGCGCGCGATCTGCAACTCGACCCTGCCTATCTCAGCAGAATCCTGAAGCGTTTCCGCGCAGACGACCTGATCGAGACGAAGGCCGATCCCGGCGATCTGCGCAGTCAAATCATCACAGTCACCACCAAGGGACACAGCCAATTCGAGGAACTTGGCCGGCGCTCCAACGCTCAGATAGCGGAACGCTTCTCAAACCTCATTGACGGCGAGCCCCAAAGCGTGGTGTCGGCAATGGCTGCCATTCGGGCGCTTCTGGATCCCGAGGCCGCGCCGCCTCCGCTGATCATTCGGGCCCATCGCCCCGGCGATATCGGCTGGATCGTCCAGAGTCAGGGCAAGGCCTATACCGAAGAATACGGCTGGGATATGCGCTTCGAGGGCCTTGTTGCTGAGGTAGCGGGCAAGTTCCTGGCGAACTTCGATCCATCGATGGAGTATTGCTGGATCGCCGAGCGTGGCGGCATCAACGTCGGCTCGATCCTTGTCACGAACGGTGGAGACGGTGTTGCGAAGCTCCGCCTGCTCTATGTCGACAAAGCGGCGCGCGGTCTTGGCCTCGGAAAAATGCTGGTCGACGAATGCATCCGCTTTGCCAGGGCAAAGAAATATCGACAGATAACGCTCTGGACGAACGATGTCCTGCACGCGGCGCGCGGCATTTACTTGAAGGCCGGCTTCCGCCTTGTCTCCGAGGAGCGACACCGGATGTTCGGGCCGGAGGAAAACGGGCAGACCTGGGTTCTTGATCTCTGATCTGCGGCATCGAAAAAGTTTCGCTTGATTTGGAAACGATCATTTCCTAATTAGGTCGCTATGACCACGGCGACCCTTTCAACCCGGACACGCGGCAGACCGCGCGAATTCGATCGCGACGTAGCGCTCGACAAGGCGCTGCAGGTGTTTTCCGAGCGTGGCTATCATGCCGCGTCAATCAGCGAACTCACCGAGGCCATGGGCCTTGCCTCGGGCAGCGTCTACAAGGCTTTCAAAGACAAGCGCGGCATATTCCTCGCAGCCTTCGACAGATATCGCACCGTGCGTCGCGGCCTGCTGGACGCACGCATGGCGAAGGTTGGAACCGGCCGTGAGAAAATCCGTGAGGTCCTGGCCCACTATGCGCTCTCGTCACATGGCGCCTCCGGCCGTTGCGGCTGCCTTGTCGTTAGCAGCGCGAACGACCTTGCACTCTTCGACGAGGAGGCAGCCGAACGTGTCGCGGCGGCCTTTATGGCCAACGAAAAACTGATCATCGACCTCCTCCGCCTCGGCCAAAGCGACGGCTCGATCGCAGCCGAGATTAACGTCGCGGCCACCGCCCGTACGCTCCTTTGCGTCACCAAGGGAATGCGCGTGGTGGGCAAAACGGGACGACGCAAGGAGGACATGGTCGCCGTCGCCGACACTGCAATGAAGCTTATTACGTGAATCGGGTTGAGATCGACCTGCCTAAACGCGCAACCTTTCAATTATCCGATAGTCCCACCGGAGCCTACTATGAGTCTTTCGACCACCACGCGGGAAACCGTCGCGCCACAGACGCTCTCGCCGTTGATGACATTTCTTTTCGCGGCCACCTGCGGGCTCGTCGCGGCCAATCTCTATTACGGCCAGCCGCTTGCAGGCCCGATTAGCGCATCCCTTGGCTTCACACCGGCGGCAACCGGCCTGATCGTCACCCTGACGCAGATCGGCTACGGGCTTGGCCTGTTGTTGATCGTTCCGCTCGGCGACCTGCTTGAAAATCGCCGACTCGTGCTGACACTCATTGCCATCTCAGCTGTCGCTTTGGTCGGCGCGGGCCTTTCGTCGACACCCGCGATGTTTCTTCTGGCCTCGCTATGCATCGGCCTTTCCTCGGTTGCCGTCCAGGTCCTTGTTCCCTTTGCTGCCCACATGGCGCCGGACGCAACGCGTGGCCGTGTCGTCGGCAATGTCATGAGCGGGCTGCTCTGTGGCATCATGCTCGCGCGGCCCTTCGCCAGTTTCGTTGCCGAGGCAACGTCCTGGCATATGGTCTACTTCCTGACTGCCGCTCTCATGATCGCGCTCGTCGTCATCCTGAGGGCCAACCTGCCGGTCCGGGTTCCCCACACGAGGCTCAGTTACGGCAAACTGCTCGCCTCGATGGCAGATCTTGCTCTTCATTCGCGTGTTCTCCAGCGACGTGCACTTTACCAGGCCGGCATGTTCGGCGCCTTCAGCCTGTTCTGGACCACAACGCCCCTACTGCTCGCGAGCCCTGAATTTGGGTTGACGCAGAACGGCATCGCACTGTTCGCGCTGGCCGGCGCAGCAGGTGCCATTGCCTCGCCAATCGCCGGACGCCTCGCCGACCGCGGGTTGACGAAAGCTGCCTCCACCCTGGCGATCCTGCTTGGAATGTCGGCCTTCCTGATCAGCCAATTCGCGACGGACGGCTCGCTGACAGCCCTCTCATTGCTGACGGTAGCGGCGATCCTGCTTGATTTCGGCGTGACGACCAATCTGGTCTGCGGTCAGCGCGCCATCTACGCGATCAGCGCCGAACATCGCGGCCGCCTGAACGGTCTCTACATGGCGACGTTCTTTACCGGCGGGGCGATCGGATCAGCGGTGGGCGGCTGGGCATACGCCAGCGGCGGTTGGACGATGACTGCGTGGATCGGCTTCTGTTTCCCGGCCCTCGCGTTCCTTCTTTTCTTGACTGAAGCCCGCGGCCGGCAGCCAATCTCAGACGCCGGCTGAATCGAACCTGAGCCGGGCGGCGCGAACCAAATCATGGTTTTCTTCCGCCCAGTTCAGTAGCAAGGCCAGGGTGCCGTAGAGGGAGTGGCCTAGATCGGTCATGCGATACTCGACACTCGGCGGCTTGGTCGGAAACACCTCCCGCTCGATATAGCCGTCGCGTTGCAAATCCCGCAGCGTCTGCGTCAGCATGCGCTGCGAGATGTCGGGGATCATCCGCCGCAGTTCGCCGAACCGATACGGACGATTAGACAGAGCCTCGAGCATCAGCGTCGACCACTTGCCACCAATCTGCTGCATCATGTCCCGCACCGGGCAATTGTTGAAATCAAGGTTGCTGAGATCGACGTCACGACGAACGCTGGAGGTCTTCTTCTTCAGGTTGACGACGGCGCCTTTCATCCCTTGGTTCCTTTTTGGTAACGTAGAGCGGAAAAACTGCCTTCTTTACAGCTCGCAGTCAATTCCTAATCTATAGTTAGTCTCTTTTTGAGACCTCAACGAACCTAAAGGAAAGACATGAGCGAGACCATTCTCATCACCGGCGCCGCCGGCCAGCTCGGCCAGCGGGTCATTCATCACCTGCTCGAGACCGAAAAGGTTCCTGCTGCAAAGATCATCGCCGCGACGCGCGATCCCGCCAAGCTCGCAGACCTCGCCGCCAAGGGTGTCGTCACCCGCAAGGCGGATTTCGATGACACCGCCTCGCTAGAATCTGCCTTCACGGGCGTCGATCGGTTGCTGATCATCAGCACCGACGCGCTTGCAGTCCCCGGTCAGAGGCTCAAGCAGCACAAGTCGGCGGTGGATGCCGCCATCAAGGCGGGCGTCAAGCACATCGCCTACACGTCGATGCCATCGCCAGACAAATCGCTGGTGACTTTCGCACCGGACCACCTCGGCACCGAAAATGCCATCAAGGCGACGGGTATCCCTTACACCATCATTCGCAATGCCTGGTACATGGACAACTATCTCCACGGCATGCCGCACAATCTCCAGTCCGGAAGCTGGTACACGGGCAGCGGCGACGGCAAGGTTTCGAACATCTCTCGCGAAGACTGCGCGCGGGCGATCGCAGCGTCCCTCGCCTCGGGCACCAAACAGAGCGCGACCTATACGCTGACGGGAGCCGAATCCCTGAGCCCCGGCCAGATCGCCGCCGTCCTGGCCGATGCGGTTGGAAAGCCGTTGAAGGCGGTCAGTGTCACGGACGAACAACTCGGCCAGGGCATGCGCGGCGCCGGCCTACCCGACTTCGTCGCAGACATGCTGGTTTCTGCCGACGCTAACATCCGCGCCGGCAACTTTGATCTGGTAACAGCCGATTACGAAACGCTGACCGGCAAGAAGCCCGAAACGCTCAAGGACTTCTTCGTCGCACACAAGACCGCTCTCATTGCCTGAGTCGGTCAAGGAAGCCCGCCTCGCACCACCGGAGCGGGCTTCCAGCTACTGGCGGTCTAAATATCTTGGCCGCACGCCCGGCAGAACCGTCGCACCGTTTCCGCCATGCCGAATTCGAGCGCGTCCGCCGTCAATCCGTGTCCAATCGATACCTCGGCGAGCTTCGGAATGCGCCTTACGAGCGGCGGCAAATTAGCCACTGTCAGATCGTGTCCCGCATTGACGCCCAAGCCGATCGCCAGCGCCGCATCCGCCGTCTTGCCGAGCGCCTCCAGGATCGGCTCCGCCCGTTCGGGCGTGTCATAGCAGCCGCCATAGGGTCCTGTATAAAGCTCGATCCGGTCAGCGCCGACCGCCTTGGCGATCGCCACAGCCTCGGCGTCGCCGTCGCCGTCGGCGAACAGTGATACGCGCGTACCCATCTTCTTCAGCCGCGCAGTGACGTCTGTCAGGAAGTCGCGGTGCTTCCGGAAGTCCCAGCCATGATCGGAGGTTGCCTGCGAGGGATCGTCCGGAACCAGCGTGACCTGTTCGGGTGCCACGCCAGCGCAGAGGTCCAGGAACTCATCGGTCGGGTAGCCCTCTATATTGAATTCGGCGTTCGGGAATTCGTCGTCGATCAGGTTACGGATGACGGGCAGGTCCGAGAAACGGATGTGCCTTTGGTCGGGCCGTGGATGAACAGTCAATCCGCTCGCTCCGGATTGCAGGGCGATCCACCCTAGCCCCTCGACACTCGGCCACGGAAGGTCACGGCGGTTGCGCAGCATCGCGATGGCATTGAGATTGACGGAAAGCGTGGTCGGCATGACAGGATTCCACTGAAGCAAAAAGATGATCGTTTCTAAGCCAATGAGTCGCTACGGGCCAACGAGATTCGTACATGAATGCATGTGAATCTGTGATGAAGCGCCTGGTTCACCCATCGGCGCGACGCCTGAAGTACAACGGTTCGATCTTCGCGCTTTAAGCGAGCAAAGCGTTTCTCCAACGTTGATTTTTCGCGAGAACCCCCATCGCCAAAGACAGCGTCCCAGCCAGATTGCGCTGCAAATTAAAAGTCACTAATTTTGATACTAACAAATTACGTCGATCACGAGTAACGTAAGCCCATGATATCGAAGCGAACGCCGCCAGGTGCTTCGATGCCCGAACCGGAAACGATAAGAGGGAACCCACTCAACCACACCCTTTTGCAATTTGCAGACGCACAATGAGCGCAATGGGAGGGACCATGGCAGAAGGTTACAAGCACGGGTTCACGCCAGACCTAGCGACAAAAACGCGACCACGGCACCGTTTCCTCCCTTCAGCGGCCCTCCCCGCCGACTTGCCCCGCGGAAGAGTAGCGATCGCCGACATGGCCAATGCCTTCGGTGTCACCCATCGAACCCTCCATTTCTACGAGGAAAAAGGGCTGATTTCGGCGAGTCGAATCGGCCTGATGCGCGTCTATGAACCGGGCGACGTCATGCGCATGGCGGTCATCAACGCTTGCCGCGAGACCGGCATGGCGGTGGCTGTGATCCAGGACCTGATGACTGACCTCGTGGAGGCCGACTCGCAGGAGGCTGCCGAGGCTTTATTTCGCGATGCGCTGGTGACCCGCAAACGCGAACTCAGCGCGGAAATGTCCACATTGCATCGGCAGATGCAGCAGGTCAGCGAGCTTCTCGATCGCGAAGCAACCGAGGATCCGCCGCTCAACGACAATCAGAGCGGATCAACCCTCACGGATCAGGAGCTACGGTGCCTGGCGCTGATGGCGGCGGGGCTTTCGACCCAACGCATTGCGCGCACGCTCGACCTTCGAGATGACGCGGCTCAATCACTTGAAGCCGGCATTATCCAGAAATTTCACGCCAACAATCGCTTTCAAGCGATAGCCAAGGCGGTCATGCTCGGTGTCGTCCAGGTCTGACGCCTAGGCAAATGGCCTAACGTACGATCGTCAGCGTCTCTGCTGCGCGCGTAATCGCGGTGTAGAGCCAGCGCTCGCGCGTATCGCGGAAGGCCCAGCTTTCGTCGAACAGAACGACATTGTTCCACTGCGAACCCTGCGCTTTATGAACCGTCAGCGCATAGCCGTAATCGAACTCGTCGTAGCGCTTGCGCGTGTTCCAAGGGATCTCGCCTTCGACATCCTCGAAAGCCTGCTTCAACAGTTTGATCTTCGCCGCGCCGCGATCCATGTCGTCGTCTTCGGGTCGGATCAACAGGTTTATACCCGGCTTCGTCGTCTCCTTGGACGACGTCATCACCTGCCAGAGCGAACCGTTGAGCAAACCCTTTGCCGGATCGTTGCGCAGGCAGACGAGTTTGTCCCCCGTTTGCGGATACTCGGCCGCAAAGCCCTTCAATTCGCGAAGGCGCTGATTGTACCGGCGTCGCGTTCGATTGGTGCCGACGAGCACCTGATCGGCATCGAGGACCAGCGACTGGTTCACTTCGTTCTTCGAAATCACCTGCGCGGCGCCGTAATCGCCATGCATGATCTCGTTGCCTTCGCGAACCTGCATGGCGAGCTTGATGATCGGATTGTCTCGCGCCTGCCGGTGAATGTCGGTCAGCAGATAGTCCGGCTCCTGATTGGTAAAATAACCGCCGCCGGAGACAGGCGGCAACTGGCCGGGATCCCCCAAAACGAGGATCGGCGTGCCGAAGCTCATTAGGTCTCTGCCGAGCGCTTCATCCACCATTGAGCATTCGTCGACGATGATCAGCGCCGCCTTCGCAACGGGGCTTTGACGGTTGATCGTGAACATCGGAGCGATGGAAGTCTTCCCCGTCTCCTCATCCTCGACTGCTTCTTCTCCGCGCGGACGATAGATCAGCGAGTGGATCGTCTTGGCATTGCTGGCACCGCGCGATCGCAACACCTGTGCCGCCTTTCCCGTAAAAGCGGCAAACAGCACATCGCCGTCCACATGCTCGGCGAAATGGCGCGCAAGCGTCGTCTTCCCCGTACCGGCATAGCCAAACAGGCGGAAAAGCGGTGTCCGCCCCTCCTTCAGCCATTGGGAAACGGCCTTTAGGGCTTCATCTTGTTGCGGAGCAAATTGCATCGTGAGCCGACTTGGCAGGATTCGCCTGACATAGGCAACCCCGAAAAATCTGGACGAACAGCGGATCGCAAGGGAATAAAACCGCCGTCGAAGGTGTCTCATGTCCGGCAACGCAATCAAGCGTGCCCAACACGTGAGGAGAGAGCCCATGAAATCCGTAAAGATCCTGATCGCCTTTGTCATTGCATCCGCCGCCGCGACGTCCGCTTTTGCGGCCCCGCCGGTCAAGGCCGTAAAATCCAGCAAGGGCGACGTTCTCGCCGGCGACAACGGCATGACTCTTTACACTTTCAAGAAGGACAAGATGGGCGTTTCCAATTGCTACGACGATTGCGCCAAGAATTGGCCGCCGCTGAAGGCCGCTAGCGGCGCGAAGCCAGAGGGGGCATACTCGATTGTCGAACGGAAGGACGGCACCAAGCAGTGGGCCAAGGACGGCATGCCGCTCTATTTCTGGGTCAAGGACAAGACGATGGGCGATATCACCGGTGACGGCGTCGGCGGCAACTGGGATCTCGTCAAGCCGTGAGCGAACCGATTTGAAGACACCAGGGCAAGATAGCTTCGAGGGCAAGATCCTGGCCCTCCTTCCTTCGTTGAGACGCTACTCTCGCAGCCTCACCCGCTCCGACGCGGATGGGGAGGATTTGCTGCAGGACTGCGTCGAGAAGGTGCTGGCTCGTCGCGGACAATGGCGGGGTTTGAATCTGCGCGGCTGGGTGCTGACGATCATGACGAACCTCTATCGCAATGGCCGCCGCCAGACGGGTCGCGCGCCGTTCGTGGAACTCGTCAGCTCTGAGGACATCGTGTCGATGGATCCGCCCCCCGATCCGCTGGAGCATTCGCGTCTGGAGGACGCGCTGAACAGCCTTTCGGAGCAAAGTCGTTCGGTGCTGATGCTGGTCGTCGTCGAAGGCTATACCTATCAGGAGGTCGCCACCGCCCTCGACATCCCGATCGGCACGGTTATGTCGCGCCTGTCACGCGCACGCCAACGGATAGGAGAGCGCATGAAGGCTGACAATGTCATTACGCTTCGGAGACCGAAATGAACGAGATCAACCAGACCGTGACCGAAGCGGATCTTCATGCCTATGCCGACGGACAGCTTCCCGAGCAGGCACGCGCGCGCATCGAGGCATGGCTCAATGACAATCCGGATGATGCCGCCAAGGTGGCGGAATGGTCCATGCAAAATGCCGAGATCCGATCGCTCTTTGCACCTTATGAAAGATCCGCGGACGGTGACGCAGCGCTTGTCACCGGCAGCAGACAACCTGCAAACTGGCCGAAGCGCCTGGCGGCGGCGGCCGTGGTCATAGTGGTTTTCGGTCTTGGCGCGGTGAGCGGCTATTACGGCTCGACGCTGTTTGAAAAGCCGGATTTGCAACTGACGGAACTCGAAACACTTCCCAACGAAGCCCGCAACGCCTTCCTGATTTACGCCGGTGAAGTCCGCCATCCCGTCGAGGTCTTTGCCGACGAGGAAGCCCATTTGGCGACCTGGCTCGGCAAGCGGCTCGCCATCCAGAACCTCCGGGTTCCGAACCTGCAGGAGCTCGCCTTCAAGCTGGTCGGGGGACGCCTGTTGCCCGTCGACGGCAGGCCGGGCGCGATGTTCATGTACGAGGATCAGGCCGGCGAACGCCTGACAGTCCTGGTCGGCCGCAACGCGAATAACGGATCGACCAGTTTCCGGTTCGCCTCGTCCGGCAATGTCGAAACCTTCTATTGGATCGACGGCGAACTCGGCTACGCAGTGACCGGCGAGGTCTCACGCGATGTACTGAGAAAAGTGGCGGAGGAATGCTACAGGCAGTTTCCGTCCTGAGTGTCAGCGCAGCGGATCGTTGGCAAGCTCGATTGGCTTACCGTGCGGCGTCGCCTCTGCCGCCCGCTGCCAGCTTTTCTGCAGATCGAGGATGATGTCGGCATCAGCGACGCCATGTTTGACGAGAATCGCCGAAAGGGCCGCCACCCAGCAATCGAAATAGTCACCGCCGTCTTCGGCGCGGCCGGGCTCGTGCAACTCCCGAGACAGGGTCTCCGCCCATTCGCTCCAGGTGAACAGGCCTCGCTCGTGCAGGTGCACGGTCATGGCGAAGGCTTCCGCAGCCCAAGGCTCCGGAAAAACCGGCTCGCCATCGGACGACTTCGGCAGTTGCGGCGATTGCGCGAGCGGTGAACGCGTCTCACACTGACTCAAGATAGCTCTCCCACGCATCGATCGAAACGCTGAGCGTCGGGTCCGCACCCTCGCCCCAGATCTCGCTGCCATCGAACACGACCGTATAGACCCATTGCGGATTTTCGCCCTTTCCATGCGCATTGTCGTCAGGAAAGACGAAGGAGCCCTGAACGGCCTCGACGACGCCGGCTTTTGAACGAGCGTAGCGGGGCAGCCGCGTGTGTGTCGTCGGATTGAAATTTATGGTTCGAACCCTGTCCCCGGCTGCAAAGCGGGGTGGCGTCGCGACAGGTCGGTCGCAAGGACCGCCCTTGGCGAGCACACCCGCCACCATGTCGGCCTTCAGGACACGCTTGGGCGCAGCTCCGTCCGTTTGCTTGTGGCCGGCATCGATCTCGTCAGCTGTCACGAAGCCGTGGCGCTGCAGGAGGACCTCCAGCGCCCGCGTCCAGATCTCATAATAGCTCGCGCCAAGATAATTCGCCGGCGGAATGTTCTCGCGCGCATGCCGGCTCTCATCGATATTCCAGGCGCCAAGCGCACCGCTGGAAAGCGTAAGACCGAGCGCACGCTTCTCCCACTCCGCATGGAAATACGGCTCGTCCTTTTCGGGCGCGACGGGGCCAAACCCCATCAGACCGCCAAGATCGTGCGGACCGTTCATGACGCATCTCCCGGCACAGTCGCAACACCCGTTCCGATCATCGCGTCACGGCTGACGAGATCGGCAAGCTGGTCCTCGCTCCACCCATCTGTGCCTTCCGGCCGCTCAGGAATGACGAGATATCGCAGTTCTGCCGTCGAATCCCAGACGCGGATCTTCTTGCCGTCAGGCAGTGTCACGCCGAACTCGGCCAGCACGCCGCGCGGGTCGATAACCGCCCGCGAGCGATAGGCCGGTGCCTTGTACCAGACCGGCGGCAGGCCGAGCACCGACCAGGGGTAACAGGAGCAAAGAGTGCAGACGACGAGATTGTGCGTATCCTCAGTGTTGAACACAGCGCGCATGTGTTCCCCCTGACGGCCCGTATAGCCGAGGCTCGCGATCGCAGCCGTCGCATCGCGCCGCAGCCAGTCCGCAAAAGTGGGATCGCTCCAGGCTCTGGCGACGACGCGCGCGCCATTGCGCGGACCGACCTTGGTCTCGTAGGTCTCCACGATCGCGTCGATCGCCGCCGGATCGATCAGCCCCTTCTCCGTCAGGACCGTCTCCAGCGCCCTCACTCGCGCCTGCATGTCGGTGTAGTGGTTATCGTGATCATGGTCATGGTCATGCTGGTGATCGTCGTGGTGCACGAAATAATCTCCGCCAATCTGCGGGTATCTTTAGGCTCTCGCGCGTGTCACGCCAAGACCTCTTCCAGATGCAACTTTTCGGTTAAGTTCGGTGCCATGAACATCCTGATTCTCGGCGCGACAGGCTTTATCGGCTCGGCGGTAGCATCTCGCCTGCTGGCTGACGGGCATAGTGTGACTGGCCTCGGCCGCAACCCGTCGCGCGCTCATCTAAAATTCCCTGATATCAAATGGATCGCAGCCGATCTGTCAAAAATGCTGCACGCCGAAGACTGGAGTGCGGTCATTGGAGGCTATGGCGCGGTCGTCAATTGCGCCGGCGCCCTGCAGGACGGTCTCTCCGACGACCTGGCGGCGACGCAATCCAAGGCGATGCAAGCGCTGTACGCGGCTGCACAAGAAACGCGCCCTCTCATAGTGCAGATATCAGCACGAACGAATGGCGCCGCTGCCGACCTGCCATTCCTGGCGACGAAACGTCACGCTGACGAAGCGCTCGCGGCAAGTGGCCTGCCTTACGCAATCCTGCGCCCTGCCCTCGTCCTCGGCCGCAATAGCCATGGCGGTTCGGCCCTGCTGCGTGCGCTCGCGGCCCTGCCCTTCGGCATCCCCTTGGTCCATGCAACAAGTCCGGTTGCAACAGTCGCGCTTGACGACGTTGCGGCGGCCGTAAGCAACGCTGTCATGGGACAGCTCGGATCGTGTACTGACGCGGATCTTGCATCGACAGAGCAATTGACGCTCGTCAAACTCGTTACCCTCCACCGGCAATGGCTGGGTTTGCCGCATGCAGACGTGGTTTCCCTGCCGGACATCGTTGCCCGACCTGTCACCTGCCTTGCGGATGCCGCCGGTCACCTTGGATGGCGATCACCCTTGCGTTCCACGGCCATGGCCGTCATGGCGGAAGGCGTTCAGCCAAACGCCGGCAGTAACCTAGGCATCGCGGCCGCGTCGGCGCAGGACACGCTGCACACGAACCCGGCCGGGGTGCAGGATCTTTGGTTTGCCAGGCTCTATCTCCTGAAGCCGCTGATGATTGCGGCACTGTCGAGCTTCTGGCTGCTGTCGGGCGTTCTGCCGCTCCTCGAAATTCAACGTGTCGTCACGCATTTCCACCCCCTGCTGCGGGAAGGCCCGGCCACGTCGCTTACCGTCTTCACCTGCCTGATCGATGTGATGCTCGGTGCGGCCGTGCTCGTCCGGCCATTCGCCCGGAGAGCTATGCAGGGCATGATATTGGTCTCGCTGAGTTATCTTGCCGGTGCCACAATCATCGAACCCTCTCTGTGGCTCGATCCGCTTGGCCCCTTGGTGAAAGTGCTGCCGTCGCTGGTGCTGACATTGACCGCCCTCGCGATCCTGGATGAGAGATGATGCTCGAACAATTGCTGCTGCTGGCACACGTGATCGGCGCGACAGTTCTGTTCGGCACGGGCGCCGGGATCGCTTTCTTCATGGTGCTCGCCCACAGGACACGGGATCCGAAGCTGATCGCTCATGTCGCAGGGACCGTCGTCATCGCTGATACGTTGTTTACGGCGACGGCTGCAATTTTCCAGCCGGTAACAGGCTATATGCTAGCGAGACAGATCGGCTGGGAACTGACAGAGGGCTGGATCGCCCTCTCGCTGCTGCTCTACGTTTTTACCGGTCTTTTCTGGTTGCCGGTCGTCGGTATCCAGATTCGTATGCGAAACCTCGCCCGCGCGACCGCCATGTCACGCACGGAATTGCCCACCGACTATTTCCGGCTCTATCGCATCTGGTTTGCTTTTGGATTTCCCGCATTTTTCGCAGTTATCGGCATCCTGTGGCTGATGGTCAACAAACCGACGATCGCGCTATTTTAGCATCGGCCAGAGGCTGAGGACCAACAACACAGCCATGGTGATGTTGAACCATTTGAGCCGTGCAGGATCCGACAACCAATCGCGTAGTGCGGAGCCAAACCCGGCCCAGGTCGACACACTCGGCACATTGACAAGCGCGAAGGCGCCTCCGACGATCAGGACACTCGCCAGGTAGATGTCGGGGATGGTGTAGGTCGCCATTGCGGTCACCGCCATGACCCATGCCTTCGGATTAACCCACTGGAAGGCCGCCGCCGACAGGAACGACATCGGCTTCGCGCCGCTTTTGCCTTCACCGAGAGTACGCGATGTCGCGATCTTCCAGGCGATCCAGGCAAGGTAGGCCCCACCAGCAAACTTCAGCGCCGTGTAAACAACTGGCACCGCATGAAGCAGCGCGCCCAGTCCGAACCCGACGCCGATTAGCAGCAAGAAGAATCCTGCCCCGATGCCCAACATATGCGGAACGGTGCGGCGGAAGCCGAAATTCACGCCCGATGCGAAGAGCATCATGTTGTTAGGGCCGGGTGTTATCGATGTGGTAAAGGCAAACAGGACGAGTGCCAGGAATGTATCCAGCGGCATGAGACCCCCCAGAGGCCCGCGATTGCTTGGGCGAGCTCAATTGATTTAGGTCAATATAACTGACCTAAATCCGCCATTCCACGCAATCATTGTCATGGTGACAGGATTGGTGAAAGATTGCCGGGCCATCCAATCTCTTTCGAAACCCGGAATGATGACCATGCGAGATGACGCGATCCCAACCATGAGCTTTCCGAATGGTGCAGAGGTCCCCGCCCTCGGCCAGGGCACCTGGAACATGGGCGAGAATTCCATCGAGGCGAAGCGGGAAATAGAAAGCCTGCGCGCGGGCCTCGATCTCGGCATGACGTTGATCGATACTGCGGAAATGTATGCAGAAGGTGGAGCGGAGAAGATTGTCGGCGAAGCGATCCGAGGGCGACGGGATGAGGTCTTTCTCGTCAGCAAGGTCTACCCCTGGAACGCCAGCCGGAACGGAACGATTGAAGCCTGCGAACGCAGCCTATCGCGCCTCGGCACCGACCACCTCGACCTCTACCTGCTGCATTGGCGCGGCGACCACCCGCTCGCTGACACCGTCGAAGCCTTCGAAGCACTGAAGGCATCCGGCAAGATCGGCGCCTGGGGCGTTTCCAACTTCGATACTGTTGACATGGAGGAACTGCTGACGGTCCCCGGGGGACGCAATGTCGCCGCCAACCAGGTTCTCTACAACCTGTCGCGGCGTGGCGTTGAATACGATCTGCTACCCTGGTGTCAGGAACGTCGGATCCCGATCATGGCCTATTCGCCGATTGAGCAGGGACGCATCCTGCATCATCCGGAGCTGATCCGCATCGCCAAGGCCTATCAGGCGACGCCAGCGCAAGTGGCGCTTGCTTTCCTGCTGGAACGCGACGGTGTGATCGTCATCCCGAAGACGTCGAGCGCAACTCGCGCCGCCGAAAACCGGGACGCCGTCTCGCTCGACATTACCGATGGAGATTGGGCCGTGCTGGACGCCGCCTTCCCACCACCGGCAAGAAAGAAGCCACTGGAGATGGTCTGATCCCCAGCGGCCTAAAGTGTCACTGACTGGCGACTTACATGCCCTGCTGGCCGCGGTTCATCGCGGCGATACCGGTACGGCAGACCTCGATCAGGCCAAGCGGCTTCATGATCGAAACGAACTGGTCGATCTTCGAGGACTTGCCCGTGATCTCCAGGATAAAGTGATCGACCGTCGCGTCGACGACCTTCGCATGGAAGGCATCCGCGAGCCGAAGCGTCTCGGCGCGGGTCTCGCCAGTGCCGACGACCTTGACAAGCGCCACTTCGCGCTCGATCGGACGTTCCTGACCGAGTTCGCGGGCGCGTACCGTCAGATCAACCACCCGATGAACCGGAACGATGCGCTCAAGCTGCGCCTTGATCTGTTCGAGGACATGCGGCGTACCACGCGTCACGATGGTAATTCGCGACAGATGCGCCTGATGCTCTGTCTCGGAGACGGTCAGGCTCTCGATGTTGTAGCCGCGGCCGGAGAACAGGCCGATGACGCGGGCAAGGACGCCCGGCTCGTTGTCAACGAGGACCGAAAGCGTATGGCTCTCGGCCGCCGCCGTCTCGGGCGAGATGAAGTAGGCAGAGCCCGTCGGCTGAAGATGTGCGTTCATGATCGTGGGTTTCCTCTACCTTGATATCAAACGAGCTGCCGGCCCTTGGCGTCGATCGCATTGGCGACCGCCTCGTCCGTGGCTTCATCCGGCAGCAGCATCTCGTTGTGAGCCTTGCCCGAGGGGATCATCGGGAAGCAGTTGGCGAGATTGGCGACGCGGCAATCGAAAATGACCGGCTTCCTCACGTCGATCATTTCCTGGATTGCGCCGTCCAGATCATCAGGCTTGTCGCAACGCAGACCAACGGCACCATAGGCTTCGGCGAGCTTGACGAAGTCAGGCATCGCCTCCGTATAGGAGTTGGACAGACGGTTGCCATGCAGCAGCTGCTGCCACTGGCGAACCATGCCCATGTACTGGTTGTTCATGATGAAGATCTTGATCGGCGCTTCGTACTGGATCGCCGTCGACATTTCCTGAATGCACATCTGGATCGAGGCATCGCCGGCGATGTCGATGACGAGGCTTTCGGGATGCGCGATCTGCACGCCGAGCGCTGCCGGCAGGCCGTAGCCCATGGTGCCGAGGCCGCCCGAGGTCATCCAACGGTTCGGCTTCTCGAAGCCGTAGAATTGCGCTGCCCACATCTGGTGCTGGCCGACTTCGGTCGTGATGTAGGTGTCGCGATCCTTCGTCAGCGCATAGAGGCGTTCCAGCGCGTACTGCGGCATGATGACGTCGTTGCTCTTGGTATAGGCGAAGGAGTTGCGCGCACGCCAGCGGGCGATATCGGCCCACCAATCGGCGGTCTGGCTCTTCTCCGGCTTCTTCGGCAGAGCCCGCCACAAGCGGACCATGTCTTCAAGAACGCTTCCAACATCGCCGCGGATGCCGAGATCGACGCGAACGTTCTTGTTGATCGAGGACGGGTCGATGTCGATATGGATCTTCTTCGAGTTCGGCGAGAAGGCATTGATGCGGCCGGTGATGCGGTCGTCGAAGCGGGCGCCTATGCAGACCATGACGTCGCAGTCATGCATCGCCATGTTCGCCTCGTAGGAGCCGTGCATGCCGAGCATCTTCAACCAGTTCTTGCCTGACGCCGGATAGGCGCCGAGGCCCATGAGCGTCGAGGTGATCGGGAAATCCGTCAGCTCGACCAGCTCGCGCAGCAGCTTGGTGGCCTCGGGGCCGGAATTGACAACGCCGCCGCCGCTATAAATGACCGGGCGCTTTGCGCTCGCCATCAGTTCAACGGCCGCCTGGATCTGGTGAAGATCGCCCTGAACCTTCGGCTGGTAGCTCTTCTGGATCGCATGGGCCGACGGCGGCGTATAGGTGCCGGTCGCAAACTGCACGTCCTTCGGAATATCGACGACAACAGGACCCGGACGGCCGGACTGCGCGATACGGAAGGCCTCGTGGATGATCGCGGCCAGATCATTGACATCCTTGACCAGCCAGTTGTGCTTGGTGCAGGGGCGCGTGATGCCCACCGTATCGCACTCCTGGAAGGCATCCGAGCCGATCAGCGAAGTCGGAACCTGGCCGGTCAGGCAGACGAGCGGGATCGAGTCCATCAATGCGTCCTGCAGCGGCGTGACGGCATTCGTCGCACCTGGACCGGAGGTAACGAGCATGACACCGACCTTGCCGGTGGAGCGGGCGTAGCCTTCGGCCGCATGGCCGGCGCCCTGCTCGTGGCGGACGAGAATGTGCTTGATATCGTCCTGCTGGAAGATCTCGTCGTAGATCGGCAGCACTGCGCCACCCGGATAGCCGAAGATATGCTCGACGCCGTTGTCCTTCAGCGCCTGGAGGACGATCTCCGCTCCCGTCATCCGATTGCCTGCTGCCTGATTGTCCGTGCCCGTCATGTTTCTTTTCCGTTTTGACTGCTGGGATTTGAGTTTTGTGGTCCGGAAGCCCGAATTTCGGGCATAAAAAAAGGCCCCTGGGGAGCCTGTCATCTAGCGCATGGGTGGCTATCGCCGGATGGTTACACCATCCTGCCCATGCGCCTTCCCACCACGATAAGAGCTGCTGCGATTTTCATGGGGCGAAGTGATAGACAGAAAATTTCGCATCGTCAACGCATGCCGCAATAAAAAATCGAGCGGCATCTTACCGGCCGAGCATGTGCGAGAATGGCGCGCCTGTCGCAAAAAGACTTTCTTAAACGTTCGCTGATATCCTCCCTTGCTACCGCAGGGAGTAGCCCTTTGCTGAATAAGGACTTGCACACGTCAGGCAAGGCAGGCGAGCATGACCGCCGCGATGACCAGACCCCAGGCAACCGGTTTCTCGGTCGCGTTGTTGCGTGCAGCGGTTCTCGCGCCACTATCGCCGCCGTCGCAGAAGCCGGCGGCACCGAGTTGGCAGAACTGTGGTCGGTCGGCAGGCTGATTTCGATCAGCGTCGGTCGAAACCGTGTGGTCGCCCTTGTCTACTCCATGAACACCGGCAGCCACAGCTGGGGTGAAGGCGAGGACAACTACTTCCAGATCGAAACCGAACTGCTTGGCGAAGTCCGCGTCGACGAGGATGGTCGCGAGCAGTTCTCGACCGGCATCTCGCGCTACCCCTATCTCGGCGCCATCGCCCACCGCATTCGCGCAAGCGACCTCATGCGGATCTATGATGCTGGCACTGGAACGACGGCCGTCATCGGTAAGCTCACCCAGGACGAGAGCATCGACGCCGCGATCCACATCCCCTCAATGCTGTCGAAGCATTTCGCGATCGTCGGCTCAACCGGCGTCGGCAAGTCGACCGCCGTCTCACTCCTCCTGCATAAAGCGATCGAGGCCGACCCGAAGCTGCGCGTCCTGATTCTCGACCCGCATAACGAGTTTGCCGCTGCCTTCCCGAAGCACTCCGTCGTCGTCGACACGGACACGCTCGATCTGCCGTTCTGGTTGATGAGGCTAGAGGAGTTCGCGGAGGTCGTCTTCAGAGGTCGGGCGCCCATTCCCGAAGAGGTCGATATTCTGCGAGACTTGTTGCCGGAGGCGAAGCGCGCCTTCCGCGGTAGCGATAGTTCTCTTGTCAGGCGCACGACGGAGAAGAGTTCGATCACGGCGGACACACCTGTGCCCTACCGCATGGCCGATCTGCTCGCTCTTATCGACGAACGCATCGGCAGGCTTGAAGGCCGCAGCGAGAAACCGTTGCTGAGATCGCTGAAGATGCGCGTTCTCGCTGCCATCAACGATCCACGCTACCACTTTATGTTCTCCAATAACACGATCAGCGACACGATCATGGAGACGGTGGCGGAAATCTTCCGTATTCCTGGCGACAGTCGGCCGATCTGCACCTTCCAACTATCCGGCATCCCGTCCGAGGTCGTGAACTCCGTGGCCTCGGTTCTCTGCCGCATGGCGTTTGAAATCGCGTTGTGGAGCGAGGGCGCCATCCACATGCTTGTGGTCTGCGAGGAAGCGCATCGCTATATCCCTTCGGACCCCAATCTCGGCTTCTTCCCGACGAGGCAGGCAATCGCCCGCATCGCCAAGGAAGGCCGCAAATACGGCGTCTCGCTGGGGATCATCACCCAGCGCCCCGGCGAACTCGATCAGACGATCCTGTCGCAGTGCTCGACGCTGTTTGCCATGCGCCTTGCCAATGATCGCGACCAGGAAATCATTCGTTCGGCTATTCCAAATTCGTCGATCTCGACGACGAGTTTCATTTCTTCGATCGGCAACGGCGAGGCGATCGCCTTCGGTGAGGCGATCAGCGTTCCGATGCGAATGCGCTTCTCGCGCGTCGAGGAACGTTACTTGCCGAAGGCAAACGGCGCCAACGTGAAGGTTAGCGACGAGGATCCTGACAACGTAGACTTGCGCAAGATCGTGACGCGCATGCGCGCGGTCAGCGGCCCCGATATTTCGGCGTTCCAGCAAAGCTATTCCGCCGCGATGCCGCCCAGTGGCCCCTATGAGGACGAGGACGACTATGACGACTTCGACGGGCCGGTCGCACCACCTTCCTACCCGTCGACGCCAATGGCTGCCCGCATACCGACAACACCGCCACTTGCCCCGATCGAACCCTATCGCCGGGACATGCTGCCGGGAGCGGCCTCTCCGCGCGAACCTCTAGCTGCCGCGGCACCGGAAACATCCATCGACAGTCGCCTGGAAGCTTTGAGGCGCGAAGT
The DNA here is from genome assembly GCF_002211365.1 of Rhizobium sp. R711. Classification (GTDB taxonomy): domain Bacteria; phylum Pseudomonadota; class Alphaproteobacteria; order Rhizobiales; family Rhizobiaceae; genus Rhizobium. The sequence goes on along the minus strand of NZ_LOKZ01000004.1, from coordinate 163,250 downwards.
CCGTCGAGAACCGGCACCGGGACAAGGCGACAATCCAGCGGTCGCAGGGAGCATTCGCCGCGAACCCGGCATGTCCCTGCGTGACAGCATACTGAAAAAACCGCTCAGTAGCCTCAATAACAAGGAATAGCGCCGCGCGGCCTACGGCAGGCGCTCCCAGCTTTCGTCCATCTGGTTGCGAAACCAGGTCATCTGCCGCTTGGCATATTGCCGCGTCGCGGCCGCACCCCGCTCCAGAACTTCGTCGCGGGTGAGCTCGCCCCTCAGCATCGCCGCGATCTGCGCGACGCCGATCGCCTTCATCACGGGCATATCAGGGGACAGCGAAAGCGAGAGCAGCGCCTTCACCTCGTCCGCAGCCCCCTGCTCCAGCATCTTTTCAAATCGCCCGTTGATCCGCTGGTGAAGGACGGCTCGCTCCGGTTCGACGACGATCTTGCGGGCCATCGAGGGGTCGACGATCACCGGCCCCGCTTGTGTCTGGAAATCGACAATCGATCGGCCGGTCGCTTCGATAACCTCCAGCGCCCTTACGATCCGCTGCCCGTCCTGCGGGCGAAGACTGCTGGCGACCGCGGGATCGCGCTCTTGCAGTTGTCGATAAAGTTCGTCGGGCCCTTCATCCTGCAGGCGCGAGCGGAGGCTGTTGCGCACGTCGTCCGGTATTGCGGGCATATCCGAAAGCCCGCCGGTCAACGCCTTGAAATAAAGGCCGGTTCCGCCAACGAAAATCGGCCTCCGCTGGTCAGCATGAAGGCGTTCCAGCAGATCCGCAACATCGCGCAGCCATGCGCCTGTCGAATAGGCCTGACCTGCCGGGACATGACCGTAGAGGCAATGCGGCACGCCCTGCATATCCTCTTCAGATGGCCGCGCGGTCAACACGCGCAGCGTGTCGTAGACCTGCATGCTGTCGGCGTTGACGACGACCCCGCCGTGCTCTTTTGCCAATTCGACGGCGAGCGCGGACTTGCCGCTGGCGGTCGGCCCGGTTATCAGGATCGCATTCAATGCGCTCAGAAGGTTTTCCATCATGGCCCTCGTTGCCACGCTTGTTGCCAATCCGTCAAATCCTGTTCTCACGCCAGTCATTGCCGAGCAGGCAGCCGATACGGTGAAAGCTTCCGGCCTCTACTGGCTGGCTGACGGAATCGCCTGCGATATCGCGTTGAGGGACGGGACAGATGCGGACGTCGCGCGAGCCGACATTCTCACCGTCATCGGCAGCGCTGCGATCGACCTCGTCGTCCAGGATGCCGCGACGCGCCGCAAAAAACTTCTGATCGCGGATATGGACTCCACCATGATCGGTCAGGAATGCATCGACGAACTTGCCGCCGAAGTGGGCCTTAAGGAAAAAGTCGCCGCAATTACCGCTCGGGCCATGAACGGTGAGATCGCCTTCGAGCCGGCACTGCGCGAGCGTGTCGCACTCTTGAAGGGCCTGCCGATCTCGGTCGTCGACGAGGTCATTTCCAAGCGCATCACATTGACTCCAGGCGGCCCGGAACTGATCGCCACCATGAGGTCCAAGGGACATTATACAGCGCTGGTCTCCGGCGGCTTCACCGTCTTCACCGGCCCCATCGCAAAAACGCTCGGCTTCAACGAGAACCGCGCGAACGTTCTGCTGGCAGAGAACGGTGTGCTCTCCGGTTCCGTATCTGAACCTATCCTCGGCAAACAAGCCAAGGTTGACGCGCTGAACGACATTTCAGACAAGCTTGGCATTTCGCCAGACGACGCCCTTGCCGTTGGCGACGGCGCAAACGATCTCGGAATGCTTCAACTCGCCGGATCCGGTGTCGCGCTGCACGCCAAGCCGACCGTTGCCGCGCAAGCCAAAATACAGATCAATCACGGCGATCTCAGCGCTCTGCTCTATATTCAGGGCTACCGCAAAACCGATTTCGTAACGCCATGACAGTGATCCTAACGACCGATCGCCTGATTTTGCGCAATTGGACCGAAGAGGATCGGTCGCTTTTCCACGAAATCAATTCCGATCCCGACGTGATGGAATTTTTCGCTTTCCGTCGCGATCGCGCCGAAGCGGATTCTATGCTGGACACCATCCGCGATAGTATCGCAACGACAGGGCTCGGGTTCTACGCGATGGCTCTGAAGGAAACCGATGAGCCGATCGGCTTTTGCGGCCTCTGGAAACCCAAGCTCGAACCGTTTCTTCCCGCCGGCACCATCGAAGTCGGCTGGCGTCTTGTAAGGCGGCATTGGGGCAAGGGCTATGCGACAGAAGCCGGAACAGCAGCACTAGGCCACGGCTTCACCCAGTTCGATCCAAGCGAAATTGTTTCTTTTGCGGTGACAGACAACCATCGCTCCACCGCTGTCATGCACCGGCTTGGCCTGCATCATGAACCCGATCGCGATTTCGACCATCCCAGCATTCCAGACACTCATCCGCATCTGAAGCGCCACGTTCTCTATACGATCACCCGTCAGCAATGGGAGCGTTGTATCGGCTGACGCCGATTGCCTCGTCGCCGGCACTTCGAAAGACGCAGCCAATCGATTTAGTCAAGGGATGAACGGAGACCTCGTCTCGCTATTCCATCGGCACGGCTACGAAGCGCAAGTCGCCATTCGCCGACGCGATCATCATCTGCGCATTGCGTCGGCCTTCCTGCTTCAGCGACTGCACCTTCGCAGCCACCGCTTCAGGCGAGCGCATGAACTCCTGCGCCACCTCAACGATCACGTCGCCAGGCTTCAGGCCCTTTTCCGCCGCGAGCGAACCGGGTGTGACCTCAGCGACGAGCACGCCGTCGACGCTTTCAGCAATACCGAAGGTCTTCCGGGTCTCCGCGCTCAGTTCCGACAGCGAGAGGCCGAGGACATTCTTGGGATTCGTTGCATCGGGTGTCGCCTGATCCGTCTTGCCCTTGCCATCCGGCATAGGCTGACTCTGCTGGTCATCGGGCTCATCCATATCCTGGTTTTCATCAGGATCCGGGTTGATGACACCACCCTTGTTGTTGGAGTCAGCATCGTTCGAGGCAGCCTGATCGCTGTCTTCGAGGCGGCCGAGCTTCACCTTCACGGTCTGCTCCTTGCCGTCGCGAAGAACGACGACATCGACTTCCTTGCCCACCGGGCTCTCAGCCACCACCCGCGGTAAATCGCGCATCTCGTTGACGGGCTTGCCGTCGAATTTCAGGATAACATCGCCGGCCTTGATCGAGCCGTCATCGACCGGCCCCCCCTTGATGACACCTGCGACCAGCGCACCCTTGGCGCTTGAAAGCCCCAGGCTATCCGCGACATCATCGGTAACCGGCTGGATACGCACGCCGAGCCAGCCACGGCGCGTTTCGCCAAACTCGCGCAACTGCTCGACGACGCCGGCCGCCAACTCGGACGGCACCGAGAAACCGATACCAATCGATCCGCCACTCGGCGAAATGATCGCAGTATTGATACCGATAACCTCGCCCTTCATGTTGAAGAGCGGACCGCCGGAATTACCCTTGTTGATGGCCGCATCTGTCTGGATGAAATTGTCGTAAGGCCCGGCGTTGATGTTGCGTCCGCGTCCCGAAATGATGCCGACGGTCACCGAACCACCGAAGCCGAACGGATTTCCGATCGCCATGACCCAGTCGCCGATGCGCATCACGCTGGAATCGCCGAATTTCACAGCCGTCAGCGGCGCCTTCGGCTCCACTTTCAGCACCGAAAGATCGGTCTTCGTATCGGTTCCGATCAGCTTCGCCTTCAGCTTGGTGCCGTCGGCGAAATTGACTTCGATGTCGTCGGCGCCCTCGATCACGTGGTTGTTGGTAACGATGTAGCCTTGCGGATCGATGACGAAGCCCGAACCCAACGAGTTGACGTTGTGGTTACCGCCCTTGTTACCCTTCTGCTTGTTGAAGAAATCGTTGAAGAACTCCTGGAAAGGCGAGCCGTCGGGCGCGCGCGGCGCCGGGCCAACCCCTTCATCGTCCTTGACATTCTGTGACGTCGAAATGTTTACGACGGCATTGAGGAGCCCTTCAGCAAGATCGGCAACGGATGCCGGACCGTTCATCGGTGGCGTGCCCTGTGCATGGGCGGCGCCTGTGAAACCAATGTTAGCCAGAAGTGCGGCGCCGGCCAGGAGAGCGAGCGATCGTCTGAAGGTCGGGCGGGTCGTCGGGGCCATCAAGCATCCTCATTTCAAATAAAACGCACTCTGAGCACCAGCATAAGGCGGAATGATGGAGGGTGAAATCACCTTTTCGCGAAATCCCGTGCAATCTCTCCGCTGCGCTCACCATCATCATGCTGGAACGTAAAAAGGGCCGGCAAAGCTGCCGGCCCTCTGTGTTTCTGCAGATCCCGATACGCCGATCAGTTCGTCGGCGCGCTCGGCATCGCCGCCGGCGGTGCGTTTCGTGGCGCGCCGCTTGCGTCGTTGAAGAAACGGAAGAACTGCGAGTTTGGCGAGATCACCAGCGTCGTGTCCTGCGACGTCAGAGCCGTCGAATAAGCGGCCATGGAGCGGTAGAACTCGAAGAATGCCGGATCCTTGCTGAAGGCATCAGCAAACAACCGGTTCCGTTCTGCGTCGCCCTGGCCGCGCAAGACTTCGGAATCGCGTTGCGCCTCGGCGGTGATCTCAACCACCTGCCTGTCTGCGATAGCCCGGCGGCGCTGGCCTTCTTCCGTACCCTGCGCACGCAGGAGTTCGGCTTCGGCAAGACGCTCAGCGCGCATGCGGTCATAGGTCTTCGGCGCAACTTCACGCGTCAGATCCGTACGACGGATGCGGACGTCCTGAATGTTGAGGCCGAGATCTTCGGCGTCGCGATGCAGATCGTCGCGAACCTCAAGCATCATTGCCACACGCTCTTCCGACAGCGCAGCGTCGAAGTCGCGCAGACCATAGACACGGCGAAGCGAAGAATCGAGCTGCGTGCGAAGGCGAGCTTCCGCTGCCTCGCGATCGCCCGAGACCGTTTCGCGGAACTTGCGGACGTCCCTGATGTCATAGACCACGAAGGCGTCGACATCGAAGGTCGCGCCACCACGAACCTGGACACGAATGTTGTCGAGGTCGAAGCGAAGCGCCTGCCTTTCAACGATCTGGACGCGGTCGGCATCCATGAAGGCAAACGGCAGCTTGAAGTAGATGCCCGGCTCGGTCTTCACAGACTGGATCTGACCGAAGCGGACAACGATTGCCTGCTCCCGAGCGTTCACCACGAAAATCGAGGAGTAGAGCCCAACCAAGACGACGGCGAGGAGGCCGAGAATGAGCGGAAGCCTGTTCGATGTCATGGCTCAACCTCCCTGCTGTGCCGGTTTGCCGATCTCGTTGAGCGGCAGGTAAGGAACGACCCCCTGCTTCTCGTCGATCACGACCTTCTTGGAATTCTTCAGAACCTGCTCCATTGTTTCAAGGAAGAGACGCGTCCGGGTTACCTCAGGCGCCTTCGCATATTGTTCGTGGATGAACGAGAAGCGCTGAGCCTCACCTTCGGCTTCCTTGACGACGCGATCCTTGTAGGCTGCTGCCGCTTCGCGGATCTGGGCCGCGTCACCGCGCGCCTGACCCAGCTTCTGGTTGGCGTACTGATTGGCCTCTTCGACCAGTCGCTGCTTGTCCTGGTCGGCGCGCTGCACTTCTTCGAAGGCATCAGCAACTTCGCGTGGCGGCGCCACGTCCTGGATCGTCACCGCCCCAATGGAGATACCAGCCCTGTAACGGTCCATCGTTCCCTGGACGATGTTGGCGACCTCCGTCTCGATCGGTTGACGATTGTCGCGAAATGCGTCCTGGGCCGGACGACGGCCGACGACTTCGCGCATGGCGCTTTCGGCGACCTGCTGCAGCGTCTCAGCCGGGTTCTCGACGTTGAAAAGATATGCCTTCGGATCACTGACCGTGAAGAAGACGGAGAACTGGACGTTCAGGATGTTCTGGTCACCGGAAAGCATCAGCCCGCTCGGCGAGGAGGAAGACGTCGATGCTGAGCCGATATTCTGCTGCTGCATCGTCACCTTGACGATTTCGACGGTCTCCATCGGCCACAAATGGAAATGCAGGCCCGGTGTGGAAATCTCTTCCTTCGGATTACCGAAACGCAACTCGACGCCGCGCTCGTCCGGCTGGACTATGTAGATGCACTGGAAGAGCCAGAACACCACCAAAATCGCCGCCACAATGACGAGAACGCCGCCATTGAACCCGCCGGGTACAATGTTGCGCAGTTGATCCTGGCCACGCCGGATAATGTCTTCCAGATCGGGAGGGCCGCCCTTACCACCGCCGCCGCGCGGGCGGTTGGGCCCTTGCCCCCATGGTCCCTGATTGTTACCGCCGCCGCCCCAAGGGCCGCCGCCGCCATTCTGATTGCTCCAGGGCATCAAAACCTCGTTATTCGTTAAACTCCCGATCGCCCAACCCACGGGGGCGGCGGATACCGGCGATCGTGACCGTTATAGGTATCGCCGCATCCGCTTTCAACGCAGCATGAGGAACTTGGCGATATTTATTGGAAAATAGTTGCTTTTCAGCGGTTAGCGCCGGTCATAGACAACGAATTTCGTAGGATAGCTATCCTTGTCGCCTGCCGGCACGTCAATGGTCTCAGTCGCCTTCCAAAGTGCCGGCTCAATCGCTGGAAACGAGGTGTCGCCGTCAACAGAGGTTTCGACGTGGGTGACGCACAACCGATCGGCCAGATCGACAGCCTGCGCATAAATCTGCCCACCACCGATAATGCAGATTTCGCCCTCGCCTTTCTGGCGCGCAATTTCCTCGGCAAGATTGACGGCTTCAGTCAACGAACCGGCCATGTGCACATCGGGGTGATCTATTGCCCCTGCCTGCCTGGAGATAACGATATTCGCTCGTCCCGGCAGCGGCTTGCCGATGGACTCGTAAGTTTTCCGGCCCATGATCACGGGCTTGCCCAGCGTTAGAGCCTTGAACCGCTTGAGATCGGTCGAGAGCCGCCATGGCATGTCGCCATCCCGCCCGATGATACCGTTGTCGGAAACGGCAACCACAATGGTCCTGCGAATTTCAGACATCAAGCTCTCCGATCAGACGGCGATCGGCGCCTTGATGCTGGCATCGGCCTCGTAGCCGATCAGCTCGAAATCATCGAATTTGAAACCGAAGATGTCCTTCACATCAGGGTTGATCCGCATGAAAGGCAACGGCTTCGGCGCGCGGGTAAGCTGTAGTTTCGCCTGCTCGAAATGATTGTGATAAAGGTGGGCGTCACCCAGCGTATGTACGAAATCCCCGAGCTTCAGGCCGGTCACATGAGCCACCATCATGGTCAACAGCGCGTAGGAAGCAATATTGAACGGCACGCCGAGGAAGATGTCGGCGGAGCGCTGGTAGAGTTGGCAGGAAAGCTTGCCGTCGGCAACGTAGAACTGGAACAGGCAATGGCACGGCGGCAGCGCCATGTCGTCAACCTCGGCCGGGTTCCACGCGGAAACGATATGCCGACGTGAATTCGGATTCTTGACGATGCCCGCGACGAGATTGGCGATCTGATCTATGTGACCGCCGCCGGGAGCCGGCCAGGAGCGCCATTGGGCGCCATAGACCGGCCCAAGGTCGCCGTTTTCGTCCGCCCACTCGTCCCAGATCGAGACGCCATTGTCCTTGAGATAGCCGATATTGGTCTCGCCACGCAGAAACCACAGGAGTTCGTGGATGATGGACCGCAGATGCAGTTTCTTGGTGGTCAGAACCGGAAACCCCTCATGCAGGTCGAATCGCATCTGATAGCCGAACACGGACCGCGTGCCCGTTCCGGTGCGATCGCCACGATCGGTTCCGTGTTCCATCACATGTTTCAAGAGATCGAGATACTGCTTCATCGTTCGCCGCCGATTCCGTTTCCCGTCTATTTAAGCCCTTCGCTCTTCGAAACCAATCATTGCGCGCTGATTATCCCGGCAAATCTCGGAGGGGGGACCGGCGGAGGACGTCAGAGCACGACATGGCTCACAATGCAGAACGGAGGCGCTTTCAGGCTAACGTCAGGTTCACATGTCTCCCTGTGCGTGGCGCGGGGGCGCTCCACGGGGATTCAACACGACAACCGACGGCATTTCATGCCGTAACCCCCTTGGGAACCGTACGCGAGTTTGGGGGAAATCATGACAGAGAGCCTAGTACGGTTGCAGCTGCGAACGGAGCGGCGCGACGAAGTATTCGCCGAGCAGGACCAGCCTATTGGCGACTTTACCTTCAACGCGAAAGTCGCCGACGTCTTCGATGACATGGTCAGCCGATCGGTGCCCTATTACGAGGAAATGCAGCGGATGGTCTGCGAGCTGGCGCAAGACTTCGCCAGACCGGAGACCAATCTCTACGACATCGGATGCTCGACGGCGACGACATTGCTCACTCTCGATCGTGTAATCGATCCAACGGTCAATTTCGTCGGCATCGACAACGCCCCTGACATGCTGGAAAAGGCCAGACAGAAGATCGAGCGGGCAGACACGCAGCGATCGGTAGATCTCAAAGTCGTCGATCTCCACCAGGGCCTTCACATGGAAAATGCCAGCGTCGTCACGATGCTGCTGACGCTGCAGTTTATTCGTCCCCTATTTCGCGAGCGCCTGATGAAGATGATCTTCTCAGGATTAAACAATCAGGGGTGCCTGCTGCTTGTCGAGAAGCTGACCAGCGAGGATACGGCCTTCAACCGCTTGTTCATCCAGCATTATTACGACTTCAAGCGGCGCAACGGATACTCCGAAATCGAGATATCGCAGAAGCGCGAGGCGCTCGAGAATGTGCTCATCCCCTATCGCTTGGAAGAGAACATGCAGCTTCTGAAAGAAGTCGGGTTCCGCAGCGTCGAGGTCTTCTTCCGCTGGTATAATTTCTGCGGCATCATCGCCGTTAAGTAAGGTTGGGACGCCAGATGAAAGCAACCATGATCGGCATTGGGAACTTCTTCTTCAAATACCGCAATCAGGCGTTTCCGCTCATAATCGTAGCCTTGTTCCTGATGTCTTCGCCACCGGCGGAAATTGCTGGAAGCGTCGCGGCAGAGCGTGTCAAAGACCTGATGGCGCTTCTGGTCATATTTTCCGGCCTCGCACTTCGAGCAAGTGTGATCGGCTACGCTTATATCAAGCGGGGTGGTCTGAAGAAGCGCGTCTATGCCAACGACCTGGTGACCGAGGGGATGTTCGGCGTCTGCCGCAATCCGCTCTATGTCGGAAACATGCTGATCTATGCGGGCGTATTCCTGTTGCATGGAAATCCGGTGGTCGCAATTTCAGGCATAGCGCTCTTTTTGTTCATCTACCAATGCATCGTCTATGCCGAAGAAGCGTTCCTTGAGGACAAATTTGGAGACGCCTATCGGGCCTATTGTGCAGACGTTCCTCGCTGGCTTCTCCGTTTCAGCAATTTTGCAGCTTCGACCCAGGGGATGGTGTTCAATGTGAAACGCGTGATCGCGAAGGACTATTCCACGGTCTCCGCCGCGTTGCTGGCTGTTCTCCTGATCGAGATCTACCGTGTCGTCGGCGCCACGAGTGTGCCACCTGTGCAGGTCTATGCCCTCGCCTCCTTGATTGCGATCGTGGCTGCGGCAACCGGCGTAGTGAGCATGCTCAAGAAGCGCGGTGCCTTCAAAGAGCACAAGGCAACCTCCTAGGACGGTTGCCAACTGCTTCTCTCCACGACACGGTTTTGTGACAAGGCCTCTTCCCATCCATCGCGGAAAACACTATATCAGCCATGCCGGTCCTCGGGCCGGCTATGGCGATAAATGAGCGGTGTAATAAACCTATTGGACCCGGGGGCGGTACCCGGCGCCTCCACCAAAAACCGGCGGGCTGCCAAATCGATGGCCGGCTTTTGATGGGGGCGAAACAGGATCGACAAGGGTGTAAAGATCGTCTTTTTGCTCGGCATTGTACCGCCGTTATCGGGCTAAAATTGTAGTTGCAAACGACAACTATGCGGAAGCTCGTCTCGCTGCTTAATCGCGGTGTGACACTTCAAATAAAGCCCTAGTGGTTCGCACCTCTAGGCGGGGTCCGAAGGCACCTGGCAACAGAAGCCTTCACCTTCTCCCTTGTGCGCAAATCATGTATGGTTTGGTCAAGCATGACTCGGCTCAGGCCTTTTCCACGGCGTCTTGGCATGCCATACAGCCTTGGGAAACGAGTCCGAACCAAAAGAAAGACAGGAAAGCATGGGGCAGGATCACATCCGTTACGACATTCTGGCACAGGACGCACTGCGCGGCGTCATCCGCAAGGTTTTGTCTGAAGTTGCCGCGACGGGCCGCCTGCCGGGTGAGCATCATTTCTTCATCACCTTTCTCACTGGTGCGCCAGGTGTTCGCATTTCGCAGCATCTGAAGGCGAAGTATCCGGAGCAGATGACCATCGTCATCCAGCACCAGTTCTGGGAGCTGAAGGTCACAGAGACGAGCTTCGAGATCGGCCTTTCCTTCTCGGATGTACCGGAAAAACTGTTCATTCCGTTCAACGCCATCCGCGGCTTCTACGACCCGTCCGTGAACTTCGAACTGGAATTCGATGTGCCTCTCGCCGACAGCGAAGAGCTTCCGGCTGCCGAAATCACCGCTTATCCGGTGGCATCCGACAAGTCGGAGGAAACGCCCGCCGCCAAAGCGGACGGCGAGGAAAAGAAGCCTGGTTCGGTCGTCTCGCTCGACGCCTTCCGAAAGAAGCAGTAAAACAAAGGGAAGCAACTGCTTCCCTTTTTCAATTCCGATCGAGGCCAGCCGTGACCGCCGAAGTCGTCAATCTCCGTCAGTTCAAAAAGAAACAGGCCCGCGCCGACAAGGAGAAGCAGGCGGAGCAAAACCGCATCTCCTTCGGCCGCACCAAGGCTGAAAAGCAGCTCACGAAGGCGCTCAACGAGAAAGCCGAACGCTCTCATCGACTAGGCCGGATCGAGAAACCCGAAGACGACAAATGAGCGCCCGGAGAAACGGAAAAGATTCAGAGATCAATCAGTTGGACGGTTTTCTGGAATCACATTCTCGGCAACTTGAATCGAATTCTGAAGCCTTGCGATGATCCGCAAGCACTCAGCGACCCTGCACGGACACCGCACCAGCTTCTCCCTGGAAGACGAATTCTGGCTTGAGCTGAACACAATCGCCAAGGCGCGCGCAATTCCGCTCGCAGCCCTGATTTCTGATATCGATGATCAGCGGCAGCCGGAGAGCAACCTCTCGTCAGCGCTGCGCGTCTATGTCCTTAACTGGCTGAAATCCGAGAATGTCGGTTAGGCTTTGCAACCGGCAGGTCGATGCATTGCAGACGATAAACCACCGGCAGTGACGGGTGGCAGAATTTCTGTGATGGCAAAGCCCACGATGTATCAGACGTGATTACTGCGGCATCTGCACACCCGGCAGCCCAGGTATCGTTTTGAAATTGAGAGAGTTTTCGGGCGGTATCGCAAGCTGCTCCTGCGCACGCCGCGCGGCATCCGCGGCAGCCTTCTCTTGCGCCGCCCTGGCGCGTGCTTCAGCATCGGCTTTCGCCTTGGCTTCTGCCTCAGCCTTTGCCTTCGCTTCGGCTGCTTGTTTCTCGCGCTCGGCCTGCGCGGCCAAAGCTCTCAGACGCTGTTCTTCAGCTTGCTGCTCTGCTTCGAATGCCACAGCCTTCTGGCGTTCCGCACCATTGAACTTGTAGAGAGCGACTTCGCGACGCAGTCGCTGCTTTTCCAGCACATTCGACTGCAGACGCTCGACGCGCCGGCGCTCGCGCTCGAAGGCGCGCAGCGACAGGAAACCGGTGATATCGGTAACGTCCATGGTACGCCCAGGCGACGCAAGCAGCCCCGAGAAGTCGAGGCGTACCGCAGGCTCCGCGCCGGGAAGCACCTCGCTGCCCGGATTCAGCGCAATTTTGAGCGACGCATTGATGCGCTGCTGTGGCAGGTCGATCTGGCCGTTGCCAACAACCTTCGCCTGATCGGTCGTCACGCTGACGTTCTGAAAGCGCAGAACCCCGTCCGTCACGTTGAATGGAATGGCGGTCGGCGGCAGCTTCGCTTCGCCGTTATTGAGCAAGGTCTCGACGATCGGGTGGACTTTGCCGGCATTCAACTGATCCTGCATCGGATCAGTAGCGGCCAGCAACGGCGCCAGCATGCCAAGATTGAGCCCACGTACGCTGATATCACCGAGCTTCACCTCACCGGAGCCATTCAACGAACCGGCGATATCCTTCATCGACTTCCCGGAAGCTTCCAGAGAGAGTGCCAGCCCGAACTTGCCGTTTGCGACGGGAGCTCCATCGCGCGGCCATACGACCCCGGCGAGGTCCGCGTCCGCCAAAGTAAGCTTTGTCTGGAAGAAGCCCGTACCATCGGCGTTGGTAAAGAGCAGATTGCCGTTCAGGCTACCGCCATCCCAGCCGCCCTTGATGTCGTTCAGCTCGAGTTCGTCGCCTTTGTAGGCCACATTAGAGGTGAAATCCGAAATCGGACCCGACCAGCCAGGCCAGAATTGCTTGGCCGAAAGCTTGAGGTTGACGTCCATGTCCTTGAAGACTGGCAAGCCCAACGCCGCGCCCGACAGGTCGCCTGTCGCCGCATCCGTCATTGGCCCGTAGACCGCTTCTCCGAGCCACGCGGCATCGGCGTTGGAAAGTGCCAGCTCGCCCGTCGCCGCTGTCTTCTCCGCTTTGCGATCGACGGTCAGCGCGCCGTTGAACTCGTTGTCGGCGGCATGTCCTGCGATATTCGCAAAGGCAATCCTGTTTCCATCGATGGTCGCGTTCGTCGTCAGTTTGAACGGCAAGCCCGTACCCATCTGCGGCACTGCGATGCCGTTCATGACAAGATACGGATCAAGGTCCGCACTCTCCAGCGATACTGCAAGCTGCCCGTTCATGAAGGCCTGCGGACGAACATCCACCTTGCCGCCAGCGGTGAACGAGGTACGGTCGGTGGCAAACGTCAGCTGCGCATCCGCGGGATCCGTGCCTTCAGCCTGCACCTTGAGTGTCAGACGGCCGTTCGCGTCCGCATCGACCGGCAAGGGATCGAGGCCGGCCTGCCCAAACAGGATCGACGTGACGCTGTTTTCGAGCGTCGCCTCCAGGCTTGTCGTACCCTTGCCCGTCAGCGCCAGAAGATCCGACATGCGATAGTCGAGGTTGACACGGCTGCCGTTGCTCACGCCGGCCAGCGTCAGGGTCAGACCGTCGCCCTCGTCTCCTCCAAGCGTCAACGCTCCGCGCAGGGCGGTATTGGTGTACCAGGCAGCGTTGCGTACGAGCCTGTCCATGACCGGATGCTGCGGCAGATGCTGCTTGAGCATGGTGAAGAACGAGCCCGGATCGGCCGATTTGAAGGTGATTTCCCCGGACCCCTTGTAGTCCAGCAAGGAGCCCTCGGCGCGACCCGTCGCGGTCACCTCGGCACCCGCCAGATTCTTGACGGAAAGATTCTCGACGGCCAGAGCGCCGTCGGCAATTGCGAAGCTCGTTTCGACGTCGGCCGCTTCGACACCAAAGGCCGTAAATTTGTCGGCCTTGAGCCGCGCGTTGATTTTGTGATCAAGCACGTTGTCGCCGGCATCCTGACCGGTGAACAATCCTGTCAGCGCGCGCAGCGCATCCAGATCGAGCGTATCGCCTGCAAGCGCCACGTCCAGGGTCGGAGCCTGATTGGCCACCGCCTGCCGGTCCAGCCTGCCCTTGAGCGTCGCCTGCCCCACGGCAATTTCCAGATTGTCGAACGTCTGCCGGTCGTGCGTGAGATTGACATCGGCGGAAAAACCCGCCTGTCGCAGTTGCCGGATTGCAGGATCGACAGAGCCGGCAAGCCACGCCGCAAGGCCAGTGGGCTGGCTGGATGCCACGGTGAGCTGCCCCACGAAGGATGCTTGCCCCTGCAAATTAAGATTGCCTTGGCCCTCCACTTGCGTGCGACCGGGTAGTGTACCGACCACATTGGCGATCGTCCAGCCCTTGCCGGCGGGTTCGACATCAAGCTGAATGTCGCGGATCGTCGTGTCTCCGGCGACGATCGCCGGCAACCGGATGCTCGCCTTCCCCGGAACCTGCGGCACAGGGACTTGCGAAACGATCTGGATCAGCGCGTTCAGTCGCTGCCGGGCCGAAAGACTGGGGTCACGGTTCGTCTTGCCGTTTGCCCCCTGATTGCCGATACGATTGACATCGATCTGCTGGCCATTCGCAATCAGCAGGAATTGCGGCTTGCTTCCGGTGTCGAGCGTCGCCTCTCCGGTAACGACATAGGGATCGTCCGTAGGCCCGACCTCCAAGCGATATTCCGGTATCCGAACGCTTTCGTTGGTGAGCTCGAACTTCCCTTTCAACCGTGGAGGAACATCGACCTTGTCGGTCTTCTTGCCATTCCGGCTCTCGATCGACGCAGAAATCGTTCCCTGATAGTTCGGTCTGCGATCTACGAGCTTGAGTTCACCATCGAGATCGACCGTCACGGGGTGCTTATCAGGCTGCAGCCGCGTGCGCATCCGCAGGACTCCGTTCTCATCCGGCTGATTGCTGGCGATCGTGAAGTTGCCATGCTCGCCGTCCAGAGCTGCATCACCCTCGATCCGCCACGGACCGGCAAGCGATTTGGCCGACATCTCGGCGTTCAGACCCGTAACGTGCCGCGAGCGCCCCGATTGATCGTCAATGAACTGAAGATCGCCACCACTGACGTGAACATTCTCGAGAACAACCGTCTTGGCCGGAATTTCAGGTTGACTGCCGCGCGTCCAGTCGAGCGTGCCGTCCTTCAGCAACCTCAGCTTCACCTTCGGGTTGACCACGCGCATGTCGAAGATCAGCGCTTCGCCCGACAGGAACGGCGCAAGTTCAGCGTCCATCGAGAACTGCTCGATCTGCACGATCGGCGATCCGTCGAATTCCTGCCCGACGCGCACGTCATGCAGCGTCACCGACGGAAACGGCAGCAGGCGCGCATCCACCGCACCATGGACCACGACCTTCTTGCCGATAATGCGGCTTGCCTGATCCTCGAAATTCTTTCGGAAGTCGGTCCAGTCGATAAACAGCGGTGCCAGCAGCGCCACGAACAGCGCCACGACAATCACTCCGCCCAAAAAGACGAGGAACCGGCCTACCAACTCAACATTTCTCCATTTGGGAATCCAATGCGGACACTAGAGCATGATACCGAAAGCTGTGAAGCAGCTTTCGGGCAACATCATGCTCTATTTACTTGATTTGGAGATGAATTCGCCTCATCGCCAGTCAATCTTCCGCTGCGTCAATCTTGGCCATCCCACCATGCAACGGAATTCCCGTTTTAGCCGCGGTGGAATATCTTGCCGGGATTGAAGATATCATCCGGATCGAGCGCCTTCTTGACCTGCCGCATGAGTTCGACCGTACCACCGAGCTCCTCTTCGAGAAATGCCATCTTACCCTGACCGATACCATGCTCACCAGTGCAGGTGCCATCCATTGCCAGAGCGCGAGCGTTAAGCCGGCCGACAAAGGCTTCAGCGACAGCAATGCCCTCCTCCGTCTTGTCGTCGAACAACAGAAGCACATGGAAGTTCCCATCGCCGGCATGCCCGACGATCATCGCCAGCAAACCATGTTCCTCGATATCGGCCTGCGTTTCGCCGATGCAATCGGCAAGACGCGAAATCGGCACGCAGACGTCCGTTGAGAGCGCGGCCATTTCAGGCGCCAGCGCTCGCGACGCCCAGTAGGCATCGTGCCGTGCCTTCCAAAGCTTACGGCGCTCCTCGGCGTTGACTGTCCAAGAGAACTCACCGCCGCCGCATTCGGAGGCGATCTCGGCAAACTGCTCCGATTGCAGGGCAACGGTTTCGTCCGAACCGTGAAACTCGAGAAAGAGCGTCGGTTTTTCCTCGTAACTGAGCTTTGAATAGGCATTGCACGCGCGAATTTGCAGCGCATCGAGAAGTTCGATACGGGCAACCGGAATGCCCATCTGGATGGTCATGATGACAGCATCGCAGGCAGCGCGAACGGTTGGAAACGCGCAGACGCCGCCGCCGATCTTCTGCGGAACACCCTGCAGCCGCAGCGTTACGGAGGTCAAAATGCCCAGCGTGCCTTCTGCGCCGACAAAGAGCCGGGTCATATCGTAGCCGGCGGACGACTTGCGTGCGCGTCGCGCGGTGCGGATTTCCTCTCCGTTCGCGGTGACCGCGGTTACTGCAAGCACATTGTCCTTCATCGTGCCGTAACGCACGGCATTCGTTCCCGAAGCGCGTGTCGAGGTCATGCCGCCGATCGAGGCATTGGCCCCGGGATCGATCGGGAAGAACAGACCGGTATCGCGGAGATAGGTGTTCAGTTCCTCCCGCGTCACGCCGGGCTCGACGGTACAGTCGAGATCCTCAGCATTGACTTCAAGAATCCGGTTCATTCGGCTGAAATCGATCGATATACCGCCGTTGGGCGCGTTGACTTGCCCCTCCAGCGACGAACCGGTGCCAAAGCCGATGACCGGCACCTTATGTTCGGCACATATCTTCACCGCAGCCTTCACGTCGTCGGTACTCTCGGCAAAAAGCACGCCGTCTGGCAGCTGCGCCGGGATGTAGGTGGTGGTATGTGCGTGCTGCGCGCGAAAGGCTTGACCGGTCTGGAAGCGCTCACCGAAGCTCTGTTTCAGAACGCCGAGAACGGCAGCGATGCCAGCCTCGTTCCGTGTTCCGGTCTTTGCATCTTTGAGCGCCATCTCTTTGATCTCCTTCCCCTTCGCTGCCGGAAGGCACGTTGGTATGAGACAAGAGACGGCGCCTGTCCAGTACAAGATTGGGAAGAACGGTTCCCTGCCGAGTGCCGCTTAGACCAAGGGCGGATTGAGCCGCGCGAAGGCCTCCTGTCTGCGGTACGGGAAGTACGGATAGGGTGCGGTCACGGCACTCGCCTTATCGAGCCTTTCCACCTGTTCCTTCGACAAGGACCAGCCGACAGCACCGAGATTCTGGCGCAATTGTTCCTCGTTGCGCGCGCCGATGATGACGCTGGAAACGGTTGGACGACCGATCAGCCAATTGAGGGCGATCTGCGGGACGGTCTTGCCCGTCTCTTCGGAAATCTCGAACAGCACGTCGACGATATCATAAAGCTTCTCATCATCGACCGGCGGGCCGTAGTCCGCCGTCTGGTGCAACCGGCTGCCCTCCGGCAACGGTTGGCCACGCCGGATCTTCCCGGTGAGACGGCCCCAGGCAAGCGGACTCCAGACCAACGCGCCGACGCCCTGGTCGGCAGCCAGTGGCATCAGTTCCCATTCGTAGTCGCGGCCGGCAAGAGAATAGTAGACCTGATGCGCAACATAGCGCGGATAGCCATGCCGCTCCGAAATCCCGAGTGACTTCATCAGCTGCCATCCCGCGAAATTGGAGACGCCAACATAGCGGATTTTTCCCGCAGCGATCAGCCCATCCAGTGTTGCGAGCACTTCCTCGATGGGTGTCGAGGCATCGAATGCATGAAGCTGCAGCAGATCGATATAGTCGGTCCCAAGCCGTTTCAATGCCTCGTCTGTCGAGCGGATGAGGCGCGAGCGCGACGTTCCCCACTCAGCAGGTCCATCGCCCATCGGCAACGCGATCTTGGTTGAGACCAGTACTGCATCGCGCCGGCCGGCGATCGCTTGGCCAAGGACCTCTTCGGAGGCACCGCCCGAATAGACATCTGCCGTATCGAAGAGGTTGACGCCCGCCTCCAGCGAAATGTCGATCAGGCGCCGGGCTTCGGCTGCGTCCGTATTGCCCCATGCACCGAAGAGCGGACCCGAGCCTCCGAATGTTCCCGCGCCAAAGCTCAAAACCGGCACCCTGAGGCCCGATGCGCCGAGATTTCTATATTCCATGGTCGGTCTCCTGTTGTGGACTTCAGAAGAGATAGACACTGAATCTACGGTGATATAGATTGCCGGAAGGAAAACCATCCATGAATTGAAGTCATCATGAGCAGGCAAGACATCAATCGCTCCGGCGAAATGGAAGTCTTCGTGCGCGCTGTCGAACTCGGCGGCTTCACGGCCGCTGCCCGCGCCTGCCGCATGACACCGTCCGCTGTAAGCAAGCTTGTGGCAAGACTCGAGGCCCGCCTTGGCGCTCGCCTCGTCAACCGTTCGACCCGCAAACTGCATTTGACGCCGGAAGGCTCCGCCTTTTACGAGCGCAGCGTTTCCATTCTTGCAGACATAGCGGAGGCCGAACGCTACGCATCATCAGGCGAACAAGCCACGGGCCCCATCCGCATCAACACCAGCGCCTCCTTCGGCCACCATATTCTTGCGCCGCTGGTTTCCGAATTTCTGGCGCTCAATCCCGCCGTCACGCTCGACATCTCGCATACCGACGCCATCGTCGATCTCGTCGAGGATCGAGCCGATGTCGCGATCCGCGCCGGACCGCTGAAGAGCTCCAGTCTCATTGCGCGCAAGCTTGGCTTCACCCGCAAGCTGATCGTGGCATCGCCGGATTATTTGAAGCGCGAAGGCGAACCAAAGACCATCGCCGACCTGAAGCGTCATCGCCGCGTCGGCTTTTCCTATACGCGCAGCGTTCAGGGCTGGCCCTTGCTCGATGGTGGCGAGACCATTGCGCTGCCGATTACGCCGGGCGTCCAGGTGGGTGACGGCGAAGCGATGCGATATATGGCGCTATCAGGTGCGGGGCTTGTCCGCCTCGCCACCTTCACCGTTCGCGCCGATCTCGAGGCCGGGCGGCTGGTCCCGGTTCTCGAAGACATGAACCCCGGCGACATCGAGGAATTCTACGCCGTCTACATTGGCCAGGGCGGCCCGTTGCCGGCTCGCGTGCGGGCGCTGCTCGACTTCCTGGCGGAGCGCGTCAGCCTCTGACACTGCGAAACCGGCAGGAATTCGCAATTGACCGCTTCCCCGGCTGACGCCTATATCGACGCATATCCTCCGGTCTCCGGCCGGCCTCTTTTGCCACCAGTGCGGCTCCCTGCTTCGACTGATCGCGGTTCCAGCATTGGCAAGATATGCATGGGAATCATGCCGTTGTACGACGCCAGCCGTTTCTTTCGATACGCCAGCCTGCCGCGATGGATTCTCCTGCTCAGCATCTCGACCCTGCTTGTGGTCGGGCTTGAAATGCTCGGGCTACCAGCCTCGCTTCTTATCGGCCCGATGGTGGCGGCAATTATCCTTGCCCTATCCATCGGCCCCGGATCGCTTCGCGTCCCGCGCTGGCCGCTCCTCTTCGGGCAAGCGCTCGTCGGCTTTCTGATGGCGCGCGCCATCACCGTCGATATCCTGAAGACGATGGCGACCGATGCGCCACTCTTTCTCGCGATGATCTTCTCCGTCATCGTCGCCGCGGCCGGTCTTGGCTGGCTGCTGACGCGCTGGCAGGTCTTGCCGGGAACGACGGCGGTCTGGGGTTCCTCGCCAGGGGCAGCCTCCGCAATGGTCATCATGTCCGAAGCCTATGGCGCCGACGCCCGTCTCGTCGCGTTCATGCAATATCTCCGTGTGGTCTTCGTCGCTGTGGCAGCCTCGGTCGTCTCCCGCCTCTGGGTTGCCGCAGATGGTGGCGAGCCGCCGGCATTCATTCTCTTCCCCCCGGTCGACTGGCCGGCGCTGGCCGCCACTGTCGCCCTCACATGCTTGTCCGCCTACATTGCTGTGCGCTTTCGCATTCAAGGCGGCACGATCACTGTGCCGCTGGTGGTCGGCTCGCTGCTCCAGGGCTTCGGTCTGCTCACTATCGAGCTTCCGCTATGGCTTCTGGCAATCAGCTATGCGCTGATCGGCTGGAACATCGGGCTGCGTTTCACCCGTGGCATCGTCATGCACGCCGCTCGTGCCCTGCCCCGCGTGACCGCCTCAATCCTGCTGCTGATGTCGATCTGTGGCTGCATGGCCCTTGCACTGCACAAATTCGCGGGCGTCGATCCGCTCACGGCCTATCTTGCCACTAGCCCCGGCGGCGCGGATTCCGTGGCGATCATCGCTGCGTCGAGCGACGTGGACGTGCCCTTCGTGATGGCTATGCAAACCGGCCGCTTCTTGCTGATCCTGTTTACTGGCCCAATGCTGGCTCGCTTTATCGCGCGCCGATCCGGCCTTGCGGAGAAGCCCGTTTAAGGCTCGCCCATTGGCCGGGCGTCAAGCCATAGGCTTTCTTGAAATGGCGGGTCAGATGGCTTTGGTCTGCAAAGCCCGTGGCAGCCGCCACATCCGAAAGCCCGTCGCCTGCGCCGATCAAGGTACGCGCCTGCTGCAGCCGCCGCATGAGCAGATAGCGATGCGGACTTGTTGCAAATGCGGCCCGGAAATGCCGCGCGAGGGAAAAGCGGTCGAGGCCGGTGACGGTCTCCAACTCGCCGGATCGCACAGCTTCCGTGGCGTGCGCTTCGAGATAGTCGCGCGCCAATCTTGCGCGCTGCCACGCCAAATTGCCGAGCGGACGCTGCGGGGTCTTCGCAAGCCTTGCAAGTCCGCCTGCAACGCGCGAAACGAAGTCGTCGACGAACAACTCGTCGAGCTCGCGATCCAGCTCGCCAAGCGCTGCGAGCAGCGTGCCTGCCAGGATGGGATCCCAGATGACAGGGTCGTCGACGAAAGGCAGTCCGATCCTCTCAGCAGCCAGGCATTCGAGCAGTAGCGCCGGCTCAAGATAAAGCATGCGATATTGGAGCACGTCATCGGTGCCAGCTCCACCATCATGCTCTTCATCCGGATGGAGCACGAGCACTTGCCCCGGCATGCTGAAGCGCCGCTCACCGCGATAGGAGAAAGTCTGCACACCCTTTATCGTGACGCCGAGAGCATAAGTATCGTGGCGATGCGGCTCGAACGCCTTGCCAGAAAACTGCGCTTCCATCCGCTCGATGCCGGGAAAGCCCGGCGCAATTACGATCCCGTCTGTGCCGGGCTGCGTGCACAAACGTTCAAGACCCTCGAAGGCATGACTGTTTACATCCTGGTCCAACGCGACTTTCGAACCCGCATGAAAGAGACTGGAATGTTTGATACCAAAATTGCGATCGTCCTGCGAAACAATCTTGCATCCTGGCAGAAGCTGAACGTCACCGCTTTCCTGATGAGCGGAATTGCCGGGCAGAGCCCCGAGATCATCGGTGAATCGTACAAGGATCGCGCTGGCAATCTCTACAATCCGCTGTCCATCCAGCCGATTATCGTACTGTCGGCCGAGGACGAAACGATGTCGGCAATCCACCGCCGCTCCCTGGAGCGCGGCGTGACCTCATCGCTGTTCATCGAAGAGATGTTCGCAACCGGCCACGACGCCGCCAACCGGGCCGTCTTTGCCGAATATGCACCTGACGATGCCAAGGTTGTCGGCATAGCCATCAGGGCCGAAAAGAAGATCGTCGACAAGATCACCAAGGGTGCGACGATGCATCGATAACGAAAACGGCCGGGCGTTGACCCGGCCGTTTTTCTTGACTGAAAATGTGGATCAGCTCTGGGTGACAGGCGCGATCTGGATTTCAACGCGGCGGTTCTGCGCGCGACCAGCTTCCGTAGCGTTGGAAGCAATCGGCTGCGACGGACCGAAACCGACGGCAGAAACACGGCGCGGATCGATGCCCTGCGTGCCGAGATAGTCGGCAACCGACATGGCGCGGCGCTGTGACAGATCCTGGTTGTGCTGCAGGCTGCCGGTGGAGTCGGTATGACCGTTCACGTCGATAAGGGTGCGGTTGAACTTGCGCAGGACGATCGCGACAGAATTCAGCGTCGGATAGAAACCAGCCTTCACGGCATCCTGGTCAACATCGAACGTAATGTTGGACGGCATGTTCAGGATGATGTTGTCGCCGCGGCGGGTCACCGAGATGCCGGTTCCCTGGAGCTGAGCGCGCAGTTCGGATTCCTGCTGGTCCATGTAATTGCCGATCGCACCACCCGCGAGCGCGCCAACGCCGGCGCCGATCAGCGCAGCATTGCGACGTCCAACCGGCGAGCCGCCGACAGCCAAGCCGGCAAGCGCGCCAACGCCTGCACCCAGCAGCGCCCCACCTGAGGTGTTCGACATTTTCTGCTCGCCGGTATAGGGGTCGGTGGTGGTGCAGGCACTAAGGTAAGTTGCAGCAACAGACAAAAGTATGAATTTCTTGATCATGGACAGGCTTGTCTCCAATTCGGTGTTGATGCGACCAGTATTAAGGATTGCGGCAACAAGATGAAACAGATGCTTCAGATACCGGAAATTGAGAAAAATGCACAGCTACTGCGGATCGTAAGCCACAGTGGCGGGCCGAGCAGTCATGTCGCCCGTTGGAACACGGGCGACGCGTCGCTTATCAAGACAACCTGTCAGAAGTTCTGGAAGAGTTGGCGAACTTTGTCGTAGCTGGCATTGGCGATGTTCAGTGACTGCAAACCTAGCTGCTCCTGCGTCTGCAGGGCCCGCAGCCGGCTTGACTGCTCCTCCATGTCCGCGTCGATCAGGCGGCTGATGCCGCGGGAATAGGAATCGTCCAGCGACTGCGCGAAATCGCTCTGGATACTAATGCGCTTTTCGAGTGCGCCGAAGGCCGAGCCGACTGTCGTCATCTGGTTCAGCATCCTGTCGACGACGGTGATCATCTCCGTCACCTGCGCCTGGGTCGTCGTGCTCGAAACCCCAATTTCGACTTGCCCTGCCGTATTGCCGGCCCCCTTCAGCATCACATAGTTTTGCGAGGCGCCGGCCTCGGTGGCAAAATACTGAGAGGTCAGAGCGCCATATTCGCCGGAACCAGTCGTGCGGTCATCGATCAGGTAGCGCGCATCCTGAGATGTAGTCGCACCCACCGGCGCTAGATCGGCCTCGTAGCTTAGCATGTCGACCTTCACCGTTCCGTCGGGATAGCGGATGAAGGAAGACGGGATCTGCCTCGGCTTTGATGGATCGGCAGAATCGTCGATCGCAACCCAGTTGTCGCCATTGAACTCTGCCGACTGCGCAACCGATCGCAGCTGATCTTTCAGCTGGGTGATGTCAGTGTTGATCTTGTCCTTGTCGACGCCGGACTCGGTCGCTGCGACCAGCTTCGCCTTGATCTCGCTGACGAGATCGATCGCGCTGTCGACCGCGTTGTAAGCTGTGCCCATGGTGGCAGCCGCGAGGCCAAGGGCATCGCCAATGGCCGACTGGGCTTTCTGATCGGTTTTCAACGTCGAACTTATCGCCCAGTAGGCGCCATTGTCGGATGCTTTTTCCACTCTGAGGCCAGTAGAGACCTGCCTCTGGGTCTTGGTCATATCGCGACCGATGTCACGCAAAACATATAGCGCGGCATCCACCGAAGTGCGCCGATAAATGCTCAAGGTACTGTACTCCGAACACAACAATACACTGATACAAGCGAACCGTACCGCGAACGATCATTGTCCGGGAGCGCCTGAACGAGGCACCAAGGCGGTCCTCTGAAAACGCTGGAGGACCTATCGGCTTCAGTTGGAATGATTGCTGCCCATGCTTAAAAAACATCTAAAGTTCAGAGTAAATTCATCCAATCCTACAAGTTTTCATAAACTATAAGTCGCAGCCTTTGCCCGCCAGGGCAGCGGGCGGCTTTACTCCGCCGCTTGCAGTCGGCCCGCCTTTGGTGCCGGGGCGCGCGAGGCATGCGCCATTTCTTCGTGGAGGCGTTCTTCCTCGTGAGCATGCGGCTTCGCGAAGCGGGCAATCAGCAGGTAGGCGACCGGCGTGATGTAGAGCGTCACAAGTGTCGCAAAGCCGAGCCCCCCGACGATGACCCAGCCGAGTGCGATACGCGCCTCCGCGCCGGCCCCGTGCGCAAAGACCAGCGGGACGCCCCCGAGGATGGTCGCGATCATCGTCATCATCACAGGGCGTAGACGCAGCGCACACGCCTTCTCGATCGCCGTGCGTACTTCCTCGCCACGATCGCGTAGCTGGTTGGCGAATTCGACAATAAGAATGCCGTTCTTCGCCATCACGCCGACAAGCAGAACAAGACCGATCTGGCTATAGATATTCAGGCTCGACCCGGTGATAACAAGCGCGAATACAGCGCATGCGAGCCCGAGTGGTACCGTCGACATGATGATGACCGACGACAGGACGCTTTCGAACTGCGCGGCCAGAACCAGGAAGATGATGACGATGGCAAAACCGAAGGTCAGCGCCATGCCACTCGAATTCTCCTCCAGCGTTGCCGCCTCGGCTAGTGGGACGAGACGGGCGCCCGCGGGCAGGACCGACTTGGATATCTCGGTCACTTCCTTGACCGCGTCTCCCAGCGAGAGGCCGTTCTTCAAACCGGCTGTGATCGCCACCGACGCAACCTGCTGTTCGCGGTTCAGCTGCGGCGCGACCGAGCCTTCCGTCAGCGATGCGATCACCGACATCGGAACGATCTTGCCGTCGCCCGTCTTCAGGAACACGTTCTCGAGATCAGTCGGATCGTCGAGCGGTCGGGTGTTCGAGGTGAGCAGCACGGGATAGGCTTCCCCCTTGACAAAAACATCGACGACCGACCGGCCCTCCAAAAGCGACTGCATCGCCGTTGAAAGACCCGTGATGTCGATGCCGAGATCGGACGCGCGCTCGCGGTCGATCGTCACCGACACCTGAGCCTGTGTCGGCTCGTTGGTCAGTCGCGGCGTGTCATAGTGGCCCGTCGCGTCGAGGACCTGCACCAACCGAGCGGCCGCGACAGTCAGCGCCTCGTGGTCGTTGCCGACAAGCGCCATCTGCAATCCATTGCCGGCGCCGCGAATGCGCAGGCTGTTCGACTGGATCGCATTGCCGCGCAGCGCCGGGACCTTTGCCGCCGCCTGGTTGATGTCGGTAACAATCTCCGCCTGCGTGCGTTGGCGTTCACCCCATGGCGCCAGTGTCAGTACCATGAAGCCGCTATTGACCTGCCCGCCCTGCCCTGAGATCGAAAAGACGTTGCTGATATCGCCGCTGTCGACGAGCGGTTGGAGATACTCTTCGACCCGTTGCATCTTGTCGCGGGTATATTCGAGACTGGAGCCTTGCGGCGTCGTCAGGCGCATCATCACGAGGGCGCGGTCTTCGTTAGGCGTCAGTTCGCTGCGAACTGTCTGGAACGCGAGAACAGCTGCTCCCGCGAAAAGCATGGATGCAACGATGACCACGAGTGGTGCATTCAGGCAGGCATGGAGCGACCAACGGTAAGCATTCGCGAACCAGGTTCCGAAACGACCGAGGATACCGTGATCCTCGAGCATTTCCTTCGTCAATATTCGCGACGCCAGCATCGGACATAAGGTCAAGGCGACGATCGATGAGAGACCAACCGAGAAAGCCAGCACGAAGCCGAACTCGCGAAACAGGCCGCCCACCTGCCCCGGCAGGAAGGACAGCGGAATGAAGACCGCGGCAAGCGTCGCGGTCGTGGCGATGACAGCAAAGAACACCTCGCGCGTGCCAAGCACAGCAGCCGCCCGTGGCCCCATGCCTTCCGAGCGGCGGCGCACGATGTTTTCGAGGACGACGATCGCGTCGTCCACCACGAGACCCGTCGCCAGTACGATCGCGAGTAGCGTCAGGATGTTGATCGAGAAGCCGACGAGATAGACCGCTGCCAGCGTTCCGATCAGTGCAACCGGCATACTGATGGCAGGGATAATCGTCGCGCGCCAGTCCCTCAGAAAGAGATAGATGACGCCGGTGACGATGACGGCGGCCAGAATCAGCGCCAGCACCACTTCATGAATCGCGCCCTGGATGAAGACGGCGTCATCGCTGGTGATGGCGATCCGTGTGCCCTCGGGAAGCGTTTTTGAAAGCTCAGCGACGGCGTCCTTGATGCCGTTCGAGATATTCAGCGTATTCGATTGTGCCTGGCGGATGATGCCGAGGCCGATGCCGGGAACGCCGTTGGAGCGCAGCGCAGTCTGCCCGTCGCGTGGTCCGAGGGTAACATTCGCCACATCGCCGAGACGCACGTGGTTCTGCAGGATGACGTTGGAGAAATCCTCCGGCGTCTGCAGGCTTGCCATCGCACGCACAACGATCGTCTGCGTCGGGCTCTTCAGCGATCCGGCCGGCACGTCGAGTGCAGCGCTGGAAAGCGCCTTCGTCAGATCGCCAACCGTCAGCCCGCGACTGGCCAGTTCGCTCTGGTTGACGTCGACACGGAAGACCTTCTCCTGGTCGCCGTAGGTTTCGACATCGGCAACCCCGTCGACCGAAGCAAGCCGATCGATGACCTGGTTTTCGACGAGAAGGGTCAGATCGTCCATGTTGAGTTTGGACGAGGTGACGGCAAGACGCATGATCGGTTGAGAATCGGAATCCGCCTTGACGATCTGCGGTGCATCCGCCTCCTCAGGCAGACGATCGGCGATACGACCGATGGCGTCGCGCACATCGTTCGCCGCAACGGCGAGATCGACCGAGTCGGAAAATTCGAGTGTCACGCGGCTCTGGCCGAACTGAGAGCTGGACGAAATAGACTTGAGGCCACTGACACGGGCGGCCGCGCCCTCGATCACCTTCGTCAGTTCCTGGTCGATCGTCTGTGGAGAGGCACCGTCGAACATGGTGCGAACCGTCACGACAGGCCGGTCGACATCAGGCAGTTCGCGCACTTCGATCCCGGCATAGGCCGCAAGGCCGGCGACGATCATGAGGGTATTGAAGACCAGCGCCAGGATCGGGCGCCGGACGAACAGCGCGGTAAAGGTCTGCTTGCCGGAAGCCGGCTTGTCCTGCATCTCGATCACGTTCATTGCGTGGCAGGCTCCGAGTTCGACGCGACTTCGTTGGCAACCCGCACTGCACCGCCTTCACGGACGCGCTGCAGGCCTTCGGTAACGATCGCGTCGCCGTCCTTCAGATCGGCCTTGACGAGAATGTAGTCGGGGTTGCGCTGCACTATGCTGACGCGCACCTTGCCGGACTTGCCGTCGACAACCCGCCAGACAAAGGCCCCTTGAGAATCCCACTGCACCGAGAGCGGATCGACTGCCGGATACTGGTCGCCCCCAAACTTCATCCCGACGTTGAACGACATGCCTGCGCGCAGTTCGTCCGATGCGTTGTCGATGCGGGCCCGCACGCGCATCGTGCGGCTGGCGGCGTCAATGCGATTGTCGATCGCTTCGACCCCGCCCGAGAAAACGCGACCAGGCCGAGCGACCGATGTTGCCTCGACCGGCTGGCCGACCGTGATCGTGTTGGCGAAGCGCTCCGGCACCCAATAGTCAACAAGAATTTCAGTCCGGTCGTCGAGGGTCGCGACCGGTGTGGTCGTCGAGACGTTATCGCCAACATTGACTGGAATGATACCGACGATGCCATCGATCGGCGCAACGATGCTGCGGCGCTCAAGATTGAGCTCGGCGGCCTGCAGTTGCAGCCGCGCACCCTGCTCCGCGATCTCGGCATCGAAGACGTCCATCCGCGACACGCTGGATTTGATGTTGTGGTAGAGGCTGGACTTTTCGATAGCGCTCTTCAGCGCAACGTCCGCCTGCCCGCGGGCGATGACCTGCTCTTCGCTATCGAGCTTTGCCAGCACCTGACCCTTGGTGATCTTGTCACCCGACTTGATCAGGATCTCGCGGATCGTGCCGCTCGCCTGCGGCATCACCACGACGGAGTGAATGGCGTCACCCGTGCCGATGGCGCTCAGCCGATCATTGACGATGCCACGAACAACGGCTTGTGTGGCGACCAGAACGGGCGCATGGGCCCCGCCGCTGCGGCGCCTTGATTGTCCCTCTGCGTTAGCCGCAGGCTGCGGCGCCGCCGTCCCGGGCGCCAGCTTGGAAACCTCAGCGAAACCGGCCTTGCGTAGCGTCTCTCCAGCACCCGGCACAAAGTAGACCCATCCGGCAGAGCCGGCCGCAATCACGACAAGGCAGATTATAAACTGCTTCCAAAATGGCATTCGCGTCTCCAGAGGGACTCGAGGCTGGTCCAGGGTCTATCGAAAGAGGCGTTCGCAGGACAAATTGCCGCACGTCTGCGACAATATTGTCCCTTTGCTGATCACCGGCAAGCGAATTGACCCTTGATTACTGAATTGTAATTCAAGACTGAGTTACCACCGACGCATCTCCCAGCCGCTTGCATCCGTGTTGTAGAGTTCGCCTTCAAGGTCAAATAGCGGTTTTGTTTTCTGACCCGTAGCGACGATGGCGCTCGCTCCAGCGGCATGCGCAAGCAATTCCCGCAATCCAGCGCTCTTGCATAGCTGACATAGACTGAGGACCGCGACCCGAACGGGAATGAAAGCAGAACATCTTTTCTGGTCTTTCCAACCCGAATCACTACATTACGCGCCATGAGCAATAGTTTCGACGATATCCCTTTCTTCGATGAAGAGCCGGGCGGGCCGCCGCGCAAGCAGCCGGCCCCTGCCGCTCCCGCTTCCGGAGGGCTCGCCGCCCGCGCCATGGCCGCTCGCGATGGCGGTAAGCGCCCCGATTATCTTTCTGGCCTGAATCCGGAACAGACCGAAGCCGTCGAAACGCTGGAAGGCCCGGTTCTCGTGCTCGCCGGCGCGGGTACGGGCAAGACACGCGTCCTGACCACCCGCATCGCCCATATCCTGAACACCGGCCGTGCATTCCCCTCGCAGATCCTCGCCGTGACCTTCACCAACAAGGCTGCGCGCGAGATGAAGGAACGTATCGCCGTGCTCGTCGGCGGCGCTGTCGAGGGCATGCCCTGGCTCGGCACATTTCACTCGATCGGCGTCAAGCTTCTGCGCCGCCATGCCGAACTCGTCGGCCTGCGCTCCGATTTCACGATCCTCGACACCGACGACGTCGTCCGCTTGATCAAGCAGCTCATCCAGGCGGAAGGCCTCGATGACAAACGCTGGCCCGCCAAGCAGTTTGCCGGCATGATCGACACCTGGAAGAACAAGGGCCTCGCCCCGGGGGACATTCCGGAAGGCGACGCCCGCGCCTTCGCCAACGGCAAGGGCCGCGAACTCTACTTCGCCTATCAGCAACGGCTCTCGACGCTGAACGCCTGCGATTTCGGCGATCTCCTTATGCACCCGATCGCGATTTTCCGCAGGAACCCGGATCTTCTCAAGGAATATCACGGCCGCTTCCGCTACATTCTCGTCGACGAGTACCAGGACACCAACACCGCCCAATACATGTGGCTGCGGCTGCTTGCGCAGCGCCCCAAGGGCGAGCCGCAAAACGTCTGCTGCGTCGGCGACGACGATCAATCGATCTATGGATGGCGCGGCGCCGAGGTGGACAACATCCTCCGCTTCGAGAAGGATTTCCCGGGCGCCAAGGTTATCAAGCTGGAGCGTAACTACCGGTCAACGGCACATATTCTTGGTGCCGCAGGCCATCTGATCGCCCACAACGAGGGCCGCCTCGGCAAGACCCTCTTCACCGACCGCAGAGATCCTGAAGACATCAAGGTCCAGGTGCATGCCTCATGGGATTCCGAGGAGGAAGCCCGCGCCATCGGCGAGGAAATCGAGCAGCTTCAACGCGGCGATGACAGCGGCAAGCGGCATCTGCTGAACGACATGGCGATTCTGGTCCGCGCCTCATTCCAGATGCGCGAGTTCGAAGACCGCTTCGTAACCCTCGGCCTCAATTATCGCGTCATCGGCGGCCCCCGCTTCTACGAACGCCTCGAAATCCGCGACGCCATGGCGTATTTCCGCCTCGTCGCGCAGCCTGCCGACGACCTAGCCTTCGAGCGCATTATCAACACCCCGAAACGCGGTCTCGGCGATACGACCGTGCGCGCGCTTCACGACTATGCCCGCGCCCGCGACATTCCGATGCTGGCGGCTGCGGCCGACATGATCGAGACGGACGAGCTGAAGCCGAAGGCGCGCAAGGCCCTCTTCGACGTTATACAATCCTTCCGCCGCTGGCAGGAAATGCTTGAAAACACGGCGCATACCGAACTCGCCGAGCAGATTCTCGAGGAGTCGGGCTACACCGACATGTGGAAGAACGACAAGTCGGCGGATGCGCCGACCCGCCTCGAAAACCTGAAGGAACTGATCCGCTCGATGGAGAGCTTCGAGTCGATACGCGGCTTTCTCGAGCACGTCGCGCTGGTCATGGACGCCGAGCAGAACGAAAATCTCGACGCCGTCTCGATCATGACGCTGCATTCCGCCAAGGGCCTGGAGTTCGATACTGTCTTCCTGCCCGGCTGGGAGGAAGGCCTGTTCCCGCACCAACGTTCGCTCGACGAAAGCGGCCGCGCCGGTCTCGAGGAAGAGCGCCGCCTCGCCTATGTCGGCATCACCCGCGCCAAGCGGCGCTGCCATATCTGGTTCGTCTCGAACCGCCGCATCCACGGCCTCTGGCAATCGACGATCCCGTCGCGGTTCCTTGACGAACTGCCGGAAACGCATGTCGAAGTTGCGGAGACGGAGCAGAGCTATGGCGGCTATGGCCGGGGCGGCGGTTACGGCCAGTCCCGCTTCGACAAGGCCGATCCCTTCGCCAACTCCTCCTATACGACGCCCGGCTGGAAGCGCGCCCAGCAGAACAAGACGGACGCCACCCGCGACAACTGGGGCACCCGCTCCGGTCATGCCGTCGAACGCATCGGCTACGGCGAAAGCGGCCCGCGCGGCCGCACCATCGACGGCGAACTGGTGGCAAAATCCACCGCCACGGAACCCTCCAAATTCAAGACCGGCGACCGCGTCTTCCACCTGAAATTCGGCAACGGCAACATCGTGGAGATCGAGGGCAACAAGCTGACGATCGAGTTTGATCGCGCGGGACAGAAGCGCGTGCTCGATGGGTTTGTGGAACGGGTCTCCTAAAGCGAAGCCCGCCGGTTCGCAAAGCCCTATGAGCCCCTAGCGATACTGCAAGGCGCCCCTCACCCATTCGTGACTTCGTATGCCGTCGCCTCCCCCGTGTAGTGGGCCTCGTTTGCGCAGCTGCGGATCCAGCGCTAAAGCCTTTCTAGAATTTAAGAGGCACGTAGCTTCTTCTGTTCATTCAGTGCCGATACAAAGTGGAACGCAGACACCGGAACAGCACCGAACGCAAACTGGCGCAACGTCGAAAGGAAGTTGGACTGCAACTCGGGCTCTATGAAGCCGCCGAACATCACCATAAATGCGGCAAAAACCAAACCCTGCAGAATGGCGTATTCAGCTATTCGGGCTAAGGATCGTTCCCGCAGGTTTTCGGGCGGAAAGAAACCAGCTAGTCCCTTCATCGCAAGCAAAAGGAGCGGAAACAGCAAACCAACCTTGAAGAGACTGGTCAGCGAGGAGGTCTCCTCAGTGAGGTACAAGCCCAGTGGAATGACAAACGCGGGCACGAGAAAGAAAAGATAGTCTCTGAGCACCTGGTTTTTCACTGTTCAGCTCCATATTTTGTCAATCAAAGATTGTAGTTTCCTGCAAATTGCTGTCAACGGACTGTGTGCTCGAAATTCTTTGTCAAACCGAAGACACGCTTTCCCGTAATCCCTGAGTTCGCCCTCTGGCTATAGAGTGCCCCTCGACCCCGAGTTCCTTGCATACTGAACCCCCACGCGCACCAATCGCGGGAGAGAAGGAGGACGCAGACGACGTTATTCGCTATCTTTGATCGTTGCCGTCCCGTACTGTCCGACCATCGCCTTTGCCTGCAACGAGATCGTTCTCGGACCTGATACCGAAGATACGCAAACGAGCCAGTCCGCGCTGGCGTGGCGCCCCTTCACCCCAGGATCGGCATCGACCCCAGCCCCAGTATGTCGTTGAGTAATGCCAGCCCGATCCCGGCGGCGACAATGGCGATCCCGATCAAAAACAGCCGCCTGGCCCGATCATATTTGGCGGCGATGAGCGAATCCCTGGCCAGCAGATCGGCGAAGACCTTGACTTGCAAGGCAATCCCTGCCGTCAGCAGCAACATCGGCAGGATATCGATCCGGCTCCAGTCATTCGGATTCGAAGCCCAGCTGCTCACGAAACTCAGGGAAAAACCGAGGATGATGCCGGCAGCCGTCAGCGAGCCGTTGCGAAAGGTCGCATCGATCTTCTCCTCTGGACTGGGCTCGGTCATTGGCTTTGGCGCTGGGTGATCCTCTGCAGCCATTAGGCGCAGCCCTCCGCAGCAAAAGCCGCGCCGCGTTCTTCAAGCAGGCGCCGCAATACGCTCCGATGGCAGTGCTTCTCGTTCTCGCAATAGCAGCCGATTGAAAAATGGCTGGCATGCGAAAGCGTGGCGAGCAGGTCGAGCACATGGCTCGCCTCCGGCACTTTCATTTCCTTCGTGAAGCTGCGCACGAAGGCCGCCCATTCAGCGTCCGTAGTCGCTGCCTTCGCTTCGGTCACCAGCGCCTGGCTCGGCGAAAGGACCGGGAGCCAGACGTCATAATAGTTGCGGCTGGAAAACTCTTCCTTCGGCACGCCCCGGGGCGGTCGCCGGACGGTGCCGATGCGTACGCCCTCGCCCTTTGCCCGCGGCGAGCCCAATTGAACGACACTGATAGCCACTGCGCCCTCCCTCAACCTGACGCGATATTTACCGCAAGGGTCGCCTCCTCACCAGTCCGCCTCGGTTTGATGCGTCACCAGATCCCCGGCAACAAGCGCCATCGGATCTCGTTACGATACTCGGCATAACCGGCCAGATTCCTAACAAGATACTTCTCCTCATCAAGCAGCCGTGCGACCAGACCGCCAATGACGGGGAACACGACGAGCACTCCCCAATAAGAACCGAGCGCCAGAGGCACACCGAAAAACATCGCCAGCGCCGAGGCATACATCGGATGGCGCACCACACCGTAGAGGCCGGTCGAAATCACCCGCTGCTCCGCCGTCACGCCGACTGTCGCCGCGGCAAACGAATTCTGCCGAAGCACGAAGAAGCAGCCGATAAAGCCAGCTGCGATCAATGCGTTGCCGAGAAGTACGAGGGAGCTCGGCACAACCGACCAGCCGAACCTGTGGTCCAGCGCCGAAACCACGAAGAGCGCAAGGATCGCGATGCTGTTAAAGGACTGTATGCGCTTCTGCGACGGCTCGCGTTCCGCCGCCGGTCCGACGCTCATGCGCTTCCGGACCAGAGCCGGGTCGCGCTTGACGAAGTAGGCCGTAAGGGCTGCGCACCACCCGCAGAAATGTACGAGAAACAGCCAGCCTTGCCAGTAAGATAGGGATCCCGCAGCTAGAAAGATCATTACCAGCATGACGAGACAAAACATGACCGTCGCCACCGTTGCTTGCCGGCCGATACTCTGAACGCTACTCACCATCATCGTCACCGCTCGCGCCTTGGTAGCGCGAGATCTCCTATCGGATAGATTGGCTGCATTGCGGGCGCGTCAATGGCGCACCAAGCGCTTTCGCGCGATCATGGTGGAAGAGTGCAACCACCCGAAAGCTTGGATCAAGACTGCTGGCTGTCGGAAAAGCGGCCAGGCGGACTTCCACGAGACGCATTCGGATTGAGTCGAGAGCCGATCTTGCATGGCACAAGCGTCGCCTTCGCCATGCGAGATCGACAAAATGCCGCAGGCGGACCGCCAACGCTGAAGCGCCTCAAAATGGCAAATCCGAGTAAGAACGCGACCGACGAGAGTGAGAACACCCCCGCCGGAGGCAAATCACTGGCCGGCAAAGCCAAACAAATCAACGGGATGTGATAGGTTGACGAAGGTTAACTCGCTTCACCCAGCCCGTCAATCGGGCGAAATTCATCATGATATTCCCGCTTTGACGTGGTGTGCAAATCGCCCTAGCCCCTTTGTGTCTGCCCATGAAAGGCGGATTTCACGATGAACTTGCAAAGGAGGTTCAAGTGACCAGTGTTTCCTCTATCGGGAGTGGCCTGTCCCAATACAGCTCCCTTTCCAGCCTCGACAAGAATGGCGACGGCATCATTTCAGCCGATGAGCTCGCTGCCGCCAACAGCAACTCGACATCCACTTCGTCGACGAAACCTGCGACGTCCACAAGCAGTGACGATGGCGCCAGTGTCACGCAGAAGATCGCCGGCGACATCCTGTCGATCATGCTGCAAATGCAGGAGTCGAGCGCGAGCGATGACGATAGCAACACCGACGACGGCTCCAAGGGCATTCTCGCGTCTTTGGACGCCAACGGCGACGGCAAGCTGACAAGCGACGAGATCCTTTCCGCCGACACCTCCAGCATTGCGTCCAGCGCTTCCGGTTCTGACGATCCGATACTCGCTGAAGTGCTCGATGACATGCAGACGGCTCTGCGCGCCTATCAGAATACCTACGGTTCGTCAGCCGCAGCCGACACCGGTAGCAACGACGAAGTTCAGACAGCCTGACCGATCGTTGACGGCTCCGCCGGGGGAGCCGAAAATGATCGGCGCAATTGATCGCGACAGCGCATTTTTGCCGCACGCATTCAAAGTCACGCTTCCCTTTGCCTCGAGCCGAGGCCAAGGACGCGAAAACGCACATTTCATTGAGATCAACCAGTGGCCCGATATCGAGCCGTCATCTCCGTCGAAAGCAAGGCGCAATAGAAATGGTTGCCGACACCATTGGCACATCTCGCAGCCCGGTTGCCGGTTCTGTGCTATGCTTGCATCGCCTTTTACGGGCTGACGGACCCGACCTTTTCAAGGCTCGCTCCGCCCCTGCGGCGAAGCGTCTCGGCGCTTGCGCCTTCGTTCGGCCCTTGGCATGGTGCAATGCAAAATCGTGGGAGTCGCACCGATGAAAGCCTTGCTTCTAGTCGATATTCAGAATGGCTTTTGCCCGGGCGGCAATCTTCCGGTTCCCCACGGCGACGAGGTTGTCCCCATCGCAAACCGGCTGATCGAGAGCGGCAAATACGACCTGATCGTCGCCTCCCAAGACTGGCATCCGCCCGGCCATGGCAGTTTCGCCTCCTCAAATCCCGGCAAGAAGCCATTCGAACTGGGCACACTGTCCGGCAAGCCACAGATGATGTGGCCGGACCATTGCATTCAGGGCACGGCGGATGCGGAACTGCATCCCGACCTCAAGATGGGCAAGATCGATCTCATCCTGCAGAAGGGCGAGAATCGTGGCGTCGACAGCTACTCGGCCTTCCGCGACAATGATCAGGACGCGCTCACGGGGCTCGCCGACTTTCTCGAAGGCCAGGACGTCACGGAACTCGATCTTTGCGGCCTCGCAACCGACTATTGCGTAAAGTTCTCGGCATTGGATGCGACCGAAATGATGCCTGGCGTGCGGGTTCGCCTCATCGAGGACGCCAGCCGCGGCATTACCTCGGAAGGCGTTGCAGCGGCAATCGAGGAGATGCGCGCACGCGGCATTGACATCGTCACCAGCCGCCAAATTCTGGAAGGCTGATCACTCCGTCGCATTCCGTTGCAACTGATAGACGTCCTCGGAAAAGTCATCCATACGTCTGGCGAGCGCGACTTGCGCGTCTTCAAGCCCCTTCTTGTAGTAGGTGGCGCCAACTTCCTTCGCAAAGAATTCGAGAACGAACTCCGCTTTCAGGAGGCCGATCGGCTGGTACAGTTCTCTGTCGAAATAATGCTGGATCCGCGCGATGAGTTCAGCCTTTTCCTCTTTCGAAAATTCGATCTGGTCCATCTTTGCTCCTCGAACGGAAATCAGTCGCGCGTGCATCGTTCAGCGAAATCGATCGTTCAATCAAGGAAATTTGCTTGCGGCAAATACTGCCTGTCCTTAGACGAGTGACAAAATTCCAGAAGGATTATCGCTGATGACTCGCGCTCATTTTTTCGACGGTTTGCGCGGTGGCTCGGCCGTAGCACTGGCCTCGGCCCCCTTCGGGGCGTTGTTTGGAGCGCTCGCGGTCGATAACGGCATGTCGCTCTCGGAACTGACCTTTATGAGTGCCACGGTCTATGCCGGCGCGAGCCAGATGGTCGGCATCGAGCTCTTTGGTCACAACGTCCAGGCGTGGCTGATCGTCGCCTCCATCCTGGCCGTCAACTTTCGCCATGTCCTCTATTCGGCGGCACTCGCCCCATATATCAAGCACTTCTCGCCGCTACAGAAATTCTTCACGTTTTTCCTGCTGGTCGATCCGCAATTCGCGGAAACGGTCAAACGGGGCGAAGCAGGCAAGCCGGTCACCTTCGTCTGGTATCTCGGCTTCGGCATCATCATCTACATACCCTGGGTCCTGGTAAGCCTGCTCGGCGGATTGCTCGGCAGCTACATCGGCGACCCGAAGTCGATCGGCCTCGACATCCTGCTGCCCGCCTATTT
Organism: Rhizobium sp. R711; assembly: GCF_002211365.1. GTDB lineage: Bacteria > Pseudomonadota > Alphaproteobacteria > Rhizobiales > Rhizobiaceae > Rhizobium. Next base: position 127,110 of record NZ_LOKZ01000004.1, on the reverse strand, counting down.
CCTCGGCATCGTCCTCGACTTCCGTCATCGCGACAATTTTGTCCCGGTCGCTTCTGTTAGCGCAGTCGCCTCCGTCATCGCCTACCGCTACGTCGGCTCGCCTTGGCACGTCAGCCTGGGTGCCGCGGCGGGCATCATCCTTGCCGCCCTGTTCCCGCCTCCGCCGCACGAGCAGGAACTCGAATCCGATCTGCACGAGGTATAACGATGGCCTTCGATCTTCACATGGCTCTCGTGATCGCCGCGGCGGCTGTTGCAACCTACGCAACCCGGATCGGCGGCTATATCCTCATCACCACGATGAAGCGCATTCCGCCGCGCATGGAGGCCGCGCTGGCCGCAGTCCCCGCCGCAGTCTTGACGACGCTTGTTGCGCCGGCCTTCTTCATCGGCGGCTGGGATTCGAAGCTCGCCCTGCTCGTGGCGCTCATCGTCGGTCTGCGGGCCTCGCACACCTGGATGCTGATTGTCGCCTGGCTCGTCGTCATGAGCTGGCGTCACACGATCGGCATGTGACGCCAGCGGCGATTCTCAATATTCCAGCGGCAGGGTCGCGTTCTCCAGCCATGCCTTGACGTCGTGGTCGTGGATCAGTGGCATCAGCGCCTCGCGGCTGCGCTGATGGTAGCTATTGAACCAATGCAGCTCGTCATGTGTCAGAAGTTCCGGAATAACCAGGCTGCGATCGATCGGGCAGAAGGTCAGCGTCTCGAAACCGAGCATCGACATGTCACCGCCGTCGATCGCCTCTGCCTCGCGGACATATATCAGGTTCTCGATACGGATTCCGAAGGCGCCGGGCCTGTAATAGCCCGGCTCGTTCGAGAGAATCATGCCTGGCAGTAGCTCCTGCGTCGAGAGCCTGGAGATACGCTGCGGCCCTTCATGCACCGATAGATACGAACCAACGCCGTGGCCGGTGCCATGGGCGAAATCCGCCCCTGCTCGCCAAAGCGCGATGCGGGCCAGCGGATCGAGGTCGCAGCCGCGCGTGCCCTTCGGAAAGCGCGCCGTGCTGATCTGGATCATTCCCTTCAGCACCAGCGTGAAGAAACGCTTGTGTTCTTCAGTGACCGACCCGATACCGACCGTGCGCGTAATATCCGTCGTGCCGTTGATGTACTGGGCGCCGGAATCGATCAGGAAGAGCTCTCCAGCCTCAAGCTTGCGGTTCGTTTCCGTTGTCACGCGATAGTGCATGATGGCCGCGTGTTCACCGGCACCGGAGATCGTGTCGAAGGAGATGTCCTTCAGCGGGTTCTGCATACTCTGGCCGACGCGGGCGCGTGCTGCTTCCAGCTTCTCCGCCACCTCGATTTCGGTCACGGTCCCCGGCTTCGTCTGCGACAGCCAGTAGAGAAATTCGACCATCGCCGCGCCGTCCTGCAGATGCGCGGCTGCGGAACCGTTGATCTCAACGTTGTTCTTGACGGCTCGCGGTAGCTTGGCGGGATCATTCCCTTCGACGACCTCACCACCTCCCTTGCGAATAATCTCCGCCAAGGCATGCGAGGTAAGGTCCGGATCCGCGAGAACTCGACCGCCATCCTTCCCAACCGCTGCCAGCCTCTTTTCGAGTTCCGAGGGAGGAAGCTGCGTACACATCTGCGCGAGATAGGCCTCGGCCTCGATACCAGTTTTGCGCTTATCGAGGAAAAGGTCCGCCTTACCGTCGGCATAGATGATTGCACGCGCCAGCGGGTGCGGCGTATGCGGCACGTCGGCACCGCGAATATTGAAGATCCAGGCGACCGAAGACGGATCCGCGATCAGCGCCGCCTTCAGGTTCTTCTTTGCAAGGTCAGCTGCGATCGCTGCGATCTTGTCGGTTGCGAGCACGCCCGCCTGCACGATGTTCTGGATCGTCACCTGCCCGAGCGGCTCCTGCGGCCTGTCGCTCCAGAGCTTGTCGAGAGGATTGTGAGGCAGGATAACGAGGGAACCGCCAATCTCGGCAAGCGCCTTTTCAAGTCGCCGCACCTCTGCGCCGGAATGCAGCCAGGGATCGATACCGAGGCGCAGTCCGTTGGAGCCGTTCTTCGCAAGCCAGGCATAAGGCGGTTCGTTCACAAGATCTCCACCGGTGAAGACGGAGTTGTCCACCTGCTCGGCAAGTTGCGTCACGTAGCGTCCGTCCACGAAGACGATCGCCGCCGAACGCGTCACCAGCGCGACGCCAGCCGACCCCGTGAAGCCCGTCAACCATGACAAGCGCTCCGAACAAGCCGGGACATATTCCCCGTTGAACTCATCGGCGCGCGGCACAAGAAAGGCGTCGATACCAAGCGCATCAAAACTTGCGCGCAAAGCCGAGACGCGATCGCGGCCGAATTGTGGCGTCGAGGTGACTTCAAAAGACTGGAACATGCTCAATAACCTGGTTTGTGTACGAATCCCTCACCGAAGGGATTCGGCTATGTTATCGGAATTTCAGGCGAATACGAGAAATTCGCGGAGTGATGCTTAAGCGAAAGCCGCCCAATAATTCGGCGGAAATGAGGCGCCGATTCAGAAACTGGCACGCTTTATGCATTCAACGCATGGCTCCCATGAATGAAACCCTCTCCCTCAACTTTTCTAAATCGCTATATAGGCACCATCAAACGGGTTCGAGACGAACCTGAAACGAAACAAAAGGAATTCAGATATGACTGCCCCTCTGTCGCGCTTCGCTTACAGCAGCCCGGTGCAGGCTGGCGAGCGCCAGACTGTGCGTCACATCATCGGCTCGCGCCGTCCGCTGCATGAGGATACCCTCAAGATGCTCGGCGCCGGCCAAAAGGTTACGCGCCATCAGGTCGCAACCAGCTACGCGTTCTGAGCAACTCGCCGCTCCCTTCTCCTCCTCCCTCACGGGACCGGCGATCAGAACAAGTGGAAGCCCGCTCGAGCGCTCCTCCTCCTTCGAGCTCGCGGGCATGACCGGGAAACTGGTCTCAAGGCGGTGCCATTGGCACCGCCTTTTCTTTTGCCCATCTCAGGGGCGGTCGAGATGGATCGTCACCCAACCGTTGCGCCAGATCGTGCGGACATGCCGCAAATGCGCACCATTATAGGCCGCGAGCACCTTCCAGCGCTGCGAGGCCAGAATACCGGAGAGGATAACGGAACCGCCTGGCGCGAGGTGATTGACGAGCTGTGGCGCCATCTTGATCAACGGTCGCGCCAGGATATTGGCGATAATCAGATCGAAAGGACCGTTGGCCGCAAACGTGGTCGAGTGAAACCCCGGCGCCGTCGCGGTTGAGATACCCGAAGCGATCCCATTGGTTCTGATGTTCTCGGCCGCGACCCGCGTTGCGATCGGGTCGATATCGGTGGCGAGAACCGGAATGTTCCGCAGCTTCCTTACGGCAATCGCCAGAACGCCGCTGCCGGTTCCGAGGTCGAGCGCATTCCGTACCGGGCGGGAGCGAAGAACACGATCGATCGTCTCTAGGCACCCGGCCGTCGTCCCGTGGTGACCGGTACCGAATGCCTGGCCCGCATCGATCTCGATAGCAATGTCGCCGGGCCGCACCTTGTCGCGGTCGTGTGAGCCATGGACAAGAAACCGCCCTGCCCGAACCGGCTTCAGCCCCTCGAGTGATTTCGCGACCCAATCGACATCCGGGATAATCTCACGTTTGACCTTGGCGTCGGGAAAGCTCGTCTTCAGTGCTTCCTCGACACGAGACCGAACTTGCGCCTCGTCCTCGCGCATCATGTAGACCGAGGCTTCCCAAATGTCCTTCTTCTCGTCGATCTCAGTCGTCGCGATTGCGAAGTCTTCTTCGCCGAAGACATCGGACAGCAGGTCCAGAATCTCACCTGCCTGCACTTCGGTCGTCGTTACATAAAGGCGTATTTCGCTCACAGTCGGTCTTTCTTCTATAGGGCGCCATCGATCCAGGGCGGCGACTGCGTATCATATCCCGACACGCTGCGGAGCAATTTTTGCGAGAACGCAGGTATCCGCAAAATCAGCGGCACGGCAAGATTGCGGATCGCGATTGCTATCGGATTGCTCATGGTGATTAACGATGTCAACTGGTACGTCTGCTTCAGCACTGTTTTGACGGCCGGCATCCTGAGTTCGGTATACTCTCTCTCCCGCCCGTCGGAGATTAGCCAGGCGAGCCAGCACGCGTCCTCAATCCCAAGGTTCATGCCGCGCGCACCGGCTGGCGAATGTACGTGCGCGGCATCGCCGGCCAGAAACACGTTGCCCTTTGCCATCGCGTCGACGTGGCGGAAGTGAATTCGAAAATCGGATGCCCATACGCGCTCGGCGACAGGCGCGGGATGTTGAATGCGGCTTTCGAAATCCGGGAGCGTCGAGATGTAGCGCAGCACATCGCGCGTAACAGGAATACGCCCGATAATACCGGGATCGACCAAGCTGATCTCGGCAAAGCCCGGGTCGATCGGCGCAGCATAACGAAAGTCGGCCAGATAGAAGCTACTCTCCAGCGACTGCCCAGGATAATCGATGCCCACGGCTTTGCGCACCGCCGAATGGGATCCGTCCGCCCCGATCACGATACCGAAATCGGTGGTTTCCACCGAGCCGTCAGCCTTTCGCAGCGTCACCTGCGGTTTCGCAAGGTCGCCGGAAACCGTCTCCACGACGGTTTGCCACTCCGGAACGATCTCGTAATCGGAGAGCTTGCCAAGCAGCAAGCGCTCTGTATGTCCCTGCGCCAATGCGTAGATCGCGCCGTAGGGACCGCGAAGCCTGGTCGTGTCGAGGTCGACTAGCTGTCTCGCCTTAGCCGTGATCCGGAACCGCGCGATCTGCTGCGCTTCTTGCAGTATGGCATCCGTCACGCGGGAGGGTGAAAGCAGCGTCAGCGTCCTTGCATTGACGCCAAGTGCGCGGCTTTCCGTGAGCGACACAGGCCCGGCATCGCTATCGACGATGCGCGGAAGGTGTCCGCGCCGGGCCAGTTCAAGAGCGGCAGTCAGACCAGTCGTACCGGCCCCGGCGATCAAGATGCTGCGATGCCCTGACGCCATGCCGTCATCCCTTGCTGACGAGGTTCTCCAGTTTTTTTACAGCCGTATCGGGATTTTCGCCATAGGCGATGGTCCCGGAGAACCGCCCTGCTGAATCGAGCAGGAAGACGGAGGCAGTGTGGTCCATCGTGTAGTCGCCGTCGGGTTTGCTTTCGTCCACCGGAACCTTCTTGGCGTAGACCCGGTACCCCTTGATGACCTCGGCAACTTTGTCGGGAGCGCCAGTAATGCCGACGATCCGCTTGGAGACATTGGAGACGTACTCGTTCATGACTTCGGGCGTATCGCGCTCGGGATCGACAGTCACGAAATAGGCCTGCAGCTTTTTGCCTTCAGGATCTACCTTCTCCAGCCAACCGTTCATTTCGAACAGAGTCGTCGGGCAAACTTCTGGGCAATGCGTGAAGCCAAAGAAGAGTGCCGTCGGCTTGCCGCGGAAGGCCTGCTCGGTGATCGGCTTGCCGTCCTGGGCGACCAGCGTGAAAGGCACGCCGAACGGTCCCTCGGAGATCGCCTCGTTTGTTTTGGTGACATTGAGCGTCAGCCAGCCGAGAATTCCGGCCATTAGCAACACCGCAACCCAGACCGCTATGCGGACAGTCTTCATCTATCGAACCTCTGAGATCGGGATCATTCCCGCCTCCCGCGTGATATCGCCTCGTTCTCCGGGACGCAATTCAACAAGACGTTTTCCCAAAGGCGACCGATTGCCCCACCGACACACGGAAAAAGCGCAATCCAGACAGGAAAATAAAATATTTTCAAATACCTACCAAATTAATCAGGGGTGCCTGCAATCTTTGAGGGTTAGCAAATGCTTAAAAATACACCTCTATATTTAGCCATGGATAGAACGCCCGCCGTTCTCGTGACATGACGTCTGCCTGGCACTTCAACCCCGGCGATCCGCGTGAGCGCAAGATGCATACCGCGTCTCATCGCGGAGGGGAATGATCGTCAAATGACTGATATGAAAGTGCGCAAGAGCCTCTCTGTAGGCCAACGTTTGTGGACACTGGGCGGTGCGGCGTTCATTGGCTTCGGTTCGATGCTTGGGGTTGGTTGGTACCAGAACTCGGGCGCCGATCTCGCTCTGAGGCACGCCAACGAGATCCAGGCCAGCGTAGACCACATCAACGAGATGCGCGCCGCGAACCTTACTCTCATTCTTGCCGCCATGGACACCATCGTCGATCGCGGCGATCGCAGCGTCAAGCCTGAACGCCTGAAACTGATGAACGATGCAATCGTTGAGTTGCAGAGCAGCTCCAAGGAGATGCATCGCCTGGGAGAAGAGCTGAACGCAGGAGGCCTGCTGTCTACCTACGATGCTGATGTGGCGGCCCTGGGGCAGAACATTGTCGGAAACCTAAAGGCTGCCGTCGAATCAGGCGCGCCAGAAAGCGAATTCGACAAGCTGGATGACGCCATCGACGGCGGCGGCGACAAGGTGGGCTCGACACTGGACAAGCTCGCGCGCGAAGGCGGCGAACTAGCCAAGAAGCGGATTGATGACGCGGACGCGATCTCGCAGCAGGCGATCCAGATCCAGCTCGCACTTGGCGTCGTGGCCATACTGACGATGGCGATCCTACAGTACATCCATGGTGGTGCCATTCGCCGCGGCATCGAGGGCGTGCGCAAGAGCATGCAGGGGATCATGCGTGGCGATCTCGATAGCCATGTTCCCGCCACCGACCGTGGCGACGAGATCGGCGACATGGCGCGCGCCGCCGAGAGCTTTCGCCTCGCCGCAGTCGAGAAGCTGGAACTCCAAGCGCGGAGCGAAAGCGAACGCCAGCAGAGCGATGCCGAACGCCGCAGCCGCGAAGCGGCAAAATTGGCGGATACCGAAGCCCTCAACAATGCGGTAAATGCACTGGGCCATGGCCTTACACGGCTCGCCGGCGGTGACGTGACTGTCACCATCGAGCAACCTTTCAAGCAGGAACTGGAACGCCTCCGCAGCGACTTCAATCTGGCCACAGCCACCCTCCGCCAGACGATGGCCGGGATCTCCCAGAACGGCGTCTCCATTCAGGCGAACAGTCAGCAGATGCGCTCGGCGGCCGACGACCTTGCAAAGCGCACGGAACAGCAGGCCGCCTCGCTCGAGGAAACCTCCGCGGCCCTCGATCAGATCACGGCAACGGTCCGCAACGCTGCCAGCCGTGCCGAGGAAGTCAGCCACATGGTGGCCCATACCCGACAGAACACGACGAAATCAGATGTGGTCGTCACCGACGCCATGGCCGCCATGGAGCGAATCGCCACGGCCTCGCGTGAGATCGGAACGATCATCAACGTCATCGATGAGATCGCCTTCCAGACCAACCTCCTCGCCCTCAACGCCGGCGTCGAAGCAGCCCGCGCAGGCGAAGCCGGCAAGGGTTTTGCGGTCGTGGCGCAGGAAGTCCGCGAACTCGCCGGCCGTGCCGCCGGCGCCGCCAAGGATATCAAGGCCTTGATCGGAAAATCCGGTGCCGAAGTAAAGGCAGGCGGTGAACTCGTGACGGCAGCCGGTGAAGCGTTGCGCCGGATCGGGGAAGATGTTTTGCGCATTGACGAGCATGTTAAATCAATCGTAACCTCTGCGCGCGAACAATCCACCGGACTGAACGAAATCAATTCGGCCATCAGCCAGATGGACCAGGTCACTCAGAAAAATGCGGCCATGGTGGAAGAAACGAACGCAGCAAGCCACGCGCTCGCCACCGATGCCGACAGCCTGATCCACCTGATCCAGACATTCAAGATCGGCGAGGGCATGAATGCCCGTTCCACGCCGCGGGAAGCCACCGCAGTCTCGCATCCGAAACCATCTCCCGCACGAAGCCTGATCGGCAAGGTCGCGGGCGCATTCAGCGGCGGCGCAACCGCCAGGGCCATGGCCGCACCGGCCGGAGACAACTGGGAAGAATTCTGATCATGAACAACACCATCATCAACCAGACCGGCTCGCATCTCGAGATCGTCTCCTTCCATCTCGGAGAGCAGGAATTCTGCATCGATATCATGGCGATCCGCGAAATCCGCGGCTGGGCGCCGGTAACGCCGATGCCGCACACACCGCCTTACGTGCTAGGCCTCATCAACCTGCGCGGCGCGGTGATCCCCGTGATCGACATGGCTTGCCGCCTCGGCATGAAGATGACCGAGCCATCCGAGCGCTCTGCGATCATCGTCACGGATATCGCCGGCAAGCTCGTCGGCCTGCTGGTCGAGCAGGTTTCCGACATGATGACCATCAAGAGCGAAGACCTGCAGCCGGCGCCGGAGATTATTCCGGAAGCGCAGCGCGCCTTCTGCCGCGGCATCGTGGCTCTCGAAAAGACAATGGTCTGCTTCCTGAACCTCGACACGGTCATTGCCGACGAGCTGGCACAGGCGGCTTGACGAGACTGGCGGGTTCGGCAAAACCCAGCCATCCCAAGGGAACTTTGAGCCGCTCGCGCCGGAACCGGCGCGAGCGGTTTTTTTTCTGCATGCCATTCTTAGGGCCGCATTGCAGGCTATTTGCTCACCGCGCGTTCCGCACAGCTTTGACTGAACAAAGCACAGGGCGGTGTTTGAAGAGCAACGGGGTACGGAACATGAGCGAGGCGAAGACCCGTCACACCGGGGGATGCGGCTGCGGCGCGGTCCGCTACAGAATTGACGAAGCGCCGTTGGCGAGTGGCATCTGTCACTGCCAGACCTGCCGAAAGGTTGCTTCGGCTCCCACCTTGCCGTTCGTCACCTTCCCTGTACGAACACTGGTCTATGAACAAGGAGCTCCGCGGGCCTTCGCCTCTTCGAAGGGCGTCGTGCGCACGTTCTGCGGCTTGTGCGGCTCCCCGCTCAGTTATCAAAACGATGCGGACCCCGACTTGATCGACATGATGACCGTCAGTCTCGACGAGCCGAATGCATATCACCCGACCTTTCACGTCTGGACGTCCGAAAAGGTGTCGTGGGATGTCATCTGCGACGAGCTTCCGGCACACCCCAAAAGTTGCGACTAGCGCGGACGTGCTGCTATTGCGGCTTGCCGTTCTTCCACGTGACGTTCTGCCCATATAGCGGGATGGTCGAAATCGCCATCTTGGCCGAGCCGTCGGTCAGTTCGCGGGAATGCGAGAGATAGATCAACGTGTCATTCTCTTTGTCGTAGATCCGGTTGACGACCAGCTTCTTCCAGATCAGCGACATGCCTGTCTTGAAGACTTCGTCACCGCCCTTCGACAGATCTATATCGCCGATCTCGATCGGCCCTGTCTGGCGGCACGAGATGGAGTTGTTCGAGGGATCCTCGAACCAGTTGCCGTTCTTCACGCGGTCGATGACGCTGCGGTCGAAATAGGTGACGTGGCAGGTCACACCCTTCACTTGCGGGTCAGCCACCGCATCGATGATGATGTCGTTGCCGATCCAGTCGACCCCGACCTTGCCGACTTGATCAGCAGATGCCGTGCCGGCGCAGAGGCCGATGAGCGAGGCGGCAGCGAGCGCGGTGTAGCTTTTTCCGGACATGGCGATTCCCTGATTAGATCCGCATCTAAGGTAAGTGCGAGTGATGCCTTTACAAGGAAGGCTTCACGCCTTCCTGCAGGTGCAGGCCTCGTATCCGGTTGAAGTCAGTCGCCCTGGCTTCATGCCGATCAGGGCCGGAATGGCGTTGACCGCTGCGGCCCCGACTGTCTTTGCCATCGCAATCGCCGCATGCGCGCAGACGGCAGCGTCTTCGCCGGCATTGTGATGGGCGAAACGCAGGCCGAGATGCTCGGCGATCATGTTCAGCCGATGCGAGAGGAAGTGCGGCCAGATCCTCTGCGCCATCTTCAGGCTGCAGAGATAGGTCAATTCCGGATAGGATTGCCGATAGAGATCGAGGCTCGCGCGCCACACGCTGAAATCGAAAGAAGCGTTGTGCGCGATCATGGTCGCGCCTCGGAAATCATCGTGGAACTCGTCCATCACCTCCGGAAACTCCGGCGCGTCCTCAACATGCTCCGGCCGGATGCCATGGATGGCGATGTTCATGCCGGAGAAGCGCATCTCCTTCGGCCGGATCAGCCGCTCCTCGACGCGGGTGACCTTGCCGTCCTCGATCCATGCCAGCCCGACCGAGCAGGCACTGCCACGCTGTTCGTTGGCTGTCTCGAAATCAATGGCAATGGTTTTCAACGAGATTTCCGATTCGATTGCATTGATCTGGCATAGCTTCCCCGCCCTCTCCGCGCAAATCCGGCTGTTGACATCCGCAAGCGGATTGCGAAACATGGCGCCCATGAACGGATCGATGACCACTACGGTTGTGCTGACGACCACCCTTGCGGGGTTGGCGGGAGCGATGGTGCGTTAGAAGCAGTCCGTCATCCCCTAAACCCTGCCGAGGCGAGCAGGGTTTGGAAACCGGCTCTCCTCAAACTGAGAAGGAGAGTTGCATGCAGAAAAATCCAAGTCGCAGAAAAATACCGGTCGGACTACTGATCCGAGCCGTCCGTCCATCCGATACCGAAGCCCTGGCAACGCTGGTCAATCTACCGGGCTTTCGCGCTGGGACCTTGCGTCCACCCTACCAGAGTATTGAAGAAACCCGCCGCCATCTCGAAAACAGCAATCCGGACGCGATGCGCCTCGTCGCGACGATTGACGAGCAGATCGTGGGCGACATCGGCATGACCCGCTATCGTGGTCGTCGCAACCACGTCGCCAGCATTGGCATGGGCGTGCATGACGATTTTACCGGCCGCGACATCGGTAGTGCGCTGCTCGCGGCGATCATCGACGCCGCGGACAACTGGCTGAACATCATGCGCCTGGAGCTGACCGTTTACACCGACAACGAAGCCGCCCTCGCCCTCTACAGAAAGTTCGGCTTCGAAGAGGAAGGCATACTTCGTGCCTACGCCTTCCGGGCCGGCAGCTACGTCGATGCCTATGCGATGGCGCGCATCAAGCGATAAAGGAACGCTTTGAGGTCGACGAAAACCGATTTCTCACCGGCTGATCAGCGCCAGCCACTCGTCCTCGTCCATCGTCTGGACGCCAAGCTCGCGCGCCTTGTCGAGCTTGGAGCCCGCTCCCGGCCCCGCAACGACGATATCGGTCTTCTTTGACACCGATCCCGCGACCTTGGCGCCAAGGCTTTCAGCCCGCGCCTTGGCCTCGTCGCGCGTGAACTTCCCTAACGAACCGGTGAAGACGACAGTCTTGCCGGCGATAGGGCTGTCTGAAGCTGAGATTTTCTCTGCCGGCAGGGGCGTCCCGTCGTTTAACTCAGCAAGCAGGCGCGAGATTACCTCGACATTGCGAGGTTCCTTGTAGAATTCGACGATCGCGCGCGCGACGATCTCACCGATGCCTTCAATAGCGTTGAGGTCGTTCCAGGCATCGCCGGAAAGCGACGAGGCGGCTTTCATCGCTGCCTCGAAATCGGTGTAGGTGCCGTAGGAGCGCGCCAAAAGCTTGGCCGTCGTCTCGCCGACGTGGCGGATGCCGAGCGCATAGATGAACCGGTGCAGCGCAATGTTCCGCCGCTCATTGATCGCCGTATAAAGCTTGCCGACGCTGACCTTGCCGAAGCCTTCAATGTTTTCGAGCTTGGTGAGCGAGCCAGCCTGCCGCTTCTCCAGCGTGAAAATATCTGGTGCTGTTCGGATCTGCAGTGACGGATCCTCGCTCTCGAAGAAGAAATCGACCTGCTTCGACCCCAGACCCTCGATATCGAAGGCATTGCGCGAGACGAAGTGCTTCAGATGCTCGGTCGCCTGCGCACGGCAGATGAAACCACCGGTGCAGCGCGTGACTGAATCGAGCTTGCCGGTCTTCTCGTTCTTCTCCCGCACAGCATGGCTGCCGCAGACCGGGCATTTTTGCGGGAAAGGGTATCGGACCGCCTCGGCGGGCCGCCTCTCCATCACGACGTCAAGCACCTGCGGGATAACGTCTCCCGCTCGCTGCACGATGACCGTATCACCGATCCGGATGTCGTGCCCAACTTCGCGAATACGTTCGCCCGAATTGCCGATGCCTTCGATGTAATCGGCGTTGTGCAATGTTGCATTGGTCACGACGACGCCGCCGACCGTAATTGGCGTTAGCCGTGCAACCGGAGTGAGTGCACCGGTGCGGCCTACCTGGATATCGATGTTCTCGACAGTCGTGAAAGCTTGCTCTGCCGGGAACTTATGCGCCGTGGCCCAGCGCGGGCTGCGGGAACGAAATCCGAGCCTCTGCTGCAGTTCCAGGCTATCGACCTTGTAGACGACACCGTCGATATCATAGTCGAGGTCAGGTCGCTTCAGGCCGATCTCATCGTAATGGGCCAAAATATCGGCGACGGAATTCAACCGCTTCATCAGCGGATTGACGGGAAAACCCCAGCTCTTGAACACCTCAACCATGCCGAACTGCGTCTCGGCAGGCATGTCCGACATCTCCCCCCAGGCATAGGCGAAGAATTTGAGCTTGCGGCTTGCCGTCACCTTGGCATCAAGTTGCCGCAGCGATCCGGCAGCGGTATTACGGGGATTGACGTAGGTCTGCTTGCCCTCGGCTTCCATCTGCTTGTTGAGTGCCAGGAAGTCGCTCTTGGCCATGTAGACCTCGCCGCGCACCTCGACGATGGCGGGCGCCCCCGCAGGCAGTGTCTGGGGAATCTCCTTGATCGTGCGGATGTTGGCCGTGACGTTCTCGCCTGTTGTGCCGTCGCCGCGCGTTGCCGCGCTCACCATCCTGCCGTTCTCATAGCGGATCGACATGGAAAGACCGTCGATCTTCGGCTCCGCAGTAAAGGCAATCGACTGGTCCGGCAGCCGGCCGAGGAAGCGATAGACACTCGCGACAAAATCCTGCACGTCCTCCTGCGAGAACGTGTTGTCGAGCGACAGCATCGGCCGCGCATGGACAACTGGCGCGAAGGTTACCGAAGGGGCGACACCGACGCGCCGCGACGGACTGTCCTCGCGAACGAGTTCCGGAAAGCGCGCCTCGATCGCGTCGTTGCGCCGTTTCAGCGCATCATACTCGGCATCGGAAATCGCCGGGCGATCCTCGCCGTGATAAAGCTCGTCGTTGCGGGCGATCTCCTTGGCAAGCCGCTCAAGCTCGGCGGCGGCATCTTCGATCGTCAGGGCATCAACGGCTATGGCTTCGGTCGACATACGGCTCTCGCTCCACGGAATCTGGAGTCGGTTTTAGAGCAAAATGAGTGGATTGAAAGAGAGCGAGAGGTCCTCGTTCGCCCTCTCCCCAATTCGGCGATTAAGAATTCAACCGTTCCCGGCCAGCAGCCGGGCAGCCGCTGCCCTCGCCTCTTCCGTCACCGAGGCGCCCGCAAGCATGCGTGCGATTTCCTCGGTACGGTCGCCGGGCGCCATCGTCGCGACGCGGGTCGCGATCTTCTCGGAGCCTTCGGCAGCCGGGCCTTTCGAAATCAGCAGATGCGTTGCCGCCCGCGCGGCGACCTGCGGCGCATGCGTGACCGAAAGCACCTGTACACGGTCGGAAAGGCGCTTAAGCCGCTGACCGATCGCATCGGCAACCGCCCCGCCGACCCCGGTATCGATTTCGTCGAAAACGAGCGTCGGTGCGGAACCGCGATCGGCAAGCGCCACCTTCAGCGCCAGCAGGAAGCGCGAAAGCTCACCGCCTGACGCCACCTTCATGATCGAACCAGGACGCGTGCCCGGATTGGTCTGAACGTGGAATTCCACCACGTCGATACCTTCAGAGGTCGCGTCCTCCGGATTGGTGGTGATCTCCACCATGAAGCGCGCACGTTCCAGCTTTAGTGCCGGCAGCTCCGCCATGACGGCAGCAGCCAGGGCGTCGCCGGCATGATGACGCCTGTCGGAAAGCGTCCGCGCCGCCGCGTCATAGTTCGCCCTGGCGACACCGACCTCGGCTTCGAGCTTGGCCAGCTTTTCCTCGCCGGCGTCGACATCGGCAAGATCGCTGATCATGCGGACCGCCAGCGCCGGCAGTTCGGTTACCGGAACGGAATATTTGCGGGAGGCGGCGCGCAAGGCAAACAAGCGCTCTTCGACGCGCTCAAGCTCCTTCGGATCGTATTCCGTCTTCCTCAGCGCAGCCTCGACTTCCATCTGGGCATTGGAGAGCTGGTCAAGAGCGGCGTCCAGAAGCGCCACGGTATCTTCCAGCAGGCCCGGGGCCTCGTGGCTCTTGCGCTCCAGCCTGCGCACCAGCGAGGCGATGTGCGGCACAGGAGAAGCATTGCCGTTGAGGAATTCCGAGGCCTCGGCAATATCGCCGGCGATTCGTTCGGCCTTCATCATTTTTTGGCGACGGTCGGCGAGTTCGTCCTCCTCGCCATCCAGCGGCGAAAGCTTTTCCAGCTCCTCGACGGATGACCGCAGATAGTCCGCCTCGCGGGCGGCATTCTCCACCTTCTCACGCTGCTTCTTCAGCGTCCGTTCGGTATCGCGCCAAATCCGGTAGAGGTTGGAAACGGCCGCAGCGTCTTCGTTCGCGCCGGCGAAGGCGTCGAGCAGGATACGATGGGCGTGGGTGTCGACGAGCGCACGATCATCATGCTGACCGTGAATCTCGACGAGCATCTGTCCGGCCTGGCGCATCAGTTGAACGCTGAGCGGCTGGTCGTTGACATAGGCCTTGGTGCGGCCGTCGGAGTTTTGGACACGGCGGAAAATAAGATCGCCATCGTCATCGATGCCGTTTTCGCGCAGCAGCTTGCGGGCGCCGTGATCCGGGCCGACGTCGAAGACAGCCGTTACCTGCCCTTTGTCCTCGCCATGGCGAACAAGACCACCGTCTCCGCGCCCGCCAAGGGCGAGCGAAAGGCTATCAAGCAGGATGGATTTGCCAGCGCCGGTCTCCCCGGTCAGCACCGAGAGGCCGGTCTCAAAGGCGAGATCCAGCCGCTCGATCAGGACGATATCGCGGATCGAAAGCTGGATCAGCATTGGCCTCAGGTACCGAGCAGGAGTTTCTTGCCTGCGGCAGCAATCCACGAACCTGGGTTTTCACGCGGCTCGGTGCCACCATTCTTCAGGAGCTTGAAGGAATCCGCGTACCACTGACTGTCAGGATAGTTGTGGCCGAGAACCGCAGCTGCCGTTTGCGCCTCTTCGACAATGCCCATTGCGTAATAAGCTTCGACAAGACGCGCGAGCGCTTCTTCGATCTGGTTGGTATTCGGATACTTCTCGACGACCGTGCGGAAACGCGAGATCGCCGCGAGATATTCCTTGCGTTCCATGTAGTAGCGGCCGACCTGCATTTCCTTGCCGGCCAGCTGGTCACGCGCGAAGCGGATTTTCGCCTGCGCGTCATCGACGTATTCGGAATCCGGATAGTTGTCGATAACCGCCTGCATGGCCTCAACAGTCTTCGCAGCCGCGCGCTGATCCTGAGTGACATCCACGATCTGCTTCGAGTAAGTCAGACCGATCAGATACTGTACATAGGGAGCATCCTTCGACTTCGGATACTGCGCCATATAGCGGTTACCGGAGGCAAGAGCGTCGTCCAGACGGCCCTGACGGTATTTCACGAAGGTGCTCATCACGAGCGCCTTGCGTGCCCATTCCGAGAACGGGTTCTCGCGGTCGATCGCGTCGAACTTGCGCGCGGCTTCGGCCATATTGCCGGCCTTCATGTTGGCGAGGCCCTGCGTGTAGAGAACATCCGGCGGATCGCTCTCGACGCCGAGCTTGGTAATATCGATATCGGGGTCCGACTGGCATCCGGAAATTAAGGCACCTGCGCTCAGCACCAAGAGCGATGCGAACAAAGCGCGCGCTGTCTTCATCATACTTTCAGACCCTGCATAACCCATCGGAACAATCCCAACGCCGCCATCCCTCAACGGCAGCCACGCCTTGCTGGCGTTTCTAGCCACAAATGTGGAGCCAGAGCAACGCAATGATGACGCATTAACGCATTTTTGTGGCGATGCAGGCGATAAACACCGGTTTTACACTGCGAAAGCTGCGCCTGTTGCCGCTAAACATCTGCGGCAACACATGTATCGGGGAATCACCGTGAGTCTGTTCCCCATAAAGAAACCGCCTCCCGAAGGAGGCGGCCCTGGCCTAGTAAATGCGATGGAGGTCATGCCGACCAGGGAGCAAATTCCGGTGCGTTGACCCGGATGAAGTCCCGGGCAGCAACGCGCTGACGCGGCGCAGACGTCTCGACCACTTCGTAGGCGGTCGGATCGCTGAGCAACGCCTTGAGAGCATTGGCATTCATCTTGTGGCCGCCGCGATAGGAGCGATAGCAACCGATGAAAGGAACACCGGCTAGCGCGAGGTCACCAACGGCATCGAGTGCTTTGTGGCGCACGAACTCGTCCTTGGCGTAGCGCAGGCCTTCAACATTGATAACCGTATTATCGTCCGAGATGACGACGGAATTCTCAAGCGACGAACCAAGCGCGTGGCCGGAGGCCCAAAGACGCTCGACATCCCGCATGAAGCCGAAGGTACGAGCGCGCGACAGTTCGGACTTGAACGTCGCAGCCGTCATGTCGCCTTCCCACTTCTGCCGACCGATCAGCGGGCAGTCGAAATCGATCTCGACTTCGAAGCGCATGCCGTCATGAGGGCGGAACTCGCTCCACGAACCGCCATGCTCGATGCGAACCGGCTTGGTGACGCGGATGTAGCGGCGCTTCACGCCGAGCGATACCAGGCCAACCTGTTCGATCGCTTCGATAAAGGGCATCGAGCTGCCGTCCATGATCGGCATTTCCGCGCCATCAACCTCGATCACGACGTTGTCGAGACCAAGCGCGTAGACTGCAGCCATGACATGTTCGATCGTCGCGACCGAGCGCGCCGGCGAGAAACCAAGAACGGTGCAGAGATCTGTATTGCCGACCTGCGAGGACACGGCACGATATTCGGAAACCTCGCCATTCTCATGCATGCGATTGAAGACGACGCCAGTGTCAGCTTCTGCCGGGTTGAAGGTAATCGAAACGTCAGCACCGGAATGGACTCCGATGCCCGAAAGCGCGATCGGGCGCGATACTGTCGTTTGAAAACCCAACATGCCAATAACCATAAATTTTTGCCTTTATTATCCCTGGTGATCCGCTGCGGCTAACATGCCGAACCATCTGCCAGGGTTCATTTCACTCCGTCAAAGCCTCGCCATAAAGCGCAAGAGGACGGTTTCTTGAGCACATACATACGTGCGCCGGGGTTCCAATCCAAATCACTGTTTCTTTCGCATTGTTACGAAAGCATGTCTTTGAAATAACAAGGCAATTAGCTCCGGATTCAAGGTGCTGAAACGGCAATGCCCGGGAGCGTACTCCCGGGCATCCTTGTGGCGATTCTATCCGTTGCCTCAGTTCGACTGGCGGCGCAGGAATGCAGGAATTTCAAGCTGATCGTCTTCCTGCATCATGCGAGCCTGTGGAACGGTACGGCCCTGATCGTCGAGATTTCCGCGACGTGGTGCGTAGAGGCTTGCTTCCGGAGAAAGCGGCCGGCGCTGCTGCGACGCGGCTGCCGGAGCGGACGTCATTTCCGGAGCAACTTCCTCTTCGCGACGACCAAGCGAGTTGGTGATCCGCTTCAGGAGACCCATCGGACCACGCTCCTCGTGAGCGTGAGACGGAGCGGCCGGCTGCGAGCGATGGTCAATCTCTGCCTGCACGACCGGCGGGAAATCCTCCACCTTCGGCATACGGACGGCCTGCTGGGCGGCCGCCGGCTGCTGCATGACCGGCGCGGGTTGGCTGATAATCGGCTGCTGAACAGGCTGGCTCATGACTGGTGCATGAACCGGGGCCTGCTGAACCGGAGCCGGGCGAATGATTGGAGCGGCCTCCGGCGCAGCAAAGATCTTGCTCTGCGGACGGAAGGTCTCTTGCATCGCCGGCTGCTGAACGGGAGCTGCTGCCCGTGGGGCGTGGATCTCAAGCTCGCGCTCCATTTCGACCTCGGCCGCGCGGATTGCCTGCGCAACTGGGTCGACGGGCTTCGGGGCCTGCTGCATGACAGGTGCAGGCTGAACTGCGGCCGGCGCCGGAGCAACGGCCGCGGAAGGACGGATAACCGGCTTTGCGACTGGCTGGAACGTCTTGCCAGCAGCTTCGTTGATCGCGCGATCGATGCCGGTTGCAACAACCGACACGCGGATGATGCCTTCGAGCGATTCGTCAAAGGTCGCGCCGAGGATGATGTTGGCATCCGGATCGACTTCTTCGCGGATGCGGGTCGCAGCCTCATCGACTTCGAAGAGGGTCAGGTCACGACCGCCGGTGATCGAGATCAGCAGGCCCTGTGCACCCTTCATCGAGGTTTCGTCGAGCAGCGGGTTGGCGATTGCAGCTTCGGCAGCCTGCATCGCGCGGCCCTGGCCGGATGCTTCGCCGGTACCCATCATCGCACGGCCCATTTCGCGCATGACAGATCGGACGTCGGCGAAGTCGAGGTTGATGAGACCTTCCTTCACCATCAGATCGGTGATGCAGGCAACGCCGGAGTAGAGAACCTGGTCTGCCATCGCGAATGCATCGGCAAAGGTGGTCTTGTCGTTGGCGATGCGGAAAAGGTTCTGGTTCGGAATGACAATCAGGGTGTCGACAGACTTCTGCAGTTCCTGGATACCCTGCTCGGCAAGCCGCATGCGGCGGCCGCCTTCGAAGTGGAACGGCTTGGTAACGACGCCAACCGTCAGGATGCCCTTGTTACGGGCTGCCTGCGCAACGACCGGAGCAGCGCCCGTGCCTGTGCCGCCGCCCATGCCGGCGGTGACGAAGCACATGTGCGTTCCGTTCAGGTGATCGACGATCTCGTCGATGCACTCTTCAGCAGCTGCGCGGCCGACTTCCGGCTGCGAACCAGCACCGAGACCTTCGGTGACGTTGGCGCCGAGCTGGATAATGCGCTCCGCCTTGGTCATCGTCAGCGCCTGGGCGTCCGTGTTGGCAACGACAAAGTCGACGCCCTGGAGGCCAGCGGAGATCATGTTGTTGACAGCGTTGCCACCGCCACCGCCAACACCGAACACGGTGATACGCGGCTTAAGCTCAGTGATATCCGGCTTTTGCAGCTTGATAGTCATGTTACCGTTCCTTCTCTTTATGGCCGCATCGCCACGCCGGCCAATTCACTCAATTATCAGAAGCTTTCTTTCAACCACTGCCCCATGCGGGCAAAGCGGCTGGTATTTCCCCCAAGCGACATGAGCAGACCGCTCTGTGACGCATGTGTTTCCTGGTCCGCGACCTGCGGATAGATCATCAGACCGACGGCGGTCGAAAAGGCAGGGCCCTTCGCTGCAGTCGGCAGGCCCGAGACGCCCATCGGACGACCGATTCTGACGTTGCGGGCAAGAATGCGGCGCGCAACTTCGGCAAGGCCGGTGAGCTGGCTCGCACCACCCGTCAGCACGACACGCTTGCCGACGATCGGGCTGAAGCCCGAGCGCTGGATGCGGTCGCGGATCAATTCCATTGTTTCCTCGATACGGGCGCTGACGATGCGCGATACCAAAGCGCGCGGCACCTGCGTCGGCAGGTCGCGTTCGTCTTCGCCAATCGGCGGGATCGAAATCAATTCGCGCTCGTCCGAGGAATTCGGCATGGCGGACGCATGAACGACCTTCAGGCGTTCGGCATCTTCGATACGGGTCGAAAGACCGCGGGCCAAATCAGTGGTGACGTGATGGCCTCCGAGGCTGACGGCATCGGTGTGCACCAACTTGCCTTCCGCGAAGACGGAAATCGTCGTCGTGCCACCGCCCATGTCGATCGCAGCACAGCCAAGCTCGACTTCGTCGTCGACGAGAGCAGCCAGGCCGGAAGCGTAAGGCGTCGCAACGATTCCCTCAACCGAGAGATGCGCGCGATTGACGCTGAGCTCGAGGTTCTTCAGCGCAGTGCGCTCGGCGGTGACGACGTGCATGTCGACGCCGAGAACGTCACCATACATCGACAGCGGATCGCGAATACCGCGCTCGCCGTCGAGCGAGAAGCCGGTCGCCAGCGAATGCAGCACGGCACGATCCTGTCGCAGCGACTGCTGACAGGCAGCCGACAGAACCTTCTTGAGGTCGTTCAGTTCGACTTCCTGGCCGCCAAGATCGATGGTTGCGGTGTAGATATCGCTCGTCAAGCGACCCGCAGTAACGTTGACGATCAGGCTTTCGACGGTCAGGCCGGCCATGCGCTCGGCGGCGTCAACGGCAAGACGAATCACGCTTTCCAGCGCATCGAGGTCGGAAATCGCACCGGTCTTGATACCGCGAGAGCGCTGGTGGCCGATCCCGATGATTTCAATGTTGTGCGTGCGGCCGGGCAGCACCTGGCTTTCCTCGCGGGGGGTCAGGCGGCCGATCATGCAGACGACCTTCGTCGAGCCGATGTCCAGCACCGAAACGACATGGGACCGCTTCGACGAAAGCGGCTTCAGGCGCGGCAATCCGAAATGGGACGAACCGAACAAGCTCATATATTTTGCCCCGCCTTCTTCAAATCCTTGGTCCGCTGATCAAGCACAAGCTGCCGGCGCGCCATCGCTTCCGGCGTCAACTGAATTGCCGTGCGGTCGGTGAGCCTGAGATCAACCGCAGCGATATCGCGCTCCAGAAGGTCCTGCTCCTTCATGAACTTCGACAGCCGCGCCAACGCCAGATCGACATCGTCTTCCGGCAGCTTGACCGCAATGCCGTTGTCCATATGCAGATCCCAGCGACGACCCGAAACCCAGACGTAGGCCTTCACCCGCGCCTTGATCTCCGGCCAGTTTGCGAACTCGGCTTCGAGCGAGGTTGCAGCAACCTCTGCACCGCGACCGACCACCAGGGGCAACTGCGAAAACTTATTGTCGCGCAGCGGAGCGATGACCGAACCACCCTTCTCCACGAGAGAAAGCTCCTGGCCATGCTGCCAGATGGCGTAGGCCTGGCGCTCCTTGAGCTTCACCTCGATCGTCTTCGGATAGATCTTGCGAACCTCGACGTTCTCGACCCAGGGCAGCTTGGCAATCTTCTGGCGCGCTGCATCGACGTCGAGCGCCACGAGCGAGGTTGTACCGTCCAGCCCCAACAACTGCAGAATCTCAATTTCAGAGGTCTCGGAATTACCGGACACTTTCACGTCATCGATCGCAAAGCCGGCAGCGGTCGTCGTCGCCTGTGCAACGGCCTCGGTGTGACCACCGAGCGACATGCCGTAAAGACCGGTTGCTGCCAAGAAAGCCAAGGCGGAGACCGTCCCGACATGGGCCGGAATGTGGATGCGGCCACTTCCGAGACTGACAAGAAAGCGAACGACGCGCCGCAACGGGCGCGGCAGAATCAGCCGACCATCACCCTCGGGATACGAAGGCGCCACCTGATGACTCGGGCGCCCTATTCTTTTAACCGTCACCGAGAACAAGAAGCGTCCTCCACCATCCAACGGAGAAATTCCCCAAACGAGTAGCCGGCATGAGCGGCCATTTCGGGCACCAGGGAGGTTGGCGTCATGCCCGGCTGAGTGTTGATTTCCAGCCAGATGATTTCGCCATCTTCGGAGAAGCGATCGTCATAACGAAAGTCGGAGCGACTGACGCCACGGCAACCAATTGCTTGATGCGCCCTTAACGCCAATGATTGTATTTTTTGGTAAATATTCGGTGAAATTTCCGCCGGAATGACGTGTTTCGATCCACCCGCGACGTACTTGGCATCGTAGTCGTAGAAGCCATGCCCCATCGGCACGACCTCGGTCACGCCGAGCACCTGATCCCCCATAACGCCGCAAGTCAGCTCTCGACCGTAGATGTAGCGCTCGACAAGAACCTGTTCGCCGTAGCGCCATTCCGGGGAGCTGATGATCTGCGGAGGATGGGATTGATCCTCCTGAACGATTACCACACCGAAGCTGGAGCCTTCTCGCACGGGCTTCACAACATAGGGCGGCTTCATCGGATGCTCTGCCGGAAAGGCGAAGCGATTGATCACCTCGGACTGAGCAACAGGTATGCCGGCAGCGGCAGCAACCCCCTTGGCCTTCTCCTTGTCCATGGCAAGCGCCGACGCCAACACGCCGGAATGGGTATAAGGAATCTCAAGATATTCGAGAACGCCCTGGATCGTGCCGTCCTCGCCGTAGGGGCCATGCAGCGCATTGAAAACGACATCAGGTCGCAATGCAGCAAGCTTCGCTGACACGTCGCGATCGACGTCCATCCGCGTCACCTGGAAGCCCTCAGCCTCAAGAGCATCCGCGCACGCCGTCCCGGAAGAAAGGCTTACCGGCCTCTCCGAAGAAAATCCACCCATCAGGACAGCGACATGCTTACGACTCATCAACACCCCCAAAAATAACCTGCACACTGAGTTCCGACGCTTGCACCAAGCTTGTTTCTCGTCCGAATCTCGTTCGGTGATGCAGGTGTATTAGAGCCCGATTATGGTTAATGAAGTGTTTACTTTCGTTAATTTTTGCCGCGGAAGGCCGCCCGGGCATGGCCGCGCAAGATGCAAGACCCCGCAGCAACGGCGCGTGCCGTGCGGGGTTTCCACAAGGAAGTCGCATCAGTTCGGGGCTTTCTCGCCCGTTAACTTCCAAACAAGACCACCCAGAACACCGCCCACAAGCGGCGCGACCCAGAACAGCCAAAGCTGCCGCAAGGCCCAGCCGCCGACGAACAACGCCTGCCCTGTCGAGCGTGCAGGATTGACCGACGTCTTGGTGACCGGAATCGAAATCAGGTGAATCAATGTCAGTGCAAGACCGATGGCGATTGGCGCGAAACCTGCCGGCACCTTGGTGCTCGTCGAGCCTAAAATGATGAAGACGAAGAACGACGTCAGGACGATTTCGATCACCAGTGCAGAAGAAAGTGAATAGCCGCCCGGCGAATGCTCGCCATAACCATTCGCCGCAAAATCCCCGAGCTCGAAACCGGCCTTGCCGCTGGCGACGGCATAGAGCACACCCGCGGCAACGATCGCGCCAATAACCTGCACCACAATATAGGGAATTACGCGACCCGCCGGGAACTTGCCGGCCACGGCAAGACCAACGGAAACTGCCGGGTTGAAATGCCCACCGGAAATGCCGCCGACGGCAAAAGCCATTGTCAGGACCGTGAACCCAAAGGCAAATGCAACACCTACAAAGGCAATTCCAAGCTCGGGAAATGCTGCGGCGAGCACGGCACTGCCGCATCCACCAAACACGAGCCAGAACGTTCCAAGAAATTCTGCAATAAGACTTTTCTGCATCCCTCCCTCCCGCGCTCAACCAGAGCGTTCATGAGGAATCTGCTTCATATTGTTTCTGGTCAAGTGACTATGCGCGGCGTCGATGAGCGGAAAAAATGCAAAGCCTACTAATCTTTTTTTCGTTTATTGCCCTGCGGGCATTTGCGCCGAATTAAAATTGCGTTAAGAGCCGCCTGCCTTTCACAGGCATTTCTATGATCCCAATTGGAATGAAAATGTCAGACGCGATATCCAGAGTATCGCCGACTCCCGCTTCATCGAACAGTGCGCAAGTCAACTCGCCGGCGCGCGTTCTGATCGCAAGCCTCGTCGGCACCACGATCGAATTCTTCGATTTCTACGTATATGCAACTGCTGCCGTGCTGGTCTTCCCGACGCTGTTCTTCCCGAACAGCGACCCGACGACCGCACTGCTTGCGTCCTTTGCGACCTTCTCGATCGCCTTCTTCGCCCGTCCGCTCGGCGCCGTGGTCTTCGGCCATTTCGGCGACAGGATCGGCCGCAAGACGACGCTCGTCGCCGCCCTGCTCACCATGGGCATTTCGACGGTTGTGATCGGCCTTCTGCCCTCCTACGAGTCGATCGGCGTCATCGCGCCGCTGCTGCTCGCACTTTGCCGCTTCGGCCAGGGCTTCGGCCTCGGCGGCGAATGGGGCGGCGCAGTGCTGCTCGCCACAGAGAATGCGCCAGAAGGCAAGCGCAGCTGGTACGGCATGTTCCCGCAGCTCGGCGCGCCGGTCGGCCTGTTCCTGTCTTCGGGTATCTTCTGGCTGCTGCTGCAGGTCATGTCTCAGGATGCGCTTCTCAGCTGGGGCTGGCGCGTTCCCTTCATCTCGTCCATCCTGCTGATCGTCATCGGTCTCTGGGTCCGCCTCTCGATCACCGAGACGCCGGCTTTCCAGAAGGCGATCGACAAGCAGGAGCGTGTAGCCGTCCCGGTTGCCGTGCTCTTCCGCAAGCACAAGCGCAGCCTGTTCCTCGGCACCTTCGTGGCGCTGGCAACCTTCGTACTGTTCTACATCGGCTCGGCTTACCTGCTGTCCTACAACGTCAAGGTCCTGAAGATCCCGTTCCTCGACGCGCTTGAGATTCAGATCGTCGGTTCTGTCGCCTTCGGTATCTTTATCCCGATCGTCGGCAAGCTTGCGGAGCGCTTCGGCCGCCGCGAGGTCCTGATCATCACCACCGTGCTGATCGGTATCTTCTCGTTCTTCCTGCCCGGGCTGATGACCGGCGGCGAAGGCAGCATCGTGGTCTTCGCGATCGTTGCGATGGCGCTGATGGGCATGACCTACGGCCTAATCGGCACGGCTCTTGCCGCGCCCTTCCCGACTGCCGTCCGCTACACTGGCTCGTCGATCACCTTCAACCTTGCCGGCATTTTCGGCGCTTCGCTGGCGCCCTACATCGCCACCTGGCTGCAGGCAAACTACGGCATGCAGTATGTCGGCTACTATCTCGGTCTCTCTGCTGTCATCACTCTGATCTGTATCCTGGCATCGGGCCGTGACGAGGTCTGAAATTAACCTGCATTGATAACGAAAGGCCGCAAAATCAAGATTTTGCGGCCTTTTTGTTATCTGTAGCGCAAGCGGAAAGAGCTACTTCCGGTCGCTCATTGCAGGAACGTTCCCGACACCGGCTATTCGCTGGTTACGCCCTGGAAAGGGCGGACTTCGCGTCCTGGCATGAAGACACCGAAACGCTTGATTTCCCACTCGAGCTTGATACCGGAATTCTCGAAGACCTCACGGCGGACCTGTTCACCGAGATATTCGAGATCGTATCCCGTCGCTTGCCCCATGTTGATCATGAAGTTGCAGTGGAGCGACGACATTTGCGCGCCACCGATTACCAGCCCGCGGCACCCCGCTTCATCGATCAGCTTCCAGGCGGAATGGCCCTCGGGATTCTTGAAGGTCGAGCCACCGGTCTTTTCGCGGATCGGCTGGACCGTCTCGCGATGGTTGCGTACGGCATCCATCTCGGCCCGGATCTTGGCGCGATCCTCGCCGTACCCTTCGAAAAGCACCGACGTGAAAATCAGATCATTCGGTACGGACGAATGGCGGTAGGAGTAACCCATGTCCGCGTTCGACAAGACATGTTTATTGCCCTTGCGGTCAACCGCGTTCACCTCGACGAGCCGCTCACGCGTCTCCGCGCCGTTGGCGCCGGCGTTCATGCGTGCTGCGCCGCCGATGCTGCCGGGAATGCCATAGTAGAAGTGGAAGCCGCCGATGCCATTATCCATTGCCATGGCCGCGACGTGCTTGTCCGGGCAGATCGCGCCGGCACGGATGCGGTTCTCGCCAGCGAGCTCGACCGAGCCGAAGCCCTTAGCCGAAAGCCGCAAGACAACGCCAGGAATGCCACCATCACGCACGAGAATGTTGGAGCCCACGCCGACGACAGTGACCGGAACCTCTTCCGGCAAAAGCTTGAGGAAAGCAATAAGGTCGTCCTCGTCGTGCGGCTGGAACATCAGTTCCGCCAAACCACCAGCGTGGAACCAGGTCACACGGTCCATCGGTGCATCCGGCGTGATTCTTCCACGGATGTCCTTTACGCTGCCGCCGAGCGACGCAAGAAGCTTTTCCCCATTCACCTGTTTCATGCAGATATTCCCGAAAGGCTTTCCAATTGCTTGGGCAACGCTGCCGCCCAGTACGTGATACTCCCAGCCCCCAACAGAACCACAAAATCCCCCGGCTTTGCAATCTCTGCGACCATTTCAGGCAAAAGCTCTGGGGACGGCAGGAAGCGGGCCTCGCGGTGGCCACCGGATTTGATCCGCGACACCAGTGCCTCGGAGTTCACCCCTTCGATAGGATCCTCACCCGCGGCATAAACAGGCGCAAGGAAAATGCTGTCCGCGTCGTTGAAGCAGGACGCAAATTCCTCGAAGAGGCTCGATAGCCGCGAATAGCGATGCGGCTGATGGACCGCGATCACGCGACCCTTGCAGGCCTCACGCGCAGCCCGCAGCACCGCTTTGATCTCAACCGGATGGTGGCCGTAGTCATCGAAGATCTGTACGCCGTTCCACTCACCAGTCAGAGTGAAACGACGCTTGACGCCGCCGAAGGAGGCGAGTCCCTTGGCGATGTCCTCGCTCGACATGCCGAGACGGTTGGCGACCGCGATCGCGGCGGTGGCATTGGAGATGTTGTGGCGTCCGGGCATCGGCATCACGAGATTGTCGAGCTTGATGACCTGTCCGGTTCGCCGGCGGCGGATCTCGACGTCGAAGATAGAACGCGGACCCTCGACACGGACATTCATGAAACGAACGTCAGCCTGAGGATTTTCACCATAGGTAATGATCTTGCGGTCCTCGATGCGGCCAACCAGCGCCTGGACCTCCGGATGGTCAAGGCACAGAACGCCGAAGCCGTAGAACGGCACGTTCTCGACGAACTGTCGGAATGCGGCGCGAACGGCATCGAAATTGCCGTAGTGGTCGAGATGTTCGGGGTCGATGTTGGTGATAACAGCGACATCGGCAGGGAGCTTTAGGAAGGTGCCGTCGGACTCGTCGGCCTCCACCACCATCCACTCACCCTCGCCCATGCGCGCATTGGTGCCGTAGGCATTGATGATGCCGCCGTTGATGACCGTAGGGTCGAGCCCACCCGCTTCCAGCAACGTCGCCACGAGCGAGGTCGTCGTGGTCTTGCCATGCGTACCTCCGATCGCAATCGCATTGCGGAAACGCATCAGTTCGGCAAGCATCTCCGCCCGGCGTACGACCGGCAGCAGCTTTTCGCGCGCAGCCACGAGCTCGGGATTGTTCTTCTTGATCGCAGTCGAGACGACCACCACTTCAGCGTCACCGAGGTTCTCTGCCTTGTGACCGACGAAGACTTCGATGCCCTTGTCGCGCAGACGTTGCACGTTGGCGCTGTCGGCCTGATCCGATCCCTGCACGCGGTGACCGAGATTATGGAGCACCTCGGCAATGCCGCTCATGCCGATGCCGCCGATGCCGATGAAATGAACGAGGCCGATGGCCTTCGGCATTTTCATGCGCGTTTCCCCTTGAACTCTGCAATTGTACGTCGTGCCGCAATAGCCTCTACCATGTCGGCAAGCAAGTTCGCAGCATCGGGTTTACCCGCCTGCTTGGCGGCGGCGGCCATCCGGGCGAGCTTTTCCGGGTCATTCATCACATGAGCGAGGATCGAAGCGATCTTCTCCGGCGAAAGCTCGGCCTGTGGAATGACCTTGGCGCCGCCGGTCGCCGCAAGTGCCGCCGCATTCGCCGCCTGGTCGTGATCGAGCGCATGCGGATAAGGCACCAGAATTGCCGGTCGCCCGATCACGGAAATCTCCGAAACTGTCGATGCGCCGGAACGGCAGATGACGAGATGTGCCGCGGCAAGTCGTTCGGCCATGTCCGTGAAGAACGGCGCCGTATCCGCAGCCATCTTCAGTTGAGCGATGCAGGCGCTCAACATGCCCATATCTTCCGGCCGCACTTGCTGGGTGATGCGCAGGCGATCGCGAAGCCCGTCCTCAAGCAAGCTAATCGCCGTCGGCATCGTCTTGGAGAAATACTGCGCGCCCTGGCTGCCGCCAAAGACGACGAGATTGAAAGGCTCACCGGGATTCGATGGAGAATACGGCACTTTCGCCGCCTCGATGATGGCCGGGCGCACCGGATTGCCAGTTGTCACCGTCTTGTCGGGAAACTGCCCGCCGCCCTCAGGCAGGAACCCGCCCGCGATCGCCTGCACACGGCTCGCCAGCGCCTTGTTGGCGCGTCCCATCACCGCATTCTGCTCATGAATCATGGCAGGCACGCCAAGGCGCGTGGCGGCCAGCAGCGGCGGTACGGTCGGATATCCGCCGAAGCCGACAACCACCGCGGGCTTGAGACGCGCGATCAGCTTCTTGGCGGCCCGCATACCGCTCCAGAGCGTCCACAGAGAGCGAGCGACGGCAACCGGGTTCTTCGAACCGATCGTCGCCGACGGCACGACGTGGATTTCGTCGGCGGGGAATTTGCCGGCATAACGCTCGGCACGGCGATCGGTGACCAGATGCACGGAATAGCCGCGTTCCTTCAGCTTGTGGGCCAGGGCCTCCGCGGGAAACACATGGCCGCCGGTCCCCCCGGCGGCAAGCAGGACGATGCCTTTGCTCATAAGCAGTTACTCCGCCGGCATACCGTGCGCGACGCGGAAGAGGCTCCGATCCTGCGCACGTTTTTCCGGCCTATGACGCGTCAGTGCGAGAATAAACCCGGCGGTGACGCAGATAGCGACCATGGACGAACCGCCATAGGAAATCAGCGGCAAGGTCATACCCTTTGCCGGCAGCAGTTCGAGATTGACGCCCACGTTGATGATCGACTGTATGCCGATCTGCAGCACGAGGCCAGCGACTGCAAAGCGGTTGAAGTCGTTCCGTTCCTTGTAGGCATGCGAGAGACCACGCAGCACGAGAACGGAAAACAGCGCGACGAGCGCCATGCAGAAGACGATGCCGAATTCCTCGGCTGCGACCGAAAAGATGAAGTCGGTATGCGCATCCGGGATGATACGTTTGACGATGCCCTCGCCCGGGCCTTGGCCGAACCAGTCGCCGCGGATGATCGCTTCGCGCGCCGTATCGATCTGGAAGGTGTCGCCTTCTCCGGTCAGGAACTTGTCGATGCGCAGCGCCACGTGCGGGAAGATGTAGTAGGCGCTGACGAGCCCGCCGACACCGCCTGCACCGAGCACGATGATCCATATCCACGGCATGCCGGCCATGAAGAACATGCCGCCCCAGACGGCGGTCGTCAGGATCGTTTGTCCAAGGTCAGGCTGTGCGACCAGAAGTGCTGCGACAATGCCGAAGAGGATGATGGCAAAGAGATTGCCTGGTATCTCAGGCTGCCTTGCGTGCTCGGCAAAGAGCCAAGCGCAAACGACCACGAAGGCGGGCTTCATGAATTCGGAGGGTTGGATCGAGATGCCGGCCAACGTGACCCAGCGGCGGGAACCCTTGACCTCAACGCCGAAGAACAGTGCCAGGAGCATCATGGCGAGCGCAACGATCAACAGGATGATCGCCGTGCGTCGCACCTGGCGCGGCGTCAGGAAGGACAGCCCAACCATCACCGCGAGTGACGGGATCATGAAAGCCGCGTGGCGCTTGACGAAGTGGAACGGCTCCAGCCCGATACGCTCGGCAACCGCTGGTGACGCGGCGAACGACAGCATGAAGCCGATGCCCATCAGGAAGATGAACATCGCCAGAAAAAAGCGGTCGATGGTCCAAAACCAATCGGCCAGAGGCCCACGTTCCGCGCGGCTTACCATGTCACTTATCTCCTGTTGCCGAACCGATCAGCATGGTGATTCCGTCGAGCGCTGCCACATGGCTGACAAATGCATCGCCCCTGACTTCAAAGTTCTTATATTGGTCGAAGCTTGCGCAAGCCGGGGATAGCATCACGGCCAGCGGGCCGCTTTCATCCTTTTCGGCATCCGCAGCCGCGTGCGCGACGGCGCGCTCCAGCGTACCGGAAATCTCGTATTGCACCGCCTCTCCGAGCGTCGCGGCAAATTCGGCCGCCGCCTCGCCAATCAGATAGGCCTTAGCGATGCGCGGAAAAAACCCCGTCAGTGAGGTGATGCCTCCGGCTTTTGGCAATCCACCGGCAATCCAGTAGATACGGTCATAGCTCGACAGCGCTGGAGCTGCCGCGTCAGCATTCGTAGCCTTCGAGTCGTTGACGAAAACGATGCTGCCGCGCCGTCCGACCGGCTGCATGCGATGCTTGAGCCCGGGGAAGGACACCAACCCCGCACGTATTTCCTCTTCGGAGACACCGACTGCGAGGCAGGCAGCAACCGCTGCCGCGGCATTCTGCGCGTTGTGGCCACCGAGTAGTGTCTGGATGCCGTCAAGATCGGCGATCGGCTTCGTCGCGCCTCCCGAAGCCTGGATGAGCTTCGTTCCTTCCGCATAAATGCCATAGGGCAGCGCATGGCGACGGGAAATCCGCGTAACCTTGCCGCCGGCTCGCTCGATACGATCTGCGATCATCTCGCAGTGGCTGTCGTCCACGCCGACCACAGCGACACCGCTGCCGGCAACCAGACGCTCCTTGATATCAGCATAGTGCTGCATCGTTCCGTGACGATCGAGATGATCTGGCGTCAGGTTGAGCAGGATGCCCGCCGACGGATTGAGCGTCGGCGCAAGGTCGATCTGGTAAGACGAGCACTCGACAACATAGAAGCGTCCATCCTTCGGCGGATCGAGCGTCAGCACGGCCGTGCCGATATTGCCGCCGAGCTGAGTGTCGCGACCGCTCGACTTCAGAATATGCGCGATCAGCGCTGTCGTCGTCGATTTGCCGTTGGTGCCGGTGATTGCGATAAACGGGCAATCTGGCGCATGTGCGCGGCGTTCGCGCACGAAAAGCTCGACGTCACCGACGATATCGACGCCAGCGGCACGAGCAAGGTCGACAGTCCAGTGCGGCTTCGGGTGTGTCAGGGGAACGCCCGGCGAAAGCACGAAGAGCGATTGCGCGCTCCAGTCGAGGGAACGCAGATCTGCCGTGTGGATACCCTCAGCCGCAGCCTTGGTGACACTATCAGGATTGTCGTCCCATGCCGTCACCTCGGCTCCGCCCAGCTTCAGCGCGCGCGCCGTGGCGAAGCCAGAGCCACCGAGCCCGAAGAGCGCGACTTTCTTTCCTGAGAGGGTTGTAACGGGGATCATCGCCGCTTACCGCAGCTTCAGGGTCGAGAGACCAAGCAAGGCCAGACCGCCCGCAATGATCCAGAAGCGGATGACCACCTGGCTTTCAGTCCAGCCCTTCTTCTCGAAATGGTGATGGATCGGCGCCATCAGGAAGACGCGCCGGCCGGTCATCTTGAAGTACCCGACCTGGATGATGACCGAGAGCGTTTCCATCACGAACAGGCCACCGATGATCGCCATGACGATCTCGTGCTTGGTGGCCACAGCCACCGTGCCGATCGTACCACCAAGCGCCAGCGAGCCGGTGTCGCCCATGAAAATAGCGGCGGGCGGTGCGTTGAACCATAGGAAGCCGAGACCGGCGCCGATAACCGCGCCGAGAACCACTGAAAGCTCGCCCGTGCCGGGGACGAAGTTGATCTGCAGATAGTTTGCAAAGACTGCGTTACCTGCGAGGTACGCAATCACACCAAAGGACGCCGCAGCGATCATGACCGGAACGATGGCAAGGCCGTCAAGGCCATCGGTCAGGTTCACGGCATTGCCGGCGCCGACGATCACGAAGCCGCCGAAGACGACGAACATGATGCCGAGATTGATCATGAAGTCCTTGAAGAATGGGAACGCGATCGATGACCCGAACGTCGAGCCCGCGGTTCCGGACGCCAGTGCCGTGCGCATCATGAAGTAGACGGCAATACCGGCGATGACGAACTCGATCCCGAGACGCGCCTTGCCGGAGAAGCCCTTGTGGCTCTGCTTAGTGACCTTGAGGTAGTCATCATAGAACCCGATCGCCCCGAAGCCGAGGGTGACGAGCAGCGTGGCAACCACGTAGACATTCGAAAGATCAGCCCACAGCAGCGACGACCCGACGATGCCGGCAAGAATCATCAAGCCGCCCATGGTCGGCGTACCGGCCTTCTTGAAATGCGTCTGCGGACCGTCGGCACGGATCGGCTGCCCCTTGCCCTGGCGGATGCGCAGCGAATTGATGATCGTCGGACCAAAGAGGAAGACAATGAAGGCGGACGTAAACAGGGAGGCGCCCGTGCGGAAGGTAATGTACCTGAACAGATTCAAGAATTTCAGGTGTTCCGACAGTTCGACAAGCCAAATCAGCATTCAGGGCCCCTTGTTACCCGCTCAAAAATCGCGTTGCGTGTCGGCAAATGGCGGGAATTTGTCAAGGAGCGCGGCGACGATCTTGCCGAAACCGATGCCCAGTGACGATTTTACCATCAGCACGTCGCCAGCCGCGACAGCGTTCAATACATATTCTGCTAGTTCTTCGGTCTTCTCGTAGTGGACGACCTGCACGCTCTCGGGGAGCGAATCTTTCAGCGCAACCATTTCGGGCCCGGCGAGCCAAACATGCTCGATACCGGCTGCGAGCAACGGCCCCGCCAGATCCGAATGAACTTTCTCCGCGTAGTCACCCATCTCCAGCATATCGCCAAGCACGGCGATGCGCCGCCCGGCGCCCGCTGGCACCGAACTCGCAAGCACAGCGATTGCCGCCCGCATCGAGGCAGGATTGGCGTTATAGCTTTCGTCGATGACAGTAAAAGTGCCGTGGTCGATCGTCAGCCGATGACGGCGGCCCCTGCCCTTCTCCGGCTGGAGCGTCGCAAGGGCGGTGATTGCCTGGTGGATGTCCGCACCGACAAGCTTGACAACACCAAGGGCGGCCAGTGCATTTTCGGCTATATGTCGGCCCGGTGCGCCGATCGCCACTTCCTTCGTATCGCCGTCAATGGTGATCCACAACGTCGAACTTTGATCGGAGCCGTTAAACTCCGCCAGGCGGAAATCCGCCTTGGCATGCTGACCGAACGAATGGATGTGCTGGATACCTTGGGCCTGCGCGGTACGCTCCAGGAAGTTGAACTGATCGTTGTCGCGATTGAGCACGACCTGCCCGCCCGGCACGACGCCTTCGAAAATCTCCGCCTTGGCGGTCGCGATTTCCCGTATGCTCTTGAAATTGCCGAGATGAGCCGGCGCGATCGTCGTGACCACGGCGACATGCGGCCTGATCATCTTGACCAGCGGACGGATCTCGTCCGGATGGTTCATCCCCACTTCGAAAACGCCGAAATAGGTATCAAGCGGCATCCGGGCGAGCGTCAAAGGCACGCCCCAGTGATTGTTGAACGAGGCCACCGAAGCATGCACCTTGCCCGATGGGGACAAGACGCGCCGCAACATCTCCTTGGTCGTGGTCTTTCCGACTGAACCGGTGACGGCAATGATCTGGGCGCGAGAACGCGCACGCGAGGCAATCGCGAGCTTGCCGAGAGCCGCCAATACATCTTCGACGACGATCACTGGAACGGTGAGCCGCCCCATGGCGGGAAGGCGAGCTTCGCTGACGACGAGAAGAGCGGCGCCGTTTGCCATTGCCATCGACGCAAAGTCGTGGCCGTCAACGCGGTCGCCCTTGATGGCGAAGAAGGCTTCGCCGGGCGCAATGGAGCGGCTGTCGATGGAAATCCCGGTAATGCCCTCAGGCAAAGTGCCGAACGGCCGCCCTGCCATGGCGGCAATCATGTCTTCCGTCGTCCAAAGCCAGTTCACGGTTTCAGCTCCTCCAAAGCCTTACGCAATTCGGCGTGATCCGAAAAGGGCAGGGTGACGCTCCCGATCGTCTGCCCTTCTTCGTGCCCCTTGCCAGCAACGATCAGCGTGTCGCCAGATGTCAGCATGGCAACCGCCGTGCGAATTGCCTCCGCGCGATCGCCGACCTCTGTTGCGCAGCCTGCGGCTGCCATGATCTCGGCACGAATGGAAGCCGGCTCTTCCGAGCGCGGATTGTCATCGGTGACGATCACCACGTCGGCCAGACGGCAGGCTATTTCACCCATGATCGGGCGCTTGCCGCGATCACGATCGCCGCCGCAGCCAAATACGACGATCACCCGGCCGGTCGTAAACGGCCGAACGGATTCCAGAACGTTGGAAAGCGCGTCGGGCTTGTGTGCGTAGTCGACATAAGCGAGTGCACCGTCCCTGGTGTGGCCCACCAATTCGAGACGGCCGGATGCGCCCTGCAGCTTTTCGAGCGCCGCCATGGCGACCTTCGCCGGCACGCCCGTCGACATCGCAAGGCCCGCCGCCACGAGGGCGTTCGCAACCTGGAAATCGCCGGCAAGCGGAATATCGACCTCGAAGATTTCGTCGCCGGCATGGATTTCGGCCACCTGCTTGTGGCGGAAATGCTCGACGCGCTTCAGCGTCAGGTAGTCGCCCTTGCGACCAACGGTGCGAACATCGTGGCCCGCGTCGCGCGCTGCTTTGACTGCTTGCTCCGACCACGCATCGTCGGCGAAAATCACAGCCGGTGCGCCCTTCGGCAGCAGCGTATCGAACAGCCGCATTTTCGCGGCCATGTAGCTTTCGACCGTCGGATGGTAGTCCATATGATCGCGGCCGAGATTGGTAAAGGCAGCGGCCGCGAGCTTGACGCCATCGAGGCGACACTGATCGAGACCATGGCTGGAGGCTTCCATCGAGGCATGGGTGACACCCTCGTCGGAAAGCTCGGCCAGCAATTTGTGAAGCGACACCGGATCGGGTGTCGTTAGCGAGCCGTATTCGTTGCGTGTCGGCGAGACGACGCCCGTCGTGCCGATCATTGCGGCCGGATGTCCGGCATAGGCCCAGATCTGTCGAGTGAAGGAGGCAACCGACGTCTTGCCGGCGGTGCCGGTCACAGCAACCATCGTTTCCGGCTGTTTGCCATAGAAATGAGAGGCCGCGATCGACAGGAAGCGGCGTGAATCGTTCACGACGAGAACGGGTATGGAAGTATCAATACTATGGGACGCAACGGCCACGACGGCGCCGCGTGTAGCCGCGTCCGCGATAAAGCCTGCTCCATCGGCCTTCGTCCCGGCGACAGCAACAAACACCATTCCGGGTTCGATCTTGCGGCTGTCGGACGAGACGCCTGAAACCGCCAGCGCCCCGACAGGCCCAGCCAATTGATCTTCAAGTTCCGGAAATGCATCTCCGGCGATGTCTCGCAAGTTCATCGAATGTACTTTTCTCTCTCAAGCCGCCGCGCCCCCGTGGCGAATCGGCTCCGACATTCATTCAGACTCAATAAGACACCAACATGGCCGATCCGTCGTCACCGAACTTCGGTTCCACACCGAGAATAGGCGCTGCACGAGCAATGATGTTCTTCACCATAGGCGCTGCCGTGTACGCGGCGATGTTCTGCCCCTTCTCGCCATTGTGCGGTTCATCGCAGAACGTCAGCACCACATATTTCGGGTCATCGATCGGAAATGCCGCAAGGAACGCGTTGAAGTTGAGGTTCGACGCATAACGGCCGTTGACGACCTTGTCCGCCGTGCCGGTCTTGCCGCCGACGTTGAAGCCGGGAACGTCGGCATTACGGCCCGAGCCCTTGATGCCGTTCAGCTTGAAGAGATAACGAACGTCGTCGCTGGTCGTCTTCTTGACGACTACTTCTGCAACTTCGTCGGCCTGTTCGCGGTTACGCGGCAAGAAGGTCGGCTCAATCAGCTTGCCGCCATTGACGAGTGCCGCACCGGCAACCGCCGTCTGCAGCGGGGTCGTGGAAACGCCGTGACCGAAGGAGATCGTCACCGAGTTGATCTTCTTCCAGACCTTCGGCTGGCTCGGCATCTTCACCTCGGGTAGCTCCGTCCGCATCTTGGTGAGCAGACCGAGTTTCGTCAGATAGTCCTTCTGCGCATCGATGCCGACGATGTCGATGATACGGGCGGTACCGACGTTCGACGAGTACTGGAACACCTCGGGCAGCGTCAGCCAACGGCGCTGGCCGTGGAAGTCGTGGATGGTGAAGCCGCCGATACGGATCGGTTGCGTCGCATCAAAGCTGTCGTTGAGGCTGACCTTCCCGGTGTCGAGTGCCATTGCGAGGGAGAAGGTTTTGAAGGTTGACCCCATCTCGAACGTGCCGTTCGACATGCGGTTAAGCCAGCCTTCCTTGGCGCCTTCCAACGGGTTGTTGGGATCGAAATCCGGGGCCGATGCCATTGCAAGCACTTCACCGGTATGAATATCGAGGATAACGGCGCCGGCGCCTTTTGCCTCGTAGTTCTTGACGGCGTTGACGACGACATCGCGCACGATGTTCTGGACACGGACGTCAATCGACAGGCGAACCGGCTCGAGCGGCTGGTCGCTTGTCATACCGACTGAAGCGAGGTCGGCAAGACCTTGATCGTCAATGTATTTTTCCATGCCGGCAACGCCACGGTTATCGATGTTGACGTAACCGAGGATGTGCGCGGCAGTCGGGCCGCCCGGATAGAAGCGGCGCTTCTCCGGCCGGAAGCCGATGCCGGGAATGCCGAGCGCGAGAATCTGGCTTTGCTGCTTCGGCGTCAGCTGGCGACGCAGCCAAGCAAAGTGGGAGGTGCGGTTTGCGAGCTTCTTGTAGGTACCCTTCATGTCAAGGTCGGGCAGAACCGTGGCAAGTTTCTCGACCGCCTCGTCAGCGTCAACGACCTTGTTCGGCTCGGCAAAGAGCGAGACCGTGCGAATGTCGGTCGCCAGCACTTCGCCGTTTCGATCCAGGATATCCGGACGCGAGGCCATCAGACGATCCGGTGGCAGGATGCTGGACACGACCTCGGGATCACGGATCGCGTATTCGACAAGACGCCCGCCGATGACGCAATAGACCCCGAGGAAGCCGACGATCAGGAGCCCAACGCGGCTCTTGGCCTGTCCCGCCCTCTTCTTTCGCGATCCCTCGATCGGCATATTGCCGCCGAGGCGGTTGTGTGTGCCGGCGGAGAAATGCGCCTGGCTCTTCAAGACCATGATGCGTGAAAGAAACGACATCTCTACTCCACCGATCCGGTTGCCATCATGTCTTCTTCTTCGGCCTGCGGCGCTACTGCCTTCGGCTTTGCCTTTCCAGAACCGGCCTTCGCTTCGGTAACGTCAGGAACAGGGACCTGCGACTTCAACATCGGCAGTTCTTTGGAGTGAACCAGCGACGTTGAAGCCGTTGGCTGCAATTGAAGCTCACCGTTGTAGTTGTTGACGAGCCGCTCGAGCCTGTTCGGCTGGGACAGCAGCGCCCAATCTGCCTTCAGCAGATCGATGGTATCCTTCTCAAGCTTGATCTCCGCTTCGAGGCGATGAACTTCCTCGAGCTTGAGCTCGGCATGGTGCTTGATCGTGTAAGTGACAGCCGCAGCCGCTGTCATGACACCGACGAGGATGAGGTCCAAGGTTCTCAGCATATCAGGCTCCGAGCTTTCCGAGACTCGCCAGATTCGGCAATCCGAAGATGGAAATATCTGCCGCTTCAGCGGGCGCCGCAGTGCGCAACCCTGCCCGCAACTTGGCTGACCGAGCCCGCGGGTTTGCAGCGGCTTCAGCCTCGCTTGCCGAGACCATGGGCTTGCCGATGCGCTCAAAGGTCGCCGCACGCTCATGCGCGACGGGCAGATGACGGGAGCCCGAAGCCTTGCCGGCGCGATCGGAGAAGAACGTCTTGACGATCCGGTCCTCGAGCGAATGGAAGGTAACGACAACAAGACGTCCGCCGGGCTTCAAGACGCGCTCGGCCGCAAACAACGCCTGCGCCAGTTCGCCCAGCTCATCGTTGACGAATATCCGGAGCGCCTGGAAGACACGCGT
This sequence comes from Rhizobium sp. R711, assembly GCF_002211365.1. GTDB lineage: Bacteria > Pseudomonadota > Alphaproteobacteria > Rhizobiales > Rhizobiaceae > Rhizobium. The sequence continues at coordinate 89,550 of NZ_LOKZ01000004.1, read as the reverse complement.
CGCCGGATGAATCTTGTCCTTCATCTTGCGCGGCGTGACGAGCTCAATCAACCCGGCAAGATCGCGCGTGGTCTCGAACGGCTTTTCAGCCCGCCGCTTTTCAATCGCATGCGCGATGCGCGGCGACTGACTTTCCTCTCCGAGAAAATGAAAGATGCGGATCAGATCTGCGACCTTGGCGCGATTGACCACATCGGCCGCGGAAACGCCTGCAGCCGACATACGCATATCCAGAGGTCCATCCTTCTGGAACGAGAAGCCGCGCTCAGCCTCATCGATCTGCATTGAGGACACGCCGATGTCGAGCACGACCCCATCCAACCCTTCGGATGGAACAGCCTCTGCCAATTGAGAGAACTGCGAATGAACGAGCTTCAAACGACCCTGGCTCTCCGCGACAAGGGCCTGACCGGCTTCGATAGCAGTCGGATCGCGATCCAAGGCGATCACACAGGCACCAGCGCTCAGAATGGCAGAAGTGTAGCCGCCAGCGCCGAAGGTGCCATCCAGAATGATTTTGCCGGGCAACGGCTCGAGCGCAACCAGAACCTCGTTGAGAAGAACCGGAATGTGGCGAACCGGTCCGCCACCGGCATCAATTGAATCTCCGCCAGGATTCGCCGCCATTCCGTTCCCTCGTACCGTTAGGAACGCCCGCCCGCCAGCCGACGCCCTCCTCGTGCCTGCATCTGGGCAGCCTGAAATGCTTGCGGCTGCCACAGCTGAAAATGATCCGCCCGACCGACGAAGGTCACCTCGTCCGAGATACCGGTGAAGTCGCGGATGAAATCCGTGACCATCAGCCGACCTTCCGCATCGAGCTTCATGAAAATACCGCCCCCGTGGATGAGAAGCGACATCTCGTTCGCGTCCGGCGAAAACGGATCCTCCGCAGAAATCTGACGCTCGAATCTCTCCAGGAGATCCGGACCGCCGACGCTGATCGCCGGAAATACAAAGTCCTGGAAGCAATAGAGCTCCTGAACATTGCGCTGCGCCAGCACGGATCGAAAGGCCGCCGGCACGGAAACCCTGCCCTTGGAATCGATTCTGTTGGTCGCATTTGAAAGGAAGCGGCTCATGACACGAAACATCCGTTCCCGAAAGAGCCCGGACTGAACTCACAAGCCCGGAACCTCGAAATTCAGGCACAGCTTCGCGAGCCGAATGGGCAAGATCCCATCCGGCGCTTCCGGAACGGAAGACACCTTGGCTTTGCGATTGGCGGGCACATACTTGCCCTTGCGCAGTGCATAAATGGGATAACATGGGACCATATGGGCGTCAATGGGAAACGCCCGTCTCACGATGAGCGCAGTATCGAAAATTTATAAGCTGTTAAGTTTAACAAAGCGTTAGGATCGCGCTTGCCGATGCCAGGCAGGCGCGCTTCAAGCACGCTCCGAAAGGCGGCACATGTTTCATATCGGTACATCCAAATATGCGATTTCCAACAAAGGCTTAGGGCTCGCTCCTCAATGGTGGCGGACGCCGGTCGGAGGCGCCCGCGTGACGAGGCATGCGGCCGCTATCTCCTTTGAAGTAAGCGACCAAGCTATTCGGATATTGCCACGTGCAAAATAATAAGGAGCCGGAGAATTGAATTAGTTCAGCGCTACAGCATATTACTGAAAACTAAATAAGTAATCGTGGAGTAATGCTATGACAAACTTCACATTAAAGGGACTTCTTTACGGTCGCTTTGAGCCGGAAAAGCGTATTCCGTTGTCGCAGTCTGGCATGACAACCGATATCCAATGCGTTTCCTGCGGCAAGATATTCAAGCGCTGGTCCATTCTCGCCCGCAGCAGCACCATCTGCGATGAATGCCTGGCGAAGGCACCGACCGCCCACTAATCGACAACATCTGCAAAGAGAGTTCGCCAGCTGGCCTGTAAGCCGGGTTCTGTATGGCCCCGGCCGAAGCCGGAACGTGGCAGCCATTCCTCTGGGACAGCGTTTGCACGCTGCCTCACGCAACCCACCCGGACGACTGACCTGGAAACCGGCCGGAAGGCTCGCGCCTACCACGTCATCCCTATTCGGTCTTGCTCCCGGTGGGGTTTACCTTGCCATCGCCGTTGCCGGAGATGCGGTGGGCTCTTACCCCACCCTTTCACCCTTACCTGCCGAGGCAGGCGGTTTGCTTTCTGTGGCACTTTCCCTGAGGTCGCCCTCGCCGGACGTTATCCGGCACCGTGTTTCCGTGGAGCCCGGACTTTCCTCACCCTACCGCCTTTCGGCATTGGTAAAGCGCGGCTGCCCGGCCAACTGGCACGGCTCCCTTAGCGGAGACGCGAAGCGAATGCCACTGAAATATCGTGGGTCTCTACGCATACATGCAACAGGCGACAAGGCACCTCCCCGACCGGATGCGTGCCTAGCGGAAGACGGGCGTCAGCTCCCTACCAAAGTCCTCGGCGCCGAGCCAGCCTTGCGTCAGGACGATAGCGCCCAGTCGGCCGAGCTCATCGGATGACTTTGCGGCAACGAAATTGCCACCTGCCAAAACTGCAATTCGGGGAGAATCCGTATAGCCCACATAGGGATAGGCTGTTGTCGTGAAGCTTGCCACACACGGCGCGGAGGTGGTCGGGCAGCCAGCCAGAGCCGGCATTAGTTGCAGTGCCGTTGAGACCAGATTATCGCGCTCCAGCAGATCTCCGTCAGAGTGAAACCACGCCGCGATATCTTCGAGCGTTTCGAATGACCGCGCCTCAAGATCGCCGCCTAGTTTCAGATAGGTCCGACCGTCAGGGTACCGCACAGGCGGCAAGATATAGACGTGGTCCTCGTCGCGGTCGCCAAAGACGATCGTTGAAGGCATTTTCGAGAAAATCGCCGTCTCCCGCTCGCTAAGTTCAAAGAACGCAACGGTGCGGGCAGCAACTCTGATATCGATGGGCGCTGGCAGGAGATTGTTGAAATTGCTGAAGCCGCCGGCGGCGACCAGTACGCGCTCTGCAGTATAGCTCTTGCCGCCTGCGCGGACTTCGATGGATGCGCCTTGGTCGCGAACGGAGGTAACGGTCGCGTCGATGGCCGTCACACCCGCCTGCTCGGCAAGCTTGGTTTGCGCCCGAACCAAAGCGCGCGGATTGATGTGGCCTGCCCGCCGCCCTTCGAAATAGCCGTCGAACGAAGGATTGAGGGAAAACTGCGGAAAGCGCGCGCGCAACGCCGCCGGCGTCAACAATTCGACGTCGAGATTGAGCGTTTCGCTCACCTGCAACGCCCGCCCGAGATACCCTTCACCCCGTCGCGTGGGCGGTCCGGCGAACAGACAACCCGCTTCCGAGAAAAAGGAAATACCGCTTTTCGCTTCGATTTCCCCGTAGCGATCGAGCGAGCGAGCCGCGAGCGTCGCCCAGACCATATTGTCGTCGAAGGACCGCGTGATGCGGGCCTCGTCATAGTGGCTGGCAAAAACACCATTATGGCTCTTGCGCTCGACCGGTTCACTGGGGCCGATGAGCGCAATACCCTCAATCATCCCGGAAAGATGGCGGGCAGCAGCCGCGCCCATCATTCCGCGCCCGACGATGATCACCTTGAAATCAACTGCCACGTGTCACCTCATTTCCGAGGCCAGATAACACGGGCGTCATGTTGAATCATATTGTTAAGTGCCTCGTCGACGTGACTCTCGAACAAGCAGTTTCAGCTGATCAATCGAGCATCGCCAGGACTTTGCCGCAATAGGCCTTCGAGACCGGATTCATGCGGGTTGCGCCGTGGCCGGCATTGTACTTCAGAATCGTGTCGCAGGTCTCACCACCGCCAAGCTGATGCGCCGCGGCCAGGTATTTCATGCCGAACTTGATGTTTGTCTCCGGATCGAACAATCCCTTACTCGTCCCCGAATAGCCCATCATCCTAGCCGTCGCCGGCTTGATCTGCATGAGACCTATTTCGCCCGCGCTACCGCGTGCATTCGGATTGAAATTACTCTCTACACGCACGACCGCTTGAGCAAGCTCGACCGGCACATTGTACTGGTTTGCGTATTTGACGATGAGAGCTGAATACTGGTTGGTCGTGGTCGTGAAGTCCGGCATCGCATAGCCACTAGTCCGGTCAACAGTCTTCAAAGGAACCGTCTGAGATCTTGCACCCCATTCGCCCGCGAACGCGCAATTCATACCCATCAACAGTGCACCCGCGCACACTGCAGCAGAAATAAACCTATTCATTCAGTCTAATTACTCCGACCCAAAGAACTTCCGGATCGTGTTTGAAATAACAATCCGGACATATGCAGCAGATCTATATTAGATATTCTGCAACAATTCTTTTTGTTTCAATTGACGACCGCTAGAAAACCCCAAACAAAACAAGCGGCGCCGTTCGACGATTGGCGTTAGACCATCGCAATGAGGAGATAATAGGGAAATGATGTGGCGACGTAGCAGACTCTCGAAATCCCGGGAGTCAGCGCCACTTCAAAAGTACTACTTATGAGCAGTAACGCGGAAGCGACGCCAGCAGACGGTGCAGCGTGTCAATCGTCGAAAAATCCGCAATTCCGTCGATTCGGGCGGGCCGAAAATGCCGCTGGAAGGCCTCGACCTCGCCTGCCATCTTGTCGGAGAATTCGCCTGTAATTTCCGTCGCATAACCGTAGAGCGAGAGCATCGACTGTAGGGCTTCGACAGGTTGGCCGCGGTCACCGCGTTGGAAAAATCTTCCACCGGAGATCGGCGCGGGCTCAACCCAGTGGCCGATACCGGCCCTGTGGAGCTCTGACCAAGGAAATTTTTCCCCCGGATCCACCTTCCGAATCGGCGCCACATCGGAGTGTCCGAGCACCCTCTCGGAGGCAATGGACCAACGTTGGCCGCAATCGCGACACAATTCGATGACCGCCCGAATTTGTTCTTGGGGATACTCAGGAAGTCCGCCAGGATGACCGGCGTTGGCAATCTCGATCCCGATCGACAAGGAGTTGATGTCGGTCTCGCCCTGCCAGTAACTTTTGCCGGCATGCCAGGCACGACGCTCCTCGGGCACCAGTTGGAGAACTGCGCCATCTTCACCTACGAAGTAGTGGCTCGACACCTGGCTGTCGTCGCGACAGAGCCACTCCAGCGCTCCCTCGGGCGTCGGCATGCCTGTGTAGTGAAGAAGGATCATGTTAGGCTTGCGCCCGTCCGCACGCTCGCCGTGATTGGGCGAAGGACGAACAGTTGCCTTCCGGAAATCGGCCTCGAATGAGGTCATGCGGCGCGGCGTTCCTTCTCGATCGCCTCGTAGGCTGCATTCAGCGCAGCCATACGCTCGTTGGCAATGGCATGGAACTCGGCCGGAACGCCGCGGGAAATCAGCCGATCCGGATGGTGTTCGCTCACAAGCCCATGATAACGGCGGCGAATCGTCGTGAAGTCGTCCGATGGCGAAACGCCGAGCACCTTATAGGGATCGCGACCCATGGAGACATGGCGCGCGGCGATCCGTTCGAAATGCTCTTCATTCATATGGAAGATCTCGGCGACGTGCCGCAGGAACGCCAATTCCTTTTCATGGATGAGCCCGTCGGCCTTGGCGATATGGAAGAGACCGTCCAACACCTCTTCCAGCACCGGGCAATTGGCTGCGCATGTCACGCATAAGGACGAAAGACGTTCCGCATAGGCTTCATAACCGGCGACGTCCTGACGCGCCAGATTATAGAGGCGAGCGACATTCTTTGCCTGCTCGGGCGGGAATTCAAAGATCTCGCGGAAGGCACTCACCTCCTTCTCGCTCACGATTCCGTCCGCCTTTGCCATCTTTGCCGACAGAGCGATGATGGCGACCGAGAAGGCGACCTTGCGGCGCGTCTCGGGATCACCCTCGAAAACTGTCCGGATAGCCTCGACCACCGCAGAAAGAACGTTGCCCGCGGTGTTGCCTATGGCATTCAGCAGTTTTTCCCAGAAGGACATAAAAGTCTCTCGCAGTGCAAATAGGAGAAATACCTTGACCAAATAATGCCTGCCTTTGCAAGGCGGCGATTGGTCGTAGGGTTGAATAGACTTTTCACAATTCGTTTATGGTCGCAGTGCGAAGCCTCGCAAGATCGCGTACGCGGCAGGTTCTAATTGCGGCCGGCGAGCGACGATCGCGCTTTCCACAGCCCTTCTGAAGTGCGATCTCGAGCTTGAAACGATTATATCATCGCTTCTGTCTATCTTCGCCGTTCCGGGCCCTATTTTCACAATAACTACACTTTACATGCCTCTTTCCCTGTCGCATCCATGCGTCAGGTAAGCAGCACGCAACAGCGCTGATATGAGACATTGGAGGGATCATGGCCAAACAGAAAGTCGCAATGCTCACGGCTGGAGGCCTGGCACCCTGTCTGTCGTCCGCGGTTGGCGGACTGATAGAACGCTACAGCGACGTGGCGCCTGACATCGAGCTTGTCGCCTATCGCTCCGGCTACCAGGGCGTGCTCCTCGGCGACAGCATCAAGATCACTGCCGACATGCGGGAGAAGGCGCCGCTTCTGCATCGCTATGGTGGCTCGCCAATCGGCAATAGCCGCGTCAAGCTCACAAATGCTGCCGACTGCGTGAAGCGCGGACTCGTCAAGGAAGGCGAAAATCCGCTGCGCGTGGCTGCCGAACGGCTCGCCAGCGATGGCGTCACCATCCTTCACACGATCGGCGGCGACGACACCAACACCACGGCCGCCGATCTCGCGGCATATCTCGCCGCCAATGGCTACAATCTGACGGTCGTCGGTTTGCCAAAGACGGTCGACAACGATGTCGTGCCCATCCGCCAGTCACTCGGCGCGTGGACGGCCGCCGAAGTCGGCGCGCACTTCTTCGACAACGTCAGCAACGAGCAGACGGCAGCACCGCGCACCCTCATCATCCATGAAGTCATGGGACGTCACTGCGGCTGGCTGACGGCGGCGACCGCCCGCGCCTATCTGCAGCGGACGAAGAACTATGAATATGTCGATGGAATGATGACGAACGCCAAGATGAAGAGCATCGACGCGGTCTATTTGCCCGAAATGGCGTTCGACCTCGATGCGGAAGCGGCTCGCTTGAAGGAAGTCATGGACCGAACGGGCCATGCAACCGTATTCGTCTCGGAAGGCGCCTGCCTTGACGCCATCGTGGCGGAACGCGAAGCGGCCGGCGAGACCATCAAGCGCGACGCTTTCGGCCACGTGAAGATCGACACGATCAATGTCGGCGGCTGGTTCCAGAAGCAGTTCGCGGGCCTCATCAATGCCGAGCGCTCGCTGGTGCAGAAGTCCGGCTACTTTGCACGTTCGGCCCCCGCCAACGGCGATGACCTTCGCCTCATTCAGAGCATGACCGACCTTGCCGTCGAAAGCGCGCTCAACAAGGTATCTGGCGTCACCGGTCACGACGAAGCGCAGAACGGCAAGCTGAGGACGATCGAGTTCCCGCGCATCAAGGGCGGCAAAGCCTTCGACGTCTCAGCCGACTGGTTCGGCGAAGTCATGGATACGATTGGTCAGAAATACCGGGCCGCATGATTGACTGACAGTTAATATGGTGTCTTTGCTTTTGCCCTAGGGAATAGGAGGAGATTCCATGTCGCTCGAAGCCTGGTTCGCTTTTGCCGCTGCGTCTGCAATCATGCTCGCCATCCCGGGCCCGACGATTCTCCTCGTCGTTTCCTATGCCCTCGGCCATGGACGCAAGACGGCGCTCGCGACGGTAACCGGCGTTGCGCTCGGCGACTTCACCGCGATGACCGCATCGCTATTCGGATTGGGGGCCGTGCTCGCGGCCTCCGCGACGCTGTTCACCGTGCTGAAGTGGATCGGCGGCGCCTACCTGATCTGGCTCGGAATCAAACTCTGGCGTGCGCCGGTGATTTCCGAACCGATGGCAGACAATGACAACCTGCCCGAAAAGAAATCGCTCAAGGTTTTCCTCCACGCCTACGTCGTGACGGCTCTCAACCCGAAGAGCATCGTATTCTTCGTCGCATTCGTTCCGCAATTCTTGAATCCGTCTCAGCCGTTCTTCGGCCAGATGCTCATCATGGAAGCCACCTTCCTGGTGCTCGCAACCATCAATGCCTCCATTTATGCGCTGGCTGCAAACGCGGCACGCGGCCTGATCCGCAAGGCAAGCGTTCAGCGCGCAGTCAACCGTACCGGCGGCACTTTGCTCATTGCCGCAGGCGCCGTAACGGCCGGCTATCGCCGCATCGCCGCGTAAAGATTTTCGGCGGGTTGCAGCGAAGCAACGAATACGTTAATTGCGGAATCTGGGCTTAAGGTTTTTGATAACTTCTAACGCTGCCGGGGCGGCGCATTCACGAAAGTGAGAGTATGGTAGCGATCGGTTTTTCCGGCCTGAAACGCAGTCTCATCGTTTCGACGATGCTCTGCGGCGTTGTTGCCGGATGCACGAGCGTCGAATACACGTCGCAGGCAGAACTGACCGCAGCCCAGACCGTTGTTCCCACTCCCAAGCCCGGCGAAGACGCTACGCTTGCGGCCGTGCCCGCCGGCGAAGGAGCGACGCAGACGGCGATGATCACCGCCGCCAGTCAAACGGCAACGGCTTTGGCAGCACCCGCCATGCCGGCAACCGATACTTCTCAGTCAAGCGGTCAAGCCCAGGCGACGACGGCTGCGGGTTATGCGCAGATTCCGCTTACGCCGGAGATGACCGCGATTCAGTCCGTCGTGCCGATCCCGCGCCCGGGCACCCCTTCCCCGTCGACGCAGCTCGCTTTTGCCGCGACGCCTCAAGCCGGTAGCGCCATCGCGGCGCTTTCCGCAATCGATACCACGCCGCATCCGATGATGGACTACGGCTTCGACACATCGGGCCCATCCGACCCGCCGACCGCGCCTCCCATGTTCAGCGACAGTGACGACGATGGCGCCCCGACGGTTGAGAAGAGTGCGATCACCAAGATCATCGACAAGTACTCGAAGCTTTACCAAGTGCCAGCTTCGCTGCTTCATCGCGTCGTCCATCGCGAAAGCCGATACAATGCGAAGGCCTATAACAAGCGCGGTTACTTCGGCCTGATGCAGATCAAATACAATACGGCCAAGTCCATGGGCTACGAAGGCGAACCCGCCGGCCTGTTTGACGCCGAGACCAACATTAAATACGCCGCCAAATATCTTCGTGGCGCGTGGCTCGTCTCCGACAACAGCGAAGATGATGCAGTCCGCCTTTATGCGCGCGGCTACTATTACGACGCCAAGCGCAAGGGCATGGACAACGTCGCGAACGGCAACTACTGACTACTGCCGAGGCAGCGTCGCTAGAATCTCCTTCACTAGGACCTGTGGCTTATAACGGAGCCAACTCGGCGTCAGCCCGAGCCTGACGACGACAAGCTTGGCCGATGGCACGATCGCAACGCTCTGCCCATCGTGCCCCTCCATCCAGAAGGTGTCATCTGGCAGACCGGCAACGGCGCTGCTGTCGCCGCCCGGCGCGGCAAGCCAGGCCTGCGCCTGCGTATATTTGCCACCTGAGGCCATCGTCGGCGTCCTCATCGCAGTCATGAACCGCTCCGGCAACAGCCTCTGTCCATTCCAGACGCCGTCCTGAAGAAGGAACTGTCCGAAGCGCGCCCAGTCCCGCGCGGTGGCATAAAGGTAGGAACTACCGGCAAAGGTGCCACGAGCATCAACTTCCAGTACAGCGCTCGACATGCCGATCGGATCGAACAGCGCTGTCTTTGGATAGGCAAGCGCTGCCTGCAGGCTGCCGATCCTGTCCATCCATATCTTTGAGATCAGGACCGACGTGCCGCTCGAATAGTTGAAGCGCTCGCCGGGGCTCGCCTCCAACGGGAGGCTCGCTGGTCGCGCCGTCATATCGGGATCGAGATAGAGCATGCGTGTGACATCGGCGACCGTGCCATAACTCTCGTTGAAGGCCAGGCCGCTCTCCATGCCCAACAGATCGCTGAGCTTGATTTTTGAATAATCGCCGTCCTGCCACTCCGGCAGGAGTGCAGCGTCATCGAATGCCATCTTGTTGTCGAGCATCAGCCGGCCAACGATCGCCGCATTTATGGTTTTCGTCATCGACCAGCCGATCAGCCGCATTGCCGGACCGAAACCATCCCCATAGCGCTCCGCAATGATGCGGCCATTGTGAACGACGACAACCGCACGCATTGCCGGACCGGTCAAATCGCCGTCTGAAAGCAGCGCCTGCAAGTGGGTGTCATTAGCCTTCGCGACGGCATTGCCGTCCGGCCAGATAGCGTCGTTTTGCGATTCTGGGGCGACCGGGTGATCGGCCACTGCGCCGGCCGCCGCTTCAAAGTCACCGTCCGGCACGCTGCTGCAGCCAAGCGTGCCGTGGTACATTGCATAGCCCGGTGCGAAGAGCCCGAGAATGCGCGCAGTAACCCGTTTTTCCTGCCTGTCGACAGCCACCCGTACCAGCCGTAACAACGGATTTCCCGGAGCTTGAACATCTTCATAGAGCACCTGCTCAGGATCGCGCCCTGCGAGAAATACGTTCGAGCAAACGATCTTGGCCGCATAGCCATCGCCCACCCGCAGCAACTCAGGTGGCCTGGCATAAAGCCAAGCAGCGCCCGCGGCGACGATGACGACAAACAGAAGAGCAAGTGATTTCAAGAGACGCAGCACAAATCGCATGAGCGATCCTCCTTGCTGCAAGAGAAGCAGGAAAGCTCGCCGCGGGAAAGGCCCAACGCCCCGCATGGTTTTCCATTTCTGCCAAACGAAGCCCTGCCCACAGCCGGCGTCATCAAATTGTAGTGACGGCGCGCTAAACGCCCTGAACGCTAAAAGGGTGAAAGACTCATATGACGGAATTTGCACCGGATGCCAGCTTCCGCAACAACCGGAAACTCAAGGCAGCTCTTCTCCGCCACAGTGCCTTTTCCAAGGCCGGCTTTTCTGAACGGCTTTTCGGCCTGTTGTTTTCCGGTTTGGTCTATCCGCAGATCTGGGAAGATCCCGATCTCGATATGCTTGCGATGGAGCTTCAGCCCCATCATCGCGTCGTGACGATCGGCTCCGGCGGCTGCAATATGCTCGCTTATCTTTCCAAGAGCCCGGCTTCGATCGATGTCGTAGACCTCAATCCGCATCACATCGCGCTCAACCGCCTGAAGCTTGCCGCGTTCCGTCATCTTCCTGGCCATGCCGATCTCGTTCGCTTCCTCGCCACTCCGCGCGAGACATCGAACAGCCACGCATTTGACCACTTCCTCGCTGGCAATCTCGATGAAGCGACCCGGACCTACTGGAACGGCCGCAAGTTCGGTCGCCGGCGTGTCACGGTGTTCGACCGCAATATCTACGAAACCGGTCTGCTCGGACGGTTTATCGGCGCAGCTCATCTGCTTGCCCGCCTCCATGGTGTCGACCTGACCGAGATGACGAAAGCTCGTTCGCTGCGCGAGCAGCGCCAGTTCTTCGACGAGAAGATCGCGCCGCTCTTTGATAGACCGGTCGTACGCTGGATCACCGGTCGCAAGAGCTCGCTGTTCGGCCTAGGCATCCCGCCACAGCAGTATGATGAACTTGCAAGCCTCGCGGCGGATCAGTCGATCGCGCCGGTCCTGCGCCACCGTCTTGAGAAGCTCGCCTGCCACTTCCCGATGCAGGAAAATTATTTTGCCTGGCAGGCATTCGGTCGCCGCTACGCGCCGAAGGGCGAAGGTCCGCTTCCGACCTATCTCGAGCCTGCTCACTACGAAGCGATCCGTGCCAATGTGGATCGCGTCACCGTTCATCATGCAAACTTCACCGAGCTGCTCGCTGGCGAGCCCGCCGCCTCGCGCGATCGCTATATCCTTCTCGACGCGCAGGACTGGATGACGGATCAGCAGCTCAACGATCTCTGGGCCGAGATCAGCCGCACCGCCCGCGAAGGTGCACGGGTAATTTTCCGTACGGCAGCCGAAAAGAGCATCATCGAAGGGCGTCTATCGCCTGCAATCCGCGATCAGTGGACCTACATGGCAGAGCGCTCGCTCGAACTGACGGCATTGGATCGCTCGGCAATCTACGGTGGCTTCCACATCTACAGGAAGACGGCGTGAGCGAGCTCGGCGTGACCCCGGTCGCAAAGGACGACGGCCATGCCGCCCTGATGGACGGCATGTACCGCTATCAGCGCCACATCTATGATCTGACGCGCAAGTATTACCTGCTCGGCCGCGATCAGACGATCCGCAATCTGAATGTGCCCGCCGGTGGAACCTTGCTGGAGGTCGGGTGCGGGACCGGTCGAAATCTGGCGCTGGCCCACAAATACTACCCGAAGGCGCGGCTCTATGGCCTGGACATATCGCAGGAGATGCTGATCTCCGCGCGCAAGACATTCGAGACCAAAGCCACGCTCCCGGATTTCCGCGTCGCCGACGCGACGGCCTTCACACCACGGGAGTTCGGGGTTGGCGGCTTCGACCGCGTCCTCATCTCCTATGCCCTCTCCATGATCCCAGACTGGGAATGCGCAATCGATTCGGCCATCGCCGCCCTCGTCCCTGGTGGCGAATTGCACATCGTCGATTTTGGTCAGCAGGAACGACTGCCAGGCTGGTTTGCTCGCCTCCTCAAGGCATGGCTGCGAAAATTTCATGTGTCGCCGCGCGCCGATCTCAGGCAGGTCCTCGAGTCTCAAGCCTCTGAAAATCAAGCACGACTAATATTCGAGAGCATCTACGGCGGATATGCCTGGCGGGCTGCCATTGTGACCAAACCTTGACATTTCGCTTGAAACTAACCGAATTTTTACGTTGTTATGGGAAATAGAGGGGACATTCCTCTGCTGGACGCGTCTATTACGAAGGTCGAGCTGTGGGGCAAAAATTCCATTCGTTTCGCGACGGAACATCTATGCGCCGGCTTCTGTTTTGCGTTTTGCCGTTGGCTGTCATGCTCGCCGGATGCACGTCATCGGGCTATGACTATCTCGAAACAGCGTCCGTAAAGCCAAAAACACGCTTTAAGGACACCGATCCTCAGGACTTCGGATCAAAGCATCCGGAGCTGCAACCGATCCACGGCATCGACGTCTCGAAGTGGCAAGGCGATATCGACTGGCAGACAGTTAAGAGTTCCGGCGTCGCCTTCGCGTTCATCAAGGCGACCGAGGGCAAGGATCGCGTCGATCCGCGCTTCAATGAGTACTGGCAACGCGCCCGCGCTGTGGGTATCCCGCACGCCCCCTATCATTTCTACTATTTCTGCTCGACGCCCGACGAACAGGCCGATTGGTTCATCAGCAACGTGCCGAGGGAATCAATGCGCTTGCCGCCGGTCCTCGACGTCGAATGGAACTCGGAATCGAAGACCTGCCGCTATCGACCCAATCCGGCGACCGTCCGAGCACAACTCCAGCGTTTCATGGATCGTCTCGAGGCCTATTACGGCAAGCGCCCGATCATCTATACATCGGTCGACTTCCATCGCGACAATCTCGTCGGCTATTTCCAGAACTATCACTTCTGGGTTCGCTCCGTCGCGAAGCATCCTGAAGTTACCTATGCCGACCGCCGTTGGGCCTTCTGGCAATACACGTCGACTGGCGTCATCCCCGGAATCAAGGGACCAACGGACATCAATGTTTTTGCGGGATCGACGCAGAACTGGCACAACTGGGTAGCCGCGGTATCCAAGGACACAAATTCTTAGTAACGTCCGGCGGTCTTTCTTGCTTCCGTCACAATCATTTGGGAAATCGACGGAAATTCCATTTGATGACGAGGATCGAAACTATGTACCGCTCGCCCGCAAGCCGCACGGCACTTGCACTCCTTTTTGCTGCCGGTCTCGCCACCGGCGCTGCCGCGCAGACGCCGGCACCGAGTGCACCGGCTTCGCAGACGGCTGCCCCGGCATGTGACGGTGATCTCTCAGAATTTCTGGCAGGCGTGAAGGCCGACGCGATCGCAGCAGGCGCATCCGCCGAGGCCGCAGACAAGGCGCTGGAAGGCGCACAGATCGACCAGAAAGTCTTGAGCCGCGACCGTGCCCAGGGCGTGTTCAAGCAGACCTTTCTGGAATTCTCGCAACGTACCGTCAGCCAGGCTCGCCTCGACATCGGCCGCCAGAAGATGAAGCAATACGCCGATGTCTTCGCCCGTGCCGAGCAGGAATTTGGTGTGCCCGCCGGCGTCATCACCGCCTTCTGGGCGATGGAAACCGACTTCGGCGCCGTGCAGGGCGATTTCAATACTCGCAACGCCCTGGTGACGCTTGCTCATGATTGCCGCCGGCCGGAGCTCTTCCGCCCGCAGTTGATCGCCCTTATCGAAATGGTCGAGCACGGCGACCTCGACCCGGCAACCAACACTGGCGCCTGGGCCGGCGAAATCGGTCAGGTTCAGATGCTGCCCCGCGATATCGTCGCCTACGGCATGGACGGAGACGGTGATGGCCACGTGCGCCTCAAGCAGAGCGGCCCCGACGCCATCCTGACCGCAGCCAAGTTCATCCAGCATCTCGGTTTCCAGAAGGGCCAGCCGTGGATCCAGGAGGTTACTCTCCCAGAGAACCTCCCCTGGGAAAAATCCGGTATCGGCGGTCCTCTGACGGCCGGTGAGTGGTTTGCCCTTGGGGTCAGGCCGCGCGACGGCAACACGAGCTTCGGTAACCTGCATGGCGACCTGATACTGCCGCAGGGCCGCCTTGGTCCGACCTTCATCGCTTACCCGAACTTCCAGATCTACCTCGAATGGAACAAGTCGTTCATCTACACGACTTCGGCCGCCTATTTCGCGACCCGCCTCGCCGGCGCCGAGACCTATCTCAAGGGCACGCCCGAACAGGGGCTTTCCAACGATCAGATGAAGGAGCTGCAGACGAAACTCGGAACACTGGGCCATGACGTTGGCAAGGTCGACGGCATCCTGGGTTCGGGGACGCGGGTTGCAATCCAGAAGGAACAGCAGCGTCTCGGCATACCGGCAGACGGCTGGGCAACACCGACGCTCCTCAATTCCCTCTGATCACGCCTCCTTAAGCACTCGCTTCGGGCCGGGTTTCGCACCCGGCCTTTCGTTTGCGCGGATTATTCCATGGTTTCAGAGGTTTCAAGCAAAGCCTTCATCTTGCCGCAAGTGTGAAGACAGGATCGCCGACTTTAACGGCAGGTTAAAATCTGTGAATATTTTTCTGCAGGAATTTGTTCCATGATTCCAGTGAATTAGCGACAGCACCGCATTGGCGATGTGACATTTTCGCCGCAGCGCAGTATAAAATCCGCTTTCCAAGCGACACAATCACGACATATTATCGCATCGTTAACGCGAGGAGACAGACATGGGACTTACACAATCCTTGAATGTCCTTTTGGTCAGCGCGGCGTTTGCATTTGTATTGACAATGCTTTTCATCTGAACGTCGTGGCAATCGAACAGTACCGAGACTCCTGAGTAGCGAAACAGTTCAATGAATCGGAAAAGCGCATCCCACGAGGAGATGCGCTTTTCTTTTTGTCTTCTGATGGAAGCAGCCTATGCGGCGGCACCGGCCTTTTTAGCGCCTTCCCGTGTGAAGCCGAGATTGGTCAGCACGGCCGAAACGAGCGGCGCCCGGTTCATGGTGTACAGGTGGAAATCTGTGAGCCCGCGACGGGCTAGATCCTCGATCTGTTCCGCAGCGACCTCGGCGGCTACCTTGGCTCTCTCCTCCGGCTTGTCGTCGAAGCCCGCAAAACGCTCATCGAGAAACGCGGGTATGACAGTGCCGCAGGCGCCGGCGAAGCGCTTCAGCTGCGTCAGGTTCTGGATCGGCATAATGCCGGGCACGATCGGAATGTTGACGCCAGCGGCCCGCACCTTTTCCAGATAGCGCTCGAAATTATCGTTATCGAAAAAGAACTGCGTCAGCGCCCGGGTTGCGCCGTTATCCGCCTTCTGCTTCAGCATGTCGATGTCGGCAGCCGTATCGCGGCTCTCCGGATGCTTTTCGGGATAGGCGGAGACCGAAATCTCGAAATCACCGATCTCGCGCAGGCCGGCAACCAGCGCCGCCGCATTCGCATAACCGCCCGGATGCGGCTGGTAGGGCGCCCCGACGCCTCCGGGCGCGTCGCCGCGAAGCGCTACGAAATGCTTCACGCCAACCTTGCGGAAGGTCTCGATGACGCCGTGCGTTTCGTCCTTCGTCGCTCCAACGCAGGTAAGATGCGACGCCGTGGCAAGCGGGGTTTCGGCAATGAAACGCGAGACCGTTGCCAGCGTTGGCGCCTTGGTGGTGCCACCGGCACCGTAAGTCACCGATACGAAGTCCGGGTTCCAGTCCTGCAACTCGCTGACCGTATTCCACAGCTGACCTTCCATCTCTTCCGACTTCGGCGGAAAAAACTCGAAGGAAATGCCGATCTTGCGGCGCGCGTCGCTGTTCAAAGCCATATGATTATCTCCCGGCAAGTATGGGTTCGGCACCTTCACTCGCTGAGGAGGCCATAAGGCGCCGAGGGTCGCGCGCAAGCCAGACAGTGACAGTGAGCCCCTGCCCGCTTTGATGACCCGGATGAAGATCGACGACCTGCTCGACATCCAGCCCAGCCTTGCGCAGCCAGTCGGATATCGACTGATGCGAGAAGCCGAGGCGAACGTGCGCATGCTCGTCACGAAGGTATTCCAGCCCATGCGGCGCCAGATCGATGATAACCAGCCGTCCGCCTGGCCGCAGCATGCGCGCTGCCTCACCGATCGCGATCTCGGGCTGATCGAAGAAGTGCAGCACCTGGTGTATCGTCACCACGTCAAAATCCTGGGCCTCAAACGGCAGATTCAGAATATCGGCGTGACGAACAGATGCCTTGGTGATTCCTGATTTATCGAGATTGGCGCGCGCCACGCTCAACATATCGCGGCTGGCATCCACACCGATCGCCCGGCGATAAAGGCCGGACAGCAGTTCAAGGATCCGCCCGGTTCCGGTGCCAAGATCGAGAAGCGAGTCAATCGGCTGGCTCCCAAGCATCCGAATGACGGCGGCATCGACCTCTTCGTCAGCGGCATGCAGACGGCGAAGCTCGTCCCACTCGGCGGCGTTGCGACTAAAATAGGCCTGCGCGCGCTCAGCCCGTTGACGCTTCACTGCAGCCAGGCGCTCGCTGTCACGCAGGATCACAGGATCATTCTCGGATGCATGCGCGAGCAGGCCGCGCACGAACGTCGCTGCCTTGCCATCCTGCCGGAGCCGGAAATAGGCCCATGCGCCCTCCTGGTAGCGATCGATGAGATCCGCTTCGCCCAGCAGCTTCAGGTGACGAGAGATACGAGGTTGGGACTGGCCGAGGATTTCGGTAAGATCAGTAACCGTCAGGTCGCCGGCAGCCAACAGAGCCAACAGCCGCAGACGCGTCGGTTCGCCGGCCGCCCTGAGGACGTCCACCAACGCATCCAATCCAAGTCTGATAGGCTCACCCATACCCGATCCAATCAACATATAAAGATATCTTTATGTGATTTGAACAAGTGTGGCAAGCTGGAATTCCATCCGTTCACGAAATTAGCTGCTCGGATCGCGACATGGGTGCGCGCAAAAAAGCCCCGGCGAACCGGGGCTTTTAGATCTTGGAGCGATTTAAAGCGATCAGCGCGTCAGACGCTTGTAAGTTACCCGATGCGGGTTGATCGAGTCGACACCGAGACGGCGCATCTTGTCCTTTTCGTAGTCTTCGAAGTTGCCTTCGAACCATTCGACATGGCTGTCGCCTTCAAAGGCGAGGATGTGCGTCGCCAGACGGTCGAGGAACATGCGATCGTGGCTGATAATAACAGCGCAACCAGCGAAGTTCTCGAGCGCGTCCTCGAGTGCCGCCAGCGTTTCCGTGTCGAGATCGTTGGTCGGTTCGTCGAGCAGGATGACGTTGCCGCCGGCCTTTAGCATCTTGGCGAGGTGAACGCGGTTGCGCTGACCGCCGGAAAGCGTGCCGACCTTCTGCTGCTGGTCACCACCCTTGAAGTTGAAAGCACCGCAATAGGCACGGCTGTTCACTTCATGCTTACCGAGCTTGATGATGTCATTGCCGCCGGAGATTTCTTCCCAGACGGTCTTGTTGCCGTCGAGGGCGTCACGGCTCTGGTCTACATAGCCAAGATTGACAGTCTCACCGATACGGATTTCGCCGTTGTCGGGCTTTTCCTGGCCGGTGATCATGCGGAACAGCGTCGTCTTGCCTGCGCCGTTCGGACCGATGACGCCGACAATGCCACCGGGCGGCAGCTTGAAGGTCAGGTTCTCGATCAGCATTGTATCGCCGTAACCCTTGGTAAGGTTCTCAGCCTCGATGACCACCTGGCCAAGACGCTCGCCGACGGGAATGACGATCTGCGCGTCGCCGGGACGACGATCGGCGGCGGCTGCCACCAGCTCGTCGTAGGCACGAATACGGGCTTTCGACTTCGCCTGACGGGCCTTCGGGCTGGAGGCAATCCACTCCTGTTCGCGCGACAACGCCTTCTGGCGGGAGGCTTCTTCGCGGCCTTCCTGCTGCATGCGCTTGGCCTTCGCCTGCAGGTAGGCCGAGTAATTGCCCTCGTAGGGAATACCACGGCCGCGGTCGAGCTCAAGGATCCAGCCGGTGACATTGTCAAGGAAGTAGCGGTCGTGGGTGATCATCAGCACGGCACCCGGATATTCGCGCAGGTGCTTTTCGAGCCAGGCGATCGTCTCGGCGTCGAGATGGTTGGTCGGCTCGTCGAGCAGCAGCAAGTCCGGCTGCGCCAGCAGCAGACGGCAGAGCGCCACACGGCGCTTCTCACCACCCGAGAGTTTTTCGACCGAGGAGTCGCCGGGCGGGCAGCGCAGGGCGTCCATCGCCATTTCGACCTGGCTTTCGAGGTCCCAGAGATTCTGGCTATCGATGATATCCTGGAGCTTGGCGCCCTCTTCCGCCGTCTCGTCGGAATAGTTCATCATCAGCTCGTTATAGCGGTCGAGGATCGCCTTTTTCGGAGCAACGCCTTCCATGACGTTTTCAAGAACGGTCTTGGAATTGTCGAGTTGCGGCTCCTGAGCGAGATAGCCGAGCGTAGCACCTTCGGCGAGCCAAGCCTCCCCCGTATATTCCTTGTCGAGACCGGCCATAATACGCAGCACGGTCGACTTACCGGCACCGTTCGGGCCGAGGATACCGATCTTGGCATCCGGATAGAAAGAAAGGTGGATATTCTCCAGCACCTTCTTGTTGCCGTACGCCTTGTTGAGGCCGGCCATATGGTAGATGAACTGACGTGCCATTGATTGCTCGCTCCGCGGGGGAATTTAAGTTTTGCCGCTATGTAGGCGAATTGAGACCAAGGAGCAACGCGCGGCGGCCAAAAACTAGACGCCTTTGTAACCGTCGTCGAGAACGGGACCTAGTCCACTGCTCTGCAGCAGACAGGCCCACGCTTTGGCTTTCCGTGAGCGGCAAGATCAAAACCCTGCCGCGTCCACGACACCCTCATTGCAGCCGAACGACGTCCGCCCTGCTCCTTGGATGAGGTCGCGCAGGCTTGTTTCGCCATTCGATGTCGCGTCTTCCGAAAGGCCAATCGTGAGTTCACTGATGACACGGCTTCCACCGGCACGGCGGCAACTCATTTTGACGCGATCTCCGGCGCCAGTCCCAAAACTTTTATCAAATGCGGCCTTGATCGCCTCCGCCGTCAGCGGCTTGCCGACATTGGTCGCGAACAAATCGCGGACCGCCGAGGTATTGAGTTCGTCGATCAGCCGGACTGACGTGGCGAAATAGTCGTCGGCACTCAGCGTGGTGCACGTGCCGTGTTTGATCCATTCATGCCGTTCCAAGCCGGATTGCGTTCCGGGCATGGCCTTCTCGAGCGCGGCCTTGGTCGCGGCGGAAAGCTCTACCTCCGGCAGTCTCTTCCAGTCGCCGTCCTTGTCCGCGGCGCGCAGGTCGCCGGAGACGTCGCAATAGTCCTTGCGCATCGGCCAGAGCCCATGCAGCGAGAAATTGGTTGCATCGAACCTGTCCTTGGTCTGGTTGCTGCATTCCGGTTTGCGCTGGTTGGTTTCACAAAATGCGGGTTGCCAACTGGCCGCCAGAATGAAGCGCGTTCTTCCCGCGGCATCCTCGGCTCCTGCAGCGCCCGCGGCCATGATCGCAATCAGGAATACAGCCATGCGCAGAAATGGATTGCTCATCTTCATCCCCACAAAGAACAATTCATGAACAGGAAATCACGCCAAGTTCGTTTTCACAACCCCCAATCCGTAGGGTGCGAATATCCCGTCGCATAAATATTTGGACGTGTTGCATTTTCTGGGTGATCTGATCTTCTCCCGCCAACGGGAGGATCTGATGTTTGCAGATACGCAACGCCTTGAAACGGCGAACGCCTCGCTTGGTTTTCATCACGAACCGGCACAATTCGAGGCACGCGGAATTATCCTTGTCGCTCATGGACTGGCCGAGCATTCCAAACGCTACGCCCGTTTCGCGGCAGCGATGGCGGCTCGCGGCTACCATGTCTTTGCCTTCGATCACCGTGGACATGGAGAAACGACTGCGCCGGATGCGCCGATCGGGCGTTTTGCCCGCAGGGACGGTATCCGGCAGGTGATCGACGATGTCGGCTCTGTCCGTGAACATGCGGCAAAGCGGTATCCCGGCCTGCCAGTCATCCTATTCGGGCATTCGATGGGAGGTCTCATCGCGCTTAACGCTGCGGTCACCCACCCCGAGAAATATGACGCCGTCGCCGTCTGGAATTCGAATTTCAACCCGGGCATCTCCGGGCGAGCCGCGCAGGCGATCCTGTTGGCCGAACGAGCCCTGAAAGGCTCCGATGTTCCGAGCGGTATCTTGCCGAAGCTCACCTTCGGCACTTGGGGAAAGTCCATTGCCAATCGTAGAACGGAGTTTGACTGGTTAAGTCGCGACCCGGTCGAGGTTGACAAATATATCGCCGACCCGCTGTGCGGCTTCGATGCCTCGGTGTCCCTCTGGCTCGATATCTTCGAACTGACGTTTCGCGCACCACAAACGCCGCATCTGGACCGGCTGCCGAAGCAGATACCCATCCACCTTGTAGGAGGCGGGCAGGATCCGGCAACAGATGGCGGAAAAGCGGTGATCTGGCTTTCAAACCATTTGAAAGCGCATGGCTTCTCCCGTATCACGACACAGATATATCAGGACATGCGCCACGAAACGCTGAATGAAATTGGAGCGGACGCGGCCATCACCGCATTCGCCGACTGGTGCGACGAAGCGATCGCAAGATCCTGAACTGAAGGATTTCGCGATGAGCCATGGTATTTCTTCCCGTCCCGCCTCCACTTCGGAGGTTTCGACCGGCATTCTCCTGATGTTCCTGTCGGTGCTCGTATCGCCGATCATCGACATCTTCTCCAAGCTCGCGATCGCCACGATTCCTGCGGCAGAGATCACAGCCGCCCGCTTTGTCGTGCAAGCGCTGTGCATGTTGCCGATCGTCATCTGGCGCGGAAGCTGGAAAACCTTCTCCTGGCGGGCGAACATCTTTCACGCCATCCGCGGCGCCATCATAACCGTCTCCATGATCTCCTTTGTCACGACACTGAAGTACATGCCGGTCGCCGACGCCATCGCGATCTTCTTCGTCGAACCGATCATATTGACGATCTTGAGTAGTATCTTCCTCAAGGAGACGATCGGTTGGCGCCGCTACACGGCCTGCGGCGTCGGATTCTTCGGCGCGATGCTGATCATTCAGCCAAGCTTCCAGGAGGTGGGCTACGTCGCGCTCCTGCCTGTGGTCAGCGCGTTCTGCATCGCCATATTCGCCTTGATGACCCGCGTGCTGTCGCACCGGGAAGATCCGTGGGCGATGCAGCTTCAGATGGGCGTCTGGGGTTTGCTGTTCTGCGCCATCCTGCTCGCACTCGGTAGCGGCACGGGCTCTGACGTCTTTGATGCGGTGATGCCGGATGGCCGCGGCTACCTCTACCTGCTCGGCGTCGGTGTCACGGCGGCCATTGCCGGCATCTTCGGCGTCTATGCCTACCGTGCGGCACCCGCCTCGATATTGGCACCCCTGCAGTATTTCGAGATTGTGTCGGCGACCATCTTCGCCTGGCTTGTATTCGGCGACTTCCCGGATGCGCTCAAGTGGCTCGGCATCCTGATCATTATCGCATCGGGCTTGTACATCATTTGGCGCGAGCGACGCTTTGCATCGAAGCCGGTATCCGATACACCTCAATCGGCCCTGGCGCCCTGATCTGCTCGTGGGAGGAACATGACGGACAATCAGCCCCAAAAGCCGCCTCTGTCTGGCATACGCGTGATCGAGCTTGCGCGGGTGCTCGCGGGTCCATGGGCGGGCCAGATGCTGGCCGATCTCGGCGCCGACGTGATAAAGGTCGAAAACCCGGAGGGAGGCGATGACACCCGGCACTGGGGACCGCCCTTTGTCGAGGGTGCCGACGGCGAAAACCTCTCCGCCGCCTACTACCATGCCGCTAATCGCGGCAAGCGTTCAATTACTGCCGATCTGAAGCGCGAAGAGGATCAGGAACTGGTCCGCCGTCTTATCGCCACAGCCGATGTCGTCATCGAGAACTTCAAGCTCGGCGGGCTTGTCAAATACGGTCTCGATTACGAGAGCCTGAAGAAAATCAACCCCAAGCTTGTCTATTGCTCGATCACGGGCTTCGGCCAGAACGGTCCCTATGCCAGCCTCGCGGGCTACGATTATATCGTTCAGGGCATGTCCGGCTTCATGTCGATTACCGGCGAACCCGACGGGCAGCCGATGAAAGCAGGCGTTGCGATCGCCGATATCTTTACCGGCATTTATGCGGTCGCAGCCATCGAGGCCGCGCTTATCCACACACAGAGGACGGGTGAAGGGCAGTTGGTCGATATGGCACTGCTCGATGTACAATCGGCCGTACTCGCCAACCAGAACATGAACTATCTGGTCTCCGGTCGGGCGCCCACGCGGCTTGGGAATGCGCATCCGAATATTTCCCCCTATGAAGTGGTGCCGGCCACCGATGGTTATCTGATCCTCGCGGTTGGCAATGACGGCCAGTTCCGCCGCCTGTGTGTGATCCTCGGCCTCGAGGGCGTTGCCGACGACCCCCGCTTTTTGACGAACAAGGCGCGCGTCGCGAACCGTGACGAGCTCCGCAGGCTCGTTTCCACCGAAACGCTGAAATGGCAGAAGACCGACCTGTTGCGGGCCTGCGAGGCGGACGCGGTTCCTGCCGGCGCGATCAACACCATCGAGGAAATGTTTGCGGATCCACAAATTCAGGCGCGTGGGTTGCGGGTAGATCTCGCCGACGCAAAGGGCACCGTCATTCCCGGCGTCAGGACGCCGGTCGTGCTATCGCGGACGCCCTTGCGCTACGAGCGTCCGAGCCCGAGGCTGGGGGAACATCAGGAGGAAGTTCTGGCGGAGCTCGCCGAACTTGAGAGGAAAAGACCATCATGAAAAAGACTGGCGGGGAACTGATTGTCGAGGCCTTGAAAGCGAATGGGGTGAAACGCCTCTCCTGCGTGCCCGGCGAGAGTTTCCTTGCCGTTCTCGATGCGCTTTTTGACAGCGACATCGAGGTGATGGTCTGCCGCCAGGAAGGTGGCGCGGCCATGATGGCAGATACCTGGGGCAGGCTCACCGGCGAGCCCGGTGTGTGCATGGTCACCCGCGGCCCCGGTGCCACGAATGCTACCGCAGGATTGCACATCGCCCGGCAGGATTCCATTCCGATGATCCTCTTCATCGGGCAGGTCCAGCGCGACGCAAGGGAACGAGAGGCCTTTCAGGAGGTCGAGTTCCGCCGTGCCCTGACGGAATTCAGCAAGTGGGTGGGTGAGATCGACGACGCTGCGCGCATTCCGGAGTTCGTTACCCGCGCCTTTGCAATTGCAACCTCCGGCCGTCCGGGCCCAGTCGTGCTGTCACTGCCCGAAGACATGCTGCGCGATGAGGTCGAGGCGCCTCGCGCCAAACGCTATTCGCGCGTCGAAGCCCATCCCGGCCGCCGCCAGATCGACGACTTTTACCTGCGCCTACTAAAAGCGGAGCGACCGATGGTCATCGTCGGCGGCACGCGCTGGGATGCGGACGCGGTCGTCGACCTCAAAGCCTTCTCTGAGCGCTTCGCACTGCCTGTCGGCTGCTCGTTCCGTCGGCAGATGCTGTTCGACCATCTCCACCCGAGCTACGCCGGCGATGTTGGTATCGGTATCAACCCTGCACTAGCGAAGGAAATCAAGGAAAGCGATCTACTGATATTGCTCGGCGGTCGGATGTCCGAGATGCCGTCCTCCGGCTATACGCTGATCGACGTCCCCTACCCGCAGCAATCGCTCGTGCACATTCATCCCGACCCCTCAGAGCTTGGCCGTGTCTACCGCCCCGATCTCGCAATCTGCGCGAGCCCGAGCGATTTCGTTGCCGATCTTGCTGATCTCGAGGCACCAAGCGAACTCAGATGGGCGGAGCGCACCGAGCGGATGCACCAGGCCTACATCGCCTGGTCGACACCGCCTCACACCGGTCCCGGCCCGGTCCACATGGGACCGATCATGGAGTGGATCGAGGCAAACACGCGACCTGACACAATCTTCACCAACGGCGCCGGAAACTATGCCACCTGGCTGCACCGCTTCCATCGATTCCGTCAGTTCAACACCCAGGCGGCGCCGGCGTCCGGCTCCATGGGTTACGGCCTGCCCGCCGCGGTGGCTGCCAAGCAGCTTTTCCCCGAACGCGAGGTCATATGTTTCGCCGGAGACGGCTGCTTCCTGATGCACGGCCAGGAATTTGCGACCGCCGTGCGCTATAACCTGCCGATCATCACCGTTGTCATCAACAACGGCATTTACGGCACCATCCGGATGCATCAGGAGCGCGAGTATCCGGGGCGCGTCAGCGGCACCGATCTGACCAACCCGGACTTTGCCGCTCTTGCCCGCGCCTACGGTGGCCATGGGGAAACGGTCGAGACGACGGAAAGCTTTGCAGCCGCCTTCGAGCGCGCAAGGGCAAGCGGCAAGCCCTCGATTATCGAGGTAAAGCTCGATCCGGAAGCCATTACGCCGACGCGTACCCTTTCCGAAATCGCCCAAACAAAAAGCCGGTGAGCGAACCCACCGGCTTTCGAGATTTCAATGCCCGTTCGGCTTAGTCGAGAGCGGCGGTAACCGTGAACTCGACCTTGTACTTCGGGGCAGCAAGCTTGGCTTCGCTGGTTGCGCGAGCCGGCGTGTTCGCCGGATCGACCCAGGCTTCCCAGGCAGCGTTCATTTCTGCGAAGTAGGACATGTCGGAGAGATAGATCAGCGTCTGCAGGATCTTCGACTTGTTCGAGCCGGCTGCAGCGAGCAGGCGATCGACTTCGGCCAGTGCCGACTTGCACTGTTCGGTGACGCTCTCACCTTCGCCGACCTGGCCAGCGAGGTAAACGGTGTTGCCGTGGACAACTGCGCCGCTCATGCGGGCGCCGGCGTCGATACGCTTGATGCTCATGATGTTCTCCTGTTTACGAACGAAAGACGCCGCTGGGATCGGGCGGCGCCGGATTTGGTTTGCCGATGAGCGCTACGAGCGAATGTGGTGCGTTTTCTGATAGATCGCGGTCGAGCGGGCGCCGGAGCGGCAGTAGCCGAGCATCGGGCGCGGAAACTCATCGAGCGCGTCGACCATGCCGGCGATCGCTTCCTCGGTGACGCCCATCGGGCCGACCGGCACGTGTGCCATATCGAGGCCGAGTTCCTTCGCCCGCGCTTCCACCAGAGCATAGGGTGTCTGATCCGGGCTCTCGCCGTCCGGGCGATGGCAGACGATCGATTTGAAACCCAAGGTCTTGATCTGATCGAGATCCTCGACCGAAATCTGCCCGGAAACCGAATATTCGTCGTCGATCTGGCGAATGTCCATCGCTAATCCTCCTGAATCGTGGGCTGAATGACTACGCCGCCCCATGCGCAGCGTCAACCGCAGATCACTCAAACGAAGGCGAAGCTGAGCGCATAATTTCGGCTCTCTCCGGGCTTCAGCATGACGAACTCACCCGATGCCTCCAACTCGGAGCGCGACACCCAACGATGTGATACCGGCTCAATACCGAGCACGTCGGCGGGCGCCTTCTGATTGCGCCAGATCTGCAGGTGCGGAAGCGTCTCGGCAAGGACGCGCACCTGAAGAACCTTGCCACCGGTCGCAGCAATGGGGCCAAGCCGGACCTCGGCAAAGCCGCCCTCCGTTGCCGGCGCCTCTACACAGAAGATTCCACCCGGCTCCTCGCCGAAATTCCATGGGAATCCACCGCCATCGAGCATCTTGCCTTCGAGACGTGTGCCGGCATCGAACCATTTCCCGCCGATATTCATATGGTACATCAGGAAGGTCGGCACGATCTCGTCGCTCGCGTTGACGACCTTGTCCTTGAGATTGACCTCGCCTGTCCGCCCGTCGATGAACCAGTGGCGCTCGATACGGGCGGGCAAGCCTTCGACCGTTACGATGTCGATATCCGCCCGGCACTCGGCATTCCCGTTCTCGAATTTCGTCCAGAGAATCCTGGCTGCGTGGCCAGGTCCCGAACCATGCAGGGGATAGCCCTTGCCATCAGTATGGCCTGGAACCGGTTCGCGGTGACGGATGTGGTCCGGTCCACAGGTAAAGAGGAAGCCTTGCACGGAATGCGAAATCCGTGCATCGCCGTCATCGGGAACCGCCGTCTTTGGAGCGATATCGACACCGTTGACGACACATCCGCCGATGTCCATCAGCGACGCTTCGTCCAGGATCAGTTTCGGCCCTGTTGCAGCAGCAAATTCAATCATTGTCCAACGTCCTCCCGGTAACGGCCTCTGCAGCGTTATGTCTCGGCAGGGATTTCGTCAATCACGACGGCTCGCCTTGCCATGTGGAACTGGCTGGCCTCTCCAAATGTTTATGACTAAAGGAGAAATCACGGGATTTTTATCTTTTGTTCAGCACGATTCCATAAATTCCACACTAGCGTCAAAATTCGCGGGTGTGTGTCGACCAAGTCACTGAAGGGTATGAAGACGTGAATCGCTTTGTAATAATGGGATTGTCTGCCGCAACTGCCCTGCTCGTCATCGCTATCGCAGCGCCGTCTGCCGATGCCCAGCAGTTTTATAACGGACGGCAGGGCGACGTTGTTTTCGTGGCGCCGAACGGTGACATTCTCGATTATGTCCCGTCGGGCGCGGCTTATGCGCGCGATCGACGCGGCAACCGCGTGCTGGTCGATCCCTACGGCAATGTAATTGCGACCGAGATGCGCGCCCGCGGCTATTACCCACGCCCGCCGGTGCGCGACGCGTACAATGGCGATGCCTACTACGGCGACGATCCCTACGGCGATGGTCGTTACGCTGAGCGGGGCGCTGTGACGGGCTCGATCCCGCACAACGCTCCTATCGACCGCCAGCCGCTCGATGACCAACCCTACCCGCAAGGAAACGACTACGCGTCCATCGAGCCGGACCAGCAATCACTAGATGTGACGCAGCCGAAGCCCTCTCAGGAGCCGGTGATCACCCTCAAGAACAAGTCGAAGTCAGAGATCGTCGCCCTGCAGGTGTTCCTTGACCGCGCCGGCGTATCCCCTGGCGCGATTGATGGCCACATGGGCGCAAACGTCACCAAGGCGATCTATGCCTATCAGCAGATGACCGGCGAGACGCTCGATCCTAATAACACCGACGCAATTCTCGAGCAGCTGCGCATGAACGGCGGACTGCCGCTCGTCAGTTATACGATCACGCCTGCGGATGCCGCCGGCCCGTACGTTGCCGCCATCCCCGAGGACTATGCGCACAAGGCTGCGATGTCATCGCTCGGCTACACCTCGACGACAGAAATGCTCGCCGAGCGCTTCCATATGGACGAAGGATTCTTGAAGGAGATGAACCCGGGCGTCGATTTCACGGTCCCCGGCACGATCGTCAAGGTCGTCAATCCCGGTGAAGTGAAGGTGGGATCAGTCGCGCGCATCATTGCCGACAAGGGCCGCAAGCAGGTCTTTGCATATGACAACGCTGGCAACCTGATTGCCGCCTACCCCGCCTCGATTGGCTCCACCGATACGCCTTCGCCATCAGGCACGGTGACCGTCGAGCGCGTCGCCTTCAATCCGGGCTACACCTACAATCCGAAGATCAATTTCCAGCAGGGCGCCAACGACAAGATCCTGAACATTCCGCCAGGTCCGAACGGGCCGGTCGGCACGGTCTGGATGGCACTCTCCAAGCCGACTTACGGCATTCATGGAACGCCAGAACCATCGAAGATTGGCCGTACCCAGAGCCACGGCTGTATCCGCCTGACGAACTGGGATGCCACCGAACTGGCAAAGATGGTCAAGCCGGGCGTTACAGTCGAGTTCACCGACTGACCTATCCTACCCGTTCCACCACCAAAAAATGCGCCCCAACGGGCGCATTTTTGTTTTGCGGACAATTTCTGCTAGGCGGCCGAGCGGATCAGCGGGCCAGTGCTGCGCGCCGGCTCCGGAAGCTTCACCGGGACCTTGCCCATGATCTCTTCAGCAAAACAGCGAGCGTTCTCCCGCGCCTTGTCGAGGTTGCTGACGCGAACGGGATCGAGGGAGTACAGCGTACCGCCGCAATCAAAGAGATCGCGGAAGGCCGACCGCTCGATGATCGCGGTATCGAGCACCGGAACCTGCCGCTCGCTCAGTAGTGACTTGACGATGGAGAGTGCCCGCGTCGTCACCATCGAGTTGACGCGCGTCAGCACGACCGAGTGCCCGATGCGGATACCGGCCTTCTCATCGAGATATTGCAACAGTTCGAGGACCTGCGCGCCTCCCCGGGCGTCCATGGCGCATCCCTGTATCGGGATCAGGACGTGGTCGGAAAGCCC
Organism: Rhizobium sp. R711; assembly: GCF_002211365.1. GTDB lineage: Bacteria > Pseudomonadota > Alphaproteobacteria > Rhizobiales > Rhizobiaceae > Rhizobium. The sequence continues at coordinate 60,726 of NZ_LOKZ01000004.1, read as the reverse complement.
AATCGCCGTCGCAAGCAGCGGGTTCCGCGCGCCCGGAAGATCGATGATGAAGTAGTCCGTATTGTGCTTGTTTTCCGAAATGTGCAGCGGCAGCGATGCCGACGTGACGAAATCGATCACCGAGATATTCGCCACGTGCCCGGACACCTCATGCCATCGCGTGATCCAATGCTGTGGATCGGCATCGAGGATTGTCACCCGATAGCCCTTCTGGGCAAGTTCGGTAGCGAGAAGAAGAACGGCTGTCGTCTTGCCGGCGCCGCCCTTGGTGTTTGCGAAAGTGATGACTGGCATGGTCGGTCCTCGAAGGGATGTGAGCCTCTCTATGGCTCTGTCGCGCACTCTCGGAAGCATTGTGCGGTTAACGCATCCTTTCCAATCATGGTTAATAACTTCTAAACGCAACACCTGAAATTGCGGCCGGCATTTCTTGCACTCGCGCGAATGGCCACGCGTTAGGACAAAAAAATCCCGGAAAGCAAGGCTTTCCGGGCCACTTCAGGTCCGCCATCTTCTCTAAGCTCAGAAGCAATCCTTAAAGAGCGCCTTGGTATTTTCGAGCGTCATCTTGACCGGATTACCGCCGGCGCTTGGATCTTCGATCGCCATTGCCGAAAGTTCATCGATTCGATCCGGCTTGATTCCCATCGCGGACAGGCTGTCGGGAACGCCGAGTTCGGAGCGGAGCTGCAGCACGTAGCTATAAAAGCCGTCGAAGCCTCCGGTGATGCCGAGATAGGCCGCTGCACGCGCGATCTTCTCCTCGATCGCCAAGCGGTTAAAGCGCAGCACAGCCGGCATCACCACAGCATTCGTCATGCCATGGTGGGTGTTGTAAACGGCGCCGATCGGGTGCGACAGCGCGTGGATGGCGCCGAGGCCCTTCTGGAAGGCGACCGCGCCCATGGCGGCAGCCGACATCATGTTGGCGCGGGCTTCGAGATCGGTGCCTTCTTTGTAGGCGCGCGGCAGGAATTCCTTGACGAGGCGCATGCCTTCCAGCGCGATGCCTGCTGACATCGGATGATAGAAGGGCGAGGAATAGGCTTCCAGGCAGTGCGCGAAAGCATCCATACCGGTACCGGCGGTGATGATCTTCGGCATGCCGACCGTCAGTTCGGGATCGGCAATAACGACGCCCGGCAGGAACTTCGGGTGGAAGATAATCTTCTTCACATGCGTTTCGGAATTGGTGATGACGCTGGCGCGACCGACTTCCGAGCCGGTGCCCGCCGTCGTCGGCACCGCCACGATCGGCGCGATGCCCTCGACGCTGGCGCGCGTCCACCAGTCACCGATATCCTCGAAGTCCCAGACGGGCCGCGTCTGGCCGGCCATGAATGCTACGCATTTGCCGAGATCGAGGCCAGAACCGCCGCCGAAGGCAACCACACCATCATGGCCCCCATTCTTGAAAGCCTTGACGCCGGCCTCGAGGTTCTTGTCGTTCGGGTTCGGATCAACGTCGGCGAAGATCGCGCGGCCTAGACCGGCGTCTTCGAGAATGTCGAGCGCCGTCTTGGTGATCGCCATCGACGCCAGGCCGCGATCGGTGATCAGCAACGGCTTCTTCATACCGAGGCTCTTGCAAGCGTCCGCCAGTTCCTTGATGCGCCCCCGGCCGAGCTTGAAGGCTGTCGGATAGCTCCAGTTAGCTGTGATGTTGCTGCTCATGCTGTGACTTTCTTCAGATGATAGGATTTCGGACGTGTCAGATTGTGGAAGCCGATGATCGACAGTGAGCCGCCACGGCCGGTTTCCTTGACGCCGGTCCAACACAGCGCCGGATCGAGATAGTCTGCGCGGTTCATGAACACAGTGCCGGTTTCGATCTCGCGACCAAGCCGCCCTGCCCGCTCGGGATCCTTCGTCCAAAGCGAAGCCGTCAGGCCATACTGGCTGTCGTTCATCAGGGCGATCGCTTCGTCGTCGCTCTTCACCTTCATGATGCCGACGGCAGGGCCGAAGGTTTCTTCCCGCATGAATGCCATCGAGTGGTCGACGTTGACGAGGACTTGCGGGGCGAGATAGGCGCCGCCATCGTCCTGGGGAAACAGCTTCGGATCGACCAGCGCCTTGGCACCCTTGGAGACCGCATCGGCGATCTGCTCGCGCACGACCTTGGCGAAACGCTTGTTGGCCATCGGGCCGAGCGACGTTTCCCGATCAAGCGGATTTCCGAGCTTGTAGTTCGAGACCCATGCGACCGACTTCTCGACGAAGCCGTCATAGAGCGATTCATGCACATAGATGCGCTCGATACCGCAGCAGCACTGCCCGGAATTATAGGTCGCACCGTCCATCAGCGTATCGACGGCAGCGTCGAGGTCGGCGTCCTCCATGACGTAGCCCGGATCCTTGCCGCCAAGCTCGAGACCAAGACCGGTAAACGTGCCGGCCGCCGCCCGCTCCATCGAGCGACCGCCTTCGACCGAACCGGTGAAGTTGACGAAGTTGAAGCTACCAGCGGCAATCAGCGACGACGTCGTCTCGTGATCGAGGAACACGTTCTGGAAGACATCATCAGGAACGCCAGCCTCGACGAAGGCCTGCACCAGCCGCTCGCCGACCAGCAGCGTCTGCGACGCATGCTTCAGCACAACCGTATTGCCCGCCATCAGCGCTGGCGCGATCGTGTTGATCGCCGTCATGTATGGATAATTCCACGGCGCCACGACGAACACGACGCCATGCGCATCGCGCTCGATGCGGCGCTCGAACTTGTCGCTCTCTTCGACGACCAGCGGCGCCAACGCGTCGGCAGCGATCGATGCGACATAGTTGGAACGCTCGTTAAAGCCCTTGTACTCGCCGCCATAGCGGATCGGGCGACCCATCTGCCAGGCAAGCTCGGGTACGACGACGTCGGACATTTCATTGAGCCGTGCAACGCCCTTCAGCACAAGCTGAACACGATCTTCCAGCGGTCGCTTCGCCCAGGCCTTCTGCGCTTTGCGCGCACGCGCCACCGCCTCCTTCGCGGCTTCCAGCGAAAGCGCCGGACGCTCGGCGTAAACCGATCCGTCGACCGGTGAAATGCATTGGATCATTCCCATGATCTTCATCCTATGTTTTCGCGTGCCGAAACCGGCGGACACCCCAAACAATCTCCTCAGATGGAAATCGTGTGACGGGACGCCATCCGGCCTTGGCTACGCCTATTATGCTCTTTCGAAACCGCGCGCCACTTCCCAGTCGGTGATGCGACGATCGTACTCTTCCTGCTCCCACTCGGCAGCACGGGTATAGTGGTCGATGACGTCATCGCCGAAGGCACTGCGCAGCATCTTCGATTTCGTCATGGCAACCGTTGCCGCGCGCAGCGTGCGCGGGATCTCGCGGACGCGGCGAGCGCCGTAGGCGTCACCGACAAACGGCGCCTCGAGTTCCATCTTGTTCTCGATGCCATCGATGCCCGCGGCAAGCAGTGCCGCGAAGGCGAGATAGGGATTGAGGTCCGAGCCGCCGACGCGGCACTCGATGCGGATCGCCTTAGTCTCGTCGCCGCAAAGACGGTAACCGGCGGTGCGATTGTCCTTGCTCCAGATCGCCTTTGTCGGCGCGAATGTACCGGCCATGAAGCGCTTGTAGGAGTTGATGTAGGGCGCGAGGAAATAGGTGATCTCACTGGCGTGGGCGAGAAGGCCGGCAATGTAATTTTCCATCAACGGCGACATGCCGTATTTGCCCTTCTCGTCGGCAAAGAGCGGCGTCTTGCCGTCCGCGCTCCAGAGAGACTGGTGAATGTGCGACGAGCTGCCCGCGGCGTTGTAGTGCCATTTGGCAAGGAAGGTGATTGCTCTGCCCTTTGACCAGGCAATCTCCTTACAGCCATTCTTGATGATCGCATGGCGGTCGGCCATCGTTAGCGCGTCGGCATAGCGGACGTTGATCTCTTCCTGACCGGCGGATGCTTCGCCTTTCGAATTCTCGACAGGAATGCCGGCTCCCTGAAGCCCGGTGCGGATTGCCCGCATGACCTCTTCTTCCTTGGTCGTCTGGAAGATGTGGTAGTCCTCGTTATAGGCGCTGGCGAGCTTCAGGTTGCGATAGCCTGAGGCATGCGCCGACTCGTAGGTCTGGTCGAAGAGGAAGAATTCGAGCTCGGAGGCCATGAAAGCCTTCATGCCCATGTCTTCGAGGCGCTTGACCTGCTTCTTCAGGATGGCGCGCGGCGAATGCGGCACCTCTTCGTGCGTGTGGTGGTCGAGCAGATCGCAAAGCACGAGCGCCGTGCCTTCGAGCCACGGAATACGGCGCAGCGTTGAGAGATCCGGCTTCATCGTATAGTCGCCGTAGCCCTTCTCCCAACTCGTCGCCTTGTAGCCGGATACTGTTTCCATCTCCATGTCGGTAGCGACTAGATAGTTGCAGCTATGGGTTTCCTTCCATGCGCTCTCGAGGAAGTACTCGGCCTGGAAACGCTTGCCCATCAAGCGGCCCTGCATATCCACCTGGCATGCCAGAACCGTGTCGATGCGCCCGTCGGCAACATCCTGCTTGAGATCGTCGAGAGTATAGATGCTCATATTGAATCCGCCTGAACCTTGAACTGAAAAATCGGGGCAACGAAAGAGCATGCCGCGAACGGACGCGCCGTATCTCATGCGTTTTCGTTGAGCCGGGATACGGGGCCGCCAGAGCGGCCCCGCGGCTATAGAGGGAAGTCGAAACCTCAGGCCTCGCCGACGGCCTTTTCGGCAGCCGCAATCTCGGCCTGACGGCGCGCGACTTCGTCGCCAATCGGCGGCCCCTTGAAGCGGCGGCTTTCGAAGCCGAACCATACGATCGCAGTCAGCAAGAGGAAACCGACGGTAACGTAAAGCGCAGCGCCGTTCGGCGGCTGGATGCCTATGACGAAGATCAGGACCATCGCGATGATCGACAAGACTGCAAACAGCTTGAACATGCCTTCACCGAGGTTCCACGGACCCATCTTGTCCCACTTCGATGTGCCCCAAGCGACGAGGCCGAGCGTGATCGGGATCGCGAAGGAGAAGAAGAGGAAAATGACCGTGCACGAGACAACGATCGTGTAAACCGGCGTCTCACCGATCTTCATGAAGTCGAGTGAGGTGAACCAAACGAACAGTACCGACAGGATCGATCCCGTCCAGATGGCCGCGACCGGCGTGCGATGCTTCGGGCTGACCTTCGACAGCGCCTTTGAGGCCGGCAGACCGCCGTCACGCGAGAAGGCGAAGATCATGCGCGAAACCGACGTGACCGTTGCCAGACCGCACAGCCACTGGCTGACGAAGATGGCAAGGTAGAGCAGATCCTTGACGACGGGGTTTACCTGACTGTCCATTGCCCAGAAGAACACGTTCCAGCCCTGCTTTGCCGCATCGTCCATGTTCGGCAGCATCAGCACGAAGGCGCAAAGCATGATGTAGCCGAAGAGCGCAGACCACAAAACGGAAGAGACCATACCGCGCGGAACGGAATGAGCGGCCTTGACTGTTTCTTCCGACGTGTGCGCCGAAGCGTCGTAGCCGGTGATCGTGTAGATCGGCAGCAAAAGGCCGAGCAGGAATACCCAAGTGCCCGAAGTCGACGGCCAGACGTTGCCGCCCGCTTCGCCTGAATAGTTGGCGAAGGTGAAAAGGCGGGCCAAATCGTAGGACGGAGCAGCGAGCAAGCAGACTGCGGCAAGAGCGATTGCCGTTGCGAAGATCAGATAGCCCGAAAAGTCTGTGAGCTTCGCAGTCAGTCCGATCCCCATGTGGTTTACCAGCGCCTGAGCGCCGGTAATGACAACCAGGAAGAGGATGCGAACTGTCGTCGTATCCGTCAGACCGAAGTAGCTCGTCCCGAAGGAGCCCATGAAGAAGTAATAGGTACCGACGTTGATCGCGCCGAGAACCGTGACGAGACCGAGCAGGTTGAACCATGCGGTGAGCCAGCCGGTGAAGCGGTTGCCGAGGATTGAACCCCAGTGGTAGAGGCCGCCCGCGGTCGGATAGGCCGAGCTGATTTGCGCCATGGCCACGGCGAAGACCAGCGAGACGAAGCAACCGACCGGCCAGCCGATACCGATGGCCGCACCGCCGGCACCCGCCGTGGCTTGCGCCAGCGAGTTGATACCGCCGGAAAGAATGCAAATGATGGAAAACGAGACGGCAAAGTTCGAGAACGAGCTCATCCGCCGTTCCAGCTCCTGGGCATAGCCCATGGAATGCAGGATATGCATATCCTGCTTCTTGTCGTGATCCGTGTAGTCGGACATGACTTCCCCCTGTTTAGCGATCAGCCGCGGAATTGCGGATGATCATCCAGTGCCAAAGTGCCCGTGACGTTTTCGCCTACGGGCGATCGCAGTTAGACTGCTCCCTGGGGTCTTTTTCTTTGTTTTCAGGCGTCCAGGCTTTGCCGGAGAAGCCCTGTCAGATAGTCGGCCATGACCCCTTGACCGTCTTGATCTGAGATGAGGTCGTTGCGGACCTCGATCATTACATTGCGCAGCCCGTTCGAAAGCCCGTGCAGAACCAGCGTGTGCGTCACGCCATCCGCAGGGCCATAGGGCTCGTTGCGTTCGATTTTGTAGAGAGGCGAGCCGGTCAACGCCACGTTCAAAACGCTGTCGGCGAAACGGCTGTCTTCGTCATGCAATATACCAATTTCCACGGCCCGCATCTTGCCGTGGTACACCGGAGTGAAGCTATGGATCGTCGCGATCACCGTCTCCTGCCCCCTCGCCTTGCGATCGCGAATCAGTGCGCGAATGCCGTCGTGGAAAGGAATATACAACGCTTCGGTTCGCGCGAGGCGTTCTTCCGCATTGAGGTGGGCGTTGCCCGGTATTTCGTAGATTTCGCTCTTCTCGGGCATGGCGCCAGCTGACTCCGGCGGCCTGTTGCAATCGTAGATCAATCGCGAAAATCGCTGGTGGATGAGAGTGGCATCGAGGGCTCTGGAAATCCCGCGTGCAACGGCCAACGCGCCCGGATCCCATGCGATGTGGCTTTCCAACGCCTCGGCTGACAGACCGAGTGTCCCGTACCGCTCAGGAAGCAACCGGGACGCATGTTCGCAGATCACCAGTAACGAGCTCCTGCCGTTCGGCCGTTCGACCGCAACGCACTCGCCTTCCGCTTCGCTTAGGACCTTGAACTGAGCAGGCACCACAGCCGCATCCCGATCATTAATAAAAAATGTATAAGAAAAGAATTCTTCAGGTTCCGACGACTGTCAAGCGCGCCCTGAAAATTTCTTTTCATGACAGCAGTTGACATGGATTGTGACAGCGTTGTTAACTTTCAGTGGGAAAGTGGCACAAGACCAATCCCGGGGAGCAAGTTAGCGTGACCGCTGCGTCGAAGACAGTTTCGGACGTAATCCATTCGCATTTCGGCACGCTCACGCGGGCCGAAAAGCAATTGGCAGAGAGCCTATTGGACAACTACCCCGTCTCCGGACTGGGGAGCATCACGACGATTGCGGAGAACGCCGGTGTGTCGACACCGACAGTCGTGCGCATGGTTCAAAAGCTCGGTTTCAAGGGCTATCCCGATTTTCAGGCGCACTTGCACCAGGAAGTCGAAGCGACGATCTCAAACCCGATCACCAAACATGACCGCTGGGCCTCCAACGCGCCGGGCACACATATTCTCAACCGTTTCGCCGACGCCATCATGGGCAACCTGCGCCAGACACTGAGCGCGCTCGATACCGCAACCTTCGACAATGTTGCCTCGTTGTTGTCCGATCGCAAGCGCAGCCTCTACTTTGTCGGCGGACGCATCACCGGCGCGCTGGCCGAGTACTTCTTTACCCATATGCAGGTCATTCGGCCGAACACCGCGCTGCTGTCTTCCAACTCCAGCAGCTGGCCGCAATACGTACTCAACATGAATCCCGGCGACCTCCTGGTTATCTTCGATATCCGTCGCTACGAGCAGGAAATGGTCAGTCTCGCGACGGCCGCCCGCAAGAGCGGAGCCGAGATCGTCGTCTTCACAGATCAATGGGGGTCGCCAGCCGCCAAGCTCGCGCGTCACACGTTTCGTGTGCAGATCGAGGCGCCATCGGCATGGGACTCTTCCGTCGTCACTCTCTTCATCGTCGAGGCGCTGATCGAGGCCGTTCAAAGCTCGACCTGGGATGAGACGAAGGAACGCATGAAGACCCTGGAGGGTCTGTTCGAGCAAACCAGGCTCTTCCGCAAACTTAGTTAGGAGGGAAAATAAGACAGACAGATGACGTGAAGCATTTGAGCGAACATCGTGTCGTAAACGAAGCATCGCCGCCAACTGCCTGCTATACAAAGAAAAAAGAAGGTCATCAAACTGTCACGAAAGCTTCACGTTACGTCAGTAACAGCATCGTCGGACACTGAAACCCGAAGGAGAACAACAGTGATCTCTAATATTTCAAAAATGCTCTCGCTTTCTACTGCGATTGTCGTTGCTTCTACTGCAATCGCAGCTGCTGAACCAAGCGCTGAACTCATCGCTGCCGCCAAGAAGGAAGGCACGCTGACGACGATCGCGCTTCCGCACGACTGGTGCGGCTACGGCGACGTCATTGCCGGCTTCAAGGCCAAGTACGGCCTCGAGGTCAACGAGCTGAACCCGGACGCAGGCTCGGGCGATGAAATCGAAGCAATCAAGGCCAACAAAGGCAACACCGGCCCGCAGGCTCCTGACGTTGTCGACGTCGGCCTCTCCTTCGGTCCGTCGGCCAAGGCCGACGGCCTGATCCAGCCGTACAAGGTTTCCACTTGGGACTCCATTCCCGACAGCGCCAAGGATGCTGACGGCTTTTGGTACGGCGACTACTACGGCGTTCTCTCCTTCCTCGTGAACAAGGACCTCGTCAAGGAATCTCCGGCTGACTGGGCTGACCTGAAGAAGAGCGACTACGCCAACACTGTTGCTCTTGCTGGCGATCCGCGCACTGCAAACCAGGCCGTTCAGGGCGTATTCGCTTCCGGTCTTTCGGCGGCAGGTGGCGATGCTGCAAAGGCCGGCGAGGAAGGCCTGAAGTTCTTTGCCGAACTCAACAAGAGCGGGAACTTCGTTCCGGTCGTCGGCAAGGCCGCACCGTTTGCTCAGGGCTCGACGCCGATCATCGTCGCCTGGGACTACAATGCCCTTTCCTGGGGTCAAAGCCTGAAGGGCAATCCTCCGTTTGAAGTCGTCGTTCCGAAGACCGGCGTTGTTGCAGGCGTTTACGTCCAGGCGATCTCGGCCTTTGCTCCGCATCCGAACGCAGCAAAGCTCTGGATGGAATACCTCTACTCCGACGAAGGTCAGCTTGGCTGGCTGAAGGGCTATTGCCATCCGATCCGCTTCAACGATCTGGCAAAGAACAACAAGATCCCGAAGGACCTTCTTGACAAGCTCCCGCCGGCCGCCGCGTATGAGAAGGCAATCTTCCCGACGCTCGAGCAGCAGAAAGCGGCCAAGGAAACCATCACCAAGAACTGGGATTCCGTGGTCGGCGCCAACGTCAAGTAATGTTTGAAACTGCCTCTCCGCCGCGAGGCGGAGAGGCGTCCAGTCAGTTGCCCGATAAGGCCGTCCGTCTATGAGCAGTGTTTCAACCGCCGTCGTCAGCACCACGCCCCTGATAAACCGTGACAGAGTGATCGACTGGCTCGGCATCGCGCCATTCATGATCTTCGCGCTGATGTTCTTGATCATCCCGACGGTTTATCTGGTAGCGGGCGCTTTCCTTACGCCCGAAGGCGACCTGACCCTCCGGAACATTGCCGACCTGTTCACGCCGTCGATCCTCAGTGCCTACTGGATCAGTATCAAGGTGTCGGTGGCATCGGCCCTCGGTGGCGCGGTGATTGGCTTCTTTCTCGCCTGGGCAGTCGTGCTCGGCGGCCTACCGAACTGGGTTCGCTCAGGCCTCCTGACCTTCTCCGGTGTTGCCTCCAATTTCGCGGGCGTGCCCCTCGCCTTCGCCTTCCTCGCCACGCTCGGACGCACCGGTCTCGTAACCGTTTTGATGCGTGACTGGTTTGGCTTCAATCTCTATTCCACCGGCTTTAACCTGCTGAGCTTCTTCGGTCTCACCATCACCTATATGTACTTCCAGATCCCGCTGATGGTGCTGATCCTGACGCCGGCGCTCGACGGCATGAAGAAGGAATGGAAGGAAGCAGCATTGATCCTCGGCGCGACCAATGGCCAGTACTGGCGCATGGTCGCCTTCCCGATCCTCTGGCCGAGCCTGATGGGCACGACACTGCTTCTCTTCGCAAACGCCTTCGGTGCGATCGCCACCGCGTATGCCTTGACCGGTAGCTCGCTCAACATCGTGCCGATATTGCTCTATGCGCAGATCCGCGGTGACGTGCTTCACAATGCCAACCTCGGCTACGCCCTTGCGCTTGGCATGATCGTCATCACCGGTCTGTCCAACCTCCTCTATATCCTGCTGCGCATGCGCGCCGAACGGTGGCAAAAATGAAGACATCACGCCTTGGAGCTTGGATCGCCATTGCGATCGGCGCGATCTACTTTGTCCTGCCGCTCATCGCCACCGTTGAATTCTCGCTGCGTATGCGCCGCGGCACGTACAGTTTCGACGCCTACGCTTCGGTTTTCTCCGATGCGCAATTTCGCGAGACCTTCGGCTATTCGATGCTGATGGCGTTGCTGACGATCGTTTTCGGCATGCTGCTCGTGGTTCCGACGGCCTATTGGGTGCGGCTGCGCTTGCCGCAGATCCGTCCTATCGTCGAGTTCATCACGCTGCTGCCGCTGGTTATCCCGGCAATCGTGATCGTGTTCGGTTACCTCAGAATGTATAATTCGTCGTCGATCCTCCCGCTCACCGGCTCGACCTCGGGTACGAATATCCTGCTCGTCCTGTCCTACATGACGCTGTCGTTGCCCTACATGTACCGCGCCGTCGACACCGCCATGCGCGCAATCGACGTCCGTACGCTCACCGAGGCCGCGGAAAGCCTCGGCGCAAGTTGGACGACGATCATGTTCAAGTGCATTTTCCCGAACGTCATGAGCGGCGTGCTCTCGGGCGCCTTCATCACACTTGCAATCGTCATGGGCGAATTCACCATGGCCGCGCTCCTCAATCGTCCGGCCTTCGGGCCATACCTCCAGCTGGTCGGCGCCAACCGCGCCTACGAGCCGTCGGCCTTGGCTGTCATCGCCTTCTCGATCACCTGGCTCAGCATGGGCCTGCTGCAACTCGTCTCCCGCTTCCACAAAGCCGCCCCGGCTAAGTCGTAAGGTATCTGGTTTTCATGGCTTTTCTCGAACTCGCAAACCTCAAGAAATCCTTCGGCAACACGCAGGTCGTGCATGACTTCAACATGCAGATCGAGAAGGGTGAATTTATCTCCTTCCTTGGCCCATCGGGCTGCGGCAAGACGACCGTTCTGCGCATGATCGCGGGCTTTGAAACGCCTTCGGGCGGCCGCATCGCGATCGGCGGCAAGGAGCAGAACAATCTGAAGCCCAACAAGCGCAATATCGGCATGGTCTTCCAGGCTTATGCGCTGTTTCCCAACATGACCGTTCACGACAATGTCGCCTTCGGCCTGAAAGTCGCCGGCACGCAACCCGCCGAGATTGATGCCCGCGTCAAGGAAATGCTCGGGCTGATCAAGCTCGACCATCTTGCCGACCGCTACCCCTATCAGCTCTCCGGTGGCCAGCAGCAGCGTGTTGCGCTTGCCCGCGCGCTTGCCGTGCGTCCGCAGGTCCTGTTGCTTGACGAACCACTGTCTGCTCTCGACGCCAAAATCCGCGTATCGCTTCGCGAGGAAATCCGCGCCATCCAGCAGAAGCTCGGCATCACCACCGTCTTCGTGACACACGATCAGGAAGAAGCTCTCTCGATCTCCGACCGCATCGTCGTCATGAACGCCGGCCGCGCCGACCAGATCGGCACGCCGTTCGAGATCTACAACACGCCGGCGACGCGCTTCGTCGCTTCCTTCGTCGGAACGCTCAACATGATCGAAGCGAAAGTCGTTGATCCGGCCGCCAACCGGATCCAGATCGGCGATCAGGGCGTGACCTTGAAGCAGTCGGTCGCCGCCTTCAACGCCGGTGATACCGTATCGCTGGCGCTCCGTCCGGAAGCCGGCTCACTGGCCGAGGGAACGCCGAGCGATACCAAGCTGACCGGCCAAGTCGTGTCCGCCCACTTCCTCGGCTCGGTCATCCGCACGCGCATGAACGTCGGCGGCAATGTCATTTCCTTCGACATGTTCAATAGCCCAGGCGTTGCCCCTCCGGCAGCCGGCGAAACAGTGACGCTTCGCTTCATGGCGGCTGATCTGCTCGTCATCCACGACTGATCGGGCACTCCGCGTCCACTTTTGCGGTTTTGCCACGCGCGTTTCCGGATTTCCGGCGCTGTATTTTACAGCGCCGGAAATTGCATGAACGACAGCTGAAACGCTTTCGTTCTGCAAAGTGAGCGTCATCTCCCCGCCAAGACGACGCCGGCACGCCTCCCCAAACAGGATGTTTCAATGATTACCTGCTACCTGCGTTATACGATCGACCCATACAAGATCGGCGAATTCGAGGAATATGCGCGGCTCTGGATCCCGATCGTCAATCGAATGGGTGGCACCCATCACGGCTATTTCCTGCCGTCCGAGGGCGCCAACAACATTGCCGTCGCACTCTTTTCGTTCCCGAACCTCGCGGCCTACGAAGACTATCGCACGCGCATGGCAAGCGACCCGGAATGCCAGGCCGCGTTCGATCTCGACAAGCGGAACCGCAGCATCATCAGCTACGAGCGCAGTTTCATGCGCCCCGTTCTTGGCTGATCGGTAGAAATGGAAAGCCCCGCTCGATGGCGGGGCTTTTGGTTTGTGGCAGACTTAGCGGATCGCCTTGTCGTTCGCATCGAAGCGATGCATGTGGCTCGTGTCCGGCGTCGCATAGACGATCTCGTCGGGCTCGTACCTGTGCTCGCCGAAGAGCCGCGCGGTGATAAGACCGCACTGCTCGGATTCAAGATAGATGATCGTGTCCGCGCCGAGATGCTCGACGTGCACAACCTTCGCCCGCCAAGTGCCCTGCTCGCGCGAAAGGGTCAAATGCTCCGGGCGGACGCCAACGGTCTTTGCACCGCCATCGGCGACCTTGTCGCCCGGAATGAAGTTCATCATCGGCGAGCCGATGAAGCCCGCAACAAAGGTATTTGCCGGGCGGTTGTAGAGTTCCATCGGCGAGCCCACCTGCTCGATCGCACCGGCATTCAGCACCACGATCTTGTCGGCAAGCGTCATCGCCTCGACCTGGTCGTGGGTGACGTAGATCATGGTCGCCTTCAGGCTGCGGTGCAGCCGGGCGATCTCGAGACGCGTCTGGACGCGCAAGGCGGCATCGAGGTTCGACAGCGGCTCATCGAAGAGGAAGAGCGCGGGCTCGCGCACGATCGCACGACCAATGGCGACGCGCTGACGCTGACCACCGGAGAGTTCCGCCGGGCGCCGGGCGAGATAGGGTTCGAGCGACAGCATCGAGGATGCCTTGGTCACCCGCTTGTCGATCTCGTCCTTTGGCGTGCCCGCCTGCTTGAGGCCGAGGCCCATGTTGTCCTTGACCGTCAGGTGGGGATAGAGCGCGTAGGACTGGAACACCATCGCGATGCCGCGTTTGGCGGGAGGCGTCAACGTCTCCTCTTTGCCATTGATGAGTACGGCGCCAGAGGTGACGTCCTCCAGTCCGGCAATGCTGCGCAAAAGGGTTGACTTGCCGCAGCCCGAAGGTCCGACGAAAATGACGAACTCGCCGTCCTTGACCTCCAGGTCGATGCCCTTCAGCACCTCATGCGTGCCGTAGCTCTTGCGGATAGATTTGAGTTGAAGCGATCCCACTAGTCGTATTCCTTACAGTTTGACCGGCTCTTGGAGCTTGACGGCTTGGCCGGTACGCACGCTTTCGTCGGCGGCGAGGCAGATGCGCAGCGAAGCGACAGCGTCTGCCATGTGGCGGTTGAGGTCGATGTCCTCGCGAATGGCTTTCAGCATGAAGGCCTGTTCGCGGTCGCAGAGTTCCTGATGGCCTGGCTCGCCTGCCATCGTCATGTCCTGGTCCGGTCGGATGAACTTGCCGTCGGGTCCCGTTTCCGCAGTGTGCAGGCGAATAACCGAGGTTTTGGTATGAGCGTCGATATCGTCGGACCTGGCCTTCGGGTCCATGACGATCGAGACCGATCCCTTCGGCGACATGATGTCTTTCACGAAGAATGCCGTTTCCGAGATCATCGGCCCCCAGCCGGCCTCGTACCAGCCGACGGAGCCATCCTCGAACAGCACCTGAAGCTGCCCATAGTTGTACATGTCAGGCGCGATTTCGTCGGAGAGCCGCAGCCCCATCCCTCGTACCTCCACCGGCTTGGCATCGGTGATCTGGCACATGACATCGACATAGTGCACGCCGCAATCGACGATCGGCGACGTCGTCTCCATCAGCGATTTGTGCGTCTCCCACGTCGGACCACTGGACTGCTGATTGAGATTCATGCGGAAGACATACGGCCCACCGAGCTTACGGGCCTCTTCGATCAGTCGCATCCAGGACGGATGGTGGCGAAGGATGTAGCCGATCACCAGCTTTCGCCCGGCCTTCTTCGCCGCCGCCACGACACGCTCCGCATCGGCAACGGTCGTCGCAAGCGGCTTCTCGACAAAGACGTCGCAACCGGCCTCGAAGGCAGCGACCGCATAGTCAGCATGCGTGTCGGAATAGGTGCAGACTGCGCAGAGATCCGGCTTCAACTCGGCAAGCGCTGCCTGGAAATCCGAGTAGATCTCGTAGCCCTGCAATTCCTCCGGCAGCTTTGGTTTGGACCGGTTGACCAGCCCGACAATTTCGAAGCCGGGATTGTTGTGATAGGCCAGCGCATGGCTGCGTCCCATATTGCCGAGGCCGGCGACGAGAACGCGGATTGGCTTGTCGGACGCACTCACTTGACCGCTCCCGAGGTGATACCGCGGATGAGCTGCCGCGAGAAGATGACGTAGAGAACGAGGATCGGCAGGATTGCCAGCGAAAGTGCCGCAAGCACTGCGTTCCAATTGGTCACGAACTGCCCGATGAAGATCTGCGAGCCGAGGGTGACGGTCTTCGTCGCCTCAGCCGGCGCCAGGATCAGCGGGAACCAGAGATCGTTCCAGATCGGGATCATCGTGAAGACGGCGACCGTGGCCATAGCCGGCCGCACCAGCGGCAGCACCAGCCGGAAGAAGATCGAATATTCCGAGAGCCCATCGATGCGGCCTGCATTCTTCAGGTCATCGGAGACGGTCCGCATGAATTCCGACAGGATGAAGATCGCAAGCGGAATGCCCTGCGCGGTATAGACGAGGATAAGCGCCGTCAGCGTGTTGACGAGGCCGGCTGCCACCATCCCCTGCAGGATGGCGACCGTGCCGAGGCGGATCGGGATCATGATACCGATCGCCATGTAGAGACCGGTTAGCGTGTTGCCCCTGAATTTGTATTCAGAGAGCGCGAAAGCCGCCATCGCGCCGAACAGCAGCACGAAGAAGATCGAAACGACCGTGACGATGAAGCTGTTCTGGAAATAGGTCGCGAAGTCACCCTGCCCCAGCACCGTTTGATAACCGACAAGGCTGAAGGTCGAAGGTGTCGGCACCTGCATCGGCGAGCGGAAGATCGCGTTGCGGTCCTTGAACGAGTTGATGATCGTCAGGAACACCGGGAAGATGGCAACCAGCGTATAGCCAATGAGCGCCAGGTGTACGAGACCGGTGCGGATGGGGGATGTGCGTGCTCTGTTGGACATGGCGCACTCCTCAGAACTGGTACCGGCGCATGCGCCGCTGGATGGCAAAAAGGTAGAACGACACGCCGGCGAGAATGATCAGGAACATGACTGTAGCGATTGTGGCGCCCATCGAGCGGTCGCCGAGCTGCAGCTGGAAACCGAAGAAGGTGCGATAGAGCAGAGTGCCCAAGATATCAGTCGACATATCGGGTCCGGCAAGCGCACCCTGCACGGTGTAGATCAGGTCGAAGGCATTGAAGTTGCCGACGAAAGTCAGGATCGAGATAATGCCGATGGCAGGCAGGATAAGGGGCAGCTTGATCTTCCAGAACTGTGCCCATCCGGTGATGCCGTCACACTCGGCGGCCTCGATCACCTCTTCCGGGATGCTGAGCAGCGCCGCGTAGATCAGCATCATCGGAATACCGATATATTGCCAGTTGGAGATCAGCGACACGGCAACCAGCGCCGGCCCCGACTGTCCGAGCCATGGAGCGAAGAACGACTTCATGCCGACGAGGCTCATCAGCCACGGAGCGACGCCCCAGATCGGCGACAGGATGAGCTTCCAGATGAAGCCGACAATCACGAAGGAGAGCAGCGTCGGCAGGAACATGGCCGTGCGGTAGAACGCCACGAAGCGAAGCCGCGGCGTCGACAGCAGCGCCGCCAACGCGATGCCGATCGGGTTCTGCACGCACATGTGAATGACGAAGAAGATGAAGTTGTTGACTAGCGCGTTCCAGAAGTCATGTGCCCAGCGGGCATCGCCGAACAACACCTTGTAGTTCGCAAAGCCGACGAAGGCAGGCACGCCATCAACGGTGTTGTAGAACGAAAGCCGCAGCGTTTCGATCAGCGGCAGGATCATGATCGCCGAATAGACGAGGAATGCCGGGAAAAGAAAGACGCCGATGTGCCAGCGCACGGGGCGCTTGATTGGAACGACATCGACAGCGGATAGGGCTTCGCTCATGGCTTTTGCCTGTTCTTCTTGGCTGCACCTGGCGCGGCGCATCTGACACGGCGGGCAGAACGCCCTTCCCTCTATTCGTCTCCCCGTCCCTTCGGGTTTCGAAGGAGGCGGGGAGAGGAAAAGCGGACACGAAATTGGCTTTGAGCCGGAGTGAGGGACGGCTGATGCCGTCCCTCACATCGCAATCACTTGCCCGGCTTGAACCAGCCATTCAGGCCGTCCTGCAGCTTCTTGGCGGCATCAGCCGGCGTAACAGTGCCGTTGATGACGTTTGCAGAAGCGACCCAGGTCTCGTTTTCGAGGTTCGGCGTACCGCGCGACAGGATCTGGTAGGTCGAGCGGATCGTCGACTTGAACGGGCCACGCCAGGAGACGAATTCCTGGGCCAGCGGATCGCTCATCTTCACCGGCGTCGAGTTCAGGCTGAAGAAGCCCGGCAGCGCGTTGGCGTAGATTTCGGCAAATTCCGGCGAAGCGACCCAGGTGAGGAACTTCTTGGCTTCCTCGGCATGGGTGCTCTTGGCGTTCAGGCTGACGCCAATATCCGGATGGTCGGAGATATAGCCTTGGTCACCGGCCTTCGGAACCGGCGGCGGGAACGCGCCCATCTTGAACTGGGCCTGACTGTTAAACAGCGAGATCTCCCAGGAACCGGCCGGATAGATCGCGGCGCGGCCGAGCGTGAAGAGGTTCTGGCTATCGGAATAGGTCTGGGCTTCGAAACCGTCGCCGAGATAAGGCTTCCACTTGGCGAGTTGCTCGAAAGGCTGGACCCATTCCGCATCGGTCAGCTTCTGCTTGCCGCCAACGAGTGCCAAGCGGCCATCTTCACCCTTCCAGTAGTTCGGGCCGATGTTCTGGTAGCCCATGGTCGCGGCTTCCCAGAGATCCTTCGTGCCCATGGCCATCGGGATATAGGTGCCGTCAGCCTTGATCTTGTCGAGGGCGGCGAAGAATTCTTCTTCAGTCTTAGGAACGGAGATGCCGAGCTTATCGAAGGCATCCTTGTTGTAGATGAAACCATGGATGACCGAGGCCATCGGCACGCAGAAGGTGGACTTGCCGTCATCTGTCGTCCAGGCAGCCTTGGCGACGGCCGAGAAGTTCTCGATGCCCGGCAGGCTCGTCAGATCGGCGATCTGTTTCTTGTTGAAGAGTTCGAGCGAGGCGTCGAACGGGCGGCAGGTGATGATGTCACCAGCGGAACCGGCATCCAGTTTGGCGTTCAGCGAGGCGTTGTATTCGGTCGGCGCGGTCGGCGAGAAAACGAGCTTGATGCCCGGGTTCTTGGCTTCGAATGCCGGGATGATCTTTTCCTGCCAGATCTGCAGGTCGTCGTTGCGCCAACTTTCAATCGTCAGCGTGACGTCGGCGGCATGAGCAAAGCCAACTGATGTCAGCAGGCTGGATGCCAGCAAGAAGCCTTTAAGTGCGGTGTTCTTCATTTCCCTCTCCTGTTTTATGCGCCGATGAAGCGCTGTTCCTGACCTGAAACAAGCGTTCGCGTGCGTGAGGTCACACGCAACGCCACTTTAAGGGCCGTCAACAACTGCCGGCCCGAAGCTCAACCGGCACGACAGGTCGCCCCGTCGGCCAGACAGCGTACCCGAACAAGAAACCGATCCGGCACAGCCATGAAAGGGAAAACTGATGGCGAGAACGGCTTGAAGGCGGCAGAGCCGCCACGGCCGAATCCGCATTTCATCGAGTGGCCCGGCTTATCTCTGTCCTGCCGGTTTATCGCTGCCCGATGCTCTGTTCCCTTTGAGTTGAATTAAGGCCAAAAAAATACCAATTGTCCAGCCAATTCTAACATCCAAGCAACAGAAATGCCGCATTAAAAATTTTATCATTTAAAATCAATGGCATAAAAAGATGAGCTTTTGCCACGCTTTGCACTTGGTAAATGGTATTTTTTTGGTATTGTAATGAAAACAAGGGAATGAGCGGATTTTTGGTGGTTCAATGACAGAACTTACGATCGGCATTGATGGCGGCGGTTCCAGCTGCCGTGCCGCAGTGACGGATGCGACAGGACGTGTCCTTGGTCGTGGCACGGCCGGCCCATCGAACATCCTGTCCGACCTCGACAATTCATTGCTCAACATCATTGCATCGGCCAAGAACGCGTTGAGCGACGCCGGCCTGCCCCCTGAAGCCGTTTCCAGCGTAGCAGCCGTCATCGGCGTCGCCGGCGCAAATGTCGGCGACTATGCCGAACGGATCGAGCGCTCCCTGCCCTTTGCCAGACGTCGTATCGTCACCGATGCGACCACCGCGCTCCAAGGCGCACTGGGCGATTCGGACGGCGTAATCGGCGCCTTCGGCACCGGCTCTGTCTACAATGCGCGCCGCAACGGAAAGCTTTACGGCATCGGCGGCTGGGGCTTCATTGTCGGCGATCAGGCAAGTGGCGCCCGTCTCGGCCGTGACCTGTTGGAACAGTCCTTGCTAGCGCATGACGGCGTGCGCCCCTCCTCGCCTGCGACCCAGACGGTCATGGCCGAGTATGGCGACGATCCCGAGCGTGTCGTGGAATTTGCCCATGTCTCCCGCCCCAATGACTTCGCTCGTTATGCGCCTGTCGTCTTTGAGGCTGCCGCTAAGGGCGACCCTGTTGCGACGGCGATCGTGCGGAACGCAGCGGCCTCGATCGGCGAGAGCCTTGATGCGCTGCTCTGGCCGGAGTGCGAGGCGATTTGCCTGTTGGGTGGATTGGCGAAAGCCTACCGTCCATGGCTTGCGGAACGTCACATTAGCCTGCTGCGAGAGCCCAGGGGAGATGTCCTGCAGGGCGCCATCGATCTCGCGGTGAAGTTTTTGCACGAGGAAGGAACAGGCGCGGCATGACCGACGATTTCGCAAGCCTCCTTTCCCCCGAGCGCCTTCAAGCCGGCGGTACTGGGCCGCTTTACGTCAAATTGCGCCGAACGCTGGAAGATGCCATTCGCACGGGCACGCTCAGCCATGGCGACGCCCTGCCGCCCGAGCGCGATATCGCCGAATTTGCAACGGTCAGCCGGGTGACAGTGCGCAAGGCAATCGATGAGCTTGTTGCCGACGGCCTGCTTGTCCGTCGCCATGGCTCCGGAACCTTTGTGACGAAGCCGGTGTCGAAGGTCGAGCAGCGCCTCTCGCAGCTCACCTCATTTACCGAGGATATGGCCCGTCGCGGCATGACCTCGCGCTCCGAATGGCTCCACAAGGGCATTCATACACCCTCGCCCGATGAAATGATGATTCTCGGCCTCGCAACCGATGTCAGAGTTTCACGCCTCAGCCGTCTGCGCATTGCCGACGATCAGCCGCTGGCAATTGAAAACGCCAGCGTCTCCGGCGAATTCCTTCCGGATCCCTTCGTCGTGACGACGTCGCTCTATGCGGAACTTGAGCGTCGCCAGGTCCGCCCGGTCCGCGCCGTGCAGCGGATTTCCGCGACAAACATGAAGGAGGCCGACGCCCATCTCCTCGGCGTCCCCGTCGGCGCCGCGGGGCTGTCGATCGAACGCATCTCCTATCTGGGCTCCGGCCGGGCGGTCGAGTTCACCCGCTCGCTCTATCGTGGCGACGCCTATGATTTTGTCGCCGAACTGACGATCGGTGCGCCGTGATGCCCGGTCGCATTGAAGGGACGGTCAAGGGCGTCTATTCAATATGCCCATGACGACTCGCATCACGATCCTCGACAGCATCTCCGATCCCGGAAATCCCGCAAAGCCGAACGACGACAGCTTCGGCTATAACGACGCCTGCGCCTTCGTCATCGACGGTGCAACGGGCCTCGGCGATCGCCAGTATATGGATGAGGCAGGCAGCGACGCCGCCTGGATCGCCCGGCATTTCGCCCGCGGCTTTCAGGATCAGATCACCCGTGAGTCCAGTGTCTCAGAGGTTGCGCACGACCTGTCTCTCGCAGCTCGCTCGGCGTTTCTGAGCGGCCACGAGACCGTGCCGCGTTACGCCTGGCCGTTGACCGCGTTCGCGATGCTGCATCAGACTGATGACGGTTTCCACTTCATAGGCCTCGGCGACTCCTGCCTTTTTCTACTGGAGGAAAATGGCTTCGCCACCATGCACATGGCAATTCCGGGCGCCTACCAGCATGAACAAAACCAGGCGCGAAAGCACATTGCGCGAACGGGCGGCATCACGAAGGAAGGTGGCGCGCTCGGCAATTCCGAGACCCTCGCCTTGTTGCGCCAGCACCGCGAGCGGCAGAATACGCCGGAGAGCGGGGTTTGGACCCTCGGCCTCGTACCGGAGGCCGCCGACCATCTGGTTTCCGAGCGGCTTGTTATCAGAGGCAGGGCGCACGCGATCATCTGCAGCGATGGCTTCTCGGACTTGGCGGTCCTCTACGCGGCCTATGATTCCGAAAGCCTCGTGCGCACCGCGCGCGAAAAGGGTCTGCGGTCGATGGTGGAGGAACTCAGGCGCTTCGAACGCGAGATCGATCCCGAAGGCCTGCGCTATCCGCGCTATAAGCAGAGCGACGACACCACGGCCCTACTCGTCCAATTGACGCCCAGCACCTGAGACGGTTTCCGATTCAGTTTCAGCGCCTTGCGACGACAAGCTGAATCAATCTGTCCAGTCCTTGAATCGAATCCTGAAGACCCAGCCGATCAGGCCGCGTCCTCGATGTCCTCGTCGCGCTTGCGCGGCACGTAGTTCAGAACCGGCCCAAGCCAACGCTCGACCTCGGCAACGTCCATGCCCTTACGGTTCGCGTAATCCTCGACCTGATCCCGCTCCACCTTGGCGACGCCGAAGTAGTAGGAGTCGGGGTGGCCGATGTAGATGCCGGAAACGGAAGAACCCGGCCACATCGCGTAGCTTTCGGTGAGCTGCACCCCTGCCGCCTTCTCGGCATCGAGCAGGCCGAACAACGTCTTCTTCTCGGTATGGTCGGGCTGTGCCGGATAGCCCGGCGCCGGGCGAATACCGGCATATTCCTCGGTGATGAGCTGCTCGTTGCTGAGATGCTCGTCCTTGGCGTAGCCCCAGTATTCGCGACGCACCTGTTCGTGCATACGCTCGGCGAAAGCTTCCGCGAAGCGGTCGGCCAGCGCCTTCACGAGGATCGACGAGTAGTCGTCGTTGGCGCGTTCGAAGCGTTCCGCGATCGCAACCTCCTCGATACCGGCCGTAACCACGAAGCCGCCGACATAGTCCTGAACGCCGCTCTCGACAGGCGCAACGAAGTCCGACAGCGCAACGTTCGGCCGACCGTCACGCTTCGACAGCTGCTGGCGCAGCGTGAAGAAGGTGGCAAGCTCTTCCTTGCGGCTATCGTCCTTGAACAGACGGATATCGTCGCCGACAGCGTTCGCCGGCCAGAAGCCGATGACGGCACGCGGGTGGAACCACTTCTCGTCGATGATCCTCGTCAGCATCGCCTGCGCATCGGCCCAAAGCGCACGCGCTGCCTCGCCCTGCTTCTCGTCCTCGAGAATAGCCGGGAACCGGCCTCGCAACTCCCAGGTCTGGAAGAACGGCGTCCAGTCGATGTACTTGGCGATGTCAGCCAGATCGTAGCCGTCGAAGACCTTGGTGCCGAGGAAGCTCGGCTTGGTCGGCTTGTAGGCCGCCCAATCGACCTGCTGCGCGTTCTCGCGGGCGCGGGCGAGCGGCAGACGCACCTTCTCGGCCTCGCTGCGCGCATGCGCCGCCGCCACCTTCGCGTATTCGGCGCGGATGTCAGCCACATAGTCGTCGCGACCCTCAGGTGACAGCAGCGAAGAAACGACGCCGACCGCACGGCTGGCATCCGTCACATAGACAGTCTGCCCCTTGTTATAGCCCGGATGGATCTTGACGGCCGTGTGGACACGGCTGGTCGTGGCACCTCCGATCAGCAGCGGCAGATCCAGTCCCTGGCGCTCCATTTCAGCAGCCACGTGCACCATCTCGTCGAGCGACGGCGTGATCAGGCCGGAAAGACCGATGACGTCGACCTTCTCGGCAACGGCGGTCTCGAGGATCTTCGTTGCCGGCACCATGACCCCGAGATCGATGATCTCGTAATTGTTGCAGGCGAGCACGACGCCGACGATGTTCTTGCCGATGTCGTGGACGTCGCCCTTCACGGTCGCCATCAGGATCTTGCCGGCAGCCTTCCGATCATCGCCACCGTTCTGGCGCTTCTCTTCCTCCATGTAAGGAAGGAGTACGGCAACCGCCTGCTTCATCACGCGGGCGGACTTGACGACCTGCGGCAGGAACATCTTGCCGGAACCGAAGAGATCGCCGACCACGTTCATGCCGGCCATCAGCGGGCCTTCGATGACGTGCAGCGGCCGTTCTGCCTGCTGGCGGGCTTCCTCGGTGTCGGCCTCGATATATTCGGTGATGCCGTTGACGAGCGCGTGCTCCAGCCGCTTAGCGACTGGCCATTCACGCCAGGCAAGATCCTGCACCTTCGCTTCGCGGGTGCCGGCGCCACGGAAGCGTTCGGCCACCTCAAGCAGCCGCTCTGTCGCATCGGCGCGGCGGTTCAGCACCACGTCTTCGCAGGCTTCGCGCAGCTCCGGATCGATCTGGTCGTAGACGGCGAGCTGGCCGGCGTTGACGATGCCCATGTCCATGCCCGCCTGGATGGCGTGGTAGAGGAACACGGCATGCATCGCCTCGCGCACCGGCTCGTTGCCGCGGAACGAGAAGGACAGGTTCGAGACGCCGCCCGAGATATGCACGAGCGGCATAGTCTTGCGGATCGTCCGCGTCGCCTCGATGAAGTCGACGCCGTAATTGTTGTGCTCTTCGATGCCGGTCGCGACCGCGAAGACGTTCGGATCGAAGATGATGTCTTCAGGCGGGAAGCCTGCCTTTTCGGTCAGGAGCTTGTAGGCACGGGCGCAGATCTCGACCTTGCGCTCGTAGCTGTCCGCCTGCCCCGTCTCGTCGAAGGCCATGACGACAACAGCAGCACCATAAGCATGCAGCAGCTTCGCCTGCGCCAGGAAGTTCTCTTCGCCTTCCTTGAGCGAGATCGAGTTGACGATCGGCTTGCCCTGGACGCGTTTCAGGCCGGACTCGATAATCGAGAACTTCGAACTATCGATCATGACAGGCACGCGCGCGATATCGGGCTCGGCAGCGATCAGGTTCAGGAACTCGACCATCGCCTTTTCGGAATCGATCAGGCCCTCGTCCATGTTGATGTCGATGATCTGCGCGCCGTTTTCCACCTGGTCGCGCGCGACATCGAGCGCTGCCGTGTAGTCGGCATTGGTGATCAGCTTTCGGAACTTCGCGGAGCCCGTGACGTTGGTGCGCTCGCCGACGTTGACGAAGGGAATGTCCCTGGTCAGCTCGAAAGGCTCGAGGCCCGACAGCGACATAAAGGGGCGATGCTCGGGGATCGGACGCGGCTTGTGCTTGGCCACGACCTCAGCAATCGCCTTGATGTGCTCCGGCGTCGAGCCGCAGCAGCCGCCGACGATGTTGACGAGGCCCTCGCGGGCAAACTCGTCGATCTGCGCCGCCATCAGTTCCGGCGTCTCATCATACTGGCCGAATTCGTTGGGCAGGCCGGCATTCGGATAGGCGCAGATGAAGGTGTCAGCAACGCCCGATAGCTCCTGCAGGTGCGGACGCATGGCGTTGGCGCCAAGCGCGCAGTTCAGACCGATCGTGAACGGATTGGCATGACGCACCGAGTTCCAGAAGGCCGACGGCGTTTGGCCGGACAGCGTGCGGCCGGAAAGATCGGTGATCGTGCCCGAGATCATGACAGGCAGGCGGACGCCCTTGGCCTCGAAGCGCTCTTCGCAGGCAAAAATCGCTGCCTTGGCGTTCAGCGTGTCGAAGATCGTCTCGATCAGGATGATATCGGCGCCGCCATCGATCAGGCCGTCGATCTGCTCGGCATAGGCTGTACGCAGGTCATCGAAGGTGACGGCGCGGAAGCCGGGATTGTTGACGTCGGGAGAGATCGACGCCGTACGGTTCGTCGGGCCGATCGCGCCCGCGACGAAGCGACGACGGCCATCCTCGCGCTCGGCGCGGATTGCGGCACGACGCACGATCTCGGCGCCTTCCTTGTTGAGCGCGTAGACTTCGCCTTCCATCGCGTAGTCGGCCTGCGCGATGCGTGTCGACGAGAACGTATTGGTCTCGAGAATGTCGGCGCCGGCCTTGGCGTATTTGTAATGGATCTCTTCGATCGCATCCGGCTGCGTCAGGATCAGAAGGTCGTTGTTGCCTTTCTGGTGGCAGGCACAACCGATGAAGCGGTCACCACGGAAATGGCCTTCATCGAAGCCCAGCCCCTGGATCTGCGTGCCCATGGCGCCATCAAGAACGAGGATGCGTTCGCTGGCGGCTTTCTTAAGCGCAGCAAACACTTCACTACCGTCGCGCTTTGCCCCTTCGGAACCAAACAGAGTATCAAACACGGGCGGACTCCTTGACGTCGTTGCAGACCAGTTGACCAAATCACATAAAGATATCTTTATGTCAATATATGCCTATCATGTGGCGCCTTTGCGGCGCTTGACAGATGACAGACTCGGGCGGCCCCTATATAGGCGGTTGCGAAGGATTTTGTGCACGAAATCGGAGGAGTATCATGGTACCTGCAAGCGGCGACGCCGCGCTCGGAAACTGGACCACCCGCACCTACCACCGCAACTGGCTTCTTGCACAGGCAAACGGGCTCTTCGATTTCTTCCAGCACAATTCCATCAACCCAATGGGCGGTTTCTTCGATCTCGACGACACCGGCAAGCCGCTCAATGCCGCAGGCCAGGTCCGCCCGATCCATATCGCGTCGCGTGCCGTTCACTGCTTCGCGATCGGCACCCTTCTCGGCCGCCCCGGCGCCGCCGACGTCGTGGATCACGGCATGCAGTACATCTGGAAGCATCACCGCGACACCAAGAACGGTGGCTACTTCTGGTCTCTTGACGACAACGGCCCCGTCGATTCAAACAAGCAGGGCTACGGCCACGCCTTTGTGCTGCTCGCAGCCTCCTCCGCAAAAACAGTCGGCCATCCGCTTGCCGACGGCATGCTTGCCGACATCACCGACGTCCTGAACACGAAGTTCTGGGAAGCCGCGCACGGCGCCATCGCCGAAGAGTTCACCGCCGACTGGCAGCCCCTCGACAGCGGCAACTATCGCGGCCAGAACTCCAACATGCACCTGACCGAAGCGCTGATGGCTGCCTTCGAGGCAACCGGCAACCGCGACTATCTCGCCAAGGCCGAAAGCATTGCCGACCTCGTCATTCGTCGTGCCGCCGGCTCCGTCGGCTGGCGCGTGGCCGAACACTTCAGCACCGATTGGGTCCTCGACAAGGATTACTATCATCCGAACGAAATGTTCCGCCCGGCAGGTACCACCCCCGGTCATTGGCTGGAATGGGCGCGTCTCCTTCTTCAGCTCTGGGTGCTTGGCAACAAGAAGCATGACTGGATGCCGGATGCAGCCAAGAGCCTGTTCTCGCAGTCGATCGCCCTCGGTTGGGACGATAATAAGGGCGGCTTCTTCTATACGCTCGACTGGCAAGACAGGCCCGCCAAACGTAACAAACTGTGGTGGCCTGCTTGCGAGGGCGCCGGTGCCGCGCACTTCCTCAACGAACACCTGCCGAGTGACTACCATGAGGAACACTACCGCAAGATCTGGAACGTCATCGAACGCTCCTTCATCGATCACAAGAATGGCGGCTGGCATGAGGAACTGACGGAAGACCTGGTGCCTGCCCATACGATCTTCCCTGGCAGGGGCGACATCTACCACGCCCTGCAGGCGTGCCTGATCCCCCTCTTCCCGGCGAACGGAAGCCTGACCAAGGTCATTTCCGAAGCGGGCGGCAAGATCTGATTTAAAGCGCGCCACCTCAATGGCGCGCGGCCATCATTTCCAGTGGTATCGCGTCGGCGCCGTGACTAGAACGGCGGATGCGACGCACCGGCATAAACGACGACTGGTCGTTGGAATGGCTGTGCGATAGAAAACAAATCGGTGCGAGGTTTTGTCTATGACGCGGATTCCAACGACCAATTGGGCAGCAAGTTTTCACTATGGCTTTCGCGACTGCCTATACCCGTCTTCCGTGGACGCGGTTTGCGAAATCGTGGCGCGTTCGCCAAAGATAAAAGCGGTGGGCTCGGGCCATTCGTTCAACGCAATCGCCGATGGCGAAGTGGCCCTGTCGCTTGCCGAGCTACCGATCAACCCTGTGATCGAAGGCGATGGAACACAGGTTTCCGTTGGCGGTCATTGCACCTATGGAGAGCTTGCACTTTTCCTCCATCGGCATCATCTCGCCGTTCATAATCTAGCCTCGTTGCCACATATTTCGATTGCCGGAGCAATTGCCACGGCAACGCATGGATCAGGCAACCGAAATGGCAACCTGGCGACAGCGGTTTCCGGGCTTGAAATTGTTTCAGGCGACGGTCGCCTCATAAAGGTAGTACGCGGTGATGCCGATTTCCCGGGAATGGCAGTACATCTGGGCGTGCTTGGCATCGTCACGCGCGTAACGCTTGATGTCCAGCCGGAATTTCAGGTCGCGCAGTATGTTTACGAAGGATTGGCCTGGGACAAGCTGTTGGCCAACCTCGATGAGATCATGGCCGCGGGCTACAGTGTCAGTGTGTTCACGCAATGGGGTCAACAAGCCGGATCGATTTGGGTCAAGAGAACCGCATCGGCCGATGAGTGGCCCACCGCCATCCACGGCGCAGCGCGCGCGATGGTCAACAGGCATCCCATCAGCGGATTGGATGCGCAAAATTCCACGGAACAGTTGGGGCAGCCTGGCCGATGGTCCGACAGGCTCCCGCACTTCAAGATGGGGTTCACGCCCAGCAACGGCGAGGAGATCCAGTCCGAGTTCCACATTCCGCGAGAATACGGAGCAGCCGCTGTCGACACGTTGCTGTCAATCCGTGAGAGGTTTGCGCATTTGGTGCAAGTAGCGGAATTCCGGACAGTCGCCGCCGATGAACTGTGGCTCAGCCCTCAATATCACCGAGACACGCTCTCGATCCATTTTACCTGGGTTCGGAATCAGGAAGCAGTCAACGCGGCCGTGGAGCACATTGAGCAAGCGCTCTTGCCCTTCGCGGCCTTGCCGCATTGGGGCAAGGTCTTCACCGGGCGCCACATCGGCGCCAAATATGAAAAGCTTCCCGAGTTTGCGCGCCTTCGAGACAGGATGGATCCGGAACGGACGTTCTCTAACCCATGGTTGGAAAACGCCATATTCGGTTCAAGTGCAAACTAGGCGACTTCCGCAAACGAGGTTGCCTACCTCGACAATCAGGCCAGACGCAGCGCGTCGAGATCCTTCGCCAGCATCAGTGCCAGTGCCTCAACCGCAAGGTTGTGGTCGTCGCGTTGCGGCAGCCCCGAGACTGTGACCGCGCCGATGCAGCCAGTGCCCTTCACATTGATCGGGAAGCTGCCGCCGTGAGGTGCATAATCGGCATCAGCGAGGCCGTTGTCGGCGACAGTCTTGCCCTTCTGCTTGAGATCGAGACCGATCGCGTAGCTGCTCTTGAAATAACGCAGCACCAGATTGCGCTTGCGCCGCACCCACTGGACGTTGTCGGGCGTGACGCCCGGGAGCGCAGCATAGAAGACCGGCATCGAATGCAGCGTAATATCGATCGCAATTCCGAGGCCACGTTCGGTTCCAAGCTCCTGCAGGAGCTTGCCGAGTTGCCATGCGGTCGTGAGATCGAAGGTATCGAAACTCAATACCTTTTCCTGTTCCGCGATCCGCTTGAGGTCTTCTTCGGGCATGGTCACGTGGGCTTCCTCTCCTGCAAGGCTTTTTTCTGAACAAATGCAAGCGGAGGGGAAAAGTAAAGCGGAATCGTGGCGATGCCACGGACCTTTACAACTTGGGTGTCAGCATTTCGAAGCGGTCGCGGATCGTCGAACAGGTATCACCGCCGAGACGCGCAATGGCGTCAATCTCTGCAGGATCGACGCGTAGCCTTTCCGGGTCGACGACGCCGTCGCGATAGTGCGCATAGACGATTTCGCCCATGATGATCTGCCGGGACTTGCCGAGCTCCAGCGTGAGGTGACGCCTGCACTCGAAGGCTGCCGGCGCTTCCGCGATCCGCGGCGAGGCGACTTTCTGGCCGGGGACTGCTGTCAGACCGGCCTCCCTCAGTTCATCGACGCCGCGAGGATATTTCGAGCCGCAGACATGCATCGCCTCCGCGATGGCAAAGGACACGATGTTGACCGTGAAGACCTCGGTCATACGGATGTTGTGACCAGTGTCCTTAAAGGACATATCGGGATTATTCTCGACACCAAGCGCTAGGATCGGCGGATCGGCCGAGAGGCAGTTGAAGAAACTGAAGGGTGCGGCGTTGGTCCGGCCGTGTTCGTCCACTGTCGTCACCAACGCGATCGGCCGCGGAATGATCGTGCCGATCATTAGCTTATAGCGTTCGCGCTCGGAGAGCGTCTCAAAATCGAAGGACACAGTCATGGATCAGCCTGTCGCCCGGATCGGCGCAAAGGCGCTCATCGCGCCTGTAAACGGCTTGGCCAGCGGCGATGCGTAGGAACCGCGTTTGCTGGTCGATAATCCGAGCGAGACCAACGTCTCCGCCTGCTTAACCGCTGCAGCCACCCCGTCGACCACTGGCACGCCGTAGATATCCTGTAGATCGCGAGCGAGATCGGTCATGCCGGCGCAGCCAAGCACGATTGCCTCCGCGCCATCCTCTGACAGCGCCCGTTCGATCTCGGCGCGCAGCTTGCCAATAGCGCCCGAGGCGGGATCTTCGAGCTGAAGGACCGGTATGTCAGAGGCGCGCACCTTGACGCGTCCGCCCATGCCATAGCGTCGGACAAGATTGTCGATCAGCACGCGTGAGCGCTCCAGCGTCGTCACGACGGTAAACCTCTGCGCCAGAAAGCCGGCAGTGGCGACCGCAGATTCGCAAAGTCCAAGCACCGGTACGTCGGCAAGGCTGCGTGCTGCATCGAGCCCCGTATCGTCGAAGCAGGCGATGATGGCGGCATCATATGCGCCAGCCCGCTCCCTGAGTTCACTCAGCAGCCCGGGGACTGCGAGTGCCCCGTCATAGTGTCCCTCGATCGACGCTGGCCCCATGCGCGAGGTCGCGGCGACAATGTCGGTGCCGGAGGCCGCGACAGCGCGAGCCGCAACGGCTGCCTTCTCGGTCATGGACACTGTCGTATTGGGATTGACCAGAAGAATGCGCATTGGATCAGCTTATCTTTGCCTGACGCCGGCGCAGCATGAGCATGATGCCGAGCGCAACGAGAATGATGGTGAAGGAAAACAGCGTCGTCACCGTGCCAAGCGCATAGAGCACCGGCGTCGTGACATTCGTGGTCATGCCGTAGATTTCGAGCGGCAGCGTATTGTAGCTGCCCGACGTCATGAGCGTGCGAGCGAACTCGTCGTAAGAGAGCGTGAAGCCGAACAGCCCGACGCCGATCAGGCTCGGTGCGATCATAGGCAGCACGACATGCCGGAAGGTCTGCCATGAAGTCGCCCCGAGATCGCGCGCCGCCTCTTCGTAGGCCGGCGAGAAGCGATTGAAGACGGCAAACATGATCAGCACGCCAAACGGCAGCGTCCATGTCAGATGCGCGCCGAAGGCAGAGGAGTACCAGGCGGGCTTCAGGCCGCTTTGCTGGAAAACCACGCCGATCCCGAGCGAAATGATGATCGATGGCACCACGAGACTTGCGACCGTCGCATAGAAAAGCACGGTCGATCCGCGGAACCGGCGGCGAAACGCGAGACCCGCAAGCAGCGAGACGACGACGGTGACGACCATCACCATCAGGCCGAGCGAGAACGAACGGCGGAAGGAGGCACCGAAATCGCCCACCGCCTGCTTCTCGAACAGATTGAAAAACCAATGCAGCGAGACGCCGTTCAGCGGGAATGTCAGGCCGCCATCCGGGCCCTGGAAGGACAGGATCAGGATTGCCGAGAGCGGCCCGTACAGGAACAGCACGAAGACGAGGAAGAAGGCTGCGAGCACATAGAATTCGAAGGTACGCTTCTCGTGGTTCATCTCACAGCTCCTTGCGGATATCGACGACGCGCAGGATCGCGGCAACCATCATCAAGACGACCGCAAGCAGGACGACCGCATTGGCAGCCGCTGCCGGATACTGCAAGAGCGACATCTGGTTCTTCATCATCAACGCGACCGAGGCGCTCTGGCCACCGGACATGACCTGAACCGTCGAGAAGTCTGCCATGACGAGAGTGACGACGAAGATCGTCCCGATCGCCATGCCGGGCTTTGCCAGCGGCAGTACGACATTCCAGAGGATCTGCCAGCCGCTGGCGCCGGCGTCGCGCGCCGCCTCGAACAGCGAGCGATCGATACGCATCAGCGTGTTGAAGATCGGCGTGACCATGAACAGCGTGTAGAGATGCACCATCGCAAGAACGACGGCAAAATCGGAGTAGAGAAGCCATTCGATCGGCTGCGGCACGATGCCTATCTGCACCAGCGCGGAATTGACCAGACCGTTGCGACCGAGCACCGGGATCCAGGAGATCATGCGGATGATGTTGGAGGTCATGAACGGCACGGTGCAGACCAGAAACAGGATCATCTGCGTGGTCGTCCGGCGGATGTGAAAGGCGAGGAAGTAGGCGACCCAGAAACCGATGACGAGCGTCAGCCCCCAGACGATCACCGTGAATTTCAGTGTGTTGAGATAGGTTTTCCAAGTGACCCATGAACCGAGCGTGTCGGTGTAGTTCATGGTCAGAAAGGCCGGGTAGAGTCCGGCGAAGTCATAATCCCAGAAACTGACGACGGCGATCATGGCGATCGGCAGGATGAAGAAGAAGCCGAGAATGAGGATCAGCGGCGTTGCCTGCAGATAGGAGGCTGCCCAAGCCGGCCATCCAATTCGTCGACGGCTTATCTGTTCCGATTGTTGGTCGGCCTGCGAAGACGCGATCGTCGCCATGTTCCGGTCTCTCCGTTGTCGATGCCCTCCCCCCAAAGGAACTGGGGAGAGGGCCTGGCAGAAGCAGTTTGCCTTAGAGCCGGATGATTTTAGGTCCAGCCGACCTAAAATCTGAATCCGCCTCTAAATCATAAAGTTAGAGCGGGATTTCAGCCGAAAACCACCTATACTTTTCGGCATCCCGCTCTAGGCCGCGATGAACTCGTTCCAGCGGCGAACCATGTAGCGATCCTCGTCCATGACGGAGTTCCAGCAAGCCACATGGCCCATGCGCTCTTCGAACGAGCCGCCGTCGCGAACCGCACCCGCCTTCTCCATGACCTTGCCTTCCGGCGAGAGGATATCGCCCTGCGCCGGCTTGCCTTCGATCCAGTAGCCCCATTCGTCTGATGTCATGAAGTTCTTGGCCGTATCCATGCAGGCGGAGTAGTAGCCTTGGCGGTTGAGATAGCCGCCGACCCAGCCGGACGTGTACCAGTTGATGTACTCGTAAGCCGCGTCGAGCTGTGCGCCCTTGAGGTGCGAGGCAAGGCCGAGACCGCCGCCCCACGAGCGATAGCCTTCCTTGAGCGGCTGATACTTGCAGGCGATGCCCTTGGAGCGGACGGCGGCGACGGCCGGCGACCACATGGACTGGATGACGACTTCGCCTGATGCCATCAGGTTGACCGACTCGTCGAAGCTCTTCCAGAAGGCGCGGAACTGGCCGTCCTGCTTCGCCTTGATCAGGAACTCGATCGTCTTGTCGATCTCTGCCTTGGTCATGTTGCCCTTGTCGGCGTACTTGATGTTGCCAAGCGCTTCCATGATCATCGCGGCGTCCATGATGCCGATCGACGGGATGTTGAGGATCGAGGTCTTGCCCTTGAACTTCGGATCCATGATATCGGCCCAGGTGGTGATATCGCGGCCGACGAGATCGGGGCGTATGCCGAGTGTATCGGCATTGTAGATCGTCGGCATCATGGTGAAGAGTTCGGTCTCGCCCTTGGCGAAGGTCTTGGCATCCGCGCTCTCGACATAGCCGACCGTGTGCGGCGCCGTGCCCTGGGCGATGACGCTGTCCGGCTTCAGCTTGCCGTTCTTGAACAGCGGTACGACCTTGTCGTAGTACTTCAGCTTCTTGACATCCATCGGCTGGATGACACCGGTCGGATAGACTTTCTTCAGGATCCAGTATTCGATATCGGCGATGTCGTAGCTATCAGGCTGCGTCACGGCGCGTTGGGCCGCGGCGTCGGAATCGGTCGCCGTCATCTCGAGCGTGATGCCGAG
The DNA here is from genome assembly GCF_002211365.1 of Rhizobium sp. R711. Lineage (GTDB taxonomy): Bacteria > Pseudomonadota > Alphaproteobacteria > Rhizobiales > Rhizobiaceae > Rhizobium. The sequence continues at coordinate 27,778 of NZ_LOKZ01000004.1, read as the reverse complement.
GTCCTTCTTGCACTGCTCGGCAATGGCGTTGATGTTCGAAACACCGGTGCCGAACTGGCGAAGCGTGATGTTCGACTGCGCCCAGATGGTCGGGAAGCCGGTGATCAGGCCGGAGCCGGCGGCCGCACCGAGGGCAGCAGCCCCGGTCTTGAGCAGGCTGCGGCGAGAGATCCCCGCTGCCGTCTTGGTCGTCTTCTTTTCAGTTGTCATGTCAGTTCCCCTTCTTTTTGCTGGTGAGGTTCATGCATGGCCAAGGAGGACCGCGTCCTCCAGAGCCCAACTCAGAGACACCGCATCGCCGACCGATACGGGTTTGGCGAAGTAGTCGCCGTCACTCGCGATGACCGTGAAGTCGTCACTGCCCGCGCCGGCCACGGTGATCTTCACCGAGGCGCCGCGATATTCGATGTTGGAGACGACGCCGTTGAAACCGAGCGTCTTATCGCTTGCCGCATCGAGCCGGACCCGGTCGGTGCGAACGCCGATGTCGACAGCTTCGCCGGCCATCTTGGTGTTACCCCGCACCGAGAAGGTCTGCCCCTCCGGCACCTCGAGCGTGGTGACGCCGTCTTCCGAGGAAACAACGCGACCGGACAGGACGTTATGATCACCCATGAAGCGGGCGACGAACGCTGTAGCAGGTTCCTCGAACACCTTGCGCGGCGTCGCTGCCTGCTCGATCTTGCCGTCGTTCATGATGACGATGATATCGGCGAGCGCCATCGCCTCTTCCTGGCTGTGCGTGACGTGGACGAAAGTAATGCCGAGCGTCTTTTGCAGCTTCTTGAGCTCAGCACGCATGCGTATCTTCAGGAAGGGATCAAGCGCCGACAACGGCTCGTCGAGCAGCAGCGCTTCAGGATCGGTGATCAGCGCGCGCGCCAGCGCCACGCGCTGCTGCTGGCCGCCGGAAAGCTGCGCCGGTCGCCGCGTCGCATAGGCGTCCATCTGCATCAGCTTCAGCATCTCCAACGCCTTGGCGCGACGCTCTTCCTTCTCGACACCCTTCATCTTCAGGCTGAAGGCGACATTGTCGACGAGGTCAAGATGCGGAAACAGCGCGTAGGACTGGAACATCATCGCCGTGCCGCGCCTGGCCGGCGGAAAGTCGGTGACAACAGTGTTGCCGAGCCGGATGTCACCTGAGGAAATGCTCTCGTGCCCGGCAATCATGCGCAGCGTCGACGTCTTGCCGCAGCCGGAAGGCCCGAGAAAGCAGCAGTAGGAACCGGCCGGTATCTTCAGGCTGATGGCGTGGACCGCCGTGGTGGCGCCATACATCTTCGAAACGGATACGATATCGATCTCTGCGGCTTTAGACATTGGTCTTCCTCTGTTTGAGAAAGACAATGCATCTGCCATGCCAGTTTCTATTGCCGCGCATCAAGCGGCGCCAAATCAAAGGCTTGCCGCCAAGATTGCGCCAGATATGAAAAATCAGGCGACATACGAATATGCACACAAAATAGGCTATCGTCTGCAATTCGTGCAGAATATCGTATACAATTTAGCCGAAACTTTGCGCACAAATTCCGTTTAACTTTTGCGCGAAACGCAGATATCATTTCCCGGTCAAAAGGTATCCGAGTTCATGAAATCCACCGCAACGGCCCTGCAAATCGCAGAGGATTCAGCCGAGACAGGCGCACAACAGATCCGCGACGCGATCCGCGACGCGATCGTGGAGCGGCGCCTTTCGCCGGGAACGAAATTATCGGAGAGCGATGTCGGCAATCTGTTCAATGTCAGCCGTACGCTCGCTCGCGCCGCCTTGCAGGCTCTCTCCTACGAGGGGCTGGTCAGCGTCGAAAAGAATCGCGGCGCGTTCGTCGCCTACCCCTCGCCCGAGGAAGCGCGCCAGATCTTTGCCGCGCGCCGTCTCGTCGAGCCCGGAATCTTGCGCGAGGCGGCAGCCAAGATTACGCCTTCGCAGATCCAGCACCTGAAGCAATTGCTGCTCGAAGAAGGCCGGTTGATGGGCGAGCGCGGCCAGACGGCGCGGCGCGCCGAGATCAAGGCATCAGGCGACTTTCACCTGACGCTTGCCGGCATATCCGGAAACGCCATCATGCAGCGCTTCATGGATGAACTGGTTGCCCGCTCGTCGCTGGTGATTGCTCTTTACGGCCAATCGACCATATCGAGTTGCGGTCATTCCGAGCATGGCGACATCGTCGCCGCAATCGAGCGTAACGATCTTGACGAGGCGTGCAGGCTGATGCTGCACCACATTGCCCACATCGAGGCCGATCTCGACCTGCGCGAACACAAGAGCGTCGGCCTCAAGGAAGCCTTCGAACTATAGCAAATTTTCACCTGGGAGCGGGATTGCGGCCATAGGACCGCAATCCAGGAAGTCAATTGCCGGAGCGACGCTCGGCTGTCTGTTCTGCAACGGCGACAATATCAGCCGTGCCATTTGCAAGCAGGCGCTTGCGCACGAGGACGCCCATGACACGGGCGGCAGTCGAGAAACTCATCTGGTCGAGCGGTCCTTCGCCTTCCCAGGGTTTGGTAAGCCGTTCGGTCACGGCTCCGACGATGTTCATCGGAACGATATCGTCGCATAGACGCATCGCTTCGAAGACCTGACTGATGGGTACAACGCGTCCTTCGAAGGTGACGATCGGTTCTGTGAGTTCCGTATCCCACTCTTCAAAGGCATAGAGGGCTTCTCGGAAGAGTTCCTGAAGGGTGAACGGGGCGTGTCCATTGTGAAGCGGCGGCAAGGCATTCGTCATGTCTGTCTCCTCTTTAGGGCTAGTGCCATTCCTCCTCTTCGGCCGGCAGCGACGTGGGAAACAGAACTCAGGGTTCCCTGCGGGCCGAAAACACGATCGATGTTATAGTGTAATATATGCGTGATAAAGCCTTTTATTGCCCGAAGGTTCCCCGGCGTTCGACAAAAACAAACAGGCCATTGATATTGCAGCGAATATCAATGGCCATTGGTCACGGATCAAACCCGTTGACGATCACTGAGCGATCGAAAATGTCACGTTGACCGTAACATTGTAGCTGGTTTCACCGCCCTGAACCGGCACGGCTGAGTCTGCCGCCTCCTTCATCATGGCAGCCCGTAAGACCGGTACCGGCTGCGCACGCGGCGACGTCTCGCTGATCTCGATCACGCGCCCGAGTTTGACATCGGCAGCCCCGGCCAGAGTCCTTGCCCTCTCGATGGCGTTGGCGACGGCTTTCTTTCGCGCCTCTTCCATCACCTTCTCCGGCTTGTCATTCGTGAACTGAATGTCTCCACCCTGGTTGACGCCGAGCGTGACAGCTTCGTCGAGGATGGCGCCGAGCCTGGACAAGTCGCGGACGCGCACGCTCAGCGAATTGCTGACCTGGTAAGCGATCAATTCCGGCGGCTTAGGCTGGCCATCGTTGGACTGCGGGTAGTTAAATTGCGGCTGCACCGCAAAACCTGAGGTCTGCAGATCCCGCTCCGCGATGCCTGCCTTTTTCAGCGCAGCAAGGACATCGCTCATTGCCTTGTTATTTTCATCGAGCGCCTCGCGCGCGGTCGTTGCCTGCTTCACGACGGAAAGGTTGAGCACCGCCATGTCGGGCGCGACACTCGCCTGCCCTTCGCCGCTGACGGAAATCACAGCCTCACGCGGCTGCGAATCGGCGGCCAGCGCCGGCAGCGCCATAGCAGCGGCAGTCGGAAAACCGAGCAGAAGGCTGAAGACGATTGTTCTGGTGTTCGGCAGCACGATGTTTCACTCCCTGATTGTGAAGTCTTAAGTGTCGTCTTGCCGATTGATTGTGAAGCTATTGCGGCAGTCCCTTGTGAGCGCTGGAGAATTGCGTTAGAGCGGAACCCGTTCCGGGGAACCATTGCGCCGGACACGGCAGCCAAACCGCTGCAGGGCCTGTAGCTCAATGGTTAGAGCCGGCGGCTCATAACCGCTTGGTTGGGGGTTCGAGTCCCTCCGGGCCCACCATAGACCATAAGTCTATGATTTTAAACGGAAATTTTTAGAAGAAAATTTCGTCGTACATGGCGAAATACACTGCTTTGTACACATGCGAGCCAGAACGAGAGGCTTGAGATGTATTTATGGAAACGCGAAAACGGATTCACGTTCCAGCAAAGAATTCCCGCTAGCGTCGAATCAAAATTCGGAAAATCGCTGATCCGCGTGAATCTCGGGCCTCTTTCCGCTGCTGATGCAAGGAAAAGGGCAATAATTCTGTCGGGTGCGGCCATTCAGTTGATGGACGATCCCGATATCACACGAGAAACCCTTGTTCACAGCCTTCGAGTGATTGCACCGGTAAAGATATGGCCGCGACCCGCATCACAACAGAGCTGCCAAAGCGAAGTTCATGACCAAGTCGCAAATACGTTGGAGGTCAGGTGACAGAGGCCGGTCGCCTATGTCGCCGATCGTACGATCGACAGTCACGTTCGCAATATCCGCGCCAAGTTTGCAGCAGTTGGCTGCCACGGCATCATCGCGACGGTTCATGGGATCGGCTTCAAGCTTGCTACAATCATCGAAGCGAACAACTGATGTCCAGCCTTGTTATCAAGCAGTCACGATTACAGTTAAGGACAATGGCGTAGGTATTCCAATCGGGAACCGGGATCTTATCTTTACGCCGTTTTTCTCCACTCGCCGTGAGCAAGGTGGTACTGGCATCGGCCTCGATATCGTCCGCTCCATGCTGGCGGCCCACGGAGGCACTATTCAGCTGGCCGATCCTCAACGCGAAGGTGCAGTATTCGACATCGCCGTCCCAAGCGGATCGCGAGGCGTTGTAGCCGACCGTCAGCGAAACGGAACCGAGGCCCGACTTCTGAAGACCGGCCCAGTCGGCGAGGCCCCGCATGTTTTTCAGGGCGTCGGTATTGACGCCGGTTAGCGCGTTGTAGGTCTGGTAGCCGGCAAGTGCTGCCGGCGCCACCGCGTAATTGCCGTTGGCGCCGCCGAGATCACTGGCGGCGGAAGCTATTCCCTGTCCGGCGCTAGCCAACCCGGAGGACACGTTGAGGCAGACGCCGGCGAAGAGCAGATTGACGTCACGGTCAGCGAGAACAGCCGGTCGCAGCAATGATAGATCATCGGAAGCGACCGCATGTTCAATGCGGCTTTCCTTTAAAGCGTGTTGTCTGTGCCTCGGTTCGGTCGATCGGCAGCTTTGGGTAATCGGGCGTCATGGTCGGTCAGGACCGTCACCCGTCGTCACGGCTTGGTTGGGCAGCCCTTTGCCAGACGAGATACCTGGTCTCGCGCCCCCGTGAGTTCAAAGCCGGTGCTATATTTCACATCGGCCTCGACGGCGTACATGGTCGCGAAATCAGCGCCAGATGTGAGGGCGGCAAGCAACTTCGGATGCTTTGAGAGAACAGTCGTTCGCCGATCGGGACTGTTCCCGTCGAGGCGGATTGTCTCTTTGTACCTGCCAATCTCGAAGCGCGCCGATCGCAGGCCCATGTCGCCAACCGTGGCATCGCCAATCTCGAAAACGAGACCGCTCTTGGCGTCGCAACGCACCATGTAACAAGCCTCATTGTCGGTCGCATCAACGGCAGAGCATGTTCCGACCGCTCCAGCATGCGAACCGGTAAGCTTGACCCATGGAGCGGGCGGCTCGACTTCCTGTGCGAGCGCAGACAATGCCGCAAGGCTCACGCCACCCCCCCACATTGCCACACCAACCACGCCTGCGACTGACGGTCTGTTAAACTTCATCCCATCCTCGTTTTTCTACGACGTTGCGAGCCCAATAACGTCTCGCCGTGGACCCGGTTGTCAAGGTCGATTGACGGGAGACGCAGACCAGCAGGCGGATGGCGCCTATGATCGCCTCACTCGCTCTGGGAGCTGGTCGACCGATCGCGACAGGATCGACTTGCCTTAGTAATATTTCTCTTCTGCCGAGACGTTCATCTTGTTGGGGCTACTGAGGACTGACGGTCCGGTGCGATAGGCAAGCCGAAGCCCATCAACGACCGCCCTTTCCCCCAGTCACTTTCCCGGTCGCACCAGCGATCGTGCGATATCGACGATGTCGTCGGGCGAGGGAGTCGGGTCCTCCCTATTCCAGACAACCCCGAGCCCGATCCGAAAGTCGATCCCCCGCACCGCCTTCAGCTCGAAGGCGCGGTTCGGAAGATCTGCCGTGCATTCCGGGACAAAGCCGATGCCAAGCCCGGCCGAGATAAGCGGAGTCCAGATCCTAGAGGCCGCGTCTTTGCACGACACAAAGTCGCTCCACTATCTTTCGCCCTGAACGGAACGACCCACCGACCCCTCACGCTTCCAGCCATTCAGGCGTATAAAGCACTGAAAACACGAAGTTTGAGGCGTAAGGCGTTTATGGAACCTCACGGCTGGACCTGACCCATGCCGCTTATCAAGGAAGCCGAGAATGCAATGACGCCCTGGTCGCTGCGTCGGGTGCGGCCATGGACGGGGAGAGCCGAGAGGTCAGCCTACCCGTTGGTGATCCTCTCGAGCCCTCTCAGAGGACCCCGAAAGGTGCCCCTGCGTGTCCTTTTTTTGGCGGAAGGACAAGGCCAACTTAGGCAGAGGGTGCGCGCTTGAAAAGTTGGACCAAGGTCTGACCGTGAGGAGGGAGGCTGCAGGAGGGTTTGTCCGCGACATCCCAAAGCCTCCCTCATCCTTCGGGGCAGAAGGACAAGGTGCAGTTAGCGCATGCGGAGAGATTGTGTAGTTGGACCAAGGTCTGACGAGTTCACAACCATTTTGCGAATCGAGACCGATACGTCCCGGCACCCAATCACCCAGCGTACCGAAGACCATGAAAGCAAAAGAAAATCACAATCCGTGAGCTAGGACCTTTTGGCAGGCCGGGGACAACCGCGCCATATTCTCTCTAAGGCAGGCGATGCCGCGTCCGCCCCCAAGCGGAACGGCGCGGCAGTAGGATCGGAAGTCCGGCCCGCAGGCCTCGCGAGCAATGACCATCTCCTCCCGCGGCGAAAGCTGCGGTGCGGCCGTTGCTGCGGGCGCGGCAGCTTTAGGTGTGCCAGCATCCGGCGTTGCTGGCGCGTTCGACGCCCCTGAAGACGATTTCGGAGCGGCGGCGCTGCCGCTTCCGCCGAGCGCGCTGATTGCCTGCTTGCATCCCGACGACAGCGACGCTTCATGCTGCTGCAGGCAGGCAAGCGCCTCCTTGCCACCCGGCGTGACACCGGAGCAATCGGATATGAAATCGGTACGGCAAGCGGATTTTATTGCGTTGCGCTGCGCGTCGGTCGGCTGTTGTGCCAAGGCGCTCGCGAACAAGGCGACGACGCCGATCACGGACAAGCCAAGTCTCATTTTCCACATGCCATGTTTCAGGGATGCGATTTCCAGTGATGACGAGAAATTCTCCATAGTTCCTCTCCTGCGGAAATCACAGTGTCGACCATGTCGGCATCGTGAGGCTGCTCCTAACCCTCTCCTTCCGAGGGCGCTTCCTTGCTTTATCCACGGGGGGCGATCAAGCGCGACGCGCCTGTGCGCTTCCCGAGCCGAGGATAGCAATTCTCAATGCGGTATCATTTCCGTTCAGCGGTCTGTCGCCGCATCGCTTGACGTCTGCGCGCCCGGAATCGGCAGCGCACGGCGCTTCCGATATTCCTCGAAATGCTGCAGGATCACGTAGAAGGACGGCACCAGCAAAACCGCCAGGCACGTCGATGCGATCATGCCGCTGAAGACGGAAATACCGATCGATCGGCGGGCGTTGGCGCCAGCCCCCGTCGCCAGCACCAACGGCAACACGCCGAGGATGAAGGCGAACGAGGTCATCAGGATCGGGCGGAAACGCAGTCGCGCCGCAAGCACGGCGGCAGTTGCAATCTCCATGCCCTGCATGCGTTTTTCGCGTGCATATTCAACGATCAGGATGGCGTTCTTGGAGGAAAGCGCGATGAGCAGAATGAGACCGATCTGCGTGTAGAGATTGTTTGCGACCCCGAGCGCCGTCAGTGCGCCGACCGTCCCGAGCAGAGCAAGGGGAACGGCGAGAATAACGGCGAACGGCAATATCCAGCTTTCGTACTGTCCGGCCAAAACGAAATAGACCAGAAGAATGGCAAGACCAAAGACGTAGTAGATCTGCCCACCGACCGCCCTTTCCTGATAGGACAGCGCTGTCCACTCGAAGCCGGCGCCGGGCGGCAGTGTCTGATCGGCGATCTGCTCCATGACATCAAGCGCCTGCCCCGAGCTGAAGCCGGTGGCGGGGCCGCCGACGATCGTGGCGGTTGGATAGAGATTGTAGAGGCTGATCAGCGACGGACCTGGCGAGCTTTTAACGTCAATCACCGTACCAAGCGGGACCATGCTGCCATCGCCAGCCTTGACCTTTAGATTACGGATATCATCCGGCCGCACGCGAAAATCCGGAGTCGCTTGCACATAGACCTGGAAGGTCCGGCCGAACTTATTGAACTGGGTGACATAACTCGAACCGACATAACCTGAGAGAGCCGAGAACACCTGCCCAACCGTGACGCCGAGCGTTTCGGCCTTGATGCGGTCGACCGACACCTCAAGCTGCGGAGCGTCCGCGCGGAACGACGTCTGCAGCCGCTGAAGCGAGGATTGCGAATTTCCGTGCTCGACGATCGTATCGGCCAGCGTCTGTAACAGCGAGAAATCGAAGCTGCCGTCCTTGAGCAGCACCTGCATGGTAAAGCCGCTGGCATTGCCGATACCCTGGATCGCCGGTGGGACCACGACCAGAGTATTGGCCTGCATGACACTTTCCAGAGCACCGTTCAAATGCTTGTATATCGACAGCAGGTCCTGGCCTTTTTCCTTTCCGCGCACGTCCCAGTCCTTGAGAATGACATAGGCGACACCGGCATTCGGCAGGCTTGCGCTGTTGTCGAGGACCGAAATGCCGCTGATCGTCAGAACCTGGTCGACGCCCGGCGTCTGCTCCGCGATCGCGCTGACTTGCTGCATCACGGCATCGGTACGCTCCTTGGACGCACCATCAGGCAACTGCGCACTGATCAGCACGTAGCCTTGATCCTCGATCGGGAGGAAGGCCGTCGGAAGCCGGGTCAGCCCCCAAAAGGCGACGCCGATCAGCGCCAAGCCAACAAGCACTGCGACCACGCTGTTACGCACGAGGCCGCCAACGAGCCTGGAGTAGCCGTTCTCGGCCGCATCATAGACTCGGTTGAAGCCGCGATAGAAGAAGTTGCGCTTTTCCGGCGGCACGGGCGGTCGCAGCCAAAGAGCACATTGCGTCGGCTTCAGCGTGATGGCGTTGATCGCGCTGATCAGCGCAGTCGCGGCGATGACAAGCGCAAATTGCCGGTAGAGCTGTCCTGTCAAGCCCGGCAGGAAGGCGGCCGGAATGAAGACGGCCATGAGAACCAGCGTAATACCGATGACGGGGCCGAGGAGCTCGTCCATCGCCTTCTCTGCCGCCTGTCTGCCGGGCATCCCCTCCTCAACGTGACGCGCAACCCCCTCGACGATGACGATCGCGTCATCAACGACGATGCCGATCGCAAGCACGATCGCAAACAGCGTCGACAGATTGACGGTGAAACCGAGGGCCGCCATCGCAGCAAATGCCCCGATAATCGTCACCGGAACGGTTGTCGCCGGCACGAGCATGGCCCGCCAATTCTGCAGGAAGAGCAGGATCACGATCAGGACCAGAACGCCGGCCTCGATCAGCGTCACGTAGACTTCGCGGATCGACGCCTTGACGAATTTCGTCGTATCAAACGGCATGCTGTATTCGAGGCCAGGCGGAAAGCTCTTCGAAAGCTCCGCCATCTTTGCCCTGACGGTTTCGGCCACCGCGATGGCATTCGCCTCCGGCAACTGGAAAATGCCGACACCGGTCGCCGGTCGCCGGTTCTGCAGGAAGGACTGGCTATAGGTCTGCGCCCCGAGCTCGACACGACCGATGTCGCGGACACGCGTGATCCTGCCGCCACCTGTGGAATCGACCTTGACGATGATGTCTTCGAAGTCAGGGGCGTCGTTCAGCCGGCCGCTGACGTTGAGCGTGTACTGGAAGTCCTGCCCGCTTGGCACCGGCGGCAATCCTACCTGCCCTGCGGTGACCTCCTGGCTCTGTTGCTGCACCGTATTGATGATGTCCTGCGGCGTCAGCCCCCGGGCTTGCAGGAGATCCGGGTCCATCCAGATCCGCATGGCATACTGGCCGGCGCCGAAGACGCTAACATTGCCGACGCCGGGAAGCCGTGCGAGTTCGTTCTGCAGGTTGATGACGGCATAGTTCGACAGGAACAGGCTGTCGTAACGGCTATCCGGCGAAGTCAGGCTGACGAAACCGAGGATAGATGTTGACTTCTTCTGTGTCGTCACGCCCTGCACCTGCACTGCCTGCGGCAGCGATGGCATCGCTATCGCAACGCGGTTCTGGACAAGGACCTGCGCCTGGTCGGGGTCCGTCCCGATGGCAAAGGTGACGGTCAGCGAATATGTGCCGTCGCTGGCGCTGGTCGACTGCATGTAGAGCATGTTTTCGACGCCGTTGACCTGCAGTTCTATCGGCAAGGCAACGGTATCGACGAGGGTCTTGGCGCTCGCGCCCGGATAGCGCGTCGTCACCTGTACGGTGGGCGGAACCACATTGGGATATTGAGCGACAGGCAATTGAAACAGCGCCACCGCGCCAATCAGGACGATGACCAGGGCAAGAACATTGGAGAGCACCGGCCGCTCGATGAAGAAGCGCGAGATCATCTGCTTCGCCTCCTGTATCGGGCCGGGTCTCGGTTCATGGGACTTTCGATCCGCTCGGATCCCCTGTTGCAGAGGCGGCGTCTATCGTGCCTTTCTCAGGCGTAACCTTCATATCGGGCACGGCCCGTTGGATCCCGGCCATGACGACCCAATCCCCTGCGTCGAGACCCGACTCGATGACCCGCATCGAGCCATTGCGCTGGCCTATCTTGACGAGCTTCTGTTCAATCACGTCGTCCTTCCCGAGCACCAGCACATAGCTGCCCTGTTGGTTGGTGCCAATCGCATCATCGCGGACGAGAAGCGCCTCGTCCTTGTGGGCAACCGGAACACGAACGCGGACGAAAAGGCCCGGCAGGAGCGCGTGGTCCTTGTTGTCGATAATACCCCGAACCGAAAGCGTGCCCGTCGAAGCATCGATCTGCGGCGCCACGTAGTCGAGGTGACCCTTGTGCGGATACCCCTCCTCATCGCCGAGCCCGATTTCCACCGGTATGCTCGGGAGGTCAGCCTGAGTCAGCTTACGCCCTGCCTTTGCGAGGCTCTGCTTGATCATCAGCACCTGCGCTTCACTGACGTTGAAATAGACATAGAGTGGGTCGGTCTGAACGATCGTGGCAAGCTTTGTCGGGCCGGACACGCCGACCAAGGCTCCGACATCAACGAGGTGGTCGGTCACCGTGCCGTCGAAGGGCGCCACCACCTCGGTATATCCGAGGTTGATGTTTGCGAGATCGAGGCTTGCCTGCGCGTTCAAAATGGCGGCGTTTGCTTCGTCAAGCGTCGCCTTGGCGCTGTCGACGGCCGTCTGCGTCGTCACTTCCTGCTTCATGAGATTAAGCTGCCGGTCGTATTCCTGCTTCGCCCCGACTTGCGACGCCTGCTGCGAGGCCAGTTGCGCCTGCGCCTGGTCGACCTGTGCCTTATAGGTGTCCCGCTGGATGCTGAAGAGCCGGTCGCCCTTCTTCATCGGCGTACCGTCCTTGTAGTCTATTGATTCCAGAAAGCCCTGCACGCGGGCTTCGATGTCGACAGCGTTGATCGCGTCAGTATTGCCCGTCAGCTCAAAATATTCAACCACCGGCTGCCGTAGCGGTTGCGCCACATTTACCTTTGGTGGCGGCGGCGGCACATACGCATTGCTGCCGCTGTCGCACGCCGATAAAGCGGCGACCACAGTCAAAATACCGATAAGATGCAGCCCTCGATACGAACTATCGCGCATTTTTCTGCCCCGATGCATGCACGAGCTTCGGATTTCATGCGTGCCCCTGGCGCATCCCACCACTCCATATGCCGGGGCAAAGTGTAGTATCAGACAATATTTCCGCATTTCCGCGAAAGGCAATAGTAGCGCAGGCGATAAATAGTTGGCGATACGGACCGAAATGTGTGACAAAAGATGAACTTGCAGTTACATTTCGGCCGCCAGAAAAAGAAACGTACAGTAGCCGCACCCCTGTCCAGAATCGGATCGCGGGGCTGAGCCGTTCGTTTTCCGCGTCCCAGCAAGCAGGCCTTCCAAAGGAGTAGCTTTGTCTACGGCTTTCTGACGATGGCAATGCCGCCGGCAACCTCAAGCTACGCTGTATTCACGGCGCACCCAATCTACCATTGTTAAAAAAAGAGGGCGTGACATGTCGAAATTCACAATGCCGGCCCCATTCAGCACTCCTTGCCGCGTACGCGATCACCGCCGGATTGAGCTCCCCAACCTGCGCATGGGCGGACGATTCGAAAGAACTCCTGAAGGCGATGTCGGACTATCTGGCGGCGCAGAAGACCTTCTCCTTCCACTATGTCTCGTCGGTGGAGGCGGTGACGCCAGTCTTTGAAAAGCTACAATTCGTCAGCTCCGGCACCGCCACCGTCAGCCGACCAGACAAGATCCGGCTAACGCGGATCGGCGGCTTTGCCGACCTGGATGTGGGCTTCGACGGGACGAAACTGACGGTACATGGCAGGAATCTCGACGCGTACGCCCAGATCGATGCCAAAGGGACCCTAGATGAGCTTTTTGATCGACTACAAAACGCCGGCGCGGAAATCCCCGGCTCCGATCTCCTGCTTTCGAACAGCTTCGATGCGCTGATGGACGGAGTTACGGAAGCCAAGCATATCTCAAGCGCCGTCGTCGACGGTGTGGAATGCGAATATCTGACCTTCCGCAAGAACGACGTCGATTGGCAGATCTGGATCGAGGCCGGTTCGAAGCCAATACCGATACGCTACATCGTGACCAGCAAACATGTGGTGCAGGCACCACAATACATGCTTGAGGTCCGAAACTTCCGCACTGGCGAAGATGCGAAGCTGGCAAACTTCGCGATCAAAATTCCCGGAGACGCCAAGAAGGTTGACCTCAGTGAACTCGGTCAGATCGATGAACTACCAGCGCCAACAGAGCCGATGGGAGACGCACAATGAAAACTGTCGTACGGATTTTCGCCTTTGCGCTCGTAGTTGCGTTTACCTCCCTTGACGTCAACATGGAGGGAAGCGACCTGACCACCTTGACCGTCAGGGCGTCGACCCCCGCCGAGGCCGAAATTGGACGCCCCCTGACGCCGCTCTCCTATGCTGGCGCCGCCCGTCGAACGACACGCCGCGTTGTACGGAGGACAAATGTCTATGTCAGCACCCTTCCAGCTGGCTGCGTTTATGGAGCTTACCACGGGGGGTATTACTACCGCTGCGGATCACTCTATTATGCAAAGAGCGGCGCTACCTACGTTCAAGTGGTTATCGAATAACAGGCTCGGCCTGCTTTCTGGCAGCCGTCGGTGGAGCCGCCAAAAGGTTACCATCGCTTAAATCGGAACCTACCGACGGGAACGGCGTTTCCCGCTCACTGTGGACCAGAGAGCGACCTATAAACAGCAACTTGACGAAAAACCGGCGGCTGCGCCGGGCGAACTGCCGGTTGCCGGCGGGCTGGTCTTCATCGCGAACCTGGAGACTGGCATAACAAGGCGGGCCGTAAAGAACGGGTTTGTCTATTACGACGCCGAAGGCACGCGCATCAGCGACCGGGCGGAACTCGAGCGTATCTCAGCGCTCGCAATTCCACCCGCCTACACGGAGGTTCTCATCTCCGCCGACGCGAATTCGCACCTTCAGGCGACGGGCCGCGACGCGCGAGGCCGCAAGCAATATCGCTACCATTCCGAATGGACCGCGGAGAGAGAAAGAAGCAAGTTCGAACGGCTCGCCGATTTCGGATCGGCGCTGCCCGCGATCCGCAGGAAGGTAGACTCCGACCTCCGGCGACGGACACCCAACATCGATAAGGCACTCGCAACGATCGTTTGGCTGCTCGATAACCTTTACATCCGCGTCGGCAATGCGAGCTACGCTGCGGAGAATGCGTCCTTTGGCCTGACGACACTGCGCAACAAGCATGTGAAAATATCGGGCTCGAGCATTCACTTCCGCTTCAAGGGCAAATCAGGGAAGGAATGGCGCCTGAGCCACAGCGACAGGCGCATCACCCGTGCCGTGCGCATGCTGCAGGAACTACCCGGCCAGCAACTTTTCCAGTACATCGATGACGATGGGATCTGCCACCCCATCCAGTCACAGGATGTCAACAGCTACATAAGACAAGCATCCGGAGCCGACTTCAGTTCCCGCCAATTCCGCACCTGGGGCGCAACCCAGATGGCCGCGACCGCCCTTGCTACGGTCGAACCACATGAAAGCCAACGAGGACGCACTCGGCAGATTAACATCGTCGTCGATGTAGTTGCCGCCCGGTTGGTCAACAGCCGCGCGGTGTGCCGCTCGTCCTACATCCATCCAAAGGTATTCGAAAGCTTCGAGACCGGCAAACTTGCCAAGCTCGCGAGTGCCCGGCCGAGCCGAAGTGCCAGATTGCTGCGCTGGATGGATCAGGATGAAATTGCCGTGCTGCGCTGGCTCAAGCGTCTTAATCTGCGCTGAGAGCGCTATCCCTCGGTATTTGCACGTTTTGCGACGCTTGCCATGGAACCAAACTGTTGCTCGCGCCGTTATGGGGAATTACCGCAAAAGCGGCCAAGGGAGATGGCGCCAGAGCGCCAGGGCGCAAATGGCACGTCAGACCTATTGGAAGGGCTATCTCAAGCTGTCACTCGTCACCGCCGCGGTGTCGCTGACACCGGCGACGACTGATAGCAATCAGCTCCGATTTCACGTCCTGAACCGAAAGACAAAGAACCGCGTCGAAAGCCGCTACGTCGACAGCGTCACCCACAAGCCGATCGCCGACAAGGATCAAGCCCGAGGTTATCCGCGCGGCGAAGACGACTATGTCATTCTCGAAGACAAGGAACTCGATGAAGTCGGCCTGGAAAGCACGAAGACGATCGACATCGATACCTTCGTGCCGCGCGGCTCGATCGACTGGATCTGGTACGACAAACCACATTTTCTGACGCCGGAGGACAAGGTCGGCACGGAAGCCTTCTGCGTGATCCGTGAATCCATGAAGGCGAACGATGTCGTCGGCATCGCGCGGCTTGTTCTCTATCGGCGTGAGCGCGCGGTGCTCTTGGAACCGCAGGGCAAGGGCATCATTCTCTGGACGCTTCATTTCGGCGACGAAGTTCGCCCGCCGGCCGCAACCCTAGACAGCCCCAGCAAGGTGGATGACACCGTGCTCTCCCTGATGAAAAAGCTCGTCAAGGATCGGACGGAGGATTGGCAGCCCGCCATGGTGCAGGATCCGATCCAGAAGCGCCTGAGAGCCATGATCCGTGCGAAGCAGAAGAGCCTTGTTAAAGCCGCACCGCCTTCATCCAAGCGGCCGGCATCCAAACCGACGGGCAATGTCGTCAACATCATGGATGCCCTGAAGAAGAGCCTCGCCAAGGAAACGGGACGACCGAAATCTCATTGAGAGACCGCAGCCGCTTCCGCTACTTTCGCTTCTCAAGGGGAACGGCGGCGGCGAAGAAATCCGCCCACGGATCGCTGCGCAAGGCATCGAGGCGAGCCGGAGCGTTGTCGACAGTGAAATAGGCGGCACCGATTTCCTCGGTCAGTTCGTTCCACTCAAGCGGCATCGAAACAGCTGCCCCCGGGCGTGCACGCGTCGAATAGGCGGCGACTGCCGTGTTGCCGCGGCCGTTGCGCAGATAGTCGATGAAGATCTTGCCGTTCCGCTTCGCCTTCGTGGCGGTCGCGAGATATTTGTCCGGATGATCCTTGGACATGCCATCGGCCAGAGCCTTGGCGAAGGCCTTGACCGGCGCCCAGCCGGCCTTCGGTTTCAGCGGCGTCACGACATGCAGCCCCTTGCCGCCGGAGGTTTTGACAAAGGCCGCGAGGCCCGCAGCTTCCAGACGCTCCTTCAGTTCGTAGGCCGCGGCAATCACCTCGGCCCAGCTAACGTCTTCGGCCGGGTCAAGGTCCATCGTGATCATGTCGGGCCGCTCCCAGCTCGCTGTCGTCGCACCCCAGGGATGGATCTCCAGCACGGCCGATTGGACGAGGGCCACCATCCCGTCGAAGTCGGTGATGCGCAGCAACTTCTCGCCACCCCTGTCCTTCGGATCGGTGATCTGCTCGATATGCGAGTTCATGCCCTTCCAGGCGTGCTTTTGAAAAAACCGCTGTCCGGCGATGCCGTCGGGACACCGCAACAGCGCTAACGGCCGCTTGGTCACATAGGGTTCGACGAAGCGCCATACTCGGGCATAGTAGCTGGCCAGGCCCTGTTTGGTGACCCCCTCCTCCGGCCAGTAGATGCGATCGGGATGGGTGAGCGCGACGCTGGATTGAGGCAGTTCCTGAGCAGTCGTCGTTGTTGCTTCGGGCATCACGTCCTCTGGCGCCTTGTCTTCTCTCAGCCCGCGAAACGCGGCATGCCGCAAATTGTTGTCCGCCGACCATGCCTGAAACTCAACCTCGGCAACGAGCTTTGGTTTGACGTAGACAAGCCCTCGACGCTCCTCTGCGGTAAGCTCATCGTCAAACGAACTCTCCGTCTGCTCCATCGCCGACAGTATCTCATAGAGCTCATGCGCGACATTGACGCTGAATCCCGTTCCGACCCGGCCAACATGCTCCAGCTTGCCATTGCGGTAAACGCCCATCGCCAGCGAGCCGATCGCATTATTCATCGCGGTCGAAGGCACATAGCCGCCGATCACCAGTTCCTGCCTCTGCAGGCATTTCGATTTGACCCAGTCGCCGGTACGCCCCGACACGTACTCGCTGTCAGCCAGTTTTGAAATAATCCCCTCGAGCCCGAGCTGGCGGGCATGATCCAGCACAACGGCACCCTTCTCGGTAAAATGCTCGCTGTAGCGAAGTCTCGCGTCGACATCGGCAAGCAGATCCGCGAGCAAGGCCTTGCGGCTGGTCAGCGACACCTGCTGCAGGTCGTATCCATCGAGATAGAGCAGATCGAAGGCATAGAACACGAAGCGATCGTGACGGGCTGTGCTGAGGTCGTTCTGCAAGGCCGAAAAGTCCGAAGCGCCGGTTTCGCGCTCGACGACGATTTCGCCGTCGAGGATCGCCAACTTTGCCGGCAGTGCGGCAAACGCCTCGACGATTTCCGGGCCAAACTTGCCGGTCCAGTCGAGCCCGCTGCGGGTCAGCAGGGTTGCCCTGCCCTTCTCAAGCCGAACCTGCAGCCGATATCCGTCGAACTTGATCTCGTGAATCCACCCTTCTCCTGACGGAGGCTTGGCCTTGAGCTTGGCAAGCTCAGGCTCGATGAAAACAGGCATCGCCGCCTTCTCGGCCCCCTTCGGCCACTCGTAACGTTTTGGCTTCGCTGGGCTTCCTGCAGACTTAGAAGAGACGGACTTTGGCGCTCCCTTGTGACGAGAGTTCCAGGTGGCGTCAGGGTGCTTCGCCACTTCCTCGATCTTGCGGCCGGTTTTCACCGATTCGGGTCGCTGCTTGAGAATGTCGCCCTTGTGGGTAGCCTCCGCATCCTCTGCCTTGATGAGCAACCAGTTTTCCTGGCGCTCGCCCAGCTTGCCATGCATGCGAACCAGATGCCAGCGGCCGCTCAGTTTCTCGCCGTCGAGGTCGAATTCGAGATGGCCCTTCTTGTAGCCCTTGTGGGGATCGCCATTCGGCGTCCATGTGCCACGATCCCAGACCAGCACCGTGCCGCCGCCATACTGGCCCTTCGGGATGATGCCTTCGAAGTCGCCATAGTCCAGCGGATGGTCCTCGACATGGATGGCAAGCCGCTTCTCATCGGGATTGAGGCTCGGGCCACGCGTGACGGCCCAGCTCTTCAGCACCCCGTCGAGCTCGAGCCGGAAGTCATAGTGGAGCCTTGTCGCGTCGTGCTTTTGAATGACGAAGCTAAGCGCGGCTTGTGCTGGAGGCTTGCCGCCACGCCGGCTCCCCCGCGGCTCCGGCGTTCCCTTAAAATTGCGTTTGGCTTGATAGGCCTCCAGAGCCATCGTCAGCTCGCCTTCGTCTGCCCGCTATCGGCCCGCGCTGCCTTTCCGGCTCGCGGCTTAGCGCTCAGTTTGGCGCTCTGGCGCAGGGCATCCATGAGATCGATGACCTTGCCCTGCGGCTTTGGCTTCGCCTTCGGCAGCTCCCTGCCCTCGATCTTCGCCTTCACCAGCTCCGAGAGCGCCGTCTCGTATCGATCCTCGTATTCCTGCGGATTGAAGGTCCCCTTCTTCGTGCCAATGATGTGGCCGGCCAGTTCGAGCATTTCCTTGTCGAACTTCATCTCAGGAATGTCCTTGAAGACCGTGTCCGGCTTGCGGACCTCGTAGTCGAAGCTCAGGGTCGTCGCGATGATATAGTCGTCCTGCGGCCGGATCAGAACCGTACGATTGCGGCGGAAGAGCACCGCTTCCGCGATCGCGGCAACCTTCTGATCGCGCATCGCACGGGCGATCAGCCCGAGTGCATCTTCGTCATCCTCGCTGACGGGCGCCAAGTAGTAAGGCTTGTCGAAATAGAGCTTGTTGATTTCGCTGTAGGGCACGAAATTCTGGACGTTCAGAACCTTGTCGCTCTCCGGCATGACGCCGGCGATCTCATCACCCTCGATGACGATGTATTCGCCGTTGTCCAGCTGATATCCCTTCACCTGGTCATCACGCTCAACGGCCTTGCCGGTCTCGCTATCGACGAACTGCCGCTCGACCCGATGGCCGGTCTTCCGATTGATGATGTTGAATGAGATGCGCTCCGAGGTCGAAACCGCCGTGTATAGTCCCACGCTGCAGACAAGGTCCCCAACCTTGAGATGGCCTTTCCAGCTTGCCCGCGCTGCCATGACATTCCCCTCAGTTGTTGTTTTGCAATTTGCGCTTCCGCCGCTCATCAATGGCTATGATCTTCTCGACGGATGCGATGTCGTCACCCGTGACGACTGGCACCGGGTCGGCAGCGATCGCCCCGAGGACTTCCTTCGACAGTCCCCCATTGCGAATGACCCATTCCAGCGTCTCGCGAGTCTGACGCTCGGCCTTAAGCTGAGCATAGAGCGCAATGATCAGCCTGTCCCGGGCATCCATCTGCTTGCTCTTGCGATCAATTTTCCGGATCTGAGGCACCTGATCACCCGCCTGCGTCGACAACGAAGGGATTCAATGGATTTGAGGCGAAAAAGTTCCGGCGCTCGGCTGCGGGCGCCAGATTTTTTCCTTGCCTGCGGCCCGATGGGGCCAAACAGGAACCGCCGACACCCTTTCGGCGCTGCCCTTAGTGTTTTACGGATCCGGTCGGGATACTGGAACCAGTGACCGAAACTGGATCGCTCGCTGGAAATGTTCCTTCCAGTCCTTCGTCCAGCTGTTCGTCCATTGCGGTCTGATCGCCGGCAGCACGAGCGCTTGGCCGCGCTTTCAATCGGTCGGCGCTCGCCCCATCCGTATCGGCTGTCGCCATCTCCGCCATGACAGCCTGGGCTCGCTCGATCGCGTTTCTTGAGTTGAGGGATTGCTTCTCGTCATTGCGCAACTGGACGGAAACGATCTCCCCTCCATCGCCCACGAATTCAATTGTGAAACCGAGTTTGCCACCCTTTTCGGGAATGACCTGCGTGCCGACGACCTGCATGACGCTCTCCTTCAGCTCTTCTTCCCGAGGAAACGAGTGGCCGCAACCGAATGTTCCGAGGCATGTCGACGACGCGATAGGCAAAAAAAAGCCACCGCTACTCACGGTGGCTGGGAGTTTGAAGGTCATAACCTCCAGAGGGAACAGTTGCCCATCGACCGGGAGGATGGTCGACATGCGTGAGCAACTGTCGTCAATATGCGATTTTGCCGCCGCCCGCTCAATCAACCAGGCACCGAAATTCCACAGACGCGGAAATCATCTTTCCATCGTTTCGGAAAAACGCGCGATATTTGACCCACAGCCACGCCAGGAAAGCAGCATCCGCATCGATGACATCAGGACGTGGACTGCCTGGCCGGGCCCGTCGATTCGCGCAAAATCAGTTCGACGGGCCACAATTCGTGGATCTCCAATGGCGACCGTCCCGACAGCAGTTGCAGCACAAGATCGGCACATCGCGTTCCAGCCGCGCGCATGGATGACCGCGTTGCCGAAAGCGACGGCACCATGTTGTCTGCCGTCAGATACGGAAAGACGTCGTCATGGGCGATAACAGAGACGTCCCGGCCAATTTGAAGCCCCAGCGACCGGGCCGCGCGGTAAACGCCGAGTGCCGTCATCATCGAACCGGCAACAAAGGCCGTCGGCGGGTTGGGCTGCTCGAGGAATGATCGCGCGAAGCGGAAGCCAAGCTCGTCGGTGAAGTTGCCGCTCGCCATCATCTGCGGATCAGGCTCAATGCCGTGGCTTTGAAGAGCCTTGCGAAAGCCGCTATCGCGATGAAGCGCATAGGTCGCGCCCGGCCGGCCGTTGATCATGGCAATTCGCCGATGACCGAGATCGATCAGATGTGACGTCGCGCGCTTGATCGCGGTTTCGTTGTCGATATCAAGCCAGGCGTGCGGAACATCGATGGCCGACCGGCCATGGACAAGAAACGGCATGCCGAGTTCGTGGAGCAGCGCAATGCGCTCATCATTGGGTTTGGGCGAGTGGACGATGATCGCATCGACGCGCCGGCTTTCCACAAGTCGGCGGTAAAGCTGCATCTCGTCTTCCTGGTTCGGATCCGCCATCGGGATGACGAGAATGTCCGTCTCCTCCGCCACTAGCCGCTCCGCCATGCCGGCCATGAATTCAGCAAAATGGAATTCGCCGGCACGCCCCATCACCACGCCGATCGCGCCGGCCCTGCCCGTCTTCAGCCGCACGGCGTTGACGTTCGGGCTGTAGCCCAGCCTGACGGCGGCTTCCGCGACGCGGGCACGCGTGGTCTCGCTCACCTCGGGATAGCCACTCAGCGCACGACTGACTGTCGTTGGAGACAAGCCGACCTGTTTCGCGAACTCTTTAAGCTTCATTCAACAATGCGTCTTTCGTGCTCGTCTATCTGGCTGATCGCCGCCAGGTGCTGATCTTTCTTATGACCTAAGCATAGCAGCTTACAAATAGCCAAACCGTTTTCAATTTTAGATATTCCCCGAGGGGATTTTTGACCTTTTCCCCACAACCGAACCGAGGAGCATCCCTATGATTTTGCTTTGTTATCAATATGTGATCGCGGTTGCACGACTTTGACACGAGTGCCCGCTTGACTCAATATCGACCTTCTGACAGTTTTTTCCAGCCAAACCGTTTTCAATTTTTCCAATGTTTGGTTCTTTTGGGAGGAAGATATGAAGTTTCGTTTCACAGCGGTCGCCGTCGCGGCCGCGCTGATTGGTGTCGCACAGCCCTCGTTCGCTGCAAATATCAGCATTTCCGCAAGCTCGACCGGCAAGAACCTCGACCTGTTCCGCAAGCAGCTCGATGCGTTCGAGAAGGCAACCGGCAATAAGGTCAGCATCGTGACCATGCCGTCCTCTTCGACGGAGCAGTTCTCGCAGTATCGCCTGTGGCTCGCCGCCGGCAACAAGGACGTCGACGTCTATCAGACCGACGTTATCTGGGCTCCGCAGCTCGCCGACCAGTTCGTTGACCTGAAGGATGCCGCGAAGGATGTCGTCGGCGATTTCTTCCCGTCGATCATCGCCTCACAGACCGTGAATGGTCGCCTCGTCGCCATGCCGCTCTACACGGATGCGCCGGCGCTCTTCTATCGCAAAGACCTGCTCGACAAGTACGGCAAGCAACCGCCGAAGACCTGGGACGAGATGGCCGCGACCGCCAAGGAGATCCAGGAAAAGGAACGCGCCGTCGGCCAGAAGGATCTCTGGGGCTATGTCTTCCAGGGCAACGCCTATGAGGGCCTGACCTGCAACGCGCTCGAATGGGTGAAGTCGTCGGGTGGTGGCCAGATCATCGAGCCGGACGGCACGATCTCGGTCAACAACGAGAATGCCGCGGCAGCACTTGACCGCGCCAAGGGATGGATCGGAACGATCTCGCCCTCCGGCGTCCTCGCCTACCAGGAAGAAGAGTCCCGCGGCGTCTGGCAGACCGGCAATGCCGTCTTCATGCGCAACTGGCCCTATGCCTACTCCCTCGGCAATGGCGCGGACAGTGCCGTCAAGGGCAAGTTCGACGTAACGACGCTTCCGGTTGCCAAGGAGGGCGACTCGCCATCCTCGACGCTCGGCGGCTGGAACCTTGCGGTCTCCAAGTACTCGCAGAACCAGGACGCCGCGATTGCCCTCGTCAAGTTCCTGACGTCCAAGGAAAGCCAGAAGCAGCGCGCCATTGAGCTCTCCAACCTGCCGACGCTTGTGGCGCTCTACGATGACAAGGACATCGCCGCCGCACAGCCGTTCATGCCGAACTGGAAGCCGATCTTCCAGAACGCCGTTCCGCGTCCGTCGGCATCCGCCAAGGTCAAGTACAACGAGGTCTCCTCGAAGTTCTGGACCGCCGTTCACAACTCGCTTTCAGGCAACGGCACGTCTGCGGAAAACCTCGAGCTTCTCGAAGCCGACCTGACATCGCTGAAGGGCGATAACTGGTGATCGACAGCATCGGCAGCGGCGGACGTTCCGCCGCTGCCTTTTTTCTGAAGACGCCACCGTCAATCGCCTCAAGAAGCGGGTACCTCATGACTGAAGCCGCAGTTTCCTCAAGCGTCGGATCGCGAGCGCGCGCCGTCAAGACCTCGTCGGACCTGCGCTCCGAGCGCATCCGTTCGGCCTGGGTATTCCTGGCCCCCACCCTGTTCATTCTGGCCGTCGTTGCTGGATGGCCTCTTTTCAGAACGATCTATTTCAGCTTCACGAACGCATCCCTCACGGGCCTCGGCGACGCCCAGTTCGTCGGCTTCAAGAATTATCTCTCATGGATCACGCTTAAGAGCGGGCGCACCGTCTATAGCGGCCTGCTTGCGGACCCGAACTGGTGGCGCGCCGTCTGGAACACGATGAAGTTCGCGTTCCTGTCCGTGACCATCGAAACCATTCTCGGCCTCATCGTCGCCCTGGTGTTGAACGCCAATTTCCCCGGCCGTGGCATCGTTCGCGCCGCCATCCTCATTCCCTGGGCGATCCCGACCATCGTGTCCGCCAAGATGTGGGCCTGGATGCTCAACGACCAGTTCGGCATCCTGAACGACATCCTGCTCGGTATGGGCCTGATCAGCCAGAAAATCGCCTGGACCGCAAATCCCGAGACGGCAATGGTCGCGGTGCTGATCGTCGACATCTGGAAGACCACGCCTTTCATGGCGCTTCTGATCCTCGCCGGGCTGCAGATGGTGCCTGCCGATATCTACGAGGCGGCCAAAATCGACGGCATCAACCCGATCAAGGTGTTCTGGCGGCTGACGCTGCCGCTGGTCCGCCCGGCCATCATGGTCGCCGTGATTTTCCGCATGCTCGACGCCCTGCGCATCTTCGACCTGATTTACGTGCTGACACCGAACAACGCGCAGACCAAAACCATGTCGGTCATGGCACGCGAGAACCTCTTCGACTTCGACAAGTTCGCCTACGGGGCGACAGCCTCGACGGTGCTCTTCCTGATCATCGCGACGATCACCGTGCTCTACATGTGGCTCGGTCGCGTCAAACTCGGTGGGAGCGAACGCTGATGCTGCTGACCCTGACAAAGAACACGCTCTTCTATCTGCTCGTCACCGTCATCGTCATCATCGCCGTCTTTCCGTTCTACTATGCGATCCTGACGAGTTTCAAAGCCGGTACCGCCCTCTTCGAGGTCAATTACTGGCCGACCTCGATCTCGCTCACCAACTACACGACGGTCCTGACCACGGGCAGCTTCATCCGCAGCCTCGGCAACTCCCTGCTCGTCGCCATCCTCGTGGTCGCAGCCTCGCTGCTACTGGCCGTCACGGCATCCTACGCGCTTGCCCGCGTCAATTTCCGCGGCCGCGCGCTACTGATGCTGACGATCCTGTCGGTCTCGATGTTCCCGCAGATCGCCGTGCTCGCCGGCCTGTTCGAGCTGATCCGCTGGATCGGCATCTTCAACACGCCGTTCGCGCTGATCTTCTCCTACATGATCTTTACCCTGCCCTTTACGGTCTGGGTTCTGACCACCTTCATGCGCGATCTGCCCATTGAAATCGAGGAAGCGGCGATCGTCGATGGCGCCTCGCCGTGGGTCATCATCACCCAGGTTTTCATGCCGCTGATGTGGCCGGCTCTGGTCACGACAGGCCTGCTTGCCTTCATTACGGCCTGGAACGAATTCCTCTTCGCCCTAACATTCACCTCATCGGACGCTCAGCGAACGGTGCCGGTTGCCATCGCCCTGCTTTCGGGCGGCAGCCAGTTCGAAATCCCGTGGGGCAACATCATGGCAGCATCCGTCATCGTTACGGTCCCTGTCGTTGTCCTGGTCCTGATATTCCAGCGGCGCATCATTTCCGGCCTGACCGCCGGCGGCGTCAAAGGTTGAAGAAAGCACGATATGGCACAGATTCGACTCGACAATATCCGCAAGAGCTTCGGTGCGCTTGAAGTCATCAAGGGCGTCTCGCTCGATATCCGCAAAGGCGAGTTCATGGTCTTCGTCGGCCCGTCCGGCTGCGGCAAGTCCACGCTGCTGCGGCTGATTTCCGGGCTGGAGGACATCACCTCGGGCACACTTTCTTTCGATGGCGAGGCGGTCAACCGCTACGCGCCGTCGAAGCGCGGCATCGCCATGGTCTTCCAATCCTATGCACTCTATCCGCATATGACCGTGTTCGAGAACATGGCCTTCGGGATGAAACTCTCGGGACGCACAAAGGAAGAGTGCAAGGCCCGCGTCGAGCAGGCCGCCGGCATGCTGCAGCTGTCGCCCTATCTCGAACGCCTGCCCCGCCAACTGTCGGGCGGGCAGCGCCAGCGTGTCGCGATCGGTCGCGCCATCGTCCGCGATCCCAAGGTGTTCCTGTTCGACGAGCCGCTGTCGAACCTCGATGCGGCGCTACGCGTTGCAACGCGACTGGAGATCGCCAAGCTTCACCGCAGCATGCACGGCACGACGATGATCTACGTCACCCACGACCAGGTCGAGGCGATGACGCTCGCCGACCGCATCTGCGTTCTGCGGGATGGCGTCGTCGAGCAGGTCGGCACCCCGCTCGAACTTTACGAGACACCGAATTCCGTGTTCGTCGCCGGCTTCATCGGTTCGCCGAAAATGAACTTCCTGACCGGTGAGTTCTCGGCGCCCTACAATGCGCACACCATCGGCGTCCGCGCCGAACACATCGAGATCGTCCAGCAGGCGCCCGCCTGGGCGGGCACCGTCATTCATTCCGAAATCCTCGGCTCGGACAGCTTCGTCTACCTCGACATCGGCACCTCGGAACCGCTCGTCGTTCGCGAGACCGGCGTATCGAGCCATCAACCCGGCCAGAAACTGGGCGTCGCCCCGGTTCAGGGCTCAGTCCACCGTTTCGACCAATCCGGACGCGCGCTCGAAAGGGTTCCCCTCAAGGGCGCGGCCTGACACCACCCAAAACCACAGGATCTGGCCGCTTCCCATCGGTTCCGGTCCACCATTCGCATGAAGGAGCAATCACTTGGCTATTCGCACCATTGTCTGGGGTGAAAACATCCACGAAACCACCAATGCCATCGTTCGGGGTATCTACCCCGAAGGCATGCACACCACCATCGCCAACGCGCTGAACACCGATCTGGCGATCCAGGCGACGACGGCTACGCTGCAGGAGCCCGAGCACGGCCTGACGGAAGCCCGCCTTGCCGAAACCGATGTCCTCACCTGGTGGGGCCACAAGGATCACGGTGCGGTCTCCGACGTCGTTGTCGAGCGCGTCGCCAAGCGCGTCTGGGAAGGCATGGGCCTACTGGTCCTGCACTCCGGCCACTTCTCGA
Source organism: Rhizobium sp. R711 (assembly GCF_002211365.1). Lineage (GTDB taxonomy): Bacteria > Pseudomonadota > Alphaproteobacteria > Rhizobiales > Rhizobiaceae > Rhizobium. The sequence continues at coordinate 1,758 of NZ_LOKZ01000004.1, read as the reverse complement.
AGATCTTCAAGCGCCTGATGGGCACGCCCTGCGCGCTGAAGTGGCGCGAGGCCGGTGAGCGCGAGCGTCTGTGGACGATCAACCCTCGCCACCCCATCGCCGCCGGCCTCGACGAAAACTTTGTTCTCGAAAACGAGGAAATGTACGGCGAGCAATTCTCCGTGCCGGAGCCGCTGGAAACCGTCTTCATCTCCTGGTTCCAGGGCGGCGAAGTCTTCCGTTCGGGCCTCACCTGGCGCCGTGGTGCCGGTAACATTTTCTACTTCCGCCCTGGCCACGAAACCTACCCGACCTATCATGATGCCAACGTCCAGAAGGTACTCATCAACGGCGTGAAATGGGCCTATAACCCGCAGGGCGATCTGAAGAGCATCACCGATGCCCCGAATGTCCCGGTCGAAAAGGCTCTCGAGCCGATCGTCGAACGCGGCCCGCGACTGCATCAGGCCGGCGAAGCCGGTTACCGCTGAGGAGCACACATATGCGACTACTCGTTCTTGGCACCGGCTCGATGGCCAGAAACCAGGTTGCCAACTTCCTCGCCATCGACGGCGTGGAAGTTGTCGGCGCCGTCGATACCGACCCGGCGCGCCTTGCCGAATTTGCCGATCACTTCCACATCGAGAAGCGTTTCCAGACACTCGAGGAAGCGATCGCATGGGGTGAATTCGACGCGGCCACCAACGTCACGCCCGATCGCATCCACCACGCGACCAGCCTGGCGCTGATCGCTGCCGGCAAGCACGTCTTCTGCGAAAAGCCGCTGGCGGAGCATTACGACCACGCACTGGAGATGACGGAAGCCGCAGAGGCTGCCGGCGTCATCAACATGGTCAACCTCACCTATCGCAACGTCGCGCCGCTGCAGCGCGCCCGCGAGATGGTATTGGCCGGTGAGCTCGGCACCATCAGGCACGTCGAAGCCTCCTACCTGCAAAGCTGGCTGGTCTCGCGCGCCTGGGGCGACTGGCGCACGGAATCGCGCTGGCTGTGGCGTCTGTCGACCGGGCACGGCTCGAACGGCGTGCTCGGCGACGTCGGCATCCACATCCTCGACTTCGCCGCTTATGGCGCGGCGACCGATATCGACCACGTCTTTGCCCGCCTGAAGACCTTCAACAAGGCTCCCGGCGGCCAGATCGGCGAATATCTGCTGGACGCCAACGACAGCTTCACGATGTCGGTCGATTTCACCAACGGTGCGCTTGGCGTGATCCATGCGACCCGTTGGGCAACCGGCCACCTCAATGAACTGAAGCTTCGCATATATGGCGAAAAGGGCAGCCTCGAGGTCGTCCATCGCCCGGATGGTTCCGAACTGCGCGGCTGCTTCGGCGAAGACATCGAGACCGCCACCTGGCGCGACATCGAGGTCCCGGCCGTGCTGACCAACTATCAGCGCTTTGCAGAAGCCGTCAGAACCGGAAAGCAGGACGACCCGACCTTCCGCCACGCCGCAAATCTGCAGAAGGTCCTCGACCTTGCGATCGTGTCGGAGAAGGAGCGGCGGGAGCTCAATCTGCTGGAGGCCTCCGAGCAGGCTAACCCGGCAGACAAGCGGATACCGCCGCTGACTGTCGTCGTCTGATACGAGAATTCGCCAAAAAGAATAAGGGCCCGCGAGGGCCCGTTCAGACTGCTGACAAACCCCTGGCGTTTGCCGGGGGTTTTTGATTCACTGGGTTATGTTGAAGAAACCCGCTGCCGAACAGACTGCGCTCGAGATGGTGACGCTCGATAGCCTGGTTCCGAAGGATC
>NZ_LOKZ01000003.1 GCF_002211365.1 Rhizobium sp. R711 | reverse complement strand
AGTCGTACATCACCATCCAGTTGCGCGTCGCCTCGACCACCGCGTGGCTGTTCTCGCGGTAGCGCTCGAGAAAGCCGCCAAGCGACTGGCGGTCGTTCTTCACCCGACCGGAGCGCAGGGTCTTGCCACCGCTGTCCTGTACCACCAGGTGGCTGTAAGATTTGTGGTAATCGACGCCGATATGGTAATCATAGGAGGCAGTCATGCTTCCAACTCCCTTGTTGAGATCTGCGAAACCCCAATAAGGTAAGCCGAAAGGCTGGAAGTGTGACTGTCCCTCGATCATCACCTGCATCTCAGTGATCCGTTCTCTCAGCGGGCGCGGCCTCTTTCATGCCACCTCCTTTTATTATGGGATGCAAAAGCCTGCTTTGCTGGTTATGGACATATCCGATGCGGCCACAAAGAAAAGCGGCGCTGCTTCAATTTCTTTTGACGGGATGAAACGACGATGACGGTGCTGACGATCGAGGAACTGGCGACGGTGCTACAGCCGGGACAGGCGATCGCGGGTCTCGATCTCGGCACGAAAACGATCGGACTTTCGATGTCTGACCTCGGACGGCGCTTTTCGACGCCACGGCCGGTCATCAAGCGCGAGAAATTCGCGATCGATGCGGTAACGCTGCTGGAGTTCGCCGCAAGGGAAAAGGTCGCGGCCTTCGTTATTGGCCTGCCGATGAATATGGACGGATCGGCCGGACCGCGTGTCCAGGCAACACGCGCCTTCGTGCGCAACATGGAGCAGAAGACTGATCTGCCCTTCGTCTACTGGGATGAACGACTGTCGACGGTCGCCGCCGAGCGCGCGCTGCTGGAAATGGATGTGTCGCGTAGGCAGCGTGCCGAGCGGATCGACTCGGCCGCGGCAAGCTTCATTCTTCAGGGAGCGCTGGATAGACTTTCCTTGCTCGGCAGAGCGGCATCGGACGACCTGGATGCGTGACGCGCACGCCACCAGGCGTGAATTGCCTTGCGTCGGCGAAACCCTATGATTGCGAAAACGACGAGGCTATCGACGGCAATCGCGCGGGCAACCAGTGGCGGAATGGTTTCCGGCGGAATGCCAAGGATCTTTCCATAAATCTGGAACGTCAGGTCATGAACCTGCCTGCTCAGCATGAAGATGCCGAAGTTCATGTCGTAATAGGAAAGCCAGTACCATCCTGCCAAGAAGACAATGGGACCGGCCCAGAAGATCAGAAACCACTTCATGCGGTCGTCTCTCGTTCTCCTCGAGTGGATAGTCCCTCGTAAGAAACCAGCCATATTGACAACGCCATCGAACCCAGAACCAGCGCCGGCACAGCGATATCCAGCGCAAGCACAGCGAAAAACATCATCGCGGCAACAAGAAACGCGGCTTTCGCGATTTTGGTTCCCATGGTTCCAGACACCCAACATTTTGGACTGCCCGACAACCTGACTTCTTAACCGTGAAGGCGCAACGTAAACCATTTATTAAGGTTAACGCGTGCCTGGACACCTGTGGAAAGACCGTCTCTGTTTCAGCCGTAGACGCCGCGAACGATACGTTTCAAGGCGGTTGCCGCCTTCTCCCAATCCTTCGACGTTTTCAGCGCCAGTCCGGCGCACTGGCCGCCGGCGGATGCGGAAAGAACGAGATGCTGGATGGCTGCGATCAGAATCGCATTGACGGCCACGACGTCAACGCCCTTCGGCGGCGTCAGCGAGCCGCGCATGCGGTCGAGCCAGTTTGCCAAGGCCTTCGACCGCGCCTCGGAAAGTCGCCGGACCTGCTCGGTGTTTTCGGAGACCTCCCAGGCAACAATGCGACGAACAAGCGGATCATCCCGCAACGCCTCGAGGAAAAGCAGCGATAGCCGCTCCATCAGATCGCCGTAGGTCAGGAGGAACATGCCGCCGGTGTCCTCGGGAATGCGGTCCTTAACCCAATTGCCGAGATCGGCACCGATCGCCTCCACTAGACCGTTCAAGCCGCCGTAGTAGCGGTAGATCAGCTGTTTGTCGCATCCGGCGCGGCGGGCAACCGCATTGATCCCGAAATTCTGGAACCCCTCCTCCGCTAGCAGCGACTTGGCCGCCTTCAGGATTGCCTTCTCGGTCGCGCTTCGGTCTCGGATACGCTTTTCCGGCTCGACACGGATTGCGTCGGCAACGGGCGCTAGCACCATGGGATCATTGAGCATTGGGATTCGGTCCGAATTGTCACTTTGCGGTGAGTAGCAACCTCACCCACCACCGGCAACGGACAAGCCTTTGAAAGATTGTGGACAGCCTGCCAAAGGCGCCGATAGCAAGGGCGCGTCACCGTTTGGTGACTTGATTGCAGCTAGAGCTTCTGCCCAAACCACGCAGTCGGATCGGAAGCATCCACCAAGGGAGGTTCGAGGCGGACAAACCCACGGGAACCCCAGAAGCGCAGTGCGCCATGGTTATCGGGGCTGGCGCCGAGATGGACTGCTGTAACGCCAGCCTCTCGGGCATTCTTCAACCATCTGTCAAGAAGCGCGGTGCCCACCCCCTGCCCTTGAAGGCGCGGCAGAAGGTTCATGTGAATATGGGCGGGAAAGGTTTCGACGATCGCGGCAGGTACGTAAGACGGGTGATGGATTGACGCGGCGTACTTCTCATCCGCGTTCCAACTGGAAGGATCTCCCTGCGGGTTGGTATAGATCTTACGAAGCGAAGGCCACCACTCGCGTTCGAGGCGCTCCTCGAACGCGGCCGTGTCGAAGGCGCCGACAATGTAGCCGGCAACGCCTTGCGAATCTTCTGCCACGAAAGCCGTTTCGGGACAGAGCGAGACGTAAGGCGCTGAGTAGACATGGCCGATCAGCTTGCCGTCGCGATGCAGCTCGGACGCATCGCGGCCAGCATCGCCCGTCACCCGCGAGATTCGATAGATCTGTTCGAGATCATCGGCATGGACGGGGCGCAGTACAGTCATCAGCTTGCTGGCGGATAGAGCAGATCGACGATGTAGCTGGCGTCGAAGCGCGAATCCAGCATGCCATAGGTGGAACGCCAGCCGCCCGCCAGACGGGTCTCGATGAAGGCGTCGGCGATCCGCCCTGCGCCCAGGCGATAGAGTTCGGCGGCACCGGCGGCGAGTGCCAGTTGTTCGACCAGCAGACGCGCAGCACCTTCGTCCCGCTCGCAAAGCGCCATGGCGGCGCGCAGCACGTCGATTGTCTTCTTGCCTGCAGGCCCGAGATCACGCGCGAGCCCGGCAAACACCGTCTCGAAGAGGTCCTTGCCGCGATCGAGGATGCGCAGCACATCGAGCGCCATGACGTTGCCCGAGCCTTCCCAGATCGCGTTAACAGGCGCTTCGCGGTAGTGGCGGGCGATCGGACGTTCCTCGATGTAGCCACTGCCGCCGATGCACTCCATCGCCTCGTAGATCAGTGACGGCGCGATCTTGCAGCACCAGTATTTTGCAACCGGCGTCATGACGCGGGCGTAGGCCGCCTCTTCGGCACTGCCGCGCGCCCGGTCGAACGCATCGGCAAGGCGGAAGGACAGCGCTGTCGCGGCCGCCACATCGAGCGCCATATCGGCCAAGACACGCGTCATGATCGGCTGGCTCACCAACATCTTGCCGAAGACGCTGCGTCCGCGGGTATGATGTACGGCCTCAGCGAGCGAGGCACGTATGATGCCGGAGGAGGCCAGCGCGCAGTCGAGGCGCGTCAATGTCACCATGTCGAGAATCGTGCGGATACCGCCATCCGGCGTGCCGAGCAGGAAGCCGAAGGTATCGTTGAACTCGACTTCGGACGAGGCATTGGAGCGGTTGCCGACCTTGTCCTTCAGGCGCTGGAAGTGCAGGCCGTTTGCCGAACCATCTTCCAGGAGCCGTGGAACGAGGAAGCAACCCATCCCATCCTTCGTTTGTGCCAGCATCACGAAGGCATCGCTCATCGGCGCCGACATGAACCACTTGTGACCGGACAGGCGATAGATGCCTTCGCTGACCTTTTCGGCCGTCGTCTTGTTGGCGCGAACGTCCGTGCCGCCCTGCTTCTCGGTCATGCCCATGCCGATCGTCACGGCGGACTTCTGCATGGCCGGCTTGTTGGTGGAATCGTATTTGCGCGACAGGATTTTCGGCGCCCAGTCCTTCTGCACGGCAGGCGAAGCGGAGAGCGCTGCCACCGAGGCACTCGTCATCGTCAGCGGGCAAAGGTGGCCGCATTCGAGTTGCGCCGTCAGGTAGAAGCGAGCCGCCCGGACCTTGTGGGCCTGATTTTTCGCCTCGGTATCGGCCTGCGGATCCCAGACCGACGAATGCAGCCCCGATGACATCGAACGACGCATCAGTGCGTGCCAGGCGGGATGGAACTCGACGACATCGAGCCGCTCGCCGCGCGGACCGTGCGTGCGCAGCTGCGGCGTGCCCTGATTCGCCATGCGTGCCAGCTCCTGCGCCTCCGGCGAGGTCACGTACCGGCCCATATTGTCGAGATCGTCGCGGATCCCGCGCGGCAGCGTGCCAGTCAGGTCGACGATCAGCGGATCGGACCTGTAGGCATTGATGCCGGACCACAGGCTCGGCTGGTTGAGTTCGGCAAGTTTCTCTTCGGCGGGCGTCATGAATCGCTTCTAGTGCAAGAGGCAGGCAAAGGGAAACCGGAAGTTATAATTTCCCTACCTCTGCAATAGTTGAATTCGGGTAAAATTGCAGGGGGAGACGGGTCTTTGCCCACAGCGCAAGCTTGCCGCCGCCCGGCTCACTCTTTATAGACCCCGCAGACGACAGCAAGAGGCAGGTTCATGGTCTTCTTTCCCCACCGCCACCTCATCGGTATCAAAGGGCTCACAGAGCAGGATATCACCTTTCTCCTCGACAAGGCCGACGAGGCCGTGAAGATCAGCCGGCAGAGAGAGAAGAAAACCTCGACGCTGCGAGGCCTCACGCAGATCAACCTGTTTTTCGAAGCCTCGACGCGCACGCAATCTTCTTTCGAGCTCGCCGGAAAGCGCCTCGGCGCCGACGTGATGAACATGTCGGTCGGCAATTCTTCGGTGAAGAAGGGCGAGACGCTGATTGATACAGCAATGACGCTGAACGCGATGCGGCCTGATGTGCTCGTTATCCGCCATTCCAGTGCCGGTGCCGCCGCGCTCCTCGCACAGAAGGTGTCCTGCTCGGTGGTCAACGCCGGCGACGGCCAGCATGAGCATCCGACTCAGGCGCTGCTCGACGCGCTGACAATCCGCCGCGCCAAGGGCAAGCTGTCGCGGATCATCGTCGCGATCTGCGGTGACGTTCTGCATTCGCGCGTGGCGCGCTCGAACATCCTGTTGCTGAACGCGATGGGCGCACGCGTACGCGTCGTCGCGCCGGCGACGCTCCTGCCTGCCGGCATCGCCGACATGGGCGTCGAGGTCTTCCATTCCATGAAGGAAGGGCTGAAGGACGCCGACGTGGTGATGATGCTGCGCCTGCAGCGCGAGCGCATGTCCGGCGCCTTCGTGCCGTCGGTGCGTGAATACTATCACTTCTATGGGCTCGACGCGGAGACCCTGAAGGCGGCGAAGGAAGATGCACTCGTCATGCATCCCGGCCCGATGAACCGCGGCGTCGAGATCTCCTCCGAGGTCGCTGATGGACCGCAGAGCGTGATTGCGGAACAGGTGGAAATGGGGGTCGCCGTGCGCATGGCCGTGATGGAGGCGCTGCTGGTCTCGCAGAACCAGGGTCCCCGCACGGAAGGAGCCGGCGCATGAGCAACTCGATCGTCCTCAAGAACGTTCGCATCGTCGACCCTTCGCGCGATCTCGACGAAGTCGGCGCCATCATAGTCAAGGATGGCGTGATCGTCGCAGCTGGCGCCGATGCGCAGAACCAGGGAGCGCCTGCTGGCGCCCAAGTACGCGATTGCACCGGCCTCGTCGCCACACCGGGCCTCGTCGATGCCCGCGTTCATATCGGGGAACCCGGAGCCGAACATCGCGAAACGATCGCGTCGGCGAGCCGTGCGGCCGCAGCCGGCGGCGTGACTTCGATCATCATGATGCCCGACACCGATCCTGTCATTGACGACATCGCACTGGTCGAGTTCGTCAAGAAGACGGCGAAGGACAAGGCGCTCATCAACGTCTATCCGGCAGCGGCGATCACCAAGCATCTTGCCGGCGAGGAAATGACCGAGATTGGCCTGCTGATGGAAGCCGGCGCCGTCGCGTTTACCGACGGCCGTTCGAGCGTCCATGACACGCAGGTCCTCCGCCGTGTGATGACCTATGCGCGCGAGTTCGGGGCCGTTATTTCCTGTGAGACCCGAGACAAATATCTCGGCGCCACCGGCGTCATGCATGAGGGACTGTTTGCGAGCTGGCTCGGTCTCGGTGGCATTCCGAAGGAAGCCGAGCTCATCCCGCTCGAACGCGACCTGCGTATCGCCAAGCTGACGCGCGGCAACTACCACGCCGCGATGATCTCCGTGCCGGAGTCGGTCGAAGCGATCGAACTCGCCCGCAGTCGTGGGGCCACCGTGACCTGCGGCATCTCGATCAACAATCTCTCGCTCAACGAAAACGACATCGGCGAATACCGCACCTTCTTCAAGCTCTATCCGCCGCTGCGCTCGGAAGACGATCGCGTGGCCATGGTGGATGCGCTGGCGCGCGGTGCGATCGATATCATCGTCTCCTCGCACGACCCGCAAGACGTCGACACGAAACGCCTGCCCTTCGGTGAAGCGGCCGATGGCGCGGTTGGCCTCGAAACGATGCTCGCAGCGGCGCTGCGCCTGCATCACAGCGGCCAGGTCAGCCTGATGCGGCTGATCGATGCCATGTCGACGCGGCCGGCGCAGATCTTCGGCCTCGAGGCCGGCACGCTGAAGCCGGGCGCCAAGGCAGATATCACGCTGATCGATCTCGATGACCCTTGGCTTGTCTCGAAGGACATGCTTCTTTCCCGTTCGAAGAACACGCCGTTCGAAGACGCGCGCTTCAGCGGACGCGCTGTTGCGACCTACGTCGCCGGACAGTGCGTACACAGCATATAAAAAGACCACCGGAGGGAACATGGTCTCGGATCTCATGACGTGGCAGATCACGCTGCCGATCGCGCTGGCGGCTGCCACCATCGGCTACCTGCTCGGCTCTATCCCGTTCGGCCTGATCCTGACGAAGGCCGCCGGGCTCGGCGATGTGCGCAGTATCGGATCCGGCAATATCGGCGCGACCAACGTGCTGAGAACCGGCAACAAGAAGCTTGCTGCCGCAACGCTTCTGCTCGATGCGCTGAAGGCATCGGCCGCGGCCTGGATCGTCGGCTATTTCCTGGGCAACGAAGCGGCGCTGATTGCGGGCTTCTTCGCCTTCATCGGCCACCTCTTCCCGGTCTGGATCGGCTTCAAGGGCGGCAAGGGTGTCGCCACCTATATCGGAACGCTGCTTGGCGTTGCGCCGATCATGGTCGTGGTTTTCGCTGTGGTCTGGCTGGCGGTCGCCTTTACGACCCGGTACTCCTCACTTGCCGCATTGGTTGCAATGCTTGTCATTCCGGTTGCATTGTGGATACTGGGCGCCGAGAAGGTTGCAGCTGTCATGGCGATCATGACCGTCATCTCCTACTGGAAGCACAAGGCCAACATCTCCCGCCTGATGAGCGGGACGGAAAGCAAGATCGGAGCGAAGGGATAGGATGGACGCTTGCAGCGCAAGGCCAAAGGGAGTTGCGCTGACGGAACGCCAACGCATCGCGTGGCTGCGTCTCATCCGCTCCGACAATGTCGGGCCGGCGACTTTTCGCGACCTCATCAATCACTTTGGATCTGCCGAGACGGCGCTTGCCGCCCTGCCCGAACTTTCCGCGCGTGGCGAGGCGACGCGCTCCATCCGGATAGCAACGGAGACGGAGGCGCACAAGGAGCTGGAGGCCGCGCGGCGCTTTGGCGCCCGGTTCGTCGGTATCGGCGAGCCGGAATACCCGCAGGCCTTGAAGCAGGTCGACGGTGCTCCGCCTTTGCTCGCCGTCAAGGCAATCTTTCTGTCTCCTCGCAGCCGGCGGTCGGCATTGTCGGCTCCCGCAACGCCTCCATCAGTGGCGCCAAGTTTGCCGCCACGATTGCGCATCAATGCGGCAAGGCAAGCTATGCCGTCGTCTCCGGCCTTGCGCGCGGCATCGACACGGCCGCGCATCGCGCAAGCCTCGATACCGGAACGGTGGCCGCCATGGCGGGAGGTCTCGACCAGCCCTACCCACCTGAGAATGCCGGTCTGCTTGACGCCATCTGGAATGGCAACAGGGTTGCCATCAACGAAATGACGTTCGGAGCCGGACCGCGAGAGTGGCCCTTCGATGCTTCCGCCTGACGAATCCGATCGCTCGCTTATCGTCGATGCGCTCGGCCCGACGCCGGTCGAGATCGACGACGTCATCCGCCATACCGGCCTGCCGGCGGCTTCGGTTTATCTTGTGCTGCTGGAGCTGGATATTGCCGGAAGGCTTCATCGCCATCCCGGCGGCTTTGTCTCTCTTGCGATGGGCGATTGAGATCCTACATCCGGGCCTGCAGATCGCCAGCCTCGACATAGGCCATCTCGATCAGGTAGCACAGCATATCGGCGTTCTCTTTTTCCGCCACCCGCCGCAACTCAGCAAGCATCTGCCTAATAAAGGTGATGTTCTCATGCGAGCCGGATCGTCCGGTATCTTTCTTTGCGAACTTGGCCGCCATGGGATAGTCTCTGAGGAAAGAGAAGCGCTGCCTTTCGGCGAGCCTGAACCACACTTCAAAAACGATACCTCAATTATCAGAAATTGCAACACGTTAACTATCTCGCATTGGTTGCATAGCGTTGTATTGCGTAAAAATGAAATCAAACCACTTGACCGAAACGATTTCCCTGTCCATGTCGAAGGACCGGTTATCTTGGCACGGCTGGGATTCCATCTGCTTATCCACCGGCCTGGCACGTTTTTTTAGAGAATCATGATGAATGTTGTAGTGGTAGAATCGCCTGCCAAGGCAAAGACGATCAACAAGTATCTGGGCTCCGGATACAAGGTGCTCGCCTCTTTCGGCCATGTCCGCGATCTGCCTGCCAAGGACGGCTCGGTTCTTCCTGATCAGGATTTCGAGATGCTGTGGGAGGTCGACGGTGCGTCGGCCAAGCGTCTGAAGGACATCGCCGATGCGGTGAAGTCGTCCGACGGCCTGTTTCTCGCGACCGACCCGGATCGCGAGGGTGAAGCGATTTCGTGGCACGTCCTCGACATGCTGAACAAAAAGCGCGTCTTGAACGGCAAGACGGTGAAGCGGGTCGTTTTCAACGCGATCACGAAGAAGGCCGTCCTCGATGCCATGGCCGAGCCACGCGACATCGACGTGCCGCTGGTTGATGCGTATCTCGCCCGCCGTGCACTCGACTATCTCGTCGGCTTCAACCTGTCGCCGGTTCTGTGGCGCAAGCTGCCCGGCGCGCGTTCGGCTGGTCGCGTCCAGTCAGTAGCGTTGCGCTTGGTTTGCGATCGCGAATCCGAAATCGAGCGCTTCCTCTCCGAGGAATACTGGAACCTTTCGGCTCTCTTGAAGACGCCGCGGGGCGACGAATTCGAAGCAAAACTGGTTGCAGCGAATGGCAAGCGGTTGCAGCCTCGCACGATCGCAAATGGCGAAGAAGCCGGTAAGTTCAAAGCGCTTCTGGAAGGCGCAACCTATGTCGTCGACACAGTCGAGGCAAAGCCGGTCAAGCGCAACCCGGGACCACCCTTCACAACCTCTACGCTGCAGCAGGCCGCCTCCTCGAAGCTTGGCTTTTCGGCGTCGCGCACCATGCAGATCGCCCAGAAGCTCTATGAGGGCGTCGATATCGGCGGCGAGACGGTTGGTCTGATCACCTACATGCGTACGGACGGCGTTCAGATGGCGCCGGAAGCCATCGATGCGGCACGCAAGGCCATCGTCGATCAATTCGGCCAGCGCTACATGCCGGAGAAGGCTCGCTTCTATTCGACCAAGGCCAAGAATGCACAGGAAGCGCACGAGGCGATCCGCCCGACCGATTTCAATCGCTCGCCGGACCAAGTCCGGCAGTTCCTCGATGCCGACCAGCTGAAGCTTTACGACCTAGTCTGGAAGCGCGGCATCGCGAGCCAGATGGCCTCGGCTGAGATCGAACGCACGACGGCTGAAATCACCGCCGACAACGAAGGTGAGAAAGCCGGTCTGCGCGCTGTCGGTTCGGTGATCCGTTTCGACGGCTTCATCGCCGCCTATACCGACCAGAAGGAAGATGGCGAACAGAGTGATGACGGTGAGGAGGATGGTCGTCTGCCCGAGATCAACGCTCGCGAAAACCTCGCCAAGCAGAAGATCAATTCGACCCAGCACTTCACCGAACCGCCGCCGCGCTATTCGGAAGCATCGCTGATCAAGAAGATGGAAGAGCTCGGCATCGGCCGTCCGTCAACTTACGCTGCGACGCTGGCAACCCTGCGCGATCGCGAATATGTCACCATCGACAAGCGCAAGCTCATCCCGCAGGCCAAGGGCCGGCTGGTGACGGCCTTCCTCGAAAGCTTCTTCACCAAGTACGTCGAGTACGATTTCACTGCCGATCTTGAAGAGAAGCTAGACCGGATCTCGGCCGGCGAGTTGAACTGGAAGCAGGTTCTGCGCGATTTCTGGAAGGACTTCTTCTCCCAGATCGAGGATACGAAGGAGCTTCGCGTCACCAACGTCCTCGATTCGCTCAACGAGGCACTGGCGCCGCTCGTTTTCCCGAAGCGGGAAGATGGCGGCGATCCGCGGATCTGTCAGGTCTGCGGGACGGGCAACCTTTCGCTGAAACTCGGAAAATACGGCGCCTTCGTCGGCTGCTCGAACTATCCGGAATGTAACTATACCCGCCAGCTTTCTTCCGAAGGCGGTTCGGAAGCCGAAGGCGTTGCGCTGAACGAGCCAAAGAACCTCGGTACCGATCCGGTGACCGGCGAAGAACTCACGCTGCGTTCGGGACGTTTCGGTCCCTATATTCAGCGTGGAGATGGCAAAGAAGCAAAGCGCGCGTCATTGCCGAAGGGCTGGAAGCCCGAGGACATCGATTATGAAAAGGCGATGGCGCTGATTTCGCTGCCGCGCGATATCGGCAAGCACCCGGAGACCGGCAAGATGATTTCCTCCGGCATCGGTCGCTACGGACCGTTCCTGCTGCACGATGGCGGTTACGCCAACCTTGAAAGCGTCGAAGACGTCTTCTCGATCGGCCTCAACCGCGCTGTGACGGTGATCGCCGAGAAGGCGAACAAGGCACCTGGCGGGCGCGGGCGAACGGCAGCAGCGGCGCTGAAGGAGCTCGGCGAGCATCCCGACGGCGGCGCTATCACCGTCCGCGACGGCAAGTACGGTCCCTATGTGAACTGGGGCAAGGTCAACGCGACGCTGCCGAAGGGCACTGATCCGCAGGCCCTGACCGTCGAGGAAGCGCTGGCGCTGATCGCCGCCAAGGCGGGCAAGGCGCCGGCTTCGAAGAGCAAGGCAAAACCGAAGGCGAAGGCTGCCGCAGCTGAAACCAAGACGACCAAGACCGCCGCCAAGCCTAAGACGGCGAAGGCCAAGGCGCCGGCAAAGACGAAAAAGAGCAAAGAGTGAGCAAAATCCCGCGGGAAAGAATGAAGGGCGTGGGCAAGCGTCCCGGCAAGATCGGACGCGCCAGCCAGCAACCCGCAGCCGAACCGCTGAATATCGCTCACGGTACGCTGCCCTCCCGCGAAGTGATTTTGCGATTCATCGCCGACCATCCGCAGAAGGCGTCGAAGCGCGAACTAGCAAAGGCCTTCGGCCTGAAAGGAGAAAGCCGCGTCGAGTTGAAGCACCTCCTGCGCGAACTGGAGCAAGAAGGAATGCTTCAGAAGACGCGCAAGTCGCTGATCCGGCCGGGCGCACTGCCGCCGGTCACGGTGCTCGACATCACGACGCGCGACAAGGACGGCGAACTGATCGGTCGTCCGGCGGAGTGGCCTGATGATCAGGGCGTTGCACCCGCCGTCGCCATCCGCCAATCGACGTCTCCGGCTGGGCGCAACGGCAAGGGCAAGGCCCCGGTTGCCGGCATGGGTGATCGGATCCTGGCGAAGATCTTTCCGGCCGCCGATCGCGGCGGGCCGGCCTACACGGCGCGCATCATCAAGATTTTGGACAAGCGCCGCGGTGCGCTGCTCGGCGTGTTCAAGGATGCGCCAGGCGGAGCCGGTCGTCTGCTTCCGATCGACCGGCGTGGCGAGGAAATGGTGATCGACCCTGACTACAAGGGCGAAGCCAAGGACGGCGATCTTGTCGAAGTCGAAGTCGCCCGCCTCGGCCGCTTCGGCCTGCCACGGGCGAAGGTGCTGTCGATCATCGGTTCCGTTGCATCGGAGAAGGCGATCTCGATGATCGCCATCCATGCGCACGGCATTCCCTACATATTCCCGCCTGCCGTCGTCGCCGAAGCCGACGATGCCAAGCCCGCGACGATGTCGCATCGCGAGGACTGGCGCGATGTCCCGCTGATCACCATCGATCCGGCGGATGCGAAGGACCATGACGACGCCGTTTATGCGGAGGCGGACCCCTCGCCCGACAATCCGGATGGGGTCATCGTTACCGTCGCCATCGCCGACGTCTGCTATTACGTGCGGCCGAATTCGCCTCTCGACCGCGAAGCGCTGAAGCGCGGCAACTCGGTCTATTTCCCCGACCGGGTCGTGCCGATGTTGCCGGAACGGATCTCGAACGATCTCTGCTCGTTGAGAGAAGGTCAGGATCGCCCGGCGCTTGCCGTTCGCATGGTGTTTTCGAAGGAAGGCCGAAAAATCGGCCATACGTTCCACCGCGTCATGATGAAGAGCGCCGCAAAGCTCTCCTATCAACAGGCGCAGGCGGCGATCGACGGCAAGCCGGACGACAAGACCGGCCCGCTTCTGGAGCCTATCCTGAAGCCGCTCTGGAATGCCTACAGGATCATGACCCGCGGCCGCGAGCGCAGGCAGCCACTTGAGCTTGACATGCCGGAACGCAAGATCCTGCTGAAGCCTGACGGCACAGTAGATCGCGTCTTCGTGCCGCCGCGCCTCGATGCGCACAAGCTCATCGAGGAAATGATGATCCAGGCCAACGTCGCGGCTGCCGAGACGCTGGACAAGAAGCGGCAGGTCCTGATCTACCGCATCCATGACGGGCCGACACTGGCGAAACAGGAGGTGCTGCGCGAGTTCCTGGCGACGCTTGGCATTTCGCTCGCCAAGGGCGGCAACATGCGCGCCAACAATTTCAACATGATCCTCGCCAAGGCGGACGACACTCCGCATCAAACGATGGTCAACGAGATGGTGCTGCGCTCCCAGAGCCAGGCAATCTACAGCCCGGAGAATATTGGGCATTTTGGCCTGAACCTGATGAAGTACGCGCACTTCACCTCGCCTATCCGGCGCTATGCGGACCTGATCGTGCACCGTGCGCTGGTTGGCTCGCTCGGCTTTGGTGAGGGCGGGATCACGCCCGATGAAGAAGCCGCGCTCGACGACATTGCCGCCGAGATCTCGACGTTCGAGCGGCGTGCGATGGCCGCCGAGCGCGAAACGGTGGACCGCCTGATTGCGCATCATCTTGCCGGCCGCGTCGGCGAGGAATTCGAAGGACGCGTATCAGGTGTGACGAAATCGGGACTATTTGTCACTCTCCCGGACTATGGAGCAGACGGCTTCGTTCCTATATCTACGCTCGGAACGGACTACTTCATCTATGATGAGGCGCACCAGGCGCTGTCTGGCGAAAAAACCGGGCTCGGATATCGCCTCGGCGACGGTGTCACGGTCAAGCTTGCAGAAGCCATTCCGCTTGCCGGTGCGTTGCGCTTCGAGATGATCAGCGAGGGGCGAAAAATGCCCACCGCTGTACGTTCGTTCCATAAGGCGGGCCGGCGCGACGCCAGCCGGGCGCGCAAGCAGGCCGGAACAAGGCCGCCAAGAGGGCGGCGATAGGCGTGTAGGGACGCCGCGAAAGGAAACGAACGATGACGACCACCTCGACCGACCAGGCAATCCGTTATGGAGGAAGCGAGGAGGTGGAACGCCCGCTCGGCCGTTCTATCAAGCGTGGCATGCTGAACACCTGCCCCGCATGCGGCAGTGGCAAGCTGTTCAAGAGCTTCCTGAAGCCGGTGGACAATTGTGCTGCTTGCGGCGAAGCAATGTACCACCATCGCTCGGACGACCTGCCGCCATACCTCGCAATCGTCGTTATTGGCCACCTCATCATCGGCGGCTACATGGCAACCGACCTCGTTTGGCCAATGCCACTCTGGCTGACATTCGCCATCTGGACGCCCATCACCCTGATTGCCACGCTGCTGATCATCCAGCCGATCAAAGGCGGCGTCATCGGCTTGCAATGGGCATTGAAGATGCACGGCTTCGGTGGTCACACCGACGATCACGACGCCTACGAGATACCGGGCCGCAAACGCTAGGCGTGCCCGCCCTGCCCCTTCACCTTCACGACACAATTGACGTGTAGTGGCACGCCCAACGGTGCTGCGGCTCCGCGGGGCGAAATCTCATGCTTATTCGGTAAGGTTCTTTGACGATACCCATTCAAGATCATCCAGGTTATTGCCGCCAGCGCATTTCATCTTGTAAAGCACAGCCGTCACTTGGATTTGGCATGACTGTGCCTTCCTATGGTGCTTCGCGGTGAGCGATTCTGTGCAGCAGGTCTCTAAGGATGCGTATATGTCTCAGCCGCGAAACGGCACCACACCAGGCGATGTCGAAGAAATTCATTGGCCTTCGCTGGTGGCAGCCGTCTCGTCCATCTCAGCCGTCGGCATAGCAATCGGTCTCGGACTTCCGCTCCTCAGCATCATTCTCGAAAAACGCGGCATTCCCTCAACGCTTATTGGACTAAACACGGCAATGGCCGGTGTTGCCGCGATGGCGGCTGCGCCCATCACCACGAAGCTCGCGCACAAATACGGTGTCGCCCCGACCATGATCTGGGCTGTCGTGATTTCAGCGATCAGCGCACTCGGCTTCTACTACGCCCAGGATTTCTGGATGTGGTTTCCGCTGCGTTTCGCCTTTCACGGCGCGACAACGACGCTGTTTATCCTGTCGGAATTCTGGATCAACGCCGCCTCGCCGCCGTCGAAGCGTGGGTTCGTCCTTGGTATCTATGCGACCGTGCTGTCGCTCGGGTTCGCAGGCGGGCCACTGCTCTTTTCGATTCTCGGCAGTGATGGCGTGCTGCCCTTTGCGGTCGGCGCTGGCGCCGTTCTATTGGCCGCCATTCCGATCTATATCGCGCGGTACGAAAGCCCGGTTCTCGAAGAGAAGCCGGAGTTGCATTTCATGCGCTATGTCTTCCTCGTGCCAACCGCAACCGCTGCTGTCTTTATCTTCGGTGCCGTTGAGGCCGGCGGCCTCGCGCTGTTCCCGATCTATGCCGTGCGCGCCTCCTTTACCGAAGCGCAGGCCGCCCTGCTGCTGACGGTTATGGGAATCGGCAACGTGATCTTCCAGATTCCGGTCGGCCTGCTTTCGGACCGCATGAGGGACAAGCGCCCGCTGCTGGCCGCGATGGCCTTCATGGGCCTGATCGGCGCGCTGATGCTGCCCGTCCTCGTGCACAGCTGGATCCTGATGGCCACCGTGCTGCTCTTCTGGGGCGGGTGCGTCGCAGGCCTCTATACCGTGGGTCTCAGCCACCTGGGTTCACGCCTGACAGGTTCCGATCTTGCGGCAGCCAACGCGGCCTTTGTATTCTGTTACGCCGTTGGCACGGTGGCCGGGCCGCAGGTGATCGGCGCAGCCATCGACGTTGCCGGCAATAACGGTTTTGCCTGGGCTATCGCGGGATTCTTCGGGCTTTATGCCCTGCTTTCCGCCGTGAGGCTGCTTTTCCTCCGAAAGCGGGCTTGACTTTTCGGGCGGGATTCGTAGTTTCGCGCCAGAATTTGCCGTGGAGCCTATCCGGCCTGCCACGGCTTTCATTTTATTAAAGGCAGGACGACCATGGCCAAGGCTACCACAATCAAGATCAAGCTGCTGTCGACGGCCGACACCGGTTTCTTCTACGTCACGACGAAGAACAGCCGTACGATGACCGACAAGATGACGAAGACCAAGTACGACCCGATTGCTAAGAAGCACGTCGAGTTTAAGGAAACCAAGATCAAGTAATCGCTTGATCTGATGTTTTTCAAAAAGGCGCGCGCCCACCGGCTGCGCGCCTTTTTGTTTGCCGGCTTTACCGCTGGTTTCAATGCCCAAAAACAGAATCGCCGTCCTCCCGGAAATGCGGAAAGGACGGCGTTTTCTTGAAAGGGGGTCGACCGGCAAGCAACGCGGCACGAGGAACCGCTTAATGTTGCAAACCAGCCGACCGACCCCACGACCCAGGAGATGCGGCGGACCTGAGCATCATGGGGTATCTCGGACTCCTCACAGGGAGTGCTTATCTCTTATGGTCCGATAATTTGCTCGAAAATGAAAGAAAATCAACAAATTCTTAATGGTTAGATTTCCGAGGTTGATTCTATGGTTAAAAGTACCGCTTTAGGACAATTTCTAGACCTTCGATTCGGTCCTGACAGCAAGAATAGCGCCAAAGTTGGCAAGGAACGCCACAATATAGACCAATAGTGTTAGTTGCTGACGCTACAGACCAGGACTTGAACATTACCTGCACATAGCCGAATGCCGGCTAAACCTGACGCATGATCACATTTATCGCGCACCTGCGCCGACAATTGCTTAGAGCGATAGATTTCGAGCAAGCTGGAATGCAATCGACTGGCCGGCTTTCTACTCGAACTACTTGATTCCAGCACCTCGCCGCATAGCTGTGGATGACGCGAAAACCGGACTAAAAGGCCCGCTCAGGCGGCGGCAACAACCCGATTTCGACCGCCCGTTTTTGCCTCGTAGAGTGCCAGATCCGCCTGCTTCATCAGCTGCCCCGGCGTGATGACCGATGAGATCCGCGACGATATGCCGAAGGAGGCAGTCACGCTCAACTCCTGCCCCGATGACTTCAGCTGGAACGGTGTCGTTTCGACCACAGAACGCAATCGCTCCGCGACGGTCGCGGCCACCTCGGGCGAGGTGTCGGGCATCACCACCACGAATTCCTCACCGCCGTAGCGGCACGCAAGATCGGCGCCGCGGACGGTGGAGCGAATGCGGTTCGCGAACTCCCGCAGTACGTCATCCCCGGCGTCATGCCCATAGGTGTCGTTGACCTGCTTAAACCGATCGATATCTGTAATCAGCACAGATAGCGGACGCCCGCGCGCCATCGAGCGATTGAACAGAGTGCTCAGGTGATTATCCAGGTAGCGGCGGTTGCTGAGCCCGGTCAGCGGATCCGTGACGGCAAGCTCGATTGTCTGCTTGACACTCGCGCGCAGGCGATCGTTGTAGCGCTTGCGGCGCATCTGGGTGAGGCTACGTGCCACAAGTTCGTTGGGATCAACCGGCCGAACGATATAGTCGTTGACGCCGAGCTCGAGCGCCCGGATCACCATGTCATCGTCGCCCTGCTCGGTGATAATCAGGATCGGCAGAAAACGCGTGCGCTCCAGCGAACGAAGCTGTGAGCACAGGCGCAGCGGATCGTAGCCGTCGAAATTGGCGTTGACGATGACCAGTTCAAACGGACTTTCCGAAGCCTCGAAGATAGCCGCCTGCGGATCGGAGATTGCGGAGACATCGGCGACGGGTTTCAGCGCCTTGATGATGCGTTCCTGGGAACTGGCACGCCCATCGACCAGCAGCACCTGGCCTGATTCGTCGCCCCGGCCCTCGCTCGAGCGCAGAAGCTCATCGATCCCCATTGTATGGGCGGTTTCCGCGCGAATGCGCAATTCGTCGCTGAGCGTCTTCAGCCGCAAGAGGCTCTTAACCCGCGAAATCAGCTGAAGGTCATTGACCGGCTTGGTGAGAAAGTCATCGGCGCCAGCCTTCAGGCCACGGACTCGGTCGGACGACTGATCCAACGCCGTCACCATGACGACGGGTATGTGCGAGGTCTTGGGATTGGCCTTCAGGCGCTCGCACACCTCGAAACCGTCCATCCCCGGCATCATGATATCGAGAAGGACAAGATCGACCTGGTTGCGCTCGCATGTTGCCAGCGCTTGATAGCCGTCGCTCGCGGTCAATACGTCGAAATACTCGGCCACCAGCCGCGCCTCAAGCAACTTGACGTTGGCCGGAATGTCATCAACCACCAGAATGCGCGCAGTCATAGGCTTCTTTCCGATGCGTCAGGCATCGCCCAGATAGGTCTTGATCGTCTCAATGAATTTGGGAACTGAAATGGGTTTGGAGACATAGGCCTCGCAACCGCCCTGGCGGATGCGTTCCTCGTCCCCCTTCATGGCAAATGCCGTAACGGCGATAACAGGAATGACGTGCAGGTCATCGTCTTCCTTCAGCCATTTGGTGACCTCGAGACCAGAAACTTCGGGGAGCTGAATGTCCATCAGAATCAGATCGGGCCGGTATTTACGCGCGAGATCGAGCGCTTCCATGCCGTTTCGGGTCTGGATTGTCGTGTAGCCAGACGCCTCGATGAGGTCGCGAAAGAGCTTCATGTTGAGCTCGTTATCTTCTACAATCATCACCTGCTTGGGCATGACACGCGTCCTACGTCCGTTCTGGTACCGCTTCCCCGCATGAAGAAGACTTCTGCGATGGCATGGTTCCATAGAACCGATGGCTGCACACTATCGGTATTTGGTTGAAAAATAGGTAACTTACCCAGAGAAATGCAAAGCAACTTCAAGACTTCGAAACAACTCGCAGCCGATCCGCAGCAGACCGCGATCGCCGTTCTTGCCTGGCTTGCCAACGAACCGGATTTGTTCAGCCGCTTCCTTGCATTGACCGGCGTCGAGCCCACACAGGTCCGCCACGCGATCAACGATCCCGGGTTTCTTTCGGGCATGATGGATTTCATCATGCAGCATGAGCCGACGGCGATGGCCTTTTGCCAGGCGACCGGCACCGCGCCCGACGCTTTGAATGCGGCATGGCTGCACTTTTCGCCACCGGGACTTGGGTCGGGAGAATATTGAGCATGAATATTGCTACCAACGTTAGCCAGGTGCGCCTCCGCGACCGGCCCTTGGTCGTCTGCGACATCGATGAAGTGGTTCTCGAGTTTCTCACTCCGTTTACGGCTTTCCTGCGCTCGCACAGCTATGACCTCCTGCCACGGTCGTTCCGCCTCTATGGCAACATCGTCTCTCTGCTCGATGGCAGCGAGTTGGATAAAGCGGCGGTCGATTCGTTTGAGGAAATATTCTTCGCGAACCAGCACATCTGGCAGAAGCCAGCGGAAAAGGCCGTCGAAACACTGCAGTCGCTTTCGGCCGACGCCGACATCGTCTTCCTGACCGCGATGCCACCTCGGCACCATGGCATCCGGCGCGAATTTCTCAACCAGCTTCACCTCTCCTTCGACCTGATCGCCACGGAAGAGGCCAAAGGACCGGTCGTTGCGAGGCTCCATGATCGCCGAAGCCTCCCGGTCGCCTTCATCGATGATATGCAACGCAATCTCCTTTCCGTTGCCGATCATGTGCCCGACTGCCTGCTCCTGAGCATGATGGCCAATGCCGATTTCAAGCCATTCGCACCACCGCCAGTTGGCAACATCGTCGCGGCTACTGGTTGGGACCATGCCGCTGAGCTGCTAAGGGCACATTTCGCGGCGGATGTTCTTACGAGCGCAAATCCAGCCGCATGAGCGGCCGACCATCCTTTCTCTTTGCCACGGTTTCAAATCCAGCCGCATCGAAAATCGCGGTCGATCCGGTACAGAGCGTCACCGACTTCGATTGCTTGACGTGGTCAATCGGACAGCCCTCGATGTAGCGGGCACCGTGGCGCCGCGCATGGTCGACCGCACCCGCGAGCAGACGATGGCTGAGCCCCTGCCCCCGCAAACGAGACGTCAGGAAGAAACAACTCACGGCCCAGAATGACGGATCGTGCGCATCCTCGTCTTTCACTGGCCGGGACACGGTTCGCGGCGAATTGAATTGCGGCACGTCGTACCGTGGCCCGACCTGAACCCAGGCGACCGGCTCGTCATCGGCGGCATAGGCCAGGATGCCAGGCGGCGGCCCAACGGCGATCCGACCGAGCATGTGCGATTTTCGCTCATCCGGCTCCATCTTCGTGCGGACGGCATGAGGCAAGCGAAGCGCAACACACCAGCAATCATAAAAGGCTCCTCGGGGACCGAAAAGCCGCTCGAAGTCACTCCAGCGGTCTGCGGTCACCGGCTCGAAACGGAGATCGATATCCAATGCAAACCTCCCAGCCTGTCTTGAGTCTCAAAAGCTTAGAGGCTAATGTTGCAATGTTCAATCTTTGTTCTTGCCATGACACCTGCCTACGCCAAGACACCCGGCTTCTGTCGCGACTGCCTTGCCGAGCAGAAAGCTGAAACGCGCCGTTGCGCTGCGTGCGGAAGTCCTCGTGTTGTGCGGCATAAGGAGCTCTACGAGCTGACCCTGGCGCACATCGATTGTGACGCCTTCTATGCAGCGATCGAGAAGCGTGACAATCCGGAACTCGCCGACAAGCCCGTTATCATCGGTGGCGGAAAGCGTGGGGTGGTCTCGACCGCTTGCTATATCGCGCGCATCCATGGCGTTCGCTCGGCAATGCCGATGTTCAAGGCTCTGGAGGCCTGCCCGCAGGCGGTCGTCATCAGGCCCGACATGGAAAAATACATCAAGGTCGGACGGGAGGTCCGCACGTTGATGGAGGAGCTGACGCCGTTGGTTCAGCCGCTTTCCATCGACGAGGCGTTCCTGGAGCTTGGTGGAACCGAGCGGCTGCATCACGATCCGCCGGCGCGCACGCTCGCCAAGTTCGTTCAGCGGATCGAGAAGGAGATCGGCATCACCATCTCCGTCGGCCTTTCCTACTGCAAATTTCTCGCCAAGGTCGCGTCCGACCTGCAGAAGCCGAGAGGCTTCTCTGTCATCGGTCGGGAGGAGGCCGTTTCCTTCCTTGCGCCGCGACCGGTGACGACGATCTGGGGTGTCGGCAAGGCGTTTGCTGCAACGCTCGAGGCAGACGGCATCCGAACGATCGGCCAATTGCAGACAATGGAGGAAAGCGACCTCATGCGCCGATACGGCAGCATGGGGCAGCGGCTTGCACGCCTCGCGCGCGGCATCGACGACCGCGAGGTCCATTTGAACGACGCAGCAAAAAGCGTTTCGTCCGAAACGACCTTCTTCGATGATATTTCCCGCTATGACGAACTCGTTCCGATTCTCCGCACCCTTTCGGAAAAAGTTTCCTGGCGGCTGAAGAAGCACGATATCGCTGGTCGGACGGTAGTTCTGAAAATGAAGACGGCGGACTTCAAGTTGCGCACCCGCAATCGCAAGCTCGAAGACCCGACCCAGCTTGCCGACCGGATATTCCGTACGGGGCTGGAACTCCTGGAGAAGGAGACGGACGGTACGAAGTTTCGGCTGATCGGGATCGGCGTGACTGATCTTTGCGATCCCGCGCGCGCTGATCCGCCCGACCTTATCGACGTACAATCGGGCCGCAGGGCAGCCGCCGAAGCTGCAATGGACAAGCTTCGCGACAAGTTCGGAAAAGGCACCGTCCAGACCGGATACACCTTTGGCGGCAAGCGCGATCACTAGTATGTGAGCCTGCTTCAACCTCCGTTATTTCAAGTTTTCCTTAAGCTTCGGCGGCTAGGCTGGTGCTTCAAGTATTGCGTATCGGTTGAGTCATATGTTGTCGCGTCTCGTTTTAGGCCTCGGCTTGCTGTCGGCCACCGCGCTCGTGTACCCGGCGGTTGCCGCGGATTCACGCACGCTGCAGATCTTCGTATCGAAGGATGCGCAGTCGCTTACGCTCTATAATGGCACCGAGGTCGTGGCGACCTCGAAGGTGTCGACGGGGAAACCTGGCCATAGCACGCCGAGTGGCATCTTCTCGGTCATCGAGAAGCAGAAATATCACGAGTCCAATATCTATTCGGCTGCGCCGATGCCCTTCATGCAGAGGCTGACCTGGTCCGGCATCGCGCTTCACGAGTCCAATTCCGTACCGCGCTACCCTGCATCACACGGCTGCGTCCGCATGCCGGCAGCCTTCGCCAAGCAGCTCTACAAGATGACGACGATGGGCGTTCCCGTTGTCATAACCGACGCCGAACTCACGCCCGAACCGATCGATCACCCGATGCTCTTCCGGCCGGACGTGCCGGAACCTCCAGCACTGCTTTCCGACGCTTCGCTGAGGCCGGCAATCGGGCAAGCGCCCGTTCAGGTCGCCATGAACGAAGTCGCACTACCATCTCCTGATACGCCGGCGGCAACGGGGCCGACAAACGACACGCCGATCCGCATTCTCATAACGCGCCGCAGTCTCCGAGAGGAGGTCATCGACCTTCAGACCTACCTGAATGAGCTTGGCTTTGCCGCAGGTGAACCCGATGGTTTCCTCGGGTCGGCAACGCTGCAGGCAATCAGCGACTTCAAACTGAGGTATCCGGTGGAGCCCGCGGCAGAAAAGTCACCAACGAGTGACGCACTCATCAGGGCAGTCTATGCCGCGGCCGGCAAGGGAACGCCACCGAATGGCGTTATCCTGATCCGCCAGGGTTTTGAGCCGATTCTTGAGGCGCCGATCTCGATTGAGAACCCTGGACTTGCCCTCGGCACGCACTTCTTCTTTGTCCACAACGTCGATTTCGAAACCGGCTCGGCGGACTGGATGGGGGCAACGCTCCCCAGCACACTCTCGCGCGCAACCATGACCCGGCTCGGCATCAGCAGCCTCGAAAGCTCGATCATATCAGGCACACCGATCGCCAACGCCTTGAGCCGTATCGATATTCCCGAGGAGACACGGCGCAAGATCGACACCATGTTGACCACGGGCTCGACACTGACAATCTCCGACACCGGCCTCGGAATCGAGACCGGCGAAGGAACGGACTTCATTACCCTTACGAAAGGCTGAGATCAGACCAGCTCGACGTCGATGACGCCCGGGGCTGCACGAAGGGCTGCGGCAATCTCAGGCGTGATGCGATATTTCTGCGGAAGCTCGACCTCCACCTCGCGCTTGCCTTCCTCCTTGATCACGATGAAGGAGACCAAGCCATCGCCCTTCGCATTCAGGTGCGCCGCAACCGCCCGAAGCGGCCCTGAATCCCGCACGTAGACGCGTAGGGCCTTCTGCATTT
The DNA here is from genome assembly GCF_002211365.1 of Rhizobium sp. R711. Lineage (GTDB taxonomy): Bacteria > Pseudomonadota > Alphaproteobacteria > Rhizobiales > Rhizobiaceae > Rhizobium. Next base: position 190,892 of record NZ_LOKZ01000003.1, on the reverse strand, counting down.
GTAGTGATTTCTCTTCAAGCGACTGGATGGTCTGCAGGCGAAGGCCAACGCCTTCAGGCCGCTCCTCCCCCGTCGCGGTGATAACGAAGGACTTTCCGGATTCCAGCACATCACGATACTGGTTCAGCATTTCGGAAAACAGCACGGCTTCGAACTGACCCGAGGAATCCGAAAACACGATGATGCCCATCTTGTTGCCGGTCCTGGTCTTGCGCTCCTGCTTGGAGATGACCGTCCCTGCAAGGCGGCCGTTACTCGCGCCCTGCTTCACCGCGGCCGAAAACTCGGCGAAGGTCTGGACCCGCATCTTCTGCAGAATGTTCTGGTAGCTGTCGAGCGGATGTGCCGTCAGGTAGAAGCCAAGGACCTGAAACTCCTTGAGCAGCTTCTCGGAGGCCAGCCATGGCGAAAACTGCGGTAGCGAGATTTTCTCCGGGCCAGACGACAGCGCGCTGCCGAAGATGTCCGACTGGCCGCTCAGCTTGTTTTCCTGCGCACGCTGCGCATAGCCCATGATCCGATCGAGACCGCCTGCGAGTTGCGCCCGATCGAGCCCGAAGCAATCGAAAGCACCGGCAAAGATCAGGCTTTCCAGCACACGCCGGTTCACCTGGCGCGGATCGATGCGCAGGCAGAAATCCTCAAGGCTTGCAAATGGGGTGCCGCCCCGGACCTCCACGATGTGGTCGACGGCTGATTCGCCGACTCCCTTCAGCGCCGCCAGCGCATAGTAGATCCTGTCGTCACCGGTTTCGAAGTGGCGGAACGAGGTCTGCACCGAGGGTGGGATCACCTCAATGTCGAGGCGCTTGGCGTCCTGGCGGAAGTCGTTCACCTTCTCGGTGTTCGACATATCGAGTGTCATCGACGCGGCAAGGAACTCGACCGGATAATGCGCCTTCATGTAGGCGGTCTGATAGGAGACAATCGCGTACGCGGCGGCGTGCGACTTGTTGAAGCCGTAGTTCGCGAACTTGGCGAGCAGCTCGAAGATGTTGTCGGCCTGCGGCTTAGACACACCGTTCTTGATGGCGCCATCGACGAAGCGCTCGCGCTGCTGGTCCATCTCCGCCTTGATCTTTTTACCCATGGCGCGACGCAGAAGGTCGGCTTCGCCGAGCGAATAGCCCGACAGGACCTGGGCGATCTGCATCACCTGCTCCTGGTAGACGATAACCCCCTGCGTTTCCTTCAGCAGATGGTCGATCGTCGGATGGATCGACTCGATTTCTTCCTCGCCGTGCTTGCGGGCATTGTAGGTCGGAATATTCTCCATCGGACCCGGACGATAAAGGGCCACGAGCGCGATGATGTCCTCAATGCAGTCCGGCTTCATGCCGATCAGCGCCTTGCGCATACCCGCACTTTCGACCTGGAACACGCCGACGGTTTCGCCACGCGAAAGCATCTCGTAGGTCTTCTTGTCGTCGAGCGGGATCGAAGCGAGGTCCACCTTGATGCCGCGCTTGGCGACGAAATCGACGGCGACCTTCAACACCGTCAGCGTCTTCAGACCGAGGAAGTCGAACTTGACGAGGCCAGCCTGCTCGACCCATTTCATATTGAACTGGGTGACCGGCATGTCGGAGCGCGGATCGCGATACATCGGCACCAGCTTCGACAGTGGTCGGTCGCCGATGACGATACCGGCAGCATGGGTGGAGGCGTGGCGGTACAAGCCCTCGATCTTCTGGGCAATATCGAGCAGGCGCGCGACGACAGGCTCCTTGTCGGCCTCCTCCTGCAGCTTCGGCTCCTCCTCGATCGCCTTCGACAGCGGCGTCGGGTTGGCAGGGTTGTTGGGAACCAGCTTGCATATCTTGTCGACCTGGCCGTAGGGCATTTCCAGCACACGGCCGACGTCGCGCAGTGCCGCGCGCGCCTGTAGCGACCCAAAGGTGATGATCTGCGCCACCTGCTCGCGGCCGTATTTGCGCTGCACGTAGCGGATCACCTCTTCTCGGCGATCCTGGCAGAAGTCGATGTCGAAGTCCGGCATCGAGACGCGTTCCGGGTTGAGGAAGCGTTCGAAGAGCAGCGAGAAACGCAGCGGATCGACGTCGGTGATCGTCAGCGCATAAGCGACCAGCGAGCCCGCACCCGAACCGCGACCCGGGCCAACGGGAATATCATGCTGCTTTGCCCATTTGATGAAGTCCGAAACGATCAGGAAGTAGCCCGGGAACTTCATGCGTTCGATAACGCTGAGTTCAAACTCCAGCCGCTCGCGGTAGTCTTTCTCCTCGTAGCCGTGCGACATGCCGAGCGTGGCAAGGCGACTATCCAGTCCCTCCTCCGCCTGCCGGCGCAGTTCGAGCGCCTCTTCGCGCTCCGCTTCCTCAGGGTCGGCCGTGGCGCCGGTGAAGCGGGGCAGGATCGGCTTGCGCGTCTTGAGGATGAAGGAGCAGCGCCGCGCGATCTCGATAGTATTTTCCAGCGCTTCCGGTAGATCGGCAAAAAGCTTCGCCATTTCGGCGCGGCTTTTCAGGTAGTGATCAGGCGTTAGACGGAACCGCGTATCGTCGGAAACGATCGCGTTGTGGGCAACGGCCATCAGGGCGTCATGCGCATCATAATCGTCACGGGTCGGGAAAAAGGCTTCATTGGTGGCGACCAGCGGCAAATCGTGCTCATAAGCAAGGCCGATCACCTTCTGCTCATGGCGCTTGTCATAGGTGCCGTGCCGCTGCAACTCGACGTAAAGCCGGTCGCCGAAATGACGCTTCAGCAGCAGAAGGCGTGCCTCCGCTTGAGCTGCATGTCCGTCCTTGAGCGCCATGTCGATCGGTCCCGTCAAGGCACCGGTCAGAGCTATCAGGCCTTCCGTTCCGATCTCGTCGAGCCAAGAGGCGCGAATGTGGCTCGATTGACCATTGCCCTCGCCGCCGAGATAGGCGCGGCTGACCAGATCCACCAGCCGCTCGTAACCAGCATCAGTCGCCGCCAAGAGGACCAGCGACGGCAGCTTGACGAGCACCTGCTGGCCGCCGCGCCGTTCCGTCTCAAGACCATCTTCCATGTCGATCGAGACCTGACAGCCAATGATCGGCTGCAGGCCCTCGTCCATGGCCTTCTGTGAAAACTCGAGGGCGACAAACAGATTGTTGGTGTCAGTGATCGCGATGGCCGGCTGGCTATCGCCCGACGCCTTATAGAGGATCTTCTTGAGCGGCAGTGCCCCTTCGAGGAGCGAATAAGCCGAGTGGACACGAAGGTGAACGAAGCCCGGCGTACCGCCGATGAAACCGCTTGCCGCGTCTTTCTCCGCACCCGCCATGACATGCCTTCCGATCACCTGAATCAAATCAGGTCTATTCTCAGCATCGGGGGGTCGATGTCCAGACAAGGGTTGCGTTCGGACCGCATGACAGCCATGCGGTCCCCGAAATTCTTACATTGCCATGCAGATCAGCGAGAAGCTGGCAACGAACATTGCGATGGAGGTGAATGCTGCGATATCACGGATCAAGTCAGTCATTTGGCTCTCCTGTTCTCTTATGTTTTCAATTTGTTCCGCTATTGTTCTATTGTCAACAGGATTCTTTTCCGCTCTGCTGGCCGTATGGCGATGGGAGAAAAGCATGTTTAAGTTTGTATTAATTGCGGGATTGGTTCTATCGACAGCGTTTACCGCTCGAGCCGAGCAGATCGACCCCGCGCGTATCATCGACGCGGCGACAGGTGATTGGGATGGCGACGGGAGTGCGGATCTCGCACTGCTGGTTGCACCTGAAGATAGCGCCAGCGACGATCAAATCGGAATCTACATCTATCTTCGTGATAGCGACCACGAGCTGCTGCGACTTTCCATGAGCGCGCCAAACAAGATTTGGGGCAGCACCAGCGCTGACGGCGTCTTCGGTCAGGAACCCTCGTTGAAAGCCGTCGGCAAGTCCTCGATCGCAATACATTCGCAGAACAGCGCCATCGGGCGCGACCGCTGGGACCAGACGCTGACAGTGGCTTATCGCAACAAACAGTTCGTTGTCGCCGGTTACACCTACAATCACTATGACACGCTCGACCCCAACGCCGGCGGTACCTGCGACTACAATGCATTGACCGGCAAGCTGCAGAAGAATGGCAAAGACATCAAGGCCGAGCCGCGCGTCATCCCAATCGTCCAATGGAATGACGACACAGGGCAAGCGATCTGTGGGCAATAGTCTTTGTTCTTATTCTGTTCTTTACAATTGGCACGGTTATTGAGAGGCTGCCGAGCTGGAGAACAAAGATATGGATATCGCCGCACTGAATAGCTTCATCGTCGAGGCAAAGGCCAATTCCTATGTCGGCGGCGGAAGTCCCGCGCCCGCGTGCCGAACAGGATCGCATGACATCGGTTATCAGCGCGGCCCATGGCGCTATCTCGACAGTTATTTCGGCGGCACCGATTTCGCCGGGCAGGAAGTGGTCTGGCTGGACAGCGAACCGATCTGGGCAATGAACTACTTCGGCCGCATCGTCGAGCATTCGCTGATCGACGGAGAACGGGCGGGGACTGTCATCAAGGCTGCGCTGTCAAAAATGTATGGCGAGTATCGACGCTTTCTCGGCGGTATGGAATTCGATCATGCCTTCGGTTTCTATGCCGATCAAAGCATGGGCGACTGCAGCCATTTCAGCGGCCGCGAGGTAATCGTCGTGAACGAACGCAGGGCCTACGAACTGGACTACCGTGGCGGCCTCATCCACCCGTGATCAGAAATCCACGACCTTGCCGTCGGCGATTGTGACGCGCCGGTCCATGCGGCCGGCGAGTTCGTGATTGTGGGTCGCGATCAGCGCCGCCAGGCCGGATTGACGGACCAGCGCTTCGAGCGCGTCAAAGACGTAGCTCGCGGTTTCAGGATCAAGGTTGCCCGTAGGCTCGTCCGCCAAAAGCAGGCTTGGCGCATTGGCGACGGCGCGGGCAATCGCCACACGCTGTTGCTCGCCACCGGAAAGTTCCCCTGGACGATGCGCACCGCGATGACCGATTCGCATGTAGTCGAGCAACTGGCCAGCGCGCTCCTTCGCTTCCTTGCGCGGCAGCCCGGCGATCATCTGCGGCATCATGATATTCTCGATCGCGGAGAATTCCGGCAGCAGGTGATGGAACTGATAGACGAAACCGATCTCATTGCGACGGATCGCCGTGCGCTTGTCGTCCGGCAAACCGTCACAGGCGTGGCCGTTGATTGTCACCTCTCCCCCATCGGGATGCTCGAGAAGGCCGGCAACATGCAGCAGCGTCGATTTACCCGTGCCCGACGGCGCGACAAGGGCGACAATTTCACCGCTGTTCAACGTGAAGTCCACACCCTTCAGGATCGAGAGCAGCGTCTCACCCTGGCCGTAGTGGCGCTCGACGCCGGAAAGCTTGAGAACGGTAGTCCGCTTCATAAAAATAGCATTCCTTATTCGTAGCGCAGGGCCTGCACGGGATCGAGCTTGGAGGCCCGCCACGCCGGGAAGATGGTGGCGAGGAAGGACAGCGTCAGGGCCATGATGACGACCGAGAGTGTCTCTCTAAGGCTCATTTCTGCCGGCAGTTGGCTGAGGAAATAGAGCTGAGGATCGAACAGCACCGTCCCGGAAACCCAGGAGAAAAACTCGCGGATCTTCTCGATGTTGATACAGACAATGACGCCGAGAAGGACGCCGGCCAGCGTGCCAACGACGCCGATTGCCGCGCCCGTCATGAAGAAGATGCGCATGATTGCGCCGGAGCTTGCGCCCATCGTGCGCAGGATGGCGATATCGCTGCCCTTGTCCTTCACCAGCATGATCAGGCCGGAAATGATGTTAAGCGCCGCGACGAGAACGATGAGCGTCAGGATCATGAACATGACGTTCCGCTCGACTTCCAGGGCGGAGAAGAAGGTCTGATTGCGTTGCCGCCAGTCGGTGATCGCGATCTGGCGGCCTGCTGCGGCTTCGACCTTCGGCCGCATGTTGTCGATGTCGTCGGGATTGTCGACGAAGAGCTCAATGGATTGAACCAGCCCCTCGGCGTTGAAGTAAAGCTGTGCTTCCTCGAGCGGCATATAGATGATCGTCGCGTCGTACTCCGACATGCCGATCTCGAAAATGCCGGAAACCTTGTAGGATTTGACCCGTGGGTTGACGCCCATCGGCGTGACGTCGCCCTCCGGCGATATCAACGTGATGGTGTCACCGGCCTGGAGGCCGAGTTGTGTAGCCATGCCCGAGCCGATCAGGACACCTTGCCCAGCGGCAAAGCCGACAAGATCGCCGGACTTGATGTTGCCCGAGACCGTCTTCACCTTGTCCAGGTCTTCAGGCCGGATACCGCGTACCAGCGCGCCCGTACCGGCACCGCCCTGCCCGGAAGCCAACGTCTGCCCTTCCACGAGCGGCAGGGCCAGCTTGACGCCCGGCACGGCGCCAAGCCGATCGGTCAGCGCCGGATAGTCGTTGAACGGCGTATCAACGGGCTGAACGATCATGTGGCCGTTGATGCCAAGAATGCGGGAGATCAGCTCCGTGCGAAATCCATTCATCACAGCCATGACGATGATGAGCGTGGCAACACCAAGCATAATTCCGATGAAAGAGAAGCCGGCGATCACCGAAATGAACGCCTCCTTGCGGCGGGCGCGCAGATAGCGCCACGCCACAAGCCGTTCGAAGGCGGAAAATGGCCGGCTGGCCGGCGCCGAGCCGGATCTGGAACCCTGCCGCTGGCTCACCGCTGCATCTGCCATCCTGCCACCCGCCCTTCTCAGCCCAAGAGCTTATTGATCGCCGCGTCGATGGTCATCGTTTCGCGGGCGCCTGTCTTGCGGTCCTTCACTTCGACTTCGCCGCTCGCGACCGCACGCGGGCCGGCAATGATCTGCAGCGGAACACCGATCAGATCGGCGGTCGCGAATTTCGTCCCGGCGCGATCGTCGGTATCGTCATAGAGGACGTCCTTGCCGGCATTTGAGAGCGCCGCATAGATCTTCTCGCAGGCCGCATCGCACGCCGCATCACCGGCCTTCATGTTGATCACGACCGCATCGAACGGCGCCACGGACGCCGGCCAGATGATTCCGTTTTCGTCATGCGATGCTTCGATGATGGCGGGAACAAGGCGGGTCGGGCCAATCCCGTAGGAACCCATGTGGACGGTATGTTCCTTGCCGTCCGGACCTTGCACCTTCGCGCCCATCGGCTCGGAATACTTCGTGCCGAAGTAGAAGATATGCCCCACTTCAATGCCGCGCGCAGAGAGGCGATCGTCTTCCGGAACCGCGTTGAACGCGGCTTCGTCATGCATCTCCGACGTGGCGGCATAAAGCGACGTCCACTTGTCGAAGACTGCCTTCAGGCCCTCCACGCTGTCGAAGTCGGTATCTTGAGCCGGGATATCAAAGTTCACAAAATCCTTGTGGCAGAACACCTCTGACTCGCCGGTGTCGGCCAGAATGATGAACTCATGGCTGAGATTGCCACCGATCGGGCCGGTATCGGCACGCATCGGAATGGCGCGGAGGCCGAGGCGATCGAACGTGCGCAGATAGGCGGTGAACATCTTGTTATAGGAGTGCTCCGCGCCTTCGCGCGTCAGATCGAAGGAATAAGCATCCTTCATCATGAATTCACGCGAGCGCATGGTGCCGAAGCGCGGACGGATCTCGTCGCGGAACTTCAGCTGAATGTGATACAGGTTGAGCGGCAAGCTCTTGTAGGACTTCACGTAGGACCGGAAGATATCCGTGACCATTTCCTCGTTGGTCGGGCCATACAGCATCGGGCGATCCTGGCGATCCTTGATGCGCAGCATTTCCTTGCCGTAGGCGTCGTAGCGCCCGCTTTCCTGCCAGAGCTCGGCCGACTGCAGCGTCGGCATCGACAGCTCGATCGCGCCGGCGCGGTTCTGCTCCTCACGGATGATGTTGTTGACCTTGTCAAGGACGCGCTTGCCGAGTGGCAACCAGGAATAGATGCCCTGCGACTGCTGCCGGATCATGCCGGCGCGCAACATCAGCCGATGGGAGACGATTTCCGCCTCCTTGGGGTTTTCCTTCAGGATGGGCATGAAATAGCGAGACAGGCGCATGGTGAATTCCAGAGCTGTTGAGATACCGCATGTCGCGGAATCGAAGGCGATCACAAATATTGGCAGCGTTCATAGCTGCTTCGCGAAAGGAAAGAAACCCGCGACGGGCTGAAGCGGACTGCCGTAAAAGCAAGTTCGCACGTGCGAAGCAGACAAAGTAAGAAAAAGGCGGAATTATAATGGTTTGTACGAAATTCTTATCAACAGAAAAAAATTGCTCGAGTGTAGCAAAAATGCAAAAAAACCTGATGACAAAGCCCATTCTTTGAGCTAGCTTTAGCCCACAAAACAGGCAGGGAGCTAAATTCCTGCCGATTTCGCGGTCAAGTCTTGGGAGGATCAGATCTTAGGCGCGCTTGTCGCAGCCCCGGCAACGGATAAGGATCACGCGATACTTAAAACAAGGCTTTCAGCCTTGTTTTTTTTTGCTCTTTTCCGCCATATTCCGCTTTCCAGCAGATTCGCTACCGTAGCGTAAGGCCTCATTCCGTCGCGGCATCTCCTTGCCGCAACTTCATGACACGCGTGTGACAGCTAGAATCCGCGTTCGCCCAAAAACTGGGCAAACGCTCTTACACGTTTGAGAATGAAGGGCCGATCTGCGGCAGGGCGTCGAAGCCCCACCCGAAGTAGTTCGAAGCAATATACCACAACGCATAGATGACGGCGGAGATGAGCGTCGTCATCGAGAAGACAAATACCGGCCGGAATCGGGTCGGCGCGCTGTGAACAGTTCCCAATACGATATCGTTGTCTTCCGCTTGCGTGCGCAGGCCGATCGGGAGGACGCCAAAGAGGGTAATCCACCACACGATAAAGTAGACGGCGAAGCCCTGTAGAAATATCTGCAGCATCGAAATGGTCCCGCTAAGCTCATTGCGACTATCGCAATTGTCGCGCTTATAGGCCGAAATGTCGGTCGACACAAAGCAGGTTTGAACCACTTCCCGACATTTACCGGATTTGTGTCACTCTGCCGCAGGCTTGTTCAAACCTGCTCCAGTTCGATCAGAGTGCCGAAAAAGTCCTTCGGATGCAGGAACAGCACCGGCTTGCCGTGCGCGCCAATCTTCGGCTGACCATTGCCAAGTACTCTTGCGCCTGCCTGCATCAGCTGATCGCGAGCAGCGAGAATATCGCCGACTTCGTAGCAGATGTGATGCATTCCGCCGGACGGGTTCTTATCCAGGAAAGCCGCAATCGGCGAGTCCGCCCCCAACGGCTGCAGAAGCTCAATTTTGGTATTCGGCAGTTCCACGAAGACAACAGTGACGCCGTGCTCCGGCAGAGCCTGCGGGGCCGAGACGGATCCGCCAAGTGTGTCCCGATATGCCGCGGTTGCGGCCGCGAGATCGGGAACAGCGATAGCAACGTGATTGACCCGGCCGAGCATGCGTTACACCTTCGTAACAAACACCGTGACCACGGGCTTCTTGCCCCAGGTCTGGTTTGCTGCTGCACGGATGGCACGGCGAACCGACTCCTGCAGCAGGTCGAGATCCTTCCGGCGTGCCCGCGGTATGCTTTCGATGGCGCCAACAGCAGCATCGTAGAGCGTATCTTCCATCTCGTCGCCCTCGTCGTCGTAGACAGGCAGACCTATCGCAACAAGGTCCGGATCTCCAACGATATCGTAGCGGCTGTCGATCACGACGTTGACGGCAACATGGCCGACATAGGAAAGCTTCTTGCGCTCGCCGATGCCCATCTCGTCGAAATCGCCGATCAGCGAACCGTCCTTGTAGATGCGGCCATGCGGTGCCTCGTCGATCACCTCGACTGGTCCCGGCGCCAGACGAAGAATGTCGCCGTTGCGCACGCGCGGCACGATCGAGATGCCAGACTGCTCCGCGAGTTCCTTGTGTGCCGTCAGGTGCGTCGCCTCGCCGTGTACCGGCACGACAATCTTCGGCCGTGTCAGCTCGTACATCTTCTGCAACTCGTTGCGGCGCGGATGTCCGGAAACGTGAACTAGGGCCTCGTTGTCGGTGATGACATGGACGCCCTGCTCGATCAGGCCGTTCTTGATATCCTGGATCGCCTTCTCGTTGCCCGGAATGGCGCGGGAAGAAAATACGACGATGTCGCCTGATGCAAGCGCCACGTTTCGCATCTCGTCGCGCGAAAGTTTGGCAAGGGCAGCGCGTGGCTCACCCTGGCTGCCGGTCAGGATGACCACCACCTTGTCGCGCGGGATGTAGCCGTACTCCTCCTCGGAAATAAACGGCTTGATGCCTTCCATCAGACCAATATCGCGAGACACGTCGACAACGCGCTTGAGCGAACTGCCAAGCAAAAGGACTTCGCGGCCTTCAGCCTCGGCCGCCTCGGCTACCGTGCGAATACGGCCGACATTCGATGAGAACGTCGTCACCGCAACACGGCCTTCGGCATTCTCGATGATCTTGCGCAAGCTCTCGGAGACGTCCTTCTCCGACGGCGATACGCCATCCCGAAGAGCGTTCGTGGAATCGCACATCAACGCCAGAACGCCTTCGTCGCCGAGCTGGCGGAAACGGGTCTCGTCTGTCAACGGACCGAGCGACGGTTCATGATCGATCTTCCAGTCGCCGGTATGGATCACATTGCCGAGGGGCGTGCGGATCACCAGCGACATCGGTTCGGGGATGGAATGGTTGACGGCCACGCCCTCGACGCTGAAAGGGCCCGCATTGACGGTGTTGCCCGCCGTGAACAGCGTCACCGGGATCTCGCCGATGGCCGACTTTTCAAAATTGCGCTTCGCCTCGAGAAGCCCTGCTGTAAAGGCCGAGGCATAGACTGGAACGTTGAGGCCTGGCCATAGATCGGCGAGCGCGCCATAGTGGTCCTCATGCGCGTGGGTGATGAAGATCGCCTTCAGGCTCTTGCGCTCGCTGGCGAGATATCGAATGTCGGGCAACACAAGATCGACACCCGGCAAGTCAGGTCCAGGAAAGGTGACGCCGCAGTCGACCATGATCCACTGGCGATGATCCGGCGGGCCGTAGCCGTAAAGGGCGAGATTCATTCCGATCTCGCCAACGCCGCCCAACGGCAGAAATACCAGTTCGTCCTGCTTCGCCATATTATTCTTATTTCCAATCAACCAAAGAAGACATCGCCGGCGGCAATCGTCATCATCCTGCCTGCGCCGGTATCGAGCATCAACAGGCCATTATCATCAATTCCGGCGAAGTGGCCGGAAATCGACCGGTCCGGCAGGTTCACAGTTATCTTTTCGCCAATGCCGCAGGCAACTCGGCGCCAGCGTTCGGTGATTTCGCGCACGCCACGGCCGCGGTCCCATGCCTCCAAGACCTCCGCCATCGACGCAAAGAGATGGGCGAAAACCTCTTCAGGGGAAGCGGAGCTCCCTTGCTCGCGCAGGCAGGTCACCGGATAGAGCGGGTTGTCGGGCATGAATGCGACGTTGATACCGATGCCAATGACGAGCGCATGGCGTCCGTCCGGAAGGGTTTCGCCCTCGACGAGAATGCCACAAGTCTTCTTTCGTCCGATCAGGATATCGTTCGGCCACTTCACTTCCAGCGGTTCGGCCGTATGCGGCAGCACATGGCGAACAGCCTGATGCACTGCGACGGCGATTGCCAGCGGCAGCGAGCCGAGGCGCTCCATGGGAGCCGGATCGACGAGAAGAAGCGAGGCGTAGAGATTGCCCCGCTCCGAAACCCAGGGCCGTCCCCGGCGACCGCGGCCGCCGGTCTGCTTTTCCGCCGTGATCCAAAGGAGACCGCGGTCCCCTGCCCGCGCACGGGCAAGGCATTCGCTGTTCGTGGACGATGTCTCCGACAGAGCCTCGTGCCTGAAATCGTCGAGCGATATCCGGCGCCGTGCCTCAGAGTTCATCAAAAGAGCGTCGCAGCAGCAAGCTCGGCCGCACCGCCGATCGGACCGCCGATGAAGACATAGGCGAGAACGAAGAGGCCGGACAGGCCAAAGACAAGACGAAGAGACGCCGAGACGCGAGCGAACTCGCCCGTGGCTTCATCAAACCACATCAGCTTGATGACGCGCAGGTAATAGTAAGCGCCGACGACCGATGCCAGAACGCCGATGATGGCAAGCGCATAGAGCTTGGCCTCGATTGCAGCGACAAACACGAAGTACTTGGCGAAGAAGCCTGCGAGCGGAGGAATACCGGCCAGCGAGAACATGAGGATGGTCAGCACCGTTGCCATGAACGGATTGGTGGTCGACAGGCCAGCCAAGTCATTGACCTCCTCGACAACCGTCCCGTCCTTGCGGCGCATCGACATGATGATCGCGAAGCTGCCGAGCGTCATCACCATGTAGATGACCATGTAGAGCATGACGCCGGAAACGCCGGTCTGGTTGCCCGCGGCAAGGCCAACCAATGCGTAGCCCATGTGACCGATCGACGAATAGGCCATCAGTCGCTTGATGTTCTTCTGACCGATTGCGGCAAAGGAACCAAGCAGCATGGAAGCGATCGAAATGAACACCACGACCTGCTGCCAATCCGCCAGGACCGGCTGGAAGGCGGTGATCACAATGCGGGTCATCATCGCCATCGCGGCAACTTTCGGGGCACTGGCAAGGAAAGCCGTGACCGGGGTCGGCGCACCTTCATAAACGTCCGGCGTCCACATGTGGAACGGAACTGCGGAAATCTTGAAGGCGATGCCGGCGAGGATGAACACGAGGCCGAAGACGAGGCCAAGCGAGCGGGCACCGTCGACGGTCAGAGCCTGGGCGATATCAGCGAACTGCGTGTGACCGGTGAAGCCATAAACCAGCGACATGCCGTACAGCAGCATGCCCGAGGAAAGCGCGCCGAGCACGAAGTACTTCAGGCCGGCTTCCGTGGACTTGACGCTCTCGCGATTGATCGCAGCAACGACGTAGATCGCGAGCGATTGCAGTTCAAGACCGAGGTAGAGCGAGATGAGATCGTTGGCCGAAATCATCAGCAGAATACCGAGCGTGCAGAGCACGAGCAGTACCGGAAACTCGAACTTATCGAGCTGGTTTTCCTTGGCGAGGCCGAGCGACATGAAGAGCGCCGAGATCGATCCAACCAATGCCGTGATCTTCATGAAGCGACCGAAGCCGTCCGACAGGAAGACGCCGCCATAGGCAACGCCTTCGCTGGGAACGAAAATCAGCCAGAGCGCGGCAGCAGCCAGCACGATCATCGCGAGAACGCTGACCATACGGCCCGAACGCTCTCCCGAGAAGACGCCGATCATTAGCAACGCCAGGGCGCCGACAGCGAGGATCAACTCCGGAATGGAAAGATGCAGGCTTGCGAGAATAGTTTCAGAGGTCATGTCCCAAAAGTCCCGTCATCATTTCATCGACAGCGCAACGTCCTGCGCTGCCTGGACTGCGGCCGTATAGCTATGGATCAGCTGGTCAACCGAAGCAGCGGTCACATCGAAGACCGGAGCCGGATAGACGCCGAAGAAGATGGTCAGTGCGATCAGCGGATAAAGTATCAACTGTTCACGCGGAGAAAGGTCGAGCAGCGCCTTCAGCCTTTCCTTTTCCAGCGCGCCGAAGATCACCCGGCGATAGAGCCAGAGTGCATAGGCGGCGGAGAGGATAACGCCGGTCGCGGCGAAGAGTGCGACCCAGGTGTTGACGCGGAAGACGCCAATCAGGGTCAGGAATTCGCCGATGAAGCCCGAGGTGCCCGGCAGGCCGACGTTCGCCATCGTGAAGACCATCATCGCGACGGCGTATTTTGGCATGTTGTTGACCAGGCCGCCATAGGCCGCAATCTCGCGGGTATGGGTCCGGTCGTAGATCACACCGACGCAAAGGAAGAGAGCGCCGGAGACGATGCCGTGCGATAGCATCTGGAAGATCGAGCCCTGCAGACCCTGCGCGTTGGCCGCAAAGATACCCATTGTCACGTAACCCATGTGGGCGACCGACGAATAGGCGATCAGCTTCTTCATGTCGTCCTGCATCAGCGCCACCAGCGAGGTGTAGATGATGGCAATGACCGACAATGCGAAGACGAGCGGCGCGAAGAACTCGGAGGCAACCGGGAACATGCCGAGCGAGAAGCGGATCAGGCCATAGCCGCCGAGCTTCAGAAGCACGCCTGCCAGGATGACCGAGCCCGCGGTCGGCGCTTGAACGTGTGCATCGGGAAGCCACGTGTGAACAGGCCACATCGGCATCTTGACTGCGAAGGATGCGAAGAAGGCAAGCCAGAGCCAGGTCTGCATCTGCGGCGGGAACTTATAGGCGAGCAGCGCCGGGATATCCGTCGTGCCGGCCTGCCAGTACATCGCCATGATGGCGAGCAGCATCAGAACGGAGCCGAGCAGCGTGTAGAGGAAGAACTTGTAGCTGGCGTAGACGCGATCCTTGCCGCCCCAAACGCCGATGATGAGGAACATCGGAATGAGGCCGGCTTCGAAGAACACGTAGAAGAGAACGATATCGAGCGAAACGAAGACGCCGACCATCATCACTTCCAGGATCAGGAAGGCAATCATGTAGTCCTTGAGGCGCTTTTCGATCGAGAGCCAGCTCGCCAGTACGCAGAACGGCATGAGGAAGGTCGTCAGGATCACGAAGAGCATCGAGATCCCGTCAATGCCGAGGTGATAGCTGATGCCGGTGCCGAGCCAGCCATGCTTCTCGATCATCTGGAAGCCCGGGTTCGCATTGTCGAAACCGATCCAGAGAAAGAGCGAAAGGACAAACGTCACGATCGTCGTGATCAACGAGATGTTGAGCACGTTGCGGCGGCCACTCGGACCATTTTCATTCATCAGCAGCAGGAGCACCACGCCGACGAGCGGCAGGAAGGTGACCGTTGAAAGAATGGGCCAATCGGTCATCAGAAGGAACTCCCGAGCATCATCCAAGTAACAAGCGCCGCAACGCCGATCAGCATGGCGAACGCGTAGTGATAGAGGTAACCGGTCTGTAAGCGCACGACGCGGTTCGTGACATCGACGACGCGGGCAGCGACGCCATTCGGGCCGTAGGTATCGATGACGCCGACATCACCCTTCTTCCACAGGAACCGACCGAGCGCCTTTGCTGAGCGGACGAAGAGGAAGTCGTAGAGCTCGTCGAAGTACCACTTGTTCAGGAGGAACTGGTACAGCACACGATGCTGCTGCGCGAGCACACGCGGCGTCGACGGCGACTTGATGTACATGTACCAGGCCGTCACGAAACCAATGAGCATGGCGATGAACGGGCTGAGGCCAACCCAGGCCGGAACGTGATGGAACTCTTCGAGCAGTTCGTTGTGCTGTGAGGTGAAGATCGCACCCTTCCAGAACTCGGCATATTCCTCGCCGTAGAAGCGGCCTTCGAAGAGGACGCCGGCCAGAACCGCGCCGGCAGCGAGCAGGTAGAGCGGCACCAGCATGACCTGCGGCGACTCGTGAACGTGATGCATCACTTCGTGGGACGCACGCGGCTTGCCGAAGAAAGTCAAGAAAGCCAGACGCCAAGAATAGAAGCTCGTGAACAGGGCCGCGATGACCAGCAGCGTAAAGGCAAAGCCTGCGACCGGCGAATGCGACGCGTAAGCCGCCTCGATGATCACGTCCTTCGAGAAGAAGCCGGCAAAACCGATCGGTGTGAACGGAATACCGACGCCGGTCAGCGCCAGGGTGCCGATCGTCATCATCCAGAAGGTCACGGGGATGTGCTTACGCAGACCACCCATGTATCGCATGTCCTGCTCGCCATCGACGGCGTGGATCACCGAGCCGGCGCCAAGGAACAGCAGAGCCTTGAAGAAGGCGTGCGTGAAGAGGTGGAAGATGGCGGCGCCATAAGCACCGACGCCGAGCGCAACGAACATGTAGCCGAGCTGCGAGCAGGTCGAGTAAGCGATGACGCGCTTGATGTCGTTCTGCACGAGGCCAACAGTTGCCGCGAAGAAGGCTGTGATCGCACCGATCGTCGTTACGAAGACGAGCGCATCTGGCGAAAGCTCAAACAGCGGCGACATGCGAGCGACGAGGAAGACGCCCGCGGTAACCATGGTTGCAGCATGGATGAGAGCCGACACTGGCGTCGGGCCTTCCATCGCGTCTGGGAGCCAAGTGTGCAGCAGGAACTGTGCCGACTTACCCATCGCGCCCATGAAGAGCAGCAGGCAGGCGCCAGTCAGCGCATGTGCCTTGTCGAGATGCATGCCAAAGAGGTTGAGAACGATCTCGCCGCCCTCACCACCAGCTTCGCCCGGAGCAAAGCTCGCAGCGTTCGCGAAGATGGTGTCGAGGTTGATCGCACCAAATAGCACGAACAGGCTCGCAATGCCGAGGATGAAGCCGAAGTCACCGACGCGGTTGACGACGAAGGCCTTGATCGCAGCGGCGTTTGCCGACGGTTTCTTGAACCAGAAGCCGATGAGCAGATACGAAGCGAGACCAACGCCTTCCCAGCCGAAGAACATCTGGGCCAGGTTGTCGGCCGTCACAAGCATCAGCATCGCGAAGGTGAAAAGCGAGAGATAGGCGAAGAAACGCGGACGATGCGGATCATGATGCATGTATCCGATCGAATAGACGTGCACCAGAGTCGAGACCGTGTTGACGACGATCAACATGACCGAGGTGAGCGTATCGACGCGCAGCGACCAGGATACGTCAATACCGCCGGACTGGATCCAGCGCAGCACTTCGACCTTGATGGGGCCGCCTTCGTGGTGGCCCATGCCGACGGTGATGAAAACATACCACGACAGCACCGCCGCGATGATCATCAGCCCGCAGGTGACGTATTCCGATGCCTTGGCGCCGATCGCGCGGCCGAAGAGGCCGGCGATGATCGCGCCAATCAGGGGAAGAAAGACGATAGCCTTATATAAAAACATAGCCTTATCAGCCCTTCATCATATTGACGTCTTCGACGCCGATCGAGCCGCGGTTGCGGTAGAAGACGACGAGAATTGCAAGACCGATAGCCGCTTCAGCCGCAGCGACGGTCAGAATAAACAATGCGAAAACCTGGCCGACGATGTCGTTGAGGAACGACGAGAAGGCGACCATGTTGATATTGACCGCAAGCAGAATGAGCTCGATCGACATCAGGATAACGATGATGTTCTTCCGGTTCAGGAAGATACCGAAGACGCCGAGCGTGAAGAGGATGGCGCTGACCGTCAGGTAATGGGAAAGTCCGATGACCATTGTATTTGTTCCTTAAGCTCGCGCCTGCCTCAAACGCCCTGACCCGGCTTGACCTTGACCACTTCGACGGCGGTCTCAGGGCTGCGGGCAACCTGTCGGGCGATATTCTGCCGCTTGATGTTCTGGCGATGCTTGAGCGTCAGCACGATCGCACCGATCATCGCGACGAGCAGCACCAGACCAGCGATCTGGAAGAAGTAGACGTAATTCGTATAGAGCACATCGCCGAGAGCGGCGGTATTCGTGCGCTCAGACAGCGGCGGGATCGGCATCGTGACCGTTTTGGCGATCTCCGGCGAGATCACGCTGCCACCGCCGACAACGATCAGCTCAGCCGCAAGGATCAACCCGATGACCGCACCGATCGGCGCGTATTCGAGAACGCCCGCGCGCAACTCCGTAAAGTCGATGTCGAGCATCATAACCACGAAGAGGAAGAGAACGGCCACGGCACCGACGTAAACGACGAGCAGGATCATCGCCAGGAATTCGGCGCCCAGCAGCAGGAAGAGGCCAGCCGCGTTGAAGAAAACCAGGATCAGGAAGAGAACCGAATGAACCGGATTCTTCGACCAGATGACCATGAACGCCGACGCTACCGCGACAAAGGCGAAAAGATAGAAAAATAGAGCCTGCAGACCCATGTTGGTGCCTTTTTCATCTTCCCCCGGGCAGCCGGGAGTTTCCCTGCCCGATGAAGCTTCGCGCGGAACTCTCCGGCA
Source organism: Rhizobium sp. R711 (assembly GCF_002211365.1). Lineage (GTDB taxonomy): Bacteria > Pseudomonadota > Alphaproteobacteria > Rhizobiales > Rhizobiaceae > Rhizobium. The sequence continues at coordinate 172,980 of NZ_LOKZ01000003.1, read as the reverse complement.
AAACTCCGGTGCATGTTGACCGGAAGCCGCGCGAGCGGCGACACTCCGGCATTTCAATTTCGATCAACGGTACGGAGCATCCAGCGCGATGTTGCGCGCGATTTCACGCTCCCACCGGTCGCCGTTGTCGAGGAGCTTCTGCTTGTCGAAGTAGAGCTCTTCGCGTGTTTCCGTCGCAAATTCGAAATTCGGGCCTTCGACGATCGCATCGACCGGGCACGCTTCCTGGCAGAAGCCACAGTAGATGCACTTGACCATGTCGATGTCATAACGAACCGTGCGGCGCGTGCCATCGTTGCGGCGGGGACCGGCTTCGATGGTGATCGCCTGTGCAGGACAGATCGCCTCACACAGCTTGCAGGCAATGCAGCGCTCTTCGCCGTTGGGATAACGACGCAGCGCGTGTTCGCCGCGGAAGCGCGGGCTGACCGGTCCCTTTTCGAACGGGTAGTTGACCGTTGCCTTCTGCTTAAAAAAGTACCGGAAGGTCAGCCAGAACGCACCGACGAATTCCTTCAGGAACAGCGAGCTGACCGCGTTGGACAAGCCTGCCATCTTCAACCTCCAATATTGCTTGAAACGAGGGCCGGCATGATCATGCCCAACCCGTCAGCTTCAGCACGAATGCGACGATAACGACCATGGCGAGCGACAGCGGAAGGAAAACCTTCCAGCCGAGGCGCATCAGCTGGTCGTAGCGATAGCGCGGGACGAACGCCTTGACCATCGCGAACATAAAGAACACCAGGCACGACTTCAGCGTGAACCAGATAACACCCGGAACCCAGTTCAGGAGCCATACGTCGACGGGCGGCAGCCAGCCTCCGAGGAACAGGATCGTCGTCAGCGAGCACATCAGAACGATGGCCGCATATTCGCCGAGCATGAACATCATGTAGAGCGAGGAGCCGTATTCGACCATGAAGCCGGCGACGAGTTCCGATTCGGCTTCAGGAAGATCGAAAGGCGGGCGGTTCGTTTCAGCCAGCGCCGAAATAAAGAAGATGATGAACATCGGGAACAGCGCCAGCCAGTGCCAGTCGAGGAACGATGACGGCAGACCAAGGCGCGTGCCGAGACCAGCCTGCTGGGCATGGACGATGTCCGTCAGGTTCAGCGAGCCAACGCAGAGCAAAACGGTGACGATGACGAAGCCGATCGAGACTTCGTAGGACACCATCTGTGCAGCGGAGCGCAATGCACCAAGGAAGGGGTACTTCGAGTTCGAAGCCCAACCGCCCATAATGATGCCGTACACTTCAAGCGACGAGATCGCGAAGATGTAGAGGATGCCGACATTGATGTTGGCGATGACCCAGCCATCCGCCAGCGGCACGACCGCCCAGGTCGACAGTGCCAGAAGCACGGTGACGAGAGGCGCGAGCAAGAAGACTGCCTTGTTGGCACCAGCGGGGATAACCGGCTCCTTGAAGACGAACTTCAAAAGATCGGCGAAGGACTGGAAAAGGCCCCACGGACCCACCACATTCGGACCGCGGCGGAGCTGTACGGCTGCCCAGATCTTACGGTCGGCCAACAGGATGTAGGCGATAAAGACGAGCAGGCAGACCAGGAGAAGAAGCGACTGACCGACCATCAGGAGGCCGGGCAAGACATAAGTTGAAACAAACGATTCCATAGTCCCCTGCCCTTACTCTGCCGCGACTTTGAAGTTGTTGCGGGCCAATGCCGAGCACTCGGCCATCACTGCCGAAGCGCGCGCGATCGGGTTCGTCAAATAGAAGTCTTTGACCGGCGAAGCAAACCCGGATTTGTTCATCTTGCCGGCTTTTTTCGCGACTGCGGCAATTTTGGCGCTGTCGCTTTCAGCGATCTCATCGAACGCTGCGAAATGCGGGAAGGCCGCATAGAGCTTCGCACGCAATTCGCTAAGTGAATCGAATGCAAGTTTCTTGCCAAGCACGTCGGACAGCGCACGCAGAATCGCCCAGTCTTCGCGGGCGTCGCCCGGCGCAAAGCCGGCGCGATTGCCCATCTGAACGCGACCCTCGGTGTTGACCCAGGTGCCGGACTTTTCGGTATAGGCAGCCGCCGGCAGGATGACGTCGGCATTGTGGGCACCGTTGTCGCCGTGCGAGCCGATGTAGACCGTCAGCTTTGCCTTCTTGGCACCGAAATCGAGTTCGTCGGCGCCAAGTAGGAAGAGAACGTCCATCGAGGTCAGCATCTCCGCGGCGTTAACGCCCTTGGCACCCGGAACGAAGCCAAGGTCAAGACCGCCAACGCGTGATGCTGCGGTGTGCAGCACGGCAAAACCGTTCCAGCCTTCGACGACTGCGCCGACCGTGCCAGCAAGCTTTGCAGCAGTTGCGAGAACACCAGCACCGTCGGTACGTGACAGAGCGCCCTGACCGATGAGGATCATCGGCTTCTTGGCATCCGTCAGAACCTTCGCGAACGCATGGTTGCCGTCGGCGATATCCTTCAGCGTGTCCGGGCCAGCGCCGAGATATTCATAGTCATAACGCAGTTCGCCAGCTTCGCCGATCACGCCGATCGGGAAGTTGCCGCGACGCCAGCGCTTGCGGATGCGAGCGTTGAGCACGGCGGCTTCGAAGCGCGGGTTGGCACCGATGATCAGCAGTGCGTCCGCCTGCTCGATGCCTTCAATCGTCGGGTTGAAGAGGTAGCTTGCGCGGCCGAGCGACGGATCAAGTGCCGTCCCATCCTGGCGACAGTCGAGGTTCTCGGAACCGAGCGACTTCACGAGTTCCGACAGCGCGTACATTTCTTCGACGGATGCGAGATCGCCGGCGACCGCACCGATCTTCTCGCCGCTGGTTGCGGCAACGGCAGCCTTGATGGCGCCGAAGGCTTCGCCCCAGGTCGCTGCCTGCAGACGGCCATCCTTGCGGACGTAGGGGCGGTCGAGACGCTGCGTCTTCAGGCCATCCCAGATGAAGCGGCTCTTGTCAGAAATCCACTCTTCATTGATCTGATCGTTGACGCGCGGCATGACGCGCATGACTTCGCGGCCACGCGTATCGACACGGATTGCGGAGCCGAGCGCGTCCATGACGTCGATCGTTTCGGTCTTGTTCAACTCCCACGGACGCGCCGTGAAGGCGAACGGCTTCGAGGTCAGCGCGCCGACCGGGCAGAGGTCAACTATGTTGCCCTGCAGCTCTGAGGTCATCGCCTGCTCGAGATAGGTGGTGATTTCGGCATCCTCGCCGCGGCCGATCAGGCCGAGTTCGGAAATGCCGGCCACTTCAGTCGTAAAGCGAACGCAGCGCGTGCAGTGAATGCAGCGGTTCATGACCGTCTTGACGAGCGGTCCAATATACTTGTCTTCGACGGCGCGCTTGTCTTCCTGATAGCGCGAGCTGTCGATGCCGAAGGCCATCGCCTGGTCCTGCAGGTCGCATTCGCCCCCCTGGTCACAGATCGGGCAATCCAGCGGATGGTTGATCAGCAGGAACTCCATCACGCCTTCACGGGCCTTCTTGACCATCGGCGTGTTGGTGAAGACCTCCGGAAGTTCGCCGTTCGGGCCGCCGCGGATGTCGCGCACACCCATGGCGCAAGAAGCCTGCGGCTTCGGCGGGCCACCTTTCACCTCAACGAGGCACATGCGGCAGTTGCCGGCAACCGAAAGGCGCTCGTGAAAGCAGAAGCGCGGAACTTCAGCACCGGCTTCCTCGCACGCCTGCAGCAGCGTGAAATGATCCGGAACTTCGATCTCGTTGCCGTCAATCTTCAGTTTTGCCATCGTCACTCAGTCCTGTTTCCCGTTTGCCGGATGGCGGCAAACAAACCCACTTTGCAACAGTTTCGCTGCCACGCCGGTTCTTACCCCGTTGGCATCGGTGTCGCTCAAATTCTGCGCCCATCCCGAGATCCGGGATCGGCTTTCGGCCTTTGCAGTTTCGGGCCCCTGCCCTTCACTCTTCAGCCTTGACCTTGCTCCAGCCTCTTCGGCCGAAAATTCACTTCCGCTTTCGCGCTCCAGCAACCAGTGCTTTAGCCTGGTCAACCCAGCCGTCGCGAGCGATCCTCCCGTCGAAACCGAGCTCTGCGTCGATGCGTGCCGCGTCCTCGGTCGACCAGCTGGCGATCACGGCAAAGGCGCGAATGCCCTTGGCATTCAACACCTGCTCGATCTTCGGACCGACGCCGGAAATCTGCTTCAGATCGTCGGTCTTTCGAGCACGCGGAGCTGGCTTCGTTACCACACGAGGCTTCGCGGTCGGCTCTGCTGCAACCACAGAAAGCTTGACCTTCCCTGCAACCTTGTTGGCAGGCGCAGGACGAACGTTCTCCGGCTGGATCTCGACCTGAGGCTTACCCTCGTCGGGCGGCGTTTCGTCCAGAACGGCTGCTAGCTTGCTCGTTGCATCGAGCGCGCCCTGCAAGGCTCCGAAGAATGCGCCGGCCATCTGCGTCGAAAAGCCGAGACCGATCGCGGTCGCCGCAGCCATTGCCGCAGCCGGGTTTACCATTACAGGCGGCACCGGGAGCACGCGGGCGTTCTCCAGCATCTCGGCAGCAAGACGACCGAAGTCGGCCGAGAAATCAGCCACCTCTTCCTTGTCATTGCTGTCGGACGCCTTCGTCATCAGCCTTACTCTGCTGCCTCAAGAACCGCACCGTGATCCAGCGCGCTTGCCGTATACTGGTCGATGCGCGCTTCGATCTCGTGACGGAAGTTACGGATCAGACCCTGCACCGGCCATGCGGCAGCATCGCCAAGCGCACAGATGGTGTGGCCTTCGATCTGCTTTGTGACCTGGAACAGCATGTCGATCTCGCGCTTCTGGGCATTGCCCTTGGCCATGCGCTCCATCACGCGCCACATCCAGCCGGTGCCTTCGCGGCACGGCGTGCACTGGCCACAGCTCTCATGCTTGAAGAAGGCCGAGATGCGGGCGATCGCCTTGATGACGTCGGTGGACTTGTCCATGACGATCGACGCGGCTGTACCGAAGGACGAACCGACGGCGCGCAGGCCGTCGAAATCCATCGGGCAATCGATGATGTCCTTGGCCGGAACGATCGGGCACGATGCGCCGCCGGGGATGACGGCAAGCAGGTTGTCCCAGCCGCCCCGGATGCCGCCGGCATGACGATCGACGAGCTCGCGGAAGGTGATCCCCATCTCCTCTTCGACCGTGCACGGCTTGTTGACGTGACCCGACAGCATGAACAGCTTGGTGCCGACGTTGTTCGGACGGCCGATCGAGGAGAACCAGGACGCGCCGCGACGCAAGATGGTCGGCGCAACGGCGATCGACTCGACGTTGTTGACCGTCGTCGGGCAACCGTACAGGCCCATGTTGGCCGGGAACGGCGGCTTCAGGCGCGGCTGGCCCTTCTTGCCTTCAAGGCTTTCGAGCAGCGCGGTCTCTTCACCGCAGATATAGGCGCCGGCACCGTGATGGACGTAGATGTCCATCGGATAGCCGAGCTTGTTGCTCTTGCCGAGCAGGCCGTAGTCATAGCACTCATCGATGGCAGCCTGCAGCGCTTCGCGCTCGCGGATATATTCACCACGGACGTAGATGTAGGCGGCGTTCGCGCCCATTGCGAAGCTTGCGATCACGCAGCCTTCGATCAGCGTATGTGGATCGTGGCGCATGATATCGCGGTCTTTGCAGGTGCCCGGCTCCGACTCGTCGGCATTGACGACGAGGTAGTGCGGGCGACCATCGCTCTCCTTCGGCATGAAGGACCACTTAAGACCGGTTGGGAAGCCGGCGCCCCCACGACCACGAAGACCAGAGGCCTTCATTTCGTTGATGATCCAGTCGCGACCCTTTTCGAGGATCTGCTTGGTGCCGTCCCAGTGGCCGCGCGCCATCGCGCCCTTCAGGGACTTGTCCTTGAGGCCGTAGATGTTGGTAAAGATGCGGTCTTTATCTTGTAACATGCTTCACCCCTTACCGCGGCTTCTTACCGAAGACTTTAATGTATTCGGCTTCGCCGCCCTTGGCGAGCGCCTTGGCCTGCTTGACCCAGTCGTCGCGTTCGATGCGGCCCTTGAAATTCAGGTATCCATCGACCCATTCGCGCTCGGCCTTCTTCCATCCCGCGATCTGCGTGAAGGTGAAGATGCCGATCTCATGCAGGGTCGCTTCAATCTTCGGGCCGACGCCGGAGATCATCTTCAGATCATCCGGAGCGGCGGGTTTTTCGATGCCAGCGGGACGGTTCTTGTCGCCGAGCGAAGGCTTACCGGCATTTTGCACCAGCGCAGCGGTCGCCGGCGCCGGTTGATCTTCCACCGCTTTGACATTCTTAGCAGCAGCCTTCGGTGCCGTGACCGGCGTTTTCAGCGCTGCATTGGTTTCCGCATCGGTGCTCTTCGCGCGTGCGGCTTCCGAGGGAGGAACCGGGGCCGCGTCGATGGTTGCAGTCACGGCTTCTTGAACGGCCTTTTTGGTGGAGACCTTCTTCGGCTTCTCTTCGGTCAGCAAGGTCGTGGGACCGCCTTCCGGAGACGAGAAGTGACGGTTGATCTGCGGGCCGGGAGTGACGCTCGCGCCATTGCCGGCCTCGAACGTATCGATGATCTCTTCAAGACGTTCCGGCGTCAGGTCCTCGTAAGTATCCTTGCCGATCATGACCATCGGCGCGTTGACGCAGGCCCCGAGACATTCGACTTCTTCCCACGAAAGCGTGCCCGAGGCGTTCCGCTCGAAGGGATGATGATGGATCTTGCTCTTGCAGACCGCCATCAGGCTTTCCGAGCCGCGCAGCATGCAGGGCGTCGTGCCGCATACCTGGACGTGGGCGCGCGTGCCGACCGGATTCAGTTGGAACTGCGTGTAGAAAGTCGCAACCTCGAGAACACGGATATAGGCCATATCGAGCATGTCGGCGATCCTTTCGATCGCGGCTCGCGTGACCCAACCATCCTGTTCCTGTGCTCGCATCAACAGCGGGATGACAGCGGATTGCTGACGGCCTGCGGGATATTTCTGGATCGTCTTTTCCGCCCAGGCAGCGTTCTCGTCGTTGAAGGCGAACGCGGCAGGCTGGAATTGATCTTCGGCTAATCGACGAACGGACATTCTTCCTCACGCCTTGTCAGTTTATGGTCCCGCACTGCGATGCCGTCAGAGACTTCATCTCGCATGCGTAGGCCGACTGGTCTTTTTGCAAAAACACAACGAACTTGCCGCCGTTCGGAACGGCGGCCTTGATTTCATAGCCCTTGGATAAGAGCTCACCCATGGAAGCCTTGGCTGCCGGCGGCTGCACCTCGTCCTGACCCAATTTCGGGCCCATTCCGCCGACTTCCTGAGCGAAGGCTCCGGAAGAAGCGAAAAGAACGAGAGCGGCGAGCGGCAACAGCTTCATCAGCGGTCTACCTCACCGAACACGATGTCGAGCGAACCGAGCACGGCCGTCACGTCAGCGAGCATGTGGCCCTTGCAGAGGAAGTCCATCGCCTGCAGGTGGGCGTAGCCCGGTGCACGGATCTTGCAGCGGTACGGCTTGTTGCTGCCATCGGCGACGACATAGACGCCGAACTCGCCCTTCGGCGCTTCGACAGCTGCGTACACTTCGCCAGCAGGAACGTGGTAGCCTTCGGTGTAAAGCTTGAAGTGGTGAATGAGCGCTTCCATGGACCGCTTCATCTCACCGCGCTTCGGCGGAACGACCTTGCCGTCGATCGACGACACCGGACCGGTCTTGGCGCTGCCCATCAGACGCTCGACGCACTGCTTCATGATGCGAACAGACTGACGCATCTCGATCATGCGGATCAGGTAGCGGTCGTAGCAGTCGCCGTTCTTGCCGATCGGAATATCGAATTCCATATCGTTGTAGCACTCGTAGGGCTGCGAGCGACGCAGGTCCCAGGCAGCGCCAGAACCGCGAACCATCACACCCGAGAAGCCCCAGGACCATGCATCTTCCAGCGATACCACGCCAATGTCGACGTTACGCTGCTTGAAGATGCGGTTGTCAGTCAGAAGACCTTCGATATCGTCGAGGATCTTGAGGAACGGGTCGCACCACTTGCCGATATCCTCGACCAGCTCCGGCGGGATATCCTGGTGGACGCCACCCGGACGGAAATAGGCCGAGTGCATACGGGCGCCACAGGCGCGCTCGTAGAACACCATGAGCTTTTCGCGCTCTTCGAAGCCCCAGACCGGCGGCGTCATCGCGCCGACGTCCATGGCCTGCGTCGTCACGTTCATGATGTGCGACAAGATTCGGCCAATTTCGGAGTACAGAACTCGAATCAGCTGACCACGAATCGGAATTTCGAGCTTCAGCATCTTTTCGACCGCGAGCGCGAAAGCGTGTTCCTGATTCATCGGCGCGACGTAGTCGAGACGATCGAAATAAGGCACGGCCTGAAGGTAGGTCTTCGTCTCGATCAGTTTCTCGGTGCCGCGGTGCAGCAGGCCGATATGCGGATCGACGCGCTCGATGATTTCGCCATCGAGCTCGAGCACGAGACGCAGAACACCGTGCGCGGACGGGTGTTCCGGTCCGAAATTGATCGTAAAATTGCGAACGTTATGTTCAGTCATAGCGACGCGCTCCGCGCTGGCAATTGGCATGAGACGGCGAACAGAGACGCTTCAAGAAATCCGAGCCTCATCTTCACTTCGCCGCCTTCTCGTCTCCCGGCAGCACGTATTCGGTGCCTTCCCAAGGGGACAGGAAGTCGAAATTGCGGAATTCCTGCTTCAGCTCGACAGGTTCGTAGACGACGCGCTTGGCATCATCGTCATAACGCACCTCGACGTAACCGGTCGTCGGGAAGTCCTTGCGTAGCGGGTGGCCTTCAAAGCCATAGTCCGTCAGCAGACGGCGCAGGTCGGCGTGACCTGAGAACGGAATGCCGTACATGTCCCAAGCTTCACGCTCGAACCACTCAGCACCCTTGTAGACAGCAGTTGCCGACGGAACCGACTCACCATCGGCCACGGCGACCTTGATGCGGATGCGCAAGTTCTGCTTCGGCGACAGCAGGTGATAGACGACGTCGAAACGCTTCTCGCGCTGCGGCCAGTCGACACCGCAAATATCAATCATGCTGATGAAACCGCAGCGCGCATCGTCGCGCAGGAACGTCAGCAGCGCCAGAATCGTCTCCGGCGTCGCAGTTAGGTTCAGCTCACCGTAGCTGATGGATGCATCGAGAAAGAGATCGCCGCGCATCTCACGGAGATACGAGGACAGTTCGCTCAAGGCTTCACTCATGACAGTCCTCCGCCCTTAGCGCTCGATCGTTCCGGTTCGACGGATCTTCTTCTGCAGAAGCAGCACCCCGTAGAGCAGCGCTTCCGCCGTGGGGGGACAGCCCGGCACGTAGATATCGACAGGAACGACACGGTCGCAGCCACGCACGACCGAATAGGAATAGTGATAGTAACCGCCACCATTAGCGCAGGACCCCATCGAGATCACATAGCGCGGCTCAGGCATCTGGTCGTAAACCTTGCGGAGCGCTGGCGCCATCTTGTTGGTCAGCGTGCCGGCAACGATCATGACGTCCGACTGGCGCGGCGAAGCGCGCGGAGCAACGCCGAAGCGCTCCATGTCGTAGCGAGGACCGGAAACCTGCATCAGGCCTTCGACAGCACAGCAGGCTAGACCGAACTGCATCCACATCAGCGAGCCGGTACGGGCCCAGGTGATGAGATCTCGGGTTGAGGTAACGAGAAAGCCCTTATCAGCCAACTCATCGTTGATTTCGCCGAAGAAGGCGCTGTCGCTGCCGATCGGCTTGCCCGTTGCGGGATCGATGATGCCTTTCGGGTGCGGCGCGACGAGCGCCCTATCGCTTGGGGCTACTCCCATTCCAGGGCTCCCTTTTTCCATTCATAGATAAAGCCGATGGTCAGCACGCCGAGGAAAACCATCATGGACCAGAAGCCAAACCAGCCAATTGCGCCGAACGAAACTGCCCACGGAAAGAGGAAGGCGACTTCGAGGTCGAAGATGATGAAGAGGATCGACACCAGATAGAAACGGATATCGAACTTCATGCGGGCGTCGTCGAATGCGTTGAAACCGCATTCGAAAGCCGAAAGCTTTTCCGCGTCAGGCGCCTTGAAGGCAACGGCAAACGGCGCGATCAGAAGCGCCAGGCCGATTACAAGGGCGATACCAATGAAAATAGCGATCGGAATATAGGAACTGAGCAGTCCAGTCATCAGGTTCATCCCTGCTTGCGGGCTGCGCCAGGAAGGCGCAAGTGGGCAATTGCCCGGCAAGCGAACGTGCGTTGCAACAGAGCCGTGGTTAGCGCAGCCAGCGCCACGGCGCAAGACTTTTAGAGCACCAATTCGACTGTCGAGGCGCGACATTATCAAGCAGATGCAATGATGTCGCGACAAATCCACACAAGTCGATTCAGTCTGCATGTCAGCCCGTCGGATATTGCATGGCTCGCAGCAACAGAGAACGTCCGAGCCAAGAGAGAACACCGAAATCGGCGATCGCGTTGGCAGAGAATGTAACAGAGGAAAGGAGAGAATGGCGCGAGTGACGGGGCTCGAACCCGCGACCTCCGGCGTGACAGGCCGGCACTCTAACCGACTGAGCTACACCCGCGCATCGTGGACAGAATAACCGGATCAAGCGCCTTGCGACACTCCATTTTGAAATGGCGCGAGTGACGGGGCTCGAACCCGCGACCTCCGGCGTGACAGGCCGGCACTCTAACCGACTGAGCTACACCCGCATTCATTTCAAGCGATCCGGAGGCTTTCGCGTCCGCGTCAAAGCAGCTTTACCGCTTCGATGAGCGGCTAACTAAGGGGTTCGCATTTGAGTGTCAAGCAGCTTTGGAGACAAAACGATGACAGTCTGCGAATTGTTTTTGGAGAACGAAATTCGCTTCGCAAATTCAGTGTATTATCAGAGGAGTATTTGTCGAGCGCACATAGACAATCAATTCCCCGAGCCCTCGCCTGCACCGCCGACGGTTTTCCACAGCTCAAAAATCACCGAGACTACGGGGGCATGAGCGCCTCCGCTCAAAAAAATCAAAAAATCTTCACAAACACTCTTGCGGTTTGTCCGCGATCCGCATAGATCACGGCCACCGACGCGGCGGGCCGAAACGGACCGATCTCGCGAGGGCGATTAGCTCAGTTGGTAGAGCGCCTCGTTTACACCGAGGATGTCGGGAGTTCGAGTCTCTCATCGCCCACCATTTCCTCCCACTATCCTCATAGTTTACTGATGATGGCGACGTATTCGCGAGCCGCTCGAGCCGGTGGCGTGCACTGCGTACCTCGCTCCCGAGCAAGGAAGAAAATGCCGAGCCTGGCACATGATTCGTGCGTCACTGCGCAGAGCGCTCATTTACTTCGCCTTAATTGAGCGCGCTCAATATTGTCCTCATAAGTTGTTTGTCACAGGGAGCATGATACCCCAGGCCGTTGCTGGAAAGCCTTCAGCACAGCTTGCCTGCAATAGTTATCAGCGGGCCATGGCCGCCGTTCATGTCACCCACCGCGCCAGTGGTAGTCAGAAGTCACGTCGGAGAGAGCATCAGGTGCAGTTCAACACGCACACGAGTCTAGCCTTTCGCATTGCAACGGTCTTGCAACAACTCGGAATCGAAGGACTGCCGCGTAACTATGAGCTCATATTCGAGGCGCTGACCGGTAACAGTCCGGATCTCGCACGCGAACTCAGATCGCTCGGCCCGGTCAAGACGCAGGGGGCTCTGGATGGGATCGGACGCCGTTACCTGCCCCACCACTTCGAAGGCAGCCAGCTCGAGGCGCGTTCGGGCCAGGTGCAGCAGGAACTACAGAGCATTCTCTCCCTGCTCGACGAGGAAAAGTCTGCTCTATCGCGCTACGGAAGCGTCATCAGCCAGGCTGCCCGGGTCTTTGAAGCCAACGATGTGACAGACAAGGACGCGCTATCGCGATCGCTGCAATCGGTAAGCTCCGCAACACATACTCGCGAGGCGCAAAGTGCAATGCTCGCTTCCAAGGTGATGGAGAAATCGCAGAAGCTCGAGGAGGTACAACGCGAGGCCGCTGCGGCAAATGCTGCCAGGTTTGTCGATATCGTGACCGGCCTGGGGAACCGTCGGGTCTTCAACAAGGAACTCGCCAACGTCTATGAAAAATCAGGTCTGCCCGATCTGTGCGGAATCGCCTTTGCGGATATCGATGGCTACGAGACCATTGCGGCCATTCCAAATCTTCTTGAGCCCGTCCTCAAGAAAGTCGGCGAGTTGATCCAAGCGATGTTCGGTGAAGAGGATCTGGCCTGCCGCTTCGATCGGGGGCGCTTCGGTTTCATTTTCCGAACAGCAGATGAGACGGAGATCATGCGGCTTGTCGACAGGCTCCGTGATCGGCTGAAGGGATTGCCGGTGGTGCATCCGGTATCGGGAAAACGGGCAGCGCCGCTTTCATTCTCAATCGGGATATGTATGTCGAAGGAAGCCCGAACGGCCGACGCCCTTATCGCGTTCGCCGAAAAGGCGCTCGGCATGGCAAAAGCATCGGGCGGCGACAATGTCTCCATCCATGGCGTCGCGAATGTCTCACATGTGCCCAAGGACTGGCTGATCTATCGGTAGAGTCAGATCGCAGCGGTTTGGCTTTACTCCGGAAGAAGCCTAGCCAACATTGCATCGCGCTGGCTATAAGATGGTTCTCGCGGGCCGCACGGTCCAGTCACTGAAGCATCATCCGAGACATCATCATGAAAACACGCGAGGAACGGCAGGCACAAAGAGCGAGCATGCCGAGGACCCAGCTTGCCGCCCATCACATGGAGAACGCCAGATTGCTGCCGGATCGCGGCGAGTTGCTCTATCGTATCCCAAACGGCGGCATCGGTGTCGAAGCAGGAGCTGCCTTTGGGGAATACACGGCGGAGATCCTTGAAAAGAACCGACCGGCGCAGCTCTACCTGATCGATCCCTGGACCATGGACCGCTATAGTTCGGGGCTCGATCAAATTCACAATCAGTTCAAGGACCGGATCGAGAGTGGGCAGTTGCACCTGATGCAGGGCACATCGCTCGAAAAGCTCGCCGAATTCGAAGATGACTTTCTCGACTGGGCTTACATCGATACCGATCATTCCTTCGAGCTCACCTGGCAGGAACTGCTGCTTTGCGAGAAGAAGGTCAAGCGGACGGGACGAATCGCCGGGCACGATTTCTGCACCGGTAACACGGTCAAGCCGATCGTCTACGGCGTCGTCGAAGCGGTCACCAAGTTCTGCAAGGACTACGGCTGGCAATTCGAATTCCTGACGGTCGAATCGCATGCGCACTTTTCCTACTGCCTGAAGCGCCTGTGAACCGCGTCAGGCCTTTCCTGCATATTGCTCGTCGCTGACGTGTTCCATCCAGTCAGCGGCGCTGCCGTCCAGCGCTTCGTGGATCGCAATGTGGGTCATTGCGGTATCGGGGGCGGCGCCATGCCAGTGTTTTTCACCGGGCGCGAACCAAACCGTGTCGCCGGCGCGAATCTCACGAAGGGGACCGCCTTTGCTCTGTGTCAGACCTTTTCCGGCCGTCACAACGAGAGTCTGCCCCAACGGATGCGTATGCCAGGCGGTTCGGGCGCCTGGCTCGAACGTGACGCTGACCACCCTCACCCGTGCCGGGGTTGGCGCATCCATCAATGGGTCCTGGCGGACCGACCCTGTGAAATATTCTGCCGGGGCCTTCATAGAGGGCCGCGATCCGCAAGGTTTGATCTCCATCGACGTTTCCTTTTCGTGCCTGACGATCGGTCTAAGAGGCGACCGTAAGCCAAGCGACTTCATTGTCCAAGCGGCGCGTAGCTCGATCGCAGGCCCATCTGGTTCTGGCCACCGACTCTTGTCACCAATCGGAGACCGAAACGTATCCATCGACAACCGCGAGAGGCGGCAGATCGCGCCCAATCACGCCTTTCAAGCCACCCTGGAAGAAATGGCGACGCTCCGGCGATGCCGCCCTATCTCCGCTACAGGCGCTTGCTCCTCGCCTGAGCGACTGCTAGGGCGAGGCATTTCATCACGCGGAGGATTTCCATGAAACAGCATTCTTTCGGCCACCTGCCCCACACCGTCACGAATATCGGCTTCGGCGCATGGCAGATCGGCGGCGCCTGGGGCGATGTCAGCGAAGCCAACGGGCGCGACGCGCTGAACGCGGCGCTCGACGCCGGCATGACCTTCATCGATACCGCCGATGTCTATGGCGACGGCCGGTCGGAAAAGATCATTGCCGACGTTCTAGAGAGCCGCGGCGGCGAACGGCCGATGGTTGCGACGAAGGCAGGTCGCCGGCTCAACCCGCATGTCGTCGATGGCTACACCAAGGCCAACCTTGAGGGCTTCATCGATCGCAGTCTGAAAAACCTGCGAGTCGACAGCCTCGATCTCGTGCAACTGCACTGCCCTCCGACCGAGGTGCTTTATCGCCCGGAGGTCTTCGACGGTCTGAACGAGTTGCAGAAGGCCGGTAAGATCAGGGGTTACGGCGTGAGCGTGGAGAAGGTCGAGGAAGCGCTGAAGGCGATCGAGTATCCTGGTGTTGTCAGCATCCAGATCATCTACAACATCTTCCGTCAGAGACCCGACCACCTGTTTTTCCAGGAGGCACGCCGGAAAAATATCGCCGTCATCGCCCGCGTGCCGCTCGCCAGCGGCTTGTTGTCCGGCAAGATCACCCGCGAGACCAAATTCGCAAACGATGACCACCGCAATTTCAATCGCCACGGCGAGGCCTTCGATGTTGGCGAGACGTTCGCAGGCGTTCCCTTCGAGGTCGGCCTGCAGGCTGTGGACGAAGTGCGCAAGCTCGTGCCATCGGGTGCGACGATGGCGGCCTTCGCGCTCCGCTGGATCCTGATGAGCGATGCCGTCACTGTTGTCATTCCCGGCGCACGCAACGCCGAGCAAGCGCGTGCAAACGCGGCAGCTGCAAGTCTCGCGCCGCTCTCACACGACGTAATGGACGCCACACGCGACATCTACGAACGATTGGTCGCTCCTTATGTCCACCAGCGCTGGTAGTAGGCAATAACAAAAAAGGCCGGGCATAGACCCGGCCATTCTGTTTCATGGCTCAGCGAACCTCAGTTCGTGCCGACGAGATTGACCTGGAAGAACAGAGTTTCGCCCGAGGAATCATCCACGCCATCATTGTCCGTGACGGCATAGGCCTTACCGGAACCGTCGAAGGCGAAACCTTCGAGCTTGTCGAGGACATAGCCGTTGGTGGCGGTCTTCAGCTCTGGAAGGAAGTCGTGGGCTTCAACCTTCTTGACGACCGGCAGTTCGCTGCCGAGCTTCGCGGGCTTCAGCTCCGATACCGCAACCTTGTAGAGCTTCTTCAGCCTCGCTGCGTCGCCGACGAGGTTGTCGCGTTCGATGATGTAGACGCTATCGCCATGAGTGGAAATTTCGGAAAGACCGACCCAGCCCGCTTCGGACTTGTCGAGCGGATAGCGGACGGCGCCCCACTCCTTGTTCTTCGGATTGTAGGAGACGAGTTTGACAATGCCCTTTTCATCATCCTTCCACTCACGCTGGACCGCCATCCAAAGCGTCGCATCGTCGCCTGAGCCGACGATCGTCACGCCTTCGAAGCCATAGCGGATTTCGTTCACCAAGAGCTCCTTCGGAAGCGCAATCTCTTCCTTGATCTCGCCCTTCGGGTTGACGTGATAGAGAGCGTGCGGCACGAGCTTCTCGCTGTTGCCTTCCGACGCCAGCCAGAACCAGCCCTTCTCATCGACAGCCACACCCTCGATGTCGAGCTTCTGTGCCTGCTGCCCCTCGCGTTTCACTGTCAGCGTCTCTGTGATGACGGCCGGTTTCTTGGTTGCGTCAATGGTGTAGATCGTCGGCTGCATGCCGAGAACGCTGTCGCTGACGGCAAACAGCCGGCCCGGCTTTTCCGGAACCGCGGCAAGACCGGAGAGTGCCGCAAAGCCGACCGGATTGCCGTCCTTTTCGGCCGCAACGATCTGCGGATAGGCCATCTCGCCTTCACCAAGTTCATAGATCATTACGTGGGACCGCGGGCCGCCATCCTTGCCAAGATCGACTTCGTTGGCAGTGGCGAGCAGATTGCGTGACGGTACCGCCACGCCTCCCTCAGGCGAGACACCGGACGGCAGGATCTGGACGAGTTGCGGTTCTGCACCGGTATCCTTGTAGACACCGACGACCGAAGCGCGCTCCGAAAGCAGGAAAATATATTTCTGGCCGCCGAAGGTCGCGACCTCCAGGCCTTCCGGCTCGACACCCTTGGCGGAAGAGCGCTTGTCCGGGTAGTGACCGATATTGGCGACGGCGCGCTCGAAGGAGGCACCGGATTCATAGAGGACATTGCCGGTCTTTTCGAAAATCGTGAAACCGCGTGAACCGCCTTGATAATCGCCTTCGTTGGCAACGACCAAGCGATTATCGTCCAGCCACTTAACGGCGTCGGGCTCACGCAAGACGCCCTTGAGTTCACCGGTGAACTTCAGCGCGCCGTCGCGCTTCGTGTCGATGCCGGTCAGATCGACGCTGCCGGCCGAGAAGTGTGCCTTCACCGCTGCGGTCGCTGCGTCGATTATGACGATCTCGTTGTTTTCCTGCAGGGTCAGGGCGATCTCGTTCTGATCATTGAACGAGACGAATTCGGGCTCCGGATCTTCGGGTCCAATGCCTGCGAGGCCGGTCAGCGTGACGTGTTTGATCGAGCCGCAATCGACCGTTCCGTTCTTGACCTGGAACAGCGCGAGATCACCTGCCGGCATCTGCGGGATCTTGCCATCGTTGACGTCTTCGTCGCGCTCGTTCTCGATCGCGATCGCGCCGAGGGTCATGTCCTTGTTGAGCGCGATGGAATCCGGCTGGCCACCGAGATCACAGGTGTTCTCGATCTTCTTGGTGGCAATGTCGACGATCGCGAGGCGCCCGGACGGCTTCGCCTTGCTCTCCGACGTGTTGACGGCAACCAGCGCCTTGCCTGCGGCCGAGGTCACGGAAGTTGGCTCGCCATCCATCATCAGCGCCCCACCGGCCTTCGGCGCCTTGGCGTCTGAGATATCGACAAAACCGATCGCACCGAGCGGACTGTCGCTATAGATCAGCGTCATGCCGTCGTCGGTGGCCGCGATGATTTCCGCCGAAGTGGTCGAAAGCTTGTCTTTCCCCTCGGGCAGGTTGGATGCCACCGGAAAGGTTGCGATGCGGTTGAAAACGGCCTCAGCGGCGGCCGGAAACGCGACCGTCGTCAGAAGTGCTGCAACAATCGCTGTCTTACGAGAAAAAGCTATCATGAAATCCCCCATGAGTTCATACAGAGGGCGTTTTGCGGGACGGGCATGACAGCGGAATGACAATGGCGAATCGGATGAGGCTAGGCGGCTCCGCGTTCCTTCTTCATTTCATTCCTCATGATGAATAGCGACGCTCCAAGGATCAGTATCGCTCCCAACCAGAGATAACCTGTTGGGGCATAGCCAAAGACCAACCAGCCGGCGACAACATTGAGCGGCAGCTTGAGATCGTCGAAGGGCTGGATGTAGGCGGCATCGGCCGTCGAATAGGCGAGTGTCAAGAAATACTGCGCCATCACGGTCAGGAGGCCCGCCGCAACAAAAAGCACGAGCGTCATACCGGATGGGATGCTGAAGCCCGCCGCCACCGCCAGTCCACCGTTGATGGGTGTCAGGAGGGCGAGCAACCAGACGGTGATGGTCTCCGGTCGCTCGACGCCAGTAAGGCTCTTGGTGATTAACGATGAGGCGCCCCAGAGAAGGGCCGAGAGGATCGGCAACAGCGCGGCCCAACTGAAGCTATCCGACCAGGGCTGCAGAATGATCACCGCTCCCAGGAAGCCGGTGGCGCTCGCCGCCCATCGCGCGGCGCCGATATATTCCCCAAGGAAGATGCGGGCACCCATGATGATGAAGAACGGAGACGTCATAACCAGAGCGATTGCCTGCCAGATCGGCACGGACGCCAGCCCAGCGACCCAGGTCGTCACGCCAAATGCGGCCAAGGCGACACGCACGATGTGACGCCAGGCATAGCGCGTCCTCATGGCTCCAAGGCCGACGCGCCGAAGAAAGGGCAGCGAGAAGAGCAGAGCAAAAGCATATTGCCAGAAGGCTGCCGAAGCGGAGGGAAAAGCGAGCGTCATCGTCAGCCATTGCGTGACGACATTGAGAATCGAGAAGGCGATGCCCGCAGCGATCATCCACGCAGCACCGACCATAGCGCGCGGGGCAGAAAATGTAGGGGAAGTCTGATTCATGTCTTTCTTTCCGAAACCAACACAAATCAGGACGCATGAGCGCGAACCGCAGCCAGGACGGATTCCGCCCTCGCCCGCACCGCTCATTCTCTTTCATCCGGACTGTAACCGTCGGCTCCGGAATTGCACCGGATCTGCTGACCCTTTCGGCACCGGCCAAAAGGCGCTCGCGGGCTTGAGCCGAGACTCTTACCGCCGGTGGGGACTTTCACCCCGCCCTGAGAACAACCATTTCGTAAGACATACCTCGCGTGCCGACAAGTCCGCGAAATGCAAAAAGGGTTCGGCCATGGCCGAACCCTTCGAAACTTGCACCGCCGGCCTCGTTGCCCGGCCGCCAAGCAAATTCATATCAGCCGTTGACGGCGTCCTTCAGGCCCTTGCCGGGCGTGAACTTCGGCACGTTGCGAGCCGGAATATCGACTTCTGCGCCGGTGGACGGGTTGCGGCCCTTCGTGGCAGCGCGATGGGAAACGGTGAAGCTACCGAAACCAGCGAGGCGAACGTCGCCCTTGCCCTTCAGTTCAGCCTGGACGACTTCAAAAACAGCATCAACTGCGGAAGCAGCGTCGGTCTTCGAGAGTCCTGCCTTTTCGGCAACTGCGGACACGAGTTCATTCTTGTTCATGTTTCCACCCCTTTCTAAATGGTTCGAAACGACTCAAATCTATAAGCCAGGCGCAGAATAGAGTTCATCAGGCCCGCCGCACCCCAAAGACCCTGCAAATCAAGGAAATGCAAGAGTCTGCGTGCCAATTTCACAAAAAAAGGCTGGCGAAAACGCCAGCCTTTTCAGGGTTTTTAAGCAATTGGGCGCGAATGTGGCAAACAAGGCTCAGTGAGCTATGGTTGCACCCGTTTCGTCGAGCCCTTCGACCGTTGCAATGACCGGCGTTTCCACCGTGCCATCCCACTCGATCGCTTCCGGTCTACGGATCAGCGCATGCTTGATCACCTCGCCCATGCGGGACACCGGGATGATCTCCATGTTGTTCTTCACGTTATCCGGAATCTCCGCCAGATCCTTGGCGTTTTCTTCCGGAATCAGCACCTTCTTGATGCCGCCGCGAAGCGCTGCGAGCAGCTTTTCCTTCAGACCACCGATCGGCAGAACGCGACCGCGAAGGGTGATTTCACCCGTCATCGCCACGTTCTTGTCGACCGGAATACCGGTCATGATCGAGACGATCGCGGTTGCCATCGCGACACCGGCCGACGGACCATCCTTCGGTGTAGCACCTTCCGGCACGTGCACGTGGATGTCGCTCTTGTCGAAGCGCGGCGGCTCGATACCGAAATCGACAGCGCGCGAGCGGACATAAGACGCCGCCGCCGAGATCGATTCCTTCATGACTTCCTTCAGGTTGCCGGTCACGGTCATCCGACCCTTGCCCGGCATCATGACGCCTTCGATCGTCAGCAGTTCGCCGCCGACTTCCGTCCAGGCCAGACCGGTGACGACACCGACCTGATCCTCGCGTTCGGCTTCGCCGTGGCGGAAGCGCGGAACGCCCAGATAGTCGTCGATGTTTTCGGCGGTCACATGAACCGACTTCGTCTTGCCCTTGATGATCTCGGTGACCGCCTTGCGGGCGAGTTTCATCAGTTCGCGTTCGAAGTTACGAACACCGGCTTCCCGGGTGTACTGCTGGCTGATCGCCATCAGGGCATCGTCGCTGACCGAGAATTCACTCGGCTGCAGCGCATGTTCCTTGATGGCCTTCGGCAGCAGGTGCCGCTTGGCGATCTCGCGCTTTTCGTCTTCGGTGTAGCCGGCAATACGGATGACTTCCATGCGATCCATCAAAGGCGCAGGGATGTTCAGCGTGTTCGCCGTCGTGATGAACATCACGTCCGACAGGTCGTATTCGACTTCCAGGTAGTGATCCATGAAGGTCGAGTTCTGAGCCGGATCCAGCACCTCGAGCAGTGCCGACGACGGATCGCCGCGGAAATCCTGGCCCATCTTGTCGATTTCATCGAGCAGGAAGAGCGGGTTGGACTTCTTCGCCTTCTTCATCGACTGGATGACCTTGCCGGGCATCGAGCCTATGTAGGTGCGGCGGTGACCGCGGATTTCAGCTTCGTCGCGAACGCCACCGAGAGCCATACGGACATACTCACGGCCGGTCGCCTTGGCGATCGACTGGGCGAGCGAGGTCTTGCCGACACCCGGAGGGCCGACGAGGCACAGGATCGGACCCTTGATCTTGGTCGCACGAGCCTGAACAGCCAGGTACTCGACGATGCGCTCCTTGACCTTGTCGAGACCGAAGTGATCGGCTTCGAGGATCTTTTCGGCGTTGTTGAGATCCGACTTGATCTTCGACTTCTTGCCCCACGGAATGCCGAGCAGCCAGTCGAGATAGTTGCGGACAACAGTCGCCTCGGCCGACATCGGGCTCATCTGCCGCAGCTTCTTCAGCTCGGCATCGGCCTTTTCGCGGGCTTCCTTCGACAGCTTGGTCTTGGAGATGCGCTCTTCCAGTTCGGCCATCTCGTCGCGGCCTTCCTCGCCGTCGCCGAGCTCCTTCTGGATCGCCTTCATCTGTTCGTTCAGGTAGTACTCGCGCTGGGTCTTTTCCATCTGGCGCTTGACGCGCGAGCGGATGCGCTTCTCGACCTGAAGGACCGAGATTTCGCCTTCCATGAAGCCGAGCGCCTTTTCGAGGCGTGCCTTGACGCTGGTGGTCTCCAGCATCTCCTGCTTCTCGGTGATCTTGATCGACAGGTGGGAAGCGACCGTGTCGGCGAGCTTCGAGTAGTCGTCGATCTGACTGGCGGCGCCAACGACCTCGGGAGAGATTTTCTTGTTGAGCTTTACGTAGCTCTCGAATTCAGACACGACCGAGCGGCTGAGCGCTTCGAGTTCGACCGGATCGTCATGCGGCTCTTCGAGAACGTGACCAAGGGCTTCGTAAAAGTCCTCACGATCGGTGTAAGCATCGATCTCGGCGCGTGCGCGACCTTCGACCAGAACCTTGACGGTGCCATCAGGCAGCTTCAGCAGCTGCAATACGTTGGCGACCGTACCGACATTGTGAATGGCAGACGGCTCCGGATCGTCATCGCTCGCATTGATCTGCGTGACGAGCATAATCTGCTTGTCCGATCCCATGACCTCCTCAAGCGCACGGATCGACTTCTCGCGGCCGACGAATAGCGGCACGATCATATGCGGGAAGACGACGATGTCGCGCAGGGGCAAAACCGGATATGCAATGCTCGCAACTGACGTTTTCTTCGTCATTTTATTTCCTTTCCATCGTCCCGTTTCCGGGCTCTTCTGGCGCGGCCACTAGAACCGGCCGCACTCCACTTGAAACAACAAGTGGAGGTTCTGACTATGCTTTTCAAGCTGCGCCATGGCCGGTGCCCCCCTGGACATGACAGCTATGCGACAACGGAACACCTTCACTCTGGAGCGCCTGGCTTGGCCGGCGCTTACCACTTCCGCGCCGGCTAACACACAAGGCCGAAACACACCAACGGAATCATTCCATAATTGCCACGGACGTGGGAATCCGCAACCGTAGCAGAGGCGCTTTCAGACCTCTTTAGCAAGATTTATCAGGCTCGTGCACTGGTTTTGAAATAGAAAGGGGCCTGCCAACGGCAAGCCCCTTAAATTCACGGTTCGTATCGTAAGGATATCTCTAATGCCTCACGCCGAAGCGTTGGCCTTCTCATCCTGACGATCGGCATAGATGTAAAGCGGACGGGCGGAGCCGCGTGCCACTTCCTCGGAGATGACGACCTCGCGGACACCTTCCAGCGCCGGCAGTTCGAACATCGTGTCGAGCAGGATCTTTTCCATGATCGAACGAAGGCCGCGAGCACCCGTCTTGCGAACAATCGCCTTGCGGGCGATCTCGCGAAGAGCGTCCTCGTGGAAGGTCAGTTCCACGTCTTCCATCTCGAACAGGCGCTGGTACTGCTTGATCAGGGCGTTCTTCGGCTCGGACAAGATCTGGATCAGCGCATCCTCGTCGAGATCCTCGAGCGTCGCCAGAACCGGCAGACGACCAATGAACTCGGGAATGAGGCCGAACTTGACCAGATCTTCCGGCTCCAGCTCGCGCAGGACTTCGCCGACGCGGCGGTCGTCCGGAGCCTTGACGGTCGCGCCGAAGCCAATCGAGGTCTTCTCGCCACGGGCGGAGATGATCTTGTCGAGGCCCGCGAATGCGCCGCCGCAGATGAACAGGATATTCGTGGTATCGACCTGCAGGAATTCCTGCTGCGGATGCTTGCGGCCTCCCTGCGGCGGCACCGAAGCGACCGTGCCTTCCATGATCTTCAGAAGCGCCTGCTGAACGCCCTCACCCGACACATCGCGCGTGATCGACGGGTTGTCGGACTTACGCGAAATCTTGTCGACTTCGTCGATGTAGACGATGCCGCGCTGAGCACGCTCGACGTTGTAGTCGGCGGCCTGCAGCAGCTTCAGGATGATGTTTTCGACGTCTTCACCGACATAGCCGGCTTCCGTCAGCGTCGTCGCATCGGCCATGGTGAAGGGAACGTCGATGATGCGAGCGAGCGTCTGGGCAAGATACGTCTTGCCGCAACCGGTCGGGCCGACCAGCATGATGTTCGACTTCGCCAGTTCGACTTCGCTGTTCTTCGTGGCATGCGCGAGGCGCTTGTAATGGTTGTGAACGGCGACCGACAGGATCTTCTTCGCCTGGCGCTGGCCAATGACGTATTCGTCGAGAACCTTGATGATGTCCTGGGGCGTAGGAACGCCATCACGGGACTTGACCATCGAGGACTTGTTCTCTTCGCGAATGATGTCCATGCACAATTCGACGCATTCATCGCAAATGAAAACCGTCGGTCCGGCAATCAGCTTCCGGACTTCGTGCTGGCTCTTTCCGCAGAAGGAGCAGTACAGGGTGTTTTTAGAGTCGCCGCCGTTGCTGCCGCTGACCTTGCTCATATCACTTTCCTTCCAGCACGCCGCATTTCAAGGTGAAAATACGGTCCACTCATTGGCCTGCTCCACGTTTGGAGCCCCAGCCGGCCAAGGCCTTTAAGGGGTACGAACCGGTCCAAACTAAGCTGTCCTGGCTCCGGCGGCAACGAATTCCCCTTCGACTGCCGATGCTATGTCATAAAAATTCAACATAGCATTAATACTTGAGATTGCCGCACCCGCCACCGGGTTTCTTCCCTTGTTCGATCACAAATGAGATAGAACTGTGGCGGATACAACACCATCCCTGCTTATCACTAGGCGGCATCGCCTTCCATCTCGACGCGAGATGTCAGGACCTTGTCGATGACACCCCAGGTCTGAGCCTCGTCCGCATCCATGAAGTGGTCGCGGTCGAGGGTCTTTTCGACCTCCTCGTAGGTGCGGCCGGTATGCTTGACGTAAACTTCATTGAGGCGGCGCTTCATCTTCAGAATATCGCGGGCGTGACGCTCGATGTCCGATGCCTGGCCCTGGAATCCGCCCGATGGCTGATGCACCATGATACGGGAATTCGGGGTGGCAAAGCGCATGTCCTTGTGACCGGCGGCCAGAAGTAGCGAGCCCATGGAGGCGGCCTGTCCGATGCAGAGCGTCGAGACCGCAGGCTTGATGAACTGCATCGTGTCGTAGATCGCCATACCGGCAGTAACGACGCCACCCGGCGAGTTGATGTAGAGCGCGATTTCCTTCTTCGGGTTCTCGGCCTCGAGGAAGAGGAGCTGGGCGCAGACAAGCGTCGCCATGTGATCCTCGACCGGGCCAGTCAGGAAGATGATGCGTTCCTTGAGCAGGCGCGAATAGATGTCGTAGGAGCGTTCACCGCGATTGGTCTGTTCCACGACCATCGGCACGAGTGCCATAGCGGTATCGACTGGGTTTCTCATGTGCGTCCTTTGTCAACGTCTGCCGGCTATGGCCGGGAATCAAAGAAAATGCCTTATCCCTACATAGAGCTTCCCTGCCCTCCTCTTCAAGACGCGCTGATGGATAACGTTAAGAGGGGCAGGCGCAAGGCGAACAACTTTTCGTCCGATATGGGCTCATTCCTGCAAATAGCTTCGAAGAGCGAGCGGCGATCGCGCTCCCGCACAGCTTTTGTCAATGCCAGGATGAACGAATTCTGAATCCGGTTGCGACTGCGCTGCGTTTACAGGCCAGAAAGCCTAACGACAATTCGGCACAAAAATGCACCGACGGGCCAGGCGCAATTAATGAAGTTGCCAGTTTCTTCCGAAAGAATACGCGCAATGCAAGGGGTATTGCCGTGTTCAATGTTACGACAGGATTAGCCATTTGGTGCTCGGAAGCAATGACGCTCGCGCTGGTAGCGTTCATGGCCTGGCGCCACGATGTCCGAAACAAGGCCTATTTCTATTGGGGAATGGGTTTTCTTCTCAGTGGCGTGGGCTTTGCGATGGTTGCGCTGCGCGGGCAGATACCCAGCATTCTCTCCATCGAGATCGGCAACATGATCGCGCTATCTGGGCAAAGCGCGTGGGTTGCCGGGTATCTCGCGCTTGATCGTCGCAGACTCGAATGGTGGGCATTGCTGCCGCCCCTCGTGTGGCTGGGCGGCGTCTTCCTGCCGTGGGTCAACGACGACTACACCAATCGCGTCATTCTCTACAACCTGGCCTCAGCCACCGGCGCGACGGCGCTAGCAATGGCAGTCTGCATGGCCGGCCAGCGCAACGAGGCCTCGAGAAGCAAACTGGGCGCTATCTTTGTGATCCAGAGCCTCCTGTGCTTCGGTACGGCGATGGCAATGGCGGCCATCGGCGTCACCGACGCGGAAGCCGCCAACCTCGCGGGCGCCGCGGCAATGGCTACGGGCTTCCTGCTGACCTTGGCGTGCGCCCTCACCTGCCTCGTCATCATGGAACGCTCGGAGAAGCATCTTCGCATGCTCAGCCTCACCGATTCCCTGACGAGCGTCTTGAACCGGCGTGGCCTTTTCGGACGGTTCGATACCATTCAGGAGAGCGCATTCAACAATAACCGCCAGATCGCCGTGCTGCTCTTCGATCTCGACCACTTCAAGCGCGTCAACGATCGGTTCGGACACCAGGCTGGCGACATCGTACTGACGGTTTTTGCACGTATGGCCCGGCAATTCGTACCCGCCGGAGCCTTCGGCCGCATGGGCGGCGAGGAGTTTGCAGCTTTCGCGACGGTGGCCGACCAGACCGAGGCTGAAGCCCTCGCGGAATCAATTCGCGCCGAATTCTGCCGGGTTCCGGTGAGCACCGGCGACGCGATCATTCCGGTCACAGTTAGCACCGGTGTTGCTCTCGCCTCCGCCATCGAAGCCAACAGGGACAAGCTGGTTTCGGCGGCCGATCGCGCATTGTATGCTGCCAAGGCAGCCGGCCGCAACTGCACGGTCATCTTCGGTGAAGCCGAAGCCGCGGCTCCGCCACCTCCGCAGCCGGATCAAACAAGTGGCGAGCTTGTCCCAACACTCGACGACCAGATTCACGCGCTTCGCCGCGTCGGATCACTGTCCAGAGGTTGACCCATCTTTTCGAGGCTTGGCAAATCCGCTAAGCCTCGAAACATGATGATCCCACCTTTCCTTTCCATTGACACCACGACACGCCACGTCTCCCTGGACGCAAGCAATCCAGCCTTTTACAGCGATCCGAACACCGTCTACGCCGCTTTGCACGCGCACTGCCCCACATTCTATTGGGAGCAGCAGAAGCAGTGGTTCTTCACAGGCTACGACCACGTCAACAGCCTGCTGCGCGATCGTCGTTTCGGCCGCCAGATCCTGCACATCGCAAGCCGCGAAGAACTCGACCTTCCCGAGCCGGACAAGCACGTCGCGAACTTCGACCTCGCTGAACGATACTCCTTGCTTGAGCTGGAGCCGCCTGAGCACACGCGCCTGCGAACGCTCGTCAATCGCGCTTTTGTCTCCCGCCACGTGGAGAGGATGAAGCCAGAGCTTGCCGAGCTTGCCAACAAGCTCATTGACGGCTTTGAGAAAGACAACGAAGTCGAGTTGCTTTCAGCATTTTCCGACATCATTCCGGTGACGATGATTGCCCGCATGATCGGCATTCCGGAGGAAATGGGACCGCAGCTCCTGAAGTGGTCCCATGCCTACATCCGCATGTATCTCTTCGGTCGCACCCGCGAGGATGAGGATGGTGCCGAGCGGGCTGCGAAGGAGTTTTCCGACTATGTAAAAACTGTCATTGCCGAGCGCCGTGCCGACCCGCGTGACGACCTCCTGACGCACATGATCCATACCGAACACAAGGGCCAGTATTTGACCGAGGACGAACTCGTTTCGACGACGATCGTCCTGCTCAATGCCGGTCATGAGGCGACGGTCCACCAGATCGGCAATTCGGTGCGCATCATCCTGGACAGCGGGCGCGATCCGGCCGATCTTTTCAAGGACGAGGCCACGACCGAACGAACCGTTGAAGAGTCCCTGCGCATCTGCGCACCGGTTCACATTTTCCAGCGCTGGGCGTTGGAGCCGGTTGAGATCGATGGCATTTCATTCAAGCGAGGCGACAAGGTCAGCCTCATTCTGGCCGCCGCCAATCTCGACCCGGCAAAGTTCAGCGATCCGCTCGCCTTCAGGCCTGATCGCAACGAGGCTCCAAATCTCTCCTTTGGCGCTGGCATCCACTTCTGCATTGGGGCACCGCTGGCCCGGCTTGAGCTAAACGTCGTCCTCCCAATTCTCTTCGAGCGGCTGCCGGGGTTGAGGCTTGCCCGGACACCCGTCGTGAAAGACGTTTATCACTTCCACGGATTGGATCGACTGGATCTCGCTTGGTAAGCCGTCAATGAAAACGTCCGCGCCCCAGCGAGCGCGGACCTTTCTGTCACATTTCCTGTGTCTTGCGGCGAAGCGTTATTCCGCAGCCTGCAGAGCCAGCACGCCGTCTGCCGGTTCCTGCGGCAACTTGCCGGCCATCGCAGCAGCAAACTTCGTCTGGTCAAGCTCATTTTCCCAGCGGGCGACGACGACCGTCGCAACCGCGTTGCCGACAAAATTCGTCAGTGCGCGGCATTCCGACATAAAGCGATCGATGCCGAGGATCAGCGCCATGCCGGCAACGGGAACCGAAGGCACGACCGAGAGCGTTGCGGCGAGCGTGATAAAGCCGGCACCGGTGATGCCGGCAGCGCCCTTGGAGCTCAACATCGCAACCAGCAGAAGCAGGATCTGATCTGCCAGCGTCAGCGGCGTGTCCGTCGCCTGCGCGATGAAGAGTGCCGCGAGCGTCATATAGATGTTCGTGCCGTCCAAGTTGAAGGAATAGCCCGTCGGAATGACGAGACCGACGACAGAGCGCTTGCAGCCCGCCTGTTCCATCTTGGCCATGAGACCGGGAAGTGCTGCTTCCGAAGAAGAGGTGCCGAGCACCAGCAGCAGTTCTTCCTTGATGTAGCGGATCAGCGCCAGGATCGAGAAACCGTTGTAGCGGGCGACGGCGCCGAGAACGACTAGAACGAAGAGCAGCGATGTCAGGTAGAACGTCCCGATCAGCATTGCCAGGTTTGCAATCGAGCCGATGCCGTATTTGCCGATCGTGAAAGCCATGGCACCGAAAGCGCCGATTGGAGCAGCTTTCATCAGGACCGCCACCAGCTTGAAGACGGGTGCCGTCAGGGCCTGCAGAAAATCCACGACCGGGCGTCCGCGATCACCAACCATGGCAAGCGCGATGCCGAACAGGACGGAGAAGAACAACACCTGAAGAATGTCGCCGTCGGCAAAGGCTCCCACGATCGTGTTCGGAATAATGTTCATCAGGAAGCCGGTGACCGTCGCGTCATGAGCCTTCGCCGCGTAACTTTCCACGGCCTTGGCATCCAGCGTCGCCGGATCGATATGCATGCCGGCACCCGGCTGGATGACGTTGGCGATCAGCAGACCGACCGCCAGTGCCAGCGTTGAAAAGACGAGGAAGTATAGCATTGCCTTGCCGGCAACGCGTCCGACCTTCTGCAGATCCGACATGCCGGCGACGCCGGTCGCGACGGTCAAGAAGATGACCGGGGCGATGATCATCTTGACGAGCTTGATGAAAGCGTCGCCAAGTGGCTTCAGAGAAGTGCCGATGTCGGGATAGAAATGACCGAGCAGGATGCCAGCACAGATGGCGGCAAGAACCTGCACGTAGAGAAGCCGATAGAAGGGAACCTTGTCGCGCGGCCGCGCGACTGGAATTGCTGCACCCATGATGTCCTCCATGTGCCCCAAAACCAAAGGTGGCCTCCCGGGGCGATTGCGTTACCAAGTCAACAGCTCACGCGGCTGTTTGAGAAGGCATTGCAACATGCGTGCCAAGTTGCGGTATTCAAATTAAGCCTTTGATTAATAATATCTTTATCGAATTCACCTCATCGCACATTGGAGGATTTGCGCGTATTTTCGCACAAATTGATTTGACGGAAGTCCGAAATTACGCACAAAGTGAATGATGCTGCAGTCTCCTTCGACATCAGGTTTCAGCTCTGTTTACCGCGTCAGCCGGCGTATACGGCGGGCGTGGATTCTGTTTGCCTCCGTTTCGGCGGTACTGATCCTTACCGCGTTGTTTGGCGCCACGGTCTATGGGCGCCGCTCCGCCATTGACACGATTGCGAGCCAAAGCCGAACCGACGCCAGCCTCAAGGTCGCGCTCCTCAACGCAGTTTTGGAAAGGCCGCGCGCTTTGCCTCTGCTTCTTGCCGAGGACCAACAGGTTTTCGATGCCCTGTCCTCCAAAAGCAGCGATGCGATCGACATATTGAACCGGAAGCTCGAGCGGCTCGTCACGGGAACGCAGGCCGCCGTGCTGTACGTCATCGGTCCCAACGGCATCGCCGTCTCCTCGAGCAATTGGCGGGAGCCGATCAGCTTTGTCGGCAACGACTACACCTTCCGCGACTACTTCACAAAGGCGATGGACGACGGAACTGCCGAGCACTTTGCCCTCGGCAGCGTGAGCAAGCGGCCTGGCCTCTACATTTCGCGCCGTGTGGGCAGCGCAGCGGCACCTCTCGGCGTCGTGGTTGTCAAGTTTGAATTTGATCAGCTTGAAAGCGATTGGCGCGATACGCACCGCCCTGTTTATGTCACCGACGATCGCGGCGTGGTTCTGATTACCAGCATTCCCTCCTGGCGTTTCATGATGAACAGGCCCGTGCCGGAGGCCGACCTTGCCGCCATCCGCAACAGTCTGCAGTTCGGCGGCGCGCCGCTTGCGACTTTGCCGATCATGCGCCCTCAGCCGATCGACGCCGAGGCTTCGCTTGTCGCCGCTGTTCTTCCCGGCAGTGGCGAGGGCCAGTATTTGCGCCTTTTGACACCCGTCCCGACCACTCCGTGGCATCTCGAGTACCTTGTGCCGACCGACGCGCCGGTCGCGGCGTCGGTTCGTGAAATGCGACTGCTGTCGCTGGCCGTCCTTCTGCCGCTTCTTGCGATCGCGGCCTTTCTTTTGTGGAGACGTAAGGCGGCTGCCACAAAGATCGCGGAAGAACAGGCCATGCGTGAGGAGCTAGAACGACGGGTCATCGCGCGAACCGACGATCTCAGCCGGGCACGCGACCGTTTGCAGGCCGAAATTTCCGATCACAGAGAAACTGAAGCGAGACTTCAGATCGTCCAGCAAGAGCTGGTGCAGGCGAACCGGCTTGCGATCCTGGGTCAGGTCGCGGCAGGCGTCGCGCATGAGATCAACCAACCCGTCGCAACCATACGCGCTTACGCGGACAATGCCCGCGTCTTCCTGGAGCGCAAGCAAACGACTCCCGTCGATGAAAACCTCGAAGCGATCGCCGGCCTCACCGAGCGGATTGGCGCGATTACCGACGAATTGAAGGCGTTCGCGCGCAAAGGCCGTGTAGCACCGGAGCCCGTTGAATTGCGTGGCGTTATCGATGGGGCGGTGGTTCTGCTGAAAAGCCGATTTGCCGGCCAGCTGGAGGCGCTCCACATCCGCCCGCCCCCTGCAGGGCTATGTGTGCTTGGCAACCGGATCAGGCTTGAGCAGATTCTGATCAACCTGTTCCAAAACGCCTTGGAAGCCCTTGATGGACGGGCCGATGCCAGGGTCGACGTCTCGGTGAGCGAGACGGACGACGAGGCTGCGATCGAGGTCGCCGACAATGGTCCGGGTATTTCGCCCGTTATCCTGAAGTCACTTTTCACCCCGTTCAACACCTCTAAGGAAAGAGGCCTGGGCCTTGGCCTCGTGATTTCCAAGGACATCGTGGCAGACTACGGCGGTCGCATCGACGTAACCAGCGATGAAACAGGAACCTGCTTTACAGTGCATTTACGGAAGGCCAGGGCATGAACGACGTGACGCCGATCTTCCTCGTCGACGACGACAGAGGCCTGCTGCGGGCAACCAAGCAGACGCTCGAACTCGCCGGCTTCGCCGTTTCCGCCTTTTCCCACGCCGGCGAAGCGTTGGCGGCATTGAACTCGGATTTCGCAGGCGTTCTCGTTTCCGACATCCGGATGCCTGAGATCGATGGCTTGCAGCTCTTCAGCCGCGTGCGACAGCAAGACGAGGACCTGCCGGTCATTCTGGTCACCGGCCACGGCGACATTCCGATGGCAGTGAAAGCCATGCAGGATGGCGTTTACGACTTCATCACGAAACCCTTTGCGACAGACCGGCTCATCCAGAGCGTGCGCCGCGCTGCCGAAAAGCGTCGTCTCGTGATGGAGAACCGGTTTTTGCGGAAAGCGACCGAACAGGCGCGTGACGACCTGCCGCTGATCGGACAGACACCGGCGATGGAACGGCTGCGGCACACCTTGCGGCAGATTGCCGATACGGATGTCGATGTTCTCCTGACGGGTGAGACCGGCAGCGGCAAGGAGGTGGTGGCAAGCCTATTGCACCGCTGGAGCCGACGCGCAGCGGGCAATTTCGTCGCGCTCAACTGCGGAGCGCTGCCTGAAAGCGTCGTTGAAAGCGAGCTGTTCGGTCACGAGCCTGGCGCCTTTACCGGCGCTCAGAAGAAGCGCGTCGGGCGCATCGAACATGCCAGCGGCGGCACGCTCTTTCTGGACGAGATCGAGAGCATGCCGCCGGCAACGCAGGTACAGATGTTGCGCGTGCTCGAAATGCGCGAGGTGACGCCGCTTGGCACGAACGAGGTCCGGCCGGTCGATCTGCGCGTCGTTGCCGCCTCCAAGATCGATCTCAGCGATCCCCGCCAACGTGGCGACTTCCGCGAGGATCTATACTATCGGCTCAACGTCGTGACGATCTCGATCCCACCACTCAAGGAGCGCCGGGACGACGTTCCGCTTCTTTTCGGCTACTTCGCCGAGCGCGCCGCGAGCCGCTTCAAGCGCGACGTGCCTGCTATCCCCTCGTCCGTCCATCGCCACCTGCGGGAATATGACTGGCCGGGCAACGTTCGCGAACTGTCACATTTTGCAGAGCGGTTTGTCCTCGGCGTTGGCCACATCTCGGACCAAACTGCTGCAGCAGCACCTGTGACGGACGAAACCCTGTCGCTGCCGGACCGGCTGGAGCGATACGAGGCCCACATTATTCGCGAAGCGCTGAACGCTAATGACGGCGACGTGCGTCGTACCATCGCGGAGCTCGGCATTCCCAGGAAGACATTCTACGACAAGCTGCAGCGCCATGGCATCGTCCGCAGCGATTTCGCGTCTTCTTCCGACAGGAGTTAGGTTTAGCGCAAAGCGGGCCAGGGCGAGCGCCAACGATCTTTCAGCACCACTTCTCAGCCTTGTGCTGCGCTGAAATCAGAGTCTGATGACATAGTCCTTCCGAGTCGTTTCAATGACTTCCCAAGTTCCCTTGAAGCCAGGTTTGAGGATCATGCGATCGCCCGCCCGAAGATGTACGACATCACCGCCATCTTCCGTCACGATCGAGTATCCCGAAAGCACGCTGAAATACTCCCACTCTTCATAGACGATGCGCCACTTGCCGGGCGAGGCCTCCCATATGCCGGAATAGAGGCCGCCATCGGCCTCCTCCAAGTTCCAGGTCGTGAACTGCGGGTCGCCGGCAAGCACGCGGTCGGCTGACGGGGCGCCGAACTCGGGTTCGACGTCGTTGACGTCAAAGGTCAGATAGTTTGCCATGTCCCCTCAGATCTTCGCCAGCGACTGCTCAAGATCGGCGATGATATCCCTTACGTCCTCGATGCCGACCGAAAGGCGAACGACGTCGGGGCCTGCACCGGCGGCGATCCTTTGTTCGTCCGTCAATTGCCGGTGCGTGGTCGACGCGGGATGGATCACGAGCGAACGCGTATCGCCGATGTTGGCGAGATGCGAGAACAGCTCCAGTCCCTCGACCAGCGTCTTGCCCGCCTCGTAGCCGCCCTTGACGCCGAAGGTGAAGACGGAACCCGCCCCCTTCGGCGAATAGCGCTGCTGCAGCGCATGGTTCGGGTCATCCTCGAGGCCCGCATAGTTCACCCAGGCGATCTTGCTGTGCATCCTCAACCACTTTGCGACAGCAATCGCGTTGTCGCTGTGGCGCTGTATGCGGAGCGGCAGCGTTTCGATTCCCGTCAAAATCAGGAACGCATTGAAGGGCGAGATCGCCGGACCGAGATCGCGCAGGCCGAGCACGCGGCAAGCGATGGCGAAAGCAAAATTGCCGAAGGTCGAATGCAGGACCACGCCGTTATATTCGGGCCGCGGGCTGGACAGCATCGGATAGTTGCCGGACTTCGACCAATCGAAGGTTCCACCATCGACAATAATGCCGCCCATCGAATTGCCATGGCCGCCGAGGAATTTCGTCAGCGAATGCACGACGATATCGGCACCGTGTTCGATCGGACGGATGAGATAGGGGCTGGCCATGGTGTTGTCGACGATCAGCGGCAGGCCGTGCCTGTGCGCAACCGCGGCGATCGCGGCAATGTCGACGAAGGTGCCGCCCGGATTGGCGAGGCTTTCGATGAAAATCGCACGCGTCTTGTCATCGATCTGGCTTTCGAAGCTCGCAGGGTCGGCGGAGTCTGCCCAGCGGACCTGCCAGCCGAAATTATCGAAGGCGTGGCCGAACTGGTTGATCGAGCCTCCGTAGAGCCGTTTCGCGGCCACGAAGTTTTCGCCGGGGCGCATGAGCGTGTGGAAGACGATCACCTGCGCCGCATGGCCGGACGCAACGGCAAGCGCTGCAGTGCCGCCCTCAAGTGCCGCGACGCGCTCTTCGAGCACAGCTTGGGTCGGGTTCATGATGCGGGTGTAGATGTTGCCGAACTGCTGCAGACCGAACAGTGCGGCCGCATGATCCGAATCATTAAAGACATAAGCCGTCGTCTGATAGATTGGCGTGACGCGCGCGCCAGTCGCGGGATCAGGCTGCGCTCCCGCATGGACTGCCAATGTATTGAAACCCGGACCGTTCTTGGCCATGAAGCCCTCCCATTCAGCGTGATCGAACGGCGGCGAGCATAACGAACAACCGTGAAAAGTTAATCGCGTTCCATTTCAACCCAGGCACGTTATTTGGAAAATCCAACCTGTCAGCCGACAAGCCGTGGATACTCGATTGCCGGGCAGCGATCCATGACGACCTTGATGCCGGCCACCTCTGCTCTTGCGGCAGCCGCATCATCGCGCACACCGAGCTGCGCCCATATCACCTTGGGTTGCGGGTTCATCGCCAACGCCTCCTCGACGACGCCAGACAGATATTCCGAGGCCCGGAAGACCTCGACCATGTCGACCGGTCCAGGCACGTCGGCAAGCCGGGCGTAAACCGTTTGGCCCTGAATCTGCTTGCCAGCCTGGCCTGGATTCACCGGGATGACCTTGTATCCGCGCGACAACAGATAACCCATGACGCCATTGCTCGGTCGCGCGGGATTCGGCGACGCTCCGGTCAGCGCAATAGTTTTCACGGAACGCAAAATATCGAGGATGTAGTCATCCTCATACCTGTCGTGATTCAAGGGCTTCGCCTCCGATAACAATCGCATTTATTTCGCAGTTCATTGAAACCTGCAGTTAGTTTCGGCGTATATAGGAATTAGGACGCCGAAGGAGGATGTTGCCATGAAAAAATTGGTCGTCGTGATCGCCTTCGTTATGACCGCCTCCCCGGCGCTGGCTATTTCGCGATACAACTCGCTCTCGATGAGCTGCCAGGCTGCACGCGCAGCGATTCACAACGAGGGCGCCGTAATTCTCCGGTATCCGTCGACGCGGGTGAGCGGGATGACACTATTCGACCGCTACATTCGCAACAGCAATTATTGCGACCCCAACAAATACGCCGAATGGACAACCATCCCGACAAAGGACAATCCAAGGTGCCGTGTTCTGAATTGTCAGAATATAGACAACCTGGACAGGATGTTTATCATTCCATATTACTCGCTGTAAAAGCGCACTCCTGCCATACCAAATCGTGACCCACGGGCCTTGCCGACGCAACCGCGCGCGCCGCGGAGATCCGCCTGAGCGGTGGATTCAGTGACGGCTTTGTCACACTCCTGTAAAATTCGATGCGACAGAGCCGCTACCCACCATCAAAGTTCTATGTATATCCTGTATATGTCCACATCTGTTCTCGATCATGTTAGCAACTCCTCATAGTTGAATAAGCGGCCACCAAATAAACACTTCTGGTGTACGTTCCTCTTTTTATAGGCTTGGGAAAGCAAGCATCCTTAGGTTGCCATAGGGTATGATTAAGCTCCGCTGCCTCGTCAAACGGGATTGCTTTTTGTCGGCAGCGGCGTAACAAGCATTTCGCCCGCTATTTTCACACCGTCCGGTGGTCTTTTTGCCGATCCACGTCATTCTGCTCGTTCTGTTTGGTGCGCTACTGCACGCGACATGGAACGCCATGATCAAGGCGGGCACTGACAAGTCGCTGGATGCCAGCTTGATATCGGCAGGTGGCGCCGTTTGCGCCCTTCCGTTCCTGATATTCCTGCCATTGCCGAACTCGGCGGCGTGGCCGTTCATCGGCGCTTCGGCAGTCCTCCAGTTCGCGTATTTCCAGCTTGTTGCCGGCGCGTATCGCGCGGGAGACATCGGCCTCGTTTACCCCCTGATGCGCGGGTGCGCGCCGCTCCTGATTGCCGCCACCAGCAGTTTCATCCTGAACGAAACGCTGTCAGTGGGCGCGCTCGTTGGCACGATGACGATCTGCTCCGGTATTCTCACTCTAGCCTTCGAGGCGCGAAAAGGCGGTGGCCATGCGATCCGGTTGGCGCTCGCCAATGCGTGTGTGATTGCGACCTACACCTATGTCGACGGCGTCGGCGCCCGCATCTCCGGCAATGCGGTGTCGTATACGCTGTGGATGTCGCTGCTGCCGCCGGTATTGCTCTTCACATGGGCGATCTCCAAGCGGGGCGCGGTCGCCGCCGCCGCGCATGTCCGCTACAATTGGTGGCGCGGTCTGATTGGTGGCGGCGGATCGATCGCGTCCTACGGCCTCGCACTTTGGGCGATGACCAAGGCGCCGGTCGCGACCGTTGCCGCGCTGCGCGAGACGTCGATCCTCTTCGCCCTGCTGATCTCGGTCATCGTTTTGAAGGAAAAGGCCAGCCCGTGGCGCTATCTCGCCGGCGCAATCATCGCGCTCGGCGGGCTGATCCTCAAACTCGGCTAGCTATTCGCCCGTCCACTGCGGCATGCGCTTCGAAAGGAAGGCGCCGATCCCCTCTTCGGCATCGGCCGTCAGCATATTATCGACCATGACCTGAGCCGCGTAACTGTAGGCTTCCTCGATCGGCATTTCGAGCTGACGGTAGAAAGCCTCCTTGCCGATCTTCAGCGTCAGCGGCGATTTACTTGCGATGACGGACGCATATTTGGTGACGACCTGCGTCAGATACTGCTTCGGGACGATGCGGTTCACCAAACCGAAATCCTTGGCGGTAGAGGCGTCGATCGTCTCGCCGGTGAGCAACATTTCCATCGCCTGTTTGCGATGCGCCGCTCGCGAAACCGCCACCATCGGCGTCGAACAGAACAGGCCAATATTGACGCCTGGTGTGCAGAAGGTTGCCGTATCGGTGCAGATCGCAAGGTCGCAGGAAGCGACGAGCTGGCAGCCGGCAGCCGTTGCGAGCCCATCGATCTCAGCGATAACGGGCTTCGGCAGGCGCGTGATCTCGAGCATGAGATCAGCGGCCAACGCGAAGGCTTCTTCGAAGAATGCCTCGCCGCCGTCCTCATCGGCGCGATGCGCGGTCAATTCCTTGAGGTCGTGGCCGGCAGAAAAGACATTGCCGGTCGATGCGATGATGACCACGCGAACGGCTGCGTCTTCAGCAGCGCTTTGGAGTTCGCCGATCAGGGTTTCCATGACGGCGATCGAGAGCGCATTTGCAGGCGAATTGCTGAGCGTCAGCCGCAGGATGCCGTCGCTCAATTGCGGGATGACGAGCGCGCCCTCGCCCGCTTTGTTTGGGTCCTTTCGAAAGGATACGACTTCGGCCATGGTCTAACTCCCAGCATTGCTTTTCCGTGCTAATTGTTCTGCCACAGACGACAAGCAATTTCGAGGCGAACTCATGCAGCCGATCATGACGATCGACGAGCTCCACCGTTTTCTGGATACGGACTTTCCGCAGATTCATACGGATGGGCGGGTGTTCACGATTACCGAGATCAGACCCGGCAGCGTCTCGATGCGGCTCGACCCAAGCGAGAGGCATTTGCGTCCTGGGGGCACCGTCTCCGGCCCTGCCCTCTTTGCCTTGGCTGATGTAACGGCCTACGCGGCGGTACTCGCCCATATCGGGCCTGTCGCGTTGGCCGTAACCACCAATCTCAACATCAACTTCCTGCGCCTGCCGAAGCTTAGGCCAACTACCTGTACCTGTAGGATTCTGAAGCTTGGCAAGCGGCTCGCCGTCATCGACGCCTCGATTTTTCAGGAGAATGCAGACGAGTTGATCGCCCACGCGACCGCGACTTACTCCATTCCGCCGCGCGAAATATGAGGTATCCAAATACCACATATACAACACATTGATTTTGCACACGTATTTTTGCATGTCGGCAATCTGATATTGTTGACCAAGCCGCCCTTTGTCTTTATACACACCGCCAGAAACGCAGCCTTTCCGGGCTGCTTTCTTTTTGGTGTGTCTTCGGGCAGCCAAACCAAGCAACAAGAAACGCCCTCTCGCCTTCGGGTCGAGGGATCCAAAAGAGAGTAACAACTATGGCAACCTTCTCCCAGAAGCCTGCAGAGGTGGAGAAGAAGTGGGTCATCATCGACGCCGAAGGGCTCGTCGTTGGTCGTCTCGCTTCCATCATCGCTATGCGCCTGCGCGGCAAGCACAAGGCAACCTTCACGCCCCACGTTGACGACGGCGACAACGTCATCGTCATCAACGCCGACAAGGTCGTATTCACCGGCAAGAAGTACTCCGACAAGGTTTACTACTGGCACACCGGTTATGCCGGCGGCATCAAGGAGCGTACCGCTCGCCAGATCATCGAAGGCCGCTTCCCGGAGCGCGTTCTCGAGAAGGCTGTTGAGCGCATGGTTCCGCGCGGCCCGCTCGGCCGTCGTCAGATGAAGAACCTCCGCGTCTACGCTGGTTCCAACCATCCTCATGAAGCACAGCAGCCTGTCGTTCTCGACGTCGCCAAGCTGAACAAGAAGAACGTAAGGAGCGCCTAAGAATGGCTGACCTCTCCTCCCTAAAGGATCTCGGCTCGTCCGAAGCAGCTGCTGCTCCGGTTCACGTCCGCAAGGTCGACTCGCTTGGCCGTTCCTACGCGACCGGCAAGCGCAAGAACGCTGTTGCCCGCGTATGGGTCAAGCCGGGTTCCGGCAAGATCATCGTCAACGGCAAGGAATTCGCGGAATACTTCGCACGCCCGGTTCTGCAGATGATTCTGCGTCAGCCGATCGTCGCTGCTGCCCGTGACGGCCAGTTCGACATCGTTGCAACGGTTGCTGGCGGCGGCCTCTCCGGCCAGGCCGGTGCCGTTCGTCACGGTCTTTCCAAGGCTCTCACCTACTTCGAGCCGGGCCTGCGCTCGGTCCTGAAGAAGGGTGGCTTCCTGACCCGCGACAGCCGCGTTGTTGAACGTAAGAAGTACGGTAAGGCCAAGGCCCGCCGTTCGTTCCAGTTCTCCAAGCGTTAATCGCTACCGGAATACGGAATTGCGAAGGCCGGGCTTTTGCCCGGCCTTTTCTTTTGGCGAGCGCTTGAAGCGGCTCGTTCCGTTGCCAGTTCTACCGCATTCCACGCGCTTCACGCGCATGCCAAGGGAGGCGGGAATGACCAAGCGGGCAATTTACGTCGAACTGAAAGCAAGGTCCGGCAAGGCAGAAGAAGTGGCGGCGTTCTTGAAAAGTGCAAAGTCACTTGTTGAACAGGAACCCGGTACGGTGGCGTGGTTTGCCATTCGCTATGACCAGAGCACATTCGCCATCTTCGATGCTTTCGATGACGAGGCAGGCCGACAGGCGCATTTGAACGGCAAGGTGGCCGCAGCGTTGATGGCCCGAGCAGAAGAACTGCTTGCCGAGGCCCCGCAACTGAGGACTCCAGAAGTGCTGGCCGACAAATTGCCGGGCTAAACCAACTTGGCCAAGCGACCGGCACCACTTTGCCCTTTCGGTTTGAAATTCGTTTCTGGTAGGCATAGCGGACCAACACTCTCGAGGAGCATCACTTGGCCAACAAGTCGATCGACCACGCTTTCACGGCAGCGAGCCTTACATCAGCAGCCAGCGATCCGACCTTCGCCGGAGCGCTGTCGTTCATGCGTCGCCGCTTCACGAAGGTCCTGACCGGCGCCGATGCGGTCGTTTGGGGCATCCCCTTCGATGCCGCGACATCCAATCGGCCGGGAACACGGTTCGGGCCGCAGGCGATACGGCGCGCGTCGGCGATCTTCGACAACGACCCGCAGTACCCCTTCAACCGCGATCTCTTTGCAGAGATGGCCGTCATCGACTACGGCGACTGCCTGCTCGACTATGGCAATCACCACGAGACGCCCGCGGCAATCGAGCGGCAGGCCAAGACCATTATCGACAGCGGCGCCTTCATGCTGACCCTTGGAGGCGACCACTTCGTCACCTGGCCAGTCCTCAAGGCGCATGCGGCTATGCATGGACCGCTTGCACTCGTCCAGTTCGACGCCCACCAAGACACCTGGTTCGACGACAACAGGCGGATCGACCATGGCTCCTTCGTGGCACGGGCTGCGCGAGACGGCATCATCGATCCGGATCGGTCGATCCAGATCGGCATCCGCACCCACGCCCCCGAGGATTTCGGTATTCAGATTCTCTATGGTCATCAGCTTGAAGAGATGAGTGCAGGCGATATTGCCTCGACAATCATTTCGCATACCCGCGGCGCGCCAGCCTATCTGACCTTCGATATCGATTGCCTTGACCCCGCCTATGCGCCCGGCACCGGTACGCCCGTATCCGGCGGTCCCTCGAGCGCGAAGATCCTCTCCGTGCTGCAGCGTCTGCATCAGCTCGATATCAGGGGTGCCGACGTCGTCGAGGTCTCACCGGCCTACGACCATGCCGATATCACCGCCATTGCGGGGGCGACGGTCGCGATGTATATGCTTGGCTTGCATGCCGAGCGCCGCGCGAGCGTGTCACAGGGCTGACTTATCTCTCTTACAAAGTGATTCCGGACTTCTTTCTAACCTATTGAAAGTGTGAGCAAGACAATGGCACCGAAGATCTTCATCGATGGCGAACACGGCACGACGGGCTTGCAGATCCGGACGCGCATGGCCGGCCGTCGCGATGTCGAGCTTTTGTCGATTCCGGAAGCGGAGCGTCGCAACGCGGCAATGCGCGAGGACATGTTGAACGGCGCCGATATCGCCATCCTCTGCCTGCCGGACGACGCTTCGAAGGAAGCGGTGCAGATGGTCTCCGGCAACAACAGCGTACGGGTGATCGACACCTCCACGGCGTTCCGCGTCAATCCTAGCTGGGCCTATGGCTTTGCGGAGATGGACAAGGGGCAGGCGGACAAGATCAAGTCGGCACGCTTCGTTGCCAATCCGGGCTGCTACCCCACCGGTGCGATCGGCCTCATTCGGCCGCTGCGCGCTGCCGGCATCCTGCCGGACGGCTATCCGGTCACGGTCAATGCAGTCTCCGGCTATACCGGCGGCGGCAAGCAGATGATCGCGCAGATGGAAGACCAGAGCCGCGACGATGCGATCAGCGCACCTCACTTCCTCTACGGCCTGACGCTCACTCATAAGCACGTGCCCGAGATGAAGATTCACGGCCTGCTCGATCGGGCACCAATCTTCTCGCCGTCGGTCGGAAAGTTCCCGCAGGGCATGATCGTTCAGGTGCCGCTGTATCTCGATGATCTTGCCGAAGGGACGACGCATGAAAGCATCCACGCTGCTCTCGTGGCCCACTACGCGGGTCAGGACATCGTGACAGTCGTACCGCTGGAAGAGAGCAGCAAGGTACCCCGCATCGATGCCGTCGAGCTCGCTGGTAAGGACACGATGAAACTCTTCGTGTTCGGCACGCCGGGCGCCTCGCAGGTCAACCTCGTGGCGCTGCTTGACAACCTCGGCAAGGGAGCTTCGGGCGCCGCTGTCCAGAACATGGACCTGATGCTCGCCTCGTAATCCCCGGAGCCGATTGATGTCGCCTGATACGCTGCTGGCGGACACGAGCGCTTGGTTTGTCGCTGCCTTGCCGGATCACGGCATTCCATCGCTTGTCGTCATCGCTTTCATTGCAGGATTGGCACGTGGCTTCTCGGGGTTCGGGGCAGCGCTGATCTTCATTCCGCTTGGCGGCGCAATCATCGGTCCGAAGCTGATATCGCCGGTCCTGCTTGTCATCGATGGCCTTGCGACACTCGGGATGATTCCGCCTGCTTGGCGCAACGCGAACCGGCGTGAGGTCTTCACGATGGCCGCAGGTGCGCTCCTCGGCGTACCGGCGGGGACCGCAGTGCTCGCGCTGATGGATCCGCTTGCGTTGCGCTGGGCGATTACGGCAATTGCCATCTGTCTGCTCGCACTGCTTGTTTCCGGTTGGCGCTACCACGGCGAACCACGCATGCCACTCACCTCTCTGACAGGTGTCATTGCCGGCCTTTTCAGTGGCGCCGCGCAGCTCGGCGGGCCTCCGGTCGTTGCCTACTGGCTCGGCGGCAAGACCGATTTTACCCGGGTGCGGGCAAACATTATTCTCTATTTCGCGATTTCAACCTGCTTCAGCGTCGTCAGCTAC
The DNA here is from genome assembly GCF_002211365.1 of Rhizobium sp. R711. Taxonomy (GTDB): domain Bacteria; phylum Pseudomonadota; class Alphaproteobacteria; order Rhizobiales; family Rhizobiaceae; genus Rhizobium. The sequence continues at coordinate 131,579 of NZ_LOKZ01000003.1, read as the reverse complement.
TATTTCGGTGGGCTCTTCGTTCAAGCCGTCGTCGCTCTGACGATCGTCATCTTGCCGAGTTACGCCATCGGCCTTTATGCCGGCTCGAAGCTGTTCGGGCTGGCCAAGGAGAGCACGTTCCGAACGATCTGCTATCTGCTGATCGCAGCCTCCGCCATCCTGGGAATGCCGGCACTCGACGGGATCCTCCGCTGAGCATATTTCCCCGCCAAACTGCTGAATGAGGCGCAGCGCAACCGGCGTTGATCATATTCGCCACTGCCGGAAGCCCGACGGCGTTCGAACGCCTGCTCGATGAATTGGCACCCCCTCCGGATAGGGACCCAGACTTCTATCGAGCCATCAGTGGCGAACGCGTCCTCAGGACCAGCGTGTCTCCCGGACCATGCACGGCCGCGAAAAGCAGGCCGGCGAGGAAGGTGAAATGATCGACAAAGAAGCCGAACTCCGCTTGACTGCTGCTCCAGTGGCTGGAGCCATGGAAGGCGAAGGCCAGGAATACCACGTAGATGCCAGCCAAGACCGAGGCTTCTGAGAAGAAAGCTCCCGTCAGGAATGCCAGGGTCAGGCCAAGTTCGAAGAACGCCGCTACCCAAGCCAGGAAGAGCGGGAATGGAAAGCCTGCCGCGGCGATATAGCTTGCGGTCGATTGTATATCCATGAACTTGAAGCTCATGGCCATCGCGAAAACGGCGCCAAAGATCAGTCGCGCCAACAGAATTGCAATCGTCTTGCTCATATCATCTCTCCCTCGGCCGAAGCCGCTCAGCAATCATTGTCCAGACTTCCGGCTTCCCGCATCTGCGGTTGCGATGCCGTTAGCTTCCACCAAAGGACGCCGCGCAACCTTCTCTCCCGACAGGCAACCACCATTATTTTCGACCGAGCGATCCCGGCCTCACGTCCATGCCACATGATCGGCCACCACATCATCGATGACCTGCCACGACTTCTTGACGTCTGCGGGATTTGCGCCTGCCATACCGGCCGCAACGATCAAGGCCTTCCATAACGTCCATCCGCGGCCTCGCGCCCACGTTTCCGCGTCCAGCGGGCGTGCCTTGCGAAACACCTCACGGCTCTGCCCTTCGAACAGGTGCCAGGCGATTGCAAGATCACAGGCAGGATCGCCGACGCCCGACGTTCCGAAATCGATGACGGCATCGAGTCGACCGTTCTTAACCAGAAGATTGCCGTGAGCGACATCACCGTGGAACCAGACGGGTGCACCTTGCCACGCGGTCGCAAGCGCTGCTTCCCAGGTCTCCCCGGCCAGTTTCGTGTCGACCCGCCCGTCCAGGCGCGTCAGCGCCTCGCGCGTTTGCGGGTCGTAGACTTTCAGCGATCCACCGCGAAAGAAATTGTGAGAGCCGGGCAGAGGTCCTCCCGTTGCGTCAACTGCCTGCAACGCATCGAGGAACCCCGCCAGCGCGGTGGCAAACTGGCTGAGATCGTCGATACGTTCCACCAGCGCCGTCTCACCGTCACGCCATTCATAGACGGACCACGGCCACGGATAGGTTTCGTCCGGCCGTCCCATGGCCAGAGGCACGGGTATGGGCAGGGGCAGCTGCGGTGCGAGGATCGGCAGCCACCGCTGTTCCTTGGCGACCTGATCGGCATAGTGAGCAGCGCTTGGCAACCGAACTGTCATGCCGGCGCCAAGGTGGAATGTCCTGTTGTCCCATCCGCCGAACTCGACGGGTCGGATCGGCAGACCTGACCACTTTGGAAACTGCGTGCTAATCAGCCGACGCACGAGCGTTGTATCGATTACTGGGCCATCCATCGTTCTGGCATTCCTCCCCAGATGCGCCGGCATAATGTCTGCGTTTCCAAGAAGAGATCAACTCTGGGTTCGTCTTCGACCGTTCAAGTTTTGAATCAAGGCCTTGATGAGATGAATCCGGGTTCGCCGCCAATATCCTGAAGGTAATAGCATTTCTGCCGCGCCACCGCTTTTGTCGGATCTTGGCCCTTTATACCATTTCTATATCTTTGCGCTTGCGCACGAACGGATTTCCTACCGGAAGCGGCGTTAGCCTTCCCTTGAAATGTGAAGGCTGAAAACATGCGATACTTCATACGACCGAACGCTTCGGTCACCCGCCCTCGCCGCCCCGCACCGAAACGACAGATGCGTGAGCGACGTACGGCCCAGGCGCTCATTCTCTTCGGCATCGTACTTGCCGCAGTTGAATTCTAGTCGTTCTCGGCGGCATTTAAGACGCAAGGATGCCCGCAGACAAAGTATTGCGGCTTGGCGCCGTGACGACAGCGCTTGTCACGCCATTTTGTGCCGGATGGCATCATCTTGCAATTCAGCGTGCTCGGCGGCGACAGCGAAATGCACTCACGTCGACGCCGTCGGCGACGGACCCGCTGCCTGCCGCCAATGGCAAACGCTTCCTTAACTGGAATGCGCCTATGGTGCGGCACGAGACCAGCCACGCCGAAGACCGATGCCAAAACCGAATTTTCGTTTTACCCACTACGATCTCAACGAGCAGCGCGCCGGGACGATCATCGAGGTGACGTTGAACGCGGTGGCGAATGTGCGCCTGATGACGGCGCCGAACTATCAGCGCTTCACCGAGGTCCTCGACTTCAAGTACGTCGGCGGCGTCGCGCGGAAATCTCCTATCCGTCTTTCCATTCCCGAGAGCGGCCACTGGCATCTCGTCGTGGATATGGAAGGCCATCACGGACTTGCGGAATCTGCCGTCAAGCTCGTCGCACCCGCGGGACAGATGCGCGCATCCTGATCAGCGCTGGTTGCGTTCTTTTCTGAGCTTCACCCACCATTCAAGACGTTTGCGAATATCCCGCTCGAAGCCGCGCTCCGGCGGATCGTAGAAAGTCTGGCGACCCATCTTCTCCGGGAAATAATCCTGGCCGGAAAAGGCGTCCGGCTCGTCGTGGTCGTAGCGATAGCCTTCGCCGTAACCCTCGCCCTTCATCAGCTTCGTCGGCGCGTTCAGGATGTGCTTCGGCGGCAGTAGAGAGCCATTCTGCTTGGCGGCCATCGTCGCGGCCTTGAAGGCGGTATAGACGGCGTTCGATTTCGGCGCGGTCGCGAGATAGACGCAGGCTTGCGCCAATGCCAGTTCGCCTTCGGGAGAACCGAGGTAGTCATAGGCGTCTTTTGCGGCATTGCAGATCACGAGCGCCTGCGGGTCGGCCAAGCCGATGTCTTCCACGGCCATGCGGACAAGGCGCCTGCCCAGGTAGAGCGGATCTTCGCCAGCGTCGAACATGCGGGCGAGATAGTAGAGCGCAGCATCGGGATCCGAGCCGCGGACGGATTTATGCAGTGCCGAGATAAGGTTGTAATGCCCGTCCTGAGCCTTGTCATAGACAGGCGCCCGGCGCTGCACGATCCGTGTCAGCCCCTCAGTGTCGAAGGTTTCCCCTTCCCGCGCGGCACGCCAAACCTCTTCCGCCAGGGTCAACACGGCACGGCCATCGCCGTCCGCCATTCGCAACAGGCTTGCACGCGCATCGTCGGTCAGCGGCAGCACTTTGCCTTCGGTCGTCTCCGCACGCTTCAACAACTCTTCAAGGCTCTCATCGTCGTGCGACTTGAAGGTCAAGACGCGCGCGCGTGACAACAAAGCCGCATTCAGTTCGAAGGACGGATTTTCGGTCGTGGCGCCGACGAGAATAACAGTGCCGTCTTCCATAACAGGGAGAAAGCTATCCTGCTGCGCCCTGTTGAAACGGTGAATTTCGTCGACGAAAAGCAACGTCTGCCGGCCGTCCATCCGGCGCAGACGGGCTGCCTCGAAGACTTTCTTGAGATCGGCCACGCCCGAGAAAATCGCTGATATCTGTTCGAACGCGAGACCGGCTTCACCCGACAACAATCGGGCAACGGTCGTCTTGCCGGTTCCTGGCGGACCCCAGAAAATCATCGAGCCGAGCGAGCCACTGTCGATCATGCGCCGCAACACGCCGTCTTCACCGGTAAGATGGTCCTGACCGGTCACTTCCGAAAGCGTGCGTGGCCGCAGGCGATCGGCAAGAGGCCGCCGATTGGCGACCTCCTCGGGAATACGCGGTGCAAATAGATCGTCACTCATCGGAAGAACTGTCTAATGCGTTGGCCGTCGCGCTCGATCTCGACACGCCAGAAGCTGGGATCCTCGTCGGCGATCCCGGCAAGTTCCTTAGTCGTCTTCACTTCCGTGCCATTGATCGAAACGATGATGTCCTTCGGCTCAAAGCCAAGGCGAGCGGCAAGAGAATCCTCCTTCACCTCGGAAACAACGACGCCGGTGGATTCGGAGGGCATACGAAGCTCGTCGGCGACGCGAGGCGACAGGTTTTCGACGACGGCACCGGTAAAGGGTGTGCGGCCTCCGATCGTGCGCTGATCACGTGGCGCCGTCTCGGGCGCTCTGGCGAGTGCGAGCGCGATCTGCTGCTCGTGGCCGTTCTCGAGCACAGTCAACTGGACCGATTTGCCAAGCCCAGCCGTTGTCAGGCGATAGAGAAGCGCATCCGGATGCTCGACCGGAATGCCATCGACGGCGGTCACGATTTGACCTGCCTTCAATCCGGCCTTTGCGGCTGGAGCACCGTCAGTCACCTTGACGATGAGAGCGCCACGCGCCTTGTTGAGCCCGAGCGCTTCGGCAACCTCCGATGTTACCGCATCGAACGTTGCCCCGACATAAGGCCGCTCGAAAGATTTCACGCCGGCATCGGCCGAGGCGAGGAACACCTTCACCAGATTCGCAGGGATCGCAAAGCCGATACCGTTCGAGCCGCCGCCGCGCGAGAAGATCGCCGTGTTGATGCCGATCAGTTCGCCCTTCATATTCATCAGCGCACCGCCGGAATTGCCCGGGTTGATCGATGCGTCCGTCTGGATGAAGAAACCGAACTCGTTCTTGACCACCTGATTGCGCGCCAGCGCCGAGACGATGCCACTCGTCACTGTCTGGCCGACACCGAAGGGGTTGCCGATCGCCAGCACGAGATCGCCGACTTCAACCGCATCGGAATTGCCGAGCGCGAGCGTCGGGAAGCTTTCCTTCGTATCGACCTTGAGAACGGCGAGATCGACGCGGTCATCCCTCAGGACGACCTTGCACGGAAACTCACGCCCGTCCGAAAGCGCAACCTTGATATCGTCGGCGCCTTCCACGACGTGGTTGTTGGTGACGATCGTTCCGTTCGATTCGACGATGACGCCGGATCCCAGCGAAGATTGCTTCTGGCTGCGATTCGGCATCTGCTGACCGAAGAATTCTTCGAAGAAGGGATCGCCGGCGAAGGGAGACTGCCTGCGGACCGTCTTCTCGGCATAGACGTTCACGACAGCGCCGGCCGTCTGCTTGACCAGCGGCGCGAAGGAAAGCTGCATTTCCATCTGGCTCTGCGGCACAGTCTTGGCCGTCTGAGCGTTGGCGGAAACCGGTAGCGCGAGCATCAAAGCCACGAAAGGCAGGGCTGTGCGCTTCAACAGGTCATGCATGGGGAGTCCTTCTAAAATTCTCTTGTGAAAACGTTGTAGCGTCGGACGCTAGAAAGGAAAGAGGGCGGAAGCATGGAAGAATAGGGCAGCTCACGAACTGCTGAACATGCCTCTCAAACTGATTCAGAAACAAGCTCCATGCGGCTGATATCTAAAGGTAAAGGAAGATCAAAGTCACCTATGGGAGACATCCTGACTCTACGGATGGCAGCGCAAGACCTAGCGCTTCGCGGATGGCTCTGTTCTTGCCGAAGCAGTGGCGTGCATCATCTACCGAAGGGCACCCACCGCCAATCGAACAGGAACTCACGCATGAGACGTTTCCGCCGCACGCTTCGCATTTTCGCGACATCTATCCTTTTTGTAGGCCTGACAGGCGCTTCCCATTCTGCCAGCTTCGACTGCGAGGCCAAAGAGTTGAAGCCGGACGAAAAGGTGATCTGCGAGAACCGCGCGCTGAACGATGCCGATGTGAAGATGGTAACGACGTTCGACCTGCTGTCCGGGCTGATGGCGATGGGTTCGCGCGGCACCTTGCAAGACGAACAAACGGCTTGGCTCAAGAAGCGCCAGGAATGCGGCTCAGATGCCGCCTGCATCAAGGCCGCCTATGACGAGCGCTTGAAACAGCTGGATGAAACCTACAAAAAAATAAACCGGCCGCTTTAGCGACCGGTCCATTTCACATTCGTTTTTGATCTGAGACTTAGCGGTTGCCGAGATCCCGGACGGCGCCGCGGTCGGCGCTGGTTGCGAAGGCGGCGTAAGCCTTCAACGCGGTCGTGACATTGCGCTTGCGTTGCTCGGACGGATGCCAGCCCTTCTCCTCTTGCTCGGCGCGACGGTTTGCCAGTTCCTTGTCGTCGACGCGCAGGCTGATGACGCGGTTCGGGATGTCGATGTCGATCATGTCGCCCTCACGGACCAGGCCGATCGTGCCGCCGTTTGCCGCTTCCGGTGAAACGTGACCGATGGAGAGGCCGGAGGTGCCGCCGGAGAAGCGACCGTCCGTGATCAGCGCGCAGGCTTTGCCGAGGCCCTTCGACTTCAGGTAGCTCGTCGGATAGAGCATTTCCTGCATGCCGGGCCCGCCCTTCGGGCCTTCGTAGCGAATGACGACAACATCGCCGGCAACAACCTGGTTCGAGAGGATGGCCTTCACTGCCGCGTCCTGGCTTTCATAAACCTTGGCCGGACCGGAGAACTTCAGGATGGATTCATCGACGCCTGCCGTCTTCACGATACAGCCATCGAGCGCGAGATTGCCCTTGAGGACAGCAAGACCGCCATCTTTCGAGAAGGGGTGCTCCACCGAGCGGATAACGCCCTTTTCGCGGTCCGTGTCGAGTTCGTCCCAACGCGCTTCCTGGCTGAAGGCAACCTGGGTCGGGATGCCGCCGGGAGCCGCCCGGTAGAAATTGCGGACGGTCTCGCTGTTGGTGCGGGTGATGTCCCAACGGTCGATTGCGTCGCCGAGGGTTTCGGCATGGACCGTCGGGCATTCCCGGTTGAGCAAACCGCCCTTGTCCAGTTCGCCCAGGATCGACATGATGCCGCCCGCCCGGTGAACGTCTTCCATGTGGACGTCGTTCTTTGCCGGCGCGACCTTGGAGAGGCAGGGAACGCGACGCGACAGCGCGTCGATGTCGGCCATTGTGAAATCGACCTCGCCTTCATGCGCCGCTGCAAGGATATGCAGAACGGTGTTCGTCGAGCCACCCATGGCGATATCGAGAGCCATGGCGTTCTCGAATGCCTGCTTGGAGGCAATCGTGCGGGGTAGAGCCTTGACGTCGTCCTGTTCGTAGTAGCGACGGGCGAGATCGACGATCAGGTGGCCAGCCTCGACGAACAGGCGCTTGCGGTCGGCATGCGTTGCGAGCGTCGAGCCGTTGCCAGGCAGCGACAGACCAAGCGCCTCCGTCAGGCAGTTCATGGAGTTGGCGGTGAACATGCCCGAGCACGAACCGCAGGTCGGACAGGCGGACCGTTCGATGACCTTGACGTCCTCGTCGCTGATCTTGTCGTCGGCGGCGGCAACCATCGCGTCGACGAGATCGAGCGCGTGTGTCTTGCCGTGCAGGACCACCTTTCCGGCTTCCATGGGGCCGCCGGAAACGAAGATCGTCGGAATGTTGAGGCGGAGCGACGCCATCAGCATACCGGGAGTGATCTTGTCGCAGTTGGAAATACAGACCATGGCGTCGGCACAGTGAGCGTTGACCATGTATTCGACGCTGTCGGCAATCAATTCGCGCGAGGGCAGCGAATAGAGCATACCGTCATGGCCCATGGCGATACCGTCGTCGACCGCGATCGTATTGAATTCCTTGGCAACGCCGCCGGCGGCTTCGATTTCGCGGGCAACGAGCTGGCCGAGGTCCTTGAGGTGGACGTGACCGGGCACGAACTGGGTGAAGGAGTTCACCACCGCAATAATCGGCTTGCCGAAATCCGAGTCCTTCATGCCCGTTGCGCGCCAAAGGCCGCGCGCACCCGCCATATTGCGGCCGTGAGTCGTGGTTCTCGAACGATAGGATGGCATTGGTGTATTCCTTGCGTGTCGGAAATTGTCGGCGATGCGGGGGCGCAATGATCTAAGCGACCGGGCTATCGCTGTTTTTTGGAATTGTCCTAATCCAAACGCTGTGGGCTGTCACTACCGCGAAAGCCGAAACCGGTACGCCTGGGCTCTTGGGTGCGTCGACCATATACGGTCGCAGCAGTGTTTTTGTTACAGACTATTCCATCAAACACCGTACACAAAAAGTTGGCTTTCCGCAGCCATGCCGGTGGGCATAAACAATGATCCAAAGACGTGTTTGATGCGTTGAAGGTTTATACCGAGCTCTGATGCTCAGGAGGTTTCCGATGCCAGCCTATCGTCCACCCAAGATCGCATCTTCAGAGATCACGCCGCAGCAGCTCTATCTCAGGCGTCGCGAGTTCCTCGGGGTCGCGACACTGGGCGCCATGGCGCTCTACGGAGCCAGCAAGGCCAGCGCCGCCGCACTGTCGGTCATCGACAGCAAATACACGGTCGGCGAGAAGGCCACGCCGTTGAAGGACGTGACGACCTACAACAATTTCTACGAATTCGGCCTGGACAAGGGCGACCCCGCCGCGCTCTCCGGCGACTTCAAGCCGCTGCCCTGGACGATCAAGGTCGACGGCATGGTCAACAAGCCCGGCACGTTCGATGTCGAAGCGCTGATGAAGGAATTCCCGATCGAGAGCCGCACCTACCGCATGCGCTGTGTCGAGGCGTGGTCGATGGTCATTCCGTGGGATGGTTTTCCGCTTGCCTCTCTCCTCAACAAGGTGGAGCCGCTTGGCAGCGCCAAGTACGTTGCCTTTGAAACGGTCGTGCGGCCAGACCAGATGCCTGGCCAGAAGGGCATCTTCCAATCACTCGACTGGCCTTATGTCGAAGGCCTTCGGCTCGATGAGGCGCGCCACCCATTAACGCTGCTTGCCGTTGGCCTCTATGGCGAAACTCTGCCGAACCAGAATGGTGCGCCGATCCGACTGGCCGTACCGTGGAAATATGGCTTCAAGGGTATCAAGTCGATCGTTCGGATCACGCTGACTGACAAGGAACCGAAAAACACCTGGCAAGTGACCAATCCGCAGGAATACGGGTTCTACGCTAACGTCAATCCGGAGGTCGATCACCCACGCTGGAGCCAGGCGACGGAGCGGCGTATCGGCGAAAGCGGCTTCTTTGGCGCCAGCCGCCATCCCACTCTGCCGTTCAACGGCTATGCCGACGAGGTGGCAGGCCTCTACAGCGGCATGGATCTCCGGAAGAACTTCTGATGGCGGCCCTCTCGTTCAGTCTCCCGAAGCGCTGGCAGTCGGCCTCCATCTGGGCTCTCTATACCGTGGGGCTGCTGCCCGCTGCTTGGACCTTTTATCTCGGCGCCACGGATCAGCTCGGCGCCGACCCGGTAAAGACCTTCGAGTTGTTCCTCGGCCTCTGGACGATCCGCTTCCTCATCCTGACGCTGGCCGTCTCCCCTGCCCGGGACCTTCTCGGCTGGAACTATCTTCGTTATCGCCGAGCGCTAGGGCTCCTGACCTTCTACTATGCCCTGATGCACTTCACGGTCTACATGGTGCTGGACCAGGCGCTCGACATTTCGATGGTCGTAAGCGACGTGCTGAAGCGGCCCTTCATCATGTTCGGTATGGCCGGCCTAGCTCTACTGGTACCGCTTGCTCTCACCTCGAACAACCTCTCGATCCGGCGGCTCGGACCGAATTGGGTGCGGCTGCACCGCCTCGTCTATATCGTCGCTGCTGCTGGCGCCGTACACTTTGCGCTATCGACGAAGGTCCTTGGCCTCGAGCAATCCGTCTATATCAGTCTGCTGATCCTCCTGATCCTCTACCGGTCCTACCGACCTATCGCGCGCAGCAGGAAGGCCAAGAATGGTTGCGGAAGACAGGGACAACAAACGGCCATTCGCCAGCGGGTTCCCGGCTGACCGAATTGTCATCGATAGCAAAATCCGCCACCGTGTGCCGATGGAAACACCCTGCCCAGTCTATCTCTACCGCGACCCGAATTTTTCAGCGTTAGGCGACACCTTCGCTGCAGCAGCACCGCTAGGGAGGTCGTTTCCGTCTATGGCGGTGATGGCCTTGTCGGCGAAGGCGGGCTCAGTAGGGCGTTCGGGCGAGCGACCGTCTTCAAGCAGGAAGGCACCGGGCAGTATTTCCTTGGCGTATGGGGGAGACGGAACACCGCACGCTTCAGAGCAGCGCTGCGAAGTGTCGGTGATATCGTTGTCATCGGGGAGCCGCCACCTGCCCGTCTGATCCATTTCAACAAGCGACGCGAACGGCCGAAGCGTGGCGAGCCAAAGGCTGATCCCTAAAACGAAAACAGCCGGGCTTTGCAGCCCGGCTGTTTTGCTTCCGGCGAGCCGGAAAGGATTAAGCGGCTTCAGCTGCAGCAGCTTCGGCTTCAACGCGAGCCTTGTCGGCTGCGCCCTTCGCATAGGTGTCGCGGTCAACGAATTCGATGACTGCGAGAGCAGCGTTGTCGCCCTGGCGGAAGCCTGCCTTCATGATACGCAGGTAGCCGCCGTTGCGGGTTGCGTAGCGCGAAGCGATCGTGTCGAACAGCTTCGAAACAACAGCAGCGTCGCGGATCTGCGAGATCGCCTGACGACGAGCGTGCAGGTCGCCGCGCTTGCCGAGCGTTACGAGCTTTTCAACGATCGGACGGATTTCCTTTGCCTTCGGCAGGGTGGTCACGATCTGCTCATGGGTAATGAGCGAAGCCGCCATGTTGGCAAACATTGCCTTGCGGTGGCTAGCGGTTCTATTCAGCTTGCGGCCGGCTTTACCGTGGCGCATGGCTATTCTCCTTCACATGCAGGCATCTTGCCCGCCGTTTGATGGTTAGTACTGGTCTTCGTAACGCTTGGCGAGATCTTCGATGTTCTCAGGCGGCCATGCCGGCACTTCCATACCGAGGTGCAGGCCCATGGAAGCGAGAACTTCCTTGATTTCGTTCAGCGACTTGCGACCAAAATTCGGTGTGCGGAGCATTTCTGCTTCGGTCTTCTGAATGAGGTCGCCGATGTAGACGATGTTGTCGTTCTTCAAGCAGTTTGCCGAGCGAACAGACAGTTCGAGTTCGTCCACCTTCTTGAGGAGCGCCGGGTTGAAAGCGAGTTCGGTAACCGCTTCCTCTTCGGTTTCCTTCTGCGGCTCGTCGAAGTTGACGAACACGCCAAGCTGATCCTGGAGGATGCGAGCCGCGAAAGCGACGGCATCTTCGCCGGAGATCGAACCATCGGTCTCGATCGTCATGTTCAGCTTGTCGTAGTCGAGAACCTGTCCTTCGCGGGTGTTTTCCACCTTGTAGGACACCTTCTTGACCGGCGAATAAAGGCTGTCGACCGGGATGAGACCAATCGGAGCATCTTCCGCACGATTGCGATCGGCCGGAACATAGCCCTTGCCGTTGTTGACGGTGAATTCCATACGGATTTCGGCGCCCTCGTCGAGCGTGCAGATGACATGGTCGGGGTTGAGGATTTCGATATCACCGACCGTCTGGATGTCGCCAGCCGTTACAACGCCCGGGCCCTGCTTGCGCACGACCATGCGCTTTGCGTCATCGCCATCCATCTTGATGGCGATTTCCTTGATGTTGAGGACGATGTCCGTGACGTCTTCGCGGACGCCCGGGATCGACGAGAATTCATGCAGCACACCATCGATCTGCACGGCCGTCACTGCGGCACCGCGCAGCGAGGACAATAGAACGCGGCGCAGCGCGTTGCCGAGGGTGAGGCCGAAACCGCGCTCCAGCGGCTCTGCTACGAGCGTCGCCTTGGTGCGCGAGCTCGAAGAGAACTCGACCTTGTTCGGCTTGATCAATTCCTGCCAGTTTTTCTGAATCATATTTTTGCCTTCCGTTCGTTGCCACCATCCAATCGTGACAACCGAGCTTGAGAAGCACCGGGAGCGAAGATCCGCCCACCGGTGTTGTGAATGGCGATGATCAGACGCGGCGCTTCTTGCGCGGGCGGCAACCATTGTGCGGGATCGGCGTCACGTCGCGGATGGACGTGATCATGAAACCAGCAGCCTGGAGGGCGCGCAGAGCGGATTCGCGACCCGAACCTGGACCGCAAACTTCGACTTCCAGCGACTTCATGCCATGTTCCTGGGCCTTCTTGGCGCAGTCTTCAGCAGCGATCTGAGCAGCGAAGGGGGTCGACTTGCGCGAGCCCTTGAAGCCCTTCGCGCCAGCAGACGACCAGGCAATCGCGTTGCCCTGAGCGTCGGTGATGGTGATCATCGTGTTGTTGAAGGTCGAATTGACGTGGGCAACACCCGACGAAATGTTCTTACGTTCGCGACGACGAACGCGGACGGCTTCCTTGGCCATTTAAATCCCTTTCTTGGATCTCTGCACCGCCGTAATGCCAGCGGCTACACCGGAACGAGACCTTACGGCCCTGCCCCAAACTCAAAAGAGGCCGGCGCAGACCGCCAGCCCCCTCACCTCCGGTTTCCCGGAAATTACTTCTTCTTACCAGCGATGGCCTTTGCCGGGCCCTTGCGGGTACGAGCATTGGTGTGCGTGCGCTGACCGCGAACCGGAAGGCCACGGCGGTGACGCAGGCCGCGGTAGCAGCCGAGGTCCATCAGACGCTTGATGTTCATCGAGGTTTCGCGACGCAGATCACCTTCGACCTGATAGTCACGGTCGATGGTTTCGCGGATCTGCAGAACCTCGGAGTCCGTCAGCTGATGGACGCGCTTGTCGGCCGGCAGGCCAACCTTTTCCATGATTTCCTGCGCGAATTTTGGACCGATCCCGTGGATATACGTCAGCGCGATTACAACGCGCTTTGCAGTCGGGATGTTGACGCCAGCGATACGTGCCACGCCTATTCTCCTTGCGTTCCAGTTGCCATCCGGCAAGTGGTGTCTCGTTACACGACCCAGAGAGGTCGCAATTACAATTCAGGTTCTCAACAAGTCAAAACGATCGAACCCGGAATTCCCTTGGGAAGTCCGCGCCGATCGCATGAGATATCGCGAGTTGGCGCGGTGTTTAGCGGAATCAGCGCTTAAAAGCAACCGCTTCCGCCAAGTTTATTTTCAAAGACTAAAGCTTCGAAAGTATCTTATCGATCTCGCCGGTGACGTGATCGATCTCAGCCATGCCGTCCACCGACTTCAGCTTGCCCTTGGCATAGTAGTAGCCGATCAACGGAGACGTTTCCTTGTAGTAGGCCTGCAGGCGCGTAACGACTGTTTCGCGATTGTCGTCGGGCCGACGCTTGAAGTGAGTCGAGCCGCAACGGTCACAGACACCTTCCTCCTTCGGCTTGACGTTCGTGTCGTGGTAGCCCGCGCCGCAGTTCGCGCAGGTGTAGCGACCGGAAACGCGGTCCGCGAGAACCTTGTCGTCAACCTGGATCTCGATCACGGTCGAGAGTTCCAGGCCCTTGCTCTTCAGCATGGCTTCCGTGGCGTCGGCCTGAACCAGCGTGCGTGGGAAACCGTCGAGAATGAAACCCTTGGCGCAATCTGGAGCATCCAGACGCTCGGAGACGATGGCATTGACGATCTCATCGGAGACAAGCTTGCCGGCGTCCATGACGGCCTTTGCCCGCTTGCCTACCTCCGTGCCAGCCGCAACAGCAGCACGGAGCATGTCACCCGTGGAGAGTTGCGGAATTCCGTACTTCTCCACGATCCGCTGAGCCTGGGTCCCCTTACCCGCGCCCGGCGGCCCTAACAGTATGAGTCTCATCGCCCCCTCTTTCCTCCGCGCAACTTCGATTTCTTGATCAGGCCTTCGTACTGCTGTGCGATCAGATGACCCTGAATCTGCGCCACCGTATCGAGAGTTACGCTAACCACGATCAAGAGAGAAGTGCCACCCAGGGACAACGGAATGCCCGTTTGCGACACAAGAATTTCCGGCAGGATGCACACGAAGACGAGGTAGATCGCGCCGATCACCGTAATGCGGGTCAACACGTAATCGATATATTCGGCGGTCCGCTCGCCCGGACGGATGCCCGGAATAAAGCCGCCATGCTTCTTCAGATTGTCGGCTGTGTCCTTCGGATTGAAGACGATCGCCGTGTAGAAGAAGGCGAAGAAGGCAATCAGCAGGCCGTACAGCAGCATGTAGAGCGGCTGGCCATGGCCAAGGGCTGCAATAACAGAGGTCGCCCATGCCGGCAACGCTGTCGTGTTCGCGAAGCCCGCGAGCGTCGCTGGCAGCAGCAGAAGCGAGGATGAGAAAATCGCAGGGATAACGCCCGAGGTATTGAGCTTCAGCGGTAGATGCGAGGTATCGCCCTGGAACATCCGATTGCCGACCTGACGCTTCGGATACTGGATCAGCAGGCGACGCTGCGCACGCTCAACGAAAACGATGATGGCGATGACAGCGATGGCGATGACGATAACCGCGAGAATCAGCGTCGTCGACAGAGCGCCCGTACGACCGAGTTCAAGCGTGCCGGCGAGCGCCTGCGGAAGGCCGGCGGCGATACCCGCGAAGATGATCAGCGAAATACCGTTGCCAATACCCCGCGAGGTGATCTGCTCGCCGAGCCACATCAGGAACATTGTGCCGCCGAGCAAGGTGACGACCGTCGAAATACGGAAGAATATGCCGGGATCGACAACAAGGCCGTTGCCGCTCTCAAGACCGACGGAAATGCCGTAGGCCTGAAGCGCACCGAGTAGCACCGTGCCATAGCGCGTGTACTGGTTGATGATCTTGCGGCCCTGCTCGCCTTCCTTCTTCAGGTTCTCGAGCGCCGGGACGACCGAGGTCATCAGCTGCACGATGATCGAAGCGGAAATGTAAGGCATGATGCCGAGCGCAAAGATTGCCATGCGCTGGACGGCGCCGCCCGAGAACATGTTGAAGAGGCCGAGAATGCCACCTGCCTGGCCGCGGAAGGCCTGCGCATAAGCTTCTGGATTAAGGCCTGGGAGCGGAATGTGGGTACCGAGCCGGTACACGAGGAGAGCTGCCAGTGTGAACCACAGGCGCTTCTTGAGATCCTCGGCTTTGGCGAAGGTCGAGAAATTGAGGTTGGAAGCCAACTGTTCCGCTGCAGACGCCATGCGATTCTCCGCGCTACCAATTTCGGGCACAAGCCAAGCGAGGTGCAGGACCCGGAATCAGCATTCTGAATTATTCAAAAGCGGGCTTCGGACGGATTGCGGGAGCAACCTATGCCTCACCCTTGTGTTCGTTCCTACCGTTTATGACGCACGTGCGTCCAGCCGGTTTTTGTGAGGCTCACATATGGGAGCAAAATCGCCCGGTGTGAAGCACCCCGGGCGACTTATCATAAGATTAATTATTCTGCAGCTGCGGCAGAAAGAAGCGTGACGGAACCGCCAGCCTTTTCGATCTTTTCGATCGCCGGCTTGGAAGCGCCAGCAACTTCGAACTTGACCTTTGCCTTCAGCTCGCCGTCGGCGAGAACGCGTACACCGTCCTTGACGCGGCGGATAACGCCGGCAGCCTTGAGAGCAGCTGCATCAACCGTGGACTTGGCGTCGAGCTTGCCAGCGTCGATCGCAGCCTGAACACGCTCAAGCGACACGACAACGAAGTCGGCCTTGAAGATGTTGTTGAAGCCGCGCTTCGGCAGACGACGGTAGATTGGCATCTGGCCGCCTTCGAAACCGTTGATAGCGACGCCGGAACGGGACTTCTGACCCTTCACACCGCGACCACCGGTCTTGCCCGAGCCCGAACCAATACCGCGGCCGAGGCGCTTGCGGCTATGGGTCGAACCTTCGTTGTCTTTGATTTCATTGAGTTTCATAGCGAATCTCCCGGCTTACTTCTCGTCGACGACGCGAACGAGATGCTGGACAGCACGGATCATGCCACGAACGGAAGGGGTGTCTTCCAGTGTGCGGCGACGGTGCATCTTGTTGAGTCCGAGGCCGATCAGCGTGCGCTGCTGGACGTCCGGACGGCGAATCGGGCTGCCGATCTGTTCGACAGTAATCGTCTTCGCTTCAGTCTTCTTGGTAGCCTTAGCCATCTGTCAGACTCCTCTTATTCTTCAGAGGCATTGCCAGAAGCGGCACGGCGAGCCTGGAGCGTTGCATACTTGATGCCGCGCTGAGCTGCGATGTCCTTCGGGTGAACCTGGTGCTTCAGAGCGTCGAAGGTAGCGCGAACCATGTTGTATGGGTTCGAGGAACCGGTCGACTTGGCGACAACGTCGTGAACGCCGAGCGTTTCGAAAACGGCGCGCATCGGACCACCGGCGATGATACCGGTACCGACCTTGGCCGAACGAAGCAAAACCTTGCCGGCGCCATGGCGGCCATGAACGTCGTGATGCAGCGTACGGCCGTCACGCAGCGGTACGAAGATCAGTTCGCGCTTGGCAGCTTCAGTCGCCTTGCGGATTGCTTCCGGCACTTCGCGTGCCTTGCCGTGACCGAAGCCAACGCGGCCCTTCTGGTCACCAACGACGACGAGAGCGGCGAAACCGAAACGGCGGCCACCCTTAACAACCTTAGCAACGCGGTTAATCGCAACCAGCTTGTCGACGAATTCGCTATCGCGCTCTTCACGGGCCTGGCGGTCTTCCCGCTGCGGCCTTCTTTCCTGTGCCATTGTCCTCTTCCTTTTTCTTTTCCGGGTGCAATCGGCAAACAAACGAGGACCGCATCGGCCTCCCTTTTTCGGGACGCCTGCGGTCCGGTGAGATCCGGCCGGTGCCTTTAGAGCCGCCGGCCGGAAACTTTATTAGAAGGACAGGCCGCCTTCGCGGGCTGCTTCTGCCAGGGCCTTGATGCGGCCATGGTAGATGAAGGCGCCACGGTCGAATACGACGTCCTTGACGCCTGCCTTCGAGGCGCGCTCAGCAACAAGCTTGCCTACGAGGGCAGCTGCTGCCGTGTCAGCACCGGTCTTCAGAGAACCGCGCAGATCCTTGTCGAGGGTCGAGGCAGACGCAAGCGTCTTACCAGCGACATCGTCAATGACCTGGGCATAGATGTTCTTCGACGAGCGATGAACCGACAGGCGCGGACGGCCGTTGGCCACCGACTTGAGGTGACGACGCACGCGGTTGGCGCGACGTGCAAGTGCTTCTTTCCTGCTAGCCATTTCGCGTGATCCTTACTTCTTCTTGCCTTCTTTGCGGACGATCCGCTCTTCGGCATACTTGACGCCCTTGCCCTTGTAAGGCTCAGGACCGCGGTATTCGCGGATTTCAGCGGCAACCTGGCCGACCTGCTGCTTGTTGATGCCGGTGACGACGATTTCCGTCGGCTTCGGCACAGCGATCGTGATGCCCTGCGGCGGCTCATAAACAACGTCATGGCTGAAGCCGAGTGCCAGCTGCAGGTTCTTGCCCTGAAGCGACGCACGGTAACCAACGCCGTTGATTTCGAGCTTGCGCTCAAAGCCGTCCTTAACGCCCTTGAAGATGTTCTCGATCATCGTGCGGGACATGCCCCACTTTGCACGAGCATCCTTCGTCTGGCTGAGCGGCGTCACGACGACCGCATTATTTTCGAGCTTCACACCGACTTCGTCGTTTGCGACGAAGAACAGCTCACCCTTCGGGCCCTTAGCGGTAACCTTCTGGCCATCGACCGTAGCCGTGATCCCAGCAGGCACCTGAACGGGCTTTTTACCGATACGAGACATTTTTCAATCCTGTCTGTTCGCTATGGAGATCCCTGCCCTGTCTTAGAAGACTGAGCAAAGAACCTCGCCACCAACGTTCTGTTCGCGAGCCTGGTGATCGGCCATCACGCCCTTCGGGGTCGAAAGGATGGTGATGCCGAGGCCGTTCGCGACCTGCGGAATGGACTTGACCGAGACATAAACCCGGCGGCCCGGCTTGGACACACGGCCGATCTCACGGATCACCGATGCGCCTTCGTAGTACTTGAGTTCGATGTTGAGCTCAGACTTGCCATTGCCGAAATCGACAACGGAATAGCCACGGATGTAGCCTTCAGACTGCAGAACATCGAGAACACGTGCACGGAGCTTCGAAGCAGGCGTCGAAACCGACGACTTGCGGCGAGAAGCGCCGTTGCGGATGCGAGTGAGCATATCGCCCAACGGATCAGTCATTGTCATCTAACCTGCTCCTTACCAGCTCGACTTGACGATGCCCGGCACCTTGCCGAGATTGCCGAGTTCACGCAGCGCGATACGCGACATGCGCAGTTTGCGGTAGTATGCGCGCGGACGGCCCGATACTTCGCAACGGTTGCGAATGCGGGTCTTGGATCCATCGCGCGGCAGGGATGCCAGCTTGATCGATGCCTTGAACCGCTCTTCGATCGGAAGAGCCTGGTTCATGATGATCGCCTTCAGAGCTGCGCGCTTGGCAGCCTGGTTAGCGACCGTAGTACGGCGGCGCTTGTTCTTTTCAACTGCGCTTGTCTTCGCCATGTGCGGTTCCTTTTCTACGCTCGTCGTTACGGTTACTGACGGAACGGGAAGTTGAACTCTGTCAGCAGAGCCCGTGCTTCGTCGTCCTTCGTTGCCGTCGTGCAAACGATGATGTCCATGCCCCACATCTGATCAACCTTGTCGTAGTTGATCTCAGGGAACACAATGTGCTCCTTGATGCCCATGGCGAAGTTGCCACGGCCGTCAAAGCTCTTCGGGTTTAGGCCGCGGAAGTCGCGAACGCGCGGAAGCGCGATATTCACGAGACGGTCCAGGAACTCGTACATGCGAGCGCCGCGCAGGGTGACCTTCGCGCCGATCGGCATGTTTTCGCGGACCTTGAAGCCAGCGATAGAGTTGCGGGCACGGGTGATGACCGGCTTCTGACCAGCGATAGCGGCCAAGTCGGCTGCAGCAACAGTCGGCTTCTTCGAATCAGCCGTCGCTTCACCAACACCCATGTTGATTACGATCTTGTCGAGCTTCGGGATCATCATTTCGTTGGCGTAGGAGAACTTCTCCTGCATCGCCGCACGAATGCGCTCGACATATTCCTTCTTGAGCCGCGGCTCGTACTTTGCGTCAGCCATCAGATCACCTCACCGGAACGCTTGGCCACACGGACCTTCTTGCCGTCAACAACCTTGAAACCGACGCGGGTCGGCTTGCCGTCCTTGTCGACGATTGCAACGTTAGAGAGGTGAACAGCGGCTTCCTTGCTGATGATGCCGGCTTCCTGGCTCTGCGTCTGGCGCTGGTGGCGCTTTACGACGTTGATGCCACGAACAACGGCACGATCTTCCTTAGGCAGAACCTGGAGGACTTCGCCAGTGCGGCCCTTGTCCTTGCCTGCGAGCATGACGACCTTGTCGCCCTTACGAATCTTTTGCATCGTTCGCGCTCCTTACAGTACTTCGGGAGCCAGCGAGATGATCTTCATGTGGTTCTTGGCGCGAAGTTCGCGCGGAACCGGTCCGAAGATACGGGTGCCGATCGGCTCTTTCTTGTTGTCGATGAGGACTGCTGCATTGGTGTCGAAGCGGATGATGGAACCATCAACGCGACGGATTTCCTTGGCGGTGCGAACAACCACCGCCTTCATCACGTCACCCTTCTTCACGCGGCCGCGCGGGATCGCTTCCTTGATCGAAACGACGATAACGTCGCCGATCCCGGCATACTTGCGCTTCGAGCCGCCCAGCACCTTGATGCACATGACACGACGTGCGCCGGAATTATCCGCCACATCGAGGTTTGTTTGCATCTGAATCATATCAGGTCGCCTTTTTGTTTTACCGGAATGGTTGGGCTTTGAGCCCCCTTTCCCGGCATATGAAAATCTGTCAGCCGACCGAACCCATCTCGAAGACAGGCACAGATACGGCAATAGCTTGAATAGCGCGGGAAAATCGTGCCAGGGTGGTTTCCCCAAGGGGACCTTCCGTGCGCTCAAAGCAAAAGAACGCCCGTCTTTCGAGCGTTCTGACGCTGCTTCATACAGAAATTTTCGCGAGACGCAAGGCCTCGCGAGAAATTCTTACTTTGCCTGGGCGGAAACGACCGTCCAGCGCTTGTCCTTCGAGATCGGCGCGCATTCCTCGATGGATACGACATCGCCGATCTTGTACTGGTTGTTTTCGTCGTGGGCCTTGTACTTCTTGGACCGACGAACAGTCTTCTGAAGCAGCGGGTGAGCGAAACGACGCTCAACGCGAACTACGACAGTCTTCTCGTTCTTGTCGCCAACGACAACGCCCTGCAGAATGCGCTTCGGCATGTTATTCTTCCTTTACGCCTTTGCTTCTGCCGCCTTCTGGCGGGCAATGGTTTTCACGCGGGCAATGTCCTTGCGGACTTCGTTGATGCGCGAGGACTTTTCCAGCTGACCGGTAGCCTTCTGGAAGCGCAGGTTGAACTGCTCCTTCTTCAGGTCGGCGAGCTTGTCCTTAAGCTGGTCGGCCGTGAGGCCGCGTACTTCTTCGGCTTTCATGTGCCTTGCTCCTTACTCTGCAATGCGCTGAACGAAGCGCGTCTTGACCGAGAGCTTGGCAGAGCCGAGGCGAAGCGCTTCACGAGCGATTTCTTCGCTGACGCCGTCGATTTCGAACATCATACGGCCTGGCTTGACCTTGCATGCCCAGTATTCGACAGAGCCCTTGCCCTTACCCATACGGACTTCGGTCGGCTTTGCTGTTACCGGAACATCCGGGAACACGCGGATCCATACACGGCCGGCGCGCTTCATGTAACGCGTGATCGCGCGGCGGGCCGCTTCGATCTCGCGTGCATTGACGCGGTTCGGCTCTTGAGCCTTAAGGCCGAATTCGCCGAAGGCCAGGTCAGAACCACCCTTGGCGACGCCCTTGATGCGGCCCTTAAATTGCTTGCGGTACTTGGTACGCTTTGGCTGCAACATTTTCTTATTCTCCGAACTTATCTGCCACCAACGCTATTAAGCGTTGTCGCGGCGACGATCGCGGTCGCGGCTTGCCGGACCCTGAGCGTCACCCTCGAGTGCGCGGCGCTCGGAGGCCATCGGATCGTGCTCAAGGATTTCGCCCTTGAAGATCCAAACCTTGATGCCGCAGATGCCGAAAGCGGTTTCCGCTTCAGCCGTACCGTAGTCGATGTCAGCGCGCAGCGTGTGCAGCGGAACGCGACCTTCGCGGTACCACTCCGTACGAGCGATTTCAGCACCGCCGAGACGGCCTGCGCAGGTGATCTTGATGCCTTCGGCGCCAAGACGCATTGCAGACTGAACGGCACGCTTCATGGCGCGACGGAAAGCAACACGACGCTCGAGCTGCTGAGCGATCGACTGTGCAACGAGCGTAGCGTCGACTTCCGGCTTGCGAACTTCAACGATGTTGAGGTGCGTTTCGGAATTCGTCATCTCCGACAGCTTCTTGCGGAGCTTGTCGATGTCTGCGCCCTTCTTGCCGATGATCAGGCCCGGACGAGCCGAGTGGATCGTGACGCGGCACTTCTTGTGCGGACGCTCGATGACCACCTTGGCGATACCGGCCTGCTTCAGTTCGCTCATGACGAACTTGCGCATCTTCAGGTCTTCGTGCAGCAGCTGGCCGTACTCGGCATTGTCCGCGAACCAGCGGCTATCCCAGGTACGGTTGATGCCAAGACGGAAACCGATTGGATTAATTTTCTGACCCATTATGCGGCCTCCTCTTGTGCCTGCACTTCGCGGACAACGATCGTGAGGTGCGCGAACGGCTTCTCAATGCGAGATGCACGGCCACGGCCACGAGCGTGGAAACGCTTCATGACGATCGACTTGCCGACGTAGGCTTCTGCGACGACCAGCGTGTCAACGTCGAGATCGTGGTTGTTCTCAGCGTTTGCAATCGCAGATTCGAGCGTCTTCTTGACGGCGCCTGCGATGCGCTTGCGGGAGAATTCCAGCTCAGCGAGTGCACGATCGACCTTCTTGCCGCGGATAGCCGCAGCAACGAGGTTGAGCTTCTGTGGGCTGACGCGGAGCGTGCGGGCGACTGCTTGCGCCTCGTTGTCCTTCAGCCGGCGTTCGGCTTTTGCCTTGCCCATTGTTACTTCCTCTTTGCCTTCTTGTCCGCACCGTGACCGTAGTAGGTCCGGGTCGGAGAGAATTCACCGAATTTATGACCGACCATGTCTTCATTGACGCTGACCGGAACATGCTTGCTGCCGTTGTAGACGCCGAAGGTGAGACCGACGAACTGCGGCAGGATCGTGGAGCGACGGCTCCAGATCTTGATTACTTCTGCACGTCCGCCTTCACGAACCTTCTCAGCCTTCTTGAGAAGATAGCCGTCAACGAACGGACCTTTCCATACTGAACGAGCCATTGGAGACTTCCTCTCTTACTTCTTACGCTGATGACGCGAGCGCATGATCATCTTGTCGGTCGACTTGTTCGACCGGGTGCGCTTGCCCTTGGTCGGTTTACCCCACGGAGTAACCGGGTGACGGCCACCAGAGGTACGGCCTTCACCACCGCCGTGCGGGTGGTCGACTGGGTTCATGACAACACCGCGGTTGTGCGGACGCTTGCCGCGCCAAACGGTACGACCGGCCTTGCCGTCGTTGATGTTGGCGTGATCCGGGTTCGAAACCGCACCGATCGAAGCAAGGCAAGTGCCGTGTACAAGGCGCTGTTCACCGGAGTTCAGGCGAAGGATCGCCATGCCCTGGTCGCGGCCGACGAGCTGTGCGTAACCGCCAGCCGAACGTGCGATCTGGCCACCCTTGCCCGGCTTCATTTCCACGTTGTGGATGATGGAGCCGACCGGGATGAACTGCAGCGGCATGGTGTTGCCTGGCTTCACGTCGACAGCCTTCTCCGAAGAGATGACCTTGTCGCCGGCAGCGAGACGCTGCGGAGCGAGGATGTAGGCCTTCTCGCCGTCAGCATAGGTCACCAGCGCGATGAAAGCCGTACGGTTCGGATCGTATTCGATACGCTCGACAGTGCCTTCAACGTCGAACTTGCGACGCTTGAAGTCGACCAGACGGTACGTGCGCTTGTGACCGCCGCCGATGAAGCGGGCTGTGATGCGGCCGAGGTTGTTACGACCGCCGCTCTTGGTCAGACCTTCCGTCAGCGCCTTGACCGGCTTGCCCTTGTAGAGGCCGGAGCGGTCGACGATGACCAGCTGCCGCTGGCTCGGGGTCGTAGGATTGAATGTTTTCAATGCCATCTTTTTATTCCTCAGAGACCGGTGGAGACGTCGATCGTCTGGCCTTCAGCCAGCGTTACGACTGCCTTCTTCACGTCCTGCTGCTTGCCGACAAAACCGCGGAAACGCTTGGTCTTGCCCTTGCGGAGCAGAGTGTTGACGGCCGTGACCTTGACGCCGAACAGCGCCTCGACTGCAGCCTTGATTTCCGGCTTCGACGCCTTCTTGGCGACATTGAAAACAACCTGGTTGTTTTCCGATACCAGCGTGGACTTTTCGGTAATCGCCGGCGAGACGATCACATCATAGTGGCGAAGGTCGGTCACTTGAAACGCTCCTCTAGAGCTTCGACGGCAGCCTTGGAAAGCACGAGCTTGCCGCGGCGCACGATGTCGTAAACGTTGATGCCCTGGATCGGCAGAACATCGATGTTCGGGATGTTCTGAGCTGCGAGCTTGAAGTTGCCATCAAGTTCAGCGCCACCGATGAAGAGCGCATTGGTCAGGCCGAGCGTCTCGAAAGCAGATGCCAGTGCCTTGGTCTTTGCTTCTGCAGCAACCAGGCTGTCGATGATGATGACATCGTCGGACTTCAGCTTGGCCGAGAGGGCGTGACGCAGGCCGAGAGCACGAACCTTCTTGGGAAGGTCGTGTTCGTGGCTGCGAGCGACCGGGCCGTGTGCCTTACCACCGCCGCGGAACTGCGGAGCGCGAGCCGAATGGTGACGAGCGCGGCCCGTACCCTTCTGCTTGTACATCTTGGCGCCGGTGCGCGAAACGTCCGCGCGGCCCTTTGCCTGGTGCGTGCCCTGCTGCTTCTTGGCAAGCTGCCAGCGGATCACGCGGGCAAGAATGTCTTCGCGGGGCTCAAGGCCGAAAATCGCGTCAGAAAGAGAAACCTTCCCTGCGTCTTTTCCCTCGAGGGTTTTGACGTTGAATTCCATTGGTCTGGCTCCCTTACTTCGCGGCCGACTTGACGGCGTCGCGCACGATGATCCAGGCACCCTTGGAACCGGGCACTGCACCCTTGATCAGGATCAGACCACGATCTTCGTCGGTCGAAACCACTTCAAGGTTCTGAGTCGTTACGCGCGTCTGGCCCATGTGACCAGCCATCTTCTTGTTCTTGAAAACCTTGCCCGGATCCTGGCGCGAACCCGTCGAACCATGCGAGCGGTGCGACACAGACACACCGTGCGTGGCGCGAAGACCGCCGAAACCGTGGCGCTTCATAGCACCCGCAAAGCCCTTACCGATCGTCGTACCCGTCACATCGACGAGCTGACCAGCTGCGAAGTGACCCGCCTTGAGCTCGGTACCAACCTCGAGGAGGTTGTCTTCCGACACGCGGAATTCAGCGAGCTTAGCCTTCGGCTCGACGTTGGCGACAGCAAAATTGCCGCGCATCGCCTTTGACGTATTCTTGACCTTCGCCGTGCCAGCACCGAGCTGAACTGCGGCGTAGCCGTTCTTTTCTACTGTGCGCTGGGCCACAACCTGGCAGCCTTCCATGCGCAGTACTGTTACCGGAACATGTTCGCCAGCGTCGTTGTAGACGCGGGTCATGCCCACCTTCTGTGCAATCACACCTGAACGCATCGGTTCAATCCTTCCAACTCAGCTCGAGCGGGGCTCAGAGCTTGATCTCAACATCGACACCAGCGGCGAGATCGAGCTTCATCAGCGCGTCTACCGTCTGCGGTGTCGGGTCAACGATGTCGAGAAGGCGCTTATGTGTGCGCATCTCGAACTGCTCGCGGCTCTTCTTGTCGATGTGTGGGGACCGGTTGACCGTAAACTTCTCGATGCGAGTCGGAAGCGGAACGGGGCCCCGGACGCTAGCACCGGTGCGCTTCGCCGTCGACACGATCTCGCGCGTAGAAGCATCGAGAATCCGGTGATCGAACGCCTTCAGGCGAATGCGGATATTTTGGCCGTTCATTCGACGTTATCCTTGTGTTTGTTTCCCACGTGCCTGTTGGGCAGACACGGGTTGTTCTTTTTCCTAAGGCGGACCACCGGTTTCAAAGATCGAGAGGGACACCGGAATGCAGCATCCCTATCTAGTCTTCAGGCCTGACGGCCCACCTTATTGTTTGCTGTAGTCACCCGCTCCAATGAACGAAGCAGGGCGCAAATCGCGCTCGCGCGCCATTTGCAACATTTCTCTGTAATAAGCAAGCGGCTAGAGCCGCTTGCATCATAATAATGTCATCGAATCGGCCGCTCCGAATGAAGCGGCCGGTCGAAGCTTACTCGACGATGGAGGCGACGATGCCTGCGCCGACGGTACGGCCGCCTTCGCGGATCGCGAAGCGCAGCTTTTCTTCCATCGCGATCGGAACGATCAGCTCGACGTCAACCGTGACGTTGTCGCCAGGCATAACCATTTCCGTGCCTTCCGGCAGCGTGACGATGCCCGTGACGTCCGTCGTGCGGAAGTAGAACTGCGGACGGTAGTTCGTGAAGAACGGCGTATGACGGCCGCCTTCTTCCTTCGTCAGGATGTAGGCTTCGGCCTTGAACTTCTTGTGCGGCTTGACGGAGCCCGGCTTGCACAGGATCTGACCACGCTCGACGCCGTCACGGTTCACACCGCGAACGAGAGCGCCGATGTTGTCGCCAGCCTGGCCCTGGTCGAGCAGCTTGCGGAACATTTCAACGCCGGTCACCGTCGTCTTCGAGGTCGGGCGGATGCCGACGATTTCAACTTCTTCGCCAACCTTGACGATACCGCGCTCGACGCGACCGGTCACAACCGTACCACGGCCCGAGATCGAGAACACGTCTTCGATCGGCATCAGGAACGGCTGGTCGATCGGACGCTCAGGCGTCGGGATGTAGGCGTCAACAGCAGCCATCAGCTCGCGGATCGCGTCTTCGCCGATCTTCTTGTCGCTGTCTTCGAGAGCAGCCAGAGCCGAGCCCTTGATGACCGGAATGTCGTCGCCCGGGAAGTCGTAGGACGACAGAAGTTCGCGCACTTCGAGCTCGACGAGCTCGAGAAGCTCGGCGTCGTCAACCTGGTCGACCTTGTTGAGGAACACGACGATTGCCGGAACGCCAACCTGACGAGCGAGCAGGATGTGCTCGCGGGTCTGCGGCATCGGGCCGTCAGCAGCTGAGCAAACCAGGATCGCGCCGTCCATCTGGGCAGCACCGGTGATCATGTTCTTGACGTAGTCGGCGTGGCCGGGGCAGTCAACGTGGGCATAGTGGCGGTTCGGGGTCTCATACTCGACGTGCGCCGTCGAGATGGTGATGCCGCGAGCCTTTTCTTCCGGAGCCGCGTCGATCTGGTCGTACGCCTTGAACTCGCCGAAATACTTCGTGATCGCTGCCGTCAGAGACGTCTTGCCGTGGTCAACGTGGCCGATCGTGCCGATGTTAACGTGCGGCTTGTTGCGCTCAAACTTACTCTTTGCCATGTGGGCTCTCCACTCTTTTAAGGTCCCCTGAGGGATCTAATTCTTGTTATCGGTCAATTGGTATTCCGGTCACTTCTGACCGGAATACTTTGCCTGGATTTCCGTTGCGACGTTCGACGGGACCGGCGCGTAGTGATCAAAGGTCATCGTGTACTGAGCACGGCCCTGCGACATGGAGCGCAGGTTATCGACGTACTTGAACATGTTCGCCAGCGGAACGTTGGCGCTGATAACGACGGCGATACCACGGCTTTCCTGGCCCTGGATCTGACCACGGCGAGAGTTCAGGTCGCCGATAACGTCGCCGACGTAGTCTTCCGGCGTTACGACTTCTACCTTCATCATCGGCTCGAGGAGCTGAGCGCCGGCCTTCTTGGCTGCTTCACGGAAGCAGGCACGCGAAGCGATTTCGAACGCCAGAACCGACGAGTCGACGTCGTGGAAGGCGCCGTCGATGAGCGTCGCCTTGACGCCGAGCATCGGGAAGCCAGCCAGCGGACCGGAGGACAGAACGCTTTCGATACCCTTCTGAACGCCCGGGATGTATTCCTTCGGAACAGCACCGCCGACGATCTTGGATTCGAACTTGAAGTCTTCGCCATCCGGGTTCGGTTCGAAGACGATCTTGACGCGCGCGAACTGACCGGTACCACCGGACTGCTTCTTGTGCGTGTAGTCTTCTTCGTGCTGACGTGTGATGGTTTCGCGGTAAGCGACCTGCGGAGCACCGACGTTTGCTTCAACCTTGAACTCGCGACGCATACGGTCAACGATGATGTCGAGGTGAAGTTCGCCCATGCCGGCGATGATCGTCTGGCCGGATTCCTGGTCGGTCTTGACGCGGAAGGACGGGTCTTCAGCAGCCAGGCGGTTGAGCGCGAGGCCCATCTTTTCCTGGTCGCCCTTGGACTTCGGCTCGATCGCGATCTGAATGACCGGCTCGGGGAATTCCATGCGCTCGAGAATAACAGGCTTCAGCGGATCGCAGAGCGTGTCACCCGTGGTGGTTTCCTTCAAGCCAGCGAGAGCGACGATATCGCCTGCAAAGGCTTCTTCGATGTCTTCACGCGAGTTCGAGTGCATCTGCAGCATACGGCCGACACGCTCGCGCTTGTCCTTGACCGTGTTCATAACCGACGAGCCCTTTTCGAGCTTGCCGGAGTAGATGCGTGCGAAGGTGAGCGAACCGACGAAGGGGTCGTTCATGATCTTGAACGCGAGCATCGAAAGCGGCTCGGAATCGTCAGCATGACGCTCGATTTCAGCTTCGGTCTTGAAGTCGATGCCCTTGATCGCCGGAATGTCGAGCGGCGACGGCAGGTAGTCGACGACGGCATCGAGCAGAGGCTGAACGCCCTTGTTCTTGAAGGCGGTACCGCAGAACATCGGGTGGAACTTGACGTCAATCGTGCCGCGGCGAACGAGCGCGCGGATCTGATCGTTGTCGGGCATGTTGCCTTCGAGGTAGGCTTCCATCGCGGCTTCGTCGATCTCGACAACGGTCTCGATCAGCTTTTCGCGATATTCTTCAGCCTTCGCCTTCATGTCCTCAGGGATTTCGACGACGTCCCACTGGGCGCCGAGCGATTCATCGCGCCAGACGAGAGCATTCATCTCGATCAGGTCGACGACGCCTTTGAACTCAGTTTCTGCGCCGATCGGAAGCTGCATGACGACAGCCGTTGCACCGAGACGGGTCTTGATCATCTCAACCGAGCGGTAGAAGTCTGCGCCGGTCTTGTCCATCTTGTTGCAGAAGATCATGCGCGGAACATTGTACTTCTCAGCCTGACGCCAGACGGTTTCCGTCTGCGGCTCAACCCCGGCGTTGGCGTCGAGAAGAGCAATAGCACCGTCGAGAACGCGCAGCGAACGCTCGACTTCGATGGTGAAGTCAACGTGGCCGGGGGTGTCGATGATGTTGAAGCGGCGCATCTTGCCGTCACGGCCCTTCCAGAAGGTCGTGGTGGCAGCGGAGGTGATCGTGATACCACGCTCCTGCTCCTGCTCCATCCAGTCCATCGTGGCCGCGCCATCGTGCACTTCGCCGATCTTGTGCGACTTGCCGGTATAGTAAAGGATACGCTCCGTCGTCGTCGTCTTGCCGGCGTCGATGTGCGCCATAATACCGAAATTTCGGTAGTCTTCGATTTTATATTCGCGAGCCATTGTGGACTGCCTTTCGAACCCGTTCGGGATTACCAGCGATAATGCGAGAACGCACGGTTGGCGTCAGCCATCTTGTGCGTGTCTTCGCGCTTCTTGACCGCGGAACCACGGTTGTTGGATGCATCGAGAAGCTCGCCCGACAGTCGATCGACCATGGTCGTTTCGTTGCGCTTGCGCGCGGCAGCGATCAGCCAGCGGATGGCCAGAGCCTGACGGCGCTCTGGACGAACATCAACCGGAACCTGATAGGTTGCACCACCAACGCGGCGCGAACGGACTTCAACGTGCGGAGCAACGTTATCCAGAGCCTGATGGAACACGCCGAGCGGCTCCTGCTTGGACTTGCCCTGCACGGCGTCGAATGCGCCGTATACAATGCTCTCTGCGACAGACTTCTTGCCGTCAAGCATGATTGCATTCATGAACTTGGTTACAACCAGATCGCCGAACTTCGGGTCCGGGTTGATCTCGCGCTTTTCTGCTCTGTGACGTCTGGACATACTTCTCGTCTCTTCAACTGTTAAAGGCGCTCTACCACGCGGAGGACCTCGCGCAGCGCCGGGATTTCAAAACCGAATTACTTCGGACGCTTCGCACCGTACTTCGAACGGCGCTGCTTGCGGTTCTTGACACCCTGGGTATCGAGAACGCCGCGGATGATGTGATAACGAACACCCGGAAGGTCCTTAACGCGGCCGCCACGGATCATGACGACAGAGTGTTCCTGAAGGTTGTGACCTTCGCCCGGGATGTAGCCGATGACTTCGAAGCCATTGGTCAGACGGATCTTTGCGACCTTACGGAGAGCCGAGTTCGGCTTCTTCGGGGTCGTCGTGTAAACGCGGGTGCAAACGCCGCGCTTCTGTGGGTTTTCCTGCAGAGCAGGAACCTTATTACGCTTTACGTTCGCCTGACGCGGCTTGCGGATAAGCTGGTTTACGGTAGGCATTCAACCATCCCTTACGTTTATATCTCAATCCCTTGCGGGCGTAACTCGCGCCGTCTCCGGCAAGACCACACGCTTGTCTCAATGCGCAAAACGTGGCCCGATCCGCTTTCGCAGATGGACCACTGAGAGCAGAGGACGCAAAAGACATGCGTCATGCGTGCAGGCATCATATCTTCAACGTGCGTTTCGAACCTTGTTTGAGGTGATCTCCGGGGCGCGTCGCCCCGAATGGCCATGCCTCACATGGGTCCGGATGGCGCGGGTACTACTGGTTTCCCGTCGTCTCGTCAAGGCCGTTAAGAAATAAACTTCGGCTGAACGCCTTGAAACCGGGCCATTACACCCTCTTTTGGGGCTTCTAGGCGAATTCACCGCAGCACGGCAAGATAAACTTGGGCATTGCAACAAAAAGCCGCTATGGAATCACCGATTGCAGACGCTAAGCGCATGAAATCAGATTCAAATCTCGAATCGAAGGACATCCGATGATTACTGCCCCCGACAACGACAACAATTCCGAAGGCCCGATGGTCTTCATCATCATCGGCAAGGGCTATGAGTCCGACAACAGCGAGGGTGTCGACCTCCACATCATGCTCAAGGCCGCCGACGACGATAGTGCAGTGCGGGAAGCTCTGAACGCCCTCGCCGAGGAAGGCTTCATCGAGGCCGATCTCGATCAGATCGGCATGCTGACCGAGGTCCCGGAAGAGGAGCCGCATGCCTCCGCCTATCAGGGCGCCGTCGATGGCGAAGTCGCGATCATCCGCTTCAGCTGAAGCAGCGATGAAGCCGGATGCGCTCAAGGTGCTGATCTATGCGACCTGGCGCGACCGGCTCCTGGTTTTCGATGAGCCCGACTTTCCCGAGGTCGAGCTTCAGGTTCCGGGCGGCACGGTAGAGATCGGCGAAGATATCGACGCCGCCGCATTTCGGGAATTCTCTGAAGAGACCGGGATCCGACCCGCAACTCCCCTCACTCCGCTCACCGTCCACGACTATCGCTTTTCCAAGGACGGTGCGGAAGTCCGCCATCGGCGGCACTACTTCCACATTCACCTTGAAGGCGACCACCCCGTCACCTGGCAGCATCGAGAAATGACGCCTTTCGGCGGCGGTCCGATTCTGTTCCGTTTCTTCTGGCTCGGCTTCGACGACGCCCAGAGTCGGCTCGGCTATGGCATGGAGCATGGATTACCGCTGCTTGGCTAAGCCTGCTCGCAGCGATAACGAACCTAAAACAAAAGCCGCCCGGATCGCTCCGGGCGGCTTTTCAATTCTCAGAACCAAGCTGCCGACTATTCGGCAGCCGGTGCGCTCTCGCCTGCGAGATCCTGCAGCATCGGCGTGGCGACATCGGCGCCCGTGCCCTTGCGGCGTTCTTCGAGGATCAGCTCGTCACGCGACGTAGCGATACGGCGGATCTGGGTCATCGTGCCACCGGTACCGGCCGGGATCAGGCGGCCGACGATGACGTTTTCCTTCAGCCCCTGCAGCCCGTCGGTCTTGCCGGCGATCGCTGCTTCCGTCAACACCTTCGTGGTTTCCTGGAAGGAAGCCGCGGAGATGAAGGACGGGGTCTGCAGAGACGCCTTGGTGATACCCAGCAGAACCGGATCGCCATAGGCGGGCTTCTTGCCCTGTTCGATCAGCGCGTCGTTGACGTCTTCGAGCTCGATACGATCGACGTTGTCGCCGACGATATAGGTCGAGTCGCCGGCATCGGTGATTTCCACCTTCTGCAGCATCTGACGGACAATCACCTCGATGTGCTTGTCGTTGATGACAACGCCCTGCAAGCGATAGACTTCCTGGATTTCGTTGACCAGGTACGAAGCCAGAGCTTCGACGCCCTTGATCGCCAGGATGTCGTGCGGAGCCGGGTTACCGTCGAGGATGTAGTCACCCTTTTCGATGTAGTCGCCTTCCTGAAGGTGGAAGGGCTTGCCCTTCGGGATCAGGTATTCGACAGGCTCGACACCGTCTTCCGCCGGTTCGATGATGACGCGACGCTTGTTCTTGTAGTCACGGCCAAGGCGGATCGTACCATCGATCTCAGCGATGATGGCGTGGTCCTTCGGACGACGAGCTTCGAACAGTTCGGCAACACGCGGCAGACCACCGGTGATGTCCTTGGTCTTGGCGCTTTCCAGCGGCGAACGCGCAAGAACGTCACCCTGGGAGACCTTCGTGCCCGGCTCGACCGACAGAATGGCGTCGACCGAGAGCAGGAAGCGAGCGTCACCGCCACGGGACAGCTTCATGACATTGCCGCTGGCGTCCTTGATGACGATTGCCGGCTTGAGGTCCGAACCGCGCGGCGTCGAACGCCAGTCGATAACCTGACGCTTGGTGATACCGGTGGATTCGTCGGTCGCTTCGAGAACCGAGAGACCGTCGATCACGTCTTCGAACTGAACAGTACCAGCCACTTCCGTCATCATCGGACGGGTGTAGGGGTCCCACTCTGCCAGACGCTGGCCGCGCTTGACCCTGTCGCCTTCGTCGACGTGCAGCTTCGAACCGTAAGCAACGCGCTGCGAGGAGCGCTCGACACCACGCTCGTCCAGGATCTGGACGGTCATGTTACGGCCCATCGCGACCAGAACGTTCTCCGAGTTGCGTAGAACGTTGCGGTTCTTGATCTGGATCGTACCTTCATACGAGGCTTCCAGGAACGACTGGTCGACCACGTTTGCAGTGCCACCAAGGTGGAACGTACGCATGGTGAGCTGCGTACCAGGCTCGCCGATCGACTGAGCCGCGATAACGCCGACTGCTTCGCCCATGTTGACGGGCGTGCCGCGTGCAAGGTCGCGACCGTAGCAAACCGAGCAAACGCCGGTCTGAACTTCGCAGGTCAGAGCCGAACGAATGCGGATCGACTGGATACCAGCCTTTTCGATCTCGATGACATCGGGCTCAAGGATCATTTTGCCAGCATCGACGAGACGCTCGCCGGTGACCGGATGATCGATATCATCAAGGGCCGTACGACCGAGGATACGCGCGCCGAGCGAGGCAACGACCTGACCGGCATCGACGATGGCGGTCATGGTGAGGCCCTTGTCGGTGCCGCAATCCACGAGGTTGACGATGCAATCCTGCGCGACGTCGACGAGACGACGGGTCAGGTAACCGGAGTTGGCCGTCTTCAGAGCGGTGTCTGCGAGACCCTTACGGGCACCGTGGGTCGAGTTGAAGTACTCGTTGACGGTCAGACCTTCCTTGAAGTTCGACGTGATCGGCGTCTCGATGATTTCACCCGACGGCTTGGCCATGAGGCCACGCATGCCGCCCAGCTGACGCATCTGGTTCGGAGAACCACGGGCACCGGAGTGCGACATCATGTAGATGGCGTTCATCGGCTTCTGGCGACCGGTGTTCGGATCGAACTCGACGGCCTTAATGCGTGCCATCATGTCCTCAGCGACCTTCTCGGTTGCCTTGCCCCAGGCGTCAACGACCTTGTTGTACTTCTCGCCCTGAGTGATCAGGCCGTCGTTGTACTGCTGCTCGTATTCCTTGACCAGATTTTCGGTGTCACCGACGATCTTTGCCTTGGTTTCCGGAATGACCATGTCGTCCTTGCCGAACGAAATGCCGGCGCGGCAGGCATGGGCAAAGCCGAGCTGCATGATACGATCGCAGAAGATGACCGTGTCCTTCTGGCCGCAATGACGGTAGACCGTGTCGATCATCTTGGAGATGTTCTTCTTGGTCATTTCCTGGTTGCAAACGTCGAAGGTCACCTTGCCGTTCTTCGGCAGGAGTTCGCCGATGAGCAGGCGGCCCGGAGTCGTTTCATAGATCTTCGAGTACGGCTTGCCGTCCTCGCCGATCGACTTGAAGCGGCCGCGGATTTTGGTGTGCAGCGTAACGACCTTGGTCTCGAGCGCATGGTGCAGTTCGCCGAGGTCGGAGAAGGCCATACCTTCGCCCGGCTCGTTCTGGTTCATGATCGCGAGATAGTACAGGCCGAGAACCATGTCCTGCGACGGAACGATGATCGGTGCGCCGTTTGCAGGGTGCAGGATGTTGTTCGTCGACATCATCAGAACGCGGGCTTCGAGCTGCGCTTCGAGCGACAGCGGCACGTGAACGGCCATCTGGTCACCATCGAAGTCGGCGTTGAAGGCCGTGCAGACGAGCGGATGCAGCTGGATGGCCTTGCCTTCGACCAGGGTCGGTTCGAAGGCCTGGATGCCCAGACGGTGCAGC
The DNA here is from genome assembly GCF_002211365.1 of Rhizobium sp. R711. GTDB lineage: Bacteria > Pseudomonadota > Alphaproteobacteria > Rhizobiales > Rhizobiaceae > Rhizobium. The sequence continues at coordinate 97,709 of NZ_LOKZ01000003.1, read as the reverse complement.
GTCGGTGCGCGGTTCAGGAGAACCGGATGCTCGCGGATGACCTCGTCGAGGATATCCCAAACCTCAGGCTTTTCCTTTTCAACCAGCTTCTTGGCCTGCTTGACGGTCGAGGAGTAACCCTTGGCGTCGAGGCGGGCATAGATGAACGGCTTGAAGAGCTCGAGCGCCATCTTCTTCGGAAGACCGCACTGGTGCAGCTTGAGTTCCGGACCGGTCACGATGACCGAACGGCCGGAATAGTCGACGCGCTTGCCGAGCAGGTTCTGACGGAAGCGGCCCTGCTTGCCCTTGAGCATGTCGGACAGCGACTTCAGCGGACGCTTGTTGGCGCCGGTGATGACGCGGCCACGACGGCCGTTGTCGAACAGCGCGTCCACAGATTCCTGCAGCATGCGCTTTTCGTTACGGATGATGATGCCCGGAGCGCGCAGTTCGATCAGGCGCTTCAGACGGTTATTACGGTTGATAACGCGGCGGTACAGATCGTTGAGATCCGACGTCGCGAAACGGCCGCCATCCAGCGGAACCAGCGGACGCAGGTCCGGCGGGATGACCGGGACGACCTTCATGATCATCCATTCCGGACGGTTACCGGATTCCATGAAGTTCTCAACGATCTTCAGGCGCTTCATCAGCTTCTTCTGCTTGAGGTCCGACGTGGTGTCGGCAAGCTCGGAGCGCAGATCGCCAGCGATCTTCTCGAGGTTCATCGATGCCAGCATCTCGTAGATGGCTTCAGCACCGATCATGGCCGTGAACTGGTCCTCCCCGTATTCGTCGACGGCCAGCATGTACTCTTCTTCCGAGAGGAGCTGGTGCTCCTTGAGGGCGGTGAGGCCCGGCTCGGTGACGATGTAGTTTTCGAAGTAGAGAACGCGCTCTACATCTTTCAGCGTCATGTCGAGCAGCGTCGAGATGCGAGATGGCAGCGACTTCAGGAACCAGATGTGGGCAACGGGAGCTGCGAGCTCGATATGGCCCATGCGCTCACGGCGAACGCGCGACAGCGTGACTTCGACGCCGCACTTTTCGCAGATGATGCCCTTGTACTTCATGCGCTTATACTTGCCGCACAGGCACTCGTAGTCCTTGATCGGTCCGAAAATACGCGCGCAGAAGAGACCGTCGCGTTCCGGCTTGAACGTACGGTAGTTGATGGTTTCCGGCTTCTTGATCTCACCGTAAGACCAGGAAAGAATCTTCTCCGGAGAAGCAATCGAAATCCGGATGGAATCGAAGTTCTGTGCAGGCACCTGCGGATTGAAAAGATTCATGACCTCTTGGTTCATGCCTGTCTCCTTCATGGGCGATGCGCCCTTATCTTGCATGGACGGCGGCAAATCCCGGGAGCCGCGCCAACGCTCAAAACGACAATAACCGCAGAATGCGGCGAAATCGTCCCTGCCCGGCCGACACCTGTACGGGGCCAGAGCAGGAACGGTGTGCGCTGCATGACAGCGCACACCCGATCAGTGCTTACTCGGCAGCGTCCGGCAACTGGCTGGCCTGCTGCTCCTCGAGCTTCGAATTCTCGAGTTCGACGGAGAGACCGAGCGAGCGCATTTCCTTGACGAGAACGTTGAAGCTTTCCGGAATACCGGCCTCGAACGTATCGTCGCCACGGACGATGGCTTCGTAGACCTTGGTACGGCCGGCAACGTCGTCCGACTTGACCGTAAGCATTTCCTGCAGCGTGTAAGCTGCACCGTATGCTTCCAGAGCCCAGACCTCCATTTCGCCGAAGCGCTGACCGCCGAACTGCGCCTTGCCGCCCAGCGGCTGCTGGGTAACAAGCGAGTAAGGACCGATCGAACGGGCGTGGATCTTGTCGTCGACCAGGTGGTTCAGCTTCAGCATGTAGATGTAGCCAACCGTGACCTGGCGGTCGAACTGCTCGCCGGTACGGCCGTCGTACAGCGTCGACTGGCCGCTTTCCTTGAGACCAGCCAGAGCCAGCATCGCATTGACGTCACCTTCATGAGCACCGTCGAAGACCGGCGTTGCAATCGAAACGCCGCGCTTCCACTGGTCAGCCAGACGCAGAACCGAGTCATCGTCGAAGTCCTTGACCTGTTCGGCCTTCGGACCGTCGCCGACAACGTCGCCGATCGTCTTGCGCAGAGGCTCGATGTTGCCGCTCGCCTTGTAGGCTTCCAGCATATCGCCGATCTGACGGCCCATGCCGGCGCAAGCCCAGCCGAGGTGCGTCTCGAGGATCTGACCGACGTTCATGCGTGAAGGCACGCCGAGCGGGTTCAGAACGACGTCAACATGCGTACCGTCTTCCAGGAACGGCATGTCTTCGACCGGAACGATACGCGACACAACACCCTTGTTGCCGTGACGGCCGGCCATCTTGTCGCCTGGCTGGATCTTGCGCTTAACAGCAACGAAGACCTTGACCATCTTCATGACGCCCGGAGGCATTTCGTCGCCGCGCTGGACCTTCTCGACCTTGTCCATGAAGCGCTGTTCAAGGCGCGACTTGGATTCGTCGTACTGGCCACGCAGCGCTTCGAGTTCACCCTGGACCTTTTCGTCTTCGACGGCAAACATCCACCACTGCGAGCGGGGATATTCGGAAACGACGTTGTTCGCCAGTTCCGTGCCCTTCTTGAAGCCCTTCGGGCCGGCAATCGCGACCTGGCCACGCAGCATGTCCACCAGACGACCGTAGACGTTACGGTCGAGGATCGCCTGCTCGTCGTCGCGGTCCTTTGCAAGACGCTCGATCTCTTCTCGCTCGATAGCCATCGCGCGCTCGTCCTTCTCAACGCCGTGGCGATTGAAGACGCGCACTTCGACGATCGTGCCGTAGGTGCCGGGCGGCATACGCATCGAGGTGTCGCGGACGTCCGAAGCCTTTTCACCGAAGATGGCGCGCAGGAGCTTTTCTTCCGGCGTCATCGGGCTTTCGCCCTTCGGCGTGATCTTGCCGACGAGGATATCGCCCGGCTGAACTTCGGCGCCGATGTAGACGATACCAGCTTCGTCGAGGTTCTTCAGCGCTTCTTCCGACACGTTCGGAATGTCGCGCGTGATTTCTTCCGGACCAAGCTTGGTGTCACGGGCCATCACTTCGAATTCTTCGATGTGGATGGAGGTGAACACGTCGTCAGCAACGATACGCTCAGAGAGCAGGATCGAGTCTTCGTAGTTGTAACCGTTCCAGGGCATGAACGCGACGAGTGCGTTGCGGCCGAGAGCGAGATCGCCCAGATCCGTCGACGGGCCGTCGGCGAGGATGTCGCCACGGTTGACAACGTCACCAACGGTGACCAGCGGCCGCTGGTTAACGCAGGTGTTCTGGTTCGAACGCTGGAACTTCTGCAGGCGGTAGATATCGACGCCAGACTTGCCAGCTTCAAGGTCTTCCGTCGCACGGATAACGATACGCGTCGCGTCGACCTGGTCGACCACGCCGCCACGACGGGCGCCGATAGCAGCACCAGAGTCGCGGGCAACGACCGGCTCCATGCCGGTGCCGACGAACGGAGCTTCAGCGCGCAGCAGCGGAACGGCCTGACGCTGCATGTTCGAGCCCATGAGAGCGCGGTTGGCGTCGTCGTTTTCCAGGAACGGGATGAGAGCCGCAGCAACCGAAACGACCTGCTTCGGCGAAACGTCCATCAGGTTCATGCTGTCGCGCGGAGCGAGCATAACTTCGCCTGCGTGACGGCAAACAACGAATTCGTCGGTGAAGGAACCGTCGGCGCCGAGCTCGGCGTTCGCCTGTGCGACGTAGTACTTCGCTTCTTCCATAGCGGAGAGGTAAAGAACGTCGTTCGTCACCTTGCCATCAACGATACGGCGGTACGGGCTTTCGATGAAGCCATACTTGTTGACGCGAGCGAAGGTCGCAAGGCTGTTGATCAGACCGATGTTCGGGCCTTCCGGCGTTTCGATCGGGCAAATACGGCCGTAGTGGGTCGGATGCACGTCGCGGACTTCGAAGCCTGCGCGCTCGCGGGTCAGACCACCCGGGCCAAGTGCCGAGAGACGGCGCTTGTGGGTGATTTCCGAAAGCGGGTTCACCTGGTCCATGAACTGCGACAGCTGCGAGGAGCCGAAGAATTCGCGAACGGCAGCAGCTGCCGGCTTCGCGTTGATCAGGTCCTGCGGCATGACCGTGTCGATTTCGATCGAGGACATACGTTCCTTGATCGCACGCTCCATGCGGAGCAGGCCAAGACGGTACTGGTTTTCCATCAGTTCGCCGACAGAGCGAACGCGACGGTTACCGAGGTTGTCGATGTCGTCGATTTCGCCCTTACCGTCGCGCAGTTCGACCAGCATCTTGACCACGGCCAGGATGTCGTCCTTGCGCAGGATGCGGACGGTGTCTTCGACGTCGAGGTCGAGACGCATGTTCATCTTCACGCGGCCAACAGCGGAGAGATCGTAACGCTCCGCATCGAAGAACAGCGAGTTGAACATGGCTTCGGCCGAGTCCATTGTCGGCGGTTCGCCCGGACGCATGACACGGTAGATATCGAACAGAGCGTCCTGACGGTTTTCGTTCTTGTCCGCGGTCAGCGTGTTGCGGATGTAGGCGCCAACGTTGATGTGGTCGATACCGAGAACCGGGATCTCGTCGAAGCCGTTTTGCAGAATGATCGGCAGCGTCTTCTCGTCGATCTCGTCGCCCGCTTCGAGGTAAATCTCACCCGTCGAGTAGTTGACGATGTCTTCGGCGAGGTAGTTGCCGTACAGGTCTTCGTCGGTTGCCTTCAGAGCCTTGAGGCCCTTGTCAGCGAGCTGGCGGAGCAGACGTGGCGTCAGCTTCTTGCCGGCTTCGACAACGACTTCGCCGGTGTCGGCGTCAACCATTTCGGTGATTGCCTTGGCACCCTTGAGGGTCTCGGGCTTGAACGGAATACGCCAGCCCTTGCCGTCACGCTGGTAATCCGACTTCGTGTAGAAGGTCGACAGGATTTCTTCGCCATCCATACCGAGTGCCATCAGCAGCGAGGTCACGGGGATCTTGCGACGACGGTCGATACGGGCATAGACGATGTCCTTGGCGTCGAACTCGATATCGAGCCAGGAACCGCGATACGGGATCACGCGGGCAGCAAAGAGCAGCTTGCCGGAAGAATGGCTCTTGCCCTTGTCGTGGTCGAAGAAGACGCCCGGCGAACGGTGCATCTGAGACACGATAACGCGCTCGGTACCGTTGACGATGAACGTACCGTTGTTGGTCATGAGCGGCATGTCGCCCATGTAAACCGACTGTTCCTTGATGTCCTTGATGGACTTCGCGCCCGTATCTTCATCGATATCGAACACGATCAGACGAAGAGTAACCTTCAGCGGCGCGGCGTAGGTCAGGTCGCGCTGGCGGCATTCATCAACGTCAAACTTTGGCGGTTCGAATTCGTAGGACACGAATTCCAGCATGGAAGCGCCGGAGAAATCCGTGATCGGGAAAACAGACTTGAAGACAGCCTGAAGGCCCTCATCAGGGCGACCGCCCTTGGGCTCTTCAACCATCAGGAATTGATCATACGATGCCTTCTGAACCTCGATGAGGTTCGGCATTTCTGCGACTTCTGGGATCTTACCGAAAAACTTGCGTACGCGCCTACGACCATTGAACGAAAGGGTCTGAGCCATCGTCGCTCCTTCAAAAATTGCATCCGGGCCTGCAACGGACGGGAACCGATGGCCAGTCGACCCCGTCAATCAATGGGTAGTTCAATCTCGTCTCACTTCCCGAAATGTGAGGCCGGATTGCCTTCACGTCTCGGTTCGAGACCATCCTCTTGAAGAACCCATTACCCAAAAGCCGTTTTCACGCGGCTTTTGGGTAATTCGTTCCAGAAAACGGCAAATGGGAGGCCGGAAATCCAGCCTCCCAGATGCAGTTCAAGATTACTTAACGTCGACCTTAGCGCCGGCGTCTTCAAGCTTCTTCTTGATGTCAGCAGCTTCAGCCTTGGAAACGGCTTCCTTGACAGCCTTCGGAGCGCCTTCGACGAGGTCCTTGGCTTCCTTGAGGCCGAGGCCGGTGATGCCACGAACTTCCTTGATGACGTTGATCTTGTTAGCGCCGGCATCCGTGAGGATAACGTCGAACTCGGTCTTTTCTTCTTCAGCAGCAGCAGCAGCGCCTGCACCGCCAGCAACAGCAGCAACAGCTACCGGAGCAGCAGCGGAAACGCCCCACTTTTCTTCGAGAAGCTTGGACAGTTCTGCAGCTTCCAGAACGGTCAGCGAGGAGAGGTCTTCAACGATCTTTGCGAGATCAGCCATGTTATCAGTTCCTTTTGTTCGGTTCGAACCGGTGTTTTATAAACAGCAAAAAACCGCCTTATGCGGCTTCGTCCTTCTTGGCGTAAGCCGAAAACACGCGAGCAAGCTGGCTTGCCGGTGCTGCAACAACGCCTGCGATGCGGGTGGCCGGAGTCTGGATCATGCCCAGCAGCTTCGCGCGCAGTTCGTCCAACGACGGCAGGGTCGCAAGCGACTTGACTGCATCGGCGTTGAGCGTCGTTGTTCCCATGGCACCACCGAGAACAACGATCTTATCGTTGGTCTTGGCGAAATCCACGACGACTTTCGGAGCGGTGATCGGGTCATTGCTGTACGCAATGAGCGTCTGACCGGTGAAGAGATTGGAAATCCCTTCCGCTTCCGTACCCTGAAGGGCGATCTTGGCCAGGCGGTTCTTCGCGACTTTGACGGTACCGCCAGCTGCACGCATCTTTGAACGGAAGTCGTTCATCTGCGCGACTGTAGCACCAGCATAGTGGGCCACGACAACCGAGCCCGAAGCCTTGAAGACTTCGTTCAGTTCCGTGACGAATTCGCGTTTTTCCGCTCTTTCCACTGCCTATCTCCAGTTGGCAGGACCTTTTTGACGGGCCCCACCGGGTTGCCTTTTGCCTCCTGGGATCAAAAGAGATCCCAAGCGACGCTTGAGGATCCTGTCCCCTCGCGCTTCGCGCCAGAAAGGCCGAAGGCACAAGGCATCCAAGGCTCGAACCAAATTCCTAGAAGTAGAACTTCATGCAATTCGGGTCTTACCCGTCTCATGCAGGCCAAGTGATTAAGGGAAAACCACCTGCAATCTCGGACAGGATTCCGGATTTCTCCGGAATATTCCGGCCCCTTTCGAGGCCGGAATTCTTTAAACCGGGCCGAAGCCCGGCGAATTCGTTAAGCGGCCGGAGCCGTAACGGACGACGGGTCGATCTTGACGCCCGGACCCATGGTCGAAGAGATCGCTACGCGCTTGACGTAGTTGCCCTTCGCGCCAGCCGGCTTCGCCTTGATGACGGCATCAGCGAAGGCACGGATATTTTCTTCCAGAGCCTTTGCATCGAAGGATGCCTTGCCAACGCCAGCGTGAACGATACCAGCCTTTTCGACGCGGAACTCGACAGCGCCGCCCTTGGATGCCTTGACGGCACCAACAACGTCCATCGTAACCGTACCAACCTTCGGGTTCGGCATCATGCCACGCGGGCCGAGAACCTTACCGAGGCGGCCGACGAGCGGCATCATGTCCGGGGTCGCGATGCAACGATCGAAATCGATCTTGCCGCCCTGGACGATTTCGACGAGCTCTTCAGCGCCGACGATATCTGCGCCAGCTGCCTTGGCTTCATCAGCCTTGGCGCCACGAGCGAAGACAGCAACGCGAACGTCGCGGCCGGTGCCGTTCGGCAGGTTGACAACGCCGCGGACCATCTGGTCTGCGTGACGCGGATCGACGCCGAGGTTCATGGCGACTTCGATGGTTTCATCGAACTTCGCGACGGCACGTTCCTTGACCATGCCGATAGCAAGGTTCAGAGCGTAGAGCTTTGTGGGATCAACACCTTCGTTGATCTTCTTGGTGCGCTTGCCAGCCATGGTCTTATCCTACCACTTCCAGGCCCATGGCGCGGGCAGAGCCCTCGATCATCGCCATTGCACCTTCGATATCCGCTGCGTTCAGATCCTTCATCTTGGCTTCTGCGATCGACTTGATCTGAGCCTTGGTGAGCTTGCCGGCGACGGCGCCCTTGCCAGGCGTCTTCGAACCGGACGTGATCTTCGCTTCCTTCTTCAGCCAGTAGCTTACCGGCGGCTGCTTCATCGCGAAGGTGAAGGACTTGTCCTGATAATAGGTGATGACGACCGGGATCGGCATACCCTTTTCCATTTCCTGCGTAGCGGCGTTGAACGCCTTGCAGAATTCCATGATGTTAATGCCACGCTGACCAAGCGCCGGGCCGATTGGTGGGGACGGGTTTGCCGATCCTGCCTTGACCTGAAGCTTGAGCTGGCCTGCAACCTTCTTAGCCATATCTCTCTGCCTTTCACTGACGACCGGTTGCCCGGCCAATAAATGCCGGATCGCTCCGGCGGCTGCGGTTGCGTGGTTCGGATTTTAGGACCCGGCTAAGGTGCCCTCACCTTCCACGCGCTTTGCGGCTTGCGCCGCAAGGAAGCAAGTCTGTAATCGACCGACTTCCGAACTCAGACCTTCTCGACCTGAGCGTATTCCAGCTCGACCGGCGTAGCGCGGCCGAAGATCGACACCTCCACCTTCAGGCGCGAACGCTCTTCGTCCACATCCTGAACCGTGCCGTTGAAGGAAGCGAACGGACCATCGGAAACGCGGACCTGCTCGCCGATCTCGAAGGTAACGGACGCCTTCGGCCGCTCGACACCTTCCTGAACCTGACCGAGAATACGCTCGGCCTCATAGTCCGGAATCGGAACGGGCTTGTTGTCAGAGCCGAGGAAACCAGTGACCTTCGGCGTGTTCTTGATCAGGTGGTAGGCCTCATCCGTGAGGTTGGCCCGAACGAGAACGTAACCTGGGAAGAACTTGCGCTCGGAATCGACCTTGCGGCCGCGACGCACCTCGACCACCTTTTCAGTCGGAACGAGAATTTTTTCGAACAGATGCTCGAGACCCTTCTGTCGAGCCTTGTTCTCGATGTCTTCCGCGACCTTCTTCTCAAAATTCGAATACGCGTGGACGATGTACCAACGTGCCGCCATGTTACTACTCCACCCGATCAGTTGCCGACGTTAAGCACGAAGCTCAACAGCCAGCCAATCAGCTGGTCAGCGGCAAAAAAGAACAGCGCGGCAAAGATCACCATTACAAGCACCATGACCGTCGAGATCATCGTCTCGCGGCGCGACGGCCAGGTAACTTTCGACGTCTCGGAGCGAACCTGCTGCAGAAACGTAATCGGATTGGATTTGGATGCCATCGACTGCCCACGCAATTACGGCGCGTAAAGCCGAACATATCAGCCCCACGCACCGCGTGTCTGTTGAACCCTACATAAACACCGATTCCCAATTACACAAGAGGGAAACCGAAGTTTAACGAACTTAGCCATACGTCGCCTTTCCGTCCGAACCGCCGCGAGATATCCGCGCTACTCGGTCAAGAAAGATGGCAGGGGCAGAGGGGCTCGAACCCCCGACCTGCGGTTTTGGAGACCGCCGCTCTACCAGCTGAGCTATACCCCTTTACGCTTTACATTCAGCTTCTTGGCCGACCGGCCGCGAAGCGCAACTGCAAGCATGGCGCTCCCTTTAAGGCGGGAGCGCGGGATTGGCAAGTGCGTTTTTTGATTTTTCCAATCCTGTATCACCGGCAAGGCTTGCGATCAGACCTTCACGTATTTGCGCCAGTCGTGCTCTTCCTTGAAGCCCAGCACTTCGCGGATCTTCCGGTTGGAGAGCAGGCCTTCATATTCGCCGATCTCGCGCGTGAACGGCACGTTCGGATAGAATCGCTTGGCGAGTTCCTTCGAAGGCGTATTGGCCGAGACGGTGTCGTTCGCCGCATTGAACACCTGATAGCCAAGCCCATCCTTCTCGATGCAGAGATGGCAGATCTGCCCCAGGTCGCGGGCGTCGATATAGCTCCAGGCGATTCGCTTGCGCATTTCCGGATTGGCGAAGTAGGTCGGGAACCGTTCGTACTCGTGCGGCTCGATAACGTTGCCTATGCGCAGCGCGTAGATGTCGAAGCCGGAGCGCTCGGCAAAGGCGCGGGCCGTCTTCTCATTCACCACCTTGGAGAGACCGTAGGAATCCATTGGGTTGACGTCGTAATCCTCCTCCAAGGGAAACTGGTGGAAGTCGCGATGGCCTTCGGCAAAGCAGACGCCGTAGGTCGTCTCGCTGGAAGCGACGATGATCTTGCGGATGCCGAGCTTCACCGCCGCCTCGATGACATTGTAGGTGCCCATCGTGTTGATGCGGAAGGTCTCGTTGTCGGGCTTGATGAGGATGCGCGGGATCGCCGCGAAATGCACCACGGCGTCGAAGGGCTGAACGCCCCTCCCCGCATCGAGATCAGGAAAGTCCCGATGCATTGAAAGCGCATTGAATATCTGGCCGCTGTCCGTGATATCGGCGATTAGATTGGTTACGCCGGGACTATCAAAAGGGACCAGATCGACGTTGTGAACCTCATAGCCGGCATTGACCAGCCATGGCACTGCATGACGCCCCGCCTTGCCCGAGCCACCCGTGAAGAGAATGCGCTTTTTCATCATGTCCTCCCATACGAAATCGGAGGGATAGATAAAGCCTTTGCAATCCAGCGCAAGGCCATCGCTGAAGTAGAACGGCCACCAGTGGCGACATCATTTCCGGAGAGCGCAAAGAGAAAAAGCCCCGCTGTTTCCAGCGGGGCCTCTTAAATCCGGATAATCCGAAGCTTACTCGACGATGGAGGCGACGATGCCTGCGCCGACGGTACGGCCGCCTTCGCGGATCGCGAAGCGCAGCTTTTCTTCCATCGCGATCGGAACGATCAGCTCGACGTCAACCGTGACGTTGTCGCCAGGCATAACCATTTCCGTGCCTTCCGGCAGCGTGACGATGCCCGTGACGTCCGTCGTGCGGAAGTAGAACTGCGGACGGTAGTTCGTGAAGAACGGCGTATGACGGCCGCCTTCTTCCTTCGTCAGGATGTAGGCTTCGGCCTTGAACTTCTTGTGCGGCTTGACGGAGCCCGGCTTGCACAGGATCTGACCACGCTCGACGCCGTCACGGTTCACACCGCGAACGAGAGCGCCGATGTTGTCGCCAGCCTGGCCCTGGTCGAGCAGCTTGCGGAACATTTCAACGCCGGTCACCGTCGTCTTCGAGGTCGGGCGGATGCCGACGATTTCAACTTCTTCGCCAACCTTGACGATACCGCGCTCGACGCGACCGGTCACAACCGTACCACGGCCCGAGATCGAGAACACGTCTTCGATCGGCATCAGGAACGGCTGGTCGATCGGACGCTCAGGCGTCGGGATGTAGGCGTCAACAGCAGCCATCAGCTCGCGGATCGCGTCTTCGCCGATCTTCTTGTCGCTGTCTTCGAGAGCAGCCAGAGCCGAGCCCTTGATGACCGGAATGTCGTCGCCCGGGAAGTCGTAGGACGACAGAAGTTCGCGCACTTCGAGCTCGACGAGCTCGAGAAGCTCGGCGTCGTCAACCTGGTCGACCTTGTTGAGGAACACGACGATTGCCGGAACGCCAACCTGACGAGCGAGCAGGATGTGCTCGCGGGTCTGCGGCATCGGGCCGTCAGCAGCTGAGCAAACCAGGATCGCGCCGTCCATCTGGGCAGCACCGGTGATCATGTTCTTGACGTAGTCGGCGTGGCCGGGGCAGTCAACGTGGGCATAGTGGCGGTTCGGGGTCTCATACTCGACGTGCGCCGTCGAGATGGTGATGCCGCGAGCCTTTTCTTCCGGAGCCGCGTCGATCTGGTCGTACGCCTTGAACTCGCCGAAATACTTCGTGATCGCTGCCGTCAGAGACGTCTTGCCGTGGTCAACGTGGCCGATCGTGCCGATGTTAACGTGCGGCTTGTTGCGCTCAAACTTACTCTTTGCCATTTGAATGCTTCCTGTGAACGAAATGGATGACCCCGGCGAACCGGTTTAGTGCCGCCGTTTAAGGCTTTCGAGGAGATTGCGCAAGACCTAATTGCGGACCGTATTCCTAGCCTGCGGACGCATATGGGAAGGAAGCGCCCGATCAGCAATATCCACTGCAGATGGCAGCGAAGATATAACCCGAAGAACGCGCGCGCCCAAGTCAAGGATATGATACTACTTCATTTGCTGCTCTCAATGGGAAGTACCGTCTGGAGACAACGCAATGGAACCAAAGGAAATTGCAAAACGATCAGCAGGCAACTTTCTCATCTTTGCCGCCTGCGCTTTCATATTGTGGATTCTTGCCGCGGCGATCGACTGGGTCGCGCAGATTGTACGCCTCTCCTCGCCTGAGCGGCTTCCGGCTCTGGCGACCTCGATTGTCAGTTCCTCGACGCTGCAGGCGATCGTCGCGATATGGCTGCTTACGGCGGCCTTCGCGATCGCATTTCCGAAGATGCTGACGCCGCTTTCGACCACGACAATGCTGATGTTCGACGTCGGATACGGCATTCTCGGCGCGCTCACCGGTTTCGGGATCGCCATCGGTCTCTTCGGCGGCGGCTGGTCGATCCTGCTGCGCGCCGTGATCTACAGCGCATTGATTGCGATCGGGTTCATCGCCGTTCGTATGTGGCTTTCAAGGGAAGACCTCAGCGCCCAGGGACAGAGGCGATGGACGATCGCCGGCATCATCGCGCTGGCATCGCCTTTCGTGCTTTTGTGGGGATAGAAGTGCAGGCGCGCGTGCGCACGGAAAATTAAATTATGGAGGATTTGGAGCGGGTAGCGGGAATCGAACCCGCGTATTCAGCTTGGAAGGCTGCTGCTCTACCATTGAGCTATACCCGCGGGGTGGTATCCGATCCAATGACGAATGGTGGAGAGAGTTGGATTTGAACCAACGTAGGCTGAGCCAACGGATTTACAGTCCGTCCCCTTTAACCACTCGGGCATCTCTCCAGTCTTTTCGTCCGGATCGTGAGACCAAGCTCGTCAGACTTTCGAAGCGTTGCCGCCCCTCGGTCTGCGCCGCGTATATGACCGGACGATTTCCGCATGTCAACACGATGACGATGGAAAAAATGTGAAAAATTTCATCGACCGCGGAAAGCCGGGCTCCTGAAAGAAATCCTATGCGGAAAGAAGTGCCCTCGCTATAAAGCCGCATGAGCAAAGACAACAAAAGCGGTGGCAAGCCCACCAACGACAAGTCCGCCAAGGACACACATTACGCAACCCTGCGCCGCGCGCATCGCGACAGCAAGCGGGAACGCGGCGAGATTCCGACACCGCCACCGCAGAAGCGCCGGCGCGGCGCCGAGGACTGGAAGCCTCCGACACTCGCGCCCGAACAGGTCTATCTCTACGGCCTGCATACGGTTCGCGCCGCGCTCGACAACAAGGATCGCCGAAACGTCAAGTTGTCGGTGACACAGAACGCGCTCGCCCGCCTCGAGATCGATGCCGATTCACTTCGCATTCCGGTCGAAGTCGTCGCTCCGCACGATATCGACAAGATCCTCGGCCCCGATGCGATCCACCAAGGCGTCATGCTGGAAACACGGCCCCTGCCCGTTCGCCGGCTGGAAGCGCTGAAGAACAGCCAGTTGCTTCTCGTGCTCGACCAGGTGACCGATCCGCACAATGTCGGCGCCATCATGCGTTCCGCCGTGGCCTTCAATGCAGGCGCGGTCATTACCACGCAACGTCACAGCCCGACCGAATCAGGCGTCCTGGCGAAAGCGGCTTCCGGCGCACTGGAGCTGATCCCCTATATCCAGATCACCAACCTTGCCGACGCGCTCGGAGAACTGCACAAGCTCGGCTTCTTCACGATCGGCCTTGATTCGGAAGGCCCGGCTCCGCTCGAGGGCACGTTGTCAGGTGATAAGGTAGCACTGGTGCTAGGCTCCGAGGGCAAGGGGCTGCGGCAGAAGACGCGCGAAACCGTCGGCGCACTTGCGAGACTGGACATGCCGGGCGCGATCAAGTCGCTCAATGTCTCCAACGCTGCGGCGATCGCACTCTATGCGGCGAGGCTGCATCTGAAAGTCTGATAGGAGTAGGATGGATCACGGCCATACGAAATGCCATGATCCGTTCGATCCTTCGATCCGTGGCGCTTTTCGTCAGCTTGCTCGCAGGCGGACAAAACAGATAGCAACCCACTGTCACACCACGGCCGTCCGTTAGAAAGACTGGGCTCGCCACGGTTTTGACCCTACGGTTCTTTATATTGCCCGAACTGGAACAGGAGGAACGTATCCCATATGGCTATCCGCTCCCTCATTGTCGGCACTGTCTTCATCGGTGTATTCGTAGCCATCATTCTCAGCATTGCCTGGATCGACAAGTCGCAGCCAACGCACGAACCGGCTCCGCTGGCACCCGCCCCGGAACGCCCCATTCCGGCGCCCAACCAGTAGATCTCTTGCTGTCATTGAGGGAACCAACGGTCGCCCCCGCTGAGCATCACAAGCATGTCGCGGTCAGAAGCCGAAGGGACGCCGCCCTGGCGACGCGCTGCAGGCAAGCATGCGGCAGGCTGCTCCGAGCTAACGGCAGCGAAATTGGCCTGGGGGCCTTGCGACGCAGACTCAAAGGCCAAAGTCACGCGAATGAAATCAACGTCGTTCCGATTTCTGCTTTACAGAACGTCAGAATCTGGTACTTGGCACGCATCGCCCTTGTAGCTCAGTTGGTAGAGCACCTGATTTGTAATCAGGGGGTCGCGGGTTCGAACCCTGCCGGGGGCACCACAGATTTGTGAACGAAATCAGTGATTTGATGCTAAACCCGCCCTTAGTTGGCGGGTTTTTCATGTCGCGCGATGCTGCAGCCAGTCCCCTTGATTTCCAGCCATTCCCCTGCGCTGTCGGCGAATCCATGCAACATGGATTGCAACATGCGGCCTGCTCTGGCACGTACGAAGCTATCCGCGTCAAGCCCGGTTATCAGCGCATGGCCAAGGCGATCGAAGGTTGCCCAGAGGACCGCCGCGGCGAGAGCATTATCGAGCGCAACCTGCGGAACGCGAACATCGACGTCTACATGCCGGCGTTCTGGAAGGAGTTGCGCAAGCATCGGAGCCGCAAGCTCGTGGAGCGGCGTATGCCTTTGCTCGTCGGGTATGTCTTCGTACGTCGCGACCCGCGCGACGGCTTCGATCCGGTCAGGGAAGTTGACGGGGTGGGGGTATAGTTTCTCTAAGCCGGGACGGCGGCCCCGTCGCCTTCTCCGAGGAGGATCTGCAGCGACTGATGCTCGCTGGGTTCGATAGCCACCAAGCCTACAGGTTCAATAAGGCGACTTTGGTGGAAGACGCGCGACACAAACGGCGGAAGCACCTCCACACCCAGCTTGGAAGATTATTGCCGAAGGGTCGAAGCAGGACCGTTTCGCTTCGGTACTATGCGGAAGCCTGCATCGGAGAACTGGACGAACGCCTCAAGGCGCATGTTATGGGGATAATCGAGTTGCTTGACGGCCTCGAAGACGACGGATCTCTTGATGAATATCGCGAAGCAGTATAGATATTCTATACCCATTCGGGACGCCGTTGCGATCCACATGCTAAGCGCTGTGCTTCTGCCGGTCCCTTAATTTGGCGCACAGCCGCCGCTTGGGGAGAAATGCGCCTTTAAATGGGTGTGCCCTGAGCCCGCCTTGGTGCGGATGTAGTGCCGGGATTCCACACGGTAACGTCGCTTTCTCAGCCAAGTATTTGAGGTTAAGGATCGACGCATGTCCCGACCAGTGGTAGAATATTCGCCTTGCGTACTCAACCGCACGCAGGCTTTCGTAAGCTCTAATGCATAATACTCACCGACTGGTCATGGATACTCGCGCGCCGGAGCGCGCGGATTCTTAAGGGGGATGTTTCATATGCAGAACTATTCCGACGGAATTCCTAACGAAGTGATCCGCTTGCACAAGCCAATCGCAGCTTTCGCATTACTCTTGCTCGCCGCAATCAGTTCGTCATGTACCACCGGTGGGCCAGGGGCCCGCTCGCTAAATGAACCTGCGAACCCCGCCTGCGCAGATGGCTTCACACCCAAAGGCGGCGGTTCATGTGACTTTTAAGATCCGAGGTAGCGGGGGCGATCGGGTGGTGGGCAAAGCGGCGACAGGCCGCGTAACGAAACAACAAGCCAACCGCAGAGACGCCGGTCCACGCGGCCCCCTAAAGGCTAAGCCGCACGACGGGAGAAATATGCCTGGGGAATGCATAGTTCCTCGGCTTCCGAGCTACTTCAGTCGGTTGGCGGCCTTGTCACAGGCATCACGGTCAGAGCCGTGAGTGTTTATGATGCGCTTTGCATCGGACGCGTCGATGCCGTGTTTCTTTGCAAACGTTGCAACGTGGTATGGTTCGCGCCCCGAGAACCCCGGATCGGCTTTGCCGCGTCGCGGTCTTTGGTATGACACTACGGTCTCCTGGTTGTATGTACCTTACTTCTTCTTCAGGGAGCTTTGGCTATCCTTGACCTGAGAACCTAGAGTGGGCGCGGCGCTTTTTTGAGCGACCTTGTCCTTTTTGGGCTTCTTGGCTTCCTTGTTGCTTCGTACCTGACCCTTGGCCATAGCGTAGTCTCCTCGTGAGAACAGACCTAGCTATCATTGGCCGCTGAATAGCAAGAGAAATCGGGGATTCCGTTCCGCAGGCTACATTTCGCCCTGAGGCGGGCGCTTTCATTTCAGGATATGGATATGTTCGGCAAGCTCATTAGCCTCGCGGTTGATACCGTCACGCTTCCGGTCTCGGTGGCCGTTGATGTGGTGACGCTCGGCGGCGCTCTCGTCGATCGTCCGGAGCCCTACACCGTCAGCAAGGCCAAGCGCATCGGCAAGGAAGTCGGCGGCGCGATTGAGAAGCTGGCTGAGGAAGGAGAGTGAGATGACGAGATTCCACAAAAAGGCGGATGACATTCTGATGATCTCCGACAGTGGACGCGCGCGTTTTCTCTCATTCTGGGGACGTCTTCTTCTGGCCATCGGAATCCGTCCGGCAGACGCATGACCCTCGCCCTCGCCATCCTCATCACTCTCACCCTCGGCGCCACAGTCCTCGCTTGCTTCCTCTCAAGCAGGAGCAGGTAAAGCCGGAACCGCAGGTGTTCAGGTATTGCGGGGTGGCGGGGCGAGACCTTTATCCGGCGGACGAAGAGTTTGGCGTAGCGTTCCTAGATGGAGGCCTTTTTCATGTGGGCAAGACGCTGCCGCTCGATATCCATTAGGTCTGCGATCTGCAAAAGCGTCTCCTTTACCAGGATAGTCACATATCCGCCGCTCTTGTTCGGGGCGTTGGTGATCAGGTTTGTGAAATCCCTCGGATCATCTGAATATCGCAGGATTTGAACCACCTTATTCATGTTTACGAAGAAGGACCGTTCTTCGTCAGAGAGTCGAAGGAACATTTGCGGCGGTCTCCGTTAGGTGCCGACGAAATAAGACGAGACGAAACTGTGAATCGCAAGGCTCTCGCAATGCAATCCGCACTATCCACAGGGTGCACCAACTCCAGCCGATCAGAGGGCGAGAGAACATGAGCAGACCCAGCGATTACACAGAAGAGTTGGCATCCAAGATTTGCGAGATGATCGCAGACGGAAAGAGCCTCCGAAGCATCTGCCGCGACGAGGACATGCCATCGAAGTCGACTGTTTTCAGTTGGCTTGCTGACGAGCGCTATTCGTCTTTCCGGACCAAGTACGCGCTCGCGCGAGAAGCGCAGGCCGACACCCTCTTCGACGAGATGCTTGATATCGCTGATGATGGCTCCAACGACTGGATGGAAAAGAACTTCGGCGAAGACACCCGGTGGGTTGAGAACGGTGAAGCAATGCGCCGCTCCGACATTCGGATCAAGAGGCGGCAGTGGATGGCTGCGAAGATGCGTCCGAAAGTCTATGGCGACCGGCTCGATCTCGACGTGAACGCCAAGTTGGCTTTGTCGTTGGCGCGCGGCCCGTCACTGAAGAGCAGTGGCTGGAAGAGCATGGATCAGGGACCGAGTCTTAGGCTCGCCTGGTCGCCCCAAGCAGGACCGCATTCGTTTGCGTCCTTGCTGCCGCTCGGAAGGCGGACGCGGAAGCTCCGGTCCTTGCCGACGCGACGCACAATCTCCTGCGCCAGCGCCTCGCCTGGGCGTCAGTCGCCGGCAACTGTTTGAGAGTGTCGAACGTGCCGCGCTCGCCAGCCTTCCGAGTGAAGACTACGAGTTCGCCGAATGGCGTTTGGCCCGCGTCTCGACGGATTACCACGTCGAGTTCAAAACCTTCCTCTATTCCGTGCCGCACAGTCTCATTCGCCAGCAGGTCGATCTGAGGGCAACAGCACGCACCATCGAGATCTTCCACCGCGGCAAGCGCGTCGCCGCCCATCAGCGCCGCTATGGCGGTCCTCGCCATGGAACAGATCCGGATCACATGCCCAGCTCTCACCGGCGATATGCAGAGTGGACACCGGATCGTTTCCGGCGCTGGGGCGCATCCATCGGGCCACAGACAGAAGGTCTGGTGATCGCAATCCTTGCCAGTCGCCCACATCCCGAACAGGGCTTTCGAACATGCCTGGGTGTGCTTCGCCTGTTTCGCGATATCGAACGCAATCGGGCCGAAGCTGTATCAGCACGCGCTGTCGAGATCGGTGGGCTGAACTGCAAGAGCATTGCGTCGCTCTTGGCCAACCACAAAGCCGCACGCCATTCCACCGAACCGACTGCCATTGTCGATCACGCCAATCTGCGTGGCCCTGATTACTTTCATTGAGGAGACAAACCTATGCTGATCCATCCGACCATCAACATGCTGCACGAACTCGGCCTTCACGGCATGGCCACAGCCTTCCAGGAACTCGACGCACAATCCGAGGCGCGCGGCCTCGAGCATGGAGAATGGCTTGCCCTACTGCTCGAGCGTGAGGCTACCATGCGCCGCCAGAAGCTTCGAAGCCCGCGCCAGGGCTGCCAAGCTTCGCCATGATGCACAGATCGAGAATGCCGACTTTCGTGCGGCCCGCGGTCTCGATCGCAATCTATTCATGGCGCTTGCTGGCTGCGACTGGATCCGTAAGCACCACAGTCTCCTCGTCACCGGGCCAGCCGGCGTCGGTAAAAGTTGGCTTGCCTGCGCCCTCGGCCACAAGGCATGCCGCGAAGATTTCTCCGTCGCATACCACCGGGTTCCGCGGCTGTTCGCCACGCTCGCACTTGCAAGAGGTGACGGGCGCTACGGCAGGATCCTCAAATCTCTCGCCAAGATCGACCTGCTGATCCTCGATGACTGGGGACCAGAAAAGCTCAACGATGATCAGCGGCGTGATCTTCTCGAGATCATCGAAGACCGCTACGAGCGTCGATCAACGATCGTCACCAGTCAGGTGCCCCTGGATCGCTGGTGGGAAATCATAGCAAATCCAACGCTCGCCGATGCCATCCTGGACCGCCTTGTTCACAATGCCTATCGCATCGATCTCACTGGCGAGAGCATGCGAAAACAGCGTTCGCCAATAGCGTCTGGAACACCGCACGCTTGACCTGAAACAAAACCCGATCCAAACATCAACGAGACCCAGGATCAGTCCGAGAAATGGCCGGCTTCAAATCGGAACGCTGGCCGGCTTCATCGGAATACGCACGGTACCGACAGAGAATCGCTGATTGAGGGCCTGCCTTCAATGCCTTTTCGCCTGAACGCGACCGTTCAATCCGACCTTGGCTCCAGCCAGTGCCGCAGATGCACTTGACAAAATCGGCTTTTGTTGGCGCCTAGACGCCAAGACTATGTTATCGTTCGTTGAATACGACAAAGGAATTACATGGGCCGTTCATTTCAGACGCTTTCCTTCCTTGCCTCCTCGGCAACCGAGGCGCTGGCGGCTCGGGAAGAATTGATTGCCATTTATGGCGACGTGCCCCCTGATGATGCCGACGTGATCGTCGCCCTCGGCGGTGACGGCTTCATGCTGCAGACGCTGCACAACACGATGAACTCGGGCAAACTTGTCTACGGTATGAATCGCGGCTCCATCGGCTTCCTCATGAACGACTACCGAACGGAGAAACTGCAGGATCGTATCTGCGCGGCCGTGGAAAACGCCTTTCACCCCTTGCAGATGACGACAGCGAATTCAGACGGCACGAATTCGACGGCGCTTGCCATCAACGAAGTATCGTTGTTCCGGCAATCCTATCAGGCCGCCAAGCTACGGGTCGAGGTGGACGGCGTTGTCCGGCTCGACGAACTCATCTGCGATGGTCTGATGGTGGCGACGCCGGCGGGTTCGACGGCGTATAATCTCTCCGCCCATGGCCCGATCCTGCCGCTTGACGCCCCCCTGCTGGCGATGACCCCCGTCAGCGCGTTCCGTCCGCGACGCTGGCGCGGCGCGCTTCTGCCAAACAAGGTGACGGTCGATATTCATATCCTCGAGGCGGAGAAACGCCCGGTCAATGCGGTTGCAGACAACATGGAAGTGAAATCGGTGCTTCATATTCGTATCGCGCAATCGGAACATACGACGGCCCGCATTCTCTCCGATCCCGATCGAACCTGGTCCGATCGTATTCTTGCCGAGCAGTTTGAGGACTAACATGAGCCTGCGACGAACGACGCTTTGTGCCTTGCTTCTCGCCGCATCCACGTTCTGCGCTCGAGGCGCTGCGGCAGAAGACGCAATCCTGCCGGCTTCGATCATATTCGCGACCAGCACGGGTTACTGGGAAGACGATGGTACGGCACCCGCCGTCCAACGGGCACCATCGGCGCCTCAGGCCGCGCCGGCAGCTGCCGCTCCGGCAAAACCGCGCCACGGCTATTACAAGCTGTTTGCCGTCAGGCAAGTGGATCGCACGGCCAAGATCTATCTGCAACAGATCGAGCAGGGCGACGCTGAACCCTCCATCGCCTCTACCGTGGAATTGCGCGAACTCAACGAGCTCAAGCCCTATGTCACCGACATCCGTCCCGAAAACTCCTCCGGCATGCTCAAGGAGCCGGGGCTTTTTGCAATGGTCTATCTGAAGACCGATCCGGACGTGGAATCGGAGACTTGGACCGTCGTCATCGATGAGTTCGGTGAGGTTACCGTCGGCAAAGCAAGCAACTAGCCTGCGCGGTCTCTACTGATAAAAAGGTAGCACGCAGCGGAGGCGCCCCTCGGAATAACCTTGGATTCCGAGAGGGCAAAAATGCGTTTACTCGACGTCGTCGACGACCGCGTCCGGCTTGCCGCTGATGCGGTGGGCGAGAGCTGCCTCCATGAACTCGTTGAGTTCTCCATCGAGAACATCGCCCGGCGCCGTGCTTGCCACACCGGTGCGCAGGTCCTTGACCAACTGATAGGGCTGCAGCACGTAGGAACGGATCTGGTGGCCCCAGCCGATGTCGGTTTTTGAGGCCGCTTCCGCGTTCGCCGCTTCTTCGCGCTTCTTCAGTTCCGCTTCATACATGCGGGCGCGCAGCATATCCCACGCCTTGGCGCGGTTCTTGTGCTGTGAGCGCTCCTGCTGGCAAGCGACAACGATGCCGGTCGGGATGTGCGTGATGCGCACCGCCGAGTCGGTCGTGTTGACGTGCTGACCGCCGGCGCCAGACGAGCGGTAGGTGTCGATACGGCAATCGCTTTCGTTGATGTCGATGTTGATCGAGTCATCGACGACGGGATAGACCCAGATCGACGAGAAGGACGTGTGGCGGCGCGCGTTGCTGTCGTAAGGCGAGATACGAACGAGGCGGTGAACGCCCGATTCCGTCTTCAGCCAGCCATAGGCATTGTGGCCCTTGACCAGCAGGGTCGCCGACTTGATGCCCGCTTCTTCGCCATCGTGAACTTCGAGAAGCTCGACCTTGAAGCGCTGACGTTCAGCCCAGCGGGTGTACATGCGCAGCAGCATGTTGGCCCAGTCCTGGCTTTCCGTGCCGCCTGCGCCGGAGTGGACTTCGAGATAGGTGTCGTTACTGTCGGCCTCGCCGGAAAGCATCGCTTCGACCTGGCGGCGCGCGGCTTCGGCCTTCAAACCCTTCAGCGCGTCCTCAGCCTCCTTGACGACGCTTTCGTCGCCCTCTTCCTCGCCCATCTCGATGAGCTCGATATTGTCGTTGAGCTCCTGCTCGAGACCACGGACGCCATTGATGCCGTCATCCAGCTGCTGGCGCTCGCGCATCAGCTTTTGCGCTTCCTGCGCATCGTTCCAGAGGTTCGGATCCTCTGCCTTGTTATTCAACCAGTCCAGTCGTCTTATCGCCTGGTCCCAGTCAAAGATGCCTCCTCAGCAGGGTGATAGCCTGCTTGGTTTCATCGACCATATTCTGGATTTCCGCTCGCATTTTCCTGCTTCTTTGCGTTGCTTCGAAAGTTGCCCGTCAAATAATTGTGGCGGCTGCGGATGTAAAGAGCCGCAGCCGCCACAACTGTTCGGAGGAAGGTTAGTAGAGCCCGCCGGCGCCGGACTGCACGGCCTGGTTGGCCTGTGGAGAGGTTCTAAGAATTTCCTCTGGCGCCATCGTGCTGTCCATGCCGATAACCGAGAGGCTGTCAGCGGGACCGGTGCCCGGCTTGAAAGCTTCAATGATCGTATTCGGATCACCCTGCGCGGCAGCCATGCCGGTCTTACGATCGATCGGAATAAGGTTCATGCCGGCAGGAATGACGAACTTCGACTCGGGCATATCCTTGACGGCTGCCTGCATGAATTCGTTGAAAATCGGCGCCGACAGCGAGCCACCAGTACCGCCGCGGCCGAGTGTCGAAGGCGAATCGAAGCCGATGTACAGGCCGGCAACGAGGTCCGGCGTGAAGCCAACGAACCATGCATCCTTTTCATCGTTGGTAGTACCGGTTTTGCCCGCAACATCACGCCCACCGAGATCGATCTTGCCGGCTGCGGTGCCGCGCTGGATGACGCCCTGCAACATCGAGGTGATCTGATAGGAGGTCATCGGATCGAGAACCGTTTCACGATTATCGACGACATTGGGCTCGTCCTGGTTCTGCCAATCGCTGGCATTGCAGCCCTCGCAGACGCGCTCCTCGTGCTTGAAGATCGTCTTGCCGTAACGGTCCTGAATCCGGTCAATCAGCGTCGGCTTGATCTGCTTGCCGCCATTGGCGATGACCGAATAGGCCGACACCATGCGCATAACCGTCGTCTCGCCAGAACCCAGCGACATCGCGAGAACCGGCATCATGTGATCATAGATACCAAAGCGCTCGGCGTATTCGGCAACGGTATTCATGCCGAGGTCGTTGGCAAGGCGGACCGTCATGCGGTTCCGCGAATGCTCGATAGCGAAGCGAAGCGTATTGGCGCCACCGCCCTCGCCTTCATAGTTGTCTGGCGCCCATACTTGGCCATTGCCGGTCTGGATCGAGAGCGGATCGTCGCTGACGACCGAAGCCGGCGTATAGCCATTATCCATGGCCGCGGCGTAGACAAACGGCTTGAAGGATGATCCCGGCTGGCGCATCGCTTGGGTTGCACGGTTGAATTCCGACTGCGCATAGGAGAACCCGCCGACCATAGCAAGCACGCGGCCGGTTTTCGGATCCATGGCCACCAAGCCACCCTCGACTTTCGGCGGCTGGTGAAGTCGATAGGAATTCGACCCCTCGTCACCCAGCCGCTCGACGTAGACCACATCGCCCGCGGACAGGACACCCGCTGGCGACTTCGCGGTCTTACGGCCAACAGCCGAGCGGTATGCCCACTGCATGTCCTTGGCCTGGATAACACCGCGCTCGCGCTCTGCGGGAATCTTCCCGGCACCATCCTTCGGCGGCTGCAGCCCGATGTCGACGCTGTCGTCGGATACCGCCAGTACAACAGCCAATCGCCACTCGGGCACGTCGGTCAGCGCCGGAATATCGGCCAGCGCCTTGCCCCAATCAGCCGTCGTATCGATCTGCTTGATCGGGCCGTGGAAGCCACGGCGCTCGTCATAGTTCGTGAGGCCATCCTGAAGGGCCTTGCGCGCAAAGACCTGCAGCGCCGGATCAAAGGAGGTGCGAACAGACAGGCCGCCCTCGTACAGCATCTTTTCACCGTACTGGTCGATCAGCTGGCGCCGGACCGCCTCGGCGAAATAGCTGGATGCAAAGAGCGAGGGCCCGCTGCTGCGACCGGTGACACCGAGCGGCTGCTTCTTGGCCTCAGCGCCATCGGACTGGCTGACATAGCCATTCTCGACCATGCGATCGATAACCCAGTTGCGGCGGGTGACCGCTGCTTCGGGATGGCGGAAGGGATGATAATTGGCCGGGCCCTTCGGCAGGGAGGCAAGGTAGGCCGCGTCGGCGATCGTCAGCTCGTTCACCGATTTATTGAAATAGGTGAGCGAGGCGCTCGCAATGCCGTAGGAATTCAGGCCGAAGAAGATCTCATTCAGATACAACTCAAGGATCTTGTCCTTGCTGTAGGCCTGTTCGATGCGGAAGGAGAGGATCGCTTCCTTCGCCTTGCGCTCCATCGTCTGTTCGCTGGAAAGCAGGAAGTTCTTGGCAACCTGCTGAGTAATTGTCGAACCACCCTGCGTCGGGCCGCCCGTCAGATAAGCGACCACGGCACGCGCGAAACCGGTAACGTCGATTCCGGGATGCTGGTAGAAATTCTTATCTTCAGCAGACAGGAATGCAGCCTTAACGCGATCGGGAACAGCCTGGATCGGCAGGAAAAGTCTGCGCTCCTTTGCGTACTCCGCCATCAGCGCGCCGTTGCCTGCATGTACGCGGGTCGTCACCGGCGGCTCATAGCTGCTCAGCACTGCGTAATCAGGAAGATCCTTCGTGACAGTTGCCAAGTAGATGGCAACAACAGCCGCCACGCCCAGGAACAGGACGCAAGCCACTCCGAAGAAATATCCAAGAAGTCTAATCATATTTAAGCTACCGGTATCTCAATCATCGATCGGCGCGAGCATAACAATCGCATGGATCGGGGCATCTTGCACGATGGGCGACTTACTCCATGAGCGTTTTCGCCACAAGCCGATTCCGTTTCACCTTTGGAAACATAAGGCTGAGTAACGGCGTGAATGTGAGTAAAATAGGGCCTTGGAGCACTATTCCCAGATTGCAATTGTGTTACCCAAGCGAGTGTCACATCTGCGCCACGACCGACATCAGCCACCATTTGCAACCATCGCCGTGCGATAGTGTTTTACCGCCTCCGTCAAAAGGTCCGCCATCCTCCCCCGCCAGGCGTCGTCGAGCAGGAGTTTTTCGTCGTCCTTGTTCGAAAGAAAGCCCAATTCCAACAGGATAGACGGCACATCCGGCGCCTGAAGGACGCGGAAGCCGGCATGGCGATGCGGATTGTTGATCGTTCCCACCTGATCCTTGAAAGACGCGAGGACGCTCTCTGCGAGCGAAATCGAAAAAGCCTGCGTTTCGCGGCGCGTCAGGTCGAGCAGAATGTCGGCGACTTCGGGAGGCTCGGCTACGGTCTCCTTGCCGGCAATCTGGTCCGAGAGGTTTTCGCGATCGGCAAGATCGGCCGCGAGCTTGTCCGAGGCCCGGTCGGAAATCGTGTACACTGTCGCGCCGCGAATATCCTTCTGCTTCAAGGTGTCGGCGTGCATCGAAATGAAGAGGCCGGCATGGTTCTGACGGGCGATCTCCACACGCTCGGAAAGCGACAGGAACGAGTCGTCGCTTCGCGTCAGAAACGCCTTGATGCCCGACTCGCGGTTGAGACGGTCGGTCAGCGCCTTGGCAAAGGCGAGCGTTACGTCCTTCTCTTGCGTCTTGGTATCGACGCCAATCGCGCCTGTGTCGATCCCGCCGTGACCAGCGTCGACAGCAATGATGAAATCCCCGTCGGCCGGCTTCTCCGGGGCAGGAATGACGCTGGTCGTCTGTTGAGACGAGGGATCACTCCACGATTGAGCCTTGACCAGTTCTGCGAACTTGTCCTTGTCCGTCATCGCGGCATCAAGGACGAGACGCTGCCCCTTACCGTCCTCGTCCGCCTGAACCTTGGCGACTTCCATTTTCACTGGCTTTTTGGCCGTCAGCACGATGCGCGCGCTGTCCTCGTCCATCTTGCCGTAACGGATGTCCTTGAAAAGCCCCCTCGCCTCGAGGTCGCCGGTTGGGAACCCGAAAGCCGTCGCGGGCAGATCAATCACGACGCGTTCGGGATTGGCAATGTAATGGATCGAAAAGTCCGGGGCCCGATCGAAATCGATGACGATGCGGGTGCGTGCGTCGTCGCCGATGATGCGGGCACCATAGGCGAGCAAAGGCTCGACCTTGGTCGCATCATTTGCTCTCCCGTCCGGAAGACACACAAAAGCCATCGCCGCCACAGCGGCGAACGCACCCGCAACTCTTGTCCACCGCCACCCGGATATCACCGTCGCGGGCCATACCCTCTTAAACAATCGACCGCCACACCTTAAATAACATTCCGATCAAGTTCTCCCGGTAAACGCGAGATTGCCGGTGCCGGCACCGTTCGCGACCGGGGAGCCAAATCGGCGCCCTTGATCCCCAATTTTGTATGCCTTCCGAAATCCATCAATATTATGGCACATTTGGCTTTTCCCTTGCTATTGTGACAGAGAAAACATACAAGGATTTTTAGGGTAGAAGTGCTGACGGGATAGAGTCGCCTGCACGGCAGCCAAACCGCTAAGGAACTGGCGCCACAACCGGCAATCGTCCGCCGTCATATGTGTTTCCACTCGAAATTGGATCCTGAATTTTCCGGCGTATGCGGGAACTTCATCGGTGGATAGCCACCAACCGCTCTTTACAGAGAGAGCAAACTCATCGGACCTGAACAAGGTCTTAGTTTTGTCGATCTCGCTTGGTCTTTGATGGTGTCGCAGCAGGTTTTATCTGAAGTCTACAGGCCCCGGGAGAACATCTCCCCCGCTGCTGTCTGGCTGCTGCCTTCCACACCGCACCAATCGCGACTTTCATTATCCGGCGCTGCAATGACGAGCCGCACCTCTTCTGTCTCATCGACGCAAGGGGATGCCGACGTTCGGCCGCGCCGAGGAGCACAGCTTACATGGCAGACAAGATGCTTATCGACGCGTCTCACGAGGAAGAGACGCGCGTTGTTGTCGTACGCGGAAACCGCATAGAAGAATTTGACTTCGAGTCGCAGCACAAGAAGCAGATCCGCGGCAATATCTATCTCGCAAAGGTAACGAGGGTCGAACCCTCGCTGCAGGCCGCCTTCGTTGATTACGGCGGCAACCGGCACGGCTTCCTGGCCTTCGCCGAAATTCACCCCGACTACTACCAGATCCCGCTTGCCGATCGTCAGGCACTGTTGCGCGCCGAAGCCGAAGAGCATCGCCGCGACGACGACGTCGAACACGTCGAGACGGCACCGGTCGATCTCTCCACCCAGGAACAGCCCGACGTTGGCGTAGCTGCAACTACCGAAGCACCGGCGGCGGAAGCCGCTGCTGCGGCAACCGAAACGGTCGAGGCCATTGCCGAAGTTGCCGAGGAAGCACCGGCCAAGAAGGCAAAGCCCCGCCGCAGCCGCAAGAAGGCAGCGCCGGCTGCTGAAGCGCCGGCAAGCGACGAAGCTGCCAGCGAAGCCACGGTCGACAACGACGACGAAGGTTCGTCGGGCAACGAGATGGCAGCGATGGTCGAAACGGACTCGATCTCCGAAGAGGTCGACGCCCGCCGCCGCAGCGATGACGACGATGACGACGACCACGACCATGAAGAGGAAGTGATCGAATCCGTCGGCGCCGAAGACGCCATGGAGGAAGTTCCCGATCGCGTCCAGCGCAAGCCACGCAAGCAGTATCGCATCCAGGAAGTCATCAAGCGCCGCCAGATCCTGCTGGTGCAGGTGGCAAAGGAAGAGCGCGGCAACAAGGGTGCCGCCCTGACGACCTATCTTTCGCTGGCCGGTCGCTACTCCGTCCTCATGCCGAACACGGCGCGTGGCGGTGGCATCTCCCGCAAGATCACCAATCCGCAGGACCGCAAGCGCCTGAAGGAAATCGCGCGCATGCTCGAAGTGCCGCAGGGCATGGGCGTCATCCTGCGTACTGCGGGTGCAAACCGCACCAAGGTCGAGGTCAAGCGCGACTTCGAATATCTGATGCGTCTGTGGGAGAACGTCCGCACGCTGACGCTGCAATCGACCGCTCCCTGCCTCGTGTACGAGGAAGGTTCGCTCATCAAACGCTCGATCCGCGACCTCTACAACAAGGATATCGGCGAGATCATCGTTGCCGGCGAGGAAGGCTATCGTGAAGCAAAAGACTTCATGAAGATGCTGATGCCGAGCCACGCCAAGGTGGTTCAACCCTATCGCGACATCCACCCGATCTTCTCGCGTTCTGGCATCGAGGCGCAGCTCGACCGCATGCTGCAGCCGCAAGTGACGCTGAGGTCCGGCGGCTATCTGATCATGAACCAGACGGAAGCGCTGGTTTCGATCGACGTCAACTCCGGCCGTTCGACGCGCGAGCACTCGATCGAAGATACTGCGCTCCAGACGAACCTTGAAGCAGCGGAAGAAATCGCTCGTCAGCTTCGCCTGCGCGACCTTGCCGGCCTGATCGTCATCGACTTCATCGACATGGAAGAGAAGCGCAACAATCGCGCCGTCGAGAAGAAGCTGAAGGAATGCCTGAAGAACGACCGCGCTCGCATTCAGGTCGGCCGCATTTCGCATTTCGGCCTTTTGGAAATGTCGCGTCAGCGCATCCGCGCTTCCGTTCTCGAATCGACGACGCAGGTCTGCTCGCATTGCGGCGGCACTGGCCACGTTCGTTCGCAGTCTTCCGTTGCCCTGCACGTGCTGCGAGGCATCGAAGAATACCTGCTCAAGAATACCACCCACGACATCACGGTTCGCACGACGCCTGATATTGCGCTGTACCTGCTCAACCACAAGCGCCAGACGATCGTCGACTATGAGGCCCGCTTCGGAGTCGCGATTATTATCGACGCAGACGGCTCCGTCGGTTCCCAGCACTTCGCGATCGACCGCGGCGAGCCAGTCGAGAACCCGGTCAAGATCGAAAGCCTGTTCAACTTTGCCGCCATCCCGGATGACGAAGACGACGATATCGTGGTCGAAGTCGACGAGGAGGAAGAAGAGGAACTCGAAGCCAAGCCGGCTGCCGCCGAACGTCCTGCACAGCGCTCGGAAGGCGATGGAGAGGGCCGCAAGCGCAAGCGCCGCCGCCGCCGTCGCGGACGCAATGGCAATGGTGAGGCAGTAGCCGCTGACTCGGTTGACTCTGCGGAAGGCGACCAAGCCGACAGTGATGATGAGGACCAGGGCGACGAAAGCATTGCTGCGTCCGTTGAAACGCGTGACGAAGGCGATGAAACCCAGCGTCGCAAGCGCCGCCGTCGTGGCAAGCGTGGCGGTCGCCGCAACCGCGACGAAGGCAGCGAGCAGGAGGCTTCTGCCGGGGAAGGCGCAAGTGACGGTGCTGACGATGGCGAGACAGAAGTGACCGCCGTAGAGGTAATCGAAGCTGTCGCCGAAGAAGCCGTCGAAGCTCAGCCGGCAATGGCTGCTGTTGAAACCGGCGCCTCGGTTGCGGAGGACGTGAAGCCGAAGCGCGCACGCCGAAGCCGCAAGGCATCGCCGGTCGAGGAGCCCGTCGTGGAAGAGGCGCCAGCGGAAACGGCACCGGCCGCTGAAGCTGAAGCCGAGGCGGCAGCCGCAGACCTCGCAGCGCCGGCCGTGGAGGACGCGAAGCCCGTCCGCGCCAACCGGGAGTCGAACATCTCTTCGTCGGAGCCGACGGTTAAGTCGACGCGCAGCGACGCCGCGGAGAGCGAAGGTGACGGCAAGCCGAAGAAAGCTGGCTGGTGGCAGCGCCGCGGTTTTTTCTAAGACTGATCTTCGGCGATAAGTAATCCGATCCGGCTGCGGCGACGCAGCCGGATTTTTTTATGCTCTCGTGAGAGGCCCCGGCTACGCTATTAGAGCGGATCATTGCTTATCGGAATCGGTGCGGGATTCCAAAATCAGCAGATTTGTGATTCATCATGGATGCTGGAAAGGAGGCCAGCATCTATGACGCGACCCTATTCGAATGATCTTCGCGAGCGAGTCGTCGCAGCGGTTGTGGACGGTCAGAGCTGCCGGGTGGTGGCGGAGCGGTTCGACATAGCTGTCTCATCCGTGGTGAAGTGGTCGCAGCGTTATCGGGCCACCGGCAGCGTGTCGCCTGGCAAGATGGGCGGCCATCGCCGACGTGTGCTGGAGCCGCACCGCGCCTTCATCGTCGAGCAGATCGAGCAGACATCACATCTGACGCTACATCGGCTGAAGGATGAGTTAGCCGCCCGCGGCGTGACCGTCTCCCACAATGCCATCTGGCAGTTCATGCGCCGCGAGGGCTTGAGCTTTAAAAAAAACGCTGTTCGCCCTTGAGCAGGGCCGCGCCGACATTGCCCGGCGCAGAGCCCGCTGGAAAGCCTGGCAAGACCGCTTCGATCCGAAGCGGCTCGTCTTTATCGACGAGACCTGGATCCGCACCAACATGGCGCCGTTACGCGGCTGGGGGCCGAGGGGCAAAAGATTGCGCGGCTTTGCCCCGCACGGCCGCTGGCGCACCCTGACCTTCCTCGGCGCCCTACGCTGCGACAAGCTCACTGCGCCCTGCGTCTTCGACGGTCCCATCAATGGCGAATGCTTCCGCGCCTATGTCCGCCAGCAGTTGATCCCGACCCTCAAGCCTGGCGACATCGTCATCCTCGACAATCTCGGCTCTCACAAGGCCAAAGCCATCCGCGATGCCATCAGGGCAGTCGGCGCCAGACTCTGGTTCCTGCCGAAATATTCCCCCGACCTTAATCCGATCGAGCAGGCCTTCGCCAAGATCAAGCACTGGATGCGCCAGGCCCAAAAGCGAACCACCGAGGAAACCTGGCGCCATCTGGGCTTACTCGCCGACACCATCAAGCCAGAGGAATGCGCCAACTACTTCTCAAATGCTGGCTACGCTTCCGTCAAAACATGAAAGGCTCTAGGAATAGGCGACCACGCCGGCTTCCGCGAACTGTACAAACATGCCGCTGCCAACGACAGCATGTCCCTGCCCTCTGCTCGTTTGAGCGCGAGTACGGCTGCGATAGTGTCTCGCGAATCAGCCGCGTATCGCTCCCTCGGCCTCAGTCATCGTTCGCGGCAATACGATCTTCGGCATTCCGTCCGCCCCGATCGGCTCGCCTTCCCCGGGCATTCACTGTCGGCCAACAGGAGGCTGCTGTTTTGACAGCGAGATGGCGATTTCAACCGTCGTCGGGTTCAAACCTGCTCGGCAATCATGGTCTCGCGCGGATACTCTCCGTAGTAGCCCCGCCAGTTGGCGATAGCGAAACCAAAGACCACGAGGGCACCCGCCTGATGCAGCAGCCCCCAATGAAGCGGGACGTGCAGCAGCAAGGTAGCAATTCCGATCGATGCCTGAACCATCACCAGCCCGAACAGGACGACCGCGCGCCGTGCATGCGTTGTCGACGGTGCTGCCGCGAGAGCGATGATCATGTTGACCAGCGTCAGCGCAAAAAGCGTGTAGGCACCCAGCCGATGGATGAACTGCACCGTCTTGGGGTTCTCGAAGAAATTGATCCAGGCGGGCTGCTGGATCAGCAGATCAGATGGCACGACGGCACCATCCATCAACGGCCAGGTATTGTAGGTGAAGCCGGCGTCGAGGCCCGCCACAAGCGCACCGAGGTAGATCTGGAAAAGCGCAAATATGGCTATCGCAGCCGCCCATCGATTGGAGCTTTTCGCGGGCGCCGGATCGTCCGAGTGGGGTGAGAGCCCCCGCATGATCCACATGCAGGACGCGAAGATTAGACAGGCCATGATCAAGTGCGTTGCCAACCGATACTGGCTGACGTCGGTTCGGACGGCAAGCCCCGACGACACCATCCACCAGCCGATCGCCCCCTGCAGTCCGCCCAGTATCAGAATCCCGAAGAGTGGCCATCTCAGCCGCCGCTCCACCTTTCCCGCGATCCAGAAATAGAGCAATGGCAGCGCGAAGATGACACCAATGCCGCGTGCGATCAGGCGGTGCGCCCACTCCCACCAAAAGATGCCCTTGAACTCCTCGACGGTCATTCCGTCATTTATCTGCTGATACTCGGGAATGCGCTGGTAGAGCTTGAACTCCTCCTCCCATTCCGCAGCATTCAGAGGCGGAATCACCCCGTGAATCGGCTTCCATTCGGTAATCGAAAGCCCCGAATTCGTGAGCCTGGTCGCCCCGCCGACAATCACAAGACAGAAGAGTGCCAAAAGCACAAAACCTAGCCAAATACGAACCGCCCGGCGGTTGCCGTCCTGTCGACGTATCTGGTGCAATATCTGCTGTTCGGTGCTCAAGTTCGCGATCGCCATGACTGCTCCTTACTTCCGGCAGTTGATTTGCCTGAGCGGCTCATGCAAAACAAGCCCCGAACCTTTGCGGCATGCAGTCGCGGCGGTTCGAACACCAGTGTGAAAGATAGTTGATGCCCGTCCGCCTCCGCAAATTTATCGGTACGATTGTGCTCGTCGTGCTCGTGCTCGCCTATGCGGTGCTAGCAAACACGATCGCCGTTGCCACGCTCGGTGACGCGCCATGGTGGGGACAGCTTCTCTACTTTCTCCTGACCGGCTTGCTGTGGGTACTCCCGGCCATGGTCCTCATCAAATGGATGGCCGGGCCGAAGCAGCGGTGATCCGTTAACGACGCGATAACCGTGATCGACAGAAAGCACCGACGATCTCTGCTTATAAAACAAATGGATCCTCCGTTGGCCTATTCTTCGCGCCGGTAAGTCAGACCGGAGAAGACCCGTGCAGGCGCAGACGCTTCCTGTTTCAGATAGAGCGCAACATCTCATAAGATCCGACGCTGGCGTTTCCAAACTGCGCGTGGTGAACGCGCAGTTTGCGGTAAGCGAACTTAATATCGTCATCTTGGATAGCATGGAGCCGCTGGAAGCGGTCTGGCGTGAGCTCGATCGTGACAATCTGAACTCCCTGCATCAAAGCTACGACTGGTGCCTATCCTGGACCAAAGCCTTCGGGCACCAGTTGTCGATCGTCTGGGGCAGGCTCGGCGAAGAGACCGCCTTCATTCTGCCGGTGGAGATAAACAGGTTTCACGGCTTCCGCACCGCCAGATTTGTCGGCGCCGATCACAGCAACATTAACACGGGTCTCTTCACAACTCGCTTCGTCGAGCTGGCCACCAATATCGAGCCGCAAAAATTCGCCGAGTCCATGCGTCGCGCCTTGGTCGGACGCGCCGACCTGCTTCTGCTGCAGAACATCCCGTTGGATTGGCGCGGTCGCCGCAACCCTTTGGCACTGCTGCCGATGGTTCAGAACCAGAATCACGCCTACCACCTTCCGCTCTTGGCTGGCATGGAGTCGACGCTCCAGCAAGTGAACGCAAAGGGACGGCGTAAGAAGTTCCGCACGCAGCTGAGACGTCTGGAGGCGCTGGGCGGGTTCGATTACGTTTCTTCGGGAACCGCGGAGGAGCAGCACCTTCTGCTCGATCGCTTCTTCAAGCAGAAGCGCGAACGATTCAAGGCGCTCGGACTGCCAGATGCGTTTGAAGATCCGCGAACCAGGGCTTTCCTGCATGGCGCAATCGACGTCGGCGAGCGTGATGGCGAAACGGTCGGGCTGGAGATGCACGCTATCCGCCTGAAAGGCGATCGCGACGGCGATATTGCTGCGCTCGCTGGTCTTTCTCGTAAAGGGGACCACATCATTTGCCAGCTCAGTGCGATCGACGAAAGCCTCGTGGTGGAGGCGAGCCCAGGCGAATTTCTGTTCTGGCAGATGATCGCCGGTCAGCATGGCAGGGGTGTCAGCCTCTTCGACTTCGGTCTTGGCGATCAGCGATACAAGCGTTCATGGGCCCCTGTAGAGATCGAGCACTATGACGTTGTCCTGCCGCTTTCCCTGCGCGGCACAGTGGCTGGCTTTGTTCACCGGGCAATCACCCGAGGCAAAGCCTTCATCAAGTCTCACCAGAAGAGCTACCGCGTTGTACAGCGTCTACGTCGACTGATTGGTGTTTGATCACGCGGCATGCCGAGAGATCGGGTTTTCAA
Organism: Rhizobium sp. R711; assembly: GCF_002211365.1. Lineage (GTDB taxonomy): Bacteria > Pseudomonadota > Alphaproteobacteria > Rhizobiales > Rhizobiaceae > Rhizobium. Next base: position 63,726 of record NZ_LOKZ01000003.1, on the reverse strand, counting down.
GAGGCTCGTCACGGTCTGACATCAGCACGACGCGTTCGTAACCAGCCGCTTCGAACTCGCTCATGGCAGTCACGAACTCCTGCTCGACGATTTCAGGCATCGAGAGGATGATCTCGACGTCCTTGCTCTGCGTCAGCCGCGAAACGCCGGCCACATCGGCCGCGCCACACTCCACGACCACCAGATCATAGGCCGAGACTAGAGCATCCAGCAGCAGGGATAGGCGATCGGCACCGCGCATCGCCCGGCGCGGATCACTGATGCCCTGCGGAATGAGGTGCGCATCGGAGCGGCTATCACCATGAATCGTATCGCCGAAAGCGGCATCGCCACAGAGCAGGTCGGTTATCCCAAGCATGCTGCGATTGTCGGCCATGAGGTCCGTCGGCAGGCCGGAGCCCGTCATATCGACCAGAATGACCCGTGAGCCGTCATTTGCCAACTTGCGCACGAGGGATACGGTTGCTGCAGAGCCGTCATCTCCGGTCGGTGAAATAGCAATCGCAAGAGGCGCCCTGCTGCCACGAAGATACTCCGAAACAGATGCTATCGAGAACTCATTCGTTTCCAAGACGTTCTCTTCCTCGACCGGCTCTGCAACCGGCTCCTCATCGACGGGTGTAGCGAGGAGACTCGGCGTAGCCACTCGCTTAGCGGAGGCGGCTGTCACCGATTGAGGCTCCTCGTCGTCCCGCGCTTCCTCTTCGGGAGGCTCGACGGGGCGAAGAGCCCGACCGCTGAAGAGTTCGACGAGCATGATTACAATCGATGTCATGATGAAAGTTGCCAAGGTAGCGACGATGACGATCGGCAGAACTTTCGGGAAATAGGGATCGACCGGCTGTATAGCCTTCGACACGATGCGGGCGTCGGCCGGGCTTGAATTCTTGTCGGCGCGCGACGCCGCCTCGCGGTAACGGGAGAGATAGGTCTCCAAAAGTTGGCGCTGCGCCGTCGCCTCACGCGTCAGGGCGTTAAGGCCCACCTCGTCTTCGCCAGCTTGGGCGCTGTTCGCCTTCAACTTGTCGGCCTGCTGCTCCAGCTCCTTTTGGCGAACGGCGGCGACCTTCGCTTCGTTTTCGATGCTTGCCAGGATCTTTTGGGTCTCTTGGCGAATCTGAACCTTGATGTCCGACAACTGCGCGCGAAGGCTTTTCAGGCGAGGATGGTTGTTTAGCAAGGACGTCTGCAGGTCGGATATCTGCGACTGCAGCGCTGATTCCGTGCCCTTCAGCCGCTGAAGCGACTGAGACGACATGATGTCCTGCAACGTATCTGATGGTTCACCGGAGGAGAGAGCATCGCGTACGGACTGGGCACGCGCCTCGGCGTTTGCGCGGTCTCCCCGGACGCGGGTAAGCTCCGCCGAAATGTCGTTCAATTGCTGTGTGGCGAAATTCGAGCCGCCGTTGGTCGGCAGCAATCCGTGCGCGGCGCGGTACTCCGCCACCTTCTGCTCGGCGTCATTCACCTTCTGCCGGAGATTTTCGATCTCCGGCTCCAGCCACCGCGTCGCCTCGGAATTCGAGTCCAACTTGGCCCCACTCTGTGTGGCAAGATAAACTGCTGCCATCGCATTGGGGATTGTCGCCGCGAGCTTAGGATCCTTCGAGGTGAACGTTATCCCGATCACGCGCGATCCCGGCACCTGATAGACCTGAAGCCTCTCCGTGAAGGCGTCGATTACGCGCTCCTCGGGGGGATTCTCATACGGATTCTTCTTCAGATGAAGCGCTACCAGGATATCGGTCAGCGCGGAGCCATTCGCGGCCGCATCAAATTCCGGCAAATCGTAGAGCGTCTGGCTGTTGATGATCTGCTTGATAAGATCCGCGGACTGCAGAAGCTGCACCTGGCTCGCAATATTGAGCTCGTCAAGGAGCGGGCCCGCATTGGTGTCGTTCACCTGCGCGTTGGCGAAGGCAGGAGCGCGCGGCTCGATCAGGATACGCGTCTCGCTTCGGTATTTGGGGGAGATCATCTTGGCGCCCGTGAAGGCGACCCCTGCCCCAAGGGCCGTGATCGCCAGGACCTTCAGCCGGCGTGCCCAGACAGCGCGGACCAATTGCCCGAGGTCGATGTCCACATCCTGATTACCCGATACGCCGGACATGCTGGTACTCCAAGAACAAACGTGGCCGCGAGGGTAAATGACTATAGTAACCCAACGGTTAATGCTTGCTCGTGCCTTTCGACCGCATGTCGGCCGGTCGAAGCCAAAAAAATCGACGGTTTTTACCGAGCATTAACCCTAACGGATTGATAACGGCTGAGACCCAATTCGTTTTCCTACGAGCAGACGCGATGCCTCTCGCACAGCCCAAGTTCCTGATGGCTCTGAGCCTCGCCGCTATCACCGCGGTCGTGAGTGGCTGCAATAGCTACCAGCCTGCCCCTCAGGCCTTTAATCAGGCAACAATCCAGCCCTATTCGCTGGACAGTGGCGATCGACTGCGCATTACCGTGTTTGACCAGCCAAGCATGACCAACACGTATACGATCGACCAGGCTGGCTACATCGCTTTCCCGCTCATCGGACAGGTGCCAGCTCGCGGACGGACGCTGCAGCAGTTGTCGGGCCAGATCGCGCAGAAGCTGAAGCAGGGTTACCTGCGGGACCCTGATGTCACGATCGATGTCGACCGCTACCGCTCGATCTTCGTTATGGGCGAAGTCGGCCAGTCCGGCCAGTATGCATACGTCCCCGGAATGACGGTGCAGAACGCCGTTGCCGTTGCCGGCGGCTTCACCTCGCGCGCCAATCAGGGCGCGGTCGATGTGACCCGCAAGGTCAACGGGCAAGTGATGACGGGCCGCGTCAACATTTCTTCGGCGATCATAGCCGGAGACACCATCTACGTTCGCGAACGACTGTTCTAACCCTCGATGACTGAACAGCGCCCGCTCCGCATCCTCCATTGTTTCAGGTCACCGGTCGGCGGGATCTTCCGCCATGTCCGCGATCTGGTGCTGGAGCACAGCAAGGCGGGACACGAGGTCGGCATCCTTTGCGACAGCTCCACGGGCGGCGAGCATGAGGACCGCCTATTCGACGATATTCGACCCTTCCTGGCGATGGGATTGACGCGTATGCCGATGCGACGGCACGTCAGCCTCTCCGACCTAGGAATGCTCTGGGACACGTACAAGAACATCAAAAGTTTGCGGCCGGATGTGCTGCACGGTCACGGCGCCAAAGGCGGTGTGCTCGCGCGGCTTGCCGGCTCAGCCCTGCGGGTGAACAGGTATCGCGTAGCCCGCCTCTATACAGCGCACGGCGGAAGCCTGCATTATTCCCGCAGATCGCTCATGGGGCAATTTGTGCTCCGCATGGAGCGTCTGCAGGAGTACTTCACCGACGCCCTCGTCTTCATCTGCGAATACGAGCGCGATGCCTATACGGAGAAGGTTGGGCGCCCACGGACGGAAACGCGCCTAATCTACAACGGGATTGCCGAACGTGACTTCGAGCTGATCCCGACCCGTTCGGATGCTGTCCACTACATCTACGTCGGCATGCTTCGGGACCTTAAGGGTCCCGATCTCTTTGTAGAGGCCTTCGCGAAAGCCGAGCGCATTCTTGGACGACCACTTTCGGCTGTAATGATCGGCGACGGGCCAGAACGCGAGAAATACCGGGACATGATGATCGAGCGTGGTTTGGCCAAGCGGATCAGCATGCTGCCGGCAATGCGTGTTCAGCAGGCCTTCGCAATGTCACAGAATCTCGTCGTGCCGTCGCGCGCCGAAGCCATGCCTTACATCGTGCTCGAGGGTCTCGGCGCCGGCAAGACCATCATAGCGACCCGCGTCGGCGGCATTCCCGAGGCATTGGGCAGAAATAGTCCTGCCCTCGTAAACCCTGACGATTCCGACGATCTCGCGCGCGCAATGGCGGATGCGATCCGCATCCCCGATTGGCATGAGGCCGCGATGCCGTCGATGGAGCAAGTGAAGTCGGTTTTCTCGGCGTCCGTGATGGCCAATGATGTCTTGAAATTGTACCACGACCTCCTGGAGCCCAAGTCCAGGCAAGCTCTTGTGGTTGCTTCGTAAAAGTTTCTTAGGGGCTTTCTGCTATTGCCGTTCCGATAACCAGCGGCGGTAGCCTCATGAATAAGGCAGAGAAAAGCGATCAATTTGACCTGGAAGCGCTGCGCAAGCAGATTTCAGACATCAACCGACCCAGCGAAGACGCGAATGAAGAGGCCCAGTCGGAGCCGATCAATAGCTATGCCCGTCAGATCGCCGAGCAATTCAGCGCTGGAAACCGTTCGCCTGCCATCATCATCGGTCAATTCCGCCTGTTCGAATTTGCTTCGCAGTTTCTGATCGGGCTGCTTGTATTCCTTCTCTGGCAGGGCAATGAGGCGGAGACACTTTTAGGCCGCTCTATCGCGGCCGCGATTGTTGCAGCTCTCCTCGTATGTGGACTCCAGATCGCCGACACCTACTCGATCCCCGCCTTGCGCACGCGTCTACGCCTGCTGCCACGCGTCTTTGCCGTGTGGGGTTCGGTCTTCGTGATCGTCACTGGTGCAAACGTACTCGCCGGCAATGTCAGTTCGCCAGAGGTGCCGGCCTACTTTATCTGGTTCGTTATCGGCGCGATCTTCCTCCTCGCCTCTCGCTTCCTGATGGCTTATGGCATCCGCAACTGGTCGCGTAACGGTATCATGGAGCGCCGCGCAGTGATCGTGGGCGGCGGAGCTCCGGCCAAGGAGCTGATCCGAGTCCTCGAACAGCAACCCGACAACGATATCCGGATCTGCGGCATCTTCGACGATCGCGGCGAGAAGCGCTCGCCGATCATGGTCGCGGGCTATCCGAAGCTCGGAACGGTCGCCGAACTGGTCGAGTTTGTCCGCATCACGCGCATCGACATGCTGATCATATCGCTTCCGCTCAGCGCCGAGGCGCGCATTTTGCAGCTGCTGAAGAAGCTCTGGGTCCTGCCGGTCGACATTCGCCTTGCCGCTCACGCAAATCGCCTGCGCTTTCGTCCGCGCGCCTATTCGCGCATTGGGGCGGTCCCGATGCTCGATATCTTCAACAAGCCGATCCGGGATTGGGACTCGGTCGCCAAGCGCTGCTTTGACATCTTCTTTACGCTTCTTGCACTCGCGCTTTTGTGGCCGATCATGCTGGCAACAGCGATCGCCATCAAGCTGACCTCGAAGGGTCCGATCTTCTTCATGCAGAACCGGCATGGCTTCAACAACGAGATCATCCGGATCTTCAAGTTCCGTTCGATGTATGCCGACAAGGGCGATCCCACCGGTCGTGCCGCCGTCACTAAGGGTGATCCGCGCGTCACACCTGTCGGACGCTTCATTCGCAAGAGTTCGATCGACGAGTTGCCGCAGTTGTTCAACGTGCTGAAGGGCGACATCTCCTTGGTTGGGCCACGCCCGCACGCCATTCTCGCCCAGGCGCGAGACCGCCTCTTCGGCGATGTCGTTGAAGGCTATTTCGCGCGCCATCGCGTGAAGCCCGGAGTGACCGGCTGGGCACAGATCAATGGCTGGCGCGGAGAGGTCGATCACGACGACAAGATCAAGTTCCGGACGGCCTACGACCTCTATTACATCGAGAACTGGTCGCTCTGGTTCGATCTGAAAATCTTGTTCCTCACGCCCTTCCGGTTGTTCAATACGGAAAACGCCTATTGAGCGCGATCGAGGCAACACCTCTGCGCGTTGCCCAGCCGCAACGAGCAACGTTGCGGCTGCTTGGTTCGGCGATGGTCGCCTTTGGCGTCTTCCTCTCCGGCTTCGTCATCGACGAACCCGCACCCTACGAGTTGTGGATGGCCGCCCTTCTCGCCATCTGGTTCATCCTGGGTCTTAGGATTTCGCGCTTCACGGCGCCGCTTCTCGTATTGCTGCTTGCCTTTAACGTTGGCGGGATGCTTTCGCTGACGCAAATGAAGGATCTCGGGACTGGGCCGATGTATGTCGCGGTCTCGACCTTCCTCACGCTCACGGCGATCTTCTACGCAGCGATTATCGAGGACAGCCATCGGCGCCTCCCGCTCATTTTCAATGCCTGGGCGTTCGCCGCCGTTATAACGTCTCTGCTCGGAATCCTCGGCTACTTTCAGGCCTTCCCCGGCGCTGAGGTCTTCACGCTCTACGATCGCGCCAAGGGTGCGTTCCAGGATCCCAACGTATTCGGCCCATTCCTGGTCCCTCCATCCCTCTACCTCGTCCATGGCATTCTTGTCGGCAATTTGAGGACGTCTCCGATCAAAGCCTTTGCGTTGTTGATCCTGGCACTTGGCGTATTCCTGTCTTTCTCGCGTGCGGCCTGGGGTCTCTTTCTTCTCGGCATTGTCCTTCTGGTCTTCTGCATGTTGCTCAAGGAACGCACCGGCGCGTTTCGCCTGCGGATCCTTATCCTGTCGCTTGCCGCGATCATGCTGTTGGTCGGGTCACTCGTCGTTGCATTGCAGTTCCCGAAGGTCAGTGCGCTCTTTTCGGCCCGCGCCCAGCTTGTGCAGCAGTATGATGGCGAACACCTCGGTCGCTTCGATCGGCACCGCATTGGCTTCACGATGATGATGGAGCGACCGCTTGGAATCGGTCCGCTGGTCTTTGGCACGATGTTCCCCGAGGACGAGCACAATGTCTGGCTGAAATCGCTGACGAGCTACGGTTGGCTCGGCTTTCTGAGCTATGTCACAATGCTTTGCTGGACGATCTATCTCGGGTTCAGGAATCTCCTCAAGGATCGCCCGTGGCAGCCCTATCTGATGATTGCATGGATCGGGGTGCTAGGGCATGCCGCGATCGGCAACGTCATCGACATCGACCACTGGCGGCATGTCTACCTGCTTTTCGGGGTCGTCTGGGGCTGCGCTGCGCTCGAACAGCGCTATAGACGCGGCCTTACGGCGTGTCGGACTTGCGAACGAGCGCCGGCGCGCTAGTCTTTGATTCATGATCACAGCCACACAAATGCGCGGCGCCCGCGCCATGACCGGAATGAGCATAGAGCAACTGGCAGCCGCATCCGGGCTGCCCGCTGCCACCATCGAAACAATGGAGCGCGACGAGCAGGACGGCGAGCCGCACGCGTTGCTCGCGGTCAAGCAAGCGCTTGAAGCGGCGGGCATCATCTTCATCGCAAGCGGCAATCACGATGAGGGCGGGCCAGGGGTGAGATTGCGGGCCCGCACAGGGGTCGATGAAGGCATCCGCCCGGAAAACCTCAATGCAGCGAACGACGATTGATCCGGCCCCTCTTAGAGACTCGAGATTACAAATAGGCCTTTGCGAGTGCCGCGAGCTTGCCCTGATCTCTGACGCCCTGTCGGTAGAGCTGTATCAGGAGCGCGCCTATGGTTTCGGCGGCCGAGGTGTTTCGTGCAAGACCACGGTCCGTGCAGACATCATCAAGTACCTCCGACAGAAGATCGAGATCGTCGGAGAAAAGCGGTAGGTCACGTGGAAGAACTGGGGATTTGAGCATGATGTCAAAGGACCCATCGGGGCTACAAACACCGGAAGACATCATCGCCGGCCGCCCATCCAGAGCCGGGATCGCGGTCACTATGCTCCCGAGCCGGCCATTTATCAACTCAACATTTCCCGCAGAAACATTTATGTGAACGCACCTGCCGAGCCCGCTTGACGCGCAAATCCGGCCTCAGTTTTTCAAGCGCTCGGAGACGCGCTGCGATTGGAGCGAGCCCTCAATGATGATCCTTGCACTAACCTTCACAACGTAGGCCTCGGCCAGCTCGGTCAGCGCCAGCGCAACTTCGTGCTCGGGCCACCCCAATGATATCGCCTTCTCGATCAGAGCTCCAAAGGGCTCAGATAAAGATTCCCGACATGTTTCACTGGTCTTCCCGTCCGCCATGCGTCGTCCACCAACAATTGCATGGCGTATATTACACACTTCTAATAATTATTCGAGTTATCGAGGCAAGCTTTGAAGAGCTCCACCACGAGCAGCGGAAATACTCGAGAACGAGCGCGCGCTCGCACCGCAACACATTGGTTTTCGACAATGTCACGATGATGACCTCCGGGCTTCTGGGGGTGCCGAAGGTTGATTTGTAAATGGTCGGGGCGACTGGACTCGAACCAGCGACCCCTTGACCCCCAGTCAAGTGCGCTACCGGGCTGCGCTACGCCCCGACCTGCCGAAACGGCCTGATCCTGTTAGTCTTTTGGGATTCCACACGCAAGAGGAAAATCGCCGGCGGTGAATAAAAAGGAATGAAGCGCGAGGAGAAGCGTGCTGCGACATAGAAAGTCCTAGGGGACCACGACGGGCGGTTCGCTTGCGTTCTCATCGAAAGTCAACAGGGCCGACTGGGCCGGTCGTAACGTGGCAGGCACTGAGCCGCCCGGTCAAGCGAAACTCTACGCGCCGACGGACGCAGAGGTTCTAGTGCACCCGGCTTGGGATCGCCTGATGAATTCGTTTCAGCGTGAACGGCTCGCTATCGCTGTGCGATGGATCCTACTTGCCCTCCATCGCCTCCCATCGTTTTTCCTTCCGCGTCTTTGGCTTCAGCTTCTTGTAGGTCCTATCGACAAAACGAAGGAACCTCGTCACATGCATCAGCCTGTCAACGATTGAGCTCAAATTCACGAGACGCTCCCCCAACACCTCGTTTGCCGTGAAAGCAATCTCGGTCGGAGAGTATTCCGGAAAGTGTGCGGAAAGCTCGGCATAAGGATTGGTCCGCTCGCGGCCAAGAATGTCGATCTTCCCGCGGCGATACATTAGTCGCAGGACCACTTGTTCGAACGTCCAGTCATGAACGTCAAAAACCTGATAGCGCTCGCTTCGCTTGGACGAGAAGCCCGCCAGGGTGACCCTTACTCCCAATTGGAGGTTGGCGAGCCAAAAGCACAACGCAAATCCGCTGGTTGGCAGACTTGTGGGTGGATAAAACGGAGCGAACACATCCGTCAGATCCAGATGCCTGACCTTCACATCACCAAATGCGGAAGCTGGGCTAGGCCTTTCGCTGCCACCGATAGTCAGATTGATGATCCCAAGGAAGCTGCCTTTATCAAAATACGGGAGAACCTTGGACACCTTGCCGCTTTTGACAAGGTTGGCTCCCTGTGCTCCGCTTCGCGACACCAGAACGGCAGCGCGCGTAAAGGGTTCGCTCAGGACCTTGTAGACCTTGTTGAAGAAGACAAAGAGCGTGGTCTCAGGAAAGCGCGACGTCAGCTCATCAATATCGACCTCGTCGCTGTTTGCGACCAAGACGATATCGCTGTAGCCGAGAAAAAATGATCTCCAGTCCTCCGAGTTGATTGCCGCTGCAGGAGTGGCGTTCATCGCTTCTAGATCGCTGGTATCAGATCTGCTCATCGTCCAAACCGTGTTTATGTTGTCGCACTAAAGGAATGCGTGCACGACAGTTGCGCGATCGCCGTTCCCACTTCTTCGCCTGTCCTGGTTTTCACCAGCCGCACCGGCATCCAACAAAGACGCCAAAAGGCACCGTTTCTCTACACCGCTCGTCCCTATAACGGTGCCTCGGGCGATACGGAAGCCCACAAGCAGGCTACTCGTGCCGATCCAACGAACTTAGCTTGACGAAAACGCCGACATTCAAGCATCACACCGGCGCGAACTGAGGATCGATCGCGAGCGCCTTGTCGAGCCACTTCTGGGCATACTCGACATCCTGCCAGTTCTTGAACCAAGGGCCGCCGTTGGTGTAGTGAACACCCTTGGGATAGCCGGCGGACGGCTTCGAGCTCCAGCCTTCCAGCCAGTTCCACTCTTCCGGAATCTCCCCGATCTCGCTGTCATCTGCCCATTGAAGGCGGTGAAGAAACGCACCGGTTTCCGCATTGACGCGTTCCGGCGTCAATTTGCGGGTGGAGGGATGGCCGCAATTGAAGAGCATGAACGAGGACCAGTTCTTCCGCGGATAGGTTGTCTGGACCTTTCCATCCATCTTCACGCTTTCCTTCGGCGTGTAATCATGATGGACGCAGGCAACGGCATGGTCTTCATTGCGATACTGCAGTAGGTCAGCGACGTCGCCAAAGAACAGGAAGTCGCAATCGCAAAACAAGGCCCAGCCTTTGTAATCGGCAAGCCATGGCGTAAAGAACCGGGAATAGGTGAATTCCGTCGACGCCAATGGATCGACCGCGCGAGTGTAGACGCCACGATCGATCAAGTCTTGTAGCTTGATCGGATGCACATCAACCTCGATCGAGGCATGTTCAAGCAGCGATTTCTTCGCGACTTCATAGGCGATATCTTCGCGTGAATCCCAACCGATATAGACCGAAAGTTCTGCCATGCGCACTCCCCTTTTCTTCAGTAATCAGCGGCCGATGGAACACTCGGCGCTGTTCTTGTCAGCGCCGATTGCTGCTAGCCGCGCATCGAAACGATGATGCCCTTGGGCGCATTGAATGCCCCTACTGCTTTTTACGGTCGAGCGTGAGAAACGCTCCTCTGAGCTCAAGTCCAATTTGAGCAAATGTGAATAACAAATGTAAACAACAAAACTCACCTTAAACGACAAAAAATGTGGACACTTCGCGATCTACGCGCGCCTCAAGTGGGTATCCGGCAATTTGGAGGGGATCGACGCAGCAGTCCACAGGGCATGCGAAACTGATCCATGCGCCGAAGCCCGTCCCGCCCCAGCCTCCCCGGGGATTGTTGCGAACGACCTCGGCATCTTCTAAGAGCGCCATGGCGAACAGGCCGTCAGCAGCACAATGTGGGCTCGGCTTTTCGGGCAAACCTAGGATGACCGAGCCGACGTATTCTGTGCGATATAGCAGTCCCGTGGCGCGCGTCAGTTGCCAAGGCTGCTTGCTTTGTGTCTGCTCATTGCAGACCAATCAAAGGCGAATCGTTGCCAAGATGGGGAAAGCTGACCATGAAAACCCTGCAAGCAATAGCAATTATGGTTCTGAGTTCGGCATGTATAGGTGCAGCGCAGCCGCCAACGACGACCGGCGATTTTGGCGCCCAGACGTTGGCGCTCATCAATGCTTACAGGGCGAGCCGCGGCCTGTCTCCGCTGGCCGCAAATGGCACTTTGAAAGCATTGGCCCGACAACATAGCCAATATCAAGCAGTCCGAAGAGCCATCAGCCACGATGGCTTCCGCCAAAGATCGGCTCAGGCAAGGGCTGCAGGCCTCAGTGTGGTGTGCTCGGAAAACGTCGGTGTTGGATATATGACGCCGCAGCAGCTCTTTTCCGGATGGAGGAACTCCCCAGGTCACAACACGAACCTGCTTCGACCCAACCTGCGGTATGCAGGAGTATCCGTAGTCGGAGGCTACTCGACTTTCTTCGCTTGCAGATAGTGTCCCATAGATTTTGACTGAACCTGCGGACCGCGGGAACCTGCAGCCGCCGGCATCCGGATCGAAAACGCTTGCTCGCCCAGCCCTCCCCGAATAAGAAACCTGCGAAACACGAGGGATAAGAGCATGCAGATCGAGATCCCCTGCCCGAAATGCAGGAACACCCGAATGAAATTCGAGCGGCCGGAGCCCGTCGACACCGATATCCTTGTCTGCTTCACCTGCGGGCATGAACTCGGGACACTGGGTTCGGTCAAGGCAAAGATGCTTGCCGCTTTTGAGCGCATGAAGAAGCAGGCGCGGCAACAGCGCAAGCACTAGCAGCCGCTATTTGACCAACGCAACGCGGCCGTCGGGGCCGGTGTCGACACGCCAGCCCCGGTAGTCGGGGATTGAAAAATGCGGCGTTACGAACGGCGTCGTATGCGTTTCGGTAATCACCGTCACATCGGCGCCCGCCGCTTCGCCAGCGAGAATTCCGGCAACGGCATCCTCGAATACCAGACATTTCGTCGGATCGACGCCGAGGCGCGTTGCGCCCAGCAGGTAGCACTCCGGGCTCGGTTTGCCGGCCGCCACTTCTTCACCGCTCACCATCGCCACCGGCATCGGAATGCCCGCCACCGCCATGCGGCGTCGGGCGAGTTCGATCGGAGCCGAGGTGACGATCGCCCATTTTTCCAGCGGAATGCTGTTCAGGAAATCGATCGCGCCGGGAATCTCGATGATGCCTCCAACGTCCTCCATCTCCTCCTTCAGCAATTGCCTTGCCTCGTACTCCGGATCGACGCCCGGCAGCGCCAGCTGGCGAATGACGTCGGATGCGCGAATGCCGTGGATCGTCTTGAGAAAAACCTCCGGTTCGAATCCATGCCGTATTGCCCATTCGCTCCAGACGCGTTCGACCACCGCAATCGAGTTCAACAGCGTACCGTCCATGTCGAACAGGAAGGCGTCGTAGAATTTGCCCGGAACGAAATGAGACGCGATCACGAAGGTTTCCTTGGTACTGACTGAAATCGAACTCGGTGCCAACGTATAGACACCCTACGGCGCGTGCGCATCCGCCGAGCTGGCGACGCTTCACTCACTGAGCCGTTGCTGCGCCGCGCCGGCAAACAGGGTCAACGAACCTGATCCAATAAGCGCTTGCATTCGAGGAGATCGTAGAGCGCTTCCTGTAGCAGAGCCCGATCCTCCTTGCCGACGCTCGACTTGCCGATCGAGATCTCGGGGGACTCTTCATCACTACCCCCGAAATTGAAAAAGCGCCGTGTGATCGGCGGCTTGGCGCGGCCGACGACCTGGTCCTCGTCGGATATTCCGACCCGCGGTTCGGCAGAATCGGCGCCATCCTGCTGACCGCCTGTCAGCGCCTGCACGCTGGCGAGATCGCCATGTCCGATCGAGATGACGAACTTGTTGCCATTGGTCTTCAGAAGCTTCTGCACGCCCTTGATCGTGTAGCCGTGGTCATAGAGCAGGTGGCGAATGCCCTTCAGGAGATCGATATCCTCGGGCCTGTAATAGCGGCGACCGCCGCCGCGCTTCATCGGTTTGATCTGAGGAAACCGCGTTTCCCAGAAGCGCAAGACATGCTGTGGAAGGTCTAGGTCGTCCGCCACCTCACTGATGGTGCGGAACGCATCGGGGCTCTTATCCAACATCCTTACTCCCTACGCGGTCTCGGGGTGCGCCGCGCGTCTGTTCGGCTGGTGAGGCGCAGCTGTGTCTCACGAACGTCAGAACCGAGCCGCGACTCATCATATTTCAACGGTTTGACGCCGCGAATTCAAGTCACGTCTTGAATACCGCACAGATCGTTCAGGGAGGATTGCAGATTGTTGTCGCCGAGCGAGAGGAGATTCCCTCTCTTCAGCCCGATCAGGAAGCCGGATTCGCGGCCTTCTGCTTGGTTTTGCGCAGAGTATGCGCCTTGAGAATCCGCGTCTTCAAGACATTGGACGCCTTGAAAGTCATGACGCGGCGGGGAGAAATCGGCACTTCCTCGCCGGTCTTAGGATTGCGACCAATCCGCTCATTCTTGTCGCGCACCTGGAAGGTCGCAAAAGACGAGAGCTTGACGGTTTCGCCGCGAACAATCGCGTTACAAATCTCGTCGATGACAGTTTCTACGAGCTCGGCAGATTCGGTTCTCGAAAGACCGACCTTGCGAAAAACCGATTCCGCCAGGTCTGCTCGCGTCACTGTCTTTCCGGTCATGGTTTCCCCGCCCATTTGCCAATTATATTATGAAAGCGAACAAAGAGTATTTGTCTTGCGCCTCACGGTCAAGCTCTTGTTCGTCGGTAGTTTTTTGGATTTTCGCGTTACCAGCGCAGGAGCGCTGCGCCCCAGGTGAAGCCGCCGCCCATCGCTTCAAGCATCACCAGATCGCCTTCCTTGATCCGGCCATCGCCGGCGGCCGTGGCCAGCGCGAGCGGAATCGAGGCCGCAGACGTGTTGCCGTGAAGATCAACCGTAATGACTACTTTCTCGGGCGCGATATGCAACTTCTTGGCGGAGCCGTCGATGATACGGCGATTGGCCTGGTGCGGTACGAGCCAGTCGAGATCGTCAGCCGTCGTCCCGGTCGCATCGAAGGCGGCCTGAATGACGTCGGTGATCATGCCGACCGCATATTTGAAGACTTCGCGGCCTTCCATGCGCAGCTTGCCCACAGTACCTGTCGTCGAGGGCCCGCCATCCACGTAGAGCTTTTCCTTGTGGGAGCCGTCGGAGCGGAGATGCGCCGTCAGCACTCCACGATCCGCAGTCGTGCCCTCGCCTTCCGCTGCCTCGAGCACGATCGCGCCGGCGCCGTCACCAAAGAGGACGCAGGTCGTCCGATCGTTCCAGTCGAGAATGCGCGAGAAGGTCTCGGCACCGATCACCAGCACGCGCTTGGCGAGGCCACCGCGGATATAGGCATCGGCCGTCGTCACGGCATAGACGAAACCCGTGCAAACGGCCTGGACGTCGAACGCAAAGCCATGGTGCATGTCCAGGCGGTTCTGAATGTTGACGGCGGTCGCCGGGAACGTGTTATCCGGCGTCGAGGTGGCACAGATGATGACATCGATGTCGGCTGCCGTCAGACCGGCTCTGTCGAGCGCCGCGCGCGCCGCAGCCTCACCGAGCGACGACGTCGTCTCCCCCTCGCCGGCGATGTAGCGCTGGCGGATGCCCGTACGCTGGACAATCCATTCGTCTGATGTGTCCACGACATCTTCCATGTCGCGATTGGTCATAACGCGTCTCGGAAGTGCGGCTCCGAACCCGCGAACAACTGAACGGATCATATTGCTTAAACCCCGTCGCTCATGCGGCTTCCGGCCCGATCGGGGGCAGCCGCTTGGCATGATACTTTTGAAGATCGTTTTCTATTTTCTGATTGAGGCCATTCTTGGCCATGTCGTAGCCGACCTCGATGGCAGCAGCGATGCCTTCGGCGTTGGCGCCACCATGGCTCTTGATGACGACACCGTTGAGGCCAAGGAAGACGCCGCCGTTCACACGGCTCGGATCCATCTTTTCGCGCAACATGTCGAATGCGCCCTTGGCGAAGAAGTAGCCGATCTTGGCAAGCAGCGTGCGCGACATTGCGGCGCGCAGATATTCGCCGATCTGGCGCGCCGTGCCTTCGGCCGCCTTCAAAGCGATATTGCCGGAGAAGCCTTCGGTAACGACAACGTCGACGGTCCCCTTGCCAAGATCGTTTCCTTCAACGAAGCCATAGTACTCGAGCGAGTCGACGTTTGCCTCGCGGAGCAGGCGACCTGCTTCCTTCACTTCTTCCTGGCCCTTGATCTCTTCGACACCGACGTTCAGCAAGCCGATCGTCGGACGTTCGATCTCGAACAGCGCACGGGCCATTGCCCCACCCATGAGGGCAAAATCCAACAGCTGCTGTGAATCCGCGCCGATCGTCGCGCCGACATCAAGCACGATGCTCTCGCCCTTCAGCGTCGGCCAGATCGCAGCGATCGCCGGGCGCTCGATGTTGGCCATCGTACGCAAACAGAACTTGGCCATCGCCATCAAGGCGCCGGTATTACCGGCAGACACGGCAACGTCGGCTTCCTTCGTCTTCACCGCCTCGATCGTCCGCCACATGGTGGAAACATAGCGACCACGGCGAAGCGCCTGGCTCGGCTTCTCGTCCATTCGGACGGCCAGTTCGCAATCGTGGAAAACGGTCTTTTCCTTAAGCTTCGGAAACCTGTCGAGAACCGGCTCGCATTGTTCCTTCAAACCATACATCACGAATGAAATATCGGGATGTCTTTCCAGTGCCTTAGCGGCGCCGGGGATGACAACCTGGGGACCATAGTCGCCACCCATGAGGTCGATAGAAATTCTGATCACGCGTCCCTGATCCTTATTTTTCGCCTCCGGCGGGCGAAATTTCGGCCAAAATACCGGTTTTCCCGTCGCTTACAACTGAATTGTGTCAAATCCCCAACGGGGTTCAGTCCTTTTTCCAATCCTTCAGCACGGCGAAGGCGGACGGCTTTTTATCGCTTTCTCCGGTGTCTTCTGTGTGACCAGCGAACTCAACGCCTGGCTTGCGCGGATAAGGATCGATCGCAAGAGCCGCAAATTCCGTCACCACCTCACCTACATCGATCGTATCGCCGGTAAAACTCTCGGGAAGGTCCGGACCATCAGGGTCGAGTACCATTTCACCTGCATCGTTGGCCGGTCGACGCGCGAGCTTCGAATTCTCGGGCACGAAGATCTGCTCGAAAGTCTCGTCGATTGCAGAAGGGACAGGATCAAGGGTGACGATGCAGGATTGAACAATATTCGCCTGAACCCTGCCTTTCATGCGGATACCGTCGCGCTTCCACCGCGCGATCTGGAGCTCTGCCTTGAGGCTGTCCACGGAAAGGACATTCCAGCTCTTGGCAAGATCCTCCAACTCCCGTTTGTCTGCCTCCAGGCGCACCTCGACAGGATTGGCCGATATATGACCGACGTTTACCAGATAGGAGAACGGCACATCATCTCTCTTGTTCTTCATCGTCTTTTCCTCAGGCAACCTTCGGGAGCGTCGCGGAGCCTGTCGCGATGACGTCTTCCGACTGAGACGAAAGATTGTCCTCGGCAGCAAACATCCAGTCTGCGAGGCCGCGCATATCAACTGGCTCATCCGCCTGGGGGTGAATGTTCCGGACAAGTGCTGCAGCAAGCCCTTCGGTGTCCCTGATGTCCATCGCCTTGGAGTAGGCCTCCAGGCGGCCATAGAACATGCCGGCCAGCTTCTTCATGCGTTTCGGCACGCTGTTGTCACCAATCCCGAGCTCACGGATGGAGTAATCGATATCCTCGAAGAAAGCGTCGACGATTTCCTGCGCGATCTCCTGACCACTGGTCCCGGACGTTCGCGTGCGCCGGAAGAAGAGGATCATCACCGCCGAGAGCATTTCGAAACGCCCCATGACCGTATCCGGGACGTTCAAGCGCTCATAGAGTGCCGGCATCCGCGCGGCCGACGTCAATGCTTGATATTGCCGATCTACGATTGCCTGGTTGTTGTTTTTCTTGCCAAAGAGCCCGAAGATCATCGTTTTTTCCGGAAAGGCCTCATTCTTGGCGCCAAGCGGCGTCCGGCCTTGTTGCATGATTTCGAAAGCTGGTTTACCGAAGCAGGCGCGAATTGCAATGCCGAAGGTGGCCACTTTCGGGACAGCACCCCATCTGTCCGCATGAGCCAACGGGACATCTCACCCCGGAATGGCCACAATGGTTTTGCATCAGCGATCTGAGGCCGGTGGCTGCCATTCATAATTTTAGGGAGTAGATGTCGTTGACGAAACGGTATTTCAAGTCTGACAAAAAATTCCTCAGCAATGCCGCCATTGCCATCATGATCGCCTCCGCCGGACTCTCAGGCTGCCAGACGCAGACCGTCCTGAACGGTGGATATGTTGCCGACGAGCAGTCCCTCAATCTCGTACCGGAAGGATCGAGCCGCGAGCAGGTTCTCCTATCCCTCGGCACACCGTCCACAACGGCGACGTTCGACACCGAGGTCTTCTACTACATTTCGCAGCGTCGCGAACGATCCATGGCCTTCCAGAAGCTGAAAGTCGTCGACCAGAGCGTTCTGGCGATCTATTTCGACAAGGACGGCATCGTTACACGCCGCGCGAACTACACGCTCAAGGATGGCAAGGTATTCGATACGATTAACCGCGTTACCCCGACGGGCGGGAAGGACTTCACCTTCCTGCAGCAACTCCTGTCGGGCGGCAGTGCCGCGAACGCTGCCAAGGGCCTCTTCGGTGGCGGCACCTCGCAGCCGGCCTCGCCGCAGAACCCGGCCAGCTTGCGCTAGCGGCGTCAGAACTCTCAAAGAAAAACCCGCCGGATCGCTCCGGCGGGTTTTTTAGTGTTCGTGGTTAGCCTCAGGCCAGAACCGCAAGAAGCAGAAGTGCCACGATATTGGTGATCTTGATCGCCGGGTTGACGGCCGGACCGGCTGTATCCTTGTAGGGGTCGCCGACCGTGTCGCCGGTGACCGAGGCCTTGTGAGCGTCGGATCCCTTCATGTGGCGAACACCGTCCTTGTCGACGAAGCCGTCCTCAAAGGATTTCTTGGCGTTATCCCACGCACCACCGCCCGAGGTCATCGAGATCGCAACGAACAGGCCGTTGATGATTACGCCGAGCAGCGATGCGCCCAATGCCGCAAAGGCAGAGGCTTTCGAGCCGGATATGATCAAAACGCCGAAGTAGACGACGATCGGCGCCAGCACCGGCAGGAGCGATGGAATGACCATCTCGCGGATGGCAGCCTTCGTCAGCAGGTCTACGGCCCGGCCGTAGTCAGGACGCTCCGTCCCAGCCATGATGCCCGGCTTTTCGCGGAACTGCCGGCGCACTTCCTCGACGATCGATCCGGCCGCGCGCCCTACAGCGGTCATCGCGATACCGCCGAAGAGATACGGGATCAATCCACCGAACAGCAGGCCGGCGACGACGTACGGATTCGACAGCTCGAACGAGATCGTGCCGATATTGGCGAAGTACGGATACTGGTCGCCATGCGCTGCAAAGTACTGCAGGTCATTCGAATAGGCGGCAAACAGCACCAGCGCGCCGAGACCGGCGGAACCGATCGCATAGCCCTTGGTTACTGCCTTCGTCGTGTTGCCGACCGCATCAAGCGCGTCGGTCGACTTGCGCACCTCAGGCGGCAGATGCGACATCTCGGCGATACCGCCGGCGTTGTCCGTGACCGGTCCAAAGGCGTCGAGGGCGACGATCATGCCTGCGAGACCGAGCATTGCGGTTACCGCGATGCCGGTTCCGAAGAGACCGCCGAGCTGATAGGTCGCCAGAATACCGCCCACAATGACGATCGCGGGCAGCGCCGTCGATTCCAGCGAGACCGCAAGGCCCTGGATGACGTTCGTGCCGTGGCCCGTCACCGATGCCTGAGCAATCGAATTGACCGGACGCTTGTTGGTGCCGGTGTAGTACTCGGTGATGACGACGATCAAAGCCGTGACGACAAGACCAACCAGTCCGCACGCGAACAGATTGGTCCCCGTGATCTCTGCGCCGCCGACGGTGCCGACAGGGCCCCAGCCGATCGTCAGCGACGTTGCAGCACCGAGACCGATGATCGACAGCAGGCCGGTGACGATGAGGCCCTTGTAGAGAGCGCCCATGATCGAGCCATTGCTGCCGAGCTTGACGAAGAAGGTGCCGATGATCGAGGTGATGATGCACGCGCCGCAGATTGCGAGCGGATACAGCATCGCCGATTGAAGAAGGGGCGCGCCGGCGAAAAAGATCGCAGCGAGAACCATCGTCGCGACGACGGATACGGCATAGGTTTCGAAAAGGTCGGCCGCCATGCCGGCGCAATCGCCGACGTTGTCACCGACGTTATCGGCAATCGTAGCGGGGTTGCGCGGATCATCTTCGGGAATGCCTGCTTCCACCTTGCCGACAAGGTCACCGCCGACGTCTGCGCCCTTGGTGAAGATACCACCGCCGAGACGGGCAAAGATCGAAATCAGCGACGCACCGAAACCAAGCGCGACCAATGAATCGATGACTTCGCGAGAGCTGCCTTCGTGCCCAAGCACGACAGTCAGAACATAGTAGTAGATGGACACGCCCAGAAGGGCGAGGCCGGCTACCAGAAGCCCGGTGATGGCACCCGACTTGAATGCGATCTCAAGTCCAGCAGACAGGCTCTGGGACGCGGCCTGAGCCGTGCGAACGTTGGCGCGCACCGAGACGTGCATGCCGATGAAGCCTGCGGCGCCGGACAGAACCGCGCCGATGAGGAAACCGATTGCAGCCGTGCCGGAGAGCAGCAGCCAGGCTGCAATGAAAACAACGATGCCGACGATTGCGATTGTCTTGTATTGGCGCGTCAGGTAGGCCTGCGCACCTTCACGAATATAGCCTGCAATTTCCTGCATGCGTTTGTTGCCCTGATCGGCGGCAAGCACCGACCGGGTTGCCCAGATGGCATAGACCACCGAGAGCAGACCGCACGCTATTACCCATAAAAGAATGCTCATTTCGCTCTTTCCTCCAAAAGAGCCGGAGCTCACTCCCTCTCCGGCTGCGAACACGCCGACTCGATTTCCTCCCACAGAAATGCTGCAACGTCGGCCGGAGATTGCGTGGAGGAAAACGGCGCGTCAAGCCCGCAAGGGCCAAAAGCCCTTGCAGCACAATGGGAACGGAGAATTTGGGGAGGTCGAGCCTGCCGGCCCGGCAGAACGCTACTTCTTGGCTTCGCCGCGGACCTGCTTTGCGATGCGGTCAAGCACGGCGTTGACGAGCTTGGGCTCATCGTCGCTGAAGAAGGCCTGAGCGATTTCGACGTATTCCGTCACGATGACCGCGACGGGAACATCCTTGCGATCCAGGATTTCAAAGACACCGGCACGCAGGATCGCGCGGACGGTGCTATCGAGGCGCGACAATGCCCAGTCGTCCTGTAGAGCGGACGCAATCATCGGATCGAGGCGACGCTGCTCTCGCACGACGCCGGAGACGATGGAGCGGAACCAGGAGGGGTCGGCCTTGAGATAGGTCTCGCCATCGAGTTCCTGGCCGAGGCGATGCGCCTCGTATTCGGCCACGATCTCCAGCACGCCGGTGCCACCAATATCCATCTGGTAGAGCGCCTGAACAGCAGCCAAGCGCGCAGCACCTCGCTGATTTGCAGTCTTGACCGGACGCTCCGAGTTCTCGTTGTTCATTCGTTATGCACCCAACTTCTTCTTCAGCTCGATCATTGTGAGAGCTGCACGGGCGGCAAATCCGCCCTTGTCCTTGTCCGAACGGCGGGCGCGAGCCCATGCCTGATCGTCATTCTCAACAGTCAGAATGCCGTTGCCAATGGCAAGGGATTCGCTCACAGCGAGATCCATCAGAGCGCGCGAGGATTCATTCGACACAATATCGAAATGGTAGGTCTCGCCGCGGATAACCATGCCAAGGGCGACATATCCGTCATACTGCGTACCATCATTATCTGCTCCGTCGAGCGCCATGGCAATCGCCGCCGGAATTTCGAGAGCGCCGGGAACGGTGACGACCTCATAGGTGGCGCCGGCCTCCTTCAAGGCGAAG
Source organism: Rhizobium sp. R711 (assembly GCF_002211365.1). Taxonomy (GTDB): domain Bacteria; phylum Pseudomonadota; class Alphaproteobacteria; order Rhizobiales; family Rhizobiaceae; genus Rhizobium. The sequence continues at coordinate 42,794 of NZ_LOKZ01000003.1, read as the reverse complement.
GTCGCGCCTTCAAGCAAGGCATCGGCCATGTCGTCGTAGAAGCGTGCTTCGACGATCAAAATGTGGGGAGCGGTTTCTCGCGCCATGCTTCACCTTCGCAGCTAGAGGACTTCGCCATTCGGCAGGCCGCGGTCAAAACATGCCGCGACCGGAATGGCAAGCAAATTCCGAACTTGTTTTGGATGCAAATCCGGAATCACGGCAAGGACATGGTGGACGATCCTCGCATCACCTTGTGCCGGCGACGGCCCCGCGCCTCGAAGATGGCAAATGAAGGGCGATTGTCATGAACAATTTGTGACTAAATTCCAGATACTTGTTGGTTGAAGGCGGATGATCCGGACACCTATTTGAGCTGTGTAACGCTGGCGATCCACCACCAACGGCCGATCGCTAGAGCAGATGAAAGGATATTCCCATGAATCGCGTTGCCGCCATCGCCTCCGCAGTCGCTACCCTTGCCTTCGCAGATGCCAGTCGTGCGGAGAGCTTAGACACGAACGCCCCCTGGGGAATCGAACGAACGCTCCGAAGCTTCAGCGGCGGAAATCTCGACGTTCGGCAGGTGTACGATCACGGCGGTTCGGGAAATATAAGAGAACCGAAGTCCCATACCGCACGCAGCGTGAGCGATATCCAAATGATCCGCGCTGCCATTGCGGTGAACAAGCCTCTCGTGCATCAACGCAACGCCAGAGGCGTACTGCTGGGAAACATCGTCAACGCTGACCAGGCCGCGGATGGCGGCATCACCGTCTACTATCGATGAAAGCAAGGGCGACAGCGAAAGGATGTCGCCAGCATGATGCTTTGTGGTTGTATTTTCTCGCGGGATGGTGCCTCCTCTCCCGAAACAGGAGAGAGAAAAATGTCCGGCGTATCGAAGCCCGTCATTAACATCGCCGATTTGAAGCTTGAGCATTGGAAGCAAGGAGACCTGTACGAAGGCGCGGACGCCTCGTTCGGCTCGCTCCTCGGCCTCGCCGGTCTCGGCATAAGCTACAACGAAGTTCCACCCGGCAAATCCAGTTGCCCATTCCACAACCATCACGTGGAGGACGAGCTGTTTTTCGTTATTGAAGGCACGGGTGAATATCGCTTCGGCCCGGACCGCTACCCCATCCGGAAGGGCGACGCCCTTGGCGCTCCAGCAGGAGGACAAGAGACCGCCCATCAGATCATGAACACGGGTTCGACTCCGCTGATCTATCTCGGCATCTCCACCAAGGCGAAAACCGAAATCGTCGAATACCCCGATTCCGGCAAGTTTCTCGCCAAGACCAATCGCGACGGGGAACAAGCGAACCGCTTTCGCTTTATCGGCTGCGAGCGTGACAAGTTAGACTACTGGGATGGCGAGCCCGGCGCATGACTTCCATCCGAGAGAACACTTCGAAATGACCAACATTCCGACCATCGAGACAGCGCGGCTACTGCTGCGCCCGCACACTGTCGACGATTTTTCAGACTACGTGACGATGTGGAGCGACGAAGAGGTGGTGCGCTTCATCGGGGGTGTGCCCTCAACCCGCGAGCAAGCCTGGGCACGCATGCTGCGCGTCGCAGGCATGTGGCATCACATGGGCTTCGGCTTCCTGGCGATCGAAGAAAAGCAGTCAGGGCGCATTATCGGGGAAGCCGGCTTCCTCGACATGAAGCGGGACATGCATCCCGTCTCCACGGAAGGCACTTTGGAAACCGGTTGGGGACTGATGCCCTTCGCGCAGGGGCACGGCTACGCCAGCGAAGCACTCACGGCGCTGATCGCCTGGGCGGAAGAACGGTTCCCCTCCAAGCCAATGACCTGCATCATCGACCCAGAGAATGGCCCCTCGCTGCGGCTTGCGCGCAAGCTCGGCTTCCGCGAGGTGCAGCGATGCAACTATAACGGAGACGTTATTCTGCTTTCGCGGTCGGGAACTCTGCCAGCCTAGCGGCATAGCGGGCCATTGTATCGACTTCGAAATTGACGAAGTCGCCTGCCTTGCGATCACCCCAGGTCGTAACTTCAAGCGTGTGACGGATCAGCAGGACGTCGAAGTCCGTGCCGTTGACCGCATTGACGGTAAGCGACGTGCCGTCCAGGGCGATCGAGCCCTTGGGAGCGACGAACTTGGCCAGATGCTCGGGCGCACGCAGGCGGAAGCGTGTCGCGTCGCCCTCTTCGGTGACGGAGAGAACCTCGGCCTTGCCGTCGACATGACCGGAAACGATGTGACCGCCAAGTTCGTCACCGATCTTCAGCGAGCGCTCGAGATTGATGCGGCTGCCTTCCTTCCACGTCCCGATCGTCGTCAGACGCAGCGCCTCTTCCCAGGCTTCGACCTCGAACCAGCGACCATTGCTGCCGTCGCTCGGCAGACCAGTCACGGTCAGGCAGATGCCGGAGTGTGAGATCGAAGCGCCCATGTCGATGGTCGCCGGATCGTAGGCAGTGGCGACACGCAGCTTGATGCCTTCCTTGAGCGAGGAAACGGATTCGATCGTGCCGACGTCGGTGACAATTCCGGTAAACATCAAAGCTCTCTTTCGTATTCGTCCAGGCGGTCGTCGCCAAGCGTGAAGGTGCCCCTATGCAGGAAACCCGATGGCATATCGGTCTTCGTCACCGGCGATTCAATACCGTCCTGACCGATCACCGCCGGGCCTTGATAAAGCAGGATGCGATCGACGTACCCGGCATCAAGGAAGAGTCTCGCCGTCCGCGCACCGCCTTCGACGACAAGCGAGGAAATGCCGCGCGAAGCGAGCGCAGGCAGCAGCTCGTCCGGGCGGTTGGGATTGCATTGGACCACCTCGACGCCCGCCTGATCCAGAGCGTCACGGCGCGCGAGAAAGGCTTTGTCCTCGCTTTCATCAAAGCGGGGCGGCTCGGTCGCAACGACGATTAGCGGCACCTGCTTGGCAGTCGCAACCAGCTTGCTGCCCAACGGCAAGGAGAGTTCTTCATCGAGCACGATACGGATCGGCGAGCGGGTCTCTAGTCCAGGGGTGCGAACCGTCAGCAAGGGATCGTCGGCAATCGCAGTACCAATCCCAACCAGAATCGCATCAGTTTCCGCCCGCAGTTTCTGCACGTCGGCGCGTGCGGCAGGCCCAGTAATCGCAATCTGCCCCTCGCCCTTTTTCCCGATCATGCCGTCGGCGGAAACCGCAAGCTTGAGAGTCACATACGGCCGGTTCTTCGTCTGCCGGGTGAGGTAGGCCGCGAGCGAACGCTTGCCTTCGTCTTCGAGAACACCGGCCTCGACCTCGATTCCGGCATCGCGCAGCATGGCAATGCCCCTGCCCGAGACACGCGGGTCCGGGTCCATGACGCTTATGACGACGCGACCGACGCCATAGGCAATCAATGCCTCCGCGCAGGGCGGCGTCTTGCCGTGGTGCGAGCAGGGTTCGAGCGTCACATAGGCCGTGGCGCCTCGTGCCAGTTCGCCGGCCTCCGCCAGAGCTTGCGGCTCGGCATGCGGGCGCCCGCCGACTGCCGTCACGCCACGACCGACGATCTGCCCGTCACGCACGATGACGCAGCCGACCGAAGGATTGGTGGATGTCTGGCCGAGATGCAGGAGACCCAGGCGGATCGCCTCTTGCATAAAACGCGCGTCGTCTTCCGAAGCGCTCATGAGTTAGTTGTCCAGAGGATCGCGGGCGATCTTGGCGTTGATCTCGGAAATGACCTTCTCGAAATCCTCGGCGTGCGAGAAATCCCGATAGACCGAGGCGTAGCGAACAAAGCCCACATCATCTAGGCTCTTTAAAGCTTCCAACACCTGAAGCCCGATCTGCTCGGAGCTAATCTCGACTTCGCCGGAGCTTTCCAGGCGCCGGACGATGCCGGAGACCGCACGCTCGATGCGGTCGCGGTCGACGGGACGCTTGCGCAATGCGATCTCGAAGGAGCGCACCAGCTTGTCGCGATCGAACGGCACCTTGCGGCCAGTCTTCTTCGACACCATCAGCTCGCGCAGCTGCACGCGCTCGAAGGTGGTGAAGCGACCGCCGCAATCAGGACAAATACGCCTGCGGCGGATGGACGTGTTGTCCTCCGCCGGGCGTGAATCCTTGACCTGTGTGTCTTCCGATCCGCAGAATGGGCAGCGCATGCGCTACTCTTAGCCGATGTAGTCGTACATTGGGAAGCGGTTGGTCAGCTCGACCACCTTGCCGCGGACGGCGGCTTCCACGGCTGCATTCCCCTCGTCGGAATTGGCGACCTTCAGGCCGTCGAGAACCTCAACGATGAGGTTGCCGATTTCCTTGAATTCCGCTTCCTTGAAGCCGCGCGTCGTGCCGGCCGGCGCGCCGAGGCGGACGCCCGAGGTGACGAAAGGCTTCTCGGGGTCGAACGGGATGCCGTTCTTGTTGCAGGTGATGTAGGCGCGGCCGAGCGCCGCTTCCGCGCGCTTGCCGGTCGCGTTCTTTTTGCGAAGATCGACGAGCATCAGGTGGTTGTCGGTGCCGCCGGAGACGACATCGAGGCCGCCGGCGATCAGTGTTTCGGCAAGTGCCTTGGCGTTCTTGACGATCTGCGCGGCGTAGTCCTTGAACTCCGGCTGCAGCGCTTCACCGAAGGCGACGGCCTTGGCGGCGATGATGTGCATCAGCGGACCACCCTGCAGACCCGGGAAGACGGCCGAGTTGAACTTCTTTGCCAGATCCTCGTCGTTCGTCAGGATCACGCCACCGCGCGGGCCACGCAGCGACTTGTGGGTCGTGGTGGTTGCGACGTGGCAATACGGGAACGGCGACGGATGCTGGCCACCGGCGACGAGACCAGCGATGTGAGCCATGTCAACCATCAGGTATGCGCCGACTTCATCGGCGATCTCTCGGAAGCGCTTCCAATCCCAGATGCGGGAATAGGCCGTGCCACCGGCAATGATCAGCTTCGGCTTGTGGGTACGTGCCTTCTCAGCGACGTCATCCATGTCGAGGAGGTTGTCGCCTTCGCGCACGCCGTAAGACACGACGTTGAACCACTTGCCAGACATGTTGACCGGCGAGCCGTGCGTCAGGTGACCGCCCGAGTTGAGGTCGAGGCCCATGAAGGTATCGCCTGGCTGCAGCAGCGCCAGGAAGACTGCCTGGTTCATCTGCGAACCGGAGTTCGGCTGAACGTTGGCGAAGTTGACGCCGAAGAGCTTCTTGGCGCGTTCGATCGCGAGTTCTTCAGCGATATCGACGAACTGGCAGCCGCCGTAGTAGCGCTTGCCCGGGTAGCCTTCGGCATACTTGTTCGTCATGATGGAGCCTTGGGCTTCCAGCACCGCACGGGAAACGATGTTTTCCGAAGCGATGAGTTCGATCTCATGCCGCTGACGGCCGAGTTCCTTGCCAATCGCGCTGAAGATTTCCGGATCGGTATCGGCAAGCGAACGATTGAAGAAGGTCTGGGTGGAAGCATTTGTCATGGGCGGGCTCCTCAACTGGAATGCGCGAAGGTATTAGCGCCCCGCCCTGCCAAGGGCAATACGGAGAACGACATTTGCTAGGCAATCTACGCGCAACAAAAAACCGCGCCTCGAAAGACGCGGTCTTGAAAGTGAACAAGAGGCTGAAGCCTCACTGAACCGGCTGCTCCGTGCCCGCCGTCGTGTCGAGCGCGAGTTCTGCATTGCCGTCGAGCTGGTAGATATCGTCGCGGAACTGTACGACGCCATCGGGCATACCCCACGCGGAAATGTAAACGAAGTAAACCGGCACTTCTTCAGCAAGCTTGATCGGCGTGTTGACGCGGGTCGTGATGACCTGCTCCATTTGCTGACGCGACCACGGCGGGGTCTCGCGCAGCAGCCACGTCGTCAGGTCGCGAACGTTCTGAACGCGAACACAGCCGGAAGATTCAAAGCGCATCAGCTTGTTGAAAAGGCCCTGCTGCGGCGTGTCGTGCATGTACTCGCCGTTCTTGTTGTAGAAATTGATCTTCGTGGAGGCCATAGCATTGATCTTGCCTGGGTCCTGACGGAACATCAGGTTCGGTGCCTTCTCGGCATTCCAATCGACCGTCTCAGGAGCCACCTCGTTGCCCTTGCCGTCGATCAGGCGAATGGCATTCTTCTCCAGGTAGGTCGGATCCTTGCGCATCAGCGGCACGATGTCCTTTTCGACGATCGAGCGCGGTGCGGTCCAATACGGATTGAGGATGACCTCGTAAATCTTCGAGTTGACGAGATGCGTCGGACGGCTGAGGCGACCGACAACGGCTGCATGGCGCGTGGCAACGCTGCCATCCTCTACCGCCTCAACATAAGCGGCCGGAATGTTCACCATCACATGGCGGCGCCCCAGTTCTTCCGGGAAGGTCTGAATGCGGATGAGGTTGGTGTTCAGCTGCTGCAGACGAACATCAGCCGGAATGTTCATCGCCTTCAGGGTGAACTCGCCGATAACACCGTCAGCCGGGAGACCATGGCGTGCCTGGAAGCGCTTGACCGCGCCGTCGACGTAGGAGTCGAAAGCACTGGAAATGCCTGCTTCGCGCGGAAGGTCGCCGGTGATGATCAGGCGCTGACGAAGGCTCTGGACGGCGGGATCAGTTACGCCGATCTGCAGACGCTGCTGGCTTGGGCTCACTTCCGGCCAACCGCCAGCGGACGCGATCTGCTGATACTGGGCGATTGCCTGCTGGATGCTCGGCACTGACTGTGGTCCGAGAATCGGCGTGTTGGAAACGACGGCCGTCGCTGTACGGGATGCCGCCTTTGCATCGAACTGGTCATCCCAATCGCCGCGCTGCGGGGCATTGATGAGCGAATCGATCGCCGACTGCGCGAATGCGGGGGCAGCCAAGGCGCCCGCACCAACCATTGCCGCAGACGTCAGAAACGCCCGGCGAGAAAAAGCTTCAGTTCCGATTTTCTTCGACATTCATCCCAACCACTAAATTGCCGCTGCTTGCGAGACCGGCGACCTTCGCTATCCCTGCGAAAACGCAAATCTCTACCAACCCGTCCCTAAGGCGCATCACACAATGTCCCTGCCGGCGATCACATGATTGCGAGCAGGGAGGGCGAGGTTACCGGACCTCAATTGAGAAGCGCCATTTGCCGTGCATTTCCGCTGACATGCTAATATGGCCAATTCGTGTCGTCCTGCACCGCGCTCAACCGTCGGTGGCGGGATGATACGCAAAAACCATACCAATCCACAGAATGTGGCGGTTAATAGCGGCTAAAAAACGGCTTGAATACAGGCGATTATGCTTGCCTGCCATGCGTTGCAAAGATGTCACGAAATCGCCGGGGGGGTGCGGATTACTCGCGCCAGTGGTCTGCCACCCACGGCGTCGGGCGGATGTAATGGCGCAGATAACGAAACAGCGATTTGTTTCGTCTCCACTCCGGATCGAACATATGACGGATGTGATCGAGCGGCGGCGCGGCACGGCCTTTCAGCCCGAACCGCCCTTCAACCGCGAACTGAGGATGGAAATCGCGAGGAAAAAGGATCACCCGCGCGTCAGCAGGGAGGCGCGGCGTCAGGAAATAATGCAGAGGGAAAGGCCAACAGCAGTCTTGCTTGAAATGCAGCACCCATCGGCGTGGAAAGAAATTCGCGCCACCGGGCGCATTTCGCGTCACGAACCGCTGTTCGAACTCGTACTTGTCGGCAACGCCTTGCGGGTCGGCGCGAAACTTCTCCTGCAACGGAACGAGCTTGCCGACAGGGAACCGAAAGAGCGAGGTCTGCCCGAGGCGCTCGAAGGGCGTCGTCTGGTTGCGCGAGAGGACAACATCATCAGGCCCGCCGACCTCGAAGAAGGCATCGAGTGAACCGACAATAACCAGATCGAGGTCGAGAAACAGAACCGGACCACTCAAATTGCCAAGCTTCGGCCCCCAAAGCCGTGCTTTGGGCCAGATGCCCTTCGTCCGGACTGGCATGTTTTCGACATCCAGCGGCGGCAGGTCCTCGCAGAGAATTTCCGGATTCAGGTTGGCGCGGCTGTCGGTGAAGCACGTGAAGGTGAAGGGCGGCGTGATGTTGCGTTTCACCATCGCGTACAGCCGGTTGATGAAGGGAGCCCCGTACTTCGTTCCCCAGCTGATGCAGATGACCTGCTTCACCCCACCGCTCGCAGCCAACACAGCTGACGTCATAACCTGCAACTCCTGATTCACTTCACGCGAGAACCCCAAGGTCCGTGCGAATGTCATTATCAAGTTGGCAGCCGAATATGTAGCCCCCGCATAGTGCAGCAAACGGCGAAAAGGGCGCTACGGATACCGTTGCGCCCTTTCATGCCTTGGAGGTCCGATAAGCCAGCAGGGAAGTTGGCTTAAGAGATTACAGGCGATACATGATGCTGTCGTTCCAGAAGCGGTCCAGACGGGTCAGCAGCTTGTTCATCTGCGTGAATTCGTCGGTGCCGATGCCGCCAACCTTGTCGATCGAGCCAATGTGGCGCTCATAGAGCTTGGCGACGGTTTCGGCGATGTCCTGGCCGGTTTCCGTCAGGCTGATGCGGACCGAGCGACGGTCGATGCGCGAGCGCTGATGGTTGATGAAGCCGAGATCGACTAGCTTCTTGACGTTGTAGGAAACGTTGGAGCCGAGATAGTAGCCGCGGGAGCGAAGTTCGCCGGCGGTCAGCTCGGAGTTGCCGATGTTGAAGAGAAGAAGCGCCTGGACGGCGTTGACGTCGCTGCGACCCTGACGGTCGAACTCATCCTTGATGACGTCGAGGAGACGGCGGTGAAGACGTTCAACAAGATGAAGGGATTCCATGTAAAGATCACGGATGCCCTGTTCCTGCTGGTCACGGAAGTTCGATACCGTCTGCGGCTTGATTTTCGTGTTCATGATGACTGCCTCACTGTTTGTTTGGCGGTGTTGGTTTTCTTCCCGCCTTGAGACAGACCCTATCGAATACAAATAAAATTCTACTTAAACCGCAGGCTTAACAGTGCCTTACCGGAAACCCCGCGTTGTATCAGGGTAAATCAACGCTTACCTGCTGGCGCCGCTTGCGCTTCTCGTACCAGAGGGCTGCGCGGAATCCCATATAGACCAGGGCCACCGCAACATGCAGCAAAACGATCAGTCGATTGGCCCCAAAGACCTCTGGCACGAAGCCGTGCATGATAATCTGTCCGCCTGCCGCGAGCACCCAGATAACCGGCCCCCAGGAGACGGCGAGCCAAAGGCCTAGAGACGCGACAGGGAAGAGAACGGCAAGGCTGGTGCTTGCGACCTTCCAGGGAAGGCTGAGCAAATCGAAGCGCCCTGCCCCCACCAGCGAATAGCCGACGAGCATCGCCCAATACTGCAATCCGAACCAGAAGCAGGAAATGGCGACAAGCCGCAGGAACAGAATGAAGAGAACGCTGGTTAGCGTCCGTTTTGGTATCGTCGGGGAATCAGCGTCCATGTCTCGAACAATAGGGTTGCGGTTGCGACTTCGCCAGCGCCTCATCAATTGCGGCCAATCGTCCGGTTTGGATTTGGTCCGTGCCATGATAATGAGCGCTTCGATAATTGGAATGGCAGAAAGCTGGAACGACCATGCAGGATAAGACCCATCTCGTCGACGAAATAACTGGCCATCGGCGCATGCGCCGCAATCGGAAGGCCGACTGGACACGGCGCCTCGTCCAGGAAAACCGCCTGACGGTCGACGATCTCATCTGGCCGGTTTTCGTCGTGCCCGGATCCGGCATCGTCGAACCGATACCGGCGATGCCCGGCGTCAACCGCATGAGTGTGGATAAGCTCGTCGAAGCCACCAAAGAAGCGGCTGATCTTGGCATCCCTGCGATCGCGACCTTTCCGAACATCGAAATGGAACTGCGCGACGAAACCGGCTCGAACAGTCTCGAGGCCAACAACCTGATCAATCAGGCGACGATCGCAATCAAGAAGGCAGTGCCGAATATCGGCGTTATCACCGATGTCGCGCTGGATCCGTTCACGAGCCACGGGCACGATGGAATCCTGCGACAAGGCGAGATCGTCAACGACGAGACCGTTGATCAGGTTGCCCGCGCAGCCGTCATGCAGGCAGACGCCGGTTCGGATATCATTTCACCTTCGGAAATGATGGATGGCCGAATTGGCGCCATCCGTCGCGCGCTTGATGCCGCCGGGCACCAGAACGTCGGTATCATGAGCTACGCGACGAAGTTCGCTTCGGCTTTCTACGGCCCCTATCGCGAGGCGATCTCAACGGGTGGACTGCTCAAGGGTGACAAGAAGACCTACTACATCGACCCAGCAAACGGCACCGAGGCGATCCGCGACGCCGCGCTCGATGTCGAGGAAGGCGCGGACATGCTGATGGTCAAGCCGGGGCTCCCCTACCTCGATATATGCTGGCGCATGAAGGAGGCCTTCGGCCTACCGACCTTCGCCTACCAGGTGTCAGGCGAATACACGCAGATCAAGGCTGCCGCGATGAACGGCTGGATCGACGGCGAACGGGCCATGCTGGAAACCCTGCTCTCCTTCAAGCGGGCTGGCTGCGATGGCGTCCTCACCTATTTTGCCGTCGAAGTGGCCAGAATTCTCGCCAAGCGCTGACCCTGCGCGAATATTGCATTTGCGGGAAGCGATACCATATCAGCGGCATCGCTTCTCGAAAGGAGACCGTAACAATGACGCTCACTCCCAACCCGCTTTATGCCGCACCGGACGACTGGCGCGCCTATAGCGGCACGCTGAGCCGTCGTGTCTTCGCGTTCATTCTCGACTACGTGATCATTCTGCTGCTCTGCATTCCGGCAGCGGTCATTCTCTTCTTCCTGTCGATCGTCACGCTTGGGCTCGGATTCTTCCTTTATCCGGCATTGTTCGTGATCGTCGCCGGCCTCTATTTTGGCTTCACCGTTGGCGGCTTCAATCAAGCCTCGCTCGGCATGCGGGCAATGGGGATTGCAATCATGCGAGTCGACGGGCAGCGAATGGATTTTTTGACGGCCATCGTTCACCTCGCGCTTTTCTGGATCCTGAACTCCGTTCTGACGCCGCTGATTCTGCTGGTCGGCCTGTTCACCGAGCGCAGCCGGCTTATCCACGATTTTCTCGTCGGCACCGTCACAGTCCGCACGGCCTGATTTGAGCCGTGGCGAGCCAAAATAAACGCTGCTTCTGATCTTTGCCGGGAGTCTCCCGGCACCATATCCCAAAGTATGACGCACGACATCGGGTTCGAAAACAGCCCCGCTGTTGACGTTTTTCATTCTTAAGTCATCCTGTCATATAGGCAGCGAACCAAAGGAAATCTCCGCAACAGATGAATACGCAGACGACGCCATCACCGCAGTTCTACCTGACTGCTCCGGCTGCGTGCCCTTATCTGGCCCATGAGATGGAACGGAAAGTCTTCACTCATCTCGTCGGGCCGCGCGCAGCGGAGATGAACGATATTCTGACGCAAGGCGGCTTTCGCCGATCGCAGAACATTGCCTATCGGCCGGCATGCGAAGCCTGCCGCGCCTGCATTTCGGTGCGTATCCTCGCGCAAGAATTCCTGCCCACGAAATCCATGAAACGCGTGCTGGCGGCGAACGACGATCTCATCTCCACGGAATTCCCCGCTCAACCTTCCAGCGAGCAATATTCGCTATTCCGACGGTATCTCGACTTTCGCCACCAGCAGGGCGGAATGTCCGACATGACGGTGCTCGACTATGCCATCATGGTCGAGGATACGCATGTGAACACCAAGATCATCGAGTACCGGCTTCGGGAGGAAGGAGCGGGCCTGGAAGAGCGTCCGACGGGCGAACTTGTGGCAGCCGCTCTCACCGATACCATGAGCGACGGCCTATCCATGGTCTATTCTTACTTCAATCCTGACATGGATCGGCGCTCCCTTGGGACATTCATGATCCTCGACCATATCAGGCGGACAAAGGCGTTGGGCCTTCCGCACGTTTACCTTGGCTACTGGGTTCAAGGGTCGCGGAAAATGGACTACAAGACTCGCTTCCAGCCGCAGGAGCACCTGACTTCGCGCGGCTGGGAACGTTTCGATCCCTCCGCACTGCCCGAAAGCACGCGCTACTAAATGCCCCTTCCCTCTCTTTCCGATCATCGGAAAGGCCTGCTGCTGACGGCGATCGGCGGTCTGGCTCTTTCCATGGACATTCCGTTGGTTCGCCTTGCGCACGGAGACATGTGGTCGATCCTTGGTATGCGCAGCATTACCACGGTCACCGTCGCACTGCTGGTGATTTGCCTCATCAGAAGCATCAAGGGACAATGGCCGGTGCCGGTGCCCGGCAGGCATGGCCTTGCGACAGGACTGCTCTACGGCTGCTCGACGCTGACCTTCCTGCTTGCCGTCTTCAACACGGCAACGGCCAACGTGGTTTTCATCGTCGCGTTCAATCCGATGTTCGGCGCGCTTCTCTCGTGGATATTCCTCAGTGAGCGGCCTTCGCTATCGACGTTCGTGACCATGGCCGTGATGGTATTCGGCGTTGGTTTGATCGTGCATGATGGATTGGCCGGGGGCCATGTCTTCGGCGATGCCATGGCGCTTCTCAGCGCCCTTATCCTCGCATCGGCTATCACGGTTGGGCGGGCATCACGCCGCGACATGGGCTTCGTGCCGCTGTTTGCCGCGACCCTGCCCGCCATCCTTGGCTTTGCCAAGGCATTTCCCGCCGGACTGACTATCGAGCATCCAGCCTGGATCATCCTCAATGGGGCAATCCTGATGCCAATCGCCTTCTGGTGCCTGGCAACTGGGCCACGCTACCTGTCAGCGCCGGAAGTCGGCATGTTCTATCTGCTCGAAACCATCCTGGCTCCGATCTGGATATGGCTGATTTTCGCGGAAGCCCCACCGACGATGACGCTCATCGGCGGCGCGATCCTGGTCTGCGCGATTATGGGGCACTCGCTTTGGATGGTTCGGACGAAGCCTGCGCAACAATCTCTGGCACACTGACGACCTGCATCGCCTCAAGCTCGCGTTCAAGGCCTTGCATCACGTGAACCCAGCCCTGTCGCGTCTGTTCTTCGAACTGGCCCCATTCGGCGCACATTTCATGCGAGAGCGTCAGCCGCGTGCCTTCGGCCAGCGATTCGATGTCAATCTGGATTCGATCCGCATTGTGATCATGCTCAGCGGCGGAGAAGCAGAAGACCATCCGCCGCGGCCGACGCAACTCTAGAAACACGCCGTAATGCACTGCATCACCTGTTGGACGCCGGTCGATGACGAGAAAATGCCCGCCAACCTTCGGATCGATATCAGCGCGGACAACGCGGCCTTCGTCGCTTGTGAAAAGGAAGCGTTTTGCAATCTGAGGGTTCAGCCATGCGTCATAAACGGCGCAGGGCGAGGCATTGAATATATGCGCAACGTTCAGGGTGATGGTATTGCAAGCACTCATCAACATTCCTCCGTGATCGGACATGATGCTCTTAAAAAGCGCCATACACGGTCATTCCGTCCGCCCGCGGAATGATGCCTGTCCATGTTATGATTACCGGACAGAGATAGAGGAGTTGCCTCGCCCGCCAAGAGCGAGGCCCGGATTTATTTTCGCTTAGCCGGCAAACTTGCCGCTGCGTGGGAAGCCCTTCGGAACGGTGCGACCGGCCGTGGCGCGATCGGCAAGCCATTCGGCAAGCTCATCCTTGTTTTTGGTAAAGGTGCGGCCTGCACTGTCCTCCCAAACGAGGCCGTCGGCAATCGCGAAGCAGCGTACGTCGGAAATGCCGCCATCCTTGTAGCGCTGCAGGCGGACACCTTTGCCGCGCGCCATTTCCGACACCTGCATCAACGGGAAGACAAGCAGCTTGCGGTTCTCGCCGACGACAGCCACATGGTCGCCGCTGACGGGAACGATCAGTTTGGTCTCGTCAGGCATGGAGACGTTCATGATCTGCTTGCCCTTGCGGGTATTGGCCACCATGTCGGCCTCGGCAACGACGAAGCCGTTTCCAGCTGTCGATACGATCATCTGCTTGCGGGCCGGATCGTGCACGAAGGCGGTCAAGACGTCCTGATCATTCTCCATGTCAATCATGATGCGCAACGGTTCGCCGTGACCTCGGCCGCCGGGCAGCTTGTCGCCCCCGAGGGTGAAGGCCTTGCCGCCTGTCGTTATGATAAGGATCTTGTCGGTCGTCTGCGCCGGGAAGGCCACCTTCAGTGCATCGCCTTCCTTGAAGGTCAGGGATGCGGTGTCGGAGATGTGGCCCTTCAGCGCACGGATCCAGCCCTTTTCTGAGACGACGACGGTGATGGGTTCCTTTTCGATCATCGCCTGTTGGATGGCCTGTTCGTCGGCCTCGGGTGCATCGGCGAACTGGGTGCGGCGGCGGCCGAGCTCGGTCGCTTTCGCGAACTTCTTCTTCACCTCGCCGATTTCCCAGGCGACGGTCTGCCACTGCTTTTCTTCGGATGCCAGCAGGGCCTCGATCTCGCCCTTCTCCTTGGTGAGTTCGTCGAACTCGGTGCGGATCTCGAACTCCTCGAGTTTGCGCAACGACCGCAGGCGCATGTTGAGGATCGCTTCGACCTGGTTGTCGGTCAGCGACCAGCGCGCGATCATCACCGGCTTCGGCTCATCCTCTTCGCGAATGATACGAATGACCTCATCGATATTGAGGTAGGCGATCAGCAAGCCGCCGAGGATTTCCAAGCGGCGGTCGATTGCGGCGAGACGGAAGCGCGAACGGCGCTGCAGAACTTCGCGGCGGTGGTCGAGCCACTCCTTCAGAACCTCGTTCAACGCCATGACGCGCGGGATGCGGCCCATGGAGAGAACGTTCATGTTCAGCGGGAAGCGGCTTTCCAGCTCCGTCAGCTTGAACATGGATTCCATGAGGATCGTCGGATCGACCGTCCGGTTCTTCGGCACCAGCACGACGCGGACGTCTTCGGCGGACTCGTCGCGAATATCCTCCAGCAAGGGCAGCTTGCGTGCCAGCAGGAGCTCGGCGATCTTTTCGATCAGGCGGGACTTCTGGACCTGGAACGGGATTTCGGTAACGACGATCTGATAGCCGCCGCGGCCGAGATCCTCTGTCTCCCACTTGGCGCGAGTCCGGAAGCCGCCGCGGCCGGTCTTGTAGGCCTCGATGATGCTCTCGCGGCTGTCGATGATGATGCCGCCGGTCGGGAAATCCGGGCCGGGAATGAATTCAACCAACTTTTCGACGGAGGCATCGGGATGCTTGATGAGGTGAAGCGCCGCGTCGCAGAGTTCGTGGACATTGTGCGATGGAATGGACGTCGCCATGCCGACTGCAATACCGGACGAACCGTTTGCAAGCAGGTTCGGGAAAGCGCCCGGCAGGACGACCGGCTCTTCGTCTTCCTCGTTGTAGGTCGGCCGGAAATCGACCGCATCCTGTTCGATGCCATCGAGCAGGAGACCCGCGACCTCGGTCATGCGCGCTTCTGTGTATCGGTAGGCGGCGGCACTGTCGCCATCGATATTGCCGAAATTGCCCTGCCCGTCGACGACGGGATAGCGCTGCGAGAAATCCTGGGCGAGACGCACGAGCGCGTCATAGACCGACTGGTCGCCATGCGGATGGAACTTACCGATGACATCGCCGACGATACGGGCGCATTTCTTGAAGGCCGAATTCGGCCGAATGCCCATTTCGCTCATGGCGTGAATAATGCGGCGGTGGACCGGCTTCAGGCCGTCGCGCACATCCGGAAGCGCGCGATGCATGATGGTCGATAGCGCGTAGGCAAGATAGCGCTCTTCGAGCGCCGCCTTCAGATCGACCGGAAGGATACTATCGTCGTCTCCGCCAGAGGGCGGCAAAATCTCTTGTCCCATATGTCCTGACTAGCCGAGATGACCCTTTTGGGCAAGGATTCCGGGCGTTCCGGCTGTGGACGAAGTCTTGTGAACACACGAAAAGAATGACCTGAGACACTTTGCCTGAATTTGGTCGTTCTTTCGTTTTCCCTTCAACACAAATTTAGAAATCCGCAAATATAAACCGCGATCGAACCACAGTAGACCGGCGCCGAATTCTCATTCGCCGCTCAGTACCGCCACCAGGGGACCCCAAATGACTTTTTACCGGACGACAGGGCTGATGCTTTCGGGCGCTACCTTTCTTTCTCTCGCCGGCTCGGCCTTCGCGCTCGACGGCCAGGATCTGCTTAAGAAGATCAATGCCGCCTATAGCCAGCAGGGCGGCACGATCGTCGCCGATGGCGTCGATGTCAACGGCACGACGGTAACGCTGAAGAAAGCGAGCTTTAAGGCCAACGGCGGTGAAGCAGTGTCGATTGGCGACATCACCATGACGGGCGTCGAGGAAGACGACGACGGCGGCTACTATGTCGAGGAGGCATCCTTCCCCAACATCAGCGCCACCAACGAGGGCGCCACTTTTACGGCCACCGACCTGACGCTCAGCGGCATCTCGATCCCGGCTGATCCAAAAGGTGAGGGCCTCGACTCCATGCTGCTCTACGAAAGCGCCCACAGCGGCCCGGTGAGGGTCGTCCAGAACGGTGCCGAACTGTTCTCGCTCGCTGGAAGCGACATGAACCTGACGCTTCGCGAAGATGAGTCCGGCTTCGATTTCGATGGCGCTTTCAAGGGCCTCAAGGCCGACCTCAGCAAGGCAACCGACGCACAGAGCAAGGAAGCGATCGACAAGCTCGCACTCCAGCACATCCAGGGCGACATCACGATGAAGGGCGCCTGGGACTTGACGCCGGGCACGATCGACGTGTCCGAATTTGCGTTCGACTTCAATAATATCGGTAAGCTCAATCTTGCCTTCAAAATCTCCGGCTACACGATGCCCTTCATAAAGTCGCTGCAGGAGGCCGCCAAGCAGGCTGAAGCAAACCAGAACAAGGAAGAGGCCCAGCAGGCTCTTGGCCTGTCGATGCTCGGACTGATGCAGCAGTTGTCGTTCGAAAGCGCCCAGATCCGCTTCGACGACGCTTCCATCACCAAACGCGCGCTCGATTACGCCGGCAGCCAGCAGAACATTTCCGGCCAGCAGATGGCGGATTCACTGAAGGCGATGACACCGATCATGTTGGCTCAGCTCAACATTCCGGAGTTGCAGAACGCCATATCGGCAGCCGTCAACACCTTCCTCGACAACCCAAAGAGCCTGACGCTTGCCGCCGCGCCGGCAAAACCGGTTCCGTTCCCGATGATCATGGGCGCGGCGATGGGTGCACCGAACACGCTGCCGCAGGTGCTTGGCGTGAAGGTTTCGGCCAACGATTGATGTGCCAAGCTTGAGTATATGAAACCCGGCGCGCAGTTGCCCGCCGGGTTTCTTTGTATTTGGAGCAAGTGATCACGCGGCGTAGCGGCGCAGCTCGCTCATTGCGTGCTCGACCATCTCAAGCAGTTCCGCGGTGGTGGCACCGTCACGCGCCTGTACCGACATGCCCTGGACGATCGCACCGAGGAAGCGAGCAAGCGATCCGGCGTTCGCATCCTGCCTGATATCTCCTTCTCTCATGCCGCGCTCGATGCGAGCGGTAAACAGCCCAAGCGTCTGCAATCGCAGCGACGAGACGTGGTGCGCAATGTCCTCGTTCTCGGAAGCACAATTCAGGACCGCAGTGGAGATCATGCAACCCTTGGGATGTTCCTGGGCGGTGAATAGGGCAGCCGACGTCTCGAGAAAGCGCGTAAACGCAGACACCGTATCGATCTTCTCCTCGAACGGGTTGCCGGGATTGGGCCGCGGCATGCGGCGGTACTGGTTCAACGCCTCGCGATAAAGCTCCGCCTTTGAGCGGAAAGCCGCGTAGAGGCTTTGCGGCGTGATCCCCATCGAAGCGGTCAGGTCGGCGATAGAGCTGCCGTCGTAGCCATGCTCCCAGAAGACGTCGCGCGCGGCGGAAAGAACCGTCTCGCGATCGAAGGCCGGCGGGCGGCCGCGCTTTCTTTGTCCACTATCTTGCGTGTCGTCACTATTTTTCACAATGGTCACTCTAGAAATATTTCCCGAACCGGTTTATTCAGGAACGATCATTGTGATTATAGGAGGTTTGATCCGATGAGTCTTCCCCTTGAACCCCAGGATGCACAGCAGACAGCCGGCTTCGCGAACGCGCTCGATGCGGTGATCGACCGCACCATCGCCGCAAAGCGCCTCGTCGGTGCAGTCGTCCTGATCGCCCAAGACGGCGATCTCGTCTATAGCCGCACCGCCGGCCTCGCCGACCGCGAAAAGGGACAGGCCATGGCCGAGGACACGATCTTCCGGCTCGCCTCGATCACCAAGCCGATCGCCACGATCGCCGCCATGCGGCTTGTCGAGGAAGGCCGCATCGGCCTCGACGATCCCGTGACGAAATGGCTGCCGGATTTCCGCCCGCGTCTTGCAGACGGCACGGAACCGGTCATCGCCATCCGGCATCTGCTCACCCATACATCCGGTCTTGGCTATGGCTTCACCGAGGAAGACGGCCCCTACGCCCGGGCCGGCATTTCCGACGGCCTCGATCAGCCCGGCTTGCCCATTGCCGAAAACCTGAAGCGGCTTGCGAGCGCCCCTCTTCTCTTCGCGCCCGGTTCGAGTTGGCAATATTCGCTCGCCATCGATGTCATCGGGGGCGTCATCGAAAAGGAGACTGGCAGTTCGCTCGGCGACGCGGTGGCAAGACTGGTGACCGAGCCGCTCGGCCTGGCTGACACCGCCTTTGCGGTGCGCGACCGGGATCGGCTGGCCGCCGCCTATATGAGTGCCTCGCCGGAGCCGGAGCGGATGGGCAAGGAAGCCTCCGTTCGGGCGCTGACCGGCTTCGTGCGTTTCGCGCCGGAACGCATCTTCGATCCGAACTCCTATCATTCCGGCGGCGCCGGCATGGCTGGAACGTCAGGCGAGGTGCTGGCGGTTCTGGAGACGATCCGCAAGGGCGGCGCACCGCTTCTCTCGCCCGAGACGGTCAAGACCATGATGGCGGATCAGGCGAACGGCGTGCGCCAGCCTCTCGATCCCGGCGTCGGATTCGGCTTCGGCTGGGCGGTGGTGACCGATCCGGTCGCCGCACAGGTGCCGTGGTCGAAGGGGACGATCCGCTGGGGCGGCGCCTACGGCCACAGCTGGTTTGTCGATCCTACAAAAAAACTGAGTGTCGTGGCGCTGACGAATACTGCACTGGAGGGGATGTGGGGGCAGTTCACGTTGGATCTGCGCGACACGATCTATGCGGCGGTTTGAAGCCAGAAACAAAAAAGCCCGGCAGGAGCCGGGCTTTTTTTTTCAATCGTGTACTCCGCCTCAGTCCTTCTTGACCGGCGGGATCGGGCGGATCGCCAGTTCGCGCAACTGCGTCGGCGTTGCCGGGGTCGGTGCACCCATGAGCAGATCCTGCGCCTGCTGGTTCATCGGGAACAGCGAGATCTCGCGCAGGTTCTTGGCGCCTACGAGCAGCATGATAATGCGGTCAATACCGAAGGCCGCGCCGCCGTGCGGAGGCGCGCCGTACTGAAAGGCGCGGTAGAGGCCGCCGAAGCGATCTTCCACGTCCTGCTGGCTGAGGCCGACCTTTTCGAAGGCAGCAACCATGGTTTCCGGCGACTGGTTACGGATCGAGCCGGAAGCAATTTCGAAGCCGTTGCAGACCGCGTCGTACTGGTAAGCCTTGATCGTTAGCGGATCCTGGTTCGTCAGCGCGTCGAGGCCGCCCTGCGGCATCGAGAACGGGTTGTGGGCGAAGTCGATCTTCTTTTCTTCTTCGTTGTATTCGAAGAACGGGAAGTCGACGATCCAGCACAGCTCGAAGCGATCGCGGTCGATGAGGTTGAGTTCGTCGGCGGCGCGGTTACGGGCTTCGCCCGCGAACTTGTAGAACTTGGACGGCTCGCCGGCGACGAAGAAGCAGGCATCGCCCACATCAAGGCCGAGCTGCGTGCGGATCGCCTCGGTGCGCTCCTCGCCGATGTTCTTCGCGAGCGGGCCGGAGCCGCCGATCTTGCCTTCTTCTTCCTTCCAGAAGATGTAGCCGAGGCCCGGCTGGCCCTGGCTCTGAGCCCAGGCGTTCATGCGGTCGCAGAATGCGCGCGAACCGCCGGTCTTGGCCGGGATCGCCCAAATCTCGACCTTCGGGTTCGAGGCGATCATGCCTGCGAAGACCTTGAAGCCGGAGCCGGCGAAGTGATCGGTGACGGCTTCCATGACGATCGGGTTGCGCAGGTCGGGCTTGTCGGAACCGTACTTGCGGATCGCCTCGTCGTAGGGGATACGCGGCCATTCCTTGGTGACCGGCTTGCCCTCGGCGAATTCCTCGAAGATCGACGTCATCATAGGGCCCGTGGTGTTCCAGATGTCTTCCTGGGTGACGAAGCTCATTTCGAGGTCGAGCTGGTAGAACTCGCCCGGCAAGCGATCGGCGCGCGGGTCTTCGTCGCGGAAGCACGGAGCGATCTGGAAGTAGCGATCGAAGCCGGCGACCATCAGCAATTGCTTGTACTGCTGCGGCGCCTGCGGCAGCGCGTAGAAGGTGCCGGGATGGATACGTGACGGCACGAGGAAGTCGCGCGCACCTTCGGGCGAGGAGGCCGTCAGGATCGGCGTCGTGTATTCGGTGAAGCCCACATTCGTCATCTCGCGGCGCATCGAGGAGATGACCTGCGTGCGCTTGACGATATTCTTATGCAGCGTTTCGCGGCGCAGATCGAGGAAGCGGTACTTCAGGCGAACGTCTTCCGGATAATCAGGCTCGCCGAAGACGGGCAACGGCAGCTCCTTGGCGGCGGAGAGCACTTCGATCTCCTGCGCGTAGAGTTCGATCTCGCCGGTCGCCATGTTCTTGTTGACGGTGTCTTCCGTGCGCGCCTTGACGAGGCCATCGATGCGGATGACCCACTCGCCACGAACCAGTTCGGCTTGCTTGAAGGCGGGAGAATCCGGATCGGCAACGACCTGGGTGATGCCGTAGTGGTCGCGCAGGTCGATGAACAGAACGCCACCATGGTCACGAACGCGGTGGACCCAGCCGGAAATCCGGACATTGGCGCCTACATCCGACTTGCGGAGGGCTGCACATGTGTGGCTGCGATAGCGATGCATAATCTCAATTCCCGGTATTTGGCTTAAGACGGCAGCAAGGGGCTCTGATGGCTCTCCCGTACCGACAAGAAAATCGGGCGGAAAAGCGCATGGACGGTCTGATTTGTCAAGGGTTGGCGCATAGGGTACGCACGTTGAGAAGGCTTTATGGCAAGCATGCAACCGTGTCATCGGAAAAAGCCATGCGGCAGTTTGGCAACCTCGTACCGTATTGCTGAAGCCTGCGGTCAACTTTAAAGAGAAGCCATATCGTTCGCGCGGAGTCTCGCCATGCCTCTTTTTACTCGCCGCAATCTCCTGAAAGCCTCGGCTGTAGCAGGCGCTTATGGCGTCGGGATCGGGATCGCTGGAAAGTTCGGGCTAGCTGAAGCGGCGCCAGAGGCGCAGGTGCTGAAAGCGGTGAAGACCACGGCCAGTCTTACCGATGCCGGCGTCACCAAAGACATCATGACTTGGGGCGATGGTGGCATGCCGCCAGTGCTACGGATGACCAAGGGCAAACCCTACGCGGCTCGACTGACAAACACGCTCGACGAGCCGACGACGATCCACTGGCACGGCTTGAGAATCGCCAACAAGATGGACGGCGTGCCGTTCATAACGCAGCCTTACGTCTATACCGGCGACAGCTTCGATTATGCCTTCACGCCACCGGACGCCGGCACCTTCTGGTATCACCCGCATTGCAACACGCTGACGCAGATGGGTCATGGTATGACAGGCGTACTCGTGGTCGAGGATCCTGATGATCCGACATTCGACGCCGAGGTGGTGCTCAATCTGCGCGACTGGCGCCTCGGCGCCGACGGCCAGTTCATTGCGCCTTTCCGGCCGCGCGACGCGGCGAAGACGGGCACCTATGGAACCGTCAGGACGGCCAACTGGCATCAAGAGCCACAATATGATGCGCCGGCTGGCGGTCTCATCCGGCTGCGGATCGTGGTGACCGACGTCACCCGCATCTTCTCGCTGAAGATCGAAGGGGCCGACGCGACGGTCATTGCGATCGACGGCAATCCCGTAGCGAAACGCTTTCCGCTCGATCTGCTGCTGATCGGCCCCGGTCAGCGCCTCGATCTTGCCGTGCGGATGCCGGACAGCGAAGGCGCTGTTGCCACGCTCGAAGACATCAGGGGCACGACACCGAAGACAATCGCCAGGCTCAAAGCGGTCGGAGCGTCGTTGAAGCGCAATGTCGGCGACCTCGCCGCGCTTGGCGAAAACCCGGTCGCCAAGGCCGATCTTTCTTCGGCACAGAAGATCCCGCTCATTCTCAGCGCGACGGCCGAAAGCGCGTCTGTCGACAGTATCTGTGGCACCCTCGGCTATAGCTTTTGGGCCATCAACAAGGTGCCGTGGCCGGGCGACACGCCGGACCCGACCGCGCCGCTGGCCGAGTTGAAGCTCGGCAAGAGCTACATCCTGCAACTCGAAAACGTGACACCGCACACGCACCCTATCCATCTGCACGGGATGAGCTTCACTGTAATCTCGTCATCGACGCGGGAGGTCATGCCACTCGTCAGCGACACCTATCTCGTCCAACCCGACGAAAAGGTGCAACTCGCCTTCGTGGCCGACAATCCCGGCGACTGGGTGCTGCATTGCCACATCATCGAGCATCAAAAGACTGGCATGACCAGTTATGTCAGAGTTGTTTGACGGCTATTTACGGGTTCTAGTTGACATATCCGGCCGAAAGGAGAAGGAAGGTTCAACTATGTTTATCCTGCGAATGAATTGAGATGATCGAAACAACCGCCGATTTGGAGGCGGCCTGCAAAGAGCTGGCCAAGTCAGAATTCATTACCATCGACACCGAGTTTCTCCGAGAGACAACCTTCTGGCCGGAACTTTGCTTGATCCAGATGGCAAGTCCGACGACGGACGTGCTGGTCGATCCGTTGGCGAAGGGTCTCGACCTCAAGCCATTCTTCGAACTGATGGCCAATTCTGCCGTCCTCAAAGTCTTTCATGCCGCGCGCCAGGATATCGAGATCATCTACAACCGCGGCGGCCTCATCCCGCATCCGATCTTCGACACGCAGGTCGCCGCGATGGTCTGCGGCTTCGGCGACTCCGTCTCCTACGATCAGCTCGTCAGCCGCACCAAGGGCGTCCAGATCGACAAGTCCTCGCGCTTCACCGACTGGAGCCGCCGGCCGCTTTCGGAAAAACAGCTGGATTACGCGCTCGCCGACGTGACGCATCTGCGGGACGTATACCTCTACCTCAAGGCCGAACTCGAGCGTGAAGGCCGCTCGTCCTGGCTTCGGGAAGAGATGGATATCCTCGAGGCCCGCGAGACCTACGATATGCATCCCGACGATGCCTGGCAGCGGCTGAAAATGCGCCTGCGCAAGCCGCAGGAACTCGCCATTCTCAAATATGTGGCTGCCTGGCGCGAGCGCGAGGCCCGCTCCCGCAACGTGCCGCGCTCGCGCGTGCTCAAGGACGACGCGATCTATGAGATCGCCCAGCAGCAGCCCAAGGACGCCGAAGCGCTCGGCCGCCTGAGAACGATCCCCAAGGGGTGGGAGCGATCGGCAGCCGGTATCGCCGTCGTCGAAGCGGTCAATGCCGCACTCGCCTTGCCGAAGGCCGAGATGCCGCACGCTCCACGGCAGACGCAGCCGCCGGAAGGTGCTGCCGCTGCCGCCGAGCTGCTGAAGGTCTTGTTGAAGCTGATCTCGGAAAAGCATGGCGTTGCACCGAAGGTGATCGCCAACAGCGAAGATCTCGACAAGATCGCGTCGGAGGGCGAGAAGGCAGAAGTCGCAGCGCTGCATGGCTGGCGGCGGGAACTCTTCGGCGAGCCGGCACTGCAGCTCATTCAAGGCCAGGTTGCTCTCCGCTTCGTCGGCAAGAAGGTCGAGACGGTGGCGCTCTAAGCGCCATCAAGCTGACCTTTTTGCGCGCAAAGTCATATCCAGATCGCTTCGATCTAGGGAAAAACCGACTTAGCGCGCCTTTCGGAAACGCTCGACGCTTCCTATATGCCGTAGGTATGCGGACAACGCGCCACCGCGAAAAGGACTACATGAGGGAAATATCTCCAGTCCAGAACTGGCTGTTGATCGCGCTTGTCATAGCCGCGAGCGGCGTTCTCTATGACATGCGCTTCTACGGCGGCCATCCCTTCGTTGGCGCAACCTTTGCATTGTTCATCGGCATGCCGATCATCGCTTTCGAACGCAAGGTGATCCTGCGGGGTCTCTACCGACGCATGCAGGCGCTACCGACGGTGACCTTCTTCCTCGCTGAGATCTTCGTCTACGAAATCCTGATGAGTGTTGGATTTGCAGTTGCCGGTCTCTCGATGTGGTGGCTCGGCCTCTTCAGTCCGGCATCGTGGGTCAATGCCGTTATCCTGCCCTTCGATGCCTTTCTCTACGCGCTCGCCGTGTGTGCGCTTATCATCTTCGTGCTGCGCATCCGAGAACTACTGGGTCGTGACATCTTCGCGAGCATGCTTTTCAGTCGCTACCGGAAGCCGATCAGCGAGGAGCGCGTCTTCCTCTTCATCGATCTGGTGGATTCGACCGCTTTTGCTGAGAAGCACGGCGATCTCCGGGCGCAACAGATGCTGAGTTCCTTGTTTGCCTCGTTCGCCGAGCCCGTCAGGAAATACAAGGGTACCATCGATGACTACGTGGGCGACGCCGCGATTATCAGCTGGCCATTGGAGCGCGGGATCAAGTTCGCGCGATGTGTGAACTGCATCTTCGACATTATCAGCGGGATTGAGGCAGATGCCGAGAGCTGGTTGAAAACATACGGTCAGGTCCCTCGCCTGCGCGCCGCATTGCACGGGGGTACGGTTATCACGGCCGAAATCGGCGTCGACCACCACAAGATCACCTACTTCGGCGACACCGTGAACACGGCATCCCGGCTTGAATCGCTCTGCAAGACGCTGAATCGATCGGTGCTCATTTCAAGCGACCTCGCCCAGCGGATCAAGATGCCCGAGAGGGTCTCGGCAGAGGATCTTGGAAACCACGCCGTTAAGGGTCGTGGTCAGAGCCTTGGCGTCATTGCTCTCGTCAAGGCGGACAACCGCAAGGCGTCACCAAAGCTTCATGCAAGCGTCAACGCGCCGACATGAAAGCCTTGCTAATCGAGACCCGCATTCCAATCCTCGGGGGTTTCGATGAAAAATACTCTTCTCGCTTCTGTTTCATTTCTTCTTTTGATCGCTGGTTCGGCGGTCGCCGACCAGCAGGAATTTCCAGCTAAACTCGCAGGCCAGGCCATTCTGCCGGCCAACACGGTGGTCGCGGCTCCGGCCGATGCGCCTGAATTCCTCAAGCATTCCGGCAAATTCACCACGGCTGACCGCAAGCGCACCGAAGCACTCGGCAGTGTTCCCGGCAAGGACGGTGCACGCGTCACCGACCTGAAGCTTCCCTTCGATGGCCAGGCTGTCCAGGGCTTCTCCGGCATCAAGACCATGCCGGACGGCACATTCTGGACGCTCTCCGATAACGGCTTTGGTTCCAAGGCAAATTCCAGCGACGCGATGCTCTTCCTGCATCAGGTGAAGTTCGACTGGCAGACGGGCAAGCTCGAGGTCATCAAGAACCTCTTCCTTTCCGACCCCGACAAGAAGGCTCCGTTCCCGATCGTGCTCGAGGGCGCAGAGAAACGCTATCTGACGGGTGCGGACTTCGACATCGAATCCGTGCAGCCTGTCGCTGATGGCTTCTGGCTCGGCGAGGAATTTGGACCCTACCTGCTCAAGTTCGACACCGAGGGTCGCCTGACCGACGTGATCTCAACCAAGGTCGACGGCAAGCCGGTTATGTCACCCGACAATCCGACGCTTTCCGTTCCTGCAAATCCAACCGCCAAGATGCCGGTCTTCAACCTGAAGCGCTCAGGCGGCTTCGAGGGTCTCGCGATGTCGAAGGACGGCAGTAAGCTCTATGGCCTGCTGGAAGGAGCGCTCTATCAGGACGACGGCAAGATGGAATCGGTCGACGGTCATCCCAAGCAGCCGAAGCCCGATTGCTTCGAGGCTCCGGCTGAACTCAAGCGCATCTACAAGATCGAGTTCAACGACGCCAACGTCGGCAAAGCTGTCCGCAAGATCGGCTACATCGACCTCCTGAACATCAAGGACCCGGACAACAAGAAGAAGGCCGGCAGCAAGGACGGCGTCTACGATATGCCGTTCGTGACGATTGAGAACGTCGACCGCGTCGACGCCACCCAAATCGTCGTCGGCAACGACAACAACCTGCCCTTCTCGGCGGGCCGTGCCGTCGACAAGGCCGACAACAACGAGTTCAGCCTGCTCGAAGTCGGCGAACTCCTGAACGCGAAATGAGCTACGCTCCCACAGGGAAGGTCCCGCTCGAAGTGAGCGGGGCTTTCCAGAAACGAGCGGCGCACGCTAGAATTGGTCGAAGTGCCCGGCCACGGGTTCGAAACCGCGAACTACCGCTCCGTTGCGCCCTTTCCGGCGAGAATGTGATCCCGGAATTTAGCGATCCGCGTGGTTCGCGTTTCTGACTTCTTCACCCCGTTGAGATTGATCACGTAGCTTTTCTGCCGGCCAGGTGTCAGATCATGAAAAGCCTCGGCGAGTTCAGGGTCGGAATCCAAGGCTTCGATCAACTCGTCAGGCAAGTCTACTTGGCCTTGCCCCTTCGGCGGCTTGATGCCAGCCTCTGCATAGCCCATCGCTTCCTTCAAGTAGGAACGGATAACGGGCTCCATCTTTACGACCTGTGCGTTCTCCACAAAGCGAAGCATGTCGGGATGTTGGGTGTTCGCCCCCTGCTTCTCAAGCACGCCTTCGGGATCCTTCAACAGTGCGGCGTTAAAGAAACTCAGACGAAAGTCGCCGCGGAAGGCGCCGATTATCACGATATTGCGGCTCCCATGCATGTAACAGGGATGCGCCCACTTCACCGTCTCGACGAGGCCCACATCGCGACAGATGCGGCGAAGTTCGTTTAGGCCGTCAATCCATCGCCGCGTCGAACAGTCCGGTGTGGCAAACCGCTCGCAGCGTCCGCATCCTTTCGTGAAAAAGTCTTCAATATCCGTGATCATGTCTCTCGCCCAAATTTCGCTCGTGATGTTGGCTGGCAAATATACCAAGCCAATACGTCAACTTAGGGCCGAAATCTGTGGAAACTCACCGTAAGCGATCAACAAAGTCGTCGGACTGTTCGGTGGTGTGCCTCGATCAACCGCGAGGCGCTACTCGAAGCGAAACGCCAAGCGCTTGTTGGTTAGCCTGGACAGCTGTTGCAAACGGCCCTCAAGACGCTCGCCGGCAAAATCGTGATACTCCGCCGGAACCACGAACTCCAGGTCCAGATCGGGATTGGACGACTTCTGGAAACTCAGGTTGCGGACCACGCCCGGCATGGACGCCGAGAAGAGGTAGACGACCCGCAGCATTCCGCCGAGGAGTTTGGCGCGCTCGACATATTGCGGCGTAGCGATCGTAGCCAACGGCCCCGTCGCGCCGTCATCGTGAGGCCCTTCGAACCGGTAGTAGTTGGTGAGCGCGATGAATGCGCGGCCGGGATGGCTGATGCCGACGAAGGACGAATGAGCAATGATGTTCAGCGCCTGCAAGCCACGATAGTCCGGATGCGCGCGCCAACTGATGTCGGCGAGCAGGCATGCAGCCTGACGATAGCGCGCCTCTTCCTTCGTCTCGGCGACGCCGAAATAAGGCATCATCCGACCGGTCCACTCCGCAAGTTCTCTGGCATGCTCCGGCGAACGAGCGCGGAGAATGGCAAGCTCGCCCGCCGCGGCCAAAAGCGGATCGCTGCGGCGCTCGCTGTCGGAAAGCAATGAATAGAGATAGCCTTCGCGCACGCCCTGCCCCGAAAACGAGATTACAGAGGGGCTCATCGCACTCAGGACTTCCTTCATGGCAACCGCGCCGAAGGGAAGCAACGCGCGGCGATGCTTCGAGACGGCCAACCATGCAGGATCTCTCGAGTCCCTGGCGATCTCCACCTGGTCGAGGAACTGCATCATCGCCTCGAGCGAAACCTCGTAACCCTGCATCATGTGCAGCGGATACTGCGTCAATTCCATGTGCAGCTTGGCGATGTTTCGCCAGGTGCCGCCAACGGCGTAGAAGGTACGCCCCGCGCCCTTCGCCAGAAGCTTGGAACTTGTTTTCACATGCTTGCGGGCGAAGGTTCGGGCCTTCTCCATCGAGCCGCCTGCATATTCGGACAGGCGAAGCCCCCCCAGCGGCAAGGTTACACCGTTGCCGATTTCCTTGCCCTTGATGTCAATCAATTCAAGCGAGCCACCGCCCAGATCGCCCGCGATACCGTCCGGCTCATAGAAACCGCTGACAATGCCGAGGGCGGAGAACTTCGCCTCTTCCTCACCGGAGAGAACGCGAATCTTGCGCTGAAGAATGGTCTCCGCCTGGTGGATGAAGTCGGGGCCGTTGGATGCCTCGCGGGCGGCTGCCGTCGCCAGAACATACATGGTGGCGGCGCGCGCCTGATCGGACAACGCCTTGAACCGATGCAAGGCGGCCAGAGCACGCTCGACGCTCGCCTCATCCATCTTGCCGGTCAGCGCGATGCCCTTGCCCAACCCGCACAACACCTTTTCGTTGAAAAGGATCGTCGGCGAACGGGACATGCCTTCATAGATGACCACACGGATCGAGTTCGACCCGATATCGACAACGGAGACCGGGGCAATCCCTGGAAGGCGCCCCTGGGCTTCTGATTCAACCATGCAGGTCCATTATTACTTGTTGTTTCGGCCGGAAAGCAGGCCGGCGATCAGCTTGGGCGCACTGGATTTCAGAGCTTCACCACGGCCGGACAGGCTGGGGTTGGTCATGAAATACTGTTGCGCGTTGAACGGCTCCTCGCCCTTGCGCACCTCCATGCGCCTGGACGTACCGTCGGGCAATATCTCGTAGCTTTGCTGATTGTCAATGATATTGCCGAGCATAATCTGCGAGAGGACCTGCTCGTGGACCGTCGGATTGGTCAGTGGGACCAACGTTTCCACACGGCGATCGAGGTTGCGCGGCATCATATCGGCCGAACCGATATAAACCAACGCCTTGTCTGATGGCAGCCCGTGACCATTGCCGAAGCAGAAGATGCGGCTGTGCTCCAGGAAGCGACCGACGATCGACTTCACACGGATATTGTCGGACAGGCCTGGCACCTGCGGGCGCAGGCAGCAGATACCCCGGATCACGAGATCGATCTCAACACCAGCGTGGCTCGCCGTATAGAGCGCGTCGATGATCTCTGGATCGACCAGCGAATTCATCTTCATCCAGATTGCGGCCGGCGCGCCGTTCTTGGCATGCCTGATCTCTTCATCGATGTGACGAAGGATGCGTGAACGCAGCGTGTAGGGCGACACGGCGAGCTTCATGCTCTCCTCCGGCTCGCCGTAGCCAGTGATGAAATTGAAGATGTTCGCCATGTCGTGAGCGATCACCGGATTGCAGGTGAAGAACGACAAGTCGGTGTATATCTTGGCGGTGATCGGATGGTAGTTGCCGGTGCCGAGATGGCAATAGGTGCGCAGCTTGCCTTCCTCGCGGCGCACGACCATCGACATCTTCGAATGCGTCTTCAGTTCGATGAAACCGAAGACCACCTGCACGCCAGCGCGTTCAAGATCGCGCGCCCAGCGGATATTCGCTTCTTCATCGAAACGGGCCTTCAGCTCCACCAGCGCCGTGACGGATTTTCCGGACTCGGCCGCGTCGATCAATGCGCGGACGATCGGGCTGTCGTTCGAGGTGCGATAGAGCGTCTGCTTTATCGCCAAGACGTCAGGATCACGCGCAGCCTGGAGCAGAAACTGGACCACCACGTCGAAAGATTCGTAAGGATGGTGGACCACCATGTCCTTTTCGCGGATTGCCGCAAGGCAGTCCCCGGCATGCTCTCGGACTCGCTCGGGAAATCGCGCATTGTAAGGAGGAAACCGGAGATCTTCGCGCGGCGCTTTCGTGATCTCCGACAGCGTGTTCAGGGCGAGCAAACCTGGCAAGATCGCAACGCGGTTCTCCGGCACGCTCAGTGCCTGCACGACGAACTGGCGCAGCGAAGCCGGCATCTCCGAATCGGTCTCGATACGGATCACCGATCCACGGCGCCGTCGCTTCAGCGCCGTTTCAAAAAAGCGCACGAGGTCTTCGGCTTCTTCCTCGACTTCGATATCGCTGTCGCGAATGATCCGGAACGTACCCGAGCCCTGCACCTCGTAGCCTGGATAGAGCCGGTGGATGAAGATATTCGCGACGTCCTCAAGCGTGATGTAGCGGATCGTATTGCGATCGTCCGGCAGGCGCACGAAGCGATCAAGCGCCGGCGGCAGGCGCAGCAGCGCCGTCATCGGCTCGCGACCGTTCTTGTTGACGAGTTGCAGGCCGATCGAGAATCCGAGGTTCGGAATGAAGGGGAACGGATGCGCCGGATCGATAGACAGCGGCGTCAGAACCGGGAAGATCGCCTGCTCAAACTCAGTCGCCAGCCAGGCCCGATCGGACTCGCTGAGCGCGCCCGGGCGCACAATTAGAATGTCTTCCTTGGCGAGATACTGCTGGAGCACGGCAAGCGACGCCTGCTGCTCCATCTGCAGATTGTCGATTTCCTGAAGGATTGCGTCGAGTTGTTCGGCAGGCGTCTTGCCGTCGGGAGCGCGCACAACGATATTCTGGCGCACCTGCCCCTCAAGACCGGCGACGCGGACCATGAAGAATTCGTCGAGGTTTGCGGCCGAGATCGACAGGAAGCGAACGCGCTCAAGCAGCGGATGTTCGGTGTTCAGCGTTTCCTCTAGAACACGGCGATTGAACTGCAGCCATGAAAATTCGCGGTTGATGAAACGCTCGGGACTGGCGAGCAGTTCTTCCAGCGATGGCACAGTCTCGTTGGTTACCGGAGTAGATTCGTGATGCTCCGCGACTGCGCTATCCATGGTCTGATTGTCCCGTTTCATTCGCCCAGCGAATTATATCAGTTTCACGACAGAACTGTGACAGTCAATCCGCCGGCTCCGAATTGCCCAATTCATTCAACACTTCAGCGGCGAGAGTTCGAGTAATCTTCGTTCCCCGAGAGAGGGCAAGTCGATCGAGCCTGTCCACAATCGTCTGGGCGGCGTTGAGCGACCGCTCCATCCGGTTGACGATATAGAGGACCAGTTTGTCATCAATATAAAGCTGGCGGTCGGCAAACAGCTTGACAATGACCTGTGACAGCAATTCCTCGTCCGGTTCGCCGATCTCGACGACTGTCGCCGCCTTCAGGCGCGAGCGCAAATCCGGCAGTTCCACGGGCCAGGACATCGGCCAAAGGCGGCTGGTCATCAGTAGACTGTGACCGTTTTCCCGCACGCTGTTGATGACATGGAAAAGCTCGTTGTCGTCGAAGCCAAGCCGGTCGACGTCCTCAAACAGCACCGGACCGTTGGCCGCATCCACCGCCGCGTTGGCGCCGGCCCTGGGATGGATATCGACGGCGCCGCTGTGATCTTTCCAGATATTGGCCAGATGCGATTTTCCCGAGCCTACCGGACCGGCGAGGATCACGACGGGCGAGGGCCAGTGCGGCCAGGCATCGACGATCGAGACCGCCGCTGCCAGCCGCTCGGAGATCAACAGATCATCGCGCCCGGTTGCCGCATCATGCGAAAAGGCCAAGGGAAGCTGTTCGACGGCATTGCGCCTTGGACCAGCGTTTTTCACATCAGTCATTTGGGATCAGCTTTTGTCTTGCCGACCCGGTCATTCTTCGACCCGCCAGCATAAAGATCGCTCTGAAGGTAGCGTGAAAGCGCAAAACGGACAAGCACGCCGACGGCGGCAGCCGCCGGCACGGCAACCAGCAGGCCAACAAAGCCGAACAACGCGCCGAAAGCAAAGAGCGCGAACATCAACCAAACAGGATGCAGCCCGACACTATGGCCCACCAGCTTCGGCTGCAGGATGTTGCCTTCCATAAACTGGCCACTGAAGAATACCGCGAGCACCGCGCCGACCCAGATGTAATCGGGCCAGAACTGGACGATGGCAACGCCGACGGCGAGGACGAGCCCCACCAGCGAACCCACATAGGGAATGAAGCTGATCATGCCGGCGAACAGACCGATCAGCAGGCCGAAATTCAAGCCAACCAGCGACAGGCCAACGGCATACCAGATGCCCAGGATGAGGCAGAGCGAGCCCTGCCCGCGGATGAAACCGGCGATCGCCTGATCGATTTCCCGCATGATCTGGTGGACATTGGCTACATAGTCGCGCGGAATGTACTGATCGACCTTTGCGATCATGCGATCCCAATCAAGCAGCATGTAGAAGGCCACAACGGGCGTGACGATCATCAGCGAGATCAGGTTGACGACGGCAAGACCGGAACTCCAGACCTGACCGAAAAGCCCGGTTAGCAGCCCGAATCCTTGTGATAGGATCTCGGAGAAGTTGTTCTTGATCGTCCCGAATTGGTTCCTCACCCAGTCTGGCAGGAGGGAATTCTGCGACTTTGTAATGAACGTCTGCAACTGATCGATGTAGCCGGGCAGGCGACCGGCAAAATCGCTGAACTGGCTTGCCAAGACAGGTATCAGGATCATCAAGGCCAGTACGATCACGACGATGAAGGCGATCAGAATGACGATCGTGGCCATGAGGCGGGTCAGCCCAAGGCGCTCCAGCCGGTCCGCGACCGGATCGAGGAAATAGGCCAGCGCCATACCTGCAAGGAACGGCAGCAAGATCGAGCTGAAGATGAAAAGGAAGCCAATAAAGAAGGCGAGCACGATCAGCCAGAAGATGACCTGGCGCTTCAGACCTGCCCCGCTAACCTGCTGCGGCATCACATTCCCCGCTGATCGACCGTCTTGATTTTCTGCATCGCCGCGATGCAACCTTTCGAGCACATAGGATGTGGCCGAGAGAATGGTCAACCCCGCCGCTAAAAATCCCGAGGACCTGCGTCAAAAGAGCGGGAAATTGGGGCTTTTTCCATGCAATCCCTTGCATGTAGGCCCGTGTCATGCAATGGCGACCCTCATATTGAGGCGGTGACATTTCCCGCCCCTGCACAGCCATCGGAGAGCAGCATGAGCCAGTCTGGAAAAAACGGCCTGACCTATAGCGACGCAGGCGTCGACATCGACGCAGGAAACCTTCTGGTGGAGAAGATCAAGCCCGCTGTGCGCTCGACGCGCCGCCCGGGAGCGGACGGCGAGATCGGTGGCTTCGGCGGCCTGTTCGACCTGAAGGCCGCAGGCTTCACCGACCCGGTTCTCGTTGCCGCCAATGACGGCGTCGGCACCAAGCTGAAGATCGCCATCGACGCCGATTATCACGACACGGTTGGCATCGATCTCGTTGCCATGTGCGTCAACGATCTGGTCGTCCAGGGCGCGGAGCCGCTGTTCTTCCTCGACTACTTCGCTACCGGCAAGCTCGATCCCGACCAGGGCGCGGCGATCGTCGAGGGCATTGCCGCCGGCTGCCGCGACGCGGGCTGCGCACTGATCGGCGGTGAGACCGCCGAGATGCCTGGCATGTACTCCTCCGGCGACTACGACCTTGCCGGCTTTGCCGTCGGCGCTGCCGAGCGCGGCCAACTGCTGCCGTCAGGCGACATTGCCGAGGGCGACGTGATCCTTGGCCTTGCCTCCTCGGGTGTTCACTCTAACGGCTTTTCGCTGGTGCGCAAGATCGTCGGCATTTCCGGCTTCGCCTGGGATGCTCCGGCTCCGTTCGAGGAAGGCAAGAGCCTCGGCGAAGCCCTGCTGACGCCGACGCGCATTTATGTAAAGCCGCTCCTCAAGGCCATCCGTGAAACGAAGGCCATCAAGGCACTGGCGCACATCACAGGCGGCGGCTTCCCGGAGAACATTCCCCGTGTTCTGCCGAAGCACCTCGCAGCCGAGATCGATCTTGCAGCCGTCAAGGTTCCCTCGGTCTTCTCCTGGCTTTCCAAGACGGGCGGCGTTGAAGCCAACGAAATGCTGCGCACCTTCAACTGCGGCATCGGCATGATCGCAGTCGTTTCGGCTGAGAATGTCGCGACCGTCATCGCGGCGCTCGAAGCTGAAGGCGAGACGGTCGTAACGCTCGGTCGGATGATCGCCCGCACCGAGGGCGCAGCCGGCACGCTCTACAAGGGTACACTCGCCATATGACGTCGCCGCGCAAACGCGCCGTCGTCTTTATCTCCGGCGGCGGTTCCAACATGATGGCGTTGGTCGCCGCGGCCAAGGCTGGCGACTATCCGGCGGAGATCGTCGGCGTCATCTCGGACAAGGCCGACGCCGGCGGGCTCGCCAAAGCGGCGGCGGAAGGCATCCCGACATTTGCCTTCGTGCGCAAGGACTATGCGAGCAAGGAAGCGCACGAGGAAGCAATCTTTGCCGCACTCGATGAGCTTTCTCCCGACATTCTTTGCCTTGCAGGCTACAT
Source organism: Rhizobium sp. R711 (assembly GCF_002211365.1). GTDB lineage: Bacteria > Pseudomonadota > Alphaproteobacteria > Rhizobiales > Rhizobiaceae > Rhizobium. Next base: position 8,362 of record NZ_LOKZ01000003.1, on the reverse strand, counting down.
GCGGCTGCTGAGCAGCACCTTCATCCAGCGCTACGAAGGCAGGATGATCAACATCCATCCCTCCCTGCTGCCGCTCTTTCCCGGCCTGCACACCCATCAGCGCGCGATCGACGCCGGGATGCGGATCGCCGGCTGCACGGTGCACTTCGTCACCGAAGGCATGGACGAGGGACCGGTTATCGGCCAGGCCGCCGTTCCGGTCCTTTCCAGCGACAATGCTGACAGCCTCGCCGCACGTGTGCTTACCGTCGAGCATCAGCTTTACCCGCAAGCGCTGCGGCTCTTTGCCCAAGGCAAGGTGAAAATGGAGGGCGGCAAGGCTGTCAGCACGGACGCTGCAGCGGCGCCGGCCGAACGTAGCAGCGTTATCTCGCTGATCGGCGAAGGCGCCTAAAGCACGGCGCGATCTTTCGGATTCCGCCCTGCTCTAGTTCTTTGTTTTCACGCATGTCCTTGTCCCGAAACCGGCTCCCGCTTTCGGGGACATGCTCTTGGCCTCAGGCGGCAAGCGCCCGAGGCTGATGCAGCGTGCCGTCGCTGTAGACGAAAAGGCCCTTGCGGAACGTGGCTCGGATTCGGTGCACGTCGCCGGCTTCGATGACAACCAGATCGGCCTGCTGCCCAACGGCAATTTCACCACGATCCAGCAGGCCAGCCGAGCGCGCCGCATTGCGGGTCGCCATGGCGACAGCGTAAGGCAGGCTCGTCCGGTCGGCGATCTTGAAGATGCCGGGCACGAAGGCCGCGGGATGATAGTCGGCAGCGATGACGGTCAGAAGGCCGGCGGCAGCGGCATCCAGTGCGCTGAGATTTCCGGACATCGACTGGCCGCGCAGCGCGTTCGGAGCGCCCATCAGCGTCCAGAGACCGCGACACCGCGCTTCTTCCGCTGCCGGAAGCGTCACTGGAAATTCGCTGATCGTGACACCGAGATCGTGCATTTGCGCGACTTTTTCGGCGCTGTCGTCATCGTGGGAGGCGAGCGACAGCTTGTGCTTCAGGGCAAGATCGACGACCTGCTTCAGCTTGATCTCGATCTCCGGATTGTTGCGCATCTCGATACGCTTGGCGACCATCTCGGCGGCCATCTCCTCGGAAATGGCGCGGCGCTCGGCAATGCTCAGGATGTAGCTCTCGATGTTGTTGTACTGCCCCTGCCCCGGTGTGTGATCCGTCAGCGAGACCATGTCGACATGGCCGGCATCGAGCAGCTTTTCCAGTGCCGGCGCAGCACCGAGATTGGTGATCTCGTAGCGCGCGTGAACGCGGTGATCGATCAGCAGGTTATTCTTCAGCCGGTTGATGCTTTCGATCACGGCCGACGTCGTCTCGAGTGAGCGGACATGACCGTAGACGCTTTCCGTCGCGAAGGAGACGGCGGCGAATGCGGTCGTGACGCCTGCGGCAGCCAGCTTCTTGTCCAGTTCGTGGATGCTGAAATCGATCGGCATCGGCGCATTCGGGCGTGGCGCGATCTCGCGCTCCACCATGTCGCCGTGAAGGTCCACGAAGCCCGGCATCAGCAGGCGCCCGCCGCCATCGATCGCAGCGTTGGCGACCGGCTCGGGCCTGATTTCAGCGATGACGCCGTCCTCGACACGCACCGAGCCGTGGCTCACAACCTCATCTGGAAGGACAAGCGTAAAATTGCTGAGCCACATCGGTCTTCTCCAGACAGGTATTTATGACAAGGCGGAGCGCATAGCGCTGATTCATGACATCGGTGTGAACGACGGCCTCGCAAATTGGCCGGTGCTCTAGCGCAATGCGCCGCGGTTCATTGCCGCCCATTGCAGAAGCGTAATTGTCTTCAAGTCGATGATCTCGCCGTGCTCGATCATCGCCACCGCCTTGTCCAGCGAGACCTCCAGAACCTCGATATCCTCATGCTCGTGAGCAAGGCCGCCGCCATCAGAGACGCGGTCGGTCGTGTCGATCGAGGCGGCGAAGAAGTGCAACAGTTCCATGCTTGAGCCCGGCGAACTGTACGCCTTGAAGAGGAAACGAACGTCGCGGACGCGAAAGCCGGTTTCTTCCTCGGCTTCGCGGCGGATGGCCGCTTCCGGGGCATCGCCATCGAGCAGTCCTGCCGGTGCCTCGATGATCCAGGCCGGCTCGCCATGAAGGAAAACCGGCAGCCGGAATTGCCGCACGAGGACAACGGTGTCGCGCTTGGGATCATAAAGCAGGATCGTCGCGGCTGGCGTGCGATGGTAGACCTCGCGCCGCAGCCGATGCGTCTCGCCGTCGGAATCCGTATAGTCGATCTGGAAGCCGCTGAGGCGCGTCCAGCCGTTCGACAGCGTCTTTTCATCGACGATCTCGGCTTTTGCCCTGTCAAACTTCGTCATTCAACATCCTTGCGCAGCCAGACCTTGTTGTCGTGAACCGCCGCACCGCCATAGGGCGCGACCGGATCGGCGCCGGTCAGCACGTTGATCCCTTCGCCGTCGACATGCGCCTTGTTCGGCCAGAGGCCTTCGGCAATCAACACGCCCGGCTTGACCTCTTCTGTGACTCGGACATGGATCCGCAGGTCGCCACGGTCGTTTCCGATCCGCACGAGGTCGCCATGTTCGATGCCATCAGCAACGGCATCGAACAGGTTCATCATCAGCTCCGGCCGTCCTTCTTTCTGGCGTGAGGTCTTCGTTTCCGAGAAGCTCGAATTCAGGAAGTTGCGGGCCGGCGACGTTGCCAGGCGGAATGGATGTTCGGTATCGGCAAGCTCGATGACATCGACCTGATCCGGGAACGCAGGTAGCTGCTCGTGTGGGCCGAGAGCCCCGATGGCTGCCGGCGGCTTGTTCGGCGCGGGACCGTCAACCCAGTCCGGCCGGAAATGGAACTTGCCATCAGGATGCGCGAAACCCTTGAGGAAATGCGCATCATCAAAATCCGGCTGGCGATCGAACCATTTGTGTTCGAGGAAATAATCATATCCCGGCAGGTCGCTGGCCTCGAGAACCCGATCGATCATTTCGCGCGCCGTGAAGCCGAAGCCAGGACGATCGGCAACACCGAGGCGCTTGGCCAGTTCTTCGATGACGAACAAGTTCGTCCGCACGGTCGCCGGCGGTTCGACCAGCTTGGGGCCGAGCAGAATGTGGTTCTGGCCGCCGGCGCGATAGATGTCGTCATGCTCAATGAACATCGTCGCCGGAATGACGATGTCGGCCATCTCGGCCGTTTCCGTCATGAACTGCTCATGCACGGCGACAAAGAGGTCGTCGCGGGCAAAGCCGCGCTTCACCAACCGCTGTTCGGGGGCGATGTTCACCGGGTTGGTGTTCTGGATGAGCATGGCCGTCACGGGGCCGCGATGGCGGAGCGCCACCGCATCGCCAGTCAGCGCGCGGCCGATCTGCGACTGGTCGATCATGCGGATATCCGCATCCTTCATCGACTTGCCGGTCAGTTCACCATTGTTCATGCGGAAGATATCGCTGTTCGAGTGGAAGGCACCGCCGCCTTCGTATTGCCAGGAGCCGAGCACTGTCGCGATGGAGGCGGCCGCATGCATGGCAACCGCGCCGTTGCGCTGGCGGGTAAAGCCGTAGCCGAGGCGGAAGTAGGTCTTCTTCGTCGTGCCGACGAGGCGCGCGAAGGCTTCGATCTCGTCGGCAGAAAGGCCGGTGATAGCGGACGCCCACTCGGGCGTCTTCGTCTTCAGATGCGCTTCAAGGCCGGCGGGATCGTCGGCATACTTTGCCATATAGTCGCGATCGGCATAGCCGTCGCGGAAGGCGATGTGCATGACGGCGCAGGCGAGAGCCGCGTCTGTGCCCGGCTTGACGATCAGCGCCATATCGGCCTGCTTCATGGTCGGATTGTCGTAGATGTCGACCACGACGATCTTGGCGCCGCGTTCCTTGCGAGACTTGATCGCGTGGGTCATCACGTTGACTTGCGTGGACACCGCGTTCGTGCCCCAGATCACCACGCAATCGGTGCGTCCCATCTCGCGCGGATCGGGTCCGCGCAACGTGCCGGTCGCCATGGTGAAGCCGGTCCAGGCCGGATTGGTACAGATCGACGAGAAGAAGCCGGAATAGCGCTTGGCGTGGCGCAGGCGCTCGATCGAGTCGCGCTGAACCCAACCCATGGTGCCGGCGTAGAAATAGGGCCAGATCGCTTCGCTGCCGTCCCTCGCTTCCGCTTTGACGAAAGCTTCGGCGATTTCATCCAGTGCCTCTTCCCAGGAAATCTGTTGCCACTGCACTGCCCCCTTCGCGCCTGTTCGGCGCAGCGGGTGCATCAGCCGGTCCGGATGGTAGAGCCGCTCGGCGTAGCGCGCGACCTTCGCGCAGATGACGCCCGAGGTGTAGCTATGATCGTTTGCGCCGCGGACACGGCCGATGCGGCCATCGTCGCCGATCTCCACCTCCAGCGCACAGGTGGAGGGGCAGTCGTGGGGACAGGCGGTATGACCGAGCCTGACATTCGACTTGGCGGATTTGGCGTCAATGGGGGTCGCAATATTCATGGCTTTTCTATATTCGAACCGGAAACCAGCCAAAAGTCACAAACGACGTCGATCAGCCGAATTCATCACGGGCATCAGCGAAAATGAACTACCGCCACATCTACCACGCGGGCAATTTTGCCGATGTGCTCAAGCACGCCGTTCTGGCGCGACTGATCCGCTACATGCAGAAGAAGGATGCAGCTTTTCGCGTGCTCGACACGCATGCCGGCATCGGGCTCTATGACCTTTCCTCCGAAGAGGCGCAAAAGACCGGTGAATGGAGCGAAGGCATCGGTAAACTTCTGGACACAGAGCTCGGTCCACAGGTCGCCGAGTTGCTGGAGCCCTACCTTTCCGCTGTGCGTGAGTTGAACCCGGAGGGCGGCATCCGCTTTTATCCTGGCTCGCCAAAGCTCGCACGCATGCTGTTTCGTCAGCAGGACAGGCTTTCCGCGATGGAATTGCATCCAGAGGATTTTGCGCGGCTCCATCGGCTGTTCGAGGGCGACCATCATGTGCGGATCACCGAACTCAACGGCTGGCTTTCGCTCGGCGCACACCTGCCGCCGAAGGAGAAGCGTGGCATCGTGCTCGTCGATCCGCCGTTCGAAGAGGATGGCGAATACGAGCGCCTGGTGGACGGTTTGGCAAGAGCCTATCGCCGCTTTCCCGGCGGCACCTACTGTCTGTGGTACCCACTGAAGAAGGGAGCGCCGATCAAGGAATTCCATGAGGCGCTGCAGGACCTCGACATTCCGAAGATGCTCTGCGCGGAACTCAGCGTGCGTAGCGACCGGGGAATCACCGGATTGACCGGCTCCGGTCTGATCATCGTCAACCCGCCCTTCACGCTGAAGGACGAGCTGCACGCTTTGCTGCCCGCACTCAAGGATCACCTTGCGCAGGATCGCTATGCGTCGCATCGGGCGTTTTGGTTGCGCGGTGAGAACAAGGTGACGAAGGACAGTTGACCGACTCTTGCCGGCGCGAAATAGTCGCGCCGCAACACGATTATTTGAAAGGCGACCATGAAGATCCTTTGCGCGCCGACATCACCCTACTCCAGCAAGGTTCGCATGGCCGCACGCTATCTGGAACTCGATGCGATCGAGATCCGCGTGGACACCAATGCCGGCCCGGCTGTTCTCGTCGACAACAATCCGCTTGGCAAAATCCCGACCTTGCTGACGGATGACGGCCACTCGATTTTCGACAGTGTCGCAATCATGCACTATTTCGACCGGCTGAAAGGCAAGAAGCTTTACCCAGCCAAGAACGGCAAGCGGACGGAGGCCGAAATTCTCGAAGCGCTATGCGACGGCATCTGCGATTGCCTGCTGGCGATCGTCTACGAACGGCGCTTCCGCGACGAGGAAAAGGTCCACCAGCCGTGGATCGACCGGCAGTGGAAGAAGGCCGTCAGCGGCTTGAACCATCTCAGTGTGCACCTGCCGAAGATCGGCAAACGGCTGCACGGCGGCCACTTCGCGCTTGCCGCCACGCTCGGCTACCTCGACCTGCGCTTCAAGGGACAGTGGGAAGCCGACCATTCCGAACTCATCGGCTGGGCTCGTGAATTCGAGAAGAAGTTTGCTGCCTATAGCGAATTGAAGCCTCAGGCCTGAGGCTGAACTTTGTCGGTCTTGACGAAATCGATGAAGGCTCGCAGCGCCGTCGGCAATTGCCGACGGCTCGGATAGTAGAGGAAGAAGCCCGGATAGAAGGGGCACCAGTCTTCCAGCACGCGGACCAGCCTGCCCTCTGCGATCGCTATCTGCACCTGCTCTTCGAAGAGATACCCGAGACCGCAGCCGTGCATCACGGCATCTAGAATGATGTCCTGATCGCCCAAGGTCAGGGGGCCGCCGACATCGATCTCCAGTTCTATGCCGCCGCGCTCGAACTCCCATCGATAGAAGGAGCCGCCGGCAAAGCGGTAGCGCACGCATTCGTGGTTGCGCAGATCATGCGGCGTCACCGGGCGGCTCCTGCCCTCGAAATAGCTCGGCGCAGCAACCACCGCAAAACGGTGGCGCGGGCCGATCGGCACCGCGATCATGTCGGCCGCGATGCTCTCGCCGAACCGCACGCCGGCATCGAAGCCGGATGACACCATGTCGACCAGCGCATCATCGACGACGAGCTCGACCTCGACTGAGGGATAGGCTTTCAGGAAACGAGAGACGATCGGCAACAAAACAAGCTTGGTGGAGGCCCGCGCTGCATTGATGCGCAGCTTGCCGTGGGGCTGGCCGCGGAAGCTGTTGAGATCGTCGAGTGCTGCATCGATATCGAGAAATGCGGGGCGGATGCGATCGAAGAGTCGCTCGCCGGCCTCGGTCAAGGCCACACCGCGGGTCGTCCGGTTGACCAGGCGGACCGCTAGCCGCTCCTCGAGCGCCCGCAGCGCGTGGCTGAGGGCAGACGCCGTGACGCCCAGTTCGACCGACGCCTTCCGGAAGCTTCGGTGGCTGGCGATCGCCAGAAAGATCGCGAGATCGGTCGAGCGCACACGCTTCATTGATGAATTTTTCTCAGCAAGCTATGAAACACAGCGTAAATTCTCTCAGCTATGCCAATACGCTACCTTCACTCCGTAAGCAAATCGCAGCGCAACGGACAAAGGAGATCGTCATGCGTGTTTGGTTCATCACAGGGGCTTCGCGTGGTTTCGGTGCCCTCATTACTCAGGAAGCCCTCAATGCCGGCGATGCCGTCGTCGCGACCGCACGTAACCCGAAGGGCCTTGAGGAGAAGTTCGGCAATCCCAACCTGCTCGCTGTGTCGCTTGACGTGACCGACGAAGCCTCTGCGCACAAGGCAGCGGAAGCAGCCGTCAAGCGCTTCGGCAGGATCGACGTGCTGCTGAACAATGCCGGCTTCGGTTTGCTCGGCGCCGTAGAGGAAGCGACCACCGAAGAGATCGAGAAGCTCTATTCAACAAACGTCTTCGGCCTGCTGAAGGTCGCCCGTGCTGTGCTGCCGCATATGCGCCGCCAGCGATCGGGGCACGTTCTCAATATCTCGTCCATCGGCGGCTACGCGTCACATGCCGGCTGGGGCATCTATTGCTCGACCAAATTTGCGGTTGAAGGCATCTCCGAAGCTCTCGCGGCCGAAGTGGCTCCGCTCGGTATCAAGGTCACGGTCGTCGAGCCCGGCTTCTTCCGCACCGACTTTCTGGACGAGAGCTCGCTCGCTGTCAGCCCGAGTTCGATTGCCGACTATCGGGAAACACCTGTCGGCGCGATGCGCGAGTTTGCCGCAGGCCATAACCACCAGCAGCCTGGCGACCCTGCCCGCCTTGCGAAGGCGATGGTCACTCTGGCGCATTCAGAAAATCCGCCGCTACGCATGCCGTTCGGGAGCGACACCGTGGCGGTCATCGAGGCAAAGAATGCGCATGTCGCGAAGGAACTGGGCGCATGGCGTGAGCTCGCCGTCTCGACCGACTTCCCCAAATAGGCCGCTACACGGCCCATTGCAGAAACAAAAAAGCCGGGCTGAAGCCCGGCTCAGACCGCTGACAAACTCGTCGATATTTTCGGCGGGTTTGTCTAATCGCATTCGGTTAGTCAAGCGGGTCTGGCCATTCAGCATCCTTTCCGGGTTGCGGGACAGGCAACGCGGCGCAAATTGAATGGTTGTTCGGCCCTCAGTGGCGATGTTGTTCAGAGCTGTCCTGTGCCGGGAGCAGGGTTGTCTCCGCGGTCGACAAATGGTCGCCGCACAATGGGTCTTCGCAGGCCTTCACCTGCGGCTCGCGCTCTTCTTCCTTCAACGGCTTCTGACCATGCAGCGTCCGCTCGGTCTCGATCGCCCGGTCGAGATCGGCCCAGTAGTCGGAGCGTGACTTCGCGATCATCGCAAGATCGTATTTGCCCTTGTTGGCAT
>NZ_LOKZ01000002.1 GCF_002211365.1 Rhizobium sp. R711 | reverse complement strand
GCGGCATTCCGCATATGCCGAACCCGAGCCATATTGTCCCGGTCATGGTCGGCGATGCCGCCAAGTGCAAGTGGATCTCCGATCTGCTCATCGACAATTGCGGTGTCTACGTGCAGCCGATCAACTATCCCACCGTGCCGAAGAAGACCGAGCGGCTGCGCATCACCCCGACGCCGCTGCACAGCGATGCCGACATCGAGCATCTCGTCGACGCCCTGCATTCGCTCTGGTCGCGCTGCGCGCTCGCGCGGCAGGTGGCCTAGTCGGCTTAGATCTGGTCCAAGGCGAAGTCGCGGGCGATGTCGCGACCGATTGCCCGCAGGTGATTTGAGATTTCGGTCTTCAAGTGGTCCCTCGGACCAAATTCACGCAGAATTTCCTGAGCACGGGTTGCCGCGGGTTCCTCACGCGGCTCTCCCATAAAGTAGCCCGTACCGACGGACCACATATCGCATCCGGCACTGATCAGCGCCTCCACCAGGGAGGCTACACGCGCTGCAGAAGACGCCGACGATTCTACCAATTCCGGTCCTTGACGCGAGGTTCTTCCGTACGCCCTCGCGGATACATATCCCATAAATAGGGCTCATTTCCTTACGAAGAGTTAAGCGCAGTGCTGACGAGCCGCAGATGCGGGACGGGGTGCCATGTTCTCCGTCGGTGGCCGAAACCCGGATCGCTCGCTTCATTTCGGCAATCGATTGAGCCCAGGGCGTCCGGCCTCGAAAACGCTTTCCGATAATTGATCGTGATCAAAGACGCCGCAATCCGTCGGGTGGACAAGGGCACCATCACATTATCCGGAGATCAAGGCGTTGATGATAGCTCAGCACGACCGACAGACTGCCAGCCTCAAGGACCAGCCTCGTCAACGCAACGAGGCACCGCCCTCACGGAAGCAGGCCGCGGCTAGCCTCGTGCGGCTTGCTCCCTTCTTGCGACACCATGGCGGGCTGACGATCTGCGCCGCGCTGGCGCTCACCTGTGCCGCGTTGATTTCGCTCTCTTTGCCGATGGCCGTTCGTCGCATGATCGACAACGGTTTCGGGCAGGCCGACGGGGCGTTCATCGACAGATACTTCCTCATGGTAATGGCTCTGGCCGTCGCATTGGCCGTAGCAAGCGCGCTACGCTACTACTTTGTGACCACGCTCGGTGAGCGGGTCGTGACCGATCTTCGCTCCAAGGTTTTCGACCACATCGTTGGCCTTCCAGCTTGGTTCTTCGATTCCAATCACTCGGGAGAGATAGCCTCGCGCCTTGCCGCAGACGCCACCCAGATCAAAGCGGCAGTCAGCCTGTCTGCGTCCGTAGCTCTGAGAAACTCTATTCTGTGTGCCGGCGCGCTCGGCATGATGTTCGTCACCAGCCCGCGCCTGTCGACGATCGCGATTGGCGTCATTCCGCTCATAATCGCGCCACTCATCTACTTCGGACGATCCGTTCGAGAGAAGTCGCGCGCGGCACAGGATGCGCTTGCCAGCGCGTCGGCTTATGCCAACGAAATCATCGCGGCAAATCGAACCGTCCAGGCTTTCAATACGGAGGACGCGGCCCGGCAAAGATATGCGCGAGACGTCGAGACGTCCTATGACAGAGCCGTTATCGCGGCACGTGCCCGCGCGTGCCTGACGGGCGTTGCCATCGCTCTGATCTTCAGCAGCGTTGTCGGCGTGCTCTGGTTGGGCGCCCAAAGCGTCCTCGTTGGCACGTTGTCTGCGGGGAACCTGAGCCAATTTCTGATCTACTCGGTTATCGCTGCAGGATCATTGGGCTCGCTCTCGGAGGTGTGGGGAGAACTCGCGCAGGCCGCGGGCGCCGCCGGCAGGTTGTTCGATCTGTTGAATGAAGAGACACAAGTGCCGGAGCCGAACTCGTACACACCGCTTTCGGGTCCGATAACAGGCGAGATCGAAATCTCCGACCTGCATTTCTCCTATCCGACCGTCTCAGAAAAAGAGGTTCTCGCCGGACTGTCGATAAGTGTCGCTCCGGGAGAAACGATCGCGTTGGTCGGACCTTCTGGGGCCGGCAAAAGCACGGTCTTTTCGCTGCTGCTCGGGTTTTACCACGCCGATGCGGGCAAGCTTTCGATCGATGGAAGGGATCTGCGGTCCATTTCTCCACACGATCTTCGAAAGCAAATATCCATCGTTCCCCAGGATGTCACCATATTCGCCACCTCGATCTTCGACAACATCGCATTCGGGCGCCCGGACGCCACACGAGAGGACGTCATTGCCGCCGCCAAAAGTGCTCAGGCGCACGGTTTCATCAACGCATTGCCCAACGGATACGATACGGTGGTCGGCGAGCGGGGCCTCACTCTTTGCGGGGGCCAAAGGCAGAGGATCGCGATTGCCCGGGCCATTCTGAAAGATGCGCCGATCCTGCTTCTCGACGAAGCTACGGCGTCGCTCGACGCGCAGAACGAGCAATTGGTTCAGCAGGGGCTGGAGCAACTCATGGACAATCGCTCCACGATCGTCATCGCGCATCGGCTCGCAACGGTTCTCAAGGCAGACCGAATTTTGGTGATGGATGGAGGCCGGATCGTCGAGCAGGGCACCCATTCCTCGCTTCTGCGCAGCGGGGGACTCTACAAGCGTCTTGCTGAACTGCAGTTCAGGACACTGGAGGGACCTGAGCAAGATAAGGATGCGGCATAGGCGGATAGGGTCGATAAGCCTGCAGCAAGATGCTCGGCGCAGCCAAGCGAACCGCCGATCGATTGCCTGATCGGCGGGGGCGTCGGCTCAACCCCAATCATCCTGGTGTGACCGATCTCCCCTCAGGCGACATGCTGGTCGCAAGGCAGACCTTCTGTGGCATGTTGCCCGTGTGCGCACCGAAGACGATACGGTTGCGCAACCGGTGTCCATGGAGTTTGACCGAGGATAGAGCTTCGACGTCTAGGATTCTTCGGCGCAACTCGTGCGAAGGTGAGAGTTCGGCGACTTCTAGAACTTCAAGGAGTATGTGCGCCAGGGCCGTGACCGGCGATTGCTTTGCGTATGCATCGGATCAACCGCCAGACAGCAAACAACAGAAGAGGTCATTCGCGAGGTGGCTACCCGACGGCTGCGGCGGTCCGTCTTTCTGCGAAGTGTAGTCGGGATCGGGGGGCATCAAAGCCCCCTCCCTGGGTCAAAAAACGGCCGCGAGCGGGCGCGGGCGATGATCCTCTGCGTCCTGGTTGTTGACCATGGCGCTGGCAAGCTGGCGGAAAGTTACGACGCCGACAGGCTGCCCGGACGCAGAGACGACCGTGACGTCGCCATCGGGCGCGGACGCGAGCTTGCGAACGGCCTCTTCGACTGTCGAGCCGGTAACGATTGTCGTCCGGCCTGGCATAGCGCCTTCCTGCCAAGGCTGCATGATTGCTTCCACTTGCACGACGCGGCCCCTGTTGACCTCCTTGACGAAGTTCGCGACGTATTCGTCGGCTGGCCGCAAGACGATGTCCTGACTCGTTCCCTGCTGAATGACTTCGCCGTCGCGAAGGATTGCGATCTGGTCCCCCAGCCGAAGTGCTTCGTCGAGATCGTGCGTAATGAAGACAATCGTCTTTTTGATTTCCTTCTGAATGTCGAGCAGCACCGTTTGCATATCGGTGCGGATCAAGGGGTCGAGCGCAGAATAGGCTTCATCCATCAAAAGGACCGGAGCGTCATTCGAGAGTGCGCGCGCCAATCCGACGCGCTGCTGCATGCCGCCCGAAAGCTGGTTCGGGTATTTTTCCTCAAAACCCTTCAAGCCGACGCGCTCCAGCCACCGCATTGCAACGTCAACGGCCTTCGAACGCTCCACGCCCTGGACTTCAAGGCCGAAGAGCGTGTTGTCGAGAACGTTGCGATGCGGAAGCAGCGCGAATTTCTGAAACACCATCGCCGTCTGGTGCCTACGGAAAGTGCGAAGCTCAGTCTCGTCCATCTTGACGACGTCGATGCCGTCGACCAGCACTTCTCCCGCCGTTGGGTCGATCAGCCGGTTGATATGACGAATGAGCGTCGACTTCCCCGAACCGGACAGGCCCATGATGACCTGGATGGCGCCCGACGGCATGTCGATGTTGATATCACGCAGTCCAAGCACGTGAGCGTGCTTTCTGTTCAATTCAGCCTTGGTCAGTCCGTTCTGGACCGCCTCGATATGGGAACTGGCATTCGGACCGAAGATCTTGAAGAGATGGCGGATCCTGATGCCGCCGAAATCATGATCAGCCATGGACGATCTCCCGATGCTTCTGGAGTCGCGTGCCATATGCCTGGCTGACCCGATCGAAGATGATGGCGATGCCAACGATGGCAAGGCCGTTGAAAATACCCAGCGTGAAGTACTGGTTGGCAATCGCCTTCAGAACGGGTTGCCCAAGCCCCTGCACACCGATCATCGATGCTATCACGACCATCGCCAGCGCCATCATGATCGTCTGGTTGATCCCAGCCATGATTGTTGGCAATGCGAGCGGCATTTGCACCTTGAAAAGTTTCTGGGAATTCGACACCCCGAAGGCATCGGCTGCCTCAAGGACGTCCTTGTCCACCAGTCGAATGCCAAGGTCGGTCAGTCGGATCATCGGCGGAATTGCATAGATCACAACGGCGATGAGACCGGGAACACGGCCAATCCCGAGCAACATGACGACGGGGATCAGATAGACGAAACTCGGCATCGTCTGCATGACGTCGAGGATCGGATGGACAATTCGCTGGAACCGGTCCGAGCGCGCCATCAGAATACCGATCGGTAAACCGACCGCAATGGACAAGACCGTACAGACGAAGATCATCGAGACGGTCCGCATGGTGTCCTCCCACATGTCGAAATAGCCGATAAGCAACAACGTCACGAGACAGCCGAGCACGATCTTCAGGCTGCGGCTCGCTAGCCATGCAACAACGAGGATCATAAGCGTTATGATCGGCCACGGCGTCTGGGTCATGAAGCGGTCGACAGCGATCAGAAAGTGTTGCAACGGAGAAAAAAAGCTTTCGATCGCGTCGCCATAGGCCCGCGTGAACGCGCGAAAACTGTCATCGATCGCCTTCTTGAGATCGCGAAGCCTATCATCGTTCATATGCGGAAATTTGTAAAACCATTCCATTCGGTTCCCCTTTCTCTGAAAGAGCCGTTGCAAGTCTTTTGGTTATTTCCGGCTTTAGAAGTAGCGGCGCGTCAGAACGCGCCGCATATTCAACTATCAAAGCGAGGCTTCGATTTTCTTTGCTGCGTCTTCAGACACCCACTTTGTCCAGATGTCCTTGTTTTCCTTGAGGAAGTGCTTTGCACCATCCTCCCCGCTTGCCTGGTTGTCGGTCATCCACGCCATCAGCTTGTTGACAGTCTCGTTGCTCCACGAGCGCTTCTGCAGATAGGACATGACATCCGGGCCGGCTTTTTCGGAAAATGGCTTCGCCACAAGAGTGGCAATCGTGTCGACGGGCCAGGCGTTCGGCTTGGGATCTGCGCAATCAGCCACCGTGTTGCAGCGTTTCCATTCAGCAGCGTCGGCCGGAACACCAGCCTCGAGCTTCACCATCTGATACTTGCCAAGCAAAGCGGTGGGAGCCCAGTAGTAGCCAACCCAGCCCTGCTTGCGCTCGTATGCCTTCGCAATCGAGCCATCGAGACCGGCCGCGGAGCCCGTGTCGACAAGCTTGAAGCCCGCCTTTTCTGCATCGAAGGCTTTATAGAGCTGAGAGGTGACGATCGTGCCGCCCCAGCCTTGCGGTCCGTTGAAAATTGCCCCCTTGGACGAATCCTCCGGGTCGGGGAACAGTTCCGGATGCTTGAGCATGTCCGGAATGGTCTTCACATCAGGATGGGCGTCGGCGAGATATTTGGGGATCCACCAGCCTTGGACGCCGCCATCGGGCAGGGGCGAGCCAACCTTGACGATACGCCCTTCCTCGGTGCCCTTCTTCACGACATCGGGAAGGAGATCGACCCAGGCTTCCGGGGCGATGTCGGGTTCGCCTTTCTCGGCCATCGAGGTGATCGTCGGAACGGTATCACCGACGGTGATTTCCGCCTGGCAGCCATATCCCTCGTTCAAGATGATCTTATCGAGATTCGAAAGAACCTCGGCGCTCTGCCAGTTCATGCTGGCGATCGTCAGGGAGCCGCAGTCGGCGGCGTTCGCATATGAGGCCACTCCCAGCAGCCCGAACACCATGCAGGTGGATGCCAATAGTTTTTTCATTCCCGTTCCCTTTATTATTGCGGCACATTGTCTTGAGAGCGGGATGCCGCGTAGTCCCACCCTGCGATCATCATGGGGAATCTCCCATGCTCTCTGATTTCTTGAACGCGACGGACAATCCCCTGGAGACGGCGTCGTTGAAGCCTGCGGCACGCATTTCTTCGATTGCCGCCGCCGTCACCCCGCGGTAGTCCACAAAGGCACGCACGATGTCGTTCGGACATTCCTGGCGTTTTTCCAGAAGCCGACCCGTTCCCATCAGCAGCGCGATCACTGCGCGACGCGCCGTGTCGACGGAAAGTCCGTGGCCAACCGCATGCTCCATCATGGCCGATGCCAGCATGGATGAAAGGCGGGCCCAGTGCCCGAAAAGCCGGTTAGATAGTCGATGTCCCGTTCGCTCTTGACCTCGTCCTGGATTCCGCAGGCGCCAAAGATGGCTCTGACGATATTTCGATCGCATTCCTCGACAGCTTTCGATGCGATCCAAGGGGTGTAAGACATCAAGACTTCCGCCGCCGCATTGGGAAGCGCTCGCACGATCCGTTCGGTCTTGTGTCTTTGCCGCAGCGCGGAAATACGAATGCCCGCCATCACCGAGATGATCAGCTTCTGCTTCGCGTCGATCGAGACGACGTCCCAGTCCTGCGGTCGGACCGACATGATCACGACATCTGACCTGGCCGCCAGTTCCTGGTTATCTCGCGTCCAAAAGGCGCCGGGAAAGCGTTCCGGTTTCGCGCTTCGATAGGAAAGCGAGAGATTTTCTGACCGGACGATACCTGCATCGAGGATGGAGTTGGCAATTGCGCCTCCGAGCCATCCGGCTGCGCCAACCACTCCGACCCTCAGCGAGACGCTCATCGTCCTTTCCTCCTAACCGGGCTTGTATCCGTGTCGTGCGTAAAAGCGATCGAGCTCTCGCTGCTGTGGCCTCCCGCCGGTGTAGATCGCGATATATTCCGGAATTCTCTTCATGCGGAGGGCCACATCTTCCTTGGCTTGCATGGAGATGTAGCCGATCTGTACGAGGTAAGTCGTTCGTGCGCGAACGTCGGCCGTGTTCTCGGCGTGGCCGAAGCGCATGAACATGCGCGTGAGCGCCTCCATTCGGGTCCGATCGGCATCGCGGACCTCTGCGAGAATCTCGTCTGACTGGAGCGCCCAACTTCTGACGGCAAATTCGAACTTGCTGTCAAAAAGCCTGAAATCGAGCCAGCAGTCGAACACGTTCAGCATCGCCTCGGCCAGGGTCTCGGCATAGGCTTCCGACTGTTTGACGATGCTACCGGTATTCTTCTCGCGCCAACGCGACACTAGTCCAGCCAGCAGTTCCTCTCTATCCTTGAAGAACCAGTAGAAGCTTGTGCGAGAGAGATTGAGCTTCTTCGCCAGAGGCAGGATCTTCACGGAATCGACCCCAGACTCCAGCAGCGAGTCATAGGCCGCTTCCAGCCATCCCTCCTGCGATCCACGCCAGCCGCTGTCGCTTAAACTTTGGTCCATAGCCAACTCCTAGCAGATCGTTAAGGTCGACGCAATCAGAATGTACATTACTGTCAATGAACTTCGACTACAGTGTTTTCTTGATTGACACATATGTACATTACGCCTAGCGTCCGAAGCAATTCCTAATTCGGAGCACGACCGATGTCGAACGATCCCCTGCTGCAGCCGTACCAACTCAAGCATCTGACGCTCCGCAACCGCATCATCGTGACATCCCATGAGCCAGCCTATCCTGAAGACGGCATGCCCAAGGAACGCTACCGGGCCTACACGGTCGAACGGGCCAAAGGCGGTGTTGCCATGACGATGACGGCGGGTTCGGCCGCAGTCTCCAAGGACAGCCCGCCCGTCTTCAACAACCTGCTCGCCTACAAGGACGAGATTGTCCCGTGGATCCGGCAGATGACCGATGCGGTCCATGAGCAGGGTGCGGCGATCATGATCCAGCTCACCCATCTCGGTCGGCGTACGCGCTGGGACAAAGGCGATTGGCTCCCGGTCTTGGCACCATCCCATCATCGCGAAGCGTCGCACCGAGCGTTTCCGAAAAAGATCGAAGACTGGGATATCGAGCGCATCATCAAGGATTTTGCCGACGCAGCCGAGCGCATGAAGGCCGGCGGCATGGACGGCGTGGAACTGGAAGCCTATGGACACCTGATCGACCAGTTTGTCTCTCCGCTGACCAATGAGCTCGAC
Organism: Rhizobium sp. R711; assembly: GCF_002211365.1. Classification (GTDB taxonomy): domain Bacteria; phylum Pseudomonadota; class Alphaproteobacteria; order Rhizobiales; family Rhizobiaceae; genus Rhizobium. The sequence continues at coordinate 211,111 of NZ_LOKZ01000002.1, read as the reverse complement.
GGTCCATATGGCGGACCGCTCGAAAACCGCATGCGCTTCTGTCTGGACGTGTTCAGGGCGATGCGCGAAAGGGTCGGCGACGATTTCATCCTCGGCATCCGCTACACCGCCGACGAATGCCTTCCAGGCGGCACGGGCAAGGCCGAAGGGATCGAAATTTCGAAGCGGTTGCGCGACAGCGGTCTCGTCGACTACCTGAACGTCATCCGTGGGCATATCGACACGGATCCTGGCCTGACCGACGTCATCCCGATCCAAGGCATGGCCAACTCGCCCCACCTCGATTTTGCTGGCGAGATCCGCGCTGCAACGAATTTCCCGACGTTCCATGCCGCGAAGATTCCGGATGTCGCTACCGCCCGTCACGCGATCGCGGCGGGCAAGGTCGATATGGTTGGCATGACGCGCGCGCATATGACGGATCCTCACATCGTCCGGAAGATCATCGAGAAGCGCGAGGACGACATCCGCCCCTGCGTCGGCGCCAACTACTGTCTTGATCGTATCTACCAGGGTGGCATGGCGTTCTGCATTCACAACGCCGCCACCGGCCGCGAACAGACCATGCCTCATGTCATTCCCAAGGCTTTGACACGCAAGAAGGTCGTCGTCGTTGGCGCCGGCCCGGCGGGCCTCGAAGCAGCCCGCGTCGCTGCCGAGCGCGGCCACGAGGTCATCGTCTTCGAAGCAGCGAACAATCCGGGCGGACAGATCCGCCTGACCGCCCGGAGCGAACGCCGTCGGGAAATGATCAGCATCATCGACTGGCGCATGGCCCAGTGCGAGAAGCACGGTGTGACCTTCCATTTCAATCGTTGGGCCGAGGCTGACACGATCACCGCGGCCGGGCCTGACGTCGTCATCATCGCGACGGGAGGCCTTCCTCACACAGAGGTTCTGACCAAGGGCAACGATCTTGTCGTCTCGTCCTGGGATATCATTTCCGGCGACGTGAAGCCGGGTTCGAATGTCCTCGTCTTCGACGATGCCGGAGACCATGCGGGACTGCAGGCCGCCGAGTTCCTTGCCAAGGCGGGCGCAAAGGTCGAGATCATGACGCCCGATCGCTCCTTCGCGCCGGAGGTGATGGCCATGAACCTTGTCCCCTACATGCGATCTCTGCAGAAACTGGATGTGACCTTCACAGTCACCTTCCGCCTTGAGGCCGCCGAAAGGAGCGGAAACGAGATCGTTGCCAGGGTCGGAAGCGATTACGGCGGGGTGTCGAAACAGCGTGTCGTCGACCAGATTGTCGTCAACCACGGCACGATCCCGCTCGACGAGCTCTATTTCGACCTAAAGCCACTTTCCAGTAATCTCGGCGAGACCTCCTACGACCAACTCCTTGCAGGTGAACCGCAGTCGATCGTGCGTAACACGGAAGGGAAGTTCCAGCTCTTCCGGATCGGCGATGCCGTCGCGGCGCGCAACACCCATGCCGCCATATACGACGGCCTGCGCATCGCAAAGGACCTCTAGTCGACGCTGAAACGCACCTTAAACGAACGGAGGTTTGCCATTGGCGGAACGTGGTGATCAGCTGCAGCTTCTTGTCGACGCCGCACATGTGGCATTCGACAAGCATGCCCATGATCCGCAAGCCCGGCGATCACTCAGTCAGGTCTTTTCGGCCCTCCAGTTGTCAGGCAAACAACGCCCGGGGAAAGGAAGCCGTTTACCAGCATGCCAGTTCTTGCCGATGATTTGCCTTGGTGCGGGTTCGCAGCTGCTGCGCGACCTTCATTCTCGGTTTCAGTCCATCGAGCCGCTTCTGACGTGGCGCCGCCGGCAGGACACGTCCGGTACCGCAAGCGGAAACTTTGAGGATGGGCACGCGAACGCGATGATCATCGGGCCCGGAGGCCTGGAAGAGCGCGATGATGTCTGGTTTGGTGCCACGCTGATGGCGCCAAACATGCGATATCCGGATCACGACCACGCCCCTGAGGAGGTTTATCTGGTGATGACTGCGGGAGAGTTCCAACACGGAGATTCTGCCTGGTTCTCACCCGGTATCGGCGGATCGTTCTATAACCCCCCGGGGATAAGACATGCCATGCGGTCGACGGATCAGCCGCTGTTTGCGTTCTGGGTGCTCCTGCCCAGGCGAAGCGATGGCTCAAACCCGAACTCTAACGAACAGGTACAGTCATGAAAATTCTCGTCCCCGTGAAGCGGGTGGTTGACTACAACGTGAAGATCCGCGTGAAGGGCGATGGCACCGGCGTCGAGCTTGCGAACGTCAAGATGTCGATGAACCCGTTCGACGAGATCTCGGTCGAGGAGGCGCTCAGGCTGAAGGAAGCCGGCAAGGCCGAGGAGGTGATCGTCGTCTCGATCGGTCCGGCCAAGGCTGAAGAGACGCTGAGGACCGCGCTCGCCATGGGCGCTGACCGCGCCATCCTCGTCGAGACCGATGACGCCGTCGAGCCGCTCACTGTCGCCAAGATCCTGAAGGGCGTCGTCGACGCCGAACAGCCGGGTCTTGTTATCGTCGGCAAGCAGGCGATCGACGACGATTCGAACCAGACCGGCCAGATGCTCGCGGCACTGCTTGGGCTCGCCCAGGCGACCTTCGCCTCGAAGATCGAGATCGGGGATGGCAAGGCGCAGGTGACGCGCGAAGTCGATGGCGGCCTGCAGACGATCGAGATCAAGCTGCCGGCGGTGGTGACCTCGGACCTGCGCCTCAACGAGCCGCGCTATGCCTCGCTGCCGAACATCATGAAGGCGAAGAAGAAGCCGCTCGACAAGAAGAGCCCGGCCGATTTTTCCGTCTCCACCGCGCCGCGCCTGAAGGTCCTGAAGACCGAGGAGCCGTCCGGCCGCAAGGCCGGCGTCAAGGTCAAGTCGGTCGCCGAGCTCATCGAGAAGCTCAAAGTCGAAGCCGGCGTCCTCTAGGGTTTAAGACAGGGAGATATATCCATGGCCATTCTGCTTCTGGCTGATCACGACGGCAGCCACCTTTCCGACCAGACCGCCAAGACGCTGACGGCGGCCGCCAAGATCGGCGGCGACGTCACCGTGCTTGTCACCGGCGCCGGCGCCAGGGCTGCGGCCGATCAGGCCGCCAGGCTGTCGGGCGTGTCCAGGGTGCTGGTTGCCGAGGATGCAAGCCTCGCCCACAATCTCGCCGAGCCGCTGGCCGCGCTGATCGTCCAGCTGTCCGCAAACTACGACACGATCATCGCCGCCGCCACCTCGACCGGCAAGAACGTCATGCCGCGTGTCGCAGCTCTCCTCGATGTCGCGCAGGTCTCGGAAATAACAGAAGTTGTTTCTTCCGACACCTTCAAGCGGCCGATCTATGCCGGCAACGCCATCCAGACGGTACAGACGACCGACGCCAGACGGGTCATCACCGTGCGCACCGCCTCGTTTGCCGCCGCGGCCGAAGGCGGTTCGGCCCCGGTCGAAACCATTGCCGCCGCGGCCAATCCTGACCTGTCGACCTTCGTCAAGGATGCATTGTCGGCCTCCGACCGCCCGGAACTGACCTCGGCGAAGATCATCATCTCCGGTGGCCGGGCGCTTGGCTCGGCGGAGAAGTTCAGGGAGGTCATCCTGCCGGTGGCCGACAAGCTCGGTGCTGCCGTCGGTGCCAGCCGTGCCGCCGTCGATGCCGGTTATGCCCCGAACGACTGGCAGGTCGGCCAGACCGGCAAGGTCGTCGCCCCTGATCTCTATATCGCCTGCGGCATCTCCGGTGCGATCCAGCATCTCGCCGGCATGAAGGACAGCAAGGTCATCGTCGCCATCAACAAGGACGAGGAGGCGCCGATCTTCCAGGTCGCCGACTACGGTCTCGTCGCCGATCTCTTCGATGTCCTGCCCGAGCTGCAACAGTCTCTCTAGCCACACCATTAAACCAGCGAATGCCGAGCGGCGGTGTCTCGGCCTTCCGACTTGGGCGCGGCCGGCAATAGGAGGTTCAACGTTGGAATTTCTTCGGCTCGGCTGTGCCCGAGATATAGAGTGGGTGGGAGGGGTGCCCACCTGCGGTGAATTTGAGCGCGTAAAGCTTTGAACTCGCGAGCATACCACAAACGTCAGAAGCTCGGCCAAGATAGGCACCATGTCTTCCCCAACCGCACACGATCCGGTCGCAGCTTTCGGACATCTCCCATAAGTATCGATCGTTTTCCGGCCCAACCGGGTCCGCTTCTTCATAGAGCCGTCCTGGATTGGACGATCGAAGGGCAAAGAGATTCCCAACGACGAGACCACCAAACCCCCACGACCTTGCAAAGGCGATACATCGACGCAACGTTGGATCGGTGCTGGAGGCGTCCGCTGTGGATGGATTGAGCATCAGGAACGCGACAGTTTGCCGTAACGGGTCCCACTGTCGCTCCAGCCGGTATCGATAGCAGCCACACCTTGACAATCGTGCAGAGGAGATAGTGAAGCCCGTCATCCGCCTTCTCCTTTCGCCGGCGCTCTCGCCCAGGGCACAAAGAAGCACAATGGGGTGTTTCCCCGCGTCCAGGTATCCTGTCACATGTCTTCCCAAGGGAAAGAGTCCAGGCGCTCCGCTCCTTTAGATGTGACAAGGACCTGTGTTTCCAACTTGATGCTCTCTGACCCTTCCTCCGCAATCAGACTTTCGACGTTCAGAACCATGTTCTCTTCGATGACGCCGCTAAAGTTCTCATCGAAATCGGGGTGGAGCAGGATGCCGGGCCATTCGTCTGCCATCCCTGTCCCATGCACCGCCAGAGTATAGCGATGAGGCAGATATTTTGCAGGAATGCGCCAGCTCTTTTCGTTGAATTCAACGAACGGCGTGCCGGGACGAATGATCGACAGGTTGTGCTCGATCTGGTCCAGCGCCGCAAAATAGAGCTCCTTTTGTTTGTCATTCATTGCCACATGGCCGCAAGTCCATGAACGCGACAGATCGGCGCAATAATCCGTATGGTCCGATCATGTCGGTATCGAAGGAGATCATCTCGCCGCGCTTTATGAACATAGTCGGAGCACTCCTGATACCAGGGATTGGTTCGTCGGCCAGCCGTCAGGAGCTTCGTCTCAAGCCATTCGCCAGCACTGCGGGCGTTTTCAAAATGAAGCTCCGCCCAGATCTCGCGCTCCGTTCGTCCCGGCTCGGAGACCTCGTACATGCGGGCCATCCCGGCTTCGCACACCCGGATCGTCCAGCGCATGAGGTCGATTTCTTCGGGGCTCTTGATCGAGCGGGCTCGTTCGGCCAGCTCCTGGCCATCCAGCAGTTCCAAACCGCGCTTTTGAAGCTCCAATGCCGGCGCCGGCTCCAACCTGTCGACGGCTAGTCTGTTGTTGCGCCCATGGGACTTCACGATGTCCGCGATTTCGTCGGCCTAGTCCCTCATCCTGTGCTCGACCAGATTACCTGAGGTGAAGAACAGGAAGGATTTTGACGTCCGGGCCTCATTGATGCCGGAAAGCGCGTCGTTGACGTGCTGCGATCCCTCGAATTCAAACATGATGGCGGGGCCGTCAGCCAAAATGAGCGCATATCGCGAGGGGTTGTGCATCGTCCAGATGCTCATGTTCGATGAATCGAACGCATAGCGGATGTTGGCCGGATCGTACAACAGCAGCGCCGAACGATCCCTTTCGATCATTTTCGATCGAAGACGGTTCAGCCGATACCGCCGGGCGCTATCGAGAGTCTGGAGAGGAATTGGACTGATCAGCGGCCGATCGGCTGCCTGCTTGCGTTCGTCCTTCAACACCGAGGGGCCTTGGTCGGAGACGCTGTCTCTGAGCAGCATGGGCGATCCCTGATTGTCGTCGAAGAATGGTATGCGCGGCTCGCGCCGGGGTTTCCGGCATCAGCGATCAATCACCAGGTCGCTGAGAGGCTTGGAGCAGCACGGCAGAAATAGTCCAAGGTCGATCTCTCGTTGGCGTATGCCGCCATTGTGGTTCATGTCCACGGCGCCGGAAACCAGCTTCGACTTGCATGTGCCGCATACGCCATTGGAGCAGGACGAAGGGATGCGTATTCCCGACTTCCTTGCGCAGGCAAGAACGGTCCGGTCGTCGGCGACCTCGATCTTTCGGGATTGCTTGGCGAACTCGACCTGAAAAACCTTGTTTGGTGTCGAGGCCTCACCAATGACCACCGGTTCGTCGATGATGGCAGCATCGAAGCTTTCCTCGATATAGCCGTTCGACGGCACTCCGAGCTGCGCTGTGATTAAGCGTGCGGTAGCCATGAACGGCGCCGGGCCGCAGCACATCACGGTTCGCTCCGCAATGTCGGGCACGGCGAGCTTGAGGAATTCGGGCGAGATGCGCCCTGTCAGCCCCGGCCAGGATGGCTCCCCATCGACACTCTCCGGCAGAAACTGCAGGCGAAGGCCTTTCATGCGGGTGGCAAGACAGTTCAGCTCGCTGCGAAAGATCAGATCGACTGGCGAGCGAGCGGCATGGAGAAAGACGACATCGGCCGGCTCGCAGCGATCCGCCAGGCCGCGCAGAATGGACATCACCGGCGTAATGCCGGAGCCGCCGGAAAGAAGCAGAAGCTTCGGGTTAGCGACGCGCCGACAGACAAAATGACCGAGCGGCCCCTGAGCCTTCAGGGTCATGCCGCTTCGCATGTTGTCGTGAAGCCAGTTCGATATTCTTCCGTTCACGACGCGCTTCACCGTCACGGTGAAGGCATTGGAGCGGTGTGGTGAGGACGAGATGCTATAACAGCGCGCCTCGGCGTCATCGCCAATCGGGAAGTCGAAGAGGAAGTATTGCCCGCCATCGAAGCTGAAGCGCTTGCCTTGCGGTGACGCAAAGGTGAAGCTCTTGACGTCATGTGTTTCCTGATGGACGTCCAGGCACACCAGGGTGTCGTCGTGCTCGGGATCCCACGTGTCGGGCAAGGCTGAGCCACCGTGCTTTTGTGCGAAATCAATATCCATTTGCGCGCATCCGATCGATATACCACGTTGCAAACTTGTCGAGGTTAGTCTCCGAAAATTGCGAGTAGGGGCCTGGCCGGTAGGCAGGATCGAGCGCGCCGGCATGGGAGCGCGCCACCAGGTCAGCGTCCTGGTCGGTTGTTGCAATCCAGACGTCTGTCAGCTTGTGGTGATCGTAATCGACGCCCTCGACCGCATCCTTGTGCACCAGCCACTTTGTCCGCACCAGGGTCTTGCCCGCCGACAAGGGGATAACGATGGCGACCACGGCATGGTCGCCCATGAAGTGGTTCCAGGAGTTGTGGCCCCAAAGATGGGTGTCGCCCAAGTCCTTCCGTGTCATGTGGCCGAGCAGCTTCGATGATGCCGCCGTGGCGTCATGGGTCTGGGATTCGCCCGCGCCGGCGATGATCAGTCTTTGCGTACGGAAGTTCGTGGCGCAGTCAAGGAGTTGCTCGACGGAGGCGCATGGGAAGCCTTCGGCCTCCCATGCCCTGGTCCTTTCGTCATACAGCCGGAAGTGTTCTTGCGCCTGTTCGCGATCCTCCGCGCTCAAGGTTTCCGGATCGAAACCGAAGTCGAGATCGATGAAGGATACGCAGAGCTCGGGATGGTTTGCCGAACAGTGGTAGCACTCACGATTATTCTCCATCGTCAGCTTCCAGTTGCCATCCTCGATCACATCGCTCTGATGGGCGACCTTCGCATTGCGGATGTCGTAGGGAGCCAGGCGTTCGGCCATCGTGCGTTCGAGCACGTCGATGTCCTCGGGTGGGTTGTCGGAAAGGCAAACGTAGATCAGACCGCCGATCGACTTGAAGGTTACGGGCTTCAGTCCGTGACAATCCTTGTCAAAGTCCTTGCCCATATGGGGAGCGTAACTGAGCTCTCCGGTAAGCTCGTAGGTCCAGCTGTGATAGGGACAGACAAGCTTTGAAACAATCGTTTTTCCCTCATCCAAAAGACGGGCACCACGGTGACGACAGACATTGTGCAGCACCCGAATTTCGCCCTCGTCATCTCGCAGCAGGATGAGGCTTGTCTTGCCGATGTCGATGACCGTGGCGTCGCCCGTTTCCGGAACATCGCAGTCGAGACCGATGCAGATCCAGTGTTTGTGAAAGAAAACATCGATGTCGGCGTCGAAGACGTCCTCCCGCGTGTAGAGGCCGGCGGGCAGCGAGTGTCCGTTCGTGCGAGCGTCGAGAAGGGCGGAGACGGAGGAAGGAAGTTTGTTTAGCATGAGAGCCCCTTATGCTTGTCTTGGCGCAGACTGCTCTTGCTGGCCAGCCTCTTCAACGGCATTAATTATCACGCACGCATAACGCAAAGTAATGCGTCTGAGCGCGCGATGCAGTTTCGCCGTCGATGCCGTGAGTCGGAAAATTCCGTTGGCGGCGGATGGAGTGCTTATTCCCCGGCGTCAAGCCGGTCCCTCTCCTCCTGCGTATCAGCCTGCTACAGTTTGGAAGGCGGGCTGGACCCAAAGCTGGTGGTTCAGTCCAAGTTTTGCTTCTGCCGTACAGGCACGTGCACATCCCAGCTTCGCATCGCAATATTCGCAATCGCGGTTGGGCATATTACCTTCACGCTGTGTCGCGAAAGACCGAAGCTCTTCGGCGTCCACCGTGCTTTGAGTGGGACCGCACAGCGAGGAACGAATGTCTTCAGGTTGGGCTCCAATACTTCCCATTGCTGAAGGCCCTTGGCGTTCTCGTTCGAGATGAAACACCTGGCCGCTTCGCGGATTTCAAACAGGCCGTGCCTGATTGACGTGGAGCGATCACTTTCGATGTCTAACGATGCCGCAGCCGATGCGGACGCGGAGAAGGCCGCGATGACGAGCAAGGATTGAAGTATCGGTGTGCGGTTGTCAGCCAACTGCGTCTCCTTTCGCGGGAAAACCCGCCCGCACCGTGGCACCAACACTCGGGATCGACATCGATACCTGGCGGTTCACCCATGAGCTATCATACGAAACGCCAAAAAAGGAAGATCGCTTGCGCTCCGCAGGGTGACAGGCGCATGCGCAATGCCGATGACGATGATCTGAACGAAAAAGCGCCGCGACATCGGCGGTCGCGGCGCTTTTTATCGTGTCTCCTATTCAGAATTCCCGCCAATCTTCAGCGGCCGCACCGCCGGCAAACGCTGTTGAGATCTTTCGTGCCATTGCGGCTGGAGCGTTTCGCTGCGGCGCTGCCGGTGCATAGTGAGATTGCGCCGTCCTGGAAGAGCCCTGAAAGCGGAATTTGGACAGCTGGTTTGTCAGCGACCCCGCTTCGTCAGCCAGTTTGTGGCTGGCTGCGGACGTCTCTTCGACCATCGCTGCATTCTTCTGGGTGGATTGATCAAGCGAATTCACCGCGGCATTGATTTCTTTCAGGGCCGTGGACTGCTCCTTCGCGGCCTCGACGATCGAGTTTACGTGACGGTTGATTTCCTGCACTTCGCTGACGATCTCTGTCAGCGCCGTGCCGGTCTCGCCGACAAGCGTCACGCCGGAACGCACTTGATCGCCGGAATTGCTGATCAGTTGCTTGATCTCCTTGGCGGCATTGGCGGAGCGTTGAGCAAGTTCACGTACTTCCTGAGCGACGACTGCAAAGCCTTTGCCCGCCTCTCCGGCACGTGCGGCCTCGACCCCGGCATTCAGCGCCAGCAGGTTGGTCTGGAATGCGATGTCATCGATGACGGTGATGATATTGTTGATCTCGTTGGAGGAACCTTCGATCTGGCTCATCGCGGCGACCGCACGCCTCACGACTTCGCCGGATCGCTCAGCATTGGTGCGTGTTCGTTCAACAAGCTTGCCAGCCTGCTCCGCGCGACGGGTTGCGTCGTTAACCGTCGTCGAAATTTCGTCGAGTGCTGCTGCGGTCTGTTCGATCGATGCCGCCTGCTGTTCAGTACGCTTTGCCAGGTCGTTGGACGCTTCACTGATCTCGCGGGCACCCGCATCGATCGACAACCCGTTATCGCCAATCGCCTTCAACGCAGATTGAAGCTTCTCGACGGAGCTGTTGAAGTTTACGCGCAGCGTATCGAGAGAGACTGCAAACGGCTTGTCGAGACGGACATCAAGATTGCCGGCAGCCATTTCCTCAAGCGCATGGCCGAGCCGGTGAACGGCATCATTCGTCTGCGCTGCAAGCGCTTCGCGTTCCATCGCAATTGCTTCAAGCCGCGCGTTTTCATCAGCAGTCCGGCGTGCATCGGCCGCAGCGCGCGCTTCGGCCTGCGAAGTCACGGCCTCGCGAACGGCGCCGACGGCCTTTGCCAAATCGCCGACCTCGTCGCCGCGGGCCTCGATATCGATGGTGCTTTCGTTGTTGCCCTCTGCTATCCGCTGCAAGGCGACCTGCAGCTTGGCCATCGGCAACGTGATCGAGCGGGTCGCGAGGAACGCAGCGGCGATAGCCATTAGGACTGCACCTGCCAACGAGCCCAGAGCCAGCGTCTGGAAGCCGGCGACGACACCGCTGACGCCACTGCCGACCGACTTGTTCAGGTTTTCCTGGTAGTCGATGAACTTGTTGATCGCCTTGAGCCAGTTGACGAAGAGAGGCGTTGCCTGTTCGATCAGCATCTTCTTGGCCTGCACTGGATCGTTTGCCATCTGGCGCGCGATGATATCTGCGACAACGGGATTGGTTCTGGACTGAACGTCGGCGATTTCCGCAATAATCGCCTTCTCGGTCTCGCTGGCAGCACCTGGAGCAGAGATCATCGCATTCAACTTCTGCTCGTTTTCGGCATAAGTGGCAGCAAGCCTTGCAATGAGATCGATGGCGGTCTGACGAGCGGCTGGCTCATCGCGCAAAACGACATCGCGAATGGCAATTGCCCGATCATGAACGCTACCCCGGAAATTGATGGCGAAGCGCTGCTTGACGCTGTTGACCTCGTTGATCTCAACGAGATCGTGGTCGACATAGTTCATCCTTGAAACGGAAAAGAGCGTCAAGCCAATCATGAGCAGCAGCAGGAAACCAAAAGCTGCGTAAAGGCGGGGGCCGATGCCAAATCGGAAACTCATTTGCAGTCCTCCAAGCGCAAATAGTCGCGCAAGAAACGAATTTGCGCGATGGCGACAATGAGCGTTATCCGGGGACGCCGGGCGAGCGCCGTTGAGCTCATTTCCCGCTTTGCGTGAAGAAAGCACTCGTGAACAAACAGATAATGAAAGATGGTTAATAATTATAATATGAGCAAAATAATTAGGCCCGTTCAAAGTAATACCAGCCACTCATATTTCAGGTTGCAATTCAATAGCGCTCAATTTTCTTGATTCGACTCCAAGCGATTGGTTCACTTTGTTCGCAGCCAATCCCAATGCTTGCAGCGATGCCGCGACAGGGGCGCAGGCCAAGCATCACTCCGACAGGCAACAGCCGTAAGGGAGTCCCGCAGGTTCACTCTGCCGGCAGTCTCACGCGTCGCATTGGCCACATCCGGATTGGCCGGCTTTTTTTCAATTAATGACAATAATCTTGTGAAAAATCTAAGACTAGGGCACAATTTATTAATGCACCTGAAGTGCGCAACTATTTCATATCCGGCCGTTTCGCGCTGGGTGACAGTTTGCGTGGGAGGGGCGCGTCGATGGGTCAGGGGTTCTTTCTTCTGTTCGCGACGGTGTCCGTGATTGCAGCCCTGACGGTGGTCGTGGCGCGCAATCCCGTTCACAGTGCATTGGCGTTGATGGCTTGTTTCCTGCAGATCTCGGCAATCTTCGTCTTGCTCGACGCCCCGTTGCCCGCCGTCATCCAGATCTTCGTCTATGTCGGCGCGATTATGGTGCTCTTCCTGTTCGTGATCATGATGATCGACGTGCGCGAAGCGGTGTTGCAGCGCTTCTTGCCGGGCGGCAACCTGCCCGCTCTGGTGCTGCTCGTCCTGCTTGGGGTCGAGATGTTCGCGCTGGTGCTCTGGAGCAGGCGCTTCTCGGTTGTGGAGCCCGCAGCCGTTGGCGGCGGTGACGAAATCAGGCAGCTCAGCACAACGCTTTTTGCCGATTACCTGCTGCCGTTTGAAGCAGCCTCCGTCGTCCTATTGGCCGCCTTGGTCGGCGCCATCGTGCTGGCGCGGAAGGAACAGGGATGATGGCTCCGCTCTCCTGGTACATCGTGCTCGGGGTGGTCCTCTTCGTGATCGGGGCGGCGGGCGTACTGCTCAGGCGCAATATTCTGGTCGTGCTGATGTCGCTGGAGCTGCTGCTCAACTCGGTCAACATCAACTTCATCGCTTTCGGGCGCCAGTACGGCGATTTCCGCGGGCAGATCTTCGCGATCTTCGTCATCGCAATCACCGCGGCGGAGGTTGCCGTCGCCCTTGGCATCTTGGTCGCCTTTGTGAGGAACAAATCCACTCTCAAGGTCGACGACGTGACGATGATGAAAGGATAGCGGTTTGGACCCGGTGATATCGATCCGGCCGCTGCTTGCCGTCGCCATCCCAGGTCTGGCGGCCCTTGCGATTCTCCTTTTGAACAACCGCGAGAAACTGCGCGATCTCGTCTCACCGATCGCCGCGCTGGGCATGTTCGCGATCGTCGCCTCGATGGCGCCCATCGTGCTCTCTGGCGGGACAATCGATTTGCACCTGTTCGAGATCCTGCCGGGTATTGACTTCGCGTTCCGGGTCGATGCACTCGGTATGGTATTTGCCACCGTCTCATCGCTGTTGTGGATCGTGGCAGCAATCTATTCCATCGGCTACATGCGGCACCTGAAGGAGCACGCGCAGACGCGATTCTTCGCCTGTTTTGCCAGCAGTCTTGCGGCCGCCGCCGGAGGCGCCTTTGCCGCCAATCTGTTCACGCTGGTGATCTTCTACGAGGTGCTCAGCCTCGTTACCTATCCGCTCGTTTATCACCACGAGGACGAAGGAGCATGGACGGGCAGCCGCAAATACCTCGTCTATTTGATGGGCGCCTCGAAAAGCGCACTTCTTGCCGCTTTGGCGCTGACCTACTCCCTTGCGGGGTCGCTCGACTTTGTGCCTGGTGGGCTGTTGGCGGGGGTCAATGCCTCCGCAGCGCTTATGACCGTGGTCTATTTCTGCTATCTCTTCGGCTTCGCCAAAGCCGCAGTCATGCCGATGCACGCCTGGCTGCCTGCCGCCATGGTGGCCCCGACACCGGTCAGCGCGCTCCTGCATGCCGTTGCCGTGGTCAAGATGGGCGTCTTTTGCGTGCTCCGCGTGGTGTTCCATGTTTTCGGCACGGGGCTGATGGGCAGCCAGCATCTGGGCATTGCCACGGCCTATCTGGTCTCATTCACGATCCTGATGGCCTCCGTCTACGCGCTCACACGCGACGACCTGAAGGCGAGGCTTGCCTATTCGACGGTCAGCCAGCTCTCCTATATCGTGCTGGGTGCGGTTTTGCTTTCGCCGTTGGCGATGGTCGGGGGGATCATCCATATCGCGGCCCATGCCTTTTCCAAGATCACCCTGTTTTTCTGCGCCGGGTCGATCTATTGCGCGTCCGGCAAGCGAAACATCAGCGACATGGCCGGGATCGGCCGCAGATTGCCCTGGACGATGGGGGCGTTCTTCGTCGGCTCGCTCAGCATGATCGGGGTGCCGCCGACAGCGGGTTTCGTCAGCAAGTGGTATCTGACGCTCGGCTCGATGCAGGCAGGAGACGTTGTCTTCCTCGTCGTGCTCCTCGTGAGCTCTGTTCTCAACGCGGCCTATTTCCTGCCGGTGACCTATCTCGCCTTCTTCAGGACCGAAGCTGAGGAGAGCCCGGCAACGGTTCGCGAAATTCCGCTTTTGACGATCCCGCTGGTGGCAACCGCCGTCCTGTCGGTATCGATGGGTATCTTCCCCGACTATTTCCTTACCCTGGCGCAAAGAGTTGTCAGATGATCAAGCGCGTTGTCGATTTCTTTGGTGATGAGGAATATGCCAATCTGCGGCGCCGGCTGTTTTATCTGGTGCTCGCTCTGATCGTCATCGCCGACTTCCTGGTCCCCCGCGAACACGCCGAATACCTGTGGGACCGCCTGCCGGGCTGGTCGGCGATCTATGGCTTCGTGTCCTGCGTTCTCTTGATCTTCGTTTCCAAGTTCCTCGGCCATCAGGGCGGACTCATGGAGCGCGAGGACTATTATGATTGACTTCGTCCATCCCGCCCTGCTGTTCATTGTTGGTGCCCTGCCGATCCCATTCCTGACGGGAGCGATCCGCACGATCTATCTGGTACTGGTCACGGTGCTCGCGGTTCTTGCGGTGGTTATGATGCAGCCGGGCAGCTATGGGGCGGCGCAGTTCCTCGGGCAGGCGATCCTGATTGCCAAGGTCGACAAGCTCAGCATCGTCTTCGCCACCGTTTTCACCATCATGTCACTGATCGGCACGGTGTACGCATTGCACGTGCCCCGCCCCGGCCAGCATGTCGCTGCCTTCGTTTACATCGGTAGCTCGCTCGGCGTGGTGTTTGCCGGTGATTACCTGACCCTTTATTTGTTCTGGGAAATCATGGCCTTTGCCTCTGTCTATCTGGTCTTTGCCGAGGGCGGTCGGCAAGCGATCGGCGCCGGGTTCCGCTACCTCATGGTCCATATCACCGGCGGCGTCGTCCTGCTCGGCGGCATCATCCTCCATGGGCATTCAACAGGATCGCTACTCTTCGGACCGATCGGTGAAATGGGCCCCGGCACTTACCTGATCCTGGCCGGGTTCCTGCTCAATGCAGCCGTGCCGCCGCTCAACGCCTGGCTGACCGACGCGTATCCGGAGGCGACCGTGACGGGGGCAGTGTTCATGAGCGCCTTTACCACAAAGACCGCCGTCTATGTGCTGGCGCGGGCGTTTCCGGGGACCGAGCTGCTTGTCTGGCTTGGCACCGTGATGGCGCTTTATGGTGTCATCTATGCGGTGCTGGAAAACGACTGCAGGCGGCTCTTGGCCTATCACATCGTCAGCCAGGTGGGTTACATGGTGGCGGGCATCGGTATCGGGACCGAGATGGCTGTCAATGGGGCCACAAGCCACGCTTTCGCGCACATCCTCTACAAGGCCCTCCTGTTTATGGGGGCAGGCGCCGTGATCTACGTCACCGGCCGGCGCAAGCTCACCGAACTCGGGGGGCTGCACAAGACCATGCCGGTAACCGTTGCACTCTACATGGTCGGCGCTTTCGCGATCTCGGCTTTTCCATTTTTCTCGGGCTTCGTCACCAAGTCGATGGTGATTGCCGCTGCCGGAGATGATCATCGGGCGCTGGTGGTGCTGGCGCTGACGATGGCGTCGTCCGGAACGTTCCTGCACACCGGGCTTAAGCTTCCCTATTACATGTTTTTTGGCACGGACCGGAAGCTGGAGGCGCGGGAGCCGCCACTCAACATGCTGGTTGCAATGGCGATGGCGGCGGTGCTCTGCATTGCGATCGGGGTATTTCCGCAGCCGCTCTATGCGCTTCTGCCCTATCCGGTCGACTTCGAACCCTATACCGGCTCCCACGTCACCGAGAGCCTCGGCGTGCTGATGTTTACCGCCTTGGGTTTCGTGCTGTTCCTCAGGGCCCTCGACCCCGAAAACACGATCAGTCTCGACACCGACTGGTTCTATCGCAAGGGCGCGCGCGCCTTCATGTGGCTCGCCGAAAGGCCGCTGGCACGCTACGAGCAGGTGGTGAGCAATATGTCGGAGACCGCGGCGCTGCCTTTTCTGCACTGGGCGGCCCGGGCGGGACTGCGGATCGATCTTGTCGGCGTCGACGCTGTCGTGAATGGCGTCGCCCGCTCGATCCTGCGCGGCGGCCAAACTCTGCGGCGACTTCAGACCGGCGTCGTGACCCATTACGCACTGGCAATGATCGTCGGTGTGGTCGCAGCCACCGTCGTCTTTACCGTGGCGTGGCGCTAGGGGGTGTCCATGGGGTTACCGCTCCTCAGCCTCATCGTATTTGCGCCGACCGCCGGGGCAGCGGTGCTGATGTTTCTGCGCAGCGACAATGCGATACGATGGACGGCGCTCGCCACCACCGTCCTCGATCTCGCCCTCTGTATCGCTATGCTTGCGAGCTTTGACACCACGACCCATGTCACACAGTTCACCGAGAGACACTCATGGGTGCCCGCGCTCGGGATCAGCTATGCGCTCGGCGTTGATGGAATAAGCGCGCTCTTCGTGTTCTTGACCGCGCTGTTGGGCTCGGTCTGCGTGCTCGCCTCGTGGGCTGCGATTAACAGCAAGGTGAAGGAGTTCATGGTCAGCCTGCTCGTCATGCAGGCGCTGATGCTCGGGGTGTTCTGCGCGCTTGACCTGTTCCTGTTCTATGTGTTTTGGGAAGCGATGCTGATCCCGATGTATCTAATCATCGGCGTCTGGGGGGGCGAGGGCCGGGTCTATGCAGCCTTCAAGTTCTTCCTCTACACGCTGGCAGGCAGCGTCCTGTTCCTGATCGGCGTCATCGTCCTTTATTTCAACGGCGGCAGGACCTTCGACATTCTCGCCCTGACAGCGCAGAATTTGCCGTTTCCGATCCAGTCGTGGCTGTTCTTCGCCTTCCTGGTCGCCTTCGCCGTGAAGGTACCGATGGTCCCGGTCCATACCTGGCTACCGGATGCCCATGTGCAGGCACCGACGGCCGGCAGCATCATCCTCGCCGGCGTGCTCCTGAAGATGGGCGCCTACGGCTTCCTGCGCTTCTCCCTACCAATGCTGCCGGAAGCGTCGGCCTATTATTCGCCGTTGATGCTGGCGCTCTCGGCGCTTGCGATCGTCTACGGCGGGCTGCTTGCGCTCGCGCAGGACGACCTGAAGAAGCTGGTGGCCTATTCCAGCATCAGCCATATGGGCTTTGTGACGCTGGGGATCTTCGCGCTGAACCTCCGCGGCCTTGAGGGCGCCATCCTGCAAATGTTCAACCATGGTGTAACGACGGGCGCGCTGTTCCTGTTCGTCGGCCTGATCTATGAGCGGACACATACGCGCAGCATCGCCGATTATGGTGGGTTGATGAAAGCAGCCCCCGTCTTTAGCGCGTTTCTTGCGCTGTTCACGCTGTCGTCGATGGCTCTGCCGGGAACGAACTCGTTCGTGGGCGAGTTGCTCGTGCTGTCCGGTGGCTTTGCGGCCAACCTCGCCATTGGTGCGGCCGCCGTCCTCGGCGCCTTGCTGAGCGCGGCCTACCTCCTTGGCATGTATGGGAAAGTTGCGCTTGGTCCGGCAAGCGTCGGCGCCCTGTTCAAAATACGTGACGTTAACGCCCGCGAGATGGTTGCGATCCTGCCGCTGGCGCTTCTCGTGCTTTGGCTTGGGCTCTATCCAAAACCCTTTCTTGGCATCATCGACACCTCGGCAAAGCATCTGATGGTGCAGATGCACGGCAAGGGGAGTGGCCAATGACCGCCGCTGCGCTCTTCCAGTCGATCCTTGCAAGCCTACCCGAAATCGTGGTCGTCACCGGGTCCTGCATTCTGCTTATCTTGGGACAGCTTGTCCGCAAAGGGCAGGGCGATTTCCTTGTCTCGGCTTCCGTGGCCGTCGTGCTTGTTGCCGCCGCCATGACAGTCATGCTGGCGGGCGAAGTGCGGCCAGCCTACACGGGCATGTTCATCGCTGACCGCTTCTCGATCTTCTTCAAGGCCGTTTTTTACTTGGCTACCGTTCTGACGCTCCTCCTATCGCGAAAATACGCCGACATCGAAGGGATCGGAAACAGCGAATATTATGTCCTGCTGCTGCTTGCGCTTTCGGGCATGATGATCATGGCCTCGGCGACCGACCTCCTGTCAATCTATGTCGGCCTCGAACTGACAGTGCTTTGCACCTATGTTTTGACCGGCTTCTTGCGGAAACAACGGCGCTCGAATGAAGCGGCGCTGAAATACGTGATCCTTGGCTCGGTCTCGACCGGGATTTTTCTCTACGGCGTTTCACTGGTTTACGGTCTGACTGGCACAACGCAGCTGGACGGGATGGCTGCTGCGGTGACCGGCGATCCAAGCGATCCCGGATTGTTGTTGGCGGTGGTCTTCATCGTCGCGGGGCTGGTCTTCAAGGTCGGCGCAGTACCGTTCCATATGTGGCTGCCGGACGCCTATGAGGGCGCGCCGACGACCATCACCGCCTTCATGTCCGTCGGCCCCAAGGCGGCGGGGTTCGCGGTGATCCTGCGGGTATTCCTCAACCCGCTGGTCGCAGCCTCAAATGTCTGGATCATCGTCGCGGTGCTTGCTGTCGCGACGATGGCGCTCGGCAGTTTCGTGGCGCTGGTGCAGGATAATTTCAAGCGCCTCCTGGCTTATTCCAGCATTGCCCATGCCGGCTTCGCCCTGTTCGGCGTGGTGGCCGGCGGTACGGATGGGATTGCCAGCGTGATGCTCTACCTGCTGATCTACTCTTTCATGAATCTCGGCATTTTCGGCACCGTCATCATGATGCGGAACGGTGATTTCTCGGGCGAGGTTATCGAGGACTATGCGGGGCTCGCCAAGCAGCATCCCGGGCTCGCGCTTGTGATGCTGCTCTTTCTGTTCTCGCTCGCCGGCATTCCACCGACGGCCGGATTCTTCGCCAAGTTCTACGTGCTGGTCGCGCTGGTCGAGCGAGGGTTCGTCATACTGGCGGTGATTGCCGTGCTGCTGAGCGTCGTCGCTGCCTATTTCTATATTCGCATTGCCATGGTGATTTACATGCGCGAACCAAAGAGGGCGTTCACCCCAGCGCTGACGCCCTTGCTGCGCGCCACACTCGCCGTCACCACGGCCGGCACTATCGGAATTGGGCTGTTTCCGGCATGGTTTTTGAGGCTTGCTCAGCATTCGGTGTTTGGCGGCTGATCTATTGAATTTGCAATGATCCACCCGACGGAATACACTGATACTGCAAGAAAGGATTGCAGAAGTCGCTTTCCCGGGGCGACTGCAATACCGGCCCGAGCGGGTCGGTGGCAGCCGGAGCAAAACCCCAGGTGGGCGAGCGAGGCGGTGAACTATGACTGCAATGGAATTCCTGCCGGTCCTTGTCATGGTCGCCGGAGTTGCTCTGGTGACGGGGGCGACGCTGTTTGTCTCGTCGCTGCTGCGCCCGTCCAATCCCTATCCTGCGAAGAACATGGCCTATGAATGCGGCATGGACCCGGCAGGCGAGGCTGCCGGAGGCCGTTTCAGGGTGCAGTTCTTTATGCTGGCTATTCTGCTGGTGGTCTTCGACGTCGAGACGATGTTTCTCTTTCCCTGGGCTGTCGTCCTGAAAGACATCGGTCCGGTCGGTTATATCGAGATGTTCGTCTTCATGTTGTTGCTTGTCGTCGGCTTCGCCTACGCCTGGCTGAAGGGAGCGCTGGAATGGGAGGCGTAGGCAATGCGATACGCGACAGCGTGCTGTTCACCACCGCCGACAGCGTCATCAGTTGGAGCCGGCGATCGGCGTTGTGGCCCGAGACCTTTGGCATTGCCTGCTGCGCCATCGAGATGATCGCGGCGGGCTGCGCGCGTTACGATCTCGACCGGTTCGGCGTGGTGTTCCGGCCTTCGCCGCGCCAGTCCGACGTGATGATCATCGCCGGTACCGTGACCCGGAAATTCGCTCCCGTCGTACGCCGCCTTTATGACCAGATGCCGGAGCCGCGCTGGGTAATCGCCATGGGGACCTGCGCGATCTCGGGCGGGGTCTACAATACCTACGCTGTGGTACAGGGGTCGGAAACCTTCGTGCCGGTGGACGTGCATGTGCCCGGCTGCCCGCCGCGGCCCGAGGCGCTGATGCACGGCTTCCTGCTTCTTCAGGAGAAGATCAAGAAGTCCCGGGCGCTGGCCGGGACGCCTCTGGACCGGATCGCCGCCTCATGAGCATCCAGCCGCCTTTCGATCGAACCCTGATCCTGGAGCGCTTCGATGGAGCAATCGAGGACCTCGGTGCCGCGCACGGCATTCACGCCTTTGCCGTTCAACCTGAAACGATTGTCGAGTTCTGCCGGTTTCTGAAAGAACATCCAGCGCTGCGGTTCAATTTCCTGTCTGATATCTGCGGGGTCGATCATTACCCGGAGCTGCCGCGCTATGAGGCTGTGTACCACCTCTATTCGCTGCCGAACAAATGGCGGGTTCGCATCAAGTGCCGGCTTGGCGATCCGCCCTGCGTCCCGTCGGTGACGGCAGTGTGGCGGACGGCCAATTGGCATGAGCGCGAGGCCTGGGACATGTATGGAATCAGGTTCGAAGGCCATCCCGATCTGCGGCGGATCTATATGTGGGAAGGCTTCGAGGGTTTTCCCCAGCGCAAGGATTTCCCCTTGAGGGGTTACAAGGACAAGCTGAATCCCTTCGGTGCCGAAGGCCCGCCGCCAACGCAGCCCGACATTGCCACCAGGGACATTCCAGAAGGAGGCCGTTTTACGCCGGAGAATTGAGATGACCGAAGTCACCGAGCTCGGCAGGCCGGAAGGCGAAGCCCTCAATACCAAGGAAGTGCTTCTCAATCTCGGTCCGCAGCACCCCAGCACCCATGGGGTACTCCGGCTCGTCCTCGAACTGGACGGCGAGTATGTCGAGCGTGTGGACCCGCATATCGGCTACCTCCACCGCGGCACAGAAAAACTCGCCGAGAGCTTCACCTATACCCAGATTTTTCCGCTGACGGACCGGCTCGACTATCTCTGCCCGCCATCCAACAACCTTGCCTTTGCGCTGGGGGTGGAGAAGCTTCTTGGCATAGAAGCGCCGATACGGGCTCAGTACATCCGCGTCATGATGGCCGAACTGGCGCGGATCTCTGGTCATCTCCTGATCACCGGCGCGTTACCGATGGATCTCGGTGCCATGACAGCGCTGCTTTACGTCATGCGCGAGCGCGAAATGATCATGGACCTTTTGGAGATGATTACCGGTGCGCGCATGCACACATCCTACTGCAGGGTTGGCGGCCTGCGCGAGGATCTGCCTGATGGATTTCTTCCCAAGATCAGGGAGTTCTGCGACATCTTCCCAAGCCGGATCCGCGACTATGAGCAATTGCTCGAAGATAACAGGGTGTTCCTCAAGCGCACGAAGGGGATCGGCGTGATCTCCGGAGAAGACGCGGTCGATCTGGGTCTCAGTGGCCCGAACCTGCGTGCCTCCGGTGTCGACTGGGATATCCGCCGCGACGAGCCCTACGAGATCTATGACCGACTCGCCTTCAACGTCATCACCCGCAACGAGGGCGATTGCTACGCTCGTTGGCGGTGCCGCGTGGATGAGATGCGCGAAAGCCTGGCGATTATCGAACAGTGCATCGACCAGATGCCCGAAGGACCGTTCCAGATCGACATGCCGACGATCGCATTCCCGGTGGATAAGGAACGCGTGCACTGCTCGATGGAGGCCTTGATCCAGCATTTCGACCTGTCGGCCTACGGCTTCGACGTGCCCAAGGGCGAGGTCTATTCGGCGATCGAGGCGCCAAAGGGTGAACTGGGCTTCTACATCATCAGCGACGGATCGCCGAAACCGTTCCGCATGAAAGTGCGAGCGCCTTCCTTCGTCAACCTGCAGGCGCTCTTCGGGGTGACCAACGCACGTTACCTGGCCGACATGATCGCCGTCTTGGGCAGTCTCGACCCGGTGATGGCGGAGGTGGACAAGTGACAGGAGATTTTGACGAGATGAGCATGCGCGAAAAGATAAAAGCAGCGGCGGCGCGGTATCCGAACCAGCGCTCGGCGATCATGCCCGCGCTGCTGATTGCGCAGAAGGAACATGGTTATCTGCCGGGTCCGGTACTCGAGGAAGTCGCCGACATCCTCGGCGTCGAGCGGATCTGGGTTTACGAGCTGGCCACCTTTTACACGCTCTTCCATACCGAACCGGTCGGCCTGTTCCACCTGCAGCTCTGTGACAACGTTTCCTGCATGCTGTGCGGATCGGAGGATCTGCTGAAGCATATGGAAGCGGTGCTGGGGATCGAAAAGGGCGAAACCACTGCGGACGGGCTATTCACGCTTTCTACTGTGGAGTGCCTCGGCGCCTGCGAGATGGCGCCCGTGATGCAGGTCGGCGACGACTACCACGGCAAGCTGAATGTCGCGCAGGTTGACATACTCCTGGACAGTCTTCGGGCGACCGCGCCGCAGGCGGCAAGCGTTGAGCACACCGCTTCACAGCAGCAGCCGGGAGAATAGCGCCATGTTCGAACCGGTTCTCCTCAAGAATATGAACGTGCCGGACGGTCATTTGCTGTCGACCTACGAGGCTGGCGGTGGCTACCAGGCGCTGAAGAAGGCGCTGCATGAGCACACGCCCGACGAGATCATCGGCCTTGTCAAGGAATCAAACCTGCGTGGTCGCGGCGGCGCGGGTTTCCCAACGGGCATGAAATGGAGCTTCGTCCCGAAAAAGACCGGCAAGCCGACATACCTGTGCTGCAACGCCGACGAAGGCGAGCCTGGCACCTTCAAGGACCGGATCATCATGGAGCGCGACCCGCACCAGCTCATCGAGGGGCTGGCTGTAAGCGCCTATGCGATCGGCGCCAGGACCGCCTATGTCTACATCCGCGGAGAGTATGTGACGGCAATCCGCCGCCTGGAGCAGGCGATCGCCGAGGCTCACGAAAGCGGTTTCCTTGGACGGAACATCCTGGGTACCGATTTCGATTTTGCCGTGCATATCCATTGCGGTGCCGGCGCCTATATCTGCGGCGAGGAAACCGCGATGCTCGACTCGCTCGAGGGCAAGCGGGCACAGCCCCGGCTGAAACCGCCGTTCCCGGCAGTCGAGGGGCTCTACGCCAGCCCGACCGTCATCAACAATGTCGAGACGCTCGCCTGTGTGCCGCATATCGTCATGCGCGGCTCGAGGTGGTTTCGGGAGATCGGGCCGGATAAGAGCCCAGGCCCGAAGCTCTATTGCATAAGCGGACAGGTGCGCAAACCCGGGCTCTACGAATTGCCGATGGGCATACCGCTGCGGGAACTGGTCGAGAACCACGCTGGCGGTCCGTTGCCTGGACGCAGGATCAAGGCGGTGATCCCGGGCGGCGTCTCGGCGCCGGTCATCCCGGAAAGCGGGCTTGACGTGGGGATGGATTTCGACTCGCTTGCCGCCGCCGGTTCGATGCTCGGCTCGGCCGGTGTGATCGTGATCGACGAGGCCACCTGCATGGTCAAGGTCGCGACCCGGATCATCGAGTTCTTCCACCACGAGTCCTGCGGCAAATGCACGCCCTGCCGCGAAGGGCTGGACTGGGCGGTGAAAGTGCTGCGGCGGGTCGAGGCGGGGCAGGGGGACCGGGGCGACCTGGAACAGCTGGACGCTCTCTGCAAGGGCATTTTCGGCAATACGTTCTGCGCTTTGGGCGACGGCGCGGCCATGGGGCTGCGGGCCGCGCTCAAGCATTTCCGCGATGAGTTCGTCGCCCATATCGAGGAGCGGAGGTGCCCGTTTCACTGAGGTGCGCGGGAAAGACCGCGAGGAAGCCATGGTTCATATCACGATTGATGACCAAACGCTGGAAGTAGATGCCGGCACTACCGTGCTGCAGGCGGCCGAGCGCCTTGGCATCGACATTCCGACCTTCTGCTATATGAAACGGCTGCCGCCGCTCGCCTCATGCCGCATGTGCCTGGTTGAAATCGAGGGACAGCGTAGGTTGCAACCGTCTTGCGCCACTGCGGTCACCGACGGCATGGTGGTGCGCACCAACACGCCGCTGATCGACGAAACGCGCTCGTCCATGCTCGACATGCTGCTCGCCAATCACCCCCTCGACTGCCCGATCTGCGACAAGGGCGGCGAGTGCGAGTTGCAGGACCAGGTGATGGCCTATGGGCCGCGCGAAAGCCGGTTCCGCGATGCCAAACGCGTGTTCCACTCCGAGGATATTCGTCTGAGCCCGGTCGTCATCATGAACGTCAACCGCTGCATCCAGTGCCAGCGATGCGTGCGGATGTGCGAGGAAGTGGTCGGTGCGGTCGCCTTGGGCACCGTCGAGAAAGGTATGGATACGGCCGTGACCGGGTTTGAGGGCAGCCTGGCGAGCTGCGACCAATGCGGCAATTGCATCGAGGTCTGCCCGGTCGGCGCTCTCATGAGCTTCCCTTATCGCTACAAGGCTCGGCCCTGGGATCTGGCCGAGACAGACACGGTCTGCCCGCATTGCGGCACCGGCTGCCAGCTGACCGTCGGCACGCGCAAGGGCGAGTTCATGCGCGTGCGCTCGAAATGGGATGAAGGGCTCAACCGCGAAACGCTCTGCGCGCGGGGGCGTTTTGGCCTCGATTTCGTCACGAGCACGGACAGGATCAAGCATCCGATGGTCCGTCGTGACGGCGCCCTCGTTCCGGTTTCCTGGGAAGAAGCGGGAGACTACCTGCGACGGCGCCTCTCGTCCGTCGAGGGCAAGGCTGCCGGCGGGCTTGCCTCACCGCGCCTTCCCAACGAGATCCTTTACCAGTTCCAGAAAATGATGCGGACGGTCTTTTGGACCAATAACATAGACTGCTCGTCGCGCTGGTCCACGCCCGTCGATACGCTCGGTCCGTTGCTGACGAGCTTTTACAGCCGCGCGCCGCTGGCGGACGTGATCGGCAACGACTGCGTGCTCGTTGTCGGCGGTAACCCGACCGAGGAAAACCCCGTCACCGAATATCTGCTGCGCGACGCCGCGCGGCGGCGCCAGACCAGATTGCTGATGCTTTCGGCGAGACCGTCCCGCCTGGACGCCGATGCTTTCGCGGTCGTTCGCGCATCGCCGGGCGGTGAGGCGTCGAGCCTTGCCGCAGTCGTGGCCGGTCTCGCGGCGGCCGGTCAGGACCTGCCGAGCGAGATTGCCGCGGAAGTTGGCGGGCCACCCGCGGTCACAGGCAGCGACGAACTGTCCCGCCTGACCACGGCGCTCTCGGACGGACAAAGCATCACCGTGCTTGTCAGCGCCGAACTCCTGAGGTCGCCAACAGCAGGCGTGACGCTGCAGCAGCTTAACAACCTTCTCAAGGTCCTCGGCCTGCTCGGCAAAAGAGCGGCGCTGCAGTTTCTCTTCGACCGCGCCAACCAGTTGGGAGCCTGGGATATGGGCGTTTTACCGACAACCCTGCCGGGATTGCGCGCGCTCGCCGATGATGCAACGCGCAAAACTCTCGAAGGGGCCTGGGGTGCTGTGATCCGCTCCGAACCGGGCGCGGATTTCGACTGGATGCTGGATCTCTGTGACAAGGGTCAAATGGGCGCGCTCTATATCGCCGGCAGCGACCCGCTGATGTCGTATCCCGACCGGGAGTTCGCGCAGCGGGCACTTCGTCGCGCCGATCTCCTGATCGTGCAGGACGCGTTCATCACGGATACGACCAGCCTCGCCGAAGTGGTGCTGCCCGCAGCGAGTTACGGTGAGGAGGCGGGCACTTTCACCAATAACGAAGGTCGGCTCCAGAAGGTCTGCAAGTTCCGTGAGCCCGTTGTCGAGGCGCGGGGCAACCTGGCGATCTTCGACTTCGTCGCAGCCCTTCGCGGCCACTCGATGCGACCATCAGTTCAAGGCGAGATCTTCGACGAGATCGTCCGGTTGGTTCCCGCTTACCAGGGGCTGACGCAGGATGGGCTTGGCACCGACGGCGCGTTTACCAAAGGGGGGCTGACACCACCGGCTGGTGGGTTCTTTGCGCCAGCGCCTGCCCCCATTGCGTCTGACCGTCTCATGCTGGTCACCGGCAATTGCCTTTTCCACAATGGATATCTTTCCGAACGCTCAAAAATCCTGAATACGATCGCTGATGACCCCTATGCCGAGATGAGCGCGCAGGATGCCGAAGAGCTGGGCCTTTCGGATGGCGATCAGGTCGTCGTGCGATCCGGCCAGGGCGAGCTGAGTGCACAGCTCAAGGTCAACCGGCGTTTTCCCCGCGGCCTTGTGTTCGTTCCCGAAAATTACAGAGCCTTGCGGCTCAACAGGCTGATGCTGCGGGGTCAATACCCAAGTCCGGTGGAGGTTCAAAAGGCACAAGTCGCCTCCACAATCGCCGCCACAGCGGGGCTTGGTCCGAAGGACCTCGGCCAGGGCAGCACCGGTGGCTGACCCTTAACCCAGGCGTATCTTGTCAATGATAGCTGACCCCGCTGATGTAGTCGTGCAGATCCTGCTCCGTGCGCATCGCTTCCTCGAGCCTGTACTTGACCACGTCGCCGATACTGACAATGCCGACAATGGTCTCGCCATCCATGACCAGCACATGGCGCGTGCGCCGTTCGGTCATGATCGCCATTACAAGAGGCAGTAAATCGTCTGTCGAGCAGGTCGCCACCCGGCGGTTCATGATATCGCGGACGCGCATGGCGGGCGCTTCGGTTCCATATTCAGCGATCGCGTTGCAGCAGTCCCTCTCCGACACCGTGCCCAGGCATTCCCCCGGGGAACGACCGACAATGACGAAGCCGATGTTGTTTTCGCGAAACAGTCTCAGGACCTCCACCATCGTGTGGTCCGGTGCGACCGAGATGATCTCGGGAGACTTGCTATTCAAAATCTGGCACACATGCATCTGCGCCTCCTTTCTGCGCCCCACTTGCGGCTGGCGCGTCATCTTCTGCGGATATTCCGCCACCAGTTGTACCCTTGCGGCTCGCTCGTCTCGACCAGGACGTCGCGTTCTGTGTTCAGGCGCGCGGCGACCACGCCGCCGCCGGTCGCCGCTTTACCCGGTTTGGCGAGCAGATCGTCGCGTCCGATTACCAGGTCTTTCGAGGAGAAACTCGAGAATTCATACTGCTGGCCAAGCTTGATCGCGTCGGCCGGACAGGCATCCTCACATAGGCCGCAGAAGAGGCACCGGGCCGTGTCGATCTCGAATTTCGCCGGGTGACGGTTGCCCTTCTCATCCTCGTAAGGGACGACTTCGATGCAGTCGCAGGGACAAATCCGCGCGCAGAGTTCGCACGCCACGCATTTGATCTCGCCGGCTTCGTCGCGCGTCAGGAAGTGGTGCCCCCGGTAACGCGAGTAGGGCAGCCATTTTTCCTTGTCCGGGTACTGCATGGTCACCGGTTTGGAAAACATGTAACCGAAGGTCAACGCCAAAGCGTTCGCGAGGTCGGCGAAGAATGCCCAGCCGATCCAAGTTCCAATTCTGTCCTGTGCGTGCGACATCGCTGCCCCACTCCGGAGCCGCTTTGGCCCCTAAAAAAAGACAAGACCAGTGATGATTATGTTCGCCATCGACAGCGGAAGCAAGACTTTCCATCCGATCGCCATCAGCTGGTCGTAGCGATAGCGCGGGAAGGTGAAGCGGAACCACATGAACAAGTAGACGAAGAACGCGACCTTGAGCGCAAACCAGAGGAGCGGTGGCAAGGGGATGAGTACGCCGTTCCAGCCGCCGAAAAACAGGAGCACCACCAGGACCGAGACCAAAAGGACGATCGAATATTCGCTGATCATGAAGAACGCAAAGCGGATGCCGCTGTATTCGGTATGGAACCCGGCACCGAGATCGCCTTCCGCTTCCGCCAGGTCGAAAGGAATGCGCTGCGCTTCGGCCAATCCGGCAACAAAGAACACGAAGAATCCGACCGGTTGATAGACGATGTTCCAGACATCGGCCTGCGCTCGCACGATTTCGAGAAGGCTCATGGATTGCGCCAGCATCACCACGCCGATCACCGCGAACCCCATTGGGATCTCGTAGCTGATCATCTGCGCGCAGGTCCTGAGGCTGCCAAGCACAGCGTACTTGCTGTTGGCTGCCCAGCCACCGAAGATGACACCATAGACCTCGATCCCGAGCACAGCGAAGACGAAGAGAAGCGCCACATTCATGTCGGAGACGTAAAGGGAAATCTCCTTGCCGAGCACCGAGATGGATTCGCCAAAGGGGATCGCGACGAACACCACGAAGGGCGGAGCAAGCGCTAGGATCGGAGCCACTTTGAACAGGAAGCGATCAGCCTCGGCCGGGATGTGGTCCTCTTTGGTCAAGAGTTTGATTCCGTCCGCCACCGGCTGCAGCAGCCCATGCCAGCCAACGCGCATGGGTCCCATCCGTTGCTGCATGTGTCCGGCGATCTTGCGTTCCAGCCAGGTGAGCGGCAAGGGCAACAGCAGCAGCATCGCAATCAGCAACGCAACCTTGAAGACGATCAATCCGATGGCGAATATGAGTTCCATGATCCGCAGCGGCTTCATTGACAGGTTAAAACACGCGACCGGACTTTAGCTCCGGTTATCCGCAAGTCAGACCTCAGGATACAGCGACCACGCGCCCCATACAATCCGTCGCATCTCACATCATCTGCGGCTAACGGCTTGCAGGTATTAGGCCGCGGCATTAATTCTCACGCTCACATAATGAAGAGTAATGCGGTGAGGGTTTTGCAATGCAGTTTCGCAGGCGCTTGCCGTCGATGACGGCGTTGATCATGCTGGAAGCGGTCCTTCGCCGGAAGAGCTTCACCATCGCGGCCGGCGAGCTCGGGGTTACCCAGGCGGCCGTAAGCCGGCAAATTGCGTTGCTTGAAGAAGAACTCGGTCAGCCAATGTTCTTGCGCAAGCATCGCGCGATTGAGCCGACTGCTGCGTGCCTGGTTCTGGGGGCCTCCCTTGCGCAGAGTTTCTCCAACATTTCCGACGCGATCGATGCCATAAAGGGGGCGGCCCAGGATGTCGTCACCATTGGCGCGACCGTGGCTTTCTCATCGTTCTGGCTACTTCCCCGGCTCGCCGATTTTCGCGCCCAGAATCCCGGCATCCAGATCCGCGTCGTTTCCCAGGATGCAAAGATCGATCTGGATAGCGGGACTGTCGATCTCGCCATCCGCTTCGGCCTGCCTCCCTTCAGCGACGCAACGGTGATTGCCTCGCGCGGGGACGTGATTATGCTTGTCTGCTCGCCGGAATACCTCAACCGGCGCGGCAACGGCCCATTGTCGGCGACTGACGAGTTCATCGAGACTGATGCGGAGGACCGGTCATGGCTTTCCTGGGGCCAATGGCTGGAAGAACTTGGCGTGCAGTTCGAGGTCACGCCTTCTCTTCGTTTCAGCCACTATACCGAGACGATATTCGCCGCCCGCGCGGGTCAAGGAGTTGCGCTCGGCTGGGGCACTCTTGTTCAGACGTTTCTTGATGACGGCACGCTCGTTGCTCTCGATGAGACCAGACTGTCACCGGAGGGCCGGTACAATGTTTTGCTGCCGTTGAAGTCGAGAAGGACCGTGGCAATCAACCGGGCTGCGTCGTGGCTCACTGCCGCACTTCATGCATGATCGTTTCCCCTTCGGGTAACTGCAGGAAACAGGATGACGACCATTGCTTTGGGCAGGGCAATTCCATCGAGAATGAGGCGGCCAGTCTCTGCCCAGTCCTTCGGAACGGCAAGCCAGCATCACTGCCATCACCTGCGGACCAGTCACTCTCCTCTATAGCAGCGGTTCGAAACTCTCTGGAGCATCGTCCCAAATAAGAGATGGCGACATCTTGACTGTCTATCATATGTCTACGTAATGTCTTCCAAAAGGAGCACCAATGAACGGCGCAATGATTTCCGAGCATGCGAACCTCGACCGCAAGGCCAGCTTGGGCCTTGCTCTGCGCCGCCGAATCCTGACGATGGAGCTTGCTCCGGGCGCAATTCTGGACGAAGTGGCGCTGAGCGAGGAGTTCGGCCTGTCGCGTCCGCCGGTTCGCGAACTGATGCGTCAGATGGCCGGCGAAGGCTATATCGAACTGGAAACCAACCGCGCTGCGCGGGTCAGCTCGATGAGCTACCAGTCGCTGCGGGATTTCTTTCTTCTGGCACCGATGATCTACATCACCGCAAACAAGCTCGCCGCCGAGAACCGCACCCGGGCGGAGCTCGATGTTCTCAAGCAGATCCAGCAATCGTTCCAGACCGCGATCGATGAGAACGACGTAGAGGGTCGCGTCTTCCACAACGATCAGTTTCATCGCCAATTGGGCGAGATGGCGCACAATGTCTACCTCGTGCCAAGCCTACGCAGGCTTCAGATCGACCATGCCCGGATCGGGAAGATCTTCTACAAGCATCCAAATACGCCCCGCATGCAGGAAGAGCTCGAACTGGCCTCCCAGCAGCACGAGGAAATGATCGGAGCCATCGAACAACGCGATGTCGATGCCGCGGCTGAGCTTGCGCGCCTGCATCTCGAACTTTCTCGACGAAACATGGCCATGTACGCGGCCCCTGAAGGTCTGGAAACGCCCGCATTTTAAGGATCGAGTTCGAGACGTCACCAGCCCGTTTGCGGGTCTCAGATTCTGAAGACGTGGGGCGCGCGCGCTCCACGTTCGATGCTGGCGCCGAATCTATGCCTACACGCAGCTCAAGGCCATAGGCTTGAGCTTCCGATACTTAACGCGGGAGGACCCACCGAATGCCAGACTTCCAGTTTCCAGGCCTTAATCTTGCGATCGCCACGCCGTTCGACGACGCGGGACGCATCGACTATAGCAGGCTCGAACATAACATTGAGCGATATCTCGCAGCAGGTGTCCGCAGCTTTCTATTGAGTTCCGGAACGGGTATGCACGTCTATCTTTCCAAGGAAGAATCCGAAGCGCTGATCAAGCGGGGCGCGCGCATCGCGAATGGTCGCGCCAAGGTCCTCGCCCAAACTTCCGCCCTTCTCGTCGAGGATGTTGTCGAGCGCACAGCGCGCGCCCGCGATGCCGGCGCGGAAGCGGTGATGGTTCTTCCGCCGTTCTTCGAAGGACCGACCGATGATCGCGGTATCCTCGATTTCTACGCCGAGGTCGCCAAGGCCGGCCTTCCAGTGATCGGCTACAACGTACCGCACGCGGTCGGCGTCGCGATTACGCCTGAGCTCTTGATCAAGCTCAGCGAAATTCCCGGCTTTTGCGCCGTCAAGGACAGTGGCGGCGACCTTGGCAAACAGGCGGAGCTTGTTCGCACCGGCAAGTTCGTCATGAATGGCGCTGACAGCCTTGTCCCATACGCGCTCTATGCCGGCTGCCACGGCCTGATCTGGGGAGGAGCGAATTTCGCGCCGAAAACATGCCTTTCAATCGTGGCCGCCGCCGCGAAGGGCAATTGGGTCGAGGTTCGCGAACTGTGGAAGCTGCTTGAGCCGGCGATGGCCCTCATTTCAAAGGGTGACTACGTACAAACCGTTTACGCTGCTTCCCAACTGACCGGCTACGGCGCCGGATCCCCACGAAAGCCCTTGCGCGGCCTTTCTGCCGATTGGATCCCGGCGGTCCGGCAGTCCCTCGATACGCTCATCGAGCGGGAGGCGATATGACATGCTCTCCGGTTCCAAAGACGTCTTTGTCGCGTCGAAGCTTCCGAAAAGTGCTGGTGTTTCGGGCTGGGTGGCGACCCTTCCACCGCGCACGCCACGCCCGGCGCTGACGGGATCGGTTATCGCGGACATCGTCATCATCGGCGGCGGTTTTGCCGGTCTTTCGGCAGCCCGGCGCATTTCGCGCCTGGATCCTTCTGCCGGCGTTGCAATCCTGGAAGCAGGGGTTGTCAGCGAAGGACCTGCAGGCGCGAATTCGGGCTTCATCATCGACCTTCCGCACGAGGTTTCCTCCGACGATTTCAGCGGAGAAACCGAAAACAAGTTCAAACAGTCGGTGCTGATCCAGCGCTCGGCGATTGCCTTGGCCGCGGAGATGGCAGAGGAATACGGGTTAAGCAGAGACATTTTCGACCGCTGCGGGCGCTACAGCGTTGCGATAAGCCCTGAAGGCGACAGGCACCTTGCAAATTACGCCGAGCAGCTTTCAAGGATGGGCGAGGATCATCGGTTGCTGAGCGCCAGGGAGATCGGCACCGTGACCGGATCGCTCGCTTACACCTGCGGTCTCTTCACACCCGGCACGGTCATCATACAGCCGGCCGCCTACATTCGCGCGGTTGCCGACGGCCTAAACGACCCGATCAGGCTTTTCGAGCGAACACCTGCACTTTCGTTTGAACGCCACGAGAGCGGCTGGCTCGTCAAGACACCACAGGGATCCGTGCAGGCGGAAAAGATCATTCTGGCGAACAACGGGCATGCGGAGAGCTTCGGTTTCTTCCGCGAACGTCTGCTCCATATCTTCACTTATGCCTCGCTTACCGAGGAATTCGATCCCTCCCGCCTTGGCGGACAACGAAAGTGGGCGGCAACACCCGCCCTGCCCATGGGAACGACCGTTCGTCGCATCAACACCGGGAGCGGCGACCGGATTCTGGTGCGCTCACGTTACAGCTACAATCCGGGCATTGCGGTGAATGACGCGGCGATAAGGCGCGCCGGACGCCTGCATGACGCGAAGTTCGGCCACCGCTTCCCCGACTTGTGTGGGGTGAAGATGCAATATCGCTGGGCGGGCGCCATGGCCATTACACGCAACCATGTCCCAGCCTTCGGCGAAATCGAACGCAACGTATTTGCCGCATGCGGCTGCAACGGCCTTGGAGCCTCGAACTCGACAGCATCCGGGATCGCGGCTGCCGAACTGGCTCTTGGATACGACACCGAGCTTGGCCGGGTCTACGCACGACTGGCTGCGCCGACACCATGGCCACCACAGCCGTTTGCAACGATCGGCGCGAAGCTGCACCTTGCATATCGCGAATGGCGCGCAGGGGCCGAGTGAGCAGGGCTCGCCATAAACCTCCGGAAAAGTGACGCACACGATATCGGGCGTCATCAGCCTAGGTTTTGCTCTGGAATGCGCGGGGTTCGCCAATCCTTGCCACCCAAACTTCCATCTCTTTCGGATTGGATGTGCCCACGGCCATAGCTGCGTGGCGCCTGATCCCGGACTCCGCAGCTTGTCCAATGCCGAGTTCGCCTCCGGTTCCTTTCATCCAGCCTTGATCCGCGGTGACGCGAAGCGAAACCGTCGCGACGGAATCGCTAGCTATTTCAGGCCGTTAACTCAGCTTCATCCAAAATTGTATTCCGTCAGAACTTTTGTTGTGTACGCAAAGTACACAATTTATTGACAGCATATTAGATGCGTGCCATGTTTCTGCCATGGCGCAACCAACGGCGTGGAGTAACGCATGGCGAAGACCGTCAAGGCCAACCTGTACGAAGACCTGAAACGTGAAATTCTGACGATGGAGCTCGACCCCGACGCCGATCTCGACGAAGCCAGTCTGAGCGAGCGCTATGGCCTTTCTCGAACACCGGTGCGGGACATCTTTCGTCGGCTGGCAGGCGAAGGTTATGTCGATATTCGCGAAAACCGCGGCGCACGCGTCATTCCGATGAACCACGCCACGCTGCGAAACTTCTTTCTGGTCGCGCCGATGATCTATGCGGCCATTGGTCGATTGGCGGTCCAGAACTTCAAATCATCACAACTTGCGGATTTGAAGCAGACGCAGGAACGCTTCCGCAGGGCCAGCGAAAACCGCGACGCCTTGGACATGGTCCTTGAGAACAACCGCTTCCACGAGATCTTCGGCGAGATGTCGGCAAACGTCTATTTGCAGCCAAGCCTTGGTCGCCTGCTCATCGACCATGCCCGGATCGGTCACACCTTCTTCCGGCCGAAAAACGAGGACATGAAGCGCCGGCTTCAGCAGGCGGTCGAACACCACGACGCCTTCATCGAAGCGCTGGCGGCGCACGACGAGGATGCCGTCGTCGATCTCGTCTTTGAACATTGGGAATTGTCCCGCGAGAACATGGAGATGTTCATCGCGCCGCAGGGACTTAAGGCGGACGTCTCGATCGGCGGTCCGGCTCTCAGAACATTGGAGAAATCACAGTGAAATTCGAGGGGATCTACACCCCGGCCATCACGCCGCTCGATCAAAGCGGACAGATCGACCGGAAGGGCTTTTCTGCCGTGCTGGAAACGCTGATCGAGGCCGGGGTCCACGGGATTATCGTTGGCGGGTCGACGGGCGAGTACTACGCGCAGACAAGCCAGGAACGTTTTGACCTCGCTTCCTACGCGAAGGACGTTATCGGGAGCCGCTTGCCTCTCATCATCGGAACGGGCGCCACACGGACGGAGGATTCGGTCGAATACGCGAAGGCCGCCAAGGAGATCGGCGCCGATGCGATCCTCGTATCCACGCCTCCCTATGCGCTTCCGACGGAGCGGGAAAACGCCGTTCACGCGCTGACCGTCGATCGTGCGGCCAACCTGCCGATCATGCTCTACAACTACCCCGCCCGCATGGGTGTGATGATGGGCGAGGAATATTTCTCGCGCGTCGGCAAGTCGAAGAATGTCGTCGCCATCAAGGAAAGCTCCGGCGACATGGGCAACCTTCATCTGCTCGCCAGGAAATTTCCGCATATCGCCCTTTCCTGTGGCTGGGATGACCAAGCGCTCGAATTCTTCGCATGGGGCGCAAGAAGCTGGGTTTGCGCCGGCTCGAATTTCCTGCCGCGGGAGCATGTCGCTCTCTATGAAGCCTGTGTGGTCGAGAGGAATTTCGACAAGGGGCGCGCGATCATGACCGCAATGTTGCCACTGATGGACTTCCTCGAATGCGGCAAGTTCGTCCAGTCGATCAAACACGGCTGCGAGATCATCGGCCTTGAGGCCGGCCCGGTGCGCGCGCCGCTTCGCCCACTCAACTGCGAAGAAAAACGAACACTCCAGACCGTCGTTGCCACTCTGAAGCGCACGGTCGGCCAGATCACGTCGGGAGCCAATCGTCATGCATGAACCCTTGACCTTAGCCGAATACAAAGCGATCGCCGCCGGTCTTCAGTTCCCGACGAATGCTTTCGTTGATGGAGCCTTCCGTCCGGCCAATTCCGGCAAGACGTTCAAGACCACCAATCCCGCGACCGGCGAACATCTGGCCGAGGTCGCGGCCTGTGACTCAAGCGATGTCGACTACGCAGTCCTCAAGGCAAGAGAGGCGTTCGAGGATGGCCGCTGGCGTCAGCTATCGCCCGGCGAGCGCAAGGAGACGCTCATCAAGTTCGCAAAGCTGCTTGAAAAAAATCGCCATGAGCTCGCGGTCATGGAAAGCCTCGACAGCGGCAAGCCGGTTCGCGAGTGCCAGACGGTCGACGTACCCGACACTATTCACACCATTCGTTGGCATGCCGAGGCAATCGACAAGCTCTATGACAATACCAATCCGGTCGGCCCCAATGCGCTGGCGATGGTCGTACGCGAGCCGATCGGTGTCGTCGGCTGCGTGTTGCCTTGGAACTTCCCCCTGCTGATGCTCGCCTGGAAGATTGGGCCGGCGCTGGCGGCCGGTTGCTCGGTCATCGTCAAGCCTGCGCAGGAGACGACGCTGACGACGCTGCGCGTCGCCGAACTTGCTCATGAAGCTGGCATTCCGGCCGGTATCCTCAACGTCGTCACCGGCAGCGGCCGGGAGGTCGGTGAACCGCTCGGCTTGCACATGGACGTCGATATGGTGGCCTTCACCGGCTCGACGCCGACCGGGCGCCGCTTCCTGCACTATTCCGCCGATTCCAACCTCAAGAAGGTCGTACTCGAATGCGGCGGCAAGAACCCGGCCGTGGTGCTGGAAGACGCCGAGGACCTGGATCTCGTCGCCGAACAGGTGGTCAATGGTGCCTTCTGGAACATGGGCGAAAACTGCTCAGCCAGTTCGCGACTGATCGTCCACGCCAAGGTTAAGGACGAGCTGTTGAAGCGCATTGGGGCCTATATGCGCGAGTGGAAGACGGGCGATCCGCTCGATCCGGAAAACCGCGTCGGTGCGCTGGTCAGCAAAAACCACTACGAGAAGGTCACATCCTTCCTCGACGACATCAAAAGCGAGAAGCTGACGATCGCGCATGGCGGCCAAACGCGTGGCGGCATCTTCGTCGAGCCGACGGTGGTCGAGGGCGTTACGGCCGCAAGCCGGCTGTTCAAGGAAGAGATCTTCGGGCCGATCCTGTCGGTGACGACGTTCAACACCATTGCCGAAGCCGTCGCACTTGCCAATGACACCAATTATGGCCTGACCGCGTCGGTCTATACCGGCAGCCTGAAGAACGCGATCCGGCTGTCGCGTGACATCCGGGCTGGATTGGTCACCGTCAACTGCTTCGGAGAAGGCGACGCAACGACACCGTTCGGCGGCTACAAGGAGTCCGGTTTCGGCGGTCGAGACAAGTCCATCTTCGCCCACGATAACTACTGCGAACTGAAGACGATCTGGATCGACGTTTCCGATCGCTCGGTCGACGAGACGATCCGATGACGAAGACTGTCGTCAGACGGCTGCCCGCTGAATCCGGTGTCTCCGGCTGGGAGGCGATCAGCAACCGTATCGCGCCCCTGCGGACACTCGAAGGCAGTGTGGCAGCCGACTGGCTCATCGTCGGAGCGGGGTTTGCGGGGTTGTCCGCGGCCCGACGGCTCTCACAGATCCGGCCGAGCGACAAGATCGTCGTCATGGAAGCGGGAGAGGTAGCCAAAAGCACGGCTGGCCGAAATTCCGGCTACATGATCGATGTGCCGCACAATCTTTCAGCGGGCGAGTATTCAGGCGCGAGTGAGACGGCAACCGCCCTTGAGATTGCACAAAACCGCTTTGCGATCGATTTCGCAAAAAGCGCTGCGGACGAATATGGGATGTCCAGGGAGACATTCGACCCGTCAGGCAAAATCAATGCCGCGGCAACGGCCCGGGGAATGAAGCTGAACGTCAGTTACGGCGAGTCGCTTCGGCGCATCGGCGAAAAACATGTGTTCCTCGACCGATCGCAAATGCGCGAGCTGACAGGCTCCGACTACTACCTCGGCGGTTTGTACACCCCCGGTGCGGTCATGATCCAGCCTGCGGACTATGTCCGTGGCTTTGCGGCTGGCGTTGGGCAGACCGTGACGATCGTCGAGCGCTCGCCTGTCACGGAACTGCGGCGTGAGGGCGGGACCTGGACAGCCAAATCGACACGGGGCTCGGTTACCGCGCCGAAGGTCATCTTGGGGGTCAACGGGCACATCGAGGACTTCGGCCATTTTCGGGGTCGGCTGATCCATATATTTGCCTATGCGTCGATGACGGCTCCTTTTCCGGCGGATGATATCGCGCATGCCGTATCTGGGCAGGACAGGTGGGCGTTGCTGCCGGCTGATGCCATGGGCGCAACGGTTCGCAAGATCACCTCGAACGGGCTTTCACGTATCGTCCTTCGCACAAAATACACCTACGACAGGACGATCGCTGTCACCGACAAACGCCTGGCCAAGCTCGCGGCCGCCCATCGTCGGTCGCTTGATGCGCGTTTTCCGAAATTGGCGGAGTTGCCGTTCCAGCACAGTTGGGCCGGCCGCCTGTGCCTCAGTCGCAATCACGTGCCGGCCTTCGGCGAAATCGACGAAGGCCTGTTTTCGGCGTGCTGCGAAAATGGCCTTGGAACCGTGAAGAGCACGCTTGCCGGTGTGCTCGCAGCCGAGCTTGCGACCGAAACGGGCTCAGAACTACTCGACAAATACATGGATCATCCGGCGCCCACGAGACTGCCGCCCGAGCCGCTTGCGTGGCTGGGGATCAATTCGGTGATCAAGTTGCAGGAATTGCGTGCAGGCCGCGAGGGATGACCCCTTGCCGCGCAATGTGAAGACTGAGCCCACCGCAAGTCTTCAACGAGAATGGGAACGAAAACTAGGAGTAAGAACAATGAAGACTTTGTGGAAAGCGCTCTGCGCCGCCGCGATGGTCGGGATCAGCATCCTTCCGGCTCGCGCGGAAGAAAAGACGATCAACATGGGCACGATGTCATGGGAAGATCTGACGCCCATCACCGGAATCACCAAGAAGGTTCTTGAAGACGCCGGCTATACCGTCAAGGTGACCGAGTTTTCCGAATGGGGCATTGCCTATGCCGCTCTTGCCAAGGGCGACATACAGGTTCTCACCTCGCAAACGGACTATGTCGCCCAGGACTACTGGAACAAGAACAAGAACCGTCTGGAAAAGATCTCGCCTGTTTCGCACGGCCTCTATCAAGGGATCGCGGTTCCGAAATACGTGCCAATCGACTCTTTGGAACAGCTCAATGAAAACGCCGACAAGTTCGGCGGCAAGATCATCGGCATCGAGCCGGGCGCCGGCCTGATGCGTGACTCCGCCAACGCCGTCAAGGACTACGATATCAAGCTGCAGCTGGTCGAAGGCAGCACGGCTGCGATGACGGCGGCCCTCAAATCTGCCTATGACCGCAAGGAGTGGATCGCCGTCACGATCTGGGAGCCTTCGTGGATGGTCCAGAAATACGAGGTGAAATACCTCAAGGATCCGAAGGGCGTCTTCCCGCCGCCGCAGAGCTACTACTGGATCGGCAAGAAGGGCTTCTCCGAAGAAAACCCGCACGCCCGTGAAGTCATGGCCAGCGTCTACGTTCCGATCGCCGACATCACCGCCATCAACGGCGAGGTCAAGGACGGCAAGACGATGGATCAGGCTGTCCAGGGCTGGGTCGCAGCGCATGCCGACCTGATCAAGCGTTGGGAAAACATCAAGAAGAACTAACCCGTGCAGGGCCGTCCGACCCGGTCGGACGGCCCTTGAAGCCCAATGAGAGAAGCCAGCGCCAATTGGCTCAAGGGGATCGCTATGAAAGCCGCAAACGCCGATACCAATGAAGTCCTGATTGATTGCCAATCCCTCTGGAAGGTTTTCGGGGACAAGTCCGCCGCCGCCATGAGATCGATTACCGAGCGTGGACTGGGCAAGAAGGACGTGCTGAAGGAGTTCAACTGCGTCGTCGGCGTCTCGAACGCCAGCCTGCAGGTACGGCGTGGCGAGATCTTCTGTATCATGGGCCTGTCGGGCAGTGGAAAGTCGACGCTGATCCGGCTGCTGAACAAGCTGATTACCCCAAGCTCCGGAAAGGTGCTTGTCAAAGGCAGGGACATTGCCGCGCTCTCGCCGGTCGAACTGCGGCAGATGCGTGCCAAGAACATCGGCATGGTGTTCCAAAGCGTTGCGCTGCTTCCGCATCGTACAGTGCTCGAAAACGCGGCCTTCGGCCTGGAAGTTCAGGGCATTCCCAAGCTCGAGCGGAATAAGACCGCCAAGGCCGCCTTGGAAACGGTGGGCCTGGCAGATTGGGTTGACCGATACCCGAAGGAATTGTCCGGCGGCATGCAGCAGCGTGTCGGCCTTGCCCGCGCGCTTGCCTCCGATCCGGAAATCATCCTGATGGACGAGCCTTTCAGCGCACTCGATCCGCTGATTCGCCGACAGCTTCAGGACGAATTTCGCCAGCTCACGAAGTCGCTTGGCAAGTCCGCCGTCTTCATCACCCACGATCTCGACGAGGCGATCCGCATCGGTGACCGCATCGCCATCATGAAAGATGGCGTCATCATCCAGACAGGGACTGCCGAGGAGATCATCCTCAATCCAGCGGACGACTATGTCGCCGAGTTTGTGGCGGGCATATCGCGGCTGCATCTGATCAAGGCGCATTCCGTGATGCACAGCGTCAGCGAGTTTCAACGCAGCGAGCCACACTCCGACGTCTCGTCGCTGCTGCGGACCACTTTGGATGCCGACATCGACGAGTTGATTACGCTGACCATGCAGACAGACCGCGACGCCATTGCCGTCGTCGACAACAACGAGGTCGTTGGCGTGGTCACACCGCGCAGCCTCCTCATGGGCGTCAAGGGTACCTCCAACAACGATCGCGCGGTCGCCTGACCGCTGAACGGGAGCTGAGTGACATGGACGTTTCAAGCTTCACTGACACCTTCGACGAATGGACAGACGCCGCGCTTGAGTGGGTCAGCGAGAACGGAGAATCCCTTTTCGATTCCGTCAGATGGGTTCTCGAGGGACTCTACGGTGGAATCCTCTGGCTGCTGCAGCTTCCGCCGTTTTATGTCGTCGCAATCGTGTTTGCGCTGGTGGGCTGGCGGTTGGTGAACGCCTGGTTCGCTATTCTGAGCGGCGTTGCGCTGCTATTGTGCTTTTCCATGGGGCTCTGGCCAGAAACGATGAGCACTCTGGCCCTGGTCTTGACGGCAACGGTGCTCGCACTCGCGATTGGTATCCCTGTCGGGATCGCAGCAGGTTTCTTCACGGCTTTCGACCGCTTCATGGAACCGGTCCTGGACCTGATCCAGACGCTTCCGCCATACATCTATCTGCTGCCTGCGATCGCCTTGCTGGGTTATGGTCCAGCGACAGCCCTTATCGCCACCATCGTCGTTGCCATGCCGCCGGCCATCCGGCTGACCTCGCTTGGAATCCGTCTGACGCCCCGGGAGTTCATCGAACTTGGTGAGGCAAGCGGAATGCGGCCGGGCCAGATGTTCTTTAAAATCCGCCTGCCGTTTGCCCTTCCCAGCATCATGGCTGGGATCAACCAGAGCCTGATGATGGCGTTCGGCATGGTCGTGATCGCCGGCATCGTCGGCTCGGGCGGCCTTGGAGAGACGATCTATGGCGCAATCCGCACACTCGACATCGCGACATCCATCAATGGCGCGATCGCAATCGTCGTGCTGACGATGGTACTCGACCGCATCACACAGAGCGCGGCTCGGCTTGGAACAGGGAGGCAGTCATGAACCCATCGGTCTTGCAGTTTTCGCCAGGCGCTTTCCTCGCTCCGGCGGTTGACTGGCTGAACACCAACCTGCATCCGCTGTTCGCCGCGATCAGCTATTTGGTGGAGGCAGTCCTGTCGGCACTCGAGGCCACGCTGCTGTTCGTGCCGCCTGTTGTTCTGATCGGTACCGTCGTCGTTGCGGCATTCCTCGCGGTGAACCTGCGAGCGGCAATCCTTGCAGGTCTCTGTCTGGGGTTTTGCCTGATCGTCGGATTCTGGACGGCATCAATGCAGACGGTTGCACTTGTGACAGTCGCCGTCTCGATCTCGGTGCTCATCGCGTTTCCCGTTGGCGTCCTCTGTTCGCGTTACAAGACCTTTGAAGCGGTCGTACGGCCAGTGCTCGACGTCATGCAAACCGTTCCGCCGTGGGTTTACCTGATCCCCGCGGTGATGATCTTCAGCCTTGGGCGGGTACCGGCGATCATTGCCACGATCGTCTACGGCATACCGCCGATGTTGCGGCTGACGACCTTGGCATTCAACCAGGTGCCGCGCGAGTTCGTGGAGCTTGGCAGTGCAATTGGTGCCCATCCTCGTTCGGTGCTATGGAAGATCGAAATTCCGCTGGCCAAGCAGACATTGTTGGTCGGCCTGAACCAATGCATTCTCCTTTCGCTGGCCATGGTCGTTCTGGCGGGCCTGGTTGGAGCAGGTGGTCTTGGCGCCGAGGTGACGCGTGGCCTGACCCGCATGGAAATGGGACTGGGTTTGCGCGCAGGACTGGCGATCGTGGCGGTCGCGCTGCTGCTCGACCGGTTGAGCCGCGGTCTTCTTGATCGCAACCCACCTCGAGCGACCTGAGGGAAGATATGAGAAACACCTTCTTCTGCATCGACGCCCACACATGTGGAAATCCGGTGCGTCTCGTTGCCGGCGGCGGCCCGCTGCTCCCACACGTCCCGATGGGCGAAAGGCGCGAGCTTTTCGTTCGCGACCACGACTGGGTGCGCAAGGCCTTGATGTTCGAGCCCCGTGGGCATGACGTCATGTCAGGAGCGATCATATATCCCGCCTATCGCAACGACTGCGATTTCGCTGTCCTATTCATCGAGGTGAGCGGGTGCCTGCCCATGTGTGGGGCTGGAACGATCGGTGTCGTGACGGCCGCGATCGAGGAGGGGCTGGTGAAGCCTCGCACACCGGGGCAAGTTTCCATCGAAACGCCGGCGGGACGGGTCGACGTCTCCTATGAGGAAAAGAATGGATATGTGGACTCGGTGCGCCTCTATAATGTGCCGAGTTATCTGCACGAAGCGGATGTTGCCGTCGACGTGCCTGGGATAGGGCGCCTGGTTGTCGACATTTCCTATGGCGGCAACTACTACGCCGTCGTCGAGCCACAGGAGAACTGGGCAGGACTTGACGGTATGACCACAGCCGAGATCGTCGGATTCAGCCGGGGGCTGAGAGAAACCCTCGCTCACATATGCGACCCGATCCATCCGGAGGATGGGAGAATTCGCGGCGTTCATCATGCGATCTGGTGCGATCGTCCGGTCAATGACCAGTCGGATGGCCGATGCGCGGTATTTTACGGAGACAAGGCGATAGACCGGTCACCTGGCGGAACCGGCACCTCGGCGCGAATGGCGCAGTTGCACGCGAAGGGACGGCTTGCCACCGGCTCTTCTTATCGACATGAGAGTCTCATCGGGACAGTGTTTCAGGGCAAGGTTGAAGGGGATGTTGCCATTGGTATGTATAAGGGCATCCTTCCAAGCATCGGCGGCTGGGCTCGCCTTGTCGGTCACAATACAATCTTCGTCGATGATCGCGATCCGCTTGCACATGGCTTTCAGTTAAGGTGAATGTCGGTCGAACGCCGCCCCGTATCAAGGAGATCGAGATGCAACCAGAAGACCATCGGCAAGGAAACGCCGTCGGCAAATCCGCCGGCCGTCTAAAGGTTGGATTTGTGCTTGCTCGATCCTTTACGCTTTCAGCCTTCGCGCTTTTCGTGGATACGCTGCGGCTTGCCAGCGACGAACATGATCGTTCCGGACGCGTGCTGGCGGACTGGCAAGTGCTTGGAAGCACGCGGCATCTGATTACATCAAGCTGCGGGGTCCAGGTGGCGCCGACCTCCGATTTCGTAGATCCGACGAGGTTCGACTGCATTGTCGTTGTCGGAGGTCTCCTCACAGCGGAAAACCCGGTCGATCAGGACACGATCACATTTCTGAAGCGCGCGGATGCCGCCAGGGTACCCTTGATCGGCCTATGTACCGGCACCTTCATCCTTGCCGATGCTGGCCTGATGAGGAACCACGAGACATGCGTTAGCTGGCTCCACTACAAGGAGTTTAGAGAGCGCTTTCCTAATCTTCCTGTACGATCGGACAGAATTTTCAACCTGGACCGACAACGCGGCTCATGCGCCGGCGGCAGTAGTGCAGCCGACGTCGCAGCCGTCCTTGTCCGGCGTTATATCAGCCGCGAGGCTGAACGACATGCGCTGGAAATTCTACAAATCGAAAAGGCGCGGTCTGCGGGCGACATTCAGCCTCGGCGCCCGCTGCACGACGAGTACGAAGACAATCGCGTCAAGGCCGCGATGATCCTTATGGAGCAACATGTCGAGGGAGGCATGACCATTCTCAAGCTTGCGGCTTCGGTTCGCCTGTCGCGGCGTCAGCTCGAACGATTGTTTTTGGAAAAGGC
The DNA here is from genome assembly GCF_002211365.1 of Rhizobium sp. R711. Taxonomy (GTDB): domain Bacteria; phylum Pseudomonadota; class Alphaproteobacteria; order Rhizobiales; family Rhizobiaceae; genus Rhizobium. The sequence goes on along the minus strand of NZ_LOKZ01000002.1, from coordinate 168,078 downwards.
GGGCATGTCTCCTGCAAAGGCTTACACGCGCGTGCGAATGGAAAGGGCAAAGGCCCTGCTTCTGCAATCAAAGGCGTCCCTGATCGAAGTCGCTCTTGATGTCGGCTACGAGAACGCATCTCACTTCACGCGCACCTTCAAGCGCATATTCGGCCAAACGCCCACTCAACTTCGAGCCTCTGGACTACGGCTTCACTAGACAGCGCAATCGTCGATGCTGTGCGGGAACGACGAGATTTTAGAAGTTGCCGCGCTGCGAAAGGATCTCTCTGGAACATTGTCGCTCATCGAGACCATCCAAGAGAAGTTCCCGACTTTCGTGCAGGACGGGCGCGCCTGCCTTCGGTCTACGTATACGTACCGGAACAGGCGCAAGCTGCCAGTGACCAACGGCTGACAGCGATGACGAGCCTCGTCTCCTGCGATGTCTATCCTCAAGCCACAGCGGGACTGCGACATGCGATTTCCGCAGCATTCTGACTTGACTTAGTCGATCAGGCGCTGGGCGGTGAACTTGTCCGTCACCAGCGTGTCAATCACGCCCACTCGAAGTGCGCCGGCAATAGCGGCGGTCTTTTTCGAGCCGCCTGCCAGGGCAATCACTCTATCGACACGCTCAAGCTCTTCGAGCGGGAGGCCGATGACGCGCTCGTCCAATGGCGTTTTGACGGGTTTACCGTCCTTGTCGAAGAAGCGCAGCGAGATGTCGCCCACAGCACCGGCTTCCGCAAGGTCGGCGAGTTCGCGCGACGAAAAGATGTTTCCCGAGCGCGCGAGTAGCTCGGACGGCTCAACGGCGCCGATACCGACGATCGCCAGCGAAATGCTTCCGAACAAGTCCATTGTCTCGCGAACAAACGGATCGGCCTGCATCAGAAGTTTTGCCTCGCGCGACGAGGTGACGCCCTGGACCGGAAGAAGCTTCGGCTCAGCGCCCGTTAACCGTGCCAGTCGTGTGGTGAGCTGCGTTGCGTGGGTCTGCACCGAGGGATCGCCCATGCCGCCGAGCGTCTGAACGACATACTTCGCCTGCGCACTCTTTTGAGGATGAATGTTTTCCACCATCTTGAAGATGGTCTGGCTCCAGCTCGAAACGCCGATGATCTCACCGGGCGCCATCGTGACTTCGAGTAGATGAGCGGCCGCCTCGCCAATCCTGGCCATGATCGCTCCGTCGCGATCTTCGGTGCATTCGACGACGATGGCTTCCGGTAGGTCGTATGTCTCGCGAAGCGCGCCCTCGAGCTCGCTATAAGTCCCCACGGGAGGGATGACGCTCGTGCGGACGATGTCTTCGGCCTCGGCGCGCTTCAACATCCGGGAGACTGTCGCCTGAGACAGCCTCAGGTGCTCGGCGATTTCCGCCTGGCGTCGGCCCTCGATATGATACATCTGGGCCACTCTTGAGATGAGGCGGAGTTCGTTCAGGCGAGTCATCGTGAATCCCAGAGTGAATTTTTATTCACTTTTAGCCGGTGTTCGGCGCGCTTGTCGAGCGGGCGATAGCGTCCTTCCAGATATCGAGTTGGGCCTGGCGATCAATCGGCTTCGGAGTGATAATCTGGGTGCTTCGGGGCAACCGCTCGATAACCTCGAGGTCGCTCCAGAACCCGAGCGAAAGGCCGGCCAGATAGGCGGCTCCCAACGCCGACGCCTCAGGGGCCTTGCACTGGATGACGGACTGCTCGACAAGGTTCGAGACGCATTGCATCAAGAACAGGTTCTGGCTGGGCCCACCATCGACATAGAGGGCACCGAGTTCACCGCCGCTCTGGCCGCGCATCGCCGTGATCACATCGTGAACCTGGAAGGCTATCGAATCCGTCACGGAACGGGCCATCTGTGCGCGGGTCGTACCGAAGTTGATTTGGGAAAACAGCGCGCGAGCGTCGGAGCTCCAATACGGAGCGCCCAATCCTACGAAGGCGGGCACGAATCCTGGCCCGCCAGGCTCAGCAGTAGCGGCGAGATCGATGAGCGCGGCGACGTCGGGTAGCCCTAGAATTCCGGCCATCCAAGGCAGGCTGGCAGCCGAAACCAAGATGTTGCCTTCGAAGGCGAAAGTCGGCTTGCCGGCGATGCGCCAGGCGAGCGTTGTCGTGATGCCGTTTTGCGGAGCGATGAAATGGGGAAGCGTCGTCATCACGGACGAGCCGGTTCCGAACGTCACCTTTGCGTCGCCAGGCTGAAAAGCGCCATGGCCGAAGAGCGCGGCGTGGCTGTCGCCGATCGCCGCCCTGATGGGGGTGCCATCAGGTACGCCGGGCAGCCCAATCGTTGCTCCGAACCCGCCCGCACTGTCGAGCACCTCTGGAAGCAATGCGATGTCGACACCGAAGACTTCACCAAGTTCCTTGCTCCACGTCTGGTCTCGCAGGTCGAACAACTGGCTTCTTGCCGCATTCGAAGCGTCGCAGACATGGCGTCGCCCACCAGTCAGGCAATGGACGAGCCAACTGTCGATCGTCCCCAGCCGCACACGGCGGCCGGCCGGTGCGCGCTCGAGGAGCCAGCGAAGCTTGGACCCGGGAAACATGGGATCGAGTGGAAGACCGGTAAGCGCCTGCACGTGGTTCTGGTAGCCTTCGGCGATGAGGCGTTCGCAAGCGGGCGCAGTTCGTCTGCACTGCCAGCTTACGACTGGCCCGAGTGGTTCTCCCGTTTCGGCATCCCACATCGTCACCGATTCGCGCTGGTTTGAAATCGCGACGGCTTCGATGGCTGCCGTCGGCGCCACCGCGAGGCACGCCTCGATTGCTTCGCACACTGACGCGTAGATACGGCAAGGCTCCTGCTCGACCCAGCCCGGCTTCGGATAGGTGATGCCGACAGAGGCCGAACCCCTGGCGACGACATGTCCCTCCTCAGAAACGAGGACGGCCTTGGAATTGGTCGTGCCTTGGTCGATCGCCAGAATGGCCCGCATTTTATCCTCCCAAAATTGCGAGTCGGAGCGAGATCCGCGCCCCGGCTCGATCATGTGCTACATCACTTGCGCAAGATGAGTGACTGTGCGGCGTCGGCGATCGCGAGGGGCGCCATGCCGAATTCGTCGAGCAGGAACTCGGCCGATCCGGTTGGCGCGTAGATTCCCGGAACGCCAAGCCGCTTCATTGGCACGGGTGCGTTGTCGACGACTACTTCGGCAACGGCGGAGCCGAGCCCGCCGAAGATCGAATGCTCCTCTGCCGTGACGATCGCGCCGGTCTCCTTGGCGGCGGCGATGATCGCGGCCTCGTCGATCGGGCGGACCGTCGCAAGATTCAGAACCCTGGCGCTGACGCCACGTTCGGCGAGGATTTCAGCGGCCTTCATGATTCGATGCGTCAGGGTGCCGTTTGCGACAAGCGTCACGTCCGTGCCTTCGCGCAGAAGATTGGCCTTGCCAAGCTCGAACTTATGACCTTCCGGAAGAAGATCGGGAACGCCGACGCGCGACAGGCGCAGGAAGCAGGGGCCATTGTAGGTGGCCGCCCATTCGACGGCCGCCGCAGTCTCGATCCGGTCGCATGGGGCAATCACCGGAAGATTGGGCAGGACGCGGGTCCAGGCGAAGTCCTCGATCGAGTGGTGGGTGGGACCCAGCTCTCCATAGGCCATGCCAGACGAGATGCCGACGAGCTTGACGTTCGCGTTCGAGTAGGAGATGTCGGCCTTGATCTGTTCGAGAGACCGTCCCGTGAGGAAGGGAGAAGCGCCGCAGACGTAGGGGAGGCGGCCGCCATTGGCGAGACCGGCGCCGACGCCGACCATGTTCTGCTCGGCAATGCCGACATTCACGAGCCGCTCGGGGAACTTAGACTTGAACCCGCCGAGCTTGGAAGAGCCGACAGAGTCGTTGCAGACCGCCACGATGGTCTCGTTCCCAGCTGCGAGACGCTCGAGGGTCGCTGCGAATGCATCGCGGCAATCGTAGAGCTTGGATGCATTTATTGGCGCGTTCATCACAGTGCCTCCGACAGTTCTGCAATTGCGATTTCGTACTGTTCCTTGCTCGGAACCCTGTGATGCCAGTCGACACGGTCCTGCATGAACGAAATTCCATGCCCCTTGTTGGTGTGGGCCACGATGCAATGCGGCCGTGAGCCGCGATGTTCGAGAGCGGGCACAACCTCGTTCATTGCGTTCCCATTGATCTCGGTCACCTCCCAGTTGAAAGCCTCGAGCTTGGGACGGAGAGGTGCAAGATCGTTGGTGTCGTAAAGAGACGCACCCTGCTGGAACCTGTTGTGGTCGATGATCAGGGTGAGGTTGTCCAACTTGAACTGGGCGGCGGCCATGATAGCTTCCCAGTTGGAACCCTCCTGCATCTCCCCGTCGCCGGTGACGACGTAGGTATGGTACTTCGCTCCTGAGAGCTTGGCGGCTTTCGCCATCCCGACCGACACAGGGAGACCATGTCCGAGCGGGCCGGTGTTCGTTTCGACGCCGGGAACCTTGTTGCAGTTGGGATGCCCGTTCAATCGAGAATGCGGCCGCAGGAAGGTGGAGATTTCCTCCTCCGGTATGAAGCCCCGCTTGGCCAGGGTGACATAGAGCGCGCAAGCTGTGTGTCCCTTGGAAAGGACGAAGCGGTCGCGCTCCGGGTTCTTCGGCTGATCGGGCCAGATCTTGAGTACGCGGAAGTAGAGAGCCGTCAGGATGTCAATGACCGACATCTCGCCGCCGATGTGTCCAGCGCCCGCCTCGAAGACTGCCTGAAGATCACGCAATCGGATCTCGCGAGCCAGGCGCTCAAGTTCCTTGATATCCATGGTTCCTCTCTCATGCATATTTATTCATCTATCAATATTTTTGCACAAGTTCCCCTTTAGTCAAGCCCTCGCGGCGAAGATGGGCGAAATTCGAAGGCGGCAATTCCTATTGACACTAGCATCGCAACTTGTTAATGAATTTTCCAGCAAGCGTGAATAAATATTCTAGCCTGAACGATTATTGGCTGCCAGCCTAGCCTTGGGAGGAATGATGGTGGCGATCGACGTCAATGAACAGAAACTCTCGTCCGGTAATTGGCTCAGCAAGCTCAAGGGCGCCACAGGGCCACTCGTGGGGCTCGTCGCGCTTTGCATCTTCCTGAGCTTCAGCACCGACGCTTTTCTTTCGGTTCGCAACGGTCTCAACATTCTCGATCAGATCACCGTTCTCGGCATCATGGCGGTCGGGATGACCTTCGTCATTCTGATCGGTGGCATCGACCTGTCGGTCGGCTCGGTACTCGCACTTGCCATGATGGTCATGGGCTGGACGGCCAACGTCGCAGGCCTTCCACTCGCAGCAGGCATCGTCTTCGGCCTGATCGCCGCCGCCATTTCCGGATTGATCGTCGGACTTCTCGTGACGCAGTTCAGAGTGCCTGCATTCATTGCGACACTTGCAATGATGTCCGCAGCTCGCGGTGTCGCGAACATGATCACTGACGGGCAGCAGATCGTCGGCTTCCCGGATTGGTTCATGATGCTCGCAATCGACCGCCACTTCGGCGTCCTGACGGCAACCGTTTTCCTTATGCTCGCCGTCGTCCTGGTCGCCTGGCTCTTCCTTCACTTTCGCTCCGAAGGCCGAATGCTTTACGCTGTGGGCGGCAACCCCGAAGTGGCCCGACTTGCTGGCATCAACGTCAATCTGGTGACCATCGGGGTCTACATTGCGAGCGCTGTCCTCGCGGGCCTTGCCGGGATCGTGCTCGCCGCCCGTCTCGACTCCGTCCAGCCTTCCAGTGGCTTCGGCTACGAACTGGACACGATCGCAGCCGTCGTCATTGGCGGCACATCGCTCTCGGGCGGTGCGGGCGGCATCGGCGGCACGCTCATCGGCGTTCTCATCATCGGTGTCCTGCGCAACGGCCTCAATCTGCTCAACGTCTCGCCGTTCCTGCAGCAAGTCATCATCGGCATCGTGATCGTGCTTGCGGTCGGTGCTGAAACCATTCGTCGGCGTCGCGCCTGACGATCAGGCCTGCTGTCTGGCGGGCCCCGCGAAATTCCGCTCCCGAGACTCGGAGCGGAGCAATACCCCGAGGGGGAGGACTTACCCGAGGGCTTCATCTTAACAACGGAGGAATGACTATGAAAATTGCACGCACCATGCTCGCGTCTGCAACCCTGCTTGGTCTCACGCTTGGACCGGTCCATGCCGCGGAACTGAAGAAGGTCGGCCTCGCGGTCGCCAATCTTCAGGCGAACTTCTTCAACCAGATCAAGCAGTCCGTCGAGGCCGAAGCCAAGAAGCGCGGCATCGAGGTCGTCACCGTCGATGCAAAGGGCGACGGCCCAACGCAGGTCAACCAGATCCAGGACCTTCTCACACAGAACATTGATGCCCTGATCTACATTCCGGCCGGCGCAGCCGCCGCGACCGTTCCAGTCAAGCTTGCCAAGAGCGCCGGAATTCCGGTGGTCAACGTCGACCGCAACGCCGATGGCGCTCCCGGCGACACCTTCCTCGCCACGGACTCGGTTACCTCTGCAAAGAACGTCTGCGACTACATCCTCAAGCAGGCAGGCGGCAAGGGCAAGATGGTCATCATCCACGGCCAGAAGGGCACCACTCCGGAAGTCGACCGCTCGAAGGGTTGCGCCGAGTCGCTGAAGGCGAATCCGGACGTGAAGGTGGTAGCCGAGCAGTACTCCAACATCTGGAGCCAGGATGAAGGCTTCCAGATCATGCAGAACATGCTGCAGGCGAACCCGGATGTCTCAATCGTCTTCGCCCAGGCCGACGCGCTTGCGCTCGGCGCCGCCCAGGCAATCAAGGTCGCCAATCCGTCACAGAAAATCGTCGTTGGCGGCTTCGACGGCGACACCGCCGCCCTCGAGGCGCTCAGCAAGGGCGTGTTCAACGTGACGGCAACGCAGCAGACGCAGAAGATGGGCCGTGATGCGGTCGAGAACGCTGCCAAGCTCGTCGCCGGCGAGAAGGTTCCGCCTGTCCAGCTTATGGACGCGACGCTGACGACGAAGGAAAACGTAGCAGGCTTCATCGCCAACCATCCGTAACAACGTCAATGTTTGAGGAGGTGTGCCGTGACTGAACCAGTTCTCTCCCTGAGGGGCATATCGAAGCGGTATGGACCGCTCCAGGTTGTCAAGAATGTCAGCTTGGACGTCTATCCGGGCGAAGTGGTCGCACTTCTCGGTGAAAACGGTGCAGGAAAGTCAACGCTCTCCGGCATCATCGCCGGGTCGCGCACACCCTCCGAAGGCTCGATGACATGGCTGGGGCAGCCTTATGCCCCGGCCACTCCGAGAGAGGCTATAGACAAGGGCGTGGTCCTGATCCATCAGGAACTGCAGCTTCTGCCGCAGCTCTCAATTGCCGAGAACGTCTTCATCGGACGTTGGCCCGTGAAGAACGGCGCCGTGGATCGTGCGCAGATGGTCCAGCGCGCGCAGGAACAACTCGCACGCCTGAACCTGCACATCCCCGCGACCCGGAAGGTCGAGGGTCTTTCGACTGCCAACCAGCAGCTCATCGAGATTGCAAAGGCACTGGCACTGAACGCCAAGCTCCTTATCCTCGACGAACCGACTGCGGCTCTCGGGGGAGCGGAAACCGAGGCTCTGTTCGAACAGGTCCGGAAGCTTCGGTCAGAGGGGGTCGGCATCATCTACATTTCCCACCGCATGGAAGAGATAAAGAAGATCACCGACCGCATCGTCGTCCTTCGTGACGGTGAACGTGTCCAGGAATTCGCGGACAGCTCGACGCCTGTTCGCACCGTTGTTGAAAGCATGGTGGGACGTTCGCTTGAACGTATGTTTCCAACCCTGCCCGTTCCGAGCGACCGCCCCGTGCTGGAGGTTTGCGGACTGACTTCACCAGCCAATTCGTTCCGTGACGTCACGTTCGACGTCAAGGCTGGGGAGATCCTTGGAATAGCCGGACTTGTGGGCGCCGGGCGCACCGAGCTGGTCCGCGCCATTTCCGGTGCAGATCCGATAAGCGTCGGCTCGGTCAAGCTGGACGGACAGGAACTTCAGCTCCGCAACCCGGCCGATGCCATTGCCAAGGGTATCGTTATGGTCCCGGAAGACCGCAAGGATCAGGGGCTGGTCGTCGGCCACCGCATCGGCGAGAACATCATCTACGCGAACCTCGACAAGCTCGGGGGCAAGTGGATCTCGCCGAAAGTGAAGCGCGCCTTCGCGGCGAAGGCAGTGGCGAAGTTCGGCGTCAAAGGCCGTGCAGATCAGCTGGCGTCCGACCTCTCGGGTGGTAACCAGCAGAAGGTTGTCATCGCCAAGTGGCTGATGCGCGATCCAAAGGTTGTCGTGCTCGACGAGCCGACACGAGGCATCGATGTCGGCGCGAGGGCTGGCATCTACGAGATCATCGTCAACCTCGCCAAGCAGGGGGTGGCGGTTATCGTCGTGAGCTCCGATCTCGAAGAGGTCCTCGGAGTGTCAAATCGAATTATGGTTCTGGCTCAAGGAAACCAGGCAGGCATCCTCAGCCGTGACGAGGCGAACGATGTCTCCGTCATGGAGCTGGCGACAATCTAAGCAACAATGAAAAGGAGGAGAGCGATGTCCGACATCACTCTGAACGCACCGAAGCTTTTCGATCTCGGCGGCCAGGTCGCCATCGTCACTGGTGCCGGTAGCGGAATTGGGCAGCGCATCGCGATCGGTCTCGCACAATGCGGCGCGGACGTCGCGCTCCTGGACCGTCGTACCGATGACGGACTTGCCAACACCGAAAAACACATCGAGGCCGCTGGTCGCCGTTCGATCCAGATCGCAGCCGATGTCACCAGCAAGTCTTCGCTTGCCGATGCCGTAGCGCAAACCGAGAGCGAACTCGGCGCTCTGACGCTTGCCGTGAACGCCGCCGGCATCGCCAACGCCAATCCGGCCGAGGAGATGGAAGAGGATCAGTATCAGACGTTGATGGACATCAACCTGAAGGGCGTTTTCCTCTCCTGCCAGGCGGAAGCGCGTGCCATGCTGAAGAACGGCCGCGGCGCCATCGTCAATATCGCCTCCATGTCGGGCGTGATCGTTAACCGAGGCCTCAGGCAGGCGCACTACAACGCCTCCAAGGCTGGCGTGATCCATATGTCGAAGTCGATGGCCATGGAGTGGGTCGACCGCGGCATCCGTGTGAATACTATCTCTCCCGGTTACACCGCGACGCCGATGAACACTCGCCCGGAAATGGTTCATCAGACCAAGCTGTTCGAAGAGCAGACGCCGATGCAGCGCATGGCAAACGTCAATGAGATGGTCGGCCCTGCTGTTTTCCTGCTGTCGGATGCCGCGAGTTTCGTGACTGGTGTCGACTTGCTCGTCGACGGCGGCTTTTGCTGCTGGTGATGTCATGCGCAAGCTGATCGCCGGAAATTGGAAGATGAACGGTCTCGCCTCCTCCCTGGCAGAGACCGAGGCGCTGAAGGGACTAACGGGCACGGCGACGTGCGATATCGTCGTCTGCCCGCCCTTCACGCTGATCGAAAAGGCAGTGGCCGCATCCAAGGATTCGGTCATCTTCGTCGGCGCACAGGATTGCCGTGCGCAGTCCACGGGTGCCTACACCGGAGATGTGCCGGCCGAGATGCTCGCCGAGATCGATGCGCGGTTCGTGATCATCGGACACTCCGAGCGGCGGTCCGCCTATCGTGAAGCGGATACATCCGTTGCCGCAAAGGCCGCGGCCGCGCACAAGGCAGGCCTGACGAGCATCATCTGCGTCGGCGAGACGCGAGAGGAGCACGACGATCGAGAGGCGATCGGCACCGGACCGCTTCCGACAGTCGAACAGATCGAAGAGGTCGACGCCGCGGTTCGCCAAGTGCTCAAGGAGCCGAGGGGCGACGATGGGAGGCGCGTCAGAATCCTTGACGGCGGCTCGCTGAAGGCATCGAACGCTGCGGCGATCTTCGATGTCCCCAACGTTGACGGAGCCCTCGTCGGAGGCGCGTCGCTGAAGGCTTCAGAATTCGCCGGAATCATTTCTGCCGCCGTTTGAAATCCAGTCGGCAGCAATCAGATCCGTCATGTGGATCGGCATTCCAGTCCCGACAGACGTGACAAGGAGGAAACAATGCAACGTTTCGAAAACAAGACCGTCGTGATCACCGGAGCAAGTCGCGGCATTGGAGCGGCTATCGCCAGGCGCTTTGCTCGCGAAGGCGCCAATCTGGTGGTCTGCGCCAACGAGGACAGCGTGCACGCGGTGGCCGAGCAGATCAACGCCGATGGCGGAAAGGCAATTTCCTTCATTGGCGACGTCACCGACAAGGCAAGCGTCAAGGCGCTCTTTGACGCCGCCGAAGAGGCCTTCGACGCCATTGCTGTTTCCATCCAGAATGCGGGCGTCATCACCATCGCCCGCATCGAGGACATGACCGAAGCCGAATGGGACAAGGTCCTGGCGGTCAACACCAAGGGCGTCTTCCTCTGCGCGCAGGAAGCGATCCTGCGCATGCGCAAGCACGGACGCGGCGGACGGATCATCAACACGGCCTCCGGTCAGGCCCGCGACGGCTTCATCTTCACGCCCCACTATGCCGCATCGAAGATGGGCGTGGTCGGCATCACCCAAAGCCTCGCCAAGGAAGTCGCGACAGAGAACATCACCGTCAATGCCTTCTGCCCCGGCATCATCGAGACAGACATGTGGGCCTACAATGACCAGGCGTGGGGAAAGCTTCTTGGAAATTACGGCCCCGGTGAGTTGATGAAGGAATGGGTGGAAGGCATTCCGATGAGGCGAGCCGGGTCGGGGGAAGATGTCGCGGGCCTGGTTACGTTCCTGGCAAGCGATGACGCGGCCTACATCACCGGTCAGACGATCAATGTCGACGGTGGTTTGATCATGTCCTAGCCTTGCTGTGCATCTGTGAAACGGTGCGTTCGCTTGAAGAACAAGATTTGACGCCCTTCGCACTTGCACAGCTGGGCATCCAATGTCTATGTTACGTTTGTTCTCAGGGCGGGGTGCAATTCCCCACCGGCGGTATCGAGGCAACTCGGAGCCCGCGAGCGCCTTCCGAAAGGAAGGGTCAGCAGATCCGGTGCGATGCCGGAGCCGACGGTATAGTCCGGATGGAAGAGAACAATGCTGTGGACGCCACTTAAGCGGCGTTTCCTATGCTTGTTCGCCCAAGGGAAAATTGTGGCTTTAACCGGCCATGCTCGCCGCTCCGGTGGCTAACCCTTGAAAGGCAAGAAAGTGGCAATTTCAAAGATTGAAGAAGCTGCGGCCGCGATTGCTCGCGGCGAGATTGTCGTGGTCGTTGATGACCGTGATCGGGAAAACGAAGGCGATCTGGTCATCGCCTCCGACGCGATTACTCCCGAGGCGATCGCGTTCATGATGAACCACGCCAGAGGCCTGATCTGCGTCGCCATGGAAGGCGACCGGCTCGACGAGCTAGAGATTCCGCTGATGGTTCCGCGCAACACCGAGATGCTCAAGACCGCGTTCACTGTCTCCGTGGACTTTATCCCAGAAACGACCACCGGCATTTCGGCGGCTGACCGGGCGGCAACAGTTCGGGCGCTGGTCAGACAGGATACTCGCCCGAATGACTTCGCACGGCCTGGCCACATCTTTCCGCTGCGGGCACATCCGGGCGGCGTGCTGTCTCGGCCCGGCCATACCGAGGCCGCTGTCGATCTGGCGAAGCTTGCAGGGCTTTCCCCATCCGGCGTGATCTGCGAGGTGGCCAATGACGACGGCACCATGGCGCGACTGCCGGAACTGGAAAAATTTGCAGAGAAACACGGCCTGCATTTGATCACGATCGAGGACCTCATCGCCTACCGGACGCTTGCCCTGTCCGAGAAGGCCGCCTGAAATGCGACGACTTGCGGCATTCGCTGCAAGTCGTCGCGTACGATCAGTCGATGACCGCCGCTCTAGATGTGAGCTTTCGATAGTTGTCCATTCGGGCCGACCGAGGAGACCGGAGTTACCACGCTTCCGATTCGTCGGAGGGACCCGAATGAACATCCATAAGAATGCCCGTCTGACGCCGCTGCGTTGAGGGGAAATGGCGCTCGCGGTCATCGAAGGCCGTGCCCGGCATGCGCGACCGCTCGCCGCGGCCCAGGCACAGTCCCAATGCACCGTCATGCAGCGGTCGACCCGATCGTTGCGTTACGGCGCCAGCGCCTCACGGGCGAGCACATTGCACGTATGGTCGCCGTCCAGCAGGCGACGGGAGCCGGATGCTGGCGGGCCGGACTGTCGCTGCTGAAGGATCTGAACCCGCAGAGCCGGTGCGTCGATATGAGCATGACGCGCCGGGGGGACAAGATCCACATCGATATCAAGAAGCGGCCGTTTCGACCGCATCGGCCATCGCATCGATCGCACCGGCCAAAGTAATGGCCGTACGTCCCGTAAAGGCGGCGCCGGCTGGGAGTTCGTCCACGTCTGCGTTGACAAGGCCTCCCGCGTCGCCTTTGGCCAGATCCTGGCGAACGAGAAAAAGCAAAGCGCCGCCGCCTTCCTGAATGCCGCCGTGCCCCGGAATCCGCACTTTTCCCGCGATCAAACTGCTTCACAGCCAGCGCATGGTCACCTCCCTTGAGGAGGCCTGGCTCGATGCCGACGAGGTCGGAAATCGGAACCAGTTCGAATCCGGTACCGTTACGCCAACCGACTTCGCCAGCATCGTGGAGAAGAACTCGACTTCAAGGCAGCTTGACGCCGAGAGATCTTTGCGAAATGCTAAGATGTCAGACCAATTTAAAGGTCAGCTGCCTAATAATAATCTGGGGAACCATGAAGGCATCAGGCAACGAGAGGCCGATTATCCGGCCGCTTCCGGCGATCGATCGGGCGCGTCAGGTAACAGATGCGCTGGCCGACTATGTTCAAAGCGCGCAACTAAAGGCCGGCGATCGGCTGCCGGCGGAGCGCGAACTGATGGCAGCGCTGATGGTGGGCCGTTCAACGATCCGCGAAGCGATCCGTCACTTCCAGGCACTCGGCGTTATCGAAACCCGCAAGGGTAGCGGCACTTATTTGCTGAAACCGGTTTCGAAGGCGACAATTCATATGCCGCTTTCCCTCGACACAGGTCATCTGCGCGACGTGCTGCTGCAAACGCTGGAGGTGCGCCGCGGAATCGAATGCGAGGCGTGCATGGTTGCCGCAAGAAAGCGGACCGACAAGGATCTCGTTCTCATCGAGCAGAACCTCAACGAGATGGAGCGCGTCCATATCGAGAAAGGCACATCAGGCCCGGAAGACCTCGCCTTCCACCTTGCCATCTACGACGCGACCCATAACCCGCTCTTTCGCCAGCTTCTCGAGCAGATGCGCGAGACCTTCTGGCAATTCTGGGAGCACCCGTTCGAGCGCGAGGATTTCGCTCGCCGCTCTTTTCCCTTTCACCGTACGCTCTTCAACGCGATCGCCGCCAGCAACCCCGACGCCGCGCGGGAAGAGACATTGAAAATCCTCGAGGTTGTCGAGGAAGACATCAAGGAAATGTCCAAATGAATAACGGCGCAGACGCGTTCGATCTTGCATCGCTCATCACCGCACACGACGAAGGAAACTTCGCCGAAGCGGTTGTGCCGCCGATTTTCCAGACTTCGCTTTTCACCTTTTCCGACTACGACGACATGATCTCCTCCTATCGCGGAGAGAAGGTGCGCCCGATCTATACGCGCGGCCTCAACCCGACCGTTCGCATGTTCGAGGAAATGCTGGCAAAGCTCGAGGGAGCCGAAGATGCGCTCGGCTTTGCAAGCGGCATGGCTGCAATCTCCTCGGCGGTGCTGTCTTTCGTCGAGCCGGGCGACCGGATCGTTGCGGTCAAGCACGTCTATCCCGATGCCTTCCGACTGTTCGGCACCATTCTGAAGCGGATGAAGGTCGAGGTGACCTATGTCGATGGTCGCGACGAGGAAGGCGTCGCAAAGGCACTGCCTGGCGCCAAGGTCTTCTACATGGAAAGCCCAACGAGCTGGGTTATGGAAGCCCATGACGTCGGCGCGCTTGCCGCACTCGCCCGCAAGCATGGCATCGTCACCATGATCGACAACAGCTGGGCAAGCCCCTACTTCCAGCAGCCGATCTCGCTCGGTGTCGATATTGTCATCCATTCGGCTTCCAAATATCTCGGCGGTCACAGCGACGTCGTTGCTGGCGTCGTCGCCGGCTCGAAGGAGATGATCGCGCGCATCAAGGCGGAGGCCTATCCCTATCTCGGCGGCAAGCTGTCACCGTTCGATGCATGGCTTTTGATCCGCGGCCTGCGTACCTTGCCGATCCGCATGCGGGCGCATGAGGCAGCCGCGATGACGATCGCCAAGCGTCTGCAGGAGCTCGACATGGTGGAGACTGTCTGCCATCCGGGCCTTGCCAACCGCCTGCCTGCCGGCCTCAACGGCACGTCAGGCCTGTTTTCCTTCATATTCCGCGAAGGCATCGATATTCGCGCCTTCGCCGATCACCTCAAGCTCTTCAAGCTGGGCGTGAGCTGGGGTGGGCATGAAAGCCTGATCGTACCAGGCGAGGTCGTGCTTCAGCAGAAGGCACAGCCGAATTCCGCGCATACCTTCGGGATCCATGCGCGGTCCGTACGCCTTCACGTCGGCCTCGAAGGAACCGAGGCCTTGTGGAAGGACATCGAGGCGGCACTGAAGGTCGCGTCGTAACGTTCGAAACCTGAAAAACCTGAAAAAAGGGGAGCAAGCATGAAAACACTGATCACCGCAACTCTACTCGCCACGATGATGGCCGGTACGGCGCTTGCCGATACCACGCTGAAACTGGTCGAGGTCATCACCAGCCCCGAACGCACCGAGACGCTGAAGTCGATCGTCGGCAAGTTCGAAGCCGCAAATCCCGGCACCAAGGTCGACATCATCTCGCTGCCCTGGAACGAAGCCTTCCAGAAGTTCGCGACAATGGTTTCTGCCGGCGACACGCCAGACGTGATGGAAATGCCCGACACCTGGCTGTCGCTCTATGCCAACAATGGCATGCTTGAAAGCCTCGAGCCCTACCTTGCCAAGTGGGAGCACACCAAGGGCCTGACGCCGCGCGCGCTTGAACTCGGCCGCGACGTTAAGAACACCGCCTACATGCTGCCCTACGGCTTCTACCTGCGCGCGCTGTTCTACAACAAGAAGCTCTTCCAGGAAGCAGGCGTTGCCGAACCGCCGAAGACGCTCGACGATTTTGTCGCCGCCTCGCAAAAGGTCTCCAAGCTCCCAGGCAAATCCGGCTACTGCCTTCGCGGTGGTCCAGGCGGCCTGAACGGCTGGGTGATGTTCGGCGCGACGATGGCCGGTTCCAACAAGTTCTTCAACGAGGACGGCACCTCGACGATGAACAGCGAAGGCTGGGTCAAGGGTCTCGAATGGGTCGTCGACCTCTATAAGAAGGGCCTGACGCCGAAGGACAGCGTCAACTGGGGCTTCAATGAAACCGTCGCAGGCTTCTATTCGGGCACCTGCGCCATGCTCGACCAGGATCCCGACGCTCTGATCGCCATCGCCCAGCGCATGAAGCCGGATGATTTCGGCGTGACGAAGATGCCGACCGGCCCAGCAGGCAAGGCGTTCACGACAATCGGCTTTGCCGGGTGGTCGATGTTTACGACGAGCCAGAACAAGGACCTTTCCTGGAAGCTCATCGAAACGCTTGAGGGTCCGGAAGGCAATATCGAGTGGAACAAGCGGACGGGTGCGCTCCCGGTCCACACATCGGCCGAGAAGGATCCCTTCTATGCCGGCGAGCAGTTCAAGGGCTGGTTCGAGGAACTGGCCGATCCGAACGTCGTTCCGACGGTGATGCCGACCTACCTCGAGGAGTTCGCCTTCTTCAAGGACTCGCTCGCCATCAAGACGACGCAGCAGGCGCTTCTCGGCGACATCACGCCGAAGGAGCTCGCTGACCAGTGGGCAGACTATCTGACCAAGGCACAGCAGAAGTTCCTCGCCAAGAAGTAACGGACCACCGGCGGCGGACCTGTCCGCCGCCTCTTTCATGTCATGCGGCGGCGCAAAGCGCGCCGCGAAACGGATTTTTGCCTGATGACCATGACTGCCGATACGCTGGACAGGCGCCAGGACAGACGCCCTTGGCTGAAGCGCGTCGCCGATGCCTGCGAACCCTATCTTTACAGCGCGCCATCGCTGATCCTGATCATTGCGGTCATGCTGGTGCCGCTGGTGATCGGGGTATCTTACGCGTTTCGCGACATCCAGCTGCTCAATCCGTTTTCGGGCGGCTTTGTCGGGGTTGAGCATTTTCGAGCACTTTCGAAAGACGCAGCCTTCTATGGTGCATTAAAAAATACGCTCTGGTGGACAGGCGCCTCCGTCCTGCTGCAATTCGTCTTCGGCCTCATTCTCGCGCTTTTGCTCGACAAGCCGTTCTGGGGCAGGGGCGTCGTGCAGGCGCTCGTCTTCCTGCCCTGGGCTGTTCCGTCCTTTCTTGCCGGCCTCAACTGGGCGTGGCTCTTCAATCCGGTAATCGGGCCAATCCCGCACTGGCTGTTTGCGCTCGGCCTGATGAGCGAGGCCGGCAACATCCTCTCCGATCCGCAACATGCCATGTGGGGACCAATTATCGCCAATGTCTGGTGGGGCATCCCCTTCTTCGCAATCACGCTGCTTGCCGCACTCCAGGCAATCCCGCGCGATCTTTACGAGGCAGCCTCCATCGACGGCGCTGGCTGGTTCCAGCGTTTCCGTTCGATCACCTTGCCCTTTCTCGCACCAACCATTGCCATCACCGTGCTCTTGCGCACGGTCTGGGTGTCCAACTTCGCCGACCTGATCGTTGTCATGACCGGCGGCGGGCCGGCCGACCGCACACAGATCGTCGCAAGCTACATCTTCACGCAGGCCTTCAAGCGCCTGGACTTCGGTTACGCCTCGGCGATCGCGCTAGTGCTGCTGGTGCTGCTGCTTGCCTATTCGATGCTGATCATCCTGCTGCGGCAGACCCTGCTGAACAAGGACTGACGCCATGAAGCGATCCATTCTCCCCACCATCGCCCATCGCCTGGCCATTTTCTGCTACATCGTTTTTGCGCTGTTTCCGCTGTACTGGCTTCTCAAGGTGTCGGTGACGCCGAACGACCTTCTCTATACCGAGGGGGTCCGGATGTGGCCTTCGCGGACGACCTGGGAACACTATTCCTTCGTCATCCAGCACAGTGCCTTTCCGACCTTCTTCAAGAACAGTCTGGTCGTGTCGGCCTCGACAGCCGTTGTCGTGACGATCTGCGCTTCGCTCTCCGGCTACGCGCTGTCGCGGTTCAATTTCCGGGCCAAGTACTGGATCGTCGCGCTGATGCTGCTGACCCAGATGTTTCCGCTTGTCATGCTGGTTGCGCCAATCTTCAAAATCCTGACGCCACTGCACCTGACGAACAGCCTCACCGGCCTTGTCGTCGTCTACACTGCCTTCAACGTGCCCTTCGCCACCTTCCTGATGCAGTCGTTCTTCGATGGCATCCCGAAGGATCTCGAGGAAGCGGCGATGATCGACGGCGCAACGCAGTTTACCGCCTTCCGGCAGATCATCCTGCCGCTGACGCTGCCTGGTATTGCGGCAACGCTCGGCTTCGTCTTTACCGCCGCGTGGAGCGAACTGCTCTTTGCCCTCATGCTGATCAACGGCAACGACGCAGCAACCTTCCCGGTCGGGCTTTTGACCTTCGTTTCGAAGTTCTCCGTGGACTTCGGGCAGATGATGGCGGCGGGCGTGCTCGCGCTCATCCCGGCCGGTCTCTTCTTCCTGCTCATCCAGCGTTATCTCGTCCAGGGCCTGACGGCCGGCGCGGTCAAGGGTTAATCAAATGGCATCGATCGATATCCAGAACGTCAAGAAGGCCTACGGCCCCGTCAAGGTGCTGCACGACGTCGACCTGAGGATCAAGGACGGCGAGTTCGTCGTGCTCGTCGGTCCATCCGGCTGCGGCAAGTCCACCTTGCTGCGCATGATCGCAGGCCTTGAGGACGTCACCGGCGGCGAGATCCGCATAGCCGGTAATCGCGTCAACGAACTGCATCCGAAGGATCGTGACATCGCCATGGTGTTCCAGTCCTACGCGCTCTATCCGCACATGAATGTCGCCGGCAACATGAGCTATAGCCTGAAGCTGCGAAAAACGGCGAAAGAAAAGATCGCAAGCGCCGTCGGGGCTGCAGCCTCCAAGCTCGGCCTCGACCCGCTGCTCGAACGCCGTCCAAAGGCGCTTTCGGGCGGCCAGCGCCAGCGCGTCGCCATGGGACGCGCCATCGTGCGCCAGCCGAAGGCCTTCCTTTTTGATGAGCCGCTGTCGAACCTCGACGCCCGCCTGCGCGAACAGATGCGCGCGGAGATCAAGAAACTGCATGGCGATCTCAAGGCGACGTCGATCTACGTCACCCACGACCAGATCGAGGCGATGACGCTGGCCGACCGGATCGTCGCCATGCATGGCGGCGTCGTCCAGCAGGTCGGCAGCCCGCTCGAACTTTACGATCGTCCTGCCAACCTTTTCGTTGCCGGCTTCATCGGCTCGCCGGGCATGAATTTCCTCGACGCAACCTATGAAAACGGCGGTGTCCGCCTGAAGGACGGGACGGTCGTGCCGCTGGCTACGCCGCTGTCGCTGCCAAACGGTACCAAGGTCACGTTGGGGATTCGGCCGGAGCATGTGGTCATTACCGATCGGGACGGTTTGAACGCGAACGTCGAACTGGTCGAGCCGACCGGATTTGGCCTCATCCTGCATCTGTCGCTGCACGGCCTGCCGTTCAAGATCTTCACGCTGGATCGGGCCGCGCTGACATCAGGTCCGACGGTCAACGTGTCGTTCCCCGCGCAACACCTGCACGTCTTCGACACGGATGGAAACAGGGCAAAATAGGAAGCAGCCTCAGCCGTGGGCGAGGCTGCCGCGCAACACGGCACTATTCAGGTCTGGTCTCGGCGTCGGAATGGCGACCGGGATCACCGCCTCCGTACTGACGGGCACCACTGCTTCCGTCGGTGCTGGAACGGCCGGTTCCGTTCCCAAGGTCGCCACAGGGCCTGGCATGGGGATCGGCACCGGGACGGTCGTTGGAACAAGCGCCGAAAACTGCGCCGGCATCATGCTCTGGCCAGGCAGATAGTTCATTGCAACCTCATATGAGGGCAGCGGTGCCGGCGTTTGCAGCTCGCCATCCCGGCCGCGCTTCTCGTAGAACGCATTGCCGCCGGCAATCGTCACATAATGCATATTTCGATACGGGAACGTCAGGCCGTCCGTGTGAAAGAACATCGCGTCCTTGACGCCTGGATGTCGTTCGCCACGCAAGATTGCGTCGGCAGCATCGGTCAGTTCGATCTCGGCCATCGGCTCGACTTCGCGCGTCATCACGCCAGGCGCAAACTGCCTCTGTTGAGCAACGACACCACAGATTGAATCGGGATAGGCCCCCGAGGTCAGGCGGTTCATGACCACCGTTCCGACCGCCATGTAGCCGTCGCGATCCGAATGCTCGGATTCAAAGTACATTGCCCGCTTCAGGCAATCGCGATCCTTGGCGGTGTAATTGAAGGTGACTTTGGTCGACTGCGCCGCTTGCGCCGCATTCTTGGACTTGGTGGCTTGGCTCACCACCTTTGGAGCCGGTTGTTGTGCGGTCGTGCAGCCTGCAGCCGCCACGCCCGCAATCAAGATCCCGGCGAGAGATTTTCCCAACGCTAGATGCGCCCTCAATGGCAGGTGCCCCCTATTTGGTGTAGTAAGCCCTTCTCGATTAAGTGGTCGCTTTTCTAACTGCGTTTCTGGTAAATTTCAAACCCAATTAGTATCACAATTTGATTTGGCCGCCTTTTACCCGCCTAGGCAGGCCGATTCGCGCTTCCACCACCACTGAAATCGACGGTATTTCTGACCAGCTGCGGGGATGCCAAGCGCGCATTACGGGCGAATCAGCGAGCCATCGCGAGCTGATTCGGAGCGCAGAAGACGCGAGCGTTGACTTGTCGCACTGCTATCGGAACAATTTCCATCGTGTCGGTCGAAAGGCGATCCTGCTGCGATCGAGGGTCCCGGCCTGCCCCGGCGACAGTTCCAGCTCGATCGGCGGATGCCCTTTGCCGATATCAACCTCGATGTGGCGCGTGCCGGCAACGCGCCGGCTCGTCGTCAGCAAGCCGGCGATGCAGCCGCCACAGCCATCGCGCAATTCGATGTCATGCGGTCGGAAATAGATCTGCGAGTCCCCATCCGCTTCGCCTGCGGCAATCAGCCCGAGCGGCCGGTCCTCGAACCAGATCTCGCCGCCATTGACCCTCACGTCGAGACAATTGGACTGTCCGACAAAGCCGAAGACGAAAGGCGAGTTCGGGCTGTCATAAACGTCATCGGGTGTTCCGACCTGCTCGATCGCGCCCTGGCTCATGACAACGACGCGGTCGGCCAATTCCATTGCCTCGTCCTGGTCATGGGTGACGAAAACTGTCGTATGACCGGTGCGATCATGGATTTCGCGCAGCCATTTGCGCAGGTCCCTGCGCACCTGGGCGTCGAGCGCGCCGAAAGGCTCGTCGAGCAGGAGCACGTTCGGTTCGACTGCCATGGCGCGCGCGAGCGCAACGCGCTGGCGCTGGCCACCGGAAAGCTGGGCCGGATAGCGCTTCTCGAGACCCGAGAGCTGAACAAGGTCGAGAAGTTCCAGTGCTCGCCTGCGGATTTCCGCCTTGGGCGGGCGTCGCGCGCCATGGCGTACGTTGAGGCCAAAGGCGACGTTATCGAGCACGGTCATATGCCGGAAGAGGGCATAGTGCTGGAACACGAAGCCGATGTTGCGCTGCTGCACGGTCTTCTTCGACGCGTCCTCGTCGCCGAAAAAGATCGATCCTTCCGTCGGGCTCTCGAGACCCGCGATAAGGCGTAGCAGAGTCGTCTTGCCGGATCCGGACGGCCCCAGCAGCGCAATCAGCTCACCGGAGCGGATGTCGAGCGAGACGTCGTGAAGCGCCGGAAAGCGGTCGAACTCCTTGCGCAGGTTTTGTACGCGAACTTCCATTCTTATTCCTTCAGTGCCGCCGGCTGGCGGCGATTTCTTCGCTGTATCGCATCTCGAGCAGCGTCTTCAAGACAAGGGTTACGAGCGCAAGCAAGGCAAGCAGGGTGGCAACGGCGAACGCGCCGGTGAAATTGTACTCGTTATAGAGAATTTCCACCTGCAACGGCATGGTGTTCGTCTGTCCCCTGATATGACCGGAGACGACCGACACGGCGCCGAACTCGCCCATGGCGCGGGCGTTGCAGAGCAGTACGCCGTAAAGCAGACCCCACTTGATATTCGGCAAAGTCACATGCCAGAAGGTTTGCCACCCGCTGGCACCGAGCGAAAGTGCTGCCTCTTCGTCACCGGTTCCCTGTTCCTGCATGAGCGGGATCAGTTCGCGTGCCACGAAAGGAAAGGTGACGAACATCGTGGCCAGGATCAGGCCGGGCACGGCGAACAGAATCTTGATGTCGTGGGCGCTGAGCCAATGGCCAAGGTAGGTATTGGCACCCAGCAAGAGGACGAAGACCAGACCCGAAATGACGGGCGAGACCGAAAAGGGCAGGTCGATCAACGTTGTCAGCAGAGCCTTTCCCTTGAATTCGAACTTGGCGATCGCCCAGGCAGCCGCCACGCCGAAGATCAGGTTGAGAGGCACGCTGACGCCAGCAACGATAAGGGTCAATCGTATGGCCGAAAAAGTCTCCGCGTCCTGCAATGCCTCGAGGAACGGTCCCGCACCCTTTCGAAACGCCTCGACGAAGACCGCCGATAACGGCAAAAGCAGGATCAGCGTCAGGAAGATCATGGAAGCAAGGATCAGCGTCCAACGTGCGAACCGGTGTTCGGTAACGGCGGAGCGCACCTTTTTCGACTGAACACTCGTATCAAGCGCCATAACCATACCTCCGTCTGCTCCAGCTCTGGATGACGTTGATGATCAGCAGCATGGCAAACGAGATCACCAGCATCACAGCCGCGATGCCTGTCGCGGCCGCGTAATTATATTCCTCAAGTTTGATGACGATCAGCAACGGCGCGATCTCCGACTTGAACGGAAGATTACCGGCTATGAAGATCACCGACCCATATTCGCCGACGCCGCGGGCAAAGGCGAGCGCGAAGCCGGTCAGGACAGGAGGCGCCAACCCCGGCAGTAGCACACGAAAGATCGTCTGGAGACGAGTGGCGCCGAGCGTTGCTGCGGCCTCCTCGACTTCCTTGTCGATCTCTTCCATAACCGGCTGCACAGTGCGCACCACGAATGGCAAGCCAACAAAGACGAGCGCGATAACGATACCGACTGGCGTGAAAGCGATCTTGATGCCGAGTGGCGTCAGAAACTGGCCGATCCAGCCGTTCGGGGCATAAAGCGTCGCCAGCGCGATACCAGCGACGGCGGTCGGCAGCGCAAACGGCAGATCGACCATGGCATCGATGATGCGCTTGCCTGGGAAGCGATATCGCACGAGTACCCAGGCCAGCACGACGCCGAAGGCCGCATTGACGCATGCCGCCGCAAAGGCGGCGCCAAAGCTGATGCGAAGAGCGCTAAGCGTGCGAGGATCGAAAGCAATGGCCAGGAACTTTGACCAGCCAAGCTCGCTCGACCGCCAGGCCAGGCCAGAAAGCGGTATCAGGATGAGAAGGGTGAGCCAGGTCAAGGTAAGGCCGAGCGCCATTCCAAAGCCTGGAATGACGCTCGGCCGTCTGAACCGCCACCGCGTGGGGCTATGTACTCTCATGCGACCTATTATTGTGCCGGCTTGTAGATTTGGTCAAATACGCCGCCATCGCCGAAGAATTTCGGCTGCGCAACCTTCCAGCCGCCGAAGTCGTCGATCGTCGCCAGTTTCAGGTCCGGGAAGCGCGCAATGTCTGCCTTGTCGGCCACTTCGGGCTTGGTTGGCCGGTAAAAGTGCTTCGCTGCAATCTTCTGACCCTCGTCCGAGTAGAGATAATTCAAATAGGCTTCGGCGAGTTTGCGGGTGCCCTTCTTGTCGACATTGCCGTCGACGACGGCGACCGGCGGGTCAGCGCGGATCGAAAAGGTCGGCGTGATGATCTCGAACTGGTCGGGGCCAAGTTCTTCGAGCGAGAGATAAGCTTCGTTTTCCCACGCAAGAAGAACGTCGCCGAGGCCGCGCTGGACGAACGTCGTCGTTGCGCCGCGCGCGCCGGTATCGAGAACCGGAACATGCTGCAGCAGCTTCGTCACGTATTCCTGTGCCTTGGCGTCATCGCCGCCATTGGCCTGCTTTGCCCAGGCCCAGGCCGCAAGGAAGTTCCAGCGGGCGCCGCCCGACGTCTTTGGGTTGGGGGTGATGACCTGGACGTCGTCCTTGACAAGATCGGCCCAGTCCTTGATGGCCTTTGGATTGCCCTTGCGAACAAGGAAGACGATCGTCGACGTATAGGGCGTCGAATTATTCGGGAACTTCGTTTTCCAATCGGCGGGAATCTTGCCTGTCTTGGAGGCGATCGCGTCGATATCGCCCTCCAGCGCAAGGGTGACGACATCGGCATCAAGCCCGTCGATCACCGACCGCGCTTGCGCCCCGGATCCACCATGCGAAGCCTTGATGGTCACAGCTTCACCAGTGTCCTTCTGCCACTTCGCAGCGAAGGCGGCATTGAAGTCCTTATAGAGTTCTCTGGTCGGATCGTAGGATACGTTGAGAAGCGTCTGATCCGCGAGTGCGGGGGCGACAGCGCCGATTGCGACGCTGCCTGCCAGCGCCACAGCCGCGAGAAGCCTTGTGATCCTTATAGACTGCATGGAAACCTCCTTCGTTGCGGCCGAAACTCTACCAAGTTGGTCGTATAATGAAACGAAGAATGTTTCTGTTCCAGCCTGGAAGCTGGAATGGCATCCCATTTGAAGCCCCCTTTCGAAATCGGCTTGCTCCTTTGACGCAGCTAAACTTTAGAAATGAGCCCGGCAAGCCCACATCTGTTAGGCCTCGCCCCTAAGATTTCTCGGGAGCCGAAGCATTTGGTTTGGCGCCAATTCCGGGGCCGTCGGCGCCCAATACAAATAAAAGATGACTGACAAGCTATCGCAATCAGCGACATGGTTGTCGCGGATCTCAGGACCGCTTGAGCCGGCATATCACGACGAAGAGGAAAGCGATGACCTGGGTCGAAGGTTTCATCCGGTTGCACCGCGACGTCTAGGCAGCTCAACCGCCTCGTTGATCGTCAAAGGCGCGAGTCCGCCAGGAAATCCGAATAGAGCTCTTCTGCCGTTCTTGCCTTACGCATGGCCGCAAGAACGCCCGGCGTCTGCAGCTTTCGTGCGATCGCCGCGAGCACGTTCAGATACTCGCCGCGGTTGGCCTCGCCAAACAACAGCGCGAAGGCAATGTCGGTTGGCACATCGTCAACGGCCTCGAAATCAAGCGGCCGCGCAAAGCGTAGGAGCAGGCCACGGGGATGCGTCATCCCTTCGACCACGGCATGCGGAACGGCGACGCCACTACCGATGCCGGTCGAGCCGAGGCTTTCGCGGCTTTCCAGGGCTTGCAATATCTTCTTTTCTTCGATGCCGAAGGCGGCAGAGGCCTTTTCCGCAATCGTCTGCAGCCCCCTCCATTTCGTCGCAACCGACACGCCGATAAAGGTGTGCTCGGGACGGATGATCAACGAAAGGTCCATGAAGTCTCTCTTGTCGTTTGTGCAGGAACGTGCCGGCGGCGCGCCGTCTTCGAACACGAGCACCGCTACGGTTGCTGCAACGCTACCACCGTACCTTTGCGTTCATATGCCTGGATCAGATAAAAATTCGAGTGTAACACGCCATGACAAATATAAGCGTCGCATAAAGATCATCCAAATTCTGCGGCAAATGCCCGAAACTGCATCTACGCCGTCCATCACCGATGGACGCAGCGATGAAGACTTGCTCGCGGTCAAGCTTGAAGAGAATGAGCAAATCATCAATTCATGAGCAAAAGCCTTGAATTGCAATTGAATTGCGGAGGCTTCGGGTCTTATAGTCCTTCTCCAAGCCCGCGCCGCGCGGGGGCCAAACGGGAAGGAAACAGGCATGGCAAAAGTCCGCGCGCTGGTGCTCGAGCGCCAGCATGAACTTGTTCTCCGTGACATCGACCTACCGATGGACACAGGTCCAGGACAGGTGAAGATCAAGATCCACACGGTCGGCGTTTGTGGGTCCGATGTCCACTATTACACCCACGGCAAGATCGGCCCCTTCCTGGTCAAAGAACCGATGGTACTCGGTCACGAAGCCGCCGGTACGATCGTCAAAATCGGCCCCGGCGTCACCCATCTGAAGGTTGGCGACCGCGTCTGCATGGAGCCTGGCATTCCCGATCCCAATTCCAAGGCAAGCCGGCTTGGCATGTACAATATCGATCCAGCCGTCACCTTCTGGGCAACGCCGCCAATCCACGGCGTGCTGACGCCTGAAGTCGTCCATCCTGCCAACTATACCTACAAGCTTCCTGACAATGTCAGCTTCGCCGAAGGCGCCATGGTCGAGCCCTTCGCCGTCGGCATGCAGGCTGCAGCTAAGGCAAAGATCGTCCCCGGTGATACCGCCGTCGTGCTTGGCGCGGGCCCAATCGGCACGATGGTGGCGATCGCTGCTCTTGCCGGCGGCTGCGCCCGCGCGGTTGTCGCCGACCTTGCCCAGCCGAAACTCGACATCGCCGCCCAATATCAGGGCGTGATTCCGATCAATATCCGCGAAAACAACCTCGTCGAAGAAGTCGCGCGTCTGACGGATGGCTGGGGTGCTGATGTGATCTTCGAATGCTCCGGCTCGCCGAAGGCCTGGGAAAGCATCATGGAACTGCCGAGACCGGGCGGCGTGATCGTTGCTGTCGGCCTGCCGGTCAATCCGATCGGCTTCGACGTTTCGACCGCCTCGACAAAGGAAATCCGCATCGAGACCGTGTTTCGCTACGCGCACCAATACGAGCGCTCGATTGCGCTGCTCGGCTCGGGCCGTGTCGATCTGAAGCCTCTGATTTCAGAGACGTTCAGCTTCGAGGACGCAATCACGGCCTTCGATCGCGCTGTCGAGGCGCGTCCGAGCGATGTGAAGCTGCAGATCGCGATGGGGTAGCCCTCGGTCGGTGGCGTTTTGAAACAACGAAAACACCGTCAGCGGGAAAGAAGATTTCCGTGTCACTGACCGCGTCTGGGATCTTTCAGCCGGCTGGCGCTCCGTTCCAGCTCGCAATGAACTTGCCATGTGTTGCATCCCATCCGCCAGGCACCAGGCAGTGGCCCGCGCAGGTCTTAAAGTCCTTCAGTGTTGCTGCGGGGGGTATCGAGATCGTCTTGCACCCGTCCACGAGATCATCCCGAAGTTGGTCGGTTGGCATCGACACTGAAATCTAATTATGTGGACCGCGCCGCTTCGGCATCAACCCAATCGCACTCGAATGCCAGCACCGGTTTCGTAAACCCCTTGAGGCGCCGGCGCGTGGCATTGGCGAAAAGATCAGCCGCTCCGTGCTCTCTAAAGATGTTTTCCGATACGAGGATCTGATCAGTCCCGGCTGCCGCACAGAGCCGGGCGGCCAGTTGCACGGTCGAGCCGAAGAGATCGTGGCTGTCCTCGATTGGCTCGCCGCAATCGAGCCCGATGCGTACATGAATCGGTTCCGGCGTGCCGCCGTTATAGGTTTTGAACTCGCGCTGGATGCTCATCGCGCAGCTGACGGCGGCGTGAGTAGAAACGAACGACGCCATGATGCCATCACCGGTGTGCTTGACTTCCCTGCCTGCGCATTGCGCCAGACAGCGGCGCACGATTGCATCATGCGCCCGCACGAGCTCGGCGGCCATCCGATCACCGAGCCGCGATGTCATCTCCGTCGAACCGACGATATCGGTAAACAGGATCGCCCGATGCCCGGCGTCCCGTTCGACACCGGTCTGGCCGGCCTTCTGTTCGGGTTCGTGAATGCGTCCAAGGAAGGCCTCGACCGCCGACAGCGCCACCTCGACCACTTCACCCGCGACAAACCCATGTGCTTCGCGATGCACGCACTGGGCGGTTTCGGCGTCCGGTGCATCGATCAGACAGAACGCGGTTCCGCGCCGCTGGTCATACCAGTAGGTGAGGAACTTCACCCCATACCGATCCTCAACGGCCAGATCCCTGCGATGCGCCTCGGCGATGTCTTCAGCGGATGTCCCCGCAAGATCATGCCGGTCCATGAAGATAGCCACGTGCGTGCGTCCTTCGGAGAGCCCCTCAGCATTAGCGGCATCTTACGCTGTTGGCACTGCTCGGTCCACAGCAGGCAATAGTAGGCACGTCAGGCGGACGCTTGTGAGCTTGTCCCGTCACGGATAAATCGACCGCTAAATCGCCTGCAGATCGCCCAGCAGGGTCGGGATCAGCTCAGAGACCGTCGGATGGATCGGCACGGCCCACCTCAGCACCGGGTAGGGGGCTTTGGCGTTCATCGCGTCGATGAAACCGTGGATCGCCTCGTCGCCTTCGATCCCGAGAATCGCGGCGCCCAGGATCTGCTGCGTCTCGACGTCGGCGATCACCTTCATGAAACCCTTGGTCTCGGCGCGCTCGCTGGCGCGGCCAACCCGGCTCATCGGGCGGGTCGAAACCATGATCTTGCGGCCGGTGGCACGCGCTTCCTTCTCGCTCATGCCGACGCGCCCGAGCGGCGGGTCGATGTAGAGCGCGTAGGCGAGGATGCGATCACTGAGCTTGCGGTCTTCGCCGTCAAGGAGGTTGGCGGCAGCGATCTCGAAATCATTGTAGGATGTGTGCGTAAAGGCTCCCCGGCCATTGCAATCGCCGAGCGCAAAGATGCCCTCGACGTTGGTGGCAAGCTTGTCGTCGACGGTGATATAGCCGCGCCGGTCGATGGCGACGCCAGCCTTATCGAGGCCAAGATCATCGGTATTCGGCGTGCGTCCGGTGGCAACAAGCACGTGGCTTGCCTCGATGGCCGGATGACCATTGCCGATGCTGACCTCGATGCCGCCGGACGTCTTCGAGAATCCGATCCCATCGGCATTCGTATGCACTGCAATGTCTTCCGAACGCAGGATATCGGCGATCGCATCCGAGATATCCACGTCCTCGCGCGAAGCAAGCTTCGGGCCGCGCTCGATCACCGTCACGTCTGCCCCGAAACGGCGATACATCTGCGCGAACTCAAGGCCGATATAGCTGCCGCCGATGATCGCCAAATGCCTAGGCAGCCGGTCAAGATGGATGATCGAGGTGCTCGTCAGATACTCGATATCGGCGATGCCGTGCATGTCGGGAATGGTCGGCCGCGCGCCGACATTCAGGAAGATCTTCGGGGCAGTCAGGGTCTCGCCATTGACGGTCACGGTATGAGGGTCTTCGAAGCGGGCGTGGCCATAAATGACGGTCATGCCGTCCATGCCGGCAAACCAGTTGGTGAGGCCGTTGCGGGCGTCCATCGTCACTGTTTCGGCACGCTTGCGCACCGCCGCCATGTCAACGCCGACGGCACCTTGGATCATCACGCCAAAGTCTGCACCGCGTCGAGCTATATGGGCTGCGCGGGCGCTTGCCACCAGCGTCTTCGTCGGCATGCAGCCGGCGTTGACACAGGTGCCGCCAAGGAACTTGCGCTCGATCAACGCCACTTTCATGCCCTTGGCGGCCATTCGGGCGGCGAGGAAGGGACCCGATTGGCCGGCGCCGATGACGATGGCATCGAAACTAGGCATCACACTGCTCCCACGATGATGAGCGCGCCGATGATGGCAATCGCATCCTCGATCAGCGCAGCCGGTGTATCCTTGCCGAAGGCGGCAG
Organism: Rhizobium sp. R711; assembly: GCF_002211365.1. GTDB lineage: Bacteria > Pseudomonadota > Alphaproteobacteria > Rhizobiales > Rhizobiaceae > Rhizobium. Next base: position 139,311 of record NZ_LOKZ01000002.1, on the reverse strand, counting down.
CGAGCTTACCACGAGCCGCCGCTCCTCCGAACGTGCCAACCGCGGCGCCGACGACACCGGCAATGAGCCCGCCGACAAGCGAGCCGCCGGCGGCGCCGATCGTGGCACCGGTCAGCGCGCCCATGACCAGGCGTGCGGCAAATTGAAGGGGGACCTTGCGGGATGGCGTGGAGGGCAGTTGGTCGGTAATCAACTCGACGACGGCAAGCAGGCTGAACACCCACGGCGTCCAGCGATATCCCATGAAGGCAAGCGGTGATTGGGAAACGTCAAGCCAGCCGAGAGCAGCCCCCCAGGCAACGGCGGCTGGCGCCGTCATGGCTCTGAGCCCTGCGATAATTCCGATCAGAAATCCAAGAAACAAAAACATGTGCAATCCCCCATGCCACGCAACAATCCAATCGCGGTTACGGTAGGCTGGCACATTGTCGCGCAGGTTTCAATTTGCGCGATAGTTTACGTCAGTCAATTGGCAAAGGCGGCAATGCCGGTGACGGCGCGGCCGAGGATAAGGGCGTGGACGTCATGCGTCCCCTCATAGGTGTTGACCACCTCGAGATTGACGAGGTGGCGGGCTATGCCGAACTCGTCGGAAATACCGTTGCCGCCGAGCATGTCGCGCGCGAGTCTAGCGATATCGAGCGCCTTGCCGCATGAATTGCGCTTGACGATCGAGGTCAACTCCACCGGCGGGTGTCCATCTTCCTTCATGCGACCAAGCCTGATGCAGCCCTGCAGGCCGAGCGAGATCTCCGTTATCATGTCGGCAAGCTTCTTCTGGATCAACTGGTTGGCCGCAAGCGGCCGGCCGAACTGCTTGCGATCGAGAGCATATTGGCGGGCCCTGGCATAGCAGTCCTCGGCAGCGCCAAGCGCCCCCCAGGCGATACCGAAGCGGGCCGAGTTCAGGCAGGTGAAGGGACCCTTAAGACCCGATACGTTGGGCAGCAGGTTCTCTTCTGGCACAAAGACCTCGTCCATCACCACCTCGCCGGTGATGGAGGCGCGCAGACCGACCTTGCCGTGGATCGCCGGCGCCGACAGGCCCTTCCAGCCCTTCTCCAGGATGAAGCCGCGGATAGTGCCGTCCTCGGTTTTGGCCCAGACGACAAAAACGTCGGCGATCGGGGCATTGGAAATCCAGGTCTTGGCGCCGGTCAGGCTATAGCCGCCATCGACCTTGCGCGCCCGAGAGATCATCGAGCCCGGATCCGAGCCGTGGTTTGGTTCGGTGAGGCCGAAGCAGCCGATCCACTCGCCGGAACTAAGCTTCGGCAGGTATTTCTGCTTCTGTGCCTGCGAACCGAAGGCATCGATCGGCACCATGACGAGTGAGGACTGCACGCTCATCATCGAGCGGTAGCCGCTGTCGACGCGTTCGATCTCGCGGGCGATCAGGCCATAGGCGACGTAACCCAAGCCGGCGCCGCCATATTCCGGGGGGATTGTCGCTCCAAGCAGCCCAAGTTCGCCCATCTCGCGGAAGATATCAGGATCCGTCTTTTCGTGGCGGAAGGCGTCGAGCACACGCGGGGCCAGCTTGTCCTGCGCATAGGCGTGCGCCGTTTCCTGCACCATGCGCTCCTCATCCGTCAGCTGCTCAACGAGCCTGAACGGATCGGCCCAGTCGAAGATCTCGCGGGTATGCTGCATGGTCATTCCTCCTCATTCAACTGCCGGTGCAAACGTGCTTCGGGCATAGACCCGCTAATTAGAAGGGTCAACTCGCCAGGAGATTTCGACTTCATTCTATCGTTTCACCCAGGGTGGAATGAACCTGACCTCCTCGCCGGTCACTGCCTCGCTCAGAAAATCGATGACCGCGCGCACCCGTGGCGACTGACGAAGGTCGCGATGACAGGTAATCCAGTAATGCCGCCGGAGATCGACCTCGTCGGGAAGAACCCGTTCGAGTTCGGGGTAACGGCTGGCGAAGAAATAGGGAAGAACACAGAGCCCAAGGCCATTTCGCGTTGCCGTCAGCTGCGCAAAAATGCTTGAGCTTTGAAACTGCGGCTTGATGCGCGGATGGACGTCGCCGAGATAATCGAGCCCGGGCGCAAAGATCATCTCCTCGATATAGCTGATGAAGGGGTGCTCCAGGAGGTCGTTGCGGCAGGTGATCGGCGCGCTTCGTTGCAGGTACTCCTTAGAACCGTAGACCTGGAGATGATAGTCGGTGAGCTTGTCGCAGAAATAAGGTCCACCCTTCGGCTCGTCGAGGACGACGGCGATATCCGCCTCCTTGCGCGACAGCGACATGATCTGCTGGATGGTCACGAGCTCGAGCGACAGAGTGGGATGGCTTGCTACGAACCGCGGCAACACACGCGCAAAAAAGAAGTTGGAGAAGCCCTCCGGTGCGCTGAGGCGCACGACCCCGCGCTGCATCGTTGCGCCGTCGGTGAGGTCAGCACGCAGCCGCTCCGTTTCCTGCTCCATTTTCTCGGCGGTCTCGACGAAGCGCGCGCCCATTGCCGTCATCACATATCCACGCGGATTGCGCTCGAAGAGCTTGACCTTGAGCGCAAACTCCAATCGGTCGATGCGGCGCGAGACAGTCGCATGGCTGGTGCGCAATTGTCGCGCGGCGGTCGACAGCTGGCCGGTGCGAGCAACCGCCAGAAAGAACTGCAGGTCATCCCAGGTAAATTGCGGCGAATTGTTCATTCAAGCCCCGTATCGGCCGAACGCTTAGCCGGCCGCTTGATATTGGTCTTTCGTCTAATGTGGCACAGCCTCCACCTCGCCTGCGTCCGCCCTATCTTCCAAAGAAAGCACCCTAACGATCTGCATTCATTGCACCATGACCGCGGCACAGCAAAAGTTCTGTTCAAAAACGAACAGATACTGTTTGCAATTAGTTGTAAAGCGGCCTTGCCTGATTGGTGCAATTCCATGATCGTAAGGCATTGGGTTGGCGGCCTTGAGGAGGGCGGTTGGCCAAATTTGAACAGATGCGCATTCTTGCCAATCTCTGGGAGGAGAGACATATGCGAAAGAATCTCATTGCGTCGCTGGCCATTCTACTTGCAAGCAGCACCGCCGTACTCGCCGATGGTGCATCCGACGGCAAGGTGAAAATCGGCATCTTGAACGATCAGTCCGGTGTCTACGCCGATTTCGGCGGCAAGTCCTCGGTGGAGGCCGCCAAGATGGCGGTCGAGGATTTCGGCGGAAAGGTGCTCGGCGTCCCGGTCGAGATCGTCGATGCCGACCATCAGAACAAGGCCGACATTGCCTCGAACATTGCCCGTCAGTGGTACGATACCGAACAGGTCGACGCGATCATGGAATTGACCACTTCTTCCGTGGCACTCGCTGTCCAGGCGATCGCGAAGGAGAAGAAGAAGATCGACATCGTCACCGGTGCGGCAACAACCGACCTGACTGGCAAGGCCTGCTCTCCCTACGGCTTCCACTGGGCCTATGACACGCATGCACTGGCCGTCGGCACAGGCGGCGCGCTCGTCAAGCAGGGCGGCGACAGCTGGTTCTTCCTGACGGCCGACTACGCATTCGGTTACTCCCTGGAGCAGCAGACAAGCGATTTCGTCAAGTCCGCCGGGGGCAAGGTCGTCGGCGCCGTTCGCCATCCCCTGTCGAACCAGGATTTCTCGTCCTTCCTGCTGCAGGCTCAATCGTCCGGCGCCAAGGTGATCGGCCTTGCCAATGCCGGTCTCGATACCTCCAACGCCATCAAGCAGGCAGCCGAGTTCGGCATCACCCAGAGTGGCCAGCACCTGGCGGCACTGCTCTTCACGCTGGCCGAGGTACATGGCCTGGGGCTCGAGGCGGCGCAGGGCCTGACTCTGACGGAAGGCTACTACTGGAACCTCGATGACAAGAGCCGCGAATTCGGCAAGAAGTTCTTTGCCCGCACCGGCAAGATGCCGAACATGATCCACGCAGGCACCTATTCGGCCGTCCTTCAGTATCTCAAGGCGATCGACAAGGCCGGTACCGACGACACCGACGCTGTGGCCAAGCAACTGCATGACCTGCCTGTCGACGACTTCTTTGCCCGCGGTGGCACCGTCGGCCCGAACGGCCGGATGATCCACGACATGTACCTGTTGCAGGTCAAGAAGCCGGCTGACAGCAAGGAACCGTGGGACTACTTCAACGTTCTTGCGACCATTCCCGGCAAGGAAGCCTATATCGATCCCGCCAAGAGCGGCTGCGCCCTGGTGAACTAGGTGATGGCGGTTTCCGCAACCCAATCGAACGCTGCGCCGCGGGTGGTCCTTTCGGCCCGCGGCCTGCGCCGTGACTTCGGCGGCTTCACTGCCGTCAAAAATGTTGATCTCGACGTTCATGATGCAAGCGTTCATGCACTGATCGGGCCCAACGGCGCCGGCAAGACGACAGTCTTCAACTTGTTGACGAAGTTCCTTCAGCCGACCGCCGGCACCATCACCTTGATGGGTACCGACATCACCAAAACCGCGCCGGACAAGGTAGCGCGCATGGGATTGGTGCGATCGTTCCAGATCTCCGCGGTCTTCCCCCATCTCAGCGTTCTCGACAATGTGCGCGTGGCGTTGCAGCGGCCCAACAGTCTGTCGACGCAATTCTGGCGTCCGCTTTCAGCACTCGACGCTTTGAACAACCGCGCCGAACAGCTGCTTGCGAAGGTCGGCCTCTCCAAGGAGCGCAACGCGATCGCAGCTGATCTTTCCTACGGCCGCAAGCGCGTTCTGGAAATTGCAACGACGCTTGCGCTCGATCCACGGGTTCTCCTGCTCGACGAACCGATGGCAGGCATGGGCCACGAGGATGTCGGCATCGTCTCGGCGCTGATCCGGGAAGTGGCGCGTGACCGCGCCGTCTTGATGGTCGAGCACAATTTGTCTGTCGTCGCCGATATCTGCCAGCATGTGACCGTGCTCCAGCGCGGAGAAATTCTTGCCGAAGGCGATTATGCCACCGTCAGCGCCGATGCGCGGGTGCGCCAGGCCTACATGGGCTCGGAGGAGGGTTGATGACCACACTTCTGGACGTCCAGGGGCTGAACGCCTGGTATGGCGAAAGCCACATCCTGCACGGCGTCGACATGCGGGTCGGCGAGGGTGAGACAATTACCATTCTTGGCCGTAATGGCGTCGGAAAGACCACGACCCTGCGTACCATCATAGGCATCGTCCGCGCTCGCAAGGGCAAACTTACCTTTGCCGGCGAAGACATGATGCAGGTGCCGCTGCACAAGACGGCGCAGCGCGGCATCGGTTTCGTGCCAGAAGAGCGTGGCATATTCTCGACACTGACGGTGTTTGAAAATCTGATGCTGCCGCCAGTCGTTGCCTCCGGCGGCATGACGGTTGACGAGATCTACGAGCTGTTTCCGAACCTCTACGAGCGCCGCAACAGTCCGGGCACGAAACTGTCGGGCGGCGAGCAGCAGATGCTGGCGATCGCCCGCATTCTGCGCACCGGTGTTCGCATGCTGTTGCTCGATGAACCCACAGAGGGGCTGGCGCCTGTCATCGTCCAGCGCATCGGCGAAGTTCTGAAGCAATTGAAGAAGCGCGGCATGACTATTCTGCTCGTCGAGCAGAATTTCCGTTTCGCTAGCCGGATCGCCGATCGCTTCTATCTTATGGATCACGGGCAGATGGTTTTTGAGTTCCCGGTCAGCGAGTTGCCCCAGCGGATGGATACGCTGCACAAGGTTCTGGGAGTGTGACCTGATGACGATGATCTTCGGCATTCCCCTGCAGGCGTTCATGGGCCAGTTGCTGATCGGCCTGATCAACGGCTCTTTTTATGCCCTTTTGAGCCTCGGGCTCGCCATCATCTTCGGCTTGTTGCGCGTCATCAATTTCGCGCATGGCGCGCAGTATATGCTCGGCGCCTTCGTTGCCTATCTTCTGCTTGCCTATGCCGGCATCGGTTACTGGCCGTCGCTGATCCTGGCGCCCGTCATCGTCGGACTGGCCGGCGCGGTCATCGAGCGACTGTTCCTTCGCCGGCTCTATGATCTCGATCCGCTCTATGGGCTGCTCTTCACCTTCGGCCTTGCCCTGGCGGTCGAAGGCACGTTCCGCTACCTCTACGGCTCATCAGGCCAGCCCTATGCGCAGCCCGCAGCACTCGCCGGCGCCCTCAATCTCGGCTTCATGTTCCTGCCAATCTATCGCGGCTGGGTCGTCGTCGTCTCGCTTGTGGTCTGTCTTGGCACCTGGCTGCTGATCGAGAGGACGAAGCTTGGCGCCTATCTGAGGGCCGCCACCGAAAATGCGACCCTTGTCCAGGTATTCGGCGTCAACGTGCCGATTCTACTGACATTGACTTATGCGCTTGGAGCCGGTCTTGCGGCTTTCGCGGGCGTGCTTGCCGCACCGATCTATCAAGTGTCGCCGCTGATGGGCTCCAGCATGATCATCGTCGTCTTTGCCGTCGTCGTGGTTGGCGGGATGGGCTCGATCATGGGGGCGATCATCACCGGCTATGTCCTCGGTATCGCCGAAGGTCTGACCAAGGTCTTCTATCCGGAGGCATCCAACATCGTGATCTTCGTCATCATGGCAATTGTGCTTCTCATCAGGCCCGCGGGCCTCTTTGGCCGGGATGCGTGACGATGACAGAGATCACCGAAACCATCAGGACAGAAAAAAGCCGAACCGCCATCTCGGTGCAGGCGGCCTTCCTCGTGATCGGCCTGCTGCTTTTGCTGCTGGCGCCGTTCTTCTTCTACCCGATTTTTCTCATGAAGCTCTTATGCTTCGCGCTGTTTGCCTGCGCCTTTAATCTGTTGCTCGGCTATACTGGCCTTCTATCCTTCGGCCATGCGACGTTCTTCGGCGGTGCCGCCTATTTTACCGCCCATGTCGTGAAGGAATGGGGACTTTCCCCTGAGCTTGGCATCCTGGTCGGCGTTGCGGGTGCTGCCATCCTCGGTCTCGTCATGGGTTTCTTCGCGATCCGCCGGCAGGGCATCTATTTCGCGATGATTACGCTCGCTTTGTCTCAGATGTTTTTCTTCTTCTGCCTGCAAGCTGAGTTCACGCATGGAGAGGACGGTATCCAGTCCGTGCCGCGCGGCCAGCTGTTCGGGATCCTCGATCTCAATAACTCGACCAGCATGTATTATTTCGTGCTGGCAGTTTTCGTCATCGGCATCCTGATCATCTGGCGCTTCATCAATTCGCCGTTCGGAATGATCCTGAAATCGATCCGCGAAAACGAGCAGCGGGCGATATCGCTTGGCTACTCCGTTGCCCGCTACAAGCTCGGCGCGTTCGTAATGTCGGCAGCACTCGCCGGGTTGGCAGGGGCGGTGAAAGCGCTCGTCTTCCAGTTCGCGACCTTGACCGACGTTGCCTGGCAGATGTCCGGCGAAGTGATCCTGATGACGCTGCTTGGCGGTATCGGCACGCTGATTGGTCCGCTCTTTGGTGCAGGCCTCGTCGTTACGCTGGAAAACTACCTTGCAACATCGGAATTCCCGGTGACGATCATCACCGGCATCGTATTCATGATTTGCGTGTTGATATTCCGCCGCGGCATCATTGGCGAGTTCTACGCGTCGCGCCTCGGCCGGAAACTCGGCTTCGTCTACCGCCGCTAACTCGCCGGGCATTCGCATGGATCGCTTCGACTACATCATCATTGGTGCCGGCAGCGCCGGCTGCGTGCTCGCCAATCGGTTGTCCGAGGACAGGGACGCGCGCGTTCTCTTGCTGGAAGCCGGCGGAAGCGACAATTATCACTGGATTCATATTCCCGTCGGCTATCTCTACTGCATCAACAACCCGCGCACCGATTGGTGCTTCACGACCGCGCCGCAGGACGGATTGAACGGACGCGCGCTCAACTATCCGCGCGGCAAGGTGCTTGGCGGCTGCTCCTCGATCAACGGCATGATCTACATGCGCGGTCAGGCGCGCGACTTTGATCTCTGGCGGCAAATGGGATGCGCCGGCTGGAGCTGGGAGGACGTGCTGCCATTCTTCCGCAAGTCGGAGGATTTCTATCGCGGCGAGAGTGATGTGCATGGCTCGGGCGGGGAATGGCGCGTGGAGAAAGCCCGTGTTCGCTGGGCGGTGCTCGATGCTTTTCAGGCGGCCGCGAGGGAAGCAGGCATTCCCGAAAGCGCGGATTTCAACACGGGCAATAATGAAGGATCGGGCTATTTCGACGTCAATCAACGATCTGGCATTCGCTGGAACACCGCCAAGGCTTTCCTGCGTCCGGCCATGCGACGTGGCAATCTGACGGTTCTGACGAAAGCACAGGTATCCCGGCTGCTGATCGAGGAAGGTGCGGTCAGTGGCGTCGACTATCATCATGGCGGCAACACCAGACGCGCTTACGCAGCACGGGAAACCATCCTTGCGGCAGGCGCGATCGGTTCACCACATATTCTGGAACTGTCAGGCATCGGCCGCGGTGAGGTGCTCAAAAATGCGGGCATCGAGGTCGCCGCGGAGGTGAAGGCCATTGGCGAGAACTTGCAGGACCACCTGCAGCTTCGGATGGCCTACAAGGTCACCGGCGTTCCGACACTGAACGAGAAGGCGACAAGCCTCATCGGCAAGGCCACGATCGGTCTGGAATATCTCGTCAGGCGCTCAGGACCGATGGCTATGGCCCCGAGCCAACTCGGCATCTTTACCCGCTCCGGTCCAGACAAGGAGACACCTGATCTTCAATATCATGTGCAGCCGGTGTCGCTCGAGAAGTTTGGCGATCCAGTTCATCCATTCCCTGCCATCACGGCGAGCGTCTGCAATCTCAGACCCGAAAGCCGCGGTTCAGTCCATGTAGTGAGCCCCGATTTTGCCGCCCAACCGACAATCAGCCCGAACTATCTCTCGACCGAACGCGATCGCGACATAGCTATCCGTTCGATACGCCTGACACGGAAAATCATCGCGCAACCGTCATTCGCGCGATTTAATCCCGAGGAGTTCAAGCCGGGCCCCAGCTATCATACAGATGCAGAACTGGCGCAGGCGGCCGGCGATATCGGGACGACGATCTTTCATCCCGTCGGAACCTGTCGAATGGGGTCCGATCGCGACAGTGTCGTTGACCCGCGCCTGAAATTCAGGGTGCTGGCGAAGCTTCGCATTGCCGACGCCTCCGTGATGCCGACGATCACCTCGGGCAACACCAATTCACCGACCATCATGATCGCCGAAAAGGCGGCGACCATGATTCTGGAAGACAACAGATAGGAGAATGCCATGGCAAGGATCGCCTTCATCGGGCTCGGCAATATGGGCGGACCTATGGCCGCCAACCTCGTCAAGGCCGGGCACGAGGTCACCGGGTTCGACCTGGCAGCCCCGGTCCTGCAAGCGGCAGAAGCACACGGCGTGACCGCAGCAAGCCATATCAGCCAGGCGGTCTCGGACGCGGAAATCGTCGTGACCATGCTGCCACAGGGCAGGCACGTTCTCAGCGCCTGGACCGATATCCTCCGCTCGATCTGCGCCGGTACGCTTGTGATCGACAGTTCCACGATCGACGTCGACAGCGCCCGCAAGGCGCACGACATGGCGAGCAGCGCCGGTTGCCTTTCCCTTGACGCCCCGGTTTCGGGCGGCACCGGCGGGGCGGCGGCTGGCACGCTGACTTTTATGGCCGGAGGTTCCGACGAGGCCTTTGCGAAGGCCAAGCCGATCCTGGAAGCTATGGGCAAGAAGATCGTTCATTGCGGGGATGCAGGCGCCGGACAAGCGGCCAAGATCTGCAATAACATGATCCTCGGCATATCGATGATCGGCGTCTGCGAGGCCTTCGCGCTCGGTGAGAAACTCGGCCTTTCCCATCAGGCCCTGTTCGACGTTGCCTCGACATCGTCGGGTCAATGCTGGTCAATCAGCACCTATTGCCCTGTCCCGGGGCCAGTTCCGACATCGCCCGCGAACAACGACTACAAGCCGGGGTTTGCGGCCGCGCTGATGCTGAAGGACCTGCGGCTGTCACAGGAGGCGGCTCTATCCACCGGTGCGTCGACGCCGCTTGGAGCCGAAGCCTCGCAGCTTTACGCTCTCTTCGAGAAACAGGGGAATGGCGGGCGCGATTTCTCGGCGATCATCGAAATGCTCCGCGGCAAGTCGCAATAGCTTCCGTAACGACTTGACACTCTGTTCTATATGCGCGACGCCCGCCTGCCGCAACGAGGCGGTGGCTGGCTACAGGAATTTTGACATGCTACCGCAGCCCACCGCGTCTGTGCTCAAGAACGTCGCAGCGATGGGCGTTGCTCTGATGCTGCTCGGGGACTTTCTCTTCGCCCTCAACGACGCGATGGGTAAGTGGCTGGTGACAGACTTTTCTGTCGGGCAGGTGCTTCTCATCCGCTCGCTCGGAAGTTTCGCCATCCTGGGGCCGCTCATCGCGCGGCAGGGTCCTGTCCAACTCGTCAGGCTGGAGCAGAAAGGGCTGCAGTTTCTGCGCGTGCTCTTCGCCACGTTCGATGTCGGCCTGTTCTACGCCGCGGTCGCCTACCTGCCGCTCGCTGACGTCATGACCTTCTACATGGCAGGCCCGATTTACGTTGCCGCGCTCTCGCACTTCTTCCTCAACGAGCGGATCGGCCGGCGCAGATGGCTAGCGGTCTTCGTGGGCTTCTGCGGGGTGGTGATCGCACTGCGTCCATCATCCGCAATGCTGTCGCTGCCCTCGCTCTTCGGCATTGTCGGCAGCCTGTCCTTTGCGATGACGCTGGTTCTCAACCGGCATCTCCGCAACACCAGCGACACGACGCTCGTGACGTGGCAGATGGTCGCGGCGCTGGTCGTCGGGGCAGTGCTCTCGATCGGCACGTGGCAGCCGACCACGACAGTCGAGCTCGCCGGCATGCTTGCGCTTGGCGTCATTGCCTCCTGCGCCCACCTTTTGATCACACGTTCGCTGAAGCTCGCCCCAGCGTCACTGCTGGCACCGCTGCAATACAGCCTGTTGATCTGGGCAATTGCGCTTGGATACGTCTTCTTCGGCGACGTTCCGGATCTCTACGTGATCACGGGCGGCACGATCATCGTCGTCGCCGGCCTGTTTATCTTCCACCGCAAGAACCTGCTCGAAACAGTGCCGCCAGAGGCCGTTGCCCTCGACGGCCATTGATCGCGCACTTAGGTCGACTGCTAGGCGGCGGGCTTGATCACGCCGCGGCGTATCTGATCGGCTTCGATGGATTCGAAAAGTGCCCGGAAGTTGCCCTCGCCGAAACCTTCATCGCCCTTGCGCTGGATGAACTCAAAGAAAATCGGACCGATCACCGTCTTCGAGAAAATCTGCAACAGGATCTTTGTCGTGCCGCCATCGAGTACGCCTTCGCCGTCGATGAGAATGCCGTGCCTGGCCATTCTGTCGAGCGGTTCGTCATGTTCATGGACGCGCTCGCGTGACATATCATAGTAGGTCTGCGGTGGGCCTGGCATGAAGCGTAGGCCGTTTTCAGCAAGCTTATCGGTCGCCTCGTAGATGGCATTGGTTCCGACAGCAATGTGCTGGATGCCTTCGCCTTTGTACTTCTTTAGATACTCTTCGATCTGACTGGTCTCGTCCTTCGATTCATTCAACGGGATACGGATCTTGCCGCAAGGCGAGGTGATAGCACGGCTCATCAGCCCGGTGATGCGGCCGTCGATGTTGAAGAAGTGAATCTGCTTGAAATTGAAGAGCTTGCGGTAAAAGTCCCACCACTTGTCCATGTTGCCGCGATAAACGTTATGGGTCAGGTGATCGAGATAGAAGAACCCGACACCCTCGGGCCTCGGATCACCCTCGCCGAGCCAATCGAATTCGAGATCGTAAGCCGAACCTTTCGCACCGTAGCGCTCGATGAAGTAGAGAAGAGACCCGCCAATGCCGACAATCGCCGGCACATCAAGGGTCTTGTCGTTACCCTCGTAGGGCGTCGCGCCCTTGGCAACGGCGTGATCGAACGCATGCTTGGCATCGACGACGCGCCATGCCATCGAGGGCGCGCAGGGACCGTGATCCTCGACGAAGCGCATGGCATGGCTGCCCGGCTCGGCATTGACGATGTAGTTGATGTCACCTTGACGCCAGACCCTAATGTTCTTGGACTTATGCTCGGCGACGACCCGATAGCCCATACGCTCGAACAATTCCGCCAGCTTCTCGGGCGCGGGGTGGGCGAATTCGACAAACTCGAACCCGTCCGTACCGGCAGGATTGTCCACTGTGATCTGAGACGGCGGTGCATCGTGCGGATACGGGCCCATCTGTTCCTCCTTTGACTGGAATGTCGAATGCAAATTATGGACCTGTTTCCATGCAATGTGCTTGCATTGTAGGCGTCGATGGCAAAATATCTGCACGGAACATGCAAAAGAGCGGGTGATCGTACAATGTCTGAGCAATTGGATGGTTTTGATCTGAAGATCCTGGCCGAACTCCAAGGCGATGGGAGATTGAGCAATATCGAACTGTCCGAGCGCATCAGCCTTTCGGCCTCCCAATGCTCGCGACGGCGAACGCGACTGGAAGCAGAGGGTTTCATTCGCGGCTATCAGGCACAGCTCGATCCCGACAGGCTGGGGCTCAGTCTGCTGGTCGTCATCTCGGTCACGCTGGCAACCCACAATCGCGACAATGCCCGCCGCTTTGCGCAATTGGTCAACGGCCTTCCGGAGGTTCTGGAAGCCTATGCGCTGACCGGCGAGATGGACTATCACCTGAAAGTCGCGACCCGCGGCCTGTCCGGCCTTTCGCGGTTCGTCAACGACGTTTTGTTGCCGCACGAATCCGTGCAGCACGTGAAAACCTCGATCGTGCTCGATACGTTGAAGAACTTCGAAGGCTACCCGCTCAGCGGATCATAGGTTCATTTCAGTTTGCGCCGCAGTCCTGCGGATGCCTCGATCGCCGCAAGCGCCAGGTCGAGATGGCGTATCGCCTCTTCGCCAAGTTTCAGGCGTACCGTCTCCTGGTACTGGTGGGCAAGAACCGTGATTTTGCGATAGTATTCACGTCCGAGCGCGGTGAGTTCGATCTGCTCGAAACGTCGATCGGTGTAGCTTGGAATTCTCTTCAGCCAATGGCGCTGCTCGAGCGCATGGACGGCCCGACTCACCTTTGTCTTATGCATATGTGAATGGGCCGCGATGTCCTTTGCCGTCATCACGCCGACACTGCCGAGTGCGGCAAGCGTGCGCCATTCGGGACGAGTGAGATCGAACTCCTGCTTGTACTGCCGCGCGAATGATTGGCTGATGAGTTCCGATGCCCGATTGAGCCGGTAGGGAATAAAGCCGTCGAGCTCGAATCCACTTTCCATGGCTGCTCCTTGATAGTTACAAAATCGACGGTTACATTTGTAACTATATAAATGGAGGAGACGCAAGCATGGACACCACCGAAGCACTGAGTTCTCGTGCGCGGGCGGGAACCAGGGAGCCGGCCTACATGCCAGGTTTCGGCAATGACTTCGAGACCGAGGCGCTCCCGCAAGCATTGCCGCAGGGCCAGAACAGCCCGCAAAAATGCAACTATGGCCTTTATGCCGAACAGCTGTCCGGATCGCCGTTCACGGCTCCGAGAGGAACAAACGAGCGTTCCTGGCTTTATCGTATCAGGCCAAGCGTCCGCCACACGCGCCGGTTTGCCACTTCGAGCTACCCTTTCTGGAAATCCGCGCCATGTCTCGACGATCACTCGCTGCCGCTCGGTCAATTGCGCTGGGATCCGATTCCGGCTCCCACCGGGAACGCTGACCTTCTTGCCGGAATCCGAACGATGACGGCAGCCGGCGACGTCCTGACCCAGGTCGGAATGGCCGCACATGCCTATGTCTTCAATGCGGATATGGTCGATGACTATTTCTTCAATGCCGACGGCGAACTGCTCATCGTTCCGCAACTCGGCGCCATCAGCGTCTTCACCGAGATGGGCATCATGCAGGTCGAGCCGGCGGAAATCTGCCTGATCCCCCGCGGAATGATGTTCAAGGTTTCACGTCTCGGCGACGGACCCGAATGGCGCGGCTACATCTGCGAAAACTACGGAGCGAAGTTCACCATGCCGGATCGTGGACCGATCGGCGCCAACTGCCTGGCAAACGCCCGCGACTTCAAGACGCCGGTCGCTGCCTTCGAGGACAAGGAAACAGCGTGCCGTGTCCATGTGAAATGGTGCGGCAAGTTCTATGTGACGCAGATCGATCACTCACCGCTCGACGTCGTCGCCTGGCACGGAAACTACACTCCCTTCAAATATGATCTAAGGACGTTCTCCCCGGTCGGGGCCATTCTCTTCGATCACCCCGACCCGTCGATCTTTACGGTCCTGACCGCGCCGAGTGGCGAAGAGGGCACGGCAAATGTCGACTTCGTGATTTTTCCGCCGCGCTGGCTTGTTGCCGAGCACACCTTCCGACCGCCGTGGTATCATCGCAACATCATGAGCGAGTTCATGGGGCTAATCCATGGACAGTACGACGCCAAGGAAAAGGGCTTCGTTCCAGGCGGGATGAGCCTGCACAACATGATGCTGCCGCATGGACCGGACGCGCCAGGATTCGAAAAGGCGTCCAACATGGACCTGAAGCCGGTCAAGCTCGATCATACAATGGCCTTCATGTTCGAGACCCGTTTCCCGCAACAATTGACGAAATACGCCGCTGAGCTGGAAACACTGCAGGACGATTACATCGATTGCTGGGATGGCCTCGAAAGGCGCTTCGATGGAAGCCCAGGCGTGAGATGATCTGTTCGACTGAGGACATAACCCATGAAGCTCGCCACACTCAAAGATGCCACTCGAGATGGCCAACTGATCGTCGTCTCCCGAGACCTGACGCGCTTTGCCCATGCAGGCAAGGTCGCCCGTACCCTGCAGGCAGCACTGGACACATGGGCGCAAACGGCGCCGAAACTTTCTCTTATCGGTGAGCGGCTGGAAGCCGGCTTGGAACCGTCTCAGCCCTTTGAGCCACGGCTTGTGCATTCGCCGCTGCCGCGTGCCTACCAATGGGCAGATGGATCGGCCTACGTCAATCATGTCGAATTGGTGCGCAAGGCGCGCAACGCCGAAATGCCGCGGTCGTTTTGGACCGATCCGCTCATGTACCAGGGCGGTTCCGACAGCTTCCTTGCACCGCGCGATCCGATCCTTGCTGCCGACGATGCGTATGGCATCGACATGGAAGGCGAGATCGCGGTTATTGTCGATGACGTCCCGATGGGCGCCACATCCGAGCAGGCATACGATGCAATCCGGCTGGTAATGCTGGTGAATGACGTGTCGCTTCGAGGCCTCATTCCCGACGAACTCGCCAAGGGATTCGGCTTCTTCCAATCGAAGCCATCATCGGCCTTTTCGCCGGTTGCGGTGACGCCTGACGAGCTGGGCGATAGCTGGAAAGACGGCAAGATCCATCTTCCCTTGCTGGTAAGCCTGAACGGCATTGCGTTTGGCCGCGCCAATGCGGGCAAGGACATGACATTCGACTTCGGACAGCTGATCTCGCATGCAGCAAGGACACGCGCGCTGGCGGCAGGTTCTATCATCGGTTCCGGCACGGTCTCCAACAAGCTCGACAGCGGCCCTGGCAAGCCGATCGCTGAAGGCGGCAACGGATATTCCTGCATCGCCGAGATCCGGATGATCGAGACAATCGAGCAGGGCGGACCAACGACGCCTTACCTGCATTTTGGCGATACCGTTCGTATCGAGATGAACGATGGGCGTGGTGCGTCGATCTTCGGAGCGATCGAACAGACAGTGCAGCGGTTCGTCAGCGAGGAGCGGCAATGACAGAGACCGTGCTCTACGACTACTGGCGCTCCTCGGCGAGTTATCGGGTTCGCATCGCGCTGCAAATGTTAGGGCTTGCCTATAGGACGGTTCCGGTGGACCTGCTGCTTTCCGCACATAAGGACCGAGCTTACCTGGAGCTCAACCCCCAGGGTCTTGTCCCGTGTTTGCGTATCGATGGGCAAACCCTCACGCAATCGCTGGCCATCATCGAATATCTTGCCGAGACAAGGCCGGAAAGTGGGTTCCTGCCTGATACCGTCATGGGGCGCCAACGGGCAAGGGCGCTGTCCTATGCCGTCGCGATGGACATCCATCCGATCTGTAATCTCAACGTCGCTTCCCACGTCGTGCGCCTTGCCGGCGATGAGGGCGCGCGAACAGAATGGATGATCACATTTATCAGCAGTGGATTGCAGGCCCTGGAGCGGCTGCTCGACGGTCCGACAACAGGTCGCTTTTGCCTTGGCGACGCACCGACCATGGCCGATTTCTGCCTCGTGCCGCAGGTCTATAACGCCCACCGCTGGGGCATTGAAATGTCGCCGTTCCCTCGTGTCACGCGTATTGCTGATGCCTGCAATGCGCTGCCGGCCTTCACTGCAGCCCATCCGGATGCAGTGAAGCCGGTGTAAATTCGACCTGCCGCAAAGCTTCGCTCGCGCATAGCCTTCAGAGCCACCCCATACCGGCTTCGCCCGCTTAGTTAGGCTTAATCACACCCTCGCGGCGCTTCCACAAAGATTTCTCCGCACCGGGGCTTCCGCCTTCAAAAGCTCGGACCCTTCCAGTTCTTCGATGATATTGGATAGGCTTTGCGTGCTGAGCGCCGTCAACCTGGCCAGGGCCGCCCGCGACAACGGCCCGTTCGCTCGGGATGCCTCGATCACGACCCGTCGATCGAGCGATTTCGCCCGCTCTAGGTTGGTGCCTGAAATTGCCTTCGTTGACTCCACTTAGCGGGAATTCAATCCCTTACCACATAAGGGGTTCGCCGCGGATATCCAGCGGTTTGCATTGGTCACCGTGAGCGAAACTGATGGAGTGCGGTGCTGAATTGGCGCAGCGACGCTCCCAGAGTTCTTGGCCCCATCCACTGCGTATGTCGGGTTGACAGTATGGCAAGCGCATGTCACTTATGTAACTAACTGGTTATTTATTTGGGAGGAAGACGGAAATGGCGACGATATCGCTCGGCATTATCATGCATGGGATCACCGGCCGCATGGGTTACAACCAGCATCTGGTGCGGTCCATTCTGGCGATCCGGGAGCAAGGGGGGCTTCCGCTTTCCAACGGCGACCGTCTGATGCCCGATCCGATCCTCGTCGGACGCAATGCCGACAAGATCGAAGCGGTCGCCCGCAGGCACGGCCTGACGCGCACGACGACCGATCTCGACGGTGCGCTTGCCGATCCGAGCAACAAGATCTTCTTCGACGCGGGTTCCACGCAAATGCGCGTCTCATTGCTGAAAAAGGCAATCGAAGCGGGCAAGCACGTTTATTGCGAAAAGCCGATCTCCGAGACGCTTGAGGAGGCGCTTTCCGTGGCGACGCTCGCCGAACAGCGCGGTGTGAAGAACGGTGTCGTTCAAGACAAGCTCTACTTGCCGGGACTGCAAAAGATCGCACTTTTGAAGGACAGCGGCTTCTTCGGCAAAATACTCTCGGTGCGCGGCGAATTCGGCTACTGGGTATTCGAAGGCGATTGGGGCGTGAAGGCGCAGCGCCCCTCCTGGAACTATCGGCTAGCCGACGGAGGCGGCATGATCCTCGATATGCTGCCGCACTGGCGCTACGTGCTTGACAACCTCTTCGGTGAGGTCAAGGCCGTCAGTTGCTATGCCTCCACCCATATTCGAAACCGTGTCGACGAGAATGGAAAGACATATCTGGCCGACGCCGACGACGCAGCCTATTCGACGTTCGAGCTTGAGGGCGGGATAGTCGCCCACATCAATTCCTCTTGGGCAGTGCGCGTGCGTCGCGACGACCTCGTGACCTTCCAGGTCGACGGCACACATGGTTCAGCCGTTTGCGGTCTGACGAAGTGCTGGACCCAGCATCGCGTCAATACGCCAAAACCGGTCTGGAATCCGGACCAGCCGCAGACGATCGACTTCTACAAGACCTGGGACGAGGTGCCCGAAACCCAGGTGTTCGACAACGGCTTCAAGGCACAGTGGGAAGACTACCTGCGCTACGTCGTTGAGGACGCACCTTGGAAGTTCACGCTGCGCGAGGGCGCCAAGGGCGTTCAGCTTGCCGAACTGGCACACAAGAGCTGGAAGGAACGCCGCTGGGTGGATGTTCCCTCGCTCGCCGACACGTCCGTTCGCAAGGTTGCCTGACGACCATGGCGGCGACACTTCGTCTTCCCATTCCCGGCGGCACCCTGCAGGACTACACCGTCGCCAACACACCGCTTTGCGCACCGGAACGCCCGGCCGGCGGGCACGCCTTCAGCCGCGTCGCCTTTGCGGCCGCGCACGTGGTGGTCGATCCGTTGGCCGATAACGATCCCTGGCTCGATCGTAACGTCGACTGGGAGCGCACCGTTGCGTTCCGCGAATACCTTTGGGACCTCGGCCTCGGTGTCGCCGAGGCCATGGACACCGCCCAGCGCGGCGTGGGGCTTGACTGGACGGGCGCCAAGGAACTGATTGCCAACGTCCAATCGGCAGCGCGCAAACGCCCTGATGCGCTGATCGCCTACGGCGCCGGCACCGACCATCTGTCTCCCGGCCCTGATATCAGCATCGACGACGTGATCCGCGCCTATGAGGAGCAGGTCGCCTATGTCGAGGGGCAGGGCGGCCGGATCATCCTCATGGCAAGCCGGGCACTTGCGGCGGCCGCCAAGAGCCCCAAGGACTACGTACAGGTCTATGACCGCATCTTGCGGCAGGTTCGCCAGCCCGTGATCATCCATTGGCTTGGTGACATGTTCGATCCCGCGCTCGCGGGCTATTGGGGTTCTGGCAATGACATGCAGGCGATGGAAACGGCAGTCGCGATTATCAACGATCACGCAAGTAAGGTGGATGGCGTAAAGATTTCCCTGCTGTCGGCGAAAAAGGAGGTCGTCATGCGCCGCAGGCTTGATCCGGCGGTCAAGATGTACACCGGCGACGACTTCAACTACGCAGAGCTCATCGCCGGGGACGAACAAGGCTACTCGCATGCCCTGCTCGGCATTTTTGACGCCATTGCCCCTGCTGCGAGCGCTGCCCTGGGCAAGCTCGCAGCAAACGATCTCGCTGGTTTCCACGATATCCTGGCACCGACCGTGCCGCTGTCTCGGCATATCTTCAAGGCGCCAACCCGGTTCTATAAGACCGGCGTCGTCTTCCTGGCCTATCTCAACGGCTTCCAGGATCACTTCCAGATGCTCGGCGGCCAGCAGAGCGCGCGCTCGATCACGCACCTTGCGGAACTGTTCCGTCTTGCCGACCAAGCCCGCGTCTTGCGCGACCCGGATCTCGCCACCGAACGAATGAATATAATCCTCGCCACGGCAGGGATCTGAAACACCACGGCATCCGCCTGGCATCGGCGAGGCGAGAAAGGACAACGCATGGCAGTCGACGGCCTTTCGATCAACCTCGCGACGGTTCGAGAACAGTACAACATGAAGCAGGCCGTGGAAGCGTGCCTCATGCAGGATATCGTGGCGATCGCTCCCTGGCGCGATCAGGTTCAAGCCATTGGCCTTTCGGAAGCCGCCCGTATCGTCGCCGACAACAAGCTGCAGGTGACCGGCCTTTGCCGCGGCGGCATGTTCCCCGCCGCCGATCCTGTGGCACGCGCCGCCGCAATCGACGACAACAGGAGGGCCATTGACGAAGCTGCGGCTCTCAATGCGAACTGCCTTGTCCTTGTCGTCGGTGGCCTGCCCGCAGGATCCCGGGATATTGCGCATGCGCGCGAGATGGTTGCCGATGGCATTGCTGCGATCCTCCCGCACGCGCGCGCCGCTGGCATACCGCTGGCCATCGAACCGTTGCATCCGATGTATGCCGCAGACCGCGCCTGCGTGAATACGCTCGAGCAGGCACTCGATATTTGTGACCTGCTTGGAAACGGCGTCGGCGTCGCCATTGACGTCTACCATGTCTGGTGGGATCCGAAACTTATGCAGCAGATTGCGCGTGCCGGCGCCACTGGCCGTATCCTGGCGCACCACATCTGTGACTGGCTCGTCCCGACAACGGACCTTCTGCTCGACCGCGGAATGATGGGAGACGGTGTCATAGATCTCAAGGGAATTCGGCGCGCGATCGAAACGGCCGGCTATCGAGGTCCGCAGGAAGTGGAGATATTTTCGGCGACAAACTGGTGGAAACGGCCTGGCGAAAGGGTGCTTTCGACCTGCGTTGATCGCTTCCGAAGCGTCTGCTGACCTCTCGGGACGAATTTGGGCGAACGTCAACGAGGACCGGTCGGCACGGTTCGGCCACGTGGCGCCGACGACACATCAGCTCGCGCTGCGGACAAGGATGTGGGTGAAAGCAACAACGAACTGCATCCGACCACCCGACGAGCAGAGATAGGCCGGTTGCCCAGACAAGAACCCGAGCCACCAGATCAGGTCATCGCTCGGCAAGGGTCACAGCCGTGGTAGTCTTCGTTGCGGACGCCACATGCACCTTGCGCAGAAAGCCGGGCGACACATTCCAATGGCGCCCATCCCGGCCAATCACCGTTACAGATCTCTTGTTATATCGCGTCAACGTCCCTTCGACTGTCCGACCGTGCTGGTCTTCGAACGCCACGCAGTCGCCGATCGAGAAATTGAGCATTGTCTTGTGCGCTCGCATCTGGTGCAGAAATCGCAGTCGCTCGACGATGCGATTGTTGAGATCGACCAAATCTTCTTCACTCAGCTTATCGATGTCGATTGCCATGGTGTCCTCACGCCTTCGATCGCATCAGCCTATCGTCAGCCAACCTCGGCGTTCAAGACCCGCGCGGACACTGTCACCAGGGATTTGTTCCGCCGGAATATTTCCCCGACTTTGCCTCTGTGTGCAGTCGCGCGGAATGTTAACCAAGTTACTGTTTATGCATATATATTTCCGCTTACGGCAGCCAATCACATGTTCGCTTCCGCTAGAGCTTATCGTTCTGATCGGAGACAAGGTCCACAAAGTTGCTTCAGAAACGCTTGGTGGGCCAATCCGGCCACTTTAGGGCCGCTTGCAAACTGACCGCGCATGGCAAAAGCCGCCCATAGAATCTCGGACAAGAGGGTGATTTGTCAACCGCATTTCGCGGGCTATCTGCGAAATCAACAAACGGCGAGGGTCCTGGCGAGGCAAGATTTCGGGCGAATTGCGACCGCAGTATATGTTATTCTTCCCGAATGTTCCCCGCGGGGAACTCTATCGAAATCGCAAGAGACAGCAGCCGCCCGGCATCTGACGCGGGGGCAACCAACGGCCCGAGCGCCGCGGCTGTTCCTCGCTCCCGCCTCAGCGAGCCGGTGCGACGCTCCCTGCGCTGACCTTACCGGCCAGCCGAAGCGCATTCTTGCACCATTGGCAGCAGGCGATCCCATGAAAGCGCACGCACTGGATTTCCTCTGGTAACGGCGCCGCGTAATAGATGCCTGCCGCAGCGTTCCCCGCGGGGAACTCTTCCGGTCCCCACAAAGACAACTGCCCGACCCGCCATCCCATGAAAGAGGAGTGCCGCCTCATCCGATATTGGACGCGACCAACTGTAAGAGCACCGCCATACCCATTGCGCCGTTTGGCAAGGTAGGGCCCATTCCCGCAATCACGCTAGAAAACCTGCCTGCGCCCGGTTCGGCTCCCAACGAAGGGAGGCTTTTCTCCATTCACAGTGATCGGGGCCTGATGCCGCGCGTGCAAACGTCACAGCTACCTCTCAGAAACGCGTCCGTCAAAGGTGCCTGGCCTCTCTCGGTGCGGTCGTAACGGGGTTCACGGCGACCGGACACCAGCAGAGGCGCAAATTCGGCCCTGGCTTCACGCTGGCCAATCCATGTGAGATCTTTCAGCATGAAGGGCTCCAATACCGGATAGACCGCAGCAGGTCAGCACGCAGCGCCGCCTCGACAAGCTGAGATCATCGGCAACAGCCTCTGCGACAGGCCTCAAGCCGAAGCCATTGCCAACCATAGAGCCGAGCGCCGCACGGCGAGAGGCTTTTTCTATCTCACGGTCAAAGCCGCAAGGCCAGCGCTTATACTTGCCACAGACAGCCTTTCAATCCGGAGTCCCGTCGGTTGCGCGGACCGGACCGTCAAGCCTTCCCGGACGCATTTTACGGTGGCAGCGGAACAAAATGACGCCCTTAATAGGTCACATCCGCGGCTCATCAAGACGGAACCTTCTAACGGCGGCGGTCGAAATATTTGCCAATCCGCAGGAGCCCCCAACACTCACTGAGACCCACGCCGGTCGTGGCGACCAGCGATTGCCTACAACATCTCGCCCGCCCCTTGCGTGCCGGAGAAAGCCGCTCCTTCGTGGGGGCGAGCAGCACATGCAACGCAGCGGCCAGAATCAAACGAGGCCTGACGTCGCTTGTGAAAACTCGCCGCGATGATCGGCACATCCGCCGTGCAGGGCGCTAAACTGCCGGATAGAAACCGCAGACAAATCCACAGCCATGCGTAGTGCGCGCCTCGACAGCTTCGAGCGCAGGAACTATCTCTAAAATATGACTATTCATAACGATGACACGATAGCCGGCCGTATAAGTCGCGCGCTCGCAGAGCGCATTGTGACCGGTGCCTTGCCGCCTGGCTCGAAGCTGAAGCAGGACCACATAGCGGAAGAATTCGGGTCGTCGCACGTTCCAGTGCGAGAGGCTCTGCGCCGACTGGAAGCGCAGGGTCTCGCCGTCAGCGAGCCGCGCCGCGGCGTTCGTGTTGCCTCCTTCGACTTGAAGGAAGTGCAGGAGGTTGCGAAGATGCGCGCCGTCCTTGAAGGGCTGGCACTGCGCCACGCAGCCGAGCACCTCACGCCGTCGCGTCTTGATCAGGCCGAACAGGCGACGGTCGATGGCGACAATGCGCGCGATGTCCGCACCTGGGAAGAGGCCAATCGCAGGTTCCATACGCTGATCCTCGAACCATGCGGCATGCCGCGCTTGCTCTCCGTCATTGACGATCTCCATGCAGCAAGCGCCCGATTTCTGTTCGCCACCTGGCTGAGCGAATGGGAGCCGCGGATCGACAGCGACCATCGCACCATTCTCGCATTTCTACGTGCCGGCAAGGTCGAGAACGCGGTGACCGCCTTGGAGCGGCATGTGCAATGGATCGGGGGGCCCCCGCGGCGACTGCAGCATGCGTCGCGAGAACGGTTTGCGATCGTCGGCTAGCGTCGACAATCGCAAGCGCGACGTAGTCTACACCTCATCAAAAGGCGTCGCTTGTCTCCCACACACGAACAGGACGAGGGCGCCCGGGCTCCTCCTGCGGCGCCCTTGCAGCACGTCGGGCAGAGCCATGCGTTCCAGGCGTGCGCGTCTGGTTCCCGGTCGGTAGTGGACCCAGACGTCTTCCTCATCACAGGTCCGCACGAGAGCGCTTTGCTTCCCGACCAACTCCGCCACAGGGGCGAGCCAAAAAAGACCCTTGCCTAATATCATCTCAGACAATTATAGATAAAATCAGCTTCTATCTACGGACCAAAGCTTCATGACGAGAGGATCTTAACCTGATGCCGTCCCCCTCAGCCAATTCGACGCAGGAACCCCGAGGTAGCAGCGAAGATGTGGGCCCGACAACGCTGTCAGAGGCCACGATTATCTATAATTCGCCATTCAACGACCTTCTCTATCGTGCCCACGGCGTCCATCGCGCCAATTTCGATCCGAACGCGGTGCAGATGAGCCGCCTCCTTTCGGTCAAGACCGGCGGATGCGCCGAGGACTGTGGTTATTGCAGCCAGTCGGCCCACTACCCGACCGGCCTCAAGGCTTCAAAACTCATGGAGGTCGAGCGCGTTCTTAGCCAAGCACGAAAGGCCAAAGAAGCAGGCGCCACGCGATACTGCATGGGTGCCGCCTGGCGCAGCCCCAAGGACCGTGACATGGACGCCATCATCGCGATGGTAGAGGGGGTCCGGGCGCTCGGCATGGAAACCTGCATGACGCTTGGGATGCTGACGCCACAACAATCGGCAAGGCTCGCCGAGGCAGGCCTCGACTACTACAATCACAACATCGATACCTCGGAGCGCTTCTATAGCGAGATTATCACGACACGGAGCTTTGCAGATCGGCTGGAGACCCTTGCCAATGTGCGTGAAGCGGGCATCAAGGTTTGTGCCGGCGGCATTCTCGGCATGGGTGAGACGGCGCAAGATCGCGTATCGATGCTTGTCACGCTCGCGAATCTGCCGACGCCACCCGAGAGTGTCCCGATCAATATGCTCATTCCGATCCCTGGATCGAGGCTCGCAGATGCCCAACCGATCGATCCGGTCGATTTCGTGCGGACCGTCGCACTGGCACGCATTCTAATGCCGACGTCCTATGTGCGTCTATCCGCAGGTCGAACGGACATGTCGGACGAAACCCAGGCGCTCTGTTTCTTTGCCGGCGCCAACTCGATCTTTGTGGGGGAGACCCTTCTGACTGCGGACAATCCCGGCGAGGATCAGGATGCGGCACTCTTTCGTAGGCTCGGGCTAAAGGCGGAGCAGCTGGAGCGAGCCGAATGACCGCCAACCTTGCGCTCTATGAGCGCAAGCTCGCTGGACTTGATCGCAAGGGAAGGAATCGAAGCCTCGTTGCCATATCCGGCGCAGATTTCACCTCGAACGACTATCTGGGTCTTGCCGATTCCCAGCGGCTCAAGGATGCGCTTTGCGATGCAATCGATCGCGGTGTGCCGGTCGGGGCAGGAGGCTCGCGCCTGCTTCGCGGCAATCATCCGGAGCATGAGGCACTGGAGCAGGAGGCCGCTGCCTATTTCGAAGCAGCGCGCGCGCTATATTTCGGCAGCGGCTACGCAGCCAATGTGGCGTTGTTTTCGACCTTGCCACAGCGCGACGACATCGTCGTCTATGATGCGCTGATCCATGCGAGCGCCCATGAGGGGATCTCCACAAGCCGCGCGCCGTCGGTCGCAACCGCCCATAACGACGTGGACGCAGCCGCCGATGCGATTGCCAGATGGCGCCGTGCGGGGGGCAAGGGTCGACCCTGGATTGCGGTCGAAAGTCTCTATTCAATGGACGGAGATTGCGCTCCTCTTGGTGAGCTCATGGAGCTCGTCAAGCGGCATGATGGCTTCCTCGTCATTGACGAGGCGCACGCGACGGGTGTGTTCGGGAAAGGCGGACGCGGCCTTTCGGAGGTTCTTGGCCATCCGGAAAACTGTATTAGTCTGCACACCTGCGGCAAGGCGCTTGGCGCATCGGGAGCGCTTGTCCTCGGACCGGCTATCATCTGCGATTTCCTCATCAACCGCGCTCGAAATTTCATTTATTCGACAGCACCATCTCCGCTGATGGCTGCGACTGTGCGAGAGGCATTGAAGGTCCTCGCTGACGAGCCGGAGCGCCGCGGCAATCTTGCCGGACTTGTCTCTTTCGCCAGCCGCGAGATGCAAGCGGCGACCGGGATGCCTCCGAGTAAATCGCAAATCCTGCCGATTTTGATCGGCGACAATCGTCGTGCGGTACGCATTGCTGAACGCTTGCGCAGCGAGGGCTTCGATGTCCGGGCCATTCGGCCTCCGACCGTGCCCGAAGGGACGGCGCGGTTGCGCATCTCCATCACTTTGAATGTCGACGAAGCGATCATCAGCCGGCTGTTCGAGAGGCTCGTCGTCATCCTGCGGGAGGAGCAGCAGCAATGACAGAGCGCTTTGTCGTCACGGGCACCGATACAGGTATCGGAAAGACGGTCTTTTCCGCCGCTTTGACATCCGCACTCGGGGCACACTACTGGAAACCGGTTCAAGCCGGGCTCGGCGATGAGACAGACGCCGAAACGGTCGGCCGATTGGGCAGGGTACCACCTGACCGGATTGTCCCTGAGGCCTATCGGCTAAGAACGCCTGCATCCCCGCACCATGCGGCAGCACTCGACAATGTGAAGATAGCTCCAGACGCACTGGCGCTGCCGGCGCCGCCGGGATCGCTTGTCATCGAGGGCGCCGGCGGAGTGCTGGTTCCCCTGACATCCGAGGTCCTTTTTGCCGACGTTTTCGCCCGCTGGCAGGTGCCGGTCATCCTGTGTGCCAGAACCACGCTCGGCACCATCAATCATACGCTGATGTCGGTGGAAGCACTGCAGCGACGTTCGGTCCCAATCTTCGGCATTGCCTTTGTCGGTGAAGAGAATCCCGAAACGCAGAAGATCATCGTCCAGCTGAGCGGAACGCGCTCGTTGGGGCGCCTGGAGCCGACCGTCCCACTCGACCACGAAACACTGATGGCGGCCTTTCATCGCGGCTTCGACGTTGCGATATTTCGGAGTGACCGGTCATGACGCTCTCGCCGGTATGGCATCCATTTACGCAGCATGCCCTTGAGCCGGCGATGAAGAAGGTCGTGGCCACCGAAGGCGCCCATCTCATCGACGAAGACGGCAACCGCGTTCTCGATGCGATCTCCTCATGGTGGGTGGTCACCCACGGCCATCGGCATCCGGTGATCATGGAAGCTATCCGTAGGGCAACAGAGTGCTACGACCAAATCATCTTTGCCGAGTACACTCACGCGCCGGCCGAAGATCTTGCCCGTGGGTTAATCGCTGTAAGCCCGGCTGGGCTTGAACACGTCTTTTATTCGGACAGTGGCTCGACGGCCGTCGAAGTCGCACTGAAAATGGCGCTCGGTTTCTTCCACAACAGGGGGCGACAGCGCGACCGGGTCGTCGTCATGGAGCATGGTTACCATGGCGATACGATCGGCACCATGTCGGTCGGCGAAAGGGGCATCTTCAACGCCGCCTACGAACCCTTGCTGTTTGGCGTCGACCGGATTGCCTTTCCAGAGCCCGGCAGAGCGCAGAACACGCTTGATGCATTCGAGCTTGCCTGCCGCTCTGGCCGCGTTGCGGCACTGTTGATCGAGCCGCTGGTGCTTGGCGCCGGGGGCATGAAGATGTTCGAGCCCTCGCTGCTTGGCGAACTTGGCAAGATCGCACGCTCCCACGACGTGCTGCTCATCGCCGATGAGGTGATGACCGGCTGGGGCAGGACGGGGACCATGTTTGCATGCGAACAGGCGGGCATTTGCCCGGACATCCTGTGCACGTCGAAGGGGTTGACGGGCGGCGCTTTGCCGCTTGCCGCAACACTTTGCACAAGCGAGATTTTTGATGCGCATCTTTCGACCGACCGCCGGAAGACCTTCTTCCACTCGAGTTCCTATACCGCCAACCCGATCGCCTGCGCGGCTGCCGTTGCGAACCTGACGATCTGGTCACAGGAGCCGGTTCAAGCACGCATCGATCTCCTCGTTACCCTGCAAGCGAAAGGCCTCGCTCGCTTTGCCGAAGATCGGCGTTTCAGGTATGTGCGCCAGTCGGGAACCATTGCCGCACTGGATCTGGCTGTTGGCTCAGACGGATACTTAGCCGACATAGGACCACGGTTGCGCGCCTTCTTCCGCGAGCGTCAGCTTCTTGTTCGCCCGCTTGGAAATGTCATCTATCTGATGCCGCCCTATTGCGTATCGGAAGCCGAGATCGACCGCCTGTATGATGCGATCGATGAAGCGGCAAGCATCCTGATCGGAACTCGAGCATGACGAACGTTTGTTCCGCGCGCATGGCTGGCTTCGGGCACAGTGTGCCTGGCCGTTGCGTCGAAAACCCCGAAATTGAACAATCGCTCGGGCTGGAAGCTGGCTGGATCGAACGTCGCACGGGCATTCGCACGCGCTTCTGGGCCGAAGAGGGCGATACCCTGAGCGGACTTGCCGCAGAAGCAGGATCCATGGCGCTCGACAATGCCAGGATCAGCCGTTCTGAGATCGGCTTGACGCTACTGGCAACCTCCACACCGGATCACCTGCTGCCGCCAACTGCGCCGCTTGTCGCTCACAAGCTCGGACTTGAACACTCCGGCGCGATCGATCTTGCCGGTGCCTGTTCCGGCTTTCTCTACGCACTGACGCTCGCAGACGCCTTCGTGCGTGCACAGGGCAGGGCGGTTCTTATCATCGCCGCCAATATCCTCAGTCGGCGCATCAATCCCGCAGAACGCGCCAGTTGCGTGCTGTTTGCCGATGCGGCGGGCGCAGTCGTGCTCTCCCCCTCAATCGATCCGGCCACCGGCGTCCTCGGCACCGACCTGTGTTCCGAAGGCAGCGGCTATGACCTGATCTCGATTGCCGCTGGCGGCAGCAACAAGCCTTTCACGCCGGAGCGCGCAGCCTGCGAGTATCTGATGACCATGCGGGACGGACGCGAGGTGTTTTCGCGGGCGGTCGAGATGATGAGCGCCGCCTCTGAAAGGGCGCTCGACAGGGCGGCTGTTCGGGGCCCGGCAATTACGAGGTTCGTGCCGCACCAGGCCAATGTGCGGATTTTCCAGGCGGTCGCAACCAACCTTGGCATCGAAGCCGAACGGACCGTCTGCTCGCTTGACCGATATGGGAACTCTTCGGCCGCAACGATCCCGCTCTCCTTGTCGCTGGACGCTGCTGAACGACCTCTTCGGGAAGGTGAAACCCTGCTTCTTTCTGCGGCTGGTGCCGGACTTACCGGCGCAGCGGTCGTCTATCGTGCCTAGATTTTCCGCAAAGACGGCGCGACGGAGTTAAAGACCCTAGCGGTTGATGCGCGTCGACAGGATGATCGACGACAGCGTCTTTTCCACGCCATCGATATCGCCGATCTTGTCGATGACCATGTCGAGCTCGCTGATCGATGCCGCCGCAACGATTGCGATCATGTCAAAGCTGCCGCTCACCGAATGAACGGAGCGGACATGAGCGATCGACTGCAGCTCCTGGGTGACGCGCCCGAGCGCCTTTGCCGCAAGGGTGATAAGCACGTGCGCCTTTATCTGGCCACTCTCGAAGTCGTCCGACAAGCGCACGCCATAGCCCGCGATCACGCCATCCCGTTCCAGGCGCTCGATTTTCGCCTGCACCGTGGTGCGCGACAAGCCAAGCCTGCGCGCCAGCATCGCAGTTGGCATTCGGGCGTTCTCGCTGAGAATCGACAGAAGTTGCCGATCCTTGTCATTCATCGTCATATTGAACATCCACGACGGCGATGTGCCAAAAATATCTAGTCGATCTTATCATTCTTGCGCTGTGAATCAACCGAACCGACGGGAATAAAGAAGACATACAGATGTCTCGATCCAACAGAGGGAACGTATATGAAAAACATTGTTGTCATCGGCGCCGGCAAGATCGGCTCGACGATTGCCCGTCTTCTCATCCATTCCGGCGACTATCACGTGACGCTGGCCGACCGCAGCAAACAGCAGCTGGATCACATGGAGGCGAATTCCGCCCTCAGCCTTGCGGAAGTCGACATTGCCGACCATGCCTGCCTGGTCAAACTTCTCTCCGGCAAGTTTGCTGTCCTCAGTGCCGCCCCGTTCCATTTGACGATCGCGATCGCCGAGGCTGCGGCCGAGGCCGGTGTCCACTACCTCGACCTGACCGAAGACGTCGAATCCACCCGCCGGGTCAAGGCGATCGCCGCCAGCGCATCAACCGCCTTCATCCCCCAGTGTGGCCTGGCTCCGGGCTTCATCTCGATTGTCGCAAACGATCTCGCCAGCCGCTTCGACACGCTCGATAGCGTGCGCATGCGTGTTGGTGCCCTGCCACAGTATCCCTCGAACGCCTTGAACTACAATCTGACCTGGAGCACCGACGGCGTTATCAACGAATACATCGAACCCTGCGAGGCTATTGTCGACGGGCAGTTGATCGAAGTTCCGGCTCTGGAAGAGAGGGAGGAATTTTCCCTTGATGGTGTAACCTACGAGGCCTTCAACACATCCGGTGGTCTTGGAACCCTTTGCGAAACCTTGAAGGGCAGGGTGCGGACCTTGAACTACCGCACGATCCGCTATCCCGGCCACGCGGCCATCATGAAAGCACTGCTCAGCGATCTCGGCCTGCGCCACCGCCGCGAAGTGCTCAAGGATATTCTGGAGCACGCACTCCCCTCGACAATGCAGGACGTCGTGATCGTCTTTGTGACGGTTTCCGGCTGGAAGAATGGTCGACTGGTGCAGGAGACCTACGCCAACAAGGTTTACAGTGGCGTGGTTGCAGGCCGCATGATGAGCGCCATCCAGATCACCACCGCATCAAGCATCTGCGCCGTGCTTGACATGCTGGCCAAGGAAGAGCTGCCGACGAAGGGTTTCGTACGACAGGAAGACATTGGTCTCGACGCCTTTCTGGACAGTCGCTTCGGCCACTACTACGCGCAGAAGGCTTACGGCGAAAAGATCGCCGGCTAATCTCGACTGGACTTGCCAATGGAAACGCCCGGGCGGTTGACCCGGGCGTTTTTTTGAGCGGCGCTGTCTTCCCTCGAAGCTTGATCGCAGCCAGATCGAAACTCCGACCCACGTCCGGTCAAGTCTTCGGCAAAGCCGCCATAACCAGATTAAGGGCATGCATTCAAGAAGCATCAAAGGCTGCCTTTTGCGATGTCTGGTCGGCTTGGTCTCCCAGGGAAACATCTGCCGGTGCCGGAACGCCCTGCACGTGAGGACGCGTCAGCTCCTACTGACCGGCAAGGCGAGAGCCAGCAGTGCGGCAAAAACCATGACGACGCCATAGGGCACCTTACGGCTAGCCCGGATTTCTTCGATGCGCATGAAGAAGGCGAGATGCGCAAGAGGTAGTGGTACCGGCAGTCGCAAGAGCAGCAGCGCCGCGACACCGAGCACGAACAGGAAGATCGCAAACGGCAGCATGCCGTGCCAACCGACGAAAAGACCGATCGGCAGGAAGAGCTTGGCGTCGCCAGCACCAAAAAGACGGAAGGCCCAGAGCACGACACCGAGCATGAACAGAAGCAGCCCGGCCCCGACATCGCCACCGATACCGGTGGAAGAAAACAGCGCAGCCCCAATATCCGCGGCGCCGAGCGTCAAGGCCGCCGCGCGAAGCGCATACAGGGTCACGAGCGCAAGCACGGCCGCGTTGGGGATTTTCCACGTGCGGAAATCGGTCCAAGCAGCATAAAGAAGCAGCAATACCGCAATCCACGTAGTAAAACTGACCATTTGTGCCATGCAGGCTAAGCCTTTTTGAGAATATAAACCCCCGGATGTCGGATCTTAAGCGGGTTCCAGGGTCGTTGGGGAGCAGAATATCGGTCAAAACGCATCTTAACCATAAACTATACATGTCTGGCCGCATGTATTTCACTAGTTGACTATATAATAATTAACAGATTATTAATATTTCCCAGTCGAAGGGGTAGTCTCAACGACAAGGCAGCCGGGGGCCGGCGCCATTAAACTGGAGGTAATTCTCGATGAAAGCACTTGTAAATAGCGTACGCGCTTTCGCGCGGGAAGAAGATGGCGTGGCACTGACCGAATATCTTATCCTGCTGGGACTCTTGGTTGGAGGCGTGATCGCTGCTGTAACGCTAGCCGGCACAAATCTTAGCGACGCTTGGGAGTCTTGGGCCGGTTTCTTTACTGCTAGCCTCACTTGCAAAGACTCCACTGCAAGCGGTGTTGCTTGCGGCTAACTTCTGCATGAATCGGGTGATGGGGGAAATGTTAACCTCCATCACCTAAATTAGAAATACGGAAATATTTCGTTTCCAGTGTACCGAGTAGCGGCGATGCGTTCTTCAACGATTTTCAGTCTCGTCATTGCTTTCGTGCTCGCAGCAGCTGCCGTTTTCGGCATGCGCGAGTATCTTTCCGATCAAAAGGCTCGGCTGCTGGCAATGAGCGGTACGAGGGCTGAGGAAAGGACACTGGTTGTCGCCGCCAAGGCAATGCGCTTCGGCGACCGGGTTCGGTCCGAGAATCTCAAGGCCATTCCATGGCCCTCAAACGAAACACCCGCGGGCTCGTTCGTCAGCATAGCCGCGGTCGTTGGCAACGATGCCCAGCCGCGCTATGCCATGGCAGCGATCGACCCCGGCGAACCGGTGCTTTCCTCGAAAATTACCGGCACCGGCGAGCGCGCCACGCTATCGGCAGCGCTCGACCAGGGCATGAAGGCTGTTTCCATCCGCGTTAATGACGTGCTTGGTGTTGCCGGCTTCGTACGTCCTTCCGATCGCGTCGACGTGCTTCTGACGCGGGTCGTGCGCGGGCCGGCCGGCAACGACCAGACGTTCGTCGATGTGCTCTTGCAAGGCGTCAAGGTGCTGGCGGTGGACCAGACGGCTGACGAGCGCAAGGATGAGCCGTCCGTCGTGAAAACCGTAACCTTCGAGGTCACGACGGATGAGGCCCAGCGCCTTACCCTCGGCGCCAGCATTGGTACACTGTCGCTTGCGCTTCGCAATGTCGCCTCTTCCTCCATGGAACAGACCCGGCCGATCACCGTCGCCGACCTCGGCGGCGGTCCGATGGCGACGGAGCTTGGCAAGGACCTGAATAACTCAAAGACGCCCGAGCCAGAGAAACAAGTGAAAATTGTAGAACCCACGGTCGAGAAAGCGTTGCCGATCGAGCCGAAGTGGATAACAGTGGGCGTCTGGAACACGACGAAGCGTGAGGAGCACAGAGTCGGTCTGGTAGAGTGACATATATGCGTCCGCAGGCGCGGCGGCCGAACGAGGGGGCTAAAGCAGGCATGTCGAAAGATGACAAGAGAAGAATCGCAAGGCCCAAGAGCCTTGCGGCACTGGCAGCAGTGTTTTCAGCCTGCATATTTTGGGGGCCAGGATTTGCAGGCTGCGCCAACGCACAGGAAAAGTTCGTCACGCTTGGCAAGTCGGTTCAGCATGTGACCTTGCCTCCGAACGAGACGCTAACGCTCAACACTGGCCAGCCCTTCGGCGATCTCGTCATCGGCAGCGCCGATTTGATCGACGTCGTACCGCTTTCCGACCGTTCGTTGTTCATCCGAGGCAAGAAGACCGGCGCCACCAACATCTCGGTCTATGGCGACGACAAGTCGCTCCTCGGCGTCATCGACATCCGCATCGCCAGCGATTTTACCGAAGTCGCTGCCGCCATTCGCTCTGCCGCGCCCTCGGCCCGGGTCAGGGTAGTCAACTCCAACGACCGCATCCGCCTGACCGGCTTCGTCCGGGACGGCGTCGAATTGCAGCGGGTGATGGAAGTTGCTCAGTCCTATTCCGATCAACCGGTGCTCAACCAGTTGCGCGTCAGCGACAGCCAGCAGGTGATGCTGGAGGTACGTGTTATCGAGGCCTCGCGCCAGACGGGACGCGACCTCGGGATCGGTTGGTCCGGGCACGGCAACAACGGCATCGGCAAGGCGACGACCAGCCAGGGCATCGGAGTGAACGATGACGGCAGCCTGGCCCGCACGCTCCTAGATCCGAAGGGCGCTGCCACGGGAATGCTGCCCTTCGGCCAGCTGATCGCCAAGGTGCTGGAAATCTCGGGCGGTCGCATCGACGTGGTCATCAACGCACTCGAGCAGAAGGGGCTGGTGCGCCGCCTGGCTCAGCCGAACCTCATCGCCATGAGCGGCTCGACCGCCAGCTTTCATGCCGGCGGTGAAGTGCCGATCCTGAAGACGACGACCAACGGCGCGACCGTCGCCACCGAGACGGACTATCGCCCTTTCGGCGTGCGGCTGACCTTCAAGCCGGTGGTGCTTGACGACGGCGTCATCAATCTGGAGATCGAGCCGGAGGTTTCCGAGCTCGATCCGTCGATCAACGTCAATGGCAATCCGGGCTTCATCTCGCGTGCTGCCAGCACCACTGTCGCGCTTCGCGACGGGCAGAGCTTTGCCATGGCGGGCCTGTTGCAGTCGATCAATGCCAAGGACATCCAGCAATTGCCTGGTCTAGGGAAGCTGCCGGTTCTCGGAGCACTGTTCCGCTCGACAAGTTTCCAGAAGAAGGAATCCGACCTCGTAATCGTCGTCACGCCGCATATCGTGCGGCCGGCCAGACCGGGCGAGGACCTCTACAGTCCGCTCGACCAGACCCGTTCTTCGAATGACGTCGAGCTTTTCGCGCTCGGTGTCTTGGAAGTCGACAAGGACATGCTGCGACGGTTTCGCTATGGCGAAGGTGTGACCGGGCCCTACGGCCATCGTCTCGATCTGAATCAGGGAGGCCAAGCTGTTGTTACAAAACGCTAAGCGCGCCCTTCTCGTCATTGTCGCCGGCCTCGCTTCCGGCTGCGCCGACTACATGAACCATCGCGACTCGATCACCTTCGGGCTCGGGAACGCCGTGGAAGCAAACAAGGCCATCCACATCGAGGATCCGTTCCCGCCGGAAGCACAGCGAACCAGAATCGCAAGCGACGGCAAGGTCATCCGCAGGGTGGTCACGGAGTACCAGAACGGCGGGGCGGTGATTGTTCAGCCATCTCCGGCCATGTCGGCTAATGGTACGACCAACGGCCAATAACGATCGAAAGGCATGAACGGCGGCAACGCCGGAAGAAGAGCTTGCACAAGACACGGGTCGTCACGGCGATAGCGCCGCGATGGGGGTATGCCAATGCTGAGCAGGGTTGTTAGACGGTTCTGGAACGATCATCGCGGCTACGTCATCGCCCTGACGCTCATCGCCATGCCGCTGCTTCTCGGCTTTTCGCTGCTGGTCATCGATGTCGGCCGCAGCGGCAACCTGCATACCGATCTTCAAAATGGCGTCGATGCGATGGCGCTGGCCGGAGCCCGCGAACTCGACGGTCGCGATGACGCAATTGCGAGGGCGAAAACAGCGATCGAGAACATCGCAAACAGCGCCGCTTTTTCCGGCGGCGGGACCGGTATGTCGCTCGGCTCGCACATTACCTTGGCCTATGATGCCGGAAACGATGCCGGAAGCACGGTCAAGGTATTCTTCCTGAAGAGCATCCCTGCCAACGATGACACCCCAATCCCGTCTTCGATGGAAACGACCAATTCAAACGAAGCCTCCTACGCCTGGGTCATCGCCAAGCCGCAGGCAATGCAGACGATCTTCCCGATCCCGGTCGGCTTCAACCGTAATACGATCAACATCGCTGCCGACGCCGTGGCCGTCTACCACGCCAGCGCCTGCGACGTGACGCCGATCTTTATCTGCAATCCGTTCGAGCCAGTAGGGAACACGAGTGAGACCGCAAGCGAAGACGCAGCTCAGGCCTTGCACACCAATTTTTCGGCCGGCAATCTTTACGGGCGGCAAATTGAGCTTCACAGCACCTCCGCCTCCAATCCCGGCCCTGGCAATTTCGGGTTTCTGCGGACCCCCTTGGGCAATGGAGCGTCCGTACTGGCGGAGGCTCTTGCGACCGGCAATCCTGGTACCTGCTATACACAAGACAGTCTCGATACCGAGACCGGCGCAAAGGCGGGCCCCATCGAAGACGGCGTGAATACGCGCTTTGGTTTTTATTCCTCGTCCTTCAGTAAGTCTCGCGGTGACTCTCGCTATCGACCGGCCCAAAATGTTCGCTCCGCTCAGAACATCACTGGCAAGGGCAAGAATGGCTGCGATACCTACGATCCAGTCAAGGTCGGAGATGTTGTCGGCGACGTTACCAAGGCATTACCGCTCGGCTACGGCGCAACCATGAACTCACTTGCCGGCGGCAAGATCAGCAGCAGCAACAACTGGCAGTACACGACATATTGGAATGTCGCGCAAGGAACGGCTGCACCCTCCGTGAGCACGATCCTCAGTAGCTACTCCAGTTATCCAGCGCAGGCGAGTGGAGCACCAAGCCGACCCTCTGCTTACGATGTTTATCGTTACGAGCTCGCAAGTCCGTCGCTCATCAGCCATGCCTCGGCCAATGGCGAGACCGGAACGCCGGCTACCGGCGGTCAGTGCTATAGCGGTCCGGACCTTTCGAACTATACGGCGGCCGAATATGGTGATCGTCGCGAGATTTTCTCGGCCATTGTAAATTGTGGCTATGAGGCGTCGCTCGGCCATTTGAACGGTCATAAGGCCACTCGAGCCGTGGCCTTTGCGCGAATGTTCCTGACAAAGCCGGCGATCAAGGATGCCGGCGAGCGATATCTTTCACTGGAAATGATCGACATCACCGGCAAGGGTGGTCGCGGTACGCTTGACGAATTCCTTCGGGAAGAAGCGGAGCTGGTTCGATGATGGCGCTTAAAAGCCTTATTCGTCACCGGCTAGGTTTCGGCTTCTGGTCGAAAGAAGAGGGGGCCGTCCTTGCCGAAGCGCTGGTGGCGATCCCTTTCGTGACGCTGTTTGCAGCCGGTATTCTCGAGTTCGGCAACATCTTCTGGGAGCGCATGCAGATCGACGCAGGCTTGCGCGATGCGGGGCGTTACCTTTCCCGATGCCGACCGGCGTCGGGAACCTATGTGCCGACATGCAGCCAGGCGACGGCAAAGACGATCGCTTTTTACGGTACGCAAACGCCTGCAGCAAATGCCAAACCCCGCGTGCCAGGTTGGAAGGATCCCGCCGACATCATCATCGCAGCGCCCGACGCCGACGGGAACATCACAATTTCTACTGCTCATCTCTACGAGACCTCACCGCTGTTCGGCTGGCTAGGACTTGATGCCATAACCATCAATTCCTTTCATGAAGAGAGGTACATCGGATGGTGAGCTTTCAGGCAGTCAAGGCTTTCTGGCAGGATACCCGTGGTGTTACCCTCGCTGAAGGACTGCTGACCTTTCCCATCGTCATACTCGTATTCGCCGCCTTCGTCGAATTCGGCTATGCGATGTCGCAGTGGAATCAGACCGTCAAGGCGCTCCAATATGGCGCCCGTCTGGCGGCCGTCTCCGATCCGGTGACCGCGAATTTCAATGCCGTATTCCCGATCGAGGCTGCCGATCCGCTCAACAACGGCAAAGCGGCGCCGAACGACGCAACGATATCCTCAACCTGCGGGCCGGCTCTTGCCAACTGCACGGCGGCGTTGAACCGGCTCGTCTTGGGAAGTGACGGCGTTTGCGCGGCGGGTGATCCACACCCCGGCATTTGCGACATCAACTGGCGCATCCAGCCGCAGAATTTGATGGTTACCTATCAGCGATCGGGGCTCGGTTATTGGGGCCGACCGGATGGGCCTGTGCTGACGATGCGGCTCGAGGTGCGCAACATCACCTTCGACCTGCCGGTTCTTGGCGCTCTGCTAGGACTTAACGACATTACCATTCCAGCCCATCCAGTGACGATCACAACCGAAGATCTAAAGACCTGCTCAACCTGCTAAGTCCTTAAGTATATGTAGGAAAGCGACATGACAGCTCACATGAACATTGCAGCATCCACCAAGATCCTGGTCCTTTCCGACGACGCGGCTGCAGCGAGCTTCATGCTCGACACATTCGGTTCGCTTTCGCGTTACGATGTGCACCATCTGGCGCTGAAGGCGCTCGTCGAAAAGGGCCGGTTCGATCCGACGCAGTTCGATCTGGTCGTCCTCGACGTCGACAACGGGGAATTGCTGCACCGACCGGAACTCTTCGCGTTTCGCACCAGCTATCGGGACATTCCGCTCGTAGTCGTTTCCGAAGACCTGCCGGACGAGATGCTGCGGCTACTATTCCGCCTGAACGGCAATGACTGGCTGAAGAAGCCGCTCGAGCGCCGCGCACTGATCGACATGATTTCGACCCATGCGCCTGGCACCGGGGCCAGCGACAGCCGGGTGCACGCCGTAGTTTCGGCCGTCGGTGGTGCAGGCGCCAGCGTGATCGCTTCATCGCTTGCGCATGTGCTGGCCCAGCCGACCAAGAATTCCACGCCGCGGGTTGATCTGTTCGACATGGACTTTTGCTCCGGGGCGCTTGGCTATTATCTCAACCTTGTCAACGACTACGACCTGAAACCGGTGATCGCGAATCCATCCCGGGTCGATCTGGAATTCATCGATCTGGTTCGCAAGCGTCATTCGGGCGGCTTTTCACTGCTGTCCTTCAAGCAGCCCTCCGTCCTTCTGGCGCCTAAGGGCGGCGAACTCGTGCTGCGCATGCTCGACGTGGCCGCCTTCGAGAGCGATCACACGGTCATCGATATTCCCTATTACGACACGCCGTGGAAATACGATGTGCTCAGTTCTGTCAACAGCATCTCTATCGTCACCGAAATGACGGTCCCCGCGCTTTCTCAAGCCAAGGATTTATTTACCACCTTGGTGCGGCTGCGAGGCAATTCGGATCAGATATTCGTCGTCATCAACAAATACCGCACGAAGCTTTTCGGCCTCGGCGTCCGCCGACAGCAGACGGAGAAGATATTCAAGGAGATCCCCACGCATATCATCGCAGATGACTGGGATACATTGAGCGAGGCGGTCAACCGCGGTGTGCTGCCGGTTGAAGTGAATTCCCGGGCGCGTTTCTGTGGCGCGGTCGGTAAACTCGGAGCACTGGTGCGATGAAGGCTGTCGGCAGTGGGCGCATGCGGACCTGCGCCGTCCACGTTGGGCTTGCAATTCTCACAGTGGCGACCGCTGTTGGCGATGCTGCGGCAGGCGGGCTCGTGCCACGAAGCCTTGGTCCCACGACGGCCACCGTGGTGACCATTGAAAACCGCTACGCCGCCGGGACAATCATCATCGTAAGTGGGAACCGGACGCTGGACCTCGTCATCTCGGGGAACCATGCGATCCGTTACAAAATCGGCGTCGGACGAGACGGCTTTCGCTGGAGCGGTACCGTAAAGATCGGACGCAAGGCAGAGTGGCCTGACTGGCGGCCGCCTGCAGAGATGAAGGCGCGCGCTCCCGGACTTCCGGACATCGTACCTTCCGGACCACTCAATCCGTTGGGCGCTCGCGGGATCTATCTCTACAAGGGCAACGCCGACACGCTCTACCGCATTCACGGAACGAACGAGCAGTCGACGGTCGGCGGTTTCGCGTCGTCGGGCTGCTTTCGTATGAGCAATGCCGATGTCATCGATCTCTATGAGAGGGTGAAGGTCGGTTCCACGGTGATTGTAAAATAGTTCGGGGGTGGAAAGGCATGGCGAACGGAATCATGGGGCGTTTCTACAAGCAGCGGGAGCCTGAAAGCCGGGAGCAACTGGATACGGCCGACCCGTCGTTGGTCGGCGCAGCTCAATCCGTCCCCGCCCAACCGGCCACTGGCAGTGCCGTGGCGGGTGATGAAGAGGACCCGCTCGGGCGGGACATGGTGTCCGAGCGGGTCAATCTGCACCGATACCTGCTTGATCGCATCAATCTCGGTATCCTCGACACGCTCGACAACGAAGAGATCGCCACCGAGATCAGACCGTTGGTCAAGGACTATATCCGGAGCAACAACTTTCCGCTTAATGCCAAGGAAATCAATGATCTGATCCGCGATATCACCGACGAGATGCTTGGGCTTGGGCCAA
Source organism: Rhizobium sp. R711 (assembly GCF_002211365.1). Lineage (GTDB taxonomy): Bacteria > Pseudomonadota > Alphaproteobacteria > Rhizobiales > Rhizobiaceae > Rhizobium. Next base: position 100,141 of record NZ_LOKZ01000002.1, on the reverse strand, counting down.
TCGAGCCGTTACTGAGCGACGACACAATCGCGGATATTCTCATCAACGGCTACAACAGCGTCTATGTGGAGCGGCGCGGCAGGCTCGAAAGTACCGCCGTGCGTTTCAAGGACGAGGACCATCTGCTGCGAGTGATCAACAAGATCGTCTCGGCGGTCGGCCGACGGGTAGACGAGTCGACCCCAATGGTAGACGCGCGCCTGAAGGATGGCTCGCGTGTCAACGTCGCCATCAGGCCGATCTCGGTCGATGGGCCGCTTGTTTCCATCCGCAAATTCACCCGTAAGCCGCTAACAATGGAGCGTCTCGTGGAATATGGCGCGATGGCCAATGCGATGCGCATCCTTCTTAGCGCCGCGGTCAAGGGCAAAGTGTCCATGGTCATTTCAGGCGGCACCGGGTCTGGCAAGACTACCTTGCTCAACGCCCTCTCGTCGCAGATTTCTCCGAAAGAGCGTCTGATCACTATCGAGGACGCGGCCGAGCTCCAACTGCAGCAGCCGCATGTTGGGCGCCTGGAGACCCGACCGCCGACGCTCGACGGGCGCAATGAGATTCGTCAACGCGAACTTTTGAAAAATGCCCTGCGCATGCGTCCGGACCGCATCATCGTCGGCGAAGTGCGCGGCGACGAGGCCTTTGACATGCTGCAGGCAATGAACACCGGTCACGAGGGCTCGATGACGACCATTCACGCCAACACGCCCCGCGACGCCGTCGGCCGACTCGAACAGATGGTCGGCATGGCAGGGATGCCGATGTCGCAGTTGAGCATTCGATCGCAGATCTCGTCGGCCATCACGATGATCGTGCAAGTCCAGCGCCTCAGCGACGGAAGCCGAAAGGTCGTCTCCATTTCCGAGATAACCGGCATGGAGGGTGAAGTCGTGCAGATGCAGGAAATTATGAAATTCAAGAAGATCGGCACCGATGAAGACGGTCGTATCCACGGGGAATTCCGCGCTACCGGCATCCGGCCGCGGTTCGTCGAGGAGTTCGCGGAGCTCGGCATCGAGATCCCTTCGGCGATTTTTGACCCAGGTAAGCCATTGCAAACGGGACCTGTTCAACCATGACCCTGATCCTCCTTTACGCAGCTGTCTTCATCGCGGCTCTTGTTGCTGTCGAAGCCATAATGCGCGGCTACTTCAGGACATCCGAACGTCAACGCGCTGTGAACCATCGGCTGAGCCTGCTCGATGTCAGCGACGATCATCGCAAAACCTACCGCGACATGCTGAAGGAGCGCGGTATCGACGGCAGCTGGCGGCAAATTCCGATGATGCAGCGGCTGCGACAGTTCTACGCCCAGTCCGGCATCAAGTTCGATGTCAGGCGATTTACGCTCCTCGCAATTTTCGGCGCGGTTTCGACGTGGTTGGTCATTCGGTTTCTGGTACCGAGCATCTTGCTTAGCGTACCTGTCTTTCTGCTGACCTGCCTTCTCATCCCTGCGCTCGTCGTCTGGCGCGCCCGGGCCGGCCGCATGAAAAAATTCGAATTGAAACTTCCGGAAGCGCTCGACGTTGCCAACCGCAGCTTGGCCGCGGGCCATCCGCTGCCGGCGGCGATTGCTCTGGTGGCGCGCGAGATGCCCGATCCGATCGGCACCGAGTTCGGTCTCCTCTCGGATGAACTCACCTATGGCGTGACGCTGGACGATGCGCTTATCAATTTGGCGGACCGGGTAGGCGTCGAGGATCTGAACCTGCTTGCGATCTCGCTGAGTGTACAGGCCGGAACCGGCGGAAATCTCGTCGAGATCCTTCAGAATCTTTCGAAGACGCTTAGAGACCGGACGATGCTGAAGGCAAAGGTCAAGGCGATTTCCTCGGAAGGCCGCATCACTGCGATCTTCATGTCGATCTATCCGTTTCTGCTCTACGCGATGATCAAGACGCTGTCGCCGACCTACTTCGACCCCGTCTGGGACAGCGGCTACGGAACCTTCGTGGTGAGCGCGCTGCTGGCCATCATGGCGGTCGGGAATGTCATTCTCTACAAGATGGTCAACTTCGAGTACTGAGGCAGTCATGTCGAGTGAGTATGGGATTTACGTCGTCGTTTTCTTTGCTGTGCTGATATTTTCTGCGGCAGCATCGGAATTGTTTTTTCGCCGGCGCGAGGTCGGGGTGCGGCTGTCGAAGAGCTCAGCGACAGCGCGCGGCGAGGAGTTCCATCTTGGCGATACGACGATTGCCGATCTCGGCGAAGCGGAAAACCGCCTGATCCGTCGCTATTTCGAGATTACCAGACGTGACACCAATGCGAACTCTACCCAGAACCGCTTGATCCGGGCCGGATATTTCAATGCCAGCGCAGTGATCGTCTTTCAAGTTATTCGCGCATTCATCTGTATCGGCGTGCTCGTCGCGGTGGTCTCGGCCCTAAACAGATTCATGCCGGACATTTCGCGGATGGCTACGCTGATCCTCGCCATGTTTGCTGCCGGCACGAGCTTTATTCTGGTCAACATCTATATCGACCGACGTGGCGGCGCCAAGGAGAGGGAGTACCGTCGTCTTTTTCCCGATTTCATGGACATGCTGATCGTCTGCCTCGATGCGGGGATGAGCATCGAGGCAGCGGCCAACCGCGTTGCCCGGGAATTCGTCGACAAGCGGCAGGACTTTGGCCTGCATCTCTCGATCATGATGTTGGAAGTGCGGGGCGGCAGGCGATTGCGCGAGGCGCTTGCTAATCTTGCCGCCCGCCTCAGGATTGACGAGGCGCGGGCGCTTTCGGTTCTGTTCCGCCAATCGGAGGAACTCGGGACCAGCGTGACGCAGACGCTGCGGGTCTACAGCAAGGAAATGCGTGATCTGCGCGTCGTTCGCGCGGAGGAAAAGGCAAATGCGCTGCCGATCAAGATGCTGCTGCCGCTCGGCGCCTTCCTATTTCCGGTAAGCCTTGTCATTGTTCTCGTTCCCATTGTCATCCGCGTCGTCAGTCTTCTCGTCGGCTTGAAGCCCGGCGGTTGAGCCAAGTGAGGTCCGTATGCCGCATTCGCCCGAACAGAATCGCCAACATGTCGTCACATCGCTCGATCCGCGGATACCGATGGCACCCGCAAGTATCGAGGAAGCTGGCCTGGAATTGTCGTTTTTGCTCCGGCTAGCGGCTAAGTGCGCAGCCGAGCAGGATACGATCACGGCATCTCATTTGGCTGACCGCATGAAATTGCCAAAAGTGCTGGTACATGTCCTGATCAAGGAACTGGTGAAACTCGCATTCCTGGAGGCGCGAGGCCTGGCTGGCGAGGACGTGAGATCCGACGTTCGTTATGCGCTTTCGACAAAGGGATTTGAATATGCCCATTTGGCGTCACGGCAATCCCAGTATGTCGGACCGGCCCCGGTATCACTCGATTCTTTCTGCCGACAAGTGCTATTGCAGTCCATTCATGACGAGCGCGTGACGCAGGAGAGACTGATGGAGAGCCTCGAAGGGCTTGTACTTTCAAGCTCGCTGATCGAAAAGCTTGGTCCAGCCATGAATTCCGGCCGTTCCATCCTCCTTTACGGACCGCCTGGAAATGGAAAAACAAGCATTGCCGAGCGGACGTCGCAACTGTTTCGCCAGGCGATCTGGGTGCCTTATGCCATCGAGGTCGCAGGTCACGTCATTAGTTTTTATGACGAAGCTGTGCATCAACCCGTCGCCGTTGCTGGCTCAACTGCCTATCCAAAGGCAGATCAACGATGGGTCGAATGCCGTCGTCCTGTCATCAAGACTGGCGGGGAATTGACGCTTGATCTGCTCGATCTCACCTTCAACGAAGGACCGAATGTCTATGAGGCGCCGGTACACCTGAAGGCGACAGGTGGCGTTTTCATCATCGACGACTTCGGGCGCCAACAGGTCGCTCCGCAAGCGCTGATCAATCGATGGATCGTGCCGCTTGAGCGCGGATACGACTTCCTGACGCTGCACACCGGTAAGAAGTTCAAGGTTCCCTTTGACGAGTTGGTTGTGTTCTCGACAAATATCGCGCCGAAGGATCTTTCCGATGAGGCGGGTCTGCGGCGCCTCAAGTACAAGATTTTTGTGAACACTCCCACACGCGACGAATACCTCAAGATTTTCCGGTCCTATGCCAGCGACACTGAAATCGATGTCGATGATGTCGATTTGGATCTTTTCTACGATCGCAAGTACGTGGGCGGCACGCTGCCATCTTGCTATCACCCGAAATATCTTCTCGATTTCGTCGGGTCCTATTGCGAATTTAATAGAATGCCCAGGATCGCGTCGCTTGCTACGCTTGAACGGGCGTGGGAAGGGGTTTTTACGTTGGAATGATGGTCAACATGGCTGATCGCGGCGCGCGCTCTTAAGAAATTTATGAAACACTGATGCAATGACTTCAGGCGGAGTAGAGTGAGTGGCTAGTATCCCAGATCTTGACACCGAAGTGGACCACACAAAGGCGCATCCTATGCGATTGGCCGGAGAGCAGACTCGCTCAAGAAATGCGCCGTTCATCGCACTCGTTCTGCTGCTTTTGCCCATCAATGCAGGCATCCTGATCTATACTGCTAAAAACTCAGCGGATGTTCGCGAAAGCCGAGAGGCCATTGATGCGCTCAAGAGGTCGATTGATGGCCTCAAAGTCCAGGTAGACAGGCAGGTAGGGAAGGCCAGGGCCGACGAAGCCGCCATCATCCGCGAGAACATGGAAAGCCTGCAAAAGACGATTTCCGCTTTGGATGAACGAATGCGTTCTAGCCAAATGAATATGCGGGTCGGCGCAGGTTTGGTTCTAAGCGCGCCCGGCAAGGAACCAACGCAATATTTCGCGCCATCGCCTCCCGCGCAGCCAGTAGGAAATGTGCCTCCGGACGGCAGTCTGGCATCCATCGATACCACAGGCGGCGCGGTCGACAACCTGCCGCGCTATGAACGAACCGTCTCGCCGGAAGGCAAGCTTATACTAAGGAAGGTCCCATGAACCGCGATGTCGAGGAACCTTCCAAGGCAATCAAAGCGCGACTCAAGTCATGAAGAAGAAGAAGAGAAGAAACATGTCGAAATTGCCCGCCGCGGAATCTTGACCCGAACCGAGCGGGCAGGAAAACTACCCGCGCTGTGCGAAATTCACGCTGTTCTTCATTAATTCAAGATTTCGCGCCGTCACCTCGTTTGCGGGATCGAGCTCGTAGGCTTTTAGGAAATACCCTCTGGCTGCTCGCAGGTCACCACGCAAGAGGTGGGAGTATCCGATGTTGTTGTAGTAGACTGGCGTGTTGCCGATCATTCTCGAAAGTTGCTGGTAAGCACGGTCGGACGTATCAAAGCGGGCCACCATGTCGGCGGAGGCCGCAAGGCCCAGCCAAGCGGCCGGATCTTCAGGAAAGACATCAACAGCACGCTTGTAAATGGCGTAGGATTTTCCGTAGTTCTTTTCCTGAAACTGCCGCTTGCCGACAGTGATGAGTTCGTCGTTCTTATAGAAGGCGACCGCTGATTCATCTTTTAGGGTGTTTGCACTATCGCCAAAGGCGGCGAGATCATCAAAGCTGGATGACTGGCACGCGACCAGCATCCCTACGCTCGCAAACAATAAAGCACAGCGTCCAATCCGAGCCCTAATCTGCAACATCTGCAATTGATCCCCCGATTTTGTCACATCCTAAACACACGTTCGGATGGATTCACGAGAAATCTTCCCGAAAAAAAGCTAACAACTCAAGAATTTAGAACGCAAGTCGCAAAATAGTGACATATGCAGGTTACGCTGACACACACGAAATGCCAGATGATCAAATATGCGCCGCCGAAAGAGGCGGGTTCGTGGATTATGTGATTCGTAGAGTGAAAGTTAATCATCGTCAGCTATATGGTTTCTATCGATGGTTGCTGCGCTCCGAAAAGGCCAGGGATGAAACTATGCGGACAGCTATACTCACGCTGATGCGGCTGGGGCCATCACTGGCTTACACAATCGCGGCGGTCTTCCTCATCAGCATGCTGCTATTGGACAACTATCCCGCAAACCCATCTGCCTGGTGGACTTATATGATCCTACTTCCAATCATGCGAGAGCCCATCTATCTGTTATTTGCGGTACCCGGCGTTGAAATCTGGAGTGCTATGGTACTTTTGATGCTCGCATCGCTTTTTGGAATTCGGCTTGCATTGCGAGCGCAACAATACCCGCGAACAGTATTCATCCATGCGCACGTCGCGCTGATCGCAACGGGTCTCACCATGGGTCGCGCTGCAGTGGCACAAGCCGGCCTTTCCGGCTTGTCGTTGCCGCAATTGCTGCGGGGCGACTGGTCTTTGCTGCCGCTATCCTATTCACCACCCGGGACTATTATTTTTGCCTTTGTGTTGTCGGCCTGCATTTGCTCCCACATGACGATTATCAAACATGCACGTCGGCCCGCCGAACAACGATGAGCGCTCGTTGATTGGGCTAGCCATTGAGGATGGTCGTCGTCGACGAACTCGACGACATTTGGCACGAGCAATCGCAGGCGTACAGCGGGCTGACCGGTCGGCCGGTTTTCACCCAATGCTGACAAAATCCAGCTTGCGATGTCGGCCATGACTTCTCCAGTGCGTTGCGAAAATTCGCCGGAACTGGCAAGCCAACTGGCCTCACGGAGTTTGAATTACGTGAGACACCGGCAAGCGGTCGCGATCCGCTCCAAGGCTTCCCTGAGGTCCGATTCCGATGACGCGTAGGAGATCCTGAAGTACGGCGAAAGGCCGAAGGCCGAACCTGGTACGACGGCGACATTCGCTTCTTCAAGAAGGTAGGCGCAAAACTCGCTGTCAGTCGTGATCTTGCGACCGCCCGGCGTTCTTCGGCCGAGAATTCCGCCACATCCGGAAAACGTATAAAAGGCGCCCTCAGGAGTGCGACAATCAAGGCCGTCGATGCGGTTCAGACCCGAAACGACAAGATCGCGCCGGCGTCTGAAGCTCTCAGTCCGCTCAGTCAGAAAATCCTGCGGCCCGTTAAGCGCCGCAACGGCCGCGGCCTGACTGATCGACGACGGGCAGGACGTCGCCTGGCTCTGTACCACGGCCATCGCCTTGATGAGCGCCTTGGGACCGCCAGCATAGCCGATGCGCCACCCGGTCATGGCATAGGCCTTCGAGACGCCATTGATCGTAAGCGTTCGTTCACGCAGGCGCGGTTCCAGCTGCAACGGTGTGACGAAAGGGAAATCGTCATAGACGATGTGCTCGTACATGTCGTCCACCATCAGCCAGACATGCGGGTGCCTGAGGAGCACGTCCAACAGCGGTCGATAATCGTCGGCGCTGTAAGCTGCACCGGAAGGATTGGACGGCGAATTCAGCAACAGCCAGCGTGTTTGCGGCGTGATCGCCGCTTCGAGCTTCTCGGCGGTCAGCCGAAATCCGCTCCTTGCATCGCAGGCAACGAGAACGGGCTTGCCTTCGCAGATCTGAACAATGTCGGAGTAGGAGGTCCAGTAGGGCGTGGGAATGATGACCTCATCGCCCGGTCCGACGCTTGCCATCATCGCGTTGAAAAGAATCTGTTTGGCGCCAGTCGCGACCGTTATTTCGCTGACGTCGAACGCGAGACCATTTTCGCGCTCAAACTTGGTGCGGATCGCTTGCTTCAGCGCCGGGGTACCGTCGAGCGCCGTATACTTGGTGTCGCCGCGCTGCATGGCGTCCCAAGCGGCCTGCTTGACGTGCTCCGGCGTTTCGAAATCGGGTTCGCCGGCTCCGAGGATGATGACTGGTCGGCCTTCCCGCTTCATGGCCGCTGCGCGCGCGCCGATCTTAAGAATTTCGGAGACGCCGATGGCGGATATTCTTGCGGCGGGCACAAAGCCCGCCTCCTCGATTTTAACATCGATCGTCATGGTCGCGCCTACTCGATCTCGAAGGAGACGCCCTGGGCAAGCGGTAGCGCCTTGGAGTAGTTGATCGTGTTGGTGGCGCGGCGCATGTAGGCCTTCCAGGCGTCGGAACCGGATTCGCGCCCGCCGCCCGTTTCCTTCTCGCCCCCGAATGCACCGCCGATTTCGGCGCCTGACGTTCCGATGTTGACGTTGGCAATACCGCAATCGGAACCGTCAGCAGCCAGGAAGCGTTCGGCTTCCCGCAGGTCCAGCGTAAAGATTGACGACGACAGACCGGCACCAACGGCGTTATGGTCTTCGATCACCTTGTCGAAGTCGGTATATTTCATCACGTAGAGGATCGGCGCGAAGGTTTCTTCGAGCACTGGCCCGACCTGGGAGGGCATTTCCACCAGCGCCGGCCTGACGTAGTAGGCGTTGTCGTTTGGCATCGCGACACGATCGCCGCCGTTTACGGCGCCGCCATGGGCCTTCGCCTCGCCAAGCGCCTTTTGCATCCCCTCGAAGGCAAGCTTGTCGATCAGTGGACCGACGAGCGCCGTGCTTTCGAGCGGATTGCCGACGGAGACATTGGCATAAGCCTTTTTCAGCCGTGGCACGAGCTGGTCGTAGACGCTGTCATGCACGAAGAGGCGGCGAAGCGTCGTGCAGCGCTGGCCCGCCGTACCCATGGCGCCGAAGGCGATGGCACGCAACGCCATGTCGAGATCGGCCGATGGGCAGACGATACCTGCATTGTTGCCGCCGAGCTCCAGGATCGATCGGGCAAAGCGGCGAGCAAGACGCGGTCCAACCTCGCGACCCATCCGCGTCGAACCCGTCGCGGAAACAACCGGCACCTTCGGATGGTCGACAAGGACCTCACCCATGGTGCGATCGCCGATCAGCACTTCGCTCAAGCCCACTGGTGCATCGCCGAAACGGGCAATCGCACGCTGCAGAATGGCTTGCGAGGCAAGGGCGGTGAGCGGCGTCTTTTCGGAAGGCTTCCACACGACCGCGTTGCCGCAGACCAGAGCAAGGGCCGCGTTCCAGGCCCAGACCGCGACTGGGAAATTGAAGGCGGAAATGACGCCAACGACGCCGAGCGGGTGCCAGGTTTCCATCATTCGATGGCCGGGCCGTTCGGTTGCAATGGTCAGGCCGTAAAGCTGACGGGAAAGACCGACCGCGAAATCGCAGATGTCGATCATTTCCTGCACTTCACCGAGACCTTCGGACGGAATTTTGCCGGCCTCAATCGACACCAATCGACCAAGTTCGATCTTGACCGTACGCAGCTCCTCGCCGAGCAGGCGGACAAGTTCACCGCGCTTGGGTGCGGGGACAAGGCGCCAGGCCTTGAAGGCGTCGGCAGCCTTTTCTATCTTCGCGGTCGCCGCTTCCCGGCTGTCTGTTTTCAGGGCCGCCAGTTGCGCGCCCGTGACCGGGCTATAGGAGGCCATGTCGCCGCCGGTATAGAGCGCCTTGTCGACGCCGATCTTATCGAGAAGCGCAACGGCCTCCTGCTCTACATTGACTGCTCTTGCTGCGATGGTCATGTGAGGACCCTTTATCTTGGTGTTTGATATGTGCCAGTTGCCGTGGAATAGCTTCACTCGGCTGCTTCAACGGCGGTCAGGCGAGCCCGGCAGTCAGCGATCGATTGCGCCTCGATATCGGCATAGTGATCAAATTCATTGAGAACAGAGGTCCCGAGATCACGCTCGAAGCGCTGCTGATTGGGGTTGGCGGTGAACTCCTGCGCCGTCTCGTCGCCGAGGTTGGACTGGAAGATGCCGGCCGCGCTGACGGGCAGGAAGTCTTCGTAGACGATCGGATCGAAGCCGACGAGGCCGTCCGCCACCAGTTGATCGACGCTGCATTCGGCCGACGCGACCGCGCTGTTGCCCTTGTCCGTCAGCCAATAACGGAAATAGCCAAGCCGCTGTGCACGGATTTCGGCCCAGTCGTCCGGGAAGGGCACAAAGGCATCGGCAAGCGCCGTCTCGTAGGCGGCAGCATTCGTGCCGTCGGCGGCGGGACGCACGGCCATACGTGAATCCGTCAGGAGCTTGTCGTAGAGCGCGCGGCCTTTTGGCGTCAGCGCGATGCCACGGCTTTCGATTTCTCCGAAACGGGCAGTGTGGGTCCCCTTTTGCCAATTTCCGTTCGCATCCTTGAAGGAAACAGCTTCCTCAAGAGCCTTGAACGATGTCTGCCGCAGCAGAATTGCGCAGCGACGACTTGGCGGGCCTTCGACGACCGCCTTCGGCGCGATGCCGTGCTCCGGCATCAAACGCTGCACCTGATCGATATCGAGCGTGCGCGGCGTCAGATGATTGATATGTGGCCCCTTGAAGGAGACGACGTCGGCAATCAGCCGGTGCGCGTCATGCAGGCGCCTGTACATGCCAAGATCCACATTCGCCTGATCATGCCAGCGAAAGGTTTCCAGCACTTCCGCAACAAAGTGCTTGGCATCATCGTCATCGAGACCGCCCTGATGCTCGGCTTTCTCCGTCAGTTCGATGGCGGCGGCCGTGAAGATCTGACGTTGTTGCACGATCGCCTCGGCTTGCATCCGCAGCGCTTCGTCGGCAATCAGGTCGAGGCGCAGCAGGGAGGTGAAGACGCGGAACGGGTTGCGCTTCAGCGCCGCGTCGCCGACCGGCCGGAAAGCGGTGGAGTGGACCGGTACCCCCGCTTCGCTGAGATCATAATAACCGACAGGATACATTCCCATGACCGCAAAGACGCGTCTCATCATCGAAAGTTCGGCAGCGGTTCCGAGACGAATGGCGCCGTGACGCTCCTGCGAGACACGCTCCAATGTGTCCGTTTCTTGCAGTCTGCGCTTGAGGGTCGGATCGGCGGCCAGCGCATGCGCGTTGACTGTGGCAACAATATCCATCAGCGTGCCGTAGGCGGGTACCTCGGTCCGATACATGGCCGACATGGCCGCAGAAAACGCGGAGCGGATCGTGCAGGAGGAGGCGTAAGTTCTGTTCGACATATGTTTTCTCACGGACGTCAATTCGACGAGTTCATTCTGGATTGCGATCATATCGCACGTAGAGTAGATGAATAACGACAAATGAAGCTGAGATAATGCGGTTTTAGCATGACATTGCCTCGAAAGCTGATACCCGACCTGACCACGCTGCAATCATTCGAGTCTGCCGCCCGCCACGGCAACTTCACGCGCGCAGCCCTTGAGCTCAACCTTACGCAAAGCGCCGTCAGCCGACAGATCAAGGAGCTGGAGACACAGCTCGGCATCCTTCTCTTCGAACGAGTTCGGCAGCGGGCAATCCTGTCGGACGCCGGCAAGCGGCTGCTGCCTGAAGCACGACGCCTGCTGCACCAGACCGAAGAGATGATGATCCGCGCAGCATCCGGCTCGGATGCACCAGAGACACTTTCGATCGCCACCCTGCCGACGTTTGGCAGTCGTTGGCTGACACCAAGGCTGCCAGCTTTCCTGGCAGCCTATCCGGGCTCGCTCGTAGACGTTACATCTCGCTCAGAGCCATTCGATTTCGAACAAGAGAACGTCGACCTTGCCATTCACTACGGTCAACCGATTTGGGCACGGGCAACCTGCACTTTTCTTTGCGACGAAAAGATCGTTCCCGTCGCCAGTCCGGACCTATTGCAATCGGATCCCGTCGCCAGCCCCATCGAACTGCTTCAAAGGCCTCTCCTGCATCTGGCGACCCGCCCGCGTCTCTGGCGCCAGTGGTTTGAACACTGCAACATAGACGCCGCCCCCTCATATCGCGGCAACCGATTCGACCAGTTCTCGATGATCATCGAGGCGACGGCGATGGCGATGGGGTTTGCCCTGCTTCCACTCTACCTGATCGAACAAGAGCTGAATGCCGGAAAGCTCAAGATCGTCTTCGACCAGCCGATGTCGACGGAAAACAGCTATTACGTCGTGACCCCCGACGGCAAGCGTGAACACACGCTTGGCCTGGCCTTTACGGCATGGCTGCTCTCGCAGGTCAGCGCCGGGAGCCCGACTGATCCGTGAGTGACAATCAGGCACCAACAGATATTCCGACGGCACGCATGCTGAGCTGGGCCAGAAACTCGACGATCTATCGCCTCGAGCGGCAGATGCTGACGGAAAGACAACTGTGCGACGCCATTGTGAGGAAGGCGAAACAGAAATTCGAAGGCATCACTGAAGGACAGCTCAAAGCAGTTGCTGATCGCGCGGTGGCCTTCGCCTATGAGCATGGGGGTCTGAACGACAGGGCTTATGCCAAGGTCAGTACCCGTTCGGGTGTTCGCAATGGCAGATCGAAGCGTCGTATCGCTCATAAGCTGTCACAGAAAGGCGTCGATCGTGAGGTCATTGCAACCGCACTTGATGAAGCGGATGATCTATTGGCGGCGATCGTTTTCGCGCGCAAACGCGCCTTCGGCCCGTTTCGCCGTGGCGACGTCGACCGGGAACGGGTTACAAAGGAAATGGCCGCGTTCGCGCGTAGCGGCTTCAGTTTCGATATCGGAAAGGCTGTGCTCGCAATGAGCCGCGAAGAGGCAGAAGGTGTGGCGATCGCGCGATCTGCGTCGTAGCTGGCGCCGAGAAGCGCCGTCTGCAGGCTGCTATCGCAGCAGTTCCAGTCCTTTGCGTTCGAAGTATCCAGAATCTTGATGGCGGCGCTGCTGGGCTTCCTTGTTCCCTGTTCCGGTGCGGCAACGGTGATCTTCTGACGTCGATGAACTGCAAATACGGCCTGGCTGACCCTGATCGCGTCCGGGATTTTCTTGATCTCTTCGGGCGTATCGTGACGAAGAGGAGGGAGGCAAAGAGCGTCTAGCTTCCTCATCGCAACAACAAGCCGACTTCGTGCAGTCGCGCAGCAGACTTACGAACGTTCTAAAGAACCCTGCTCACGCCACTCATTCTCCAGTATCCTGGCAACAGTTGCGCCGGTCGCATGGCGAGGAAGTTGCCGCAGGCAGGAGCGACCGCCACAAGCCACCATTGAAGGAACGGCATCGCGGCGGTGAAAACGGCCCTGGCCAATCCGGGTTGGCAATGGTGCGGACGACAATGGCGCATTGGATCGATGCGCAGCTCGCCATTGATGTGAAGCACGCGCAAGCTGATCGCCGGATAGGAGGAGCAACAGTAAGCCGAACGCGTTTGGCAGGTGACGATCGGCCTGCAACCTGTCCTATGATGGCAGGCCCGCGTGGATATCCGGCTCAGACAGAGCAAGCAAACGACGCAACGGCATTGCCGGTCGGGTCAGGTCCGCGAGCGTATAGCCGTCAAGCACGTCGAGAAATGCAGCCGCGGCAGCACCCAGGGCCCGCTTCAGCACGCAGGCGGGCTGCACGACGCAAACAATCTCGCCATTATTTTCCATGCAAGGCACGATCGAAAAGTCAGGCTCGCAGGATCGAACGATCTCGCCGACCCCAATCTCATCGGCGCTTCGGGCAAGCCGCATGCCGCCTTGGCGACCGCGCACCGTTTCGATCAAGCCTTTTTGTGCGAGTTCATGGGTGATCTTCATCAGATGCGTCTTCGAAATATCGTAGGCTTTGGCAATTTCGGCGATCGTCGACAGGCGCTCGCCTTTGAGCGCGAGGTACATCATGAGCCGCAACGCGTAGTCGGAATAGACGGTCAGACGCATTTGCAGATCCCTCACGAAAATCTATGTACCGACATAGAGATATTCAAACGATGCATCAATTGGCAAAGCGGCCATCTTGACCGCTTTGCCGCTTCGAATAGCTAGGCAGCTTCGAGTTCGTCGGCGGGGCCGAAGAACTCATAATGGATCCTGTCCTGCGGCACCCCAACTCTTGCCAGACCTCTGACAAGCGTGGCCAGGAACGGTCTTGGGCCGCAAAGATAGAAATCGGCTTCTGCGATGGGCGTGTTTTTGGCGAGCCAGTCAACCGTGATGAAGCCATCGTGGTCGAAGTGGACGCCCTTTTCATCCTGCTCTTGTGGGCTGCCGTAGAAAATTGACGTTCTGAAAGAGGCGCGATCTTTGGCGATATCGCGCACGTGCGATCCCATCGCATGAACCCGCCCGTTCTCGGCACCGTGGATATAGTGAACCGGAAACTCACGTTTGCTGTTTGCGATCGTCTCCAGCATGCTGACCATCGGCGTTAGACCGACACCTCCGCTGAGCAACACGACGGGCCTATCCTGGCCGGCCGGCAGGTGGAAGTCTCCCGTCGGCGGCGCGACCTCGATCACGGCACCCACTTCAATCTGATCGTGGAGGAACTGCGATACCAGCCCATGCGTCTCGCGCTTGACCGAGATGCGATATGTCTCACCGTCGGGAGCCGACGAGATGCTGTAATTTCGGTGCTGCGGCTGCAGTCCGGGAATGTCAAACCGGAACGTCAGATACTGCCCGGGCCGATGGCGAACCACTGCCCGACCATCGACCGGTCTAAGCACGAACGACGTGATGATGTCGCTTTCTTGTCGCTTCGATATGACCGCAAACCGCCGCCAACCATTCCAGCCACCCTCGCTTGATTGAAGATCGTCGTAGATCTCTTTCTCGCGCCCAATCAGGATATCGGCGAGAAACCAGAAGGCCTCACCCCAGGCACTGACAATTTCATCCGTCGCTGCGACACCGAGGACGTCCTTGATCGCGCCCAAAAGCGCACTTGCAACGTGCGGATAGTGATCTGCCCGGATGTGCAGTCCGACATGCTTTTGTGCAATCCGCTCTACGGCTGAGGAGAGTGCGGTCAGATTGTCAATGTTTTCGGCGTAAGCGAGGATTGCCTGGGCGAGCGCCTTCGTTTGACGTCCGCCTTCACCCTGGTTCGACTGGTTGAACAACCCGCGCACCTCGGCATTTTCAAACAGCCGCTTGTACATCGCGCTCGTAATGTCGGTGCCGTGCTTTGCGAGTGCGGGCACGGTCGCGCGAACGATCGCCTTCGTGGTATCGGTCAGTCCATGCGTCATCATGATCTCCAAACGTTTTCGTCGACGCGGCTGACCTAGCCCGCATAAGATAATCAATATATGTATAAGCCCTGTGCCGTTCGGTCGCAGAACCGACCCGGTGACTGCTCTGACGACAGACGGAGCATCCTTGCCTTCATCACCGCTACCACCTGAGCCAGCTTAGAAGATCAGCAGCTGCCCGATCGGGCTTTGCGCCTGGTGGCCGGTTGTCCTACTCTGTTTCCGTTGTTTGATCAGATGTCCGAGCGGCAAACCACGTACCTCCCGTCACATGCTCTTACCGATCGGACGCACCGGCTGTTGTCGTTTTACCTCTATCCCGCCCGCCTTGTTACGCCGCCTCGCGCACGCACCAACGACATCAACATCGGCCCGACGGAGAATTCGCCTTTTTCCGCGCGACGCGTCAGATCTCTGAGATAGCCGCCAGCCGAGTTGATGTGGCCGCCACGCTCAAGGATGCATGCCATCACTGTTGCCGCGTTCTCCGCTCCCATGATAATCGCTGCCTCTTCGTAAGCCGCAGGGCTGACCCCCAGCATCCCGCGAACAACGACTGCCGCAGCCATCATGTCTCGCCAAGTCGCAATCGAACCGCCAGGCCCGTAGTTCACCATGTCAGGGCAGGCCTGCAGCACGAGACCGAGCGGGAACGACTTCAGGCTCGGGCTACTATCCGTCGTATTGCTTCTGGCCCCGCCCGGCGTTTGGTCGTCACGTTTGTGCTTTTGCTGAGACGCAGCGGTGTAAGGTTCATTTCGGAATGCCGAGTTTGCCCCCTGCTTTGTTTCTAAAGCTGGTTCAAGATCAGAAATAGAGTCGGGGTTTGAATTCTGTATGTGACGCCCATTTTGAGCGGGATTGCCGCTTGATTTTTCTGCTTTTATCAGTGTTTCCAATCGGTTGGTGATGTCATCGCGTAGCGTTTGCATTTCTTCGAGTGCAAGTGCAACCTGCTTCGCGGTTGGTGTGCGCGGTAGGGCCTCGACCAGTTCCCTGAAATAGCCGAATGCCGTTTCCCAATCCCCCGCCAGATCTTCCTCCATCGCCGTTTCAATCAGCTTGGAAACATCCCGACGGCAAAGTGTAAACTGCTCACGCAGCCGCTGCAGATGAAGCCGTTCAGCCGCCACCTCGGCTGCCAGATGCTCGATTTCCTCGGCGCGCACGATCAGCGGCGCCAGCGAGAAGCCGAATGCTTCTCCGATCTCGCCGCCGCTCGCCCTGCGAGCGTAGCGTTTACCGTTTGGGCTATCCTTGCGAATGATCAGTCCGGTTTCGACCAGCACAGCCAGATGCCGGCGGATGGTCTGCTCGGCCATGCCATGTGAGCGTAGCGAAAGTTGTGCGTTTGACGGAAAGACGACAAGACCGCTCTCTTCCGACAGGACATTTTGTGGATGAAAGCTCAGCAGTGCATTCAGGACCGCAAGAGCGCGATCCGTCACGCCAAGCAATGGCTTGGCCGTACATAACGACCTGTAGATTTTCCACTTGTCGACCGATTGATCAGCTTGAAGCTGGCTCGCAGCCTTCTGGCTGGCGAGCATGCCAAGCGTCATCGAACGCTGCCCGAAGGGCGTCGTCACATTTCCTGGTTCCATCACCTTCACCTTGTCGAAGGCAAAAGAATTCCACCCACCAGATCGGTGCCAACTCTTGACAGGGATTCCCGGAAATGCGATTCTCTAGCTGCTAACCTATGAGAAGGGCTTCCGCGACGGCAACGTTCGGGAGCTTTTTTCTTTTGCGGCGCTATCCTTTGCTATTGTGTTGTGCCGATTGCACGAATTCGCTGTGAAGCGCCTCCATGCGATCATTCAAAAAATCGACGAAACTTGCTGGAACGGCCTTCGTAAAGCTGATCTTCGGGCCGCTCTTGGCGTAGCTGACGGTCGCCAGAAGAAAACCGTTTGCTCGGATCTCCGTCACGGCAGCGGGCGCAGCCACCGGAGCTGCGTCGGCTTTCAGCGCGCCCAGAGCGAAAGCAAAACGATCTTTGCCGGCAGCTGCGTCATCCTTGCCAAGCGCATGCTGGACGCGCGCTGCACCGTCTTCGCGCCTGGTAAAGGCCTCGGCAAACTCGATCCATCGACGGCGGCCGATCTCTGGCGACGAGCCGATCGCAAGCAGCACATCTCGCGGGATCGCGGTTGCGATCCGGAGCATCTCCGACACGTGCGACTTTCCTGTCGAAAGCGATGCGCAGATCACGTCACGCCGATACCCCGCCTGTTCTTGCGACAAGGCGAATGCACACTTCTCGATGAATGACAGATCATTGCGATTGGCGTTCTCTTCGCCCTGAAAGACAATTGCCTCTTCGTCGCTGAGCTCCCGCACAATGGCGCGGAACTTCAGCCCAAGCGTCTTGACTGCCGCCAACCGTCGCCGACCGAACACGATCTGGTAGGGTGCTTCATCCCCTTTGTGTGGTCTGATCAGGCCGGGAACGATCTGACCGCGTTCGCGGATCGACGTCGCAATCTCCTCGATGGCAGCATCGTCATAGGCGCCGTCGAAACGATCGGGGATCGAGGACGGCGCGACGTCGTCGGGATCTACCTCGACGATATGGTCGCCGTCCTTGAGGAGCCTGTCGAGAACGGCACCTTTTTCCTGTATCTGCCTGACGCCTGCGGCGACCTTGAGAAGATGCGGAGACGTGGTCGGCTTGGCGAGAGGTTGGGCGGCCGGTTGTTCAAGCTGGCCAAGCACGTTGGCAAACATGCCACGAGAATCCTTGCGGCTCATTCGCGCCCCCATGCTGCCCAGAGCAGTTTCTCGATCTCGGCATTCGCCGCGTTGATCGATTCCATCGCACGGTCGTAGGTCTTCGGCGCTGAGAAACGCGAGCGCTGCACCTCATAAAGGCTCTGCTTCCACGTCAGGGCGTCGGCAACCGCGGTTGATTTGGCGACCATGTTCAGCAACAGGTCCTCGCCGAAAACCTGTCGCATCAACGCAGTCATGTTGGCTTGCGGGTGATCGTTGGCCTCGAACTTTGTCACCAGGAACTTTGCAAAATCCCACTGCGCCGCGGTCCCCATCTCGCTCAAGATCTGCATGTACGACGAGGCAAGCTCGAGGAATTTCCCGGTCGAATCGACGTCGAGCATGTGGGCGGGAACCGGTATGACGACACCGGTGGCAGCAGTAAGCGACGAAAGTGTCAGGAAGTTTAGCGACGGGGCTGAATCCATGAGGATGATATCGTAGTCGTCGGCAACCTGCTCAAGCGCCTGGGAGACCCGTAGCAGGAAGCTCGTACCCCCGTTCTTGCGCATCTCGAGAGCGACCGCGGTTTCAAACTCCGTCAGGTCCAGCCCCGCGCAGATCACGTCGAAGCCGGCAATGTGCGTTTTGTGAACGAGTGACTTCGTCGGCCTTGGATCCGAGAAGCGGATGGCGGCATAGAGCGTCTCGTCTTCCCGGGGATCGAAATCAGGAAGCGTGCCGTGCAAACTGGTAAGTGATGCCTGCGGATCGAGATCAACCGCCAGCACCCGGTAGCCCTTGAGCGCCAGGTAGTGCCCGAGATGGATGGTCGTCGATGTCTTGCTGGAGCCGCCCTTGAAGTTGGTGACCGCAACGACCTGGCATTCCTCCCCCTCGACGCGGCGCGGGTTCATCCATTTCTTGCGACCCTTTTCGGCCAGCATCAGGCGAAGCTCGAGGATCTGCTCCAGCGTATACATGCGCCGGCCGTTTGACGTGGTCTCGGGCGACGGACCCTTGTCCTTAAGAACGATCTGCCGGATATAAGCTTCCGAGACATCCAAGAGCGCTGCGACTTCCGACGAGGAGAATTTGCGCATTTCGCGGCGCGCATCGGGTGGATACTGGGCCATCGAGAGATTTTGCAAAGCGAGTTCCAATTTGGTGGAAAAGCTCTGCATGAACTCGAGGCTGCTTAAGTGCCGATTCACGGGTTCTTTCCTCAGTTCGTTTCAATGGCTCAAGCGCCGATGTTGTTAACGAAAGGTTTGTGCGGTTATTGTTTCGCCTTCAAGCGATAATTCGCCCTTTTTGCGTAGTTGCACAACTAACTCGATTCGAGAGATTCGGCAAACCCTTCGCCGACCCCTGGAGCTGCCCTGCCTGTGAACGGCGCGCAGAAAAAACGCTCCTCAGCGTATTGCTGAGAAGCGCAGGGCAATTGCGGAATTTAGAAGAGCCAGACAGGTGGAGGCGCGGCCGCGCCCGCAGGCTCCTCAATTGGCCATAATATGGCTCACAGGCCACAGCCTCAGGGCTGCACGACGATCACGGTCGTTGGTTGCGTTTCGTCTTCTACCGGTGCAGTGGCGTCAGGATCAGACACCGGGTCTTGCGCGGGCAATGTATCTCGGATCTGATCAATCTTGCCAACGGCTGGGCCGACACCCAGGATGTCCTTGGCCCGCGCAAGAGCTTGATCTGTCACAACGCCGTCCTTGGTGAAGCTCGAAAGTGCGTCGCGCAGCGCGTCATCGCCAAGTGCCGGGTCGGTGGGAATGGCATCCGGCCCGTTTTCTGCCTCGAACTCGGCATAGGCCATCACATAGGCCGAAACCGCCGCCATCCGCGGATCGCTGGAATTCATGTAGGCGTGGTAGTTTCTGTTCAGCGAATTCATTCCGGCGAAATCGGACTTCGAGGAATTCGCGCTTTTTGTCGCGACCCTGCTCTTTGTCGCTGCTGGCGATTTCTTCTCGTGGGTGAACAAGGACTTCAATGTCGGGCGATCGCTGCTGTCGCTATCCTTGCTCTTTCCATGGGTACCAGCAGTACCCGATTTTCCGTGGCTGGAATTGCCGCCGGCATGGCTCCCGCCGCTGCCATTGCCGCCTCCATTCCCATTCCCGTTTCCGTTGCCGCCCCCGGAATTGCCGTTGCCTCCCTTTGCAAGGGCAATCTCAGACAGGCCCATGACGGCGCCACCCAGTGGGGCGACTGCAATTGTCAATGCAATGACGCCGCGTCCTAAAATAGTGGAAATGCTCATATCAACCTCCCGGCTTGATGCCGTGTGCGTTTTCAGTCGTTCGTGGACCGGAAAGCATCACCGCGAGCGGGGCGGGCGCGAAGCGAGCCTTCCGGTCTGGCGCGGTCAGCCCGCGTTCCAAATCACAGAAACGTTAGCCTGCGTCCTTTGCCAGTTCTACGGGCATCAGACCATTGCTTTGCCAGCTAGGACCTAGGTCTGACCGTCACAGACCAAAAGTCCGAAAATCGATTGCTGTGACGCGATATTGTTTGACCCCTCAGATGAAGACGGTAATTCTGCAATTTCAATGAACTGAAGAGCCGCCCCTGGGCGGCCGATCCGAGATATCTCGTGCGGCCCCGTGAACTCATAAAGCGCTGGAATTCAAAATCCCTTGCCAAGCAGTTCCTGCTCACTGGAGGCGTCGTGTCGCTCGTGGCCATGGCATTGGTCGGCGCGTTTGTCAGCAGTCTGATCGAGGACGCAGTAACCCGTAACTCCGCCGCAGCAACAGCTCTCTATGTCGACAGCGTGATTGCACCGCTTTTGCCCGACATGCTGGCGGGCCAGGAACTGGACGACACTGTCTCTCGCGCACTCGACGAGACATTGGGGCAGGGGGCGCTTGGAAACCGCCTGATGTCGTTCAGGCTCTGGCGTGCGGACGGCACCGTTCTTTATTCCAACGACAAAGACATGCAAGGAAAGCGCTTCGAGCTCAGCAATGACCTGAAGACGGCTTTCTCTGGCAAGATGGTCGCGCAATTCAACCGCCTGGAAGACCCGGAGGATCAGACCGAGCGGGCGAGCGACAAGCCTCTGCTTGAGATTTACAATCCCGTCCTGCAGCCATGGTCTGGACAGGTCGTCGCCGTCTCCGAATTCTACGAGGTCGCCAACGATTTCCAGCGCAGTCTCAATCAGGCGCGCTTGCATAGCTGGATGGCTGTTGCGGCCTTCACGCTCGCCTTCTTCATCGTTCTATCGGCCATCGTCTTGAGAGGTAGCAGGACGATCGAAGAGCAGCGGAAAGCCCTGAAGCGCCGCATTGACGATCTTTCTGCTCTATTGTCGCAGAACCAGGCATTGCGCGCACGCGTCCAACGCGCGTCACGGCGTGCTACCGCGCTCAACGAGAGCCATCTTCGCCGCATTGGCGCTGACCTTCATGACGGACCGGCGCAACTCGTCGCGTTTGCCTCCTTGCGCCTCGACAGCGATAAGCTGGTCGATCCGGCCACACCAGCATCGCTGCGCGAGCGCGAAATTGCAGCCATCAAGGCAAGCCTCGACGAGGCCATGCATGAGATCAGGACGATCTGCAACGGGCTGGTGTTGCCCCAGATCGAGGCCGCAAGCCTGCCGGAAATACTGGAGCGCAGCGTGCGTTCGCATGAACAGAGGACCGGATCGCGCGTTGATCTGTCGATTGGAGACGCGCCCGAGCACCTCTCGCCGTCCGCCAAGATCTGCATATATCGCTTCGTGCAGGAAGGGTTGAACAACGGTTATCGCCACGGCGGTGGGATAAAACAACGTGTGGCGCAGCGCATGGAAGGTGATCGCATCAGTATAGAGGTCTCTGACGGCGGTTCCGGTTTTGATCCCGACGAGGTCGGGCCTACCAGCCTCGGCCTTGCCGGCCTGAGAGAGCGGATCGAAAGCCTTGGCGGCACCTTCCATCTCCAATCGTCCGCGCAAGGCACCACAGTCAGCATGTCGCTTAGCAGCGAGGAGATTGCCCAGACATGACATCCGCAATTCGCGTCGCAGTGATTGATGACCACCCCTTGTTCAGGGAGGGGGTAACACGAAGCCTTTCGGAGATCGACGGATTTCAGATTGTCGCTGAAGGAAGCACGAAGGACGATGCCATCAAGGTGGCCGAGGACCTGCAGCCCGATATCCTGCTGATGGACATTTCCATGCCCGGCGGCGGCTTGAACGCGATCGCCCCGATCCTCGAAACCGTACCGTCGCAAAAGATTGTCATGCTCACGGTTTCGGAGTCCAGCGACGACGTTACGGCTGCGTTAAACAGCGGCGCGAAAGGCTACGTGTTGAAGGGTGTCGGCTCCAGGGCACTTGCGGACATCATCCGTAGCGTGGCCGCCGGCGAAAGCTATGTCGCCCCGGCGCTGTCGGCACGGCTGCTTTCCAGTCGCGCCTTGCCCGAAGCCAGGCGACCTTCCGCTATCGCCGCCCTGACCCCGCGCGAACAACAGGTCCTACAGTTTGTCGCGTCCGGCTTGAGCAACAAGCATGTCGCAAGAAAGCTCGATCTTCACGAAAAGACCATCAAACATCATATGACGCAGATCATGGCCAAGCTTGGCGTCGCCAACCGAACGGAGGCGGCGATGGCGCTGCGCGACGCCATCGACGGGCGCGACGATCAATGAGTGAAGGATTCCAGGCGCGTTTCATCCGCCGAGGTCGCGCGCCGGTTGACAATTGTGCGCCCCCTTGCGTCTCTCATGATATAGCGGCCGTTCCGGATGAGTTCGCTCATGCCGTCACGGTGACGAACTTCCATCACTGAGCCAGCAGTATCGTCGGCATCAGCCGCCGAGCCTTTTGTCGCAGAACCGCTGCTGGAGTTGCCATTGCTATTGCCGTTGCCCCCGCCGGTTCCACCACCGTTGCCGTTGCCGCCACCGTTGCCCCCACCATTGCTGTTGCCGCTGTTACCGCCACTATTGCCTCCGCCTCCGCCTCCGCCATTGCCACCACCACCATTGCCGCCCTTGGCGGCTTCTGCGGTCTGGAGGCTGAGCGTGAGCGACGCACCAGACACCACGATCTTGCACGGCATTGCCACGAGCGACAGACTGATCGACACGCAGCACAGGCCTGTAGCAATCTTTCGATGTGAGAACATCGTCATTCCCCTGGATCCCCACGGTTCCTTCCGGCTTGCGGCCCGGGCGATGCTCATCGCCCAATTCAGCCATCGCTCCATACGCAGGAAGGAACCTGTGCGGCACCACAAATATCCACCATGCAAGATCCTAAATGTGCTCACGGGTCAGCCGAACCGTCAATTCGCAATCGTTGCTTTCAGACCTTTCCTCGATGACCACAGGACGTTTGTCCGGCCAGGATAGGACCAAGGTCCGAGGGATTTCCACGAGAAAGACATGGCTGATGAGGAGGCATCGTAGCGAAACACATGTTTAAACCGGGACCGACGTCGAGTACTTTACCCGCTTCAGGGCGAAATGCGACGAGGACGCCGCCACCGCATGGTGCGTAAGGATCCCTTGCATAAGCAGCCGCTCATAATCCTGGACATCGGAGACAGCGACCCGCAGCAGGTAGTCCCAATCTCCCGACATCGAATAGCATTCGAGCACCTCCTCGTGACTCTCCACGAAGCGCTCGAAATCACGTCTTGCGACCGGATCATGCGCTTTCATCCGAACCTGGCAAAACACGGTCAGGCCGCGGCCAACCGCTTCGGGACTAACAAGCCGGACGGTCGGCCCAAGCATGCCGGCTGCCTCAAGCGCCTTGATGCGTCGCCAGCACGACGCGCTCGATGCCCCGACCCTTTCGGCCAACGCGGCGTGGCTGAGATCGCCCTCGCTTTGAAGCAGTCTGAGAATCTTTCGGTCGACAGTGTCAATTTCCGGCATTTTCATCGGGGTCTCTCATTTCGCGATATCATGCGGTTCTCATGCCACCCTTATTCGGCGAAACCATACAAGTCTGTGTACGGGTTGTGCGCGCCACTCCGTTCAGAGAGTAGCGCCGTTTGTCTGTTATGAAATGGCTGAATGGATGAGCTTTGCCCAAACGCAGTGGCTAGCACATCGGGCCGCTCGCTCGGGCATGCCGCGTCAGCGCCAAAGCGGGCGTGACCTGAGAGTGATCTCAAACCGGGGCGCTGAAGAACCTGAAATAGGCCCATGCCGCAACAAACAACGCAAGAACCGCCATTGCAATCGCGAGCTTGCGAAGACCTGGCCGAGGCGGCCGCGGGGGTTTTCGACGTCGGAATTGAATGACGTTATCGTTCATCTGCAGTTTCTCCTCGTGCCACTCATAGGCTGTTTCGGGCGAGGAACAGCAGATGTCAAAGAGAAAAAGGCGCTCGACCCTTTCGGGGAGCGCCTTTTCTTTCCCCGGACAGCAAACGCGACACATCCGAAGGACATGTCTGCAGGCCATCGATACGGGTGATGAGCGCTAAATGGCATCGTTGCCTCCGAATATCAAGGCGGCACGCAAACTTTCTTACGCCTTGTCGTGCGACCTGCATTTCAAGGTTTGCTCGCTTTCGTGCCCGACCTCTTTTGCAGGCCACGAACGGTCGCCCAGCCCCATCGTCAGGTGCCTTCGAGGCCAAGCATGCGGGAGCGGGTCAGGAAGCGCTTTTCTCGGCCGTTGTCGAGCGAGAACATGCCGCCGCGACCCGGCACCACGTCGATGATCAGCTGTGTATGCTTCCAGGCCTCGAATTGACTTGCGCTGATATAGACCGGGACACCGGCGATCTCGCCGAGCTTGACGTCCTGGTCGCCGACAATGAAATCGTCGGCCGGATAGCACATTGGCGATGAACCGTCGCAGCAGCCGCCGGATTGGTGAAAGAGGATGTCCGGATGATCTTTGCGGATCTCCTCTATAAGCGCGATCGCACTGTCTGTGGCAGTCACGCGTTGCTTGTCATCGATCGGCACCATCACCATCCCTCCTGAAGCAGCCCGCCCCGTTTTGAGCGGGCCGCCGATTGCGCTGAAGCCACAGTTTTCAGAAGAAGCCGAGGGCCTTTGGGCTGTAGCTCACGAGCATGTTCTTC
This sequence comes from Rhizobium sp. R711, assembly GCF_002211365.1. Taxonomy (GTDB): domain Bacteria; phylum Pseudomonadota; class Alphaproteobacteria; order Rhizobiales; family Rhizobiaceae; genus Rhizobium. Next base: position 75,557 of record NZ_LOKZ01000002.1, on the reverse strand, counting down.
GTCTGCTGATAGTGGTCGAGCATCATCTTGTGGGTCTCGCGACCGATGCCCGACTGCTTATAGCCGCCAAAGGCGGCATGTGCGGGGTAGGCATGGTAGCAGTTGGTCCATACGCGACCGGCCTGGATATCTCGGCCGAACCGGTAGCAACGGTTGGCGTCGCGGCTCCAGATACCGGCGCCAAGACCGTAGAGTGTGTCGTTGGCGATTTCGAGTGCCTCCTTCTCGTCCTTGAAGGTGGTGACGGAGACTACCGGCCCGAAGATCTCCTCCTGGAAGATGCGCATCTTGTTGTGCCCCTTGAAGATCGTCGGCTTGACATAGTAGCCGTTGGCGAGTTCACCGCCGAGATCGTTGCGTGTCCCGCCTGCCAGAACCTCAGCACCTTCCTGCTTGCCGATGTCGAGATAGGCGAGGATCTTCTCCAACTGTTCGTTGGAGGCCTGGGCGCCGATCATCGTTTCCGGGTCCAGTGGATTGTCCTGCTTGATGGCCTCGACACGCTTGACAGCCCTTTCCATGAAGCGGTCGTAGATCTCCTCCTGGATGAGCGCGCGAGACGGGCAGGTGCAGACCTCGCCCTGGTTCAGCGCAAACATGGCGAAGCCTTCCAGCGCTTTATCCAAAAAGTCATCGTCTTCGGCCATCACGTCGGCAAAGAAGATGTTCGGCGACTTGCCGCCGAGTTCAAGCGTCACCGGAATGAGGTTCTGGCTGGCATACTGCATGATCAAGCGACCGGTCGTCGTCTCGCCGGTAAAGGCGATCTTGGCGATCCGTGGGCTCGACGCGAGCGGTTTGCCAGCCTCCAGGCCGAACCCGTTGACAATATTGAGCACACCAGGCGGCAAGAGATCACCGATGAGTTCAGCCCAGACCAGAAGTGATGCCGGTGTCTGCTCGGCCGGCTTGATCACCACGCAATTGCCGGCCGCCAATGCAGGGGCAAGCTTCCAGGCCGCCATCAGGATCGGGAAATTCCAGGGAATGATCTGGCCGACGACACCGAGCGGCTCATGGAAGTGATATGCCACGGTATCGTGATCAATCTCGCCGATCGAGCCTTCCTGCGCGCGAATGCAGGAGGCAAAGTAGCGGAAATGGTCGATTGCCAGAGGGATGTCTGCAGCCATCGTCTCGCGGATCGGCTTGCCGTTGTCCCATGTTTCGGCTTGCGCGAGAAGGTCCAGCTTGTCCTCCATGCGCTCAGCGATCTTCATCAAAATGTTGGATCGCTCGGCGGGAGACGTCCTGCCCCACATTCCTTTGGCGGCGTGCGCGGCATCGAGCGCGGCATTGATGTCCAGTTCACTGGAGCGGGCGACCTCGCACAGTTTACCTCCCGTCACCGGCGTGATGTTGGCGAAGTAGCGGCCCTCGATAGGCTCGCGCCACTCTCCGCCGATAAAATTGCCGTATCTGGTCTTGAACGGCGTTTCGACGATTTTTTGATGCAGCATTTCATCCTCCTCCTTGAAAGGTCCAGGTTCGAAAGCGAACCGGTAAGAGGAGACTGCGCGCGTTTTGCTGGCCAAGGAAGTTACCCTCGGGGATACCGCAGTGCACAGTGTCGCACGCTTGCGACAACCCGGTGCACCGAAGAGATCAATGCAGATTGAGCCGCTTCATCTTCCTGTGCAGTGTTGCCCTGCTCATTCCAAGCGCAATGGCAGCCTTCGACACATTTCCGCTTGAGCGGGAAAGGGCTCGTACAAGGGCTGCCCGTTCTGCATCAACCAGATCCTCGTGCGCGCCAATATTCTCTTCATGAAGGGCATCGGTGGCTGGAAGCCCGGCCGAAATTCGCCGATCATCGAGCTGCAGGGCCAGGCGTGCGGCACGGGTCGCACCAAGGACGAGATCATGCCGGTCGACTGCAAGCAGTGCCGCGGCCGGATTGCTGGCAGCCGGGACCATGACGAAGCGAGCCCCAGCAAAGGCACTTCTGAAAAGATTGATTTCAATGCGCAAAGCTGCGTCCCGGACCATCTGGCCGAGGATTGCGAGCGTCACCTCGTTCGTGTCTTCCCGGCACGTCGATATGTCGAGTGCGGCGGCCAGTTGGCCGCGATGATCCCTGATCGGCGCCGTGGTACAGCTGAGGCTGATATTCGAACTGAAGAAATGCTGATCCCTCAGGATGGTGACCGAACGCTCGTCGGCAATCGCCGTCCCGATGCCGTTGGTGCCGATGCTTGCCTCGGTCCACACGGAGCCGGTCCACAGGCCCAGCGCATGAAAATGCTTGTCCTCGCCTGAAAGACCGCGGCGTTCGAGTGCCACGCCGTTGTGATCGGTCAATATGAGGCAACAACCGCTCTTGCCCACCGTCGCAAACAGGCGATCGAGTTCGGCCGCTGCGTCGGCAATGAGGGTCCCGCAGGCTTCCCGGACGGTCTTCAACTCCAGGTCGGAAACACGAAGCGGTGCGCGCATCTGTTCCGGGGCAAGCCTGTGCATCGCAATGCACCGCCGCCAGGAGGCAACGATGGATGAGTTTGCGACCGCAGTATCCCTTTGGGTACAGGTGTAGACATGCTCTGCATGCGCAGCGAATTCACGCATTGGCTCCTCCAACCAATTCTGCAATCAATTTGGCGCAAAGGCGTCGCTTTGGCAATTCCGGGCTCGGTGACGCGTGCAGTGGTGGCGAAGATTGCAGGGCGCCAACTGTCGCAGTATTGCGACAGACAGGCCACACCCGATGCAGCCGCCTGACTGGCGTCGACGTCGAGTTCCGATCAACCCGTATCAGCGCCTTGCTGCAGCAGGAAAATTGCGCAATAGCATATCGGTTCGCGTAATCTATCGCCGCCGCGGGCCACAGCATACGGGATATCGCTTGCTTGAAAACACTTCGACGCCATTCGATATCCGGCGTAGCCCGGCAGCCGCCTGGACATGATGGTCGTCCCGGCATCAGTCCGGTCGACATTGCCGAACACAATTCACGCACCACCCTCAAGCTGCTTCGGCGCCGCGGCGCACTGACACGCCAGGAGCTTTCCAGGGAGCTTGGACTGACCGAACCGGCCATTACCGGGATCGTCCGCCGGCTCGCTCTGGCCGGGCTCGTTGCCGAAAGCAAGCGCACCACCACGGCACATTATACTGCCGCCGAATTCTCATTGCGGGGCGAAGCTCGCTATTCGCTCGGCGCCCGGATTAACAAGCGTGACGGTGAAATCGTCTTGATGGACTTCGCGGGCAGGGTCGTTCGTCAAAAGACCGTCATCACGCCCGACGAGGTCGTCGCCGCGTTCGCCGATCTTCGTAAAACGGCCGGACCCGATCAGCTTGTCGGGTGCGGTATCGCAACATCGCCTGACGCCTTCATCACCGCCGAGCAGATGGAAGCCGCTTTGGCCGGTACGGGCGAAGCGCTTTTCTTCCTCGATGACACCGAGGCGGCAATCGAGGCCGAATATGCTCTGGGTATCGGAAATCCGGAAGGCGGGATGGTCATGATCATCACCGACTGCTCGGTTCGCGCAGGTCTCCTGATCGGCGGCAGGGTCTTCCGGGGCGTCCATGGGCGCGCCGGTCAAATCGGCGACATGCGCTCGGGTATTGATGGAGCCAGCCTGAACGATGTTGCAACACTGCCATCTCTGGACGCTTGCTCAGCCGATAAGGGCCGCTGGGTTGCGACCGCTGCCCGGCATCTGCACGAGGCGGTGCTCGCCATTTCAGGCTTCATAGCACCGGGTGCGATCCTTATCGGCGGCTCGCTGCCGGGCGACGTCTTGGATGCGGTGGTCGCGCGCATGTTGCAGGAACGCAACGACAAGATCAGAGACCTGGTGATTGCGCCCTGGATCCAACAGATCAGACGCGCCACGTTTCCCTTTGCAGGTGTTGCGATCGGTGCGGCCTTGCGCCCCTTGGACGCGATGGCGCTACCGGACTCGCGAGCATAGCCGCGACGACAGATTTTGGGCGCTAGAGCAGCGCCAAGCCCGACGCCTGAGCAGGATGTCCTCCGAGCGGGTTTCGGACCCGCTGGGCAGGTTCGGCGGAGGGAAGGCCGAGCCTGTGGGCGAGCGCAATGGCCGCCGCGCCGAGTGCTGCGGCATCTTCGGATCCTGCCGCCCTGTGTAGCGATGGAGCCCGTGCCCCGAGGCGGGCAACCTCCTCGTGCACATGAAGCAGAAGCTCGTCGATCAGCCGAACCGGAAACCGACCACCGATCAGTACCCCCTCAGGGTCGACGATCATCCCTATGTTGACCACAGCTTGCGCGATCTTGATGCTCACCTTGCGCAACCAGGCACTGACGAGATCGCGGCCGGCCGCGTCAAGTTCCAGGAGGTCGGACGGCATTGTCGCCCTGATCCCGTTTCGCTGCAGATAGTCCAGGAGAATGAACAGCGAAAACATCTCGCCCAGAGGTTGGGTGGTGCCAGCATAAGGTCCCTCGTCGAAGACAACAGGCAGCCAGCCGATTTCCCCACCGAGCCCACTGGCCCCCTTGTGCCGGACGCCGTCGATCACCAGGCTGCCGCCGAGGCAGGCGTTCGCCAGGATGTAGAAGAAACTGTTAATTTCGGTGCCTAGGCCGTATTCGATCTCGCCAAGGGCTGCGGCGTTCGCATCGTTATCGATGAAGACCGGATGATCGGAGAGTGCCTCCAGGGCGCCGCGCACGTCATAACCGTTCCAGCGCCGATATTCCGGGGGGAATCCGATCACCGGCACCTCGCCGAGCCAATCGGGGATGGCCAGACCAATGCCGGCGAGCCGGCTTTCTCGAATGATCTTGCGACGGCGAAAGGACGATATCGCCTCGCTCATCAGCGCCACGAAGTCGTCAGGCAGCAGAAAGCGGCGCTCATGATGGATGCGTCCGCGCACAGTGCCGACGGCGTCGACGGCAACGATCGTCAGATGGTCGCGATCAATGTTTGCGCCGATCGAAAAAACGCCGTCCGGATCGATCTCCAGTTCAATGGCCGGCTGCCCCCTCAGCCCATGTCGACGCCGGGCCTCCATGATCAGGCCTTCATCGAGAAGGCGATCGACGATCCGCGTCACCGCCTGTTTGGTCAGCCTCGATTGCTCGGCCAGTTCCGTGCGTGAAATCGGCCCGCCACGATGGATCGCGGACAGGATCATGGCCCGGTTTGCCGCAGCCGCCTGCTCCGTGTTCGAGCCCGACACCAATACCTTCATCTCCCGTCTTGATTGCTCAAGTTAGTCTTAAACGACACCTTATGTTTGAAGCCAATGGAAAACCGGGCCCGAACGGCCCCATCCAACAATTCCTCTGATCATGCCCTTGAAAGGCGCCAACTCTTGACTTCAAAGGGCCTAAGCGCTGTCGCCTGCACATCGGACAATGGCTCTTCCAGAATGCTGACGGGGCCCTGGTTGCGCCAGTTGGACGGCAGCTTCAGCTCCAATGCTCCGCGACGGCCCGCCGGTTCGTAGACCCGCACGATCAACCCATCACCTTCCTCCGCAGGCTTGATCGCCGAAAGTGCAGCCTCGATCCCGCTGATCCCGAGGGGCTGCCAGCTGCCGGTTGCGCGCCCTTTAACCGGGGTGGCCAAGAGTGGCTGATTGAGGTCCTCGGCCTCATCCCGCACGCCGCCGTCATACCACGTGCCTTCGTGGGGCATCAGCGCATAGGTGAAACTCTGCAGACCTTCGTCGGCAAGCGGATCTGGATAAATCGGCGAACGCAGGAGAGAAAGACCAAGGACATTGTCTCTCACGCTATGCCCATATTTCGCGTCGTTTAGAATGGCAACGCCGAATCCAGGCTCGGACAGGTCTGCAAACCGGTGGGCAGGCGCTTCGAACATCGCTGCATCCCAGGATGTGTTCGAATGCGTCGGTCGCTCGACCACACCATAGGCGCATTCGTAGGTTGCGCGCCCATTGCGTACCGCCACGCTCGTCTCGGTGCGCAAGAAAGCGCGGCGATCATGCCAATCGAGCTCCGTTTCAATGTCGAGGCGCCGGGAATTGGCGCCGAGCGAGAGCACTTGTGTGATACGCGAATGCCGCCAGGTTCTGACGATCCTGATCGCTATCCGGTGCGGTCCGTTCTCGATGACGTCGAGGCTGTCGAGCGCGGTGATTTCTTCTTTGCGCGCGCCGTAGTCCTCCTCCACATCCCAGGCATCCCAGTTGCGCGGCTTGTCTACGGGATAGACGAAAAGGCGATTGCCACCGCCCTCAAGCGCTTCGCGACCGGTCGCCTTGTGAACGAGGCTTGCGATCGACCCATTTTTGGCCAGAGTGACTTTCAATACGGCGTTTTCCAAGTGCCCGGTGCTGACGGCAAGACCGGAAGCAGGCAGCAGCGCCTGGGGGCTGACGACGGCTATGCCGAGCGGGGCGATCGCTGTTTCGCAGGAGACCTTTCTTCCGTCGGGAAGCGTCAACCGCAGCGGGCGTGCAGACAGTGACGGGTTGACGACAAGGAGGTTGTCGCCGCTCCCGGCCGGCAATTGTGCTGTGATTTCCTCCATGGCCTTGTTCTGTGCCGTCTTGCCTGCGGAAATGACGGCCTCGAGTTCGTTGGCGGCGTCGACGTAGACTTCTGCGATCGATGAGCCCGGCAGAATGTCATGGAATTCATTTTTCAAGACGACCCGCCACTCGGGCTCCATCGACCTCGGCTGTTTGGCACCCATCAGATGCGCCAGCCCAGACAGGGTCTCGGCCGTAATCAGGCTACGCTCGGCCTTGCGATGCAGCCGCTTTACGACGCTCTGGCTGGTCAGGGTCGCGCGATGCAGCTCGAGATAGATCTCGCCGCGCCAGGTTGCCAGATCTTTTTCTTTCGCACGCTCATGCGCGCCCTTGAAGAAGTCATGCACCTTGCTCCAGCGTGCCTTTGGCAAGGTGGGAAATACGCGCAGCTGTTCCTCGCGCACAATCATCTCAGGCGTGACGCCGCCGCCGCCATCCCCATACCCTACTGCAAGCAGGGTCGTGTCATGCTTGTCCTTGTCCTTGAAATTTCGCCAGGTTGGTACGAAGCAATCCGGGCGCACGAAGCCATTATAGCCGTGCATGGGATTGTCGAAGGTGTGGGTAAGAACCCGGCTCCCGTCGAGACCCTCCCACCAGAAGAGATCGGAGGGAAATTTGTTGGTCTCCGACCAATTGACCTTGATCGTGAAGAAGCTGTTCATTCCGCCCTGGCGCAGCAGCTGGGGAAGGGCGCCGGAGAAGCCGAAGCAATCCGGCAGCCAGCAGACACTGTGGCGAACGCCAAACGTCTTCTCGAAGTAGCGTTGTCCGTAGAGGATTTGACGGCTGAGGCTTTCGCCGGTCGGCATGTTCGTATCGGGCTCGACCCACATGCCACCGATCGTTTCCCATTGCCCGTGCCGCGCGCGCTCGACAATCCGCTCAAGAAGTGCTGGATCGTCCTGTGCGATCTGTGCGTAATAGTGCGCAGTCGACTGGTTGAAGCGGAAATCGGGCGACTGTTCCATGAGGGAAAGTGCGGTATGAAAGGTGCGGCGCATCTTCCGCCGGGTTTCGCCATAGGGCCACAGCCACGCGAGATCGATGTGCGCGTGGCCGGTCAGCGCAATTTCCCCCTCGGGCGGATATCGTTCACGCAGTTTCTTCAACTGCTCAATGAGCGTCTCGTAAGCCTCGATCACGCTGGCGCGTTCGGCCTGATTGAGGCCTTCCGGCGAGGCTTCCAGCGGTGGCAGCTGCCAGATCTTCTGCTGCATCGGGGAGGTCGCGGTGCGCGCCACGTAGGCTGTGGTTGACGAGGGCCATTCAAGGCTGCGCATCGTCTCCTCAGCGATATCGAGGAGGTGCGGAACAACCTCGTGCTGTTTGAGGCTATCGATGGCCTCGCAGACTTGACGCAGAAGCAGCCAGAGATTGTCGACTGCCGTATCGAGCCAGATCAGCAAGGCCCGCTCCAGTTTCGGGCCGCGTACCGGCTCCCCGAACGGCAAGCGTGCGACCGTCTCCGACGCGATCGCGATTGTTCGGGAGGCGAGGGGGAATTCGCGGTGATAAGGATCAAGGCCAAGCCGCTTTTCGTTCCCGGCCTCGTCGGTGATCGCGATCAGGCTTTCACCGCCAAGATCGAGCGACAGACGGGCATCGTCCAGGGGCCAGTGATCGGGCAGTCTGGCAAACGCTGCAAAGCGAACGATGCCGTCACTGCGCGGCCAGGGTGCTCCGATCGCAATCGGCTCATCGTCGAACGTCCAGCCATCGATCTCAACGGTTTCACGCGAGCGCCAATATTCGAGCTCTGCGGTACGGACACGGAGGCGTTCAAGGCGTTGGTGGAGCGTAAGCGTCATAACAAGATCCTGCGAGTTGAAACAAAGTCATCCCTTGACGGCACCGGCCGTCATCGCACCGAGGATGAGCCGTTGAAGGGATAGGAAGGCTACAATTGCCGGAAGAACCGATACCAGGCAGGCCGCGGCCAGGAGTTGAATGGACGAATCGTTCTGTGTTCCGGCGTACTGAAAGATGCCGACACCGATCGGCATCAGGGATTCCTTGCTGATAAGCAGGAAGGGAACGAGGAACTGCGACCAGCCCGCAATCACGGTAATGATGAAGGCGGATGCGATACCCGGTGTCGATAGCGGCAGTATGATCCGCCAGAAAACAGCAAAATGGCTGCACCCATCGATGAGCGCCGCCTCGTCGAGGCTGCGGGGAATGCCGTCGACGAAGCCCTTCAGGATCCAGGTCACCATCGGCACTGCAAGTGCAATATAGACCATAGCGGCGCCGAAGTGGCTATCTGTCAGGCCGATCGCCGCCATGTAGCGATAAAGCGGCACCATGATGACGAGCGGTGAGATCATCTGGAAAGCGAGCAGGACCATCATCCATGGGCCTTTCGCGCGAAACGGCAAACGCGAAAAGGCGTAGGCCGCCGGCAGGGCCACGGCCAGGCAGCCGATGGCGCTTGATGTGGACAGGATCAGGGCATTCCAGAGGTATCCGGCAAATTTTTCGGAGGACAGGATCGCTGAGAAATTGTCGAGCGTCGGTGTCTTTGGAATGAACCGGCTGACGCCGAGAAAGACCTCCTTGCGCGTCCTGAGCGCCAATGAAAGAAGCCAGAGCAATGGCCAGGCAAAAAACAGAAACGTGACAGCCAGAAAGATGTAGCTGAAGATATCGCCGAGCCGATCTTGTCTTGATGTTCTCATGCCGGCTCGCCTCGTGGAAGGAAGCGCGCATAGGCAAGAGCAAGGCCAAGGCTGATGACGAGCATCAGGATCGACAGGACGGCACCTGCCGCAAGATCGTAGTTACGAAACACCACATTGAACGTGTAAAGCGACAGCACCTCGCTCGCCCGGCCCGGCCCGCCGCCGGAAAGCGCGATGATGGCATCGAACGTGTTCAGTGTCTGGATCGTGATCAGGATCATGTTGACGAGGATCGCAGTGCGCAGTTGCGGCAGGGTGATATAGATCATGCGCTGGCGGGCATTGGCGCCGTCCATCTCGGCCGCCTCGTAGAGCTCGGGATCGATCGCCTTAATGGCGGCGTACATGACAACCATCGAAAAGGCAGTTCCGCGCCATACATTGGAGATCACGACGGACCACATGACCATGGCGGGATCGGAAAGCCACTGCACCGGGGCGGCCCCGAGCATCCGTAGCAGGCTGTTCAAGCCACCGAAGGGCGCTTCGTTGAACAGCATTTTCCAGATGATGCCACCGGCAATGCCGGGAACAACCCATGCGACCAGCGCAGTGGTGCGCACGATGGTTGATCCAAACAGGCGACGATTTTCGCTACGCACCACGACCTGGGCAATGAAGAAACCGAGGACCTGTTGCGCAATGACGCTCGACGCCGTGAACACGAAGGTGACCCAGATGATTTGCGGAAGCTCGGGTTTTGACAGCGTACGAATGATTGTTTGCAGCGTGTATTGCTGAGCGGCGCCGACAAGCGAAGCATTGGTGAAGGCAAGGCGCAATACGTCGAGCAGCGGATAGAGATAAAAGACGCCCAGCGTGAAAATGAGGGGAAGGAGCCACGGCAGGGGCGATGGATTGTGCTGGCGAATGGCCCTGACGCCCAGCCTTTGCGGACGCTCGGCTGCAATGCTTGCGTTCATCATCGTCCACTGGTCCTCAAACGAAAAATCTCAGTCGGGGCCGGCGGCGCAAAAGAGGGACTTTGCGCCGCCATCGATCACTCAGCTCCGTTTGAAGGCGCTGAGCGAAGCGCTGAAGGCCTCGTCGACCGCAGCCTCTGTGGCCTGCGTGCCGGTCAGCACCTTGCCCATCATGATCTGGATCTGGTTCGAAATCTCGGGATAGACGGGAGCGCCGGGCCTTGCCTGGCCGTCTTTTAGGGCTGCAGCGAAGGTCTTGTTGGCATCGCTCGAAAACACCTGGTACTTGTCGTAGAGGTCAGCACGTGTGGGAAGCTGCTGCTGCAGTGCGTTGGCGGGGCCCATATAGACCTCCCGCGCCAGATCGGCGCATACCTTGACCTTGGCGGGATCCTTGCTGAAGGCGGCGACCGTCCAGCCTCCAGTGCCGGTCGAGCGCTGATCCGCTGTCGGTCCTGGAAGTGGCGAGAAGCTCCACTTGGCAAAGTCGTCCGGATCGAGTGCCGTCTTCAGCTGTGCATATTGCCAGTTGCCGCCGATGAAAAGCGCAGTGGTGCCGGCTGCGGCGGCGGCATTGAAGTCGTCGTAATTGCCGATCGTTGCCACGCGCTTCGGCGCTGCCCCGGACTCGACGAGGTCGCGATAAAAGTTGACGGCCTTGATGAATTTCTCCCGGTTTTCGCCTTCACCGAAGATTGGCTTGCCCTCGTCGTCGACCAGTTTGCCGCCCTGCGCCCAGAAATTCGCAAGCCAGTCGAAAGTCGTTCCTTCATAGCGGCTGCCGTTAAACAGAACACCTTCCATACCGTGCTCGACAGACGACAATGCCGCCTTCTTCAAGTCATCCCATGTCTTGGGAGCATCCGCAACGATGTCCTTGTTGCGATAAAGGACACGCAAATCCGTCGACCACCACCAGGCATAGATGTTGCCGTCGGCGCCAGTGATGCCGTCGCGGATAAACGGAAAGAGTTGAGCGATCTCATCCTTGCTGAAGTAGGGCGAGAAGGACTGAAGTACGCCTGCTTTCTTAAACAGTGTCAGAACGAAGGAATCGACCGCTGCACAATCTGGCGCCGAGCCTGACTTGGCCTGCTCCAGCATGCGTGCCTGCTCCTGCCCGATGTCTCCCGACATCATCTGCAGCTCGATCTGCCAGTCGGGGCGTTTGGCGATGAAATCGTTGAAGAGCTTGCTATAACCTTGCGCATAGGCCGGTTCGTTGTTGCGCGGGCCATCCGTGGTCATTCGGAAAACCATCTTGTTTGGCGCGTCGGGCCTTCCGACAATGTCACCGGTGATGGTGTCTTGAGCGATGCTTTGCTGCGGAAGTGTGAACATCGAGCTCGCAGCAAGCGCAAGCGTAATTGCCGTTTTCCTCACCCTATCCTCCCTGATCAGGATCCAGGCCGAGCCTCCCTGCCTCCACAGAGAGGATCTCGGCTGAAAATAGATTAAGTCACTTTTGTTTGGTGTCAAGCGGCGAGCGCGAGATCGCGGCTCGCAATCGCAGGCGACCTTAACCGCAGCGTGTATACGCAAAAAGAAAAATGGAAAAATACCTGTCATGTCAATTCCATCATGCACGCGCCACGCGTGTCACGGTGAAGTCACGACACGGCGCGTCAGGCCTGTGCTTTAAACGTGACGGGGTAGAGTGAACAGGAAGGCGCCACGAAGCGTATCATGCGTGGTTGTGGTGACAGTGACGTGAATGGCAATCATGTATAGACGCATGACCCGGGATGAAGCGCTCGAAAACGCAGACATCATCGTTGAAGCCTACGCCAAGTCACCTTGGCACGAAGAGTGGTCGGTCCAGAACGCGGTCTCGCGCATCGACGAGTTGACAACGACACCGATGTGCCTGGCCGTGGCAGCGTTCGAGGCGCAAAGGCCCGTTGGCTTCGCCTTTGGCCTGCCGCATACCTCCGTGATGGGGCGAGGGATACATGTCGCCGAAATAGCGATACGGCCACAGCACCAGCGCTCAGGAATCGGATCGTGCCTGTTGAACCGTTTGGAAGCGGAAGCTCGCATCATGGGCTACGTGCACGTGTGGCTCGTCTCACGCAGTACCGGCGGCGTTGCGGAATACTATAGGAGCAATGACTATCAGCATTCCGAGAAGCTGTGTGTCTATTCCAAGACGTTGAAATAGGCCGGCGCATGACGCCGGCCTATCGCCGCACTCCCCTCAACAACCTCAGTTCAGACACGTCGCCCCTCTAGACGAAAGCACGTCCGCCAGACCCTCGTGCGGACCCTCCCCAATTTCACGCAGAACTTCATTCAGCGCCATTCCAAGACAGTGCATCGCGCCTACCAGGTCGACGTCTTCGGCCACGTATTTTGCGTAGGCGATCATGCGCGCCAGTGCGACGAGTTCTTCCAGATCGTCTGACGATCGCTCACTGTTGCCCAGGTCGATCGGTCTGTTTGCCAATGCTGAACTCATTTCTGTTCTCCCTCGAACGGCGCAAAGAATATTCAGCATACGCGCAAAAGGCCCGTGAAAAACCCGTGACACATCTTATTGTTGCATTTGATGCGGTGGACGATAAATTACAGCTTTTCCGGCATAATAAATGTCTTGTTGAGTTGCCATGTCATGCCAGCAGGATGAGGGTCGTTTGCCGCCCGAACCGCTTCGACCAGGGCGAGAGCGTCTGCCCGCTTCTGATCGACCTCGCTCGCGCGAAGCAGTGACAGCAATCGCTGTCTTTCGGTCTCGGGAGCATCGACGCTTGCAACGATTGCTGGCCATGTCCGTGCCTTGAAGAAAAGATTGGCCGCGGCCGCCTCGAGGCCCCTGCAAAGCTCCCGCGTCAAGGCCTGACGACGCTCAAGCTCATCAAGGGTCGCCCTGACATTGACCAGAGGGATCGTCAGCGCCTTATATCCAAGCTCGGCCGGGCCATGCAGCAATGCAACATCGGAATCGTCGATTGTCACGCCAGACGCGTAGTCGCAGTAGATCCGACCGACACCGACCATCCCGAAAACCCGACACTCGGCCGCCCGCAGCGCGCCCATGCTTGCGGCGCCGAAGACGTTTACGTTTTGCGACAGCGCATAAAGGATTTCCTTGTGCCACACCGGTGCGATGTATTCGAAACCACCATCGATGATGCCGATGACGCGTGCGCCCGCATTGACAGCAGCTATAACATCGCCTCGAACGGCCGGCGGGCATAGGGTGACCTCGTCGCCGACAAATCGAGCTGCATCCGGCAGGCTTGGCCCGACAAAGACGACCTTCACGAGAATAGCGCCCTTGCAATGGCACGGGCGCCGAAACGGCGGGCGCGCGCCCCTTCTGGGTTTTCGAGATCCGGAACGAATATTTTGACAACGTGAAAGGGAAGGCGCGGATCGCTGAGCGGCAGCGCGATGACCGAGCCAATCTGTCGCTCCCGCAATGTATGAAGGATCCGCTCGATCTGGGATCTGACGCCATGCCGCTCTAGGGGCACGATATTCGTGGGCGCGAGCGGCAGGGCGTCGAGGGCGCGCAAGGTTTCCGCCGGCACGGGCCTATGAAAGGCTTCCGGCGACACGTCGTCGCGGGCGCCGCTGATGTACGTGACCCTGGATTGAACAGCCTCGGTTATTGCCCGAATAGCCGCTCGCACAGGTGAGAGATGTGCGCCGCTGCCTCCCGTCACTTCGACAAAGCGGGTGTTTTGCCTGTCTCGCCTTGCGGGCCCAAGGATCGCTGTAAAGCAGGGGACAGCTATGTCGCTTGTCATATCGAAGATGCGCATCACGAGCCCGGCCGCCTTGATCTTTCGAACAAGTTCGCCCACAAGCGGGTCGTTAAAGCCAAGTGGATCGATACAGCGTCCAAGACGATCCTCTTCACTGCCAATCTGCCAAAGGCAGTAGGCGTCGCGTTCGATACGCTCAAGCATCCCGTGCAAAACGGCCTCCTCCTGCGTATTGCCGGAGGCGAGACCATCAGAAGACATCCAAAAGCGGTTGCGTCGCGTCATGTCCAAAAGCGCTGCCTCGAAGGGGACATAAATCTCCTGGTCGGTCAGGAGGTCCTTGCCGCGCGCCCAGTCGATCGGCTCGTCTGCCCCGATATCCTCCTGCAGGTGGCCAATCAGGCAGGAAAGGGTATTGAAAGGGGAGCCCGCCGCCTGCAGATCCGTTGCAGACGCGCGCAACGTCGCAACGACCGGGCGGTTGGCCACCACGCGCTCCAGTGCTTCCATGACGGCCGAAGCCTTTGCGTCGTCGTCGGTCAGCCCCTTGCCCTGGGCGATCGCACTCGATTGCCCATTCGGCACGTAAGCACACCACACCGGGATCCCGATGTTGTCCAGGCCCGTATGCCGGGCCACCCGCGTGATGCCGAAATCCGCCAGCAAGGATGCGGTTCGGGCAAGGGTTTCCGAGGGCGGGATTGTTCGATCGGAATAGAGGGACGGCTCAATGATGGTCAGGGTGCGGCTCGAAGTGACCGGAGAACGCTGCCTTCGCCGTAGAGACTGCGATCGCGAAGTCCACCTTCTTGACGACGGTGGCGCCGGCCTTGCGCAGGTCCGCGATCCTTGCCAGTTCACCGGCGGGCGCGAGTTGCTTGACGGTCCCCGCTTTGAGGTCTGCGACCCAAAGGTTTGCGTCCCCTTCGACGCCAAATACGACTGCTCCTGACATGACGTTTCCTTTCGTGGGTGTCAAAATCCAGCTTTCAAAAGCCCTTCTTTATAGAGATCCTTCTGCCATTGCTCCTTCATGGGAACGACGGAGAGCCATTTTTCCAGGTCGAAGACAGGGTTCAGTGTTTCCGCACGCTGGCGATAGAACTGTGCGCGCCTGCGGTCGCCGATCATGGCGCAGCTCGCAGCGGCAATCCGGTAAGCGGGCGCTTTGTCCTTCATGGCCTCCACATAGGCCATGGCGTCGTCGTACTGCTGAAGGAAATAGCTCGCGCCGGCGGCACACCAAAGATAGCTGTCCGGCGATATGGGGTTGAGAGACATCGCCTTCTGGATCTTTGCCAATGCTTCCTTGGGACGTGAGGCATGAACCAGTGTGTCGGCATGGCTGTAGATGACGTCGGCAAAATGCGGGCTCAACTCTTCCGCATGGCTGAGTGCAGACACGCTCTCGTCGACGTCGCCGAGGTAGAGCTTTGTTACGCCAAGTTCCCGATGACCGCCGGCGAAACCCTCATCCCGCTCTATCGCCTTCAAGGCATTCTGCTCGGCAAGGCCCAACAATTCCCCGTTGCCCTGGGCCGTCACCAGCCACTCGCTGGTATAGGTGCGTGCAAGGCCGGTGAACGCCGGCGAAAAGTCATGATTATATCTTAGAGCCTCCTTGAAGGCCGCTCTTGCCCTGCGAATGTGCGGCAGCGTCAGTTTGCCCATCAGGCTCGCACCGACAAGATAGGCGTGATAGGCCTGCGGGTTGGCCTCCAGACTAAGCCGGGCTTGCTCACGCCTGGCAAGCTGATCCACGACAGATGACGATAGGTTCAAGGCAATGAGCCGCCGCTGGGTCGGCAGCGTTGCCGCAGTCATTGGAAAACGCGTCGCCCAGATGATTTCGTCGGTCGGGAAATAGACAAGTTGGGCATAGAGGCCTTCGTCGGAAAGTCTGGTGTCGAGGAGATAGGAAATCGAGTGGCGAGCGATGGCGGCCGCCTTGTCAGAATCCCGTCGGATCTGCTCTGCGGTGTGTGGGGCGACGATGGAAACGTTGCGTAAGGCACACAACTCTATCGTGACGTCCTCGATCAGCGCTGCGGCAAGCGACAGCCCCGCGACACCACCTTGCGAGGTGGGCGGAAGCAACACCAGTCGCGGCAGGGCCGAACCGGGCCCTGGCTCCTGCTCCAGGATTTGAGCAGGCGTCCCATTGTTCGCAGTTTCGCCTTTGACAGGCAGAACGCCCGGACCGGCGACGCCCGGCAGCCCGCGTAGGATCGCGCGAATCGGCTCATCAGTCGGATCCTGCTCCAGGAGGTGCAGGGCCGCTCCGGACACGGTCCGGTGGTCATCTGCGCACCGGGCAGATCGCGCGGTCTCGATAAGTATCTGCCGCAATTTGACCCGATGGGTTCGCTGCTCCCGTGCAATCCAGTTGTCGATCGCCTTGCTTGCCGATCTGACATTGCCGGCAAAATCGCGCTGAAGCAGATCGCTGCACGCTTTCAGCCCCTTCATCGCCCGCCCCGGCTGATCCAGGATCTGCACATCGACGGTGAGGCGGTGGGCGCGCAGTGCCACTGATGCTGCGGTGATTTGCAGCGGCGCGGTGTCGCTGTCATCGATCTGGCGGATGCGGGAAATCAGCTTTCGCAGATTGAGGCCTGCCTGATCGGGCTCGGCATCCGACCATAGAAATGCTGCCACCTCCTGGCGGGTAAGCGCGTGACCCTTGCACGTGAAGAGGTAGGCCATGGTCAACAGCGCCTTGGCGGGATAACCCACAACCCTGCCTGCCTCGTCCTTCAGACGCAGTTCGCCAAATGTCTGGAGATGCAGCACCTGCTATCCTCGTGTTTCGGCCGCATGATCCCAACGCTCGTAGTCGTCGGCCCCGGAGTGGGTGGAGCCAAGGCTGCGTGCAAGTGCAAGCAGCTTTCGCCTGATGTTCGGATCTTCGATCGCAATGAAAGCCCGTGTCAGCGCCAGTCCCTCTTTCGACGCGATGAAATGCGCGACCTCATCGGTATCGGCACTCAAGCGCAGGCCGGCTGCTTGGGAGGTTTCCTCATCGAAAAAGAAACCAATGGGCACACCAAGGACTTCTGCAATGCGTTGCAGGCGAGACGCGCCTATGCGGTTCACGCCTTTTTCGTACTTCTGGAGTTGTTGAAAGGTAATGCCCAGCGATTCCGAAAGGCTAACCTGGCTCATGCCAAGTAGTTTGCGCCGCAATCTCACCCGCTCGCCCACGTAAGCATCGATAGCATTTGGAGTCTTGGCCTTCATGGCTTCCCCCGTTTCCTCGTGTCAGACTGGCAATATGACGACTTTCGAATAAAATACAACCGAGAGTAATTTTTTTCAACAAATGAATCACATAGATCACTCCCTTTTTCTATCCTGTTGCGAATTTCCCAAACCTGTGAAATGCCAGCCAAGTCCGATATGTCAAAATAGCAATATTGACCTGACCCCATTACCGACCTGTGGCGGTATATATTTTGCCAGATCCATTTATGGTGGTGTCACGTCTATTTCACAAGCCATTCCCGATTTCCATGACTATGGTTTAGGCACGGTTAAGTTGAAGCCTCAGCGACCCCGGCTCCTGTGGAGACAATGGGCCGCAACGCCTTTCTGCTGAGTGATCGACGGGTGGGATGTCATTCGACAGCGTCTCGGTGTCACGAACAGGTGCGCTGCTTAACCAACATCAGCATTCAACGCACATCAACAACGTGTGCCGTATCGACCGGAGACAAGGGCCATGGAACTACGTCCGATCATGATCAATCACGCCGACAGACTTTCGGCCTGCCGGGAAAAAATTGAGGAAGCCGTATATCTGATCATCCAGGGGGAAAAACTCGTCGGTTTCTCGTCGAGCGAAATAGCCATGGCGATCGCCGATATTGCGGACGACTACATTCTCGCGACATCGAGGAAGCGCGCGGCGACGCACTGATCGGCGCGCGGGCCCTGGGTTGCTCAAGGGGGCTGCCCTTACGGGCGCCCCATACGCGATAGGGCGACACGCAAAGGTTCATCCGACACGTAGATCAGGCCGCCGTAGGGGTGAGCCATATCGATGACGATGAAGATCGCACCTCCAACCGATATCGCACACACGATAACGATCGATATGACCGTGCCGTTTTGAGGCGACAGAAGGCCGAACGTCAGGAAGATCACGATCAGCCAGAATGTCAGCACCACCAGGAAGGCTGTTGGCAGCCCCTCGTTTCCGGTCTCGAGAACCAGCCAGTGGGCCTCCGCTATGTCGCCGCTGACTTCCAGCGCGCGCATCTTGAGCAGGCGGTGGACACTGTCCTCGGGAATTAGCGCCCGCACGATCGTCTGGACCGGTTCGATGCCGAGGTCATTGGTCGCTGTCGTTGCGATGACTTGGCCGGCAATACCTCCCCAGCTCTGCTCAATGCGAGCCTCGACGAGTTCGGCAAGTTTCTTGCGCGCCTCTGCCGTTTCGGGACCATACTGCGCCAGGACGCGGTCAAGCAGAACGAGCCGAGCAGCCGATGTCTTCAGTTCCGTTTCTGCATCATCGAAGGTCGTCTTGGCCGATGCAACCAAAAAGCCGAGCGCAAGTGCTGACAAGGTACCGACAACGGCGGTTGCGAGCTTGATGGCTTCCTTGGAGTCTGCGGACAGGTGATGGTCAGGCAGACGCCGGCTGATGCGCGCGCCAAGTAAAGCTGCGCATGCCAACAGCAGTGCGACAATGCATCCGGTTGCAAGGGCTGTCATGATCGAGTTCGCCTGTTTCGGCGCCATCGAACTGAAGTGATCGGATTTCGTCAAGCATGCGCATCGCAATTTGCGCGCGTCTCAGGGCGATTGCTGCGCAAACGCGGTTTGTCCACGCGCCTGCCTACCCTTGGACAGTGGTTGTTCTTGGCAAAATGCGCTGCGAACGTCTCGCAGCGACAAGCCAGACTCCAAAAAGCGGGAGTCTCTCCAGAGAGGGTCTCCCGCTTTGTCAACGTGCCTACTGCTGGGGCGTGCCGCTCGTCGAAGGGTTGGCCGGGGCTGGCGTTGCCGGCTCGCTGGACGGTGCAGCAGGTGCAACCGGCGGCTTCATCGGCTGAGATTGCGTCGTCGAAGCGGTCGGGTTGGGGTCAGTGTCCGGCCGGCCAAACCATTGCGTGAGCGCAAAGGCCGCAATGAGTATCACTGCGATCGCGGCAACCCACCCAATCCAGCTATTCGAATGGCGGCGACGGGGCGTCGTGCGCAGGTCTGGTTCCAGGCTGGGGTTGCGGACGGGATCATTGGGGTCGTACGTCATGTCGTTTCTCCTCTCTGCTCAAAGAGAAATGAATTGTGCCCAAGTTTGTTCCCAGTATCTGAGCAGATGCCCTCGAGAGGTTGACCGCTCGGCATTGCACCTGGCATCACCGCGCGTTGCGATCCTGATCGCTGGACTTCTATGACATCCGTCCTTTAGACTTTCTTCAGGATTTGGCTGGCAAGGTCGGCGGGCGCGTTTGAGTCGTGCGTACGCGCACCTTGATCCGGTCGGAACGATCGTTAACCGATCGCAACGGGCGCTCCCCTTCGGGCTGGTCGTAATGCGGCTTGCCTTGACCCCATTCCGTGATCGAAGCATCCAGATAATCTGTCAAAGGTCCCGGGGGGACCGCACCGTTGATCCGCAAGCGATTACAACCACCGCCTCGCGGCGTCCGAGGTCAACGCTGGCCATTTGCGCTGGCCCAAATCCAGCTCGCATGTCAAGGTGATGCGCAACCGCAAAGGCGCCAGGCGACGGCATCAGAAGGGGTGACATATGTCGGCGATCGAGGTCCCGGGACTGCTGTCCTTTACCATCGCAATACTCGTCTTCTTTGCAGGCGCCAACCTCAATCGTTCGATTCCGATCCTTGCGCACTGGAACATACCCGAAGCGGTCTCTGGCGGTATTGTGGCAGCGTTGGCGACCCTGCTTGCCTACGAGTTCCTGAACGTTGAAATCAGCTTCACGCTTGCTGCGCGCGACATGCTGCTTCTCTATTTCTTCACGGGCGTCGGGCTGAATGCCAGGTTGTCCGATCTGATGGCAGGAGGAAAGCCCTTCCTCATCCTACTCAGCCTGACCTTGGTCTTCCTCGTCATCCAGAACCTCGTTGCCATTTTGACCAGCGAGATCCTTGGTCTTGCGCCAGGTACTGCGATATTGCTCGGGTCGACCTCGCTGATCGGGGGACACGGTACGACCATTGCCTGGGCTCCGATCATAAGCAACCGTTTCGGCTTGGCGAACGCGCTTGAGGTCGGCATTGCTAGCGCCACACTCGGTCTCGTCATCGCCAGCCTGGTCGGGGGGCCGATTGCACACTTTCTGATCAAGCGTCATCGACTGAGCGGTCGCACCAGCGAGGAACTGACGATCGGCGTCTCGCGGGCAGCGACAAGCAGCCATCACGATGATGTCAGTTATGTCAGCCTGCTGCGAACCCTGCTGGTCACCAACATTGCCATCCTCTTGGGATATGCCTTGCATGAGATTATCGTCGAGGCTGGCATCAATCTTCCGCTGTTTGTCGTCTGCTTGCTCGTTGCAATTGTGATGACCAACACCGTACCCTTCGTCGTCCCGAAATTGCCCTGGCCGACGCGCACCCGTGCGCTCTCGCTGATATCGGAGCTGTCCTTAAACGTGTTTTTGGCAATGTCGTTGATGAGCATGCAGTTGTGGGGCCTCAGTGGGCTTGGTCCGGCGCTCGCCATCGTGTTGGCGATCCAGACGATCGTCGCAGTGGCCTACATCCTGTTCGTGGTGTTTCCGGCAATGGGGCGCACTTATGAAGCCGCCGTGATTTCTGCGGGTTTTTGCGGCGTCTCCTTGGGTGCAACGCCGACCGCGATCGCCAACATGACCGCCGTGACCAAGATCCATGGTGCTGCAACGGTCGCATTCATCATCCTGCCGCTCGTTTCGGCATTCTTTATCGATCTGGCTAACGCAGCCGCGCTTGGCTTTCTTGTGCGCTGAGTTTTGTTTACAAGATGGCGAGTGCCCGCTCAAAGGCGCGCCTCGTCATCCCTGGAGACGTCTGAGGAGCACGCCAAGGCGCTGCTGCGATGGGCAATCGTCGAGTTCCGGGCGAACGGGAATGCCGCCGCCTCCTCGGTTCCTCACCTCGCTCGGGCTGTAGCCGAACGCTCGCTTGAACGCGCGGCCGAACTCGGCGCCGTCGCTGAACCCGCGTTCTTCGGCAATCTGAAAGATAAGACGCCGGTCGTTCGGGTCAGTCAACGCAGCGTAGGCGCTGAGCAGACGACGGTGCTGAATATAGTGCATCACGCCACCGAAGGGCTCGAACAGGTTGTAGAGCCGCGTGCGAGAGATGCCGAGCTCCTTTCTTACCAGCTCACTCCCGAGTTTGGGGTCGAGCAGCCGCGTGTGTACCAGTTGACGGGCCTTTTCGAGAAGCACATTGGCAATCGGCGCTTCGGCGGCTTCGATATGATCGGCCGATGGCTGTACGCAGGCAAGGATCATTGCGCGCGTGGCTGCTGCAAGCCCGGGAAGGTCGGCCCGAGTGAGCATCGGCAGTCGATTGGCGACGTCAGCGAGATAATCCGAAAACAGTCGCCCCATGCCGGTCCCAAGCGTGGAGAATTCTGCTGAGCCGAGCGTGGCCGACGTCTCTAGCGAAAGATCACGCGGAACAAACAGCATGAGCATCTCGCTGTTGTCGACAACGCCATTGAAGGATCGACCGAGCGAGTGGACCTGGACCTCTCCCGGACCCGCGGTAAACGCGGTCTTTAGCGCATCGGTGCGCGTCTGTCCGGCCAATAGGACCGTCATGGTGAAGTGGTCGACGGGGTCGCGCCGTACATGTCCCGGCAGGCTTGAAAAGGCCAGACGATCCGTTGAGATTTCGGCAAACACAAGACTGCCAAGATCCCAAAGTTTCTGTCGGCCTTTGAAATTCGCCGTCATCGGGTCGATATCGGAAAGCTCGAGCATCGGCGCGAAACTGTCGCGCCACATCGCGAACTGGTCGGCTCGCGGCAGGCCAACGGTCGAAAATTCGAATGAGGGCAAGGATGATGCCCTTCCGTTAAGAGAGATTGGCGCAACGGCATTGCGGTCAAGGTTTGCGAGGCTCCCGCTACTGGGCTGGCTTCCGGATGCCCTGACATGGTTGGTGACGCCTTCCATCATCACGTCACCTCTTGTGGGCCGCAGGCGAGGCCGTGTCGCTACCTGTAGAAGAACCGCCCTTATTGTCGCCCCTCATGCGTGGCTTTGAGAGAATTCCGTTTCGGGAGAAAGTGCCGGACGGCTTTGTGTTTGGGTGCATCGAAACGAAACGATCCCATGGAGCGGGATGCCGTGGGCCGGGGCTGCCGCAAAAAAAACGGCTCGGTAACGCGACGGAAAAGAATAGGCAGTTCATTCGTGCTTTCCTCTTAGGCCCGGGAGCGAAACAAGGTGACGTCTGAATGATGCAAGCGAACTGATGTCTACGTTTCAGGGGAATGCCCGGTCATGGTGGATGCGAAATCTCCAGCACTCGTCCGGATATTCGGCAAGCCGCCTCGGGCATCAGTATTCCTCCCGCCGGCAATTTAGCCGGTCCGGCCGCTTTCCTCAACCGTCAGATGCACGATCGGTAAAGAAGGTCGCTATAGAGTGGCCGCATGTTGTCGTTTTGTACCCGTGTGGCGCCGTTTTGCTTCTGAGCCTATGGCCCATGCGCTTCCGCCCTTGAACTGCCCGACAGCAGCGCCGCAATCCACATTGCAGACGGCGTACCGGCGCAATACACAATGAATGCGATAAGGATCGGCACACCGATGAAGGCACCCGAAATGCCCCACATGAAACTCCAGAAAAACACCGAAAAAATGACGGCAAACGGAGATATTGCCAGCGACGCCCCGGTCAACCGCGGCTCCAGGTAGCTACCGATGATGAACTGGATGAAGTTGAGGCTGGTGAAAATGACGACGGCGGTTTGCCATGCTTCGAATTGAGCAATGGCAAACAGGGTCGGAAGCGCTGTCGCAACGAAGGGCCCGAGAAAAGGGATGTAGTTGAGCGCAAACGCGATCGCTCCCCATGCTGCTGCAAGTTCGAGCCCGGCACCCAGCGCAAAGAGCCAGACCACCAACCCGGTGAGGATACTCGCAAAGGTGCGAACGATCATGAAGCGGCGCAATTTTGCGCCAAGCATTCGATTGGCCACCAGGATGCGCGTTCCGTAAGGTTGTGCTGCGGGAACGACGAGACGTTTAGTGAAGTCTTCCACTTCGAGCAGGCCCAGCATGATGAAGATGAAGACCAGAACCGCAAAACCGGCAAAGCTGTTTAGCCGTCCAGCCATCCCTTGGACAAAACCCACCAGCCAGGCAACATCAAAACGGTCGGCCAGGGGCCCTGCGACGGCCAGGCCGTGCTCTTCCAGCCAGCTTGTCCAGTTAACGTAGATGGCCTGGAAACGGTCGGCGTTGACGAAGAGCCATTGCGCCAGCCTGCCAAACCCCCAGGCAACCGATGACCCGATGGCGACGATCGCGATCATAGTGACGCTTAAGGTGATCAGAAGTGCAAGAAGTTTGGGAAGAAAGCGCTGCAACGCGGCCTGACAAGGCCAGACGAGCGCGATGACGAACAAAGAAAAGATGAGCGGCGCGAAGATCGATTGCGCGACATAAAGCAAAGCAAGCACCAGGATACCGGTTGCCGTTGAACCGATGATGCGACTGCCGCCTGCTTCCTGCATGTTTGCCCCTGGATGTTGGTCTATCTTCCAACCTCCGCCAGGAAGACGGGGAGTGGCATTGCGTGCGAGACTTCCCCGGGCGAGGCCCTTCCTCCTGGCGCGCGCCTGCCTTCTGCCCAAATGCGCGCGCCGCCGACATGCCCGCTCGATGTAGACTAGCTGGCAGCGGCCGCCTTTTGCAACGCGTCGCGCAACACCTGTTCTTTCGTTTCATCAAGAGAGGTCTTGAGGACGACGCCACCATGGGCCGATATCTCTTTCAGGACCTTGTCTGCGGTCATTTCCTGGATCAGCACGAACAAGGCGGCTTTGCCCGGATCAAGATTGGCGGCGAGTTCCTTCATGAATGGGTCGTTGATGCCGACGTCGGTGAGAGCGCCGCCGATGGCGCCGGATGCCGTGCCGACCGCCACACCCAGAAGCGGATTGAGAAACAGAACACCGATCAGCAAACCCCAGAAGCTGCCCGAGGCAGCACCGGCAACCGTGGTGTTGACCAATTGATTGAGTTTGATCTTGCCACCGTCGTTCTTCGTCGCAATCACGGCATCTCCGACCTTGATCAGGTATTCCTTCTGCATTTCGAACAAGCGCTGACGCACCTCTTCGGCTTTGGTTTCGCTCGGATAAACAATTGCAATCAAAGTAGACATGACCAGTCCTCCTTTACTGGATGGGCTTGCACCAAAATCGGAAACGCCGGCCATTCCACCAATTCTCAGCCGACTTCCTGCCATGCGTGGGCAGCAGAAATTGACAAGTTCCAATAGCACCAACGCTTTCCCGGCGACCGGAAGCGGCATGCCGCCTGTTGGATGCAGCCGGGATCAGCGGTGAGACGAAGCGCAACCCATCGCCAAAATGACGGGGCAGCGAAAAAGCGCCCCCGTTATTCATCAATCCATCTGTTCCGGGGATCAGCGCGAACGGTGGAGGTCCCGTGGAAGAACTCAAATGACGTTGCTCCTTAAATGCCCTGCCAAGCTTGTGCAGTTTGCCAGTACCCGAGGGCGCAGTGCCCGTCGCAAACTATAGAGCGGTTCAAGAAGCGAAGTGATCAGCATAGAATCCCGCGACTATGCCTGCAGTCCAGATTTGGCAGTCTCTGGCGGAAAGAAACCCGAGGCGTGCCAGAATGAAACGCCGTCAACTTGTCACCCGAACGACACGCAACCCTGATTTGAGCAAGGACGCCCGAAATTCATCTACCGCGTCCGCTGCTCATCGCTTAGAACGTTGAGATGGATCGCCTCATGCGTGCAGCCACAGAAGTGATCTGAACCGATTGTCTTTGTGTACGCCAGATTGAACAGCTGCCAGAGAATTAGACTGGGCCATGTCGTCAATGCGATTGTCCGTCATCGTGATCATGTTATTGGCGCTGGTCGGCTGCGGTGGGCCACGCGCGGTTCTTGGCCTGCCCGTTACATCGTCATCGGGATCGGAACCAGGGGCGATCGTTCCGATCTATGTCGCGACCACGCGCGCGAGATCCGACAATCTGTCCCTGCCTTACTCGGCCGAGCGGTCGCAGACGCTGAATTTCGCGAAGCTCGATATCGGAATTCCAAGGAACCACGTTCCTGGCCGCATCGAGACAAGCGGGCGGATTCCCGATCCCTGCCGGCATTTTTCGGCGCGAACCTACCAAACGATCGCTGACCGACAAGAATTCATCAGGCAGTTGAACGCCGCCTTGGCGCAGCGCGCGCCTGAAGATCGCGAGATCTTCATCTTCGTACACGGTTACAACAACAATTTCGCCGACAGCGTCTTCCGCAATGCTCAGATCACCTACGACTACAACATCAAGTCGGTCTCGCTCAATTACGCCTGGCCATCTGGAGCCTCGATCCCTCTTTATGTCTTCGACCGCGACAGTGCCCTGATCGGTCGACGAGGTCTTGCCGAGACAATCGAGATCGCGGCGCAGACCAACGCAAAGAGAATAATCCTGGTTGGCCATTCGATGGGCGCCTATGTCGTCACCGAAGCCTTGCGCGATCTGGCATTGAGGGGCCGCACCACCACCCTGAAGCGCTTGGGTGGCGTCGTTCTTGCTGCGCCTGATATCGACGTCGACGTCTTCCGCAGTCAGCTTGACGATATCGGGGATATCCCGCGGCCGTTCACAATCATTGTTTCGCAGCGCGACCGCGCCCTCGGTTTTTCCCGGCGCCTGGCAGGCGGCCACCCACGTGTCGGCAGCGGCTCCGAAGTCGCCGACCTTCAGAAGAGAGAGATCGCGGTCATCGATGTCTCCAACATCGATGGCGGTCGCCACAACGTCTTTGCGAGTTCACCAACACTGATGGAGATCGTCAACAACGACGCCCTGATGCGCAGCGTGGTAAGAGAGGACCAGGCACCGGTCGGCCAGACAATGCTCGCCGACGGCGCATCGGTTATAGAGGGTGCCGCATCCCTTGTGATCTTTCTCCCGAGCCGCATTCTGAGTGGGCTCGTGCAGGCTTCCGCAGGGCAGTAGTGGAGATGCCGGAGCGCAAACGACCAGACTGGATTTCGTCTTATCGATACAGCATATGAGCTGACGGAAGCCGTATTGGGGCTACGATATAGAGCGCAAGCATAGGCCACAGATTGGAGGAGGCGGAAGCGGGCAGGTTTGCCCGTTGCCTCTTTGGACACGCCACACCATGGCCCGCTGGCGCGAATTCTTCCGACAGTGGTCCGAAGTTACCACCCGTCAGCGCGGGCAAGCAGCGATGTAGCGCCGACCGTAGCGATCCCGGAATTCGCATTGTCCCGGACGACCGGCGACGTTGCCGATGACCGCACCGGAGGCTCCTCCGATCGCAGCACCAACCGCGGCGCCGCGCACGTTATTGGTTACCGCGCCACCGACCACCGCACCCGTTGCGGCCCCAATACCGGCACCCTGTTGCGTCGGCGTGCAACTTGCAAGCGCCAGACCTGCCAACGAACACATCAGCAATCTCTTCATCACTCGCCCCCATGTAAGGTTCATCCGGCACCGAAGATCGCGGCATCAGCCGCGTCTTTCGGACTATAGTGTTGCAGAAGAGTGCCTGTGATCGGCACGGAATCCCAAAACCAAGCTCTGAGTTCAAATCTCTTGGACCGGTCACCGCGGCCCACTGGTCTGCAGGCAGCATGCACCTGCCAGACAGGCGGCGCGCCGCGCGGCTTTTGCTCGGCGCGGGTGATCGCCAAAGCTCGAGCAAAAGCCGCACGGATGAATGATGAGGCCTACTTACGGTCTGTCACGGCCGGGCTGAAGACCAGCAGGCTGAGGATCTCAAACAGCACCTGAGCGCCAGCCTGTGCGGTGTTGGTGGTGCTGTCATATTGCGGAGCCACCTCCACGACATCGCCACCGACGAGATTGAGACCCTTAAAACCGCGAAGCAGTTCAAGCGCCTCACGGCTGGTCAGGCCGCCGATCTCGGGCGTTCCGGTACCGGGCGCAAAGGCCGGGTCGAGACTGTCGACGTCGAAAGACAGGTAGGTTGGGCCGTCGCCGACGATCTGGCGTGCCTTCTCGATGATCGCAGGGATACCCATGGCGTTGATCTCCTCGGCGTGGATGACAGTCATCCCGGATTCGTAGGAGAATTCCCAGAGATATTCGGAAGGGCCCCTGATGCCGATCTGGATCGTGCGGGTCGGATCGAGAACACCGTCGAGTACGGCATTGCGCATCGGGCCGCCGTGGTGGAATTTCGTCTGATCAAAGGGACCGCCGGTATCGCAATGGGCATCGATATGGATGAGCCCGATGGGCTCCTTGGCACCCACAGACTTCAGAATCGGATGGGTTATGGAGTGGTCGCCGCCGACAGAAAGCGGAATGACGCCTGCCTCGACAATCTTGCGGATCGCCGCCTCGATATTGTCGTGGCATTGCTCCAGCCGGTAGCGGCTCCCAAACGGGATATCACCGATATCGGCTGCCCTCAGGTCGTAGGCAGGAGCGCAGTCCAGCACGTGGTTGTAGGGGCCGATCCGTTCGATGCTGCGCACGGCCCTCGGTCCGAAGCGCGAGCCCGGTCGATTGCTGACACCGAGATCCATCGGGATGCCGATTGCCGCAACCTGCAGGTCTGCGAAATCAGGAGCGGCGAAATTGACCGCCTTGTAAGGCAGGCCCGCGAAGGTCGAAATACCGCTGTAGGGTGCCGCGCGCGTCCCGCCCTTGAAGATTTTTTCGGCCACGCGGCGGAAGCGCGGGTCGAAGAACTGCGCGCTGTCGCCAAACTTCCTCCTAAGATCTTCCAGGTGCTTCTTCAACTCGACCATCGTTTCGTCCTTCATTCGAAATTGCTCGACAGTATCACTGACAGGTGCACCCCTGTCGCGAAGGGCCGCACCCGATTGCTGTTTTCACGACCGTGGCGAGAGATGCTCGTGGATGGCCAGCCAATCGCCGGTTGACTGTTTCTCGAAAACGATTGTTTCGCGTTCCATGCTCGTAACAGGTGCGCCGTTGATACTCAGGTCAGTCTCGACGCAGTGAGTGAATATGGCAATGGAGCCGGCGATCTGAACGTCTCGGACGCTCGAGCGACAGGCGTGAACACGAAAGCCATCGCGCGTCTCCCAAAGGGCCCACTCGGCTTCATATTCGGCACGCGTGGCCAGCCGTCGGTCGAGATTGTGAAATATGAAGGTGGCCTCGGGCGCGAAAGCGGAGAAATAACCATCGCGATCGTGCCTGGCGAAAGCATCGACTAGTCTGTCTGCCGCCGCAAGCACGGCATGTTGCTGGTGTTCCATCCCTTGTGGTTCCTATTGAATTTTTGGGCTGCTGATCAGGACGGCAAGCGGCCTGTTCTGCCGCGCCACGCCTTCCTTAAGTGCCTCAAGCGTCATCGCTTCATCTTTTACGAACTCGATGAACATCATGTTGAGGTTGTTAAAGAGCATCTGGCCCACCGCGATCGCGTCGATCCCCGGCATAACGGCACCGCGAAGCTGCAGTTTCTGCACCAGCATCGAAACCTGATCACACAGGCGTCGATCGAGCTGCGTGTATCGCCTGGAGAACGGTGTTTCTGGCTGCTGTATGGATGTCGCCATGGCAGTTCGCCACATCTCCTTGCTAAGGTAGACGAGCGAATGATCGAAGTACTGGTCGATCAGCACCTTTAATGCGTCGAGCGTCGTGGCCGGTGGGTTTTCAACGATGGCCTTGCCCGATTCCAGGACCTCTTCGACTTCCATCGAAACCGTGGCGACGAGAATGTCTCCCTTGTTTTCATAGTAGTTGTAAAAGGTGCCGACCGACACCTCGGCGCGCTCGGCTATGTCCTCGATGCGCGCGCTGTCATAACCAACCTCGCGAAACAGGCTCGCAGCCGCTTCCAAAATGCGGCGATTGCGATCGGCTTTCTGCTTGGCGCGCAGCCCCGTCATGTCCAGCTCTCTCAAATAATGAATGCCCTCAAAAATCATATTGACTTAAAAAATGAACTCATTCAATCTTTTTCGTGAAGGCGCCGAAACGAGCGTCACCGACCAGAGGGCAACATCATGACCGATTTCATTGCAGGCATATCTGCGCCTAGATTTCTGACCTTTGCCGCGACATTGGCGCTTGCTGCAGCCGCCGCGCTGACATCTGAACCCGTCCTGGCACAGGACGAGTTGAACGCGCTTGTCTGGTGCGACCACACCGATCCGGCATTGATCGAACCTTTCGAGAAGGCGAACAACGTCAAGGTCAATCTGAAGGAGTATGAGGGCACAGGCGCTGGCCTCTCCATCATCGATCAGTCGCGCCCGGGAGACTGGGACGTGCTTGTCATCGACGGCGTTGACGTCCAGCGCGCCGTCGACAAGGAGATCCTTGCGGAGATTCCAGCTGACGCACTCCCGAACGCGGATATCTTCCCGGACGTGCGCATGGAGGCCAACAACAGCCGCGACGGCAGGACCTACGCCGTCACCGAGAAGTTCGGCTACAACACTGTTTCCTACGACAAGACGAAAGTTGACCCGGCCGACATGAAGGACATGTCGAAGCTCTGGTCGGATAAATACAAGGGCCGCATCGCTGTCTACGACTACTATCTGCCGATGATCGGTCTCACCGGCATCGATCTTGGAAAGGCGACGGCGAGCCTGACGGATGCCGATATGCCGGCAATCAAGGATAAGCTGCTTGCACTCAAGGCCAACGCAAAGCAGGTCAGTGACGTCGTCTCCTCGCAGACAGCGCTTGCGACAGGCGAGGTCGACATCGTTTTCGGCGGCGGGGAGTGGTTGACGGCCGGATTGGTGAAAGACAAGCCTAACCTCGACTGGACCATCCCCGAGCAGGGTGCAGTGCGCTGGGCGCAGTCCATCGGCGTCATGAAGGATTCCACGAAGAAGGACCTTGCTCTCAAGTTCGTCCAGTATATCGTCAGCCCCGAAGGGCAGGCGCGGCTTGCGACGTCGTCCTGTTACTGGGCAATGCCCGCGAACGCCAAGGCCGGCGAGCATCTGACTGACGAACAGAAGGCCGCTTTGCGCTGGAACGAGCAGGCCGACTATCTCAAGCGCACGCAGCTTTATCCGATCCCAACTGCGGAACTTGACGCAAAGATGCAGGACGCCTGGACCGAGATGCTGCAAAACTAGCGGTTCGTCTCTTCCGTCATCAGACCATCACAATACCCTCTCCCCCGTTCTTGGGAGAGGGCAGTCGGAGACTTGTCCGTGGCTCATGTTTCTCTTGAAGTCGCCGAACGCCGCAAGGCCTGGAGTTTTGTGGCTCCGGCGCTTGTGTGGACCATCGTCTTCTTTGTCGCCCCGTTTCTCTTCATGGCGGCCATGAGCCTTTGGGAGCAGCAGGGCGGAGGGATTGTCCGCGTCTGGAAACTCAACAACTACATCGCCTTCTTCGAGAAGGACGCGCTGTTTCGCGGACTGACGAATTCATTGGAGATCACCGCGATCGTCACGGTTTTCTCGATCCTGCTTGCCTATCCT
The DNA here is from genome assembly GCF_002211365.1 of Rhizobium sp. R711. Classification (GTDB taxonomy): domain Bacteria; phylum Pseudomonadota; class Alphaproteobacteria; order Rhizobiales; family Rhizobiaceae; genus Rhizobium. The sequence goes on along the minus strand of NZ_LOKZ01000002.1, from coordinate 45,087 downwards.
CTGGCCTGGATCATCGCTGAGCGGGTACCGCAGAAATATCAGCGAACAGCCCTCATCCTGGCGATCTTGCCGTTCTGGACCTCCTACGTCGTTCGATCCTATTCCTGGCTGCTGGTGCTCTCGCGCAATGGCGTGATCAATCAGGCGCTTCTTAATCTCGGTGTCATCAGCGAGCCGCTGGAACTCGCCAGCAACCGCACGGCAACGGTGATCGGCTTTGTCCATTTCTTCGTCATGCTTCTTACCCTGACGATTTATGCCAATCTCGTGCAGCTCTCGCCGAATTATCGCCGCGCGGCGGCTGACCTCGGTGCGAATGCGTTTCAGACATTCTGGCACGTCATCCTGCCACTCACCATGCCGGGCATCATGACCGGCGCGTTCCTGACCTTCGTTCTTTGCATCGGTGACTACGTCACGCCGCAGATTCTTGGGGGCAACAATGAGCTTGTCCTGCCGCAGATCATCATGTTGCAGCTTGGTCGCCGCGCCGACTTCCCGATGGCCGCAGCGCTCTCGATCATCCTGATGCTGGTCGTCACTGCCGCATATATTGCCTGCGCCCGCTGGCTGAAGATTAAGAGGACGTAATGGCGCGCAACAGGCTCACCAACCTCGTTTCCAGTGTCTATGCCGTTCTGATTTTCGGCTTCATCTTTCTGCCGGTGATCGTGCTTGTGCTGTTTTCCTTCCAGGACGGTCGCCTGCCGGTGCCGCCGTTCAACGGGTTCTCGCTGCAATGGTATGAAGCCGTCTTCGCCGATCGGAAGCTGATGAACGCGCTGCTGCATTCGTTCCTGGTGGCGACCATATCGTCTCTTGTTGCCTGCCTTCTCGGATTTTTCGCTGCCTATGGGCTGGCACGCTTCAAGCTGCCGGGCAGCGCCTTGCAACGCGGATTGCTTATTGCGCCGATGACGGTCAGCTATCTGATTATCGCACTTGGGCTGTCGAGCGTCCTCAATGTGCTGGGCATTGGCCTTTCGTTGTGGACAGTCGGCATCGGTCACGTGGTGATCAATCTGCCGCTCTGCTTCGCGATCATCTATTCGTCTATGGGCGACCAGCATATCAATATCGAGCGCGCCGCGCGTGATCTCGGCGCCAGCGACATAAAGGTCATGGCGCTCGTTACGGCGCCGATGCTGCTGCCGTCGCTCCTCGCCTCCTTCTTCCTGTCGATGACGTTCAGCTGGGATGAATTCATCATCGCTTTCTTGCTGTCCCGTTTCGACGTGACGCTGCCTGTCGAGATCTGGAGCCTGCTTCGTTCCGGTCTCAATCCCAAGACCAATGCCATCGGGTCACTGGTGTTTCTCGTTTCGGTCGTCTTACTGATCGTGTTGGAACTGTTCCTGTTCGGAAGGACAAAGAAGTCATGACCGCCCCGGTTTCGATTGAGAACGCGACGAAGACGTTCGCCAGCTTCACGGCGCTCGACAACGTTTCCCTTAACATCAACGCGGGCGAATTCATCGTCCTGCTCGGGCCCTCCGGCTGCGGCAAGACCACGCTTTTGTCCATTCTCGGAGGTTTCCTGCAGCCGACGAAGGGGCGCATTTTAATCGGCGGCAAGGAAATGACCGGCGTTCCGCCGGCGAAACGCCCGACGACCACGATGTTTCAGGACTATGCTCTCTTCCCGCATATGAAGCTCAAGGACAATGTCGGTTTTGGCCTCAGAATGCGCGGCATCGGCAAGCCGGAGCGCGAGCAGCGCGCCGAGGTCTTCCTCGATCTTGTCGGTCTCAAGGCCTCCGCCGACAAGAAGCCGCATGAGCTTTCTGGTGGTCAGCGACAGCGCGTGGCGCTCGCCCGGGCTCTTGCGGTCGATCCTGACGTTCTGCTGCTCGACGAACCGCTGGGCGCTCTTGACCTCAAGCTTCGCCGGCAGATGCAGGACGAGTTGAAAGCGATTCAGAAGCGCGTCGGTACGACCTTCGTCCACGTCACCCATGACCAGGAAGAGGCGATGGCCATCGCTGACAGGATCGTTGTGATGAACCAGGGGAAGGTCGAGGATTTCGGACCACCTTCCGAAATCTACATGCGTCCGCGCTCGCTCTTTGCCGCCGGCTTCATGGGTGAGGTAAACTTCATCGAAGGCACGATCAGAGATGTCGACGGCACCCAGGCGATCGTCGAGACGGCGCTTGGAAAGGTGGCGTTGCCGAAAAGCTGCTTTACGGCTGGCATGCCGTGCATCGGTCAGGCGACGACGCTTTGCATCAGGCCGGAACATTTCCGTCGTGCCGGCGAGGGGAACGGCCCCGCCACTGCGCTGGGCCAAGCGACCGTATCTGGCAGCGCCTTTTTCGGAACGCATTATCGATGCCACCTGACGCCCACCGGCGCCCCGCAAATGCGCATCGTCGCGCACATGCCGCAATCGGCGGCGGTGATGGAGGGCCAGGCAGTCAGGCTCGCGGTCAATGTCGGCGACATCGTGGCCTTGCCGTCGAAACAGGCATAGGCTCACACCATGGAACGCGTGACCCCGGACAAATGGTATCAGGTGAAACGGCTGGCGGACGACGTCACTCTCATTTCCGAGCCTTTCATCCAGGAGTTCTACCGCTGCAATGTCTGGCACGTTCGCGGGCGCGATCGCGATTTGCTTGTCGACAGCGGTATGGGCGTTGTGTCGCTACGCGAATGGGTGCCCCTGGTCACCGAGCGGGATCTGATTGCGGTCGCAAGCCACACCCACTTCGACCATATTGGCTGCCATCACGAGTTCGAGTGCCGCGCGGTCCATTCAGCGGAAGCCGACCTCATTGCCAATCCGACGCGGACGAACACGCTTGCCGACCCCTACGTCACCGATGACATCTTCGACGCATTGCCACCCGAACCCTATTGCTCGAAATGCTATGGCGTGAAGAAGGCGCCGGCGACGCGTATTCTGGAGGACGGAGATGTCATCGATCTTGGCGACCGGCGCTTCGAGGTCGTCCATACCCCCGGCCACTCGCCCGGTGGCATCGCACTTTGGGAAGCGAGGACGCAAACCCTCATCTCTGGTGATATTCTCTACGACGGGCCGCTGATCGAGGACGCCTATCATTCCAACGCGGCCGATTATCTTGCCTCGATGGAGCGGCTTTTGACGATACCGGCCCGTGTCGTGCATGGCGGGCATTTTCCGAGCTTCAGCGGCGAGCGATACCGCCAGCTGATCACGGATTGGCTGAACGAAAGACACAAGAAGATCTGACGGGAGTGAAGACATGCTCGACAAGCGCAAATTCTACATCAATGGCGAGTGGGTAGCGCCGCTGGCAGCGAATGATCTTAAGGTCGTCAATCCTGCGACCGAACAGCCGGTGGCTGTGATTTCGATGGGCACGGCCGCCGATATCGATCGCGCGGTCACAGCTGCGAAGAAGGCGTTTTCGAGCTACAGCCGCACGAGCGTCGAGGAACGCCTGGCGCTGTTGGAGAGATTGCTTGAGATCTACAAGCGCCGCTACGAAGAGATGGCGCAGACGATCACGCTCGAGCTCGGCGCGCCGATTACCATGAGCCGCCAGCAGCAGGCCGACGTTGGAGTTGGGCATTTGCAGGGTTTCATCGATGCGCTGAGGCGGCTGAAGACACGCGACGCATTGGCGAACGGCGACGTTGTCTTGCGCGAGCCGATCGGCGTTTGCGGTCTTGTCACTCCCTGGAACTGGCCGATCAACCAAATAGCACTGAAAGTGGTTCCGGCGCTGGCCACAGGCTCGACCTGCGTACTGAAGCCGTCCGAGTTCACACCGCTCAACGCCATGCTCTATGCGGAGATGATACATGAAGCCGGCTTCCCCGCCGGCACCTTCAACCTCGTGAACGGCGATGGCGTTAATGCCGGTGCCGCACTTTCGAGGCACAGGGATGTGGACATGATGTCCTTTACCGGTTCGACCCGGGCCGGCATTGCCGTCAGCAAGGACGCGGCCGACACAGTCAAACGGGTAACACTTGAACTCGGCGGGAAGTCCCCCAACCTCGTATTCGAGGACGCTGATCTTGAGGACCGCATCATCGGAAGCGTGCTTGAATGTTTCAACAATTCGGGCCAGTCCTGCGATGCACCGAGCCGCCTCCTCGTTCAGACGTCGGTCTATGACAAGGCTGTCGAGATCGCCTTGCGTGTCGGTCGTGAGGCCAGGGTCGGTAGTCCCGCAGAAGAAGGCAGCCACATCGGCCCGCTTGTCAGCGACCTCCAGTTCGCTCGGGTACAGTCATTGATCAATGCGGGTATTGCCGAGGGTGCGCGCGTTCTCGTCGGCGGGTCTGGCAAGCCGGAGGGCTTCGAGACCGGCTATTTCGTCAGGCCGACGATTTTCGCCGACGTCAACAATGACATGCGCATTGCCCGTGAGGAGATATTCGGGCCGGTGCTGGCCATGATGCCGTTCGACACCGAGGAGGAGGCGATCGCGATCGCCAACGACACGAGCTACGGACTGGCTGCCTATATCCAGACCGGCGACCCTGCTCGTGCCGAACGCGTAGCGGCAAGGCTCAGGGCCGGGATGGTCCATATAAACGGTGCGCCGCATCGTTATGGAAGCCCCTTCGGGGGCTACAAGCAATCGGGCAACGGACGAGAAGGCGGTATATTCGGACTTGAGGACTTCCTTGAGGTCAAGACCCTTCACCGTCCTGATGCTGCCTGATCGGTGTGGTGAATACATGGGCTTGCGCGCGCGACATGAGCATCGCACATTGCGCAGCGGCAATTGCAAACGCAGGACGAACGATGAGGGGAACTTTCTTTCAACCAGTTGATGCTGCAGACGTTCCGCGCTTCGCCGGGCATTCGACCTTCATGCGTCTGCCAGCGGTGCAGACCGCAGTCGGGCTTGATATCGCGCTTGTGGGAATCCCCTGGGACGGCGGAACAACGAACAGGGCAGGCGCACGCCACGGGCCGCGGGAAGTTCGCAATCAGTCGAGCCTGATGCGGCGTGTGCATCACGTCTCAGGGACAGAGCCGTTCAGTATCGCGAATGTCGCCGATGTCGGCGACCTCTCGGTCAACCCAATCGATCTTATGGACGGTCTCAAACGCATTGAAAGCGGCATGAACGAGATTGTCGCTGCCGGTGCCATTCCGTTGTCGGTGGGCGGCGACCATTTGACGACGCTCCCCGTGTTGCGTGCGGTCGCCAAGAACCGGCCCCTCGGACTGATCCATTTCGACGCACACTCCGACACCAACGATCGTTACTTCGGCGACAATCCTTACACGCACGGAACGCCGTTTCGTCGTGCGATCGAGGAGGGACTGCTCGACCCGAAACGAATTGTTCAGATCGGAATTCGCGGCTCGATCTACGATCCAGGCGAGCACGACTGGGCGAAAGAGCGGGGCGTGCGGATCATCTATATGGAGGAGTTTGTCAGCCGCGGCGCGCAAGATGTGATGCGGGAGGCGCGAGAGATCGCGCGTGGCCTGCCGACCTACGTTACCTTTGATATCGACAGCATCGATCCATCAATGGCGCCCGGAACCGGAACGCCGGAGGCGGGCGGCTTCACGACGCGGGAGGCACAGCAAATGATCAGGCTGCTTGCCGGAGTTGATATCGTCGGCGCCGACGTGGTCGAGGTCTCGCCGCCATTCGACCTGGTTGGCATGACGGCGCTTGCCGGTGCCACGATGATGTTCGAACTTCTTTGCGTCATTGCCAAGCAGATCGGGGATCGGCGCAACGCTGCGGGCGCCTGATTGCCTGGCGTTCATCAGGCGCGAATGCCAGCCTCGCCCGATAGTCGTCGGTAGCCGCCACGCCAGTAAAGCAGTGGCAAAACATCCTCGCGCGTTTCGATCGCACAAACGCGACCGATAAGGATCGCGTGCGAATGGTGGTTGAGTACCGTTTCCAGTTCGCAGTCGAGAACGGTCAGCGCGTCCTTTAGCGCCGACGTTCCGGTCGAAAGACTATGCCATTGCGCGTCCTGATAGCGCTCGATACCGCGCCGTCCGTCGAACCCGGCGAAGGATTGTGCGATGTGCTGCTGGTCGGCGGTAAGCACGTTCACGCAGAAGCGGCGATACCGCTCGACCACAGGCCAGGAAGACGATTTGCGATTGAGGCTGACGATTACCGAGGGCTGATCTGCCGATAGGGAAGATACCGATGTCGCGGTAAAGCCTGTCCGTTCTTCGCCTTCACCAACGGTGACGACGCTGACCGCCCCGGCCAGATACCGCATCGACAGCTTGAACACAGATTGATCGACGACAGGTCGGGTTGTCACCTCTGGCATCCGTTCTCTCCCTGGTTAGCCCGCGGCTTGTGCCTTGGCGAAACGATTGGTTGGCATTGAAAGGCCGAGGTTCTCCCGTAGCGTCTTGCCTTCATATTCTTCTCGGAAGAGCCCGCGCCGGCGCAATTCAGGAAGGACCAGCGTCACGAAATCGTCGAGGCTCGAGGGAAGTGTCGGGAACATCAGGATGAAGCCGTCCGCCGCACGGGAATTAAACCACTCTTCCATGAAGTCGGCAATCTGGGTCGGTGTGCCGGTGATGCCGTTGCCCGTGTGCTTTTCGGCATAGTGACGCACCAACTCACCGACTGTCCGCCCGCTCTTGACGAAATCGGTGAGCTCTTCGAACAGCGCCCGCGACCCCTTGGGCGCAGTCGGCAGTCGATCCATCGGAAACGGCTTGTCCAACGGCACGCCGCGCAGGTCGGCCTCGAGAAACTCGGAAAGCATCAAGCGACCAACGTCCGGATGCATCTTGTCGATGAGGTAGTTGACCTTGGCCTGAGCCTCGGCCTCCGTTTCGCCGACATTTAAGACAACACCCGGCATGATCTTGAGGTCATCAGGATTGCGTCCGTAGGCGGGCATACGACCCTTGACGTTTTCGTAGAATGCGCGGTTTCGGTCGATGTTCGAGGCGAGGCTGAAGACGATCTCGGCTGTGCGTGCCGCCATGTCCATGCCGGGTTCGGAACCGCCTGCCTGTGCGATGACGGGCCGACCCTGCGGCGACCGCGCAATGTTGAGCGGTCCGCGCACCTGGAAGTGCTTGCCCCTGTGATTGAGCGCGTGGTGCTTGCTCTTGTCATAGTAGACGCCGCTCTCACGATCGAGCAGCAGCGCGCCGTCCTCGAAACTGTCCCAGAGACCAAGGACGACGTCTAAAAACTCGTTGCCGCGCTCGTAGCGCAAGGCGTGCGGATCCAGCCCCTCGCGATTGAAATTGTAGCCCGTCTCGTCGTGGTCCGAGGTGACGACGTTCCAGCACGCTCGCCCATGGCTCAGATGGTCGATCGAGGCAAATAGCCGGGCGACGTTGTAGGGCTCGTAGTAGCTGGTCGAGACGGTGGCGACGAGCCCGAGGTTTTCCGTCGTCACCGACAGGGCGGCGAGCAGGGACAAGGGTTCGAAACGGTTCATCTTGGTCGGAATGCGGGCGAGAGCATCCGGGTCGCCGACTGCTGCAGCCGGAGAGTCGGCCATGAACATGAAATCGAACTTCGCCGCTTCTGATCGTTTGGCGACATCGAGGAGGTGGCTGAAATCGTTGGCGCCGTTCACGTTGCTGGCCGGGTGCAGCCAGGAGGCTGGATGAAAGCCGAACGTGTAGACGAAGGTGCCCAGTTTCATCTTGTCGGTACGCGCCATGACATTCTCCCGCAGGCTCTGATCCGTGATTGCCCAAGGTAGCGCCACGCGACTTTTTTCATCAATATCGCGATGCTGGCTTCCGTTTTAGTTTTTCTAAAGTGTCGCCGGTGCAGAGATCTGCGCCTGCCGCCGCGAGATGGCAATGAGCCAATCGCGAAACTCCAGACCATAGGGCTTTTGCAGTGCTGAGCGGTCCCAGGCGAGGAAATAGCTCTCGCGCAGCGGCATTCTGATATCGATCGGGATGACCAATGTCTGCGCTTCCAATTCGTCGGCAATCATCGACATCTGTGCAAGCACGATGCCGCGCTTGTTGACGGCAGCATCTATGGCGCTGCTCGACAGGGTAAAGGACAAGCCGGAGGGCGGACCCTTGAAACTCAATCCGACCTTTGCAGCAAATTCGGCCCAGCTGGGATAGGGTGTGAAATGCCGTTCCCATTCGACATGCAGCAGCGGGTAGGACATGAGATCGGCGGCCGCCAGCCCTTTGTCGCCGACCAGGGCAGGGGAGCAAGCGGGAACGACCCAGTCGCGAAACAGCTCGGCATAGTGGTCGTGCTGCACGACGTCCGAACCGTAACTGACGCGGAAATCGACTTCGTCGAAGCCCATTCGTGGCTCCTTGTCGCGACCGGTCACGCGCACATGCGCATCGGGATGCAGGGCCTGCCAGTCGAAAATGCGCCTGCCAATCCATTTGTTGACAACCGACGACAGTGCACTCAGAACCAGCGCATTTTCGTTGCGGGCACGCTCCAGGACCTGTTGGGCGAGCGCAAATTGCTCAAACGCCTTCGATATTTCGCGGTGGTAAAGACGACCCCATTGCGTCAGCTCGACAGTCCGGCCGCTTCGTTCCACAAGAGTGATGCCAAGAAAGCTCTCGATCTTGCGTATCTGCTGGCTAATAGCGCCCGGAGATACGTCGAGCTCGGCGGCAGCTGCCATTACGCTCCCACAGCGCCCGACCGCTTCGAATGCCTGCAGACCTTTGAGGGGAATTCCCCGGAATATCTGTTCGTCGCTCAACGCATCCCCACTATGGCTCTCGTCGTGACGCAGGCTTATCGGCCGGATGAAATATGCCAGCAAATTGGAAGCGATCTCCGGGATGCGTGATCTCGACATACGTCACCATGCGCTCATTCTGCCACGTCTGACGAATGAGGGTGAGGCAGGGCTCGCCACGGTCGATCGCCAGCATGCGTGCGGTCACCGCGTCGGCTGCGACAGCCCGTATCACATGTTTGGCCTTAGACCAGGGCACTTGCGACAGCAGCCATTGTGCCGGTGGTACGGCTGCAAAACTCTCGTTTCTGGCAAGCGGTACGGTATCCAAAAGGATGATGCGTCGCTCGATTGCAGTGGGCTTTCCGTCGAGAATGTGCAGACACTGAATTCTGAGGATTTCGGCTCCCGACGTGCTGCCCAGCCGGCGAGCCTCGATGGGCCCCAGGGTCTCTATCGTTCGCGTCAGGATCTCATAGCGGTGCTCGTGGCCCGCCAGCATTGCCTCGGTGCCGATATCCTGGATGTCCATGACGGTACGGTCGATCTGCGGCGAGGCGACGAATGAACCGGTTTTGCGCTTGCGCACGACAAGCCCGCGCTCGACGAGTGCCGTCAGCGCCTTGCTCACCGTCATGCGCGAGCACGCGTAGTCATTGATGAGGTCATGCTCTCTCGGTATCCGATCACCTGGACGCCAGTCTCCGCTCAGGATCTTCGCCTCGATGTCTTTGAATATCTGAAGATAAATTGGCTCCAACACACGGCCTCATCGCGCTGCCGACCAAAAAACGCAACCGCGAAATTACGCCGGCAGGAAGCCGTCCGGCACAAAAATTGCGTTCGTCGACTTTGACATTGACACCCTAGGCTAGCGCATATCTATTTGTATAGTCAAAAGCGGATCGCAGACGTCCGCGCACGGGACTAAAAATCGGGAACTCGAACGCATCCTGGCGGGTGTGGAAACTGGAGAGATGACAATCATGATCGCACGTTCACTGCTTAAGGGCCTCGTCGGCGCCGCCTTTCTGGTCGGGGCGACCCTGTCGGCGCATGCGGCCGACACGCTTGCCGCCGTCAAGGCAGCGGGCACGCTGAAAGTCGGTACGGAAACCGCCTTTGCGCCCTTTGATTTTATCGATGCCGGCGAGCACGCTGGTTTGAACGTTGATCTTTTTGCCGAAATCGGCAAGGAGCTCGGGGTCAAGATCGAATGGGTAGCTCTTCCTTGGGACGGCGTGTTCCCGGCGCTTGAAGCTGGGAAGTTCGACGTCGTTGCCGGCCCTGCGACCATCACCAAGAAGCGCCTGGAGCGTTATCGCTTCACGCCCCCGATTGCCGAAGCGACCATCGCGATCCTGAAGAAGGCCGGTGACACGACGATCAGCAAGCCCGAGGACATCGCCGGCAAGACGATTGGCGTTGGCAAGGCGACTTCACAGCTCGATCAGCTGAAGGAATTTTCGGCAACCCTGCCTTCGAAGGTGGACATCCGCGAATACCCCGCCTTCACCGAATCCTATGCTGATCTCGCAGCTGGTCGTATTGCTGGCGTTGCCAACTCTTTGCCGAATATCGCTTTCGTCGCCAAGCAGCGGGAGGGAACCTTCGAAGTCGTCCTGCCGCCGTTCGGCAAGAAGTCCTATTTCGGTTTCATCGGCCTGAAGGATGCCGATCACGGGCCGCTGATGGACGCTATCGATGCAGCACTTTTGAAGATCAAGGCGGACGGCCGTATGGCCGAGCTGCAGAAGAAGTGGTTTGGCGCCACCTTCGACACGCCCGATGCGGTCAAGGATCCTGCGTTCTGACTGTAGACCGATCATCGATTGCGCCCGGTCGGGGCGCAATCGAAGACGCCATTTGCCTCTATGACAGCCAGGCGGGCAAAAGCCGGACATGTCCATCAAACTCTTTGAATTGCTTCTCTATGCGTCGATCTACACGGTGCTGATAAGTGTCGTCTCCATTTTGATCGGCTTTGCAATCGCAATCCTTCTGTCGGGCATGCTGCTGTCGAAGAAGGCGCCCTTCGTCATTCCCGCACAAATTTTCATCAGTTTCTTCCGCGGCGTTCCTCTGCTCGTGCAGCTGCTGTTGATCTACAACATGTTGCCCGCGATCGGGCTGAACGTGCCGAGCATCGTCGCTGCGATCATCGGCCTCTCACTGTGCACAGCCGCCTACCAGGCAGAAAACATGCGCGGCGGATTTGCCAGCGTCCCGATCGGTCTCGTGGAATCCGCCGAAATGGTTGGCCTGACACCGGGCCAGATCTTCCGGCGCATCAAGGCGCCAATCGCGCTCAGGCTGACCTTTCCGGCGCTGGTCAACGAGGCAATCCTGATCCTCAAGGCGTCGTCGCTGGTTTCCGTCGTCGGCGTCATCGAATTGACGCGCATGGCGCAGGATCTCGCCGGCAGCACCTTCCTGCCGCTGCAGATATTTGCGGCCGCGGGCCTTATCTATCTCGTCATCAACTGGATCGTCGCGCTTGCCGGCGATCTTATCGAGCGCTCTCTTCCGGGAGTGCCGCGATGACCTTCGACATAAACGTCATCCTCGACCAACTGCCGGCGATCACAAGTGGTGCCGGCGTCACGATCCTGATCTGGATCGTCGGGACAATCGCTGCTGCCATCCTCGGATTCTTCGTCGCTGTCGGCCGGCGGTTCGGTGGCCCGATGCTAAACAAGGCGCTTTTCCTGATCGTTGCCGTGCTGCGCGGTACACCGTTCCTCATCCAGATCTTTCTCGTCTATTACGGCGGTCCGTTCATCGGCCTGTCGCTCGATCCGCTCCCTGCCGGCTTGATTGGCATTTCGATCTATGGCGCTGCCTACTACAGCGAGATCTTCCGATCCGGTTTCATGGCCGTTCCCAAGGGTCACATCGAGGCGGGCGAGTGCGTGGGCTTAACGCAGAGGCAGATTATCCGGCGCATCCTGTTGCCTGAGATGACCATGCTCGTGCTCCCACCGTCTCTCAATATGGCGGTTCTCCTGATGAAGGAGACTGCCGTCTTGTCGATCATCACTGTTCCGGAACTGACGGCGACACTGAGCGCCATCGGCGCCCAGCAATATGCCTTTGTCGAAGCCCTCTCCGTGCTGGCGCTCTTCTATTGGGTGCTCGTGGAGATCACCGGCAGGCTTGGCCGCCTCGTCGAAACAAAACTCACCAGATTCAGGTTTTTCAACGCATGAGCCTTCCCGCGATCGCAGTTAGAAATCTCGTCAAGACGTTTGGAAATACGACGGTTCTCCAAAATATCGACATCGAGATCCCGCAGGGCCAGGTCTCCTGCCTGATCGGACCGTCGGGTTCGGGCAAGAGCACGCTGCTTCGCTGCATGGCTTTTCTCGAGGAAGCAACGTCGGGAACGATCACGGTCAATGGCGAGGTCCTGGGTTTCACCGAAAATGCCCAAGGGATGCGGGAGCGCATTGCGCCTGCCGCCAACCGTGCGATCCGTGCGCAGATCGGCATGGTGTTTCAGCAGTTCAACCTCTGGCCGCACATGACAGCGCTTGGAAATGTCAGCGAGGCGCTGAAGACCGTCCACAAGATGAGCCGCAAGGATGCCGAAGAGCGTGCCATGGCACAACTCGTGAAGGTCGGCCTGGAAAGCCGGGCAGGGCACTATCCGTCGCAGCTTTCCGGCGGGCAGCAACAGCGCGTGGCGATTGCCCGGGCGCTGGCTCTCAAGCCAAAGATCATGCTTTTCGACGAGCCGACGTCCTCTCTCGACCCGGAGCTGACAGGCGAAGTGCTGAATGTCATGCGCGATCTCGCCGCCGAAGGGATGACGATGGTCGTCGTCTCCCATGAAATCGGCTTTGCCGCCACTGTCGGACAGCAGATCGCATTTCTCGACCACGGCAGGATCGTCTTCACCGGGCCTCCGCAAGAGGTTTTCAGGAAGCCGAGAAATGCACGGCTCGAGCAGTTCCTCGACACCTATCTCGATCGCGGTGCGTCGATGTTGCTTTAAGTGCCAACGACACGGGGTAACTCACTGCGGCCGCGCAATCGATGGCTCACGCTGTGGCAAGTCGGGTGCGCGGCTTGGCGTCTCCTGAAACGAGGACGGTCTAACCGGTTGCGGCCTTCGGCCGCTATGCGTCTGCCGCATGGGTGGCGTGAGGTCTTGATGCTGTTCGCCGGCAGAAGATGCGCCTATATCAGGGTCATCGAAGCAAACGAAGCGCCACGGACTGGCAGCTGTGCTTCGAAAGCCCAGGAAAGGGGATTATCATGAACGTAGCACGCTCTTTCAACAATTGGCGCAAGTACCGTCAGACGGTCTCCGAGCTTGGCCGTATGAGCACTCGCGAGCTTTTCGATCTCGGCATCGAGCGCGCCGACATCCGTAGCGTTGCGAAGGCAGCGATCGGCCGTTAAGGCCGGCAAACCGCCAAAGTTTTCGATTTCCGAGCGTCCGCAGTCTTCTTGCGGGCGCTTTTTTCTTTGGCGTCTGCACTGTCGGCGGGCGTTTGGAATGCCTGTCGAGCCACCCGGTAGACGCATAGCGCATGGCAGACATGCAGAAAGATGCCTGTCATTTGGGCGAAAATGGTGTAGAAGTCTATCCATCGAAGCGATGCACCTCCTCCCGCAGCGCTTCGTATGGCAAGCGTCCTTCTCCTCCTCCCAAGGTCGCTTGCGGAACAGCAGCACTCCTCCTCCCAGCTGCTGTTCGGTTATTTCAGGAAAAGCCTGCCGCACCTCCTCCCGCGGCAGGCTTTTTCGTTTGTGCTGTGATTGCCCGGCCTGGGGTGGCGAAGGCTGCGACTGATCACTGCTTCCGCCGAGATCTCGAGCACGTTGCACCGGCCGTCGACGGCACGGATGAAGTTTCCATCCTATGCGGCAACCATCCTTCGGGAAAATGGCAGGGATCGAATACAGGCCATGGCAGAAAGGATCACCGGCAGGCACGCAAGATAGGACGTGCGGATGCCGGCGTGCTCTGCCACGAAGCCCAGGAGCGGAGGGGCAAGGAAGAACACGACGAATGACATCTGGCCGAGTGCTGCGACGTTGAGATGGGCAGCGCGATCCGCGCGCTGCGCTGCTGCCGAGACGGCGAGCGGATAGACCGCGCTGCATCCCCCACCCATGAGGGCAAACCCCGCAAGGGCCATAGATTGGTGCGGGGCGAGCCAAACGGCACAAAGCCCGGCGGCAGATACGAGAAGCAGCGTAAAGGCGACCGTTCTGGAGCCAAAGCGATCGACAAACGGGTCGGCAAAGAGGCGTGTGAGCGCCATGAAAAACGTGAAGAACGTAAGACCAAGTCCTCCGACAAACGGCTCTGAGTCAAAGACGTCACGCATATAGATCGCTGACCAGTCAATCCCTGCACCTTCGACAAGAAATGCCGCGATGCCTATGAGGCACAGCGGAAGCAGCCCAAGCGTCGGAAGCGCGATGTGCCCTGGATCGGCATGTGAAAGCGTTGGGCGGGCAGGAGCATTGCGCATGCCAGCGATGATGGTCGTACCAGCCAGGAGGACGAATGCGAACGTCAGGGCAAGATGAAGCTGCACCGATAGTCCTGCCTGGCGGGCAAAGGCCGAAACCAGGGCGGTCACGAAAAACCCAAGACTCCAAAATCCGTGAGCTCTGTTCATGACGCCACGGCCAAGCTGCGCCTCGATGCGATCGATCTCGACGTTAAGATTGATCTCCAGCGCTCCCGCCAGAAGCCCTTCCATGAGGAGGAGCGCAAAGACGAAGGGTGCCGCACTCATCCACGGCACGAGCGCAAGCAGCGCGGAGGTTCCAAGAATAGTGAGGAACGCCGTCGTTCGCGCGCCGAGGCGTGCGACGATGGTGGATGAAAATGTCAGCGATACGAGAGCGCCAATGGCGGCGCCGATCAGCGTCAATCCAAGCTCGGATTTGTCGATCTGCAAGGCGTCCTGAACATCGGGCAGACGCGAAAGCATTGCTCCCATCGACACCGCAAAAAGGAAGAAGCAGACATAGATCCGCTGCTGCGGCGCGATTTTCATGCATGGCTCCCGAGAATCGTAAAGGCTGAGCAAGCCATGTTTATCCGAGCACGACAGATATCGGCAATTCGCTTATAGTCGTGGCTCCGCTTGCAAGGCTAAAAGAAGCCCCACCGAAGCGGGGCTGGAGGAAGAGTGTCTATCTAACGCTCAACTCGCCAGAGGGTTCCCGCGCGCCCCGTCACCTTAGACCGCAGAGGCAGACGCCGACGGCGTCGTGAACCAGTGCGGACCGTCTTCAGCCATATAGATGTGATCCTCTAGCCGAACACCGAATGCGCCGGGAAAGACGATCATTGGCTCGTTCGAAAAGCACATGCCGGCAGAAAGCGGCGTCCGGTTGCCTTTGACTATGTAAGGTGCTTCGTGAATCTCGAGGCCCAGCCCATGGCCTGCGCGGTGGGGCAGACCGGGCAGACGATAGTCCGGACCAAGACCGTGCCGGGCAAATGCGTTGCGGGCGGCGGCATCAAGGCTTTCGCAGGCGGCTCCCGATTTTGCCGCCTCGAACACGGCCTGCTGTCCCTCACGCTCGATTGCCCATGCGCGCATAAATTCCTTATAGCCATCGTCAAGCATATAAGTGCGCGTCAGATCGGAGTGATAGCCGTCAATTCGGCAGCCGGTGTCGACAAGGATAACGTCTCCCTGTTTCAAAATCTGTTCGCCATCGGCGCCATGCGGCAACGATGTCGCCGACCCGAACGACACGATGCAGAATGTGGAACCGTCGTCGGCACCTGCGCTGCGATGCTGCTGGTCGATGAAGCGTGCCACTTCGGAGGCGGCAATACCGGGCGCGATTGTGTCGCGGACCTTGCGGTGAATGTCCAGGGTGATATTCATCGCATGCTGGATCAGGGCGATCTCGGCCGGCGACTTGATCGCCCGCAGCGCCCGTAGCATCGGTCCGCCGTCGACAAGCCGCACTGTCCCCATCTGTTCTGCAAAAGCGTGGTAGAAGGCGAGAGGCAGGGCGTCGTCGAGCGCCAGCTTGCCGGCCGGATCGACCAGTTTTGACACGAGTGCGGCGCTGCTTTCTTCTTCCTCCCAGCTTTGAATGTCGCCTGGTAGGTGGGGCAGGGTCTCGACGCGGCTGCGTTCGAAGCCGGGAACGACGTAGGTGAGCTTCACGTCCGTCACGATGGCACCGATAAGCCTCTCGCTCAGATGCCAGATGAGGCCGGTGAAGTAGCGCAGGCTCTCACCTGGCCCGAGGAAGGTCGCGGCAACGCCCTTTGCCTGCATGCGTTGGCGAAGTTGCGACAGGCGGGCGTGATGCTCCTCTTGCGTAATTGCCGCGACGGGGTGGGGCCAGTGCGAATGTGACACGCGATTATCTACCTGCAATGATGGCTGAATGAGACCTCTTCATCCAGCATAGGGCAGTTGTAGGCAAATTGTCGACACGATAATTCCTGATCGCAGCACCAACGATCAGGTGTTTGCACCAGAAACCCAAAACGCCACCCACTGCGATGACAAGCATCCGAGGGTAGCGTTTTTCAAGCAACACCTCTCAGCGGGCACGAGGAGACGACGAGCATCGCCGCGATCGGGTCAGGCGGCAGGGCGGATATTGTGGTTCATCCGGAACAGGTTGTCTGGGTCGTATTTCTTTTTCAGGTTGAGGAGGCCCTCGTAGTTGTCGCCGTATGTGGCCTTCAGGCGTGCATCGCCTTCGTCGGCCATCATGAAGTTCGGATAAGCGCCGCCGAGATCGAATGGATGGACCGCTTGCCAATAGTCGCTCGCCCATTTCTTCAGCGTCGGCGCCTGGCGCGGATCGGCGTCAACGCCGGCAATCACCATCGACCACGTGGCATCGCGGCAATTCCATGCCGTTTCATTTCGCGCCTTGCGGTGGACGGCGGCATCAATCGGGTAGAGGTGCATCAACGAGGCTTCGCTGGGCGCCTCGGCGACGTGCTCGATGTGCGCTTCGATCGCCGCGTCGGGAAGCGTCTTTACAAAGTCGCCCTTCCAGTACCATTGGAGGCCTTTGGGGTAGAGCCCGTCGAACATGCCTTGAAGTGCCGGGTAGGGCATCGGACCGACAAAATCGAAGATCGGCGCGGGAAGCGACCGGCGTACAGCATTGACTGCCTTCTCCCCCTCGACAACCGCGCCATTGTACGACACGAGGAGCACGCAGATCCGCTTGCCACGATGCTCCACCGGGAATGGATCGGCAGAGGGAACCGTCTGAAGCCCAAGGAAAACGTAAAACTCGTTCGGCGCGGTCGCCAGAAACTCGCGATACCAGCGCATGATCTGCGTAGCGTCCTTCAACTCCCAGAAGATCGGACCGGCATAGACAGTGTCTGCAGGGTGTGCCTCGAACAGAAAACTGGTGACGATGCCAAAGTTGCCGCCGCCGCCGCGCAGTCCCCAGAAGAGATCGGGTCGCTCCGTCTTGCTGGCGGTTACGAACGTGCCATCCGCCAACACTACGTCTGCCTCGATCAAATTGTCGATCGCAAGCCCGTATTGACGGGTGAGGTATCCGTGGCCACCGTTCAGCGTCAGTCCTGCTACGCCCGTGGTCGAGACGACACCGAAGGGGATTGCAAGCCCAAAGCCGTGGGTGGCATGGTCGACATCGCCAGTTGTGCACCCGGCGCCTACGCGAACTGTCCGCTTTACCGGGTCGACCCGCACCCCCCTCATCAACGACAGATCGATGACGAGGCCGTCGTCGACGCTCGCAAATCCTGCTCCGTTGTGGCCGCCGGCGCGCACGGCGATCGGAAGATCGGCGTCGCGGCCGAAGTTTACGGCGGCAATCACGTCGGCTGCATCCGAACACTTTGCGATCAACAGCGGCCGCTTGTCGATCATGGCGTTGTACAGCTTGCGGGCGTCTTCGTAGTCGATGTGATCGCGTCCGATAAGGGCGCCGCGCAGATTCTGAGTGAGCTTCCCGATGGTTTCGCTGTTCATTACACCCTCCTGAAGCCAAGCCTGGAGTTCCTGACATTGGATCGAACGCTGACAAGGCGCGCCCACACAACGATGTACTGACAACTGGTTTGGCTACCCACAGCGGTCGATTGCGAGCTCAAAGAATGCGCTGAAAGACACCGATAGTCCACAATCGTCCTGGAAGCTTCGACGCTGTTGTGCCTGATGGGTAAATGCAAGCAGGTGTCGCGAAACTTACGCTTCGCAAGCCCCGTGACCAGGCGTGCCCCGTGGACATCTTGAGCGCCTCGATCCCCTTCGAACAGCTGCCGCGCCAGGGCGTGGCAGGACGCTGGCGTTCGTGGTATTTTTTTCGACAACCGTGTAGCGGAATGAACGTCGATGCAGACGATTGGGGATTGGCTAGGCCAACTCGGTCTCGGCAAGTACGCCGAGGCCTTCGTCGAGAATGACGTGGATTTGCGAGCGCTCCCTCATGTCGCGGAATCCGATCTGCGGGAGCTCGGCGTCTCGCTTGGACATCGCAAGATTATTCTGGCTGCCATAAGCCGGCTTGCGCAGCAAGCTCCGGACGAACAGCCTTTCGGGTTGGCCGCATCCGAAGCTGCGGCTGACCGGCGGTTGCTCAGTGTGCTCTTCTGCGACCTGGTCGGGTCGACGGCGCTGTCGGCTGAGCTAGACCCGGAAGACATGCACGAGGTGACCCGCCATTATCAAGATAGCGTCGCAGGCGCTGTGACGCGGTTCGGAGGTTACGTCGCCAAGTATCTCGGCGATGGCGTGCTTGCCTATTTCGGATGGCCCATGGCTTTCGAGGACCACGCCGAGCGTTCAATCCGGGCCGGTCTCGAGGCGATGGCCGCCGTCGACGCGCTGCAGTCGCCGAACGCGCAGCGATTGAAGGCTCGAATTGGCATCGCATCCGGGCACGTGGTCGTTGGCAACACCGACGGCAGCGCGAAGGAGCGTGGATCGATCGCGGGAGACACTCCCAACCTGGCAGCACGCCTGCAGGGCTCGGCTGCCCCAGGCCAGATCGTGATCTCCGACAGCACCCGCCGGCTTGCCGGGCAGTCGTTCGATATCATCAGCCTCGGCGAGCGGGAACTCAGAGGGTTTGCCTCACCCATTGCACTGTTTGAAGTCCGCGGTGAGCGAGAGGTGGAAAGCCGCTTCGAAGCAGCGCATGCGAGCGGGCTTTCGAAATTTGTCGGGCGCATCAGCGAGATTGGCCTTCTGCTCGAACGGTGGGAGCTTTCGAAGACCGGTCAAGGCCAGATGGTCTTTCTTTCGGGCGAGGCTGGCATCGGGAAATCGCGTCTTGTCGAGGCTTTCGAACAGCGTTTGCACGAGACCCCGCATGAACTCATCCGATTGCAGTGTTCACCCTATCACGCTACCTCGGCCTTTTACCCGATCGTCGAGAGACTAAGCCGGGTCGCGTTGTTTGCGTCGACGGACGACCGGGACATGCGCGTTGAAAAGTTTCGCACCCTTGTACGCCGCTACGGCGAAAGTCCTGCAGAAGTTGGCGCGATCTATGCCGAGCTGCTTTCGCTCGACGTCGGCGACGAGTTCACACCGCCGGCGCTCTCTGCCCACCAGCGCAAGGAACTTCTTGTCCGCACGTTGGCGAACCGCTTGCTGCTTGCGGCCAGGATCGCACCGGTGCTCATGGTTGTCGAAGACGCGCACTGGATGGACCCGTCCACCAGCGAGGTGCTGCAAGAACTCGTCGGCCGACTTCACGGCACGGCCGCCCTTATCGTTGTTACCCATCGACCGGAATGGAGCGCGACTTGGGCAAGCGGACTGGCGCAGGCGACGACGCTCTCCGTCGGGCGCCTGACGAGGCAGCAGATGCGCGAGTTGATCGAATCGATGGTTTCCGACATTCCCGAACAGCTTGCCGAAATGATCGCGGAGCGAACGGACGGTGTGCCTCTGTTCATCGAGGAATTGACCCGCTCGATCACAGAGAGCGGAAAGTCGACGTCGATCAACGTGGAGATCCCCGACAGTCTGCAGGGATCGTTGATGACACGTCTGGATCGCTTGCCGACGACAGCCAAAGAGGTCGCGCAAATTGCGTCTGTGATAGGCAGGGAATTCGATCGCGACCTTCTTTCAAAGATCGCAGGCCTCGACGAGCGAACGCTCGAAGAAGCACTGAACCAGCTTGAGACCAGCCAAATCGTCGTCGCAGGCGGCGTCTTGCGGGATGCCGCCCTCGTTTTCCGCCATGCGCTCATTCAGGATGCGGCATATCAATCGCTCCTCAACCGACGGCGGCGACATTTCCACGAGGAGATCGCCAGAGTTCTCGTCGACCATTATCCGGACGTCGCCGCCACGCAGCCCGAGCTCATTGCCCAGCACTTCGAGAAGGCGCAACGGATTGAGCTGGCGCTTCCTTACTGGATGAAGGCCGGAGAACGCGCTCTTGCGCGATCAGCCAACTACGAGGCGGTCGACCATTTCCAGAACGCCCTGACGATCGCGGAGCAAGCGCTCCAATCACCCAATCGGCAGACCGACTTGCTTGCCGCGATTCTCAAGCTTGGCGATGCCTTGTACGCCGCGGGCCGCATGACGGACTCGCTGGCGAAATACAGGCTGGCCGTTCCATTGGCGCGCAAGGCCGCAGACACGCAGGGCTTCGTTCGCGCGGTGATCGGCCTTGACGGCTCCCAATTCCTCTCCTCGAACTCGCTTGCCGAAACCTTGCCGCTTCTCGAGGAGGCCATGGCGCTGGTTCAGCCCGCGGACAAGAGGTCGCGGTGTCAGCTTCTCAGCCATCTTGCGCGGGCATACGCCTACCTGAGTGACAGCGAGAAAGCCGCACAGTGCCGTAGCGCCGGAATAGAACTCGCCCGGCAGGTCGGCGACAAGACTTCGCTTGTGGAGCTCTCCGTTCTGCCACTCCTGACAGCCTCACCGGTCAAAACCGCCACGGAGAAAAATAACCGGTTCGCCCGCGTGGATGAAATAAGGCGCCTGGCGGGGGAGATTGACGATGACGACGTGCTGACGAGGGCGCTTTCCATTGACGCCTACGTCTCGACTGAGTTGGGGGATCGCGCGCGAGCCGACCGGGCAGTCGACGCCCTGGAAGAACTCGGCACCAAGCGGCAGCATCTCAACGTCCAGTTCTACGCCCGGATCGGGAGAGCGATGATGGCGATACTCGATGGAAGGTTCACTGCCGCCGAGGCGTTCGCCGAAGAAGCGCTGAAGCTCGGCATGCGGACCCTGGGCGTGGCACCCGAAGGTGTCTACGGCATGCAAATGTTCGCGATCCGCCGGGAGCAGAGCCGTCTTACGGAGGTCGCACCAGTGATTAAGTTGTTGATCGATGAAAACCCGGAGGAAACCACCTGGCTACCGGGCTTCGCGTTGGTCGCCTTGGACCTCGGTTATCGGGAAGCGGCCCAAGGGAGATTGAACGAGCTTGCCCGCACCGGCTTTACCCTTCCGCTTGATGGGAAGCGAAGTGCATCCCTCTCGTTCCTGACGGAAGTCGCCGCTGGTCTCGGCGACGCGGAGGCTGCCCAGACCCTCTACAGGCTTATGCTCGACTACAAGGAGATGACCGTCACGATCGGTATGGCGACCGTCTGCTTCGGCGCGGCAAGCCGCTATCTGGGTATGCTGGCGGCCGCTCTGGGCGAATTCGACAGAGCGTCCAAGCACTATGAGCATGCTGTCGAGATGAACGCGGCCATCGGCTCGCGACCGTGGCTCGCGCACACGCAGGCAGAATATGCGGATGTGCTTATGAAAATGGGTAGCCGGGCCGCGATAAAAAGAGCAATGTCACTGTCCGAGCATGCCCGGTCAACTGCGGCCGAACTTGGAATGGTCCGGCTGCAACAGCGACTGAAGCCGACGATTCATTAGGACCAACAGTTCGCAGCTTTGGTGGGAAGAGGGTCTCGTCATGCCACGCTACATCATTGAAAGAAATTTTGCCGAACAACTCGAATTGTCGAAAGACGGAGTCGAGGAAATCAACCTGATCAACGACCAGGAAGGCGTGAAGTGGATTTTTTCTTTCCTCAGCGCGGACAGGAAAAAGACTTACTGCCTTTACGAGGCGCCCAATCCTGAAGCCATTCGCGCTGCAGCGCGCAGGAACAATGTTCCCGCGGACGTGATCATTGAAGTTAGCGAGGAGATCGGTCCCAATATGTTCGCGTAACCCTGGTCGGCCAGGCGTAGTCCTGGTGCGAAAACACCTGCCCGACGTGCCAACGCCAATGGCACGGAACAATGCAGTCGGCCGATAAATCGACTTTCGGGGCCGACAGGCGACCTGGACCGCAATCGGAACGTACGCAAATGGCCGATGATCGCATTTGGCCGAGGCGACAAGGCTCGCGGCACGCGTGTGCGACGAGCCCGCAGAGGATCGCGTGGCGGACAGGTTGTTGTCAGCCGATCGCGACGATGGACCGGAACACTTCAGTATCTGATCACGGCGCACCCATAGGGTCCGAGCTCCAGACCTGAGCGTATGTCTTCGCCCGTCAAAAGGTCTGTCCCCGAAGGCAGCGACGTTATGGTGACGGGCGCTTCCCCGGTATTGATGACAAACATCAGCATGCGGTCTTTACCCTCCCGGACAGACACTTCCACCGTGGGAGGAAGATTGGCGACCAGGGGCGCAATCCCGGCCCGGGAAAACAGCTGATCGGCCAGCCCGTCGACGAGCCAAGGTGTCAGATATGTTCCCATATAGACGGCGTGGCCGGCGCCAAAGCTGCGGCTTGTGATCATCGCCCGTCCAGTTGCAAAGCGGCTCGTCCATTTGCCGAGGACCTCGACGTCGGAATCGGCATCGAGGATTTCATAAAGATGCGCCGCCTCGTGCTCGCGGTTGCCAAGTACGAAGCTGTAGCGACGGTCGGCGGAACTGGATTGAAGCTGCGTTGCTGGATTGTGCATGCCGTATTCAGTCGCCTGTAGTCCAAAAAGGCCACCCGCGCCGGGTTCCACCACGCGACCGAACTCCTCGACCCGCACCCCGCACAACTTCGAAAGCGTGATACCGGGAGCCTGGACCGTTGGAATGTGATTATTGACGTCGCGCGTCCCGGTCATGGCGCCGAAGACAACCGTCCCGCCATGCTTCACAAATTCCTCGACCTTGGCGTCCCACTGTGGCTTCCACATCACCCAATGGGGAACGTAGAGGAGCTTGATCTTCGAGAGATCGTCTTGCGGGTGGATGAAACCGCAAGCGATGCCGTTGGCATAGCAATAGCGATGCAGATGGACGGCATCTTCCATCGGGCTCGGAAGCCCGATCGGATATGTCTTGTAGGCTTCCTGATTGTCGAAGTCGGCTCCGGCGATACCCACGTCCATGCGAACCGTCGTGCCGGAAAGGTCGCTCTTGATCTTGGCGATGTCGGAGGCGAACTCGGCTGCCTCCTGATATCTGCGGCGCGGCACGTCGTCATGATCGATGATGCCCATCCAATAGATTTCCGCGCCGTAATGTGCCGGACGCCATCTGAAGAACATCAGGCCGTCGGCGCCGCGCGCGACCGAACTCATTGCCATGCGCCGCATCTCGCCGGGTTCCGGTGTCATCGTCGAAAAACCCGGCTGGCTGCCGAAGCCCGAGGCCTGTTCAGGCACGATGAAGTTGCCGCTGAAGGCCCTGCAGACGTCGAGGTGCAAGGCTTGCGTGGCGGCGTGGCCGCCCGTGCGACGCATCTCATCGTAAAGCATCGGGTAGATATCAAAACCGAGGAAGTCGAGATCCTGCCCAAACTGGCCACGGAAGTCGATGTCCTCGAGACGCCCGAGATTGTGGAAGATGAACCAGTCCGGATTTGCGGCCCGCAGGATTTCGACTTGATCATGCTGGAATGCCGCGGTCGCCTGCGCCAGGAAACGATGGTAGTCCTGGACGTGGCCCGGAGCGGGAAAACCCGGATTGTTCTGCCGAGGTGCAGTGATCTGGCCGAAATTGTCATAGGCTGTCGCCCAGAAATTTCCGCCCCAGGCGAAGTTCAACGAGGCAATGTCCCGGTACGTGTCGTGGAGGTAGCGCCGGAACTCGCGTTCGCTCGCCTCCGAATAGGACGTCGAGACTGTCGTATTCAGCTCGTTGTCGGTCTGCCAGCCGATAATATGCGGATTGTCGCGGTAGTGATCGGCAAGCGCCTTGGTGATCCGCTTGCTATGGGTACGAAAGACGGGGCTGTTGGTGTCGGCGTGCTGGCGCGAGCCATGCGTGGCAACGCGTCCGTTATGATCGACGCGCAGCACCTCGGGATAGGTCGACGTCAGCCAGCGCGGCGGCGTCGCCGTCGGCGTGCAGAAGACCGTCTTGATGCCATGCGCGCCGAGAACGTCGATTGCCCTGTCAAACAGCGTAAAATCGAACGTGCCTTCACGCGGCTCCAGGATGTGCCAGGCGAACTCGCCGAGGCGCACGGTATTGAAGCCGGCAGCCGCCATTCGCTCGGCGTCGCGCTGCCAATAGCGTTCGTCTACGTGCTCGGGATAATGCGGCGCGCCGATCAGGAATTCGTCAATATTGAGGGTACGCCAGACCGACAGCGGCGCTGGTGGTATGCGCTTCATTTGATATGTCCTTGCTCAGATTTTCGCAAAAGGTTTGGGAAGAGAGACGGTGCGACCATCGGTGGCGAAGAGATAGGCGTCACGCTGGTCGAAGCCGACAGAAACGCGCGTTCCGAGCACGAACGGCCGGATATCGCCGATCTGAACGGTGAACACGCCCGTTCCGCTATCCGATCCCGTGGTGACGAGTTCTCCGGCCTCGGCATAGACGATCGTCTCGCGGCCGAGATATTCCGTCAGGCGGATATCAGCCGGAAATGTCAGCGCCGTGGTCATATCGTTTATGCGCAGCTTTTCCGGGCGAATGCCGATGGTCACGGCATCGCCTGCGCTTACGGGTTCGATCAGCGCCTCGAAGTCGACGGTTAGTCCCCCGGCGCAGACGACCTTGGCCGAATGTGCGTCGGCGGCTGCGACCTGGCCTGCGACGAAATTCATCCGCGGCGCGCCGAGGAAGCCTGCGACGAACAGATTGACCGGATTATCATAGAGTTCGAGCGGCGCACCCACCTGTTCGATCTGGCCCCGGTTGAGGACAACGATGCGGCTCGCCATCGTCATTGCTTCGACCTGGTCGTGGGTGACGTAGATCATCGTCGAGCCCAGCTGCGCATGCAGCGTGGAAAGTTCGACACGCATCTGCGTTCTGAGGGCTGCGTCGAGGTTGGATAGCGGCTCATCGAACAGAAAGACGTCAGGCGATCGGGTAATTGCGCGACCGATGGCCACACGTTGCCTCTGTCCGCCGGAAAGCTGCTTGGGTTTTTTCTCAAGCTGTTCCTCGAGCCGCAAGATTTGGGCAGCGCGCCCCACCGCCGCGTCGATCTCCTTTTTCGGGCGTCCCGCCATGCGCAGGCCAAACCCCATGTTGTCCTTGACCGTCATGTGCGGATAAAGCGCATAGGACTGGAAGACCATGGCAATGCCGCGATCACCCGGTTCCAGCCTGGTCACCTCGCGCCCCTTGATCAGAAGCTTGCCCGATGTCACCGTCTCAAGCCCGGCGATCGTCTTGAGAAGGGTGGACTTGCCGCAGCCCGACGGCCCCACCATGACGACGAATTCGCCTTCGTCGATTGCAAGGTCGATGTTCTTCAGCGCATGGAAGCCTCCATAGTGCTTCTCGACGCCCTTGATTTCCACACTGCTCATTTGACATGTTCCTTGGATTTTTCTCAGCCCTTGACGGCGCCGACCGTCAGGCCGGCGATGAAGTGGCGTTGCATGAGGAAAAACATGGCGACGGGTGGGATTGCGACCATGATCGTTGCGGCCGCAACGAGGTTCCAGGAGGACACCCATTCGCCTCTTAGGTTGTTAAGACCGGCCGTCACCGGCTTGACCGCTTCGCTCTGGGTGAGCACGATCGCCCAGAAGTAGTCATTCCAGACGAACGTAAAGGTGAGAATTGCCAGTGCCGCCAGCGCTGGACGCACGAGTGGAACCACGACATGAACCAGTGTCTGCAACGCAGATGCACCCTCGGCACGCGCTGCCTGGAACAATTCGTCGGGCAGGGCGGCGATGAAGTTGCGCATGAACAGTGTCGCAAATCCGGTCTGGAACGCGATGTGGAAGATGATGAGGGCATAGTAGGTGTCGTACAACCCCAGTCCCACCATGAGGTCGCGAACCGGGATCATCATGATTTGAGCCGGAAGGAAGTTGCCGCCGACGAAGAGTGCAAAGATCAGTTGCGCAGACCTGAACCTGTAGCGGGAAAGGACGAAGCCGGTCATGGTGGAGAGGACGAGCACGCCAAATACCGACGGGACGGTGATAAGCAGGCTGTTTGCGAAATAGCGCGCCATGGCGGTCTGGGTAAAAACAGCCGTGTAGTTTTCAACGAAGTTGAACGTTTTCGGCCAACCCCAATAGTTGCCCGCCATAACCTCGTCGAAAGAGCGCAAGGAGGTTGCCATGACCGCAAGCAAGGGAACGAGCCAAAGGATGAGAACCAGGCCAACAAGACTGATATAAAGGCCGCGCTTCAGCGGTGCATCGTCGGCGATTGGACGGGGATACATCAGGCGCCCTCCTGTTCCGGTTTCAAAAGGGTGTGCAGGTACCAGGCGATAAACGCGGCCATGATCACGAAAAGAACCGTGGCGATCGCCGCGCCATAGCCGAACCGGTACGAAAAGATCGATTGTTCGTACATCTGGTATGCGAGGACCTGTGATGAGCCAAATGGCCCGCCCGACGTCATGACGGCCACCATGTCGAACGATCGAAGAGCGCCGATCACGGTGACTGCCAACGCAATGAAGCTGACCTCGCGCAACTGCGGCAGGATGATGTGCCGGAGCATGGCGAGCCCCCGCGCACCATCGACGCGGCCCGCACCGATCAGATCCTCACTGAGGTTGTTCAGTCCGGCGAGAAAGAGCACGAGACAGAAGGCGATCTGCGGCCAGAGTGCTGCGAATACCACCGCAAAGGTTACGAGGTTCTCGTTCGACAATAGGGCCGGCGCGGTGGCACCAAATGCCGAAAAGGCGAGCGCCATGAGACCGAACGTCGGATCGTAGAACCAGGTGAAGACAACGCCGACCGTCACGGAGGCAAGCACCAGCGGTACGAAGAACAATGACTTGAGGACCCTCATGCCGGCGAGCGGCTGATTGAGCAGCAGCGCCAACGCCAGACCGATCGGCGGGGCAAGCATGAAGACTGCGAGCCAAATGAGATTGTTCTTCAGCGAGACGTAGAACTGGGGGTCGCCCACAAGCTCAGAGTAGTTGGACAGGCCGACCCACGTCTTGACGCCCACGCCGTCCCAGTCGAAGAACGATATCCAGACGGTCTCGAGCGAGGCCATGATGATGACGATGCCGAACAGGACCGCTCCAGGCATCAGGAACAATGCTGGAGCGATCCAACTCCGGTTTTGTCGCCAGAAAACTGACATCTTCGTTACTCTAGTCCTTTGGGGTAAAGATCGCCGGCCATCGCTTTTTTCGACGGAGACCGGCCTTTCAGGCACGGTCCCCGCCAGAAGCGGCGCGCAAGGGAGGAGACGCGTCGCAGTCAGCGTGGCTACGATTTGAAGATGCGCTTGCGCGTCGCTTCGAGGCGCTGAAGGATCTGGTCGCGGCGCTCCGGTTTGACCATGAACTCCTGGAAGCCTTTCAGGCCCTCCTGCGCCATATCCGGATCCGTGTCGCGATCGTAATATTGCGCCGACCCTGCGACAGTCTTCAGGGACTGGACTGCCGCATTGACGAGCGGATCGTTGCTCGGCGGGCAGTCGTTGCGCGGAGGTACGCCGCTTTCGGCCTCGACGAAGGCGCCAAGATTTTCCGGTTTGTAGAAATAGGCCAGGAAGTCACGAGCGCCCTGCTTGTTCTTTGCCTTCGCAGGCACGTGGACGGAATTTACCGAAAAATCCTCGTATCGGGCCAGGCCCGGAGCAATCTCGGGGAAAGGGGCGTAGCCGATCTGGCTCACCTGGTCGGCCGAAAACCCGTATTTGATGAAGCCGCCCAAGTCCATCATGGCTGCTTTCTTCTGGGCGAGCGCTGCGGCGGCCTGCTCCCAGCCCGAAGAGGTATGGTTCGGGCTGAACATGCCTGCCTTGATCATCTCCTCCCACTTGTCGAAGACGGGCTTTAGAGCCGGGTCGGTGTAGGCCATCTTGCCATCCATGAGCTCGAGGTGCTTGTCGAGGCCGTTGATGCGCAGGTTCATGTGATCGAACCACCCCGCCGCTGGCCACATCTCCTTCGTACCCATGCTGACGGGGACCATTCCCGCTGATTTGGCACTCTCACCAAGCGCCATGAGTTCGTCCAAGGTCTTGGGTGGCGTCCAGCCCTTTTCGGCAAATACGTCCGTCCGGTAGAACATGCCCCACAAAAGACCTGCAAGCGGTAGACCGTACTGCTTTTTATCCACAGTGACGGCGCCGGCGGTCTGTCCGAGCGCTTTTTGGTAACCTTCCTTCTCAAACAGGTCCGAGATGTCGTCGAACAGTCCGCGTTTGACAAAAGCCTTCATGCGATTGCCAGAGAACCAAAAGCAGACATCTGGCGCGCCGACGACGAGATAGCTGCGGATCGCCGTCTTGTGGGCCTCGTGGTCCATGTTGTTGATGGTGACCTTGGTGCCGCTCTCCTTGGAAAAGGCCTCGGCAATCTTTTGAAGGACCCCACGCTGTCCGGCATCGCCAATGTTGGAGATGATCGTGACTTCATTGGATTGAGCAATGGCGGGCGCGCTCAAAGCCGCTCCTGCCAGCATTGTGCCAGCGCCAATGATGAACTGGCGGCGTGATGGTGCCGCGAATGTGAGCTGTGACGTCAAATCCTTCATAAATGTCTCCTCCAGACAAAGCTTCGCCTCGATTGCGCGAAGGTTTTCCCGCGCAATCGTCTCTGTTTCCCACTTGGTTGTTATTGCCGCCGCGCAAGCATCGAATTGTCGACCCGCGGCGCACTCCTCAATTGCCAACGCGGGCAACCTAGCTTAGTTTCAACAGCCGGACAATATTTATTTTAACAAAAAAAATAAAGGTAACCATGAAGATCAACGCCACGATGTCGCGGGCGCTAAACCGCCGAATGGTCCTGAACCATCTCCGCCGCGAGGGTCCGATGTCGCGCGCCGACATCACCGCTCTGACCGGCCTCAGTCCCGCCGCTGTTACCTTTGTCGTTGCCGAACTGATGGACGAGGCGCTGGTTCATGAGCGAGAAGCTGTCGCCAATATCAAGGGGCGACCTTCGACGCCGATCGACATCAATTACGGTTCACGGCTGGCATTCGGGTTCAAGCTCAACAGGGACAGGATCAACTGCGTCCTGACCGATCTGGCGACGACGGTGCTTGCCTCGGCCGACGTGCCCATTTCGGATACGTCGCCAGCCGGAATCACCACGGCGATCGTCAGCAACATGCCCATTCTTCTTGAGATGGCCGGCAGGGCCGAGACGGAGGTGATGGGGATTGGCGTTTCCATCCCGGGTGAAATCGATCCGGTGAGAGGCATGTGTATCCAGAGCCCACGCTTCGGATGGCAATCACTCCCATTCGCCGAGCTTTTGGGGGAGCAGGTCAAAGTCCCCGTATGGATCGACGACGACGTCAACGCCTTCGGTATCGCCCAAAGGCTTTTCGGGGCAGGAAGGGAGCATCAGAACTTCGCGGCGCTTGCGATCGGGGCGGGCATTGGATGCTCTCTCATCATCGGAGGCGAGATATATCATGGCGGCAGGAGCGCGGCTGGAAAGCTTGGACACATAATCTCAGTTGAGAACGGAAGGCGATGTGAGTGTGGACGGCGCGGCTGTCTCATGGCGCATGCGGCAGAACCTTACATGCTTGATGAATGGGAGCGCCTGTCCGGGGCGCCGATTTCGCGCGACGGCTTCGTCGAGGCAGCGACCAGCAATTCAAAACTGGCGATCTCCATCCTTCGTGATGCGGGTTCGCGCGTCGG
This sequence comes from Rhizobium sp. R711, assembly GCF_002211365.1. Classification (GTDB taxonomy): domain Bacteria; phylum Pseudomonadota; class Alphaproteobacteria; order Rhizobiales; family Rhizobiaceae; genus Rhizobium. Next base: position 15,456 of record NZ_LOKZ01000002.1, on the reverse strand, counting down.
ACGACATCTGGCCGACGTCGTCAACATGTTCGATCCCGATGTCATCATCGTTGGAGGCGAGGCGGTGCAGTTTGGAGAGCTGCTATTGGGCCCGATCCGGGAAAACATGGAACGGTTTTCTTTCTTTTCCAAGCCTGCATTGATTGCGGACTGGGTGTCGAATTCCTGGCCACGGGGAGCGGCCGCATTGGCAACCCAGAACATATTCGACTTTCAGCGAGCCCCGAGTGGCTGATCCGGCTGTCGTTGCCGGTCCTTGCCACTACAACCCACGCGTTCGCCCGAAGGTCCGCAAGAAAAGATTAAGCGATACGGCCACCTTGTCGATATCGGCCACGTCCTGTGAATAGCGGCCGGTATAGAGCTTTACGATCAGTTTGTCGCGCGCTGGCCCGTCCAGGTCGAAATGGAGATGCAGGTAATAGCCCTGCTTGTCGCCGGTGCGGCTTATGCTTCTGCGCCGCTGGGTGACCTGTCTTAGTTCGGCGTTGAAAGGTTCGAAGCCGTCGAGTGACAGTGTCACCGTTTTCGATTGGAACAGGGTTCCTTCAGGTACGGTCACGACCGCCTTGTCCAACGCAAGACTGACGACACGACCGAACATACCGTCCACTTTTGCCGGCTCGTCAAGCTTGAAGGCGTGGAACAATCGTCGGGGCTTTTCGAAGCAGATCAGGGAGGCAATGGCGAGCACGACAATGTTGATGCCCGACCAGCAAGCGGCAACGGGCGAGAACTCCCCCGTGATGTGAGCGGTCTCCGGCACGACGTTGACGAGCAAACCGAGTGCCGTGATCGCGCTCAAGCTGGCAATCCAGGCGAAGGTATACCTGTCGAATCCACCGGCTTCGTTGCCGCTACCCTTGGGGGTGACCCTAAATGGCTTGCCGAACGGACGCACCAGGCTCGAAATGACGGTCGGCAGCATGCGAAACGTGGCGAAGGCACCGACCGCGCTTGAGATCAACGGCAGGTATCGTGTCGGCGTTATCCAGAGCATCAGGAGAAAATAGGCGGTCAGCAGCGGCACCTGGTGGGACACGTAGTCGGCGGCACTGGTGAAATAGAGCGGCAGCACGCCGAACCATAGATAAATAATCGGCACGACCAATATGGTGAAGCGGACCAGATATTGCACCAGCCACGACACCGGCAGGAACATGACCCGCTGAAAGAGTGACAAGCCCGGTCCGCGCAATGGGCCGTTGGGCAGATAAAGCGTCTGGATGCCGCCCTGGCACCACCGCTCGCGCTGCACGAAATAGCCGGCCAGATTCTCCGCCGCCAACCCCATCGACAGCCGCTCGTTCAAATAGCGTGTCTTGTAGCCCCGGTTCAGCATGGCAAGCGTGGTCAACAGGTCTTCCGTGATGGACTCGGTGGGAAAGCCGCCGATTGCATCGATTGCCTTGCGTCGCGCGATCGAACACGATCCGCAACAGAAGCTGACGTCCCAGACGTCTCTGCTTGGCGCGATTTCGTCAAAGAACAATCGCTGCTCATCCGGCCAGATATTTTCCAGGCCGAGGTTTGTCTGGACCGGATCGGTATTGAAGAAATGCTGCGGCGTTTGGACGATGCCAATGCTCTCATCGGAAAAGAAAGGGAGCGTCCGGCGAAGGAAATGCCGGTAAGGCACGAAGTCTGCATCAAAGATTGCAACAAAGTCGCCCGAGCTCACCTTCAGCCCATTGTTCATGTTGCCAGCTTTTGCATGGGCATTGTCGGGTCGCGTCACGTGGATTGCACCCCTTGCTTCGCAATAGGCTTTCAGCCAATCCCGACGTTGATCATCGAGAACAAGAACCTTCAGCTTGTGGGCCGGATAATCAAGCGATAGTGCACCGATGATGGTTCTTTCCAGGACATCGAGGGGCTCGTTATAGGTCGGAATGAAAATGTCGACCGTTGGAAGCTCGTCTTCGTTGCAGTCGAAGAAGGCTTGCGCGAGCCTGTCCGCCTCGGCGCTGCGATCGACGCTTCGGCTCATCAAGATCAGAAACAGCACGACCTCGAAAACGGCCAGAATTTCGACAGCGAACAGGAACCAGACCCAATAAAAACCTGGACCATCATTCGGAAAGGGAAGGACGGTTTCAACCAATCGCCACACCATATAGCGCAGTGCCACCGCGGCCACGAAAAGGCACGTGATCGTCCGCGCCCAGGTGTGCGAGCGCGACCAATTGAAAGGCCCGAGAAGAAAGAAGGCAAGGACAAGAAAGGTCGGCGCCAGCGCTACGAGATGCTGAACCACAGGCTTTCAATCCATTTTTTGAAACCGACATCGTGCTTGGACAGGCGCACCTGCACCGAACGCCCAACCTGGCAGAAATTCGCAAAGTCGGTATTGAGGGTGGAAGGAGCCAGGCTGAGGCGAATACGAGCGCTGCGCGCCGTCGTCACGGGCTGGTTGGCCGCAAAGGCGTCTTTCTCGATAATGGCCGAGCTGCCTCGTACCGACAGGACTGCGGCCTTGAAGGCATCGCCGCGCCCGAAAAGTCTCACTTCGGCGGTCCGACCAACGTAGATTTCGTCATAATCGCCCTCTGGCACGAGAATATCCACGAACAATTCGCGGCAATCGAGGACGCGCATCAGCTCGTTGTTCAAAAGAACGTTCGAGCCATTCACGATGTTGCTGCTCCATACGACGCCATCGAATGATGCCGAAACGGTTGCCGATGCCAGGCTGTCGACGCGGCTGCGTTCTTCGGCGATCTGCTTTTCGACTTCGATTGCGCGTGTTTCGTTTTCTGCAATGCGCGTGTTGAGATCGTTGATCCGAACGAGCACTTCGTCCTCGCGCTGCCGGGAATAGGGGACATCGTTTTGTCCGTCGCCGATAAAGATGCCCTGCCGGACAGCATCAAGCTTCTGTTGCAGCTGTTCTACGGTCAGGTTGCTGATTTCGACTTCCCCACCCGTGGCCGCTCCGGCCGCTCGGGCCGATTCGACGAGCTTTTTCGTCAAGATACCCTTCTGCTCGAGGGTCAGCCGCCGATCGAGATCGACCTGGGCGACAAGATCCTGTGCCTGGGAAACCTCGACCCTCTTGCGCAGAATTTCGACTTCGCGCTCCAGATTGGCGACCGACGTGTTCTTGTAGACATCCAATCGCGTCGACAGTTGCTGGCGAAGCGCATTGAGCTCGTCGCGCTCGCGTTTGAGCGCCGCAGCGCGATCAAGCGCCGCATTGTGCTCGGCCTGAAGCGAAGCGAGCGTTGCTCGGTTGACACGCGCATTGACGATCCTCAGGAGCGGCTGTCCTTCGGCGACCGGACTGCCCACCCTGGCTGGCGCTTCTGCAACCGCGCCGTCGATTGGCGCATTTATAGCGACAAAGCGTGCGTTGACCGTTCCGTCAAGACTGGTGACCCCTGTCAGGCCAGGCAAGAAAACGATGACGGCAAGCACGAGCAGCACGAGCCCGATCGTGATGCGGATTAGGCGATGGTTCCATATCATTTTGGTATCGGACCTCGGCAACGACGAAAAGGGACCAATCAATCTCGCTTCAACGCTATCAGCTGTCAGTTAGGACGGGCAAGATTTCCGACAAGGGATGGTAGTATTTTTGCTCTCTGCTACTGACCGGGCGATGGGAGACTGGGTGGCTCGGCGGCAGCCGGCGACGAAAACAGGTGCCGATGAAACGGGCTGGAATCTTGCTTCCACAAAAAATTTCGTTGGCTGCGAGGGTTTTCCAGATACGCATAAGCCAGGGCAACCTTCATTGCCTGCCAGCAAGCGACCTGCAGGCCGTGAACCCTTGGAGCGCTTGCGATTGGAGCGGTGCACTCTGCATCTAACAAGGGGCCCGATAGTTCAGACACATGTCAGCTGTCCTTAGATCGGACGGGAGAATATCTGACCTGCGCTTTCGGACTAAAGTCCGACCACGGACAGCGGGTCACAGTTTGGCCCGATTCCGTCCGAATTTTCATCCCCGCGTCGACACTTCAGTCCGTCTCGTCCGGGATGGAACAATCAGCAGCAGGAAACGGGCTGCAGGAATGCCATCGGGACATGCTCTTGCAAGGAGTTGTGTCTCAAAGGCTGAGGGGATCCATGTCTCATTTACGCGACCGGCAACTGGACGGACTTCGCACTGTCGCCGTTTCAATGGTCCTGTATCACCATTTCTTCGCCGTCGAAGGGTCGGTTCTGGGGCATCTCGGCGTCCGTTTGTTCTTCGTCTTGAGCGGCTTTCTGATCACCCGGCTTCTCTTGGATGCGCGTTCTGCCGCGCACTATCAGCCGGGCGCTGCGCTCAAAGCGTTTTACCTTCGCCGTGCACTGCGCATATTCCCGCCCTATTTTGCGATGTTAGGCTTCATCTGGTTTGTCAATCTCGAAGGAACACGCGGCAGTCTCAAGTGGCACGCGCTCTATCTCTCGAACTACTGGTATGCCCTTCGCAACGAGTGGACGCCTTGGCTCTTGTGTCACACCTGGAGCCTGAGCATCGAGGAACAGTTCTATATCGCCTGGCCGCTGGTCATTCTCTTGGCTCCGCGCCGGCTGATTGCACCGATTTGCGTTGCCGTCATAGCAGTTTCGCTGGCCTATCGCTTCTGTTGGCCACTTACAGGCACAGCATCTGTTGCGCGGGACCTTCTTCCGCCGGCTTCGCTCGATGCGCTCGTTGCCGGCTCCCTTCTCGCCGTCCATCGACGAAGAACGGAGCGGTGGCCGGTGTGGATCGGACTGAGCGTGGTTCCTTTGACAGTCGCCTCCATTGTCGTTCTTTGGTTGAAGTCGTTACTGATGACACCATGGCTGGAGTGGCTAACCTGGATTGGTGCGGAGGTTTTGCCGCTCGTTCCACTGGTCGTGCTGGTCGGATGTTGTTCCTCTGGCATGCGCGGACCACTCGGCCGCGTCCTGGAACGCCCGGCGATGACCGCCGTCGGACGGATGAGCTACGGCGTCTACCTCTTTCATCCACTTGTCTTGTCGCTGGTTGTTAAGGCTCAGACCCTGATCCCGGTCAACGTCTCGCAGCAGGGCCCCGGTCGCTTTGTGGTCGCGACCGCGGCGACATTGGTCCTGGCCTCGATTTCCTGGCTGACGTTCGAGAAGCCGCTCAACCAATTCAAACGACACTTTCCCTATGTCGGCCCTCCAAAGGCCACCCACGCCAGCGTCGATCCCGCAAAGCAGGGCCAAGGAGCGCAAATATGAGCCTTCAGCCAAGTTGTGCCAAGCGCGATCAAGGTGGGAGTTGAACGATGTCTCTTCCGCTGATTTCTGTCGTGTTGCCGGTCTATAATGGCGCGCCTCACCTTGCCGCAGCGCTCGAGAGCGTTCTGCGTCAGGATTATGGACACTTCGAAGTCATCGCGCTTGACGACGGGTCGACCGATGGTTCGCTAGACATCCTCCAGCGATATCGCAATGCCGATGACCGCATCCGTGTCGTCACGCGGGAAAATCGTGGACTGATCGCCACTTTGAACGAGGGCATCGCCTTGGCCAACGGTGATCTTGTGGCCAGAATGGATGCGGACGACATTTCCTACCCATCCCGTTTCTCCAAGCAGGTCGCGCTCTTTGCAAGGCAGCCCGACCTCGCAATGAGCGGTACGGGCATCGACCAGCTCATCGGAAATCGGGTGGTCCGCGGTCAGCCAAATCCAATCTATCAGACCGGCGATTGGCGCATATTGTCGATGTTCTTCACCATCTTCCTGCACTCGACGGTGATGTATAACCGCAATGTCATTTCGGATGACATGCTTGTCTATGACGCAGGCTATCTTCATGCCGAAGACTTCGATCTCTTCGGACGCATTGCGCGACAGTTCAAAGTGGCGATGATCGATGAGAGCCTGGTCGCCTATCGCATTCACAGCCAAAGTGTCTCAAGCCGGCACAAGCGGCAAATGCGCCAAACCCACCTGAAGATCGTTGCCGAAAATCTCGAACGACAATCTCTTTGCGACGATCCTGGGGCCCTTCACGCCATTGGTGTGGCAGTCACCCCTGAGACCGTGCGCCGTGCTGCCAATTGCATTCTCGCAATCGAAGGAAAAATCGCCGAACAGCCAGGCCGTGCGGCCTTGAGCTATGCGCACGGCACCTTGTGTTTCTTCTATTTTCTGTATCAGCTCGTCATCGACGCGCAGCAACCAGAGCTGACACATGCCTTTCTGACGCTGACTGGAAAGTGGCGGCTCATCCGGCGTCGGGAGCGGTACGGCCTTCGTTCTCATGCTTATGCACCGTGGCTGTGCCGTTTTTCTGCCGGTGCGACCCGACACATGGATCTCATGGCGCGTTACTACCAGTCGGTCCCAGCCAGAAGCGTAGAGCCGCTTCAGGGCCTTGCGTGATGGCGAGGCGGACGGCGAAATCGCGCGCTCACGCGCCCTTTCACTCGTTGAGGTCACAATCGCCATGCTAGACTTCCTTGCATTGAGTTTTAGGCTATTGCAACAGGCGCTTGGCCGGCGGGCAGGTTTGCTGGCGGTCGTCGTCATTTTGGGACTGAGCACAGCTGTCCTCGAAGGGACTGGCATCGGGCTCATTATCCCGATGCTCGGCATTATCGCGGGCGAGGGGGAACCGTCGGGACTGGCCGGCCTCTCGGCGGTCTTCCAGCAGGTGGGTGCGGGGTTGGATGACCGGACACGGCTGATTGCGATCGCGCTCGCGATCCTCGGATTGATCACGCTCAAGAATGTGCTGGCGTTCGCCAATGCCGTGCTTACCAATTTGATCTATGGCCGGGCCGGTCATGCCATGCGAAGTTCTCTTGCCAACCAGCTTTTAACGATCGGCTTCCCGTTCTTCCTCCAGGAAAGCCCCGGGCGGCTGCTCAATATCATCTCCAATGAATCCTGGCGGGCGTCGGACGCAATCCAGACGACTCTCGCGACGATCGTAAATGCATCGGCCGTGATCATTTTGCTTGCCTTTCTCCTGCTTCTTTCATGGCAGATGACACTTGCCGTTGCTGTCGGGCTCGTATTGATCCAGGCTCTCCACGCGCTGTTGTCAGCCAGCCTCAAGGCTCCGAGCCGCAATGTCACGTCGTTCAACAGTGAGCTCGCTGCCAGGATGCTTCATCTCGTGCATGCCGGGCGGCTCGTGCGTGCCTTTGGACAGGAACAGCGCGAGAAGGCGATCTTCGATTCTTGCTCGGATGCGGTCAGAAAGGCGGGCTTCATCCTGCAATCGCGCCAGGCTTTATTGCCGCCGCTGACGGAGGTCCTGCATTCAGGTCTGTTTTTGACCGTCGTCGTCAGCGCCTGGCTCTGGGGGGTGAGTTTTCCGGTTATCGTGGCTTTCGTCGTGTTGCTTTATCGCCTGCAACCGCATGTGCGTGCACTGCAAATGGCATGGAGTGCCGTACAAGGCTGGAGCGGCTCCTTGGAAGAGGTCAGATGGCTCTTGGATTCATCGGATAAGCCGAAGTCTCCCGAGGGCGAACATCCGGTTCAGGGGCTTCGTCATGAGATCAAATTTGAGGGTGTGACATTCAAATATCCGGGCTCGGGCTTGCGACCCGTCGTGCTGCGCGCTGCGACTTTCGATATCCGCAAAGGCCGTTCGACGGCAATTGTCGGGCGATCGGGAGCTGGAAAAACGACGATCGTCAATCTCCTTTGCCGATTTGTCGAGCCTGATGATGGCACCATCCTGGCTGACGGCATTCCGCTCAATCAGATCGATCCGAACCAGTGGCGACGACAGATTGCACTCGCCAGCCAGGATCTTGAATTGATCGATGGGACTATCCTGGACAATATTACCTATGGCCACCGCGCTTCGCTGGATGAGGCCAAGAACGCAGCCAAGCTGGCCGAGGCGCACGAGTTCATCGACAGCCTGCCTGACGGATACGACACCGTCGTCGGCTACAGGGGAGCCACGGTTTCGGCTGGCCAGCGACAACGTATCGCGCTTGCAAGGGCGCTTGTGCGCGATCCCGAAATTCTCATTCTGGACGAGGCGACGAACGCCATGGATGGACTGTCCGAGGCGGCGATCGTCGAAACCTTGAAATCAAGAGCCGGTCGGCGCACGACAATTGTCATCAGCCATCACCGCAGCACCATCTCGTTCTGCGACGAAGTCGTCATCCTTCATGGCGGCCGCGTCAAGAACCAGGCGCCCTTTGCCGAGGTCGCGACGTTGAGCATGGACCAGCTCTATGAGCCTGACAGGCTTTCGTCCTGAACTGGTCGTCCCGGTTGGTCCTTGATGACGGTCTGCCAAAGCAGGCCTGGAGCGGGCTTGCGGTCGAAGCGGCATTCCGGCATCGCTGCCAGGTGCGATGGCTCGATAACTCGTTCGCCCCCCGCGATGCCGCGTCGGCGGTCACAAGGGCCATTGGTTCGCCTTGCCGGCTGGGAATGTTTCATATTGCCAAGGATATCGAAGATGGGCGCCTGGTCGAGGTCCTGTCGGAATACAACGGAGGCGACCTCGAAGAGATAAACGTCGTCTACAGCAATCGCCGGTACATGCCTGCAAGAACCCGCGTCTTCATTGATTACCTGGTCGAGAAATTGCAGTCTGGGTTGAAGCTTGATGAGTAGGACGGCGCTAACGATCGACAAAAGCAGCCGCGGATTTCAAGTCATCGACAAAGCGGGCGATTTCTTTCTGTCCGTCTGGCTGTTTGAGCATTCGCAGCAGCGCGGACGGATGCATGGTGATGAAAACCGCAAGGCCGGCAGATGAGCGCAGTACCACACCTCGATCGCGGCTGACCTTGGCTTTAGGCCCAAGCAGGGCATAGGCTGCGGTGGCACCCAGGGCCACGACCAGCTTTGGCCGGATTAGGCGTAGTTCTGCCGCAAGCCACCATGCGCAAATCTCGACTTCACCCCTGCTGGGCTTGGCATGGATGCGACGTTTGCCCCGCGGCTCAAACTTGAAGTGTTTGACGGCATTCGTGAGGTAACACTTAGCGCGCTCGATACCGGCTTCCTCGAAGCAGCGATCAAGAAGCTTTCCGGCCGGGCCGACGAACGGCCGTCCGGCAAGATCTTCCTTGTCGCCAGGCTGCTCGCCAACGAATACGAGGTCGGCTGTTTTCGGACCTTCGCCAAAGACAGTCTGCGTCGCGTTTTTATAGAGATCGCACCGGGTACAACCGGCTGCCCGATTGCGGACCTCCTCGAGGTGTGTTGCAGGTGCTGCCTCCTGCACCAGAGCCGGGCCTAGGAGTTCCGGCATATGTGAATTCTCCTTCCGTCGAGCCGAATGCCAATCAAGCAAGACAAAGCATTCTTTGAGTTCCGGCTCTGAAAGGCATGCCACAGTGACATCGCCTCCTTGCAGGTTTGAAAACAACCGAAACAGTCAATTCGTTCCAGAAGTCGGCACCAGTCTCGCAGTGCATCGACGATGGTCCTGAATGCCGGTTATGTCGCCAAGGGGCCGGTTGGCGTCTACTGTGCCATGGAAGGCTCGCGGAGGATCGCAAGCCACCGCGGAAATAGTGGCTGGCGCCACGTTCGTGCCGGAATTCTGTTGTTGGTACGTCCTCAACAAAAGGGCGCGACATGGAATTCATCAATCGTTTCGTTGATCAACCGATGCTTCAGGGGGCATCGCGACTTCTCCAGATCTGGCACGAGCGGAGCCGTCGCTCTCCCGAGGAACTTGCGCCCGTTTGGAACCTGTTCGTGATCTCGTGCCTGTTTGCGCTGAATTGGTGGTTTCTCCCCGGATCTCGCGGTTTGCTTGCTGCGGGCGCGTTGGTGATGCTCTCGTTTCCCCATGCATGGAAAGTTCTGACGAGACAGGAGCGTGGGGACTATGACGCGGGTGCATATCGTGCCATGGCCGCTCTGGCGATCAGGAAGCGGGAAACAGAGTGGGCGGTGCGGCTATTGGTGCTCATGATCTCCGCCTGTCTACCGATGCTTGCCCGAGGCGGAGATCACGACGGGGAATTATTCGTCATCGGAGCTGGCCTTTGGTTCGTTCTGACCGCCCCTGCGAATGCGTATCTGGCAGCGGCCGAACCTCCAAAGCCCTGGGACGGAGACAAGATATTCATGCGCCGAGGCCTTGTGACGGCTGCCTGACAGGGCGTGCCGCGCACGGCTCCTCGGAACCAATCGCCTGCCGCTCCGTTTTCTTTTGGTCACAATGACGGAGGTGGAAATGCTTTACTATGCACTCGTTTTCCTGGTGGTTGCACTGATTGCCGGCGTGCTCGGTTTCGGTGGCGTCGCCGGAGCATCGGCATCGATCGCCCAGGTCCTATTCTTTATTTTCCTGGTTCTCTTTGTCGTCTCCCTCGTTATGCGTGTCATGAGGCGCTGAGACTGCGAGCTTAAATCCTCGTGATCTTTCCAGCCAACGGACGTTAAACGTCCGGAGGCTGCAGGGTGAGCGTTTGGCATGCTAGTGGCCGATCGATTTTTCGTCACCTGCCCCGACGTGAGGGCGACCGATCCCTCTAATTTATCAGGTGGCGCGGCTAGCGGAGGAACCGTCGCATCAATGTCGATCTTTAGCGTCGGACGATCTCTCAAGCTATGCCTCGATAACGAGGTCTGAACGCACATCAGTCGGACTGCATCGCGACTTAGGAACCGACATTCGCTACGTCGAGGGCCAAGTTTCTTTGCCACGCGGCTTGATTGCGAAGACGCTTGACTGCCCATGAAGTCGCGCGGGCGGAAGTCCAAAATTGGGGTGAAGTCCGCTCTGCAATTGCGGAATAGCTCTATACTCCACGTTATTTGAGCAATGAGAATATAGTTCAACGGCCGCCAGCGCCGAGCAAATATATATGTTTTATGTCACTTAATATTGCTAGACGAGCCGGGTCGTGATTGTTATGTTGCTATGCACAATCGAGAGCAAGAACCAGAAGATGCGTCGCGCTCCGATAGATGTTGACTTCAAGTTTGTGGCCTCTTTCCGTGTCGTCCGGTCAGAATCGGCGACACTGGCGAAAGTTTTGTGGGGAGCGTTTCGTTGGAAGACATCTACATCTCTAATCAGTACGCCGAACTCAATCCCACATGGCATGAGGAGGATTCTCCCTGGAAGGCCGAGCAGATCGCGAAAATCATCGACAAGAACCGCCTGGAGTTTTCCAGCCTCTGCGAGGTGGGTTGCGGCACGGGCGAGATATTGCTCAACCTGGCGCGCACCTATCCCAATGCTAAATTTGACGGATATGAGGTGGCTCCTCATGCCTACCAGAGGGCCAGGCTGAAGACGACAAGCAACGTCTCATTCCGCTTGCAGGATATTCTCAAGGCGCCTGATGTCCACTATGACGTCCTCGTCATTGCGGACGTCATAGAGCATGTCGAGGATTACATTACCTTCATCAAGGGATTGCGGACACTTGCTCGCTACAAGATCTTCCATATCCCGCTTGACCTTTCAGTTCAGTCGGTCCTGCGAGGGTGGCCGATTACGACTTTGCGCAAGAATGTCGGCCACTTGCACTATTTCTTCAAGGATACTGCCCTCGCCACCCTTACCGATTGCGGCTACACCGTCGTCGATTATGCCTATACGGCAAGCCGGATCGAATTGCCGAACCAGGCATTCAGCAGCAGGGTGATGAGCCTGCCGCGGAAGCTGTTGTTTCCACTGAGCCCTGACCTCGCAGTGAGGGTCTTAGGGGGGTACTCGCTGCTTGTGTTGGCGGAGTAAGGGTTTGGCGCATGGGGGACGACGATCACGTCAAAGATCGTACCGTGTTCGAAAGGCCGGGCTCGATCATTGAGGTGATGGAGTGGGCACAAGCCTGTTCGTATCGTCCCCTCGGAAAGGATACTCGAAGCCGATGCGCACGCGTCGGCACGACGAACCCCTTAGTGGTCCCCACAAACCTCACCGCGCCCGCCGTGATTTCGCCTCGCGCCAGACAAGGAACAGGACGCCGCCGACATAGCCTACCTGCATCAGAACGATACAAATAACGCTATAGTATAATGAAGTTATGATGCTCTTATAGTGAAACAGGCAAAGGATAAAGAATACGAATGTCGCAAAGAGCATCCGTATATAGATACCGGGCGCACGCATTAATTCGCCAAAACGCTTCATAAGTAGTTCCCCGCCTTTTCGCTTGAGGTTCACACGACGGTTGATATTTTGCAAGTGCGAACGCAAATCGCGAGATCCAAGTATTCGTCACAGCCAAACGGCTAACATCGGAGTTGCGTGCAGCTTCGTGAATGTTTTCCGGCAACTTGAAAGCAAAGATGCTAAAGATAGCAGTTGGATGGGCGATTATTGATGACTTGTTCTAGAAAAGCGTGTTCGGCCCGCCAGCCGTCGAAGAGGTGACGCTTTTTAAGTGCTTCGAGCAACGCTATGCTGCAGCGCAGCGTAATAGTATTTCGATCGCTGCAAAAGAATACCAACTGACTCGACGGTGTTTGTCCGATGAAATTATCGGGAGGGATCATTGCCACAGCTAAGCAATCGTCTTGATGATCCTGAAGATAAACCGCCACCAGGTCCAATAAAGCGAGACCGAAAAGGCTCCGCAGTTTTAACGACTGAAAAAACGGCGGCCGATTGCGGTGTCAAGCGCGAGGGCAGGACGCCGACATGGTAGAACCCATCGGGATGTTCACCCTTCTTTTGGGGTTCTATTGTTTGACGCGCGGATATCCCGTCACCGTGCCCTTCTTCATTGTGTTGACCCTTCTTGGATCTGCAGCGGCACTGAGCTTCGGTGGGTCAAGCGTTCCGCCGGCACATCTGTTCCTGTTGTTTCTCACGCTCGCGGTCCTGCGCACCCGCGAACTTCCGGCTGTCGCAGTGAAAACCCTCCGCTTTGGCCGGCCGGCGTTCTGGTTTGCATGCCTTGTGGTCTATGGCGCCATCTCGGCCTATTTTTTACCGAGGCTCTTTGCCGGAATGAGCTACATCATACCCCTTGGCGCCTCTGAATACCCCTCGACCGGCGGCACCGTGCCTCTCGGACCAGTATCGAGCAATCTGACCCAAACGATATACCTTGCAGCGGATCTCTTGTGTTTCATGACAATCACCGCTGTTTGCTCGACGCACTCTGGTTTTCGAGCAACCCTTGATGGGCTGATCGCCTATGCTGCGGTCAACGTGATGTTTGCCGCATTGGATTTGGCAACCAGTGCAACCGGGACTGAGTGGCTTTTGCAGTTCGTGCGCAATGCGCAGTACACGTTTCACGACAGCGACACCGTCAACGGAATGAAGCGGATCGTTGGATCCTGGCCGGAAGCGTCAGCTTTTGCAGGAATGACGCTTGGTGCTTTCGGCTTTACCGGGAGCCTGTGGATTTGCGGACGCCGGACCGGCTGGAGCGGACCGCTCGCGCTTTGTTCGTTTGCCCTGATCCTCCTGTCGACGTCATCGACTGGATTGATTGCCGCGCCGCTCTGCCTGCTCCTTCTTTATCTCACCGCTGTTTTGCGGTGCGGCGTCGAGCCGCTTGGCCAGCGAAGCACGGCCGTCGTTCTTCTGGCTCCTCCGATCATGCTGGCGCTTTTTCTTCTCGTCCTGATCCAGGACGGCCTTTTTCGGGCGCTTTATGACTACGTCGATCTGCTGGTGCTGAGCAAATCGACCTCCAGTTCAGCAGTGGAGCGCGGGTCGTGGAACGCAGCGGCACTGCAAAATTTCATCGATACCATTGGCCTTGGCGTCGGATTGGGCACTGCGCGCACGTCGAGCTTCCCGCTTGCAGTGCTGTCAAATGTTGGCGTTCCGGGCGCCGTCCTGTTCATGTTGTTTGCGATTACCGCCTTGAGACCGCGCCTATCTTCCCGCACGTTCGAATCGGACGTCAGGCTTGCCGGGTTGAACGGCTGCCTGGCTCTTTTGATTGGATCCCTGGTGGCTGGACCGACCGTGGATCTGGGGCTTCTATTTTTCGTCCTGGCTGGCCTTTGTGCAAGCCGGCCTCTTGCGAAGACAAGCGAGGTTCCGCTGCTGCCCTTGCGTGGTGCACCTTTCAAGGAGGTTGCCAATGCGCGTCTTTCGACGGATCAGTAAATCGGGCAGAGATTACTGCGTCAGAGTATCTGTTCCAGAGAACGAATGGGCGCGGCTCGTCAAATAGCCGGAATGCCGGTGGAGGCATTTGTTCAGATGGGCCGGCGCACTGCGCTGGCGTATTGGGCAAAACCACTGACTGACCAGGTGGTGCGAGCGTTCAGGGAAGAATGATAAAAACAATCGCCGTTAGGAAATCTACTTTTGGATTGAACTAAGCCGCGGACCGGCTCCGTCTCCGAACGCCGCCGCGGGATTTTGGAAATTCCAGCCACGAAAGGCTTTAGCCGCAGCGAGCGCAGCGTTTGCGCAGGCATGCGACCACGCAAGGATATTGCGAGATAATGTCCGTTCTTATGATAGCGTGGTTACGGCCAGCACTGTCTCGCCACGTGCGGGGTGAAATTCGTCGCCCCGATGTTACCGAAACCGCTCCCCTCGGTGACGAGATTTAAGACACGTTTCCTTTCAGCGCCTCCACAAAACCGATCACGTCACCAACCATGCTATCGCTGAAGATATCGTTATGACCCGCACTGTCATAGATCAACATCCGCTTGGGCTCGGGTGCGATGCGGTACAATGCCTCCCCTGAGGAAAGCGGGATGCTATCGTCAAGCCGGCCGTGGAGGAACAACTTCGGTTGTCTTACTTTTCCGATGTTGAGGTCGGAGCGAAACGGGTCCTTGAGAAGAACCTCGACCGGGAGGAACGGATAATGTGTCTGCGCAACCGACAGAACCGACAGGTACGGAGACACAAGAATGACGCCAGCGGCCGGCCTCTTCCCGGCCGTGTTCACAGCAACTCCAGTGCCAAGTGACCGGCCCAGCACAACGATCTTGCTTCTGGTGCGTGCCGAAAGCCAGTCGAACGCGGCGATGCCATCTGTCTGCAGCCCCTGCTCGCTGGGTGAGCCGGTCGATCCGGGATAGCCGCGATAAGAAATCACCAGCAATCCAATGCTTCGCGTGGCCAGCGCCTGTGCAAGAAACTCGTAGTTGTTGACGCGGTCACCGTTTCCGAAAAAGAGGAGAACGCAGGGCTTGTCGTCATCGCCCTGGCTGTACAGTCCCTGAAGCGTCTCTCCATCGGGCGTCTTGATGTGGATCGTCTGGCCCCAACTCGCGTGCTCCGCAATAGGTGTGGCGCCGGCTCCGGGGTAAAGCAAGGCTCGCTGAGAAAGATAGACCAGACCGACAAGCGCCATGTAGGCGATGAGCGCCATCAGCGGCAAGATCAGCAAGTACCTTGTAGCGCTCACGACAGAATGTACCCGCGGATTTGGCGATGCCCAGAATTCTTTGCAGCTAAATGTGGCCCGTTGCGGCGTGGTGTGCCCAGCCTGCTAGGCCGTAAACTCATAAATTCTCTTGGCGTATTGCGTTCCGCGTGATTCAAGGCTTCCGAATTAGGAGCTATGATGACCCGCCGCCGCTACGAACTCACGGACCACGAATGGTCAATTATTTCGCC
>NZ_LOKZ01000001.1 GCF_002211365.1 Rhizobium sp. R711 | reverse complement strand
GCCCGCTCGCCCTGGTCGGCACCGCCTCATATCCGGTTCTTATTCATCGGCCCGCAGTTGCGATCCACGCTTCCTCCCCACGGTCGGTCGCCCTTCCGCAGTTGCGCTTCTCTTCGCTCGCCATGACTAGCTTACGGTGGGACTTCCACCCACAAGAGTGCGCTCATGCTGGGCGCACAACGAAAAGCCCCGGGACGACCGGGGCCTTCCAATGCCTTGCGTCGGCGGTCGTCTTATGCGGCGCGATAAACGGTCGCCTGCATGTCGCCATCGATCTTGAACTGCTGGATAAGCCGAAGCAGTGAATCCGCCTCGACCGCAAGCTCGCGACTTGCTGCACTGGTCTCTTCCACCATTGCCGCGTTCTGCTGCGTCATCTGATCCATCTGGTTCACCGTCGCATTGACTTCCTGCAGCGCACTGGACTGGTCGTGGCTCGCACGAGCGATCGTCTCGACGTGCTGGCTGATCGTGACGATCTGTGCACTGATCTTTGCGAGCACCGTTCCGGTCTCCTGCACGAACTGCGAACCAGAGCTGACTTCTGTCGTCGACTTGTTGATCAGACCCTTGATTTCCTGCGCCGCAGCGGCGGAACGCTGCGCCAACTCACGCACTTCCATCGCAACGACCGCGAAGCCCTTGCCGGCCTCGCCGGCGCGTGCTGCCTCAATGCCGGCGTTCAGCGCCAGCAGGTTGGTCTGGAACGCAATCTCATCGATGACACCGATGATCTGCTCGATCTGGCGGGATGCATCTTCGATGCGGCCCATCGCGTCGATGGCGTTGCTGACAACGACGGCAGAGTCGTCGGCGCTGCGCTTGGCCTGGCGTACGATTTGATCAGCGTCCTTGGCGCGCTCCGCGGAGGAGCGAACCGTCACAGTGATCTGTTCAACCGCAGCGGCGGTCTCTTCAAGCGAAGCTGCCTGTTGCTCGGTGCGCTTGGAGAGATCCTCGGCGGACTGAGCCATCTGATTGCCGTTGCCCTGGATCATCTCTACGTTATCGCGGATCTGGCTCATCGTGGCCTGCAGGCGCATCATCGAACCGTTGAAGTCCTGGCGGAGCTGTTCGAGACGTCCGATGAACGGCGTATCGATCGTGGTCGAAATGTCGCCCTGCGACATGCGCTCGAGACCGGACGCAAGCGCATTGACCGCAAACTCGATCTGGCGATCCATCTCGCGCTTCTCGACATCGTTTCGCTGGCGCTCATGGTCGGCCGCGACGCGCTCCTCTTCGCTCTGTTCCTCAATGCGAATCTTGGAGATCGCATTTTCCTTGAAGATGCCAAGTGCGCGAGCCATGTCGCCGATTTCGTCATACCGCTGATCGCCCGAGATGTTGGTATCGAGCACGCCGTCGGCAATGCGACGCATCGCAGCGGTGATCTGGCCGATCGGACGCTGCAGCGTCAGGACAAGCGCGATGCCGCCGATGATCGAGACGAGAATGCCAAGGCCGGTGGTCAGCACCGAGATGCCATTCGCCTGGGTGCGCTCGGCACCGGCGCTCTGCTTCTGCAACTCGGCGAAGGTGGTCAGCTGACCCCAGACGGCATCAAGTTGCTGGCGGGCGGAGGCGTAATCGGCAACGCGCTGGTTGATCGTGTCGACCAGACTCTGGGCGTCCTTGTCCATCGAGGCGAGAGCCGGAGACATCGCCGCAACGATGTCTTCCGCGAAATTCATACCCTTCGCGCTGGCGAGCAGCGTGTTGAGATTGGTGCCGAGTGTCGCGATCTCCTGATGCAGGCGGACACGATTTTCCTTGCCCGGCTTGGCAGCAAATTCACCCAATACGAGCTGCAGCGAATAGATTGCGCTCTCCAGACGACGCGTGTCCTCGAGAACAGAGTTCGTCTGAGCGATGCGGCTGTCGAGTTCGACGAACGTGGTCGTCGCCTCGCGCATCATCTGCGTTGCCGTCAACTGCGTGTAGGTGGACATCTGACGGAAACGAGAGACGAGCCGCCCGAGATTGGCGATCGCCTCATCGGTGCCGGCGTCGGCGGCAGTTGCCTGTGTCTTCACGTCGCTGATCGTCTGCGACAGCGATTGTGTCATGCTCTTCTGGTTCGCGGGTACCGAAATCTCGATCAGGCGCTGCGCCTTGGCGATGGCGGGAATGGCGTCGGTAACGACTTTCAGCTTGTCGGCTGGCAACTGGGCTTTGTTGAAGTCACCCATGACGGAAGCAAGGGTATCCCCACCCTTCAGCAGGCGATCGGCGGCGCGCAGCGTTGCGGTGGCGTTGC
This sequence comes from Rhizobium sp. R711, assembly GCF_002211365.1. Classification (GTDB taxonomy): domain Bacteria; phylum Pseudomonadota; class Alphaproteobacteria; order Rhizobiales; family Rhizobiaceae; genus Rhizobium. Next base: position 1,152,101 of record NZ_LOKZ01000001.1, on the reverse strand, counting down.
CTTCGTCCTTGCGGATGTTTTCCTCAAGCTGCTGCGCATCGTAGTTGACGTTGAAGCGGCTTGTGATCATCACTTTCTGCGCGTCGTCGATGGACTTGCGGAGAGCGAGTTCCTGTTCATGCAGGGTCCAGAGCTTGCCCACGGTGTCGGCGATCCCCGAGGTGCCGTCCGTTGCAGCCCGCAGGTTTTCGCGACCGCCATTGTCGCCAATCTGCTTGAGCGTTGCGTTCAGCGTGCCTTGCTGCGTTTTGATGTCCCCATAGAGCTTGTCGCGTGCTTCCTGGCTGGTGATCTGCAGGAAGTCGTCCATGGAGCCATAGAGATCCTTGAACCCGCTTAACGACTGCAGGACGCTGTTGGAGATTTCCATACGCCCCTGCAGAAGACCAGAGGCATAGAGACCGGTCAGGCCGACGGCTGAAATGCTTACAACGAAGGGCAATACAAAGATCAGGACCTTGGTCTTGATCCTGAAACGGGAAAGAATCTTATCAATCAACATGGCGGTTCCGGCCTTCCATACACCACTCCTCCCGCCGGTCGCCTGACGGAGCGCCGACCGAGTGCATCGAGCTGCTTTATTGGAACAAGTGGGAGTCCCAGGCGCAGGCCCAGGCGGCAGTCATTGCCAGCTCGCTTCACGCAGAACGGAAGCGCCCAAGAAATATCGAGCCAGTTTTGCAGAGGATGTCTTAATTTTCGGATAAGCGAAAGCTACGGATAGCCGCGCTCAAATCGATTTATCCGCAAGATACCGGACAAAGCAAAAGGGGCTCCTGCCATGAGCCCATGCAAGATCGTGGGTATTAGAACCAGCGTGCGAGAAGGAGAGAGGCCACGGCAGCCAATGCACTGGCGGAAAGGACGAAGTAGCGGACGGCAACGAGCTTGTTGTCGGGCTTGGCTTGAGCGATTGCAATGGCGCGGGCGCGTCGTGTGTTCCTGTTCATTTGCAGAACCTCACTTCATCTCTGGCATACAATCCAACAAAACGACTTGTTGGTAAAGCTCTATTTAGTAAGTGCTTTTCCATCCGTCATTGAGGCAGGATGGCGCACCCTCCTTAAGAACTCTTGAATCGAGCAGATTGTTTCGCGCCTACAAAGATTCACCGGCAACGAAGCCTGAAGCCCATGCCCACTGGAAGTTATAGCCGCCGAGCCAGCCGGTCACGTCGACACATTCTCCGATGAAATAGAGCCCTGGAACCTGCTTCGCTGCCATGGTGCGGGAATCGAGTGCAGCCGTATCGATGCCACCGAGCGTCACTTCGGCGGTTCTGTATCCTTCGGAACCCGAGGGTCTGATTTTCCAACTCTGCACCGCCTCGACAAGGCGCACCAGGATCTTGTCCGAAAGATCGGCCATGTGGCCGGCGATGCCCTCGCGTTCCGTCAGATATTGCGCCAGTCGCTTTGGCAGAATGTCCGCCAGCGCCGTCTGCGCGGACTGCCGGCCATTGGCCTTCCTTGCCGCCTTCAGATGATCGAGGAGATCGACATCAGGTTCGATGTCGACGGTGATGTCATCGCCCTCGCGCCAATAGGAGGAGATTTGCAGGATCGCTGGGCCGCTGAGGCCACGATGGGTGAAAAGCAGTGCTTCGCGGAACGCCGTCTTGCCATGACGAATTTCGGCAGCGGCCGATATGCCCGACAATTCCGAAAGGCTTTCGAGCGTCGCCGGATCGAGGGTCAGCGGTACGAGGCCCGGGCGCGTCTCCACCATGGAGAGGCTGAACTGCTCGGCGATGCGATAGGCAAAACCGGTTGCACCCATCTTCGGAATCGACTTGCCACCGGTCGCGATGACCAGCGAACTGCATGCATATGCGCCCTCCGACGTCGAAATGCGAAAGCCGTCGCCGTTCTTTTCGACATCCGCGATCTCGGTACGCAGATGCAAGGCCGCGCCGGCGGTCTGCATCTCGTCGAGCAGCATGCGGATGATGTCCTTGGCGCTGTCGTCGCAAAACAACTGCCCAAGCGTCTTCTCGTGCCAGGCGATCCGATGGCGATCGACCATGGCGATGAAATCCGAAGGCGTGAAGCGCGCGAGTGCCGATTTGCAGAAATGCGGATTGGCGGAGAGGAAGCTTTTCGGGCTGGCGTTGATGTTAGTGAAGTTGCAACGACCGCCGCCAGAGATGCGAATCTTTTCGCCCGGCGATTTTGCGTGGTCAAGAACGATGACGGAGCGGCCGCGCTGGGCGGCGCGAATGGCGCACATCATGCCGGCGGCGCCTGCGCCGATGACGATCACATCGCTGTTTCGCTGCAAAACCACTTCCCTTGCCGAAAGGCGTCTTCTTTTTCCATCAGGAGGCGAAAGTCAACGTGCCCTCCCCCTCGCCAATTGCCAAACTCCAGCTATGATGCCGTCACGATCAACGCAAACCGGTGTGTCATGTCCCCAAAAAAGACGACGCTGAAGCCTGCCAGAAACGTACCTGCCTCAAAGAAAACACCCCCGGACCCCGGACATCAGCGCGGCGTGGAAAACTGGAAGGAAGCAGCGCAGTTCTTGCGGGCGCGTGGCATCGAAGACATCGAATGCATCACGCCTGACCTTGCCGGCGTGCCGCGCGGCAAGATGATGCCGAGCTCCAAATTCACGTCGAACACCTCTCTGGCCCTGCCGTCGGCGATCTACCGTCACACCATTTCTGGTGAATATCCGGATGAGACGGAAAGCTTCCGCTACGAGCCGCGCGACAGCGACCTGAAGCTGGTTCCAGATCTCTCGACGCTTTCGGTTGTCCCTTGGGAAACCGATCCGACGGCGCAGGTGATCTGCGACATCGTCAATTCGGACGGCGAAGAAGTCCCTTATACACCGCGCAACGTCCTCAAGCGCGTGCTGAAGCTCTACAGCGACCGCGGCTGGAAGCCGATCGTCGCGCCAGAGATCGAGTTCTATCTCGTTGCCAAGAACGACGACCCGGACTACCCGTTGCATCCACCGAAAGGCCGCTCCGGCCGCTCGATCCTCGGTGGTCAGGGCTATTCGATTGCCGGCATCAACGAGTTCGACGAACTGATCGACGACATCTATCACTTCTCTGAAAAGCAGGGCCTCGAGATCGATACGCTGATCCACGAGGAAGGGCCGGCGCAGCTGGAAATCAACCTTCGTCACGGTAATCCGATCGAGCTTGCCGACCAGGTGTTCCTGTTCAAGCGCACGATCCGCGAAGCCGCGATGAAGCACGGCATCTACGCTACCTTCATGGCCAAGCCGATGCAGGGGCAGCCAGGTTCGGCGATGCACATCCACCAATCCGTGGTCAACGAGCAGACCGGCAAGAACATCTTCTCGAATCCGGATGGTTCCGCCTCTCGCGAATTCTTCCATTTCATCGGCGGCCTGCAGAAATATGTGCCGAGCTCGATGGTGATGTTGGCGCCCTATGTGAATTCCTACCGGCGATTGACGCCTGATATGTCGGCTCCCGTCAACAATGCCTGGGGCTACGACAACCGCACGACGGCGTTCCGCGTGCCGGTATCCGACCCGCAGGCAAGGCGCGTCGAAAACCGCCTACCGAGTTCGGATGCAAACCCCTATCTCGCGCTCGCCGCCTCGCTCGCGTCCGGTCTGCTCGGCATCATGAAGGGCATCGAGCCGACGGCGCCGACCGAGGACACGGCAAACGAAGGCTCGATCGATCTGCCGCGCGGTCTTCTGGAAGCCGTCGCACTGATGGAAGACGAGGAAGCCTTCGAGGAAGTGTTCGGCAAGGAGTTCCTTGGCATCTACGCCGGCGTGAAGCGCGGAGAATTCGAAACCTTCATGCAGGTCATTAGCCCCTGGGAACGCGAATTTCTTCTGCTGAACGTTTAGGGAGGGCTCGGTCATGACATCGCAGGAGAGATGGCAGAGCCCCATTGCGCCCGGCATTTCCTGGTATCAGGCAACATCAGGCGAGCGCCCGACCTATCCTGGCATGGATGGCTCGAAGACGTGTGACGTCGCGATCGTCGGTGGAGGCTATACAGGGCTCCAGGCCGCCTACAACCTCGCCAAATCAGGCGTCTCGGTGGTTCTCATCGAGGCGTGCCGGTTTGGCGACGGCGCCTCCGGGCGCAATGGCGGGCAGCTCGGCACTGGCCAGCGCTGGTGGCCGGAAGAGCTTGAAGAAAAGATCGGCTATGAGCGGTCCCGCGCCCTCTTCGATCTCGCCGAGGCCGCCAAGCAGCATCTCCTCGATTTCGCCACCGATCATCAGATCGACATGGACTACATGCCGGGGCAGATGAATGTGGCCCACAAGGAGAGCTACAAGCCGGATTACTACGAAAATGCCGAGATCGGGGCGATGCGCTACAACTATCCGCATGTGCGCTTCATGGACAAAGCCGAAACCCAGGAGCGACTCGGCTCGACGCGTTATTACTGCGGCGTCCGCGACACCGGTACCGGCCACATCCATCCGCTGAAGCTGCTCATCGGCCTTGCCCGCGTTGCGGCCAACGCCGGCGCGCAGATTTTCGAGATGACGAAGGCGACGGCGATACGTCAAGGCGGCGGCAAGGTAACAATCGAGACATCGAACGGAACGATCACCGCCAATCAGGCACTGATCGCCTGCAACGGCTATATCGGCAATCTCGAGCCGGTGACGGCGAGCCACGTAATGCCAATTCGCTCCTTCATTGGCGCCACCGTGCCGCTTGACGGGTATCCGCAGGTGCTGCCGGGCAGTGAAGCCGTAGCCGACTCGCGCTTCGTCGTGCGCTACTTCCGCAAGTCCAAGGACGGGCGACTGCTCTTCGGCGGGCGCGAAGCCTATACGGCCGACAATCCGCGCGACATTACGCAGCACATCCGCCGGCAGATCGCGGAGATCTACCCCGCACTTCGGGATATCGAGATCACCCATGCGTGGGGTGGTTCGGTCGGCATCACCATGCCGCGACAGCCCTTCGTGCGCGAGGTCATGCCTGGTGTGACATCGATCGGCGGCTATTCCGGCCATGGCGTGATGCTGTCCAACTATTGCGGAAGGCTCTACGCGGAAATGGTTCTTGGAAGATCGGCGGACCTCGATCTTTTCAAGTCGCTCGACATTCCGGCCTTTCCGGGAGGTGCGGCCATGCGCGCACCGCTGCTTTTCCTGGCGCTCTCCTGGTTTGCCCTGCGCGACAAGTTTTAGTCAGATTGCGGATTTCATCGCGCGGCAATTCGAACTAAAACCTCTTTCCGAGAGATTCATTGCATCGCACACTGGCTTTTTTAAATCGATTAGATTAAAGAGGCCAACAACCCGTCTGATTGAGAGACATCCTCATGAGCAGCCAAATCATCCCCGTTGAACCTTTTGATTATGTCGTTTTCGGCGGCAGCGGCGACCTTGCTGAGCGCAAGTTGCTGCCGGCCCTTTATCATAGACAGATCGAGGGGCAATTCTCCGAGCCGACCCGTATCATCGGTGCCTCGCGCAGCGCGCTGACGAACGAGGAATATCGCAAGTTCGCGCAGGACGCCCTCAAGGAGCACCTGAAGAAGGGCGAATACGACGAGGCCGAAGTCGCGAAATTCCTGCAGCGCCTGTTCTATGTGCCGGTCGATGCGCGCTCCGATGCCGGCTGGGACCAGCTGAAGAAGCTTCTCGATGAAGGCAAGGATCGCGTTCGCGCTTTCTACCTCGCCGTCGCGCCTGGTATTTTCGGCGACATCTCGCAGAAGATTCATGACCACAAGCTAATCACCAAGTCGACGCGCATTGTTGTCGAGAAGCCGATCGGCCGCGATCTCGCTTCCGCGCTGCAGCTGAACGACACGATCGGCAAGGTCTTCAAGGAAGAGCAGATCTTCCGCATCGACCACTATCTCGGCAAGGAGACAGTGCAGAACCTGATGGCGCTGCGCTTTGCCAACGCGCTCTATGAGCCGCTTTGGAACGCCAACCATATCGACCACGTGCAGATCACCGTTGCCGAGTCGGTGGGCCTCGAAGGCCGCGCCGGATACTATGACACCGCTGGCGCGCTGCGCGACATGGTGCAGAACCACATCCTGCAGCTCCTCTGCCTGGTCGCCATGGAAGTTCCGTCCTCGATGGACTCCGAAGCCGTTCGCGACGAGAAGCTGAAGGTGCTGCGCGCACTGAAGCCGATCAACGCATCGAACGTCGAAACCAACACCGTTCGCGGTCAGTATCGCGCAGGCGCGTCCGGCAGCGGCCCCGTCAAGGGCTACCTGGAAGAGCTCGAGGGCGGTGTTTCGAACACCGAAACCTTCGTGGCGATCAAGGCCGAGATCGGCAACTGGCGCTGGGCAGGCGTTCCCTTCTACATCCGCACCGGCAAGCGCCTTGCCGGCCGTATGTCGGAGATTGTCATTACCTTCAAGCCGATCCCGCACTCGGTCTTCGACCAGTCGGCCGGCCGCATCAACCAGAACCAGCTCATCATTCGCCTGCAGCCTGATGAAGGCGTCAAGCAGTCGCTGATGATCAAGGACCCAGGCCCGGGCGGCATGCGCCTGCGCAACGTCTCGCTCGACATGAGCTTCGCCGACGCCTTCCAGGTCCGCAATCCGGACGCCTATGAGCGCCTGCTGATGGACGTTATCCGTTCCAACCAGACGCTGTTCATGCGCCGCGACGAGGTCGAGGCTGCATGGCAGTGGGTCGACCCGATCCTGAAGGGTTGGGAATCCACCGGCCAGAAGGTTCAGGGATACACGGCCGGCACCTGGGGGCCCAGCCAGTCGATTGCGCTCATCGAGCGTGATGGCCGCACCTGGCACGACAACCTGTAGGATCAAGACGATGGCAGCGACGATGCATGCTTTTGCCAATGGCGCGGAACTGGCTCGCAACCTTGCGGACAAAGTCGCTGCGTCGCTTTCCGCCGCAATCGACACGCGGGGAGCGGCAACGCTTGCCGTTTCCGGCGGTTCGACGCCGAAGCTGTTTTTCCAGGAGCTTTCGGCTCGTGATCTCGACTGGTCCAAGGTGACCGTCACCCTGGTCGACGAACGCTTCGTGCCGGCGGACAATCCGCGCTCGAACCATCTGCTGGTGGCCGATAACCTCCTGCAGAACAAGGCGAAGGCCGCAAACTTCCTGCCGCTCTACCAGGCGGCAGGTTCGGTCGAGGACGCGGCGAAGCTTGCAACGAGGGAGACAGCCTCGATCGGCAATCCCTTCGATGTGGCAATCCTCGGAATGGGCGGCGACGGCCACACCGCCTCATTCTTCCCTGATGGCAGCAATCTAAAGGTCGCGCTCGACCCCATGACGCCGCGTGGTATCATTACGATGGAGGCGGACGGCGCAGGCGAGCCGCGGCTCACCTTCACCTTCTCCAGCCTCCAGGATGCAAAGCTGCTCGTGCTTCACATCGAAGGCGAGAGCAAGAAGGACGTCCTGACGAAGGCCGAGAGCGCCGGTGACGAGGCAGAGATGCCGATCCGCGCCATTCTGCGGCGGGCCGCGAGCCCTCTCGAAATCTACTGGGCTCCGTAGGCCTTCGGGCAGATAGTCGCGAACGAAAAACTGAAGAGCAACCAAGGCAGGATACCTCCCATGTCCGCTAATGCACGCATTTCTGCGATCACCGCCCGCATCGTCGAACGATCGAAGCCGACGCGCGGACTTTATCTGGAGCGCCTGCGCAACGCGGCATCCAAGGGTGTAAGTCGCTCGGTTCTCGGTTGCGCCAACCTCGCGCATGGCTTCGCGGTCTGTTCCCCCGCCGAGAAAGAGGCACTTGCGGGCGACCGCGTGCCCAATCTTGGCATCATCACTTCCTACAATGACATGCTCTCCGCGCATCAGCCGTTCGAGAACTATCCGGCGATCATTCGCGAGGCGGCCGCCGAAGCCGGCGGCATCGCGCAGGTCGCGGGCGCTGTTCCTGCCATGTGCGACGGTGTCACGCAGGGCCAGCCCGGCATGGAGCTTTCGCTGTTCTCGCGCGACCTGATCGCGATGGCTGCCGGCGTGGGGCTCTCGCACAACATGTTCGATGCCGCGCTCTTCCTCGGCGTCTGTGATAAGATCGTGCCCGGCCTCGTCATCGCCGCTCTCTCCTTCGGACATTTGCCGGCGATCTTCGTTCCGGCCGGTCCGATGACCTCAGGGCTGCCGAACGACGAAAAGTCACGTGTGCGCCAGCTCTATGCCGAAGGCAAGGTCGGGCGCGCCGAACTGCTGGAAGCGGAATCGAAGTCCTATCACGGTCCGGGCACCTGCACCTTCTACGGCACGGCGAATTCAAACCAGATGCTGATGGAGATCATGGGCTTCCACATGCCCGGTTCCTCCTTCATCAATCCCGGCACGCCATTGCGCGAAGCCTTCACACGTGAGGCTGCCAAGCGTGCGCTTGCGATCACCGCGCAGGGTAATGAATTCACGCCGGCCGGCGAGATGATCGACGAACGCTCCGTGGTAAATGGCGTCGTCGGCCTGCACGCCACAGGTGGCTCAACGAACCACACGCTGCACCTCGTCGCCATGGCGCGGGCTGCCGGCATCCAGCTGACCTGGCAGGATATTGCCGAGCTTTCGGAGATCGTGCCGCTGCTGGCGCGTGTCTATCCGAACGGGCTTGCCGATGTGAACCACTTCCACGCCGCCGGCGGCATGGGCTTCCTCATCAAGGAACTGCTGAAGCACGGCATGGTGCATGATGACGTACGCACGGTCTTCGGCCATGGCCTGCAGGCGTACACCATCGATCCTCGCCTTGGTGAAGACGGAACGATCATTCGGGAGCCCGCACCCGAGAAGAGCGTCGATCCGAAGGTGCTTGCCAATATCGAGACGCCCTTCCAGGCGAATGGCGGCTTGAAGATGCTGCGCGGTAATCTCGGCAAGGCCGTCATCAAGATCTCGGCGGTCAAACAGGACCGGCATGTTATCGAAGCGCCCGCCGTCGTCTTCCACAGCCAGCAGGAGCTGCAGGACGCCTTCAAGGAAGGCAAGCTCAACAAGGATTTCGTCGCCGTCGTCCGTTTCCAGGGACCGAAGGCGAACGGCATGCCGGAATTGCATAAGCTGACGCCACCTCTCGGCGTGCTGCAGGACCGCGGCTTCCGCGTTGCGCTACTGACCGATGGGCGCATGTCGGGCGCCTCGGGCAAGGTGCCGGCAGCAATCCACGTCACGCCTGAAGCTGTCGACGGCGGTCCGATCGCGCGGATCAAGGACGGGGACATCATCCGCCTCGACGCTATCGCCGGCACGCTAGAGGTTCTGGTCGATGCTGCGGACCTGGCCGAACGCGAGGCCGTTGTCGTCGACCTCTCCGAGAACGAGTTTGGCCTGGGCCGCGACCTGTTTGCGCCCTTCCGCCGCGCCGTTGGCCCTTCGGATCGCGGTGCAAGCGTGCTGTTCCACTAAGCAGCAACCAGTTAGACCGACAAACGACAAAGCTCGCGAGGACGCTCGCGGGCTTTGTCTTGTGTTACGTCAGGAAATCAGGCGCGGATGTCGAGCACACGATCGCGATGTGCGGGGTGCGTGCTGTAGACAAAGATCTTGTTCAATTCCTTGTCATTCAGCATGCGCAGAAAGCGGACTTCGATCGTGTTGTTGGCATTCACTCGCGTCAGCATGCAGCCGACCTTGGTGATACGTGCATCCGGGATATCAAGGTAGAACTGCTTCGGAAGGGCGTATTGCGTAAGAAGCGCAAGAACCGCGCTGCTCTTGGAAATGCGGATGATGTCGCATCGCCGGGACGCCATATGCATGACGCCTTTCTCGGTGTATTCGATGCGTGCGGCGTTCATCGTATCCTCCATCTTGAACCGCACTTCGCGGTCGTACATGAAGGATTCTTCTTTGTTCAGAAAGTGCCCGGAAGGCATTTGATTGGATGCTGCCACCGCCGTATTCCCTTCGACATTCAATGAGGAAATACTACCGGGCGATGCTTAACAGACCGTGAGAATAGTTTCGATCCGGAGCACTATATCCACTGAACAAGTCGGCGAATCTTCGGGGATAATTCTGTTTTCGATCAGATACATAACAAAGCCCGGGCAACACGTGGCGTTCCCCGGGCTTGATTTTTGTCGTCGCAACGAAGCGATTTTATTTGCGATAGGTGCGACCATCCGCGTCAAAGAGATGCAGCTTTGAGCGGTCGGCCGAGAAGTGCATCTTCTGGCCCTTCTTGATATCGTAAATGCCGGGCAGCTTGACGATGATCGGTTCGCCCTGAACGAGACCCTCGATATAGAGAAGTGTCACTTCGCCAAGCGCCTCGACGATCGAGACTTCACCCTCGAAAAGGTAGTCGTCGCCGGCACCAGCCACGCGCAGATCTTCGGGACGAACGCCGAAGCTTGCGGTCTTGCCCTTTTCGGCAGCGGCCGTGGGAATGTCGAGCGTCACGGACTTGCCGCCGGTCAACGTCACCGTCGTCGTGTTGCCAGGCTCTGTAATGGTTGACGGAATGACATTCATGGCCGGAGAGCCGATGAACTTGGCGACGAAGAGATTTGCCGGACGCTCGTAGAGTTCCAGCGGTGCGCCCACCTGCTCGATGTTGCCGGCGGAGAGGACGACGATGCGGTCAGCAAGCGTCATCGCTTCCACCTGATCGTGGGTGACGTAGATCATCGTCGTGCCCGCCATCTGCTCGCTCAGGCGGGCGATCTCGATGCGGGTTGCAACACGAAGCGCTGCGTCGAGGTTCGACAGCGGCTCGTCGAAGAGGAAGACCTTCGGATTGCGGCAGATGGCGCGGCCGATGGCGACGCGCTGACGCTGGCCACCGGAGAGCGCCTTCGGCAGGCGATCGAGATATCGCGTGAGCTGCAGGCTCTCGGCGGCGGCGCGAACGCGGCGGTCGATCTCCTGCTTGCTTTCGCCGGCGATCTTCATGCCGAACGCCATGTTGTCGTAGACAGTCATGTGCGGATAGAGCGCGTAGGACTGGAACACCATCGCGATGCCGCGCTTCGACGGCGGCACATCGTTGACCAGCTGGCCATCGATATACATGTCGCCACCGGTGATGTTCTCCAGGCCGGCAATCATGCGCAGCAGGGTGGATTTTCCGCAGCCCGAAGGACCGACGAACACAACGAACTCGCCCTCCTTGATCTCCAGATCGATCCCGTGGAGAACGTCCACGGAGCCGTAGGATTTGCGAATATCCTTAAGCGACAGTCCTGTCATTAATTCCTCCTCCTCACATCGTCAGGCGAGACGAGCGAAGTACGCTCCCCACGCCGGAATATCGATCTTCTCACCATAGTTATTGCTGACGAAACCGTGGCCCGTCAACGCCTGCCAGTCACCTGCAGGCAAAACGACGGCACTTTCGGTCGCGCTCATGTTGAAGACGCAGAGCAGCTTTTCGTCGCCGTATTCGCGCACGAAGATCAGCACGTCCTCCTGCGGTTCCATGAACTCGATCTCACCCTTGGCGAAGGCCGGGTGCAGTTTGCGGAAGGCAAGGAAGCGGCGATAGTGCTCAAGAACTGAGTTCTCGTCGCCCTGCTGGACGCTAGCGGCGCGCAGAATGTGTTCGACTGGAACCGGCAGCCACGGCTTGACGGTCGAGAAACCGCCCTGGGCGACCTGACTGTCCCAGACCATCGGCGTACGGCAGCCGTCTCGGCCCTTGAATTCCGGCCAGAACTGAATGCCGTAGGGATCCTGCAGGTCCTGATAGGCAAGATCGGCTTCGGTCAGGCCAAGTTCCTCGCCCTGGTACAGGCAAACGGAACCGCGCAGCGTCATCAGGAGCGAGGCATATTGCTTGGCAAAGGCGTCGTGATCGGCAACCAGCGAGCCCCAGCGGCTGACATGGCGCATGACATCGTGGTTGGAGAATGCCCAGCAGGCCCAGCCATCCGGCGCAGCCGCCGCAAAGTCTTCCATCACCTCCTCGACACGCTCGGGAGAAAGCGGATCAGGTGCCAGAAACTCGAAGGCATAGCACATGTGCATCTTGTCGTTGCCGGAGGTGTATTCCCCGACGATCTCAAGACCGCGTTGGCTGTCGCCGACTTCGCCGACGGCGGCGATTGCCGGAAACTCCTCGAGCACGGCGCGGAACCGCTTCAGGAACTCCAGGTTCTCCGGCCGGTTCTTGTCGTAGACATGCTCCTGGAAGTTATAGGGATTGACCGCCGGAGCCGTCGAGGCGTTGCGGCGCTCCGGGGCAAGCGCCGGATTGTCGCGCAGCTCCTTGTCGTGGAAGTAGAAATTGATCGTATCGAGACGGAAGCCATCGACGCCGCGCTTCAGCCAGAAGCGCACGACATCCAGCAGCCGGTCCTGAACCTCGGGATTGTGCAGGTTCATGTCCGGCTGCGAGGTCAGGAAGTTGTGCATGTAGTACTGCATGCGTGTCGGATCCCACGCCCACGCGGAACCACCGAAGATCGACAGCCAGTTGTTCGGCGGCGTGCCGTCTGGCTTGGAATCGGCCCAGACATACCAGTCCGCCTTGGCGTTGGTCTTGCTGGAGCGACTCTCCACGAACCAGGGATGCTGGTCGGAGCTATGCGAGATGACGAGATCGATCATCACGCGGATGCCGAGGCGATGCGCCTCGGATATCATCGTGTCGAAGTCCACCAGCGTGCCGAAAATGGCATCGACGTTTTCGTAGTCGGAAACATCGTAGCCGAAATCGCGCATCGGCGACGTGAAGAAGGGCGAAATCCAGATCGCGTCCGCGCCGAGCGATGCCACATGCGGCAGGCGGGCGGTGATGCCCTTCAAGTCGCCGATGCCGTCACCGTTCGAATCCTGGAAGGAGCGCGGGTAGATCTGATAGATCACCGCGCCGCGCCACCAGTCCTTGTCGGCCGTCAAAATGGATTGGGATGCCATGCTCGTGTTTCCTGTTGGATGCTCTTGGGGTTGCTAACCGCCCTTGACCGAGCCCGCGAGCAGACCACGCACCAGATAACGCTGCAAGCCGAAGAACACGAGCAGCGGTACGACAATGGTGACGAAGGCCGAGGCCGTCAGGATTTCCCAGTTGCCACCGCGCGACCCGAGCAGCGCATTCAGCGCGCCGGTCAGCACGAGATGATCCCTGTCGGTACCGAGGAAGACCATGGCGACAAGCAGGTCGTTCCACACCCACAGGAACTGGAAGATCGCGAAGGACGCGAGCGCAGGGAAGGACAAGGGCAGTACGATACGGGTAAAGATCTCGAAATCACTGGCACCATCGACGCGGGCGGATTCGATGATCTCCTTCGGGAGACCGGCGATATAGGCACGCAGCAGATAGATGGCGAGCGGCATGCCGAAGGCGGTGTGCGCAAACCAGATACCGGGATAAGTCTTCGACGGAGCGTCGAGCAGTGAGCCAATGCCGTTATAAAGCCTCAGAAGCGGGATGAGCGACATCTGCAGCGGCACGACGATGAGCCCGACGACGAGTGCGATGAGCAACGCACGCCCAGGGAATTCCATCCAGCTCAGCGCATAGGCTGCAAAAGCCGCAATGAGGATCGGGATGATCGTCGCGGGGATGGTGACGGTCAGCGAATTGATGAAGGACTGGCCGATTCCCTCACCTGTCAGAACCGTCTTGTAGTTCTGCAGGGTGAACTCCGGCGGCGTGGCAACCGAAACATAGACACGCCGGCCACCATCGTCAGGCCCGAAGGCGGCGTTCTTCATGTAGCGGTAGTTGCCGTCGTCGCTGATGGTCAGCGACACGCCATCGCCAAGATCGGCCGTCTCGCCGGCCTTGTACGCGGACGGCTGCTGCACGCGCGTTCCGAAGGCACGGATAGAGCGGCCTTGCTGGCCTTCCAGTACGTTGCCTGAGATGACGTAGACGGCGCCTTCCTGCTTTTGCTGGTCAGGCTGCCCAAGGCGCACGGCAACGGTTCGCGACGAGCCCGCAAAGGCCGTCCACCAACCGGAAACGACGAGCTGATCCTTGTCTCGCAGGGCGCTGATGAAGATGCCGAGCGTCGGGATTAGCCAGACGATGACGATCACAAGGACTACGAAGTGAACAAAGAGGCGGGCGGGGCCGATCTTGAAGAAATCTCTGGTGAGTGTCATCTCAGTGGCCTCCCAGCTCGCGATTGGCGCGGCGAACGTTCCAAACCATGATCGGCGTCACGGCCAACATGATGATCAGCGCTATAACAGCACTTCGGCCGGAATCGCCACCGCCCCGGAAGAGCCAGTTGAACATGAGATTGGCAAGCACCATCGTATTCCATTGACCATTGGTCATGGTCAGCACGATGTCGAAGACCTTGAGAACGAGAATGGTGATCGTTGTCCAGACGACGGCGATCGTGCCCCAGACCTGCGGCACCATGATGCGCCAGAAGATCTGCCAGCCATTCGCGCCATCGATGACGGCAGCCTCTATGGTTTCCTCGGGGATGCCGCGCAGTGCGGCAGACAGGATCACCATGGCGAAGCCGGTCTGAATCCAGATCAGGATGATCATCAGGAAGAAGTTGTTCCAGAAGGGCACTGAGATCCACACCTGCGGCGTGCCGCCGAACAACTGAACAATCGAATTCAGCAGACCGATCTGAACATCGTTGCCGCCACGGTATTCGTAAATGAACTTCCAGATGACGGATGCGCCGACGAAGGAAATCGCCATCGGCATGAAGACGATGCTTTTCGCGATATTGCCCCACCAGATGCGGTCGGTCATGACAGCGATGACGAGACCGAAGAAGGTGCAGGCCGCAGGCACGACGGCGAGCCACAGGATGTTGTTGAAGATCGACTGACGGAATTCGCGATCGGTGAGGGCCCACTGATAGTTCGCAAAGCCTACGAACTGTTCGCCGGAACGATCGTAGAACGAAAGGATCAGCGTCGCGACTACGGGATAAACGAGGTAGACGACAAGAAGGAAAAGGGCTGGCCCGATGAACAGCCACGGCCGGATCATCGCCCGGCGATTCAGGTTGCGCGCTGCGGAATGGATATCGCCATCCTTCACCGGCAGCGACCAATCGAGGATCTTGTTCGAAAAATAGAAGTAGCCCGAGCAGGCGAAAACCGCCACGACCACGACCCCCAAAGCGGAAACTATCTGCGACAGCATTCGTCCCTCCTCCCCTGCTACCCGGTCTATCCCGACGGGTTCGCGTGCACTGATCATCGTCACTTCGCCCATCGCTCTTGACGCGACAGGCGACAGTGGCCGGACACTCCCGGTATCCGGCCACGCATTTGAACCATGCCGTCGTTGCCGACGGCATGAATGTCAGGCGATGTTACTTGATGGCATCCCAGGCGCCCTGGATTTCGTTGGCGGTCTCCTCTGCAGACTTACCACCAACGAAATCGACCATGCCTGTCCAGAATGCACCCGCGCCGATCTTGCCCGGCATCAGGTCGGAACCGTCGAAGCGGAAAGTGGTCGCGGTCGTCAGGATCTCGCCTTCCCTCTTCATCTGGTCATTGGCATAGGCCGCCGTGTTGACGCCCTTGTACGGCGTCAGGAAGCTCGACTGTGCCATCCAGACTTCGTGGGCGATCGGGGTCTTCAGGAACTCGACAAAGGCACGGGCTGCCTTGGAGTCCTTGGTGACGGTCACGAGCGTACCAGCGCCGAGAACCGGCTTGCCGAGGTCGGCGTGCGCTGCGTAGGTCGGCATGTAGAAGAAGTCGGCATCCTGACCGAGCTTCGTGCCTTCAGGGAAGAAAGACGGAATGAACGAAGCCTGATGGTGCAGGTAGCACTTCGGCGGCACGCCGAAGAGACCCTTCGGGCTGTCGCGGAAGTCGGTCGCAGCAACTGCTGCAACGCCACCGCTTACATACTTCTCGTTCTTGGCAAACGAACCGAATTCGTCGATCGCCGCGACGACGGCCGGATCCGTGAACTTGACTTCATTGGTGGTCCACTTGTCGTAAACATCAGGCTTCTGCTGGCGCAGCATGATGTCTTCGATCCAGTCCGTTGCCGGCCAGCCGGTTGCACCACCGGAACCGAGGCCGATGCACCACGGCACGCCGCCGTCCTTGACGATCTGGTCCGTCAGGGCGTGCAGCTCTTCCATGGTCGTCGGGACCTTGTAGCCTGCTTCCTTGAAATTCTCAGGCACATACCAAACAAGCGACTTCACGTCAGCCTTGTACGGGAAGGCGTAGAAGGCTTCCTTGCCGTCCTTGCCCTTGTAGGTGCCATAGCCGACCCAGCTGTCGCCGGCGCCGTAGTTTTCCTTGACCCATTTGGAGTTCTCCTCTCCAAGCGGCGTCAGGAAGCCCTTGCTGGCGAGATCGGCAAGAAGACCCGGCTGCGGCAGAATAGCAATATTCGGCGGAGAACCGGCCTGCGTGTCGATGACGATCTGCTGTTCATAGTTTTCCGAAGAGGAATACTTGGCGTCTACGCCGGTCGCTTCGGTGAAATAGGCGAGAATGCTGCGGAAGAAGGCTTCATCTTCGCCGCGCCACGGTCCGAAGATGGTCATCTGCTCGCCCTTCAGATCGGCGTGAGCAGCCTTGAAATCGTCGTAGCTCTTCCAGTTGAATTTCGAATCTTGCCCTGGGGCAAACTTCAGATCGGCAGCCGATGCGGCACCAGCAGCAAGAAGCGCTGCCGCGGCAGCGCCCATCAAAAACGTCTTTCTCATGTGATCAACCTCCCATCACAATCCCAACCGCACTTTTGAAACCGTTTAGATGTCGTTCCAAAGCGCTTTGACAGATGCACTCATTTCACTTTCGGCAGAAAAGAGTCAAGCAATTTTGCAAAAAGTGCACCAAATGTGCCCCTTATGCACGGGAGCACCCCCGCCATACCTTGGGAATATGGAGCGATTTTTCTTGAGTCAAGCCGAACAACTGTTACATAATTGAAAGCGCTTTGGATGCCATTGGGAGCTGGCGACCAAGGCAAGCGGAGGAAGCATAACACGTGAATTTGAAACAGCTATCGGAATTGCTTGGTCTGTCGCAGACAACGGTAAGCCGTGCATTGAACGGTTATCCCGAAGTCAATGAGGCGACACGCGAGCGCGTGCTCCAAGCCGTGAAGGAGACCGGCTATCGCCCCAACAAGGCGGCACAGCGGCTTGCGACCGGCAAGGCCGGCTCCATTGGCCTCGTTATGCCGACGGCTCCCGATCATTATTCCGACGTGCATTTCGGCGAGTTCCTGACGGGGCTCGGCGAGGAAGCCGTGCGCCACGATTTTCATTTCGTAATCATGCCTGCCGATCCGAACGACGAGGTCGGGGCACTGCGCCGGCTTGCGATCAGCGGCAATGTCGATGCGCTGTTCGTGGCCTATATGCGCGGTCACGATCCGCGGCTGCCAATGTTGAAGTCGCTCTCCATGCCATTCCTTGTGCATGGTCGCTCCATTGGTTCCGAGCCCGACTATCCCTACCTCGATATCGACAACGAAGCCGCTTTCTATGATGCCGCGAGGTTGCTGCTTCAGCTCGGCCATACGCGCTTTGCCCTGCTCAACGGGCCGGGGCATCTCGACTTTGCAATCCGCCGCAAGAACGGACTTGTCGCCGCGCTCTCCGAGCGAGGGCTGTCGCTTCCGGAAGACTGTGTGAGCCATACGTCGATGACGGACGAACTTGGTCAGACTGCCATGGAACGCTTTCTGCAGATGCCGGAGCGCCCGACGGCGATCCTCTGCTCCAGTACGGTGCTGGCGCTCGGGGCCATCCGTGCCGTCAATCAAGCCGGGCTGAAGCTCGGCGAGGACATTTCACTGATCGCGCATGACGACGTCCTGCCTCATCTGAAGCCCGAAAACTTTTCGGTGCCGCTGACGACGACGCGATCCTCGCTGCGGGCCGCGGGCGTGCGTATCGCCCAACGGCTTATCGGGACGGTCAAGCAGGAGGGGCCCTTTCCGGAGCAGGAACTCTGGAAAACCGAACTGATCGTCAGAGCCTCGACAGGCCCGGCGCCACGGGATCAGAATTTGGGCGGCGTCTGACCGGCCACTCGATGGGCGGCGATGACGGTATTGGCCATCAGCATCGCGATTGTCATCGGCCCTACCCCACCGGGAACCGGCGTAATAACGGACGCGACCTTCGCAGCCCCATCGAAGGCAACGTCGCCGACGAGGCGCGTCTTGCCTTCGCCCTTTTCGGGAGCCGGAACGCGGTTGATGCCGACATCGATGACAGTGGCGCCAGGCTTCACCCAATCGCTCTTGACCATCTCCGGACGCCCGACGGCAGCAACCAGAATATCCGCATTGCGGCAGACAGCCGGCAGATCCTTAGTGCGCGAGTGAGCGATGGTCACTGTCGCATTAGCATTGAGCAGCAACTGCGCCATCGGCTTTCCGAACAGGTTCGAGCGGCCGATCACCACAGCATTCAGGCCGGAGAGATCTTCACCATGCGTGCGGCGCACGAAGACCATCGCGCCAGCCGGGGTGCAGGACACAAGGCCGGTTTCGAGATCGCCGGTCGCAAGCTTGCCGGCATTGACGACGTGCAGACCGTCGACATCCTTCTCGGGCAGGATCGATTGAATGATCGGTTCGGATTTCAGATGCTTCGGCAACGGCAATTGCACTAGGATGCCGTGGATTGAGGGGTCGTGGTTCAAGGAAGCGACGAGCGCTGCCAACTCCTCCTGCGTCGTCTCGACCGGCAACGTGTGCTGGACGGATTTGAACCCGCATTCCTTCGCCATCTTGCTTTTGGAATTGACGTAGGCGTGGCTGGCCGGATCGTCGCCGACGATGACGACCGCAAGGCCGGTCTTGACGCCGCTCTGCTTGTCCAGCGCGGATGTCGCGGCCTTCACGGTTTCGATTACGGAAGCTGCAACCAGTTTGCCATCAATCACTGTCGTCAAGACTGTCTCCTGCCCTTGCTTTAGCCCATTGTAGCCGGTGGGGCCCAGCGCGATTTGCCTGTCCACGCCCTATCCTGCCTAAAATGGCAAATGCAAGAACAATCGTGTCGCAGCAAAGTCAGGAGGCTACCGACCGGTGCGCAACCTGTCGCGCATGGCGGCGAGCTCGGCACGGATGATATCCACTTCCTGCGGCACCTCGACTGGTGCCGCCGCTGATGGCGTGGCTACCGTCAGCGCCGGAGCGGGAGTGCGCAGCGACGGCTCCTTCTTTACAGGCGCCGCAAGCGCGGAGCGCACCTTGAAGGAGATGGCCGCCAAGCCAAATGCCAGGCCAGCAAGCACGCCGAGCAGTGGCGATAGCCAGCGCGGATCAGTCGGCATGGCGATTGTCTGTATTGGCTTTTGCAGTTGCACACTGCCACCCGGCGCGACGCCTCCTGTGGTGATCGCATCTTCCAGGCGCGAGCGCGTCGCGCTTGCCTTGTCGCGCAGCTCGGTAAGCTTCGCCAGGTCGACACCCGTATCCTTGCTTTGGGCAACAAGCGCATTGCGGCGATCACTCAGCTGCCGTTTGTCTGAAGTAGCTGACTTCGTCTCGTCATTCGCTTCGCGCAGCATCCGGCCGAGGTCCTCGCCAATCGCATCATTCAAGCCGTCAACCTCAGCCTGCTGCGCCTGCAGCCGCGGATGGCGAGGGCCGAGATTGGCAGACAGCTGCGACAGAGACAGGTGTGCAGCGACATATCTGTCACGGCGGTCGACGAGTGTCGGAGACATGAGGTCAGCATCAAGCGTGCCGGCAAGAACATCCGCGACCTTGGCCACCTTCAGCCTGCTCGCCTTCTCTTGCGCGGTAATGATGTGCTGCTCGGCCGTCTTCAGCTCTGCGTCAATGCTGCCAATCTGTTGTTGCAGCTCAGTCGCGACTTTGACGTTGCCTTCACCGCTCTTCTGCGTGAAGGAGGCGAGCTCGAGCTGGGCCGCATCGTCCGCCTTTTTCAGTGACGCGTCTTCGGTGGCCCCGGTTGCGGCTTCCGGACCCGTTACGACCGATGCGAGGTAACCCGCGATGCGTGCGGATTTCTCCGCGCTGCCGGTGGTGACCTTGAAATCGATCGTGCCTGCGTGGGAATCGGTCGTGGTATGGATCTTGGAGATGAGCGATGCTTCGGCACGCGAGACAGGGTCGACCGCTGCGCCATCGGTCGATAGCAGGTCGACGGCCACCGAGAATGCGTCGGAGGAGACGCCGGAAAACTCCGGATCTCGATCCAGTTTCAACGCCGCAACGGTCGCAGCGATCGTGTGAGACGCCGAAAGCGTCTTTTCGGCCGCTTTTGTGGCCATGGCGCGGACTTGACCAGCGCCTTGGACGGTGAGCATCCCTTCCGCGCTATATCGCGCCGGCTCGGTGGGGATCAGGCAACCGGTCGCTGCGCCCAGCGCGCAGATGAGACCAATCGTAGCGAGAGGTCTCAAACGCCTTATTTTCGGCGCTCTTTCGGAGATAGCGGATGGCGCCTCATTCAGATTTGCGGCTGCTTCCCTTGAACGGCCGGCGGGGACCTGCGCAACCGGGAGCGTCTCGACAATGGCGGCCTCGATATCGTTTGCAGCCTCAAGCCTCTTGCCCAGGATTGTTTCGATGCGACTGACCAGCGCTGGCACTTCAGGTCCAGTGGCGCAGCTGGCAGGCTGCTGCTCAAGCGCGCGCTCGATCACGCCGAGCAGCTTGGCTTCCGCCGCCGGCATCACGGCGGCTTCGGATGGTATCGCGATACGGTCGCGCCGTGTTGTCGGGGACCGGAGAATGGCCTGGCTTCTCGGATTGCTGTCGTACATCGCCACATCTCATGCGTATGAACGGTCGAGCCGCCCGCGACTTGCGGAGGGTTAAGCAACCTTAAATGCTCATAGCAAAGAAATGGTTAACTGACGTAACTACGCTGACCGACGCAGTAGCCGCTTGCGGCGCGTTATGCCGTATTGGAACACCTGATACAAGAAGGCAGCGGAGCCGACGGCGCACTGCAGCATCCCGCGGTAGCCGCGGTCGAGCCCGATCATCCGCAGAAGCTTCGGCGTGTGGCGGATCGTATCAGTCACGACTTCGAACAGGTCGCCAACAGCAAGTACCAGCCGAGCATGATCCGCCCGGATGTTCTGATGGACCCATTTCTCCTCGGATGCGGTGGTCGTTCCGACAATCAACAAATCGAGCCCTTGCTGATCGATGTCTTTGATGATCGCCGATTTGTCTGCCGCCTCGGAAAAGCTGTCGGAAATGATGATGAATTCATGCCACGGAGCATGCCGCCGGAACGTCGCGGCTGTCGTCCTGACCGCCTCGGGCGTATTGCCGATCAGGCCGATGCGCCGCGGCATCTCCATGTATGTCAACAGCGCCGGTAGGAGATCGGCGGCCTTCAAACGGGCGGGGAACGGCGATCCGTGCGCCACTTTCGACGCGATATCGAGGCCCGGGCCATCAGGGAGCAACAGATTCTGCGTGAGAATGCCACGGTATTCTGCGTCGCGCAGCGACATCAGCATATTGCGCGCGGTGACGAACGAGACGGACGTCTGCCCGACCGGTATCGACAGGAGTTCATTGATGAACACCAGCGCGTCATCCCAGCCAAGATCGCAAACCGGTAGGTCGAAGATCGCGCGGCGCGACGACAGGACCGCGAAATTCGCGATCAGGCTCATGCCGGCTTCCTGACGATAGTGTTTCATGCTGCATGCATCCCGGACCAGATCACGTCGCCGCACCGGACGATTCAGCACCGGCCGATAACGTTTGCCTGGGAACGCATGAGAGAATTCCGAGAATCGGAATGCGGTGCACTGTCAGCCCATCGCGGGGATTTATAACAGCGCGATTTCAACTATCTGTTAGAAAAACTGCTTGAATTCCTCGCCGAAACCGAAGGAATCATTAACCATCTGCGGCCGAAAAAAACGGCGCCGATGGCGCCGCTTCGGGCAATGACCAGACCTATTCCGTTGCAGCCTTGTCCGTTACCGGCGCCGGTGCCACGACGTTGACGGGCTTGGCGGTCTTCTTCTGCTGCCCCGAGGCGTTCGCCTTCACCTCTTCCTTGGAAAGGTAGTCGAGCTGCTCCAGCATGACCTGGTCTATATAGTCTCCGCCAAGATGCTGGTTAATGTCTTTCTTGATCATCTCCCGGAACGCATTCGGATCGAAGGCTTTCATGTTGGAGATGTCGATCATCTTGTTGCCGACGAGCAGCGTAAAGAGCTCGTCGGTCGTCATTTCCGTGAGAGGCAAGGACACGTTCTTCACCGCGTCCTTGTTCATCATGAAGGACACCTTGCCGAGGAAGTAGCCGGTGACGACGCCGTCGGCAATGATCGGCACCGTGATCGTCTCGCCCTTTACAAGCTCGAGCTGGCTTTGCTTGGAATCATCGGGAGCCGGCGCGGGCGCCGTGGCCATGTGCACCGAGAAATAGACCGATGCCAGCGTGATCGCGCAAACCCAGACGCCTGTCAGAACGAGCTTAATCATCAAGCGTCACGTGCTACGAATTGCTCTTGGGAATAGGTGCCGTCGGCATCCGCATCCTGGACCGCATTCTTCAGGAGGTCAGCAACTGTGCGGACTGCTTCCAGATGTGCTTCGACGCGCCGTGCATTCAGAACGAGCTTCTTCTTCAGCCCATGCAACTGCTCGAGGTGAGCGGCGGCCAGTTCCTTCGGATCGGTATCGCGGAAGAGCATCGAAAGCTCATAGAGGCAACGGCTCTTGTGCGTGTTCGACACCTTGAGATCGAACTGTGGATCGTTGCCGATACGCGTGTTTTCGTTGTCGATGATCATTTCAAGGCGTCCAAGAACCGATTTGATACGGTAGTCGTTCGAGATTATTTCCATTTTTGTCCTCGATTCTCTCAGGCGTCATTGGCGGACTTGTTGTCCGCAGTTGTTGTACCGAAGGTCTTGCGCTGGAATTCGTCGATCATGCTCATCGCCATGTTGCGATCATCCTGATCGGTGGAAGCGTTGGCGACCTTGCCTTCCTGCTTCTTCAGCGCATCCTGATAGAGCTGCTTGGCAATGCCGATGCCGTTGCCCTTCGAAATCTCGTTGCCGAGCTGTTCGGCCATCATGCCTTTCCAGATGTCACCGGTGGCACCCTTGCCGTACACTTCCTCGCTATCACTCGGCAGCATGTTCTTGATGAAGTTCTGAAGAACCATCGCCTCGAACTTACGGTAGGTTTCGGGCACCTGCTCCGTCTTGCTGCTGCGATTCTTGCTGTCGCTCAAACCGGTCTTGCCGACGGCACGATCGAGAATATCGACGGCCGACGTGAAGCCCTTGCCGGCTTCGGCAAGACTGTTTGCCGCAAACGCCGCCTGGTTTGCTTTCAATTTTTCCTGGGCTGCCTGAACCTCGAGAGGGTCGGCAGCTTTGACAACATCCAGGACCAGATCACTCGGAGGTGAAATAGCCAAGTCACAATCCTCTTGTTTAAGATTGCGACGATTATGATTTTTGAAGCTTGCTGGAGGCTGGCGTACCGAACTTTTGATCGATGAGATCATAGACTGCGTTGTCGTCGGCTTCACGGCGCTCGGACTCCAGCGCCTCGCGCATGCCGTCCTCCAGCCGATCGCCCTTCGCGCGCTCCTGCATGACGCGCATTTCGTGGATCTGCTGCATGCCGGTCAGTTGCTTGTCCTTGATGCCGAGCCGGTTGAAGCGATCTGCATAGCTCTGCGAAAAGGCATGATGGACCGGGTCCATCGAGCCAAGCGCCAGAATGACGCTGTCCATCTGTTCGTTGACCTCCGCGCGCTGACGGCTCGTTTCGGCAAGGTCGAATTCGGCCATCTGCTCCAGATGACGTTGAACTGCCACGAGGCGTTTCAGTTTCTGGGAGCGTGTCTTGTCCGCCATGTCGCTACCTGCCGATGAAGACGCTGGCGAAGGATTGGCCGAACTGGCTGACCAGCGCCGCCACGGAGAAGTAGAAAAGGAAAAGGCCGCCGAGAAGCAGGTAAGGCGTCGATATGAAATACACCGGAATCTGCGGCGCGAGCTTGTTGATGAAGCCGATGGCGATGTTGAACATCAGGCCGTAGATCAGGAACGGGCTCGAGAGCCGCAGCATGATCATGAACGTCGATGACAGCGTGTCGGTGAACGAAATCAGCGTGCTGCGCATCTGCATGATACCGCCGAAGGGCATCGACGTGTAGGAATCGACCAGCGCCCTGAATACGATGTGATGAAAGTCCATCATGAACAGGATCATCATCCCGGCAAAGGTGATGAAACCTGAAAGGCTGCTTTCCGGCGAGTCCTCGAAGACATCCGCCTCAGCCGGCTGGGTGTATCCAACCATCATCGCAATCACGCTGGCCGCGAACTGCAGGCCGAGCGTGTAGACGCGCGCAAGCATGCCGTACATGACGCCAATCAGCGCTTCGCTGAAGATGTAACCGATGTAGGTGGCATTCGATGTGTGGACGATCGGATAGACAGTGTCCCAAAGCACAGGCAGGATCGCCAGCGACAGGGCAGCAGCAATAAAAATTCGCAATTGCGCCGGTACCCTGGCAGACGAAAAGCCGGGCATCGCCAGGACGCAGCCGCCGATCCTGCAGAAAATCAGGAACAGCGCCAGAACGGTCCCTTGCGGGTCAGTTATCATGAAATCGAGCCCAGAATCTTTATCTCGATGCCCTTGGACAGCTCGACATGCGACAGAACCGGGAGCGTTGCGAACAATCGTTCGATGATCATCCGCACATAGGATCGTGTTTCCGGCGAGGTGACAAGGGCGAACGGCAGGCCGCGATCCATGAATTCACGGATAACTTTCGTCGCCTGCTCGCTGAACTCCTCCAGCATGCGCGGGTCGATGTCGAATTCGATGATCTCGCCCTTGTTGTCGCGCTTCAGGGCCTGATGGAAAGCGAGGTCCCACTTGCTGCCGAGTCGCAGCACGCGGAGCACGCCGTTGTCGGCAAGGTCCCCGCATAGCTGCTGCGCCATACGAACGCGGACGTGCTCGACAATCTGCTCGGTCTTGCGGACATGCGGCGCGAGTTCGGCGACGGCTTCCAGGATGAGATGCAGGTTGCGGATGGACACGCGCTCGGCAAGGAGCAGTTTCAGCACCGCCTGCAAGCCGGAATAGGACATATGCGACGAGCAGATCTCGTCGGCCAGCTTCTTGTATTCCGGATCGAGCCTGTCGATCAGGATCTTCACGTCCTTGTAGGACAGGAGCGCCGGCAGATTGTTGCGGATCACTTCGCTCATATGCGTCAGCACGACAGAAACGTTGTCGATCGGCTGGAAACCTTCGCGCTTCAGGTCCTCGGTGAAAGCCTCAAGAATCGAAATCGCCGGCATGCCGAAGGCTGGTTCGCGAATCTCGTCGCCCGGAATGCTCGGCTTGCGGCCGGAGCCGGTGACGACAAGAACTTCACCGACGCGCAGCATGTTGGAAGCTACCGTCGTGCCGTGGATTCGGATCTGGTAGGACTTCTCGGCAATACCGATGTCGTCGGTGACCTTGATTTCCGGAACAACGAAACCGTACTGCGTCGCGAACTTCTTGCGCATCTTGCCGACGCGGAAGGCGAGCTCCTGGTGGGCACCAAGCAGACGCGTCGATACCATCTTGCCGAGCGCGAGTTCGATTTCCGATGTGCGCAGCACCGACTTGACGGAGTCCTTTTCAAGTTCCTTGCTCTGGACGACCTTCTTCTCTTCCTGCTCGCGCCGGGCCTTGTTCTCGGCCTCGACCTGACGAGGAATGAACCAGGCACCGAAGGCCAGAAGACCGGAAAGGAACATGAAGGGGACAAACGGTAGACCCGGCATGAGGCCGAGGATCGCCATCAGAACAGCGGACACGGAAAGCGCACGCGGATAGCCGCTCAGCTGGTTGACGACCGCCTGTTCGGTGGAACCGACAGTGCCGCCGCGCGAGACGAGAAGGCCGGCGGCGAGCGAAACGATAAGCGCCGGCATCTGCGAGACGAGGCCGTCACCGACCGAGAGCTTGACGAAGACATCGGCTGCCTCGCCGATCGGCATACCGTGCCGGAAATAGCCGATGATGATGCCGCCGAAAACATTGATGCAAGTGATCAGCAAACCGGCAATCGCGTCGCCGCGAACGAATTTCGATGCACCGTCCATGGCACCGAAGAAGGAGCTTTCCTCCTCCAGCTCCTTGCGGCGGCGCTGGGCCTCCTTCTCATCAATGATGCCGGCCGAGAGGTCGGCATCGATCGACATCTGCTTGCCGGGGATAGCGTCGAGGGTGAAGCGCGCGCCGACTTCCGCGATACGCGTCGCGCCCTTGGTGATGACGATGAAGTTGATGGTGATCAGGATCAGGAAGACGATCAGACCGATCACGAAGTCGCCTGACATGACAAGGCTTGCAAAGCCGGCGATGACACCGCCGGCGGCATCATGGCCCTCGTTGCCGTGTGAGAGAATGACACGGGTCGTCGCGATGTTCAGCGCCAAGCGCGTCATCGTCGCGATCAGAAGGATGGTCGGGAAGGACGAGAAGTCGAGCGGCTTTTGGATCCACAGCGCCACCATCAGGATCAGTACCGAGAAGGCGATCGAGAAGGCCAGTCCCATATCGATCAGGAACGGCGGGATCGGCAGGAAGAGCACGCAGATAATAACGATGATGCCCATGGCAAAACCGATATCACGTACGCTAAGTCCGGCTTTCGGAAGGGGGAGTGCGGGAGGTTGCGCCATTTCGATTCCGTCTCTTCATGAGAGGTGGGGGCATGATGCCCACCAATTCGGAACGAGAACTAAATGGCGAAGCTTGCGCGAGGGTGGCTCAGAAGCCCGACTGAATGCGCGAAAACACCAGATTGGTGAAAATCGAAATCTGCGACCCCACAAACGGCGCCGAGATGCCGATGGTGACGAGGACGGCCACGATCTTCGGAACGAAGGTGAGCGTTGCTTCCTGAACCTGCGTCAGCGCCTGGAACAACGCGATGATCAGACCGACGATCATGGCCGCCGCCACCGCCGGGCCGGCGGAAACAAGGACGGTCCAGATCGCGGCCTGGAAGAGGTCAAGTGCATCAGCTTCATTCATCAGGCAACCTCATATCGCCTTGCGGTCCTTCCGACGTAACCGAACCGCCTCAAAATTGCGCTTAGCTCGACGACGACGTCGTCGGGGCAGTCTCAGACAGGGTGATTCCCGCCTGCACGAGAATATTACCGCCATCCGTCGTTGTCGCAATGATGCCGTCGGAATAGACCTTGACCGAAGCAACCGTGCCTTTGACGGTGCCGTCGGCGCTGGTCATGTATTTTCCGATGTAGCTGCTGCCCTGCGTCAGGCTCGAGCTTGCCAGCAGGCTGTCCAGCTTGGTGTTCGTCTGGATCGTCTGCTCCACCTGGGAGAAGCTCGCCAGCTGCGACATCTGCTCGCTGGCATCGACCGGATCCGTCGGATCCTGATTCTTCATCTGCGCGATGAGGAGCTGCAGGAAGTTGTCGTAGTTGAGCGTCGCCTTCTGCTGTGCGCTCGAGGTGCTCGACGATGACGAAGTGCTCGACGTGCTTGAAACGCTGCTTACCGCCATGGTGCGATCTCCTTACGAATGTGCTCGACCATCGTCGGCGGCATTTCGTGGTTGTTGAGAATGCTGTCTTCGATCGGGTAGAGACCACGGATCGCCTTCAGCGCGTCGAATGCGCGTCCGGTCGAGACAAGGCCATCAATGCGCTTCAGCTCCGCGAGGACTTCCTCGTTCTTGAAGCAGGTGAGCAACATCGTGATCGACTTGCGGAACATCGCCGTCGATTGTTCTTTGCCCTCAGGATTAATCAGGATCATCTGCGCGATGAAGTAGAGCTGGCGCAGAGGCGTCGTCGCGTCTTCCGGCTGGAGGACATGGTTTTCGAGAAGGAATGTTACATCATTCAGGAATTCCAGCGCGACCTTGCGATCGACGCGCAGGACCGCACCGTTAATGAAGATCTTTTCCCCGGCTTTTAGCGAGATGCGAAGTGTGCTTTTCATTTTAGTCCATCCCTGATGATGGTGGTAAC
This sequence comes from Rhizobium sp. R711, assembly GCF_002211365.1. Taxonomy (GTDB): domain Bacteria; phylum Pseudomonadota; class Alphaproteobacteria; order Rhizobiales; family Rhizobiaceae; genus Rhizobium. The sequence continues at coordinate 1,124,242 of NZ_LOKZ01000001.1, read as the reverse complement.
GTCGATAATGCCTTGGTAGTTCGTCGATTGCCGGCGCCTGATCCGATCGCATTCCTTCAAGATCCAGATCGCGATCGAAATGAGGTTGGCCCGCAACTGGATTTCAAGCTGGTTGTCCGGATGCTTGAGATCCTCGATGAAGCTCACCCAAACACGCCGGGTGTAGAACAATGCATCGATGGCTTCCCGGCTGTATTTCTCTTTGTCCCGTGCAATCGACAGCAGGTCGATGGACCGGTCGAGAACCTGACGCTCCCGCTCCTTCGCATCGGCCACCGAGTCCTCCATGATCTCGGAGTAGGAGAACTGATACATTCATGCATCCTTCTTTGTCTTTCGTACCCTTGATCATCAAAGGTAGTTCACGAGACTCAACTGCTGAATTTTCGATACGATCGTATAAGCGGTCTCCAGCTGCGTCTGGAGGGTATTGACCAGCGTCGATGCTTCCGAGGTATCCACGCCTTGGAGATCGACGAGCTTGTTCTGAAGGATGCTCGACTGGGCATCGAGTGCGTCATTGGCTTTCTCGACACGTTCCTGCGAAAGGCCGAGCTGGCTTGCCTGCGTCACGATGCCGGTCGTTGCCTGGGCGGCGTAGCCGATCGCCTTCTTGGTGACCGTGCCCAGTGCGTCTGCGCTGAGACCCTGGCCTGCCAGCGCCGAAACCGTGATCGACGCCAGCGCGAAGTAGCGCATGCCGTCCGAATTGGAATTGGTAGAGGACGTGACGACTTCCGAGTTGCTGATGCGGCTCGTCATATTCTGGCTAGAAGCGCTCGACCAACCGGTGGTCGGATCGGTCCAGCTTGCCTCCGAAAACATCGGCTCGACTGTGCCGGTAATGAAGGTTTCCATCTCGGAACCGGTGAGCTCGCCCACCGTCTTGCCAAGTCCGCTCGCGTAGGTGCCGAGCGCCGCCGTGATATTGGCGGTCACTGTGGCCGATTGGTCCTTCAGCGGCTGAACGTCGGTGTTAATACCGGAGAACAGGTACTCGCCGTTGAGCATCGAGTTGCCCGTATCCATCAACTGCGACAGCGCATCAGTCGCCGACTGTGTCGCGACCGTAATGCTGGTCTGATCCTGACTACCTTGAAGCGCGGTCAGCTTGGAGACCAGTCCGTCGCCTGCCGTCTTCATGCTGTCGAGGCCGAGCTGCGAAGCCTCAAGGCGAGCCGAAACGACGGAATTACTCCCCTTCAAGGCGGCGATGCGGCTGATTTCGGACGTGAAATTCACGCTCTTGGCTGCGCCCGAGCCGATGGAGGCGCCGATATCGGCATAAACGCCTGTCGTTGCTTCGAGAGACGAGCTGACCAATTGCTTCTGCGACTGGCGGATCGTCAATCGCATTGCGTTCTGGATGGCTGAGCTAGAAATAAATGAACTTTTCATGGCTTAACTCGCTATGTCCAGCAATGATTTCAACATTTCGTCGACAGCGTTGAGGATCTTCGTGGCCGCCTTGTAGGACTGCTCGATATCGAGAAGCAGCGTCAATTCCTCGTCGAGATTAACACCGGTCTCGTTCGAATAAGCTTCCGTCGAACGCGAGAGCGCCGCTGACGTGTTCTCGGAGGCTGTCGTCGCATCGCTTCGATACTGCTCGAGCCAGCCGATCGAATTCGAGGCGTAGTCCATGATATTGACATCGGACGAGAGACCGGCATCCGACGAGAAGGTCCGTGCCGTGCCCATCGCCGTGTAGAGAGCGTCGAGATTGTCGGAGAACCCGCTGCTGTTGGTTGTGTTGAGGTTGGTGAGACCGGAGATCGACCCATCGCGCAACCTCATCGGATCGCCGTAGGTACCCGTAGCAGCGTTGAACGCACCGGTTTGAACATTGATGTTTACGCTGATGGTGCCGGCGATGCCGGCGATGACGCCCGTCGTCGTCGGCGTTCCGCCTGTGGCACCAGTCGCCGTCTTCCAGACGAACAGACCCGGCTGGGTCGTGGTGCCGTCAGTTTCCGAGAACATGGTGACGAGCGACTTTGCAATTTCATCGAGTTGCGACTGGAACTTCGGCGCAATGTCGTCGCGTACCTGCAGGAGCGCTTGCAAGCTCCCCTGCGCAGTTGTCGTCGAGCCCTGCGCCTTGGCGAGCAGCACGCCATCGATGTAGACGCCATTGCCTTGCGTCTGTGCGGTGTAGGTGTCCTGCGCAACGAAGGTGACGGTACGCGGGATCGTATCGAAAACGACGGTTCCGTCGGTGGTATAGAGCGCCATGTCGCCGTTATCGCGATCGACAGCATTCACACCAACGATGGAGGAAATCTGCTTCAGCAGCTTGTCGCGTTCATCCAGAGCATCCGCCGGATTGCCGCCAGTCGCGGTGGCGCTCTTGACGGCGTCGTTTGCCGTCTTGAATTGCGAGAGCAGTGTGTTGAGCGTCGAGACCTGTGTGGCGATTTCCTTGTCGGCTCCCTGACGGACAGCCTGCACGGAATTCGTTGCATTGTTGAGGGAAGTGGCGACGTCCTGCGCTGCCGTGACCGCGCTCTGGGCAGCAATGGTGCTGCTCGGCGACGTGCTAAATGCCTGCAACTTTTCTCGAAATGTCGCCAGGTAATTCGCCGGCGACGTTTCGTAGTCGTTGCCACCCATGATCGACTTGAGATCGGTGAGGCCACTGAGCAGAGTTTGCTGGCCGCTGTCCTGCGCACTCGACTTTAGCCATTGACGCAACAGCGCGTCTTCCTGCGCGCGGCTGATTTTCACAACCTGCGCACCATTCAGCGACGTCGTGATCATCGCCTGCCGGCGCACGTAATCGCTGTTACTCGAATTCGAGATATTGTTCGATACGACACTGCTCTGAATGCCGGTATTATTGAATATGCTCTGCGCGGAATTCAGTGCGGAAGTGAGCGACATGGCTTATCCGAACCCTACTTATCTCTTGAGGTTAACGAGGACGTCCATGATGTCGGACCCCGTCTGGAAGACCTTGGAATTGGCGGTGTAGCTGCGCTGCGACTCGATCATCTCGGTCAGTTCGCCGGCGAGGTCGACGTTCGAACTTTCCAATGCGCCCGACTGGATCGAGCCGAAGCCGTTCGTCTGCGGAAAGCCCGTGACCGTAACACCGGACTGCCCGTTGGCACTGTAGACGTTGCCGCTCATCAAGGTCATGTTGTCGGGGCTGGCAACGGTGGCCAGGGGAACACGATAAACCGGCTTGGAAGTGCCGTCGGAATACTTTGCGTAGACCGTGCCGTCCTTGTCGATCGTGACACTCTTGACCGGGCTTGCTGCCTGGCCGTTCGGGGTACCTGTGCCGGAGAAGCCAGAGGCCAGCTGCGTGAAGCCGCTGAGGTCCATCGCGATCGAGCCGCCCGTCACCGGATCGGTGATCGTCAGCGCACCGGGCGTTGTCGTCGTATCTAGCTTGCCGTTTAGGTCGTAGGTCAAATTCGTCGAGCCGACGAGAGCCGACGCTGCCGGAGTGTACGGAAATGATGACGTTCCACCTGTTGCCGCATCGGCGTGGCGGAACACTGCGACCTCCCATGTCCCGGAGGTTGTGGGCGTCGCGCCTGCTGTCTTGGTGAAGTAGAAGTCATACTGAACGGTGTTGCCGAGCTTGTCGTAGCCGACCATCGACATCTGCTTGGTATCGCTGGTGACCGACGCCGGGTTGGAACTCGGCAGGCCGGTTGTTGCGACATTCGCGTTCGAGTTCAGGTTGCCCGAGAATGTGCCGGTCGTCGACGCGATTGCCGTCAGACCGGATTGCATGACATTGATCGGCACAAGGCCGGAGAAGCCGTTGACGACGACAGCCGGCGCGCCGGCGTCATAGGAATAGCCCATCAGAGTGTAGCCGGCGGAATTGACCAGATTACCCTCGTCATCCTTGGTGAAGTCGCCTGCGCGGGTCAGAACCGGAGTGCCATCCGGGCTCTGAACGATGAAGAAGCCGTCGCCCGAGATCGCCAGATCGTAGCTCGACGTGGTGTAGGATATATCGCCCTGCTCGGAAACGGACTGACGAACGGACGTCTGGACGCCGCCCGAATTGTAATTGCCCGAGGTCGACGGCAGCACCAGCGACGAGAAGGCGGTCGAAACAGCCTTGTAGCCCGTCGTGTTTGCGTTCGCGATGTTGTCGGAGACGGTGCTGAGGCGGTTGGCCTGGGCGTTCATGCCGGACACGGCCGTCTTCATGCTGCCAAAAATGCTCATCTGAAAACCTCGATTCCCTTAGTAGGCTTGAGAGTATTTGGCGGGCCTTGCGTGAAGCTGTCTGGGGCTGAACCATCGCCGAGAGAATGATCGACTAGATCCAGGCAACGCGGCCCGGTCTGAAAAAATCAGTTCCAATCAATGCAGTAGCCGAGGAAGCGCTTCGAATCGACCGGATCGAAACCGAGCTTCTTCCGGAGCTTCTTACGCAGCTTGGAAATGTGGCTCTCAACGACGTTTTCTTCGACTTCCTCGTCGAAGATCCCGTAGATCGCGTTGAAGATCTGCGTCTTGGTGACACGGCGTCCGCGGTTTGCGATCAAATACTCGAGGATACGGCGCTCGCGACGTGGAAGCGCGAAGACTTCGCCGTGAATTTCCGGATCACGACCATCAGAGAACACGCGGATCGCGCCAATGTCGGTGTGGCTGGAAATCGCTTTCAATCGACGCCGGATGGCGGCGGCTCGCGCCAGGATTTCGCGCGGGTGAACCGGCTTGCGTACGACGTCGTCGACGCCGCAATCAAAAAGTGCAAGCGTGTTTTCGAGCGACGGCTGGTCACTGACCGCGATAACCGGCGCCATGGTCCGGTCGCGAATTGCGCGCGGCAGCTCGAAATTCTGCTGCCCCTGCCCGATCAGAAATGCCTCGACAGCCGCAATATCGGAATCGGCCGCCGTCTGAACCCATTCACCGAATTCATTTGGATCAAACCCCGTGGAAGGAATGCCTTCCCGCCCGAAAAGTGAAGTGTAACCATCTTTCACGAGCTCACGCTCATCAACCACTACGATCATTCGTCCGCCTCCGAATCACTTGTGGTACCTCGATGCTCTATGGGTACGAATCGCGCGATTCTGGGACAAGCTGTAGGAACTCACTGGCAGAAATTAATAGTTGATTAATAATTGAGGCGCGATTTGATCTAGATGTAGTGGCTCCTCAAAACTATGCACACAAATATTTCGTGGAAAAGTTAACAGGGGCTAAAATGTGACTTGCCTTGCCACATTGAGACAGATTCTCGCCACAATATGACACATTTCTGCTTTGTTCTATTTTCTACCAGTTTTGATTGAATCAATTCAGGCAGAAGTTGCTCGCATTGCGAGTCCATTTGCCGTAGCCGGTGGCGACCAGATTGGCGATGACCCGGCAGACATACTGCTTCTGGGCCGGGTCGTTGTTGGGTCCGGCGTGATAGCGGGCGACCGCCATCGTCCATGTTTCGTGACGGTCATGGAGATTGCGCAGGAACCGCGCCGCGTATTCCACATTGCGGCGGGGGTCGAACATCTCCTCCGCCGACCGGAAATTCTCACCATGGTAGTACTGGTTGATCTGCATGCAGCCGATGTCGATGAGCTTCGCGCCTGACCTGCGCGCAGCATCAATCTGCCTTAGAGCGTCCTGCTCGGAGGGCGGAAAGAAGGCCTTTCCTTCGATGTTCAGCGCGTAGGGATAGAGCGATCCCTTGCGTCCGGTTTCAGTCAGGCCAACCGAATAGAGAATGCCCTCGGGGATACCGTACTTCAGTGCCGCCGCCTGGATCTCCTGCTCACAGGCGCTGTTGGAGGCCTGCGCGCTAGAGGTAGACGTCGCCAGTGCGGCCGCCGCCAGCGGCGCTAGAAGAAGCGCTTTCAACACCGCTTTCGCCCGAGCCATTGAAGCCTCCGCCAGTTCGCTGCCCTGATTGATTTTGGCGTTCTCGCGCCTCGCCGCCTTGACCCTGCTGAGCAAAGGCCTGGCCTTGCTGTTGGCCCTGCGCACCCGTCTGATTGCTGGCGTCCGAACGGTCGACGGGCGCCATGCTGATCGTCACGTTGTCGATCGCGTAGCCCTGGCTGCGCAACGCCTCGATGATCTTGCCGTGATCTTCCTTGAGCTGGCGATAGGCCGCTCCTGTCTCGACCTTCAGGTCGACGTTCAATGCGTCGCCCTGCAGTCGCATTGTGGCGGTGACCAGGCCAAGGTCGATCGGGTTCATCTGGATCTTGAGCGTATTCACCACCTTGCCGGTGCTGGTCCACTCTGCCGCATTCGACAGGGCAGATGTCGGCTGCATGGCGTTGGCCCACTCCGGATCACCTGAAATCGCGGCCGTCACCGCGGCAGAATTGGTGTTCTGCACGAGGCCGATGTAGCGGCGCGAATCCATAACCGAGACGCTTTCGATGTTGACCTTGCCGCCGGACTCGGCGGCATCCTTGTCAATGCCAACGTGCATGTCCATGGACTGACCGCTGCCGTCGGCGCGGCTCAGTCGGAATGTCGTCGGGTCAATATCGCCGGCGACCTCTGTGCCGGGCACCTGAGTGTCGGCGGCCGTATCGATGCCGGCGAGAGTCGCGTCAGCAGACGTTTCGTCCTTGGGTTTGATACTGGCGGCGGACTTTTCTTTCGGATCGGTCGATACCTTGCCATCAGTCTGTTGGCTCGTGGCGGCCATTGCAGCGAACGCTGCCGCCGCAGATCCGTCAGTCGGCGCTTGTTTCAATAGGCTCAGCACGTCCGAGAGGGTGTCATCGCCTTCCGCGCCCTTCTTGACCTCGGTCGCCTCGGCGCCTTCGGCCTTGGCCGGCTTGGTGACCTTGGCCGAATGTGCCGTCGCTTCATCGTCCAGCTTATCGGCAAGATCCTGCGAGTCGGCGGCATCAGCCTGCTTGCCCTTGGCCTTCGGGTCGCGCTCCGCCTTTTTGGTCTCCTTGTCGGCCGACCCAGCCGTCTTTTCTTTCATCTCCGTCTGCGCGGCCAAGGAGGCGCTGCCGAGATCGATCAATGACTTCGTACGCGCGTGAGGTGACGTGGCGGAAGCGCTGCCGTCACCAGCGCGCTGCCCGGCCGTGGGCTGCTCGGCCGAGTTGCCGCTGGTCTTGTTCAGCACATCGAAGAACCCGCCTGCATCCGTATCGCCGCCGCTGCCCGTCTGACGGGCAGTGCCAACCGCGGAGGCAGCCCCTGCTCCAGACGCTCCCCCCGAAACGCTGATGTCCATCATCTCAATTACTTTCTTTGTTCAAGAGGCCGTCGACCTCATCAAGCTGCGATCGGCTTGACGTCACGAATGCGCTGAATGACGGGTCGGCGTCCTGCTGTCCCCCAACATTGGATGGCGGCGTTGCAGCCGCGTCTCCGGCAACAGGACCTGGAGTGGGATTTGGTATCTCTCCCTGCTCCGCCTCTGGTGAGGCCGCTGCCTGTTCAGAAGTAATTTCTTGACTATGAGATTTAGGGGTCGTCGCTTGCGTCAAGCTTGCCGGGTCGGGCGGGCGAAGCACTTGTTCTGCAATGGCTTTCGCTGCCGCCCTGAGAGCCTGATCGCGTGGCGACAGTTCCTGGTCGGGGATGGATGCGATGTTTTTTGCGGCCGTATCAATTTTGTCCGTCGAGATCGCCGCCATTCCGCCGTAGAAATCCGCAAGCGCGCCAAAGGCGTTGTCTGAGTCGCCCGCAAGCGTCTGTGCGCGCGCCGCAGCCATCCGCGCGAGATCACCCTTGCCGGCGATGGCGGCCGCACGGGCGATGCGTAGATAGACCTCACGCTGCCTCGCCTCGTCCATGAAGGAGAGGATATCAACAACGTCGTCGGGCTTTACCTCATGATCATGATTGACCAGCAGCTTGACGAAAAGATCCGCGAACTGGCTGGCATAAGGCGAATGCAGGAAGCGGCGCACATAGCGCTGCGAATAAGCGAGCCCCTTGTCCACCATCCGGGCTTCGACGCAGATCGATACGGAGCGGCGTAGCGCCGCCTCCTCGATGATCGTGCCCGGCGCATTGAGGCGCGCTTGATCATACAGCTTCAACGCTTCCATCGGGCTCTTCGCGATGGTGACATTGCCGCCGACGAGCGCAAGATAAGGACCGATTTTCTTGTCCTTGTACTCGTTTGCGGTCTCGACAAGGCTCTTGGCGACAAGCAAGCCCTTGCCGCTCAGATACTTCCGCAACACATCACTGACGCGATTGTCGAAGTGACCGTTCACATCGCGGGCGACAAGATATTCGAGCGTCTCGGGATTACCGCCACTCATCGCATAGATCAGCGCCGCGTCTACGTTTCTGGCGTCGTCAAAAACCGCCGGATCGATGGTACGCAGACGCTGATCGATCGTACCGAGCATAAAGCGCTGCATCTCGGCGGCGGAGTGATCGCCAAGCACGACGGCATCCTGCACGAACTGCAGTGACCGCAGCATCTTGTAAGGCGCAATGTCCTCCTGATCTTCCGCCTGTGCGACAGCAGTAGAACTTACCGCGAGGCTGAGAATCAGAAGCAGAAGATGACGGTGGTGACGGACCATGGATTATCCCTGATCCGCCTGCAGCAATATTTCGATACGCCTGTTGGTCGCGTTGAACGGATCCGCCCGATCTTTCAACTTGCGATCAGCAAAGCCTGAGACCTGCGATATCCGCTTTTCGTCGAGACCGCCGCGAACGACCATATAGTAGGCGGCCTGGGCGCGATCCATGGACAAGCGCCAGTTCTCGTTCTCGCCCTTATACTGACGGCCGTCCGTATGGCCGCGGATGACGACCGCGCCCGGCTTGCTCTTCAGGATCTCACCGATCTTTTCCATCGCAAGCACCATCTCCTTGCGCGGCACGGCCGACCCAATGTTGAACATGGAATCGTCACTCTGATCGGAAATGCTGACCAGGAGGCCGCCTTCCGACGGTGTTACCGTCAGACCTTCGGCGAGCTTGCCGGCAATGCCGCTGATTTGCTGGGCGATTTCCTTTTGCAGATCCTCGGCCTGCTTCTGCTCGCCGGCCCTTTGCGCCTCAGTCTGCGGCTTTTCCTTGCCCTCGGCATTTTCAGAAGCCGTTTCCACGGACGACGCAGCGTGTTGCGACTTGCTCTTCGCGGCTTCCTTGGCTTGGTCGTCCGGAGCATGGCCGGCGTCGGCAGCCTTCGTCGGATCCGCCGGTGTCTCGGTTTCGGCCTTGGCAACTTCGGTGGCATCTGCCGCGCCATCGGCGGGAGCGTCGCTCGAAGCCGGCTGCTTCTTGTCGGCGTGCGTCACTTCGACCTGCTTGGTCCAGAAGTCCGGATCGAACGGATCACGATAGGCCTGACCACCGTCGGCGCCGGTTGCCGGACCCGAGTCGCTGGCGCCGCCCTCGCCCTTGGCGCTGACGTTTGCCTGCTGGCCGACTTCCTGCGCGATCTCCGCCAGAACCGAATAGGGATTCTCGAAGAAATCAGCTTCCGAGTAATTGGTTTGGTCGCCGGATGTCGAGGTCTGATCGTCGCCGTTTGCGGCCGAAGCGCCCTTGGTTGGCTCGTCTTCTTTTTCCTTCGACTTGTCCTGCTTCTGGTCGCCGTCCGCCTGGTCGACAGGCTTCTTCAAGCCTTTTTCCGTCGGCTTCTCGTCGGCAAGCTTGATCGGATTGAAATAGGTCGCGACCGAGGCCTTGGTCTCCTCGTTTGCGGCGTTGACCAGCCACATGACGAGAAAGAACGCCATCATGGCCGTCATGAAGTCGGCATAGGCGATCTTCCAGGCGCCACCATGAGCACCGTCGTGATCACCGCCGCCATGCCGCTTGACGATGATGATCTCGTTCTTGCCGTGGTGGTGGTTTTCGCTATCACTCATTCCAGAACTTTCTTCAAGCTCGTCGCCCAGGCTGACATGCGCGTGACGAGGACGGCGTCGCCAAATTCAACGGTCAAGTCGACATCGCCGGTTTCATGATGGCGCAGAAGGCCGGCCTTTTCACCGAGTGTGTTCTTCAGCACATCGAACAGCCGGGCCGGGCCCTTGACGGTCACATTGCCCACTTCCCCGTCCAGCACCGCCTGGCTAACGATGCCGGCAAGATCGACGGCAGCCTTCTGTGATAGGGCATCGGTCATCACGGGCGCCAACGCCTTCGCGACCGTCGCGCTGACAAGCGCCGCAATCTCATGCGCCATGGCATCCAACCGGGAGGCGATCAGTTCCGCGGCCTCAACCTCGTACCGATCACGGAGCACTTCGACTTCGCGCTGATGAACGAGCGCGACCGTTTGCGCCTCCAGTTCATACTTTTCCGTCAGCACTGCGGTCGCCTCGGCATAGCCCTCGGCATATGCGCCGCGGCGCTCGGCTTCGACATCCACGACCGCTTCGGTTGCGATATCTACAAAGCCACCGAAATCGTTCGCGAGATCGGCGGCCTCCGCGACGGGAGCGATGACGGCCGGCTCGCCGAAATCCTTGAGGTACCGAGAAAGCAGCGTACTCACCGAAACCACCCCTCTCGCTGCAGAAGACTGCGACATGCCGCGCCCCATCATGAACTGACAACTGATCAGGCACGGTTTCCGCACTGCGCCTTTGTACCGAAAATAGGGTGTCAAACTTGCGCGAGGATGAAGGGCGCAGCCAAGCCGGCCCGACGGCGCCCCGGCCACTATTGCAGCAGGATCAGCACTTTGCTGGCAGCGGTGTTCAGGATCGAAATCGCCTGAACGCCCATCTTCTGTTGCGTCAACAACGCCGTCTGGCGGGTCGATGCTTCGTCCATGTCGGTGTCAACGAGCGCACCGACACCCTTGTCGATTAGATCGGACATATCCGCGGTGTAGGAAATGCGGTCGCTGATGCGCGCGCTCATGGTGCCAAGACCGGCAGCCGTGGTGGTCAACTGTGACAGCATAGAGTCGACCACACTCAGCATGTCCGTGACCTGCTCGCTGGTGGTATTCTCGTCAAGTGCTATCTCCGTTCCGCTTGCAGGGCTCGTCGAGCCGGCGTCCAGCAGATAGTAGTTTCGTGCCGTCGAGGTGCCGTCGGAATTGAACGTATTCGCGTCAATGGTCTTCGTGAGAAGGCCGCGATTGGCATCCGTCGTGTCAATCATGACTGTCTGGTCGGCCGGGTAACTGATCGTCTGCGCCTGGTACTCACCGTTCGTGCCGCGCACAAAACCGCCGATCACGGAACGCGACGTCGGAAGCGCGGTATCGCGATTGAGCAGCCAGTTCTCACCCGCAAAGCTCGTTGTCTGGACCGTCGTCTGCAACTGCCCCTTCAGTTCTGTCAGGGTTGTATTGAGCTTCGTCTTGTCGACACCTGCCTCCTGAGCCGTCACCAGGGTTTTGCGGATCTCGCCCAGCTGGTCAATCAGGCTTTCCATCGAGGTGTAGGCGGTGTCGACCTTCGATGCACTGACGCCGAGCGCGTCGTGAACGTTCTGCAAAGAGCTGCTGTCCGAGCGCATGACGCTCGCAAATGACCAATAAGTCGCGTCATCCGCCGCCGTTTCGACGCGGTAGCCTGACGAAACCTGCTGCTGAACCGTTGCAACGTCCTTGTTGATGATGCGCAGCGCCGCAAGGGCGTTTACCTGTGCCGAGCTGGCGATTTTATAGGTCATTTTTTCTGCTCTGAGTAGGGAAACGGGACAGGCCGGCGACCGGCAGCGACTGACCTGGCGTCATGCCCCCGGCTGGTCCCCCAGGCCGGCTTGTCGCTAAAAGCAAATCAACTGTTAAGCGAAGTTAACCAAGGCCCGGACCTGGCGCAAGAGCGGCAAGATCGGCCGCGCAAGCCTCGCGCAATCTTGATTATCGGTTCAAAAACAAAGAGAAAGCCGCATCGATGACGCGGCTTTCGATCTCGTCCATGCGAGTTGCGGCACTCTTAGCCCTTGAACAGCGTGAGAACGTTCTGCGCGCTGGAGTTTGCGATCGACAGTGACTGGATCGCCAACTGCTGTTGTGTCTGCAGGGCGGTCAGCTTACTCGATTCCTCTTCCATATCGGCGTCGACAAGGCGTCCGACGCCCGAGTCGATCGAGTCACTGAGATTGGAAACGAAGCTTTCCTGCAGGTCAATGCGCGTCGAGATCGAGCCAAGCTGCGACGCCGCCTTGGTGAGCGCACTGAGGCCGGACTCAACGGTCGTCAGGGCGAGATCGATATCGGTAGAACCAAAGCTCGTGATATCCATCGCGTAGATTGAGCCAACGCTGCCTGAGGACGTACCGATAATGCCAGTCGTCGTGTCGATCGATCCTGACGTCGTCATGCCGAAAAGCACGTTGCCGGCGGAGGTGTCGTCGAGAACGTATTGGGTCGTCTGCACGGACACCTGACCATTGGCATCGCGGACGAACGAGGAGACGACGCTCTTCGTCGTATTCCCAGCCACCCAGTTTTCACCGGAAAACGAGGCCGATTGCGCCACACTCAGCAATTGCTGCTGAAGTTGTCCGATCTCGTCTTGGATCTTGGTCTTGTCGACGCCCTTTTCCGTCGCCGCGACGATCTTGGCCTTGATCTCACTTACGATATCAATAGCGCTATCCATGGCTGAGTAGGCGGTGTCGACCTTCGCGGCGCCAAGTCCGAGCGCATCGGACACAGCGGAGAGAGCCTTGTTGTCCGAACGCATGGTCGTTGCAATCGACCAGTAGGCGGCATTGTCCTTGGCCTCTGCGACACGGTAACCAGACGAAACACGGTTCTGCGTGTCCTCCAGGTTGCCGTTGATGCTCCGGAGTGTCTGGAGAGCGGACATTGCCGCCACGTTGGTCAAAATGCTGGTCATGAAATTATCGCCCCTTGCTGGCAAATATTGAAAAGGGACATTCCGGTCCGCCACCGGCAACGGCCATCAGCGTCATGCCCGCTAACCGCTTCTTAAGCTTGGTTAACATACCGTTTCGTTGACGGCAGAAAACACGAGTTTGGTTAACGGTCAGTTAATAAGCATTAAAAAGGCCGCGCTCGGGGAGCGCGGCCTTCCACGATATCCGCCGGTAACACCAGCGGCTCTTCTTTGAAGCGTCCGAAGGCGCCTAATATTAGTTGCGGAACAGCGACATTATGTTCTGCGAAGAGGAGTTCGCGATCGACAGCGACTGGATGGCCAGCTGCTGCTGGGTCTGCAGGGCGCTGAGCTTGGAGGACTCTTCTTCCATGTCGGCGTCAACCAGACGGCCGATACCGGAGTCGATCGAGTCGCTGAGCGAGGAAACGAAGTCGGTCTGGATGTCGACGCGCTGCTGAAGCGAGCCAAGCTGCGAACCGAGCGTCGTCATGCTCGTCAAGGCGGTTTCGACGTCCGTCAGCAGGTTGTCGACGTCGCCCTGGGTCGTGCTGGAGCCGATCGTAAAACCGTAGATCGAGCTGCCCGAGCTCGCTCCGGCTGCGCCGAGGATACCGCCCTGCGTCGTGCCGTCGAACAGCGTGTTGGTGGCGCCGAGCGCATAATCGGTGGTCTTGATGGAGACCGCACCGCCGGTGCCGCGGACGAAGGACGAAACGACGCTGACGGTGCCACCGGCGTTGTTGACCCAGTTTTCGCCGTTGAACGAAGCGGACTGAGCAACGCTGTTGAGCTGTGCCTGCAGCTGCGTGATTTCGTCCTGCAGCTTCGACTTGTCGACGCCGGCTTCGCTGGCTGCAACCAGCTTCGCCTTGATGTCGCCGACGATGTCGATGGCGCTTTTAACGGCCGTGTATGCGGTGTCGAGCTTGGCGGCGCCCATGCCGAGGGCGTCGGATACAGCCGAGAGGGCCTTGTTGTCCGACTTCATCGTCGTGGCGATCGACCAGTAGGCAGCGTTGTCGGAAGCCTTGCCGACGCGCAGACCAGACGAAACGGCATTCTGCGTGTCAGACAGATTGCTGTTGACGTTGCGCAGCGTCTGGAGAGCTGCCATTGCGGAGTTGTTGGTCAGAATGCTGGTCATTTAATTGCCCCTTTGGCAGAATGTGTAGGAAGGGACATTCCGGACTACCGGGAACGGCGGTCAGCATCATGCCTGTTGGCCGCTTTGCTGCGCAGTCAACTCGCCGTTTCGATAGGCACATAAGACAGCAGCATGGTTAAGAAATCTTGAACTCAAAAAAGAAAAAATAGTTAAAAATATCCTTATATTAACTCCACTTGTTAACTTGCGGTTAAAACATTTACGGCCGGGAAAACCCGGCCGTAAATCGCTTCTCAGATGGCTGGTGACGGCGATCAGCCGCGGAACAGCGAGAGGATGTTCTGCGAAGAGGAGTTCGCAATCGACAGCGACTGGATGGCCAGCTGCTGCTGGGTCTGCAGGGCGCTGAGCTTGGAGGACTCTTCTTCCATGTTAGCGTCAACCAGACGGCCGATACCGGAGTCGATCGAGTCGCTGAGCGAGGAAACGAAGTCGGTCTGGATGTCGACGCGCTGCTGAAGCGAGCCAAGCTGCGAACCGAGCGTCGTCATGCTCGTCAAGGCGGTTTCGACGTCCGTCAGCAGGTTGTCGATGCTGCCCTGCGTCGTGCTGGAGCCGATCGTAAAACCGTAGATCGAGCTGCCCGAGCTCGCTCCGGCTGCGCCGAGGATACCGCCCTGCGTCGTGCCGTCGAACAGTGTGTTAGTGGCGCCGAGCGCATAATCGGTGGTCTTGATGGAGACCGCACCGCCGGTGCCACGGACGAAGGACGAAACGACGCTGACGGTGCCGCCGGCGTTGTTGACCCAGTTTTCGCCGTTGAACGAAGCGGACTGAGCAACGCTGTTGAGCTGTGACTGCAGCTGCGTGATTTCGTCCTGCAGCTTCGACTTGTCGACGCCGGCTTCGCTGGCTGCAACCAGCTTCGCCTTGATGTCGCCGACGATGTCGATGGCGCTGTTAACGGCCGTGTATGCGGTATCGAGCTTTGCGGCACCCATGCCGAGGGCGTCGGATACAGCCGAGAGAGCCTTGTTGTCCGACTTCATCGTCGTGGCGATCGACCAGTAGGCAGCGTTGTCGGAAGCCTTGCCGACGCGCAGACCAGACGAAACGGCATTCTGCGTGTCGGACAGATTGCTGTTGACGTTGCGCAGCGTCTGGAGAGCTGCCATTGCGGAGTTATTGGTGTTAATGCTTGTCATAAGTCTGTCCCCAAAAACAAAATACAAAAGGAGGACATACCGGACTTCAATACCGGCGATGACGGACCAGCTTCATGCCACTCGGTGCCGTTTCGTTTGAGCAACCAAACCCGTCATGTCGAGGGGCAATCTCGCAGTCATTCATTGCCAACTCATTAAAACGGCTGACGAAACGGCGTCGGCCCCGTAGGGTGGTTAATAGTCTGCGAACACGCCGCGACGCTCTGGCTCGGTAGCGGGACACCTGCTTCAAGCAAGCTTAATGTGTCTAGGTGTTTCAAACCGAGTGCTCATTTTGCCTGAGAGACCGGCAGCAGCGCTCATTGACGAAGTTCCTGATGGAGTGAGTTCTTGAATACGAACATCTCGTTTGCGGCGGCATCAAAGGACTACCAGAAGGGCCAATATCTGAAATCCCTGGAAGTGCTGAACAGGCTCATCGACACGCAGCGGGACGTCAAGACGTACGTTCTCCTGGCCAAGAACCTTCTCAAACTGGGCTTCAAATCGGAAGCTGCAAGCGCCTATGCGCTTGCCGGTGAACTCGACGGCAAGGAGTCGCCCTACACGCGCGAAGCCGCCCTCCTGTATTTTGCCTGTGGCGACGAACACCAGGCCTTGCTGCAGGCCTTACGTGTCATGACCCTTGCTCGCTCGGACGCCGAACTAGCTTTCGTTCTTACCGCTATCCTTCTCAAGCAAGGCCGAAAGGACCTCGTGAGCCCCTACCGCAAGGTAATCTCCGAGAGCAGCCATCCCGACCATGCCCGTCTGGCAGTGCGGCTCCTCAGCGACGACATTCTGGACGCAACGAACGAGACGCTCGTCTATAATCTGTTCAAGAAGTTTCCGGACATCATGCCGCTCCGGCTGCTCAAGCTCGTCTTCGCCCGTGAAGTCTGCGACTTCGAGCTCGTCACCAAGGAATTCCTTCCGGTGCAGAAAATGCTCGATAAGGGCGACCTAAGCTTCTTGGAACGAGACAATCCCTTCTACAATCTCCACTGGTGCGGTGACGAAGCGCTCAATGCTCTTGCTTCTCACAATCCATCTCTTCTGCTGAAGGAAGCGGCAGCGCGACGAAAGGCCGTCCCCCACGCCTGGAGCAAGAAGATCCGCATCGGATATCTTTCGTCCGACTTCTGGGCCGGACACGCAACCATGAAGCTGCTGCGCCGCATTCTGGAGCTGCACGACCGGGACAAGTTTGAAATAACGCTCTTCTGCCATACCGAAGAGAAGTACCTGGAACATGAGGCCGGCACCGTCGATCGCTCACAATGGGGTGACGTTTGCATCGTGCGTGACATGACAGACGAGGAAGCCGCAAATGCCATCCGGGAGCGGCAAATCGACATTCTGGTCGACCTCAAGGGACACACATTTGGCGGTCGATCCAGAATCCTGAACTACGGCGGCGCTCCGCTGCAAGCAACATGGCTTGGTTTCCCAGGCACCGTGACCGACCTCGACCTTGATTATTCCATCGGCGACCGGTTCGTGTTGCCAGCGAGCAGCGAAGCGAACTACTACGAGAAGCTGGTGCGCATGCCAGATTGCTATCAGCCCAACGACCCCGCCAATCGTCCGAAGCCAAGGCCAACGACACGTGCCCAAGTGGGGCTGCCGGAGGAAGCATTTGTCTTTGCCTCGTTCAACGCAAACCGCAAGATCAACACGGCGATACTCGACGTCTGGTGCAACATTCTGAAACGCGTTCCAAACAGCGTGCTTTGGCTGATGCTTTCCTCGCCACGCACCGAGAAGAACCTGCTCAATTACATGAACAAAAAAGGGCTGGAATCAGATCGAGTGATCTTCTGCCCGCGCGTGTCCTACGAAGAGCACATCGATCGCCAACAAGTGGCCGATCTTGGCGTCGATACCTTCCCGGTCAACGGCCACACAACAACCTCGGAGCAACTCTGGGGTGGCTTGCCGGTTTTGACCGTCAAGGGTACCAATTTTGCCTCTCGCGTCAGCGAAAGCTTGCTCAACGCGATAGGCCTGCCGGAACTAGTAGCCAGCGACATCAAGGCTTATGAAGACATGGCCGTCGAGCTTGCGAACGCACCCGACCGCATCGCTGAATACAAGCGTCGCATCCGGGACAATGCTGTCATCATGCCATTGTTCGACGCCGAGCGTTTCACCCTGCATCTCGAAAGGGCTTACGAGATGATGGTAGAGCGCGCGAAGCTCGGGCAGGAACCGGACCATATCGACGTCCCGGCGCTGCCACCCCGTACGGAACCGTTCTTCAGCTTTGGCTAGGGAGCACTTCGAGCCGTCTAGACTAAAGCCCGCCGGCTTCACCGGCGGGTATTTTTATATCGGGCTGGGCCTAACAGCGGCACGGCTCAGTGGAAGGAGCGGACGAGGCTTCCGACCAACAGGTTCCAGCCGTCGATCAGCACGAAGAAGAGGATCTTGAACGGCAAGGAAATCGATGTCGGCGGCAGCATCATCATGCCCATCGCCATCGTGATCGTGGCGACGATCAGATCGATAACGAGGAAGGGAAGAACGATCAGGAACCCGATCTCGAAACCGCGCCGGATCTCTGAGATCATGAAAGCGGGAATCAGGACACGATAATCGATCTTTTCTTCGGTCTGGACGCTCTGGCCGCGCTCCCGCGCCAAGTCCACGAAAAGCGCCAGGTCCTTGTCACGCGTATTGGCCGCCATGAACGTCCGGAAGGGCTCTGCGATACGTGTGACTGCCTGCTGTTCATCGATCTGATTTGACAGAAGCGGCTGAACACCGGTCTGCCATGCCTGATCGAACGTCGGCTGCATGACGTAGAAGGTCATGAACAGCGCGAGCGACAACAAGATCATATTCGAGGGTGTGGACGACAGGCCCATTCCCGACCGAAGGATCGAGAAGGCGATGATGAAGCGCGGGAAGCTCGTCACCATGATTAGGATGCCAGGCGCGACCGAAAGAACGGTCAACAGGCCGAAGGTTCTGATAATCCATGCCGCGACCGAACCGTCGACCGGCAAGTTCAACAAATTTGTCGGGAGCTGCTGCGCATGCGCCAGCTCCGGTGCCGCCATCATCGCAGCGAACAGCAATAGGAATCGAATCATTCGACGACGAAGGTCCTGAACATGATCTTCGATACGCGTCCTTGCGCGCGAAGGTCAACACGCTCCTGGATGTCATCCTTAAGATATTCGAAGCCGCGTGGCCCCTCGATCTGCTGCAGAGAAACGGTGCGGACATAGGAGAGAATATCCTGGTGGATATCCTCCGCGATTTTCACGTCCGGCGGGCCATTGAACAGCAGGGCCACTTCTAGGCGAACCCAATTTTCGGATGGATAGGCAAGGTTTGACGTGATTGGCTCGAGCTGCACGACATTGTTGGCTTCGGTCGAAATGTGAGGCAGGCCGGCCTCACCTTCCTTCTTCTGTGCGGCCTCGTCCTTAGCCGCTTTGGCCTGCTCGACCTGTTCGGCGCCCTTGATGTTCGGCGCAACCATGCCGCCGACGACCCAGCCGCCGCCGGCGCCGAGTAGCGTCAGGATCGCGAGCCCGGCGATGGCCATCACAGCGGCCGATTTCTTCTTCGGCTGGCCTTCGGCGTCTTCTGTCTCTGCCATGGTATTCAGCCTCAGAGCGGCGAGAAGAGATCGACGGCCTGCTGACCGCGCGGCGGCTGCTGCACTTCCATCAGGCGGCCACGACCGCCGTAGGAGATGCGGGCCTCAGCAATCTTCTCGTAGGAAATCTGGTTGTCGGCGTTGACGTCCTGCGGGCGGACGATACCGGCAACGTTGAGAATACGGATCTCCTGATTGACGCGGACCTCCTGCGAGCCACTGATCACGAGGTTACCGTTCTCGAGGATACCCGTGACGACTGCGGCGACCATGAGCTTCAGCGTTTCGGACCGGTCGATCTTGCCCTTGCCGTCGGTACTGGTGTCGGAACCGTAGGTCACATCGGTCTTCGACTGAGGGTTCCAGCCCATGACGTTGGCGTTGACATCCCAGTTCAGGCCACTCGAGTTGGTCCGGCTCCGGCTGGTGTCGTTCTCGAACTTGGCCTTATCGTTGATCTGGATATCGACGGTCAGGATATCGCCGACGTTGAGAGCGCGGGCATCCTTGAAGAGAGTGGCCTGCGAGTCGCTCCACAGGGAGTAGCCCTGCGCAACCTGGCGCGGCTGCTTCGGATAAAGCGCCATCTGCGGCGTCTGGCCGTAAGCGAGACCGCTGCCGATCGGGCTCATGGACGGGGCGCGGCCGATCTCGTTGACGGCCTGCGGCGATGCGCAGCCTGCAAGGAGGGCGACGGCGACAATCGCGGCGGGGAAACGCTTGTTCATGAGGGGTCCTTCGACGTATTTGGATCGGACGCGCTGGCGATGATGCTGGCAATGTTGCCGGCCTTCTTCGGATCCATCTCGTTGAGGATAAGGCTCGACTGCGAGGGGTTCAGCCGCATGATGACGGCCGCCGCTACTTCTATCCTCATTTGCTCCAGTTGCGATGCAGCCGCGTCCGGCTTCATTTTCTTGTAGATATCGGTCAGGCCCGCCTCGGCCTGCTTGAGAAAATCGTCGCGGCGCTTCAGCCAATCCTGATATTCCTCTTTGCGCCTGTTCATCTCGGCGATGCGGGAATCGACGTCGGCGCGAAGCTTCTCAAGCTCCTGCTTCTGTAGCAGATAGCGCTGATCGCGAGCGGGATCGGCAATGTTCGTGCAGAACTGCTTAATCTCCTCCTGCGAGGTCATTTCACCCTTTAGCGTCGGCTGCTCCTGCGCAAAGGCGCCGGGAATGGACAAAGCAACGACGGCCATCGCCGGCAATGCAAGCCGTCGAACCAGGTCGGATACAGTCAACTTCTCTATCATTGCAGGACGAGCTCCGCTTGCAGCGCACCGGCTGACTTGATGCCCTGAAGGATGGCGATAATGCCGTCCGGCTTCACGCCGATATTGTTGAGACCCGAAACGAGCGTCTTGAGATCAGGTCCCTCGAGCAGAGCCACCTTGCCGCCCGTCTTCTGGGCAGCGATGTCCGTCTGCGGCTGTACGGCCGTTACGCCACGCGAGAACGGCTCAGGCTGAATGATCTGCGGAGTCTCGGTCACCTGGACAGTCAGAGTACCATAACTGACGGCGACCGGCGACACGCGCACGTCCGCGCCGATGACGATCGTTCCGGTGCGCTCGTTCACCACAACCTTCGCCGGGGTGTCCGTCTCGACGACGAGATTTTCCAGATCCGCCATCAAGCGCGTCAGATCCGCGGTCCTCGGCTTCTGGACGATGACTTCCTGCGCATCCTTGGCTTCTGCTACCGGGCCACCGAAGCGAGCCGAAGCATAACCGTTGACAACATCGGCGATGCGGATGGCAGTGGAGAAATCCGGGTTTCGTAGCTGTAGGACGAGATTGACCGAGTCCTTGAAGCGCGACGGCAGCTCCCGTTCGATGATCGCACCGTTCGGCACCCGTCCGGCGGTCGTCACACCCTCGGTGACCGTCGAAGCCTGACCTTGGGCGGTGAAGCCCGAGACGACCACTGAGCCTTGCGCGACAGCGTAGATCTGGCCGTCAGCGCCCGACAACGACGTCATGATCAGTGTACCGCCGCGCAACGAGGTGGCGTCGCCCAGCGAACTGACGTCCACGTCGATGCGGCTGCCCGGGCTGGCAAAGGGCGGCAGGTTGGCCGTAACCATCACCGCCGCCGTATTCTTCGGATTGGACTGACTGCCCTGCGTGGAAATGCCAAGATTCTGCAGCATCGCGCGCATCGACTGTTCCGTGAACGGCGAGGCACGGAAGCCATCGCCGGTGCCCTGGAGGCCGACGATCAAACCATAGCCGATCAGCTGGTTGTCGCGTCCTGCCTGCAGGGATGCGATGTCCTTGATGCGCGATGTCATGGCAGCCGCCGGCGTCACGGCGGCGACGTTCGGAGACAGAAACGCGAGGGCTACGAAAAGGCGGAAAAACATCTTCATTTTGCGGCCACGTGTATGGTGCCGTCGGCGAGCACTGTGCCGCTGACAATCACGCCGGAATCCATGTTGCGAACGCGGATGAGCTGACCTGTCATGCCGTCTTCAAGCGGCGACCCGGCTGCCGAGATCGTCATCGCACCGAGCGTGAAGATCAGCCGGATCGAGGAGCCGCGCGTCACGGTATACGGCTCGCGCAGGGCCGAGACGGAGATCGTGCGTCCCGGCAGGAGCGTGCGCTTTGAGATCATCCCCTCCACCTGGCGGATCGACTTTGCGTAGTCTCCCGTAAGGTTCGGGTTGGTCACTTCCACTTCCTGGAGCTGGGCACCAGAAACCGTTTCGCCCGGGTAAATGGTCGTTGTCGGAACGACCGCATAGCCCATGCCGGCAGCGGCGGCTGCTTGCGGCACGGCAAGTGCGCTGATCGCGATCGCGGCAGCTGCCGCCCATCCGAGAATACCTTTAACCCGGCAAAACATCATGTTTCGGCCCTTCCCGATTACTTCAGGTTCTTGCTGACGATGGAGGCCATTTCGTCGGCGGTGGTGATGACCTTGGAGTTCATTTCATAGGCACGCTGCGCCGATATCAGCTCGGTGATTTCCTTCACCGGATCGACGTTCGACGATTCCAGGTAGCTCTGCTTCATGTAGCCGAAGCCCTCTTCATCGGGCGTGCCCACAACGGGATCACCAGAAGCAGCTGTTTGCGCAAAGAGGTTGTCGCCGAGGGGCTGAAGACCGGCTTCGTTGACGAAGTCGGCGATCTGCAATTGACCAAGCGTCGTGACCGTCGTCGCGCCCGGGAGCTTCGCGGTCACCTGGCCGGAGCGGCTGATCGTCAATTCGGTCGAGCCAGTTGGAATCGTGATGTTCGGGGCGACAGTGTAGCCGTCGACCGTCACGATCTGGCCAGTTTCGTTCTTGTTGAATGCGCCGGCGCGCGTATAGAGCGTCGTGCCGTCCGGTGCCTCGATCTGGAAGAAGCCGCGGCCGACTAGGGCCACATCGAGATCGTTGCCAGTCTGTGCGAGTTCGCCCTGGATATGCAGATTGCGGACAGCAGACGTCTGAACGCCGAGACCGATGTTTGCACCTTCAGGAACGGTAGCTTGATTGGCGCGGTTGGAAACGCCCTTCGCCCGCTCTGTCTGATACAGCAAGTCCGTGAATTCAGCGCGAGCGCGCTTGAAGCCGGTCGTGTTGATGTTCGCGATGTTGTTGGCAATGACTTCAAGATTGGTCTGCTGGGCATCCATACCCGTTGCAGCAATGGCAAGCGCTCTCATGGCTTTGTCCTTAAATCAATTACATCTGCATCCGGGTTACGTCGAGAAACGCTGTCACCACCTTGTCGCGAATGGCGATTGCGGTCTGAAGGGTCTGCTGCGCCTGCATGACGGCATCGACGACCTCACGCGTCGTGGCGGTGCCCTTGATGCCTGCAAAAGACATGCTTTCCGCATTCTTCAGGGTGTTGACCGCTCCTGTCGCAACGTTGCTGAGAACCGCGCCGAAGCCGCCGTCGTTTGCGGCGCTTTCCGCAGCGGAGGAGGCCGTGGAATTGTCTTGGTCGATCGCGGCAAGGCCGCGGGTCATCGACAGGGAGCTGACACTATTGACGTTGTTGATCATTATTGGCTCTTCAGTAGATCGATCGTTGCCGAGATCAGGTCGCGGGATTGTTTGATGGTCTGCAGGTTGGCGTCATAAGAGCGGTTTGCTTCCCGCATGTCGGCCATCTCGACCAGCATGTTGACGTTCGGAAGCTTGACTACACCCTTTTCGTCCGCCGCCGGATTGCTTGGGTCGTATTCGGTGGTGAACTTCGATTCATCTTCGCCGAGCTTCTTGACATTGACCGTGGTGACGCCGTTTGCGCGGTCCACGGCTTCCCCGAAGGTAATCGTCTTGCGGCGATAGGGATCGGCACCGGGGGTATCGCCGGTCGAACGGGCGTTGGCAATGTTTTCGGACACGATGCGCAGGCGCGTCGATTGCGCCTCCAGCCCGGATCCAGCGATTTTGAGTGCTGCTGACAAAGGATCCATGATCTTAGCTCTTCACCGTCATCAGCATCATCCGGTTGAACGAGCTCACCAGCGACGTGTTCAACTCGTATTGACGCTTGATTTCACCAGACTTAGAAAGTTCCTCGGCAAGACCGACCGTGTTGCCGGATTCTTGAACACCGATTTCCTGATCGAGGCTCGCATCCTTGACGTCGATGTCGCTCTTCGTGCCGAGATCGTTGCCGCTCAGATGCGCCGCATTCGTGCGCGCCATCGTGATGTCCGACTTGTCGAGAACGGCCTGGAAGGGCGTGATGTCCTTGGCGTGATATTTCGGCGTGTTCGCATTCGCGATGTTGCCGGCAACAACCTCCTGACGGATCGTCAGCCATTCGGCCTGCCGCGAGGCCAAGTCGAAAAGTTGAATCGGTTGCATGGGAACTCTCCGTTTTTACTGAGGCGAACCTACGGCGGTAATCTTGCGTCAGACTTACGGAGAATGCGGTCCGGAAATCCGGATCTTGTTGGCCGCTGGCTCCAGAATGCGAAGAAGGCTCCTACCGTTTTTCCGGCGGAGCCTTCTGTTGATTCGCTGCTTGGGTATGCACTCAGTTGTGCTGGTAGACATCGCCCTTGGAGGTGATGATGACCCATTTGCCATCGCGTTCCTCCAGTGTCGCCAGCCGGCTTTCGTCCGGCAGAATGGACCCTACACGCACGACGTACATGCCGGAGGCGTCTGCAATCAGAGCGCGGCCGTTTGCGACGTGGAGAAGGCGAAAACCCGATTTGCCAGGAAACGGCTGTTCTTCGGCCGGCAGACCTTTGTCGTCTTCCTTGCCGATGTTGGAGACGGTCGCAGTCGTCAGCGGATCGACCGGAATTTCGGGCTTCTTCTCGTATTGGTTCTTGTTAGCCATCGCTAGCGGCGAGACGCTGAAGACGTTTCGCGCCGGCCAGTTCGGGAGATCGCGCGTGCGGTCGCCTTGCGCGACGTTGATGCCGAACTTGTCTTCATTGAAGAAGACGTACCACGGGAAGAATGCCGACGCTCCCGCCAAGGCGAGGCCGGCAATTGTCAGCGCACGGTCGAGAAAGACTGTTTTGCGCCGCAGAGGCTTCAGCGGGGCGATCTTCTCATCGTCATCGAAATCGTTCACGTCGCGCCCCTCTACCTGCGGATATTCGGCTGGCCACCGATGCCGGCCGCCGCCTTCAGCGCCCCGGCCAGATCGGCAAAGGCGTCCTGCGAATCGACATCGCCCGGCGACTGTTTCAAAACATCGTAAATAATCGGTACCTGCTTGACCGCCATATCGAGATCAGGGTCAGCGCCCTGGCGGTAACCGCCAATCAGGCGAAGGTCGCGTGTCTCCTCAAAACGGTGAATCAGCGTCTTCAGGCGCGATACGAGCTTCTCCTGATCTGGAGTCCATGCCTTGCGCGCCAGGCGCGAGATCGAGGCAAGCGGATCGATCGGTGGGTAGCGCCCCTCCTCCGCCAGACTGCGCTGCAGTACGATGTGGCCGTCGAGAATGCCGCGCGTCGAATCGGCGATCGGGTCATTGTGGTTGTCGCCATCGACCAGGATCGAAATGATCGCGGTAATCGTTCCCGTACCTTCCGGGCCGGGGCCCGCACGCTCCAGCAGACGTGGCAGTTCGGTGAAAACGGAAGCGGGGTAGCCGCGCGCGATCGGCGGTTCGCCGGACGCGGTTGCGACCTCGCGGATGGCGTGGGCAAATCGGGTGACACTATCGACGATCAGGAGCACATTGTCGCCCCGATCGCGGAAATGCTCGGCGATGGTAACTGCTGTCAGCGGCGCCATCTTGCGCAGCATCGGGCTCTCGTCACTCGTCGCGACGACGGCGATCGCCTTCCTCATGTTGGCGCCTAGCGTATCCTCGATGAACTCGCGAACTTCGCGACCACGTTCGCCAACCAGCGCAATCACGACCTTGTCGAAGGCATCAGCGCGCGCCAGCATCGAGAGCAGCGTTGATTTACCGACACCCGAACCGGCGAAGATGCCGAGGCGCTGCCCAAGGCAGAGCGGCGAGAAGATGTCGATGGCGCGAACGCCTGTCTTGAAACCCTTCTCGACACGCTTTCGCGTCATGGACGGCGGAGCGGTGTTCGAAATGGAGCGGCGGCCGAGTCCTTCGACGATGGGACCCAGGCCGTCGATCGGCTCGCACAGCGAGTTGATCGTACGCCCGCACCAGCTGTCGGACGGCGAAATGCGAAAGGCACCCTTGCGGATGACCGTATCATGGATGCCGATCGGCTCGCCGGGCTCGATCGGGCAGACATAGGTCAGTTCGGGCTCGACGCGGACGACCTCACCGAGATGGATGCCGGTGGACGACTTGTGCGCCACGAATTCGCCGAGCCGCACGTGGCGAGACAGGCCGGTCACGGTGTAATGGCCGGCCGCAATTGTCTGGACGTGGCCGCCGGGAGCGACCAGGAACTCGGGATTTGAATAGCGCGATACGAGCCCGGCAAGATGCGCGAGCTTCGGCGAGAGATCGGCTTCGGTGAGCGGCGTGTGGCTCATGCGTCAGACCTCGGCTAGCGGCTGCCGCCGAGCGTCTTGATCGCCTCGCTGAATGAAGCCTCGCTGTCCTTCGAAAGCGATGTCATGCTCTCGAAGGCGCGATTGACTTCGATCAGCTGCGTGATTTCGCGCATGGCGTTGACATTGGAGTTTTCCAGATAACC
The DNA here is from genome assembly GCF_002211365.1 of Rhizobium sp. R711. Classification (GTDB taxonomy): domain Bacteria; phylum Pseudomonadota; class Alphaproteobacteria; order Rhizobiales; family Rhizobiaceae; genus Rhizobium. Next base: position 1,098,456 of record NZ_LOKZ01000001.1, on the reverse strand, counting down.
CTGCTGGACGCCGACATTGAAGCGGTCGGTGACGGCACGCGGCTGCTCGGTCGTCATGATGCCGCTGTTCTCATAGCGCAGGTAACCCTTGCTGATATCGGCCTCGAAGAGACCCAGCGAACCGACCTGCTTGCCGTCCTGGTAGATCAATCCATCGGCGCCGACCTTGGGTTCGCCAGCGGCCGTGTTAAGCGTGATCGGCGAGCCACCGGCGTCGAGAACCGAATAGCCGCGGACGGAGACGAGCTCGCCGTTCCCCTTCATCGTAAAGCGACCATCCTTGGTCAGAACCTTGCCGGCCGGTGTGTCCAGAGAGAACCAGGCATCGCCCTTGATCGCGAAGTCGAGCATGTTTCCGGAATGCTCCAGCTCGCCGCTGTCGCCGGACAAATAGTCGTTGCCCTGTGACACATAGGCGATCTTGGCGTTGATCTTGTTGCCGGTCTCGCCGAGCATCTCGTCGAACTTCACTTCCGTCCCGCGGAAGCCGGTCGTGTTCACGTTCGCCATGTTATCGGCGATGGTGGTGAGGCGACGTTCGAGTGCGATCTGCGACGACAACGAAACATAAAGACCGGATTGCATCCCGATAGGCTCCTGCATTGGCGATGAACGGTACGAAATCCAGGGTGTTTGAGTCGGTTCGACCACGGATTTCGCTGAGGCGGCATCTCAGAAACGGGCACGGATGCCCATTCGTCACCAACAAGCTGACAGCAAATGCTTGCGCGAAGCTGGCATGGAAAAGCTTGATTTGCAGAGGCAATCATCAGCCTCACGCAAGCCAGCAGCCCTATCCCTTCTGTTGAAAATAACGATCAGGTTTGGACTGACGATGAATATCATTATCGGATTTGTGATTACGGTCGGCTGCATCATCGGCAGTTTCATGGCGATGGGCGGCCATATCGACGCCCTCTGGCAACCTTTCGAACTCGTCATCATCGGCGGCGCCGGCCTTGGCAGCTTCGTGATGGGCAACCCGATGAAGGTCGTAAAGGATTCCGGCAAGGCGCTCGGTGAAGCGTTCAAGCACACGGTCCCGAAGGAACGGAATTACCTCGATACGCTCGGTGTCCTCTATTCCCTGATGCGCGACCTGCGTACGAAGTCACGCAACGAGATCGAGGCCCATATCGACAATCCGGCCGAGTCCTCGATCTTCCAGTCCGCTCCGACGATCCTCAAGAACAAGGAACTGACGGCATTCATCTGCGACTACGTCCGTCTGATCATCATCGGTAATGCCCGTTCGCATGAAATCGAAGCGCTGATGGATGAAGAGATCAACACGATCCTTCACGACAAGATGAAGCCATACTACGCCATTCAGATCATGGGCGACGCCTTCCCGGCGATCGGTATCGTCGCCGCCGTTCTCGGTGTCATCAAGGCCATGGCACACATCAATGATTCGCCCGAAGTGCTCGGTCACTTGATCGGGTCGGCACTCGTTGGCACCTTCCTCGGCATTCTCCTGTCTTATTGCGTGTGCCAGCCAATCGTTTCCCAGATCAAGATCGTCCGCAACAAGCAGCATCGCCTGTATGTCATCGTCAAACAGACGCTGCTTGCCTACATGAACGGCTCCGTGCCGCAAGTCGCGCTTGAATACGGCCGCAAGACGATCTCTGCTTACGAACGTCCTTCGATCGACGCCGTCGAGCAGGAAATGATGAACCCCGGCGGCGAGAGCAAGGCGGCGTAAACGGTCATGAACGCTACCCTCAAGAAACCCCTCATGGACGAAGCACTTCTTGCCAAGCTGACCGGAAGGCTCGGCGACAAGGCAACTGTTGCGAAGATCTGCAGTGAATTCGGCGACGTCTATACGGTCTTCCTGCCAGACATCATCAAGAGCGAGACAAACCTCGACGTCGAGGTGGCCTACCTCGGTTGCGACAGCGGGCACAAGAACGACCTTGTTGCCGATCTCGGTGGCAACACGACACTTGTCGACGCGACGCTCCGCAATTGGTCGCAGAACATTACGCTGGCCTGCGGTAACAGCTTCATCATCACGCTGATGGAGCATTTGCTGGGGGCGGCCGCCGACACCGTCGAGCAGCCGGCGGACCGCCTGCTCTCCGTGATCGAGCTCGAGCTTGCGGTCATGGTCTTCGAGAAGATCGCCAACGTCCTTCGCTCCGCAGTGGACGCGCCTGGCGGCTTCGAGCCGACCATGGAGTTTCCCTATGCGTTCGAAACGCGCGTCAAGCCCGCCGAAGACAAGCCTGACGAGTTTGCGGCCGCAATCAACATGTCGATCACGCTTTCCGGCATTACCTCGGACTTCTCGCTGATCGTTCCACAGGTTGCCCTGCTGAAGACGACGGTGGCAGCTCCGAAGGCCAAGGGGCAGTCGGCCAAATCGTCCGAATGGACGGATCAGCTCAGCGAGCAGGTGCGCCGCTCGCAGGTAACGCTCAACGCCAAGATCCGTCTGCAGGACCTGACGCTCAGGACCATTTCGAAGCTTGCAGCTGGCGATGTCATTCCCTTCTACGATCGCGGCGATGTCCGCGTCGAAGTCAGCGCCAACAGCAAGGAATTGTACGTCTGCGAGTTTGGACGTTCGGGCGAGAATTATACCGTCCGGGTGAAGGATACGATTAACTCGGATGACGAACTCATCCGCCACTTGATGAATTAGCCCATTTTCCAACCGGGCTGGCCGCACGGCAGCTTGAGGCAAGTTTCAACTGGAATAGTGATTTCATGGCGACGAAGAAGACACCCAAGAACAGCGACCTTTCATTGGAGCTCCCGGGCAACGAGGCCGAGCTTGATCAGGCCATCGATGACCTGCGCGGCGTCCTGAAAACCGACGCGGAAGGCGGCCTGCCCGATTTCGCCGCGGAGAGCGACGCCTTCAGCGGCAGCACCGATCTGTCCACCTTTGGCGGCGATTTCGAGGATACCGCTGGCGATTCCGGGTTCGGTGGCAGCGATTTCGGCGCAACATCCGACTTTGGCGGCTCCGCTGATTTCGGCGACGGCTCCTTTGGTGCGGTCGCTTCCGAACCGGCGCCGCTTGGCAGCGCCATGCAGTCGAACCTCGACCTGATCATGGACATCCCGATCGACGTTCAGATCATGCTCGGCAGCAGCCGAATGCAGGTCGCCGGGCTGATGAACCTGAACGAAGGCGCAACGATCGCACTCGACAAGAAGATCGGTGAACCGGTCGAAATCATGGTGAATGGCCGCAAGATCGCTCGCGGCGAGATCACTGTTCTGGAAAACGACGACACGCGTTTCGGCGTCAAACTGATAGAAGTTTTGAGTACGAAAAAAGCCTGATCCCGGTGCAGGGACGGAGAGGTTAGACCATGATGGACTTTGACGATTTCGGCGGCGCTCTAGCCGAGAAACCGTTGACCCAGGCTGAAAAGGCGGCGGCTGTTCTCCTCGCTATGGGGAAAGGGGTCGCCGGCAGGCTGCTGAAGTATTTCACGCAGGCCGAGCTGCAGACAATCATCGGCTCGGCGCAGACACTGCGCGCCATCCCGCCGGATGAGCTGCTCGGGCTTGTCGCTGAATTTGAGGATCTGTTCACCGAAGGCGCCGGTCTTATGGACAACGCCAGGGCGATCGAGAGCATCCTTGAAGAAGGCCTGACGCCCGACGAAGTCGATAGCCTTCTCGGCCGTCGTACCACCTTCCAGGCGTACGAAACGTCGATATGGGACCGTCTCGGCGAGGGCGACCCGGCCTTCATCGGCAAGTTCCTCCTGCGCGAGCATCCGCAGACGGTTGCCTATATTCTTTCCATGATGCCCTCTTCGTTCGGCGCCAAGGTCCTGATGCAGATTCCGGACGGCCGCCGCGCGGACATCATGAACCGTACCGTCAACCTCAAATCCGTCAGCCCCAAGGCCGCACAGATCATCGAGAAACAGGTGATGAGCCTGTTGGCGGAGATCGAGGCCGAGAAGAATTCGATCGGCTCGACGAAGGTTGCCGAGCTGATGAACGAGATGGACAAGCCGCAGGTCGATACCCTGCTCACCTCGCTCGAATCGATCAGCCGCGAATCGGTCAACAAGGTCCGCCCGAAGATCTTCCTCTTCGACGACCTCATGCTCATGCCGCAGCGCAGCCGCGTGATGCTGCTCAACGACATCTCGGCCGACATCCTGACCATGGCATTGCGCGGGTCGTCCGCCGATATGCGCGAGGCAGTCCTGGCATCGATCAGCCCGCGCCAGCGCCGCATGATCGAATCGGATCTGCAGAGCGGAACCGTCGGCATCAATCCGCGCGAGATTGCTATCGCACGCCGCGCCATCGCCCAGGAAGCGATCCGCTTGGCAAACTCCGGGCAAATCCAGCTCAAGGAGACCGAGGGCGAAGGCTCTGCAGCGGCTTAACCACGGTTGTTGTGCACGAAGCGTCCCCTCCCCGCTGCCGCGGTTGATCGCGGCGGTAAAAGGGAGATACCCTTCAGGAAAGGCCGCGCCCTGGCGCGGCCGTTTCTTTTGATGGAGGGCCTCGGCCTTGGCCGACGACGACAAGGACAGCAAAACAGAAGACCCGACAGCGAAAAAGAAAAGCGACGCTGCCGAGAAAGGCAACGTGCCGTTTTCGCGCGAAGTGCCGCTCTTTGCGACTGTTCTTGCCACCTTCGTCTACATCATCTTCTTCCTGCCGAGCGGGCTCAGCAAAGTCGGCGGGGCGCTGAAGGACATTTTCGAGCAGCCCGACCAATGGAAGATTGAGACGGGGCCGGACGTCCTCTCCCTGTTCGTTCATTTGGGCTGGGTTTCGGCGGCATTGCTCGCGCCGGCCTTCATCCTGTTCATGGTGTTTGGGGTCGCCGCGTCCATCTCGCAGAACCTGCCAACGCCGGTACTCGAGCGCATACGGCCGCAGTTTTCGCGCATTTCAATCGCCAAGGGATGGTCGCGGCTGTTCAGCCTGCCTGGGCTCATCGAGTTCGGCAAATCGCTGACGAAGATCGTGATCGTTGGCGTCGTCATGTTCTTTGTGCTGAAAAGCGAATACTTCAACGCGATCGACGCGATGTTCTCCGATCCGCAGACGATCTTCGCGCGCATGATGACGTCGATGCAGAAGATCACCATCGTCGTCCTGATCGCTACCGCCGTCGTGGCCATCGCCGACTTCTTCTGGACGCGTTATCACTGGTTCACCGAGCTGAAGATGACGCGGCACGAGATCAAGGAAGAAAACAAGCAGTCGCAGGGTGACCCCTTCGTTAAAAACCGCCAGCGCTCGCTGATGCGCGACCGCGCTCGCCGCCGCATGATTGCCAACGTCGATCGCGCGACGCTTGTCATCGCCAACCCGACGCACTTTGCCGTCGCGCTGCGCTATGTGCGCGAGGAAAATGACGCGCCTGTCGTCGTCGCCAAGGGCCAGGACCTAATTGCGTTGAAAATCAGAGAGATCGCGGAAAAGAATGGAATACCCGTTTTCGAAGACCCGCCTCTCGCGCGCTCCATGTTTGCGCAAGTCTCGGTCGATAGTGTCATACCGTCTGTATTCTATAAGGCAGTCGCGGAACTCATTCATCGGGTTTACGCGACGCAAGCCAAGAACAAACGGGTAAGATAGCCGAATGAAAAAATGCCCCTACTCTGCCCAGCGTGAAAAAATCCTTGCTGAAGCAATCAGCCCCGTTGCCACGGAATTGCGGCTTCTGGACGCTTCGGACCTCATCTCTCTTCTGCGCTTCGAGTACTACGGCAATCTTTCCGATCTGGTATCGTCGGCCGCCGAGCTTTTCTTCCACCCCGGCACGGTCAACTTCGGCCATGGCGGCAGCTACACGCTGGAGTGGGGCGGCAAGCCCGAAGTGGTGATCGACCTCGAGGTCAAACCGCGCGGCATTACGATCTATGCGCAGCTGACGCTTGCCGAGGCGCACGCCGGCATCGAGATCAACCACATCGCGTTCCAGAATCCCTCGGCGGATCCCGACGAAAACACCGCTTTCCTACAGCAAAGCCTGCGCGACGCACGCTTCAACGTAGAACCTTTGCAGGCTCTGGCGAGCTAAACCGCCCGCGCCTTCACATCAGCTGATATATCCAAGGCGGATGGCTTTTGCGATCGCCTGGATTCGGTTGACCGAATCCAGCTTGATCGTTGCCGAGCCGAGATAGGCGTTGACGGTATGCACGGAGAGCCCGAGCTTCTCTGCGATCTCTTCGCTGATGCGACCGTCTCCGGCAAGCTGCAGGCAGGCAATTTCGCGTTCGCTGAGAGCTTCGGCAGCCGCTACGCGGCGCTCGTCGAGCGACAGCAGGTCGATCATGATCTGGCACGATCTCGCGTGCAGTTCGACGATCATATTGCTCGCCGGCTCGAGATCGTCGCCGGTAAAGACAACAAAGCCGTTGCCAACGGCACCGAGGCGCACCGGAAACGCGATGCCGGAAAACGGAACCAAGCCGTCCGTCAGGCGCTTCATGAAAGGAGCGATACTGGCAGGCTGGGGAGCGGCGCGATCGAGCCCTCCGGCCCATACAACAGGAAGAAGCGACTTCTCGATGTGATCGAGCAGCATCTCCCCGTGGGCGTCGATGAACGCCCGGCTGAAGCCGCTGTTGACGGAACCCCAATTTTCCAGTTCGCAGACTAGGCGCTGCTTTGCCGGGACGCCAGCGGCGCTGATACGATAGACCGCGAAATTCTGGGCATCGGCGAGTTTCTGCATACCGATCAGGCGCGGGAACAGGTCAGACCGGCTCGCCACCTTGTTGACCCGCGCACTGCGCATCATTTCCGAAGTTCCCATCGACCGACCGGATGGCTGCCCCATAACGCCGTCCCCCTAGACGAGATTGTTCCTCACCGCGAATGCGATGGCTTCGGAACGAGTCTTCGTAGCCGTCTTTCGCATGACACTGGTGATGTAGTTGTTGATGGTGTTACGGGAGATGCCGAGGATCATTGCAATCTCGTCGCTCGTCTTGCCCTCGGCGATCCAGAAAAGGCACTCCAGTTCCCGATCGGTCAATTCAAAATCCCGGTCAGCCTTCGAAGCGCCGCATTGCAGGAAGCTGGCGAAATAGGCCGTCAGGAGCCCGACGTCACGCAACCGCTCCTGCGACAGGATGAACCCATCATCAAACAGGAACATCAGCACAAGGCGCGAGCGGCCGATGTTGAACATCAGCGAACAGTATTGGCGGCTGGCCCCGTCGGGGGCGTCCGCCGTATCCGGCAGGAGCGCAAAATGCGGCTGGAAGAGCTGCATGCACTTTTCGAGCTCCGTCGCCCGGGCGAAGCCGCCGACGAAGGTGTGCGCCAGATTGGTGACGAGGTCGAACGGCCAGTCCGAGGAGACGACGAAATCGAGGCCCGCCTCCTGCACCAGGTCCGCGCGCGCCAAGAGATAGTGCGACGCGCCTACATAATCCGTCAATGCGCGCAGGCCGGGTTGCAACCGTCCCGTGCTCGAGATCTCGCAGAGTTGTGCGATCAGTTCGTCGCGTGAAGAGAGGTTTGTCGCCGCGATGCCAACGAAGTTTGCCTTGTGCGTGTCGCTCTTGAGAGCCTGCAATATATGCATGTCCATTGGCAAAACCCCGCGGCTGTAAACCACCTACGACAGAAGCTTGATCCGCATGCTCCTGAACAAATTACGACCTCTCCGCGAATCACCCAAGATTACGATAGGTGGCACAATTCACCATCTCCGAGTTCTTGGGATTTACATTTTCTGCATTTCGTGCCCTGATTCGTGCACAAATTCCGCTTGTTAAGGAATTCTTAAATTAAAGTGATTCGGGGAAATCTGACAATACGATTCGCGTAGAACGCGTGGCTATATCAGCCCTCTGTCAAGGTCTATCCTCAGAAATCTTCACGTCCGCATTAGAGCGATGGCAAAATATGGCTGGATCGCCGTGCAGCGTGCGGGCAAAGAAAAAGGCCGGTTGCCCGGCCTTGTTTTATGCGGCTGCGTTGTCGACAGCCCATTTTCTGAGGATTTTCGCGGCGCGCTCCTCGTTGATCTCGACCATCCGCGCCAATTTGCGTTCCGGGCCTTCCTTGACGCGACGGTTGAAGTTGCCGTCGTCGTCGCCAAGGCTGAGCAGGTCCTCGGTACTGTCGAAGCCGAAGTCCGAACCGAAGCCGTCCATGAGTGCACCACCGGCGCCCACACCTCCCGCCGGAGCGAAATCCGGAAGTTCGAGACCGGCGCTTTCCGGCGAGGTGTCGCCGATGACTGCCGTGCCGTTACCCGTCACGCTGCGGATCATCGGGCGGACGCCCATCCAGATCACCAAGAAGGCGACCGCGACGAAGGCGAGCGAGTTGATGATGCCGGCCAGGTTGCGGCTCAGCATATCCATGACACGGACGCCGCCGCCGGCTTCCTCGAGGAGCTGGTTCTCCAGGAAGTCCATTGCCGTGACGGTCACCACGTCGCCGCGGTTGGTGCTGATACCAGCCGCCGATGCCACGATCTTCTGCATTTCGGCAAGGTAAGCATCAACTTTCGCCTGTCCGGCGGGTTCGCCGACCATCTGAGCAATGCGACCCTTGTTGACGACGACGGCGATGGAGAGCTTTTCGATCTTGTAGCTGTTACGCGTCGTTGCGGTCGTCTTGCTGTTGATTTCGTAGTTGGTCTGCTCTTCTTTCTTGTCAGACTTGTCCTGCGATTCCGGCCCGCTGGCGCCACCCGAGTCAGGCGCTGCCTGCGGGATGTTCTGCTCGACCGTGGTCGCGTTGTCGGACTGCTTCTGCTGTGACTGCGAGGCTTCCTTGGTCGTGCGAATCGAGCGCTCGACCTTCGATTCCGGATCGTAGGTCGTTTCCTGGATCTGCTGGCTGTCGGTGTTCAGTTCCGCCGTGACGCTGGAACGGAAGTTGTCCATGCCGAGGAAAGGTGCGAGCGCCTTGTCGATGTTGGTTTCAACTTCGCCCTGGACGTTCTGAACGATGTTCAGCGAACGGTTCAGCGAGCTGTTGCTGGCTTCGTCACCGGAAGCGAGCAGTTGCCCAGCCGAATCAAGGATTGTGACATCACCGACGTCGAGGCCGGGAACGGCTGACGCAACAAGGTGGCGGATCGACGTCGCGGCGTTGCGGCCGGTGGCGGCACTTGCGCGGATCATCACGGAAGCAGTCGGCTTCTGTTCGGCTTTGCGGAAGTTGCCAACCTCGGGCATGACGATGTGGACGCGAGCAGCTGTGATGCCCGAGATCGACTGGATCGTGCGGCCAATTTCGCCTTCAAGCGCGCGAACCCGCGTGACTTCCTGCATGAACGAGGTCAGGCCAAGCGAGCCGACATTGTCGAAAAGTTCATAGCCTGCGTTGGCGCTGTTCGGGAGACCGCGTTCGGCGAGCAGGAGACGGGCCTTGCCCGTCATGCCAGCGGGAACTGTAATGCTGGTCCCGTCGGTTCCTACCTGGAAGCCGATGTTCGCTTCGGCGAGCGCTATGCTGATTTGGTTCAGATCAGGCGTATCAAGCCCGACATAGAGCGTTTCCTGAGCCGGCTTGTTGACCAAAAAGGCCGCCCCGAGGATCAGCGCGACGGAAACGACGCCCACGCCAGCCAGCGCCAGCAGACGATTCCGCCCTAGCGAACTGAAGTTCTTAAAGACTTGAACTAATTGATTTAACAGATTCATTCTGTTCTCGCACGACCGTCACAGACAAAGCGGGCTTATTGCCTCATTTCGACGATAGATGCCGAAACTTGTGCGAGCGTTTCGCGGGGATGTGCGAGTAGAAACGGATCAGAAGAAGTCGAAGTCTCCGGCTGCCTTCGCCAGGGGCTGCACATTACCATAGTGATTGGCACCACCACCCAGCGCTCGTTGCATTTCACTCAGTTTCACCAGGCTCAACGCCGTTGCGACATCGACTGCCCAATCCTGCGGTATTTCTCCGGTGATCGTGTCAATGAACTCGGCAAGACCGCGTGTCTTCTGCACGGCGAGGTCAATCCCCTGCATCACTTTCATGCTTTCCGGCGAGTTCAGCAGTTCGGCACCGCCTCCCACGTCGAGGAGCTGCGGCTCGATCCGCTCGATCAAATAGGCGACGTCATGCAATTCCGAGACGATACGCATCAGGACATCAGGCAGGGCTTCAGCGGGCGACGGCTGCTCTGTCATTGCATTCACGGTCATCAATAAGGTCCTCGCCCTCAGAAGAATTCGATGCTGGTTTCAACGGATTTCTGCGGAGCCGCCGGTCGCTGCTCAAGCGCAACAGTTCTCTGCGTTTCCGCACCGGTCAACGGGTACTGCCGAGCGCGCCCGGAAACCGGCCAGTATTCGAGCTTGCGCCCATGGTCACCACCTGTGCTGGAGCCGACGACCGGAATACCCTCATCCTTCAGGAACTGCACGGCAAAAGCGGCGTTCTGTTCACCGACATTCGAGAATGTCGAGATCGTCTTCGCTCCGCCGAAGATCTTTGCCTCCAGGCGGTCGCGGCGCGCGCCCTGCTTGAGGAGGCCGTTGATCAGCAATTCCATCAGATGGACGCCGTAACGCGTGGCGTCTCCGCCCGTCATCGGTGTGTTTCCAGTCCCCGGCAGGAGGAAGTGATTCATTCCTCCAACGCCCGCCACGGGATCTCGCAGGCATGCAGCCACACACGATCCAAGGATGGTCGTCAGGACCGCGTTCGGATCATTCAGGACCTTCCATTCGCCCTGGATGATATTGACGCGGCGGGCTGCAACGTCGAGATTCATTTCAATGCTCCAAATACGGCTTCGATAGCCGCCTTCATCTTCTCGATAGTGAAGGGCTTGGCGAGAACGTTGTTAGCACCAAGCTGTGCGGCCTTCGTGACCAGCGCACGGTCGCCCTGCGCCGTCAGGATGATGAAAGCCGCCTTCTTCGTCGCCGGGTTGGCGCGAACAGCCTGAAGGAAGCCGAGACCATCCATCTTCGGCATGTTGAAGTCGGAAATCACGAGGTGATGCGGCTGCTGCGTCATGATCTTCAAGCCCTGCTCGCCGTCACCGGCAGCGGTAATCTGCTTGAAGCCGAGCTGGGTCAGCGCATCGCTGAGCAGCAGACGGCTGGTGACCTGATCGTCGACGATCAGAACTTTGATTTTCTCTGCGATAGACATTAATCCGTTCCTTCCTTTCGGGCGGCTGTCATTTTTAGAATTTCTTCGCCGATGGCGTTCAGGGGCAGTTGCTGCTCGACGGCACCGAGTTCGTAGGCGACCCGTGGCATTCCATAGACCACCGAGGTCTTTTCATTCTGACCAAGGGTGCGCGCGCCGGCATGGCGCATCTTCAGGAGACCCGCGGCTCCGTCGCGCCCCATGCCGGTCAGAATCACGCCAACGGCGTTGCGACCGGCCAGCTCGGCCACCGAGTCGAACAGCACATCGACGGATGGCCGGTGACCGTTCACCGGATCGCGTTCGATCAGGCGGCAGCAAGGCGCATGGGCGTTGGTAACCTGCAGGTGGCGCTCGCCGCCTGGCGCGAGGTAGATCTTGCCGATCTCAAGGCGCGCGCCGTCCGTCGCTTCCTGGACGACGGGCGCACAGAGCCGGTTGAGGCGCTCCGCGAAGCTCTTGGTAAAGGTGGGCGGCATATGTTGTGTGATAACAGTCGGCGGGCAGTTTGCCGGGAACTTCTGAAGCACCGCAATCAATGCCTCGACGCCGCCGGTCGACGAACCGATAGCGACAATCTTGCGTCCGACGCGGAAGTCGGCCACCGCCGGTGGCGGAGCGGCCGGCGCCGGCTGCGTGTACTGGCGACGCTGCGAACGGGCGGCCGCCTTCACCTTTTCGGCGAGATCGCCGAAGGGACGAGAATCGCCCGGAAGCGGCTTGCCGACGCAGTCGAATGCGCCAATTTCAAGCGCTGCCAGCGAGGCATCGGCGCCGCGATGGGTCAGTGTCGAGACCATGATGACAGGCATTGGGCGCAGCCGCATGATCTTCTCGAGAAAGTCGAGGCCGTTCATGTTCGGCATCTCGATATCGAGCGTCACGACATCAGGGTTCAGCTTCTTGATCGCCTCGCGTGCCTCGAGCGCGTCGCCTGCCTGACCGATGACGTTGACCTCCGGATCGGCGCTCAGCACAGCCGTGATCAGGCCGCGCATCGTGGCGGAGTCGTCGACGACGAGAACTTTAGCTGGTGCGCTCATGCCTTCCTCCCCACGCCCTTGCTCGTGTAGCGGTAGGTCGTGATTCCGACATTGTCGAAGACATGCTTGGCGTCACCGGAGACGCGCTCGGAATGACCGATGTAGAGATGGCCGCCTTCCGGCATCAGATCCGCAAATCGCGACCAGATCTTCATCTGGGTCGGTTCATCGAAGTAGATCACCACATTCCGACAGAAGATGACGTCGAACTTGCCCTTGAACGGCCACTGCCCCATCAGGTTCAGCTCGTTATAGGTGATCAGACGCTTGACGCGATCATCGACCTGGAACTTACGCCGTCCTTGAACCTCGACCTCACTGAACCATTGCTTGCGCATGGCGGGCGAGACAGTTTCGAGCGCATTTTCGTCGTAGGCGCCCGCACGGGCGATGGCCAGGATCTTCGGATCGATATCGGTCGCCAGAATCTTGAAGTCGTAGTCCGCGACATTAGACATCATCGACAGAACGGTGAGCGCGATCGAATAGGGCTCCTGGCCATCCGAGGAGGCGGCCGACCAGATGCGGACCCGACCGCCCGTCTTCGCGCGGTGCAGCAGTTCCGGCAGCACATGGTCACGCAGATGCTCGAAATGGTGGTTCTCGCGGAAGAAGCGCGTGAAGTTCGTCGTCAGATGCGACAGCATCTCACGGCGAGGCGCGGCACCGGCCGGCGAGGAGACGAGCGCACAATATTCCCGAAATCCGGACAGGCCGAGGTTGCGGATATGCTTCGACAGACGCGAATAGACCAGCGACGCCTTGGTCTCGTTCAGGAAGATGCCTGCATCCGAGTAGATCATCGCAGCGATTTCCGTGAGGTCGCGGCGCGTCAACGGGTACTCTCCGCTCGCCAGCACCTCCTCGGGGCTTCCCTGCCGCATGTCTTTTGCACTCAGGACATTCATGCGGCTTCGCTTTCAGTTTCGGGGAAAATGGCTTCGAGTTCGAGCAGGCAGATCATGCGCTTGTCGATCGCCAGGATACCGCGGGCGAACTGACGCTGCAGTTCGGAGGCTATTTCCGGCGTCGGTTGCACATTGTCTTCGGTGACGGACAGAATGTCAGACACAGCATCGACCAGCAGGCCGACGACCTTTTGGTATACCTGCGCCACGATAATCACGTGACGCTGCGAGGGCACCGCCGGCTTCATGCCGAGACGGGCGGACAGGTCGATAATTGGCAGCACCGCGCCACGCAGGTTGATGACACCCTTCATGTAGGACGGCGAGTGCGGCATCGCCGTTGCTGGCGTCCAGCCACGGATCTCGCGGACCGACATGATATTTACGCAAAACTCCTGATCCCCGACGCGGAACGCGATCAACTCGCGGTCCCTCTCGTTCAGATTTTTCACGGCATACGACATAAGCTTATCCTACCGCTGCCAGCGATACGTCCTGCTTCAGCGCCTGACCGCGCGAAGCGCCGACAACGGCATCGACGTCCAGAATGAGCGCCACGCGGCCATCGCCGAGGATGGTTGCGGCAGCGATACCGGGAACGTGCGTATAGTTCGCCTCAAGGCTCTTGATGACGACCTGGCGTTGGCCCTGGATCGCATCGACCATGAGGGCGCGCTGTCCGCCACCTTCCGATTCCACCAGGAGAGCAACGCCTTCGACGGGGTTCGCCTGGGTTGCGCGGAAGTTCAGGATCCGGCCGACATCCACCAGCGGGCAGAAGCTGTTGCGGATCGAGATCAAGCGGTGGTTCGCACCAAACGAATGGATCGCGGCAGCTTCCGGCTGCAGTGTCTCGACGATCGCCGTCAGCGGCACCACCAGCGTCTGGCCGGCAACCGTGACGACCATGCCGTCGAGGACGGCGAGCGTCAGCGGCAGGCTCATTGTGAAGACGGAGCCCTGGCCGGGCTTCGAGGTGATGTTGATGCGACCGCCGAGCGCCTGGATCGAGCGCTTGACGACGTCCATGCCGACGCCGCGACCGGAGATGTCGGAGATCTTGTCAGCCGTGGAGAAGCCGGGCAGGAAGATCAGGTTGTCGATTTCCTCGTCCGTCAGGTTGGCATCGGCCGGGATCAGCTCGTTGGCGATCGCCTTCTGCTTCACCTTCTCGCGGTTGATACCCGCGCCATCGTCCGCGAGCTCGATGAGGATGCGGCCCGAGCGGTGCTTTGCCGTCAGGCGAACCGTACCCTCGATATTCTTGCCGTTGGCAGCGCGCTTCTCCGGCGTCTCGATGCCGTGGTCGACGGCGTTGCGGATCATGTGCGTCAGCGGCTCGGCCAGCTTGTCGATGACCGTCTTGTCGACTTCCGTGTTTTCACCTTCGGTGATCAGGCGGATCGTCTTGCCGGTCATGTCGGCGATTTCGCGAACGATACGCGACATGCGCTGGAAGACCGGCTTTACCGGCTGCGCGCGGATCGCCATGACAGAGTCCTGGATCTCGCGGGTGAGCTGCTGCAGCTCTTCCAGACCCATGTTGATCGACGACGTGCCGGTCGTATCGTTTTCGATGACGCTCTGCGAGAGCATCGCCTGGTTGATGACGAGCTCGCCGACGAGGTTGATCAGGCGATCAACGCGGTCGAGATCGACGCGAATCGTCTGGCCGGCGGCGGCATTGTTCTGCGCGGCGGCAGCCGCACTCGCAGCAGCGGCGGCAGCAGATTCCTTCTTCTCGACACGGGCAGCGGCGGCAGCCATCTGTGTGACGTTGGAAGCCGTCTCGGCAGCGGCAACGGCAGCGGCAGCATCGGATTTCGGCTGTGCGGCCGGCACTTCGGCAGCGCCCTCATCAAGAATGGAGAGGTCGAAGGGAACCGGGATCATCGGCAATTCTTCGGCCTCGGCGGCGGCTGCCTTTGCCTCGACGGGTGTGATCTGCAGGTCGCAATCCCACTCGGCGAATTCGAAGACGGTACGGATCGCGTCTTCGCCCTTGTCCGTCTTGAGCGTCACGTTCCAGTAGAAATAGGCCGCTTCCGGATCGAGATCATCGAGACCGGGCAGCGCATCCATGTTGCAGTAGCAGCTCATCTCGCCGAGACGGGAGAGGTCGCGCAGCAGCAGGGTCGCATCATTGCCCTTGGAATAGAGGTCCGAACGCGGCTTGAAGGTGATTTCGTAGGCTGGCAGATCGGAGCCGGCTTCTTCCTCGCCGCCGAAGTCATCGAAAGAGAAGGGTATCGGCTGGAAGCCGCTGTCATCGGTCGGCTTCGGCGCCGGGGCGGCGACAACAGGTGCCGGCTTCGCTGCCGGAGCTTCCACGGCTGCGGACGGCGTAGGCAGTTCGCCGTTGGCGAGCGCTTCCAATTCCTTCACCAGACCGCGGCTGCGGCTTTCATCAACGCTGCCGCCGTCGCGAGCGGCGTTGGTCAGATCGGCTAGCACGTCTGCCGACTTCAGCATGACCTTGAGGACATCCTGTGTCGGCTCAAGCTTGTTGGAACGAACGCAATCAAGTGTAGTCTCGAACACATGCGCGAAAGCGACGAGATCATCCAGACCGAAAGCGCCAGCGCCGCCCTTGATCGAATGGACAGCACGGAACACCGCGTTGACGGTTTCCGGATCGCGATCGCCATCATTCATTTTCAGAAGACCGGATTCCAGTTCAGCGAGCTGCTCCTCGCACTCCTGGAAGAAGATCTCTTTGATTTCGTTCATATCCATAGGAGAAAATCCTGGGTTTAAGCGGTTACACGCTCAATGGCATCGATCAGCTTGGCAGGGTCGAACGGCTTGACGATCCAGCCGGTGGCACCGGCCTGGCGCGCGCGGTTCTTCTTTTCCGCATCGCTTTCGGTCGTCAGAACCAGGATCGGGATCGCGCGATACTTGTCGTTGCGGCGAACACCTTCGATGAAGCCGAAACCGTCAAGGCGCGGCATGTTGATGTCGGTGACGATGACATCGGGATTGGACTCTTCCAGAACCTCGAGGCCCTCGACGCCGTCTTCCGCCTGAATCGTCTCGAAGCCCGCATTGTTGAGGGTCACGAGAAGCATGTTCCTGATGGTCCGTGAATCATCCACGGTAAGCACTTTTTTCTTCATTGCCGGATCTCCTTGGCGAGCAGATGGTGGATATCGACACCAATCAGCTGCATGGTTTTCTGAAATGCGTCCGAAACCTTGCTGAAGCTGAATGCGAACTTGTCCTGGTCCCAGGTCTTGGCGGCAGCCATGAGGACCTGGGCGCTCAGCGCACCGATGCGTTCGACGGCAGAGGCGTCGATGGCCAAATCGGCGCCACGCAACGACGCAAGCTTGTCGCGAAGCGCGGTCGCTTCGTTCAGATCAAGCACCGCTGACAGGTTCAGCGTCTTTCCAGTTTTCCTTGCCGCCATCAGCTCTTCCTTGTCTCCTGGTTCTCACTCAACAAACGTGAGCAACGCTCATATACTGGTCTGTTAGTAAACAATCCGCCCTCCGACCGAGGCGACCGGCTGCGCGAATCCGAAATCCTCGTCGTCGGCCACGACATCGGCAGTCTGCTTGCCATCGATCGCCGAGGCCAACAGCGGCGCGCGGCGCGCGGGCTCGGCGTTTTGCCGGGCAATGCGAAATTCGCGGATCGTCTGGCCGAGTTCGACGATAACGGTGTGCAGGTAGTCCGCTCCTTCGGTGGAACGCGCGGCCGAAGCCGCGTTGTCGGTCATCTGCACGCCAAGCCCCTTTACGTCGGCCGTTACGACGTCGATGTTCGCGGCGTGCTCGCTTGCCTGATTTGCGACGGCGGCGATCGCCGTGTTGATCTCGCTGACCTGGCGAACGATGTTGCCGATCGAATCCTGGGTGCGTCCGACCATTTGGACGCCTGCGTCCACTTGCGATTTGGTGGTGCTAACAAGCGTCTTGATCTCGCGCGCGGCGTCCGCCGAGCGCTGCGCCAAGGCCCGCACTTCCTGTGCGACGACGGCAAATCCACGCCCGGAATCACCCGCCCGGGCAGCTTCGATACCGGCATTGAGCGCCAGGAGATTGGTCTGGAAGGCGATCTCGTCGATTGCCCCGATAATCTGGCCGATTCTCTCGGCGGACTGCTCGATATCGGCCATGGCAGCGATCGCGCGCCCGACGACTTCGCCGCTTTGTTCGGCTGCCGTGCGCGTCGAAGCCGCGGCCTGCGCGGCGGCACGGCTGCCTGCGGCACCGTGGCGGACGCTTTCCGAGAGGTCGGCAAGGGCGGCGGCAGAGGAGAGCAACTGCCGGGCATGAGCGGACGCATTGCCGGCAAATTGCTTCGACGCATCGCCGAGCGTCTGCACGGACGTTCCAGCAACCGCGGTCTTTTCGGCGATCGCCTGAAACTCGGACTGGACGGCATCCAGCGCACCGTTGAGCGCCAACGCGATGTCCCGATGGGCGCCGTCCTCCTCGACGGTTGCTCGAACCGTCAAATCACGGGCGGCAAGGCCATTGATCACATCGGCGAAAACGCGAGTGATCTCGGCTTTGTCACAGCTGCGCTGATCGGCGAGCGCGCGTTGCTGGGTCGCCCGCAGGGCATTGAAACGCAGGGAGACGGCAATCTCGACGTCCACCATCACGAGGCGAATGATTGCCGAAATTAGGTCGGAGATTTCCTTGGCGCGACGACGGCTGCTCGGCAGGAAGGAACGGCCGGCCAGCTCGGTCGCAAGGCCACCGATGACATGCTCGAGAACAACGCCATGGCCGGCAACGTGCCAGCGCGGGTCAAGGCCCATCTTGCTTTCGGAATCGGACAGAACCTTCACGCGCTCAGCATAAAGGCTGTCGAAACGCGCATCCGTCAAAACGTCCCAGTGCGAGGCCTGCAGGTCGTGGAGCCGCTCGACCTGGCGCTCACTTTCAAAATTCCGTGCGGCGTCGGGAAAGGACTGAAACCGCTGGAAGAGATCACGCAGGCCGGCGGTCAGGTGTTGCTGAAGATCGACGCGATGGCGCCGGACCAAATCACAGTGTTCGGCATCGAGACCGGCAAAGCGGAGTCGGTCACGCAAGCTTCCTGCCTGCGCTCCTCGTGCCTGATCTGATGGCATTTCCTGCCCCAACGCCTGTCCCCAACCACATGCCGGGCAAGAGGCCCGTCACTAATCTATTACCCCGAGCGGCAGGTACGTTGCTGACAGGTGGCTTGCCTCCGGCCGCCGCCGGCGGCCTGAAGCCTCCCGATCAGTAGATTCTGCTTCGGAGCTGCTTGATGAGATGGATTCCGGATCGACCGGTACGGCGGTGCGGCGTCATGCCTGGTGGGAACGAGTGAATTTTCCCATTCCGACGTTTCATGCAATGTTTATGGTTAATTCCTTGCCTGAAGGTTAATGCGTATTTTATGAATGTCGACTTTCCAGCAGGCCCTAATAACCATCTACGAATTACTGGGCTTGCGTTGCATCGCTGCTACAAGTCCGGCGCAAGCTTTGTGTTATACGCCCAGAAATAACCGTGACATGACGTCAGAAGGATTGGGCAATGATTGTTCTCGGATTGGGGTCTTGCTTCCTCGCAATTGCTGTTCTCGCGGCCGTTACGCTGCTGGACCGCATCGAAGCGACCCGCGGCCAAATTTCCCTGCGCGTCCTTTGAATTTCCATAACTAGGCGGTAAAGACCAGCCACGCGCCCGGCACGCCGGCGCGCTAAACTTCGGCTCTACTACTGCGTTTGCGTTTAACGGAACTTCCGTTCATGTCCGCCAGACTTGGCCTCTTTATCATTCTCGGCGTGACGCTCTGGCGAGTGATCACCCTTCATTTCGACACGACTGATCTATTCGTCGATGAGGCGCAATACTGGCTCTGGTCGCAGCATCTCGACTTCGGCTACTATTCAAAGCCGCCGATGATCGCCTGGGTCATTCGGGCAATGACCGAGCTTGCGGGATCGACATCGATCTATTGGATCAGGCTTTGCGGACCGCTGATCCATATGGCGACCGCAATCATGATGATGAAGACTGCCAAGCGTTTTGTCGGGTCCGAC
This sequence comes from Rhizobium sp. R711, assembly GCF_002211365.1. Classification (GTDB taxonomy): domain Bacteria; phylum Pseudomonadota; class Alphaproteobacteria; order Rhizobiales; family Rhizobiaceae; genus Rhizobium. The sequence continues at coordinate 1,079,392 of NZ_LOKZ01000001.1, read as the reverse complement.
ATCGAAGGGTGGACCGGTGTCACCTTCATCACCCTGCCGGGCGTTGCGCTGTCATCGGTGTTCTTCTCCACGGATGTCGTGCTTCTCTTTTTCCTGACCGTCGCGCTGTGGGCCTATTTCGGCCAGACCGCGAAGCGTTCCGCGGGTCTCGCCCTTCTTATGGGATTTGCCTTCGGCTGTGCCTTTCTGTCGAAGTACGCGATCCTCTTTGTTGTTCCCGGAGGGCTGATCGCGCTCATTCTGCTTCCCAGCGCACGTATAGCCTGGCGCGATTTCTTCATATCCGTCATCGTTGCGGTTGCCGTCGCAGCGCCGAACCTCTGGTGGAATCTTGCCCACGACGGCACAACCGTTCGCCACACCACCAACATCGCGCATTGGAGCAAGCTTCGCATCGACGTTGCCGGAGGCCTGGAATTTTTCGTGGCACAATTCGGCGTCGTCGGACCGATCGTGTTCTTCGCGATGCTCTGGGCCGTCGCGCGCGCGATCAAGGACAAGAGCGAGCCGCGGGAAAGGTTGCTGATCTGGCTATCGATGCCGGTCGTTCTGCTGATCACGCTTCAAGCACTGGTCGCCAAGGCCTATGCCAACTGGGGTGTGACCGCCTATATCGCGGGAACGATGCTTGCCGTATGGCTGCTTGACCGTCTCTGGCCAAAGGGATTGCGCATCTCGCTGATGATAAATGGCACGGCCAGTTTCCTGTTTCCGCTCGCCGCGGTCTTTGCGCACCAGCTGGTGCTGCCGAACGGCAACGAGATCATGAAGCGCTATCTCGGCCGCAGTGCGATCAGCCGCGAGGCTGGCGAGGTGGCGCGTCAATCGGTTATCCCAATCATTGTCAGCGACAGCCGCGACTTGCTGGCAGACATGTTCCACACGCTGCGAGACGATCCTGTCCGCATATACGCAAAGCCACCATCCGATGCACCAGACAACTATTACGAGCAGACCTTTGCCCTGCCGAGCGATGTTGCCGAGAGTGTTCTTTTCGTGACGACGCATCCGGTGGACTGCGCACAAACGCCCGAGTTGGTCCGGAGCTGGCAGCCGGTTGAAGGCTATTATCGCGGCAAGACGATCTTTTCCTACAGGATTTCACCGGCCTGCCTCACCGGCAAATAGACCGTCACTTCGGGACGGATGGGAGCCCAAGGCACGTTCCCGACCCCTCAACCTCCACAAACACGACGCCGCCTTTTTCGAAGGCAAGACGCAACTGCGCCTCGGTTGCACGATGAATTTCGTGGTGCTTTCCTTCATAGTCGCGGATTGTGCTGCGAGACACGGCCGCATGCTCTGCGAGGTCGAGCTGCGTCCAGTCAAGCAATCCGCGAGCGGCTCGGCAGAGTGCCGGTGTCAGAATTGTTTCCTTTGCGCCTTGACCCATAATGTCAAACCACCCATATTGGTTGAAATAAGCCATATATGTCATGTTTTAGCCGGGATTTCTAGTTCAGGAGAGAGTGATGCCGCACGATACGCCCCTGATTTCGACAATCGTCGGAGGCCTCGTGCTTGCGTTCCTTCTCGGCGCGCTTTCCAACAAGCTGCGACTGCCTCCCCTGGTCGGATATCTTGTGGCCGGCGTTCTCGCTGGCCCGCATACGCCGGGTTACGTCGCCGACCAGAGCCTTGCGCCCGAACTCGCCGAGATCGGCGTCATCCTGCTTATGTTCGGTGTCGGGCTGCACTTCTCCCTTAAAGATCTCCTGTCCGTTCGTGGCATCGCGGTCCCAGGCGCGATCGCGCAGATCGGATTTGCCACATTGCTCGGCTGGGGACTGGGCGCACTGATGGGATGGCCGACGGGAGGGAGCCTCGTCTTTGGACTTGCTCTTTCCGTCGCTTCGACAGTCGTCCTCTTGAAGGCGCTGCAGGAGCGACGGCTGATCGAGACCGATCGCGGCAAGATCGCGGTCGGTTGGCTGATCGTCGAGGACCTCGCAATGGTTCTGGCGCTTGTCCTCATCCCGGCCGCGGCCAGTATCGGCGGCGGGGATCACGCGACGGTCGAACCCCTTTCTGCCGCGATCAATAGGCTCTTCGGCCTCGACCTCGGCATCGGTGGCATAATCGTCATGACCCTCGTCAAGGTCGCGCTGTTTGTCGGGCTGATGCTGGTTTTCGGGCGACGGATCATTCCCTGGACGATGCACCGCATCGCCCACACCGGATCCCGAGAGCTGTTCCGCCTCGGTGTCCTGGCAATCGCTCTCGGCGTCGCCTTCGGCGCCTCCAAGCTCTTCGGTGTTTCGCTGGCGCTCGGCGCCTTCTTTGCCGGCATGGTCCTCGCCGAAAGCGAGCTCAGCCATCGTGCCGCCCAGGAGAGCCTTCCGCTTCGCGATGCCTTCGCGGTGCTGTTTTTCGTCTCGGTCGGCATGCTCTTTGATCCGAATATTGTTGTCCAGAAGCCGTTATTGCTGCTTGCCACTCTCTTCATTATCGTGATTGGAAAGTCGATCGCCGCCTTCCTGATCGTGCTGTTGTTCCGGAAGCCCGTCGGCACGGCGCTGACTATTTCCGCGAGCCTTGGGCAGATCGGCGAATTCTCCTTTATCCTGGCGACGCTGGGCGTCTCTCTCGGCCTGCTGCCAGAGGAGGGACGCGACCTCATCCTGGCGGGCGCCATCATCTCGATCATTCTCAACCCGCTACTCTTCTACGGTTGCGATCGCCTGCGTCTGTTGTTGGAGCGCACGAAGCGCGACGAGTCTGCCGCGGAGCCGGCGGCACCGGAGCCGGCTGAAGAACCGGCGGTAGCGGATGATGTGCAACCGACAACCCTTCGTGGACACGCAATCCTTGTCGGCTACGGTCGCGTCGGCAGCATCGTAGGGCAGAACCTCAAATCGTCCGGGACGCCTTTCCTTGTGATCGAGGACTCGGACAAGCGCATTGGGGAACTTCGGGACCAGGGAATCGAAGCGATCAGCGGCAATGCGGTTTCGCGCGAGGTACTCGACCTTGCGAACCTCGCCGGCGCGCGCAGTCTTGTCGTCGCCATTCCCAACGCGTTCGAGGCCTGCCGTATTGCCGAGCAAGGCCGCGCCATCACCCCATCCATCCTGATCGTGGCGCGCGCGCATTCGGACGCCGAGGTCGAGGCATTGAAGGAATACGGTGCAGACACCGTCATCATGGGCGAACGAGAAATCGCCATGGGCATGGTTGACCGGCTGGCCCAAGTGCATCATGACAGTGTGCCCTATGAAGACAAAGCCGAGACTGCTACAATCGCAGCCGAGGAAGCGCCTTCTCCCGATAAAGAATGAGAGACTTTTGCGCCGTTGAGCCGGTACGAGGTTGAAAATCCAAATGATCACGAGATGAGGCTCGACGCGCGCCGCATGAGCAGCCGCGTTGCGATCTCCCTGGTCGTTGCCATTTTCGCCTATCTCGGTCTGCTGCTCGGCGGCAATCTCGTCATCGGTCCGACGCGCGGCCCGAATTCGGTTTCTTCGTCCAGCAAGGACAGCCAGCCGCCGCAGGTAAGCGCGCGAGACGTCGTTCGCGGCATCTTGACCCCCGAGCGCAAGCAGGCCTTCAAATATACTCCCTATGATTCCGGTAGCGCGGCAACAAGCGTAACGCCTAGAATCGCGCTCCTCTCAACTGGGGAGCCCACGTATCCGGTCGCCTTCCCCCCGCAGCTTCATGCTGCCGATGGCAAGGCTTACGATTCGCATGGCCCGCCAGCGGCCGCGGCATGAATGCGCGCCTACCCGGCGCTTTCCATTGCTTTTAAGACACGCCGCCTGCGCGAGGAGCGCAGGCTCAAGCGTTATCAAGGATAAACAACAACATGCGTAATTCACCATGGCTGGTGTTCACCTATACGGTGATCATTCTCCTCGGCATTCTGATCGCTTTGCCGAACGCACTGCCGCAATCAACGCTCGACCGCTTGCCTTCATGGTTGCCACACAACCGGGTTTCGCTCGGTCTCGACCTTCGCGGCGGCTCGCACCTCGTTCTCGAAGTCGACGAAGCTGACCTGACCCGTGAGCGCCTGCAATCTCTCCTGCAGGACGCCCGTCGCGTGCTTCGTGAGAAGAGTATCCAGACCAAGTCGATCGTCCGCAACCAGAACCAGATCGTTGTCACCTTGACCGATCCGGCCCAGAGCGACGAAGCCGTCACGCAGCTGAAAACCCTCGGCAACGCGATCGCCACCGGCCTCAGCGCTGGCCAGTCCGATCTCTCGGTAACAACCAATGGCGGCAATATCATCGTCGCCTTCTCGCCCGCCGGCATCGCGGCAAACGTCGACTCGGCCGTTCAGCAGAGCCTCGAAGTCATTCGCCAGCGCGTCGACCAGGTCGGCGTTGCCGAACCGACGATCCAGCGTATCGGCGGGAACCGCGTGCTCGTACAGCTCCCAGGTGCACAGGACCCGTCCCGCCTTCGCCAGCTTCTCGGCTCGACCGCGAAGATGTCCTTCCACATGCTCGCCCCGAACAACCAGCCAGGACCGGGCGTAACGATGCTGCAGGACGAAAAGGGCAATACCTATCCTGTTCTCGACCGCGTCGAGATCTCGGGTGACCGCCTCTCGGATGCCCGCGTCAGCTTCGATCCAAACACGCATGAGCCGGTCGTCAGCTTCCGCTTCGACAGCGCCGGCGCAACCCGATTTGCCGAAATCACCCGCCAGAACGTTGGCAATCCCTTCGCCATCGTCCTCGACGACAAGGTTCTGAGCGCACCTGTCATCCGCGAACCGATCACCGGCGGCTCCGGCCAGATTTCCGGCAGCTTCTCGGCCGAGAGTGCAACCACGCTCGCCGCCATGCTGCGCGCCGGTGCCTTGCCCGCCAAGCTCACCGTCATCGAAGAACGCACCGTCGGTGCTGACCTCGGCGCAGACGCTATCCGCATGGGTATCTATTCGGGTCTCGTCGGCTTCGTGCTCGTCGCAGCGTTCATCTTCATCTTGTACGGCACGTGGGGCTTCCTTGCGAACTTCGCGCTGCTCGTCCACACGATCCTGACCTTCTCGGCCCTGACGCTCGTGGGCGCGACGCTCACCCTGCCAGGTATCGCGGGTGTCGTTCTCGGTATCGGTCTTGCGGTTGACGCGAACGTTCTCATCAACGAGCGCATCCGCGAAGAGACGCGCAAGGGCAAGAGCGCCTTTGCCGCCATCGACACCGGTTTCCGCCGCGCCTATTCCACGATCATCGACGGTAACATGACGGCGCTGATCGCGGCGGCGATCCTGTTCTGGTTCGGTACTGGCCCGGTTCGCGGCTTTGCCGTGACCATGGCGCTTGGCCTGATCATCTCGATGTTCACGTCCGTCGCATTCGTTCGTGTAACGATGATCGAGATCACGCGTCGTCGTAAGCTGAAGGTCCTGAACATCCGTCCGCTGATACCGATGATGTTCAATCCTTACGGCCGCCACATCCAGTTCATGAAGGCTCGCTTCTTCGGCGTGACGGTCTCGGCGCTTCTGTCGATCGCCTCGGTCGTGCTCTTCATTCATCCGGGCCTCAACTACGGCGTCGACTTCCGCGGCGGCATCCAGATGTCGGTTAAGACGCAGGAGGCCGCCGATCTCGGTCGCTTCCGCGAAGGCTTGAACGGCCTTGGCCTCGGCGAAGTCTCACTCCAAACCTACGGTGACAACAACACCATGGCGGTGCGCGCGCAGCGCCAGGACGGTGGAGAAGAAGCCCAGACGGCAGCCGTCGAGAAGCTGAAGGCGGAGATCATCAAGATCGACCCGTCGGCAACCGTGACCGGCACCGACGTCATCGGCCCGAAGGTCAGCGGCGAGCTTGCCTGGGCCGGCATCCTGTCGGTCGTTATCGCAAGCTTGGCGATGCTGTTCTACATCTGGTGGCGCTTCGAGTGGCCATTCGCTGTGGGCGCCATCGTCACGCTCATCCTTGACGTGACCAAGGCGATCGGCTTCTTTGCGCTGACCGGCCTCGACTTCAACCTCACCGCCATCGCCGCAATCCTGACGCTCGTCGGCTATTCGGTGAACGATAAGGTCGTGGTCTATGACCGCATGCGCGAAAACATGCGGCTCTATAAGTCGATGCCGCTGCGCGAAATCATCGACCGGTCGATCAACGAGACGCTGGCACGAAGCCTCTACACCAACGCGACGGCCTTCCTCGCCCTGCTGCCGATGGCGATCTGGGGCGGCAGCGCGGTCTCGAGCTTCGCGATCCCGATGGTCTTCGGCATCCTCGTTGCTGGCGCTTCGTCGATCTTCATCGCAGCGCCGATCCTGCTCTTCCTCGGCGACTGGCGTCGCCGCCACGGCAAGGCCCTCACCGCGGCCGAACCCGAAGCAGAGATCATTCCTCCGCAAGAGGGCCAGCCGCGCAAGACCGCCGGCTGAGTATGATGCTGAGCTGAATGAAATGAGGGCGCCGGCTGCAGAACCGGCGCCCCTTTATTTTCAATGGAGGGAGATTCCGCGGCCCCGGCGCAAGCGCCTCCACGATCAACCGCCACCCTCCGGCAATTCCTCGACGTTCTGGACGAACTGGACAGTTTGGATTTGCAGCCACGCGGAGATACTCTAGTTCTTTGGGCAGAACATTCGAAGCAAGCTCCAACTGCAACGGCATGACGTTTATAATCGCACTGATTCTGGCGCTTACGTCGCCCTCCAAGCCATCCGGACTGTATTCAATGGTATCTGGCATCCATCACGTGACCCTTATCACCCGAAAGGTACAGGCAAACGTGGATTTCTACGCGGGGTTTCTCGGCATGCGGCTGGTCAAACAGACCGCCGGCTTCGAAGACGCCACACAGCTTCACCTCTTTTACGGAGACGCCAAAGGCAGCCCCGGTTCGCTGGTAACCTTCCTCGTATGGGAAGACGGCTCGCCCGGGCGCGTCGGCCACAGCCAGATCGGTGAGTTGTCGCTTGCCATCGATCCCGCCAGCATCGGTTATTGGCTGACGCGCGGCATGAGTTTCGGGATCCGTTCGGAAGGTCCGGTCGATGAGTTTGGTGAACCAGTCCTGCGCCTGAAGGATCCCGACAACATCATCGTCAAGCTCGCCGGAGCCCGCGATCTGAAATCTTCGGCCGTTTGGGATGGGGCGGGTGTGCCGGTGGAGCACGCGGTTCAACGCGTGCGCGGCGTTACCATGCTGACGGAAACGCCGACCGAAAGCCGCGACTTCGTGGAGCGCCATTTCGGTTATCGCTTCCAGGCCAATCGCGGCAACATCGATCGGCTTGTGTCAGAATCCGGCGATATCGTCGACGTCAGGAATGCCCAGGGGTTCTGGTCCGGCGCTCCGGGTCCGGGGACGGCTGATCACGTCGCGTTCCGCGCTACCAGCGTAGAGCGGCTTCACAAGGTTCACGATGCGTTGAAGGAGAGCGGCGCGTCTGCGACGAACCTGCACGATCGCAATTATTTCGAATCGCTCTACGCCCGCGAGCCGGGCGGAACCCTGATCGAACTGGCGACCGACAAGCCCGGCATGACGGTGGACGAGCCACAGGCCACGCTTGGCACCAAGCTTTTCGTTCCCAAGGATCCGATCACCGATCTCAAGGATCTGAAGGTCGTTCTTCCGCAGTTTTCGATGCCCGGCGAGCCGCGTATCAATTATCGCGACCTGCCCTTCGTGCACCGCTTCTATACCCCGCCAGACCCCGACGGCAATGTCTTCGTCCTGTTGCATGGCTCGGGCGGGAACGAAACAACACTAATGCCCCTGCTGCACGAGGTTGCCCCGCATGCCACGCTGCTTGGCGTACGCGGACGGGCGACCGAAGAGGGCATTCCGCGCTGGTATAAGCGCATCACGCCATTCTCCTTCGACCAGGACGACATCAAGAGCGAGGCCGAGGCCTTTGCCGCCTTCATCGAAGGCGCCGTATCCTCATATGGACTGGATCCGAAAAAGATCGTCTATGTCGGCTATTCCAATGGCGCGAACCTGCTCAACTCACTGCTCTATCTGCATCCGAATCTGGTGCACAAGGCGGTCCTGCTGCGCTCCATGTCAGTCCTGAAGACCTATCCGCACGCCGATCTCAAGGGCACGGATCTCCTGGTCATCAGCGGAAAGACGGATGCCTATGGCAAGTACGCCAGCGAGCTTGAGACGCGTCTGAGGCAATCGGGAGCGACCGTCGATTCGGATGTCATTTCCGGCGGACACGACCTCGGCGACGCGGACGTTCCGATCATCCAGAAATGGTTGTTACAGCGGAGCAACTGACTGGACGGGTTCTGGCTGCGCCGGTACGGCGTCTCAGGCGCGGCGAGTCCTATCTCAGGTATGGCGTCCGCGCGGAAACGCCGGCAATTCCGTCCTCTTGCATTGTTCGGAAGCAACGATTGAAAGAAAAAGCGAGCAAGCCGCCGTCAATTCGCGCCAGACGATAGCAAAGAAATAACTTCCGTCCCTGTCGGTTGCACTTTCTGCTTTGCGCTGCGTATGAACAGTGGTCGCGGCGCGCCGGCGCGTGTTGGTTATTTGTTATTCATGAAGAAGTTTGCGTTCGTTTCTCCAGGGTTCTAAAGCCGCTCGCATCATCTACTACGAGACATACAACGCATAAGCATCTCTCAGGCAATATTTGGCGCCTTATAAAATAAATTTTGCTTTTTGCATGTTGCATAACGCTATTCTCATCTTATCAATATTTAATTTCGTACAATTATGAATTTTTAAGAATTATTGCAACTTGATTTATCCACGGTGTTTAAGATCTATTTTTTACATCTATATTTAGATTGTATTATTCTCTACAAGCGGCAAGAAATTACCACATTCGTCTGCGAACTGCTCCATCTGTTCTATTTTGCTGCAGCGCAAAATGCTCCTTGCCGAAGCAGGGTCTCAGCCCTATCCTCGCTTCGACATCGATCGCAGAAGGGGAAATTGAATGCCTCCTCGACCCGTGGACATCAGCCTGATCATCTCGTCGAGAAATCGGGCCCATGGACTGACAAACTGCCTGGATGCTATTTCTGTTGCCGCCCGGCAGGCAGACTATCTGAGACTTGAACTCGTCTTCGTGGACAATGGATCCACAGACGAAACGTCGGATGTCGTGCGGCAGTGGGCGTCGACCGCTCCGATCAAAACCAACTTGATCTATGAAGCGAAGCCCGGTCTCGCCGTCGCCCGCAATACGGGCTTGAGCGCCGCGAGAGGCCGCATCCTCGCCTTCACCGACGACGATTGCGAAATCTTTCCCGACTATTTCAGCACGCTCGCGGCCCTGTTCAGCTCCGATACGGAGATGGTCATGCGCGGCGGCCGGATCGAGCTCGGCGACGCGCGCGACCTGCCGGTGACGATCAAGCCTGAGATGGAACCTGCGGTGCTGACCAGCGACCTGCATGCCGGTGGCTTCATTCATGGTGCCAACATGGCGTTTCCCTACACGCTGGTTGAGAAGATCGGTCTCTTCGACACGCGTTTCGGCGCCGGATCACCGTTCCGTTCCGGCGAGGACACCGATTACGTTCACCGCGCCTTCAATGCCGGCGTGCGTGTCGAATATCTGCCCGATTTTGCCGTCAAACACTTTCATGGGCGGCGCGAGCTTGCGGATATCAAGCGCCTCCAGACCGGCTACGCCTTCGGCAACGGAGCACTATACGCCAAATACCTCTTCGATCGCCGGTCGAACATGCGCGGTATGCTGCGCTGGGAAATCCGCCAGGCGCTTATGGAAACGATGGGGCGCAGAAAACTCAACGAAGAGCTTGGCCTGACCTACCGCAGCCAGCTTCGTGACAACCTGACCGGCATGCTCGCCTACTGGCGGGCTCCGAAGGCAAAGCAGCCCGCCTGAGGCGCTCGCCTCGCCGCCAACAGAATCAACACGCGACTCTTCGCGAGCCAAATTCGATTGGATAATGCATGGCCGATACGGCAATTGCCCACGCCGACCTCAAAAAGAAAACCGCGCTTTCCGTCCTGTGGTCGGTGGTCCGCGTCGCCTGGAGCACGATCGCAACCTTTGTGATCTTCGTCATCCTCGCCCGCATTCTCGGCCCCGGCGATTTCGGCACCTTTGCGCTTGCAAGCCTGTTCGTGGAAATTGGTCGCGTGCTTGCCTATGCGGGCCTCGGCGACGCTGTCACGCGTCAGCTCGATCTCGACGAGGAGCTTGCCGACACGGCCTTCTGGGCGACGATCGCCTTCAGCGCCATCGTTGCTTCGCTTGTGTTCTTCTTTGCACCCTACTACGGCAATCTGGTGCGCGATCCGTCGGTATCAGGCATCCTTCGCTGGCTGGCGCCGCTGCTTCCGATTTCCTCGCTGGCGGTTATCCATAATGCGCGCCTCGCACGCGAATTCGGCCACAAGAGCCTCGCCGGACAGGCAATCGCCGCAAGCCTGCTGTCAGGCATCACCGCCGTCGTCTGCGCCTTTCTCGGCTGGGGCGTCTGGGCGCTCGTGGCGCAGACCGCGGTCAACGCCGCCGTGACCGTGCTCCTCGGCTGGTTCTACTATCCCTGGATGCCGAAGTTTCGCTTCAACGTCACGATGTTCCGGTCCGTCTTTCTCTTCAGCATCAGCCTCGTTGTGACGCAGCTGATGTGGATGCTGCTTGCCCGCGTGCAGGACATCTTCATTTCGCGCTGGTTCGGCCCAGTCGAAGTCGGCCGTTATCGCATTGCCTGGCGGCTGATCGAACTGATCGGGCAGGCAGTGCTCGCGCCGATTGGCAGCGTGTCGCTCGTCACGCTGTCGCGGCTGCAGAACGACCACACGGCCTTCCGCAACGCCTACAACAAGATCGTCGGCGCTGCCGCGCTCGGAACCATGCCGCTGCTGCTCGGCTTCGGCGCTATGTCGAACGACATGATCGCGCTGCTCTTCGGTGACAAGTGGGGCAATGCCGGCGACATCGCCACCGTGCTCGTGCTGATGGCGGTTCCGTTCGTCATGAACTTCTTCGCTTCGTCGGCGCTTTCCGCGGTCAACCGGGCGGAGTCGATCCTGTCCGTCGCCGCCTTGCAGCTTGCGACGACACTGATCCTTACCTGGCTGCTCGTCCCCTACGGCGTTGTCGCTGTTGCTGCGGGCTACACGCTACGCGCCTGGCTGACGATGCCTTATCAGCAATATGTCCTCGCCCGATATGCGCACATCGACGCGAAGAGCACGCTGAAGGCCGTTGCCCTGCCCTTCTGCGGCGCGGCGCTGATGGCCGTCTGCGTCTGGTTTGCGCATCCTGTCGTCCTGGCGCACGTTCACAACCGCTGGCTGGCGCTCGGCCTCAGCATTGGCCTTGGCGGCGTGATTTACCTAGCCTTCCTGCCGATCTTCGGCCGCTCGGTGATCCGCCCCTATATCGCGCTCGCCATGTCCCTCAACCCATTCCGCAAACAGGCCGAAGCTTAGCCGCTTGCATGGACTACTTGTCCGTAAACAAGGAGCATTTCATGGAATCCAATATTACGATCATCAACCGCCTTCAGGGCGTGATCGCCAATTGCCTTTCCGATCTCTTTGATCCGTCCGAGCGTTTTGCGCTTCTCGACTTTCCGAACCATTACAATATCGGTGACAGCGCCATCTGGCTCGGCGAGCTGGCCTATTTCGACCGCAAGCGCACGCGCCCGTCCTACGTAACCGAAATCCCGACCTACGATGAAGACCGGATGCTCAGCGCGATCGGCAGCGGCCGCATCTTCCTGCATGGCGGCGGCAATTTCGGCGATATCTGGGCGGGCTACCGCCAGTTCCGTGAAGGCATGCTCGACAAACACAAGGGCCGCCCGATCATCCAGATGCCGCAGACGATCCATTTCAAGGAGCAGGCCAACGTCGACAGCACCGCACGCGCCATCGAGCGTCACGGTCAGTTCACGCTTCTCGTTCGCGACCAGCGAAGCCTGGAATTTGCCCAGCGCTGGTTCCAGTGCGAAACACGCCTTTGCCCCGACATGGCCTTCTGCATCGGTCCGGTCACCCGTCCGACGCCCCAGCATGAGCTGCTGCTCAATCTGCGCGAGGACCAGGAAGTCGGCGCCGCGCAGGATCTGACGGCGGCAACCTCGCGTCCGGGTACCGTGAAGTCAGACTGGCCCGACGAGCCCGCCGATTTCCAGCGCCAGACGAAACATGCCGCAATCTTGAAAGGCCTGCTGACCGGCCGCATCGGCGGCCGCGCGCGGATGACGGAGCTTGCCTATCGCGAACGGGCGCAGCAGCGTTTCGACCGCGGCGTGGCGCTGCTGGGCTCGGCGCGCCAGGTCATTACCGACCGGATGCACGGGCACATCATGTGCGTGCTTCTCGGCGCCGATCACTGCGTCCTCGACAACAGCTACGGCAAGACGAGCAGCTTCATCCAAGCGTGGGGCACCTGCAACAGCGACAAGGCGGAGCTTGCCTCGACGGTCGACGAGGCGCTTGCCATCCTCGATGCGCGCCGCGTCGCGCCGGCGACCGCGGCCTGAAAGGCTCTCGATCAGCCTCGCCGGGCAACCAGAATCCCGGCGAGCACCACGACGCCGCCGATCGCCTGCATTGGGCCGATCGGCTCGCTGAGCAGCACCCAGGCGAGGATTGCCGCCACGACGGGCTGCAGCAGCAGCGTCAGCGAGGAGAAGGTGGCCGGCAGATAGGCAAGTGCGTAAGCAATGGCCACCTGCCCGCCCGCATGGCTGACGAAGGCGAGGCCGAAGACGATTGCCCAACCGTAGGCCGTTGGCGGCAGCATGTGGCCTTCATAGAAGAAGCCTAGCGGAAAGATACAGACAGCGGCGGACGCAGTGCTCCAGAGCATGATGCGAACCGTATCGAAGCGGCTGCGCAGCTTGCCGATCGCCAGGATGTAGCCCGCATAGAACACGGCTGCGATCACCGCGACGCCATCGCCGCCGAGATCGCCATTGCCCAGTGCCGCCGGGCCTCCCTTCAGGATGACGACACCGGCGAGAGCCAATGCCAGACCGAGAACGAACACAGGCGTGACCGCCGCGCCGAAAAACAGTAGCCCGATCACCGTGACAAAGACGGGGGCAAGATTGGCGAGCAGCGTTGCGTTCGCCACCGACGTCATGGTGATCGAGACATGCCAGGCGGCAAGATCCATGGCAAGCACGACGCCAGGCAGGATCAGCAGGGCATAATCCGAGAGCTTTTCAGGCTTCGGCCCGGCATCCCTGCCCTTCGCAAGCGAGAAGATGAAGATCGGGATCAGGGCTAGGGCCACTCGCCAGAAGGCGGTTGCCATCGGCCCGACTTCGGACAGCCGCACGAAGATCGGCGAGCCGCCGATCGCCGCGCCGCCGAGGATCAGGGCAGCAAGGGGAAATCGGTTGGATGCGGGGGTTTCAGCGATAGTCGAAGCGGCTTGCGACATGTCTCTCGAATGCTTTCTGACCGCCTTAAGACTGGCGGCGAGCAACGGACCTATCAGAAGCTGTGGCGAGCGAATAGCCGAGGAACGGCAAGGGCAGGCAAACGCGCAATCTTAAATATCTGTCGATGCGAATTTACCGCACTGTACAAATCAGCCCGAGATGACGGTCGAGAATTCAGGCGTCCCGCGGATGGTGTTGCTGACCGTGCAGATCTCTTCCGCCGCATGCGCGATCTTCAGGCGCGTCTCTTCGTCGAGGTCGCCTTTGATCGAGAAGACGATGTTGAATGCCTGGACGCGCGACGGGCCATCGCTCGCCTTTTCACCTGTGACGTCGGCGGTAATCTCGGTGACGCGGTCGAGAATGCCCATCTGGCTCGCGGCAATACGGGCGCTCAGGACCAGACAAGCCGACAACGACGCATATAGAAGGTCCAGCGGATTGAAGCCCGGTTGCGAGGCGCCGGTGACGATATCGAGCTCGCCTCTGGTGGCTGAGGTGATATGCGGAAAACCCGTGCGGCCAAGAACGGCGGCAGCGCCAACGGGACGGGGACGGGCCTTGAGGTCGGCCATACGAAAATCCTTTGGTGATGATAGCCTGTGCTAGATAGGCATTTTGAACCACCTGGGCAACGCGCTTCTCGTTAGTGGCGGAAGGACAGCAGACCATCCCAGGTGATTCGCCCTAATCTAACCGCTCGTCAACCTCAGTTTGCCATCCCGATTTCTGAGGATAGCCCCGCGCCAGCTTCAAGACGCAATATAAGTATGCCCTAAAACAGAAACGACTCATTGGAGTTATCCATGCGAGCACTTGCGGCTGTTCCTGTTGCACCGAGCGTCATCATCGATGCCGAGCCCTTCGGCTATGTCAGAAAAGTCTACGTCGACGACGAAGCCTGCTGGGGTCTCTTCGATTCCGATGGCGACGTGATCTTCGTCGGCGACGTCGCCCGCGATTGCCACGACTACGCGGCCAAGGAACAGATCCGGATCCAAATCATCCATTGAACTGTCGGCCGCGCCCGGAACGGCATGAAATCTCAAAGACGGGCGCGGTCAACCTGCCCGGCAAGCGCAATAGGCCTGCCGGACCGAAATGCATGAAAGGCCATCAGCGATATGACGGCGCCGGCGGTGTAACCACCGCCTTCTCGCCGGAGAAGACGATGAACGCGAAGAGTAACACGCCGGCCAGCGTGATGAACGACGCAATCGCCACGATCGGCTCCATGGCCGCGTTGCCCTGAAGCATGAGATAGAGCGACGGCACCATCATCGCGATACCGGCCGTATAGACGTAGTACTGGATCATGGCGATGCGCTTCTCCGCTTTCTGGGGATTGAGCGCATGGTAACCGCCAAAGATCGCCATGGTCACCCAACCCAGGAGATTACAGTGCGCATGCGCGCCGATGACGCTATGATCGCCGGAGATCGCCATTTTCAGGCCCATAACGATGCCGATGATCAGAAATAGAATGGCTGTCTTGAAGTAGAGTTGCGAGATTCGCGGCATAGAGTTCCCCCTCCGTTTGCACCGCAAGTATTATCATGGCGCAGGAGAAAGGAGAACGGCCGACACGGTGGACCGTTAGTTTCACAACACTGTCCCATTACAATCGCCAAAGTGGATCCGCGAATCGGCATTCTTGACCGGTGAGGCGAGCGGCACAGGCAACAGACGACAGCAAATTTATAAGCAATTCCTTAAACTCATCTCAGTTACTCTGTATCGTCGGCTCGTTCGCGGAGAAACGGAAATGCGAGACGTCTACAAACCCTTCGTCGCCAACGACGACCCCGATCGGGACATCCGCTGCCAGGACGCGCTGCAGTTCGCCTTCCGCGATCTCGTCGCGGCATCGGTCGAGGCAGGCTGGAACGAGCAGGAAGCGCTCGAGGCCATCATCGCGCTCGCCGACGACAGCCTCAGGCGGATCGGCGCCAATGACGATGCCAAGGCGCTGCTGGATATGTTGCGCAAGATGGCTTAGGCGGCGATCGGCAGCATATCCTGTCGATCTGAGATCATAGTCGAGTTAGGAAATCTTAGGAGTGGTGCCCAGAGCCGGAATCGAACCAGCGACACGCGGATTTTCAATCCGCTGCTCTACCAACTGAGCTATCTGGGCCAACCCGCTTCGTGGACATTCTTTCCTGCGAAAGAACCGAGGGGCCTTGGTTCGCCCCGGAAGCGAGCGGGGTTATAGCATCTTGTCCGGACATGGCAAGCGCCAAATGACAGTTTTTTGAGAAGCCGTGGAATTTTCCAAATTCATCAACGAATTTAATGGCTTCACTCGTGGAAAAACCGACTTAGTTCTCGCCCTCGCGGTCCGCCTTCGCTTCGTCGTCGGCAACGGGAATGGCGTAGGAGCCGGATAGCCAGCGCGAAAGATCGAGCTCGCGGCAGCGGTTCGAGCAGAACGGGTAGTGTTCGCGCTGGGAGGGCTTGCCGCATTCCGGGCATGGCCGCGTCTTGCGCAGCGGTTCGACCTTGGCGGCTGTTTTCTTTTCGTCCGACATCAGCGGTCCCTTCGAGGATCAGCCCTCGGGCCACCGGCTATGCACGTCGAAGCCTTCGCCGGCCAGCAGAAGGATGGTTTCATAAAGTGGCAGACCGACGACATTGGTGTAGGAACCAACCATCTTCTGCACAAAACTGCCGGCCAGACCCTGGATGCCGTAGGCGCCGGCCTTGCCGCGCCACTGCCCTGACGCAAGGTAGTTCTCGATCTCGAAACCGGAGAGGCGCTTGAAGCGAACCTTGGTCTCGACGATCTTCTGGCGGATCTTGCGGTCGGGCGTCACCAGGCAGACGCCGGTATAGACCCAGTGGCTACGGCCGGAAAGCAGATGCAGCGAGGCCGACGCCTCGTCCGCGAACTCGGCTTTGCCCAGAATCCGGCGCCCCACGGCGACCACGGTGTCGGCAGACAGAATGTAGCTGCCCTTCCACATCATGTCGCCCTTGATGGCGGCAAGTGCTGCCTCGGCCTTTTCCGTCGACAGGCGCCGGGCGAGCGAGCGCGGGTGCTCGGACTTCTTCGGTGTCTCGTCGATATCCATAGGCATGAGACGCGACGGCTCTATCCCTGCCTGATTGAGCAGATCGACGCGGCGGGGCGAGCCGGAAGCCAGAATGAGCTTGTATTTCAGCGTCATGGAACCTCGACCACCGGAAGACGGAGAAAGGAGCCTTTCGAGCCTTGTAAGCCCTACTTGAAGCGGTAGGTGATGCGGCCCTTGGTCAGGTCGTAGGGGGTCATTTCAACGAGAACCTTGTCGCCAGCCAGAACGCGGATGCGGTTCTTGCGCATGCGGCCAGCCGTGTGAGCGATGATCTCGTGTTCGTTTTCGAGCTTCACGCGGAACGTCGCGTTCGGCAAAAGCTCGGTCACAATACCCGGAAATTCGAGGACTTCTTCTTTAGGCATATAGTGGTTTTCTTCCTGTCGGTTGAGATGACGGCAAATAGCCGCCCCAAATTTTGCGCGGAAACTACACAATCAGCGGAGGTTTGTGAACCTAATTGATCGCGTTTCCGTCATTTGTTTCATGCCGATTGCGCGGCGATGCCGTTTCTCCTGACCAGCCGGCTCTCGATGAGTTCGGTCAGGTGATCGCGAACCTCCCGGTAGCTGTCCAGAATCTGCTCTCGCGTGCCTTGGACGACGGTCGGATCCATCGTCGGCCAGTAGACGACTTCGATGGCGTTTGACCGGGTCAGCTCCAGCGCGGCATGGTGTGCCTGCGGCGAGAGCGAGATGATCAGGTCGAAGTAGTCGTCCTCGAGTTCTTCCAGCGTGTGCGGATGATGCCGACCGAGAGAAAGGCCGATCTCCTCCAGCGCGACGTCGACGAAGGGATCCCGCTCCCCGGCCCGGACGCCTGCGGACCTGACGTAGACATTCGCCGGGAGCATGCTGCGGGCGATCACTTCGGCCATCGGGGAGCGAATGGCATTCATGCCGCACATGAACAGGATGGCGCCCGGTCTTGCTCCCTCGCCTGCTTCGACCAGCGTTTCCATCGGCGTCAGCCGCGCCAGTAAAGCACGCAGACCAGCGTGAACAGCCGGCGCGCGGTATCGAAATCGACCTCGATCTTGCCGTTCAGACGGTCCCTCAGCGTCTGTGATCCCTCATTGTGAATGCCGCGCCGCCCCATGTCGATCGCCTCGATGCGGCTGGGCGAGGCCGAGCGGATGGCCTCGTAGTAGCTTTCGCAGATCAGGAAATAATCCTTCACGATGCGGCGAAACGGCGTCAACGACAGGATGTGGGTCGCCACCGCACCGCCGTCCTCCGTCGTGATTGCGAAAACCAGCTTGGAATCGACCAGCGAGATGTTCAGCCGGTACGGACCGCCGGGATGGCCGATCGGCGTGAAGCTGTTTTCCTCAACAAGATCGAAAATGGCGACCGCGCGCTCGTGCTCGACGTCGGGCGTCGCTCGGCCGATGGTGTCGTCAAGGACGACGTCGCAAAGCCGAAAGTCGCCCGCTGCCATCTGTCACCCTTCCAGGTTCAGGCGGATCGCGACCGATCGCGCATGCGCGTCCAGTCCTTCGGAAACCGCAAGCGCGATGGCGGCAGGGCCGAGCGTGCGAAGCTGCTCGGGGCCGAGACGCAGGATCGAGGTGCGCTTGACGAAATCGAGTACGGAAAGACCAGAGGAGAACCGGGCCGAGCGGGCCGTCGGCAAGACGTGGTTCGAGCCGCCGACGTAGTCACCGATCACCTCAGGCGTATGGGCGCCGAGGAAGATCGCGCCGGCATTGCGAATCCGCGGCAGCAGCGCGTCCGGATCGACAACGGCAAGCTCCAGATGTTCGGGCGCGATCCGGTTTGCCAGCGGAATGACGTCCTTCAGCGACTTCATGAGAATGATCGCCCCAAAATCGCGCCAGCTCGCGGCAGCGGTTTCGGCACGATTGAGTGTCTTCAGCTGTCGCTCGACGGCAGCCTCCACCGCCTTGGCGAGCTCGGCATCATCCGTCGCAAGGATCGCCTGCGCGCTTGCATCGTGCTCGGCCTGCGCCAGCAGATCGGCGGCGATCCAATCCGGGTTGTTGTCCTTGTCGGCGATGACAAGCACTTCCGAGGGACCTGCGATCATGTCGATGCCGACGGTGCCGAAGACCTGGCGCTTGGCAGCGGCAACATAGGCATTGCCCGGACCTGTGATCTTGGCGACAGGCGCGATCGTCTCGGTGCCGTAGGCAAGGGCTGCGATCGCCTGCGCGCCGCCGAGGCGATAGATTTCGGTGACGCCCGCAAGCTTGGCGGCGGCGAGAACGGCCGGATTGACCGTGCCACCGGTTGCGGGAACGGCAATGACGATGCGGTCTACGCCGGCAACCTTCGCCGGCACGGCATTCATCAGTACCGAGCTCGGATAGCTCGCCGTACCGCCCGGCACATAGAGCCCGACCGCCTCGATCGCCGTCCACCGGGAGCCGAGGCCGACACCCATGTCGTCTTCGTAAATATCGTCCTTCGGCAACTGGCGACGATGATGCGATTCAATACGCACTGCGGCGACCTTCAAGGCGCCCAGAACTTCGGCCGGAACCGCTTCGACGGCGGCGTCGATCTCGGCCTCGCTCACGCGCATCGGAGTCACGGCGAAATCGATCCCGTCGAATTTCTTCGAATATTCGGCAAGCGCCGCGTCGCCGCGCGCCCTGACATCGTCAATGATGGCGCGAACGGCGTTGTTCACATCCTCGGAGACCTCGCGCTTGGTTGTCAGGAAGGCGGCAAACCGTTGCTCGAAGCCCTCCGATGCCTGATCCAGCCAGATTGCCAATGCGATGTTCCTCTTTAGATACTCTAAGAACCAGATCTCACGCGCCGGGATGACGCGGCTTGGATGCGGTTTCCCACGCCCCGCCGATATCCGCAAGCTGAACCTCGATGCATTCGACATCCAGCGCAATCGTTGCGGTGCCTGACAGCGCCAATTCAACCGTCCCCTCGGGCCCTTCGCCCTTCTGCTCGAAGCGAATGGCCAAAAGGGACAAAACGTCGTCGTGGTTCTGGCGGTCGACACCGGTCGAGCGCACCGCAAGCGCGCGCTTGAAGACGACAGCAGCGCGGCGGCGCTCGAAGCCCTTGCGCTTCTTGCCGGCTTCCTCCCACACGAAGCGGTTGACGGCAACCGAGAACTGACCCTCGCGTGGCGACCAGGCGATATCGGCGACCTTGAAGACGCTATCCTGCAAATGCGCGGAGACGACCGCAAGATCTTCGTTATCGAGCGCAACGAGCCTCAGATCGGTCATTCAGGCAAAACCCCATTCCCAATGCATCGCCGGAACGGCGATGCGTCTGACAACGGACATAAGGCGCGACAGAAGAATGCGCAACCATGACAAAGGGCGTGTGACGCCCTTTTAGTTACTCGCTGACGCGCTCGACGATGGCGCCGCAGCGGGTGAGCTTTTCTTCCAACCGCTCGAAGCCGCGATCGAGGTGATAAACGCGGGACACCATCGTCTCGCCTTCGGCGGCAAGGCCGGCGATGACGAGCGAAACGGACGCACGCAGGTCGGTCGCCATAACAGGCGCACCCTTCAGCCGCGGAACGCCTTCGATCTTCGCCGTTTGGCCCGACAGCGAGATCTTCGCGCCGAGACGCGCCAGTTCCTGCACGTGCATGAAGCGGTTTTCGAAAATCGTCTCGGTGACATGCGAGATGCCGGTCGAGCGCGTCATCAGCGCCATGAATTGCGCCTGCAGGTCGGTCGGGAAGCCCGGAAATGGATCGGTGACGATATCCACCGGCTTGATGCCGACGCCATTGCGGCGGATGCGCATGCCGTTGTTGGTCGGCGAGATCTCGGCACCCGAGCGGCGCAGCGTTTCGAGCGCCGTGTCGAGGAGCGCGACATCCGTGTTCTCGAGCGTAACATCGCCGCCGGCCATGGCGACGGCCATGGCGTAGGTGCCGGTCTCGATGCGATCGGGCAAAACGCGATGGCGCGCGCCGGAGAGCGATGTAACGCCCTCGATCGTGATCGTGCTGGTGCCGGCGCCGGAGATCTTGGCGCCCATGGCGATAAGGCAGTTGGCGAGATCGACGACCTCAGGCTCGCGGGCGGCGTTGCCAATGACCGTCGTTCCACGAGCAAGCGTCGCCGCCATCATCATGACGTGGGTCGCACCTACCGATACTTTCGGGAAAGTATAGCGGGCGCCGATCAGGCCGCCTTGCGGCGCCGTCGCGTTGATATAGCCGCCGTCGATCTCGAGGTTTGCACCAAGCGCGGTCAGGCCATCGAGGAAGAGGTCGACCGGACGCGTGCCGATGGCGCAGCCCCCCGGCAGCGAGACGCGGCACTGGCCTTCGCGGGCGAGCAGCGGACCGATGACCCAGAAGGAGGCGCGCATCTTGGACACCAACTCGTAAGGAGCGGTGGTATCGACAATGGTACGGCAGGTGAAGTGGATGGTGCGCGAATAGGCGTCTTCCTGACGCTCGCGGCGGCCGTTGACGGCAACGTCGACGCCATGATTGCCGAGGATGCGCATCAGGAGCTCGACATCGGCCAGATGCGGCACGTTTTCGAGCGTGAGTGTATCGCTGGTAAGCAGCGAGGCGATCATCAGCGGCAGGGCGGCATTCTTGGCGCCGGAAATCGGAATGATGCCGTTAAGCTCATTGCCGCCGACAATTCTAATACGATCCATGTGCGCTTACGGGCGATGCCCGCCTTTCTGAAAGGCTGTCTGAAAAAAGATGCGGGTGTTTAGACGAAATTAGCGGGAGCTTCAATTCGCCGTGAACCGAACATTACGATTCGTCCATTTTTGCGGCAGGCAGCCCATCCGTCTCGTCCGCCTGCCCGGATCGGCGCGCCCGGGTCTGCTGTTTGCGGCGGGACAAATTTTCTCGGAGCTTTTCGGCGGCGCGCTCGCGGCGCAGTTTCGCCTGGCGTTCGATCTCCGCCTTGCGGCTGTGCTGGCCTTTTTCGGTATTCTCGGTCATGCCGCAGGCTTACCTGAATTTGCGCCAATTCAAAAGTGGCCCGACCTCAATCTCTACAAAGATGGAAATTGCGGCTTGCGCTTATCATGAAGCTGTGGCAATAGGCCCCCCGTTCACGCAATGCAGCCGGTTCGGTTGCGCGTCTGGTCCTTGCTGCCGTAGCTCAGTGGTAGAGCACACCCTTGGTAAGGGTGAGGTCGGTGGTTCAATCCCACTCGGCAGCACCAGTTTTCCATTAAAAAAATCAAGAAATTGAGAGCCGCTTTTTTGTCTTCGATGGGCCACTTGCCCCCGCAAGATACACGAGGATCATCCATGCTTTTGTTTGATGCATTTCTGATCTGGAAAAAGGTAACCCATTCGATACGGCGCAGCCTCATCGGAAAGAAGAGGTTCCATTCAGAAAATGCTCGCTACGCATTCGAGACGATGCCTAAGAAAGTTCCACGCGTCGTATGGATGTATTGGGACAAGCCGCTGGATCAAGCGCCACCAATCGTCCGCTACGCTGTGGATTCCTGGATCAGGAAAAATCCATCCTGGAATGTGAATGTCCTGAGCGATGCAAACGTGGCCGAATTCGTCAGCGTGCCGCCTCATAAACCCGGTCGCAAAATTCAGTGGAGAGCAGATCTAATCAGGGTTGCCCTCCTAAGGGATCATGGCGGGGTTTGGGTGGACGCGACGACTTTCTGCGTCAAACCGTTGGACGAATGGCTGCCACCGCTAATGGAAAGTGGATTCTTCGCCGTTCCGGACAGTTATCCAGGTCGGACAATGGGGATTTCCTTTCTGGCCGCGGAGCCCCAAAATTATCTCGTGTGCAAGTGGTTCCGGTTGATGGTGAAATACTACTCAAAGCCCGGCAAGCTCCTGCATTACTTTTGGGTCATGTATCTTTTTGAGTACATTATAAGGACCGACCGCAGAGCACTCGCTATTTGGAAAGCTACCCCGAAGCTCTCATCGAAGGGTCCGATTCTTCTAAAGCGCATCCTCACGCAGCCGGATCTGTTGGAGCCTGTTCCGGACAACGTCGATACGACAGCGATACCGTGGCTGAAGATCAGCTCTGATACCAAGCTTAGCAACAAAGAGGTCTTGTCCGCCCTCGAAAACAACACCGATATTGACCTCCGGAAGGTCGCCGAAAGCGCGCTTCAAGATCGGCGGCGCGGAGGCCACGCATCATAACTGCACCTCGGTCCGGAGCCCTAACGCCCTGAGATTTCAGTTGAAACGCTCTGCGAGTGCTGCTTAATTGCCAGCAACCAGGAGGACGTCTCATGCGAAATGTGGTTCTAGCGGCTGTGCTTTTGCTGTCGTCCGCATCCTTTGCCGGCGCCGTCACCCAGATCAACGCCCGCGATCATACATGCGGCGAGATCGCGCAAATCATTCGCCAGGAGAAGAAGGTGTTCGTGCGCGTCGGCATCGGTGGCCGAAGCTTCCGTTACCCGCCGGCTCGCTGCGGGCCGGGCGACAAGCGTGAGACAACCAATCTGCGCGATGCCGAGGGAAAGCAGTGCCTGTTAGATTACGCCTGCGTCTACGATCCGGAATCGCTTTATAACTTCCGGTAGGTTCGTGGCGCGCAACGGCAGGTCGTTGGCTCGAAGACGAACGGCCTCAGCGTGATGTCAGGCGTCGAAGTGCCAGTCCTTCGTCGGACGACATGACAGATAATCGGATGCATCGAGATCCTGGATCATCTGCCTCAACGTTCGGACCGTCTCCTCAAATGCCGCAAGCTTCGCATCGGTGACGTCCACTTTGCTGCCGGTGGCGTCGTTGACCTCGAGCCATCGATATTCACCACGTCGCATCGATACGACCAGAGACACATATTTCTGGCATTCCGCGTTCAGCACATGCTTGAGGTCCTGCATCTCCGATCTCCAACGCTGACAGGGGGCGGCTTACGTTGAGGCTTTATGGTTGCACAAAGCGCAACATTCGGCCAGTTAAAAGTGCAAGCAACCGGTCTGCCGCCGCGCGAAGGGAGACCACGCCTTGCTGTGCAAAAGATCGTTAGACCCGGACGCCACGAATACAGCGGTCGACCCCGCACCAGTTTTCCCATTTGCGGGGTCTGAAAATATCGCTAAAATACCTTCAGCATGAGACCTTCTGCAGGAACAAGGGGGCTGATGCGCACGTTTTTGGCCTAAGCAATAGAGGAGCACGCCGATGGCCGCAGAGAGATGGAATGATCCTATCCACGTGGGATTTGAAAATACGGGCGCGCGCACCATCCTCGGTCCCCTGGACGCGCTGAAATACTTGGCAGACCTTTGGCCGAGTGCTCGCGGATTGCGTTATCTGAAGGCAAGAAGCACATGCAGAGCCGCTCTCGACGGCCGCAAGACGGTTGAGGAGGCCCGCGCTGAGTTCGTCGCGGCTGCAGAGGAAGCGAAGCTGAAGGTCCATTGATCAGCCTCATCCGCCGATCCGCGCAGATTTGACAACCTGTCTCAGAATAGGGCGATAGTTTATTTTTGGTTAACCCTTGGCGGCACTTGCTGTTATCAGCACGACAAAGCTGATTGCCATTCAGGCACGTCCCTCAATAGAACATCGACAGCCGTCATGATGATGGTCAGAGGCTCGTCACCCTCTGCGAAAGCAAACGAGCCTCGATTGCAATTAGCCGCCTCACGCCGGCTTTAGACGCCTTCTCCCGATCCTGTCCAACACTTTGCGCCCGAGCTTCTGGCCCGGCCCTTCGATACGCGTGAAACCGAGGTAAGCCAACGCATAGGCTAGCGGCAGAAGGGCGGCCACGACGATCGCGAACCGTACCGGCGCGGAAATCTCAGCCCCGAAATGCCTGATGATGAACGCGGCGATCGGCTGCAGCAGCAGCAAATGGATCAGGTAGACGCCGAACGAAAGTTCGCCGAGCCAATGACAGAAGCGATTTCCCATGACGGAAGAGACACGGTCGCCGAGCCGTCCGATGAGGCCAGGCAACAGGTGATAGTGCACCAGCGCGAAGAAGCCGATCACGAGAAGCACGCGGATGGCGACCTTCGTCGAGGTCATGTCCCCGCCAATCGGAATCATCACCAGAATGACGGCAAGCAAGCCGTTCATGATCGTTTGCCGCTGCGACACGAACAAGCCGTTGGCGATCAGCATGCCGCACAGGAAGACGTGCATCTTCAGCGGCAGGAAAGACGCCATAGGAAAATCGACATGCGCGGCCTGAATGGCCTTGGCGATGAGGAAGGCGGCAAGCGCAACAACGGCAGCGCCCGGCAGCCATCTGGTTCTCCGCAAAAGCAGCATCGCAAGCGGGAAGACTGCATAGAACTGCATCTCCAGCCCAAGACTCCAATCCGGCAGCGGCGTGCGGAACGCATAGGCAGGGTGCAGCCCGAAGACGAAGCTTGCATGAATGAAGAGATTGCGCAGGCTGCCATCCAGATAGCGCTCCGGCAATTGCGGGCCATGCGCGAGAAAGGTGTCAATGACCATGCGGCTCTCATAGAGCTGCGGCCCTAACAGCAGGGCGATGCACAGCATCACATAATAGAGCGGCGCGATGCGGAAGAAGCGCTTCAGCCAGAAGCCGAACCAGGTGGATGGCTTTTCCCAGGGATTAGCCGTCTCGCGCAACTGATAGTGAAAAACCATCAGGAAGCCGGACAGCATAATGAAGAGGTCAACGCCCAAATCCGGCGACGAAAGGATCGGAAGGTGCCAGCCTGTCAGTTGCAGGCTATGGCCCACGAGCACCCAAAGGGCGGCCAGGCCACGCAGGCCGTCGAGGCATCCGATCAGCTTGCTCTCAATGATCATCGGGTATCCTTCTGGTTGAGGCTCAGCTTCGCGGGAAGCTAACGCAATGTGCTGCAACGCACAACGCACAACCAGAAAAGTTGATCAGCCCTACCGAAGAGAGCGCGATCTTGGCTACTCTATTTCACAAGCGAAGCAGAGACGATCAACAGTGACCGTCGCTCTGCACTTCGAGGTAGCCGACGCCGATAATCGTGCCGTCAAAAGACCGAATGAAGGATGGAACATAATGCGTCGTCGGCCTGGTGCATGACACCGAACCGGTATATTCGTTCATCGCCATCTCATCCCGCGGCAGGGCGGAATAGTCGCTCGTGATCTCCAGCGAAGCCGAAGCTGGCGTGATGAAGGTCCCTATTGCCAGCGCAAAAGCCGGCACTCCCAGTCGAAGAAGTCTTCGCATGCGCCTCTCCCGTATTTTGATTACAAGCATTAACTAATGAAAAGCGTTTTTAGTTCCAGTGGCGCCGCTACTACTTTCGCACAGTTAACTCTTCGTATTTTCGATTAAGCTAAATTGTATGATTTTACATGCCGGTAGGTGGACGCTTCTATATGCGCAGCTACGTGCAGTATGCGCGCGCCAAAACTGATGAATTTACAGTATTATATGTGAGTAGCCCGGCTAACGTCGTAGCATCCGGCCGCAGACGTGCCCCTTGCCCACCACGTCTTCAGCGACCGCAATCGCCCGCTCGATATGGCCTTTATGCCGGACGAATCCCTCGAGAACGACGTAAGGTCCGAGGATCGACACGACGATTTCGCTGCTATCGATGTCATCGGCGGCGCTGAGGGCGCTTTCCACCGAGGCGCGGGTTGATGCGACGTCGTGGCCGTGCCCGCAGGCGTCGCCGTGACCTTCCGTCGTCTGAAATCGAAGCACCATGATCGCCTCCGAATGGCAAGAACCAGTCACTGACTAACGCCGGAGGGGAGGTTTAGTTGCGCCGCATCTATCTATACTTGGACGAACCTCACATAGGCCAGCAGGAGCTACTTGGCTTCTCGACCTAGAGGACCATATATACCCACGGTTTAGTGCGGGGTTGCAACGATGAAAATTCTGCTTCCGACAATTCTGTCGGTCGTGATGCTATCGGGCTGCGCCACGGACAGCTCGACCGAGGTACAGCCGATCCCGGGCAGCATCACCTATGGCGAGCAGCCGCGCACAAAGTTGACGAAATCCCCACCCGGCAGTGTCATCTACAATTCCTTCTACGACTCGACCGGCAGCAGGGTTAAGGAAACCTATATCCTCCAACCGGATCGCACCCTGAAGCTGACCCGACGTGTTATCGTACCCGATTACCCCTCACGAAACGGTTCTTGACAGCGGCGTCCTTCGAGAACATTCAAGGAACGTCGAATATTTCCGCGGTGCGATTCTCCGCCGAAGCAACCGGACGGCTGAATGTATCTTGAAAAGCTCAATCCCCAGCAGCGCGCGGCCGTCGAATACGGCACGCTCACTGAGGGCACCCATGTTGCTGGTCCACTGCTGGTCATCGCCGGCGCCGGTTCGGGCAAGACGAACACCCTCGCGCACCGTGTTGCGCATCTCATCGTCAAGGGCGCCGATCCACGCCGGATCCTGCTGATGACATTTTCGCGGCGCGCGGCCACCGAGATGGCCCGGCGTGTCGAGCGCATCTGCGCCCAGGTCCTCGGCGGCAATTCCGGCATCATGGCGGATGCCCTCGCCTGGAGCGGCACCTTTCACGGGATCGGGGCGCGGCTCCTGCGCGACTACGCGGAGCAGATCGGCATCGACCCCGCCTTCACAATCCATGATCGCGAAGACAGCGCAGATCTGATGAACCTCATCCGGCACGAGCTCGGCTTCTCGAAGATGGAGAGCCGATTTCCGACGAAAGGTACCTGCCTTGCGATCTACTCGCGCGTCGTCAATTCGGAAAGCGAACTCCGCCTCGTTCTGCGCGACGCGTTCCCGTGGTGCTCGGCCTGGGAAAATCAGCTACGGGAACTCTTCGGCGCCTATGTCGAAGCCAAGCAGAACCAGAACATTCTCGATTATGACGATCTGCTGCTCTACTGGGCGCAGATGGTCAGCGAGCCGATCATCGCGGACGATATCGGCAGCCGTTTCGACCATGTGCTGGTTGATGAATACCAGGATACGAACCGGTTGCAGGCCTCGATCCTGCTCGCATTGAAGCCCGGCGGACAAGGCCTGACTGTCGTTGGCGACGATGCGCAGTCGATCTATTCCTTTCGTGCGGCCACTGTGCGCAACATTCTCGACTTTCCGGCGGCATTCAGCCCCTCCGCAAACATCATCACGCTCGATCGCAACTACCGCTCGACGCAGCCGATCCTGGCGGCGGCGAACGCCGTCATCGATCTCGCCTCGGAGCGCTTCACCAAGAACCTCTGGACGGAGCGCCAATCGGCCCAGCGTCCAAAGCTTGTCACCGTGCGCGACGAGACCGACCAGGCGCGATACGTCGCCGATAAGGTGCTGGAGAACCGCGAGGAAGGCGTGAAGCTCAAGCAGCAGTCGGTGCTTTTCCGCGCATCGCATCACAGCGGCGCGCTGGAAGTCGAGCTGACCCGCCGCAACATTCCGTTCGTGAAATTCGGCGGGCTGAAATTCCTCGACAGCGCCCATGTGAAGGACATGCTGGCCGCTTTGCGCTTTGCCCAGAATCCGCGCGACCGCGTCGCCGGCTTCCGGTTGATGCAACTGCTCCCGGGCGTCGGACCCTCGACGGCGCAGCGCGTCATCGACCAGATGGCGGCGGATTCGAGCCCGATGCAGGTGCTTGCCGAACTGCCGGCCCCTCCCCGCTCCGGAGAGGATTGGACGGCCTTCGTTTCGATGCTGCAGGAGGTAAAGATAGGCAAGGCCGGCTGGCCGGCGGAGATCGGCCTCGTTCGCGAGTGGTATTCGCCGCATCTCGAACGCCTGCACGAGGACGCCTCGACCCGCCAGGCTGACCTGCTGCAACTGGAGCAGATCGCCAACGGCTATCCTTCCCGCGAGCGCTTCCTGACGGAACTGACGCTCGACCCACCGGATGCGACGAGCGACCAAGCCGGCGTACCGCTGCTCGACGAGGATTATCTGATCCTGTCGACGATCCATTCCGCCAAGGGACAGGAATGGACGAGAGTGTTCATGCTTAATGTCGTTGACGGCTGCATCCCGTCCGACCTTGCGGTCGGCACCAGCGCCGAGATCGAGGAAGAACGGCGACTTCTCTACGTCGCGATGACCCGCGCGAAGGACAATCTCGACCTCGTCGTGCCGCAGCGCTTCTTCACGCACGGCCAGAACGCGCAGGGCGACCGGCATGTCTACGCCTCGCGTACGCGCTTCATCCCGGCAACGCTGCTGCAGTTCTTCGAGGTGGTCGGCTGGCCGCAGGCCAGAGCCGGTGGCAGCGCCTCGCATCAGGCGCGACAGGTGCGCGTCGATGTCGGTGCGCGCATGCGCGGGATGTGGCGCTGAAGATTAGAGCGCGAGCGGTGGCTCAGCCGGCCGGAAGAAGGCATCAATGGCCGCCTGGTCGACCGCTTCCGGTGTCGCCGGCATCCAGTGTGGATTGCGATCCTTGTCGATAATGGCGGCGCGGATGCCCTCGTAGAAATCCGGGCTTTTCAATATTTGCTGGCAGGCGCCGAGTTCGCGGTTCAGGCACTCGGCAAGGTTTCTGCTTTGCCGGCCCTGGCGCAGCAGACGAAGAGCAATCTTAAGACTGGTCGGGGAGCGCGTCTCGATGATGCGCAGCGTTTCAGCGGCAAAATCGCCGGGCTCCCTTTGCAGCGCATGGATGATTTCCTCGACTGTGCCGAAATGAAAGCAACGTTCGATCAGGTCGCGGTTGCTTCTGATCGAGCTCGTCCCCGGATTGCTGGAAAGGTTTTTCAGCACCGCCTCGACGTCACGCTGCGCTGCGTTTCGCGGCAATTCCGCCAGCGTGTCGACGATGTCAGGCAGCCGGAAGGAAGCGATGTGGTGATCGGCCAATCCAGCATAGATGATATCTGCTGCGTCGATCGTCAGTCCCGTCAATCCCATCCACGTACCGGCCTCGCCCGGCGCACGCGGCAGCAGCCACGTCGCCCCGACATCCGGGAAATAGCCGATCCCGGTTTCCGGCATGGCAAGCTTGGTTCGTTCGGTCACGACACGGTGGCGCCCGTGCGATGAGAGACCGACGCCACCACCCATGGTGATGCCGTCCATCAGAGCGACATAGGGCTTGGGATAGGTCGCGATACGGTGATTCAGGCGAAACTCTTCGCGCCAGAAAGTCATGGCCAGATCGGTGCCGGCGCGGCCGCTTTCGTGCAGTGCGCGAATGTCGCCGCCGGCGCAGAAGCCGCGCTCCCCTTCCCCGGATACGATCACAGTGGCGACATTGGCGTCCGCTGCGAAGTCGTCCATTGCTGCGGCAAAGGCGCGGACCATGTCGAGTGTCAGGCTGTTCAGCGCACGCGGTCGATTGAGGCGGATGAGACCGGCCGAGGCGCGCCGTTCGACAATCACCTCACTCTGCTGAACCTCATCCCGCATGCTGACCTCCTCGCTTCCATGACACCGCTTCGCCGCAATTCGGGAACCTCGCTTGGAGTGAACCGGCATTGCCGCATGACGTCACCTTACCGCACTCGGCGGCATAGTCGATGGCCGCCGGCGGAGGTCGAGGATTGCATTGGGTCTCAGAACGACGCGGCGGCGAGCGCCCGGTGGAGGCTCTGTAGATCGTCGGCGTTGCGATTGAGCAGAAACTCTTCCCAGTCGAGCGCGCTTTGAACGATCGTCTCCAATGAATCGTGTGTCGGCTTCCAATCCAGAACGCGTTGGGCAAGCCGTGAGTCTGCGACAACGCTTGCGGCGTCGCCCGGACGCCTCGGCGCCATATGAACCTTGAAGGAGCGTCCGCGCAGACGGGTGACCATGTTAAGCACGTCGAGCACGGAATAGCCGGTGCCGTAGCCGCAATTGGCGACGAGCGAGCCGCTTCCACGGCGTAAATGCTGAAGCGCCTTCAGATGAGCCACGGTGAGATCGCTCACATGGATGTAGTCGCGCACGCCGGTACCGTCGTGAGTCGGGTAATCGATGCCGTAAACATGAACGCCGCTGCGTTTACCAAGCGCTGCCTCGCAGGCGACCTTGATCAGGTGCGTCGCGCCTGAAGTCGATTGACCGCTGCGTCCGAGCGGATCGGCGCCGGCGACGTTGAAGTAGCGCAGCGCCACATAGTCGAAGTCGTAGGCCGCCGCCGCGTCCCGCAGCATGAATTCCGTCATCAGCTTCGACTGGCCGTAGGGGTTCTCGGGATTGAGCGGCGCCGTCTCCTTGACCGGCTCGGACGTGTTCTGTGGCCCGTAGACGGCAGCCGTGGAGGAAAAGACGAAATGGCGAATGTTGACATTGATCGCAGCGCTCAACAGCGCCCGCGTCTTGCCGGAATTGTTGTCGTAATAGGCAAGCGGATCTGCAACGGATGCGGGCACGATCGCCGAACCGGCAAAGTGGATGATCGCTTCGATGTCGTTCTCGATGAAGATCGTCTTGAGAACCTGGGCATCGGCGACATCGCCGAGATAGAAACGCGCACCCGGAGCGACCGCCCAGCGAAAGCCAGTCGATAGATTGTCGAGGACAACGACGTCCTCCCCCGCATCCAGCAATGTCCAGACCATGTGGCTGCCGATATAGCCCGCCCCGCCCGTGACCAAAATTGCCATGTCCTGCATCTCCGCCTCATTTACGCGGGGTGCATCTGGCGCGGCTTTTCCTTACAGAATCTCCTATCGAATCCGGCTTCCAGGGTTTCAGCCCGGGTAAGTTTGATGGCGTGGTTAGAGGCCGATTTCGCGCTCTGCTACAATTTTATCGATCCGCCGTTTGAACAAGAAAGTGACCGCCCATGGCCCAAAACAGACATCTCCGCACCGTTCATACAAGGCGTTCCAGAAACACGCGTTCATAGCTCTTGAATGGCGGGGTTTTCCCATATCTTGAATTCGCCTCTATCGCTTCAGCGTCTCTGGCAACCTCTTCGCGATACAGAAAATAGGCGGCGTCATCCAGGAAAGTGAATCGCGCAACAGCAAGCGCACGAAGTTCATCCTTCCCTGTTCCTGGGAAGCTCAAGACTGCCCCAGCCGGGCCCTGACGAGAAATGAAGTATCCGTCGTGCGTCCCGCCGTAACGTTCAATCAGCTTCATCCAAGTCCGCGCGTAGCTTTTGAACTCACTAATCGCATCCGGGTCGATGTAATAGCGAACCTCGCAAATGACGGGGGTGTTGGACATTGGAGCTCCTCAGGACAACAGTGGACCGTTTACATGGCCTTTCGAAGAAGGCCAATCATCGAATGACGGCCGCTGGGGCCCAAAGTCGACGATCAGTCGGTCAATGACGATGGATTGTGCTTTCAGTTTTGCTTCCGCAACTCACCTCGGCGAGACGCGAAGAGTGCCGCGACATCAATCCTAAATGGTGCTACGCTTCTCCGCGGGTCGCTCCGATCCCCGGAGAAAAGGGCATGGGTAATTCTGAGGAAAGGCCTTCGTCCGCGTCATCGCGCGGCGGGGGTAGGGTCATTGCGGACGAAGTCCGTCGATCTCCTGCTCTCGCGCTTATTGTTTTCGTGCCCGTTGTTATTCTCCTGGAACGGATCGTGCCCGATGCGCATACGCTGCTGTTCCTCGTTTCAGTGGTGGCGATTGTGCCTTTGGCCGCGCTCCTCAGCCGCGCAACCGAAGCCATTGCCGCCAGGACCGGAGACGCTGTCGGCGGCCTGCTAAACGCCACCCTCGGGAATCTGACCGAACTTGTGATCTCGCTTGCGGCTCTTCAGGCCGGGCAATACCTATTGGTCAAGGCGTCCCTGGCAGGCGCGATTGTGACCAATACCCTATTCATGCTCGGAGGTGCATTTTTCCTTGGAGGTCTCAAGCATCACGTCCAGGAATTCAATCGCATCAACGCACGCTTTCAGGCCTGTCTTCTATTCCTTGCAACAATCGCCATTCTGGTTCCATCGTTGATTAGTGAAGTGGACCAGCCTCCTGCCCTGCATGTCTCTCAAGACCTCAGCCTGGGCTTGGCGGTTCTTCTCATCGTGGTCTATGCGCTCGGTATGCTGTTTTCATTGAGGACACACCGGGAGCTTTTCGCCAGCGTCGGCCACGCGGATGAAGACGAAAAACCTTGGCCGCTCGGGCTCAGCGTCATCCTGTTGATCGTCGTTACGCTATTGGTCGCGATGGTGAGCGAGATCTTCGTCAGTTCGGTACAAGTCGCGGCAGAGCACCTTGGAATGACACCCGCCTTCGTCGGTTTCATCGTCGTAGCCTTGGTGGGCGCAGCCGCGGAGATGACCACCGCCTTTTCGGCCGCCCGTGCAAATCGCCTCGATCTCAGCGTCGGGATCGCACTGGGCAGTGCAGCCCAGATTGCCCTCTTTGTCGCGCCGGTCCTGGTGCTCGTCAGCTATTTCGTCGGCCCAGAACCGATGACCCTTCAGTTTTGGCGGGGCGCGGTCACGATGATGATCGTTGCCACGATAGCAGCAACCCTCTTGTCCAATGGCGGGCGTGGAGCATGGTATGCCGGGGTCATGGCCCTTGCGCTCTATGCCATTTTTGCATTCACGTTGTTTGTCTTGCCTCCTGCAAATCCGTCTTGATGTATGCGCACTGAGCAACTGGCATAAGACGCCAGGTGCGTGGTCATCCGCGCCTCGGACCTCGGGCATGCGGTTCGACAGCACTGCAAGGGAGGCATGGCGACGCACCATACGAACTGAGAGGGAGAAGGCATGGCGGAAAGCTCCAGGGTTCAATCGAAGCGAATGAGACGACTGTTCTTTGCCGCGCTGTTCCAGCAGGTTCGCATATTATGGCCAGTCATCTCCGGGATTCTTGTCATCATGATTGGCTTCGGCGCGGTCATCGGCCAGATCGAAGACTGGCGATTCGGTGAAACGGTGTATTTCACTTTCGTCACGGGACTGACGATCGGCTACGGTGATCTTGCGCCGAAGCATACCTTGGCGCGGATACTGGCGTTGGTGATCGGCTTTTCCGGCATCGTCCTGACTGGCCTGGTCGCGGCCGTCAGCGTGAAAGCGCTCGACGCGGCGGACCGCGAAAGCCGGACGGAATGAAGCCTCCTCCGGCAGTTTTGTGGTGTCGGCTTCCGCAAACTCTGAGACTTCGGCACTGGTAAATCTTATCGACGCGCCGTCTTCAGACGCCGACGCTCTCGATTGCCGAGGCTGCCGCCGGTGTCTTGAGGCGCAAGCCGAGAACCATCGGCACACTGATCGCGTAAACGACGACGACCGATAGCCAGATGGCACCGGGCCATTGCTCTCTGACGACGAAGTAGAAGCTCGAGAAAGCCAGCGGCCCAACGATCGACGCCAGACTCACGGCGGATGCCAGCACGCCCTGGAACTGGCCTTGCTGGCTCTCGTCGACCTGCCGGGTCGCCAGCGATTGCAAAGCCGGCACGCCAATGCCGCCGAGAGCGAAAACCGGCATGATCGCGAAGATCATCCAGCTTTGGGTCGCGAAAGCCATGACGATCAGTGCAATGCAGACGCCGGCAACGCCCGTCAGAACGGCGGCGCGTTCACCGACCAGCTTCACGATTGGCCCCGGGAGGAACGCCTGGGCGAGCGTCTGGCAGACGCCGAAGGTGCCGAGTGAAAGGCCAATCCAAAGCCCGTTCCATTGGAATGTGTCGCTACCCCAGAGGGCCCAGCATGTGCCGTAGGCCTCCCCGGTGGCGCTGAAGACGAAAAAGATGAAGATGATGGGCAACACGCTCCTCACCGAAAACACCCAGCGCAGTGGTCGAAGGGGATTGAGTGCGCTCAAGTCGATCTTCTCGCGGGTCGGCATGTGTGACTCCGGTAGCACCAAGAACGCCAGCAGGAGATTGCAGGCGTTCAGCACCGCCGCCGCGATGAACGGCAGCCGCAGCCAATGGTCGCCAAGGGCACCGCCGAGGATAGGACCGATGATGAAGCCGATGCCGAACATGGCGTTGAACAAGCCGAAGCGACGGGCGCGCATGTGTTCAGGAGAAATGTCGGTGATGTAGGCGGTAGCCACGGACATGTTGGCGCTTGTCAGGCCCGCGATCGCGCGGCCGAGCAGCAGCATCCAGAGATTGGATGCAAACGCCAGGAACGAGTAGTTGATGGCTGCGCCAGCAAGGGAAATCAGCAGCACCGGTCGACGGCCGAGCCTATCGCTAAGGGCGCCAAGCACCGGCGCAAAAATGAACTGCATGACCGCGTAGAGAGCGGTCATTGTGCCTATGTAGGGCGCCACGCCCCTGGAATGAGTGACCTCCTGCAGCAACGAAGGCAGAATCGGAAAGATGAGGCCGATGCCGACGGCATCGAGGACAATGGCGGTAAAGATGATAATGAGTGGTCTGTTCATGGGCGTGTTCCGATCGACGCAAGCGTGCAGCGTCGCCGCGAGGCGCCTGAGGCTTGCGGTGGTTGGGCCTGACGCGACGTCAGGCATTGCTTTTTGGAAAACGCTGGCCGAACCATGCTTCAAAAGCGCATGGCTGGCGTGTACTCGGCCACCTGGACGACTATTCGTCCACCTGTTTACTCCGCTGTTGACGGATCAAGGGAAGCGGCCGCTTTGCGCGATAATCGCCAATTACACCCGACGATCGCAGACGACAAGTCACTTTTTGCCAATGACGAACGAACCGGTGGCGGGTCGCTGACGCCCTCAGCGCCGTCGAAGGAATTCCGTAAGGTCTTCCCACAGGATCACAAGCCCAATGACAAGTAGTCCGCCGGGAACGAGATAATACAGGATTCTAACGGGATAGACGGTGAAGAACAGCAGGTACAGAAGACCGTAGATCCCGGCGACCACCAGAACCGTGCCCAAAACGAGGGAAATTATCTTCCTCACCAAGACGCCCCCTCACTAAACCCCTAAGGGAATTGCTACACCAAACATGCCCAAGCTGTATAGCAGAACGACGTCACCGTCGTTCGGAACGCCTCGACGAGACGACGAGGTATTCAGCGCAGGACGCCGTCCTCGCGGTCATTCTAGGCGTGCTCCGTACGCGCAGCTGATGCTTCCCGGCGATACATTCATCTGCAATCGGGCCCGAAGCGGACCTGCTCTCACAACTCCATGACCATCTCGTGCCAGGCCATGCAGCCATGATCTGACGCGGAGGGCTTGATGTAGCGGTAGCCCATTTTCGCGTAAAGCGACACATGCTTGTCCTTGCACATGAGGTATCGTCTCCTTCCCCACCTCCCTCATCTGTTCGATGAAGCGCTGCATGAGGAGCTTCGAATAGCCCTTTCCCTGCGCGGACGGATCAACGACGACGGACATGATAACAACGTTCGGAGCTTCAGGATCATGACCGACCAACCAGTTCCTTAAACTCTTCGTCGGACATCACGACGTGGAACGCGCAGCCGCTGTTGATGAAACCAACGATTTCTTCGTCGGCTTCCAGGATAAGAAACCCCCGAGGGTACTCCGCAATTCGTTTGACGATCCTTTCTAATGGCGCGGCTTCGTCGCCTTCGTAAGCCGAGGTTTCGATTTGAAAGCATCGGAGGGCGTCATCAGGTGCTGGTTGGCGGAAACATAAAGTGGTCACTGGCTAATCCTTGTGGTGTCCCGAGCCTAAATCACAGCGCATCCATGCTTGCGCTGCATTGTTTGCATGCCATAATGTAATACATGCATTCTGCCCTGCGTCGACTAGATCTCAATCTTCTCATCGCCTTCGACGCCCTGATCCGGAATCGGAGCGTCCTCGCTGCTGCCGACGAGATTGGCATGAGCCCATCGGCATTCAGCCACGCGCTTGGACGATTGCGCACCGCGTTGTCGGACGAACTCTTTGTCCGATTTGGAAATGCTATGCAGCCGACGACCTATGCGGTTGAACTGGCTGAGAGCGTTCGGGAAGCCCTGCGGATCCTCTCCGATGGACTGGCTGGAGCACAGATGTTCGACCCGGCGACGAGTGCTCAAACCTTCATTTTTGCTGCCACAGATTTTACCGCCTTTGCTGTCCTTCCGCGCCTGATCGCATTATTGGACAAGGCTGCGCCGGATCTGCGAACCAAGGTCGTCTATTCGACGCGAGCCCAGGCCTTTGACGATCTATCCGCAGGCCGCGTCGATTTCTCACTCGGATTTTCAGAGGATGCATTGCGAGCCGAAGGCGTCGAAGCCTTCGACTGTTTCGAGGACGACTATGTCGTGGCGGCGCGGCAGGCTCATAGCAGGATCGAGGAGACGCTGTCCTTAGAGGATTATCTACGAGAAAAGCATGTCGTCGTCACACCGTGGAGCGAATCGTCCAGCGTCGTGAACGCGGCGCTACTCCGCCAAGGATACCGTCGGGAGGTTGTCGTCGAGCTTCCAAGCCTCTTGGCGGCACCGTTCATCGTCGGGAGAACCGATCATCTGATAACGCTGCCCAAGCTTGCGGCGATGCAGATGGCGGAGGCGGCATCTCTGAGAATATTTCCGGCACCATTCGAAGTTGCGCCTTACACCCTGCGCGTTTTCTTCCATTCGAGGCATGCTGGAACGTCGGCGCATCGATGGATGCGAGATCAACTGCAGAATTTGGCGAAACAGATGCGATTAGGGTTGATGCGATGACCGCTGTTGGGACAGACGCCTCTATCGGATCCTCTGAGTTCGCGTGGTGGCTTTGGCGCACAATCGCGCAAACTCCCAATGGAGCCGGGCACCGGACCGCACTAAAGCTTCAGGATGTAATCGCACAACCTGTCCGCCGCCATCCGGATCTGGGCCGGATCGCGCAGGAAGCAGGCGCGCAGGAAGAGCTCGCCGCCCGGGCCGAAGGCCGCACCCGGCGCTAGCCCGACACCTGTCTTGTCGACAATGTCGATCGCTGCCTTGCGGCTGTCGGTCACCCCATCGATCTTCAGAAAGGCGTAGAGCGCGCCATCCGGCTTCAGCGTTTCGACGCGGTTCGTCGCAATCAGCGCGTCGCAAAGGATGTCGCGGGAACGCCTGGCCTTTTCAATGTTGGACTGCACGAACGCGTCGCCGTCGTTCAAGGCGGCGACCGCCCCCCGTTGCATGAACTGCGCCACGCCCGAGGTCGAATACTGGATGAGGTTCTCGAGCACCTGGCCGGTCTGCGGTGGGGCAACGATCCAGCCGACGCGCCAGCCGGTCATCGACCAGTTCTTCGAGAAGGAGTTGACGAACATGACCTTGTTGTCCGGCTCCATAATGTCGAGGAAAGACGGCGCGCGACCGCCGGCAAAGTAATAGCGCGCGTAGATCTCGTCAGCCATGATCCAGAGGTCATGCTTGCGCGCGAGCGCGAGGATATCTGCCAGATCGTCCCTGGTTGCTGTCCAGCCGGTCGGGTTGGACGGCGTGTTGATGAACAGCCCCTTCGTCCTCGGCGTGATCGCCGCCGCGATACGATCGAGATCGACTGACCACCTGCCGCCCTCGAACGTCAGCTGCACGCCGACCGAACGGGCGCCGGCAATTTCCAGGGCGGCCGCTATGTTCGGCCAGGCGGGCGTCAGATAGACGAGCTCGTCACCTGGCGAAGTCAATGCCTGCACGGAGATCTGGATCGCCTGCATGCCGGAACCGGTGACGTAAAAATGCTCGACCGGCAGGGTCACGTCGAAATGCCTGGCGTAGTAGTCCGAGAGCGCCTGACGCAGTTCGGGAATGCCGCGCTGGTAGGTATAGAAGGTCTCGCCGCCCGCAAGCGCGTCAATTGCCGCCTTGTTGATGAACTCCGGCGTCGGCAGATCGCCCTCGCCGACCCAAAGCGGCAGAAGGCCATCGCGGCCACGGGCATAGTTGACGACTTCGACGATCCCGCTTTCAGGTGCCATAACGGCGCGCGGGCTAAGGCTGCTGACAATCGACATGCATCACTCCGGTTTGCGCCTACATAAAGCAAAGACGTTCGGAAATCTCATGACAATCGGTGAAGCCGCATCGATTTTTGTGATGATTGATCCCGCCGAAACGGTAGGATCGATCCTCAACTCATGCCGGGCGCTTGGCCAGCAGGTCGCGGATTTCCGTCAGCAACGCGACATCGGCCGGCGGCGCAGCGGCCTCCTCCTTCGCCTGCTTGATCTTCAGCTGCTTGTCGACCTGCTTCTGCAGCGTATTCACGCCCTTGACCATCAGGAAGATGATCCAGGCAAGGATGAGGAAGTTGATGAGAACCGTGATGAAGCTGCCATAAGCGAGCACCGCTCCCTGCTGGCGAGCGGCGGCCAGGGTCTGCGCGTTGACATTGGAGGACAGGCCGATGAAGTAGTTCGAAAAGTCGAAGCCGCCAAAGACGGCGCCGACGATCGGCATGATCACATCGTCGACCAGCGACTTCACGATACCGCCAAAGGCACCGCCGATGATGACACCGACAGCAAGGTCCATGACGTTGCCGCGGGCGATAAATGCTTTGAACTCACTGAGCATCCGATCCGTCTCCCTCTGATGCAGTCTCATTGACAGGTCATTGTTTTCATTAGCTACATCTTCGATGCAATTAATCAATTGGCGATAATCAATTATCGACAGCCTTCGAACGTCTTTGACTTAAGGCCTAGAGCCCGCCCGATGTTCAAACTTTGGGAATTGCCTTAGTCTTGGTGCTCCGTGAGGACCGGCGCGTGGTGCCGGTGGAGGTTCGATGCTGCCAGGTTGGGTCATAATTGCATCCGCGTTCGGCTATCTGCTCCTGCTTTTCGCAGTGGCGAGCCATGGCGACCGCAGACGGCGAATGTTCGGTACGCCGGCCGGCGGCCGCCCGGCCGTCTATGCGCTCAGCCTCGCGATCTACTGCACATCCTGGACCTATTTCGGCAGCGTCGGGCTGGCATCGCAGCGCGGGCTGGAATTCCTCGGCATCTATATCGGCCCCATCCTCGTCTTCACGCTCGGCATGCCCGTGCTGCGACGGATCACCGAGCTTGCCAAAGCCGAGAAGCTGACGTCGGTTGCCGATTTCATTTCCGCGCGCTACGGCAAGAACCCCGCGGTCGCGACCATCGTGGCGCTGATCTCGCTGGTCGGCGCCATCCCCTATATCGCGCTGCAGCTGAAATCGGTGTCGAGCACCATGACGGCGATGCTCAACCCGTCGGACTACGGCATCGGCAGCGGCAATCTCTATTTTCTCGACCTGCCGCTGCTCGTGACGCTCGTGCTGGCCTGCTTCGCAATCATGTTCGGCACACGCCATACGGATGCGACGGAGCACCAGGATGGATTGATCCTCGCCGTCGCCATGGAGTCCGTGGTCAAGCTTTTTGCCTTTCTCACGGCCGGCATCTGCGTGATCTGGTTCCTGTTCGACGGTCCTCTCGACCTCTGGCAAAAGGCGAGCGAAAACCAGCTTGTGCTCTCGGCTGTGCACTACAAGACGCCGATCAGCCGCTGGATCGCGCTGACGCTGCTATCGGCCTTCGCGATCATCATGCTGCCGCGACAATTCCACGTCACGGTTGTCGAGAACAGAACCGCACGGGAACTTCGGCTCGCCGGCTTCCTCTTCCCTCTCTATCTGATAGTCATCAATCTCTTCGTACTGCCGGTGGCAATCGGTGGCCTGCTGACCTTCGGCGGCAGCGGCAGTGCCGACCTCTACGTGCTTTCGCTACCGCTCGCGGGGCCGATGCCCGTCGTCTCGCTGATTACCTTCATCGGCGGCTTTTCGGCGGCGACGGCCATGGTGATCGTCGCGTCCGTCGCGCTCTCGATCATGGTGTCGAACGACATCATCATGCCGATCTTCCTGCACCGGAAGCTGACCGATCGCACAGGGCAGCGCAGCGACTTCGCCAAGACGCTGCTCAACATACGGCGCAGCGCGATCTTCGCCGTGCTGCTGCTCGGCTACGCCTATTATCGCTCAACCGACAGCACAGCGGGGCTCGCCTCGATCGGCTTGCTCTCCTTCGCCGCGATTGCGCAGATGGCCCCTGCCCTGTTCGGCGGCCTGGTCTGGCGGCGGGCCAATGCACGCGGCGCCATCCTGGGGCTCACGTCGGGTTTCGTGATCTGGGTCTACCTGCTGTTCCTGCCTTCGCTTGGCGGGCCGGACTATTCGGGCGTCGCAAGCGCCGTTCTCGGCTTCATCTTTCCGGGTACGACGGTCTTCACTGGCAACGCTGCCGATCCGCTGGTCAACGCCACGGTGATGAGCCTGCTTGTCAACACGGCCTTCTTCATTATCGGTTCGGTGACCCGTAATGCACGACCGCTCGAACGCATCCAGGCCGGAATCTTCGTCAAGCGGCAATCCCGCTCGCAGTTTGCCACGCGCGGCTGGAAGACCCGTATCAGCGTCGGCGATTTGAAGGCGACGGTCTCCCGCTATCTTGGCGAAGAGCGCATGGAGCGCTCGTTCCAGACCTATCAGCAAAATTCTGGCCGCGATCTGGAAGATGATCAGCCGGCCGACATGGCGCTGATCCACTTTACCGAACAGCTGCTCGGCAGCGCCATCGGGTCCTCGTCCGCCCGGCTCGTCTTGTCGCTGATCCTCCAGAAGGTGGAGGACGCCTCCGCCGATACCGCCTGGCTGCTCGACCAGGCGAGCGAGGCACTGCAATATAACCAGGACATGCTGCAGACTGCGCTTTCGCAGATGGACCAGGGCATCGCGGTGTTCGACAGCTCGAACAACCTGACGATCTGGAACCGGCGTTTCCGGCAATTGCTTGATCTGCCGGAGAATACTGGACAAGTCGGCTTCCCGCTGGCCGACATCGTGGCGATCCTCAGCCAGCGCGGCGACATTGCGGCCGGCGACGTCAACCAGACAGTCCGGCATTTCCTGACGCTGGACAAGCCCTTCGCGCTGGTGCTTGGCGGTGGCGAGCGCATCATCGAAGTGCGATCCAATGCCATGCCTGATAAGGGCATCGTTGCGACTTTCACCGACATCACCCAGCGGGTCGCCGCCGACCGGGCATTGAAGCAGGCGAATGAAACGCTGGAACAGCGCGTCGTCGAGCGCACGGCAGAGCTCACCCGCGTCAACCACGAACTCGGCGAGGCGCGGGCTGCGGCTGACGAGGCCAATCTCGGCAAGACACGGTTCTTCGCCGCCGCCGGCCACGACATCCTGCAACCGCTCAATGCCGCCCGGCTCTATTCCTCGGCGCTGGTCGAGCGCATGGGCCAATCCGAAAGCAGCGCCATCGTCCGCAATATCGATTCCGCGCTGGAATCGGTCGAGACCATCCTTGGCGCCGTGCTCGATATTTCGCGGCTCGATACCGGGGCCATGCGGCCACGCCTCGCCTCCGTGCCCCTCTCCGATCTGCTGGAGCGTATCCAGACCGATTTCGCACCGATCGCCCGCGAGAAAAGGCTGAAGCTGGTGGTGATGCCGACCTCGCTGCGGGTTCGCTCCGACCCCAACCTGCTGCGCCGCCTCGTGCAAAATCTGGTCTCCAACGCGATCAAATACACGATCGACGGCAAGGTGCTGGTCGGTGCGCGCCGGCGCGGACACCAGGTCGTCATTCAGGTGATGGATTCGGGGATCGGAATTCCGCCGTCGAAGTTCCGGACCGTCTTCAAGGAATTCGCCCGCCTCGACGAAGGCGCCAAAACAGCCTCGGGGCTCGGCCTTGGCCTTTCAATCGTCGATCGCATCGCGCGCGTCCTCAACCATCCGGTGGAATTGCACTCGACACACGGCAAGGGCACGGATTTCCGCATCATCATGCCGCGCGACGCGTCGCGACTTCCCGAGCGGTTGGGTGTTGCTCAAACGGTGGAACATTCAGCGCAGAACCTCAAGGGGCTGAAGGTCCTCTGCGTCGACAACGAACTGCATATTTTGGAAGGTATGCAGCTCCTGATCAGCGGCTGGGGCTGCGAAGTTCGATGCCTGGGCTCGCTGGCAGAGATCGACGCACTCGATGCGCGCCAGGCGCCGCCCGACCTTGTTATCGCGGACTATCACCTTGGCGACGGCACCGGCGTTTCGGCCATCCTGACGCTCCGAGAGCGGTTCATGGCGTTCATTCCAGCGCTGATCGTCACCGCGGATCGCACGCCGGAAGTCCGCGCCGAAGTCGAGCGGCACGGCATCGGCCTCCAGCACAAACCGGTCCGCCCGGCGGCGCTGAGGGCCTACATTACGCAGATTTCCGCTCAGAAGCGTGCAGCGGCGGAGTGACATTCCCGTCCGTCGTCAGGACCCCGGGATCGCAAGTCGCCGAACGCAGTAGCGCTGCGCGGCTGCCGGTCTGAGTTAAAGGTAGCTCGTCACCGCGGGTTCGTTCCACCAGTTGTCGTGACGCCCGTCCATATAGCGAACCGGCAGAGCCGCAAGCTCTTCGGGCGATATGTCATCAAGGCAGGCGATGTTGATCGAAACATAGTCTCCGCCAATCTCTGGAATTTGACCATGCCCATAGGCATGAAGGCCGCATGTCGGGCAGAAGCGGTGATGGCCGCTCATCGTTGCGAACTGATAGTCAGCGGCCGCCGTCTCCTCGCACAGCAGACGGAAATCCTCGGGCTTCACGACCGCGCCCCAATAGCGCCGCTTGCCGCAGACGGTGCAATTGCAGCGGCCGGTGCCGGCCTGGAGATCGGCATCGACCTCGTAGCGGATTTTGCCGCAATGGCAGCTGCCCGTGTAGGTTTTCTTCATGGATTTCCTCCTCCGCCCTTTGCAATGGTCAATCGTCATGACAATATGTTGTCATGACCGATGAAATACCAATACGACAACATATTGTCAAACAAAACCGCCCGAGACGGACCGCCGAAGGCGATGCCTTCTCGCTGTTCACCATCGCTGCGCTGCGGCTCGCAGGCCGGTTGACCGCCGCCGGCGACGAGTTGGCGAAGCCCGCCGGACAGACGAGCGCCCGCTGGCAGGTACTTGCCGGTGCGCGAAGTGGCGCGCATTCCGTCGCGCAGATTGCGCGCCTGCTCGGGGTCGCCCGACAGGGCGTGCAACGGCTGGCGGATGCACTCGAAGGCGACGGGCTGATCAGCTATGTCGATAACCCGCAGCATCAGCGCGCCAAACTGGTAAAATTGACGGAGGAAGGCGAATCCCGCCTCGCCGCGATCGAGACAGCGCAGGCGGAGTGGGCCGACAGGCTCGGGCAGTCATTTGCCGTCGCCGAGATGGAGGCAGCCCTGGCCGTCATGACCAGAGTGATCGAAACCCTCGACACGGAAACTGGCAAGGCATAGGCCGGCTATGGCGCCGATCGGCCTGAAGCAAGTAGCTTATGATATCTGCTAAAGGACGCGAGCAATCGCGGGGTGGCCCCTAAGCCGGAGGCTACAGTACATAGAGCAACGCGGTATCAGGTTCCCTGGACGGCCTGCGCCCCATTGGAACTGACATTGGCTGCATGCGCTTCGAGGATTGCGGCGGCTATGACCTTCTGAAGCTCGTAAACCAGTGTGCGCGAGCGCTTGCGATCCAGATCCTGCGCCGCCTTCGCAAGATTCAATCCTTCGTTCAGGACGATATGGTGAGCTCGCGTCAGCGCCCAGCTTTCAATATCAAGACTTATCATTCGGAATCTCCGCCAAATCATTCAGCATCAACGACATTCACCGAATCACGATACGCAGAGCGCTTACACAGCAAGAAGAATCACAGTTGCAATATTTCGCAAATAACATTTTCCGAAGAATACGCGCGCAATGCGAAATTCTTCTTGAGCTGCGATAGATACAACCGCACTACCTCTGAGCCCGCACAACTGAGTCCGGGCTCTGCTCAAAAATATTCGGCGAAGCTTGCACGGACCTGCACACACCACGGCGCGCATTTTTATCGATCGCCCGTAAGCGCACGGAAGACCGGGAGGGCGCCGCAATCAGACTTTCGTGGCCGGGCCCTTGTTGCGATCCAAGAGGGCCTTCACCGTAACATCGTTGATCTTGCCGCTCGGCTCCTGGCCGATCGACTTCTGGAAGCTCTTGATCGCCGCAACGGTCTTCGCGCCCATCTCGCCGTCCGGCTGGCCGGCGTCGAAGCCGTTGTTGTTGAGAATCGCCTGGATGTTGCGGATCGCTCTCTTCATGTCGACCGTCGAGGTCTTGGTGGCATTGCCGACCCATTCATCCGGAACGTCGACGCCGTTCGCCTTGCTGTCGAGCGGCGCGGCCTTCCAGAGGTCTGCCTTGGCACGCGCCTTTTCCAGCTGGTCCGGCTTCATCGCGTTGGCAACTTCGTCGCGCTTCTGTGCCGCGTCCTTGTCACCGCCCTTGGCCGCAACCGCGAACCACT
The DNA here is from genome assembly GCF_002211365.1 of Rhizobium sp. R711. Taxonomy (GTDB): domain Bacteria; phylum Pseudomonadota; class Alphaproteobacteria; order Rhizobiales; family Rhizobiaceae; genus Rhizobium. The sequence goes on along the minus strand of NZ_LOKZ01000001.1, from coordinate 1,034,944 downwards.
TGTAGGATTCGGTCAGATCCTGCGTGACCCCATTGCCGCGAGCGCAGAGGATCGCCAGATTGAACTGGCTGTCGGTAACGCCGAGGTCGGCCGCCTTGATGAACCAGTCCGCCGCCACCTTGTAGTCCTGCTGGCCGAGCGCACCGGACGCGTAGAGCACGGCGAGATTGTGCATCGCACTGGCATTGCCCTGGTTGGCGGCCTGTTCGTAATATTGCGTCGCCTTGGCGATATCGCGTCCGACGCCCGTGCCCTTCTCGTAAATGTTGCCGAGACGATATTCGGCCGGCGCGAAGCCCTTGTTTGCGGCGAGCTGATACCAATTTGCCGCTTCCTTCGCATCGACGGCGACACCGGCACGGCCCTCGCTATAGCGGGCACCAATTTCGAAGAGTGCCAGCGGATCGCCGCTCTTGGCTGCATCGGCGAGTGACTTCGGCTGCACCGTATCCGGGACGGCAATGCTTGCCGTTTCCGCGGTCGGTGTGGTGGCCACTCCAGCCGCAATCGGCGCAGTATCCTTGGCAACGAAACCGGAGGCGTCCTGAGGAGCGCCGGAAGGCGCAAGCGGCGCCGCCGCGTCACCGTTCAGCGGCGCGGTCGCAGTCAGATGGTCGGGTGCTGCCGGTGCGGGTGCCTGATCGCTGCTCGTCATCGGCGCGACAGGGGCCGCTGCAGCCGGGACTTCCGGAGCGATTGCAGCGACTTGGTCCGGCGCGGTTTCGCTGTCGGGCGGCAGCGAATTGCTTGATGTATCCGTCAGCACGGCAACTTCGGCGGACGGCGCCGGCTCACCGCTCGTCAGCGTGCGTGCGAGCGGAAACGCCATGATCGCCAGAAGCACGGCGCCGACGGCAAGCAGGATCGGACGGCGGAAGCGCGAGAAGGCGCCTCCCTTGGTCGAATCCTTAACCTTTGCCTTCTTGTCGGCTTTGGCGGGCTGCGGCTTGGCGCCGGGTTCGGTCTCCATTGCCGCGGCCTGCGCGGCGCGGCGGGCGGCGGCAATGTAGTCGGCGCGCTCGTTTTCCGTTGCGGGCTTGGCGTTCGTTCGCGCAGCGTTCTGGCTGGCGCGCACGCGTTCCAGGATTTTCTTGACATCGGGCGCACCCGAGCCCGGCTCCAGCGGCTCATTGGCGGCTTCGGGCGGCATCACATCGACGGGATCGATGGATGGAGCCGGATCGATCACAGTGCGCTCGGCGGCAGTGGTTTCCGCCTTCACCTTTTTGCTTGGCAGCAGACGCTTGCCGAGGCTCGCAAGGAGGCTGCTCTTTGAGGCATCGGCGGATGCGACAGGCTTCGTCGCCGCCTCAATGGCGACCACGCTGGTATCGGTCGCAGCCATAACCGGTATGGCCAGCGCTTGCTCGGTGACCTCTGGCTGGTGGCCTGCAGGGGCGCGGGTTCCGAACACCGCCGGTCTCTGCGCGTCCTCGGTACCGGCCTGCATCATCGCGTAGGTATCGACCGCGAAATCGACATCGGCGCTCGGCATTCTCGGCGCAGGCCTTGCGGCGGCGCGATCTTCCATCGTGTCCAATCGCTCGGCGATCTGGACCAGTGTTTCGTGCAGGGCCTGGAAGGTCTTGTGCGTGCGCTCCTCGCTGCTGCGGCTGAGGTCCTCAAGCTGGCGGAGATCTTCGGCAAGCGCAGTGAGCGCAGACATGTCGGCTGCGGCCGGCGCACCGCCCTGGAAGACGCCGCTTCTCGCATAGGCTTCGACCACCGCTTCCGCCGCCTGGCGGGCGGCCTCGATGATATATTCGTCGCTGGTCGCCATGTAGTCTTCGATCGCACCCATGCGGCGGTCGAAATCCAGCGGCAACTCGGCTGCGGGCCGCGGCTCGCTCATCAGGGCCGAGAGGTTTGCGATCTGGTCTTCAAGGTTCTTCAGCGCATAGGAATCGGCCGCCGGCGCGGCGGTGCTTTCCTCAAGGCGTGCGGCGATATCGCCGAGCCGGCTTTCGATGCGACGGATGGCGCTATCGTCCGCGGGAGCGGCGACAGGTTGAAGCGGCTGGAAATCCATTTCGTCGATGCGGCGTGCGAGATAGTCCAGGCGCTGCGCCAGCGCATCGTTGACCGAGCCGACCTCGAGCGCATCGATCTTGCGCGAGATGTCGGCAAGCGCGCCGGTCAGTTCCGGTTGCGGCGCGGCCTTGTGGCTTCGCTCGAGCAGGTAGGACAGATGCTCCAGGCGTTCGTCGAGGCGCGAGGCGGCCTCGGCGTTGGCGAGTTCCTCGACGCGCAGCGTCAGCGTTTCGAGCCGATCCGCCATGGCATCGGTCGGAACTGCGCGGCTCGCGACGCTATGGCCCATCATGTCGATCTGCTCGCCCAAGGCGTTCAGGCGGCCTTCGAGGCGATGCATCATGGCGGGATCGCCGCTGGTGGCAGCGCGGCCGGTTGCCGCAATGGCGCGGCTGATTTCGTCGAGCCGGCTATCGACCGCCGCAAACTGCTCGGCCATCGCCCGATCATGCGGCTGGATCATCGTGCCAAACTGCTCCATCGCCGTCGCGATAGAGAGAAGCTTGTCTTCCAGCGCCCGCACGGCCGGGCTTTCGCCCAAGCCGCCGATATGGCGCTTGATGTCGTCGAGCCGGTAGGCAAGCGCCACCAGCTCTTCCTGCAGGCCCGCCGTATCGAGCGCATGCAGCTGGTTCTCGAAGCCGTCCCAGCGCGTCTCCATATGGCGGATTGAATCTTCGCGCGCGAGCCCGTCCATCAGCGAGCGCAGCTCTTCGAACTCGCCGCGCAACCCTTGCGCTTCGGGCGCATTGGAGCGACCGGCAAGCTGGTCGATGCTGCTGGCGAGACGGCCCATATCGGCGCGAATGTCATCGGCGAAGCGGCGGTCTTCGGCACCGACCTTGATGCTGCGGATCTCCTCGCGCAGCGCGTTCATTTCCCGCGTCACACCATCGGAGATGTCGCGTTTCAGGTCCTGACGAAGATTGACGAGCGCCTGAGCGATCTCGGTCATGGTGTCGTCTGCGGCGCGATAGGCCGGCTTTGGATCGGCCGGACGCAGTGCGCGTTCGGCAACCGGAAGCGGCGCGCGCGATGGGGCCGGCTGCTCGCGCGTATGTGATACGGGCTCGTGCACTACAGGGCGTTCCCGGCTTGCCTCCAGAACGCGCTGGCGCTGGCGAATTTCGGCGAAAGGATCCGGCCGGGCTTCAGCGCCATAGGGTGCGCGGCCGGCATAGGGATCAGCGTAGGCCTCGCGCTCCGGCGACGGGGCGCGCTGGCGCTGGTCGCGAGCGCTCGCGCCCATCAAACCCTCGATCCTCGCTTCCAGACCTTCGATGGTGCGGTTCAGCGCATCGAGCGACGCCCTGTCGGAGTGCCGTGGGGAATTTGATCGCGATCCGTTCATTTTCTTGCTCGCTTCATCTGTCCGAACCCTCGTCAGGGCCGATCATTGGCTTCCGTCAGCGCCGCATCGAGATGCGGACGTGAGCACCGTTCATGAAGGGATAATCAATTAGACTTTCCTCAACCTGTGCGGCGTAGCGGCATTCCATGAAACGCGAGACTGAAAAAAGGAATGCAAGTCGCCAATGCTCAGACAGCACCTTTCATGAAACGTGGTAAACAACCCGTTAATCGGCGTGAGATTTTTTTAACTTTTCAGTATTTTCAGCCGTTTCCGTGCTGAAACGGGCCGCAAGCGCTCCGCGCGCGTCCAGCGGCATGTTAGGCGGATATCAGAAGGATTCCGTCCACGGCCGCACCTCGATTTCCTGCGACCAGGCGCTCCGGTGTTGCAGGAGCACATTGATATAGGTCTGCGCGATGGCGTCAGGATCGAGCGTCGCATCCGGCTTGGTCGGGTCTTCCCGGCGCATCTCCGAACGGATTCCACCGTCGATGATGAAATGGGCGACGTGAATGCCCTTTGGCCCGAGCTCACGGGCAGCGCTCTGGGCAAGACCGCGAAGCGCAAACTTGCCCATGGCGAACGCGGCCGACTGGGCATATCCCTTGATGCTCGCCGTCGCCCCGGTAAACAGGATCGCGCCGCGCCCATGCGGAAGCATGCGCCTTGCGGCCTGCTGGCTGACCAGGAAGCCCCCGTAGGCGCTGATGGCGATTGCCTGTTCGACGGCGGCTGGATCGAGTTCCGCCAAAGGACCGCGCAGGCGGCCACTGGCGTTATAGATGACGACATCGGGATCACCCATCGCAGCCGCGACGTCGTCAAAGAGTGCGGCGACGGAAGCTGGCTGCGCGGCATCCGCGGCAAAGGTCAACGCGCCGGTTTCGCCGGCGAGTTTGCTCAGCTTGTCGGTGTTGCGCGCCGCCAGCGCAACCTTGACGCCGCGCTCGCTCAACTGACGCGTAAGCGAGGCGCTGAGCCCCGGGCCTGCGCCGACGATGAGAGCGGAACTGTAAGGAAACTCGGTCATGGCTGTCCTCCGGTCGTTGTCGCCGAAACCTGCGGCTCAGAATACCCGTCGTGTTTGCCTGCGGATACCAGGCGAACCAGCATATGAAGCCAATTGCGGGTAAGCGCTTGTGCTGCTCGCTTGGATGATCCGCCGACACTCACTCGATCGCGCCGCCACGCCAAGCGCGTGCGAGCAGGATCGACAGGACAAAATGCAGGACGACTGCTGGCCAAAGCAGGACGCCCGTCAGCCCATGGGCGAGGCCGAGATAGGCGAGATATAGTGCCACGAGCGCGCTGTAGAACAGCATGCCTTCGAGGGGCCGACTCCGCCAGCAGGCGATCCCCAGTCCGATCAGCGCGAGGCCTGCAACGCGCGCGGCGGCCGCCGCCACGCCCACCAGCGCCTCCCCAAGCAATAACTCACCGACGAGCGCGGGAATGGCCACCAACGCGAGGCCAGTCACGATTTCACCGATGGCCGCGACAGCCAGCGCCCTGTTCATCACGCCGATCCTCCTCTCGGACCTCGGGTCAAGGCGACACTGCAGCACTAGCACGGAGGCAGCAGATAGTAGCCGCAGGCCCGTGGCGGTGCCGATGGACTTCGTCGCCGGCGCGGTAATGGCATTTTCGGCCAAAGCCGTCGACGATATGAGAACGCCGAGTGTCGCGGCTACAGCTATGGTGCTGATGGCGTGCTTGAGGCTCATTGGTTGCTCCTCCCTAGCTTGAAGGTCAGCTTGTCGATCTTGCCTGTGAACTTGAACGGCGTGTCGTAGCGATACTCCAGCAGCTCCACGCTGGTGCGGGTGCCTTGGCCGATGTCAAAAGTTTCGTCCTCGGGGCAGGTCACCGGAATGCCGTGCTCCAGGGAGTTCGTGGCCACTTGCTTTCCGTCGACGGAGAGGACGCCCGTGCCACCCGTACCAAGTTCGGTGCCGGTCGTTTTGTAGTCGAAGACGACGGTGTGCTTGCCGGCCTCGAGTTCCGGCCCCTCCCACATCGTGCGCTTGAGGTCGAGGAGGTTGTAGAGGTACACGACCCGGCCTCTGCCGACGCCGAAGTCCCCCCTGCTGAGGAACAGACCGTAGCCGCCGAAGCGCCCGCCCTGCGTGACGATCATGCCATCCGCGCCGCCTTCGGGAATCTCGATGTCGGCGGTGATCGTATAGGACTTGTTCAGAATATCAGGGGCGGCGCTGGCCGGCACGCCGGTCAACTCCCCGGGATAGGTGAATTCCGTCCCGAAAATCGTCTCGCGCAGCTTGTTCCAGTCGTCGTCGAACAGGTGCATGTCGCCGATCTTCTTGATCCATTCCGGCGTCGGGTGGTGTGGCGCATGGGTGGCACCAGGCACGTAATAGACGAGCCAGGGCTTGCCAGGAGCAACCTCCTTGAGCTGTTTGATGTAGCCGATGGCCTCGTCGGCCATTGCAGTCTCCATGTTCCAGCCGGGATTTCCTTCGAAGGGGTAGATGGCGGTTGTGTTGCGGAAGAGGTTCGGCTGCCACTGACTGGCATCGCCGCCGACGAAGCCATAGAAGTAATCGAAGCCCATGCAGTTCGGCCACTGATTGAACGGCCCAGCCTGGCTTGATTGATAGTACGGCGTGCTGTGGTCCTTGCCGAACCATGAGGTAGCGTATCCATTCTCCTTGAGTATCGTGCCCTTTTCGATGGGGATGATCGAATCGTACCCTGAATACCCTGTCGCTAATTCGCCGACGACGCCGAAGCCGACCGAATGATGGTTGCGCCCGGTGATCAGGGCAGCCCGCGTCGGCGAGCAGAGCGACGTGGAGTGGAAATTGGTGAAGCGCAGCCCCTGCTTGGCGATACGATCCATCGCAGGCGTAGGAATGACACCGCCAAAGGTACTCGGAGCACCGAAACCCTGGTCGTCCGTCATGATCAGGAGCACATTGGGGGCGCCTTTCGGCGCACACCGCCGAAATTCGGATCGGGCGGTGGAAGTTGTTTTCCGGTGATCGTGGCGGTGGCTTCGGGCGAACCTGGAGTACCGGTGACCTGTTGAGCCCATCCTGAGGCACAACCAAGAGCTAGGAAGCCCGCACATGCAAGCAAACTGCGAACGATCGGTATCTCGGCAGCCCCCTCAAGCGTTGCAACCGGATTTCTCGCACAACTCGCACAATTAGAAGTTTCTAATATACCATGAGGGCGAAGCCAGGTCGAGCCTTGCCTTTGGGTCCACAACCCCAAAGGCAGTGACGGCAGCCCGATCCCCACCTGCAGCCCGCGCTGCAATGTTTGTGTTGAAACATGCCTCTGCTGCGGGTACCCAGTCAGCGATTCCCGCTGCATCTGGGTCCAATGAAATAGAGGCGCGAATGGTGACAAGTCGACTGGGGCGGCTGCGGTTTAGCATCTTAAAGCGGCCCGGGCCGCGGGGGCTACACCCGCCGCGCCTTGATCGTATTCATCACGAAGCTCGTCTCGATCGTATCGACGCATTTCAGGCGGGCGATCTTTTCCTTGATGAACCGCTCGTAGTCTTCGAGGCCCGAACTCATCACCTTCAGCACGTAGTCGCGCGACCCGGTCACCAGATGGCATTCGAGTACCTCGTCCCACTCGCGCACGGCGCTCTCGAACATCTCGATCTCGTCCTCGTGCTGGCGGCTGAGGCGAATGGAGGCCAGCGCCGTCATCGTCCAGCCGTCGATGGCAGGATCGACGAGCGTGGTGTAGCCCTTGATAATCTCCGCGTCCTCAAGCCGGCGTAGGCGACGCAGGCAGGCCGATGCGGAAAGCCCAACGCGTTCCGCAAGCTCGTTGTTCGGAAGGCGGGCATCGACCATCAGTTCTTTCAGGATCTTCCGGTCCATATCGTCAGCAATTTTCTGCGTCACAATTCGCCATTCTCCGCACTAAGTTGCTCAAGAGAGCATGGCGACGCGGCAAATAGCAAGAACAGCCCGCGCGTTCTGATATAATTTGCGAGCATCACGGCATCTCTCGAGGAGACGACAATGACCGCACCGCACCCTTCCAAGACTCATATCGGCAATCATGCGCTGCATCCCGAGACGCAGATGCTGAATTATGGCTACGACCCGGAACTGTCGGAAGGGGCGGTGAAGCCGCCGGTATTCCTGACGTCGACATTCGTCTTCAAATCCGCCGAGGATGGCCGGGATTTCTTCGACTACGTATCCGGCCGCAAGGAGCCACCGGCCGGCAAGGGTGCGGGTCTCGTCTATTCGCGTTTCAATCATCCCAACAGCGAGATCGTCGAGGACCGGCTTGCCGTCTATGAGCGTACCGAAAGCTGCGCCCTCTTCTCGTCCGGCATGTCGGCGATCGCCACGACCCTCTTGGCCTTCGTTCGTCCTGGTGATGCGGTGCTCCACTCCCAGCCGCTCTATGGTGGAACGGAAACCCTGCTGGCAAGGACGTTTCTCAATCTCGGCGTTGCGGCTGTCGGCTTTGCAGACGGCGTCAGCGAGGCATCGGTGCAGGCGGCTGCGGAAGACGCCATGGCAAAGGGCCGCGTGTCTGTCATCCTCGTCGAGACGCCAGCCAATCCGACGAATAGCCTCGTCGACGTCGTAATGATCCGCCGTGTCGCCGACGCGATCGGCCGGAAGCAGGGCCATACGCCAATTATCGCTTGCGACAACACGCTGCTTGGCCCCGTCTTCCAGCGGCCGATCGAACACGGCGCCGATATCTCGCTCTATTCGCTGACCAAGTATGTCGGCGGCCATTCGGATCTGATCGCCGGTGCGGCACTCGGCTCGAAGGCCGTGATGAAGCAGGTCAAGGCGCTGCGCGGTGCCATCGGCACGCAGCTTGACCCGCATTCGTGCTGGATGCTCGGCCGTTCGTTGGAAACGCTGCAGATCCGCATGGAGCGAGCCGATAGCAACGCCCGCGTGGTCGCCGACTTCCTGCGCGAGCACCCGAAGGTCGAGGGGATTCACTACCTGCCCTATCACGATGCCAATTCGCCAGTCGGGCGCGTCTTCGCGGCGCAGTGCAGCGGCGCCGGATCGACCTTCTCCTTCGACATCAAAGGCGGCCAGCCCGCATCCTTCAAGTTCCTGAACGCCCTGCAGATCTTCAAGCTGGCGGTCAGCCTGGGCGGTACGGAATCGCTTGCCAGCCACCCGGCAACGATGACCCATTCCGGCGTGCCGGCCGACGTTCGCCAACGGATCGGCGTCCTGGAATCAACCATCCGCCTATCGATCGGCATCGAGCATCCGGACGATCTCGTCGCCGATCTGCAGCAGGCGCTGGACGCCGCGTGATTTTAGTGGCGGCTCAGGCGGCCGCCGTTTCCCTTACATCGTCGAGCAGGAAATGCACGACGACATATTTCGTCGTGTAGTGTCGGCCGCTGTCGGAAACATTGTCGACGCTGGCGCCATCGGCGGGGTGCCAGCGATGATAGTGCGGACTGGTGGTGATCAGCGTGATCGCCTTGCCGGCCATCTTGCCGTCGAGACGGTAGCGCATCTCGGCGAGCGGCCAGATGCGTTCATAGTCATCCATTGAAATGCGGACTTTCAGTGCCTTGCGGCTGACCGCTTCGCTGCGCGAGCCGTCCTCGTGCTCCACCGCCGGCAGTTCCAGCGTGACTTCCTCGGCTCCGTCGAGAATGGAATTGAACTCCTCCGGCCATATCCGTCTCATAAAATCGCTCCTCCAAGCTCTTTCATCGGTCTGCCTGTGAAATGTAGCCGGTCCCGCCGCAGAAGCAACCGGTAGCGGGCGCTGTGAGGAGGATTCGGCCTCCCCCGCGGTGGCCATTCACTGCGACAAGATAACGCGCCGTCGGGAAGAACTATCGGATGGCCAGCGCAACACTCGCCCGACGCAGTGCAAATGCTTCACCGCACTCGACATGGACCAATGACTGCCAGAATAAGGGATACATCAATTATTCTAGAATATACACGGCCTCATATTGCATTGCATCATTGCGGTGAGCTGTCTAGTCTGGACCAGCGTCAGGGGGGAAACGCCATAAGAAGCCATCTTCGCGAGAAGGATGTTAGATGCTTGATACGCCGAGCTCAAAAGACCTGGAAACCATAGCGCGCACAGGTGGGACCTTTAGACGTATGGCCGCCCGCGTTCCGACCTATTTGAAACGGATCTGAGGGAAAACCCCACCTGGTTGCCGATGTTCCTTTTCGCCCGAATGATACCGTTTCGTCGGGCACACTCACCGCCAAACGTGTTCCACCGGTGGTGGACGATGCTCCGTCGATGTTCGGCGAGATAAAAGCGGCGGACGTCGCGGCGGAACTGAGAAGAACCGGTATCTTTTCCGGTCTGACACTCCCCACAGCAGTTCAAGAGGAAATTGCGCGCTTCGCCAACGAGACACCGTGCTTCGGCAACTTCGACCGGAGAATCGAATTTCTAGCCAGCGAGCATGCCGAAGCCGAGCAGCGCTTCGGGCGCACGATATTGAGCGGCCATCATTTCGATCGGATTGTAAGATGCGAGGCAGCGCTTGCCGTGCAGAAGGACCCGCTGCTTCTGAACGTGGCAAAGCATTGTCTTGGCGGCGAAACGAAGCTGATCACAACCCGTACCTGGTGGAGCTTTCCGACCAAGACCGCTTCGGAAGCCGATCTAAGCCGGGCATCGTTCAAGTTCCATTTCGATCTCGATGATTGGCGAATGCTGAAATTCTTCTTCTATCTGTCGGATGTGGACGCCGATGCTGGGCCGCATGTCTACGTCCGGGGCAGCCACAACCGACGTCGCATGAAACACCAGTTGACGCTGCTCGTCGGGCATCCATCGGAAGAGGTCCTGGGCTTTTACGGCGAAGAGAATGCCGTCACGCTGACCGGGAAAGCCGGTACCGGTTTTGTCGAAGACCCCTTCGGCTTCCACATGGGAACCCTGGCGAAGCACACGCCGCGCCTGATGATGGAAGCCGGATTTGGAGTATCGAAACCGTCGAAACGCCGCTATCACGGAGAGCCCGTGATACGTTAGGCGATCACTTCGCCCGCAGGCCACGGCGCCTTTAACCCCAGGGAGCCATTCTCGACCACATGGCCGAAGCGGCTCCCAGGAATTCCCAGTGAGCCGACGTGGCCCACTACGGCCATAGTCGCCGCCGCCTCTTACCGATAGGCCTGCTCCAGTTGCGCGATATCGAGCTTGATCATGCCGAGCATGACTTCGGTAACCCGCTTTGCGCGCTCCCGGTCGGGATCGGCAACCATCTCGATCAGCGCACGCGGAACGATCTGCCAGCAAAGGCCCCAGCGATCCCGCAGCCAGCCGCACTGCTCCTCCGCCGCGCCGTTGTCAAGGAAGGCGTTCCAGATCCTGTCGATCTCCGCCTGCGTCTCGCACTGTACCGAGATTGAGAAGGCGTGGTTGAAGGCATCGAGCGGACCGGCTTGCATGGCCACGAAATCTTGGCTCCCGAGCTTGAACTCGGTGATGATGACGCTGCCCGGAGGGCCGCTAGGTGTCTCGGCCGGAAGGACGGTCGTGCGGCCCCTCGACGAATTTGGAATCGTCGCCACATAGAATTCGACGGCTTCCTGGACATCCTTCTCGAACCAGAGATTCGACGTCACCTTAAGCATGGATTGTCCTCCTCATTGCTGCTCTGACGAAATGTTCGACAGTTCGAGGACGTTCCGGCCCGGCTCTTTCCGACAACGGCGCGGATCATTTTCACAAATTCGCGCGACATCAACATTTGACGTTTACGCAAACGTCAATATTTTGTAAGAGACTCTCAAATGCCGGTTTCGTCCGGCGTGCCGAATTGGAGGAATTCGAACGATGCCAGTCTACAAGGCCCCGGTTAACGACACGCTCTTCGTGCTGAACGACGTGCTCGGCCTGGAACGCTACAATAATCTCCCGGGGTTTGCCGACGCGACGCCTGACATGATCGAGGCGATCCTCGGCGAGGCCGCGAAGGTTGCCGAGGAAGCGCTCTTCCCGCTCAACTATTCCGGCGATCAGGAAGGCTGCGTACGCCACGACGATGGTTCGGTCTCCGTGCCTAATGGTTTCAAGGGCGGCTATGACGCCTATTGCCAGGGCGGCTGGATCGGGCTTGCCGTTCCCGAGGAATTCGGCGGCCAGGGTCTTCCCTATGCGCTGCATGCCGCCGTCGGCGAATATACCTCCGCCGCCAACATGTCGCTGATGATGTATCCCGGGCTGACCCAGGGTGCGATCGCGGCTATCCTCGTTCATGGATCGGACGAGCAGAAGCAGACTTACCTGCCGAAGATGGTCTCCGGCGAATGGTCCGGCACCATGAACCTCACCGAGCCGCATTGCGGCACCGATCTCGGCCTCCTGCGCACCAAGGCGGTGCCTCAAGGTGACGGCAGCTACAAGATCTCCGGCCAGAAGATCTTCATCTCCGCCGGTGAGCACGACATGACGGACAACATCGTGCATCTCGTACTGGCCCGCATCGAGGGTGCACCCGAGGGCACCAAGGGCATTTCGTTGTTCATCGTGCCGAAATATCTCGTCACGGCGGATGGCACGGTTGGCGAGCGCAACCAGGTCTCCTGCGGTGCGATCGAGCACAAGATGGGCATTCACGGCAATGCCACCTGCGTCATGAATTATGACGGGGCGACCGGCTTCCTCATCGGCGCTGAGAACAGGGGCCTCAGTGCCATGTTCGTGATGATGAACGAGGCGCGTCTCAGCGTCGGCCTGCAGGGACTGGCAATCTCCGAGATCGCCTACCAGAACGCCGTCAACTACGCCCGCGAGCGCATCCAGGGCCGTTCTCTGTCAGGCCCGAAGGCGCCGGACAGACAAGCCGATCCGATCATCGTGCATCCCGACATCCGCCGCTCGCTGATGACGATCCGCGCCTTCAACGAGGCCGGCCGCGCCTTCCTGCTATGGACGGCGCTGAAATCCGATATCGCCCACCGTTCGGCGGACGAGAAGGAGCGCCAGACGGCCGACGACATTCTCGGCCTCGTCACCCCAATCCTCAAGGGCGTCCTGACCGACAAGGGCTTCGACCACGCCGTCATGGCCCAGCAGGTCTTCGGCGGCCACGGCTACATCGAAGAGCACGGCATGAGCCAGTATGTGCGCGATGCGCGCATCGCCATGATCTACGAAGGCGCCAACGGCATTCAGGCGCTCGATCTCGTTGGCCGCAAGCTTGCACAGAACGGTGGCCGCGCCGTCATGGCGCTGTTCAAGGAGATCGGTGATTTCTGCGAAGAGAACCGCAACGACGAGCAGATGACCTTCTTCACCAAGAACCTGAAGAAGGGCTTGAACGACGTGCAGGCGGCGACCATGTGGTTCATGCAGCACGCCATGGCCAAGCCTGACAATGCCGGCGCCGGCTCGACCGACTACATGCACCTCTTCGGCCTTGTCGTACTCGGCTATATGTGGGCGAAGATGGCGAAGGCTGCCGAGGACGGCCTTGCGGCAGGAGAGGCGGAGCGCGAGGCGTTCCTTCGCAACAAGCTGATCACCGCCCGTTTCTTCATGGAGCGGATCATGCCGGAAACGGCGCTGCGCAAGGCCCGGATCGAGACCGGCGCGGAAACGATGATGACCTTGGCCGCCGAGGCCTTTTGAGTTCAACGGCGCCCGCGCCGATAGGGAGATAGAGGAATGACCGAGGTTTTCATTTACGACCACGTGCGTACGCCACGCGGCCGGGGCAAGAAGGATGGCTCGCTGCACGAGGTGCCGTCGGTGCGGCTGGCAGCAAAGACGCTGGAGGCGATCCGCGATCGCAACGGGCTTGATACGGCAACGGTTGACGACATCGTCATGGGCTGCGTCGACCCTGTCATGGAAGCAGGCGCGGTGATCCCACGCGGTGCCGCCTTCGAGGCAGGCTACTCCACCAAGGCGCCCGGCATGCAGATCTCCCGCTTTTGCGCCTCCGGTCTCGACGCGGTGAATTTCGGCGCGGCGAAGATCGCCCAGGGTGCCGATGACATCGTCATCGCAGGCGGCGTCGAGAGCATGTCGCGCGTCGGCCTCGGCATGTCCGGCGGCGCATGGTTCATGGACCCGTCGGTGAACTTCCCTGCCTACTTCATGCCGCAAGGCGTATCGGCCGACCTGATCGCCACCAAGTACGGCTTCTCGCGCGACGACGTCGACGCCTATGCTGTCGAGAGCCAGAAGCGCGCGGCAAATGCCTGGGAGAAGGGCTACTTCAAGAATTCCGTCATCCCGGTGAAAGACCAGAACGGCCTTGTTATCCTCGCCCATGACGAGCATATGCGCCCGGGTACAGACATGCAGGCCCTGGCGGCGCTCAACCCCTCCTTCCAGATGCCGGGCGAGATGGGCGGCTTCGAAGCCGTCGCCATCCAGGCCCATCCGGAAGTAGAGCGCCTCAACTATGTCCACCACGCCGGCAATTCCTCCGGCATCGTCGATGGCGCGGCCGCCGTGCTGCTCGGCTCCAAGGCCGGCGGCGAGAGCATGGGCGTGAAGCCCCGCGGCCGCATCAAGGCCTTCGCCAACATCGGCTCCGACCCGGCGCTGATGCTGACCGGCCCGGTCGACGTTACCGAGAAACTGCTGAAGCGCACGGGCATGACGCTTGCCGACATCGATCTCTTCGAACTCAACGAGGCCTTTGCCGCCGTCGTGCTGCGCTTCATGCAGGCCTTCGAGGTCCCGCACGACAAGATCAACGTCAATGGCGGCGCAATCGCCATGGGCCACCCGCTCGGCGCCACCGGTGCGATGATCCTGGGCACGGTGCTGGACGAACTGGAGCGGCGCGACCTGAACACCGCGCTCGTCACGCTCTGCATCGGCGCCGGCATGGGCACGGCAACGGTAATCGAACGCGTCTAAGGGAGAGAGACGATGACCTACAAGAACTTCACCGTCGAAACAGACGCAGACGGCATCGCGCTTGTCACTTGGGACATGCCCGGCAAGTCCATGAACGTCTTCACCGAGGAGGTGATGGACGAGTTGAATGCCATCGTCGACGCCGTGGTTGCGGATGGCGCCGTCAAGGGCGCGGTCATCACCTCGGGCAAGTCGAGCTTTTCCGGCGGCGCGGATCTCTCGATGATCAAGTCGATGTTCTCGCTCTACCAGCACGAGAAGGCCACCAACCCTGATGGCGCCGCCCAGAAGCTGTTCGATCTCGTCGGCCGCATGACCGGCCTGTTCCGCAAGATCGAAACCTCGGGCAAACCCTGGGTCTCGGCGATCAACGGCACCTGCATGGGCGGCGCCTTCGAAATGTCGCTCGCCTGCCACGGTCGCGTCGCCTCGAATGCCAAGTCGGTGAAGATGGCACTGCCCGAGGTCAAGGTCGGCATTTTCCCCGGCGCCGGCGGCACGCAGCGCGTCTCGCGCCTGGCGGATGCCCAGTCTGCCCTGCAGATGATGACGACGGGCCAATCGCTGACGGCAGCGCGCGCCAAGGCGATGAACCTCGTGCATCAGGTCGTCGAGCCGGATCAGCTGATCCCTGCCGCCAAACAGATGATCAAGGACGGACTGAAGCCTGTCGCCCCCTGGGACGAGAAGGGCTTCAAGGCGCCCGGCGGCGGCATCTGGACGCCGGCGGCAGCGCAGCTCTGGCCGGCCGCACCGGCGATCCTGCGCCGCGAGACATCAGGCAACTATCCGGCAGCCCTCGCCATCCTCAAATGCGTGTATGAAGGCCTGCAGGTGCCCTTCGACACCGGCCTCAAGATCGAACAGCGCTACTTCACCGAGATCCTGCAGACCAGCGAAGCCTTCTCGATGATCCGTTCGCTCTTCATCTCCATGCAGGAGCTCGGCAAAGGGGCCCGCCGCCCCGCCGGAGTCCCAAAAGCGGAGTTGAAGAAAGTGGGTGTCGTCGGCGCCGGTTTCATGGGAGCCTCGATCGCCTATGTAACCGCCGCCGCCGGCATCCCCGTCACCCTTGTTGACCGTGACATCGAGGCCGCAACCAAGGGCAAGGGCGTCGGCGAAGGCTTGGTGAAGGACTCAATCGGTAAGGGCCGCCTTACGCAAGATGAGGGTGCAGCACTACTCTCGCGCATCATCCCCTCCGCTGATTATGCCGACCTTGCCGATGCCGATCTCGTCATCGAGGCCGTGTTCGAGGATCGTGAGGTCAAGAAGGCCGTCATCGAGGCCGTTGAGGCCGTGTTGCCTGAAGGCGCCATCTTCGCCTCCAACACCTCGACGCTGCCGATCACGGGTCTTGCTAAGAACTCCAAGCGCCCGGCCGATTTCATCGGCGTGCATTTCTTCTCGCCGGTCGAGAAGATGATGCTGACGGAGGTCATTCTCGGCAAGCAGACCGGCGACAAGGCGCTGGCCGTCGCGCTCGATTATGTCGCCGCGATCAGGAAGACGCCGATCGTTGTCAACGACACGCGTGGCTTCTTCGTCAACCGCTGCGTCTTCCGCTACATCCACGAAGCCTATGATATGCTGATCGAGGGCGTCCCGCCCGCGATGATCGAGAATGCCGCCAAGATGGCCGGCATGCCGGTTGGACCGCTATCCCTCAATGACGAGGTGGCGATCGATCTGTCGCAGAAGATCCTCAAGGCCACCGTCGCCGATCTCGGCGAGGCCGCCGTCGATCCGAAGCACATGGCGCTGATCAACAAGATGGTCGACGAGCTCGACCGTCGCGGCCGCAAGAATGGCAAGGGCTTCTACGATTATCCAGCGAAACCGGCCAAGAAGTCGCTTTGGCCGGACCTGAAGACCTTCTACCCGCAGAAGAAGGCGGAGGAGGTCGATGTCGAAGTTCTGAAGCAACGTTTCCTCGCCACTATCGCGCTGGAGGCGGCGCGTACCATCGAGGAAGGCATCGTTACCGATCCGCGCGAGGCCGACGTCGGCTCCATCCTCGGCTTCGGCTTCGCCCCCTACACCGGCGGCGTACTCTCCTACATCGACGGCATGGGCGTGAAGACCTTCGTGGGGCTCTGCGAGAAGCTTGCGGCAACCTACGGCGCACACTTCAAGCCGACGGCACTGCTGAAGGACATGGCCGCCAAGGGCGAGACCTTCTATGGCCGTTTTGATCCTCATACGAAGGAGAAGGCGGCGGCTTAATCCGCCCCGGGCACTCTCAAGCAAAAGCCAGCCGGTGCTTTCGGCTGGCTTTCGGTCTCCGCTGACAGCTATCTGGTAACCGTCAGGCCGGCCTGCATGCCAGCTTCGTAATGCCCTTTGATATTGCATAGCAGCAGATAGGCGCCGGGGGCGAGTTTCGCTTTCAACTGCCCGTCTGCACCCGGCTTAAGGTCCGAGACTTCGCCGATGCTCTTGAGCTGCTTTTCGTCGACCCGATGTCTGGAAGCAATCACCGGGATCTTCTGGTCGGGAGATTTCAGCTTGACGAGCACCATCTCGTGCTCCTCGGTCATCGCGTCGTTGTGAACGGCGAAGATCGTTTCGCCCGCCTTGATCGTGGTCTGGTCCAGCGTCAGCGTCATCGGCCCTCCGCCCTCGCCACCTTCGGTGACCTTCACGGTCGTCGCCGCCCATGATGGCGAAGCAATTGCGACCGCGGCAGATGCGGCGAGAGCGTACCATGCGTACCTGTTCATCAAATCAGCCTTTCCGTTGCAGCCCGCGCTTCGTGTAGGCAGCACGTCTGACACTCACCTGAAGGGCTGGTTCAACCGTCACAGGCTCCGCAACGCGACGTCGGCGCTCGGAACGGGCGGTGTGCAACGCCTCATCTGCCGGCGATCGATGCGGCAATCTTCTCCGCCTCACGGCCTATTTCCCGGAGCAGGCCGGTCGGCACGGCGGTGAAGCCGCAAAAGTAAAGGCCGTCATTCGCCGGCTGCAGCACGCCGCGGCCAGGGCCGTCGGCGTCGCCAAATCGCTGTGGGAAATCGGGCAGAAGCGCCTCGAGCCCGGGCCGGCAACCGGTCGCCAGGACGATCGCGTCGAAGATCGCGGATCGGCCGTCGACGAAATGCACGCGCCACTCCTCTGACGTCGAGATTGCGGGGAACACCTTGATATCCCCCGACCGGATGCGCTCGATCGTTCCGATATTGATCAGAGGCGTGCGGCCCCGTTCGATGATACCGGCCAGTGGCCCGTCTTTTGCCCGCTTCAGCCCAAATTTCCCGAGATCGCCGAACCGCAGGCTGAGGATCAGCGCGTTCACAGCATCGACCAGGCGATAGGGAAGGAACTGCTCAGCGATGGCGATGCTGGCGCTCGTCAGTCCGAACAGCTCGAGCGGCACGACATTGACCGGGCCGCGCACGGACATCGCGACATCGAAGCCGGCCTCGGCGCATTCAAGCGCGATCTCGCCGGCCGAGTTGCCAAAACCGACAACGAGGACGCGCTCGGCCGCAAGCTCCCCAGCATTCCTGAACTCCGAGGAGTGCAGAAGCTTGCCGGCAAACCGCCCCTGCCCTTCCCAGGTCGGCCGTATCGGCGCGTTCGCGAGGCCGGTCGCCATGATGATATTGCTTGCCTCGAATGTTCCGTCGGAACTCTCCACGGTCCACGTCTTGTGCTTTCGGATCGCCGTCGCGAGCACGCCAAATCTGACCTCGATGTCGTTCGACGAGCTGTAGGTTTCGAGATACTCGATGACCTGCAGCCGCGACGGGTACCTTGGAAACCGTCGCGGCATCGGCATTCCCGGCAGCGCTGAGTGCATCTTGTGGGTGTGCAGACGAAGGCGGTCGTAGTGGTGATGCCAGGACGCTGCCAACGTATCGCCCTTCTCGAGCACCAGAAACGAGCGGCCCCGTACGTGCAGCGCCGCGGCGCAGGCCAATCCCGCCGGTCCGGCTCCGATGATGATCGTCTCTGCATCCGTCATGGAGATCTCGCAGCTGCCAGAGGTCTGCGCGAATTATACTATGGACTAGCCGCGCCGCGCCGCTTCGATCGCCGCGACGTCGATCTTCCTCATGGTCATCATCGCATCGAAGGCGCGCTTTGCCTCGTCACCGCCGATCGCCAGCGCTTCGGTCAGCACCCGTGGGGTGATCTGCCAGGACAGGCCCCATCTGTCCTTGCACCAGCCGCACTCGCTTTCCTGGCCGCCGTTGCCGACGATTGCGTTCCAATAGCGGTCGGTTTCCTCCTGGTTGTCGGTGGCGATCTGAAACGAGAAGGCTTCGTTGTGCTTGAACACAGGCCCTCCGTTCAGGCCGATACAGGGAATGCCGGCAACGGTGAACTCGACCACCAGCACATCTCCCTGCTTGCCGTCGGGATAATCTCCGGGCGCACGGATGACGGCACCCACCGCGCTGTCGGGAAAAGTTTCGGCGTAGAACCGGGCTGCAGCCTCGGCGTCCTTGTCGTACCACAGGCAGATCGTGTTCTTGGCCATTGCGCGAGTCCTTTCGCTCTTCGCTTGCTATTCCCTTCCTTGACATAAGAGGCAAGCCACCTTTCTCCACCTAGCGCGTGGTGATTTTGACCACATCGGGTAGAATCCATTTCTTGTCGAAGAACTCCTTCGTCGGACCATAGGCGCGGAACATCAGTTCGAACGACCGCTTCGGATCGGTCGGCACCCAGTTGGCGTCCTTGCCCTTCGGGGCCTTGGGACCAAAGTAGAGATCGACAGAACCATCGCTGTTCTTCACTAGATCGGGAATCTGCGATGAGCGGCTTGCACGCGCGACATTCTTGATCAGCGCGTGCGTCTGCCGGTCATAGGCCGTCACCGACCAATACTGCTGAACGGGAACATCGGCGGGTATATTCAGGTGATAGGTCCCGCTGCCGTCGAAGGCGTCGCCGTTCTTGTCGCGGATCGAGATCGAATAGAATTGGCCGGCCCCCAGCCTCTTGATGCCGATATAGGCGTAGCTGTAAGCGACGCCGCGATGGTCGACCGGATAGGCGTCCGGCGCATCGAAGTTGGATTGCGCGGCGGTGATAAGATCCGGATAGGCCGGGAAAGTCCATCGGCTCTTTTCGGTAAAGAATGGCGGCAGGCCGGCATCGTATTTTGCCTCCAGCAGCGTCTCGGCCTCCTTGATGCCCTTGGTCAGCAAGGATTTCGTGTGCTGATCCGGCTCAAATGGTTTGCCCTTCTCGATTCCGAGGGACTTCAGCTGGTCGATCATCACGCGGTCGCGGGCGATCCAGGGTTCTTCCTGGATGACACGATTCAGATTGTCGAAAAAGCTCTCGTCCCATCTGATCGTGGAGTCGAACACGGTATCCTTGACGTCGGAGAAGACGGTCTCCGACGGATTGCCTGCGGTCGACAGGGGATAGACCCTAAGCTTCCTTCCGTAGTCGATGGAGGCCTGGACATCGGCATCGTCATGGCTTGCGAGGTTCGAACGAAACAGCATGTAGCCGCCGTAGACTTCGGACTGCAGTGGAATGAACCCGTCCGGCAGCTTTTCCTTGTAGCCTGGAGGCAGGACGACGAACTTGCCGCCCTTGCCCTTGTCGTATCCAAGCAGGCCGGCATCCTCGAGCGGCAACTGCCATGCGGTAACGATGTTGCCGTTGAAGGAGGCCTTTTCCCCGGCCGGTGGCAGATCGAGAACGACAGGGCCATCCTTCGTGCTGAAGAAAACCATGAAGTACAGGGCGTCGGGATTGGGCGTCAGCGTCTGGTTTCTCCAATCCAGCGGACGCCCCCAGTAGATGACCTGTCCGACCTTCCCTGGTGTCTTGGCAAGCATTTCCTGCCGCATCAGATCGTAGTTGACTGCCGGTATTCCCCATACGACGGCCTGGACCGCCTTGCGCTCTATTTCCTGGTCAAATGTCTGCCGCATCGCCTTGTCCGCAGAAAGCGCGGGGCCCGCGAGCAGCAATGTGCACAGTAAAGCGA
Organism: Rhizobium sp. R711; assembly: GCF_002211365.1. Classification (GTDB taxonomy): domain Bacteria; phylum Pseudomonadota; class Alphaproteobacteria; order Rhizobiales; family Rhizobiaceae; genus Rhizobium. The sequence goes on along the minus strand of NZ_LOKZ01000001.1, from coordinate 1,014,752 downwards.
TGAACCTCATGATGGCATTCCTCCGATCCTGATGCGCTTTGGGGAGTGAATGCCTGAGAAACGCAAATCGGAAGTACGTTACGGTAAATCGGCCCGCAAAAGGCGGCGGCCATCCCCGCCTGCTGCCGCGGCCGCGCATGCCGGGCAAGCTGGCGACGGCACAGCACGATTCCGGCTATCACCTCTATTCCCGCCTTACGCGCCAACGAGGACCGGCGCCAGATCATTCACGGCGGAATACCGTGATCTGGAGCGCCGCTTGGCCGAGGCGGCGAGGGATAGCCGGGCCGACCTCAAAGGACGGCATCCCGGCGAGGCATCTGCTTTGTATCGAACGCACAGGCCGGCGGTCGCGACGTTCTTCTCAGCCCTGCAGGCCGGGTGCCTCGTAACCGGTGCGCTCGACGTATTCCGTATAGCCACCGCCATACTGATGGATGCCGTCAGGGGTCAGCTCCAGCACGCGGTTGGAGAGCGCCGCGAGGAAATGCCGGTCGTGCGAGACGAACAGCATCGTGCCCTCATATTGCGACAGCGCCTTGATCAGCATTTCCTTGGTATCGAGATCCAGATGGTTGGTCGGCTCGTCGAGGACGAGCAAGTTCGGCGGATCGAAGAGCATCTTGGCCATGACCAGCCGCGCTTTTTCGCCACCCGACAACACGCGGCACTTCTTTTCGACGTCGTCGCCGGAGAAGCCGAAGCATCCGGCAAGTGCGCGCAGCGGGGCCTGCCCCGCCTGCGGGAAGGAATCTTCCAGCCATTCCAGCACCGTCCGCTCGCCGTCGAGCAGATCCATCGCATGCTGCGCGAAATAGCCCATCTTGACGCTGGCGCCGAGAGCGACGCTGCCCTGATCCGGTTCGGTGGAGCCAGCCACCAGCTTCAGCAGGGTCGACTTGCCGGCGCCGTTGATGCCCATGATGCACCAGCGTTCCTTGCGGCGGACCATGAAGTCCAGACCTTCGTAGATGGTCCGGCTGCCGTACTTCTTGTGAACATTCTTGAGGTTGATCACGTCTTCGCCGGAGCGTGGTGCCGGCAGGAAGTCGAAGGCGACGGTTTGGCGGCGCTTCGGCGGCTCGACCCGGTCGATTTTCTCAAGTTTTTTCACGCGGCTCTGCACCTGCGAGGCGTGCGAGGCGCGCGCCTTGAAGCGCTCGATGAACTTGATTTCCTTGGCAAGCATCGCCTGCTGGCGCTCGAACTGCGCCTGCTGCTGCTTCTCGTTCTGCGCCCGCTGCTGCTCGTAGAACCCGTAATCGCCGGAGTAGCTGTTCAGCGAGCCGGCGTCGATCTCGATGATCTTGCCGACGATGCGGTTCATGAACTCGCGGTCGTGCGAGGTCATCAGCAACGCGCCGTCGTAGGTCTTCAGGAAATCTTCCAGCCAGATCAGGCTCTCGAGGTCCAAGTGGTTGCTCGGTTCGTCGAGCAGCATGACATCAGGGCGCATCAGCAGAATGCGCGCGAGTGCCACGCGCATCTTCCAGCCGCCCGACAGCGCACCGACATCGCCATCCATCATTTCCTGCGTGAAGCTCAGGCCGGCCAAAACTTCGCGCGCACGGCCCTCGAGCGCATAGCCGTCTAGCTCCTCGTAGCGCGCCTGGACTTCGCCGTAGCGCTCGATGATCCGGTCCATCTTGTCGAGCTTGTCGGGGTCGATCATTTCCGCTTCGAGCTCACGCAGCTCCGCTGCGACGACGCTGACGGGGCCGGCGCCTTCCATGACCTCGGCCACGGCGCTGCGGCCCTCCATCTCGCCGACATCCTGATTGAAATAGCCGATCGTCACACCCTTTTCGGCGGCGACTTGGCCTTCGTCGGGCTGCTCCTGCCCCGTGATCATGCGAAAGAGCGTCGTCTTGCCGGCGCCGTTCGGGCCGACGAGACCAATCTTCTCGCCTTTGTTGAGGGCTGCGGAGGCCTCGATAAAGAGGATCCGGTGGCTGTTTTGCTTGCTGATATTCTCGATGCGAATCATGTCTGCGTGGAGTCCGAAAGCGTTGCTATGCCCCTCGACCATGCGGGCCGGGGCGTTTTGCGGCTCTCGCTAGCACGTTCGCCGCGTCATGGCCAATCCCGGCCCGTGCAAAGAAGCTTAAGTCAGGAAAATGAAGGGCGTTTGTCGGCTGGACGGAACTGCAACGGCCGGCAGAACTTTTCCGCAATGCGCCCACGCCACTTGATCAGCCGATCAGCGATCATTTATGCGTTGTCAGCACGCCGGGGGGCGTTTTGCATATGTCAGGGATTGTCACATCATGGAAATCTTCACTTCGGCCGGCTTGCTGGCACTTCTGCAGGTCGTTCTCATCGACCTCGTGCTCGCCGGCGACAACGCCGTAGTCATCGGCCTTGCCGCAGCCGGGCTGCCGGCCGACCAGCGCAAGAAGGCGATTCTCGTCGGTATTCTTGCTGCCACCGTGCTGCGCATCGCGCTTGCCAGCGTCACCGTCCAGCTTCTCGAGATCATCGGCCTGCTGCTGGCCGGTGGTATTCTCCTGCTCTGGGTCTGCTGGAAGATGTGGCGCGATCTGCGCAACGGCAGCAGCGGCGAAGCAGATGGTGCCGAGGGCGGCGCGGCGGCACCGAAGAAGACCTTCTTCCAGGCAGCCAGCCAGATCGTCATCGCCGACGTGTCGATGTCGCTCGACAACGTGCTTGCCGTCGCAGGGGCCGCCCGCGAGCACCCGACGATCCTTGTCATCGGCCTGATCCTGTCGATCGCCATGATGGGGATCGCGGCGAACTTCATCGCACGCCTGCTCAACCGCTACCACTGGATCGCTTATCTTGGTCTGGCCATCATCATCTATGTGGCGCTGAACATGATCTATCGCGGCACCCTGGAAGTCTGGCCGCACCTGGCTCCGGTCGCTGCTGCCGCCTTGGGCTAATCCGGCCTAGGTTCGAACGGCCCTCAGGGGCCGTTCACCAGCTGCAGGACGAGACGGCGGATATTGCCACCCTCGCTCATCTCCAGCTTGTCGAAATCGCGCCCCTGCTGTCGCTGTCGCGCGGAAAGTTCGCCAAGCCGCTTCGTGAGTTCGACCCGGATCTTGCTGCAGTCAGGGTCATCGTCGGCGGAAAAACCGATGCTCATCGCCTCGATGTCCCTGACCATTTCCTTGATATAGTCGCCGTGCACCCGCTCATGCGTTTCAATTCCGGCAATGAAAGTCGCCCAGCTTGCCTGCGTGGCCGTGGGAAGCTTTGTGGCGGGCTTCGGCAGTGTATAGGTGATAATCAGCTTCGGCCGCGCCACGGCAAGTACGCAGGCGTTTCCCCGGCGCTCGTATTTTCTGGTCCAAGTCAGCTTAAACGTCGTATGCGCCACCGCGCGACCGCCGCCAAGCTCGGGACCGTGCTCGCCGATGGAATCGTAGAGCGCCGCACCGGAACTGCCGGTCACCGCATATGTCTGCACCTGTTCAACCGGTTGCCATTCCGCCCTTGCTGCGATCGGCTGCAAGACCGAAGCAGCCAACAACCAACGAACCAATCCTGCCTTCACGCGAATCCCCCGGATCATGCCGTGTCGACCCTAGTTGGCAGGTGCGTCACGTTCAACTGCAACGGATCAAGCATAACGATGGATCGGGCTCACCTCTCTAAAGGTCTGTCATAAAACCCAAAAAAAGCCTGAATATTCGAGAGTGATCACACTATCGAGCGGATTGCACGTCGCGTATCGAAATCCTCTGGCAACGATTTCACCGTATGATGCGCCATTCGAACGGGATGTAGGAACGCCTGCCTGCGGGGGCAGTTCATAGATCGGGGTCTGCTGTGACAATCTATCTGCCTATCGCAGAATTGTCGGTGAACATCTTCATCATTCTCGGCATGGGGGCAGCCGTCGGCTTTCTCTCCGGAATGTTCGGTGTCGGCGGCGGCTTCCTGATCACGCCGCTGCTGATCTTCTACAACATCCCACCGGTCGTCGCCGTCGCCACCGGCGCCAACCAGGTTGTCGCCTCCTCCATATCGGGTGCCATCACGCATTTCCGGCGCGGAACGCTCGACGTGAAACTCGGAACCGTGCTGCTCATCGGCGGTCTGACCGGCGCGACGGTCGGCATCTGGATCTTCTCGCTGCTCAGGCAAATCGGCCAGCTCGATCTTATCATCTCGCTGCTATACGTCATCTTTCTCGGCATGGTTGGCGGGCTCATGCTGCTCGAAAGCATCAATGCCATGCGCCGAGCGGCGAAGAACGTGCCGCCGACACCACGACGCCCCGGCCATCATCATTGGGTGCACAAGCTACCGCTCAAGATGCGGTTCAAGAAGTCGAAGATCTTCCTGAGCGTGATCCCTGTCGTTGCCCTTGGCTTCGGCATCGGCATCCTGACGTCGGTCATGGGCGTCGGCGGCGGCTTCATCATGGTGCCGGCGATGATCTATCTCCTGCGCATCCCGACGAACGTGGTTGTTGGTACATCGCTGTTCCAGATCATCTTCGTGACCGCCTATACAACGGTCGTACAAGCCGCCACCAACTTCTCGGTCGATATCGTGCTCGCGTTCATCCTGATGATTGCCGGCGTGGTCGGCGCACAATATGGCGTGCGTGTGGGACAGAAGCTGCGCGGCGAGCAACTGCGTGCGCTGCTCGGGCTTCTCGTACTCGCCGTTGGCCTTCGCCTTGCCATTGCGCTCGTCGTAACGCCGGCGGATGTCTATTCCGTGGTCATGGGAGCTAATTGATGCGCCGCTTCCTCGCCGCTCTGCTGTTCTGCGCCACGATGCTACCTGGTATCGCGACCGCGCAGATGCTGCTCCCGGGCCAGGCTACACAAGCGACCGCCGAAGGGCTTGAGATCGGTACATCCACCAGCGAAATCGCCATCACCTCGGATTTCCGCGGCGCGGATCTGACGATCTTTGGAGCCGTGACCAACACCGACAGCCTGCTTTTGGCGATCGGCCAGTATGATGTGGTCGTTGTTCTTGAGGGGCCACGGGAAAATGCGACAGTGCGCCGGAAGGAGCGCGTGTTCGGCATTTGGGTCAATACGCGCTCGATGACCTTCGAGGCTGTGCCACACTCCTATTCGATGTCGAGTTCGCGCATGCTGGATGATATCACCACGCCGCTCGACCTGACGGATATGGGGATCGGAATCGACCATATTCCGCTGACACCGGTCGGCTTCGTCGGCAATGCCAGCAATCTCGGCGAGTTTCGGCAGGCCTTTCGCCGGCTGCAGGAAAACGGGGGGCTCTACGATCGCGACCCGAGCGGTGTGCGTTTCGTCAGTTCCAGCCTCTTCAAGGCAAGTCTGCGACTACCGGCAAACATTCCGAACGGGGTGCACACCGTACGCGCCTATCTCTTCAAGAGTGGTAGCTTCGTCACTGAGAAGTCGGTTCCGCTGCGCGTTATCAAGACCGGGATCGAGCAAATGATTACCGACGCGGCGCACGCGCAGCCGATCGCCTACGGCCTGCTCTCTGTCTTCCTGGCGCTGATCACCGGCTGGGGCGCCAGCGTGGTGTTCCGCAAGGATTAGTCAGGCCGATTTCACCTTGCGGGCCACGACATCGAGATAGGCTTCGGTCAGGCGTGCGAGCACGGACGGCGTTCCAGCGGCCAGCTTCTTGCCTAGATGCTTGGCGCGCAACTCGTCCATGAAAGCGTCCCAGAGCTCTGCACCTCCGGTCTCCAGAAGCTCGGCCCGGATGGAAAGCTCCTCGGAAACTGGGAGATGTCGTCTGCCCCAGGCCCCCATATGCGCGAAGATCGGCACCAGCTGGATCGCCATTTCGGTCAGACTGTAGATTGCCTTCTGCTTATGGCTTGGATCGTCCTCACGGGTCAGCAATCCTCTGTCGACCAAGCGACGCAAGCGATCGGCCAGAATGTTCGAGGCAATCCTCTCCTCCGAATTCTGCAGCAGTTCGCGGAAATGGCGTCGATTGCCGAACATGATGTCGCGGATGACAATCAGGCTCCAGCGATCGCCGAGAACCTCGAGCGTCAGATTGATCGGGCAGCCGGAGCGGTGAGCGTCGTCCATTAGCACCTTCCAAGAAACTGCTTGCATTTTGCCACCGGTCGATCTAGCTTTCAACCAGTTGCTAATTGCAATCAGTTTCGAGAGAGGACGAAGGGATGAGAAAGCTTATCGTTTGGAATCTGATGACGCTTGACGGCTATTTCGAAGGCACGAAGCCTTGGGATATCGATTTTCACACTCTTGTCTGGGGTCCCGAACTGCAACAGTACTCCGAGCGTCTTGGCGAAGAGGGCGACCTGCTCATCTTCGGCCGCAAGACATATGAGGGTATGGCCGCCTATTGGCCGACGGCCACGGACGAGGAAGGCGAGAAGATCAAGACCTATATGAACGGCATTGCCAAGATAGCCGTCTCGAGGTCGATGACGACAGCCGACTGGAACAATACCCGCGTCGTGAGTGAACCCGTCTCGGAACTCAAGAAGCTGAAGGCCGAAACCGGCAAGTCGATCTTCATTTTCGGCAGCGCCGAACTGGCGGATTCACTCCTGAAGGAAGGACTGGTGGATGAAATCCGCATCTGCCTTGTGCCTATCATCCTCGGCGGCGGCAATCCGCATTTCAAACCGGCCAAGCAGCGGCTTCCACTGAAGCTACTCGACAGCGCGACGACCGCGGCCGGCGCAGTTATCCTGCGCTATGAGCCGGCCACGGCGTAACGCCGCCGGCTGCGGCAAGCCGCAGCCATCCCCCAGGCTTGAATCAATCCTTCGGCATCCCGCCCCGTCGCTCCAGCGCCGTCTTGCGGATGGTCTCCGCGATCTCCGGACTACTGCTCGACAGCATCTGGAAGTCCACCGCGTAGAGCGACAGCAGCGACACCTCCGTTGCTGCGCTGACCGTCGCTGAGCGCGGTTCGCCACTGATGAGCGCCATCTCGCCGAAAAAGCTTCCGGCACCGAGTTCCACCGGACGGTCGGGTGTCGCCACGCTGACCCGCCCCTCAACGATGAAAAACATCTGATCGCCAACATCGCCCTTGCGACAGATCACAGCACCGGCGGGGACAATGCGCGGTCGCAACGCCCGAACGATCTCGATCAGTGCCGCGGAGCCAAGCTTCTGGAACAGGGGTACGGCGGCGACCAATTGCCAGTTGCGAACGAAGTCCTGGCGGCGAACCTCTTCGTAGAAGCCGGTGGCGAGGATGCCGGCCCAAAGCGCAAAAATGCCGATCCCGCTCATCATCACCAATCCGGCAAGAACTCGACCTGCGAGGCTCTGCGGGATCTCGTCGCCATAGCCGGTCGTCGACAGCGTCACGACCGCCCACCACATCGCCTGCGGGATGCTGCCGAACTTATCCGGCTGGACATCTCGCTCGATGACGTAACCGGCCAGCGCGGCGCCAAAGAGAACGATACCGAACACCGACGTCACACCAAGCAGATTGCGCGATTCGTTCGCGACCACCTTTGCCAGCAGCCTGAAGAAGGTCGAATCCCGCAATGGCTTGAGAAGCCAAATGGCGCAAAAGAGGTTTCGATCACGGGACCCGACGAACAAGAATGCAGCAGCTGGAACCAGAACCGCGAGCAAATCAATCAAAAGGGCCAGCATCCCGTCCGACAGGCGGTGTCGCCGTGAAAGCAATGTGCCGCTCAATTGAAGGACATAGGCCAGCCAAATTGCCGCAAGTAGCAGCTCAAAGGCGAGCCTCTCCTGTTCAGCAAGGCCCTGCGTCGTCAACGCGGCAACGACCAAGAGACCGATTGCAGCGAGCAGCGCATTGAGCGGCGTCGAAATTTTCGAGAAAGGCACTGCCGACATCACATACTCCCAACCGCTCAGGCATTAGTCGACAATAGATGCCTTCGGGCCACACGCAAGGGACACAGGGACTGCGCTGTGTCCTCCGTACCAAGCAATTTGGCAACCTGAATCGCGTTACAGCATTTCCCAAAGAGTGTAGATCATCCAGCCAGCGAAACGGATGCATGCGACCATGCTAACCTTGCGACGCTATGTGCCGGCAGACTGCGATAATGCGGCGGAGATTTTCCTCCGCGCGATCCGCGAGGTTGCATCCCGGGACTACACGCCGGCGCAGATCGAAGCCTGGGCTAGGGTAGACGACCGACAGGTCTGGACGGAGCGCCGGGCAAGCCGGCCAACCTGGATTGCCGAAGTGCAGGATTTGCCGATTGGCTTTGCCGACCTGGAGCCCGACGGGCATCTGGACATGATGTTCGTTCACCCCGACCATCAAGGGATCGGTGCGGCGAGTACGCTGCTGCAAAGGATAGAGGCAGAAGCTCAGAAACTCGGCCTCAAACGCATCTCTACCGAAGCAAGCCTGACGGCCAGGCCCTTCTTCGAACGGCGAGGTTTCGTCGTGTTGGCACGACAAAGCGTCGAGAAGCGCGGACAGACGCTGGCCAATTTCCGGATGGAAAAGCTGCTCTCATAAATGGACTGGCCCCTGTCGCCATTTGCTGCGGCAACTCGCATCGACTAAAAACCGCTCGTTAATATTTACGAGTTAGTAATCTCTCGGAAACGAGAGGTTCCTTGTAATGCGTATCCGTGCCCTCCCCGTTCTCGTGCTTCTGGCACTTGTTGCCGGCTGCGCGACGGCTCCCAAACAGACCCGAAACATCTGCGCCGTTTTCGACCAGCGCGACGGGCTTTTCACGAGCTGGCAGCACGCGGCGGAAAAGACCGAGCGCAAATATGGGGTTCCGGTTCCGATCCTGATGGCGACTATGTACACCGAGTCCGGCTTCCAGCCTTATGCGCGACCGCCGCGCACCAAGCTGTTCGGCTTTATTCCCTGGACGCGCCCATCCACCGCCTACGGCTATTCGCAGGCGCTCGACGGCACCTGGGATCACTATCAATCCGCCACCGGCAGCTGGGCGGCGCGCCGCACCAACTTCGCCGATGCGATCGACTTCATCGGCTGGTACCATTCACAAAACAGCCAGTTGACGGGCATCCCGCTGAACGATGCCTACAACCTCTACCTCGCCTACTATTCCGGCCCGAAAGGCTATATGCGCGGCGACTGGCGCTCGAATGCGCAATTGCAGAAGACGGCGCAGCGGTTCAACAACATGGCAGTGACCTATCAGCGGCAGCTGCAGGAATGCAACTAAACTCTTCGGAGCGAACTGAAACCTAGTAAAAGTCGTATGTAACAGCCCAGTACGAGAAAAAATTGGGTTGATCGGCACATAGCGACAGTATTGTTTGACACTATAAGACTTATCGTGGGATTCCTTCTGACATAGAATCAGGAGAATAGATGGCCGAGCGCTACTTATACGACTACAGCTCGCACCAAGCCGTCATGTATGAGGTTGGCGACTATCTCTATGCGCTTTCTGGCAGCAAGGCGGAGCACTGGATCTCCGGCGACTATATCTTCAGCCTGAAGACCCAGGCGATTTCGTTCTGGATCCTGGGAAACGATGTGTACGGCCATCTCGGCCGCGGCGAGCTGACGCGCCAGCCTCTCTACTATTTCGGTGACTGAGGTGAAGACGGCCGGCAGCCTATGGGTGTTTAGCCCACGAGGTTGCAAAATCTGACGGAGTAGATCCGATCACGCCCGAGGAGATGGGCAATCAGCGCGGTGTGATCGAACAGACCTCTCATCGCCTTGTGGCGAAGGTCGAGGCCGCCGGTCATGACGCCGAATGCAGGCATCAGCAAGCGGGCGCCGTCGGTGGCAAAGCACGGGCGGCGGACCGATTTTTCGCGGCGCCGCACGGTTGCGGCTGGATGCAGGTGTCCCGCGATCTCGCCTTTCTGCAGGCCGCCTTTCGGCTCGTGGCGGAAGGTCAGGCCGCCATAATGCATTTCATCGGCAGATGTGCCCGGCAGGTCGACTGTGCCATCCGGATCGTGGTTGCCGTTGATCCAGATCCATTCGCGACCGCGCGCCATTTCGGCAATCAGGCTGCGGAATGCCTCGGGCAGATGCGCCGAGCCGACGCGGTCGTGGAAACTATCGCCGAGCGACACCACCAGCTTCGGGTCGTAGCGGGTGATGACGGCCGAAAGCACGGTCAGTGTTGCCAGCGTGTCGTAGGGCGGCAACATCATGCCGCGGCGGGCGAACGCCGCGCCCTTCTCGAGATGCAAATCGGAAACGACGAGAATGCCGGCATCGGGCATGTAGAGCGCGCCGAGCGGATCGCAAACAGCGGCGACGCCATGCACGGAGGTCTCGACGCCCGGTAGCGCGGCCAGTCCGTTCAGTTCACGCGCGAGCGCCAAGCGGTTCATCACGTCTCGTATCTTTCCAGTGTGCGGGCGGCGTGTTGCCGTCGGTTCCTTTTGTTCGATTGCCCGAGGATCCAAACGCAAACCCAGTGTCACGCCGGCTTTCGCCGTTAAATCGTCTTCACGCCATCGCTTCCGCAATCAAGTCATCTGCGGCTTCCGCCAGCACCGCATCGTGGGCCTCGCCATGCACCGGCTCCTTGCCGATCTCCAGCATGACCGGCACCGCCAGCGGCGAGATGTGGTCGAGCGCACGATGCGTGATGTGGCCCTTGATTCGCCTGAGCATATCGCCAAGCCGGGAGATATCCAAAAGCCCGGTTGCCGCATCCTGCCGCGTCGCTTGCAGGAGGATGTGATCCGGCTCGTGGGTTCTGAGCACATCATAGATCAGATCGGCCGAGACCGTGACCTGTCGCCCGGTTTTTTCCTTGCCCGGGTGACGGCGCTCGATCAAGCCTGCAATCACGGCGCAGTTGCGGAAGGTGCGCTTCAAAAGGAAGGATTCCGCGAGCCAGCTTTCGAGATCGTCGCCCAGCATGTCCTCGTCGAAGAGATCAGCGAGGCTGAGCCGGCCGTTGCGGATCATCAGCCCCATGTCTTCGAAGCCCCAGATACCGAGCGAATAGTCCGTCGCGACGAAGCCGAGGGGCTTGGCGCCGGCCCGCTCGAGCCGCCGCGTCAACAGCATGCCGAGCGTCTGGTGCGCCAGCCGCCCCTCGAAGGGATAAATGACCATGTAGCAGCGGCTGCCGCGTGGGAAGGTTTCGATCAGCAGTTCGTCGCGCTTCGGCAGCATCGACTTTTCCTGCTGGATCGCCAGCCAGTCGCGCACCTGCTCCGGCAGGCGGCGCCAGCGATCGGGATCGGCGATCATCGAGCGCACCTGGTCCGCCAGATAGGTGGAAAGAGGAAACTTGCCGCCGGCATAGGATGGGATCTTCGGATCCATCGAGAAGGCCTGCGAGGCGAGCGCCTCGTTCTCGCGGATGCCCTCGAAGCGGAGCACCTTGCCGGCGAAGATGAAGGTGTCACCGGGTGAGAGCTGCTCGAGGAAATATTCCTCGACCTTGCCCAGCGTCGCGCCACCGCGACCGATCCGGCCGCCTTCGCCGCGTTTGACCATGCGCAGATTGAGCATCGGACTCTCGACGATGGTGCCGAGATTCAGCCGGTATTGCTGCGCGACCTGCGGATTGGAAACACGCCAACGTCCCTCCTTGGTCTTGCGGATCCGGGCGTAGCGCTCATAGGTACGCAACGCGTAGCCGCCCGTTGCGACGAAATCGACGACGCGCTCGTAGGTCTCCCAGGAGAGATCGGCGTATGGCGAGGCGCTTGATATCTCGTCGTAGAGTTCCAGCATGTCGAAGGGTTCGGCGCAGGCCATGCCGAGCACATGCTGCGCCAGCGCATCGAGCGCGCCCTTCCCGACCGGCGGCGTATCCTGCGCGCCGATATAGTTCGCGTCGAGTGCTGCCTGACATTCCATCACCTCGAAGCGATTGGCGGGCACGAGGATCGCCTTCGAGGGCTCGTCCATGCGGTGGTTGGCGCGGCCGATGCGCTGGGCAAGCCGCGAGGCGCCCTTCGGCGCGCCGACATGGACGACGAGATCGACATCGCCCCAATCGATGCCGAGGTCGAGCGTAGAGGTAGCAACGACAGCGCGCAGACGGTTTGCCGCCATCGCGACCTCCACCTTGCGTCGCTGCCCGACATCGAGCGAGCCGTGATGCAGCGCGATCGGCAGGTTCTCCTCGTTGACAGTCCAGAGTTCCTGAAACAGCATCTCGGCCTGCGACCGGGTGTTGACGAAGAGCAGCGTCGTGCGGTGGTCGAGAAGTTGCTTGTAGACGTCGGGGATCGCGTATTTCGCCGAATGGCCCGACCAGGGGATGTGTTCCTCGGTCGACAGGATCGAAATGTCAGGCTTGGCGCCGCCTTCGACGATGACCAATCCGGCGTGGTGATCCTCGCCTTCCCGCTGCGCGACCAGCCATTTCTGCAGGTCCATCGGGTCGGAGACGGTGGCCGAAAGGCCGATCGTCTGCAAGGCGGGCGCCAGCCGGCGCAGGCGGGCAAGGCCGAGCGAGAGCATGTGGCCGCGCTTCGAGGTAACGAGCGAATGCAATTCGTCGAAGACGATGTATTTGAGATCCTTGAAGAAGCGCTCCGCCTCGCGATTTGCGAGCAGCAGGGCCACCTGCTCCGGGGTGGTCAGCAGAATATCGGGCGGATTCAGCTTCTGGCGCTGGCGTTTGGCAACAGGTGTGTCACCGGTGCGGTTCTCGACCGTCACCGGCAAACCCATTTCTTCCACCGGTTTCATCAGGTTCCGCTCGATATCGACGGCAAGCGCCTTCAGTGGCGAGATGTAGAGCGTATGAATGCCTGTGAAGGCGGAGCCCGGCGGAATCCTGCCGCGGCGGGTCAGATCGGTCAGCGACGGCAGGAAGCCGGCGAGCGTCTTGCCGGCGCCGGTCGGCGCGATCAGCAGTGTGCTTTCGCCCGCCTCGGCGCGGGCCAACAATTCCAGCTGATGGGCGCGCGGGCGCCATCCCTTGTCCGCGAACCAGCGGGTGAAAGGCGGAGGCAGGACAACGCGGGCTTCGGAATCGATCTGGTCCACGGCGCTAAAGGTAGTGCACCGGGAACCGAAATAGAATGGCGGGCCCGCGAACTAGAGAAAGCGATGCGGATGGAAGGGCTTGGGATCGGCGAAAGTGTCGTTGCCTGCCATCTGCTCGGCCAGCAGCCGGCCACATGCCGGGCCAAGCGTCAGGCCGTGATGGGCGTGGCCGAAATTGAACCAAAGGCCGCGATGGCGCGGCGCCGGGCCGATCACCGGGCGCATGTCAGGCAGACAGGGACGCAGACCCAGCCAGGGCGTCGCCTCTACCGGCTCGCCGAGCGGAAACAGCGCGCGGGCATGTTTCTCATCGCGGCGGAGTTGGATGGTATTCGGCGGCGCATCGGGCGCGGCGAATTCGATGCCCGTCGTCAGCCGGATGCCGCGCGCCATCGGCGCCAGCACGTAGCCGGCTTCCTCGTCGACCACGGAATGATCGAGCGGCTGGCCCTCCCGCTGCGCATAATGCCGGTGGTAGCCGCGCTTGACCGCCAGCGGCAAGGAATAGCCGAGCTTGCGGAAGATCAGACCGGATTGCGGTCCGAGGGCGACGACAACCTCGCCTGCTTCGATGATCTCGCCATCGGCGGTGGCAATCGACCAGCCACTCTTCTCCTCGCGCAGAGCGGATGCGTCGGCGCGAACAATCTTGCCGCCAGCAGTCGTGAAGAGGTTTGCATAGGCCGCCGTCAGCGCCTGTGGGTCGGTCACGGTCTTCGGGTCGAGCCAGTGGACGCCGCCGGCGATGCGGCCGCTCGCGGAGAAAGCGGGTTCCAGCGCCAGAAACTCGCGGGCGTCGAGAATGCGGATAGCCAGACCATGAGCGGAGAGGCTTTCGGCCTCCGCACGCGCGGCCTCGAAACGCCGCGGGTTCCTGTAGAACGACACCCAGCCGCGTGCACGGATGAGGTCCGATGCGCCGGCCCGGCCAATCAGCTTGTCGTGCTCGGTGACGCTGGCTTCGATCAACGGCAGCAACGCCCGCGTCGCCTTCTCCAGATTGGTCGGCGAGGAATGCCACCAGTAGCGCGCCAGCCATGCGGCGATGCGCGGAAGGTAGGTCGGATCGTAACGGACATCCGACGAGCCGTTCAGCGCATACTTGGCAATGGCGCCGAGCTGCCGCGGGAAGGCGTAGGGGACGACGGAGGAACGCTCGATCAGCCCGGCATTACCGTAGCTGGTGCCACCACCCGGCTCGCCGCGATCGGCAAGCACGACGGAGCGGCCGCGATCCTGCAAATGAATGGCCGCGCCGACGCCGACAATGCCGGCACCAAGAACGAGAATATCTGTTTTCATCGGATGGACTTGGTCAAAGGGCGCGGAGGCTTTCGGCCTCCGCGCGATTGGATCGACGAGCGATCAATAGATGTCGAAGGGGAAGTACTTCTTGGTGATCTGCTGATACTTCCCATTGGCGACGAGCGCGTCGATCGCCTTGTTGAAGCGCTCCTTCAGCTCGGTTTCGCCCTGGCGGATGCCGATGCCAGCCTGCGTTTCCGTGCCAGGGACATCGCCGAGCAGCTTGCAGCAATCCTTGCCTGCCTTGTTCAGCCAGTCGACCACCACGAACTTGTCGGAGATCAGCGCGTCCATACGGCCGTTCTGGAGGTCGGCCACGGCTTCGTCCTGCGTCGGATACATCTTCGCTTCAGCGCCACCCTTGGCGTAGACGTCGTTGGCATAGTCGGCCTGCGTGGTCGAAGCCTGCGCGCCGACGACCTTGCCCTTCATGTCGTCGACCGTGACGCCCTTGAGCGGACTATCCTTCGGCACGGCGATCGCAAGCGGCGTCGTGTAGTACTTGTTCGTGAAGTCGATCTGCTTCTTGCGCTCGTCGGTAATGCTCATCGACGCGATGATGGCATCATACTTCTTGGCCAGAAGCCCCGGGATGATGCCGTCCCAATCTTGCGCGACGATCGTGCACTTGGCCTTCATCTCCTCACAGAGCGCATTGGCCATGTCGACGTCGAGGCCCTTCAGGCTGCCGTCGGATTCGACGTAGTTGAAGGGAGGATAGGCACCCTCGGTTGCGATGCGGATCGTGTCCTCGGCGGAGGCGAGGTGCGTCGCCGCAAGCAAGGCAGCGGCCGCCAGGAAAATGGTCTTTCTCATTGCTGTTCCCTTATTGGAATTGTTTTTGCCCAACAGAGACAACTTTAGCGAATCCTTGCCGCTTCACAACCCCGCACCCACAAAACAGGCCTCCATTTGATCCTTCACATATAGCCGCTTGACACACCCAAAAATCATGGATATTTTTTATCCATGAATTGAGGAGATGTCCGATGAAACTGGGTGATGGTGTCGAGCAGGCGATACACAGCGTTGCGATGCTGGCCGGCCTGTCAGACGGTGGCGTGCTTTCAGCCGCCGCACTGGCCGAATTCCACGGCGTCTCGACCAGCTATCTTCTGAAGCATCTGCAGGCACTCTCCGGCGCCGGCATCGTGAACACGGTTCCGGGACCGAGGGGCGGGTATCGGCTGGCGAAGCTGACGGAAGAGATCAGCCTCCTCGACATCGTCATTGCGGTCGAAGGGCCGGAGCCGGCGTTCCGTTGCAGTGAGATCCGCCAGCGCGGACCGAACCAGCTGCCGGGACGCTATTTCACGAAACCATGCCAGATCAGCGCGGCAATGTTGAAGGCCGAGCGCGCCTACCGCGCCGAACTTGCCAAGACCAGCATCGCCGACATCCTGGCGCAGCTTGCTGCTGATGATGACGGCGGGATCGCCGCCCGCGGCTGCGCCTTCCTTGAAATGAATGAACGCAGAACGGCTCGCTGAGCCCGAAACCAAAGGAGAATGAATCATGCAAGCACGTTTCAACTTCGCTAAGGCATCGCCGGACGCGTACAAGGCTGTCGCCGCACTGGAGCAGTATGTTCAGGGATCTGGCCTCGAGCGCCGCTTCATCCACCTGATCAAGCTGCGCGCCTCGCAGATCAATGGCTGCGCCTATTGCGTCGACATGCATGTCAAGGAAGCCCGGCACGACGGGCTTAGCGAACAGTGGATCAACCTGATGTGCGTCTGGCGGGAATCCCCGGTCTACGACGCCAGGGAACGCGCCCTGCTCGGCTGGGTCGATGCCGTCACCCGCATCGCCGAAACCGGCGCGCCGGACGCCGATTTCGAAGCCCTGAAGGCCCACTTCACCGAAGAAGAGATCACCAAAATCACGGTCGCCATCGGCACGATCAATATCTGGAACCGGCTCGCCGTCGGCTTCCGCTCGCAGCACCCGATCGACAAGCCTGCGCAGGCTGCGTGACAATCGCAGCCCCTCTCCCCGTGGTACGGGGAGAGGGAGTGTATTTACAGCGCGATATAGCGATCGGCGCGGTGGTTGATAGCCACGAAGAGGTTGAGCACCACCGCGCCGAGCACGGAATAGAAGACCACCGGCGGTGTGGCGACGAAGAAGGCGGCGGCCAGCACGCAGAGGTCAATCGCCATCTGCACGAGGCCGGCACGGATGCCGAAGCGCTCCTGCATGTAGATGCCGAGAATGCCGACTCCGCCGAGGCTGGCACGGTGGCGATAGAGCGCCAGAAGGCCGAAGCCCAGCAACAGCCCGCCGAGAAGCGCCGCCCAGGCCGGATGGATGGCGGAAATGTCCATGACCTTCGGCTGCAGGCTGGTCATCAGAGATGTCAGGCCGATGGCGATGAAGGTCTTGATCGTGAAGGCCACGCCAAGCCGCGTCCATGAGAGATAAAAGAACGGCAGGTTGAGCAGGAAGAAGGCGAGGCCGAAGTTTACTCCGAAGGCGTAATGCAGCAGGAACGCTATACCGGCGGTGCTGCCGGTCAGCAGACCGGCGCTGGCCAGAACATAAAGCCCGAGCGCCGCAACGAGGCTGCCAGAGAAAATCCCCTGAACGTCTTCGATCGGGGTATGGCGGCTGGCGCTGGTATTCCAGAAGCCGAGGGCGTTGAAAAGTTGTGCCATTGTTTTTGATCCCCAAACGGCAGACATGTTCAAATGCGCCCGAGCAAGACCCGAGCGTGACGAAACGTGCTTGATGAATGATGTCGGACGCCTCAAACTCCTGAGGACATTCCTAGTGAATTAGCCAGCATTATCAGTGGTTTTTGCAGTGCAATCAAGCGAAATACGTAAGTAATGCTGACCTATTATCACTTCGCAAGAATCGTTCCGCTATGCCGCCTTGCGCGTAAGGAACAGAATGCCTGAAATGATGTTTGCGCCATCTTTGCGAATGGCCGTCTTGCTGACGGCGACGACCCCAAAGCCAAGGTGGGCGCAGAGCGCGCGGACGTAGCTTTCGGAATGGGTGTAGCGCAATGACTGCGCGAGGTGGAAACCATCCCCCTCGCCCGCGTCCTCGACGGAAAAAGCGAAATCGGCACCCGGCAAAGCAAGTGCTGAAACAGCCTCGAACACACTCTCGAGATTGCCGAGATACATCAAAACGTCAGCGGCGGTGACGAGGGCGGCACGATGCATCGTGCCCTCGGCAAAGAGGCCCGTCGCCTCAGGAGGCAGCGACAGGTCGGCTTGTGCCAGATGATCGTAGACGTGCTTCTCGGCGGCCTTGGCAAGCATGTTCTGAGATAGGTCAAACCCCTCGAGGCGCGCAACGCGTTCACGGATTTCCGGCCCCAGCAGGCCGGTGCCGCAACCAAGGTCCACGGCCAGCGCATAGCTCCTGCCGGTCGTCGCAACGAGTGCCGCAAGCTTGGCTGGTACGCTGTAATCCAGTTTCTCAATCAGCGACGTCTCGAAGCGATCGGCATAGTCGTCGAAGAGGCGTTCGACGTAGCAGCTTGGTGGCTGGTTCGGCGTCTCGACATCGCCGAGCAGAGCTAGCTTAAGCTCGGCGCCGAAAATATCGACCGGGCTTGCTTCTAAGGTCTGCCTGTAGGCCTCGATCGCGCCCACCTTGTTGCCTGCCTTCTCGCGGTAGCCCCCCAGCCGATACCAGCCGGCCGCCCAGCGCGGCACCAGCTCCAGCGCCTGTTCCATGAGTTCGGCGGCCGCATCCGGCTCGCCGCTTTCGTCGAGCATCTTGGCATAGTCGGCACGGCGGTCGGCGATGACATCGCCTGAAGTGAACTGGTTGGGCTGCATGGTGAAGACCTGTTGGATCGACCCGCATTTGGCTGCGGCCACAAAAAAACTCAAGTCCTATTTCAGAGGCGGGAACGCCAGACCTGAAAAAGGCTTGCGAGCGACGATTCGCGCCCGTATTTCAGGGATAAACAGGAGATGGCGCATGTCCGATCAGATGAACAAGTTTCTCGGCGATTCCCTCGGCCGCACATTGGTCAAGCTTTTGGTCGTATCGCTGATCGTCGGCTTCATCATGGCCGTGTTCGGCTGGGCGCCGCTGGATTTCATCTACGGCTTCCGCAATTTCGTTCTGGAAGTCTGGCATCGCGGCTTTGCCGCTTTGGGACGCGTCGGTGATTATCTGCTGCTTGGCGCGACCGTCGTGATCCCGGTCTTCCTTATCATCCGTCTCTTCAGCTATCGGCGATAATATGACCTCTCTCATCCTCTCGCGGCGCGGCCTGCTGCACATATCCGGCCTCGTACTGGTTGCTGGCGTTGCAAGCTGCACCACGGCGCCCAAGTTCTCTTCCACGCCTTCGGACGGCGAAGACGAAACGGCCGACGCATTGCCACTGGTCAACCAGTTGCGCGCCAAGAATGGACTGCCGCCGCTTTCGGCGGATCCCGCGGCCAAGGACGCGGCGATGTTCCAGGCCAAGCGCATGGCATCGGCCGGCAAGATGAAGCACGTGATGGGCATCGGCGACGGCTTCGGCCCGCGCGTCAAGGCAAGCGGCGTGCAGATGCCAGCCGCGGAAAACATCGCAGCCGGCCAGCAGTCGGTTCCCTCCGTCGTGACCGCCTGGATCAACTCTCCGCACCACCTGGAGAACATGCTCGGTCGTTACAATGGCCTAGGCGTTGCTATGGCGCGCAATTCCGCTTCCAAAAACGTCCCCTACTGGGCCATGGTGCTTTCCGGCTGAGGCGATTCCGCCTCGCCTCTCAGAGGCAGACATGGATACTCACGGTCACCAGAACAGGCTGGCATTCGACGTGACGCACCGGCTGGTGTTGTCGATCGCGATCCCGATGACGCTCGGCTTCATGACGACGCCCCTCCTTGGCCTCGTGGATACACTTGCCAACGCGGCCGAGCAAATCACCGGTCGGGCGATCGGCGCGCGCTACCGGCCGGCGTTCGACCGCGGTCTGAAGCTGACGGCGCTCTGGTCTTTCGGGCTCGCCGGTATTATTTCGGTATTCTTCCTGTTGGCTGGTCCATGGCTGATTTCCGTGCTGACGACGTCACCGGAGGTGCAGCAGGCGGCCGAAACCTACCTGCCCTGGGCGGCTGTCACCGGGCTAACCGGCGCCTTGGCCTTCCTGATGGACGGCGTATTCATCGGCGCCACCTGGTCAATCGACATGCGCAACCGGATGCTCATGTCGTTTGCCGGCTATCTGATAGCGCTGGCCGTCTTCGTGCCGCTATTCGGCAATCATGGCCTATGGCTGGCGATGAACGGCTTCCTGCTGTTTCGCGGTGTCTTCCTGGCGATGCTCGTGCGGCCGCGGGCGGATCAGACGTTCCGCGCCGCCCAGTAATCCGTCCTCGTGTCCCTGAGATCACGGATGGATCTGACCTGCTCGCGATCGAGCAGCTTCGAGAGACCGCGAACGATCGTGCCCGGCAGGCCCGGCCCCTCATAAACCATGCAGGAATAGAGCTGCACGAGATCGGCACCGGCCTTGATCTTCTCGAGCGCCGTTTCCGCGGACGAGACGCCGCCGACGCCGATGATCGGGAGGCCTGAGCCGACGCGCTTGCGCATCTTCGCTAGTACCGCGGTCGACTTGTCGAACAGCGGCTTGCCGGAAAGTCCGCCCGCCTCCTTGGCCTGGCGCCGGTCCCTGAGGCCCTCACGGGAAAGCGTGGTGTTCGAGACAATCAGGCCATCCAAGGCATGCGCCAGCGCTTCGGCGGCGATATCGTCCAGCCCCTCTTCGGTAAGATCTGGCGCGATCTTCAGGAAGACCGGGATCTTTCTGCCTGCCTTCTCGGCTTCGGCGTCGCGGGCGGCAAGCACTGCCGACAAGAGCGCGGCGAGGCTTTCCCGCGCCTGCAGATCGCGCAGGCCCGGCGTGTTCGGTGATGAGATGTTGGCGGTAAAATAGCGGGCGACGGAATAGAACCGGCGAATGCCAAGGACGTAGTCGCCGATGCGGTCTTCGCTGTCCTTGTTGGCGCCGATGTTGACGCCGATGATGCCGTTGCCGCGAATGGCCGACAGACGCGCCAAGGCGGCATCGTGGCCCTCGTTGTTGAAGCCGAGGCGATTGATGACGCCTTCGTCCTCGACCAGCCGGAAGATGCGCGGGCGCGGATTGCCGGGCTGCGGCTTCGGCGTCACGGTGCCGATCTCGGTGAAGCCGAAGCCGATCTTCAGCAACGCCTCCGGCACCTCTGCGTTCTTGTCATAACCGGCCGCCATGCCGATCGGGTTGATGAAATCGAGCCCGGCAACGCTCTGTCTCAGGCGCGGATCGGGCGCGATCCGGCAGGCCGGCACAGCACCCGCCTTCAGTGCGGCAATCGACATGCCGTGCGCCGTTTCGGGGTCGAAGAGGAACAGGCCCTTGCGGGCGGCGTGCTTGAAAAGATCGATCATGGCTGAAGGTCCGGAAAGATATGCTGGCCGGCGACATCGAGCGGCAGCGGCGCCTCCCACAACACGGCCGAAAGCGGCAGTTCGGCATAGAGATGCGGAAAGAGAGCACCGCCGCGCGAGGGTTCGAAAACGAGCTCGTCGCCGAACTTGCTGCTGTCGACGGCAACGAGCAGGAGCCCGGTCTGGCCGGCGAAGTAGAGTGCTGCCGTCTGCCTGACCTGTGTGGCGGTCGAGAAGTGGATGTAGCCGTCCGTAAGGTCTATCGGAGCGCCGTGAAAAACGCCGACCGCCCTTGCCTCCTGCCAAAGCGTTTCCGTCACGATCTTGTAAAGCGTGGGTGTCAGGGTCATGATGGCCTCAGAATGGCTGGTCTTTCCCGGGCTTTGCCGCAAAGCGGCGGCGATGTCCACGCCTCGCCGTGAAAAATGCGGTGGCCACCGAGATTTCCGGAGGAAACCATGAACAATATCGCAATCGGCCTTTTCGCGCTTCTCCTGCCGCTCGGCGTTCATGCGGCCGAAACCGACGCATCGCGCTTCCAGCTGGAGCGCAGCGGTGACCACTTCGTGCGCCTCGACAAGCAGACCGGCGCCATGTCGCTTTGCGAGGAGAAGGACGGCGCCCTGGTCTGCCGGATGGCCGCCGATGAGCGCGCCGCCTATGAGCAGGAACTCGACCGGCTTTCGGCCCGTGTCACGGCGCTGGAGAACAAAAGCATCGTCAACAAGGCGCTGCCCTCCGACGAGGAGATCAACCGCTCGATCGGCATCATGGAGCGCTGGATGCGCAGCTTCATGGGGATAGTCAAGGAATTCCAAAGCGAAGAGGAGCGCAACGCCCTTCCGCAAAAGACATGATTTGATATAGTCATATCAGAATGGCGGGATGTATCGCGTGGGAGCGCGAGGCATGACGCGGCGATCGAGCTCTTGGGAGGGAGTTATCGATGCAGGAACAGACAATCATCATTGCCGACGACCATCCGCTTTTCCGGGATGCGCTACGCCAGGCAGTGATCGGCATGGAAGGCCAGCCTGTTATCGTCGAGGCCGGCGATTTTGCTGCGGCACGGATGGCCGCCGGGAAGCACCCTGAAGCAGACCTGATGCTGCTTGATCTTTCGATGCCAGGTGTCAGCGGCTTTTCCGGTTTGATGGCGCTGCGCTCCGAATTTGCCGGACTGCCGATCGTCATCATTTCCGCGACTGACGATACCACCACGATCCGCCGCGCGCTGGAACTCGGCGCATCGGGCTTCATCTCC
The DNA here is from genome assembly GCF_002211365.1 of Rhizobium sp. R711. Lineage (GTDB taxonomy): Bacteria > Pseudomonadota > Alphaproteobacteria > Rhizobiales > Rhizobiaceae > Rhizobium. The sequence continues at coordinate 992,895 of NZ_LOKZ01000001.1, read as the reverse complement.
AAATCCTCGGGGATCGACGATATTCGCCGCGGCATCCAGACGGTCCTTGCCGGCGATATCGCCACACCCGAAAGCTACCGCGGCGGGCAGGAGCAGGACCCTGATGTCGCCGACCTGATCCACCGGCTGCATACGCTGACGCCGCAGCAGAGCCGTGTGCTGACAATGCTGGCGGAAGGCCTTCTCAACAAGCAGATCGCCTACGAGCTCGGCGTTTCCGAGGCGACGATCAAGGCGCATGTTTCGGCGATCCTCCTCAAGCTCAATGTCGACAGCCGCACGCAGGCGGTGATCCAGCTCGGCAAAATCAACATGGCCATGGTCGCCTGAGGCGAGACAGGATTTTATTCCTTTCTTCTCTTTACTCCAACTGGGCTTGCGGTTAATATTTCGTCGTTAAAGGATGGCGCAGGCGCGCAGGAATCAGGCGACATGCTGTCACACGAGCAGATCTGGGGCGCGATCGACAGGCTTGCCGAACGGCATGACCTGACGCCATCCGGTCTTGCCCGGCGGGCGGGGCTCGATCCAACCTCCTTCAACAAGTCCAAGCGGCTTTCTGCCGATGGGCGGTTGCGCTGGCCGTCGACGGAATCGATCGCCAAGGTGCTGGATGCAACGGGCGCCAGCATGGAGCAGTTCCTGACCTTCATGCGCCCGGCCGGCGGTTTTTCCAGCCTTCCGGACGGCGCCTTCCCGCCGCAGGGCAGCTCGATCCCACTGCTCGGCTTTGCGCAGGCTGGAGCTGGCGGTTTCTTTGATGATGGCGGTTTTCCGGCCGGGCAAGGCTGGGATGTCGTGGAATTTCCTGCGGCGCCATCGCAGAAAGCGGGCGTCTACGCGCTCGAGGTGCAGGGCGAGAGCATGATGCCGCTCTACCGCGACGGCGACGTGCTGATCGTCGAGCCTGGCGCGCAGGTTCGCCGCAACGATCGCGTCGTCGTCAAGACCCGCGAAGGCGAGGTCATGGCCAAGGTGCTGTGGCGCCAGAGCCCGCGATCGATCGAATTGATGTCGCTCAATCCAGAACATCCGAACCGGACGATCGAGCTTTCCGACGTCGATTGGATCGCCCGTATCATCTGGGCCAGTCAGTAGGAAGATATTCCATGCGTCCTGCGGCCATTCTGACGGCTATTGCAGGAATCGGAACGGTCGCCGGTCTGATCGCGGCGGGCGGACAAATGCTTGGCTCGGCCATTGATCCGGTGGAAACGACAGCTCCGACGGAAATCCACGCGCCGCCGCCCGCGCCAGTTGCTCAACCGACGACAAATCCCGAGGCCAGCATGCATGCCCGGCGCGTCGACGATGCCAGCCAGTTCTATCCTGCTGTTATCAACGGCAAGCCACTTGAACGCATCGCGGCGGTGAAGCCGCAGCGACCGGCGAAGCCTGCCGAAAACAGAGGCGTGGACCTCGTTCGTCCGATCGCCGAAAGCGCCGGCGTCCTTGCCTTTGGCAACCGCCGCCTACGGCTTGCCGGCATCACCCCCACGGCGGCGGACAAGACTTGCACCGACAGCAAGGGCCGGGAATGGCCATGCGGAATGCTGGCAAAAACCAATGTGCGACTGTTTCTGCGCTTGAGAACCGTCCGCTGCGATCTCGACGGCGCCGATTGGACCGGCACCGTGACGACCGCCTGCCGGATCGGCACGCAGGACATTTCGCGGTGGCTGGTCGAAAACGGCTGGGCAGAGGCAGAAAAAGGATCAGCGCTTACCGAGGCCAGCGAGACAGCAAGACAGGCAGGCAAGGGCATCTATGGTGACGCCCCTCGCAGCGTCGCAGAAACCGGCAACCTTGAGAATCTGCCTGCCGATCTGCCGCCCAACGGCTTGTAATGTCGCCGGTCAGTTCCTAGACTCTTGGCTCATTTCAGAGGGATCATCGAGATATGAGCAAGCCGCTTTCCGCCCATGACGCACTGATCTACGTGATGGTTATGGCATCCGCCGTCGACAGCACGATGAACGATCGCGAGATGGAACGTATCGGCCAACTGATCGGTTTCCTGCCAGTTTTCCGTGATTTCGACGACGAGAAGCTGATTTCGGTTGCGCGCGATTGCGCGGCACTGCTGGCCGGCTCCGAGGGACTCGACATCGTGCTTGAAATCGTCAAGGACACCCTTCCTTCGCGCCTTTACGACACGGCCTATGCGCTCGCTGTCGAAGTTGCCTCGGCCGACCTCTCGGTAAAGGCGGAAGAACTACGGCTTCTCAGCCTGCTGCGTGACCGCCTCGGTCTCGACAAGTTGACCTGCGCCGCCATCGAGCGCAGTGCGATCGCACGCTTCCGCAAGGGCTAATACAAGCCGTAAGGGAAATAGCGCAGATAGATTTCCTGCAGCCGGCCGCTGCGCGAGAGCGCTGCCAGGGCGTGGTCCAGCGCGGCCGTCAGCACATCGTCCTTCTCGCGCAGCATGATCGTCATGCCTTCGCCAAGAAACTGCTCGGAGAGATAAGGCCCGTCAAACAGCGCGCAGCATTTCGTCGAAGCCTGCGACGAAACCCAGAACGAAAGCTGGAGAGAATCGGCGAAGGCGGCATCCACCTTGCCGTCTCTCAATGCCGCCAAAAGGGCATCCTTGCTGTCGAAGGGTACGGCCTTCACTTTCGGGAAATAGGCGGACAGCATGGCTTCGTGCGCCGTCGCCTTGACCACGCCAACCGAATGGTCCGCGAGAGCGCCCGCATCTTCACCCTTGATGGGAGCCTTCAAGTTTCGAACAAAGCGAGCGGGCAGCATCAGATACGGTCGCGAAAAGGCGAACTGCTGCCGCAGTTCTTCGCTCACGGCAATACCGGCGATCACGGCGTCGCCTTGTGATGCCGCCAGCGCAACTTTCAGGTCGGCGAACGGCAGCGCCTGGATCTGGCATTTGCTTGCAATCTCCAGTTCGTTACAGATCTCGCGCGCAAGATCGATGTTGAAACCGGCCAACTTGCCATTCTGATCCGTAAAGTTGAACGGCGGAAAATCGATCGTCGTCAGGAAGCGCAGCCGCACGAGCGACGAAAGATCCGGCTTTGCAAGCCGCTCCCTGGAATCGAAAAGCAATGGCAAGTTTGGCGTTGCCTGCTGGGCCGACAACGAGAACGGGCAAAAAAGCACAACCAGAAACAGCCAAAAGCTGCATAGTCCCTTAAGATTTAGGGATGCTAGTTTAAATTGCATCATTATGATCGGCCTCGGGGACAAGCATGCACTGCCATTCTGGAAACGGTGTATCAGAGTCATGCCTATCGGGGAATATGCGCCGGCCGGGATCGATGACCGCGTGCGCCTGGATGATCGTTCAACACGCCATGACGCACCGCCGACGGTGCGCACGATCAACGATTCCTACTAGCAGGAAGCAGAGGTTCTGCTGCAACTCGGCATCGGCAAGCCGATCATCGCGCGGGCGATGTTGCTCGCCCGCCGCAATGGCACCAGCATCGAGCAGGAACTCCTTGCAGGGGGTTCCATCGACGCCGACAGCTACTACGCGTCGCTGGCGCGGGCTTCGGCTTCCCTTTCTTTCGGCAATCGACAGTTCCCTTGTCAACGACGACAAGGCACCCGACAGCCAGCTCCTGCAGGCTCGCTGCATCCGGCTAAACTATATTAGCAAATGCATGCTCGCGATTGTGCCGGAGGCCCGGAACCTCGCGGCACTCTCGCAGACATTCGAGAAGAAGCCGGGATTGGCCGACAGCATCGTCGTCACGACGCCCGCAGCATTGCGGGCCGCGGTGTGGCGCGCCGGTAGCAGCGTCAGCACCCTCTTCGAGGACAAGGCGCGCTTCAGCGCGCGGATCGTTCTTTCAGGCAAGCAGGGATTTCTCGCGGGCGCAGGCATCTGCGCATTTGCCTTCGCCCTCACCACCGGCACGCTCACGCTGGTCGCCCTGCACGCAGCGATCTCGCTGCTCTATCTGGCCGTCATCCTTGTCCGTGCCGCAGCACTTCTCGACCACAGGTGTCGGGAGCCGGACCCGCCCCCTTCAGACCATCTCCCGGTCTACACCGTCCTTTGTTGCTCTCTATCGGGAGGCAGACGTCGTGGCTCAACTCGTTAGGTCCCTTAGCCGGCTGAACGGCCACCTTCGATACTCGATATCAAGCTGGTGTGCGAGGCGGACGATCACGCGACGATCGATGCTCTAAGGGCTGAGCGGCCTGGACCGCAATTCGAGATCGTCGAGGTGCCGCCGGCCCACCCGCGTACGAAACCCAAAGCGTTGAACTATGCGCTGGCCGGTGCCCGCGGCGAATTCGTCGTGATCTACGACGTGGAAGATCATCCTCATCCCGACCAATTGCGTGCAGCCTATTCGCAGTTTGCCACAAGCCCTCACGACATCGTGTGTCTTCAGGCGCCGCTCGTGATTTCCAACGGGGCGGCATCCTGGATCACCGCGGCATTCGCGTCGGAATATGCGGCGCTGTTTCGCATGCTGCTGCCGATGTTGACTCGGCGGCGCATGCCGGTTCCGCTCGGCGGCACCTCCAACCATTTGCGCGTTGCGGTTCTGAGGGAATGCGGCGGTTGGGACCCGTATAACGTGACGAGGATGCCGATCTTGGCATGCGGCTTCATAGGCTCGGCTACAAGTGCGGCGTCATCGATTGCCCGACCTATGAGGACGCTCCGGCCACATTCAGGGTCTGGCTCAACCAGCGGACTCGCTGGTTCAAAGGCTGGTTGCAGACATGGCTGGTGATGATGCGAGAGCCGACGCGTCTCCTGCGCGAGATGGGCACGGGCGGCTTCCTGATGTTCCAGTTGCTGATCGGCCGCATGCTACTGTCCTCGCTCACCCATCCCTGGCTGATCATGCTTCTCATCACTACCGCCGGCTACCTAGCCCTCGGTTTTCCACCCACCGATAGCAGCGAAGGCGCGCTCCTCCTCCTCGATCTCGCCAATATGGCGGCAAGCTATGGGCTTTTTTTGCTGCTCGGCAGGGTCGTGATGCTGCGCGAAGAGAAACGCAGCATTGGCTGGCGCTGGATCTATGTCCCACTCTACTGGCTGATGATCTCAGTCGCGGCGTGGCGTGCCCTTCTTGAGCTGCCGAGAAGGCCCTTTTCTGGGACAAGACGCCTCATGTCCCGGTCAGCACCAGTGAGAAGTTGCGCCGCGCTTAGCACTGCTCATCCTTTGGCGGCGGGGTCGAAATTTTTCCGGGGACAGGCCGCATGCGTTAGGAGCACATTAAGCAATCTCCCATTCTATTCGCCGGGACGACGCCGGCTCACGGGCCGAATGCATGATGCGCATGTCGAGCCTTTTGGGCATCCCACCATGCCGTTTCCTGCGACATGCCCTGCATCTCAAAATGCTTCAATAGCCGGCCGCCCAATCGGCCGGATCAAGCGATTGGACATATCCATGCTGAAGAACCTCAAAATCCGGACGAAGATCATATCCGTCGTCGCGCTTCTCGGGGCGATCGCGCTCGGGGGGCTCGTTTACGTCATCACCGAATTCCGCGGCGCCGACGCCACCTACAGCGCCTTCATCGATCACGAGGCGCTGGCCGCCATGCTGGCATCGCGCGCCAGCGCTTCGGCAAACGCAGCCGTGCTCCAGGTGACGCTGATCGCCGGCCTCAAACCGGACACGCCCGCTTTCAACACGGCGCTCGCGACGCCAAGCAAGATGTCGCAAGCGCGCGAACGCCTCGAACAGGCGGCCGCTTTGGTTCCGAGCCGCAAGCAAGCGATTGATGACATTCTCGTCGGCATCGGCGAGATGGAAGCGCTTTCCAGCAAGGTCGTCGACCTAGCCAAGGCACAGGACAGCGCCGGCGCGCAGCTCGCAGCCAGCATGCTCAACGCCAAGCTGAGCACAGTCACTCCGAAAATGATCGCCAACAATGATGCACTGATGGCATTGCTCAACGATGGCGGCGACGCGCTCTCCGCGACTGTCAACCAGCGCATCACCCTCTGCTTCGCGCTGATCGGCCTCGCGGTACTGGGCGCGCTCTGCCTTGCCGTATGGGTTGCTCAAGCGGGGATCACTGCCCCGATGGCCCGTTTGCGTGACCGCATGACACAGCTCGCTCAGGGCGATACACAGAGCCCCATCGACGGTCTCGATCGTCGCGACGAGGTCGGCCAGATGGCCGGCGCCGTTGCCGTCTTCCGCGACAATGCCGTCGATCGTATCCGGCTTGAGGGCGAGGCCGAAAAGAGCCGCAATCTCGGTGACAGTGAACGCCGTGAACGCGAAGCGCAACGCGCAACCGAGGCGGCGGACCTTTCGCGCGCCGTCGGCGCACTTGGCGAAGGCTTGCGCCGGCTGGCGGCCGGCGACCTCGCATCACGGATCGACGCGGTTTTCGTCGGCGACCTCGACACGCTGCGACAGGATTTCAACAACTCGATCCTGAGGCTGAACGACACGATGCAGACGGTCGGCGCGAACGCCCGCGCCATCACCGCCGGTGCAAGCGAAATTCGCGCCTCGGCGGACGAGCTTTCGAAGCGGACGGAGCAGCAGGCAGCGTCCGTCGAAGAGACGGCGGCTGCTCTCGAAGAAATTACTACCACGGTCAAAGATGCCGCACGACGCGCCGAGGAAGCACGCGGGCTGGTGGCGCGCACGCGCGAAGGCGCGGAAAAGTCCGGCCAGGTCGTGCGCAAGGCAGTCAATGCGATGCAGAAGATCGAGCAGTCCTCCGCAGAGATCGGCAACATCATCGGCGTCATCGATGACATCGCCTTCCAGACGAACCTGCTTGCCCTCAACGCCGGCGTCGAAGCCGCCCGCGCCGGCGAGGCCGGCAAGGGCTTTGCCGTCGTTGCCCAGGAGGTGCGCGAACTCGCGCAGCGCTCCGCCAACGCTGCCCGGGAGATCAAGTCGCTGATCACGACATCCGGCGGCCATGTCCAGACGGGCGTCTCGCTGGTCGGCGAAACCGGCAGGGCGCTCGATGCGATCGTTCATGAGGTTCAGGAGATCAACCAGCATGTCGACGCGATTGCGGAAGCCGCCCGCGAACAATCGACCGGCCTGCACGAGATCAATACGGCCGTGAATACGATGGACCAGGGAACGCAAAAGAATGCGGCCATGGTCGAGGAAAGCACCGCTGCGAGCCACAGGCTCGCAACGGAAGCGGCGACATTGAACAATCTGCTCGACCAGTTCAAGCTCACCGGCACCGGCGGCTTCAGCGCGACGGCTGTCGCAGCGCCGCTGCAGAGCGCTCCGATCCACTCCGCGCCGCGCCCGGCCGCACCGCCGGTCGCAGCCAGAAAGGCGACAGTCCGCATCGCCACTCCAGGGGTCACGCGCCCCTCCAATTCGCCAGCTCGGGCACTTGGGCAGAAACTTGCAAGCGCATTCGGTAGTGCGCCTTCCAGCCCGGGCGACGACGCCGACTGGACAGAGTTCTAATCTCAGCAAGGGTAGAAAAACGAAGGGCGGCTCGATGCCGCCCTTTTCGATTACGGTTTTCTGATTTCATGCAACAGACCATGGCTTCGCTGCAGGGCGCGAGCTCGCGCCGGGACAAAACGAAAAAAGGAAACTCAGGCGAATCCCAGCGGAACCTGCTCTACCTTACGGCCGCGACCATAATCACGTTCGTAGGATGCACGATCGTCATTGCGCGCAGACGCAAGAGCTACCTCAGGCGCAAGGTAACCGTCGGCGTATGTGCCGGTATCGCCATTGTCCCGGATTTCGCGCTTTGCCGTGAAAATCTTCAAAAGCATTCTGCAACTCCTCCTGATCATGCCGACAACAACCAAGGGTCGTCTGCGTTCCCGTGATATCGGAGAATAGTTAAAAATTAACTATGTTTATTAGAAGATTGTCAACTATCGTAATTTCTCTTCGGCTTACTTCTTAGGGGGCATCCTCCCTTGGTGCTCAAGCCCTCAAGACAGGCTGGCAACGTGGGTCGTTGCATTTCCGTGGCAACGAAGTAAACCAGCGGGGATCTGGTGTCCCTGCACATCGGCCTGATCGATGAAGTTGCCGTGGTGCCGTACCGATGAATGTCAGGTCTGTGGTAATATTTCCGGTTCTAGGAGTCCTGTGTTCCTCTCATGAATTACCCATTTCCATCCGGCGCGCCGGACCTTACGCGCTCCTTTCTGGATCGCCTCCGGACGGCCTACGACACATTTCGGGTAACTCGTCGTGAACGGCGCAATCGGGCCGATGTGAGCATTTCGCCCGTCGGCGAGATCCGGCCCCTGGGGGCAACCGATGTGCCGCTTGTTTTTGTCACGCATAACGACATCGTTCTTCTCAATGCTTTCATTCACCATTATCGCCAACTGGGTGTGACGCGGTTCATCTGTGTCGACGACGTCTCGACCGACGGGACAAGAGAAGCGCTGTTGAACGAGCCGGACATTGACGTCTGGACTTCTCCGGTGAGGTATGGCCAAGCGAGGCGTGGCCGGAATTGGCGAGAACGCCTCTTCTCCGAGTACGGCTTCAACCGATGGTACCTGAACGTCGATTCTGACGAATTCCTTGTCTACGACGACTGCTTCGAAAGACCATTGCCTTCACTCATCCGCGCACTTGAAGCCGCAAACCTCCGCCGAATGGCGGCACCGATGTTGGATATGTATCCCAACCTGAGCGAAGTCGCCGGAGGGCAGTCTTTCGTCGACAGGCCATGGCAGTTCTCGCGCTATCTTGATGGCAACAGCTATGTGTCAATGCTCACGAAGCGCGGCATCAGCATCAAGGGCGGACCAAGAGGTCGGAAATTCTCCGAGGGCAATGAGCTTATCAAGTACCCCGTCATTTACTGGGACAGGAAATGCTTTTTCGGAAGCAGTCCGCATCAACCGCTGCCCTACGAGCGCAATTTCCCCTCTGTCTGGGGCGGCATTTTGCATTTCAAGTTCTTCACCAATTACAAGGCGAAGATTACCGAGGCGGCTGAGGGTAAACAGCACTATAACTCCTCCGAACACTACCAGAAGATGATGAATGTGCTTCACCGCGAAGGGGAGATAGATTTCAGCTACGATCAGTCAATTCGTTATGAAGGGCCGCAGCAACTGGTCGAGCGCGGCTTCATGACGAAGATCGACTTTCCGCAGGAACGCTAGTGGTGTGAGGCCCGGAGAAGCCGTCTCTCCGGGCTTACCCTGATCAATGCCAGGTTTGATGGCCGTACCAGTCATCGATATCGCGCCGTGCGCGATCGCGTGCGATGCCGTAGCGCTCCTGGATTTTGCCCTCCAACTGATCGCGCTTGCCGGCAATCTGATCAAGATCATCGTCCGTGAGTTTGCCCCACTGCTCCTTGATCTTGCCTTTCATCTGCTTCCAGTTTCCTTCGACGCGGTTCCAATCCATGAGGTCGTCTCCTTGTGTGTTGGACTGGAGGCTAAACGACCGAGGCATGGGAGTGTTCCGCAACGACGCATGCGCTTAGACAAAAGGAGCTAGCTTCAGCCATGTGCCAAGCGTCCGCGCTAAAGCTTCGGTCGTTCGTCGGTTTTTGCGTCCATCAAAGGCGCGAGGATCGTTTCGATCGTTGCGATGCGTTCCTTGCGCCGCTCGAGCATTTTGTTGCGGCCTCGCTTCTCGTTGGCCTTGGCCTGCCGACTTGCCTGCAGTTGCTCGATATAAACCGCCTCGGCCTTTGTGTTTAAGAGCCGGTCGAAGATCCAACAAAACGAAGAGGGAAGGTCGCCGACCTGATATTGCGGTGTCTCGCTTGCGCGATCTTCATCAAGAATTTCCTGCAGGACGACTTGATCCCATATGTCGGGATCCTGGTCGCACCGTTCTTTCCATACTTCCAGCAGGCGCAACGTCGCCGGCGTGTCATTCAGCAGGATGGTTGCGGAAATCAACCGGTCCGCTTCTCGATAGACCGCTAGATCGCAGTTGTAGCTCGTCAAAACCGGCCAAGGATCTCGGTGAAACACCGCGTCCACATCGACGTAGAGCAGCGGGCCGCGATGGTTTCTACGCGCATCGAGGAGAAAGGTGGGCTTCAGCGCCGCGTTGCGAACCCAACTGCCGGTGCTATCCACCGCGGTTGTGTGAACTGGCAACCCAAGGCGTTGAGCGGATGCGACCATCCGTGCAGCCTCATGCTCATAGAACGAACTTGACGTATAGAAGCCGACAATTTCCCCATGCGTGGCCTGAGATATGATGATCTGTGAATCGATCGGGAACGGCACGATATGATCACGATACTTGGATTTGGACGCACTGAACAAATCGATGAATCGATAAAGCAATTTCGGGCTCATTTTATGCGGGGATCCATTGAACTCGGAAGGATGGCTTGCAATGCTCGGCTACCCTGATCGCGCGATGCTCGCAAGGCAATTTTTGTTGAAGGAACCCGCAACTCATCCCGGAGCAATCGAACAGCACTTGCCACTTCTCCTGAGGAAGGGCTGGGCCTTTGCCTGCAGCCAGTCGGCCAAGTTCCTTCCAGGTCGGATCACGAGATATCACTTGTATTAACGGTGAGGGTCGCTACTCCTTCGCTCCCTGTTGTTGCCTATCCTCGCCCCATGGGCCTTCTTCGCGGCTTCTCGCCAATTGCACCCTAGTGGCAGGACCCAGGGACCTGTCGATCTCCTGCACTAGCAATCTTACTTCCTTGATGGGGCAGTGATATTCGTTCAATACCTCGACCGCGAGCGTACCCCCTGGTACGCGTGGCAGTCCCTCGCGGGCAAGTTCGGCAAGAGCAATGCGTGCCTCCTCAATCGCGTCCTCGGCCGAGGCGCAATCGTAGCGGAGATCTCCCGCCTCGACACATTCCTTATCAATCAGGCGCAAGAAGAATGTCGGCATAGCGGCAACTCCCCTGTTCCAACGGCTGACGAACATGTTGGTCAAGTCGATATCCTTTTGGGACTAAAGACTTGTTCAGCACTCCAAAGGGAACCGATTATCGAGGCGAGCGTTCCGTTCTAGGACTTCAGTCCGAGGGCGCGAGGACTTTGGTCCTAAGCGACGAAACGACAGGAACTCTCGGATGTTTCAACCGTTAATGGCGCGGAGGAGATCCGGTTCGTCGGCCTCCCCGATCAACAGGCGGAGGCAACGCAGTTGCGAAGCGGCCTAGTTCTATCCCTGTTTCTCATGTTTCCTGCCGCCGCATTCGCGCAGTCGCGGGACCTTGAGGCGACCTGTCAATCCGTCGCCAAGGGCTTCTTCATGATGGACAAGCTTGCGATCGGAACCGTTCAGTCCTTTCCGGAATTGAAGCCGCCGGGCGTGAGGATGACCTATTCCACGCGAGAAGGCACCGCGCCGACCGACATGACTGACACATTCGAATGCGAGTTCGACAAGACGGACAAGCCGCATCATCTCGTGAGGTTCTGCGTATCGAGCACGTGCTATTCACCGAACGAGGCAGACGGCGATCGGAAGCGCCGTTTTGAAGAGGCGCGAATTCTCCTAGAGCGGTCGGAAAAATAACGCTCCGGCCAATGGTAGCTCGGAGGAAGAAAGGTATGACCGCAGGTCAGCGACAATGGATCAATGAACACGACGATCAACCGGCCGTAGACCTGCTGAATGCGGCAAAGATCGCGTTCAAGGCACACGCGGATCAGACCGACAAAACCGGAGGACCGTATTTCCTGCATTGCAGACGCGTGGCTGATGCCGTCGAGGCTGGAGAAGAGCGCGTGGTCGCGTACCTACACGACGTTGTCGAAAAGGGACCCGGTTGGACGCTGGATCGATTACGGGAACAGGGCTTCAGTTCCACGATCGTCGATGCTGTCGATGCATTGACCAAACGACCCGACGAGAACGATGACGAATTCGTCATGCGGGCCTTGAGGAACCCGCTCGCCCGTCCGGTCAAGGTCGCCGATCTCAAGGACAATCTCGAGCAAGCCGAGAAGATTGGATCCGACCCAGGCAAGTATCAAAAAGGGCTGAAAATCGCCGCGCAGATGTATGGTCGTACCGCGCGAAGCTGAACGGTCGGCGCGCGTTGGCAGGAGTCTTTTGGCCAGATGGTTTGGAGCGGGTGAAGGGAATCGAACCCTCGTATTCAGCTTGGGAAGCTGCTGCTCTACCATTGAGCTACACCCGCGCACAGCCGAGACTTTCAACAGATGGCGGCGTCTGTCAAGCTGGCATACCTGGCTGACAAGAAGTTGCCTGAGAGGATTGCGGCCTCCGCCCACTCCTGCGACTTTACCGCAACGTTCAATCAATACCTCCTTTTAATAATAATATGTCATTTTACCGATAGTAACCCCGATGCTATAAGCGCAGACAGAAACAAAACAAAATAACTATGGAAACGCCCTTCAGTTCATTGAGATCGTGACAACGTCAGGATTGAAGAAAATGAAGGACGAAACTGCAGGACTTGATCATCGCGATCACAGGATACTTTTTGTATCCCGCATTCTAGGCTACTCATTCGCCTTTATGCTTATCTTCATCATCGCAATGGCGATGATTCCCAACCAGTTTTTATCGTTTCAACGCGTGCGGTGATCAACGCGCCGGTTCAGATGATCGCCTCACCAATCTACGGCAGGGTCGACAAGATCTCGCTACAGGTTGGCCAGGTCGTCAATCTCGGCGACGTCACGGCAACGGTTTCCAACCCCAATCAAGACCAAACATCGTTGACGGGCCTTCGGCTCGAACGGCTGGACTGGGCGGAGAAACTCAACAACACGACGAGCGTCATTGCCGAACGCAGCGCGCAGTTGGAGAAGGTCAAGGCCCAGATCGACAATGTGAAGGACGGCGTGCTCAGCGAATTGTCCAGTGATCGACAACGCGAAATCCACGGTCCAAACCTACGAGGCGCGGCTGAGAGAGCAGGACGCGCTATTGCAGCGGCAGATGGTACTCCTGAAAAAGGGACTGGTGTCGGAAGCGAGCATCGAACCTCAACGGCAGAAACGGAACGCGGGCGCAGTATGAACTCGAATCCGCAAGAGGCGAGTTGCGACGCAACGAGATCGTTCGCTCGCTGGTTAGCCGCGATATCTATACCGGTGGCACGGTTGCCGCCAATCTTCTGACGCTGGAGATGCAGCGATCGAAGCTTACTGGCGACATCGCTGAAGATACCATTGAACTCAATCAGATGTCGGAGCGCAAGCAACAGGTCGAGAACCTCGTTTCACGTGAAGAGGGGCGCCTGGGCAAGACTGGTGCCGCGGAAGTCATCGCGGAACACCACGGCCAAATCGTCAGTGTGGACGCGTCGTTCGGCGACTTTGTCATGCAGGGCCAACCGGTTGCCAAATCGCTTGATTGCAACGATGCCTTTGCGGCCGCGGTCTATCGGAGTCGAGACGTCGCGTCGCTTGAGATTGGCATGCCTGCAATGGTCAATTTTCGCAGTCTCGGGGTCAAGCGAAGCGGGCACATTCACAAGATTGTCCGATACTTCAACTCCGGTCCGGAAAACCGATACTTCGCGAAATTCCCCGAGGCCGAGGGCCACGAAGTCTACGTGCTGATCAAGATGGATGAGCCGGCGGCCGACGAGGGAGGCGCCTCGCAACGCAGCGACGACAAGTTCTTCGGATGTCACGTCGGCGAAGACGCAATCGTTTCGCTCGGGGAGACGATGATCTCGCGCGTCACACGATATTCGAAGCTTGCCGTGGCCACGCTCTTCTCATCGAGCAGTGGCTCTCCGCTTCGGCGCTGTTCGACGAAACCGTTCGCCCGCGTGCTGCGAACGCCACGACCTCTGCTCAGTAACACTCATGCCGATCTCAAATTCGTATTGCGAGGCACGATGAAGCGTGTGGAGTGGTGGATACCGTGCTGGCCGATCCTGGCGATTGCGCTTGTCGGCGCGGCCTTTTTTCCCTTTGCGCATCCCGCGCTAGCTGACGAGACCGCGCGCAAGCAGCTTGCCTGCTCACTCTGCGACGGCCTGGCCGCCCAAATGAACGGCGAGCCGGGGCAACCCTTCGTCCTTCGAAGCTTCGAGCCTGCCAATGGCGGATCGGCGTTGCACCCGGCACTCGAAAATACAGGCTTCACCTACGACAATGCGGTTGCCTTGATGGCCCTTTATGGCTGCCAGCGGAAAGCAGAGGCGCGTCGGATCGCCGACGCGCTTGTGCTCGCGCTCGAAACCGACCGCCACGATGGACGATTGCGAAACGCATACCGGTCGGGACCTGTGATTCCAGGTAAGGAAGGCATGCTGCTTCCGGGATATTGGAACGCCACCAGCAACTCCTGGATCGAGGATGGTTATCAGGTCGGCACGGCGACGGGCAGTACTGCTTGGGGTGCACTTGCGCTGCTGATGGCTTACGAGGAAACCGACCAGCCCGCGTATCTCGATGCCGCCCGCAAGATCATGGCTGGATTCATCGAAACACCGCTGATCCCCGAAATGTAGGCTACTTCGGCCACGAGCCGACGCCCGAGCGCATGACGTGGAAATCGACCGAGCATAATCTGGATATCTATGCAGCGGACAGTTGGCTTGCCCGCCTCGACAGCGGCGGGGATTGGCAACACCGTGGCGACAGTGCTCTGCGGTTTCTGAAGGCAATGTGGAATGAGGGCGAAGGGCGCTTCTTTATTGGTAGCGCACCGGACAGCAACGCACCGAATGTCGCCATGTCGGGCCTCGACGCGGAGCTTTGGCCGCTGATCGCGGTTCCAGACTTCAAGGCGAAGGCCGATCGCGTGATTGAATGGACTGAAGTTCACCATGGGGTGGATGGCGGCTTCGACTTCAATAGCGACCGCGACGGGATCTGGCTCGAAGGGACGGCGCAGGCCGCGCTCGTGCTCCGCCTTAGCGGCCAAGAGGCAAAGGCCGAACCCCTGCTCAAGACGATCCAGGGGCAGATTACACCTGGCAACCTGATTTACGCGACGGTCAACGAGCAACTTTCAACCGGACTCCAGGTGGGGCCGAACTCGTCGCCGGGCGACTTCAAGTATTATCGCCTCCCACATATCGGCGCTACGGGGTGGACAGTTCTTGCTGCGCTTGACCTCAACCCCTTTGTCGGCCGCGCAGGTCAAACATCGAGCGACAAGGAGCCCCCATGTCCCCGGAATTAGTCACCCTGTCCGACTCCATTCTGTTCGCCGTGCCTGCAATTTCCCTAATATTGGGATGCACTTGGCTTCTTGACAGCCGACGGGGCATCGACCGGATTATCTTCGGCGCGATCCTCATCGTCATGCTGGTGAACTACCCTTACTTTCGCCTCACAAAGACTCTGCCGGACTTCGAATGGAGCGCGTATGCCATTTGGCCTCGGATCTATTTGTCCTTCGAGCTCGTCGTGATCTTCTACACGGTCTTGTCGATCGTTTTCTTCTTCCGACGCACCGATCATCGCGGCGCGGCAGACGCCAGCGAGGCGCTTCTGGGAAGACTTGAACGACAGCCTGCCGTCGATGTCTTTATTTGCACATACAACGAAGAACTCTCCATTCTTGAACGAACAATTCTTGCCGCAAAGGCCATCGACTACAGCAACTTCACAGTCTGGGTACTTGACGATGGACGGCGTGATTGGCTGGAGGATTATTGTTTTGACGACGGCGTTCGCTATCTCAGACGAGAGGACAATGTTGGCGCGAAAGGTGGCAACATCAACAACGCGTGCGTCAATCAGCAAGGGAAACCAACGCACCCTTCATTCTCATTCTTGACGCGGATTTCGCGCCGCAGCGGGCGATCCTGAACCGAACGATCGGGCAGTTCGTCAACACTAATATCGGCCTCATCCAGACGCCGCAATTCTACTGCAATGCAGACCCGGTCCAGCATCATCTTCTGGCGTCGAGGGCTTGGGTCGACGACCAGCGCATCTTCTTCCATGTCATGCAACCTTCGAAAGACGGTTGGGGCACAGCGTTCTGCGTCGGGACTTCCTGTGTCGTTCGCCGCGACGCCCTGACGATGATCGGTGGCATGCCGCAAGAAACGGTCACCGAAGACATTCATCTGACATATCGCCTGCTGCAAAAGGGCTTAAAGACGCGCTGGCTGAACGAGCGCTTGAGCGTTGGCCTCTCGGCCGAAAGTCTCTCCGGCTACATCACCCAACGCTGCCGGTGGTGCCTCGGAACAATTCAGGTGGCGCTCCTTCGCGATGGTCCCTTCCTCGGCAAAGGATTCACGATCCTCCAACGGCTGCACTGTTTTCACGGGCTTCTTTTCTGGTTCTGCCGCCCCTTCATCCTGCTGCTCATGGCGGCACCGCTACTCTACTATTTCCTTGGCCTGCCAGCGATCCTCATGGAGCCCGAAGCATTCTTCCTCTATGCGCTGCCGATGGTTGCCGGAATGTGGGCGTTCCACGCATGGGTTTCGGGCTGGCGCAGCCTGCCCCTCTTTACCGAGGTGTCGCAGATGGTATCCGCGATTCCGATCACCATCGCACTCTTCCATGCCCTGCTCCACCCCTTCGGTCGAGCCTTCAAAGTGACCGCCAAGGGCGAGGACCGCGGCCGCGTCGAAGTCATCTATCCAATCGCCGGGACCTTTCTTGCTGTGATCGTCCTGACATTTATCGGGATGCTGAACGGGCCCCTGCTTGGAACTTACAATGACCTCGACGGCTTCAGCGTCGCTTGGGCATGGTCGTCATGGTCTACGCGTTCGTGTCGCTGCTCGTCTGTATCGAACTTCCGAGAGAAGCGCTCGACAAGATCCAGTTTCCACTCGACCGCCAGGGACATGTCGCGAGCAGCGGCAGATCGTCTGCTTGCACCGTCGATACCATATCCATCGGCAAGGCAACGTTGACGATGCACGATGAGGCTGCGTTCGGTCAGACGCGGTTGGGCGATATTCTTATCTTCACTCCTTTCCCCGATCTTGATGTTGCCGGCCAGGTCTCGGCGATGGATCGCATGTCCCTGTCTATCGTCGGCATCAGAGACCGGCGCGATGCCTGGAAAATCACCAAGACCGCCCAAGGCGTTCGCGAGAAGATGGTGCAGAGGATATTCAGTGAGATGCCGGAGGTTATGCCCCGGCGCGCCCACCCGCTTGCGGCCGGAAAAGGCCTTTGGAAGCGTGTGTTTGCGCGCCCATCTGTACTGATAGGCGACCTCGAACCCAATACCGTCACCGCACAGGCGCAGCATGGCTCACCGCGGCACCACAAGCCGCGCTTTTTCACCCGCCGAACGCCATTCCTTCAGATCGGCGACAGAAGCGTGGCTCCGCCTTTGGCCGAGTAGCCAGCATCGCGGTGGCGCCGAGGTCTAGGTTCGGGCGCTAGATGCGGAAATGCTTCGAGAGCTTCAGGCCCTGTGCCTGATAGTTTGAGCCGAGGCCGGTGCCGTAAAGACTTTCCGGGTGCTCCCGCATGTGCTCGTAAACGAGGCGGCCGACGATCTGGCCGTCTTCGAGGATGAAAGGTACCTCGTGGCTGCGGACTTCGAGCACCGCACGGCTGCCGCGGCCGCCAGCGGGCGCATGGCCGAAACCGGGATCGAAGAACCCCGCATAGTGCACACGGAATTCGCCGACCAGCGGATCGAAAGGGGTCATCTCGGCCGCGTAGTGCGGCGGCACATGAATGGCTTCGCGGGAAACCAGGATGTAAAACTCGTCCGGATCCAAAATCAGTTCGTTGCGGCCGCGGCTATAGAGCGGTTCCCAGAAGTCATAGATGTCGTGCTGCGCCTTCTTGTCGACATCGACGACGGCGGTATGGTGCTTGCCGCGGTAGCCGATCAGGCCGTCCTTGTCGCCGGCAAGATCGATCGACAGCGCAATGCCGCCGCCCGATACGTTCGGCTGCTTGCTGGCAACGAGCGTCTCGGCGTCATGCAGCGCCAGCAGTTCGGGCTCACCGAGCACGGAATGGCCGACCCGGAAGCGGATCTGCGACAGGCGCGAGCCGCGGCGCACGACGATCGGGAAGGTGCGTGGACTGATTTCGAGATAGAGGGGACCGGAATAGCCGGCCGGGATCTTGTCGAACTCCTGTGCATAGTCGGTGATGACGCGCGTGAAGATATCCAGACGCCCGGTTGAGCTTTTGGGATTGGCCGAGGCCGACATATCGGCCGGCAGGTCGAGGCGCTCCATCAAGGGAACAATATAGACGCAGCCGGTCTCCAGCACCGCACCTTCGGAGAGGTCGACGACGTGGAGGCTCAGGCGATCGAGCTTGTCGGAGACGAGATGCGAAGGGCCAGGCATGAAGCTCGCGCGAACGCGAAAAGCCTTGGCACCGAGCCGGAGGTCAAGGCTTGCCGGCTGGATCTGGTCGTGATCCAGATCGCGCTCCGAGCTGAGACGCCCGGCCTCGAAAAGCCCAGCAATCGCACGATCTGCCAAAATTCCTGTTACGCGAGCCATCATGCCCCATCCATATTTGTCGGAGACAAAACCAAACTCAAGGAATTGACGCAAGCATAGAACGGCAGTATTGCACCTTTATCCCGTGGTGATTTGGCCGGTCGGCTTGCAGCCACGTTAAACAAGTGGCTAAAAGGACCGGGTGCAAAACCGGTCTGCTTTCGCGGCCGGTTTTTTTGTTGTTTGAAAGTGGTGATTCATGAGCAAGACCTGGCGCCCGGCAACCCAACTCGTCCACGGCGGTTCGCTGCGTTCGCAATATGGCGAGACCTCCGAAGCAATCTACCTCACACAGGGATTCGTCTATGAAAGCGCGGAAGCGGCGGAAGCACGCTTCAAGGGCGAGTCGGACGGCTACATCTACGCCCGCTACGGCAGCCCGACCAACGACATGTTCGAGAAGCGCATGTGCGCCCTCGAAGGTGCCGAGGAAGCCCGTGCCACGGCCTCGGGCATGGCAGCCGTCACCGCTGCAATCCTCTGCCAATTGAAGGCCGGCGACCACATCGTTGCCGCCCGCGCCCTTTTCGGCTCGTGCCGCTGGGTCGTGGAAACGCTTGCGCCGAAATACGGCATCGAGTGCACGCTCGTTGATGGTCGCTATCTTGAGAACTGGGAAAGGGCGATCCGCCCGAGCACCAAGGTATTCTTCCTGGAAAGCCCGACGAACCCGACGCTTGAGGTGATCGATATCGCCGGTGTTGCGAAGCTCGCCAACCAGATCGGCGCCAAGGTCGTGGTCGACAACGTCTTCGCCACCCCGATCTTCCAGAAGCCGCTCGAACTCGGTGCCCATATCGTCGTCTATTCGGCAACCAAGCACATCGACGGCCAGGGCCGCAGCCTCGGCGGCGTCATCCTCTCCGACAGGGAATGGGTCAACGAGAACCTGCAGGATTATTACCGCCACACCGGCCCGGCCATGTCGCCATTCACGGCATGGACGCTGCTCAAGGGCCTCGAAACGCTGCCGCTGCGCGTCAAGCAGCAGACCGAAAATGCGTCGAAGATCGCCGACTTCCTGGCCGATCAACCGAAGGTCGCCAAGGTCATTTACCCCGGCCGCAAGGACCATCCGCAGGCCGACATCGTCGCCAAACAGATGAAGGGCGGCTCGACGCTCGTCGCCATCGAACTCAAGGGCGGCAAGGAAGCGGCCTTCGCGCTGCAGAATGCACTGCAGGTGATCAAGATCTCCAACAATCTCGGCGACGCCAAGAGCTTGATCACGCACCCGGCGACGACGACGCACAAGAACCTGAGCGACGAGGCGCGTGCCGAACTCGGTATCTCCGGCGGCACCGTTCGTCTCTCTGCGGGCATCGAAGACACCGACGACCTGATCGAGGATTTCGCCCAGGCACTCGCCAAAGTGAACGCCTGATCAGCCAAATATCGGCCGGATTGACGCAAATCCGGCCGGTAGTCCTCCGCTCTTTGCCGCAAGCAAGGCGGTCAAAAATCGGATCTAACACGCGAAACTTCTTGCCATTACAGGCATTTCGGACGTGATCGACTATCGGTTTATTGACGGAACGGCCGTCGTATAAGATACCGGTAACGTATGTTGACTATGGTGTAGGCATGTACCGCGCCCTTACACGAGACATTGAAGTCGTTGTCGAACCCTTTTATCTGGAGGAGCAATCCGATCCGGACGACGATCGCTATGTCTGGGGCTACAAGATCGTCATCAGCAATAATTCCGACAAGACCGTGCGGCTGATGAACCGTTATTGGAATATCACCGACCAGAACGGGATCGTCGACGAGGTCACGGGCGCCGGGGTTGTTGGTGAACAGCCGCGGCTCGCGCCGGGCGATACCTATGAGTATTCCTCGGGCTGCCCGCTGGATACGCCATCTGGGCTGATGTTCGGCCACTATCAGATGGAAACCGATGAAGGCGAGCTTTTCAATGTCGAAATACCCGCCTTCTCGCTGGATTCGCCAGGGCTACTCAGAGTCCTGAACTGATCACTCGGCAGCCTCCGCCACCTCTTCCACTTCGAAGCGATAGGTCGTCGAGCAAAATTCGCAGGTGACCGAAATTGTGCCGTCTTCCTGGCTGGCATCAATTTCTTCTGCCGAGAACCCCTTCAGAACGCCCTTGATCTTCTCGCGGGAACAGCTGCAACGATCGAAGACCTCGCGCGGTTCGTAGACGCGAACGCCGCGCTCGTGGAACAGCCGGTAAAGCAGCCGCTCGGTGCCGACCTGCGGATCCGTCAATTCGTCGGCATCGATCGTGTCGACGAGGGAGCGGGCTTCAGCCCAGGCATCGTCTTCCTTGTGGGAGCTGCCAGCCGTGTCGCCATCGCCGCCGTGAAGATCCGGCTGGCGCATGCGCTCCGGCGCTTCCGGCAGGAACTGGGCAACAAGCCCCCCTGCCCGCCAGCGGTGACGCGGCTTGCCGGCCTCGTCGCGGTCGAAGAGTTCGGCTGCGGCAAGACGTACGCGCGTCGGGATCTGCTCCGATTGGCGGAAATAGGTGCCGGCAATCTCCTCCAGCGTCGCCCCATCGAGCGCAACAATGCCCTGGTAGGGTTGGCTGAATTTGCCCTGATCGATCGTAAAGGCCAGCATGCCCTTGCCGAGCAGCTGTTCAGGTTCAACCTGTCCGGCGGCAACGGCCTTGTCGAGGAGGCCGTGATTGAAGCGAGCGTAGGCCCGCACGTTCTCCGGCGTCGAGAAATCGCAAACCAGCAGGTCGACCGGGCCATCGCCCTTGGTCTGCACCGTGAACTTTCCTTCAAATTTCAGCGACGTGCCGAGCAGCACCGTCAACACGACGACTTCAGCAAGAAGCCGCGCGACAGGCGCAGGATAGCGATGACGCTCAAGAATCGCGTCCAGCATCGGGCCGAGCTGGACAGCGCGACCGCGCACGTCCAGGCCTTCCACCTGAAAAGGAACGACATGATCATCGCCGGCGAAATTGAATTCGCCGAGGGTGGCTGCAGGTTCTGCCATGGTCTTCTCCTAGTCTGAGAGCGGCGGACAAGAGTGTCCATCCGCTCGCACGGCCACTGGCCCTTCGGGCCCGATGTGGCGTCCAGTATGGTTCAGATCGCGCCCAGGCACCAAGCAAGAATCGACTTCTGTGCATGAAGACGGTTTTCCGCTTCATCGAAGACCACGGATTGCGGGCCGTCGATCACCTCGTCCGTGACTTCCTCACCACGATGGGCGGGCAGGCAATGCATGAACAATGCATCCTTGTCGGCCTGCGCCATCAAAGCCGCGTTGACCTGATAAGGCTGGAAGACGTTGTGACCCCGGGCCCGATGTTCCTGATTCATGGAGACCCAGGTATCGGTCACCACGCAATCGACGCCGGCGACCGCACGGTCTGCATCATGGCAAAGCATGATTTCGGCGCCCTCATCGCGGGCCCAGTTCAAATAGTGATCCTTCGGCTCAGAACCAAGGGGGACCGCCATATTCATGCGATAGCCGAAACGCGCAGCTCCTTCGACAAGCGAATGCAGCACGTTGTTGCCGTCGCCGGTCCAGGCGATCGTCTTGCCCTTGATCGGACCGCGATGCTCCTCGAAGGTCATGATGTCAGCCATGATCTGGCAGGGATGGGTATCATCAGTCAGCGCATTGATAACGGGAACCGTTGCATGCTCGGCAAGCTCCAGCATGCGGGCATGATCGGTCGTGCGGATCATGATCGCATCGACATAGCGCGACAGCACCTTTGCCGTATCGCCGATCGTCTCGGCACGGCCGAGCTGCATCTCGGTGCCCGACAGGAACAGCGTCTCGCCGCCGAGCTGGCGCATGCCGACGTCGAAGGAGACGCGGGTACGGGTCGAGGGCTTTTCGAAGATCATCGCCAGCATCTTGCCGGCGAGCGGCTTATCGCCCTGCCCGGCCTTGAAGGCCTGCTTGCGTGACATTGCGTCATTCATGATGAGCCGCAGGTCGGATGCCGTGACGGCGGAGAGATCGAGGAAGTGTTTTGGGGAAGCCATTGTCTTTACCTATCACGCCCGCCTTGCGACAGGCACTGTCCATTAAGCCGTCTTTTTGAGCTTTGAAGCACGCACGCTTTCGGCGGCGCGTTCGAGGCGGGCAAGGCCCTCGCGGGCTTCGTCGGCTGTGACGACCAGGGGCGGCAGAAGACGAATGACGTTGTCACCGGCAGGCACACCGAGCAGGTGAGCGTCACGGATCGCCTGCAGCAACTCGGAGGACGGCACGGCAGCCTTGACGCCAAGCAGCAGCCCCTCGCCTCTGATGTCCTCGATGATATCAGGATAGCGATCCTTGAGCGAGGCCAGCCCCTGGCGGAAGACCAGCGAGACGTCGCGCACCTGCTGCAGGAAGCCTTCCGCGAGGATCACGTCGAGCACGGCGCCGCCCACAGCCATGGCAAGCGGATTGCCGCCATAGGTGGAGCCATGCGTGCCAGCCTTCATGCCGGAAGCGGCCTCTGCCGTCGCAAGGCAGGCGCCGAGCGGGAAGCCACCGCCGATACCCTTGGCCACTGCCATGATGTCGGGAGTGGCGCCGGACCACTCGTGCGCAAAGAGCTTGCCCGTACGGCCCACACCCGTTTGCACTTCGTCGAAGATCAGCAGCAGGCCGTTTTCGTCGCAGATTGCGCGGAGCGCCTTCAGAAACTCGTTGGTCGCCGGGCGAACGCCGCCTTCTCCCTGAATAGGCTCGATGAGGATAGCGGCCGTCTCGCTTGTGATAGCGGCGCGCACGGCATCGAGATCGCCGAACGGAACCTGATCGAAGCCAGGAGCCTTGGGACCGAAGCCTTCGAGATATTTCTCCTGGCCGCCGGCAGCGATCGTCGCCAGCGTGCGGCCATGGAAGGCACCTTCGAAGGTGATGATGTGGAACCGCTCGGGATGCCCCTTTGAAAACTGGTAGCGGCGCGCGGTCTTGATCGCGCATTCCAGAGCTTCCGCGCCGGAGTTCGTGAAGAACACCTTATCGGCGAACGTCGCCTCGGTGAGCCGCTTCGCGAGCGTTTCCTGGCCAGGAATCTCGTAGATATTGGACAGGTGCCAGACCTTGTCGGCCTGCTCCTTCAGCGCGCCCACCACATGCGGATGGCCGTGGCCGACGGAAGTCACGGCAACGCCTGCGCCGAAATCAAGATATCGCTCGCCCGCTTCGGTGATCAGCCACACGCCTTCTCCTCGCTCGAACCGCAGCGGGGCACGAGAGTAGGTGTCGTAAAGCGCGGCTTCAGCCATGGCGCGATCTCCTGTCAATAACCATCAGCGGGCGGACTCCGGCTAAGGAACGCAGTGTCCGGAAATTAAAAATGCCGCCTTTCGGCGGCAAGCAGCACTATTTACTTTTCGCACTGCAATGTCAACAAAACTGAGGTTTTCCAGCACGCGTCAAGCTGCCATCCGAAGGCGGCAGACCTATCAACAACTAATGTTGCAAAAATGACTCTCACACCCAGCAAGTTGGGGAAAACTTGAAATTCGATTCGCCGAGATTCAACCGACTCTTGTCACGGAGTCAGCCTCACACTAGGTTAAAACTCAATTACTAGACTGCATGCGGCGGAACTAGTCACCAAAATCGAGCAGGCGTTTCTTGCCTTGGATACGTCCAGGGCAACGGTGAAGGATTCTGCCTACACCAACGCTAATAAGGCGGAGACAGGGGCATGAACTGGACAGACGAGCGCGTTGAAAAACTGAAGAAGCTGTGGTCCGAAGGGCTTAGCGCCAGCCAGATCGCGGCACAACTTGGCGGTGTAAGCCGTAACGCTGTCATTGGCAAAGTCCACCGTTTGAGTTTGCCTGGCCGCGCCAAGGCCGGGGGCACGACAACGACTGTCAGAACGCCCAAGCGCACGACATCCGCGCCCCGCGCTCCGAACTATGCGTCTCGCGTCGCCACACGCACCGTCACCCGCCAGCAGGGTGCGACCATGCTCAAGGAAGAAATCGAGATCGATGCGATCGAGGAAGTCCGGTATCGTCCGGCCGCAAACGTCGTCGTTCCGATTTCGCGCCGCCTCGGCCTGACTGAACTGACCGAACGCACCTGCAAGTGGCCGGTCGGCGACCCGCTGAAAGATGATTTCCACTTCTGCGGCTGCGAGTCTCCGGACAACTCCCCCTATTGCACGTATCATCAACGCATGGCCTATCAGCCGGTGAACGAGCGCCGCAAGGCTGCCAACCGGGTCGCTTGACCCGGAAGCCGGATAAGGACCAAAGAAAACGGGCCCTCGCGGGCCCGTTTTTCGTTTGTGAAATTTTATGAAAGTCGCGCTGGCTTTCCGGGGAAAGCTTAGGCTTCCATGGAATAGCCGGCGCCGCGAACGGTGCGGATGACGTCCTGCATGTTAGAGAAGTTCAGTGCCTTGCGCAAACGACCGACATGGACGTCTACAGTACGCTCATCGACGTAGATGTCGTGACCCCAGACGCCGTCAAGCAATTGCGAGCGCGAGAAGACGCGGCCAGGGGACGCCATGAGGAATTCGAGGAGCCGGAACTCGGTCGGACCGAGGCGGACTTCGCGGCTCTTGCGATGAACGCGATGCGTCTCGCGGTCGAGCTCGATATCGCCGCACTTTAGTAGCGTGGAGAGCACTTCCGGCTTGGCACGGCGAAGCATCGCCTTGACGCGAGCAACCAGCTCCGGTGTCGAAAACGGCTTGACGACGTAATCGTCGGCACCGGTGGAGAGGCCGCGAACACGTTCGCTTTCCTCGCCGCGGGCCGTCAACATGATGATCGGCAGGCGCTCGGTCTCCGGCCGCATACGCAGGCGACGGCAGAGCTCGATGCCAGATACGCCAGGCAGCATCCAATCGAGGATCAGGATGTCTGGCGTCCGTTCCTGCAACCGAATCTCGGCTTCGTCGCCGCGCAGGATGGTATCGACCTCGAAACCTTCAGCCTCAAGGTTATAGCGAAGAAGCACGCTCAGTGCTTCTTCGTCTTCAACGACAGCTACTTTTGGGATCATTCGTTTCGGTCTCCTGGGGGCGCGGTCGCGGAGCGATTATTCAGTGACTGCGCCGACGGTGTTGGCGGTATCGTCCTTCGGACGTTCGCCTTCCGGCTGGGCACCGGTGGCCATGTAGTAGATGGTTTCGGCAATATTGGTGGCG
The DNA here is from genome assembly GCF_002211365.1 of Rhizobium sp. R711. GTDB lineage: Bacteria > Pseudomonadota > Alphaproteobacteria > Rhizobiales > Rhizobiaceae > Rhizobium. Next base: position 967,479 of record NZ_LOKZ01000001.1, on the reverse strand, counting down.
TGGTCGCCGATGCGCTCGATGTTCTTGGCGCAGAACAGGAGATGCGTGCAGCTGGTGATGTTGCGCGGATCTTCCATCATATAGGTGAGCATCTCGCGAAACAGCGAGGTGTACATCGCGTCGATTTCCTCGTCGCGCTCACGGATCGACTTTGCCTTGTCAGCAGCGCGGCTCGTGTAGACGTCGAGCACTTCCTTGAGCTGGACCAGCGCGAGCTCCGAGAGGTGCTCGAGGCCGCGTGCGAGCTTGCGCGGCACGCCGGCGCTCTGGACAGCAATAACGCGCTTGGCAGTGTTCTTGCCAAGATCGCCGACGCGCTCCAGGTCCGCCGCGATGCGGATGGAGCCCATGATCTCACGAAGGTCGGCTGCCATCGGCTGGCGGCGCGCAATCGTGACGATCGCCTTGTCACCGATCTCGCGTTCGGCGTGGTCAAGGATCACGTCGTCGGAGATGACCTTCTGGGCGAGAGCCGTGTCGCCGTTGACGAGGGCGCGAACGGCATCCGAGACCATCTGCTCGGCCAAACCGCCCATTTCCGAAATGCGGCGGGACAGGAACTTCAAATCATCGTCGTACGCGGAAAAGATATGTGTCGATGCCATAGGGCTCATCCTTGAATATCGTGAGTGCTACCAAAGCGACCGATCAACCGAAGCGGCCCATGATGTAGTCCTGGGTGCGCGGGTCGTCCGGGTTGGTGAACATCTTGTCGGTATCATTCTCCTCGACGAGGTTGCCGAGGTGGAACATGGCGGTGCGTTGCGAAACGCGGGCGGCCTGCTGCATCGAGTGCGTCACGATGACGATCGTGTAGTTCTCGCGGAGTTCGTGGATCAGTTCCTCGACCTTTGCCGTGGCGATCGGATCGAGTGCCGAGCACGGCTCGTCCATCAGGATCACTTCCGGGCTGACGGCAACAGCGCGGGCGATGCAGAGGCGCTGCTGCTGACCACCGGAAAGTCCAGTGCCGGCTTCATGAACGCGATCTTTCACCTCGTTCCACAGACCGGCGCGCTGTAGGCTGAGCTCGACGATTTGGTCCATGTCGGCCTTCGACCTGGCGAGACCGTGGATACGCGGACCGTAGGCCACATTTTCGTAGATCGTCTTCGGGAACGGATTTGGCTTCTGGAACACCATGCCGACCCGGGCACGGAGTTCCACCACGTCAATATCCGGATCGTAGATATCTTCGCCGTCGAGCGTGATCTTGCCGGTCACGCGGCAATTGTCGATCGTGTCATTCATACGGTTCAGGCTGCGCAGGAACGTGGACTTGCCACAGCCCGATGGTCCGATGAGGGCCGTCACAGTGTTTTCGCGGATGTTCAGCTTCACATCGAAAAGCGCGCGCTTCTCGCCGTAATAAACCGAGACGTCCTGGCCGATCATCTTGTAGGGAATGGTATTCATCTTCTGATCAACCGCTTTCTCAACTGCTGCTTCCGTCAACATGTTCATAATGTCTACTCCGTTTACCAGCGGCGCTCAAAGCGACGACGCAAGAGAATGGCTCCGAAGTTCATGACAATCAGGAACAGGAGCAGGACGATGATGGCACCCGACGTGCGCTCGACGAAGGCGCGCTCGGCTTCGTTGGCCCACATATAGACCTGCACAGGCAGGGCCGTCGAAGGCTCCATCGGCGTTGCCGGAGCGTTTGCAACGAAGGCGACCATGCCGATCAGGAGGAGCGGCGCGGTCTCGCCGAGCGCGTGCGCCAGGCCGATAATGGTGCCGGTCAGGATGCCGGGCATCGCCAGCGGCAGCACGTGGTGGAAAACCATCTGCATCTTGGAGGCGCCGAGGCCTAGGGCAGCCGCCCGGATCGACGGCGGCACGGCGCGAAGCGCTGCGCGAGTGGCGATGATGATCGTCGGCAAGGTCATCAGCGTCAGCACGAGACCGCCGACCAGAGACGCCGAGCGCGGCAGGCCTGCGAAGTTGATGAAGACGGCTAGACCCAGCAGGCCGTAGACGATCGAGGGAACGGCTGCAAGATTGTTGATGTTCACCTCGATCAGGTCCGTAAGCTTGTTCTTCGGGGCGAACTCTTCAAGGTAAATCGACGCGGCAACGCCGATCGGCAGCGCGAGAACGAGCACGATCAGCATCAGGTAGAGCGAGCCAATCAGCGCGACGCCGAGGCCCGCGGCCTCAGGACGGCTGGAGTTGCCGTTGACGAAAAGGCCGGTGTTGAACTTCTTGTGCAGGGCGCCGCTCTCGGCCAGCTGGTTCATCCAGCCAACCTGCTTATCGTTCACCTTGCGGTTCTTTTCGTCGACCTTGAGGTCGATCTGACCCTTGTTGGCAGAGTCGATGTTGGCGTCGGCAAGCAGCGTTACATTGACGGTCTTGCCGATCAACGACGGATCAGCAACGACCATGTCACGCAACTGGATCGGCGCACCCTTGGAAACCATCGCGGTCGCGTCACGGACATCCGGACGGCTCGACGCATTGAGGTTCAGTGCCTTGATCATCGCGTCGCGGATGAGAACCGGGTAGTTCGCAGCGACCAGAACGGACGGGTCAGCCGCTCGCTTGTTGTTCGGATCAAGTACCTTCTCGCTGAATTCGATCGGCAACGTGATCGCCGTCTGCTGAAAGGCCGTATAGCCCTTGCTGATGATGCTCGTCAGCAGGATCGCCAGGAAGATCAGGCCAAAGGAAATCGCGGCTATGCCATAGGCACGGAACCGGCGTTCAGCGGCATAGCGGCGCTTCAGGCCGATATCACGACGTTCAGGCGCCTTCGAAACGACAACGCCCTGAACCGGAGAAACAATATCCGTCATTCGTACTGCTCCCGGTATTTGCGCACGATGTAGAGCGCGTAGATGTTGAGGCAAAGCGTGATGCAAAACAGCGTGATGCCAAGGGCGAAGGCGACCAGCGTCTGCGGCGAGGTGAACTCGAGGTCGCCGGTCAGCTGGTTGACGATCTTGACCGTCACTGTCGTCATCGGCTCGAACGGATTGAGCTGGATGCGCGCCGCAACGCCCGCCGCCAATACGACGATCATGGTTTCGCCGATGGCTCGCGATGCGGTCATCAAAAGCGCACCGACGATGCCGGGCAGCGCTGCGGGAAGCACGACCTTCTTGATCGTTTCCGAGCGCGTCGCGCCGAGACCGAGCGAACCATCGCGGAGTGCACGCGGCACGGCGGTGATGATGTCGTCCGACAGCGACGAAACGTATGGGATCAGCATGATGCCCATGACGATACCCGCCGTCAGGACGCTCTGCGCCTGAATGAAGTTCGTATAGTTGCCGGAGAGCAGGCCGCTCACCTGCGAAGACAGGTCGCGCAGGAACGGGCCGACGGTGACAAGAGCGAAGAAGCCGTAAACGATCGTTGGAATGCCAGCGAGGACTTCGAGCAGCGGCTTGGCGATCGACCGGACCCTGGGAGCAGCGTACTCGGCCATGTAGATTGCCGCGAAGAGGCCGACGGGCACCGCGACCAGCATTGCGACAAAGCCGATATAGAGCGTGCCGAGCAACAGCGGGATCAGGCCGAACTGCCCGAAGGACGAGCTGCCAGCGCCGGCAAAGCGCGGATCCCACACCGTTCCGAAGAAGAAGTCTGCGGCAGGAACGGCCGCGAAGAAGTGGGCTGCCTCCGTCAGCATCGACAGAACGATACCGATCGTCGTCAGGATGGCGATCGACGATGCCAACAGGAGACCCCAGAGCATGACGCGCTCGACGCGGTTTCGTGCCCGGAACCGCGGCGCGACTTCCCGGAGCGCGTAGAATGCGCCGGCTACCGCAAGAACGAGAACGATCGCCGTCATCACGAGGCGGCTGGAGCCGGATTCGGCATTCAGCTTCTGTGCTGCCACGATCATGTAGGGCTGCGGTTGACCGGCGAGCGGAACGCCCTTCGAAGCAAGCTTTGCCTGGAGGCCTGCCGGATCGCTGGCAGCGCCGATGATCTCATCGGCAGTGAGCATCGGCAGGCCACGCGCGATCGCGCTGACCATACCGTAGTTCAAATTCTGCTGCGCAGTAGGCTGCGCTTTGATTTCATCCGGGAAAGCGCCGCGTACCGAGGATTCAATGATGGAAGGGCTGATCGCCAGCCAGGCGCAAAGCACGATCAGGGCCGGCAAGATCGCCCAGATGGCGGCATAGGCACCATAGTAGCCCGGTCGTGAATGCAGCGCAGAGGACTTGCCTCCAACAAGTGCCGTAGCGCGGCTGCGGGCTGCCAGAAAGGCAACGGCGCCCAACACCACGAGGCACAGGAGTATGACGGATGTACTCATTCGTAAGGTCCCCAGGCCCTCTGACCTCAAAAGCGGAAACGGCAGGCGGACCGATCCGGCTCCCAATCATGGAGAATTTCAAATGCCCTCCGCGATGGCGCAGACAAGGCAATGCGGCGCGATCATCAAGATCGCGCCGGCAAAGGTCATTACATGGTCTTGCCGTCTTCAACGCTCTTGCGGATCGCGTCGCGCTCTGCATCCGGAGCAGCGACGAGGCCGTATTCAGCGAGCGGGCCGTCGGGGCCGATCATCTGGTCGGAAACGAAGAAGTTGACGTATTCCTTCAGGCCCGGGATGACGCCGAGGTGTGCCTTCTTGACGTAGAAGAACAGCGGACGGGAAACGGGGTACGTGCCGTTCGAGATGGTCTCGGTCGACGGAACGATACCGTTGACGGTCGCAACCTTTAGCTTGTCGGCGTTGTTTTCATAGAAGGACAGGCCGAAGACGCCAACGCCAGTCTTGTTGGCAGCGATGCGTGCCAGCGTTTCCGGATAGTCGCCGTCGATGTCGACAGCAGCGCCGTCCTTGCGAACTGCGACGCAAGCCTTGGTCTGAGCAGCAGCGTCAGAGATCGAAGCCTTGATGACGTCGAGAGCGCCGGAAGCCTTGCAGCCTGCTGCGAGAACGTTCTGTTCGAAGACTTCGCGCGTGCCGTGCTTTTCGCCCGGGATGTAGGCAGCAATGTCAACAGCCGGGAGCTTCGGGTTGACTTCCGACCACTTCTTGTACGGGTTGGCGACGAGCTTGCCGTCGACGACGACCTGAGCGGCCAGAGCCTTGTAGATGTCTGCCGGGACGTAGGCGACGTCCGGGTTGGAAGCGTCGGTAGCGAAGACGATACCGTCGTAGCCGATCTTGACTTCCTGGATGTCGGTTACGCCGGCTGCCTTGCAGGCTTCCAGTTCCTTGGCGTTGATCGGACGCGAAGCGTTAGCAACGTCGATGCTCTCCGGGCCGACGCCCTTGCAGAATTCCTTGAGGCCAGCGCCCGTGCCGCCGGATTCAACGACTGGCGTCTTGAAGTCCTTGAAGGTTTCGCCGAAGGTTTCGGCAACGATCTTGGCGTAAGGCAGGACGGTGGACGAGCCTGCAACCTGAACCTGGTCGCGAGCAACGGCCGCGCCAGCGAAAGCGGCGGAAGCGGCAAGTGCTGCGACCGTGAGTTTAAAAGCGTTCATAACAATCTCCCGGGCATATTGCGGTCTGAGTGCGGCCTGTGGCCGTCGGCGGTGCCGTCTTATCAGCGGCACGCTCTCTTTAGCCTCTGATGACTAGAGCTTTTATGTCAATTCGATGAAACATTTGTGACGGTCTATGTGTTTGAATTTATTCAACAAAACTATAACGCATCGGCAGACGTTTGCAGTTTTATGTCAAAACCGCACGGTGAAGCTCGTTCCCTTACCGACTTCCGACTTGACGATCAGGCGTGCGCGGTGACGCGTTAGGATGTGTTTGACGATAGCAAGGCCCAACCCGGTGCCCTTCTTCGAGCGGCTATCCTCAATACTCACGCGGTAAAATCGCTCCGTCAGGCGAGGCACATGTTCGGCTGGAATGCCCGGTCCCTTGTCGACCACGGTAACTTCCACCGGCTCTCCCTGACCGTTCTTCAGGAACACATCGACGGTCTTGCCCTCCTGTCCATACTTGCACGCATTTTCTATGAGGTTTTCAAAGACCTGAACTAGCTCATCGCGATCACCGAGCACCTCTGCCGTGCCTTGCGGAAGATGCAGCGCGATCTCGACCCCGACGTCATTTGCAAGCGGCACCAGCGAATCCCTAACATGCCCGAGCAAAGGAACGAGATCGACTTTTTCGTCCGGGGCGATATGCGACTTCAGTTCCAGCCTCGAAAGGGACAGCAGGTCATCGACGAGGCGGCTCATGCGGGTGGCCTGATCCAGCATGATGCCGAGAAACCGCTCCTGCGCCTTCGCGTCGCTCTTTGCCGGCCCCTGGATGGTCTCGATGAACCCGCGCAGCGACGCAAGCGGCGTGCGCAACTCGTGGCTGGCATTGGCGACAAAATCGGAGCGCATGCGGTCGATCCGGCGGACTTCGGAAATATCCCGGAAGGACAAGACGAAGAAGCGTTCGCCCGTTGCCTGTTGGTCGCTGAGCTCAACTGGCGCGCTTCGAACGACATAAACGCGTTCGGACGGCAGCCGTTCGGAGTGCTCGATCTGGTTCGGCGTGTTCGTGGCGATCGTTTCGCCGATCATGTCGAGAATGCCTGGAGAACGGAGGCGTGCCGAAATGTGCGCGCCGATGGACACCTCGCCAAACGCCTTTTCCGCCGCTCGGTTCTGATAGAGAACGGAGGCGTCACCGGAAAGGACCATGACCGGGATGTCCAACGCGGCCAACGTCGCGGAAACCTCCGGCAGGCGGCTGCGAAGGACTTCGACGTCTTCAGGAACCGGCTGCGGCGGCTCCTGACGAACAACCGGAACCGCGTGCCACAAGGCGGTGAGGATCACGATCAGCAGAAGACCGAGCACAGCCCACTTGTTCACGCCGGAAGCAAGAGCGATCAAGGCGATCAGTAAAGCCACGAGCAGGACGGGGCGTTCCTGGCGAATGCGCAAAAGCAGGCTTCGTGTCCATGGCGTTTTGTCTTCCAACTGCCCCTCGCGATCTCGGCTCGTATTTTTGTCTTCAAACTCTGCCTGATAGCGATGAATCATGACAGAAGTTTTCGACTGCAACCAGCGGAGGGAGACGGCGCAACAGGAACGCACAGGAATTTTCGCCATCTGCAAGATATTTGATTTTTAACGGGAAATATGGTCGCCTGTGCTCAACGAAACGCGGAGCGGGGAGAACGCCATGGCCGACGATGTCGAAAGCAGGGCCATTGAACTGGACATTGGCGGAAAGAAGCGCGTCTTCGATGTCGATAACCCCGTGCTGCCGGACTGGGTCGACGAAGCGGCTTTGCAATCAGGCGACTTTCCCTACAACAAGAAGCTCAAGGAAGAGGAATACCTTGAGGAACTGGAAAAGCTGCAGATCGAGCTAGTGAAGGTGCAGTTCTGGCTGCAAGCCACCGGCAAGCGCGTCATGGCGCTTTTCGAGGGACGAGATGCGGCGGGCAAGGGTGGTGCGATCGCCGCCTCATCGGCCCACATGAATCCTCGCCTTATCCGCGTGGTCGCCCTGACCAAGCCTACCGAGCGCGAAGCCGGACAATGGTATTTCCAGCGCTACATCGCACAATTTCCAACAGCAGGCGAGTTCGTGCTCTTCGACAGGTCCTGGTACAATCGTGCGGGTGTCGAGCCCGTAATGGGCTTCTGCACGCCCAAGCAATATGAGGATTTCCTGAACCAGGCGCCTCTGCTCGAGAGGGTCATCGCTCACGAGGGCATTTTCTTCTTCAAATTCTATCTCGACATCGGCAGGGAAATGCAGCTGAAGCGCTTCCACGATCGCCGCCACGATCCACTCAAGATCTGGAAGCTGTCGTCGATGGATATCGCGGCGCTGACAAAATGGGACGACTACAGCGAAAAGCGCGATCGGATGCTCGAGGAAACGCATACGAAATACGCGCCGTGGACAGTCATCCATGCCAATGACAAGCGCCGGGCCCGGCTGAACCTCATTCGTCATATGCTTAAGACGATGGATTACGACGGCAAGGACAGGGACGCGGTCGGCAAGCTCGACGAGAAGATCATCGGCTCAGGTCCCGATTTCCTGAAATAGCTTACTGTCCCGGCAGGATCCGCACGGCGTAGAGGTTGATGCCGCGCGCCTTGCCATCGACGTCGCTGTTGATCATCAGACTGCCGGCAGAGTTCGGCGCCAGCGATCGATCGAAGCGCACCTGGAGCAGCACATCAGACTTCTGCCGGGTAACAGTGAAGCGATGGCGAGCGCAGTCGCCGAGCGACTGGAAATCGCATTCCACCGTGATCTGGGTCGCCTCATCGGAGGTCGATTGCAGCGTGATCGCAATTGTCGAAGACTTGCCGGCCAGTTGCTGCAGCACATCGGCTGGAACGCTGATGGTGATGTTGCCATCACTGGCGTTGCTCTGCGAGATCAGGCGCACGGCTGGGCCATCGTTTTCGGCGACTTTCTGGATTTGAGATTTCGCGCCTGTCTTGATCTTATCCGCGTCAGACGGCTTGAAAACCTCGATCCAGTCAGCAGAAAACGAGTTCTGCGGATCGATCGTAACCGGTGCCGCATTGTCGCCTGCGGCAGCGCTCTCGTTGCCGTTGCCTTCGACGCCGTCGAAGTCTTCCGGCTGGGTGCTCGCCGGCGGATTGGCGACACTTGTATCCCGCTCAGCCGCGCTCTTCAGCAGGCCCGAAGAGTACACCCACCAGGCGCCCATGCCGATGAAGGCGAGAAGCACGCAGGCGACAAGCAGCCGGGAGAAGAACTTGCGCGGCTTACGACGAACCGCCGCACGCTCCGGCCGAAAGTCCATCTGGGCCGGCTTTCGCTCCGCTGCCGGCGCCTCAGCAGCCTGCGCGACGCCCAGATGATCACCGCTGCCAGCATGTACGCCGGCGAGGCTGGATCCGTCGTCAAAGCGCGAGTCCGTGACCGAATGCCCGCGGGTTTCACCGCCGATGGAAACGCTCGCCACGTCGTCCTCTGCCAAATGGCCAACAGGCTCCTGTATTTCCACCACCGGTGGAACGGGAACTTCCGGCGGCCCCTGCCGCGGATGAAGGCGCTCGCGCTCCTCCGCTTCGATCCTGTGGATCGTCGTCTCGAGCCGGTGACGGTGATAGGCAACCGCTTCCGTGTCGGTGATGTCCTGTTTGCGAAGACCAGCTTCGAGAGCCTGACGCGCGGACTGGTAAATCTTTGCACGGACTTCGGGATTGTCCCGATCGGCATTGCTGAGCGCCGTTCTGATAGCCGTTTCTAATCCACTCACGTCCGGTCCTTTATTCTGAGACTGGGCCAGTACTTAACAATTCGTAAATGCGGTAACCGCTGCTACGGCAAATCGCAAGCCTCGCTCGGCCTGCAGGTCGCATCGGCAGGGGATAACGCGGGGTTGCCGCAGGCCGTCCTATGTCCTTGCAAGAATAGCCTATATTTGTGGAATCGATAGAGCGAGCTTTTCCTCCGCCAAACTCTCTGCTATCACATTGACGTTTTCGTAAACGTCAATTCTCATGGTGTCCAATGGCCCTGCCCCCGATCCTGACCCGAAATCTCAGATTGCCGGTCGTCGCCTCGCCGCTCTTCATAATTTCGCACCCGGCGCTGACCCTGGCGCAGTGCAAGGCCGGGATCGTCGGCGCCTTTCCGGCGTTGAACGCGCGGCCGGAAAGCCAGCTCGACGAGTGGCTTGCCATGATCACCGAGGAACTAGCCGACTACAACTCCGCAAACCCTGGACGCCCGGCTGCCCCATTTGCCGTCAACCAGATCGTCCATATGTCGAACAAGCGGCTGGAGCATGACCTCAGGCTCTGCGTCAAATACAAGGTGCCTATTGTCATCTCGTCGCTCGGCGCCGTGCCGGAGGTGAACGCCGCCGTGCATTCCTACGGCGGGATCGTGCTTCACGACGTCATCAACAACCGTCATGCCAGCTCGGCCATCCGCAAGGGTGCCGACGGACTGATCGCCGTTGCGGCTGGCGCGGGGGGCCATGCCGGCACGCTTTCGCCCTTTGCCCTCGTCCAGGAAATCCGCGAGTGGTTCGACGGGCCGCTGCTGCTTGCCGGCGCGATTGCCAATGGCAGCGCCATCCTCGCGGCGCAGGCCATGGGAGCCGACATGGCCTATGTAGGCACTCCCTTCATCGCAACCGAGGAAGCCCGGGCCTCTGACGCCTACAAGCAGGCGATTGTCGACGGCATGGCGAACGACATCGTCTATTCCAACTATTTCACCGGCGTACACGGCAACTATCTCAAGCCGTCGGTCCGAGCCGTCGGCCTCGACCCCGACAACCTGCCGGTCGCCGATCCCTCGAAGATGGATTTCGAACAGGCCGTCAGCGGCGCCAAGGCCTGGAAGGACATCTGGGGCAGCGGACAAGGCATTGGCGCCATCAAGGCGATCGAACCGGTCGGGAGGCTCGTCGATCGGCTCGAGGCCGAATATACGGCCGCCCGGACGCGCCTGTCACTTTAGGGACTGGCCACGGATTTCCACAGCGCTTTTCTTTTTTGCCGAAGAGATGACAGGGCGCTTGAAATCTTCAAACAATGCCTGTATCAGCGCCATGCAAATCGCGGGCCGCATCGTTCGGCCGCAGGATTGCCGCTTTAGCTCAGTCGGTAGAGCACATCATTCGTAATGATGGGGTCACGTGTTCGAGTCACGTAAGCGGCACCATTCTTCTTAGGCACTTAAGGTGCCGAACGGCTTGCTTGGCGTACAGTAGTGAGAGGGGAATGCGTTAGACTGAGCCGATCGTAATACACGCCTGTCACTTCCTCTCCCCCCCGAAACACTGATCGTGCAGCGCTGATCGTTCTTCGCCCTGGCGGCAGCTTCGGCACAGGCGGCAAGCGCCTCTTGGTTGGCCCGCACGAGATTGCTGGCATCGACGAGATTCTGCCAATCGCGGGGATCTTTCGACCGCATGAGAGCGATCCCGGCATTCCAGCGATCGGCGTTCATGACGGTCGAGGCGACGCTGATATCGACGGAGCCGGGAAGCAGGCGCGGCGCAAACAGCGTCAACAGCACGCCAAGCATCAGGCCGGCCACAGCCGTGCCCAACATCCCCCAATCCTGCGTGCGGCGATCACGCGCGCTCTTGATATAGCCTTCGAGCACAGCCGAGACATGCTGGAGTTCGCGTCCTCTGGTCTCGATCATCCGCCCGACATTGTCCGAAACCCGGCTCCCGGCTGCCTCGATCGCACGAGCATAGTGATCCGCACCGTTGCGCAAGGCCGGTGATTTCTCGACCGCCTCGAGATGCTCGGCGACGGTCTGAAGCTGCTTTACGATCCGCCCGAGGTCAGGACCATAGTCGCTCGGCTGCTGGAATGTCTCGAATGTCTCGAAGGCCGCTTCGACACCCTTGCGGATGACGGTCATTTCGCCGCCAACCTCGCGGACCAGTTTTTCGACCGTCAGCCGCAGTGCATCGAAGGCCTGCGCCGGATCGCCGGCGTCACGCTCGTCCTCGGTTTCGTATCCGTCGCCCTGACCACTCATTCGGCAGCTCCTATCGTTCCGGCCCGAGATCGCGGCGTTCTGACAAACTCCGGTCAATGTCCCGGGCGAGGCTTTCATTCTGCCGCTCACGGCGGATGCCAAGATCCTGCGTCCGGTTTTGCAGGATGGATTCGACCTGCGGATCGCGCTCCAGGCTCTTCGCCATCCCGCGCATCTCATTCTCGATCTTCTGGCGAGCCTCGTCATGCTGCCGGCCGGAAAGCGCCTGGTGCTCACCCCGCAACTCCTGCCAACGTGCGACGAAACGATCAGCCCTGATATCGGGATCCGCCAGCGCGGCCCCTTCCCGCTTCATACCGGCGATGAGTTCACCGACACGCGTACGGCCCGACCGTTGCGTCATGGCGTTTTGAACCTCAGGATCATGCTGCAAGGCCGATCGCATCAGCTGATGTGATCCCGCCCGCGCCTGGTCGAGCCCAAGCCCGGCCTGCCGCAACTCTTGTCTATGGGCTTCCAGCATCGGCAGGCCCGCCTGCTGGTTTCGGTGGGCCGCCTCGAAGGCCCTGGCATAGCGGTTCACCGCCCGCTCGAACCCGGAAGGCTGCAAGCTCCCCGCTCTCTCACTGCGCTCAGGAACCTCCGGAGAGGCTTCCTGCGCCGGTTTCAGCTGCAGGCCATCGAACATGCCGCGACGCTGCGTCGCGGCATGCTCCGTCCGCTCCTGCAATGAATGAGCAGGATCCTCACGGGGAGGACCGGCCTTTGCGGCGGGAGCAAGGTCGATCTCACTCTCAGCGCCGAACCGCGCCGCAATGCCGCGCCGTTCGGCAAAGTTCCTGGTGTAATCGAGCGTCGTTTCCTTGACGCCGGAGCGGCTCAGCCGGTCTTCCAATTGCCGATAGGCGAGCGCCTCGGCACCATGCACCTTCCAGGCATTGCGCTTGGCCGTGCTGCCATCGGGAAGCCGCACCGTCTCCGAGCCGACATGCTCGAGGCCGACCGTGTCGCCGATCGCGGGCCGCAGCTTGGCCATCGCCCGTTCGAGATCCACGCCCCAGACCGTATGCTTCCTGCCAGCCTCGGTTTCCAGCGTCACGTAATAGCTGTCACGATTGCCAGGATTATTCTGATAAGGAGCCTTGCCGTGCGCGAGCAGGCGACCGGCGTTGCGGTCGACGAACTCTTGCCTGTCTGCATAAAGATGGACCCCGTCACGATGCCGGGTCATGGCCACGTAGGTCAGATGCCGGTCCATCGTCCGGGACGCCAGCACATAGGCACGATCCACGGTCGCGCCCTGGTTCTTGTGGATCGTCGTGGCATAGCCGTGATCGATCGCCCTGTAGTCGGCGGTCGGCACAACGATGTGGTCGCCCCGGCCGTCAAGTCTCGCGACGATCTGGCCGGTCTCGACGCTCTTGACCGTGCCGAGCATGCCGTTCCTGACGCCAAGCTCACGGTTGTTTTCCAGGAACGCGATCCGATCGCCCGGCGCAAAACTCCGCTTGCCGTCGTTGGTCGAATAGCTGATCTCGCGCCCGAGCTCCTGGCTCTCGACCGCGCCTCGTGCCAGCTCGCCGCGCTCCTGCAGGGTTGATCGGATCCTGGCGTTGATCGCCCGCACGTCGGCCCGACGATGCGCCATCGCAACCCGGGTTCCCTCCGGCCACCGGTTGCGATCAGCGAGATAGTCGCCCACCACTTCGGCAAGAGCATCGTCTTTCGTGTCGCTGAACCGGATGTCGCCGTGCTCACAGTAAGCAGCCAATCCTTCCGCCGTGCGGTGTGTTGCGAAGGCGACGGACGCCTCGCGCTGCCAGTCCTCGCGTTGGCGTCGGATTTCCGAAAGTTCGACGTGACCAATCTGCTCGGCAATCGCCCGGAACGGAGCGCCGGCTCCGATCGCCTGCAACTGCTCATGATCACCGACAAGGACGATCTTCGCACCGCGTGCCTCGACCTCCCCGATGAACCGCGCGAGCTGCCGGCTGCCAATCATCCCGGCCTCGTCAATCACCAACACGTCGCCACGGTTAAGCTGATTGCGTTCGGCCTGCCATCCATAGTCCCAGGACGCCAATGTCCGGCTGGCAATGCCGGACGATTCCTCCAGCCCCTCGGCCGCCTTCCCCGACAAAGCCGCGCCATGCACCCGATACCCCTGCGCTTCCCACGCCTCGCGCGCCGCCGCAAGCATGGTGGATTTGCCGGCACCGGCAAAGCCGACGACCACAGCGATCCGCTCCGCTCCGGTGATGTGCTCGATGGCACGACGCTGTTGTTCGGAAAGCCCAGCCTCCATCCGCTTCGCCTCGCCATCTTTGCCGTCTCGCTCCATTCCTGGGGAAACGGACGCCATCAGACTTGAGCGGATCGCCGCGTTCTGCCTGGCTATTGCCCGATCGACATGACGACGATCAACGCCATGGCCGCGGGTTTCTCCCAAAACTCTCGCCCGCCTGGCCATGGCGCTTTCGAGCGCGACCATCTCCCGCGTCGAATAGCGCGCCAGCTCGATCTCACCGGTTCCGTCGTCGATCCGCTCCGGCTGCAGCTCGACCAGCGCCGGCGACGCCATGACCGAGGCAAAGGCATTCTGGAATGCCTGAATATCGTCATTGATGTAGCGATGCAGCGTGCGCGCAACGTCATGCCGGTCGAAGACGCTCTTCTCGTTGGTGATCAGCGTCAGGACCTGTTCCGGCTTCTCCCGGATCAGATCGGCATTGCGCCGCGCCGCCGCCGCATCCAGCCGCGCCCGCGACACCGCCATCCCTTGCCGCTCCAGCTGCGTCGCATGCACGCCCATATGCTCGGTCGGTTCAATCTCGAGCCCATGTTCCTGATGCGAACGATGATCGATGCGGATATCCAGACCCGCCATCGCCAGATGCCGGTTGGCGTGCTGCTCGAAGGCCAGCCTGATATCGCCAAGCTGCATGTGCGATGTCGGCAGGTCGTTCGATAACAGCCACTTGTTCTCGCGCTCGATATAGGTCTTGGCGCCAAGACCCTCCTCGTTCACCTGCCGTGTCGTCATCAACAGATGCGCATGATGATTGCGCACGTCGCTCTGTTCGTGCGGCCTGTGAATGGCAAAATCCACCGCCGCGCCATAGCGGTCTGCGAGATCCTGCGCGAAGGCCCGTGTCAGCGCCAGCCGCTGGTCAACTGTTAGTTCATGCGGGAGCGCGATCTCGAATTCGCGGGCGACACGCGCATCCTTGCGTGGCTCGATCCGCTCGGCCGCGTTCCACAGCGCCGCTCGATCCCGCGCCCACATCGCATCGACACCGTCGGGCAGCACGATCTCGGCATGTGCCACACCCTGCTTGTTGGTAAAATCATGCGTGATCCCATCGGTCCAAAAGCCGGGCCTTGAGCGCCGGCCGGCACCCGCAAGGGCCGCAACGACAGTGGAGGACGGCAAAGCCGTTGCGGGCCGGCGCGGGCCCGGCAGGACCTCAAAGCCGGGCAGGACGCGAGGCGCGGGATCAGGGCGGATATTCGACGCGGTCAGGCAGGTGAGCAATCGGCGGCTCACGGCAGCACCGCGAAAGACCGAGCCGAACCCGCCGCCCGTACCGCCCGTCTCTGTCACCGCCCGAGCGCAAGCGACCTTGCGATGTCGATGATATTGTCCCGCGAGGCGGCCGGATCTTCTCGGTTCCAGGCAACAACCAGCCCGATCCGCAGTCGATGCCCTTCACCCGCTTCAGTGCAAAGGCGCGGTTGGGAAGATCACGCATCCATTCCGGCGCAAAGCCGATGCCAAGCCCAGCCGAGACCAGCGATCAGGTGTCGTCGCAGGAAAAGGCGATGATCTTTTAGTCGCGCAGATCGTCGATGCCGATCTCGTCGCACTGAGGACACAAAGCGCCTATTGCGCTGTTACATGCGAAGCGCGAGACGACGAACCTCACGCAGGCGGATTTTGCCTTGAACGTAGTAGATATCAGTCGTTTGCAGCCCGGTTAGAAAGTGGGCTACGCAGAGTCGACGTCGTGGAATTTTTGGAGCTATCGCAAATTCCTGGTTTCGACGCGATGAAGAACTTCGTTTAATTGTGGGCGGTCAATAGACGATGTGTCTCATGGCCGCGGAGGGCGGGTTTCATCACTGGCGGGAGCCTCTCTCCACCCCCCAAGCAGCCGCGAACTTCCCCCCTCTTCCTCTTTGCGACAGGCGACCACCCTCGCGGATAAGACTGAACCCGGCCTCGATCGGGCTTCTTTCGCGGTCACTCCTGCGCCCGGACCTCATCGGAGGGCGTCAGCGGAATCGATTGCAGCAGCGTCTGCCGAGCCGAGCGCAGATGCAGGCGGCAGGCGACATCGATCGCTGCCTGATCACGTGATTCCAGTGCGGCGATATAGTCCAGATGTTCGTGGATCGCGCGTTCGTTGCGCTCGCGGGCGAAAGCCTTGTTCCACTGGTAATGATAGTGAAAGATGATCGCGATCGCGTCGTAGAAGTCGGCAATGAAGCGGTTCTTCGAAGCTGCGTGGATGAGCAGGTGGAAGCGTTCGTCGAGGGTGGAGAACTCCTTGTAGCGCGTATCGAGGTCGCGCAGCATGGCCTGATGATCCGCCTTGATGTCCGACAGCGCGCGCCACGCGTCGCTCTCAGGCGGAAGCTTGCCGAATTCCGCCGCCGAATGCAGCTCGAACATCTCGCGCACGTCTGCGAGTTCAAGTGCAAAATCGCGTGTGAAGCCCTTGAGAATCCAGTGGCTGTTCGGGCGCTTCTCGATCAGGCCGAACCGCGAAAAGCGGATCAGGAACTCGCGAACACTGGTCGTGCCGGTGCCGATTTCGCGGGCGAGTTCCAGTTCGTTGATCTGCATGCCTGGTGCGGCATCATCCGAAAGAATACGCTGCATAAAGCTGCGCTCGATGATGTCGTGCAGCGAATCCGTCTCTTCCGTGGGGAAAAAATCGGCTTCCGTCGGCTGCCGAAGGACGACCTTTTGGCGCTTGTTCCAGCGAATGATGCCGGCATCGCTGAGCCTTGTCAGGATGGCGCGCGCAGTGCTGCGGCTGATGCCGAGCTGAGCTGCGATCTCCGGCTCCGACGGCAATGCTGCATCCGCCCGTAAAGCGGCGGCATAGCGGTTGTAGGCTTCCTTGAAGACTGTGTTCTGCCTTGCCATACGCACCCCGCCCTCTTGCTCTGGCAACACGGATCGGCTGGCCGCACAGGCGCGGCGCCAAGCGTGGCAGAAGCTTATCTCTCAGCAATCCTTATCTTATTTTGGATCGCATGCGGCTGTTTGCCTCCCTCGTCCACAGGATCAATAATCCCGTTGACTTGAAAATGTTTATTGTAGATAAAAAACAAAATCAATGAGCATTCGCCGACGCAGCGAGTGTTTCCCTAGGGAGAAGAATGTTGACCAAAGACCCTTGGATCATCTTGTCTGCCGGCGACAACGTTGCGGTCGCAACGGCGGCGATCCCCTCCGGCGCGACGGTCGCCGGCATCCAGACACGCGAGAAGATCGACCCCGGCCACAAGATCGCCCTCACCGACATTCCGCTTGGCCAGCCCGTCGTCAAATACGGGCAGGCAATCGGACGCACGACAGCGGACGTAAAGGCCGGCGACCATATTCACAGCCACAACCTGCACTTCGAGAACGATCGTCTTGCGGCAACCGCCAACTCGGCGCCGGAAGAAGCAACTACCGCGGACAGAGCGCGCACGTTCATGGGCTATCGCCGCGCCGACGGCCGCTCGGCGACGCGTAACTACATCGGCATCATTGCCAGCGTGAACTGTTCCACCACGGTCTGTCGGGCGATCGCCGACGAGGCCAACCGGACGATCCTGCCGCATTTCGACGGCATCGACGGTTTCGTGCCAATCGTCCACGACCAGGGCTGTGGCATGAGTTCCACCGGCGACGGCATGGCGGTCCTCCACCGGACGCTTGCGGGCTATACGCGGCATGTGAATTTTGGCGGCGTGCTGATGATCGGGCTCGGCTGCGAAGTCAACCAGCTCACCCTCTACGGCCAGAGCGGCGCCGGCAACTCCAAGCGCCATTTCAACATCCAGGATGCCGGCGGCTCGCGTCGCGCCGTTGAGCGCGCCATGGGTATGCTGCGCGAGATTGCCCAGGATGTCGGCAAGGAAAAGCGGGTGGCGCTGCCGATCGGGGACATCATCATCGGCCTGCAGTGCGGCGGCTCGGACGGCTTTTCCGGCATCACCGCCAATCCGGCTCTTGGCGTTGCCGCCGATCTTCTGGCGGCTGCCGGCGGCACGGCAATCCTCTCCGAAACCTCGGAGATCTACGGTGCTGAGCACCTGCTGCGCAGCCGCGCCGTCAACGACGAGGTTGCCAGGAAGCTCGACGACAAGATCGCCTGGTGGGAGAAGTACGTGGCGATGCACGGCGCATCGCTCGATAACAACCCGTCGCCGGGCAACAAGCGCGGCGGCTTGACGACCATTCTCGAAAAATCATTGGGCGCCGTCGCCAAGGGTGGTCGTTCGCCCTTGACCGCTGTCTACGGCTACGCCGAGCGGGTCACTGAGCCCGGTCTCGTCTTCATGGATACTCCCGGCTATGACCCAGTCTCCGCAACCGGTCAGGTGGCCGGCGGCGCGAACATGATCGCCTTCACCACCGGCCGCGGCAGCTGCTTCGGCTGCCGTCCGGCGCCTTCGATCAAGCTTTCCAGCAATTCTGCTCTCTATGCCTCGATGGAAGAGGACATGGATATCGACTGCGGTACGATCGCCACGGGCGACGCCACGATCAGCGCCAAGGGCCGCGAGATCTTCAACCTGATCATCGACACGGCATCGGGCAAGAAGACGAAGAGCGAAGAATTCGGCTACGGCGACAATGAGTTCGTGCCGTGGCATCTGGGCGCGACGCTCTAAATCACATGCATATCAAGTCTTCCGAGGAGGAATGATGAAGACGAGGAGGATCGGCCAGACGGAGCTTGAGGTCACCGAAGTTAGCTTCGGTGGCGCGGCACTCGGCGGCCTGTATCGGACCTGCCCGCGCGAGCAGGCCATGGAGACGCTGGAGGCTGCATGGGACAGCGGCATTCGCTACTTCGATGTCGCACCATGGTATGGCCTTGGCCTTGCCGAGCGTCGCTTTGGCGATTTCCTGCGTGACAAGCCGGAAAAGGAGTGGGTGCTTTCGACCAAGGTTGGCCGGCTGCTACGCCCAGTGCCAACGGGAACGGTTCCCGACTACAGCTACGTCGATCCGCTCTCTTTCGATGCGGACTACGACTATTCCTACGATGGGATCATGCGCTCGGTGGAGTTCAGCTATGCCCGTCTCGGACTGAACCGGATCGATATTCTCTATGTCCACGATCTCGGCGGCTACACTCATGGCGCGGCGAAAAACGCCGTCCTTCAGAAGCAGTTCCTGGATAACGGCATCAAGGCGCTCGAACAACTGAAGTCCTCCGGCGCGATCAAGGCCTTCGGGCTCGGCGTCAACGAGGTTCCGGTCTGCCTCGATGTGATGCGCAATGCCGACATCGATTGCATCCTGATGGCCGGGCGTTACACCTTGCTCGACCGGTCGGCGGAAGCAGAGCTTCTGCCGCTCTGCCGGAAGAAGGGAACATCACTCGTCGTCGGCGGCGTCTTCAATTCCGGCATCCTGGCAACAGGACCTGTGGCCGGCTCGCACTTCGACTACATGCCGGCAACAGAGGAGGTACTCGCCAAGGTCGCGAGCATGGAGAGGATCGCCGTCAAGCATGGCGTGCCGTTGGCCGCCCCGGCGCTGCAGTTTCCGCTTCGCGATCCGCTTGTCTCGTCCGTACTGATCGGCACGGCAAAGGCTTCCAGCCTCAAGCGCAATATGGAACTCTTCGAGCCCGCCTTGCCGGGCTCGATCTTCCCCGAATTCGACGCTCTGACGCTCGTCGCGCCGCCGCTCGGCGAAGATGCCGTGCGTGTTTAAGGATCGACCATGCTGAGAGGTATTCACCCCATCCTCAATCCCGACCTGCTGCGCGCGATCGCTCGCATGGGACACGGCGACGACATCGTGATTGCCGACGCCAACTTCCCTTCGAGCACGATGGGGCCGGACGTCATCCGCGCCGACGGCGTCAGCGCGACCGATATGGCCGAGGCAATCCTGACGCATTTTCCACTCGATACCTTCGTGCAGGAAACGGCCTGGCGCATGGAGGTGGTCGGCGATCCGACCGCCGTGCCCGACGTCTGCGCCGAATTTCAGGAAATCGTCTCGAGGCGCGCTGGCGACTTCAAGATCGCCTCTCTGGAGCGGTTCACCTTTTATGAGCGTGCCCGCACGGCCGCCTACATCGTGGCGACGACAGAATTCCGGCTATACGGTAACTTGATTTTGAAGAAAGGTGTCGTTCACCCGCATGAAATCTATCGCGGCTGACGGAACTTTAGGTCAGGGTTGAACATCTGTAAAAACAACTACTTGCGATAGACAAAGAAACGACAATGGAGCCTGCGAAGCTACTTGCAATTTGACTTTGGCTCGGCTAGCTTCTGATGAAACTGTTTTTTATCGATAAAAATCGTCCGCACGCGTTCAGCGGTACGGTTTGCTTGGAGGAGAACGCACTTTGGAGGAGAACCGCATGCGCATGAAATCCATTCTCTCCCGCCGAGCCTTCACGGCTCTTGCGGGCGCCGCTGTCATCGCCACCGCAATGCCGGTGACGTCGTTCGCGGCTGATGTGACGATCCCGATCATCGTCAAGGACACGACGTCCTTCTACTGGCAGATCGTTTTGGCCGGTGCCCGCAAGGCTGGCAAGGATCTCGGCGTCAACGTGCCGGAACTCGGTGCACAGGCCGAATCCGACGTTAACGGCCAGATCAGCATTCTTGAGAACGCCGTCGCCGGCAAGCCGGCTGCAATCGTCATCTCGCCGACTGAATTCAAGGCCCTTGGCAAGCCGATTGATGAAGCCGCCAAGTCCGTTCCGATCATCGGCATCGACTCGGCTGCCGATTCCAAGGCATTCAAGTCGTTCCTGACGACCGACAACGTTCAGGGCGGCCGCATTGCAGCCGACGGCCTTGCCGCAGCCATCAAGGAAATGACCGGCAAGGAAGAAGGCGAAGTCGTCATCCTCACCAACCTGCCTGGCGTCGGCTCGCTCGAGCAGCGCCGCGAAGGTTTCCTCGACCAGGTGAAGACGAAGCATCCCGGCCTCAAGGTCATCGCCGACAAGTACGGTGACGGCCAGGCAACGACCGGTCTCAACATGATGACCGACCTGATCACCGCCAATCCGAACCTTGTAGGCGTCTTCGCCTCGAACCTCATCCTCGGACAGGGCGTCGGCCAGGCGATCGCGGAAAACAAGCTCGGCGACAAGATCAAGGTCATCGCCTTCGACAGCGACGACAAGACGGTCGGCTTCCTCAAGGACGGCTCTCTTGCTGGTCTCGTTGTTCAGGATCCCTACCGCATGGGCTATGACGGCGTGAAGACGGCGCTTGCCGTCTCCAAGGGCGAGAAGGTCGAAGAGAAGGTCGATACCGGCGCCAACCTGGTCACCAAGGCCAACATGAGCGATCCGAAGATCGACGCTCTGCTGAACCCCAAGGTCAAGTAATCATCTGACGATGGCCGCGCGGGAGAATCTCCGCGCGGCCTTTCTGTCACCTGTGTTATCGTTCGCAGAGCGCCGACGGCGGGTGGGAGATGGCAGGCAATTCGCGAGGAGGAGACGCCCATGAGCCTGGAAGAGGTCAGTCATCGACACGATGATAGCGCCACGCTGACGGAGGCAAACCGCATTCCGGCGGGCACACCGATCCTCGAACTCAAGGGATTGCAGAAGAATTACGGCTACGTCCAGGCGCTAAAGCCGGCGACGATGACGTTCCTGGCGGGTGAGATCCACGCGATTGTCGGTGAGAACGGCGCCGGCAAGTCGACGCTGATCAAGCTGCTGACGGGCGTTATCACCAGAACGGCCGGCGAGATACTCTGGTGCGGCCACCCAGTCGCGCTAGCAACGCCCAATGAGGCAATCGCCCGCGGCATCAACGCCGTCCATCAGGAAGTTGTCCTTTGTCCACATCTGACGGTGGCGGCCAACCTCTTTCTCGGCGACGAGGTCAATCAATACGGTCTGATGCGCAAGCGCGAGATGGAGAAGATGGCGCAGGCCGTCCTCGACGATCTCGGCTTCGGACTGCCCGCCGGCGTACCGCTCGCCGACCTGACAATCGGTCAGCAGCAGCTTGTTGCGACGGCACGCGCCGCAATGCGCGGCACCCAGTTTCTGATTTTCGATGAACCGACCGCTTACCTGACCCGCCAGGAATCCGCGCAGCTTTTCAAGCTGATCCGCCGTCTGCAGGGCGAAGGCGTGACGATCGTCTACATCAGCCACCGCATGGAAGAGGTGTTCGAGCTCGCGGATCGCGTTTCGGTGCTGCGTGACGGTACGCATGTCGGCACGCGCACGATCGGCGAGACGAACGAGGCCGAGTTGATCGCCCTGATGATCAACCGCTCAATCGAGCAGATTTATCACAAGGAAGAAATCCCGATCGGAGACACCATCCTCGACGTGCGCGGGCTTTCCGGACCGGGCTTCGAGGATATCTCGCTCTCGGTCAAGGCTGGGCAGATCGTCGGCCTCTATGGCTTGATCGGCGCCGGACGCAGCGAATTCGCGCTTGGCCTCTTCGGCCGGGAAAAGACGACGTCCGGTGAAATCCACTGGATGGGCAAGAAGGTTGATATCAAGGACGAACGTGCCGCGATGGAACTCGGCATCGCGCTTGCGCCGGAGAGCCGTCGCGACCAGGGTCTTTGCCTCAATCTGCCGATCGGGCTCAACATCAATCTTCCGGTCTTCAAGCGGCTGAGCAAGGGTCCCGTCATCAGCCACTCCGAGGAAACGCAGAATGCCGACCAGCAGATCCGTGACCTCGCGATCAAGACGCCCAGCCGGCGCGTTCTGGTTTCGGCCATGTCCGGCGGCAATCAACAGAAAGTCGTCATCGGCAAGTGGCTGAGCTATGGCGCGCGGCTCTTCATCTTCGACGAGCCGACCGTGGGCGTCGATGTTGGCACCAAGGCGGAAATCTACCGGCTGTTCGCCAAGCTTCTGAAACAGGGGGCCGGAATCATCCTGATCTCCTCCTATCTGCCTGAAGTTTATGAACTTGCCGACAGGCTGCACGTATTCCGCCGCGGCCAGCTTGTGGCGAGCCACGACTTCCACGCAGCAACGCATGAAGAAGTGCTGAGCGAAGCGATCGGCGTCTAAAAGAACAAGAGGGAGAGAAAACCAATGACCGCAACCCCCACCGAGATCGCCGCACCGCCCCCGCGCCGGAAAGTGAACATCCTCTTCGGCCTGACCCTTATCGGTCTGCTGGCTTTCCTTTGGATCGTTCTCGGATTCGTCACCGCCAGCTTCTGGACGCCGCTGAATATCTCCAACCTCTTGCGCCAAGGCGCGATGACGGCGATTTTGGCTCTTGGCCAGACCTTCGTGATCATCACAGCCGGCATCGACCTTTCGGTGGGAGCAATTGTCGGCTTCACCAGCGTTATCCTTGCCTGGCTGCTGCAGGCAGGCGTGCCGGTCTGGGCATCCATCCTGATAACGCTGCTGATCGGCGTTGGCATCGGCGTGTTCCATGGCTTCGGCATCGTCAAAATGGGGCTGCCGCCCTTCATCATCACGCTCGCGACGCTGACGTCGCTCCGCGGTATCGGGCTCTTGATCACCAACGGCTCGACTATCAACATCGTCAACGAGCCCTTCACGAACTTTGCCCGCGCCGACTTTCTCGGCGTGCCGAGCCTGTTCTGGATGGTCATTCTCGTCGCGGTCCCGTCCTATGTCTTCCTGCACCTGAGCCGCTGGGGGCGCTACCTCTTCGCTGTCGGTTCGAACCGCGAAGCGGCGCGCCTCTCAGGCGTCCGGGTGAACGGCATCATCTATCTCGCCTACATTCTTTCCGCGACCTTTGCTGCCTTTGTCGGCGTTCTGCTTGCCTCACGTATCGCGATTGGCAACGCCACGCAGGCCGACGGATGGGAACTGCAGGCGATCGCCTCCTCGGTAATCGGTGGCACCAGCCTGTTCGGCGCCGTCGGTTCGGTCCAGGGGCCGCTCATCGGCGCCTTCATTCTGGCGACGATCAACAACGGCGCGAACCTGCTTAACGTCAATTCGTTCTGGCAGCGTATCATCACCGGCCTGCTGATCATCGTGATTGTCTACTTCGACCAGCTGCGCCGCCGCCGCAATCCGTAAGCTGCCAGCGACATATGGAGCCGGCCCCAAGGCCGGCTTCTTCCATTTCAGGAATGCGAGACAATTATGAAAGCAGTGCTCTGCCAAGAACCCGGTGTCCTCGAACTCGTGGAACGCCCTTCCCCCGGCACGCCTAACACCGGCTGGGTACGGCTTGCGGTCAGCCATGTCGGAATCTGCGGCACGGACTACCACATCTTCGAGGGCAAGCATCCGTTCCTCGAATATCCGCGTGTGATGGGGCACGAGATCTCGGCAACGGTTCTGGAAGCAGGTGACGGTGTTGCCATGGCGGTCGGCACGCCCGTCATCGTCAATCCGTATCTTTCGTGTGGCAGCTGTGTTGCGTGCCGCCAGGGCAAACCGAATTGCTGCACCGATATCAAGGTGCTGGGCGTCCATACGGATGGAGCGTTCTGCGACGAGATCAGCGTCCCCGTAGGCAATCTCTACGCTGCAAAGGGCGTGAGCCTGGAGGCTGCGGCCACCACCGAGTTCCTCGCAATCGGCGCCCATGCGGTTCGCCGTTCCATGGCGCCGGCCGGATCACGCTCACTCGTTATCGGCGCCGGTCCAATCGGGCTGGGCGCGGCGATCTTTTCGCGGATTGCCGGGCATGAGGTCACATTGCTAGACACCAGTCAGGAACGACTGCAGATGGCCGCCGATCGGTTTGGTTTCTCCTCGGGCATCGTTGCCGGCGAAGGCGCCTCCGAAGCTGTCAAGGCGAAGACCGACCGCGATGGTTTCGATGTCGTCTTCGATGCCACCGGCTATGGCCCGTCGATGGAGAAGGCTTTCAGCTTCGTCGCCCATGGCGGCGCGCTGGTCCTGGTCAGCGTCGTCAAGGACGACATCCGTTTCTCCGATCCGGAGTTTCATAAGCGCGAAATGATGGTGATCGGCAGCCGCAATGCGACGCGCGTGGATTTCGAGCATGTCGCGGATTCGATCGCCAGAGGGCTCGTGCCCGTCGAGCAATTGATCACCCACCGCACGACGCTCGCCGACGCGCCGCGAGACCTGGCACGCTGGGCTCACGAAAAGAGCGGCCTGATCAAGGCGGTCATCGAGGTCAGCGCCTAAAGCGCGTCGATCGCCGCGCGCATTTGACGGACGACGTCGGCATCCGTCCGGTTGGTCGTCGGTGCTTCGAAGCCGAAGGCAACCGCCCGTGGATCGATGCTGTCGATCCGTGAGCTGCAGGAGGCGTGAACCTCTCTTGCGCCTGTAGCCCTCAGTATCTCGCCCACGTTGCCGGGACGCACGCCGCTGCCGGGCATGGTCGAGATGCGGCCGGCCGCCTTGCGGGAGAGACGGCCCAGCGTCTCCAAACCGTCGATCGCTTTCGGCACACAGCCGGACGTCAGAATGCGCTCGCAGCCAAGCTCGATCGCCTGTTCCAGCGCTGCATCGGCATCAGGGACGAGATCGAAGGCGCGGTGAAGGGTCGATCCAAGGCCCTCGGCGCGCGCCTTTAACCGACTGATCAGCGGTACGTCCAGCGCACCATCCAAACGATTGCCACCGATGACAACCCCGGCGAGCCCAAAAGCGCGCGCGGCATCGATATCGGCCATCATCGCCTCTTCGTCAGCCTCATCGAATACGAAGGGGCCCGCGTGCGGCCGGATCATCGCATAGACAGGAATAGGCGCGGCAGCCGCAGCCTTCATCAGGCCAGCAACCGGCGTCAGTCCGCCGAGCTCTAGAGCCGAGCAGAGCTCGATCCGGTTGGCACCGCCGGCGATCGCGGCCGCAAGGCCCTGTGGGCTGTCCACACATACTTCCAGCAAAACACTCACGTTCGAATCTCCCTGTCCGCCGCTGTCTCTTTAAGCGAAGGCGCTCTCTTGCGCGACGGGCCTGGCAATTATTTTGGCAACGGCATCGATGATCATGGCGCTTGCGTCAGCCGAGGCTTTCCGATGGTTGAAGGCAACGTGATAGGACATCGGAATATACTCATCGAGCTCGACGATCCGAACCTTATCGGCAATAGGCATGGCGCTGACGCGGCCAAGAAACGAGATGTAGCCGTGATTGGCCACAAGGTCGACGATGACAGGCAGCGAGTCAGCCGCCGTGATATCCTGGTTCCGGTAGCGGCGATTGTTGGCGCGCTCATGACTCAGCGCCATCGTGGCGTGTCCGAGGCCGGTTCGGGAACTCGGCGTGCAGATCGCGTGACTTTCGACAAGTTCGGTTACGGTCCGCTCGCGGCTCTGCAGTGGTGCGATAAGAACCATGTTCGTCTGCAGCAATTCACGGTGCCTGAAACGCTCGAGCCCGAAGACGGAGTCGAGAATTGCAACATCAATGCGGCCAGCCTTGAGGGCTTCGCGCAAATCATCCGCCGTCATCAACACCAGCGAGATCGCGTTTTTGCTGCGGCTGGCATTCCACTCGGCGACCAGCGTCCCAAGGCATCGCGCCACCCAGCTTTCTGATCCTGTTGGAATGATCGAACCGATGCGTAGCGACCGCGCCGTGCGCTGATAGCGTTCGTCTGCGGATGCCTTCAGGTCATTCCATCCCTGGGTGATGGCCTGGAAGATGGCATAGATTTCACTCCCCCGGTCGGTCAGCGCGGAGCCCTGAGCTTGCCGCTCGAACAGTCGATAACCCACCGCCTTCTCCAACGTCGCGATCTGGAGCGAAAGCTGTGGCTGACCAAGCTTTAGCCGCCGTGCCGCCCGGTTGATGCTGCCCTGGTCCGCGACTTCGAGAAATCGCTCCATCGTGGCGATCTTGAACGGCAGGCGCGATGGTCTGTCGCTTCCCATCCATTCCGCCAATGTCTCGGCCGACCGCACGATCGGCAGGAGCTTTTCACGGACGTCGTCGCTGGCAAGCAGCGTCGCGAGCTCGCCGGAACTACGCTCTGTCAGCTTCAGTGCCAGCTCGGTTTCAAGATTGCGGACTGCCGTCGAAACCGTCGATGCCGCAAGTGAAAGGGCGCGTGCCGTCTCCCTCACCGAGCCTGATGACAGCACCCGACTAGCAACAAACAACGTGCCGAGTTGCAACCGCGTTCTCCGTAACAATATGAAAAATCGAACGATATGACGTGTTCGCTAAAAAAGATATCCCTGCCGCGAAATCGGAAGGCTATCGTTTCTTGTCAAGAACAAAACCGGGCGTGGCAGTAGAACCACGGAAAGAGCACCGGACATCTGCGGAAACGCGCAAGGGAACAAAAACAAATCGCGACGGCGATGGAAAAGGAAATGCATTTTCGCGCAAGCGTTTGTGTTCACCTCCATAATCACGCCGCGACCGCAAAACTGGAGAGGCCTGCATCGATTTTTCGAACGCGAACGCTATTTCCATCACGCACGTATTTCCGGGATGATCGCAGCAACGCTGCTTTCGCCGGTGGTTTCATACGTTGGGGGCCTCCGCCAGGGTCTTCCGCGCAGTCAAACGGTGTAAATCAAGGGGACAATCCATGCTGAAGAAATTCGCTCTTGCCGTTTCGCTTTCCGCTTTTGCGGCAGGCGCGGCCCACGCCGCAGACGTCGTGGTTTCATCGAAGATCGATACGGAAGGCACGCTGCTCGGCAACGTGATCGTGCTGGCGCTCAATGCAAACGGCATCAAGACGCAGGACCGCGTTGCGCTCGGCACGACGCCGGTTCTTCGCAAGGCGATCACCGCCGGCGAAATCGACATCTATCCGGAATACACTGGCAATGCCGGATTCTTCTTCAACAAGGCCGATGACGCCGCCTGGAAGAACCTCCAGCAGGGCTACGATCTCGCCAAGAAGCTCGACTACGATGCCAACAAGATCGTCTGGCTGACGCCATCGCCGGCCAACAACACCTGGGCGCTTGCCGTGCGCAATGATGTCGCCGGCCCGAACAAGCTGAAGACCATGTCGGATTTCGGCAAGTGGGTCGCCGGTGGCGGCGCTGCGAAGCTCGTGGCTTCGGCCGAATTCATCAACTCGGCCGGCGCGCTTCCGGCATTCCAGACGACCTATGGCTTCACGCTGAAGCCGGACCAGGAAATCGTCCTTTCCGGCGGTGATACAGCCGCGACCATCAAGGCCGCCGCCGATCAGACAAACGGCGCCAACACGGCCATGGTCTATGGCACTGACGGTGCGATCCAAGCCGCGGAACTGACCGTTCTCGAGGACGACAAGAACGTCCAGCAGGTCTATGCGCCGACCGCGATCATCCGCGAGGAAGTGCTGAAGGCGAACCCGAAGATCGAGGTCGTGCTCGCACCGATCTTCAAGAGCCTGACCGCCGATGAGCTGCGCAAGCTGAACGGCAAGATCCAGGTCGATGGCGAACCGGCGAAGTCCGTTGCCGAGGGCTACCTGAAGGAAAAGGGCTTCCTGAAGTAGCCTCGTTGCCAGATGCTCCGGCTGCGCGGGCGGAGCATCCTTTGTGACCGGACAGGGATGGATCGATGGAAGAAACCTTAGCGGTCCGTAAGCTGGACCGGCTCGGCGTGGTGCTGGTGACGGCCGGCATTGTCGCAATTGCGCTCCTGCCTTTCATCTACGTGAAGGCAAACCGTATCGCAGCCGGAAAACCGATGCTGCTAACGCAGCTGCTCAATCAACCCTCCGCCATCATCCTGACAATTCTCCTTATCGTCACGGCTGTGGCCGTTCTGTTTCTGCAGAACGCGTTGTTGCGGCTGGTGATTTCGACCCTCTGTTTTGCAGCCCTGCTGGCGACCATTGGTTTTGCGGCCTCGGCCTTCACGCCACCCAACAGCAATGCCGCGCGCATGACGCCGGGCGGTGGGTTCTGGGTCTTGTTTGCCGTGATCGGGCTCATCGTCTCGGATGCGCTTGTGAAAATCGAGCTTACGCCGTGGATGCGCATTGCGGCACTTGTCGTCTACACCGGACTGCTCGGCATCTTCCTTGCATCCGGACTGCTCGACGATCTCTCGATCATGAAGGAATTCGCGACCCGATCCGCTCAGTTCTGGACGGAAGCGCTCGCCCATTTGCTGCTAGCGTTCGGCTCGCTGGCGATCGCCATCGTCATTGGCCTGCCACTCGGCATCCTGTGCTTCTGGGTGCCAAAGTTGCGGGCGGTCGTCCTGCAGGGCCTCAGCCTCATCCAGACGATCCCGAGCCTGGCGCTTTTCGGCATCCTGATGCTGCCGCTCGGCTATCTCGCGACCCATGTTCCAGCCGCTGCCTCGATCGGTATTCGCGGCATCGGGGCGGCACCCGCATTGATCGCCCTCATCCTCTATTCGCTGCTGCCGATCGTCGCCAACACGGTTGTCGGGCTCCAGGGGGTTGATCCCTCAGTACGCGACGCCGCGGCGGGGATGGGCTTGACGCGTCGCCAGATCCTCACGCGCATCGACCTGCCGCTGGCCTTTCCCGTCATTCTCACCGGCATTCGGATCGTCCTCGTGCAGGCGATCGGCCTGGTGACGGTGGCAGCACTGATCGGCGGTGGCGGATTCGGCATCTTCATCTTCCAGGGGCTTGGTCAGACAGCCATGGACCTCGTTCTGCTCGGCGCCGTGCCGACCGTCTTCTTCGCCTTCTCTTCGGCCGTCATCCTCGATGCGGTCATCGACAGCATACGGGGATCCGCCGCATGAGCATGATCGAAATCAGGAACGTCACCAAACGCTACGGCACAGCGACCGTCGTCGACAATGTCTCGATGGATGTCGAGAAGGGCTCGATCACCGTCGTTGTCGGCACCTCGGGCTCGGGCAAATCGACGCTGATGCGGATGATCAACCGTCTCGTGCCGATCACGTCGGGTGAGATCTTTGTCGGTGGCCAGAACATCATGGACGTGCCGGTTACGGAACTGCGCCGCAAGATCGGCTATGCGATTCAGGGGCATGGCCTTTTCCCCCACCGGACCGTTGCGCAGAACATCGCGACGGTGCCACAGCTTCTCGGTTGGGACACGGCGAAAATCAATGGCCGCGTCGAGGAACTGCTCGGCCTGTTCAACCTGGACCCGGCGACCTTTGCCGAGAAATATCCGCATCAACTTTCTGGCGGTCAGCAGCAGCGCGTCGGCGTGGCGCGGGCACTAGCGGCGGAACCGGAACTGCTGCTGATGGATGAGCCGTTCGGGGCGCTCGATCCGGTCATCCGCGGCAAGGCGCAGGACGATCTGCTGGCGATCCAGAAGCAGTTCGGCACGACCGTCGTCCTCGTCACGCACGACATGGACGAAGCATTCCACCTCGGCAACCAGATCGCGGTGATGAGCGCCGGCAAGCTGCTGCAATGCTCGACGCCGGAGAAGATCCTGACCGAGCCGGCCAACCCCTTCGTGCAGCAACTGACCGGCACCTCCGACCGGGCGCTGAAGCTGATGTCGTTGCTGCCGCTGAAGGAGAGCATGGAGCCAGCAAAGTCAGGCCTGACTTACGCATTGCCGCTGACGCTCAGCCTGCGCGACGCGCTGGCTGAAATGATCTGGCAAGGGGTGGGAGAAGCCGCCGTTCAGGACGCCAGCAAGGTACCGGTCGGCTCGATCTCGATGACGCGGCTGCTTCAACTGGGCCGCAAGGCATGAAGCTCGTCTCCGCGAACCTTTTCCGCGTTGCCGCGTTGGTGCTGCTTTTGATCCTCTTGTTCAGAACGGAGTGGCTGTCCTTCCTGCTCGTACCGTTGACGAGCAACAATGCGCCAGCCGTCTACACCCAGAACAGCCTTCCGCAGCTTGCCGCCTCGCATCTCTTCCTTGTGGCGATCTCCATCGTCGGCAGCGCCGTTCTTGCGATCCTCGGCGGCATTTTCGTTACCCGCAAGAGCGGCGAAGACTTCCTGCCTTTGTCCCGGGCGATCGCCAATGCCGGCCAGACGTTCCCGCCGGTGGCGGTGCTCGCGCTTGCCGTGCCGGCAACCGGCTTCGGCGCCGGACCGACATTGATCGCCCTCTTCCTCTATGGCCTGCTGCCGATTTTCGAGAACACCGTTTCCGGACTCAAGCAGGTCTCTCCCTCCGTGCTCGATGCCGCCGACGGCATGGGCATGAATGGTACGCAGCGGCTGTTTCAGGTGGAACTGCCGCTTGCCCTGCCGCTGATCCTCGAGGGATTGAAGGTTGCGACCGTCATCAACATTGGCACGGCAACGATCGGCTCGACAGTGGCGGCCAAGGGTCTCGGCGAAGTCATCATTGCCGGGCTGATTTCGGACAACACCGCCTTCATCCTGCAGGGCGGCCTGATTGTCGGCCTGATGGCGGTGTTGATCTATGATGCGATGGGGCTGATCGAAAACGCCATCACTGAAAGAATTGGCTTGCGCCCGGCATGAGGCGACGGCTACCAAGGCTGCCGTGATATCGGCAATGGGAGGCAGCCTTGGCCAAGATGATTCACTCCATGATCCGCGTTCTCGACGAGGCGCGATCGGTCGAGTTCTACGGCAAGGTCTTCGGCCTCAATGTTGCCGATCGCATCGACTTCGACACCTTCACCCTGATCTATATGAGCAATGACGAGACCGGCTTCGAACTGGAGCTGACCGTCAACAAGGGTCGTACCGAGCCCTACGATCTTGGCAATGGCTATGGGCATCTGGCCCTCTCCGTCCAGGAAGTGGAGGTCGAGCACAAGCGCCTGACGGAGGCCGGCCTGAACCCCGGCAAGATCGTCGAGCTCAATCGCGACGGCAAGCTGCTGGCTCTGTTCTTCTTCATCACCGATCCCGACGGCTACAAGATCGAAGTCCTGCAGCGTCACGGCCGTTATCTCTAAGAGTCTCTCATGATCGAAAAGACCGAACTGAACCGGGGCTGGATGCTCTCCTGCAACGTTACAGGTCGACGCGACCTGCCGGCCGAAATTCCAGCACATGTCCCAGGCTGCGTGCATCTCGACTTGCTCGCCAACCGGCTGATCCCGGATCCCTATCTCGACGTCAACGAGATCACCAACGACTGGATCGGCAAGGAAGACTGGACATATCGCTGCAGCTTCGATGCATCGCCGGACGCCGGCAAAGTCCACGAGCTGGTGTTCGAGGGCCTCGATACGGTCGCGACGATCGTACTGAACGGCGAGGAACTCGGCCGCACCTTCAACATGCACCGCATCTATCGCTTCGACGTGTCGAAGCGGCTGAAGCAAGATGCGAACGAGCTCGTCGTGACCTTCCGCTCCGCTTATGCCTACGGTGCCGAGATGGAGGCGCATTACGGCTATCGGCCGAACAACTATCCCGGCCCAGGCAACCTGATGCGCAAGATGGCCTGCAACTTCGGCTGGGACTGGGGTCCGACGCTGGTGACGTCGGGGATCTGGAAGCCGGTACGGCTGGAAAGCTGGCAGCGGGCGCGGCTTGCGGAAACGCGGGTTTCGCCGACACTTGCAGGCGGCGACGGGCGTGTGACGGTTCGCGCTAGCGTCGAGCGCCACGACGGCGTTCCGGCAAAGCTCGTCGCAACTATTGCCGGTGTCAGCCATGTGGCCGAGTTTCCGGAAGGAACTGACGAGGTCGAGTTCCAACTGACTGTTCCGACGCCGCAGATCTGGTGGCCGCATCATCTTGGCGCACAACCGCTCTATCCGATACAGATCGAATTGCGGGATGGCGTAAGCGATGACTTACTCGATAGCTACTCGAAGCAGATCGG
The DNA here is from genome assembly GCF_002211365.1 of Rhizobium sp. R711. GTDB lineage: Bacteria > Pseudomonadota > Alphaproteobacteria > Rhizobiales > Rhizobiaceae > Rhizobium. The sequence continues at coordinate 935,203 of NZ_LOKZ01000001.1, read as the reverse complement.
CTTCCGCTCCGTCAGGCTCTATACCTCACCCGACGAACACGGCTCCGCCTTCACCTTCGTCATCAACGACGTGCCGCTCTTCCTCTGCGGCGCGAACTGGATTCCGGACGACTGCTTTCCGTCGCGGGTGTCGGCAGAGCGCTATATCTCGCGGATCGAGGAAGCGAAGGCGGCGAACATCAATCTGCTGCGCGTCTGGGGTGGCGGCATCTTCGAGCGCGACGAGTTCTACGAGGCCTGCGACCGCGCCGGGATGCTCGTCTGGCAGGACTTCCTGTTCGCCTGCGCCTCCTATCCGGAAGAAGAGCCGTTGCGAAGTGAGGTCGAGGCCGAGGTGCGCGACAATGTCGTGCGACTGATGCCGCATCCGTCGCTGATCGTCTGGAGTGGCAACAACGAGAATATCTGGGGCTTCAACGAATGGGGCTGGCGGCCGATCATCAAGGAGGGCGTCAGCTGGGGGCTCGGCTACTATCTCGATGTTCTGCCGAAGCTCTGCTCCGAACTCGACCCGGATCGGCCGTACTATCCCGGCAGCCCCTATTCCGGGACGATGGAGATCGAGCCGAACGCCGATGAACACGGCTGCAAACACATCTGGGACGTCTGGAACGATGTCGGCTACGAGGTCTATCGCAACTACATCCCGCGCTTCTGCTCGGAATTCGGCTGGCAGGCGCCTCCGAATTGGGCGACGATCGAGGAAAGCGTGCATGACACGCCGCTGACGCCCGTTTCGAACGGGGTGTTCCATCATCAGAAGGCGACGCAGGGCAATGACAAGCTGATCCGCGGCCTTGCCGGGCATCTGCCGGTGCCGCAGACGATGGACGATTGGCATTTCGCCACGCAGCTGAACCAGGCGCGCGCTATCCGCTTCGCGATCGAGCACATGCGCTCGCACCGAGATGTCTGCAAGGGCGCCGTCGTCTGGCAGTTCAACGACTGCTGGCCGGTGACGTCCTGGGCGGCACTCGACTCGGCGGGACGGCGCAAACCACTCTGGTATGCGATGCAACAGGCATTCGATCCGAGGCTGCTGACAATCCAGCCGCGCAATGGCGGGCTGGCAGCCGTCGCTGTCAACGAGCGCACGCTGTTCTGGCGGGCGAAGATATCGGGCAAGCGCCTGCGGCTTGACGGAACGGTGCTTGCAGAATTCGAGTTCTGGCGGCTGCTCTGCGACCGCTTCGAGGCGAAGGAGTTTCCGCTACCGGCGGATATCGCAGCGCCGGACGATGCCGGCGACGAGCTCATCGTCGTGCAGATGCTCGACCGGCGCGCGTTCCACTATTTTGTCGAGGACATCGATCTGAAGCTTCCGGCACCCCAGGCATCGATCGAGCTTAGCGCCACGACGGATGGATATGCGGTGAAGGTGACGGCAGAGACCCTGCTGAAGGACCTTTGCCTGATGGCCGACCGGCTCGATCCTGATGCCGTCGTTGATTCCATGCTGGTAACGCTGCTTCCAGGGGAAAGTCACGTCTTCGCGCTACGGACCGCAAAAGCGTTGTCGGTAGGCGACATCAGCATGGGCAGCGTGCTGCGCTCGGCCAACGATCTCGTCGCCAGAAACTGAAAAGGCCCCGTCCGCGACGGGGCCTATCCAGGTCGTTTTACCACGCCGAAGCACAAGGAAGAAACGCTTGCGGCGCAGCGCATATGCGCGCGATCAAAGAACCGCGCGCATGCGGACGACGTTACATCCAGTAGGGAGGCACGCCGTAGTAATCATACACTCGGCGGCCATTATCGTTGTACCAGCTGTCGTCATCATCCGCGTAGCTCGGAGCGCCTTCGATCTGTTCCTTCGTCAGGTCGATGCGGTACCCGTCAAGCTGGGTATCGTAAGTCAGCTTTTCCCACGGCAGCGGATAGTGATCGTGTCCAATGCCCATGAAGCCACCGAAGCTGAGCACGGCGTAGGCAACGCGGCCATCCTGCTTGCCAAGAATCAATCGTTCGATCGAGCCGATGTGCTTGCCATCGGCTCCATAGACGCGGGTTCCTTCCACGCGGTCGCTGGCAATCAGTGTCGGTGTATCCTTCACATTGGGGTCACGGCGGGTTTCGTCAGCGTCCTGATGCAGCATGGTGCACCTCCTTTTGTTTCCTCGTGGTTGGTCCACATGTCGAGAACGCTGCCTCGAACTCGATGTTCCCAATTTAGTCACGACAACTGGCTTCGCACGATTATTGACGTTTACGTTAAGGTTAGTGTAACGCTATTCTCGGCTTGAACCATTCAGGCGATGACATAAGCTGCTGCGTTGGAAGATGGAGGATCGTCCAATCGGCTCGCCGGTTGGACCGGCCGGCAGCGACAGGGAGAGAGACAAGATGAACAGCATTTCCGTCCACCCAGGCGGTGCGAAGCCCGAAAAGCCCTGGCTTGCGACCTATCCCAACAGCGTGCCGCCAGAGCTTCCGCCACTGGAATACGAATCGCTTGCGGAACTGCTCGAGAAATCCTGTGCGCGCTATGCCAATCGCATTGCCTTCTCCAGCCTGGGCAAGACGCTGACCTACGGCGAGCTTGAGGGCCAGACCCGCAAGATTGCGGCCTGGCTGCAGAGCATCGGCCTTGAGAAGGGTGACCGCGTTGCCGTCATGATGCCGAACGTGCTGCAAAATCCGGTCGCCGTTTATGGCATCCTGCGCGCCGGCTTCGTGGTCGTGAATGTCAATCCGCTCTACACGCCCCGCGAGTTAGAATATCAACTGCGCGACTCCGGTGCCAAGGCCATTTTCGTTCTGGAAAATTTCGCGCGGACCGTCGAACAGGTGCTTGTCAAGACCGACGTGCGCCATGTCGTCGTCACGTCGCTCGGCGAGATGCTGGGCGCCAAGGGGCTGATCGTCAATCTGCTCGTGCGCAAGGTGAAGAAGCTCGTTCCCTCGTGGTCGATCCCGAAGCACAAGACTTTCAAGCAGGTTCTGGGCGAAGGCGCAGGCAAGGCACTGAAACCCGCAAACCTCAAGGGCGACGACATCGCCTTCCTACAATACACTGGTGGCACGACGGGCATCGCCAAGGGTGCCATCCTGACGCACAAGAACCTTTTGTCCAACAAGCTGCAGCTGGAACTCTGGCTGCAATCTGCCTTCGACAGGAAGCCGCGCCCGGAGGTTCTGAACTTCCTTTGTGCCCTGCCGCTCTATCATATCTTCGCGCTCACGGTGAATTCGCTGATGGGCATGTCGCTCGGCGCGCACAACATCCTCATTGCCAACCCGCGCGATATTCCGGCCCTCGTCAAGGAATTCGGCAAGGTCAAGGTCCACATCTTCCCGGGCCTCAATACGCTCTTTAACGCGTTGCTGAACAATGCCGATTTCGCCAAGATCGACTTCTCCTCCATGGTGATGTCGCTTGGCGGCGGCATGGCGGTGCAGCGACCTGTCGCCGAGCGCTGGATGAAGATCACCGGCTCCCACATCACCGAAGGCTATGGTCTCTCGGAGACCTCGCCAGTGGCGACGGCAAATCGCTTCGACTCTGCGGAGTTCACCGGCTCGATTGGCTTGCCGATCCCATCCACTGAACTTGACATTCGCGACGAGGACGGCAATTCGCTTGCGCTTGGCGAGATCGGCGAGATCTGCATCCGTGGTCCGCAGGTGATGGCCGGCTACTGGAACAAGCCGGAGGAGACCGCCCGCGTGATGACGCCGGATGGCTATTTCCGCAGTGGCGACATGGGCTTCATGGATGCGCGCGGCTACACCAAGATCGTCGACCGGAAGAAGGACATGATCCTCGTGTCCGGCTTCAACGTCTATCCGAACGAGATCGAGGAAGTGGCGGCGATGCATCCGGGCATTCTCGAGGCCGCAGCTGTCGGCATTGCCGACGGACACTCCGGCGAGGCCGTCAAGCTTTTCGTGGTACGCAAGGACTCAGCGCTGACAGAGGCCGACGTGAAGGCGCATTGCGCCGCAAACCTCACCAATTACAAACGTCCGCGTTTCGTGGAATTCCGCACCGAATTGCCGAAGACGCCAGTCGGGAAAATCCTGCGCAAGGATCTCCGCGGCTGAGTTTGACGGTTGCGTGAAATTATGAGCCATCCGTTTTGCGCGGGTGGCTTTTTTGCATCTCGAGAGGTCGCCGAACTTGATTTGCGCCCTACAAAGCGAATAGTTTCCGCGACCCTCTCGCCCTGCAAAGGAGCCTCCCATGAATGCCATCGTCGAACAATTGAAGAGCACTGCGGCCGCCACCAAGGCAACCGACCTGCGCGCCGCCTTTGCCGCCGATCCGCAGCGTTTCTCGCGCTTCAGCGTGTCGCTTGACGACCTCCTGATGGACTATTCCAAGACGGCGGTTAACGACGAGATCCTGGCTCTCCTGGTCAAGCTCGCGGAAACGGGCGGCGTCGAAGCCAAGCGTGACGAGATGTTCGCCGGCAAGGCGATCAACTTCACCGAAAACCGTGCCGTTCTGCACACGGCGCTGCGCAACCGCTCGAATATACCGGTGCTGGTTGACGGCAAAGATGTCATGCCCGATGTCAACGCCGTGCTTGCCGCCATGGGCAAATTCGCCGACGGCATCCGTTCCGGCAGCCTCAAGGGGGCGACCGGCAAGGCGATCACCGACGTCATCAACATCGGCATCGGCGGCTCCGACCTCGGCCCCGTCATGGCAACGCTGGCGTTGGCGCCCTTCCACGACGGCCCGCGCGCACACTTCGTCTCCAACATCGACGGCGCCCATATCGCCGATACGCTGAAGCTCGTTCAGCCTGAGACGACGCTCTTCATCGTCGCCTCCAAGACCTTCACGACGGTGGAGACGATGACGAATGCGCAGACGGCGCGCAAGTTCATTGCCGACGCGCTCGGCGAGGCCGCCGTCCAGCATCATTTCGCCGCCGTTTCGACCGCGCTCGACAAGGTCGCGGCCTTCGGCATCGGGAGCGAACGCGTCTTCGGCTTCTGGGATTGGGTCGGTGGCCGCTATTCGCTCTGGTCGGCGATCGGCCTGCCGATCATGATCGCGATCGGACCGGAGAATTTCATCAAATTTCTCGAGGGCGCCCATGCCGTCGACAATCACTTCCGCACGGCCCCGATCACCAAGAACCTCCCAATGCTCCTCGGCCTGATCGGCTTCTATCATCGCAATGTACTCGGCTATCCGACCCGTGCGATCCTGCCCTACGACCAGCGACTGTCGCGTTTCCCGGCCTATCTGCAGCAGCTCGACATGGAATCGAACGGCAAGGGCGTGACGATCGACGGCACGCCTGTCGAGGGCAATTCCGGTCCTGTCGTCTGGGGCGAACCGGGCACCAACGGCCAGCACGCCTTCTACCAGTTGATCCACCAGGGCACGAGCATCATTCCGGCCGAATTCATGATCGCTGCCAATGCCTTCGAGGCGCAACTGCGCCATCAGCACGAGCTTCTGATATCGAATGTGCTCGCGCAGTCCGAAGCGCTGATGAAGGGCCGTACTTTCGAAGAGGCAAAGAAGCAGCTGACCGACAAGGGCATGGACGACGGACAAGCCGATTTCATCGCACCGCACCGCGTTTTCACCGGCAATCGCCCCTCGATCACCTTCGTCTACGACAAGCTGACGCCCTATGCGCTCGGTCGCCTGATCGCGCTCTATGAGCACCGCGTTTTCGTTGAAGGCGTGCTGTTCCGCATCAACTCTTTCGACCAGTGGGGCGTCGAGCTCGGCAAGGAATTGGCGACCGGCCTGCTGCCCGTCGTCGAAGGCAAGGAAAGCGCTGCGGGCCACGATTCTTCGACGCAGGGTCTGGTGGCGGCGCTGGCGAAGCTCGCGAAATAACATCGGGACGGCGCTATGGAAGGCAGGGAACCGAGCCGGACCGCTCGCATGGTGGCGGGTTCCCGTGCCGCCCATCAGATCGTCGATAATGCCTCCGTCTTCAAGGATCCCTATGCCCGGGTGATCCTTGACGCGAAGGCCGTAGCAGCAGCGGACGAGCGAGCCCGCGATCCCAGCACGAGGCCTTTCCGGCTGTTCCTGGCGGCGCGCAGCCGCTTTGCGGACGATTGCATCGCAAGAGAAGCCGAGCGTGGCCTGCGCAACCCCTATCGCGACATCGGCCTGAAAGTCTTCGAGGTCGACCATCCGGCAACCCAGGCGTGGAAGCGGGAGCGGCTTGTCGCCACGGGGATTGCGCGGTCTTCCGAACTGGCTTTCGTGCCTGTTGATTTCGAAGGTGACGACCTGGCGGAACGTCTCTCGGCAAATGGCTTCCGTAAGGACGAGGCGGCGCTTTATATCTGGCTCGGCGTGGTACCTTATCTCGAGCAACAAACGGTCTTTTCGCTGCTCCGCTTCGTTGCCGGCTCCGCCGAGGCTGGCATCGTTCTCGACTATTCGGAGCCGCTGGAAAATTATGAACCGGAAAGGCGCGCACGTGCCGCTGTCATGGCAGCCCGGGTGGCTGAGGCCGGGGAGCCGTGGATAACGCTCCTCGACCCCGCAGAGCTTACAGCCGAACTGACGGCGATGGGCTTCGGCCACATAGAGGATCTTGGCCCCAATGCGACCGCGCGGCGTTATTTCGACGCTCCGGCGAATGCCCCAGATAGTGGCGCCGGTCCGCATATTCTCTTCGCCAGCACGCGACCGGGCGGCTGATGGCTCAAGGGCTGATGCCCCGGGGTGGGAAGCGCCGTGCTACTGCAGCTAGAACGGTCGCTGAGGACCTCAAGCAGCATTGACGTCGCAGCGACAGAGGTTACTCGGTCGAGGAAGCAGCGGTGTCGGCGCTTGCGGTCAATTTTTTTCATGACCAGTGTCGAAATTCGACCTCACAACGCGTTCTTATATGCGGTTTCGGGAGAGATTGAATGCACGTAACGGATGACGAGCTTGTAAATTTCGAGGCATATGGTGCGGCGGCGCTGCCGACACCCAAGGATGAGGGTTTCGTCGAGAATGATGGGGCCCGCATCTGGTATGCGACCTACGGCTCCGGGCCGACCGTGATCCTGCTGCATGGCGGGCTCGGCAACGCCGGAAACTGGGGCAATCAGGTGCCGGCATTGATTGCCGCGGGCCGGCAGGTCGTCGTCATCGACAGTCGAGGGCATGGCCGCAGCACGCGCGACACACGTCCCTTTCACTATGCCCAGATGGCGGAAGACGTGCTCACCGTGATGGATCGGCTGGAGCTAGAAGAAGCTGCCCTCGTCGGCTGGAGCGACGGTGCCTGCACATCGTTGATCCTCGCCGACAAGCGGCCGGAGCGCGTCTCCGGTGTGTTCTTCTTCGCCTGCAACATGGATCCGAGCGGCACGCTTGAATTCAGGCCGACACCGGTGATTGATCGTTGCTTCCGCCGCCATCGCAAGGATTATCAAGCGCTGTCCGCCACGCCTGACGCCTTCGATAGCTTCGTGGCCGACGTGTCAAAGATGATGGCAAGCGAACCGAACTACGCGGCCGCGGATCTCGCCGGCATCAAGGTGCCGGTCGCGATCGTGCTCGGAGAAAGTGACGAGTTCATCAAGCGCGAGCATGCTGATTATCTGGCGCGCAGCATTCCCGATGCCGAACTGATCCTCCTTCCGGAGGTCAGCCATTTCGCGCCGCTGCAGCGGCCCGAGCACTTCAACCGCGAAGTGCTCGCCTTTCTCGATCGGTTATAGGCCTCGTCTCAGAGGCCGATTTCCTTCGCCCAGGGCGGATTGGCGCCGGCGCGCGAGACCGTGACGGCAGCCGCCGTCGCGCCAAGCGAAAGCGCGTTCTGCAGCGCCTTTTCGCTGAGCGACGCTACTTTTTCCTTGGTGAGGAGGTCGTCGATCTTCAGCGAGGCAAGCACGCCGGCATCGAAGGTGTCGCCTGCGCCGACGGTGTCGACGACGGTGACGCGCTCGCTCGGGACGGTCACCTTGCGCTCGTTGGTGTAACCCGACGCGCCTTCGGCACCCTTGGTGATGACGACGAGCTTGGCGCCCTGCTTCAGCCAGTAGGCCGCCAGGTCGTCATGACTGCCCTCGAGGCCGAACCACTCCAGGTCCTCGTCGGAGAACTTCAGGATGTCGGACTTCGACGCCATGCGCTTGATGCGCGCCATGTGGGCTTCCTTGTTCTTGATGAAGCCGGGGCGGATGTTGGGATCCAGCGAAATCACCCGCTTGTCGCACTCGCGGTCGAGCAGCGCCTCATAAGTCTCGCCGCAAGGGCTCGGGATGAGGCTGATCGCGCCGAAATGCAGCGCCTCGCAATCGTCGCCGAGAACGGGCAGATCGTCGGTGGTGATCATGCGACCCGCCGTGCCTTCATCATAGAAGGCATAGGTCGCCTGACCGTTGACCAGCTTTACGAAGGCGAGTGTGCACGGACGAGGCGCGATCGCGCAGAGGCTGAAATCGACATTGCTCGCCTTCAATGTATCGCGCAGGATTTCGCCCATCATGTCATCGGCAAGGCCGGTGAAGAAGGCCGTCGGAATGCCGAGGCGTCCGAGCGCGATCGCCGTGTTGAAGATCGCCCCTCCGGCGTATGGGGCAAAGCCCTTCTCGCCGAGAGTCGTCTCCCGCGGCAGCATGTCAATCAGCGCTTCACCACAGCACAAAATCATTCCGGCCTCCCAAGCATTACGATCCATCGATGTTCAAATCGATTAGATAATTTCATGGCAAAAGCAAAGCGCCGCGATGCAATTCTTCATTCAAAGTGATGAAATGCCGCCGTTGCGTCCGGACCAGGCGAGCGGCGCATCGAGGAAGGCCTCGACTTCGCTCAAGGTCTTTTCGTCGAACAGCTTCTGCACTTTGGCAACGGCGAGCACATCGCGCCAGGTTGCGATGTAGTGCAGCTTCACCTTGCCATCGGCAAAGCGCAGCGCGCCTCCGTCGAAAATGCCGTAATAAAACAGTGCGATACCATGATCGACCACGCCGCCGGCAGTCCGGACGGCATCGATGAACTTGAACATGCTGCCGCCAGCCGTCGTCAGGTCCTCGATGACGAGGACGCGCGAGCCCTCCGGCATGTTGCCTTCGATCTGCGCGTTGCGTCCATGACCCTTCGGTTGCTTGCGGACATAGATCATCGGCAGGCTGAGGCGATCGGCGAGCAGTGCTGCAAACGGGATGCCCGCGGTCTCGCCACCGGCAATGCAATCGAACTGCTCGAAACCGGCTTCGCGGAGCACGACGCTGGCGGCAAAATCCATCACGGTCGAGCGGACACGCGGGAAGGAGAGCAGCTTGCGGCAGTCGATGTAGACCGGGCTCGCCATGCCGGAAGCGAACTTATAAGGCTGGGCGGCATTGAAGTGCACCGCCTTGATCTCCCAGAGCATCTTCGCCACGAGTTCCGCCATCACGGCGCGGTCGGTGAATGTCGTCTGGATCATCGCTCTCTCCTTTGGTCAAGTTTATGGGGCAATAGCAGCAAGCGCTGCAAGTTTCCAGAACGGCGAGCGCTCGCGGGGGCAGAAAGCGTCCGTGCCGGCCGGATCCGGTGATAACAAGGGAAGCGCTGCGGCTCGCGCGCCGCTGATGCGCCAATACTTTCAGCTATTTGCGCTTGCTTGGCGGCGCAGTGGCGATATCGTGCACTGCATGGAACATATCGAAGTCTTCCGCCGTCTCGGCGTTGCGCTTGCAATTGGTCTGCTCGTCGGCGTCGAACGGGGGTGGCAGGAACGCGAGATCCGCGCCGGCGGGCGAGTGGCCGGCATCCGCACATTCGGCCTCACAGGCTTTCTCGGTGGCGTCGTCGGCACGCTTCAGTCGATGACCGGGCCCTTTCTACCTGCCACGATCGCGGCCCTCCTTGGTCTCCTTTACATCGCCGGTAAATGGCAGGAGACGATCGAGGACAAGGACTACAGCATCACCACGACGGTTGCGGCGCTTGCGGTGTTCGCGCTCGGCGTACTTGCTGCGGTCGGCGATCTTGTCACTGCGGCTGCCGGCGCTGTTGCCATGACTGTTATTCTCGCAGCGCGCCAAAGCCTGCATAGTTTCCTGCGCGGATTGACCTGGGTGGAACTCCGCTCCGCCCTCGTACTGCTTGCAATGACCGCGATCGCGCTGCCACTGCTGCCTGACGAGGCGCTCGATCCCTGGGGGGCGCTCAATCCCTACTCGCTCTGGCTCCTGACGATAACCATCGCCGCCCTATCCTTCGCCGGCTATGCCGCGATAAGATTGATGGGCACGGGCCGTGGTGTCCTGCTGGCGGGTGCTGCGGGCGGACTTGTCTCGTCGACCGCGTTGACGCTTTCCTTCGCCCGCTATTCGGCGGAAGCACCCGAGGGTGCACGACACCTTGCGGCAGGGGCAGGTATTGCCGGTGCCCTTTCGTTCGCACGCGTTCTCGTCATCGCCAGCGCGCTCTCCTTCAGCATGCTGGTGCCGCTCGCTTCCGCGCTCGTCCCGGCGATGATCGGCTTCCTGGCGGCCGGTCTGTTTTCGGTGTTGCGTTCCAAGACCGCGACTGAGGCGCCGGAAATCGACCTAAAAAACCCCTTCGAGCTCAACACAGTCATATCCTTCGCGGTGCTACTCGGCGTCATCAGCCTCATCTCGAAGATGGCGATCGACTATGTCGGGCCGTCCGCGCTCTTCGTCGTGGCGGCGATCTCCGGCCTTGTTGACGTGGATGCAATCACGCTCTCGACGGCACGCCTCGTCGGCTCGACGATCAACGTGGCGACGGCGGCCGATGTCATCCTGATCGCCGTCGCGGTCAACGTGGTGACGAAGGTGGTGCTTGCCTTCACAGCCGGACGGCGGGAGTACGCTATGGCGCTCGGCGAGGCATCGGCGGTGGCCGTGGTGCTCGGAGCGATCGGCTATCTCGCAGCGCGCAGCTTTCTGTTCGCCTGAGCCAATTGCACCAACCCGATACCAGGAAAAAGATCGGCGGACCCAGCGATTACGGCAGCCGGCCGATATCGGCCGGCAGCATCCGCTGATAGAGAGTGATCGCCGCCCGTCCCTCCGCATCATCCAGTGAGATCGCGTAGCGTACGGCGGCAGCCAGCAGCTGCATGGTAAGTCTGGCAATGGCGACAAGTTCGCCCTTGCTCCGCTCCGGCTCCAGCGTTGCGAGGACGGAAAGCAAGGCCTGGGCATGGAACTCCATGTCTTCGGCATCGACCTCCTGCAGCAGCCGATCGGCCTGTGTAGCGAACCATATGTCCCGCATGACCGGCTCCTGCCGGAAGAAGTTGTAATATTGGTCGGCGATATTGCAGAGCGCCTGTCGCAGCGTGGTAGCGTCCGCCACCGTTGCAAGCTCGGCCGCGACGCAAGCCCTGCCCTGCTCATTGAAGCGTTCGGCAAGCGTCCGGATGATCGAGCTCTTGTCCGGAAAATATTGGTAAAGGGCTCCGAAGGATAACGCGGCCTTTTCAACGATCTCGCTCATCTTCAGGGCGTCGCTGCCGTTTTTCTCGATCAGCTCCAGGGCTGCCGAAAGGATCTTCTCGAAACGCTCGCGGCCGCGTTTCTGCTGCGGTATCCGGCGCGGCTGGCCGGTCGGCTCCAGCTGCCTTCTGCGCCTGGCGGCAACCTCTTCGCCCATCCTTCCCTCCATTTTTCGGTTGACGAAGAAAATAAGAGAGTTTATCTCATTTTGCAAATGAGAGACTTTCTCTTGTTTTATTGGGAGGAGTATTCACATGCAGAATTCCGAAATCATTCTCGTCGGCGGCGCAGGTAAGACAGGTGGCCGCATCGCCGAACAGCTGGCGAAGAGAGATCTCAGCTTCCGCTTTGCCTCACGCTCCAGTGCACGCCCATTCGACTGGGAGAAGCCGGCCGACTGGGCAGCGGCGCTCGCCGGCGCAAGGAGCGCCTATGTGAGCTTCCAGCCTGACCTTGCCGTGTCATGGGCGGCGGACGCGATCGGTGGGCTCGCCCGCGCGGCGGTCGATTGCGGCCTCACCCATATCGTCCTGTTGTCGGGTCGTGGCGAGGAAGGCGCGCAACACGCGGAGGAAGCACTCAAGGCATCCGGCATCGGCTACACTATCTTGCGCGCCTCGTGGTTCTGCCAGAATTTCAGTGAAGGCGCCTTTGCCGAACAGGTCGCAGCCGGCGAGCTGGCGCTCCCGGCAGGCGCGGTAAAAGAACCCTTCATCGATGCAGGAGACATCGCGGATGCGGCAGTGGCCGCGCTGACCGATCACCGCCATAACGGCAAGACCTACGACCTAACCGGCCCCCGTTCACTGACGTTTCGAGGCGGTCGGCGAGATCGCCGCTGCATGTGGCAGAGACATTGCCTATCGACAGGTCTCTATGGCTGAATTCAAAGAGGGACTTGGCGCCGGCGGCCTGCCAAACGGCTTGATCGACCTGCTTGAGGAACTCTTCACGCAGGTACTCGACGGCAGAAATTCTCAAGTTGCAAATGTGGTCGAAGAAGTTCTCGGCCGTCCTGCCAGGGATTTCGGCGACTATGCGCGCGATACCGCAGCCAATGGCACATGGAGGGTATGACAATGACGCTTGTTCTTGGGATCGTTCTGGCGGCGGCTGCGATTGGCAGCGGCCTTGTCGCCGGCATCTTCTTCGCCTTCTCAACCTTCATTATGACGTCGTTCGCCCGCATTCCCACCGAGCAGGGCATCGCGGCGATGAACTCCATCAATGTCACGATCGTGCGCTCGCCCTTCATGTTGCTTTTCGTACCGACCGCAATTCTCTGCCTTGTTATTGGTGCCATCGCGTTCTTCAACTGGCGCGGTGGCGTCAGCGCCTGGATGTTGGCCGGCGCGGCTCTCTACGTCTTTGCGTCGTTCCTCTCGACGATCGTCTTCAACGTGCCGATGAATGATGCGCTGGCGAAAGTCAGCGGCAGCGGCGCCGAGGCGACGGCGCTCTGGACGGCCTACCTCAAGGATTGGACATGGTGGAACCACGTAAGGACGATCGCGTCGTTGCTCGCGTCTATGGCCTTCGTCCGCGCCCTGATGCTGATATGAAAGAAGGCGAGACTCCCGCTGGCAGCGTTACTTCTTTCAAGGCCAGGCGAGCGACACTTTCCAATCAAGAGCCGGTGCGGACGGCGCCTGCCGGCACAGGATGGAGATGGGCGGCAACCTCGATCCGGTTCCGACCGGCGCGTTTTGCCGTATAGAGGGCCTTGTCGGCCACACTCAACATGGTGTCGAAATCCACTGGCGTGGAGCGCCCGGGCGCGACGCCGACGCTGACCGTGCATTTCAGGGTCTCGTCCTCAAGGTAGATCTCGCGGCCGGCGAACGCCTTACGGATGCGTTCGGCCACTATCTCGGCGCGATCCGGAATAACCTCTTGCAACACCAGTGCGAACTCCTCTCCGCCAAGACGTGCGGCGGTATCCCCAGTTCGACAGTTCGCCGCTAGCTCGGCGGCGAAAACCTTCAGCACCCGATCACCACCTGCGTGGCCGAAAGTGTCGTTGATGGACTTGAAATGATCGAGATCGAAGATCAGCACTGCGCTGGCCGGTCGCATCAGACCCTGCCCATAGCGATCAAAAAGCGCGCGGCGGTTCACGAGGCCAGTCAGCGGATCCGTGATGGCTTCCAGACGGTGCCTTGCGGCGAGCCGCCATTGGTGAAGCGCCAGCGACAGGGCACCGATGCCGGTCATGCTCGCAATGCAGATCGCGAGGCTGAGATCCTCGGCCCAATTGCTCGGCGCAACGCCCAAAACCATCTTTCCATTGGCGATCAGGACGGCGGCGCAAAGGACGAAAGAGATCGCCGTCAGGCAATAGAGCGCGGTAATTCCGGTCAGAGGCGCCGGCGCCTCCTCGCGCGCCCGCCAATACTGATAGGCAGTCGCGAAGAGCATGGCAGCGATCGCCGCATTCTCGGCGATAAATGCGAGCCCGTCATAACCGATCAGCAGCGGAGGAATAGAAACGAGCATTGCCAAGAGAGCGCAGGCGACGGTGGCTCGCAGCCGCAATCTGTCCGTGCGGAACTGGCAGCCGGCGGCCCAGATAATTGCAAAGCCGGCATAGAAAAGCGCGAACGCGACAACGGCAAGGACCACCACCGGATCGTCGACATACATTCCGTAAGCAACGATGCCACTGACGATAAGAACAAGGCCTACGGTGCAGGTTAAAAGAAAGGTCTCTGAACGGCGCACAAACCAACTGCCCAGCGACGTAAGGGCAAGACACGTGGTCGAGACAGCAAGCGCCATCAAAAGGGAATTATAATCAAGCGTCATGCTTTAGAAATCGCGACCGCCATCGCGCCCCCCATTCGTACGAAGCCTACGGGTCCGCTATGACGAATGTCTTACTTATTTCGTTAAAAATTCATGCATTTAGACTAGCGATGCCGCAGGCATAGCAAATCGCGGCGGCCCTCAAAGAAGAGCGGCAGTAAACATTCCGTGACGATAAAAGATCTTTAGCGCTCAACGTCCCAATGGAGCGGGAACATTGGATCGAAAACGGTAACCAGGCCTGCGCCGGTTTCGACCTTGCGCGGAAAACTGACGGGGTTGTCGCGCTTGACCAGCGTTATTCTCTCGTCGTTGACCGGCAGGCCATACCAGGCGGGTCCGTTCAGCGATGCGAAGGCCTCGAGCTGGTCGAGCGCATTTTCCTGTTCGAACACATGCGCAAGGCAGCTCATCGTGTTGATCGACGTGTAAATGCCGGCGCAGCCACAGCCGCACTCCTTCAAGGGATCGACATGCGGGGCTGAATCCGTGCCAAGGAAGAAGCGCTTATCGCCGCTTGTCGCGGCAGCGCGGAGCGCAAGGCGATGGTTTTCGCGCTTGGCGACCGGCAGGCAATAGTAGTGCGGGCGAATGCCGCCGACCAGGATGGCATTGCGGTTGATGATCAGGTGATGAGTGGTGATCGAGCCTGCGAGATTGCCCTTTGCGGACTTGATGTAGTCGACGCCGTCCTTAGTGGTCACGTGCTCCATCGTGACCTTGAGTTCGGGCAAACGCTTGCGGAGCGGATCAAGGACGGTTTCGATGAACACCGCTTCGCGATCGAAGATGTCGACATCAGGTGTCGTCACCTCGCCATGGACGCAAAGCGGCAAGCCGATCCTGGCCATGCGCTCCAGAACCGGCATCGCCTTTTCGATATCCCGCACGCCGCCATGCGAGTTGGTCGTAGCACCAGCCGGATAGAGCTTGACCGCAGTGATCAGCCCGCTTGTCTTGCCGGCCTCGACGTCATCGGGATTCGTATGTTCCGTCAGGTAGAGCGTCATCAACGGCTGGAACTTGTCGTCCTTCGGTAGCGCCGCCATGATGCGCCCGCGATAGGCTTCGGCGTCCGCCGTGGTCACCACCGGCGGCACAAGGTTCGGCATGATGATTGCGCGGGCGAAGTCCCGGCTGGTATCGCCGATCACACGTTCCAGCATGGCGCCGTCACGCAAATGCAGGTGCCAATCATCGGGGCGACGGATGGTGATCGATGGCATGCGCTAAAACTCCGGAGGCTGGCCTATAAGGTTCAGCCCTGCGCATTATCACCCGGACGCGGGGCATGGCAAACATTTTGCCCGCGTTTTTTAGACAGGTGCGCCATGTTCATTGAAGCCGGGCATGCCGGGGCTGAGATACCAGACGAGAAGAACGATCCAGCCCACCAGCGGAATGACGCCGACCAGAATCCACCAGCCGGAGCGGCCGATATCATGAAGGCGGCGGACCGCAACGCCCAGGCCGGGAAGCAACACGGCAAGACCATAGAGGGCGCCGAGTATCTCATGGCCGAAGAGGATCTTGTCGAGAAAGGCCAGGATCAGCGAGGCGATGACGTTGAAGAGCGCAAACCACCAAAATTCCGGTCGGCCGGCGCGGCCACTGAAGACGGCATACTTAGAGAAGACTGACGAGACTGCTTCCGTGAGGCCCATGCGCTCTCCCTCCAGATCTGGCCACTTTGCTTAGAGCAGAAGTTGCATGAGGGTGAACCTGCAACGATTCCACCTGACGCTGCAAGTCCTGTCGGGAACGGCGGAGAGATCAGGCTGTTTCGAGGGTCACATCCGCCCTGCGGCGATTGCCGAGGATCAGCCGGCCATTGGGCAGATCATTGCCGTAAACCTTGGCGCTTGCCTCCTCCTCGCTCAGCTTATAGCCGCGCCAGCGCGCCCACAGCCGTTCCTCGAGCAGCTCGATCGGCGGCGCCAGCATGACCGAGTAGTCAAAGATGCCTTCGAGCTCGGCCCACTTGCCCTGGCTGAACAGCAGGTAGTTTCCCTCGACGATGATGAAACGATGCTGCGGTGACACGACACGCGCAGAGGCGATGGCAATCTCGCGGGATCGGTCGAAGACGGGGATCAACACCTCCTGGTCGGCAGGGCGCACGGCCCTGATGATATCGAGGAATCCCCTGACATCGAAGGTTTCCGGGATACCCTTTCGCGCCAGAAGTCCGCGTTCAATGAGGATGGCATTATCCATATGGAAGCCATCCATGGGCAAGACCTCAGCCGTTTCGCCCCTGGCTCTCAGGGCATCGGCAAGATTGTCCGCCATGGTGGACTTGCCAGCGCCGGGGGGACCGGCGATGGCGATCAGGAAACGTTTGACATCGCCGGCGCGGTCGATGACATCGCCGGCGATTTCATCGATCGTTGCGCTCATGCGGCGACCGGCTCCGTCGGCACGGCCTTGGCGCCGGTCATGAAAGCAACGGCATCGGACATCGTATATTCCTTCGGATTGATGACCGTCAGACGACGGCCTAGCCGATGAATATGAATGCGGTCGGCGACCTCGAAAACATGCGGCATGTTGTGCGAGATCAGCACGATCGGCAGGCCACGCGAACGCACGTCGAGGATGAGTTCCAACACCTTGCG
Source organism: Rhizobium sp. R711 (assembly GCF_002211365.1). Taxonomy (GTDB): domain Bacteria; phylum Pseudomonadota; class Alphaproteobacteria; order Rhizobiales; family Rhizobiaceae; genus Rhizobium. Next base: position 918,398 of record NZ_LOKZ01000001.1, on the reverse strand, counting down.
GCTTTCCTTGACACCAAGGGCAGCCGTCGGCTCGTCCATGATGACGACCTTCGAGCCGAAGGCCGCGGCGCGGGCCACAGCCACACCCTGGCGCTGACCGCCCGAAAGCGTTTCGACGGCCTGGTTGATGTTCTGGATCGTCATCAGGCCGAGCTCGGAGAGCTTGGCGCGTGCCCGCTTCTCCATCGCCGGGCGATCGAGCATACGGAACCAGCTGCCGAGCAAGCCAGGTTTCCTGATCTCGCGACCCAGGAACATGTTGTCGGCAATCGACAGTGCCGGGGAAAGCGCGAGATTCTGATAGACGGTTTCGATGCCCGCCTCTCGCGCCTCCATGGGGGATTTGAAATGGACCGGCTTGCCCTCCAGCGTAATTTCGCCCTCATCGGGAGTGATCGCGCCCGATATGGCCTTGATGAGCGACGATTTGCCGGCACCGTTGTCGCCGATCACAGCGAGAATCTCGCCGGGATAAAGGTCGAAATCGGCATGATCGAGTGCGGTGACGCGTCCGTAGCGTTTGACGAGCCCGCGAGCCGAAAGAATGGGTTCGTTTGCCATGTTACACCGACACCTTTCTGATCCACTGGTCGATTGCGACTGCGGCGATGATGAGCACGCCGGTGAGCAACACCTTCCACTGCGGATCGGCGCCGAGCATGTTGAGGCCCATCGAGACGACACCGACGATCATCGCACCGAACAGGGTACCTAGGATCGAGCCGCGACCGCCGAAGAGCGAGATGCCGCCGATCACGGTCGCCGTGATGGCCTGCAAGTTATAATCCGTCACCGCGGACGAGGGAGAGATGGAGCCGTTACGGCCGATCGAGACCCAGGCTGCGAAGGCGGCAATGATGCCGGAGACGGTATAGACCGTCAGCAGCACGCTCTTGGCCTGGATGCCGGAGAGCTTGGCCGCTTCCGGGTCATCGCCGACCGCATAAACGTGGCGGCCCCAGGCCGTGTGATTGAGAATATACCAGAGCACGAGAACGAGCAGCACCATGGCAATGACGCCGAGGGTGAGCACGGCGGTACCTAGCCTGAAGCTGAGCGCAAAGAAATGCAGCAGCGGCGCCTGCGCATCGACATCGGTGTCGCGGATCGTTTCGTTGGCGGAATAGATGAAGTTCGTCGCCATGACGATGTTCCAGGTACCGAGCGTGACGATGAACGGCGGCAGCTTCACATAGGCGACGAGGAAACCGTTCAGCAAGCCGCAGAGACCACCGACGAGCATCCCGGCCAGCACCGCGATCGGTGTGGGAATGCCGTAGGTAATGGCGCAGTTGCCCATGATGACGGCCGAAATGACCATGATGACGCCGATCGAAAGATCGATGCCGGCGGTCAGGATGACCAGCGTCTGCGCGGCACCGAGAATGCCGACGATGGCGATCTGCTGCAAGATGAGCGTCAAGGTGTAGGACGAGAAGAACCGTCCGCCGAGCGCGAAGCCAAAGATGATGATCGCCAGCACCAGCACGATCAGCGGCACGGCGGCCGGCGTCGAGTGCAGGAAGTGCTGCGCACGTTTCACAAATGGTACGTTTTGATGCTCGAACGACGCGACGTTCTTGTCGCTGCCGTCAAGCACCCGTTCGAATTCCTGTGCTCCGGTCATTGTTCCTCCTCCGCTTTCGCGCCAAACCGCGCGCGGAAAGCCCCTGCCCATATCACACCGGTCTTTGTTCGCCGGTTCCTGAGACAGCAGCTATGGTCAGTCGAAACCGGCCGGGGATCAAGCCCCCGGCCGGCGCTAGATTCATATCGTGAGACTTAGCCCCAGCACTTGTCGGTGCCGACCTTGGTGTCGATCGACTTGAGGCCTGAGACCGGCTTGTCAGTGACGAGCGAAACGCCGGTGTCGAAGAACGACTTGCCTTCGGTCGGCTTCGGCTTTTCGCCGCTGTCGGCGAACTTCTTAATGGCCTCGATGCCGAGCGAAGCCATCAGCAGCGGATACTGCTGCGAGGTGGCGCCGATCACGCCTTCCTTGACCGACTTCACGCCCGGGCAACCGCCGTCAACCGAAACGATCAAAACGTTCTTTTCCATACCGACAGCCTTAAGGGCCTGGTAGGCGCCGACAGCAGCCGGCTCGTTGATCGTGTGAATGACGTTGATGCTCGGATCCTTCTGCAGAAGGTTTTCCATGGCCTTGCGGCCGCCTTCTTCGTTGCCATTCGTCACGTCATGACCGACGATGCGCGGATCGTTTTCGTCGCCGATCTTGTTCGGGTCCTTGGTGTCGATGCCGAAGCCCATCATGAAGCCCTGGTCACGCAGAACATCGACGGTCGGCTGCGACGGCGTCAGGTCAAGGAAGCCAACCTTGGCATCCTTTGCCTTGTCGCCGAGCGTTTCCTTGGCCCACTGGCCAATCAGCTTGCCGGCGAGCAGGTTGTCGGTTGCGAAGGTTGCGTCGGCAGCGTCAGCCGGATCGAGCGGGGTGTCGAGGGCGATCACCAGGAGGCCGGCATCGCGGGCCTTCTTGACCGACGGGACGATGCCCTTCGTGTCGGACGCGGTGATCAGGATACCCTTCGCGCCGTCGGCGATGCAGCTTTCGATCGCGGCAACCTGGCTTTCGCTGTCACCATCGATCTTGCCGGCGTAGGACTTCAGCGTCACGCCGAGTTCCTTTGCCTTGGCCGTCGCACCTTCCTTCATCTTGACGAAGAATGGGTTGGTGTCGGTCTTGGTGATGAGGCAGGCGGAAACGTCCGCTGCCATTGCCGGCGCCGAGAAGGCGACACCGAGGGCGAGCGCGCCAAGCGCGGCGGAAAGCACTGATTTCTTCATTGAGTCCTCCCTGAGATTTGCCGACCCACCCCCTGGCGGTGCCGGAATTGACGGGCACGAGAACCGCTGCAGTCTCGCCGGCGGCCTCCTCCAAGCCGTTCCGTGCCGTTTGACGATGGCAATTAAGAGCGAAAGAAATTGCCTTGTCAATAAATAAATCCAATTGAATTATTAATTCCATATGGCATGCTTGGTAAAAATAGGGCATAGGCCAACAGATGGGAGGAGTGGCCAATGTCGTCTTTGGACGGTCCGGCACATACGCCGGCTCAACCGCCGATTTTGAGTCCGGCAGGCGGTGCGAACCAGATCAGGGTGCGCGCCTACAACGAGCGGCTTGTGCTGTCGCTGGTGCGCCTTTACGGCTCCCAGTCGAAGGCCGATATCGCGCGACGAACCGGGCTTTCGGCGCAAACAGTCTCCGTCATCATGCGGGCATTGGAGAAGGAAGGCTTGCTTTCCCGCGGCGAGCCAGTGCGTGGCCGCGTCGGCCAACCGTCGATCCCGATGCGGCTCAATGCCGACGCCGTTTACTCGTTTGGCGTGAAAATGGGTCGACGCAGCGCCGACCTTGTGCTGATGGATTTCGTGGGCAAGATCCGCCTGCAGCTTCACCAGACCTATGCCTATCCGCTGCCCGACGTCTTTCTGGATTTCATCACCTCGGGGATCCGCGAGCTCGAAAGCCGGCTCGACGAGAAGCAGCGCGGCCGCATTGCCGGCATCGGTATCGCAGCACCGTTCGAGCTCTGGAACTGGGAAGAGGAAGTCGGTTCGCCCAAGGGTGCAATGGATGTCTGGCGCGACTTCGATCTCCACACCGAGATTGCCGCCCGCGTGCCCTACCCGGTCTACCTGCAGAACGATGCGACGAGCGCCTGTGGCGCCGAACTCGTGTTCGGCATAGGGCCGTCCTATCCCGATTTCGTCTATTTCTTCATCGGCTCCTTCATCGGCGGCGGCATTGTCCTCAATTCCGCGATCTTTTCGGGACGCACGGGTACGGCTGGCGCCATCGGCCCGCTCCCGGTGCGCGGCAAGCATGGCGAAACGTTGCAGTTGCTTGAAGTTGCCTCAATTTTTGTTCTCGAGAACATGCTGCGCGAACGCGGCATCGACCCGCAGCCCCTCTGGTATTCCGCCGACGACTGGATCGATTTCGGCGAGCCTCTGGAGATGTGGATCCAGGACACCGCCCGAGCGCTCGCACAGGGTATCGTCGCGGCCGCCTCGATCATCGATTTCAGCGCTGCCGTAATCGACGGCGGCTTTCCCGGATGGGTGCGCGAACGGATCGTGCAGGCGACGATCCACGAGGCCGCGATGCTCGATCTGCAGGGCGTCGTCATGCCCGACATCATCGAAGGCGCAATCGGCCCTCATGCGCGCGCCATCGGCGGCGCCAGCCTGCCGATCTTCGCGCGCTATCTCACGGACCAGAACGTTTTATTCAAGGAGGTCGAAAATGCTGAAGGGACTTAACCCACTTTTGAGCCCGGAACTGCTTTCGACGCTGCGTGCCATGGGACACGGCGACGAAATCGCCATCGTCGACGGCAATTACCCCGGCGTCGAACATGCACGGCGGCTGATCCGCCTCGATGGCCACGGCATCGTGGCCGTTCTCGATGCCGTTCTCAGCGTCCTGCCAATCGACGATTTCGTTCCGGACGCAATCTTCCGGTCGACTGTCAAGGCCGAGCGGGACAGGCTCGATCCGGTTCATGAGGAAATGATCGACTGCTGCGCCCGCCACGAGCCGCACCGACAGGTGGTGCCGCTCGTCGGCGCGGAGTTCTACAATCGGGTGCGGGCCGCACACGCCGTGATCCAAACCAGCGAACCACGGCTCTACGCCAACATCATCCTCCGCAAGGGTGTCATCTACCCCGAGCAGGCGGGCGACCACGCCGTTGAAAAGGCAGAAGTCGACCCCTTTACCTACTGAGCGTCAGATTTCGCCGGCCAACGGCCCCCAGACATCCGTCAAGGCAAAACCGCCCGGATGCGGATCGAAGGGATCAAGCGCGACCTGAGAAAGACCGAAGGTGAAACCGCGCCCGGCGATCGTTGGTATGATCGCGGGACGACCGGCGACTTCGGTTTCCGCCAACAATCCGACTTCGAACTCGGAACCGATGATCGACCGCGACTTGAAGACGTCGCCGACCTTCGCCTCGCCGCGCGCATGTCGTGCCGCGAGGTTGGCAGAATTGCCCGTGCCACAAGGCGAGCGATCGGCACGGCCCGGCCACATGGTCGTGCAGGTGCGAACGGTGCCGTCTGCTTCGAGGTCGCGGAACATGACATAGGCAACGCCCGAGATCGCCGGGATTTCCGGATGAACAACCTCGATGCTGCGGTTAATCAGCTCCTTCAACACCATGCCAGCCTGCACGAGCGCCGCGGCATTGCCCTTCTCGATCGTCAGGTTGATCTGCCCGACATCGACCAGCGCGTAGAAGATGCCGCCGTAGCAGAGATCCACCTTGATCTTGCCCCAGTGCGGCGTATCGATCTCCACGTCGAGCTCATGCACGAAGGACGGAACCATGGTGAGCTTGACCTTCTCGCAGCGCCCATCGCGGCAGGTCGCCGTCGCCTTGACGAGGCCGGCGGCCGTTTCCAGCGTGACGACGGTTTCCGGCTCCTTCATCTCGACTATGCCGGATTCCAGCAACGCCGTCGTGACGCAGATCGAATTCGAGCCTGAGCTTGCATGCGCCTGATCGGGCTGCAGGATGATGAAGGCCGCATCGGCATCCGGATGTTTCGGCGGCAGCAACAGATTGACGGAGCCGATCGGCGCGCCCCGTGGCTCGAGGCAGAGGAAACGGCGAAGCTCCTGACCCTTCGGATCGCTGTTCAGCCAATTCAGCTGTTCGGCGACCGTATTGCCGGGGATCTTAGGCACTCCCCCGATCGCCACCTTGCCGATTTCACCTTCGGCGTGGACATCCAGAAGCTGGATCGTGCGCTTCCATCTCATCAGTCAACTCCTCTCAAGCGTGCCGGGTTACGCCGCCTTAGGCAGCATCATTTCGCTATGGTGCGGCAATATTTCAGCCTGATATATCAGATCGTCGGCAGTTGCCTATGGGAATTTTCGTCTGCGAGGACTTGCGATGGCCAATTGCCGGCAACGCGCGGGCACTGAAGCGCGACCGCGTCGCGCTAGCGAGGATGTTACGATTTATCGACACGGAGACCAAAATAGAAAAAAGCCCGGTGCGGGAGGAGGTGCACCGGGCTCTTGATCCTGACTGACAACTGGGAGGAGGAGTGTTGTCAGTCCGATGAAGGAGCGCTGGGAGGAGGAGTGCGCTGCCTTCGAGACAATAGATAGCCTACCGTTTCGATCAGGAATAGGGATATTACCGCAATGCAGCAATGCGATATACGCATAGCTTCGCAAACGGGCCAGCCTCTTTTTGTGGCATTTTTGATCAATTGGTCAATTTCTTGAGCACGGAGAGCAGCCCCGTGGGAGGAAGGTTCCCCTTCAACTGTCGACAGACTTGGTTCGGGCGACGACAAGCAGCGCTTCGCAGGCCACGCAGGCTGGCCGCTGGATTACCGCCGATCTGGCCGGCAACCGGCAAAAACTATCACCCGCGATTGAAGTAAGCCATGAACGCAAAGGCGGGAATTGATCCCGCCTTTGCTCTGGCTTGATGGTATCAGTAGCCGTTGTCGCACGGCATGCTACCGTCGCCATTGGTGCCGCTGAAGGTGTTCTGGCAGTAGCCCTGCCGTTGCATTGGCCGCACTGGCTGGGTGCCGATCGAGCCTGTCGTGCCGCCTTCGACGTTGAAGGCTGCCAACGGATACCAATAGCCATCCGGACCGCGGCGAGTGCCGAGGCGCTCGGTGCGCGTGCCGCGATAGCCGTTCAAGTGGCCCGCTCGCTGATTGTATTGCACCATTTCGACGTTCGAGGCCCTTGGGAGGGGAACCTGTTGCACCGGCGCCGCCTGAACAGGAGCGATTGATACCAGCGCGAGGAGCCCGCCTGCTGACAGGACGGAAGCGAAGCTCAACATTTTCACGATAAATCCTCCTTCTGGATTTATCGTGAAAAATGCGTTCTTTCGTAGCAAAGTTCCGCGATCACACGCGGCCTCCAGCAGTCGTGATCGGCAGCGACTGGGCGTGATCCAGAGGGTCTTATGCAATGGCCTGCCCGAATCCCCGATGGCGTATCAAGCGATCGGCACTAAGAGCGGTAAAGTTACCGCGCCGAGTTATCTTGCGATCCGGTATCCCTGGCTCGACAGACACGTGACATACTGCCGGTGTGCCGCGGCGGTCGCAGTCGCCTCTTCCACCGCCGGATCAATCGGATAGCCGCCCATGCCGGCGCGCAGTTCGTATTGCTTCTTCGCCTCGCGATACATGAAATTGCCGTCGCCGACACAGATGTGATGCGCGACGCCCGGCAGATTGAGCGGCGGGTCAAAGGGCGCCGCGACCGGCACGAGGGTCGGCGTATTGGCATCGACGCAGCCGGCAAGCGCCGCAACGACCGCGCACAACGCAAACGCTCGCACCATACTCCTCAGCATATTCCCTCCGGCCACGCGCAATGAATCGCTGCACGCAGGCAGCGCCGACCGCACCATGACTTCGCAATATTGCGCCAAGCTAGCGCGCCGGCTCGGGTGCCGGGTCAGGCCGTGCAGATACCGGCGACGCCGACCTTCTGAAACAGGTGCGGTCTTGCAATTGCGGACGACGGATAGCTCGTCAGCTTTGCCCGGAACTCGGGGTGTGTGAAAGCTGCGCGAAACGCTTCATTCGATTCCCACACCGCATAATTCAGGTAGGTCGGGCTCTCACCGATGGCGCGATGGAGTTGGGTCGAGATAAAGCCCGGCTGGCGCTTCATGAACTCGGCGTCATCCTTCCAGACTTCGAGAAAGCGCGCTTCATCTGCTGGATCGAGTGTGAAGAGGTTGATGAGTACGACTGGTGCGGCTTCGATGGCCAGTTGGCGTTCGATAGGTAGTTTCTCGTCCATGGGCTTCATGTGGGACATTTCGGTCTCCTTCCGAGTTGTATGCATGATGTCAATTCGATACGATGAATACATAATAATTTGACATGATGATGTCAATATAGATGGATGAAGACAATGAGTGAACTGACTCGAAGCCAGAAGGGCGATGCCTTGACCGACCTGATCCTCACCCTGTTCAGGGCTAACAACCTGACCCTGATGTGGGGTGATAGACTGGTTGGGCCTTACGGACTGACCAGTGCCAGGTGGCAGATTCTCGGAGCGATCGTGCACGCCCACCGGCCGCAGCCGGTGGCGTGGCTCGCCCGCGATCTCGGAGCGAACCGGCAGAATGTGCAGCGCATCGTGAACGATCTGCACCAGGAAGGGATCGTGATGTTCGAGCCCAACCCGCACCACCGGAGGGCGCATCTCGTGGTGCTTACCGAGAAGGGACGCCGCGCCTACGACTCCGCGATCAACGCATACAACCCGAGGGTCGATGCGCTGGCTGAGGACCTTTCAGTTGAGGATATCAGGATAGCACACCGCGTGATGGCGACGTTGCGAGCAAGACTCGAAGGAGAAATGGATGCTGAAAAGCACAACTAGCCGCTACGGCGCGATCCCCTAGTCGGAATCCGTCAACCATTAGGCTTCGCTCGGACCTCTCACACACCTGCGCGGCATAATGCCGGACCTCATACCCGCCCGACCAATCCGAAACGGTTGCGGTAGTCTCCCGGCGACAGCCCGGTGATCTTCTGGAACACCTTTCGGAACGCGCCCGGATCCTCGTAGCCGGCCGCCGCGGCGATCTGCTCAACCGTGCGGTTCGAGAATTCGAGCATTTCGCGCGCCTTGCCGACCCGCAGATGCTGGCAGTATTCGGTTGGCCGAAGGCCTGTCGCCTTATGGAACCGGCGCAGGAAGGTACGCTCTTCCAGGCCGGCACGCCGCGCCATCACCGCAAGTGTCACCTCGCGCGCGCCGCTCGCGTGCAGCCAATGCTGAACCTTTAGTATCTGCTCGTCGCCATGGTTCAGGCGTGGCGAGAAACTGCTGTAGCTGCGCTGCTCCCTCCCCGGCGGATCGACGAGGAGGTGGCGCGCGGTGTCGAGCATGATGGTCGATCCCAGCAATCTGTCGACGAGTTTGAGACCGAGATCGGTCCAGGCCATCAGGCCACCCGCGGTAATGACGTCGCCGTCGTCGATGATGAGTTTATCGGTGTCCACCCGCACGTCCGGAAAGCGTTGTGCCAGCAAGTCCGCATAGACCCAATGGGTAGTCGCCGTACGGTGCGCCAGAAGGCCAGTTTCCGCGAGAAGGAAGGCGCCGACGCAGACGGAGCTCAGCGTCGTTCCCTCGGCATGCCGCTCACAAAGCCATCGCGCCAGCGGAGCGGCTTCCTTCGGTGTCATCGGTTCGTCGAAGCTGGGAGGCAGGATCAGCACGGTCGGCGATCTCATAGTGCCTGGCGCCGTATCGAAGACGCGCTCGACGGCCGCCGAGGTTTCCATCCTTCGCCAATGACTTACACGCAGGGCCGGGCCTCCCGACGATTGCCGGGCCGTTGCGAACCGATTGGCCAGGTAGAAGAGATCCGTCAGGCCGTAAACGGCTGCGAGCTGGACGTTCGGATAGAGCAGGACACCGATCTCGGCCGGCGCGTCGGTCTGGCTCATTTGTCAGTTTTGGCCTCTATAATGTCAATTTCGCCAATCCACACGATGCCGCGTCAGACGTAATTTGTCCATCAGCGGGCAGGAGTCGCCCCCCGAAGGAATGGAAGGATACAAGGACATGAACAAGCGCGCCCTCATCGTCGTCGATATTCAGAACGATTATTTTGCGAACGGCAAATGGCCATTGGCTGGCGCCGAGGCAGCGGCCGACAACGCCGCACGGATCATCGCGGCTTCCCGCGATGCAGGCGATCTTGTCGTCCACATCAGGCATGAGTCGGCCGGCGAGAATGCCGCCTTCTTCGTGGCCGGTTCGGAAGGTGCACAGCTTCATCCGAAAGTGCTGAACCGACCCGGCGAGACCGTCATCGTCAAGAACCATGTCAACGCGTTCCGCGAAACGGACCTGAAGGCGACGCTCGATCGCAATGGCATCGAGGACGTCACCGTGGTCGGCAGCATGAGCCACATGTGCGTCGATGCCGTGACGCGGGCTGCCAGCGATTTCGGATATCGGGTGACTGTCATCCATGATGCCTGCGCAACGCGCGATCTCGAATTCAACGGCACACTGGTCCCCGCCGCACAGGCGCATGCAGCCTTCATGGCGGCATTCGCTTTTGCCTACGCCTCGGTACTCTCTACGGACGAGGCCCTTGCCGTACGCGGCGAACTGAGAGCCTCGGCTTGAGCCAGCGATCGACACCGAGAAAAACCCGGCGACCGCCATCGCCCATGGCGGTCATCAGCCAGCAGGCCGCGGCAGGCATTTACGCCCGCTCGCCGTTGACTTCGCAGGCAATGAGAGGACAATGCCCCTATGCCTCACCACGCCATATAAGGGGCTCAAGATGACAATCGCAAGGAAACTTCAGGACTATATCGACGGTGAAGGCATCGCCTACGAAACCCTCGATCATCATCGCACCGCGACAACCAGCCAATCGGCCCAAGCCGCGCATGTTCCGGGCAGCCGGCTGGCCAAATCCGTCGTCGTACATCACGAAATGGGATACGTTCTGGCCGTCGTTCCCAGCACGCACCGGATCGAGCTCAGCACGTTGCAGGACGTCATGAACAAACGCCTGGGCCTCGCCTCGGAAGATGAGGTCAGTTCGCTTTTCGCCGACTGCGACATTGGCGCCGTCCCACCGATCGGATCGGCCTACAATGTGCCGGTGATCCTGGACGAAAGCCTCGGCACGGCCAGCGACGTCTATTTCGAGGGCGGCGACCACAGGACACTGGTGCATATGAGCGGTCTCAGCTTCCGCAACCTGATGAAGGATGCGCAGATCGCCCGCTTCAGTCACCGGCCGTAACGTCGTGACTCCTGCGTTCGTGCCGACGCGGACTTGACGCCGCCCAAAAAGGTCGACCAAGCCCGCCGGTTGGGCACGTCAGGAGACGCACATCTTTTGGCAGGTCTCGGAAAGACGTGATGCAGCATGCCTGCTTCGCGTTCTCTCCGGATCTTGCCGAACAAAGCAGCAAGGATCGCGAGCCCGGCAAACCTTGCGAGTTGAGCAGCATACCCTAGTTTTCAGCAACATACCCTAGTTTGAAGTCGTCCAGAATTTCTGCGACCGATGCGCATGCTGTTGTTCTAACGTGGCTTTTCCAATCACAGAGGGCCTCCTTCATGTCGGACAAATCGAAGAATGGCATCGATCGCCGTGATCTCATAATTGCTTCCATCGCCACGGTCGGCGCGTCGGCTGCCTTTGCCGTCAGTGCTGGTGCTGCAAATGCCCAGGGCGCAGCTGCACCCGCTTCCCATCCGGCATCAGGAACGGTCTATACCGGTGATGTTATCCAGGGAAAAAGGGTCGTCAGCGCACTCGACGTCAACGACTTGGAGCCAGGGCAGAAGCACTTCCTCTATTTTCAAGGTGCGCAGATGCCCACAGGGCAGCACTGGTATGTGTCCGTCACGGTCGCAAAGGGGGCGAAGCCGGGCAAGCGCGGCGTCCTGACCAGTGGTGTGCATGGCGACGAAATGAGCAACATTCACACGGTCCAGACCGTGATGAACCAGCTCGATCCGGCGCAGATGTCAGGAACGGTCATGGCGGTGACCGACGTAGCGCGCCCGGCCGTTGAAAGCATGCAGCGCAGATGGCCCAATCAGGGCAGAGGCCCAGATCTGATCGACATGAATCGGGAGTGGCCCGGGAACGAGAACGGCGCCACCGCGCCCAGCCGACACGCCGGGCTGTTGTTCAACCGGCTGCTGCGGCCGAACGCCGACTTCGCGATCGACTTCCACACCGGAACAACCGGATTCGAAGTGACTGCATTCAATATTGGCGGCATGGATGTGCCCGAGGTCAAGGCAATGGTGGAGCTCTATCCCGTCGGCCAGATCTTCGACAACCATGTCTATCCCGGTGTCCTGCACAACGCGTTTATGGACGCAGGCATCCCGTCCTTTACGCCGGAGATCGGCGCTGCTCGCGTTCTGGACATCGAGATGATCTCGCTGTTCGTCGAAGGCACGATGAACGTTCTCAAGCATCACGGCATCGTTGCTGGGCCGATGGGCCGGACAGGCAGGGACGTGAGTGTTTTCGTCGGCAACAGTGCCTTCCCGATCCTGGCAACTGAGGGCGGGATCGTCGAGCATTTGGTCAAGCTCAACGACAAAGTCGAACCCGGACAGAAGGTGGCTATTCAACGCAACAGCTTCGGCGAAGTGGTCGCGGAGTATACGAGCGGCGTGGCCGGAGAGATAACGGGCCAGCGCAGCGACGCAATGTCCGAGCCTGGCAACCCCCTGGTATTCATCCTCTTCCACAAGGCGGCGTTGGAGGGCGTGGAATCCTATCCCGAGTAGGCCGCCAGGGACATGTACAACGATCAGTCCCAACAGCCCGGCCGAGTCGGCGGGGCTTTTCCTATCCTGGCCGCGCACCGAGCTCTGCGCCCAGCCACGATCTATGTACGCGCCCTGCATAACTCTATACGTTCCTGATGATTTCACTGCCTTATACCCCCGCGAGGTTCCAGCCCGATGCAGCTCGATGCACACCCACGGCAGATACTGTCCCAATGGCCGACGCCGATTGAGACGCTCGACCGCCTCTCCGCCGCTTACGGTGGCCCGCGGATCTCCATCAAGCGGGATGATTTCGGCAGCATCGCCATGGGCGGCAATAAGCTGCGGAAGCTCGAATATCTGATGGGGGACGCGTTGGCGAAGGGATGCGACACCGTCGTCACGTCCGGAGCCTTGCAATCGAACCACGCTCGCTTGACTGCGGCGGTCGCGACCAAGCTTGGCCTGAGGTGCCATTTGGTCCTAAAAAACGAAGTTCCCGACCGTTCCGAGAGCTACCACAACTCGGCAAACCTGCTTCTGGATAGGCTGGTCGGCGCGGAGATCGTGCAGGTCGGACGCAACGACCCGCTCGCCGACGCGGTGGACGCTCATGCGGCGTCGTTGCGGGCGCAAGGGCTTTCGCCGTACGTCGTGCCGCTGGGCGGGTCGAACGCGATCGGCTGCCTGGGCTACGTGACCTGCGCCGTGGAAATCGCGGAACAGGAACGGAAACTCGGAAAGGCGTTCAGCCATATCTTCGTCGTGTCAGGATCAGGCGGGACGCATGCGGGGCTGCTTGCCGGACTTAAACTCACCGGCTCGACGGCAAAGCTCGTCGGCGCGACAATCTCGCGGTCGAAAGCGATGCAACGTCCTCTTATCGAGCAGTTGGTCTCTGATGTCGCTCCCCTGGTCGGGATCCATGAATCAGGAACCATGGATGCTATCGAACTCGATGACAGCATGTACCTTCCCGGCTACGGGCTGCCGAACGACCCATCGAGGAAGGCCGTCGTCCAATGCGCGAGGTCCGAGGGCATCCTTTTGGACCCGGTCTACACGTCGAAGGCGATGGCGGCTCTTTTCAGTCGGATCGAGGCGGGAATCTTTAAGCCCTCGGACGAGGTTCTGTTCATCCACACCGGCGGTGCTCCAGCATTGTTCGCCTACGATGAGATCTACGCCAAGAACCCCTTGTAGTCGCTTCCCTGGCAGAGCCCTCGCACAAGCTCTGCCAGCTTTCACTGCCAGCCGTCTAAAGGTCCGCTCCTAGTTTAGGCAGGAAGAGGATATCGAATGGCTGAGTTCGGCCATCGCATATCGGTGGTCAGTTCTATCGCGGAAAAAATGGCGCACCCGAAGAGATTCGAACTCCTGACCCCCAGATTCGTAGTCTGGTGCTCTATCCAGCTGAGCTACGGGTGCGTGCCGGAAGCGGCCGAACCGCTTGCGTGGGCGGTTCTCTAAAGGGTCCTTTGAGGGATTGCAATAGGCTTTCTGAAAAAATCGCGACTTTGGTAGCGCATATCTGAAATGCGCGGAAACACATCACTTTTCGTAAAGCGCGCGGCCGCGGTAATCGTCCAGGGATACCGGGCGATCCGGAATCTCGATGCGGAACTGTGTCCCGACGGATGGCTTTTCCACTAGCGCGATCGTGCCGCCGTGGGCCAGCACCAGCTCGCGGGCAATCACCAGCCCCAGGCCCGTGCCACCGGAACGCGCCGAGCCGCGGAAGGCTGCGAAGAGATTCTGCCGCGCCTTTTGCGGCATGCCGGGGCCGGTGTCATCGACGATGATGCTGACGACACTGCCGACGCGCTGGGCGGAAACCGTGATTCGCTTGCTACCATCCAATCCTCGCCCGCCGGCTGGAGTGCTCAACGCCTGCACGGCGTTGCGGCAGAGATTGTGGATCACCCGGAACAGCTGTTCGCTATCGGCATCGACCTCGAGCTCCAGCGCCATCTGGTCGATGAATTCGATGCCGCTCTGAGCATCGATCGCCAGCATGTCCTTAACGTCCTGCGTCAGGTCGAAAAGCCGGACGCGGCGGCGGCGCGGCGCTGCTTCGGTTGCCTGCCCGTAGGACAACACCTCGGTCGTATAGCCGACTGCGCGGTCGATGGTGCGCAGCAGCTTCGGCGCAAAGGCCTTCACCATCGGATCGTCGACATCGACGAGGCGGTCCGACATCAGCTGCGCCGAGGCGAGGATGTTGCGCATGTCGTGATTGATCTTCGAGACGGCGAGGCCGAGCGCGGCCAGGTTCTTCTGCTGCTTCAGCGTCTTTTGCAATTCCATCTGCATTGAGGTCAGGTGCCGGCCGGCAACCGCGAGCTCATCGCGGCCACCATCGCCAACGAAGACGTTGTGCGGATTTTCTGGATCCGAGGAGAATTGCTGCATGCTGCCGGTCAGCTTGCGAATCGGCCGGATCAAAATGCGGTCGATCGCGAAGAACACCAGCGTCGCTGTGAACAACGAGATCAGGATCGACAGCAGGAAGACGTTGCGTGAATACCCAAGCATCGCATTGCGCAGATGCTTGTCCTTCATGACCACTTCGACGCCGGTATTGGTGTCCTCCACCGGGCCATAGACGCGAATCATGCGGTCACCGCCGAAAATCAGCGTATCGAGCGCATCACTGATCGCCGTCAGAGCCGGCACGTCGGTCAAATCGTATTGTTTGTCGACGGAGGTCGGCATGTCGGTCGTGGCAAGGAGACGAGACGTGCCCTCCTTGCGCAGCACGATCGCCTTGGTGCCCGTCGCCTCCAGCGTCTCCTTCTGCAGTGCGCGCGGCAGCTCCACCGGCTGCAGGCCATCGATAACGATCGCGGCCGCGGCGGCGGCGTTCAGCCTCTCATCCAGCCACCGCAGACGCATGCTGGCGACCGAGGGAAAGAATATCAGCACCTCGGCGAGCATGATGCAGACAACCGTCAGCCATAGCAGCTTGCCGGAAAGCCCGCCGAATTTGCCGGGTGCGCAGTGTTCGGCCTTATCGGTCTCGGTCCCGGCAGCACCGCCTGGAGGAAGATCGTCGCCTTGTTCGTTGCCTTGCATCGTCTTTCGTCCGCTTGGCGCCGGGCGCCCTTTGCGCCTTCTATATTAGACGATGACGGTCCGCTTTCAAATCTTTGAGAGCAATCCCGTTTGCTGCAAAAGGTAACGCCGCCCGGTGGCGGCGTTTTCAATCGATCGAGAAGGACGAGGTGATCAGAACTCTTCCCAATTCTGTTCGGCGACGGCGGTATTGCCGCTGAATGCCCGCGCGACGGTGCCCATGGCGCGACGAGCTGGCGAGGCCACCGGACGATGCTCCTGATGGCGGGCAACCGCGACCGGGGCCGCAGGGGGCGCATTCGAGACCTTGAAGCGCGAGATGAGACGGACGAGACCGTCGGCTTCGCCGGAGAGCTTGTGCGTCGCAGCCGAGGTTTCCTCGACCATGGCGGCGTTCTGCTGCGTTACCTGGTCCATCTGGTTGACGGCCGTATTGACTTCCTTGAGGCCCGTCGACTGTTCCTTCGCGGCGGTCGCGATCGAGTGGATGTGGTCGTTGATCGCGTTGACGCGGCGTTCGATCTGGGCCAGCGCCTCACCGGTCGCCTGCACCAGCTTCACACCGACCTGCACTTCATCGCCCGACTTGGTGATCAGGCCCTTGATATCCTTCGCGGCCGTTGCCGAGCGCTGCGCCAGTTCGCGGACTTCCTGAGCGACGACGGCGAAGCCCTTGCCTGCCTCCCCGGCACGGGCAGCCTCGACGCCGGCGTTGAGGGCAAGCAGGTTCGTCTGGAAGGCGATCTCGTCGATGACGTTGATGATCTGGCTTATTTCGCGCGAAGCCTGCTCGATGCGGCCCATGGCGTCGACGGCGTTACGCACAACCACACCCGACTTACCGGCATCGTCCTTGGCCTCGGAGACCATGACACTGGCTTCCTGGGCACGCTCGGTCGAGTTGTTGACCACCGCGGTGATCTCGTCGAGCGCCGCTGAAGTCTGTTCGAGGGCTGCGGCCTGCTGCTCTGTACGCTTGGAGAGGTCGTCGCTGGCGGCGCGCAATTCGTTCGTGTTGCCGTGGAAGCCTTCAGCGGTTTCACGGACCTCGCGCATCGTCGTCTGCAGCGTCGCGAAGGTGCTGTTGACGTTCTGCTGCAGCTCGGCGAAGGCGCCCTGGAAGGTACCGCGCATCGTTTGCGTCAGGTCGCCTTCCGCCAGGCTTGCAATCACGCGGCGCGTTTCGCCGACGCCGGTATCGATGCTTGACAGCAGATGGTTGATGTTGCTGGCAAACTGATTGAGGCTTTCGTCGCCGTAGTCCTTTTCGATGCGGCGGCTAAAATCGCCCGCAGCTGCAGACGCAACGACGACGGACATGCTTGACTGCAGATCGTCGCTCTTCGCACGCATGGCAGCTTCCTGCGCATTCATGCGGCGAACGGCGAGACCATTTTCCTTGAAGACGGCGACAGCGGCCGCCATCTCGCCGATTTCATCCTGACGGCCAGCAAACGGCACATCAGCATCAAAGTTGCCATCGGCGACCGCCTTGATCGCGTCCGTCACTTTCTTGATCGGGCGGCTGAGCTGAATGGTGCCGATGTAGACGCCCATACCGACACCAGCAACGATGCCGATGCCGGTGATCGCGACCACCAGCCACAGAACAAAGGTGCGCGAGCTTTCGACCTGCGCATTGACGGCGTCCAGCGTCGCCTTGTCGGTGGCGACGATCGCATCGATCTCCGCTTGGAAAGCCTTTCGGTTGGCGCGGTTAGCGTCGTTGTTGCCCTGCTCGTTCGCAGCCTGTGGGTTCACTTCAGTGCCGAGGCGCGCTGTTTCGGCACGGAACGTCCGAAACTCCTTGGCGCGCTCAACCAACTTTGCAAACGCGTCCTTCTGGCTTTCGGGCACGAGCGGGGTCCAGGACGCAATGACCTTGTCGATCTGGTCGAGGTCGGCCAGCAGCCCCTTTGCGAAGGTGGCAGCTTCCTTCGTCGACGGCGCACCGTAGATTCCGCGTGCCTCCATTACCGTGGCCGTCACAAAACGGTTAAGGCGTTCGCCGGCATAGGCGCGATCGGACGCATCTGCGTACGCCGACAGGTTCTCATCATATTGACGCACGGCCCAAATTGCCGTTGCCCCGATCAGCAGTGCAACGCCGCACATGGCGGAGACAAGCAGATTGATCTTACCTCGAATTTTCAAAGAAAGCCTCCCAAGACTAATCACAAGCCGGGAAAGCATTCCGGCCGATAGCTAAATTTGGCTGAAATAAATTAACGTTCGCTTTCGGATGCTCGCCCGCGCCACTACGAAAAATTACCTGTACTTAGTCGCCACCGTTTCTTTTTTTGCGCCGAAAGCGTTAGATTATCGCAAGAATGCGCGCGACAGTTGCGATTGAAGAAAAATATTACGCAGACGCAGCGGTTAACACATCGTCACAAACCTTAATGCGCTTCGCTAAATCCTGTACCGCAGCCTGAGACGCGGAAATTCCGGGCGATAATTGACTTTGGCAGCCTTCATCCGTATAAGCCGCCGCACGTCCGGTCATATAAGGCTCTCGTTAGCCTCGCCCGTTCGAAAAACAACGCTCCTTGCAATATGCAAATTCAAGAAGGGCCGCACTCCGCGGTGTTTAAATAAATGAAGCGTACGTACCAACCATCCAAGCTTGTTCGCAAGCGCCGCCACGGTTTCCGTGCACGTATGGCCACTAAGGGCGGTCGTAAGGTTATCGTTGCTCGCCGCGCACGCGGTCGCAAGCGTCTTTCGGCCTAAGGCCGGAATTGCCCGATAAGAGATGGCGGGCGAATTGACGACCAATAAAAAGAAAATGACTGCCGGGCGGCTGAAAAGCCGCCCGCAGTTTCTTGCTGTCCGCCAAGGCGAAAAACGCAAGGGCGGTTTCTTCCTGCTCGAAGTGCTCGACCGGAAGGAACCCGAAACCGAAGCCCGCGTCGGCTTCACCGTCACCAAAAAACACGGCAACGCAGTTGAGCGAAACCGCATGCGGCGGCGCCTGAAAGAGGCGGTGCGACTTCATGCAGGATTTGCAATGCAGCCCGGACACGACTATGTGGTTGTCGCGCGAAGGGACGTGCTGAAAGCATCCTTCAAAGAATTAGCCGCAGAGCTCAAAACTCGCGTCGAAACCAAGCCGAAACACAAGCGGTCCGGAGACGGCCGCCCCAGGAACGTATGATGCAAAACAACCGCAATTACTTCATTGCGATCGCTCTCTCGGTGCTGATCGTTCTCGGCTGGCAATTTCTCTATATGAACCCGCGCATCGAAGCGCAGCGGAAGGCCGAACTGGCTCAGAAGGCCCAGCAAAAGACCGAACAGGTGCAGACGCCGGCGGCCGGCGGCGCGGGTATGGCGCAGCCGAACGGTGCGGCTCCCACCGGCCAGGTTCCGGCGGTGGCATCGATTGCAGATGCGCTCGCGAAGAACCCGCGCGTCACGATCGATACGCAGGCACTTTCCGGCTCGATCAACCTTGTCGGCGCCCGCCTGGACGACCTCCGGCTCAAGCGCTACCACGAGACAGTCGACCAAAACAGCCCAATCATCACCCTGCTCAGCCCCTCCGAAACGAAGGACGGGTATTTTGCCGAACTGGGCTATATTGGCGGCGATGCCACCGGCAGCGTGCCAGGCCCCTCGACACTGTGGACGGCGCCCGCTGATGCCAAGCTGACCGAAAAGACCCCGGTCACGCTGACCTATACCAATGACAAGGGCGTCACTTTCGCGCGCACCATTTCTGTTGACGAAAACTACATGTTCACCGTCACGGACAAGATCACCAATGCCGGTCAGGCTCCAGTCGCGCTTTCGGGCTACGGCCGCATCACGCGCTACAACAAGCCGGCTGTCGCCTCTACCTATGTGCTGCATGAAGGCTTCATTGGCGTTGTTGGCGACAATGGGCTTGTCGAAAGCAAGTACACCGCCGTGGAGAAGGAAGCCGTCAATCTGGCGAACGCAACTGGCGGCTGGCTCGGTATCACCGATAAGTATTGGGCAGCGACGCTCATCCCCCCGCAGCAGACCGCCTTCGACGCCCGCTTCAGCCACTTCACGGACGGACAGCCGCGCTTCCAGGCAGACTACAAGCAGAATGCCGTCACTGTCGCGCCCGGCCAATCGACTGAGCTCAAGAACCTGATCTTTGCCGGCGCCAAGGTCGTTCCTGTCATCGACAGCTACAAAGACACCTATCAGATCCCGCGCTTCGATCGCCTGATCGACTGGGGCTGGTTCTACTTCCTGACGAAGCCGATGTTCCGACTGATGGACTTCTTCTTCCATTATTTCGGCAACTTCGGCGTGGCGATCCTGCTGACCACCATCATCGTCAAGGCGCTGTTCTTCCCGCTCGCCAGCAAGCAGTACGCTTCAATGGCTAACATGAAGCGCGTGCAGCCGCAGATGGAGGAGTTGAAGGCGAAGTTCGGCGACGACCGTATGGCGCTGCAGCAGGCGACCATGCAGCTCTACAAGGAAGAGAAGATCAATCCGATCGCCGGTTGCTGGCCGATCGCGTTGCAGATCCCGATCTTCTTCTCGCTCTACAAGGTGATCTACATCACCATCGAGATGCGTCACGCGCCGTTCTTCGGCTGGATCCAGGACCTTTCGGCGCCCGATCCGACCTCGTTCATCAACCTCTTCGGACTCCTGCCGTTTGCGGCTCCGACCTTCCTGCATCTCGGTGTCTGGCCGCTGATCATGGGTGTGACGATGTTCCTGCAGATGCGCATGAACCCGACGCCGCCGGATCCGACGCAGGCAATGATCTTCAACTGGATGCCGCTGGTCTTCACCTTCATGCTGGCGAGCTTCCCGGCCGGTCTGGTCATCTACTGGGCCTGGAACAACACGCTCTCGGTCATCCAGCAGTCGGTGATCATGAAGCGCCACGGCGTGAAGATCGAGCTCTTCGACAATCTGAAGGGGTTCTTCAAACGAAGGCCGGCTCCAACAGAAAAGTGATGATAGCCCCGCTTCGGCGGGGCTTTTCATTTGTGCCGGCATCGCCCCCCTATCTGGGCGACTGTCGGCCTGGCGGTTGACAAAATCGCCCGAAACCTGAATGCCATAGGCACACTGGACTTGGACTGGAAAAGGCCGAATGACCGACAACAAGAACGACAAGCCGCTCTTCGGGCGCCCCTGGACTTTTATCCGCGGCGTTCCATCCCTGAAATTCCTGCCGCCGGAAGGACCGCTGGAAGTGGCCTTTGCCGGTCGCTCGAATGTCGGCAAGTCTTCGCTGATCAACGCGCTCGTCAGTCACAAGGGGCTGGCACGCACCTCCAATACGCCGGGACGCACCCAGGAGCTCAATTACTTCGTGCCGGAGGGCTATTCAGGTGAAGCTGGCGACCTGCCACCAATGGCGCTGGTCGATATGCCAGGCTACGGTTACGCACAGGCGCCGAAGGATCAGGTCGATGCCTGGACGAAACTCGTCTTCGATTACCTGCGTGGGCGCGCGACGCTGAAGCGCGTCTACGTGCTGATCGACAGCCGTCACGGGGTGAAGAAGAACGATGACGAGGTCCTGGATCTGCTCGACAAGGCGGCCGTCTCCTACCAGATCGTTCTGACAAAGACGGACAAAATCAAGCCGCCGGCCGTGACCAAGCTGCTCGCGGAGACGACGGAAAAGATCAAGAAGCGACCGGCCGCTTACCCCGGGATCATTGCCACGTCATCGGAAAAGAGCGAAGGCCTCGATGACTTGCGCGAGGCCATCGCGCAGACGGTCGGCGTCGCCAACTGGAAATAAATGAGGCGCCCCGGGAATAGGGCGCCCACGGACTGCCTGAACTTCTTTACATCTTCGGCAGCAGAACCCTGTCAACGACGTGGATGACGCCGTTGGACTGTTTCACGTCAGCGATGGTCACATGGGCGACGTCGCCGTTTTCATCGGTGAGGGTGATCTTGCCCATGCTTTCCTTGGCCTTCAGCACGCAGCCGCCGACCGTCTTGATGTCGTGTTCGCCGCCATCGGCCTTGATCATCTTGGCGACGGTCTTGGCCATCGCGTCAGCGGCAACGACGTGGCAGGTCAGGACCTTTGTCAGCTGGGCCTTGTTCTCCGGCTTCAGCAGCGTATCGACCGTGCCGGCGGGCAATTCCGCGAAGGCCTCATTGGTCGGGGCAAAGACCGTGAAGGGCCCCCTGCCTTCCAGCGTCGATACCAGGCCAGCAGCCTTGACGGCAGCAACCAGTGTCGTGTGATCCTTGGAGTTCATCGCATTCTGCACGATATCCTTGGTCGGATACATGGCAGCTCCGCCAACCATCGGGTTCTTGGCCTGCGCGGTAAACGCAAATGCGGAAACGGCAGCGGCAAGCGCAGTCAGGCGCAGTGCATACTTCATCATGATGGTTCTCCTCTAGCGTCCGCGCAAAAGACCGGCTGAATGCCAACATTCCCTTGCGGACATGAGGATCTACGGGAGGCTTGTGGGGAGAGTTTCAGCGAGAGCGCAAGCTTGCTGAAAAAAGGTCAGCGACGGTGCGCCGTGCCGCTTGCCACGATCGGCCCGGTGACCTGCCCGGTCGGCGAACCGCCGAAGGGTTCGAGGCTGACGGCAAGGGCCGCGCCCTCGTCTATATTGCCGCGCATATCGACAGGTATGACCAATTCGCCCGCCTGACCCGTGGGGAACACACCAAGCGATCTTGGCGCACCGCTTGCCGGAACAAGCCAGAGTTCCAGTGACTTTTCTTCAGGTTTGCCAGTGGCGATGGGCACGATCCTCAGTTTTCCGCTCTGCCGCTCATAGGAGGCCAGCAGGTTGACCTGGCTGTTGGAAGCGGTCAGCTCGGCCACGAGCGGCGCGGAGGTCTGAGGTGGAGTGACAGCAACGGTAGCAATCGTCAGTGCACCTGCTGTAATCAGCAATGAGACGAGCGCAAGACAGCGCCAGAAGACGATGGAAGCCCACAGACCACGTGCCGGCGTTGGGGCAGCTTCCGACGTACCGAACAGCCGCGCTTCGATCTGCTTGAACGTTTCCTGACCGGGGCTGACGACATCGTAGTCGTCGTTGAAAGCGGAGAGATTAGTCTCCCAGCGGCTGACAATAGCTGCGAACTGCCGGTCGCGGCGCATACGCTCTTCCACCACCCGCCTATCCTTGAAGGAAAGAACACCAAGAACATACTCACCGGCGAGTACCTCGTCGCGGGAGCGGCCTCCCTTGCTCTGATCCGGCGATGTCATCGTTCCATGCACTCTCTCAGTTTCAAGAGGCTGCGACGCAGCCATGTGCGCATCGTGTTCAAAGGGACGCCAAACTGATCGGCCAGTTCCTGATAGCTCTGCCCTTCGACGTAAGCTCTCTTCACCGCCACTGCCCGATCAGCTTCCAACTCTTCCATGCAGGTGTCAATGCGCCTTCCTTCATCCTTGATCACAGTCTGTATCTCGGGGGAAGGATCGTCATCCGCGAGGTCGTATGCGCTATCCAGTTCGTCGGCGATCGGCTTGCGCGCGCGCATGATGTCGATCGCCTGGTTGCGCGCAATTGCGGCGAGCCAGGACGAAGGCGCGCCTGCCCCGGCGGCAAAGACGGCGGCGCGCTGCCAGATCTTGACATAGACCTCCTGAAGCGCTTCCTCGGCGTCCGTTCTGTCCTTCAAGATACGCAAGCAGATGGAAAAGAGTTTCGGGCCGGTCTCGCGATAGAGCATCGCAAAGGCCTTGCGATCGCCGATCGCAACCTGGCTGATCAGATGCGCGATTTCGTCGCCCGTCATTTCATGCCTCTTGGCGACAGCTGTGTCGTCCTGCCCTCACTTGCCAGCAGATACGCTAAACTAATGGTCTCTGGATTATTCCATCTGTCAAAAACTTGCGATAAAAGGCCGCGATCAATTCCGCGGGGTATCCCATGAACCAGTCTGAAAGCGAAACCCAGGCACGCCTGCTTGCGCAGGCCCTGCCCTTCATGCAGCGTTACGAAAACAAGACGATCGTCGTGAAGTACGGCGGCCATGCCATGGGCAATCCCGAGCTCGGCAAGGCGTTCGCCAGCGACATCGCACTCTTGAAACAGTCGGGCGTCAACCCGATCGTCGTCCACGGCGGCGGCCCGCAGATCGGCGCAATGCTGACCAAGATGGGCATCGAATCGAAGTTCGAGGGCGGCCTGCGCGTCACCGACGCCAAGACGGTCGAGATCGTCGAAATGGTTCTGGCTGGCTCGATCAACAAGGAGATCGTCGCGCTCATCAATCAGACGGGCGAATGGGCGATCGGCCTTTGCGGTAAGGACGGCAATATGGTCTTCGCCGAAAAGGCGCAGAAGAAGGTCAAGGATCCGGATTCGAACATCGAACGCGTGCTCGACCTCGGCTTCGTCGGCGAGGTGGTCGAAGTCGACCGGACGCTACTCGACCTGCTTGCCCGCTCCGAAATGATCCCTGTCATCGCTCCGGTCGCTCCCGGCCGCGACGGTGCAACCTACAACATCAACGCCGATACCTTTGCCGGCGCGATCGCCGGTGCGCTGAACGCCACCCGCCTGCTCTTCCTGACCGATGTCCCCGGAGTCCTCGACAAGCAGGGCAACCTGATCAAGGAACTCTCCGTCGCGCAGGCGCACGCGCTGATCGCCGACGGCACGATCTCCGGCGGCATGATCCCGAAGGTCGAGACCTGCATCGACGCGATCAAGGCGGGCGTCCAGGGCGTCGTCATCCTGAACGGCAAGACCGCCCATTCCGTGCTGCTCGAGATCTTCACCGAGCACGGCGCGGGAACGCTGATCGTTCCCTGAGCCTTTACTTTACGCAGTTCCGGACGAAAAAACCGTGGAATTGCTTTAGCCCGCGGCGGCATAGACCGCCGCGGCTGCCTCTTTCAGCTTCTCCATCATCATCCGGTAGGGTCCCGGCCCGTAGCTGATGCGGCGGACGCCAAGTTTCGCCAACGTCTTCACATCCGGCGCACCCGGCCGCATCATGATGTTCACCGGCAGTGGCGACGCGTCGCAGATTTTCTGGATCAGCGCCGGCTCAATCAGCCAGGGCACGAAGAAGCCGTTGGCGCCAGCGGCAGCGTAAGCCTTGCCACGCTCGATTGCCGCATCGACCAGACTCGCATGTTTCGAGAGGTCGCCTTCGCGCAGGAACAGATCGGTGCGCGCATTGATGAAGAAGGCAATGCCACGGCGGTCCGCCAACTCGCGAATGACGCGGATGCGGGCGACCTGTTTCTCTACCGGGTGCAACCCATCGCCGCCGACCACCTGATCTTCGAAGTTGATACCGATAGCACCGGCGTCGATCAGCTTCTCGACGTTGGCGGCAGCGCCGGCAGGCTCGGTTGAGTATGCCCCTTCGAAATCGACGGAGAGCGGCAGGTCATTGACCGCCGTGATCTGGCGGGTCGTGGCGACCAACGCGTCCATCGGAATCTTCTCGCCATCGCCATAACCCTGTGCTGCGGCAACCGACCAACTTCCAGTCGCCAGAGCCTTGGCGCCCGCCTCAGTCACCGCCTTCGCCGTTCCCGCGTCCCATATGTTGTAAAGAACGACGGGATTACCCTTCTGATGCAGCGCGCCGAATGCCTTTGCCTTCTCAGCCTGATTCATTGGATCTCCTCCACAAACAATCCCTTGGTTTTCATCTCATCTTCGTGTCGCAAAAGCCATTGCTTGCGCCAGAGCCCGCCGCCATAGCCCGTCAGTGACCCATCGGCACCGATCAGCCGGTGGCATGGGATGACGATCGCCATCTGGTTCGCCCCATTGGCGCGGCCGACGGCGCGCACCATCTGCCGGTTTTCCATATCACGCGCAATGTTGCCGTAGGCGCGTGTCTCGCCAACGGGTATCTCCATCAGCTTCGACCAGACTCGGCGCTCGAACGCCGTGCCGAAGCCCAGCGCGAGCGGCGTCCGGAAGGCGGCCGACCTGCCATCGAAATAGACTTTCAGCTCGGCTTCGATTTGATCGATCGCCGGCGTGCGGCCGGTTGCGACCGTAGAGCGCGTCTTGCGCTGCAGCTTTTCCAGCTCCGCAGGCAGTGCCTTGCGATCGTGGAACTCGAGGAGATGCAGATGTGTCTGGTCGGCCACAGCGACCATCGGGCCGAGCGGCGTTTCGAAGCAATCGGCGAACAGGCGATCGCGATTCTGCGACATTGCAGGCGCTTTGCCGATCAGCCGCTGAAACGCGGCGCGGAAACCGCTGCCCGATTCGTACCCTGCCTCGATCTGAGCATCGATGACGCGCGCGCCATTCGCCAGTTGCTTTGCCGCCTCGCCAAGACGGCGATAGCGGGCAATATCGAGAAACGTCATGCCTGTTGATCGCTTGAAAGCCCGCCGCACGGTCGAGGGATCGCAGCCGCGCGCGATCAGATCGTCCTCCGTCCATCGCGCTGCTGGACTATGGTCGAGCGCGGCGAGGAGCTGGTCGACGATCGGCTCCCGGCCTGCTTCTTGCAGTGGCCGACACCGTTGGCAGGGCCGAAAACCGGATTGCATGCAGGTGGCGATGGATTCGTAGAAGAGCGTATTTTCCCGCTTCGGCTTGCGAGCCGGGCAGGTCAACCGGCAGAAAATGCCGGTTGTCTTGACGCAGACATAGGCGAGGCCTTCGTAGGCCGGGCTGCGGGCAATCAGCGCATCGTAGAGCGCATCGTCACTGGGGAGGTCGAAGAGCATGAGGCGTTCTACCATTCCTTGCGGGCCGCGTCCGCCGCAAATCGGGCGTCTATTTTTTCTTGCCGATTTCCTTGCTCGGCCAGCCGTGCCATAACGCCCCCATGACCAAGATAGATCGCACGCCGACCAAGGCGGACTTCTCGCATGTGACCGAGTGGGTTTTCGACCTCGACAACACACTCTACCCGCATCATGTCAACCTGTTCGCGCAGATCGACAAGAACATGACGGCCTACGTCTCAACGTTGCTGCAGATGGAGCGGGAGGAGGCGCGCAAGCTGCAGAAGCAATATTATCTTGATCACGGCACGACGCTGCAGGGGTTGATGATCCACCATGGCGTCGATCCGAACGACTTCCTCGAGAAGGCGCATGCGATCGACTATTCAAGCCTGACGGCGCAACCCGAACTGGGTGCAGCCATCAAGGCGCTGCCGGGTCGCAAGTTCATCTTCACCAATGGCAGCGTCAAGCATGCCGAGATGGCGGCCGGCGCGCTCGGCATCCTCGAGCATTTCGACGATATCTTCGACATCGTGGCTGCGGACTTCGTGCCGAAGCCAGCGCAGGTAACCTACGACAAGTTCGCCGCACTGAAGCGGATCGAGACGGGCAAGGCAGCGATGTTCGAGGACCTTCCCCGCAATCTCAAGGTTCCAAAGACGCTTGGCATGCAGACTGTCCTGCTGGTGCCGAACAACCTTGAGGAGACGGTTGTCGAATGGTGGGAAAAGACCAGTGGCGAGGATGATCACATCGACTTCGTGACCGACGATCTCACTGATTTTCTTGCGAAGATTGCCGGCTAGATTACTAAAGTTTCATCCAGCTTACCGATCTTTAATTGGGCGATTTGCTACATCGGCCCTACCCTTTTGTCTGTAATCCCATTGCGATTGCACTTTGAAAGGAGCTGAAATGTCTCGGAACAAGCTGATACTGGCCGCACTCTCCTCCGTCATGATCGTCGGTGCCGCAGCCGGCACCAGTTTTGCTGCGTCTCACGACAAGAAGCATCATCCGCCCCGTCCGCAACACGACATGGGCATGATGATGGGACCGCGCATGGGCGCGATCCGCGAAGTCATCTTCGTTCGCATGCTCAAGCAATTCGACACGAACAAGGATGGACAGATTTCCAAGCAGGAAGCCAAGGACGGGATGGAGGCGATCTTCGTCGCGATCGATACCGACAAGGACGGCTCGCTGACGCCGGGCGAAATCCGCAAATACCGCGAAGCCCAGATGGCCAAGGTAAAGGCGTCCGCTGATGATACCACAGATGGCGACACTATGCCGATGGCACCGCCTCCGGATGCCGACAACGCCCAGCCGGCACCACCGCAGCCTGGGCCCGACGCCCGACCGGATCGCCGCGGCATGCATGGCGGTATGATGCGAGGCATGATGATGATGCAGCGCTTCGATACCGACGAGAATGGTCAGATTTCCAAGCAGGAAGCCGAAGCCGCATTCGACAAGTTCTTCACCTGGATGGATCGCAACAAGGACGGCGTTATCTCGCTCGACGACATGCCTGATCGCCCATTCCTGTAAGCGGCAACTTACCGAAACCGAAGCCCGCCACCTCGGCGGGCTTTTCTATTCGTGGTGCTCGTAGAAATCCTGGATGATTTTCCAGGCAGCATCGGCGGTATCGACAAAGCTGATCAGATCGACATCGTCAGGCGCAATGGTGCCAAACTCCGCAAGCGCCTCGAAATTGACGATGCTCCTCCAGAACTTCTCGCCAAACAGGATGAGCGGCATTTTCTCCATGCGACCGGTCTGGATCAGCGTCAGGCACTCGAAAAATTCATCGAGGGTGCCGAAGCCACCCGGGAAGACAGCAATGGCCTTGGCGCGCACCATGAAGTGCATCTTGCGGATCGCGAAATAATGGAAATTGAAGCTCAGTTCCGGCGTCACGTAAACGTTTGGTGCCTGCTCATGCGGAAGTACGATGTTGAGGCCGATCGAAGGGGCGCCTTCGTCGGCTGCGCCACGATTGCCGGCCTCCATTACGCCCGGGCCGCCGCCGGTCACGATGACGTATTCACGGAAATCGAAGCCGGCCGAATATTTCGAGCATAGTCGCGCGAACTTGCGCGCCTCGTCGTAGTAGACCGATGCCGCCTCGAGGTTGGCACGCTGCGTTTCGTTTCTAGCGGCCCATGCGCTTTGGCCCGGCGCGGGAATGCGGGCGCCGCCGAACATCACGACCGTCGACCGGATGCCGCGTTCCGCCAGCATCATCTCGACCTTCAGCAGTTCGAGTTGCAGTCGGATCGGCCGCAGTTCCTCGCGGCACAGAAACTCTTCGTCAACATAGGCAAGGCGATAGGACGGCGACAGCGTCTGCGGCGTCTTCGGCACGGCCTCGGCACGGTGCTTGTCGATTGCGCTCGTCTTCAGCGGATCCCAGACGCCATCCTTGCGCCGCAGCCTGCCGTTCCGTGCCTTTGCCATGTCAAAATGCCTTTCAATACCGCCGGCTTTATAGCCGGTATGTCGTCTCGAAGCGTTGAATCGCCGCGGAAAAATCATTCCATTTTAGCCGTTCATGCGATAGAGCAGATCGCATCCCGCCAATCACAATTCCGGAGGCTTCGGTCTCCACGATAGAGATCGAAGTTTAAGGAATTCCCATGAGCGCCAGTGACCTTTCTTCCCTTGAAAAGACAATCGAAGCCGCCTTCGATAACCGTGACAACGTCAATACGTCCACCAAGGGCGAAGTTCGCGATGCCGTCGAGGCAGCGCTCGAACTTCTCGACGGCGGCAAGGCACGCGTTGCCGAGCGTGGCAGCGACGGCGCCTGGAAGGTCAATCAGTGGCTGAAGAAGGCCGTGCTCCTCTCGTTCCGCCTGAACGACATGGAAGTCGTGAAGGGTGGCTCGGGCAATTCGACCTGGTGGGACAAGGTGCCGTCGAAGTTCGAAGGCTGGGGGGAAAACCAATATCGCGCCGCCGGCTTCCGCGCCGTGCCGAACTGCGTCGTCCGTCGCTCCGCCTATATCGCCAAGAACGTCGTGCTGATGCCATCCTTCGTCAACCTCGGTGCCTTCGTCGATGAAGGCACGATGGTCGATACCTGGGCGACGGTCGGCTCCTGCGCGCAGATCGGCAAGCACGTGCATCTCTCGGGCGGCGTCGGCATCGGCGGCGTGCTTGAGCCAATGCAGGCCGGCCCGACGATCATCGAGGACAACTGCTTCATCGGCGCGCGTTCGGAAGTCGTCGAAGGCTGCATCATCCGCGAGGGCTCGGTCCTCGGCATGGGCGTCTATATCGGCAAGTCAACCAAGATCGTCGATCGCGCCACCGGCGAAGTGATGTACGGCGAAGTGCCGCCCTACTCCGTCGTGGTCGCAGGCTCGATGCCGTCGGGCAATGCCACCATGGCCAACGGCCAGCCGGCACCGCACCTTTACTGCGCCGTTATTGTCAAGCGCGTCGATGAAAAGACCCGCTCGAAGACTGGCATCAACGAACTGCTTCGCGACTGATAAATCCTGAGGTTCCGGCGGTCAGCGCGCCTGAAACGACGCGCGCCGCCCGAACGCTGATAGTCGGACTTGATCCGGCAAAATGAACGGCACATTTCAACAAGGCGGCATCGTCGCCTTGCCTTTTCTTTGCCACTACCGCTGGATAGTTCCACTCCCATGACCGCTACCGATCCCGTCGCCAATCTTCAGACCCTGATTCGCTGCCCGTCCGTCACGCCCGCCGAGGGCGGTGCGCTTTCGGCGCTAGAGGCGATGCTGTTGCCGCTCGGTTTCAAGGTGGACAAGGTGAAGGCGACGGCGCCGGGAACGCCCGATATCGAGAACCTCTACGCACGGTTCGGCACCGAGGGTCCGCACCTGATGTTTGCCGGGCATACGGACGTGGTGCCTGTCGGCGACGAAGCCACCTGGACGCATCCGCCCTTTGCCGCCGAAATCGCGAACGGCGAACTCTTCGGACGCGGCGCTGTCGACATGAAGGGCGGCGTCGCCTGCTTTGTTGCGGCCATTGCCCGCCATATCGAAAAGCATGGCGCGCCGAAGGGCTCGGTTTCCTTCCTGATCACCGGCGATGAGGAAGGCCCGGCGATCAACGGCACGATCAAGCTGCTGCAATGGGCCGCCGAGCGCGGCGAGCGCTGGGATGCCTGCCTCGTCGGCGAGCCGACCAATCCGGACAAGCTCGGCGACATGATCAAGATCGGCCGTCGCGGCTCGCTCTCCGGCAAGATCACCGTGCACGGTGTCCAGGGCCACGCCGCCTATCCGCATCTTGCCGACAATGCCGTGCGCGGCATCCTGCAGCTGACGCACGCGCTGATGCACCCGCCATTCGATGGCGGCACCGACAACTTTCAGCCATCCAACCTCGAAGTGACGACCGTCGACGTTGGCAATCCGGCGACGAACGTCGTGCCGGCCAAGGCGACGGCCAGCTTCAACATCCGTTTCAACGATACCTGGACAGCGGAGAGCCTGCAGCAGGAGATCCTGCGCCGCCTTGATGCCGCCGCGGCTGAGGGTGTCCTCCGTCCCGGTCGCGAGCCACTCAAGTATGATATCGTCTGGGCGGAGCGACCGAGCCACGTCTTTC
The DNA here is from genome assembly GCF_002211365.1 of Rhizobium sp. R711. Classification (GTDB taxonomy): domain Bacteria; phylum Pseudomonadota; class Alphaproteobacteria; order Rhizobiales; family Rhizobiaceae; genus Rhizobium. The sequence continues at coordinate 887,751 of NZ_LOKZ01000001.1, read as the reverse complement.
TGACGCGTAACAATGCACTGATCGCCTCGCTCTCGTCCGCCGTCGAGAGCGTGACTGGCCAGTCCCCGAAGCTCTCCACCACGGGCGGCACGTCGGACGCCCGTTTCATCAAGGATTATTGCCCCGTCGTGGAATTCGGTCTCGTCGGCCAGACCATGCACATGGTCGATGAGCGCGTTGCTGTTTCCGACCTCGAGCGACTCACGGTAATCTATGAAACCTTCATCGAGCGCTGGTTCGCGAATGCCGGGCTTTAGAGAAGTTCAGTATTATCTAGCGGGGATCTGGCTGCTGATCCGCATGGATCCGCGCGGCTTCCGCTTCCTCGACATGTCGGAGCGGGGCGTCAACCGCTCGTTCTGGGCGATCTTCTGGTGCCTGCCGCCGATGGGGATCTCGTGGCTCTGGTGGCGCCAGGCCTTCCTGCAAACGATGCCGCCGCATACCAATGTCGGGGCGCTCTTCTATTTCCGGCTCGGACTTGTCGAAGCCGCCAATTGGTTCGTGCCATTGGTCTTTGCGGGCTTACTGCTACTCGCCTTCAAGAAGGGCGAGCGCTTTGCGCCCGTCATTGTCAGCGTTAATTGGCTCGGCGTTCCGCTTTCCTACATCAACGGCTTGCTGCTCGCGCTGGTTTTCTTCCTGCCGCAGCTGGTCGGGCTGGTCTCGCTGCTGCTCTTGGCCTTCATGCTTGCGCAGGTTTTTGCGATCGCCCGCATCCTGAGGATGATCTTCTACGGCCAAGGCCTGATGGTCGGCGCGCTCACGCTGGTGCTGCTCGTGCCGTCGCTCATGCTGTCCGAATATCTGCAACGCTTTCTCGGCATCTATCCGATATAGATCCGTCGGAATCGACCTATTCCGATAGTGCGGCCATCCGCGCCTTCAGAAGATCGATCATCCCTTTCACCTTCGCCGTCAGCGCGCCCGGCGGTCGGAGCGCGTGGATGCCGCTGCCATCCGGTCTCGGTGGCAGCGTTGGGAAGAGCCGCACCAGCCTGCCGTCCCTGAGTGGTTCGGCTACCAGCCATGTTTGCAGATGGATGATCCCCAGGCCGGCGATGGCGCTTGCAAGAAGCCCATCCATGTCGGCGCAGACAAAACGACCGGAAACCTCGAGCCGGTCTTCGGATCCAGCGTCGTCGAACTGCCACATCCCGGCCTTCATCGGCTTCGGCGTGCTCAGGCAGGCGTGATGCACGAGGTCTGCCGGGACGGCCGGAACACCGTGCCGCTGAAGATAGGACGGCGCGGCGCAGACGACGCTCGCCGTTGTCGCAAGCTTCGTCGCGAGAAGCGCGGAATCCTGTAGCTTGCCGATGCGGACAGCGAGATCGATGTTCTCCCCGATCGGATTCACGGCCCGATCCTCCAAAGACAGTTCGAGATGCACCTTCGGGAACCGTTCCAGATAGATTGGCACGAGCGGTACAACATGACGCTGCCCGAAGCAGACCGGCGCCGAAATCGTAAGCCATCCCTGCGGTTCGCTCGCCATTGCCGCGACGACGCTCCTGGTCTCCTCGAGCTGGCCAAGCGCCTGCCGGGCGCGGTGGCGAAGTGTCTCCCCTGCTGACGTCAATGCGAGCCGGCGCGTCGACCGATAGAATAGCTCGACTCCGAGCTCGGTTTCCAGCAGGTCGATCTGCCGCGATATCGATGACGCCTGCATGCCAAGATCCCGACCGGTAGCGGAAAAGCTTCCCGTGGCAACGACCTTGAGGAAGATGTCCAGTCGATCCGCGAAACCCGTCATCTTTGCGCTCCATGCCAAGCTCTTGCAGATATAGAGCCGATTATCGCAATGGTGCGCAAGTATTAAGGTCCTCCCCGTCGTCAATGACGCTAGGAAGTCCCCCTCCTCGGCGAGACCCCACATTTTCCGACTTTACACACTGCCGGCCCCCCCGACCGGCAGACCGATACTGCACACCATTTTCTTTGAGAGGAAAAACATGTCTTCCGACGCAATCGCCATCAGACCGGACCCGCAAATGGCTCGGCTGCTCGACAGCGCAATTGACTCCGCGTTGGAGGAGAAGCGGCTCGTCGGAACTGTTGTCCTCGTCGCCCGAGAGGGCAGCATCATCTACGGTCGCGCCGCCGGCATGGCGGACCGCGAGAACAGCCTGCCGATGCGCACGGATACCATCTTCCGGCTTTCCTCGGTGACCAAGCCAATCGTCGCCATCGCCGCGATGCGGCTCGTCGAAGAAGGGCGGATCAATCTGGCTGATCCTGTTACCCGCTGGCTGCCCTATTTTCGTCCCCGGTTTCCGGACGGGCCCACGCCTGCCATCACGATCCATCATCTGCTGATGCATACGGCTGGCCTCGACGACAGTTTGCCAGGAGATGCCGGCGAAGGGAGGCTAGGCGGTACCAATCTCGCGGGTGGACACCCTGCCTGCATCGCGCTCGAAGAAAAGCTTCGCCGGCTTGCAAACGCACCGTTGCTTTACGCACCCGGCACGGGCTGGCGCTATTCGATCTCGATGGATGTGCTCGGCGGCGTCATCGAGAAGGAGACCGGCGGCCCGCTGGGCGAAGCGGTCGCCGCGCTCGTCACTCGACCGCTCGGACTTTCCGATACTGCGTTTCATGTAACGGATCGCGCCCGCCTTGCCGTCCCTTACAAGAATGCGACGCCGGAACCCCAGCCGATGGGATGCGAGGATTCGGTTGTCACCTCTTCCGGCGTGGTCCGCTATTCGACGGAGCGCATCCTTGATCCTGATACCTATCATTCCGCCAGCGGCGGCATGGCAGGCACAGCCGAGAACATCCTCGCCATCCTCGAAACCGTTAGACGCGGCGGAGCGCCGCTGCTCGACACAAGCACAGTCTCAGCAATGGTCCGCGACCAGACGAACGGCCTCGCCGGACTCGAGCGACCCGGGCTCGGCTTCGGCTACGGTTGGGCTGTGGTCACTGATCCGGATCGTGCCGATCTGCCGCTGGCACGGGGAGCGTTCCAGTGGGGCGGCGTCTACGGCCACTCTTGGTTCGTCGATCAGGAGAGGAAACTGACAGTGGTAGCCCTCACGAACACCGCGCTCGAAGGATTGTTCGGCACATTCCCTTTGGATATCGGCAAGGCCGTCTATCGGGCCTTGTAGCCCTGCCGAACCGGAGGCGTCTTCAAATATTCGATGATCTTGAAAGGCTCCTCGCCGGACTGGCGGATCATGGCGAGTTTTTGCGGGAGGTACAGCAGGACGGATCATGACAGATCGTCATCGTCGTCTGCCATTGTCTGCCGGCGATCGGAGATCACCGCCGGATAATCCACCAGCATGAAATAGAGTCCATCCGGCGGCGCAACAGGGCCACAGGCCTTGCGGTCGCGTGCGTCCAATGCGGCGCGGACATCGTCCGGCGTCCATTTGCCCTCGCCTGCAAGCTTGAGTGTTCCCGCGAAGGAACGGATCTGGTTGTGCAGGAAGCTTTGGGCGGTGGCACGGATCTCGATCAGCTCGCCATTTCTTGTCACATCCAGCCGATCAAGCGTGCGGACAGGGCTGTTTGCCTGACAATGGGCGGAACGGAATGTCGAGAAATCATGCTTGCCGACCAAGGTCTGCGCCGCCGCATGCATAGCCTCATGGTCAAGCGGCTTCGGCACCCACCAGGCCTTGCCGGCTTCGAGCGCCAGCGGCGCCCGGCGGCTGATGATGCGATAGAGATAGTGGCGCCTGAGCGCCGAGAACCGTGCATCGAAGAATTCGCTGGCGACTTCCACGCTGATGATTGCGACCCGCTCACCGGCCATCTTGAGATGAGCGTTCAGAGCATTCTGGAGCTTGAAGGCCGACCACTCTCTGGTAAGGTCGGCATGAACCACCTGACCCATGGCATGAACGCCGGAATCGGTGCGGCCCGCCCCACGGATCGAGACAGTCTCACCGCTTGCCGACAGGATCGCCTTCTCGATCGCGCCCTGGACGGAAGGCCCGTTTTCCTGCCGCTGCCAGCCGACATAAGGACCACCGTCATATTCGACGATCATGCGGTAGCGATGCATCAGGAAAGCCTCGAGCCAGATGCAAGCGGTGTCCCGCGCAGAAAATCGGCGGCAGGCAACGGCTTGCCACCGGCCTTCTGCAGCCTGGTCAGGCGAACGGCGCCGGTTCCACAAGCAACGACCAGATCATCTGTCACCAGTTCGCCGGCACTGCCACTACCTTGCGCGAGTTCGGAGGCCAGCACCTTGACGCGCTCAGGCTTGCCGCCGATCGCCACTTCGAACCATGCGCCCGGAAATGGTGCCAAACCGCGAATGTGGTTATGGACTTCCACGGCGTCCCGCGAGAAGTCGATCCGAGTCTCGCCCTTGTCGATCTTGGCGGCGTAGACCACGCCGTCCGACGGCTGCTGCATAAGGGGAAGATCGCCCATCTCGAGCTTGACCATCGCGTCAGCCATCGCCTTGGCACCGACATGCATCAGCTTGTCGTGCAACTCGCCAGCCGTGGTATTGGCGCCGATCTTAACCTCGCTGGTGAGCGCGACGGGGCCGGTGTCCAGGCCCTTGTCCATCTTCATCACCATCATGCCGGTCTTCTCGTCGCCGGCCATGATCGCCCGTTGGATCGGGGCGGCACCCCGCCACCGTGGCAGAAGCGAGGCGTGTCCATTGTAGCAGCCGTAACGCGTGCCGCTCAGGATCGCCTCCGGCAGCAGCAGGCCATAGGCGACGACAACGGCAACGTCGGCATCGTGAGCCTTGAAGCGCTCACGCTCTTCCGGATCCTTGAAATTCACCGGCGTAAAGACCGGGATATCGAGCAGTTCGGCGGCCTGATGCACGGGCGACTTCTGCAGGTCCAACCCGCGCCGTCCGCCGGGCCTTGGCGGCTGCGTGTAGACGGCAAGAATCGTATGCCCGGCGTCGACCAATGCACGCAGGGTCGGCACGGAGAATTCGGGCGTGCCCATGAAGATGATGCGAAGCGACATTTTATCCGCCATGTTTCCGGTCAGCCTCTTCAAACGGGTTTTGCGAGCGCCATATCAAGCCCCCTGCGAACCCGTGCTCGACGACATCGCTACCCGGACGGGGCCGGTGCCGGCGCGGTCGGACCACAACGCCGCATCGCAAGCCGGCTACCGCCGCAGCCTGGAGCTAAAGCGCCTTCGCCGACTTGGCCGCCTTGGTGAACTTCTTGATCACCATGTCTCGCTTGAGGCGAGAGATGTGGTCGATGAAGAGAACGCCGTTCAGGTGATCGATTTCGTGCTGCAGGCAGGTCGCGAGCAGGCCGTCGGCCTCCACCGTCTGCTCCTTGCCGTCCCGGTCGAGATATTTGACGGTGACGGTCGCCGGGCGTTCGACCTCGGCATAGTAGTCAGGGATAGAAAGGCATCCCTCCTCGTACACCGAGCGCTCGTCGGACGATACGACGATCTCCGGATTGACGAATACGAGGGGCTGCTTCTCTTCGCCTTCGCGGGAAACGTCAATGACCAGCATGCGGCGCGGCACGCCGATCTGGATGGCAGCAAGGCCGATGCCCGGCGCATCGTACATGGTTTCAAGCATGTCGTCGGCAAGGCGCTGAAAATCGGCATCGACGCGCTCGATCGGCTTGGAAACCTGACGAAGCAGCGGATCGGGGAGAATGATGAGTGGCTTGATGGTCATGGCGTTCCCATAACGCATCTTTTTCCAGGATGGAATTATCCGAGAGGCGGGCGGAGCGCTTTTTTGCGCTCCAGCCCGGAAATTTGCCGTATTCGTGTCAGGCGGCGCGACGCGGAGCGATCATCGAACGACCTTCAATGCCGGTCCGGAAGCGCTGCAGCAATGCCACCAGATTGTCGACTTCGCCACGAAGGTGCCGCGTCTCGGCAGAGGTATTCTCGACCATTCCCGAGTTCTGCTGGGTGATCGTGTCCATGTTGCGGATGGCGACGCTGACCTCATTGACGCCTGTTGCCTGATCACGGGCGGCGGCGGCGATGTCGGCGACGAAGCGGTTGATGACATCGATACGGTTGATCATGTCGCTCAGCGCCTCGCCGGTGCTGCTGACGATGTCGACGCCTTCGTTCACCTGGACCGAGCTTTCCGAAATCAGGTTCTTGATCTCCTTGGCGGCGTCGGCGGTGCGTTGCGCGAGCTGGCGGACTTCCTGCGCCACAACGGCAAAGCCCTTGCCCGCATCGCCGGCGCGCGCGGCTTCGACACCGGCGTTCAGCGCCAGCAGGTTCGTCTGGAAGGCAATCTCATCGATCACGCCGATGATCTTTGCGATCTCGGTCGACGACTTTTCGATGCCGGCCATCGCCGAAACGGCGCTGGTGACGAGTTCGCCCGAACTCTTGGCCTTCTGCTGCGTCTCCCGAACTGCACCCGATGCCTTTTCGGCGTTTGCGGCAGTCTGACCGACGCTGACGGAAAGCTGCTGGAGCGCTGCCGAGCTTTCCTCGACGCCCGCGGCCTGCTGGGCGGTCCGCAAGGCAAGGTCATCGGAAGCCTTGGCGATAATATCGGTGCCCCTCAGGATTTCACCCGAGGTTGCCCGCACTGAGGCAAAAGATGTACGAAGAGCCGCGACCGCACGGTTGTAATCGTCGGCCATGTCCTTGAAGTTGCCCGGAAGGTCGGACGGCAGTGTCGCCTCAAGATCGCCGTTCGAGAGCGCTTCCAGGCTGCGGCGAAGATGATCGAGCGCGATTGTCTGATCGTGCTCGGCTTTCGCCCGCTCTTCCTCCAGCTTCCGGCGCTTCTCTTCAAGCGCTTCGAGGTAGACCGAGATCGAGTAGTCCATATCGAGCATCGCGGCTTTGATGACGGTGGCGAGCTTTTCAGCCAGCACCTTGCCCTGCTGCCTTGCGAACATAGAGGGCCATTGCTTGGCCATCAGGCCCTTGACGAGTTCGCTCATCAGCAAGGCATAGCCACCGATGTACCAGCGTGGCTCGAGGCCGATGCGGGCATGCGTCTTGCCGACCGCGACAACACCTTTCACATAGGCCTGGTCGAAGTTGCCGCCAGCCAGATTGGCCCAATGGTCTTCCTGGCGCTTCTTGGCCTGCCCCATATGCGCCTTGTCGGCAAAGAAACTCGCGACTTCGGATGTCTTCGCCAGCTTCGCGTAGAATTTGTCGAGGGCATCGCCGAGTAGCTCCGAGATCGCCGGACGCATTTCGCGGAGCGCCGTGCGAGCTCCATCGTCCAGCTCGATAAAATCGAGGCGTTGCTTGAGCGCGCTGTCGGATTGCTGGCTGGTCATGATGTCTCTGCTTGTGATTGATACGAAAGGGAATTTGAGCAGAGCTTTTGCGCAATATGGTTGAGCAATAGTTAAGTAGGTCCCTCATTTGTCGGCCGTCGTTTGTTCTTCCGGTCATCTCGCTTGCCAAAACGCTTGTGAGTTGTTCACGTTTTGATCTAGATATCTCATTTGAGTTTGCTATTGTTGCCGGCATGAACACCAGCCCTGAGTCGTTTCTCCTCGCCCTGTCGCAGACAAGCCCCGCCATGCTGGCCCTCGCCGGAGGCGCAATCGCCGCGCTCATCCTGCTTCTGGTCGTCCTCCTCGTCCGCGGCGGGCAGGTGCGACGCGAGCAGGCCGAGGTAGCGAGTCTTCGTGCGGCCGAAACGGATGCCCGCATGGCGGAACTTCTGAAGATCCAGGCAGAGATGCACGGACGCATGTCGACGATGGCCGAAGTGTTCGGCTCGAGACAGTCCGAGCTCAACCAGGCGATCAACCAGCGCTTGGACGGAATGTCGCAGCGCGTCAGCACGACGATCAGCGAACAGACCAAATCGACGCACGAGAACCTGCAACGGCTGCAGGAGCGTCTCGCCGTCATCGATGCCGCCCAGAGCAACATCCAGACGCTGGCGAAGGACGTCGTCGGCCTGCAGGCGATCCTCTCCAACAAGCAGACGCGCGGCGCTTTCGGCCAATCGCGAATGGAGACGATCGTTGCCGACGGCCTGCCGATGGGCGCCTATGCATTCCAGCAAACGCTGTCCAACGGCTCGCGCCCCGACTGCACGATCCGTATGCCCAACGGCGCACCGCCCCTGGTGATCGACGCGAAATTTCCGCTTGAGGCCTGGAACGCGATCCGAGATGCCGGTGGTCCGGATGGAGCCAAGGTCGCCTCACAGCAGTTTCGCCGCGATATGGAAACGCATATTCGCGACATCTCCGAGAAATACCTGATCCAGGGGGAGACGCAGGACACGGCCTTCATGTTCGTGCCGTCGGAATCGATCTTCGCGGAGATCCACGAGAATTTCGAAGCGATCGTGCAGAAGGCGCATCGATCGCGCATCGTCATCGTGTCTCCTTCGCTGCTGATGCTGTCCATCCAGGTCATCCAGGCTGTGCTGAAGGATCAGCGGATGCGGGCGCAGGCACACGTCATCCAGGGCGAAGTCGCGAATCTGATGGACGATCTCGGTCGTCTCGACGAGCGCGTCCGCAAGCTGCAGAACCATTTTTCCATGGCCCAGAGAGATGTCGACCAGATCCTCACCTCCGCCGATAAGCTCACCAAGCGCGGCGCGAAGATCGAGGCTCTGGAATTCGAGGGCGGCGACGGCGGGAAGGCCGGGCGCGACAATGATCCCGCACCCAAATCCGTCGACAGTCGCAGTGGGCTTCTCAAGCTCAGGGTGGTTGACGACGAGTAAGGCCTTCGGGCAGTGTCGCGCCCAAGAAAAACACCGGACGGGACACCCATGATCACAGTTTTCGGCTCCATCAACATGGACCTCATCGCCACCACCGCACGCTTGCCGAAACCCGGCGAGACGGTCGCTGGCAATGGCTTCTCGACCGCCGCAGGCGGCAAGGGCGCCAATCAGGCGCTGGCGGCACGACGCGCTGGACGCAGCGTACACATGGCAGGCGCCGTCGGCCGCGATGGCTTCGCGGAGCCCGCGCTCGCGCTCCTGAAAGACGCTGGTACGGAGCTTGGGACAGTCAAGCAGGTCGACGAGCCGACAGGAACCGCACTGATCCTCGTCGGCGGTGACGGCGAAAACATGATTGCCGTTGTGCCCGGCGCAAACGGTACGGTGACGCCAGCCGATGCCGACGCGGCGGTGGGGGCCATGAGCAAGGACGACATCCTGATGCTTCAGTTTGAAGTTCCCGTTCCGGCCGTCGAGCAGGCGCTGGCCGGCGCCCGCGCCAAAGGCGTGACGACCGTCCTCAACCTCGCCCCGCTGATCGACGATGCCGCTCGCCTCGGTCGCCTTGCCGACATCGTGATCGCAAACGAAACAGAGTTCGAGCGTCTCGCCGGCCAGGAGAACATGGCGGCGGATGATCGCGAGGCTGCATTGAAGCGGCTCAATGCAGAAACCGGGCAGACCCTGATCGTGACGCTCGGCGCGGACGGCGTGATCGCGATCCGCGATGGTGTCATTTCCCGCGCCAAGGGACTGAAGATCGAGCCCGTCGATACGGTCGGGGCCGGTGACACCTTCTGCGGCTACTTCGCGGCGAGCCTGGACGAGGGGCTGGATTTCGAGGCCTCCCTACGCCGCGCGGCGGTCGCCGGATCGATCGCGTGCCTCAAGCAGGGCGCTCAGCCATCGATCCCGTCGAGCGCCGAAGTCGCAAAAGCGCTATAGGGCAAGTCCTCCCGCGACATGCCGCGACTGCTTGGCGCAGATGCGGTCGATTTTCATTAGATTTCATTCAAATTTAATAGGTTTCCGGCGATGGTCCTGCCATCACCGGACCTCTCCAGGGGCCGGGCTCTGTAACGGCTGCTCCATGAGGGGGCGACGCCTCGTTCCCTGTGCCGATGAATGCCCCGTTCGGCGCATCCTTGCTTCCCGAGGAACCCATGTTCATCTTTCGCATGAAATCGCTTGCAGCCAAGCTTATCCTCATTACCGGCATTGCCATCGCGCTCGTCCTCCTCGTTTCCAACTACTTCCTGATCGGTGAGACGCGCAATCGCGTCCAGACCCTCACCATGGATCAGGCCAATCTCGAAGCGAAGGCGATCGCCAACGAGGTCGCCTCCTCAGTTGGAGAACTGGCCGGCGCGGCACGTTCCATGGCCGGTTCGATCGGCCGTGGTCAGGAAGGTAAATACCTCGATCGCAAGGCCGTTCTCGACATGCTGAAGGCGAACGTCGAGCGCAATCAATTCGCCTTCGGCAGCTGGTTTGCCGAAGAGCCTAACGCCTTCGACGGCCAGTCACCGTCCATGGCAGGTAAGGCCGACTTCGGTGCCGCCAAGGATGGTACTTTCAACCCGTACTGGACGAAGAGCAAGGATGGCGGCTTCACCTTCTCCACCTTCAATTCCGACTACAAGGCCGCCTGGTATGCGCTTGCCGCGGAAAGCAAGAAGGGCGCGCTGACGCCGCCTTACGCGGAAACGACGACCGGCGAAAACACCGCGATGACCTCGATTGCCTATCCGGTCATGTCCGGCGGCAAGATGATTGGTGTCAGCGGCGTCGATATCTCACTGAAATCGCTCCGCGACAAGCTCTCGACGCTTCATCCATTCGGCTCCGGCCGCGTCACGCTGCTCTCGCAGACCGGCAAATGGATCGTCGCGCCGATCCCCGATCTATCGATGAAGGACTATGACGGCGAAGGCGCTGATGCGGTCAAGAGCGCGCTCTCGACGTTGCAGCCCGCGGTCGTCAAGAACCTGACTTTCGACGGCTACGAACCCTTCGACCGCGTCATCTATCCCTTCGCCCTGCCGGATGTGAACTCGACCTGGGCGATCCTCGTGGATGTGCCACACACAGCCATCAACGCGCCTGTGCAGGATCAAACCTTCCTGATGATCGTCGCTGGCATCCTCGTGCTTGCCGCCGTCATGATCGCTCTCTACTTCGCGGTCCGCGCCTTCGTTCAGCGGCCGATCGGCGGCCTGGTCGCCACCGTCAAGGCGCTCAGCGACGGCAAGTACGAACAGCCGGTAGCCGGCCAGGATCGCGCCGACGAGATCGGCTCTGTGGCGAAGGCCCTTGAAGGCTTCCGCTTTGCGCTAGCTGACGCACAGCGCCTTGAGACCGAGTCGAACAGCCAGCGTGACGCCGCCGAAGCCGAGCGCGGCCGCTCGGAAACGGAGCGTCAGCAGTCGATCACGTTGCAGCGCCACATCGTCTCGATCGTCGGCTCCGGTCTGTCCGAGCTGTCGCAGGGCAATCTCGGCCACCGCATCACCGAGGACTTCCCGGGCGAATACGCAAAGCTGAAGCAGGATTTCAACGCGGCGCTCGAAAGCCTCGAGGAAACCATCAACACGATGAATCTCAGCGTCGTGAACATCGGCTCCGGTACCAGCGAAATCAGCGGCAGCGCCTCCGATCTCGCCAAGCGCACCGAGCAGCAGGCGGCAAGCCTGGAAGAGACGGCGGCCGCACTCAACGAGCTCACCGCACAGGTCAACTCCAGCGCCGACCACGCCCGCACAGCAGCTGATAACGTCAACCTCGCCTGCCAGGATGCGGAGAAATCAGGCGAAGTGGTACGTAAGGCGATCGCCTCGATGCAGGGCATCGAGCAATCCTCCACCGAGGTTTCGCGCATCATCGGCGTCATCGACGAGATTGCGTTCCAGACCAACCTGCTGGCGCTGAATGCCGGCGTCGAAGCGGCACGTGCCGGTGAAGCCGGCAAGGGCTTTGCCGTCGTCGCGCAGGAAGTTCGCGAACTTGCACAGCGTTCCGCCAATGCTGCCAAGGAGATCAAGACGCTCATCAACACCTCGGCCGTGCAGGTCAAGGAAGGCGTTGATCTGGTTGGCCGCGCCGGCGATACGCTGCACAAGATCTCCGAGCAGGTCATGGGCATCAATGGCCTCATCCGCCAGATCTCGGCATCGGCCAGCGAACAGGCGATCGGCCTGAAGGAGATCAACCAGGCCATGAACCAGATGGACCAGGTTACTCAGCAGAACGCCGCCATGGTCGAGGAGACGACGGCAGCCAGCGTCACGCTCAACGACGAGGCCCAGACGCTGAAGCAACTCGTGACACGTTTCCGCGTATCCGGCATGGGTCACGCTTCCGCACTGCGCTCGACGGCTCAGCAGATGCGCGCGCCAGCCGCGGCACCGATCTATCGTCAGGCCGCGGCACCGGCCCCCCGCCGCGCGGCTCCTCAAACACACGGCTCGGCAGCACTTGCCCAGGACAACTGGGAAGAGTTCTAAGCCGAGTTCGACCGGTTGAAACAAAAAAAGGCGCCTGTGCAATCAGGCGCCTTTTTACTGAAATGTTGAATGCTCAGGCTGCGTTCGAGGTCTGCTCCTCATTGAGGAACGCATAGATCGCCGAAGCGGAGTCGGTCGCACGCAGCTTGGCGACAAGATCATGATCGCGCAGCACGCGGGCGATTCGCGACAGGGCCTTGAGGTGATCGGCGCCAGCACCTTCAGGCGCCAGCAGCAGAAACACCAGATCCACGGGCTGATCGTCCAGAGCCTCAAAATCGACCGGCTGATCGAGACGCGCGAAGATGCCGACGATGGAGTGGACGCTTGCGAGCTTGCCGTGCGGTATGGCGATACCGTTGCCGACGCCGGTCGAACCAAGGCGCTCGCGCTGCAGGACAACATCGAAAATTTCCCGCTCCGAAAGCCCTGTGACTTTCGACGCCTTTGCAGCCAATTCCTGGAGGAGCTGTTTCTTGGAATTTACCCTGAGGGCGGGAATTATCGCATTTTGCTGCAGCAAATCTGCCAATGCCATTTTATTTTCCTTCTGCGCCGAGAAAGGAGAGCGGCAGCCTAACTGCCGCCCTTCGCCTTGATCTCAGCTTTTGATGCTGGCTGCATCGATCCAGCCAATGTTACCGTCATGCCGACGATAAACGATGTTTAGTTGTTCCTTGCCTGGGCTGCGAAAAAGCAGCAGCGGCTCGTCCGTCATGTCGAGCGCCATCACGGCGGTCGCGACCGACATTGTTTTCAGTTGCTTGGTGCTTTCGGCGACAATCGCCGGCGCGAAATCATCCGGAATTTCGTCGTCGTGATCCGACATCCCACCCATCACGGTATACGCGACTTCGGCAGAACCATTCTGGTGATTTCCGGAGTGGTGATCCTTCAGTTTGCGCTTGTAGCGGCGAAGACGCTTCTCAATCCGTTCGGACGCTGCATCAAAGGCCAACTGCGGATCCATCGCCTCCCCGGCGGCGTGCAATACAACTCCGCTATCGAGATGAAGCTTGCAGTCGGCGGAAAACCGGGCGTTGGCCTTCTGCACGATCACTTGACCGGAATACCCTCCGTCGAAGTATTTCGTGACGGCGACACCGATTTGGTCCTCGATCCGCTGACGGAACGAGTCACCAATTTCCATATGTTTACCGGATACACGCACACTCATGGAGTTTCCCTTCTTATGATGGTTTGCGAGTACCAGTCTACGCCAAGGCTCACCCTCATCCAAGCACTTCGCGCGATCCCAAGCAAGATCGGCCGAAGTTCCCGGCTTCAGGCACCCTGAGGATGATGGGGATAACTTCCAACGCTGTCCACAGCGCCAATTGCGGCGCGCTTCTAGCCAGAAGTTACCAAAATGTCAACAGACACATGCATTAGAATTACGGAATACACGCAGTAGTCGCTTCAGGCAACTATCAAAAGCCAGCGACCTTCGCCAAAGCCCGCTTCTCCCGCCTGCGCTGGACCGACGAAGCGATGTTCATCGCCTCGCGATACTTGGCCACCGTTCGACGGGCAAGGTCGACGCCGCCCTGCTTCAGGATATCGACGATGTCGTCATCGGAAAGCACGGCTTCCGGGCTTTCCTGCGAGATCAGCGTCCGGATCTTGTGGCGCACGGCCTCGGCCGAATGGCTGTCGCCGCCTTCAACGGCGCTGATTGAAACGCTGAAGAAATACTTGAGCTCGAAGAGCCCCCGCGGTGTCAGCATATACTTGTTCGACGTCACGCGGCTGACGGTGGATTCGTGCATCTTGATGGCATCGGCTACCGTCTTCAGGTTGAGCGGGCGCAGATGATCGACACCGTGCATCAGGAAGGCATCCTGCTGGCGCACGATTTCGCTTGCCACCTTCATGATCGTCTTGGCGCGCTGATCCAGGCTCCGGGTCAGCCAGTTGGCGGTCTGCAGACACTCCGAAAGAAAGGCATGATCGTCACCATTCTTCGTGACTTTTGAAAAATACGCCTGATTGACCAGAACGCGCGGCAGCGTGTCGGGATTGAGCTCGATCAGCCAGCCGCCGTCTGAGCCTGCCCGCACGACGACGTCGGGCATGATCGCTTCCGACATTCCCGCCTCGAAGCCGGCGCCCGGTTTCGGATTGAGCTGGCGGATCTCGCCCAGCATGTCGAGAAGGTCCTCCTCATCCACGCCACATAGCCGCTTCAGCGTCGCGAAGTCGCGCCGGGCCAGAAGCTCGAGATTGCAGACCAGCGCCTGCATGGCGGGATCGAAGCGGTCCTTCTGGCGAAGCTGGATCGCCAGGCATTCGGCCAGATTGCGCGCGAAAACACCGGGCGGATCAAGCGTCTGCAAAGCGGTGATCACGCGCTCGACATCGTCGACGCTTGCGCCCAGTCGATCGGCCGCTTCCGTCGCATCGCCCTGGAGATAGCCTGCCTCGTCCAGCAGATCGACAACGTGCTGGGCGATCAGGCGATCGGACATATCAGGCAGGATAAAGGGCAATTGCTGGGCAAGGTGATCGCGAAGCGATATCTGACCGGCAACGAAGTCATCGAGATCGTAGCTGTCGGCCCCTTCGCTATTACCCGGCATCGACTTCCACTGGCTGATCAGTTCGGGAGCATCGGCGCGCTGCGGAACGCCGTCATCGGGAAAGACGTTGGCATAGTTGGCATCGAGCTCGTCGTTGAGGCGGCTGGCACCACTGTTGTTGCCGCTCTCGTACCAATCGCCCGACAAGACCTCGGTTCGGCTGTCGTAGCCACCGTCGCCGGGCTCTTCCCCCTGTGGCGCGTAGGTTTCTTCTTCCGTGCCGCCGCGCTCGCTGCCTGATTCCGCATCATTTGACGGAATCTCGAGCAGCGGGTTCTTTTCGACTTCCTGGGCAATAAACTGCGTCAGCTCGAAATGCGTCATTTGCAGCAACTGGATGGACTGCATCAGTTGCGGTGTCATGACCAGCGACTGGTTCTGGCGCAGGAAAAGATTGGCCGACAGTGCCATAGCGGACGCGAAACTCCCGTTCGTCTCCTCCGGGAAACCGCGTCCTGCCACGGGCTCAGGCCACGGAAATCCAAGTTGGCCCAAAAATTGCTTTTTTATTCTATTTGGTCAAGCGGAACTGTCACAGAAGGTGAATTTCCGCGGCGGCGGAGCGCGTCAAAGGCTGAAATTGTCGCCCAGATACAAGCGGCGCACTTCGGGGTTGTTGACGATGTCGTTGGCACGACCGTGGGTCAGGACTTCACCCGCATGGATGATATAGGCGCGATCGATCAGGCCGAGCGTCTCGCGCACATTATGATCGGTGATCAGCACGCCGATGCCGCGTGCCGTCAGGTGATGCACAAGGTGCTGGATGTCGGCCACGGAAATCGGATCGACGCCCGCGAACGGCTCGTCGAGGAGCATGAAAGTCGGATCGGTTGCCAGCGCGCGGGCGATTTCGAGGCGACGGCGCTCGCCACCGGAAAGCGACACGGCCGCGTTCTTGCGCAGCTTGCGAATGTGAAACTCATCGAGCAGTTCGTCGAGCTTCTTTTCGCGTGCGGCCTTGTCGTTGATATGCACTTCCAGAACGGCGCGAATATTCTCTTCGACGGTCAATCCCCGGAAGATTGACGCTTCCTGCGGCAGATAGCCAACGCCCAGCCGCGAGCGTCGATACATTGGCATCGTCGTCACGTCGTTGCCGTCGATCTCGATCGTACCCTCGTCAACGGGCACAAGCCCGGTGATCATATAGAAGCAGGTCGTCTTGCCGGCGCCGTTCGGACCCAGCAGGCCAACAGCCTCGCCGCGTCGAACGACCAGCGACACGCCGTTCACGACACGCCGCGTGCTATAGGTCTTGGTCAGACCGCGCGCAATCAGCGTGCCCTGGTAACGGCTCTTGTCACCGGCGGGGGTCTCAGCAGCCACTTGGGCCCCGGTCCTGCCGAACATGGTCGATAGCGAGAATAACTTCACGTGGTAAGGCCGGGGTCAGTTCTGTTTCTGTGACTTCGGATCAAGCTGAATCTGGACGCGCCCCCCGCAGCTCTCCAACTGTGCCTGTCCCGTCTCCATGTGCACCGTCAGTTGGCAGCCCGTGAAGACGTTCGGTCCATCAGTAAGGATCACCTTGTCGCCCTTGAGGATGAAAAGTTGCTTGGCCATATCGAAAGAGCCGTTGTCGGCCGTGGCCGTCTGCGTACCGGAGTTCAGAAACACCTTGTCCGTGACGATAATGTGATCGATATCGGCGTTGCCCGACGAAATCGACGCCGAAGCGGTCTTGGCGCCAGCCGCCGGAGCCGCATTCGCATCGTCGGCCTTCGGCTTGTAATAGACCGTCATATGTCCGGCCTGCAGCGTCGTCTTGCCCTGCACCACCTTCACATTGCCCGTGAAATCGGCCGTATGCTCCTGATCATGGATCTCCAGCTTGTCGCTCTCGATCTGGATCGGCTCGTCATTGTTCAGCTTCAGGCCGTCCATCTGACTGGTTGTTGCCTGCGCCAGGGCGCCTCCGGCCAACAGCAGCAGCGCAACCGCACCACTAAGAAATACTGCTCCCGCCTTGCGGGTAGAAATGCGACAATCGTTTGTCATGGTGACCCGGCTGTTAAGTGCCCTGTTTGTGAATAGCGGACGGATCGACATTCATACGTACATTCCCCTCGAATGTGATCGTCTGCCCCTTATCCGTCATCTTGATCGAGCGCGCAACAATAGACGCGCTATCTTTCTGAATACTTACAGGATCCTCGCTCGTGAGTTTCCCGCCCTTGATGTCAACCTTGGCGCTCTGGAACTTGGCCGTCAGCCCGTTGCTCAAAAGGACGGCAAAAGGTGATTTGACATCGAGATTATCGGTCGCACGGTCGTAATCTGCAGCCGTGGCTTCGACGCGGGCGATCAGATCGTCCTTCATCGGCACCGCGGCCTTGATGTTCTGCAGCGTCATCAGATTCGGATTCTTGATATCCTGAAGCGCCCGTTCGGCCAACATCGAATAGTTGATGCCATCGGAATTGCGACCGGAGATCGCGGGCTTCTCCATAACGACCTTGCCATTCTCGATCTTCGCGCCCTCGATCTTGATGTTCTCGGGTAGATAGGTGCGGATTACGGAAACACCAATAAAGACCAGCGACACCACGACGGCGGCGATTGGAAGGATGATCTTCAGGCGGCGCACGCGCGCCGAATGGAAGCGCGCGGCGCCATAGGCGCTTCGCTCCGGCCTCACGTAGTCAGCCTCTCCGGTGCTGTTCAAAGTGTTGAGCATAAACAAGGTCCGTGTGGGTGATCAGGCAGCGTATATAGGCATTGTCGCGCCCGATCACAGTTCGTTTCGCATTATTACACCGACTTGCCAATATGGATTTTTTTCTGCAACAAACAAGAAAGGCGCCGACGCGTGGCAAATCAACGTGCCCGAACGGCGCTGGAACCCTAGATTTACGGGATCCCGCGTGCTCGCCATCCTGGAGGAATGAATGGACAGTTCGATGATCGCCGACCGCCGCAGGCTTCGCCGCAAGGTCGGTTTCTGGCGCGTCGTCGCGGTACTGCTGCTGGTGGTATTGGGATTCGCAGCCTACCGGTTATTCGTCGGCGACATCGCAACCAGCCGGCCGCACGTCGCCCATGTGACCATTTCCGGGTTGATTACCGATGATGACGAGCTGCTGGAACGGCTGAAGAAGATCGAGAAGAACGATGCGGTGAAGGCCGTGGTCGTCTCTATCTCCTCCCCGGGAGGTACGACCTATGGCGGCGAGCGGATCTTCAAGGCGATCCGCGCCATCGCCGCCAAGAAGCCTGTCGTATCCGACGTGCGCACGCTGGCCGCTTCCGCCGGCTACATGATCGCGACCGCCGGCGACATGATTATTGCCGGAGACAGCTCCATCACCGGCTCGATCGGAGTAATCTTCCAATACCCGCAGGTCAAGCCACTGCTCGACAAGATCGGCGTTTCACTGGAAGAAATCAAATCGTCACCGTTGAAGGCCGAACCCTCGCCGTTCCATCCGGCGAGCGAAGAGGCCAAGGCCATGATTAACAATATGATTGTCGACAGCTATGGCTGGTTCGTCGATCTCGTCGCCGAGCGGCGCAAGCTGCCGCGTGACGAGGTCCAAAAGCTTGCGGACGGCACGATTTTCACCGGCCGTCAGGCGCTTAAAGTCAAGCTGATCGACCAGATCGGCGGCGATGACGAGATCAGGGCCTACCTTGAGACACGCAAGGTCAGCAAGAGCCTGCCTGAGGTCGATTGGGACAGGAAGAGCAGCACGCCATTCCTGCTCGCAGACAGCGCGTCTCAGATCCTAACGCTGCTTGGTTACGACGATCTTGCCAAGGCTCGCGATCTCGGCGGAATCCTGCCTCAAAAGTTGCTCCTTGACGGGCTCCTTTCAGTTTGGCAGGTTGGCCACGACTGATAAGAAATCAATAATTTAAGGGGGCGAACGTGATCAAGTCCGAACTGGTGCAGATAGTTGCAGCCCGCAACCCGCATCTTTACCATCGCGACGTCGAAAATATCGTCAACGCGGTGCTCGACGAGATCACCGACGCACTCGCGGCGGGTAACCGCGTCGAGCTGCGCGGATTCGGTGCGTTCTCGGTAAAAAATCGCCCGTCCCGCTCCGGCCGCAACCCGCGCACCGGCGATACCGTTTTCGTCGAGGAGAAGTGGGTTCCCTTCTTCAAGACCGGCAAGGAGCTTCGCGAGCGCCTCAATCCGGGACAGGCTGACGAAGAGGATTGATCCCGCCCTCACGGCTGCGTGCGGCAAGACCGCACTTGAACTTGGCTCCCGGCCCACTATCCTGCTGACCAGATCAAAGCGACGCGCCAAAGATGGCGCGCGTTGAAATACGGAGACCGAGCATGGCGAAGAAGATCACCAACCTATTGATTTTTCTGCCACTCGGAATCATCCTCATCATCTTCTGCGTCGCCAACAGGCAGGTTGTGACGCTTGCCTTCAATCCATTCCTGCCGGAAGACCGGGTGCTCTCGCTGTCGGCACCGTTCTTTGTGTTCATCTTCATCGCGCTGATCATCGGCATGGTCGTTGGCTCGGCCGCCACCTGGCTAAACCAGGGCAAACACCGCAAGCGCGCTCGCAGCGAGGCCAAGGAAGCCGTTCGCTGGCAGGCAGAGGCGGGCCGCCATAAGACCCGCGCCGAGGAAATTGTCGGGCAGTTGCCGTCGCGGTGACGCGCTCGCCAGCGTACAAAGGCCAGAGCGCAGGCTGAATTTCCGAGGCGCAAGCACTTGCAGCCACAAGCCCACCTCCATAGCTATATGAGATAGGCCCCACTGCACGTCTGCCAGGCACAGTCGTTTCGCGACACACGCGCCGCGCCTTGCGAGGATGAGACCATGAATATCGACGAAATCCTGCGGTCAGTCGTGGCCGTTAGCTCCTCAATTCCGGAAGACGCCTTTACGGCCGGCACACTCGGCACACGCCGGGAAGGCAGCGGCGTCGTTATCAGGGAGTCTGGACTGGTCCTCACCATTGGCTATTTGATCACCGAGGCCGAGGAAGTGTGGCTGACCTCGCTTGACGGGCGTGTCATCGCAGCCCATCCGCTCGCCTATGACCAGGAGACCGGGTTCGGCCTGCTTCAGGCGCTGGGCGACCTCGGCCTGCCTGCATTGGAATTTGGCGACGGCACGGGAGCCAGCCTCGGCGACCCAGTCGTGCTGGCGGACGGCATCGGCCAGTTCGTGGAAGCCAGGATCGTGGCAAAGCAGGAGTTCGCCGGCTATTGGGAATATCTGCTTGAGGAGGCGATCTTCACGACACCCGCGCATCCCTCCTGGGGAGGCGCTGCACTCATTGACGCCGAGGGCAAGTTGCTTGGGATCGGCTCCCTGCGCCTGCAGATGAGCCAAAACGGCGAGGTTGCCGACATCAACATGATCGTGCCGATCAACCTGCTTCCGCCAATTCTCGACGATCTAATGACCCGCGGCCGCGTGAACAAGCCGCCGCGCCCGTGGCTCGGCGCCTTCTCCGCGGAAAGCAATGGCGACGTGGTCGTGATGAGCGTGGCCGAGGGAAGCCCGGCGGCTGACGCCGGTTTGCGGCGAGGCGACATCATTTCCGAAATCCGCGATGGCGAAGTCGATGGACTTGCCGATTTCTATCGCAAGGTCTGGAGCAGCGGCCCCGCAGGCGCGGAAATCCCGATGCGTGTACTGCGCGATGGCCGCGAGGCGTGGCTGCGCGTCAGGTCCGCCGATCGCAACGCCTTCCTCAAGAAACCGCAATTGCAGTAGGTCGGCGAGGGTCGATTATCCACCCGGATAAAAGCTCATCTCTTCGTAATCGCCTTCCGCTGACGTGCCTGATCCCGTAGCGACGAACCCCTTGGAACGATAGAAGGCATTCGCGCGGCCGTTCTTCACCAGGCATTTCAAACGATACTTGTTGTGCGGCCAGTCCGGCAGCGCCGCGAGCAACGCGGCACCGGCACCCTGCCCTTGCCAGGATTTGCAGACATAGAGCATGTGAATGAAATCGTCCGGCGGCCACAGCGTCATGAAGCCCGCGGTCTCGCCATTCGGGGCCTCCGCGAGCCACAGGTGTTCGCCTTGCGTGTGTGCTTGGAAATCTTCGTGACGGAAGCTTAAGGGATCGACCCACACGAAGGTCTCGCGACGCACGGCCAGATAAATGTCGGCCAGAATTTCCAGGTCTGACGGACGTGGCGGTCTGATCGTCCACTTTACAGATTGCGGCTGCGTTTGGATGACGGAGAAATCTATCAATTCGGACCCTTACTCCGCGGCCTTGGCACTGACGGCGGCGTTGAAATTGGAGAAGAACTGCTGCGCCAGCTTCGCCGATGTCGAGTCGATCAATCGCGCTCCAAGTTGCGCGATCTTGCCCCCGACCTGGGCTTTTGCTTCGTACTGCAGGACCGTTTCGCCGCCGTCGTCCTTGAGCACGACATCAGCCCCGCCTTTGGCAAAGCCAGCGATACCGCCCTTGCCTTCGCCTGAGATCGTGTAGCTCTCCGGCACGTTGATATTGGAAAGCGTGACTTCGCCGTTGAAGGTCGCCGAAACGGGGCCGATCTTCACCTTAACCACCGCCGCCAACTCGGTCGGCGACTTCATCTCCAGGCTCTGACAGCCCGGAATGCACTGCCTCAATATCTCAGGATCATTCAGCGCGGCCCATACGACATCCCGCGGCGCCATAATCCGTTCTTCGCCGGTCAAGTCCATCCGAAATCCTCCCATTTCGACCTGGCTCAATTTATCACAGCCGGAAAGCGCTTTGCCAAGGTGAAACGGAATGCTATTTGCACGAGCTCTATCGAATTGAAGCACGCGGAAAATCACGTTGAGACAGAAAGAACGCCGGCCAGGCCAGAAATCCGCCGCCGGCCCCTCCGGCGGACGCCGCGCCGACGATCGCAGCCCGCGCCCGACAAAGCCCGCTGCAAAGCCTGCGCCGGCTCGCGAGAAGGCCCGCGAACCGGCGTCTGTGCCGACGGCGGTTGAGCGGCAGTTGATGGTGCGCACCGGAGAACGTCCGGCTGAGCGCATTCCCGTCATTCTCGAATCCCTTGGCGCGGGTGACTTCCATCTGATCGACAGCGGCAATGGCGAGAAGCTTGAACAATACGGCCCTTACCGGATCGTGCGCCCCGAAGGCCAGGCGCTGTGGCAGCCATCTCTGCCAAAGCAGGTCTGGGAAAAGGTCGACGCCGTCTTCACCGGCGATACCGACGAGGAAGGCACAGGGCGCTGGCGCTTTCCCAAGGAGGCACTCGGCGAGACCTGGCCGCTCAACCTGCTCGGCGTGGATTTCCTTGGCCGTTTTACCTCCTTCCGGCATGTCGGCGTCTTTCCCGAGCAGATCGTCCACTGGACCTGGATGAAGCAGCAGGTCGAGACCGCCGGGCGACCACTGAAGGTGCTGAACCTCTTCGGCTACACCGGCGTCGCCTCTCTCGTCGCGGCAGCGGCAGGCGCAGAGGTTACGCATGTCGATGCGTCGAAAAAGGCGATCGGCTGGGCGCGCGAAAACCAGGCCCTGAGCCGGCTGGAGAAGGCGCCGATTCGCTGGATCTGCGAAGATGCGATGAAGTTCATCCAGCGCGAGGAACGCCGCGGCAACAAATACGACATCATCCTCACAGATCCGCCGAAATTCGGCCGTGGGCCGAATGGCGAGGTCTGGCATCTCTTCGAGCATCTGCCTGTCATGCTCGACATCTGTCGCGAGATCCTCTCGCCGAAGGCAGTCGGGCTGGTGCTAACAGCCTATTCGATCCGCGCCAGCTTCTATTCGATCCATGAGCTGATGCGCGAGACGATGCGCGGCGCCGGCGGTGTCGTCGAGTCAGGCGAGCTGGTCATTCGCGAGGCCGGGATGGACGGCAAGGCGCCTGGCCGCGCGCTCTCCACATCGCTCTTCTCCCGCTGGGTGCCGAAATGAGCCATGAACACAAGGGCCACGGCCCGCATAAGGTCGGGCACGTGAAAGAGGTCACCTCGCTCGCCAATCCCATCATCAAGGACATCAAGGCGCTCAGCGACAAGAAGACGCGTGAGCAGAGCGGCACCTTCATGGCCGAAGGGCTGAAGCTGGTGATCGATGCCATCGAGCTCGGCTGGACGATCCGCACGCTGGTTTACGCCAAGGCAGCCAAGGGCAAGCCGCTCGTCGAACAGATGGCGGCAAGGACCGTCGCCTCGGGTGGACTGGTGCTCGAGGTTAGCGAGAAAGTGCTTTCCTCGATCACCCGCCGCGACAATCCGCAGATGGTGGTCGGTATCTTCGAGAGCCGCTGGAGACCATTGCGCGAGATCCATCCGAAACAGGGTGAAACCTGGATTGCGCTCGACCGCGTCCGCGACCCTGGCAATCTCGGCACGATCATTCGCACGGCCGACGCTGCCGGCGCTTCCGGCGTCATCCTCGTCGGTGAGACGACCGATCCGTTCTCGCTCGAAACCGTGCGCGCCACCATGGGCTCGGTGTTTGCCGTTCCCGTTGCGCGCGCCACGGCGGACGAATTTATTGCCTGGAAGAACCGCGCCGGCGTTTCCGTCGTCGCCACGCATCTGGCCGGGTCAGTCGACTACCGGACGATTGACTACAAGAAGAAGCCAGTGGTCATCCTGATGGGCAACGAGCAATCCGGTCTGCCGGAGCATCTTGCCAAGGAAGCCGACGCGCTTGCCCGCATTCCGCAGCAGGGCCGCGCCGACTCGCTCAATCTGGCCGTCGCCAGCGCCGTCATGCTGTTTGAGGCACGCCGCCATCTCCTCTCACTCGACGAGGCCAAATGACCGAACAGACGCTAGAACGACCGACCCTGTTTGCCCGGCCGCTGCCGATCCTGATCTTCATCGTCATTGCCGTCGTGCTCGACCAGATCGTCAAGATCGTCGTCGACCACATGCTGCCGCTGCAGGAACCGGTGCACCTGATGCCGATGCTGGCGCTTTACCGGACCTACAATCTTGGCGTCGCCTTTTCGATGCTCGAGGGCATGGACGGCTGGTTCATCGTCGGCATGCGCCTGATCATCGTTGCTTTCGTCATCTGGCTCTGGCATCGCACCGGCAAGCAACGGACCTTTGCTCATCTCGGCTATGCGCTGATCATCGCCGGCGCGCTCG
The DNA here is from genome assembly GCF_002211365.1 of Rhizobium sp. R711. Taxonomy (GTDB): domain Bacteria; phylum Pseudomonadota; class Alphaproteobacteria; order Rhizobiales; family Rhizobiaceae; genus Rhizobium. Next base: position 863,950 of record NZ_LOKZ01000001.1, on the reverse strand, counting down.
GCAACCTGATCGATCGCTTCCTCTACGGGCATGTGATCGACTACATCCTGTTTCATACCGAGACATGGTCGTTTGCCGTCTTCAACCTGGCTGACAGTTTCATCACGATCGGCGCGGGATGCGTGATTCTGGACGAGCTGATACAACCTAAAAACGCAAACCGCTAAAATCTTAGCGGTTTGCTGAAGGCATTTGGAACCGCCGCTATGCTATCACGGGACCATGCACGGTCTCGGTCAATTGCACGAAAGACTTGCCGCCGCGTTCCGGTGGCATACCGCTCATCGCAACGGCGAGCGGGTTTCGAATGCTGTTGCGCCCCAAACCGCGGTCGTTTCGCCATTCCAGCGTGATCGCGTCGGCCGCACGTTGCTGTCATGGTGGTTGGGCGGCCTTGGCGTTGTTGCCGGCTCTGTCCTTGTTGCCATGGCCGAGGCGGGCAACCCGCTGTTACTGTCGATCGGCCTGGGCTTTGCCGCATTGTCTTTTGTCGTCCTTCTCGCAGTCCTTTCAACCGCGAGGCAGAGCCCCGCGCGGAAGCATCAGAGCGGCGTCTCATCCGCATGGAGCCAGGGGGCAGCTCTCTTCGCCGATATCCATGATGCGCTTGGCGACATTACTGTCACCCGCAACATGGACCGGCGTATCGTCGGCGCCAACGAGGTATTTCGTCGGCTGACCGGCAGGCTCAATCCGGAGGGACTGACTTGTGAGGAGATCGGGATTGCCTTTCGTCCCGGCCCTGCACCGCATCGCTTCGAAGTGGAGATCTCGACGCCCGAAGGTCAGCGTATCTACTTCTGGCGTGACGTCGTTACCCGCGATCCTGGCGATGGACGATTGTTGCTGCAGAGCATCGCCCGCGACGTCACCGAAGAGCGGCTGACGGCACAGGCTCGCGAGGAGGCTCGGCAAAAGGCCGAGTATAACAGCGCGGCCAAGTCACGCCTGCTTGCCACAGTCAGCCATGAAATCCGCACGCCGCTTTCCGGCATCCTCGGCATGACGCATCTCTTGACCGAAACCCGACAGACGCAGGAACAGCAGAATTATCTCACCGGCATCCGCCAATCCGGCTATGCATTGACACAGCTGGTCGAGGACCTGCTCGACTTTTCGACCATCGAGGTCGGTCGCTTTCAGCTGCGGCCGCGGGCCGAATCGCTGCGAAAGCTTCTTGAGAGCGTCGTCGAAATGCTCTCCCACCGTGCCCATGACAAGGGTATCGAGATCGGTGCCACTGTTTCCTCCAACCTGCCTGAACTGATGAGCTTCGATCCTGCGCGCCTGCGTCAGGTGCTGTTCAACGTGATCGGCAACGCCGTGAAATTCACCCAGGCAGGCGGTGTTTTCGTGCGAGCCTCGCTGGAGGCCAGCGACGTCCTGATCAGCGTCAACGATACCGGTCCGGGTATGACTCGGGAAGAACAGAACCGCGTCTTCGGTGAGTTCGAGCAAGGCGGAACGCCGATCGAAAGGAGTGCTGGGACGGGCCTAGGTCTGTCCATCTCCGCGCGTATCATGCGTGAGTTCGGCGGTTCCCTTGCGGTCGCCAGCGAAAAAGGAACAGGTAGCGAATTCATCATTCGGTTTCCGATCGACATACCGGAGGAAAGCCGCGGCAGCCGCAATGGCGTGCTTGCCGGCAGCCTCGTGCTGCTGCTGGCTCCTGCCGGCGCGGCGCGCATGGCGATATCGGAGACGATCGCAACACTCGGCGGCGATTGCCATCTGGTCACAGATGGCGCAAGCGCACACGAGATGCTGCTCGCCATGGCCGCAAGCGGCCGCCGCCCAACCGACATTATCGTCGATCACCGCATGTCGGCGGAGTTTGCCGACCACCTCGCCGACCGGGCCGAGATCGCGGCATTGGGCCTGCGCAAGACCTTTCTGGTCAACCCCGAGGAGCGCAACGCCCACCCGCTCGACCTGTTCGACGCCTGGCTGATACGGCCGCTGCGCGAGCAGTCGCTGATCGACGTTCTGCGTGGACGGATGCGCGGCATGGAGAAGCGCGATGCGCTGAACGACAACCAGCCCGGGTTTAGCGTTGCCATCCCTGACGCCGGAATCCAGAGCGGGCTGCGGATCCTGCTGGCGGAAGACGATCCGATCAACGCGATGCTCATTCGCGCGATGCTCGAAAAAGCCGGCCACACCGTCGAGCATGTCGAACATTTCGAAACGCTCCTCGACCGTGCGCTGTCTGAGGGAAGCGTGCGCCCCGATATCGTCATCAGCGACCTTTCCATGCCCGGGGGCGACGGCATCGATATGCTTGGCCGGCTACGCGGCCATGAACGGCGGCTCGATGTTCCACCCGTCCCGATCATCGTACTGACGGCCGACAAGCGCGACGAATCCCGTAGACAAGTCTTGCTGAATGGTGCAAACCGCGTCATGGTAAAGCCGGTTGACCCGATAAGGTTGCTGACGGAAGTCCAAGCTGTTGCTGCGCTTTCGGCCCGCCGCGCGGAGGCGCGGTAGCCATCAAACAACCGGCACGCTTCTTGCGTGTAACCGGGTATATGATGTCACTTTCCTGTCGCATATAAGTGTTTTATGGCGTGTCAAAAGCCGGCAACGGGAGAATCGCCATGTCAGTAGACGCCCTCAACTGTGACGTCGTCGCCGAGGTTCATCGGCCGTCGAGCACGCTTGCGCCAAAGGACGGCGATATCCTCGGCCGCATCGGCAATCTCGAGACCCGGCTTGCCCGCACAGCCAGCGAGATCGATGCCGCCCAGGCTGTTCGCTTCCGGGTTTTCGTCGAAGAAATGGGTGCGCAGCTTTCACCGGAAGCCATGCGCCGCAAACGTGATTTCGATTCCTACGACGCATTCTGCGACCACCTCCTGGTGCTCGATCGCTCGATCGAGGGCGACAGCGAGGATCAGATCGTCGGCACCTATCGCCTGCTGCGACAGGAAGTCGCGATGGCGAATGGTGGCTTTTACTCGGCTTCGGAATTCGCGATCGACGAACTCATTGCCCGCCATCCGGATAAGCGGTTCATGGAGCTCGGTCGCTCGTGCGTGCTGCCCGACTACCGCACCAAGCGCACCGTCGAACTTTTGTGGCAGGGCAATTGGGCGTATGCGCTGAAGCATGGCATGAGCGCCATGTTCGGCTGCGCCTCCTTCCCCGGCATCCACCCGGAAAGCCACGCGCTAGCGCTGTCATTCCTGCATCATAACGTTGCCGCCAAGGATGAGTGGGCCGTTGCCGCCCTTCCGCACCTGGCACGCGACATGGATTTGATGCCGGTTGAAGCGATCAATCCGAAGCGAGCTTTGATGGCGTTGCCGCCGCTGATCAAGGGCTATCTCCGCCTTGGCGCCATGGTCGGCTCGACGGCCGTCGTCGACAAGGCCTTCAACACGACGGATGTTCTGATCGTTTTGCCGATCGCCAGCATTTCCGATCGCTACCTGAACTATTACGGCGCTGACGCTGGACGGTTCGCGAGCTGATTTTTTCCACCGATGGAAGGATGGAGCGGGAGGACACCTCCCGCTCATTTCCATTTCATGATCCGGCGTAGGCGGCGATTGCGGCCATGTTGACGATGTCGGAATCCTTCGCGCCCATCGAAGTGATCTGAACCGCCTTGTCGAGGCCGACGAGGATCGGGCCGATAACCGTCGAACCGCCGAGCTCCTGCAGCATCTTCGTTGAGATCGAGGCCGAGTGGAAGGCCGGCATGACCAGGACGTTCGCCGGTCCCGACAGGCGGCAGAACGGATACTGCTCCATCACCTTGCGGTTCAGTGCCACGTCGGCCGCCATCTCGCCGTCATACTCGAAATCGACGCGGCGCTTGTCGAGGATCTTTACGGCTTCGCGCACGCGTTCGGAGCGCTCGCCCGAGGGATGGCCGAAGGTTGAATAGGCAAGCATGGCAACACGCGGTTGATAACCCATGCGGCGCGCGAAACCCGCAGCTTCGACGGCGATATCGGCGAGCTCGGCGGCCGATGGCATATCGTGGACGGCGGTATCGGCGACAAAGACGGTGCGGCCGCGGCAGAGCGCAACCGAAACGCCGATTACCTGATGCCCCGGCTTCATGTCGATGCAGCGGCGCACATCTTCGAGCGCCGTTGAATAGTTGCGAGTGATGCCCGTCACCATCCCGTCGGCGTCGCCAAGCGCCACCATGCAGGCAGCGAAGTGGTTGCGGTCCTGATGGATCAGGCGCTGGGCATCGCGGTGCAGGTAACCTTTGCGCTGCAGGCGCGCATAGAGGTAGTCGATATAGGTCTCGACGCGGGTGGAAATGCGTGCGTTGACGATTTCCAGTCCCGGCCGATTGAGATCGATGCCGGCGCGCTCGGCGGTCGCACGAATCAGGTCTTCGCGGCCGAGAAGGATCGCCGTGCCGAGCTGCTGGTTGGCGTAGGACATTGCCGCACGCATGACCTGCTCTTCTTCGGCTTCGGCAAAGACCACCCGCTTCGGGCGGCGGCGAACGCGTTCGTAGAGGCTCGCCAGCGTCGAGGCGATGGGATCTCGGCGGCCGGAAAGTTCGCGGGCATAGGCAGCCATGTCGGCGATCGGTTTGCGGGCGACGCCGCTGTCAATCGCAGCCTGCGCTACGGCAACCGGGATTGCAGAGATCAGGCGCGGATCGAACGGTACCGGAATGATATATTGCGCGCCGAAGCGCGGACGGTTGCCCTGGTAGGCGGCAACGACGTCATCAGGCACGTCCTCGCGGGCCAGGTTTGCCAGCGCCTGGACTGCAGCGATCTTCATGGCGTCATTGATGGTGGTGGCTCGAACATCCAGCGCGCCGCGGAAGATATAGGGAAAACCGAGAACGTTGTTGACCTGGTTCGGATAGTCGGATCGGCCCGTTGCCATAATGGCGTCGTCGCGGATGCGGGCGACTTCTTCCGGCGTGATCTCAGGATCGGGATTGGCCATCGCAAAGATGATCGGTCGGTCGGCCATCGAGCGGATCATTTTTTCCGAGAAGGCGCCCTTCTGCGAGAGGCCAAGGACCACGTCCGCGCCCTTCATGGCTTCCTCGAGCGTGCGCGCCTTGGTCTTGACCGCATGCGCCGACTTCCACTGGTTCATGCCTTCGATGCGGCCCTGGTAGATAACACCCTTGGTATCGCAAAGGACGATATTCTCGGGCGCGAAGCCCATTGCCTTGATGAGTTCGACGCAGGCGATCGCTGCTGCGCCTGCACCATTGCAGACGAGTTTCGTCGTCTTCAGGTGGCGGCCGGTCAGTTCCAGCGCATTGATGAGACCGGCGGCAGCAATGATCGCCGTGCCGTGCTGGTCGTCATGGAAAACCGGAATGTCCATCAGCTCGCGCAAGCGCTGCTCGATGATGAAGCAGTCCGGCGCCTTGATATCCTCAAGATTGATGCCGCCAAAGGAAGGACCGAGGAAGCGGACGCAGTTGATGAATTCATCGACGTTTTCGGTATCGACTTCGAGATCGATGGAATCGACGTCGGCGAAGCGCTTGAAGAGCACCGACTTGCCCTCCATGACAGGCTTGGAGGCCAATGCGCCGAGATTGCCGAGACCAAGGATCGCCGTGCCATTGGAGATGACCGCGACCATGTTGCCGCGTGTCGTATAATCATAGGCGGTAGCGGGATCGGCGGCGATTGCCTTCACCGGAACTGCAACGCCCGGCGAATAGGCGAGCGACAGATCGCGCTGCGTCGCCATCGGCTTCGTGGCGTTGATCTCCAGCTTTCCGGGCCGCCCCATGGCGTGGAACTCAAGAGCCTCGTTGTCGGTCACTGATGTAACCGGCCGCTGCTTCTTCTCGGTATCGGGCATTTTTCCTCCAACGTCTTGTGGGTGACGCCTTGCTCTTCCTCAATCGCGGTTGTCATCTATAGCTGTGGGCAGCTAGGGTTGGCACCTCTTTTTTGGAAAAAATGCATCTCCGTGAACGAACGAATAGACACTGGAATAGAAGCCTTTTCGGCTGCCGAGTTGGCCACGGAAGAAAGCCGCGCCTCGGCGACACCGATGATGGAGCAATTCATCGAGATCAAGGCGAACAACCCTGACTCGCTGCTGTTCTATCGCATGGGCGATTTCTACGAACTGTTCTTCGAGGATGCGCTGGACGCTTCGCGCGCGCTCGGCATCACGCTGACCAAGCGCGGCCAGCATATGGGGCAGGATATTCCGATGTGCGGCGTGCCTGTTCATGCGGCCGACGACTATCTGCAGAAACTGATCGCGCTCGGCTTCCGGGTTGCCGTCTGCGAGCAGGTCGAGGACCCGGCAGAAGCCAAGAAGCGCGGCTCCAAGTCAGTCGTAAAGCGCGACGTCATCCGCCTGGTGACCCCGGGCACGATCACCGAGGAAAAGCTGCTTTCGCCATCGGAATCGAACTATCTGATGGCGCTTACCCGGATTCGCGGCAGCGCCGAACCGGTGCTGGCGCTTGCCTGGATCGACATTTCGACCGGGGTTTTCCGGCTGGCCGAGACCGAAAACTCGCGACTGCTTGCCGATATCCTGCGCATCGATCCGCGCGAACTGATCGTGCCGGATACGATCTTTCACGATCCTGACCTGAAACCTGTTTTCGACGTGCTCGGCCGCACCGCCGTTCCGCAGCCGGCCGTGCTCTTTGACAGCGCCACCGCCGAAGGGCGGATCGCACGCTATTTCAATGTCTCGACACTCGATGGCTTTGGCACCTTCTCGCGCGCCGAGCTTGCTGCGGCGGCGGCGGCCGTCGCCTATGTCGAGAAAACGCAGATCGCCGAACGCCCGCCACTCGGACGGCCGGAGCGTGAAAGCGGCGCCTCCACCCTGTTCATCGATCCGGCGACCCGCGCCAACCTCGAACTTGCCCGCACGCTGTCAGGCGACCGCAACGGCTCGCTGCTGAAGGCAATCGACCGCACCGTCACCGGTGGCGGAGCACGATTGCTCGCCGAACGGCTGATGTCGCCGCTGACCGATCCCGTCCGCATCAATGAGCGGCTGGATTCGATCGGCTTCCTGATGGAGGAGCCGTCGCTTTGCGGCGACTTGCGCCACCACCTCAAGCATGTGCCAGATATGCCGCGCGCGCTCTCGCGCCTGGCGCTCGACCGCGGCGGGCCACGCGACCTCGCCGCCATCCGCCAAGGTCTGAATGCCGCGGGCGATCTCGCCCGGCTGCTTGCTGAAGCGCTGCTGCCCGAAGAGCTGCAGCTTGCGCTTTCGAGCCTCCAGGCCCTCCCCTCCGGCCTCTCAGCACTGCTGTCCGAGACGCTTGGCGACGAGTTGCCGCTATTGAAGCGCGACGGCGGCTTCCTGCGGGACGGCGCCAATGCCGAACTCGACGAGGTCAGGGCGCTGCGTGATCAATCGCGTCGTGTCATTGCCGGCCTGCAGCTGCAATATGCCGAGGAAACCGGCATCAAATCGCTGAAGATCAAGCACAACAACATCCTCGGCTATTTCATCGAGGTCACTGCCGGCAATGCCGGACCGATGACCGACACGCCGGAGGCAAAAGGCCGCTTCATTCACCGCCAGACGATGGCGAACGCGATGCGGTTTACCACGACCGAGCTTGCCGACCTGGAAAGCCGGATCGCCAACGCCGCCGACAAGGCGCTTGCGATCGAACTGGCGGCCTTCGACCACATGACATCAGCCGTCGTCGCCGAGGCCGAGGCAATCAAGGCAGGCGCCCGCGCGCTCGCTGTCATCGACGTTGCCGCCGGCCTTGCGCTTCTGGCCGACGAACAGGCCTATTGCCGGCCGCTCGTCGATGGCTCGAAGATGTTTGCGATCGAAGGTGGACGCCACCCTGTCGTCGAGCAGGCGCTGCGGCGGCAATCTTCTGGCCCCTTCGTCGCCAACAACTGCGATCTCTCGCCGGTCTCCGACGGCAAGGATGGCGCGATCTGGCTGCTGACCGGCCCGAACATGGGCGGCAAATCGACCTTCCTGCGCCAAAACGCGCTGATTGCCATCCTCGCACAGATGGGTTCCTTCGTGCCGGCGATCTGCGCCCATATCGGCATCGTCGACCGGCTGTTCTCGCGTGTCGGTGCCTCCGACGATCTCGCACGCGGCCGCTCGACCTTCATGGTCGAGATGGTCGAAACGGCAGCGATCCTCAACCAGGCTACAGACCGCTCGCTCGTCATCCTCGACGAAATCGGTCGCGGCACCGCGACCTTCGATGGTCTCTCCATCGCTTGGGCAGCCGTCGAGCACCTGCATGAGGCGAACCGCTGCCGAGGCCTCTTCGCCACTCACTTCCATGAGCTGACGGTGCTTTCGGAAAAGCTTGCGCGGCTATCGAACGCCACGATGCGCGTAAAGGAATGGGACGGCGACGTGATCTTCCTGCACGAGGTCGGCCCCGGTGCTGCGGATCGCTCCTACGGCATCCAGGTCGCCCGGCTTGCCGGCCTGCCGGCCTCGGTGGTGGCGCGCGCCCGCGACGTGCTGACGCGTCTTGAAGATGCCGACCGCAAGAACCCGGCGAGCCAGCTCATCGACGATCTGCCGCTGTTCCAGGTGGCGGTGCGTCGCGACGACGCCAGCCGTGGCCCCTCGAAGGTGGAGGAAGCGCTGAAAGGCATGAGCCTCGACGACATGACCCCGCGCGAGGCAATGGATGCGCTCTACGACCTCAAGAAGAAGCTGAAGCAGGGCTGACCGATGTTCATGGACCGGCTGTTCAACGAAACCCAGAGGCTTGCGGCGATCTTCAGCGCGCTTGAAGCGCTACGGCTTGCGGACGAGCGCGGCACGCCGCGCAGCTGGGCCTCGCCCTTCGGCCTGCTGCAGATCATCCGCTGCTGCGCCAGGATTCTGGAACTATCGTCTTGCGTCGCCAAAGCCGGCTACCGCGAGTGCGACCAAGAGACGCTGGAAGAAATCGCCAGCGAGACACGTCACGTGCTCTATTCCGTGCAGGCACAGATCGCTGCCTGATTGCCTGATGCCCACGGTTTCACGCGCGACAACACCTTTTCGCCAAAATTAAGGGTTCTGCAGTAGGAAAGCCCGTGTCATCGGCGGGCAAAGAGGCTATAGCGCATGCAGACGAAACGAGAGGTGCAGCAGGAAGCGGCTGCGCCGCGTAAACAGGAAGCCGCCCCGCGCATGGCGACGACGAACGAAATCGATTTCTCCGATATCCTCGACACCGACTATCTCCTGAAGATGTGCGACGCCATGGCAGAGGCCAACAAGACGCGGCCCGACGTCATGCGATCGGATCTGCTGGCGACCCTCAAGAAGGCGAGCAGCGAAGGCCGGCAGAAGGCGCGCGAGCTGCTTTCGGCCGATGGCAGCGGCATCAATTGCGCCCGGCGGATTTCGTGGCTGCAGGACCAGATTACGACGGTTCTCTACGAGTTCGTCTGCGCCCATGTCTTCCCGAAACAGAAGGACAAGTTCGCCGTCACGGCCGTCGGCGGCTATGGCCGCGACACGCTGGCGCCGGGCTCCGACATCGACCTCCTGTTCCTGTTCCAGCCGAAGCCTGCCGAGGAAACGCACAAGGCGGTCGAATTCATGCTCTACGTCCTCTGGGACATGGGCTTCAAGGTCGGCCACGCGACACGCACGATTGAAGAATGCATCGCGCTGTCGAAATCAGACATGACCATCCGTACCGCGATCCTTGAAATGCGCTACATCTGCGGCCTGCGCTCGCTGGAGACGCAGCTTGAGACGCGTTTTGACAAGGAGATCGTCACCGGCACTGGGCCAGAATTCATCGCCGCCAAGCTTGCCGAGCGCGACGAGCGCCACCGCAAGGCCGGTGACACGCGCTATCTCGTTGAGCCCAACGTCAAGGAAGGCAAGGGCGGCCTGCGCGACCTGCATACGCTCTTCTGGATCTCGAAATACTACTACCATGTCCGCGACACGGCTGAGCTCGTGCCGCTGGGCGTTCTCTCGAAGCACGAATACCACGTCTTCCAGAAGGCCGACGACTTCCTCTGGGCGGTGCGCTGCCACATGCATTTCCTGACCGGAAAAGCCGAAGAGCGGCTGTCCTTCGATATCCAGCGCGAGATCGCCGAGGCGCTCGGATATCACTCGCGTCCCGGCCTTTCGGCCGTCGAGCGCTTCATGAAGCACTACTTCCTCGTCGCCAAGGACGTCGGCGACCTGACGCGCATTCTCTGCGCGGCGCTCGAGGACCAGCAGGCGAAATCGACGCCGGGTCTGACCGGCGTCATCAGCCGCTTTGCAAACCGCAGCCGCAAGATCGCCGGCAGCACCGAATTCGTCGAGGATCGCGGCCGTATCGCGCTCGCAAGCCCCGATGTATTCAAGAATGATCCGGTCAGTATCATCCGCCTGTTCCATGTCGCCGACATCAATGGGCTGGAATTCCATCCGGACGCACTGAAGCGCGTTACCCGCTCGCTCAGCCTGATCGACAACAATCTGCGCGAGAACGACGAGGCAAATCGCCTCTTCATGTCGATCCTGACCTCGAAGCGCGATCCGGCGCTGATCCTGCGGCGCATGAACGAGGCCGGCGTGCTCGGGCGCTTCGTCCCCGAGTTCGGCAAGATCGTCGCGATGATGCAGTTCAACATGTACCACCACTATACGGTGGACGAGCATCTGATCCGCACTGTCGAGGTGCTGTCGGAGATCGACAAGGGCAAGGCCGACGACCTGCACCCGCTCGCGAACAAGCTGATGCCCGGCATCGAAGACCGCGAGGCTCTCTATGTCGCCGTGCTGCTGCACGACATCGCCAAGGGCCGCCAGGAGGACCACTCGATTGCCGGCGCCCGCGTCGCTCGCAAGCTGTGCACCCGTTTCGGCCTGTCGCAGAAGCAGACCGAAATGGTCGTCTGGCTGATTGAAGAACATCTGGCGATGTCGATGGTCGCACAGACGCGCGATCTTACCGACCGCAAGACGATCACCGACTTTGCCGATGTGGTGCAATCACTCGACCGGTTGAAGATGTTGCTGATCCTGACGATCTGCGACATCCGCGCCGTCGGTCCCGGTGTCTGGAACGGCTGGAAGGGCCAGTTGCTGCGCACGCTCTATTATGAAACGGAACTGCTGCTTGCCGGCGGCTTCTCGGAGGTTTCGCGCAAGGAGCGCGCCAACTTCGCGGCCGAAGCGCTCTACAACGCGCTCTCCGACTGGAGCCAGAAGGACCGCAAGATCTACAGCAAGCTGCACTATCAGCCCTACCTGCTCTCCGTTCCCCTGGAAGACCAGGTCCGGCATGCAGGCTTTATCCGACAGGCGGACAAGGCCGGCCAGGCATTGGCGACGATGGTTCGCACCGACAGCTTCCACGCGATCACCGAGATCACCGTGTTGTCGCCTGACCATCCGCGCCTTCTGGCCGTCATCGCCGGCGCTTGTGCCGCGGCGGGCGCCAACATCGTCGACGCGCAGATCTTCACGACCTCGGACGGCCGTGCGCTTGATACGATCCATGTCAGCCGCGAGTTCAAGGACGATGCCGACGAGCTGCGCCGTGCCGGCACCATCGGGCGGATGATCGAGGACGTGCTTTCCGGCCGCAAGCGGCTGCCCGAAGTGATTGCGACGCGGACCAAGAACCGCAAGAAGAGCAAGGCCTTCGTCATCCCGCCGTCGGTCAACATCTCCAACAGCCTGTCAAACAAGTTCACCGTTATCGAGGTCGAATGCCTCGACCGACCGGGCCTGCTGTCGGAAATCACCGCGGTTCTTTCGGACCTGTCGCTCGACATTCAGTCGGCCCGCATCACCACTTTCGGCGAGAAGGTCATCGATACCTTCTACGTGACCGACCTCGTCGGCCAGAAAATCTCGGGCGACAGCAAGCGCTCGAACATCACCGCGCGCCTGAAGGCCGTGATGGCCGAGGAGCAGGACGAGCTGCGCGAGCGCATGCCCTCCGGCATCATCGCGCCGCCGACCACGGCCCGCGCCGCGACGCAGACAGAAAAGAAGGCGGATTCGTCCGCATGAGCCAAAACGTATGAGCCTCGTCAGAAAATTCGCCACCGTCGGCGGCGCCACGCTTGGCAGCCGTATCTTCGGATTCGCCCGTGAAACGCTGATGGCGGCAGCCCTCGGCACCGGTCCGATGGCCGACGTCTTCTATGCTGCCTTCCGCTTTCCAAACCTGTTCCGCCGGCTCTTTGCCGAAGGTGCGTTCAACGCCGCCTTCGTGCCGCTGTTTGCCAAGGAGATCGAGGCGAACGGCACGGATGGCGCCAAGCGCTTCTCCGAAGAGGTCTTCGGCGTGCTGTTTTCGGTGCTGCTGCTCATCTCCATCGTGATGGAGCTTTGCATGCCGCTGCTCGTGCGCTTCGTCATCGCGCCGGGCTTTGCCAACGATGCGGAGAAATTCTCGATCACCGTGCGCATGGCGGCGGTGATGTTCCCCTATCTAATGTGCATGTCGCTGACGGCGATGATGAGCGGGATGCTGAATTCGCTGCATCATTTCTTCGCGGCGGCCATAGCGCCGGTTTTCCTCAACGTGGTGATGATCGGGGCGCTGTTTTATGCGCTCTATACCGGCGCGGAACCGCTTCAGACCGCCTGGTATCTCTCCTGGGGCGTGCTGGTTGCGGGCATCCTGCAGCTCGTCGTCGTCTATGTCGGCGTCCTGCATGCCGGCATGAGCATCGGTTTTCGCTTTCCCCGCATCACGCCGAACGTCAAGCGCCTGCTGATCCTGGCGGTGCCTGCTGCCGTCACCGGCGGCATTACCCAGATCAATCAGATGATCGGCCAGGCAATTGCCTCCTCACGCGAAGGCGCGATCGCCGCACTTCAATATGCGGACCGCATCTACCAGCTGCCGCTCGGCGTCGTCGGCGTTGCTGTTGGCGTGGTGCTGCTGCCGGAACTGGCGCGGGCGCTGAAGGGCGGCAATCTGCGCGAGGCGGCGAACTTGCAGAACCGGTCGATGGAATTCGTGCTGTTCCTGACAATACCGGCCGCCTTTGCGCTCTGGATCCTCTCCGACGAGATCATCCGCGTTCTCTACGAACGCGGCGCCTTCCATCAGGAAAACACCGCGATCGTCGGCTCCATCCTCGCCGTTTATGGCGTCGGTCTCCCTGCCTTCGTGCTGATCAAGGCACTGCAACCGGGATTTTACGCGCGCGAAGACACCAAGACGCCGATGCGCTTTTCGGCGATTGCCGTTGGCGTCAACTGCGCGACGGCATTGACGCTCTTCCCGTTCCTCGGCGCTCCCGGCATTGCGGTTGCGGAAGCAACGGCCGGCTGGATCAGCACCGTCCTACTCTTCACGACGCTGCTCCGCCGCGGTCATCTGACGTGGGAATGGGCGCTGGCGCGACGCGCAGCATTGCTCGTCGTCTCCGCTGGTGTCATGGGCGGCGTAATAATGTACCTGCAGCACCGCTGGGAACCGTGGCTCGCCTCAACTGCGCATCTGACGACCAAGGTCGGCACGCTCGGTCTGCTGATCGTCATCGCCATGGCTGTCTACTTCGCGACCGCGTTCCTGATCGGCGGCGCAAGCCTCGGCATGATCCGGCGCAACCTGAACCGCAAGCCGGTCGCAAAGGTGGACGGTTAGCGGTCCGACGCAGCGCTTCAGCAGTAGGTCCATCGTCGTTTTGGACCTACGTCCACATGGACGATGCCGTTGCAATAGCGACCGATTCCGCCAATTCCCGGTGCCGATTCAGCGATAGCAATGATCGTGCGCTCCGATACGCCGGGGATCCGGATATCGGCGGCTGCGCAATAGCGATGCTGTGAATGTGATCGACCGTGCGACCGGAGCCCCGAGGTTACCATTGGACGGCGACCGGTCTTGGCGGCGATATAGGCAAGAACCTCGCGCAGTTGCGGCGGGAAGCAGTTCGCCTTGACGCTGACGGTCTGCAGAGAATAGGCGAGCGTTTCTTTATACTTGAGCGGCGGTATTGCAACTCTTCTGGCATTCTGGGCGTCGGCACTGTCGAAACACGACAGACAGAACAGGCCGGCGAGTGCGATGGAAAATGCGGACTGCATGGTTCCCTCCCCTCGAAATACACCGGGCGACCGGGGTAAGTTTCTGGCGGATGGAACGCTCTCCCTAAAAATGGCCTTTTTGTGAAATTGTTTACCTTACGCAACGGAAGAATGCCGTAATTTACGGCTAATTGATGAATTAGGGATACCTAAAAATAGGTATAAATTTCCCTTCACGTAAATTTGTGAGAAATACTCACAGAAAAAATCTGTCACCAAATTTCCCCGCTCGGTGAGCTCCTCCTACAATAAAATCGCCCCGTCGCGAATACACCGCAAGGCGTTGCGGCGAGGCGGGACCGGCGCCGGGTGCGGAAGAAGGACGTGAGCTTCCGCATCAGGGGTCCGCAGAAAATGGTCTCCCTCCGGGGACGGCGGCGCCAGCGCGAATGCGGCGTCGAGTTGAGCCCCGGACGTGCCTGCGTGGCACACATGGCCCCCAGGGGAAGCAAGAGCTTCCACGGGCAAGGCGGCAGAGGGACCGCGTTCGGGCACAAACCGCCGAACGGGGCGCTCGACAGCGCCATATTGTTTTACTCAACGAGGCAATTTCCAGCGCCCCGTCCGAGTGACAATGCAGGTCAAGCGCGGGCCAAAAGGATCGCGTGAAGGCGAAGACGTGTGCCGTTACCCCGCCGATTGCTTCTCTCCGTCACCCCGGACTTGATCCGGGGTCGAGCGCGCTCAAGTCCTCGAGCGCGAAAGACTGATCTGCGCCGCAGACGCGGCGTTGCCGGATGCCGGATCAAGCCCGGCATGACGGAAGCACATGGGCCGAACGACGGCAGCCCGCTCTCCCTTGACCGGCCGCCCGCGCTTGGCAACAACACCACATCGCAAATCGGAGCCCTGTAATGTCCCAATCGCTCTTTCTCGTAACACTCATCGTCGACGACTACGATCGGGCCAAGGACTTCTACTGCGGCGCGCTCGGCTTCGACTGCCTTCAGGACGACGTCCAGCCGGACGGCAAGCGATGGGTCGTGGTCAGGCCGAAGGGCGAAGATGGAGCGGCATTTCTGCTCGCGCAGGCTGCCAACGACCGGCAAATGGCGGCGATGGGCAACCAGACAGGCGGGCGGGTTGGCTTCTTCCTCAAGACCGATGATTTTGCGCGTGACCATGCGTCGATGCTGGCCAAGGGCGTGCAATTTCTCGAAAGGCCGCGACACGAAGTCTACGGGACCGTCGCCGTGTTTTCGGATCCTTACGGCAACACCTTCGATCTGATCGAACACGCCGCAGGCTGAACCCCTTGATTGCCGTATCGCGCGCGTGCATAAGCCGCGACGTTAGCAACATGGGTTACAGACCCTGGGGCCCTCCACCAGCCTAATCGAGGACATAATGAGCGAATTCAAGAAAGTCGTATTCTCCGGCGTCCAGCCGACCGGCAATCTCCATCTCGGCAACTATCTCGGCGCAATCCGCAAGTTCGTGGCACTCCAGGAAGGCAACGACTGCATCTACTGCGTGGTCGACATGCATGCTCTGACGGCGCAGCTCGTCCATGACGACATGCCGAACCAGATCCGTTCGATCGCCGCCGCCTTCATCGCGTCCGGCATCGATCCGGAAAAGCATATCGTTTTCAACCAGTCGGCCGTGCCGCAGCATGCCGAGCTTGCCTGGATCTTCAATTGCGTCGCGCGCATCGGTTGGATGAACCGCATGACGCAGTTCAAGGACAAGGCCGGCAAGGACCGTGAGCAAGCCTCGCTCGGCCTCTACGCCTATCCGAGCCTGATGGCTGCCGACATTCTCGTTTACCGCGGCACGCATGTCCCGGTCGGTGACGATCAGAAACAGCACCTTGAACTCGCCCGCGACATCGCGATGAAGTTCAACCTCGACTATGCGGAGCATATCCGCAAGACGGGCTACGGCATCGACATCACCGTCGGCGATGAGCCGGTGCATGCCTATTTCCCGATGGTCGAGCCGCTGATCGATGGTCCAGCGCCGCGCGTCATGTCGCTTCGCGACGGCACCAAGAAGATGTCGAAGTCGGATCCATCGGATCTCTCGCGCATCAACCTGATGGATGACGAGGACGCAATCTCGAAGAAGATCCGCAAGGCCAAGACCGATCCGGAAGGCTTGCCCTGCGAAGTCGATGGACTCAAGGGCCGTCCGGAGGCGGACAACCTGGTCGGCATCTATGCGGCGCTCGCCGACAAATCGAAAGCGGACGTGCTTGCCGAGTTCGGCGGTCAGCAGTTTTCCGTCTTCAAGCCGGCACTGGTCGACCTGGCGGTCAACGTGCTTTCGCCGATCACCGCCGAGATGCGCCGGCTGATGTCGGACACCAGCCACATCGACGCGATCCTGCGCAACGGTGGCGAGCGGGCACGGGCACGCGCCGAAGTGACGATGAAGGAAGTGCGCGACATCGTCGGCTTCCTGTACTGAGATCCCGGCTCTGCCGAAATCGTCCGGGGCGGCGTACATGCGGCCCCGGACTTGTCGAACCTCTACCTGCGGCGTACTGTTCCTAAACAGACCGTCAGGAGGCTTCGGTGCGAGATCGCAACCTCATCCAGATCGGCGCCATGGAGATCCGGCTTCTGATCGACGAGGACCAGAGCGCCGGAAGTCTCGTGATGTTCGAATTCACGGTCCCGCCTCAGGCACGTGTCCCGGCCGCCCATTATCACCGTGACGTCGACGAAGTGATCTACGGATTGTCCGGCACGATGACCACGACGCTTGACGGGCGCAAACACGAGATCGCATCGGGGGGTACCCTCTTCATCCCACGTGGCTACGTCCACACCCACGAAAATCTGCACGGCGAAACCGCCAAGGCTTTGATCACCATGACACCCGGCTTGATCGGCAGACGCTACTTCGAGGAGATGGCTCTGGCCATCAATGTTCAGGGCAAGCCGGATATCGAGCATGTGAAAGCAATCATGCGCCTTTACGGACTGGTTCCGGCCTGACCTAGACCTCGACAGAGCCCCCCTCGAGGGATCAAAAACGAGGGCTTGCAAATTTTCAGGTTCAGGTGTCAGAGTCCGCGGCATGGTATCAAAACGACTCTCCCGGCTCGAAGGTCATCGCCGCAAATTCATGGCGGTCATTGACGATACGCCCGAATGCTCCCGTGCCGTTCACTATGCCGGCCGGCGCGCCAAGAACTCGAATGGCGGCCTTGTGCTGATGTACGTGATACCGGAGGGCGACTTCCAGCAGTGGCTGGGGGTGGAGGAGATCATGCGTGCCGAGGCGCGCGAGGAAGCCGAAGCCGTGGTCGCCAAGGCGGCGCATGTGGTTCGCGAAACGATCGGCATCGACCCTGAGATCGTCATCCGCGAAGGAAGCGCCACGGAGCAGATCAACGCCGTCATCGAGGAAGACCGCGATATCGCGATCCTGGTGCTGGCCGCAAGCTCGGCCAAGGAAGGTCCAGGACCGCTGGTGTCGTCGATCGCCGGGCGTGGTGCGACATTTCCCATCCCCGTCACCGTCCTGCCTGACACATTGACGGACGAGGAATTGGATGCCCTCGCATAAAGCATTTCTTGAGTGCCAGTCTCTTGAATAGAGTTGCCAATCGGCTTATTTTCTTTTTTGAAGAATTCTAAAGACGGCCTGGGCCGCTGCCCGCCGCACGGAGAGCGACATGTTTATTCAGACCGAAGCCACGCCGAATCCCGCCACGCAGAAGTTCCTGCCGGGTCGGGTCGTAATGGAGAACGGAACAGCCGAATTCCGTAGCGCCGACGAGGCTCAGGCATCGCCGCTCGCGGCCCGTCTGTTCGAGATTCCTGGCGTGACCGGTGTCTATTTCGGCTACGATTTCATCTCCGTGTCCAAGGACAATGCCGAGTGGCAGCACCTGAAGCCGGCCATCCTTGGCTCGATCATGGAACACTTCATGTCGGGCAAGCCTGTGATGGGCGATGCATCGGTTCTTTCCGAGGATCTCGATGCCGGCGGCGAGTTCTTCGATGAAGCAGACGAGTCGATCGTGCTGACGATCAAGGAACTGCTGGACACACGTGTACGCCCGGCCGTCGCGCAGGATGGTGGCGACATCACCTTCCGCGGCTTCAAGGACGGCAAGGTCTATCTCAACATGAAGGGCTCCTGCTCCGGCTGCCCGTCTTCGACGGCGACGCTGAAGCATGGCGTGCAGAACCTGCTTCGCCATTTCGTTCCGGAAGTCGAGGAAGTCGTCGCCGCCTGACGACGACACTCTGTCCCGGCATTCGTCCTGGCGCAGCATTTGCAAGCGCGGCAGGGTGAAGGTATGGACGCTCAGGAACGCTTTATTCGGAAATTGATGCCATGATCATACTGGCGCTCGACACCGCAGGTGTGGATTGCGCTGCCGCTCTCTATGACAGCGGCAGGGATACGATGCTGGGCGAGGCATCGGACATGATCGGCAAGGGGCATGCTGAGCATTTGATGGGAATCATCGACCGCGTGCTGGAGCAGGCGGATATGTCGCTTTCGGCTGTCGATCGCATTGCTGTCACCATCGGTCCAGGCTCGTTTACCGGCATTCGCGTCGGTGTCGCCGCCGCGCGCGGCTTTGCGCTGTCGCTCGGCGTTCCGGCGGTCGGGGTGACCACGCTTGCGGTGATGGCCGAAGCGCAGCGGCTGAAAACGCCGGGGTGCCCCGTGCTCGCGGCCATGGATGCCAAGCGAAACGAGATTTATCTGCAGGCGTTCAATGTCGACGGCGAAACGTTCGACGAAGCGCGCGCCGTGACCGTCGAGGAAGCGCAGGCGTTCGCCGCGGCGTTCGAGGGCGAAATCACCGGTTCGGCCACGCCTCTCCTGAAGCCGGACGCGACCGGCGACCATGCCAACCATTTCCCGATTTCCATTGTGGCACGCATCGGCGCCGCCGCCGATCCGTCTGCCGGAAAGCCAAAGCCTCTTTATCTGCGTGGACCCGACGCCAAGCCGCAGGCCGGGTTTGCAATTGCGCGAGTATGACCATGTTGGAATCCTATTTGACGTTGAAGCCGGAATTCGAAATCGTCGCGATGGATGCCGATGATTGCCGCGCGGTCGCAGCCCTGCACGGCGAGCGTTTCGCCCGCCCGTGGGGCGATGGCGAGTTCTACAGCCTGCTCAGCCAGGACACCGTCTTCGGCTTCGTGGCCCGCCAGACAAACGCCTTCCTCAAGAAGCCGTTGCCGGGTTTTGTGCTGGCGCGCCAGGTTGCCGGCGAGGCGGAAATCCTGACGATCGCCGTGCAGACGAAGGTCGCGCGCGCCGGCCTCGGCTGGCGGCTGATGCAGGCCGCGATGCGCGAAGCGAAGCTGCGCGGTGGCGAAAGCATCTTTCTGGAGGTCGATGATGGCAATGCGGCAGCGCTCGGGCTCTACCGCAAGCTCGGCTTCGAGAAAGTCGGCGAACGCAAGGGATATTACAAGGATGCCAAGGGCGCCGTTTCCACAGCGCTTGTCATGAAGCGCGTTCTTCGCTAGTTCCGTTGCTTAAACGTTGACTATCGGAAGGCAGCCCATGACTGACGTCGCCAAGACCCTCGAGGAGCTTTGCGCTGAACGCGGCATGCGCATGACCGAACAGCGCCGCGTGATTGCGCGTATTCTCGAAGAATCCGCCGACCATCCCGACGTGGAAGAGCTTTACCGGCGTTCGGTGAAGGTGGACGCGAAGATTTCGATCTCCACCGTCTATCGTACCGTGAAGCTGTTCGAGGATGCCGGCATCATCGAACGCCACGACTTCCGAGACGGCCGCTCGCGTTACGAGACCGTGCCGGAAGAGCATCATGACCATCTCATCGACCTCAAGTCGGGTGTCGTTATCGAGTTTCACTCGCCCGAGATCGAGGCGTTGCAGGAACGCATCGCCCGCGAGCACGGCTTCAAGCTGGTCGATCACCGGCTCGAGCTTTATGGCATCCCGCTCAAGCCGGACGAGCGCTGAGGCCATGATCGCAGTCGCGGAGTCTTCGTCTTGATCGCCTGGCTGCGCGTGGCGCTTGCCGGCATCGTCATTCTCTTCGCCAGCATCCTGCTCATGCCCTGGCAACTCCTGGCGCTCCGCTTCGATTGGAAGCTGCGGCGCTGGCTGCCGCGCATCTGGCATCGCATCGTCTGTTTCTGCTTCGGCATCCGCATCCGCGTCCATGGCAAGATGGAAACGCACAGGCCGTTGATGCTTTGCGCCAACCATTCATCATGGATGGACATCATGGTGTTGTCGGCTGTGGCCGACGTTGCCTTCATCGCCAAGATCGAGGTGCGCGACTGGCCAATCTTCGGCACTCTGGCGAAGCTACAGAGGAGCGTCTTCGTGGTGCGCGAGGAAAAGCGCAAGACCGGCCACCAGGCGAACGAGATTGCCTCCCGCATGGCGGATGGCGAGATCGTCGTATTGTTCCCGGAGGGCACGACCTCGGATGGAAACCGTCTTCTGGAGGTCAAATCCTCGCTGTTTGGCGCTGCCGCCATGGCGGTTCCGGCTTCGCCGACCGGTGCCGTTGTCGTCCAGCCGGTCGCGGTTGCCTATACGGGCGTGCACGGTCTGCCGATGGGGCGTTATCATCGCCCACTTGCCTCGTGGCCCGGCGATGTCGAGATGCTTCCGCACTTGAAAGACATGCTGCGATGCGGCGCCTTTGAGGTAGACGTCTGTTTCGGTGAGGCGATCGAATATCGCGCCGACAGCAACCGCAAGGACGTCAGCGCGACGATTGCCCAGCGAATCCGCTCGATGCTTGGCGCAGCCCTGCGCGGCCGCAACACGGCGTAAGACAAGATTTCCTTTTCTCGCGCATGAAAAACCACTAAATAGCCGGCCATGACCCAGGACAGCGCCCTTCTTCAGGCCCCGGAGACCGGTCTCCGCGATGGCAGCAACAGCCGCAAGGTATTCATCAAGACCTACGGCTGTCAGATGAACGTCTATGACTCGACGCGCATGAGCGATGCCCTCGCCCGCGACGGATATGATTTGACGGAAGTCTTGGAGGAGGCAGACCTTGTTCTGCTGAATACCTGTCATATCCGCGAAAAGGCTGCCGAAAAGGTCTATTCGGCGCTCGGCCGCCTGCGCGATATGAAGAAGGAGCGCAACAAGGAGGGCCGGGAGTTCATGATCGGCGTTACCGGCTGCGTGGCGCAGGCGGAAGGCGAAGAAATCCTGCGCCGGGCACCCGCCGTCGACGTCGTCATTGGTCCGCAGACCTATCACCGCCTGCCGGAAGCGTTGCGCAAGGCGAAGCAAGGGCATCGCATCGTCGACACTGAATATGCGCTCGAAGACAAGTTCGAGCATCTGCCGATCGCGGAGAGCAAGAAAATCCGCTCGCGCGGCGTCACTTCGTTCCTCACCGTTCAAGAAGGGTGCGACAAATTCTGCACCTTCTGTGTCGTGCCCTATACACGCGGATCGGAAGTGTCGCGGCCGGTCAGCCAGATCGTCGAGGAAGCGCAGAAGCTCGTCGAAGGCGGCGTGCGCGAGATCACGTTGCTCGGCCAGAACGTCAACGCCTGGCACGGTGTCGGCGCTAATGGTCAGGAATGGACTCTCGGCGACCTGCTCTACCGGCTGGCCGAGATCCCGGGCCTTGCGCGCCTGCGCTACACTACCAGCCATCCGCGTGACATGGACGATCGCCTGATCGAGGCGCATCGGGATCTGCGCGCGCTGATGCCGTACCTGCATCTGCCGGTGCAAGCCGGCTCCGACCGCATCCTGAAGGCGATGAACCGGCGCCATACGGTCGCCGAGTATCTGACACTGATCGAGCGCATTCGCGCAGCCCGCCCCGATATCGCTCTCTCCGGCGACTTCATCGTCGGCTTTCCGGGGGAGACAGACCAGGATTTTGAAGATACACTCCGACTTGTGGAGGAGGTGCGCTATGCGCAGGCTTTCTCCTTCAAGTACTCGACACGGCCGGGCACGCCCGGCGCGGAACTGAAGGACCAGGTGCCGGAAGAGATCAAGGCAGAACGGCTGGAACACCTGCAGGCGCTTCTCCTGAAGCAGCAGCAGGAATTTGCCGAATCCTGTGTCGGGAAAACGATCGAACTGTTGCTCGAAAAGCCCGGTCGCATGCCAGGACAGCTTATCGGCCGTTCTCCCTGGCTTCAGTCCGTGAATGTTGATGCAAAAGCATTGCAAATCGGTGACATTATTAATGTGCGAATCACCGGAACCGGAACCAACAGCCTGTTTGCCGAGATTGCAAAGGCTGAGGTCTAACCCAAGGAGCCTGACCGCTTGAACGGACAAGAATTGGTTTCTTCTTCACCGCGCCACCCACGCATTGCGAGCGACGCCAATCACTTTATTCTGACGTTCGAGAACAATCGGTTCGCCAGTGAACTGTTCGGCCAGTTCGACCAGAACCTCAAGCTCCTTGAAGAGCGTCTGCACATCGACGCGCGAGCGCGGGGCAATTCCGTCGTTATCTCAGGAGACATCGTCGCTACCAATCAGGCGCGGCGTACGCTCGATTACCTCTATGAGAAGCTCCAGAAGGGCGGCAGCGTGGAACGCTCCGACGTCGAAGGCGCGATCCGTATGGCGATGGCCGCCGACGACCAGTTGAGCCTGCCGACAATGGAGAAGAAGGCCAAGCTGACGATGGCCCAGGTTTCCACGCGCAAGAAGACCATCATTGCCCGCACACCGACGCAGGATGCCTATCTCAGGGCCTTGGAGCGCGCTGAACTCGTGTTCGGCTGTGGTCCGGCCGGTACCGGCAAGACCTATCTCGCCGTCGCCCATGCCGCTCAACTGCTGGAACGCGGCGTCGTTGAGAGGATCATTCTTTCGCGCCCTGCGGTCGAAGCCGGCGAACGCCTCGGCTTCCTGCCAGGTGACATGAAGGAGAAGGTCGACCCTTATCTTCGCCCGCTCTATGACGCGCTCTATGACATGATGCCGGCCGACAAGGTCGATCGCGCCATTACCGCTGGCGTCATCGAGATTGCGCCGCTCGCTTTCATGCGAGGTCGTACGCTCGCCAATGCCGCCGTTATCCTCGACGAAGCGCAAAACACCACGTCGATGCAGATGAAGATGTTCCTGACGCGTCTCGGCGAGAACTCCCGCATGATCGTCACTGGCGACCCAAGCCAGATCGACTTGCCGCGGGGCGTCAAGTCTGGGCTAGTGGAAGCGCTGCAACTGCTGAATGGCGTCGAGGGCATCTCGATCGTCCGCTTCAAGGATACGGACGTCGTGCGCCATCCGCTCGTCGGGCGGATTGTCAGGGCTTATGATTCCACCTACGCAGCGGAAACCGAAGAGGTTAGCCGGCAGGACTGATGGCGGAACTTGATATCCAGATCAGCATCGAGGGGGGCAATTGGCCCTCCGAAGATGCGTTGCATGCATTGGCGGATCGCGTACTCGAAACGGCGGCAACCTATCTTCGCGAGAGCGAAAGGCAGCCTTTTCCCAAGATGATCCCGGAAGTCTCGCTGGTTTTCACCGACGACGCCTCGATCCAGGACATCAACGCCGAATGGCGCGGCAAGGACAAGCCGACCAACGTGCTTTCCTTTCCCGCCTTCCCGGTAAAGCCAGGCAAGGTGCCGGGTCCGATGTTGGGCGACATCATTATCGCAAGAGAAACCGTGGAGCGGGAGGCGGTAGAGCTCGAAAAGAACTTTGACGACCACCTGACGCACCTGATAGTGCATGGATTCTTGCATCTCTTCGGCTACGATCATAATAATGACGCTGAAGCCGAGATAATGGAGGGGCTCGAGACTCGCATTTTGGCGGTACTCGGCCTATCTGACCCATACGAGGGTCAAGACCTTAAAATGGAACCATGAGCGACTTTACGACGAGACCGGCCGCTGAGGCCAAGGACGCCGATCAATCCTCCTCCTCCGATGAGGGTGGCAGTAGTAGTAGGCAGTCCGGACGATCCCAATCCTTCTGGTCGCGCGCAGCGCGCATCCTGAGACCACAGCAGGGCTCGCGCCTTCGCGAGGACATCGCCGATGCGCTGATGACCGACGCTGCCGTCGGCGACGTGTTTTCACCCGACGAACGGGCGATGCTGCACAACATCCTTCGCTTCCGCGAAGTGCGTGTCGCCGACGTGATGGTGCCGCGCGCTGATATCGAGGCCGTCGACCAGAACATCACCATCGGTGAACTGATGATCCTGTTCGAGGAGTCTGGACGTTCGCGCATGCCGGTTTACGCGGATACGCTCGATGACCCGCGCGGCATGGTGCATATCCGCGACCTCCTGTCCTACATCGCCAAGCAGGCGCGCAACAAGCGCCGCGGCAGCACCAAGGCACTCAAGCCGGCAGAGCCTTTGGTCGAGGTTTCCCCCGAGCACCTGCAGAAGCCGACGCGCGCCGCCAAGCCGAATTTCGACCTCAGCCGCGTCGACCTGCAGAAGACGCTGTCAGAGGCCGGCATCATCCGCAAGATCCTCTTCGTGCCGCCTTCAATGCTTGCTTCGGATCTCCTTCGCCGCATGCAGGTGAACCGCACGCAGATGGCACTCGTCATCGACGAATATGGCGGCACCGATGGGCTGGCATCGCACGAGGACATCGTCGAGATGGTCGTCGGTGACATCGACGACGAGCATGACGACGACGAAGTCATGTTCAAGCGCGTGTCCGAAGACGTCTTCGTTGCCGACGCCCGTGTCGAACTGGAGGAGATCGCCGAAGCGATCGGGCCGGACTTCGACATTACCGAGCAGGTCGATGAAGTGGACACGCTGGGCGGCCTGATCTTCTCCGAACTCGGGCGCATTCCCGTGCGCGGTGAGGTCGTACAGGCCCTGCCCGGTTTCGAGTTCCATATTCTTGATGCGGACCCGCGCCGGATCAAGCGCGTGAGGATCACTCGCAAGCGCCAGGCGATCCGCCGTCGCGTCAAGATCGACGGTGAAGGCACGTCCGGCTCGGATCACGGCGAAGAGCGGCAAACAGACGCTCCCACAACCAACTGATTGCCGCAAACCACGACAAACGGCGGCTTTTTTGAAAGACTGCGGTCGGGTTGATTCGCAGCGTGATGGGAGTGCGCATGGAGCGGCTTGCAGACAGGGTTATCCTGGCCTGGGGGTTCAAGAGGGTTGTACTGGCCGTCCTTGCAGGCGCCATCGGCGTTCTGGCCTTACCTCCCTTCGGCTTCTTTGCCGCGATGTTCGTGTCGTTCACGCTGCTTGTCTGGCTGATCGACGGCTCCGCCGCCGCTCCTGAAAGCGGGTTTCTTGGTCGGCTGTGGCCATCCTTCGCCGTCGGCTGGCTATTCGGCTTCGGCTATTTCGTCGCCGGCCTCTGGTGGCTCGGCCATGCCTTGATGATCGATGCCGAGGCCTTCGCCTGGGCGCTGCCGTTGGCGATTTTCGGCCTGCCTGCGGTGCTCGCCATCTTCTACGGCGTTGCTGCCGCCCTGGCGCGAACCCTGTGGTCCGACGGCATGGGGCGGATTGCGGCGCTTGCGGCGAGCTTCGGATTGCTCGAGTGGTTGCGGAGCGTCCTTTTCACCGGCTTTCCCTGGAACGCTGTCGGCTACGGCATGACGCCCGTGCCTCTCATGATGCAATCGGCGCATGTCATCGGCACCATGGGTATAACGTCGCTCTCGGTCTTCATCTTCGGCGCGCCTGCGCTTCTCGGAACACGTCAGGGCGCGAAGCTCGGCCTTTCATTGGCAGCCCTGCTTTTCGCGGCGCATATCGGCTACGGCGCTTATGTTCTCTATGGCCCACAGCCGACGCCCGCAGCCGACTCCAAGAGCCCGGTCATCCGTCTCGTTCAGCCGATGATCGAACAGACGGCGAAGATGGACAGCGACGCTGATCGCGCTGCTATCTTCGAAAAACATCTGAAACTCTCCGTCGAGCCTCCGAAGGACGGTGGGCGGAAACCAGACATCATCGTCTGGCCGGAGACGGCCATTCCCTTCATCCTGACCGACAATCAGGATGCGCTCAGCCGGATCGCGGACACCCTGGACGACAATCAGATCCTGATCGCCGGCGCCGTTCGGGTGGAAGACACGGGGCCGGGCAATCCGCCGCGCTACTACAATTCGATCTATATCATCGACGGTCGTGGCCAGATCGCAGGCGCCGCCGACAAGGTGCACCTCGTGCCGTTTGGCGAATACGTGCCCTTCGAAAGCATCCTCGACGATTTCGGCATCCAGAACGTCGTTGAGATGCCGGGTGGCTTCTCACCCGCCGCCACGCGTCAGCTGCTGACTTTGCCGACGGGGATCAAGTTCTATCCGCTCGTCTGCTACGAGATCATTTTTCCCGATGAAATGACAGGCGACCTTGGCGCGGCCAATGCCATCCTCAATGTCACGAATGATGCGTGGTTCGGTGCAACGCCCGGCCCCTACCAGCACTTTCAGCAGGCCAGGTTGCGTGCCGTGGAGACCGGTTTGCCGCTGATTCGCAACGGCAACAGTGGAATTTCA
Source organism: Rhizobium sp. R711 (assembly GCF_002211365.1). Lineage (GTDB taxonomy): Bacteria > Pseudomonadota > Alphaproteobacteria > Rhizobiales > Rhizobiaceae > Rhizobium. The sequence continues at coordinate 837,544 of NZ_LOKZ01000001.1, read as the reverse complement.
GCGATCGTGAACGCCCGTGGCGAGGTCATTGCCGGACTGGGCCTCAATGAAACCGGCTTCATCGACGCAACCATTGAGAGCTTCAGCGCGGAACGCGATCCAGGCTACCCGCGCCAAACTTACTTCCGGTTGATCGAAATACTTCTGTTTGCAATTGCGCTCGTTTCGCGTTTTGGTTTTGTTTTCAAGCAGAATTGACCGAAAACCCCTAAAATTGCATAGTGGTTGGGATCGGCGTTCTTAGCGTATGTTTCAAGGTGGTTAATCAGGACTTTGCAACGTGACGTTTTGGGGATGGGTTTGGGCATGCCGGTTTAAACAAGGTTGAAAATTATTGTTAGGGCAGGACCATGATTGAGAACAAGAAGAGGCCGAACCCCATCGACGTCCATGTTGGCAGTCGCATTCGCCTTCGTCGAACAATGCTAGGAATGAGCCAGGAAAAACTCGGGGAGAGCCTCGGCATCACGTTTCAGCAGATCCAGAAATACGAAAAAGGCACCAATCGCGTCGGTGCGAGCCGCCTTCAGAACATCTCCAGCATTTTGAACGTCCCCGTCTCCTTCTTTTTCGAGGACGCGCCAGGCGAACAATCCTCCGGTCTATCCGGCATGTCGGAGGCCTCCAGCTCGAACTATGTGGTCGACTTTCTTTCATCGTCCGAAGGACTCCAACTCAACCGCGCCTTCGTGAAGATCACGGACCCCAAGGTCCGTCGCAAAGTGGTCGAACTTGTGAAGGCGCTCGCCGCCGAGGCCGACAGCGAATAATCGCCACTCAAAATTTGGAGCAAAATAGGAAAGCGGTCGCAACGGCCGCTTTTTGGCGTTTTTTGGGCATATTTTGCCACTTCGCCGCAGATATAAAGATATATTTATGTCCTTGTACGCTTGTTTTTCGTGTACGAACTGAGTACCTACTAGGCAGCTTTTGTTCTTTGAGGGGAATCCCGGAATGCGCGCGAATTACCTTTTCACCAGCGAGTCAGTTGCCGAAGGTCACCCGGACAAGGTGTGTGACCGGATCTCCGACGAGATCGTGGATCTGGTCTACCGCGAAGCAGCCAAGACCGGCGTCAACCCCTGGGGCGTGCGCATTGCCTGCGAGACGCTGGCAACGACCAACCGAGTCGTGATCGCCGGTGAAGTGCGCCTGCCGCCGAGCCTGATGAAAAAGGACAAGGACGGCAAGGACGTCATCAATCCTTCGAAGTTCAAGGCCGCTGCCCGCCGCGCCATCAAGGACATCGGCTACGAGCAGGACGGCTTCCACTGGAAGACGGCGAAGATCGACGTGCTCCTGCACTCGCAGTCCGCCGACATCGCCCAGGGCGTTGACAATGCCGCCGACCAGCAGGGTGACGAAGGTGCTGGCGACCAGGGCATCATGTTCGGCTACGCCTGCAAGGAAACGCCTGACCTCATGCCGGCGCCGATCTACTATTCCCACAGGATCCTGCAGCTGCTCGCCACGGCCCGCAAGAAGGGCGACGGCGAAGTTGCAAAGCTCGGCCCGGATGCCAAGAGCCAGGTGACGGTGCGCTACGTCAACGGCAAGCCCGCCGAAGTCACGTCGATCGTTCTCTCCACCCAGCACCTCGACGAAAGCTGGGACTCGAAGAAGGTTCGCGCGGTCGTCGAGCCCTATATCCTCGAAGCTCTCGGCGATCTGCCGGTCGCCGACGATTGCAAGTGGTACATCAATCCGACCGGCAAGTTCGTCATCGGCGGTCCCGATGGCGACGCGGGCCTGACCGGCCGCAAGATCATTGTCGACACCTACGGCGGCGCTGCTCCGCACGGTGGCGGCGCATTCTCCGGCAAGGACACGACCAAGGTCGACCGTTCGGCCGCCTATGCTGCCCGCTACCTCGCGAAGAACGTCGTTGCCGCCGGTCTTTCCGATCGCTGCACGATCCAGCTCTCCTACGCTATCGGCGTCGCACAGCCGCTGTCGATCTATGTCGACCTGCACGGCACTGGCAAGGGCGTGACGGAAGACCAGGTCGAAGCCGCTATCCGCAAGAACATGGATCTGTCGCCGACCGGCATCCGCCGTCATCTCGACCTCAACAAGCCGATCTACGCCAAGACCTCGGCCTATGGCCACTTCGGCCGCAAGGCCGGCCGCGACGGCTCGTTCTCCTGGGAGCGCACTGACCTCGTCAAGGCGCTCAAGGAAGCCGTTAAGGTCAAGGAAGCAGCATGACCGACATGGAACGCCGCGGACGCGCGACCGAAGCCTTCTTCGGTCGCCGCAAGGGAAAGGCTCTGCGCGAACATCAGGCAGAGCGACTGAACACCCTGCTTCCGGCGTTCCTCATCGATCTTTCAGCGGCTCCACCCGACCCGCTGAAAACTCTCTTTCCGGTGTCGACCGAAAGGCTGCGCCTGGAAATTGGCTTCGGCGGCGGCGAGCATCTGATCCATCGTGCCGTGGAAATGCCCTTCACTGGCTTTATCGGCGTCGAGCCTTTCATCAATTCCATGCAGAAGCTGCTGACGAGCGTCGACAAAGCGGGCGCCAAGAACGTCCGTGTCTATAACGATGATGCGACGCAGTTGCTGGATTGGTTGCCTGATGCCTCGATCGACCACATCGACCTGCTCTACCCGGATCCGTGGCCGAAGCGGAAGCACTGGAAGCGCCGCTTTGTATCGAAGACCAATCTCGACCGCTTCCACCGCGTCCTAAAGCCGGGCGGGCTGTTTTGCTTCGCGTCCGATATCGATACTTACGTCAACTGGACGCTACTCAAGTGCCGCGACCACGGCGGCTTCGAATGGCTCGCCCAGAATGCTGCGGATTGGCTGACGCCCTACGAGGGCTGGCCGAGCACACGCTACGAGGCCAAGGCGCGGCGCGAAGGCAGATCTTCCGCCTATCTCACATTCAAGCGCGTCTGAGCCTGCCTTAGTGCAGGCTCACCGTTTTCAGCTCATCCTCGGCAGCCTTGAAGAAGGTGCTCGAGCGGTTGTCCGTCAACAGGATCGGCGTGCCATCGGCGCCGAAAAGCGCCCATAGGTCAACGCTCGGATCGATATCCGGCGCTTCAGGGAAGCACTTGGAGACTTCTTCAGACCGCATTTTCCGGATGTAGGCGACCTCGCCGTTGCCGATACCGGCAAGTTCGGTTTTGGTCAGGTGAGAATTGGCTTCTTTCATCAACATTCCTGTACCTCCAACAGAAGGGACCAACGGCTCAAGTTGCGCCGTTGTCCTACTGTGAGACCGAAATGTTAATTTTCTTCACCATACGGCTCGGCTCTGGGCGGATGAGATCCACCGACAATAATCCGTTCTTGAGGCAGGCGCCCAGAACCTGCATCCCGTCGGCCAAAACAAAAGTCCGCTGGAACTGACGCGCGGCGATGCCGCGATAAAGGTAATCACGTTCCCCCTGATCGACTTGGCGACCCCGGATCGAAAGCTGATTTTCCTCGACCGACACGTCCAGTTCTTCTTCGCTGAACCCGGCAACGGCAAGGGTTATACGCAGCCTCTCCGGATCACCGGAGGCGCGATTGGCGGCGACGCGCTCGATATTGTAGGGGGGGTACCCGTCGCTAGCCTTCGAAAGGCGCTCAAACGTCTTTTCCATGGCGTCGAAGCCCAAGAGCAAAGGGCTCGCGAAAGGCGTAATGCGGCTCATCGTCTTCAAGTCCTTGATTCAAGCGACCTTGCCGGACCTGAAGAACAGCATCCGATTGCCCCCAATATGGGAATTGCTGGCGACGGACGCAAGGCGGATATCCGCACTCACTGCCGGGGAGCGCGCAGGGGTCCGACCTTGACAAAGCAAGCGCCGCCTCGCATCAAAACCTGCCCGTACCGGCTGTGCCGATTTGCGACGGGAATATAAATAAACGGTGCATGCCAGGAAGACGCGCACCACGAGGATGGAACGATCGGAATGGCAGACCCTAGAAAGATCATCATCGACACTGACCCCGGCCAGGACGATGCCGCCGCCATCATGCTGGCCTTTGGCAGCCCGGAGGAACTCGCCGTTCTCGGGATCACCACCGTCGCCGGCAATGTGCCGCTGTCCTATACGAGCCGCAACGCACGCATCGTCTGCGAACTCTGTGGCCGGACCGATACGAAAGTCTTTGCCGGCGCCGACAAGCCGATCGCTCGCAAGCTGGTCACCGCCGAGCACGTGCACGGCAAGACCGGCCTCGACGGCCCTGTCCTCGACGAGCCTGTCATGCCTCTGCAGGCGCAGCATTCCGTGGATTTCATCATCGAGACACTGCGCAGCGAGCCGGAAGGCACGGTGACGCTGTGCACGCTTGGGCCACTGACCAACATCGGCCTGGCTTTCCAGAAGGCGCCCGACATCATCCCGCGTGTCCGCGAACTGGTCATGATGGGTGGCGGCTTCTTCGAAGGCGGCAACATTACGCCGGCGGCCGAGTTCAACATCTACGTCGATCCCGAGGCCGCCGACATCGTCTTCCGTTCCGGTGTTCCGATCGTAATGATGCCGCTCGACGTCACGCACAAGCTTCTGACGCGCAAGGACCGCGTCAAGCGCATGGCCGATCTCGGCACGCGCCCGGCCATCGCCATGGTCGAGATGCTGGAATTCTTCGAACGTTTCGATGTCGAGAAATATGGTTCCGACGGCGGTCCGCTGCACGATCCGACGGTTATCGCCTACCTGCTGAAGCCTGAGCTTTTCAAGGGCCGGACCTGCAATGTCGAGATCGAGGTAAAATCGGCACTGACAGTCGGCATGACCGTCGTCGACTGGTGGCACGTCACCGACCGCAAGCGCAATGCGCGGGTCATGCGTGATGTCGATGCGGACGGCTTCTTCGATCTGCTGATCGAGCGTTTCGCCCGCATCTAATGCCTATAGGGGCGCCAGAGAGATCAGGCGTCCTTCTGGTCGAAAACCGAATTGGTTTCGGACTCGACGAGCTTCGGGCCGCCCTTGGCGACGCCGACCATGGCAGGACGCAGAACGCGTTCACCGATGGTGTAGCCGGCCTGAACGACCTGTACGACCGTGTTGTTCGGCACATCAGGGTTCGGCACTTCGAACATGGCCTGATGGAAGTTCGGATCGAACTTCTGGCCGACCGGCTCCAGCTTGCGGACACCGTGGCGCTCGAGCGCAGACAGCATCGAGCGCTCCGTCATCTCGACGCCTTCGATCAGCGTTGTCAGACCGGCGTCGGCGGCAGCCTTCGCTTCCTCCGGAATCGCATCGATGGCGCGGCGCAGGTTGTCCGAGACAGCCAACATGTCTCGAGCAAAGCCAGCGGCTGAGTAGGTCTTGGCGTCCTTGACTTCCCGCTCCGTGCGGCGGCGCAGGTTATCCATCTCCGCGGCAAGGCGCAGATAGCGGTCGCGCAGCTCTGTATTCTCGCCCTTCAGAAGTTCCAGCGGATCGGGCTGTGCTGTGGCTTCGTTCTCGACGTTTGCGGCGGCGTCCGCTGCGGCTTCGACCGCGGCTGCGTCTGGTCCGTTCTTCGTCGTTTCGTCAGTCATGACGTTCTCCGGTGATTGGTGTCTTTTAGGATGTGCCCGATATCGAGCTTTGACGGGCAAAAATCAAGTCTGCGTGACCGAAAAGCACGTGATGCAGGGCAACTCGTGCAGGGTTGATCGAGAGGGCTAGCTTGACTTGCCCGCTCTAAAGTCATTTATTTTAGCCGTATCTAAATCTTTGGTGCTTCGACCTTTCCAGGTCAGGGAGCTGCTACCATGAGCGATCAGAAAAGCTATTCCGGGCGCTGCTTCTGCGGCGCCGTGGAGATTGTTGCTACCGGCGAACCGGTGGCTATGGGTTATTGCCACTGTGCCTCCTGTCGACATTGGTCGGCGGGGCCAGTCAACGCCTTCACGCTCTGGCAGCCGCACACTGTCCGCGTTACCAAAGGCGGCGAGCACGTGGAGGGCTACCAGAAGTCCGATACGAGCGTGCGGAAATTCTGCGAGTTGTGCGGCGGGCATCTCTACACCGAGCACCCCACCTGGGGCGTCACCGACGTTTACGCGGCACTTCTGCCCGATCTCGACTACACTCCGACGCTGCATGTGAACTATCAGGAAAGCGTGCTGCCTATCCGTGACGGTCTGCCGAAATACAGAGACATGCCCGCGGAGATGGGTGGCTCTGGCGACATGATGCCGGAGTAGCTGTCCTACTTCGCGCCGCGTGACAATCGTGTCATCAGCTGAGCAGTATAGTCGACCATCGGGACAATGCGTGAGTAATTGAGCCGCGTCGGCCCGATGACGCCGACGGCACCGACAATGCGGTCGTCGTCATCACGATAGGGCGCGACGATCAGCGACGAGCCGGAGAGCGAGAAGAGCTTGTTTTCCGAGCCGATGAAAATACGCACGCCCGGCCCGCTCTCGGCGAGATTGAGAAGCTCCAGCAGGCTGTCCTTCTTTTCGAGGTCGTCGAAGAGCATGCGCAGGCGGTCGAGATCGTCAGCGCCCGCGAGACCGGCGAGGAGATTGGCGCGACCGCGAATGATGAGCTGGGCCGGCTTGCCTTCGTCGGCACTGCCGGACCAGACGGCGATGCCGCGCTCGACGAGATCCTGCGACAGTGTATCGAGTTCGCTGCGCACCTCGTCCTTCAGTCGGCTTAATTCATTTCGCAGTTCCGGCAGCGTCTGGCCGGTCATGTGGGCGTTCAGGAAGTTGGCGGCCTCGGTCAATTGCGACGACGTCACGCCGGCCGGGAGCTCGATGATGCGGTTTTCCACCTGGTCGTGATCGCCAACGAGGACCGCAAGCGCCTTGGTTGGCTCAAGCCGGATGAATTCGACATGCTTGAGAACGGGATCGCTTTTCGAGGTGATAACAAGTCCGGCGCCGCGCGAAATGCCCGAGAGCATTCGGCTAGCCTCGTTCATCATCAATTCCATCGGATTGTCACGGCTTTCGGCGCGCACCTGGCGGTCAATGCTAGCGCGGTCCTCGGCCGAGAGGTCGCCGACCTGCATGAAGGCATCGACGAAAAAGCGCAGGCCCATCTGCGTCGGCAGACGACCGGCACTGACATGCGGAGAATAGATGAGGCCGAGTTCTTCCAGATCGCTCATCACGTTGCGCACGGACGCCGGCGATAGCGACATCGGCAGGATGCGCGACAGGTTGCGGGAGCCGAGCGGTTCACCCGTTTCCAGATAGCCCTCTACGATGCGGCGAAAGATTTCCTTAGAGCGTTCATCCAGCGCAGCCACTGCATCTGAAACCGACGTCGACCTGAACTCCATGAAAGCTTGCGTATCCGTGCTGACGATGATCCGACAAAATATAGCCAATCTCCCCGCAGCGGCAAAAGGGAAATTGCAAATGGGCGCTGCCAATCGTAGAAGCTCTCAACACCATAGCACGCATGATCTATCCGAAGGCTGCTTGCGTCTTCGGCATGACGATTAGGAGAATAATATGCGGCCCTCAGGCAGAAAAACCGACCAGATGCGCAAGGTCTCTTTCGAGCGCAATTTCTCCAAGCACGCGGAAGGTTCCTGTCTGGTGAAGTTCGGCGATACGCATGTGCTGTGCACGGCTAGCGTCGAGGAAAAGCCGCCGGCATGGCTGCGCAACACCGGCAAGGGTTGGGTCACGGCCGAATACGGCATGCTGCCGCGCGCCACCGGCGATCGCATGAAGCGCGAGGCCGCATCGGGTAAGCAGGGTGGCCGCACGCAGGAAATCCAGCGGCTGATCGGCCGTTCGCTGCGCGCCGTCGTCGACCTCAAGGAGCTCGGCGAGCGTCAGATCACCCTCGACTGCGACGTCATCCAGGCGGATGGCGGAACGCGCACGGCATCGATCACCGGCGCCTGGATCGCGCTTTACGACTGCCTCAAATGGATGGAGAGCCGCAACATGCTCAGGGTCGAGCGCGTGCTCAAGGACCATGTCGCGGCCATCTCCTGCGGCATCTTCGCGAATCAGTCGGTGCTTGACCTCGATTATCTCGAAGACTCCTCGGCCGAGACCGACGCGAACTTCGTGATGACCGGAGCCGGCGGCATCGTCGAAATTCAGGGCACCGCCGAAGGCACGCCTTTCACCGACGAGGAATTTGCTTCGCTGATGGCACTCGCCAAGGGCGGTATTGCCGAGCTCGTCGCCATGCAAAAGCAGGCGATCGCCGGATGAACGACATGCTGGAAGGCATGCTGGAGACGGCGCTCTATGCCGATGATCTCGACAAGGCCGAAGCCTTCTATGAAGGCGTTCTCGGTCTTTCGAAGATCTCGCGGGGCGGCAACCGGCACGTCTTCTTCCGCTGCGGCGCCGGCGTGCTGCTGATCTTCAACCCCAAGGAAACGATCAAGCCGCCCTCGCCCACCGCGCTGCAGGTGCCGCCGCATGGAACGACGGGTGCAGGACACGCCTGTTTCCGCGTCTCTGGGGAAAATCTGGATGCGATCGCCGCCCGGCTGAAGTCCGACGGTGTCGCCATCGAATCCGAAGTCAGCTGGCCGCAAGGCGGCCGATCGATCTATTTCCGCGATCCGGCGGGCAACAGCCTCGAATGCGCTGAAGCCCGCATCTGGGGAATCGAATAGGACAATCATGCGCAAGCTCGAAACCAAGACCATCGTCGTTGCCAGCCACAATGCCGGCAAGATCCGGGAAATCCAGGACCTGATCGGCCCGTTCGGCTTCACCGCGAAGTCAGCGGCTGAACTGAGCTTCGTGGAGCCTGACGAAACCGGCACCACCTTCGAGGAAAACGCGAAGATCAAGGCGCTCGCTTCTGCTGAAGCCTCCGGGCTACCGGCGCTGTCGGATGATTCCGGCCTCGCCATCGATGCGCTCGGCGGCGACCCTGGCGTCTACACCGCCAACTGGGCCGAGAAACCCGACGGTACCCGCGACTTCGCGATGGCGATGGAAAAGGTTGAGGCAGCAATGGACAAGGCCGGCGCCTCAACGCCGGAGCAGCGCACCGCCCGCTTTGTCAGTGTGCTCTGCCTTGCCTGGCCGGACGGCCACACGGAGCTTTTCCGCGGCGAAGTCGAAGGTGCTGTCGTCTGGCCGCCGCGCGGCAGCCAGGGCTTCGGCTACGATCCGGTCTTTCAACCCGAGGGCTATGACACTACCTTTGGCGAGATGAGCGCGGAAGAAAAGCACGGCTGGAAGCCGGGCGACACAGAAGCTCTGTCGCACCGCGCCCGCGCCTTCAAGATTTTCGTCGAAACCTGCCTGGAAGCCTAAGGGCACACGTGGACATATTGGAACAGCCTAACCTGACGCGCTATGCCGCTCTTCTGCCCGATACCGGCGAACCCGGCTTCGGCGTCTACGTGCATTGGCCGTTCTGTGCCGCCAAGTGCCCCTATTGCGATTTCAACAGCCATGTCCGCCACCAGCCGGTCGATCAGGAGCGCTTCACCGCGGCCTTCCTGAAGGAGATGGCGATGGTACGCCAATTGAGCGGACCGAAGACGGTGACGAGTATCTTCCTCGGCGGCGGCACGCCGTCACTGATGAACCCTTCGACGGTTTCGGCCATTCTCGACGGCATCGCCAAACATTGGCATGTGCCCGATGGCATCGAAATCACCATGGAGGCCAACCCGTCCAGCGTCGAGGCGGAGCGTTTCCGCGGCTATCGCGCCGCCGGCGTCAACCGTGTCTCGCTCGGCGTCCAGGCGCTGAACGACCGCGATCTGAAGTTCCTCGGCCGATTGCACGACGTTGCCGACGCCTTGAAGGCGATCAAGTTGGCGCGTGACATCTTCCCGCGCATGTCCTTCGATCTGATCTATGCCCGCCCGAACCAGACCGTCGACGAATGGGAACGCGAGCTGAAGGAGGCGATCTCCTACGCGGTCGACCACCTCTCGCTCTACCAGCTGACGATCGAGGAAGGCACGCCCTTTTACGGCCTTCACAAGGCTGGCAAGCTTATCGTTCCGGATGGCGATCAATCGGCGCTGCTCTATGAAGCGACGCAGGAAATCACCAATAGAGAAGGGCTGCCTGCCTATGAGGTGTCGAACCACGCGCGCCCGGGTGCGGAAAGCCGCCACAACCTCACCTACTGGCGCTATGGCGACTATGCCGGCATCGGCCCCGGCGCCCACGGGCGGCTGACGCGCGGCAGCATGAAGATCGCGACCGCGACCGAGCGGAAGCCGGAAAGCTGGCTCGATCTCGTCGAGCGCGACGGCCATGGCATCATCGATCAGGAGCAACTCGGCTACGAGGAGCAGGCGGACGAACTGCTGCTGATGGGGCTGCGCCTGAAGGAAGGCGTCGATCTCGCCCGCTGGCAGCAGCTTTCCGGTCGCGATCCCGACCCGAAGCGGGAAGAGTTCCTGCTGGAGCACGGCTTCATCGAGCGGATCGGCAATTCCAGGCTTCGCTGCACGCCATCAGGGATGCTGATCCTCGATTCCGTGGTCGCCGATCTCGCCTGCTAGGCAGGCCGCTTTCTGCCAAGCGAGAACAACCGCCCGTCGATCGCCGCAAGGCCAATCGCGATCATCGCCATGCCGATCAGGTGCTTGGCCAGCAGCTGCTCGCCGAGAATAGCCGCTCCGAGCAGGATGGCGCTGACGGGGATCAGGAAGGTCACGAGCATAAGGTTCGTCGCGCCCGCAGTTGCCAGGATCCGAAAGAACAGCACATAGGCAATCGCGGTCGACAGCAGGGCCAAGCCCAGCAATGCCATCCAGGTTTCGAATGATGGGGCGGCCAGCGTCCAGGGCTGGTCGACAACGAGCGCGATCGGCAGCATCAGGAGCGTCGAGGCGGTGACCTGCCCTGCGGCGGGAATGAGCGGCGCCATGCCCATCTGGCGAAAACGGCGACCGAAGATACCGGCAAAGGAATAGGAGAGTGCCGCACCCAGCACGGCAAGCTGCGCCAGCACGTTCGAGCCGAGATCGCGCAGCACATCGAAGCCGATCATATAGGCGACACCTGCAAAGCCGACGAGGACACCGAGCAGGCGGTTGCCGTTCATCTTTTCGTCGGCAGTCAGGAAGTGCGCGACAACGACGCCGAACAGCGGCGTCGTGGCATTCAGGATTGAAGCAAGGCCGCTTGCGATATGCGTCTGGCCCCAGACAATGAGGCAGAACGGGATCAGGTTGTTCAGGACGCCCATGCCGAAGAAGGCCGCCCAAGCCCTGCCGTCGCGCGGCATGAAGTGGCCGGTTGCCCGGACGATCACGTTCAGCGCCAGAGCGGCGATCAGAACCCGGCCCGTGACGATCGTGAACGGCGGCAGGGTCTTCACCAGAATGCCGTTGAAGAGGAAGGAGCCGCCCCATAGCAGGGAGAGCACCAGCAGCATTCCCCACTCGGCAAAGCCCATCTGTTTCTGCTGCATCATCTTCTCCCTAGTCAGCCTGCCACCGGAATACATCCCGTCACAGGCTGTGGCCACCCGATTGTTGCGCGGCGCGGACGTGGCAATTCTCGATTTATTCTCGCTCATCACAAAGCTTGAGTCAGCTTTTGCGACGGCTTTCTTCCTGATATTATTGTGGTGTCTGCCGAGAGGCAAACGAGTCTTTCTCGATCCATGATATAGCTGGGCTAAACCATGAGTGACTATCTCCCCTCTCTTTCGGCGCTTCGAGCCTTCGAAGCTGCTGCCCGGCACCTCAGTATGACGCTCGCGGCGAAAGAGCTCAACGTCACGCCAGGCGCCGTCAGCCTGCAGATCCGCGACCTGGAGGCATCGCTCGGCGTCAAGCTGTTCCAGCGCAAGACCCGCGCGCTCGCCTTGACCGTGGAGGGTGCGGACTACTTCTCGACGCTCAGAGCTGCATTCCGTCTCGTCAGGGAAGCGACGGCTGCAATCACGGCGCGGGGACGCGGCGCCGTTCTCAACGTTACCTGCACGGCGGGATTTGCGACCTACTGGCTCGTGCCTCGTCTTGGACGTTTTGAGGCGATGCACCCTGAAATCGACGTGCGTATCAGCGCATCGCACCGCGTGCTCGATTTTCAGCGTGACGGCATCGACCTTGCAATCCGCCACGGCCTCGGCGGCTATGACGGCCTGATCAGCGAGCGGCTCGTCGATGACGAGCTCGTGCCAGTCTGTACGCCAGGGCTTGCCGCTGAACTGGGGGACCATCCGTCGCCAAGCGCGCTCACTCGTTTCCAGTTGATCCACGAGTCTATCGCCATGACTGGCAGCTCTGGCTGGAGGCGGCAGGCGCCACGGGGGTCGACCCCTCGCGCGGGCCGATCTTCATGCATGGCAACGGAGCCTATGACGCGATGAAGGCCGGGCTGGGCTTTGCCTTGATGCGACGATCGTTCCTTGAGCGGGACCTGAAGAAAGGCGCGGTGGTCACGCCCTTCCCGCTTGGCATCGCAAGCCGACTTGCCTTCCACCTCGTCTATCCGGGCCTTGCGCTGGAGCGACCGGCCGCGGCCGCCTTCCGTCGCTGGCTGCTGTCGGAGGCGCAAGCCTGAGCTGACTGTGGCCGATTTGTCATACAAATCGCAAAGTGGAGTAGTTTATTCATGAAATTGGGTTTTCTTCGGGCGTTTTCTTGACTATTAAGCTCCAGATAAATCCACGATGAGCATACCCGGTGCAATAAGCCAATGAATAATCTCCGCTTTTCCTCTCGAATCCTCTCCACATCAGCATTGACGGGCGTGGCGCTCATCCATCTTCTTGCGCCAGCCGCAGCTCAGGATGCCACGGGACAGCAGCAGGACGGCGCGACGGTTCTTGAAGATATCATCGTCAATGGCGGCAGCGGCGGCGTGATCCAGGCAGACGGATATGTCGGCAAGAGCAGCGCGACAGGCACGAAGACCGACACGCCCTTCATCGAGGTGCCGCAGTCGATTTCGTCCGTGACCGAGCAGCAGTTGAAGGACCGCAACCCGCAGACCCTGCTTGATACCGTCGCCTACACGCCGGGCACGCGCGTCGGCGCTTATGGCTTCGATCCGCGTTTCGATTCGTTCTCGGTGCGCGGCTTCGACGTGACTTATACCGGGATCTTCCGCGACAACCTTCGCCAGCCCGGCGCAGGTTCGTCACTCTTCAAGACCGAGCCTTACGGCCTCGAGGGAGTCTCGATCCTCCGTGGCCCTTCCTCGGCGCTGTATGGGGCGACGGGCGCAGGCGGCCTCTACAACCTCATCACCAAGCGGCCGACGGAAGAGCCTTTTCACGAGGTTCAGCTGCAGTATGGCACCGAACAGCGCTATCAAACCCAGTTTGACGTCTCAAGTCAGGTCAACAATACGGACCCCTTCTATTATCGTCTGACGGGCCTCTACCGCGATGCCAATACAGAGCAGATCAGCGTTCCCGACGACCGCGTCTATATCGCGCCAGCCTTCATGTGGAAGCCGGACGAAGACACGAAACTCACCATTCTCGGCGAATACTCACGAACCAAGACTGGCGGCACGGCAGCGTACTACAATGACCCGGCCGGCAACGTAACGGACTTTTTTGCAGGCAATCCGGCCTTCAACGACTCGGTCCAAAACCAGGCTCGCATCGGCTACGAGTTCGAGCATCGACTGAACGATGTCCTCGTCTTCCGTCAGAACGCCCGCATCTCGACACTCGACATCGACGCCGATTGGGCCTTTGCCTACGCGCCCAACAAGGTCGATCCAAGTCTCCTCGACCGCAGCGCCGGTACGTTCGACGAGCGGCTGACGGCCTTCGTCATCGACAATCAGTTGGAAGCCCAGTTCGAAACGGGCGCGATCGACCATACGCTGCTTGCCGGCCTGGACCTGACCAAGCTGCACTGGCGCTCGCTCGATGGCCGTGGCGTCTCGCCGCCGCTAGACACCAACAACCCGACGGCAGGAGCTTTCGTTGCACCGATCGATTTCGACACGCGTACCGTCCAGGACCAATGGCAAGTCGGCACCTATTTGCAGGATCAGATCCGTTATGACACATGGATACTGACCCTTGGAGGTCGCTACGACTGGGTCTCGACGGACACCGACAATACCGACCTCAGCACGAATGCGCTGACGAGCATTTCGCAAAAGGACAAGGCATTCTCCGGCCGCATCGGCCTGGGCTACGAAACGGATTTCGGCGTCGTACCTTATGCCAGCTATTCCACCGCCTTCGCACCCAATGCCGGCATCAACCAGGAGACGGACCAGCCCTTCGAACCGACGGAAAGCGAACAGGAAGAGATCGGCGTCAAGTACCTGCTGCCGAACAGCAATACGCTGCTCACGGCAGCGCTGTTCAATATCGACCAGAAGAACAGCCTCTACTACGAGGTCGTGAACCTGCCGACCGGACCGGCCAACATACAGGTGCAGCGCGGCAAGATTCGCTCCCGTGGATTGGAACTCGAAGCAAATACGAGCCTCGACAACGGCCTGTCCTTGGTGGCGTCGTACACTTACACCGACACCGAGATCCTGGAGGGAACGACCGGGACGGTTGGCAATTCCGTTTCGTCGGTTCCGAGGCACATGGCTTCGCTCTGGGCGAACTATACCTTCCAGGAGAGTAGCCCGATCTACGGTCTCGGCATCGGTTTCGGCACTCGGTATCTCGGCAAGAGCTACACCAGCGACGCCAACACGGCCCAGAACGGTTCACGCGTCCTCTTCGACGCCGCCGTCAGCTATGATTTCGCGGCGCTCGACAAGAAATACGAGGGCCTGAGCCTGCAGGTGAACGCCACCAACCTCTTCGACCGCCGCGAACCCATCTGCTCGGCTGGCTTCTGCTACCGCGACCAGGGCCGCACCGTCATCGGTAGCCTGCGTTACAGATGGTGAGCTGATGGCGAGCGCGCGGCACCATATCGCTGATCCGGGCCACAGCGCCTCCGTCCTCTCGCCGGCCTTTGCTGGCGAGCATGCATGGTGCAGCGAGAAGATGGCTCTTTCCGCCGACTTGCCCGACGGGATACCGCTGCCGCTCTTCTTCGGCGATGGTGGGTTCGAGCAGGCGATTGACCGTTATGCAGAGGCCTGCGGCGACAGTGACCGGCGCGCCGTCGTCTCGATGTGGTCGTTGTACTACTTCTCCGCCCTCTCCATTCCCTATGTGCTGGCTCGCCGCCTTGCCGCTCAGGAGCTTCCCGTCGCCTTCGACGGGATGACAATCGCATTGCAGGACGATGGCCTGCCACGGGCGTTCGGCGTGCCGCATCGGGGCCGGAATGCCGGAGGTCACGAGGAGGACGGCTTCGAAGCCATTGGGCCGTTGCTCGAGGAACATATCCCGGAGGCCGTCAGGAAGCTTGCCGCCTCCGGCATTTCGGCCAAGCTGTGCTGGAACAATGCCGCTGTGTATCTCGACTACGTGCTGCGGTTGACACGGCCGCCTGAAAGCCCGGATCTCACGATCTTTGTGCGCGGCTGCCTGCCCGATGGTGGCGTCAATCCTCTTTGCGGCAGCCTCCGGTATGTCGAGGAAGACGGAGAGCGTGTCGCCCGTCGGAAGATATGCTGCCTGCGCTACATGCTGCCCGGCGTCCAGAGCTGCGGCAAGCTTTGCGCTCTTCCCAGTCAGAGGAACGTGCAATGATCCCCTCCACGATTACAAGACGCGGCTTTCTCGGCGCGGCGTCTGCCATGCTTTGCGCGCCGGCTCAGCTGAAGGCCGATACGCAATGGCCGTTGACTGTAACCGATGCCGTCGGGCGGACCGTGACAATATCGAGGAAGCCGAAGTCGATCATCCTCGGCACAGGCTTCAATCTTGTCGCATTGTCGCTGATCCATCCGGATCCGGTCAGCCTGCTGGCCGGCTGGGCGACTGACATGAAGACGGATAACCCATTCATCTA
The DNA here is from genome assembly GCF_002211365.1 of Rhizobium sp. R711. Lineage (GTDB taxonomy): Bacteria > Pseudomonadota > Alphaproteobacteria > Rhizobiales > Rhizobiaceae > Rhizobium. Next base: position 821,780 of record NZ_LOKZ01000001.1, on the reverse strand, counting down.
CGATGCCTTCCGCGGCAAGTTCCCGGCCCTCGCCGACGTCCCGCTCGTCAGCAACGGCCTGGCGGATGGCATGAACTTCGAAGCCGCCCTCTCGTTGGAGGCCGATCTGGCGGTCATGGGCATGTGGCAGGCAGAAGGTGAGCAAGGGAAACGTGCTATCGACTATCACCAATTGACTGGCGTGCCTGTCATCGTCGTCGATTTCAATGTCGATCCACTGAAGAACACCCCGCGGGACATCCGTCTCCTTGGTCGCATCCTGGAGTGTGATCAGCAGGCTGAGAACTATGCGCAGTTTTTCGAAAAGCGGGTGCAGCGCATCAGAGCGGGAGCGACGGGGAAAGGCGAGGATGGGCCGCTGGTGCTGATGGATGCCTTCCCTAGCGCAACCCGGGGCAGCTGGGCATACGGCCGAACCGGCCTCGGCGAATTGATCACGCTTGCCGGCGGACGCAACATCGCCGACAAGAACCTGCCGCCGCAGGGCGGACCGGTGACGGCGGAGTATATCATCGCGGCGGAGCCGGACATCTATATCGCCACAGGCTCGCCGGGCGGCACCTACACCGTCTTCTCGATCGGCCCCGGCGTCGATCCTGCAGAAGCCCGTCGGTCGCTGCAGGAAACCGTCAAGGCGCCCGCCCTTGCCCCGCTGAAGGCAGTGCGCGAGGGGAACGTGCACGGCATGTGGAACTTCTTCAACGCCGTGCCGCTGAACGTACTGGCCGCCGAGGCCATCGCATCCTGGGTGAGGCCCGACCTGTTCGGCGATGTCGATCCCCTGGGCAGTCTCGCAGAGATCAACGAGCGCTTCGCCGCTGTGCCCTTCGAGGGGACATACTGGACGAGCCTGAGACGTTAGCGACCTGGCGCGCCGGTCTTGAAAAGGCTGCCGGTCGGCGTGTTCAGGAACATCTCCAGCGGAATGTATTGCTGATGCAAGAAACCGGTGGACGGCAGCAGATCGTCGCGCACCATCTCGATCACGGCAACCACCGACGCCGACGTCGTCCAGGCGATCGCGGTGCGGCGAGCGCCAGCGATCTCGATCGGATAGTAGGCGCGGACAAATTCCTTGCGGCGCAGGTTGCCGTTCTCCGTGCCCTCCGCCGCCACATGGACATAGACGACATCGTCTTCGACCGGCGGCTTGGCGTTGGTGAGGATTTCGCCGGCGAGCTTGCGCCTGTCGCGCATCAGGAGTTCATGGAAGAAGAAGTTCATCAGATCCATGTGCCCGGGATAGCGCATCGTCTTGTAGTCAAGATTCTCGACCTTGCCGAGCATGGTGTCGCACATGGTTCCGAGGCCGCCTGACGTTGTGAAGGCTTCGAGCTTGACGCCTTCGACATAGATCGTCTCGTGCCACTCCATCGGCGAGACGAGCTTGCGAATGCCCCCCTCGATCACTTCGCAGTCGTTCAGATACTCGTTGACCACGCCCTCTGGCGACCAGTTGAAGGCGTAGCCGAGGAGACCGGTCGGATGCTGCGGCAGGGCGCCAACCCGCATGCGAATGGACCGGCATTTGTCGAATCCATCCGCAAGGCTCGCCCCGACAATGCCGACGAAGCCAGGGGCGAGGCCACATTGCGGTGCCATCAGCCCGCGCGCGGTCTTGGATAGTTCGATAATGAAATTTGTGGTCGGCACGTCCTCGGTCAGGTCGAAATAGTGAATGCCCGCAAGATGGGCAGCCCGCGCCAGGCCGATGTTGAGGTGATAGGGTAGGCAGGAAAGCACCGCCTCGACGCTCGATAGCAGTTCGCCGATGACAGCAGGATCGGAGATGTCTTCACTCCTGCATTTGAACGGCAGGCCCTCCGTCGGCGCCTGAACATCGACGCCGAGAACGTCGAAGCCTCCCTCGTGCAAGAGCGTTGCGGCCAATCGCCCGACCTTGCCCAGCCCGAGAACAGCGATCCTGTCGAAACTCATCCGGCTCCCTCCCCTGTACCGCCAGCCCATGCTCCTCCAAGCCAGCCTACAGAAGATTGTGCGCAAAAGAAAACGGCCGGAGCGATGCCCGGCCGTCAACTTGCACAGAAGGTTTCCCGACTATTCGTTGATCAGGCGCTTCAGCAACTCGATCTCATGCGAGAGCTTCGTGTCGCCGGCAATCAACTCCTCGATCTTGCGAACGGCATGCAGCACGGTCGTATGATCGCGACCGCCGAAGCGACGGCCGATCTCCGGGAAGGACCGCGGCGTCAGCGTCTTCGACAGATACATGGCGATCTGGCGCGGCTTGACGATGACGCGGGTGCGGCGGTTCGAGACCAACTCCTGACGCGACACGTTATAGTGCCGTGCGACGATGCGCTGGATGTCCTCGATGCGGACACGGCGTGGCTCGCCCGAACCAACGAGATGAGCAAGAAGCTCATCGACGCGCTCGACCGTCAGGTTCGGTTCGAAGGAGCGGCGGAAGAGCAGCTGGTTGAAGGCGCCTTCCAGCTCACGGCCGCTTGCCGTGATGTTGCGGGCAACGTGGTTCAGCAGATCGGCCGGGATTTCCAGAGACGGATCCTCGACACGAGCAGCAGCGAGGCGACGCTTCAGGATTTCGAGACGCATCTCGTAGTCCGGGGCGTCGAGCTCGATGGCCACACCGCCCTGCAAACGCGAGCGGACGCGTGGATCGAGCGATTCCAGCTCCCAGGGAGCCCGATCGGCAGCGACGACGACCTGCTTGGCGCTGTCGAGCAGCATGTTCAGCAGGTGGCAGAACTCATGCTGGATCATCTTGCCCTGCAGGAACTGCATGTCATCGATGATCAGGAGGTCGATGTTGCGCAGCGAGTCCTTGAGCGTCAAAGCATCATTGTCGCGGATCGCGGTTGCGAAACGCCACATGAAATACTCTGCCGTCAGATAGACGACGCGCAGTGCGCGCGGGTTCTGAACCGCGGCATTGGCGATCGCCTGCAGGAGATGCGACTTGCCGAGACCGACGCTGGAATGGACGAAGAGCGGATTGAAGCGGACAGCGCCCTGTCCAGCTTCCGCAATCGTCTTGGCGGCGGCAAGAGCCACACGGTTGGAGCTGCCCTCGACGAAGGTGTCGAAGGTGAAGCGAGAGTCCAACGGCGAGCCAAAGAGCGGCTGGCCGGAAGTGGCCGGACGGGCTGCGGCTGCAGACGAAACCGCCTGCTGTACAATCTGGCCGGCATGCTGCGCCACCGGGCGGCGCGTCTGCGCAGCGGCGACAGGCTCTGGAGAAACCGGCTCTTCAGCGGGTTTGCCAACGCCACGCGTTGCCGTGCGAACAAGAATTTCGACTTTCAGGATTTCGGAGTCTTCTGCCTGGAACAGGTTGGTAATCAGCTCAAGATACCGGTTGTTGATCCAGGACTTCAGGAAAGTCGTCGGCACCGTCAGGCGCACGACGCTCTTTGAAACCGAATGCAATTTCAGCCGCGCGAACCAGCTTGCATAGACATCCGGACCGACTTGCGCCTTCAGGCGGGCGCTGACACGCTCGAAAAGTACACCATGCTTCATGTCTCCCTTTTCCCCTGCCGCTTCGGCGCACATAGAGCCAAACGCCTGCGGTTCATTGTCCCCACTCTCCAGGACATCCGCCGTCATTGTATTCATCTGCATCATGCCGCCTTCCATTCGTCGGCCGACTTTGTTTCGTCGCCCGATTATTTCCCCGCTATGGCTAGAAAGTAGCACCCTCATGAGCCACTCGCCTGCCGGTTCACTCAAATACTGCCCCACTCACAGGATGCTCCCGGGAAAGCGCGAGCCCGCATCATGCGGTTCGGCTGCATTCCCTCGGACTGGATGCCGTTCCTCGTAACACCGGCGTCCAATCGTCCTGCCACGACTTCTCTTCCCCATTCCGGTTTCACGCAAGGCGTGCAACCAACACACAAAACATCACCGTTCCGCGACAGCCACGTCGCAGTCAAAAATGCTCAAGTGCGTGAAAAACCGGAGACTTAAACTCTCCGTAACAAGTGGCACAGGTTCATCGCCCCGCCGACGTGGCAGTTTCAGACCAAGCCTTCACAGGTGATGTCTGGACCCCTTGTTGATCGGCATTTAGGCAGGATCGAATGCGGGAATCAACGATGAATTTTACGCAAAATTAAGAGCGGCCCGTTGACTCCGGGGGCAGTTTTTGAGCGTCACATCCGTGTCAAAAAAGAATCGCTTTTGAATCAAGGAGATTCCCCTCGGCGGCATTTTTGACACGCATAAAAAGAAAAAAATAAAAAAGCTTCTTGACTCCGCCCAGACCCCAGATTGTAGGCCCCGAGTCGGGCGTACCTGAAGTATCCTACAGCAAGTACTTGTTTTTATTGCTTTTTTCGTGTCATACGCTCGACATGAAATCGTCGCCGAATTAACCATACGGAAGCCAGTCGGCAGAATCGAAAAAGCCCGACAAAGTTGCCGGGCTAATCATAATGATAGGCTTATTAACGAAAGATTATGCCGTCACAGAAACCGACAGAGCCTTCACACGAGCTGCCAGGCGCGAAACCTTGCGGGAAGCCGTGTTGGAGTGCAGCACGCCCTTGCTTGCGGCGCGAGCCAGTTCCGGCTGCGCGGCGAGGAAAGCTTCCTTTGCCTTGGCAGCATCACCAGATGCGAGTGCCTCTTCGACCTTGCGAACGAAAGTACGAACGCGCGAGCGACGAGCCTTATTGACGTCGGTACGGCGGGCGATCTTGCGGGTCGCTTTTTTCGCCGAAGTTGTATTGGCCATGGATGCCTCTCTAAAATTCGAACAAACTCCGTCATCACCGCGGGCCTTGCGGCCCCTTCATACAGCAATGCGGGAGCATAATCGGAAAACCGGAGTGGCTTCCCGAACCGTGGGCGGGCATATAACCCTAAAGCCGACCCACGTCAACGCGCATTTTCGAGGAAACGCCGCCTTTCTCCAAGGCTCAGCGGTTCTTGAAGGCAGGCTTGCGCTTTTCGATGAAGGCGGTCATCCCCTCTTTCTGATCTTCGGTCGAAAACAGGCTATGGAAAAGGCGGCGTTCGAAGCGCAGACCTTCGTCCAATGTCGTCTCCAGCGCGCGGTTTACCGCCTCCTTCGCCATCAGCACGGACGGACGCGACAGCGAGGCAATCTTGGCAGCCGCCTCCAGCGCCTCGTCCAACAGCCGCTCGGGCGCCACCACACGCGAAACGAGTCCTGCGCGCTCGGCTTCGGCAGCGTCCATCATGCGGCCTGTCAGGATCAGATCCATGGCCTTATATCTGCCGACGGCACGCGTCAGCCTCTGAGAGCCGCCCATGCCGGGGATGACGCCGAGCGTGATTTCGGGCTGGCCGAACTTGGCGGTTTCCGAGGCAATGATGATATCGCACATCATCGCAAGCTCGCAGCCGCCGCCAAGCGCAAAACCGCTGACGGCCGCGATCACGGGCTTGCGCACCTTTGCAACGTCGTCCCAGCCGCTCATCAGGTCGCGGCTATAGACATCGACATAGCTGAGCGGCTGCATTTCCTTGATGTCGGCGCCGGCGGCGAATGCGCGGTCGGAACCCGTCAGCACCATGGCGCCGACGGCATCGTCGGCCTGAAAGGCTTCGTAGGCCTGCAGAAGCTCCTTCAGCACCGTCGAATTCAGCGCGTTCAGCGCCTGCGGGCGGTTCAAGGTGATCAACCCGACCGCGCCGCGGGTTTCGACGATCAGCGTTTCATAGGCCATGGACAATCCTCCCGTTATTTTTGGCAAGCAGGGCAATAGAAGGTCGAACGCCCTGCCTGGACGATGCGTGCGACCGTACCGCTGCAGCCGGGCGTGCGGCAAGGTAGACTTTCGCGATCATAGACCGAGAAGGAGTGCTGGAAATAACCAAGCGAGCCGTCGGTCTGGATATGATCGCGCAGCGACGACCCGCCGGCCTTGATGGCATCGGCGATGACATCGCGGATCGAGGAGACGAGGAGATCCATCTGCTTGGTTGGCTTGCCGGTCTTGGTGACGACAGTCGCCGCAGCCCGCGTCGGGCGCAGGTGCGCGCGCCACAACGCCTCGCAGACATAGATGTTGCCGAGCCCGGCAATATTCTTCTGATCGAGCAGCGCGCTTTTCAGCGGCTGAGCCTTGTTCTTGAAGCGTTCCGCCAGATAGGCGGCACTGAGTTCGTTGCCCGTCGGTTCCGGGCCGAGACCGAAGAGGAAGGGATTGAGACCAAGCTCGGAGCGCTGCGCCATATCCATGAAGCCGAAGCGGCGCGGGTCATTATAGATGACGCGGCTGGCCCCGTTCGGGCCTTCCAGATGGAAGATCGCGTGATCGTGCTTTTCGTCCTTCGAGCGCGGATGATGAAATTCGCCCGGCGCATCGGAAAGAGGCCCCGCCTCGATGCGGAAGGAACCGGACATGCCAAGATGGGCGATGATCGTCGTGCCATCGTCGAGGTCGATCAGCAGATACTTGGCGCGACGGCCCAGCGCAACGATATTGCGGCCGGTCGCGCGCGCCTCCAAACCATCCGGAAAAGGAAACCGCAGGTCCTTGCGGCGCAACTCCAGGCGGGCGATCCGCGCGCCTTCCATAGCAGGGGCAAGCCCGCGTCGGACGGTTTCGACTTCTGGCAATTCCGGCATCTTAACCCATCTATATCTAACATGTTTCAACCAGAGGCGTTGTGCGCTATAGCGCCAAGGTGCCGCGGCTTTGACCGTGGCCCACAGATAGCGCCGCGCGCGTCCGTTCGCTATGGTCGCCGCGCCGATTTCAGATAGATGGAGTATTTCGATGTCAGAAAGCCGTACCTCCGCCGAAGGCGGCATGGAAACATCCTACGGCTTCCGCGAAGTGGCGGATGGTGAAAAGCAGGGTCTCGTCAATGAGGTCTTCCACAAGGTCGCCAAACGCTACGACATCATGAACGACGTCATGTCTGTCGGCATGCACCGCGTCTGGAAGGATGCGATGATTGCGGCGCTGAACCCGCGCAAGGAGCCCGGCTACAAGGTTCTCGACGTTGCCGGCGGCACTGGAGACATCGCATTTCGTATCATCGAGGCCTCCAACCGGCAGGCGCATGCGACGGTGCTCGACATCAACGGTTCGATGCTCGCGGTCGGCGCCGAGCGCGCCGCCAAGAAAAAGCTCTCCGACAACCTGACTTTCGTCGAGGCGAACGCCGAGGATCTGCCGTTCGATCCGAACAGCTTCGACGCCTATACGATTGCCTTCGGCATCCGCAACGTGCCGCGCATCGACGTAGCGCTGAGCGAAGCCTATCGCGTGCTGAAGCGCGGCGGCCGGCTGCTCGTGCTTGAATTTTCGGAAGTGGACATGCCGCTGCTCGATCGTCTCTATGAAAGCTGGTCCTTCAACGCCATTCCGAAGTTCGGCAAGGCGATCACCGGCGAGGCCGAGCCCTATCAGTATCTCGTCGAATCGATCCGCAAGTTCCCCAACCAGGAGAACTTCGCCGAGATGATCCGCAAAGCCGGCTTCTCGCGCGTGAGCTTCACCAACTATACCGGCGGTATCGCAGCCCTCCATTCCGGCTGGAAGCTCTGAGGCATGGTTCGAGGTACACCGTTCACCCGCTCGCTTTCGCAGGCAGGCAATCCGGCATGAGCACTCTGGGAGCATATTTCCGGCTCTGGCGCGTCGGCTGGATTCTCGTGCGCGAAGGCGTGATTTCGGCCCTGCCGTCGGAAGATCTTCCGCCCTCGATCGGGCTTGCCAAGTCGTTTGTCGGTGTGTTCGCGCGCAATCGTTCGAAATCGAAGAAGCGCAGTGACCGACTGGCGCAAGCCGTTGAAAGGCTCGGCCCTTCCTATGTGAAGATCGGGCAGTTCCTGGCAACCCGCCCGGATGTCGTTGGCGTCGAGTTCGCCGATGATCTGTCACAGCTTCAGGATCGCATGGCGTTCTTTCCGCTCGCAGCCGCCAAGGCGAGCATTTCCGGGTCTCTCGGCCGCCCGATCGAGGAGCTTTACGCAAGCTTCGGAGACCCGATTGCAGCGGCTTCGATTGCCCAGGTGCATGCCGCCGAAGTCGATACGCCCGCTGGACGCAAGAAAGTTGCCGTCAAAGTCGTTCGCCCCGGCGTACGTCAACGCTTCTCGCATGATATCGAGGCGATGTATCTCGTCGCTCACATGCAGGAACGCTTCATGCCTTCAAGCCGGCGGCTGAGGCCGGTGGAGGTCACGAAGACCTTGGAGCAGACGACCAAGGTCGAAATGGACCTGCGCCTTGAGGCGGCTGCCCTTTCCGAGATTGCAGAGAATACCGAGAAAGACCCAGGCTTCCGTGTGCCGAAGGTCGATTGGGAGCGCACCGGCCGCGACGTGATCACCATGGAGTGGATCGACGGCGTGAAGATGTCTGATGTCGAGGGCCTGCGCGCTGCCGGCCACGATCTCAACCTGCTTGCCGACACACTGATCCAGTCGTTTCTTCGCCACACGCTGCGCGACGGCTTCTTCCACGCCGACATGCATCCCGGGAACCTTTTTGTCGACGAGCATGGGGATATCGTCGCGGTCGACATGGGGATCGTCGGACGCCTGGGGAAAAAGGAACGCCGCTTCCTGGCCGAAATCCTCTTTGGCTTCATCACCCGCGACTATATCAGGGTCGCGGAGGTCCACTTCGAGGCGGGCTACGTGCCGGGCCACCACAATGTCGAGAGCTTCGCGCAGGCGATCCGCGCGATCGGTGAGCCGATCCATGGCCAACCCGCCGAAACCATCTCGATGGGCAAGCTGCTGACGCTCTTGTTCGAGGTAACCGAACTCTTCGACATGGCGACGCGGCCAGAACTGGTCATGCTGCAAAAGACCATGGTCGTGGTCGAAGGCGTGTCGCGCATGCTCAATCCACGCTTCAACATGTGGAAGGCGTCCGAACCCGTCGTCGGCGACTGGATCCGCAACAATCTCGGCCCGAAGCGGATCGTCACCGATCTCAAGGACGGGCTGAAGGCGGCGGTAAAGCTTGCCGAAGCCGCGCCCGAGATTGCCGCCAAGACGGAGAAGTTCCACCATCAACTGCTGCAGATGAGCGAGCACGGATTGCGATTCGACGCCGAAACGGCCGATGCGATCGGCAGATCCGAAGCGCGCCACAATCGCTCCGGTCGGTTCGCCCTCTGGATTATCGCGCTCACCCTTCTCTATATAGCCTGGGTGGTGACCTGATCCATCGCATGCAAAGGCATGCTGTGTTCGATATTTGGGATATCCCATCAGATAGCGCCGTCGCATAGTCTCACTTTTCAAGGAGATATGGCAGATGAAGCATGAACGCCCCCGCATCGAACTTTCCGGACAACCGCTCAGCTTTGTCGAGATGGTGAGGATTGGATCGGGAAAGGCGGCGCTTTCAGCTTCAGCAACCGGCATGGCCCGTGTCGAGATCGCGCGCGGGATCGTCGAGGATGCGATCAAGGCCGGGATGCCCGTCTACGGCGCGACCACCGGCGTCGGCGCCATGAAGGATGTCGAGTGGTCTCCCGAAGATCTCGACGCCTTCAATCTCGGGCTGGTGCGGGCGCATCACTTCGGCACCGGTACGCCATTTTCATGCTCGGTCGTGCGCAACGCGATGGCCATCCGCATCAATACTGCGCTGACGGGGCAAGTCGGCTGCACACCAGAACTCGTCGATGCGTACATGCAGATGCTTGAGGCGGATATCATTCCGGTCGTCCGCCGCACCGGCTCCATTGGCTGCGCCGATATCGGCCTCATGGGACAGATCGGCGCCGTGCTGACGGGAGTCGGGGAAGCCGTCCATCGCGGCAAACGCATGCAGGCCGCCGACGCCTTCGCCGCTGCCGGCATGAAACCCTTCACCATGGCCCCACGTGACAGTCTGGCCTCGCTCAGCGTCAATGCCGTGAGCTTTGCGGCAGCAGCGGACGCGACGCGGAATGCTGCCGCTTCCATTCGCGTGCTGCTGGCCTCCGGCATGATGGCCTCAGGCGCGCTCGGCGCCTCCCGCGATCCGTGGCTTTCGGTTCGCCATGTCGGCACCTCACGGGAGGCTTTGATCGGCTCCTGGCTCTGCAATGCATCGGACGCTTGGCAATGGCCAGTCAAAACCCACGTTCAGGACCCATTGAGCCTGCGGATGATCGCGCAGGTCTTCGGTGCCGTTATCGAGAACCTGCTGACGACAGGCCACAAGATCCTGGCCGCCACCGGCCGCTCCGACGACAACCCCGTCGTCGTCGAGGGCCGGGTGATGACCTCGGGCGGGTCGCTGCCGCTTGACGTGACGATCCTGCTAGAATCGGCCGCCCTCTGTATGGCGCATGCCGCCCGCAACGCCTTTAACCGCTGCGTCCTGCTCGGCAACGGCCAGCGCCGCGACCTGCCGGTCAATCTCGTGCCGCCCGGCCGTATCGCCACCGGTTTCGGCCCGATCATCAAGCTGGCCGGCGAAATCTTTTCCCGCGTGCTGTCGATGTCGAACCCGGTTTCGGCGCAGTCGCTGGTGGTTGCGGCCGGCCTCGAGGACGAGGCGGCGTTCCTGCCGCTGGTGATCGAGCGTTTCGAACGCCAGATGCGCGCCCTGATGCGCCTTGCCGCGCTTGAAGCGCTGCTTTCGGCACAGGCCGTGGACATCCTCGGCGACAAGCCGAAGGGCGTCGGCGGAATGCTCTACGATGTCGTTCGCAAGCATGCGGATTTCTACACGGTCGACCGGCCGCTGTCGGCGGAAGTGGAAGCGATCGAGGAAGAGCTTGGTTCCGATGCCTTCATGTCCAAGCTCATCGAAGAGGTGCCGATTGCATCCTTCGACGATTTCTTTGCGCTCGGCTCGCTGGCGCGCATCGAGCAGCGCCTGACCCAGGAACCGATCGCCATCTGATCCCTTCAATAGTGCCACGGAGAAAGCGGCATGGCTGATTTCGATCTCGTTCTTCAAGGCACGGTCGTTCTGCCGGAGCGCATCCTGGAAGCCGGTTACGTCGCCGTGCGCGATCGGAAGATTGCGGAAATCGGCCTCGGCGTGCCGCCTGCCGCGCGCGAACGCCATCTCCTCGGCAAGGCATTGATCCTGCCGGGAGCCATCGACGCCCAGGTTCACTCGCTGTCGCAAAAGGATCAGGAGGACTTCATCTGGTCGACCCGCTCGGCCGCTGCCGGCGGCGTGACGACGATCGTCGACATGCCCTACGACGAGGGCAACCTTGTGTGTTCGGCGGAAGCCGTGAAGAAGAAGATCGCCCATGCCGGCCCGCAGGCGCGGGTCGATTTTGCGCTCTACGGCACCATCGATCCCGAGGAAGGTGCCAAGCGGATCGCCGAAATGGTCGATGCAGGCGTTGCCGCCTTCAAGTTTTCGACGTTCGGCACGGATCCGAAACGCTTCCCACGCATTCCGCCTGCCCTGCTGGACGAATGCTTTGCGGCGATCGCCCCGACGGGGCTGACGGCCGGCGTTCACAACGAGGATGACGAGGCTGTGCGCACCTATATGGAGCGCGTGAAGGCAAGCGGGATCACGGATTGGCGGGCACACGGGCTGTCGCGGCCGCCGATCACCGAACTGCTGGCGATGCACACGATCTTCGAGACGGGCGCCAATACGGGCTGCCCGTCGCATGTCGTCCATTGTTCGCTCGGACGCGGCTATGACATCGCTCGCGCCTATCGCCGCGACGGCTTCGAGGCGACGGTGGAGTGCTGCATTCATTATCTGACGCTGGACGAGGAACACGACGTCAAGCGCCTCGGCGGCAAGGCAAAGATCAATCCGCCGATCCGGCCGCGCGCCGAGGTCGAGGCGCTGTGGCGCAGGGTCGCCGAGGGCAATGTCTGGCTGGTCTCGACGGATCACGTCAGCTGGTCGGAAAATCGCAAGACCAACCCTGACATGCTCGCGAACGCGTCCGGCGTGCCCGGGCTCGAAGTGATGGTGCCGCTCTTCATCAAGGGCGCCTCTGAGCGCGGCATCCCGCTGACCTGGGCGGCCAAGCTGATGGCCGAAAACCCGGCGAAGCATTTCCGCCTCGATCATATCAAGGGCGCGCTCACGCCAGGCAAGGACGCTGATATCGTCGTGCTCGAGCCGCGCGAAACGGTCTATGACGCAGCAGCCAGCGGCAACAATGTCGTCGGCTGGAGCCCCTACAACGGCATCCGCCTTCCCTGGACGGTCGCTGCGACCTATCTGCGCGGCAAGAAGATCACCGACGGCGCGACCGTGCTGGCTGAACCGGGCACGGGTCAATTTGTGCGTCCGCTGCCAAGGCAGGTGATCGCCGGAGCCGCAGAATGAGCAAAAACCTGCCGGTCAACGCGGATCGTATCGCAGAGGATATCGACGCCCTGGCGGGGATTACCGAACCCGGTCATCCCTGGACCCGCCGCGCCTTCTCGCCGCTCTTTCTCGAGGGGCGCGCCTATGTCGAAGCGCGCATGCGGGCGGCTGGCCTTGAGACCAGGATCGATGCCGGCGGCAATCTGATCGGCAAGCGGCGGGGCGCTATCGAAGGGCTCGGCACGATGATGCTCGGTTCGCACTCGGATACCGTGCCTGATGGTGGCCGCTTCGACGGCATTGCCGGCGTGGTGGCCGCACTTGAGGTGGCTCGTGCGCTCGGCGACAAGGGCATCGAGCTCGATCACGACCTGGAGATCGTCGATTTCCTCGCGGAGGAGGTCAGCATCTTCGGCGTTTCCTGTATCGGCAGCCGGGGAATGACCGGGCAACTGCCGGAAGCCTGGCTTTCGCGCGTGACTGATGGGCGTGATCTCGCCGAGGCGATTGCCGAGGTTGGCGGCCGTCCGGGCGTGCTGCAGCAGCAAAACAGGCCGGATATTGCCGGCTTTCTCGAACTGCATATCGAGCAGGGTCCGGTCCTTGAGAACGAGAGGAAGGATGTCGGCATCGTCACCGCGATTGCCGGGATTACCCGGATCGAGATTGTCGTCGAGGGGCGCGCCGACCATGCCGGGACGACGCCGATGGATAGCCGCTCGGATGCGCTGGTCGCCGCCGCGCAACTGGTTCTCGATATCCGCAATGCCGCAGCCGCCCGCGCGAAGACACCGGGGCATTTCGCTGCGACGGTCGGCGAGTTCCGGATCGAGCCGAATGCGGCCAACGTCGTTCCCTCGAAGGTCGTCTTGCTGATCGATGGGCGCGCGGAGGTTCGCAACGACATGGAAGCCTTCTGCGAATGGCTGGACGAGCATGTCATAAAGTTAGCCATCACTTACGGAGCGTCGATCAAGAGCCCGATGCGCGTCTCCGACAACTATCCGACGCCGAGCGATGCAGGGCTGCTGAAAACGCTCGAAAAGGCGTGCGAAACCGTCGGCGCCAAACACCGCCGCATGGCCTCCGGCGCCGGCCACGACATGGCCTGGATTGCCAAGGTAGCACCTGCCGCCATGATCTTCGTGCCCTGCAAGGAGGGGCGCAGCCACTCCGCCGACGAATGGGCTGACAATGATGACATCGCACTTGGCGCGGCCGTGCTTTTCGAAGCCGTCATCGACATGGACAAGAGCTTGAAGCAGGAGAATGCCTGATGGGACGCATACTCGTTGAGAAGGATGTCGAAGCTGCCGTCAAGGGCGGATCGGTCTATGCCGCCGGTGGCGGTGGCTGGGCGGATCATGGCCGCATGCTCGGCTATGCCGCCGTCAACGTCGGCAAGCCGGAACTCGTATCGATCGACGAGTTGAAGGACGACGACTGGATCGCGACCGCCGCTGCAATCGGCGCGCCCGCCTCCACGACCCCCTGGGAAATGCAGGGTATCGACTATGTGAAGGCCGTGCAGTTGCTGCAGGACGAACTCGGCGAAAAACTGTCCGGCCTGATCATCGGCCAGAACGGCAAGTCGTCGACGCTGAACGGCTGGCTGCCCTCCGCCATTCTCGGAACCAAGGTCGTCGATGCCGTCGGCGATATCCGCGCGCATCCGACCGGCGACATGGGTTCGATCGGCATGGCGGGCTCGCCCGAGCAGATGATCCAGACGGCGGTCGGCGGAAACCGCGCCGAGAACCGATACATCGAGCTTGTCGTGAAGGGGGCGACGGCGAAGATCTCCCCGATCCTGCGCGCGGCCTCCGACCAGTCGGGCGGCTTCATCGCCAGCTGCCGCAATCCGCTACGCGCCTCCTATGTGCGCACCCACGCAGCACTTGGCGGCATCTCGATGGCCCTGGCGCTGGGCGAAGCGATCATCGCCGCCGAAAAGGTCGGCGGCTCGGCCGTGATCGACGCCATCTGTAAGACTACCGGCGGCCACATCCTCGCAGAAGGCATCATCACCAAGAAGGACGTCGTCTATACCAAGGAGGCCTTCGACATCGGCACGATCGCCGTCGGCTCCGGCGACAAGGCGGTGACCATGCATGTGATGAACGAATACATGGCCGTCGACGACATCGAGGGCAAACGGATCGCGACCTTCCCCTCGGTCATCACAACCCTCTCGCCCGAGGGCGAACCGCTGAGCGTCGGCCAGTTGAAGGGCGGCATGCATGTCTTCATCCTGCATGTGCCGATGAGCATCATTCCGCTGTCGGCCAGCGTTCTCGACCCGACCGTCTACCCCCCGGTGGAGAAGGCGATGGGCATCGAGCTTGCCCGCTACGCGCTCGCGGCAAAGGCCTGATCGCATGGCGCGGGACGTCGGCCTCGAGGAATTGCTGAGGGAAGAGCTGGGCGCCATGTCCGGTCTCAGCGAAAAGCCGATGTTCGGCGGGCTGGCCTTCCTGCTCGACGGGAATCTCCTCTGCGGCGCCCGACAGGACGGTCTGCTGATCCGCCTCGGCAAAGGTAACGACGGCTGGGCGCTCGACTTGCCCGGCGCCGCGCAGATGCTTTCCGGTGGCCGTGCCATGCACGGCTGGGTCAGGGTCGGCGTGGAGATTTACGCCGATGACGATATGCGGCGCCGTCTCTTGGAGGCCGCCATGGCCTTCGTGCGCTCACTGCCCGCCAAGTGAACGAAACATCGGCCCCCGAGGCCAAAACGACAGAGACAGAGGAACGACCAGATGCCGAAGCCCAATCCACGTCATCCGAAATTTCCGATTCCGGGCGGACCGGAGCTGCGCGCCAAGGGTTGGCGGCAGGAGGCTTTGCTGCGGCTTCTCGAAAACGTCCTCTCCGTTGGCGAGGATCCCGACAATCTCATCGTCTATGCCGCGCTCGGCAAGGCCGCGCGCAACTGGGCCGCGCACAAGGGCATCGTCAAGGCACTGACGGAAATGGATGAGGACCAGACGCTGCTCATCCAGTCCGGCAAGCCGATCGGCCTTGTGAAGACGCACGCGAAGGCGCCGCTCGTCATCATGGCGAACTGCAACATCGTCGGGCAATGGGCGAAGGCCGAGGTCTTCTACGAGCTGCAGCGGAAGGGGCTGATCTGCTGGGGCGGGCTGACGGCCGGTGCGTGGCAGTATATCGGCAGTCAGGGCGTCATCCAGGGCACCTATGAAATCTTCATGCGCATTGCCGAGCGCCGGTTCGGCGGCGATCTCTTCGGACGTTTCGTGCTGACGGCGGGGCTCGGCGGCATGGGCGGCGCGCAGCCGCTCGCCGGCCGCATGGCGGGCGCCGCCATCCTCTGCGTCGACATCGATCCCGAGCGCGCCAGGAAGCGGCAAGAGATCGGCTACCTGCAGGAAATCGCGCCGGATCTCGATACCGCACTTGCCATGATCGACGCCGCCGTAAAGGAAAAGCGGGCGCTATCCGTCGGTCTCGTCGGCAACGCGGCGGAAATCTATCCCGAAATTGCGCGGCGCGGGATCGTGCCCGATATCGTCACCGACCAGACCTCCGCGCACGATCTGGTCTACGGCTACGTACCGAAGGGCATGAGCCTTGCTCAGGTTCGCGAGTTGCGCGACGACGGCCAGGGCCAGTTGATGGCGGCAAGCCGTGCTTCGATCGTGCAGCACGTCACTGCCATGCTGGACTTCCAGAAGAAGGGCGCCGAGGTCTTCGACAACGGCAACCTCATTCGCACACAGGCGAAAGAGGGCGGCGTCGCCAACGCCTTTGACATTCCGATCTTCACCGAAGCGTATCTGCGGCCGCTCTTTGCGCGGGCAATCGGTCCCTTCCGCTGGATGGCACTGTCGGGCGAGGAAGGCGATATCGCCCGGATCGATGATCTGCTGCTCGAAATGTTCCCCGAGAACAAGATCGTCACCAACTGGATCCGGCTGGCGCGTCAGCATGTGCCTTTCGAGGGATTGCCGGCCCGCATTGCCTGGCTCGGCCACGGCGAGCGCACGATGCTCGCCCGCCGGGTCAACGAACTCGTCGCAGGCGGTGAGCTGAAAGGACCCGTCGCCTTCTCGCGCGATCATCTCGATGCCGGCGCGATGGCGCATCCGAACATCATGACCGAGCGGATGAAGGACGGCTCCGACGCGATCGCCGATTGGCCGCTGATCGACGCAATGATGCTCTGCTCGTCGATGGCCGATCTCGTCGTTGTCCATTCCGGCGGTGGAGGCTATGCCGGCTACATGACGAGCTGCGGCGTGACCGTCGTAGCCGATGGCACCGATGCCGCCGACGAGCGGCTCGACCATGCGCTCACCAACGACACGGCACTTGGCGTCATGCGCTATGCCGACGCCGGCTATGACGAGGCGCTGGACGAGGTCGCCAAAAAGGGCGTTCCCTACATCCGCCTCGGATAGTTCGCGGCGCCTGTCTCGGACGCATTTTCTGTCGGATTACGCTATGGCGTGGCGCAACGGATCGATCGCCGGTCGTGTGCCTCTGGTAGAGATCGTCGGATGTCGAACCGACGCTGCCTCCAACGAACGGACCCGCCATGCAGCCCCGCGCCTACGGTATGCTCCTCGTCAGCATTGCTACGATCATGTGGAGCACCGCGGGGCTCTTCGTCCGCGCGCTCGACCTCGATGTCTGGACCGTGCTCGGATGGCGCTCGCTGTTCGGCGGGCTGGCACTGACGATCATCATTCTGGCCAAGAAGCGCATCAGCGCGGAGCCCGGCAAGGTGCCGTTCTATTTCTATCCCCTCTTTGGTCTGATGGCCGCCATTTCGATGTATGGCTATATTGGCGCGCTGAAACTGACGACCGTGGCCAACGTTCTGGCGATCTATGCGACCGTTCCCTTCGTCGCCGCAGCCATCGCTTATCTTTGGCTAAGGGAGAAGATCAGCAAACGTGTGCTTATCGCCAGTATGATCGCCTTCGTCGGCATCCTTATCGTTGCAGGTTTCGGAGCGAGACCCCAGGACATTGCCGGCAATGCGCTGGCGTTTCTGATGACACTAACCTTCAGCATCTTGCTTGTGGCAGCGCGGCGCTATCCCGCACTGCGGCTGGCGCCGGTCAACGCGCTTGGATCCGGCTTCTGTGTGCTGCTCTGCCTGCCCTTGATGTCTCACACGCTGCCGAGCCCGCAGGAAATCCTGGTGCTTGCCGTCTTCGGATCGACGACATCGGGAATTGCTTACCTGCTCTTTATGACCGGCGGCCGCTATATCCCATCCAGCGAGGCCGGATTGATCGGATTGCTGGATGTCGTGCTCGGCCCGCTCTGGGTCTGGCTCGCCTTCTCCGAGACGCCAACTCTCTCCACGATCATTGGTGGCGTGATTATCCTGATCTCTGTTTTCTGGTATCTCGGTAGCGGCATGACGGCGTCGCAGCAGGCGCGGCGCACGCTGAAAAGCGTGTAGTCGGCTTATGGTTTCTCGAAAATGATCACTACCGTTTCGCCACCCTTGCGGCGACAAGCGCCGCCACCGTGCCGAGCGCAAGCAGCGACAGCGTAAAGAGCACGACGGCATTCCAGCCGTCGGCGCCCCAGAAGTAGCCGCCGACCGACCCGGCAACGCTTGAGCCGACGTAGTACGACAGCAGGTAAAGCGCGGAAGCATGTCCCTTCGTGGCACGCGCAAGGCGCCCGACGAGCGCACTAGCCACCGAGTGAGCAACGAAAAAGCCCGATGTCAGCAGCACGATGCCCAAGACGATCAGTGGCAGGCAGGATGAGAGCGTTGTTGCCACACCCAAGGCCGCGACCGCGATGCCGGCCGGAAGAACGATGAAGTGACCGATATGGTCGCCGAGCATGCCGGCAATCCACGAGGCGGCGATGCCGAAGAGGTAGACCGTGAAGATCAGGCCAAGCTCTGTCTGGTTGAGGTTGTATGGCGGCTGAACGAGGCGGAAGCCGATGTAGTTGTAGACCGTGACGAAGGTGCCCATGGCGAGAAAGCCGATGGCGAAGAGCAGCGGCAGTGCCGGATTGCTGATATGGCCGACCCAGGCCCTCACGTGAAACCGGACATCAAAACCCTTGCGCGGCGTAAAATTGCGCGATGCGGGCAGCAGCAGGAAGAAGCCGATTGCCGCAGCAAGGCCGAGCAGGCCGAGCGCACCCAACGCGATGCGCCAGGAGAAAAATTCAGCCAGTGTGCCGGTGACGACGCGGCCAGCCATGCCACCGAACGCATTCCCGGCGATATAAAGGCCCATCGAGGCGCCAAGACCACGGGGATCGATCTCCTCTGCGAGATAGGCCATGGCAACGGCCGGCACGCCGCCGAGCAACAGCCCTTCAAGCGCACGGATCACGAGCAGCGTGTGCCAACTCGGCACGAGGGCGCAGGCGATCGTGCAGAGCGAAGCGCCAAGCAGAGAGACGAACATCAGGCTGCGGCGGCCGAAGCTTTCGGAGACGGCCGCCGCAAAGAAGATGGCGACGGCGAGGAAACCGGTCGACAGCGACAATGACAGTGAGCTCGCGGCTGGGCTGACTGCGAAGTCCGCAGCGAAGATCGGCATCAGCGGCTGCACGCAATAGAGCAGCGAGAAGGTAGCAAAGCCGGAGAGGAAGAGTGCAAGGCTGGCGCGCCGATAGGACGAGGTGCCGCGCAGCAGGAACTGTTTGTCCTGCGGTTCCGCCGTCGTTCGCACGAGCTGGAGATTTGGACGCGGGTGGATTTCGGAGACGTCTAAGAGCTTGTCTGCGGCGCGTTGCATGAGGGCACCAACCTTTCACGCCTTTTGATCTAGCCAGCGCGCCATCATTTGTCCAATATATGACACTGCCATTCTTGATAGCTTTTGGAGATACCGATGGAGTTGCGCCATATCCGCTATTTCCTGGCGGTGGCCGAAGAGGGAAATTTCACCCGCGCCGCGGCGAAGCTCGGCATCGGCCAGCCGCCGCTCAGCCAGCAAATCCGCGACCTTGAGAACGAGATCGGGGCCGCGCTCTTTCATCGCGTTCCGCACGGGGCGGAGCTAACGGAGGCAGGCAATGCCTTCCTCCCGGAAGGACGGGCTGCCGTCGCGGCGGCCGAGAAAGCGAAGCTCGCAGCACAGCGTGCGACGCGCGGCGAGACGGGGCGGCTGGCGCTTGGCTTTACCGCATCCTCTGCCTTCAACACGGCGGTCAGCGGCACAATCCGCCGCTTTCGCGGACAGTGGCCCGATGTCAGCCTTTCGCTGAGCGAGATGAACAGCAACTGGTTGATGGAGAAACTGCTGGGCGAAGAAATCGACGTTGCCTTCATCAGGCCAGGTCTGGAGGATCCGAAAGACGTCACGCTGAAGCGGCTGGCCGATGAGCCGATGCTGATCGCCCTGCCGGCGCACCACCCGCTCGCGAAATACGAGAAGGTGCCGCTCTCGGCACTTGCCAGCGAGCCTTTCATTCTGTTCCCACGCACGGTTGGCCTCAGCCTCTATGACGACATCGTGCGCGGCTGCCGCGATGCCGGTTTCGAGTTGATGGTGACACAGGAGGCGCCGCAGATCCCATCGGTCGTCAATCTTGTCGCCGCCGATCTCGGCGTCTCGATCGTACCGGCCTCGATCGCCCATCTGGCCCTCGATGGCGTGGCCTACCGGCCGATCGAGGGGCCGCCACTGGTAGCGCGTCTCGGCCTTGCGGTGCTGAGGGCTCAGCGCTCGCGCGTCGCAGCAAACATGATGAGCCTCATCTGATCAGCCGGCAGGATCCCAATAGGGCGGATCGCCGAAGGTCTTGCGTAAGTGGTCGGCGACGGCGCGCAACTTTGCGGAGGGATTGCGGCCCTCCGGATGCGCCATATAGATGAACTCGGCTTCCGGTTTGTAGCCGACGTCGATCTCCTGTAGCTGCCCCGCGCTGATTGCAGGACCAGCGATGAAGGCTGGCAGAAGCGCGATGCCGAGACCGGCGGCGGCGGCATCGCGGATCATGTCGCCGTTGTTCATGCCGAGGGCCTGACTTGCCCGCACGACGATCGCTCCATCCGGCGTCTGGAACCGCCAGTCCGCGACACCCCGATTGGTATAGAAAATGCCTTTATGGCCGTCGAGCTCGGCAAGGGTCTTTGGCACACCATGGCGGCTGAGATAGTCCGGTGACGCGATCAAAAGCCGGCGGCTGCGGCTAAGCTTCCACGCCACCAGTCGGGAGTCGACGATGGGGCCATGCCGGATCACGGCATCATACCCTTCCGAGGAGACATCGACGCGACGGTCGTCGATGTCGAGCAGCAGCTGGATGTCGGGGTGCTCGGCCAGGAACGGGTAGAGCGCGGGGCCAAGATGCATGCGACCGAAGGTGACGGGAGCGGCGATGCGCAGCGGACCGGAAAGCGTGCCGCGGCGTACCGCCATCTCGGCGGTGGCTTCCTCGATTTCCTGAACGATCCGCGTCGCGCGTTTCAGAAAGGCCGTGCCGTCTTCCGTCAGGGTGAGTTTTCGCGTGGTGCGATGCAGGAGCACACCGCCAAGCGATCGTTCGAGCTCCGCCAGCCGCTCGCTGACGACGGACTTTGACAGCCGCAGGCGCCGGGCGGCCTCACTGACCGAGCCGGATTCCACAATCGCCACGAAAGCCGTTATTCCCTCAACCCTGATCATCGTTCGGCAAATCCGAATTCGAGTTCCACCATTTGGAGACTAATCCGAACGAATGGAAAATGCCATCTTCTGCCCATCGAAAGGGACGGCAATCGCCATCCCAACCCAACCCACCACTGGAGATGGAACAATGAACCGTTTGAATGGAAAAATCGCCATCGTCACCGGCGCGAGTGCCGGCATTGGCCGTGCAACCGCCAAGCTCTTTGCCGCCGAAGGCGCAAAGGTCGTTGTCGGCGCGCGCCGCCAGGCCGAACTTGATAGCCTCGTCGAAGAGATCAAAGCAGCTGGCGGACAGGCCGTGGCTGTTGCCGGCGATGTACGCTCGGAAGACTATCACAAGGCGCTGGTTGCTACCGCGGTTGGCCGCTACGGCAAGCTCGATGTTGCCTTCAACAATGCCGGCATCCTTGGCGAAGCAGGCCCCAGCACCGGCGTTTCGGAGGCTGGTTTCGCTGAGGCGCTGACGATCAACCTGACCGCGTCTTTTCTGGCTGCCAAGCACCAGATCGGGCAGATGGAAGAGAACGGCGGCGGCTCAGTCATCTTCACCTCGACCTTCGTCGGCTACAGCTTCGCCTTCCCGGGCGTCGCCGCTTATGCCGCCAGCAAGTCGGGCCTCATCGGCCTGACGCAGGCGCTCGCTGCCGAGTTCGGCCAAAAGAACGTGCGCGTCAACGCGGTTCTGCCGGGTGCTGTCGACACCGACATGTATCGTGAGATGAACGACACTGAGGACAAGCAGAGCTTCATCACCAATCTGCATGCACTGAAACGTGTCGCAGCGCCTGAGGAACTTGCCCGCTCCGTGCTCTACTTCGCATCCGACGACTCCAGCTTCGTCACTGGCACGGCTTCGCTGGTCGACGGTGGCGCATCGATTACCCGCACCTGAGGCCACGGATTATCCGCTCTGACTGTGGACGCTCTCCGAAAGAGCGGATTATCGTAGCCGACTTTTCGTCTCATTCTCCCAGACATCAAAGGGCCGCTGGCCCGCCCAAATCACAAGGACCCACGACAATGGCACGCCTACAAGACAAGACGGCCCTCATCACTGGTGGCACCAGCGGCATCGGCCTCGAAACTGCCCGTCAATTCATCGCCGAGGGCGCTCGTGTCGCTCTCACCGGCAGCAGCGCAAAGAGTGTCGAGGCGGCCCGCGCCGAGTTCGGCGATAAGGCGTTGGTCATCCAGGCGGATGCCGGCAATGCCGCCGGCCAGAAGACCGTCGCCGGCGCGATCAAGGATGCCTTCGGACATCTCGATATCCTCTTCGTCAATGCCGGCGTGGCCGAATTCGGCCCGCTCGAACAATGGAGCGAGGAAGCCTTCGACAAGTCGATCGCGATCAACGTCAAGGGCCCGTTCTTCCTGATCCAGGCACTGCTGCCGCTGTTTTCGAAGCAGGCTTCGATCGTCCTCAACACGTCGATCAATGCCCATATCGGCATGCCGAACTCAAGCGTCTACGCCCTGACCAAGGGCGCGCTGCTGACGCTTGCAAAGACGCTCTCCGGCGAACTGATCGGCCGCGGCATTCGCGTCAACGCGGTTAGCCCCGGTCCGATCGCGACACCGCTCTATGGCAAGTTCGGCATGTCGGAAGCCGACTCCAGGGCGATGGCTTCGCAGATCCAGTCACAGATCCCGGTCGGCCGCTTCGGCGATGCCGGCGAAGTTGCCAAGACCATCATCTTCCTCGCCTCCGACGAGGCTGCCTACATCGTCGGCAGCGAACTCGTCATCGATGGCGGGATGAGCAACCTCTAGGACAGGGCAGCTATCAGAGGTGCGTGAAAAAGGCTGCGGATCCTCTCATCCGCAGCCCTTCTGCTGTCTATCGACCGGAGGCGACGCGAGCGTGTCCGCCTCCCAGCGATGTCAGGTCGATCGTAATTTTCTGCACCTGATGTAGAGCCAATCCAAGCCGAGCATAACGATGAGCAACAGGCCAACGAGCGGGAAGATCACCCCGCCGACAGCGAGTATCGCGATCAGACCGCGAAACACGCGCTTGTCAGCAGGTAAAGGCGGGACGCCGAGCGAGCCCGCCGGGCGCCGCTTCCACCACATGATCGCAGCCGAAACCGCAAGCAGGATGATCGCCGCACAAGCGGCAAGCAGCACGAGCTGGTTCGCAAGCCCGAATTGCTGGCCGAGATGGGTATTGATGCCCCACTCGAGCGACTTTCCGAGCGGGCCGTAGTCGGCGTAGCTCATGTCGATCAGCGGCGTTCCGGAATACTGGTCGAGATGTACGACCCGCTGCTTGGTAAGGTCATCGGGATAGACCGATCCGGTAAACACGCCATCCGCTGTGGTCGGTATGTTGACGGCGTAGCCACGATGCAGGTCAAGACGGTCGAAGGTGGCGACGGCGGCGTCGAGACCGATCGGCTGTGCATGATGCGCGTGCCCGGGAGACTGCGGGACCTGCGCCGGCTCCAGCGACCACGAGGTCTTGGCAATGTGATCGAGGTGCTCGTCGGACATCGGTACGGCGACGCGGACGCCGGCGGGATAGCCGAAGTTATTGCCGTTCGCCCATTCATTGACCTTGCCGCCCCAGATGCCGGACCACGGCATGCCCGTGATGGCCAGGAAGACGATGAAGAAGCCGACGAAGATGCCGGTCACGGCATGCATGTCCCGCCAAAAGACCCGCCGCTTCGGCGTGCCGCGAACGGAAAAAACGCCCCCGGTCTGCCGACGAGGCCACCACAGATAGATGCCCGTGGCAACCAGCAGGATCGACCATCCGGCGGCGATCTCGATCAGCATGCGTGCGTAGCTTTCGAAATATTTGAAGCTGTGAAGGTAGCGGATCGTCCACATGACGGTGCCGCGATCCGGCAATGCACCCAGCACTTTAGCGGTGTAGGGATTAACGTAGACGGCAAGTTTGCCTTCCGCCTCGGTGCCGACGGTGATTTCGGCAGAGGCGTCGGGCGTGGCCGGGTCGGTGAACTTGACCGCGATCCCGGGGTGGGCAGCAAGGGCGGCAGCCACCATCGCTGAAGGCGCTGCGCAGTTTACGCCCGGCTGCACTGCGACGCGCTTGAGATCGGAATGGATCGCCGCATCGATCTCATCCTTGAAGAGATAAAGGCCGCCGGTGATTGCCAGCGTAATCATGAAAGGCAGGACGAGAAGGCCTGCGTAGAAATGCCAACGCCAGACAGCGCGGTAGAGGTCGGAGGCGGAGCGCACCGAAGCGCCAACACTCTCGCGACCGATAATAAGATCGGACATGGAGGACTCCCAACGTAAGAAAATCGACCTCTGCGCAACAGGCGTGGAGGCGGACGACGACGACGTCAGGCCATGATGGGAGGCGCACGCGGTTCGGCGATTCGTCCGCGTAGAGCAAGAGAAACGACCTCATCCGCTCGGATCGTTGTGTCGATCGCGGTCTCGACCGCGACATAAAGAGGACCCGCCTGCCCGCCGAGAATTGCCGGCATGGCTGCAGATGCCAGGCGGCAGAGCGTGCCGCACGGGCATTCCGGCGCTTTCTTCGCCGGCAAATTACCGTGTCCGGCATCATTGACGGAACCGTGTCCGTCCGAGGAGCAAATGACGGTGAAGGGATCAGCGGCGGACGCCGCCATGGCACCTTGGGCAGTACCGCTCAGCAGCCCCTGGATCAAAAGCAGACAGGCGAACAACAGCGCGACGGCGCTGGCCGACACCCGATCGCGCAAGATGCTCCGCATGGTCCCCATGCTTCGCTCCATGCCACAGAAGGGCGGCATTGTCACTGCGACCGATAACGCTTCCGGTGCCGATTGCTTATTGTTCCCCAAAGGCTTAGGGTTTGATGCAATCAGATAGTCGATGGAAAAAGCCATGGTTCTCAGCGGCAAACGCATCCTCCTCATCATATCAGGCGGGATCGCGGCCTATAAAAGCCTGGACCTGATCCGGCGGCTCAGGGAGCGCGGCGCGTCGGTGCGACCGCTGATGACCAAGGGCGCCCAAGAGTTCGTGACGCCGCTTGCCGTCGGCGCGCTTGCTGCCGACCATGTGTTCACCGACCTTTTCTCACGGCAGGACGAGCAGGATGTCGGCCATATCCGGCTGGCGCGCGATTGCGACCTTGTCGTGATCGCGCCGGCGACGGCAGACCTGCTCGCCAAGCTGGCAAACGGGCTTGCGGACGATCTTGCCTCAACCGTTCTGCTCGCGACCGACCGACCGGTGCTTGCGGCACCCGCCATGAACCCGCATATGTGGGCGCATCCCGCGACGAAGCGTAATGTCGAGACCCTGCGCGGCGACCGCATTCGCTTCATCGGACCCATGCCAGGCGAGATGGCGGAGAGCCGCGAAGCGGGTGTGGGCCGCATGGCCGAGCCGCTGGAGATCGTTGCTGCGGCAGAAACTTTGCTCAGCGATCGGCCGAAGCCGCTGGCCGGTCGTCGGGCCATCGTCACTTCCGGGCCAACGCATGAGCCGATCGACCCTGTGCGCTACATCGCCAATCGCTCCTCCGGCCGTCAGGGACATGCGATCGCCGCAGCACTTGCGACGCTCGGCGCGGATGTGACGCTTGTTTCCGGACCGGTCTCCATTCCGGATCCGGTCGGCGTAAAGGTGATCCATGTCGAGCGAGCGGACCAAATGCGGGATGCCGTGCTTGCCGCGCTGCCGGCCGATGTTGCCGTGATGGTTGCGGCCGTCGCTGACTGGCGCGTTGCATCAGCCGCCGACCAGAAGATCAAGAAGCATCCGGGCGAATCCATTCCGACGCTCGCGCTGACTGAAAATCCCGATATTCTAAAGACGGTCGGCCATCACACGATGCGGCCAAAACTGGTGATCGGCTTCGCGGCCGAGACCCAGGATGTCGAGAGTAACGCCAGGGCAAAGCTTGATCGTAAGGGTGCCGATATCATCGTCGCCAACGATGTTTCGCCGGCAACAGGCATCATGGGCGGTGTCCGCAACAGGGTGAAGATCGTCACCCACAGTGGCATCGAGCTGTGGCCGGATCTTGCGAAGGAAGAGGTCGCAACGAGGCTGGCGGCAATGATTGCCGAAAGACTCAAGCAGTGATCGCCAGCGGGCCGGTCCTTGCCACCGCCTGTACTGGACGAAACGGTGCGATATCGAGACCATTGTCGCCGAGCGTAACCGCGCTGCCGTCCGGGATTTCCGCCCAGGCATCGACGTCATCATTGAGCGGTTCCGACACCAGGCAATAACCCTTGCCGAGCGGTGAGGCGTAAAGCGTCGGCGCCTTGCAGTCCGTCGCGTAGCGGATCGCATAGAGCGCCTTGCCATCGGAGAAGGCCGCGGTATAGCGCAGCAGCACCGATCCAAGCAGCTTCTCGGCAAGGCCTTCAACGCAGCGGATCATCTCCGCCATCGCGGCCACCGGCGTCTGCTGCAGACCGAACTGCAGGGCGAGCAGGAACATCAGTTCGGAATCGGTCGTCCCGCCGCGGGCGGTGAAGAGTTCGTCATCCAGCATGGCCTCCATGGGACGGCGCAGCCGTTCGAAGCCCGAAATCTGGCCGTTGTGCATGAAGGACCAGTTGCCGAAGGTGAAAGGGTGACAGTTGTCACGACGGGTGCCGCCACCCGTCGCCGCGCGCACATGCGCGAGGAACAAAGGTGAGCGGATCTGCCGCGCAAGGCTCTTCAGATTGCAGTCGGACCATGCCGGCAAGGTATCGCGATAACGGCCCGGTTCCGGGCGGTCGCCATACCAGGCGATGCCGAAGCCGTCGCCATTGGTTGGGGTCTTGGCCCGGGTGGCGCAATGCGACTGCTCGATCAGGGAGTGCGCGGGCGAGGACACCAGCTCCTCCAGATAGAGGGGGTCTCCGCGATAGGCTGCCCAGCGACACATGCTCTTTCCACTCCGGAATCCGCTCCGTTGGAGGCGGAAGAAATGCTGAAACGCGACAACAATTGTCGAATCTGATGGTTAATAAGATCTGAACCGCGTTGTGGCTTGCAAGCAGAAGATGACAAATTTCTGACGGTTGGCGTGATCACATTGCGCGATGCCGCATCTTCTTTTGTGAACAGTGCGTTCCCGCCTCCGCTGGTTTCGCAGAGGCCGGATCGATGGCTATATTTCCGGTCAAGTTGAACCTTCGAGAGGATGCCATGTCGATCCGTCCCGTAAAGCATATGAGCACTGCAACTCCGACCATGGAAGGCGCCGGCGTGAAGCTGCATCGCGTCTTCGGCTTCGGAGATCCGTCGATGACCGATCCGTTCCTGATGATGGACGATTTCCGCAACGACAATCCGGCGGAATATATCCGCGGCTTTCCCTGGCATCCGCACCGCGGCATCGAGACGATCACCTATGTGCTCGCCGGCACGGTGGAGCACGGCGACAGCCTCGGCAATCGCGGTCTGCTGGGCGCCGGCGACATCCAGTGGATGACGGCCGGGAGCGGCATCATGCACCAGGAAATGCCGAAGGGCGATTTCGCCGGACGCATGCACGGCTTCCAGCTCTGGGCCAACCTGCCCTCGTCGCTGAAGATGACGGCGCCGCGCTATCAGGACGTCAAATCCGCCGACATTCCCGTTGTGGTCGATGACGACGGCACGGCCGTTCGCGTGATCTGCGGCGACTTCTGGGGCAAGGCAGGCCCGGTCGATGGCGTGGCAGCCGAACCGATCTATCTCGATGTCTCGGTGCCGCCAGGCAAGAAGAAGCGCCTGCCGGTCGACACCTACCGCAACGCTTTTGCCTATGTCTTCGCAGGCTCCGGCACGTTCCGCGACGCCTCCAAGCCGTTCGGCGTCCGTGTCGAGAAGGAAGTCAACGGTGAAGAGTTGAACATCCGCGATATGTCCGGCAACCGGACGCTCGTCGTCTTCGACAGCGGTGACGAGGTAACCGTGCAGGCCGGCGACGAAGGCATTCGCTTTCTGCTCGTCTCAGGCAAGCCGATCGAGGAGCCCGTCGCCTGGCACGGGCCGATCGTCATGAACTCCCGCGAGGAGATCATGCAGGCGATGCGAGAACTGCAGAACGGCACCTTCATCAAAGCAGCACATTGAGCCGGCTTAATCCACAGGCCTTGATGTTGAAGCCGCACTTCGATGCAATACGGCAATATACCATTGTAAACATTGCAGTATTGCCAGCGGCGCGGAGATGAAATCGCGTAGCCCGAAAGTTGTGGCGAGACCTTGGTCGGGATTTTTTCTTGCATCGCGGGCGAATCATCCTACCTTCTTCTCATCTACAACAGAACGAAAGGAAGGTGATCCAATGTCTAATGAGATTTCAGACCTCGTAAAAGGCATGGAAGTGGTGATGAAAGCGAGGCAGCCCTCGCTCTAAGCCAACCTTCCTGGGATCGCTTTGACGGTCCGGCCATTTACAGGGCCAGAACTCATGGAAAGGGTCGCTTCACGCGGCCCTTTTCCATTTTCAGCACTGCATTGACGAAGGCCATACTCCGGGAGTATTCGTAAAGTCATCAGATGACCTTACGAATACGGGCGATGGAACCACTTGCAAAAACGAAGCTTGCGGACACGGCCATTGAGGCAATCCGCGCCGACATTCTGAAAAAGCGGTGGGCCGTTGGCGAGAAATTGCCCAACGAGGCAACGCTATCGTCCATGCTCTCCGTCAGTCGCGGCACTGTCCGCGAGGCGGTGCGGGTGCTGGTGTCGCAAGGGCTGCTCGAGACGCGCCAAGGCTCTGGAACCTACGTGCTCTCGACCACGGATACGAGGCTGCCGCTCACGATGGCGCGCCGCGCTGGTCTGCGCGACCTCTTCGAAGCCCGATGCGCGCTCGATGTTGAGGCCGCGAGACTGGCGGCGGTACGACAAACCCCTGAGATCATTGCGGAGTTACGGGTACTTCTCGCCAAGCGAGGCAATTTCGAAGGTGGCGACAAGAGCGCCTTCGTCGAACGAGATCTTGCCTTCCACAAGGCGATTATTGCTGCCAGCGCCAACCGCGCGATGATCGAAATCTATCAGTTCTTTTCCGCCTCGATTGCCGAAACAATTGAGGCGACGTTGGATGCCGAGATTCCCGAACCTGATATGCGGGCGCATGCCGACATCATCGACGCGATCGCCACCGGCGATCCGCAACGGGCCGATGCAGCCGTTCGCCGCTTCATGGCCCCCATCATCAGCGCTCTCGACCGGATGCTTCATTCATGACAACACCCCTTCAGGATTCCGCCTACGCCTACGATCTGGCGGACGAACAGCTTATCGACGCCGAAGCCGATAGCGTCCCGCAGCCGCAACCGCCGGTTGGCAGTAGCACCGCGGTGCGATTTCTGCTCGGGGCAAGCCTTGTTCTGATTGCTTTCAATTTGCGTCCTGTCTTTTCCAGTGCCTCCGCTCTGTTGCCCGAAATCAAGACCGAACTCGGCCTCTCGTCGCTCGGCGCCAGCCTGCTGACCACGCTGCCCGTCGTCTGCCTCGGCGCCTTCTCGCCACTGGCGCCGCGGCTTGCTCAGCGGATCGGCGCAGAGCGCACGCTTCTCGGCGTGCTCGTTCTGCTGGCGCTTGGGACAGCGCTGCGTGGCTTTTCCTCGATTCCGCTGCTCTTCGCCGGCACCGCTCTCGCCGGCGCTTGCATCGCTGTCGGGAACGTGCTGCTGCCGGGCCTGGTCAAGCGTGACTTTGCCGATCGTGCCGCATTGATGACCGGCTTCTACACGATGGCACTGTGCGCCGGCGCGGCAAGCGCCGCGGGCTTTACGCTGCCGCTCGAGCGCATTCTCGGCGGCTCTCTCTCCGGTGCGCTGGCAGGATGGGGACTACCTGCGCTGATCGTCGCGATCATCTGGTTGCCGCAAGTGCTGTCCACCAAAAATCAGGTCAAGCGCGGCGGCTTTTCCGTCCAAGGGCTCTGGCGCGACCGCCTGGCCTGGCAGGTCACGCTCTTTATGGGGCTGCAATCAGCCCTGGCCTATTGTGTCTTCGGCTGGCTCGTTCCGATCCTGCGTGAGCGCGGGGTTGACGCTGTTACCGCCGGAGCGATCGTTTCAGTATCGGTAATGGTTCAGGCCGCGGCATGCTTGGTTGCCCCGCAGGTCGCGGTACGCGGCAAGGATCAGCGCGTGATCAACGCGTCGCTTTGCGCCGTTGCCGTCGTTGCATTGTTCGGCCTGCTGTTTGCGCCGCTCTCAACCGTCTGGGTCTGGGCCGTGCTGCAGGGCATCGGTCAGGGCGGCCTGATCGCTGTCGCCATGACGACGATCGTGCTGCGCTCGCGCGATCCGCATGTGGCCGCCCACCTTTCGGGCATGGCGCAGTGCGTCGGCTACCTGCTTGCTGCGATCGGTCCGCTCGTGGTCGGGCTCATCCGGAGCTGGACCGGCAGCTTTGCATGGTCGGCGGTGCTTTTCGTGGTGCTTGGTGCCGGCGCCGCCATCAATGGCTGGAACGCTGGTCGGGCGCAATATGTGAATGCGCGCACGATTGAGAAGGCGGACTGACGTCCGCCTCACCATCTGTTGATTTCCTCCCCAATCGCGCGATGCTAGGTTGACGCCTCCCATGCCGCTTCTGCTGGAGGAGAAGTCTTGCGTTTCCTGTCCGCCATTCTGCTTGCAATAGCGCTGCTTGCGCCGCTGGCTCCTGCTATGTCGCAGGACGGTCGGGACGAACCTAGCACACAAGCCTCACCGGGCGTGCTGAAGTTGCTGCCTGATGACTCGGTCACCCACCACACAATAAAGCTCGGCGACCGGCCCCTCGACTATGTGGCCACAGCCGGGACGCTTGACCTCTTCGCACAAGACGGCACCAAAACAGGCGCCATATTCTACACGGCCTATGTCGCCAAGAACGGCGCCCCCGACCGCCCGCTGACCTTTGCCTTCAACGGCGGCCCGGGTGCGGCGTCGGCATTCCTGCATCTCGGCCTTATGGGGCCGCGTGTCCTCGATTTCGGCCCGAAAGGCGACGACGGGGCCGACGCAAGATTGATCGACAACCCGCACACTTGGCTCGACTTTACCGATCTTGTTTTTATCGACCCGATCGGAACGGGTTGGAGCCGGACCGCCAAGGCCGACGACGCCTCCAAATACTACAACGTCAATTCCGACGCGGAGAGCATCGCAAAGGCGATCGCTCTTTATGTCGCACACAACAACCGATCCGGCTCGCCCAAGTATCTTCTCGGCGAGAGCTATGGCGGCTTTCGCGCCGCCAAGGTGGCTGGCGCTCTAAAGGACAGCCAGGGCATCATCATCTCCGGCGCGATCATGCTTTCGCCGCTGCTCGAGGGGCAACTGATGTTCAATGCCGATCAGTTTGCACTTGGCGCGGCACTCGAATTCCCGTCGCTTGCCGCAGCGAACATGGACAGACGCAACGCGTTTGATGAAACACGGCAAAGAGAAGTGGAGAAATTTGCGCTTGGCGACTATCTCACGACGCTCGCCGGCCCTGCACCGACCGGTGACGCGGCCAAAGCCTTCTACGGGAGGATTGCCGGCATGACCGGCATTCCCGAAGATGTCGTGGCGAAGAACCGCGGCTTCCTCGGTAATGCTTATGCCAAGAAATCAGGCCAGGACGGCCGAGTTGTCAGCCCTTACGACGCGGCGTTCTCGACGCCCGATCCTTATCCGGAGTCAGATTCCGACCGTGGCGACGATGCGATCCTCGACGGCTTCACCCGAGCCTATGGCGGAGCCTTTGCCGACTACGCACGGAATGAACTCAGCTTCAAAACCGAAATGACCTATTCGCTGCTGGACTCCGATATCGGCCGCAGGTGGGAATGGGGCGAGCGCGGCGGCGGCTCGAGGCTGCAGGCGAGCGTCACAGACGACATCCGCCAGCTCCTCGCCTCCAATCCGAAATTCCGCCTGCTGATCGCCCACGGCTACAGCGATCTCGTCACGCCCTATGGTGTCAGCCGTTATGTCGTTGATCACCTGCCACCTTCGCTTGCCGGTGAACGCGTGGCGCTGAAAGTCTATCGAGGCGGCCACATGTTTTATACGCGAGCAGATCAGCGCGCAGCGTTCACGGCCGATGCCAAGGCTTTCTTAGGGCATTCCGCCGCAATGCCAGCTGAGTGAACGTGCGCTTGCTTTCGGGATTGCACGAGGAAATCTGAGATTTCCTCGCAACATTTGATCACTCGGGTTGCCTTCGCTGGATACCGACATAGGTAAGACACCATGTCATACCCCGGTGAGCCATTTCCTGCCACGGTGCCGAAGCCGGCGTCAGCGCAGATGGAATTGCTGAGCGCTCTTTCGTCCTCCCTTCTAGATTGCGCTCTCTTTCTGGATATCGATGGGACCTTGCTCGACCTCGCCGACATGCCGGATGCGATCGTCGTTCCGCCGTGGTTGCCGACGGCGCTCGATGCCGCGTCGCAGAGGCTCGGCGGAGCGCTTGCCTTGGTTACAGGACGGGCACTCGCCTATGCCGACGAGTTGTTCTCGCCATTCCGATTTCCGATCGCCGGCTTGCACGGCGCCCAACTGCGCCGACCCGACGGCAAAGTCGCCAAGGCCGAGACAACAGCCGCATTCGAGGCTCTGAAGACGGATCTCCGCAAGGAGACCGAAGGCCTGGAAGGCGTGCTTGTGGAAGACAAGGGAGCGGCCGTCGCCGCCCATTACCGTCTGGCGCCGGAGAGGCAGGCGCAGGTCGAGCCGATCATGGAGCGACTGCTATCCAGGGCCGGAGCGAACTGGACCTTGCAGCGAGGCAAGATGGTTCTCGAAATCCGACCGGCCAGCGCCGACAAAGGTCACGCCGTTGAGGTGTTTCTGTCGATGCCGCCCTTTGCCGGCAGGCGTCCGATCGCCATAGGTGACGACGTCACGGACGAGGCGATGTTTCGCGTCGCCAACCGCCACGGCGGCCACTCCGTTCGGGTCGGCTCGCCGTCTGAAACCGCCGCCACGCTGACGTTGCCTTCCGCGTCGGCGGTGCGGGAACTGATCGCGCAGTTCGCCGTTTGATCCCAAGCACGACGTGCTGCCCCTCCCAGGAAAGGAATTTTTGTGTCCCGTCTCGTCATTGTTTCCAATCGCGTGCCAGCCCCGACAAAGGAGGGCGCAGCCACCGCCGGCGGACTGGCGGTGGCGCTGAAGGCGGCACTCGAGGAACGGGGCGGTATCTGGATGGGTTGGTCCGGAAAGTCGAGCGGAAACGACGAGCCGGGCCCGCTGTCCCTGACGGAAGAGGGCAAGATTACCTACGCCCTGACCGATCTTACCGGCAAGGACGTCGAGGAATACTACTACGGCTTC
Organism: Rhizobium sp. R711; assembly: GCF_002211365.1. Lineage (GTDB taxonomy): Bacteria > Pseudomonadota > Alphaproteobacteria > Rhizobiales > Rhizobiaceae > Rhizobium. The sequence continues at coordinate 788,702 of NZ_LOKZ01000001.1, read as the reverse complement.
GCCAATCGCGTGCTTTGGCCGATCTGTCACTATCGGCTGGATCTTGCGGAATACGGCCGCAAGGAGATGGCGGGATATTTCCGCGTCAACCGGTTCTTCGCGCATCGACTGGCGCCGCTGCTGCGGCCGGACGACATCATCTGGGTGCATGACTACCATCTGATCCCGCTGGCCGCCGAACTACGGCAAATGGGCTTCAAGAACCGCATCGGCTTCTTCCTGCACATTCCCTGGCCGCCGGCGGATGTGCTCTATACCATGCCGGTTCACGAGGAGATTATGCATGGTCTGGCAGCCTACGACCTCGTCGGCTTTCAGACGGACCATGATCTCGAAAACTTTGCCGGGTGCCTTCGCCGCGAGGACATGGGCGATGCGATTGGGGACGGCCGGTTCACGGCAAACGACAAGGTTTTCAAGGGGGGGGCCTATGGCATCAGCATCGAGACGGCCGCATTCGCCGAATTCGCCAAGAAGGCCGGCAGCCACCATCTGGTGCAGAGGGCGCGGCAGAGCATCAGGGACCGCGACCTCATCATCGGCGTCGATCGGCTGGACTACTCCAAGGGCATCACGCAGCGCCTCGATGCCTTCGAGCGTTTCATCCTCAATAATCCGGCTCATCAGCGGAAGGTGACCTATCTCCAGATCACACCGAAATCCCGCTCGGAAGTGCCTGAATACGAACAGATGCAACGCACCGTCGCTGAGCAGGCTGGCCGGGTGAACGGTGCGCTGGGGACGGTGGACTGGGTACCGATCCGCTATATCAATCGCTCGGTCAGCCGCCCGATCCTCGCCGGTCTTTACCGCCTGGCAAAGGTCGGATTGGTCACGCCGCTTCGTGACGGCATGAATCTCGTTGCAAAGGAATATATCGCTGCCCAGGACCCCGAGGATCCCGGCGTGCTGGTGCTCTCCCGCTTCGCCGGCGCGGCCCGCGAGCTGAAGAACGGCGCCTTGTTGGTCAATCCCTACGACATCGAGGGAACAGCCAACGCGCTGGCACGGGCTTTGAATATGCCGCTTGAGGAACGCCAGGAACGTTGGCAGCGGATGATGGATCACCTGCTGGTGCACGACGTATCGCGCTGGTGCGAAGATTTCCTCGATGACCTCGTCGCTTGAGGGCGGGCAGCATCACGCGATGCCGGCCTCTGCCATCAGCCACTTCGCAAGCAGATCACTCTGGGCGTCGCGCGCGCGTGGTGGGAGTAGCCAATAGCCCCGATCGGGCGCTTCCAGTGCGGGACCAGCGGTCTTCAGCATGCCGGTCGCGAGCAGCGAGTCGACGAGCCCCATCCATCCAATGGCGACGCCCTGTTCGCCAATCGCCGCCTGCACCACCAGCGAGTAGGTGTTGAAGCTTAGGTCCCCCTGCCCCGCCTGACTATCGCGACGGACACCGAGCTCCGCTAGATAGTGCCGCCAGTCGAACCAGGGCGACGGTTCCTCGGTGTCGAGATGTATCAAACGCGCCCGCGCAAGGTCATCAGGCGTTGAGAGGAGGCCGTAGCGATCAAGGAAGCCTTGGGTGCAGACCGGCGCGACCTTTTCCGGCAAGAGCAGAACCGCGCCGCGATCGAACTCCGATCGCCGACCAAAAACCACGGCAACATCGCCGTCGTTAGAACGACCTTTCTCCGTTCGTTGTGTCGCGACAATCTGAATGTCGACATCCGGGTAAAGCGTGCGAAACGCGTGCATCCGTGGGATCAGCCAGAGCGAAGAAAACGCAAAGTCCGTGCGCAGTCGTATCGTTGGCCTGTCCGCTTCACTACGGAAGCGCCGCGCCAGCTCGTCGATTTCGCTGACGCTTCTTGCCACAACATCGAGCAGGCGCTGGCCTTCCGGCGTCAACTCAACGCCGCGATGCTGTCGTTTCAGCAGACTGACGCCAAGTTGTTCCTCCAGTCGGCGGATCTGATAGCTGACGGCAGGCTGCGTCAGGCCGAGAACGCCTGCCGCGGCCGACAGACTACCGGCCTTTCCGATTTCAGCGAATAAGCGCATCCAACCAAGCTCGACGCGGCGGCTTTCCATAAAAAATCCTTAGAGGGGATATCAAAAAATGCCAGCTTCACAGGTCATTCGATATCGATAATCAATAAAGCAATCAAATGGCATATGCGAGATGAGGCCGAGATTCCTGTCGCGCCTTCCGGTCGAGGCGGACTGGCATGGCTCCGCAGACGCGGCTAAGTTCCCGATCCCGAACCCAAGGACGACATGCATGGCGCGCCCGAATATTCTCATTCTGATGGTCGATCAGTTCAATGGCACGTTGTTTCCCGACGGACCGGCCGATTTCCTTCATGCGCCGCATCTGAAAGCCTTGGCGGAGCGCTCGGTACGCTTTGCCAACACCTATACGGCAAGTCCGCTTTGCGCGCCGGCTCGTGCATCCTTCATGTCGGGGCAGCTGCCGAGCCGGACTCGCGTTTATGACAACGCCGCCGAATTCGCATCCGATATCCCGACATTCGCGCATCATTTGCGCGCGGCGGGTTATCACACGGCCCTGTCGGGAAAGATGCATTTCGTCGGCCCGGACCAGTTGCATGGCTTTGAGGAACGCCTGACCACCGATATCTACCCCGCCGATTTCGGCTGGACGCCCGACTACACCAAGCCCGGCGAGCGCATCGACTGGTGGTACCACAATCTCGGCTCGGTCACGGGTGCCGGTGTTGCCGAAATCACCAACCAGATGGAGTATGACGACGAGGTCGCCTACAACGCGACCCGCAAGCTTTACGACCTGTCGCGCCGTCACGACGAACGCCCCTGGTGCCTGACGGTGAGCTTCACTCACCCGCACGATCCCTATGTCGCGCGCCGCAAATATTGGGACTTGTACGAGAATTCCCCTGCTCTCGATCCTGATGTCGATGCTATTCCTTTCGACCAGCAGGATCCGCACTCCCAGCGCCTGTTGAAGGCCTGCGACTATGATGCGTTCGACATCACGCCGAAGCAGATCCGGCGCGCACGCCAGGGCTACTTCGCCAATATTTCCTACATCGACGACAAGATCGGCGAAATCCTCAATGTCCTCGATCGCGGGCGGATGGCGGACAATACGATCGTGCTTTTCGTTTCCGACCACGGCGACATGCTCGGCGACCGTGGCCTCTGGTTCAAGATGTGCTTCTTCGATGGTTCGTCGCGGGTGCCGCTGACGATCGCGGCGCCGGGCTGGGCACCGGCTTTCATACAGCAGCCGGTCTCGACGCTCGACGTGACGCCGACGCTCGCGGCGCTGGCGGGTATCGACATTGCCAAGCTGGCTCCGTGGACGGATGGCGAGGACCTGACGCCACTCGCAACTGGCACCGGCGGTCGTGGTCCGGTGCCGATGGAATATGCCGCCGAGGGGTCGGAAGCCCCGCTCGTCTGTCTGCGGGACGGTCGCTTCAAGCTGACGCTCTGCGACAAAGACCCGCCGATGCTGTTCGATCTCGAGGCCGACCCAAGAGAATTGAACAACCTCGCATGCGATGCGGGATATGCCGATGTTCTCGCGGGGCTCACGGCCCAGGCCAAGAGACGCTGGAACTTGCAGAATTTCGATGCCGCCGTGCGCGAAAGCCAGGCCCGCCGCTGGGTGGTCTACGAGGCGCTGCGGAACGGCGCTTACTATCCCTGGGATTATCAGCCGCTGCAGCGGGCTTCCGAGCGCTACATGCGCAATCACATGGACCTGAACGTGCTGGAGGAAGGCCAGCGCTATCCGCGTGGCGAGTGAGATTGCGGCGGAGGCTCCAGCTGCGACAGTGCCCGAATGTCATGATCGCCGTCGACTGATCGTCAGGCTTTCTTGCAATAATGCACCGCGTCGTCGCCGGTCTGGAAATCTCCGGGCTGCGGCGGCGCTATCGGCTTGAACAGCGTACGGTCCGGCTTCAGATCGAGAAGCGGCGTACCGTCAAGGCAATCCAATCCGCGAACCAGCAAGACGCCACCTTCGACCCCTTCCAGCTTGACGATCGAGGTACCGATCGGATTTGGCCGCACCGGTGAGCGGAGAGAAAAGGTGCCATGCACCTTCCCGCTGTTGGCCGGGCTTTGCAGAACGAGGTCGCGCCGCGATCGATCCAGCCAATAGAGCACTTCCAGCCGCTCGAAGGCCTCCACACCTTGGAGGGCCTGCTTCCACGGTTCGAAAATCTCGATCCTGCAGAGCGGACCGTCGTGCCGTCCCTGGCGCGGCGTCTCCCTGCGCGAGGTCCAGGGCGTCAGAATACGCCCGATGAACACCAGACCGGCATCGGTCGCCGGCGGCAGTTCGACGGCGACTTCGTTTTCTCTGATTTCATTCTCTCGAACCATGAAACGCTCCAAAAGGGCATCATGGCAGATCGCTATATCCGATCCAATATCACGCCGCCTTGATGGCGTGATATTCCTTGAGGGCGGCCATCTTGATCGCCGGATAGCGCTCGGCTTCATAGCGAAGCGAGAAGCTGTCCTGCGCCAGGAATACCGGGTCGTTGTCGAGGTCCCGCGCGATATCGCCGCGACGGGCGGTCACGAATTTGTCGAGCTCAGCAGGCTGATCGGCGGAAATCCAGCGGCAGACGGAGAAGCGCGACATTTCAAAGGAGACCGGCAGGCCGTATTCGGCCATCAGGCGTTCCTTGAGAACATCGAGCTGCAGCGCGCCGACAACGCCAACGATAGCCGGCGAACCATCCTCCGGCTGGAACAGCTGAACGACGCCTTCTTCCGCCATCTGCTGCAGCGCTTCCTTGAGCTTCTTCGCCTTCATGGCGTCTTCAAGGCGCACGCGGCGCAGGATTTCGGGCGAGAAGTTCGGCACACCCTGGAACACCAACGACTCGCCTTCCGTCAGCGTATCGCCGATGCGCAGTGTGCCGTGATTGGGAATGCCGACGACATCGCCGGCATAGGCCGTGTCGGCAAGCTGACGCTGCGAGGCGAAGAAGAACTGCGGCGCGGTGAGGCCAAGCTGCTTGCCGGTGCGCGACAGCCTCGCCTTCATGCCGCGCTCGAGCTTGCCGGAGCAGATGCGGGCAAAGGCGATACGGTCGCGATGGTTCGGGTCCATGTTCGCCTGGATCTTGAAGACGAAGGCGGTCATCTTGTTGTCGGTTGCCTGCACGGTGCGGATGTCGGCGACCTGATCGCGTGGTGGCGGGGCGAACTCGCCGAGCGCATCGATAAGGTCGCGAACGCCGAAATTGCGCAGCGCCGAGCCGAAGAAAACGGGCGTCAAATGGCCTTCCAGGAAGGCCTTCTTGTCGAAGGGTTTACAGGCCTCGATCGCCAGCGTCGTCTCCTCGACGAAGGCGTCGCGCTCGTTTTCCGGCAGGCGGTGGGACACCATCTCGGGATCGGTGACCTTGGTCATGATCTCCTGCGTGTCGGAGGCGCGCACCTCGTTGTTCGCCAGATGATAGGTGCCGCAGAAGGTCTTCGAGCGACCGATCGGCCAGGTGACCGGCGCGCAATCGAGCGCCAGCTTTTCCTCGACCTCATCCAGGATTTCGAAAGGATCGCGGCTTTCACGGTCCATCTTGTTAATGAAGGTGATGATCGGAATGTCGCGCATACGGCAGACCTCGAACAGCTTCAGCGTCCGCGGCTCGATACCCTTGGCGGCGTCGATCACCATGACCGCAGCATCGACGGCCGTCAGCGTGCGGTAGGTGTCATCCGCGAAGTCCTCGTGGCCGGGCGTGTCGAGGATGTTGAAAACGTTGTCGTTGTATTCGAACGTCATCACCGAGGTGACGACTGAGATGCCGCGCTCGCGCTCGATCTTCATCCAGTCGGAGCGCGTCTGCATGCGATCCTTCTTTGCCTTGACTTCGCCGGCAAGCTGAATGGCGCCGCCGAACAGCAGCAGCTTTTCGGTCAGCGTGGTCTTACCCGCGTCCGGGTGCGCGATAATAGCGAATGTGCGGCGGCGGGAGACCGCCTCGGCGAGACTTTCAGCCATGATGTGAATCCTGTGGAATTGCGGCGTATCTAGCGATTAAAGCCCGGCATTGCAATTGACCTTGGCGCTTCGGACGCAAACTAATGCCCCATGACAATCAATACCGATACGCGCCCGACGCTCAACATCATCCGCCTCGCCAACGGCCAGGATCTCGATCTCCCCGCCTACGAAAGCAGGGGGGCGGCCGGCATGGACCTGCGCGCCGCCGTTGACGCAGGTGCGCCGATGATCATCGAGGCCGGAAAGCGCGCGCTAGTGCCAACTGGCTTTATCTTCGAAATTCCCGAGGGATACGAAGGCCAGGTGCGTCCGCGCTCCGGGCTGGCCTTCAAGCACGGCATCACCTGTCTCAACACACCCGGAACAATCGACAGCGACTACCGCGGCGAAGTCAAGGTTCTACTGGTCAATCTCGGCGAGGGGCCGTTCGAGATCACCAGAGGCATGCGCATCGCGCAAATGGTGATTGCCCCGGCGATCCAGGCACATATCTCAGAGATTTCCGAGGCGAGCGCCACCGCACGCGGCGCAGGCGGCTTCGGATCAACCGGAGTATGAGCTCCAAGGACATCGATCATTCCGGCCTAACCTTCCGTCGCGATTATTTCGACGATCTCAAGGCCTGGCAGGCGCTGGTCGATCTCCTGAAAGACACGTTCGACATCGACATCGGCCCTCTGCAGCAAATGGGCAGGCCCGACCCGAGCAGCATGCCATTCGGCTGGTTTGCCGCTGATGGCCGGCTTGCTGCCAATCTTTCGGCCTTCGCCATGCCGCTTGTCATCAACGGCCGCACGGTGAATGCCGCCGCATTCCAATCCGGTGCGGTTCGGCCGCCCTGGCGCGGACTTGGCCTCTATCGCGACCTGACCCAAAAGGCGCTCGCCTGGTGCGAGGAGAAAGGCTTCGAAGCGATCGTCCTCTACACGGATAAACCGGCGCTATATGAACCTTACGGATTCCGCTCGCTTTCGCTGCATGCTTATTCCGGCAACGCGCCGGTTGCGTCGAAGGCGCAGCTGCCGGCCCGACATCTCGATCCGCTCACTAAGACAGATCTCGAACTATTGCGGGCCGCCCTGAAGACACGTGAACCAGTCTCGGACGTGCTCGCCGTGCGTGAGAGCGCCGCGATGTTTCTGATCAACACGCAGCTCGATCCCGGCGTCAGGATCAGTTGGCTGAGACGGGAACAGGCGGCAGTTGCGTGGAAGATGGAAGCGCCGGGACATTTCAGGCTGCTCGACGTCGTCGGCGCCGATATCCCTTCGCTTGCCACAATCATCGCAGCGCTCGATATCGACGCGGGAGTCGTCGATGTGCTGTTTTGCCCTGACAAGCTCGGGTGGAGTGGGCAGGCACAACCCCTCGAAAGCTACACGCATCTCATGATCCGTGCGCCCCGGGCCATCGCATTCGATCGACCGGCCATGCTCTCCCCGATGGCCGATTTTTGATTATTGCTGCCGTGAGAGCGGTGGCAGACGACGCTTGACCGGCGATGCCTTGACCATCGAGGTGCTTGTTTCGGCCTTCTCCGCCACCTTATCGAGGATCGTGTCGAGCTCCGCCATCGAGCAAACGACAAGCCGGGCAATGAAGCAATCGTCGCCCGTGACCTTGTCGCACTCGACGAACTGAGGCGTGTCCTGGATGATCCGTTGAACGACATGCAGCTGCCCCGGCAGCGGCCGAACCCGCACGATCGCCTGTAGCGGATATCCGAGTGCCGTGGCGTCGATATCGATGGTGAAACCGGCGATGATCCCGCGCTCTTCCAGGCGACGGAGGCGTTCGGCGGCGCTGGGCGAAGACAGCCCGCCAGCCTGCGCCAGCTCCTTCAACGAGATGCGCGCATTCTCGGCCAGTGCTTCCAATATTCGCCGATCGACATCGTCGATAACATTATCATTAGCCAAAATAGACATTACTCCTCACAATGATAGGTCATTGACACGATCAACCTCATGCAACCTATATAAATTGCGGCGCGACCACAATAATCTTTCTCCATCGAGATGGAGAGACGTGATGAATGGCGAGATTCGCACCGGCACCGCCCAGATGACCGCGGCAATGCTGATATCGGGGACAATCGGCTGGTTCGTAGTGATGTCGGGTCAACCGGTGAGTGGCGTGGTGTTCTGGCGCTGCCTCTTTGGCGCAGTCAGCCTGCTCGTCGTCTGCGCCGGTATGGGGCTTTTGCGTCCGGGCATCATCAGCTTGAAATCGGCGGGCATCGCTGTCTTCGGCGGCGTCGCCATCGTTCTCAACTGGTTGCTGCTCTTTGCATCCTACAGCCATGCATCCATTTCGATCGCGACGACCGTCTATAACACGCAACCCTTCATGCTGCTTGCGCTGGGCGCCTTGTTTCTTGGCGAAAGGATCACCGCCACAAAGCTGTTCTGGCTGACTCTGGCCTTTGCCGGCATGGCGGCTATCGTCGAAGCAAAGCCGGCCACCGCGGGCGGGCACGAGGGTTACGGCCTCGGCATCCTGCTGGCACTCGGCGCCGCGTTCTTCTACGCCCTCGCGGCGCTCGCAGCGAAACGGCTGAAAGGCACGCCGCCACATCTTATCGCGCTGATCCAGGTTGCCACCGGCGTGCTGATGCTGCTGCCGACCATGAATTTCTCTGACCTGCCCGGGGACAGTCAGTCGTGGTCGATCCTGATCACCATGGGTGTCGTACATACCGGGCTGATGTATGTGCTGCTCTACGGCGCGATCCAGAAGCTGCCGATCCATCTGACAGGGGCGCTGTCGTTCATCTATCCGATCGCCGCGATCCTTGTGGACCGGGTAGCTTTCGGACATGCGTTGCAGCCCCTGCAACTGGTCGGTGCAGCCGTCATCCTTGTCGCCGCGGCAGGCATGAACCTCGGCTGGACGCCTGCGCAGCTGTTGCGCGCGCGGGCGGGCTGATCATTGCCAGCGAAGCTACTTCGACTGCCGCGTCGTCTCGAACAGGAACCAGGTGCGGCGCTCGGCTTCGTCAATCCAGACTTCCAGCAGGCTCGTGGTGGCGAAATCATTATGCTCGGAGCAGACATCGTGCGTCTCGCGCAAGAGCGATACCAGCTGCTTGTTGTCGTCGCGCAATTCCGCCAGCATGTCCTCCGGCGTGACATAGTCGGCGTCATTGTCGTTGATGCGCTGCAGGCGGCCGATATGGCCGATTGAGCGCAGCGTCGTACCGCCGATCTTGCGGGCGCGCTCGGCAATCGCATCCGTCGTGGCGAAGATCTGCTCGGCCTGCTCGTCGAGCATGAGATGGTAATCGCGGAAATGCGGTCCCGACATATGCCAATGGAAATTCTTCGTCTTGATGTAGAGCGCGAAGACATCAGCCAGCAGCGCGGCCAGAGCGGCCGAGATATCCTGAATGGCATTGCTCTTCAGATCCGTCGGTGTGGCAAGCGGGGCGAGTCTGCGCTTTTCGGCTGCGGTGGGGCTCATCGGGTGTCTCCTCCTTTGGCGAGCGGCGGACATTGGCAGGTGTCGGAGCAGAGATCGCCTTCGATTGTCAGCTTCCACCAGCCGTAATCACCGCCTTGGAACTAGAACCACAATCGCGAGCGTCAATAGCGGCAAGCGCAACCCGGCGACAGAACTCGGATGCTTGAAACCAATGGGGCCGAGGCGTAGAAGGCGACTGAAGCAGGAGCTCATGTCATGTCGTTTACCGCCCTTTTCGCATACGCAGCGGCGCTCTTTATTGCGGCGGCAATTCCTGGACCGGGCATCACGGCGATCGTCGCCCGTGCGCTCGGCTCGAGTTTTCGCGAGACGTTTTTCATGGGCCTCGGCCTTGTGCTTGGCGATATGACCTATCTCACCGCCGTCATTCTCGGGCTTGCCTTCGTGGCACAAACGTTCACCGAAGTCTTCATTGTCATCAAGATCGCCGGTGCGCTCTATCTCTGCTACATCGCGTACAAGCTCTGGACGGCCGGGCTGCTGCCCCAGCACATCGCAGCCAAGAAGGCGAGCAATGTCGGCATGAGCTTCCTGTCCGGCCTGCTGGTGACGCTCGGCAATCCCAAAACCATGCTTTTCTACGTCGCACTGGTGCCGACGTTGATCGACATCAACAGCATCGGGCTTCGCGAATATGGCGTCCTTTTGGCGACCACCTTCGTCGTCCTGCTGGTGGTTCTGATACCCTATATGCTGCTTGCGTCACGCGCCCGGCTGATGCTCAAGCAGCCGCGTGCGCTGGCGGCGCTGAACAAGACGGCCGCAGGTATTCTCGCCGGCACAGCAGCCTTCATTGCCACCCGCGCGGCCTGAAAAATTCATTCGGCTAAGCCTAGTTCCTAAAGGATTTTTTCTCGCCTGACCGCGTCTGGCGGATGAAGCCGCACTGGCCTCCATCCGTCTTTGACCCTATTCTCTCCGCACATTTCACCAAGGGAGAGCCTCATGTCGAAGAAACCGGGCCGCGGCCGCATCTATTCCTCGATCACCGAAACCATCGGTGACACGCCGATCGTGCGGCTCGACAAGCTCGCCAAGGCGAAGGGCGTCAAGGCCAACCTCCTCGCCAAGCTGGAGTTCTTCAATCCGATCGCTTCCGTGAAGGACCGTATCGGCGTCGCAATGATCGAGTCGCTGGAGTCGCAGGGCAAGATTTCACCCGGCAAGACGACGCTGATCGAGCCGACATCGGGCAATACCGGTATCGCGCTGGCCTTTGCCGCGGCTGCCAAGGGATACAAACTGATCCTGACGATGCCGGAAACCATGTCCATCGAGCGCCGCAAGATGCTGGCGCTGCTCGGCGCCGAACTCGTTCTCACCGAAGGTCCCAAGGGAATGAAGGGGGCGATCGCCAAGGCCGAGGAGCTGGCGGCGACCCTCCCTGACGCCATTATCCCCCAGCAGTTCGAAAACCCGGCCAATCCGGAAATCCATCGCCGCACGACAGCCGAGGAAATCTGGAATGACACCGACGGTGCGGTCGATATCCTGGTTTCCGGCGTCGGCACCGGCGGCACCATTACGGGCGCGGGCCAAGTGCTGAAATCGAAGAAGCCCGGCCTCAAGGTCGTCGCCGTCGAGCCGGCGGAATCTCCGGTTCTTTCCGGCGGACAGCCGGGGCCGCACAAGATCCAGGGCATCGGCGCAGGCTTTGCGCCGGCAATCCTCGACACACATATCTACGACGAAATCGTCACTGTGAGCAGCCCTGAGGCGCTGGAACTTGCCCGCGAGGTCGCCAAGCTAGAAGGTGTGCCGGTCGGCATCTCCTCCGGCGCGGCACTGATGGCCGCGATCAAAATCGGCATCCGCGAGGAGAATGCCGGGAAGAACATCGTCGTGATCATTCCGTCCTTTGCCGAACGCTATCTCTCTACCGCACTCTTCGACGGCCTCGGCAGCTAAAAGGCCGTTCCTTGCTCTGAAAGTTGGGGCGCCTCCTGGCGCCCTTTGCGTTTGAGGCTGCCGTTGTCAATCGCTCTCCCACGATGCGATAGGAAATCGACTGGCCGAGATGAATGCGACCCACTATTTCATCGCCGTCGAGATCCGCCAAGGTGCGCCACTTACCACACGCGGTGAGAACTTCACTTTCTCGGCGGCGTCGCGGAGCAATTGCAAGCCGGCCGAAATGCGCGAGGCGCACCTGTCGATTTTCGCCGTCGAACACCTAGCGTCAGTGCCGCCACCTGCCCCCTGCAAGTTAAGAACGTTCTTGCTCGATGCCGCGGGCGGGTGACGCGGCGGGCGAAATCTGCGCTCTTCTCCGCCGGCGTCGGTCGGATGAGATCAAAAGCGGGACGGCAGGCACATCGTCCCACGCGAGATTGACTATGAGGCCGCAGACCCTGAGGGGCGCCGGCTAAAAGGCGTCGTTAAAATCTCGGGTTGCGCTTGTTCGCGTGGGTCGACTGCTTGCGAAAATCTCGTCACAAGCGGTCATGCGGCCAATGGCATCTGTCCCTTGCCGGGTTGGCTCGCGGTATTAATTATCGACCATGACCGCAGCGCGCTACCGAAGGAATTTTGCATGTTGTTGGAAGACCTTTACCGGTTGTTGAGGGCCGGACATGTCCAGGCGCAAGGCATTGTCGACACAATGACCCAGCCGGTTATCGTTCTCGATCAAGGCATGTGTGTGTCGACTGCAAACCACGCCTTCTTGAAGACGTTCCGGGTCGAGCGGGATGACATCATTGGAGAGAGCTTCTTCACCCTTGGCAACGGGCAATGGGACATTGATGAACTTCGGCGACTCATCGAGTTAGTTATTCCGAAAGCGGCAGCTGTCATCGGTTTTGAGGTACGGCACAACTTTCCCATGATTGGAAAGCGCACGATCCTCGTTGATGCGCGACGACTGGCTCATCCCGACGACAATAGCATGAGCATCCTCGTTATCTTCGAGGATGTCACGGAACAACGGCGTCACGAAGCCGAGCATGACTTCATCCTATCGGAGATGCGGCACCGCATGAAGAACCTCTTCTCGGTGGTGCGGGTCCTCGCCAGGGCGACGCCGGCGGAAGGTCGCACCGGCGTCGACTACCGCGACAGCTTCTTGGCGCGGCTTGAAGTGACACTTCGCGCCCAGGAGATAGCCGCGACCGTCGATACCGCTGATCTCGACGAGCTTATTCGGCAATCGGTCGGCGAGCATGCCGCAGAACGTCTCCATTGCGAGGGCCCCTCCGTCGAGATCAATCCTTCGAAGGTCGTTTCGATGAGCATGATATTTCACGAATTGGCGACCAATGCCGCGAAGTACGGCGCGTTGACCGTTCCCGATGGCAGTTTGTCCGTAGAATGGTCTGTGGAAAGTGGCCCAAGGAACCGGCCTTACGTGAAATGCGTGTGGCGCGAGGAAAATGGGCCTCCGGTAACGCCGCCAAGGCACAAAGGGTACGGCACCGAACTGATTGAGGGAACGACCGCACACATTGGCGGGAACGTGGAACTTAACTACGCCGCCCAGGGTTTAACCGCGATATTCAGATTTCCGATTTAGGGCTACCATGAGCACACCTGCCGACGGCGGAACTGAACGCAGGATCGTCCTTGTCGTCGAGGACGAGTACATTCTTGCCGTGGAACTGGAACGCGCATTGATCGACGTTGGCTTCGAAGTGCTGGGACCGGCAAGCTCGGTAGATCATGCGCTGGACCTTTTGAGCGAACAGCGTCCCGACGCAGCAGTCCTGGATGTCACCCTGGGAAGGGAGACCGTCACACCTGTTGCGCTCCTCTTGAAGTCACTGGAGGTGCCGTTCGTTCTCGCAACCGCTCTTGATGCATCAGAGCTTGCAAGGCACGCCGTCTTTGCTGACGTGCCTAATCTTGGAAAGCCAACGGATATGACTCAATTGGTCAATGTTGTCCAAGGCCTCTGAAGTTTGGATTAGCAGTTCGTATATTGCCGCATAGTTTTTCCGCCTTGGGGCCGAAAGCAGTCGCTCTGGAGTTGTGCCAATTGCGAACCTCACGCGATCGTGGTGAGCGGATCCTTGACTGAGGCGAGCCGAACCTTGGACTGCGCCGCCGCGACAAGGCCAGGTTCCCTAGTGACCAATGCGTCGGCGTGAAGCAGTGTTACGGCGTATATTCGGCGCAATAGGGATTCGTCAATCAAGTTTACTGGCGATAGTCCATGCGTACCGCTGTAGCACCCGGTCACTGAAAATAATCAAGCTGTATTTCAGCTTCTCTCTTAGCAAGATCGCCATTGCGAACGGCCGAATAGAGGCGGGACACGACCTGGGACCGCAAGAGCGTCGGGGCCACCATGGCGTGATTGGATGGACCCTGTGCGGCCTTTTCGCCAGCAGGAGCGCAGCGTCAACCGCTATCGCAAAGCGCTTCATCACCATCTCCTCTCCCGGCAAAGCTAATAGGATCCAGCCTGCGCCGTTGCATCATCATCTTTTCAGTGCCGACAGCTAAAAATGTCTTGAACTCCCCGATCGATGAACGGCGGCGGCAATAAATCCGTTCCGCCGCGTCTCAATGCCTGGCCAGTTCACGATGGCGGGCGAGGGCAAATGCGGGCAAGGGTGCCTGCACAGCGGCAACTTGCAACAAGAAGGTGTTCCCCTAGCTTTGGCGGGCTGAAAGACCTTCGAAATGCTCTAGCGCGCCCTCAAACTGCACCCACGGATGTTTCGATTGCTCAAAGACTGACATAGAGGGCGGCGTATAGGCCGGGTCGGCAAATGAACCGACCGCCACACCGATCCAGGACGGCGCGGCGTCGGCTTTCCAATAGACGGTCGAACCGCAGGTGGGGCAAAAATACATGCGGACCTTGCGACCACTATCGGCGGTGCGACTATATTCCGTCGACGCTCCCGATACTTCGACACAATCGATCGCGTAAAATGCGTTGGCGCTGAAAGGTGCGCCTGTTCTTCGCTGGCATGCAAAACAGTGACAGAGCGCCGTCAATTGCGGCCGTCCTTTAAGCAACAGTCTGAGGGCACCGCAGGCGCATTGAGCATCGGCCATGGAAACTCCTTCCACGTGTTGCAACCACGTTGAATTGTGAGGGGAAGTGCAGGCACCGACCGCAGTTCTTTCGGCTGCAACACGAAGGGACCAGACCTTGTGCAATGTCAGGCTCACCGCGACAGTAACGTAGACCGCGTAGATGCCGGAGTCCAGGTGGTGACCGCTTCAGGCCCGACAATGGTCATCGACAGGAATGCGCCACGAAGAATAGTCTGTTCAGACGCAACCGCTATAGTGTTGCGGCTATAGAAGCGTGTAACTGAGACGAGTCGAGGGATGCCGAAGGCACATGCCGTCTAACTTCGTCACCAAAGGTCCGGAAGCTTATGACGCCAGCATGGGGCGCTCGAGCCAGCGTCTTAGTGGCAGCCATACTCTGCCACTGGCAGCCCATCCGGGGGTGGAAACCCTCGAGGCGGAAGACTTCGAGGAAGACTCCTTGACAGCCCTGCGCTTGCGGCGGCAGACAGATGTCTGTGCCTTGCCTTACCGAGGCAACGATTTTCGATGGCATCTATTTTCTCCCGGTGCTTCATTTTGTGGCGGGTGCACGTCTCGCCCTGCAGGAAATGAGCCGTGTTATGAAGCCGGGTGCCGTCGCCGCGGCAGCGGTTTGGGCTGTCAGCGGTATACCGAGTTGGCGCTTGTTTTGGGATGCTGTGCTCGCGCTCGAACCGGAAGCGGCAGGCAAAGGGTTGCCATCTGCCAGGCGGCCGCGAAAGGCGAGTTGCGTCAGGTATTTGAGGACGTGGGCTTTAAACACATTACCGACACAATGTTCTCAATCACGATGACGTACGCCGATTTCGAAGATTTCTGGCATCCGATGTTTAGGGGCAAGGCACTTTCGCAGCATTTTCGATGCATTGCCCCAGGCACGGCGTGATCGGATCAGACAGGCGGCGAGAGCAGCTTCTCTGGGTGGCGATGACGACGACGGGCCGCAGGCAATTTCCAGCTTGGCCTGGGCTGGTCCACGGCCCGGGCATAAATCGCCAGAGATGATCGCTTAGAGATTGCCAGCAATGAACGACGGAGAAGACGATGCGTGATTTTCAGTTTCCCGGACGATCTCCCGTCCGCGCTATGGAGGCCATGGTGGCGACATCGCATCCGCTGTCGACATTGGCTGCAATCGAGATGCTGAGATCGGGCGGCAACGCCATGGACGCTGCGGTCTGCGCTTGCGCAGTGCAGGCGGTCGTCGAACCGCAATCGACAGGCATCGGCGGCGACTGTTTCGTGCTGTTTTCTTGCGGGGGCGGCGGCACCGTTCGGGCGTTCAACGGCTCTGGCCGATCGCCGGCGGCCGCGACACTCGATTGGTACCGCAGCAGGAACTTCCTCGAGGTTCCAACTTCGGGACCGCATTCCGTCACAATTCCCGGTGCCATTGACGCTTGGTGCAGGTTGCTGGAGGACCATGGAGAAAAGGGAATCGCCGAGGTGCTCGCGCCGGCGATAGCCTATGCGGAGAACGGATACGTCGTCCACGACCGCGTCGCCTTTGATTGGCGGGAAAGCGTTGCGACGCTTTGCGACGAGCACGCCGCGCGCATCTTTCTGAAGAGCGGAGCGGCCTATGCGCAGGGCGATGTCCATGTCCAGCCGGAACTTGCTGCAACCCTGCGCACGATCGCGGCGAAAGGCCGCTACGGATTCTACGATGGAGAAGTGGCCGCTGACATCGTTGAGCGGCTCCGAGCTCTGGGCGGCTTGCATACAATGGACGATTTTGCCGCGACGTCAGGAGACTATGTTGAACCGGTCAGCACAAACTACCGCGGCTACGACATCTATCAGATGCCGCCGAACAATCAGGCCATGACGGCGCTTCTGATGCTGAACATTCTCTCGAATTTCGATGTCGGGGCGCTGCGTGCAGATAGCGCGGAGCGCCTGCACCTCGAAATAGAGGCCGGCAGGCTCGCCTATCGCGACCGCGATCTTTATCTGGGGGACCAGGACAAGATCCATGTGCCGGTCAAGCAGCTGCTCTCACGACGATATTCCGACGCACTCGCTGGAGAGATCGATTCCATGCGAGCGATGACACATCTTCCAAACATGAACCTGCCGTCGAGCGACACGGTATATATCTCGGTCGTCGATCGCGACCGCAATGCCGTGTCGTTCATCAATTCGACCTTTTCGTCGTTTGGCAGCGGTATCGTCGGCCCAAGGTCCGGCGTGCTGCTTCAAAATCGCGGAACCAGCTTTCGCTTGATAGGGGGGCATCCGAATGCGATCGCGCCACGGAAGCGGCCGCTGCATACAATCATGCCCGGCATGGCCGCGAAGGACGGGCGCGTAATCATGCCATTCGGCGTCATGGGTGGCGGCTACCAGCCCTTCGGGCATGTCCATCTCCTCTCCAACCTCATCGATTTCAGCATGGATCTGCAGTTGGCAATCGATGCAGCGAGGGTCTACTATCAGAACGGCCGCGTCGAGGCGGAACGAGGCGTGGACGCGTCGATCATGGCAGATCTCCAAGAGCGCGGCCACGTGGTCGTGACTGCACCCAAGCCTCTCGGCGGCGGCCAGGCGGTGCTGATCGATTGGGAAAAAGGAACTCTTACCGGTGCGTCGGATCCACGCAAGGATGGCTGTGCAATCGGTTACTAGCTGCCCAAGCGTTTCGACCGCGTCTTTGGCAAAGCGGGATATTGGGGCGGGCCATCCGAGGAACGATTAATAGTCCCCGGGTGCCGATCCAAACGCCTTGTTGGAAACCTCACAGAACGATAGAATTGGCCCGTCAGCGGTTGCCCCATTGTGGAGGGCCAATGGAGCGGAGACTATCAGCTATCCTGGCCGCGGATGTCGTTGGATATTCCGCCCTGATGGAGCGCGACGGAGCCGGAACCTTCGACCGCCTACGGACCATCCGCGTCAAGCTACTCGAGCCCGAAATCGCGGCGCACCGGGGACGAATTTTCAAGTTGATGGGCGATGGACTCCTCATCGAATTCGGCAGCGTGCTCGACGCGGTCGAGTGCGCAGTCGCCCTGCAACGAGGGATGGCCATCGCAAGCCGCGATTTTCACGAGGGCGATCGGTTTGAAATGAGGATAGGTGTCAGTCTGGGAGAGGTGATTGTCGAGGGGGAGGACCTTTACGGTGACGAGGTGAACGTCGCGGCGCGGCTCCAGGAGCTGGCAGAGCCGGGCGGTATCTGTATTTCGAACAAGGTGGCCAATGAAGTCAGGAAACGATTAGATTTAGGACTTCAATCGCTCGGCGAGAAACGACTGAAAAACATCTCAGAGCCAATCGGAGCCTATTACATCGATTTCGAACACCCCGCGGGTAAGCCAGCTCGCCTTGGAACATCGAACATCAGCAACAAGCCGTCTGTTGCGATCCTGCCTTTTACGAGCTTTGGATTTGACGACGACTATTTTCCCGACGGCCTCGTCGACGACATCATTACTGCTTTGTCGAAGAACTCGGCGCTTTGCGTCGTCGCAAAGCACTCGAGCTTTGCTTATAAGGGGAAGGCCACCGACATCAGGCAGGTTGCGCGAGACCTTGGGGTTGGTTATGTTCTTGAGGGTAGTATCCGAAAGGCAGACGGCCGATATCGTATTACCGGGCAACTCCTATCCGGCGTCTCAGGCGTTCACATTTGGGCGGAAAAGTTCGAGGGCGGTCTGACGGACATCTTCGACTTACAGGACAGGCTCACGGATAGTATCGTCGGCGCAATCATCCCATCGGTGCAGCGGGCAGAGATAGAACGGGCAAGGCTGAAACGGCCGGAGAGCCTCGACGCTTATGACTTTTATCTCCGAGCGCTCCCCCATGCGTTCGCAAACACGCCGCGGGACACAGACCAAGCTATCACGCATCTTGCTGAAGCAGTTCGCCTCGACCCGGATTACGCGGTTGTGCATGCCTATTTGGCCTGGTGCTACGAGCAGCGATTTCTTCGTGGTGGTTATCATCCGCCGGATCGCGAGTGCGCGCTGTGGCATGCCAACCTCGCGCTTGACCAGGGACGCGACGATCCGCAGGTCCTGAGCATTGCTGGTTTTGTCTATTCAACGATAACCCACGACAATGACACCGCAATGCGGGCACTTGAGCGAGCACTGGAACTCAACCCGGACTCGGCGATCGCCAACAATTTCGGCGCTATGGTGGCAATGTTCTGCGAGCATTTCGATCGATCATGCCAATATGCCTGCAGGGCACTCGAATTGAGTCCTCTCGATCCACTCAACTACCACGCCCATCTTGCACTTTCGTGGGTCTGCTTCTTCCGCCGAGAGTATAAACAAGCCATCCATTGGTCGGAAACGGCACTTCGGTCGAACCCCGCATTCACGATTCTTCACGCCACGATGATCGCAAGCCAGGTGAATGCCGACCATTTGCAGAGTGCTCTGACATCCGCCAAGCGACTGCTTGATGTTGCTCCAACATGGACGATCAGCGGTTTCACACAGATGCGAGTGGTCCGTTCAGAACTGATGGACCAATTTGCCTTTGCCCTGCGCCAAGTAAATTTGCCGGAGTGACCGGTGCAGCATATCCGAAGGGTCAGAAGGCGACAAGCGGCCCTGGCCAGAATGCGCCATGAGCATGTGTAATCGGGCGGTCCCACAAGGGTCAAGCTCCCACGACAGTCCCGGCGTTGCCGAGATGAAGGGAGACAACGATGTTTTATGCTGCTTTAGACGTCTACTGTCGCTGCGTCAGTGGCGATCTGCATCATTGATCAGGAAGGAAACGTTCGGTTTGAACGGTCCGTTGCATCGGACGTGCCTGACCTGGTCCGGTGTCTGTGCGAGGTTGGCGAACCGATTCACCAGGTGGGCTGGAAGCTGGTACTCTTACCCAGCATCTCACCTACGGACTGAAAGAAGCAGGCTTTCACGTGGTGTGCATGGAGGCCCGCCAGGTCAATGCTGCTCCCTTGGCCATGCGCAACAAGATGGACAAGCACGACGCCCGTGGCATTGCACGAATCCTGCAGTCGGGTGGTATAGTCGGGTGCATGTAAAAAACGTCGACCAGCCATTACATTCGTGCACTGCTTACCAGCCGCAAGGTCAAGCAGCGGAAATGCATCGATCTGGAAAACGACATTCGAGGGCTATTGAAGGTCTTCGGTGTCAAACTGCCGATGCATCTCTCGCGCGGTTCATTCGATGCGGCTGTCCAGGACACGATAGAAAGCGATCTTGCTCTCTGCAACGCCCTCCTGCCGATGCTGCAGGCCAGGCAGATGCTTCTTGAAAACCTTCCTCGAACTTGATCAGCGTGTCCCAAGGGCAGCCCGCGAAGATGCTATTTGTATGCGCTTCATGAGCATCCTAGGCGTCGGCGAGATCACGGCTCTAAGCCGACGGGATCAGAAGGAGCTTGACCCAAATGCCCGATTAGAGAAGCGGTCATTCTACGCTTCGCGCCACGATAGAATTCCACGGGGTGCTTTGAGGCGCGACGTGTAAGCTGGCAATATTGAAGACCATGGAGGTGGCTCATGCCCCGTTTCCTTGCCGTTTACACCATGAAGCCAGAAGACTTCGCGTCTTTTCGAAGCCTGCCCAAAGTCGAGCAGGACGCTGTCGATGCTATCGGCATCAAACAGTGGGCGGCGTGGGAGGAAAGAAACGCTGCGTCTATCCTTGATCGTGGCGGCATGGTGGGAAAGACGACGCGCATCACCAGGGACGGCATCACCGACGCGGTCAATCCATTCTGCGGCTATCTCGTGGTCGAGGCCGAAACCGCAGATGCCACCGCAAGGCTTTTTCAGGACCACCCTCACACTACCGTCTTTCCTGGCGACGGCGTGGATATCATGCCCTTTTAACCTGACCTCCTCGACGGACCTTCTCATGATAGCGATGGGCGGGCGGCGGAGGCCTGCCTGGGGCCGGAAGGCAACAAATGATCCTAGCCGGTGCGCCGGCAGCAGTCATAGCAACCCGGGTAACGCCCGGAATATTGGCCCCATGGGACAAGGGCTAGTACCTCAGCACAGAGATTATGACTCTTTGGCGGTTGGGTTTGGGTAAGCCTTTGCGAGTTTGACGCGGGCCTGTTCGGTGGGGAACATCCATTTGATGCGAGCGCCGGTTTGGTTGCGGCGACCTTCCCAGGCGGCGACTTCGGCGATGAGACGATCGTGGCTTTCGATGCGGCGGCTGAGGCATTGGCTGCGCAGGACGCCGATTTCGATTTCGACCATATTGAGCCAGCTGGCATGCTTGGGCGTGTAATGGAACTCCAGCCTTCTGAGGATGCGACGCGCCTCTGCGGCCGGCAGGGCTTGGTAGAGGGCGGCCGACGTGTGGGTCGATAGATTGTCGAGTACGACACGGATGGTCTCGGCCTCAGGATAATGCAGATCGACGAGATCGCGCATGCAGTGGGCGAAGTCGCTGGCTGTACGCCGGGCGGTGACTTTTACCTTGCGCCAGGATCGATGGGCATCGAGGAAGACGAACAGGTTTGCAGTGCCATTGCGCTTGTATTCGCAGTCGTAGCGCTCCAGCCTTCCCGGTGCGGCCGGGATCGGCGCCGCACTTCGCCGATGAGCTGGGTCGGGCTTTCGTCGAAGCAGACCACCGGCCGCGCCGGGTCGGGCGCTTCAGCATAGAGGTCGAGTACATCCTCCATGCGCGCGACATACTCGGCGTCGATCTTGGGGATGCACCACATGTCTTTGCGCCATGGTTTGAGGTCGTTCTCGGCCAGGCGCCGGCGCACTGTCTCGCGCGACAACTGCTCGTGCTCGCTCAAGGCGACGAAGGCGTCGGCCAGCAACTGCAACGTCCAGCGGCTGCAACCCGGCGGCGGGCTGGAGCAGGCTGTGGCCACCAGCAGCGCTTCCTCCTTACCGGTCAGCTTGCGCTCCGCGCCCGGACGCGCCTCTTCGCTGAGCGCCGCCTCCAGACCCTGCTCCACGAAGCGTCGCTTGGTGCGGTAGACCGTGGAGCCGCTGGCCACCACGGTGGCGGCAATGGCCTCGTCACCCAGGCCCGCATCGGCGGCGAGCAGAATTTGTGCCCGCTTGAGCCTGCGCGCCGCATGCTTGCCGCCACTCAGCATGCTCAAAAGTGCGTCGCGTTCGGATTGGTCGAGATCGACACGATAGCGTATGTTCATCCGCAAGGCCTCCTTTAGGTATGGAGGTTCCGGATGAATCGAAAAATGAATCAATTACTTGACGGGCAGTCGACCAAAACACCCCGCTTCACCGACAAGCAGGGCCAGTATCTCGCCTTCATCTGGGCTTATAGCCAGATCAACAGCCGCGCGCCGGCCGAACGCGACCTGCAGCGCTATTTCGGCGTCACGCCGCCATCCGTCCACCAGATGATACTCACGCTCGAAAGCAACGGCTTGATCCGCAGGCAGCCCGGAACAGCCCGCAGCATAGAGTTACTCGTCGACCACAATACCCTGCCAACCTTGCAACCCGTCAAATCCTCTGTGCAGAGGTACTAGTTTCGGTTCTTATTTGCCCTTTTCGGTTTGGGAGGTGCTTCGGTCGCTGCCTCCGCCAAGCGGAGTGCACGGAGTTTTTCCGTCTTCTTCTGCCGGGCGGGTCGCCTCTTCGGCGAGAATGTCACTAGCGACCGACGTCGTTTGGTCTGATTTGGCCTGAGCGGAAGGCTTTTCAGGCTTGAAGAGATTGTCTTTCGTCGTGATCATGTTTCCTCCGTTTCGGCAAGCGTCGACTTGCCGATAGACTGGCAGGCGTCAGCGGCTTGGGCGAAGAACCTTCTTCTTTGGAGCCGGCAAGAGACCTTCGCGCTGGGCTTGCTTGCGAGCAAGCTTGCGGGCGCGGCGAACCGCCTCGCCTTTTTCGCGAGCCCGCTTCTCGGATGGCTTTTCATAAGCGCTTCGGGCCTTCATTTCGCGGAACAGTCCTTCGCGCTGCATTTTCTTCTTCAAGACGCGGAGGGCTTGATCGACGTTGTTATCCCTGACGAGTACCTGCAAAACTTCTCCTTAATCAGCCCTGCGGCTGTTATCTCTTGGTGCGGATCGCATCCGAATTGATCCAGCTCGATTTCGAGTTTTCCGGAATGGCTTGCGTTTCGATCGGCGAAAACGACGAAGGGGATGCCAGAACGTCGATGTCATCCTGGCGGATGCTCCGCTCGTAATTTTCGTTCTGGAACCGGACGCGATAGTGAACAAAGCCCTGGGCAGCAGGCAGGACAGACAGAATGCTGCCAGGACCGAGGGGTTGGGCGCTCCCGAGTATGCCTTGCTTCAGGACAATACTGTCGCCTGCTCTGTAATGACGGCGTGCCATGTCGTCCTCTGTATCAAAAGAAAAACAAAAGGCCGGGAATGTCCCGACCTTTCTTAGTCATCGCCTCCGCGCGCCAGTACATCCGTGGTCGCGTGAGGTCATGACGATTACCTTATTCTGCCCGCAGGTTATCCGCTGAGCTCTTGCCCGAGCGCTTGTCCTGCACGAGGTCGTAGCTGATCTTCTGGCCGTCTGCGAGAGAGCGCAAGCCAGCGCGTTCGACGGCGGAAATGTGGACGAAAACGTCCGCACTGCCGTTATCCGGCTGGATAAAACCAAAACCCTTGGTGGCGTTGAACCACTTGACTGTACCTGTATTCATAACGATTTCCTTTCAAAGCAACCGTTGTTTCTTCCGCGATACCTGCGGACCTAGATCGATTATTTGGAAGGAAATCTGGCGAGAGCGCGGCTCCCGAACGACGTCACAAGCAATGGTCGATACGGCTTATATAAGCTCAATTTCAGATTTGGCAACTGATAGTAATCAAACATTCGCGGGTTCACCGCACAACCACGACACCGCAGTTGGACGACGTGTCAGTCATCAATTGCGATCTTGCGTAGAAACCGGAATGAACCAAGAACAATAAAGGAACAGATTCGAGCCAGCGATGTGGTCAGGTTGTGGCAGGTTGCAGCGGCAGAACAAACCGGGCGATTTATCCGGATCGCGTAGAGTGGGAAATATGCAGACGGGCGATTACCCTCGAAAAACCGCGCCCCGTTGTGGCACGCGGTTACGAGGAGACGCTTAGCGCTTCCGCTCGATCGCGTCCCACAGCAGGGCGGCAATATCGGCGCCGCCGAATTTGCGGACCTCACGAATGCCTGTCGGCGACGTGACGTTGATCTCCGTCATGTAGTCGCCAATGACATCGATGCCGACAAAGAGGAAGCCGCGTTCCCTGAGCGCAGGGCCGATGCGCTTGCAGATTTCGATTTCGCGTGCCGTCAGTTCAGTCGCCTCGGCGCGTCCGCCGACATGCATGTTGGAACGGCTGTCGTGCTCAGCGGGGACGCGATTGATGGCACCGACCGGCTCGCCGTCGACGAGCAGGATGCGCTTGTCGCCGTTGCGCACATCAGGCAGATACTGCTGTGCGATGAAGGGCTCGCGGAAGAGCTGACCGAACATTTCGAGCAGCGACGACAGGTTGCGGTCGTCCCTGGTGGAGTGGAAGACGCCGGCGCCACCGTTGCCGTAGAGCGGCTTCAAGATGATGTCGCCCATCTCGTCGCGGAAACGGCGAATCTCGGCCGCATCCTTGGTGATCAGCGTCTTCGGCATCAGATCGGCAAATTCGGTGACGAAAATCTTCTCGGGAGAATTCCGAACCCAGGCCGGGTCATTGACGACGAGCGTCTTCGGGTGGATCCGCTCCAGCAGGTGCGTCGAGGTGATATAGGCCATGTCGAACGGCGGGTCCTGGCGCAGCAGGATGACATCCATCGTCGAGAGATCGACGCGTTCGGGCGCTCCGAGTTCGAAGTGATCGCCCTTGACGTCGCGCAGCACCATCGGCTCGACGGTGGCGTACAGATTGCCATCTCTGAAGCTCAGGCGGTCAGGCGTGTAATGGAAGAGCTTGTAGCCACGAGCCTGTGCTTCCAGGCTCATCGCAAAGGTGGAATCGCCCGCAATATTGATGCCGGCAACATGGTCCATTTGGACCGCTACATTCTTGATCTTGGCCATTTCCGTCCCTTAGCTGATGCCGGACAGATGTAGGCTGCAGAGGCATCGAAAGCAACGCCAATCAATGACGTCCGGCGCGGCGGATGGGCGAATTCCTCAGGCCGCGATGCCGCTCTTCGGCGCCTCGCCGCGCAACAGGCTGCGGAGCCAATAGGCAAGCGCAACCGGCTTCGGAAACGGCTTTCTAAGGAACGCGACCTTGCGGACATAATTGTCCACGCGCCAGCTTGCCCAGGTGCCCGCCGCGAAGAACGCGACGTCGCCCGCCTTCAGCGTGCGCTCCGTGCCGTCCTCGGCAACGATATGGACGTCGCCTTCAAGGATCATCACCGTTTCGTCCCAATAGAAGTACCAACGGAATTCGCCGGCGGTGCAGTCCCAGATCGCCGTATAGGCTGCATCGTCGTTGCTGCGGGAATGTTCACCGGTGCGCGCCTGCGGATTGCCGCTGACAATCCAGTCCGGATTGATCGGTGTCGCGTGCATGACGAAGTTGTCCCCGGACTTCGCTACGAATGTCTTTGCTTCTGGCTGCGGCAGATTCGGGAAAGGCACCACTCGCGCGGCCATCGCGACCACGCTTGCCAGCATCATATGAATACCCATGAGCAACCCCCGCCGCTATCAAACCCGCGTCGGGATAGCAGAGAGTCGTAAAGGCACCGTACAGGCGGTCCGTACAATTTGAGCGATCGATCAGCAGAAGACGTCAGGCGATTTCCGTTTTCACCGCGACGGTCCGCGAAGACGCCGTTTCGCCGATGCGCTTCCCCGTCTCATGGTTGAAGAAATGCAGTCTCTCGGCAGCCACGATCAGCCGCAGTTCGGACTTCAACTCTATTTCAGGAGACAGGACTGCCGTCAGCTGCTGATCGCCAAGATTTCCGTGCACGAGACGCTGGGAGCCGAGTTCCTCCACATAGTCTATCGCGACGGTCATGGCATGTTCGCCAGGACCCGCAAGGCGCAGGTCCTCGGCACGAATGCCGACGGTCACGGGCCCGGATGCGGGCGCATGACCCGCAAGGTCGATCACGCTTGGCCCCAAGGCGAGCTTGTCGCCATGCAGCTCACCCTTGAGCAGGTTCATGGCCGGAGAACCAATGAAGCTCGCGACAAAGGTGGAGGCCGGGGTATGGTAGACGTCGAGCGGGGCACCAATCTGCTCGATTTCGCCTCCGTTCAAAACCACCAACCGGTCGGCCAAGGTCATTGCTTCCAGCTGGTCGTGGGTGACGTAAATCGAGGTCGTGCCGAGACGGCGCTGCAGCCGCTTGATCTCGCCGCGCATCGAAATACGGAGCTTGGCGTCGAGGTTGGAGAGCGGTTCGTCGAACAGGAAGGCGGCCGGCTTCCGGACGATCGCGCGCCCCATGGCGACGCGCTGCCGCTGACCGCCCGAAAGGGCGCGCGGCTTGCGCTGGAGATAGGCTTCAAGCTGCAACATGCGGGCGGCTTCAGCAACGCGGGCGTCGATCTCCGCCTTCGGCGTCTTGCGGTTGCGCAGGCCGTAAGCGAGATTGTCGTAAACGGTCATATGCGGATAGAGCGCGTAGTTCTGGAAGACCATGGCGATGTCGCGTTCGGCAGGGTCAACCTTGTTGACGGCACGGTTGCCGATCTTGACCTCACCCTTGGAGATTTCCTCCAACCCAGCGACCATGCGCAAAAGCGTCGACTTCCCGCAGCCGGAGGGACCGACAAGGACGATGAATTCACCGTCCTTGATGTCAATGTTCACGGACTTCACCGCATGGACGTCCCCGGTATAGATCTTGGAGACCTGATTGATTTCGATGGCGGCCATCGGCGTTTCCTTTACTTGTCGCTTTCGGTGAGGCCCTTGATGAACCAGCGCTGGAATACCACGACGATGATGACAGGCGGCAGCATCGCGAGGATCGCGATGGCGAAGGCTTCGTTGTAATCGGGAATCTGCGCACCGACCCAGACCAGCAGGATCTGCTTGATGCCGCGCACCAGCGTGTAGAAGCTCTCGTCGTTGGTCATCAGCATCGGCCAGAGATACTGGTTCCAGCCGTAGACGAACATGATGATGAAGATGGCGGCCACCATCGTCTTCGAGAGCGGCACGATCACGTCGAAGAAGAACTTGATCGGACCGGCGCCATCGATGCGCGCTGCCTCGAGCAATTCATCCGGGATCGACTTGTAGAACTGCCGGAAATAGAAAGTGCCTGTGGCCGACGCCAAAAGCGGCACAATCATGCCGGTATAGGTGTTGATCAAGTGCAGCTGGTGCATGACCTCGTATGAGGGAAGAATACGGACTTCGAGCGGCAGCAGCAGCGTCGTGAAAATCATCCAGAAGAACAGAGTTGCGAGCCGGAAACGGAAGTAGACGATCGCATAGGCTGCGAGCATCGACAGGATGATCTTGCCGATGGCAAAACCAATCCCAAGGATCAGTGAGTTCACCAGCATGCGCATGCCTGTCACCTGTCCGGTGAAGCCGCCTTCGCGATTGAGCACGGTGCTGTAGGTCTCGGCGAAATGGTTGCCCCAGGTGAGGGTCAGACCCTGGCGATGGATTTCGGCGGCATCATGCGTTGAGGTGAAGAAGGCAACGACGACGGGCGCCATCATCACGAAGACGCCGCAGAGCAGGATGACGTGGTCGAATATCTTGAGACGGTACATCCGCGCTCCTCAATTGTAGTGAACGCGCCGCTCAAGGAAGCGGAACTGGAAGACGGTGAGCACGAAGACGACGATCATCAGGATCACCGACTGGGCCGAAGAGCCGCCGAGGTCGTTGCCGCGGAAGCCATCCATATAGACCTTGTAGACGAGCGTGATCGGGTTGTTGGCGGCCTTGTCCTTCACCATCACGTCGACGATGCCGAAGGTATCGAACAGCGAATAGGTGACGTTGATGACGAAGAGGAAGAAGGCGGTCGGCGCCAGCAGCGGCAAAATCACGGTCCAGAACCGGCGGAAGCCAGAGCGGCAGTCGAGCGCCGCGGCTTCGCGAACGGAAACGGGAATGCCCTGGAGGCCCGAGAGGAAGAAGATGAAATTATAGGGGATCTGCTTCCAGACGGAGACGACCACCATCGCAAAAGCCGTGTCGAAGTAGTTGAGGCCAATCTTCATGTCCCAACCGAACAAGGCGGCGAAACGCACGAAGGGGCCGATGTGCTGGTCGAAGAACATCATGCCGATCAGGCCCGCAACCGGCGGAGCGATCGCATACACCGAGATCAGCAGCGTCTTGTAGGTCGAGCTGCCGCGGATGACGGCATCGGCCTTGACGGCAAGAAGCAGGCCGAGCGAGAGCGAGAAGATGGTAACGAGCGCCGTGAAAATGGCGGTGAAGCCGGCGATCGAGCGGTACTCAGCGCTTTGCAGAACGCCCTTGTAGTTGTCGAAGCCGACGAAGCTGGAGCCGAAGCCGAACGGATCTTCAAGGAAAAACGAGGATTTGACCGCCTGGACGGACGGCCAATAGAAGAAAATGAAAATGACCGCCATCTGCGGCAGCAGGAAGAGATAAGGCAGCGTTGGCGACGAAAACTGCACGCGCTTCATGACGGGACCTTTTTTTGCAAAGCGGTTCCGGAGACGGCGGGCGCCTCCGGAACCGTTGTTTCAGCAATCGGCTAGATCAGCCGGCCGTCTTGGCGAAACGCTCGAGGAGCTGGTTGCCTTCCTTCTCGATGGTGTCAAAAGCGTCCTTGACGGAGGTTTCGCCCGAGAAGATGCGGCCGTATTCGCGTTCCATGATTTCGCGGATCTGCGGGTAGAAGCCGAGGCGGTAGCCCTTCGACCATTCGCCGTCTTCCAGCTTCAGCTGCTTGATGCCGACTTCAGCGACCGGCTCCTTGTCGTAGTAGCCTTCCTTCTTGGCGAGCTCGTAAGCTGCCTCGGTGATGGCGACGTAACCGGTTGCCTGGTGGTAGAACTTCTGGATCTCAGGCGAGGTCAGGAACTGGAAGAAGTCTGCAACGCACTTGTTCTCTTCAGCCGACTTGCCGGACATCGCAAAGAGTGCAGCACCGCCGATGAAGCTGTGGGTGCCGGCACCCTTGATCGAACCCCAGTATGGCAGGAAAGTTGCCGAGAAGGGCATCGTAGCCGTCTTCTTCAGGCCGCCGAAGGAGCCCGAGGAGCCAACCCAGAGGGCGACCTTACCTTCTTCGAAGGGCTTCTGGTTGTCGCTCCAGCCGGCACCGTAGTACTTGAAGTAGCCCTCATCGGACCAAGCCTTCAGCTTCTCGAACATCATGATGAGGTTCGGGTCGGTGACCTTGAGCTTGGTGTCGACGACGCTGTCGTAGCCGTTGTTGTTGCTGGCGAACTGGATGTTGTTGCGCGAGAAGAAGTTCTCGGTGAACTCCCAGGTCAGCTGAGACTGGACGAGCGGGATGTAGCCGGCTTCCTTGAGCTTCGGCGCAATCGCCTCGAACTCTTCCCAGGTCTTCGGGGCTTCGACGCCAGCCTTCTTCAACGCTTCCGGATTGATGTACATGATCGGAGCGGAGGAGTTGAACGGCATGCCGACGAACTTGCCGTCAGCGGCAGCGTAGAAATAACGAACGCCCGGAATGAAGGCATTGCGATCGAACTTGTAGCCGGCGTCCTTGATCAGATCTTCGGCAGGAACGACAGCACCCTTGGCGTTGATGATGGTTGCGGCACCCGCGTCGAAGACCTGCAGGATGTTCGGCTGCTCGCCGGAGCGGAAGGCAGCGATGCCGGCAGCAAGCGCTTCTTCGTAGGTGCCCTTGCTGACCGGGGTCAGAGCGCAGGACGACTGCGCGGCGTTGAACTTCTGTGCAACCTCATTGATGACTTCGCCGTTGCGGCCGCCCATACCGTGCCACCAGGTGATGTTGGTCGCAGCAAAGGACGACGAGGCCGAAAAGCTGACCGCCATTGCGGCCATGGAAATCTTCTTGAACATGGCTAATCCCTCTCCACCAGTTGTTGGGGTGAGGAGTGCAATAGAGGCCTTCCATGACGCCTCCTTAATGGTTTGATGACAGGAGTGTTACAGTGGAGGCTTTTTGCACGCGATTGCAAGCAGCTCAGAAGGCATTCGGAAGTGGCGCGGCAGGCGGCCAGGCAGGATGGCCACAATGTCGTAACGCTGCGAAAGCACAGCATAATCGCGTTGCCTCACCAACCACAGATCGCTGGCAGCTTTGCGCCGTTGGCGACACCGCGTCGATGGCGCTCATGTGGTCACGGCGCGCCATCACTTCCACGAAAATCGCCAGATTGCGCTTGCGTGCAATGATGTCGATCTCACCGAGCTTCGTACGGTAGCGCAGGGCGACGATGCGATAGCCCTTCAGCATGAGATAGATCGCGGCGAGATGCTCGGAGATATAACCCCGGCGGAGAGCCTGCGGCGGTCGCTGGCGGCAGCCCTATCGCCCATCGCCACCCTTCATGTCGAGGAGGCGCTGGTAGAGCTCCTTCTTGGAAATGCCCGTGAGCCGCGAGGCTTCGGCGGCGGCCTTGGAGGTGGATAAAGTCCTGGCCAGGTCGGCCAAGATCGCATCGACATCCGCGGCTTCGACAACGCGCTCGGGAGGCGGACCAACGACGAGCACGATCTCGCCTTTGACGCTGTCGACGTCGGCATAGTGGCCAGCAAGCTCCGCCAGCGTGCCACGCCGAAACTCTTCGTAGGTCTTCGTCAATTCACGGCAGACGGATGCGGCGCGATCACCGCCGAGCACATCGGCGGCGGCGGCCAGCGTTGCGGCTATACGGTGCGGCGATTCAAAGAACATCAGCGTTGCGGGAACGGCCTCGAATTCGGCCAGCCGATCGCGGCGGGCCTTGTCCTTGGTCGGCAGAAACCCGGCAAAGAGAAAGGCGTCATTGGGCAGGCCGGAGCCGACCAAAGCGGCAAGCGGCGCCGAAGCCCCGGGGATCGGCACGACACGATAGCCGGCCTCGATGGCGTTTTGCGCAAGACGATAGCCGGGATCCGAGACCAGCGGCGTCCCGGCGTCGGAGACGAGAGCGACGGACTTGCCGGCTTCCAGCGCCTGCAAGAGCCGTGGCCCGGCCTCGTCGGCATTGTGTTCATGGTAGGGATAGGGCCGGTTTTGAATACCATAGCGGTCAAGCAGGACGCGGGTGACGCGGGTGTCTTCGCAGGCCAGCACATCGGCGCCGGCAAGTGTTTCCAATGCACGCAGCGTGATGTCGCCGAGATTGCCGATCGGCGTCGCGACGAGGTAAAGCGCCGGCTCCAACGGCCGTGCCGGAATGGGCATATTGTGCAGGCGAAAGCTGCG
The DNA here is from genome assembly GCF_002211365.1 of Rhizobium sp. R711. Taxonomy (GTDB): domain Bacteria; phylum Pseudomonadota; class Alphaproteobacteria; order Rhizobiales; family Rhizobiaceae; genus Rhizobium. The sequence continues at coordinate 757,983 of NZ_LOKZ01000001.1, read as the reverse complement.
TTGCCTGCCACCTTCGGCCATCACATCGTCATTGCTCAAGACAATTTCACTTTCTTTGACTTCGCGCCTTTATGGGCGAGGCCTTGCAGTTCGGCAAGGCCGCTGCGATTTCTGTGAGCATTGCGCGGGAAAACGGCAATTGCATTGACGCTTCCGCTGGTACCTCTTGCAATCGGTCGCAAAATCCTGCCATTTTGCCTGTCCACTCTCTGGTCCCTCTTGGGCAAAAGCATTCCTTGCGGCGCGCAACATGCGCGCTCAAGCAGTAACGGTCGAAAGCGGTAGCATCCCATGCGTATTACAATTGAGCGGTCCAACCTTTTGAAGTCGCTGAACCACGTGCATCGCGTGGTCGAACGCCGGAACACGATCCCGATCCTGTCCAACATCCTGCTGCGCGCCGAGGGCCAGAACCTCGACATGAAGGCGACCGATCTCGATCTCGAAGTGACCGAAGCGACACCAGCCAATGTCGAACAGGCCGGCGCAACGACCGTTCCCGCCCATCTTCTTTACGATATCGTGCGCAAGCTGCCGGATGGTTCCGAAGTCCTGCTGGCGACCAGCACCGATGGCGGCTCGATGTCGGTTCAGTCCGGCCGCTCGAAGTTCTCGCTGCAGTGCCTGCCGGAATCCGACTTCCCTGACCTCACTGCCGGTACCTTCAGCCACACCTTCAAGCTGAAGGCGACCGACCTCAAGATGCTGATCGATCGCACGCAGTTCGCGATCTCGACCGAGGAAACCCGTTACTACCTCAACGGCATTTTCTTCCACACCATCGAGAGCAAGGGCGACCTGAAGTTGCGCGCCGTCGCAACCGACGGCCACCGCCTCGCCCGCGCCGACGTGAATGCGCCGTCCGGCTCGGAAGGCATGCCCGGCATCATCATCCCGCGCAAGACCGTGGGCGAACTGCAGAAGCTTGTCGATGTGCCGGATGCGATCGTGACCGTCGAAGTTTCCGACGCCAAGATCCGCCTCAGCATCGGCTCGATCGTCATGACCTCGAAGCTGATCGACGGCACCTTCCCGGATTACCAGCGCGTCATTCCGGCCAACAACGACAAGGAAATGCGCGTCGATTGCACGACGTTTGCGCAGGCCGTCGACCGCGTCTCGACGATCTCTTCCGAGCGCGGCCGGGCAGTCAAGCTCGCCATCTCCGACGGCCAGCTTCTGCTTACCGTCAACAATCCGGATTCGGGTAGCGCGACCGAGGAAGTCGCGGTCGGCTATGATACCGACTCGATGGAAATCGGCTTCAATGCAAAATATCTGCTCGACATTACGGCACAGCTTTCCGGCGAGGAAGCGATCTTCCTGCTTGCCGATGCCGGCTCGCCGACGCTCATTCGCGACACGACCGGCGACGACGCTCTCTACGTGCTGATGCCGATGCGCGTCTAATCGCGCGTCGCATTTGCCGTACAAACTTTGCCAATTGCGACGTCCGGTCTTGTTTTTCGGCCCGACTAACTGCAATTAAAGACCGGGCTGCTTTGTTGCTGCATATCTAGGAGGATGGTGGAATGGCGTTGCGCCTGAAGGAACGGCTGGGCAAGAAGTTTGACGAAGAGATCCGCTTCTTCAAGGGAATGATGCAGGGGCCGAAGACTGTCGGTTCGATTGTTCCCACCTCCTCCATTACCGCACGCAAGATGGCGAGCATTGTCAACCTGCACTCCGGATTGCCAGTCCTCGAGCTCGGACCTGGCACGGGCGCGATCACCAAGGCAATTCTCGGACGGGGCGTGAAGCCGGAGAACCTGGTCGCCGTCGAGTATTCAACGGATTTCTACGAGCACCTGGTTCGACTCTATCCGGGCGTGAACTTCATCAATGGCGATGCGTTCAATCTCGACAAGACGCTCGGCGCCATGAAGGATCAGAAGTTTGATTCCGTCGTGTCTGCCGTCCCGCTGCTGAACTTCCCGATGCAGGCCCGCATCGCGCTTCTCGAGAGTCTGCTCGACCGTCTGCCGGCTGGCCGCCCCGTCGTCCAGATCTCTTATGGCCCGGTCTCGCCGATCATCGCGCGGCCGGATCGCTATCACATACAGCACTTCGACTTCATCGTGCGGAACATTCCGCCTGCGCAGCTTTGGATTTACCGGCGCGGCTGAACCTTTGTTCGGCCTCTATATCACCCATCCGCAAGTGAAGATCGATCCGGCTGTCCCCGTACCAAAATGGGGGCTGTCGGAGATTGGCGCTACGCGCGCCCACAAAGCGGCCGAAAGCGACTGGGCAAAGCAGTTGCGACGCATCATTTCCAGCGACGAGACGAAGGCGATCGAGACCGCCGAGATCCTTGCCGCCACGGCAGGGCTGACCATCGAGATCGTCCACGGCATGCATGAAAACGACCGCTCGGCAACCGGCTTCCTGCCGCCGCCGGAGTTCGAGAAGGCGGCCGACTGGTTCTTTGCGCATCCCGCAGAGAGCTTCAGGGGCTGGGAACGCGCCATCGACGCGCAACGGCGGATTGTCTCGGCCGTCACCGATATTCTCGCGTCGCACGATCCCACCTCGCCTGTTGCTTTCATCGGGCATGGGGGTGTCGGCACGTTGCTGAAGTGTCATCTGCAGGGTCGCCCCATCCAACGCGACGGCGACCAGCCGGGCGGCGGTGGCAATCTCTATTGTTTGAGCCTTGCGGATCAGCGGCTATCGTGCGACTGGACGCCCATCGAAGAGTGGCAGGGATGGATGTGAGATGGATGCACGCGAACGCCTGATCGTCGGGCTGGATGTTCCAACGCTTGGCGAAGCCGAAAAGATCGTCGATACGCTTGGCGACGACGTCGTTTTCTACAAGGTCGGCTATCAGCTCGCCTTTGCCGGTGGCCTGGAGTTCGCGCGCGACCTTGCCAAGAGCGGCAAGAAGGTCTTCCTCGATATGAAGCTGCTCGACATCGACAACACCGTCGCGTCAGGCGTTGAAAACATCGTCAAGATGGGCATGTCGATGCTGACCCTACACGCCTATCCGAAGGCCATGAAGGCCGCGGTCGAGGCCGCGAAGGGCTCTGATCTCTGCCTCCTCGGCGTCACCGTGCTGACATCGATGGACGAGCAGGATCTGATTTCCGCCGGCTACGAATACGATCCGCATACGCTGGTCCTGCGCCGCGCCGAACAGGCTCATCTCGCCGGCATGGGCGGCATCGTTTGTTCCGCCGAGGAGTCCTCGGCCGTACGCAAGATCATCGGCCCCGACATGGCGCTTGTCACGCCGGGCATTCGCCCTGCCGGTGCCGACAAGGGCGATCAGAAGCGCGTGATGACGCCGGCTGCCGCGCTGCAGGCCGGCTCCAGCCATCTCGTCGTTGGCCGCCCGATCGTCAAGGCAGCCGATCCGAAGGAAGCTGCCCGGGCGATCCTCGCCGAGATGTCGGCTGCCCTTCAATAAACAGTGAGCCAGGGAGCATCTAAGATGGCAAAGGGATATTGGATTGCGCGCGTCGATGTTCGCGATGCGGAGCGTTACAAGGATTATGTCGCGGCGGCGAAACCGGCCTTCGAAAAGTACGGCGCCAACTTCCTCGCCCGTGGCGGCGCGATCACCGAGCTTGAAGGCAAGGCGCGGGCACGCAACGTGGTGATCGAGTTTCCTTCGATGCAGCACGCCGTCGATTGCTACAATTCGCCGGAATACCAGATCGCGGCGAAAATCCGCCAGGAAGTCGCCGACGCCGAGATGGTCGTCGTCGAAGGCGTCTAGAACGGGTTCTCAGCGGTGAGAACTGCGGCGCGATAGCCCTTTTCGTCGCACCGCGATTGGTCTAAGACGAAACCAGATCGACCAAACAATTGAGCCTTTCGAGGAGCCTGCCATGACCCTTGCCAACCTGCCGCCACTCGTCACCGTGTTCGGAGGGTCCGGCTTCATCGGCAGGCATATCGTCCGCGCGTTGGCAAAGCGCGGCTACCGCATTCGTGTTGCCGTCCGCCGGCCTGACCTCGCCGGCTTCCTGCAGCCGATCGGCAATGTCGGCCAGATATCCTTCGTCCAGGCGAACCTGCGCTACCGCAACTCGGTCGACCGCGCCGTCGAAGGCGCCGACTTTGTCGTCAACTGCGTCGGCATCCTGCACGAGGCCGGCCGCAATTCCTTCGAAGCAGTCCAGGAGTTCGGTGCACGTGCCGTCGCCGAGGCGGCCCGCGGCGTCGGCGCGAAACTGATCCATATCTCGGCGATCGGCGCGCACGCGCATTCCGATTCGGGATATGCCCGCACCAAGGGTCGCGCCGAGGCGGCGATCCACGCGATCAAACCGGATGCCATCATCTTCCGCCCGTCGGTCGTTTTCGGTCCCGAGGACAGGTTCTTCAACAAGTTTGCCGACATGGCCCGTATCTCGCCCTTCCTGCCGTTGATCGGTGGCGGCAAGACGAAATTCCAGCCAGTCTATGTCGTCGACGTCGCCCAGGCCGTTGCCAAGGCCGTCGAGGGCAAGGTGACCGCAGGCGAAGTCTTCGAACTCGGCGGACCCGAAGTGCTGACGTTCCGCGAATGTCTCGAAATGATGCTCAAGGCAACCTGGCGCAAGAATCGCCTGGTCTCGCTTCCTTTCAGCATTGCCTCGCTAATCGGCAGTGTTGCCTCGCTCGTTCCGTTCGTCACGCCGCCGATCACCGCGGATCAGGTACGTCTTCTGAAGAAGAACAACGTCGTCTCGAAGGAAGCGGAAGCCGAGGGCCGCACCTTGAAGGGCATCGGCGTCACGCCAACCCTGGTGAGTTCGGTCATCGGCTCGTATCTTGTGCACTATCGTCCGCACGGCCAGTATACCGGATCGGGCAAGGCCGCTTGAGGCCAACTGCTTATCGTCTAATCAGCAGTGCCGCTTGCGAACTCGCGGGCGGCATTTTTCTTGGAAGAGTTTTCCGGAATCGCGCAAGTTGTGGATGCTTTTTTCTCCATGTCCGGCAGGCACTCGTTGCATAAAAGCCGCACGAAAAAATTAGCGGAATTAACACCAAATTTAGCAGGAACATTTATTGCTATTTGTCATTCCACTGACTACACACCCCGCGCGTCTCCCAATGGACTCAGCGCCTTGACGGCGCGCTAACGACTTTTGAAAGGCTTTCTTCGATGGGTAGGTCAATCGCGCTTCTGTTTGCGTGCGCGGCGCTGGTTATTCTGGCAGGGTCTTTCATTGCACCCGGTTCGGTTGCAGCGGTGAAGGGTGAGTGCTCGCCAGCCTACGGCATCGATCCCTGCGAAACCGGCTCCATCAGCCGATAACAGAACCGGCGCTTTCGCGCCGGTTCTTTTTTATCCGCAGTTCGATCAATGGCTGAGACCCGCTATATCCACACGGTCGTTGGGCGACTGCGGCAATCAGCACGCGTCTCAGGCAATCGCCCCAGTCGCCGCCATGCCGAGCAGAATGCCGCCGAGAATGATGCGGTAGATGGCAAACATCGTAAAGCGGTTGCTGCGGATATAGGAAAGCAGCCATTTTACAGCGACGAAAGCAACGATCGTCGAGACGACGAAAGCGATCCCGAGGCTCGTCCAGTCCTCGTTTGCCGCTCCACCATCCTTAAAGGTCTTCAGCAGTTCGTAGGCGCTCGCTGCATACATGGTCGGGATACCGACCAGAAACGCGAACTCGGTCGCTGCCGCACGATTGCCGGTACCAGCCAACATCGCGACGAAAATCGTCGCACCCGATCGTGATGTTCCCGGGAACACGCCGGCAACCACCTGGGCGATGCCCACAAGGATGGCGACGAGCCAGGTGATCTCCTTATGGGGTGGTCGGCGCGCCGCGGCCCATTCGGCGAAGATCATCCAGATACCGCCGATGATCAGTGCCCAGGCAATCGGCGTCGCTGTCTCGGGTAGCTCGAAGCCGAGCTTCTTGACGACAAGTCCGAGGATCGCCGTGATGAGAAATGCGACAATCAGCTTGGCGGCGTAGGAACGGTTGCGCGGATCGCGCCAGCCGAGAACCAGGTCCAGCAGGCGGCGCCAGTAGATGATGGTGACGGCGAGGATCGCGCCGGCCTGAATAACAATGTTGAACATATCCGAGCGGTGGCCGAGCCATTGCTCCGCGATGATAAGGTGTCCGGTACTCGAAATCGGCAGAAACTCGGTAATTCCCTCTATTATGCCTAGAATTATAGAGTTCACATATTCCATGAATTGTCTCCGTGGAGTTTGGTCGGGGGCGTTCGGTGGGGTTATGGCGTCTGGAAGTGACGAAGGCAGGGCGAAAAAGTAAAAAACAGTTTCCGGGCAGGTCGACGTCCTTTGTCGGGCAGTCCGCAACCCGACTCGCTTGTATTGGAAGGGCCAAGCTCCTATAGCTTCAACGAATGAGTCATGACTAGGGCGCTATAATGATCGCGCTCTTGCAACGTGCCACACCCCTCAAAAATCCGAGAATCGATGCCCACGCTCTATCATCACCCCATGTCATCCGCATCACGCTTCGTTCGGCTGATCCTGACGGAGTACGGCTATCAGGCAGATCTGATCGAGGAACAGACATGGGAGAAGCGCCGGGACTTCCTCGCGCTGAACCCGGCTGGAACATTGCCGGTCTACGTCGATGACAGTATGCGGGCGCTGTGCGGCGCTGCCGTGATCTCCGAGTATCTCGACGAGACGCATGGCGTGCTCAAGCGTGATCGCCGCCTACTTGCCGAAGATCCGTTTCAGCGCGCCGAAATCCGCCGACTGACGGAGTGGTTCATGCAGAAGATGGAAACCGACGTGACCAAGCCGCTTGCCCGCGAGCGCGTCTACAAGCTGCAGATGACGGCGGACCAGGGAGGCGGCGCGCCCGACTCGAAGATCCTTCGCACGGCGCGGGCGAATATCCGCCAGCACATGAAGTACCTCACATGGCTCGCAGGCTCGCGCCAGTGGCTGGCGGGTGACCGCATGAGCTATGCCGATCTGGCGGCGGCGTCCGCCGTTTCCATTCTCGATTATCTCGGTGAGATCGACTGGTCGGAAGCTTCTGTCGTCAAGGAGTGGTATCAGCGCTTGAAGTCACGCCCATCCTTCCGGCCGTTGCTTACCGAACGCGTGCGCGGTCTGACACCGGTTTCGCACTACGCCGATCTGGATTTCTGACGAGGGCCTTCGATGGCCACGGAAAACAAGGAACAGAAACGCCGCGACACTCTCACCGCCTTCGTTCGCTCGGAGGCGAAGGCTCTCGGATTCGACCTCTGTCGCATCACCCGACCCGATGCCATACCGGAGGCCAAAGAGCGGCTTGGCGAATTCATCGACGCGGGGCGGCATGGCACGATGGAGTGGATGGCGGAAACCCGCGACCGGCGCGGCGATCCGCGCACGCTTTGGAGCGATGTCCGGTCGATTCTCGTCTTCGGCCTCAATTACGGGCCTGACGAGGATCCCCGCGAAATTCTGACAAAGCCCGACAAGGCCGCGATCTCCGTCTATGCGCGCAACCGCGACTATCATGACGTCATCAAGGGACGGCTCAAGGAGATCGCGACGCGCTTTGCGGCGCGCGCCGGGGCTGATGTGAAGGTCTTCGTCGATACTGCTCCGGTGATGGAGAAACCGCTGGCAGCCGCCGCCGGCCTCGGCTGGCAGGGCAAACATACCAATCTCGTCAGCCGTGAGCTTGGTTCCTGGCTCTTCCTCGGCTCGATGTTCACGACCGCGGATCTGAACATCGATAGTCCCGAAGTCGACCACTGCGGCTCCTGCCGCGCCTGTCTCGACATCTGCCCGACCAATGCCTTTCCGGCCCCCTACCAGATCGATGCGCGGCGCTGCATCTCTTACCTGACCATCGAGCACAAGGGCCCGATCGATCCAGCTTTGCGTCCGCTGATCGGCAATCGAATCTACGGCTGCGATGACTGCCTCGCCGCCTGCCCGTGGAACAAGTTTGCCCACGAGGCATCCGAAATGAAGTTGCAGGCCCGCGAGGATCTGAAGGAGCCATCGATCGAGTATCTGCTCAGCCTCGACGATGCCGCCTTTCGCATGTTCTTCAGCGGTTCGCCGGTCAAACGCATTGGCCGCGATCGGTTCATCCGTAATGTACTCATCGCCGCCGGCAATTCGGGCGACCGCCGATTTGTCGAGCGATGTCAGGCACTGTCGCAGGACCCCTCGCCCGTCGTGCGGGGCATGGCGGTGTGGGCGCTTTCGCGCCTTCTCGAGGCTGGTGAATTTTCTGCCTTTGCGGCACAAAGGCCAGATGAGTCGGACAGCGATGTCCTGAACGAATGGCGGCTAGCAGGAGCTGTGTGATGGATGTGATGATTTTCGGCTGCGGCTATTCGGGCAAGGCAATCGCCAAGGCCTTCATAGCGGATGGAGTGCGCGTATCCGGGACCACACGGACGGACGACAAGGCAGCTGCCCTGCGCGCCCAAGGCATTAACGCGTTCCTTTTCGATGGCGAAACCCTGGGGAACGACTTGCGCGCGGCAATGCGCGATACGACGCGTCTCGTTCAATCCATTGCCCCGCGGGAAAGCGGCGATCCATTGATAGGACTGACGCGCAACCGGTTGCGCGAGATGATGCCCAAGCTTCGGTGGATCGGCTACCTCTCGACTGTCGGCGTCTATGGCGATCACAAGGGAAACTGGGTCACCGAGGACACGCCCTGCACGCCGGTTTCCGGCCGGTCGAAGGAGCGGCTGGAAGCGGAAGATGGGTGGATGGCCATCGGCACCGAGGTCGGTATCCCGGCGGCGGTTCTCCGACTCTCCGGTATCTACGGCCCGGGCCGCAATGCCATCTGCAATCTGGAACGTGGCACCGCGCGACGGCTGATCAAGAAGGATCAGGTTTTCAATCGGATCCGGGTCGAGGATATCGGCGCAGCGACGCAGTTTCTCGCCGCGCACGGGCTCGGCGGCATCTACAACGTGACAGACGACCTGCCCGGCCCACCACAGGACGTCATTGTCGAGGCCGCGCGCCTTCTAGGCGTCGAGCCCCCGCCGGAGCAGCCTTTCGAGACTGCCGAACTCACGGCGATGGCGCGGTCCTTCTACGGCGAGAACAAGCGGGTCTCGAACGCCAAGCTCAAGGCGGCGGGCTTCACATTCGCCTTCCCGAATTATCCCGCCTCCCTCGCACAGCTGATGCAGAGCAACAGCTGGCGAGGATAGCGGCGCCTCAGGCCGAGGCGCTGAGAGCCGGTTCGGTCGTCTTTGCCCGTGAGAGCGGTGGGAACGCCAGCGCGATCGCCGCCGCTCCGAGCCCAACCAGCGCGGATCCGATGAAGAGCCACGAGTAATTGTGGAACGTGTCGAAGATCCAGCCGCCGATCAGCGGACCGAATGCCATGCCAAGGCTGGAGAGCATGGTCGCAGCGCCGAACACTGTACCGATGATGCGAGGGCCGAAATATTCCCGCGCAAGCACAGCATAGAGCGGCATGATGCCGCCATAGGCGCTCCCGAAGATGATTGCCATAACATAAAATTCACCGAGCCGGCTGACGAAGAGGTATGTTGCCAGCGCAATCGCCTGGACAAGCAGGCCGGCCACAAGCACGGGCTTCACGCCGATCCTGTCTGCAAGCCCGCCATAGAGTAGCCGTCCGCCCAGCCCCGCGAGCCCCTCGACGCTGTAGATGCTGACGGCAGCCATCGGTGCAATGCCGCAGATAGTGGCATAGCTGACCATGTGAAAGATCGGGCCTGAATGCGCCGCACAACAGGCGGCGAATGTCAGCCCGAGCACAATGAATTGCGGTGAGCGGAACACCTGCGAGAGCTTGGGTTGCTCGCCGTTCGATATGAGGGCGGCGGCGGCGCCTGCTTCCGCCGGCGGACGGCGAACGAGCAAGGCTGCCGGTATCAGTAGCACCCAGGCGGTGACGCCAATCAGCAGCATGGCGGTTCGCCAATCATAGGCGGAAATCAGCCAGCGTGCGAAGGGCGAGATCGTCATCGGCGCGACACCCATGCCGGCCGACACCAGCGAGACGGCAAGGCTGCGGTTCTGCTCGAACCAGCCGGTCGTCGTCGCGATCATCGGTGCAAAAAAGGTGCTGGCGGCAAGTCCGACCAGAATGCCGTAAGTCAACTGAAATTGCAGGAGCGACTCCGCGCGGCTTGCCAAGACAAGCGCCAGGCCAAGGCCGCCAGCGCCGATCAAAACGACAATGCGCGGACCGAAGCGATCGCTTGCGGTGCCCCAAAGGAAACCACCAATCCCCATGACAATAAAATTCAGTGTCATCGCACTCGCGATGCCCGCGTGCGACCAACCGGTTTCGATTGCGATGGGCTCCTGGAAAATCGCCAGCGAGAACATCGCGCCAAGCGCAACGCAAGTCATCAATGCGCCGGCGGCAACAATAATCCAACGATAGGGTATGCTCATAACTTCGCAGCCTCCCTGCCAAAACTAAACGAGGCGCATCGCAGCTAGCGCGTTGCGGCCTTGCAAGGTAAAGACGCCTGAGGTCTGTCGTTTTCGACAGGGCCTGCGGATTTTTATCTGATGTAGGGGCGGTCGGTATCACTTTGCGCATCGGAGCCCGGCTTGCCAAGCGGGAGCAGGTTGCAAAATTTGCGTCCTTCGGTTGCTAAATCCCGTCATGGACAAATCGGTAAAAGGCAGAAAAATTCTACCTCGCTCGCTTGCCGCACAAAATTCAGCACTGGTTTATGGTTAACAGCCCCTGAATTTGCTCAAATGGGGCAGTAATTATGGCAATCACGCAAAATTATTTTCGTTAATTTTGTGATCTTGAGTTGCGTGGATACGGTCTTGCAAAAAACGTTCGAATTTTACTTGATTTCATTATCTTTTTTCCCATTTCCTTGATTTTCAACGGCGCCCTGCCGCGCATCTAGCCATCACAAATGTTACGCTCTGTAATATTCCGTGATAATTGGGGGCACTTTTTCGCCACACTTGGCCGGATTCAACCCTCCCACCGCCCACAAGGCGCGAGTTCAACAGTTGAGGGACAATCCGTTTTGAAGAAAATCTGCCGTTCTATTGTCGCCGCAACAACTATTGCAGCCTGTTCTACCATCCTTCCCGTTGAAGGATTTGCTGCAAATGGTTGTGGTGGTGCTTCATGGTACGCACTTCGCTCCAAAACCGCTTCCGGGGAACGTATGAACCCCGCCATCAATACTGCAGCACATCGTTCACTGGCATTTGGCACGAAGCTGAAAGTTACCAACCGCAACAACGGCCGCAGTGTCGTCGTTCGCGTCAACGATCGTGGCCCGTTCATTCGCGGTCGCGTGCTCGATCTCTCCCGCGCTGCCGCCCAGAACATTGGTATGGTCAGCACCGGCACGGCAAAGGTCTGCTACGAAGTCATAGGCTAAGCGTTCTCCCGCACTCGAATGGGTCGCTTGCTCTTGCCGCCAATCGCGTTTACGACGCGGTCTAGACTTGTGTACCATCCGCTGCGTCTGTCGCGCTTCCTGCGGATTGTTCACAAGCCCGGTATTTTGATCCAGGCGATAGGAGCTGTTTGAATGCGGTTGGGCGGACGGCTTGAAGGGGCGATTTCGGTTCTTGCAGATATCGATGCCCGCAGACGGCCTGTTGCCGATGCATTGAAGGACTGGGGCCTCGCCCATCGGTTTGCCGGGTCCGGCGACCGCGCCGCGATCGGCAACATCGTCTACGATGCACTTCGCATGCGCCTGTCCCACGCCTGGCTGATGGACGACGACAGTGCCTCCTCCATCGCTTACGCCGTCATGTTCCGGCAGTGGGGCTTCACACCGGAAACGCTTGCGGCGGAGCTCGCGGACGACAAGTTCGCACCTACCCCACTTTCAGAAGCGCAACTCTTAGCTTGCAACAGCCGTCGCTTGACCGACGCTCCAGCTCATATTCAGGGCGATATCCCTGAATGGGTCCAGTCCTCCTTCGAAAGTGCCTTCGGCGACAGCTGGCTTGCCGAGGCACAGGCTCTCGCAGGGCGTCCGACGCTTGATCTGCGCGCCAACATCCTCAAGGCCACCCGCGACAAGACGGTCAGGGCGCTCGAAAGAGCCGGCGCAAAAGAGGCTGCGATCGCGCGATACGGGATCCGGATTCCCGCCGGCGAAGGAGCCTCGCGGCTCCCAAACGTGACAGCCGAGCTTTCGTTCCAAAAAGGCTGGTTCGAAGTGCAGGACGAGGGATCGCAGATCGTTGCCGATCTGGTGCTCCCCAAGGACGGCGAACAGGTGCTTGACTATTGCGCCGGCGGGGGCGGCAAGACGCTCGCCATGTCCGCGGCCATGCACAACAAGGGCCAGGTCCACGCCTACGACGCGGATCGCAAACGTCTCGCGCCGATCATCGAACGCTTGAAGCGTGCCGGAACCCGCAATGTGCAGGTCCATGACGACGCCAAGGCGTTGAAGGGCCTGAGCGACCGCTGTGACAAGGTGCTCGTCGACGCGCCTTGCACGGGAACCGGCACCTGGCGGCGGCGGCCCGATACAAAATGGCGGCTGACCGCAAAGAATCTCGACGAGCGCACCGCCCAGCAGCAGGATGCCCTAAAGCAGGCGAGCGCCTTTGTACGGCCGGGCGGGGAGCTGATCTATGTCACCTGCTCGGTGCTGCCACAGGAAAACGAGGAGCAGGTCCGGCGCTTCACCACCGAGAATGGCGATTACGAGATCGTCAGCGCCTTGCCTGCCTGGGATGGTCTCTTCGGAAAGGGCAGCCCACGCCCGCGCTCCTCCGACGGCAAGACGATCACGCTGACACCCGCTTCCACCGATACGGACGGTTTCTTCTTCTGTCGCATGCAGAGGAAGGGCTGAGCATTCGCTCAGGTAACGGCGGCGAGTACTCTTAAAATCATTCCAAACTAGAGCGTTTGACACCAGTTTACTTTTGCGCGAAGAGATTTTCGCCGGACCTCAGACGGAGTTCCGCACTGGAGAGGATCATGAAACTCAACAAGAATTTCTGCGCAGCCGTGGCGCTGGCGGTGGCCCCAGACGCTCTGCTCGCCATTCCCGCCTACGCGGCACCGGACGCTGCTGCAGTCGTCAAGCATTACACCGACGTTGCGCATGCCAAGTACGAAGACTCGCTGACGACGGCAAAGGCCCTCGACGCAGCCATCGACGCCCTGCTCAAGAACCCGACCGATGAAACGCTGAAAGCTGCTCGCGCTGCCTGGATCAAGGCACGCGTGCCTTACCAGCAGACGGAAGTTTACCGCTTCGGCAACCAGATCGTCGACGACTGGGAAGGCAAGGTCAACGCCTGGCCGCTCGACGAAGGCCTGATCGATTACGTCGATCCGTCCTACGGCACCGAGAGCGACGAAAACTCGCTCTACGTCGCCAATGTCATCGCCAACAAGACGATCAAGATCGACGGCAAGGATGTTGACGCATCCAAGCTGACGCCCGAATTCCTGTCCGGTACGCTGGCCGAAGCCGGCGGTGTCGAAGCCAACGTCGCGACGGGCTACCATGCCATCGAATTCCTGCTCTGGGGCCAGGATCTGAACGGTACCGGTCCCGGTGCCGGCAATCGTCCCGCCACCGACTATGATCTCAAGAATTGCACGCACGGCAATTGCGATCGCCGTTCGGAGTATCTGAAGTCCGCTTCGACGCTGCTGGTGTCCGACCTTCAGGAAATGACCAACAACTGGGCTCCGGACGGCGAAGCCACCAAGCACGTCCAAGCCGATTCGAAGGCCGGTCTCGTTGCCATCCTGACCGGCATGGGCTCGCTCTCCTACGGCGAACTGGCCGGCGAACGCATGAAGCTCGGCCTGCTGCTGCACGATCCGGAAGAAGAGCATGATTGCTTCTCCGACAACACCTACAACTCGCACCTCAACGACGCGATCGGCATCGCTGCCGCTTATACCGGCGATTACACCCGCGTCGACGGCACGAAGATGACGGGTCCGTCGCTGCATGATCTCGTCGCAGCCAAGGACAAGAAGCTCGACAAGGAAATGCAGGCGAAGCTGAAGAAGACGCTCGACGCGATGCAAGTCATGGCGAAGCGCGGTCAGAACGTCGAGAAGTACGACCAGATGATCGGCGAAGGCAACAAGAAGGGCAACGCCGTCGTTCAGGCTGCCATCGATGGCCTCATCGACCAGACCAAGACCGTACAGCGTGTTATTGCCGCACTCGATCTCGGCACGGTGAAGCTTGAAGGTTCCGACAGCTTGGATAATCCTAGCGCGGTCTTCCAATAAGTGAAAAGGCGGGCCGCTTCGTTCAACGAGCGGCCCGAACTCCAGCATGCCTCCCAGACCGGTTCGTCGTCTTCTCAGTAGCGCAGCATTCTGCGCCGCGATTGCCGGATTTTCTGTCGCTCTGGCCTCCGGTTTCGATCTTCCGACACAGCGAACCGACCTTTCCGACGCGGATATGAGACGCGTCGCCGATGTGACGCGACCGACCACCGATTTTTCCAAGGCCGAGCAATACGAAGCGATGCAGGCCGGTGGTGCGACGTCCATCGATCCGGTCACCGAAGACTCCTTTTCGCATATCTCGGCGACGATCCCGTTTGAGGAAGAGCAGCCCTTCCGGCTCGGAAATGCGCTCTTCAAGAAGCTTTGGGTCTCCGCTCCGTCCTCGACACAGGCCTCGGATGGCCTGGGGCCGCTCTTCAATGCCCGTTCCTGCATGAGCTGCCACTTGAATGACGGTCGCGGGAAGCCGCCGGAAGGCGGCATCAGCGCCACCTCGATGTTCCTGCGCCTCGCGCGCCGGGCGACAACGCCTGACGAGAAGCATGCGATCGCCAACGCTGAGATCATCAACTTCCCAGACCCGGTATATGGCCACCAGTTGCAGGATCTTGCGGTTCCGGGCCTTCCCTCCGAAGGCAAGATGGCGATCCGCTACATCGAGAAGCCTGTGGCGCTTGGCGACGGCGAGACGGTCTCGCTGCGCCGCCCGACATACGAGGTGACCGACCTCGGCTATGGGCCGCTCGACCCGGAAACAACGATCTCGCCGCGTGTTGCGCCCGCGATGATCGGGCTCGGCCTGATCGAGGCAATTCCCGAGGCGGACATCCTGGCTCACGCCGATCCGGAAGATACGAACGGGAACGGCATCCACGGCAAGGCGGCGATCGTGCGCGACCACCGCACCGGCAAGATTGCCCTCGGTCGCTTCGGCTGGAAGGCGCAGAATGCAAGCGTGCGCGACCAGAGCGCGGATGCCTTCTCCAGCGATATCGGTATTTCGACGCCGGACCGACCCGACCCCTATGGCGATTGCACAAAGGCCGAATCCACGTGCCGGGAGATGCCGACGGGCGTGCAGAAACGGCTTGGCAAGGAGGAGGCGCCCGGGCCGATCCTCGACCTCGTTACCTTCTATTCCGCCAACCTCGCCGTCCCTGCCCGGCGAAAGGCAAGTTTCCCGGAAACCCTGCAGGGGAAGAAGATCTTCTATGAAGGCGGCTGCATTTCCTGCCACGTGCCGAAGTTCGTCACGCGCCGCGACAGCGCCGACAAGGCCCAATCCTTCCAGCTGATCTGGCCCTATTCCGACTTCCTGCTGCACGACATGGGCGAGGGTCTTGCGGATGGACAACAAGTCGGCAGCGCGAACGGAGGTGAATGGCGCACGCCGCCGCTATGGGGTATAGGTCTGACCCAGACTGTCAGCGGGCACAGCTTTTTCCTCCACGACGGCCGCGCCAGAAATCTCACCGAAGCGATTCTCTGGCATGGCGGCGAGGCCCAAAAGGCGCGTGACGCTTTCGCATCCCTGCCGAAGGATGACCGGCAGGCACTGATTACATTCCTGGAGTCCCTTTGATGCGCCTTTGGCAACCTCTTCTTCTTTCCCTTGCCCTTGCCACCTCCGCTGCCGCACAGACCCCTGCACCGCAAGCCGGCTTGAACGAGGAGGCGGTATCAGCGGTGATGCAGCGGGCAGTCGATGAGGTGATACGCCCCGGCTATCGCAATGCCCAGCAATCGGCCGCGCGCCTGACGACGGCGATGAAGGACCTCTGCGACGACGCGACCCAGCAGAAGCTCGACAAGGCGAGGTCGGCTTTCGATGACACGGTCCGCTATTGGTCGGTCATCGAAATCGTTCAGACTGGGCCGGTTATCCAGGACAATCTTTTCGAGCACATCCTGTTTTATCCCGATCGCAAGGGTGTCGGTCTGAAGCAGGTTCAGGCCTTGATCGCCAAGGCCGATCCCAAGGACACGACGGTCGACGCGATTGCCGGAAAGAGCGTGGCGCTGCAGGGACTAACCGCGCTTGAATACGTGCTCTATGGCACCGGCGCCGAAAATCTGACCACGCAGAAGAACAGCTTCCGGTGCCTCTATGGCGCGGCGGTCGCGGGCAATATCCAGCGCGAGGCCGGCGAGGTCGTCGCGGCTTGGGAAAAGCCTGACGGCGTGCAGGCAAGCTGGAAACACCCCGGCCCGCAGAGCGCCGACTTTATGGACAACAAGGAGGCGGTGACCGCGTTGCTTGGGATCCTCGTCCACGGCGCGGAGACCGTCCGCGATCAGCGGCTCGAGCAGTTCTACAAGGGCAAGGACACCACGCCGCGTCCGCACATGGCGATCTACTGGCGCTCGAAGAACACCTGGAAGTCGATGGCGGCGAACCTGGAGGGATTGCGGACACTCTGGCAAAAAGCCGGCATGGCTGAACTTCTGCCTGCCGACAAGAAACCGGTCGCCGACGCGATCGATGCCAGCTTCAAGTCGCTGCTGGAAACGGTGCCGAGGCTCAACCCGGATATCGAAGCCGCGACAAGCGCCGCCGAGAAAGAAAAACTCGATGCACTTCTTGTCAGCACGCGTGAGCTGATCACCAAGATCAGCGATGACTACGGCTCGGCGATCGGCCTGTCGGCCGGCTTCTCCTTCTCGGACGGCGATTGAAGCCATGTGGAATAGTTCGGCGATCGACCGGCGCAGTTTCGTGAAGGCCGCCGGGCTGACCTTCCTGGCCACGCTTCAGCCGCGAGTGCTTATGGCATTGGAGCGGGCGGATGCTGTCTATGCATCTGGTATGCGAACGGCAAACGCAACCTATGCCATTGCCACGATCTCGGAGCGCGGCGAAATCATCGACCAAGTCGCGCTTCCGGCACGAGCGCATGGCATGGCCTTCAGTCAAAAGACCGGAAGAACGGTCGCATTTGCTCGTCGCCCCGGCACCTATGCAATGATCTTCGACCCTCGCGGCAAGAACGAGCCCATCACCATTGCCGCCGCCGAGGGACGCCACTTCTATGGCCATGGCGCCTTTTCGCCGGACGGCCGCCTCCTCTATGCCAGCGAGAACGCCTTCGACGCCAATCGCGGCGTGATCGGCCTTTACGACGCGACGAGCCGTTTTGAGCGCATCGGCGAATTCGAGACCTATGGTGTGGGTCCGCATGACATGACGGTATCCGACGACGGACGCATGCTGATCGTTGCAAATGGCGGCATTGAAACGCATCCGGATTTCGGCCGCATCAAACTCAATCTATCCAGCATGCAGCCGTCGCTGACATTGATCGATGCGGCCACGGGAAGTCTAATCGAAAAGCACTCCCTGCCATCGCAGTGGGCGCAACTCTCCACCCGACATGTCGATGTCGATGCGAGCGGCCGCATCTGGTTTGCCTGCCAATATGAGGGGCACCGCAACGATCTGCCGCCGCTCGTCGGCTCCTTTGCGAAAGGAGAAGACCTGCGCTTCGTCGATCTGCCGGAAGAGACGACACGTCGGCTTGCCAACTATGTCGGCGCGATCGCGATCAAGCGAGCCGAAGGATTGGTCGGCGTCACCTCGCCCAAGGGCGGAGCCTCCGTGACGATCGACGCGAGGACCGGCCGAGTGCTCCGCGAAGAGATCGTGCCTGACGCTGCAGGGATTGCTGCAGCCAAGTCCGGCTTTGCCGTGTCGTCCTATGAAGGCGAATTTTTGTCGACGCGGAGCGACGTTGCCTGGGACCAGCATATCGTCCGCATTGCGGCCATCTGAATTGTGCGCAAAAGATCGCTAGCGATCTGGTTGGAGGGGGCCGCCGCCCTATCTCCAGCGGATGAGCAAAGCCCTGACCTACGTCGTCTTCATCGCCGTCACGCTGGGCGGGGGGCTCGCCATCGGCGTCAACAATCTGCCGACGGAATGGTACCAATCTCTCGCCAAGCCGCCGTTCAATCCGCCTGATTGGATATTCGGACCTGTCTGGCTTGCCCTCTACGTTTTGATTGGTATCGCGGGCGGGCGAACGTGGTTGCGTGGGCACCTCTCGGTCGGCATGCTCATCTGGGCCTGGCAGATGGTCTTCAATTTTTTATGGTCACCGTTCTTCTTCGGCTTGCGGATGTTGTCGGCCTCGCTGGTCGTCATCGTCCTCTTGCTGGCACTGATCCTCGCCTTTGCTGCAAACCGCTGGAATTCGGATCGCACCGCCGCACTGCTTTTCGTGCCTTATGCAGCCTGGGTCGGCTTCGCGACCTTGCTCAATGCCTCGATCGTCTATTTGAACTGAGGGGCAGCCTAATACCGCGACGGGTCGAACCGCTATCTATTGGCGAGAAAGTCGAGCAATCGCCGTTCAAGAACGGCTGCCGCGGCTGGATCAAAAGCCGCGAGCGACCGGTCGGAAAAGAGGTGCGCATCGCCGGGATAGAGGAAGAGCCGGACGTCAGCCGACTCGGCAAGCAGCGCCTTCGCCGCCTCGATATCACCGTCTTCAACGAAGAACGGGTCAGCGTCCATTGCATGGATCTGGGCAGGCAGGTCCTCCGGCCAGGCCGAGCCAAACTCCGAACGCGGCAGGCAAGCATGAAGAAAGACCGCCCCCCGCGCGCCGGCGCGTGTCTGAGCCAAATACTGTGCCGGGAGGACTCCCAGGGAAAGACCGACATAAACGAGCTCACTTGCAAGCCCATCCACGGCGCGGGCTCCGCGTTGGATAATCTCGCCGAACCCAATCTCCTGAGCATGCTGCACGCCCTGGTCCAAAGTGTCGAACACCCGGCCGGCAAACAAGTCAGGCGCATGGATAACGTGCCCTGCGGCCCGCAGGTCTTCTGCAAGGGCGATAACGCCTTGCGTCAATCCAAGCGCGTGGTGAAACAGCACAACTTCTGCCATGGCGGACCTCCCGATTGTCTCTTGCGGGCAGGACCGGCAGCGTCTCAGTTTGATCTGGCGACCCAGTCGTGCCAGTCGTCTTCGCTGCCGTGGAAGACATTCAGGTCGATCCGTCCATCGACGCCATGCGAGATGCCGGAGCCCGAATACTGCCAGAATACCCACCGGCGTCCGGGATAAACCTTCGACGGGTGCGCCGCAACCGAACGCAGCCAGAAAGGATAGTTCAGGAAGGCGCCCTTCAGATTGTCACGGTAGAAATCAGGCGCCGTGTAAATGATCGGTCGCTGACCATAGTGCTGCTCAAGCTTGTCCATGAAGACCTGCATCTTCTCGCGAACCTTCTCGGGCGAGACCCGCCGCTTGCAGCTGGACTCGCCGTTCCATTCGACGTCGATGACCGGTGGCAAGGCCCCGGCTTCCCGGGGAACGTTGCGGATGAACCAGTCCGCCTGTTCGCCCGCCGTGCGGCACCAATAGAAAAAGTGATAGGCACCGCGTTTTATCCCGGCCTGCTTGGCGTCGCGCCAGTTCTTCCGGAACATCGGATCCAGATGGTCGCCGCCGTCGGTCGCCTTGATGTAGACGAAGTTCGCGCCCTGCGTTCTGAGTTTCTGCCAGTCGATGTCGCCCTGCCAGCGCGAAACATCGACGCCGTGCACGGCGAGCTTTCTGGGCGACGAGGAGCCAAAATTGATCGGTTTGA
This sequence comes from Rhizobium sp. R711, assembly GCF_002211365.1. Taxonomy (GTDB): domain Bacteria; phylum Pseudomonadota; class Alphaproteobacteria; order Rhizobiales; family Rhizobiaceae; genus Rhizobium. The sequence continues at coordinate 738,206 of NZ_LOKZ01000001.1, read as the reverse complement.
CGTCGCGGAAGCGATGATTGTAGATCCGCGAACGGGTCGGCGGCTCCTCGTCGATTTCAGGTTCTGCTGGCGCCAATACCGCCGGCGTCACTGAAGCAGCCGGCCTTTCCAAAGGCATCGGCGCAGCGGCCACTCCGGGCTGCGGCGTGATGGCCTGCGGCTGAGGCACCGGGCCGGCCCAGGCCAATTCCTCCGATCGCGGCGCGGCTGGCGCTGGCGTCTCCGCGACATCGGCCGACGGCACAGCCGTTGCCGGCACGGGCGCGCTTGGGCGCGCTACCGAGCTGGTCGTCTCCCGCGATGGCACTCCTGCAACGAGGCTGTCCGGTCCCAAACCGGACGTGCAGCCCGACAACGCGAGGCAAGCAAGGAAGAAAGCTGGCGTAGCCGATAGACGCATAAGAACCCGCACGCAAAACAACTATCGACGACAGATTCGCTGCCGCCGGGGACCCATCGAAAAGCAATGGCTAACGGAGATTTACCAAAAAAGACTGAATCCAATCTTTACGCCCGGCGCTGGCACAGCGCCGGCAAACGACAGCCATTAGCGGCAACGCGAGAGCGCTCTTTCAACTGATTTCCGCGAACCGCTTGTCTGACGCGGCGCACCATGCCACTTTCGCGCTCGCAAGAAAGGCGCGACGATGACTGACAACGACAGCGGCGATTTCCACGAGCGAATCCGCCAGAATTTTGCCCGCCAGGCGGCGCTGCATACCCTGGGGGCCGAATTGACCCGCGTCGAGCGGGCGATGGTCGAGATCGAACTGCCGTTCGACGTCAAGCTCACCCAGCAGCACGGAATTCTGCATGCTGGCGTGATTTCCGCCGCCCTCGATTCTGCCTGCGGCTTCGCCGCCTATAGCGTCATCGATGCCGAGGCCTCCATTCTGACAATCGAATTCAAGGTCAATCTGCTGTCGCCGGGCCGTGGCGACCGTTTCCTCTTTCGAGGCGAGATCACCAAGCCAGGATCGAACATCATCGTCGCGGACGGGCGCGGCTACGCGATCGGCGACGGACCGGCGAAACTGATTGCTTCCATGACAAGCACCATGATGATCATCCGTGGCAGAGAGGGCATTTCGGGATGAGGTTTGAGCTGAAGTCGGTCGCCGGCAAGTCCATTCTCTTCGTGATGGCGGCAGAGGCCGAGTACGGCCCGTTCCTGCGCTCTCGCTTCGAGCCGCTGATGACCGGCGTCGGTCCGGTCGAGGCGGCCATCGTTCTCACCCGCGCGCTGGCGCGATTGGAGCAGGCCGGCGAGTTGCCTGATCTCGTCGTGTCGCTCGGCTCGGCCGGCTCGGCAAAGCTCGAACAGACCGAAGTCTATCAGGCCACGTCGGTATCCTATCGCGATATGGATGCATCGCCACTGGGTTTCGAGAAGGGACGCACGCCATTCCTTGAGCTGCCCGCCATCGTCGATCTGCCGCTCAGAATCCCCGGCATTCCGGAGGCGAGCCTTTCCACCGGCGGCAATGTCGTGTCCGGGCAGGCCTATAACGGTATCGCCGCCGACATGGTCGATATGGAGACCTTCGCAATCTTGCGCACCTGCCAGGCCTACAAGCTGCCGCTGATCGGCCTGCGCGGGATCTCCGACGGCGCGGAGGAACTGCAGCACATTTCCGGTTGGACGGAATACCTGCACGTCATCGACCGCAAGCTGTCTTATGCCGTCGACAGCCTGTTTACGGCGCTGGAGGACGGCGTATTCTGGTTCTAACCCCTGCCAAACAGGGACAATCAGCACAATAAAATCCTCCAGCGGAGGATTTCGTACATTGCAAGACCGGGTGCTTTTCATTAAAGGCTCGCCATGACCCAGACAGCACATCCAGACAGCGTACTCATCGTCGATTTCGGCAGCCAGGTAACCCAGCTGATCGCACGCCGCGTGCGCGAAACGGGTGTCTACTGCGAGATCGTTCCTTTCCAGTCCGCCGAAGAAGGCTTCAAGCGCCTGCAACCGAAGGCAGTGATCCTGTCCGGCAGCCCGGCCTCGACGGTCGATGAAGGATCGCCCCGCGCACCCCAGATCATCTTCGACAGCGGCCTGCCCGTCTTCGGCATCTGCTACGGCCAGCAGACGATTTGCATGCAGCTCGGCGGCAAGGTCGAGAGCGGCCACCACCGCGAATTCGGCCGCGCCTTCCTCGAAGTCGATGAAGATAGCGAACTGTTCGAAGGCCTGTGGTCGAAGGGCTCGCGCCACCAAGTCTGGATGAGCCACGGCGACCGCGTCACGGCACTGCCTGAAGGCTTCAAGGTCGTCGCGACTTCGCCGAACGCGCCTTATGCCTTCATCGCCGATGAGAAGCGCAAATATTACGGCGTGCAGTTCCATCCTGAAGTCGTGCATACGCCTGATGGTGCCAAGCTGATCGCCAACTTCATTCACAACATCGCCGGTATCAAGGGCGACTGGTCGATGTCGGCCTACCGCCAGAAGGCGGTCGAAGCGATCCGCGAGCAGGTCGGCGACAAGCGTGTCCTCTGTGCCCTCTCGGGTGGCGTCGATAGCTCCGTTGCGGCGTTGCTGATCCACGAGGCCATCGGCGACAAGCTAACCTGCGTGCTCGTCGATCATGGCCTGATGCGCAAGGACGAGGCGGCCAGCGTCGTCGCCATGTTCCGCGAACACTATAACCTGCATCTGATCCACGTCGACGCTTCCGACAAGTTCATCGGCGAGCTCGAAGGAGTTTCCGATCCCGAGACGAAGCGCAAAATCATCGGTCGCCTCTTCATCGAGACCTTCGAGGAAGAGGCGAAGAAGCTCGGCGGCGCCGACTTCCTCGGCCAGGGCACGCTTTATCCCGATGTGATCGAAAGCGTTTCCTTCACCGGCGGCCCGTCGGTGACGATCAAGTCGCACCACAATGTCGGTGGCCTGCCGGAGCGCATGAACATGCAGCTCGTCGAGCCGCTGCGCGAGCTCTTCAAGGACGAAGTGCGCGTGCTCGGCAAGGAACTCGGCCTGCCCGACTCATTCATCGGCCGCCACCCCTTCCCCGGCCCGGGTCTCGCGATCCGCTGCCCGGGCGGTATCACCCGCGAAAAGCTGGAGATTCTGCGCGAAGCCGACGCCATCTATCTCGACGAAATCCGCAAGGCCGGCCTCTACGACGCGATCTGGCAGGCGTTCGCCGTGCTGCTGCCGGTCCAGACTGTCGGCGTCATGGGCGACGGCCGCACCTACGAATTCGTCTGTGCGCTCCGCGCCGTGACCTCGGTCGACGGCATGACCGCCGATTTCTACCACTACGACATGGAATTCCTCGGCCGCGCCGCGACCCGCATTATCAACGAGGTACGTGGCATCAACCGCGTCGTCTATGATGTGACGTCAAAGCCGCCCGGCACGATCGAGTGGGAATGATTTTTACCTATCCGACAGTATCCCATTGTACGCCACGGCACTACATAAATCATTGATATGTAGTCGAAAATGCTCCGGCATCTATCGCGATCTATCGAGGGGCAAGCCTCGCACTTGACGGTATAGGGGACGGTATGGGCTAACTTGTTCGGGATATCGTGACGCTGATTTTTGCTTTTGCGATCCTTCATGGCGAGAAGATCGCAAACCCCGCGGACGAGGTTGGACCTGCATCAATCGCGACCTTCGTACCCAAGGACCGATCACTTTCCCCCTCGGAGATACGTGTCATGCTCGGGCAGCTTGAGCATGTTCCGACGCTGCCGACAATACGGCTGGGAATGAAGCTGTTTCTTCTGACGATGGTTAGGAAGAGCGACCCGGAGGATGCGACATGGGACGAGATTGATCTCGAGAACGCAGTCTGGTCGATACCCAAAGAGCGTATGAAGCGATCCAAGGCGCACAATGTACACCGGCCGCAGATTGAGGCGCGCAAGCGACTCCTGATCGCCGGGCGTGACGTCCGTGTCCGTCACCGGACCGGCGCGGGTGACGATCCCGCCGACCAGCCCGCCCATGGCTGCTGTTTTATCCACTTCTCCTACCGGAGCTGCGTCCTTGGCTTCGGTGACTGTCAGTGAGGACAGATCGGAAGCGCTGGCGATCCAATCGGGCAGGTCGCCGCGCGGCAGCCGCTTGATCTTGACCTTCCGCCGGCGGTCCAGATCGATCGTCTGGCTGCCCAGATGCGCGAAGATCGAAAGGTTGAAGTAGCGCTCGAGATAGGCACGGGGCGACGAAGCGCCCGAAGAGACCCGACAGGGCAACCTTCATCTCGCGCGCCTGGCCGAGCGGTTCACGGAAAATGAAGGGAGTGCCCACGCCGGTTGGCGTCAGGAGCGCGTCGAGAATAGACCATGCGCCATAGGCGGCGCCCGGCGTCTGAAGCACCTCGCGAATGCCAGCGTCCTCGATATCCGCCACGTCCAGGTCGACGGTGGCAGCGTTGACGGGGCTGGCGGACGGTGGATCGAATGTGTGAAGGAAGGTTCTCGTCATAGGGCCAGCGCTCGCGTTAAATCCTCATGCTCGAAGGCGCTGGCCATGCGGTTGATCTCGGTCGAGCGTGCGCCGGCCGCCTTTGCGGTCTCGCGCCACGTTGCGGTCACGGTCGCCACATCCTTGATGACCGTGCGAGCCTGCGCCAGCGTCAGGGCGAAGAACTCTGAGGCCTCCTCCAAGAGGTCGAGCGAGCAGGTGCCCTCATCGAGATCGATGTTGGTCGTCAGCACTCGCGCCTTGATATCGGTCGGCACCGGATTGAGGTCATAGGCGGGGGACAGCGACCATCCGGCCTTGCCGAACCAGAGGAAGCCGTGATTGCGCAGATGATCGTCGACATTGGAGATCAGCACATTGAAAACCACACGGCGATAAAGGGCGTGGGCATCGGTCTTTCCATGCGCGCCATGCTCGGCCAGAGCGTCGACGATCTCGGGATAGCTGCCGCGCTCACCATCCTTGGCGCCCATCATCGCCATCGCCGACAGGAAGGGAATTCGGACCGCGCCATCGCGGTCGAAGCGTCGGGACAGCATGACCTTCTTGCCGGCGACATCGATCAGTTCGTGGAGCGGCGTGGCGATGCCGGCCTGGCCGGCCAGTCGCAGGGCGATCTCCTCCCATGTCTCCATGCTGTAGTCGTCGGTCTCCTTCGGGAATTTGGCGATCGAGAGATGACCATGCTGGTCGACGACCGATGCCTTAGGTCGTGCTCCGCCAAGCGACGAACCGGGCGCGAAGATGAGTTGGAGGTCCTCGTCAGTTTCCTCATCGCGCAGGATGCGTTCGGTGATCTGGAGCAGTCGGCCGAGTTCGATCAGGGCGGGCACACCGGCGCGGATCGGCGCTTGGAATTGTTCTTCGTCGACCCAGCGGAAGCGAAGCGCGCCAAGTCGGGTTTCGTCGGCGACACCGAGCAGATAGTCGCTTTCGACCAGGGTACGCACGGCGCGTCCATCGCGGTCGGCGCTGCGCCGCTCCGAACGTTGCATGAGGCGGCGGCCCCAGGTGTCGGGCGCGGAATCACCGATGGAGCCGAAGGTGGCGAGACCAGCGGGTGGCGCGAAGGCGCCGCGTGTCAGGGCCAGAGCCGGCTCCAGCGAGAAGCGATCCGGGTCCTCAAGCCAGGCGCGATCATATTCGAACATGATGGTCTCGGTGCCACGGACGCGGCTGCTCCGCGCCAGCCCGATCGGGCGCGTGTGGCCGTGAAGGTCGAGATGAACCTCGAAATCAGCCATCGCGCGACGCTCCGGACGGCCGCTTGGGGTGGGCGTGTTTCGGCAATTCAGCGCTGGCCAGCGCTTGGCCAACGCTGTCGTTGCTGATGTCGGCGATCTGGCTCAATCCTTCGAGGAGACCGAGCGCCTGAAGGACGCCGGCATAGATGCCGATGCTGACGTTGGTATCGCCGGCCTCGATCTTCTGGAGGGTCGAACGCGACGTGAAGGCTCGCTCGGCCACGACGGACATCGGCAGCCGCCGACGCCGACGGGCGTCGTGGATGTCCGCGCCAAGCTTGCGCAACGCGCGCCGCACCGCGGCGGGAGGATTGTGAGGTGTCGGCATTTGCCACCTTCGCACTACATATTGGAGGAATGTGTAGCACGAAGCTTACAATTGTTCCATAGGAGGATTTGGGCCGATTGGTTCGTCGCCCGATTGGAAAAAACACCTATGACGGTATAGCTCTAAAAGGCGCGAATGCCGGCCAGAGTACAGTGGCGTAGAAGCGGCGAGGCGCACGGAATGAGCAGTTTGCGCATCGCGGTTCCGTCGTCGGCGATAGATGGCGGAACCGCATATGGCCAAAAAAAGCCAATGATTTCATAAGCGCCGCATTTTGTCGGTGTCCCCAACGGTATAGCTTTGGGCGAAAAATATTTTTCCTAGCGAATTCAAATGGTTAGTATTCTAGGAAACAATCGAGTGGGCGTGACCGACGACGCTCTGACGAAGGTCGGAAGAGAGCGCCGAGCCGTGCTTTCGGTCAATAGCTTCATGGCGCTCACCGAGGTGCTGCGTAGAACCGATCTGATCGCCGTCGTTCCCCGCCGGCTGGTGTCGGGCGGCGACGGCCTCGTTGCGTTTGAACCTCCAGTCGATTTCCCTGGCTTTACCAAGCTCGCCGTGTGGCACGAGCGCACGCATCGTGATCCGGGCCACCGCTGGGTGCGATCGATCCTCTTTGAGGCCTGCGGTGCTCTGGGGAGCGAATGACGGCCCTGTTTGAGATCGAGATTGTCCGGCAATTTCGATCAGAAATCGAGCGACTGCTGGCTAGGCTTCGGCGGTGCCAGGCTCACACCTTCGAGTTCAAGCATCCTCTGCTTGGACGATGATCCGCCTGGAGCGGAGAAGCCCCCGATCTTGTTTCCGGCCGCCAGAACACGATGGCAGGGGATGATCAGCGCAACGGGATTTTTCGCCATCGCCTGACCGACGTCGCGGGCGGCCTCGGGACCTGCGCCAAGCTGCTTTGCAAGAGCACCATAGGTGGTCGTTTTACCCCAGCCGATCTGGCGTGCGGCGTCATAGACTTGCTTGAAGAACGCATCTTGACCAGCAAGGTCGACCTTCACGGTCGAGAAATCCGTGGGCTCTCCGCTGAAATAGCGCTTCACGGCCACGACAGCCTCGGCGACGGCAGACGGCGGCGTCGCGGGCTCAGCACCCGGAATGCGGCGCAGAAGCAGCCGTTCGGTTGCCTCTGCACTCGACGTCGGCAGCTGAAACCGCGTGATGCCGACATCACTCCAGGCGATGCCGCAGAAGCCGCCGGCCGTTTTGAAAATCAGATAGTGCATTGCCTGTGGCATGGGTCATTGCCTCCCTGCTGGGTCACTCCGAAGATCGTGCCGCGACAGCCTGAATTCAACCCGTTTCTTGCGCAGGGCAAGCTTTGTCGTATCGATCACTCGAAGTTATGTTCTCTTTTTGTTCTTGTCGTTTCAAGATCAAATGTTACGATCCAGGTCTTCCATGACGAATGAGGAACGGGCCGTTGCCCAGGAACCGATCATGCGCGAGAGCTTGCAGGCATCTTTCGATTTCGCTGCGCCGAAGACGCGCCAACAGCCATCGCGCTTCGACAGGGAGAGTCTTTTCTTTGCGATACTGCCGGACGCACAGTCGCTCGACGAATGCGTGGCGATCCAACAGTGGCTGCAAGCAGGATTACCTTCCCCTCGCATCGCTACGGCCGCCGGCGGTCGTCCCACGTCTCGCTCTATTGTGTCGGCAAGAGCGCCCGCATTCCGGATGCGATGATTGCGGCGGCACGCCGGGCTGGAACGGCCATCGAGGCATGTCAATTCGAGCTGGCCTTCGACCATGTCATCACCTTCCTGCAGCCGCAAAACAACGCGATCGGGCTTGCCGGCAATGGCGGGCGGGAGCTGTTGCGGCAGCTGCATGTGCAGATCGCGATCGAGATGCAGCGATTGGGCGCAGACGCCAATTTGAACCCGAACTTCAACCTCATGCCACCCTGCTCTACGACAAGGACGTGGTGCCGCGGATAGCCCTGCAGAAGCCGGTCGTGATGGCTGCGCGCGAATTCGTTCTGCTGCACAATCGCCGGGGTCAAGCTAGCTACCAAGAACTCGGGCGCTGGCCGCTTCATGCGCGCGGATAACACCTTGCCTCAGCCTATCGAAGTCGCTTAAAGCTCCTGCGACAAGGCATGAGAGCGGAGACCGACATGAACACGTCCGAGATCGTTATTGCCGGCGACACGGCGGGCATCGAGTGGCGTTTGCCGGTTCTTCGTTTCAAGGGCAGCGACCCGAAGGCACCGAAAGTCTACATTCAGGCGGCCCTGCACGCCAACGAGCTGCCGGGTACGGCATTGGTCCATTTCCTGTGCGAGAAACTGCGGCAGTCGGAAAGTGCCGGCCAGATCAAGAGCGACATCATCGTCGTCCCGCATGCCAATCCGATCGGAGCCGCACAGTCTCATTTTGGCGAGCTTCAGGGCCGTTTCGATCTTGGATCGCGCACCAATTTCAACCGGGAATTTCCGCTGATCTCGGTGAAGGATCGCGACGGGCTGCTTGAGGACCTCGAGCGCCTTTCGGCCGTCGACAAACTGAAGCGCCAGCTGCTGCATATGGCGCTCGGCTGCGATCTTGTGATCGATCTGCATTGCGATGATGAATCGCTCGAATATGCCTATATCGACGAGGCATTCTGGCCGGAGGCGGCCGATCTCGCATCAGCGATGGCAATGGGGGCCGTACTTCTGTCCGATGGCGAGAGTTCCGCCTTCGAGGAGGCCGTCGGCTTTGCCTGGAAATACGAGACGCCGGAGAAGCAATCGCGCCTGCCAGGTAAGCTGTCCGTAACCGTCGAGCTTCGCGGCCGCCGTGATGTCTATCCTGAGATGGCGAAAAAGGATGCCGACGGATTGTGGAAATTCCTGGCGAGCCGCGGCGCAATCGACGCCGCCATCTCGCTGCCCGCCTTCGATGGTCCCGCCGTGCCGCTCGACAATATCGAGATGGTCCGTGCGCCGGAGGCCGGCACGGTTCTCTTCCATCGCAACATCGGCGAATGGGTTGGCGAAGGCGATGTGCTTGCCACGTTGATCACCCGCCCCGGCATGGCTGACGGCTGCATCGAGATTCGCGCGCCGCAGGCTGGCCTGATCGTGATGCGCAGCTCTCAGCGGCTCGTTCGCCGCGGCGCCGACATGATGAAGATTGCTTGCAAGACCGCCAGCAAGGCGACGCGCAAACCCGGAACGCTGGAGAACTAAGTGACCGTCACCATCTACGGCATCAAGAACTGCGATACCATGAAGAAGGCCCGCAGCTGGCTGGAAGAACATGACGTCGCCTACCGGTTCCATGACTACAAGGCTGTCGGGATCGATCGCGCGCACCTGCGGGCCTGGACGAAGGAAGCCGGGTGGGAAACGGTGCTCAACCGGGCCGGCACGACCTTTCGCAAGCTGCCTGAGGCCGAGCGCGAAAATCTCGACGAGGGCAAGGCGATCGCGTTGATGCTGGAGCAGCCATCGATGATCAAGCGGCCGGTTGTCGAGGCAGACGGCAAGTTGCTCATCGGCTTCAAGCCCGAGACCTACGGCAGCTTCTTCAAGGCCTGATCCATGTCCAAAACCACGCGCGCCACACAGGTTCTGAGCAAGGCCGGGATTGCCTTCACGGTCCATACCTACGACTACGACCCGAATGCGGAGCGCGTCGGCCTGCAAGCTGCGGAAGCGCTTGGCGAGGAGCCTCATCGCGTGTTGAAGACGCTGATGGCGGAGGTCGACGGCAAGCCCGTCTGTGTTGTCGTGCCGTCCGATCGCGAGGTCAGCATGAAGAAGCTCGCAAGCGCCTTCGGCGGAAAGTCGGCCAACATGATGAAGCCTGCCGATGCCGAGCGCCTGACCGGCTATCACGTCGGCGGCATCAGCCCGTTCGGACAAAAGAAGCTCGTCCCAACGGCAATCGAAGAGGGGGCGCTTGCCGAGGCGCAGGTCTATATCAACGGCGGGCAACGCGGGCTGCAGGTTCGGCTTGACCCGAAGGACGCGCTGAAGACACTGAAGGCTGCAGCGGCGCCCCTCATTGCCTGAAGTCAGCTGAAGCGTGCCAGCAAAGAGGTCAGCGTCGCGGCATCGGCCTCGCTCAGCTTGGCGCCAAAGTTATCCTCGATGGCCTTGGCATAGACCGTCCACATGCGCTTCTGCAGCGCCCGCCCCTCCTCGGTGACGACCACCCACTGCCCACGCCCGTCCTGATCGAAGGTCTGTCGCTGCACCAGCCCCGCCTTCTCGAGGCGGTCGATCAGTCGCGAAAGATTATACTGGGCAAGCAGCGTTCGCTCTTCGATCTCGAAGGGCCGTAATCTGCCCTGCGGCGATCGCACGAGTTCCCAGAGCACGTCGTACCAGCCGAGCGGCGGCAGTCCAGCCGATTTGAGATCTGCTTCGATCTGACCGAGTAGCCGCTGCTGAGCCCGCATCAGCCCGATCCAAGCATCGACCACCGTATCGGAGGGCGTCGCATTGTTCGTCTTTTCATTCATACATGCATTTACATCTATCTTGAATCTTGGCGCAATGGCTATTACATGCAATTGCATCTACAATGGAGATTGCCACGATGGATCATCTACTACCTAAAGAATCCGGCTCGGCTCTGCTGCTCGTCAGCCACCATCTTTGCCCCTACGTACAGCGCGCCGCGATCGTGCTCGCGGAGAAGGGAGTGCCGTTCGAGCGCGTGAATATTGATCTCGCCGACAAACCGCGCTGGTTTCTGGAGATCTCGCCTCTCGGCAAAGTGCCTCTGCTTTGCATTCGCGACGGCAACGGTAATCTAGATGTGCTCTTCGAAAGCAGCGTGATCTGTGAGTATTTGGAAGAGACGCAGGACGGCCGCCGCCTTCATCCGGCCGACCCGCTCACACGCGCGCGCCATCGCGGCTGGATGGAGTTCGGCTCTTCAATCCTGTCCGATCTCTGGGTCTACGAAACGACACAGGATCGCGGGCAGTTGGAGGCGAAGCGGCAGGTGCTCGCATCAAAGTTTGCGACCATCGAAACGGAACTGAAAAACGGCCCCTACTTCGCGGGCGAGGACTTCAGCCTGGTTGATTCGGTGTTTGCGCCGATCTTTCGCTACTTCGACGTCTTCGACGCCATCGGTGATAGCGGCATCTTTGCCGGCCTGCCCCGCGTCCAGGCCTGGCGGACAGCATTGTCCGATAGACCAAGCGTGAAGGCCGCGGTCGAACCCGACTATGCCGACCGGCTGATGGCCTTCCTGAAGCGCCACGACGCGGTGCTGTTGCAGCAACCGTCCGCCTCGGCGGCCTGATCCCGGCGAAGGCCGATGGCGGCAAAGAGCTGCCATCGGCCGACAAGCAAGCTTCAATTTCGCCGCAAAGGGGTCTAAGTCTACCGGCCAATACGTTTCGTTCAAGGAGTGACCGATCATGAACTTCATGCCGCAAAGCCAAACCTCCGTGGACCCCGTAAAGCTTGAGAAATTGGCGGAAGTGGCCGTCAAGGTCGGGCTTCAGTTGCAGACGGGCCAGGATCTCGTAATCACGGCCCCCGTCGTCGCCCTGCCTCTCGTCCGCCTGATCACCAAGCATGCCTATATGGCAGGTGCTGGATTGGTGACGGCATTCTATTCCGACGAGGAGTCGACGCTCGCGCGCTACCGATACGGCAACGATCAGAGCTTCGATCGCGCTTCCGACTGGCTCTACGCCGGCATGGCCAAAGCCTACGCGAGCGGCACTGCCCGCCTCGCCGTTGCAGGCGACAATCCGATGCTACTTTCGGAGCAGGATCCGGCCAAGGTTGGCCGTGCCAACCGGGCGAACTCTGCCGCCTACAAGCCGGCATTGGAGAAGATCTCGAATTTCGACATCAACTGGAACATCGTCTCCTATCCCAATCCGTCCTGGGCGGCGCTGGTCTTTCCTGACGATCCGGAGGCCATCGCGGTTGCCAAGCTCGCCAAGGCGATCTTTGCGGCATCACGCGTCGATGTCGAAGACCCGATCGCTGCCTGGGTCGAGCACAATGCCAACCTTGCCAAGCGCTCGAACTGGCTGAATGGCGAACGCTTCGCCTCGCTGCATTTCACCGGCCCCGGCACCGATCTGACGGTTGGCCTTGCGGACGGCCACGAGTGGCACGGCGGCTCATCGACCGCCAAGAACGGCATTACCTGCAACCCGAACATTCCAACCGAGGAAGTCTTCACGACGCCGCATGCGCTGCGGGTCGAGGGCCACGTTTCGAGCACCAAGCCACTGTCTCATCAGGGCACGCTGATCGACAATATCCGGGTTCGCTTCGAAGGCGGCCGGATCGTCGAGGCAAAGGCTTCGCGTGGCGAGGAAGTTCTGAACAAGGTGCTGGACACCGACGAAGGGGCGCGGCGTCTCGGCGAAGTGGCGCTCGTGCCGCATTCCTCGCCGATCTCGGCCAGCGGCATTCTCTTCTACAACACATTGTTCGACGAAAACGCCTCGTGCCACATCGCGCTCGGCCAATGCTATTCGAAATGCTTCGTCAATGGCGCGAACCTGACGCAGGAGCAGATCAAGGCCCAGGGCGGCAACTCGAGCCTGATCCACATTGACTGGATGATCGGCTCGGGCCAGGTCGATATCGACGGCATCAGGCCGGACCGGTCGCGCGTTGCGGTGATGCGTCAGGGCGAGTGGGCCTGACGGTCATCGTTCGCTGGCTGAGCCAGACGCTTGCCAGCACCATCGCAAAGCCGAAGAGCTGCGCGGACGTCAGGCTTTGTCCCAGAGCCAGCCAACCGAGAAGGGTGGCCGTCACCGGGCTTAAGAAACCCAATGAGGCCGCAGCGGACGGCTCGATCCGCGCGAGCCCCCGAAACCACAGCAGATAGGTGATGGCAGCGCCGATCAGGCCAAGATAGGCCATGCCGAGCACATTGGCTGTGGTCGGCACCGGCAGTGCGGGTTCGAAGAAGAAGGCGACGGGCGCGAGCAGGATGCCGCCGGCCGTGAGCTGCCACGCGGTAAAGGCAAGGTTCGATACCGGCGGGACCCAACGTCGCGTCAGTACCGTACCGAACGCCATCGAGACCGCACCGGCGATGCCGGCGACAACACCGATCGGGTCGAGCGCCGCATTGGGCGTGAGCACGAGAAGCGCCACACCTGTCATACCGACCATGCCGGCCCCAACCGCAATAGCGTGGATCGGCCTGCCGAGGAAGATCCGCGATAGCAGGATGACGATGAGCGGTTGAATGGCCCCAATGGTCGCGGCGACACCGCCCGGCAGGCGATAGGCCGACACGAACAGCATTGCCCAGAAGAACGAGAAGTTGAGGCTGCCGAGCAGGAATGCGCGCAGCCACCAGATCCCGTGCGGCAGTTGCCGGACGATTGCAAGCAGCAGGAGCCCGGCCGGCAAAGCGCGCAGGAAGGCGACCGTCAGCGGATATCCGTGCGGAAGCAAGGAGGTAGTGACGACATAGGTGCTGCCCCAGATCGTCGGCGCCAGCGCCGTGATCAGCACATCGGAAAGCGGCGTTCCAGTTTTCTTCATCTCAAGAATCTTTATATCAAGATAAATGCAGTGTAGCGCCATTTATCTTGACGTCAAGATATGCCGTGATAACAGTCTCCTCAGAAGAACGGGCTGGCCGATGGATCGCGTCGACAAGATACTTGCGCAATGGAAAAAGGAGCGTCCCGACCTCGATACCGAGGCGATGGGCATCATGGGCCGGCTGAAACGGCTGACGACGCATCTCGCCCGCGAGGTGGACCAGGTGCTGCAGCAGCAGGGGCTTTCCTCCTCGTCCTTCGATGTGCTGGCGACCCTCAGGCGCTCAGGCGCGCCGTACCGGCTCTCACCTGGCGATCTGCTCTCGATGACGATGGTCAGTTCCGGCACCATGACCAATCGGATCGACCAACTGGAGAAAGCCGGGCTGGTCGAGCGCGTACTCAATCCCGACGATCGGCGAAGCGTCCTCATCGCCCTGACTGAAGCGGGACTTGCCGCCGTGGAAACTGCCGTCGGAGCCCACGTCGCCAATCAGCAGCGGTTGACGCAGAGCTTCAGCGTGGAGGAGAAGGCGCAGCTCGACACCCTGCTGCGCAAGTTTCTGGCGACATTCGAGTAGCCGGGCCTGTCGCGCCCATCACCGGCGTCGGCCCTTAGCCATCGGCGCGGAAGACAACGGCCTTCCGGTCTTTGGCCTCAAATGTTCAGGTCGACCCAGATGGCCGCATGATCCGATGCCGCGTGTTTCGGCTCGGTCAGTTCCGGATAGGTCTCCCAGCGTTTTGGTCGACTTCCAGGCCAGGCGCCTTTGCGGAAAACGCCGCCGCGCTCAACCTTCTCGAAAAGGTTCGGCGACAGGAAAAGATAGTCGATCTTGTTTCCGACGTTGCCAAGCCCGAAAGTACCGGGAAAGCCGCCATCGTCGAACGCCGGATGCGTAAAGGCATCCCGGAGCGTGCTGTCCTTCAGCGGCGCCAGAGGAGCGCTGTCCGGCGTATCGTTCAAGTCGCCGATCAGCGCGATGTGATCCAATCCTTCGGCAATACGCTTCTCATAGATCTCTCGCGCCCGTTGCGCTTGCGAATGCCGGCGCGCGTCGGAGGACTGGGCGCTGCCGAAACCCTTGCTCTTGAAGTGGTTGACCATGACAAGCAGTGTCGTTCCCTCGGGCGTTGTCACGTAATATTCGGGGCAATCGCGCGAGAAGATCGGGTTGCCTGCCGCGTCCCTATCGTCGACATGGCTGCGCATAATGTCGAGCGCGAAACCCTTTTGCGTCATCAGCCCGACATCGATACCGCGCTCGTCATTGCCGTCGATCACCATGACCTGCGTGAACGGGTTGCCACCAACGGCCGGCAGTACCTGCGTGTTGAAGGCCGTCAGGACCGGCCGGCTCTCGACTTCGACGATGCCGAGAATGTCGGCCTTGAGATCGCTCATGACACGCGCGGTGTTTTGCATGGCGATCTCGTTGATCGGCTCGTCACGCAATTCCAACGATCCCACCCAATCAATGCGGCCATTGGCAGTGATGACCACACCGCCGGCCGTTGGCCGCTTCAAAAGACTGCCCCGATTACGGCGAAGGATGACAAAGGGGCCAGTATCGCTCCTCTCCATGCCAAGTTCGACAATGAGCGTCGCCATGCGCGCTTTGTCGGCGTCGCTGTAGGTCACCTGACCCAGCAGCTTCTCCAACTCGGCAAAGCGGTCAAGAACAGCCCGGCCGTCCGCCCACGTATCCAAATTCATCGCCTTTGCGCGGTCGAACAGGTTTTCGACGTTGAACGATGCAAGCCTCATGTCTTTCCCTCCCGTTCAAGAGCAGAATGACACGCATATGTTGCATTTCAATGATGTCGGCGCTGGAATGGACCGCAACGACTACCTAAAATAGGCTTCCCTGCTTCGGCGGGACTTGTTCATCTTGCGGCTTGGCGGCTCGCTTCTTGGACGTGGAGGGCGCAGCCCCGCCTTCGGTCGTCATCGCGCCCACATGGCCATCCGCAAACTCGATGGAAATGCCCATGCCCGGCGACAACATCGCCGCCTGTGACACCGGCTTGTTTTCGTCGTCGCGAATGACCGCGTAACCGCGCTTCAGCACATTCTTGTAGGACAGCGACTGCAGCACGCGATCCTGAGCCGTGACGTCGCCGCGTGCGCGCGTCAGCTGGTGCCTTACCGCCGTATCGGCGTGGCGCGACAGATTGGCGAGGTGGTCGCGCAGGCGAGCGGTCTGCGTTTTCAGGCGTGCCGGGAGTGCCGCAAAAGTAGCGTCGGCGCGGCCAACCCGTGCTCTCGATCGATCGATAAGGCGCTCGATCGTCCGCTCGGCGCGGGTCATCCGTTCATTCAGAAATTGGCGACGCTCGGTGATGCGGTTCGACAGGACATCCGGACGCAAGTGCGCGGCGGTGCGCTCGAAGCTACGGCGCTTGTTGATCGTGTTGAGTTCAAGGCCGCGACCAAGACCGGCGGCCGCCTCGTCGAAGCGGCGACGCGGCAGTGCCAAGAGTTGATCCAGAGAGGGCAGCGCGCGGACCAAAGCCCGTACGGACTGACGATGATGATCCATGCGGCGGCTCATGCAGCCCTGCAGACGCGCGGCAAGCGCCGCCGTCTGGGCCTCCAGTTCGGCCTTCACGGGAACCGCCATCTCGGCCGCACCGGTCGGCGTCGGTGCACGGACATCGGCAGCGTAGTCGATCAGGGTCCAGTCGGTTTCGTGACCGACTGCCGAAATCAACGGAATCTGGCTCTCCGCCGCGGCGCGCACAACGATTTCGTCGTTGAAGCTCCAGAGATCCTCGAGGCTGCCGCCACCACGCGCGACGATCAGGACGTCCGGACGCGGCATGTCCCCCCGCACATCGAAGCTGTTGAAGCCACGGATCGCATTCGCGACTTCCTCGCCGGAGCCGTCACCCTGCACTTTTACCGGCCAGACAATGACGTGAACCGGGAAACGATCGGAGATGCGGTGGAGAATATCGCGAATGACAGCACCCGTTGGCGAGGTCACGACACCGATCACCCTCGGCATGAACGGCAGCCGCCGCTTGCGGGACGGGTCGAACAGGCCTTCGGCGCCAAGCCTGCGCTTGCGCTCTTCGATCAGCGCCATCAGCGCGCCAGCGCCAGCCGGCTCGAGCGTTTCGATGACGATCTGATACTTCGATGAGCCTGGGAACGTGGTCACCTTGCCGGTGGCAATCACCTCCATCCCTTCCTCGGGACGGAATTTCAGCCTGGAGAAATTGCCCTTCCAGACGACGGCATCAATACGCGCGCGATCATCCTTCAAGGAAAAATAGGCATGGCCGGACGAGTGGGGGCCTCTGTATCCGGAAATTTCGCCACGCACGCGCACCTGGTCGAAGGCAGTCTCGACGGTGCGCTTGATCGAGCCGGAAAGTTCCGAGACCGAGTACTCGGTAAGATTGCTCGGCGAATCATTCTCGAAGACATTGCTCATCGTTCTGTTCTAGCCGATGAGGCGACAAAGAGCAGCCTCCAAAAGGGGACGATTTTTCTTGGCATTCCGGTAAAGAGAAGGGTGGCGCAGCCATTTTCTCATACATAGTAGAGACTTAGGCGTATTAACGACTTAGTCCTGGCGATCAGGAAAGTCGACGATCGACTACCTCTCGGTTCTACCCGGTAATCCCTGCCAAGCGATGATCGGACAAATGACAAGAGGAGTGGCCATCTCTGACCGCTTCGCCTCCCATGCGCCCTCGCTCACCGGTCCTGCGAGCGCCGGCTTCGCCCTCCCCCCAATGACCATGTCGACCTCGTCGAAATCACGAGGGCACTCTAAGTCGGCATTGGAGGACACCTGGTTCGTCAAAAGGGCAGCCGGACAGACCCTCATCAAGCATTCTCGGGCTGATTTAGGGCGTCCGCCATGGCAGCAGATTGCGACTGTGTCGATTACAAATACTGGGGAAAGCGGTAACAAGCGGCTCGATTAATTGTTCGAAAAGACAGACGGAGCTATACTGCGCGAACGAGGAGATGGTGATGATCGCTCTGACGGCCACCACACTGGGTTTCGTTACTGCACCAATGCGCTCGATATTTTCGATGGTGTTGGTCGGTTTCCTTGTGTGCGCGGTCTATGCCTGCGCAGCCTGGGTCTCGACCACATCCATTCTTGATCTCACAGCGGCTATTGGCTGCTACGACAGCGGCCTTTTGATCTGCCTTCTCGGTCTCTACACTCTCGACCGCGTCCGCGATCGTCGGCGCTTCGTCTAAATCTACGAGCCAGCAGGCACATAACGGAAGAACCGAATTGGCGCGCCATCAGGCGTCGGCATGGGCTTCAGATAAGCCGGGACGAGGCCTTTCTCCAGTTGCGCGTAGAGGCCATCCGGCTTCATCTTGGCAAGCTCCTTTGTCTGCGGATTGTCGGCGCAAAAGGCGAGAACGGTGACGCCCGCGCCTTTTAGGAACGCCTCCGCTTCCCGTGGCTCCGCCAAGCCGATATGCAGTTCCGTCAGCATGCCTCCCTGGTTTCGATGGTAAGGCGCGGCCAGTATCCGATTGTCCGTAAAGCGGAGAATCGAGACACCGACGTCGGACGGCGCAACCACAAGGCCCGCGGGCACTTCAGTCAACGGCGCCAGAGACGACTTCGATGTGCAGGACGGTTTTGTGGATGCTGGCTGGAGGATGCTTTCGCCATTCTCCACCTGCATGCCGATAAGTCCTCCGACGAGCCCCCAAACCGCCGCCACGCTCATGAGAACCGTGGAAAGATAGCAGAAGGCGGCGGCAACATTTTCGCTATCGCCGGCCGACATCCCGCGCAGGTCGATGATCAGCAATGTCAGCGGCAGGATTGCAAGAAGATTGGAAAACATCGTGCCGCGCACCTGAACGGCGGCGATTGCCAAACTCACGCCGAGGAGAAAAAGCAAGACCAGATGGACCCGCACCCGATCCCCGTGAGCGAGGCGGAAGACACAGACGGCAAGTGCGAAGACACCGGTCGAATAGAAGAAGCCTAGCGTAAAGGGCTCCTGCCTATTGAGTGCAAGGATCGACTGTGCCTCTTGCACGCCGTCCAGCCAGAGCTTGACAAGAAGCGGGTCAAGATCAGCGAGCGGATTGCGGAGGCATTGGGGAGCGATCGTGATGGCGGAGGCAAGCACAACCGCGCCGATCGCGCCCAGGGCGGTGATTCGCAACAACCGGTTTGCATTGCTCGCAAAAGTAGCAGCAAAGAGCAGCAGCCCGCCGCCGATCGCAGCGAGACTGTAATAACCGAGCGACAGGTTATCGCAGGTGACCGCCGAATAGAGACGCGGCGGAACGGTGCCGAAGAAAAGCAGGCTGATCGACAGAGCCAATGCGAGCCCGAAAGCCTTGGCTGCACGCGCAAACGGCTCGCCTTCCCAGGCCCACGAAACCGAGACAACAACGCATACCGATGCTACGAAAGGCGTCGTTTCAGCCCCAATCGCGATTGCAGTCGCGGCCGCCAAACCGGCTATGGCATAGTTCAGCGGCCGATAGTTTTCCTCGAGCAACATCGCAGTCATGATGGCGACCAACGCGAACTGCGCGTTGTGGTGGTCGATTGCGCCCGGCAGAAATCGGTTGCTCGGAACCAAGAGAAATGCGGTCAGGCCCAGCGCGATGTGCATTCCGAACGTGCCGCCGATGCGGCGGCCAGCAAGTCCCATGGCCCACAGGCTGGGGATGGTCAGCGAAAGCGGCCAGACGGCGAGTGCAAGCGCTTCCGCGCGCTGCGGCGACGCAAGCATGCCGAAGAACCTGATCAGCATCGCGATTGGGAGATCGATGAGCCGGGACCAGTGCATCAAAGTGCCCGCGCCGAGCCCCATGCGATACTGCATCAAGTCGAACCATCCCTGCCCGTTCAGGAAGTCGCGCACCTCGACCAGCCGCATTCCGTCATCGTTATCCGCGCCGACATAGTCCGTTGCGCCGGGCAGTTTCAATGCGAGGATCGCAGCAATAAGAAAGGCGCTGTAGAGCAGCACCGATGGCCATAGCCCGGTCATCATGGTGCGCAGTTTGGCAGCCGACCATACCGATGCGGGAGCATCAACCACCTGGGCAACATTTGTCATGAAGCAGATCTCACTGTTTGAGCGCCGAAATCCTACCCCTCTCCTCTCAAGAAACCGTAAAAGCCCTGCTGACAGCCGGTTTTCGTGGATTTCATAGCTACTTGTTAACGGCCGCCATCTATTCTCGTCCGGATTTCTCGCCACGGGTGTGATCATGACTGGATCGCGTATCGACAATCTGAATATTGCCGTGCTCTTGCCCTGCTATAACGAGGCCGCGACGATCGGCTCCGTTGTTCGGGGCTTTAAGTCCGCGCTCCCGGGCGCTCCCATTTATGTCTACGACAACAATTCCACGGATGGCACCGCGCTCCACGCGATGCTTGCCGGCGCCCATGTCGTTCGCGAACGGCGGCAGGGCAAAGGTCACGTTGTCCGGCGCATGTTCGCCGACATCGATGCCGACATCTATATCATGGCCGATGGCGACGGGACGTACTCGCCTGACGATGCCGAGGAACTGATCCGTACGCTGCTGACCGAGCGCGCCGATATGGTCGTGGGCACGCGGCGCGGCGTGCATGCGGATGCCGGCAGACAGGGTCACGCCTTCGGCAACAAGATCTTCAACATGCTGTACCGAACGATCTTCGGCACTGATTTCACTGATATCTTCTCAGGCTACCGCGTGTTCTCGCGGCGCTTCGTCAAGAGTTTCCCCGCCGTCTCGGCAGGCTTCGAGATCGAGACGGAAATGTCCGTGCATGCGTCGCGCCTGAAACTGCCCGTCAGCGAGCTGGAACTGGATTACGGCCGCCGACCCGAGGGCTCCCACTCGAAGCTTTCAACCTTCAAGGACGGCGCCAAGATCCTCTGGATGTTCGCCATGCTGATGAAGGAAACGCGGCCGTTCGCCTTCTTTGGGATCATAAGCGGCTTTTTCATGCTGTCCAGCTGTGCTTTCATGACGCCGGTGCTGATGGAATACTTTGAAACAGGTCTGGTCAACCGGATGCCGACCTGGGTCCTGTCCATGGCACTGATGATGATCTCCTTCATGGTCTTCACCGCTGGTCTCATTCTCGATTCCGTTGCGCGCTCGCGCTCCGAACAGCTACGCATCTTCTATTTGAATGTCGCAGCTGGCAGTGACGGATCGACGGCGTCTGCGCCCAAGACAACCCCGCACAACAGCAAGACGGCCCGCATCGCATGATCGCTCGGTGTAACACGGCACAAATTTAGATGAACAGAGAAACCACGAACCGCATTCGCTTCGTTCTCGAAGATGTTCTGCCGCCATTCTTGCGGGACTCCGGCGTCTTTCGCTGGGCCGCGAAACGTGTGTGGGGTGATCATATCAGCCACCTCGCGAAATTTCGCGAGCGGGCGCCATTTCTGTCCGCGGAGGAGTATGCCGAGCTCTACCGCAATCACCCGCGTGTACACGAAGGGACCGACAACTCGGCGGCGTGCATCAACCGGATTGTCGGATCGATCGAAGGTGAAAGCGTATGCGACGTCGGCTGCGGCACAGGAGCCTTGCTAAGCCGCATCCTGAAGTCACATCCGAACCTTGCCCGGCTCGTTGGTGTGGATTTCGTGATCGACGATGCGTCGTCACTCGCTGGGATCGAATACGTTGCCGCGAAGGTGGAGACATTGCCCTTCGCCAACGGCGAATTCGACACCGTGATCTGCACGCACGTCATCGAACATATTCTCGACTATCGGCAAGCGATCGCTGAGCTGCGGCGCATCGCCAAGCGACGGCTGATTATCGTCGTGCCGCGCGAGCGCGAGTATCGCTACACATTCAACCCGCATTTCAACTTCTTCCCGTATACACACTCGTTTCTGAGGGCCGTTCATCCAGTTCCCCCGACGTTTGTCTGCGAAGATATCGGGCGTGACATTTTCTACGCGGAAGACCGGCAATCTGCGAAATGAAAGACAGGCTCATGCTCTCCAACCTTTCGATCGGCAACTGGGTCGGCCTTATCGGTACGCCGCTGCTCATCGCCTCCGGCCAGGTTCTCTTCAAAATGACCAGCGCGACGGCTGGCGAACTTAGCCTGCGCAATCTGATCGCGCTGTTTCTGAACCCGGTGCTAATCGCAGCACTTCTGCTTTACGGTCTTGGAACGATTATCTGGATCTACGTCCTGAAAGCCGTGCCGTTGACGATGGCCTATTCGTTCATGGGGCTGACCTTCTGCTTCGTGCCGCTTTTGGCGCAGGCCTTTCTCGGCGAAGCCCTGACGCTGCGCTACGCCATCGGAGCGGCCTGCATCATTGCGGGCATGCTAGCGATCAATGGCTGAGAGTTCTGGCAGAGCATTGTTCTTGCGCTTCATTGCCTTGTCGATCCTCGGGGTGGCAGTAGATGCGCTGCTCTACGCTTTGCTGGATGCTGCACTGAGCCCGTTCTTCGCCCGTGCGCTTAGCCTGTTTTCAGGGCTCATCGCAATGGGGATCCTGTTGCCTCGGATCGATATGACGGCCGGCGGCAGATTGGCGGTCGGTGACGCCGGCATAATCGCCATCCTAACGGTAGCCGCCCTTCTGAACTACGGGCTCTTCGCCGCACTGCTTGCGTTTTCGCCATCGCTGCAGCCGTTGGCAGCAATGGCATTTGCCACGGTCATGTCCCTGAGCTTTGGCTGCTTCGGCTACCTCAGGCTTTTGCGCAGCAGCGACTGACGTCAGACCGGCTCCCAGCCGTCCTTTTCGCTGGCGCGATAGATCGCGTCGATGAATTTCTGGCTGAGCTTCGAGCTTTCCAGCGTCACGACCTCTTCATTCTCACCCTTGGCAGCGCGCGCAAAGGCCTCGGCCTCGCGCTTGTACTGGCGGCTGTCCGGGAAGCGGAAGATCGTCGATTCATTGTGGTTGCGGTTGGTGAGTTCGATCTCCTCGGCGCCCCAGCGGTCGGCGTTGAACGGCGACTTGACCTCGATGAAGCCATCGGTGCCGTGGAAGACCATGACCTGGCGGTTCGCCATCTGCGTGGCGACATAAAAGGTCAGCTCGAAATCGCCGAAATCGGCCTTGACGCTGGAATAGATGTCGGTTCCGAACTCCGGGTCGCGGCGGGTGACGGCCTGAACGCGCAGCGGCTCCTTGCCGGTCGAGAAGCGCGTGCTAATCGTCGGATAAACGCCGATATCGGGAAGCGCGCCGCCGCCAAGCTCCGGAATGTTGCGCATGTTGCCGGGGTCGCGGTTGAAATAGGTGAAGGCGCCCTGGACATGCAGGAGCGTGCCGATCGCGCCGTCCGATATCAGCGAGCGAACCTTGCGCCAGACCGGCGCATAGGTGACCATATAGGCCTCGGTGATGAGAACCTTGTTGCGATCGCGGGCAGCAATCAGGCTGTCGATCTCATCGGCCTTGAGCGCGATCGGCTTTTCGCACAGCACGTGCTTGCCGGCATCGGCGGCTTTGATCGTCCACTCGACGTGCTGCGAGGTCGGCAGCGGGATATAGACGGCATCGATCTTGTCGGAGGCCAGCATTTCCTCGTAGGAACCGAAGGCGTGCGGAACGGAAAAGCGGTCCGCCATCTCCCGGGCTCTTGCCAGATCGCGGCTGGCAATCGCCGTCACGACGCAGTTTTCCGCGTCCTGGATGGCGGGGACGACGAGTTCGCGGCCGATCTTCGCGGTCGAAAGAATACCAAAACGCAGCATAGCCTGGGTCCTCCTGGTTCGATTTTTGCGCAGCTTAGTAAGGCGACGACGGCGGCGCAATGGCGTGATCACAATTCAAGGAGCAGGTTTCCATCGGGTGTCGGCCGCGCTAGGTTAACTCCCGGCGGCGTTCTGCCGCGCCAGCGATTTCAATCAATTCAGCACTTTAGGAGAGCGCCATGGACATGCGCCGTCTTGGAAAAACTGGCCTTTCGATCGCCCCGATCGTCTTCGGCGGCAACGTCTTCGGCTGGACCGCTGACGAGAAGACCTCCTTTGACATTCTCGATGCCTTCTTTGACGCAGGTTTCAATACGATCGACACGGCCGACGTCTATTCGGCCTGGGCGCCGGGCAACAAGGGCGGCGATTCCGAAGAGATCATCGGCAAGTGGCTGAAGCGCGGCAAGGTCTCCCGCGACAAGGCTGTTGTTATCACCAAGGTCGGCTCCGACATGGGCCAGGGCAAGACGCTGAAGGAGACTTATATCCTGAAGGCGGTCGAGGATTCGCTGCGCCGGCTGGAGACCGACTATATTGACCTCTACCTCTCGCATTGGCCGGACGAGAACACGCCCTACGAGGAAACGCTTGGCGCTTTTGCCAAGCTGAAGCAGCAGGGCAAGATTCGCGCAATCGGCTGCTCCAATCTCGACGCCACGCAACTCCAGGCCTCCTTCGATGCCGCCGAAAAGGCCGGCGTGCCGCGCTACGATGTGATCCAGCCGGAATACAATCTCTATGAACGTGCAAGCTTCGAGGGACCGCTGGCCGATCTCTGCCTCAAGGAAGATATCGGCGTGATCACCTATTTCAGCCTTGCTGCCGGCTTTCTCTCCGGAAAGTACCGCACGAAGGCCGATACGCAGGGTCGCGCCCGCGAGGGACGGGTGGCGCAATATCTCGACGACAAGGGGTTCCGCATCCTGACCGCACTCGACAAGGTTGCTGCGGAAACCGGCGCCAAGCCGGCAGAGATCGCGCTGGCCTGGCTGCTCAGAAAGAAGGGCGTGACGGCGCCGATCGCCAGTGCTACCAGCCTGTCCCAGCTTGAGAGCCTGACCAACTCCGCGACGCTTTCGCTGTCCGACGACGCGATGGCGCTGCTCGACAAGGCCGGCGCCTGACGGGGGAGAGGCAATGACCCTAAAAATCCGCGATGCGAAACCGGAGGACGAAGCGCGCTGGCGCGAGCTTTGGGCCGACTATCTCGCCTTCTACGAAGTCACGGTCGAGGCTGACATCACGGATGCTACATGGCGCCGGGTCTTCGATCCGGCGTCGGCGATCTTCATGCGCGTCGCCGCGGTCGACGACAGGGTGATGGGCTTCACACTCAGCCTGACACACGAAGGCACGTGGATCCGCGGCAAGGACTGCTATCTGGAAGACCTCTTCGTCGATCCGGCTGCACGCGGAAAGGGTGTGGGGCGAGCCTTGATGGACGACCTCGTTTCGCTCTGCACGAAGAACGGCTGGTCGCGGCTTTACTGGCACACCAGTGAGCAGAACAAGACGGCGCGTGCGCTCTACGACAGCTATGTCAAAAGCGACGGGCATCTTCGCTACCGCATCAATTTCTAGGCGGCGGGAAGCCCTCATAGAAGCTGGCGTGACTGCCCTGCCAATTCGCCATACCTGATTTCGTCAATATGCCGCGCGGCCTCACATAGCTCTGGATGACACGCCGCGGCCGCTCGTGCCACTGGATGTTGAAGGCCCAGAGCTTCGGGAAGAAGCAGAGCGACGCATAGGGCAGATGGTCGTGGATCCACCAGGCAAGTCTCTGCCAGTCCTCTTCGTTGCTATAGTTGTCGATCATCCACGGGACGACGACGCAGGCCGTTGCCCCCATGCAGCCATCGAAATCGCGAAGGTCCCAGATGTGGTCGGCGGCCGTCGCGGCGTTTGACGAGCAGTTGAGGCTGTTGCGGTTGCCGAACTGGTTGACCTCAGGGGAGCGATAGCCGGAGCGGATGTGCAGCCGACCGAAGGTCGACTGCAGCGGCTCCAGCAGTTCCTCGCAGAGCCGCTTTCCTGCTTCAATCGCCAGATCGGGATTCTCGGGGATGTTCGGAATGCGATAGAAATCGGCAATTTCGGAATGCAGGAAATCGCGGAGGAAGAAATTCTTCGAAAGCCGCGCGCGTCCGAGGTCCTCCAAACCCTTCATCGATCCAGGTTTCTTCATGCAACGCCTCCT
Organism: Rhizobium sp. R711; assembly: GCF_002211365.1. Taxonomy (GTDB): domain Bacteria; phylum Pseudomonadota; class Alphaproteobacteria; order Rhizobiales; family Rhizobiaceae; genus Rhizobium. Next base: position 712,783 of record NZ_LOKZ01000001.1, on the reverse strand, counting down.
GCTTCCATGCGATCCTCCCTGATCGGCGCGCTGCAGACCACCCGTTTTTCGACAAGCCTATGGGCTATATCGGAAGAAGTCGATGAAGGCTCGCAGGGCCGGCCGCATCTGGCGCCGGCTCGGATAGTAGATGAACGGTCCCGGATAGGGCGCGCACCAGTCCTCCAGCACACGAACGAGCTTGCCGCTCGCCAGTTCATCCTCGACACGCAGATCGAACAGATAGGCGAGCCCCGCGCCATTCAGCGCAGCAATCAATCCCAGTCTGTCCTCGCTGACAATCAACGGCCCATCAACCGCGACGACCAGTTCCTGGCCGTCCTTTTCGAATTCCCAGCGATAGATCGTACCGTTGGTGAAGCGCCGCTTGATGCAGCGGTGGTGGACGAGATCGGAGGGGTGCAGAGGTTTGGGGTAGCGTTCGAAATACTCCGGGGAACCGGCAATCACCGTCGTCAGGTTCGGCGAGGCCCGCACGGCGATCATATCCGCCTCTAGGCTTTCCTCCAGACGGATGCCGGCGTCGAATCCCTCACGCACGATATCGGTGAAACCATCCTCATTGGCGATTTCGAGGGTGATATCAGGATAGCGGTTCAGGAATTCGCCGAGCCGCGGCGCAAGCAGGATGTCCGAGGCAAAGCGCGGCGCGCTGATGCGCAGATTGCCGGCCGGTCTTCCGGCGGCTTCGGTGACCGCCTCCAGGGCGATCCCGATTTCGTCCAGAGCCGGCTTCAGGCGCAGCAGCAGAAGACGCCCCTCTTCCGTCGGCGCGACACTGCGGGTCGTGCGCGCCAGAAGCCGGACGCCAAGGCTCTCCTCCAGGCTGGAGATCGCATGGCTGACGGCCGATGGCGCAATCTCCAACTCCTTGGCGGCCGCGCGAAAACTTCGTCGTTCGGAAACGACGGCAAGAACGGCGAGTTGGGCGAGCTGTGTCCTATTCATTGATCTAACTAATAGAACAGCCTGTTATGTATTGCACGTATTTTTTGATGACTGGCGGGGCACTAAGTTTTCTCCGTACCCGGCATGGACCGCGGTTTGAACTTCGCTCGACAGAGGAGCCTCCGCATGAAAACCCGCAAACTCGGAAACAACCTTGAAGTCTCTGCCGTCGGCCTCGGCTGCATGGGCATGAGTTTCGCCTATGGTGCCAGCGACGAAAACGAGTCGCTCAAGACGCTGCACCGCGCCGTCGAACTCGGCGTCACCTTCTTCGACACGGCCGAGGTATACGGCCCCTATACCAATGAAGAGCTTCTCGGCCGGGCGTTGAAGCCGGTGCGCGACCGCGTCGTCATCGCCACCAAGTTCGGCTTCAAGCTCGACCTCCAAAAGTCAGGACCAGCAGCAATTGTGGGCGTCGACAGCCGTCCGGAAAACGTCAGGCGCGTCGCCGAAGCCTCGCTGAAGCGCCTCGGCATAGAGACGATCGACCTTTTCTACCAGCATCGCGTCGACCCCAATGTGCCGATCGAGGAGACCGTCGGCGCCATGGCGGAGCTGGTGCGCGAAGGCAAGGTGCGCGCGCTCGGTCTTTCCGAGGCCGGCAGCGCCACAATCCGCCGCGCCCATGCGGTCCACCCGATCGCGGCGCTGCAGAGCGAATATTCGCTCTGGTCTCGCGACCCTGAAAATGGTGTTCTCGATACCTGCCGTGAGCTGGGAATCGGCTTCGTGCCCTATAGCCCGCTCGGGCGCGGCTTCCTGACCGGCACGATCCAGAAACCGCAGGACCTTGGCGCGGACGATTTCCGGCGCCAGCTGCCGCGCTTCCAGTCCGATAATTTCGATGCCAATGCCGCGCTCGTTGCCAAGCTCGAAACGCTCGCGACGGAAAAGGGCGTGACCGCAGCGCAACTGGCGCTCGCCTGGGTGCTACATCAGGGCGACGACATCGTGCCGATCCCCGGCGCCCGCAAGATCCATCACCTGGAGCAGAATGCAACGGCGGCCGATATCGTGCTCGATGCGTCCGAACTGGCAGAGATCAACGAAGCGGTCCCACTGGATCAAATCGCTGGCAAGCGCTACTCCGACGCATCGCTGGCGATGACGAACCTTTAGCCGAACGGTTGAAGCTTCAAACGCGTGCAGCATCCTTCGGCGACCTTGCCGCACCCATTCGCTGCACTATGCTATGGAGATGTTCTGGCGAGGTGAGACATGTCGGATCAGCAAGCAATCGAAGCAGTCGTTCATCTCTATGTCGAAGGCATGACCTTCGCCAACGAAGCTGCATTGCGGAAAGCCTTTCATCCGCAATGCGACATCATCGGGCACTACGAGAACACGGTCGAATGGTTGAACCGGGAAGAATTCATCGCCGCGATCGTCGCCGAAGGTTCGGCGCCGCCCACAACACAGCCGCATATGGACATACAGATGCTTGACGTCGTCGGCGATGCGGCGTGTGTGAAGGTCAGCGACGATTTTGCCGGCATGCGCTTCACCGACTATCTCTCGATGCTGAAGATCGAGGGCCGCTGGATGATCGTCAACAAGCTCTATTATCTCCACACATAGAAAAGCCGGCGAGACGATCGCCGGCTTCCAATCTTACGGGATGCTTGCGCTTTAGGCTCTGAGGACGCCGCCTGTGAACTTCGTCACGCTGGCAACGATCTTCTCAGTCAGCGCCTCGAAATCGTCGTCGGTCAGCGTGCGTTCGACCGGCTGGATCTGCACCTCGATCGCGACCGACTTCTTGCCTTCACCGAGCGACGGGCCTTCGAAGATGTCGAAGACGTTGACACCGGTGACGAGCTTGCGGTCGACGCCAGACGCGGCCTTGATGATTGCACCGGCTTCAACCGACTTGTCGACGACGAAGGCGAAGTCGCGCTTGACGGCCTGGAAGGGCGAAAGCTCCAGCGCCGGCTTGGTGCGGGTCGCCTTCTTCTTCGGCTCGGCCATCGCGTCTATATAGACCTCGAAGCCGCAGAGTGCGCCTGACACGTCGAGGGCTTCCAGCGTCGAGGGATGGAACTCGCCGAAATAACCGAGAACGATTTTCGGACCCATCTTGATGGTGCCGGAACGGCCCGGATGATACCAATCCGGTCCACCCTGCTCGATCTGGATATTGCCCATCGGCAGTCCGCAAGCCTCGATCACGGCGAGCGCATCGGCCTTGGCGTCGAAGACGTCGACCGGCTTGCCGCCGCCCTTGGCAGCGTTCAGCCACATGCGGCCTGCGCCGGCAAGTGAGGCGGTGCCGCGGCGGACACCGCCGGCAACGCGGCGCTGGCCCTCGGGCCGATCGTTCTCATAGGTGCCGGAGACTTCGAAGATCGCGACGTCGCCATAACCCTTGTCGGCATTGCGCTGGGCAGCGCTGAGCAGACCGGGCAGCAGCGACGGCCGCATGTCGGACATATCTGATGCGATCGGGTTGGCAAGCTTCAGAGCCGGCGAGCCGCCGCCGAAGAGCTTTGCCTGATCCTCGGAAATGAACGACCAGGTGACGGCTTCCAGCATGCCGCGCGAGGCAAGCGCGCGCTTGGCCGTGCGGGTGCGGATCTGCAGCGTCGTCAGGATCCTGCCGTTGACCGCCGCATGGCTTTCCAGCGGCGCCGGCTTGATGTTGTCGACGCCATGAATGCGCATGACTTCCTCGACGAGGTCGGCCTTGCCGTCGACATCGGGACGCCAGGACGGAACGGCGACGGAAACCCGTTCGCCCGAACCGAACACCTTGAAGCCAAGCCGCGTCAGGATCTCGGTGCTCTCCTCGGTGGAGATGTCGAGACCGGTCAGGCGTTTCACTTCCGAATAGGGGAAATCGACGATGTCAGGTTCATGGCCCCTGTAGCCGACGACATCGGTCTTGGCCGCCGTCCCGCCGCAAAGCTCGAGCACCAGCTCCGTCGTGCGTTCGATGCCGGGAACCATGTATTCCGGATCGACGCCGCGCTCGAAGCGGTAGCGGGCATCGGTGATGATGCCGAGGCTGCGACCGGACTTGGCGATGTTCATCGGATCCCAGAGAGCACTCTCGATCAGGACGTCGGTGGTGTTCTCGTCGCAGCCGGAATGCTCGCCGCCCATGATACCGCCGATCGACTCGATGCCATCGGCGTCCGCGATCACGACATTGTTGGGTCCAAGCTTGTATTCGCGCTGATCGAGCGCAAGCACCGTCTCGCCATCCCTGGCGCGGCGGACGGTCAGATTGCCCGTGACCTTGGCAGCGTCGAAGACGTGCATCGGGCGGCCCTGGTCGAAGGTCATGTAATTGGTGATGTCGACGAGCGCGTTGATCGGGCGCAGGCCGATCGCCAGCAGACGCTGCTGCATCCACTTCGGGCTCGGGCCGTTCTTGACGCCGCGCACGATGCGCAGCGCAAAGCCCGGGCAAAGCTTCTCGTCATCGAGGTCAAGCGTCACCTTGACAGGCGTGTCGCCTTTAACGGCGAAGGACGGTGCCCGATGCGTCTTCAGCGTGCCGAGACCGGAGGCCGCGAGGTCACGGGCGATGCCATAGATCGAGGTGCAATCCGGACGGTTCGGCGTCAGGTTGATCTCAATGACCGGATCGTCGAGGTGCGCGTAGGCGGCGTAGCTCTGGCCGACCGGTGCGTCGTCAGGAAGATCGATGATGCCGTCGTGGCTGTCGGAGATCTGCAGCTCCTTTTCGGAGCACATCATCCCGTGGCTTTCGACGCCGCGGATGTTGCCGACGGCAAGCGTCACGTCGATGCCAGGAACATAGGTGCCAGGCGCCGCGAAGGCGCCGATCAGGCCGGCGCGCGCATTCGGGGCGCCGCAGACGACCTGAACCGGCGCGCCCTTGCCCGTGTCGACCGAGAGAACCTTCAGGCGATCGGCCTGCGGATGCTTTTCGGCCGAGAGGACCTTGGCGATGACGAAGGGCTTGAACGCCGCCTTGTCGTCGACATCTTCGACCTCGAGCCCGATCTCGGTGAGACGCTTGCAGATTTCATCGAGGGTCGCATCCGTTTCCAGATGATCCTTCAGCCAGGAGAGTGTGAATTTCATGATCTTAATCCTCGCTTACGCGCTCAAGCCGCCGAACAGCGTCGGCATGTCGAGCGGGCGGAAGCCGTAATGGGTCATCCAGCGGACATCGGCGTTGAAGAAGTCACGCAGGTCGGGCATGCCGTATTTCAGCATGGCGATGCGGTCGAGGCCCATGCCCCAGGCAAAGCCCTGGTATTCGTCGGGATCGAGACCGCCTGATCGCAACACGTTCGGGTGCACCATGCCGCAGCCCAAAATCTCCATCCAGTCGGTGCCTTCGCCGAACTTGACGATCGGGCCGGAGCGGTCGCACTGGATGTCGACCTCGAAGGAGGGTTCGGTGAACGGGAAGAAGGACGGGCGGAAGCGCATCGTCACGCTGTCGACCTCGAAGAAGGACTTGCAGAACTCTTCCAGCACCCAGCGGATATTGGCGACATTCGCCTTCTTGTCGACGACCAGGCCTTCGACCTGGTGGAACATCGGCGAGTGGGTCGCGTCCGAATCCTGTCGATATGTCTTGCCGGGGATGATGATGCGGATCGGCGGCTTCTGCGCCTCCATGGTGCGCACCTGCACCGGCGAGGTGTGCGTGCGCAGCACCTTGCGCTCACCGTTCTCATCCGGATTGAAGAAGAAGGTGTCATGCATCTCCCGGGCTGGGTGGCCCTCAGGGAAGTTCAGCGCCGTGAAGTTATAGTAGTCGGTCTCGACATCGGGACCTTCGGCGATCGAGAAGCCCATGTCGCCGAAGATCGCGGTGATTTCGTCGATGATCTGGCTGATCGGATGGATGCGGCCGCGCTCGGCAGGCGAAGAGCGCACCGGCAGGGAGACATCGACCGTCTCGGCCTTCAGGCGGGCATCGATCGCCGCTTTCTTCAGTTCCGCCTTGCGCTCCGTGATCGCGTCGGTGACGGCGTTCTTCAGCGCATTGATCGCCGCGCCGCGGGTCTGGCGCTCTTCCGGCGTCATCGCGCCTAGCGTCTTCAGGAGCTCGGAGACCGAGCCCTTCTTGCCGAGCGCGCCGACGCGCACGGCTTCGATCGCCGGCTCGTCGGCAGCGGCTGCCACATCAGACAGAAGTTGCTTTTCCAGAGTTTCGAGTTCGGTCATCTTTTCCTGCCTCACAGGGCGTCAGTCTTGTCGATAATTCACGAAAACATGCATCGGATAGCTGGTGCGCCACGATGAAGCGTCGCAGATCACTACCCATGTGCACGCGGCCAATCAACCGGGCACACCACAAAAAGGCCACGACGTCGAAAGAGGAGCGGCCAAGCCGTCTCAATCGCCATCGTGCCAATGCAAAGAACCCGCGCAAGCCTGGCCAGCGCGGGTTCTAAATCATCGAAGCAAAAGTTCGATTGGCGCCGGCTTAGTTGACGGCTGCTTCAAACTCGTTCTTCGTACCGGCGTCCTTCAGGTACTCGAGGGCCTTCTTGGAGGCAGCAACGAGTGCACCGAATGCTTCCGGCTCATGGATTGCCATGTCGGAGAGAACCTTACGGTCAACTTCGATGCCAGCCTTGTTCAATCCGTCGATGAAGCGGCCGTAGGTCAGGCCGAATTCGCGGACGGCAGCGTTGATACGCTGGATCCAGAGGGCGCGGAAGTTGCGCTTGTTGACCTTGCGGTCGCGGTAAGCGTACTGCTTCGAACGATCGACAGCAGCCTTCGCAGCGCGGATGGTGTTCTTGCGACGGCCGTAAAAGCCCTTGGCGGCCTTCAAAACCTTCTTGTGCTTGGCGTGGGCGGTAACGCCTCTTTTTACACGTGCCATTTCATGATCTCCTTAATCTAAAGCGTTCGCGGAATAGTCTTAGAGACCGTTCGGCAGGTAGTTCTTTACGACCTTGCGGCCATCCGGTTCTGCGAGAACCATGGTGCCACGTGCATCGCGGATGAACTTGTTGGTACGCTTGATCATGCCATGGCGCTTGCCAGCAGCTGCAGCCTTGACCTTACCGGTCGCGGTGATCTTGAACCGCTTCTTGGCAGCAGACTTCGTCTTCATCTTGGGCATTTTGCTACTCCGTTTCTGGACCCCCGGCTCTTCATCAAAGAAGCCTTCTCGCGATGCCCGGTTTCCGGCCGTCGCAACAAGGTGCGGGAGCGTTTGTTGTTGATCTGCGGCTCCGGTGACGAACCGTTCCGCAAGCATTCGAAACTGCCACGGCATGCCCTGCCGGTCAGTTCGGACGCGCGCTTATAACCGCAGCGTCATAAAAGTGCAACGGGGCGGCCAATGAATCTTCTGGGACCAAAATACAAAAGCCGCCCTCGCGGACGGCTTTGATACGAGAGTGACAACGCGCCTCACTTCGGCGCGAGCACCATCATCATCTGGCGGCCTTCAAGCTTGGGCTCGGCTTCGACCTTTGCATACTCGGTCGTGTCGGCCTTCACCTGCTGCAGCAGCTTCATACCAAGTTCCTGGTGCGCCATTTCGCGGCCGCGGAACTTCAGCGTCACCTTGACCTTGTCACCTTCTTCAAAGAAGCGGCCCATCGCCTTCATCTTCACCTCGTAGTCATGGGTGTCGATGTTGGGGCGCATCTTGATTTCTTTGACTTCGACAATCTTCTGCTTCTTGCGCGCCTCGGCGGCCTTCTTCTGGTTGGCATATTTCAGCTTGCCCAGATCGAGGATCTTGCACACAGGCGGTTCGGCATTTGGGGAGATTTCCACCAGGTCGAGGCCGGCTTCCTCAGCCATTTTCAACGCCTGGTCGGTGGGCACGACGCCCAAGTTCTGTCCGTCAGCATCAATCAGCTGAACTCGGGGGATGCGGATTTCCCGGTTCGAGCGCGGCCCTTCCTTCACGGGCGCGTCGGCTTTAAAGGGTCTGCGAATGGTCGTATTCTCCTCGCGTTGTTTCGGATCGCTGCAGCCTCGGCACTCCCAATAATGGGAGCACAAACGAAGTTTCACCATTGCTGCAACGGAGTCGGTAACACTCTTTAGCGGAAAAAACACCTGCTGTCAGCCTGTCAAGAATCTGTTTTATAGGCCAAAACGACTGGAGTTCCGCGATGTTTGACGCAAATCTCATCCATGAGCATCAATATCTGACCGTTGGTGAGGGCGAGGCCGCCCGCGCGATTGCCTATATCGCGCGCAGCCAATCCGGCCAGACGACCGGCCCAACTCTCGTTTGGTTATCCGGATACCGCTCCGACATGAGCGGCAGCAAGGCGATCGAGCTCGACAAGTTCGCGGCGGAAAACGGCTTCGCCTGCCTGCGCCTCGACTATTCCGGTCATGGCGCATCCGGCGGCAAATTTGAGGACGGGACGATCTCGCGCTGGCTGGAGGAAGTGCTTGCGGTGATCCTCCACACATCACCCGAACGCATCCTCCTCGTCGGCTCGTCGATGGGTGGATGGATTGCCTTGCGGCTCGCTCAGGAACTCGCCAAGCGACAGGACGGACCAAGGCTGGAAGGCATGGTCCTGATTGCGCCGGCTCCCGACTTCACCTCCGATCTGATCGAACCGAACCTCACGAAGAAGGAGAAAGCCTCCCTGGCAGAGCGCGGCTACTTCGAAGAGCGGTCAGCCTACAGCCCGGAGCCGAACATCTATACGCGGGCGCTGATCGAGGATGGGCGCGACAACAGCGTGCTCAGGGGTATCGTCGAGACCGGGTGTCCGGTGCATATCCTGCAAGGGATGAAGGACCCAGACGTTCCCTATCAGCATGCGATGAGGCTCGTGGAGCATCTGCCCGCCGATGACGTCGTGCTGACCTTCGTACGCGATGGCGACCATCGGCTGTCGCGACCCCAGGACATCGAGCGCATGCTTGCCGCGGTCAAAGGGCTGATACGCTAAACGAAAGGGTGCCACCTGTGCCAAATCCTAACGGATTTTAACCATGTTGGTGGGTAGCAGGCCCCTCCCTAGAAGTAACGATTGACTCTCCGAGCCTCCGTCCGTTAACTTTTTGTTAATAATACATGGGCGATGCAAGGGAAGAGCGGGCGTGCGGATCAAGGGTTTCCTCGTGGCCATGATGGCCGTGTTTGCTATGGCTACAGCCGCGACGCCGGCTTCCACCAACAACCTCTCGATGGTTACCGGCGCAGCCACTTCCCAGCCGATCGGCCATTATGACTTCTGCCAGATACACCGCGATGAATGCGGCCCGAACCGCAATACCTCGCCGGCCGAGATGTCGGATGCCAAATGGGGAATGGTGCGGTCGGTCAACACCATGGTCAACAACAGCATCACGCCGATGACCGATAAGGAAATCTACGGCAAGGATGAGGTCTGGGCTTATCCGACGACGGCTGGCGATTGCGAAGACTTCGCCCTTTTGAAGCGTCGCATCCTGATCCAGCGCGGAATTTCGCCGGCCAACCTTCTGCTCACCGTGGTTCGCAAGCCTGACGGCGAAGGCCATGCCGTCCTGACGCTGCGCACCAACAACGGCGACTTCGTGCTCGACAACCTGGCATCCAGCGTCAAGCCGTGGTTCGATACCCCCTACTCCTTCATCAAGCGCCAGTCGAGCGCCAATGCCGGTCGCTGGGTCACCATCGAGAATGGCCGCGACGTCCTCGTCGGTGCTTTGAAGTAGGCGAGATCGAATTGAACAAGAAAGGCCGGCGAGAGATGCCGGCCTTTTTTGTTGGGACTGGGTTGATTTGCTCTGCCTCACGCGGGAGCCGCAAGTCAGCCATTGCCGATCAGGATGCCGGCACCGAGGACGAGGCCGCCGCCGACGACCACCTGTAAAGCAGCACGCAAGAACGGCGTTTCCATAAATCTGTTCTGAATGAACGCGATCGCCCAGAGCTCGACGATCGCGATGATCACCGCCATCGTCGTCGCGGTCCAGAAGTTTGGGATCAGATACGGCAGGGTGTGGCCAAGACCGCCAAGCGCCGTCATCACACCACAGGCGAGACCGCGCTTGATCGGTGAACCGCGGCCTGAAATCTTGCCGTCATCGTGGGCAGCTTCGGTAAAGCCCATCGAGATGCCGGCGCCGACGGAGGCGGACATGCCAACCAGAAACGTCTGCCAGGTATCTTGGGTCGCAAAGGCAGCGGCGAAGATCGGCGCCAGCGTCGACACCGAGCCATCCATCAAGCCGGCAAGCCCCGGCTGCACATAGGTCAGAACCAGCTGCCGGCGCGCGGCAACATCTTCTTCCGTCTTCACACTCTCGGGTGTGTGCTTGTCGCCCAATGTATAGGTGATCTCTTCATGGCCTTGCTCGGCCAGCGCCAAGTCTCCGAGCAACTGCCTTGTGTTGGCATCGGTCACGCGGCTCGCCGCTTCGACGTAGAAGCGATAGGCCTGCTGTTCCATGGCCGCCGCTTCACCCCGGATTCTCTCCAATGACAGATTGCGCCGCAGCCAGTCGGGCTTACGCTCATAAAATCCGCGAACATGCTCCCTGCGAATGAGCGTAATGCGCTCGCCAAACCGCTGGCGATAAATTTCGATCAGGGACTTTCTATGAGTGTCCTCCACCTCCGCCATTTCCTCGAAGACCTTGGCGGAGGCGGGGTAATCGTCACGCAGCATGTCGGCGTAGGCGAGATAAATACGCGCATCGTCCTCTTCGGAACCGATAGCGAGCGCGAGTATTTCCTGCTCGGACAAAGAGTCAAAAGAACGCTTGGATGATCCAAAGAGCCTACGCAGCATAACAACCTCATTTTTAGAATTATTCTAAAATAGGCGCAGCGCTAGCTCTGGTCAAGTTACCCGCCGCGAGCCGAATGAGAAAACGGCGGGCGAGCCCCATAAGTAAAAATGGAGTGCGGCTCGGGCCGACCGCCCTCCCTTAACTGGTATCCAAAATAATGTGCACGTTGCGGTCGATACCTACGCCGAATGGCTAGGCATGCACACCGAAAAACCACAGAAAAGGCCGGTTGAATCTTGCAACTGAAGGGTTGAGATATTGCAAAACGCGGGCATAGTACTAGCCAAAATAATTGCCTTATAAGGGAACAGCAAGGTGGCAGATCCGGTAGATATTATTGTCGGCAGAAACGTTCGGGCGCTCAGATCCAAAAGACGCATATCGCAACTGGAACTGGGAGAGGCGCTCGGGCTGACTTTTCAGCAAATTCAGAAATACGAAAAAGGCACCAACCGCGTCTCGGCGAGTAAATTGCACCAGATTGCAGTCTTTCTGGGCGTGGCTATCTCCGAATTGTTCGAAGGCGCCAATCCCAACGATGGCGCGAAAAAGCAAGGCCTCAGCCCAGAAGCCTATGAGCTGGCCGTATACTACGACCGGCTTCGCTCCACGGCTGGCAAGGAGGCCGTGAAGACAATTCTCTCCATCATGTCCGGTGAAACTTACGCCGAGGCGCTAGGCTAACCTCGCGTCAGTGCGGGTCGCTTTCATGAAGCGCGACGAGAAGATCGTCCTGCGTTTGATGACCCGCGTGATAGAGATCAATCGCGATGCTTGCAATTGAAAGTCCCTGTTGGCTGCGCATCTTGATATTGTGCTCGGCACACCACGCGTAGAGCGCGCCGGCAAGCACGTCGACGTCATCGGACTGCAAAGACAAGGTAGTGGCTGCTGCCGTCATGGAAGTTGCCCTTATTTTGGTTGATCCCCGAGAGGATACTGGCTGCTTTGTTTGTCGTTGCAAAGCGGCATTCACTGCCTGCGTTAACGCAAGTCAGATGCACCCTTCCGCCTGCTTCATAATGGAACAATTGGCGGACGCCGGCCCTATTCCGAAGCGACCTTGTAGTCCAGCGAGGCCGAACACGCCTCGATCGCATCCAGCATTTTCTCGAACCGTGGGTGATCGCGCACCGAATCCAGGTCCGAATCATGCTTGAACCACAGGATATGATAACAGGACGACTGCGGCAGCAGCTCCTCCAACAAGTCGAGCGCGGCGTCGCATTCGTTCAACAGCGCATAAACACATGCGACGTTGTATTGCGCAACGATATCATCCGGATCGATCGTCTGCGCCCGCTTCACCCACTCCTTTGCTCGCGCCGCCTCGCCCATGTGAGCCAATGCGAGCGCGCCGCGATGAGCCGGTCCCGAGTTTTCCGGATGCCGCTCCAAGGCCTCTTCGGCGCGCTCAATGCACACGCGCGCCCAATGCGCTCGTTCTTTCTCCAACCCAAGCGATCGACATGCACTCATCAAATGGATCGGCGAGAGATAGTCGTCGGGACGTATCTCGGCTGCCCTTATAAAGAAGGTGATCGCGCCCTCGAACTTGCCTTGCATGAAAAGAAAGCGGCCGTAGTGGAAATTCGCTTCATAGAGATCGGGCTCCAGCGCCAGCGCCTTTTCGAACTCGGCAAGCGCCTCCTCGTCTCGCCCATCCTGGTGCAGCGCCAGCCCCCGCGAGGCATGCGCCTCCGCAAGATTTGGATCGAGCGCAAGTGCCTTGGCGCTCAGATTGAGAATTCCCTGTAGGGTGTACTCTCCCGCATGCCAGTCGCGTAGCGCCGACTCGCAGTCGGCCATGCCGGCATAGGCGCGCGCATATTCCGGATCCAGCGCGACTGCCGTTGCAAACATCCGTCGGGCCAAGACCAGGTAAGGCCTTGTCCAGGTGTGAGAAAGCTGCCGGCCGCGCAGATAGTAGGTGTAGGCCTCGACATTGTTTGTCGGTTCCGCTTCGATTGCTCGCCGCTCCTCGGGCAAGAGCTTGATCTTGAGCTGATCGACGATCGCGTGCGTAATCTCGTCCTGGATCGCAAAGATATCGGTCAGGTCACGATCAAAGCGGTCCGCCCAGAGGTGCCCGCCATTCCTAGCGTCAATCAGTTGTCCCGTGATGCGCACGCGCTGCGCCGCCTTGCGGACGCTCCCCTCTAGAACGAAGTCGACACCGAGCTCGGCTGCGACCTGCTTCACCTGCACCGATTTTCCCTTGTAGGTGAAGGCGGTGTTGCGCGCGACGACGTAAAGATTCGAGATCTTCGAGAGGTCGGTGATGATGTCTTCGGTGATGCCGTCGGAAAAATACTCCTGCTCGGCGTCACCACTCATATTGGTGAACGGCAACACGGCGACAAGCTGCTTGTGCTTTTCCCTGGCCGCGGTCAAGGCGGCCTTGTTCACCTTCAGTGGCAGCGCCCGCCGTGGCGAAATCGCGTAGACCCTCACCGGCTCCTTGATGTTCTTGAGTCTGTGCTCGCCCCTGTCCTCGAAGGAAAGGTCGAGCCGGGTTCCGACATGGTCCCTCACGGAAGCGGAGACCGCAATGCCGCCCGGCTCGGCGAGTGTCTCAAGCCGTGCGGCAACATTCACGCCATCTCCGAAGATGTCACCCTCCTCGACGATCACGTCGCCCAGATGAATGCCGATCCGAAATTCGATCCGCTTGTCTTCCAGCACGGACAGATTCCGCTGAGCCGTCTCGCGCTGAATCTCATCGGCGCAAGCGACGGCATTCACGATGCTGGAGAATTCGACCAGCATGCCATCACCGGTGAGCTTGACGATGCGGCCGCGATGCAGGGCAATCTTTGGATTGAGGAACTCGGTGCGGCAATTTTTTACCGCACTCAGCGTCCCGGATTCGTCTGAGCCCATCAATCGGCTGTAGCCGACGATGTCTGCTGCAAGGATGGCTGCGAGACGGCGTTCCAAGTGTCCCCCGGCGCTGCAATGTTGCGAGATCTGCTAATTTAACCTTTTATTATCTTAATGTCCTGCCAATCATTCGGTTGATACAAGATAATAAAGCGATTTTGAATATGGAAGTCACACCGCCGCAACAACCCTGCATAGTCTGGTGAAGACCAAAAAACAAAGGCCCGGTTGCAACAACCGAGCCTTTTCCGCATTTCGTGTCTGATCGATCAGTTCTCGAAGAATTCCTTCATCCGCGCGAAAAACCCGGTCGATTCCGGATTGTTCTCCTTCGAGGAAAGCTGCTCGAACTCCTGAAGTAGCTCGCGCTGGCGCTTCGTCAGCTTCTGAGGGGTTTCGATCTGAATCTGGATGTAGAGATCGCCTGTTTGGGGCGAACGCAGCACCGGCATACCCTTGCCCTTCAGACGGAACTGCTTGCCGGCCTGGGTGCCTTCCGGCACGGTCACACGCGACTTCGTGCCGTCGAGCGTCGCGACGTCGAAAGTGCCGCCGAGGGCAGCCGTCGTCATCGAGATCGGGATGGTGCAGTAGAGGTCGGCGCCATCACGCTGATAGAATTCATGCGGCTTGACCGACAGGAAGATATACAGATCGCCCGCCGGGCCGCCGCGCATGCCGGCTTCGCCCTCGCCCTGCAGGCGGATGCGGGTGCCGTCTTCGATGCCGGCCGGAATGTTCACGGAAAGCGAACGCTCTTCAGTGACGCGGCCCTGGCCATGGCACTTCGTGCAGGGATCGGGAATGATCGTGCCGCGACCGTGACAGGTCGGGCAGGTCCGCTCGATCGAGAAGAAGCCCTGGGCTGCGCGTACGCGGCCGGAACCCTGGCAGGTGCCGCAGGTCTTCGGCTGGGTGCCCGGCTTTGCGCCCGAGCCGGAACAGACGTCGCAGGTAATCGATGTCGGCACGCGAATCTGTGCCGTCTTGCCGGAGAAGGATTCCTCCAGCGAAATTTCCATGTTGTAACGAAGATCGGCGCCACGCTCGCGGCCGCCGGACGAGCGCTGCCGCTGACGACCGCCGCCCATCATCTCGCCGAAGATATCCTCGAAAATGTCGGAGAAGCCGCCGCCGCCGAAACCGCCGCCGCCACCGCCCATGCCGCCGTGTTCGAAGGCTGCGTGACCATACCGGTCATAGGCCGCGCGCTTCTGCGGATCCTTGAGCGTCTCGTAGGCTTCGTTGATTTCCTTGAATTTGCGTTCGGCGTCATGGTCGCCCGGATTCTTGTCCGGATGAAACTTCATGGCAAGTTTGCGGAAGGCGCTTTTCAGCTCTTTGTCGTCCGCCGTCTTGGCGACACCCAGCGTTTCGTAAAAATCGGCTTTTGCCATTAAGGATTAGACCCCGGAAATGGTTTTCCGGCTGCCATGGTGAGCAGCCGGAACGTCAGTTTCAAGCTAGACCGCTTGGTCTCGCTTACGCGGACTTCTTGCGGTCGTCGTCCTTGACTTCTTCGTAGTCGGCATCGACGACATTGTCATCACCGCCTTCAGCCGAAGCGTCCGCAGAGCCGGCTTCAGCCTGCTGGGCTTCATAAATCGCCTGACCGAGCTTCATGGAAACTTCCATGAGGGTCTGGGTCTTTGCCTTGATGTCTTCAGCATCCGGCTCGGTTGCTTCGACGGCAGACTTCAGAGCGGCGATCGCATCGGAGATCGCGGTGCGGTCGGTCTCGGAGACCTTGTCACCATAATCCTTCAGCGACTTTTCCGTGGAGTGTATCAGGCTTTCGGCCTGGTTCTTGGCTTCCACGGCTTCGCGACGCTTCTTGTCGGCTTCGGCGTTGGCTTCGGCATCCTTGACCATCTTCTCGATATCGGCGTCGGAGAGACCACCCGAAGCCTGGATGCGGATCTGCTGTTCCTTGCCGGTGCCCTTGTCCTTGGCCGAAACCTGCACAATGCCGTTGGCGTCGATGTCGAAGGTCACTTCGATCTGCGGAACGCCACGCGGTGCCGGCGGCAGGCCAACGAGGTCGAACTGGCCGAGCAGCTTGTTGTCGGCAGCCATTTCGCGCTCGCCCTGCGAAACGCGGATGGTGACGGCCTGCTGGTTGTCGTCGGCGGTCGAGAAGGTCTGCGACTTCTTCGTCGGGATCGTGGTGTTGCGCTCGATCAGACGGGTGAAGACGCCACCGAGGGTCTCGATGCCGAGAGACAGCGGGGTTACGTCGAGGAGCAGAACGTCCTTGACGTCGCCCTGAAGAACGCCGGCCTGGATGGCGGCGCCGAGGGCTACGACTTCATCCGGGTTGACGCCCTTGTGCGGCTCCTTGCCGAACAGCTGCTTGACGACTTCCTGGACCTTCGGCATGCGGCTCATACCACCGACGAGAACGACTTCGTCGATCTCGGCAGGCGTGACACCGGCATCCTTGAGGGCTGCCTTGCACGGTGCGATGGTGCGCTGGACGAGATCGTCGACCAGGCTTTCGAGCTTGGCGCGCGTCAGCTTCAGCGTCAGGTGCTTCGGGCCGGTCGCATCAGCGGTGATGAACGGCAGGTTGATTTCGGTCTGCTGAGCGGACGACAGTTCGATCTTCGCCTTTTCAGCAGCTTCCTTGAGGCGCTGCAGAGCAAGCTTGTCGCCCTTGAGGTCGATGCCGTTATCCTTCTTGAACTCGGCAACGAGGTATTCGACGAGACGCATGTCGAAGTCTTCACCGCCGAGGAAGGTATCGCCGTTGGTGGACTTCACTTCGAAGACGCCGTCGCCGATTTCGAGGATCGAGATATCGAAGGTACCGCCACCCAAGTCGTAAACGGCGATGGTCTTGCCGTCCTTTTTGTCGAGACCGTAGGCAAGGGCTGCCGCCGTCGGCTCGTTGATGATACGGAGAACTTCGAGACCAGCGATCTTGCCGGCATCCTTGGTTGCCTGGCGCTGTGCGTCGTTGAAGTATGCGGGAACGGTGATGACGGCCTTTTCGACCTTTTCACCGAGATAGGATTCGGCGGTTTCCTTCATCTTCTGAAGGATCATCGCGGAGATTTGTGCCGGAGAATAGGACTTGCCCTGGGCCTCGACCCAGGCGTCGCCGTTGTCACCCTTGACGATGTGGAAAGGAACGAGGCTCTTGTCCTTCTCAACGGTCGGATCTTCGTAGCGGCGGCCGATGAGGCGCTTTACAGCGAAGAGGGTATTCGTGGGGTTGGTGACAGCCTGGCGCTTGGCCGGCTGACCGACGAGGCGTTCGCCATCATCGGAAAACGCCACCATGGAAGGGGTTGTGCGCGCGCCTTCCGCATTCTCAATGACCTTTGCGTCTTTGCCGTCCATGACCGCGACGCAGGAATTTGTCGTTCCGAGGTCGATACCAATAACTTTTGCCATGTCATTCTCTCCTTGAAGCAAGCTGTCGGAACCCCGAGAAGGCATTTCCCTGACAGCCCCTTACGGGATGGGTCTTTAAGATTAACGCAATCGTGATTGCGGTGATGCCGCGTATATAAGGAGCGGTTTTCGGGACTGCAAGGCGAGAAATAGCCAGAAAACCAGCAAAACAAGCGCCCAGCGATTAATTTCGACAGGCGCAGGAAAATGGCATTTTTCCGGCCAAACGCTTTGGCTACTGCCCCATGATCAAGTCGAGCAATGTCGTCCGTCTCGGCTTGCCTGCCGGCGACGGTTCAGGCTCGCCGATATCACCAGGCGGCAGCGCATCGCCGTAGCCATCATCGCCGTCCTGAGCGATGTCGGCGGGAGGCACCGGACCGCCATTAGCCGGCGCCATCGGCTGACGTCTCGGTCGATCGGTCGCCTGTGGATTGCGCTCACGAACATCAGCCCCGCCTCCGAAGACACCGGAAAGAATGCTGCCGATCGTCGTCGGCTCTTCAAGCGGTGGCGCCGCACCAGGCTCGACAGACGCCATCGGCTGATCGCCAACACCGGGATTGGCTGCGGGATCAGCCATGAACTGCCCGTTGCCGAACAGCGGTGCCGGCGACAGTCCCTTGTGTGCAGCGACCATGAATTCCTGCCACGCCTTGGCCGGCAAGCCGCCGCCTGTCACCTTCCTCATCGGCTTACCGTCGTCGTTGCCGAACCAGACGCCGGTTGTGAGATTGCTGGTGAAGCCAACGAAGAGCGCGTCCCGCGAATTCTGGGTGGTGCCGGTCTTGCCGGCTGCCTGCCAGCCAGAAAGCTTGGCGCTCTTGCCGGTTCCCTGGTTGATGACGCCCATCATCATCGTGTTCATGTTGGCGGCAATCGCTTCCGACAGGACACGCGGCGGATTATCGTAGGTGTTCTCGTAGAGCACCTTGCTGCCGTCGGCCGTCGTCACGCGACGGATCACATGCGGCGTTGCCTTGTAGCCGCCATTCATGAAGGCGGCATAGGCGCCGGTGAGCTCCATCAACGACACCTCGGACGTGCCCAAAGCGATCGAGGCATTCGGCTGCAGCTCCGATTCGATGCCGAGGCGGTGTGCCAGCTTGATGACCTGATCCGGTCCATCATACATGACCAGCTGGGCAGCGACCGTGTTCAGCGACTTTGCGAGCGCCGTCGCGAGGGTCACTTCGCCATTATACTTCTTCTCGTAGTTCTCAGGCGTCCAGTCGCCGATCCGAATCGGCGCGTCATTGAATACGGAGAACGGCGTCAGGCCCTTTTCGAGTGCCGCGGCATAGACGAACGGCTTGAAGGACGATCCGGGCTGGCGCTTGGCGGTGACGGCGCGGTTGAACTGACTGTCGGCATAGTCCCTGCCGCCGACGAGGGCACGGATCGCACCGGTCCCGTCGAGAGAGACCAGTGCTGCCTGAGAGGCATCGAGCTTGGCGCCGTCCTTTCCAAGGACGTCATTCAGCGACTGCTCCGCGCGCTTTTCCAGCGTCTTGTCGATCGTCGTGTCGACGACGATGTCTTCCTTGACGTCGCCGATCAGGGCGGGCAGCTGGTCCATCACCATATCGGCGACATAGTGACCGGCGCCCGACCAATAGCGCTTTGCCTTGGCCGGCGTCTGCGACATGGCGGTCTTGACTTCGTCATCGGTGATATAGCCCTGCTCGCGCATCGTCTGCAGCACCACCTGTGCGCGGGCATTGGCGGCCTCGGGATCGCGTGCCGGCGACAGACGCGACGGTGCCTTGACGAGACCGGCAAGAAGGGCTGCTTCACCGAGGTTCACATCGCGTGCGGACTTGTTGAAGTAACGGCGCGAGGCAGCTTCGACGCCATAGGCGTTCGAGCCGAAAAACACGCGATTGAGATACATCGCAAGGATCTGGTCCTTGGTGTATTTCTGCTCCAGCCACAGGGCGAGCAGGACTTCCTGCACCTTGCGCTCCAGCGTGCGGTCCGGCGACAGGAAGAGGTTCTTTGCAAGCTGCTGCGTCAGCGTCGAGCCACCCTGGACCATGTGCCCAGTCGTCAGATTGGTAACGAAGGCACGTGCAAGGCCAAGCGGATCGACGCCGAAATGCGAGTAGAAGCGGCGATCTTCGATGGCGACGATCGCTTCGGGAATGTACGGCGACATGTCTTCGAGCGCGAGGGCCTCGCCGCCCGTCGTGCCGCGATTGGCGATGACGCTGCCGTCGACAGCGGTGATCTTGACGTTCGGCGGACGCTCTGGAATGGCCCAGGTGCTGGCGCTCGGCATACGCGAGCCGTAGTAGATAACGAGGCCGGCGACGCCGATCCCAGCCCAAATGCCGAAAACGATGCACCAGTAGACGATGCGACGGATAAAGCCGAAGAGCCCACCCCCTTCGCGATCGCGGCGGTCGCGTTTGCGACGCTCGGGCTGGCGCGCGCGGGACGGTTTCGGCGCTGCGCGCCTAGTCGAGCGTCCGCGCACCACGCGGTCATCGGCATCGAGCGAGAAATCGTCATCATCGTCACGGTCGTCGCGACCGCTGAAAGAAGGTTCGATCCTGTCGCGTGATTTGCCTCTGCCCGCCATCTAGTACCCGGTACACCCCATCTTCGCTTCTTGCGCGGCGACGCCGCAGAAACCGTGCTTTGCCAAACGGTTCTTCGCCCGGTTGAACTTTAAATGCGGCGATTTAAGGGGTGGTTAAGAAGTGGTTAGAGCGGTCCGCGTTTGCCCCAATAATGTCAAATTTGGTTCAGCCCCCATTCACCGAACGGGCTCTCTAATCGACGCGCAAGGGACTTGCATAACAGAGGTGCAAAGATGCGTATGAGAATGATTGCAGTCGCGATCGCCGTGTGTGGATTTGGCGTTTCCGCGGCTGAAGCGATGCCGGTCGCGCCGATGAACGGCATTGCGGCCCCAAATACGGTACTCGTCGACTACGCTTGCGGGCGCGGATACCACCTGACGCGGTGGGGCAATTGCCGCCCGAACTGGAACCGGCCTCCACCGCCGCGTTACGGCTGGCGCGATGACCGCCGCTATGGATGGGGCGGCCCGCCACGCTATGGCTGGCGCTACGAGCGGTCCTACGGATGGGATCGTCCGCCGCCGTGGGCTCGTGATCGCTATCGCGACTGGCGCTGATTATACTCTGCGAACCAGAGACAGCATCAGAGCCCGGCCTAGCCGGGCTCTGATTTATTTGGCCCGCCAAGCCACGCTTTTTTGGCATGGCTGCCATTCGTTGCGACCGTCACAAATCTGACATATAGCACGTCGAATTGCGCCTAAGATTAGCGCAGAACGCGCACTAGGTAGGCATTTCATGAGCATCGACTTTAGTAACACCGAAGAATTCAGGCTGCGTGAAGTCTGGAGCGTGCAAGAGTTTGCACGCCGCTACCGGCTGACAAAGATGGAAGAGAGCCGCCTGAAGATGCTGCACGGCCCGTTCGCGGAGATGCGCGAGTTGCTGGGCTGTCGTCAGAATTCAGTTTCTCTCTGGTAGCAGGGAACCATTAGGGACGCCGTGAATTAGTTGCGTAGCGAAACACGCCCTACACGTTTCGCTAAAGGTCGGCCGTCTCCCCTCAAACGTGCCGATCACGATCAGGCCCGGTGTCTCTCCCAGAGCGCCGGGCCTTCCCATTTCTCCTGTGAAAGCCCCCACCTTGGCAAGCGCAGGCTGAGCAAATGGCGGTCGCAGCAGCGGTCTCGTCGAACACTTGAAAGCTTAAAAACGCAGAAATCCGTTCGTCCTACTTGAAACCCGAAGTCGGCGTTCCGACATAGGGATCAACATATTGCAGCCGATGGAAAGCTGTGCGCGCAAGCAACGTTGCCACTTCCATCGTTTTGATCGCGGCTCTGCAGTTAACCATACGTTAACCTTTCCCGATCAGTCTGGCTGCAACATTCGCCTCCTCCTTGACCACGGATGTACTGGCATCGAAGTGAAGCGAATGACGAAAGGCCGGCTTGTTCCGGCCTTTTTGTTTTTCGGGCGCTCGCGCGCGCGCTTCCTGTTACTTGGCCAGCGCTTCCAGGATGCGAATCCAGGACCGGATACCCTTGTGATAGGAAGCGAGCTCGTACTTCTCGTTTGGCGAGTGAATGCGGTCGTCGCTGAGGCCGAAGCCGACCAGCAACGATTCCATGCCGAGCATCTTCTGGAAGTCGCCGACGATCGGGATCGATCCGCCCATGCCGATGACCACGGCGGGCCTTGGCCACTCGTCGGAAAGCGCATTCTTGGCCTTCGTCAGCACCGGCGAATCGTAGGAAAGATGGATTGCCGGCGAGCCGCCATGCGGATGGAAATCGACAGAGCAATCGGCGGGGATTTTCGAGCGGATGTAACTGCGGAAGCTTTCCCGGACGGCATCCGGATCCTGCGTCCCAACGAGACGGAAGGAGACCTTGGCGGAGGCCTTGGCTGCGATCACCGTCTTGAAGCCTTCACCGGTATAGCCACCCCAGATGCCATTGACCTCAGCGGTCGGACGCGCCCAGGTCAATTCGAGGACCGACCGGCCCTTCTCTCCCGACGGGATCGACAAACCCACCTCGCCCAAAAAGGTCTCGGCGGTCTTGCCGAGGGTTTCCCAGGATGCCTTTATATTGGCCGGCGTTTCTTCCACGCCATCATAGAAGCCCTCGAGCGTGATGCGACCGGTTTCATCGTGCAGGCCAGCAAGTGCTGCCGTCAGGATATGGATCGGATTTGCGGCGGCACCGCCGAACAGGCCGGAGTGCAAGTCGCGGTCGGCTGCCGTCACGACGACCTCTTCGCCGACGAGACCCCGAAGCGCCGCAGCAATCGCCGGCGTATCGCGGTCCCACATGCCGGTGTCGCACACGAGGGCGTAGTCCGCCTTCAATTCCGCGGCGTTGGCTTCGAGGAAGGGCTTCAGCGACGGTGAACCGGATTCCTCTTCGCCTTCGAAAAGAATTGTGATGCGGCAGGGCAAAGCACCGTTGACGTCCTTGTAGGCGCGGCAGGCTTCGACGAAGGTCATCAACTGGCCCTTGTCGTCGGCGGTGCCGCGACCCGTAAGGATCTTCCGGCCATTGCCGACATCCTTGATCGACGGTTCGAACGGATCATTCTCCCAAAGCTCGATGGGATCGACCGGCTGCACGTCGTAATGGCCGTAAAACAGCGCGTGTGGCGCGTCGGCGCTCGCACCGGCATGATGGGCGACAACCATGGGATGACCGGGCGTATCGCGCACGGAAGCATCGAAACCCAGCGTCTCGAGATAGGAAACCAGCCATTCGGCCGCCTTGCGGCACTCGACCTTGAAGGCCGGGTCAGTGGAGATCGATTTGATCCTCAAGAGTTCAAACAGCTTGTCGAGGCTTGATGGCAGATTCTGATCTGCGCGCGAAAGCACCGGCGTTACGTCAGTCATTTTCGACTCCTTTCGAAATTCCGCGGGACGATAGACCAAAGGTAAATCGCTTTCGAGTTGAAAAAAGATCGAGAGAGGAGGCGATCACGACGGATGGGCGCGTCAGATATACCGCAAGACGAATGCATGAAATCGCATATACAATTTACGGTTATTTAGGGAAGGATAAATAGTATACCGACAATGAGTTCGAGGTGAGATATGTTCTCTGTAGTCACCTGCATTCGCGAGAACCATGACTGGCGTCTGATTGTTGCCGCCGTTATTGTTTGCCTGATCGGCAACCTTGCCTCCATGCTGCTATTGTTCCGCGCTCAGGAATGCGACCCCGGACAGCAACGACACTGGATCATGGCATCGGCATTTGCCTGCGGCGTCGGCATCTGGGCCACGCACTTCATCTCCATGTTGGCCTACGATGGCGGCTTCACGATCACTTATGGTCTTGGCCTGACAACACTCTCCGTCATACTGGCGATATGCGCTTCGTGGCTCGCCATCCTGGTTTCCGTGGAGGGTTCGAGTGAATATTCCTTCGTGCCCGGCGGCATCTTGATGGCACTCGGCATCGGTTCGATGCATCTGACCGGCATGCGGGCGATCGAAGCCCAGGTTGATATCGTCTACGATCTCCAGGCAACGCTGATCGCGCTGTTGATTGGTGCGACACTCGCGAGCACGGCGTTTCTCTCCTTCGAGAGGCTCAAGGGAACGAAACGGCTGCTGGTGTCGGCGATTGCCATGGTGCTCGCCATCGCAGCGATGCATTTCATTTCCATGAGCAGTATTACGCTCATTCCCGAGCCCGGACGAAGCGTGACAACGACCGTTCTGGAGCCCAAAGCGCTGGCAGCGATCATCGTGGTGGTGTCCACGGCCCTGATCCTCGTCGCTCTCGGCGCCGTGTTTCTCGAAAGCCATCTGACCGATCTGCGCGGCCTCGCAAACGCCTCGATGGAGGGGCTTCTCGTTCTGCGCGAAGGAAAGATCGTCGACGCCAACGAACGGTTCCAGCAAATGTCGGGCTGGCAATTGGCCGAGTTGCTCGGGGGTGATCCGACCTCCCTTCTGATGAGCATGGATGGCAGTACGATAGCCTTCCGAGAGGAAACGCAGCTGACCACCAAAGACGACAGCGAGATCCCGGTAGAAATTCTGTCCCGTCGCATGGTCTATCGCGGGCGCAACTGTGACGTCCTGGTGATTCGCGATCTCAGCGAGCGCAAGCGCGCCGAGAAAATGATCGAACATCTGGCGCAGCACGACGTCTTGACCGGCCTGCCGAACCGTTCGCTGTTCGACACGCGCATCCGCCACGCTCTTCAACTGGCCCAGCGCAAGCACGCGCAGATCGCCGTCTTCTGCCTGGATCTCGATCGCTTCAAGGCCGTCAACGACATCTTCGGGCATGCGGAGGGCGACCGCATCCTCTGCAAGGTCTCGACAATCCTGCAGCGCGTGGCCGACGACGGCGACACGGTCGCCCGACTTGGAGGCGATGAGTTCGCGATCATCCAGACGGGCAAGCAGCAGCCGGACGCCGCGCGCAAGCTCGCTGGGCTTATTCTTGACGGGCTCGCCGCTGAAATGGATATCGCCCGCGATCCGACCGCCGTCGGCATCAGTGTCGGTATCGCTGTTTATCCTACGGACGGACACACGGCGGAGGAGCTGAGCGATAACGCCGATACGGCGCTTTACCGTGCCAAGCACGGCGGGCGCGGCAAGGCCTGCTTCTTCGACGCGGAAATGGACGAGGCCGTGCGCGCCCGCCGCCAGATCGAGGCAGAGCTGCGGCATGCGATCACGCGCAATCAGGTCTCCGTAAGCTACCAACCGATCCTCGACAGCAGGACGGATACCGTCACCGGCTATGAAGCCCTGATGCGGTGGAATCGGCCGGGACATGGCATGAGTGAACCGGAGGTCTTTATCGGCATAGCCGAGGAAAGCGGCGTGATCGTGCAGCTTGGAGAGTGGGTGATGCGCCAGGCATGCACCGAAGCGGCGCGGTGGCCGCAGCCACTGTCCATTGCCGTCAACGTCTCGCCGGTGCAGTTCATGCTCCCGAACCTTTGCGAGCGGGTTGCGGCGATCCTCGAAGAGACCGGGTTGGCCCCGGAGAGGCTGGAACTGGAAATTACCGAAGCTGCCTTCGTGCGCGACCGAAGCAATGTCATCGCAACGCTGATGCGTCTGCATGGACTAGGCGTGCGCATCGTCATGGACGACTTCGGAACGGGCTTCTCATCGCTTTCGAACCTGCGCGCTTTGCCATTTGACAAAATCAAGGTGGATCGCAGCTTCACGGGCATTCTCGAACATGACGCCGCCGCCCGTTCCATTGTGCGCGCCATCATCGGCCTTGGTCACAGCCTGGGAATTCAGGTCGTGACCGAAGGCGTCGAAACGGAACTTCAGCGTCAGATCGTCATCGAGGAAGGCTGCGAGCAGATGCAGGGCCTGCTTCTCGGCAAGCCGGACATCGAGCCGAGCGTCAAGCTGGCAGCGCGTGAGAGCTTCCTCACAACCCACGGCGAGTTGGATCGGCCGCTCGCTTCCGCCACCATAACGGCGGCGGAATAGAACTCAGAGCTTCTTGGCGTTGTCGAGAAGGCGACGGATATATTCGAGGGTCAGCTCGCGTTCGAAGCTCTTGAAGCCCTCAAACAGCGCTAGATCCGCTTCACGCGCCGCCTCGATCGCGTCGTCTTCCATGCCCTTGGCCTTGTCCGTCAGGAAGATCAGCTGGGCGCGCTTGTCGGACGGATGCGGGCGGCGGTCGATGAGCCCGTCTCGCGCCATGCGTGCGAGGGTGTTTGCCATCGTCGCCTGTTCGATGTCGACGCGGGCCAGCAACTGCTTCTGCGTCAGCCCGTCCTCGGCCCAAAGTTCGAGAAGAACCGGGAACTGCCCTGGCGAAAAGCCGAGCCTTGCCGCGCGCTGCTGGAGCGAACGAGCGAAGCCCTTGGCCAGCTGGCTGGCAAGGTAAGCCCCCGAGTCCATACGATTAATTCCCATCTTTTCAGTTAGTCGCAAAAAACTCGACAAAACAATGCAACAAATCTCATACGATGGATCACAAACGCTTCATCGCAGGTTGTCCTTGGAAAGATAGAGCAGAAAAACAAAGCCGCCATAGCCTGGAGGTCTGGCTATGGCGGCTCTAAAATGGGGACAAAGGCCCGGAGAGGGGATAAGGCCTTTGTCCAAGTCCGATGCGGCGGGGGACAAGCCAGCTATCAGACCCTCGACGCGATCAACACGATCAAACGTCGGTAGTAATCATTTGTGATCGGGAATGTGGCTTTTCAAGGGAAAGCTGAGGATTGACTATTACAAATTAGTAACAGTTTGGTGAGGCAGAATCTTTTCTCCCTCCGAACTTTATATGGACCTTCCAAGGTCGCCGCGCTATCCATGACGCCATGAAAAAAGGCGATCATCTTTTCCTTGTCGACGGCTCCGGTTTCATCTTTCGAGCCTTTCACGCACTCCCCCCACTCACCCGCAAAAGCGACGGCTTGCCGGTGGGAGCGGTTTCGGGATTCTGCAACATGCTGTGGAAGCTATTGACGGATGCGCGCGACACATCGGTCGGCGTGACGCCGACGCATCTGGCGGTCGTCTTCGACTACTCGGCAAGGACGTTCCGCAAGGATCTCTACGACGCCTACAAGGCCAACCGCTCGGCGCCGCCGGAGGAACTGATCCCCCAATTCGGGCTCATCCGCCAAGCCACGCGGGCCTTCAATCTGCCGTGCATCGAAACTGAAGGCTTCGAGGCCGACGACATCATTGCGACCTATGCGCGCCAGGCCGAGGCCCTCGGCGCTGACGTGACGATCGTGTCTTCGGACAAGGATCTGATGCAGCTGGTGACGCCTGCTGTCCACATGTACGACAGCATGAAGGACAAGCAGATCGGCATCCCTGATGTCATTGAGAAATGGGGCGTTCCACCCGAGAAAATGATCGATCTTCAGGCGATGACCGGCGACTCGGTCGACAACGTGCCTGGCATTCCCGGCATTGGCCCGAAGACGGCGGCGCAGCTGCTTGCCGAATACGGCGATCTCGACGCGCTCCTCGAACGCGCGACCGAGATCAAGCAGGAAAAGCGCCGGCAAACGATCATCGAGAATGCCGACAAGGCCCGCCTGTCGCGTGAGCTGGTGCGGCTGCGCATCGACGTTCCGCTTGAACTCAAGGTCGAAGACCTGATCCTCGAGCCGCAAAACGGGCCAAAGCTGATCGGTTTCCTGAAGGCCATGCAGTTTACCTCGCTGACGCGGCGGGTGGCCGAGGCTTGCGATTGCGATGCCAGCGCCATCGATGCGGTCGATGTGCCGGTCGAGTGGGGTGCAGCAGCGCGCGGGCCGGACCTCGATGCCGCCGAGCCGGAGCCGGTTGCCGGTGGAATTCCCGAGGTCGCCGGCGAGGCGGTGCCTGTTCCGGCAAAGGCGAACGGCGCGAATGGTCGCGAAGGCACCTTCTTGCCGGCTGATTTTGCCAAGGCGCGCGCAGAAGCGTTTGCCTCGCTCCCGTTCGATCACTCGCGCTATGTCACCATTCGCGATGTCGCGACGCTCGACAAATGGATTGCCGATGCGCGCGAGACGGGTCTGGTTGGCTTCGACACCGAGACAACGTCGCTCGACGCGATGCAGGCGGAGCTCGTCGGGTTCTCGATGGCGATCGCAGACAACGACAAGAACCCCACCGGCACCAGCATCCGCGCCGCCTATGTCCCGATCGGCCACAAGACCGGCGTCGGCGATCTGCTCGGCGGCGGGCTTGCAGACAACCAGATCCCGATGCGGGACGCCCTTCCCCGGCTGAAGGCGCTTTTGGAAGACGAGTCGATCCTGAAGGTCGCCCAGAACCTCAAATACGACTACCTGCTGATGAAGCGCTATGGCGTCGAAACGAAGAACTTCGACGATACGATGCTGATCTCCTACGTGCTGGACGCCGGAACCGGCGCGCACGGCATGGATCCGCTGTCGGAGAAGTTCCTCGGCCATACACCCATTGCCTACAAGGACGTGGCCGGCAGTGGTAAGTCGAACGTTACATTCGACCTCGTCGATATCGATCGCGCGACGCACTACGCCGCAGAGGATGCCGATATCACGCTGCGGCTCTGGCTGGTCCTGAAGCCGCGCCTTGCGGCCGAGAAACTGACGACGGTTTACGAACGTCTTGAGCGCCCACTGGTGCCCGTTCTGGCGCATATGGAAGAGCGCGGCATCACCGTTGACCGGCAGATCCTCTCGCGCCTGTCCGGCGATCTCGCACAGGGCGCCGCCGCGCTCGAGGACGAAATTTTCAAGCTCGCGGGCGTTCGCTTTACCATCGGCTCGCCGAAGCAGCTGGGCGACATCCTGTTCGGCAAGATGGGACTTGCCGGCGGTACGAAGACGAAGACCGGCCAGTGGTCCACCTCGGCAAGCGTGCTCGAAGACCTCGCAGCCGCGGGCTTCGAACTACCACGCAAGATCGTCGACTGGCGCCAGCTGACCAAGTTGAAGTCGACCTATACGGATGCGCTGCCGGGATACGTTCACCCCCAGACGAAGCGGGTCCACACCTCCTATTCGCTGGCCTCGACGACGACAGGCCGGCTGTCCTCCTCGGAACCCAACCTGCAGAACATTCCGGTGCGGACGGCGGAAGGCCGCAAGATCCGCACGGCATTCATTTCGTCGCCGGGCCACAAGCTGATTTCGGCCGACTACAGCCAGATCGAACTGCGCGTGCTCGCGCACGTCGCGGAGATCCCGCAGCTAACGCAAGCCTTTGCCGACGGTGTCGACATTCATGCCATGACCGCGTCCGAGATGTTCGGCGTTCCGGTCGAGGGCATGCCGTCAGAGGTGCGGCGTCGCGCCAAGGCAATCAACTTTGGGATCATCTACGGCATATCCGCGTTCGGCCTCGCCAATCAGCTCTCGATCGAGCGCTCGGAAGCGGGCGACTACATCAAGAAGTATTTCGAGCGCTTCCCCGGCATTCGTGACTACATGGACAGCCGCAAGCAGATGGCGCGCGACAAGGGCTACGTCGAAACGATCTTCGGGCGGCGAATCAACTACCCTGAGATTCGCTCCTCCAACCCGTCGGTTCGTGCCTTCAACGAGCGCGCGGCGATCAACGCACCGATCCAGGGATCGGCGGCCGATATCATTCGCCGGGCAATGATCAAGATGGAGCCGGCGCTCGCCGAAGCGGGACTTGGCGACCGCGTGCGCATGCTCCTGCAGGTCCATGACGAACTGATCTTCGAGGTCGAGGATGCAGACGTCGAAAAGGCCACGCCGATCATCGTCTCGGTCATGGAAAACGCCACCATGCCGGCGCTTGAAATGCGCGTGCCGCTGAGGGTCGACGCGCGTTCGGCGACCAACTGGGACGAAGCGCACTGAGCGCTTCGTCGAAAATCCATTAAAATTTTCTCCACGTTTCAAATAATTGATATTGAACATTTTTCTTTATATTTTTCATCGACCGATGGTGTGGATGGAAGGAACTTATTAACCTTCATTTCCTAATTCGAGAGCGGATATTAGTTGCTAATCATGAGTGAGTAGCGGTCGTATGCGCTTTCCTAGAACCAATCTGACAGGGGCCGAGGAGATTTCCGCGGAAGTCGAAGGTGAACAGCTGCAGGAATACGCAGGCGAGAAGCCTACGGCACCAATCTGGCAGAGCAATTTTTCACTGGCTCCGAATGTGCGGTTCACCCGCACGCCCGAGAATCTGATCAATCCGAAGCGCGTGCCGGCGCCAGCCGTCCACACGCCGCCTCTTGCGCTGCAGGAACGCGTTGCGGCCGAAATCGGCGCGAGCGTGGCGCCGGCGGCGCCTGTTGTCGCCAACGTCCCACTCGAGGTCCATGAAGCCGAGATCCCCCTTACGATCGAAGTGCAGCCGGCTGTGGCTGTATCGCCAGTGATGTCGGTCGAGCCTGAAACCGAGACTATTGTCCGTGCATCCACTGAACTGGCTGCCATCTCGGACTTCGCGTTCTGGGAGGTCATGGCCTTCGAGGAAGCGGTAGCCGAACCGATCCTACTGCCTCAGATTTCATTGCCGCGGCCGGAAGTCAGCCCCGAATCGATCATCAGCCGGTTCCGCGTCATGGAGTGGCGACCAGGTCGGCAACATCAGGCAATCGCCGTTGCACCGATGCCTGAGCCGGTCGCCCCGCCACCCGTCGCGCCGGCTGCCAGTTTGACGCGCGGCCGCGCAACACAGAGCCCGGTCGCGACCGAGCGGACCCGCGTAGAAGAAGCGGCGGCAGTCCAGCCGAAGACGCAGCCGATCGCTCCGCTGCCGGTTCGCGCGCAGGCTCCCCAGCCGCTCGCTCCGGCGCCGCGCTTTGCCGCGCCGAAGATCGTGCCCTCGAGGGTCGATGCCTCCGGCTACGAATTCCCCTCACATTCGCTGCTGCAGGAACCGCCGGAGCGTGTCGGCGAGATCATGTCGCAGGAGACGCTGGAGCAGAATGCCGGCCTTCTCGAAAGCGTGCTCGAGGATTTCGGTATCAAGGGCGAGATCATCCATGTCCGCCCCGGCCCCGTCGTCACACTTTACGAGTTCGAGCCGGCACCGGGCGTCAAGTCCTCCCGCGTCATCGGCTTGGCCGACGATATCGCCCGTTCGATGTCGGCGCTGTCGGCGCGTGTTGCCGTGGTTCCCGGCCGCAACGTCATCGGTATCGAACTGCCGAACGCGCTGCGCGAAACCGTCTACTTCCGTGAGATGATCGAAAGCCAGGATTTCGAGAAAAGCGGCTACAAGCTTGCGCTCGGCCTCGGCAAGACGATCGGCGGCGAACCCGTCATCGCAGAGCTCGCGAAGATGCCGCATTTGCTCGTCGCCGGCACCACCGGTTCGGGCAAGTCCGTCGCCATCAACACGATGATCCTGTCGCTGCTCTACCGCATGTCGCCGGAACAGTGCCGCCTGATCATGGTCGATCCGAAGATGCTGGAACTCTCCGTCTATGACGGCATCCCGCACCTTTTGACACCTGTCGTCACCGACCCGAAGAAGGCCGTCATGGCGCTGAAGTGGGCGGTACGCGAGATGGAGGATCGCTATCGCAAGATGTCGCGCCTCGGCGTGCGCAATATCGACGGCTACAACAGCCGCGTGGCGCAGGCGCGCGACAAGGGCGAGACCATCCACGTCATGGTCCAGACCGGCTTCGACAGAAGCACGGGCGCTCCGATCGAGGAGCAACAGGAGATGGATCTGACGCCGATGCCTTACATCGTCGTCATCGTCGACGAGATGGCCGACCTGATGATGGTCGCCGGCAAGGAAATCGAAGGGGCGATCCAGCGCCTGGCGCAGATGGCGCGCGCCGCCGGCATCCACCTGATCATGGCGACGCAGCGCCCGTCGGTCGACGTCATCACCGGCACCATCAAGGCGAACTTCCCGACGCGGATATCCTTCCAGGTGACGTCGAAGATCGACAGCCGCACTATTCTTGGCGAACAGGGAGCCGAACAGCTGCTCGGCCAGGGCGACATGCTGCACATGCAGGGCGGCGGGCGGATTTCGCGCGTACACGGACCATTTGTTTCGGATGCCGAGGTGGAGAAGGTCGTCGCGCACCTGAAGACGCAGGGTCGGCCGGAGTATCTCGACACCGTTACAGCTGACGAGGAAGACGAGGCCGGCGAAGAAGAGGACAACGCAGTCTTCGACAAGAGCGCCATGGGCTCCGAAGACGGCGACGAGCTTTACCAGCAGGCGGTCAAGGTCGTGATGCGTGACAAGAAGTGCTCGACCTCCTACATCCAGCGCCGTCTTGGCATCGGCTACAACCGTGCGGCTTCGCTCGTCGAGCGCATGGAAAAGGAAGGTCTCGTTGGCCCGGCAAATCATGTCGGCAAGCGCGAGATCGTGGCTGGACGCGGCGAAGGCGAATAACGCAGTGGCTGTGACATCCCAGAACGGGTGCCGCCGCCAGCAGTGATGTCCGCGCCGAAGAGTGATCCGGTACGGCTTGGGCTTGCTGGGAATGGGCAGGCGACGTCGTGGTAGATGTGGATTGTCAGGCGGCGCCGCCTGCCCGATCGCATCGAGTCCCCACTCTTCCAGGCCGACAGGAGCGTCTCTCGGCCCTTCCGTTGCGGTGGATCGCCGGTCCTGACGGCCTACGATCCCTCTCCTGCAATGATTATCGAACGCCGGATTTCGACCAATTTTGTCAGATCCGGTTCGCGACCCGGCTCCCTGTCCAATGACGTCATCAGTGTGCCGCAGATCATTTGCGCGGGGATCGGCGGGGAAGAACAGTTTGTTCAAATCACTGAAAGTTCATTCGATTTTTTCCACGCACAACAAAATTGCACCGCGGATCAGTCCGCCTCGCCAGCCGCGAGACGTAAGGTCTCGCGTACGAAGTCGGTCTTGCCGCCGGTGTAGTAGGCCCAATCGTCGTTCGCCTCGCTCATCAGGCGAAGCTTCAGCGCGGCGTATGCTTGCGCCCGCTGGGGATGCGCCCGCAAGTAGTCGCGGAAAACGATGCGATCGCGGAGCACGTGGTTATCGGATGAACAGAGATAGAGCCGCGCGCCGTAGGAGCCCTTGCCGCTGGTGAAGGTCCAGCTCTGGTCGTTGTATTTGTCACCGTGAAACGTGTAGGCGGAGAGGTCTTTTACCCGCTCGATCGCGGTCAGTAACCCATCCTCATTGCAAAAAGCAGCGTGCAGATCGATCTTGGGCTTCGCGGCAAGACCAGGAACCGATGTGCTACCGACATGATGAAAAAACGGTGCCAAATCGGATAGTACCGGATGCAGCTCTGCTTTGACCTCGTCGAAAAGCTGTGGCCACTCGGGATTGTAAGCAACGACAACGATGGCCATCGTACCTCCCGATCCTATGCCACTTCCGCGAGGAAGCCGTTCAGCGCATCCACGATCCTGCGCTCGCCGTCTTCCAGCGAACCGCTGTTGTCGACGTCGGTCACGTCGTAATCGCCACGCACCGTCAGCGGGCCACGGGCGAGACGCGCCATGATGTCTTCATGCGTCTCGCGGCCGCGCGCTTCCAGACGGCTGGCCAGCACCTCGGCGGTCGCCGTCACATTGATGACCTTGAGCCGCGGGAAAGCGGCCTTGAAATGGTGAAGCGCCGAGCGCGAGCCATTGGCGATAACCAAATTTCCCTGAGCGAGCGACACCGACACCTCGGCCGGAATGCCATATTTCAGGCCGTGTGCTTCCCACCAGACCGCAAAACTTCCGGCCTGTTCCATCGACGCAAAGCCCTGGTCCGACACGGCGAGATGCTGCTCGCCGCCGGCATGGGTGTGACGGGTGATGACGCGGCGGACGAAATGCACCTCTGGACGACCCCGGAAGTGCTTGGCGGCCAGCGCCATCAACGTGTCCTTGCCGGCACCGCTCGGACCAACGACCACGACCATGATGCCGCGTTCGGTGCCCGGAACGATGTGAGGTTCGTGCGACGGGTTCATGCGACACGGCGCCCTTCACGCCAAACAGAACGGGTGACCGGCACGCCGTGGTCACGGAAGACCCGGACGAGATCGGCGCGCAGGCCGGTGGCGATGCGGCCGCGGTCGTTGAGGCTGACGGCGCGGGCCGGAGTAGCAGTGACCATGGCGATCGCCTTCGGCAGCGAAATGCTCTCGACTTCGTCGGCGATCAGGAAGGGCGCGTAGAGGAGGCTGAGCGGGACGTAGTCGGAGGACAGCACGTCGAGAACGCCGTGTTCGGCGAGATCACGGGCGGCAATGTTGCCGGAGTGCGACTTGCCGCGAACGATGTTCGGGGCGCCCATCAGCACGCTCATGCCATGCTCGTGCGACGCCTTGGCAGCGTCGAAGCTGGTCGGGAATTCGGCGAGGCGAACGCCATTTTCGATGGCTTCGTCGACATGGGCGAGCGTTGCGTCGTCGTGACTGGCGACGGTAATGCCACGCTCAGCGCAGACCCTGGAAATGGCCGCGCGATGCGGCGTCGAGTTGCGCTCGGACTCCGTCACGCGGCGATCGACGAACTTGGCGAACTCGGCATCGGAGAGACCGCGCTTCTTCTGGTAGTAGAAGATGTACTGGTCCATCGTCTGGAACTGCCGCTGGCCAGGCGCGTGGTCCATCAGCGAGACAAGACGGACGTAGGGATCGTTTTCGAAATCGGAGAAGTGCTGCAGCACGTTGTCAGCGGAGACCTCGCAGCGCAGGTGAAGCAGATGTTCAGCCCGCAAACGGCCTTCCTGCTCGGCCTTCTGGATCGCATCGGCCATCTCGCGCATCTCGCCGTGCTCGAAGCCGCCATCCTCGTCTGCGCCCATGCGCAGGCAATCGAAGACCGTGGTGATGCCGGATGTGACGATCTGGGCATCATGCGCCTGGATCGCCGCCGTCTTGTGCCAGCGCAGGCCCGGGCGCGGCGAATAGTGGCCTTCGAGATGGTCGGTGTGGAGCTCGACGAGACCAGGGATCAGGTAGTCGCCTTCGAAATCCTCACCGACATGCGAGTTGCCTGTCGAGATATCGGCAATCTTGCCGTCGCGGACGAGGACCGAGCCTTCGATGATTTCATCCTCGAGGACAATGCGAGCGTTGGAGAAGACGGTTTCTTTGGTCATTGAATATGGTCTCTCAGTTTTTCGCGCCGGCAAGCGGCCACCAGGAATGGGCTGTAAACGGAGCGCCGCGCGCCTCCTCAACGAAAACGGCAAGGCCGGTGATCGGGAGCGGCCGGCCAGTAAAGGCGGCGAAACGCTCCGCCAGAATGGCCTTCATTATGCCGGCACGCTCCTGCGGCACCTGGCCGGTCAGCGTCATATGAAACCCGAAGTCATCCATCACATAGGGATAGCCCCAGCGCAACAGATTGGTCCTCTGGCTCTCGCTTAGTCTTTCCGGATTGCGGCGCGCGATATCGGCATCCGACAAGGCGGCGCGAAACGGCTCGAAGGATTTTACCACCGTGGCAGCAAAATCCTGAAGCGGCGGATGCAGAAAAGCGGGCACCAACGCAAAGAATTTACCCAGTTGCCCAAGCACCAGCTCGGGAATCTCGAAGGCCGACGTGCGGGCGGCAAAATCCTCAACAACCTGGATCAGGTCCTTCTCAGTGACGGAGGCTGCCAGATGGAAGGGCGCCTTGATCGTCGCGTGGAAAGCGTAGCGGCGAGGATCGGCGGTCAGCTCGAACTGCTCGGCGGCCGGCAGGTCCGGATGATCAGGAGCCGGGTAAGTTTCGCCGGTGAAGGCATCGCGGCCGAGCCAGAGCGCGGCCGTGCCGTTCAAAGGATCGTCCTTCGGCGGCGTGAAATAGAGTGCGTAGCGCAAGGCTCGTATCCTGGGAATCGTTCCGAATGCGGATTGTAGTGTTCAGTGATTTGACCGCCACCGCAAGCTGGCTTCCGGCTAAAAGATTTCCGTGACAGAATGATGATGATCCGGAACGATCCTGCGCTTTTTCAGTGTGCCTTGGTGCCCATCAATCGATGGCGCAGCGCGTTCGAGGCCATGTCGAACAGGAAGACGACAATGAGAATCAACAGCACCATATAGGCGACGTTTTCCCAGTTGGCGTTGGTGCGCATCGCTTCCCAAAGCTTGAGGCCGATACCACCCGCGCCAACCGCGCCGATAATGGTGGCGCCACGAACATTCGACTCCCATTGGTAGAGGGTCTGGCTGACGAAAACAGGGACGACCTGTGGAATAATGCCGTAGCGATGCGTGAGTACGGTGGACGCACCGGTCGATTTGATGCCTTCGCGCGGCTTGTTGTCGACGTTCTCCAGGCCTTCTGAATAGAGCTTGCCGAGCGTGCCCGTTTCGGTGAGGAAAATCGCGCCGGACCCAGCCAGAGGACCGGGACCGAAGGCGCGGGTCAGAAAGAGTGCCCAGATCAGCATGTCGACCGAGCGCAGAAAGTCGAAGAAGCGCTTCAGGACCTGATTCAGCACCTTGTTCGGGGTGATGTTGCGCGCTGCAAGAAACGCCAGCGGAAAAGCGAACAATGCACCGAGCAGCGTCCCCAGGAAAGCCATCACGATGGTCTGGAACAGTTTTGTCCAGACGTCGCCGTGCTGCCAGGCGCTGTTGTGCCACATATTATCGAAGGCAAGCGACAGGTTGGATTGGCCGGGCTTCAGTTCCGGTCCCGAAACGATCAGGCTGATGACCTTGCTCGCCGGCTTGCCGAAGAATGGCGATTGGGTGTCGAAAACGAAATTCGCCCAGCCGAGGAAGCGCTTGCGCACCTTGACGCGATCGACCGAAATGCTGACGTCGCCGGCAAAGCCCAGGTCGGCTAGGACGTTGTCGTCGTAGACCGTCATCCAGCTCGGCACGGGGCCGACGAGCTTCGGTGCGCCGCTGGAGACTTCCACCGGCACGCTGATGCCGTGGGCGGTCACCGTCGTCTCCGTTTTGGAGATGGTAACGCTGCGGCTTGTGCCGCTGACCGAAACCGTGACGCTGCCATCCGGATTGTTGATGACCCAATCCGGATGCGGGTTGTCGCCGAGCGGCGAGAAACGCGGATATTTGACCGTGATGCCGTCATCGCCAATGCGCAATTCGAGCTGCACGTCATAGCTTACCCACTGGCTGAGATAGAGGCCGACGCGCTCCCAATGGGCATCGGCAAGCAGCTTCGGCAGGTCGAAGAACCAGGTTGCGTAAAGCCCATAGACAAGCGTCGCGATCACGATCATCAGGCCGCCGAAGCGCTGCCGGAAGGAACGTTTGAAATACTCCGGATAACGCTGCTCGATCTCGTGCATCCGGTTGGCGTCGATCACCGTCATGGCGGACCTCAATGCTGCAAAAGGAAGGCGTGCTCACCGACGAGGCGGCGGCGCAGCCATGCGGAGAACTGGTCGACCGCAACGATGGTGATGAAGAGCAGGAGAACGAGAGCCATCGTCTTGGCGCCGAAACCGCGCGAGATGGAGAGCTTCAACTCCTCACCGATACCGCCGCCGCCGACCGCACCGATGATGGTGGAGGCGCGGACATTGATCTCCAGGCGCAGCAGCGCGTAGGAGACGAAGTTCGGCATGACCTGCGGCAGGGCAGCGAAGCGGACGCGCTCCGACCAGCTGGCGCCGACGGCTTTCATGCCTTCATCCGGCTTCATGTCGATGTTTTCGACAACTTCATAGAAAAGTTTGCCGAGCGCACCGATGGTGTGCAGGCCGACTGCAATGATCGCGGCAACCGGACCGATCGAGAGGATGGCGGAAAACAGGCCTGCGATAACAATCTCGGGGAACGCGCGGAGGAGTTCCGTCAGACGCTTGGCGATGATGCGCAGCGGATTGGACGGCGCCAGATTGCGGGCCACGAGAAAGCTCAGCGGCACGGCGAAGATGAAGCCGATGATCGTCGAAACGAGCGCGACGTTGATCGTGATGATCATCAGCTCGAAATATTCGGGGATATAGAAGCCGCCCCAGACATAGACGCGACCCTGGGCGAAATTATACTCTTCACCGGTCTTCTGGGTCGGGTTTGCGATATCCAACAGGGCGCGCCAGACATCATTCCAATCCTTGGGAATGAGCCAGTTCAGAAAATCGAAGAGATGCGGCAGGCGCTCAAAGAAATGGCCGGCATTGCTTTCATCGGCAAAACGCACGGAGGCGATGAAAGCGGCAAGCAGGATCACCAGCCCAAGGCCGGTATAGAAGCGGCGTCGGGCCACCATCTTGCTCCAGGCGTCACCGATTTCACGGGCGCTTTGCTGGGCCGGCGCGTGGGTGTTGGGATCGGCAAAAGTCATGAAGGTGTCCGCTTTCTTCGCAACAAAAAGGGCGGCTTGTTACGGCCGCCCTTCAACCGTCAGGATCGATCAACCGCCGATGGCAGCCTTACGAGCATCGATGATGGCATTGTAGAAGTCAGGCTGAACCTTGGTGTAGCCCTGGTAATCGCCGCCTTCGATGGCTGCGAAGCACTTGGCATCCTTTGCCGGGAGCTTCATGAAGAAGTCGGTGAGCTTTGCCTGCCAATCAGCGCCGAGTTCGTTGCGAATAACGAGCGGGCCGTTCGGGATCAGTGGCGAACGCCAGACTTCGACGAGCTTGTTCGGATCTACGGTGCCCTTGTCGACAGCCTTGCGGAAGGTGCCGGAAGTGTAGCCGTCCTTGAAATCGCCGATGCCCGAGGAGTCGTCAACGGCGATATCGACCTTGCCGTCATAGGCAGCGAGAAGGTTGTTCTCGTGGCCGCCGTTGAACTGCGTGGAAGCGAAGTACTGGTCATTCGGCATGCCAGTGTCCTTCGGGATCTGCGTCAGCGGGATCAGGTAGCCCGAGGTGGAGTCCGGATCGGCGTAGCCGAGCTTCTTGCCCTTGGCGTCCTTGATGTCCTTGATGCCCGAGGACTTCAGAGCGAGACCAATCGAGTGGTAGCCCGTCGAACCGTCCTTCTGAACGGTCGTCAGGATCGGGGTGACAGCCTTGTCGTTCTTGATGGCGATCGCAGCGTAACCCGAAGCGCCGAGTTCCGCGAAGTCGAGCGTGCCGCCGAGAAGACCCTGGATAACGCCGTCATAGTCGGCAGCCGGGAAGAGCGAAACCTTCTCGAAGCCGAATTCGG
The DNA here is from genome assembly GCF_002211365.1 of Rhizobium sp. R711. Taxonomy (GTDB): domain Bacteria; phylum Pseudomonadota; class Alphaproteobacteria; order Rhizobiales; family Rhizobiaceae; genus Rhizobium. The sequence goes on along the minus strand of NZ_LOKZ01000001.1, from coordinate 674,817 downwards.
TCTTCAGGTGGTCAGCCAGGCAAGCGTAGTTACGCAGGCGATCGGCTTCGTTTTCGCCACCGAGAATACCAACGCGGAATTCCTTGAGGTCTGCAGCATGCGAAACGCCGGCAAGCGCAAACAGCGCCGTCGCGGCAAAGAGTGCTTTCTTCAACATGGTACTCTCCTGATTGACCGGTCTTCCCGGCGATCCCTGGTTAAGAAGACGTGCGCCCATAACGCGGGCTTACGATCGAGGCCGCCCCTCTCAGAGACCGGCCAGCGCCAGCGGTTGCAAGCCGGCGGATTGATTGGCGGCGGCAGCCGCGGGAATGTTGATCGAGGTCGAGGTCATCGTCTCGTCGATGCCGGCGCCATCCTTGTCGGTGCCGTAAATCTGTTTGACGGCTTCAGCCGTCAGTTCGGAGGGCTTGCCGTCGAACACGACGCGGCCAGCAGCCATGCCGACGATGCGTTCGCAGTAGTTGCGGGCGGTATCGAGTGTATGAAGATTGGTGATGACGGTGATGCCTTCGCGCTCGTTGATGTCGCGCAGTGCGTCCATGACGATCTTGGCGTTGAGCGGATCAAGCGAGGCGATCGGCTCGTCGGCGAGCACCATCTTCGGGTTCTGCATCAGCGCGCGGGCAATCGCCACGCGCTGCTGCTGGCCACCCGACAGAGTGCCTGCCATCTGCAAGGCCGTCTGCTCGATGCCGAGGCGCTCAAGGGCGGCAATCGCGTGGATGCGCTCCTCGCGGGTGAAGAGACCAAACAGGCTCATCGCGGTGGAGCGATGATTGAGACGGCCGAGCATGACGTTGGTCAGCACGTCGAGACGCGGAACGAGATTGAATTGCTGGAAGATCATCGCGCAATCGCGCTGCCAGTTGCGTAGCGCCTGGCCGCCAAGGCTGGAGACCTTGACACCGGCGAAATGGATCGAGCCCGATGTCGGCTCCTGCAGGCGGTTGATCATACGCAGAAGCGTGGACTTGCCCGCACCGGAACGTCCGATGATGCCGACCATCTGGCCCTGAGGAATGTCGAGCGTAACGGAATCGACGGCGGTCTTCTTTCCGAAACGGCGGGTGACATTCCTCAGCTCGAACATCATGCTCTTCCTCATAGTCCAAAGGCGATATGAGGGAGTGCATTAGTCCCGCTTGATGAAGCTCCAATGTCAATTTTGTGTAAGGACTGTCATAATCGGTCCTTTGACGGACATCGGATCCAGCCGCGGTCGTGTGCCGGATAAACAATAGCGACGGGAACCTGCCAACCGCAGCTGGGGCTGAGCGATTGCACACGAAGTCGGCACGAGAGGTATCGTCGCAGCAGTTGACCCGATCACCAGTCGATGGCAGGCAATTCAACGGATATCGGGAATACTGGAGTAAAGCGATGGATCAGGCACTCTTCAAAAGCCTGTGCAAAGACGGGAAGTTCAAGGAGGCGCTCAGTCTCGCCATCCGTGGACACGAGAGCGAAAAGTTCACGCCGAGCCGCTTCTCGATGGACAAGAAGACCGGACAGCCGATCTTCTACCGCGGCAACAAACGCGTCGAGCCGGACGAGACCGGTGAATGGCAGTTGGCGAAGAACCCAAATCCGTAGACCAAAGCCTGGCTTTTCGCGTGGGGCTGCCTTCGTGGACCGAAGAGAAAAGCCCCTGAGCGAACTCAAGGGCTTCGGTCACTGCTCGTAGCGGGCGAGAAAATCTTCGACGCTGAGGTTCCGGAAGTCCTGCAGGGCGACCCGCAGGCGATCATGCTCCCAATCCCACCAGGCGAGCTTGTCCATGCGTTCGCCGACCTCTTTCGGGAACCGCTCGCGGATCAGCTTGGCGGGGACGCCGCCGACGATGGTGTAGGCAGCGACATCCTTGGAGACGACCGCGCCGGCACCGATGACCGCGCCGTTGCCGACCTTGACGCCGGGCAGGATGGTGGCCCCGTGGCCGATCCAGACGTCATGGCCAATGACGACGCGGTTGGAGCGGCGCCATTCGAAGAAGTCGGCCTCCATATCGGCATCCGGCCAATAATCGGCGGCGCGATAGGTGAAGTGATGCAGCGTTGCGCGCCAGGTCGGATGGTTGGTGGCATTAATCCGCACCGAGGCGGCGATGTTGACGAACTTGCCGATCGTCGCGCACCAGATCGCACCGTCCTGCATGACATAGGAATAGTCGCCGAACTCGACTTCCTCCATGCGGCAACGCTCCGAGACCTCCGTGAAGCGACCGAAGGTGGCGTTCTTCACCGATGCTGTTTCGTGGAAATAGGGCTCGAGGCCAATCTTGCGGCTCATGCGGCGATCGCCTTTCGCGGCGAGAATTTCTGGACGTCGAGAATGCGGTCGGCGACGGCCTCGCGCACCTCTTCATCGTGGAAGATGCCGAGAAGGGCGACGCCCGCCTTCTTCTTTTCCTCGATCATGCCGACGACGACGGCGCGGTTCCTGGCGTCGAGCGAGGCGGTCGGCTCATCGAGCAGCAGGACGGTGTGCTCGGTGATGAAGCCGCGGGCGATGTTGACGCGCTGCTGCTCGCCGCCGGAGAAGGTGGCGGGCGGAAGCTGCCAGAGCGCTTCCGGCAGGTTCAGCTTCGAGAGAAGGTTTGCCGCCTTCTCGCGCGCCGTTTCAGCTTTCTCACCGCGGGCGACCAGCGGCTCGGCCACCACGTCGATGGCCGCGACACGCGGAACGGTGCGCAGGAACTGGCTGACATAGCCGAGCGTATGACGGCGCATGTCGATCACCGTGCGCGGGTCCGCCGTTGCCAGATCGACGATCTTGTCGTGATGCTTAATGAGAATCTGGCCACTATCCACGGCATAGTTGCCGTAAATCATCTTCAGCAGCGAGCTCTTGCCGATGCCCGACGGGCCGCCGAGGACGACGCATTCCCCGCATGCCACGGAAAAGGATACATCCGAAACGACCGGCAGCTTGATGCCGTCGCGCAGGTGCATGGTGAAGCTCTTGACGACTTCAGAAACAACGAGTGGCGTTGCCATGATTTCTTTCCTTAGTTTCGCTTGCCGCCGACACCGATAGCCGGAGTCGGAACAGCATTCTCGATCAGACCTGCAGGATGGAGGAAACGAGGAGTTGCGTGTACGGCTCGCGCGGATCGTCGAGGACGCGATCGGTCAGCCCGTGCTCGATGACATGACCATCCTTCATCACCATCATGCGGTGCGACAGCAGGCGCGCGACGGCGAGGTCGTGGGTGACGATGATCGCGGCAAGGCCGAGATCATTGACGAGGCCGCGCACAAGATCGAGCAGGCGGGCCTGCACCGAGACGTCAAGGCCGCCGGTCGGCTCGTCCATGAAGACCAGGCGCGGGCCGGTCACCAGGTTGCGAGCAATCTGCAGGCGCTGACGCATGCCGCCGGAGAAGGCACGCGGCTGATCGTCGATACGGCCTTCGTCGATTTCGACGCGCTGCAGCCAGTCGATGGCCGTGGAGCGGATGTTGCCGTAGTGACGGTCGCCGATCGCCATCAGGCGTTCGCCGACATTGGCACCGGCCGAGACCGTCATACGCAGGCCGTCAGCCGGATTCTGATGCACGAAACCCCAGTCGGTGCGCATCAGGAAGCGGCGCTCGGCCTCGTTCATGCGGTAGAGGTCGCGATAGGCGCCGTCGCGCATGTGATATTCGACGCTGCCCGTTGTCGGCATCAGGCGAGTCGAGATGCAGTTGAGCAGCGTGGTCTTGCCTGAGCCGGATTCACCGACGATGGCGAGCACTTCGCCGGGCCAGAGCTCGAAGGAGACGTTGCGGCAGCCGATGCGGTTGCCGTAGAACTTCGAGACGTCATTGACTTTGAGAAGTGGGGTGTCGCTCATTCGGCGGCCTCCTGACTGGGTGCCAACATCTCGCCGGCATGCCCGCGGGCGCGGCGGTCTTCGCAATGGTCGGTGTCAGAGCAGACGAACATGCGCCCGCCCTTGTCGTCGAGGATGACCTCGTCGAGATAGACCTCTTCTGCGCCGCAGAGCGCGCACGGCTTGCCGAAGCGCTGGATCTCGAAGGGATAATCCTCGAAATCGAGGCTGACGACTTCGGTATAGGGCGGAACGGCATAGATGCGCTTCTCGCGCCCTGCCCCGAAGAGCTGCAGCGCATCCGACATGTGCATTTTCGGATTGTCGAACTTCGGCGTCGGCGACGGATCCATGACGTAGCGGCCGGCGACCTTGACCGGATAGGCGTAGGTCTTGGAGATGCGGCCGTTGTGCGCGATGTCCTCGTAGAGCTTCACATGCATGAGGCCGTATTCCTCAAGCGCGTGCATCTTGCGGGTTTCGATCTCGCGCGGCTCGAGGAAGCGCAGCGGCTCGGGGATCGGCACCTGGTAGACCAGCACCTGATTGGTCCCGAGCTTTTCTTCCGGGATGCGGTGGCGGGTCTGGATGATCGTCGCTTCCTTGGTGTGCGTCGTCACCGCGACATTGGCGACCTTCTGGAAGAAGGCGCGGATCGAGACCGCGTTGGTCGTATCGTCGGCGCCTTGGTCGATGACCTTCAGCACATCATCCGGGCCGATGATCGAGGCCGTGACCTGCACGCCGCCGGTGCCCCAGCCGTAAGGCATCGGCATTTCGCGCGAGGCGAAGGGCACCTGGTAGCCGGGGATGGCGATCGCCTTCAGGATCGCGCGGCGGATCATGCGCTTCGTCTGTTCGTCGAGATAGCCGAAATTGTACGTGGCCAGATCGGTCATTCCGCAGCCTCCTTGATGGTATCGTCGCCGCCGGTGCGGTTGGCTTCGAATTCGTTGCGCATGCGACGGACCAGATCGAGTTCCGCCTGGAAGTCGACGTAGTGCGGCAGCTTCAGATGCTCGACGAAGCCGGTCGACTGCACGTTGTCGGCATGCGAGATGACGAATTCCTCGTCCTGCGCCGGGGCGGTGATGTCCTCGCCGAGTTCTTCGGCGCGCAGTGCACGATCAACGAGCGACATGGACATTGCCTTGCGCTCGCTCTGGCCGAAGACGAGGCCGTAGCCGCGGGTGAACTGCGGCGGCGCCTTTGACGAACCCTTGAACTGGTTGACCATCTGGCATTCGGTGACCTGGATGGTGCCGAGCGAGACAGCGAAGCCGAGTTCGCGAACATCGAATTCGACCTCGACCTCACCGATGCGGATTTCGCCGGTGAAGGGATGGTTGCGACCGTAGCCGCGCTGCGTGGAATAGCCGAGCGCCAGGAGGAAACCTTCATCACCGCGGGCCAGCGCCTGCAGGCGCAGATCGCGGGTCATCGGGAATTCCATAGGCTCGCGCGTGAGGTCACCGATCTCGTGATCCTCGGGCATTTCGCCATCGCCCTCGATCAGGCCTTCCTGCTCGAGGATTTCCGAAACGCGCATGACGCGGCCGGTTTCCGCTTCGCGAAGCGTCGGTTCCTCGACGGCTTCGTCTGATAGCAGCGATGGGTCTAGGAGGCGATGCGTGTAGTCGAAGGTCGGGCCGAGCAGCTGGCCGCCGGGCAGATCCTTGTAGGTGGCAGAGACGCGGCGCTCGATCTTCATATGGGCGGTGTCGATCGGCTTGCTATAGCCAAAGCGCGGCAGCGTCGTGCGGTAGGCGCGGAGCAGGAAGATCGCTTCAATCATGTCGCCACGCGACTGGCGGACGGCGAGAGCGGCAAGCGTGCGATCGTAAAGCGAGGCTTCGGCCATGACGCGATCGACGGCCAGCGCCAGCTGCGCCACGATCTGGTCGATACCGATAGCCGGCAACGTACGGTCGCCGCGACGGCGATCCGCCAGCAGGCGATGAGCGTTGGCAATGGCGGCCTCGCCCCCTTTGACAGCAACATACATGGGTCACATCTCCCTTGCGGTGATCTTGGTGGTGCGGGGCAGGCAGAGAAAACGGCTGCCCGAGGTCAGCACGATGTCGATGCCGCGCGGGAAGAGGGCGCGGTTCTCCGTCCAGAGGCGCAAGAAGGTATCGGGCAGGCCAAGCGGCGCGATGTCGGTCACGGTCTTGATGCCGGGACCCATCAGCGCCAGCTTGCGGCCACCTTCGATATCAGCCAGTTCGATGACCAGCGTCGTCGAACGGTCCGGATATTCCTGGGTGCCGGCGGCAAAGAGACCGAAGGACGACAGCGGCGTTCCGGCGTCGACGAAGGCGAAGCGCGCTTCGGCCTTCTCCGGCGTGACAGGCGCACCGGTGTGGAAGCCAAGCCATTGCGGCACGGCGGATTTTGCCAGCCCTGATGACAGCCAGACCGGGGTGTCGTGATCGCAGAGCGTCAGCGCGATCGCGCCGGCCGCAACGCCGAGGGGCGCCGGCGGCAGGGCGTCGGGGGCGACCGTCTGGATCGTGCCCGGACGGGCCATCGCATCCATCATCAGCTTGAAGACGCTCTGGGCGTGGAAGACCGGCTCGGCAAAGCCGCCGGCCAACGCATCATTCCTGGGGGCTTCCGTCTTGAGGCTCATCAGTCGTCTCCGCGAACCATGGTGAAGAAATCGACGCGGGTTGCCGCAGTCTCATCGGCCTTGCGGCGACCGGCATCCGCCACGCGTGCGGCGATCGGCTGCAGAAGCGCATGCTCGACGAAGGATTGTGTCGCCTGCTCCTGCCAGAGGGCGTCGAAGATGGCGGAAAACCGGGCCTTCTCTCGATCCGTGCCGAGCGCCTGGGCGTGACCCACGGTGCCTGATGCAAGGCGCACGGTGGCGCGGGTGACCGTCACCTCGCCGAGGTTGAACGGCGCACCGCCGCCGCCCATGCGGCCGCGGACCATGACGAGGCCCGTTTCCGGTCCGCGCACCGGCTGGGCCGCAGGCTTTTCCGCCAGCTTGTCCCATGCCTCGACCAGCTCCTGTCGCTCCGCACGCGCAAGCAGGTCGACGACGCGCTTGCGCCCCCCTGCCCCCGGCTCATTCTTTTCCGCTAAGGTCATCGCCACATCCTTAAATGTCTATTGATATAGACAACCATACAAGATACGGTTACGCTTAAATCCGCGACATGACAAGCGTGTGACATCAAGGGGTAAAATGGCTGGGCAGGTACAAAGACAGACGGGCGTGGCGCTGTGGCGGCAGATCGCCGACCGCATTCGCCAGGCGATCAGCGCCGGCGCCTATGACGAGACCGGCATGGTGCCGCCCGAGACGGTTCTGGCGCTGCAGTTCGGCGTCAACCGGCATACAGTCAGAAGCGCGATCGCCGCCCTTGCGCAGGAAGGCATCGTGCGCGCCGTGCAGGGACGCGGCACGCTGATCGAGCGCAAGGAGCGCCTGAACTTTCCGATCACCAAGCGCACCCGCTTTACCGCCGGGATCGGCGAGCAGGCGCGCGAGATGCGCGGGCTGCTGCTTTCCTATTCGGAGGAGAAGGCCGACGCGGACGTGGCGCGCGGGCTGCAGATTCGGCCAGGCGAGCCTGTCATCCGCATGGAAACGGTTCGCAAGGCGGATGGCCGCCCGGTCTCCTGCGCGACGGCGTGGTTTCCAGCTGGGCGCTTCGGCGGCATGCCCGATGCCTACCAGCGGACAGAATCCATCACCAAGGCCTTTGCCGAGCTTGGATTATCCGACTATGTGCGCGCGACCACCGAGATCACCGCCGTCCATGCCGACGAGGCGGATACGGCAGCGCTCGATCTGGCGCCCGGCGCGATCCTGCTGATCACCAAGGCTGTCAACACCGACCTCGAAGGCGTGCCGGTCCAATATGCGATCAGTCGGTTTGCGGCCGACCGCGTGCAGTTCACGATCGAGAATTAGGTCAGTCCGATGCCGGAGGAGCGCTCCCCGGCATCGATCACGAGACCGGCGGCTATCTCCCCGCTTCCCAAGGGAACTTTCCGGCGCCGGCGCCGGGCTCGAAATCCGTGGAGACACTGAGGTCGCGCCAGACCGCATGCTCCTCGGCTCGTACCGCGTCGTTCTGTTCGACACCACGCACCGCATCGCTGCCAAGCAGCAGGCGTAGTGGCGGTTCTGCGACAACGGCCAAATGGATGATCGCAGCGGCTGCCTTTGCGGGATCGCCCGGCTGCTTGCCGTTGTAATCGCGCTGGTAGCGAGCCATCTTGCCGACGGTGTCCTCGTATTCCGGGCGTCCTTCGCGGAGCGTGGTCGAGGCGCCGGCGAAATCGGTCCGGAAGCCGCCGGGCTCGATGATCGTCACCTTGATCCCGAGCGGGCCGACTTCCCTGGAGAGCACTTCGGAAAAACCCTCGACGCCCCACTTGGCCGCCGCATAGGGAGCGCGGCCGGCCGGGCCGATGCGGCCGCCGACGGAGGAAAACTGGATGATGTGACCGGTGCCCTGCTCGCGCATCAACGGCAGGGCCGCCTTGGTGACGATGATCGTTCCGAACAGGTTGGTTTCGATCTGGGCGCGGAAATCGGCAAGGCTGGTGTCCTCGATCGATCCGACATCGCCATAACCGGCATTGTTGACGAGCACGTCGAGCCGGCCGAACGTCTGCACTGCGGCCTTCACGGCTGATGCAGCCGATTGCTCGTCGGTCACATCAAGAGGAATCGTCAAGACATTGTCGGCGTAGCGCTGCTTGATATCCTGAAGCTGCGAGGGATCGCGCGCGGTCGCGACCAGCTTGTGCCCTGCCGCCAGAACCGCTTGCGCAAGGGCCCTGCCCAGGCCACGCGAACTGCCTGTAATCAACCAAACCTGTGACATCCGAAATCTCCTTGATCCGTCGCAAGACCATATAGGCAAGTCGGTTTCATCTTGAAAGAAGGTACCCGTGAGAGCTATACATACCTGATGGTAACTGACCTGAGCGATGATACATTCGATTTCTGCGAGACGCTGACCGATGCGCAGGATGCGTTGGCCCGTGAGATGCTGGAACGCGCCAGCGCCAAATGGCCCCTGCGCGTCATGCACATCCTGGCGGAGGCAAAGGGGCCTTTGCGGTTTTCGCGGGTTCTGGAACGGGTCGAGGGGATCAGCCAGAAGGTGCTGACGCAGACGCTGCGGACGCTTGAGAGCCACGGGCTGGTGACGCGAACGCTCTACCCGCAGGTGCCGCCACGGGTGGAATATGAACTGACGCCGCTCGGCGGAGAGCTTCTGGTGGAGGTGGTGACGCTCTGGCAGTGGATCGCCAACCGTCTGCCGGATTTCGAGGCGGCGCGAAAAAGGGCGCCTCAGGCTACGGACACGTCTAAAGGCTGAAAGCCGGTGCCAACCAGGCAGGCGAAGCGCCGCGCAGCAAACGATGCGCGGCGCAATCGATATCAGTGAGCGCCGGACATGTCGCCGAGCACTTCCTTGGAAGCGACGGTGGAGTCGGCGTTGAGCTTGTAGACCATGGGCACGCCGGTCGCGAGGTTGACGCCGAGGATCTGTTCCTTGGTCAGCTTGTCGAGGACCATGACCAGAGAGCGCAGCGAGTTGCCGTGGGCGGCGACCAGCACCTTTTCGCCGCGCAGGACGCGAGGCAGGATTTCCGTCAGGTAGTAAGGCCAGACGCGGGCGCCGGTGTCGCGCAGGCTTTCGCCGCCCGGAGGCGGAACGTCGTAGGAGCGGCGCCAAATGTGAACCTGCTCTTCGCCCCACTTGGCGCGGGCGTCGTCCTTGTTGAGGCCGGAGAGATCGCCGTAATCGCGCTCGTTCAGCGCCTGATCCCTGAAGGTCTTGAGGTCCGGCTGACCGACGTTGTCGAGAATGATCTTCAGCGTGTCCTGAGCGCGCTTGAGATCCGAGGTGAAGGCGACGTCGAACTTGATGCCGTAGTCGACGAGGGCCTTGCCGCCGGTGTTGGCTTCCTGAATGCCGAGCTCGGTCAGGTCAGGGTCCTTCCAGCCGGTGAAAAGGTTCTTGAGGTTCCAGTCGCTCTGGCCGTGACGAACGAGGACGAGAGTGCCGCTCATGAAAAATGCCTCCGAAAAAGATTACTTTGAAGAAAGCCCGAGCACGTCGAGCATGGAATAGAGACCGGGCTTCTTGTCGCGTGCCCAGAGCGCTGCCTTGACGGCGCCGCGGCCGAAGATCGAGCGATCGGTGGCGCTGTGCGACATCGTCACGGTTTCGCCCTCGCCGGCGAAGATCACCGAATGCTCGCCGACAACCGAGCCGCCGCGCAGTGTCGCAAAGCCGATGGTGCCCTGCTCGCGTGGACCGGTGTGGCCGTCGCGCACGCGCACGGACTTCGAGGCGAGGTCGATGCCTCTGCCCTTGGCCGCCGCGTCGCCTAGCAGCAGCGCCGTGCCCGAGGGCGCATCGACCTTGCGCTTGTGGTGCATTTCAAGGACTTCGATATCCCAATCGGTCGGATCCAGCGCACGTGCGGCCTGTTCGACAAGGACGCTGAGCAAGTTCACGCCGAGCCCCATATTGCCGGATTTGACGACCCGGGCGTGACGGGCGGCGGCCGCGATCTTCATATCGTCTTCGACAGAGCAGCCGGTCGTACCGATCACGTGAACAATACGCGCTTGTGCGGCCAGCGCCGCGAACTCCACCGTGCCGGCGGGCGACGTGAAATCGAGAACCCCTTCGGCATGGAGAAACGCCGCCAGCGGATCATCCCCGATGATCACGCCATTCGCGCCAAGACCGGCGATCTCGCCGGCGTCCCTGCCAACGAAGGGCGAGCCGGTGCGCTCGACCGCGGCATGCAGCGTTACGCCATCAATGGCGTGGATGAGACGGATGAGCGTTTGCCCCATGCGCCCTGCCGCGCCAACCACAACCAGTTTCATCGCAGCATCGCTCATGTCAGTCGATCATCCTATCAGCGGGCATCCGAGGCGGCTGGCCTCTGCAGATTGTTGAGGCGAGCGTAAAGACCGTCGCTACGCTGCGCAAGGCTGTCGTGATTGCCCTCTTCGATGATCCGGCCCTGTTGCATGACCACGATCTTGTCGGCGCGGACAACGGTGGACAGGCGGTGGGCGATCACGACCACGGTCCGACCAACCATGGCCTCATCGAGCGCCTTCTGAACGGCCGCTTCCGACTCCGTGTCGAGCGCCGAGGTCGCTTCGTCGAGGAGCAGGATCGGAGCATTGCGCACCAGAGCGCGGGCGATCGAAAGGCGTTGGCGCTGACCGCCTGAAAGCGTCACGCCGTTTTCGCCAACCGGCGTGTCGTAGCCTTGCGGCTGCGCCAGGATGAAGTCGTGCGCATAGGCGAGACGCGCGGCGCGTTCGACTTCCGCGTCGGTCGCCTCCTGGCGGCCATAACGGATGTTGTCGCGGATCGTCCCTTCGAAAAGATATGGCTGCTGGGAAACATAGGCCAGTTGCTCCCGCAGCGACTTTTTCGTCACATGCGCAATGTCCTGGCCGTCGATCAGGATTTGCCCGGCCTTCGGATCGTAGAAACGCGGAATGAGCGTAATGATCGTCGATTTGCCCGCACCCGACGGTCCGACTAGCGCCGTTGTCTTGCCGCCATCGGCGACGAGGCTGACATCGCGCAGGACTTCATCGTCACCGTAGGCGAAGGAGACGTTACGGAATTCTATCCTGGCTTGTGTGACGACGAGCGCCTTTGCGCCGGGCACATCGCGCTGATGCGGCACAGTATCGAGGAATTCATAGATCATGCGGGCGTTGACGACGGCACGCTCCATCTGCACCTGAAGGCGAGCAAGACGGCGCGCGGGATCGTAGGCCAGCAGCAAGGCCATTACGAACGAGAAAAAGGCGCCCGGCGGAATATTGTTGTAGATGGTGCGGTAAGCGGCGTAGGCGAGAACGCTGGCGACGGCAAGACCGGCGAAGCTTTCCGTGAGCGGGGCCGTTCGTTCGGACAGTCGCGCGATCCGGTTCGCACGCCGTTCGGCGCTCACGACGAGCCTGTCAACCTTGTCCTCCAACTGGGCTTCCATGGTGAAGGCCTTGACGATAGCGATACCCTGGATGGTCTCCTGCATCGCACCGGCAACGTGGCTGTTGACGTGGATCGCATCCTTGGTTGCCACGCGAAGCCGCTTCGACACGTATCGCAACGCGTAAAGAAGAGGTGGCGCCAGAACGAAAACCGCCAGGCTGAGCAGCGGATCCTGAATGATCATCACGGCGAGCAGAGAGATGAACGTCAGGAGATCGCGCACCGTCGACGTGATCGTCAGGTTCATCACATCGCGGATGCCGCTGATGTTCTGGTTGAGCTGCGCAACAACATGGGCCGATCGCGTCTGGTTGAAATAACCGAGCGACAGCTTCATCAGGTGCGAATAGGCACGCTGCTGATACTGCGCGACAATGTTGTTGCCGATCTTGGACAGAACCACGGCCTGGCCGTAGCTCGCAAAACCGCGCGCGACGAAGGCAATGAAGATGGTAAAACAGATCGCCCAGACGATATCCGCACGCCGATTTGCGAATGCCTCGTTGATCACCGACTTCATGATCCAGGCAGTATACGCCGTCGACAGGGCAACGATGACGAGGCAGCTTATGGCAAAAACATAGCCCCACAGATGCTCACGGCCGTTTTCCGCGATAATGCGCTTCAAAATGCCGGTGATGCTGTCGCTCGTTAGAGGCTTCTGCTGGATGTCCGGTGCTTGCAAAAATCAGTCTTCCTGTGTGTCAGGACACGCATGTCGTCATGGCTGCGCGTTCTCGCCCGGCTCTATAAAGAGTTGACGGCGTTTTGACCAGTACCGCTACGCCCGCCAGCGACGGCCGTCCGTCAAGACGCCGAAGCTCTCGGGCTTGCGGGCATAAGATGAAAGGCCCGCAAGCGCCGCAAGCGGGTGTGTGACGACATAAGTCGGGATCGTCGCAAGCAACGCCGAATGCGGCGCCTTGTCCTCGAACGCAGCCCGGAATTCCGGCTTCTTGAGCGCGGGCAGGATCTTCTGCGAGATACCCCCTGACAGGAAGACGCCACCGCGCGCCATGAAGATCATTGCCATGTCGCCTGCAACGCGGCCGAGGTAGGTCGAGAACAGGCTGATCGTCTCAACGGCAACCTTGTCGGTAGCGGCAAGCGCGTGTGAGGTGATGTCTGCGGGGTCGGAGTAGACGGGCTCGACACCATCCGCCGTGCAGATTGCCCGGTAGAGGTTGACGATACCCCGGCCGCACAGAATCTGCTCCGCAGAAACCCGGCTCTCAATCGTCTCCACATGCGGGAAGATCTGAAGGTCGCGCGCGGTGCGCGGCCCGAGATCGACGTGGCCACCCTCGCCCGGCACGGGAATCCAGGAGCCTCGTGCATGAACAAGCCCCCCGACGCCGAGACCGGTACCCGGACCAAGGACGACACGGGATGCGACCATCTCGCCCGATGCATTGCCAAGGCGCTCGCGGTTCTCGTCAGAGAGGTTGGCAATTGCCAGTGCCTGCGCCTCGAAGTCGTTGACGACGAGCACGTCCTCAATGCCGAGGCCGTCGATCATCGTGCGTGGGCGGACAACCCAGCCGCAGTTCGTCAGCGGTATCTCGTCCCGGCTGATCGGGCCAGCGACAGCAAGGATTGCCGAGCGCGGTCGCAAGCTGCTCTTTTCAAGAATGCAGCTGCGGATCGCATCGTCGATCGTCTCGAAATCGGCGGTGCGGACATTCGGAAAATGGATCTGCTCTGCCGCGGCGTCCGGGATGATCGCAAAACGGGCATTCGTGCCGCCGATATCGCCAATCAGGATTGGAAAAGGCATGGCGGTGTCGCTGGTATCGAGCTGGGGCATGGCAGGTTCCGTACGTGCGCGCAATCAAGCGCCGGTTACGCGTGAAGGGTGGCAATAAGCTTGTCGGCGGTCGCTTCGTTCAGCGCCATCGGGATATCGTAGACGATTGCAAGCCGCATCAAAGCCTTGACATCGACATCATGCGGCATCGGTGTCAGAGGATCGACAAAAAAGATCAGCGCATCGACTTCGCCGGTGGCAATCAGTGCGCCGATCTGTTGGTCGCCGCCCAGCGGGCCGCTTTTCAGGCGGGTCACATCGAGGTCCGGAGCGGCCTCAAGAACCCGGCCGCCGGTCGTGCCCGTGGCAACGATCTTCCATTTCGCGAATGTCTCACGGTTGCGGCGTGCGAACTCCGCCATGTCGTCCTTCTTCTGGTCATGCGCAATCAATGCAAGGCACTTGCCGCCGGCCATGAAAAGGACCTCCGCCTGAAATTCAATCGATTTGACTGCTTCTATACGAAGCGCCCGTCTTTTGAAAGACCACCGCCAGCACTGGCAATGCGTCACTCGACGGACGGCTTGTCATCCGGCACCGGCCCGATGGCAGGCAGTCCCTCGTCGGACGCCGCGGCAGGCATCACCGCCATCGGCGCGACCGCCGGGGCATCGGCGGCACCACCGAACGTCGCCGCCTGGATGGAGTCAACGGACGGTGCTGCGAGGACCGCCGAGCAGGCGTTCGGAAGATCAGAGACCATCACTTCGCGCGGCTTGACGGGCTTCGTGCCGGGCTTTGGTGGCTTCGGCGGAGCCCATGGTTCCTTCGTGAACCACCATGCCAGCGATTTGCCGCATCCATCGTCGGCGGACACTGGCGCTTGCGGCTTGCAGGCGGTTGCGCCCGGCGGGCACTTGATGCGGATGTGGAAGTGCGAGTCGTGGCCGTAGATCGGGCGCAGCTTGCCGAGATTGGTGCGATCGCCCGTCCAGGTGTCACACATCTTCTTCTTGATGGCAGGATTGACGAAGATCCGTTCCACCTGGGGATAGCTCGCCGCACGCATCAACAGCCTGGCACGCGATTCGGTCCAGACATTGGGATTGATGGTCAGGAACGCATTCTTCTGCAGCATCGTCGTGAAGGGCAGCGTTTCGCGTTCCTCGACGCTCAGCGGATGAGCGGGCATTGGCGTCAGCCAAATGTCGGCATCAAGTCCGATCTGGTGCGACGCATGGCCGTTAAACATTGGCCCGCCGCGCGGCTGCGAGATGTCGCCGACGAGCAGGCCCGGCCATCCGTCATACTTTGCCGCGTCACGGGACAGCCGTTCCAGCAGCGAGATCATGGCGGGATTGCCCCAACGGCGATTGCGCGAAAGCCGCATGGTCTGCCATGTGGGTCCATCGATCGGCAGCGCCACGGCGCCGGACATGCAACCTTTCGCGTAGAAGCCATAAGGCTGAGCTGCGCCCTGGCTCGGCAGAGAGACGGAGCCGAAAATGGCCTTGGCGCTCCCGGGACTCGGCTGCTTATCTTCGGCGCCGGCATCGCCGGCGACGAGACTTGCACCGAGCATGCCGGCAAATGCCAATTTCAAAAATGTCTGAAAAGTCCTGGTGGTATGGAGAGCCATGCCATGTCCTGAGCGTCTGCGGCGCGCGGCCGAGTGATTTGCGATCGAATCTATCGTGAAAAGCAATTTTGGTGAATCGATGTTTTCACCCATGCCAGCTCGGGCAGCGTGTGAGGCTCAGGCGTTCGCGAGAATGTCGGCGGTTTTGCGCACCCGGGCAAGGCGCGGGAAGATGCGCTCACAGGCAAAGGTCTGCATCTCGCCTGAGAACGTCGTCATCGCATCCTCGACGGCGATGACCGCATAGTTATGCGCGAAGGCATCGCGGATGCTGGCTTCAACACCGAAATTGGTGGCGATGCCGGTGAGAATAACGGTCTTGATGCCGCGCCGGCGCAGTTGCAGGTCCATTTCAGTCCCGTAGAAGGCGCTCCATTGATGCTTGGTGATGCGCACGTCGGGCGCAAGGGCCGCGATCTCGGGCGGCTCGCGCAGGGCTTCGGCCGGCAGTCCACCCTGTGGGAAGGCCGCCGGCTCGTCGGTCGGCTGGTTGACAGCATCGGCATAGTCTGCGGAAAATCCGACCGTCACGAAAATCGTGGTGCCGCCGGCGGATTTCAGCGACTTCGCGATTGCGGCCGTATTTTCGATCACCTGCTGGGCGGAATGGGGTGTCACGGGCCTGGAAATGATAAAGCCCTGCAGATCGATGGAGATCAGGGCCGTGGTCTTGGGATCGTAGAGGGACATGAAAGACTCCGGAATAAACATGAGGAAATCCTCACAATTGGAAATATGAGGATGACCTCACAAAAATCAAGCCCCGATCCGATGAATCGTTCTCCGAAGCAGAAGCGCGGGCGGGAACGCGTCGCCGTTCTGACCGAGGCGGCGGCCAAGGTGTTTCTCGATAGAGGCTACGAAGCCGCGACGATGACCGAGATCGCCGCTGAGGCGAAATCCTCGATCGGCTCGCTCTACCAGTTCTTCCCGACCAAGATGCTTCTGGCGGAAGCGTTGCATCTCGAACGGCTGCGGCAGCTCAACGCGGCGCTGGTAGATCTCCAGCCAAAGGTGGATGGCAAACGCGCGGCGGAGATCGGCGACGCGATATTCGCCCGACTTGGCGCCTTTCTGGAAGAGCATCGCGAATTTCCGGTCCTGGCGGCGCGGCGGGACATTCCCAAGGAACGCAAGGTGCAATCACGGGCGGAACTGCGCGGCAATATCACCACACTGCTGAGGAAGGCCGTGCCGTCGATTGGCGACGACGTGGACCTGCTGGCGGCGCTGGTGCTCGAACTCCTTCGGATCATCGTCACCGCAGCGCACGATCCGGATATCGGAGGCGACCCCCGCATGGTGGCGGAACTACGCGGAATGCTGCGCAAAAGGCTGGAGGAAGCGACAACCTGACGGGCCGCAGCCTTGGTCACGTTCCCGCTAGCCGGACAAAAACTGTTGGCTCACCTGTTTTTCGCCTGTTTTTCGCCTATTGTCGGCGAAAGCAGAAGAACAATCGGGGTTGGCGAATGGCGCTTACGTGGTCGAAATTTGGTGTGGTCCTTTCTCTTCTCGGCGCAATGGCCCTGCCCTTGCAGGCTGTCGCCCAGGAGCCAAATTTCCAGATCGGCAGTTCCGTCATCAGCGAGCTGAAATACAAGCCGGGATTCAAGCATTTCGACTACGTCAATCCTGATGCGCCGAAGGGCGGCAATCTGCGGCTTTCCGCCTCCGGCACCTACGACACCTTCAATCCGTTGCTTGCGAAGGGCGAAACGGCGGTCGGCCTGACGCTGCCTTTCGAAACGCTGATGAAATCGGCCGACGACGAGCTGCTCGCCTCCTACGGGCTATTGGCGGAAGGCGTTTCTTTTCCCGACGACGTATCGAACGCAACCTTCCGGCTGCGCAAAGAAGCCAAGTGGGCCGACGGAAGCCCGGTGACGCCTGATGACGTCGTCTTCAGTTTCGACAAATCGAAGGAGCTCAATCCGCTCCTGTCCAACTACTACAAGCATGTCGCAAAGGCCGAGAAGACGGGCGAACGCGACGTGACCTTCACCTTCGACGAGAAGAACAACAAGGAGCTTCCCAATATCCTGGGACAGCTGACCGTAGTGCCTAAGCACTGGTGGGAGGGCGCGGGGCCGGACGGCAAGCCGCGCGACATTTCCAAGACGACGCTCGAGCCTGTGATGGGATCCGGCCCCTACAAGATCGCTGCCTTCGCGCCGGGCGCGACGATCCGCTACGAGTTGCGCGACGACTATTGGGGCAAGGACCTCAATGTGAATGTTGGCCAGAACAATTTCGGCTCGATCACTTACACCTATTTCGGCGACCGGGACGTGGAGTTCGAGGCCTTCCGGGCCGGCAACAGCGACTATTGGCAGGAGACGCAAGCGGCGCGCTGGGCGACAGGCTATGATTTCCCGGCCGTCAAGGACGGGCGCGTGAAGAAGGAAGACGTCCCCAACGCACTGCGCGCCACCGGCATCATGCAAGCCCTGGTACCGAACACGCGCCGCGATATCTTCAAGGACGAAAAGGTTCGCGAGGCGCTGAACTACGGCTTCGACTTCGAGGAACTGAACCGCACCGTCGCCTTCAACACCTACAAGCGCATCGACAGCTATTTCTGGAACACCGAGCTCGCCTCCTCCGGCTTGCCCCAAGGCCGCGAGCTTGAAATCCTTGAAAGTCTGAAGGACAGGCTGTCGCCTGCGGTCTTCACCACGCCCTATACCAATCCGGTCGGCGGTGATCCGCAAAAGAGCCGCGACAACCTGCGCAAGGCGATCGGGCTCTTCAAGGAAGCCGGCTGGGAGATCAAGGGCAACCGCATGGTCAACACCAAGACCGGCAAGCCGATGAGCTTCGAGATCCTGCTGTCCAGCCCGATACTGGAACGCTGGGCGGTGCCCTATACCAACAATCTGAAGAAGATCGGCATCGATGCGCGTGTCCGGACCGTGGATGCCTCGCAATACACCAACCGGGTGCGCAGCTTTGACTACGACATGATCTGGAATGTGTGGGCGGAGACGATGAACCCTGGCAACGAGCAGGCCGACTACTGGGGATCGGGATCGGCCAACCAGCAGGGCTCACGCAACTATGCGGGCATCGCCGATCCGGCGATCGATGCGCTGATCCGCCTGGTGATCTTCGCCCCCAACCGCGACGAACAGGTGGCGGCGATCAAGGCGCTCGACCGCGTGCTCCTGGCGGGGCACTATGTCGTACCACTGTTCTATCGCGGCACGCAGTCGATCGCCTATTGGGACACCATCACGCGGCCGACCGAATATCCGACCTACGCGACCGGCTTCCCTGATGTCTGGTGGTCGAAGGACGCGAAATAGCCGGCCGGCGAGCAGGCTTGCATTGCCGGTGTGAGTGGGCTCCAAATGAACGATGCGAATCAGGGCAAGGCGTAGCGCGCTTGGCCACACGACAAGGAGACCGCACGGATTGAACGGCGATAGACTGGACAGCGCTCGACGCAAGCTTTCCCGGAAGGGCCTTTACTGATGGGCGCCTATATCCTTCGCCGCCTGCTTTTGATGATCCCGACGATCATCGGCATCATGGCCATCTCCTTTACCGTCATCCAGTTCGCGCCCGGCGGTCCGGTCGAGCAGGTGATTGCGCAGCTGACCGGCGATGCGCAGGGCGCCGATTCTCGGCTTTCCGGCGGTGGCGGCGATCTTCTCGGCGGCGGAGGGCTCGATGAAGGCGGCTCGAAATACCGCGGCGCCCAGGGGCTCGATCCGGAACTGATCGCCAAGCTCGAAAAGCAGTTCGGCTTCGACAAGCCGCCGCTGACGCGCTTCGGCGAGATGATGTGGAACTACATCCGCTTCGATTTCGGCGAAAGCTTCTTCCGCAATACCTCGGTGCTGAACCTGATCAAGGAGAAGCTGCCGGTCTCTGCCTCGCTCGGCGTCTGGATCATGATCTTCTCCTACGGCATCTCGATCCCGCTCGGCATCCGCAAGGCTGTCAAAGACGGCTCGACTTTCGACGTCTGGACCTCGGGCGTCATCATCATCGGCTATGCGGTCCCGAGCTTCCTGTTCGGTATCCTGCTGATCGTGCTCTTTGCCGGCGGATCCTTCTACGACTGGTTCCCGCTACGCGGCCTCGTCTCCGACAATTTCGACCAGCTCGCCTGGTGGCAGAAGCCGCTCGACTATTTCTGGCACCTGACGCTGCCGCTGATCTCGCTCTCGCTTGCCGCCTTCGCGACGACGACGCTGCTCACCAAGAATTCCTTCATCGAAGAAATCAAGAAGCAATACGTGGTGACGGCCCGCGCGAAGGGCTTGAACGAGCGGCAGGTGCTCTATGGCCACGTCTTCCGCAACGCCATGCTGATCATCATCGCCGGTTTCCCCGGCGCTTTCATCTCCGCCTTCTTCACCGGTTCGCTGCTGATCGAGAATATCTTCTCGCTCGATGGCCTGGGACGGCTCGGTTATCTGTCGGTGGTCAACCGCGACTACCCGATCGTGTTTGCGACGCTCTACATCTTCTCGCTGCTCGGCCTGTTCGTCAGCCTGATTTCCGACCTGATCTACACATGGATCGATCCGCGCATCGACTTCGAGCGGAGGGACGTCTGATGGACACCGCCGCCAATCCGACGACCGCAACGCCGGCCAAGCCGCCGCGCAAGGGACTGCTGTCGCCGACCAACGTCCGCCGCTGGAAGAACTTCAAGGCGAACCGCCGTGGCTACTGGTCCTTGTGGCTGTTCCTTGTCCTATTCGTGCTCAGCCTGTTTGCCGAGTTCATCGCCAACGACCGGCCGATCATCGCTTCCTACAAGGGCGAGATCCTCTTCCCTGTCCTGGTCAACTATCCGGAAGAGAAGTTTGGTGGCTTCCTGGCCGAGACCGATTACCGCTCCGACGTCATCACGGACGAGATCAACGCCAATGGCTGGATGATCTGGCCGCCGATCCACTACTCCTATCGCTCCGTCAACTCGAATATCCCGCATTCTGCGCCGACCGCGCCCTTCTGGCTGATGAGCAAGGAAAAGCGCTGCTCCGGATATCCGCAGGGCACGGCCGATCCAGGCTGCAACTTCGGCAATCTCAACTGGCTCGGCACGGACGATCAGGCGCGTGATGTGCTTGCCCGCGTCATCTACGGCTTCCGCATCTCCGTGCTGTTCGGCCTGGTGCTGACGATCTGCTCGGCCGTCATCGGCGTCACCGCCGGCGCGATCCAGGGCTATTTCGGCGGCTGGACGGACCTCTTGCTGCAGCGTTTCATCGAGATCTGGTCGTCGATGCCGGTGCTCTACATTCTCCTGATCATCGCGGCGATCCTGCCACCCGGATTCTTCGTGCTGCTTGGTATCATGCTGCTCTTTTCTTGGGTCGGCTTCGTCGGTGTGGTGCGCGCCGAATTCCTGCGGGCCCGCAATTTCGAATATGTCAGGGCGGCGCGAGCGCTGGGCGTCGGCAACCGGACGATCATGTGGCGCCACCTGCTACCGAACGCGATGGTGGCGACGCTGACCTTCCTGCCGTTCATCCTGTCGGGCTCGATCACGACGCTGACCTCGCTCGACTTCCTCGGCTTCGGCATGCCGCCGGGCTCCCCTTCGCTCGGCGAGATGATCGCGCAGGGCAAGGCCAACCTGCAGGCGCCGTGGCTCGGGCTGACGGCGTTCTTCACCATGTCGATCATGCTGTCGCTCTTGATCTTCATCGGCGAGGCGGTTCGTGATGCATTCGATCCCAGGAAGACGTTTCAATGAGTGACGCTGCCGAAACACTGCTGTCCGTTCGCGATCTCTCGGTAGCATTCCACCAGGGCGGCGATACATCGATTGCTGTCGATCACGTCTCCTTCGATATCCGAAAGGGCGAGGTCGTGGCGCTGGTGGGCGAATCCGGGTCGGGCAAGTCGGTCTCCGCCAACTCGATCCTGCGGCTGCTCCCCTACCCCGCGGCCAGCCATCCCTCTGGCGAAATCCTGTTCAAGGGCAAGGACCTCCTGAAGGCATCCGACAAGGCGTTGCGCGAGGTGCGCGGCAACGACATCACGATGATCTTTCAGGAGCCGATGACTTCGCTCAACCCGCTGCACACGATCGAGAAGCAGATCGCCGAGATTCTCGAGCTGCATCAGGGCGTGACAGGACAGGCCGCACGCACGCGGATTCTCGAACTCCTCAATCAGGTCGGCATTCGCGAGCCGGAAAAGCGGCTGAAGGCCTATCCTCACGAGCTTTCCGGCGGCCAGCGGCAACGCGTGATGATCGCCATGGCGCTCGCCAACCGGCCGGAGCTTTTGATCGCGGATGAGCCGACGACGGCGCTCGACGTCACCGTGCAGGCGCAGATCCTCGAACTGCTGCGACAGCTCAAGGGCCAGCATGGCATGTCCATGCTGTTCATCACTCACGATCTCGGCATCGTGCGCAAGTTCGCCGATCGGGTCTGCGTGATGACCAAGGGCAAGATCGTCGAGACCGGCACGGTGGAAGAGGTCTTCCGCAATCCGCAGCACGAGTACACCCGGCATCTCCTGGCCTCCGAGCCGCGCGGCGAGCCGCCGCGTACCGATCCCTCGAAGCCCATCGTGATGCAGGGATCGGATATCCGCGTCTGGTTTCCGATCAAGGCCGGCCTCATGCGGAAGGTCGTCGATCATGTAAAGGCCGTCGACGGGATCGACCTTCAGCTGCGCGCCGGCCAAACGCTCGGCGTCGTCGGCGAGTCCGGATCCGGCAAGACAACGCTCGGCCTTGCGCTGACACGGCTGATTTCGTCACAGGGCCGGATCAGCTTCGTCGGCAAGGATATAGCCAGCTATTCGTTTACGGAAATGCGGCCTCTCCGCAACCAGCTGCAGGTCGTCTTCCAGGATCCCTATGGCTCGCTCAGCCCGCGCATGTCCGTCGGCGACATTATCGCCGAGGGGCTCAAGGTGCATGAGCGGTCGCTCTCTTACGAGGAACGCGACCAGCGGGTCTGCTGGGCGCTGGAGGAAGTCGGGCTCGATCCGCTGACCCGCTGGCGGTATCCGCACGAGTTTTCCGGCGGACAGCGCCAGCGCATCGCCATTGCCCGCGCCATGGTGCTGAAACCCCGCTTCGTGATGCTGGATGAGCCGACGTCCGCGCTCGACATGAGCGTCCAGGCGCAGGTCGTCGACCTCTTGCGCGACCTGCAGAAGAAGCATGATCTCGCCTACCTCTTCATCAGCCACGATCTGAAGGTGGTGAAGGCGCTGGCGAACGACGTCATCGTCATGCGCTTCGGCAAGGTCGTCGAACAAGGACCTTCCGCCAAGATCTTCAGTGCGCCCAAGGACGACTATACCAAGGCGCTGATGGCTGCTGCCTTCAACATCGAGGCGGTTCCGACACCCGCCGTCCAACAGTAAAGACTATCATGTCCGCAAAACCACCCATTCTCGTCGATCTGAAGTTCGACCCCGACACCGTTGCCCGCATCCTCAAGACGTCCTTTTTGGATCGCGGCAGCATCAATCTCGCCGATCCCACAAACAGGGATCGCGATCTGACCGACATCGACTATGCGCTTCTCTGGAAGCCGGACGCGGATCTTTTCAGCCGCGCCCCCAATCTCAAGGTCATCTTTTCGGGTGGCGCCGGGGTCGACAGCTTCATGAACCTGCCGGGCTTGCCTGACGTCCCGATCGTTCGCTTCTCCGACCGCAGCCTGACGACACGAATGAGCGAATGGGTGGTGATGCAGTGCCTCATGCATCTCCGGCAGCAGCATCAGCACGACAAAGATCAGCGCGCGCGCATCTGGGGCAAGCTGGTTCCGCCGGAAGCTGCCGAGATCACCGTCGGCATCATGGGCCTCGGCGTGCTCGGACAGGATGCGGCCTACAAGCTGAAGGTGATGGGTTTCAACGTCATCGGCTGGTCGCGCAGCCGCAAGGAGATCGACGGCGTCGAGACATTCGATTTCGGTCAGCTCGACGATTTCCTGTCCAGGACGGATGTTCTCGTCGGCCTTCTGCCGCTAACGCCCGAGACCAGTTGCTTCTATAATGCGGCGCTGTTTTCAAAGCTGCGGCAGGGCGGCGCGCTGGGCAAACCGGTGTTCATCAATGCCGGCCGCGGCAAGAGCCAGGTGCAGAGCGACATTGTCGCCGCGGTTCAGGGCGGCGTGCTCGGTGGCGCCTCGATCGACGTCTTCGCCGTCGAGCCGCTGCCCTCCGATGATCCGCTCTGGGGGCTGGAGAATGTGTTCATCACGCCGCACGATGCGGCGGTATCCGATGAGACAGCACTCTTCCGGCACGTCGAGCGCCAAATCGCCCGCTACGAGAGCGGTGAGCCTCTGCAATTCGTCGTCGACCGGCAGAGAGGTTACTGACGGCAGGAACCATGCCGCGTGCCGTTCGTTTTCCTCCGAGATGAAGCGCAGGGCTGATAAAGCTCACGCGGAAGGAGGAAGGCATGGCTCAGCAGACGGAAGCGCGCTGGGAAAAGCCCGACGGCAAGCTCCACGCCGAAGAGACGATTTCGCCAGTCAAGGCAAGGCAAGGTCGCATGGGCACCCGAGTTCTCATGGTTCTGATCGTCGCGTTGGCGCTTGCCTTCATCGTATGGATCCCCGTTGAAATCTGGGGCAAGAAGGAGGCCGCGGAGGTCGTTTCGCAGCAACCTGGACAGCAGATTCAATCGCAACAGCCGGCACCGGCTACGCCGAATGCCCCCGCGCAATAGGAACGGGGCGGGTCAGGCGGTCACAAAAGGCATCCTGCCGGACGGCCGGCGGGATGCTTTTCTGATTGCTCTGGACTTTACCGGCTGATTTTTCGATAAGAAAGCGCACGAGCCGGTCTTCGTGCGTCGGCTTATGACGCGATGTGTCCGGTTTGGGAATGGGCGGAGTTCATGGCCAAGACCGATATCGCAAGGCGCGTTTACAATCACACCTGGAAGCTCGATCCGATTGTTCGCAGCCTGATCGACACAGATTTCTACAAGCTGCTCATGCTGCAGATGATCTGGAAGCTCTATCCTGACGTCAACGCCACATTCACGCTGATCAACCGCACCAAACGCGTGCTTTTGGCCGAAGAGATCGATGAGGGCGAGCTGCGCGAGCAACTTGATCATGCGCGTTCGTTGCGCCTTTCCAAGAAAGAGATGATCTGGCTCGCGGGTAACAGCTTCTACGGGCGCGCGCAGATCTTCGAGCCCGAATTCCTGGCCTGGCTTTCGCATTTCCAGCTGCCCGAATACGAATTGTCGAAGCGCGATGGCCAATATGTACTCGACTTCCACGGCTCGTGGAAGGACACGACCATGTGGGAAATTCCAGCACTCGCGATTGTCAACGAGCTTCGGTCGCGCTCCGCCATGAAGGCGCTCGGGCCGTTTACGCTCGATGTGCTCTATGCCCGTGCCAAGGCACGGATGTGGGAAAAGGTGGAGCGCCTGCGCGCATTGCCGGGGCTACGCATCTCCGATTTCGGCACGCGCCGCCGCCACAGCTTCCTGTGGCAGCGCTGGTGTGTCGAGGCGCTGAAGGAAGGCATTGGTCCCGCCTTCACGGGCACCAGCAACGTCCTGCTCGCCATGGATTCCGATCTCGAAGCCGTGGGCACGAACGCCCACGAGCTGCCGATGGTGGCCGCGGCACTTGCCCAAACCGACGAGGAACTGCGTCGTTCGCCCTATAAGGTGTTGCGAGACTGGAACAAGCTCTACGGCGGAAACCTGCTGATCGTCCTTCCGGATGCCTTCGGCACCACCGCCTTCCTGCGCGATGCGCCCGAATGGGTCGCTGATTGGACGGGTTTCCGCCCGGATAGCGCGCCGCCTATCGAAGGCGGTGAGAAGATTATCGAATGGTGGAAGAAGATGGGCCGCGATCCGCGCCAGAAGCTGCTGATCTTCTCGGACGGGCTTGATGTGGATGCCATCATCGACACCTACAAGCACTTCGAAGGCAAGGTGCGCATGAGCTTCGGCTGGGGCACCAACCTCACCAACGATTTTGCCGGCTGCGCGCCGACCGAGATCTCCGGGCTCAATCCCATCTCTGTCGTCTGCAAGGTCATCGACGCCAACGGCCGCCCCGCCGTCAAACTGTCAGACAATCCGCAGAAGGCGACCGGCGACCCGGCCGAGGTTCAGCGGTACCTGAAGTTCTTCGGATCCGAAGATCGCGTCGATCAGGCGGTGCTTGTCTAGGCGCTGCCTGCGCAATCTCTTCAGAGCCGAGCCGAGAGCGAGATACAAGCTGGCAAAACGCGGTCACGGTCCCCATCTAGGAGGCAAGGCGCGGGCTGCCGATGGTTCACGCGCATCATTTCGCTGAAAGGACGATCCAATGACTGTAGAGCGTGCGGTACTGGCGGGCGGTTGCTTTTGGGGCATGCAGGATCTCATCAGGCGCTATCCGGGCGTCGTCTCCACTCGCGTAGGCTACACCGGTGGTGAAGTAGCGAACGCTACTTACCGGAATCACGGAAACCACGCCGAGGCGATCGAGATCATGTTCGATCCCGCGAAGATCAGCTACCGCGACATTCTCGAGTTCTTCTTCCAGATACACGATCCCACGACACTCAACCGGCAAGGCAATGATCTCGGCGCCAGCTACAGATCGGCGATATTCTACGCCAACGACGAACAGCGGCTAACCGCCGAAGACACCATCGCTGATGTGAACGCATCAGGCCTGTGGCCCGGCAAGGTCGTTACCCAAGTGGTTCCGGTAAGCGATTTCTGGGAGGCCGAACCGGAGCACCAGGACTATCTGGAGCGCATTCCGAACGGCTACACCTGTCACTTTGTCCGGCCGGGGTGGAAGCTACCGAAGCGCGAGCAGAGCGCAGCTGCTGGCGGCTAGGACCGGCGATCCTTCCGTCGCTCCTTTCTCAACGCCGGATTGGATCTGACTGACAGAGGCCTTACCTCCGGGCAAAGGCATTTTGCAGCGGCTGCAGCTTGCACGGGTGCGTCCGCCGTAATGGTCTTGGTGGTCCGAATGGTATTGCGAAGGCCTTTCCTCCGGCCGCCGCCCCGAGTTCCAGCGCATGATTGAAGCGGGAACATCGAAGCCCACGCCCTTCGATGTCGTCGTGGTCCATTCGTTCAGCCGGTTCTTCCGTGACCATTTCGAGCTGGAATTCTACGCTCGCAAGCTCGCCAACACGGCGTGAAGCTGGTCTCGATCACACAGGAAGCCGGCGATGACCCCGTGCACATCATGCGCGCCTTGAAGGAGAACGCACGGCAAGGCTTCTGGAACGGCTCGCTTCCTCCGAAATGGCGGACCGCTAGCGATGAAAGCGGGCAATTCGTTTTCGCCATAGCCCTCTGATCGAGATTATTGAAACGCGACCCGCCGCGCATCAGCCCGATTCAAGCTGGCCGGTCCAACGGTTTCGTCCTGCCCAGTATGGACAATTCGGGCAAGCCCCGCCGCTCGGATAGTCGATCCCCTCCTCATGGGGGCAACCCAGGATTTGCTCCGTCATCGCCACCGATCGCACCTCGTGACCGCGCAGGAACGTTGCGATCTCGACAAGGATCGTTTCGTTCGTCCGCACATCGCCGAAATCGACGAACCATCGGCGCAGTTCGGACGGATCGGATTGCGGTGCCGGGATAATGCTGGCGGCCGCCTTGGTGGCGCGGCGGTTGTCGGGACCATAGAAGGCGATCGTACCAACAGGATAACCCCCGACGCCTCGCTTGGCCTTTTTCTCGAGCCATTTCCTTGGCTGCCAGCCCAGTTTCATAGCGGCTGCTCCTTTCCGCGCTTCACGAATCTGCGCCATCCAGTATATAGAGTTCCAGAGCGGCGAGCATGGATCAAGGACATGGCCCACGGAAAGCGGCATCGGCCCGGAAAGCCGGCGGCGGTCGACGACCTGGAGAAGCAAGCGATTGTCACGGCCCGCGAGACCTTCATTCGTGACGTCCTGAAGCCGCGCTTCCTGCCCGAGATCCGACCGGCCGAGTGGAACTATGCGATTGATATTCAGATGCGCCCTTCGCCCGTCTCGACCGGACGGGACCGGACCGCTTCGACATCCAGTGGATGCGGCATACTGGAAAGTGGTGGCGGCTGCATACCGGGGTCAAGCTGACCGAAGCGCTCCACATCCTCGAAACCGATGGTATTCTGCATCCCCATTGATGCGAGATGTGTTGTCCGCCAACAATTCGATCCCGTAAGCGCACATCGACGCCAGCAGGGCAGCCGCACCCCGATGTTCTGACCTGACGGCCGATGCTGTTACCCGCTGACAGTCACCGACCAGATGTCACGCCACCTGCTTGCCTGCGAGGCCTTTGAATCGCCAAAGGAGGTGGGTGTGTTCGAGGCGTTCGGCCGATTGTTCGCCCAGCATGGCCTACCGAGCGCAATCCGCAGTGACAACGGCCTGGCTATTCGTGGCCGTTCCCCGGCAGACCGCCCAAGCACGACCTCAGCACATGGACCGTCACCGATGACTGGCCCGATCCAGTTCCTGTCACGGAAGCCGAGATCGAGGTGTTCGAGCGATTGTTCGGGACCTGTTCGATGAACTCTTTGGCGCATCTGATCCTTGATAAATGCGGCAATATGCCGTATATAATCAAGGCAAGGAGATCAGCCATGCCCAGACCCACGAGTGAAGTCGAAACCGCCCGCCTTGAGGCGCGGGTGCCAGTCAACGTCTATGAGCAGATGCAGCGCGCCGCACGGCTGCGCGGCATGACCCTGACCGGCTATCTTATCGCGACGGCAGGTGAGGATGCCCGCCGCACTGTCGAGGAAGCCGACGTGCTGCGTCTGGCTGCCGAGGATCAGGTGCGTTTTGCCAAGGCCCTGATCGATCCGCCCGCGCCCAACGCCCGTCTCGCCCGCGCCGCAAAGCGTCATGCTGATCTGATCGCGCCCCGGTGAGTGCAAGGTTTGCTATAGAGCCGCTTGCCAAAGCTCACCAGCGCAAGGCGTTCTCGTGTGGCAATGAACGGATCGACCGCTATTTCCGCGAGGTCGTCACGCAGGACATCAAACGTCGATACGCAACCTGCTTCGTTGCCCGCGACCTTGAGACCGACCGGGTTGCGGGCTTCTACACGCTCTCATCGAGCAACGTGCCGCTCATGGCCGTGCCGGAACCGCTAGCGAGCCGATTGCCGCGCTACCCTACCGTTCCGGCCGTGCTGATCGGCTGGCTTGGCCGCGATCAGTCCTATGCGGGGCTTGGACTCGGCGAAGCCCTGTTGTTCGACGCTATCAAGACAGTCGCCGAAGCACCGATAGGCGCTCATGCCATCTTCGCCGATGCCATCGATGAGAAGGCCGCAGCCTTCTACGCGGCCTTCGGGTTCACCGCGCTGATTGATCGACCCAATACGCTTTATCTGCCGGTTGGGACAGCGCAGCGATTATTGTCGGGAGAAACGCCATGACATCTCCGAGCGAGGGCAAATCTCTACCTCATGTGGCGCTGCGCGCCGCCCTTTACCTGCGCGTCTCGACGGCGCGGCAGGCCGAGCGTGATGTCTCCATTCCCGACCAGAAGCGGCAGGGCGAAGCCTATTGCGAGGCGCGCGGCCTGCAACTGGCCTAGACCTTCATCGAACCCGGCGCGTCCGCGACCAATGATCGCCGCCCCGAGTTCCAGCGCATGATCGAGGCGGGCACGTCTAAGCCCGCGCCGTTCGATGTCGTCGTGGTCCATTCGTTCAGCCGCTTCTTCCGCGATCACTTCGAGCTTGAGTTCTATGTCCGCAAGCTGGCGAAGAATGGCGTGAAGCTGGTTTCGATCACGCAGGAAATGGGGGATGACCCCATGCACGTCATGATGCGGCAGATCATGGCGCTGTTCGATAAGTACCAGTCCAAGGAAAACGCCAAGCACGTCATCCGGGCTTTGAAAGAGAATGCCCGGCAAGGCTTCTGGAACGGCTCGCTTCCGCCTATCGGCTATCGCACCGTCGCCGCAGAACAGCGCGGAGCGAAAACCATGAAAAAGCTGGAGATAGACCCGCTGCACGGCGACACGGTGCGGCTGATCAACCGGCTGGCCGTGCATGGTGCACGGCACCACTGGCCAGATGGGTGTCAAGAACATCGTCTGATTGTAATGGCGGACAGAGAGGGATTCGAACCCTCGGTACGCTTTCACGTACACACGCGTTCCAGGCGTGCGCCTTCAACCACTCGGCCACCTGTCCTTTGGCGGTCTGCATCTGCGAAGATGCAAATCGTCGGAACGGCCGCGATATATACCGATGAATTTTTGCCGATCAACCCAAATCTAACAGTTTTTTGACTTCTTCCAGTAAAAGTGCGGCCAAGCCCTCCATTGCAGTCCCACCCGCCAGCTACTATGATTTGTTGTAGGTGCAAATGGCGCGGCTGGTCGGGCAAAATGCTCGGCGCGTTTGGTAGCCGGAGAGATCGATGCGTTTCCTTTTGCGTTTGGCAAGTCTTGTTGCGCTGGCCGTTGCCGTCATTGCCGGAACGATCGATTCCATCCAGTCCGTTGCCGCATCTTCCGTTGTCGTCACGCCGATGGGCGACGCGTGGCAGGATCTCAGCCCTTCCTCGCTGGAAACGCTGCAATCGACCATCGCCTACTATATCCATCCGCGCTTTTACACGCTTGCCTTCCAGTGGCTGATGCTCCAGCCCGCCTTCGCCGTGTTTCTGGTTCTGTCGCTGCTGTTGTGGATGGCGGGTTACAAGAAGTCGCCGGTGGCCGGCCGCTTTGCGGCATAACAAATGGCCTTGGCCCGGAATTTGAACGAAGACTTCGGCTCAGCATCAGACCAATTTTGACTGCCCGACTGACTACAAAAACCGCAACCCAACGATGATTTTGTTCAAAAATCAGCCCGCCTGAGCTGATTTTTGGCAATTGCGGCAAATTTTTACCAGCCGAAAAATTTCTCGTGAATTTTTTTTTGAGCCATGCAAGGATGCGCCCAGCCAGGCCTCCGGGGGGAGGTCGGTGGTTCCGCAGACACGCCTGAAACAGGCTTGCGGGAGGACCCAAACAAATAGAAACAATAGGGCTGCAACTCATGAAAAAATCCCTTCTGACTCTCCTGGGCGTGGCTGCAATGTCCACGACGGCGCTGGCCGCCGATGTCAAGCCGGCGCTCGTTTACGGCACCGGCGGGAAGTTCGATAAGTCTTTTAACGAAGCAGCCTTCAATGGCGCTGAGAAATTCAAGAAAGAAACCGGGATCGCTTATCGCGACTTCGAGCCGACCGGCGACACCCAGGGCGAGCAGGCGATCCGCAACTTCGCGAGCCGCGGCTTCAACCCAGTTATCGCTGTCTCCTTTGCGTGGACCTCGGCCATCGAGAAGGTCGCAGCTGAGTTCCCCGACACCAAATTTGTCATCGTTGACGCCGTTGTCGACAAGCCGAACGTCCGTTCTGTCGTCTACAAGGAAGAAGAAGGTTCCTTCCTCGTTGGCACTCTCGCAGGCCTCGCTTCGAAGACCGGCAAGGTCGGCTTCGTCGGCGGCATGGACATTCCGCTGATCCGTAAGTTCGAATGTGGCTATGAGCAGGGCGCACGCTCCGTCAAGTCCGATATCGAGGTGTTCCAGAACATGACCGGCACGACGGGGGCTGCCTGGAATGACCCGGTCCGTGGTGGCGAGCTCACCAAGAACCAGATCGATCAGGGCGCTGACGTCATCTACGCTGCAGCAGGTGCCACCGGCCTCGGCGTCCTGCAGACGGCTGCCGACAACAAGAAGCTCTCGATCGGCGTCGACAGCAACCAGAACCACCTTCACCCGGGCTCCGTCCTCACCTCGATGGTCAAGCGCGTCGACCTCGCCG
The DNA here is from genome assembly GCF_002211365.1 of Rhizobium sp. R711. Classification (GTDB taxonomy): domain Bacteria; phylum Pseudomonadota; class Alphaproteobacteria; order Rhizobiales; family Rhizobiaceae; genus Rhizobium. The sequence goes on along the minus strand of NZ_LOKZ01000001.1, from coordinate 643,830 downwards.
TCTACAACGGCTTCAGCGACGTCAAGGCTGACAAGTTCACGGCTGGCGTCCTGGCGCTCGGCGTCAAGGAAGACGGCGTCGCCGCCGCCGTGGACGAGAACAACAAGGCCCTGATCACGCCTGAAATGCAGGCTGCGCTCGACAAGGCCAAGGAAGGCATCATCGCGGGAACCGTCAAGGTTCACGACTACACGACGGACAACGCTTGCCCGAAGTGATCCGTGACTGAGACGGGCGTATGGCGGAGTTTTTTCGCCATACGCCCTTTTCGTATTTGGAGCCTGCTGTGACAGACACGCCCGCTATCGAACTTGTGGGCATCGACAAGAAATTCGGTGCCGTTCACGCCAACAAGGACATCAATCTTACCGTCGCCAAGGGCACGATTCACGGCATCATCGGGGAAAACGGTGCCGGCAAATCGACCTTGATGTCGATCATCTACGGATTCTATCATGCCGACGCCGGCGAAATCCGCGTCAACGGCAATCCCGTCACCATCAAGGACAGCCAGGCTGCGATCGCGGCCGGGATCGGGATGGTGCACCAGCACTTCATGCTGGTCGACAATTTCACGGTGCTCGAGAACGTCATGCTCGGCGCCGAGGGCGGCGCGCTGCTCGCCAGGGGCGTTTCTTCCGCGCGCGCCGAATTGCGACGCCTGGAGAAGGACTACGGCCTCGAAGTCAATCCGGATGCGTTGATCGAAGAGCTTCCGGTCGGGCTGCAGCAACGCGTCGAAATCCTGAAGGCCATGTACCGCGGCGCCGAGATCCTGATCCTCGACGAGCCGACGGGTGTGCTCACTCCTGCTGAAGCGGACCATCTTTTCAAGATCCTTCGCGTCCTTCGCGACCAGGGCAAGACCGTCATTCTGATCACCCACAAGCTGCGCGAGATCATGGCGATCACCGACACGGTATCGGTCATGCGCCGCGGCGAGATGGTCGCAACCCGCAAGACATCCGAGACGACGGTCGAGGAGCTTGCCGAACTGATGGTCGGCCGCCGCGTGCTTTTGCGCGTACAGAAGGGTGAAGCCAATCCGGGCAAGGTGATCCTGTCGGCCCGTAACCTGACCGTTAAGGACAATCGCGGCGTTACCATGGTCGACAACGTCTCCTTCGATGTCCGCGCCGGCGAGATTGTCGGCATTGCCGGCGTCGCCGGCAATGGGCAGTCCGAGCTACTGGAGGCGATATCAGGTATCCGCAAGCCGCATTCCGGCGAGATTTTCCTCGACGGTCATCCGATCGACAAGGCCGATCCGGCGCGGCTGCGCGAGCTTGGTCTTGCCCACATTCCGGAAGACCGGCATCACATGGGGCTGGTGCTGAAATTCGAGGAATACGAGAATTCCGTTCTCGGCTACCATCGCAATCCCGGCTACAGCAAGGGTCCGCTGCTCGACCTCGACGCGATCCGCAAGGACGCGATGGAGAAGATCGAAAAATACGACATCCGTCCGCCGAATCCTCGGCTGAAGACCGCTAACTTCTCCGGCGGCAACCAGCAGAAGATCGTCGTAGCGCGCGAAATCGAGCGCGATCCGACGGCGCTGATCATCGGCCAGCCGACCCGCGGCGTCGATATCGGCGCCATCGAATTCATTCACCGCCGGATCATCGAGATGCGCGACGCTGGCAAGGCGATCCTGCTCGTCTCTGTCGAACTCGATGAAATCCGCGCCCTTTCAGACCGTATCCTTGTCATGTTTGCCGGCCACGTCGTCGGCGAGAAGACGCCCGATGCCGGTGAACAGACCCTCGGCCTGATGATGGCCGGCATTGCCGCGTGAGGCCTTGATGAGCACTGCTTCCGTTCCACTTCCAAATTGGATCAACTACGGGCTCATCCCGCTGTTGAACCTGCTCGTCGCCTTCCTGATCTCCGGCTTCGTCGTCTGGCTGATCGGGGAGAGCCCGCTAGCGGCCCTGTCACTGCTGATCGAGGGCGCGCTCGGCAGCGGCGAAGGCATCGGCTTTACGCTCTACTACGCGACGAGCTTCATCTTCACCGGCCTCTCCGTTGCTGTTGCCATTCATGCTGGCCTGTTCAACATCGGTTCGGAAGGCCAGGCCTATCTTGGCGGTCTCGGCTGCGCACTGGTGGCGCTGGCGCTCGACCACTATGTCCCGTGGTACGTGACAATGCCGGTTGCCGTGGTGGGTGCCGGCCTCTTCGGCGCCGCCTGGGCCTTCATCCCCGCCTTCCTGCAGGCAAAGCGCGGCAGCCACATCGTCATCACCACGATCATGTTCAACTACATCGGCGCGGCGCTGATGGTGTATTTGCTGGTGCATGTGCTGATCGTGCCCGGCAAGATGGCTCCGGAAACGCGAACCTTCCTTGAAGGCGGACAGTTGCCGAAGCTCGGCTGGCTGATGAACATGTTCGGCGCCAAGCTTGGCGCAGCCCCCTTCAACGTCTCGTTCCTCATCGCGCTTGCTGCCGCCTATTTCGTCTGGCTGCTGATCTGGCGCACCAAGCTCGGCTTCGAGATGCGCACACTCGGCGTCAGCCAGAGCGCTGCTGCCTATGCCGGCATCCCCTACGCCCGTATCGTCATGATTGCCATGCTGCTGTCCGGCGCGCTTGCCGGCATGATGGCGCTGAACCCGGTCATGGGATCTTCTGCGCGTCTGCAGGTGGAGTTCGTCGGCGGCGCCGGCTTCGTCGGTATTGCCGTGTCGTTGATGGGGAGAAATCACCCGGTCGGGATCATCTTCTCCGCGATCCTCTTCGGCATCCTCTACCAGGGTGGTGACTGGATCTCCTTCGAGATGCCCAACATCACGCGCGAAATGATCCTGGTGATCCAGGGGCTCGTCATCCTCTTTGCCGGCGCGCTCGAATATATGTTCCGCCCCGCGATGGTTCGCGTCTACCAACAGTTCAAAGCCGCGTGAGGGGAACGGACGATGGATTATTATGACATCTTCATCAGCGTCCTGAGCTCCACGATCCGCCTGTCGATCCCGCTGATCTTCACGGCGCTGGCAGGGCTGTTTTCCGAGCGGGCCGGCATCTTCGATATCGGCCTCGAGGGCAAGATGCTCGGCTCGGCATTTGCAGCGGCCTGCGTCGCTTATCTGACCGGTTCGCCATGGCTCGGCCTCGGCGCCGGCATCGTCTGCTCCGTGGCGCTCAGCCTCGTGCACGGCTTCGCCTCGATCACCAACCGCGGCAACCAGATCATCTCGGGTGTGGCGATCAACTTCTTCGTCGCCGGTATCACGATCGTTCTCGGCGGCGCATGGTTCGGCCAGGGCGGCCGCACGCCGCAGCTGCTTCCCGAGGCTCGCTTTGTGCCGATCGCGCTACCTGGCGCCGATGCCATCCGCGAAGTTCCGATCATCGGTCCGCTTTACGCCAACGTGATCTCGGGCAACAACATCCTGACCTATCTCGCCTTCCTCGCGGTCCCGCTTTCCTGGTGGATTCTCTATCGCACGCGCTTCGGCCTGCGACTGCGCGCCGTCGGCGAGAATCCGGGCGCGGTCGATACGGCGGGCATTTCGGTAAGCTGGCTGCGCTATCGCGCTGTCATGTGCGCAGGTATCCTCTGCGGCTTCTCCGGAACCTATCTGGCGATCGCGCAGTCGGCGGCCTTCATCAAGGACATGTCGGCCGGTAAAGGCTACATCGCACTTGCGGCGCTGGTCTTCGCGAAATGGAAGCCGGTGCCCGTCATGTTCGCCTGCCTGCTCTTCGGCTTCCTCGATGCGCTGGCAAACTTCATGCAAGGCAAGCACGTTCCTCTGATCGGCGAAGTTCCGGTGCAGATCTTCCAGGCACTGCCCTATATCCTGACCTGCGTCCTGCTCGCCGGCTTCATCGGCGTGGCGATCCCGCCGAAGGCGGGTGGTGTCCCCTATACGAAGGAGCGTTGAGAACATGTCCCACGATCTTTTCGAGGCCGCTCGCGGAGCCATGGCCTTCGCTCATGCTCCCTACTCGAAGTTCCCCGTCGGCGCGGCGATCCGCGCCGAGGACGGCAAGGTTTATACCGGCGCCAACATCGAAAACCTGTCCTTCCCGCAGGGTTGGTGTGCGGAGCCGACCGCCATCAGTGCCATGATCATGGGTGGCGCCAAGAAGATCGTCGAAATGGCTGTCATCGCCGAGAAACTGCCGCTTTGCCCGCCCTGCGGCGGCTGCCGGCAGAAAATCTCGGAGTTCGCTTCCAAGGACACGAAGATCTATCTTTGCGATGAGGTCGGCGTGAAGAAGACGATGACTATGGAAGAACTACTGCCCTTCAGCTTCGAGACTGAACTTTGATGAGTGTCGCTCTCGATGTCCTTGCCGGCAAGCTCGGCGGTCTTTCGCCTCGCGTGGGCATCGTGCTTGGTTCGGGCCTCGGTTCGCTGGTCGGCGAGCTGAAGGACGCGCACCGCATCCCTTATCATGACTTGCCGGGCTTCCCGGTCAGCGCTGTCTCCGGCCATGCCGGAGAAGTCGTCGCCGGTTCGCTTGGCGGTGTACCTGTGGTGATGTTGTCCGGCCGAGTTCATTTCTACGAGAAAGGTGACGCAGGCGCGATGCGACTGCCGATCGAAGTCCTGAAGGAACTCGGTATCGGGACCCTGATCCTGACCAATTCCGCGGGTTCGCTGCGGGACGACATGCCGCCCGGCTCGGTGATGCAGATCACCGACCACATAAACTATTCCGGCATGAATCCGCTGATCGGCGAGGAGAGCGACCGCCGCTTTGTCGGAATGACCAGTGCCTACGATACGGACCTTGCCGACAGGATGCGCAAGGCCGCCGAGACGCTTGGCATCCCCTTGTCGCAAGGCGTCTATATGTGGTTCTCCGGCCCGAGCTTCGAAACACCGGCCGAAATCCGCATGGCCCGCATCCTCGGTGCAGACGCGGTCGGGATGTCGACGGTACCGGAGGTCATTATCGCACGAATGCTGGGCTTAAGGGTTGCAGCAGCGTCGGTAATCACCAACTATGGAGCGGGCATGACCGGCGGCGAACTGAGCCATGAGGAGACCAAGGATATGGCTCCGATCGGCGGAGCTCGCCTCGCCGCCATACTGAAAGAAATGATTGCAGGAGAACGCGAACAATGACCAACCATTCCAGCAAGGAAACGGCCGCCGTCGCCCTCTCCCTCCTCGATCTCACGAACCTCAAGGACGATTGCACCGAGGCGCAGATCGACGCGCTATGCGCCCGGGCCCAGACCCCCTATGGCAACACGGCAGCGATCTGCATCTGGCCGCGCTTCGTCGCTCGCGCTCGCGCCGTACTCGGCACAGGCCATCCGGTGCGGATTGCGACGGTGGTCAACTTCCCGTCGGGCGAGATGGAGGTGGCCGACGTTGCCGCCGAAACCCGCGAGGCGATTGCCGATGGCGCCGATGAAATCGACCTCGTCATCCCCTATCGCAAGTTCATGACCGGTAGCGGCAAGGCCGTCACCGACATGGTTGCCGCCGTCCGTGCCGAGTGCAAGGATCCGATCGTGCTGAAGGTCATTCTCGAGACCGGCGAAATCAAGGACGCGGCGCTGATCCGTCGCGCCTCCGAACTCGCGATTGAAGCGGGTGCCGACTTCATTAAGACCTCCACGGGCAAGGTCTCCACCAATGCGACCCTGGAAGCGGCCGACATCATGTTGCGGGTCATCCGCCAGAGTGGCCGAAAGGTCGGCTTCAAGCCGGCAGGCGGTATCGGTTCGGTGGCAGATGCAGCGCTTTATCTGAGCCTTGCAGAAACGATCATGGCACCCGACTGGCCGATGCCATCCACCTTCCGTTTCGGCGCATCGGGGTTGCTCGACGACATTCTTGCCGTTCTCAGCGGCACGCAATCCGCAGCCGCCGTCGCTTCGAGCTATTGAGATGATCCCGCAGGAGATCATCCGCCAGAAACGAAACGGCGGAACGCTTTCCAAAGAGGATATCCAATCGTTCATTGCCGCGCTTGCGTCCGGTCAGCTCTCCGAGGGGCAGATCGGCGCCTTCGCCATGGCGGTCTGGTTCAAGGGCATGTCGCGCGACGAGGTCGTGGCTCTGACGCTTGCGATGGCGCACTCGGGCGACATGCTGAGCTGGGCAGACACCGACCGACCGATCGCCGACAAGCACTCGACAGGTGGCGTCGGCGACAATGTCTCGCTGATGCTGGCACCGATCGCGGCAGCCTGCGGACTGGCCGTTCCGATGATATCAGGTCGTGGTCTTGGCCATACCGGCGGGACACTGGACAAGCTCGAGGCTATTCCCGGCTATACCATCACCCCTGACGCCATGCTCTTCCGCAAGGTCGTGAAGGATGTGGGCTGCGCCATCATCGGCCAGACCGGAGCCCTTGCGCCTGCGGACGGCAAGCTCTACGCGGTTCGGGATGTCACGGCGACAGTCGATTCCATCCCTCTCATCACCGCCTCCATTCTTTCGAAGAAGCTGGCGGCCGGGTTGCAGACCCTGGTGCTCGACGTCAAGGTCGGCACGGGCGCATTCATGGCCGAGCCGAAAGACGCAGAGATGCTGGCACGGGCACTCGTCGATGTCGCCAATAGCGCAGGCATGAAAACCTCGGCGCTGATCACGGACATGAACCAGCCACTCGCCGATGCCGCGGGAAACACCGTCGAGATCCGCAATTGTCTGGAATTTCTGGCTGGCAGGAAAAAGAATACGCGGCTCGAGGCAGCCGTTCTGGCTTTCGCGGCCGAGATGCTGATGAAATCAGGTGTCGTTTCGTCGCTTCAGGAAGGTGAAACGAAGGCCGCGGATGCCATTTCCACAGGCAAGGCGGCCGAAAATTTCGCCCGCATGGTTCACCTGCTCGGCGGCCCGTCGGATCTTTTAGAAGAGCCGGATAAATACCTCGTCAAAGCGCCAGTAACGAAAGCGGTTCGGGCACCTCAGTCCGGTTGGCTTTCCGGCTGCGACGTACGGGAAATCGGCATGACCGTCGTCGATCTCGGCGGCGGACGACGCCATCCCGACGACAGGATCGATCACCGCGTTGGTGTATCCGACATCCTGCCGCTCGGCACCCGCGTCGAAAAAGGTGATCCGATCGCATTGGTGCATGCCGCCAGCGAGGACGCGGCAGATGCGGCAATCGCTGTCCTTTCTGCCAACTACAGGATCGGCGAAGAGGAGCCTGCAATCCCGGCTGTCGTTTGCGAGCGCATCGTGGCTATTGCCCGAGGCTGAGAGCCTCCTTGGCAAGCGTGAACGAGAGCATCCTCCTTCAACAGGAAAGCAAGACGGCAGTGCCGGAGTTACACCCATGGCGCTTTGGAGGCGCCAAACACGACTTCGGCGGCTATTTCCCAACAAAAACCACCTTGAGGTGCTTACGAGGCGAACAAATTCACCTCTACGATGAGTTGACCGTTTACTTGCATCGGAATTGCGCAGAATATTAGCGCATGGGAGGAAGCCTTCGGGCCTTTGCTCTCTATAAATTGCGCCCGAACGGCTTCCTCCCTTTGCTCAAAGGGAGGACTAATCATGAGGCGGACTTTGCTGTACGCGGCGTCGGCTGCGGTACTGTCGCTGAGCGCTACGCATGCATTTGCGCAGTCGGGCGGCGTTGAGAAAGCTGTTGGCGGCTACGATTTTGCCGCAGCTGCCAAGGAAGCGCCCGAGACGAAAAACTTCCATTCGGCTGATGGTCATTTGACCTTCGCGATCGTGACGCATACGGCCGGCAATGGCTTTTTTGACCCCGTCTATGTCGGTGCAACCGTCGCCGGCAACATGATCGGTGCCAAGATTTTGTTGCTCGGCTCGGAATCACCGGTCGACGATCCGGCGCGCGAGATCGAGATCCTGAACCAGATCGTTCAGGACCCGACAATCGACGGCATCATCATGACGACGCCGCAGGTCGGCGCCTACAACGACATCGTCAAGGCTGCCGAGAAGGCCGGCATACCGATCGCCACAACCAACTCGTTCGATGCGACCATCCTGCACCGCAGTGGAATTAGTCATACCGGCCAGGATGCGTCAGCTGCGGCAATCGGCGGCGAGGCGCTTGCCAAGTGCGTGCTGGACAGCGGTGCGACCAGCGGCTCGATCCTCCTGCCGTCGTCGACCGCGATGGGCAACATCGAGGTCAACAATCGCGTGACGGCCGCCTTTAACGCCATCGTCAAGACGCTGAAGGATGCCGGCAAGCTCGACGCCTTCAAGGTCGATGCCGGGCCGGAGAATGTCGGCATCGATACGAATCCGAATGATCCCGTCAACGCGCTTGTTTCGCTCTTTGAGTCCCGCGGCGATGCAGTCGGCGCCTTCACGGCCAACAACGTCTTCACGCCACCGCTCGTTAAGGCAGTCGCACAGATGGGCAAGACCGGTAAGTTCTGCGCCTTTGGTTTCGACCTCGGCCCGGCACAGCAGGAGGGGATCGCCGCTGGAAACCTGACCGGATCGCTGGGACAGCAGCCCTTCCTGCAGGGCTTCTGGCCTGTCATGCAGCTTTATCTCCAGATCGATCGCGGCATTTCCGCCGCCAACCTGGACACGCGTGCCCAATTGGTGACGAAGGAGAACGTCGCAAAAGTTGGCAAGCGCTTCGAGAACTAACGGTTCGAAACGCCTGAGATCGATGCGGGATGACTAAAGCCTCCCGCATCGCGACGGCAAGATTGATCGGTAGAAACCATGGCGCCAACGACGACATCGCTAGGCCATGCACCGCCTCAGCTCGTCGGCGGCTGGGAGGCTGGGCTACTGATATTTCTCGCCCTGCTCTACCTCGGCGGGGCTCTCGTCAATCCGGCCTTTTTTGGGTCTACGGAGGCTCTTCACGCACTTTTTCGCGATACATCCCGCGTCGGGATCATCGCGGTCGGCATGACCTTTGTCATCGCCAATAAGGATCTCGATCTTTCTGTCGGCTCCACTTACGGCCTGATCGCCGTAGTTTTTGCCAGGCTGTTCGCATCGAACGTTCTCGACTTCGGCGTCATCGGGTCCGCGATCTTCTGTTTGCTGCTTGGCACAGCAATTGGCCTCCTCAACGGCATCCTTGTAACGATCCTCAGAGTGCCTGCCTTCATCGCAACGCTGACGATGCTTTTCATCGGTCGCGGCTTCGTTCTCGCGCTTACACACGGTCAGGCAATCTACTATTCCGGCAAGGCGAAAGACTATCCGTTCTTCTTTCATCTCGGAGAGATCAACGCCCTCGGTTTCAATAACCAGATCGCGATCTTCCTCGTGGTCGCTGTTGTCGGTGCCTATGTGCTTGCGAAGACCCGCTGGGGCTATGAGACCTTCGCGACCGGCGGCAACGAGCAGGCCGCGGCCTATGCGGGCATCAATACGCGGTGGGTGCGCATTCGCGCCTATCTGCTCTCGTCACTTTGTGCGACGCTTTCTGCTCTCCTGGCAGCGGCGCAGGACAAGGGTGTCACTCCTCTTTACGGCGTCAGTTGGGAACTTACCGTTATCGCATCTGTCGTCATCGGCGGTGCATCGATCCTCGGCGGGCGTGGGCGGGTGTTCGGGTCTTGCCTTGGCGCCGCAGTCGTTGTGCTGATCGACAAGGTGTTGCGTGAAGGCTGGCCGATCACGCGGACCGTCGTTATCGATGGAGAGAACGTTGCCGTGGGCGCCAGGTTCACCTTGCCTGCCGGTGCCGTACTGGTTTTCCTGGGCCTGCTTCTTGTCACGGCCGTTCTTATCGAGCCCTTCCTCATTCGACGCCAGATCGCTGCCCGGTTCTGGGCCTGGCTCCGCAGCCAACCGCCGCCGCCGGCCTACGAGACCGGCGGCGTGGCCCTGGAAGGTGTCCAGACCAAAGGGGCGATGGCGACCGACCTGGCGCTCTCGGCCACGGGGCTCGGTAAATTCCTCGCGCGGCGTGACGCGCTGGCCATCATCCTGACTATGGTACTCTGGCTGACCGGCCTGGCGCTGAGGCCGGACTACTGGTGGAACCTGCCCAACACCTTTGCGATCCTGCTGAACTACACGGAACTGGCCCTGATCACCGTCGGGCTTACCTATGTCATTGCTGCCGGGGATATCGATCTCTCCGTCGGGGCCGTGCTTGCGCTTGCCGGCAGCACCGCCGCCTATTTCCTGAAGGTACTGGGCGCCGATCCACTCACCGCGGTGGCAATGGGCCTGCTTGCCGGGACAGCTGCTGGCCTCGTCAATGCCGTCGTCACGGTCGGCTTCAAGCTGCCGGCCTTCATCGCTACGCTCGGCATGTTCTACATTGCCAGAGGCCTCGCCGCCTGGTTTGTCGCCGGCCAGCAACTGACCGGCTGGCCCGAAGGCTACAATCTACTTGGCCGCAAACTGAACGACGTTCTCCTGCATTTCGGCCTTTTGCTGCCGTCGGGCATCATCCGCACGCTAGCCGAGGTCGTCAGCATACAGACGATCTTCATGTTCTTCGTTGCCCTCGTCGCCGGCATCGTGCTCGCCTACACACCATTTGGACTGAAGGTCTGCGCCGCTGGCGGCAACGTCCGCGCAGCCGCTTACGCCGGCATCAACACCAACCGCGTGCGTTTCATCTCGCTGATGCTGGCAGCGCTCTGCGCGACCATGGCCGGCATTATCAACGTTGCTTACTTTCGTAGCTTCAACCCGGTTGCCGGCCAGTTCCGAGAGCTTGATGCCATTGCCTCCGTCATCATCGGCGGCGGATCGATCTTCGGCGGTTACGGCACGATGATCGGCTCACTTGCCGGTGCGGCCGTGATCACGCTCGTTCGCGCGCTCCTGCAGCTCAATGTCCAGGGCTTCAGCATGCCGCAGCACTGGATCAATGTCTTCATTGGGGTCATCCTCATCGTGGCAGTGCTGATCGACATTTGGGTGCGCCAGGCCAATCTCTTCGCGCGCCTGCGGGCCCGTTTCGCGGCGGCTGTCCCAACCGGAGAACGCCTCCATGGCTGACGCGCAGCCCTTACAGCCGATCGTGGAAATGCGGGGCATCGAAAAGGCGTTCGGCGCCGTGCAAGCACTCCGCAAGGTCGATCTCGTACTCTATCCCGGCGAGATCCTCGGCCTGGTCGGGGACAATTCGGCCGGCAAGTCGACGCTGATGAAGATCCTAACCGGCGCCTATCAGCGCGATTCCGGCGAAATCCTGGTTGCCGGGCAACCAGTATACTTCAAGAGCCCGCACGAGAGCCGCGACGCAGGAATCGAGATGATCTATCAGGACTTCGCGCTCTGCGGGAACATGGATGTCGGCCAGAACATCTTTCTTGGCCGCTGGCCGCTCAGGGGCCCGTTCGTCGACCGGCGGAAGATGTATGCCGAGGCGGACAGCGTTCTGAAACGGCTCAAGGTCGACGTGAATTCCGTCTATCAGAAGGTCGAGAGCCTGTCGGGTGGCCGACAGCAATCCGTGGCGATCGCCCGCGCGATCTCATTTGAGCCGCGCGTCGTGATCCTCGACGAGCCGACTGCCAACCTTTCGGTAATGGCCACCGAGCGGCTGCTGGAAACCATGCTGGAGCTGAAGAAGCAAGGCGTTGCCCAGATCATTATCTCGCATCGTCTGGTCGACATTTTTGCCGTCGGCGATCGCGTCATGGTTCTCAAGCGCGGCGAGTATGTGGGCGACCGCTACGTCAAGAACACGGACGAGCACGAGGTCCTGGAGATCATTGTCTCCGGCACAAGGGAGAGTGCGCGGACCGCCGATGAGGCAAGAAGCACCGATCGGTCGCCGACGTCCTGACGCCTATTGTTTCAAACTGAGGGATCCGTCTGCAACGGAATAGGAGGCAAGCTTCTTGAGGAAACTCATCCCGACAAGGGTGGAGGAAAGGGCTTCATCCTTCAGGACGAAGGCCTCCACATCGCGAACGCGAATACCGCCGATTTCGACCCGATCCAGCATCACGTGCGCAGCCTTTGTGGTGCCGTTGGCGGTGTTGACCGAGTAGCGGAAATCAAGCTGGTTGCCGGTAAAGCCGAGCCGTCGGGCGAAGCTCTCGTTGAGAGCGACATAAGTTGCACCGGTGTCGATCAGACCCTGCACCTGTCGACCGTTGATTCTGAAGTCTCCGGAATAGTGTCCCTGGGCATCGGCCTGCAGGCGCATTGTGCCGCCATTGGCGGTCGCGGCAGGCAGCTCTTCGGCGGCGCCGGTGACGAAGTTGGCCGACGTGACCGTTTCGCTGCTACGCTTTCCCACGAGGGTGGGTATCTGTGTTGCAAGCACCGCAGCGACGCTTGCAAAAATGACGGTACGCACGAGCATCGGGACAGAAATCCTTCCTGTATAAACCCCGCGTCATGCGTGGCCATGCTTACAGGTGCTACGCCATAATTGCTGACAAGTTGCTAATGCCGGCAAAGCAAATGGCCCGGCAAGCTTGTCCGGGCCATCAACTGCATCGATTGGGTAAACGGATTGTGAATTATTTCGTGCCGTACATGCGATCGCCGGCATCACCGAGGCCGGGCACGATGTAGCCCTTCTCGTTCAGATGGCTGTCGATCGAGGCCGTAAATACGGGAACATCCGGATGCGCTTCACGGAAGTTCCTGATGCCCTCGGGTGCGGCCAGAAGGCAGAGGAAGCGGATGTTGCGCGCGCCCCGCTCCTTGAGCTTGTCGATCGCGGCAATCGAGGAATTGCCGGTGGCAAGCATGGGATCGACGACGATGATCAGGCGCTCGGCGACATCCTCCGGCGCCTTGAAGTAATATTCGACAGGCTGCAGCGTTTCGTGGTCGCGGTAGACGCCGATATGCGACACGCGCGCCGACGGCACGAGATCCAGCATGCCTTCGAGAAGACCGTTGCCGGCGCGCAGGATCGAGGCGAAGACAAGCTTCTTGCCTTCGAGGATCGGCGATTCCATCGTCTGCAGGGGCGTCTCGATGGTCTCCATCGTAAGCTCCAGATCGCGGGTCACTTCGTAGCAGAGCAGCGTCGAGATTTCGCGCAGGAGCCGACGGAAACTTCCGGTCGATGTCTCCTTGCGCCGCATGATCGTGAGTTTGTGCTGCACAAGCGGGTGATCGATGACCGTTACGCCGTCCATGGCCGAGCCCTTTCCATCGTTGTTCTTATCGGATGTTTCTTCCATGGAAATTGCCTTCACCGCAAGAGCGGAGGCCATTTTGCAACGCCGATCCCCAGGGCGGGTCGATCACATCCGGGCAAAAAGCGCTTGGCGTGTCGCCTCGTCGACGAAGGCTGCCGCAATACCGGTTCGCGTCATCTCATCAATTGCGGCGTCGCTGAAGCCAAAGGCATCGGCGGCCAGCTCGTATTCACGCTTCAGCGACGTGTGAAAGAACGGCGGGTCATCCGAACTGATCGTCACGCGTACGCCGGCTTCTTTTAGTTTTCGCAGCGGGTGCAATGAGAAATCCGGAAAGACCTTCAGCGCGATATTGGAGCCGGGACACACTTCCAGCACCGTTCCGAGATCAGCGAGCCGCTTGACAAGATCCATGTCCTCGATTGCTCGCACGCCATGACCGACGCGCGAGGGCCGGACGATGTCGAGCGCATCGGCGACGCTGAAGGCTCCGCACACTTCGCCCGCGTGGATGGTGAGGCCAAGCCCCGCATCGCGTGCGATGTCAAACGCACGCGCGTAGTCGGCAACCCGCCCCATCCGTTCCTCGCCGGCGAGATTGAAGCCGGTAATAAGGGGATTCTTTGCCTTGGCCGCGTACTCGGCGGCGCCAATGACGCTTTCCGGGCCGAAATGACGCTCTCCTGTAACAATCAAGCGCGCTTCGATGCCACATTTTGCCTTGGCACGGAGAATACCTTCGCACACACCCTCGATGTAAGCATCGGCACCAAGCCCGATCCGCTTGCCGTGATCAGGAGATACGATCAGCTCGCTGTAGATCGTTCCGATCGCGGCGAGCTCCTCAAGATAGGTCTCCGTCAGCAACGCATAGTCCTCCTCAGTCTTGTAGACCTCGGAGACCTTGTCGTAGCATTCCAGAAAACTTGCGAAATCATGCCAGACATACGTACCATCGGCCAGGTAACGGCCGATGTCGATGTTGTATTTCCGGGCCTGCGCCAAGGTCAGCGCCGGTGGCGCTGCCCCTTCCAGGTGGCAATGCAACTCGACCTTCTTCAAATGCGATGTCATAGAAAACTTCTCCCATGCGCCCCCATCGGGATGCGCAAATGGCGGGCGATCGTCTCGCCGATGTCCGCGTAAGTGGCGCGTATGCCGATATCGCGAGAACGCAGTCCTGGCCCGTAGGCAATGATCGGTACGCGCTCGCGTGTATGATCCGTGCCACGCCACGTCGGGTCGCAGCCGTGATCGGCAGTCAGGATGACGAGGTCGCCAGGCTTCAGCTTGCCGCCAACTTCCGGCAGCCTGGCGTCAAAGGCCTCGAGTGCTGCGGCATAGCCCGCTACATCCCGACGATGGCCATAGACCATGTCGAAATCGACAAAGTTTGTGAAAACCAGGTCGCCATCCTCGGCAGTATCCATGGCCGCAAGGCTGGCGTCCATCAACGCTTCATTGCCATTCGCCTTGACCACCCGGGATACCCCCTTATGCGCAAAGATATCACCGATCTTGCCAATGGCATGGACCTTGCGGCCTTCCTTGACCAACCGGTCAAGCAGTGTCGGCTCCGGCGGCGGCACTGAAAAATCGCGCCGGTTTCCGGTCCGCTGAAACTTGGAAGCGGTTTCCCCGACAAATGGCCGGGCGATAACGCGGCCGATGTTATAGTGGTCCAGCAGGGCGCGGGCGATCGTGCAGAAGGTCATCAGCCTGTCGAGGCCGAAATGCGTCTCGTGTGCGGCAACCTGGAAGACGGAGTCGGACGAGGTGTAGCAGATCGGTTTCCCGGTCCGGATATGCTCTTCGCCAAGCCGGGCAATGATATCAGTGCCGGAGGCGTGGCAATTGCCGAGAATCCCCGGAACCTCGGCCGCCCTGCAGAGCGCCTCGACGAGTGGCTGTGGGAAGGCGTCGCCTTCAGTCGGAAAATAACCCCAGTCGAAAGTCACCGGCGTCCCCGCGATCTCCCAATGGCCGGACGGAGTATCCTTGCCGCGCGAGACTTCGATCGCTGAGCCGAACATCGCGTAGACCTTCTCCGGCACCGGCATCCCGGCCGGGAAGCGGCCAGACGCCGCCTTCGCGAGATGGACCAGACCAAGAGCCGACATGTTCGGAAGCTGCAGGGGGCCGGAGCGCAACCCCTCGCGATCACCAGCACCTACCGCACAGAATTCCGCGATGTGTCCCAGCGTATCGGCGCCCTCGTCACCATAGGCAGCCGCATCCGGTGCCCCGCCGACACCAAACGAATCCAGAACAAAAAGAAAGGCTCGCGCCATGCTCCACCCAGCGACAGAAATTCGTCGGCCCGCCCATCGCGGTCCGCTCCGCAAGCCTTATAACGGCAGAGCGGACTTGGCAAACGAGCTCGGGGCGTCAGCAATCGCTGCAGGCAACGGAGCTGTCCACACGGGGGAGATAGAAGTAACTGCGGCTGATGGTGATCGTGCTGTCATTCGGCACCAGGTTGGGTGCAAATAGGAACAGCTTATAAGGGATGCTCAGTTCGGTCCGAACCAGAAAGATATCGGCCTTCTTCATATCGGTCGGCACCGTCGTGGCGGAATTCACGACGTAGGGACGACTGCCATCCTGCGCCCATGACCATGCCACCGTCGGATTTGCGGCACTGTCGAGAGAAATTCCGGTGATCTTGATCGTAAGGCCGGTCGAACCATATGGCACGAACACTGCGGAGGCGACCGAGGGCATATCGGCAAGCCACGACTTGGTTACGCTTTTCTGCTGCGTCACGATATCCGTGATCATGCCGGCTGCGCGGCTTGCCCGCTTGCTCATGCTGAGGCCGATCGTGATCTCGAACGCACCGATGTAGAGCATCACCAGGATCGGGAACAGGATGGCGAACTCGATCGCGCCGACGCCCTGCCGGTCGCCGGTGAAGCGTCTTGCGAGTTGATGAAGCCGGATCAGTACGCCACGACCTGCCATTATGGGTACTGCTCATTCTGGAACGCCGTCGTGGCGACCATCAGAAAATATGATGACGACCCATCGGTCGGGCGGACGTTCGTGATGTAAGGCCTGATCAGGTCGGTTATGACCTGCCAGCGGTAATAGGCGCGGACCATGTTGATCGTCCCGGAGCCTCCCGGCAGATATTTGAAGTCCGATGTCTTGATGTCCGCATAGGTGTCGGTCGACGTTCTGGGTATGGTGGCCGGAATAGCCGCAAATGTGGAGAAGTTCTGGACGTCGATGAAGAGCTTGCTGGGAGTGGCCACTTCCGTTGAAGAGCATGCGATCAGGATCGAAATCTCATTACATAACGCCGTTCTGAACGCCGTCACATCCGTGTTTGCCGGCGTGATCTGTCCGGTTCGCATCTTGCGGCTCATGGTATCGACCGCATTGGACAAGAGTTCCTCGCCTGCAAAGGCGACGAATGTCTCGATGATCGCAAAGACCACCATGAAATAGGGTATGGCAAGGAGCGCGAATTCGATAGCGGCCGCCCCGTCACGGGAGCGCGCAAAGGCGGTTAATCGCAGCCCTTTCCGCTTATGGCGGCGGGAGGCTGCGTCCGCGACTTGATCCACTTCCTTCATGGCATGCATCCGGGGACAGCGACGACTACACCTTTGTAAGGCGCGATCGTTGATTTTCCGTTTCAAGCCGGATCAGAAGTTTAACGGAAGGCTGACGAACGAGAGATGGCGGCTGACTATTGAGCTGCCGCCGCAGCTTCGGTTCCTTGCTGGCTATGCTGTTCGCAATTGGGCGTGCAGGAAAGGACCGAGCGCTCCGTTTGTCGAAACACACGGACGGTGTTTGCTTCGTCGATCGACACCAGGATGCTTTCGTCCAGAATTGCATTGCCGTCGACGTCGAGCAGCACAAGGTTGGTTGTTCCGAAGCTGCGTCCGGTCAGCACGATCGTTTTTGCATCGGCGACGGTCGCATCCGCAACCTTGGCATTGCCGACGATCACCTTGCTCACAGGGCGATCGAGCTTCAGAACGCGCGCCTGGTCCATATAGACCCGCAGAACATCCTGCTGCGCGAGCGCGGATTCGCTAAAGCCGACGGCGGCAAGAAAGCTGGCCAGGATAATCCTCTTGCCACTCGGCAACATTTTGATTCTCTCTCAAGAGTTACGGCGATTTTACGAAACAGCATGAGAAAAATTGGTGAATGAAGCTTTAATTCCATTTCTGTTGCGTCCGCAATCCTGATTTGGCGCGCCATTTGGAGACAACCTTTGCATAAACGGAGGCCTATTTGGGCGCCATTTTGAACTATCGGCGGGACACTCCCAAGTTTCCCTAGTCTCAACTACGAAACGGCACACGAGCTTTTTCCTAAAATTCTAAACAATGACGCAAGCGGATACTTACCGTTCTCAAGTGTTGGTCGTCGTTTACGAAGCAGTAACTCTACTCTTTAAGTTGATGGAAATAGGGCCGCGCTAAATTGTGGCAATCCGATCAACGGCAACAGTTGGCGGACGTGCTGAACATCAACTGGAGTTAGGAGTTACCATGACCAAGCTTGTTAGCCGTTTTCTGAAGGACGAATCCGGCGCGACCGCAATTGAATACGGCCTGATCGCAGCGCTGATCTCCGTCGCGCTCATCACCGGCGCAACTGCACTGGGCAGCAAACTGAACATCATGTTCAACAACCTGTCCAACACGATCAGCAGCAAGACGCCGACCTGATTGACCGTACTAGGTACGCATTTTGTTCTTAGGGGCTCACGGACCAATGGCACCGTGAGCCTTTTTTTTGCAGGAGATACTGAGCATGACCGCGGCCACAGTTTTCTTGATTTTCCCGCTCTGCCTGACTATCGCAGCGTTGTCGGATCTTTTGACAATGACAATCCCGAACAGGGTCTCGGTCATTCTTGTTGCCGCATTTTTTCCTATCGTATTGTCAATGGGTTTGCCACTTGCCGCGATCGGCGCGCACGTGGCTGCAGGCGCCGCTGTCTTCGCCGCCTGTTTTGCACTCTTCGCGTTGAACGTGATGGGTGGCGGCGACGCGAAGCTGTTAACTGCTGTCTCACTATGGTTCGGCCTCAACTCTTCTCTCTTCGAATTCCTTGTCTATGTCAGCTTGATCGGTGGCGCCGCGACGCTGCTGATCCTCATGATCCGCGCACAAGCCAACTTGATCCTTGCCGTCGGATTGCCGGTGCCAAACTCTATTCTCATGGCCAAGAAGATCCCCTATGGCATTGCGATCGCGATCGGCGGGTTTATGGCCTTTCCCTCTTCGCCGCTTTTCCTGGCAGCACTTAAAGGACTGAAGTAACGGCAAGTTAATTCTCAGTTAACCTAAACTCGAAGCCTTTCATTAACCATAATTATACCAATTGCGGGCCATTCTCCGGGGCGAATAGCGCGAATCCCCGAGGAACGTTCGATGAAACCCGCCCGCCTTATGATACTTGGAGTGGCCGTCGTGGCAGCCGGCCTTGCCGGTGTGCTGGCGATGAGCCTCGCGGGCCGTGGTTCCGTCGTCACCCAGGTTCAGTCGGTCGTCGAGAAGGAGCCGACTGTCAACGTGCTCGTCTCCAGCGCCAATCTGCCGGTCGGCGCCAGATTGGATGACAAAGCGGTTCACTGGATGGGATGGCCGCAGAGTGGCGTCGTCCAGGGCTTTATCACCGAATCCGACAAGCCCGATGCTCTGAAAGACATGCAGGGCGCCGTCGTTCGCCTTCCGATCTTCGAGGGCGAACCGATCCGCGCGGAAAAGATTGCCGACTCGAACAGCCGCATCATGTCCTCGCTGCTGCCCTCCGGGAAACGTGCAGTCGCAACCGAAATCTCGGTTGCGACAGGTGCCGGCGGCTTCATCCTGCCGAACGACCGCGTCGACGTCATCATGGTCCGCAAGTCCAAGGAAGCCGACAAATATCTGACCGAGACCGTGCTCAGCAATGTGCGCGTGCTCGCGATCGACCAGCAGATCCAGGAAAAGGAAGATGGCTCCAAAGCCGTGGTCGGCACCACGGCAACGCTGGAGCTGACCCCCGACCAGACCAAGGTACTGGCCGTTGCCCAGCAAATGGCCGACCGGCTGTCGTTGGCATTGCGCTCCGTCGCCGACGCTGAGGAGCAGGATACCAGCGCCGCGGACTACCTGCTCAGCGGCGACAACGGCAACGCCCTCGTCCAAGTCATCAAATCAGGCTCTATCGTTACAGACAGCAGCAGCGCGCCGAAGGCTGAGTAAAGGAAATGGGAATGGGCAATCTGAAGCGCCATATGAAGCCCTTGACGGCAGGGTGCTTGTCCTTTGCGATCGGGTTTACCGGCGCTGTGCCGGGCGCTTTCGCCCCGGTCTTCGGCCCGAGTGCAGCATGGGCCAATTCCGACGGTATGGTGACGATAACCCAGACGGGTCCCGGCGCCCATCGCAGCTTGAAACTCGGCTTGAAGAAGGCGATCGTCGTCGATCTACCCGTCGATGCCCACGATATCCTCGTGTCGGACCCTTCCATGGCCGATGCAGTCACTCGTAGCTCGCGGCGTATCTATCTCTTCGGCAAGACCGTAGGGCAGACGAACATTTTCATTTTCGGCGCCGACGGCCAGCAGATCGTCAGTCTAGATATCGCGATCGAGCGCGACGTCGCGGGCCTGGAAGCTAATTTGCGGCGCTTCATCCCCGACTCCTGCATCAAGGTCGAGATCGTCTCGGACAATATCGTGCTAACGGGTACGGTTCGCACACCGCAGGATGCAGCCCAGGCCGCGGATCTGGCACAAGTGTTCTTGAAAGGCGGCGAGGCCACGACACGTACGGAAACCGCGACCGGTTCCGGCGGAGACAGCTCCGTGGCACTGTTTGCCGAAGGTCGCCAGGTTTCGCAGGTGGTCAACCTTCTGCAGATCCAAGGCGAAGATCAGGTGACGTTGAAGGTCACCATCGCCGAAGTTCGTCGTGAGGTTTTGAAGCAGCTCGGCTTCGACAATCTGGTTTCGAATTCGGGGGGTCTTTCGGTCGCCCAGCTGGGCTCCCCTAGCGCTGATAGCGCTACCGCGGTCGTGGGCGGCGGTCTCGCCGCCCTCTTCAAGAGCTCGATCGGCAAATACGACATTTCGACCTATCTGAACGCACTTGAGCAGGCCAAGGTGGTCAAGACGCTGGCGGAGCCGACCCTGACTGCCATTTCCGGCCAGGCAGCAACCTTCAATTCCGGCGGCCAAGTGCTCTATTCGACGACCGATAGTGACGGCAACGTCACGATCGTTCCCTATAACTACGGCATCAATCTCGCCTTCAAGCCTGTCGTGCTTTCCTCGGGCCGCATCAGCCTGGAGATCAAGACGAACGTCTCGGAGCCCGCACCTTCGGTGTCCGGATCGACGCCAACCTATCAACGCCGCTCTGCGGAGACCTCCGTCGAGCTTCCCTCCGGCGGCTCGATCGCGCTTGCCGGCCTGATCCGCGACAACGTTTCGCAGACTTCGAATGGTACGCCCGGGGTCAACAAGATCCCGCTGCTTGGCACGCTGTTCCGGCAGCGCACGGTCGAGCGCGACGAAACCGAGCTGGTGATCATCGCAACGCCCTATCTCGTGCGCCCGGTTGCTCGCAATCAGCTCAACCGTCCGGACGACAACTTCAGCCCGGAAAACGATGCTTCGGCTTTCCTGCTCAATCGCGTCAACAAGGTTTACGGCGGCCGCGAAACGCCCGTTGCCGACGCCCAATTCCATGGCTCCATCGGGTTCATCTACAAATGACCGCGGCAGAATCAACAATGGCCCAACACAGAGATCAGCAGATGGCCCACAAACAGCGCACTGTGCATGAAACTCGCCTTTCGAGATCACTGCTGAGCGTAGTCGCCGTGGCGGCCGCGCTTCTTTCCGGCTGCGCCTCCCACGACGAACTGACGACCGGCGGCATTCCCGACGATTATCGTCAGCGCCACCCGATCGTGGTTGCCGAAGCCGAGCAGTCGGTCGATATCCCTGTCGCTTCGACGGACCGCCGCCTCAACATCGCCCAGCGCGACATGATCCGTGGCTTCGCGCAGAACTACACCTCGAGGGCCACCGGACCGGTCTACTTGCTGACGCCCGAAGGGTCGCCCAATGCAGCAGCCGCCCGCCAGCTGCGCGGCCAGGTGCGCGCCGAACTGTCGGCCCGCGGCATCGCGAGCTCCAAGATCGTCAACAGCACCTACGCGGCCAACGGTGCTGGAGACGCGGCTCCGATCCGCCTGACCTTCGTCGGAACGACGGCGATGACCTCGCAGTGCGGTCAGTGGCCGAGAGACATGATCAACGATTTCAACAACCAGAATTACTACAATTTCGGCTGCGCAACGCAAAACAACCTGGCCGCCCAGATAGCGAACCCTGAAGACCTGATTGCGCCTCGCGGCATGACCCCGATCGATGCGACCCGTCGTAACGCCGCGATTAAAGAGTATCGCGAAACGACAAGCACGATCGAAGACCTCAGCAGCAGCTCCAGCACCTTCTGATCAGTTTAGGACCGAACGATGAGTACAGTCGAATACGAGATCAAGAATACGACGGAGCTGCGCTACGCCGAGGATGCCATTCGCATGGCCGAACTCGAGAACATGCGCCCACTTCCTCGCATCTCGGTCCACGCCTTCTGCGAGAGCGAAGAATTGCAGCGGGTCATGGAGCGCTGCAGCCATGACCGCCGTATGTCCAAGGTCGGCTTGCGGATCACCAGCGGCGGCATTGCGGCCGCCGCGAACATGTTTACGACAGCACCAACGCCAAATCTGATCATTCTCGAAACCAAGGCGGGAGCTGCGAGCCTGCTCAGCGAGCTGGCGCCGCTTGCCGCCGTTTGCGACCCTTCCACCAAGGTCATCATCGTCGGCTACTACAACGACATCCCGCTTTACCGCGAACTCGTACGCAATGGGATTTCCGAATATATGGTCCAGCCCGTCGCCATGCCGGACATCATGGCGGCAATGGCGACGATCTTCGTTGACCCGGATGCGGAACCGCTTGGCCGCAGCATCGCCTTCATCGGCGCCAAGGGCGGCGTCGGCGCCTCGACGATCGCCCACAATTGCGCTTTCGGCATCTCCAACCTGTTTTCGACCGAAACGATCCTGGCCGATCTCGATCTGCCCTATGGCACGGCCAATATCGACTTTGACCAGGACCCGACCCAGGGTATCGCCGAGGCCGTCTATGCGCCCGACCGTCTGGATGAAGTATTTCTCGATCGCTTGCTGACGAAGTGTTCCGAGCACCTGTCGCTGCTTGCGGCCCCTTCCCTTCTCGACCGCGCCTATGATTTCGAACCACAGGCATTCCAGCCTGTCCTCGATGTCCTTCAGCGCAACGCGCCTATCACTGTCCTCGACGTGCCGCACGCCTGGTCGGAGTGGACGCGATCCGTGCTAGGTAGTGTCGACGAGGTCGTCATCTGCGCGTCCCCCGATCTTGCCAACCTGCGCAACGCCAAGAACATGATGGACGCACTCAGAAAGATGCGGCCCAACGACAAGATGCCACATCTCATCCTTAACCAGGTCGGCATGCCGAAACGGCCGGAGATCAGCCCGTCCGATTTCTGCGAACCGCTGGAAACCGACCCGATCGCAATCATCCCCTTTGATGCCAACCTCTTCGGCAATGCGGCCAATAGCGGCCGCATGATTTCGGAAATGGATGCAAAGTCGCCAACGGCGGAAACATTCTCGCAGATATCGCACATCGTGACCGGGCGGATTGCCCTCAAGAAAGCACGCAAGGGCAGATTGCTGGGCCTGCTGAAGCGCAAGTGACGCCCGCCAAGATCGGATTGGAATAAGGCATGTTCGGAAAACGCGGAAACGAGGGTTTTGGCAAGGCGGGCGGCACGACCGCGCCGCCTCCGCCGGTTCAGCAGCCCTCTCCGTCTGCCCCTGCGGTTCTGGTCGAACCGCAGCGTGAGCCTTCGCGCCAGCAGGTTTCGCCGCCACCGATGCAGACGCCTCAGCGCAAGCGCCCAACCCGTACGGACGAATACTACGACACGAAAGCGCAAGTCTTTTCCGCGCTAATCGATACGATCGATCTTTCGCAGCTTGCCAAGCTCGACGGAGAAAGTGCGCGCGAAGAAATCCGCGACATCGTCAACGACATCATCACGATCAAGAACTTCGCGATGTCGATCTCCGAGCAGGAAGAACTGCTCGAAGATATCTGTAACGATGTTCTCGGCTACGGTCCGCTCGAGCCACTGCTGGCCAGAGACGACATCGCCGACATCATGGTCAACGGTGCCGGTCAGACCTTCATCGAGGTCGGCGGCAAGACCATCGAATCCGAAATCCGCTTCCGCGACAATTCGCAGCTGCTGTCGATCTGCCAGCGTATCGTTAGCCAGGTTGGCCGTCGCGTCGACGAATCAAGCCCAATCTGCGACGCCCGTCTGCCCGACGGTTCTCGTGTCAACGTCATCGCGCCGCCGCTCGCCATCGACGGACCGGCACTCACGATCCGCAAGTTCAAGAAGGACAAGCTGAACCTCGAGCAGCTCGTTCGCTTCGGCGCCATCACGCCGGAAGGTGCGACGCTGCTCCAGATCATCGGCCGCGTCCGCTGCAACGTCGTCATTTCGGGCGGCACCGGCTCGGGCAAGACGACGCTGCTCAACTGCCTCACCCGCTACATCGACACAGACGAGCGCGTCATCACCTGCGAAGACACGGCCGAACTGCAGCTGCAGCAGCCGCATGTGGTGCGCCTGGAAACCCGCCCACCAAACATCGAAGGCGAAGGCGAGATCACCATGCGCGATCTCGTCAAGAACTGCCTACGCATGCGACCGGAACGGATCATCGTCGGCGAAGTGCGCGGACCGGAGGTTTTTGACCTGCTGCAAGCAATGAACACCGGTCACGACGGCTCCATGGGCACGATCCACTCAAACTCGCCACGCGAATGCCTCAGCCGTATCGAGTCGATGATCGCAATGGGCGGTTTCACGCTGCCGGCAAAGACCGTGCGCGAAATCATCTCGGGTTCGATCGATATCATCGTCCAGGCGGCGCGCCTGCGCGATGGATCGCGTCGCATCACGCAGATTACCGAAGTGATCGGGATGGAAGGCGACGTCATCATCACCCAGGACCTGATGCGCTACGAAATCGAGGGCGAAGACGCGTCCGGCCGCCTGATCGGAAGGCACAAGTCGACCGGCATCGGCAAGCCGCATTTCTGGGACCGCGCACGCTACTTCAACGAAGAAAAGCGCCTTGCCGCCGCCCTCGACGAAATGGAAGCCAAGTCTAAGGATTAGTTTGATGTTCGGGTTCGATCCTGTCGTGTTGGCCATTGTCGTGCTTGCCGCCGTCGCGGCCGGTGCCGTTTGCTATGGCCTTCTCTTCGCGCAGATCGAGACCGAGAAGAAATCGGCACACCGCGTTAACCGTGTCGTTTCGGCCGAGGCAGACAAGGCCAGCGTCAAGGCGGCCCGTGACCGCGTCCAGGAACTGTCGAAGCGCCGCAAGTCGGTGCAGGATAATTTGAAGGATCTTGAGAAGCGCCAGCAGGAAAACACCAAGAAGAAGCTGTCGTTGAAGTCGAGACTGACGCAGGCCGGCCTGCGGATAACACCCGGGCGGTTTTACATGTTCAGCGCGATTTTCGCCGTTATCCTGATGTTCTTCGCATTCCTGGCCGACGCCCCTGTCATGGTCGTGCTCGGCCTGCCCATCATTGCCGGGGTTGGGCTGCCGCGCTGGGTGATTGGCTTTCTGATCAAGCGGCGTCAAAACAAGTTCCTCGACGAGTTTCCGAATGCGCTCGATGTCATCGTGCGCTCGATCAAGTCTGGCCTGCCTTTGAACGACGCCATCCGGCTCATTGCCAACGAGGGCAAGGATCCCGTCAAGAGCGAGTTTCGCCGTGTGGTCGAATCGCAGCAGGTGGGTCTCAGCGTACCGGATGCCTGCGCGCGTATGAGCAATTACATGCCTCTACAGGAAGTGAGCTTCTTTGCGATCGTCATCGCGATCCAGTCACAGGCCGGCGGCAACCTCTCGGAGGCTATCGGCAACCTCGCCAAGGTGTTGCGCGACAGAAAGAAAATGAAGGCGAAGGTCAAGGCGCTGTCGATGGAAGCCAAGGCCTCTGCCGTCATCATCGGCGCTCTGCCGTTCATCGTTGCGACACTCGTCTATCTGACATCCCCCCAATACATGCTGATCCTGTTCACCGACCCGCGTGGCCACCTGATCATGGGCGCCTCAGCGGTCTGGATGTCGATCGGCATTTTCGTCATGCGCAACATGGTCAATTTCGACATCTGATGGAGGACGGGCCGTGTCATCTGATCTCGCCGCTAAACTGACAGACCCCGCCATGCTGATCGCGGTGCTGGTGGCGATCGCTGTATTCGCCAGCCTCTATACCGTCGCCATTCCTTTCTTCGAACGTGGCGACCTCAACAAGCGCATGAAGGCTGTTTCCACGGAACGCGAACAGATCCGTGCCCGCGAACGTGCGCGCATGAACGCCGACGCAGCGGGAAAAGGCTCGCTTCGCACACAGAACAACCGTTCTGTCCGCCAGATCGTCGAGAAGTTCAACCTTCGCGAGGCACTGGTCGACGAAAATACCATGAACAAACTCCGCGCTGCCGGGTTCCGCTCGGAAAATGCGCTGAACATGTTCCTCGTGGCGCGCTTCCTGCTGCCATTCCTGTTCTTCGGCCTTGCCATCTTCTGGGTCTTCGGTCTCAATCATCTGGCCGACAAACCAACGATGATGCGATTTCTGCTGACGCTTGGCGTTGCCTATGTGGGCTTCTATGCGCCGAATATCTTCATCTCCAATCGGATGTCGAAGCGCCAGCACTCCATCAAGCGTGCCTGGCCCGACGCGCTCGACCTGATGCTGATCTGCGTCGAGTCAGGTATCTCGATCGAGGCAGCCATGCGTCGTGTCTCAGAAGAACTTGGCGAGGCGTCTCCGCCGCTGGCGGAAGAAATGATCCTGACGACGGCCGAGCTTTCGTTCCTTCCCGATCGGCGTGTTGCGCTGGAGAACCTCGGCCTGCGCACGCAGATCCCATTGGTGCAATCGGTCACCCAGGCGCTGATCCAGGCCGATCGCTACGGCACACCGATTTCGCAGGCGCTGCGCGTGCTGGCACAGGAAGGCCGCGACGAACGCATGAACGAGGCCGAGAAGAAGGCCGCCGCACTTCCGCCGAAGCTTACGGTGCCGATGATCCTGTTCTTCCTTCCAGTTCTCGTCGCCGTTATTCTTGGCCCGGCCGGCATCCAGGTGGCCGATCGCTTCTAGGCTTCCATGTCCGCGGGGCTGGTCATCTCTAAGCATTACGCATAGGTTTTGCGGCATCTCCATAAGCCGGCAGGAGCCGTTGATGTCGTCCCTGAGCATCTTCCTGAGTATCATCGCTGCTCTTTCTATCGGGGCGATGAGCCCAGGCCCAAGTTTTGTTCTCGTTTCACGTATTGCGATGTCGCGTTCACGTCTCGACGGGCTTGCGGCGGCGCTTGGGATGGGCGTTGGCGGCGTTGCCTTCAGCGTGTTGGCGCTGGCGGGGCTGACCGCGCTGCTCTCACAATTCGAATGGCTCTATCTGGCTCTGAAGGTGGCTGGCGGAGCCTATCTCGTCTACATCGCCCTGAAGATCTGGCGCGGGGCGCGAGAGCCGATCCACGTCGGCGATGCGGGCAGCGATCGTCGCGCGCTCCCGCGAAGCTTTACCACCGCCCTCCTAACACAGGTCAGCAACCCAAAGACGATCGTCGTCTACGCAAGCATCTTTGCAGCTTTGCTGCCGAAGACGGTTCCACTCGGGCTTATCTTCGCAGTGCCGATCGGCGTCTTTGCCGTAGAAGCCGGCTGGTACACAGTCGTGGCGCTCGCATTCTCCGCAAAACATCCGAGACGGCTATACCTCGCTGCGAAGACATGGATCGATCGCCTGGCCGGTACGGTCATGGCCGGTCTTGGCGCACAGCTGGTCGCATCGGGACTGGCCGGCCGCTAGAGATCAGTTGGTGCTGGTGGGGGCGCTGCTGCCGCTATCCTTGGCCGCAAGCTTCTGCCAGGAATTCTGTTGCGACAGCATCGAGCGCAGATAGGCGACGTTGGCATCGGCCTGCTGCTGCGAAAGCTCTGCGCGCGCAATCTTCTCCGCCTCGGGGAACCGGCCCTGAAGACCGATAACCAGTGCGAGATTCTGGCGGACCCGGCTGTCGGCCGTGGGCTGGCCTGCCGCCTGGCGCAAATAGGTCTCGGCTGTCCGCAGGTCGCCGGTCAGCACATAGGACATGCCGAGGTTGGACAGGATCGATGCCTCGCCCGGCTGGATATCGAGCGCTTCACGATAACGCTGTCGCGCCTCGGTGGAGCGGCCGAGCTGATCGAGGATCGCGCCCTCCGCCGATGTGAGCTTCCAGTCGGGACGATCAGGGGTTTGAGCGCGACCGATTGTATCGAGCGCCTGCTGCAATTGCCCGGCGGCAGCCTGAGCCTTTCCGTAGGCCGCCAGGACGGTTCGATCGGTCGGGTTGGCAATGGCAACCTGCTGCATGACCGCAAGCGCCTGGGCGTCGCGGCCTTGCATGCGCAACAGGTTCGCATAGTTCACGCCGTTGACGGCATCGCGGGGGTTCTTCTCATAGGCCTGCCCAATGCTCTCAGTCGAGCTGCGCAGCTCGGCTTCGTTCATTGTTTCGGCCGGCTTGGTGGGTTTCGGTATGGATCCCGTCGTCATCCGGTCCCTGGTCGTCGTGCAGCCGGCAAGTGAAAGGACGACGAGCGCGGTCGCGACGCCCTGAAAAATACGGGTTTTGATCAGAGTATTGGCCGAAGCAGGCATCGTGCGTCCCTGAGATCCGAAATGAGATCCGAAATCGGCGTCTGACCTCAAAGCGAAAACAGGGAAAGGCTTTGACGCAATCTTCACTCCAGCAATAGTCTGTTAACCCTAACGGACCGTTAAGACGCGATTCCCGGACGCCCCAAAGGATACTCATGGCACCTTATCAGTTCATCGAGAGACCCACCCCCTTCAACAGCAAGGGCGGCTCGACCCTGCCGATCTTTGCCGTCACCCCCGCGCATATCGAAACCGGTACGATCGATCCGATCGCGCTCGATTGGGCCAGGAAGGCGGGCTACAAGGCCGAGAGCGGCTCGATGCTGCTGATCCCAACGGAGGACGGTCATCTTGGTGGCGCGCTGTTCGGGCTCGGCACCAACCCGTCTGAACAACCCTACATCACGGGCAAGCTTGCGCGTACGCTGCCGGCCGGCGACTGGCATATCGAAACGGCGCCGCTGACGGCAAACCGCCTCTCGCTCGGCTTCGGCCTCGGCAGCTACCGCTTCGACCGTTACAAATCGGAGAAGTCTTCGGCTCCGACGCTGATGATCCCGCGCGATGCTGACGGCGCGGATATCAAGCGGCAGCTGGCGGGGGTTTTCCTGGCACGCGACCTGATCAATACGCCGACGAACGACATGGGGCCGAACGAACTGGAAGCAGCCTTCCGCGGTCTGGCGGCACACTATAAGGCCGAAATCAATGTCGTCAGCGGCGACGACCTGCGCCAGAACTTCCCGCTCGTTCATACCGTCGGCCGTGCCAGCGCGGACGCGCCACGTCTGCTCGAATTGCGTTGGGGCAAGAAGGGGCACCGCAAGATTACACTCGTCGGCAAGGGCGTCTGCTTCGATACCGGCGGCCTCGACATCAAGCCGGCGTCCTCGATGCTGCTGATGAAGAAGGACATGGGCGGCGCGGCAAACGTCATGGGCCTGGCACTGATGATCATGGACGCCAAGCTCAAGGTCGATCTCAGGTTGATCGTTCCCGTCGTCGAAAACTCGATCTCGTCCAATGCCTTCCGTCCGGGTGACATCTACCGGAGCCGCAAGGGGCTGACGGTGCAGATCGACAATACCGACGCGGAAGGCCGGTTGATCCTCGCCGACGCGCTTGCCTATGCGGATGAGGATGCGCCCGACCTCCTGATTGACATGGCGACGCTGACGGGTGCGGCCCGCGTGGCACTCGGTCCCGACCTGCCGCCCTTCTTCACCGACGACGCCGAGCTTGCCCAGGACCTGACCGAAGCAAGCCTCGAGACGGATGATCCCCTGTGGCGGCTGCCGCTCTATGCCGGCTATGAAAAGGATATTCGCGCCAAGTTCGCCGACATCACCAACGCACCGGCGGGCGGCATGGCCGGTGCAATTACCGCTGCCCTGTTCCTCAAGCGCTTCGTCTCCAACACCACGAGCTGGGCGCATTTCGATATCTACGGCTGGGCGCCTTCCGAACGGCCGCACTCCCCCGGCGGCGGCGAGGCGCAGGCAATTCGTGCGCTCTACCATCACATCCGGCAGAGCGTGCGCTAAGCGGCGATCGTTAGAATTTTATTCACCGTGACGGGCGGCAAAACCTGCCGCCCCATTGCGTTGCACAGTGCACTGCCGGAAAATGGAACGCGGGCGTAACGAGTTTCCGGAGGACCCATGCCGATCGAACTGACGGCTTCGCAGGCGCTGGGCCTGTGGCATGGTGTGACGCTCGATCAGGTGAGGCTCGACGATCGCGATTTGACGTTGCGCCAAATGGCGATCCTGCTGCATATCTATCTCGTGCCGCCGCCGCATACCGTACGCGGCCTGGCGGCGACGCTCAACGTGACCAAGCCCGTGATCACCCGGGCACTGGATACGATGGGAGAAATGGGTCTGGTCGACCGTGTGCGCGACGAACGCGACCGGCGAAACGTCGTGATAAAGCGCACCGTCGGAGGCGCGCTCTATCTGGAAAAGCTTGGCGATCTGGTGCGCGACAAAGGTCGCCGCCTGACGCCGTGAAGGGGATATGATGACGATGCTTGATCGCCGCCTGCATGCCTACCGACCGGATCTTGCCGAGGCGGGGCTGGAAGGACGTGTGGAAGCCCTGCGGTTCGTTTCTGGCACGCCGGGCCGTGTCACCGTGCCGGTCATTGGATTGCGACCCGCGCCTGATCTGACCAAGGGAATCGATACCGAACTACTGCTGGGCGAGGACGTCACCGTGTTCGAGCGCAAAGACGGCTGGTGCTGGGTCAAGGCTGCTTCGGACGACTATGTCGGCTATCTGCCGGAAACTGCCCTTTCGGACGCGCTGGTTGAGCCCACGCATATCGTCACGGTTCAGCGGACGTTTCTCTATCTCGAGGCCGAGCTGCGCAACCCCTACAAGAGCATCCTGTCCATGGGCAGCAGGGTCCGGATCGTCGGGGAAGCCGAAACGCGCGGCAACCGCTATGCGATGCTGGAAGATGGGACGGCGATCTTTGCCAAGCACCTGCAGCCGATCGGGGCTGGCGAAGGCGGGGACTATGTCGACGTCGCAACCCGGTTCCTTGAGACCCCCTATCTCTGGGGCGGCCGCTCCGGACTTGGCATCGATTGTTCCAGCCTTGTGCAGCTTTCGATGCTGATGACGGGGCGAAGCGCGCCGCGCGACACCGACATGCAGTCGGCAACCCTTGGCGTGCCGATCGACCGATCCGAACTTTGCCGTGGCGACCTGGTTTTCTGGAAGGGTCACGTTGCGATCCTGGAGAACCCGGAGACAATCATTCACGCCAACGGCCATACGATGACCGTTGCCCGCGAAAACTTCGAGGATGCCATCAAGCGCATCGGCTGGCTGTACGAGCAGCCGACCGGCTATCGCCGCCCGGTCATCTGACCGGCGGCGTCGGCCATGACCTCACCCCGCCTGTCCAGGTCTCAAAAGCCTTCGACAACCTCAGCACAAGCATATCATCGAAGCGCGGACCGACGATCTGCAAGCCGATCGGCATTCCCGATCGCGAGAAACCGCAATTGATCGATGCGGCGGGCTGCTCCGACATGTTCCATGGTACCGTGAAGCAGATGTGCTCGAAGGGACGTGCGGGATCGTTCGTCGGCGAAGCCCATTCCGCCGGATAGGAAACGATAGGATTGGTCGGTGAAAGTACGGCATCGACCCTCGTGAACAGTCTGCCGCAGCTTTTGCGCATCTCGATTGTCTGATTGAAGCCCCTGACGGCATCGGCGCCGCTGATGGAGGCGCCGCCCTTTGCCCATGCGTAGATGTAGGGCAGGATCTTGCTTCGACGCTCGGCGCTCAAGTGCTCGATATCGCCCCAGAAGCGAGAACGCCAGAATGTGTCCAGTCCGTCGAGCATTGCCCGCGTCATAACGTGCGGAACCGGTATGACAATTGCGCCCGCATCTTCAAATCGCTGACCAGCCGCCTCGACCGCCGCACGTACCTGGTCGTCGACTGCAAGGCCACATCCGGCATCGAGCATCAACCCAATCTTCAGACCGCGGAGATCAGTCTCGAGGTCCATCCAGTCGATATCGTTCGGGGGCAGACTGGTGCCGTCGCGCCAGTCCGGACGCGAGAGCGTCGCCATTGCATAGGCGGCATCCTCGACGGTCCGCGTCATCGGTCCGGCGCAGCGACCGACATAGAACGGATCGACCGGAATGCGGCCGTGGCTCGGCTTGAAGCCGAAGGTCCCTGTCCAGCCAGCCGGCAGCCGCACCGATCCACCGATATCGGTACCGATGTGCAGGGGTCCGTAACCCGCGGCCGCTGCCGCCGAGGCGCCTGCGCTCGAACCTCCAGGGTTCTGTGACGTATCCCAGGGATTGCGGCTCAGATGATGGAAGCTCGAAAGGCCCGAGGAGAGCATCCCGTAGTCCGGGCACGTCGTCTTCGCAAAGAGCACCGCGCCGTCCTCGCGCAATCTGGCCGCCGCAGGAGCATCCTCTGTCGCAGGCGCCAATTCGGTGGCTCTGGTCCCGAGCGGCACTGGCTGCCCCTTGGTCGCGATAAGCTCCTTCAGCGTTGCCGGGATGCCATCGAGCACGCCAAATGTCGCGCCCCTCACCCAGCGGTCGGTCGACGCTTGTGCCTGCTTGCGCGCCGCGTCCGGATCATAGGCGTAAAGGGCGCAGATTATAGGCTCCCACGCCTCGATGTGCTGTTCCAACGCCAGCCAGTATTCGAGCGGGGACAGGCTTCGATCAGCGAAGCGCTGCCTCAGTTCGCGGATCGTTAAGTCGGTTTCGGACATTGCATTGTCATCCGGGCCTGTGGTTTCGAAGACTAACGGCGGTTCGCCTCGCGAGGATCGAGCATGTCGCGCAGACCGTCGCCGAGCATGTTGAAGCCGAAGACGCAGAGTGCGATGGCGACGCCGGGCAGGATTGCCAGCCATGGCGCAACCGCCAGGTAGGTTTGTGCGTCGGCAAGCATGCGGCCCCATGTCGGCGCGGGTGGCGCGATCCCGAGGCCAAGGAAACTGAGCCCAGCCTCCGTCAGCACCGCCAACCCCAGCTGAATCGTCGCCTGGACAATGATCTGGCTCATGATGTTCGGCAGCACATGGCGGACGGAGATCGTGAAGCGGCTATTTCCGATTGCACGGGCCGCGAGCACATAGTCCCGGCTCCAGGCCTGGAGGCCTGTTGCCAGCGTGACGCGGGCAAAGACGGGAATCATGAAGGTCGCAATGGCGATGATAGCGGTAAGCCGGCCCGGGCCCAGAAAAGCCCCCAGCATCATGGCCGAGAGGATCGGCGGCAGGGCGAAGACAACATCGCAGGCACGCATCAGCAGAGCCTCGACCGGCCCTCGAACGGCCGCCGCCGCGATGCCGGCGACGGAACCGAGCGTCCCCCCGATCGCGACGGCGGCAATGGCGATCGACAGGGAGTTCCGGCAGCCGACCATCAGCATCGAGAGAATATCGCGGCCGAACTGGTCAGTGCCTAGAACGCCGAATGCAAGAGGCGGCTGCAGCTTGTGAATGATTTGCATCTTCGCCGGCGGCAGCGGTGTCCAGACCAGCGACAGCAGCGCGACGGCGACCAGGAACGCGATGATACCGCCGCCGACCATCAGATTCGTTCTCCGGCTAATTTCAAATCGCCGGCGCCGGACCCTCATTTGATCGGAGACGATGGGCGCCATGTCAGACGCCTTTGCGCAAGCGTGGGTCGATCGCCAGATAGGAGAGATCGACGATGAAATTCATGACGATGACAAGCGCGGCGAAGAACAGCACGACATCCTGCATGACGATGATGTCGCGTTGCGACAGCGCCTGATAGGCAAGGCGGCCGAGGCCCGGAAGGTTGAAGACGTTTTCGACAAGAACCGCGCCCGCAACCAGAAAGGTGAACTGCAGGCCGAGGATCGTCAGGACGGGAACAAGCGCATTCGGCACCGAATGGCGCCACAGGACCCGCCGCTTCGACAGTCCCTTTGCGAGCGCCGTTCGGGTGAAATCCTCGTGCAGGGTTTCGAGGACGGCAGAACGCGTTACGCGCGTCAGGACTGCGGCTTGCGGCAAGGCAAGCGCTACCGCTGGCATAACGAGCGCCTTAAGAGCGGGCCAAATGCCGGCATCCCACCCCGGGAAGCCTCCGGCCGGCATCCAGCCGAGTGCCGTCGAGAAGAGCATGATCAGCAACAGCGCCACCCAGAAACCGGGAACGGCAATGCCGATCTGCGAAAATATCGAGGCTGCTGCATCCGCCAGCCCACCGCGATGCGCCGCCGCAAGCACGCCCAGCGGAATGGCGATGGCGACGGAGAGTGCGATCGCCATCAGCGCCAGCGGCAGCGTGACCGCCAGCCTCTCAAGGATCAGCCCGGCCACCGGCACGCCATAGGTATAGGATTGACCGAGATTGCCCCTGAATACGCCGGCGAACCACTCGCCATAGCGCCAAAGGAGCGGCTGATCGAGGCCAAGATCGTGGCGAAGGGTTGCGAGCGTTTCCGGCGAGGCCGAGGTGCCAAGCATGATGGAGGCCTGATCGCCCGGCAACAGGTCCATCACGACGAAGATGAGCAAGGAAACGACAGCAAGCGTAACGATGAGACCAGCGAGGCGACGGGACAGAAGCGTTATCATTTCACGTCCGGTTTAATTCGCCGCCTCACCATGTCACTCATCCGCAATCAGTCTTCCCAGGAGACGTTGGTGAGGACGTTCGAGGGAATCGGTTCGTTCTCCCAGAGGCCCTTCAATTTCTTGTCCCAGACGCCCAATTTGGGCATGACGAAGAGATAGAGCGCCGGTACGTCCTCGGCCAGAATCTTCTGAGCCTCGCCGTAGATCTTCCCTTGCGCCGTCGGATCCGCCGTTTCCTGCACCTTCTTCATCAGTTCGTTGAAAGCCGGATTCTTGTAATTGAAGTAGTACGGATCACGGGCGTAGATGTCGATGTCGAGCGGTTCGGCGTGCGCAACGATCGTCATCTCATAGGCGCGATCCTTCATGACATCCTGCACCCACTTGGCCGGGAACTCGGTCGGCTCGATGTTCATCGTCACGCCGATTTCGGCGAACATCGCCTGCATGACCTGCGCGCTCCGCGGCGCATAGGCCATTTGCGGCGACTTGATCGTGAAGGTGAAACCATTGGGGTAGCCGGCTTCGGCCAGCAGCGCCTTGGCCTTTTCGGGATCATACGGCAATACGCCTGTGAGATCGAGATAGCCGGGGTCGTTCGGCGTGTAGTGGCTGCCGATTGGCGTGCCAAGGCCTGACCATGCGCCGTCGACGACTGTCTTCCGATCGATCGCCATCATCAGCGCCTGACGCACGCGCTTGTCGTCGAACGGCTTCTTGGCGTTGTTCATGCCGGCCACGACCTTGAGCTCGGTGTTGCCGATCTTGGTCGCAAGCTTGGCGTCGCCGTCAAACGAATTCATCAACTCGGGAGCCGCGAACTCGGGAATGGCGTCGACGTCGCCCGACTTCAACGCCGCGGCCTGGGCCTGGGGGTCGGCGATGAAGCGGAAGGTCACTTTGTCGAGCTTTACCGCGACGTCCTTGTTCCAGTAGTCGGCGTTCTTCTTAAGCTCGACCTTGTCGCCCTTCGCCCAGTTCACGAACTTGAATGGCCCGGTGCCAACAGGCGTCGTCTTATCCGCGGCCGCAGACTTCGGGCCTACCATGACGGAGGCCGGCCAGCCGAGCCAATAGAGGAGGCTGCCAGTCGGCGTGGAGAGTTTGAGGACCAGCGTCTCAGGGTCGGGCGTCTCGATGGAAGCGATCGAAGCGAAGAAGCGCTTTTGCGGGTTTATCGAGTCGGCACCGCGGGCGCGATCAAGCGTGAATTTCGCTGCGACGGAATCGAAAGCTTCGCCGTCATGGAATTTAACGCCGGTCTGCAGCTTGAACGTATAGGTGAGACCGTCTGGAGAGACCTCCCAGCTTTTGGCGAGCTGCGGCTTTATCTTGCCGGCCTCGTCGATCGTTACGAGGCCTTCGAAAACGTTCTGCCAAGTGACCTGACCGATCGCAACAGGGGCTGCGATCGTCGGATCAAGGCCGGTCGGCTCCACCGTCATACCAAGGGTCAGTGTGGTCTTGGCGGCTTCAGCCGGGGTAAGTCCCAGCAAAACGAGGCCGACCGAAGCGGCCGCGCCGAGATAGAGGCGCCGAACCAGCCGCGCCGACGGCGCGAGCGAAACCTTCATCATTCTGTTCCCCTGTCTGGCCGCCGACGTGGCGACGACCTTTGAAAGCTAAGGTGTCATTCTCGGAGTGCACACACAATGGCGATTATGTGTTCTCAGTGTAGCCGAAAGTGCTACACTCGAAGGCATCCTCTGAGCAAGTCCACGGGGGCTAGTCTTTTGGCTTCAAGCTTGTTTCCGCGCGCTCCCGCATGAACCGCTCGATAAAATCGACCAGTTTTGTCGCCGCAAAGGAAAGCTGACGGTCCGGCGCGACGCAGAGATCGACATAGGTGCGTATCGCATTTTTGCCGGCCAGGGGAATGGCGCGGAGCTGGCCTGCCTCGATCTCGCGACGGACGGTCAATGCCGGCAACAGGGTCACTGCGGCACCGCTCAGAACCAGCTCCTTGAGCATTTCGAGCGAACTAGCGACGAACACGGGCTCGACATCGAGGCCATCCTTTTCGATGCGTGCATCGAAAGCCTGACGGAAACCGAAAGACTGGTCGGGAAGCGCCAGGGGGTAGTCGGCGATATCCTTCAACGCGATCTCTGACCGATCCGCAGCCGCATGTGCTGGGGAAACGATCAGGTCATAGGCGATTTCCGAACGTAGCCGTACTTTCGTACCGGAGAGCGGTGGTGCGAACAGCGTTACGGCAATATCGGCTTCGGCGCCGTTGACCGCTTCGATCGCCTGCCGAGCGCTGGTAATCGCGACCTCGAAGCGCAGCTTCGGATATTTCAGGCTGAACTCCGCCAGCGCCGGAGCAAGCAGATTGGCGACGGTTGCGCCGTTCGCATAGATGCTGACCTTGCCGCGCTGCAACCCCTTCAGGTCTTCGATGAGCTGGCCGACGTGATCAAGTTCGCGGAGCGTCCGTCCGGCACGGGCCGCGAGCAACTCGCCTGCCGCCGTCAGTTTCACGCCGCGGGCGCTGCGTTCCACAAGCGGCGCGCCGAAGTGATATTCAAGGTTCTCGATCTGCCGGCTGATCGCCGTCGGCGCGACGTTCAGATTTTCCGCAGCCTGGCGCATGGAGTTGGTGCGCACCAGCTCGTCGAAGTACATCAGGGCACGGATTTGCATGTCATGGTCTCCGCCGCTTCAGGCAATATCGCCCTGTTTAGGCGATCTTGCGCGATCCGGGTAGCGGTCTCGCCAAGCTTGTTGCGCACCAGCGACCGGAAGTGCGGTGGCCTCGTAGACTCCACGTGCGATGGCGCGGGCCATCACGGTCGTCGCGAAATGGCAAAGCTCCAGAAAAGCGGAAAGATCCGGCCGCGGCCTTTTGCCCGTAGAGGCTGCAAAGACCGTGTCGCCATCAAGCGGCAGATGAGCCGGCAGCAGGGCGCGCGCGAAGCCATCATGGGCCATGATCGCCAGGCGATGAGCCTCCTGCTTTGTCAACTCGGCATCGGTGACAATGGCCCCGATCGTGGTCGCCGTGGTGTTTGCGCCCTTCAGCCGCATGCGGGTGTCGGCGTCTAAGATCAGAGAGGGCAAGCCGAGGCCGCCAAACTCTGCATTCTGCTCGAACGGTGCTGACCAGAAATTCGGCCCCTCGCCCACCGTCGCCGAACCGAGCGCATTGACGGCAACGATCGCGGCGATCTTCAGGCCGGTGCTGGTTTCGGCACTTGCCGAACCGAGCCCGCCTTTGAAGGTCGCCGTGGTCGCCCCCGCGCCCGCGCCAACGGTCCCGAGGGCGAAGCGCCCCCTGGCTGCTTTCTTGAAAGCTTCATAGCCCATGTCGCGATAGGGCGACTGCAGACCCCAGTCTTTGTCACCACCGTTGAGAAGGTCCATCAGGATTGCCTGGGGAACGATCGGCACCTTCACATCGCCGACGGGAAAGCCTCGACCGGCGTCCCGCAGGCCCGCCTGGACGCCGCCTGCTGCGTCGAGACCGAAAGCCGAGCCGCCGGAGAGCACGAAGGCATCGACAGCACCGACCGTCATCGACGGATCGAGAAGGGCGGTATCGCGACCGCCGGGAGCGCCGCCCAGCACCGCGCCGGAGGCGGTAGCAGGCTCGTCGAAGACGATTACGGTCACGCCTGAGCCGAGCTTCAAATCCGTCGCGTTTCCGACCAAGACGCCTTCAATGTCGGTGATCAGATTGAGCACGCGCGCCATCCTTATTTCTGCAGGTGCGCGCGATAGGACCGCAACGGCGATCAAAAGACAAGACCGGCCTCACCTTTGGGCAAGACCGGTCCGAAATCTGTCAGGGCTGGTTAGGCCGTGCCTCATGCCCTCAGGCATGGATGGGCTTCGGGTGACGGCGGGTCATCAGATCATGGATGGCGAGCTTCACTTCCGCCGGCGAGCTGAAATGTTGCTCGTCCAGATCGTGAACATGAAACTTCACTGCGATGAACTTCAACCGGTTCTCATCCGGGATGACGATCCCGACGGGAACGCCTGCGTACTCGATTACTTCTTTTTTCATGCGTAGAACTCCTGCCGCGCGGTATGCGCTGGCGATGGCGAATTGACTTGTCTGATTCCGTTAAGGGTGGACGAAGGTCACATTCGACAGTTCGGGCGGGAGAGGGCGCCCGGACGGTCATTGCCAAGCACGAATCGCCCAAGGAAATTGGCGAGAGTATCGATGTCAGTCATGTCTCGTTCCTTTCTCTGGCGTTGCGCTTGCTTGAGGCCCTGGCTTTCCGGGGCCGGCGATGACTGCGCTATTAATCTACTTCATTTGTAGACTATAACTGGCAGCCCATCAGAAACATATTCCGAAACATGTCAAAATATCGACCATTCGGAAAATTTCATTCCATCACACTCGAATTGACTGAAAGAACCCTATCAAGTCTTTGTGCAATCCGCGTGACAGTCCGAAGCTCTCTTTCGATCACGGGAGCAGACATAGGAAGTGCCGGTGATTCCGGCAATGGGGCATTTGATTAAAAATGCGAAGTCGCGAAATGACCGAAATGGTTAACGCCGCATACACGGCTGCCTACCATCCCTCAGAAAGCACCTTTTCGAGCATGTCGACGAAGAAATCGGCGCTCTCGGCGGTGAGGCAGAGGGGAGGCTTGATCTTCAACACGTTCAGGTGATCACCGGTCGGCTGCATCAGGACACCGAGATCAAGGAGCCGGCTGCAGATTGCCGCGGTCTCTTCTGTCGCTGGTTCCAGCGTCGTTTTATCGCGGACGAGCTCGAGGCCGAGATAGAGCCCGCTGCCATGCACCGCGCCGACGATCGGATGGTGCTCGATCAATGCGACCATGCGGCCCTTGAGATGATCGCCGACATCGCGCGCGTTCTCCTGCAGCCTTTCCTCGGCCATGATATCGAGCACGGTCATGCCCGCCACGCAGCTGACCGGACTGCCGCCGGTGGACGAGAAGAAATAGCCTTCCTTCTCCAGTGATTCGGCGATGGCTCTGGTGGTGATCACAGCACCGAGTGGATGGCCGTTCCCCATGCCCTTGGCGATCGTGACGATATCGGGGACGACGCCCTGTTGCTCGAAGCCCCAGAAATGGTGCCCAAGCCGTCCATAACCGACCTGCACCTCGTCGGCGATGCAGACCCCGCCACGAGCCCGCACCTGCCCATAGACGGCCGCGAGATAGCCCTCGGGCAGCGATATGCCACCGGCATTCCCGTAAACCGATTCGGCGATGAAGCCGGCCAGGCCCTCGCCTTTTACGTCGATGGCTTCAAGCGCCTCGAACACCGCTTGCAGATAGCCGGCAGTCGAATCTGAACCACGGAAGGCGCCGCGATAGGTGTTCGGCGAGAGAACGGCATGCACCCAGGCGGGTCGCGTCGTCAGCGCCTGCGGATTGTCGGCGATCGACGTGGAAACCGCGTCGCTTGCGACCGACCAGCCGTGATAGGCCTCGAGAAGGCTGAGCATATGCCTGGAACCGGTATGCGCGGAGGCGAGCCGCAGGGCAAGGTCGTTGGCCTCCGATCCGCTGTTGACGAGGAACACCGCGTCCAGCCCTTCCGGGGCAAGGGAGGCAAGGCGCTCAGAAAACTCCGCAATGGCGGCATAGTGAAAACGTGAATTGGTATTCAGCCTTAACCATTGCTCGCTGATCGCCTCGGCGAGACGAGGGTGGCCGTGACCAAGAATAGTGACGTTATTGAGCATGTCGAGATAGGCGCGCCCCTCGACATCGAACATGTGCTCCTTCCAGCCACGCTCCATCTGCGGTGGCGCCTCGTAGTAGTTCTTCTGCGGCTTAGCGAGATGGGCCTGCCTGAGCGCGTACAATTCGTCGGACA
The DNA here is from genome assembly GCF_002211365.1 of Rhizobium sp. R711. GTDB lineage: Bacteria > Pseudomonadota > Alphaproteobacteria > Rhizobiales > Rhizobiaceae > Rhizobium. The sequence continues at coordinate 604,048 of NZ_LOKZ01000001.1, read as the reverse complement.
CCGGCTTCGGCGCATTCACGTCGGGGCCGAGGAGGGCGGCCGGCGACGGGCATAGTTGCGACCAGGCGACCGCTTCCTGCGGGGTGCAAAACAAGGGCGGTTGCTCGCCCTTGAGGGTGGAGAGCTGCACGCGCAATCCACCGAGAGAACCGTCTTCGCCAGAGACTGCCCCAATCGACTGCCCGGCTTCGACTTCCGCCTCATCCTGCAACGACGGCTCAATTCCGTCGAGATGAAGGCTCACGCCCTCGCCTGCCAGAATGAAATGGTGGTTCTTCCAACTGGCCTTGCCGGCGAATGGAGCGGCAATCACGCTGCCGCCTGCGAGGCAAATGTCGCAATGCAGTGTGAAGGTTGAAGACGGGCTGGCGCTGCGAAGTTTCGCGCGCGACAATCGGTATTCGCCATAGCGCGTCGCCGCGGTGCCGGTTTCTGCCGCCGCGCGGGCAAGCAGGCGCCAATCCATGTCGGCCTGCGACCAGTTGCCTGCGGCAAAATACGGACTCTGGACGCCGAGATCGACGAAGGAAATGGTCGCCGGGTCGATCTCCGGCAACAAGGGATGCCAGTCCTCTGTCGTCAGGGCGGCCGTTTCCATGCCGACTGCCTTGAGGACAGCGATCTCCATCAATTCGAACGGCACGGACACCGCCGTATCGAATATGCGGCGCTCCAGCTCGAGGTTGCCCAGAACATAGTCGTTGTCGGGATCGATCGAGATCTGCTGTTCGCTGCTGGCGACAAGAATGACGGCGCGGGCAACGACGAGCGGCCAAAGGGCGCGCAACTCCTCTTTGGTGAGCGGGTAGACCTCGTGATAGGCCTTTACAGCAGGAAGAATGTAGAGCGGATCACCGTCCGCCTGATGCAGAAGCGAGGCGCAGGTGACCGCCAGGTCCCCGATCAGCCAGCCGCGGATTATGTCGCCGAAATCGATGACACCATCCGGAACCAGATGGCCACGATCGTCGCGACGGCTGACGACATTGTCGCCGGTCACATCGTGATGCACGGCTTGCAGACGCAAGGACGGCGCCAGGGGCTGGATTCGCCGAACGGCCGATACCATCGTCTTGGCGATGCGATCGCGCGCGGCGCTGTCGGTGATCGCCGACAATAGCTGCACGGCAACTGGACCGGCACGGCGCAAATCCCATTGCAGGCTGCGATCGAGACCAGGGTGGGTGAAGTCGGCGAGCGACTGTGCCAGGCGTGCGCACAGCGCGCCAAGTGCTGCGACCGACTCCCTTGGCAAATACCTGCGATGGGTGAGCCCCTCGCCTTCCAGATATTCCAGCAGCCGAACCTGATAGGTCTGATCACGGACAGTGACGGCGATGATGTCCTGACCGTCGGTCGACGGGATGACCCGCGGGACGCGCGGTGCACCCTCCTTCATACTGAGGTGGTGGATGGCCGCGTTCTGCGCCTCGAGCTCCAGTGTCTGGTAGGCGACGTGGCAGATTTTCAGGACATAGCGCCGCTCGTCGGTATCTAGACGATAATTGCGATCCTGTTGGCTGCCGAGCTCGGTGATCGCTCCCGACAAGCCATAGCGTGACTGGACGATGTCGCCGGCTTCGGCGGCCGTCACGTCAGGGCGTGGCAACGTCGCGCGATCGGCAAGCGTCTCGTCAGTCATGGCATCCCCCGCGGCATGATTCGATTTTGCAGACTAAGCAGATAATCGAATCCGTGCCACCGGCAAGCGAGGAGATCTCATTCGTTCAACGGCATAGCCGCTGTCAGCGATCAGCCCATGCGCTCGGAGGCGTAGCTCCCCGGGCTTGCCGGAAACACGATCGTGCGGTTGCCATTCAGGAAAACGCGGCGGTGGATATGCGCATGGATGGCGCGGGCCAGAACCTGGCTCTCCACATCGCGGCCGATGGAGACGTAATCGTCGGCGCTTTGGGCGTGGGTGATGCGGGCCGTATCCTGCTCGATGATCGGACCTTCGTCGAGGTCGGCCGTCACATAATGAGCCGTGGCGCCAATCAGCTTCACGCCGCGATCGTAGGCCTGCTTGTAGGGGTTGGCACCCTTGAAGCTCGGCAGGAAGGAGTGATGGATGTTGATGATCCGGCCCGACATCTTGCGGCACATCGCGTCGGAAAGCACCTGCATGTAGCGGGCAAGTACGATCAGTTCGGTGCCGGTCTGATCCACGAGGTCGAGGAGCTGGGCCTCCGCCTGCGGCTTGTTTTCCTTTGTCACCTTGATGTGGTGGAACGGAATATCGTGGTTCACCACGACCTTCTGATAATCGAAATGATTGGAGACCACGCCGACAATCTCGATCGGCAGCGCGCCGATTTTCCAACGGTAGAGCAGGTCATTCAAACAGTGGCCAAAGCGCGACACCATCAGGAGCACCTTCATGCGGCTGGCGCCATCATGGATTTCGGCGTCCATTTCGAATGTCTCGGCGACCGGCTTGAAGCCTTCCTTCAGCGCCGCAAGACCGACGCCTTCTTCTGAAATGAAGCTGACGCGGGTGAAGAATTTGCCGGTATCGAGGTCATCGAACTGCGACGAGTCGATGATGTTGCAACCCTGCTCCGCCAGGTAGTTCGCAATCGCCGCCACGATCCCGCGCGTCGACTTGCACGTCACCGTCAATACATAGCTCGTCATCTGTTTGGTCCTTCTTGCGGCACCTGCTGGCCGGCCTGCTTAAATCAAACCGAAAGCGGCGGATAGAGAGCCGCGCCTTCATTCGTGCAACTATTTGCAAGGAAAACCGTCAGAAGCTTGCAAGCTGCTGGCGTCTCCCCGTCGCAATCAACTTACGGCAGCGCGCGCAAAACTCCGTTCCGCTTGCGCCGTCAAGACGCGTATCCCCGCCGTGATAGCGCCAGGCAAGGATCCTGCTTCGGCAAAGTCACGTTTGCGAGATGGGCGTCGACAGACGGATGCGCTTGCTTGATAACGATTGCCGGCGCGCTTACATCGATGCGAGATGACGAGCTCCAGATCCGGCGAGGCGACAGAATGCGATTCGCAAGAATGTTGTTGATGGTCGTGGCAGTTGGCGCAGGCATGGCACCAGCAGCGAGCTTCGCCACGGACTGGCGGCGCGCCGGAGAAGCTCAGGCTCAATCGGCATATCCCTACGCGAACCTGCCGGGCGTCAGGGCGAAGCCGGAGCCGAAGGACGAGGAACAATATAACTGCCGGACGGAAACGCGGCCGCTTCGCCGCGGATACGACAAGATTTTCCGTACCGGCGGCCTGCCGACCCTCGTCTATGTCTGCGATCGTGACGGCCTGGAGAGCGTCGGGACACAGGTGCCGCTTCGCGGACACTATCAGCCGGTCCGCTGAGCTATCGGGCGGCGTCGCTAAACTGGCGCGCGATCATGTGGTCGATCGATAGTCTCCCCGGCCCCCCGGCAATGATCACGAGGAAGCAGACGGCCCAGGTGCCATGTGTCGGCCAGGCACCGGGGTAGACGAACAATTCGATCACCAGTGTCATCCCAAGAAGGGCAAGGGCGGAAAGGCGGCTTGCCAGACCGATCACCAGCAACAGTGGGAAGAAGTGTTCGGCAAATGCCGCCAGATGGGCAGCAATCCAGGGATCGACGAACGGCAACTTGTATTCATTCTCGAACAGGTAGACTGCGTTGTCGGTGACATGCCAGCCTTCGACCTTTGTCTGGCCGGATTGCCAGAAGACGGCCCCGATCGACAGACGGGAGATAAGAGCGATGAAGTCGTGTGGGATATGATCGAGCAGCCGCAGCATGCGGTAGAGCTTCTGCGGGTTCGTCGGCCTCCGCATGTGGTTCATCGTGATTTCATCATACATGGCCGTGTCTCCAGACGTGAGTTAGCGAACGGAACGGAATGCGCCTGTTTGTAGGGCACCGGCGAGATTGGCTGAGAGGTCGAACGCAGGAGCCGCAGCGCTTGCCGCCGCGACCGAACCGGCAAGCGACATGCCTGTTGCAAGTGCTTCGATAAAGGCGGCGCCACCAGGCGGCAGCCGGTGAACCTCGACGCTCAGATGAGCTCGCACGATCAGCGCATCTTCGCCGCACCAGCCTTCAACCGGCCCGAGTTCGATCTCGCCGGCGTTCATCGCCCAGATCGTCACCACCGGATGAGGCGAACGCAGGACTGACATCGCCGGATGTGGGTCGAAAACGAGATCCCCGAGCTTCGCCGGATCGGTTGTGGCCAGGCTATTGGGGTCCAGCGGTGTCGCATCGGCGGCATGGTAGGCCCGGCTGCGCGCACGTTCGAGGCGAATGACATCCGGCAGGTATGCGACGGCCGCTGCCGGCTCGAACGACGCCACGAATTCCGCAAACTCGTCCCCGTAGGACAAAAGCAGCGGCGAGCGCGGTGGGTGATGGCGAACGAATTCGGATGCCATCGCCGCAAAGAACCCTTCGCCAACGATTTTCTCCGCAACCGGAAAGCGGGAAGCGAGCGCACCCAGCAATCCGACGGTGACATTGTTGCGATAGACATTGAAGCGACGCTCGCATGTCCCTCCGCTCCATGCGGCGAGACCTTGCGGGATGCCTGTCTCGGGCGTTGTCAGAGCCTGTGCGAACATCGTCTGTGTGGAGAGAGACATGGTCGAGCTCCTATGCCGCACGGCGATCGGCGGCCCGGCGCAAGATTGCATCCGCAGCCTCGGCCTCGGCCCGCAGCACTGGCCAATCCGGCACGTCATTGTCCCATTCGACGAGGCTTGCGATGGGCCCGGTTCGGGCAACCAGCTCCTCGTAAAGCGCCCAGACGGGATCTTTGACGGGGGTATCGTGTGAATCGATCAGCAGCGTAGCGCCGAGTTCATCGACGGTTTCGGAGTGGCCGCTCAAGTGGATTTCGCGCACCCGTTTAACCGGGAAGCGGGACAGGTAGTCGAAAGGGCTCGTGTGATGGTTGGTGGAGGCGACAAAGACGTTGTTGACGTCCAGGAGGAGACCGCAGCCGGTGCGACGCGCAATTTCTTCGAGGAAGGCCGTCTCCTCGATGGTGCTCTCTTCGAAAAGCAGGTAGGTCGCCGGGTTTTCGAGCAGCATCTGCCGCTTCAGCACGCTTTGTACTTCGTCGATATGTTCGACAACGCGCGCAAGCGTCGTCTCAGTGTAGGGCAAGGGGAGCAGATCGTTCAAAAAGACATCGTCATGCGTCGACCAGGCGAGATGCTCGGAAAAGCTCTCAGGCTCGTAGCGATCGCAGAGCGCCTTCACGCGGCTAAGATGATCCCGGTCGAGCGGCTGCATCGATCCGATCGACAGGCCGACGCCGTGGACCGACAATGCGTAATCTTCTCTCAGCCGACCCAACTGCGCGTGCGGCGGGCCACCCGCTCCCATGTAATTTTCGGCGTGTACTTCGAAGAAGCCGATCGGCTGGCGGCGGGCGTTAATACTGGTGAAGTGTTCCGGCTTGAAACCCACGCCAGCGCGGCGCGGCAGTTTGGACGGCTTCATGGCTGATCTCCCAGACTTCGTTAGGACAGCGACACGAACCACCCGTGTCGCTGTCGATTGATCGGCGTCAGGTCAGGCCGGAGCTGGACCTTGCGTCAGCGAGCCGTGGCCGTTCGGCGTCTTCATCGAAACGCACGTACCCGTGGGAACGAGCTTCCAGGAGTTCTGTTGAAAGTCGACCTTGGATGTGCCCGCGCATGTCGTGCCAGGCCCGGCCGCGCAGTCGTTTTGCCCTTTGAGGGCGATTCCATAGCACTTCTCCTTCGAGGTATCGGCAGCGGAAACTTCTACGGTGCCGATCAGGGACAAGGCGGTCGCCACCGAAGCGGCAAAGACGGTTGCTGAAATATTGGACATGATGATCTCCGGTCCTTGAAACTGAGTGACGTCGACGAGCAATCAGGCCGGCATCAGCGAGCCGTGGCCCTTCGGGGTTTTCATCGACGTGCAAGTGCCGGTGGGGACGAGCTTGAAGGAAGCCTTGTCGTAGCTCATGGTCGACTTGCCGGCACAATCATGCTTGCCGGCAGCGCAGTCGTTCTGGCCCTTGAGAGCCACACCGTAGCACTTTTCCTTGGAGTCGGCGGCCGAAGCTACCGGTGCATTAATCGTTGCAAGCGCAGAAGCCAGTGAACCTGCGAGAGCCAAGGCGATGATGCTGTTTTTCATGAGTCCATCTCCGTTTGAAGGACAAGCCGTGATTGGCTTGCACTGGGGTCTACGGAGGCCGGTTGTTACAGCCGCCGTCGTGATTTTTTTGCGCGGCCCCATCTTGCCGCGCCCTCGATTGCGAGAGAAAACGCTCGCGAACCAAAGCTTTCCGGCCGGATCGAAAAATGGTGTCCGACGCCGGTAACAAAAACGTGTGACAATCCGTAGAGGATAATGCGGGTGAGGCATTCGACGCGTGAAGAGGAGTGGGCAGAGTGGATGCGTGACGCTCTCAAGGGCGATACGCTGGCCTATCACCGCTTTCTCGCCGCCGTCACGCCGCATCTGCGCGCCATGGCCCGCAGGCGATGTGACCAGCTTGGCGCCCCGGCAAGCGAGGCCGAGGACGTGGTGCAGGAGGTGCTGCTTGCGGTCCATCTTAAGCGCGGCAGCTGGGATCCGTCGCGCCCGATCGGCCCGTGGCTATCGGCCATCGTGCGCAACAAGCTGATCGATAGCCTTCGCCGTCGCGGGCGGCATGTGAACGTACCGGTGGAAGACGTAATCGACACGCTGGAGGCCGAGGAGCAGACTGATGCCATGGATCGACTGGATGCCGATCACCTGCTGGAGCGTTTGAAGGATCCCCAGCGTGACATTGTCCGTTCGATATCGCTGCAAGGCGCCGGCGTGCGCGAAACAGCCGAGCGGCTGAAAATGACTGAAGGGGCCGTGCGCGTCGCGCTGCATCGTGCGCTGAAGTCGCTGGCGGCCCTTTATCGGAGTGAAACACGTGAAGACGAATGACCTGATCAACCTTTTGGCGCAAGATGCTCCGGTTCGCACCCGGTTGGGGCGCGTTCTTGCCCTCGCGCTCGTCGCTGGCGTTGTCCTGTCAGGCGGCATTCTTTTGTCGACGATCGGTATCCGTCACGACATGTGGAGCATCTTCGAAACCGCGCGTGTGCTCTTCAAGATCGGCTTCACCCTCGTGCTTGCCGTGACTGCCTGCATCGTCGTGTTCCGCATCGGCCGTCCCGGTGTTGCGATGAAGGAAAGCGTCGCAGCGCTGCTGCTGCCGCTTGCGCTCCTGATCGCAGCGGTTACAGCAGAGATGAACGTGATCCCGTCTGCTGCCTGGGAAACGAGCCTTGTCGGCAACAATGCCCGCTTCTGCCTGATGTTCATTCCGCTGTTGTCGCTGGCACCGTTGGCAGGCTTCATGCTCGCCTTGCGAAACGGCGCACCGAAACGCCCCTCGCTCGCGGGCGCGGCAGCCGGCCTTGCGGCAGGCGGCATCGCGGCGGCGCTCTACGCCTGGCATTGCCCGGACGACAGCCCGCTTTTCGTCGCAACCTGGTACACGATTGCAATCGCGGCCGTGACCGCAATCGGCAGCCTGATTGGACGTCGTTACCTGCGCTGGTAGTGTCCTTTCGGGGAAGAAACAGGAAGCCGTTGGAGCGGCTTTCACTTGGCAACTCTCGGCCGCGTGGCTGCTGGTTTGCGGCATAAGACCCGCTGGACAACGGCTCCGCAAAGACTGGATTGCATCGACGGCGAGGGAGCGGGGTAGCAGCTCACAATCCTATCCGGCGGCGGCCCATCTGCCGGCAACGCCGCCGTCGTCCGACTTCTCCTGACCGGCTTTAACTGCGCAGGCGCGCTTCACAGACATCCTTGACGAGAGCCTGCAGCACCTTGATCCGCTCGACCAGCCAGGCCAGCTCCTCGCTGGTGATCTCGTAATGCGGCGAATAACGGGCATCGACGTAAGCGCGGTCGAGCCGGGTAAAGCAGCGCCTGGCAAACTTGCTGTCGCGCGGCCATGCCTCGATCAGCCGCGGCTCGACCCGTTCGGCATGCGTGCGAAGCACGCTCAGCCGGTGCGACTTCGGGGAGTAGAGCGTGAGTACGAGGAGGGCACAATGATACGCTTCCTCCGTCGCCTGATGCAGCATGAAGGCGCCGTGACGCCAGATGTCGTTGGAGAGACTAAATTCAGCAACTTTGAGTGCGTCTGCCGATAGCTGGAACCACTGCTCGAAATGCCGCTGCGCTTCCGCGCGCGCCGCCTCCGGTGTCAGCGGTTTCGGCGCGGCCAGCGGATGGCCGGGCGCTTCATAGAGCATGATCCCGTCACGGGCGATGTCCATGAAGAACGGCAGTCCCCGCGAAAGCTTGTCGTTGACATCGGCCAGGCTATGGGCAATCACCTTGGCCGGTGTCTTAAGATGGCCGGTGACGGCGAACTCCCGTGTCAGCCGATCGTCGATCGTCTGCCAGACGTCGTTCTCCTCGGCGAAGCTCTCCACGTTGACGACGGCCAGCAGGTCGTAATCGGAACGATAGCCGCTGTCACGATCCTCGACCCAATCGCCGCGCGAATAGCTGCCAAACAGGATCAGTTTCAGGATGCGGCCGGCGCGGGCTTTGTCCGACAGCTTGTGCTTCTGGGCGTCCTCGAACTCCTCGAAGATGATCTCAACGACGCGGGCAAGCTCACGGCGCTTCTTGTCGGGGAGATGATCGAGCTGTTCAGGAATGATCAAGGCAATCTGCCCTTTGTGTTCTGCAATTACCAATACCGCAATGCGCGAGATTCTCTACTGCCGATGGCAAAAGCGCAAGAGGTCTCCGGTCGCATGCGCCGTTGGCGCGCTTACTCGTCCCCGAACTCGAAGGGCCAAATCTGGGCGCCATGCAAAATACAAAGAATGCGTATCCGATCCGCCATTAGCATGTAGGCTGCGATGTATGGTGTGCGCGGAATTACCAGTTCGCGCGTTCCCTCAATTCGGCCAGGTCGACCGCTTTCGAGAAAATCAAGGAGGCGACGGACGGTTCGCGCGATTTCCTCGTCGACGTGAACCGCCCGCCTTCGGGTTGTCACGTTCAATGTGTCATTCGCGCCATGGGCCGAGCCGGATCACGCAGTGAACTGTCCGCCTGCCGATCCCGATCAAGAGATCGTTTGCGGTGCCTCGGGATTTGGTCACAGCTTGGGAAAGACTGATGCTCTCTTGACCGTTCCGTAGGCAAAGCTCGTATCGATCGCAGCAATACCTTCGATGCTGTGCAACTGATGCCGGACGAACTGCTCGTAGTCCTTGAGGCTTTCGACCAGGACCCTGAGGAGATAGTCGGCTTCGCCGGTCATTACATAGCAATCCTGGATATTGTCGATCATCCGCACCTTGCGTTCGAAGGCCGCGACGGAGGCTTCGGAATGACGCTCGAGCCTGATCCGGACGAAGGCCGTGATCGGCAGGCCATAGGCCTCCTCGTCGACGATCGCCGTATAACCCTTGATGATCTTGGCCTCTTCGAGAAGGCGGAGCCGCCTCAAGCAGGGCGACGGCGAGAGCGCAACCTTTTCGGAGAGCTCCTGGTTGGAAAGCCGGCCCTCTCCTTGCAGCGCCCAAATGATCTGCCTGTCCTTTTCGTCCATTTTCGCCCCATTGCTAGCAGATTCTGCCAAACCTCGTGGTCTACGCCACTGAAATAGCAAGAAATCGATACGCGGAGAAGCATATTGTCGATGTCATTGAAACCAAGAGGCCCGCAATGACCGACATCACGTCAGATTTCCATCAATCCAGGAACGGATTGCTTTCTCCGACGACGGTCGGTTATCTCGTTCTCTCCGTCGTGGTGCTGATCTGGGCGGGCTTCGCGCTGACCATGCGGGCCATGGGCGCATCGCCGCTCGCCCCGGCCGATGTCGCTGTCATCCGCTTCGCTATCCCGATCGTCGCTCTCCTGCCGGCGATACCGCAGAGGCTTGCTGCGCTGATGAAAGTTCGGCCGAGGGACGCGGCTCTGGTATTGCTCGGCGGCGTGCCCTTCTTCCTGATCGTCTCGGCAGGAGCGCGGACGACGTCGGCGGCTTATGTCGGCGCCCTGATTGCGGGAACCACCCCTCTCTCGGTGGCCGTGCTGACCGCCCTCATCGAGCGTCGGGGCGTGCCGAGGAAGCAGTGGCTGCCGCTTGCGCTGATCCTTGCAGGTGTCTTCGGCATCGTTGCCGGACAACGGTATGCCATCACCGCCGAAATGTTGCGCGGCGTCGGCCTGCTCCTGATCGCAAGCCTTGTCTGGGGCGCTTACACGATCGGTCTCAAGCGAACCGGCGTCGATGCTATCGGCAACGGACTGCTGCTGTCGGTGTGCTCGCTCGTCGTTCTGATTGCCATGCTCTTCGCCGGTGTCGCCACGACGCATGTCGGGCAATTCACGTTGCATCAGGCCCTGCCTTTCATCCTGGTCCAGGGGCTCGGCGTCGGCCTTGTCTCGACCGTCGGCTATGCGTTTGCCATCTCCCGGCTGGGTGCAGCCAGAAGCGCGACCATCGGCTCGCTCGCACCGGCGCTGGCCAGCCTGCTTGCGATCCCGGTGCTTGGCGAGCCGCTCACCGTGGCAACCGCGGCCGGCATTGCCGTTATCACCACTGGCGTGATCCTCGCAAACCGTCGCTAAATCAGGCCCTATGGAGGAACGAATGCTTGCCGCTCTGCCAATCGCCGAACCCGATCCGTTGTGGGCCCTGATCCGTTCGTTCCGGCATGATCGCCGTGCGGACAAGATAGATCTCGTCGTCGGCGTCTATCGCGATGCGTCGGGGGAGACGCCGGTGATGTGCGCCGTTCAGGAGGCCGAGGCCCGCCTTGCTTCCGCAGCCGCGTCCAAGTCGTACAGGGCCCTGTCCGGGAACATGGCTTTCAACGAGGGAATTTCCGCGTTCCTTCTGGGGGCAGATACCGAGACGCTCGGGCGTCAATGCACCATCCAGACAGTCGGCGGGACGGGTGCGCTCAGGGTGCTCGCCGATTTCATCGCCCTTGTTTCGCCGGACGCGACCATGTGGAATAGCAATCCCGGCTATGTGAACCATCGCCCGATCATGACCGCGGCAGGACTGCAGGTGAAGTCGTTCCGCTGGCAGGAAAACGACACTGGGCTCGATATCGAAGCCGCTTTCGCCGACCTCGATGAGGCTCGAAAGGGCGACGTGGTCATCCTACATGGTTGCTGCCACAATCCCACGGGCGTGGATCCGTCGCTTGAGCAGTGGCGCCGGATCGCAGCCTTCTGCAAGGACAAAGGCCTTACACCGATGGTCGACATGGCCTATCAGGGCTTCGGCGATGGTGTAGAGGAAGACGCGGCGGGCCTCAGGCTGCTGGCCGGCGCGCTTGACACTCTTCTCGTCGCCGCGAGCTGTTCGAAGAACATGGGCCTCTATTGCGAGCGGACCGGCGCGGCTATGGTGATTGCGCCCGACAGCAAGCCGCTCTCAAACATCCGCGCCACGCTGGAGCGAATAGCGCGCGCCAGCTACTCCATGCCGCCTGAGCACGGCGCCGCCATTGCCGCCGCCCTGTTCGAAAACCCTCGGGCATGGCTTGCGGAACTGGAGATCAGCCGCCGTCGGGTCGCTGGGATTCGCCGCGACCTCGGCGCAGCACTCCGCGAACACGGGGCACCCGCCAAGTTCCAGGCGCTGTGCCGGCAGAAAGGCATGTTTTCGCTGCTGCCCCTCGACAGCCATCAGATGACCAGGCTTCGCGAGGAATTCGGCGTCTACGGCACGGCAAGCGGCCGCATCAATATCGCCGGGCTGCTGCCGGATCAGGTCGACAGGCTGGCCGCCGCGCTCTGTGCGGTGTCGAGAAACGTTGCTGTTGCGAATTTACGTTGAGCGCTGGCGCCCGCTGCAATCTCGTCGGCAGTGATGATGTGCGGCAGTCAATTGCGTGGGGCTACACCTCGGCTGCGTCCACATGAACCATGGCCAACACGATCTCAACCAAGATCGCTCCGAGCAGCGGCTCAAAGTTCTTTCTCGCCTTCTGTCTCCCTGCTATCGTGGAAGTGAGGAGACGGCGCCATGAGCGAGACCCGAAAGCTGGCTGCAATCCTGGCCGCGGACGTGGTTGGGTACAGCCGACTTGCCGGCGCCGACGAGGACCGCACCCTGGCGAGGTTGCGGGCATTGCGCAGCGATCTCATCGATCCGACGATCGCCGTGCACCATGGCCGGGTGGTGAAGCGCACCGGCGATGGTGCGCTGGTCGAGTTCCGCAGCGTGGTGGACGCCGTGCGCTGCGCCCTTGAGGTGCAGAACGGTATGGTGGAGCGCAATGACGGCGTGCCGCAGGACCGTCGCATCGAGTTCCGGATCGGCATCCATTTGGGCGACGTCGTCGAGGAAAGCGACGGCGATCTGATGGGCGACGGCGTCAACATCGCCTCGCGATTGGAGGGCGTCGCAGCAGCGGGCGCGATCTGCCTGTCCGAGGATGCCTATCGCCAAGTCAAAGCGAGGCTTGACCTCTCGGTCAGCGATCTCGGCAACACGCAACTCAAGAACATCGCCGAGCCGATCCGGGTCTATTCGCTGCAAGTCGGCAGCGCCCGGACCAAGGCAGTCGCAACCTCGGAATTCGCGACGAGTCAACCGGCGACTGCAGCCTCGCCGAAGCTGTCGATCGCCGTCCTGCCCTTCGCCAACATGAGCGGTGACGCCGAACAGGATTACTTCACCGACGGCATCTCGGAAGACATCATCACGGCGCTTTCGAAGCTGTCGCAACTCTTCGTCATCGCCCGCAATTCGTCGTTCACTTTCAAGGGCAAGAACGTCCAGGTGCAGGAGGTGGGCACGAAGCTCGGCGTGCGGCATGTACTTGAGGGCAGCGTACGCAAATCGGGGAACAGGGTACGCATCACCGCGCAGCTCATCGACGCGACCACCGGCGGGCATCTATGGGCGGAGCGGTTCGATCGCGAGCTCACCGACATATTCGCGGTTCAGGACGATGTCACGCAGCAGATCGTCGGCGCGCTGGCGGTCAATCTGACAGAGGGCGATCGGCAAAGACTGGCGCCGGGGCAGACCCGGCACCCTGAGGCGTATGACTGCTTCTTGCGTGGCAGGGAGCTGTGGCACCGGCTGACCAAGCAAACGAACAGAGACGCCCGCGACCTTTTGCAACATGCCGTCGAACTGGACCCGAACTTCGCCTCAGCGCACGCCTTCCTCGCCCTTACCCACGGGCTCGACTACCTGAACCGGTGGAGCGAGTCGCCGCAACGCTCTATCGAGCAAGCCGAAGAGGCTGCGACGCTGGCGGTAGCGCGGGATGATAGCGATCCCGTGGCCCACTGGGCACTGAGTGTGGTCAAGCTTTACTCGCGACAGCACGATAGAGCCATCAGCGAGGCCGAGCGTGCGATAGTCCTCAATCCGAACTTCGCCGAAGGGCAGGTCAGCCTCGGCGAGGCACTAATCTATTCAGGCAGATCCGAGGAGGCACTCGCCTATTTCGATCGGGCGAGGGTCCTGAACCCGTACTTTCCGGATGTCGTTCTCCACTTTCAGGCCTTGGCCTTGTTTCAACTGCGAAGGTACGAAGAGGCCGTCGAACTGTTGCTGCAGCGCGTGAGCCGCAACCCCGTCACCGATGTCTCGCGCGCGCTTCTGGCCGCCTGTTACGGACACCTCGGCCGTTTCGAAGAGGCTCGCGCGAGGTGGCAAGAGGTGTTGCGCGTCAATCCCGACTATTCATTGGAATACCGTCGCAAAGTCTTGCCTTTCAAGAACCCCGCCCATTTCGAGCTCGTCTTGGAGGGGCTACGCAATGCCGGGATCATACAATGACGGGTGCATGTGTCCGATCTTGAACCTGTTGCCGCCATTTGCACGGAGGATGAGCAATAGCCAGTGCGGGTGTGATCGACAGCAAGGTCTGCGTCCAGGAAGGTGCGAAGCCTCCCTCTAGGGCCGACATGGGGCGCGTTCCCGCCAGACATTCACCCTTAATCCGAATGTACCGAATGCTAACCTTTATCAGGTGGTCGACCGTGAAGAACGCTGTTTTGATTGTGGCGGGCAGGATTGTCCGTCGCCACAGTTTTTACGTTGAGATCTTCAGGAAGCGTGTGACTGGGAAACCTGCGGGGATCGCGGCAGAGCCGCCAGGAGCAAGGCGGCGAGCAGGCACAAAAAGTCTCTGAACCAGGCGAGCAGGAGCGAGAAGTTGTAGCCAACGGCCGCCAGAACGGCATTGATGGCATCTCCTTGTTGTCCGGCGAGATAATTGCGATCCATCCGATGCTCGTTCTTGATGTGGCCGATGACGGGCTCGACGGCTGACCGTCGTCGCATCTGCCGTTTGATGGCCGGCGTCACGCGGCGCTTTTGACCACTGGTGAAGACCCTGAGCTTGTGGCTCTCAGGTGCATTGTGGCCGCGATAACCGGCATCAGCCAGGATGCGGGAGAGCTCATTGCCAATGGTCAATTCCATGTCGGGGATGATGGTCTCGAGGGTGTGCCCATCGTATGGATTGCCCGGCAGTGCCATGGCGTGCAGGGCAAACTGGCCGCCCTTGGAGCGGTTCAGTGTCGTGGCCACCGACACCTTGACGCCAAACTCGTAGGGCTTGTGTGCCTTTCCCTTGCCGATGCATTCGACTTCGTCGGCGTGGAGGCTGTAGATCTTGCGACCGCGCTGACGCTGCTTCTGCTCCAGGAGTGTCTTTGCCTGATAGAGCGGCCAGATGAAGATTGCCTTGAGCTGTTCATCGCCGGCGATCTGACGCTCGATATCACGGATGGTTCGCCCGAGATACGTCTTCAGCTTGCGCAACGCCTTGCCGGCCCGCTTGAATTGCTTGGCATGGGCATACCGCTGATGCTGGATCAAGGCGAATTTGCCCAGCCGCACATAGGTTTGGCGTAGATCGAGCCCCACTTTCCTGGCCGCCCGCACGAGCCGCTCCCGTGCTCGGTGAAGGAGCTTGGCATCGGTCGGAAACATCGCGTTCTTGGGCTGGACGGTCGTGTCGACGATCACCTGCCGCGTGTCCGACGGCTTCATTGCACCGCTCTTGACCGCCACCGACAGGCTCTCCTGGAGAAGCGCCTTTATCCGCTCCTCGCCCATGCGCTGGCGCCAGCGCGTCAGCGACGAACGGTCGAAGGGCAATGTGTGCTGGAAGAACGTCTCGCCGCAGAAGTATTGAAAATACGGGCTGTCGAGGTAGCGGGCACAGACAGCCTCATCCGACAGGTTGAACGTATGCTTGAGGATTGCCAGGCCCGCCATCAGCCGCGTCGGCAATGGCGGCATGCCAGGCCCATCCGAATAAATCTCACCAAACCGTTCTTCCAGAAACGCCAGTCGATGGTCTGCGCCAACTGCACCAGTTCGTGCTTCAAGTCGACGATCTGGTCGAGGCGGGATCGGAACAGATCACCTTCTCCCGTCTCGCGTCGTTCAACAGGCTTGGCCATCTACCAGCTCCGATTCATCGCGATATCGGAAGTGAATCACGCTTCGATGGCTGAGAAAACCGAAATCTGAAATCGCAAGGAAACAGATCGAAAAACATCCGTTTCTTGCGATATCGATTACTGAGAAGTGTCAAATATACATGAAATATCAATCACTTACGGATACTTCACGGCCGACCAGGTGAGCTCGTTGACGGAGCACACCCAGGCAGAGTGTCTTCTCACCGGATTGAAGGCCGTGATAAAAAGGGCCCATGGGCATCAAGAACTATCTAATCGAAGGCGGCTCGGGTACTGGAAAGACGTCAGTCGCTACCGAACTGGAGCGGCGGGGCTACCATGTCGTCCATGGTGACCGCGTTTTGGCCTATGTCGGCGACCCCGAGACAGGCCAGGCGCTCGCAGGACCACCCGAAGGGGCAGACCGCATCGCTTGGGGATACACTCACTGGATCTGGTCTGTCGACAAGGTCCGAGCTGTCGCTGCCGACACCACCCATCCTGCCACGTTCTTTTGTGGCGGTTCGCGCAATTTTCACAAATTCCTGGACCTGTTCGATGAGGTTTTCGTACTCGACATCGACGTTGAGACGTTGAACCGACGACTAGATGGGCGGCCGAATGAGCCGGGCTTCGAGCCGGCCGAGCGGGCGCTGGTACTCCGCTACCATCGTAACCGGGAGTATCTTCCGGCCGGCAATACTATCGACACGGCGAATACCGTCAAAGGTGTCGTCGACGATATCCTCGCTAAACTCACCTGAAGCACGGCAACGAACCGGGCGTCCTAACGGCCGTTTTCGAGGCGCAAAGCTGCCGTGCCTGCGTAACGAAATTAATGGTCCACTTCGGGCTCCTAGTCATTTGACCGGATTCTGTCATGCAATCGCATTACGCTGAGCTCAGCGGAGGAGAATTGCGATCACTTCAAATGCACTCCTTCAAACGCGGATTGATCCGGACATTCGGGACCGCACTACCGCCGTCCTACAAAGCATGCGACTGACTGTGCCTGAGGCGGTTCGAATTCGTTTAACTCGGACGGCGCAAAGGCTCGCTTCCACTGGAATTGGTTGCCAGCACAGACGCTCACGATCCCTGGTTCCGCGCCAAGGTGTTGCAGGCGCTTGAGGATACGCGAGCCGATTTCGAGGATGCTGACGCGGGGGCTCGATTCCGCGAGCGCCGGATGGCAGCTGCGCGTAAAGCAGGAGCGGGCGACCGATGAGGCTTGTCTGGGCGCAGTATGCGCTTGACGATCGCGATGCCATCTTCAGTTACATTGAACGTGACAACCCGAAGGCGGCGGTTCACGTCGACGAGGAAATCGCGCGAACCGTCCGTCGCCTCCTTGATTTTCCCGAAAGCGGTCGACCGGCCGAATTGAGGGAACGCGCGAACTGGTAATTGCGCGCACACCATACATCGCAGCCTACATGCCAATGGCGGATCGGATACGCATTCTTTGTATTTTGCATGGCGCCCAGATTTGGACCTTCGAGTTCGGGGACGAGGATGCGCGCCAACGGCGCATGTTTTGGCGTCTGCGGTTCGATTCCCATCACAAACTGAACGAAGGGCAGAATGGGCAATCAAAGGCGACCAAGTCACATCGCATGCGTAACATGCCGCACTCAGCAGAAGCGCTAGCGACGGTGATCTGGTAGACTGCTTCTCGGCGATCTGTGACTGCAACAGGTCACCAACGATGCGGGGTGGTTCGTGCTGGCGCTTGATGCCGGAGGCGATGATCTGGTGGTAGGTGCTACGCATGCCCAACAGCTTCAGCGTGTCCATATCATGTCGAGGATTTGGGATCGTTCCGGATGGCATGGAATGCCGGCCGAGAAAATGGGCGTCCCTATAGCAGCGCCAAATTTGGTCGATTCGCTTCTTCTCGGTCCGGCAGGGCGCATGAGAGATCGCGTGCTATTTGATCGTACGATCGACAGCAAGCTCCGGCTGCCGTCTTGTTATGATTAAAATCGGGGCATTCGTCTTCGTATCGCGCTCAGCCGAGTTCCTGGGCCAGGCCGATGAGAATTCCTTCAGGCCCACGGATGTAGCAGAGCCGATAAGCGTCATTGTACTGGACCACTTCACCGACGAGCTCGGCGCTGCGCGTGCGGAGCCGTTCGAGCGTTTCGTCGATATCGTCAACGGCGAACATGACACGAAGGTAGCCGAGCGCGTTGACGGGGGCGTTGCGATGATCTGCAACGACATCAGGCGCCAGGAAGCGGGAGAGCTCGATCCGGCTGTGGCCATCAGGTGTGCGCATCATGGCTATCTCGACACGCTGATTGTCCAGCCCGGTAATACGTCCGGCCCATTCTCCTTCGATCGTGGCCCGCCCTTCGAGCGCCAGACCGAGTTCGCGAAAGAAATCAATCGTCACCGTCAGATCTTCGACGACGATTCCGACGTTGTCCATACGCTTGAGCGCCATGTTTCCCAATCTCCAAGGTGTCGTTTCAAGGACTTGGCAGGACGTATCTTCCGCACGAGTATGTGGATCCTAGAACGCCTGACCCGCTTGCTCCAAGCCATCGAGGGCTGCCGTCCGGCTCACCGCCAGCTACGATACAACAAGAAGGCGTCGGTCCGCGAAGGCCACGCAGACGAAGCCCCGCCGGTTGGCGGAAGCCCGAATACAGAGCCTGTTCGGTGCAGGAGCCCTGAATTAGCGGTTCACGCGGTCCGAGGGACTTGGAGCCATCTTGCCCGGAATGTCGTGCGGATCGGCTTTCCCGAACGATATCATGCATGGCTAATCGGCCTCACAGGTCTTGCGACGGCGCAGCTGGCAATCTCGAAGCCGTTCCGCTTTATTTGCCGCCTGACCTTCCGAACGCCACAGATATGGAAGTTCGCCTCGTAGCATCGACGATGCGTCAAGGACGCGTTTCGAAATCCCGCGTTCTCGGTATGTGATCTGTTCAAGGCGTCCGGACAAGGCTGTTCACCATCAGCCCCTTCAAGAGACGCCGTTGCTTCAGAAGGGGCTGGGTTCCGGCTCCGGGATCAACACCGAAGATCTTTAATGGGCAAAGGTCATTGGCAGGGCAACCTTCGGCGAAGTCGCTGCTTTGCTCCTCGGGCATTCGGCTATCCTAAAGTACAGAATGGATCCGTGCCAAAGGTCGAATGTGCCGCGCGGCTTGAGCGCGTCAAGGGCGCTTCACTAAGTCCTGAGAATCACCGATGTCGCCCAGGATGGGAACCGATTCGGTTCCGTTAGATCGAAATTGGGCGATGTCTTGGTAGCCGATCGAGCCTTCGCTGATATCCTGCACCATCCAGTGGCGGGCGCGGAGGCGTTGGAGACGTAGAGCGCACGGGCGAGCATCCGAAGGTGGTCCTGGTGCGCCGAGAAGGGCGAGGTCAGCCGCGGTCAATCGACTCGCCAGGTCGAGGTTGGCCGAGGCCATTGTCTCTTCCGGTCGCCAAGCCACGATGGTCGCCTTACAAGCAGTCATGAGGATTTCGCCGTCCATCGAAATGGTGAAGCGACCCGCCTTGTGACATCAATTCATGGATGGTAGGTTAGCGATCGCTAATTTTCGAGAGGGTCCCGCTATGAGAAAGATGCTTTCAACCGTTGGAGCACTGACATTTTTACTCTCAGGGATAAGTGCATATGCCGTGGACCTTCCAACAGGTGCCAAGAAGGTTACGATGGAAGAGTTCAAAGCCTTTGCTGACGGCAAGCATGTGAAGGTCGAGATTTTCGATCTGGAGAAGCCCGTTACCGGGGATCTGGTGTGGAGTTGGAAGAAAGGCACGATCTCGGGCAAGGCCAACGTGGATGGCAAAATGGTGGACGTGAAGACCAAGCTTACCTTCAAAGATGGCAAAGCTTGCTCGAACGGAAAAGGCGAGAAGCCAAGCTGCCACTCCATATATATCGACGGGAACAAGTTCTATGAAGTTCGGGATGACATGAAGGTGCATGCTGTCTCGACGGTCGGGTAATCTTCCCTGAAGGTCGTGGCAGTTGCGCTGCCCTGCCGGTCCGGATTTAGCTGGGCAGGCCCGTTTAGTAGTTCTACGTATGCCTGCAGAGGCCAACCCCATCGCGGGCGACTGTCCGACGCCGGCTACGTATTGGATAGTTGTCGCTGGCAGTCTTCGATGTTCGACGGATTAACAAACTCCGCTCCCGCCACCGCCGGCAATATGGGCAAAGAGCAGCTCTTTGATTTCGGTCGAAGACGGTCGCGACAATCGCGCTAAGGTGAGGTGGTTCGGTTACGGGGTTGACCTGAGAGTGAAACTAGCCACACAAGGCTAACAACTGGGCTCTATTGCTCAATAGATTAGTCCTCGAATGTTGGGCGCGGACTAGGCCTTGCCCGTCACGATCGGCAGGGTTTCAAGGTGAGCATCGATCGTCTCGATCACGTTTCGGTCCAGTGGAAGGTTATTTTTCTCGTCCTTCCACCGCTCCATGAAGATCGAGACGGTATCGATTGCCGTATCCTGCACCAGCTTGCGCGGCAGGGATGCCTTGGCCGATAGGTGGTCGAGCTCCTCGAGCGTATATCCTGAAAAGTCCTTCGTGCGGCTGAAGGTCAGGGCCGATTTGTCGTTCGGGATGTAAGCGATCGTCGATACATAATCGTAGGCCGGCGACAGCCGCGCCCGCCTGCGGTCGGGATAGATCAACGACCAGTTTTTCAGATGCATGTCACCATTGCCAATCAGGACGTTGAATGTCAGCCTGCGGATGAATTCCGCCACGTCGTCATGGTCAGATTCTGCGGCGACGACGGCGGCGAGATTTCTGAAGCTTGCTTTTTTGTATTTGTCCTCGGGATAGACGTCGAAGACCTGAGCAAAGTCCTCGACATGAGTGAGCCCGCCGCCGTTGCCACGATCAAAGCGCTCGATGATGAAGGCGTTCGGGCCGAGTTGATCGATTCCATCGGGAAGATTGCCAATTGATCTGATGTCGCGAAGGTCGATGGCCGGCACGTTGATGCCGACCATGCGCGCGAGGCTCATCATCGAGAATTCGTTTTCCGGCACATGGGCAAATTCCCGGGAGGGAAGCTTAACGATCCAGTCGCCACCGACCCCGCTTGTCGGCACCGTCAATCCGCCGCTTGCACTTTGGACCGCCGAGAATTTGAGCTGGACGCCGGCAAGTGAAAATCTCAATGCGTCCTCGGCCGGCGCCTTTGCCGCCTCATCTCCCAGAGCGTCGTGGGCCGCCTGCGGCCACGCCTCGCCGTCAGCCGGAATGACGGTGATGGCGCCTGCGAGATCCTGTCCAAGGATCCACAGCAGGAAGAACTCGCGATCACTGTGAACATTTGCCTTTTCGGCCAGGTATTTGCGCAGGTGTCCTTCCGGCAGCAAATTGGAAAAGAAGGGCATCAGCTTGATTTTATAGAGACGAAAGTCGGTCAGCAGGTCGCCGAGCCGATCTTTGAACCGAAGCCCGAGAGTCGGCCTTGCAGCATTTTCGATATAGGCGTCGGTGAATGCAAACAGCGTCCTTTCGCTGCCGATATAGGTGATCGTGCCGATTTCCTCTCCAAAGAGGCGCACGGACAGGACAGATACATCAGCCATCATCGTCCTCATCGAGCGAATAGGCGGGACGAGTTTGGTCGTCCCTGTCGGAAGCTGGTGGCGCATGGGCGATCCGATTGCGCAGCGACCTGAAATCATTGATCACGTCCGCCACATCATCGGATGAGTGATTTCCAATGGCTCGTTCAAGGGCGACACGGATGGATCGCAGGGTGCCGAAATCATTGGCGGGGATCGGCCACTGTTGGACAAACATAAAGCTGCTGCGTAGGTCTTCATTCTGCGGAAGGGATGGAAACGCAACTTGCGTCCGATGGATGGAGGCCCGCAATCGGCGCATCTCTCTGGCAATTTCGGGAGCTTGGATGGACGCGGCGTCCATTGTTTGACGTGTGATGGATTTTATCGCAGGTACGGCCTTGCGCGGCACAAGGGCGATCTCCAAATCCAACGCGTGGGCGATGGCGATCAGGGTCGACAGCCGGAGGTCAATGCTGTTGGATTCGATGCGTGAGATCTGCGCCTGTGGAACGCCTGACAGTTGACTAAGCTCGCGCTGGCTTAAGGGTTTGCGCTCTCGCGTTTCCCGCAATTGCTTGACAATCTCGTCAGTGGCGTAAGGCATGATGTCTTATTCGATATCGATTAGCGATGTTGATGTCGATTTATATATCAATTCTCCAACGCCCCAACAAGAGTTGATGTTTGAAATGATATCAAAATGGAAAACGATGCCTTTATCGACATCAGCTTACGGCGACCTTCGGACCTCCTCGGTCATCCCGTCAGAGTTCCAGTCCGCGATTTTGGCCAGCAATCTGGCAATCGAGCTGTCGTGACCGGCCCCATGCCGGCGGCTTCCATCAGAAGACGTCTCAATCGGGCGAGACCGACTATAGCGGTCGCATCCCGAGATCGGCGATGGGGGCGTACGAACGGCGCTCTATTAGGCGGCCCACGTTATCTTGACCCGGCCGGTCAAAGGCTCGGATCTGAAGACCTGGGCATTGGCGGTAGCCAGGCGTGCGGGTCGCAGTAAGGCCCGTGTTGCGCTGGCCTGCAGGCTGGCGGTCAGGTTACACCACATGCTCAAGCCGATGCCAGCAGTGCTTTGCACCAATTGCCATTCTAACAAGCGCTTGATCCACGGCCGCAGCGCCTCGATTTCGACCCTTAGCGGCTAAGCGAGTCCAGCACCCTTTGGGCTGCGATGAGATCGACGATAGGATACTTAGTGTTGAATGTACGGACCACCGCTTGCAGACGTCCCGTGGCCTCATGGACACGATTTTGTCCTGCTAGAACCGGTGCAAGTTTGGTTGTGGCGGGAAGCTCGAAGAGCCTCGCTTATTGCTGGCGGGCTGCAGCAATTGCCTGCTCGAATAAATGCGCGGCACCAGTCAGATTACCTCTGCCCGCGGAGATTTGGCCACGGAGACGAACACGGTATCTGTCAAGTCGGGCAGGACATCGGCGTCCATCGCGTTGTGGCGCCCTGTTCGTACCAAACAAGTGGCAATGGCCGCCAACGAACAAGCCAATATGATCTGCAATATCAAAAACCAGCAGGCCGACGGGGGCGGGAGGCCACCGTCAACCATTGCGTCTAGGACGCATCAACTACGAGCCTTCAAGAACAATGGAGATGTCCAGATGCGGGATTGGTCGCGCTGTCGCGCTGTCAGGAACAACGGATGTTCTCGTCCCGGCTCAAGCTCGAGGTTGCTGAGCGAAATCTCATCCGCAAGATCTCTCGGTAGTGTTTGGTCCGTAATCCTTTCCACGATAAGACGCAGCTCGACGCCTGGCAGATCGAGTGTGATCGAGCCCTTTGCTATCAGATCTTTCCCGCTGACTTCCAGCCGTGCTTCGGGGGCATGTACATGCGGTGGCGGTTGAAGCGGGTCACCGATTTTGCTGTAGCCGTGGATTTTGGCGTCGATGGCAATGTGAACGCCGTTTAGGTCCGAAAGTGTGAGCTCAATTCCGTCGACATCGCCGTGTGTTGCCGTTTGAAAGCCGAGCTTGCCGAGTCCGGTACGCCATACGCTTTGTTCAGGGTGGTCAAAGCCAACTCCGTGCGCATCGAGAAGTGCCGCGCCGGTCACGGCGACTGCGCCACTCCAATAGGCTGCCCGATAGCGATCCTTGATGCGTGCGCCGCCGAAACGGATGCGGACACTTCGTTCGCTGAGGCCCACCTCCGCATGTAGATCACGGTTCCACACAAGGCGATCGCCGTCATAGAGTTGAACCTCTTCCCAGCCGGCATGGCCGAGCAGGCGGTAGGAAAGCGGCGCCTCGGGTTCAGCGTTGAACACCTCGCCCATGAAATGCTGTCCTTGCCATAGCGCGGCGAAGCTGCGTTCACCGGTCGTGGCGAATGTACGCCGTGCCCGGAGTGCGTTACCGACGCCGGCCCTGTCGAAGCGGTCGGCAATGACACCCGTCAGCCCGCCGCGCGACCCGAACGTTCCGGTTGCCGGTGCGCCACCGCCGCATCGGCCTTGGTGTTCGTCGCTCGCAGCCGAAGCGCCAACCCTGTATCCGCGCGCAAGAGCCTCGGTGTAGAGCCAATGGAATTGTCCCCAGGCGGAACCAATCTCGATGAGACGTTCCAGCTCCGGATGGTTCCAATCCAGAATGCACCGCCGGCCGCCCACATGTGGAATAAGCAAATGGCTCTCTGGATCATCCTCATAGGCGGCATGAAGCCGGTCTACTGGCCACATGCCGGGTCGGATCGTTCCGGCGGTCGTCTCATTCCATTCGAAAGAGCGCAGAGATTGCCCTTTTTCATCAAACGGGAAGCGCGGCTTGCCCTCACGGAGGAAGACGACATTGCGGTCGCCGCCGGCTGCGGAGTTGCCGCACCATTCGGTGCCAGGATAGCAGACGAAGCGGCCGGGCTCGTTGAGGCCATGGATAATCTCCACGGCCTTGTCCCAATTCGCTTCGGTGATGTTGAAGTCGTTGACGGTGTAGCCCACCACGTCGAGCCCGGCGATGTCGCGTCCGTAGGTGAGGTTGTAAGTCGCGTCGTTGGTGCCGACGGTGTCGTCGGAGTGGACGTGCAGATCCGCGTAGACTGGACGCAAGGCCTCTTCTTCACTCTGTACATAGGCGACGGCCGCGATGACGAAGGGTTCGTCGTCCAGCCATGCTTGCAGTTTCCACTCGCCGGTTTCGGCAAAGGAAAGGCCGGGAATTCGCGCGAATGTCCAGTCCTCCGCTGCGAGCGCGATCGGCTGCGTGCGCTCGGTCGCGTCCGGGGCGGTGATTACGAGCGTGCCCCGCAAATGGCGATCGCGGCAGGTATTTCCCCATATGTCGTCGACGCGTACGATCGCATCGAACGTATCGCCGAGGCCAACAAGGCGCGGCGCAATGACCTGAAGGGCGTGGGGCGGACCGGCAAGGATTTCGAGCTTGCAGTCACCCGGCACTTCGGCAAATTTCGAGCTGCCCAGCGGATCAATAAACAGCCGAAATCGGAATGCTTTCTCGACGAACGTCTGCACGCGCGTGCCGGCGCCGCCTTGTCGCCGATCGCCGAGACGGATGACGATCCTGTCGCCGGGATTGAGATAGCCATCGACGACATCGATGACAATGGCCTTCTGGAACGGGCGCTCGTGTCCCTTTTGGTCGAAGCGCACCTTCAGCGCCTGCACCGTCGCCGGGCTTTGACCGGGAGCCAGTGGCCGGGCGTGATATTCGGCAGAAACGTAGTTGGCGCCCGTCGGATCCGTTGTCTGGAACAGGGCCCAATCGGAATAGAATTTGAAGGCGAGCTTCAGCCACGCGCCGTCGGCAAGTCCGACAGCGCCAACCTCATAGTTGAGCTCCAGTTCGGTCCATTCGCCAGCGGTCAGCGTCCGTTTCTGACAGCTGAGCCGTCCGAGGAAGGGAAGCGTGTCGAAGTATGCGGCAAGGCCCACTGGCGAATGTACGGCTGCCTCGGATGCCTTGTGTTGCAAAGTCTCTGTCATGGGGGAAATCCGTTATTGACCGCGCCAGCCTTCGTAGTGGCGCTCTATCCGTCGAAACACGAGGCTCTCCATGAGCCACGCGGTGAATCCGATCAGCGCGATGCCGAGAAGCACCTGCGCCGAATTGCCGACCTGTCCGCCCATGGCGACCATCCAGCCG
Source organism: Rhizobium sp. R711 (assembly GCF_002211365.1). GTDB lineage: Bacteria > Pseudomonadota > Alphaproteobacteria > Rhizobiales > Rhizobiaceae > Rhizobium. The sequence goes on along the minus strand of NZ_LOKZ01000001.1, from coordinate 578,948 downwards.
ATTCCTTGGGAGGCGCCGATCATCTCGGCCGCGACAAGCGCCCGCCATGCCTGGGCAAAGCCGATACGTAGTGCGGCGATCAGGAACGGGAGGGAGGCAGGAAGATACACATGGGCCAGCAGTTGAAACCGTTTGGCACCCAGAACGCGCGCCGCGCGCACTTCCCCAAGGCCGATGGAAAGCACGCCTTCCTGGACCGTTACCGCCATCGGAAAGGCTGATGCGATGAATATGACAACGGCGATCGAGAGATAGCCGAGGCCGAAGAAGATCAGGCAGAGCGGCGCCCAGGCAATTGGAGGGATGGCCATGAAAAGGCCGAGCAGCGGCTGGGCGAACTCCCGGAACGGTCGCCAAAGTCCGGTGGACACGCCGATGAGCACAGCCGCCAGGATCGCCGCGCCGAAGCCGCCGAACTCACGCAACAAGCTGGCCAGAAACTGGCGGCCGAGTTCGCCGGACTGGATCCAGCGCAGTCCCTCGGCTGCCACTTCCCAGGGCTGTGGCAGCACATAAGACGGAACCCTGCTGGCTGCGAGACACCACACGGCAAGCAGGAAGGGAAGCGCTGCCCAGCGCCAGGACGGCTGCGGAGAACGCCGCCGCGCTGTCAATGTCTTCATCGATCGGATCTCACTGCTGAGCGGCCGCTTTCGCGGCAAAACTGTCGTCAATGATGTCATCGACGTTCAATGGCTTATTGAGAATGCCGAGATCGACGGAGTAGTTGATGAGCCGCTGGATGAAGGCGCGGTCGGACAGTTCGATTTCCGCGGACCAGCCGAGGCGTTTCCTTGCCTCGGCGACAATCGCTTCCGGCGGAACGACGGTTCCGTCCGCGGTCTTCACGGGCTCCAGCTTGAAACTCCGTGCGATGATCCGATTGGCCTCTTCGGGGTGCTCCCGCAGAAAGGCGATGGCCTTGGCATTGGCCTGCAGCAATTTGACGAGATCGTCCGGCCGTTCTTTCAGCGTCTTTGAAGGTGCTGCAACGACATACCATGGATAGCCCGGCAGAGCGCCGTTCACGTCGAATACAACGCGGCCAGCGCCGCGGAGCACCGACTGACTGATGAAGGGCTCCCATGAAAAGGCTGCATCCACCACGCCTGTATCAAGCGCTGCGTTCATATTGCCCACCGGCATCTGCGATAGTTGCAGGTCAGTGTCCGGATTGAGACCGGCAGTCTCTTTCAGGACGAAACCGCGCAGCAGCACGTCCATGCCGCTTCCTCTGTTGACGCCGGCGAGCTTCTTGCCCCTGAGGTCTGAGAGCGATTGAATCGAGCCGTCGGCCTTCGCGATCAAGGCTGCCTGACCATAGTTCACTTTGGCGATGATCTTCGCTTCGAGCCCGCGCGCGGCCCATTGATAGACGGGCGGGGCGCCGATATAGGCCACGTCGATTTCCCCTCCCGCCACCGCCTGCTGAATGACGGGGCCATCGCCAAAGCCCTTGAGCTCGACGTTCAAGCCCTGTTCCCGAAAGTAGCCCTTCTCTTCGGCGATGAGAGTCGGCGCGTTGGCCATGGCCTGGACCCAGCCGATACGAAGCGGCCGGGATTCCTGCGCAACGGCGGGCGAAGCAGCAGCAAGTGCGAAAAGGGCTGCAGGTAGAATGCGTTCCATCGGATGTCCCCTTCAGGTGGCTGGTTGATTGCTGGTCATGACCACGGCGATTTTCTCGGCGAGGCGTTCGCGCAATTGCGCAAACAAGGGATTGGCACGTGTGTCTCGCTGGTCGCGAGGGCGCGGCAAATCGATCGTCACTTCGGCCGTGATGCCGGTTGGAGGCAGGCCGAGAACGAGGACTCGGTCCGCCAGATAGATCGCTTCGTCGATGTCGTGTGTGATGAACAGCACGGTCTTGCCCAAGCTCGACCAGATGCGGAGCAGTTCGTCGTTGAGGGCTGAGCGCGTCATGGCGTCGAGCGCTGCGAAAGGCTCATCCATGAGCAGAAGGCGCGGCTCAAGCGCCAGCGAACGCGCAAGCGCGACCCGCTGACGCTGGCCGCCCGACAATCGGTGAGGCGGCTCTTCCGCCTTTTCTTCCAGGCCAACAAGTCGCAGAAAATGCAGGGCGATCGCCCTTTGCTCCTGTGGTGATCCCCTACTGTTCATACGAAGGCCGAAGCGGACATTTTCCAAAACGCTCAGCCACGGGAAAAGGTTGGGTGACTGGAAGACATATCCGAGTGCCGGATGTTCCGGCGCGACCGGGGCGCCGTCTATGGTGATATGACCCGATTGGGGGCGCAGGAAGCCGGACAATAGATTGAGCAATGTCGACTTGCCGCAGCCCGACGGACCGAGGATCGCGACGAATTCTCCCGGAAGGGCTTCCAGCGAAAATTTTTCGAATATGCTGCGTCGGCTGTCGGGATAGGCGAAACCCATGCCATTCACCGAGAAGGCGGCACCGGGTGAATGCTGCCGAGTTGGGGAAACAGATGCCATATTGCGTTTGAATAATCCGACGTTGGAAATTGCCCCAGTTTGTAATACATTATAATACAGGCTATCAACGTGGAGCCTTCCCTTGTCCTGCAGCAAAGGAGAACGCTATTCCAAAGCTACAAGAGTCCGTGGTCTTTTTAACCCCGATGGAAAACAGATGAGCCTGATACGCGACAACCCGGTGGCTATGTATCTCCAGATTGCTGATCGCCTTCGTCGAGAGGTCGCCGAAGGGACATTCGAGCCCTCCGGGCGACTGCCATCGGAGTCGCAAATCATGGAACGTTTCAATGTCAGCCGCGTGACTGTCCGCCTCGCACTCGATCAGCTTGATAAGGACGGGCTGATCGAGCGCAGGAAAGGCAAGGGCACTTTCGTGGCCGGCAAGCAGGTCCGCCATCAGATCGATACGCTGCGCAGCTTTCACGAGTCGCTGAAAGTGCAGGGCTTTGATGCCACGATGCGGATCGTCGAACTGACAGCGATTGAAACACCGTCGGCGTTTGTCTCGTTATTCGGAGCAAAATGCGCCCTTTTGGAGCGCCTTCACCTGGTGGATGACGAGCCCATTGCCATGGGTCGAAGCTTCTTGCCCGCCGTCATGTCCGAACTGGATTTGGAAACGGTCGAACAACGGCCGACCTATGCACTCCTTCGCGACAAAGCAGGCGCGGATATTGCGTCTGCCGACATCGCGATTGGCGCGCGCGCCGTCCCCTCTCGAATATCGTCACTGATCGGCGCTGCCACGGATGCGGTCTTGCTTGTCCTCGAACGAACCTCATATTTCGATCATGGCGCCTGCGCCGAGTGGTCGGAATTCTTCATCCGGCCCGAGCGATACAAGTTTGTCCTTGGCAGTCGAATGTCCGCCTGATCGAGGACCTTGAGAAAAAAGATCATCTGCCAGCGCGCCTCTGGCATCGCTAACTCAAGATCAATACTTCGTATCCGCTCAAGGCGAGAAAAGAACATACACATAATAGTGGCGAGACCAGAAGTTCGCGAAAATTCACCGAGAAGACCGACGGAGCGTCATCGCCGATTCCCTGTTTGATCAAGCTGACCATGTTGTGACGACGGAGCCACTGCATTCGCGGTAACATCGGCCAGATGTTTGGCCAAAGTCGATGGAATCTCCCTGAAAATGCCTGAGGATGTCGGACACCTTAAGCCAGAGTGCGAACGCCTTACGCAGAGGTTCGCTTGACGGTGGATACGTTCAACACCAAACTTCTGGTGTTGAAAGGTGAGTCGGCTTGCTTAGCTTGGCTTTGGAGGTTCCTCATGCGGAGCAACCGCCGCTGGCTGCTTTGGCCAGCGCTTTTGATACCCTTTTTGCCGCTTTGGGGTATCGTCGTTCATCATAGTGAAATCCGCCAACTCGAAGATACTGTCGGGCTCTTTCAACACGGAACCCTTGACAAGACTGCTCGATCATCTCGCATGGCGGTCCGCCCCGATACGGCCGCTCCTTTTGTGTTTCCCTCGATGGTTATATCGCCGTACCTGATGGAAACCCCGAAGCAGGAGTTGGCAAGTCAGTTTTTGCGGATGTGGCGGGTCTCGGGGCCTCACATATGTGGCGCACTTCGAGAGGCAGGCATCGAGATGAGCGAATGGAAAGCCGCATCGATTCGCAATCGCAATTACGAATGTTATTTTCAACGCATCTATGAGCGGAACGAGACGCGTCCTCTGAGCTCGATCTTCCTCAGGGTTCGCGGAAATCAAATCGGCGATATCCTTGAAATCGGCGCCAAGCTCGTTGGGCCAGACACAGACGCTCAGGGGCGTCTCTCCCCGGCCGTCCTGCGCATTTTCGAGATCATTGTGAAGCAGGCGTGCTGGCGTGATTTTGAGGATGCACTTACGTCGATCCAAAATCTTCGCGCTGTCGAATACGAACGATTCGGGGTGCATCTTAGCTTCATGCGCGAAGCTGGCAGCGAAAATAGCTTTAATTTTGCTCTTGGTCTGAAGGCGACTTCTGGTTCGCAGATGAGGACCAAGACGTATTTTTCGACAGACCGACGGCTGGTCACGAGAGACCCCCGCAGTGTTCCTGCGAACATCATTCCCACGGACAGTCTTGTCACATCCCTATCAGCCAATTGCGTTCATTAACGCGCAAACACCGTCACAATCTGAGATCGAGCTGGGATATCGCCAGCTCCAGCGATCATAAGCGATGAAAGCGTCACGCAGGCCGATCGCTACTCGCCCCTGATTGGGATCGCTCAGTTGCGCTATGGTTGGTTGGCGGTTTCCGTTCCCGATTAAAAGGGAAGAGAATGAATCGATTGATGGACTGATCAACAGAGATTTTTCGCTTTCATAAAAGCAAAAATTCATTCGAGTTGTTCGTCGGGGCGATCCCCCGCGTCTGACTTTTTTCCCTCAGCGTCGCTGAAGGAGGATGTATTTCATATAATGAGATTGTCGACAAGCGAACGGATCTGGCAGTGGCCCCGTGTCGCCGGTTAGCCCTCCTATGCGATCGGTAGGGCAGCACGCTGGAAGGCGGGTTGCTAAGTGCCATGGGTTTTCACAAAACGGCGGGAGTAACAACCGTCGTCGGTGCCGGTAATTGGTCTTGTGACCGCGCTTTTTTGCAACTGACAGGAACCAAATCTTCGTACGGCTGTTGAACTCGAAACGGCAGGGTAAGACCCGGCACCAGGCGCAAGAAGCATTATTGGGCGTTTCGACGCCAAAGAGGCTGGTAAGGCGGCACAGAAAACAAGCGCAACTTATTTCGGTGCTGCAAAAGGGAGCGCAGTGCGGGTTTGATATGACAACCTTCTATTTTACCACGCAGGACAGTGAACGCGCGTTGGACGACGGGGAGAGCTACGATTTGCCTGATCTGCTCTCCGCAATCGATGAGGCGAAAAACGTTCTTTCGGAAATGGCTGCGGACGGCATTCCGCGAAACGACGGCCAACAGCTGCTCGTCGAAATCCTGAATAGTGAGCGTGTTCCGGTGGTGCGTCTGACGTTGGGCTTGGAGATCGCCTTCATTGCAGTTGAAAAGGGAGACGAAGAGCATATTGACCGCTAGCTAGCCGCAATTTCAAAGGGGGCTCGGTTGTGGTTTTGCGGTTGCCTGCCTGGGCGGAACGCCCTCTTGGATATATCCGGGCCCGGGCCGACCGGCACCATGTCAACGACTTCCGGGCAATCCTCATTCGCCAGATCTCACCATGAACGCGAGGCTCCCGGCCTCTGCGCAGACTGTGGCAAACGGTCGCGCGACCTGATCGTGCTAGACAGGCATATGAGGAGATGCTTGCATGCAGCCGGCTGAGGGGCCTATATGGGGATATCATCATGGACATCCGGAATCTCCTTGCGAATGGCAAGGGGCGCACGAACGTGTCAATGCGTATCGAAAGCGAACCGGTCCAGCCTGTCCAGTTGCACTCGAGACCCAAGCCCGGCTACAGCATTGACAGTGATGATCGCAAAACACGCACCGAAAGGAACGCGCGCATGACGCAAGGAAGCTTTGGCTTTCCCCCTGCGGAACTTCGAGGAAGGGCTTTGGGGGAAATTCATGCGCGACCCTATGCGCTCGTTCAGGCACCACGCGTCATCTTACAGCTGGCTTTCTTGACGGAGAGCGCCGGGGATAATGACCATGAGATGCTTGCCGATCTTTCCCGCTCCAGCGGTGTTGCTCCGCCTGCCCGCGAAACCAGTCATCATGCGATAAGCTGGGGCCAGGGAACGCTGCGGTGGGAGCGTCATACCGAGTTTTCGACGTACTTTTGGGATTGTCCGGCACCCGAAAGGTTCGGTGCCGCCATCGCCGTTCATCCGTTCGGAGACGGTTTTTCGCCGCCGGGGCCTTTCATATCGGGAATCCGTCTTGAAATCCGGCCCGATACATCGGAGACGGCGCAGGAGATTGCCGTCTTCGATCCGACGAGCCTGTGTAGAAGCGAACTGAGAAACGGCCAGGCAACGATCCTCACCGACTTTCGCCAGGATGGCGACGGATTGACGAAATTTCTGGTAATCGATCGTGGTATGTCTGACAGTGCGCGCGGCGCCTTGGTCCAGCGCTTACTCGACATCGAAACCTATCGCACGCTGGCAATGGTGGGCCTGCCGCTTGCACAGTCCCTTTCACCCGAAATACGCCAGATCGAGTCTGGCTTGACCGCCATTACCCAGCGCATGAAGCTGCATGCGCGCGACGAGGCGGACCAGATGCTATCGGAGATAACGCGTCTGGCGGCCGAGCTGGAGGCGAACGCGGCGCTCAGCCTCTATCGGTTCGGAGCAAGCCGCGCCTATTACGAGATCGTCCAGGAACGCATTCGAGCGTTGGCCGAAACCGCGATACCAGGCAGCGAGACGCTTGGCTCCTTTCTTGAACGGCGACTGGCTCCGGCGATGCGAACCTGTCAGTCCGTCGAAGAGCGCCAGGCCAATCTTTCGCGCAAACTGGCCCGGGCAACGGCCTTGCTGCGCAGCTGGATCGATGTCGAACTCGAGCGTATCAATACGACGGTGCTAAACTCGATGGATCGTCGGGCGCAGTTGCAGCTACGCCTTCAGCAGACGGTCGAAGGCCTGTCGGTGGCGGCAATCTCTTACTACGTCGTCGGGCTCTTCGGTTACGTTGCGAAGGGTGCGCACAATGTCGGCTTTGAGGTGTCTCCAGAAACGTTGACCGGTATCTCCGTTCCGGTCGTCGTTGCCGGCATGTGGCTTGTCGTGCGAAGCATCAGGCAAAGACATGCCGAAGAGGACAAGCATTGACGCTTCTGTGTCGTCCGCCGCCCGCAAAAGGTGGTCCATTCGGGGACACCAACGCCATTCGCTGATAGAAGACACAGATGTCGGTTTAGCCGCTTGGCTTCAGATCTGCGCTGTCGAACACTCATAGAGAACCGCGCCGGTTGCGGCATCGACTCCGCTCAGGCTGACGTCGTAGCCCCAGAGATGGCGAATATGGCCGAGCGTCGCATCACGGCTGTTCTCTTCCAAGAGGATGCCATTCGTCACGTTGTGCTGAAGCCGAAGCTGCCGATCACCAAGCAAGTCGACGTCGACAACTTGAATGTCGGGCTGTCTAGCGCCGACATCATAGCTGTGGGCAAGTGCCGATCGGATCTTTGAATAGCCGCGCTCGTTGTGGATTGCCGAAACTTCGCAATAGCTGTCGGTGGAGCGGTCGGAGAGCAGGAAGAGGCGGAATTTACGGATCATCGCCGGGCTGAGATATTGCAGCATGAAGGACTCGTCCCGGTGGTTTGCCCAGGCATCGAGTAGTGTCCCCTGCCAATCGCCATTGCCGGCAAACGATGGAAACCAGTCGCGATCTTCCTCCGTCGGTTCCATGCAAATGCGCTCGATGTCCTGCATCATTGCAAAGCCCAAAGCGTAGGGGTTTATGCCCGGAAAACGCGGATCGTCGAAAGCGGGCTGAAACACGACGTTGGAATGGCTCTTCAGCAATTCCAGCATCGCTCCCTCGCTGATCCGGCCCTGATCGAACAGGCGGTTGATGATCGTGTAGTGCACGAAGGTCGCACATCCCTCGTTCATCACCTTGGTTTGACGCTGCGGGTAGAAATATTGGGCGATCACGCGAACGATCCGGAGAAGCTCGCGCTGCCACGGATCAAGGATGAGGCTGTGCTTTTCGAGGAAATAGAGCAGGTTCTCTTCCGGAAGATTGAGAACCTTCTTGCGTTCGGATGCATCGCGTTCGGCGTCTTCCGAGTCGCGGCTTTCGGCTGCCAGCGGCAGCGTGCGCCACAAATCGCTGTAGGTCTGCTCTTCGTATTCCAATCGCTCCCGGGCGCGCTCCCTGACCCTTTCGGAGGAAAGGCGCGGCGGACGACGGTAACGGAATACCCCCTGATCCATCAGGGCGTGCGCTGAATCGAGGATCGCCTCCACCGCGTTCAACCCGTGCCGTTCTTCGCACTTGGCAATGTATTTCTTCGCAAAATCCATGTAGCTCAGAATTGCGCCGGCATCGGTCCATTGTCGGAAAAGATAGTTGTTCTTGAAGAAATGGTTGTGGCCAAAGGCCGCATGTGCGGTCACCAGCGCCTGCATCGCCATGGTGTTTTCTTCCATCAGATAGGTGATGCAGGGATTGGAATTTATGACCAGCTCATAGGCTAGACCGCGCTGGCCCTTCCGATACAGGTTATCCTCGAAGATGAAGCGTTTGCCGAAGGACCAGTGTTGATACATCAAAGGCATGCCGACCGAGGAGTATGCATCCAGCATCTGCTCGGAGGAAATGATCTCCAACTGGTTGGGATAGACGTCCAATCCCATCTCGTCGAGTGCAACCGTCTCGATAGCATCGTAGGCGCGTGAAAGGGTCGCAAAATTCCAATCGGAACCGTCAAACAGCAGGCCTGAACTCGAGCGTCTCGCCATTGGTCGTCCTTACTTGCGCGTGCGCAGGGCTGGCTGTCGGGTAAAGAGCTTGCGGAACACGGGATAGATGTCTGCGGGTCGGGAGATTCGCGTCATCTGAAAATTCGGTACCTCCCCGTCGACGGTGCGATAGGCGCGCCACAGCGACGTGCCGTTGTCGGTCGTTCCGAAGATCTCGGTTTCGCGCTCGTCGATGATCTCGACATAGGCATAATATTGACAAAGACGCATCAGGTGATCGCGAAGCAGCGCCGCACAGCGTTCGGAATCACCGCTGATGTTGTCGCCGTCGGAGGCCTGCGCAGCGTAGATGTTCCACAGATGCGCCGGATAGCGTTCCTCAATCACGCGAAGCATTTCCTCAAGCGCGGTCGAGACGACCGTCCCGCCACTCTGCTTGCTGTAGAAGAACGTCTCCTCGTCGACCTCATGTGCCTCGTCGGTATGGCGGATGAAGACGATCTCGATCCGCTCGTAGCGGCGGGTCAGGAAAAGGTGGAGCAGGACGAAGAAGCGTTTTGCAAGATCCTTTTCCCGCTCTCCCATCGATGCCGACACATCCATCAGGCAAAACATCACGGCGCTGGCATTGGGAAGCGGCTGGCGCTCAAAGCGGTTGAAGCGAATGTCGACCGGATCGACATAGGAGATGCGCTTACGTCGACGCTCCAGCTGCTCCAGTTCCTCACGCAGAGCCTGCAGACGCCGGCGGTTGGCTGCAGACAGCTCCTTGTCGGCCTCCAATGCGGCGATTTCATCGGCAAGTGCTTTCACTGCAGCTTCGCTCGGCCGCTGCAAAGCAATGCGACGGCCGAAGCTGTTGCGCATGGTGCGCCCGACATTGATGTTCGTGGGTGTTCCGGCGGTGCTGAAGCCGACGCGGTGCGACTTGTAGGTCACCGTCTCCTTCAGGTTCAGCTTGACCATGTCAGGCAGCTCAAGATCCTCGAAGAAGAGATCGAGCACTTCGTCGCGCGACAAAATGAACTGGAAGTCATCCTCACTTTCGCCGCGGCCCGCGCCATGGCCGCTGCCGCCCCCGCCGCCCTGGGGCCGCGACAGCTTGTCGCCAGCCATGTATTCCTTGTTTCCTGGCAGAATATACTCGCGCTCTCCGCTGTCCGAGGCGGGCTGAAAGGTCGGCTCGCCCGCGCCGCGTTTGGGCATCGGGACGCCATGGGCAGCGTCCACGTCGGCAATCTTGTCGGACTTGACCTGTTCCTTGATGGCCCGCTTCAGTTCCTCGCGGGCACGCTTCAGGAAACGCTGCCGGTTGCCGAGGCTCTTGTCCTTCGGGTTGAGCCGGCGGTCGATGAAATTCGGCATCTGCCAATCCCTCGGTTCAGCATCGTCAACCGGCCTTGTTGACCCTCATGTACCAATCGACGAGCCGCCGAACCTGCCGAACCGTGTAGCCACGCTGTGTCATGCGCTGGACGAATTCGGCGTGCTGTTTTTCCGTCGAGCTGTCCTTCTTGGAGCCAAAACTGATCACCGGCAGGAGATCCTCCACCTGACCGAACATGCGCTTTTCGATCACTTCGCGAAGCTTTTCATAGCTCGTCCAGGCAGGATTGCGCCCATGGTTCTTGGCACGGGCGCGTAGCGTGAACTTAACGACTTCGTTGCGGAAGTCCTTGGGGTTGGCGATGCCGGCTGGCTTCTCGATCTGCGACAACTCGCTGTCGAGTATCTCCCGATTGAGGATTTGTCCGGTATCGTAATCCTTGAAGTCCTGGTCCTCCAGCCATGCATCGGCATACGCGATATAGCGGTCGAACAGGTTCTGCCCATATTCGCTATAGGATTCCAGATAGGCCTTCTGGATTTCATGGCCGATGAATTCGGCGTAGCGGGCAGCAAGCTCCGACTTGATGAAATCAAGATAGCGCGCTTCTGTTTCCTTCGGAAACTGTTCGCGTCGGATCGCCTGCTCAAGGATGTACATCAGGTGTACGGGGTCAGCAGCCACCTCCTTGGTATCGTAATTGAAGGTTTCCGAGAGAACCTTGAAGGCAAAGCGCGTGCTGATGCCGGTCATTCCTTCGTCAACACCGGCCGCATCACGATACTCCTGTACGGACTTGGCCTTGGGATCGGTGTCTTTGAGGTTTTCGCCGTCATAAACGCGCATCTTGGTGTAAAGCGGTGAGTTTTCATGGACGTGCAGACGTGTTGCAACCGTAAAGCGGCTGAGATTCTCCAGCACCTCGGGGGCACACGGGCTCTTTGCCAATTCGCTTTCGCGTAGCAGCTTCTCGTAAATTTGCCGCTCTTCGGTGACCCGCAGGCAATAGGGCACCTTGACCACGAGGATACGGTCGAGGAACGCCTCGTTGTTCTTGTTGTTCTTGAAGTGCAGCCACTCGGACTCGTTGGAGTGAGCAACGACGATTCCCTGGAAGGGAAAGGCGCCAAAGTTCTCGGTGCCGTTATAACTGCCCTCCTGTGTTGCAGTCAGCAAAGGATGCAGCACCTTGATGGGCGCCTTGAACATTTCGACGAATTCGAGAAGCCCTTGCGTCGTTCTGTTTAGTCCGCCGCTGTAGGAGTAAGCGTCCGGATCGGCCTGGCTGAAGTTTTCAAGCTGGCGGATGTCAACCTTGCCGACGAGCGCCGACACGTCCTGGTTATTCTCATCACCCGGTTCGGTCTTGGCGATTGCGATCTGCCGCAAGCGGGAGGGCGTCAGCTTGACGACACTGAACTTCGAAATGTCGCCGCCGATCTCATCGAGCCGCTTTGTTGCCCAGGGCGAGATCAGGCCGGTGAGCCGCCGCCGTGCAATCCCATACTTGTCTTCCAAAAGCCCTGCCATGCGTTCAGGATGGAAGAGGCCGAGCGGGGACTCGAATATCGGACTGACCTTGCCGTTGACTGCCAAGGTGTAGATCGGACGTTGCTCCATCAGCCTCTTGAGGCGCTCGGCAAGTGACGATTTGCCGCCCCCGACCGGCCCAAGCAGATAAAGGATCTGTTTTCGCTCCTCGAGCCCTTGCGCGGCATATCTGAAGTAGCCGACAATTCGCTCGATCGTATCTTCCATTCCGTAGAAATCAGAGAAGGAAGGGTAAATCTTGACGGTGCGATTGGCGAAAATCCTGCCAAGCCGCTCATCTGCGCTGGTATCAATAAGCCTCGGCTCGCCGATCGCTTCGACCATGCGTTCCTGGGCCGTCGCGTACAGGCTCTTGTCATCGCGGCAGGCGAGCAGGTATTCCTGTAGGCTCAATTCTTCTTGCGCGGCGCTTGTGTAAATTTCCGAAAAAAGATCGAAGACGTCGCTTTCACCTTTTTGCATGATGCTCTCCCGCGGCCGGCTGATTGAAACGGGATCGCTGCCCTGTCGGCGCGCCTGTTGAGAAAACGGCAGAACCTAGTATTCGTTCCTTCAAATACTTAGAGGTGTTCGAAATTGGCTCGGGAAGGCCATAGAGCATCTTGATCGTCTCCATTCTAGCGCTTAATCGCGACTCAAATGATGAGCAGTGCTGATTGCTAATATGGCACGAAAGACGTGCAATAACCATGGCCAAGGTAATCACGCTATCAGTAGGAACAGCGTAATTTCGGTTGATAAGACGCTACGCCGGCGAACAAAATTACACTTTTGACTGGCCGCATTGCTGTGGCGGCAGCCTCAGACCCGCTGCCGTCTCGACTAAAGGAGAGTATCGGGACCGTGCTACCACGGCCCCGTTTCGGGCGTTCAGCTGATGGCGCCGAGGCAGACGTATTTGATCTCCATAAATTCCTCGATTCCATATTTCGAGCCCTCGCGTCCGAGGCCAGACAGTTTGACGCCGCCAAACGGCGCTTCGGCCGTCGAAATCAGTCCCGTGTTGACGCCGACCATGCCGTATTCGAGAGCCTCCGCCACGCGAAAGACGCGGGAAAGATCCTTGGCATAGAAATACGAAGCGAGGCCGAACTCGGTATCGTTTGCCTGAGCGATCACATCGGCCTCGTCCTTGAAGCGGAAAAGCGGCGCCACGGGCCCGAAGGTCTCCTCGCGCGCAACCACCATCTCCTTGGTGACGTCGGCAAGCACCGTCGCCTCATAAAAAGTGCCGCCCAGCGCATGGCGCTTTCCGCCCTGGATGACACTCGCCCCCTTGGCGAGCGCATCGGCAACGTGTTCCTCGACCTTGGCAAGAGCCGGCGAGTCGATCAGCGGTCCGAGAATGACGCCTTCATCGAAGCCATTGCCGGTCTTCAACTTGCCGACGGCTGCCGCAAGCTTCTGCGAAAAAGCATCATAGACGCCATCCTGCACGTAGAGCCGGTTGGCGCACACGCAGGTCTGGCCATTGTTGCGGAACTTGGCGATCAGCGCACCTTCGACGGCAGCATCGAGATCGGCGTCGTCAAAGACGATGAAGGGCGCGTTGCCACCGAGCTCCAGACCGAGCTTCTTGATGGTCGGCGCGCTCTGTCTGTAGAGCTCGGCGCCAATTTCGGTGGAGCCGGTAAAGGTCAACTTGCGGACAGTCGGATTGGCCGTCATTTCGGCGCCAATTTCGCGTGCCGAGCCGGTGACGACGGAAAACAGGCCCTGCGGGAGGCCGGCGCGCTCGGCAAGCACGGCAATCGCGATGGCCGAAAATGGCGTCTGGCTGGCCGGCTTCAAGACCATGGCGCAACCGGCAGCAAAGGCAGGTCCGGCTTTGCGCGTGATCATCGCGTTCGGGAAATTCCAGGGAGTGATGGCGGCGACCACGCCGATCGGCTGCTTCATCACCATGATGCGCTTGTCGGGCTGGTGGCCAGGGATGAGATCGCCATAGACGCGCCGGCCTTCCTCTGCGAACCATTCGATGAAGCTTGCACCATAGACAATCTCACCGGTTGCTTCGCCAACAGGCTTGCCCTGCTCTGATGTCAGGATGCGGCCAAGATCATCCTTGTTGTCGATCATCAGCTCGAACCATTTGCGAAGAATGGCCGAGCGTTCCTTGGCGGTGCGTGCCGCCCAACCCTTTTGGGCAATGCGTGCGGCCTCGATCGCAGCTTTTGTCTCTGCCATCCCAAGCTTCGGCACACGACCGATCACCTCACCGGTCGCAGGGTTGTTGACCTCGATCGCATTCGAAGGTTCGGCCTCGATCCATTTGTCGCCAATGAGAGCTGCCTGACGAAAGAGTGTCGGGTCCTTGAGGTCCATCTTGTCCATCCCATTCAGAAATTATAGCGGTCCGCTTCTGTGAAAGCCTTTAGGCAAGGTCGGCATCTTTTTCGCCGTGTCAAACTCATCCACCTAAAAACGGCTGCTGTATAGAGACAAGCCGCAAGCCTCACGGGGGGGGAGGGGACAGACTGAGGACAAGACGTACGATTTTTCGGGAACCTTTCGGACCGGACGCCATCTACAGTCATGCGAAGGAGATGACGATGTCGCACGCCCGAACCAACCGAGAAGGAGGCGATACGCTTGCCGATGTCGAGCTTGCGCGTCGAGCGATCGCGCGTGATCGCCAGGCATTTCGCGCCATCATGACGACCCATAATCAGCGGCTTTTTAGGCTCGCAAGAAGCATCCTTCGCGATGACGGCGAGGCCGAGGACGTCGTTCAGGAAGCCTACATGCGGGCATTTGCAAATCTCGAGCGCTTCCGCGGAGAGTCGTCACTGGGGACCTGGCTATCACGGATTGTGATCAACGAGGCACTTGGGCGTCTGCGCAAGAAGCGGCGGGCAGCCATTAACGTGAATTCCGCCGAACAAGGCAGCGGCGCGACGATCCTCCAATTTCCTGTCGACGACAGCAGCAGCGATCCGGAGAGGACAATGGCGCAGCGACAAATCCTGCAGCTGGTCGAACAGGCAACCGATGCGCTCCCAGACACCTATCGAACCGTGTTTGTCGCGAGAGTGATCGAGGGGCTGAGTGTGGAAGAAACGGCGCACCTGCTTGGTTTACGCGCAGAAACCGTCAAGACGAGGCTGCATCGCGCCAGGCGCCTGGTGCGGGAGCGCCTCGATGAGCAGATTGGTCCAGTGCTGCTTTGCGCATTTCCCTTTGCTGGTCGCCGTTGCAAGCGTCTGACGGCTGCGGTGATGAGTCGCCTTGGTTTTGTCGACTGATGTTGGGAACCTAATCGTTTGACCAGCATCCAATGTTCGTACCAGGCAATAACACCCGGCCTCGCGGTTCGGGCCAAGGAGGTTCCCATGCATACTCGACAGATTGCAATTCTCGCCGCGCTTTGTCTGCCTGCAATTGCGCCATCGGCATGGCCTGCAGACAAGCCGACGGACGCGCAGATCGCACATATTGCCTATACCGCCGGCAACATCGATGTCGAGGCGGCAAAGCTTGCAATCTCAAAATCCAAGAACAAGGAGGTTGTCGCCTTCGCCGAGGATATGGTGCGCGATCATGAGGCCGTGAACAAGCAGGCCCTCGCATTGGTCAAGAAGCTCAAGGTTACCCCTGAAGACAATGATACAAGCAAGTCGCTGACCAAGGCTGCGACCAAAGAGCGAGCCAACCTTGCCAAGCTTACCGGAGCGAGCTTCGACAAGGCCTATGTCGCCAACGAAGTCGCCTATCACAAGCAGGTCAACGGCGCGCTGGAGACCCTGCTGATCCCGTCTGCAAGCAATAGCGAGCTCAAGGACCTGCTGCAAACCGGGCTCAAGGTCTTCCAGGGGCATCAACAGCACGCAGAACATGTCGCTGCCGACCTGAAATAGGAGATATCAGCATGTTGAAGCGGCATTTGTGGATCATTGCGGTCGCTGCCTCAATCCTCGGTGCCGTTCCGGTGCGGGCGGAAACAGTCACGGTGACCATCGAAAAGATGATGTTTTCGCCCGCAAGGATCAGCGCAAGACCGGGCGATACCATCGAGTGGATCAACAAGGATGTTCTTGCCCATACGGCGACCGCAATGGGTGACTGGGAGGTGATCATCCCTGCGGGTAAATCGGGAAGTGTGGTATTGAAGACAGCCACTTCGGTCGATTATTACTGTCGCTTCCACCCGAATATGAAGGGTCAAATCTCGGCACCGGCGCACTAGCGGGCTTAAGCACCGCTTAGATGCATACGCGACCTCGCCGCGGTCCGCAATCGTTGGACAAACCAGCTTCGCGCAGCGGTCAAGCTGTCCTATAAAGCATTCATGTATTCGCTGGAACGTCCCACATCTTTCGAGCAGATCGTAAAGAAGAGCCGCTTTCTCGCAATCGGCTTGCCAATATCGAGCGAGTTCGAGGCGAAGGAGGCGCTTGGCCGGTGCGCCCATGGCGACGCCAATCACAATTGCTGGGCCTGGCGCATTGGCAAGGCATATCGTTTCAGCGATGACGGAGAGCCAAGCGGAACGGCAGGAAAACCCATATTGCAAGCAATTGACGGTCAATCCGCTGACAAGATACTGGTGATCGTGACGCGCTGGTTTGGCGGCGTTCTTCTCGGCACCGGCGGGCTGATCCGGGCCTATGGGGGTACGGCTGCGGCTTGCCTACAGGCTGGCGAACTGGTCGAGATCGTCCCAACCCTGGAGGGAACGATCAGTGCGGAGTTTTCCGACCTCGCGATCCTGAAGGCAAGGCTCAAGGCCTTTGGAGGCGTGGAGGTCCTCGGCGAGACATTCACCGATTCCGGTGCCCAGATCAGGGCGAGCTTTCCGGAAGCGAAATCGCAGGACATTGCCCGGCTGATCGCCGACACGACAAGCGGCCGCAGCGCGCTTGCCTTGAACCAATAGGGCAAGCGCGTCGGGACTTAACGCCAGCCGAGAGCAGGTGCTACGTACTTGAGGATTGCCTCGATCACGTGGGCATTGTATTCGACGCCAAGCTGATTGGGGACCGTCAAGAGCAGGGTATCAGCTTCAGCAATGGCTTGGTCGTCGGCAAGCTGTTTGACCAGCGCCTCCGGTTCGGCCGCGTAGGAACGACCAAAGATCGCCTTGGTGTTTTCATCGATATAGCCGATCGAATCCTGCTCCTTGCTGCCGCGACCAAAATAAGCGCGATCGCGGTCGTCAACGAGCGCGAAGATGCTGCGACTGACCGACACGCGTGGGGTGCGGTCATGGCCGGCTTCCTTCCATGCCCCGCGATAGGCGCGGATTTGCGCGGCCTGCTGTATGTGGAAGGGTTCACCGGTTTCGTCATCTTTCAAGGTCGAACTTTGCAGGTTCATGCCGAGTTTGGCTGCCCAGATTGCGGTTGCGTTGGACCCCGCACCCCACCAGATGCGCTCGCGCAATCCTTCCGAATATGGTTCAAGTCTGAGCAGGCCTTGTGGGTTCGGGAACATCGGACGCGGGTTGGGCTGAGCAAAACCATCCCCTTTGAGCGCTTCGAGGAACACCTCGGCGTGGCCGCGCCCCATATCGGCGTCTGTCGAGCCGTCACCGGGCTGGTAGCCGAAATAGCGCCAGCCATCGATGACCTGCTCCGGTGAACCGCGGCTGATGCCGAGCTGCAGGCGCCCGCCTGCAATCAGATCCGCGGCTCCGGCGTCTTCAGCCATGTAAAGTGGGTTTTCGTAACGCATGTCGATGACCGCAGTGCCAATTTCCAAGGTCTTTGTTTTGGCCCCGACTGCCGCCAGCAACGGGAAGGGGGAGGCAAGCTGCCGGGCAAAATGGTGAACGCGAAAATAGGCCCCATCCGCGCCAAGTTCCTCCGCGGCTACGGCAAGGTCGATCGACTGGAGCAGCGCGTCGCCCGCAGAGCGGGTCTGCGACTGGGGCGAAGGCGTCCAGTGGCCAAAGGAGAGAAAGCCGATTTTCTTCATGATTTTGCCCTGTTGAATAGCGCCGTTTGCCATGGGATTTGAGACTGCCATAACATGGGAAACGGTGTCTGCGATGAAAAACGATTGAACGCTCTGTTCACGCTTTGGCGTTGGCGCCGGCGAGCCAACTCACTGCGGCGGTGCGACCGGTCTTGCAAACGGCAGAAAGAGCAGTGCGCAGCCTGTCAATACAGCGACGAAAAGCCACGCCTCGTTGATCGCCTGGACGCTTGCTGCCGTCTGGACCAGCGGATCGAGAATGGCGGTGGTGTCTTGATTGAAAGCACCTATGCTATCTAAGATCGTTCCAGACGGAACCCCGATAAACGCTGCCGTGTCCTGGTCGCCGGCACGCAGCTTCTCCCATAATGCCTCCTCAAGCGGCTCCGATCTCGTGTAGATGATCGTATCGATCACAGCGATGCCGATCGCTCCGCCGAGGTTGCGCATCAAGTTGAAAAGCCCGCTTGCGTCAGGCACTCGTGCAGCCGGCAAGGTGCCAAGCGCCAGCCGCGTTGGTGGGAGCAAGCAGAACATGATCGCTGCACCGCGCACCAGCTGCGGCCAGAACATGGCATCATAGTCTGAGCGTGGATCCTGGAATGCGCTCATTGCCAGTCCGATTGCGAACAGTGCGAAGCCTGCCGCCGAAAGCAGGCGTGGATCCGTTCGCTTTTCCAGCAAAACGGCGATCGGTGCGGCGATCAGCTGCGTGATGCCCGTGACCAGCATCGTCGTTCCAATTTCCAAGGCATTGTGCCCTCTGATGAAGGCAAGGAAGACCGGCATCAGATAGACCGAGCCGAAGAGGCCTGTCCCCAGCACGAAGCTGAGGGCAGAGCCGACCAGGAAATTCCGGTCGCGGAAATGATGGAGGTCGACGATCGGGCGCATCGCGCGCAGCGATCGGTATGCAAATGCGCTCCCGGACACCAGGCTGAGCGAAAGCAGGCTCAGGACGTAAGGCGAAGCCCAGCCGCTCGTCGGCGCTTCCTTCAGTCCCAGTTCGAGGCTGGTCAGCGCCAGCGCCATCATGAGGAGCGACAGGGCGTCAAGATGCCGAACTCCGGAGGATTCGTCCTTTTGTCGTGGTAGGAACCGCCATGCCACGAGCGCCGAGATAATCCCGGGGATAATGTTGATGAGAAAGAGCCAATGCCATGAATAGGTCGCGGTCAGCCAGCCGCCGATGATCGGGCCGACCGTTGGGGCAAGGACGGCCAGCACGCCAGCAATGGTCGTGGCAACTGCCTGGCGCTCATTTGGAAACAGGATGAAAACCGCCGAAAACACCGCTGGAATCAAGGTGCCGCCGGAAAAGCCCTGAACCGCTCGCCAGGCAACCAATTCGCCGAAGCCGCTGCTTGCCGCACAGCCCCCGGATGCGACGACAAACAGACCGATCGAGGCGACGAATAGCCATCGCATCGTTAGGATGCGCATGAGCAGACCGGTGAGCGGAATGGCGACTACCTCCGCGATGAGGTAGATGGTCTGGATCCAGCTCATTTGGTCAGGATCGATATTGATGGCTTGTTGGATCGTCGGCAGCGACGTGGCGACCACCTGCACGTCCAGGATCGCCATGAACATGCCGACGCACATCGCAACAAAGCCCACCCAAATCACCGTTGAAGGCGAACGAGAGGAGGTGGGCTCAAGGTGTTGCGACATGGGTTACCTTGCGATGCGTCGTCTTCCCGTCAACCGGCGCCAGCCTTCATTCAGGGTGGTGGAAAAAAGCTTCCAGGCGATAGCCATCGGGATCGATGACGAATGCGGCGTAATAGAACGATGCGTATTCAGGACGTATGCCGGGTTCGCCATTGTCCGTCCCGCCATTGGCTATGCTTTTTGCGTGAAAGCCTCTGACACCTTCCTCGCTGTCGGCAACAAAACAGAAATGCAGTCCCGACTCCATATCAGGCACAACCGGGCGCTCCGCGAGCTTGATCCAAAGCTGTGGCTGTTCTGCGCCGTAACCCAGCCACTTGTCACTCGTTGAAAGCCTCGCATAGCCCAATGGCAAAAGTGCAGCATCGTAGAACTTGCGGGCGCGCTCAAGATCGGACACGCCGATAGAAACGTGATGAAACATCATTCCTCCTTGTAGGCGCGGCGCCATCTTACATTCGAGCCGCGGCCATTGGCTGCTCGCAAACTGTACAGCGTGATATCTGTAAAGCAAATGACTGCATAGCCGGTCTTTCGCATCGATATGGCCAATCGCTCTGATGACCCGCCTGGCCAAACCGGCAGTGAAGCAACAACCGGGCAGACGACGCGATCGCCTACGACTATATCCAATCGCTGCCACACTTAAACTCGAGGGGAGGGCTCGAACAGCTTTGAGCGGGATTTATGCAGTCAAACGACCAAGGCCCACCGCCTCGCATCAATCGCGGAGCGGTGGGCCTCGGCTGCGTTGAAGGGATTGGCATGTCCGCGATCGCCCCCAGCTGCGATACGCGCACGGTACTCAAGACTAGTTTGCCGTAACCCTTCGAGCGAGAGCCATTACATAGTCGTCGGCGATGTCGGCCAAGGTCAGAGCGACCTCCGATTCCTTCCAGCCCGCGGATACGGCTCGCTGCACGAAAGCCCGAAAGGCCTGTGCGAGGACTTCTTCGCGCTCGACGACGCGGTATGGATCATTTGCAGGATATCGAGGATTGCTGATCCGGATCGTAGGATTGGTAGGTTCCATGACATTCCCCTGAAGTTGCTTCAATTACAAAGGACCGCATTGCGATGCGCTCCGGCTACTGACTGCACTGCGATTATGCTTCTTTATTAAGGGCTTACAGGGCGCCTGTCGTTAGCTGCGCATCCAGAAACTTGCAGCAGCGTACATTTCTGCGGCGGTTTGGACCGCGCCACCCCGCTCTTGCCGCTAATCGATACTGGAACGCGAATGCAGGTCAGGTGCGGCCTGGCATGACTAAAGCACGGGCGGGGTCTTCAGCTTCGCTTGTCGCCTTTTAGTGCTTTGTTGTCCCGGATGCCTTTGGCCCGAGATCGGTTCCTGCTTTCGCAAGACGTGCTCTGGTCGAACGGACGCCGCCGCGAGCCGGACCTTTGCATTTGCGGATTGAGTTGGGAAGGCAACCATTGCGCTTCAGCGTCGGACGACACCCTCAACGCGATCAAGATCGGGGACTGTGCCCGAGCGTTCTCAACCATTTGTCGAAGGATTGCGCGCCGTCTGCCTGGCCTGCCGACTCGACCGTGTAGCCGAGATAGGACGGCATGGCCACGGTTCTCGCCTCACGCGGGCTGTAACCGAACTCCTTGCTAAAGGCGCGGCTGAAATGCGCGGGCGAGGAAAAGCCTGCTGCAAACGCGATGTCGACGATCTGTTGCCGGTTGGAAGTATCGCTCAACGCTGCATGGGCCGAAAGCAGCCGTCGTCGTTGAATATAGTGGTGGACCCCCCCGTCTGCCTCGAAAGCCTGATAGAGCCGTGTGCGGGAAATGCCCAGCTCCCGACACAAACGATCGGTCGTGAGGTCAGACGACGTCAAATTGTGCTGGACGAAGCGGTAAACGCGCTCCTTCAGCGGCAGATTGCTATGTGTCTCTTGCGATGAATGGTGGGCTGGCGATGAGGAAACCCAGGTCAGGATCATGTCGCGAATGGTCTGGACAACGTGCGGAAGATCGACCTGCGCCAACTGCGCGAGCTTCGCCTCCACCCCATCCAGATAGTCGACGAGCAGTTTGGCGCGTGTTCCGGAAAGTGCGATGTTGTTCTTGATCCCAGTGGAGGCAGGATGGAGCAGTTCCCGCGGCAGATAAAGGGACAGGGTCTCCGCGTCCGTCGATCGACCGCGAAATGGATGTCCCAAGCTGCGCAACTCCACAGTTCCAGGCTCGCCCTCAGAAACGTTCCCGCCGACTTCCGTCCATGTGCGACCGCTGCGCAACACGGCGACATGCCAGTGGTCGATGGGGCTCGACCTTACCTTCGCTTCCGAACGCATGTAGCTGTGGGCCGGCGTGTTTTGCTGTACCATGAGGATGCCGCCGAGGTTCCAGGCTACGTGGTCGGCCGCAAAGCCCATGGCAGAACCATCCGGGCGCCGGATATCGACAAGCGGCGCGACATAAGCCTGCCATGCGGCAAATTGCTGTTCCCGATCGAGGTCGCGCGTGGAAAACCGCAACGGCCGCAATGCTGGTGGTGGTGCCGGGTGCTCGTCCTGTGATTTCGCTTCTCGAGGAAAGCGACGACGTTCCATCTGCACAGCCCTGCCGTCGTCGCCGACGCCGGCATCGGCTTGTGAAGGGGCGGAGCGCGATCGTTCGTCGTCTGGCAATTCGGCCTCCATTTTCGATCAGGCGAGCACTGCCCTCTCTTTTCACTCGGTCGTCTGCCGTCAGGTCATCCGCAGGTCCACGCCCGGATGCAGTTTCTTCAGGTTGGGCAGTGACTTCGTCTGCCATGAAATCTGCGATGACCCCAAAACAGTCAGGTGAATATCCGGGCGCTTGCGGGCTTCGATCGTCAGCTTGGCGAGCAGGTTGATGCCGGAGGAATTAAGGAACTCCAGGCCCGTCAGGTCCAAGGTGGTTTTGTCGCCTCCATTTTCGAGCGCCTTCATCGCGAGTGCTTGGACGGGCGCATACGCATCCGGTCCAGACAATCGCATTGTCCCATCAAAATAGACGGTGCTGCCTTCAGACCAGACGCGGTAGGCTTCTTCTTTAATTTCCATGGCGCACCTCTTGCCGTTTCATGCCGGAATTGCCATCGCGGCATAGGTTTCAAGCCTTGTTCGTTCGCGAGAACCATCCTCCTCGAAGAGCCAGGCAAACTGCACCTCGTAGTCGCTCATCAAGGTCAGCAAACCCAATCCAGACGCATCACCGGTTGCGGCCGTGGCATTTGCCTCGATCTGCCTGATAAGCAGATCGCCCGGGTCGCCGCTTGTGACCTTGCCGAGCAGCTGCTTAAATCTGTCAGCCGTTTCGCTATCGACGAAGTTTGACACCCTGAGTCGAAAGCAATCTGGTTGTGCAAGTGCTTCTACCACGACTTCTCCTCGAAGGCGAAACTTAATGGCGTTTTCGATCAGTTCGTTGGCGAGATAGCCGATGTCCTGTTTGAGCTGATTATGGATGCGCCTCGAGGGACGAAACCTCGGCGCCATCATCTCGGCGATGAAATCGGACGTCATGCCGGAGTGCTTCCAGGCAAGATCAAGCGGACCGTCAAGCAACCGAAGTCGGAAGGCGTGGGTCGCATCGGGAATAGTGAGATGTTCCTGCCCAAAGACCATGATCGTCATGTCATTACCTATGCCGCATGACAACCAACGTGATGTCATCATGTATTTTTTGTGTTCCGATATAGGCCATCAACCCGTCGATAATGCCGTCCTTTACCTCCTCGGCGGTTTGGCCGTGCAAGCGCTGAGCGCTTTGACAAAGCCGATCGATACCGAACAACTCGCCCCGTGTGTTTTCGGCTTCCGTGACACCGTCCGTGTGAAGCACGATGAGGTCGCCCTTCTCGAAGGCTATCTCGCGGGTATCGACAAAAGGCGAAATATCCGATTCAAGTCCAACCGGTAGGCCGAGGTCACCGGTATCGATCCGCTCGACCTCGCCAGTCTGGCGAATGACAATCAGATCCTCATGCTGTCCGGAAATTGTGAGGCGCTCACCATCGTAGTCGAGAAAAGACAGGCTGAGGTGCTTGTTGGTCCTCGTCCGCTCGATATTCTTGAAGATTGCCCGGTTGAGATGTGCGAGGAATTTCGAAGGATCCGTTTCGCCAGCCTCCAGCAAGGCTCGCGCGACCGATTGCACCATCAGCATCAACACGCCGCTTTCAAGGCCGTGACCTGTAACGTCACCAATGCCGATCTTCAGGCTCCTGCCATTTTGCAGGACGTCGTAGTAGTCGCCGCCAACCTCGTCAGCAGGACGCATGTAGGCGGCAATCTCCAGATGCGCAACGGCGCCGAGCTCGCTTGCGCGCGGCAATACCATCATCTGGATATGCCTGGCCACATCGAGTTCGGCGCCCAGCCGCAGGTTTTCGCTCTTCAGCTGCGTATTCAAGACCGAGATTTCTTCCTTTGCCGCTTCGATCTCCTTGGTGCGCTCCTCGACCAGATTTTCGAGGTTCTCGGTGTGGAAGCTGATCTGTTCGGCCATGCGATTGAAGGCAAGTCCGGCCTGGGCGACCTCATCCTTGCTGGTGATCGCCACACGCACTGAATAGTCCTTCGCTTCAATGCGCTTTGCGGCGGCCGCCAGAGCACTGATCCCGCTGGTAATGCGCTTGGAGGCGGCAAATACCGCAATCGCAACGATGAGCAATGACACGAGCACTGCGAGGATCTGGTAGAGCAGAATGCGGTTGGTTGCCCGCGCTATCTGTTCCCTGGCAGCGATAAGCGAGGCGTAAATCTCCCGCTCCGGTACGACAATGCCAAGCGACATGACCTCGCGCTGAACGGGCCCCTTGACCCATAGATTGGATGGACGAAGCTGCTTGGTGACCACCAGATAGGGCACGTCCTCGCCGTTTTCGCTGAGTGAAATGTGTTGAACGACGCCATCGGCGTCGAGCGGAAGCGAGGCGATGGCTTTTTGCGAACTTTTTCGCAGCGAGCGGTCAACCCCGGTTACGCCTTGGTTGGTCGCCTCGCTTGCCGCGCGCAAGCCGATGATCTTTTCTCCAGTTCGGTTGATTGCGGCAACATTGCCGTTTGACATGGCGAGGAAGCCGAAACCGCTTTCTGCGACCTTCACGTGTTCCACGATTTCGGCCAGCTGATCGAGCGTTATATCCGCGCCGGCGATCCCGGCTACGTCGCGGCGGTCGGCCGTCCACAGAGGGTGGAAGAAACTGACGATCAGCTTGCCTGTGATGGCATCCGTGTAGGGGGCAGTCTGGGTGATGTCTTCGGGCACGGGGCGCGAGGCTGGATTGCGCGCCCACTGCTGCCAGGACTCGTAGATGCCAGGAAAGAAGAAGTCCCAGAAGTTCGCCCCATTGTGGCCGGGATAGAGCTTGTCGAAGGTCTGCGCCTGATCTGTATAGGGAGCCGTCCTAAAGATCGGCCGCTCTTTCGGGCCGATATAGTACATCTGAAGCTTGGAGGCCCCGTTTTGCAGGAGGTTCGGGGCCACGAGATCAAGAACGGCGCTGGTTTCGATGTCGGCCTGCACTTGCGGCAGCGGACGATGATCCTTGTCGAGAAGGTAACCCCAGACACTGACGACGGATGGTGAACCGGGTGCGTTCTGGGCCCAGCCGCCGGCGCTGTCGAAAGCGACGGTTACAGCATCGGGATCAGCTTTGGCCATTGCCGCCCCGATCACATTGTTTCTCGTCGGCCGATCGATCTGCGCCTGTAACACGCCGGCAAGTGCCTTGACGTCGGAATGCACCTGGTCGAGAAGCAGGCCAACCTGCGCAACCGTCGAATCGGTGGACGAGCGGATATAATCCTGGCTTGCCCTTTCAAGGCCTTCGCCGACCTGAGTGGTCGCGTCGCGCGACAGCCGTTGCACGTTCCAGAGCGCAAGGCTGCCGCTGACAAGAAGGTCAAAAAGCACGGCGCCGCCGACGACGATGATGAATTTCGTCCGAAACGAACGCAATCCGAGGCTTGGCTTTGTTGACGTACCAGTCATAGCGGCTTTTGCCCCGAAGCTGCCCAGATAGGCCAGCCGGTATAGCCTCTCGGGTGAAGTGCCGCAAAGATATGATCCCTGAAGCCCTGCCGGAATCGTGCGATGAACTCAGGAGAGTCGCCGCGCCTGACGGACATCTCGCCTGCGTAGACATCCTCCCATGCTTCGATGACGTCCGCAAACTCCTGTGGGTCGCCGTCGAGGTTGGTGACCATGAAACTTTCGATCCTCACATCCTCGAAACCAGTATCCAGCAACAGGCGCGAGCCCTTCGGTCCCATTTCCACGTCCATGTCGAAATGGCGGAAGAGCTTGGCAACCTCGTTATAGGTCCACTGAATGCTATCGGCGCGTGGCTCGCCCAGGCAATGAGAGTTCTTTTCGTTCGTGATATAGACCCGGCCGCCTGGCTTGCATATCCGATAAAGCTCCCTCAAGAGGAGTTCGGGCCGGTCGAAGATCTGCAGGGAGTGCCGGCACGTCACAAAATCGAACTGGTCGCTTTCAAACAGCATCTGCGATGCATCGCCATAGGTGTATTCGATATCGCGGACACAGAAGTCGTCCGCAACAGAGCGCGCATAGTCGAGGCTTGCCGTGGAATGGTCGAGCGCCACGATTCTCGCCGGATCGAATTCCTTCCTGACAAGCATCGCGAAATCACCGATGCCACAGCAAATGTCGGCGATTGCCATGCCGCCGCGCAGTCCATGACGCGGCAAAATTTCCCGTTCGTGACGCCATGTCATTTTTGTCTGGGTCCGGAGAATCGGGATAAAGCTCTTGTCCTCGACAAATGTCTGACCTGGATAAAAGGCAGAGTCATAGATCTCCATGGAGATATTCGGCGAGAGCTCGTTCAGATGCCGAAACATCTGCGTCGCCCAGGTGACAACACTCGATGTGAGAACCACAATCTTGAGTTCCGGCCGCGATCGGGAGGCGTCGACCAGGACCCGCGCCAGGGCGCGGAATGCCATGCTGTTCATATGCGTGACGCGTTTCAAATTGACGTAGAAGACCCCTTGGACCGTTTCAATCTTGTCTCGCAGCAGCAAAAGATCATCCGCGATGTCGGCGACCGAGCGGGGCCGAAAAACGCCGGTTGCTGCAAATTCCTGATTGCTGGTATCGAATCTCGTCGTGAAGCCGGGTGACGAACTGTTCGGGGTCAATTGAGAAGCCTCGCAAGCGGTAGGTCGACCACGAAGGTGAGCGCGTCGGCTTTCGAAGCGCGCAACTCTATGTCTGCGTCATAGTTGACCGCCAATCCCAACAGGATTGCCTTCTCCAGGGGAACTGTCTCGTCGGCGATGACCTCCACGTAGTTTGCCAGATTTGCGCCGTATTTCAGAGCCTCGACAAGTTCAGAATAAAAGCGGTGCTGTTGCGACGGGCACGGAAAGCTCAGCTCGATGCGCTCGATTTGTTCATGACGATAAAAGGCGCATATCAGTGCACCCTCTTGCGCGTCCGAACGAAACGACATCTCGAGGAGCTCGTTAAGGGCCGAGGAAAGAAGGTTGGAATGGCGCAGCGGATCACGGCGGTCATGACTGACCATTCGGGCGACATAGTTCGAGAGCTGGTCGCAATGCAGCCAGTCGGCGGTGAAGGTTGCCATTTCCATTTCCAGATTGAGGAGTTGCTGGAAAGCCGCCTCTGCCGTCGCCGTCGCCTCCTGCTTTTTCAACCCGCACCTCCTTGGCCGATCGCCATCCCGGCCCCCTCCGGTCCCGTCATGGCTCTCGACCCGCCGCTGTTGCCCCGCCGCACTTTCGGCGGACCGAGGAATTGGCCAATACGATCCACATGCATCGGTGGGCTCAGGAAGTGCCCCTGCAGTCTGTCACAACCCTCCTCCAAGAGCCATGCGGCCTGTTCGGCCGTCTCCACCCCTTCGGCCGTGACGCGCATGCCGAGCCCGTGGGACAGGGCAATGACGGACCGCACGATCGTCCGGCTCTTTTCGTCGCCCATGAGATCGTTGACGAAATACTTGTCGATCTTGATATTATCGAAGGGAAAATTCTTCAGATAACTTAAGGATGAGTACTCCGTCCCAAAGTCATCGAGGGATATTTGGATGCCAAGGACGTTGAGGATGTTCAAGGTATCGAGATTGTTGGTGGTACGCTCCAGAAGGACGGTTTCGGTAATTTCGAGTTCCAGACGTTCGGCGGGAAAGCCGATAAGATCGAGCGTTTGCGACACGCGGTCCGTGAAGCCTGCTGTCAAGAACTCCGCCGGGGATAGATTGACCGCAACTGTGTAATGGTCCGGCCAGTTCAGAGCCTGCCGACACGCCTCTTCAAGCGCCCATTGGCCGATTTCGCTCATTAGCCCATCGGCCTCTGCCATCGGGATGAACGCGATCGGAGGAATCACACCGAGCCTTGGATGGCGCCAGCGCAACAGAGCCTCGAAGCCGGTCACCGTGCGTGAACGGTCGAAAAGAGGCTGATATTCGAGGAAGAACTCGCCATGCTGGAGCGCGACCCGGAGGCTGCGCCTTAGCAACTCCCGCTGTTCCAGCACCACCAACATGCTGGGGTCAAAGGTTCGCGCGCGACGGCGTCCCTCCTTTTTGGCAGCGTAGAGCGCGACGTCGGCCGCTTTCATCAATTGCTCGCCCTCATCACCATCGCGAGGCGCAATCGCAATGCCGATACTGGCTCCGACAAAGACAGTGATACCGTCTACGACGAACGGCTTTTTGAATTCCCCAACCAGTGCATCAGCCAGCCGCTCCGCCTTCCCCGGCTGCTCTTGAGCCGTCTGTATGATTGCGAATTCGTCTCCGGCAAGACGAAAGGCTGTCTCGTCCATGCCGAGCACGCTCCGGATCCGGCCGGCGGCAAGCTTCAGAACAATATCTCCAGCGCCGTGCCCAAGCGTGTCGTTGACCGGCTTGAAGTCGTCCAGGTCGATCTGCATCAGCGCAAGACCGCTCTTGTCGTTGGTAGGGAGAAGCCGCCCCAATTCATCGCTAAACTGCCGGCGGTTGGGCAGTCCCGTCAGCACGTCGTGGGTTGCCTGATGCAGAAGCAGCGCTCGTTCCTGCTCGTGCGCCGTTGCCGTCTCGTTGCGATCGGCAGCGCCGATCTCGACGATGGCCAATCCCTCCTTGGCCGGCAACAGCAGCAGGTCATAGCGATCGTCTGTCGATGCAGCCAATCGAACGGATTGCGGACGGCCGGTGCTGATGACGCGTTGTACGAGATCTGCGGCGGGAGGTTTTGCCAGCGCTGGATAGATATCACCCAACTTCGTTGGCGACTGCTCACTGAAGGCCGAGCGCGCCGCGAGCTTTTCGGACCAATCGACAAGAACGAGATCAAGATCCCAAAGCGAGAAGGCTGCCTCCGCGCGGCGAAAGAATTCGGATCCTTGTGGAACCAGCTTAGGCCAATTCGCACGATTTTCCGGCATATGGGTTAAGCCTCCTCGTTGCGCCTGCGCCTAAGTGCGATAAATCCCCACCAATGCGGAATCAGTCATTTGTATAACAGCTAGCGCATGCCGTGTTGTAGTCAATCAAAAACGCTACCATAGGGCACCATTGTGCCTATTCATCTGTTGAAGATGTGGAATGTACGCAAAGATTGCCCTCACGGTCATGAGAACGACCACACGAGAGCAACGGCCACGCCGCCAGCAGTCTTTGCGTTGGAGCACTCACATGTTCGCGCTTATGTGCCCGCAAATTCTTGGGATCTAAGGGTCTGTCTTGATGCGATCGCCCGGCTGCAGTCGTGACCGGCGTCGGATAAATGTGGCTGAATACCGCATGTCGACAATCTGGCCGATCGCACCTCCGCCATCAGCAAGTGCAGTGATACCTGCCTTATGCGAGGCATTTAGGCGGGGAATTCGCGCAGGCACTTCATCACTTCCCGCAGCCTTTGGTGAGGTGCTTGTCCCGTGGCAAGACAATACCGAGTTGACGCATGAGGCGTGGCCTGACCGGCGACGTCGTGAGAAATCCCGAGCCCTTGCTTCAAGGCAAGAGAGAAAATGTCGACAGACCTCAGGACGGAACTGGATTGGAAACGCGATGGCGCTTCACTGCGAAGCGCTCTCGCAGACGTGCTGGCGTTTCTGTCTTCGCACTTGGAGAAAGGTCGAAGCCGACAAGCGATCGCGCAAGCGACCAGGGATCAGCTTGAAGATATCGCATGACGCCGCAAGAGGCTTCGGTCGAGATCGGGAAATCCTGGTTCTGGATGTCGGTACCTCCACCAGTCCGCCATGCGTGGCACATAAATCCGGCACTGACCGTCCGCCAGCCAAGTGACGGCAAAGCGCCGTCACTTCCTTATGCGCCCCTTTTTCTTTTTTGCGCAGTACCGATGCTACCCGCGCCAACCTTCCAGGGTTTCGACGAAGCGCATCAGCCAGGCATTTGTCTGATGCGCGTCAATCGCGCGATGGTCGATTGTCAACGATACATAGGCCATCGGTCTGATCTGGATGGTATCGACACCGTCGACCTCGCGAACGACAACACGCTTTTCCACCTTTCCGACGCCGAGGATCGCCGATTGCGGCTGGTTGATGATGATGGGGGTTGCGACCAACGAGCCCGATACGCCATGATTTGAGATGGTAAACGTGCCGCCGCCCATGTCCGCTTTGGTGAGGCCGCCCGCCCTTCCGCGGTTCGTTAGTTCCTGAAGTTTGGCGGCGATGGCAGACAGTGAAAGATTCTGTACCTGCTGGACCACCGGAACGACCACCCCCCTGTCACCGAGCGCCATGCCGATGCCGATGTTGATATCGTCGAAGATCTCCAGATGATCGTCATGCCAACGGCTGTTGATCTCAGGCACGGCCTGCATGGCCGCCACGCAGGCGCCAACGACATAGGCGGTATAGGAAAGGTTGATCCCCTCGGCTGCAAACGCTGCCCGGTTGCTTTCGCGATGCTTGATGACTGCGGTGAAATCCGTCTCGAAGATTGATGTGACATGCGGGGCCGTTGTGATCGATTCCAGCATGTGCCGGGCGATCGAGAGCCGCATCGGCGTATGGGCAACCATGCGCGAGCGAGAGCTGATCGGATCGCGGGCTACGATACGAGACCCGGATGGCTCTTGATCGCTCGGCTGCGCTGCCTGAACCGCGGCATCGATGTCGGCGCGTGTCACGCGACCGTCCTTGCCGGTGCCGGCCACTTTGGCAGGATCGATACCGTATTGCTTTGCGGCGCTTCGAACTGAGGGCGAGAAGCGTTCGCTGCCAGCGTATCCTGTGTCGCCAGAAGCCGAGCGCCGGGCCTCCGGCCGGCGAACCTCGCCGGCGGGCGCTGCATTCAGACGAATACGACCGAGAACTGAACCCGGCACGACATCGGCGCCTGAGGCCATGACAATCTCGTCTAGGATTCCGGCTGCGGGTGCAGAAATCTCCTGCGTGACCTTGTCGGTTTCAAGCTCGACGAGCGGATCGTCCAGCGCGACAGTGTCTCCAGGTTGCTTCAGCCAGTTGCGCACAACTGCCTTCGTGCCCTCCTGCTCGGCGGGGACGAGGACTTCGGCGAAATCGACCATGTTTCAGTACTCCAAGAGCGTCGTGATTTTCTGTCTGATGCGGTCGGCCGATGGCAGCGCCCAATCGAGGAGGGCTGGGTTATGGGGGCTCGGGATATCTGGCATCGTCAATCGCGAGACCGGCGCGTCCAGATCGATAAACGCTTCGTCCGCAACAACGGCGGCAATTTCCGCGCCGAAGCCAGCCGTTCCAAGATCCTCATGGACGATCAGACAACGCCGTGTGCGGCGAACTGATGAAATGACGCTTTCGTGATCCCAGGGCATCAAGGTACGAAGATCGATGACATCGGCGTCAATGCCGTCAGCCGCCTCCTCGCAACGCGGAACCATCGCGCCCCAGGTCACGATCGTGATCGCATCGCCTTGGCGTGTGAACCGCGCCTTTCCAAAGGGAAGGGCATAATTGTCACCGGGGTAGGGTCGGCGTGCCCACTGATGATCAAGCATGGCACGGTGCTCGAAGAAGATCACCGGATCGTTGCCGCGCAACGCAGTGCGTAAGAGCCCGACGGCATCTTCTGCGTTCGAGGGAACGGCGACCTTCCAGCCTGGTTGATGGACAAAGGCGACCTCGTTTGTCTGGCTATGCCAAGGATCGCCACACTTGAAGAAGCCACCGGGCATGCGCAGGACCACGGGCGCCGCGAAGCGGTTGTTGGTGCGCCACCGTATCGTGCCGCAGTCGTTAATCTGTTCCGTTGCGGGCTCTGCATATTTCCGGAACTGAATTTCTGGAACAGGAACAAGCCCGGCAAGCGCCATCCCGACTGCGCGCCCGACGATGCCTTCTTCCGAGAGCGATGTGTCGAAGACCCGTTCCGTGCCGAACTTTTCCTGGAGCCCCAGCGTGACGGCGTGGACCCCGCCCTTTGCACCGATGTCCTCGCCAAACAGGACCACACGCTCGTTGATCGTCAGTTCATGCTCGAGCGTGCGCCTGATCGCCGTGACCATATTGACGCGCTGGCCATCCGCCACCATCTCGGCGCTGCATTCAGGGGGCTGGTAGCCGTCGCTGTGCTGGCCACCCATTGTCTGCATTGCGCCCTCGAAGAACACATGTCGGGTGACGGTTTCGACGGGTGCCACGCCACGGCCTTCCGCCTCGAAACGCGCTCGTTCTGCGTTGTCGCTTGCCTCAAGCCTGCAGGCTTCCCAATCATCAGCAGTCATCACCGATGGAACGAGGTAGTCCCGCAGACGTGGCAGCGGATCGCGAGCCCATTCTGCCTTGACGGCAGCTTCGCTCTTATAGGACTGCGTATCCTGGAAGCTGTGACCCTCCAGTCGTGGAACTGTCAGCCGCAAGAGCGCGGGCATTCGATGCTCGCGAACGAAGCAGACGGCTTGCTGCGTGAGGCGAGCCACATCGGCGGGATTGCAGCCGTCACCTTCGAAGATTTCAAGGTCGCGCCAGCTCGCGAGATTGGCCGCGATGTTTCCGCCGGGCGTCTGCACATCAGAGGGTACGGAGATTCCGTAGCCGTTATCTTCGACATAAAACAGCATCGGCAGCTTCTGCGTCGTCGCTATTGTCAGCGCCGACCAGAAGCCGTTTGACGCGACCGAACCATCACCACCAAGGACGACTGCAATCGCCCCACGGTATTCGGGCTTTCCAAGCACGGCCGCGTGGTACTGCAGCGCCTGCGCCCAGCCGGCGGTAGGCGTGTATTGGGCGCCGACGCCGCCACACATCGGCAAAGCAGAGGCTCCGTCGCTGTTTGGATAGTTGAAGACCACACCAATATCGCGGCCATCGGAGTAACCGCCGGCGCGGCCCATTGCAGAACCGAGCGCATCGGCCGGGTCGACACCGAGCGAAAGAAGCAGCGGGCGCGAGCGATAATAGCCGCAGGTGGCGTCGTGGCGGTTCGTCAGTTGCAGGCCGAGGATGATCTGCGCCATGTCATGGCCGCGGGCAGAGAATTGATAGAGCACCTTTTTCTCAGGAACGAGCCGCATCTCCTCCATCTCGTCAAGAATGCGCGAAAGGTGCAGGAGGTAGGTCACGCGTTGCCAGTCAATTCCTTCATCGGGTGCGTTCCTGCCACGCAAAAGTAATGCCGTTGCCTGCGCCATCTTCGATCCTCCGAAATATTTGAAAAGTTTAGTACGGCATGGCAGCGAATGCGTTTCAGTTTTTGGGTAAAAATCGCATTTGGTGAAATGTTGATTTCACCATTCCCGGGAAATTGCCGAGGTTCATTTCGAAACGCTTGTTCCGAGTTCCCTGGGTATCCGAGGTTCTGCACCGGGGCGCTGGTGCATTGGGGGAAACAACGTTTGCGGCAGGATCCAAGCGTCTTACCCTCCTCAACCTCAAGGTCGAGCTTGCAAATTCGAGATGCCTCTTATGCGGTTTTTGAAGTGCTCATGGAAGGAGCGATGAGCTATATAATTGTGCAACGCACAAGGAGATATGACATGAAAATAGGCAGCAGGATCGGAGAATTTCTTCAGCTCCGCAAGGCATACCGGGATCTTTCCAGATTAGACGACGCAGCACTGAAGGACATCGGCGTTACCCGCGGCGATATCAAGCGCCTGGTTTATGGTCGCTAAGACATAGAGAAGACGAAAAGATCAAGGCCCGCCCGCGCGGGCCATTGTCATTTTTGGGTGTAACATTACCCTGGCGGATGGTTGTTGCCGATCGGCGCATTCCTCATGTTCCGACCCGGTCCTCGGCCGGCAGGCGCGCGCTTGAACCTATCGAAGCGAGTTCAGTGCCAGGCCGGCCTCGAGCAAAAAATTCCCACCAAGACTTGGCTGCCTGCGATGCTGTGTCGAGCGCGCATCAGACACCGGCTTGCAGGGTTTGCCCTGCACGAATTGAGACCTGTTAACGATCCGGGCGTCAGAAATTAACCATTTGTTAACCAAATCAGAATTAGAAATTGGTCAACGATTTCTTAACCTAGATGACCAAAGTGCTAACAGACGCTCGCTCGATCCGCATCAAGGGCCGCTCCTTCCTGGCGGTCATGCTTTCGCCAGATCTTCCCTTCGATGACTGGCTGATAAGACTAGACGATCTTGCCGCCCGCTCCGCCGGCTTCTTCCTGGGGCGACCGGTCGTGCTTGATGTCGGTGACCTGGAGATCGACCGGGCCCAGCTCAAGGGCTTGATCGGTGAGTTGGCGCAGCGCAACGTCAGCATCATGGGGATCGAGGGTTGCCGGCCTTCGCTGATCGGGCCTGGTATGCCGCCGGCACTCAAGGGTGGGCGGCCGGTCTCGGACTTCGAGGTGCCGCAGCAGGAGCCGGTCATCGATGTGCGCACACAGCCAGCGGCCGTTGAAGCCCGACCGGCGCTGCAGTCGATCGTCATTCGCGAGCCGATTCGCTCCGGTCAGTCGCTGATTTTTCCTGAAGGCGACGTCACGGTCATCGGTTCGGTCGCATCCGGTTCGGAAATTATCGCAGGTGGTTCGGTTCATGTCTACGGAACGCTCAGGGGGCGCGCGATGGCGGGATCGGTCGGGAATACTTCGGCACGCATTTTCTGTCGCAAGCTCGAGGCCGAACTGGTTGCGATCGATGGCATCTACAAAATGGCCGAAGACATAGCGCCGAACCTTCGCGGGCAGGCTGTTCAGCTCTGGTTGGAAGGCGACTCGATCAAGGCAGAGAAACTTATCTAGGCCCGAAGCTGGCTATCACACAGGAGAGAAAGATGGGGAAAGTCATCGTCGTCACTTCGGGCAAGGGCGGAGTGGGCAAGACCACATCCACCGCAGCCCTCGGAGCGGCCTTAGCACAGAGGAACGAGAAGGTCGTGGTGGTCGACTTTGATGTCGGCCTGCGCAATCTTGATCTCGTCATGGGCGCTGAGCGCAGGGTCGTCTACGACCTTGTCAATGTCATCCAAGGCGATGCCAAGCTGTCCCAGGCGCTGATCCGCGACAAGCGGTTGGAAACGCTCTTCCTGTTGCCGGCCTCCCAAACGCGCGACAAGGACAACCTTACAGCCGAGGGCGTCGAGCGCGTGATCAACGATCTCAAGCGCCATTTCGACTGGATCATCTGCGACAGCCCCGCCGGAATCGAGCGTGGTGCGACGCTTGCGATGCGTCATGCCGATGTGGCCGTGGTCGTCACGAACCCCGAGGTTTCGTCCGTTCGCGACTCCGATCGCATTATCGGCTTGCTGGACTCAAAGACTGCCAAGGCCGAGCGCGGCGAGCGGATGGAAAAGCATCTGTTGCTGACGCGCTACGACGCCAGCCGTGCTGACCGCGGTGACATGCTCAAGGTCGATGACGTATTGGAGATCCTCTCCATTCCGCTGCTTGGCATTATTCCAGAAAGCACGGATGTGCTGCGCGCCTCCAATATTGGTGCCCCAGTGACCCTGGCCGATAGCCGCAGCGCACCAGCCATGGCCTATTTCGATGCTGCGCGCAGACTGGCCGGCGAGGAACTGCCGGTCGTCGTCCCGGGAGAGAAGCGGGGCATCTTCGGCAAGATCTTCGGACGGAGGGCAGCTGCATGAGCATCTTCAGCTTCTTTGGCAAACAACGGACCGCACCGGCGGCCCGCGAACGCCTGCAAGTGCTGCTCGCGCATGAGCGGGTTTCGGCCGGATCCGATCTGATATCGCTGTTGCGCGAGGAAATTCTCGCCGTTATCGCCAAGCATGTGCAGGTCGACAGTGAAAGGGTTCGCGTGACGATGGATCGCGACGAGCACATGTCGATCCTCGAAATCGATGTGGAAATTCCGCTGGGCTCGAGCGTCCGGGCAGCATGAACTGAAGGCGGCGCCTGGAGCGCCGCTTCCCCTTTGCCACAAGGCCCGGCGGCAGCATTATTTCTTCGTCCGCAATCCGTCCATCAACAGGCCGATAAGCCGGTTCGAGCGATCCCGCCACTCCGGTGACGCCGGCAGGGAATAGATGCTCGAAAGGGCGTGCAGAAGGTCCGTCGTATCGATATCGTTTCGAATAAAGCCCTGATTTGCCGCTGTGCGCAGGAGCCCGTCGGCGGCTTCACGCAGAATGCCGCTGCCGTCTGCGAATAATGAGGCATTTGAGTCCATCAGGATTTTCAGGCTGCCCGCCATGCCTCGTTTGGCGGCGATGTACCCCACAAAACGACGCATCCATTCTTCCAGCGCATCGTCTGGCGGGTGGTTCGCCGCCAGCTCCCTTGCCGCCGTGGCGAGGCCTTCAAGCTCTCGGCGATAGACAACCTCGACCAAATGTTCGCGTGTCGGAAAGTGTCGATAGAGCGTGCCGATTCCAACACCAGCCCTGCGAGCAATGTCTTCCAAGGAGGTCTCAACGCCACTTTCCGCGAAGGCAGCTGCCGCGATTTCGATGAGTTTGTCGCGATTGCGCCGTGCGTCGGCGCGCAGCGGTTGCGGTTTGCGCGGTGCTGTCTTTGCCGGGGCCGAGGCCAAAATGAGCTCCAAGCACTTTCTGGGCTTGACGCGATGCGGCAGGCCACTAGATTAAACGGAGGCTCCTCCGTTTCATTGGGGGTGCCTTTTACCTCTTAATCCAGAAGGAGGCAGCATGTCATGTTGAAACGTGCCGGCTTGCTTGTCGCTGGGTCAGGTAGCGCGCGCAGCCGCGGCGACCACCCTCTTTCTGGATTACCCTTAATCTCGTGACGATGGCAGGAGCTTATCATGACACGGACGGTTCATCTCTCCCTGGACATCAATGGACGGCGGCATGAGCTCGATGTCGAACCGCGCACCATGTTGCTGGATGCACTGCGTGAGAAGCTTGGTCTCACCGGTACGAAGAAAGGCTGCGATCAGGGGCAATGCGGCGCATGCACCGTGCATGTCGACGACAAGCGCGTGCTTGCCTGTCTGACGCTTGCAGCTCAGGTGGAGGGGCGCAGCATCACAACCATTGAAGGGCTTTCGCCCGACAGCGGCGACCTGCATCCCGTCCAGATTGCCTTCCTGGAGCATGATGGTTTCCAGTGCGGCTATTGCACGCCCGGTCAAATTATGTCGGCCGTGGCCTGTATTCGGGAGGGACGGGCCGGATCCGATGACGAGATACGGGAATACATGGCCGGCAACCTCTGTCGCTGCGGTGCCTATAACCATATCGTCGCGGCTGTGCGCGATGCAGCGGAGATGGCGTGATGAAAGATTTCAGCTATTTCCGGGCCAGCTCGACCGACGAAGCGCGCCAACGTGCCGCGCAACCAGATGCGATGTTGCTTGCCGGCGGCACGACGCTTCTCGATCTTGCCAAATGTGGTGTCGCAGAACCCTCATCAGTCGTCGACATCAGCCATCTCTCGAGCTTGTCGCAGATCTGGGCTGATGCCGGTGGTGTAACAATTGGCGCGCTTGCGAAAATGGAAGATGTGGCCAGAAGTCCAGGGATCCGGGCAGACTACCCCGCCATTTCACAGTCGCTTTTGCTGGCGGCATCTCCACAGTTGCGCAACATGGCGACGATCGGCGGCAACCTTCTGCAGCGGACGCGCTGTCCCTACTTTCGCGATCCCGGAACCTTTTTTGCATGTAACAAGCGTAATCCCGGCTCCGGCTGTTCGGCGATCGGTGGTGTGACCCGCAATCAGGCGGTGCTTGGCACCAGCGAGGCCTGTATTGCCTGCTATCCAGGTGATCTTGCCGTGGCGCTGGTTGCCCTTGAGGCAACGATC
This sequence comes from Rhizobium sp. R711, assembly GCF_002211365.1. Classification (GTDB taxonomy): domain Bacteria; phylum Pseudomonadota; class Alphaproteobacteria; order Rhizobiales; family Rhizobiaceae; genus Rhizobium. Next base: position 541,473 of record NZ_LOKZ01000001.1, on the reverse strand, counting down.
GATCTCGGTGACCGCAAAGTTGCTGCTGATGATTTCTTCGTGCTTCCCGGCAGTACACCCGAACGCGAAACGCTCCTTGAACGTGGCGAGATGGTGATGGCCGTCAACATTCCCGCGTCAGCTGTCGCTAGAAACTCGACCTACCTCAAGGTCCGCGATCGCAAGTCCTATGAGTTCGCTGCCGCAAGTGCGGCCGTCGGTCTGGAGCTGGAGGCGGATGGCAAAACCATCCGCGACATTCGCGTCGCACTGGGTGGTGTTGCAACCAAGCCATGGCGGGCGCGCTCGGTCGAGAAAGCGCTGCTCGGGAAGGTTCTTGATGCCGGCACGGTCGGTGCCGCAAGCCGACTGGCCGTGGAGGGCGCCGTTGCTCATGGCGGAAATTCCTACAAGATCGAACTTGCGCCGCGTGTCGTGGCGCGCGCCATTTTGACGATGGGAGGTATCGCATGACCATCATGGAACCACGCAAGCGCGGCGATGCCTCGGACGGTACGATCGGCGGTCGCCTCTCGCGTTTCGACGGGCACATGAAGATCACCGGTGGGGCGACATATGCTTTGGAGCAGCCGGTCGAAGGGCTCGCCCACGCGGTCCTGGTAGAGAGCCGGATAGCTGCCGGTCAGGTTGTGAAGGTTGACGCCACTAAGGCACAGGCGGTGCCTGGCACGCTATTGGTGCTGACCCCCGATGTCGATCTTGGCCTTAAGATGGCGTCGGACTGGTACGGAAACCGGCCGGAAAACCAGCCTTATCATCCTTTGTCCAAGTATGTCACCTTCAATGGCCAGGCGGTCGCTGCCGTGATCTGTGAAACGCTGGAGCAGGCCGCCGAAGCTGCCCGACTGGTCGACGTCACGTATGAGGAAACGTCGGCTATCGTCAACTTCGATGATCCCAAGGCGGGCAAGGGAACTCCGATCGATGCGCTGACGGTTGCCTGGGGCAATGCGCAAGCCGCGCTTGCCATTTCACCTGTCCGCATCGAGGCTGAGTACCGAACGCCGCGCGAATACCACGTGGCGATCGAGCCGCATGGCCTTGTTGCAAAGTGGGACGGCGATCAACTGACGATCTGGGAACCCAGCCAGTGGACGCATGGGATGGCTCGTACCTATGCCGAATGGTACGGGCTGCCAAATGAGAACGTGCGCATTGTCTCACCATTTATCGGTGGAGGTTTCGGTTCCAAGGCCACCGCCTATGCCTACGGCGCCATCGCAACGGCAGCAGCCCGCAAGCTCGGTCGGCCGGTGAAGCTTGCTGTCACGCGCCCACAGACATTCACCGCCTTCGGCGGCCGCGCCGCGACCAGGCAGACAATCGCGCTCGGTGCCAACGCCGATGGGGTGCTGCAGTCGATTGTACATGAGGGGGCGAGTGAAACCGCCGTCTACGCTGATTTTCCCGAACAGACTAATGCGGCGACCCCGTTGATGTATGCGGTGGATAATTTCAGGGCGAAACACAGTCTCGTACCGGTGAACACGGTCATGCCCGGAGCGCTGCGCGCGCCGGGTAAGAACCCCAGTACCTTCGGTCTGGAATGCGCCATGGATGAGCTTGCCTATGCGGTCGGCGTCGACCCCGTCGAACTCAGGCTTCGCAACCACGCGGAGCGTGATCCGCAGTCCGACAAGCCGTGGTCGACCCGCCTTCTTCGCGAGGCGCTTTTAGAGGGTGGCGAGGCGTTTGGTTGGTCATGTCGCAGCTTTGCTCCGCGCTCGATGCGGGATGGCAGGCAACTCATCGGCTGGGGTGTGGCGTGCGGCACATTCCCGGTTCTGCGCGCATCGAGCGAGGCACTGATCCGGATCCATTCCGATGGCTCGGTGGACGTCGTCAGCGGCGCGATCGACATGGGACAGGGTACCTATACGATCCTTGCCCAGACCGCCGCTGAAGTGCTGGGCGTTCCTGCGGCAAGCATCAATGTGCTACTTGGCGATTCATCGCTCCCTGGTGCCACGGTTGCAGGCGGTTCGATGCTTGCCGGCGCCATCACAGGAGCCGTGCACAAGGCCGCGTCGGCGGCGCGCGACGAACTGATCGAACTCGCCCTCAACGACGCCGCCTCGCCCTTTCGCGAAACCGGAGCCAATACGCTCATGGTTGCGGATGGCCGGATCTTTGTGCCCCGCGACGGCGGATTGTCCGTCTCCATTGCGGAACTCATGACAGCCCTTGGCCGTGACAGCCTCGAAACACGGAAAAACACCCTTCCAGAGGAAGAGCAGGGGCCGGAGGGGCACAAGAAGGCATGGACGACCATGGCAAGCATCCAGGGGCCTACGGCGGGCGAGTACTCCATGCACAGTTGGTGCGCGCATTTCGTCGAGGTTAAAGTGGACGAAGACTTTGGCACGATCCGCGTTTCCCGCATGGTCTCTGCATTTGATTGCGGCAGGATTTACAACCCCAAACTGGCCGAGAGCCAGTGGCGGGGCGGCATCATCATGGGTATTGGTCAGGCGCTCCTAGAGGAAGGCTTGGTCGATCCGCGCAACGGGCGCGTCGTCAACAACAATCTCAGCGACTATCTCGTTGCAACCAATGCCGATATCCCACCGATCCAGGTAATCTCGGTCGGCATTCCGGACCTCAATGCTTCTATACTGGGAGGCAAGGGAGTCGGCGAGGTCGGGATCGTCGGTGTCGCCCCGGCTATCGCCAATGCTGTCTTTCATGCAACCGGCAAGCGTGTCCGTGACCTGCCGATAACGCTCGAAAAGCTGCTATGATGTTGAGTTGGTCAGCGCTTGCGTCGTTGCCGGGTGACGGACCCTGCAGCATCAAGCCCATGCGCAATCGCCGAGTTCTCGCGCACCCTGACTGGCATGCGCCTGCGCAAATTCTCGAACGCCCGATAGGAACACGCAAGGTCGTTGTCCTTCATCTGTCGATCGTCGGGTGAACCCAACACGCTCTCCAAGCGTTGAGCGCAAAGGCTTCCTCGCTTTAAGGGACAGATCTAGCCAGACCGCCAGAAGAAGGACGCGGCTTGTACGCGCCTCGAAAGAGCTCGGGCGCTCGCCTTGTCATGGCTTTCTATAGAACTTTTATGTTTTCGGCTGCCGACTTGCCCGATCGGCGATCCTGGACAATGTCGTAACTGATCCTTTGCCCTTCGCGAAGGCTCTCCAGGCCAGATCGCTGGACTGCGGAGATGTGGACAAAAGTGTCTCCAGATCCATCCTCTGGCTGTATGAAGCCGAATCCTTTGTCTTGATTGAAAAACTTCACCGTTCCTTTAGGCAAATTCTCATCCTCGGTTCGATCCCAGCATCGCTGAGCATAGTTCGGATTGGTTTGACGGCAATAGCGATTTGATACGGCTCGCTGAAAACCCGGTTCGGCAGAGCCGATCCGTCGGCCGAACCAGTTCGCACGAATAGTCGTCTGCAGCTGTCGCGTCCATCATTGCCCAGTCCTGTCGAAGTTTGTTTCAACTCGGCCGACGTTCTGAAGTCAAGCGTGCATTGCCCATCACGGATGGTCGGCAGCGCCGACATCATGTTTGCGGAAGGCCAGTTTCACCTTTCGCCGTCTTGCTCCGGTGCGGGGCGGCTGTTGGCAACCACAATCAGGACATTCGAATGAGTGCTTCGTGTGGGGTAGGCGAAGCGTCTGTTCGGCAACGACACTGGACGAAACGAATCGCTTCTCCATTTATTAGACCTGGCAGGAAGTTTAGGAGATGGCTGGTGAGATCCCCGTTTTTCAGCCCGATGAAGGTTGGATTTCAAGGCAACACCGGCCGCTATCATGCTGATCAGTCGAGGGTCTCGCCACCATTCTCCTAAGCAGCAAACGGAATTGTTCCAATGCTTCATTCTTGCGTCACGCGCTCGTGTCGACGCTGGAGGTCTTGGAACTCGATGTGAACCGGCAAGTGCTCGAGCGGCCTTCGTTGTAACTGCTCACGAGGCGGCCTGCAGGTCTTGCCGGATGATGCGCGACGCCGGCTGAAAAAAAGAACCCCGCAGAGTGCAGGGTTCAAGAAATGATGAGCAGTGCCCTAGCGCGGGCAACAGGAAGACGATACGCCTCACGTTCGAGGCCTTCAAGGTAAGCAGTTCTCATCTTTGTTTCGTACAAGCACGAATGCTGCAATCAGCTGCGTTGGCGTTCGAACCTGCCCGTATCGAAGCTTCCCGTTGGCCGTTGGGCAAGGTGAAGTATGAGATTCCGACAATCGTGGTCGATGTATGAGTGCTGAAGTTTAGTGACGCCTAAATAAAAATGTTGCGGTGCCTGCGAGATCGCGTCATGGTCGCCGGTGCTGCAGGCGATTTGACGGCCGGCCTTCGATTTTGAAGGAAGCGTCAATTGAAGGTTGCTGCGACGTTTGGCGATGCCAAAAGGCTGAATGGAGGAGTGGCAAGAGGCGTCATGACATCCCGGCTCTCGAGCTGCGAGAGCAGGACATGGCGACATGAACGCGTCTTGGTGGAGTAGACGTGGTTGAAAGGCCATCTGAGGAGGGGCATCAATGAGTGATCGTGTGATTGGTTACCTGGTGGCGGCAGAGGTGTGCGCGCTTTTCTGGATAGCCATTGCGATGTTGGTCATTGAGAATATTTAGCGCCATTGACAGCGTCGAACCCATGAGCCGTCGGCACACGCTGCTTGTCGCTGTTTTGCGCGCAGGATTGGGTAGCGGGCGAAGATGGGCTCCGCGACGCGGGTTCCAAACAGGTGGCGACCTTGATAGGCTACTGAGAGATACTGAGTGTGCCACCTCCGGGTTCGATCGATCACATATTTGCTCGCTCCCTCCAAGCTTCGGCATCAGACCGGCCCCAACGGGCGCCGCCAAGGGGCGTTTGGGGCAATTTCTGAAGACCACGCCCAATTTGCCGACGCCAAAGATGTGCTCATGCATCACCAGTGGTTGTCCGATCGCAATCTCGGCGGTTTCACGCCTATTTGAAAGATATGGACGCGGATTTGAGAGCATACCCGCTGAGAACGATTTCGACCAAGATGCGCCATTTGCTCGTGCCAGTTTCGTACGCTGTCCCGAGTGCGTTAATCGAATGTTCAGCATGTCTACACGCCTGTTAAGCGCGGTCTCGGCGATCGCTGTAGATTCATGGTTAAGTGAGTCTTCAAGCAATCTCAGGTCGTGAGCACGTGAACCCACCTTTTTATGAAACCGCCCTGGGAAGGGAGTTTGATCTCTTTGCAGCTGAATTGGCAATGCTGCCAAGATCACCGGAGATCACTGCGTTGGAACTGCGCTTTGCCCTATTGCGGGAAGCCGTAGCAATCCGTCTCGAAGGACCGAGCCGAATAAGTGTTGAGTTGCCTTCGTCGCTATTTGACGCCTAGAATTGGTGTCGAATGGGGCTCGGCGAAGTTGTTCGCCGACGATGAATCTTCGATTACGCACAGACAATGGAATGAAGCATGGAAAATAAGCTGCCGGAGCCCCTCGATCTGGCGACGGACGTGGTGTTCTTCCAGCTGTTGACGGGTAGTTTCCAGCGGATCGTTGGTAAGACGCTTGTCGAACCGGGGGAGGGGCCTGGCTGGCTCTATCGTGAAGCGTCTTGCATCGTTTTAGCCCACAACATGGATCCTGATCCGCGTTTCATTTACGCCAACGTCGCTGCTCAGACGCGCTTCGAATATACGTGGGAGGAGTTCACGAAGCTGCCATCACGTTTGTCCGCCGAGGCTCCTGATCGAAAAGAGCGGCAATTGCTTCTCGACGCCGTTGAGCGTCGAGGATATATCGCCGACTATCGGGGGCTACGCGTCACCAAATCTGGAAAGCACTTCTGGATAGAAAATGGAATCGTCTGGCAGTTGACTGATGAGCGCGGCAGGACGCGCGGCCAGGCAGCAGTCTTCTCCAACTGGACCGATGTCTAGGGAACTTTCCACGCCGCCATCGCGGCAATGGGTTGCACAGCTGTGCAATATTCTGCCGAGACCGCTGTATTGTCATGACGCTGTTACGCTCGCGGCGTAGCACGGCCTTCTACATTCGCAGCCAATGGAGAGGGCTATGAACAGACGCGATTTCCTTGTCACCACCGCAGCAGCCGCGGGTATGCTGATGCTGCCACGCCTTGCATCGGCTACGGCAACGACGATCGATCTCTATAGTGGATCGGACGCAAACATTATCGACTTCTGGAATAACGTCGTGCGCCCGGCATTCCAAAAGGCTCATCCGGATCTGGCCGTGAAGATCACCGACGGCGGTGACAACACCGGTTTGCGCGCGATTGCAGATCGCGCCCTGGCGGCTCTGAAGACGAAGACGGACCCACAGGCCGATATCTTCGAAACTTTCGATCCGCGCCTTCCAGCCGGTGGTGCCGACGCCGGTCTTTGGATGGAATTCTCGGCGCAGAACATCGAAGGCATCGATCACGTCAACCCGCTCGCCTTCGACGGCAAATACTCGCTGCCCTACCGTGGCTCGCAGGTCCTGCTCGCCTACGACAAGACCAAGCTAGATCCAAAGAGCGCTCCGAAGAGCTGGGAACAGTTGACGGCTTGGATCAAGGCCAATCCAGGCCAGTTCATCTACAACCGTCCCGATAAGGGCGGTTCAGGCGGGAACTTTGTTCGTCGCGCCATCCATGAAGCCAACGGTCGTGACCCGAAAAAATTCACCGTCGACAACTTCACTGCCGACTACGCCAATCAGGCATTGACGCCCGCCTGGGCGCTTCTCAATGATCTGGCACCGTCGCTTTACGAAAAGGGCGCCTACACGGCTGGAAACACGCAGTCGATCCAGCTTCTTGCGCAAGGCGTTGTAACAATGACGCCCGTATGGTCCGACCAGGTCTTGCAGGCGATCGCGCAGGGCGTCCTGCCGGAAACGACAGGCCTCGTCCAACTTGGTGACCTGGCGCTTTGCGGCGGTTTTTCCCGCATGACGGTATTTTCGAACGGCGCCCACCGCGACGCAGCGATGAAGCTTGCGGCCTTTCTGCTGACGAAGGAAATGCAGGAAGCGATCATTACCGAGATTGGCGGTTTCCCCGGTGTCTCCTGGAATCACATTTCGGATGAGCTGCGCCAGAAATATGCAGACGTCATTCCTGCGACGATCCCCACCTTCCCCGCTGGTGATTGGGAAACCACCATCAATGACGGTTGGTACCGCAACGTCGCGCCAGGCATCAGTCGCACGTAATGCGCCGGTCAATGACACTCCCGCAGCTGGCGCGACATTCCGGGCCAGCGAGCAATCGAGGTTGGATGGGGCTTCCGCTGGTGGCCCTGCCCGTGCTTCTCCTGGCCTGGCTCATCATCTACCCGATCCTGTCAGCAGTGGCCGGCACGCTTTTCGTCGCTCAGCCGGACGGCACCTCGGCGTTATCCTTCGCCTCCTATCGATTCTTCTTCAGCGACCAATATAGTCGTGCCAATCTTTTGATCACGCTTTGGACGACCCTGATCTGCGGCGTGTTGCTCCTGGCAATCGGGCTGCCGATCGCACTTTACCTTCGATTTTCACGTGGCCCGCTCTCAGCCTTTGTGCAAGGACTCGCAATTTTTCCGATGTTCGTGCCGTCGATCATCCTGTCCTACGCCCTGATCCGTACCATCGGCCCGAACGGCGCCGTCGACGTGCTGCTGAATGCCGTCGGATTGCCAAAGCTGCCGTCGCCCTATCTGACACCGTGGGGCCCGGTCATCGGACTCGTCTGGGACAATCTGCCGCTTACAGTGCTGATGCTCACGGCCGGTTTGGGAAATATTGCGAAAAGCTCGATCGAGGCCGCACGCGACGTTGGCGCCCCGCCGCTGCGCGTCTTCTGGTCAATCATTATGCCGCGGATGGGCAATTCGCTGCTCGTGACTACCTCTTTCGCGATCCTTGGCATATTTTCGTCCTTCACACTGCCTTACCTTCTTGGACCTGCCTCGCCGGAGATGATGGGTCCCTTCATGCAACGGACGTTCTCGGACATGAACGACCCCGTCAACGCCCTCACGCAGGCTGTTATTGCCTTCGGCTTCTGCCTTCTGTTCGGGATCTTCTACGTGCGCTCGATTGCCCGAAACAGGGGAGGAGTGTGATGGCTCCTGGAAGGACTTCCGTCGCAAAGACGGATTGGATCGGCGTTGTGCTGGCACTGCTGTTGACACTGTTCATCGCTTTGCCGCTCGTTGTCGTCGGAACCTGGGCGTTCACCGAAATCTGGCGCTATCCGGCCGTCATCCCGCAACAATTCGGGCTGCGCTACTGGTCGCTGACGCTGTCGAGAACCGATGTGTGGGAGGCCCTTTTCCTCAGCCTGCGCCTGGCGACAACGGTAACCATTCTTTCCGCCATCATTTGCCTTCCCGCCGCCTATGCCTTCGCGCGCATGACGTTTCCGGGCCGGAATATCCTTTTTCTGTCGTTTCTCGCGTCACATGCATTTCCGAAATTCGGGCTGTTGGTCGCAATTGCCGGCATCTTTCTACAAATCGGGCTGATCAGCACGTTCTGGGGAGTGGTTCTCATTCAGTTGGTCGGCACATTGATGCTGATGATCTGGATCCCGGTCGCTGCCTTCCAGAACGTCGATCGTCGGATCGAGGAGGCCGCACGCGATGCCGGGGCGGCTCCTTTGCGTGTCTTCTGGTCGATCACCCTGCCGCAGGCGGCGCCGACGATCGTGGCGGCCGTCTTGCTGACCTTCGTCGGGACATTCTACGAAACAGAAGGGGCATGGCTGATCGGTGCACCACAAATACGCACAATGCCGGTGCTGATGGTCACCTTCATCAACAACCAGATCGTCGTTCAATATGGTGCTGTGCTCTCCGTCATGCTGTGGTTTCCCTCCTTCATCGCACTCATGTTTGCGCGCAGGGTAGTCGGCACGGGAACCTTCGCAAGGGGGCTCGGAGCATGATGTTCGTTGTGGGGATCGACCCCAGGAAGGGATAAAGATGGCACGCTTGACGATAAGGGGTGTCTCGAAGAGCTTCGGCGCCACGCATGCGGTACGCGATGTCTCGCTCGATGTCGAAGACGGAGAACTTGTCTGCCTGCTTGGTCCATCAGGCTCAGGAAAGTCGACATTGCTTCGTATGATTGGCGGCTTCGAAGCGCCGACGGAAGGAAACATCCTGATCGACGCCAAGGATGTTACGTCAGTGCCGCCGGAAAAGCGGCCAACAGGCATGGTGTTTCAGAGTCATGCGCTGTGGACGCACATGGACGTCTTCAACAATATCGCATTTGGTCTCAAGCTTCGCCGCCTTCAAAGATCCGAGATCCGGGAACGCGTAGAACAGGCCTTGGCGCTTGTCGGCCTTGCCGACTTCGGCAAACGCATGACCACGCAGCTTTCCGGCGGCCAGCAGCAACGCGTTGCACTTGCCCGCTCGCTTGTGCTCGAACCAAAGATCCTTCTGCTCGACGAACCCTTCGCCAGCCTTGACCAGCACTTGCGGGAGCGGTTGCGCCAAGAGGTGCGCGACATCCAGCAGCGGCTTGGCATAACCACGCTCTTCGTCACGCACGGGCAGGATGAAGCGCTGGCAATTGCCGACCGGATCGTCGTCATGCGCGATGGCCGCACCGAGCAGATCGGGCCGCCCGACCGTATCTATCGGGAGCCAGAGACCGAATTCGTTGCCGGTTTCATCGGTTCGATGAACTTCGTTCGCACGACCGTGAAGGATGGTTTGAGCCAGCATGCAGCCTTTGCAGTTCCTGTTCCTGTTGCCGATGGCGAAATCGTGCTTGCCATTCGCCCGGAAGCCCTCTCGCTTGCGGTGACGAAGGATAAAGCGGGCGCCGCCATCGTTCATCGCAGCATCGATTTCGGCACCCACAAGGTCGTTGACGTCGACCTTGCCGACGGAGCAAGGGTGAAAGTCATGACTTCGGGCAACAGCGACTGGATCAAAGGTATGCCGGTGGAGCCGGTCGCCACGGCCTTCAGAGTGTTTCGGGACAATCGGCTTGTCTACGAGTTCGCCGCGGCATCGAAGCTAAAGAACGATCGGGTGTTTGGGCATGCTTGAAGCGCGTGGAGTTGCAATTGAGCGATGCGGGCATCGCACCTGGCTGAAATGGCATAGAGGACACCGTTTTGCCGGTGACATTTCCTTCACGGGCGAGCGCATCATCGAGGGTATGGAACTCGGAGCGAGCGTCGAGATTGATCTCGTGCGTTTTGCCGGGCATGGCTTTGCAGTTCTGCATGACGAGACCCTTGAGACGGCGACAAGCGGATCCGGTCCGGTTCGCGAGGCATCCGAGGCCTACTTGCGTACCCTCTATCTAAGGGACCCGTTCGGGGCGCCAAGTCAGCACAAGGTCATGATGCTTGACGATCTTGCGCTACTACTCGCTGAGATCAGCCGAGATCCTCGAGCTGGACTGCAGCTTGACCTGAAGGAGAGTTCGCATGCCATTCGTGACACCGACATTGCCGCGTTCGCGGCGGCGATTTCGCCGGTCTCGAGCTCCGTCATCCTTTCAGGCGGTGATCCGGTTGCTGTCGAGCGCCTGTCACGGGCCGTGCCCGGCATGGCGATCGGCTATGACCCGTGTCACGACGGTGCTATCGAACGGCTGATGGAAAGCCGCGACTTCGCAGGCTTCGTTGCTGGCGCTCAACGTGCTGCGCCGCGCGCGAAGATGATTTATCTCGATCGCCGACTGGTTCTTTTCGCCGATCAGGCCGGTTATGACCTGATCGGTGCTTTTCATGATGGGGGCCGGGTCGTTGACGCCTACACGATCAACTCGGCGGTGCCGCACGTTCTGCCATGCGTCAGGCGCCTGCTCGAGCTGAAGGTCGACCAGATCACGACCGACGATCCGGTTGGTCTGGAGCGGCTTTTGATGGAAGATCAGGCCTGAAAGCCTGTAACCAGCCAGGGGTGGAGGGCCCGGTTTGCGGCAAGTATGTCTCCACTTGCTGTAATAGGCCCACCATTGAAAGCAGAAACCACGCCACCCGCTTCGCGCACCAGCAAGGCAGAGGCGCCGTAATCATGTAACGAGAGGCCATCTTCGAAAAAGCCGTCCAGGCGGCCGCAGGCAACATAGGCGATCGACAGCGCCGCTGAGCCAAGCCGGCGTACCCCTGCGGTCGTGTTCATCAAGCGCTTCAGCGCGCTGAAGTAAAGATCCTCCGATACCGCCTTCAGCTGCCCGGGGACTGGCAAACCGGCGCCGACGAGCACGTCCTCGGTTCCCTTGGAATATACACACTCGATCCGCTGTCCATCGAGATACGCCCCGCCTCCAAGTTCGGCGCTGAACAGCTCGTCCAGCATTGCGTCGTAGACGACGCCAGTTACGAGCTGACCGTTGTCCACGATCGAGATTGTCATTCCGAAATGCGGAATGCCCCAGGCGAAATTCGTCGTTCCGTCAATCGGATCGATGTAGATCACCGGTGCTCCATCCCCGGCGTTTCGATTGCCAACCGCTTCTTCACCCTTGATCGCGTAGGTGGGAAAGCACCTGTTCACTTCGCCGACGATAATTTGCTCGACTGCGACATCGATCTCGGTCTGATAATCCCTCGGCGCTTTTGTCAGCAACTCACCCCCCATTCGACGGCGCAGGGATGAGCGCGCTTTAGCACCTCCGACAAGAACGGCTTCAGCCAACATGGCAAGGCGCGGCGAAGCGGCTGGTGAGATGCGGGATGACACTTCGGGATGTTCGGGAGGATTTGGATAAGACATCGTCAGTATGTCATGGCAGAGCCACATGAAGCTTTGATGACGAAGATGCCGAACTGCTAAGGCTACACGCCGGATACGCAGATCCGGCAATATCATCGCTGGACGATCACACGTGTTCCCGGTCGGACCATCTCGTAAAGCTCCTCGACATCCTCTCGGTACATACGAAAACACCCGCTTGATGCGTTCGTGCCAATAGAGGATGGATCGTTGGTGCCGTGGATGCGCAATAAGCCGTCGGCAAGATAAATGGCACGTGTCCCAAGCGGATTGGAAGGACCCGGCATCATGACGTCAGGCAGCTTTGGGTTCTTCCGGCGCATGCTCGCCGTCGGCCGCCACTCGGGATGTTTGCGCTTCGAGACGACATGTGTGGTGCCGTACCATTGCTTGCCTTCGCGCCCCACAGCAATCGGGTAGGCAAGCTGATCGCCTTGCGGGGTTGTATAGACGAGCGTGTGCTCTCGCGTGGCAATGACAATTGTTCCTCCGCCGCTCCTTGCTCGGGGTCGGTATTCCGGCATCGGCTCGCCATAGTCTGGCGGTCCATATGGCCCATAGGGATCAACGTAGCCGTAATCGCCGTAGTCGTCGTATGGTCCGTAAATCTGGGCCTGAGCCTGAAAGGTGATGAGCAAAAGCGCGGTTGCAAATAGAGCCACGAGTTTCATTTTTCGCTATCCGCTTGTTTTGCAAGCCAGATAACATCAAAATCTATGGCGTCATTGTGGCGGCTGTTGTTGCAACAAGCGCGGGGTCGAGGAAGGACTGATTGTTATCTTGCATTAGATCTGACTCAATTTCGCACGGACCTGACTCCGTGTGACTCGGCGGCTATAACTAACTGACTCGTCAACTACTATTGTACTCGCCAAGGCAGCGCCTTATTTGAGCGCTTTCGCTCTTAGCCGCGATGGGGTTAGAGGTGGCTCGGTTTGTCTGAACAGTTCCGGGCGTTTTGCTAAGTGGATTTCCGTCTCGATTATGCCGCCACCATCATTGGCGTCAGCGCGTTGAAGTGAGCCTGATCCGGCGTCTGCCGGTCAAGGGATGAATGCGGGCGTCGGGTATTGTAAAAGGTCAGATAGCGGCCGATGCCAGCGCTGGCCTCGGACACAGTCTTGTAGGCATGGAGATAGACCTCCTCGTATTTGATCGACCGCCAGAGCCGCTCGACGAAGACGTTGTCGCGCCATGCACCCTGCCGGCCTTCTTCAGCACCGCCGTGAAGTCGATGGAGGTGAACTGCGATCCCTGGTCGGTATTGAATATCTCTGGCCTGCCATATCGGCAAAGAGCTTCCTCGACCGCTTCAATACAAAAGGCCGTCTCCATCGTGATCGACAGCCGCCATGAAAGCACTCGGCTACTGAACCAATCGACGACGGCGCAGAGATAGACGAAGCCCCGCGCCATGGGGACGTAGCTTATATCCATTGCCCAGACCTGGTTGGGTCTGGTGACCGCCAGCTTCCTAAGCAGATATGGATAGACCCTGTGACCAGGTGCCGGTTTAGACGTATGGGGACGGCGGTAGATTGCCTCAATGCCCATCTTCCTCATCAGCGTCGCGACGTGAAGCCGCCCTGTCTGAAGCCCTTCCGCCTTCAAAAGCCCCTGCAACATCCGGCTTCCGGCAAACGGGTAATCGAGATGCAGTTCGTCGATCCGCCGCATCAAGGTCAGATCGCCGTCTGACACAGGACGCGGCGAATAATAGAGGCTGCCACGACTGAAGCCGAGAAGCTTCGCCTGGCGCACGACCGACAGCTTGTGCTCGCGGTTTATCATTTCTTTCCGCTCAGCAATCCGGCTTTGCCGAGCGCACCGGATAAAAAATCATTCTCTAACGTCAGCTCCCCAATCTTGGCGTGCAGGGTTTTGACATCGACGGTCGGAGCCGCCGGTTCCGCTTTGGCGTCATCGCCGAAAACGCCTGTCGCCCCCCTCAAGGAGCTGGTCTTTCCACTGCTTGATCTGATTGGCGTGCACGTCGAACTGCTGGGATAATTCCACCAGCGTCTGTTCACCCCGAATGGCGGCAAGCGCCACCTTCGCCTTGAAAGCCGGGCTATGGTTCCGGCGCGGTGTCTCGTCATGGTATCTCCTGTTCCCGGCATCTAAGCCGAAGTCAGGCAGAAATTCCACTTATCCATGCTGTCCAAATTTCCCGAGCCAGCTCTGTTTCGCCTGGTCCTTGATCTACAGCGTGGGGCGCAAATAGAGATGGCTTATCTTTCCTCGGCGGGCGACGGCGAAGCCCCATTCAATCTTGGCATTCTCGAATTCAGCGTCGTAGACATCAAGTCCGTCTTGTGAAACCCCCTTGAATGAAAGGGCCTTCAACGCAGCAGCCTTCTCCAGCTCGTCACGAATGAATTCCTTCTGTTCGTCCGCGAGAACTGCCAACGCTGGTGACATATTCTCAAGGTTGGGTTCACCGCGAGCGTGCTCGTCGATCACACGGCGCACAATGCGCTCGCTTTCGGGGAGGGGTTGCTGATCCTTAATGCGTTGTTGCACCTCGTCTTCGAAGTCCAAAACCTCGCCCAAATCCACCTTGGCGGCGTAATCCTCCCAGCCGTTTTGATGATGGGTCAGGTTTCGCACCCGGCGGTCTTGGTTCAGCTCGAAGGTTATCTGAACGGGCAAAGCCTTCATGAAGAAGGCGGTGTCGCTCTCGGGGAAAATCTCAAGATCGGACTGCCCGACAATTCGGTAGAAAAGCCGATGATCACGGTGAGACACGACAGAGAGAGTGCCGTCGACCGTTTCGTAGGCTCCAGAATATTCCTCGTACAGGGAGGGATCGACCGCAATCTCGGTCCGTGGCCGCATCTGTTCATAGCGACGCCAGGCTACGGTATCCTTCAGAGGCTCGGCCATGTTCGTTTCCTTTACCAGTTTCATGAGGTCGTCCATGCTGGCAGTCTGGCCGGTTCGAATCTTTGATTGCAGCGCGTCAATGGTGCGTAGCCCGCGTTCTGCTCGGCTTCTGGCCTCGGCTAAAGCGTCCCGCTGGAGGTGAGTGTTTGCACCAGGTCAGTGGGGTGTCCACGCAATAGCTTGGAGATGTCGCGCAGGGTGAGGCCGAGAGATTTCAGGACCAGTATTTCGTTCAACCGGGCAATTTCGGTGCTGCCGTAAAGCCGCCACTGCTTGGACGTGCGGCGGGGCGAGATCAAACCTTGCTGCTCGTAGAGGCGAAGCGCACGAATGCTCAGGCCAATCCGGCTGGCACATTCTTGTGCGGTCAATAGAACGTCCTCCTGAGCGCGACCATGCATTGAAAGCTCCTTCTCGAACCTTCTTACGGTATGACGCAGGGTCCGACTCAAGTGGTTTTTGCAAATGGCTATTTAAAAAATCTGTTGAGCGATCCCTTGCCTCGTTTCACACCCCGCACATCTAATGATTGCATCGATGGCTGACGCCTTCCTTTTGCGATCAACCCTGGAGGCGATCTTGTTGCCAGCCATTTTCTGAGGAACCCGATTTTGTGATCAGCCACTCCAGCCTCCCTTATGACAGTCCAGAGGTTTCAGACAAGAACATGTCAGCTACCTGACGGCCAACCTTGCCAACGTTACGACTGATCCTTGGCGAGCAATTCGTGCATGACACCGCCATCACGACCTTCAAAGAGGTCTAGACTCGATTGATCGCGTATGCGGCTTTGGGCTGTGGCGCTGGCTGGACAAACCCGCTGATAGGTGGGCCTGCTGAATGTGGCCTCAATTTGGTCTGCCTGGCACTTGTTGACAGCACGAGCAATGAGCGATGCCATCCCCTTTGGCGTAGGCGGAGTTCTCCACGGCTTGCCAGTTCTGGGCATATCGGATCGCGAAACCATGCACACCCCATTCTTGAAATTGGTCGACGTGGACCAGTTCATGAGCCCACAAGGAGATTGTCGCGGCCGCAATGGCGTCGCGAAACACGACAACATCGATCAGCGTGACAGCATCCGCATATCCTCCACGTTCCAGGAGAATGGCAAGATTCAGAGAGCCCACGTCACCAATACGGTATCGGACGCGGTTCATCGAATCTTCAGTCGAATAGTCGGTCAGCTCTTTTCGGATATCTGGTGGGATCGGTAATGCTCCCTTTTTCGCGACGTTTCGACCTTGAACCAGGACGCTTTCTAGAATCGGGCCGGTGAGGGTAGTGGCCTGAAGTTCATTTAGCGCACGAGCGATACCGTAGATTGGGTCTGCCACCGCGCTTGAGGGCTTCTGGAAATGGGCCTCTGATTGCGGATGAAAACGACTAAGATTTTTGGCCGGGCCGGACTCAGGTAGACGGCTGCAAGCATAGACATATGAAGTCGCTGTTACGGTCACCCCGACAACGAAAGTCGAAAGGACATGTCGAGGAACGAACGGACGTTGCATGGCCAGCCTCTCAGGACTGCCGCACACTATATATGGCAAGCAAATAATATGCAGTGGCTACGGCGCGAGATAACCCACTCCTTAGCGTCCGTCCCACGTTGGCCATAATTGTCGAGCGGTGCGCCTGGGCGCTGCACGAAGCCATCCGCACGTTCCGATTGCGCAAGCCTTAGCCAATCGGGGAAATCCACGGGCGCTGAAGTCAGCTTCAATTAGGCTATCAGGGAATTCATATGGGATGGCCGTCCGGCCTGAAAATGAATGCACCGAATGTGACAGAACATCCAAATTCCCGAGGACAAAGACTTGGGCCTGAACATCGATGCCGTCGTCGAAAGTTGTGAGTAACAGAGTGTGGGCCCAATCATCAAGGTTTCAGCACCTTGACATTGCAGCAAGGATGAACAAACAAGGAACATTTCGCTTTCAGTCATTCGCGAGGAGCAGCGCGTGTCGAGGTTTAGATTTATTCATTCGGCAGACCTTCACCTTGGTAGCCCATTTCACGGGCTATCGGTCAAGGATCCGACAATCGCATCCGTATTCATAGAAGCTAGCAGGAATTCCTTCTCCTCCCTAGTCTCCACGGCGATTGAACTAGCCGTCGACTTCTTTGTGATTGCTGGCGATGTCTATGATGGTGACTGGAAGGACAATAAGATCGGGCTGTTTTTCAACCGGGAAATGGCCAAGTTGGAGCGAGCGGGTATCCCGGTATTCCTTCTGAGGGGCAACCATGATGCCTTGAGCGTCATTACAAAGACAATCACGCTCCCGGCCAACGTTCACGAGTTCCCGACAAACAAAGCTGGGACCTTCAAGATTGATGAACTCAAAGTGGCGCTGCACGGGCAGGGTTTCGCTGAACGTTCCGCGATGGAAAATCTTGCTATCGGTTACCCAGCGCCGGTGCCGGGTTGGTTCAATATCGGCGTCCTTCATACCTCGCTAACTGGACGAGAGTTGCATGCTCCCTACGCGCCGTGTTCGGTCGAAGACCTCAGATCGCGTGGCTACGACTATTGGGCCCTTGGGCATGTACATGAATTTGAAGAAGTCGCTTCCGATCCGCTGGTAGTTTTCCCAGGCAACCTGCAAGGCCGTAACATTAGAGAGACGGGCGCAAAGGGAGCCGTCCTGGTGACAGTGGAAGACGGCCGCCCGCGATATGAGCGTGTCATCGTCGATGGAGCCCGTTTCGACGCGATCAAGATCTTCCTCGACGTGAACCACCAAGCCTCCGATGTGTTGGCCCTTGTTGAAGAGGCAGCACGCTCGCGCACCGTGTCCATGGAGGGCCGTGTCACTGCCGTCCGAATACACATTGGCGGCGAGAGTGACCTTCGCCGCGACTTCGTCCTCAACAAGCAGCAATGGCGCGACGAACTGCAGGCCGCGTGTCATCGCGCTCACGCGGATCTCTGGGTGGAGAAAATAGAAATCAAATTGTCTGACACACAAAGCTCTGTGGTTGCGCCGCAAATGGCAGGCATTGATCTTGAACAACTGCTGAACCCTCACGGGGCCGATAATATCCTAGATGAAGTTCACGAGCTGATTTCGACGATTACGCTCAAGCTCCCGGGAGGAGCAGGGGCATCACAATTGCCTCTCGACGTGTCTCCGGAAGCGTTGATCGATGAAGCTCGCCAGTTACTGCTGGCGCGTACGGGAGGTGCATCCTAACATATGCGTTTCGAACGAGTTGATATCCTTCGCTACGGGGCTCTGACGGATCGTAGCTTGACGTTCCGGCCGGACGCGAAGCTGCATGTCGTCTATGGAGCTAACGAGGCGGGGAAATCGTCTGCACTCCGCGCAATTTCGGACCTGCTTTTCGGATTTCCTCACGAAGTCCAGGATGCGTTCCTTCATGAAGCCTCTACGCTAAGGATCGCAGCCGCGATAAACGGCAAGGGTAGCAACAACCTCAGTTTCCGTCGCCGCCGTGGTCGCAAGAATACGATCGTCTCGCACGAGGAAAGCGAAGTAGCCTTTTCCGACGACGTGCTTTTACCGTTCCTGGGCAATGTAAGTCGGCAGGTCTTCGAACGAGCATTTGGGCTCAATTCCGGCAGACTGCGCCAGGGTGGAAAGGAAATGCTCGCCAATGGAGGCGAGATTGGAAGCCTCTTGTTCTCAGCGGCATCTGGTTTAACTGGCCTGTCGGCTCTCAGGAAGAATCTGGAGGCCGAAGCCGAAGGAATTTTCGCCCCCCGGAAGTCCAAAGAGCGGCTCTTCTATCAGATTTTGGATCGCTACGAACACGCACGGCAGACCGAGCGTGAGCATGAGCTGAGGTCGGGCGACTGGAAGAAGCTCGTCGACGCAATCGCGTCAACAAAGGCGGAAATCGATCGGCTAGCCGTGCAAAGGCTTGAGACGAAGCATGAACTTGAGCGCCTTAAATTATTGAGAACACTAGCGCCACTCATACGCGAGATAGACGTCGAACGCGCGGAGATCGCAAAGTTCATAGACCTGAACGGCGCGGCGCCCAGCCTTCATAAAGATCTGACGAACGCTCTTGATAGTGAGCGCAAGACCCGCGATGCGCTTGGTACAACACGGGATGAAGTCGCGAGACTACGGGGTGAATTTGGTGCGACGAAGGTTGATGAGCCAGTCCTTAAGGCGTCAGTCCGCATCATCGGCCTGTTTGCGGATAAAGGATCCCACCAACGGGCGAAATCTGACCTTTCCAGGGTTCGCGGCGAAGTCGAGAACTTTGATCTTCGTCTGCAGAACCATGCGCGACGTATCGGGATTTTTGTGGCCGGTGGCGATCTGGCGAAACATCAGCCGCCGGATCATGCGTTGGCTCTACTAGCGACGCTCGCCGCTGAGGGACGTGATCTGGAACGAGCTTTTTCAGACGTCGTTGGCCGCGTGGGCCAGGAACGAGAATACCTCAATGATATTGAGAGACTCAGCGTGTCCGGCCAATCTATCGACCCCAGGCCGATGTTGGATAGGCTATCGGCACTGCAGGCCGATCTCATCGAGATCGAAAGGGCTGATGGCATAAGGGTCAAGATCGCGCGAGGCACGTCGGACATTCAGTTAGCCGCTGGAAGGCTTTCACCTGCGGTCAACAACCTGGATGCTCTTTTATGCGTGCCTCTTCCAGATGTTCCTGCGCTCGTCGAACATCGGCGGTTGATCACTGCCGCCAATGACGCGATGCTCTCGGCTGAGGGCCGCCTTGTTTCGGTTGAAGAGGACAAAGCGACGCTTGAACGAGACATTGCCAGACTTGAGGTCGTTGGGAGTGTCGTCTCTCGTGAGAGGTTAGCGGAATCCAGAACGGAGCGAGATCGGCTGTGGCAGGCCTTCAAAGCAGACGAGGAAGGATCTGACGCAAACAACGTTGAATCGGCGATAGCGGAAACGGACCGTCTGGCGGATATCGCCCTCTCGGATGCAGATCGGGTCGCTCGGCACGCCCAGCTGAAAATGCGTCTGGCGGACGCCGAGATAGCCTTATCGAAGGCCCTGCGGGACGAAGACCACGCGAGGCAGCATCTCGATGCCGCACTCCACGATTTCCGGCAGTCATTCGATGCAGCTCAGGTCGCCCCATCCGATCCGGATACGATGGTTGAATGGCGGCGCGGAATCGATGCGCTCGCGATAAGGCGTATAGAGTTGCATGCCCTGGAGGACGAAATCGCCGAGCTGGAACTGGCCGAGAGGCGGGCTCTTCCAGTGCTATTGGAGATTGCATCTGAAATCGGCGTTTCCGCGAAGCCGCAATTGCCCGCAGTCGCACTTGCACGTTTGCTTTCAGGCAATCTTTCCGCTCTGTCAACGCGCTGGGACGAAGGCCGCTCGCTCCAGGAAAAAAGAGCAAGTTCGCTGAATACCATTCAGAAATTGGCGGCTCGCGAGGCTGAGATTGGTCAGGAAATAGAGACCTGGAAAGCGAGGTTCGCGGAAGCCGCTGCTCTGGTAGGCTTACCCGAAGGCACAACTGTTGAAATGGCCGAAGCAGCAATCGATGTTTGGAGGCAGGTGCCGGACATCCTCTTGGAACGCGAGAACCGTCAGCGCCGCGTGAACGGTATGCAGCGCGACATCGAGCAGTTTGCCGGTGAGGTTGGGCGGCTCGTCGGTGAGACCGCACCTGATCTCGTCACCTTATCTGCCGAAGCCGCTATCGATATCCTGCAGAACCGTGCTGTTGCAGCGCAGTCCGATCATAAGCGCCGGGGTGAATTGTCGTCTTCGGTGGACCAGGCGAGCCTTAGGCTTAGACGGCTCGAAGAAGAACTCAGCGTTGCTGAAGAGCGTATTTCCTCATTACTATCGAATTTCTCCGCTGACACAGACGCTACCCAGTTGATCGAACGTCTCGAACAGCGGGACAGCGCGGAGGCGCGGCTTGGGCTGTGCGGTCGCCGACTCTCAGAGCAAGCCCGTGGACTGGACGAAACTTCCGTTCGCGTGGCGCTCGAAGCCTTCGACGCTTCCAAGGCGGATCTTGAGATCGAGAGCCTTGAGGCATTGGAGACAGCGCATATCGAACGGTTTGCTGAATTGACCGCATGTCAATCTGAAAATGAGCGCCAGCGCAGGGTGCTTGAAACGGGCGAGAGCGCGGAACACGCAGTCTTTCAGCGGCTCGTAGCAGAAAACGAGGCCAAGGACCTGGCGCGGACTTGGGTTGTGTTGAAGTTGGCATCGAAGATGTTGACGGGCTCGATGGAAACGTACCGGGATAAGCAAACCGATCCGGTTATCATGCGGGCAGGTGCATTGTTTGAGGTGTTAACAAGAGGCGCGTTCACCCGATTGCTTCAGGAGTACGGATCGGACGACGCTCTGCAACTCATGGCTCAGCGTGCGAATGGGGAGCGTGTCGCGCTTGACGGATTGAGCGAAGGGACGGGTGACCAACTTTACCTGTCGCTGCGGTTGGCCTTTCTTGAGGATTATTGTGGTCGGAATGAGCCGATGCCATTGATCGCCGACGACATCTTTCAGACGTTTGATGACGATCGCACGGCGGCGGGGATTAGAGCCCTGGCGGATTCGGCGTCGCGATTTCAAACGATCCTCTTCACGCATGAGAGAAGCGTGGCCGAAATCGCTCGGGCGGAACTGCACGAGAGCGTGGATATCATCGAGATGTGAGCCGAAACGGCCACATCGGCTCCGTTTGTCGTATCAGACCCGCTTGCTGGTGGGGAACTTCAATGCTCCACGACTGGATTCATCACCAGCGTAACCGGTGTTCTGTTCCCACGTTGTCTTCGCCGCTCTGATCTGTGATCGCCTTGACGGATGAGCGACGGGAGTTTCTCCATGGAGAGTACATTGGAGGTTCTCACGACCAGGACGTCTGGACGTGAGGTGCATCGGCATTGGCCGGACGGCGTCAAGGCGCAGATCGTTTCTGAAAGTCTGCGGCCTGGAGTATTGGTCAATGAGGTTGCCGAGCGCCACGGGCTGAAGCCGAACCACCTGTCAACTTGGCGAACAATGGCGCGGCAGGGCTCGAGCCCCGCATTGTCGCAACGACGGCGCGGCCCGAGTTTGCGTTGAAGGGCGTTATTCTCGATACCGAAACCACTGGCCTCAACTATCGCAAGGACGAAATCGTCGAAATCGGCGCTGTTGCCTTCACATTGATGAGCGCGGCAATATAGTGATGTCATCGACGTCTATGGCGCTCTGCAGCAACCGAGTATTCCAATTCCGGAAGAGATCACGCGCCTGACCGGCATTACTGACGAAATGGTGGCCGGCCAGATCATCGATCTTCATAAACTGCGCTCGCTTGTCGAAGGAGCCGATCTCATCATCGCCCACAACGCAAGCCTCGATCGGCCGTTCTGCGAGAACTTTTCGCCCATATTCGCGGGCAAGGCCTGGGCCTGCTCGATCTCGGAAATCGATTGGGCGTTACGCGGCTTCGAAGGGACCAAGCTTGGATATTTGATCGGCCAGGCGGGTTATTTTCATGAGGGGCATCGGGCAGTGGATGACTGTTTCGCGCTGTTCGAAGTTCTCGCAGACGATGACATCGGTCTCGGGCAAACACCGTTTGCCGAACTCTATCTGGCCAGCCAGCGTTCTCGTGTTCGCATCTTCGCGGAAAACAGCCCGTTCGACATGAAGGATCACCTGAAGGCGCGCGGCTATCGATGGTCGGATGGCAGTGACGGGCGCCCGAAGTGCTGGTGGACCGAGATTGCGGAAGAGGCTCTTGACGACGAGCTTTGCTATCTGCGCTCGGAAATCTATCGGTGGGCTGAAGCCGATCCACCCATCAGGAGCCTCACGGCATTTGACCGTTTCAAGGCGTGACCACTGCTGGTGTCTTGACGGTATCGCAGGGTCTGCAGTTCGAATTCCAAGGCGCCTTTACGTCAGGGACTTTCTCAACTCCAGGCTCGGCATCTATCGCGCTCAATTGCGCATACATCGTGAATGACGACTGGATGTTCCACCCATCGCGGAGCATCTTCGCGATAGGGCGAGGCGAGTTCTTGAATGTCCGTCGAGCGCTTCGGCGTCGTCGCCGTGAAGGGAGAGGGGCATTGGCATCCGGCAGTTCAATTCCGGCTCGGCGTTGCGGCCATGCGATGAATGAGGGCGCGCCAGCATCCGCATTTCACGCATCGCTTTGACGTGCGGATCGTGACGAGGATCCGACTGGCCGTCTTCGGCGCGATTAGAGTGTGGCGTGTTTCCGGGAGTTCCATTTCCAAGTGATCATCGATCCTCTCGATAAGCGGATGGAGAGGTCGCCGGGATGTATTGTTGCGGTCGTTCTTGCAATGTTGGGGCACAGATTAATGCCGTTTATGGATTGATACCAAAGTAAAGCTCTCAGCCACGCGTCGCCGCGGCCAAGAAAATCTAGTCGAAGGTCGAGATACAGCCCGATACTTGGTTCAATTCTACCAACGTGTTCGATCGCCTGGGGGGCGGCGTTTGGGTTCGCCAATCTGCTGCATCGTACAGATCAGTCGAGCGCGATTGCGCTCGGCGAAACTTGCGAGGCCTCGAAACCACGGTTTGAAACGCATATCCAGACGCAAACGCAACGGTAATTGAACTCGCTTCATGAGGTGAGGCCCTAAGTACTGATCGGCCGGGCGGCAAGCACATGGTTTCACTCGGAAGTAGACAGTCGATTAACGACGTGACTGGACCATGACTTGGCATTTAACGCCTGGTTTGGCGCTTTAGCGCTCAGTGGAACAGAAGCTGCTGTTTGCGGTCGTCATCCGATCCCTTTTGGCTCAGTCTACGCAAATGATCTCGATTTCGCGGACCACCCGCGCTTCGGCAACCGTGCATCGGGACACGACCCCAAGGAGCCCATTTGTCTGAAACCGGCCCTCTTTCGTCGCCTCGACCTCTCTTTGGCCTTTTCTCGTCGTTGCGTGTCGGCGCTTTGGGACTTGCCGTGACGAGTTGCCTCGTCAACGTCCTGGCGCTCACTGGCTCGTTCTTCATGCTGCAGGTCTATGATCGCGTCATTCCGAGCCGCAGCCTGCCGACCCTTGTCGGTTTGATCGTAATCGTCGTGGCCCTCTTTGCCTTCCAGTGGCTGCTTGATCTTACGCGATCGCTGCTTTTGGGACAAATCGGACGGGCAGTTGACGAGCGGTTCTCGGGGCGTGCCTTTCTCTCAGTCGCCCTATCAGCATCGCGCAAGCCAGCGCACGGAGACGGTCTACAGACGATCCGCGATGTCGATACCGTTCGCGGGTTTCTGTCTGGCCCGGGACCAGGAGCGTTGTTCGATCTGCCGTGGATGCCGTTCTATCTCGCGCTCTGCTTCCTGTTTCACCACTGGATTGGCGTCACAGCCGCGGCTGGCGCCATGATCTTAACGGGCCTGGCGCTGCTTGCCGAGGTCAAGTCGCGCCAACCGACGAGGGAGACGGTCGCGATCCTGGCTGAGCGAATGGCATTTGCCGAAACCGCGAGGCGCAACTCCGAAACGGTGGTCGCAATGGGCTTTGCGGCTGCGCTTTCGACGCGTTGGGCTGGGGTCAACCGACGCCACCTCGACAGTCACTTACGCACCGCCACTGTCGTCAACTCGCTTTCAACGCTGTCGCGCTCTGCGCGCATGTTGCTGCAGCCCGGGGTACTGGCGGTGGGCGCCATACTGGTCATTCGCCAGGAAGCAACCGGCGGCATCATGATTGCAAGCTCCATTCTCGTTAGCCGTGCGCTCGCCCCGATCGAGCTTGCCATCGCACATTGGCGAGGTTTTGCAGCTGCGCGTCAGGCCTGGTCCAGGCTCGACCGCGAGGTCCGCCTCTCTGACGAAAGACCGCGTGTCGCGCTGCCTGCACCTCGCCAATCGCTGTTGGTGGAGAACCTTCATCTCGGAGCTCCAGGCTCGAAAATGCCGATCATTCGCGGCATGTCTTTCGAGGTCAAAGCGGGTGAAGCCGTTGGCATCATCGGTCCGAGCGCATCGGGCAAGTCTTCGCTGGCGCGCGGTCTCGTCGGGCTATGGTCGGCCTTTGGCGGAGACATCAGGCTGGACGGAGCGTCGCTTTCGCAGTGGACGCCGGCAGCGCTCGGGCGCCACATCGGTTACCTGCCGCAGGAGGTATCGTTGTTCGAGGGGACCATTGCCGACAACATCGCCCGCTTCGACCCCCAGACGTCTTCGGAGTTGGTCATTGCAGCTGCCCGGGCCGCAGGTGTCTATGATATGATCGTGGGCTTTTCCGATGGTTTCGACACACTGATCGGCGCGCAGGCAACGGCGCTATCGGCGGGCCAGCGGCAGCGCATCGGGTTGGCCAGGGCACTCTATGGCGATCCGTTCCTCGTCGTGCTCGACGAACCGAATTCCAATCTCGACGTTCAAGGCGAGCTGGCACTCGCCCAGGCGATCGAGAGTGTTCGCTCCCGCCAAGGCGTGGTGTTGATCATCGCCCACCGGCCAAGCGCACTTTCTGTCGTCGACAAGGTTCTGGTTCTCGAAGACGGTCGCGCCAAGGCGTTCGGTCCGAAGGGTGATGTCCTCAAGACGGGACCAAAGCCAGTGGCCGCAACTGGTTCCTTCGTCCGACTGTTACGTGCTGGCGAGGGGACGTCGCCATGATCAGAACCGCCGCAGCATCGACAGAAAGGGCGGTTCGTCGCCTCACTCTGCTTGCCATTGCCACCGGGATCCTTCTTGTCGGTGTGCTTGGCGGCCTTGCTTCGGCGATCCGCATCAACGGCGCGGTGATTGCACAGGGCACGCTGGTCGTCGACAGCTATGTCAAGCCGGTGAAGCACCAGAAGGGTGGCACGGTTGGGCAGGTCTTCGTCGCCAATGGCGATCGTGTCAGGGCTGGCCAGATCCTGATTCATCTCGACGACACCCAGGCGAAGGCGAACGTGGCGATCATATCGCGGCGGTTGAGGGAGCTTGCGGTGCGATCCGCAAGACTTTCGGCAGAGCGCGACGGCCGTGATACCATCGTCTTTCCGGCTGTGGTAAACGGCACCGATGCGGCGCAGGCTGCGGCCCTCGCGCGTGCCGAGCAGCGGCTGTTTGATGACCGCCGGGCCTCGTTGAGGGGAAAGACGGCACAACTGCGCGAGCGGGTTCACCAGCTTGACCAGCAGGCAGAGGGCCTGACGGCGCAGCAGGACGGCAAGCGTCGCGCGATCGCCATCATCAACAAGGAACTTGCAAGTCTGGAGCCCTTGCTTCGAGAAGGCGTCATCCCGGCGACACGGGTCTATTCGCTGCAACGCGATGCGGCCGATTTGACCGGAGAGCTCGGCAGCCTCCTTGCCTCCACAGCCGAAATCAAGGGAAAGATCGCCGAAACAGAGTTGCAGATCATCCAGGTCGGCGACGATAACCGAAGCGAGGTGTCCGAGCAGCTCAGGCAGGCCGAGGGCGACAGCGGCGAATATCAAGAGCGGCGCGTTGCAATGGAGGACGAGTTGCGGCACGTCGACATCAGGGCACCGCAGGACGGTATCGTCCATCAACTCGCCGTTCATGCATCGGGAGCGGTGGTCGCGCCGGCTGAGGCGATCATGCAGATCGTCCCCGATCACGACCTGCTCACACCCGAACTGAAGCTGTCGCCACAGGACGTCGACCAGGTCGCGGTCGGCAAGGAAGTCAGCCTGCGGTTTACCGCCTTCAGCTATCGCACCACGCCCGAATTGCGGGGGCACGTTGCTTCCATCTCCGCCGACCTGACGACGGACGCACGTTCCGGTCAATCCTACTACACGCTTCGCGTCGCGGTGCCTGAGAGCGAATGGCAAAGGCTTGGCGCGCTGGCGCCAGTTGCCGGAATGCCCGTCGAAGCCTTCATCGAGACCGGCGAGCGCACGGCACTCGGCTATCTCGCAAAGCCGTTCACGGACCAGTTGGCCCGTGCATTTCGGGAGGAGTAGCGACAACCACAGGAGGGGAAAAGACCTTGAGACGCATCAAAACCCGAAGGAGTTGATAATGGCAAAGTCAATACAGAACGCCGTCGGCCAGCCGCTGTTTTACAGCGGCGCCTCAACCGCATGGTTCTCCGCGACCGGTTCGGGCCCCGTGCTCGACGGCACGTCGGGCAACGATTCCATATGGGGTGACAGCTCCGTCAATGTGACGATGCACGGGAAAACAGGCGATGACATCTACTATCTCTACTCCAGCATCAACCGTGCGGTAGAAGAACCCGGTGCCGGCGTCGATACGATCAGCACCTGGATGAGCTATACGCTTCCGGAGAATTTCGAGAATCTGACTGTAACAGGCAATGGGCGTTATGCCTTCGGGAATGCGCAGGACAACATCATCTCCGGGGCCTCGGGAAGCCAGACGATCGATGGCGGGGCTGGCAACGACGTGCTGATCGGCGCAGGCGGGGCGGACACGTTCATCTTCACCCGGGGTCACGGGAGCGATCTGATCGTCGATTTCGGCAGTGATGACACCATCCGGCTGAACAGCTATGGGTTTTCGTCGTTCGAACAGGTTCTGGCTCATACCACTCAGGAAGGCGCCAACCTGCGGCTGGATCTCGGTGCTGGCGAGAGCCTCGTCTTTGCCAACACCGAGGCGTCGGATCTGCATGCCAGCCAATTTCAGTTGACGCTCGACCGTTCCAGTCTGGCCCTGACCTTCGACGACGAGTTCAATAGCCTGTCCTTGCGCAGCGGCGACCAAGGAACATGGGATGCGAAATTCTGGTGGGCGCCGGAACGCGGCAGCTCATTGACGAGCAATGGCGAGCTTCAATGGTACATCAATCCGTCCTACGCGCCGACCGCAGCGGCAAATCCGTTCTCGGTCAGCAACGGCGTGCTGACGATTTCTGCGGAGCCGGCCTCGCAAGCGATCCAGTCGCAGATCGACGGCTATGACTACACATCCGGTCTTTTGAACACACATTCATCCTTTGCGCAGACCTATGGCTACTTCGAAATTCGCGCCGATATGCCGACAGAGCAGGGTGTTTGGCCAGCCTTCTGGCTTCTGCCGGAGGACGGGTCCTGGCCGCCAGAACTCGATGTCGTCGAGATGCGTGGGCAGGACCCGAACACCGTCAATGTCACGGTTCACAGCGATCATAGCGGCGCACACACGATGACGTCCTTTCCCGTCAAGATGCCAAGCACGGAAGGGTTCCACAACTATGGGGTCCTTTGGGACGAAGATCACATCACCTGGTATTTCGACGATGTCGCCGTTGCCCAGACGGACACGCCAGAGGACATGCACGATCCCATGTACATGCTGGTCAACCTTGCCGTCGGCGGGGCAGCGGGAACGCCCTCGAATGGTCTCGTGACCGGTTCGGAAATGCATATCGACTACATCAGGGCCTATGCCCTTGCTGACAGCCCGTTGCAGGCGACCGCCGAGACCGGTACGGGCACCGACTGGCACATTTGATGGACGGATTCCAGCCGTAGGATCAAGGCAAGCCGACCGGAACCGTTACAGCGACCTGTCTGTCAGGTCGTTTCGACACCGCTTTGATATCGCGTTCGCCGATCACGCAGGCGTTCGCGATATCGCTCCTGGCTTGCCGAGAGATGAGCGCGCATGGCGTCGCGCGCGCACGCCGCATCGCCTGCAGAAATTGCGTTCAATATTGCGAGATGCTCTCTCTGCAATCCGGCCTGATAGGCAAACGAGAGCACCTCTTCGGTGGCGTGGGGCGAATTGACGTCGCATGGAATCGTACGCTCGCCGAGCGCGTCGAGTACTTCGACGTAGAAAGGATTGTTGGTCGCCTCGGCAATGGACCGGTGGAAGGCGAAGTCAGCCTGGCCCGTCGGCTTGCCAAGCTGAAGGAGCCGATCGAATTCGAAAAAGTTCTCCTGGATCTGCGCTTCCTGCGATGGATTTCTGCGGGCTGCAGCCAGCGCTGCACTTTCTGTTTCAAGCGCGATGCGAACTTCCAGCACGTTCAGCGCGTGCGATATGTTGCTTGATCGGTCCTGCCTTAAGATCGGGCCGTCCAACGGCTGATGGCGCTGAAGGCCGATCACGAAAATGCCTGCACCCTGCCGCGTCTCCAACATTCCATCAGCCACGAGGGCGGCGATTGCTTCGCGAATGACGGTTCTGCTGACACCGAAGCTCAAGGCGAGCTGGCTTTCTGTCGGCAACTTATGGCCAACGGAGAACTGGCCCGAGAGAAAATCCTGGCGAAGCGAACCGGCAATCCGTTCGGAGAGCTTCTGCCTTCGGGATGAATTGAGGTTGGCCGGAGGGGGTGCGGTGTTCAAGTGTGTCGTCATGTCCGTGAATGATGTGTGAGCATACAGCGATCGAACAATCAAGACAACTATTGCAAAAGTCATCATACAAAAATAGGTACGAAAATGCACGGTGTCACAAATAAACAATATAATCAATGATATAAATCGATGCTGGTCGATCCGATCTCCGATACGATTTGAGCCATCTGTTGCCAAGGCGTCATCAATATGTATGATGAATTTAGCCAAAGATTCTGGGAGGCACGATGAACCACACCGATTTCACCAGCCGCTTCGCGATCGACCCGAAGACGGCGGCAAGGTTCAGCACCGGCGAGCTGCGCGAGAATTTCCTGTTGCCACCGCTCTTCGTGCCGGGACGTATCCAGCTGCACTACACCAACTACGACCGGATGATTGTCGGTGGCGCGATGCCGACCTCTGCTCCACTGGCACTCGAAACGATCAAGCCGGCCGGCACCGACGCGCTTCTTGCCCGGCGCGAGCTGATCGCAGTCAACATTGGCGGTGCAGGTATCGTTGCCGTTGACGGCGAGGCGTTTGGGGCCGGCACCCGCGACATGGTCTATGCCGGCATGGGGAGTTCGGTGACGTTCCAGTCGGTTGCCGCCGATAAGCCGGCAAAGTTCTACTTGTTGAGCGCTCCGGCCCATGTCCGCTACCCTGCCAAACACATCGACATCGCCGCTGCCAAGCGGGTCGATCTGGGCTCTCAGGCGACCAGCAACGAGCGCTCGATCTTCCAGTTCATCCATCCGGAGGGCGCCAGAACCTGTCAGCTCGTCGTCGGCATGACGACGCTTGCGGTGGGATCGGTGTGGAACACCATGCCCTGCCATGTGCATGACCGCCGGATGGAGGCCTATCTTTACTTCGATCTGCCGGAAAAGGCCCGCGTCTTGCATCTGATGGGCGAACCGGGGGAGACGCGTCACCTCATCGTCAAGAACGAGGAGGCCGTCCTGTCGCCGGGCTGGTCGATCCATTCCGGCGCAGGAACGTCAAGCTATGCATTCATCTGGGCAATGGCTGGCGACAATATCGACTACACCGATGTCGATCTCGTCGCCATCGAAGATCTGAAGTGAGGATCGACGATGACAGCGAGTGATCTGTTCGTATCGACGAAGGGCGCCAAGTGGGTCAATCCGGAACCGGGCGTAATCCGCCGTGTCATGACCTATCTGCCAGAGATGATGATGGTGGAGGTCGTCTTCGAGAAGGATGCCGTGGGGGCACAGCATTCGCATCCGCATATTCAGGCAAGCTATGTGGCAGAAGGCAGTTTCGAGGTGACGATCGACGGCCGCACCGAAATCCTTGATCAGGGTGGAAGCTTCATCGTTCCTCCCAACCTCATGCATGGGGTCAGGGCGCTAAAGAAGGGCCGCTTGATCGACACCTTCACGCCGCATCGCGCCGAATTCCTGAAATGAGGCTCGGATGACCATGTTCGACCTTTCCGGCCAAGTGGCAGTGATCACTGGTGCCAATACCGGACTTGGCAAGGCGATCGCCATCGCGCTGGCTGCAGCCGGTGCTTCAATCGTTGCCGTCGGTCGCTCGGCGATGGATGAAACCGAGGCTGCGGTTCGCAAGACCGGCACAGGCTTTCACGCCATCAAGGCCGATCTCGGTTCGATCGAGCCGGTAAAGGCAATCGTCGACGAAACGGTGGCGACCTTCGGAAAGCTCGACATCCTGGTCAATAATGCCGGCATTATCCGCCGCGCCGACGCCATCGACTTCACGGAGGCCGATTGGGATGCGGTCATCGACATCAACCTGAAGAGCGTCTTCTTCCTGTCGCAGGCTGCTGCCCGCCATATGCTCGAAAGAGGTGGCGGCAAGATTATCAACATCGCCTCCTTATTGTCCTTTCAAGGCGGTATTCGCATCCCCTCCTATACGGCCTCGAAGAGTGGACTTGCTGGATTGACGCGTCTTTTGGCCTGCGAGTGGGCGTCTAAGGGCATCAACGTCAATGCCATTGCGCCGGGCTATTTCGTGACCAACAATACGACGGCCTTGCGAGAGGATCCGGGCCGCAACGCGGCAATCCTTGCCCGCATCCCGGCGGGCCGTTGGGGTGATCCTGAACAACTCGGCGGCGCAGCGGTCTTTTTGGCGTCACAGGCCTCCGACTATGTCCACGGCATCGTCCTGCCCGTTGATGGCGGCTGGCTAGCGCGGTAGCGCTTCGCCGTTTATTCATTCGACGGGGTCGTTCTCGAATCTCGCAAAGCTCTGTCCACCCTATACTGACAGCTACGCTTACGATTCCAGTGGCATGACGCTGTACTCAACCGTTTCGCGGACAGAGCCATCATTGTTGTCGCGCGTAACCGCGCTCACCCGACAATCACGATATTGCTTGAACAGCGCGTCTCGTTCGCCAGTGCCCTCGACCTATCTGTCCCGTCGCGGTCGCAACATTGAACGCGTCGTACTCGCCGGAATTAACTCGCCGGAAGGCAGTTCAGTGCGTCGGCGATTTCAGTCCGTGTCCTGTCTGACGGTCTATCGGATAGGCTTTGGCAACAGTTGGTTGGCCCGGCTCGACCGGTCGGACCAATGAAGCCAGCTGCCGGTTCCCACCGGTTATGGGGAGTTGATCGATGGCAGGAAGAACTCGACCTCTCTGCGGCGGCGTGCTTCCAGACCCTCGACATGATCGTGCCAGAACTGCTCTGCAGCCGGCGGATCGGCCTCCCAAGCGCGTACAGTTTGCTGGTTGTCGTCAATCTTGACGCGTCTTTTTCCGCCAAGCCGGAGATATTCCTCTGCAATTTGGCGGCCCTCCGTCATTTCCATGTCGAACCACGTCCTTTCAGCTGATTTCGCGACGCACAGGTCGCTAAGTCACGGAACGCTTCTTGCGAGCCATTTGTTCCCAAATTTCAGGTTCCGGGATGGCGAACATCTAAGAATGCGTCGCCCGCTCGTCATCAAGTGCATCGACGACGGTGCCCCACAAGGCGTCGACCTCCGCCTTTGCGTCAAAGGACGCAACATTGCTCCGGCTTGCCTTCAACACCGCCTCGGCCATCATGTCGGCGTCGGCCCGGTTGTCGACCAAGCGTATCGCACCGCCATCGATGAGCTTGCGAAAGAGGTCATGGTGGAAGAGGGCGTCGCGCCGCTTTGGTCCGTTGACGATGACGGGCTTCCCCGAAAAGCTTGCCGCCAGCACGCTTGCCCGACGCGCTGTCAGCCCCTCGGAGAACAGATAGCAGAAGACGTCGACCTCATTGAAAATCCCGAAGAGTTCCTCGGCTCCGGCAACGTAGCCTGTCACGGCGACCCGGCTGGAAATGCCAAGCCTGTCGGCCACCGCATAAAAATCGCGCTCCACATTGTCGCCGCCACGGATGAACGATCCGACGAACACGACGCCGACATCGTGACCGCGGGCTAAAAGGCGCGCGGCGGTTTCCAAAACCGCCGTGGATTGCTTCTTCGGGTAGATCGAGCCGAACTGTCCAAGGATCAGTCGCCCCGCCTTGCTCTGTTGCCTCAGTGTTCGAGCAACCGAGCCGTCCTGCAACTTGGTGGGCAAGGCAAGATTTGGTGGGATGGGAACGACGCCACGCCGTCTGGTTGACCAGGCAGACAGCGGGCTTTTGGCAAATTCGGCGGCAATTTCTGGTGCTGAAAACAGGATCCGTGTCGCGAGCATCACCACCGGCACCAGCACCAGGCGGCGCTTCCAATCAAGCGCGTCCCATTCGTGAAGAACAACGACAAGTGCTTTCCGATGCAGCCGTGTGGTGAGTGCTGCGATAATCGGTTCGGCAAGTTTCTTCTTCCAGGCAACAACAGGGAAGTTGAGGATGGCGGCGTCCGTATGGACGAGCGCTGCCTTGAGCCGGCGGATATTGCCCTCAAGCACATGCCGGTCAGCCCGTTCGGCGAGCCTGAGGCCAGTTTGGCGCGCAAACTCCTCGACACCGCAGGTTTCGGCTGCGTCGGAGACCACTGCAAGATAGCGGCGTTTCGCCATAGGGGGAACCTTTTGAAGAGATGGCAACAGCTGCGCCACACAGCGTTGATAGCGCCTTTTCGTAAAAGGCGGCTTACAATTTTCAAGGTCTAAGCTTGCGCATCTTTTGCCAAAGCTCCTGCTGATACCACACGTGTAGCAGGGGTTAACTATAGTGCGAGGTTTTGCAGCGATCCTTCCAGGAAACGGCTACCTATCAGCTCTGTTCTTGAACTGATACCCCCGTTTCGAAGGTAGATGAATGACTAGGCATAGCAGTGCGTCGGCACGTCTGAGTTATTCGATGAACGAGTGGCCGACGAACCGGCTTGGAAGCTTGCCGATCGTGCGGGCCGGCATGGAGGATTCCGCTGATGCCTTCGTTCGCCTCGCGCTCGAGCGCAGGGGCGCTGGCGGGCGTCCCTTCTATTCTACCTCCGCAAATGGTCAGGTGATCGCGCTTTGCGAATATGATGCCAATTTTCGCTTGATGACCCGTGAAGCGGATCAGATTCATGCTGACGGCATGTCGGTCGTGCTGTTTTCGAAGCTGTCCTCGGCCGAGCCTTTGCCGGAGCGCGTTGCGACGACCGATCTCGTGCATGCCGTTGCGGAGCGCGCGGCGCAAGCCGGGGTCAGTTTCTACTTCCTCGGCGCCAGTGAAGAGGTGAATGCCCAAGCGGTCGAAAATATGTCCAAGACCTATCCGGGGCTTCGCTTTGCCGGTCGGCACAACGGCTATTTCGACCGTGCCGAGGAGGAAGCGGTGGTCCAGGCGATCAATGCGGCAGCTCCCGACATCTTGTGGATTGGTTTCGGCATACCGCTGGAGCAGCAGTTTGTCGTTCGTAACATCAACAAACTACACAATGTCGGTCTGATCAAGACCTCCGGCGGCCTGTTCGATTTCCTGGCCGGGAGCAAGAGACGCGCACCAGGCTGGATGCAAAAGATCGGCCTTGAGTGGCTCTACCGCATGTTCCTTGAGCCGCGTCGGCTGGCAAGGCGCTATCTGACCACCAATCCGGTTGCCATCTATGCCATGCTCCGGCATTCGCTGCGGGCTTTGTCTACAGGTCGTTGATCGGGGCGACGGTTCATGAGCCCTTCAATTTCGCTGATTACACCGAGCTATCGCGGCGACCTGGATAGTTGCCGTCTTCTCTGCGACTCGATCGATCGATACGTCACCGGCTACGATATGCATTACATCGTGATCGGCGACGAGGACGCCGAATACTTCGCACCCATGGAGGGACAAAGGCGTCAGGTCATCGTCTCGTCCACCCTGCTTCCATCGCTCTGGTCCCTGCCAAAGTGGCGCGGACGGCGCTACTGGTGGGGACCGCACCTTCGCCTGCCCGTCTATGGTTGGCACCTGCAGCAGATGCGCAAGATCGCCATGAGCCTGGCGCAGCCGAGCGACCGTGTGATGTGCATCGATTCCGACAATTGCTTCTGCCGCCCGCTCGATCTCGGCGTGATCGCGTCAACGTCGAAGCTTGCGCACTATGTCGCGCCGGGCGATGTCAATCCATCACGGCCGGGCCATGTCCGCTGGTGGAAGAATGCCCATCGGTTGCTTGGCCTGACGCCGCCGGCGCTGCCCGGTGACGATTTCATCAGCCAGATGGTGCTGTGGGATCGGCAGACGGTCGCCTCCATGGTCAGGCGCATTGAAGGTGCAAGCAGCCTTCCCTGGTGGCTCGCGCTTGCCCGCCTAAGGCATTTTTCCGAATACCTGATCTATGGCGTCGCCGTGGCCAACGACGTTGAGCTTGCCGAGCGGCACGAACGTATCTCGCAAAGCCCATGCCTGACCTACTGGGAAGGGCCGCCTCTCGATGCGGCTGGATTGGAAACCTTCATGGAAGGACTGAACCCCTTTCAGACCACGATCGCTGTTCAGTCGCATACGCGCACACCAATCGAGGTGATCCGCAAGGTAGCACTTGGCTGATGTGGCTCAATTGCTTGCCCGGTACGGGGCAGGCAGAAACCCGAGGCTCGCCAATGTGCGGCCGAGCGACACCAGCAGCGGATGGCTTGCCGGCAGCAGTCGCCGGGTTTTTATAAACAGAGCTATCGATCTGAAAACGCCGGCGCCAAGACTGAGAGCGTTCTTTGCGAGAACACGTGTCGCCGATGTGCTGTGGAGTCGATCGATCACATAGTTGATGCTGCCGGTGCGCAGCGAGCGCGTCATCAGGAAGCGCGCCGATACACGCTCCTGCGGTACGAATTCGCGGATTACCGCCTCTGCACACCACCAGGTCTTGAATCCGGCCTTGCGGCATCTGGTGAAGAATTCCATGTCGCCTCCGCCCAAAAAATTGAAGCGGACATCGAAGAGCGGTGAGCCAAGACCGGTAAATACCTGCCGCCGGATCAGGCAGTTGCCGGAACCGTGGATCTGATCGACTGTTCGCGTCTTACCCTCGATCGAGCCAAAAAGCAAATGCTGGGTGACAGCGTCGGATACCGGCACTTCGAACTCCCGCACGACCGGTCCTCCGACGATATCGGCGTTTTCGCGTTTGGCTGTCCCGACGATTGCGGCAAGCCAGCCGGGCAGGGCCATTTCGTCGTCATCGATCATCAGCAGAAACTCAGCGTCGGGAAACGCCGCCATTGCCTCGCCGAAGGCGCGGTTGATGGCATAGCAATTGCCCTGTCGCTCCTCCGTCAGGACCAGGAACGGCCGGTCTTTAGTGGCGAGGAATTCGCGCGCATGGCGTGCCCCGGCCGGATTGGCCGCGTCGTTGTCGACAACGACGATGGCAAAGGCAAAATCGGTGACCTGATCGACCAGGGATGTCAGCGTGCGGGCAAGCCAGGCCGGCCGACGGAACGTCGGGATGCAGACGACAGCCTCAACGCCCTGGTGTTGCTGCATCATCCAAACCTCGATCGACAAAGATTGTTGTCGTTGCCACCGAGGACAACGTCGC
Organism: Rhizobium sp. R711; assembly: GCF_002211365.1. Taxonomy (GTDB): domain Bacteria; phylum Pseudomonadota; class Alphaproteobacteria; order Rhizobiales; family Rhizobiaceae; genus Rhizobium. The sequence continues at coordinate 505,747 of NZ_LOKZ01000001.1, read as the reverse complement.
CGACAATCGGCGGTGAAGCTGTAAATGCCTAGCGTGCATTCTACAATTGGCGGCTGAGCATGAGGTTAACGGGCCTTTCTAAGGACCGCTGCGTCGTGCGGGGAAGCGGGATCGAAACTGGCTTTGAGTGCGGGCGCGTTGGCCACGAGACCGGCATTGGCCTGCAATCGCAGGCCAAAGACGGCAATCAACATGGTAAACCAGATCGGTCCGCTGTTGCCGAAAAACGGGCTTTCAAGGCAGGCGAGAAAGAGCGAGAAGAGCCAGATCCGCAAGAACAGCCGCGTCAATGCGAGGTCGTTCTTGCCGGCAAGTGCGCGATGGGCATGGACGATGGGCAGGATCACCAGCCAGATGACGACCATTGTCAAGGCCGGGATGCCGCCATTGATCAACTGCTCGACATAGCCGTTGTGGGAATTGGCGGCGGTCACGGCCCATGTGGTCATGGCCTGGCCGCTGTTAAACAATGCATCGGTCTGCCAGAACGACTGGAAACCGTAGCCGAGAAGCGGCCGCTCGGCGATCGCCGAAAGCGCCAGGCGCCAGATGGAGCCGCGATCGGTGAAGGTCGCATCGATCCCGGCAGAGGCAAGCAGCGCACTGAAACTTTGAGAAATTGCCGCAGTCAGCAAGATAATATTCAAACTCGCAAGGCCGCCAACCAGGATCACCGTTCCGAAGCTGGTCCAGCGCTCGAAAATCCAGGCAAGCAAAAGGATTGCGGGAAGCATGGCAGCCGAGGTCTTGCCGCCTGCATGAAGAACGAAGAAGCCGGCAGACAATGCAATCAGCATCCCAAGCCGGCCGTGTCCAGCCTTTGCGATGTAAAAACCGAAGAACACGGCATAGACCATCGCCGCAGCGGCAACGTTCTTGTGACCAAAATGACCGCGCCAGTCTCCCGCCAGCGACTGCTCCAATGCGTCACTCGCCTGGTGTATGGCAAGGTGTGGCAGGGCAATGACGCCCATATAGGAGAGCCCGATGGTGAAACTCAGCCCAATGCACATCAGCTTTGCAAACTGCTGACCATCTCGTGGTATGAAGAGCAGCGCATTCGCGCAGAGGCAGACGAGGATCGCAAAGACGATGCGCCGGAAGGCGGCACTCGGATCCCCGGCAAAAAGCCCGGTGAAGAGCAGCCAGACGAGCAGGCAAATCAGCAAGCCATAGGGGCGCAGCAGCAGATGGCGAGCCGGGTTTTGCAGCATCGTTGCAAGTACCACAGCCGACATGGCGATGACGATCAACTGGTTGAGCACGTTCGATGTACCGCCGTAAGGCGTCGCAAGGCTGATGGCGTTCGGATCGGGAAACGGGTTCAATCCGACCCAGAAGTAGCCAAAGACGGCCAGGAAGAGCAAGGCTGCGAAGGTGGTGCTCCTTTCTACCTTGGCCGTCTTGCGCATGTCAGCCATTTGCATGGCCCTGTGCTGCGCTCAGCCGACGATAGTCGCGCCAAAGACCCGACAGGACTGCGATGGCAAGGCCGAGCGCCAGACCAACAACGCCACCGGCGCCGGCCAGCACGTAGCCGCGTGGTGGGAAGCTACGGGCAGTCGGGACGACTGCCGGCGAAACGATCCGCACATTGGTCGTGTCGATCTGCTGACGTTCGGCGGCTTCTCCGGCCCTGGCCATGAAGGTTTCGTACACGGTTGCCTTGGCGCGCGCTTCGCGTTCCAGTTCGCGCAGATGGATCTGCGCGGCGGTGTCCTGGAAGACCGAGGACTTCATCTGGTTGGCTTCAGAATTCAAGGCATCTAGGGCCGACCTTGATTGATCCAGCTCGGCTTTCGCGGCTTGCACAATGCGCGCCGTCTCGGCGTCGATCTGACCCTCCAAGGCTTTCAACTGAGGCTGTAGCGACAGGATCATTGGATGGCGCGGCCCAAGCACGGCGGATTGAGAGGTTACGCGTTGTCGCAATGTCGAATATTGCGTGCGCAGCATAGTCATCGTTTCCGATTGCAGCGCAGAGGCATTCAGCCGGTTCTTCGGGTTGGTCGAAACAAGTTCGTTATAACGTGATTGCGCCTGTATAAGGCGTGCTTTGGCGTCGATCAGCTGCGTGTTCGTCTGGTTTGACATGAGCGTGCTGACAAGCTCTCCTGAACTCGACTGCAATCCCTGTTCGCGCTTGAATGCCTCAACGGCGGCTTCTGCCTTGGCAACCTCTGTCTTCAGATCTGCGAGGCGCGCAAACAACGAGCTTGCCGCACGCCCGGCCCCTTCGGATTCCGCCTTGGCAAGTTCTTCCTGGAATGCGCTTGCGATGGCATTTGTGATGGTCACGGATTTGCCGGCGTCTTCTGTCCACAGGGCAATGTTGACGATGAAAGAGCGTTCGTCACGGCGGGCCGTCACACGCTTTGAGAGCGCGCGAAGGGCGTCGCTCGCCGGGTCCTTGGAATTCGCTTGAACGAACTCCGGATCAGCGGTGAGCTTCAGATCACTGATCACGCGGCTCAGCACGTTGCCCGACGTTAAAACCCGCAACTTGCTCTCGACATCGAGCAACTGCGTATCTCTCTGCATGCTTTCGGAGAAGATATCGTCAGCGACCACCCGCAGGTTTGACGGGTCGACGAGAAGATCGATCCCGGCTGTAAAGCGCGGCTTGATCACGAAAACAACGCCATACCCGGCGACCATACCGAGGATGGCAAGGGCAATGATTAAGACAAGGCCTGAGCGCAGCCAGTCGAGGATGCGTGTCAGGTCGAACTGGACGAGCTCCTGGAAGACGTATGAACCGGTTTGATTGGAAGAGGGCTCGGCAAGCTTTAGTATTGGCTTTGGCTGCGTGACAGGACCGTCGTCTGGCTCCCGGCTCCTTGCCCAGCCTCGCGTACTGATGACCGGCGTCTGATGTCGGGGGGCAGCTTCGTACATGGGCGGCGGGGTTCTGATTGACACGGCGCGAAAAGCGCAAATCTATGGTTAAGAGACCTGATTTTCCTTAAGTATCCATTAATAGCGATTTCAAGTGTCGCGTGCGCGCAAAGCAAGTCTCGACTAAACAGTAGACGATGAAGGTCTTGCCCGCCCGCGCGGTCGAATTTCTGGTTCATTTATACGCAATCTCAAGGATATCCATTCATGCGCAGGCGGGACTTCGTTCTCGGCGCATTGGGTGCCGGACTGGCATCCTCCGGCGCACTCGACCCTTTTGTCCGAACGGACCGAACTGCCAAGGCAGCTTTCTCAGGACGGGGCATTCCTTACGGCGCGGCGGTACGCACCGATCTTCTCGATACCGAGTTCGACTACAGGGCGGCCATCGTCGACCATTGCCAACTCGTCGTGGGTGAAGGTGGACTGAAGTGGTTTGACTTGCGGCCGAGCGAGGACCAGTTCGTGTTCGATCAGCCTGACCGGCTGATCGCCTTTGCCGATCAGAACGGCATGAAAATGCGTGGACACACGCTTGCCTGGCACGGCGCCATGCCGGAGTGGACAAATACCATCGCGAGCACGGCGCAAGCCGAGCGCCAGCTGGTCCATCACATCACCACGGTCGTTGGACGCTACCAGGGACGGATTCCAAGCTGGGATGTCGTCAACGAGGCGATTGCCGAAGACCCCAAAGGCGGAGCTGCAATCCGCGATTCGATCTGGCAGGAGCGTCTCGGCAAGCGATATATCGACCTTGCGCTGCGCACCACGGCCGCGATTGATCCCTCCGCGCAGCTCGTCATCAACGACTACAATGTCGAGAACCCGACACACCAGTGCCGGGATCGGCGCCAGGCGTTGCTTGACCTCTTGCGCGATCTCAAGGATCGCGACGTGCCCCTTCATGCCGTCGGCATCCAGGGCCATCTTCCGGGCGACATGGAAATCGACAGGGAGGGCCTGTCGAAATTCGTCGAAGCGGTGAAGGAACTGCAGCTCGACGTTGTCGTGACCGAACTTGATGTGATCGACAATAAGCTGCCGGCCCTCGAATATGACCGTGATCAGCTTGTCGCGACACGAGCGCGCGACTTCCTTGGCGCAATCTTCGACGCGGGACGGCCGAGTGCAATTCTGACCTGGGGCATCACCGATCGCTATACCTGGGTGCCGATGTGGTTCAAGCGCGACGATGGCAAGCCCAACCGTCCGCTGCCGCTCGATGCCGGATGCCGGCCAAAGGCGCTGATGCAGGTGATCGACGAATTCACGCGTGCGGCCGAATGATGTTTCGCCAGATCTCGACATATATGGTTGCCAACGCCGTTTCGGCGTTGTTCGGGTTCGTTTCGGTCGTGCTCTTCACCCGAATGTTGAGCCCTCACGAATACGGTATTTATGTCGTGGGCACGGGCGTTGCCGGCGTCATAACGACCTTGCTGTTCGGATGGATAAAATTTTCCGTGCTGCGGTTCGATTCCGAAGGTGGATCGAAAGACGTCCGCGCCACCGCGCTTTGCGGCTATATCGGACTGATGCTGCTCAGTCCGCTCGTTATTGTCGTGACGTGGCTGATAGCCGAAGATTCCTCGACCTATGTCGTACCTGCCGTCTTCGTCGCGTTTATGGTCGGGTTGTTCGAGTTCGTGCAGGAGGTGTTCCGCTCTCGCCAGCAGACCGGCGCCTACATGTGGTCGGTCATCCTGCGCGCCATCTTGACGCTCGTCTTCTCCACAACCCTGGTGATGGTCTTCGGCATGGGCGGGCAGGGCCTGCTCGCAAGTGTTGCCTGCTCCTACCTCGTGACCCTGTTGATCTATGCGCCCGACGTGTGGCGCCGACCGCGCCATCCCTTCGACCCCGGATTGCTGTGGGATATGCTGCGCTTTGGCCTGCCGATGACAGCCTCGTCCTTTATTTTCGTGCTTCATACGGTTCTCGACCGCATGATCATCGTCACCTACATCGGCGAGACGGCCGCGGGCGTCTATGGTGCCGCAGCAGACCTGGTCCGGCAGATCATCCTGTTTCCTGGAGTTGCGATCGGTTCGGCGACAATTCCGGTCGCAATCCGTCTTTTGGCGCAGGAGGGCCACAAGGCCACCAACCGGCATCTGATGGAAACGGCTGAGGTGCTGTTGACGGTGCTCATGCCAATGGTCGTTGGACTGGCGCTGGTCGCGCCGGGCTTTGCAAGCCTGATCCTCGGGGCCGAGTTTCGTGATGCTGCGGCAAGCCTTATCCCTATCCTGGTCTTTGCCTGGCTGTTCCGCTCGATCTCGTATCAGTTCGTGCATGTGAGCTTCCAGCTGGCGAAGAAACCGAGCTTGATGGGCGCACAGGGTATGGTCATTCTGGCGATCAACATCATTGGCATGTTCGTCCTTGTTCCGCGGTTCCAACTGCTCGGCGCTGCATGGGCGCTGTTGATTGCCGAAATTGGTGGCGTCATCGCCGGCTATTTCCTGTCCTATCGTGCCCATCGCCTGCCGCTCGATCTTCGCCCGATCGTCAAGGTCAGTCTCGCAACCGCAACAATGGCGGTGCCGACATTCATCGTGGGCAGGCATCAAACCGGCAATGCCGTCTTCGACCTCAGCGTGCCTATCGTGACAGGTGTCGTCGTTTACGCATCAGCCGCGTTCGCGCTCAATCTATCCGGCGTGCGCCTGGCGCTCACCCGGCGGCTGCGGCCAGCCTGATTAGAAACGCGGTTTATGAGTGCTAACCAATAGCCAGGGTAACACTGTCGAATTTCGGTAATTTCTTAACGCATCAAGTATATCAGTCAGGAATACATTCGATCTCGCATTTGATCAGGACGTTCTGCAGGCAAAACGGTGGTGAAACAGACGGCTATGAATCAGGAACATGGCAAGGCGCGCTTTGCCGCCCAGCCGATAGCCTTCGGGGCTAATCTTGGTCTGTTCACGCCAGCCGATCGTGACGCACCACAGAGCGATCTTGCGGTGCTTTTCCTCAACCCCTGGGGCATGGAGGAGATGTGTACGCGCAAATTCTACCGCATCCTGGCGGAACGGTTTTCAGACATCGGTGTTGCAAGCCTGCGCTTCGATTACCCTGGAACAGCAAATTCGCTCGATGACGCCGCAACCGAGCGCGGCCTTTCGGCCTGGTATGAGGTGATCGGAAAGGCGGCTGTCGAGCTCAAGATGCTTTCGGGCACCCGCAACGTGGTGTTCGTCGGTCAGGGCATTGGCGCGAGCCTTGCGCTCATGCAGGCGCACGTTGAGCCATCTCTTGCAGCAATTGCCCTTCTGGCGCCGGTCACGAAAGGGCGTGTCTATCTGCGTGAGCTTTCCCTGTTTTCGAGGCTCATCGACGATGGCCTCGCCATTAAGCCGGAGCTTCGCGACACCGCACCTGGATCGATCGCCGGATTACGCATGCCGCCGGCCGTTGCAGACGATATCAAGGCCATCGACCTTAACGGCCTCCAGATCAGCCGCACCCCCCCCGTTTTCCTCGCCGAGCGGCCAGGATTCGAGAGCGACACCACATTTCGCGACAAGCTGGAGGCTGCCGGCTGTAAGCTGCGCCCGACAGCGTTTGCGGGATATGATGCGCTCGTTTCCAACCCGCTGAACCAGACCATTCCCGATGCACTTGTCGATGAACTGATCGACTGGCTGCAATCGCTGCCCCACTATCTGGGTCGCAGTGCAGTGCCGGCAAAAAAGCCCAGCTCGACTGCATCGGTCCGACTGGGCGCAATTCGTGAAACTGCCGTTCGCTTCGGTCCAGATGATCGGCTGTACGGGGTCTTGTGTGAACCGACCGGTGGATCCGTCGGCGTCAGCGCCGTGATACTAACGACGGCTTACGATCATAGCGCCGGTTGGGCCCGTTCTGCAGTTGAGCTTGCACGCGAACTTGCGAAGGTTGGCGTCGCGTCCCTGCGCTTTGACAGCGCCGGTGTCGGGGACAGTCCACCGGTCCCGGCGCGGCGCAAACAGGTCCTCTACGACGAGGCTCAAATTGCTGATGTTGCAATCGCTCGCGACTACATGGATGGTCTCGCAGGCAGCCGACGCACTTTTCTTATCGGACGCTGCAGCGGCGCTTACGTTGCATTCAGAAGTACGGTCGACGATCAGCGCTGGGATGCCTGCCTGATTGTCAATCCGGTGGCTTTCCGCTGGCGTTTCAAAGGCTTGCCGAAAACCCTCAAAGCTTATTTCAAGAATGTGCTGGATCTCGAGACCGTTCGCCGTCTATGGGCCGGCGACGTGGATATCGGGGCGGTCACAAAGAATATCTCCATGCGTCTGATTGACAGGATGGCTGGCAGCCTCTCCCCCGTCTTTGCGCCGGCCAGGCCGCTCACGCAGCTCACAAGGCAGGTGCATGATGATTTTCATGCACTCGCCGATCGTGGCACGCAGCTGTCCATCATCTATACGGAGGGTGACGAGGGCCAGGAGATGTTCCGGGTCAACTTCGGGACCGCGGGCGAAAAACTGTCCGCTTACCCGAACGTGGAACTGCATCTCTTTCCTGACGCTGACCACAATCTGACGCCGCGCCCGGCGCGCGAAAGGCTGATCGAACTGGCAAAGCGACAAGCTCTTTCGCTGGCTCTTTTACTTGGCGAGGAGAAACGGGACAAACGCGCAGCCCGCGGCTGATCGGCGGCGTTGGGGCCGGCCGTGTACGACGGGTCAGTCGGTTCGGTGCGCGCCAGTTAGCTCGTCGTTTTGTCGCGGGAATAATATCCTTTAGATTGTCCATGGCCGCATGCTGCAACTTTTCCTGATGCAGCACCTTTGCCCGGCAGCAAACCGCAGATCGGAGCCTGAACTATTATCCGGTGACGTCTTGATTTAAGCCATACAGCTTACCAAATCATAGACTTAAGCGTGATGTTTCACGCGACGCCTAGTCGGCTTCAAATGGGAGGTCATCATGGCAATCACTCTGATGGAAGGAAGGAAAAGGCAGGATTGGGCTAACCTCATTCTGGCGGTTTGCTTGTTTGTCTCACCATGGATCATGGGGTTTGCGGCTGAAGCAATGCCGAGTTGGAACGCCTGGATCGTTGCCATTCTGCTTGGTGCGCTGGCCACAGCAGCATTGTCGGTATTTTCCGAATGGGAGGAATGGGCAAATCTCGTGCTCGGCCTCTGGCTGATCGCGTCGCCCTGGTTGCTCGGTTTTGCGGCCAGTGCGAGTGCGATGTGGACGGTTGTCGTAATCGGTATACTCGTTGCTGCCGTGTCACTGTGGGCGGTCTGGGACGTTCATCATCCGCACGCCCACGCCTGAGGCAGTCCATCGTCCGGCCGCGCGGCGGTGGGTATCTGAACTGAAACCCACCGCCCCGGTGATTGTGCGGCCTTAACGTGCGATCGGTGCTGATCGCGAAAGCATCGGGCGCGCGGTGATCAATCGTTAAACTTCAAAGATCAGCAGGACGTATGCCACGAACAGAACGAGGTGTACGGCACCTTGCATGAGATGCGTGCGGCCGCTCGCAAAGGTGATGATGCTGAGGGCCAGTGTCAGTACGAGCATCACAGTGTCGGTGCGCTCCAGTCCAAGCACGACGTGATGACCGGTTAGGTGGCTGATGACCAGCATCGCGGGCACAGTCAGTCCGATCGTGGACAGGACCGAGCCCAGGAAGATGTTGACCGACCGTTGCAGACGGTTGGCAACCGAGGCTCGCACGGCGCTGATTGCCTCCGGTGTCGCGACAAGGACAGCCATGATGACGCCGCCCAGTGCTGCCGGAGCACGAAGCGTCTCGATGAAATAATCGATTGGCGCGGCGAGCTGCTCGACCAGGAAGACGACGAGAGCCATATAGGCGACCAGCAACATCACTGGAAACCACAGGGGTCCTTCTGCGGTTTTGATGTGCTCTGCCGTTGCCTCCCCCGTATCATCGATGAAGAAGCCTTTGTGGCGGCCAGTCTGCAGGGTCAGGAACACGCCATAAAGACCAACGGATATGAAGGCGAGCACCGTTTGCTGAACGGTTGAATAGGGCGGCCCGTTTGTCGGATGTGTAAAATTCGGCATGATCATGCTGAGGGTTGCCAGAGGCACGATGACGCCCAGATAGGCGTTGGCGCCCTGCAGATTGTGGTGCTGCTCATGACGTCGCCAGCCACCAACCAGCAGGGACAGGCCGACCATGCCGTTAAGGATGATCATTACGACGGCAAAAAGAGTGTCGCGCACCAGCGTTGGGTTGTTTTCGCCATGTCGCATGACCGCCGTAATGGCCATCACCTCGATTGATGTGATTGCAAGCGTCAGAATGAGCGTCCCGTAAGGCTCTCCCAGTCGCTCCGCGAGGTGGTCGGCGTGACGCACGACTGACAATGCGCAACCAAGCACAATTGAAAAAAGCCAGGTAAAGATAGCCGAAAGCCATAGGGGATTTGACAGCAGTCCAAAGATCGCGTCGCTGAAAAGCAAGAACACGGCACTCGTCGCGATGCTGGCCGCAAGCAGCCATTCCCGGCGCAGGAGTTCCAACCTTACGCGTTGCGACAAGGCCACGACCGAGTTCATCCTTCAGTTCCTTGCGATCTCGTGGAAGAATACGCCACAACACGGCCCGGCGGTCTACTCCCCATCGTGAGATAGAGGGCGAGCGTGCCGCCTTCGGCCGACATGAAACCTTCACCTGAAAAGCCCAAGGCGTGCTTGTGATTGGGAAAGCGAGCATGACCACCTTACAGCGACTGGCGGCAGGAGCGGGCGTCAGGCGTTAAGCTGATGGCAACCTGCGGTCGAGTTGTCGACCCATTTTCACGAGATTGCGCCCTTGCTGAGGAAACTGTCATTCCTATCTCCTGTCATGGAGAGCTCTGAGAGGAGCGGTTGGTCCATCCGTTGTCATAGCATACAGTCGAAGGAGGAGTTGATGTCCGAGCCCCTTGTCGTCCACCGCGAGACGCATATCTCGGCGCCGCCTTCGGCGGTCTTTGCCTTGCTCACTGATCCGGAAAAGATTCTGCGCTGGATGGGAACCGAGGCACAAGTCGAGCCGCAGCCTGGAGGCCTTTACCTCGTCAATGTCACCGGTGCCCGATTTGCAAGAGGCTCCTTTCGCGAGGTTGTACCTGTCCACCGGCTTGCCTACAGCTTTGGATGGGATGGAAGCGAGATCGTCCCGCCCGGCTCAAGTCTTGTGGAAATCGACCTGATCGAAAAGCCGGACGGAACCCTGTTGCGCCTGACCCATAGCGGGCTGCCCAATGCCGAGCAATGTGCAGGCCACGCCGAAGGCTGGGAACATTATATCGGCAGATTGGCGCAATGCGCCGCTGGACGCGATCCCGGTCCAGATCGCTTTGCTGGTCGGACGTAGCGGAGCTTCGCGCTGGCCGATGACAGTTCACATTCGGAATGGCATGATCGAGGCATGGATCTGCCCACCGTAATCGCATGGCTGGTCGATGAAGCCGGCACATCACCCGATCCCGAAAGCTTTCTGGCTGAAATGGGACGTCGGCTGCTGGCGGATGGGTTACCGCTGGCCGGCGGCGCCCTGACGATTGCGGCGCCGCACCCGATCATCGCCCGCCGGACATGGTTGTGGCGGGTCGAAACCGGCGCCGTTATCGAGGCGCTAAGCTTTGTCGATACCGTGCCCACTCAGGCCGGGCATGAATGGCTGAGCGGGCTTGGGGCTGTTCACGAGGATAGAGTGGGGCTGGAGCTGGATGGTCCGGTGCTCGGATGGGCGGGAACACGTGCGTTTGCCCCTGACGAAATAGCCGAATTGCGCCTGGCCGCACGCTTTGCCGCTCCTTCCCTGGCGGCACTCGCGGCAAGGGCAGGATCAGCCGCGCTTCTCGAAGCCTATCTCGGCCGGCGGAGTGCTTCCCGGGTTCAGGCCGGTGCCCTATCCCGCGGCTTGGGCGAGACGATCAGCGCCGCGCTGCTGTGTGCAGATCTGCGAGATTTTACGGCGCTCTCTGAAGCGACAGAACCGGCGGTGATGATCACCACGCTCGACGCTTGGTTTGATCGGATCGCCGGTGCAGTGCACGCCTTCGGCGGAGAGGTGCTGAAGTTCATGGGGGATGGCGTGCTGGCGATTTTCCCTGTCACAAGCACGCCGGGGAGCGCCTGCGAGGCGGCACTGCGTGCGGCAGGCTCTGCTCGCGCGGGCATGATGCATCTCGATACCATTCGAAACGGCCAGGGATTGCCGTCATTGCCCTTTGGTGTGGCGCTTCATTTCGGGGAAATTCTTTGGGGCAATATTGGTGCTGCAGACCGGCTGGACTTCACCGCGATCGGGCCGGCGGTCAATCTGGTCAGCCGACTCGAGGGCTTGTGCAAACCTCTCGGACACACCGTATTATTGTCCGGCGCAGTCAAAGCGGAGGTCTCCGCGACCCTGGTTTTTCTGGGCAGGCACACCTTGAGGGGCATTGCCGAGCCCTGCGCCGTCTTTGCCTTGCCTGACAACTGAAAAGCCCTGGCCTAGAACAAAACATCAGCTACCTTGCGCGCATCGGGTGGCAGATCCTCGAAACTATGAAGACCATCAAAGCGTTGCAGGCGAATATCGCCCACCTCATCAGGTTCGGCGAGACGAAGGTTGACTGCAATTCTCGTCTGGCCGTTTTGGCTCGGCCTCAAGGCGCGCCAGCTGACGAGGTTACCGCAGTGACGACAGAAGTTGAAGGATAGCGCCCGTGAACCGCGAATATAAGCCGTGAGTGCATCAGACTTGTCCTCTACGTGAATTCCCTGGCCGTCGTACGCATAGGCCCACAAAACACCATAGCGCCGGCAGACAGTACAGTTGCAGATCGTCGCGTCAGGAATGGTGCCTCGAAACTCCCAGTGAACCGCTCCGCAATGACAAGAGCCCCGCGTTGTCATCGGCATGGGTTTTTGTACTTCCAAGGGCGCCATGGCAATTCTTTCTCCGCTACCCCTCATTGCTCATTCTTTTAACGCAGATGGCGCGGGCCCGATAGCGTCGTTGTCGACGTTCGGCTTTAAGGTTGGTGGCCGGCGCGATCTTGGGCTGGCTCTATTTTGCGGCAGCGTCTCCGGTGCCACGGCCTGCCAGAGTGCCAAGTACGAGAATAACATCCTGCCAAAAGCCAGCCTTTTGAATGTAGCGGGCATCGGCTTCTGCGAGAGCTTCAGGCGTTGACATGTCGATTCCCTGAAGCTGGGCCAGTCCGGTTATGCCGGGTCTTACCGAAAATACCTGACGTTTGCGCCGTGCAGCGATCACGTCATGTTGCGATGGCAGACACGGGCGAGGTCCAACAAAACTCATGTCGCCGCGCAAAACGTTGATCAATTGCGGCAATTCGTCGAGCTTGTATGTTCGCAGCTTCCGACCAAGCGGCGTGATCCAGGACGACGCGGCATCATGAGAGCCGACGTTGGGAGAGCCTGCGGCCATCGTTCGGAACTTGATGCAGACAAATGGCACCTCGCTCCTGCCCACGCGCTCCTGAAGAAAAAGCGCGCCGCCGGGGGATGATTTGCGCACAAGGAACACGAGGACAATGAAGACCGGAGAGAGAACGACAAGTCCGAGGCCTGCAGCGCAGATATCAAACAGTCGCTTCAGAAATCTGTTAAAGCCGTAGAGCATCGGGAGATTTGAGTTCCTAGATCAGAATTTGCCGGCCAAGCTCTCAAAACGAGCGCTTCAGGGCGGTCCGCATGTCAAGGGGCGGCGTCCAGTCCAATAACCCGCGTGTATGCGACATGTCCACCTCCAGCCAATCGGTAAGGCGGCTTACGAGGTCCCCTTTGCCAGTTGCCCTGCCCAGCAGATGCAGGATGGCAGGAGGACACGGAACCAGTCGTGGCGAACGGCCCATCGCAGCCGCGAGCCGCCTTAACAATTCGGGCGTCGAGACTGCCTCGTCGTCGCTTGCCAGCAATATCTGACCTGCTGCCGCCGGATGAAATGCTGCTGTCATGATGAGATCGGCAAGATTTTCCACATGTATCATGGATCGTCGATTGGCGATCGAGGCCACGGGCAGGGGAATCCCGCTTTGAAGGAGCTTCGTCAGAGCTCGGAAGCTTCCGACTGCTCCTCGTCCATAAACCAGCGTCGGACGAATGATGACGATCTCGATGCCAGATGTTCTGGAGAGCGCAATCAGTGCCTGTTCGGCTTCAAGCTTTGAGGCAGCGTATTCGCTCGCCGGATCCGGTAAATCGTGTGGAGTGAACGGACGCCCTTTGATCGATTGTTCTCCATTCACCTTGATGGTGCTGATGAAGACGAACCGTTTGACCCCCGAGGCGGCGGCTTGCCTGGCAAGGTTGATGGTCCCGTCGGTATTCACGTTTCTGAAAACGTCGGCCCCAACGCTTGCTGCATCGATGACGTTCTGGTTTGCCGCGGCGAGATGGATGACGCAATCAATGCCAGGCAAGGCGGCCGTCCAATCCGTTGCGCCATCAATCTCCCCGACGCAGGCACATCCTGGCTGAGCTGAACGGCAAGCGGCCCTATAGGCGACGTCACGGGTGCGAAGTACCTGCTGAAGATTTCGACCGACAAAGCCGGTTGCGCCGGTAACAAGGAGCATTTTTCAGCCCCGAACCGACGGCAATATGCAACCCAATTCCTTAGTGCAGGCCGTCATTGGGAGACGCCCTGGCGAAGGGAGACGAGATCGACCACTCCATCGAACGGGCGATAATCCTGCACAAGCTCGCTCAGGATGCGACGCAGCTCCTCCACATCTCCCCCGTCGGCCGCTGAGCCCAATTGCCGAAGTTTCGGCGCCAGAGTCTGCCAGGCGACAAATCGTTCCCGCGCACGCATTATCTTGGGATGTTCGGTCGGCTCGGGATTGTCGCCAATCAGCAATTCTTCGTACAGTTTCTCTCCCGGACGCAGGCCAGTCGTGACAATACTGATGTCGCCACCCGGATTTCGCTCGTCTTTGATGGTGAGGCCGGATAGCTCTACCATCCGACGAGCAAGATCGATAATCTTCACCGGTTCGCCCATGTCGAGAACGAAGACGTCGCCGCCCCTGGCCATGGACCCCGCCTGGATCACGAGTTCCGTTGCCTCCGGCACCGTCATGAAGTAGCGGATGATCTCGGGATGCGTCAGCGTAATGGGGCCGCCCTGGCGAATTTGTTGGCGGAACAAGGGAACAACCGATCCGGACGATCCCAATACGTTGCCAAATCGCACCATGGTGAGGACGGTTTTGGCGCCTTCTGCCGCCAATCCCTGGAGCGCCATTTCCGCCAGTCGCTTGGTCGCGCCCATGACATTGGTCGGCCTGACAGCCTTGTCCGTGCTGATCAGAATGAACCGTTCTGCGCCGGTATTGATCGCCGCTCGCGCCACCGCAGCAGTGCCAAAAACGTTTGTTTTCACCCCTTCGACTGGATTCTTTTCGACCAACGGCACATGCTTGTATGCTGCTGCGTGATAGACGGTGTTTGGCCGCCAGGTCTCCATGATCTTCTGAATACGAAGCTCGTCGCAAACGCTTGCAAGCAGGGGCACGATCTGCAGCCTGCTATCGGTGTTGGAGCCCAGCAGTTCGTTCTCAAGGGCGTAAAGCCCATATTCATTCTGATCGAGGATCAGCAACGCCGCCGGCTTCAGGCGTGCGAGCCCCCGGCAGAGTTCGCTGCCGATTGATCCGGCTGCGCCGGTTACCATGACCACCCGACCGCGAATGTTGCGTTCCAGCAGTGCCTGATCCGGGCGAACGGGCGCGCGGCCAAGCAGATCCTCGATGTCGAGTTCCTGCAGGTCCGTGAATTCTGCCTGACCGCCGGCCAGAGCATTCAAGTCGGGGACCGTGCGAACGGCCACACGGGCGCCACGAAGCTGCTCCAGGATTTCGTTGCGGCGCGACCGATCGATTTTAGGAAGAGCCAGGAGGATCGTGCGTACGTTGAGCCGCGCGGTCAGTTCAACGATTTTCTCGGGATCGTAGACCGTGGCGCCGCCGATGAGGCTTCCATGCAGGCTCTTGTCGTCGTCGAGATAGCCAACGACCTTGAAGTCAGCGCTGCCGCTGAGCGCGCCAGCGACCTGCCTGCCTCCGGATCCAGCACCATAGATAAGCATGTTGGTCTGCTTGTTCTGTCGCAGGATCCGCTTGTAGGCCTCACTCAGGAAATATCTCGCCATAAAGCGGGACAGACCAATAGCCAACAGCAACAGCAAGGGCTGCATAATGCCGATCGTGCGCGGTATTCCCGGGAAGCTGATGGCGGTAAAAATGACCATGAATGCAAGGCCATAAATCGTGATCGCCTTGATGACCGTGATGAACGCCGACCATCCGAGAAAGCGGAAGATTGCCCGGTAAAGCCCCATCGTGATGAAGATCGGCAGGGCAATAAGAAGCGACACCGGGATTGTGACAAGCTGCATCCCTGTAAGCGTCACCCAATCATTCAAGCGAAAGCAGAAGGCCAGCCAGATCGTCAGGATGCAAAGGCATGAATCGACCAGCAGCGCCAACACACGCTTGGCGGGCCGTGGCAAATCAAGAATGCTTCGAACGTACCTGTCGGAAACCGCTCGCATCGGTCCTATCCCTGCACGCGGGCGGTAACTGCTTCAGGCAAGCCGTCGGTGTGCAAAGATGCGTGACCGCTCTCGGCGACGGATCCTGAACGCAGCCTTATCGAACAGGCGAAACACGTCGCCGCAAACAGCAAGGCATAGCATTCGCCCAGAGCAAGCCGGTTATTCGAATTGCTGAGGATCGTGAAGGCGAAGTAGACTGCCAATGTCAGGTAGCACGCAAACGCACTCTTGCTGATTACGCCTTGGGATGAAGCCCGATAAACACGATAGATGGCCGAAACAACGATCAGCGCCAATATCGCGAGACCCGAAAAGCCATACCGGATGAGGATTTCGAGGTAACCATTGTGCATCAGCGTGTAAGTGACGCCGCGATAAGGGGTCGTTTGCCATAAGGTGAGCCACGAGTTGCCACTGCCGACCACCGGTGCGGCGGAGATAACGTCGATTGCATCGGCCCACAACTGCAACCGTTCGTCCAGGGACGCCGGCGTCTCTGGAGAGGCGATCGCATCATGCAGGACGCCTTCCACGGAGACGCCGCTGTCGAGCTGTCCAACGATCTCCACAACGGACGTGAATGTCGCGGCTCCGAAATGCGCCAGGTTGTCGCGAACCTCATAGATTCCCCAGGACAGCAGCAAAAGACCGCTGATGGCGGCGACGAGGACTGTCGTTCGCCGCAGATAGAAAAGCGTCGCGGCAGTCATCAGACCAACAGCCGGCAGCAGCGCCAACCAAACGCCCTTGGACTTGGCGCCGTAAATATTGAGAACCGCAAGACCGATCACCATCACGGCAATCGCCGAAACGATCGCTTTGATGCGTGCAGAACAGCCGATCTCCCATTGATGCAGGGCCCAATAAAAGGCTCCGATAAAGATAAAGCCGCATCCGACCGCTCCATGAATCGAATTATGGTGGAAAGCCGGGGAGATCCGCTCTCCTGCCAAGATCGTGGATAACGGCGTCGAGATGATCAACAAGATGAGCGCGCCGCAGAAGAAAGCCACCAGGATTGGCCTTATGAGATTCCAGCTCGTATGCAGCGCCACACCCATCGCAGGAAAGAAGATAGCAAAAGCGTACAGCCACTCCGAAGCGCCTTTTTCACCCTCTGCGATCAACCCGAAGAGAAATCTGAATAAGGCCAAGAAACCCCAGGCCACGCAGACGATCGCCAACCAGTCGTTCAACGATGCGCGTAGAGGCGCCCTACGAAGCGTAAGGGTGAAGACCATGAGCAGGATGGCAGCATATCGATAGACATCGCTTTCTATCAACGTGACTGACATCATCGCTAGCCATAAAATGGCGATGACGACGTCGAGGGTCGCCGACCTCGTCTGGCTGCGCAGTATCGATATTGTCATGAGAGTGCATACCTTATTCGGCGCGCATATTCGATCAAGCGAAGAAAATGCGTTCCCATCTTGCGGGCGCCTCGCAACTTCACCGCACGGTACTGAGCCCTGTTGGCGATCTGGCTCACGGCTGACCGCTCGGACAGCTCGACGATATTTTGCCGAACGGTATAGATGTTGATTCCAGTCTTCCATCCGCGCTCAAGCGTCATATCGAAGGGGAACTCAATATCGCCGGCGCTTTCAAGCAGCTTTCTCGCTCCCTCACGGGTGATCAGATAGCAAGCCGCAGAACCCTGGGGACCGTGCAGACAGCGCCCGACAACATCTCCATACTGCGAGATGGCGACCGTCCTGCACCATTTTGACCTGTGATTAAGCAACTTTACCACCTCGGCGGAGGGGACTGCTGTTAAGATCGCAGCTGCCCTCAGCGTGAAATCCTCACGCAATTCCACGTCATCTTCCATAATGATGGCGCTTTCGTAGCTGCTTGATAAAAACGTCTCCAATGCCTTGATATGAGCACGATAGCAGCCATATTCCCCAGGCAGCATCTGTCTGCCGTTTCGACGCAGAAATTCTTTCTCGTTAAACCCGGACCTCTGTGCTGCAGGAATCGAACGTCCGTCCACGCCTGGAACTCTGTCGATCTGCATCCCGGCAAGCGCTGCTTGCGACGAAACCTCCGCCCATCGCTTTGAAGAGCTGTCCATGTTGATCACATAGGCGCCGATCAACCGCTGCAACCGCTTCGTCCCTTTTGCCGTGTTCAATTGAAGCATCTGATCCGCGTCATTTGTGGCACTCTCTAGACCGTTATCTTGCCTTCTGGTTCCAAGGCCCTCAGGGAGACCGCAATACTCGACGGCTTGGACGGATCATATTTCCGCTCATTCTTATCTACAACATCTTCTGCGTGTGGATCCACAATTGTGGCGACAACGTCTCCCGCTTCGGCCAGTCCAAACGAAGAAGCGTATCGCACGCAGTTGCAAATTCAAACGCGGCTGTCTCCTATCTTCGTATCGACGCTTCTTGCAAGCATAATGTGTACCGGACGCTCAGATTCCGAATGGTTTTGCAGATCTGGTGCCGGCTGGTCGGGCGCCGGTTTGCGAACCAAATCGGGCCGCTCCCCAGACCGGAGACGTCGTCTTCCTTGAGACTGCTTGCGCAGGCGTGAACCTCTGTTTAGCATTCTCATTCGGCGAAACGAAACACAAACGAAAGACACCGGACTCATGTTCCTGAGCGACCGTCAAACCGAAATAGTCGCGATGGCCAAATCGAACGGCCGCGTTTTCGTCGAGGAGCTGGCTGGCCATTTCTCTGTCACACCGCAAACAATCCGAAAGGATCTGAATGATCTCTGTGACGCACAGATTTTGACACGGGTCCATGGCGGCGCCACATTTCCAAGTGGCACTGAGAATGTGAAATATGAGGCGAGACGCCAGATCGCGGCGATCGAAAAGCAGGCGATTGGTATCGCCGCAGCTGGGCTCATCCCCAACAATGCCTCGCTTTTCATCAATATCGGTACGACAACCGAGGCCGTCGGTGAGGCGCTGATGAACCATCACGAATTGATGGTCATTACCAACAACATCAACGTTGCCAATCGACTAAGGCTGCTTCCAGCGATTGAGGTCGTCATAGCCGGCGGCGTCGTGCGCGGCTCTGATGGTGGGATTGTTGGCGAGGCGGCCGTCGATTTCATCAGGCAATTCAAGGTGGACTACGCCGTTATCGGCGCATCCGCAATCGACGAGGACGGCGCGCTGCTCGACTATGACTTTCGCGAGGTGAAGGTCGCGCAAGCGATCATCGCCAATGCGCGGCACGTCATTCTGGTGGCCGATTCGACGAAGTTCGAGCGCACCGCGCCCGTCCGCATCGCGCAGCTTTCGCAGGTGCATACGTTCATCACCGACCGGTGCATGACGCCGTCGATCCGTCGCCTCTGTCAGGAAAACAGCGTGAAGTTGATCGAGACTGGATTAGCCGATGCATAGATGCCGCAATTTAGGGTTCAACTGCGTGCGATCCTGCGCTAGCTCTTGTCCATGACTCTAGAAACTGTTCGCGCGTTTTTGAGCGCACATGCTCCCGATATCGAAATTATCGAAACCGTTAAAAGCTCGTCGACGGTGGCGCTCGCTGCTGAGGCGCATGGGGTCGATCCCGCTCAGATCGCCAAGACGATCTGCCTGCGTGTCGGTGAAGAAACCATGCTGATCGTGGCCGGCGGCCTGGCGCGGCTCGACAACAGGAAATTCAAGCACACATTCGCAGGCAAGGCTCGGATGCTTGGGCCCGAAGAGGTCATGAAGGTTACAAGCCATCCCGTCGGTGGCGTTTGCCCCTTCGGATTGCCGACGACCTTGCCGATCTATTGCGACGTCTCACTGAAGCGATTCGATCAAGTCGTTCCGGCGGCCGGCTCCGCCAATTCGGCCGTTCGCATATCGACCGAACGCCTGGCCGAACTCACCTCGGCGACCTGGGTCGACGTCTGCCAGTAAAGATCGGCGCATCGCAAAGCTTCAATCCGGCAAAGCAGTCACTATATAAGCTTCCGACATACGTTGTTTGTCGTGACAGGAGAGATTTTGATGCCTCGTGCCGTTTCGCGTTTTGCCAAGGTTGCGGCGATTGCCGTTCTGACAGGCGCAACCGTATTTGCCTCGATCGGCGAGGCCGATGCGCGTCGTGCGGGCAGCTCCGGGTTCGGCAGCCGCGGCACGCGGACCTTTCAGGCGCCGCCCGTCACAAGCACCGCACCTTCGCCGGCCGCCCCAATCGAGCGCTCGATGACGCCCCGGACGCAAACCAACGCTCCATACGCCGGTCAGCAGCCGCTCGGAACGCAGAGGCCGGGCCTTTTCAACGGTTTTGGCCGGTCGATGATCGGAGGCCTTGTCGCGGGTGGCCTTCTCGGGATGCTGCTCGGCCACGGTTTCGGTGGCGGCTTCGGCTTCCTCGGCATGATGTTGCAGATCGCCCTCATCGCTATTGCGATATCCTTTGCCGTGCGTTTCTTCGCCAATCGCCGCCAACCAGCCTACGGCGGTCCCAGTCGGGCAACCGCCAGTAACATGGCCCCTGGCGGTAGCGCGTCATTTCACATCCCGTCGATTGGATCGGGGGCAGGTTATCAACAGCGCCAGGCGGACACCAAGCCGAATGACGAACTTGGATTGAGCCCACGCGATCTTGACCGCTTCGAGCAACTGCTGACGCAGGTGCAGACCGCCTATGGTGCGGAAGACTACGCCACCTTGCGTCGCCTGACGACGCCGGAGGCCATGTCCTACCTTGCCGAAGAGCTCGGGGAAAATGCGACGAACGGGGTGCGCAACGATGTCTCGAACGTCAAGCTGCTGCAGGGCGATATTGCCGAAGCCTGGCGAGAGGACGGCGCCGACTATGCGACGCTCGCCATGCGCTACTCCTCCATCGACGCGCTCGTCGAACGCGCCAGCGGCAAGATCGTCAGCGGGGACAACCATCGACCGACGGAAACGACGGAAGTCTGGACCTTCGTGCGCAGAGGGGCCGACGCGTGGAAGCTAGCCGCAATCCAGGGCACGGAACAGCGCGCCGCGTAATCGCGGCGGTGTCGGTCCCTTCACCCCTCCTGGGCAGTCGGGACGACCCAAAGCGGACGATCCTCGCGCTTGTTGCGCAGGGCTGGCGTTGACTGATCTTCGACGGCGAGGCCCTCCTCGCCGTCCTGAACGTCCACTTCATAAGTGTAGTCGTAAAGCATCTCGCATGCCCGCTCGCTGGCCTTGATCTTGGCTTCCGTTTCGCCGATCGCGGTCGAAATTGCCTTGATACGCGCACGCAACATGGAGCCGAGAATGTCGGTCACCGGTCGCTTTTCCAACCGTTCGAGATGATGCTCGATGCGCGAGGCATGGCGCTCGAGCTCGCGCTTGCTGAAACGCGCCTTGCGCATTTCTTCCGACAGATCGGATCGCATGCGGGCGAGCGGATCAAACGTGCCGGGCTCGCGCTCGTCCAAGGTCAGCTGATTGACCAGCCTTTCGATGACCATAAGGGCCTGCAGGTCGACGGGATCTGCGAGCTCGACGTCGTAGCCCGTATCGTCGAAGACCTTCCTGCGGACGGGATCCAACAACAGCTCGTAAGCCCTCTGCACACGGCTGAACGCTTCGGGCTCACCGCCCGAATCGGGATGCGTCGCTTTTGCGCGACGCCGATATGCCGCCTTCACCTGGTCATCGGTCGCATCTCGCCGGACGCCGAGAATCTCATAAGGATTGGTCACCATCCCTCCGTCGCTGTTCGGACATTGCCGTCACACCCATGAAGGGCATTCGTCCATCGAGGCCTTCTTCTACCATCACTGGGGCGGAGTTTGGACAAAAAGAATAAACAAAGTCACGTACGAGCGGGCGCAGATCGGGGTAGCGCCGTCTGACGACTATTGCGAGATAAATTGGCGCGACAAGTCCCCGTGACTCTGTCCACATGAGGTGCGATTGGGGCAGGCCTGTCGTCGCCATCCCCACAACATGGATCCAGAGAAGTTCGCCATTGTCCCGATCGCATCGCGTGCCGCGCGGCAAATAGCGTGCCCAGCCGACGACTTAATCGTTATAATGGCGCCGCCTGCGTTGACCCTTTTCGTCAAATCGCGTTCTATCCGCCACCATTTGTCCGGTCCGCTTGATGGCCAGAGGAATTCGGAGGAGGTTTTATGCGCATTGTCAGCACGATGGCAGAGTTGCGCGCTCAGCTTGGCGCCAACCGGCGCGACGGCAAGACGATCGGCTTTGTGCCGACCATGGGATTTCTGCATGTCGGGCACTTGGAGCTGGTCTCCCGTGCGCGCGCCGAAAACGATGTCTGCGTGGTTTCGATCTTCGTCAATCCGTTACAGTTTGGCGCCAACGAAGATCTAAGCAAGTATCCGAGGGATCTGGCGCGTGACAGTGCGATGCTTGGGGCTGCTGGCGTCGATATCCTGTTTGCACCCGAGGTCGGCGAAATGTACCCGCGCCCGATGCTGACAGTGGTCGATGTCCCAATACTTGGAAATCAGTTGGAAGGGGAGGTGCGCCCCGGACATTTCGCCGGGGTGGCGACTGTCGTTACGAAGCTTTTCAATCTCGTGCAGCCTGATCGGGCCTATTTCGGCGAGAAGGACTATCAGCAGGTGGCGCTGATCAAACGAATGGTCGAAGATCTCGCCCAGCCGGTTCTGGTCGTTGCGGTACCTACGGTGCGGGAGGTCGATGGGCTTGCCTGCTCGTCGCGCAACATCTACCTCAGTGATCGTGAGCGGGCTGCCGCCGTCGTCGTGCCGAATGCGTTGGCAGAGGCAGAACGGCTCTATGCCAAGGGTTGTGACAGTCCCGACGAAATGGAGGGGGCGCTCAGGGAGTTCATCGCGACAGAGCCGCTTGCCACGCCCGAAGTGGTTGCAGTACGCCATCCTGAAACCCTGGAGCGCCTGTCCTCGCTGCAGTCTGCCCCTGCCGTTGTCGCCCTTTTCGTGCGCATCGGCACGACGCGGCTTCTCGACAACAGGGTGATCGGTATTAAATCAGCCAAGAACTCGAGGGCAGCACAGTGAGCATTCATGGCAAGCAGAAGCGGCTGACAACGGTAGCGATCCAGGCGATGAAGGGCAAGGACAAGGTGGTCTGCCTGACAGCCTATACGACGCCGATCGCCCGCCTGCTCGATCAGCACTGCGATCTTCTTCTGGTCGGCGATTCCCTCGGCATGGTGCTTTATGGCATGGAAACGACAGTTGGGGTGACACTTGACATGATGGCGGCCCATGGCCGCGCTGTCATGCGCGGCGTGTCGCATGCCTGCGTCATCGTCGATCTGCCCTTCGGCAGCTACCAGGAATCGAAAGAGCAGGCGTTTCGCAACGCTGTCAGGCTGATGCAGGAGACGGGTTGCGACGGCGTCAAGCTGGAGGGTGGCGAGGAAATGGCGGAGACGATCGCCTTCCTGACCACGCGAGGGGTCCCGGTTTTCGCCCATGTCGGCCTGATGCCACAACTGGTCAATACATCAGGCGGCTTCCGGTCACTCGGACATTCAAATGAAGAGACGGCAAAAATTCGCCGTGACGCGCTAGCAGTTGCAAAGGCCGGTGCCTTCGCGGTTGTCGTCGAGGGGACCGTCGAGCCCGTCGCGCGCGACATTACGGCCTTGCTTGAGGTACCAACCATCGGTATCGGGGCGTCGCCGGCCTGTGACGGCCAGGTTCTGGTGTCGGACGACATGCTTGGACTTTTTAACGATTTCAAGCCGCGCTTCGTCAAGCGCTTTGCCGACCTTGGCCCG
Source organism: Rhizobium sp. R711 (assembly GCF_002211365.1). Taxonomy (GTDB): domain Bacteria; phylum Pseudomonadota; class Alphaproteobacteria; order Rhizobiales; family Rhizobiaceae; genus Rhizobium. The sequence continues at coordinate 482,599 of NZ_LOKZ01000001.1, read as the reverse complement.
CTGGTATCGCAAGCCGCCGAGGCCTATGCCGACGAAGTTCGAGCCGGTCAGTTCCCGGCCAAGGAACATACGTTTCAGCCGAAACGCTAGTGTTGGCAGCTATGTCACGCATGTCTTTGGCGCGAAACCGGTTGCCGCTTTCGGCAGACATGCCTTAGCTGCGGCCGAGCCAGGCTACGATGCCACGGGCGGCCACCCGGCCGGTGGCAAGGCATGCCGTCAGGAGATAACCGCCGGTCGGCGCTTCCCAGTCGATCATTTCACCGGCGACAAACAAACCGGGCAGCGCCTTCAGCATGTAGTTTCGGTCAAGCTCGTCCCAGGTAATGCCGCCTGCAGAGGAAATCGCCTCGGCGATCGGGCGGGTTCTGCGGACGGAGATAGGCAAAGCCTTGATCAGAGAGGCCAGTTCATGGCGATCGCTAAGGTTTGTGGCGCCAGCAAGCTCGCGTATGAGCGCTGCCTTTACGCCGTCGATGCCAACAGCCTTTCGCAGGCGGGTCGATAGACTTGCCTTCGGATCCTGTTTTCCAAGTTCACGGACGATCTGCTCCTGTGTCCGTCCGGGGATCAGGTCGACGTCAAATATTGCGGCTTCGCCGGCCATCAAACTGTCCCTCAATGCGGCTGCATGAGCGTAGACGAGGCTGCCCTCGATACCATGCCTTGTGATCACGAATTCTCCGGGGATTGTCCCCGCCGACGAAGATGCCGTGACCGATTTGACGGGTTCGCCTGAAAATCGCTCCCGCAGATGCTCGCTCCAGTCGACATCGAAGCCGCAATTGGCGGGCCGAAAGTCGTCGACAGCGATGCTCTTGTCCCTGAGCCACGGAAGCCAGCGCCCGTCGGAACCGAGGCGGGGCCAGCTCGCCCCGCCGAGCGACAGAAGCGCTGCGTCCGGCTGGATCACACAAACGCCGCCAGGTTTTTCGATGAGGTAGCCGCCATCTGAAAACCCCATCCAGCGATGGCGGGTCAGGATCTTGACGTTTTGGGTCTCCAGTCTTCGCAGCCAGGCGCGCAGAAGCGGTGAAGCCTTCATTGCCGTTGGAAATACCCGCCCCGAGGATCCCACGAATGTTTCAGCACCCAGTCCGGCTGCCCAGGCTCTGACATCGGACGGCTTGAAGCCGTCCAGTGCTTCGCGCAGGCGGTCATCTGATGCGCCGAAGCGTGACGCGAAGCTCTCGTAATCCTCCGAATGGGTGATATTGAGCCCGGATTTGCCGGCAAGAAGAAATTTCCGCGCGACTGTCGGCATCGCATCATAGACTGTGACTGCATATCCTTGCGAAGACAAACTTTCTGCCGCCGCCAGACCCGCTGGACCGCCGCCGAGGATTGCGATTTGCTTCTTCACCATCAAAAATCGCCCGGGATCGATATCGAGGGCCCTCTCATGGCTTGCGCAAGCACGATGCGCAAGAGGATCCCGGTTGAAACGGACGGTTTCTCGGGGCGCAAGTCGTGCTCGCAGCAGTCGGAGGAAACCCGCGTCGCAGCCTTGCCGTCTAGTCATAGTGCAGCGCTTCGTCAGACCTTGCGCGCCGGGTTCCCAACCACAGTTGCACCTTCTGAGATGTCGCGGGTGACGACCGAACCCGCGCCAATGATGGCGCCGTCTCCTATCCTCACGCCGCCGAGGACGATGGTACCACCACCGATCCAGACATCGGCGCCGATCGACACGGGCCGATCGAGCTGCAGTCCGCTGCGGCGAAGAGCTGGATCCCTGTGATGGTCGGCGCAGTAGATCTGGACACCAGGCCCCAGCATGGAGCCTTCGCCGATCTGCACGCTCGCAGTGTCCAGGATGGTGCAGCCGGCATTGAGATAGACACGATGGCCGAGCGAAATGTTCATACCATAGGCGCAATGGAACGGCGCCTCGATGAACGCATCGTCGGGCGCTTCCGCAAACAGCGCTTTCAGCGCTGGGGCGACATTGCCACGATTTTCGGGATCAAGTGTATTGTGCTGATGCACTGCCTTGCGTGCAAGTACGCGCAGGGCATCGAGCTCCGGATCGAAGCAGCAATACCACTCTCCGGCGGCCATCTTCTGTCGTTCACTAGTGCTCACCGGATGCTCCTTAAACTGTTCCAATATCGCAGCTTCGATGATGGACGAAGGAGGAGCGTCGTCGCAAGAGCTGCAATCACGCCGCTTAAAATGGGCCCGAATTTGCGATTGGGGCGTCGCCCCCCTCGAAGCAATCGATAGACAGGCGACAAGCCCCCCGAACAGCGCGATGAGGGTCGCCGTTCCTTTCCAACAGCTTAACAAAGCGAACGTCCAGCTTACGTGCGTGATGCGGGACGTCTATTGCAAGGCGCTGGAAGAAAAATGCGTAACCGCATGTTATTCCAGCTGGCCTGTTAGCCGGCCTTGTCGACCCTGTGCGATGGCGAAAACCTGCTCTGATAGGCTCGCCAGCCGCCATAGTTGGTTATGTCTGCTGCTCCGACGAGCGCCAGCGGTTCGACCAGAAAACCCTTTGCCGAAGTGCTATCCGATAGCATGATGGTCCCGATGCTCATCGGAGCGGGGATCGCAGCCACGAAAGAACCGAAGGACGTGGGCGTGAGCTTCCAGACTTCCACTTCGATTTCGCTTCCTTCGTCCTCGCCAACGCGTGTCATGCCGGGTTTGGGCGGCACGGACCCTGTGAGCGAAAAAAGCCTGTAGGCGCTCGATGTCCGTGCGAGCCGAGAGAATTTTCCCCCGAGATCGGTAAGCTGATGGTTCAGGGGCATGCCGGAAAGATGCGCGCCGACGACAACGATATCGATCAGATCCTCGTCCCGGGTGGTCGACGTTGGAGGAGCCGAGCGGGGCTGTGACCAACCCGTCGCCCCAAGCCTGAGGCCGCTTGCCCGATGGAGATCACGGGCAAGCGTTGCGGTCAGCCCGTCTCGGCCGGAAAGAGCAAGCAGTGTAACGCTCGCAGGAAGCCCGTCGGAGCGGGTGCCGGTCGGCACGGCAATACCGCACATGTCGAGCAGGTTGACGAAGTTCGTGTAAGTGCCGAGGCGGGAATTTTCGCGGATCGGCTCCGCCTCAAGATCGGCCAGGGTATAATGGGTCGGCGCGGTCGGTACGCATAACAGATCGACTGATGCGATCAGCGGCCCGATCTCTTTCTTCAGGGCCTGCAGCGCGTAAAAGCCGCAAAAGGCGTCGGTGGCCGATAGTGTCCTGGCGGCGCCATAGATCCTGCGGGTGACCGGATGGAGGCTCTGCTCCTTTGTGTCGAAAAACGGCTTGATCGCAGCATAGCGTTCGGCCACCCAGGCGCCCTCATAGAGCAGGCTGGCGACCTTGTAGAACGCCGCGAAAGGTATTTCGACGAGCTTGTGGCCAAGTTTTTCCAGCGCCGACAGCGCGTTGAAATAGGCCGCTTCCATCACGGCGTCGCCAAAGAATTGCAGCTCGGCTTTCGCAGGCACGCCGATTGCAAGTACCGGCAAAACCGCTCCAAAGCCGGTCGCGGCAATGGTTTTCGAATAAGCGTCCGCCTCATCATGTCGAGCGGCGACGGAAAACACCGCCCATGCGTCATCAACCGTGAGCGCGAAGACCGAGACACAGTCGAGCGTGCGACACGCGGGAATGACACCTGTCGTCGAAAGCGCGCCGACACTTGGTTTGAGGCCGACGATATTGTTGAGGCCGGCTGGAATACGGCCCGAACCGGCCGTGTCCGTGCCGAGCGCAAAGCTGACGATGCCCTGTGCTGTCGCAACAGCCGAACCGGAGGACGAACCGCCTGGCACGAGTTCCGGGTCGATGGCGTTCTTCGGGATCGGATAGGGTGATCGTATACCAACAAGCCCGGTCGCGAACTGGTCGAGATTGGTCTTGCCGATCACCAGCGCGCCGGCTTTGCGCAGCAGGTGCACAATGGTGGCGTCCTTTTCCGGCAGATAGGCGTAGTCCGGGCAGGCCGCGGTCGTTGGCATGCCAGCGACATCGATATTGTCCTTTACCGCGAAGGGAATGCCGAAAAGCGGTCTAGAGGCATCGAAGCTGCCGAGCTTTTCTGCCTCAGCCAGCACAGACCCCTTCTTTGCCAGATGAATGAAGATGCCAGGATCGTTCACGGCAGCAATACGGTCGAAGACCGCTTCGACGATCTCCGCAACGCGGCCACCGTTGCGATAAAACTCGTGCAGCGAGGCAATGTCGAAGGCTGGTATCGTCGAATTCATGCTCTTTCCTCGTTCAGTATTCTTACGGGCCGGTCCCACTGGATGAGCACGACACAGCCGGTATCGCTCCAGACCGAATGCTCGCTACCGGGTGCATTGACGATATAGCTGCCGCGGCCGTAGTCGCCAGCCTCGTCGGATTGTACTCCGTCGAGGACCAGGATGGTTTCCAGCCCTTGATGCAAATGACGTGGAACGGAAGCGCCGGGCTCATATTTGAGGAGGGCAACGCCTGGCTGATCGCCTGCGAAGGGGCGGATCCAGTGAATTGCCACCTTCTCGCGAAACGGAGCGAATTCCAGTTCCTTCCATCCGCCTGTGGCAAGCCGGTGTCGGATCGTTTCAGGCATCGGCGATGCTTTCCAAGATGTCGTCGACATGGGCCGTCCAGCCAACGATCGCCCCCTGGGCACGTATCATGGCGATGGCTGCGGCCTTGAATTCGGGAAAATAGCTTTCCGTCGCCTCCTCGGCGAGCAGGCATTCATAGCCCCGGTCGTTCGCCTCGCGCATCGTGGTCTGCACGCAGACCTCGGTCGTCACACCCGCAAAGACGAGCTGCTTGATACCCTTCTGCTGCAGCACTTCGCCCAACTCGGTGGCGTAGAAGGCGCCCTTGCCGGGTTTTTCGATGACGACTTCCCCTTTTACGGGAGCAAGCTCCGGCAGGATAGCAGTGCCGGGCTCGCCCGAGATCAGGATGCGACCCATCGGGCCTTCGTCGCCGATGCGCAGCGTCGGGCTGCCACGATCGCGCTTTGCCGCCGGCAGGTCCGAAAGATCAGGCCTGTGGCACTCCATCGTGTGAATGACCGGCAGGCCGGCATCGCGGAAGCCCTGGATAAGGCGTTTGACATCAGGCACGATCCTGCTGATGCGATCGACATCATTGCCGAGGCTGGCGCCAAAGCCGCCGGGTTCGGCGAAATCTCGCTGCATGTCGATGACGATAAGGGCAAGCTGGTCGCGCTTCACCTTGAAGGCGAAGGGTTCTGCCTTGATCCTTGCCATCAGTAATGCCCCGCCATGTGGGCGCCGATCGCACCGATATCGGCAAAGCGCGCCTCTGTCTCGTAGACCAGCCTGCCTTCGGAAATGACCATGATGCGGTCGGACAGTTCTAAAAGTTCGTCGAGGTCCTCAGACAGCAGCAGGACCGCCGCGCCAGAATTGCGCGCTTTCATGATACGGGCACGGATTTCGGCGACGGCCGAGAAATCGAGGCCGAAACAGGGGTTCGAAACGATCAGCAGATCCACCTCGCCGGTCAGTTCACGGGCGAGAACCGCGCGCTGCACATTGCCGCCCGAAAGTGCCGCGATCGGCGAGGAAGAAGAGGCCGTCTTCACCTTGAAGTCGGAGATCAGCGCTGTGGCGCGTTTTCTCATCCTGCCCTTGTTCAGCCAGATCGCATCCTTGCCGTTGGCCTTCAGATCGAACGTACGAAAGGCGAGATTTTCACTGACCGTCATGCGTGGGACGCAGGCATTTTGCAGCGGCTCTTCGGGAATGAAACGGACCCTGTTCATACGGGTCTCCGGACGAGTAGCGCCATAGGCTTGGCCTTTGACGGTGACGCGGCCGCTGTCGGTGGGGCGCTGCCCAGCCAGGATTTCCGTCAGCTCCTTCTGGCCGTTGCCGGAAATGCCGGCGATCCCAACGATCTCGCCTGAGCGCACCATCAGATTATCGATCTCGATCGTCTTGAGGCCGGAGCGGTCCGCCGCCTTGACCTTTTCCATCTTGAGGACGGGCTTGGCCTTATCAGAAACCAGGGCGCGGGTATCGAGCTCGGCGAGTTTCACATCGCCAATCATCATCGCCGCCATGTCTGACGTGGAGAGCTCGTCGATCTTGCCGCGACCGACCAGTTTGCCGCGACGCAGGACCGAGACGGCGTCTGCAAACTTCGTCACTTCATGGAACTTGTGTGAGATCATCAATACCGTCAGCACGCCGTACTTTGTCATGTCGCGCACGAGGCTAAGCATTTCGTCCGCTTCGGCAGGCGTCAGCACGGATGTCGGCTCGTCCAGTACCAGGAAGGAGCGGCCGAGATAGAGCTGCTTTATGATCTCCAGCTTCTGCTTTTCACCCGCGGCAAGGTCTCGTACGGGCCGGTCGAGCGGGATCTTGAAGGGCATGCGCTCCATGAATTCGGCCAGATCCTTGCGTTCCTTCGTCCAGTTGATGATAGCGGGCACTTCGGCGCGGCTGATGACGAGGTTTTCGGCGCCCGTCAGCGAAGGAACGAGCGTGAAATGCTGATAGACCATGCCAAGGCCCTGGGTGGCAGCGTCCCTTGGCGAGGCGATCGCCACCTCGTGGCCGTCGACAGAAAGCGAGCCTGATGTCGCGTGGTAAAAACCCATGATGCATTTGACGAGCGTCGACTTGCCAGCGCCGTTTTCGCCGAGCAGCGCGTGGAAGCTACCGGCAGGCACCTTGATCGATACATGGTCGAGTGCGGTGAAGCCGCCAAAGCGCATTGTCATGTCGATCGTGTCGATGCCGATGGCCTTGCCAGGTTGGGGGAGCGGGATGTCGCGGACGATGCTCATGGCAGTTGGCTCACCAGCGTTTCGCAGTTGGTAACGGAGCCGAACACACCGCCTTGCATCTTCACCATCTTGATGGCGGCGAGATGATTGCCGTAATCGGTGGCGCCACAGCAGTCCTCGAGCAACAGGCACTCGAAGCCGCGGTCGTTTGCCTCGCGCATCGTTGTGTGAACGCAGACGTCGGTGGTGATGCCGGTCAGGATGATGTTCTCGATCCGCTTCTGGTTGAGAATCAGCTCCAAATCCGTGGCGCAGAACGAGCCCTTGCCGGGTTTGTCGATGATCGTCTCGCCCTCGATCGGCTTCAACTCATCGATAATGTCCCACCCTGGTTCTCCACGAACGAGGATGCGGCCGCAGGGGCCCGCGTCGCCGATGCCAGCGTTGATGCGCTTTGAGCGCCAGCGCTTATTGGCCGGCAGATCGGCAAGATCGGGCCGGTGGCCCTCGCGCGTGTGGATGACGTGGTAGCCCTTGGCGCGCATGGCCAAAAGCACTCTTTTGATCGGCTCAATCGGCGCGCGCACCAGCGAAAGGTCATAGCCCATATGATCGACATAGCCGCCCGGTCCACAAAAATCAGTCTGCATGTCGATGATGATGAGCGCCGTGTTGTCGGGTCTTAACGCGCCATTGTAGGGCCAGGCATATGGATCGGCATTGATGTAGTGGCTCTTGGTTTTTACCATCGCATCCATCGTCTTCTCCTATTCACCCGCAGGTTAGAACGTTTCGCCATGGCGCCGCTTGTCGAAGCCGCGAAATGTGCCGTCGACGACCGCGACCGCCCAGAAGAACCGACAGCTGCCGCGAGGTGGTCGTGCATGGCAGGTGGGCGAGACGTGAGCGCCGCATCGACAGCCACGTAATCGCGGCGGCCGAACTGGCCGGCGCCCGGGCCGGTTTTGTTGAAGCTGCCGAACCATTCATGGCGGATCCTTTATTTGGTGAGCGACAATGCGCCAGGAGCTCCGGCGAGCGAACGGGTGGGCGAGGAGGTTACAATCAGGATGACGAGCGTCAGAACATAGGGAGCCGCATAGAACAGGTAGTAGCCCTTTGTGACGCCAACCGACTGCAGGGCAGGACCAAGCGCACCCGCGCCACCGAAGAGAAGCGCCGCCAGAAAGCAGCCGATCGGGTTCCAGCGCGCGAAGATCACCAGCGCCACCGCCATCAGGCCCTGTCCGGAAGAGATGCCTTCGCTCCAGGAGCCGGGGTAGTAGAGTGAGAGATAGGCACCGCCGACGGCGGCGAGCGATCCGCCGACCGCGGTCGCCAGCAGGCGGACACGCTCCGGATCAATCCCCATCGCTTTCGCAGCATCGGTGCTGTCACCGACAACGCGCAGGACAAGGCCGATCCGGGTGTTCTTGAACGCCCACCACAGAAAGAGTGCAAGTAGACCGCCAATGATAAAAAGGGCATTGATGTTCAAGGCGGCCCGAACCTGCGCGAGATTGGACCAGGCGCCGAACGGGATCGACGGCAGGTGTGGGGCTGCTGGCTGGATGAAGGGCTTGCCGAGAAAGAAGGCAAGCCCGAGCCCGAATTGCATCATGGCGATGCCGATCGCGATGTCGTTGACCTTCGGCCACTTGCAGATCCACCCGTGCAGCAGGCCGAAGACCGCGCCAGTGCCAATGGCCGCCAGCACACCGAGCCAGGGTGAACCGCTTTGCACGGCGATCGCGTAGGCCGTCATGGCGCCGAAGACGAGCGTGCCCTCAAGCCCGAGATTGATGCGGCCGGAGCGTTCTGTGATCGTCTCGCCAAGACTGACGAAAATGAAGGGTGTCGAGACGCGGATCGCGCCCGCAAGGATCGCGAGGGGGACGCCCCAGATGCCAATGCCGCTTGCTTCCATCATGCGCGCCTTTTCCAGAGGTCGGGATTGAAGATCTTGAAGCGGCCGTAAAAGGTCTCGCAAAAAAGGATGACGACGAAGAGCGTTCCCTGCAACACCAGTACGGTCGCGTCGGGCAAGCCCATCCGGCGCTGGATCAACCCGCCCGATGCATCGATGCCGCCAAGCAAGATGGCGACCGGGATGATGGCCAGCGGATTGTGCCGCGCCAGGAAGGCGACGAGGATGCCGGTATAGCCATAACCCGCCGCCAGCGAGGCATTGGCGCTGCCTTGGACAGCTGCGACCTCGATCATGCCGGCAAGACCGGCAAGGCTGCCAGCAATGGCCGTGAAACCGACGATCAGGCGGCCGACAGGCAAGCCCTGGATCTGAGCGGCGCGAACGTTGCCGCCGGCAATACGCGCCGCAAAGCCATAGCTCGTGACCTCGATCAGGACCGAGGAGACGATGCAGGCGGTAACGCCGATGGCAAGCCCCCAATGCACGTCCATTCCGGGGATCTTGCCGAGCATGTACTCGGCGGGCAGGGGAGCGGTGGAGGGTTTGTTCAGGCTCGCCGGATCGCGAAGCGGCCCTTCCACAAACTGGTTCATCAACGCGATGGCGATATAGGCGAGCAGCAGTGAGGAGATGGTCTCGTTGACACCGCGATAGTGTCGCAGGAAGCCTGCAAGGCCGATCCAGATGCCGCCGACGATCATCGCCGCCGCCGCCATCAGCATGAGGACGAAGAGGGCAGGGAATGTTCCGACCAACGGTAACGCGGTGGCCGCAGCAGCAACGCCACCCAAGACAACGGCACCCTCGCCGCCGATGATGACGAGCCCCAATCGGGCCGGCAAGGCGACGCAAAGCGCTGTCAGAAGAAGCGGTGCGGCCCGGCTGAGGCTGTTCTGGATTGAGAACCAACTGCCGAAGCCGCCCGTGTACATCAGTTGGAACAAGGTGGCCGGTGATTTGCCGATCACCAAGACGAAGAGGCAGAACAGCGCCAGTCCGATGAGAATTGCGCCGAAGCTGATGACAACGGGTTCCGCGCGCCGTGCCAGCCACTCGAGAATGGGCCTGAATACGGAGGATCGTTCGGAAGCGATGATTATCTGGGACGTGTTCGCCTCGACTGTCATGACGCTTCTCCCCTGGCTCAGGCCGTGGATCCGGCGACGCCTTCCACAAGGTAGGCCATGCTCTCGAGCTCGATGGCATCTTCGGCATAGCTCTTGTCGGCCGTGACGACGACGTTGCCCTTGTTGTCCTTGATCGGTCCCTTGAAGACGGAGAACGCGCCGGTCATCATCTCGGCCAAGGTGGCGTCGAATTTCGTCCGTCCCTCGGCGGGCACGGCAGGCCCTAGCGGGCTCATCTTGACGAAGCCGTCCTTGAGGCCGCCGCGCACGAAGTTGCCAAGCTTCTCGCCGGCCTGTGCCTTCTTGACGAAATCGGTGTAGACATTCCCCCAGGCCCATTCGGCGCCGGTCAGATACTTTTCCGGCGCCAGCGGGCCCTGGTTTGCGTGATAGCCGCAAACGAAAGCGCCGCGGCTGGCAGCCGTTTCGACAACAACCTTCGGGCTGTCGACATGGCAGGTGATGACATCAGCGCCCTGGTCGATCAGCGCGTTGGTCGCTTCGGCCTCCTTGACGGCAAGCGACCACTCGCCGGTAAAGATGACTTGGCAGGTGATTGTCGGATCGACCGAACGCGCGCCGAGGAGGAAGGCGTTGATGTTCTGAAGCACCTGTGGAATGGGCTTGGCAGCGACGAAACCAAGTTTCTTGCTTTTTGAGGTGTAGCCGGCTGCGACCCCGTTCAAGTATTGCCCCTGGAAGATGTAGCCGAAATACGAGCCGGTGTTTGCCGAGTTCTTGCCTTCCTGCCAAAGGCCGCCGCAATGGCGAAACTGGATGTCCGGGTACTTTGCCGCCATCGCCAGCATGTGCGGGTCGAAATAGCCAAACGACGTCGGGAATATCAGACTCGCGCCGTCGAGGTTGATCATCGATTCCATCGTCTTCTGGACATCCACCGTTTCCGGGACCTTTTCCTCTTCGACGATCGTGACGCCGGCAACAGCCTTCAGCGCCGCCGCACCTTCGGCATGCGCCTGGTTGTAGCCGTAGTCGTCCTTGGGACCGACATAGATGAAGCCGACGGTCAGCGCGCTCTGGGCGAGAGTGCGGCCAGGCAGCAGGCCCGGTGTCAAGGCGATGGCGCCGGCTGCTGATGCCTGAAGGAAATGGCGGCGGTTCATGGAAAGGAGTTTGGTCATCGGAATGCTCCTTGCGGCCGAGGGCCGGTTCGAAAAAGTACTGCAGAAAAGTGCATGCAATACGCGTGCCAAATAGTAACATGCTGGTTTTTATGGAAGTTTACCGAGATGAGAGGATACGCTGCGAAAAGTGTATGCAGATTAAGCAAGTCGATGCGTAAGAATTAATCACTGAAAAATTATTGTTCATTCTTATTTGCCATATAAAGTTTTTCTCGTTCACGAGGCGGCTTTCCGAGTCATAAATATGAAAATTAACAACAACATCACCGCTGCATTTGACTTATTGAGCCGAGGGCGCCATCTGTATGCAGAGTATTAAGGTGAGCAGATTCGCATCGTGAAGCAGGCCGGCCGCAGAGAAGTCATCCGTACCGGAACCACCGTCGAACAGATGGTGCGGGCGATTTCCGACATGATCGTCACTGGTTCAATCCTGCCGGGCGCGAAGCTCGACGAAGTCTCGCTCGCCACGCGTTTCGACGTTTCGCGTACGCCGGTACGAGAAGCCCTGCGCGAACTGGGCGCCATGGGATTGATCGAGCGCGAGCCGAACCGCAGTGCCGTTGTTGCAACCGTCACCGAGGCTTATCTGCATTCAATGTTCGAAGCGATGGCGGAACTCGAAGCCATCTGCGCCAGGTTGTCGGCCGAGCGTATGACAGTCGATGAGCGGCGCACGCTGGAAATGGTGCACAAGGCGTCGATGAGGCTCGTGCATGAAGGCGCGGAAGAGCAATATTCGGTTTACAACACCGAGTTCCACACAAGGCTTTATCGCGGCGCGCATAATGATCATGTCTTCGAGATGGTGACCCAGACGCGAGCACGGCTTGCTCCCTTTCGGCGAGCGCAGTTCCGTCTGCCCGGGCGCCTGGCAAAATCCTATGAGGAGCATGGCCGGATCGTCACCGCGATCATGCGAGCGGATGCCGCAGCAGCAGCTCAGGCGGCATATTCCCATGTAGAGATTGTCAGCGATGCCAGCGCGGTGTTCGCAACAGGCGGGGCGCGGACAGAGCGGGGCGCGTAGATCAGATCCGCGGCAAGACCGAAAGCCACGGCGGCCAGAACGACCGTGGCTGTCTGGCGGCCTCTACTCGGCAAATTCTATGAAGCGGTGGCGTTCGTAGAGGAATTTCAACACGGCTTCGCGGCATCTGAGATATGTCCGATCGGAGGCAAGTTCGATGCGATTGCGAGGACGCGACATGATCACGTCCAGCACCTCGCCGATGCGAGCCGCCGGGCCGTTGGTCATCATCACGATACGGTCGGACAAAAGCACCGCCTCATCGACGTCATGAGTGATCATCACCATCGTGTTGCCGAGCCGGGCATGGATTTCCATCACCGCGTCCTGAAGGTGGGCGCGCGTCAGTGCGTCGAGCGCGCCGAAGGGCTCGTCGAGCAACAGGATCTTCGGCTCCATCGAAAGTGCGCGAGCAATGCCGACGCGCTGTTTCATGCCCCCCGAAATCTCCGAAGGCCGCTTGTCCTTGGCATGTGCCATCTGCACAAGGTCGAGGTTGGCCATGACCCAGTCGTGCCGCTCGGCCTTCGTCTTCGTTCTGTTGAAGACCTTGGAGACGGCGAGATTCACGTTCTCGTAGACCGTCAGCCACGGCAGGAGCGAGTGGTTCTGGAATACGACGGCGCGTTCGGGACCTGGTGCGTTGACTTCGCGGTTTTCAAGGAGCACTGCACCTGCCGAAACCGGGGTGAGGCCGGCAATGAGATTAAGCAGGGTGGACTTGCCACAGCCCGAATGGCCGATGATCGAAACGAACTCGCCCTTGGATATCGTCAAGTTGACGTCTTTCAGGACCTCGGCGCGCTTGCCGCCCCGATCGAAATGTTTGTCGATGCGGTCTAGCTTCAGATAGGCGTTCATGAATACGTTCCTCAGTTGGCCAGGGCTCCGCGGGTGACGAGTTTCCCAAGCGCGGCCACCAGCTTGTCAAGGGCAAAGCCGACGACGCCGATATAGGCGAGCGCGACGATGATGTCGGGAAGGCGCGACGAGTTCCACGCGTCCCAGATGAAGAAGCCGATGCCGACGCCGCCGGTCAGCATTTCGGCCGCGACGATGGCAAGCCAGGAGAGGCCGACGCCGATCCTGAGGCCGGTGAAGATGTAAGGCGCTGCCGAAGGCAGCATGATCTTCCAGAAGAATTCGAACTGGTTGAGGCGTAGCACTTCGGCCACGTTGCGATAGTCCTGCGGAATGTTGCGTACGCCGACGGCTGTGTTGATAATGACAGGCCAGATCGAAGTGATGAAGATAACGAAGATCGCCGACGGGTTGGAATCCTGAAAGGCTGCAAGCGACAGCGGTAGCCAGGCGAGTGGCGGAACCGTGCGCAGCACCTGGAAGATCGGATCGAGGCCGCGCATGGCCCAGACCGACTGGCCGATGATGGCACCGATGACGACGCCAATAATCCCGGCAAGCCCGAAGCCGTAAGCGACGCGTTGCAGCGAGATGAGCACGCGCCAGCCGAGCCCGATATCCTGCGATCCGTTGTTGAAGAAGGGATAGATGATCAGATCATAGCTCTCCTGCCAGACCTGGTACGGGGTGGGTAAAGACGCCTGCGTCGAAGAACAGAGCACCTGCCAGACGAGCAGGATGAGTGCCAGCACCACGGCTGGCGGGACGACATTGCGAAGCGCCGTCAGCCCCGCACGACGAAGGTCGATCTGCAATCCACGCCTGCGGGAAAACGGTACGACGCTTGCCGCCGGCTTGGCGCAGGCAGCCGTGGAGGAATTTTGTTTACTTGCCAGGGCGGACATCGAGGCGCTCCTTATCTGAAGACAGGCCGGCGCGCTCGTCGCGCGCCGAAGGCGGGCTCAGGAGACAGCCTTGATCGAAAGGCTGTCGAGATAGGCTAAGGGATTTTCAGGGTCGAAAACCTTGCCGTCGAAGAAGGTCTCCTTGCCGCGCGATGACGATGCGGGAATGTCGGCTGCGGCAACGCCGAGATCCCTGGCTGCCGCACGCCAGATGTCGTCGCGGTTGACCTCATTGACCAGTGCCTTGATGTCGGTATTCGCAGGCAGATTTCCCCATCGGATGTTTTCCGTCATGAACCAAGTATCGTGGCTCTTGAATGGGTAGGAGGCGCCGTCCTTCCAGAACTTCATATAGAGGTCGGTGCCTTTGACCTCGCGGCCGTTGCCATAATTGATATCGCCCTTGAGGCGGCCTAGCACATCCTTCGTGGGAACGTTGAACCACTGGCGCTTTCCGAGGATGTCGGCCATCTCCGCCTTGTTGTCCACGCTGTCGCACCACTGCTGGGCTTCCATGACAGCCATCAGCAGGGCCTTGGTGGCGTTGGGGTTCTTTTCGATCCAGTCGGCGCGCATCCCAAGCGCCTTTTCCGGATGACCCTTCCAGAGTTCGCCGGTGGTCGCGGCGGTGAAGCCGATGCCCTGGTTGACGAGCTGCTCGTTCCACGGTTCGCCCACGCAGAACACGTCCATGTTGCCGACCTTCATGTTGGCGACCATCTGCGGCGGCGGCACGACGATGGTTGACACGTCCTTGTTCGGGTCGATTCCGCCGGCGGCGAGCCAGTACCGGATCCAGAGGTCGTGGGTGCCTCCGGGGAAAGTCATGGCAGCCTTGACTTCCTTGCCTTCCGCCCTCTTCTTTTCGAATGCCGCCTTCAGCTTGGAGGCGTCGAGCTGTACGCCGGTTTCGGCATATTCCTTGGCGACGGAAATGCCCTGACTGTCGAGATTGAGCCGGGCGAGGATCGCCATCGGCACCGGCTTGTTGTTCTGCGTCACCTTACCGGTATGCATGAGATATGGAAGTGGCGACAGGATGTGAGCGCCATCGATCCCGTTGGCGGCACCGCCGAGCACCAGATTGTCGCGCGTCGCTCCCCAGGACGCCTGTTTGGCGACGTCCGTTTCCGGAATGCCGTGCTTGTCGAAGAAGCCCTTTTCCTTGGCGATGATAAGTGGTGCGGAATCCGTAAGGGCGATAAAGCCAAGCTTGACGCCGTTCACTTCAGGACCTGCCCCAGCGGCGAATGCGCCGGATGGAAACGCAGTCCTGACGGCGCCGACAAGCGCAGCCGTTGCAGTCGTTTTGAGTATGCTGCGGCGGGTGAGGCCGATTGTCGAAATGCCAGTCGTCGTATTCTTTGTCATGCGCCGGTTCCCTCTGCTGGCCGAATCTGGACACAAAAAAACGCCGCAGGAAATTGCGTCCGTTGGAACAAATCCCGGACTTCAAAAACCTCGCGACGTCGGTGTCGAGCGCAGGCGCTTGTGCAGCGCCTGTCCGCCCCGGTCGCCGTTGACCGGTGCACCTCGGAACTTGCAACGATCATGCCAGTTTCAATGCCGACGGATAACCATTTGAAACTAAACATGGAATCTGACAATCTCGCGATTGCCTAATTTCTATGCACACTTGTACGATGAAGAAATTTTGTGCGATATGTGCCGGAGCCGTAACCGCGAGAGCGCTTATTTGTGCAGTGCACAGTAAGTAAGCGGTTATAATGTAGGCGCAACAGGCGGCCAGGACGATCGCGGGTCTGTCCTAAACTGCGCTTCAGCGCGTCCTGGCAGTAGTCAATTCCGATAAACTCAGACGAGGAGAGTTCCACTGATCGTGCCGGTTCACAAAAGGGAAGTGGCCCCATGAAAACGTTGCGCAGCGTGCAGTTGCTTGCGCTGGAGATCTTTTGGACGCGCGAACCATTACGGAGAGACGTCCACTACGTCGACTGCCAACATCGCACCCGCACTGTTTTCCGGGCCCAGGCATGCTTTCGCAAGCCACGAACGGCAATCTTTGGCAACTCAACGCAATTCATATGTCAGTCGGATGTCGGCGGGCGGCATCGCCCACGCCGACCAGGGAAGGTGCTGACCTTTCTTGCGATCCCGGTTCCGAGCGCCAATTGATCAACGCCGGCAAGTCTGCTCCCCAAAAAGGGACCTGCGGCAAGACGCCGATATGGACCGCGCGCTGTTTGCTGCCATGGGGGTGCAATGTGAGTCCGATTGCCGGGGGTGCCCGAAAAGTCCTGCGCTCAACCGGGCCGCAGCGTCTTGCCCGACGTCGCATCAAAAAGATGAAGCTTGCCGACGCGGGGCGCTATCGTCACAACTTGGCCCTGTTCAAAATCGTGGCGTTCGGAAAATACCGCGACAAGCTCGCCCGGCCCGTAGCGCAGGAAAACCATCGTCTCATGACCAGTGGGCTCGGTGACGTTGACGGACGCCGTCAATCCGCTTTCATTAAGCGACAGGTGTTCCGGCCGGACGCCCAGGAGCACGGACTGGCCGTCGGAAGCGTTCGGGGTGAAGCCGAGTGCGATCTCGTCGCCGGTCTCGGTGACGAAGATTGCGCCATCGGCCTTGTACCGACCCGCCAGAAGATTCATCGAGGGCGAGCCGATGAAGGTTGCGACGAACGTGTTGCCGGGACGATCGTAAAGTTCCAGCGGTGTGCCGATCTGCTCGACATTGCCGCGCTGCATTACGACGATCTTGTCGGCCATGGTCATCGCTTCGACCTGGTCATGGGTGACATAGATGGTGGTGGTCTTCAGCCGCTGGTGCAGCTCCTTGATCTCCTTGCGCATCTGGACGCGCAGTTTCGCGTCGAGATTCGACAGAGGCTCGTCGAACAGGAACACTTGCGGCGACCTGACGATGGCTCTGCCCATCGCCACGCGTTGCCGCTGACCGCCCGAAAGCTGACGCGGATACCGGTCCAGGTAGGGGACGAGGTCGAGCGTTTCGGCCGCCGCTTGCAGACGCTGCTGAATGACGTCGGCTGGCTGCCTTTGCAGGCGCAGCGCGAAGACCATGTTTTCAGCAACCGTCTTGTGCGGGTAGAGCGCATAGCTCTGGAAAACCATCGCGATATCGCGATCTTTCGGGGGGAGATTGTTGACGGTCCTTCCCCCGATCGAAATCGTTCCGCCGGTGATGCTTTCAAGCCCTGCAACCATGCGCAACAGAGTCGATTTGCCGCAACCAGACGGGCCGACGAGCACCACAAACTCCCCGTCGCGAATTTCTATGTCGACTCCATGCAGGACATTTAGGCCGCCATAAGCTTTCTGTGCACCTGAAATATTGACCTCAGCCATCTCGCTCCCACTTGCTTGTCCGGCGACTACTCTTGAGAAACAGTCGCGGGAATACGCATCGCCGTGCCGCCGGTTTTTTCGATCATCGAACCGGGTAAAGCGACCCGACCCTCTGCCTCAAAAGCACCCGGCGATCTCCTCCATGAAACGTTTCATTTCTTATTGACTTTTGCCGGCCGCCGCCTCATCCTCGAACAGGAGACCGAGAGGAGCGGTTTCCGAAATCAGGATATGAAACGTTTCATTTCCTGCTTACCAGATAGTTCTGCAGGAGGCCAGCCTTAAAAGCTGGCGCAGCCGGGCCGGCAAAAGCCGATCAGGCGGCAGCGCAAACAAACGTGGAGGAGGATGACATGAAAATCGAAATATACGATGCATTGATGCGCCGTCAGGCAAGTCGCCGCGACGTCTTGCGCGGAACCGCGAGCGCCGCCGCCATGCTCGGCGTGTCGAGCGCATTGGCCGGAGTTCCCGGCATGGCCTTCGCGGCCGACGATGTACGCGCGCAGATCCTGCAAATTCCAGGTGTTGGCAAGGGTTCGCCAACGGATGCAGACTGGCAGAAGGTGGGCGAACTCTGCCTCGGCCCGACCAAGACCAATGTCAAGCAGGGCGAATTTGCCGGTGTCGAGCTGACCTTTATGGGTCTCAACAACCAGAACCTCCACAACTTCCTCTTCCGTGGCTTCCTAAAGCCGTGGGAAGCTTATACAGGCGCCAAGATCAATTGGATCGACCTTGCTCAGGCCGACTACAATGCCCGTCTTCAGCAGTCGATTGCAACCGGCACGGTTGATTTCGACATACTGGAAATGGGCGCGCCCTTTGAAGGTGATACTGCAGGCCGCGGGCTTTTGGACGAGATGCCGGATTGGGTCGGAAAGCAGATTGAGTCCGACGACCTGGTGAGTTACCTGAAACCACCGGTCGGCACCTGGGATGGCAAGACCTATCGCGTGACCATCGACGGCGATTGTCACACCTTCGCCTATCGCAAGGATTACTTCGGCGAAGGCTCGATCAGCGGCATGGCCAAGCCCCCGAAGACGTGGCAGGAAGTCGACGCTGCTTCCAAGGCGCTAATCGGCAAGATCGACCCGCTGACCGGCCAACCGGCCTACGGCTACCTTGACCCTCTCAAGGGTTGGGGCGGTTTCGGTTTCTACTTCATCGAGAACCGGGCGACGGCTTATGCCAAATATCCGGGTGATCCCGTCTGGCTGTTCGATCCCGAAAACATGAAGCCGTTGGTGAATAACCCTGCATGGGTCCAGGCGATCCAGGATGTCCTGGATCTGATTGCTGCCAAGGCATATCCGGCTGACCAGATCAATGCGGATCCCGGCACCACCGCCTTCTCACAGTTCCTGGCAGGCACTGGCTCCATGCTGATGTGGTGGGGCGACGTCGGTTCCAGCGCGCGCACCTCGGATACGTCCGTCGTGGGCAATGTGGTCGGGTTTGGCATTAATCGCGGTTCGGACCGCGTCTACAACCGCAAGACCGGGCAGTGGGAAGACAAATACAACGAAGCGCCGAACATGGCATATCTCGGCTGGGGCATTTATGTCACCAAGCGGGTTTCCAGCGACGAGAAGAAACGTAAGGCCGCCTGGTCAGCTGCCGCCCATCTCGGCGGCAAGGATCTGTCCCTGTGGACGTCGGCCTATCCGTCCGGCTTCCAACCCTATCGTCAATCCAACTTCAATTATGACGAATGGGAAAAGGCGGGCTACGATCGCGCCTATATCGAGGACTATCTGGGTTCGAACGCCGACAGCTACAACCATCCGAACGCCGCCATCGAACCGCGTATCCCCGGCATCTTCCAATATTATTCCGTTGCCGAAGATGAACTGGCAAAGGGCTATGCCGGAAAGTACAAGTCGGCCCAGGAAACCGCGGATGCGATTGCCGCCGCGTGGGAAAAGATTACCGACCAGATCGGCCGCGATAACCAGCTGAAACTCTACCGGGCGAGCCTGGGGCTGACTGGTTGAAGAAAACGCGCTGGCGGAGCGGAAGCGATTTCGCCAGCGCCCATTCTGCGGGGCGAGGAATATCATGTCGACAATCCAAGGCGATCTGCTTCACACGGTCGAGGCCGGCCTAATTTCCACGAGCCGTCGTTTCTGGGGCCGCACGGCTCTCTGGTTGAGCGCCATATGGTTCATCTCTTCCTTTGTGTTGCAGGCTTTCCATGAGTTGAGCTGGATCGGCTGGGGCTTTGAGAACTGGCGACCCGTTCTTTATGCGTATTTTCTCTGGGCCACAGTTCTTTGTGTCACCCGTGTCGTGATTTACGGCGAGGCCGGCAAGAAGGCGCTTTTTGTTCTGCCGGCGGCACTGTTCGTCGTGTCGATGGTGGTATTCCCGCTGCTCTTTGCACTTTGGATCGGCTTTTCTGACTGGAATCTTGCCTCATCGACCGGTCGGCGCTTCAACGGGCTCGACAATGCGCGCCGTATGATCACGGATCCGTTCTATGTCAACGCCTTGCTCAACATGGTCATTTATTGCCTGGCGATCGCGGTCGAATATGCGATTGCGTTCGGCTTAGCGCTGCTTCTCAATCAGGAAATCGTTGCCCGCAAATTTTGGCGCGTAACATTCCTTGTGCCGTTGATGCTCTCGCCGGTGGCGGTGAGCTGGATGGTCGGCAAATCGATGTTGGAGACCCGATTCGGCCCCGTCGCCCGTTTCGCGCGATGGCTCGGCTGGGAAAATCCCTCATTCTTCGGCGACCCGCTGACGGCAAGGATTTCCATCATGATAATGGATGCTTGGACCTTCATTCCCTTTATGATGATCATGCTGCTTGCCGGGTTGCAGGCCTTGTCGAGGGAGGTGTTGGAAGCGGCGGAGGTTGATGGCGCCACAAAGTGGCAACGCTTCTGGCAAGTCATTTTCCCGCTCATGCTTCCGGTTTCCGTGACGACGGTGATGATCCGCATAATCTTCAAACTGAAGCTTGCCGACATCATCATCACGGTGACTGCCGGCGGTCCGGGCGGGGCGACCGATTCCGTCACCAGCTTCATCTATCGCGAATACCGCGACCGTTCGAATGTCGGCTATGGCACGCTGCTCGCACTGGTTTATCTGGCGATCATCGTCTTCGGCATGACCGGGCTCATGAAGGCTTCTGACCGTATCGTGAAGCGTATGACAGGAAGGCTCTAATGACGTCGATCGATTTCGAAAAATACGCAAGAGGCCAGCGCGTTCGGTGGTGGGCCATGCGTTTGGTCGTCTACGGCCTGCTCGTCGTCTGGACCTTTGTCTGCATCTTTCCGCTGTTTTGGACCGTATCGACCTCGTTCAAAACTGCCGCAGATGTCATGCGTGGCAATCTCATCCCTTGGTTCAACTTTTCCCCCAGCTGGCTCGGCTGGCGTTCACTCGGGCTTTCCCCCGATACGATTTTCCAAATTTCGACGGTACGTGACGAGTTTATGCGCAGGCTCTGGAATAGCGTCATCATATCCGTCACGGCATCGGCTCTCGCAGTCGTGCTAGGATCACTCGCCGCCTACGGCCTCAGCCGCTTTTCCTACAAGTTCGGCTATATGCGCAACTCCGATATTTCCTTTTTCTTTCTGTCGCAGCTCATTATGCCGCCGGTCGTCCTCGCCCTGCCATTTCTGGTTCTCTACAAGCAACTGGCGCTGCTTGACACCTATGCAGGCATGATTGCCGTCTATACGCTGATGGTTCTGCCGATCGTCGTCTGGATTATGCGCGACCAATTCGCCACGGTGCCCGTCGAGCTAGAGGAGGCTGCGCTCGTTGATGGCCTATCGATCTGGGGCGCATTTGGCCGTATCATCGTGCCCCTTGTCCTGCCGGGGATGGTGGCCGCGTTTCTGCTGGCGCTGATCCTGTGCTGGAATGAGTATTTCTTCGCAGCACTGCTGACCTCGACCAATACCAATACACTCCCTGTCATGATTGCCAGCCAGACAGGCAGCCAGGGCATCAATTGGTGGTCGATGGCCGCCCTTTCCACCGCCGGCATCCTTCCGCTGGTCTTTGTCGGTGTCGTGCTGGAAAAGCACATTATCGCCGGAATGACCGCCGGCGCGGTGAAGTAGCTGCGGGACGTAGGCAATGTCAAAGATGCCCACCGTCAAGGATGTCGCCGAATATGCGGGCGTATCCGTGGGCACCGTTTCACGTGTGCTTTCTGGCGAAACCGCGGTCAAACCCATCTTGCGCGAAAAGGTAAACGGCGCCATTTCTGCGTTGGGTTACCGGCCGAATGTGACGGCGAGAGCCCTGCGCACCAACAGAACGAATGTCATAGGTCTCATTGTTCCTGACATTACCAATCCCTTCTTCGCGCAGCTTGCGGCAAGCGTGGAGCGGGCGTCGCTTGAATGCGGGCATAGCCTCATGCTTGCAAGCTCGCATGACGATCGCGAGGCGGAACAGAGCCACGTGATGGCTTTTCTCGACCGGTCGGTGCGCGGTATCATCGTGGTGGCTTCAAGCGACAGCCCGGGCCTGCACTTTGAAGCACCGGTTCCGATCATATCGCTGGATAGGCGCTTCGGCGCCTTTCCGCTGGTATCGACCAACCATGCGCAAGCGGCTGCGCTGATCGCGGATCATCTCTATGGGCTCGGTCACCGCCGCATCACCTACATCGCCGGCCCGGCCAATACCGAGGCCGGGCGCATGCGCCAGGAGGGCTTCGTGAGCAAAATCGCGCGCTTTGGCAAGATTGGCGAACCCGTTGAACTCGAAATCGTTCATGGCAAATTCGATTACGATTCCGGTGAACGAATTGCTCGCGAGCTGCTCTCGCGCCCGACGCTCGGTCGTCCAACGGCGATTGCGGCTGCCAGCGACCAGCAGGCTATCGGCGCGCTACGCGCTGCCCGGGACCTGAAGATTGACGTGCCGCGAAAGCTCTCGGTTACGGGTTTTGACGACATCTCGCTCGCCAATCTTGTCGTGCCGCGGCTGACGACAATACGCCAGCCGGCCGATATGCTGGCACGCCGTGCGGTTGGTCTGCTCCTTGATGAACCCCCGGGCAGCGGAGACGAAATGGTTGACGGTTCACTGATTGTACGCGGTTCGAGCGGGCCATGCCCCCAACTGAAGACTGTTGTCAGCCATACAAATTGAAGCACACAGCCGGTTTTCCGGCTATCAGGAAAGGATGGAAAATCAATGCTTAAGGGAATTCGGGCCGAACTCAACGGCGACATTCTTCAAGCGCTTTGCAAGATGGGACACGGCGACTATCTCGTCATTTCCGACATGAACTTTCCATCGGAATCGATAGCCCGCGAGACCCGCCTGGGTAAGCTGCTGACCATGGAAAACATCCCCGCGCCTCAGGCGGTTGATGCGATCCTTTCCGTCTTGCCCCTCGACACGCCGATCCAGCCTTCGGTGGGGCGCATGGAAGTGATCGGCAAGCCGCATGAAATTCCGTCGATCCAACAGGAGGTCCAAGCCATTGTCGACCGTGTGGAAGCCAAGCCTTCGCCCATGTATCCAATCGAACGGATGGCATTTTATGACATCGCCAAGAAGGCCTATTGCGTCATTGCAACGGGCGAGCTGCGGTTCTACGGATGCTTCCTCCTAACCAAAGGCGTCATTCCAGCGGAGGAGGTCGTCAGATGAGCGAAAAAAGCGGAATTGTCATTCTGGGCATTTTTGCCGCTGACACTGCCTACAAGGCCAAGCGCCTGCCCCACATCGCCGAGACGCTGATGGGATCTGGTTTCACACTCGGCCCGGGAGGCAAGGGCTCCAACCAAGCGATTGCCGCGGCCAGGGCCGGCGGCAAGGTGACGTTCATTTCGCGTGTCGGCAATGACCCGTTCGGTGAGATGGCCCTTGCTGCTTATAAGGCGGCGGGCCTCAAAGCGAATGTTGTGAAAATGGAGGGCGTTTCCACGGGCGCCGCTTTCATCTTTGTCGACGAAGTGAGCGGCGATAATGCAATCATTGTCGTGCCTGGTGCGGCGGGGCTGATCGGCATCGAAGATGTCGACGCGAGCCGGGGCGAGATCGAAGGTGCGGCCATTTTCATGACGCAGCTCGAACAGCCGCTCGATGCGGCCATGCATGGCCTGTCGATAGCAAAAAAGGCAGGTGTCACGACGATTTTCAACCCAGCACCCGCCCACACCATTCCGGACAGCATCTATGGCTTATGCGATTTCATCGTACCGAACGAGGTGGAAGCAGCCGAACTGGTGGGCCATGCGATCGAAAGCGATGAACAAGCGCGCGCGGCCGCCGACATCCTTGTAAAGCGTGGCGCGCGTGCAGCTATCATCACGCTCGGCGCACGCGGCGCGCTCTATCACACGGCGGGACAGAGCGAATTCGTACCTGCATTCTCGGCGGGCAATCCCATCGACACAACTGGCGCCGGAGACGCGTTTCTGGGCGGCTTTGCGACGGCGACCTCAGAAGGACATGCGGCGGTCGCGGCCATCCGTTTCGGCTGCGCGACTGCAGCGATCGCCGTAACCCGGCAGGGCACAGCCCCCGCCATGCCGTCGCGCGCGGAGATCGAGGCTTTGCTGCGCTACGCATGAATGAACCTAGCAGGCCTGATCGATCGCTGTCCAATCGATGCGGCCATTCAGGATCGGTGGCGGCTTACAGTAGATGAGCAAGCGGGCGCGGACGTTGTCCAGCACCCGCTTCGATGTGATCGGCATGCAGCTCGCCGAATTCCGGGTTTTTTTGATGAAGTGGCGTGATGAAAGGTCTTGTTTGGGCACGTTCCATTGTTTCTGCACCAGAGCGAGCGGGAATAGGGCCGGCTTTAACAAGTCATGTATCGAAGAGAAAAATTTACCGGAATGCTCCTTCGCCGGCCATGGCGCGTTAAGGAGGTCTGGAAACAGATCATATCTCTTAGAAAGATCTGCTGGGGTATCAATTTGTTTGACTAAATCGACATCTGAAGATACGGATGCGCGAACTGAAGGTCGGCACGATCGTGAGGACGGACGGCGTTCAAGGCCACCGAAGCGGGCGTCCTGCGTGCTCCGGTTCTTGTTACCGGGCAGACCGAAGCGGTACTTATCGACTCGAGCTTCAGCTTTTTAGACGGTAAGCTTGTCGTTCATGCCATCAGGGCCAGCGGCAAGCACCTGACCACAATCTATATCACCACGAACGATCCCGACTACTACTTCGGCCTCGCCACCCGTCCATCAGGCCTTTCCGGATGCTCGCATCCTTGCTGCTTCCGACACCGTCGCACTGATGAGGAAGAAGGCTGAAGGCAAGATCAAGACCTGGTCGCCTGTTCTGGGCGACAACGGTCCGAAGTCGGTCTCCGATCTCATTTTCCCGGAAGCGAGCGACATCAACACGCTGTCAGTTGATGGCGAGAAGCTGGAAATCATCACCGCGCCCGGCCTCAAGGATCGCGGTCGCTATATCTGGGTTCCATCGCTCCACGCCGTGTTCGGCGGTGTGGCGGTCTTCGGCGGCATGTATCCCTGGGTCGTCGATCTTCCGACAGTCGAGGAACGAAACGCTTGGCGCGCGGCGCTTGACGACATCCTCGCTCGCAAGCCCAAGATCGTTGTCCCGGGTCACACCACGTCCACATGGCCGACGGATGCTTCCAGCGTCAGCTACACCCGTGATTACCTGATCGCATTTGACGCCGAGGCAGCCAAGGCCGCAGCCTCAAAGGCATTGATCGCCGCTATGGAGAAACTTTATCCAAACGCTGCCCATGCCGATTTCGCTGGAACTGGGTGCGAAAGTCGCCAAGGGCGAAATGACCTGGGGTCAGTGAAAAGAGCGGCGAACGGCGTGGCCGCGAGGTTGGCTCGCTCGGCGGCCGGCGGCCGGAAGATATTCTGCCGCCGAACACAGATCGGAGCGGCATCGAATTACTCGGGAGTGCCCGAGCAATTCGATTGGACGTCGCTACAGATCGCTTCGGCGTCGCCTCTTCTTAGGCGATTTCAGGCTTTTCAAGTGTCGGGACGCTCTCCAACATCTGAAAGCCGGCGCACTCTAACACGCGCGCTCAAGGGCAGTTTCGATAGAAGGGCGAGGTCATCATTACCGCAAATCATAAATCAGAGTTGCGAATTACGGCCAATATGACTCTGCCGAAAATGATTGTGGCTCGTCCTCCGGCTGCCCATCTGACGGCGTCGAGGACGCCTTCACTCGCGGAACTCCATTGAAACGGCTGGGGAAAATAAACATCGCAGGTGCTGCTGCGCTAATGATAACGGTGCTCCCGGACAGTTGACCAGGTTTGCGCCGGCTGCAGCTGGCGGCAAAGTCATCAGATGCAAAAGCTGTGATCTTCAATGACCCGCTATTCCTATGATGTCCGAAGTCGTTGATGTTAAGAAGATTCTTGCCCGCCGAACGGCGGTTCGTATCCCTCAACTGCTCAGACAGATTGGATTGATACGAAACGCTTTGCGATCAACGCGCGCGCCAAAGTACGGCAGTCTCAAGATCGCCTTCCGTCATTTCGTTCGGAGCGGCGTCGGCATCCGATTGCGCCATGTACCCTCATTGCGGACACGCTCGATGAGCCGGACGGACCTGCAATTGAGTTGTCCTTTCAGCTGTTCATGTTGAGCAAGATTGGCTCCAGTGATTTTCCCAGCGACGTCAATTCGTACACGACCCGCGGAGAAGTCTCAGCGTATGCCGTGCGTGTCACGATGCCGTTTTCTTCAAACCGCTTCAGCCGGTGCGTAAGCGTATGAGCGCTGACGCTTTTCAAACTCCTCATTCCCGTGAAACGCAGCGGGCGCGCAGAAGCTCTCGAATTATGAGGGTGGCCCAAGGGCCGTCCAAGAGAAGTAGAAAACGAATATTGCAAGCCGATTGACCGTGTTCGTCAAGGAAATCGAGATGAAGGGCACCTTCCGCTTCCACGAGGAATTCGGCCTCGCCGTCGACCTGATCGTCAAGCGCCGCGTCGACCTCATACCGCTGCTCACAGCCATCTTCCCCATCAACGACGCCCTCAAGGCCTTCGAAACTGCAGCCGACAGAGCAAAATCAATGAAGGTACAATTGGCTTTCTGATGAGATCATCCTGCGACCTGGCGGGCGCAATCTGAGCTCGAAGGTCCTATTCGTCCGGTAGCCGCGCTTCCAAGAAATCGATAAGCGCCCGTGCTGCCATCGGGAGATGCCTTCGGGAAACATAGAGAGCATAGATTCCAAGGGTGCTCGGCTCCCACTCCGGCAAGACAACCGCCAGCCTACCCGCATCAACCTCCTGATCGGCGGCGAAACATGGAAGCATCGCGATGCCCAGGCCGGACAGCGCGGCACGTCGGAGCGCGACGGCGTCGTTGGTCTGGAAAGCTCCCCCCACAGCAACGACGAGCTGCGTCCCGAGATTCTTCAGCGACCATTCCGCTCCGCCAAGGCGGGTGTAGGTGAGACACCTATGGCCGTCGAGATCCTCCGGTCCTGATGGAGTTCCGAATTCCTTAAGATAACCTGGTGACGCGTAGAGCCGCGACGGGCACTGTCCCAGCCTTTTCGCGATCAGGGATGGGTCGAGGTGGTTGGCGATCCGTATCGCCACATCGATGCGATCCTGCACCAGGTCGACCGCCCGATCGGAAACCTGCAAATCGACTTTGATGCGCGGATAGACGTCCGCAAATTCGGAAAGAAGCGGGACGAGCTGTGCTTCGGCGAGGATGCTCGGTGCCGTCACCCGAAGGGGACCGTGCGGAGTATCGGCATGCTTGGCGACCTCCGTCACCGCGTCGGCAACGCGGACGATTTCCTTACACAACTCGAGAACGCGTTCACCGGCGGACGTCAAG
This sequence comes from Rhizobium sp. R711, assembly GCF_002211365.1. Taxonomy (GTDB): domain Bacteria; phylum Pseudomonadota; class Alphaproteobacteria; order Rhizobiales; family Rhizobiaceae; genus Rhizobium. Next base: position 455,739 of record NZ_LOKZ01000001.1, on the reverse strand, counting down.
CTGAGCTGTCGCGTGGTGCGGTGGAGAAGCCGGGTTCCCGACCAGTCTTCGATGCACGCTATATAACGCGACGCCATCGCTCGAGACATGCCGAGCTCCTCGGCCGCGCCGGAAGCGCTTCCGCGCTCGATGGTCTTCAACAGAACTTTTGAAGCGATTATCCGGTCCATCTATTTGCTCGATCCATGCAACATTGTGTGGACCATAGTGACGTTTATCTTTGAACTCTGCAACATTACATTCTCCTCAACACAAGGAGATCGCAGTGACCACCGACATCGAACTTCAATATTTTTTCGACCCTTTCTGCGGCTGGTGCTACGCAAGCGCACCAGCACTCGCTGGCCTCGCCGATAAGTTCGCAGACAAGCTCAAGATGCGCCCGTCCGGATTGTTCGTCGGCGGGCGGCCGATCTCGTCGATCGCTGACCACGCCTGGCGCAACGACCAGCGGATCCAGAGCCTGACGGGGCAGCGTTTTTCCGAAGAATACCTTCGGAACGTCCTGCTGGCCCCAAACGGGATCTTCGATTCAGGGCCTGCCACGCTTGCGCTCACCGCCCTTGGCGAAAGTGATATGACGATCGAGCCTCGTTTCCTGCATGCCGTTCAGATTGCTCGCTATGTCGAAGGGCGTGACACGTCCAATCCGCATGAGGTCGCGAAGGTTACTGCTCGGGTAGCCGCAGAGCACGGCATCGAACTGACCGCCGAGACGTTCGACGAAAGGCTTCGGAGCGACGCCGATCTGAGGGAGCGCACGCTGAAGCGCATGGAAGATAGCCAGCGTCAAATGAACATCCTCGGCATTCGCGGAGTTCCGCAACTCGTCGCGATCGTCAACGGCAAGCCCCATGTCCTCAATGGCGAGGATCTCTATCACGGTCCGGCGCGCGTCGTTGCAACGCTCGACGAGCTCTCTGCAGCCGCCTGAACCATCCATCCCAACTAGGAGTACCATCATGAAAATTGCTCTTGTCGGAGCTTCCGGCCAGGCCGGCTCCCGCATCCTGTCCGAATTGTCCGCTCGCGGCCACATCGTCACGGCAATTGCCCGAGATCCGTCCAGGGTCGCATCGCTGCCGAACGTTGCCGCCGCCGCAGGCGATATCGGTGCACCTGAAGCTCTAGCAGAGATTCTCAATGGTCATGACGCGGTCATCAGTTCGGTGCATTTCTCCGCCAGTCCGGACAAGCTGATCGGCGCCGTCAAGGCCTCCGGCGTTCGTCGCTACTATGTGGTGGGTGGGGCAGGCAGCCTTGAAGTCGCTCCGGGCGTCCTCCTCGTGAACACGCCGCAATTCCCCGAAATCTACAAATCCGAAGCGCAGGGCGGCGTCGACTATCTTAACAAGCTCAAGGGCGAAAACGATCTCGACTGGACCTTCCTGTCGCCTTCGGCCGCATTCGTCCCCGGCGATCGGAGCGGCACCTTCCGCCTCGGCAAGGACGAACTGCTGACGAACCAACACGGCAGCAGCATTTCCTTCGAGGACTTCGCCGTTGCACTGGTTGACGAGATCGAAGCTCCGGCCCACGTCAGGCAGCGGTTCACCGTCGGTTACTAATTCAATCTTCCAAAAATGAATCTTCAGCTCCAGCGGTGCCGACATCATTCGGGTGTCGGCTGCGCCTCTCTGCCTTAAGCCCAGAGTTGCCCCTTTCCACAAACCTCGGAAATCTACGATGATCAACAGACGCACCACGCTCAAAACGATCGCCACAGCAGCCGCTATCCTGATCCCTCTCGCCACATCCGGTGTCGCGGAAGAGAAGTCTCCCCTGTCATGGACGGCGTTCAAGGCCACCGAAGCGGGCTTCCTGCGCGCTCCGGTTCTTGTTACCGGGCAGACCGAAGCGGTACTCATCGACTCGAGCTTCAGCTTTTTAGACGGTAAGCTTGTCGCTGATGCCATCAGGGCCAGCGGCAAGCACCTGACCACAATCTATATCACCACGAACGATCCCGACTACTACTTCGGCCTCGCACCCGTCCATCAGGCCTTTCCGGATGCTCGCATCCTTGCTGCTTCCGACACCGTCGCACTGATGAGGAAGAAGGCTGAAGGGAAGATCGAGACCTGGTCGCCTGTTCTGGGCGACAACGGTCCGAAGTCGGTCTCCGATCTCATTTTCCCGGAAGCGAGCGACATCAACACGCTGTCAGTTGATGGCGAGAAGCTCGAAATCGTTACGGCGCCGGGTGTCAAGGATCGCGGTCGCTATATCTGGGTTCCATCGCTCCACGCCGTGTTCGGCGGTGTGGCGGTCTTCGGCGGGATGTATCCCTGGGTCGCCGATCTTCCGACAGTCGAGGAACGAAAGGCTTGGCGCGCGGCGCTTGACGACATCCTCGCTCGCAAGCCCAAGATCGTTGTCCCGGGTCACACCACGTCCACATGGCCGACGGATGCTTCCGGCGTCAGCTACACGCGCGATTACCTGATCGCATTTGACGCCGAGGCAGCCAAGGCCGCAGACTCAAAGGCATTGATCGCCGCTATGGAGAAACTTTATCCAAACGCTGCCATGCCGATTTCGCTGGAACTGGGTGCGAAAGTCGCCAAGGGCGAAATGACCTGGGGTCAGTGAAGAGGGCGGTGAACTCGCGGCTGGGCGGCGCATCCGTGAGCAGGCAGGCCAATGCGCCGCCGCATGAGGCGGCGCAATCCGAGGCGCGCGCAGACCTCGCTCAATGGTTGGCAAAATGGGAGGGGTTGAGGAAACAATCGAGGAGACGCTGACCGTTGACCGGGCGAGTGCAAGCGCCGTCAGTCCGGAGAGTTCGTTCTGGCACGAGCCCAGAACCAAGTGGCGCAGCAGTTCGCTTTGTTTCTTGAGCGCATTCCCTGAGGAAGCATGCTCTATGTGCCGCACCTGTCGCCGCTTCGCTCGACCAGGCACCGCTCCACCGAACCCCGAAGCGGGTTTTGGCCCATGCGGTTACGATCACATTGCGCAGCTCGCCACGGCAGGCTTGGGTGAAATCGGCAGGGCCCGGCGCGCCCGTTTCTCCAAGGAGCGTCCTCATGGAGCGGTTGCGCTTCTCCTCCGTCACATTGCCGCTCTTGCGATAGGGCGCAGATCAGGCCAATGGACAAGCACGCGTAAGGGAGCTGTCGGCCGTTGAAACAATAGGCTTTCGCCGCTTCGCGCCGAACTTTCAGATTTTCTCCCTTCCGACTGATGACCGGATCTGCGTCCTATCGGGAGCGTCCTTGCGCCCCTCCCTTCATCCCGAGGACGTGCGGGCAGGTCCTTCGGGCCAAAGGAAGGCTGGGCCGGCGATCCTGGTTAAGCATCGAAGCGTCTCCTGACGATTAAGGCAGGTTCGGTCGACGGCCATCGACAGACGTGCTTTCGCGTGGAACGAGGGCAAATCCCAGGTTGATTTGGTGGACGCCCTGCCGCGTGGATGCATCGAGCGCCGTGAGAACCTTCTCAGCCGCCAGCATGCCGGTTTCATAGCGACGAGTGGCAATCGAGGAGAGGGAAGGGGCTGCACAAGCTGAGAACTCGAGGTCATGAAAGCCAATGATCGAAATGTCATCGGGCACGCGCAGGCGGCGCTTTCTGCACTCCTGCATAGCGCCGAGCGCCAGGTTGTCGTCTGTACAAAAAACTGCCTCGGGAAGATCTCCGCGCTCGTACATCCCAGCGAAAAGCTCGGATCCGAGTGCTACGGAGCTGTGGCGAGGTCTGCTGGCAATCATGTCCAGGCTTTTTAATCCAACCTCGTCCATTGCCTCGTGATAGCCATCAAGCCGCGACTGAGCACGGTGATCGAGATTGCCGGTCAGGAAGGCGATTTTTTGAAATCCTCGGTCGATGAGATGGCGGGTCGCAATGTGACCGGCGCGTTCCTGTGACATGCCAATGTTGAGATTGATTGGATCGTCGGACAATTCAAATGTCTCGACGATTGGAAGGTGGGCCTGCTTCAGAAGCTGGCGCGATAGCGGGGTATGGTGAATTCCCGCAATAACGATGGCTTCCACCCGCTGGCCAAGCAATGCCTTGATTGCGTTCTCCTCCTCGGCTTCCGAGTATCGGCTGTTGACGACAATGACTTGGAAGCCTGCGGGTATCAGAACCTCATGCAGAGCAAAGAGATACTCCGCAAAAATGACATTATAAAGCGTTGGCACAATCACGCCTATGGTGTGGGTGCGGGAGGACGCCAATCTGCTCGCCGCAACATTCGGCACATAGCCCAGAATTTCAATGGCGTTGTTGACACGCAGTCTCAACGCTTCCGAGACAGATCCGGGTTTTCGCAATACCCGCGACACTGTAATCGGGCTGACACCCGCCAGGCTTGCAACGTCGTCCAGCGTTATTCGGCGCATCGAAGCATTATCCAGTAAAGAAGAAAGAACAAATTCTGCAGTCGTATTAACAGATACTCTATAATTGACAGCGCTACCAAATAAACTTTGACAGCGCTATCATGTGTGTTAACTTTTCGGCTGTGCCGCAAAGGAGGGGAGCCTTTGGGACCGAGCATACCAATCAGAATATTGGAAGGCGGCTTGGACCGCCCGAGGAGGAGAGCATCCATGCTTAGAGATGTGAAACGGAAATCTGCGCGCATAGCTGCAGTTTCAGCGCCCATGCTTGCGCTTGCATGCAGTGCTGCCTATGCCGAACCGAAAATCGTTACAGGCCCCGCGGCAGATCCGGGCTGCATGACGCCCTGGGCCTCCGATACGCAGTTTCTGCAATATCCAAAGAAGGAAGGCCCATATCGCATTGCGCTGGCCAACGGCTACATCGCCAACACTTGGCGCATCCAGATGGTGCAGACGGCGAAGGCCTACGCGTCCCAGCCGGACGTCAAGGCAGTGCTGAAGGAGTTCAAAGTCGTCTCCACGGGCGAGGACGTCCCGGCGCAGATTTCAGCTATCAACAACTTCATAGACGCGGGCTACGATGCAATCGTCGTCAACGCTCAGAACCCGACGGCCTTCGGTCCCGTGATCAAACGCGCCAAGGAAGCCGGCGTTGTCCTGGTCGCATTCGACAATACCTTGGACACGAAGGACGCGATCAACGTCAACGTCGACCAAAAGGGCCTCGGCGTTACCTGGGCCGAGTGGCTCGTCAAACACCTGCCGAACGGCGGCAAGATTTTGGAAGTGAGAGGTGTCGCGGGCACATCTGTTGATACTGACCGTCATAACGGCATCAAGGAAACCCTTGCCGCCGCAGGCAAGAAATTCGACGTGACCGAGGTCGTTGGCAAATGGGACGATGGTGTTGCCCAAAAAGCGACCGCTGACGCTATCGCAACAAACGGTCCGTTTGACGGTATCACCGCACAAGGCGGTGATACCGGCGTAGTTCAGGCGATGATGGATGCGAAACATCCATTTGTGCCCTTTGGCGGCGAGACGGAAAATGGTTTCCGCAAGCTATGTGCTGCCCACGCAGCCGAGGGTCTGGTGTGCTCATCGGCGGGAACTGGTCCAGCCCAGGTCGCTGTTGCTATCAAGACGGCGATCGCTGCCCTCCAGGGGCAGGTGGTTCCTCAGGCCGTCAAGCTGCCGACGGCACTTGTATCGCACCCGGACTTCAAGAAGGATCAGGACTACTATCCGGATCAGTCAGACAATTTTTTCGTAGGCAACTCCTTCCCCACGTGCGGGATCAATTTCACCGCCCAGGAGATCATGGGGCAGACCAAGGAAAACCAATAGCGGCAAAGCGCCCGGGCATTGACTGTGGGGGTTGCGGCGCCCACAGTCTGAGGTTGAATGCACCTGATGGGAGGTTGGGCGTGATCTTGTCAGAACCGCTGTTGCGCATCGAGGGCATGGCCAAGCGCTATGACGGCGTCATCGCCCTCAAGGAAGCCAATATCGCTATCCGACCCGGCGCGATTCACGCCGTGCTCGGTGAAAACGGCGCCGGAAAATCGACACTTATCAAAATCATGGCAGGTGTCATTGCGCCCGACGAGGGTCGAATGTTTCTGGATGGGAAGGATGTGTCCTTCTCATCGCCTGCGGCGGCAACTGCGGCGGGGGTCGTATCGGTCTTTCAGGAATTGTCACTTATTCCTGACCTGTCGGTTGCCGACAACATCGTCATCAGCAATCCGCCGCAGCGTTTTGGCATGATCGACCGGCGTGCCCAAAGACGGATCGCCGAGGAGGCCCTGGCACGGGCCGGCGCTTCCGACATTCATCCGTCGTCGCTGGTCAAAGACCTTCCGCTTTCCCGTCGGCAGATGGTCGAGATTGCAAAGGGCCTCGCCCGCAGACCTCGGTTGATGATCCTGGACGAGGCGACATCCGCCCTGACGAAGTCCGACGTCGAGAAGATCTTCGGTGTTTTGAAGCGTCTGCGATCGGAGGGACTGGCGCTAGTCTACATCTCGCATCGCATGCACGAGATTGCAGAACTTGCAGACGATTGCACAGTGTTCCGCAACGGGCGCAGCATTGAATCCTATCCGGCAGGCACAAAGACCGACACACAAGTCGTCGAACTGATGATCGGACGGGAATATAAGAGCGTGTTTCCAGCCAAACCGGGTCTTGACGAAGCCATGGCTCCAATTCTTTCCTGCCGTGGCCTTTCCTGGAGCGACCGTTTGACTGACATCGCATTCGATGCCCGCGCGGGTGAAATAGTTGGCGTAGGCGGCCTGGACGGGCAGGGTCAGCGGGAACTCTTGCTGGCGCTGTTCGGCGTACTTCGCGATGTGAAGGGTGACGTGCGGATAAACGGTCGCAGCGTGCATTTGACCAGCCCCAAAAGGGCGAAATCCGGCTCCACTTCCATTGCACTCATTCCGGAGGATCGAAAGACCGAGGGGTTGATGCTGCCGATGACCGTGCGCGAGAACCTCTCGATTGCTGCACTCGGCAGCGTCTCACGCAACGGTATCATCGATCGCCGCGCGGAAACCGCTCGTATCGGCGAACTCCTCAAACTTCTTTCGATCAAGGCGGCGTCCGTCGACATGCCAGTCGCGAGCCTGTCCGGAGGGAACCAGCAGAAGGTCGTAATTGCGAAATGGCTGATGAACCGACCGCAGATCATTCTCCTGAACGATCCCACACGCGGCATCGACGTCGGCACCAAACAGGAAATCTACCAGTTGCTGCGAAATCTTGCTGATTGTGGCGCAGCTATCATCTTTTATTCCACCGACTACGACGAATTGATCGGCTGTTGCGATCGCGTGCTTGTCATGTACGACGGCACCGTCGTTCGCACGCTTGAGGGCGATGATATCAATGAACGCGAGCTGATCGGGAGTGCTTTGAATATCGCCGCCCAGCCGAATGGCCGGAGGATAGCGCAGTGACAACAGGGACTCGCGACGAATGGCACTTCTGGTATGAACGGCACAAGGGGACGCTGCTGGCCGCCGCACTCTTTGTTATCATGTTCGTGATCTATGTCGCCAACCATCCGGCGGGCTTTACTGCCAATGTCGTACAGACTGCATCCAATAAAGCGACTTTATTGGCATTCGTTGCAATGGCGCAGTGTCTTGTCGTCATCACTGCCGGGATCGACCTTTCGGCGGGCATGATCTTGGTGCTGTGCAACTGCCTCGCGTCCTGGTTGGTCGTCGGAACGCCGCTACAGACGGGTTTCGGCATTGGGGTCGTTCTTGCCGCAGGGCTGGCAAGTGGCACCTTGAACGGCCTGATAATCATATTCGGGAGACTTCAGCCAATCGTCACGACGATTGCTACGAGTGCAATCTTTTTTGGATTGGCGTTGCTGCTGCGCCCAACGCCAGGCGGCTCGATCAACGAGACGCTTGCTGACGTGTTTACCGCGAAGGCCTTTGGAATAATCCCTACGAGCTTGGTCGTTCTTGCCGCCACGATCCTTCTGATCTGGGTTCCATTCTCCAGATCGGTGTATGGTCGCGCTGCCTATGCGGCAGGCTCCGCAGAAAATGCGGCTTACATGTCCGGTATGCCGCTAAAACGGGCGAAGCTCGCCGCTTACGCACTTGCCGGGCTTCTTTCAGCCATGGGCGGGCTTTATCTCACTTTCTTCTCCTATACCGGCGAAGCGGCCTTCGCGAGTGGAAATGCCTACACGCTGTACTCGATTGCTGCGGTCGTCCTTGGCGGTGTGTCGCTGACGGGCGGCAAGGGCAGCGCTGTCGGAGCCGTGTTCGGGGCACTTGCGTTCCGCACCATCGGCGACCTGCTTTTCGTCTTCGATCTCGATCCTCTCTGGCAACCCTTGTTTCAGGGTGTCGTGCTTATGCTGGCGATTGGAGTCGGCGCTATCGGGCTGGCGCGGGTGCGCAACCGTCTGGAATGGTTCCAATGAACGAGGATGCGTCGAGCATGCGACAATCGATCGTTACCGTCCGTCTGCGGGGAAGGGATCCTGCTGTGGCAATCGCCTTCGGCTGCATTCTGCTCCTGCTGTTGGGCGGATCTGTCTATTCCTCAAATTTCTTGTCGCCGGACTATCTGTTGCAACAATTGAAGGTCGCATCGTTCCTTGGCGTGATCGCGACAGGTACGATGATGGTCATCTTGCTCGGGCAGATCGACCTTTCTATTCCATGGACAGTGACTGCCGGCGCCATGATGGCGTGCGCCGCGACAGCCTATGGAACCAGCGGCTCGCTTCTTGCCATTCCTTTTGGAATTGCCTGCGGCGCGGCAATTGGTCTCGTCAATGGAGTTGCCGTCGCCTATCTGCGCATTCCCTCAATGATCATCACGCTTGCGACCAATGCCGTCGTGCAAGGGCTGATGGTGATCTACACGGGCGGGTTCTCACCACAGGATTCGGCCTCTCCAGCGATGCGCCTCCTCGCAACGGGCTACACGATCCCATCTGTCCCCAACGGCGTCGCGGTTTGGCTCGTGGTCGGCATTCTCGCCGTGTTCCTGCTAACGAGAACAACCTTCGGCCGCTCGCTCTACGCGATTGGAAATCGGGAACGAGCCGCCTATATGTCGGGCATCGACACCCGGCGCATCACCTTGCTCGTCTTCGTGATTGCGGGATCGCTCAGCGCGCTTGGTGGCGTATTGCTGGCCGGTTATGCATCGAAGGCTTCCCAGTCAATGGGTGACGCGTATTTGCTGCCATCAATCGCAGCTGTTGTTTTGGGCGGAACCCATGTCCTCGGTGGAAAGGGATCCTACCTTGGAACAGTTGCGGGTGTGATCCTGATTACGCTGCTGCAGTCAATCCTCTCAGTCATGCAGATTGAAGAAGCCGGCCGCCAGTTGATCTACGGAGTAGTCATCATAAGCATGCTGCTACTCTACGGCCGACAGAAAACCTAAATGCAAGGCTGGTTTTGCATCGGCAATGCTGCCGGCGGTCAAGTTGCTATTGCTGGCCGCTGTTGCCGTCTATGCGCTCTACCATTGTCCGTTTGACGCAAGCGAGAGTCTCGTGACGCTGATCGTCGGTATGACGCTCGTCTCGGCAATGGCGATTCAGAACGCAGTTCTTGGGGCACACTTTCCGGAGGCGCCGCCCGCGACGCTGATGACGGGGACGACGACGCAGATCATGCTTGACCTGGCGGATCTCCTTGCAGGTGCGAAGGGCGAACAGTCTATGAGGCCGCATCCGCGTGCATCAAACGGATGATCGTCGCAGTCATCGCCTTCGCCACTGGCTGCGCGCTAGGGCCACTCGCCTTCGTCGTGGCGCCGACCGTGGCCTTGGTCGTGCCCGCTGTCGCCGCTGCGGCGGGACTATCCTTCACCCCGCCCGTGTCCGAGGGCTAAAGGACTAGGTGGCTGGGCTTCGACACAAACAAGGAGGAACGGAATCTACACGTTCATGGTCGGCGAGAGGAAAAGGATGCTCGCATTCGGTCGGAACCTTGCGTCTCCCGACAAGTTCTTCTTTGTGAAAAAACGTGAGCGCCGAGCCTATGATTGAGAAAGTTGCAACTCCCGGAAAGCGCGAGCCAAGAGCGCAGCCCGTCCGCCGTTCTTCCACAAAGGATCCGGCGCCGCAGTCCGATCAATGTGAGCATCCACCCCGGGACACAAGAGACGCGCCGGCACCAAACCCGAATGGCGAGCCCATCGATGCCCCTCGTCGCGCCGAAGCTACCCGGCTCTCCGTGCATCAAGCTTGAGCCGTGACTATCGACATTTGGAGGTTCCCGCTCGAGCCACATCACGGCGGCTCATCAGCATTCGGATCCTTGTCGGGGGGCCCGACCACTGTGTTACTACCGTTGACAACAACGCTTGTGGCAGCCATCGACATGCACTCGACGTGATCGCGGAAATCATAGTACCCAGTCGTGGCTGGATATCACCTCCGCGAAATGGCGAGGCGAGTTCTTAAATACCCGACCCGTCGAGTTCTTGGGCGTCATCACCCTCCCAGGGAGAGGGCATTGAGGTGCGATTGAGATTAGCCGAAGGCATCGGCATCCAGCACTTCAATTCCGCCTCGGCGTATTCGACAATGCGCCCGGGCGATGAGTCAGAAGCGCGCCAGCCTTCTGCACCGAACTGATCGCCGTTCGACCAATACGCCAGGTCAACTTCTGCCGCACCCTGTTCGGACGGACGGATCGTGACGAGGATCCGACTTCCGTCTTTCGGCGCGCTTCCCATATGGCGCCAGCGGTCTGGCTCGTCCATCATTTTCCTCCTGCCCATTTAACAGGGTTCAAGTGTCACCTCACCATCGAAAACGGTCAACCCAAACTTTGCTGGACCGATGCGCTGTCGATGAACCGCCCGAGACGAGCCGTTTGCGGGTCTGGCGGTGCATCCTTCCTTTTTTGTCGCGTATCGGCAGAGGGCAGGGGAGAACGCGACCGGCTCTGAACCTTCGGCATGACATTGCGGTTCGCCGCCCATCGAGCCTGTTAGTGATCATCAAGCAAGGCGATCGGCCCTGGCTTTGAGAGCATCGCACCACAGAGGTCATCTTTTTTGCTGCGGCATGTAACCAGGACAGCGAGAACGAAATCATCTTGTAATGATCGTTCGCGCGATGGCGTTCGACAGCCGTTCGGGCCGGGATGGCAGTCTTTGGGTTGGTCCTGCTTGTCGGACGAAACGAATTCTCATGCATAGGAATTGGCGCGCATGATCGATCCGGTTGCCAAAAAACCATAATTGCTTCACCAAGATCCTATATCGACACTCCGCATTAAGAATTGGATCAACACTGAATGCGCATACCATACGTCTTACTTGGTGCATTTCTTGCACTCGTACCGTCCGCACATGCTGAGGTCGCGTCGCCGCCGCTTTTGGCGCCGCAAAAGCAACAGGCACAAGCGGCTCAGTTGAGTGCACAATTTCTCACGCGGTTCAGCTATAAGCCCATTCCACTCGATGATGCCTTGTCGGCGAGGATCATGGATCGGTTCATCAAGTCGCTTGATCCGGACCGCGTGCTCTTTTTGCAGGCGGACATCGACAGGTTCATGGCGGACCGCAGCGCGATCGATGATGGGATCGCTCGAGAGGACCTGAAGATCCCGTTTGCGATCTTCAACGTTTATGAGAAGCGTGTTGCCGACCGTATGAAATACGCCCGCGACCTGCTTAAACAGGACGTCGATTTCGGGGTGCAGGAAACCTATTCCGTGCTGCGCGACAAAGCTCCTTGGCCACAATCGGAAGCGGAGAGCAATGAACTGTGGCGCAAGCGTGTCAAAAGCGACTGGCTGCGGTTGAAACTGGGCGGCAAAACCGACGCCGCCATCCGCGATACGCTCGACAAACGTTACGCAAATGCTCTCGAGCGCATTTACAAGTACAAAAGCGACGACGTTTTCCAGTCCTTCATGGATGCCTATACTAACTCGATCGACCCGCATACGGACTATTTCGGCGCGAATGCTTCGGCCGATTTCAATATCGCGATGAAACTTTCGCTGTTTGGCATCGGTGCGGTCCTGCAGGAGCGTGACGACTACACGACGATCCGTGAGCTCGTGCCTGGTGGACCGGCGCAGCTGTCCGGAAAGCTGTCGGTTGGAGACCGCATTACCGGCGTCGGACAGGGCAAGAATGGAGCAATCAAAGACGTGGTGGGCACGCGCCTGGATGAAGTCGTCCAATTGATTAGAGGAAAAAAAGGCTCTCTCGTGCGCTTGGACATCCTGCCGGCGGATGCTGGAGCAGATGGCACCCATCGCGTTATCAGCCTGGTGCGCGATAAGATCAGCCTCGAAAAACAGGCCGCCAGCAAGGTCGTGCTGCCCGTGAAACTCGGCGATGCGACCCGGAAAATCGGGGTGATTACCCTGCCGGCATTCTATGAGGATTTTGAAGCCAAGCACAGAGGAGACAAAGACTACAAAAGCGCAAGCAGCGATGTCGCCAGGCTTTTAAATGAGCTGAAGCAAGAAGGGGTGGACGGCGTTCTCATTGATCTGCGCAACAATGGCGGCGGTTCATTGGACGAGGCGATTGATATGACCGGCCTGTTCATCGGTCATGGCCCGGTCGTTCAGCAACGCGGCAGCGACGGTAAGGTGACCGTGAGAAGTGCTGATTTTTCAGCGCCTGTCTGGGCTGGTCCCCTTGGCGTTCTGATCAATCGCGGGTCGGCCTCGGCTTCGGAGATTTTTGCTGCAGCAATCCAGGATTACGGTCGAGGTGTGGTTGTCGGTGAACCCAGTTTCGGCAAGGGTACCGTTCAAACCGTCGTCGATCTTGATCAGATGGTTCGTAACAGCAAGCCCGAATTTGGCGAGCTGAAAGTGACCATCGCCCAATTTTTCAGAATCAATGGCGGTACGACGCAACTGCGCGGCGTGACCCCTGATATCAACTTGCCGGGACTTTCGGATCCGACACATTTTGGTGAGACAAGTTATGACAACGCTCTGCCCTGGGCACAGATCAAGCCGGCGAATTATGTGCCCGCTGGTACCGTAACGACGCTGCTGCCGGCACTGCAAAGCCGCCATGACTCGCGGGTTGCGAAAGACCCGGACTTCCAGCGTCTCGTAGATGACATTGCCGACCTGAAGGCGCGGCGTGAGAAGGGGGTTGTCTCTCTCAATGAAGCCGAACGTCGCAAGGAATTGACTGCTCGAGAAAATGAACTCAAGCAAGCAAGCGATGGCGAGAATGCTGATGAAGACGACGGTCTGGAGGCAAACGAGCGCAGCCTGAGCGCTGATCTTGCCATTGAAAGCGCCCGCAAGAAGGCAAAAGACGTTTTGCTGGATGAAGCCGGTGCAATTCTGGCCGATGAGGCGGACTTGTCCGAAGGAAGGCTAAAGGCAGCCACAAAACAAGTAGGCGGCTCGGAGGGAAAATAGTCGTATTCGAACCGCACGAGAGCTTGCGCAACTGCTTTTGCTATTTGTACCTGCGTGATTTTATCACAAACAGGGTGGCAATGGGGCATTCATGCAATTACGGGCCCTCCACTGCCAATATTCTCATCCAAGCGCCATCTCTGTGGCATCCCTCTCGACTGACCCCGCTGACAAGGCTATTGGCAAGGACAAGCAACAATGCGTCTGGTCGGCATCACCTCCCTCGGCAAGTTCAAGGTTCTGACAACATGAGAAAGCCACAACGAAACTTCGTTGTTGAATTGAAATCCGGTCGTCGGCGGCCGACATCGAAACCGATCTCGATCTGGGGCAATCTGGATCTCAAAGCTGTTTCGGCGGCGATCAGTGCTGACATCGGCGCTGGCGCGGGTGATCAGATTGCAGACAGTGCAATTTCTTCAGCGCCGGTGGGGCCCAAGCAAAAGCCCTTATTGACAACGCCACTCGAGCAGCCAACATCGGTGTTGGCACCACAGGAGGGATTTATGGCCAACGAAACCAATGCAACGGTCAATAGCGAGCCGGTGATCAGCGATACTGCAATAGTGGCGGAGCAAAAAAAGCAGCGTGCACCGCGCACCAAGAAGGCGGCGCCGGAGACGGCAACTGCCGATATCAAGGTCGAAACCCTGCCAGCCGCTGCACCACCAAAGCGGGGCAGGCCGGCGCGGACTGACAAAACCACGCCGATGGCCGCTGATGTCGCAGGCAAAGCGAAGCGGGTTGGCAAGACGCGCGCTGCAAAGACCACCCCTGCCGCTAAGACTGCACCGATCTCGGCTGCGGACGACATGGCAGAGCTGGTCCGCCTGGAGGAGGAAAACCAGATGCTGCGCAAGTCGCTTGCACAAAAGCTTCGCCAGGAAAACGCGGATCTGCGCAAGCGCCTCGGTCTTGGCTGACGATTTTGCCTGACTGGCAGCCTGCAAGCGGATCGGCTATCGGCGACCGTATTTAATCCTGCTCCCTGGGCTATAGACATCGGCGGCGATCGGAGCGCGGCCGATGCATTTCCAAGGGCTGTTCGACGGCAGGGAGCAAACGCGAGGTTGAGGAAAGATGGTGGCGTCCCCTTGGAAATTTCTCGTTGGGTTGACGAGGCGACATGGCAAGGACAATGATGGCGCAGCCATCACGGACACATCTGAAACGCCGATAGCCAATGATACGCGGGTGCCGGCTCCCCTGCAGCCGCGAGCCGCATCGTCGCCGGCCGCCGACGCCGCACGGGACGCCGCCGACCCGAGCAACCTGCATTCAAACACCTCTGACGATGGTTCCGATCTTGCTAAGGTCGTCGAAGAACCGGTTGGTGCGAACAAGATCGATGATCTCGCCCCGACGACGGGCCTCGGCTTGCAACCCGAGCCTGTCTCGGTTTCGGAGGCCACGAGGTCGCGCAAGGCGCGTGCGCTGCGTAAGAGAGATGCTTCTACCGAGATCCAATCGGCGACGCCCTCGACGGCTCCTGCCGTATCCAACGACTTTCTAACTCTCGATGACGAGATCCGGCAACTGCGCAGCCAGTTGGCGAAGAAAGTTCAACTTCAAAACGACCAGCTGCGAAAGATGCTGGAGCGATTTGAGCGTTAGCCAGCGAGAACAAACATCCAGGCGAAGATCGATCCGGTAAAGCAAGGAACGGCGAAGGCCTCGACAAGGGCACGCGCGCCAGACAACTCATACTGTGAAGCTATCACCGCTCGATCGGTTCGAAGAGGCCACGCGCTACCTCGACCATCGACTGCAGGTGCTTGGGGTCGCGAACACCTTGTCGGTAAAGCGAGATGATGAGGCTGGCTATCAATTCGGCTTCGTCGCTGTCCTTTGTCACCTGATGATCGGTTCTGATCTCGTCGAAAACGCGCTGGCAGGTTTCGAGATCGCGGGAGTCCAGCGGTACCTGCGATCGGTTCATGATCGTTGGAACCATCCTAATTTCCTCCGAAAAGGCCCGCCCGGGTCGGGGCGGGCCAGTATCGAACGATCTTAATTTAGAAGTCCATGCCGGGACTGGTTGGCATTGGCGAGGCACCATCCTTCTTGGGCTTCTCGGCGATCATTGCCTCCGTCGTGACAAGAAGACCAGCAATGGATGAAGCATCCTGAAGCGCGGTGCGAACGACCTTGGCCGGGTCGATAACGCCCTGTGCAAAGAGGTCACCATATTGACCTGTCTGAGCGTTCCAGCCGTAGGAGAATTCGCTTATCTCGCGCAGTTTGCCGACGATGACGGAGCCTTCCGCTCCAGCATTTTCGGCAATCTGGCGTACCGGCGCCTCGATCGCGCGACGAACGATATCGATGCCGACGCGCTGATCGCTATTGTCGGTCTTAAGGTCGTCGAGCGCCTTGATGGAGCGTAGCAGTGCCACGCCGCCACCGGGCAGGATGCCTTCCTCGACCGCTGCGCGGGTTGCATGAAGCGCGTCATCGACGCGGTCTTTCTTTTCCTTCACTTCGACTTCGGTCGAGCCGCCGACGCGGATGACGGCAACGCCACCAGCGAGCTTGGCAAGACGCTCCTGCAGCTTTTCGCGGTCGTAATCGGAGGTGGTCTCTTCGATCTGAGCCTTGATCTGCGCAACGCGACCGGAGATTTCGGATTTGGAGCCAGAACCGTCGACGATGGTGGTGTTCTCCTTCTCGACCGAAACCTTCTTGGCGCGACCAAGCATGTTGAGCGTGACATTTTCAAGCTTGATGCCGAGGTCTTCGGAGATGACCGTCCCCCCCGTGAGGATGGCGATGTCTTCAAGCATGGCCTTGCGGCGATCGCCGAAGCCCGGAGCCTTGACAGCAGCAATCTTCAAGCCGCCGCGCAGCTTGTTGACGACGAGCGTAGCAAGAGCTTCGCCTTCGACGTCTTCAGCGATGATGAGGAGCGGCTTGCCGGTCTGAACGACAGCTTCGAGAACCGGCAGCATAGCCTGCAGGTTCGAGAGCTTCTTCTCATGAATGAGGATATAAGGATCCTCGAACTCGACCCGCATCTTGTCCGCATTGGTGACGAAGTACGGGCTGAGATAGCCGCGGTCGAACTGCATGCCTTCGACGACTTCGAGTTCGGTTTCAGCGGTCTTGGCTTCTTCGACGGTGATAACGCCTTCATTGCCGACCTTTTCCATGGCTTCCGCTAGGAAACGGCCGATTTCGGCATCGCCATTGGCCGAGATCGTACCGACCTGCGCAATCTCGGAGTTGTTGGAGATCCTGCGGGCGTTAGCCTTCAGTTCGGCGACGATGGCGCCAACAGCGAGGTCGATACCGCGCTTCAGGTCCATCGGGTTCATGCCGGAGGCAACCGCCTTGGCGCCTTCCTTGACAATGGACTGAGCGAGGACCGTCGCTGTGGTTGTTCCATCGCCGGCAATGTCGCTGGTCTTCGAAGCAACTTCGCGGACCATCTGGGCGCCCATGTTTTCGAACTTGTCTTCCAGCTCGATTTCCTTGGCGACCGAAACGCCGTCCTTGGTGATGCGCGGAGCGCCGAAGGACTTGTCGATGATGACATTGCGGCCCTTGGGGCCGAGCGTTACCTTCACGGCGTTGGCGAGAATGTCGACGCCACGCAGCAGCTTTTCACGGGCTTCAGTATTGAATTTGACATCTTTCGCAGCCATTTTTCACTCCTGTTTGACGACTTGATTGATAGCGGAGAGCCACTCAGGCGGCTCTCTTTTGTTCTGTCGAGCCTTCGATAATGCCCATGACATCGCTTTCTTTCATGATCAGCAAATCCTCGCCGTTGATCTTGATCTCGGTGCCAGACCATTTTCCGAACAGAATGCGGTCGCCAACGTTGACATCGAGCGCCTGGATGTGGCCGGTGTCGTTGCGCGCGCCAGGGCCAACGGCAATCACCTGACCCTCCTGCGGCTTTTCCTTGGCTGTGTCGGGAATGATGATCCCGCCCCTGGTCTTTTCTTCGGAATCGATCCGGCGAACGAGAATGCGGTCGTGAAGCGGTCGGAACGACATGTTTCCTCCATGAACAAACAATGTTGACACCATCGCCCGAGCGGATCATCAGCCCGGGCGGCTGCAAGGCCTCGCGAGCGCCTCGCGCGAATGATCTGGTCTTGCGATTTTTCAATTTCAAGAGGATTGCAAGAAAAAATTAGCACTCACCTAGCTGGACTGCTAAAGCGCTGAAAATCAACATCAAATAAACGAACGCTGCCTCACAGACACTCCGAACATGGCCTCGTGGTCGGACGTGCAATGAAAAGACGCCGAGTTGCTCAGCTTTTTCATGGCAGTTGTTTCCGCCGGAGCTTGGAGCAGCGGTCTGGCAGCCCCGTGTGGCGATGCAGCACGCCTCCAAATTGCTTTCATCGTTCAGTCGATCCTTACCGCGCCAGCCGTCCTGGTCCACCCGAGAGTCTCGAGGCCGATCTGCTGGGATGACGTGGAACTGAACGGCCATCATGCAGTTATTCAACAAACGGAGGCAACGCGATGTCCAATGTTTCGAGAGCCGGCGGCGAGGACCCTAACAATGCTACGAGTGGGACAACCTTTGGCAGATCAGTTGAGAGCCAAGGCCAAAGGCATGACGCCGCGGCTGCGGCATTCGAAGGCTCTGAAGGGGAATTGCTGAATATCTACCGTCTTGAGCCGCTCGCGGCGCCGGATGATCCAAGATGGGGAAATGCTACCAACCATGGCATCGTCGTCGTTGCAGCCCGCACCGCCGGGGACGCTCGCATCGTCGCAGCAACTCGTGAGCTCGATTTCATGGAAGTGGACGCAGCGCCCGCAGAAGACGTTACGACGTCTAATGCCAGTGCCTTTCGCGACGATAAGCTATATTCGGTCGTGGAAATCGATAGAGGCAGGCGTGACGTCAAACGCAGCGTGCTCGAAGGAACCGTTTCGGTCAATACGATCCTGCCGGTCCAGACTGATTTTTAGCCCAAACCGCGTGATGTCTGTCGTGCGAAAAGGGATAACCGAGCGAAAGCCGGTCGAGCACTCCCGAAGCCGATCGCATCGACTGCTGCGCGAACAATTGCCGCAGAGACGGTTTTCTTTCGTTGCTGAGTGGCAAACCGCGAAATCTGCCGCTCGCGCTGGCAAAATCCATTCCCGTGAGGATGCGACTGTTTTCGAATTTGCAGATCATCGGGGCCTGCATGCGCGACGGTGCGGGAATTCGAAAAAGACGATCGCCGCGGCTGCAATGCGTCTCTCATTTCCATAGGGCGCCGTCACGTCGAACACGTGTCCACCAGGGCCAGAGATGCCAGAATCCGATCAGCATGAGAGCGCAGGCCGCTGCCACAATATTCGCAATGATAGGGCGTTGGGTAACCTTCCCGATCACGACGTGAATATCAGCTGCTAAACCCAAGGCTAGAAAAACGGTGGCGGCAAGCAGGAATCGGCTCGCGACATGATAAAACTCCGCCACCTCAGTGCCGTCGTAAACGATACGATGGTATGCTGCGGGTGTCACCAAAAGCATGGTCGCAAGCGCGACCGTACCAAGCGCGACGCAATGAAGCGCTTTCGCTGACGCGTTAAGGTCGGCAAACCCACTCGTCAGTACGATTGCAAGCTGGAAACCCAGCAATGCCTGGGCACCGGGCAATACCACGCGCGCTTCCGTTAACACATAATCGATCTTGGCGGCAGTCGATGTCTTTTCGTCGAAAGTAGCCATAGCGGAATCTCCATTGCCGTTGCGAAGCAGTCTTGGCCCGTACCACAACCCCACTGCTATCAGGCTCCCAAGCGTGCCGGCTGCAACCCCCGCCCTGATGCCAAGGCCGCGGCTTATGGCAACGCCAATGTCTAAACCGAGTGCAACGGCAAATGGGGCAAGCAGCAACAGCGACAGCCGTGTGACGAAACTGTTGAAATCCCGCGTCGCTTCTCCGCGCTCTACAATCCGATGACGCGCGCTCGGTGTAATCAGAAGCCCAATGATCACGACCATGACACATAAGACGATGACTTCGATCCCTTTCTCCAGCCGGCTCAGATTGGAAAACGCGTCTTGAAACGGCGCCTGGAACTGGAAGCCGAGCAGGATTTGCGCGCCGAGCATCAGCATTCGCAACTCGTCGAGAGCTGTCTTCGTTCTATCGGCCAGAGACACCTGCTCGACCTTTCTCTTAGCGCAAGCTGATCGACCGCTTCGTGCATTGTTCATGCATGGTAACCCGTCACTCCAAACGAAGGTTCCTTGCTAGCCTCGTATTCCAAGGCGAAACCTCGCGCGAGGCGTGGCGCCCCCATTGTCGAAATCAAACCGGTCCAGCGACGTGTATGTCTGCGCAATCGAACGCCAGCCAGCGGCGCTGTTTCAATGTGTGATGGCCTGGCTGGTGGGGCAGGGCAGCGAACGTCTGCCCAAGTCGCATGCCCGGAACGCGCTTGAGGAGGCGCTCGTGCCGAAGGGCACGCGATCAGCCTAAATTAAACCATTGGCAAGAGCGATGGACAGGCACTCCTGGACGACCCCAAACCATCTTCCATTCTTTCGATCGCAAGGGACCCGAGCGCGCTCGGGTCTATTTTGTTGCTAACAGAGGCGAGAATAGCGTCGCATCGCGGGCTACCATGGCGCAAATTTCGAGGCAATCCGCCTTTTGATCCCGAGATGACGCTGACGCCGCCCTTTCGTCTGGGGTATCCGGCTGGTTTGTGAAGGGTTCTTCCTTTAAAAGGGACGCGACAATGAGAACGTTTCCGACGGCCGCTTGCGGGTGCCGCAGCCGCGGCTTCAACACACCGGCTCTTGCCGGTCGTGGCTGCCCGCAACACGTCAATGCAAGGTCATCGCTCGCGCGGGCACTGCTATCTCCTCGGCTGCGAGGCCATCGAGTGCGACCACCACCTCATCAAGGGACCAACCGGCACTCAGGGCGTGATCGACCAACGTCTGAAATTCGCTTCCTAAATACGCTTTGCAGTCTTCAAGACGGTCTGACGAGATAACAATACCGCGCGGATCTAGCATTTTGTTCATCGCCTCATCCTTTCTCAAACATAACAGGAGTGTTAGGTCGATTGTTCCAGGTGAGCCTTTTGAGCGGATTTACAAGATTGCGGCCGCGCACGCGCCAGTATCAATGCAGAGAGGACAAGCTAACGACCCGGCGGTTAACACGACAAAATGCGAAAGCTTGGGGCAGTGCTGAGCAACATCAGACGATGTTGACGCAGGACTTTTGCCGTGCGTGGGCGGCCCACACGAGCGTCCATTTCAAACACAAACATTTTTTTAAACATTAATGCACGTAACGTTCTAAATCGTGATCCTGGACGTTCGAAATCACGATCTAGGGCGCGCATCGCTTTCCAGTTCGACACAGGTTCCAACACAACCCCGAGCGTGAGGAGCGTCATGCAAGTATTGGTCAAAATCGCTGCAACCTTCTGCGCCAGCGTTCTTTCACTCACCATAGCGCAGCATTCAGCCGCAGCAAGTGCATTCGTCGGCGTACGGCAGATCACAGCGCCCTCCAAGGAGCGAGGCACTGAACTTCCAGTGACCGTTTGGTATCCGGCCGAAGCTGGTGGCAGGCCTGTCACGCTCGGCGAGAGTCGGTTCTTTTACGGAACTGACGCCATGCTCGACGCCCCTATCGCGCACGGACGATATCCCATTATCTTGCTATCTCACGGCGCTGGTTTAGGGGGAACGCCCCTAGCGATGAGTTGGATTGCAACGCCCTTAGCAAAGCACGGGTTCATCGTGGCAGCACCTGTTCATTTCGGGAACGCAGGGGCTAACAAGTCGGCAGCCGAAACGATGAAACTTTGGCTACGGCCTGCCGATATCAGCGCAACGCTCGACGCGCTGGAAAAGCAGCCGCTTTTCGAAGATCACCTTGACGCGGGAAAGACCGGTGTGCTTGGGCTTTCGATGGGCGGCAATACAGCCTTGGCCTTGGCTGGTGGTCGTATCGATCCAATCCGTCTGGCGAGCTATTGTGACAACGACGCTCTCAATCCTTCACTTTGCGGATGGATAAAGCAAAGTGGCGTTGACCTTCATGCCATGGACATGAAACTTGCTGATCGCGACAACGAGGACAAGCGGATCGAGTTTGCTATGGCAATCGACCCCGCCCCAGTAGATGTTTTTAAGACAGGACCATTTTCTAAGGTTTCCATCCCCGTCGAGATCGTAAACCTGGGCCAACCTGGCGCGATCCCCCCGACCGTGCTCGCCTCAGGAATCGCAAGAGCCATCCCGGGGGGCATGTATTCGGCGATAAGGAATGCAAGCCATTACAGCATGTTCGGAGTGTGCAAGCCGGGTGTGTCGGAAATAGCCAAATCCGAAGATATCGACGAACCCATTTGTTCCGATGGCGATGGGCATTCGCGCCTCGAAATCCACGAGGAATTGATCAATTTGGC
This sequence comes from Rhizobium sp. R711, assembly GCF_002211365.1. Classification (GTDB taxonomy): domain Bacteria; phylum Pseudomonadota; class Alphaproteobacteria; order Rhizobiales; family Rhizobiaceae; genus Rhizobium. Next base: position 434,075 of record NZ_LOKZ01000001.1, on the reverse strand, counting down.
CATTGAGGCTTTTGACCATAGACTGAAGAACGGCGCGCTGGTGGCACGGTTTCCTCAAACGCCCTAGCCAGGCTGCTGAAAAAGACCCTGGCGCACAGACTCTTGTCGTGATTCACTCGCTTCATGGCGATTTGGAGCTGATGGATGCGCGGCGGCGATGTAAGGACGGAACTCTTCAGCTATGTCGATCTGGAGGATCGTGTTCGAAAAGATCATCCTCTACGGGCCATCCGGCAGATCGTCAACGAAGCGCTCGTTTCACTGGAACGAGATTTTGCGGCGCTTTATTCACCGATCGGACGGCCGTCGATCGCGCCTGAAAAGCTTCTACGTGCCATGCTTTTGCAGGCCTTCTATTCGATCCGTTCAGAGCGACTGCTGATGGAACGGTTGGAATACGATCTTCTCTTCCGCTGGTTCGTCGACATCGGCATTGACGATCGCTCTTGGGACCATTCGGTGTTTTCGAAGAACCGCGACCGGTTGCTTGAAGGTGACATCGCTGCAAAGTTCCTGGGTGCAATCCTATCTCAGCCCAAGGTAAAGCGGCTGCTGTCAACGGACCACTTCTCGGTCGATGGCACGCTGATCGAAGCCTGGGCGTCGATCAAGAGCTTCAAGCCGAAGGGAGGTTCGGGTGAATCACCGTCGGATGCCGGCGGTCGGAATGTGGAAGCCGACTTCCATGGCGAAAAGCGTTCCAACGAGACGCATGCTTCAACGACCGATCCGGATGCAAAGCTATATAGGAAGGGAAAAGGCAAGGAGGCCAAGCTGTGCTTCATGGGGCATGGGCTGATGGAAAACCGCCATGGCCTGCTAGTGAATGCCTATTTGACAGAGGCCAGCGGTTATGCCGAACGCATCGCGGCTCTTCACATGGTCGAACCTTTCTGCAGCCGGCCACAGGCAATCACGCTGGGTGCCGACAAGGCCTATGACACCAAAGACTTCGTCAAAGATTTGCGGTCGATGAAGGTGACGCCGCATGTGGCGCAGAACGTCAATGGTCGCCGCTCGGCCATTGATGGGCGCACGACGCGCCATTCGCGCTATGGGGTCAGTCTGCGCATCCGCAAGCGCATCGAGGAGGCGTTCGGCTGGATCAAGACCGTCGCGGGGCAGGACAAGACGAAGTTCCGCGGCCGCGACCGCGTCGGATGGGCCTTCACCTTCACGGCCGCCGCCTATAATCTGGTGCGGCTTCCGAAGCTCATGACGGAGACAGGCTGATGGCCAGAATATCTCCCTTCGCCAAGGCTTTCGCCGGTCGTTGGCGCATCGTCGAGACGGACAACTGGGACAACGACGTCCTCGATCTCGTCGAAGAGGCGCATCTGACATTCCACGGCGCGTCAGACGGCGAAATCGCCTTCGTCGCGCTCAAGGGCTTCCTCGATGTCCGCTACGGCACACGCGACGGATCAGCCTGTGCAGAGTTCTCATGGGAGGGACAAGACGAGAGCGACCCGGTTTGTGGTCGCGGATGGGCAGCTCTCGGCTCCGCCGGACGCCTTGTCGGGCACTTCTACGTCCACAACGGAGAAGATTCAGGCTTCGTCTGCGAACGCGACTGACTTCTTCAACAGCCTGCTAGTGAATGCAGTCGCTGTGCATTGTCTGAGGGGCGTGCTCGGGAAGCCGAGTTCGGGTTGCAAACCTCACTCTGCAGTCCGTTACGGCAATAGGTTCGTCCGCGAAGGACCTCCAAAATGTCTGGCGCTTCTGACGCCACTTAACGCCGATCACCTCAAACAGCAGTGGCTTGATCTTTCGAGAATGGTGACCGCGTCTGGTCTCCAGCAGCGATGATGCTTGGATTGTCACGTTCGTTACTCACGAGGAAGCGGTTCCATCACAAGAGCGGCTTTCCTCTTTACCTCCCTCTTGCGCCGCACATTCGCAAATGCTCGGGCGCGGCAAACTTTTCGCGCGGTTCGGAGTTCTACCTTCTCAACCAAGGAGGAAGACATGTCATCGAAAGCCACCGCTCAGAAGCAGCGAGAGATCCAGAAGGAAGTCGAACACGCCGACAGGAATGCAAAACCAAAGCCGTCCGGAGCAATGCAGGCCGGAGCCCGTCGCTATCCGGAGCCACCATTGCCGAAAATCCATCAAGACAAACCAGGCTCGCAAGCCGATCTTCCCTTAGCCCCAATGTGCGATGCGCCGTTCTATAAGGGATCGGAGAAGCTGATGAACAAGGTTGCACTCATCACCGGCGGAGATTCCGGCATTGGACGATCAGTGGCGATCCTGTTTGCCCGCGAGGGGGCTGATATTGCCATCGTGCACCTCGACGAAGCTGAAGACGCCGAACAAACCAGAGCTGCAATCGCAAAGGAGGGACGCAAGTGCTTGATTATCCGCGGCGACGTCAAGGATCCCGCCTTTTGCCGGACGGCCGTTGAGAAGACCGTGATGCAATTCGGGCATCTCGACATCCTCGTCAACAACGCCGCCTTTCAGGTTCATACCCAGAGCATCGAAAATCTTCGCGACGAGCACTTCGATGAGACCCTGAAGACGAACTTATATGGCTATTTCTACATGGCAAAAGCGGCCATCTCGCATCTCAAGAATGGCTCCGCGATCATCAACACGGGTTCGGTTACAGGTCTCGACGGATCCAAGGATTTGCTCGATTACGCCATGACAAAAGGCGGCATTCACGCGTTTACGCGATCACTTGCAGCCCAGCTTGTGCCGCGCGGTATTCGCGTCAACGCCGTCGCGCCAGGGCCGGTGTGGACGCCGCTCAATCCTTCAGACAAGGAGGCCGGGGATGTGGAGAAATTCGGATCTCAAACGGCAATGAAGCGCCCCGCGCAGCCTGAAGAGATCGCCCCGGCATACGTGTTTTTCGCATCACCACAAATGTCGAGTTACATCACCGGCGAGATCCTGCCAATCGTTGGCGGATATTGATGCCGCGCGCACGACGCGTCCACTGGTTGCTCTGATCCTGCCCTGGCCACAGGAGCTTGGAGGTAACGGCAGTCCTGGTCGGGCAGAAGGCACCTTTTGCGTGCTCGTGAGCCGGGCAGCCGAAGCAGGAACTTTGTCGCCTGCGAACCGTTTCCTGTTCCCGAGATGAGGAGAAGGCAAGATGCCAGCAAAATCCAAAGCGCAGCAAAAAGCCGCCGGAGCCGCCCTTGCGGCAAAGCGTGGTCAGATGTCAAAGAGCAGGCTGAAGGGAGCATCCAAGGAGATGGTCGACAGCATGAGTGAAAAACAGCTCGAGGAGTTTGCCTCGACAAAACGCAAGGGAAAGCCAGACCGGGCCTCAAGCTGACGTTCTGATTTTAAAGGCGGCCAAAGCCCTTGGCCATGCGCCGCCCACATTTTTCGCAATCCTGATCGATGAGCCAGCGATACAGCAGGCGCTGTGCGCCGCCGGTCGTGTGTTCCCTCGCATAGGACGTCCCAAGCCCCGCCATCAGGCAGCGGCAGCTTCACAAGACATCAATCAACGACGCGGGGCGTGAACTTTGGCAGTGTTGGCTCTGCGGTTTCATTGATCGCCTCGTCGTGGTACCAGCAGCTTTCATAGACTGAAGGGATCAAATCCCGTTCAATGTCGACTGCAGGACGTCGCTCCGTCGTGGAAAAGCGCTTTGCCGGAAACGCGTAAACTGTTGCGGTCTCATGGTTCACACCAATGGCCATGGAAAGCCTCCTTGCTCGTCGACGCCCGAGAACGTTGAAGCGACTATAGCAGACATGCACAGTTATTGCGCGATCTGATTGAAAAAAGTGCACGATTTGTTGGAATTGTGAGCATTCGAATCTGCTCGCATTTAAATCAGGCTTTCAAAATGTTGAAAGTGTAATCAATTGCATAGAAATCAGACAATTGTGTCGTGCTGCGAAAAAATGTTTGGATCGCCGCCACCCCTGAACGACAGCGGCAGAATGCACGCTGCGCCATTGTCGTCGGCATCTAACTGCTTGACTCCTCTGTCAGTTCGCTACGCGCTCTTCTCTCAAGAGGCAAGCTCGGTGGACCGGATTGCCGAGTGATCTCGATCGGCTTCACTCGCGGTACCCAAACTGGCACGCCGCGTGCATGTGATTAGGCATCCCTTCGCGGGCTGCTCGCCAAAACGGTCGGTTCGCTTGAGGATTTGCTCACGATTTATGTTTGAGAGACTCGCAAATGACCAAGTATAAGCTCGAGTACATCTGGCTCGATGGGTACACCCCGGTACCAAATCTCCGCGGCAAGACGCAGATCAAGGAATTCGACGCTTTTCCGACGCTCGAGCAGCTGCCGCTGTGGGGCTTCGACGGTTCCTCCACGATGCAGGCAGAAGGCCGCAGCTCTGACTGCGTGCTGAAGCCGGTCGCGATCTATCCGGATCCGGCGCGCACGAACGGCGTTCTTGTCATGTGCGAAGTCATGATGCCCGATGGCGTCACTCCGCATTCGTCGAACAGCCGCGCCACCATCCTTGACGACGAAGATGCCTGGTTTGGCTTCGAACAGGAATACTTTTTCTACGAGAACGGTCGTCCGCTTGGCTTCCCGGAAACCGGCTATCCGGCTCCGCAGGGCCCGTACTATACCGGCGTGGGCTACAAGAATGTCGGCTCGATCGCTCGCGAGATCGTCGAAGAGCACCTCGACCTGTGCCTTGCGGCCGGCATCAACCATGAAGGCATCAACGCCGAAGTGGCCAAGGGTCAGTGGGAGTTCCAGATTTTCGGCAAGGGTTCCAAGCGCGCGGCCGACCAGATCTGGATGGCTCGCTATCTGCTCCTGCGCCTCTGCGAAAAGTATGGAATCGACATCGAATTCCACTGCAAGCCGCTCGGTGACACCGACTGGAACGGCTCCGGAATGCACTGCAACTTCTCGACCAAGTTCATGCGCGAAGTTGGCGGCAAGGCCTATTTCGAGGCGCTGATGGCCCAGTTCGATAAGAACTTGCAGGCTCACATCGACGTCTATGGCCCTGACAACCACCTACGCCTGACAGGCAAGCATGAGACGGCCCCGTGGAACAAGTTCTCCTATGGTGTTGCTGACCGTGGTGCTTCGATCCGTGTACCGCACTCCTTCGTCAAGAACGACTATCGCGGTTACCTGGAAGATCGTCGCCCGAACTCACAGGGTTGCCCCTACCAGATCGCTTCCCAGGTTCTGAAGACGATCTCTGAAGTCCCGACCGCTGGATTTGCTTCGGCTGCTGCATAAGCGTCTGAGCTGCATTCTGCAAAATGGCGTCGATCGGAAGATCGGCGCCATTTGTTTTTTGGTGACTTCAGCAGAGGTGGATGGACCGGAAGAACATTTCCGGGCGGTGGCGTTTCGGTAAGTTCCTTGCGAAAATCATCTACCGGTTGATAAATTCAACCGAACACGCATAATCCTTTTGCGTTGCCATTGTTTGCCCCTATACTTGACTTGGATCTTATAATCGCGAGCTGCTCGTGACAGGCAAACAGAACCGTCTTCTCCGTCTACTTGGAACGCCCGCGCTTTTTGCCGAGGGCGGCGAGATCGTCTTGCCGGAGAAGGCTTACGGGTTACTTGCTTTCCTCGTAACTGCACCGCAATACACGATGGAGCGGGAGATCCTGCGGGCAATCCTGTGGCAGTCCGATCAATCCAAACAACGAGCCGGCAGCCTGCGCCAGCTTCTGGCGCGAATTGACCGCAGCGTCCCCGACAGCCTGCCACGTCTGGTCAAGGCGACGAATACCCACGTCATTTTCAACCATGATGACTGGGACGCAGACGTGCTGGTTCTTCACGATACTGCGCCGCCCCTGGCGCGACCAGAGTGGGCGCTGCTTCGCGGCGATCTTGTCGAGGGTTTCAAGGCTCCGACGATTGAGGCCGAAGAGAGGATTGTCGTCGAGCGTCAGCGCATCGAGCAACGCCGCGAGGCACATATCGTCGCGCTACTGGACACGCCGGAGAAACGGACGTCTGACGACATCCTGATGCTTGCAGGCTCGCTGCTTGAAGCCGACGCTGCGAACGAAGTCGCCTGCCGGGCGCTGATGCGACGACATGTGGATGCCGGCGATCTCGCCGCTGCTCGCCAGGTGTATTTGCGTTGCCGCAATGAGCTGAAAGCAGAATATGGCGCAGAGCCGGCTGCCCAGACCCTGGCTTTGGCGCAGGAACTCGGCATCATTTCACCTGCCTCGCTTCAAGGGCCGTTGAAGATCGTCCCGGGCAACATACCCACTGATCCGGTCGGTCAACCGCGGGTGCTCATTCTGCCGCCAGACACGATCTTGTCTGATCCGGTGCTGCAGCGCGTGGGAAGAGCACTTTTGGAAGAGGTCACGATCGGGTTGAGCCAGCAGCGCGGCTTCAAGGTGATTGCCGCGCACACGAGCCTGGAAATCGTCAATCGCAGTCTCACTGGCGATGCCATCGTGCCGACGCCCCCCGAGCTGCGGTTCGACTACACTGTCTATGTCACCATCCATGGTCGTGAGGACGACATCTACTCGACGTGCCGACTGACGAAGACCTCGACGGCGGAGGTGCTCTGGGCGATCGATCTGCCGCTTGCCATGCAGAAGGTCAATCAGTCCTTTGCTCAGCTTGCGCGACGTATTGTGATGACGCTTGCCGATACCATCGAGCGGCGCGAGCTTCTCGATATGACGCATGACGTCAATCCATCGGCCTATCGCTTGTACCTCGAGGGAAAGCGCCTGGTTTCGAAGACCGATCTGCAGCATCTGCGCCAGGCGCGCAAGTGGTTCAAATCGGCGCTCTCCCGCCACGACAGGTTTTCATCGGCTCACGCTGGAATGGCCCGCGTGCTCGGTATGGAGTGGCTCGTGCGCGGGATGAAGGATACGCAGTTGCTGGAGGAGGCGGACCGCTCCGCCTGGCTTGCACGCGACAGCGACCCCAACAGTGGCAGGGCAATGCGCGAACTGGGCTTCGTCGCTCTCTATCGCCGCCGCTTCGACGATAGTCTCGACTTTTTTGCCGAAGCGCAGATGCTGAACCCGAATGATGCCGACATTCTCGCCGATCATGCTGATGCCTTGCTGCATGATGGTCAAAGTGATCGGGCGCTGGAGTTGAGCCTGGCAGCGCTGAAGCTCAATCCTTTGCCTCCTGACTATTATTACTGGAACCTCGGTGGTATCCATTTCGTCCAGGAAAACTACGCAAAGGCGATCGAGGTCCTGGATCGCGTCAAGGATCGTCCTGCAACCTCTAGGCTTCTTGCTGCATCTCACGCGAAGAACGGTGACTTGAAAACTGCGTCCCGATACGCCTCAATCGTGCTTGAGAATTTTCCCGATTTCCGCACGGATGACGTCTGGCAATTCGTGCCGGACCGCAACCCCGACGACACGCGTCAGCTGATTGACGGTCTTCGGATGGCAGGATTGTCCTGAAGCGTTACACCTGCGGCGCTTTAAGGGCGCCCTTAGCACGGATCTTGGTCACGCCGAAATAACGCCCGTTGAGGCATGCTTCTCCTGTCCGCAGCATGACGCTGCTTCCAGCAGGAGATGACACAATGACGACCACCCAGATCAAGCCAGTCGCAGTCCGCCTTTCCGCTGCCGCCCAGGCCGTTCTTAAGCAGGAAGCCATCCAGCTTGACACGAACGCCACGGCAAACATCGTTCATGCGCTGAAGTTTCGTTGAGGCCGAAGCGAATGTCTGTTCAGACCGCACTCGAGCGCCTGGCGCAAGATCTCAGCTTGTCATCGGCCAGCATCAACAGCTATCACGACCGTTCACTGACGCCTGGACAGACATTCGCGGCCATCAAGCCCTATTTCAAGGAACTCGGCATTACGCGGGTGGGATTGCTCACCGCGCTCGACCTGATCGAGATCCCCGTTGCTTTCGCGACGCGTCCGAACAGCTACACGCTTTCCGTTTTTCAGGGAAAAGGCATCGACGAAGAGGCCGCAATGACCTCGGCCGCGATGGAAGCCGTCGAGACGCGCATTGCGGAAATCCAGCCAGGCGACCTGGTGATGTCGACGCTGGAGGGGATGAGGGCCGAGCATGCGCCGATCATCGACCTCGAGTCGGTCGCCCGATGTGTTCCCTCGGAGATCGGGTCGCAGCCGATCGCCTGGAGCGAGGGCCTTGACATCATGTCCGGGCGCCCTGTTTTCGTGCCGTGGCCGCTTGTCGGTCTTGATCATCGGGGCGTGCGCCCCTCCGGATTCGAGCAATCGAGCGATGGTCTTGCATCCGGAAATCGGCCGGCGGAAGCTGTGCTTCACGGACTTTGCGAGCTCGTCGAACGTGATGCCTGGGCGCTGACGCAATTGCGTCCATACGAGCAGCTGCGTGGCGCCCGGATCGACCCGGCCGCCTTCGGCGATGCCGTCGTGGATATCATCGTCGATCGCATCAAGCGCGCTGGAATGCGTCTCCTCCTGCTCGACATGACGACCGATATTGCCGTTCCCAGTTTTCTCGCCGTAATCATTCCCGATCACCTTGGGGAGCGCGTGGATGCTCGCTGGACCCATGTTTGCGGAGGATGCGGATGCCACCCCGATCCTGTCCGCGCAGCGCTGCGCGCCATCACCGAGGCAGCACAGAGCCGTTTGACCGCGATCGCCGGTAGCCGCGACGATTTTTCCCCGCGTTTATACCAGAGGCTCGACAAGGGAGGGCCGATGCAGGACCTCATCAATCTTTGCGACGAAGTGCCCGTCGCGCCCATGTTCTCTTTCGACGCGGCGCCGCGCAGCATCCAGGAAAATATCAGCAACGTCCTCGAACGCCTCAAGGCGAGAGGTGTCGATCAGGTGGTGGCTGTGCCGCTTGCCCATCCACGCCTGCCGGTTTCGGTCGTCCGCATGATCGTTCCGGGCCTCGAGGTAGATGTCAGTGGCGAGTTCATCCAACTCGGACTGCGCGCCGTCAACGCCATGCAGGGGAAAATGCAATGAAGGTCATATTTGCAGGCCCAAGCTTCGGCGCCGATATTGGCAGGCTTCGGCACGAGAACCCGTTTATCGCGTTTCGCAGCCCGGCAGCGCGCGGTGATATACTGCAGGCTGTGCAGCAGGGCGCTCGGGCGATCGGGATTGTCGATGGTTACTTTGGCGAAGTACCATCCGTATGGCACAAGGAAATCCTCTATGCATTGGAGCACAATGTCGTCGTTGCAGGCGGCGCCAGCATGGGCGCGCTGCGCGCTGCCGAATGCGCAGCGTTCGGGATGGTCGGCCTGGGTTCGATCTATGAGGACTATGCGGAAGGTCGCCTGATCGACGATGAAGCTGTGGCGCTTGTGCATGCGCCGGAAGAACTCGGCTGGTTGCCGTTGTCGATCCCTTGGGTCGACTTTCAGCCGACGGTCGATGGCCTGTACCGGCAGGGCGCCCTCTCGCTTGCTGAACACAAGATGCTGTTGCTTGCCGGTCGTGCGCTCCACTTTTCAGAGCGCACCTATCAAAGGGCCGTGGAGAGCTGTGCATTTGTCGGCGAGGGTCGCGCGAACACGATCCTGCGGCTGATCCGCGCCAGAAGGATCGAGCGCAAGCGTCAGGATGCCGAACGCGTCCTCGAGTATTTGCAGGAGGTGGAGTTTGCCGATCAAGAGCGTGACTGGGGCTTCGCCGCCACCTCTCATTGGGAGCACTTGCGGGCGGAAGTCACGACAGCCGTTACGCCTGTAACGCTCGAGTAACGCCCGACCCGAATGATGGGAATCGTTGAAGCTTGGAAGGCTCATCAACAGAGAAGGCGACGGCAATGAACATTCTGACGAGGGACGAGGGAACGGGTAGCGAGTACGCCAGGATCTTCCGGTTGCTCTCTGCCGCGAAAGATGAGGCCCAGAAGCTCAAGCTGCACAATCTGCTGCACTTGACCAATATGGCACTCCTGCAGGTGGTGATCGATTGGGACGGCATCGACCCTGAACGCGAGCTTGATGCCAACCTCGAAAAGCTGATCGGCAAGAAGACGCAGGTCGCAATGAAGGATGCCAGCGAGAACCTCGTGCTTCTCGACTGCCATTGACGCTCGGACCGCCGATCTGCGATCACGGAGCTATTCGGTTTCGCCCAATTCCATGCCGGCAATTGCCTGCACGAGCTTTACGATCTTCTTGCGAACCTGTTCATTTTTGATCGACAGGAATGCGGCGTTAAGCATTACGCCGTCGCGGGAAACAACGAATTCCTCGCTGGGCGTCGGATTGTCGTTGGCGATGCCGGGTTGGACGTCCTCGAAGAACGATCGGACATCGACATCGAGCGCGCCGGCGATCTCAACAAGCATGCTCGCGGAAACGCGGTTCGATCCCTTTTCGTATTTTTGAATCTGTTGAAACGTGACGCCGACCCGATCGCCAAGCTCGGTCTGCGATACCTTGCGCATCAAACGCTTTATGCGGATCGTCTTTCCGACGTGAACATCAACTGCATGGGGTCCATCTTTCATGGTTCTCTCCTTCCAAAGCGGGTTGTTGCGCGACTATTATGCTAGCGATCAACCTAACGGAGATAATTGAACGGATCAATTGTGTTGTTCCGTTTTTATTTTGTGTCGAGTGGATCGCTCAAGGTATTGAAGAAGCGGCCATCCACAAGATTCGTGATGATTTTAACGTCAAAACACTGTTATTGTTGTGATCAACCATAGATCGTGACTGCTATTCGAATAAATTTGAGAGGTCAGCATGTCGGCAAAGAAGAATTGGCTTTTCATTGCCTTGCTCGCCATTTTGGTCGTCGGTGGTTACTACGCATGGCAGACATTCTCGAACGGGGGCCTGCCTGATGGTATTGCCAGCGGCAATGGGCGCATTGAAGCGACCGAAATCGACATCTCGACAAAGACTGCAGGCCGCATTCAGGACATTGTCGTCAATGAGGGTGATTTCGTCGCAGCCGGCCAAGTGCTTGCCCGAATGGACACCGAGCAGCTCGAAGCGCGACGCCGTCAGGGCCAGGCGCAGTTGCGCCGGGCCGTCATCGGAGTTGACACCGCAAACAGTCTTGTCAAACAACGTGAAGCAGAGCACGCCGCGGCCATCGCCGTCGTTGCTCAGCGCGAGGCGGAGGCCGACGCGGCGCAGACCAAGCTCGCGCGGTCGGAGCAATTGCGCAAGAGCAACACGATTTCGCAGCAGATTCTGGATGACGATCGCGCCGCTGCCCAAGGAGCAAAGGCTGCGGTTGCGGCAGCCCAGGCGCAGCTTGCCGCCGCAGAGGCCGCCATCACTTCTGCGAAGGCGCAGGTGGTTGACGCGGAAGCTGCCGTCGATGCCACGGAGGCCGAGATCGAAAGCATCGAGGCCGACATCGCCGACAGCGTCCTGAAGTCGCCGCGTGAGGGCCGTGTGCAATATAAGGTGGCGCAGCCGGGCGAAGTCCTTGCAGCAGGTGGACGGGTGCTCAACATCGTCGACTTGAGTGATGTCTACATGACGTTCTTCTTGCCGACAGACCAAGCGGGGCGCGTGGCGATGGGGGCAGAGGTACGGCTGGTGCTTGATGCGGCACCGAAATATATCATACCGGCCAGCGTGACCTTTGTTGCAGACGTCGCCCAGTTCACGCCTAAGACCGTCGAGACGCAGGAAGAACGCACCAAGCTGATGTTCAGGATCAAGGCCCGGATCCCGCCGGACCTGCTGCGCAAATATGTTCAGTTCGTCAAGACGGGCCTCCCGGGCATGGCCTATGTCCAGCTTGACCCCAAGGCGGAGTGGCCCGACCATATTTCCGGGCCGGTGCTGCAATGAGTGGCGAGCCAACCGGCGCGACAGATCGCCCGGTCGCCCGCATCGCGGGCGTCAGCCTTGCCTACGGAAAAACAAAGGCGCTTGACAACATAACGCTCGAGTTGCCGGTGAACCGCATGATTGGCTTGATCGGTCCCGATGGCGTTGGCAAGTCGAGCCTTCTTTCTCTGATCGCAGGTGCGCGTGTTATCCAGACAGGGACGGTTGAGGTCCTCGGCGGCAATATTGCCGATGTGACACATCGCAGCATAACCGCCCCGAAGATCGCCTACATGCCGCAGGGGCTCGGCAAGAACCTTTACCCCACACTGTCGGTTTTCGAGAACGTCGACTTCTTTGCCAGGCTCTTTGGTCAGGCAAAGAAGGAGCGGGAGGCGCGCATTGCAGGACTACTGAAGGGGACAGAGCTCAGCTCCTTTGCCGATCGGCCGGCCGGCAAGTTGTCTGGGGGAATGAAGCAAAAACTCAGTCTTTGCTGTGCGCTGATCCATGACCCCGATTTGCTCATTCTCGATGAGCCGACGACCGGCGTCGATCCTCTGTCGCGGCGCCAGTTCTGGGAGCTGATCGACAGCATTCGGCAGGCTCGCCCGCACATGAGCGTCGTTGTTGCAACGGCCTATATGGAGGAAGCAGCGCGTTTTGACTGGCTGGTCGCGATGGATGGTGGCAGGATCCTGGCAACTGGAACGCCGGCCGAGCTCATGAAGGCCACCGCAACGGCTAATCTCGATGCGGCCTTCATCGCGCTTCTTCCCGAGGAGAAGCGCGCCGGACACAGCGCTGTTGAAATGCCACCGCGCGCGGTTGGCGCGCAAGACGAGATCGCGATAGAGGCCAGCCATCTGACGATGCGCTTTGGCAGCTTCACAGCCGTCGATGACGTCAGTTTTCGCATAGCGCGAGGCGAGATATTCGGGTTCCTGGGCTCGAACGGCTGCGGCAAGACGACGACGATGAAAATGCTGACGGGCCTTCTGCCGGCAAGCGAAGGAACGGCGCATCTCTTCGGTCGCGAGGTCGAACCACAAGATATCGAGATCCGTCGTCGCGTCGGCTATATGTCGCAGGCTTTTTCCCTCTATACCGAGTTGACGGTTCGCCAAAACCTCGACCTTCATGCGCGCCTGTTCAGCATGGACCCACAGATGATACCGGTTCGCATTGAGGAAACCATGCAGCGGTTCGATCTGAGCGATGTCATGGACGCCTTGCCCGATGCCCTGCCGCTCGGCATACGCCAGCGCCTGTCGCTGGCAGTGGCAATGATCCATTCCCCAGATATTCTGATCCTTGACGAGCCGACGTCAGGCGTCGACCCTGTCGCCCGTGACAATTTCTGGCAGATCCTGTCGGATCTGTCGCGAAACGAGAATGTTACGATTTTCGTCTCGACCCATTTCATGAACGAGGCGGCCCTGTGTGATCGGATATCGTTGATGCATGCCGGAAAGGTGCTTGTGAGCGATGCACCTGGCGCGCTTGTGAAAGCGCGTTTGGCGACCAGCCTCGAAGAGGCCTTCATCGCCTATCTCGAAGATGCGATCGCAGACAGGCAGTCAGCGCCTGCAAGCTTTGCTGCTGCGAATGTCAAAGCGGACGAAGCTGCGGAAAAGCAAGAGTCCGGTAGGCCAGGGCGGATCTTCGATTTTCGAAGGATGTTCGCCTACACTCGCCGTGAGGCGCTTGAACTGAGACGCGATCCCATTCGTGCGACGCTGGCGATCCTCGGGAGTGTCATCCTCATGTTCGTCATTGGCTACGGCATCAACATGGATGTCGAGAACCTCACCTTCGCCGTCCTTGACCGCGACGATACGACGATCAGCCAGGACTATATCCTGCAGATATCCGGTTCGCGCTACTTCGATGAACGGTCGCCGATCATCGACTATGCGGATATGGATCGCCGGATGAGGTCGGGGGAACTCAGCCTCGCCATCGAGATCCCGCCGGGCTTCGGCAGGGACGTCTCGCGTGGCCATAGCGTCGAGATCGGGGCCTGGATCGATGGCGCCATGCCGAGCCGGGCCGAAACAGTTCGCGGTTACGTCGAGGGAATGCACGCTGAATGGCTTGCACGCAAAGCGCGCGAGCGCGCCAGCGTGGCAGCGACCGCTGCAAATTTCCACCTGGATGTGCGCTACCGCTACAATCCCGACGTGCAAAGCCTTGTTGCCATGGTGCCCGGTGTCATTCCCCTCCTGCTGATGATGATCCCCGCAATGCTTGCCGGCGTTAGCGTCGTGCGTGAAAAGGAACTCGGCTCCATCATCAATTTTTACGTGACGCCGGTTACGCGCATCGAATTCCTGTTTGGCAAGCAATTGCCCTATATCGGGCTTGCGATGCTGAACTTCTTCATGTTGACAGCTTTCGCTGTGTTCATCTTTCGCGTCCCCTTCACGGGCAGCTTTTTGACTTTTGCCCTTGCCGCGCTGATCTATGTGACGATAACGACCGGTATGGGGTTGCTGATCTCAGCCTTCATGAACAGTCAGATAGCAGCGATTTTCGGGACTGCTCTGATAACCCTTATTCCCGCCGTGCAATACTCGGGCATGATCGATCCCGTATCATCGCTCCAAGGGCTCGGCGCCTTCATCGGTAAGATTTATCCTGCCGCCCATTTTGTCACAATTTCGCGTGGCACCTTTTCCAAGGCATTGGGCTTTGACGACCTGGTCGGCTCCTTCGTACCGTTGCTGATTGCCGCCCCGGTGGTGATGGGCCTGGGGGCAGTGCTTTTGAAAAAACAGGCGAATTAACCATGCGTCCAGCCAGTGTTTATCGACTGGGGATCAAGGAGCTCTGGGGCGTCGCACGCGATCCGATGCTCCTCGTTCTGATTATCTATTCCTTCACCCTATCAATTTACACGGCGTCGAACTCTCTGCCTGAAACGCTGAACCGGGCTGCCATCGCCATTGTGGATGAAGATCAGTCGCCACTTTCCGCTCGCATCATAACAGCATTCTATCCGCCCTACTTCGTTGTTCCGAATGTCATTGCGCTCTCGCAGGTCGATCGCCGCATGGATGCCGGGCTGGATACATTCGCACTTGTCATTCCACCGAATTTCCAAAGGGATGTCCTTGCCGGCAGATCGCCGAGTATTCAGCTGAACATCGATGCGACACGGATATCCCAGGCCTTTACGGGGGGAGGCTACGTTCAGTCGATCGTCTCGGGCGAGGTTAACGAGTTCGTCAACCGACATCGCGGCGGTGATCCGGTACCGGTGGCATTGACGCTGCGATCGCGGTTCAATCCCGAGTTGGACAAGAGCTGGTTCGGCTCGATCAACAATGTCATTTCTTCAATCACGATGCTTTCGATCATCCTGACCGGTGCGGCGCTGATCCGCGAGCGTGAACATGGCACGATCGAGCATCTGCTCGTCATGCCCATCACGCCGCTGGAGATCATGCTGAGCAAGATATGGTCGATGGGCCTGATTGTCGTTGCCGCCTCCACTTTTTCTCTAATTGTTATCGTTCAGGGGCTGCTCGAAGTGCCGATCGAAGGCTCCTTTGTGCTCTTTGTGATCGGGACCACGCTTGTCGTGTTTGCCACCAATTGTCTCGGCATTTTCCTTGCAACGGTCGCAGGCTCGATGCCGCAGTTCGGCCTGCTCCTGATGTTGGTGCTGATCCCCCTTCAGTTGCTCTCCGGTGGAACGACGCCGCGCGAAAGCATGCCGGAGATAATCCAGAACATCATGCTGGCAGCGCCAAATACCCACTTCGTGATCTTGTCGCAGGCCGTTTTATTCCGCGGGGCTGGCCTTGCCGTGGTTTGGCCACAGCTTGCGGCACTTGCGACGATTGGCGCCATCTTCTTCTATCTTGCACTGCGTCGCTTCAGGCAGTTCCTGCGCTAGACGGATCAATCACCGGTGAACTTGAAGCATATTCGTGCCTGGCCGTTCTTCCTCAAGTCTATCCGTTGTGTCAGAGATTGCCTGTCTGACAACAGGAGGCGTATTTTTCTTGACGATCGGGTTTGCGCATGCCGAATTGATAGCCGTGCTCGTGGCAGTAACGGGCGGCGAACCGCGTGTGATGACGATCCGGTCCGGAGAGGCCTTGCCGTCTGGTCCGTTCGAAATGGGTCATCGCACCTTGCAGAGCGGGCTGCGTGAATGGGTTCAGGAGCAAACAGGCCATCCGGTCGGCTACCTCGAGCAGCTCTATACCTTCGCCGATCGCGACCGAAATACCGAGATCCTTGGCGGCAGGACGATCTCCATCAGTTATCTCGGTCTGGTGCGGGAGCAGGCCGCAAGGGGGGCGGGCGGGCCTGCCTGGCATGGCTGGTACAGCTATTTTCCCTGGGAGGACTGGCGCGCCGGGCGCCCCGCCGTCCTAGACGATATCGTTGCGCATCTGGTCGCCTGGACAAAGCGCGACCGCGTTCGTCAGGAGGAGCGGTTGCGCCGAGTGAACTTCGCTTTTGGAAGCGGTGAGCTCGCCTGGAACGAAGACCTGGTGCTGCAGCGCTATGAAATCCTCTACGAGGCCGGTCTCGTAAAAGAGGCGGGCTGCCCACCGGAGGTAAATTGCGGTCGGCCGATGTTTGCCGATCATCGGCGCATTCTTGCGACTGGCATTGCTCGATTGCGGGCGAAAATCAAATATCGGCCCGTCGTCTTCGAGTTGATGCCGGCAAGCTTTACCTTGCTGCAATTGCAGCGCAGTGTTGAGGCGCTCGCCGGCTTGACACTCCATAAGCAGAATTTCCGACGGTTGATCGAGCAGCAGGAACTGGTCGAGGAAACTGGCGATACGACCAGCGAAACGGGCGGCCGCCCCGCAAAGCTGTTCCGCTATCGAAGTGAAGATCGCGAATACGAGTCACAAATCTAGATCCGATCTGGTGACGACTGCGATTTAACCCGTATTTGTGTCATTTCGAGCCCTGGCGCGAACGCTCGACCCTAGCGACTGAACCGCTCAAAGTATTGTTACGGCGTGCAAGAGCGCGAAAGCGCGCTTGAGCAGCTCGCGAGCAAGCGTTGCCTTCTGCGTCAAGTGAGTGGATAGTTGCTTGCCTGGAGGCATGAATTCAGGCGCACACGTACCATCATCACTGAGCTTTGCCAACGAGGGGACCTGTGACGATTTACGATGAACTTCGCAAGCCACCGTTCAGCCTTGATGACGCCGCGATCGCCTGGGTGCGTGATGTTTATGCATCGCTCGACCTCGACGACAAAATCGGCCAGCTCTTCACCCTGGTCATGATTGGGACGGATGAAGAGGAGTTCAAGCGTGTCGGTCAGTTGAGGCCAGGTGGCGTCACCCGGTTTTTCACGCCTGACCTCGACTTCGAACGGCGCGTCATCTCGGACCTGGTCGCCAGAAGCAAAGTGCCACCGATCATCAGCGCGGATCTGGAAGGAAGCCGCCATTCCTTCGCTTTCGGCACTCCGGTGCTCGGACAACTTGGTCTCGCCGCCGTCGACGACATAGAGGCGACCGAGAAAAGTTCACAAATCCTTGCCCGCGAGGGTCGGGCAATGGGAGTGCGGTGGTCGTTCACGCCGGTCATCGACATCAATGCCGCCTTCCGATCAGCGATCGTCGGCACGCGCTCTTACGGTTCCGATGTCGACAGAATTGAGCGCCACGCCGTCGCCCATGTTCGCGGCCTCCAGCAAAATGGAATTGCCGCCACCGCCAAGCACTGGCCGGGCGAAGGCTACGACGACCGTGATCAGCATCTTGTCACGACCGTCAATCCACTCTCGATGGACCAATGGGGAGAAACCTTCGGACGACTTTACAAACGGCTGATCGGCGAGGGCGTGCTGGCCGTGATGAGTGCGCATATTTCGCTGCCGGCTTACGTCCGGTCCAAGATCCCTGATGCTGGCCTTGAAGCTTTCCGCCCGGCCTCGGTTTCGCGATTGCTGAACATCGATCTGCTGCGCAATCAGCTGGGCTTCAATGGCATCATTGTCTCTGACGCCACTCCAATGGGTGGCCTGTCGGCCTGGGGCCATCACACGCAGACCATGCCTGATATCATCGCGAATGGCTGTGACATGATCCTCTTCAGCGACGCGCCGCAGGAGGATATGGCAGCGGTCAGGTCCGCTGTCGTCGATGGGCGAATAACGCCTGAGCGACTAGAGGAGGCGGTTCTTCGCGTGCTGGCTCTCAAAGCGCACCTCAAACTCTTTCAGCCATCGGACGTCCTGCCCGACGCTGCGCAAGCGCGCGGCCTGCTTGCGCATCCTGACAGCGTTGCGGCTTCGAGGTCGTACATCGCTCGCTCACCCACGCTCGTGAAGGATGTTCACAGCATCTTTCCGCTTGATCCGGCCAAGTCAAAACGCGTGCTGTTGGTCGATGGAGGTATCGTCCATCCGCTCATGCAGCAGCCACCGAAATTCGTGCTGCCGGAGCTCCTGACGAAAGAGGGATTTGAAGTCACGATCGACCGACCGGACATCGTGCCGAGCCCTGACGATTTCGATCTGGTGATTTACGCGCTGGGCGACGAATCGCTACTCGTGCGAGGCCGGATTTTTGTTGATTGGCATCGAATGGGAGGCGGGGGTCTGTTCAAGGCCATGTACCGACCCTGGACGAATATTCCCTCGGTGATGATCTCATTTGGCCATCCATATCATCTTTACGACGCACCACGCATACCAGCCTATATCAACGCCTACTCGACCATGGACGCCGTGCAGCAGGCCGTTGTGGACTGCATGCTCGGGCGCATGCCTTTCCTTGGCACGAACCCGGTGGATCCATTTTGCGGCCTTGAAGACGCGCGCTATTGAAGCGTAAGGCTCACCCGGTCAAACTCACCGCAGGACGGTTGCCTCTCCTTGGAAGGTGAAGCAATGTGTTGCAAAGGCGCGGGTTCGGCGCGTCGATCGTGCGGCGCCCGAAATCGGACGAGCGATCGGAATCTTGCGTTGAGCCTTTGCTCGACGCGGCAGCGGCGCGCGCCCTTGATCAAAACTGCTCATAACCTGAAGCCGTAGGTTTAAATCCTGACCCCGCAACCCAGTGGCCGTACTCGCGAGACATAGCTTAATCGGGCCGTCGGCAGATGGCCCCGCCGGGAAGCTCAATTGACCAGGTGAGGCAGCAGCTGGTTGCCCTGACGCTTGATCTCAGTGAGGTAAGGCGTGTCGGAGAGCACGAAGTGCGTGATGCCCAGATCCTGGTATTTGCGCAGGGAGCGGGCAACGTCCGCGGCCGAGCCGACCAGCCAGGTCGTGCCGGCGCCGCCGCCGCCGAATTTGCCGGGTGCGGTATAGAGGTTGTCGTCAAGGACATCGCCGGCTCGGTGCAGATCGAGCAGGCGCTGTTGTCCGACCGCGACGGCTCTGCGGTGATCGCTCCACCCAGCGCCGCCGCCCTTTGCCATTTGCGCAACCTTTGCCTCGGCATCGGCCCAGGCCTGCTCCGTGGTGTCGCGCACCAGCGTCGTGATCCGCAGGCCGAACTCCAGGGGCGGGAGATCGCGGTCCAGATCCCGGCTTAGCACCTTCAGGCGTTCGATCCGCTCGCGAACCCCATCCAATGTCTCGCCCCAGAAAAGTTGAACATCGGCCTCGGTCGCCGCCACTCTCTCCGCGGCTTGCGAGGCGCCGCCGAAATAAAGCTTCGGGTGACGCCGATCGCCGCGGCTCTCAATGCGTGGCACGACCGTAGACTCGCTGACACGAAAATGCTCACCACGGTAGCTGACATTTTCTTCGGTCCAGAGCCTGCGAACCAGCCGCATGAATTCTTTGGTGCGGGCGTAACGCTGCGCTTGATCTCCCTCCTCATCGCCATAGGCGGCAAGGTTGTCGAGACCGGACACGATGTTGACGCGCACGCGCCCGCCCGTCAGGTGATCGAGGGTAGCGACGGCCGAGGCAACGTTCGCTGGTCGCCAGTAGCCCGGGCGAATTGCGATCAGCGGCTCGAAGCTCGTCGTGCATGCCGCGAGCGCGGCAGCAACAGTGAACGTGTCGGGCCTTCCCCATCCCGTTCCGATGAGCGCGCCTTTCCAACCATGCTCTTCAAGTGCCTTGGCATGTTCCGTCAAAGTCGCCAGGCTGTTGTGGTTTTCAGCCACTGAATCGCCGCGGTGGCCCGCTCTGATGTCATTGGGTATGTACCAGAGAAACTCACTGTTTTTGCTCATGTCTTGCCTGCACGTGGAATGACGGGGCGAAACGCAAGGCCGTCGGTGACCAAGCGTCCCGAATTGCTAGTGGGATGCAACGCGGCTGAGCGCATTGCGCGCGGCAATCGATCTGATCATATGGCTCTGGGGTGCATGCGAACGCGCGGTTATCGCGTCGCGATGATGGCGCTCGAGTTGAAAATCACGGCTGAGGCCGGGATTTCCGGCGAGGTCGAGGGCGAGGCTGGTGATCGCGACGGCATTGTCGATGACGACATGGCGGACATGCATGCCATCCATTCCCACGACCCTGCCGGCATCGACGTCTTCGCCGAGCGAGCGCAGCAGTCGGGCGTTGGTCGCAAGCCGGACTTCGATTTCTCCGAGGCCATCCTGAATGCGGGGAACGGTCGATAGCGGCGCGCCGAGGCTTGCCGGCGTGTGGTGGGCGGCGAAGGCGAGGACGCGGTCACGGGCGGCAAGCGCCACGCCATGGTAGACCGCTCCGATCAGCGAGAAGAAGAAGGCCGTTGCATGTTCTTCGCGACGAAGGGGCTCGGAGGCGAGTTGGGCTTCGATGATGTCTTCGAGCGGGATGACGACGTCGTCGAGGATGACATCGTCGCTCGCCGTCGCATGCATGCCGGCGGCGTTCCATGCCTTTTCGATGCGCAAGCCGGGGCTGTCGGTGGGAACGAGGAAGGAAGCCAAGCGGGGTTCTGCTTCATCCGTCAGTGCCAGCAGTGACACCCACTTGAGCACGGGTATGCCGGTCACGTAGCTCTTGTGACCGCTGATGCGCCAGGTGTCGCCGTCGCGGCGCGCGATGGTCTCGGGCAGTGCGCCGTGCGCGGGGGAGCCGATGCGCGGCTCGGCCTGGGCGGCGTTGATCAAGGCAGGGCCGAGCCGGTTGGCCGTCAGCACGCGCTCGGCGAGATGGGCGGGCCACCTGGCGAAGCGGCGCAGGCTGTAGTGGCTGTTGTAGTGCATGGCGAGCACAAGCGCGGTCGAGGGTTCGCCGCGCGCGATCTCGCTGATCACGGCTTGTGCCTCGGCAAGACCGCCACCATGGCCGCCATGTTCAGGCGCCGTTACCAGCCCAAGCAGCCCGGCATCGAAGAGACGCGTGAAATTCTCGAATGGGAAGTCTCCTGTTGCGTCATAGTGGGCGGCGCGTTCGGCGAAATCCACGGCGAGCCGCCGCGCTTTGTCGACCGGATCGATCTTTTCCTGAAGCATAATGTTCGGGTCTCCCGGTTCAGGCCACGGCGCGCTGGTCGAAAGCGTCGATATGACGGCGGTCGACCCAGTGCGCGATGTCAAAGTCGGCGGCGAGGAAGCCGAAGTCGCGCAGGAAGTCCTTGTAGTGGCCGATTGCGTCCACCAGCTCTGGCTGCAGGCCAAGGCCGAGGTGCTTGTGGATGTCAGGACCATTGGCGGCGAGAACCTGCTCTTCGGTGGCACCCGCCTCGCGCGCGACGAAACGCCTCGTTTCTTCAGGATGGGCCTCGGCCCAGGCACTTGCCTTGAAGATCGAGTCCAGCAGGCGCGCGACGAGATCCGGCCGCTCGTCGGCCAGCAGCTCGTCCACCGTCAGCACGCGAGGCGAGCCGGAATTGATGCGGATCTTCGGATCGGGGTGGAAGCCGAACTCGGCCACTTCAACGGCACCAATCAGGTTGGCGACATTGATCCCCGCCGTGCCTTTCACGTAGATGGCGTCGACGTCGCCGCGAATAAGCGCGGCGACTTCCTCGCCATAGGCCTGTCGGCGCTTCAGGCCGAAGAGGGACGGACCTTCCTGTGTCGACAGCACGGAATCCGAAAGCGCGATGTCGACGATCTCGACGTCGTCGAGCGCCAGGCCTTCGAGCGAGAGGGCGGAAACGAGCCCCTTGAGAGCCGTGGCGCGCATGAAGTCGACGATGCCCTCGGGGCGGCGGGCGATGCCGAAGCGGCGCCCCTTCAGGTCCTTCGTGGTCTTGATGGCGGTTTCCGGCAGGGTGATGATCGCCTGGAATTCGTCGGTCCAGGTGATGCCGACCAGCCGCGTCTTGCGGCCTTCGGAGCGGGCACGGATTGGCGGCACGTTGCCGCCATGGCGGAACGACCAGTCGAGCGTGTGGTTGAAATGGCTCTGACGAATGTTGCGATCGGGGGAGTCGATGATCGACTTCAGCGTCACGCCCTCCTTGCGGAAGTTTTCCTCGAGGTAGCCGAGCTGCGCGGCAAGCCCGACGGGCGTCGGCACCGGGCAGCGCGTGTACCAGATTTCGGAAATGTCATTGCTTGTCATGGCGTTCTCCTAGTGGCGCAGGCCGGCTTGCTTCATCAGCGGCAGGACGTCCGAGCCGAAGAATTCAAGATCGTCGCGGAAGTCGAAGAAGCTGAGCTGCAGGCCATCGACGCCGGCCTCCCTCAACTTGACGAACTGATCGACGACCTGCTCGGGCGAACCGATGACGCGAATATTGCCGCCGATGGCACGGTAAGGATCCTGCGGATCACGGCCCTTCCAGGCTTGAGCATCCGAGTTCAGCGACTGGAATCCCTGCGGCGAACGCTGGTCGGCATGGGCGACAATGCGGTTGGCAAGCTCCCAGGCCTCCTTCTCCGTCGGCCGGCAGATCACCATCGGGTTCAGCAGCGTACGCACGGTGCGGCCGACGCCGATGGCCGCGTCCTTGACGCGCTTCGCATGCGCCGGAAGCGATTCCAGCGCGCTGTCGATGTCGGCGCCCGTCGGGCTGGTGATGAAGACGATATCGGAGTAACGGCCGGCAAAGGCGATGCCGGCATCCGAACCGGTGGCGTTGACGAGGATCGGGCGGCCGAAATTGGGCTTCGGCGTGACGAAGCCGCCACCGAGCTTCCAGCTGCTTTCACCTTCGAATGAGAAGTTCTCGCTGTCGCTCCACAGGCGCTGGACGACCTCGAGGAATTCGGCCGCCAGTTCATACCGCTTGTCGTGCTCGATGCGCGGCCAGCCGAACATCTCGTGTTCGACCGCCCGGTGGCCGGTGACCACGTTGATGCCCCAGCGCCCGCCGGTGATATGGTCGAGCGTTGCGCCGAACTTCGCCAGATGCAGCGGATGCCATGGGCCATAAAGCACATGCATGGTCGAGATCAGCATGATCTTCTTTGTGAGGCCGGCCAGCGCCGCCGTCGAGACGAAGCTGTCGAGCGCCTGCCCGTCGAAGACGCCGCCATAGCCGCCCTTGGGCAGCCATTGCGACAGGGCGAAGACGAGATCGAAGCCGAGTTCCTCGGCCTTCATTGTCAGGGCCTTGTTGTAGTCGAAACGCCAGTCGGTCGATCGCTCCAGCGTCGATTGCGTCCAGCCGCCGGCCTGGATCGGCAGGAAGAGGCCGAGAAGCACGGGCTGTTTCAGCGCCTGGGACAGCGGGCTTTCCGGGAAATCGGTCGGGGCGGCGAATTTCGGCAGGCCGACGATCGAGCCGGGACGATGTTGAATGGACATGATTATGCTCCCGTTGGTCTTGCTCAGGACGCTGCGACGTAGGCAAAGGCGAGGCTGCCCGCGATGCCTTCGCCGCCGATCGTGTGGTCGGAGATCCGCTGGTTGTAGATCGTTAGTTCCGGCTGGCTGACGATGTCGATCGCCGGAACGTCCTCGACGAGGATTTGCTGGATCTGGCGCCACTGCTCGACACGCTTCGCCGGATCGACCTCGATGGCGGCTGCCTCGAGCAGTTCGTCGACCTTGGGGTTGCTGTAGGCAGCCCCGTTCGAGAAGGGGACGCCGGGCTTGAAGTTCTTGCTCCAGTAGAGGCGCTGCACGCCAACTGTCGGATCGAAGAGGTTGCTCATGCCCTCGAAGGCGAAGTCGAAGTCGCGGTCGGTGTAGATGCGCTTCGTATAGGTCGCGAAATCCTGGCTGCGAACGGTGGCGTCGATGCCGACCTTGGCGAGTGCCTGGCGGATATACTCGGAGCCGCGCGGATAGGTCTCGCCGCTCGGCACGTAGTCGAGATTGATGCGCGCGCGGATGCCATCGGCACCGCGCGTGTAGCCCGCCTCGTCGAGAAGCTTCCCGGCGGCGGCAAGATCGATCGGATAGGTCTTGAGATCCGGCACGTACCATTTGGCAAGATTGGGATTGATCGGTCCGGGGATCGCGGCGCCGTAGCCGTAATTGATGGTATTGAGGATGACGTTGCGGTCGATCACATGGGCAAAGGCGCGGCGCACCCGCACATCCTTGAAGAAGGGGCGCTCGAGGTTGAACTCGATGCGGCTGACGCCGTTCTGGTATTGATAGCCCTTGGTTTCGAAAGCGAGCCCTTCGGCGCTCTGCAGCCGTTCGAGGTCGCTGAGCGGCACAGGCGTCGAGGGCGCGAGATCGATTTCGCCGGTCTCGATCGCGATTGAGCGAGCGGCGGCATCCGGGATGAAGCGGATGATCAGCTGGTCGAGATAGGGGCGGGGCTGGTCCCAATAATCGGGGTTGCGCTCGTAGACGATATGGCTGCCACGCACCCACTCCTTGAATTTGAAGGGGCCGGTTCCGATCGGCGCCAGATTGGCCGGGTTCTCCGCGACCTTGGTGCCCTCATAGATATGACGCGGCACGATTGGCGTTTCGGAGGCGGCAAGCGCGGTGATCAGATAGGGCGCCGGCTTGGAGAGCTTCAGGATGGCCGTCTGCGCGTCGGGGGTTTCGACGTCGACGAGATTGAGGAAGGTGTTGCGGCCGCGCGGGTGCACTTCCTTCAGGGTCTTGATCGAGAAGGCGACGTCGGCGGACGTGAAGGCCTGTCCGTCATGCCATTTCACGCCGTCCCGCAGCTTGAAGGTATAGGTGAGGCCATCGGGGCTGACGGTCCATTCCTTGGCCAGCAGCGGCTTCGGATTGAGTTCGAAGTCGTAGGTGAGCAGCCCTTCCGTCGTCTTCGGCGAGACGTAGACCGCGTTATACGCGGTGTGGGCGATCGTCGTCAGGACTGGCGGCTCGGCCGCAAGCAGAAGCGTTGCCGTGCCGCCGCGTGTTGCGGTTGCTGCAAAGGCCGGAAGCCCTGCCGTTGCGGTGACGCCGAGCGCGACCGAGGCCAGGAGAAAGCTGCGGCGCGTGGGTGCGGGAAATAGTGACATCTTGTTCAACCCTCATGATCCAGGGGCCGTCGCGGCCCGCTTCAGTGCCATTCCGCCGATCGATCCTGCCTTAGAGATTTTTGCCCCTTCATCGCTATGAAGGGGCATGAACTTCTAACAAGTCGCGATATGCGGTATCATGTTTCTAAAAGGTCGCTAGGAAGCGATGTGGTTGGAATTATTTACCAATATGGATTTGACAAAACCCACAGAATTAGTCAACTACTAAGCGACGGAACGAGGTGAAATCTTTTCGGATCGCGAGGTAGGGGACATGTCGGCTTACAGGCGGATCGGTCGAACGATCATCAGGACGATCATTCAGGCCGTGCCTACAATGCTTGGGATCGTCATCCTCAATTTCTTCCTGTTGAAACTGGCACCCGGCGATGCCGCCGACGTTATGGCGGCGGAATCGGGTTCGGCTACGGTCGAGACCATGGCGGCGCTGCGCGAGCGTTTCGGGCTCGATAATCCGATCCTGGTGCAGCTCGCCAATTACCTCAATAACCTCGCGCATTTCAGTCTCGGCTTTTCGCCGCGCTATGGCATGTCCGTCGCCGATCTGATCGGCCAGCGCCTCCCGGGTACGCTTCTGCTCATGCTTGCGGCATTGACCATTGCAATTGCGGTCGGGTTGCTTCTCGGCTCGCTGATGGCGACCTTCTCCGGACGCCTGCCGGATCGCATCATCTCGGTGATTTCGCTGCTTTTCTATTCGATCCCCGGCTTCTGGATCGGCCTGATGCTGATCCTGCTCTTCTCGGTCAAGCTTGGCTGGCTGCCGAGTGGCGGCGACAGCACGATCGGCTCACGGCTGACGGGTGTCCCGGCGTTGCTCGACAGAGCGCGTTACATGGTGCTGCCGGCAACCTCGCTCGCGCTCTTTTATCTCGCGATCTATGCCCGGCTGACGCGCGCCTCGATGCTGGAGGTGAAGTCGCAGGATTTCGTGCGCACCGCACGCGCCAAGGGTGTCTCGCCCTTCGTGCTGACCACCCGGCACGTGCTTCGCAATGCTCTCATCCCGATCACCACCATGGCCGGCATGCACTTCGGCGGGATGCTCGGCGGCGCGGTCGTGGTCGAGACCGTCTATAGCTGGCCGGGCCTCGGGCGCCTTGCCTTCGAAGCCGTCATGGCGCGCGATTTCAGCGTGCTGCTCGGCATCCTTTTGCTTTCATCCTTCCTCGTGATCGTCGCCAACGCGGCCGTCGACCTGCTGCAGGCCTGGATCGATCCCCGAATTGGAGCAAGCCGATGAACAGTCAGAAACTTGGAACACTGGCCGGCCGGGCGATCGACTTCGCGCCGCAGGCAAAGGCAGAGACCGCCCAGCCAGCCCCGGAAGCGCCAAAGCAGCCGCGCTGGACACATATTCACGCGCCCGATGTGCGCGCCTCGGTTTCGGGGACGGCATGGCGCGGCGTGCGCCGGGAGCTGAAGGTCTTCCTCGCCAATTACAACGCATTGTTCGGCACGGCGATCCTGCTTCTGGTCGCGCTGTCTGCGCTATTCGCACCACTTCTCTTCCCGGGCGATCCGCTCGAGATGGTGGCGCGACCCTTCCTCTGGCCCGGCCAGAACCCTGCCTATCCGCTCGGCACGGATTCCATGGGACGTAACGTGCTGGCCGGCATCGTGCATGGCGCGCGGATCTCGCTGACGGTTGGGCTGGCGGCCACCGCGCTCGGGCTGACGGCGGGGATCGCGATCGGCGCCGTGGCCGGATATTTCGGCGGCCTGATCGACGATATCCTCGTCAAGTTCATCGAGATATTCCAGACCATTCCGAGCTTCGTGCTGCTCGTCGTCCTCGTGGCGATCGCCCAGCCGACGACGGCAACCGTGACCATTGCCATCGCGATCGTCTCCTGGCCGACGGTGGCGCGGCTGACGCGTGCCGAATTCCGGGCGATCCGTGAGAAGGACTATGTGCAGGCCGCCCGCAGCCTCGGCTTCGGCCACACACGCATCATCTTCCGCGAGATCCTTCCCAATGCGCTGCCGCCGCTGATCGTCACCTCGTCGGTGATGGTGGCAAGCGCGATCCTGATGG
The DNA here is from genome assembly GCF_002211365.1 of Rhizobium sp. R711. GTDB lineage: Bacteria > Pseudomonadota > Alphaproteobacteria > Rhizobiales > Rhizobiaceae > Rhizobium. Next base: position 407,041 of record NZ_LOKZ01000001.1, on the reverse strand, counting down.
AATCGGCACTCTCCTTCATGGGCCTGGGCGATCCCAACCGCGTCTCCTGGGGCTCGATGATCGGCGCTGGCCGCGATGTCATCCGCACCGCCTGGTACCTGACGGCGCTGCCGGGTCTGGCGATCGTCTTCAGCGTGCTCTCGCTCAACCTGATTGGCGATGGCCTGAACGACGCGCTGAACCCGCGCTTTTCGGAGGATCGCTGATGGCCAGGCTTCTTGAGGTTTCCGACTTTTCGGTGCGCTTCGCGTCCGGCGAACCGGTGAAGGGCGTGAGTTTCTCGGCCAATCCGGGCGAGATGCTCGCGATCGTCGGGGAATCCGGCTCCGGCAAGTCGCTGACGGCGCTTGGCCTGATGGGGTTGCTGCCGCGGCACGCAAAGGCAGGCGGTCAGATCCGTTTTGACGGGCGCGATCTGGTCGGCCTCCCGGAACGGGAGCTGCGCCGCATCCGCGGCCGCGATATCGCTATGATCTTTCAGGAGCCGATGACATCCCTCAATCCGGTGTTGACGATCGGCGATCAGATCATCGAGGTGCTGCGCATCCATGAGGACCTGCGCCGGCGCCAGGCGCGGGAGCGCGCCATCGCGCTGCTCGACCTCGTCAGCATTCCCGAGGCGCGCCGCCGCATCGACGAATATCCGCACCAGCTCTCCGGCGGCATGCGCCAGCGCGTGATGATCGCGATCGCGGTCGCCTGCAATCCGAAACTGCTGATCGCGGACGAAGCAACGACGGCGCTCGACGTGACGATCCAGGCGCAGGTCCTGCAGCTGCTCGATAACCTTCGCGTGCAGCTGAACATGGCCGTCATCCTGATTACCCATGATCTCGGCATCGTCGCGCAATGGGCCGATCGCGTCGTCGTCATGTATGCCGGGCGCAAGATCGAGGAGGGGCTTCCGGGCGAGGTGTTCGAGAAGCCGTATCATCCCTACACGAACGGCCTCCTGTCGGCATCGCCGCGCCTCAAGGCCGATTACCACTACCGTGACGGGCCGCTCTCCGAGATTCCGGGCTCAATCGTTTCGGCGGCCGGCGAGAAGGGCTGTTCGTTCCGCCCGCGCTGTCCGGTCGCGCGGCCATCCTGCGCCTCCGTGGTGCCGCAACTCATCGCACTGGCGGCCGGTCGGCAGGTGGCGTGCCCCCATGTTCCAGCCATTGCGGAGAAGGCCCATGTCGCTGCTGTCGGTTGACCGGCTCTCGACCCATTACGCCGGAGCTGCAGGCACGGTGCGCGCCGTCGATGGCGTGTCGCTTGAGATCGCCGAAGGCGAGACCGTGGCGCTGGTCGGTGAATCCGGTTGTGGCAAGTCCACGCTCGGCAAATCGCTGGTGCGGCTTGTCGATCCGTCGTCGGGGAACGTGACCTTCAAGGGCAGGGACGTTACCGCCATGGCGGGGCGCGAACTGAAATCGGTCCGGCGCAGCATCCAGATGATCTTCCAGGATCCCTTCGCCTCGCTCAATCCGAGGCAGACGATCCGCACCATCCTGACGGCACCTCTCGCGGTCCATGGCATCGGCGAGCGCAAGCAGCGCGAGGCGATCGCGGCTCAGATGGTGGCCCATGTCGGCCTCCCGGCGGATTCGCTCGATCGCTACCCGCACGAGTTCTCCGGCGGCCAACGCCAGCGCATCGGCATCGCCCGTGCACTGATCCTGCAGCCGGAACTGGTCATCTGCGACGAGCCCGTCTCGGCGCTCGACCTGTCTATCCAGGCGCAGATCCTCAACCTGCTGGTCGAGATGAAGACGGAGCTGTCGCTATCCTATCTCTTCATTTCGCACGACCTCTCCGTCGTGCGCTATTTCGCCGACCGGGTGCTCGTCATGTATCTCGGCCGCATCGTCGAGAGCGCGCCGACGAGCGAGCTCTGGAAGGGCGCCAAGCATCCCTACACGCAGGCGCTGCTTGCAGCCGTGCCGGATCCGTCGCGGCGCAAGCAGGCGGTGCCGATCACAGGCGATCTGCCGAGCCCGCACAATCCGCCGTCCAGCTGCCGTTTCCATACGCGCTGTCCGCTCGCCACCGATATCTGCCGGGCCGAAGACCCGGCGTTCCGCCAGTTCGGCAACGGCCATGCCGCCGCCTGCCATCACGCTCAGTAAGAAGGAAGAATACAATGGTCGATTATCGCTATCTCGGGCGCAGCGCGCTCAAGGTGTCACCGCTCAGCCTGGGAACCATGATGTTCGGTGGGCCGACGCCTGACGACGTCGCGTTCCGCATCATCGACAAGGCGCGCGAGCAGGGGATCAATTTCATCGATACGGCCGATGTCTATCACGACGGCAAGTCGGAAGAGGTTGTCGGCAAGGGCATCAAGGCGCATCGCGATCACTGGGTGCTGGCGACGAAGTTCGTCAACTCGCACAAGAAGGGTCCGAACCTCGGCGGTCATTCGCGCAAGTGGGTGATCGAGACCGTGGAGAATTCGCTGCGTCGCCTCAACACTGAGTATATCGACATTCTCTATTTTCACCGGGCCGTCTTCGATGCACCGCTGGAAGAGCCGGTGCGCGCGATCGCCGACCTGATCCGCGCCGGCAAGCTGCGCTATTTCGGCGTCTCCAATTTCCGCGGCTGGCGCATTGCCGAGATCGCACAGCTTGCCGATGAACTCGGGATCGACCGCCCGGTGGCGAGCCAGCCGCTCTACAACATCGTCAACCGCACTGCGGAGGCGGAGCAGCTGCCGGCCGCCCACCACTACGGTCTCGGTGTCGTTTCCTACTCGCCGCTCGCACGTGGCGTGCTGACCGGCAAGTATGAGCCGGGCAAGGAACCCGCCGCCGATACCCGCGCCGGTCGCGGCGACAAGCGTATCCTAGAGACCGAATGGCGTCCGGAATCGATTGCGATCGCCAGCGAGATCGCCTCGCACGCCGCCCGCAAGGGGATTTCGCCGACCGAGTTCGCGCTCGCCTGGGTGCTGAACAACAAGCTGATCTCGGCGGCGATCACCGGACCACGCACGGAAGAGCATTGGGACAGCTATATCCGCGCGCTCGACGTCAAGCTCGACGCCGAGGACGAGGCGCTGGTCGACCGGCTGGTCACAACCGGCCACCCGTCGACCCCCGGCTTCAACGATCCGAGCCATCCGGTCGAAGGCCGCGTGCCGCGCAGCGCGGCAGCTGGCGCCGACAATGTCGTGCCGCTGACGCGCGCCGTCGCCTGATCATGACCTCTTGATCACAAGACAGGGACCCGCGGTGCGGCGGGTCCCATCATCTCTTTCCCGGCCGAGAAGGGTCCCGCATGCCGAATACCGCTCCTTCAGCACTGTCCGCCACGCCCACGCAAGAGGGCGGTGAGCTCTCGACGCTGCTCGCGAAGATCCCTGATCTGGCGGCGGAAATCGCGAAGGAGGCGGCCAAGCGGGATCTAGAGCGCGAGCTTCCCTTCGAGGCCTTCCGCCAGTTCAAGGAAGCGGGGCTTGGCGCGCTGCGTATTCCGGTCGCGCTCGGAGGCCCCGGCGGATCTGTTGCCGATTACATCGAAACCATCATGGCGATCGGGGCTGCGGATTCGAACATCGCGCATGCGCTGCGCAGCCATTTCAACTTCACCGAAACCCTTATTCTGACGCCCAATACGGCGATCGATCGCACGCAGCTCGGGCGGGTTCTGTCGGGCAAGCTTTTCGGCGGTGCGCATACCGAACAGGGCACGAAGCGCCCCGGCGAAGTAACGACGCGGTTGACGAAATCAGGCGATCATTACCGCCTCAACGGCCGCAAATGGTATGCGACCGGTACGGCATTCTCGGACTTCGCCTCCTTCAGCGCGAAGAACGACGACGGCGAGTTCGTGAGTGTCCTGCTGCCTGTCGATCGTCCCGGCATCTCCATTCTCGACGACTGGGACGGCATGGGTCAGCGGTTGACCGCAAGCGGTGGCGTTCTCCTCGAAAATGTTGAAGTGCTGCCGCATGAAATCTCCACGCGCGGGCTCAACACGCTGGTCGGTCGCCACACCTCGACCTTGCGGCAGCTCCACCTCGCGGCCTCGATGGCGGGTGCCGTGCGTGGCGCGCTGGCCGAAGGGACGGACTATGTGCGCCGGCAGGCGCGCTCGGCGGCCCATAGCGCGGCCGAGACCGCCAATGCCGATCCCTTCGTGCAAAAGATTCTCGGCGAGATCGCCGCCGGCTCCTTTGCCGTCGATACGCTCATCCGCGAAAGCGCCCGTGCGCTCGACAGGACGGCGGCGGCATTCGGCGCGGGCGATCCGCAGGCGCTCGAGCCCGCGCTGATCGAGAGCGCGCTGACGACGGCGCGCACGCAGATCGTCGCCTCGCAAATCGCGCTTGCCGCCGCCACGAACATCTTCGAACTCGGCGGCGGTTCCGCGACGTCGCGCCACCTCAATCTCGACCGGCACTGGCGCAACATCCGCACGGTGCTCAACCACAACCCGCTGCTGCACAAGGCGCGCGTGGTCGGCGACTTCTACATCAACGGAACCACGACGCACCTGGAGGAAGGTAAGGTCTTCTAAAGCCTGCCGCGCAGCGATCGTCACGGAGTTACCATGAGCAGGCTCGATATCGTCGATTTCCATACACATTTCCTGCCGAAGGGCTGGGAAGTGTACCACGCGCCCGGTCGCCCGCTCGATCCGCTATGGGCACGGATCGGCACGAAGATCTCCGATCTCGATGCGCTGATCGCCGATAGTGATGCGGCTGGTATCGCGCTGCGAGTCATTGGCGTTGCCCATTCCATGGTCGCTGGGCCCGATGCGGATCTCGGCTCCGTGACCCGGCGGCTGAATGACGATCTCGCGGCGACGGTTGCGCGCCGTCCGGATCGCCTCTTCGCCTTGGCGACCGTGGATGCATTCGGCGGTGAGGCAGCCGCGGCCGAGGCGCGGCGCGCCATCATCGAACTCAACCTGTCCGGTCTGTTTCTCGACAGCGCAAAGGGCGACAGGCTGATCGAAGCGCCGGAAGCGCGGCCTGTGCTGCGGGTCGCCGCGGAGCTCGGCGTTCCCGTCTTCCTGCATCCGATCAATCCCGAGCCGCTTGCGACGCAGCTATCAGGCCTCGGCAGGCTTGGCACCCGCCTGAGCCGCGGCACGATCAACGCCGCCGCCGCGATCTCGCTGGTGACATCAGGCGTTTTCGAGGAGCTGCCGGAGCTTCGGGTCGTCATTACCGCTCTCGGGGTTTCGGCGCTTGCGCTGACCGGTCCCTTCGGCGAACTGCCGTCCATTTTCACCGATGCGCCGGCCGGCAAGCGGCGCCATCTCTACATCGACATCATGCCATCCGAGGCGCGCTTCATCCGCTTCGTGACCGGCCTCCTGGCGCCGATCATGTTCTGACCGGCAGTGACTGGCCGATCCTCGGACACGATCCGACACAGGACGGACTGGCAGCAGCCTTTAAGGCGGCCGGATTGAGCGAGCATGAGGCAGAGCTGATTGCCAGCCGCAATGCCCTTGAACTGCTGAAAGGTCATCGCCACGCCCGCAACCGGCTGATTGATAAGCGGCGTCCGCCCGTTCCACGTCAGGCATAGCACGCCCCATCGACACCGGTGGGAAAGGAGGCTCATTGCGCATTGATCGTATTCCGCATCACTCCATCGCCATCGTCGGGGGCGGCTTTGCCGGCGCGGCGACCGCGCTCAAGCTGCTTGATCGCACCGAGGTGCCGCTGGCGATCACCATCATCGAACGGCGCGAGGAGCTCGGTCGCGGCATTGCCTACAGCACGCCGGAGCCGGTCCATCTCGTCAACGGACCGGCGGAGATCTTCTCCCTCCATCCCGAAGACCCGGACCATCTTTCGCGTTGGCTGGTCGAGCACGGCCTCGCCAATGGCTGGACGCCGCCCGCCGAGGTGGGCTCAAGCAGTCCGCCGCGCTATCTCTACGGAACCTATGTTCGCGACGAACTCGCGCGTGCGGTGGCCAATGCGCGACTTGGCTCGACGTTGCGGCATATCCGGTCGTCGGCATCTGCACTTGTCGCCGCGCCGAGCCGAATCCGGATCACCATCACCGACGGTGCTGTCGTCGAGGCCGACGAGGCCATTCTGGCCCTTGGCGCCTTCCAGCCTCGGCTGTCGGAAGCCGAATCCCAGCTTGCCGGCCATCCGCGCTTCGCGGCCAATCCGTGGGACACGCGCGCGCTCGATCGGCTGGTCGATTGCGACGAAATCCTGCTGATCGGTTCCAGCCTGTCGATGGTCGATGCCATCGCCAGCATGGAGGCGAGGGGCTATCGCGGCGCTACCGCGCCATATCGCGTCGTGGCCAGTTCGTGGAAGGGCGCAGGACCGTCGAGGCGGCGCGCGACTTTCTGGCCGATGGCCCATTGCCGGCGACCACGCGCGAGCTGCTGTCACGCGTCAAGGCGGAACGGCGGGCGATAGCGGCTGGCGGTGCGGACTGGCAGGGCCTGCCGCTGGCGATCCGTCCGCATATTCTGTCGCTGTGGCAGGGTGCCAGCGATCGCGAGCGGCTGCGGTTCACCAGGCATCTCAGGGCCTTCTGGGACGTGACCGCGCACCGCTCGGCGCCGGAGAGCCACCAGATCGTCGAGAGCGTCATTTCTGAAGGTCGGCTGAAGCATGGCCGCGCCCGCATCCTCGGATTTGCCGCCGAGGATGGCGATATCACCGCCAGCCTAAAGACGGGGGCGGACGTCGAGACGGTGTCGTTCGACGGCGTGATCGATTGCCGGGGGCATCAGCTGCATGACTGGCGCCGGATATCCGATCCCTTCGTGAAGAGCCTGCTCGCAAGCGGCGAAGTTCGTCCTCACAGCACCGGTTACGGCATCGATGCGACCCCCGCCGGCGACCTCATCAACGAGGAAGGCCGTGTTCATCGCAATCTCAGCGCCATCGGGCATCCGCTGCGCGGCGTTGCGTGGGAATCAAGCTCGATCACCGAGCAGCGCGCCCAGGCGATTGCGCTTGCCGACCGCATCCTCGCGAAATTCACGCCAATCCGCGTCGCCTGATCTCATCGCGCAGAGCAGAAAGGGGCGCCTCGCGGCGCCCCTTTCCTGTGCAGGTCCGCCGCCGCACCTCAGCCTTCGCCGTCCTTGATGTAGGTATCAGCGAAGTTGGACTGCACGCCCTCGGCCCCGATCGTATGGTTCTTGACCCGCTTGTTGAACACGGTGACGTTTTCGAGCGCAATCAGGTTCACGACAGGCACTTCATCGGCAATGATCTTCTGGAAGGCGAAGAACTGCTCCTTGCGTTTCGCATCGTCGATCTCGACGGATGCGGCTTCGAGTAGCTCGTCCACCTCCGGGTTGGCATAGTGGCTGGCGTTCGAGAAGGGCAGGCCGAGCTTGAAGTTCTTCGACCAATAGATGCGCTGCACCCCGAGCGTCGGATCGAACTGGTTGCCGAGATATTCCGCCGTCACGTCGAAGGCGCGGTCGGTGTAGACCTTCTTGATGTAGGTGGAGAAATCGTAGGAATCTATCGTGGCGTTGATGCCGATGCGCGTCAGGTTCTGCTTCAGGTATTCGGCAACCCGCTTGAAGCCTTCATTGTAGGAATTGTGGGTGAGCCGCAGGTTGAAGCGTAGGCCGTCAGCGCCGCGCTTGTAGCCGGCCTCGTCGAGCAACTGTTCAGCGGCCTTCAGATCGAAAGCGTAGGGCTTGATCGAGGTGTCGAGATAGCGCGGCAGGAAGGTGCTGATCGGGGTCGGCGACACATGGCCATAGCCGTACCAGACGGTGTTCAGGATGACGTCGAGGTCGATCGCATGGGCGATGGCGCGACGGACACGGACGTCCTTCAGATACTCGTTGTCGAGATTGAAGATGAGCTGCGTCTGGTCGCCCTTGGTCTCGTAGCCGCGGGAATCGACAGCGATATTCGGGAGCGCCTTGACGCGTTCCAGATCGCTCAACGGGATCGGATTGTCGCCGCCGATATCGAATTCGCCGGTTTCGAAGCCGGCAGCACGGGCCGCGCCATCAGGCACGAAACGCACGATGACCTGGTCGAGATAGGGTTTGCCGGCATCCCAGTAATCAGGGTTGCGATCCAGGATGATGTGCGATCCGCGCACCCACTCCTTGAAGACGAACGGCCCCGTGCCGATCGGGGCGCTACCGTTCGGATTGGTCGGCACGTCCGCGATCGCAACGCCGTCATAGACGTGCTTGGGCACGATCGGCGATTCCGCCCCGTAAAGCGCGCTGAGGAGATAGGGGGCCGGCTTGGAAAGCCGGATCACGGCGGTCAGCGGGTCCGGCGTTTCGACCTTGGTCACGTTGGCGAAGGTGCCGCGGCCACGCGGGTGGACCTGCTTCAGAAGCTCGATGGAATAGGCGACGTCATCCGATGCGAAGGGCTTGCCGTCATGCCACTTCACGTTCGGGCGAAGCTTGAAGGTGTAGCTCAACCCATCGTCGCTGATCGACCATTCCGTGGCGAGCTGCGGCTTCGGCGTCAGATCGAAATCATAGGTCAGGAGGCCTTCGGTGATCTTCGGGCTGACTTTCTGGGTGCCGCCAGCCGTGTGGGCGAGCGTCAGGATCGTCGGCGGCTCCGGCTCGACGATGAAATTTAGCGTGCCGCCTTTTGTCGGTGCCGCAGTCTCGGCGAAGGCGCTGAGCGGCAGGAATGCGGTGAGGCCCGTCGCGGCGAGAAGTTTGTTGAGTTGGCGTCTGCTGATATCCATGAATACCCCTGAATTGCGATGGACGGCTCAATCGAAGCGTCGTCGCCGGCATCATCGGGCAGCGTGGCGCAAAACCGGAAGAATGTTTTTCTGCCTGTCCGGAAAAGGAAAACTTCGCATTGGGGGGCGGCGGCAGGCGCTGAGCACTGTAATCTACTAAAAATATAGACAAATAACAAAAATGAGTTTTTGCGTCTCCGATCAAGGTTCGCGGCGCAAGAAAATGTTCCGTCGGCAGCGCGGGAAGGAAAGGCGGTTCTCGTCTTCATGGGGAGGTTTGTGGTGCAATCGTCTCATGAGCACTTTTGCCGACTCTCGCAGAAAAGCAATCCAGCCGACGCTTGCGCGACTGCCGCCGCTGACATCGCTGCGGGCCTTCGTCGCGACGGCGCGACATCTGAATTTCGTTCGCGCCGCCGAAGAGCTGCATGTAACCTCGGCAGCGGTCGGTCAACAGATTCGCCTGCTGGAGGACTACCTCGGTCAGGCGCTTTTCGACCGTGTCCGTGGCCAATTGCACCTGACGCCCGCCGGGCTGGCCCTGGTGCCTGGATTGACCGGCGCCTTCGACGCCGTTCTCGCCGCCATGGCCCAATTCGTTCAAAGCGACCATGAACAGCCAATCTGCATCTCGGTCGCCCCGTCCTTTGCCAGCAAATGGCTCATCCCGCGGCTGGACGCGCTGCGGCGGGCGGCTCCCGGGCTGCAGGTGCTTGTCGATGCGTCGACCCAGCTGACCAACCTCGATGCCGGCGACGCCGATTGCGTGATCCGCTATGGAAGCGGACCGTATCCGGGGCTTATCGTCGATCATCTCTTTTCCGAGGCCGTGCTGCCGGTCTGCAGCCCGGAATTTGCCGATACGCATGGGCTGTGGGGCAGGCCGGAGACGATCGAAGATGTGCCGCTACTGCACGAGGAGGGAGCCGAGCATGATCAGTCGTGCCCGGACTGGGGCGGATGGCTGCGTGCTGCCGGGCTAACCCATCGTCTGTCGCAGGGCGGGTTCCGGCTCAATCAATCGTCTCTTGTCCTCGATGCCGCGCTGGCAGGACAGGGTCTGGGGCTCGGCAAGATCCGGCTGGCGGAAGCCGACATCCGTTCCGGACGGCTGGTCAGCCCCTTCGGCGTCCCGCAGCCGGTCAGCTCCTCCTACTTTTTCGCCACCACGGCGCATACGGCGCGGCTGATGCGCGTCGATCTGTTTCGCGAGTGGCTGCTTGCCGAGGCACGCGCCCTGCAGACGATGGACGAGATCATCGCACGCCGCATCGAGCCGGCCGCCGACATGATGGCGGCCGAGTAACTCATTCCTGGAAGCTCAGTCGCTCTATTTGAGCGGGAAACCTAGTTTGCGCGCCGCCGCGGCCAGCACATGCCGACCCTTCAGCGCCTCGACTGTGCCGATGCGATTGCGCACCTGATCCGTCCAGTCAATCGCCGGCATCGCTTGTTGCGCCTGGAAGCTTCTCAGCGCCCTGTTGTAGCCGGCAAGATCGCGTGTGCGTGCGTCATCCGCATATTGCTCGCGGTGCAGAACCGTCGACTGCGGTAGCGCGGCTTCACGTCGGTGGGCTGCGCCGGGTCGGGAACGCCGACCGTCAGGCCGAAAACCGGGAAGACGCCTTTCGGCAAGGCGAGTTCCCGTGCAACGGTCTCCGGATCGTTGCGGATCGCACCGATGTAGCAGGTTCCGAGCCCGAGCGATTCAAAGGCAACGACCGCGTTCTGCGCAGCGAGCGCCGCGTCGATCACGCCAAGCAGAAAGCTCTCGATATAGTCGAGGCCGTCTCCCGAGGAGCCGCCTTCCGCAGCGATCGCACGGGGCCGGGCAAGGTCCGCGAGCCACACGAGCAGGAGAGGGGCCTGCGCGATCTGGCGCTGGCTGCCGGCAATGGCGTTCAGCCTGTTTCGACGTTCGGTGTCTTCAACGGCAACGACGCTCCATGCCTGCAGATTGGACGAGCTGGCGGCCGACTGCGCGGCGGCAACCGCGAGTTCGACAGCGGCGTGCGGAATCGGATCTGGCAGATAGCTGCGCACGCTGCAGTGAGAAAGCAGCGTATCAATCGTCTCGTTCCATTCGCTGCCGAGGTGCTGCGCCTGGCGATAGCGCTGGGCGGCGAGGGCCGCCAGCCGATCATTATCGGTTGCCTTTGCAGCAAGGGATGGCGTCACGGGATCGTCCTTTCCGTGTCGTCATTCCGCCGCGCTGGCGTAGGGGTTGTGGGGCCGCGACAGGCCGAGGTGGTCGCGCAGTGTGTGGCCGGTGTATTCGCGCCGGAAGAGGCCGCGCCGACGCAGGATCGGAACCACTTCGTCGACGAAGACCTCAAGGCCATGCGGCAGCACGTCCGGCATGAGATTGAAACCATCGGCCGCGCCGGCGCTGAACCAGGTCTCGATGTCATCGGCAATGGCGGCAGGCGTACCGACGATCGTGCGATGCCCGGTTCCGCCATCGAGCGCCCGCATCAGGCCGCGAACGGTCAAACCCTGGTGCCGCGCCAGCGCTAGCGTCGCGCGGAAGAACGTATGCCCGCCGTCGGCCGGCAGCGGGATGTCGTCAAGGAGCGGCTTGTCGAGCTCGAGCCGATTAGGATCGACCTGCAGGACACCCGCAAGCCGGGCGAGGCTGTATTCCAGCGGGATCAGGTCTCGCAGTTCTTCCTGCCTCTGTCTGGCCTCCGCCTCGGTGCTGCCGATGATGGTGGCGAGGCCCGCGAGAACGAGGATGCTATTTTCCCGCCGCCCATAACGGGCCGCGCGACGGCGCAGGTCCCTGGCGTAATCCAGGGATTCCTCGAAGGATTGCGAAGCTGAGAAGACGGCTTCGGCATGCTCGGCGGCGAGCTCGCGTCCGTCGTCCGACCCGCCTGCCTGCACGACAACAGGGTGTCCCTGCGGAGGGCGCGGAATATTGTGCGGCCCATGCACCGTAAAGTGCTTGCCACTGTGGGCGATTGCGTGAACGCGGCCGGGATCGACGAAGCGGCCCGTCGCGACATCGCCGACGAAAGCCTCTTCCTCCCAGCTGTCCCAGAGCGCCTTGACGACGGCGGCGAACTCGCCGGCGCGTTCATAGCGGCTTGCATGCGCTACGGGCTTTTCGAGGCCGAAGTTTCTGCTTTGTGCCAGGTCCGCGCTGGTGACGATGTTCCAGCCCGCGCGCCCGCCGCTGGCATGATCGAGCGTCGCGAAGCGCCGCGCGATATTGTAGGGCTCGTTGTAGGTGGTGGAGGCCGTGCCGATCAGCCCTATGCGGTCGGTGTTGGCCGCGACCAAGGCCAGAACGATGGTCGGCTCCAGCGAAGTCAGCGGCCGGAAGTCGATGCGGTCCGATATGGCCGCCTGATCGGCAAGGAAGACGGCGTCGAAGGTGCCGCGTTCGGCGATCTTCGCCACCTTGATGTAGTGGTTGATGTCGAAGAAGGCGCGAGGATCGCTGCCTTCCATTCGCCAGGCGGCGGGGGAAAAGCCGGAATGCAGGATGTTGATGTTGAGATGAAGCTGTCGCCAGCTCATTGGAAAACACCCGGCTCGGGGTAATCGCCGGTCAGGAACCATGAACCGACATTGCGGGTCTTGTACTCGGCCGGATTGTGAAGCGTGTGGATACGGACGTTGCGCCAGAAGCGATCGAAGCCATGGGGGCGCACTGCGGAGCGGGCTCCCATGACTTCGAATATTTCGCTGGTGACCTCGAGCGCAACCTTGCCGGCCAGCACATTGGCCGAGGCGACCGCGATTGCCGTGGCGCCGCGCTCCTCGGCCGTCAGCGCCGGGCCCTTGGCATAGGCGGCGTCGATACTGGTGGCGGCACGGTCGGCGAGCGCGGTGGCAGCTTGCACCTTGGTCCAGAGTTCGCCGTATTGCCGCTTGATCCACGGATCGTCGGCATGGCGCTCGACGCCCGAATAGATCCAGGGGCGGGATTTCGTGATGGTGTAGTCGCGCGCGGCGATAAACGCGCCCTGGGCGCTGCCGATGAAGACATTGAGAAGAACGCTCTGCTGTTGCTGGGGTATCAGCAGCGCAGCCGGATCCTTGGGCCGCTCCGACAGGACTTCGTCATCCGTGATCGCGACATCCTTGTAGAAGACGCGGCCGCTGCCGGTCTGCCGCTGGCCGATACCATCCCAGTCGTGGGCGATCGCGATGCCGGGCCGGTTTGCGGGGATATAGGCGAAGCTGCGCGCGTAAGTCTCCTCGTCCTCCCAGGCGACCATCACGTAGTCGGCGACGTGGGAACCGGAGGCGAAAGGCCGGTAGCCGTTCAACAGAACGCCGCCTTCGACCTTCCTGCCGAAGAGGCTCTTGGAGAAGCTGTTCGTCGTGTTGCCCCAGAACCACCGGCCCTCGGCCGATTGCCGCAGGATCGCGGCCGATCGTTCGTCGTTACCACTCGTCAGGGCATTCTGGATCGGGCTGAAGTGATAGCCGAAGAGATGGCCGAGCGAACCGTCGACCTTGGCGAATTCGCGCACGATCCGTAGTGCCGTTGAGTAGGGCTGTCCCTCGCCACCGAACTCCCTGGGAATGAGGAGGTTGACGAGACCGCTCTCCTTCAGCAGCCGGACCTGCTCGGCGGGACCCCCGCCTCTTTGATCCCGCTCGACGGCGTCGGTCGCGAAGATGTCGCGAAGTTCGACGGCTTTGGCGAGATAGGGGTCGGTTCGGTCCGGCTTGAATAGCACGGGCGGCAATGCGGCTGGTTCGAAGCCTGCGGGCTTTACGGTCATCGTCGTTCCTCCGTCAGTCGTGCAGTCGCGGGAAGCCATGTCGCTCGGCGAGCAGCTCGAGGATGCGGCTGGTCTTCGAGACGAAGCGCTTGCCTTTCCAGTCCGCGGCATCGGGTGGCGGGTTGGAGGCGAGTACCAGCACCGGCAGGGACTGGTTCTCTTCGCCCACCGCCTCGATCACGCGTGTCCGCGGACGAGGGAAGGGAACGCGGTGAATGTCGAGCCGGTTCGCCAGCTCGGGGAAGCTCGAAAGCAGTCCCTCGATCGCGTTGCAATGAGGGCAGACGAAGGTCTGGCCGGGCTGTTTCGGATCCGAAAAGCCGGGGGCGACGAGAAAAAGAGTGTCGCGGCTCATGTGTTTCCCCTCACTCGGCCGCGACCGCGCCGCCGCGGGCGGCGAGGCTGTTTTCGGGGCGCTTAAGGCCAAGGTTCTCGCGCAGCGTCGTGCCTTCATATTCGTGGCGGAAGAGACCGCGCCGGCGCAGTTCCGGCACCACGAGCTCGATGAAATCGGAAAGCCCGCCCGGCATGATCGGCGACATGATGTTGAAGCCGTCGGCGCCGTAGTTCTCGAAGCGCTCCTCGAGTTGATCGGCGATATCGTCAGGCGTGCCGACGACCTGCCAATGGCCGCGCGCGCCGGCAATGCGCAGATAGAGCTGGCGGATCGTCAGGTTTTCGCGCCGAGCGAGATCCAGAACCAGCGCCTGCCGGCTCTTGCCGGCATTCGTCGCGGGCGGATTTTCGGGCACCGGACCATCGAGCGGATAATCCCTGAGGTCGACGCCCGACAGCTGCGAGATCAGGTTCAGGCCGACCTCGGGCTGGATGAGTTCCTGAAGGGATTCGAACTTCTCCTCGGCTTCCGATCGCGTGCGGGCGACAACAGGGAAAATGCCGGGAAGGATCTTCAGGTCGTCACGCGAGCGTCCGTATTTGGCAAGCCGTCCCTTGACGTCGGCATAGAAGCCGGTCGCTTCGCCGAGCGTGATCTGGGCGGCGAAGATGGCTTCCGCGGTGCGGGCGGCAAGCTCCTTGCCGGGCTCGGAGGCACCGGCCTGAACGACAACAGGCCTGCCCTGTGGCGAGCGTGGAATATTAAGCGGCCCGCGCACGTTGAAGTGCCGGCCGCTGTGGTTGAGCCGGTGCAGCTTGGCCGGATCGAAGTACCGGCCGCTCTCGCGGTCCCGAAGAAAGGCATCGTCGTCCCAGCTGTCCCAGAGGCCGAGCACGACATCGGCGAATTCCTCCGCCCGTTCATAGCGGTCGGAATGAAGGATCTGCGTTTCATGGCCGAAATTGAAGGCGGCGTCGGGATCCGACGACGTAACCAGATTCCAGCCGGCCCGGCCGCCGCTCAGCCGGTCGAGAGAGGCAAATTGGCGGGCGAGATTGTAGGGATCGGAGTAGCTGGTGGAGGCCGTGGCGATCAGCCCGATATTGCGGGTGACGGATGACAGCGCCGAGAGGAGGGTAATCGGCTCAAACGGGTATACACCGCTGTGGGCCTTGCGGCTTGCCGCCTCGACATCCTTGATGCGCGCGGCAACGCCATCGGCGAAGAAGATCGTGTCGAACTTCGCCGCTTCGGCGAGCTTGGCGAGTTCCAGATAGTTCTCGAACTCGGTGCCGACAGAAGCCTTCGGATGGCGCCATGCGGCGACATGGTGCCCGGTAAAGAGCAGAAATGCGCCGAGCTTGATCTTGTCCTTGCGTTTCGCCATTTGCGGTTCCTTTTAGCGATAGATGGCCGGCACGGGGAAGTCGCCGGTCAGCAGCCATGTGCCGACGGTGCGCTTCTTGTACTCGGCGGGATTGTGGAGCGTGTGGGTCCGGACATTGCGCCAGAAGCGGTCGAAGCCGTTGGCCGTGGTCGCCGAGCGCGCGCCCATGACCTCGAAGACCTCGCTGGAAATGGCAAGCCCGACCTCGCCGGCATAGACATTGGCGGTCGCGATATCGATCGCAGCCGCACCGCGTTCCGTGGCGGTCAGCGAAGGTCCCTCGGCGTAGGCGGCATCAAGGCTGCGAGCCGCCTTGTCCGCGAGCTCGGTTGCCGCGAGCGTGCGGATATAAAGGTCGCCATACTGGCGTTTGATCCAGGGGTCGTCGATGTGCCGCTCGACGCCGGAGTAGATCCATGGCCGCGAACTCGTCGTCGTATAGTCACGGCCTTCTTCCAGTATGCCCTGCGCGCTGCCGACGAAGACATTGAGGAGGACGCTCTGCTGGAAGAGCGAGGTCAGGGAGGAGTAGGGCGTCAGCGGCACGTCGGGCGCGCTGATCAGCTCGTCATCCAGAACCTCGAGGTTGACGAAGCGCACGGTGCCGCTTCCGGTCTGCCGTTGTCCGATGCCGTCCCAGTCATTCTCGATGACGATGCCGTCGCGGTCGGCCGGGACGGCGGCGGTCAGTCGCGCGCCCTCGGCATTCTCCCAGGAGATCTGGATATAGTCGGCAATATGCGTGCCCGAGGAGAACGGGCGGCTGCCGTTGATGATCCAGCCCCCGGCGGTTCTTTCGCCGCTCGATGTTTTCGACAAGGCGTTTCCGGAATTGCTCCAGATCCAGTTACCGGCCGCCGAGCCGGTCAGCCACTTTTCTTTCTGCGCGGCCGAGCCGCGAAACAGGATGAGGTTGAGCGGCAGGTAATGATACCCGAAGAGATGGGCGAGCGATCCGTCCGTCTTGGCGAATTCCCTGACGATGCGCAGGATCGTCAGCCATGAGGCGCCTTGGCCACCATACTCCCTGGCGATCTGTGCGGACGGCAGTCCGCTTGCCTTCAGGAGCCTGATCTGCTCGACGGGTCTGCCGCCCTCTTTGTCTCTCTCGACGGCATCGAGATGAAACGCCTGGCGCAGCGCGGCGGCCTTTGCCAGAAGCGTGTCGTCTGCATCTGTTTCGAACGGCATATCGCCTCCCGGAAATGACGGTAAAGGGGCCGTGCGCCCCGGTATTTCCCGTCAACGGTTGGCTGGCCGGCCGTTCAAGTCCAGAAATATCTGCTTGATTTTACGGAAAGAAATTCTTTCGCCGGTGCGCGCGATTCCTGTGTTTCGTCGGCGTGCCCATCGACGAAATATCATCCTGCCAAAGCATGGACAATGAGCAGCGGTTCCTTTGTATCGCATTGGTCGCGAACGATCGTTCGGACGCAATTATTCTTTCCCGGACGAGAAGAAACTTTGACTTCGCCTTTTCGGACGCAGCACGGAAGCTCCCCCTCAGCGGACCACAATCCAACCCGAGAGGAGCTCTTCGCGTGTCCATCAACCGTCGCAGTTTCAACCAGCTGATGTTGCTTGCAAGCGCAAGCACCTTGCTCCCGTCGATCTCCTTTGGACAGAGCGCCGTGCCGGCGACAGGCGGCACCTTGAACTGGCTCTACCGGGTAGATCCCGGCAACGCACTTTTTGCCATCAACACGTCGTCGGGCACCGGTCAGGCGATCGGCCCCAAGATCGTCGAGGGTCTGCTCACCTTCGACCTCGATGTCAGGCCGCAGCCGCTTCTCGCAACGGAATGGTCGATTTCCGATGACAATCTTCGATACACCTTCAAGCTCCGCAAGGGCGTGAAGTGGCATGACGGCAAGGACTTAACCTCCGATGACGTCGCCTTTTCGATCTTCCGGCTGAAGGAAGCCCATCCGCGCGGCCGCATCACCTACCAGAACGTGGTGGCGGTCGAGACGCCGGATCCACTGACCGCAGTTATCGTGCTGTCGAAGCCAGCTCCCTTCCTGCTCTCAGCTCAGTCGAGCTCGGAATCGCCGATCGTGCCGAAGCACATCTTCGAGGAGCTGGCGCCGGGCGACGGACAGACGCTGCAGACAGCGATCGGCACCGGCCCCTTCAAGCTGACGGAATGGGTGGCCGGCAGCCATCTGATCTTCGAACGAAACCCCGACTATTGGGATGCAGGCAAGCCCTATCTCGATCGCATCATCCTGCGCGTCGTTATCGATCCGGCCGCCCGCTCGGCGGCGCTTGAAACGGGCGAAGCCGATATCGGCGACAATCCGGTGCCGCTTGCCGATCTCGACCGGCTGAAGCAGGTCCCCAATCTCATCGTTGACACCACCACCTATGCCTATTCCGGCCCCCAGCAGCAGTTGTTCTTCAACTACGACAATCCGCTGTTTGCCAAGCGCGAGGTGAGGCTTGCCATCGCCCAGGCGATCAACCTGCAGGAAATCGTCGACGTCGCGCTCTATGGCTACGCGCAGGTGTCGCCGAGCCCGGTCAGCACGGCCTTGCCGCAGTGGTATGACAACAGCGTCGTGGCGCATCCCTTCGATCCGGCTGCTGCCGAGAAGCTGCTCGATGAGGCAGGCTATCCGCGCAAGGCCGACGGCAAGCGCTTCGATCTGAGGCTCACCTACAATTCCTACCTGCCGCAAGGCTATGCCGATGTGCTGAAGAGTCAGCTGGAAAAGATCGGCGTCGGCATCGAGATCAAGAAATACGACCTGCCGACCTTCCTGAAGACCGTCTACACGGACCGCGCCTTCGATCTGGTCGTGGAGTCGCTCTCCAACACCTTCGATCCGTCGCTCGGCATCCAGCGCGCCTATTGGAGCAAGAACTTCAAGATCGGTCTGCCGTTCTCGAATGCCAGCCACTATTCGAACGCCAAGGCGGATGCGCTGCTCGAGGCGGCCGCGATCGAGCCGGATGAGAAGAAGCGCTGGGAAGTGTGGAGCAAGTTCCAGCACCTCATCCACGACGAGGTGGCCTCCGTGGACCTCGTCGCCGCCGGCGCCCAGATCGTCGCCAACAGGCGGGTGAAGAACTACGTCACGGGATCGCAGGGGCTCAACTGGAGCTTTGGCGACTTGTGGCTCGATCCGAACGCTTGATGTCGAGGAGCAGAAAACATGACTAGATATCTGATAGACAAGGCCACATTGATCGACTGGCTGGGCGACGGGCTGGAACTGGCGGTGCTTGATATCCGGCCGACAGAAGACGTCGGCTACGCTTCACCGCTGTTTGCGAATGAGACCTAGGCGACGGCGCGTCACTGTCGGAGCGCTCCGAAAGGGGCTGATTGGATCGGCCGAAAGCAGCCCTTGCCGGACTGACGATCGTTTGGATCCAGACGGTGCGGTACCCATTACTCCTGGAGGCTTGTTGATCTCTTCAATAGTCCTAAACGGCCAGGGCGCCGGATTCATTTGTCCGCGGAAGGTCGAAATCATCAGGGGCTTTAGCCAGTTGAGTCTTTTTCTATATTTGTCCGTTATAAATGGTCTCATAACTTGGTCGATGGTCCGAACCCGCTTCAAGGCGGGAGACCTGAACAAACGTGTTTTTTCCTCCTCGTATTGAACCTCTTGAAAATTGATATCATTCTGCATACTTTGATATCAAACCTATCCTTTCCATGGAGGTGATATCAATGCCGGCAGTCACCATTCGGAATCTTTCTGACGAAACACATCGTGCCTTGCGGGTGCGAGCGGCCCATCATGGTCGAAGCACAGAGGCCGAGATCCGTGACATTATCGAAGCTGCTGTTCGTCCCTCTGAACGTGTTAAGCTCGGCACCTTACTGATGGCCATTGGTCGCGACGCTGAGTTTTCGGACAGCGACGTTGAAGCCCTGCAGAAAAGTCGCGACAAGACGCCTGCTGAACCGATGACCTTCGAATGATCTTGCTTGACACCAACATTATATCCGAGCCTTGGAAACCGGCTCCTGATGAGGCAGTGGTCGCCTGGTTGGACGCCCAAGCCATCGAGACGCTATTCCTATCCGCAATAACGATTGCTGAACTTCGGTTCGGAATTGCTGCCATGCCCCCGGGGAAACGGCAAACCATCTTTCGCGACCGCCTTGAGGGCGAAGTGCTCCCTCACTTTTCCGAGCGCATCCTGCCCTTCAATCTGGCGACTTCACAGTTCTACTCGGAACTGATGTCTCGCGCTCGAGGATCTGGGAAGGCGATTGGCACGGCTGATGGCTACATTGCAGCCACAGCAGTGGCAAACGGCCTCGCGGTCGCAACTCGCGACACGAGCCCGTTCGAGACCGCCGGGTTGAAAGTGATTAATCCCTGGTCCCGATAACGACAGTATGGATCTAGGTGTCGTAGGTTCGTGTCGTTTCAAGGCGTAGGATTACCCCTAAGAAAAAATTGCACTTACCCCGGCGAGGCCAGGGGCCTACGCATTTTGCTGGTCACAATGTGCTCTCGCAGAGGAGGGGTGAAGGGAGGTGGGGTGTTCGTCCACCCTTGGTCACTGATGCTGGAATTTCCGCAGGGGCAGCGCGATCAAGGATGTTATGGCCACCGTTGCGTTTTCGAACATCTGCTAATTGAGAGAAACGGCAATTTCAGATCGTATGGTCTGCAGCACGCGCCATCGCATCGCACTGCAGCATCCGGTATCGCGTGCTGGCGTCCCACCCACCTGTCAAACGCCGCCAAGTGCAGGTGCCGGAGCGCCTATAACTGCAGAGGTTCAGCGCCCGAATGAAGGCCGTATCGCAGCCGAGCATATTCTACAGATACCATTGCCCATCAGCCGCAGCAGCCTGGTCTGCTCCGACGAGACGATACAAGCGTTGACGACATTCACCATGGATCCGATCGCGACGGATATCGCTTCCAATGGGTGTTCACGGCGAGAATCAGGCGCTGAGACGCTGCTGCGTCTGCTGGTCGAAGAAATGTACCTTCGAGGTTTCGAAGGAAAGTTTCACCCGCTGTTCCGGGGCAAGGGCGACACGCTCGCGCACCACCCAGGTCAATTCCCTGCCCGTCGACTTCCACTGCGACATGAGTTTCCGAACCCGTCGGCTCGACCACCTTGACCACGGCATCGACGCGGTCTCGCCGCCAAAGGCAATGTCTTCGGGACGGATGCCGAGCGTCAGCGGCCGGTTGGCGGAATGGGCCGGAGCGCGTAAGAGTTTCATGCGCGAACCGCCGTTCAGCGCCAGCGCCGGGCTGCCGACATCGGCGATGGTGCCTTCGAGGAAATTCATGGCGGGGGAGCCGAGGAAGCCGGCGACGAAGATGTTGCGCGGCTTGTCGTAAAGTTCGAGCGGGCTGCCGATCTGCTCGACGCGGCCGCTATGCAGCACGACGATCTTATCGGCCATGGTCATGGCTTCGATCTGATCGTGGGTGACATAGACGATCGTGGTCTTCAGGCGCTGGTGCAGCGCCTTGATCTCGGCGCGCATCTTCACGCGCAGCTTGGCATCGAGGTTGGAAAGCGGCTCGTCGAACAGGAAGACTTTCGGATCACGGACGATGGCTCGGCCCATGGCGACGCGCTGGCGCTGGCCGCCGGAAAGCTGCGCCGGCTTGCGGTCGAGCAGCGGCTGCAGGCCGAGGATAGCCCCGGCCTCGCCGACCTTCTTCTCGATCTCCGGCCGCTTGGCGCCGGCAAGCTCCAGCGCGAAGCCCATGTTCTGGGAGACCGTCATCTGAGGATAGAGGGCGTAGTTCTGGAAGACCATCGCAATGTCGCGATCCTTGGGCTGCAGATTGTTCACCACCCGCCCGTCGATGCTGATCTCACCGCTGGTAATGTCCTCGAGCCGGCGATCATGCGCAGCAATGTGGATTTGCCGCAGCCGGAGGGACCGACGAGGATGGTGAATTCGCCATCGGCGATCTCGACGCGACGCCGTGGATGATATCGACAGCGCCGAAGGACTTCATGACGTTTCTGATGCTCAAGCCAGACATTTGCGATCCCTCCGACAAAGTTACGTGGTCAAGCCCGGCGCTGTGCCAGCGTCCTCGCCAATCATATGCAAAACCGCTATGATTTTGTGCGATTTCGCGTATGATTGGCGGATGCCATCTCTGGACGACTACATTGAAAAGAAGCTGATAAGCGGGTACTCGACGTTCACCCGCGAGGAGGCTTTGGCTGAACTGCCTCTTAGCCAGGACGCTTTCACCGCAGCATTGACGCGGCAAATATCCAAAAAGAAGTTAGCCAACCCAAGGCATGGATTTTACATCATCCTCCGGCCCGAGGATAGGATTGCTGGCGCTCCGGATCCCGCACGCTGGATCGGCCCCCTAATGAAATATCTGGGCCTCGACTACCGGATATCCCTCTTACGCGCGGCCGCGATGCACGGCTCCTCGCACCAGGCCGCGATGGTGTTTCAAGTTGTCGTCCCCCAGCAGTTCCGATCAATCGTGATCGGGCGCCATCGAATCCAGTTCATTTATTTGGCGCCTGCCATCTTTAGCGCAACCAACCACAAGGAATGGCTGACGTCACTGAAAACAGATGCCGGCTACGCTCAAGCCGCAGGCGTTGAGCTAACCCTCCTCGACTGCATCCGTTACTTCAAGCGCGCCACCGGTATTAGCGGTGTCGCGCAAATTGCAAAGGACATTGGCGACCGCGCAAGTCCGAAGAAGCTGGCATCCATTGCGCAGCACTTCGAAAATACGTCCGTGCGACGTCTCGGCTATTTGCTCGATCTGTCGCACCACAAGAAACAGGCTGACGCATTGCAACCATTCGCCCAGCAAACCGACAAGTATACGCCACTCGACCCATCAGTGAGGCCTCTGATCGAGGGACTTTCCTTCTCCGAAACAAGAGATGAGCGGTGGCGTCTCGACATCAATGAAACCGTGGAGATCGACTTTTGATCCCGAAAGCGCATCTGACAGCCTGGGCTAAGCAGGCACCATGGCCGGATTCTCGACAGATCGAACAAGATCTCATTATTTCGCGCGCGCTCTGTGACCTCTTTTCGGCACCGAAGCTCCAGGGCAAAATCGCCTTCCGAGGTGGCACGGCAATCAACAAACTGCTTTTCAAGCGGCCCTTGCGCTATTCGGAAGATATCGATTTGGTTCAGATCACGGCCGAACCAATTGGGCCTACGATCGATGCAATCCGCGACGCTCTTTCATGGCTGGGGAAGTTCAAAAGAGAGCAGGCGGGTCATTCGACCCACCTTATCTTCCGCTTCGCGCCGGAGGCGGAGCCTGAAGCGCCGCTCAAGCTAAAGGTGGAGATCAATACACGTGAGCACAAATCGTTGTTTGGGACTCACGCGTACCCGTTCAAGGTAGAAAATGAGTGGTTCGCCGGCACCGCGGATATCGTATCCTATGACAAGGAGGAGTTGTTTGGCACAAAGCTCAGGGCCCTCCTGCAGCGGCGAAAGAACCGCGATCTCTTTGATCTACATGAAGGCTGGCGCGAGCTTTCTCTCGACGCGGGACGGCTCGTGGCTGCTTTCGAGCACTACCTTTCGCTCGAGGAGAATGTAATCACGCGCGCGAACGCTGAGCAACGAATGCTTGAAAAGCTGACAAAAAGCCTGATGGAGGACATCGCGCCCTTGCTTCCCCCGGGCGTGGAGTTCACGGACGAGGATGCCATTCATGCATTCGGCGTGATTTGGAACGATGTCCTGCCCCTGCTTAAAGGTGAGCCATGGAAATCGTCGGAGAAGGCGATAGAGCAGCTTCGAGCGAAGAAATTCCCTAAGCTTCTGCTTTAGCCGATAGATTCCTAAACCATGAGCGCCGTCATCGTGCCGCTGATGAGCGGGTCCGCGGTTCGTATCCTTTCAAGGCGAGAGATTCGTACTGGGTTCACATCTACAGCCTAAGCCGCTAGCCTCGGTACAGGCCTTTCGACCAATCGCAGGAATCGTTGGTTTTGAGCCCCAACCACCGAAACTTGAATATTTTGCCATTCAAGCCGCCGATGCATCGCACCGATGGGAACCGGCCCTTCGGGTTTCGTTCTGCAGGCGATGATGTGGTTTTGACCATCGCGGGTCTGGCGACCTTCGATGTGAGAGCGATTTTGTCATTTGATCGAACGAAAATGCCGATCTCGTTAAGCTTATTCCCTGTTGAAGAAAGCTTGCGGAGGAATAGGGAGGCCACCCCAGCTTCCGTCCCGATTGCGCAACGACGATAACTGGACCGATCCTGCGCCGCTGCGCCGCGGCGTCGGGGCGGCGGCCGGGATCATCGATATTGAAATTTTCTGGCTTAGGAACGCTGTATGTAAGCCTTGACGCAGTGCGGCGACGATCACAGAGGTGCGTCCGCTTTAGATGGTTGAACCTACAAAAATCGCAACTTGAGGCAAGACAATCCGATGGTGCCAGCGATCATCATCAACCAGCCCAGCACCGTGATGACGACGCCAGTTCATCTGCTAGCTGTTATCCAGGTTGACGATCGTCAGGCCGGCAGGCACCGAGAGGAAACCGGATAGGCGGGGAACCGTATCGGGCGGCTGCCCCGTGTCGATCAAGAAATCGAGGGATCACGGCCGTCGGCGCAAGACCATGATATCCGACCACCTGGCCGGCCTCGTGGACGACGAGAACGGCCGCGAAGCCCTTTTGCTGATTGGAGAGCGCGCGTCTCCACCAATGATCGAGCATGGATTTGTCGCAGGAAAAATCGCAAACGTCATGCGCGCAGGTGAGCGGTTCGGGAGCCGATAGTGACACGTCTCATCGCTTCTCCACTTAGCCGGGCTCCCAACGCGCGGGCCAGACGCTTGCTCCCCACCCCAGCTTTCTCAGCCTCCGCATCGCTGTCACCTGTTACTGTCGACAGGGGCGTGCTTTTGCACGTCGCCCCACAGGTGCAGCCCGCTGGCTAGCGCTTCTCGCAAGTCGATGGAAGAAAGTGGATCGATAGGAGTTGATCTGGGCAGCGAGCAGGCGAGTTTCGCGCCCGTGCGGCCTACGCATCCGTCGACTGTTGAGAAGTGTGCGCAGGGCACCACCAGATGGGGATCAGCATCCACGAACGCGCCTGTCTTACCCGAGATTTCCAACAAGAGTCTGCCGAGGATTCACGAGCTGACGATACAGACGCGCCGAATACGGCCTTGCTCAGCAGTGGCGACAAGCCGAGGCAAATGGAATGAAGGGTCCATCAGGTGCGCAGTCGTCGGCTAATCGGAATGGAGGGCACGCGCAGCAAGACCCCATGTGATGCAGAACGAATTGGCCGCGATGCTGCAAGAAGGCGTCGGAGCCGAAGCGGCGAGCTTCCGCTGGCTAATGATCTGTTATCTTATGACGTTTTGAGGTCGGCGAGGTGTCTGTTAACCACCGCTCTTCTGCAATTGACATATGCTCATTTTGAGGATAACAATGGCGCCCTATTATGCTCAATTTGAGTATAAACAGGAGTCGGCCATGAATCACCGCGTTTCCGCGTCCTCCCTTTACGAGCGCGTTCGCCGCGTCATTCCCAAAGCGGAGTGGATATCGTTCGAAGATGACGTCGAGGCGATCCTTGAACTGAAGCGGCAGCGCAACGCCGTTATTCTCGCGCACAATTATCAGACGCCCGAGATATTCCACGGGGTTGCCGATATCGTCGGTGACAGTCTGGCGCTGGCGCGCAAGGCTGTCGACGTCGAGGCTGACATCATCGTGCTTGCCGGGGTGCATTTCATGGCCGAAACGGCCAAGCTCCTCAATCCGGGCAAGACGGTGCTCATCCCGGATATGGGTGCGGGATGCTCGTTGGCCGATTCGATCACGCCGCAGGATGTGGCGTTGCTGCGCCAAGCACACCCAGGCGTGCCAATCATCACCTATGTGAATACGTCGGCGGCCGTGAAGGCGGCGTCAGACATTTGCTGCACGTCAGGAAACGCCAAACAGGTAGTCGAGTCGCTCGGCGTGCCGAGGGTGCTAATGATCCCCGACGAGTATCTTGCCCAAAATGTAGCGCGCGAAACGACAGTCGAGGTGCTTGCCTGGCATGGCCATTGCGAAGTCCACGAACTGTTTAGCGCCGATGACGTCAGGCAACTGCGCGAGAATTATCCGGGCGTCACGGTGCTGGCACATCCCGAATGTCCGCCGGATGTCGTCGCCGAGGCGGATTTTGCCGGATCGACCGCGGTGATGTCCGATTTCGTCGGACATGAGCGTCCAGCACGCGTCGTTCTCTTGACCGAGTGTTCGATGAGCGACAACGTTGCAGTCCATCATCCCGATGTCGAGTTCATCCGACCCTGCAATCTTTGTCCGCACATGAAGCGGATCACGCTTGCCAACATCCGCGCTGCGCTGGAGGAAAATCGCCACGAGGTCACGGTTGATCCTGACGTTGCCGTTGCCGCGCGCAGGGCCGTCGAACGAATGCTTGCGATATGACCGAGCCTCTCGACGCCTTGAGTGGGCAGGTTGTCGTCGTTGGAAGCGGGCTTGCCGGACTGATGACGGCATTGGTACTTGCGCCGCAGCCTGTCGTGCTCGTTACCCGCGGTGCGATCGGGGCGCAGACCTCGAGCGCATGGGCGCAAGGCGGAATTGCGGCATGTGTCGGTGATGATGACAGCGTTCAATCGCACCTTTCCGATACGCTTGCTGCCGGTGACGGATTGTGCAACGCCCAGGCGGCTTTTGAGATTGTCGCCGAGGGCCCGGCCGTCATTGCCGCCTTGGAGCACGCCGGAGTGGCTTTCGATAAAGACAGCCAAGGAAGGCTCGCACTCGGTCTGGAGGCGGCGCACTCGTGCCGTCGCATCGTACACGCATCGGGTGACGGATCTGGTGCTGCAATCGTCGCTGCTCTCGTGCGAGCGGTTGCAAACACGCCTTCGATTACGGTCGTCGATGCAACCGAGGTGCGCTCGCTTCTGATCCACGACGACCGTGTCAGCGGCCTTATCCTTTCCAGAAAAGGGCAGGTCGCAGCCATCATGACCGACAGGGTAGTGCTGGCGACGGGCGGGATTGGCGGGCTCTACGATGCCACGACCAATCCGATGTCGAATTTCGGTCAGGGGCTCGCGCTGGCGGCGAGGGCAGGGGCACGGCTTGCCGACATGGAATTCGTTCAATTTCATCCGACCGGCCTCGATTCCGCCCGCCGCCCGCTGGCGCTCGTCAGCGAGGCGGTGCGTGGCGAGGGCGCCACCCTCGTCAACGACAGGGGCGAACGCTTCATGTCGGGCATTGATGGACGAGAACTGGCCCCACGCGACGTTGTTGCGCGCGCCATCAGTGCCGAGCTTTCGCTCGGACGACGTGTCTTCCTGGACGCGCGCCACGCGCTTGGCGCCAGGTTTGCAGTTAGATTTCCGACGATCCATGCTTTATGCCATGAGGCCGGCATCGACCCGGCAATCGATCTCATCCCGGTGCGACCTGCCGTTCACTACCACATGGGTGGCGTTGCGACGGACCTGACGGGACGCAGCTCGGTCCCTGGCCTCTGGGTCGTTGGCGAGGCGGCATCGAGCGGACTGCACGGCGCCAATCGACTGGCCAGCAACTCGTTGCTTGAGGCGGCGGTCCTCGGCATGCGGGCGGCCCGTGATATTGCCGCAACTGCGGCGGGCTCTCTTCGCCCGGTCCCGAGGATACAGTCTGTCTGCGCGCCTGATGCCTCGTTCGTGCGCTCGATCGTGTCGCGCCATCTCGGCGTGCTACGGAATGCTGGAGCTCTGCGAGGGGCGATGGCCGCGCTGTTGCCGCTTGCAGAATCCGATGGACCTTGCGCCGATCCGGCCATTGTTGGCTTGACAATTGCCGTATTTGCAATGCTGCGCAAGGAAAGCCGGGGCGCGCATGCACGCACAGACTTTCCATTGGCACTTCCGGTTGCCGAACGCCGTTTCATGACACTCGCCGACGTTTTGGATGCCGCCCATACCCACACCCATTCTTTTGCCCGGAGTGCCTGACATGCCCCTTGCTGCATTGCCACGTCTTATTATCGAACCGCTGGTTCGTGCTGCTCTGCTTGAAGACCTCGGCCTTGCAGGTGACGTCACCTCGGCCGCGGTGATCCCGGCAGATCATCGTTCGTCCTTGATCATGGTGGCGCGGCAGCCTGGCGTTGTTGCCGGTCTTGACGCCGCCGAACTCGCTTTCCAGCTGATCGAACCGGCAATCACGGTAACCCGTCACAAGGCCGACGGATCGCACGTCGGACCAGGCGACACCATCGCGACCATAACCGGGCCGTCGCGTGGCTTGCTGACGGGGGAGCGCACCGCACTCAATTTTCTCGGACATCTGTCCGGCATTGCGACGGTGACAGCGAGTCTGGTCGAGGCCATCAAGGAAACGAGAGCATCGATTGCCTGCACCCGCAAGACGACCCCGGGGCTACGGGCCTTGGAAAAATACGCCGTCCGCGCCGGCGGCGGCATGAACCATCGCTTCGCACTTCATGATGCCGTCCTGATCAAGGACAATCACGTGGCGATTGCCGGGGGCGTGGCAGAGGCGATCGGCCGGGCGCGCGCCAGTGTCGGGCATATGGTCAAGATCGAGGTCGAAGTGGATACGCTTGAGCAACTGCGAGAGGCGATAAAGCATGGCGTCGATGCAGTCCTGCTCGACAATATGACGCCGGATCAATTGCGCGAGGCAGTCGCAATCGTCAATGGGCGCGCAATCACCGAGGCCTCCGGGCGGGTAACGCCGGCAACCGTTGCAGCAATCGCAGCCTCAGGTGTCGATCTCGTGTCGGTTGGCTGGTGCACGCACAGTGCTCCGACGCTGGATATCGGGCTCGATGTGCAAGGCTGACCGAGATCATTGGCAATTCGTCGGCGCGTGACTATGGTCGCGGCGCGTGAACGTAGAGTCTTGGAAAATGCGACTTGCCAGCCTGTCGATGTATGTCGATCCTCAGCCGTTGATGGACGCAACCGCTGAGTTGTGGCGCTATATCAGCAACTACCTGCGACACGAGGCCGGGCTGTCTGGTGTGCCGGCGGAACTCGACCGCTCACTGCCTTATGACGAGGCGTGGCTGCATCCAGATCTCATTCTTGCGCAGAGCTGCGGCTATCCCTATGCGAAGCGGCTGCGCGGTTCCGTTCGCCTCGTGGCGACGCCGACTTACAACCTGCCTGGCTGCGACGGTCCACTGATGCGCAGCTTCATTGTCGTTCACAACGGCGCCTCCGCTCGATCGCTTGCCGATCTTCGCGACCTGACAGCCGCAGTCAACAACCACGAGAGCAATTCGGGCAGCAATTTCTTCCGCGCTGAGATAGCCCCGCGCGCTCAGGGCGGGCGCTTCTTTTCCAAAGTGATCGAGACCGGCGGTCATGCCGCCAGCATCACTGCGGTTGCCGAAGGCAGCGCCGATGTTGCCGCAATCGATTGTGTGACCTTTGGCAACATACGCCGCTTTGAGCCCGAAAGGCTTTCCAACCTGCGCATACTTGCCGAGACGACCAGCGGCCCGGGCCTGCCCTTCGTCACCTCCAGCGGGTCATCAGATGAAGAGGTCGAGCAATTGCAAAACGCGCTTCAGGCGGCGATCAGCGATCCGTCGTTGGCTTTGGTTCGCGATAGGCTTGCTCTCTCCGGTTTTGCCACCCTTGCGGATGCCGACTATGAGCCTCTTTTGGCATTGGAGCGTCAGGCCGCCGCGCTCGGCTATGCCCGGATCGGCTAGGAACCGCAAAACAGACCGATTGTTCCATATACAACTTGCGCCTATTCCTCAAAGACCTTACCGGTGCGCGCCTCAAGTCGGTAGCGGTTGCCGGGGTAAACAAGGCGTGCTGTGGAGACGACGTGGCGCCCCGACCAGGTCCGACGACGAATCGAAAGGCACGGCTCGTTCTTGAGGATGGTCAATAGCTTGCATTCCCATGACTGCGGCATGGCTGCTTCGACGATATGTTCGGAACCGCTGAGCGGTGCGGCCGCCGTCAGGTAGGCATTCGGTGTCAGGGAAGCGAAATCCTGCGCCAGGTAGTCGGGAGCTGCTGCCGGATTGACGAAACGATCCTCGATCTGCACCGGTACGCCATTTTCACTGTGCACGATCAGAGAGTGAAAGACAGGTGCGCCGATATCAAGCTCCAGCGCGTCCGCCGTCTCGGGGGAGGCGGCTTCCCGGGCTAGAACTACCACCGCAGCCTCGTGCGCGTGACCGCGCTCGGCGATCTCTTCGGCGATGTTGCGCACTTCGAAGAGCGCGGAGTAGCCCTTGCGTTCGGCGACAAAGGAGCCAACGCCCTGAATGCGCACCAGTTCGCCCTCGCTTGCCAATTCCCGCAGCGCCCGGTTGGCGGTCATCTTGCTGACCCCGAGCTCGGTGACCAGTTCGTTTTCGGAAGGCACGCGATGCTTCGGAGGCCACTCGCCGCTATGGATCCGGTCCAGTATCATCTGCTTGACACCGGCATAGAGCGGTGCGGTATCGTGGTCCCGCTTCATCTCGCTTGGACGCTTCATTGCTCATTCCTTTTGCAACTGCGGAATCCGCTCGATAAGTAGACTTTCCTCTTGCATAACACAAAATTTCCCATATGGTACCCTATACAACCTCTCGAAAGATCGACCAGCGAGGTCGGCATCGGGCAAGCCGGCGAAGACCGGTGTCGGACCGATAAGGTCAATCGTCACTTCAGAGGAGATAGTACAAATGAGATCAAGCGCGCTTCTTCTTTCCGGCGCCTTTGTGCTTTGTGCCTTCGCTGCTCCCGTTGCAGCCAAGGACTGGAAGACTGCCACGATTACACTTGAGGGTGCCTACGCACCCTGGAACATGACGAATGCCGACGGTACGCTCGGCGGCTTCGAACCAGAGCTTGCGAAGGTTCTGTGCGAACGCGCCAAGATCGAATGCAAGCTCGTCGCTTCCGACTGGGACGGCATGATCCCGGCACTCAATGCCGGCAAGTTCGATGTCATCATGGATGCCCTGTCCATCACCGACGACCGCAAGAAGGTGATCGGCTTCACGATCCCCTACGCTGCGACGCCGGCAGCCTTTGCCACAGCCAAGGACAGCCCGCTTGCCAATGCAGCCGGCACCGGCGCAACGATCAAGATGACGCCAGGCCAGACCGGGGTTAAGGAAATCGATGCGCTGAAGGAATCCTTCAAGGGCAAGACGATTGGCATTCAGGCCGCCACCGTCTATGCGAAATTCGTCTACGACAATTTCGGCGATATTGCAGAAATCCGCGAATACAAGACCGGTGCTGACCGCGATCTCGATCTGCAGAACGGTCGCATCGATTTGGGCTTCGACGATGCTGTCTACTTTGCCAATGCGTTCCAGTCCGCAAATGACACGCTGGCCTTTACAGGCCCTGAAATCGTAGGCTCGATCTGGGGCGAGGGTGAAGGTCTAGGCGTCCGTCAGGCCGATACAGATCTTCGCGACAAGTTCAACGAGGCGATCAAGTCCGCGCTCGCTGACGGCACCGTCAAGAACCTGTCGATGAAGTGGTTCAAGGTCGACGTCAGCCCGCAGAACTGACGTCGGGCGCAGGCCGGACGTCCGGTCTCCGGCTTCAATGCCGGGGACCGCATGCTATTCTGACACTGCCGAGACAGCGGCGGGCGCGGGGAACATGATATGGCAACACTGGAACTGATTGGATTCGGCTCGTCCGGATGGGGCGCGCTGCTTTTGCTCGCCGCACTGATGACGCTTTGCGTGACCGCAAGCGCACTTGCGATCGGCGCCGTGCTTGGAGCGATAATTTCAGCAGCCAAGCTGTCCGGCAAGGCGTGGCTCGTTGCACTCGGCAACGTCTACACGACCGTCTTTCGCGGCGTGCCGGAACTGCTGATCATCTACCTCATCTATTTCGGAGGCTCGTCTGCCGTCACCTCGATCGGCAAGGCAATGGGCTATGAGGGTTTCCTCGGGCTGCCCTCGTTTCTGGCCGGCGCACTGGCCGTGGGTATCATCTCCGGCGCCTATCAGGCGGAAGTTTTCCGCGGAGCCTACCTTGCCATTTCCAAGGGCGAATTGGAGGCGGCATCGGCGATCGGCATGCATCATGGTCTCAGGTTTCGCCGGATCATCATCCCGCAGGTGCTGCGTTTTGCGATTCCCGGCCTCGGCAATGTCTGGCAGCTTAGCCTCAAGGATTCGGCGCTGATCTCGGTAACGGGCCTGGCGGAGTTGATGCGCACCAGTCAGGTCGCCGCCGGTTCGACGCGACAGTATTTTCTGTTCTTCATCGTCGGCGGCATCCTGTACCTAATACTGACGAGCCTTTCTGACCGGGTCTTCAACGGCGCCGAGCGGCGCGCCAATCGCAGCATGCCGAGCGCGGCAATGGGAAAGGCGTGAGGTAGCAACGATGGATCTCGTTTTTCTCGCCCAAACGATGACGACCTTGCTCAAGGCTGTGCCAATGACCTTGGCACTGTTTTCCCTATCGGTCTTTTTTGGTGGTCTTCTGGCGCTCCTGATCGTCTGGATGCGCGTAGGCGGCAACCCGGTTCTATCTGCGATCGCCAAGGGATACGTCTTCGTCTTTCGTGGTTCTCCGCTGCTCATCCAGATGTTTCTTGTCTTCTACGGGCTCGGTCAGTTCGGCTTCATCCGCTATTCGTTCCTTTGGCCGTTCCTGCGTGAACCATTCGTTTGCGCGGTGCTGTCTCTGGCGCTCTGCACGGCCGGCTACTCGGCCGAGATCTTCCGTGGTGGCATTCGCGCGGTCTCACCGCGCGAGATCGAGGCCGCTCGTTCGATCGGTATGTCAGGCGCGCTGCTCGTGCGTCGCATCCTGGCGCCGATCGCCTTCCGACATGCGCTTCCCGCCTATTCCACCGAAATCGTCCTGATGATGAAATCAACGGCGCTCGCAAGTCTGGTCACCGTGTGGGAAGTGACCGGTGTGGCGCAGCGCCTGATCTCGCAAACATATCGCACGATGGAAGTGTTTCTGTGTGCGGCCATCATCTACCTCGTTCTCAACTTCATCATTCTGCAGGCGATGTCCCTGCTTGAATATTCGCTCTCTCGACACCGCCGTGCGATCCCGCCGGCGTTGAAAGCCTGAGAGCCGAACGGACAAGATTGGAGCTTTCATGCCAGGCGTTACCCGGCTTTCCGTCCGCAATATCCGAAAGAGCTTCGGCACGCATGAGGTCCTGCGCGGTATCTCGCTCGATGCCCAAGATGGCGACGTCATCTCCCTGCTTGGGGCATCCGGCTCCGGAAAGTCGACCTTCCTGCGTTGCATCAACCTCTTGGAGACGGCAACGGACGGCGAGATCTGGGTGGATGGAGAACAGATCCGGATGATCCACAAGGGCGGTGTGAGCCGGCCTGCGAGCCAGAAGCAGGTCGACCACATCCGCTCGGAGCTCGGCATGGTCTTCCAGTCCTTCAATCTCTGGTCACACATGACGATCCTGCAGAACGTGATCGAGGGACCCGTTCATGTGTTAAAGCGTCCGCGTGGCGAATGTATCGCGGAGGCCGAGGTGCTTTTGGAAAAGGTCGGCATAGCCGACAAGCGCCATGCCTATCCGGCACACCTGTCGGGAGGCCAGCAGCAGCGTGCCGCAATCGCCCGCGCACTCGCGATGAAACCGAAGGTCATGCTGTTCGACGAGCCGACTTCGGCGCTCGACCCCGAACTTGTCGGCGAGGTGTTGCGTGTCATGCGGGCGCTTGCCGAAGAGGGGATGACCATGCTGGTCGTCACGCACGAGATGAGCTTTGCTCGCAATGTCTCCAACCGGGTTGTCTTCATGAAGGAAGGCCTGGTCGAGAGCAGCGGTGCTCCCGACGAGATGTTTGGTGGCGGCGCCTCGCCCGCCTTCCGCCAGTTCATCGGCCATTTCGGAAGCACACAATGACGGTCACCATCGACACGCGGATCGGCTGGCATGAGGTGGCGCGCGTGGCAAGCGGGGAGACACTTGCACTTTCTAAGCCGGCATGGGCGCGCGTCGACAATGCTAGCCGAATCGTCGAGCGGATCGTCGAAACCGGCATGCGTGCCTACGGTATCAATACCGGTGTCGGGGCGCTTTCCGATACGGTGGTCGATCGCCCCGCCCAAAGCCGATTGTCGCGCAATATCATCTTGAGCCATGCATGCGGTGTCGGCGAGCTGTTGGCGGCGCGCGAGGTGCGAGCGATCATGGCTGCGCAAATCGCCAATTTTGCCCACGGCCATTCCGGCGTGCGCGCGGACATTATCCGCCATCTCATCACATTTCTTGAACAGGATTGCGTGCCGGATATCCCATCAAAAGGCTCAGTCGGCTACCTGACGCATAATGCCCACACTGCGCTCGTCCTCATCGGCGCCGGAACCGCTTCAGTGGCTGGCAAGCGCATGAGCGGTGGCGAGGCACTCAGTGCGATCGGTCTGTTGCCACTCGTACTGGGCGCGAAGGAGGGATTGAGCCTTGTCAATGGCACGGCCTGTGCAACAGGTCTGGCGAGCGTCGCATTGGCGCGAGCCAGCCGCCTGCTCGACTGGGCTGATGCGGTCGCCGCCCTGACGCTGGAGGCGGCCGGATGCCAGATGGCGGCTTTTGACGAAGCGGTCTTGGCACTGCGCCCATCGCGCGGTATCGCTTCCGTCGGAGCATCTTTGAGGCGGCGCCTGGATGGTAGCGGTCTGATCGCGGCAGCGCTTGGAAAGCGCATGCAGGATGCGCTGAGCCTGCGTTCGGTGCCGCATGCGCATGGGGCAGCCCGCGATGTCTTTGACATTGCCTCTGATGTTGTCGATCGCGAGCTTGCCTCGGTCACCGACAATCCGGCGGTCTCAGGCACCCCCGAACATCCTGTCGTCTCGTCGGAGGCTCACGCCGTCGCTCCCTTGCTTTCGCAAGCCTCAGACAGCCTGGCGATCGCCCTTGCGCAGATATCGGCGATCAGCGAGCGTCGCGTGGACCGCCTCGTCAATCCTCTGGTCAGCGGCTTGCCACCGTTTCTGGCGAGCGACGCCGGCAGTCATTCCGGCTTCATGATCGCGCAATACACCGCAGCGGCGCTCTGCAACGAGAACCGCAGGCTCGCTGCACCAGCCTCCACCGATGGTGGCCTCACCTCCGGCCTGCAGGAGGACTTTCTTGCCCATCCGACGGCGGCGGCAAACAAGCTTTTGTCCGTGATCGACAATGCCGAGTATATTGTCGCAATCGAGTTGATGGCCGCAGCCCAGGCGCACGACTTTCTTGCATCAACGGCTGACCGCGCCGGGGGGACGGACGCAATTCACCGCGCCGTGCGCCACGTCGTTGCCCATTATGACGACGATCGTCCTCTTGCCGGCGACATAGAGGCACTTTTAACCTTCATCCGTCATGAAGCGCCGCCGGAACTGATGTGAGTATCAGACATGACAGCTGAATTTGACGTCGCCGTCATCGGGCTTGGCGCCATGGGCAGCGCGGCACTCTCCTATCTTTCGGCACGCGGCGCCAGGACGATCGGGATCGATGCCTATTTTCCGGCCCATGTGCTCGGCTCCTCGCATGGAGACAGCCGCCTCATTCGGCTCGGTTATTTCGAGGATCCATCCTATGTGCCGCTGCTGCAGCGTGCCTATCGCAACTGGCGCGCTTTGGAGGCCCGGCTTCACGCAGACATATTGACGATCACCGGCGTCCTGCAAATTGGCGCCGAAGATAGCAAGATCGTTGCCGGAACGCGCGCATCCTGCAAGTTGCATCAATTGAAGCACGACGTGCTGGACAAAGCTGAGATGGCGCGTCGGTTTCCTGCCTTTCAGCTGGACAAAGGCGAGATCGCTGTCCTCGATCCCCAGGGCGGCTATCTCAGACCCGAGGCTGCGGTCATGAGCTATCTCAAGCTGGCCGCCGAGGACGGTGCTGTTCTTCACTTCGGCGAGCATGTCACCGCTATTGAACCGGGTGACGCTGGCGTGACGATCCGCTCTGCGCTTAGCCAGTATCGCGCCAGGAAAGTCGTGGTCGCGACCGGTTCCTGGATTGGCGAACTCGTTCCGCAATTGAAAGAGCATGCTGTCCCGATCCGCCAGGTCGTTGCCTGGTATCAGCCGCGCGACGGGTTTTTGACCGGCCCGCAGCGCATGCCTTGCTTCCTGAGGGATGAGGGGGAAGAAGGCTCCTACTTCGGCTTCCCGGCGATCGGCGTCGATGGCGTCAAGGTCGGCCGGCATGCGCATTTCCGCGAGCCGATCGATCCCTGCAAGCCCAATCCGGCGGTCAACGATGCCGACACGGCACTGCTCGACAACTTTATTGCCAAGCGCGTGCCGGCGGCCGCCGGGCTGCGCGTCAACGCGGTGACATGCCGCTATACCATGCTGCCGAGCGAAGATTTCCTGCTCGACCTTGCACCCGGCAATCCGAACGTGGTGGTCGCCTCGCCTTGCTCAGGGCATGGTTTCAAGTTCACAAGCGTGGTTGGCGAAATCCTCGCCGATCTGGCACTGGAGGGTCAAACAAGCTTGCCGATCGCCGCCTTCTCCTTCGACGCCATGAACCGTTTCGTCGCTGCTCGCAGGCCGTCTGACTTCGCTATAGGCGCAATCCGCTCTTAGCATCGAAGAGGTGAATTGCCGCCCGGTCGAAAGAAAGCGTCAAAGGTTGGCCATTGTCCAAAGCCGTGCGCGGCGGCAGGCTGGCCATAATCCGTTGCGTGCCGGCAATAGCAGTGACAACAAGCTCCGGGCCGGTCAATTCGGCGACCTCGCACTTCGCCGCGATCGTAAGCCCGCCCGAGCCAAGGCGAAATGCTTCTGGCCGTAGGCCTGCGATCAGTTTCTGCCCATCTTGGGGTCGGGTTTCAAGTTCATCCGGCAGCGGCAGCACGGTGTCGTTTCCGTCGATCTGAACTTTACCCCCGCGAGCCGTCACGTTCAAAAGGTTCATCGGCGGCGCACCGACAAAGGTGGCGACATAAAGGGTCGCCGGCTTGTCGTAAATCTTAGATGGCGTGCCAAGCTGTTCGATCCGTCCATCCTTCATGACGGCGATGCGGGTGGCAAGTGTCATCGCCTCGATCTGGTCATGCGTGACGTAGACGACGGTTGTTTTAAGCATCTGATGCAGGCGCTTCAGCTCGGTGCGCATCTCCATGCGCAGCTTCGCATCAAGATTGGAAAGCGGTTCGTCGAAGAGGAAGACTTCCGGCTTGCGCACGAGTGCGCGACCGATTGCGACGCGCTGGCGCTGGCCGCCTGACAGCTGGCTCGGTTTGCGCTCGAGCAAGCTTTCGATCTGCAGCAGTTTGGCCGCATCGCGTACCGCCTGGTCGCGCTCGGCGGCGGGAACCTTGCGCATCTCCAGGCCAAAACCGATATTTCGGTGGACGGTCAGGTTCGGATAAAGCGCATAAGACTGAAAGACCATGGCGATGTCGCGATCCTTCGGGTGCACGCCAAGGACGGAGCGCCCGCCGATGAAAACGTCGCCGCTTGTTGCCTCGGCCAGTCCAGCGATGATGTTGAGCAGTGTCGACTTTCCGCAGCCCGACGAGCCGAGGAGCACGAGAAATTCGCCGCTTTCGAGCGCAATATCGATGCCCTTCAACGTTTCGACATCGCCGTATGTCTTGCGGATATTGACGATTTCAAGCGCACTCATTGAGCAGTTTCCTTGGATGCTGATGGTTCGCCGTAGCTGCGGGGAAGGGTGGAAATGGCCCGCGAGGCGACTACGGTGCCCGCCTTCAGGCAGGCGGCGAGCGGCTCCTCTTTTGCCAAGGCAGCAAGAAAGCCGGCATTGAAGACGTCACCGGCGCCGATCGTGTCGACGACCTTGACCGAGGGAGCCGCAACCTGGATGCATTGACCGTCAGCGCCGATCGCAAGCGCCCCATCCGGACCGCGTTTGACAACGACGATTGCGCCATCAGGCATATGCGATCGGATCTCGGCTGCTGCTGTGGCGGGGTCGTCGAGGCCGGCAAACATGGTGGTTTCCACCTCGTTGAGAAGGGCGATTGCGCAGCGAGACAGCCAGCGTCGCGTGGCATCACAGTTCTTGGTCGTCCAGCCGTCGAGAGGCCAGCCTGTATCGAGTGCAACCGAAATTTCTTGCCGGTCCGCCCAGTCGAAGAAAGCGTCGTATTCGCGTGTCAGATCGTCCGTCAGGAATGAGCCGCAGAGCAATGCATAGCCACCTGACAGCTTCGTGCCGTCAAGAGCGGCCAAGACGTCACCCAGGCTGAAGCGCGGCAGGTGCCCGCGGGTGGTGAAGAAGGTACGTTCTCCATCGGGGTGCGTTATGCCGACGGACAGTGTCGTTTGTTCCGGGCGCACCGGCCAGTTTGCGGCACGCTCGGCGAAAGCCTCGCTCAGCCATCGGCCAAACTGGTCGTTGCCGACATTGGCTGCAATCTCGAACGGGACGCCGAGGCCGTTCCAGGCAAGCGCGCTGTTGCCGGCAGCTCCACCCACGCGCAGTTCATCATGGTCGACGATGATCTCGGTACCAGCCGTCGGCCAGGGGGCCGCGGGACCGAGAATGAGGTCGACATTGACGTTTCCGATAACGGCAAGCGGACGCATCATTCGCTCCGGGTGATCTTTGTCGAGCGCAGGGGTGTGCCTGCGTTTTCGACCCGCGCCTCGGCAAAGGCAACCATCAGGCGCTGGGCGACAGGCAGCATTGCGAAGATCGCGGCAAGACCCGAGGCCGGCTTGAAGCCGATGGTAACCGCACCGGCGACAGGCGTTTTGCCCGATGCATCGAAGATGACGACCGCAGCACCGGTTTCTACGGCCGATACCGCCATAGCGGTGACCAGGTCGGCCGTGCTGTCTTGCCCTTTGAACAGAATGACACCGATTTCCTGGCCAAGCATCTCCATCGGTCCGTGTCGCAGCTGGCCACCCTCCAGCGAAAAGCAAGGGCGACGGGACAGTTCCGTCAGGCCAAGCGCCAGTGCTTCGGCAAGGCCCTGCAAGCGCCTCCCCGAGGTAACCACTGTCGCTACGCCATCGAGAGGGGCTAGAGCGGCATCGATACTTGGCGTTTCGGGACAGGACAGAGCGGCAAGCGCGGCTGCAGGATCCTCGCCAAGCGCTGCCAGCACGGCCAGGTGCAGGGCAAAGGAGACGGTGAGGCTGCGGGTGGCGGCAAATGCCAGCTCGGTCCCCCCAGCTCCTATCAGCGAAGGGGCCGTGCGCGCCAGAAACGATCCTGCTTCCAGCGTCAGTCCGAACGTGTCAGAGCCTGGCCGTGTCTCATTGAACCAGCGTATCACCTCAGCACTTTCGCCGGATTGCGACGTCACGAGAACGGTTCGTCCTTCAAGTGAAAGTGGCTGCCCCAATTGTTCTGAAAGTGGGAGAGCGATCGCATCGATGCCGCGGGCGCGGTAAAGCGGTTCGACCGTGCGACCGACTGCATGAGATCCGCCCATGCCGAGAAGGAGAAGGCGACCGGTCTTCTTCAACGATGCCGCAATGGCCTGAGCTGTTTTCTTGGCGCTGTCGTAAGATGCCAGGGCGTCGGCATGCTGGCGCGCCATTTCCCTGTCGATGGCCATCAGGCCGGCTGGTCGTGTGATTTCCATAGTCCTTGTCATCCCTTGACGCCGCCACTTGTAAGCCCTGAAATCAGGGCCCGCTGCATGACGAGACCAACCAGCACCGGGGGCAGGGCGGCAAGCACACCGGCGGTTGCGATCAATCCGTAATCGGAGACACGGCCACCGGCGAGGTCGGCAATGGCAACCGTGAGTGTCTTGGCGCGCTGATCGGAGGTGAAGAGCAGCGCATAGAAGAATTCATCCCACCCGAGGAGGAAGGCAAACAGCGCCGAGGTTGCGACGACCGGCATGGCGAGCGGCAGGGTGATGATTTTCCAGGTCTGGAACAGGCCCGCGCCGTCGATCATGGCTGCCGCTTCGATTTCCTTCGGAATGGAGTCGAAGCCGGATTTCATCAGCCACGTCGTGAAGGGCGCGAGGATGGTCAGATAGACGAGGGCAAGCCCAAAGACGTTGTTCAGCATGCCGAGATAGGCCAGGCCCATATAGAGCGGCACGGCAAGGGCGACCGGCGGCAGCATATAGGTGGCAATGACCATTGATAGCGACCAGCCGACCGAAGGGGTCCGCGACACCGCCCAACCGGCCGGAATGGCCAGCGCGATCGCCGCAATCGTCGCCATGCCGGCAACCTCGATGCTATTCCTGAGCGACGAGGTAAAGGCGGCGCCTGCGCTGTTTTCCACGGTTGAGAGCAGTGTGGCGTAACGCGAAAAATCAGCTGACTGTGGCCACCAGCGTAGCGGCTTGGCGGCCAGATCGGCTGCCGGCGAAATGCTCATGATGAAGAGCCACAGAATGGGCGCCAGAATGACGGCGCCAAGGAGGAAAGCGCAAGCATAGATGAAGACTGAGAAGGTCGGGCTCTTCCGTTCCATCAGGCAGCACTCCCTGCGCTCTTGCGCACCAAAGC
The DNA here is from genome assembly GCF_002211365.1 of Rhizobium sp. R711. Taxonomy (GTDB): domain Bacteria; phylum Pseudomonadota; class Alphaproteobacteria; order Rhizobiales; family Rhizobiaceae; genus Rhizobium. The sequence continues at coordinate 367,492 of NZ_LOKZ01000001.1, read as the reverse complement.
GGCATAGGCAACTGCAAGCAGCGTTACCAGTAAGGTGACGATCAAGGCCAATGAGGCGCCGGAACCGGCGCGCTGAAAGGAAAACGCTTCCTGATAGACCAGGATAGACAGCGTCCTCGTGCTGTTGGCGGGGCCGCCACGGGTCATGACCCAGATGATGTCGAAGACCTTGAAGGCCTCGATGGTGCGCAACACCAGCGCCACCATCAGCGGACCGGCGAGATAGGGCAGGATCACGAAGCGAAATCGCGCGAATGCACCGGCGCCATCGACCAGAGACGCAGCCATGACGTCACGCGGAACTGCTTGCAGGGCAGCAAGGGCAATGAGGGCCACAAGCGGGAAGTTTTTCCAGCAATCTGCAACGATCAGAGCGGCAAGCGCAGTCCCTGGTTCACCGAGCCATGAGCGATAGGCGTCGATCAGGCCGATTTGCGTCAGCGCTGCATTGAGCGCGCCGTATTCCGGATTGTAGATCAGCCGCCACAGCGTCGCGTTTACTACTGTCGGCAGCGCCCAGGGGAGGATCATCAACGCGCGCAACACCGTGCGGCCACGAAAATCCTGGTTGAGGAGAAGTGCCGCAAGCACGCCGATCACCATTTCGGCAGCAACCGAAATGATCGCGAACCAGCCGGTGATAATCAAGGTTCGCTGAAAATTCAAACCTGAGATCATCCTCACATAGTTGTCGATCCCGACAAAACTGCCGGCGGTACCGACAAGCTTGGCGTCGGTGAAGGATAGGCCGACGGTGTCGACCAGCGGCCACCCGATGACGGCAATCATTACGACAAGCAGCGGCAACATCAAAAGCCACGCGCGGGCCGTCATCCAGGTGCCGGACATAAGGCGCCCTCTCATTTCATCGGATTGTCGAAGTGGGGCCAGGCGGCAATCGCCGTCTGGCCGGCTCTATTGCCTAAAGGCCGCTGTTTTCGGCAGCCGTCTTCAGGGCATCTTCCGGCGAGGCCTGGCCAAGCAGGGATTCCTGGATCGCCTGCTGCAAAGCCGTCGAAAGCTCCTGATACTTCGGTGTCGTGGGGCGAGGATACATCGCTGCGAGGCCGACCTTGGCTGCAGCAATCAGTTCCTCCTGGCCCTTGGTCACCGCCGGGTCCTCGTAGGAAGAGGCCCAGATCGGCAGGCTGAGCTTGGCGTACTGGTTCTGCGTTGCCTGCGAGGTCATGAAGGCGATGTATTTCCAAGCCTCTTCCGGATGCTTGCTGGCGGTCGTGACGCCAAGGCCCATCGAGCCGTTGACCGCCGATGCCTCGCTCTTGCCCGCCACGCCGGGAGCCGGGACGACGCCGATCTTGCCTGCGACCTTGCTGTCCTTCGGATCATTCGCCATGTTGTACATGTAGGTCCAGTTCAACGCAAAAGCGGCATCGCCGTTTTCGAAGACCTTACGCACATCCTCTTCCAGGAATTCCTTGGAGTTCGGGTTGGTTAGGCCGGATTTGTAGCTGGATACCATGTAGTTCAGCGCGTTTAGACCACCGCCATTCTGGAAAGCGGGCTTGCCGTCCTTCAAAAAATCGCCCTTGTATGCGCTAACGAGTGTTGCGTAGTCGCAAATGGCGGCTTCGGCCTGCGACCAGCTCCAGGCGATCGGCGTTGCAAGAAGACCCTTGTCCTTGATCGTCTTTGCCTGCTCGCTCAGCTCGTCCCACGTCTTTGGCGGCGCCTTGATGCCAGCTTTTTCAAGGATTTCCTTGTTGTAGAAAAGATACTTGGTGTCCAGGATCCACGGCATGCCGTAATATTTGCCGTCATACTGGACCGTGGTCCATGCGCCAGGCAGGACGCCCTTCCTCATCTCATCGGTAATGCGTGAGGAGACGTCGACCAGGACCTTGTTGGTTGCGTATTCGGCCGGCCAGATGACGTCGAAGAGGACGACGTCATAGCCACCGCCCGAACCCTGCGCGAGGACAGTCTTGTCATGCAAGCCCTCATAAGGGACGAATTCCAGATTGACCTTGACGTCCGGGTTCGCCTTTGAGAAGGCATCGGTCATGGCGCGGACGTCGGCTTCGCTATAGGCCGCCTGCGCCATGAACAGCGCATTGATCGTGGTCTCGGCAAAGGCGTGCGACGCAAAGGATGCACCGATCAACGCCGCGCCGAGCAGCGTCTTGTGTAAGGTTTTCAACATTCCAGCCTCCAGTTTTTTGACATTCACCCGTTTTCCAAGGGCGGCTTTCGCCGCCATCAGTTGTAAAAAAGGCGCCGGTGAGCCAGCAGCCAGTCTCAGAGCGTCGTCAGAGCCGTTTCCCGGCTCCTTTCGTTCCCTGGAACTCTTCGGTTCCTTATTAAGTCAATTGTCTTGACTTATTTCTTCTTCAATCTTCTACTGCTGTCAAGAGGGAATTCGGAATGAACGACACGCGCCCGATACGGGCAAAGAGCGGCACCAATCACGAAGGCACCAGCGCCCACAACAGGCGGGTGATGATGGATGCCCTGAGGATGAACGGAGCGCTCTCGCGAGCAGACCTGGCGCGTGCCACGAAGCTCACCAAGCAGACCGTGTCGAACATCATCGACGAACTCGAACAGGAAGGCCTGGTCACCGCGCAACAGGCTGTCCGCAAGGGCAGGGGGCAGCCGTCGACACCTTATCGGCTGGTGCCGGAAGGGGCGTTTGCGATCGGTTTGCAGATCGACCGTCATGTAACCCGGGCGATCGCCGTCGATCTTGTCGGCAATGTCCTGACCCGGGCAGAGGCCAACCTGCCAGCCGACGGGCCTTCACGCGGTGCAGGGGTTATTCTGGGGCTGATTGAGACGGTTCGCCGCGATCTTGCCGGGCTTGTCGCTCAATCGGAGCGGCGGCTGGTTGGTTTGGGTGTTGCAATGCCTGGCCCGTTCGGGATCGAGACCGCTGGCGACGATCCCTGGATGATGGCCGCATGGCAGACGTTTCCCCTCAAGGAAACGCTCGCGGCAGGCACCGGGCTTGGCGTTCGCCTGCAGAACGACGCGGCAGCATGTGCCACGGCAGAGCGCATGGTCGGTGCTGCCCATGGGCTTGACCATGCCGTCTGCCTCTATCTTGGTTACGGCATCGGTGCCGGTCTGATCCTCGGCGGGGAACTTTACAGCGGCGCCAATGGCAACGCCGGCGAAATCGGCATGGCCCTGCTTTCGGCAAGCGGCAGCCCGACGCCGCTTGAACATCGCGCCTCGCTTGCTTCGCTCTACCAGCATCTGGCGATCGATCCGTCAGATCCCGACCTCTATCAGATGCTCAACGAACTGGCGCTGAAGGATGATGCGAGAATAAAGAGCTGGATCGAGGAGGCGGTCATGGATCTGCGCTGGAGCGTGCATCTCATCGAATCGATCTTTGATCCCCAGACCGTGATACTCTGTGGTGGTGCGCCGGAGGCCCTGGCGCGACGTCTGGTCGAGGCGATGCACCCGTTGGCGCCGTCGATCGCCGATCGCAACGACCGCGTCATTCCTCGCCTTCAGCTTGGCATCACCGATCCCTGGGCCGTTGCCCTTGGCGCCGCCGCCGACCCGATCAGCCGCGCCTTCGATCCGAGCTTTGCCGCCATTCTCAAGGGCTCGCTCTGAGGGCGGTTAGGACCGATGGATCGGGTCGATCCATGCGACGTCCTCCGGCCGTTCGACCGGTTCGATATCGAGATTGACGACCACCGGCTCCTGACCTGATCGTATGACGACGCATTCCAGTGTCTCGTCGCGGCTGGCATTGATTTCCTGATGCGGGACGTAGGGCGGCACATAGATGAAATCCCCGGGGCCGGCTTCCGCCGCAAATTCGAGATGTTCGCCCCAGCGCATGCGCGCCCTTCCCGCCACCACATAGATGATGCTTTCGAGATCACCGTGGTGGTGGGCGCCTGTCTTCGCATTCGCATGGATGGTAACGGTACCGGCCCATATCTTCTCGGCCCCGGCACGTGCGTGATTGATCGCCGTCGCCCGGTTCATGCCCGGTGTCTGCGCGGTATTGGGGTCGAGCGAATTGCCCGGAATGACCTTTACGCCATGCTCGCGCCAGTCGGTCCGATGGCTGTGGTCGTGATCCTGCTGTTTCTCGGTCATTTTTCATCTCCGTCAGGCAATCAGGTCCGGCGATGGCGCTTACGGCTATCGGCTAGAGGCCGTGGATGCCACAGAGCTCATCGAGCTTGCCGCGCAGCCTGCGCTTCACCTCCTCGTCCTGCTCCTCCATGGCCGCGAGCATTTCCCGAAGCGTTCCACGCAGCCCATGGATCTGATCTATCAGATCCATGATGAGGTCGACGCCGGCGTCGTTGACGCCCATGTCCCGCGTCAGATCGAGGATGAGCTGCGCGCGGGCCACATCGGTATCGCGAAAATTGCGAGCGCCGTCACGCATCTGTGGCAATAGCCATCCCTGTTCGACCCAGACCTCAAGCACCCTCACATCGATCTTCAGGAAACGGCGAAATTCAAGATCATCCATGGCTATTCTCCCATGTCCTTTCTCGGATCTTGCTGTTTGCCAGCCGCCCAGCCGGTCATGAAATCGCTCAGTTGCTGATCGGGTGCGTCCGGCAGCACGACTTTCAGCGAGATGTAGATGTCGCCAGCGCCGCCGCCTTTCTTCGCAACGCCCTTGCCCTTCAGGCGCAGGATCTTCCCGGTGTTCGAGTGCGGCGGCAATGTAAGGTTGACAGGACCCGAGGGCGTCGGCGCACGCACCCTGCCACCGAGCACCGCCTCTGCGAGTGTAATCGGCAGATCAAAGCGAATGTCGTCGCCATCACGAATATAGAAGCGATGCGAGCGCACGCGAATTTCGACAAGCGCATCTCCGGATGGACCGCCGCCGATGCCGGGCTCGCCTTTGCCTCGAAGCCTGAGCGTCTGGCCGTCACGCGTTCCCGGTGGGATCTGCAGGTCGAGCGCCGGCCCATCCGGCAAGCGGATCTGCGTTTTCGTGCCGTTGATGGCGCCAAGGAAATCCACCTCCATCGAGTAATGGCGGTCCTGGCCTTGTGCGCGAAATTCACCGCCGCGTGCCCGTCGCGAAAAGAAGCTCGAGAAGATGTCGTCGCTGTCGCCAAAATCGGCAAAACCCGCACTGTTGTGGTAAGGATTGCCGGCGTTGGCAGCTGAGGCATAGTCGCGATAGTAGTGGCGCTGCTGCTGCTCGGCGCCGCTCATGTCGATCTCGCCGCGATCGAAGCGTCCGCGTTTTTCCTCGTCGCTCAAAAGTTCGTAGGCGGCGGAAATCTCTTTGAATCGCTCTTCTGTCTTCTTATCGCCAGGGTTGAGATCAGGGTGGAGTTTCTTGGCGAGCTTACGAAATGCGCTTTGAATCTCTTTCTGCGTGGCGTCTTTGTTCACGCCGAGAAGCTCGTATGGATCGCGGCTCATGCATGTCTCCGGTTCAGCCGGCAAAAATCACCGGCATTTTTTCATCTATATAGGTTTGCACCGCGGCTAGGACGAGAGGTTGTATTAGCGGGTTGCGGAATGATCAAATTCAACGCGTACGGAGCTGAATGACCTGATGCCTGATAGCAACATGCGCTCGTTGCCAGGCTACGCCCTCATCCACGAGTCGTCGAAGGGTTGAACCTGGTCGAGATGGCCTTGTCTTCGGGTTGACGATCGTCCTGATGTTAGTCGGCTTCCTCAAACCAACGCCGCCACAGGCTTCGGTTCGGCAAGTGGTGTAGGGATAGTCTTCGAGGGCTAAAACGTCGCCTAGTCACGCTGCAGGTTGATCTCGCTAGTCACCACTTGCTGGCCGGATGCCGGGTCCTGGTCGACCGTTCGGATCCGGATCGCGTTGGCATCGACACGCTGGATGGTCATGTTGGCGCTTCGGTCGCCGTTTATAACCTTTGACCAGCGTACCGCGAGATTGATGGCATCGCCGCGTCGGCTTCCATGAAGGCCAGATACGCCTCCTGACGGGCCGACGTAGCTGCCGGCATATTGAGTACCGCTAACGATTATATTGGCCGACACCGGTCTTGTAATGACGATCATCCCGCGGCACGTACCCTTCATCGAAAGCGCCTCGCCATTCGCCTGTGTCTTGAAACTGCAACTGAGGTTGATCGGGGACGAGGCGGTCGTGCGCTTCATCATGCCTCCGCCCGTCCACTCGCCGGAAAGCGACTGGAGAAAAGGAGCCTCATCGGCATATGCGCCTGCGCTGACAAGGCAGAAAAGCGCGGTCACCCCCGCACGTTGGCAGCACTTCATGACGTCCTCCCACGGAGATGATCAAGAATGCCTCAGAATGCCTCAAAGTTCCTCTCGGGCGTCGAGATCAGCCAAAATGTCCTGAAGTGATGCCCGAACGCAAGTGATTTCGCCAAACTCTTTCATGAAGGCCCAACTTCAACGAGCGACGCTCATCGGTTCACACCGTCAGCCATCACGAGTTCCGGGCAAAACAGGTCGATACGCTCGTCGTCCAGACCGCATCCACCAGCCGGATCGGCCTCCATTGCCTTGGATCCGCCGCCAATTTTGCAAGCGATCGGCGAGCTTTGCTTAGGGCTTACGCGGGAGTATCATCAGGCACTAAAACACAGGCTTATGAGCAGGATATGGAAAAAACCGCATCGGGCTTTGAGGCCCGTGCTTTTGGGAGGAAAAGATGAGACCGACATCCCAAGTCAAGACAAAGACCTCGCGTCGCAAATTCTTAAGCGGCGCAGTCGTGGCCGGGGGGGCGATGGTCGCAGCTCCCAGCGTCGTCGCGGCGCAGGGGCCAGTCAACATGCGTTGGCAAAGCACCTGGCCGTCGAAGGACATCTTTCACGAATTCGCGCTTGATTTCGCAAAAAAGGTCACTGACATGACCGGCGGCGATCTCAAAATAGAAGTGCTGCCGGCAGGTGCAGTGGTGCCGGCCTTCGGTCTGCTCGACGCTGTCTCCAAAGGAACGCTCGATGGCGGGCATGGCGTGGTTTCCTACCATTATGGCAAGCAGGCGGCCCTTGCGCTGTGGGGATCGGGACCAGGCTTTGCTATGGATGCCAACATGTTGCTCGCCTGGCACAAATATGGCGGTGGCAAGCAGATACTCGAAAAGCTTTATCAATCGATCGGGGCGAATGTCGTTTCGTTCCTCTACGGCCCTATGCCGACACAGCCGCTCGGTTGGTTCAAGAAGCCGGTGGCCCAGATCGAGGATTTCCAGGGATTGAAATTTCGCACCGTCGGCATCTCCATTGATGTCTTCACCGGCCTCGGTGCCGCGGTCAACGCCCTGCCAGGTGGCGAAATCGTCGCGGCATTGGACCGCGGGCTGTTGGACGCGGCCGAATTCAACAACGCTTCGTCCGATCGGGCCCTCGGCTTTCCCGACGTCTCCAAAATCTGCATGTTGCAGAGCTTTCACCAGAATGCCGAGCAGTTCGAGGTGCTGTTCAACAAGACGAAATACGATGCTTTGCCCGATCAGATGAAGGCGATCGTCTCCAACGCAACAGAGGCAGCTTCCCAGGACATGCACTGGAAGGCGATCGACCGCTATTCCAAAGACTATTTCGAGATGCAGACGGTCGACAAGGTCAAGTTCTACAAGACGCCGGAGGCGATCCTCAAAAGGCAACTGGAAATCTACGACGAGGTTGTGAAGAAGAAGGCGGCGGAGAACCCGTTGTTTAAGGAGGTCATCGAGTCCCAGATCGCCTTTGCAGATCGCGCAACGCGTTGGGAGCAGGACACCCTTGTCAACCGCCGGATAGCCTTCGATCACTACTTCGGCCGCAATGGAGTTGCGAAGGACCTATGACATCATCGCTGGTCAGCGATGATGTTTCTTGACGAAGATGGTCGGCGATCTCGGGGGCAGCCGTGGGCGTTCAGCAGTTTCTCATCAGGGTCGACGCGATCAGCATATGGGTCGGCAAAGCCATGGCCTGGCTGATCATCGCGCTGATGACGCTCGTGTGCACCGAAGTGTTCAAGCGCTACATCATGAACATGCCGACGGCGTGGATATTCGACGCCACCAACATGTTGTACGGCACCCTGTTCATGTTGGCCGGAGCCTATGCGCTGGCACAAAACGCTCATGTCCGCGGCGATTTTCTCTACAGCTCGTTGCGCCCTCGAATTCAGGCGACCCTCGATCTCATTCTTTATATCCTGTTCTTCCTGCCCGGCGTCGCCGCGCTCATCTATGCCGGTTATGACTATGCGGCGCTATCCTGGCGGATCGGCGAGCATTCGACGGTTACAGCCGAAGGCCCGCCGATCTATTATTTCAAGACCGTTATTCCGATAGCGGGCGCGCTCGTCATGCTTCAGGGGCTGGCCGAGATCACGCGTTGCATCGTCTGCCTGAGAACCGGCCAATGGCCCGCCCGCCTCAAGGATGTGGAAGAGATTGACGTCGTCGCCGAGCAGCTTGCCCACAGCGAGCATGTAGATGCGCAGACACGCGACGCCGCGATCGGGCGTGCTCAGGATATCGACAGGGCGGCCCGGCAACGGGCTCGGGATGGAGACATCAAGACGTGAGCGATCCCTTCCTTGGACTGACGATGCTGGCTCTCATCGTGGTCGTTATCGTGATGGGGTTCCCGACAGCCTTCACGCTGATGGGGCTTGGCATGCTCTTCGGCTTTTATGCATTCTACAATCCGGCCGAGCACTGGATCGACAATCGCGTCTTTGACCTGATGGTCCAGCGCACCTATGGCGCGATGACCAATGACGTGCTCGTTTCCATCCCGCTTTTCGTGCTGATGGGCTACGTGATGGAGCGCGGTGCGTTGGTCGATAAGATGTTCTACAGCATCCAGCTTTCTTTCCGGCGGGTACCCGCCTCACTCGCCGTCGCGACGCTGATCATATGCACCTTCTGGGGGATCGCCAGCGGCCTCGTCGGCGCTGTCGTCGTTTTGATGGGCGTTATCGCGATGAGCCCGATGCTGCGCGCCGGCTATGACGTCAAGCTTGCCTCCGGAGTGATCACTGCCGGGGGAACATTGGGGATTTTGATCCCGCCATCGGTGATGATCATCGTCTACGCCGCCGTCGCGGGACAATCGGTCGTCAAGCTCTATGCCGCCACGATGTTTCCGGGCTTCTTCCTGGCGCTTCTCTATCTCTTCTACGTTCTTTCCTGGGCGATGATCAGCCCGAAGATCGCGCCAGCCTTGCCGGAGGAGCAGACGAGGGTTCCGGTGGAAGCCTGGATGCGGCGCTTTCAGGTGCTCTATTCGAACAACATGCTCGTCGGGCTTTTTCGCGCGTTAATCTCGCCATCAAAGGCAATGGCGATCGAGACGGGCAATGGACCGCTAACCTTTTGGAAGCTAGTCAAGAATGCCTGTGCCGCGCTCGTGCCGTTCTGCCTGACGGCCTCCACCCTGGCTCTTGTTTGGTGGTATGTCGTCATCCACCCGCAGGCATCGACGACGCTAGCGCCTGAAGGGCTGGAAGAGCTCGGCGAACCCGCAGCCGATGCCGGCCCGGCGGTGGTAGACGGGCCGTCAACCAGTTTCTACCTGACATTCGGCATCATTGCTCTCATCGCGGCGGCGGTACTTGTACGCTACTACAGGAAAATGAATGCCGAGCGGCTGCAGGTTGTAAAGCTACTGGCTTCGTCCGTCATGCCGCTCGCGATCCTGACGATCGTCGTGCTTGCGGTCATCTTGTTCGGCATCACGACGGCCACCGAATCTGCTGCGGTCGGCGCCGCCGGAGCCTTCCTTCTGGCATTCCAGGCTCGGACGCTCAATTGGAAACGCACAAAAGAGGCGGTGTTCCTGACTGCGAAGACCACGGCGATGGTCTGCTGGCTCTTCGTCGGCTCGGCACTCTTTTCCGCCGTGTTCGCCATTCTCGGCGGCCAGGCGCTTATCGAGCAGTGGGTGCTGGCGCTCGATATGACGCCCGTGCAGTTCATGATCCTGTCGCAGGCGATCATCTTCATTCTTGGCTGGCCACTCGAATGGACCGAAATCATTATCATTTTCGTCCCGATCTTCCTGCCAATGCTCAGGCACTTCAACATTGATCCGATACTTTGGGGCGTGCTCGTCTTCGTCAATTTGCAGGCGGCGTTCCTGTCGCCGCCCGTTGCTATGTCGGCATATTACCTTAAGGGCGTTGCGCCCCCTCACGTCACCTTGAACCAGATCTTCGCGGGGATGATGCCATACATGCTGATCGTCATTCTTTGCATGGTAATCATGTATTTCTGGCCGGGTCTGACCCTATGGCTCCCACGCTACCTGTACGGATGAAAAAGGCTCGTCCGCATCATGACCAAGCCACAGGGCGTTGCCGCCCGTGTTGGCCCGCAGTGCTTCCGTCTTGCTGTCGCATCGCAACAGGCCCATTTCTCGCGCGTTCACTTCACCAGGGTCGCGGAGCTGGCCTGCTGCGCGCGGATCGCTTGGGCGGCGGCGGCGCCACCATCCTTGTCATCCCCTCCGACCTGCACCGTTGGTTGAGCGAAAGCGATCCCGTTTGCCAGGAACACCTCGCGAATCTTGGCGTAGGCCTTGCGGCGGATGTAGGTCTGCATGCCTGGAACCGTGGTCATGGCAAAGCTCAAGACTATCCCGTAGTCGCCAAACTCCTCGACACCTTTCATTTTCAAGGGCTCGATGAAAAGTTTTCCGAGTTCCGGATCATCCTTCAGCTCGGCCCCGATCTTTTTGGTCAGCTTGCGTGCCTTTTCTATATCCGTGGCGAAACCGACCGTGATCCTGAACTTGTCGATGACCCAGTCGCGGCTCATGTTCTCGACAGCTCCCAGCTCGCCAAACGGAACCGTGAACACCGGCCCTCGATGATGACGAAGGCGTACCGATCGCAGGCTGAAACCCTCCACGGTCCCTTTATAGTCCTTGGCCTGAATATATTCCCCGACGCGGAAGGCGTCGTCGAGCATATAGAACACTCCGCTGATCACATCCTTGACGAGCGTCTGCGAGCCAAAACCGATGGCGACGCCAAAAATCCCAGCTCCCGCGATCAACGGCCCGATCTGCACGCCCATCTGTGCCAGCACGATCAAACCCGCCATCACCGCTACAATGACAGCCAACGCATTGCGAAAGATCGGAAGAAGCGTGCGGAACCGCGCACGTCGGGCCGCGTCGGCCGGCGCAAGCGACGTGGTATCGCTCGCCCCTTGCAACGTTCGGTCGATCCAGCCTCTGGCCAGTTGCCAAAGCAAGTCCGCCACCACTAGGATCAGAACGCTTTTCAGGCCGCCATAGAACAAGGCGACGATGATCGGATCGCGCTGACCCAACGTGTCCGGATTGAGATGCCAAACAAGCGCCAGCCATCCGACCGCGAGTGCGATAACCGCAGCCCGTGCACCCCGGACGATCAAGACACCACGCAGGCTGCCGGGATCAGGGGTGAAGGACGCTGCCGCGCGTCCAACGGCATTGAGTATCGCCGGCAGCACGAGCACGTAGATGCCGATCCAAAAAAGGCCTCTCATGTCGAGACACCAGATGACCCACAACAGGACGAGGAAAGCCGCCACGGCCGCTTTCCACGGTCGAGGTCGCTGTGATGTAGCCCACACAGCCTCGATCGCGAAAAGCAGTCCGACAACCGAAAAGCAGTAGCTGAGCGCGGCCGAGACGAGCGGTGGGACGCCAAGGGCCTCTCCGGCGGCTGCCGTGGCAACGGCGAAGCAAACAATCCCGATGAGGATCGTCAACCGTGCGCGCAAAGACGCCCGGATACCGGCGGCGGATAGAAATGTGAGCGCCAGGCGAAACAGGATGAATGCGCCGAGGTAGGCAAGCAAAGTGACACGGGCGAGAGGCGGCCATTCCACCGCGAAGAATACGATCGCCATGGCGCCTGCGAAAATGCCAACCGGGGCCAGCCGGCCATGGAGGGTCGCGCTGGGCGCAGCCAGTCTGCGATACAGTCCCTCGGCGAGCAGGCCGAGCGCGACCAGCCCGCCAAATATGATGAAGACCGGTGCATAGCCCCTGCTTGTGGCATCGTGCCGTGCGCGGGTCGCGGCCGCTCCCACTTCCGTCGGGATTGAAGGTATCGCAGCCAGAATTTCGCTGACGCGCGCGCGCGCGGCGGCTTCCCATTTGGCCAGATGCGAGGTCCCCGTCGATGCAGCAGCGCTCGCCCCGGATGCGCCGGTCTCTTTTCGGCTGTTGAGCCACGCCTGCACATCGGGGTCCTGCAGGAGGCGCACGAGTTCGTCGATCTTCGCTTGTGGGACCACAGTCGTCGGGGTTTGCGCTAAGGCATTGAAGGCCAAGAAGAGACTGGCGACGAAAGACAGAAACCATTTCATGCTGAATCTCCTGCTGCGTCAGTTGTTGCTGCTTCAGATCGTTTCGTCGGCCGGCCGTGGCCATCCTGGGACACGAAGATCGTAAACTTTGGATGTGCTTTGCCGATCTCCACATACTGCTTGGCGAAGACCTGGATATTGATATCTTGAGAGGTGAGGATCACATTGTGAATCTTCGAATTCACGTGGCCATCACGTATCCTCATTTGTCGGAGCGATTCCATGGCGAGCCCGGTTCTCATCGAGCGACCCAAAATGGTGGCCAGCATGCGCAGAGCGTGCTCTAGGCCGGTGCGCGAATAATTCGTGCTTTCCTTGCCGTACTGGCAGGCTGTGATCTCTGCTCTCGACGCAACAAGCATCTCGACATTGGACCTTGGGGGAACCGAATCCGAGACTGGCACCGCCGTCATCATCACGCCGTTCGGGTGTCCGTAACTTATCAGGAGAAGGAGAAGAAAAGGGACATTACGTTTTATCATGCATTCCAGCTATCGCTTAGGAGAGGGCTCTTCAAAGCTGAACGCTAGCACGTGGCCTGCCGTGTGGCCTGTAACATCACGTAATATCTGTGCGCCTGCATGCCGCCTGGTGCCGAATTGTTACGCCGGTTGGCTATACGAGACGATGCTTGCGACGGCGGCCTTGCCCGGCAACGTCTTCGAACTCGCTCGCGGCTGCCCGCAATTTTCGGAGGCATCATTGACGGCAACTTTGCGCCACTGCGAGTGGTCAGGTGATCGAATGTACACATCCAATCCGGCCCTTAATCCGCACCACGGAACCTCGGCCATGTTCGCCACGATTATCATAAGCACAAAGTCCACTTCCTCGGTGGCATAATAGCACTGCTGGATTTCCACGGTCGACGCGAACTCGCGCTTGGCTCGATCTTGTCCGCCATCTCGCTGATGACCTCGACTTCAACGAAGATCGTAATGGAGTGTCCAGCGAGGCGGGATCGACGGTGGCCACGTTTGGCCTGGATGTCGCCGGCCTGTCATCATCTTCATCCGACGCTGGACGGCTGGAGATCGAAGGAAGTTCCATCAGAGCTGCACGGCCACAACTCTTGGACATTTTATCATTCCTGGCCATTGTGCGATGGGATGGCTGCTTGGGACCGAGAAGCGAGCAGCGCTTGTTCCTCAAATCACCATTTGGCGGCATGACGGTGTGTTCTCGATCTGGGCAGCGTGCATCCTGTGGCCACCTCAATTTGATTGTAACTTGGTCCACACGGTTCATAGTGGGCAATCCGATGAGGGAATTTCAATCACTGAGGGAGGGACGGGCATGCCTGGAAGCTTCGATGAGATCCGCGATCAGCAACGCGATACATGGGATCGTTTTTCCACCGGATGGAGGAAATGGGACGAACTGGTCCTTGGCTGGCTTGCCCCGTTTGGTGATGCGATGCTCAGGCTCTCGAACTTGCGCAACGACGCGCATGTGCTTGACGTTGCCGCGGGAACGGGCGAACCCGGGCTCACCGCGGCAGCGATGCTGCCGCATGGGAATGTGACGGTAACGGATCTCTCCGAGCGTATGCTGGCGGTAGCCGCTGAGAATGCGGCTCGCCGGGGCCTGACGAATTTTAAGACCAAAGTCTGCGATGCAAACGCGCTTCCTTTTCCCAATGCAGGTTTCGACAGTATTCTATGCCGGTTCGGCTTCATGTTCTTTCCCGATATGGCACTCGCGGCTCGGGAATTCGCACGCGTGGCAAAGCCTGGCGCGCGCGTTTGCGCGGCCGTGTGGAGTGGACCTGAGAACAATCCCTGGGCAACGACGATCATGTCCGCGATCACTCGGCATGTGGATATACCTGCGTCGCCCCCCGGATCGCCTGGGCTATTTCGTTGCGCCCCGTCTGGGTTGATGCGCGCCACCTTCGAAGAGGCCGGTCTGACAGATCTAAGCGAGGAGGAAGTTTCGTCCATCATGACCCACGAGTCACCGGAAAGATATTGGGATTTCATGACGGACATCGCAGCACCCGTTGTGGCGGGGCTTGCGAGAGCCGACGCAGCGACGCAAGCGCAAATCCGCAACGACGTTCTGGCACTGGCGCGACAGTCAACTCAGGATGGCCAGGTGCAACTTCGTTCAACCGCGACTGTCATTGTCGGAACGCGCTAGACTGTCGCTCGATAATGGCTGATGAAGACGAGAGGTGGAGACTTTGGCGCAGCTGGCGCAGGTTTATCGCTGCAACCGCGGTGCTTGCTTTTCTTGAGATCGCTCGCGCGAGCGCCCTTGGAGATCCCATTTCGGGTCTTTAAGACGTGACTTGCTTGAGCGGGCCTATGTCATCCAGGCTCATCCCGGATGTGAGGCAAGTGCTGCACCAACGTTTCTGACAGGTCATCGAGCGTCGTCGTTTGGCATCTCGGAGAATGTCCCGTTCAGTATTGGCTGACTGCCTTTGAGATCCCGCCTCCAAAATCGACCGGGAGAGGCCCGCCATCCCATCGCCTGAACGATATCGACCCGCAGTCTGGAACAAATTGGCTCGCGTCAGATTTCATGCTCATGAAGAAAGCGATCGCACTCGCGGCCTCACTGGCAGTTGCCCTGGCTGGCGCTACAAGTGCCCGGGAGCTGGAGGCGGCTGTCATCAACGATGCCGCGTTAAACACTATTTCTCTCAGGCCGTCGTCACATGATTCCGTTCGACCGGACCCTGCTATTATCCGTCTCCAGATACTTCTCGATCGCGCCGGGTCCTCTCCCGGTGTAATTGACGGTCACAATGGGGAAAACCTCACCAAGGCGATCGCGGGCTTTGAGGCCATGCAGCACCTACCGATGGATGGAAAGCTGGATCCCGACGTCGTCCAGCGACTTTCAGATCGGCGACCCGTTATCGAGCCGTACGTGATCTCCCCAGATGATGCCAAGGGACTCGTCGATCGCATTTCAAAGGACTACGCCAAACAGGCCAAGATGAAGCGCCTTGCGTACACTGGCGTCGATGAAGAATTGTCAGAGCGGTTTCACATGGATGTCGACCTTCTCAAGGCACTGAATCCCGGCTCAGCATTTTCAGTGGGAGCAACCGTGTTGGTTGCGGCACCTGGCGAGGCGAAGAAAGGGACCGTCAAGCGGATCGAGGCACACAGGCGCGCGGGGCAAGTTCTGGCATTTGCGGAGGACGGATCGCTGCTTGCTGCCTATCCCGCCACTATTGGTAGTGACGAGACTCCATCCCCCTCCGGGAAACACAAAGTCAAGGGCGTCGCACGAATGCCCCCTTATATCTACAATCCAAAAGTGAACTTCCAGCAGGGGACGAACACCAAGCTTCTGAAGCTTCCAAGTGGTCCCAATAATCCTGTGGGAACAGTCTGGATCGATTTGACCGAGCCCACTTATGGAATTCACGGCACGCCAGAGCCCTCCCTCATCGACAAGGTGGGGTCGCATGGATGTGTTCGCCTGACGAACTGGGACGTCGAGGAATTAGCTGCGATGGTCAGGCCGGGGGTCGTTGTCGAGTTTACTGAATAAGTCGCCCGAGGCGCTGCATGAAGTATGATCTTTCCGGCATTCACGTCGACAGGAATTTTGGTGGGCCTTACCGCGGCAGTCGTGATCTCTTCAGTCCTTGCGCCTGGAAGGACGTCCAGATTTATAAACGAGCAGCTTTGCCTCAGCGGCGGGCTACATCGTGTTCGACATCTGCGCGTTCATCGTCACCGGCCACGGGCCAACGAAATTTTCGATCAACATCGTCGCGATGCCTTCCACCGAGCGATGCCCTTGGTCGAAAAGTTCGATTGCTGCACGGTTAAGCAGGGTCGATGCTTGGTCATCCGGATCTATGTCGTAGTACAGGTACCAGTGCTGCACGGCCCTGGAGAGAATGAGAAGATCGGTGTCTTGCATGGCCGTCTCCCTTCGAGAAGGAGGCAAGTAGCGGAGCGCTCGCGGTATTCAATAGCGCGGGTCGCGCGAACAGGCCGTTATCTGCCCCAATTTGGACGAACCAGAAAGCGCCACAGCAAGGTTCACCGAGCCCGAAACGCGAGGGCGGACGGTTCAGGTCCAGCATCCGCGACTGCATACGACCGTGGCAAATTCAGACGATCCAGGTAACGAGATCGGGAACGCGACAAGCCTCCAGGCGTGGAGATTTCCATCAGGAAGTTCCGTGGTATAATCGCTCTGATCGCGTCGTCCGTCGTAGTTACGCGCACAGAGACCTGTCTAATGAGTGAAGTGGACGTGCTTTTTGCCACCCTGCGACAGGCGGCTGACCCGCAGACGGTTGACTGCATCGAAAAGGTCGTCCTGCGTGGGTCGGATCGCGATCTCAATCGCATCAATGCGCTGGCCTTTGCTGATGGGCATCATCTCGATGAAGAGAAAGTGATTGCGGCGCTTCTGCATGCAGCCCGCATAGGCGCATTCGAGATGACCTGGAATGTTCTTTGCCCAGGATGTGGCGGCGTCCTTGACACGGGCACAACTCTCAAAGCCGTCGACCGGGAAATCTACCATTGCGCGCTATGCGCAGCCGGTTACGAGCCAACCCTCGACGAAATGGTCGAGGTAACGTTCACGGTAAGTCCGAGAGTACGCAGGATTGCTGCCCACGAACCCGATCGTCTACCCCCCCTTGAATATTACCGCCAAATCTTTTTCAGCTCTGGCGTCGACCTGCCGGAGAACTTCGAAGAAAGATTTGCCAGTATCTTGTTGGAGATGATCGAGCTGAATCCAGGCGAGAAGGCTTTCGTCTCACTGCAACTGCCAGCGCGATTCGTCATCATCTTCGATGCGGTAACACACTTGGCGCAATTCCTCGACGTGAATGGTGAACCCACCAACGAGCGTCAGAACCTTTCAATGGGCATCAGTTACGGGCATGCACCGAACGAAACGCTTGCCCTTCGCCCCGGAACCCTGCGGCTCACCCTCGAAAACCACACCGATCGCAGAGTGCTACCGAATGTCTGCGTCGCAGGAGACGAGTTGCACGATCTACTGGGTCGCAGGCGACCTTTTCTGACAGCCAAGCGTCTACTGACAAACCAGAGCTTCCGTGACATCTACCGGACCGACACGCTTGACGTCGACCAGCGGCTCAAGATCACAAGCCTGACTTTCCTCTTTACTGACTTGAGAGGCTCGACGGCACTCTACGAGCGGGTCGGAGATCTTGCCGCTTTCGATCTGGTGCGCGCGCATTTCAGGGTTCTTCACGAGATCGTCGCTACGGAGGCGGGAGCAGTCGTCAAGACGATAGGCGATGCCGTAATGGCGACCTTTCCAACTCCGGACCGCGCGGTGGCGGCGGCGCTTCGGATGCGCGACGCGATGCTGCGGTTAAATGCCGAACATGGTAGCGACGATCTTTTGCTGAAGATCGGTATCCATGAGGGACCATGCCTCGCAGTCAACTTGAACGATCGGCAGGACTACTTCGGCCAGACTGTCAACATCGCCTCTCGCGTGCAGGGCCTTGCTGATCCCAATGTGATCCTGACGACGGAGGCGATTGTCGAAGATGCGCAAGTTTCGGAGATCCTGCGAGACAGCGGCATCGCATCAGTCTCCCGAATGGCGGAACTTCACGGCATAGGACGGGAGGTCAGGATTTTCGCCCTATCGTGAGACGGCGTCCTGGCGAGCTTGCGTAGGTCCTGCTAACTGCCACCTTCTTTCCATCGCCAAGCGTTTTTGGAAAATTGCCTCCTCAGGCGACTTTTCGCGGACCCTAAAACAGCCGTTGTTCAGGCATGACGCTTGAAATACTGCACCTCGCGCTCGTGTTTTTCGGCCTCCTCGCGTGATTTGAATGTGCCGAGGTTTCTGCGTTTATGGGTCTTGGGATCAGCCTTGCGCGAATAGAGTCGATACGCGCCGGATTTCAGCTTGCGGATCATTACATCCTCCAAAGAAAGAACTCGAGCGGGGAAAACGCGGAAGTATGATATAGGTTGCGAAGGTCCGGCCTGCGAAGAAGCGTATAGGGGTATCTACTAAAATCGGTAGAGCCCTGGCATGGGCTATTGGCCCGCGAGAGCCTTCAGGTCGGCGACAACATCTGTTGGATTTTTACTTGCCTTCACCAACTTATCCAAGTCGTCGGGCGGGTCTCCCGCTTCTAGCAAGTCGCAACAGGAGCTTGAAGCGCGCCTCTTTCTCGACGCCGCAATGGTGGTTTGGCCGCGAGCAGTGATCGTCGCGTCCACGGACAATGTTGCGACTGCATCCGTAGTTCATCTTCTAAATCCGAGGCGTAAATGATGCCGTTGCATTGAAGTTTCAGGAGTAATGCAAATGCCTCGTATCACGAATGTGGCATCTGCTGCATAATCGAAAAAAAACGCCTGCGTTTCATGACGAACCACGAAGGTTCCCGCTTGCCGTGAAAGAGCGCGGGCCTGGCGCAACTCCATTCATCGACGTGGTCGTCCAAGGACGGCCTCATTCCCGAGGACGAGCTCGCACAAGCCCTCTTTCTCCCTCACGTAGGCGGCGTCACGCGCATTTTTGATCGCGTTATGTAATCAGTTGATTTCAAAGACCGGTTTTAATGTCCCAACTGTTTTTTGCGCGCGCACGCCCAAGTAACGCTGGGTGCTCAATCTCTCTCTGCCGGCCCTTGAATATCGCGATTGGCCCAAGGGACGCCGCTCAGCGTGCATTGAACATCTGGTTTCTGCACGCCGACGCTGCCATAAATAGCGTTTAATCGACGGAGGCCACGATGATGCAGAAGAAGGCGCCGGACTTCAGCCTCGAGGGCAAGGTGACTTTGGTGACGGGAGCAAGCCGGGGCATTGGTCGAGCTTGTGCGCATGCCTGTGCCGCAGCAGGCTCCGACATTGTTTTGGGGGTCCGCGATGTCGCGGCCGCGGTCGGCCTGGTTGCCGAGCTCGAGGGTGCGGGACGAAAGGTTCTCCCTGTCAAACTGGACATTCCCAACAAGGCCCATATCGCACAGGCTGTCGACGCGGCGCTGACGGCCTTCGGCCGGATCGACGTCCTCGTCAACAACGTCGGTGTGGCTCCGGGCAATCTCGCGGAACTCGTTGAGGAGAAGGACCTTGATGAGATACTCGATGTGAACATCAAGGGTACCTTTCTGATGACGCAGGCAGTCGGTCGCCACATGATCATGCGGAATGCGGGCCGGATCATCAACATCAGCTCACAGGCGGGTACTGTGGCACTGCGCGGTGAGGCAATCTATTGCATGAGCAAGGCGGCAATTAATCACCTCACGCGCTGTCTTGCAGCCGAATGGGCACGCTATAATATCACCGTCAATACCGTTTCGCCGACGTTCATCCACACGGATGGTACAGCATCTTTTCTGTCCGACGCCGACAATCGCAACGCCACGATCGGTCACATTCCACTCGGCCGGATCGGTGAAACCGATGATGTGGTGGGTGCCGTTGTCTTCCTTGCATCGCCGGCTGCGAGCCTGATCACCGGCGCGAACCTGCTGGTGGACGGTGGATGGTCAGTCGCCTGAGACGAGGCGCTCCCGCAGTGGCGTAAGTTTTATGCAGACGATAACGACAATTTCCCGGGCATGCCCGCTTCTGTCGCCCTTTTGGGAGGTGGCGCTTTTCAAGTGAACCAGTATGCCCAGGCTTCGCGCTGGCTTGCTTTGTTGCACTGGCAGCTACGGGCCACAGCAATCGAGCCTCCAGAAGAGATCCGGTCGGAGGTTGGAGCTGGCCCATCGGGACCGTGCAACTGGATGCGACCGATGCCCCATGAGGATTGGCTCCTCGGGTACTTGCTCGCTTACGAAAAGTCTGGCCAGCATTCCTGTACTGAGCTTGAGACGGCCTTCAGACTTCAGCCGAACAATACGGACGCTCTTAGCCGGTTATCGTCAACAAGGAAGAGACGTTTGATGCGTACTCCGTCCTTACCGCAGAGAGAAATTCAGCCGCGTACTCGAAAAACGCCCTGCGTTCCTTACCACTCCATCGGCTTCAGCCGGATCGTGCCGCAGGTCGCCTCGGCAAGCCGGGTATGGGCAAGGCCAAGGCGGCGCAGGGCGCAGATCAGGACGTATGCCAGCGAGGCGAACCAGAGCCGCAGTTGATTGGCGTGCATGGTGTGGGCGCTGGTGCGATCGGCGTAGAGATCGAGTTGGCATTCCTCACATGGGGATGTTTGAGTCAAGCAGTAGCGTCACGGTGACATTGGCAGGTTTCCTTGTTTGCGGCATCCATGGTCTGAGCCCGATTGCATGACGCGGCTCGACATCCGAGCCTGATCAACCTCACATCCGGTCGCCGCACGGGACGGCTGCACCAATATCCCGCTTGCGGCGGGCAAGGGCTCAGGAGGGCGGGACCATTCTTGATGTCGGCTTGTGAAGCCAGGAATGCCACCGGTCCGCCCTACCTGGATCCGTCAGGACTGATCAGGCCCTGGGGATGGGAATAGGTCTAACGTTCGGCAGGTGCCAGTCAGCCCGCCTTTATCACTGCCCCTTCGATGACGACGCCGGCATTGACATATTTCCACAGTGCAACGAGCAGCTTGCGGGCGAGCGCGACGATCGTCGTCTTCTTGAGGCGGTCGCCATTCTTGACCCGGTCCTCGAACCACAAGGAGAGCGCCGAGTGCGGTTGATGGCGTAGCCACAGCCAGGCCAGCTGGATCAGCGTCGTGCGTAGCCTTGCATTGCCGGCTTTCGAAACCCCCTGGTCGTAATCGATCGAGCCACTCTGCCAGGGCGTCGGCGCAAGGCCCGCATAGGCGGCAACCTGGCGTCGGTTGCCGAAGTGACGCGACAGCCCCTCCGACCACAGGACGGTGGCGAACTCCGGCCCGATGCCTTTCAGATTGAGCAGCATCGCCGGTGCCGGCGAGACAGCCTCAGCGGCAGCAAGCATGGCATCGCGTTCGGCCTCAACCGCCTTGATCTGCTCGAGCAGCAGCTCGAGCCTGTCAAGTTCCCGGCCGATCTGCATCTTCAGATATGCCGGCAGCGGACGGCCGTCGCCGGTCTTCAGCGCCTGCAGCCGTTTGCGCCGGTCGCGGCGCATCGGCTCGTAGCCTGACACGCCCTGGCTGAAAAGCAGACCCTTGATGCGGTTGGCGTGGCGTACGCGCTCGTTGGTTAATGCCTTGCGCTCACGCGAGATGCGGCGACGGTCCTCCTCCTAGGGCGTCGGCACCTGAAGCATCGCGCACACGCGCGGCTCACCCCTCTTATAGGCGAGCAGCGCGCGCACCAACGCCTCGCCGTCGATCTTATCGGTCTTGGCCCTGCGCCGCCGGCGCGAGGTTGCAATCGATGCCGGATCGACGACATGACTTTCGATCCCCTCGGCCCGCAGCACGCGGTGGATCCAGAAGCCGTCGAGCCCGGCCTCCTGGATGGCGATGATCGGATAACACCGCCCGGTCCGCGCCTGGGCCTTCCTGTTGAGTTCGGCAAACCGCGCCAGCATGCCGGCGACATCGCCGGCCGCCACCGCATGCTTGGACATCTTCTCGCCGCCACCCGGCGACAGCGAGGTGATCAGCCATTTCGACCGGCTGAGTTCCAATGAGACGAAAATTGCGCCAAGATCGGTATGGATAGCGTTCGGCGTTTCGGGTCGTTCAGCTGCAACGGGCATGCTCGGCCTCCAGGGTACGGTGTTTCACTTAGCAACCTCACTTTGCCACAGCGCAGGTCGCTATCCACCCCATAGGATCTTGATGCGGTTCTCCATGTCGCCGCGCGCGCAGTAGAGATCCTCGTAGAGCGTCTGTGCCGCCCAGCGCTCTGGCTTCAGGGAGGTGACGATAAAGCGCGGATTGGCCCCCAGTGTGGTCCACTCAGCCTTGGCCACGACCCGCCGTCGGCGTGTCCAACTGTCCTTGGTCGACCACAGGAAGTCGCGGAAGACGCGAGCCGCCTGGGCGCTTGCCTGGGATAACAGGCGTGCTTCCTCCAAAGGGATGCACAACCATACCGCCCACGCTTTAGCCTGTCTATCAGACAACAAAGTGCCTGATGGTCTACAAGCTACTCAAGCAACAAGATTTTGCCGCCCGCGCCAGGAACGTGCCGTGCTACCCGACACTTGCCACTGATCTCCGGCGAGGCTTTTGCTTCATTCGCTGAGAAATCCTAGAGGAAACCTCCAAGTGGCGCGGAAAAGGAAATCATTGATACATTAGGGATGCGGCATATAATGATGAGAATTGGGTTTGCGACGTGAACCTGGTGCAGGCGCAACGTCGGCGGCGGAGGGGTGTTTATGTATCTGCCCTCTAAGGGTATTATAGCCCTTTTTCTTCTTCTTCTCTCTTCGATGATGATCCCGGCCGCGCAAACGAGCAAAACCGGCTCTGTCAGCGGTAAAGATTTCGACCAGGCGGCGGCCGATCAAGCCAGCCGATATCTGCGGGACGGGCGCCAGACATTCCGATACGACACGTTCGGTAGCGAGGATTTTTGGGGCGGCAAACTGAAACTTCATGATGCGATCGCCGGCGAGAAGCTCGGCGGTACGGGACCAGGCCTCAGCCCCAAGAAGGCTCTGGAGCTTGGCCTGAAAGTTGATCTCAACGCTATCCCAAAGGATGTTGCAGCAGCGCTCGGTAAAAGCGAAGTCGATCTCGCCGATCCGGCTAGTACGCTTCTTCTGCTGAAGGCCAACGCCGTTGTTGGCTTGACCGGGTTCTTTGACAAAGACGGAAAGACACTGACGTCGGTCGGCATCCAGTGTGCAGTGTGCCATTCGACGGTCGACGACGCTTATGCCCCCGGCATCGGCCATCGGCTGGATGGCTGGCCTAACCGCGACCTGAATATCGGTGCGATCGTTGCGCTGGCGCCCGACCTGACGGCGCTAACCGAGATGCTGAAGCTGTCGGAAGCGGACGTGAGGAAGGCGGTGGAGGCCTGGGGCCCCGGCAAATTCGACGCCGAACTCAATCTCGATGGAAAGGCGTTCCGACCAGACGGCAAGACGTCAGCCACGCTTAATCCCCCCGCATTCGGACTAGCGGGCGTAAACAACCATACCTGGACCGGGGCCTGGGGTTCCATAAGCTACTGGAACGCGTATGTTGGTAATCTTGAAATGCATGGTAAGGGTGCATTCTACGATCCGCGTCTGGACGACGCCGAAAAGTATCCGGTCGCTGCCAGGACAAAGCAAGGCCACAAGCAGGACGCAGAAGACCGGATTACCGCCAAACTGCCGGCGCTTCACTTCTACCAGCTCTCGCTGCCAACTCCACGGCCACCAGATGGAACATTCGACAGCGACGCGGCAGACAAGGGAAAAACACTTTTCAATGACAAGGCCAAGTGTGCCACCTGTCATGTGCCGCCGCTCTTCACGGAGCCTGGCTGGAACCTGCATACGGCGGAAGAGATTGGGATTGACGATTTCCAGGCGAAGCGATCGCCGGACGGGCGTTACCGGACAGCGCCGCTGAGAGCCCTTTGGAGTCTGGACAAGGTCCACAAGGGCGGCTTTTACCACGATGGCCGGTTCGCCACACTCGATGCCGTCGTTGAGCACTACAATGATCATTTGAAGCTGAATCTAAGCGCCGAGGAAAAAAGCGACCTCATCGAGTACTTGAAGTCGATCTAACTCTGCCGTGTCCTGGGTGGCTTCTATACGGCCATATGGGGGATGGAGAAACATCAAGAGGACCGTTGTGGCGAGGCACTGGACCGCAGCCTGCCGAACACGGGCTTGAAACTCGCCCGGGCCGGCTCGGCCGTCTTAAGTTGCGTCGGCAATGTCAGGCATTGATATGTTTCCGAGGTCGTCAAACCCTTCATGCGTTCGGACGAAAACGACTCTGCCTGGTTGCAACCGCGCTTGATGCTGTCGAGTTCTAAAAATGAGCCTGGCGACTTCGTTCACGATGGATGCCACCGCCCCTACCGAAATTTTCGGATTCCTAACGTGCCAACCAGCCGCGCCTGGAAAAAGGTTACGCTAGATGGAAATGGATATGAAGGTGCGGGTCGCAGAGGCGCAACTGGTGTTCACCCACTACCCTAAATTTGAATTTTCGAAGTTAGCCGAATTCAAAAGAGATCCGCGGGTCCCCAGTTAGATTCGATCAGAGAGTTGAAAGCAGCTCCCGCAGTTGATGAGGTCTACCGACACCGAATTCAAACCACGTGACCAGCTCGCGCGCCGCCTCCTGAGTTTCCGAGTCCAAAATGCCGAAATGGCGGCTCTCGCACCATTCCTTGAGCAAACCATCCAGCATCTTTAGATCATTTGAAGACAATGCGCGTTTTTGCGAGGCCACTTTGTGTGACATTCGATTTCCCCCAAAAAATCATACATTTACCGGCTCCTGATCCGGTGTACATGACCTTAGACTAATGTTTCTCTCTCGGAAATACACTTTGACATGCTTTAGGATGCCGATCGTGTATGTGCCTATTTTGATGGGGAAATTTCTGTTGCGTCAGCGCCGTCGGAATCGGTCGCCTCAGTATGGATCGCAACGGCGAGGGCACAAAGCCCAGTTGGACGATCAGCCGGGCCGACGCAAGCCGCACTTCGAGACCCGGGCGACGACTTGTGTCGGCCGGAAAGCGCCACTGGCGCGGAAATTACGTCTCCTGGCTACGGCTATCCCCACGACCTGGCTTGGCTGGCGAGCAAAATATGGACGACGACAAGCGCCATGAGCGGAAGTGTCAACCCCGGGTAACTCATTCATGCTTGGGATGACGACAGCACCGCGCCTGTATGATAGAAAAACGTCCGAGAGCTGCGATTACGACCTGATCGTTATTCGATCCGCGCCCGGCCGTCTTTCTACAACGACATGACGTCCTCCGGTTCAATACTCGGTAATCAACCTGCGACTCGGATCATCGAATCCGACCGACTCCCAAGCTATCCGAAGGCACGGTGGACGTCGAGGTCGACAACGGCTTCTAGTGGATGGAGGTCTGCTCGATCTCGAACTTAATCCGGAGGCAGATGTGGCTTTGGCACATTTTTTGTGGCTCCCTACACACTCACTCAGACGAGGATCAGGCGGAGAGGAGCAGCATTGCCAAAAGCAATTTCAAGATGCCCAGGCGTGACGAGTTCGATGGCGCCACAAAGCGTGCCTGTCGTGATGAGGGCGCCGGCTCTCAGCGACGTGTTCGGCCGCAAACCATCGTTGGCGTAGTCCAAGAGCCACGTCAGCACATCACCCTTCGGATGCTGGGCTGGTGCGTCGAAGATCGGCTGGCCGTTAAAAGTCACCTTGAGCGGCGTGCCGCCTGCGCTATCGAGGACCGGCTTTTCCACACGAGGACCAAGCACATATCCGCTGTTTCCGAGCCGATCGGCCAGGAAGAGCAGGAACGAGATCCTGCCGCTCTCCTCGACAGCGCTTGCGAGAAGTTCCGCGCCGAGATGAACGGCGTCGACCGCATCAACGATGTCGGCGCGGCTGTAGCTGCCGTCGCGACGGATCGGCAGGTCGCGACCAAGGCGCACAGCGATTTCTGCCTCGAACCTGGTGCCGCGCTGCCAGGGAATGCGTGCCCCCGAATCCGCCTGCACAAAGGGATGCAGCGGTGCCGTCACCGCCTGCCCATCGGGCGAGACGGTCACTTTCCAGGCGTTGCTTTCGATCGCCTCATCGGCGACGAGAAAATTCTGCGCGTCCATAGCATGCCTAAGATCGGCAGGTAGCGCAAAATCCGCCGTCGGCGCCTGGCTGCGTGAACGGCGAAGACCGTGCAGCTTTGCAGCAAGCGCGCGTGGATCAAAGGGGGCGGCGGCTGAAGCTGCCATGAGGTCTCCTCCATTTGGCTTTGAGTGGCGAGCCTATCGCGAACGGGAAGCCGGGGCGAGGGGGTCTGATGGAAAGACGGTTATGCTACCGGGGCATGCCAAGCCTTGCGGTAGGTTTCGAGCCCCGGTATCGCGCTCGGCAGCACCTTTCGCTCGGTGCCGGAAGGCGGCTTGATCCCGGTCAAGAGCGCAGCACCCTGGCTCGTGCCAGTCGATCCGGGGATGGCGATGACATCGCGGCATGTCAAGGCGGCCAGCACCATCAGGTAGGTATCGTTGAGCGCAAACGGCCCTTCGACGATGATCGGGCCTTGCGCGCCGATCAGATCGAGGCAGGCCTGGTTCATCAATGCCAGATAGAGACACAGCACCGCATACCGCTCGGTTCCACTCGCGCCCTGTGCGTTGATCCAGCGCGCGCTTTTGCCGGGAAACGGTCCGGAGCCGGAGACAACGTTCGGAAGCAGCATCATGCCTTTTTCGACGACACGCTCGATTGCTGAGGCAATCTCTTGCGTTTCAACCTGCCCAATTTCACCCGAGATCGTTTCAAATTCGCGTCCACCCATGAACCGGGATGAAGGGACAGCACGGCCATAGGCGTCCACATTGGCAAGTGTGTCGCGCCTGGGATCAAGATGGCCGAGATTTCCGCCGACCCCGAAATTGACCACCCATGTGCCTGTCGAGACCACCGCGAAGGGTGCTATGCGATCAATCAGATGCGGCAGAAGTGATGCATTGGAATCGTGAATGCCACAATAAACAGGGACGTCCCTGGCAAGGCCGATCACTTCTGCAATATGAGGCAGAACTGGCCCGAGCGGATCGAAGGCCGAGCGGATCGGCGCCATCAGATTGCGAATAGCAAGCGTATCGACAAGCGAGGAATAACAGCTCTCACGCGGGTTCCAGAGGTCGGTATGGCAGCCGAGAGAGGTGACTTCATTCGACGCGACACCGGTCAGCCGTGCCGTCCAGTATTGGGGATAGGTGACGATCGTTGCCACCTTGGCAAAGTCTTTGGGAAAGGCGCACTTCTGATAGTGCAGCTGCGCACCGATGTTCAGCCCCATCATCTGATGCGGCGAAAAGGTTTCTTCGAAGGGGGGGCGCAGCCGCCTATAGGCCTCTGAGATGTCGGCGGGATATTCATGCTCGTAATCGAGGACCGGCATGGCCAAATTGCCGGCCTCGTCGAGAAGTGCCGCCGAGGCTCCATGCGTTGTGATCGAGATGGCGTCAAAGCCCGGCTCTTTGGCGAAGGAGCCAAGGGCGTTCAGCGTAAAGGACCAGAGCTTGTCGATATCGTAGTGTGGATATGGGCCGTCCGTGAGGACCCTATTTGGGGTTTTTGCAACCGCGACCTCCTCCCCGGTCGCGCCGTCGAGGACCACCACCTTGGCATTGGTCTTGCCGATATCCAAAACGGCGATGCGTCTTAAGTTCGATATCATGGCAGATGGAAGACAGTGACGAGATCGCTCTGGACAGGAGAATTATCCGGGTTCGTTGCCATGATGTCGGCCATGTACGCCCACCACTTCTTCATGACAGGATGATCGGGCAGCCTCGCCATCGTATGATCGCCGCGACGCGTCAGGACGCCAAAAAGCGTATTCGTTTCGCGGTCGAGATGGATCGAATAATCGCTGGCGCCGGATTGATGCAGCAGTTCGACAAGTTCCGGCCAGATTTCGTCATGCCGCTTCCTGTACTCGGCTTCCATGCCGGGATTGAGCGTCATCTTGAAGGCGTGCTTTTCCTGTATCATTTGGAACTCATGGCTTTGATGCGGCGGGCGATGATCGGGATCGCGATGGTGATGATCAAAAGCAGGCCGATGAAGATCGACATGACGATGCCGGGGACATTCAGCAAGCCGAGACCGAAGGTGACAAGGCCCATGACGAAGGCGGCAATGACGACACCGCCGATCTTGCCCGAACCGCCGAGGATTGAGACACCCCCGAGCACGACCATGGTGACGACCTCAAGTTCCCAGCCCTGGGCAATCGAGGGACGGGTAGAGCCTAGCCGCGAGGTCAGGCAGACGGCGGCAACGCCGCTCATGACGCCGGTCAGCACGAAGAGAATGAATTTCACGCGCTCGACGGGGATGCCGGAAAAGCGGGCGGCGAAATCGTTATTGCCGATCGTGTAGACCTGACGGCCGAAGTTCGTGGCATGCAGCAGGATCGCAAAGGCGATCGCCAGCACGATGAAGAGCACGAATTCGAATGAGAAGACCCACAAGACATAGCCCTGGCCGAAGAAGGCGAAACTTTCCGGATAGCCACCATAGGCCTGATCGCCGAGAACGATATAGGAAATCCCGCGGAACAGGCTCATCGTGCCGATCGTCACGACAATCGACGGCAGCTTCATGACAGAGACGAGAAAACCGTTGAACATGCCGCACACCAGCCCGACCCCGATGCCGATGCCGACGAGGCCGGGTGCCCCGACACCGACCTGTGCGGCCGCTCCCATTGCGGTGGAGGCCAGCGCAATAATGGCGGCAACCGAAAGGTCGATTTCGCCGGCAATGACGAGCAGCGCCATGGCAAAGGCGATCATCGCCTTTTCCGTGAAGTTGAAGGTCGCGTCCGACAGGTTCCATGCATCCAGGAAGTAGGGGGATGCCACTGAATTGAAAATGAAGATCAGGACGGCCACACCGAAGAGCAGAACTTCCCAGCTTGACATGACGCGCTTGAACGGTGTGCCGAGGCGATCGGGAATGACGCGCTTTTCGCTCGGGGTGGAAACGGCGGTACTCATGCTGCCACCTCTGCCGGGATCTCTGCGGCGGCCTTGTCGCGCAAGATGATGCGGCCGCGATTGCGCTCGCGTCGTGCGTTGAAGACGACGGCGAGAATGATGACGGTGCCCGAAATCGCCAACTGCGTGAACGGAGAGATGCCGATGACGGGAAGCGCATTCTTGATGACGCCCAGGAACAGGGCGCCAAGCACCGTGCCGACGACCGACCCGACGCCGCCGGCAATGGAGATGCCGCCAATGACGCAGGCGGCAACGCTGTCGAGTTCGAAGCCGTTGGCGATATCGACATAGGCGACCGCATAGCGCGATACCCAGAGATAGCTTGCAAGGCCGGCGAGAGCGCCAGAGAGAACGAAGGCGAGGAACTTCGTCCAGCCGACATCGATGCCGGCATAGACGGCTGCCGTCGGATTGCCGCCTGCGGCATAGGTCGAGCGGCCAAACTGTGTGTACTTCAGGAGCATGTAGATCAAGGCGACGACGATGATCGCGGCCCAACTGAGAACCGGCATGCCAAGGACAACGGTACGTGGAACGTTGAGGAACGTCGGCGTCATCTGATGCGCGTTGACCCATTCGCCACCCGACAGCACGAAGGCCATGCCGCGATAGATGGTGAGCGTACCGAGCGTGACGACGATCGGCGGAATTTCAAGCGCCCACACGAGGAAACCATTGATCGCGCCGAGACAGGCGCCGATCAGGACAGCCGCAAGGATGAGCAGGATGAGCGGCAGGCCGGGGTAGGCGGCATTCATCATTGCAATGGCCATGCCTGTAAAGGCAAGATTTGCGGCAACCGACAAGTCGATCGACTTGGTGAGAACGACCGTCATCTGCGCCAGCGCAAGGATGATAAGGATCGACGTATCGTTGAAGATTGCAGCGAGGTTGCCGGGCGTTGCGAAATCCTGGGCTCTTGTCGAGAAGACCGCCACCATGACCGCGATGATGACGAAGAGCAGCGTTTCGCGTTTTTTCAGGAGTCTGGACATTCCGATTACCTCAAGCATTGCCGGTCGCAGCGCGAACCAGCGTTTCCGGCTTCAGATCCTTGCGTTCGAAGAGACCGGCAACCAGCCCCTCCTTCATCACCAGGACGCGGTCTGACATTCCGATGATCTCCGGCAGTTCCGACGAGATCATGATGATCGACAGGCCCTCGGCGGCAAGCTCGCTGATAAAGCCGTGCACTGCGGCCTTGGAGCCGATGTCGATGCCCTTGGTCGGTTCATCGAGAATGATCACCTTGGGCAATGTTGCCAGCCATTTGCCGATCACCACCTTCTGCTGGTTGCCGCCCGACAGCGTTCCGACGGGAACCGAGAGTGCTGCGGCGCGCAGATCCAGCCGTTCGGCATATTTTCGGGCGAGCGCAAATTCGTTGGCCGCCTTCAAAAAACCCTTGCGCGAGGTGCGCGCCAGCGATGGCAGCGTCATGTTCTGGTAAATCGGCATGGGCAGCGCCAGGCCGTGACGACCGCGCTCTTCTGGCACATAGACGATGCCGGCGCGAATAGCGTCAAACGGCGAGCGGACCGCAAGCGACCGTCCCTCAAGCTTCAGCGTGCCGGACGCAGGCCTGGTGATGCCGAACAGCGACTGGCAGAGTTCGGAGCGACCCGCCCCGATGAGCCCGTAGATACCGAGGATTTCGCCCTTGCGGAGGATAAAGGAGATGTCGCGAAACTCGGTCTGGTGACAGTATCGTTCGACTTCGAGGACCGGGCCGCCGATTGCCACGTCGATTTTCGGAAACACGTTCTCGACGTCCCGGCCGACCATCAGCCGGACGATCTCGTCTTGCGGCGTCTGCTTGAGTTGGCCGTGGCCAACAGCACGACCGTCGCGGAACACCACGAAGTTGTCGGCAATCTCATAGAGCTCGTCGAACTTGTGGCTGATGAACAGGATCGCTTTACCCTGTGCCTTCAGGCCCTCGACAATCCGGAAAAGGTCATCGATCTCCTTGCGCGACAGCGCTGCTGTCGGCTCGTCCATGATGACGATGCGGGCTTCGATGGAGAGCGCACGGGCAATGGCGACGAGATGGCGCTGAGCAATCGAAAGATCCTTCAAGCGGATCGTCGGATCGATATTGCTTTCAAGCGAATGCAGCAATTCCTTCGAGCGACTGTTCATCAATTTCCAGTCGATCGTTCTAAACTTCGTGCGCGGCGCGTGGCCGAGAAAAATATTTTCCGCAACCGTCAGCTCGTCGAACAGGACGGTTTCCTGATGGATGGCGGTAACGCCCACATCGATGGCGGCCTGCGCATTGGCGAAAGCCGTTGGCTTGCCATCGACGATAATCTCGCCCTCGATGGGTCGGTAGATTCCGGTCAGGATCTTGACGAGCGTCGATTTGCCGGCGCCGTTTTCGCCGATCAGCGCGGTGACCTTGCCAGGATAGAGCGCGATGCTGACGTTATCGAGCGCCTTCACGCCGGGGAAGATCTGCGAAATACCACGCATCTCGAGAATTGCGGGTGCGTCATCCGCCTTGGCGCTCGCGACGGGCTGTTGAAGGGCAGTGTTCATCAGCATCTACCAGTGTTCAATTGGAAGGGCCCGGCGGCATGTGCCGCCGGGTTTTGCTTGCATGGGCGAGGCCTTAGAAGACCTTCGAGAACTGGTCGATGTTCGAGGCATTGTAGACGAAGGGATCGGCCATTGCGGCTTCGCCGTTTTCGCCAATCTTGATCTTGCCCATACGGCCAGCTTCGATCTCCGTGCCCGGCTTGCCGGTCGCGTCACCCTTGACGAGGTGATAGGCGATCTGCGTTGCCGAGTAGCCGAGGTCGATCGGGTTCCAGATGGCAAATTCCTTCGTCGCACCCGACTTGATCGCGCCGGCCATTTCTGACGGCAGGCCGAGGCCAGTCACGTAGACCTTGCCGACGAGGCCCTTGTCTTCAACAACCTTGGAAGCGGCCAGAACGCCGACCGTCGTCGGAGCGACGATAACCTTGACGTTCGGATTCGACTTCAGCAGGCCTTCGGCCTCACGGTAGGACTTGTCCGAAAGGTCGTCGCCGTAAACGGTGGTTACCAGATTGAGCCCGGGGAAGTCCTTGAGCTGCTTCTTCATCTGGTCGATCCAGATGTTCTGGTTCGTGGACGTTGTCGTGGCCGACAGGATCGCAAAGTCGCCCTTGCCGCCGTCGAGGTGATCCTTGGCGAGTGTCAGGCACATCTTGCCGATCAGCTCGTTGGACGACGGGTTCAACTGCAGGATGCGGCCATCCTTATTAACGCCGGAATCCCAGGAGATGACCTTGATGCCGCGCTGCTTGGCTTTCTTCAGAGCCGGAACGACTGCATCTGGATCGTTGGCGGAAATGGCGATTGCGTCAACCCCCTGAGCGATCAGCGAGTTGATGACTTCGATCTGGCCTTCTGCCGTCGTCGACGTCGGGCCGGTGTAGATTACTTCCACGCCGCCGAGTTCCTTGGCTGCTTCCTGCGCGCCCTTGTTGGCGGCTTCGAAGAAGCCGTTGCCAAGCGATTTCACAACGAGACCGATCTTGACATCCTTGGCGCTTGCAGCGCCTGCCATCAAGGCGACGGCAAAGGCGACGCCCACTGCCAATGTCTTTACGAGTTTCATGCTTTCATCCTCCCACGTTGATAAGACTTGACTACATCCTGACGGCGCCACTCAGGCGACCGACGAGGAATCCTCCTTCGCTTGCGAGACCGCGCTCGCAATGACGAGCTTGATGCCCGCATCTTCGATCATTCGCACGCTGCCCTCGGCAATGCCGTCGTCCGTGATAACAGTCGAAACGCGGTCGAGCGGGCACAGAATAAGGCTCGACCGGCGGTGAAACTTGCTGGAATCGACCATGACGACGAGTTCATCGGCCTGGTGCATCAGCTTCTGCTCGCTTTGAATGATCTGCGCATCGGCTTCCATGACACCGAGTGGCCCGACGCCCTGTGCGCCGATAAAGAAGCGGCGGGCATAGAAATTGCGGATCGCATCATTGTCGAAGGGCGACAGGATCAGGCTCTGCTCGCGGTAGATGACGCCACCGGGCACCGTCACCGTGTTCTTCGAGTGCTTCACCAGGTGCTCGGCGATCGCAAAAGAGTTGGTCATCACCTGCATGCGATGGGCGGCCATATAGTGCACCATCTGGAACGTCGTCGTCCCGCCATTGATGATGATGGCATCGCCAGGATCGCATAGATCGACGGCTGCCCGCGCGATTGACCGCTTTTTATCGATGTTGACCGATTCCGAAACCCGGAAGGGGCGTCCGGCGAGATTTCCAAGCTGCGGCGGATGCACGGCTTCGGCGCCCCCGCGCACGCGGCGGATCTTTCCCTGCACGTGAAGGGCCGCGATATCCCGCCGGATCGTCGCCTCGGAAGCCTCGGTCAACTCGGAAATATCCTGGATCGTGACGACTGACTTTTCCTGAACGGCGCTCAGTATGATGCGATGGCGTTCGCGTTCGTGCATGGGGTTCCTCCTGGCTTGCTTATTTCGCAGTTGTGAGAATGTGTCAATCAAAAACGATCATAAAATTTCATATTGCGCTGCAGCATAATCGAATTTGATCGTTTTCGATTGACAATGTCTATTTTGATGAGCGATACCGTCACCGCAAAGGGGCGCTGGAGTTCGTTCGCGCCTCCGGAAAATTTTACATGGGAGGATGACATGGCGGCAACCGTCCGGCTTCTTGATAATCGTTGGGACGAAGAATACGCGGCAGCCCTCGATGAGCCTGGCAAGCTTCTGTATCGCTCGAATCTGCTTGGCGCCGACAAGCGCATCACCAACTATGGCGGCGGCAACACCTCTGCCAAGGTGATGGAAACCGATCCTCTGACCGGCGAGACGGTCAAGGTTCTCTGGGTCAAGGGTTCGGGCGGCGACGTCGGTACCATCAAGCTCGACGGTTTTGCGACCCTTTACCAGGATAAGCTGGATTCGCTGAAGAGTATTTACAAAGGTGTCGAGGACGAAGACCGCATGGTCGGCTTCCTGCCGCACTGCACCTACAACCTCAACAGCCGCGCCGCCTCGATCGATACGCCGCTCCATGGTTTCGTGCCTTTCACCCATGTCGACCACATGCATCCGGATGCCATCATCGCGATTGCTGCCTCCAAGAACTCCAAGGAGCTGACGAAAGAGATCTTCGGCAACGAGATCGGCTGGCTGCCGTGGCGTCGCCCGGGCTTCCAGCTTGGTCTTGATCTCGAAGCCTTCGTCAAGGCGAACCCGCATTCGAAGGGCGTTGTCCTCGAAAGCCACGGTCTCTTTACCTGGGCAAACGATGCCAGATCCTGCTATGAGCTGACGCTCGAGATCATCAACAAGGCGATTGTCTGGTTTGCGCAAAAGACTGAAGGCAAGACGATCTTCGGTGGTGCTGCTGCCCAGAGCCTGCCGGTTGAGCAACGCCGCGCCATTGCAGCCCGCCTGATGCCTGAAATACGTGGCCGGATCGGCAAGACGGAGCGCAAGCTCGGTCATTTCGACGATCAGGACGCCGTGCTTGAATTCGTCAATTCGAAGAACCTGCAGCCCCTTGGCGCGCTCGGCACCAGCTGCCCGGATCATTTCCTGCGCACCAAGATCCGCCCGCTGATCGTCGACTTCGATCCGGCAAAGCCTGACGTTGACGCGATCGTGGCCGGTCTCGACAAGGCACTGGAAGACTACCGCGCCGATTACGCCCGCTACTACAACGACTGCAAGCATGCCAATTCGCCCGCCATGCGCGACGCGAACCCGGTCATCTTCCTTGTTCCTGGCGTCGGCATGTTGTCGTTTGCCCGTGACAAGGCCACGGCCCGCATTGCCAGCGAGTTCTATGTCAACGCCATCAACGTCATGCGCGGTGCTTCGACGGTCTCCGAATATCAGGGCCTGCCCGAGCAGGAAGCCTTCGACATCGAATACTGGCTGCTCGAGGAAGCCAAGCTCCAGCGTTTGCCAAGGCCCAAGAGCCTTGCTGGCAAGGTTGCCTTCGTGACCGGGGGCGCTGGCGGCATCGGCCGCGCAACGGCTGCCCGTCTGATCGGCGAGGGTGCTTGCGTGGTTCTGGCCGACATCGACCAGGACGCGCTTGATAGCACGACGGCCGATTTTTCCAAGCAGTTCGGCGCAGATGCCGTTTACGGCGTCAAGCTCGATGTGACCAAGGAAGACGCGGTGATTTCGTCCTTCGCGGAAGCCTGCGTCGAATTCGGCGGCGTCGACATCCTGGTGTCCAACGCGGGTATCGCATCGTCTGCTCCGATCGAAAGCACTGAGCTTTCGATGTGGAACAAGAACATCGACATCCTGACGACCGGCTACTTCCTGGTGTCGCGCGAAGCCTTCCGCCTCTTCCGCAGGCAGAACCTCGGCGGCAACGTCGTGTTCGTTGCGTCCAAGAACGGTCTGGCCTCCTCGCCGAACGCTGCCGCCTATTGCACGGCCAAGGCCGCGGAAATCCATCTGGCGCGTTGCCTCGCACTGGAAGGCGCAGAAGCCGGCATTCGCGTCAATACCGTCAACCCGGACGCCGTTCTTCGCGGGTCAAAGATCTGGAGCGGCGAGTGGCGCGAACAGCGCGCGGCCTCGTCGAAGATCGAGATCAACGAGCTGGAGGAACATTATCGCAAGCGCTCCATGCTCAAGCTCAATGTCTTCCCGGAAGACATTGCCGAAGCAATATACTTCCTGGCGTCCGATCTTTCCGCCAAGTCCACCGGCAATATCATCAATGTCGATGCCGGCAACGCGCAGAGCTTCCCGCGCTGAATTAAGCCAAGGCGGCGGGCGCAATCGCCCGCCGTGCCCATTTCCACATTCTCGGGAGGAATTCATGGCCGAGTCCAAAATCGCGCAGGATGTCATTGCGCAGGAAAACGATGCGCGCGCGGAGACGCTGACGTCCGATTACGAAGCGCTTGGCGCAAATCTTTCTCGTCGCGGCATCGACATCGAGGCGATAACAAGAAAGGTATCGGAATTCTTCATCGCCGTTCCCTCGTGGGGCGTCGGCACAGGCGGCACACGCTTTGCCCGCTTCCCCGGTGCTGGTGAACCACGCGGCATTTTCGACAAGCTGGACGACTGCGCCGTGATCAACGAACTGACGCGGGCAACGCCGAATGTTTCGCTGCATATTCCCTGGGACAAGGCTGACGCCAAGGAGCTGAAGGCAAAGGCCGACGCGCTTGGCCTCGGCTTCGATGCGATGAACTCCAACACCTTCTCCGATGCGCCGGGACAGAAGCATTCCTACAAGTATGGTTCGCTGAGCCACACCGATGCGGCGACGCGTGCACAAGCGGTCGACCACAACGTCGAATGCATCGAGATCGGCAAGGCGATCGGTTCCAAGGCGCTGACCGTATGGGTCGGCGACGGCTCAAACTTCCCCGGCCAGAGCAGCTTTACGAAGGCTTTCGAGCGCTATCTCGCCTCCATGGCCGATATATACAAGGCACTGCCGGATGACTGGAAGCTGTTTTCCGAACACAAGATGTATGAGCCGGCCTTCTATTCTACGGTCGTGCAGGACTGGGGCACCAACTACCTGATTGCCCAGACGCTTGGCCCCAAGGCGCAGTGTTTGGTCGACCTTGGTCATCATGCGCCGAACACCAATATCGAAATGATCGTTGCCCGCCTGATCCAGTTCGGCAAGCTCGGCGGCTTCCATTTCAATGACTCCAAATACGGTGACGACGACCTCGATGCTGGCGCGATCGAGCCTTATCGCCTGTTCCTGGTCTTCAACGAGCTCGTCGATGCCGACGAGCGCGGCGTCAACGACTTCAACCCCGCTCATATGATCGACCAGTCGCACAATGTCACCGATCCGATCGAAAGCCTGATCAACAGTGCCAACGAAATTCGCCGCGCCTATGCGCAGGCCCTCCTTGTCGACCGCAAGGCACTGGCCGGCTATCAGGACGAAAACGACGCGCTGATGGCGAGCGAAACCCTGAAGCGCGCTTACCGCTTGGACGTCGAGCCGATTCTCGCGGAAGCGCGCCGCCGTGCCGGTGGTGCGATCGATCCGGTCGCCACCTACCGCAAAAGCGGCTATCGCGGGAAGGTTGCCGCCTTGCGCCCGGCTTCGTCTGCCGGCGGTGGCGGCATCATCTGATCCTCAAGCTTTTCACAAGGCTTTTTGTCGGACCGCCATCGACACGAGGGCGGTCCGATACCGTTTTACGGCTTCCACTCCCCGGCGATCTGCCGGGTAGCGATGTTCAGACGGTTCCAGACATTGATGTTGGCGATGGCGATGACGAGGGCTGCCAGGCTCTTGCCGCTGAAATGCCGCGTGGCTTCGTCCCAGATGTCGTCGGGTACGGGGTCTGCACGATCGCTGACGCGGGTCACCGCCTCAGTCAGTGCAAGGGCTGCACGTTCGGCCGGCGTGAAGTATGGCGTGTCGCGCCAGGCACTGACGGCAAACAGCCGTTCATCGGTTTCGCCGGCCTTCTTGGCGATGCGCGGATGGCCGTCGATGCAGACGCTGCAGCCATTGATCTGGCTGGCACGCAGATTGACGAGTTCCAAAAGAATCGGCGACAGGCCCGATTTGGCCGGTATCGTCCCGAGTACGTGGAGCGCCTGCATCGCTTCTGGAACGACGAGGGCTGGATTTCCCATTCTTGCTTGCATCACATGTCTCCTTGCGGTCTTTCTCCAGACTGACGCTGCCGGTCGTGCTTTGTCACATCAGCCGGGTTTCGTCCGTCATGGAGTTGACGAAACAGGCTGGAGGAATGTGACAATGATCGAGAAGAACTGGGTGACGGGAGAATTTGAAGCGAACAGGGCGCATCTTAGCGCCGTCGCCTATCGCATGCTTGGTTCCCGCGCAGAGGCCGACGATGCCGTTCAGGAGGCCTGGCTTCGGCTCGGCCGTTCGGATGCTGAGACGATCGACAATGTCGGCGGCTGGTTGACAACTGTCGTGGCACGCATCTGCCTGGATATGCTGCGTTCAAGAAAGACGAGGCGGGAAGAGCCATTTGATCTCCCCGTTCATGAGCGCGTCGCCGGCCCCTCCGGGGCGGTCGATCCGGAGCGGGAGGTGGCCTTTGCCGACTCCGTCGGGCTGGCGCTCCTGGTCGTCCTTGAGAGGTTGGCGCCCGCCGAGCGCGTCGCCTTCGTGCTGCACGATATGTTCGATCTGCCTTTCGACGACATCGCGCCGATCATTCGCCGCTCATCGGCGGCAACTCGCCAGCTCGCAAGCCGCGCCCGCCGCCGGGTGCAGGGCAGGACAGATGTGCCGGAGGCGGACGCCGCGCGAAAGAAGCAGATCGTCAACGCGTTCCTGGCGGCTTCGCGCCTCGGCGACATCAAGGCGCTGCTCTCGATCCTCGATCCGCAGGTCGTCTTCACCCCTGATGCTGCGGCAATGCAGTATAATCCTTCTGTTCGCGAGCTTCGCGGGGCAGATGCCGTTGCAGACACTTTCAAGGGACGTGCCCAGGCAGCACAGCCAGCAATGATCGATAAGGAATTCGGGCTCGTGGTCGCAGTCGAAGGACAACTGCGCGTCGTCCTGCTTCTTACCTTCGATGGGGAAAAGATTGCTGCGATCGATGCTCTCGCCGACCCCGAATATCTCGGCAACTTGAAGTATGACCTGCTTTGCGAGTAGGCGCCTCAAACGAAAAGAGCCGCCGCTTGATCAGCGACGGTTCTCACAGGGGCAGGGAAGCACCCGAAACGTCAGCAATAGCTGCACATGGCAGCTGGGTTGGAGATCGCGTTCATAAATTTGCCCACTGGAGAGACCCGCTGTTCGCGCTTCTTGGCGGCGGTCTCGAGGAGACGTCTGAAATCGTCGAGTTTCACACCGTCGGCGCGCAGTACCATGGCGATCAGGGGGTCGCGAAGGGCTTCGGCGATGGTCAGGTCTTGTCTGGTCTTGCTCATGGTTTGCCTCCTTTCGTGGGCTGTAGCCCGTGTTCCATTCCGACCGCGCCAGTCAACGACGTTGACTTCCGCGAGGAGTGGTGTTACCGGTAAGTAACAATGCATTTGTTACCGATCGGTCACATGGATGTCAAGGACCTTGTCCGCAAAAAAATCAGAATCGTTGAGCCTGCATTCTCCCGCAAATACTGACGAGAAAATCCCGCCACGGGAGCGCATCGTCTCGACCGCCGCCGAGCTTTTTCGTGAGCACGGCATTCGCGGCATTGGCGTGGATGCGATCGCGGATGCCGCGCTTACCAACAAGATGACGCTCTACCGCCATTTCGGCTCCAAGGACGAATTGGTCTGCGAGACGCTGCGCCGTGCTTCGGAGAAGGCCGAGGCGATCTGGCGTGATCTTGAGACGGCCCATCCAGACGACCCGAAGGGGCAGCTCAGGGCATGGATCGAAGCGCGCACGCAAAGCCTTTGCGGCGAGCATGTTGGCTGTGATCTCGCCAACGCAGCCATCGAGCTGAAGGGTGAGGGGCATCCGGCCTACGGCGTGATCGAACGCCACAAGGCAGAGCAACGCGACAGGCTGGAAGCGCTCTGTCTTGCCGCCGGTGCGCGCGAAGCAAAGCTGTTGGCCGATACGCTGACACTTCTTCTGGAGGGCGCTCGCGTCACACGCCAAGCCATGGGCAACGACACCTGTTGCAATCATTTCTCCAAGGCCTGCAACGCTGCCATCACTGCTTTTGCATGATGGCATCGGTTGACCGCGTAAGCCAAAACTCCCTTCATCGTCTTTATGCCAAGCGTGCCGAACTTCAGCTCAAGCGTGAGCCCCTCGAGGCACGCGGTTATTTCGGTGACGAAGGGATCGGCACCGATCAGCAAGCGGGAGCGCGGATCAATGAGATCTCAACCGCGCCGAGACGCCGCAGCGCCCGAGCGCCGGCTACTTGGCATTGAGAAGCTGGATGGTACGATTGTCGAATTCTCCGTGATAGAGCCGGTCAATCACCTTGTGAAACGGCGATCCGTGTTCGCTGATCGCCGCAAAGAGCGTCATGGAAGAGCGCAGCTTGATATCATCAGGAGAGCCAAAGACGTCGTGTGCGGATTTGCCCTTAATGGCAAGAACGGCATCGACACAGCGCAGCAGCCTGCTGCCTAAAACGCGATCTGCAAGATAGGCTGCGGCCTCTTCCGCTGAGCGGATGGCGTATTTTTCTGCCATCAACGAGGAGCCGAGGCCGGCGATCTGAGGGAAAATGAACCACATCCAATGGGAGCGCTTGTGTCCGTCTTTCAATTCTGAGAGCGCCTTCTCATAGGTGCCCTTCTGCGCCTCTTTAAAACGCTCCAGACTGTAATCGATCTCATCGGGCATCGACAATTCTCCCCTTGCGCATAACTATATCGCGGCGCAGGGTTGTCCATGCCCGGTCGTGGCAGATCCCTCAGCAGGATCTGTCCGGATAGGGGCTGTGCTCACGGCAATAATCGACCGCGGGCAACGAGTCGGAGATCGAACCAACGGTCGCCTTGTCCAGGCCCGATGCCATCGGTGCTGTAAAATGCACCGTGAGCCCCGCAGCGCCAAGAAGCGTGAAGGCCGCAAGGACAATGAGGCGTTCTGATATGGAAGGTTTGTGGGAATTCACATGCTCGGCATATTCGCGTTCACCCGTGCCCTTCAACACGTGATCCGTCGCGCTGTGGTGCACCGCCTCGCCACGCGCCGTGTTCCAACTCTCGCCTTTTGTCATTTTGTTTGCTCCTACACTGATGCGTGCACCGGCATATCGCCGTCCTCAGGCCGGCAAACAACACGCAAAGGCCATGTGTGTTTTCGCAAGCTCCGATGGAAGACCGGATACACAAACGCTGTGTTCATAAAATCGAACCAATCGGTTTGATTTGACTTTAAGGGCTTGGCTCGCCGCGGAAATTCGGCTTAGTTCGGAAGGTCAGTCAGAGTGTGGATACCCCATGACGAAAACATTTGGCGCAATGTCCGTCGCGCAGCTTTCCGGTCTCATTCAAACGGCAGCTGTCGATCCGATCGAGGTGACGGAAGCGGTGATCGAGAGCATTGAAGCATATGCCGATCGGGCGGTGTTCACGACTATTTTGAAGGCTCGCGCCAGAGACGAAGCGAAAGCCTCGTCGAAACGACTGAAGGAGGGTCGCTCGCGCGGCATGCTGGATGGCGTGCCAATTGCCTGGAAGGACCTTTTCGATATCAAAAATCGGATCACGACGGCCGGCTCGAGCGTTCTGGCAAGTGGTAAGGCGGCTGAGGCAGATGCGGCAGTCGTGGCAACGCTGAAGCAAGCGGGCATGGTCTCGATTGGCTGTACCAATATGAGCGAATTTGCCTTCTCCGGGCTCGGCATCAATCCGCACTACGCGACACCGCACAACCCGCTGAGCAGCGATGTTCCAAGAATTCCAGGCGGTTCGTCTTCCGGTGCCGGCGTTGCGGTGGCCGCCGGCCTCGTTCCGGTGGCGATGGGGACGGATACTGGAGGCTCGGTGCGCATCCCTGCCGCCTTCAACGGCATTGTCGGATACAAGGCTACCCGCGGCCGCTACCCGATGGCGGGCGTCTACCCGCTGGCGAAAAGCCTGGACTCGCTTGGACCGCTCTCAAGAACCGTTCAGGATGCTGTTTGGGTCGACGCCGGAATGCGCGGCGCAGCGTTGCCTTCAATTGTCGCCCGTCCGCTCAAGGGGCTCGATATCGTGATCCCCGAAAACGTCGTGTTCGATGGAGCAGAAGCCGGCGTCCTCGCAGCTTTCGAGACAGCGGTTGATTGGCTCGCAGCCGAGGGCGCATCGATCAGCCGGATCAAGATCCCGGCTTTCGATGAAATCCTGGCGCTCATGGCGACACAGGGGGCCATGGTCACAGCAGAAGCTTTTGCGCTTCACCGTGAACGGCTGGCTTCGCCCCGAGCCGCCGAGATGGATCACCGGGTCGTGATGCGCATAAGACTCGGCGAAAAAACAACGCTTTCGAACTATCTTGCGATCCTCGCGGCGCGTGAAGCCTTGATTGCCGACGTCGAGCGCCTTGTGGGCGAAAGCCTTGTTGCCTTTCCGACCGTTGCTCATGTGGCGCCGCCAATTTCGCCCCTTGAAGCCGACGACGATTTGTTTTTCGCAACCAACGGCAAGACGCTACGCAATACCATGCTTGGCAATTTCCTCGATTGGTGCGGCATATCGATCCCCTGTGGAACGGGAGATGCCAACATGCCGGCGGGCTTCCTGCTTTCTGCTGTGGGCAAGCGCGACGAAGCGCTCCTCAGTGCGGCGCTTTCGGCTGAGGAGGTTATCCGCGGAGAGTTCATTTGAGACGGTCGTTTTTGCGCCTGGGGAGGAGAACATGACTGTAGGCGATTTGGAAGGTGGGCGTTTTGCTGTTTCGACGTGGTCGCTGCATCGGCTGCTAGGGGCTGTCTATCCCTATAGCCCGGATCCGGACAAGAGTGCCGCGCCCAAGGAACCATATGGACCGGGGCGCTGCCTGCTGACCGAGATACCGGCACAACTTTCCAAGCGGGGCATCGGGCGGCTGGAGATATGCTCGTTTCATCTGCCAAGCCTCCAACCAGCCTATCTCGCTGAGATGCGTGGCGCCCTCCAGGAGGCTGATATTCTGCTGCAGACGCTGCTTGTCGAAGATGGGGATCCAAGCCATCCAGAAACCTGCGAGCGCGATATTCGCTGGATCGCCAGCTGGATTGCGATCGCCCAAGCGCTTGGCGCCAGGAACATGCGGGTGATTGCCGGCAAGCAGGCGCCCACGGCAGACAACCTTGAGCGATCAGCGGACCATCTTGGCTGGCTTGCGAAGCAGGCTGACAATAGCGGCATTCGTGTCGTCACCGAAAATTGGTTCGATCTTCTGGCTTTCCCCAAACAGACGAACTGGCTGCTCGATACTTTGGAAGGGAAAGTTGGTCTAAATGGCGATCTTGGCAATTGGGCTGCGCCAGAAAAATATGCAGGGCTTTGCGACATCATGCGTCGTGCGGAACTCTGCCACGCCAAGGCCCACTTCACCGGATCGGGGCTCGACAGGCAAGACTATCGCAAATGCCTGGAAGCGTGCCGCTCCGCAGGCTACGGCGGACCCTTTACCTTGATTTACGATTCGCCATTCTTTGCCGAGGAGTGGGATGGCATCCTGCTTGAAAAGTCATTCATCGAAGACTTTCATCAAGAAAGGCAGCGCGCGGCTGGCTGAACCACAAAAGGAGATAGCATGAGTGGCGCAACGACGATCGACGACCTCGCAGGGCGGATCCGAAGCGGAAAGGGCGGGTTGATATCCGCGTGGATCGGCATTGCCGATCCGCTTTTCGTTAATCATTTGGCGCAAGAGGCTTTTGATGCCATCGTGCTGGATATGCAGCACGGTGTCTGGGATATCGGATCGGCCGCCATTGGCGTCGGTCAGGGCAGGCTCGCCGGCAAGGCCGTGCTCGCCCGAATACCGGTCGGCGATTTCGCATCCGCATCGCGGCTTCTCGATGCAGGCGCGT
This sequence comes from Rhizobium sp. R711, assembly GCF_002211365.1. GTDB lineage: Bacteria > Pseudomonadota > Alphaproteobacteria > Rhizobiales > Rhizobiaceae > Rhizobium. Next base: position 324,199 of record NZ_LOKZ01000001.1, on the reverse strand, counting down.
CGGGCATCATTGCGCCGATGATCAACTCGGTGTCGGACGCTGAGGCTTTCGCGAAAGCGACAAAATATCCGCCAATCGGCGAGCGCAGCTGGGGCCCGACACTGGCGATGAATCATACCGGGCTTTGCGCGGCAGAATATCTCGCGAACGCCAACGAAAAGACGGTGGCGATTGCCATGATCGAGACCCGTGCCGCCCTTGAAGGTGCGGACGAAATCATGCGGATAGATGGCATAGATGGCATCTTTGTCGGCCCATCCGATCTGTCGATCGCACTGTCGGCTGGCGCGAAAGTGGCGCCTGACACGGCCGAGGTTGACGGTGTTCTCAAGCATCTGATAGCCCGTTGCCGGGCGCACAGCAAATTCGCCTGCGTTTTTGGCAGCAATGGTGAGCGGGCAGGCGAACTGTTGAAGATGGGTTTTGATCTCGTCATCGCCGGAGCCGACACACAGCAGCTGCGGTCCGGTGCTGCCAGTGCGATCGCCGCCGCACGGCGAGTTCAGGCAGGCTGATCTATTTGATGGCCAGCCAGATGACATGACGCGCGCCGCCGCGCTTGCCGTTGGCGCGCACACTGACAGCCTCGACGGCAAAGCCGCAGTCACAAAGCCGCCGGGTGAAGGATGCGTCCGGTCCAGATGACCAGACGGCGAGAACGCCTCCGGGTCGAAGCGCATTGCGCGCGGCGCGCAGGCCGGCGAAATCATAGAGACGATCGTTGGAGGAGCGGGTAAGGCCGTCGGGACCATTGTCCACGTCGAGCAAGATGGCGTCGAAATGGGCCTTGCTTCGACCTACCAGTTCGCCAACGTCGCCCTCATGGATGGCAACGCGGGGATCGTCGAGACAGCCTTGGAACACTTGCGACATCGGGCCGCGGGCCCATTGCACAACGGCTGGAACCAGTTCGGCAACGATGATTAAGCCATCGTCTGGCAAAACGGACAGGGCAGCGCGAAGTGTGAAGCCCATGCCGAGGCCGCCGATCAGTATCCTGGGGCGTGTATGTTCCTTGATCCTGTCTTGCGAAAGCGTTGCGAGCGCTTCCTCAGAGCCGCTCAGGCGGCTGTTCATAAGCTCGTTCGAGCCGAGCATGATCGAGAATTCATTGCCTCTCTGCTTGAGACGCAATTCACCATTTTCACCAGGAATGGCGGCGCTATCGAGTTGGATCCAGGGGAGCATGTCTGTCCGTGCCTTTCGTTACACGTACCCCCTAGCACAGGCAAAACACCCCGCGAACCGCCAATTCGCTGGCGCGGGGTGCGTCATGCCGGTCTCCTTCAATTGTTGCGGCACGCCTGATTTGTGAGCGTGTTGGTCCGGCCGCGCGCTGCTGCGCGCTGGTCCTCGGGGCAACCTGTCCATTGGATCGAACGGGAAGTCGAACTGGTGGCGCCAAAGTCGATCGGGATAGAGAGCCCTCCACCACCGGTTCCATCGCTGTCGGGCGCGGTCCCAAGTGGCGGCGAACCGTCAAATCGGCCGCTGCTGTCCATCCCCATACTTGCTTGCGCAAAGGCTGAACCGACGAAACTGACGAGGAGCACTGAAGTCACTGCGATAAGCCTGCGCATGATCGAGATCCCTTCAAGTTGAAGCACTTATCAATGTAGCGCATCGTTCGCTGCGGTCCAGCGGTCGGTGCCTTGCGGGCATAAAAAATTCAGCAATTTGGAGCGATGCAGATCAGGGCGACCTACTGCGGCGTGAAAGCCATGCTTGAATTCTTTCCGGATGCGCCAGATTGCTGGAAAGGCAGGTGCACAGGAGGCACGCATGGACGACGATCCCAAGGCGATGCTGGTGCGGATATCCGGGCGGGTTCAGGGCGTCAGCTTTCGTGTCTGGACACGGGCGAGGGCTGAAGCGCTCGGCCTGGCGGGTTGGGTTCGAAATGAAGACGATGGCTCCGTGAGCGCTCTCATCGCCGGTCAGGATGCGGCTGTTTCAGCGATGTTGAAGGAGTTCTGGCAAGGACCACCCGGCGCCTCTGTCGTTGCTGTCGAGGTGCACGCGGCATCGTTAAATACCGTACCCGCGGGATTCCAAATCACCGCATAGGCATGGCGGCGGGCCGCCAAGGAGATCACGGCAGAGACAAGACCGAGCGATCATAATCCGATCCAGCGCCGACGGGGGCGTCGACAACGCAGATCACGCCGGTCTGATCATAGGTGATCTTCACCTCGCCTTTCAATTCGGCTGCCAGGAGGTCTTCGATCAGGCGCGAACCGAAACCTTTGCGCGAGGGCTCGGTAATCTTCGGTCCCCCCGTTTCGCGCCATTCCAGTCCCAACCTCACAGGCTCACCTCTCGTTAAGGACCATGCGATTGAAACCCGGCCTTCCGGCACCGACAACGCTCCATACTTTGCGGCGTTCGTCGCCAGTTCATGCAGTGCCAGCGAAATTGACACAACGGCGCGCGGCGCAAGTTGAATGCTCGGCCCCGAGATCATAAATCTGTCCTGTTGGTGAGGCGACAGCGCTTGTCTGACGACCGTTTCCAGCTCTGCCTGCTCCCAATTGCCATGCGTCAGAAGGTCATGCGCTCTCGACATCAGGGCGAGACGTGCCTCGAATGCGTCTACGCCTGCTCTGTTGGCTTTCTCGCGCCCGAGCGTCTGTCGCGCGATCGCCATCACGGTTGCGAGCACGTTCTTCACGCGATGATTGAGTTCGCCGACCAGAACGCTTTGAAGCCGTTCGGCCTCCTTTCGAGCGCTGATGTCGTGCGCTATTTTCGAGGCTCCGACGATCCTGCCATAAGCGTCGAAAATCGGTGAAACGCTGAGCAGCACGTCGACCAGGCGACCATCCTTGCGCCGCCGCTTGGTCTCGAAGGGATCAACTCTTAGACCGGCGCTGACCTGCCGGATGATTGCCGGCTCCTCTTCAATCCGGTCATCGGGAACGAGCAATACCACGGAGTGGCCGATCGCTTCTTCGGCCGAATAGCCGTAGAGCTTTTCGGCTCCGCTGTTCCAGCTCGAAATCCTCATGTTCAGATCCGTACTGAGAATGGCGTCGTCGGACGAGGCGATGATCGCGGCAAGACGACGCTCAACCTCCTGGGCACGCTTGCGTTCCGTGATATCGACGACGACGGCGGCAGCCTGGCGGAGGTCGCCATTCGTGTCGCGCATCGGAGAGACCGAATTTGCTACCCAGACCAAGCTACCGTCCTTGCGAACGTAGCGCTTTTCGATCTCAAAGCTCTGTCCGGCGTCAAGCATTGTCCTGAAGGCACGAGCGTAGTCGTCGAGATCCTTGGGAAACGTGATGTCCTGTACCCGCATCTTTAAGAGCTCGGCTTCCGAGTAGCCGCTGATTTCGCAGAAACGTCTGTTGACGAGCAGGAATCTTCCCGCCAGATCCGACTGACCGATTCCCGCTGCCGACTGCGAAAAGATTGCGCGAAACCGCTCCTCGCTGTCGCGCAGTGCTGTTTCGGACTTCACGCGCTCCGTCGTTTCGCAGACGATGCAGAACACTCCGCGAACCTTGCCGACCTCGTCCCTGATCGGCGAATAGGAAATATCGAAGTAGACGGTCTCCGGATAGCCGTGCCGCTCGATATAAAACGGTCGGTCCTTTGCGACCATCGTTTCACCATGATCGAGGACACGCCGTAGGAGCGGTTTCAAATCACTCCACAATTCGCTCCAATTTTCGCGCGCGGGGCGGCCGAGGGCCTGAGGATGCTTGCTCCCGATGGTGGTGGCATAGGCATCGTTGTAAAAGGCAACGAAATCCTTGCCCCAGAAGATGACGATCTGAGCTTGGGACGGCAGCATGATGTCGATGGCTGATTTCAGACAGAGCGGCCATGAAGACGGCGGACCAAGGCCGCTTGCTTGCCAGCCTTCACCATAAATGCGATCGGCCATCTCGCCAGATCCGGGATTTTTATCGCTGCCGCGCAGGAGTTTGTCCTCTCTAGAATGGCCTTTGCCATTCAAAGATTTGGCGCGCAAACGTCAATAGGCAAATCAGCGAGGCGATCGGCTATCTTTCAACGTGGCACCAGGCGGCCAGAAGAGGTCGCGCAGTGCACCGCATCGCCACGGTGTGGCCCGCTTCATTGAAGAAAATGGAGCCTATGGAAGCGCGCTGCCATCCCTTGTCGTCACAGGAAAACTCGCAGTCGGATAGTGCCAGAAAAACGCGAGAGCGATACTGGATGTGATCCGGGAAACGACTGTAGGGCGCCATGATCGTCAGGCCGAGAGCGACGTCGTCCCGCTCCTCTATGCCTGAAATGCCCGCCACTACCGCATGCGCATGGGTATGCTCTATGTTGATGCTGGCAAACGGGCCGGTCTTGCTCGCAACCCATTCCAGGCTCTTGGCAACGTCGCCGATGGCGGCAGCCACTTCTGCGAAAGGCTCACCTTTGGAGGCGAGACTGCGCAGTGCAAACTGCAACTGCGGTCCCAATGGCACGGGCGTGGCGGGCTTTGTCGCGATCGCACCTGGCTCCTGCAGCTGGTGAAAGACCTTCCCGGCAACGAATTTTTCCATCAAGGGAGCCGCATCGGACAACATGATGTTGCCCAACGCACCGATCAGGCGCTGCACGGCGGCAGGCCTGCGCGCGCGGCTCACGCGATAATCGCTGCTGGCAGCCCTCGTTCCACGATGCAGAAGGAGATCTGCTTCCCGTCTCAACCGGGGTTTCGACATCGATATGGAAAACTCCTTGATCACACGCAGGGATCCTTATCCCGGCGGGATCAAAAAGCAAACTGTTCGAGGACCTTTTGCGGCGGTGGTGGAACTCTTCGTTGACCAAATCCCGTCGTTTCTGTCTGGCTGTTGGTCGCCAAACAGAAACGCTTGCAACATGGCCGCTAAGCCGCGCGCTTCAGGGCATCCGCCACAATGGCGACGGCCCTGTCGATTTCGTCCGTCTCAATGATCAGGGGCGGCGAAAGCGCGATAATATCGCCAGTTACCCGGATCAGCAGCCCTTTCCTGAAGCAGTCCACGAAGATGTCATAGGCGCGTGTTCCTGGTGCGCCCTCGCGTGGCGCAAGCTCGATCGCGCCGACGAGCCCGAGGTTGCGAATATCGGCGACATGCGGTAGCCCCTTCAGGGAGTGAAGAGCATCCTGCCATCTGTCGGCCAGGGATGCGGCGCGCGTCAAGAGGCCTTCCTCCTCATAGATTTCCAATGTCGCAATGCCGGCGGCACTAGCGACCGGGTGGCCGGAGTAGGTGTAGCCGTGGAAGAGCTCGATCTGGTTTTCTGGCCCGGCCATCAATGCGTCGTAGATGCTTCGGCTCGCAAAGACTGCTCCCATCGGAATCGCGCCATTCGTCAGGCCCTTGGCTGTGGTGACGAGATCGGGAATAACGCCGAAATAGTCGGTGGCGAATGGCGTGCCCAGCCGGCCAAAACCGGTGATGACCTCGTCAAAGATCAGGACAATGCCATGCTTGTCGGCGATCGCGCGCAGGCGCTCAAGATATCCTTTTGGCGGCAGGATGACACCTGCCGATCCGGACATCGGCTCAACGATGACGGCGGCGATTGTTTCGGCGCCGTGCAAGCCGACGAGGCGCTCCAGATCGTCTGCGAGCTCGACGCCATGCTGAGGCAGCCCCTGCGAGAAGCCGTTTTTCTCGATGTCGAGGGTATGGCGCATATGGTCTGCGGGAATCTGCGGAAACACGCGACGGTTGTTGACAAGCCCGCCGACAGAGATGCCGCCGAAGCCGACGCCGTGATAGCCCTTCTCGCGGCCGATGATGCGTGTACGCGTGCCCTGACCAATGGCGCGCTGATAGGCGATCGCAATCTTTAAGGCTGTATCGACCGATTCCGAACCGGAGCCGGTGAAGAACACACGATCAAGTTTTGCGGAAGGTCCGCCTGGCGCGATCTTTGCGAGCTTTTCGGCGAAGTCGAAGGCGACCGGATGGCCCATCTGAAATGTTGGAGCAAAGTCCAACGCCTGTAATTGGCGGGCAACGGCGTCCGCGATGCGTTTGCGGCCATGGCCGGCATTGACGCACCAAAGGCCAGCCGTACCGTCCAGTACCTTGTTGCCGTCGATGTCGGTGTAATACATGCCTTCAGCCGAGGCCAGGAGCCGAGGGGTGGCCTTGAACTGGCGGTTTGCCGTAAACGGCATCCAGAAATTATCGAGGGAAGGCCGGTTGGAAATGCTGATCTGGTCCACCACTGTCGTCTCCGTTTTTTCATGGCGACATGTTCAGTGATTTCCGTCAGGGAACAAGTCCTTTTCTGATTGCCCGTAAGCACTTGAAATTTAGAAACCTGAGCGGAATATGTTTAGTATTTGCAACAGGTGAAACGCGCTATGTCCGTCGATATCGGCAACCGCCTTCGTCATCTCCGGATGACGCATAATCTCTCGCAACGAGAACTGGCCAAGCGCGCCGGCGTCACGAACTCGACGATCTCGCTGATCGAGTCGAATTCTTCCAATCCCTCCGTCGGGGCACTGAAGCGTATCCTCGACGGCATTCCCATCGGTCTGGCGGAATTCTTCGCCTTCGAACCGGAACGGCCAAGAAAGGCATTCTATGCGGCCGAGGAGCTCGTCGAGATCGGCAAAGGGGCAATCTCCTACCGCCAGGTTGGAGACAGCCTGTTCGGCCGGAGCTTGCAGATCCTGAAGGAATGCTATCAGCCGGGCTCCGACACCGGCAAGGTTCCGCTCGTGCACGAAGGAGAAGAGGGAGGAATTGTCCTTTCCGGGCGACTCGAGGTGACTGTCGACGACGAGCGGCGGATCCTTGGACCGGGAGATGCCTATTACTTCGAAAGCCGAAGGCCGCATCGCTTCCGCTGCGTTGGACCTGTTGCCTGCGAGGTCATCAGTGCCTGCACGCCGCCGACCTTTTAGGCGCCCTTTATCCTTGTCAGGACCCGGTCTAGCGCCAGGGTCAGGGCATCTGGCCCGCCGTTTTCATGAAAGTCGGCCATAACCTGTTCGTTCAGGCCGCCTGTTGTCGCAAACTGGCCGCTGAGCGCTTCGAGCGGAATCGTGTTGGAACGCAACGCCGTCTGCGAAAGACTCGCAAAAAGTGGTGCGATGTAGTCGCGTCCCTTGCCTTTGGCGAGCCCTTGCTCCTCCAGCCACGCCGCCGAGACGTCCATGATTTTGAGGACGGTGGACATCAATGAACTCGCCGCAGCCAAAAGGTCGTACTCCTTTCTGGTCTCGCATTCGACAGCCGTGCCAAGAAGCGAAAAGAGTGCCGAAACGTCGGCGTCCGGCGGAAATATGGCGGTCACTCCTTCACGATCCTTAACGAAAGGCAGTGGTATTGCCTGGACGAGATGAACATCTGCCGCGATCCATTCAAGCAGCGTGCGGCGGTTAATTGCGGCAATGACACTGAGAACGGATTGCCCCTCTTTGAACGTCAGTCCGCTCACAACCTCCTTTGCAATCTGTGGGCGCACGGCCAGGACAATCATCTCGCTCGCGTCGATGACGGCCTGGTTGTCGGATGCAATTGCAACCTCCGCAAAGTCATCAGCCAGCCGCTGCGCAATCTCGGCGTTACGGGGCGAAATCGTTGCCCGTGAGACCGCGGCAGGCTTGCTTAGCAGGCCTCTGACCATGGCGTCTGTGATGGTTCCAGTTCCGATGAAGCCGATTTTGTCTACAGGCACGCGGTTTCTCCTCACCAAGCATTTGAACGCAGCCGAATTTGCGCTTGTTCTCCACATTCGCGATAGCGCTGCGCAATATGGGCTGCAAGGCAATCTCACCGTCAAAGGTGCATGAGCCAACGCATTCCAGGTCGTTGCGAGCGTGTCGTTGGCACTGGCGTCTAGCATAATCGAAACAACTTGGCCGGGACCGAGTTATCGATAGTGTGCTCGTTACGCTTGCCCCCGGCACACATTTCAGGGCAGGTTGCGAAGTGTTCGCCACCGGAGGTCAGACATTTGCTGGAAAGACTGATTGGTGAATATGGCCTGCTTGCGGTTTTTCTCGGAGCTGCGGTGGAAGGCGAAACGGCCGCGTTTTTGGGTGGGGTTTTTGCCCATCGGCAACTCATTCCATATTGGCAGGTCGCGCTGGCTGCAAGCCTTGGATCGTTTGCCGCAGATCAGTCCTTTTTTCTGGCCGGTCGCTACGCCACGAACTGGTTTTATGTTCAGCGGCTGCTTGGATCGGAACCAATTGCGAGGGTGACGCAGTTCCTCGAAGTCTATCCGACAAGCTTCATTCTCGCCTTTCGCTTCATCTATGGCATCCGAACGATCAGCCCTGTTGCGATCGGTGTCTCCAATGTCTCGGCGCTAAGATTCGTCATACTCAATGCCATTGCGGCGCTGATTTGGGGCGCCCTGATAACCGCGATCGGGTTTTTCGCCGGAGAGGCCGTCGAGGTCCTGCTTGGACGGCTACAGCTTCACCTGCATGTGTTGATCGCGCTGGCCTGCGTTGCAATCCTTGTTCCGCTCAGTGCATATGCTTTGCGACGGGTAATGGCAAAGCGCTTGGCTCGCCCGGGCACTTAAGGAGAGCGGGACGATCATCGTGTGGTTACGCCGCCGGAAAGGCGTTGATCCCAAAGCCCACGAAGTGCGCGCTGGCGTTTTTGAAGCGATCCGATCTCCTGCACAGCCAATCTTCAAGGAAGTAAAAGAAACGGTGACCGCGATCGCTTGGCGCTGGTGTTCTGCGGGAGAATGCCTATGTTTCGCTTAGTTTCGACACAACAGGGTTCGAATTTTTGCTTCTCGAAATTTCAATCGTTGCTATTCTCACCATCTTGAATGGCGTTCTCGCCATGTCCGAGCTTGCGGTCGTTTCCGCACGGCCGGCTCGTCTCAAAGTCCTGGCCGATCAGGGAAGTCGCGGTGCTGCCATGGCAATGCGACTGGCTGAAGAGCCAGGGCGGTTTTTATCGACGGTGCAGATAGGCATTACCCTCGTTGGCGTGCTGTCGGGTGCATTCTCAGGTGCAACGCTCGGCGCGCGACTGGCAGGTTGGCTCGGCACACACGGCTTGTCACCTGCCGCAGCCGATGCGCTCGGGGTCGGCTCGGTCGTCGTCGCCATCACATACCTGTCATTGATCGTCGGCGAACTGGTGCCAAAGCAGATCGCGCTTCGCGCCCCCGAAACGGTCGCAAGCAAGGTCGCTCCGGCGATGATGTTCCTGTCGCGCATGGCCGCCCCACTCGTCTTGTTGCTGGACATTTCCGGCCGCACCATACTTCGTCTTCTTGGTCAGTCGGGCAAGTCCGGTGACGTCGTGACCGATGAAGAGATCAAGTCCGTGCTTGCGGAGGCCCACAGCGCCGGCGTCATCGAGACGGAAGAATCCGCGATGATTTCAGGTGTCATGCGCTTGGCAGACAGAAATGCCAGGGCCTTAATGACGCCGCGTCGGGATGTAGAGGTGATCGATGTCGAGGACGGTTTCAACGAGATCAGGGATCAACTGCGCCGGACCGTGCAGGCACGTTTGCCGGTGCGCAAGAACAGCTCAGACGAGATTATCGGCGTGCTTCTGGCGAAGGATTTCTATGACGCGCTTGCCTCGTCCGGCCATGTCGACATCACAACAATTGTGCAGGAAGTGCCGATCGTATCTGACCTGTCAGGCGCTCTTGACGTAATCCAAGCCATTCGTCGCTCACGCTGCCATATGGTGCTGGTCTATGATGAATACGGCCACTTCGAAGGCGTCATCACTTCCGGCGACATCCTGGAGGCAATCCTTGGCGCAGTTCAGGAGGACTCGATTGGAGAAAAGGCGATCGTGCGACGTCACGACGGCAGCTACCTGGTATCGGGCTGGACACCAATCGATGAATTTGCGGATTTCATGAGCTTTCAGGTTGACGACGATCGGGACTATCAGACGGTCGCGGGACTGGTGCTGGAAGAGATGAAGCATCTGCCTGATGTCGGCGAGAGTTTCGTCATGAACGGTTGGCGGTTCGAGGTTGTCGACCTTGATGGACGCAGGATCGACAAGCTTCTCTTGACCGCAGAAATGCCCCCCGACGAGGGTTCGAGCCGTACATTTCAATGAAGTCGGTCAATCAGCGCTCCTATTCGTGAGGGAACCTTCACCGGGAAGGGGAGTTCCCCTTTCACTTATGGAGGCAGACATGAAAGCTCTGACAATAGCTGCGGTAGCAGCACTATTCGTAACCGGTACGGCTGTGGCCCAGACTGCGGTGGTGACCGTGCCTGGCGAGGTGAGGACCTACGTCACTGAACAGGACGTCCCACCGGCGACCTATGATGGTGACGTCGTTGTCGGAACGGAACTACCGTCTTCGATCGAAATACACACCATCCCCAGCAATGACGCATACGGTTATACCGTGATCAACAAGCAACGTGTGATCGTAGACCCGCATACGCATCGCGTAATCGAAATCGTCAGATAATCAATCGGTTTGTGACGATAGATGATCCTATGCTTACACTCGGATGCATCGAGTTGGCGTTACGGAATGTAATCCAGCTCGATGCAGCCGCGTCTAGGCGCGTGCGTTTCCCGTCTACCAAGAAGCCAGAAGAAGATACGGGTCTCCGATCAGGGCGGCGAACAGGCCCATCGGCACTTGATAGGGATAGATAATCACGCGGGACACACCCAGTCGACCGGGACGAGTAGGCTTGCGCCGATGAGCATGGCCGCCGTCAGGCTATCGCCCCCCCCCGGAGAAAGCCGACCTGTTTCGACAGGTGGGGTGCTGATCAAGCCGGTGAGGCTTAGCGGTCCAATGAGGTCGGAAGAGCTCCCCGTGATCAACGCTGCGATCGCGGCAAGCGGAAGCCTGTCGATCTCACGCCAAGTCCGAGACTGCGCGCCAAACCAGTGCCAAGCGTAAACCCATACCAAGCGTCAGGATCGCGAACCAGCGCGTCATCAGGTAGCGCGGCGCTTTCAGAACGATCAAGGCAAGGATCGCCGTGCAGGCTTCAAGGGACCCGGCGCGATTGGCGGAGCCCGATATCCAGGTCAGCAAAATGTAGTTGCGCATGTCCCCCTGAGCCAGCACCATGCCGATCACTGCAAAGCAAAAAGCACTGGTAGCGACGCCTGCAAGTAGGAGCGTCTGCGCTGACAGACCGGCGCGCCATGCAATGCCCGATTTGCGATGACAAGGGTTGCTCTGTTCAGCAAGCGAGCGCTGCATGGCGCGCTCTGAGCGATGTCGAGAGCCATTCGCTTCGGCGAGGATCCGAATTGTAGTGGCTTCTGAAACCTGCGCGCCTGTGTTCACGAACCTCGGCCAGGATCAATCCTTTCCTCAAGAGCGCCGCGGCGCTAGACTTGGTGGTCGGAGCATGACCGCGATGAAACGGATAAGATCGATCTGCCCCGGGACGCTTCTTCCGACGGCGGCAACTGTCAATGGCGACATGGCGTTCTGGAAAGAGCAGCGAGGTCACGCTGACGAAACAAGAGCCAACCGAGCGCGCTGGCGGACGCGTCAAACCTGCAACGTCGAGACCTGATCAGAATGAACCGAAATTTCAAGAAAGGAGGCAGTTGTGAGTCTGAGGCCGCCACGATCAATCTCCGGCCAGTCGAGTGCCTTGAATTCACTTGACTATGAGCTTTCCTCAGCCAGAGCGGATGCGTTGGGCCGTCAGGGCAGGAAAGCCGAAGCGGCGCTTGCCAGGCTTGCGGCATGGTCGCCGGGAGACCGGAGGCATGACCGACAAACCCTGCTCGACGAAGCCTCTGAAGCCGTTTGGGCACTGTTTATCCAGCGCGAGATTTGCGGGCTCCACAACGACAAGGATGTTATCAAGCGCTACCAGATTCCCGGCGAGGTCCTTGCAAGGCTCGGCGCCGTGCGCAAGTCGTCATCGTTGAAGCCGTGCGATTGATCGCAGGTCATCTGCCGTTGTCGTTGGGAAGCCGAAGAACTCCAGATAGGCAGGAATCTGCTCAAACAACATATCCGTGCCAACCTGGAACGGGCAACCGCGCGCGCGCGCAGCCGCAAGCAGTGGCGTGATCTCTTCCTTCATGACGACCTCCCCCACGAACGTGGATGCAGAGAGGCGGGAGACGTCCAGTGGCAATGGGTCCTCTTTCCGCATCCCAAGAGGCGTCGCATTGACGACGATATCGAAACCGGCTGGATCGTTCGAACCGGCCGTCACTTCAGTTTGTGGATAATGGATCGCCAGGCGGCTTCTAAGCCCGTTGAGCGTGGCTGTGTTGTCATCGCAAAGCGTCATTCGCCGCACACCAGCACCTGCCAGTGAGGCGGCGATCGCCGACCCGACACCGCCGGCGCCGACGATCAAGACCTGCGTACCTGTAATCGTCCGCCCCTTGCGCAAGAGGCCGCGCACAAACCCTTCGCCGTCGAACATGTCGCCCATCAGATGTCCGTCCGGCCCGAGCCTGACCGCATTGCACGAGCCAGCAACCTTGGCGTTCGTGGACACCTCGTCGATCAGTCCCATGGTCGTCATCTTGTGAGGCATCGTGACAAGCGCACCATGAATATTTGAAAGTCTGAAGACGAGCCGGAGGAACGACGGATAGTCTTCAGCCTTGCAACCCATTGGCACGACGACGGCGTCGATGCCGCTTTTCTCGAAATATGGGTTGTAGATCAGCGGAGCTTTGAAAGACTCTGTCGGATAGCCGAGATGAGCAATGAGGCGCGTGGTTCCAGTTATCATGTCAGTGACCTCGTCGAGCCTGGGTTTTGTCCAGGTGGATCGTCTTGCCCGACCGCGCCGATGCCTTGATCGCCTCAATGATGCGCAGGGCGGCAAGCCCTTCCTTGCCGCTGACAAGAGGCTCAGCCTCGCGGCGGATGACATCGCAAAAATGTTGGAACTGTATTGTCAGTGGATCGCCCGGAGTAAATGGCACGTCTTCTTTGACAAGCGGTTGAAGCCAATCTGGCTTCGAAATGTTGGTCCAAAACGTGAGCTCGGGAATGGCCAGCGATCCGGCTGTCCCGCCGATCTGGTAACAGAACTGATCCCGTTGCGGAAACGCCGGGTTCTCCCCGCTCGTCATCTCCCAACTCCAGGGGGAGGGGGCGGCATCGGATGCATTCAAGGTTGCGAGCACACCGCTTTTGAAGCGCAGCAGGACGACGGCTGTGTCCTCGACCGGATGGCGGCGGACCGAATTTGACTCCATCGCATGGACAGCTTCCACCTCGCCGAAGAAAAAGCGAAAAAGATCAACATCATGGATCAAGTTGACGAAGATCGGCCCCGCTCCTTCCTGTCGGCGCCAGTCGACATCGAAATAGCCGTCTGGCTTGGCGACCCAGAATGTTGCCTGGACCGTCAGGATCTTGCCGAGCCGTCCGCTTTCGAGAACGCGCTTTGCCTCCCGAATCATGGGATTGTGACGGCGATGGTGGCCAATCAGGATCGGTATGCCAGCATTTGCACCGGCGCTAACAAGGGCGGCAGCAGCGTCACCATTGTCGGCAATCGGCTTCTCGACTAGGACCGGAATTCCTGCCGCGATGGCCTCGAGGGCATGGGCGACATGAAGTTGGTTCGGCGTGGCAACGATGACCCCGTCCAGGCGTTGAGCTGCTGTTGCTTCGGCAAGGGTGGCAAACCAAGGGGCTTCCTTGCTTTTTGCAAAGTCCCGCGCTGCGCTGGAGGGATCGATCACGGCCGACAAGCTGGCACGCGGCTCGGCAAGGACGCTTTCAATATGGCGCCGGCCGATGAGCCCGGCGCCCATCACCGCGATTTTCAAGAAAGCCATCTTCGACGGTGCTGACATGAATTGCTCCGCATCCCTAGTTGTGCAGGATTTCGCCGAGGAATTTACGTGTGCGCTCATGGCGGGGACTGGTGAAGAATTCCCCGGGAGGCGCCTCTTCGACGATCGCGCCGCTCGCCATGAAGATGACGCGGTTTGCGACTTGCCGGGCAAATCCCATTTCATGGGTCACGCAGACCATCGTCATGCCTTCGTCGGCAAGGCTGATCATGGTATCGAGCACTTCCTTGACCATCTCCGGATCGAGGGCGGAGGTCGGCTCGTCGAAGAGCATGATTTTCGGTCGCATGCAGAGCGCCCGCGCGATCGCGACGCGCTGTTGCTGGCCGCCGGAGAGCTGCAGCGGATATTTGTCCGCCTGTTCGAGAATCTTTACCCGCCCAAGCAGTGAGCGTGCACGCTCCCGGGCTTGCGCCTTTGCCATGCCAAGCGCGCGCATCGGCGCCAGCATGCAGTTCTGCAGAACGGTCAGGTGCGGAAAGAGATTGAACTGCTGAAAGACCATGCCGACGTCGCGGCGGATCGCGTCGATCGCCTTGGCCTGGTTTCCAAGCAAGATGCCGCCAACGCGGATCTCCCCCTTCTGATAGCTCTCCAGATGGTTGATGCAGCGGATCAGCGTCGATTTTCCGCTGCCGGACGGACCGCACAGCACAATCCTCTCGCCCTTTAGAACCGACAGGTTGATATCGTGTAGAGCCTGAAAGGCCCCATACCACTTCTCGACATGGCTCATCGTGATCATGGTTTCGGCGGTCGATGCGGGCTGAGGATTGTTCATGGTCCGTCTCTTTTGTGATCGGCGCGGGAAATCACCGCAATGCGGCGGAAAACTTCCGTTCCAGGCGGGCGCCAAAGATCGTCAGCGGGCAGCACATCAGGAAATACAGGGCGCCGACGATCCCGAACACCGTCAGCGGCTCGAAGATCTGGTTGGAAATGATGTTGCCGGCGCGGGTGAGTTCGGTGAAGCCGACGATGGAGGCGAGCGACGTTCCCTTGATCAACTGTACCAGGAAGCCGATGGTTGCCGGCAGCGAGATGCGAAGGGCCTGTGGAAGGATGACGTCCTTCATGCGCGAGACATATTTGAGGCTGAGTGCCCTTGCCGCTTCCGTCTGGCCACGCGGGACAGCTTCGATCGAGCCCCGCCAGATCTCGCCCAGATAGGCGCTGGCATGCAGCGTCAAGCCGATGGCAACGGCGACCCAGGCGTCAAGCCTGAAGCCGATCAGGGCAAGTCCGTAGTAGACCACGAAGAGCTGCATCAGCAGCGGCGTTCCCTGGAACACCGCGATATAGCCGGCCATTACCCGCTCCAGCAACGGAATCTCCGAGATGCGCGTGAGCGCGACAAAAAGCCCGGCAATGCATCCGCAGACAAAGCCAACTGCCGACAAGACGACGGTCCATTTCAGACCGATCAGAAGGAAAACGAATTCTTCGCTGCCCATGATTGGCTCCTATTTGACCGGATAGGTGAAATAACGTGCCGAAAACAACGCGAAGAGGCGCATCATCAGCCAGGAAATGACGAGATAGAAAACCGTCACCGTGAAATAGACTTCGAAGCTGCGGAAGCTTTCGGACTCGATGCGCTGCGAAACCGAGGTAAGCTCATAAGCGGAGATTGCCGAAGCGATGCTGGTCGACAGCGTCAGCAGCACGAACTGACTGGTCAGTGAGGGATAGATCGCTCTGAGGGCTGGCTTGAGGATGATCAGGCGGAAAACCTGAGCCTTGTGCAGCCCGAGCGCAAGCCCCGCCTCCATCTGACCTTTGGAGATCGACTGGACGCCGCCGCGGATAATCTCGATGGCGTAGGCGCCGCCGTTGATCCCAAGCGCAATGATCGCTGTCGGCGTCGGATCCAGCCGGATGCCGGCGAGCGGGAGGGCGAAATACAAAAAGAAGATCTGAACCAGGAATGGGGTGTTGCGGATGAGCTCGACAAAGCCGATCACCAGCCAGCGCAGCGCCTTGTAGCGAGAATCTCGCAGCGCGACCCCGCCGATGCCGATGACGATTGCCAAAAGCATTCCGCAGATCGCCAGCAGCAAAGTGCCGAGACAGCCAAAGAGCAGGTTCGGCAGACCATCGATGACAGGTGTAAAATCCAGCGTGTAGGTCAATCACCTCTCCTTTAGGCGCGTGCGACCATGCCGGCCATAGCCTGGATCGCCAATTCATACCCAGCTGCGCCAAAGCCAATCATGATCGCCGTTGCGACGCGAGAGATGAGGGACTTGTGATAGATGCTCTCACGGGCATGCACGTTGGAAATATGCAACTCGATCTTCGGCGGATCGAACGTTTTCAGCGCGTCGAGAAGCGCGATCGACGTGAAGCTATAGCCGGCGGGATTGATGATGATGCCGCAGGCCGCTTTGCGTGCCTGGTGCACGCCCTCCACCAGTTCACCCTCGAAATTTGTCTGACGAAAGTCGACGTCGAATCCCAGCTCATTTGCCTTGGCAAGGCACTTTTCCCTGATGTCGGCCAGCGTCGTCGTGCCGTAGACGGCAGGCTCCCGCTCACCAAGAAGGTTCAAGTTTGGTCCGTTGAGCACAAATATTGTCTTGTTCATGATCGCGCTCCTAAATCGCGCAAAGCCCGTGTTTTGGGCATCGCGATATCGCTGGCGAGCATCGTAGCGCCCGCCAGTTTGCTGTCTTGCAAAGGCATTAGCAGCTCAGTTGGCGGTGAACGGAATGCCCTCGAGGCTTTCGGGGAATTCCGGAACCGGTACCTTCATCCACTTGTCATAGATCTTCTTGAGTTCGCCATCTGCCTTGATCTTGTCGATGAAGGCGTTGATCGAAGCGTTGATTTCCTTCTCGCCTAGCCGTGTGCAAGCGCCGTTGTAGAGCTTCTGGAACTCCAGCTTGTTTTCGAATTCGCCGGGGCGGGCCTTTTCGACGCGATCCATGTAGAAGATGTTGCCGCCAAGCGCCTGCACCTGGCCCGACACTAGCGCCTGGACGCTCGGCGCATCACCGTCGAAGCGGCGGATCGTAGCGCTTTGTGGCGCGTTCTTGGTGACCTGCGTATCTTGCGCTGCACCCTTCGCGACCCCAATCGAGAGATTGGCCATGTCCTCATTCGTTTTGACCGACATCGACTTCGGCGCAATCAGCACGATGGCGTTGGCTACATAGGGCTTGGAGAACTGAACGGCTTTGGCGCGTTCCGGCAGCATGGCCATCGTCGCGAACAGAACGTCGACGCGACCCGTGGTCAAAGCCGGAATACGGTTGTTGACTTCGAGCGGCACAAACTCGACCGAAACACCGAGTTCCTTGGCGTAAAGTGTCGCAATATCGGCATCGAGGCCATCCTGCTTGCCGCCGCTCGTCACAAAGCCCCATGGCGGGTTGTCGCCCTGGATACCAACGATGAGCTTTCCTCTGGCTTTGATTTCTTCGGGCGTGATGGCGGCAGCCGGATTTGCGAGCCCGACAGCAGCTACGAGGCCAGCGACACAAAGCATCGCATTTCTGCGCGTCAGCATCGATTTGAACATTGATTCCTCCTCCTTTTGGTGGTCGCGCGGACCCGGCAGTCATCCTCTCCCGACTGCATGCCCAACTTTTGCCAGAGGAATTGCTACAAATCAACAGAGTTTTTTAAAATCATATGAGACTTTTGATTTGACCAATTGATTTGAAATGCTCACGACATTCGGCATAATGCCATTATTGAGCGCTGGCCCCAGATAGGCCGGTGGCGGCGCTCTCCCGGCGTCGATAGAAAGGGTTTTGGATTATGAAGACCTCGATTGCGACGGTAACGCTTAGCGGTGAACTGCCCGACAAGCTTGACGCCATTGCGCAGGCGGGCTTCGAGGGCGTCGAGATTTTCGAGAACGACTTCCTGGCCTTTGACGGAAGCCCTGCCGACGTCGGCAAGATGGCGAGCGATCTGGGGCTGGCGATAACGCTTTTTCAGCCATTCCGCGATTTCGAAGGCATGCCGGACGCGCTTCGAAGCCGCACCTTCGACCGGGCCGAGCGCAAGTTCGACGTCATGCAGGAGCTTGGGACCGATATGGTGCTCGTCTGCTCGAACGTCTCGCAGGCCGCCCTTGGCGGCATCGATCGCGCGGCCGCCGACTTTCACGAACTGGGAGAAAGAGCTGCCAGGCGTGGCCTCAAGGTGGGTTATGAGGCACTTGCCTGGGGGCGTTATGTCAATGATCATCGTGATGCCTGGGAGATCGTGCGGCGTGCCGATCATCCGAGTGTCGGGCTCATTCTCGACAGCTTCCATTCGCTCGCGCGCAAGATCGACATCAACTCGATACGCTCGATTCCAAAGGAGAAGATCTTTATCGTTCAGTTGGCCGATGCGCCGCTGATCGATATGGATCTGCTTTACTGGAGCCGCCATTTTCGCAACATGCCGGGCGAGGGTGATCTGCCGGTGACTGAGTTTGCCGCAGCCGTGGCCTCGACCGGGTATGACGGCTACTTCTCGCTGGAGATCTTCAACGATCAGTTCCGCGGTGGTTCGACACGCGCAATCGCCGCGGATGGCCATCGCTCGCTGATCTATCTGGCAGATCAGGTCCGAAGCAACGTCGAGACGGCGATCGGCGTGCCGATGCCCAGTCGTGCTGTCGTCAAGGGCGTCGGCTTCGTTGAATTCGCCACGGACGAGGACGAGGCCGCGGAACTGGTCGCCCTGCTCAAGGCCCTTGGCTTTCGCAAGGCGGCCGTTCATCGATCGAAAAACGTCTCTCTCTTTAAGCAAGGTGAGATCCGTATCCTCGTCAATGTCGACACGGCAGGCTTTGCCGGTGCCGCATATGCCGTTCACGGCACATCAGCCTACGCGCTCGCGCTCGTCGTTGACGATGCCAATGAAGCCTATCGCCGGGCGCTCGCGCTCGACGCCGAGCCGTTTCGGCAGCCGGTTGCCGATGGCGAACTGCAATTCCCGGCCATCCGAGGGGTCGGCGGGGGGCTGATTTACCTCATCGACGACAAGAGCCCGCTTGGCCGTTTCTCGGAGATCGATTTCGAGGGTGTGGCTGACGACAGCGATAGCGCCGGCGCCGGATTGCTGCGATTTGATCACATCGCCCAGACGGTCGCCTATGACGAAATGCTGACCTGGCTGCTCTTCTACACCTCGATCTTCGAGACCAGGAAGACGCCTATGGTCGATATCATCGATCCGAGCGGCGTTGTGCGCAGTCAGGCTATTGAGAATGAGACCGGCACGCTGCGCCTGACGATGAACGGCGCCGAAAACCGCCGCACGCTCGCCGGTCACTTTATCGCCGAGACATTCGGTTCGGGCATCCAGCACCTGGCCTTTTCCACGAACGACATTTTCGCCACCTCGAAGATCCTTCGAAAGCAAGGCTTCAAACCGCTCCATATCTCGCAGAACTACTATGATGATGTCGAGGCCCGCTTTGGCCTGGACCCGGATCTGACCGAGCGATTGAAGGCAGAAAATATCCTTTACGACCGCGACGAGCATGGCGAATATTTCCAGCTCTACAGCGGCACCCATGGGGAGGGCTTCTTTTTCGAGATCGTCGAACGACGCGGCTATCGGGGCTACGGCGCGCCGAACGCGATTTTCCGCATTGCCGCACTCAAGAGGCAGATGCGGCCGGAAGGCGTGCCGAAGGATGCCGTCTGATCAGCTTTTCTCAGTCGATGCGACCGCTCTTCAGAACGTGGGCCACGCCACTTTCGATATGGCGACAAATGACGGCTCGCGCTCCCTCGACATCACGCTTCAGGGCGAGTTCGAACAGTCGCTTGTGGTCGTCGACCACGGCCTGGCCGCGAAAGCTTTGGGCCAGCATGTGATAGCGTAAAAACCTGTCGAACACGGAAGACAGCGCAGCCATCAGCGCGGCGGAATTGCAGGCCGATACGATCGCCTGATGAAATTCCCAATCATAGCGAACCCAGGCGATCGTGCGCGACGTATCGCCCGCAAGCAGCTTTCTTTCTGCCGCCGCCAGCTTATGATGGGCTGCGACGATGCGCCCCTCCCATTCGAGATCCCCGGCCGAAAATGACAGGCCGATCGCATGGGTTTCGAGTATGGTCCGCAGATCGGCGAGTTCCTTGAGTTCCTTGCGCGACGCGGGGCTGACTTCAAAGCCGCGCTGGCCTTCCGCCAGCACCAGGTTCTCCGTGGTCAGGCGACTGAGTATTTCGCGCAGCGACGATACGCTGATGGAATAGCGCTCCTTGGCCTGCTCAAGCTTGATTTTCGCACCCGGTGCCAAAGCCCCGGAAATGATGTCCTGGCGGACCTGCCGAAAGACGAGGTCGCTTACAGTTTCAGAAGGTTCACCGGCAGTTTTGAGCATGAGATCCTCTGCTTCAAAGAAGCGCCACGAGGGCGACACCTATCACGCTTGTGGCAAAACGGCCGAAAGCAGGCCTTTTTGAAGGGCATGCTCGACACCGCCTTGTATGTGACGCTCGAGGACCTCCTTTGCGGTCGTGCTGTCACGTTTTAACGCGGCTTCCAAGAGCTGCCTGTGTTCCTGTTCGGCAACGCCGCCGCGATAGGATAACGCAACCATTTGATATCGCAGATATTTATCGAAAACGGCCGAGTGCGTCTCCATCAGCAGTCGCGATCCGCAGGCCGAAATCAGCGCCTGATGAAACTCCCAGTCATAACGCTTCCAGTCTTCCGCCTTGCTCGTGTCGCCCGACGCCATCACCTCTTCCATGCGCGCAAGTTTGTAATGCGCCGACACCAGCCTTGCCTCCCACTCCACGTCGCCCTGTTCAAAGGACTGTTCGAGGGCGTGCTCTTCGAGAAGCAGGCGCAGAGCTGCGATCTCTCTCAGATCGTCGACCGACACTCGTGCAACCTCAAAGCCCCGCTGCCCCTCGGCAACGACAAGCCCTTCGGACGTCAAACGGTTCAGAATCTCTCGAAGGGTGCTGACGCTGGTCTCGTAGGCGCCTTTCAAATTCTCCAGCTTGAGCTTCTGGCCGGGCGCCAGGCGTCCGAATATGATGTCCGCGCGTATTTGCCGATAGCCGCTCTCAGCGACAGTTTCTTCAACAACGTCCTGGCGCACGCTTTGTCTCCGATATTTTGCCTTTCGTCCTATATATCTGAATAACTGGGTTGAATTCAATGAGTGTAAATTTGCGCGCGTGGGCTCCTCTCGGCAATTAGCCGCCGCCGATTTTATCGCCCGGATCCTAGACCGGCGTCACGATCTTGATCGAAAGCTTGCGGAAGAAAGGGAGCGATCGCTTTCGGTTGCCCGCCCGAAGCGGTTGATCGGGGTACCCGTTTTGGCTGTTCGAGTGAACGCCGCTTCGAAAGGCCGATCTTCGTTAAAAGGAGGTCCACGCGTCGTAACTGGAGGATTCCGGTCCAAGTCGTTTAGGCCGACTTCGGCAATTTCGACGTTTCTGACAGAATGCGCGCCTGGGCAACAGAAACGCCATAGGACGCCATCAGCCACAGGCTTAGGGCAACCGCACGCGGCACCAGCTGTTCACCCGACGCCCACCGACGGGTGGTGAGGTCATCGACGCCAAAAAGCTCTGCGGCGACGCTTGCCGTCAATCCGGTGACAGCGAGCGCCGCCCTGTATTCGGACGGAGTCATTTGATGCGTTCCCGGTGCGCTTGGCGCGCGTTTTATTTCGTTATACGCAGATTAACTTTCATTTAATCACGCGATATAGCAACCCGCGACATTTTATATCTGTTTTGCGACATTGCCGGCACAAACGGAAAACATTGGAATCGATTTGCGACCATTAGTCATATGTGGATCACGGATTCATGGCCTCAGGGCCCTGATCGTTTCCTGGTTGCAAGGCTTTCGTGTCGTTCGAGACGAGCGTCGTCAAGGCGCGGGTGAGCTGTGCAGGGTTCTCAACCGTGGCGGCATCGCGTTTCCGGCGCAGCAGCGCGCGGTAGAGCTCCACGTGGTCGCGCGCGCAACCGAGGTGGTCTGCGGGTTGTCGCATGGAAGCGCGCAGCCGATCCCAGGTCTGGTTATCACCCAATACCTCGACGATGCGGTCGGCGAGATCCTGGCTGCTTCCTGCGCGGAAGTGGAGGCCATCCTGTCCATCGCGCACCTTCTCGGCCATCCCACCGATGTCGGAGCAGATCATCGGCCTGCGATGGAGCAGGGCCTCCTGGATCACGACAGGCGAGTTTTCCCACCAGACCGATGGTAGAACCACCCAGTCGACCGAGCGCATCAGGCGCGGCACGTCCGCGTTCTGGTAAGCGCCATAGAAGCGAACGCGCTGGCCGGCGTCTGCGATAAGCTTCTTCATTCGTTCCTGGAATTCGGGCGGCTGTCGCTCGAGGTTGCCGCCGAAGATCATCAAACAGGAGTCGTCGCCCCATGTCTCCTTGGGGATGCGCAAAACAGCATCGATCAGGACGTCGACACCCTTAAACGGGGTCATCTGGCCGAAATAGGCGAGGCGGTTGCGACGTGGCTTCAGGCCCTGCAAGTCGCGCGCGGGCGCAGCCGCTTCGACGGCGATGCCGTTTTCGATCACGCAGAGCTTGTCCTCGTCGATGCCCCATTTGACGTAGCGCTCAGCCAGAAACCGGCTGGGCGAGACGAAGGCGTCTGCAAGGCCAAGCATCCCGCGCGCAAACAGCTCCCGCTTCAAGAAGTGCGACACGGAAATGTCGGGAAAGCAACCGTGGCAGGCGATGGGGGAGGCCGTATCGCAGAGCTGACCGGACGGTCGTTTCACCATCTGCCCGTGATTGTGGCAGATCGAAAGGTATTCGTGGAACGTGACGAGTATGGCCGCATGCGGAAATGCCTCTCTAAGGGCGTAGAGCGCTTCGAAACCGATGCCGAGAACATGATGGAAATGCACGACATGAGGCCTGAGATCGCGCGCGAAGCGCAACAGGTCCCGGCTGATCGCCTGCGTGTCGCCATTGGACAACAAGACGTGGTCGTAGTCGTCCGTGTGAAACAGCAACTCGTCTTCGGCAAGACGAAAGCTCATCAGCGCGGACGCGGCATGCCGCGGTACCGGATTGCCAACCCGAGCCAGGTAAACCGATCTCACGCCCGGCAATGCGTTCAGGCCACGATGCAGGTTATGCGATGCGATTTCTGCCCCGCCGAGCGACACTGTCGGGTGCGCATGCGAGATGACAAGGACACGAAGCTGCTCGTTCATGCAGGCCTCTTTTGACGGTGTTTCTCGCCTGCAAGGGCAGGCGACCATTGGCTCGTGAAGATCTTTCGATCGATTTCTTCCACCAGAGCCGCCATTGCCGAACTGTCCCCCTCGCGTGCCTCGTCGCAGCCCCACATCTGCACCGATGGCAGCAAATAGGAGTCGATGCCGGACCGGCTGAGACGGAGGCCGAGATCCAGGCCTTTTTTCTGCACGCCCAGATAGCCGCCGGCAAAGCCGCCCGCGCACAACAGGGCGTCGCGAGGCATGACGCAGCACTCAAGCGAGGCCGCCGCGATGCGGGTCAGCTTCATTTCGGTAACTGCTTTGAGCGGATATCCGGCATATCGACCCACAAAGAGCTCGTCGCCATTGTCGTTATCGATCCAGTTTCCCGCCCAGCGAATGGAATGGTCCTCATAGGCCAGTACGGGCGAGATGATGCTTCCTTTCAGGGTCGCGGCCGTGGCCAAGAGCTTGCCGTACCAGCCTTTTGCGCGCGGGACCAGTGAGGCGGAGAGCGACACGACGGTTTCACAGGAGAGTCCCTGCGTGCCAGCTTCAAGCATATCGTAGAAGTCGCCTGCTCCATTCGCCGACACCAACCTGGCCGAAAGGCGATAAAACCGCACGAGTTCTTTGAGGCGGGCTGCCTGTCTGCGAAAGCGCTCGGCAGGCATGACGATCACGATCGGCGCGCGCCGGGTCTCCGGATCGAGCGCAAGCAAGGCCAGTAGCGGGGAAATGTTCTCCTCTCCCTCCCCAACGCCGATGACGATCGGCGTGCCGCTTTCCTGATCGAAACAGCCAGCGTCCAAGGTTGCGTCGGTGACCAGCGCCGACCGTCTGGACTGGCTGAGGAACGGCACAATCTGCTCGTCAACGATCGCCGGCAACGCACAGCTGGCTGGATCGATGGAACCGATTTGGCGCCATGCCGCCAAGCACGCCGAAAGCTGCGTTGGTCTGACTGGCAAAAACGCGCGGCGCGAATCGCGCAGCGTCAGCTCGAAGTAGACAGGTGCACCGTGATCTTCACTCGGCAATTGGGCGTGGGCGATGAACCCGTGGGCATGTTGTGCGCCCTGAGTGCTCGGCGCGAAGTGCTGCTGGTCATTGAAACTGTTCGTGACATCGGGGCGATCGAGGCGCGTCCAGCCTTCGTCGAGGCGAGCCGCGCCGTTGCGCCTGCGAAGTCTTACCGCCGTGACGTGGGCGTCGGGATCATAAAGCCAGCCGGAGGCGAGGAGTTTTCCTCCATCGGCCTCGAACATATTGTCTATTCCCATCCGGACGGGAAACGGCAGACTGGAGACGGTTTCCTCGCCAGCAAAGCTGTTAGCGACCGCTCGCAGCAAGAGGAGCACGTCCGGCGTGCCATGTACGCGCGGCAGGATTGACCTGACGTGTTCGGGCGTTTCCAGCGGGCCGATGATGCGCTTTCGGGGGTGGGCCGCGGCATACCTCCAGCCAGCGCGACCCCGAAAAACGAGGCCTTCGATGTCGCGCGGGCGGGCAGCCAGGCCAGCCTCGATAAGGCCAACAAAACCCGGGGCACCATCGGGCGCGTCCGGGCGGGGAAAGACGGCGATGGCGCACTGCGAGGCCGCCGATGACGGGGTGCCGACCACCGACATCCGGCAAGGCCCGGGCGCCATTCCGCGGCTCCAGCCCTGCAGGAACGTCGTGCCTTCATGACTTTCACCAATCAACTCGATGAAACCATCGTTTGCATGGGCTGCCTGCAAAAATGCGGTGATGGTTAGAAGTCTACGCAGGCTAAGGTTGCCGGCCATCAGAACGTCGACGAGACCGTCGATGACGGCGGCTGACTGAGGTCCCGCAGATTCGGCCAGGATCGCGGCTGCTTCCTCCGCGGAGGCCAGTCGGGGCGCGAAGGTATAGCGTGCGCCCGTTTCCTCCTCGCCGAACTGCATTGCAGTCAGGGCGTTGTCCGTGCCGTCTTGCGGCAAAAGCGCCGCAAAGCCGTGCTTGGTGCTTGGCGAGCGAGCGGGCAGCCGCCATTGCGAGACAAACGCGCGTCGCGTGCCCTCTTGATCCCCGTCGACGCCGACCATGACGTCGCCGGCCACCACTTCTCCTGCCAAGACGCGACCGAGACCGATGATCAACAAGGTGGTCTGGTCAACGCGGCAGCCGATAACTCTTCCCGGGCGCATGGCCCTCGTGGCCCCAGGCTTCACCACCGTGGGGTTCGTAACCGCGGGGGACTGTTCGGTAACCAGCATGCCTATCCTTCCCGCGTCAGATCCTGACACTCAGCGCGAGGCCCGCGCCCGCGGCAAATCCCGCAAGTGCGAACAACAGCAGCAGCAGGGGTTTTAACTCGCCGCTCTTGCGCCTCTGTAACGCACTGAGGTTCTTCTCCATTCCTGACACCACCCCATCCAGCCGCATCAGATGGACATCGAGATCATTCAGCCGCTGGCCGATATCATTTCCGAGACGTTCGACGGCGTTGCCGACGTCGGTCAGCCCGACTGCCTCCGTCTTGTCCACATCGATTTCTGTTGTGCGCTGCAGGGAGCGCTGTGAGACCTGCAGTTGCCGCTGCGACGCCATCAGTAAGTCGAGCTTATCGAGCACTCTGGCGAGCGGCGCGGCGATCAGGGCTTCGGCCGCCTGCTCGTCCGGCTGGGGGACGCGCAAGGCCTGCTCGGAACCACGTTCACTTCGCGCCACGACGACGAGGTCGTTCGCGCGCGCCTGGACGGGATCCGGCAGTGCGATTTCAAATGCGTGCTTACCGTCGCCGATACCGTTGCGCCGCAGGTCGGGACGATTGCGATCGGCAACCGTTTCGGCGATTACCTTGCCATCGAGCAGGACACGGATGGTCAGTCGTTGGCTTGGTGCCATAGGATCGAATGCCCAGCCGAAGACGCGACCCATATCGATGGCATCGACCCGGCCGGTCATCGGCTTGGCATCGTCCTGTTCGGATGCGGCGTCCGGTCGTTCAGCGGGACTGGCCATGAGTTCTCCTATGCCTGAAGCTGTGCCGGCTCGAACCGCTTGAGGTAGCGGCGGGCGGTCGTATCGATGTCGTCGGGCTTGCGGGCGTTTTCTGCGAACTGGCGCAGCAGGCCCGGCTGTTCCAAGATGTTACGCATCGCTGCGGCGAGCGCTCGCGCATCGTTGGGTGGCACAGTCAGGCCGTTAACGCCGTGCTCGATCATCTCAGCCATGCCACCAATGTTGCTGGCGATGACGGGACGGCCCTGAGCCTGGGCCTCCTGAATGACCAACGGCGCGTTCTCCCACCAGACGGAAGGAACGATGGTGCAATCGACCGCGGCCACCAGATCGCCAATGTCTTCGCGTCGATAGGGCCCCCGAGGCTGCACGCATTCTGCCGTTTCGGCCAAGCGGCGATCGACCTCGTCGACGAAGGTCTTGCTCTGGAAGGGCGCGCCCCCATGCACTCGCAGCTCGAATTCGAGGCCATCGGCCAGAAGCTGGCGCGCGGCGTCGAGCAGTACGGTCACTCCTTTCCAGGGATTGAGATTTCCGAAATAGCCGAAGACCGGTCGTCCGCCTGCGAGCAGCTCTCGTCGCGCGACGGTGTTTCGGATGGGGATACCGTTCGGAATGACGCTGATCGCATCTTCGTCCAAACCCCACTGCACGAAGCGATCCCTTAAAAAGGCGCTTGGCGATACGAAGTGGTCAACCGTGCTCAGCAGGGCCTTGAGGTGCCGTTCGCGCAAGACAAAGCGATCAAGGGGAATGTCCTTGAAGCAGCCATGGCAGCGATCCGGGTTGGCCTGATGGCAAAGCTCTTTGCTGCCGGTGCGCACCATCAGGCCGTCATGATGGCAAATCGGGTAGTAGTCATGGAGCGTCATGACGATCTGACAGTGAGGCAGGGTGCGGCGGATGATGTGGGGGAACTCAGCGCCAAGCAGCAACAGGTGGTGGATGTGGACCACATCCGGCTGGAACTCGCGCAGCAACTCCGTCATATCAGGCACCACGCCATAGAGGTCGATCTGGCTTAAGAAGAAGTGGTCGAAGTGTCCGGACCACAGCAGGACTTCGTCTCCCGCTTTGCCGATGCCCTGAAAGCTCGTACCCGGCCTTGCCTCGCGATGGATCTGGTTCGTGGCACCAAGAAACAGAGCCTCGTGCCCCGCGCGCTGGTAGGCGCGAAACAGGTCGTGGGCGAAGATCTCCGTTCCACCCGGATGGAGGGACGGATGGTTGTGTGCGGCCACCAGAATGCGCCTGCTCATCGAGCATTTCCCCGGCGCTTCGCCACGACGAAGTCCTGATGGTGGCCCGCATTCGTGCCGCGCCAATGACCAAGCGATTTCAGCGCCACGGAAAGACCTGCCCGTTCGAGCGCCTTGTCCAGAAAACCTTCTTCGAAACCAACCGCGGCAAGCGGCGGCTGGTTGGGTACGAACCAGCATGGCCCTTTGCCATAGCGACGGAAAGCGAGACGCGGATCGCGCCGCCCATTTTCGTTTGCCGCGGCCATGGCGTCGACCACGAACGCGGTTATGAATAGGCGGCCGCCGGGTGAAAGGACCCTGCGGGCTTCGGAAAGGTAGACAAGCACCTCCGCGGGCGGCAAATGCGTGACCACGGACGTCATGACGACGAAGTCGAAATGCTGATCGGGAAACGGCAACGACAAGGCCCTTCCGCTAATCTTGCCGTTTGGATTGTAGAGCGCGTGGGCGATATCCAGTCGCTGAAAGACGAAATTGGGGTAGGCGGGCGTGATCGCACTCTGGCACCAGCTGATGCCGCCCTCGACCGGATCGATGCCGTCGTAGCGGCTCGTTTGTGGATCGAGATACTGGGTGAGCGGCACGGCCATCCGGCCGATACCGCAACCGATGTCGAGCACGCGGCTGTCTTCGCGCAAGCCGCCGACGCGAATAAAGTAGCCGAGAAACTCCGCCCCTATCGCACGAAAATCACCGTCTCCCACGAACAGGTTGTTTGTATCCGGTCGCGGTAGAAAACGATTGGACCGAACGGATTCAATGAGCCAGCGGATACGGTCTTCATCGATCAGCCGGGCCGGCGCGGGGGAGTGGATGAGCGCCGCTTGCGTCACGCCGCGTTCCTTTCCCGGGTTCTACCAGCTGCGGCGACGGGGCGATCTCGGTCTTTGCCGAATTGATTCGCCATCAGTTCGGTAATGTCATCCTCCCAACGCTGCGTGTGCAGCCATGAATTGTATTGGCTCGCAACGCCGCGCATGTAGTCCTGGCTGCGGCGGATCGAGCGACGCTCGAAATGATATAGGCACGCTGCCGGTTCGTAGGCTATCTGGAGCCCGAGACGACGGATCTTGAGGCACAGGTCGCTGTCCTCGTAGTCGCCAATCACATAGTCCTCGGTGAAACCGCCAACGCTCTCGTAAGTCGCCCTGCGGGTCACGAGACAAGCGCCGGTGACGCCGGGAACCTCGCGGGCATGTTGCGCCGGCGCGTAGTCGCCAGGCATGCCCTTGTGAAAATGGTGGTTCAGCCAGATCCCGCGCTGGTCGCGGCCAAAGTAGAGACCGGCATGCTGCAGCGACCCGTCTTCGAAAATCAGCTTCGGGCCGATGGCGCCCAGTTTTGGCCTTTCCAGCAACGGACGCGACAACACCTGAAGCCAGCCTGGCGCTGACGGCACGACATCCGAATTGAGCATCACCAGGATGGCGCCGCGTGCAAAACGTGCGCCGGCATTGCAAGCGCGTGCGTAGCCGCCGTTGCGATTCATCACAACAAACTTCATCGCTAGCCCGTGCAGAAGATGCAGGCCGCCCAGCAGGTGCTCCGTCTCGTCCTGAATTTCCGGCGAATCGAGAACATAGATGATCTCGGCGTTGTCGGCGAGCCACGGATCCGTCGCCATCCCCGACAACTGGAAACGCAGGAAATCGAGAACCCGGTAAAGTGGGACTACAATGGAAACGAGGGGCGCATCTTTGGGAAGGCCGTAATCCTTGGTGCGGTCGATCCCTATGGTCCTCCCCAATCGTCGCTCGACGTCCTGCAAGGCGGGGGCGAGGATTGTACGGAAGGCGCCGTCGACCGCATGCTGCGGGGGCACGGCGCGCAGGACATGGTTTCGTTGCATCGCGGCGTCGAAAGCCTGCGGCTCCGGGACGAGAGGCATTACCGCTCCCGAGGCAAGGCGCATCTGAAATCGTGGCTGGAGCAGCGGCCCGGGCGATTCCGCCAGAGGGACCCAGGCAACGAAACCGGTTACATCGGCCTTACTCTTCTCATCCTTCCCTTGTGCCCATGCCGGGAATTCATAGCTGTTGGCGTCGAGCGGCACGGCCGTTGCGTCCTCTTTGACGTAGTCGATGCCGGCAAACACGGTTGACGGTGCATGGAACCAGCCGCCGGCCAACAGACCGCCTTCGAGCGCCAGAGCGAGATCGACCTCTCCGGACGGGTGCATCGACGACCTGGCGATCCGGCTTGTCGCCAACGGTACGCGAACTTGAAGGTCGATTGCCGTGGCTGGCCCGCTTTCCGGCAACGCAGCGAGCCGACGCACAACCATCTCGCGCAACTCTACCGCCTCGCGGTTTTTTCTCCACCAATTCTGAAGGCTGGAATAGCGAGGCTTGCCGTCAGCGAGCTGGCGGATGGCGAGGCCATTCTTGCTCAGAAGGACGATGAGAAACGGAGGAGAGGGGAAAGGCGCCTCCGTGATGAAATGGCACGACCGCGCGCCGTGTTTCACGTTGCGTCCGAGGACAACCCTTACGGCCATGCGTGTGATCGATGCCACGCCGAGCGCATAGATCGCTATGATGTCACCCAGATCCGCATTGATCGTCGTCTCGATCAGATGGCGCCCTGGCGCAACCTGGCACATGATGCTGGCGGCCTGCGGTTCGGCTACGAGCATGTGAAGGGCGTCTTCAACGACCATGCTGAACAGATCGTCGCCGGCAATGCGGAAGGCGCTTCGCCACACAGTCAGGAGGTTGTTGACGAACTTGATGCGAGCATCTGGCGCAAGACCGGCGAACAGGGCCTCAACATCGAGCGGCGCAAGCGTGCGCGCGGGCTGCATCACGATGGTATCGACGGTGGCGCCGTCTTCTGTGCAGATGTCCACACTCTGCGCCTGGTTTCCCGACCTCATTGCCCAGAACATACGTTGCCCCCCGTTGCCAAGCGGGAGCATCATGCTGACGAGCGGTACCGGCGACTGGTCCATGGACAACAGGCACCTTGTGGCGGCGGGAAGGGATGTGGGGAGATCCAAGATAAGGACTGCCAGCTCGGCGCCGAGCCGAAAAATCTTTGCATTCCTGAAATCGCCCGTGGCGTCTATCGATACGTCGAACGTCACACACTATCCTCTGAATTGGAATAGCGCGCCCCAAGGGAGGAAGCAGGGCGCGCGGGGCCCACGCTTTAGTGAACCGTGAAGTAGTGGTCGGGATTGGCATGGATGTCGTCGGCATCGACGTTGACCAGGGTGAGCGTGTCACCATGTCCGAGATCCACGACGACATTGCCCCCCACCTGGGTGACGCGCGAGGCCAGGTCTTCGGGCGAAGACACGTCGAGGCCATTGATGCCCTTCGAGATCTGCAGCAGATCCTCGCCCGCAGTAAAGTCGAGAATGACGTCGTTGCCGCCGCCGCCATCGAAGACGAACACGTCGTGGCCAGCACCGCCTGTCAACACATCGTTTCCGGCGCCGCCGTCGAGGATGTCGGCGCCATCTCCACCATAGAGGATGTCGTTGCCCTTGCCGCCAGATAGAAGGTCACTTCCGTGTCCGCCGAACAGGGTGTCGTTGCCCTTGTCGCCGTACAGAAGGTCATCACCCCAGCCGCCGACGAGCGTGTCGTGACCATCTTCACCATTCAGCAAGTCGCTGCCTTCGCCGCCGAACAGGGTATCGTTCCCCTTTCCGCCAAACAGCAGGTCGTCGCCGTCATCACCGAACACGAGGTCGTGCCCGTTGCCGCCGCTCACGAAATCATCGCCCCCATGGGCGCGAATGAAGTCGTTGAAACGGGAGCCGAACAGGGCGTCGTGGTATGCACCGCCTTCCAATGTGGCCATCTGCCTCTCCTCTTCAGGTTTCTATGCACGCGTTGTCCGCACAAGGTGCGACGATTGCGCGCCTGAAATGTGCATTGCAAAAAAAAACTGCGCAAGCGTCCCAGGAAGAGAAAGCGTCTGGTTTTGAGAAATAAATTTCTTATTTTGAGTATTAATGGGACATAATTTCAAAAATGACCGTTTTTATGATGTAAAATTTCGATAGTTTACTTTGAAATAACTTCAAAAATTGAAGCAAATTACGCTTGATATGTTCCTATGTTATTAGCGCCCTAGTCTTCTCTGAAGGCGCGATTGAAACTCTCGGCGACGGGAGAGGTAAGGTATTCGATCGCAAGGCGTGACTTGTGGATGATCAGCACCTCTGCGGGCATACCGGGATAGAGGCGCACATCGGGGTTAGCCTTGAACGACGCCGGATCGATTTTGGCGCGCGCCACGAAAAATGCGGAGTTTGACTTCTCATCTACCGACTGGTCGGCTGCCACATATGCGATGGCGCCTTCCATGGGCAGGCGGGAGCGCTGATTATAGGCCGTCAATCTAATTTGCGTTTTGGAGCCCACGGCGATGCTGTCGATATCACGCGGATTGACGCGCATTTCGATCAGGAGTGGCTCATTTTCCGGAACGATCTCGATCAACGGCTGGCCGGGCGTGACCGCGCTGCCAGGAGTGCGCAGGAAGATGTTGCTGATGATCCCGTCTTGCGGTGAGCGGATTTCAAGACGCCGCAGGACGTCGTTCGAGGCGGTGATCTGCTCTTCGACATCCGCGAGCTCGACGCGCGCCGTTGTGATTTCGCCGGCAATCGTCGACTGAAAATCGCTTTCGATGCCAGTCAGCGCAAGCTGTGCGCCGGCTCCGGCTTTTTCGGCCCGGGCCTTGTCGCCGACAAGTTCGCTCCGCTCCCTCGCGAGCGCGCTGAGTTTGGAGTCGAGCTCGATGAGTTGCATGCGTGGTAGGGCGCCTTTTTTCACCAGCGTTTCGGTCGCCATCCGATGCTCTTTGATCAGATCGATCTGCTGGTCTGTCGCCTGGATCTGGATGCCGAGCGATTTTGCTTGTTCGACGTACTCCTCAATGGTCTTTTCCTGAACGTCGATGCGCCCGTCCTTGGTCTCGCGCCGCTTCTTGAAAAATATCGTCTCCGCCCTGACGGCGTCATCGACCGTAGCGTCCCGGGCGTCGCCGAAATCGCCTGGAAAGCTGATTTGCGCCGTGTCACTTTGCTCGGCCTTCAATCGCGCCAGTTTCGCGATCAGGCCGATACGTCGGATTTGGAGCGACCGCAGGCTGGAACGGGCGCGTGTATCCTCCAACTCGATCAGGGCCTGGCCGGCGGACACCTTGTCACCCTCCTGAACGAGCAGCCGGCTCATGACGCCGCCTTCGAAATGGCTGACGGTCTTTCGCTTCGAATCGACGATGACCGTGCCGCTGGCGACTGTCGCGCTGCTGAGTTCGGTCGAAAGCGCCCAGGCAAAAAATCCACCGAAGGACACGAGGATCGTGGCCATCCCCGCGACGACAAGACGGCGGAGCGGCGAGCGGGTCTCAAATTGCTCGAATTCCAAATCGGGAGGGCTGACACTCGGCGACCTCGTCTGAGGCGTTGGCAGTCGCCGCTCGGAAAGGTCGGGGCGGGCTGCAAGAGGCTTCTTCTCGGTCATTTCGCGGTCACCTCGCGGCGGACTTCGCTGGGCATTGTGGCGGGAATCACGTCGGTTCGCGGCCCGAACTGTGTGACGCGGCCGTGTTCAAGCACGAGCAGCTTGTCGGCGACCTGCATGATGGCTGGCCTGTGA
Organism: Rhizobium sp. R711; assembly: GCF_002211365.1. Classification (GTDB taxonomy): domain Bacteria; phylum Pseudomonadota; class Alphaproteobacteria; order Rhizobiales; family Rhizobiaceae; genus Rhizobium. Next base: position 291,399 of record NZ_LOKZ01000001.1, on the reverse strand, counting down.
GCGATTATGATGACGATGGCGCCGTCGTCGCGTGCATGCTGGATGGCGCGGATGAGGGCCCGCTCGCCAATCGCGTCCAGGTTTGCGTTCGGCTCGTCGAGCACGATGAGGCGAGGCCGGTTGTAGAGACAACGTGCCAACGCTATGCGCTGCCGCTGTCCTCCGGAAAGGGCCAGGTGTCCGTCACCGACGGGCGTGTCGTAGCCCAGTGGCAGGCGTCCAATCATGTCGTGGATGTCGGCCAATCGCGCCGCCTCCAGCACCTTGTACGGATCGCTGTCCGCCATCCGCCCAATGTTTTCCCGAATCGTGCCCTCCAAAAGGGAGACGGATTGCGGCAGATATCCGACCACTTGGCCAAACGAGCTGCGCTCCCAGAGATAGGTGTTGTTGCCGTCGAGGAAGACACCGCCGGACGTGGGTCGCAAGATTCCGACGAGCAGCCGGGCGAGGGTCGATTTACCAGCCGCGGAGGGACCAACCACACCCAGAACCTCGCCTGGAGAGAGGGAGAACGAAATGCCCTTGATGATTGGCACATCCAGCCCTGGGGCTGCGTAAACCAGTTTGTCGATGACGATGTCGCCCGACGAATGCGGGGTGGGCATTGTCTGGCGGATAGCAAGATCGGCCTTCAAGGTGGCCTCGAGGCGACGCCAGCCTGCGATCGCCAGCACCCACTGCCGCCAATTGTCGATGACCGAATCGAAAGGTATCAGGAGGCGTCCGACAAGAATGCTGGAGGCCATCATTGCGCCGGGCGTGATTGCCTGCTCCAGGACGAGGAATGCTCCGGCCGCCAGGGTGACGATCTGGATGGAATAGCGCAGGCTGCGAGTGATGGACGACATCGCCTTGCTCCTGCTCCCGCTCGCTTCAAAGGCGTCGAGGGCCTGCATTTGCAGGGCGCGCCAACGATTTGCCAGGGCCGGCAACATGCCCATCGCCTCGATGGCTTCGGCATGTCGGAGCGATGCGCCGATCTTTGAGATTGCTTCGACATTTGTCTGGTTGGCTTCCTTGGTGAGTTGGCGTGTCAGCATGTCGGTGATCAGGCCGCCGCAAAGGAGCAGCGCCGCGGATACGGCCCCGATGAGGCCAAATAGCGGATGCAGAACGAAAAGGGCGCCGAGGAAGATCGGTGACCAGGCGGCGTCGAGGGGCGCTGTCACCGCTGACGACGTCAGAAAGCTTCGCAATTCCGCGATATCCCGAAGTGACTGGGTGGCGCGCGACAGCCCCTGGTCAACGGAGGCCTGAACGGCGGCGGCCAGGACTGGCATGTTTAAACGGCGCACGAGTGCGCCACCGATCGCTTGGAAAGACAGGGCGCGGATGAATTCCAGGATACCGAGCACCACAAGGGCGCCAATTGCCAAAATCATGAGCATGACCAGCGTCTCCATGCTCTGACTGTTGAGCACCCTGTCGTGAACTTGCAGCATGAACAGGGGCATCGTGAGTTGTAGGAAATTCAGACACACGCTCAGCGCCGCCGCATATAATAACCCCGACAAGAACACGCGCTTTGCTTGCGCGATTAGTACCCCTGGGTTGTATCTGTCGTTGCCTCCCAAAATTTGAGCCTTGCTTCTTGTCTCATTTTGAACAGTATCACGCATGGCAATTTGCCTTGAATTAACGTTATGGCCATCTGCTGGAGGACAGAATTGGTTAGAACCGGGCGGAAGTGTAGTATCGCTTTTGCCAATCTGGCATAGAAGAGGGGGCGCGTGCAAGATCAGGCTGATCAGGGGTGGTTGGCGTATTTGAAGAATACTTCAATTTTTGAAGTATTTTTCCGAAATGGGGAATATAATGAACGAAAATGATTTGCTTAATCTATCAGAACTGAATGACGGTCTGAGAGTTCAAAATAATGGTCAGGCTGCACAAGCAGTTCCCGGCTATGCTCAAGATGTCGAGTCTGGTGACCTCCGGCAGATAACGTATTTTGAGCTCGCTCGCCTCATGGAGCGGGCCAGTAGACGGTTTTCCGGACTGATACGCGCGGAGCTCACCAAGCTCCGTGTAGATGATGTCGGACCTGCACAGGCGATGATACTACTCGCAATCGGCGATTCGGAACTTTCGGTCGCCGAGCTTCTGGAACGTGGGCATTATGTTGGTTCCAATGTTTCCTACTATTTGAAGCAGCTTGCCGACGGCGACTACATTGATCGCGTAGCCTCCCAGCGCGACAAGCGGTCCGCACGCATCAAGCTGACGGCGAAGGGGCGGCAGCTGCGGGCAAACCTCCGCGACGCGGCGATGGCCTACGAGCGTGCGGTAAAACGTGGCGATCAGGATCAGCGCATGCTTGAGACGGCCTTCCAGACACTGCACGAGCTTGAACTGGCCTGGGCCAACAGTTCGCGGTTCGGCGTCTAAGCGGTGGGTGGTGCCGTGGGCCCGGCAAGGGCGGACTAGACGCAATGCATGTAGCGTTTGTTCATCGTAGGGGCTTCGGCCAGTTCGCTGCCTTGGCCGCTCAACTGGCGCAGGCGGGCAATGAGGTCAGCCTGATCACCGAGACCATAGACCGGAAGATCCCATCCGTTCGAGTCGTTCGACATCGAACGGAATCGGGCCCGCGCGCAAATCCGCACATGGCCCGCCACATGGGCATTCCCGATCACCACGCGCGAATCGGCCATCGTGTTGCCGAAACGCTCGACGTCATGGTGCGGCAGGGGCTGGCGCCCGAGGTTGTCGTCGGCCATATCGGTTGGGGCAGTATGATGTTCTTGAAAGACGTGCTGCCACAGGTCCCCGCATTGGGATATTGCGAGTTCTTCTACCGGTCGGAAGGCGCCGACATCGGGTTCTCCCTCGAGGATCAGCCTGATCTGGAGACGCGCAAGAGGCTGCGCCTGCGCAATATCGCGCAACTCTTGTCGCTTGAGGCCATTGAGGCGGGTATCAGCCCCACCCATTGGCAGAAAAGCCTGTATCCCGCCGATGCCCATTCGCGCATTTCGGTATGCCACGAGGGTATCGATACAGCGTGGTTTCGACCGGACCCGGCAGCTTCGGTCACGCTTCCAGATGGACGTATGCTCACTGCCGGCGGGCCTCCCATTGTCACCTTTGTCGCGCGCGACCTCGAGCCGTACCGCGGATTTCCACAGGTTTTGGAGGCTGCCGCCAAGGTTGCACAGCAATGTCGCGATGCGCTGTTCGTTTTCGTCGGCGGAAATGGCGTCAGCTATGGCCTGCCGCCGCCCGGCGGCGGCGCCTGGAAAGACCATCTCCTTCAGACGCTGGACGTGCCTCGGGAGAATATCCTCTTCCCTGGCGTGGTGCCGCATTCGGTGTTGCGGCGACTTTACCAGATATCGTCCGCGCACCTCTACTTGACCTATCCCTTCGTTTTGTCCTGGTCGGTGCTGGAGGCGATGGCGTGCGGCGCCCTGGTCATCGGATCGGATACCGCCCCTGTCCAGGAAGTTATACGCGACGGACGGAACGGCCTTTTGGTACCATTTTTTGACACGGACGCGCTCGCAAAGGCTATTCTCGGCGCCCTGAACGAGCCTCAACGCTATTTCGGGATGCGCGCAGCGGCACGCCGGACGGTCGAATCACGTTTCAGGCTGGCGGATTGCCTGGATCGCCAACGACATATTCTTGAGGGATTGGTCGGGAAATCGCTTTTTCACCAAGGATGAGCGAAAATAATCAATTATTACTTTGATTTTTAAAGTATATCTGAAGCTCTTTTCTTGTATGCCATCGAATTTTATTATTGTGCACCGCAATCTTAGTTGTTAGCCTCTTTAAAATGACGCAATGATGATTTGAGCAAGAGACTGATCGTCGGGTGTCTTTGGTTTGTTCCCAAATAATTCTTCAGAGGCCGTAAGTGCGAGAGTTGATGTCCTCCGGCATTGGAAAACGACTGGCGACGAGAAAGTTGATAGCGGCATCGCATCGGGATCGGTCATGCTTCGAAGGCAGCGATATCGAGCATCTCATCGTTCAACTCGCAGACAATGATCACCCTCCAGCGACATTGCAGAATGCATTTCCATTGATCGCCGTCGCCTTTTCGGACGAGGGTGAGGCGGATCTTGAGGAGCGCCTGGGGCTGCTTGGATCGCTGGGAACGGTCCCAACGGTTCCCCTCCAGCGGCTTGATCCAATCAACAAGTCGGACAGTTTTGCGCTTCTGCGGGCGTTGGCCGAAGGTGGCGTCGGCCGGCTCGCCCAGTACAGCGCCTCGATCACCTCGGAGCTCGCGATCTTGCGCCGGGAGCGCGAAACGTTGCTGGAAAACTACCGGGTGCTGGAAGATGCGTTTCAGGCGCGAAACTGGGAGCCGGTTTCCGAGATTTTCTCCCACGATCCCTATGCCGATCCCAAGGACGACGGGATCGGGCAGTTGCTTGCCACCGCCTTTGTCGAGCAATTGCTGCCGGTATCCAGCCTTGGCGTGGCCGGGTTCGCTCTTCACCTGCATTCGGTGCCCAGGGTCAGTGGAGAGCTTGTCGTCGCGCTGAGCTATCTCGAGAGCGGCGAAGGGGTGGCCGAGTGGACCGTACCCTATGCGCAGCTCGTGCCGAACTGGAACTTCTTCTCGTTGCCCCGTGCCTGCGGTGGGGCGGCGCGCACGCTTCGGCTGCGCATCTCCGCGACCGGACCCGAGACTGCCGGCGTTTCACTCGGCTATCCGATCGCCGGCGAGCGCTATTCGGCGCGGTCGGAACTTCCGCATCCGGATCTCGACCTGCGCCCGCTGGCGTTCAAGGTGTTCACGGGACTGCCCGGCGTCAAGCCCGCCAGCGCACCCAACATGATTGCGCCGAGCAACCTGCTCGAAGGCCAGTTCATCGTCGATTATCGCTTGGCGGTCGACACGTTGAGCCAGATCGCGGACGTTTCGGTCACCCCCATCGTCCCGGAATTCCAAACCGTGCGGTTTCTTCAGCATGAGCATGCCATCGTCTGCCACCCGTTGCCGAGCGGCATATCTGCGGGCGCGGTCAGTCGCGCCGTCGAGCCTGGAACGATATCCTTCTCGGCAAGCGCCGTCATCGATCATCCGGAGGGTCAGCCCGCGGCGGTCAGCTTCCTGCTCGCTCCGGCGAATTCGAACGCGCGTTCCGAAGTGGCCGAGCTTGCGCGAAAGGGCGCGGCCAGGCCATCAGCATTCTTCAGCGGATGGCGCGAAGTCACCTCCAACCAGGTCGTCAACATCAATATCCAGCTGGAGGAGCCGGTCCGCGGTCCGATGGATCTGATGATTCTCAGCCGCGCAGTGACGGATTCGGTCGATTTCTCCTGGCTCAAGGTGTTCGGGTTCAGGCTGGTCAAGCAATCGACGGAGGCCGCCGATGTCCACGCATAGGGAGCTGCCCGATCTGATCGCCGTGGCCATGCCCCTCTATGGTCACGCCGCACTCGCCCTTGAGGCAATCGAATCCGTACTTGCCTCAAATCTAAGCGGCTGCCAGGTCGTCATCGTCATCTCGGTCGATGGGGATCCGAGGCATGAAACGTTCGATCAACTGTTGCTCTACGCCGCGGCCCATCCTTGCGTCCATGTCGTGATCGGCCAGAACGCCGGGCCGGGCCGCGCACGCAATCGCGCAATCGAATACGTTCTCGAGCATTTTCCCGAAACGAAGGCTGTCTATTTCCTGGATGCCGACAATCGCGTCCTTCCAGGTACCATCCAGACGCTTTACCGGCAGCTCCAATCCAGTGGTTGCGGGTGGGTCTACACCAATATCGACACGTTTTCGGTCAGCTGGCGTGCCCATTACGGCAACCGCTATTCGCGGCTGGTCCACTGCATCACCGACAATATCTGCGATACCGGATCGATGATCTCGATCGAGGTTTTCCAGACGGGTGTTCGCTTCAACGACGACAGGCAGAACGGGTTCGAGGATTGGGAGTTCTGGCTGTCCTGCATCGAGCATGGCTTCGTCGGCACGCCCTGCCACGACACGGTCTTCGAATACAGGCTGCGGGCGGAGAGCCGCTTCAAGGAGGCGAACCGAGACCGCGCCACGTCGGTAAGCTTCCTGCGCAAACGCCACAAAATGTTGTTCCAGCGACCGATGCTGGTCGATTTCGAACATGAGGAGTGCCCGCGCTACCTGTTTGCGCGAACGGAAGATACTGCGATCTCCTTCTTCACCGATCCCACCAAGCCACCGACGATGCTTCGTCTCGACGATATCATCCCGGCGTTTTGGGCCAACATAGGCGAACCCGACAATGAACACTTCCCGCCGTTCATGGTCGCCGGAAGCGGCGCGGCGCTCGACCTCCTCCGGCGTTCGCGCATGCTGCCGAACGTGCTCGCCCACCTTGAGCGCTTGAGCGAGAGCAGCAACGTCGTCTTCGTACAGCTCGCCAACGATGCCGCTCAGCGCAAGATTGAGCCGATCGTTCATGGAGCGGGCGGAGAACGAATGGGCTCTGCCGATCTCATCTTCCTTTCGACCCGGCTCATCCAGGACGTGGTCCAGAACAATGCGGTGGACTGGTTCGCTTCGATCGCCAGCCAGCAAGTATGGCCGACATCGACTGTTCTGAAAGTGCGCTTCCCTTTTCCAAGAAGCCTTCCGCGCCGCTCTCTCATTACACCTCAGCAGGTGATGATCAATTGCGTCAACGCGATTGCCGCCAGTCCGCTACGCGAGACGGCGGGCAGGCGGTGGACCTGGCGTCCGGCACGACTCGTGCCCTACGCCGATCTGCACAAGGCGCTGCGCAAGGAAGTCGGGGGGGGGCCCGTTCTGCCCCTCGGGCATAGCGAAGGCAAGCGGACGGTAGCACTGCTCGTGCCGAACGCGTCGTTCGGGGGGGCCGAGAAAGTCGTCTACGCGGCCGCCCGGGAATTGAAGGCGGCGGGTTACGAGACCCATCTCTTCGTGCTCGGCACGTCGCGGATGGACGTAATCGATGAATTCGATTCCAGCTTCGACTACATTCACTTCTGGGACGCGGGAATTCCGGCCTGGGGAGGGTCTGGTTCCTTCCTGGGGCAGGACTTTATTGCCGAGGGGCATTCGGTCGACTGGGAGGCGCTCAAGGGACAGCTTTCCGGCTTCGACCTCGTCATCAACAACCATGTGATGGCCGTCCATCCCATCATCGCGCGACTGCGCTCCGAAGGCACGCGCACCGCTTGCTATCTTCACGTCGTCGACAATACGTCATTCAAGAGGCCCGCCGGGCAGCCCTTTGCAGCGATTGCCCACGAGCATTGCTACGATGCCTTCCTGACCTGCTCCGAACAGCTCAAGATCTATCTGCATAGCTATGGCGTCCCGCACGAGAAAGTTTTCGCCGTTGCCAATGGTGCGAGTTTCACGGTGCCGCCTAAGGCCCTGGCGGAGGTTCTGGCCGTCAGGCGGATCGAGCGCAAGGACGACCGCTTGCGGCTTCTCTACATGGGGCGGCTCGATCAGCAGAAGGGCATCGATCGCCTGGCGGCGACGCTCGCGGAACTGCGGGCCTCCAATGTCTCCTTCGACGCCCGGGCCATTGGCGGGGAAATCCTCGCCGATTCCAGCTTGTCCTGGAGCGAACGATTGAAGGACCTTGGCGTCGACGTGCGTCCTCCCGTCTTCGCCAGCAAGGATCTTATCAAGGCGCTGGGCTGGGCCGACATTCTCGTCATGCCGTCACGCTGGGAGGGCGCGCCGCTGATGATCGCCGAGGCGCAGCAGCTTGGCTGCGTACCGATCGCGACTGCGGTCGGCGCGGTGGACGAACTCATTTCCGACGGTGAGGACGGCATACTCGTCAACGCGGCTTCGGATCCTCAGGTGGTGAGGGAGATGGCGCGCATCATCGAAGAGCTCGCACACAATCGCGACAGGCTCGCTCCGCTCATGGAGGGCTGCCTCCGGACTGCTGCACGCCGGTCATGGGCGTCTTCCTTCACGGACTTCATCGCGTGGAGCGATCGCTGCGTGAACAACTCATCACTGTCGCGCGCTGCAGTCTTTGGCGAGCCGCCAGTGACAAATCCCGTGGTCGCGGCGATCGGCTGATTGCCGGGCCGCTCCCTGAAACAGAAAGGTCTAGTCGAATGCGTCCACGAATTCTCGTGACGGGTATTCCTGGTCACTACACGCGCCTTGCCAATGGCGCCCATGGCCTGTCCGTCTCCTATGCGGAGCGGCAGAAGCAGCCGGAATCGAAAGAGGATTTCCTGCAGGAACTGCGCAACATCAGCAACACCGGCAACTACCTCATCGGTGAGGGTGCCCTGCGCGCGCTTGCGCCGCATGCAAAGCAGGTTCCCTTCTGGCATCTCTACAATTTGAGCAAGAACGGCGGCGGGTTCGACGAGTTCAACGCCAACTTCGACATCTGCGTCTTCACCTGTGCAAACCTGTTGCGCAAGGGGCTCTCCGCGGACGCCGAGGCTGAGGTCCTCAGTCGGCTGAACATGCCGATCGTCATGCTGGGCATCGGCCTGCAAAACCGCAAGGATCTGGAAAACAATCTTCCGGAAGGAACGAAGCGGCTCCTGGCCGTCTTGAAGGAGCGTGAGCACTACTTCCTGACGCGCGGCCACGAGTCGGCCGGCTTCCTGAAGGACCAGGGCTTCTCCTTCGTGCGCCCGACCGGTTGCCCTTCCGTCTATTTCATGCCGGACAACATGCGCCGATCGATGACGAAGCTGTCTAGCGTAAAAATCGGCAAGGCGCGGACGATCTTTTCAGGTTACCTCGGCGGCAATCAGGATGCGATCCTCGACGCCAATGCGCTGGCCCCATACGACACCGTTCCGCAATACGTCGTGCAGGACGAGTTTCTCCACTTCGACATGAAGGTGGAGCCCAACGACGAGGGGCGCGTCTATGATTCCGCATCGGGCCTGATGATCGGCGATCTGGCCTATCCCGGCACGGAGCGGGAGAAGCAGCGCTTCGAGGTTCGCACTTTCTACGACACCAACCAGTGGCGCGCCTGGGCCTCGTCGATGGACTTCAATCTCGGCCGTCGCTTCCACGGATCGATTATCGCCATGCAGGCGGCGGTGCCGAGCCTGATGGTGGCGGTGGACGATCGCATGCGCGAGATGCTCGGCTTCACCGGCCTGCCCGCCGTCGACATCACCGAGATCGACAAGGCGGAAAATCGCGCCGAGTTCGTGGCCGATCATCTGGCAAAGCTCAACACGAGCGAACTTGTCGACCGGTATTCCGACCGCGAACGCGCCTTCCGCACCACGCTTCGTGAAATCGGCATCGGACACTAGCGGCCCCATCATCTCTTTTCGGTTCAAAGGACAGTTATGCGTATCTTGCTTACGGGAATCCCATCCTATCTGCAGCGAACGATTGCGGACGTCGCCGGCACGACCGTCATCCACCGGCCCTATTTCGACGAGGCCCGCACCAGAAAAGACCTGATCTCGCAAGTCAGGAAGATCGCCAACACCGGCAACTACCTGATCGGCGAAGGGGCGGCCGAAAGCCTGCGCGGCCACGACGTCACCTATCTGCCGTTCTGGCATCTCGCCAACAACCGGGATTCGAACGAGCTCTACGAACGCGTGAACCGCGAATTCGACCTGTGCGTCTTCGCCTCCGCCAATCTCCTGCGGCCTGGCTATTCCGCTGACCTTGAAGCGGAGATCTTCGCCAAGCTGAAGATGCCGGTCGTGGTAATGGGCATCGGCATCCAGCGCAAGGAGGGTCTGAAGGAGCAGCTGCCGGCTGGCACGCTAAAATTCCTGGAGGTCTTGAGAAACAAGGAAAGCTTCTTCCTCACACGCGGCTATTTCACCGCCGAGTTCCTGAGGGAGCAGGGAATGAAGTTCGTCAAGCCAACCGGCTGCCCATCGCTCTACTTCTCGCCGAATGACATGAAGCGCTCGCTTTCGGCGCTTGCCAATCCGGGGCTGGCGGAAGCCCAGAAGATCGCCTTCGGCGGCTATCTCGGCAGCGTTGCAGACACGATCGTCGATGCCCACGCGCTGCTCAAGCCAGACAGCGTCGCAAGCTATGTCGTTCAGGACGAAGTGGTTGCCTACAATCTCTCCCTGACAGGAGACGACAACGACATAGTCTATGACCGGGCGAGCGGGCGTATCACCGGGAGGACCGAATACAAGCATTCGGAGAAATGGCAGCGGAACTACGAGCTGCTGGTCTATTTCGACACGAACCAGTGGCGCACCGCAATGTCGGCGCGCGATCTCTGCTTCGGTCGTCGCTTCCACGGCTGCATTATCGGCATGCAGGCCGGCACGCCCGCGCTCATGATCGCGGTCGACGACCGAATGCGGGAAATGCTGGAGTTCATCGGCTTCCCATATATCGAGGCGGCCACTTGGAACAGGGAAGCGGACAAGCGCGCCTATCTCGCCAATTTCCTCGGCAAGATCGATACACAGGCTGTGATTGACCGCTATTGCGCCTGCGAGGCGAACTTCCGAAATGCTCTGGGGCAGATCGGACTTTGAGCAGATGACGGTGAGGCCACGAATGCGTGCGCTCCTTGCTTGCGCGCTTTCGACACTTTGGGCCTTAGCCCCGGCACCGCCGGCGGACGCGGCCGATGGGCTCCCCGATCGCATCGGCATTAACCGGGTAAACCTTGCCTGGCTTTCGCGCGCCGATCAGGAGCGCATACTGAAGGAGATAGCGGCAAGCGGCATCACCCATGTCCGACTTTCGCTGTCGAGACCGGTGGACAAAAGCATCGAAGCGCTCAAGATTGCAAACCGGCTCGGCCTGAAGATCCTCCTCGAGATCCAGCTCGAAAACAGGGACTACTATCCGCCGGAGACGCGCCCTCGCACCGGTTTCGGTCACGTCTGGGACGTTCATCGGCTTTCGGATCTGGACCTCGATCGTTACCGTGAGCACCTGCGCGCGGCGCTTCGCCGTATTGACGGCCTGGGCATCCGCATCGACGCCGTCGAGCCCGGAAACGAGATAAATTACAGCGCCTACAATGGCGACCTCCTCGTCTATCAAAACCCTGGACGGCGTACGCCACGCAAGGTTTCGGACGTCGCAGATCGCTCGGCGTTCGAGCGCGGCCTCGACACCTATATAGGCACCGTCCGCGTCACCCGGGAAGAATTGCGGGCGACGGTGCATAGCGGCGACGCACTTCTGATTTCAGCCGGGCTTTCCGATGCCGGCACTGCCGAGGCAGATCGCCGTGGCATGGAACGGCTCGATCCGTCGGTACTTATCTCGCTTCTGCGGGGGCGGGGCATCGATGCGCTCATCGATGGCTACGGCATCCATATCTACCCTGGGCGAAAAGGTGAGGCGGCGCTTGCGCGCTATGTGACGAGGCTCCTCGATTTTTGCCAGCCTGAAGGGCAGGGCAGGCCGTGCTGGGTGACCGAATGGGGTATTGCCAACACCGCGCTTTCCTGCCCGCTCGACGACGGTGAGCGGGAAAAGGCGGTCCGCGCCGTGCGCCGCGCCTTCTCAAAGATGATGGAGGAAGGGCGGCTGGAAGCAGCCTTCTACTACGACTGGGATACACAACCGGTCTATAGCGTCTGGCGCTGCGGCGTCTTAAGCGCAGCCGGAGTCGCGGCCACCGAAACGATTGCCGGCGGTGGGGTGGCAAGAGGGTCGCCGTAACTTTGAACCGGGGCCAGGTCGCCGTGGATGTGATGGAGCGGGTATGCCCGTCGCCTCAAGGCCCGGCCCGAGACCTGCTGCCCAGCACTCTCGACGAACCGATGCCATTCTGCGCGTTGCCGTTGCGATACCTCGAAGGAAGCGCAGGCGCGAGCTCATGAGCCAATTTCGTGCTTCACCTGTTTTCCTCAATCTACGCTCGCAGCGGGCGTAGGCCGCGCCGCATTGGAAGTGGTCTCTTGACAGGTCCTCGGACGGATTTTCCTGGGTTGCTGCTCGTTGGCGCATGCCGACACCTGCGCGGCACGTTGCCGACAGATTCTGGGCAGGTGCGAAAGCTTCTTTACGAAAACAATTCCCGCAAAAGGACGGGACCGGCCTTTTCCTCCGCGAGGGCGGCGCTGTTGGCAGCCTCGCGGAGTGCCTGGAAGGCGGACTGGTCCCCGACCCTGGTGCCGCCAAACCGCACCGTTACGGATATCTGCCGCTCTTGTCCAGCTATGAAGGTGGTTTCGTGCACCCGAGCGCGGATGCGCTCGCAGATGTCGCTGACATTGTCCGTTGTTGTGCTTGGCAGATAAATCCCGAGTTCGTCGGATGCAAGGCGGGCAACGAGATCACCATGGCGCACGGAAGAATGGACGATCCGAGCAACCGATTGAAGCAGCGTATCCGCCCATTTTGGTCCATAGCGGCGACCGATGTCATCGAAATTGCCGACCTTGACGACGAGCATGACGCCATCCTGGCTTTCCGTGGTGCTTACGCGCCGGCGGTCTATTAGACGCTCGACCGAGGTCGCAAATTCGTCGGCGCACAGTGTCACTGTGGCGGGATCATGATGGAGGTCGTGTTGAAGTACTTTCTGGAGATCACGAAGCGCTTTTTTGTTTCGGTGAAGGGCAAATTGCAGGGGAAATGTGGCAGCCGCCGATATCAAACCCACAGCGGCCAATTCTGCCCAAAACGGGCGTTCGGGAACGAGCACGCTTAACAAGCAAACGACCCCGGTCATCACACCTGCCGAGGTCAGGGCGCCGAGCGTTGCATTCTTGAGATGCGGGACTATTGCGTCTGGGCGAAATCGAAATTGCGGAGTCATCGATTTAACGGAGCTATTGCAGTGGTCACTATATTTGACAGCTTCGGCGCAAATAACCGGTGAATTAATCTGACGGCATTTTAGATATAGCGACTCTGAATTTTATGGCTGCATGGCGCAAGACCCATGCGTTTGTTTAACAAGCCATCTTCCGCGTCGGCATCCGAATTGCTTCCAGCACTTAAAAGTCCTGGAGACCCGCGGTTCGATTGACATGATTTGCATACCGCCTGAAGTGCCTACTTCAGGCGATTTACCTGCGTCTGATCGACGTCGAGCAGCAGCCATGTCACGGGCAGCAGGAAACGCCTTTATCTGCAAAGATCTCTTGTCGTCCTAGAGCAGGCGCCATCATGTCGGCTGCGCGCCGAGCGCGTAGAGTATGCCGCGAAGCTCCGCCAGGCCGCGCAAACGCCCAATTGCAGGATAGCCGGGCGTCACGTTCTTGTTGAGGTCATCGAGCATGCGATGGCCGTGGTCGGAGCGGAACACGATCGTCTCGTTTGCCGGCCGTCGCCGATCTTCGGCGACAAGTTCCTTGAGAACCGCAACCATGTCGACGTCGCCCTCCAGGTGTGCGCTTTCATGGAAGGTGCGGCCATCGCCCTCGCGCTTGGTTGCGCGCAGATGCGCAAAATGGATACGCGACGCAAAGCGACGGGCGATTGCCGGCAGATCATTGTCGGCGCGCACGCCAAGGCTGCCGGTGCAGTAGCACATGCCGTTTGCTTCTGAAGGGACCGCTTCGAACAGTGCGGCATAGTCGTCAGCTGTCGAAGCGATGCGTGGCAGACCGAAGAGGGAGCGCGGCGGATCGTCCGGATGCAACGTCAGCTTGACGCCGCGGGCTTCGGCCGCTGGCGTCACGGCCTGCAGAAATTCGATCAGGTGCTGGCGCAGCTTGGCAGCGTCGATGCCGGCGTAGGCGGCAAGCCTTTCACGAAACTGCGGGATCGTCAGCGGTTCGGTTGTCGATCCGGGCAGGGCGGAGGTTATGATCCGCGTGATCTCCGCGACCTCGGCTTCGCTCATCGCATCGAACACTTCGCGCGCACGGGCCATGTCCGCAGGAGAGTATTGCTGTTCGGCGCCGGCACGCTTTAAAACAAAAAGATCAAACGCGGCGAACTTCTCATGATCGAAACGCATGGCGGTCGCACCGCTATCGATCACATGGTCGAGTTCGGTGCGCGTCCAGTCGACCACAGGCATGAAGTTGTAGCAGACGATGGGTATACCGCAGGCTGCAACAGCCTCAAGGCTGGCAATCCAGGCCTCGATTTCTGCCGTCGCGCGTGCGCCATTGCGCTTCACCGCATCGGGGATCGGGATGCTCTCGACGACCGACCAGGTCAGTCGCGAACGCCCGGCCGGCGTCGTTTCGATCAGTGCCTGACGCTCACGGACCTCGCCTTCCGTCCAGGCGCGGCCGATTGGGACCTGGTGCAGCGACGAAACGATATTCGTGGCTCCGGTCTGACGCACCTCGTCAAGCGTTACGGGTGCCTCCGGCCCAAACCATCTCCAACCTTGGCGCATCTGTTCCTCCCTACGTTCTATGTCGTTGTTTTCCGATCTGCTCAGCAGAAATAGTCTGGATATTGGGTGCGAAGCTCGGCGACGTCAGGGATGACGGCGCTCAGATGGTGCATCATCGCCCTGCGTGCTGTCTCCTGGTCATGGGCAGCGATCGCGTCGCGGATGAGCTCGTGCTCGTGCACGACATTGTCCATGCGGCCAAGTGCCGGCAGCGTCAGGCGCCGCGCCCTGTCGATCTGCACCTTGACGCTCTTGAGGATTGTCCAGATGCCGGGATAGCCGGCAATGCCGGCAATAGCCTCGTGAAAGGCCTCGTCCTCTTCGTGAAACGCCGAGGTCTCGCCGAGGGCGGCAAGCGATTGCTGTCGCGCAATGATGGAGTTCAGGCGGCCAATATCGGCTGTCGTCGCAATTTCGGCAGCGCGCTCCACCGTCGTGCCCTCAAGTGATTTGCGAACCACGACAGCCTCGGGGATCGCAGAAACCGGCACCCGCGACACGACCGTGCCGGATTGCGGGTAGATGTCGACAAGTCCGCCCTCTGACAGCCGCAACAAAGCTTCTCGGACCGGTGTGCGACTGACCGCAAACTCTTCGGCAATCCGCTTTTCCTGCAACTGCATTCCGGGCGGTATCCGCAGAGCGAGAATATCCGCGTAGAGTCGATCGAAGATGGCGTCGGCCGTTGTCACGCGGCGAAGCTTGGCTGGCCTTTCGGCTGAAAAAGCTGCGGCGGGAGGAACGGAAACAGCTGCTGCCTGCATAAGGTGCCCTGACGTTGACTTGGTCGTGCATACTAGTATATCAATTTGTTGCAGCTGCCAAGGCGCACTGTGGAGGAATGGTGTTTTTGGCAATCATTTCAGGGAGGCTTCAGACGTTAAACGGATACGGTCGGTCCCCGTCGTGACCAGCCAAAGGACGCCTGTCATTGGCGCGTCCGGCAACAAAGAGGAGGAGAAACAGAAATGAAAATCACCCGCAGAACATTTGTCGGCACAACCGCAAGCGCCGCCGTCGCGACCATGTTGCCGCTCAAGGTCTTTGCCCAGGCAAAGAAACCGGCAAGCCCCGTCACCATCACGATCGCGGACGTTGCCGGCAATCTGGCGCTGACCCAGGGCATGTTCGAGGCCTATGCCGCCGAAAAGCCCGAATGGGTCTCCAGCTTCGCCTTCACAAAGGCGCCGGCCCCGGAGCTGCCCGGTAAAATCAAGGCCCAGCAGGCCGCTGGAAAGGTCGATATCGATCTCGTTCTGACCGGTACGGATGCGCTGTCAGCGGGTCTTGATCAGGGCCTCTGGATCGATCTCGCAGCACATAAGTCGGACCTTCCCAATCTCGAGCAGATCCTGCAGCCGCAGGCTTTCAAGATGCAGGCTCTTGCCAAGGATCAGGGCGTCGTCATCACCTATTACCCATCCGGCCCACTCATCGAATATATGCCCGACAAGGTACCGACGCCGCCGAAATCGGCGCAGGAGCTGCTTGACTGGGCAAAGGCGAACAAGAACCGCTTCATCTATGCCCGGCCAGCCAATTCCGGTCCGGGCCGCACCTTCCTCATGGGACTTCCCTATCTGCTTGGGGATAGCGACCCTCGCGATCCTGCCAAGGGCTGGGCAAAGACGTGGGACTATCTTGCCGCGCTCGGCGAGCACATTGAGTACTATCCGACCGGCACTGGCCAGGTGATGAAGGAACTTGGCGAGGGGACGCGCGATATCGTCGTTTCGACCACCGGCTGGGACATCAATCCGCGCGCACTCGGCATCGTTCCAGCCGAGGCGAAGGTGCAGAAGCTCGATGGCTTCCATTGGGTCACCGATGCCCATTACGCCGTGATCCCGAAAGGTGTTTCAGACGAGAAGATCGGCGTTCTGATCGACGTCCTCAACTACATCCTGCAGCCCAAGCAGCAGGCGATCGCCTATGATGCGGGCTATTTCTACCCGGGTCCGGCCGTCAAGGACGTCACCCTTGATATGGCGCCGCAGGAAAGCCAGGACACGATCAAGGAATTCGGCCGGCCCGAATATGCCGAGTGGATCGCCAACAATCCGCTGGAGGTTCCGCTGGAGCCGAAGCAGCTCGTCGAAGCCTTCCGCATCTGGGACGAGAAGATCGGCGCCAAGAAGGGCTGATAATGACATCGGTCGGCCCGGGATCGGATCTCGGGCCGACAACCTCATTGTGCAGATGGAGATTGGTTTTGACCTCGGTATCGAATGCCGTCGCGCCGACGCGCAAGAACGTACGCCTGGAACTTGATGGGATGCGACGCGCATTCGGGGCGTTCAACGCCTTGAACGGCATCGATCTTGCGATCGAGCCTGGAGAATTTGTCGCCCTGCTTGGTCCGTCCGGCTGCGGTAAGTCGACAGCGCTGAACTGCATCGCCGGTCTGTTGGCGCTGACCGGCGGCGAAATTCGCCTTGGCGGCACACGCATCGACCAGCTCGAACCCGAACGCCGCGGCTTCGGCATGGTGTTCCAGAGCTACGCACTATTTCCACATATGAGCGTGCGCAAGAACGTCGGATTCGGGCTTTCAATGCAGGGTATAAAAGGTCCGGAAGCCGATCGGCGCATCCGCGATGCCCTTGCGCTCGTGCGCCTTGAAAGCCAGGCCGACAAGTTGCCAGGCCAGCTTTCCGGTGGTCAACAGCAGCGCGTGGCGATCGCGCGCGCCATCGTCATTCGCCCACCGGTCGTGTTGATGGACGAACCGCTCTCGAACCTCGACGCGAAACTTCGGCTTGAGATGCGCGCCGAAATTCGCGGCATCCATGACCAGATCGGCTCCACGACCATCTATGTTACGCATGACCAGGACGAGGCGCTGTCACTTGCCGATCGCATCGTCGTCATGAGCCAGGGCAACATCGAACAGATCGGCTCACCTCAGGATCTCTATCAGCGTCCCGTCAATGTCGAAGTTGCGGATTTCATGGGCTTCAGGACGCGCGTTGCGGGCCGCATTACACGCGTGTCGATCGACGAAGCCGAGATTGAGGTTGCCGGCGCCCGGATGGTCGGAACAATGCGCGCGCCGCTTAACGTCGGCGACGCAGCCATCCTGTCCGTCCGCCCGGAAGATCTTGTCGCCTCGAGCGGCGAGGGGATCGCTGCCACGGTCAGCAGTATGGAATATCGCGGGCGGGCCTTCTTTGGAATGGCGCAGGCATCCGACGGTTCCGAACTCTATTTCCGGGCAGATGAGCCGTTGGCGCGCGGAGCATCGACCAGACTGCAACCGGCTGCCGGCCGGGCCCTTATCTTTGCAGGGGCGGCGCGATGAGCGGACCGTCGCTGCAAACACGGCTTGGCGCGCGAGGTCTCGATGGCACGACGCTCCTTTTGCTGCCTGGGTTGATCTTCATGATCGCACTGTTCGTCTACCCGTTTTGCTACGGGGTGGCCGATTCCCTCCTGCCAAAGGAGGGCGCGTGGTACGCCAATTACGCGAAGTTTTTCACCGATCCGTTTCAATACCAGACGATCGCCGCGACAATGTGGTTGGCGCTGCCGGTGACTGTCATCAATCTCGCCTTCGCCGTGCCGGTCGCGCTGCGGGTCCGCCTGATGCGCAGACAGCGGCTGCTCACCACCATTCTCGTCCTGCCGATCACGCTCGGTACAGTCTTCGTCGCCGACGGGCTTTTAACGTTTCTCGGGCCGCGCGGCTGGTTCAATCATACGCTACTGATGCTCGGCATACTCGACGCGCCGGTAAAGCTGACAAACAATTACTGGGGCGTCTTTGCGTCGCTGCTGATCACCGGCTTTCCGTTCGCCTTTCTTTTGACGCTGTCTTACGTGACCGGCATCGATCCGGCGATCGAGCAGGCGGCGGCGACACTGGGTGCCGGACCGCGCCAGCGCTTTTTCCGCGTCTTTCTGCCACTGCTCGTCCCGGGGCTCGCCGTCACCTTCTGCCTCGCCTTCGTGCAGGCGTTTGCAGTCTTCCCGTCTGCTGTCCTACTCGGGGCGCCCGCCGGCCCGACACGCGTCATCTCGATTGCCGCCTATCAGGCAGCCTTCGAACAATATGATCATTCACTCGGTTCGGCGATTGCGCTGATCATGGGCGGCGTGGAGCTGGTCGTCGTGCTTGCTGTTTTGGCCACACGATCCCTCTTTTACCGCGGCCCCGCCGGCGGCACGAAAGGCTAGTCATGATCCGAGATCAGGGTCTCACCTCGAAGATCTGGCGCTTCACCATTTGGGCGCTCGCCATCCTCTTTATCCTCAATCTGCTTGCCGTCATCGCCGCCGTCATCGTCAATTCCTTTGCGACGCGCTGGCTTGGCACATGGCTGCCGGCCGGCTGGACGACACGATGGTATTTCAGCGCCTGGAAGGAATTCCAGCTGTCGAGCGTCGTTCTTGTCACCTTCGAGATCGTCTTTACCGTCGTTCTTATCTCCGGAATTTTAGGCGTTACGGCAGCTTACGCGCTGGCACGCCGCGACTTTCCGGGAAAGCGCCTGGTCGTTCTGCTGTTCCTGTTGCCATTGCTCATTCCGCCGTTGACCTACGGCATTCCATTGGCAACCGTCCTTTACCAGCTGGGGCTTGGCGGTACCTTCTGGGGCGTCGTGCTGATCAATGTCGTGCCGTCGCTACCCTTTGTCGTGCTCGTCATGATCCCCTTCATTGAACAGATCGATCCGCGTATCGAAGCAGCCGCGAGGGTCTTTGGTGCGGGAACGACAAGCCTGTTCCTCCGCATCCTGTTGCCGCTCCTTCTGCCGGGGATGCTGGCTGCATTGCTGCTCGTGCTGGTGCGCACGATAGCGATGTTCGAGTTGACCTTCTTAATCGCCGGGCCGACAACCCAAACGCTGGTGGTTTCGCTCTATTATGCGGTTTTCGCCTCTGGCGTGCGCGCCGGGCAGTCGATCGATGCGATGGCGGTGGTCTATATGGTCACGACATTGTTCTGGCTGGTTCTCGCCTTGCAGTTCGTGAACCCGACGCAGATCGTCGCAAGGGCGAAACAACAAAGCGCCCATTAGTTCCTTGTCTTGCGAACGATTGGCCGCCTCACGAGAGGAGGCGGCCTTCAGCGGGCTTCTAGCAGCGTGCCTCATACCTGCGGCCGTAGCGATCACGATAGACACAATAGCCACGGCGCTCGGTCGAACGCCCGATCAGAGCGCCTGCCACACCGCCCGCGACAGCGCCAATGGCTGCGCCTCCCCAGCTGTGGCTGACGGCGCCGCCGATGATGGCGCCAGTGCCGGCCCCGATTGCGGTTCCCTTTTCAGTGGCTGTGCACGACGCCAGTGCACCCATAAATGCTGCAACGAGAATGATTTTTTTCATTCGACACTCCTGCCGTTATGCTTTTGGTTTACCGGGCTAGAATAAGATAGTCGCGTTCAGGTTTCATCGGACTTAAGTCCGACCACCGTTCGGGTCGTCGCGTTGCTTCCTCCCATGTGGCCAGGCCGTCATTGTTGGCGAGTGACCTGTCGGATACCGATGCCCCTATTCATAACGCGTCCTCGAAGGCTATACCAGGGCAGCGCCCCAAACATAAGATGGACCCAGCATGACCGATACCGTCCTCGATCGCTTTCTTCGCTATGTCGTCATCGACACCCAGTCAGACGCTGCATCGTCGACGCAGCCGTCAACGATGAAGCAGAAGGAGCTCGGTCGGTTGCTGGTCGATGAGCTATTGGCGATGGGGCTGTCGGATGCTCACCTGGACGAACACGGCTATGTCTATGCAACCGTTGCAGCAAACACCGACAAAGCGGTTCCGGTCATATGCTTTTGCTCGCATATGGACACCGCACCCGACTTCACCGGAAGAAACGTCAAGCCTGAGATCGTGCACAACTATCAAGGTGGAGACATTCAGCTTTCCGGTGACATGAAGCAGATCATCCGGGTCAGCGACAACCCGGCCCTCAAAGACCAGATTGGCAATGATATCGTGACAACCGACGGAACGACCCTGCTTGGCGCCGACGACAAGGCAGGCATTGCCGAGATCATGACCGCAGCGCAAGTCCTCGCAAGCCATCCGCACATCAAACACGGGACTATCAAGCTGCTTTTCACGCCGGACGAGGAAATCGGTCGCGGCGTCGACAAGGTCGATCTGGCAAAGCTTGGCGCACAGTTCGCCTATACGATGGACGGCGAAACGGCCGGTTCCATCGAAGACGAGACGTTCTCTGCTGATGGTGTCGAGATCACGATTAACGGTGTCGCTATCCATCCGGGCTTTGCCAAGGGGAAGATGGAAAATGCGATCAAGATCGCGGGCACGATCCTCGACCGGCTGCCGAAGAATGCCGCGCCAGAGACGACTGAAGGACGCGAAGGCTTCATCCATCCGACCGGCGTCACCGGCTCGATGGAGAAGGCAGCGATCAGTCTCATTGTCCGCGACTTCGATGAAACAGGCCTCGTCGACAAGGAGAAACGACTTGAAGCCTTGGTGCAGGAGGTGATGGCCGACTATCCCGGTTCTTCCTACACCTTCCTCGTCAAGCAGCAGTACCGCAACATGAAAGTCGTGCTCGATCGCCACCCTCAGATCGTCGAGAACGCCATCGAAGCGATTCGGCGCGCTGGCATGTCGCCCATGCGTGGCAGCATCCGAGGCGGAACGGACGGGTCGCGTCTCTCCTTCATGGGATTGCCATGCCCGAACATCTTCGCCGGCGGTCATGCCTTCCACTCGCCACGCGAATGGATCAGCAAGCAGGACATGGAAAAGGCGGTCGCCACCCTCGTCGAACTCGCAAAACTGTGGGAAGAGCGAGCGTAGGCGTCACGAGCGCATCGGGCTCAGGCGAAGGTCTCGCCAGGCTTGGATCGTCCAGTCGCAACGTCACGTCCCTCCTGCGCCTGGGCCATCGCCTTGACCAAGGCGACAATCTTCTCGCGCAGCTGCGTGTCCGTGATTTGCAGGAAGGCGCGGTTGAGGGCAAGGCCTTCCTTCGAATGCAGGAATTCGGCAACAGGGTCGGCTGCGACCGTCATATCAGGTCGGGCCAAGTTCTGTGGTTCAGCATCGTCCTGCTGAAAAAAGAAGCTCGGAGACGTGCTCAGCACGTCGGCAATCCGTTGCAGTCGGCTGGCACCGATCCGGTTCAGGCCCTTTTCGTATTTCTGCACCTGCTGGAATGTAACACCTATCTGATCCGCCAGCTTTTCCTGGCTAAGACCGAGCAGTTGTCTGCGCATCCTCACGCGAGAACCGACATAGGTATCAATGGCATTCGGCGTCTTTGCATTCATCGTCAGTGTTTCCATGTGCCGGGCTGGCGTCGCGATCATCGCTCGACCTCCGGTATATAGTACCGTTATGAAATGTGTATTAGCCGTCGACCAAATTCAATCGTTAGTTCGTATTACTTGCGGAATATCATTTGACAAAAAGGACGAGAGGCTCGCCCGACCAGAGCCTAACCCAAAAGACGCGGCATCAACGGTTGAAGCGAATTGGTCGGATTTCCCTGTGCACGATCTTCAGGGATCTGTCGGGTTGTATCATATAGGTCTCATCGACCTGGCGGCCCCACTCGTCAATGAAATTGTGAGGGAAGGTCGACCCAGGCGGCGATTTCTCCAGTTTGGTGCGCGGCTGACCGCCAAAGGTGACGCTGCCGGGAATCGGATCAAGACCCGGCGAGGAAAAGTCCTTCGTCGTGCATCCGATAAGTGCGAAAACACCAATCAATGCAAGGGCCTTCTTCATGGCGCACCCAAACAGTTCAGCTTCAAGAAAAAGCATATATGCGACCGATCGCGTCGGAACAGACGCCGTGCGGCTCAAGAATTCCTGATGTTTGCCGTAGCACCTGTATCACGCCTACAAAAGCGCCCGCCTTGCAAGATTTGCCATCAGTGAGGTGATGCCGAATGTCCAGGCAGGGCACTCGGTCGAAAGCCGCACTGTATTGACGAGAAAGCCGAGGCCCGCCGACGAAATCTCAACGACGTCGCCCACCTTATGGGTGAAACCCTGGTTTGGTGCATCACGATCCTGTGTCGGGGCAAACAGCGTCCCCAAAAACAGCATGAAGCCATCCGGGTACTGATGGTGGGGCCCGCAGGTCTGCTTGACGAGATCCGTCGGATCACGGCTGATCTTCGACATCGAACTCTTCCCGTGAAGAACGAATCCGTCCGTCCCTGTAACTTTCAGATCAAGTTCGGCCGTGCGCACCTGATCAAGGCCATAGCGCTCATCAAGGAGACGAATGAATGGACCTATCGAGCAGGATGCATTGTTGTCCTTTGCCTTGCCGAGCAGCAGCGCAGAGCGGCCTTCGACATCGCGCAGGTTGACATCATTGCCGAGCGTTGCGCCCTTGATCTCGCCACGGCTATTGACAGCAAGCACGATCTCCGGCTCCGGGTTGTTCCAGGTCGAGATCGGGTGCAGGCCCACATCGGCACCCCAGCCCACCGCCGATAGCACCGGTGACTTCGTGAACACCTCCGCGTCTGGCCCGATGCCGACCTCGAGATATTGGGACCACATGCCTTCTTCGATCAGCGCCTGCTTGACCTTTGCGGCTTCCGGCGAGCCTGCCTTCAGATTGTTGAGGCTGCCGCCGATCAGGGTGCTGACGCGCTCGCGGATCTCGGCGGCGCGATCCGGATTGCCCGCAGCCTTCTCTTCGATCACCCGTTCGATCATCGACTGAGCAAACGTCACCCCACAGGCCTTGATCGCCTGGAGGTCGGCTGAAGCAAGCAGATGGACGCGGGATAAGTCAGCCTTTCCTATCCCAATAGCCTCGACCTCCTCCAGCGTGCCGAGCACGGGGCCAGGCGCGGCGCGAACGAAGCCCGCAGGGTCGGCTTGCTCGAGCAGCGCACTCAGCGTCGGCACTGCCTTGGAGGTGATGTCGACCAGCTGATCGTCCCGAACCACCACGACGCTCGGTCCTTGGACAGCAGGGTTCCAGGCACGACCGACAAACAACCCGCCGGCGGCGGCAGAATCCAGAAGTGTGTAAGACATCGATATCTTCCGTGACGCGAGCGATGGAGGTGCTCTAGATCAAAAACGAATAGATGCGGGTCGGCAAGGTCAAAACCAGAATCTCGTCCTCGTTTGAAAACGACAAAAGGCGCAATGCCGGAGATGACATCGCGCCCCTGGTGGCCAATCAGACCAAGTTCGATAACGCTTGCTGCGGCCAGCGCGCCAATGACTTAGTGGTTGTCGCGCGGAATGCCCTTGGTCTGGGCAATGCGCTGGTACTTGACAGCAGGCTCGAGCACGGCGCCGGTTTCCATCTGGCCGACATAGGTGCGCTGGATTTCCTGCCAGGGCGTCTGGCTCTCCGGATAGACATAGCCGCCGGCGGCCTCTAGCGCCTTGCGTCGTTCTGCAAGCTCCTCGTCGGCGATGAGAATGTCGGCGGTGCCCTTCTTGAGGTCGATGCGAACCTGGTCACCGGTCCTGAGCAGTGCAAGCCCGCCACCGGCTGCCGCTTCGGGCGACGCGTTGAGGATCGAGGGGGAACCAGAGGTGCCGGACTGGCGACCGTCACCAATGCAGGGCAGGGAGCTGATGCCCTGCTTCAACAAATAATCGGGTGCCCGCATATTGACGACCTCGGCAGCACCCGGATAGCCAATCGGGCCAGCTCCACGCATGAATAGGACCGTCGAAGCGTCGATCGCCAGCGACGGATCGTCGATGCGATGATGGTAATCTTCCGGTCCGTCGAAGACGACGGCGCGGCCGACGAAAGCTTCCGGATCGTTCGGATTGGAGAGATAGCGCTGACGGAACTCCGGCGAGATCACGCTTGTCTTCATGATTGCCGACGAGAAGAGGTTGCCGCGCAGCACGCGGAAACCGGCGCGCTCCTTGAGCGGACGCTCGAACGGGCGAATGACCTTGTCGTCTTCGATCGTTGCCGTGGTGTAGTTCTCGCCGACGGTCTTGCCGTTGACGGTCATCGCCCCAGTATGGAGGTGGTCATGCTTGATCAGTTCACCCATGACGGCGGGAACGCCACCGGCATGATAATAATCTTCGCCGAGATATTCGCCGGCCGGCTGCAGGTTGACGAGCAGCGGGATTTCTTCACCATAGGTCTGCCAGTCGTCGACCGTCAGCTCGACACCGACATGGCGCGCAAGCGCGTTGAGATGGATCGGCGCATTGGTGGAACCGCCGATCGCAGAGTTGACCTTGATCGCGTTGATGAAGGCTTCCTTGGTCAGGATATCCGATGGCTTCAGGTCTTCGCGAACCATTTCGACGATACGCAGGCCGGTTTCATAGGAAACTTCCTGACGGTCGCGATAAGGCGCTGGAATTGCTGCGCCGCCCGGCAGCTGCATACCAAGCGCTTCGGCAAGCGAGTTCATCGTTGTCGCAGTACCCATGGTATTGCAATAACCGGTCGATGGTGCGGACGATGCGACGAGCTTGACAAAGCCCTGATAATCGATTTCGCCCCGCGCCATCATCTCGCGCGCCTTCCACACGATCGTGCCAGAGCCTGTGCGTTCGCCGCGGAACCAGCCGTTCAGCATCGGGCCGACGGAAAGCGCGATTGCCGGAATGTTGACCGTCGCCGCCGCCATGAGACAGGCCGGTGTCGTCTTGTCACAACCGATCGTCAGGACAACGCCATCCAGCGGATAGCCGTAGAGAACCTCGACGAGGCCGAGATAGGAAAGGTTGCGGTCGAGACCCGCGGTCGGACGCTTGCCGGTTTCCTGGATCGGATGCACGGGAAATTCGATCGCGATACCGCCAGCATCACGGATACCTTCGCGGACGCGCTTGGCGAGTTCGATGTGGTGACGGTTGCACGGCGACAGATCGGAGCCCGTCTGTGCGATACCGATGATCGGCCGTCCCGACTGCAGCTCTTCCTGGCTGAGACCGAAGTTCATGTAACGCTCAAGGTAGAGCGCGGTCATGTCAGGGTTTGCGAGATTGTCGAACCACGCCTTGGAGCGAAGCTGGCGCGATCCGTCCTGCGCTTGAACTGCATTCTGATTCGGGGAGGGGGTCTTCTCTACCACGATGAATTTCCTTGCGTTGACGCGGTTGCTGTCATGCACTTAGCTGATCGATAAAGGAATGTATAATCAGTCTTTCGCATTTTGATATGCAAATTGCTTATATCGAGGAGGCACTATGGGATTGGACGGGTTCAGGCTGCGGCACTTGAAGATGCTCGTGGCGCTCAGTGAACACGGAAAGCTTGGGGTGGTCGCGGAAATGTTTGGTGTCTCGCAGCCGGCGCTGTCCAGAACCTTGAACGAGCTGGAGCAGATGTCCGGTCATCAGCTCTTCGAGCGCCATAATCGCGGCCTCATACCGACCCTTGAGGGCGAGGTGATCGTTCGCCATGCGAAGATGCTGATTTCCGAAGCGCAGCGCGCAGAATATGAAATGGTGGTCGCAGCCGCCGGGCAGGGCGGCAGTGTCGCATTCGGTACGATCATGACGCCAGCCGCCGATTACGTTGCCCCTGCGCTGAAGCGCATCTTCGAGACCCACCCGACGATCGACATCAGCATCTCCGTCGGCAGCAGCGACGTGCTGCTTGAAGATGTCTTGAGCCGCAGGCTGGACTTTGCCGTGTGCCGTGTACCAAGTGGAATGAACCCGCTCTGGTTTGACTATCTGCCAGTCGGGCAGGAGACGCTGCGCGTCATCGTAGCCGTGGATCATCCGCTAGCGGCCAAGCCCGTGGTTACCGAGAATGACCTCAGGCACCAAAGCTGGGTGCTGCAGCCCCACGGTTCGTTCCTGCGCCAGGTCATAGATGATTTCATACGCCGCCACGGCATCGTTCCGGCAAGCGTCGTTTCAACCTCCGATGCACTCTTAACCATGCTGCTGATTCTGCAGAGCCAACGGCTCGGCATCTTCGCCGAGCCGGTGGTCGCACTTCTCGAACGGCACGGTCTCGTCAAGGCGTTGCAGATCGAGGGAGACATCTCCGTCCCGGGCTTCGGTCTCATCAAACTCAAGGACCGCGAGCTGTCGGCCTCCGCCGAGCTTCTCTACAAAGTCTTCGCCACAACGCGAAACCCATGAGACAGCGCCATCACCGCTTAAGGCGCATACTGGGTGACCATGCGCGCGTCACGGCGAAAGTCGGAAGGCGACATGCCCGCGATATGACGAAACGACTTGTTAAAGGCGCTGATCGAGCCAAACCCGCTATCCATGGCAACCTGCAAGACATTTGCCTCATCGTTCATCAACATGGCCTGCGCCCGCGACAGACGCAGCAGGTTGACATATTTGTTGAGTGTCATGCCGGTCGTCTTCTTGAACAGGTTCATTGCATATTTCGGATGAAGGTCGGCCGCTCGCGCGATATCGACCGAATCAATTTCCTGCAGGAAATTGACGGCGATGAAGTCGCACATACGCGCAACGCTGCGAGAAGACTGCGGATAGCACTGCTCGATATCGTCAGCATCCGTTGGTCCGAGTGTTGACAGCATCAAATAGGGTTCCAGCGCGATCCGCTCCACCCGCAACAGCATCTCGTCGACGGCATGTTGTGCCTTGGCGGCATCGCCGGACCTGGCATAGCGAACCCAGCGGGGAAAGTTCTCCCTGTCGGCAGCGTCCGTTGCCGAGGTGAAAAGGATCTCGCCTTTCATCAGGCGGCTGGAAATATTAATCGGCAGACGCATGCGGAAGAAGTAGACGAGCGGAAGGTGCCCACCGGCATAGATCGCGTCTTCGGAGCAATCGTCCATCTGGTGGGGTTGTCCACCCCAAAACAGGCACATGTCGCCTGCCTTCATGGAGATCTTCTGGCCGTTGATGCGGTAATGTACACTGCCTTGCATGATATAATTGACTTCGACCTGCACGTGCCAGTGCGGCATCAGCATCACAGGTGGATGGTTGTGAAACATCTGAAGGGCCGTCGGCATCCCTTCGATACTGCTCGCTCCCGGCTGATAGACAGCCCGCTTTACGATCTTACTTTCCGCCAAATCCATGTTCCCTTTTTAGGAGACAGCGGCTCCCTTCCAGATAGTCTAGCCGCGTTCGCTAAGGGACGGCAATTGAAAAGGGAGGATTTTCAATGCGCTTCAAGCTTATCGCTGCGACCGCTGCAGTCGCACTTCTTGCTTCCGGTTCTGCATTCGCGCAGCAGTCGGGCAATCTCACCATCTGGAGCTGGAACATCGCCGCATCGGCGCTGAAGTCCACGCTTGAGGGCTTCAACAAACAGCATCCCGACATCAAGGTCACGGTCGAGGATCTCGGCAACCAGCAGGTCTTCGACAAGATGCTCGCGGCTTGCGCAGCCGGCGGCGAAGGACTGCCTGACATCGTCAGCGTCGAGAATTTCGAGGCGGAAATCTTCTGGAGTCGCTTCCCCGATTGCTTCGCCAACCTGAAAGAACTTGGCTACACGCCGGAGATACAGGCAAAGTTTCCGGACTTCAAGCGCACCGAGCTTGAGGTCGGCGACGTCGCCTATGCCATGCCCTGGGATTCCGGCCCGGTCGCCGTATTCTATCGCCGCGACATTTATGAGAAGGCAGGCGTTGATCCGTCGACGATCAAGACCTGGGACGACTTCATCGCGGCTGGGAAGAAGATATCAGCGGCCAATCCCGGTGTCGTCATGGCACAGGCCGACTTCAATGGCGACAGCGAATGGTTCCGCATGATTTCCAACGAGCAGGGCTGCGGCTACTTCTCGACGGATGGCCAGACGATCACCATCAATCAGCCAGCCTGCGTTGCGACGCTCGAAAAGGTCAAGCAGATGAAGGACGCCGGCACGCTGACGGCAGCCATCTGGGATGAGAAGATCCAGGCCAATACCGCAGGCAAGGTCGCCAGCCAGATGTATGGCGGCTGGTATGAAGGCACAATCAGATCCGGCTCGCCCGATCTTGCTGGCAAGTGGGGTGTCTATACGATGCCAAGCCTGACGGCCGATGGCCCGCATGCAGCAAATCTCGGCGGCTCGTCGCTTGCAATCGCCGCCAACTCGCAGAATAAGGAGGCCGCCTGGACCTACATCAACTACGCTCTTGGCACCAATGAAGGCCAGGTGACGATGCTGAAGTCCTTTGGTCTGGTTCCGTCGCTGTTGACCGCCGTTCAGGACCCGTTTGTCAACGAGCCGCAACCTTTCTGGGGTGGGCAGAAGGTCTGGGTCGATATCCTGTCGACCCTGCCGAAGATCGTTCCAAGCCGCGGCACGGCCTTTCAGACGGATGCGGACTCGATCTACAGGGCCGCGCAGACCAAGTACTTTGCCGGCGGTTATCCTGACGCGAAGGCCGCGCTTGACGATGCCGCAAAGCAAATCGCCACAGCGACAGGCCTTCCGCTTGCGAAATGAGTAACGGTGCCGGGCGTCATGTGGCGCCCGGCCCCCATCCTAAGGGATGGCTCGTCTCGTCTGTGAGGAGAATGGAATGCCGATCCGCAACCGGAACGCCTACGCTTTTCTTGCGCCTTATCTCCTGGTCTTTGCGACCTTCTGGATATGGCCGATCATCAGTTCGTTTCTGACCTCGTTTCAGAATACCCGTGTCAATCCGTGGAAATTCAGTCTTTCCGTCAACTGGGGCCGTCTCTTCGGCGATCCGGCCTTCTACAATGCGCTTTATAACACCCTGATCATCCTGGTCATCCAAGTGCCGGTGATGATCGCCATCGCCACCGTGATGGCGGTGCTCTTGAACTCTCCACTCCTAAAGGCGCGGCCGCTGTTCCGTTTTGCCTTTTTCGCCCCTGTCGTCGTTGGCGAGGTGGCCTATTCTGCGGTCTTTCGCCTGATGTTCAGCTTCGATTTCGGCATCGTCAACAAGATCATCACCTTGGTCGGCCTTCCAGCCGTTTCCTGGTTCGACAATGCCAACGCTGCCATGACCCTGATCATCATCGCTGTGACATGGCGCTGGGCCGGCTACAACGCGATCATCATTCTTGCGGGCCTGCAATCCATTCCCGACGATGTTTACGAAGCGGCAACGCTCGATCGCGTCAGCAAGACACAGCAGTTCTTCCACATCACCTTGCCGCTCTTGAAACCGATCATCCTGTTTTGCGTCATCCTGTCGGTCATCGGCACGATGCAGCTCTTCACCGAGCCGTTTCTCATCACCAACAGGGGCGGTCCGGGAGGTGGAACGGAAACGCTTGGCCTTCTCCTTTATCGAGAGGGCTTCCGCTCGCTGAATTTCGGCTATGCCTCGGCTGTGGCCTACACGATGGCGGCGCTTGCAGTGGCGATCTCTCTCTTTAACCTTTGGATTGGAAGGGAGCCGAAATGAGATCGAAGTCCCAATCACTGCTGGTCAGGCAGATCGCCCTCCACGCCATCCTGACGCCGCTCGCCATCATCTGGCTGTTTCCGCTGTGGATGATGTTCGTCTTCTCGACGATGCCGGATTTCGGCATCTTCAGTCCCGAGATCGTGCTATGGCCCTCGACCAACTTCATTGCGAATTTCAATAACTTGCAGGCCGATACCGACTTCATCCGCGCGATGTTCATCTCAATTGGCGTTGCAGTGATCTATACGTTCCTGTCCGTGCTTCTCACCTCCATGGCGGGTTGGGCGCTGGCGCGCTATCGCTTCGTTGGGCGCTCGATCGTCATCGGCATCATTCTCGGCACCATTACGCTGCCCTTTGCCGTCGTCGTCATCCCGCAATTCATTATGGTGGCACGCGAGTTCAAGCTGGCAAACACCTGGATCGCCTTGATCGTCCCGCCACTCTTCAACTCGCTCGGCGTTCTATTTATGCGTCAGGCCTTCTCGATGATGCCAGGGGAGCTCTTCGATGCGGCCCGCGTCGAAGGCGTCAAGGAATGGCAGATATTCCTTCGGATCGCGCTGCCGCTCGCAAGGCCGACGATGGCGGCGCTTTCCATTATCCTCTTCCTGCACTCCTGGAACAATTATCTCTGGCCGCTGCTTATCAACTCCAAGCCGGGGATGATGACGGCACCCGTGGCACTCGGAACCCTCATCGGCCTCACCAAGGTATCCTGGGGAGGGATCATGGCGGGCGCGATTATGCTGACGGCGCCGATTCTGGTCGTCTTCGTGTTCTTGCAGCGCCACTTCATCGCCG
Organism: Rhizobium sp. R711; assembly: GCF_002211365.1. Lineage (GTDB taxonomy): Bacteria > Pseudomonadota > Alphaproteobacteria > Rhizobiales > Rhizobiaceae > Rhizobium. Next base: position 261,084 of record NZ_LOKZ01000001.1, on the reverse strand, counting down.
GCATTGCGGCCGGCGCAGTCAAATAATCGGGAAAACGCCTGATGTCTGAACTTTCGTTGAAAAATGTCGTCAAGCGCTTCGGTGCGCTGGAAATCATCCATGGCGCCAGCCTTGAGGTCAGGGATGGCGAGTTTGTCGTCTTCGTCGGTCCATCGGGCTGTGGCAAGTCCACACTGCTTCGCATGATCGCCGGTCTTGAGGATATCTCGGGCGGGGAGATCAATATCGGCGGTAAGGTCGTCAACGACGTGGAACCTGCCGACCGTGGTATTGCGATGGTCTTCCAATCCTATGCGCTCTACCCGCACATGACGGTCGAGGAGAACCTGAGCTTCGGTCTGCGCATGAACGGCAACCCGAAACAGGACACTGAGAAGCGTGTCAGGCACGCAGCCAACATCCTCCAGATCAACGAGCTGATGCAGCGGCGTCCGAAACAACTTTCGGGCGGCCAGCGCCAGCGCGTCGCCATTGGCCGCGCCATCGTGCGCGAGCCTCAAGTCTTCCTCTTCGATGAGCCGTTGTCGAATCTCGATGCGGAACTGCGTGTACAGATGCGCGTCGAGATCTCGCGACTGCACAAGCAGCTCGGCACGACGATGATCTATGTCACCCACGACCAGACCGAAGCGATGACGCTGGCCGACAAGATCGTCGTCCTGCGTGCTGGCAATATCGAGCAGGTCGGCGCTCCGCTCGACCTTTACGACGATCCCGCCAACCAGTTCGTTGCCGGCTTCGTCGGCTCGCCGAAGATGAACTTCCTCAAGGCCGAGATCATCGAGAGGGATGGTTCGAGCGCAACCGTTGCACTGGCTGGCGACCGCAACGTGCGCCTGAGCATGCCGATCAGCGGGCCGATCGTGCTTGGGGCCGAGGTCACGCTCGGCATCCGGCCGGAGCATTTTGTCGATGCCGGGCGAGGGCAGGCGGATCTCACCGTCACGATCGACGTCGCCGAGCACCTCGGTAACACAAGCTACATCTACGCGACAACGGCAGGCGGCGAGCCGCTCATCATCGAGCGCCCGGAATCGCGCGCAGCCGGTAATCGAGACACGCTTAGCGTCGGTCTGAGCGTCAGCCACATTTTTCTGTTCGACAGCCACGGCAAGCGCCTGCGCTGACTGCACCTTCACCCCAAGACCTATGCAATGAAGAGGAATTTTCTATGAGCACAGACCAACCGATCCGTTGGGGTATCATCGGCCCGGGCACGATCGCCCGCACATTTGCGGACGGTATTGCGCATTCACGCACTGCAAAGCTCGTCGCCATTGCTACCCGCAACCCGCAAAAGCCGGAGCTTGGAGACAACTTTCCCGGCGCCCGCATCGTCAAGGGATATGACGGGCTGCTGGAGGATGCGGAGGTTGACGCGATCTATATCGCAACGCCTCATACCGGTCATGCCGAATGGGCGATCAAGGCTATCCGCGCCGGCAAGCATGTGCTTGTCGAAAAGCCGATAGCGCTTTCCGCATTCGATGCCGATGCGATTTATCATGAAGCGAAAAAGGCCGCTGTCTTTGCCGGCGAGGGCTTCATGTACCGGGTCCATCCGCAGACGGCCAAGATCGTCGAACTGGTCAAGAGCGGCGTCATTGGCAACGTGCGCATCATCCGTTCGAGCTTCGGCTTCAATATGGGCTCGTTCAAGCCCGAACATCGGCTCTTTTCCAACGAGACGGCCGGCGGCGGTATCCTCGATGTCGGTGGTTATCCGGTCTCCATGGCGCGATTGATCGCCGGGGCTGTCGAGGGCAAATCGTTCATCGAGCCAGAAAAGGTCTCCGGCGTCGGTTACCTCGGTCAATCCGGCGTCGACGAGTGGGCTTCCGCCGTATTGAAGTTTCCAAATGGCATCATCGCCGAAGTGTCCTGCTCGATCATGGCGCAGCAGGACAATACGTTGCGCATCATCGGTTCGGAAGGACGCATCGAGGTCAAGGACTTCTGGTTCGCCTCCGGGCACAAGGGAGGTGTCGGCAGGATCGAGATCTTCAAGGGGAGCGAACAGCAGACGATTGAGGTCAAGGAAGAACGTTGGCTCTATTCCTTCGAGGTCGACGCGGCAGGCGATGCAATCCGCGCCGGTGAGAAAGAATTCCGCGCCCCCGGGATGAGCTGGGCCGATTCGGTCGGAAACTTGCGCGTTCTCGACCAATGGCGTGCCTCGATCGGGCTGGAATACGGGGTCGAGAAGGCGGATAAGCGAACGGCCAACCTTGCTGGCGATGTCGTGCGACGCGGCAACAGCATTCCGCAGCGCCGGATTCCGGGCATTTCCAAGCCAGCCTCGGTCGTCACGCTCGGTTTTGAATTCTTCCCGAGCTTTGCTGCCGCATCCTTGACCCTTGACGCGTTCTATGAAGCTGGTGGCAACATCTTCGACACGGCCTTCGTCTATGGTGGCGGCAAGACCGAGAGCATCTTTGGCGACTGGCATACCAGCCGAAAGATCCCGCGAGAGGAAATCGTCCTGATCGGCAAGGGTGCTCATTCACCGCTTTGCTATCCCGATGTCATCGCCAAGCAGCTTGATCAGTCCTTGAACCGGCTGAAGACCGATTACGTCGACATCTACTTCATGCATCGCGACAACACCGATATTCCTGTCGGCGAATTCGTCGATGCAATGGATGCAGAGGTCAAGCGCGGTCGTATCCGCGGCATTTTCGGCGGGTCGAACTGGACGCGCGAGCGCATCGATGAAGCTTCCGCCTACGCCGCCAGGAACGACAAGACGGCGCCGGCTTGCCTGTCCAACAACTTCTCGCTTGCCGAGATGCTCGATCCGATCTGGGCCGGATGCGTTGCGGCCTCCGACGACGACTGGAAGACATGGCTGAATGAAAAGCAGATTCCGAATTTTGCTTGGTCGAGCCAGGGACGCGGCTTCTTTACCGACCGGGCCGGACGCGACAAGCGTGGCGATGACGAAATCGTCCGTTGCTGGTATTCTGATCGCAATTTCGAGCGCCGGGACCGGGCAATCGAGCTGGCAAACAGGCTCGGCCGGAGCCCGATCCACATTGCACTCGCCTATGTGATCGCTCAGCCGTTCCCGGTTATTCCGCTGATCGGACCACGCACCATTGCAGAGCTGGAAGACAGTCTTTCGGCGCTCGACATCAGGCTTACACCGGAACAGGTGAAGTGGCTGGAAGCGTGACGCGATAGCAACGATCGCTCGGGGCTGTGAGAGGCAGTCCCGGGCGCCTGACAGTTCTTCCAGCGCAAAGAACACTGAACGCTGGAGCACGACGCCTTTGCAGCGTATAGTCTTGCGCTTCAGGCCGGACCAGCGGCCACACCCTGACTGTCCATAGGGGGCGAAAATCATGAACCGGCTGGTATTGATCACGGCGTCGGTGACGCTCGTGGCCTTCGCTGTTTTGGCTCAAGAGCCTGTCGTCGGCACCTGGAAAACACAAGTCGGTACCACCGCCGCGATCGACGAATGCGCCCAAGGCTACTGCATCACCATGAAGACCGGCAATAGTGCAGGAAAACGCATAGGCACCTTCCAGGGCAGCAATGGCAACTTCACCGGAACAATCGTTGAGCCGGAGAGCAAAAAGACATTCACCGGCGTACTCACGCTCAGCGGCGACACCGTGCACATGCGCGGCTGCACGATGAAGGTGATTTGCGTTTCGCTGATCTGGACGAGGTTGTGACATTCGTGCGCAGCCGTGACGGCTTTTTTATACGCTGCTAGTTTCCAAGTTTCAGCCTGTCGATGACCTGCCGATATTCCTCGGCAATGGAGATTGCCGCTTTTGCGACCACGGGATTGACTGATTTACGATCAATGGCATGCGAGCAGGCTTCGAATACGCCGCGCAATTCGCGCTCGATCGATGAGAGTTCCGGGTATTGTTCTACCAGAACATGAGGAAGAAATTTTGCCTTCTCCTTCATGGACTTGGAGCAAACGAGGACGTTTGGACCAGGGGCGGTAACATCGAGAATGGCTGCTTCCAGCTGTCCAGCGGCGCTGACAATATCGGTAACCAAGGCCGTCATCTTTCCCTCCTGACAAAGGAACCCTTGGAAAATGCCATGCATTCCTCGTGCCAAACTGGCGAGCCATGAGTTCGATGACCGCCAAAGCTGACTGGCGGTCGATAAGTTCCCTTTGGCAGCGATTGATGATGAAGTATTGATGAAACGCGATGTTTTCGCGGTTCTATCGCGAACTAGGTAGGTTCTGTCGCAATTGGTGACAGGCTATGTCGGGAGAATGGCATGAAAGCGCTTCGCAAGATGATGTGCCTTGGAATGGCCGTTGCACTCGCGGGTATCTCAATGGCGTGTTCGACAAGCTCAGAGGCGCCTCGAACAACGGGGTCGGCCGGATACGGCGCCCATAATGCCGACTTTGCACTGCGGCCGGCGTGCAGCGGTGGATTTGGCAACGATCGCCCCTGCAGTTACTAAGTGTCAGATGCAATTGCTGCGAGCCGTCGAAAGCAGCGGGGACAAGGAGACCTGCCATAGCCCTGGTCATCGGCGTGCATGATCTTGGCTTCGGCAGGAGTGATTCATGATCTAAGGAGTGGCCAAGCGCCCCTGCTCATCTTCCTTATGAGCGGTGGTCTTTTTCGTTCCGACCAGAAAGCGCGGCAACAGCCTACAATCAGGCCAACCCATCCGCGCCGTGCCGAACGAGGGTGCTCTTTGTTCGCTGGCGGCTTTCATCATCATTTGTTAACCATTTGTTAACCATTGTGGCCGAGCTTGCCTGTTGAGGCATTGTTAACGATTCTCGCGTCGCGACGACACTAGAAGACAGTCTGGTTCGGGCCGATTGCATTGATCGCGAAGGACCTAAATGGCAGACACCCCAGGCAAGCGACCACCTTACGTTACCAAATACGGCAGGGAAATGCATCAGCAGGTCGCGCGCATCCTCAACTACTGGGAGCACATCGAGCACTATAGTCCACCTGTTCTGGAAAACGATGGCGCTAAAAGCGCCTCTTATTCAGTCGCACACATCGCCGATAAAAAAGATCCCTGGCCGCAAGCGGAAAACGGCAGAGCAATTCGCCATTTTATACGCTTCGGCGTGGCGGCTATGCGGGAATGTGATAATCTCCTGATCCGTCGCTGGACCGGTCATAACAACGCCCCTTACGATGGGACGTGCGAGGAGCCACAATTTACTTTTGCGGGCACATTCGCTGTATCCGACAAAAAAACCGCGGACCGCGGCTCGCTGGTCATCAACCGCTTTCTCTACGATCTTGCCATAGCGACCGAGCGGATTACGATGAGTTTTACCGAGTACTCAGAGGCGCTGGCGACGGAATACAACGCGCGAATGAAGGCACAGTCCAATCCGGTCGCTATTGCAGAAGCCTTGGCCGACCTGGCTTTTTCCACGCTTTCACTGCCCATCGAGCTTCGAACCAAGGTGAAGTGCGTCGTTGTCACGTCTTCCAAGCCGACCATAGCAGGCAAGGCAAGTCGCAAGCCGAAGGACGCAAGACCGTTCAACAATGTTTACCCGAGCCTGTTGCGTGAGTTGCGAAGTGACGTCGAAAGTGGCGTGGTGATCGGGGCAGCCTGGGATCTACTGACGAAGTCGTCGGCAGAATCCGACTTCGATGCCACGAGTGATGCAGCCGTCACCAACAGTCTCGAAACAGGCCGCTATCCTGCCACCAGGTGGCCGTCAGACTTCTCCTTGTCTCCCCAACAGCAAGTCGCTGTGAACGAGGTTTTCGCCAGCTTGTCGAAGGAGGGGGTCTTTTCGATCAACGGGCCGCCTGGAACTGGGAAAACGACCCTCCTGCTGGACGTTGTTGCTGGAATTCTTGGCCGTCGTGCAGACGTCTTGCTGGGCTATGACGATCCCCAGTCAGCTTTTACGCCCGTACATGATGAAGAAGGTGGTACGCATTTCAGGATCGACCGGGCGCTGCACGATTTTCTCGTGGCTGTCGCCAGCTCCAATAACGGCGCTGTTGCCAATCTTACACTCGAGCTTCCCAAGCGATCCAAGTTGGGAAAAACATACTCCGATACGGTGAGTTTCCTCCCCAAGCTTGCTGAGCGACTGATGGCCCAGCATCAGCTTGCCTCCGACACCTGGGGGGCGATATCGGTTCCGTTGGGAAATCGACAAAATCGAGACCGCTGCCTGACGGCACTGGCACAGGCGATCGACGATGACACGCTGTTTGAGGGCGGGGACCTAAATTGGGATGATGCCAAAGCGGCTTATCGAGCGGCGAAGGCGAAATTGGATGAAATAAGGGCAAGGCACCTAAGCCTGTCCGAACTTGTGAGCGCGGCAAAAAGCTTCGAGGCTGTTTACCAAAGCTTCAATCAGAAATGGGCGTCACCGGTGCGCTCGACAACAGGCACAACCGCGATCGCATTGGAATTGAGCCTTTCGCCAACGCATCCTGTCCTCGTGCAAGCACGAGAACAAATCGCAAAGCTTAGAGAAGAGCTTGGTGACGTTGTTCTTGCCGACGAGTTCATGGAAGCAAACTTGCAGGCCCAGGCTCAAATGCTTCCCGGTACATCAACAGCGCTCGAACGTGCGCGTTGCGAGATGTTCATCGCAACGATGCGGTTGCACCAGTCGTTTGTGGCTCATGCCTGGTCATCGATTAGACCCAACCTCGCGGCATGGATCGATCTCATGTCGGCAAAAGGGCGATCCTGGTCGCAGTCAGCGGCTCGCGATCTATGGAGCACATTCAGCCTCCTCGTTCCCGTCGTATCTTCGACCTTCTGCTCTTTTTCAAATGCATTTGGCAGCATGGGACGTGGCTCGATTCCATGGCTGATTGTCGACGAGGCTGGACAGGCTTCCAGCCAGCACGCGATTGACGCATTGTCACGCGTAAAGAGGGCGATCGTGGTCGGTGATCCATTTCAGCTTGAACCGATCTCCACGATCAGCCACGCGGTCGAGACTGCGCTCGCAAATAGATTTGGCATCGCGCCGCAGTTCCGAACGAAAAACACGTCACTGCAAACACTCGCGGATCGGATCAACCCGTTTGGTGCAAAACGAAAAGGCAAGTGGGTTGGCGCTCCCTTGCGTGTCCATCGTCGTTGCGTCGAACCGATGTTTTCGATCTCGAACGGCCTTGCCTATGATCAAACGATGATCCTCGCAGACGAGATTCTCCACGCTGATGCCTTGGATAATGTTCGCCGGCCGACTTTCGGACCCAGTGCATGGATCAATGTCATCGGCGCGGCCGAGACAGCAAACGATTTCTACATTCCAGAAGAGGGTGCGTTAGCAGCGCACATGATGTCGCAATGCTTTGGACCTATGAGCCAGTCACAACCGGTGATCGAACGACCCGACGTTCTGATCATCTCTCCTTTCAGAAAAGTCGCCGACGGCCTCAAGCAACACTTGCGCGATAATGCTCCTGCTGTGTTTGGAAAGACCGCCGCAGGGCTTGCGGAGGAATGGATCGAGAGATCCATCGGAACGGTGCACAGCTTTCAAGGGAAGGAAGCTGACACAGTTCTTTTGATCCTGGGGGCGACGCGCCCCGATAGCATTGACTGGGTGCTTGCCAAACCGAACATCATGAACGTTGCCGTCACCCGCGCCCGCAGGCGCCTCTACATTATCGGCAACCGGGCCAATTGGTATCGCGAACCCATTCGCGACGCGTGGATGCTCGGAACCGGGGCCGACTGGTTAATGGAGGAAGGCGAGGCGAGGCGGATGTTCGACTCCAGCCGGAGCCGAAAACCAATGCTTCACCTCGTCAAATGACCAGCATTGGCAAACGCTAAACCGCCTGCCGGGGCGTGCCGAAGCACATCTCGGATCCCGCAAACGAACACTTCGCTTAAACGCAGCGATAGGATTTTGATGAAGCGCCGGCTTATGCCGGCGAGGCAACTGGAATGCTCGCATCGTCACGCAACGCTGAACTGCGCTACGAGTTCACTCCGGTCGGGCCGAACCGGCTCCGGCAAGAAGATTCGGCCGTCTGCATGGTTTCGGTCTCAGAGCTCGCAACAGTTTGTAAGGCTTCCTTGCTATGGCTTCCGACCTTGAGGGCGTGTCAGGTCCAACGCTGCACGCACGGCCTGTCATGGGCACCACCACATAACCGAGACTGACGCCGATCACGTTGCTCCAATGGCTGCACCCAGCACATTGCCGAGACCAAAGGCCCCAAGGTGATCGACGGAGCCAGCGCGGGCTTCGCATGGAACACGAGACTACTGGAAGGCGAGAACGCCAAGCGACGCGACGAGCGCGGGCACCATGACGATGACACCGAGCTTCAGGAAGTCCCAAGCGCCCATATGAAGGCCTTCGCGCCTCAACGCCGTCAGCCATAGGATCGTTGCGAGGGATCCTGTCACCGACAGGTTGGGCCCGAGATCGACACCGATCAAAATGGCGCCGGCGACTTTGTCGGATACGTCTGCCGCCTGAACAGCCCCTCCTGCCACGAGACCCGCTGGCAGATTGTTGACAAGGTTGGAGACGACAGCAACGATCGCGCCTGCGAGGGCAGCAGTCTGTCCCTGGGCGCGGGAAGCGCCGCCTGAAATCAACTCTGCCAACGTCTCGATCAAACCCGTCCGGTTCAAAGCCTCTATGACGACGAACAATCCGGCGACAAGTGGAAGCACGCTCCAGGACACTCCCTTCAATATCCGAACAGGACTTTGGCGCGTTACGAGCAGAATGGCCGCGGTGGTCGCACATCCAGCCACGAATGTCGGGAGACCAAGATCGAAATCGAGCGCGGATGCGACAAGCAAAATGAACGCGGTTGCGACGAGGCCAAAGCCCGCAAGCTTTGCGCTCGGCGATAAGCGGATGTCCCGAACGTCAGGGGAGACGTAATCGGAAGCAACTGAAGATCGCTGGGTCCAGTACAGCAGGAGGAAAGTCGTCGCTATGGAAGCTGCGGACGGCAGTGTGAATGTGGCAAACCAACGCCATAGCGGCGGCATTGTCCCGCCTCCAAATATCACGAGGTTGGCAGGATTGGAGATCGGCAGCAAGAAGCTTGCAGCATTTGCGATGAACGCGCAGATCAGCAGGTAGGGCATCGGATTCTTGACCCGTGCAGCTCGGCAGGCCGCACACACCGCGGGCGTTAGGACGACAGCCGTGGCGTCATTCGACAGGAATGCTGTCACCATGATGCCCACACCATAAATCAGCACAAACAAACGCTTCGCAGAGCCCTTGGCTTGCAAGGTTGCCCAGGACGCCAACCAATCGAACAGGCCTTCCTGCCGGGCAAGTTCCGACAACAGCATCATGCCAATCAGAAAAAAGTAGACATCAGCTCCTTTGGACGCTCCTGTCCATGCGTCATGGACGCCAATCAATCTGATGCCAACGAGCAGGAGCGCTCCTAGAACGGCCCAGATCGCCTCGGGCCATGCGAAGGGCCGGGTGATGACACCAAGTGCCGTCAGCCCGGCTATCCCCCAAGTCATTGTCAGTGCGTTCATGTTCATTCGCCCATAGTGTGGGTTGCTAAGGTGCCGCAACCGGGTTGCGATAGCTCAATAGTGTGGCGCATGAGCAGGACGACCGCGGCGACGGGGCGAACCGCTACACTGCCACCGACCGGTCGGCAACGCGGTGTTCTCCGAGACACCTCGGCCAGCCGGAGACGCTATTGTTCAGGAGGCACCGCCAGGCCCACATTGCGGCTTGGTGCCGGAAAGAATAGATTTCACCGCAATAGCCGAAACAGCGACCGACTGCAACCATCCCGATGTGCAGGTTGTGAAAACCAAATGCTCACCGGCTGGATTGAGCAAGATCTTAAGCGAGGTGCCGCCGCCGCGCTCGGTCTAGGCCTCCCATCCCGACGCAGCCTTCGAATTGTCCGATCTCGTTCGGGTCATGAACTGCTACTATTCGAACTTGATCGAAGGTCACAATGCTCGGCCCCAGGACATCGAACGAGCTTTGGCGGGAGCCGAGATCGAAGAAGCCACATGCCCACTTGCGCTGGAAGCTGCAGCTCACGTCTCTGTCCAGAGAGAGATCGACAAGCTCACAACACGAAAAGGCACTGCCGCCGCCTACTTCGGTCGAATTCATTTCATGGGTTCATCGCCGGTTCTCTGAATCGTTAGACCCGATGGCAGCAAGACGGAGATTATCCCTGGCGCATTTCGGTCGGACAAGAAAGATGACGTTGAAGTCGGACGACGCCTGCCGCCAGCGTCAGACCGAGTCGGCGCATTCATGGATGTTTCTCGAAGCGCTATGAACAGGCTCAGGGCGGAGCCACGAACCGCATCATCGCTATCGCTGCTGCGCATCACCGACTGAACTACATTCATCCGTTTCCTGACGGAAATGGCCGTGTCATCAGGCTGATGTCTCATGCAATGGCCCAGAACGCAGCCATCGGCGGTAACGGCTTCGTCGCCCCACTTGTTTCCAAGGTCGGAGTTTCTGTGATCGTGCCGCGCCGGTCCAGCTCGAAGCGGATTTTGACACTGACGCCATGGGCGGCCGAAACATTCGGCCGCGATAATTTCGCAATGATGGCGTGTCCAGACAGCTCTTCGGGGCCGTGTTGGCTGGCCCATCGGCAAGCACCGGATGCGCAAGTAGCGTTGCAATGAATAGGATACCGATCGACCGGTTGCACCATGAAGCGTCCCTCGACTTCGGCATCCCCAATGCGCTTGCGGCAGTCGATTAGGCAAGTGCGGTCCTCCTTGAGGCAGATCAGAAATTTGTTCCAATTATTTCCGAGATCGCTAATGTGCCGGCATGGCAACGGTGCGGCTTAAACAGGGCGCAACGGGGACCGAGCATCCTGTACGGGACGAAATCTCGAATGCCAGAGGGAGAGAAGCTTAGCTCTTCGGAGGCAACGCCTGAGCTTCTCTCCCGATCCTGAAACCCGCTCGAAGTAATTTTCGATTTTCACCGCGTCAGGTGCCTCACCATCAAACGGGCGCTCTCGGACGGGTAGCACTCGTGCTGGGCCTGGCTGCCGAGTCGACGACCTTTGGAACCTTCTGCGACAATTCCTCGAGCGTCGCCATGACGCGGTTCACCTGCGACAACGCAGCAGTCATTTCAGGACCGTATCTTGTAATCAGGTACTCCCGCTTCAAGGTCAGGGTCTCCAGGTGCTCGGCCGTACGCTTGCGCAAGTTCAACCCGGCATCCAATGCCATTCTCGATCGTTCGCCAATATTGTGCTGAAGGCCGCGAACGGACGAAGGGTCGAGAATTCCTTTGGCGAGCAGAAACACATTCAGGTAAAGCTCGATCGAGTGCAGAGCGAGAAACCGACGCGGAATGTGAGACTGTGGCTGGCCCCGTGGTGATCGTTCTCCAAGCAAGATAGCGGCCATTCGGTACTGCGATGCCAGACCAAGAATCTCGTGAATGCTTGCTTTATCGCCTGGGTACGCTGCATCCAAGGCGGAACCTCCCTTTACCCTCAGTGTCGGTGGCGTAGCGTCGCAGACCAGACGGTTGTAGCAAATTTATCCGAAGGGAGTAGGCTTGCCAGATGGCGTCAAGCCCGCCGCTTCTTCTTCGGCTTCTCACGCTCTTGGGGAGGCTCAAACAGTTCCGGAATCCCGTTAACGTCGATGCACGCATCTTCGGCTGCTGCCATGATGAAGGCAGCTCGCGCGGCCTCGGCATTGGTCTGGGTTGCCTGGTTCTCAAGCGAAAATCGGGTCGACGCGCAAGCATTGTACAATCAGTTGAGAGATGATCGAGCCAACCGGGACGGGATGATGCATTTCCGCTGAGGGACCCAGAATATGTGCAATGGTAAAATAAAGTGCGGAAGAGAATCGCAGCCTAAGGGGAAACCAGGCAACAGCGATGGATCTCCGCCAAGTCGATGAAGTCGTCTTGGCTCGTGTCAATACAAGCCCGGATGACCTCCGACTGATCTTCCTCGGCTTCGGTTTCACGACTGAGACTCTCAAGCTTCTTTCAACAGTGGAAAGCTCGCGAACCCCGACATCAAACACATGATGCTATCGACTGGGGTCGACACAAAGCCGCAGGTACCTGCATCGAAGCAGAAGATGGCTGCCCTTTTTGCCAATCCGAACGGACCCAATGGCAGCATGGGTCATCGGTGCTAGAGAGGCTGGAATGGGCTGCGCCACCCTGGTGAACAGCTTCTGTATGGCGCTCCAGCGGTGACGGAGGATCTCGACTTCCTCCAGCGACGACCCGCATTGACGCTATCCCGTTCCGCCGGCGGAGGTGATCGGAGTAGGGCGCGCACAGCGAAAGCGCACATTTTGTAGAAAGCGAAATTCCTTATGAAGAATCTACACACGACCTATGGCCGTAGCGAACTACCCCCCCCCGGGTTTACCACCATGTACCCACCCACCCACCGAAACCGCGACATCAAGAGGAAAAACACATAAATAACTATTTAGATACACAAAATTATCTTTTGTTTTCCACGCCTTAATGGGAATCTGCCGGACTCTTGTCGGTTGTCCAGCCTTGACAGCGTGTGGTTTTCGCAGTCTGTTCCCGCCTGAGGAGATCGCCCGTAACGCAAGACGCCGGGCGTAAGGAATTCCCAGGAGGTCACTGCTGTTATGTTGAGATTTGCCGTCGTAGGAATCGATCATGGACACACGTTCGATCACGTGAAGGGCCTGCTTGCAGCGGGTGCGGAGTTCGTCGGATATTGCCCGCAGACCTCAGTGCCTGCGCTAGTGGAAACCTTCAAGAAAACCTATCCAGACGCCCCGCAGATCGATCGCGACACGATCTTCACCGATCCGTCGATCGACGTCATCTGCATCGCTGCGATCCCACGCGACCGTGCAGGATTGGCTGTGCGCGCGATGAAGGCGGGCAAGGATGTGATGACCGACAAGCCCGGCGTGACGACATTTGCGCAACTCGAAGAGGTCAAACGCACGGTTGCCGAGACCGGCCGCATTTTTTCGATCTGCTTTTCCGAGCGCCATTGCGTTCGTTCCGCCGTCAGGGCTGGCAAGCTCGTCAAGGAAGGTGCGATCGGTACGGTGATCCAGACGCTTGGCATGGGCCCGCACAGGCTGCAACTGCCAACACGCCCGAATTGGTTCTTCGATCCGGAGCAATTTGGCGGCATCATCGTCGATATCGCCTCGCATCAGGTCGATCAGTTCCTCTTTTATACGGGGTCGACCAGTGGTGAAGTCGTGGCAAGTTCAGTCGGCAATTTCGGCATGCCCGACAAGCCGGCATTCCAGGACTTCGGCGAGGTTCTGCTGCGCTCTGAAAAGGCTTCAGGCTATGTACGGGTCGACTGGTTTACGCCGGAAGCCCTGCCGACCTGGGGCGATGGCCGCCTGACCATCCTTGGCACAAAGGGCTACATCGAACTGCGCAAATACATCGATATCGCTGGGCGCCCTGGTAAGGACCACCTCTTCCTCGTCAATGGCAAGGAAATGACGCATATCGATTGCAGCAGCGAAAAGCTCGACTATTTCGATGCCTTCGCCGCCGACGTTTGCGAGCGTACCGAGACAGCGATGTCCCAGGCTCATGTCTACGAGGTCTGCCGCCTTTCGCTGGAAGCACAATCAAGGGCCGCGCACCTGGGTCTCCGCTAAGGAAGCTATCATGTCCAAGAAGTTTCGCGTCGGCGTCATCGGAGCAGGCATCGCCTCACGCCATTTGACAGGCTTTGCCTGGAACAAGGATTTGTTTGACGTCGTGGTCCTTTGCTCGCTCGACGAGGACCGTGGCCGGGCTCTTTGCGAGGAATTCGACATACCCGAATATTCCCAGGACGCCGAGACAATGATCGCTCGCACCGATCTCGATATCATCGATATTTGCACACCGCCGAGTTCGCATTTCGAGCTGTGCCGTCAGGCAATCGAAACCGGAAAGCACGTCATTTGCGAGAAGCCGCTGTTCGGCTCGATAGCTGAAGTCGACGAGATGGCCCGCATTGTTGCGCGCGCCGAGGGTCCGCAATTGATGCCGATCTTTCAGTATCGCTACGGCTCCGGACTTCAGAAACTCAAAATGCTGATCGATCTCGGGCTTACCGGCGCTCCATTCCTGACCACAATCGAGACCCACTGGTGGCGGGGGCCGGACTATTATGCCGTGCCATGGCGCGGAAAATGGGTGACGGAACTGGGTGGCGGCCTGCTAGGACACGCGATACACGCGCATGATATGCTGAATTACGTGCATGGCGCATGTGCCGAGATCTTTTCCTACGGGGCAACGCTGGTAAATCCGATCCAGGTCGAGGATACGGCAGCTCTCTCGGTAAAAATGAAGAACGGTTCGCTTGCGACGCTGTCGATGACCCTCGGTTCCCGCAGGGAAATCTCTCGCCTGCGCTTCTGCTTCTCCGATCTCGTCGCAGAAAGCATTCTCGAGCCCTACACAATGGGTCGAGACCCCTGGAGCTTCATTGCCGGGACGGAGGAGCACCAGAAGCGTGTGGATGAGGCGCTTGCCCGTTATGTCGCCAAGGAAGACGGGTACACCAGACAGTTCGAGCTCTTCCATCATGCGCTGACCACCGGCAGCGAGCCGCCGGTGGCGTTGGAAGATGCACGCAATTCCCTGGAGCTCGTCACGGCGGCCTACTATTCGCAGCGCACGGGCAAGCCGACGACACTGCCCATCCTTTCTGACCATCCGCTCTATCGTTCCTGGTTGCCGGAAGAAGAGCGACGTCTGGCCGCCGGAGCCTGAACCATGATCAAGAGCTTCGAGTGCATGCATGGTGACCGGGGAGCTGGAGCGGTCGCCTGCCATTTACCGCGACTTCTTGGGCCTGCGCCTTCATTTGCGCAAAACCATGGCCAATGGCACGGAAGTGGCGTTCCTCGATACTGGTACTGGTGTGCTTGAGATCTTCGCGCCGCCAGGCGGTGCTGGGTCTGCCTTTGATCTGCCACACGCCACATCGGGTGTGCTGCATACTACGGATGAGATCGACAAGCCTTTTTCTTCTATGGTAAATTGCTAATGTGCGGACGACCTCGAGGTGAAGCGTGGTGCATCGGCTGAAAGCGCCGCCGGGCCACCTCATTCGAGCCTTGCCGGATTGAGGCGTCCGCGCGCCTTTTGATTTGGCCGGCGCGGACGCCAAGTCTCGACGAAGCGTTCGTAGCTCTTCTGTGCTTGCTCGGCGAGACGCTTCTCCTGGTTACGCAGTTTCTTGATGTTGTAGGCATAGGCGGGACCAGGCGTATTGCCTTTCTTCTGCGGTTTTCCCGCTGCAATTCCATCGCTCGCGTTTTGTGGGCGACGAGACTGGGCGGACCCAGAGATAATCAGGTCTCCTTGGTCAACATGTGCCAGACCAGAACCGTTAGTTTGCGAGCGGGCATGCTACGGCCAATTTTGCTGATGCGTCCGTGATGCGCAGCGCCAAGTCCGGACTGGCGAACTCGCGGATTGAGGCCGAAGCAGCTGACCAGCTTCTGCGGGCTCTTGAGCGCCTGATATCGCCGATGGCCGCCATCAACCCACTCGCAACGGCAAGGTTGACGCCGGTGATCGTGAGCAGCCGCCTGACCACGGAATCATCCATCGTGCTTTCGGCGATTTGCCGATCGAGAACCGCAAGATCTTCACCGAGCCGGTCGAGTTCGCGTACATGCCGCTCGATGGCAATCTGCTCATCCTCAGGTACAGGCTGGCGTTTAAGCCAGTCCCGCCCTCGACCGTTGAACAGATCGGCATGCGGGCACTTCGGAATCAGGTGGGCGTGCAGGATGGAATGGACCTCGTTCTTGATCCGCGTCCGATGCCGCACAACCTGGTAGCGGCGCGCCGTCAACCGCCGCATGCGCTCGGTGGCGGCGTCCGGCCTATCGGAAAAGTTGATCGCCGGTCAAACGGGCCTTGGCGTTTTCCAGACAGGTCGCCGCCGCTGCAGGGCTTCGATACTCGTATACTACAGTAACATACTTGCGCTTTTCCAAGCGCCCAAGGCAGCCTTCTAAGCGGGTCGAGACGGGAGCCGCTCGCAACAATGGGGCATAACGTGACAGCGCTGAAAAGATCAGTCTTGTTACTTGTTCGAAAATCCGAAGCTGGGACGACCGGTAGTGGTCGAACAGCCGCTAAAGTTTCTTGGCACGATCAAAGATGCCGGGTGCCTTGCAGGTCACGGACGGATCTCACGCACAATGACCCGAAGCCTGCCGTGAACCGGATCAAGGACAGCTTCAAGATCACACTTCATGCAGTGGAGCCTTGCACCGAGCTCGGCACTCGGAGGCCGGCGCAAGCCGGAAGTCAATTCAGAGCGTCGCGATGGGCCAAGAGTGGACACCAAGGGAGCTTCGATCAACCACCCCGGTATTAGCTTCTCCCGCCACTTACGCGCGCTGAACGCCACGAATCGAAAGGAAGTTGTTCAGATGCTTACGAAACGCACTCTGCTTCGCTCTGCTGCGATGGCCGCACTCGTCGCCACCACGAAACCCACCCTGCTGAATGCAAAAAGTAGCGCCGATTGGCCTCGGCTGATAGAAGCAAAGGACATCGCCGAGGAAGGCTTCATCTACGGTCTGCCGATCGTGCTGAACTACGGCACCATGTACGAATTTGCCGTTGCTCGAAATTCGGGGCAGTTCAAGGCGCCGTTCAATCAGATCAAGAACCTATCCCACGTCGCTACGTATAAAGATACCGCCGTCGTTACGCCAAATAGTGATACGCCCTATTCGATTTTGTGGGTGGACCTGAGGGCGGAGCCGATCGTAGTTTCGGTTCCGCCGGTGGACCCAAAGCGCTATTACTCTGTCCAGCTTATCGACGGCAACACATTCAACTATGGCTATATCGGCAGTCGCGCCACTGGCAGTGATGCCGGCGACTACATGATCGTAGGACCGGAGTGGAAGGGACCAACTCCCGCCGAAGTCAAGAAGGTGTTCCAGTCGACCACGCAGTTTTCGCTCGTTCTCTTCCGCACCCAGCTTTTTGATCCGGGCGACATCGACAAGGTGATGAAGGTGCAAGCCGACTACAAGGCCCAGCCGCTTTCCGCCTACTTGAAGCAGCCGGCGCCGCCCGCTTCGCCGGCCGTGAATTTTCCGAAGATCGACAAGGAACTCGCGAAAAAGAACTTCTTCGAATATCTCGATTTCTGCCTGCAGTTTGCGCCGGCGCTCGAGAGCGAAAAGGATATCCGCGCGAAGCTTGCGCGCATCGGGGTCGGCCCAGGAAAGACCTTCAGCTTCAAGGATCTCCCGCTTGAGCACAAGGCGGAGATTCTTATCGGAATGAAGCAAGGCGAACGAAAAGTCGACGAGGCCGTCGCGAAAGGCGGCGTGTCGCTCAACGGATGGCAGGTCAACTCCTTCTTTGGCGATGCCCAGTTCTACAATGGCGACTGGCTGAAACGCGCCGCGGGCGCCCAGGCGGGCATCTACGGCAACGATTCGGTCGAGGCGGTCTATCCGCTGACACGCGTCGACGATGACGGCAAGCCGCTCGACGGCAGCAAGCACAACTACATGCTGACCTTCCCGGCCGATCAATTGCCGCCGGTCAACGCCTTCTGGTCGGTAACGATGTACGATGGCAAGACGCAGTTGCTGATCAAGAACCCGGTCAATCGCTACCTCATCAACTCGCCGATGTTGCCGGGTATGAAGAAGAACGCCGACGGATCGCTGACGCTCTACATCCAGCACAAGTCGCCGGGCGCGGAGAAGGAATCGAACTGGCTGCCGGCGCCGAACGGCCCAATCTATACGGTCATGCGCCTCTACTGGCCGAAAACAGAAGCGCCTTCGATGCTGCCGGTCGGCAAGGGAACGTGGCAGCCGCCCGGAATTCATGTGGCGAGATAATCCCCAATCCGCCGATGCGGCGGTGCCGCGCAGACCGGACTGCAACAAAGGATGAAGCACGATGAAACGCTACCCGAGGGTGGTTAGCGCTGCTCTTGCAGCGATATCGATGAGGAGAGAGCAATGATACGCACGACGAGACTGCTTTGCGCCACCGTTGCGCTGGTCTTGATGGGCTTGGGCGCCGCTTCCGCCGAGACGGCACCGAAGATGAAAATGACGACACCGATACCGGATTCGATCGTCACGCCGGAGAGTGTGGACACAAGGCTTGGCAAGCTGAACTTTTTCGATGGCTTCCCGGATGATGCCACGTCGGAGAAGATCTACGACAACCTCGATTTCATGCGTGGCGTCGAGTCATTTCTCAATGCCATGCCCGGTGCATCGGTTGAAGCCATAAGGGTTGGATTGGCCAGCCAGGGCGCCGACAACAACCAGACCATCCTCATCTTCGAAAACCTTATGGACTCGCATTCGCTGTTCCTGACCGGCAACACCGAAAGCATCTACAATCTGATGTGGCTGGACACCAAGGCCAGTCCGCTGGTCATCGAGACACCACCCAATATTCTTGGGATGATCGACAATCACTGGTTCGAATATGTTGGCGACGTCGGCAATGCCGGTCCGGACAAGGGCAAGGGCGGAAAATACCTGCTTTTGCCGCCGGGTTACAAAGGCGATATACCCAAAGGCTATTTCGTATTGCGGACGTCAACCTACGGAAACCTCTTCTTCTGGCGCGGCTTCCTCGACAACGGCAGCACCGCGACTGCTGTCGAAAACACCAGGAAGTTCGCCAAGGTTTATCCCCTTTCTAAAGCCGGTAATCCGCCGCCGATGAAGATCATCAATTCGTCGGGCAAGGAGTACAACACCATCCATGCCAACGACTTTCATTTCTACGAGGAAGTAAACGACATTGTCCAATACGAGCCGAACGAGGCCTATCACCCGGAGGTGCTGGGACAACTCGCTGCCATCGGTATCGAAAAGGGCAAACCCTTCGCACCCGACGAGCGGATGAAGAAGATCCTCACCGAAGCCGTGGCTGTCGGCAATGCGACAGCGCGCACCATCACCTTCAAGACCCGAATGAAGGACGCCTATTATTATCCGGGCAGTGCCTGGTTCACCGGCTTTGTCGGCGGTAGCTACGAGTTCCTTATGCAGCCCGGCGTTCGCTATCTGGATGCCCGTGTCCTCTTCCACTACTATGCGACGGGCATCACGCCGGCCATGGCGATAAAGCGCGTCGGCATCGGCTCGCAGTACGCCGGCGCCACGACCGACGGGGACGGCAAGCCATTCGATGGCGGCAAGACCTATAAGGTGCACCTGCCGCCAAACATTCCGGCAAAGGAATTCTGGTCGTTCGTCGTATACGACAATCAGACGCGTTCAATGCTGCAGACGGACCAGCAATTCCCCAGCATCGGCAGCGACAAGAAAGACATTGTGATCAACGCGGACTCCTCAGTCGACGTCTGGTTCGGCCCGACAGCGCCGGAAGGCCATGAGGCCAACTGGGTCCAGACAGTTCCCGGCAAGGGCTGGAACGTTCTTCTTCGCCTCTATGGCCCGCTCGAGCCATGGTTCGACAAGACCTGGAAACCGGGCGAGATCGAACTGTTGGAGTGATCAGAAAACGCGCTGCTTGATTAATGCCAAGGTTGCTTGTGTTCAGCACTCGACGAGATCGAAATTGAAGCGAGGCGAGTGAGGAACTCGCCGCCCGCATCCTGAGGGGGCGAGCACGTCGCCGAGTACCAGGAGCTCATAAAAAGCATGCGGATCGAGATCGAGCAGGCCCTCGCCAGAGCAGCATCGTGCCGTTCAGACCAGCCGAAACCCGAGGCGGTTCTGGCTTTCGCGGTGCCGCCTCTGCTCGCACATTTAGGAAACGGCATTCACTCTCGTGGACATCCACGGTTCAAACGGAAAGGAAAGATAATGTCTAAACAATGGATGGCTTGCCTGGCAATCACTGTGTTTCTCATTCCATTTTCCGCGAGCACGGCACCGCTCGAAGTCGGAAAGCTCGACTGTGACATATCCTCAGGTGTCGGGATGATCATCGAAACAAAGCAGACTGTCTCGTGCACGTTTACGCCGTCGCCATCATTTCCCGGCCCGGCGCTGACCTACAAGGGTTCGATCGACGAGTTCGGCCTTGCTATTGGCGACGTCAAGGCGGGGCGGATGATCTGGCTAGTCTCAAGCGTCAACGGTCAGCCGTTCACCGGTCTGCAGGGTACCTACCGGGGAGTAGACGCAGATGCCAGTCTGGGTCTCGGCGGCGGTGCGAAGATACTGGTCGGCGGAAGCCAGGACAGCCTTTCACTTCAGCCGCTGTCGCTGGAAGGTGAAGAGGGCGTCAATGTTGCGATTGGCGTGGCGTCGCTGAAACTTTCGGCGGTTGAGTGAACGCAAGGTCTCACGAAAGGATAGATACCCATTCTTGCGTCAGCAGAGCGACCCGATGTCGTCACCACGGTACCGGCCTTCTACCGCACACCTCGTTTGCCGCCAATGGGCGCTCCAACGTGTTGTCGTGGACGCGCTTTCTTATCCAGATGAAATGCTCACGGTAGTCGAAAACGCCGCTCCAGCCGGTCTCTAATATGATGGATCGAGCCTTCCGGGGCGCCGCCCCACGCGCTTCCAGACAACCTGCGAGACGCCGGGCGAGGTCGACCGCCTCCTCAACGGTTTTCTCTTCGCGTCGGTCGTGCGTGCATTGAATGCCTTCACCTTGATACCCGGTCTCGTCTAGGTCGAAGGCCTGCAGAAGATAGAGGTGAACGTGCCTTTTATGGGGTTCTTGCCCTTAGTTCCTGTCCCAAGCCAACAATGGCTATGGCGCGGCGATCAGGATGAGAGTCTCACCTTGATTGTCGCCGCGCACAATGGCCGATAATGTCGCTGGGCGATAAGCAGGGTTCGATCCGGTTGGACAACTCGACCTCGGGTCTGATCCGCAAATTTATGGGGGAACGAGGAGCCGATCGGCGACCTCCTTAAATTCGGTGGCCGCGATAGGTGATGCTGCCGGGAATCGGCGCATAATAGTACTCGAAACGGCAGTTCATTCCTCCCATTCAACCATCATGCTCCGCCCACAATGCCGCCCTCAAGCACCAGGTAATGACCCGCGGCCGTACCAAGGTCGGCTCCGCCAGGGGCTCGCCGAAAGGTCGAGCGGCGCGTCGAGGAGACGTTCGCGAAGGGGTGGCTTGCGGTGGTAATCCCCGCAGGTTGGCCATTACAGAAACTGCGTCTGCGGCCGGCGCGGTTCCTGAGCACTTTTGTCTGAGGTGGTCGCTCTGACGCGCCTGCGCAGAACCACTTCGCTGACTGCAAAGATCGGCAAGCCGATCAATAATGGGAGCAGAAAATACACCAACCGAAACGCGACTAGCGCGCCGATAGAGGCGGTATTTGGGAGCACATGACTAACAGTTGCTTCCAGTACGCCGAGGCCCCCGGGGACGTGAGTGACGAGGATGGCGATGTTGGCAAGCACATAAGCCGTCGCGGTCAGGACAAAATTTGAACCGGCGCTGGCCGCGAGCATCTGATGCAAGCACGCCGCGACAAAGATGAAATTAAGTGTTCCGAGCACCACCTGGCCAATCGCGAGCTTAAGGGGAGGCAACTGAACCCTCCATTTCCACATGCGAAGCGGGGCTTGCACGGTACCGGCAAGAATAAGGTAGCCGCCCGGGCCGAAAAGACAGCAAAGCCCAAGCCAGAAGAGACCGCCGGCATCGACCTGTAGCAAGTTGCTGGCATCCTGCGGATTGGCCAGAAGGATTATTCCGGAAAGAGTTGACATTCCGATCACGACGGTCACGCCGCAAAACAGAATGACCTTGGCGACCTCCTCCGCATTCAACCCCCAACGGGAATAGTATCGATAGCGAACGGCGCCGCTGCTGAGAGCTGCGACACCCAGGTTATGTCCGATCGATAGGGCCGTAAATGACGCTATCGCTGCCTTCGGATAGCTTAGTGGCTTGCCAGCATAGCGCAGGGCCATCAGATCAAAGCAGGTTAGGCAAACGTAGGAAAGGGCGCAAAAGCCGATGCCGAGGGCTAGTCGGGCGAGGGGGATGCTGCCGATGGATCGTGTGATTTCGTCCAGAGAGTACCGGCTGAAGACCTCGTGGAGGAGATAGGCGGCAAGGAGCAATCCTAGAAACATCGTTACATTCACGATAACCCGTTTGCCCGACATGGGACCCCATTTCGTCATCATCCGTCATTGTTGAAACGAAATATCCGTGGGTGGGTTCCCGGAGCATGAACCGTCCGCGCAGCTGTCGCGTCGCGCGCTAGGAGTGCTCACCTATAACCGTTCACTGACCGACCGGATCGGTCAGGGGATCGTTGACGCCATTTCTGGCCTTCGATGATGCGCTTAGACAACCGGCAGATCGGATAACAGGTCCGATGCTATTCTCGCAAGTTGGGCCCCGTCGTGACTTTGCCTGTGTTGTGCAAGGCAGTCAGGTGCCGGTGTGTCACGCTTCTGCGGCAAGGCTGATCAACGAACGTACTCCAGGCACCATGGGTGTTCCTGCCGGGCCGGAACCCGCCTGAACCGCGACGCTCCGAACGGCTGCCCGATACGAGCTGGTGGTGGACAAGGCGGGATCAGTGGCGCGCGAAGCGGTGCCTCAGTTGCCCCTAAGGGCAACTTACTTCCCCTTCAGCACGGTATAGGTTGGCGGTGCACGTTCCCGAGCGGAATGCCTGCATCAACGCGGCAAGGGAGGCCCGCATGAAACTTCGTGGGAAAATCAAAAAAGCCTGCAGCGCGATAGCGGGAGGGTTGGTGCTCGCCGCTGCGGCGTGGGCTCCGGTTCAGGCGCAATCCACAACACAGCCAAACATCCTCGTCATTATGGGCGATGATATCGGCATGTGGAACATTGGTGCCTATCATCGCGGTCTGATGGCCGGGCGCACGCCCAACCTGGATAACGTCGCTAAGGAAGGCATGCTCTTCACCGACTACTATGCGGAGGCCAGCTGTACGGCCGGTCGTGCCAACTTCATCACGGGACAACTGCCGATACGAACCGGCATGACCACGGTTGGGCAGGCTGGCGCGGCGATAGGTCTGCCGGCCGAAGCGGTGACTATCGCAACTGTCCTGAAGTCAATGGGCTACGCCACTGGCCAGTTCGGTAAGAACCATCTAGGTGACAAGAACGAGTTCCTTCCGACCGTTCACGGCTTTGATGAGTTCTTCGGCTACCTCTATCATCTCGACGCTATGGAGGACCCGGCGCATCCCAACTATCCGCAGGATCTGTTGAACGTTGTCGGGCCGCGCAACATGGTTCACAGTTGGGCAACCGACAAGGATGATCCGACCGAGATGCCACGCTGGGGCAAAATCGGGAAGCAAAGGATCGAGGATGCCGGGCCACTCTATCCCAAACGCATGGAAACGGTCGATGACGAGATCCGCGACTTTGCCATGGGCTTCATGGAAAAGGCCAAGCAGGACAACAAACCCTTCTTTGTCTGGCTGAACCCCACGCGCATGCATATCGTCACACACCTGTCTCCCAAATATGAAGCAATGCGAAACTCTGAAAACGGCTGGTCGGAAGAGGAAGCCGGCATGGCGCAGCTCGATGACGATATTGGACTCGTGATGAAAAAGATCAAGGACCTGGGGGAGGACGACAACACCATCGTCCTCTTCACGACTGACAACGGCACTGAAGTGTTCACCTGGCCCGATGGTGGTCAGACGCCGTTCGCCCAGTCGAAGGGCACTGTGCTCGAAGGTGGCTTCCGCGTGCCTGCAATCATACGCTGGCCTGGTCATGTGCCGGCCGATACGGTGCAGAACGGCATTATCTCCGGCCTGGACTGGTTGCCGACCTTTGTTGCCGCAGCTGGTAATCCGAACATCACCAACGAACTGCTCCAGGGCAAGACCATAGGAGACCGGACCTACAAGAACCATCTTGATGGCTACGATCAGACGGCGGCCCTCACCGGAAAGGGTCCGTCTGCGCGCCACGAGATATTCTACCTCGGAGAAAGCACGGTCGGCGCAATCCGAATTGACGACTACAAGTTCCGTTTCATCGATCAGCCTCAGGGCTGGATTGGCGAAAAGACCCATCCCGACGTGCCATTCATAACCAACCTGCGGCTCGACCCATTCGAGCGGACCGGTTGGCCCAACAACGGAACGAAAGAGGGAGGGCAGCAATACTTCGACTGGTTCAAGTACCAGTTCTGGCGTTTCGTATTTGTCCAGCAGTTGGTCGGAAAAGAACTCCAGACCTTCCTCGATTTTCCTCCGATGCAGCGCGGCGCAAGCTTCAACCTCGACGCCGTGAAGGCAGAGATGCAGAAGCGCATGGCCGAGGCTGAAGCAGCAGCAAAAGGTCCGGGCAACTGATCAATCCTCGATGGCGGGCGGTCCCACAGGACCGTCCCCGGGGGGCTGCAGTCTTGGTCAATCGGATTTCCAGGGTCACGGAGCGCATCAGAAAACTCCGCGAGATTGACGAGAACGACGTTTCCCGAGCGTCGCTGAAAAGGGAAATCGCGCAACTAAGGCGGCGCGAAGTTCTGCTGAACGGTGCGTTGCGCCTCGCAATAGTGGCTGGCATCGGCGCATTACTTCTGCTTCTGTTCGGTTTTGTGATCGCATTCTTGGGCTATCGCCACGAACCGGGCGCTGCCTTGCTGTTCACGGCGGCGCTTTGCTTCCTGGCGGGGTCGTTCATCCGACTCCTGCGAGACATCAACCTGTCACAACATGAGCATGGCGACTAGCGGAGAGAACCGTCAAAGTCCGTCAAGTCGCCCAGTCTGACGATCAGAAGCGGAAGGATACTCCTATGATCGGTCCTTGCTGGACGACGTCAAAGACAAACCCGTCATTCTCGTAGTTGACGCCGAGCGCTCGGTATCCGGCTACTGCCGATATGGTGTCGTTGAACTTGTAACCGAGACCGAGGCCCACGTCCCAGTCGACGTCGGCACCGCCGCCGCCCACTAGCCCCCATCCGGTGACATAGATCTCAGGGGTAAAGAAGTAATTCCCGCGCAGACCGACCACCGCGTCGACCCAAGTGGCACTGTCTTCCCGCTCCACACCGCCAAGAAGCCCGCCGTTGAAGGAGATGTCAGTCTTCACCGACCATACCTTCACGCCGCCGAACACGTCGAGGTGCCCGTTCCGGTCTTCGAGGACGGCGTAACCCACGCCCAAAAGTCCTGCAAAGCTTTGTGAGGTCACGTCGACGCTGTTGGCCAAGATGCCGCGAGGCGTGTGCGCATCTGTACCGAGCTTCACATAGACCACGTCGCCGACGATGCTGTAGCGGTCATACCGTGCCTCACCTGTAGCCATGAAGGCGAAGTCGAGATTGTCGAGGATGTCGCCGAAATCGGCATCAATGTCGACTTCGGGAAGACCGAACTGCCGCACATTCCCGGATATACCCGCCGCCCAGAAGTATGGCGCCACCGTGAATTCCCATCCGCTACGGGTCTCCACGGTCTTCGCGTCCGGCACGAGGGGAGTGAGATCGGCGGCATTGCTGATCGATGCGGCAAAGACGCCGGATAGCAAGACAATCATATGCAACTGAATGGTTTTCATGAGAATCCCCCGATCTCGTTTGGAACCCAGCATTGCTCTTCGAGTCGGGACTGTGCAACAGCAAGTGAATTTCGGCAAGTCAGGACGCCTATTTTTGGTTGACTGCCCGGCGCAACTGCTTGAGCAGATCCGAGATGTTCTGGTCCTGCGGTGCCAATTGGGCCATTCGTTCGGCAAATTTCAACGCGTCCGGCAGCCGCTCAAGCTTCAGACTGTACTGCATCGCTAGGCTTGTGATGTCAGCGTCTGCGCTTGCGGCGGCCCAGGTGTCGAGCCTGTCCAGTGCCTCTGTCGTCCTTCCGACGGAATCCAGGGCGACTGCAAGGGTTATCTTGTAGCGGGAGTTTCCGGCGTCCAGTCGGACCGCTTCCTCGAACTCTGAAATCGCATCGCCCAGTGCCTTCTTGCGGACCAGGGCTAGAGCATGTCCGTAACGCAGATCCGCCCTATTGGGCGACAGCGATATCGCTTTGACGTAGGTTTGTTCCGATCTGTCGTTTTGTCCGGTGGCACGGTAGAATTCCGCGAGATTGACGTGTGAGCCCTCAAGTGTCGGGTCGAGCGAGATCGCAAGTTTAAAGGCAGCTTCGGCATCTGCCACGCGCTGTTGGCCGAACAGGAAGAAGCCATAGTTGCTCTGCACTTCGGCGACGTCCGCGTTTGTCTTGACGTAAGCGCGCAGGTCTTCAACCGCGGTCTTAAAGTTAGCTCGGCGATTGCCGAAGAGGTCGGCAGGAGTGCTCCCAAGGGCAGTGGCGGCGGCGACACGCACGGCGCGGGTTTTATCACTGAGCAGGTCGCCGATCGCGTTCAGCCTGCGCTCTGGGGGGATGTTTGCTGCTGCTTGTGCCGCGCCGAGCCGGACGAGTGGATCGGTATCGAGAGACGCGGCTTGAATGTCGGCGGCAACGTCTGCTCCCCTCATCTGGCTCATTCTGGCGATGGCGCTGCCCCGGACGATCCCGGACTGGTCACGGTCGTTGACGAGCTGGCGCAGCGCCTCGACCGCCTTTTGGTTATCGGTGGCGGGCTCCGTGAACCCATGGGCGATCGTCGCGCGTTTGCGCCAGTCGGTTCCGTACCACTTGTCCATGGTCTCTGCAGCCCAGGCATTGTCCTTTCCAGTATGGCAGGTCGTACACGCGTTTGGAGTTCCTGATGTCGTCGATAGGTCAGGTCGGGGAATGACGAACGAGTGGTCGCGTCTCGGATCCGCCTTCATGTATGTGCGCTCGGGCATGTGGCAGTTGGCGCATTGGGCACCGGTCGAGCCGACAAGGTGGTGGGTGTGACCAGGGGTGTCGAACAGGCCACTCGGGTCCTGCTTGACAAAGCGCTCAGGTTTCGTTTGCGAGTGGCATTGCGTGCAGAGCGCATTGCCCTCGGCCCTCAGGGCGGCATCGTGCGGGCGATGGCAATCGAGACATGTCACTCCCGCCCTTGCCATTTTGCTCTGAAGAAACGAGCCATACTCGAAGACCTCATCGAGTATCTGGCCGTCAGGATAATAGAGCTCCTCTCGCAAAAGTGCCGGTGAGAAGTAGTCGAGAAAAGGCTTCCCGGCTTCGTAACCACCCAAAAGGCTGGTCCGTCTTGCATGGCAGGCGAAACAGACATTCGCATCTATATCAGGCAAGCCGAGGTCTTGCTGGTCGGCTGCGGAGGCGTTACCGGACCGTGCCCATGCGACGTGCTTGGCGCCCGGACCGTGACAGGACTGACAGCCAATGCTGGTGGCAACATAGGTCGACTTGTATTCGTTCGTCGACGGTTGAAAGTTCGCTTGCGGATCGGTTGAATGACAGTCGATGCAGGTGCGGTTCCAGCGATAGAAGGGACCTGTCCAATGATAGGTCGAACCGGACTGGGCCGGTGTCCCATTTCCA
The DNA here is from genome assembly GCF_002211365.1 of Rhizobium sp. R711. Taxonomy (GTDB): domain Bacteria; phylum Pseudomonadota; class Alphaproteobacteria; order Rhizobiales; family Rhizobiaceae; genus Rhizobium. Next base: position 233,727 of record NZ_LOKZ01000001.1, on the reverse strand, counting down.
AGCCAGAACCACTGGCGCTTGGCCGTGTCCCAAGCGATGTCGAGAGCCTGCAGCCGTCCTCCTCCAATATCTGCCAGGTACTGCTGAAGCGGTTCGTAGGCGAAGGTGTACTTGACCTCGAACTCGCCTTGCTTGCCATCCGACCCTTCCGTTTTGACGAAAAAACGGCCCTCGCGACGCGAGAAGGTCGCAACAACACCGTCGTGTTCAAATCGGGTGTTTTCGAAATTGCCCCGCACGGTCTTGTCGTCCGCCAGCGCCATGGCCTTGGCATGGTGGGATTTTGCAAAAGCTGAAGCCTCATCGTCATGGCATGACTCGCAGGTCTTTTCCTCGACAAAACCCTCATGAATCGAAAGCCTGGGATCCAGAGCGGGTGTCGCGATCTCCGCGCTAGCAAGGCTCTTCCCGTTGACCGCCAGCGCCAGAAGCGAGAGCGACAGGAGGAGGATCAATCGCTTTCCCGCTGCTAACCGAACAGATGCTGCCACTTGATCGCTCCATGTAGTGGTGGAAGGCGCCACGCTGCCCTTCCGGCGTGACGCCGATGGGGATCAATAGCAAGGCGGGAAGGGGTGGTAGCCGCATTGCCGGTTGTTGTAGTAGGAATTGTAGTAGTAGTTGTAGTAGTAGTAGTTGTAGTAGTAGTAGTAGTAGGGGCGGGTTGCCGCCGCTCCAATCGCCGCGCCGGCGACGACGCCCGGCCCCCCGCACCGCTCAGGCTTCCTTCCAGAATGGTTACGTCGAACGTCAGCGTCGTGCCATCGAGTTTCGGAGCCTTCAGTGTCACGACAGCGTCACTGACGTCGGATCCGTCGCCACCCAGCACTGAGACCGTCGCGTTCGGCGGATCGATGGCGAAGTTGTCCTTGCCGTCGTCCCATTGCATGATGAACTGATCGGTCGTCACATGCCCGGCGGCGCGCACCGGCCGATCGGCAAAGACAATCGAATCGGCCGAGACGCCGGTCAAAATGAGCTTTCCGTTCTCGATTCTGGCGCAGCCGAATTGAGGACTGCCAGTGACGGTACCGGCCCCGTTGGGGTGACAACGCCAATGGTATTTTCCAGCGGTAGGCTCGGCTTCTTGGGAGGGTCTTGCGCAAAGGCGGCGGAGGTCAGGGCGAAGCCTCCGGTAAACATCGACGTGGTGAATTGGTCGACTTTCATAGCGGTTATCTCCCAGCTGGACAGACACCAGGCCCGTCACCTTTGGTGAATGTCGAAGTATGATGACACAGGCATTTTACACGCCGCCCGGTCCGCGAGGCGCGGCCCTAATCCTTGAAGATCTTCTTCCAGTCGGCTTTCATGTCGATGACGGTCCAGCCGGTTATCGAGGCCGCATCGAGCGCCTTGTCGAGGCGGCCGAATTCGGTGTTGCGGTCATACGCGTATTCGCGCTCCTCGTCGGTGTGATGAACAAGCACGCCGAGACGCGCTGGTGCACCCGCCATCGTCGTCCACTGCAGCATTTCGAGATCACCATCGGAGTTGCCGAACGCGGCTATGGGGCGGCGGCCGATCTGCTGGTTGATTCCGACAGGCTTGCCCGCCTTGTCGTCGATGAAGTTTACTTCGGGCAGACGATAAAGGGTCGGCGTGTCGTCCTGCATCCTGAATTCGGTCTTGATCGAGGACCCGATAACCTGCTCTGGCGGGACACCGTAAACCTTCTCCGTCCAGGGCCGCATGAATTCCACACCACCACCCGACACGATGAAGGTCTTGAATCCGTTGGCGCGCAGGTAGGCAAGCAATTCTACCATAGGTTGATATGCGAGTTCGGTGTAAGGCCGATTGAATCGAGGGTCGCGGGCGGAGGAAAGCCAGTCTGTCACAACTTTCTGGAAATCGTCGACAGTCATGCCCGCATGCGTCACCATTAGAAGTTGCAGGAGGCCTTTTTCGCCGGATGCGGCGACGGTCTTCATGTCGCCTTCAAGCACTGCCTTGAACGGCTGGACGTCTTTCCATTCCGGATGCTGCGGAGCCAGCGTCTTCACCCGATCCAGGGCGAAGGCAAGTTGCGTGTACATGGGATGCTCGACCCAAAGCGTCCCGTCATTGTCGAACACCGCCATCCGTTCCGGTTCCGGGACAAAGTCGGACGATCCCGCCCTTGTCACCTTCTCGACGAAAGCGACGATGGCAGCCTTCGGAGCGGTATCGTTCCAGGACGGAAGAGGATCGCTCTGGGCTCGCGTGATTGTCGGCGAGGCAAACACAGCGAACAAGCCGATCGCCAGCACCCCCTGGCGCGCCAATCTGAGAAATTCAATGCGAGTGACCAGCATGTCGGAGCCCTCCTAGGATAGTTGGCGATGGCGGCTTGAAGCTCAGGCCGCCAATCAGCTTCAATTGCCTGTCGGCAGCGTGATCGAGACGCCCTCCTTAGCAAGTTCGTCTCGTACCCATTGGAATCGTTGATAGTTTGAAATCGTGATCGGGCCCGTGTAGCCCATGCTCTGCAGCTTCCGCGGAGGATACTGGACATATGTCGCCATGATCTTCTTCAACTCCTCGCCCATGACCACGCCCATCCAGGTCCGCTCCGTGAAGTTGTTCATGAAAATGTCGTAGCGTTCCTGCGGGTCCTGCCACAGATCGAACACCTGGGGTACCGTGGCAACATATTTCTCCTGGCCCTTCCAACCGAGATTCGAATCGACCGCCAGGCCGCCAGTTTGATCTCCGTCATCGCCACGCAGATTGAACACAAATTTGTAGTTGTTGACCCTTATGGCGCCGGGGGAGAGTTCGTTTTCGGTAAAGTAGAACCAGGATTTACGTTCGGATTTTCCGGTGCCGAGCAGGATCGGCGACATGTCATAGCTGTCGAAGATAATTGGTTTGTCTTCCCGGTCCTTGTCGGGCAGAGGCACCCCACCGACTGCCGCGAATGTTGCCATCAGGTCGAGGCCGCCGACGATATCGTGGTTCTTGGTTCGAGGTTTGACCTTGCCCGGCCAGACTGCGATCGCAGGAACACGGTTGCCGCCCTCGCGCACGGTACCTTTGGTGCCGCGAAACGGAGTGTATCCGGCATCCGGATAGACGTCTTGCCATGCGCCATTATCCGTCGTGTAGAAAACGAGCGTGTTCCGGTCCATGCCGGTTTCGCGCAGTTTGTCCATGATCCGCCCGATGCGGGTGTCGAGTTCAACTACCGAGTCGGCATACTTGCTCTTCGACAAGGACTTATGCTCGAATTCCGGCGCAGGCATGTTCGGCTGATGAACCTTCATGAAGTTCACGTTGATGAAGAACGGCTCTTCCGGCTTCTTGGCGGCTTCATCAAGAAAGCCCAATGCGGCCTTCTCAACGTAGCTGTCGAAGAAGGGAATGCCGACGACGCCTTCCCTGCCGTCGATCACCGGGGTATCGACATATTGTCCGTTGATCTTGAACTCTTCGGTCACCGGTCCGCCCGCGTTTCCTGACAGGGCGCCCTTCGTCACCTTCTGAAACATCTCTCTAAGTTTCGGATCCATATCCGGGAACCACGTCGGGTCGCCGTAAGTATAGGCGTTAAGATGATAAAGGCCCGCGTACCTCATTTCGTCATAGCCTTGGGCATTCGGCAACGCATAGTCCGCCTCTCCGAGATGCCATTTCCCGGTAAAGTAGGTGTGATAGCCGCCGCGTTTCAGCACGGATGCGAGCGTCCATTCCGCCGCGGGCAAGCCGCCGCCCTGACCTTGGAAGGCAACAGTGGTCATACCGCTGCGGTTCGGAATACGTCCCGTCTGCATCGCCGCGCGCCCCGGTGTGCAACTCGGCTGGGCATAGAACGAGAAGAAGGTCATCCCTTCGTCCGCAAGCTTGTCGATGTTCGGGGTCGGCATCCCGCGGCCCTCTCCTCCACCATAGGGGCCGAGATCACCGTAACCGGTATCATCCGAAACGATGAACAGGATGTTCGGCTTTCTTTGGGAATCCTGCGCTTGTGCAGGTGAGGCTGCACACCAGAGCATAGTCGAAGATGCCAATGTTCCGATGCAGCCAATAAGGATCCTCTTCATTTTCAACCCTTCCCTTGGTTGTTCATTGGATGATGACGCCAAAAATGGACATCGCAGACCGCCTCGGCCCATCAACTCAACCGGCCAGCTTCAACAATGATGCGATATGCCAGCGGCAGGCACGCCGCGGCTGGACAATGGCTAATTTACCCGAATGTGTTCACCTTCCGATATTGCACTTTGGGGAATCCCGAGATTCCCTGGCAATCAACAGTGGTGTTTTGAACGGATGACACCACACCAAGAAAGTGTTATCGTCGCAAAGTTTTGAGGGTGGACCAATGGCCTTGGGCAAGGGGGCAGGTCGATTGCGATGCGCTGGCCTCTTGCTGGCGGCGCTGTTACTGAATGCTTCTTACTGCTACGCCACCTCTTACCTTATGTCTCCCGCGCCCTTCGATCGGGCGCCGCGGGTCCTCATCTTATATCCCTATGATGAGCGGATCGCGGCAACGACCGCTGCCGGTGAAGCATTGCGCAGCCGTCTTTTCGAGGCGACGGGTGCCAAGATCGACGTCTTTTCAGAGTTCCTTGATCTGTCGAGGTTCCCGGAAGCCGATCATGCCGCGCGTATGGGTCGATATCTGGGGGAGAAGTACGCTGCTCGTCGCCCGGATGTGATCGTCGCACTCGGCAAGGAGTCTGCCAGCTTCGTATCGAGGAACCGAGGACGCATCGCTCCCGATGCGAAGATAATCGCGGCAGGCTTTGGTAATTCGAGTGCTGAGAAAATCGATCTGCCGAATGACGTGATCGGTGCATTCTCGACATTCGACATCTTGAAGACAGCCGAAATGGCCCGCAGCCTGCAGCCAAATGCCCGTCACCTTTATATCATTGGTGGATCGTCGGACTTTGACCGGCAATGGTTGGCGACAGCACGTTCCAAGCTCGAGGAGTTCTCCAAGTCCTACGAAACGATATATCTCGAAGGTTTGACGATCGAGGAATTCATCGATCGTGCATCTCATGTCCCGCCCGACAGCATCATTGTGGCATTGACAGTATTCAAAGACGGGAAAGGGCGGAATTTCATTCCTCGCGAGGCGATCAGGCAAATCGCGGCCACGGCTGGTGCCCCCGTCTACGGACCCTACCAGACCTACATCGACTACGGTGTCGTTGGCGGCAACACCGTTACTTTTGATAGTCTGGGACGAACGGTCGGGGATCTTGTCCTCGATGCCATTGCCGGCAAGCCTGTTTCGGATATCCAGGCGCCTCAAACCTATGTGGCAGACGCCCGGCAACTTCGAGCTTGGGGGCTTTCGGAGAAAGATCTGCCGCCTGGTACCATCGTTATGTACAAGCAAAGGAGTTTTTGGGAAGATCACTGGCTTGCGACGACGGGGATGATCGGCGCGCTATTGCTGCAGGCGGGTTTTATCGCCGCATTGCTGTTCGAGCGGAACCGCCGCTACGATGCCGAGCGCAGATCTCGCCTGCATCTGCTCGAAGCAGTTCATCTCAACCAGTCGGCAACGGCAGGCGCCTTGTCTGCATCGATCGCGCATGAATTGAACCAACCACTGTCGGCCATTCGAAATAACGCCGAGGCAGCCTCGATACTGCTTCGAGGCGGCAGCCCGGATATGGTTTTGATACAGCAGATACTGCTCGACATCCAGGAGGACGATAAGCGCGCGGGCGACATCATTGGCCGGATGAGGGGACTGCTGAAGAAACGACGAGAGATCGAGTGGCAAGAATTCGACCTGGGTGATGTTACGTCGAGCGCGATGCGCATCATTCATGGCGAGGCCGAACGCAGAGGTATCGTGCTGCACTCAAATAGGCCGCCGGCTGAGCTGCCTGTGAGGGCCGACAAAGTTCACGTACAGCAGGTCATCCTCAATCTGGCGACCAATGCGATGGACGCCATGTCTGAGGCTGTCGCAATCAGTAGAACCCTCACATTTGCGACGGGGGTGGCCGACGAAAAGGCGGAAATCTGTGTCGCGGACACGGGCGACGGCATTCCTGAAGAGCACCTGTCCAGCATCTTCGAGCCCTTCTATACGACCAAAAAGGCGGGAACAGGGTTGGGGCTCTCCATCGCGCGCGCCATTGTCGAGACTTATGGCGGCACGATATCCGCCTGCAACCGGCCTGAAGGCGGAGCCATCTTTCGGGTTTCCTTGCCTCTGGCCCGACATGAAGGACGAAAGGGATGAAACCGGTCATTCATATCGTCGATGACGACGAGTCCTATCGGACAGCAACTGCAAGGCTGCTCTCTGCATACGGTCTGAAGGTCGAAGTCTATAAATCCGGCGACGAGTTTCTCGAACGCGTGCAAAGTTGCGAGCCGGGCTGCATCCTGCTTGATCTGCACATGCCTGGCCGGTCCGGCCTGCAAACACAGCGTCAATTGTGCGAGCAGGCGCACCTGTTTCCAATCGTGTTCCTCACAGGCGAAGGGGACATAAAGACCAGCGTCGAGGCCATGAAGGCGGGCGCACAGGACTTTCTGGAAAAGCCAAGTTCGGCAGCGGTTCTGATGGAGACCCTCGAGCGGGTCTTGCTTAGATATGAGCGACAGCGAACAGAGCACGAGCGTCTCGACGAGCAGAGGGCGCTTGTGGCGAGTTTGAGCCACCGCGAAGCCGAAGTCTTTGGCTTGCTCATTCGTGGCCGACTCAACAAACAGATTGCCTATGCCCTCGGTATCTCAGAAAGGACGGTGAAGGTGCACCGCCATCAGGTCATGGAAAAGCTCGGAGTGAGGTCGGTCGCGGAAGTCGTGTCGATCGCAGCCGGCATTGGTCTCGACCGCAAAACCCGCTCGGTCTCGGAGTGATCGGACCTTCCCCTTAGGACAATATCAATCAGGCACGAACGGCCCTACGGTGACCAGAACCGCGGATCTCTCATCAAGGAGGGGGATGGAGTGGACACGCTGCGCCGCACCGTCGCTGTCATCGATGATGATGCAAGCCTACGGCGGAGTGTCGTGCGGCTCCTCAATGCCTACGGATTTCCTGCCATCGAGTATTCGTCCGCGGAAGCCTTTCTCCGTCGCGATTTAGCGCCTTCGATTGATTGTCTCGTGTTGGATATCGACCTTGGCGGCATGTCCGGATTGGAGCTGCAGGCCAGGCTGAAAGTAACAGGCTGGAACCTGCCCGTGATCTTTATCACCGCGCTGGAAGACGAACGCCTGAGAATCCGTGCCGAGCGGACAGGGTGCGTCGCCTATATGCGAAAGCCGTTCTCGGGAGCCGAGCTCATCTCCGTCATCGTCAGGGAGCTCAACCGGTGAACTCACGCGGGCGCGGAGACCAAGTCCTTGGTGGCGCAGAGCGAGCGGCAGATGCCCCGCCGCCTGACGCCGAAACTCGAGACCGTTTTCTCTTTCGATGCCAGAAAGTTGTGCGGCCAATTGAATGCATAGCTTGCACGGCAACAAGAGGTACGTACCCTCGTGGAATGGGCGATTGAGATGAACGAGCCCATGTTCACAATCTTCTTTTCGTGGTGGCTCCTGTTGATCTCAGAGGCGCGGCCAGGTCTGCGATTCACACACGACCTTAAGGACGCAGCCCCTCAGCTTCAGTGCATTGCCTGAGACCGTCAGAGAGCCGTCATATGTCTTGTTGGCGTCGGGGTCGGTAATCTTGCCTTCATAGCTGCCATCCTTGCCCCTGAAGGTACCGATCTGCTTTCCAGCATGCTTGCCGGACTTGAGTGTAATGCAGTAGCCGCCGCCGCAGGAGCTGATCGCGGCGGTGTCTCCAAGCTCCGTTTTCCAGTTTCCCACGATCGGATCCTCTGCACAGGCAATGGTGGGGATGGCTGCGAGCGCGGCGATGACAATGAACATGAGCTTCATGATGGTTTCCTTTGCGTTTGAAAATTCTTTCAGTTTCGATGCCGGGCACGATCGTTGTTGTCCGGCGTTCGCTCCTGACCTCGAAGCGCCAGGCCAAGGCGTTCCAATTCGGTGGTGAAGCAGAAAACCGAAAACAGGACCGCAAGAAGGAGGAGCCCTCGCCAGACGAACCCGCTCCCGTTCCGGCCGAAGTCGATCTCCGGAAGATGACGGAAGAGCACCAGCGAAAACAGGGCGCTTGCGATGATAAAGGCAAGGCGGCTGATGAAGAGGACCAACTGGCCCAACACAACGCGGGTGTCGCCGACTGGCAAGGGAAGCTTGAACACCCGATACCAATGCGCGCCTTGCACCAGCGCAACGCTCAACGCAATGACCGCGACCATCGGTGTATCGGCGTACACCTGCACGTGACCTGGATCGTCCAGCAATCGAGAATACAAGGGATAACATTGGCTCAGCAGAGCTGCCGACCCAACCGCCTGCATTGTCAGCAGCCATGAATATCGTGCCCACGAAGTCTTCATCCGAGCTACGTCCGAACCGCTTTACGAGGGGCACACGTCCCAGAAGCCAGTCGTTTTGGCAGGAGTAGTGTAGTACCAGCAATATCCAGGCTTTGGAGGCGTGCCTGCTATCGATACCGCTGTCGCCCCGGCGATGAAGCCTATCGCGGCGCCTGCAGCGATGGCGCCGCCTGGCCTCCAGTAGCGATGTGGAGCGACGACGACGACGCCACGGCGTGGTACCGGATGATAGGCCGGAGCTGTTCTTGCCCCGGCAGCGCAGCCGCGCGGTCCGCACGCCGCCGCCGCACAACCCCTTGGTCCGCACGCGGCCGCCGCCCGTCTCGCCTCCGCGGGTGAGGGACCGAATAGTGGCGCAGAGATCAGCATCAGGATCGAAATCGTTGCGATTAGATTGGCTGCCGGTTTGAGAAAGTTCATCGGTGATCTCCATTGGATTTGCGGGCGCTCGACCGGCACCGCGACAGCAGGACTTACTTCGGAAACAGGAACGTCAGAGCCACACGGAAGCCGAGACCACTGGGGCCGTTGTCCGGCGCATCCGCCCAATAGCGAATGCCAGCCGTCAGACTGATCGGCTGTTTATCGATGGTGATCAGCTTGGCGACGGTGAAGTTGATCGGAACGGACCAGTCGTTGGCTTCCCAGTCGTACGTGGATTCGGTATTCAGCGAGAACGTCCAGGCGTCCTTGGTCGTGTAGGAGATGAACGGTTGAAGGAATGTGGAACTCACGTCCGGCCGATCGCTCTGACCTGCGAATGACCAGATGTGGTTGCCGAGCATCCCGACCGTCCATGGCCCTTCCTGCTTGAGGACGACAGCCGTCGGACCTGCGCCCCACTTGCCGGTACCGAGCAACTCGTCCGTCGCCGTCGGAATGAGGAACGCCGGTCCCGCACCCCAGATAATGCCGCTCTCGGTTGGTTTAGAAGGAGAGAAGAAGAAGCTTTGTGTCGTGTCGCCGAGGCCGAACTGCGTTCCCGATGGGCCGGCGATGTCATTCTGCCACGTGACCGGAAGAATGGTGCGCGAGATGACGTTCCAGTCCTCGTTGATGGCGAAGGGAATGACAGGCTGAATATTCAGCGTCGCCTTGTCGCCATCATCAGGTCCATAACCGTGATCGTAATTGAACTGGAAGGGAACGCTGATCAGCGAGGCGATCGGATTGGAGAGCTTCTTTGCCAGATCTTCGTTCGACTGGGCATGGGCAACTCCTGCGCCCAGCCCGAGTGCCACGATGGTAGCCACCGCCCGATATGTCACGCCCTTCATTGCGATACCCCCCTCCACTGAACCCAGATGTCATCTAGACTGCCGCCTAGAAGTGAAACGCGACGCCGATAATCGGTCCCTGCTCGACGACGTCGAAGACAAACCCGTCGTTGTTATAGTTCACACCGACCGCCCGGTAGCCAGCGACTGCCGAGATCGTGTCGGTGAACTTGTAGCCAAGCGCCAGGGCGACATCCCAATCGAGATCGGCGCCACCGCCGCCGACCAGGCCCCATCCAGTCACGTAGATTTCGGGCGTGAAAAAGTAATTGCCCCGGACACCAGCGAGGGCATCGACCCAGGTCGCGCCGTCGTCCGCTTCACGGCCACCGAGCAGGCCGCCGTTGAATCCAATGGTTGTGTCGACCGACCACACACGGACGCCGCCGACGATGTCGAGATGCCCTGACGGGTTCTCGAGTACCGAATATCCAGCCCCGAGCAATCCGGCGAAGGTCTTCGACGTCACATCGACACTGTCGGCCAGGATGCCCCTTCTCGTGTGAGCGTCTGCTCCGAGCTTGGTGTACATGATGTCGGCAAAGATGCTGAAACGCTCGTACCGGGCTTCGCCAGCCGCCATGAAGGCGAAGTCGAGATTATCCAATATGTCGCCGAAGTCGGATGAGATGTGAACTTCCGGCAAACCGAATTGCGCCATGTCTCCGGAGAGCCCCGCCGCCCAGAAGTAAGGCGCCACAGTATAGGTCCAGCCGCTTTCGCTCTCGACCACCTTGGCTTCTGGAACCCCCGGGGCGATGTCGGCCGCCTGAACCGAAGACGCGATACCAAGGCCGAAACACAAGGCGGCGGCCTGCAACCATAGAACTCGCATGTATTCCCTCATTTGCTTAAGACGGAACTGCCCCGAACCGCCGTCTTTGTTCCTATCGAAATCATGCTGCGAAAAGCTCTTCATGACGATGTATGTTACGGTCCTCTATCCGCGAAATCAGTGCTTGCAGCCAGGCGTCGGTCGGGTCTGATCGCAATTTCTTGAGGCGGTGGACTGTGTGCTGCTGCCTTTACCCGCCAGGCTTCCGACATGGGTTGCGTAGTTGTCGCGGGTGTCCTGGTCGACGACAGCGACGGGTGCGGCCAGAACGAGGCCGGCGACGTTACCGGCAGCAGTCGCGGCCCCCGTCGTTGCAACGAGGATCTGGTCGCCCAGTCCGACGTGGCTATCGGTCAGCGTCTGCCCCTCGGAGATGCGCTGGCCGATAAGTTGGACGATCTGCGGCGACTCGGCAAATTTCCCGTGGTTCATGCTGTCGCCGGATTTGATCTTGGTGAGGTCGATAACCATGATCTTGTTGTCTTCCAGTTCTTTCTTGTAGGGCGCTTGCTCCGGATCGATGGCACCAAGTCTTGAGACGTCACCCCAGACGCGACGGGAAAACGCCAGCGCCTTGTCGTCTCGGGACACGAAGAGTGTGAACTGCGGGTGCTGCTTGCCCATGTCGACGATCTGCTGGCTGAAGACATCAACGTCGACGTCGGGGGCCGCGAGCATTACGTTCTTGAACTTCTCGGGCAGGCGCCCGTTGCGGATCGCCATTTGGCGCAAGGATTCCAGTGCCAGCCAGTTCCCCATCGAGTGAGCAAGGATTGACACCTCCTTCACCTCGGGGTCTTTAGCGAGATATTGGAAAAGCGTCTCCAAGGCGTTGCGTGTGTAGTTTGTGCTCTCACGGTCGTAGCCGTACGCAAGCAGGCTGCCACGTGAGGGCCATGTCACCAGGACGGGTGCGCTATGGACGCCGGAGTCGTGAACAATCTGCGCGAAGCGGTAGACCGCATCTTCGAACCGATTATTGAAGCCGTGAATGAAGACCAGCACGCTTCCGTCCGGCGTCTTCCTGACGCTCGCGCTCAGCCACTTCTTGGCTTCGTCAACGTTTAGGTCGTCGGCCCTGATGGTGGCAAAGTCGGTGGCGGGATTGGATGGTAATCTCTTCGGCCAGGCGACCTGTCCTTCCTTGCGAACCTTGCTCGGTGGAATGGATATCGTCATGTCGGCAAATGCAGGGGTCCGCGCACGTTCTCCGTTAAACATTTCACCTGGCACGCTCGAACGGGTGCGGGTGGTGGCAATCAGCAGGTCCACTTTCGGCGACTGCGGGGACGTGTCGGCCACCGGTGTCAGCACATCTTTCGGGTGGCCACCACATGCCGGCAAGGCCGAAAGTACAGAAAACAGAACAATCCAACGCAGCCAGCTCTGTCGTGCTGACGGCCACGCACTCTTATTATGACTGCCCACCGATCGCCCTCTTCCAGATGTTCTCACCAGTCCCTCGATGGATACATGCGGATCTGGTTGTGGTCGCGTAACATCGGGTATGCTCTGTGCTGTATCTGCCTGGCGTTGTGGCCAATCTGCCACATTCTCAGCGGGGCTGAATGGCCGAGGAATCTGCTGGAAGCACCATTGATGCCTCAACTTCGTCCACCGCAGGCAGCCCGGCCTTTCGGATGTCCGCGATCAATCGAGCCCGGTCAGCGGGTCGGAAATTACGCGATTTGAGTTCTGCAACGATGTTCGGGATGAAGTCAGGGCGCAGATTGTTGAACAATGTGGCCTCGCGACGGGCCTCGTCGGTCACTCCGGCGTTGACGTAAATGACTGCAGCGACGGCGTGATATAGCGGAAACTTTTGTAGGTCCGCGTTCTTGATCTCGGTCAGAGCGGTCTCGGTGTCGTTAAGCATGTAGGCGGCCAGCGCGCGCGTCCCGTGATAATAGCCACCTCCGCCAGGATTAAGTACCAGAGCCCGATCCAACAGATCGGCTCCACGCCGCCACTGTCCGCTCATTGCGACGCGAGTCCCAAACTCACCGAGCAACTCGGTGTCGTTCGGATTGATGGACAGAGCCTGCTCACCGACTTTGAGTGCTTCTGGAACCTGATTGCTGAAGAACAATGCAGTCATCAGTGCCTGCAGGCCTCGGGTGTTGTTCACATCCTGCTGCACGGCACGACGAGCCGCCTGAAGGCTGCGTTCGATCGGTGTCGAGGCATCGTGCCTGGTGTTGAACTTGAAACGGCTCTCGTCGAGGTAGACCATGGAGAGCATCGCCCACGCGGTCGCGAAAGTGGGATGGCTCGCTACAGCAGTTTCGAGGCAATCACGGACCGCTGCGTGCCGCTCGGCACTCAATTCGGCTCGATAGCCGTAGAAGGCCAACATACATGCCTGAATACCGAGATCGTCGGGTGGGGGATTGGCGGCATCCGCCTGCGCCATGATCCCATAGGGCTGCGCGATGGCGGACGCAACCTGGTTGGCGATATCAGATTGAATGGCGAACTGATCGCGTGTCTGAATATCGTTGTCGTAAATCTGTGACCACAGGATTTCCCCGGTTTGGGTATCGAGGAGCCGCGCCGTGACACGCACGAGATTGCCGGAAACGCGGACCCCTCCACCAAGCAGAAAGCGAGCGCCCAGTTCGTTTCGCACAAGCGAGATCGCGATTTCAGGAGACAAGGACTTCGATGTTTCTCGCCCGAACACCCTGATTTCTTTGAAGCGGGGTAAGGCGGTCAACATTTCTTCAGTCAGCCCGAGCGCGTAGGTTTCTGCGCTGGGGCCTCCTCCGAGATTGGCAAACGGCGCGATGGCCAGCGTAGGCTCATCAGATACTGGTCCCCCAACCGACGGAAAAAGGGAAAGCTGGAGAAAGAACAAGATACCTACCGCAGCGAAAACAACCGGTGCGAGGATCAGCCATCTCCGCCTGAAAAGGCGTGACCGCCACGCTGCAGTCGACCCGTCGCCGCCCTTAGCTGCCTCGACACTTCGCGTGTCTGGGCTTGGATCAAGCCAGCTTATTACCGGGACATAGCCACCTTTAGGGATGTCGATCCTGATGGGGTCACCATGACCAGCAATAAGGTAGTAGCGCTCCAGTATTCGGCGCAGCCTGCCGGCCTCGATGCGTACCACCGGGTCGTCCTGCGTGAAACCCGCATCACGCTTGAATACTTCGACCGCAACGGAGTAGCCCTTGATCCGATCTGCGCGACCGGCAAGCGTCTCTTCTATCACATACGTGAGAAACGCGGCGCCCCGACCAGTGGGCGGAAATTCTGGACTGGTAATAATGCGATTGAGCTGGGCGCGAATATCTTCAGCGCTTGGCGTAGCGCGCAAAGAAAGTGGCGCAGCACCGGGCTCCGGTGGCAGTTCATTCTGCAAGGCTAGCTCCTCACCCACTCTTGAGGGACGCTTCTATCAGAAATTACATTACATGCGCTTAATGAAACCTACTGCAGAAACTGCTTGTAGTCTACAAAGACGAGCCTTCCTGCACGCATTTCTTGTAGCGCGACCTCGTACGGCCGCGGCCCCGTCCTGTTACCAGAAGAATTTCGACCAGTGACAGCAACTACGGACGCCATACGCTGTAGTTTACAGTTACATACTTGCTGTTTTCCGATCTCTGCTCACCATACGCACCTGGTGCAACCCAATGCCTCGGAGGGGCCGTGCGGCGTAATGGGGGGCAAGCAGGACATAACTTCAAAGATCAGCCTCGTTACTCGTGATCGCCAGTGCCGCAGCTCAGAGGGCGTTCGAAACCGACAGACCAGTCCAACAAGCGCGGATCCGGATCGCACACTCGAGTTCAAAGACGGTGCTGTTCGCCTCTACAGTTTGCCGGAAGGCGTTCTTGGGCGTGACGTCCGACCGAGATCGAGGAAGTTCACTGACATTCCCTTGCCCGAGGGGTGCCTACACCCCTGTTGTTAGAGGATTTCAAATCATGCGCAGATCGAACCAACTCATGATTTTGCTGTCGTCAACGGTTCTGACATTCTCAGCCATCACGGCGTCGGCACAGGAAAGGCAAGCATATTTTGGCGAAACGCACGTCCACACGGGGTGGTCGTTTGACGCCTACATCTTCGGCAACACCAAGAGCACGCCAGCCGATGCCTACAGGTATGCCAAAGGCGAAACAATCAAGCATCCGCTCGGATACGACATCAAGATCGAAACGCCGCTCGACTGGATGGGCGTCACCGACCATTCCGAATATGTCGGGACCGTCGCCCTTGCCAACACGCCGGGTTCTGCAATCAGCAAGCTTCCGATCGCGCAGAAGCTGATCGTCAAAGACCCGGCCGATATCACACGCATCTACCTCTGGCTCGGAGGCACGATCGTCGACAAGGACCCGATCAAGGAACTGATATCGCCTGAGGTCGCCGGTTCCGTGTGGAAGCAGAACAACGACATGGCCGATCAGGCAAACGAGCCCGGCAAGTTCACCGCCTTCTGCTCGTATGAGTGGACCTCGACGCCGAACAACCGCAACATGCACCGCAACGTCTTCTTCCGCGACTGCGCCAAGGTCCCGGAAGCGCCCTACAGTTCGATCGATTCAAGCGACCCGTCGGATCTTTGGAACTGGATGGACGGCCAGCGCAAGGCGGGCAATGAGCTTCTGGCGATTTCTCACAATGCCAATCTTTCCGACGGGCACATGTTTCCAACCGACGTCGACGAGAAGGGACGTCCCATCGATGCTGCCTGGGCGGCGTCGCGTGACCGTAACGAGCGTCTGAGCGAAATCAAGCAAATCAAGGGCGCGTCCGAGACCCATCCGACCCTGTCTCCCAACGATGAGTTCGCCAACTTCGAAATCCTGACCTATCTGCTCGGCGATCCTGCCGGCCGCTTCCCGACCGTCTCGGGTAGCTACATACGCCAGGCGCTCAAGGACGGGCTCTCGATGGCGGAGGCAAAGGGATTTAACCCTTACAAGACCGGGTTCGTCGGCGGATCGGATTCTCACAATACCGGCGTTCCCTATCGCCAGGACAATTTCTACGGTGGCCATGCGCGCAACGATGGCGAGATCAAGCAACGTATGTCGGGCTACGTTTTTGCAGGCCTTGATGTCAGGCTTGAAAATCCGGCAGGTCTGACCGGGATATGGGCCGAAGAAAACACCCGCGCCTCGCTTTTTGACGCCATGCAGCGCAAGGAGACCTTTGCCACCAGCGGTCCGCACATCAAGGTACGGTTCTTCGGGGGGGCCAATACAACCGATGTTGCCAAGCAAGACTGGGTGAAGAGCGCATATGCGGGCGGGGTGCCGATGGGCGGCGACCTGCCGCCGCTTGGGGAAGCCAAGGCGCCATCGTTTGCCGTCTGGGCGGTCAAGGATCCGACCTCGGGCAATCTCGACCGCATTCAGATCGTCAAGGGCTGGTCGAAGCATGGCCAGAGCTTCGAGAAGGTCTACGACGTCGCCTGGGCTGGGAACCGCACGCCCGATCAATTCACCGGCATCGTCCCGCCGATCGGCAGCACCGTGAACATCTCCGACGCCAGCTACACCAACACGATCGGCTCCGTAGAATTGAAGGGTTCGTGGACGGACCCAGAATTCGATCCTGGCCTCGACGCCTTCTACTATCTGCGTGCGCTCGAAATCCCGACACCCCGCTGGACCACGATCCAGGCAAAGGAACTCGGCATTGCGCCTCCCGACAATGTCGCGGCGAGCGTTCAGGAACGCGCCTGGAGTTCGCCGATCTGGTATACGCCGACCCAGGAATTGCGGGCTGCCGCCAACAAGGGCATGACCGTAGCCGACCTGAAGCAGCAAGGTGCCACGGCCCTTGATAGCAAAGCACTCACCGACCTCATCGTCGGCAAGTCGAGCTGGGTTCGTAATAACGTCACAGGAGAAGTCTTCAACATCGCCTGGACCACATCGGGCCAGCGCCTTGTCGGTAACGTCAACGGTTCGATCCCGAAGCCCAGCGAGATCGGCGACGTGTTGCATGGGGGCCTGACGGGGCAGGGTACCGCCTACGCCATCAAGGACGGGGCGATCGTCACCACCCTCAACAACGCTCCGTATGAGGCAACCGTCTACAAACTCGGCGACAAATACTACGCCGCCCGCAGCAACGAGTTCGGCTTCGCGAACTACGAAGTCGTGCCAACGCCGCGGATGCTCGATCCCTTGTCCGAGCAGAAGGCACCGTTCTGACCGGTCTTGGTCTTCATTGACCGCGCGCCGACCGAAGTCGGCCGCGGTTGGACAGTTGGCTGGAGGCAATGGAGAAACCCATGATAACGAAGGCGTCCGTCCGGCTGCTTTTGAGCATCGGCAGTGTGATCCTGACCTTCGCTGGGAATGCACAGGCATGCGCCATCTGTTTCTCGGGACTGGTGGTCACACCCGGGCAGAAGCTCGATGCCGCAGATCAGGCGGTGCTAGCCGCTCGCGTGGATGAGCAAGGACGATTCCGCGTCATCGAAGTCGTCAAGGGGAAGGCCACTGTCGGCGATGTTCTCGTGCAGCCCGGACTGACTGCTCCGGCCGCTCAGGCGGTGATGTCGGTCGACGGTCTGACCGTCGGGGACAAAGAGGCAGCGAAACTCGACAAGAAGCCCTTGCTTCTCCTCCACGACACGGTTTCCGAGAAATGGACAAGCTTGGGTGCAATGCCGGCCGACTTTGCCGGGTGGCTACGACAACTCGCCCGGACGAAGCAAAGCGCAGCGACGCCGAAGAGAATTTGGCCACAACTGACCCTCACATCCTCGTATCTGACGGACGACGAATGGCGCGAACGGATTGTCGTCGTCGCGTCGCAACTTGAAAGCCCTGAACCTTTGGTGGCCGAGATCGCTTATGGCGAGTTGTCGCGCGCGCCCTACGGCGTGACGCGGCTGCTCAAACCACAGCTCGATGCTGCCAAACTGGTGATTTGGACCAGCGATCCGAGATTGGCTTCTCGACGTCCAGCCTATACCTTGCTGTTGGGGATCGCGAACGGTCCCGGTACAGCCGTTGCGCTCGAACAGCAAATCGACACGGCGTTGACGTCACGGGACGCCACCAACCTTTCGGCGTTGCTGGCAGCCGATCTGGAATTGCGGGGTGCAAGCCGCGTCGACTGGCTGGAGACAACCTTCTTCGCCGATCGCCAGCGGACCCTGCCGGAAATTCAGGCGGCTCTTCTCGCACTGAGCGTCCACGGCGGAGCCGACGGCACCATCCCCCGCCGGCGGGTGATCGAGGCCTATCGCTACTTCATCGAGGCGCGCAAGCCGATGGCCGGGTTCGTCGCCACAGAACTGGCGGACTGGGAGGCGTGGGATGCGACCGCGGACTATGTCGCCATCATCAGATCGAAGGCGGTGCGCGATCCCGCCGAGCAGTTTGCCATTCTCAGCTATCTCAAACGCAGTCCGCTGACCACTGCTCAGGCAGCTTTGGGTCCTCCTGCCGATCAATGACAATGGGTGTCCCTATGGAGGTTTTCTCCGACGTCAGAGAAAAGAAGTGGCAGCGGTTTTTCAGCGAACCGCTCCTGCACTTCGTCGTTGTCGGCGTGGTTCTCTTCGGTGCCTATCCGCTTCTCACCCCCGCAGCTGAGGAAGCCGCCGACCAGCAGAAGATCATTCTGACGAAGGACGATGTCCGTCAACTCGCGGTGACCTGGCTGGCCCAGGGCCGACCGCTACCGACGCCGGATGAGATGCGTAGTCTGATGGATCAGAAGGTCACCGAAGAGATCTTGTTCCGCGAGGCCGTTTCCCTTGGCCTTGATCGCGACGACGAGATCATCAAGCGACGGCTGGCCCAGAAAATGGACTTTTTGGCCGCGGACTTGGCGACGCTGGACGAGCCAAGCAGCGCTCGACTCAAGGAGTGGTATGCGACCCGCTCGGACCGCTTCGCGCTTTCGCCACACCTCAGCTTTCGTCATCTTTACTTCTCATTTGACAAGCGCGGCGAGGCCGCTCGCCAAGCCGCCGAAGCCGCCATCTCTTCCGTCGCTGGCAAACCGTTTGACTCGCCGCAGGTCGCGTCGGTCGCCGACCCGTTCATGTTCCGGAATTACTATGGCGACGCCACCCCCGATCAGATGGCCAAGGAGTTCGGACCCGACTTTGCCAAAACGCTCTTCACCCTGAAACCGGGATCCTGGCAAGGACCAGTACAGTCCGGCTACGGCTGGCATCTCATATGGGTCGATTCCATCGAGCCAGGACGGGTTCCTGCTTTCGAGGAAGTAGCGCCGGCCGTCAAATCGGCATGGCTCGACGAGCGCTACGTTGAGGTGAAGAACAACGCTCTGAAGGAGATGCGTTCACGCTACGTGGTGAGCTTACCCGCCGTGACTGCGGATGACCTTCAAGGCCTGGACGCTCCCAAAGGCGCGAGCACCCAGATTGAGTTGTCAGCCCAATGAGCGCTCGATTGAACTTGCCCATCACGCTTTGGGGTTTACTGTTTGCGGTCGTCGTGGCAGCCGTCGCGTTCGCCTCGGGCGCCGTCGCCCACGAGATACGGCCCGCCTATCTTCAGATCGATGAAATGGCGGCAAACCATTATAAGGTCGTTTGGCGGACTCCCATGCTGTCAGGCATGCGGCTTCCGATCGCCCTGCGGTTTCCCGAGAGCGTGCGCAACGTGACGGAGCCGGCCGAGCGCGACCTTCCGGATTCGCTTGTCCAGACGCGGGTGATCGAGACAGATGGCGGTGGCCTTGCCGGCAGCCGAGTGGAATTCGTAGGGCTACAGGCGACGATCACCGATGTGCTGGTCCGCGTTCATCTGTTGGACGGTACCGTCGAGACGACGATGATCCACCCCTCCCAACCATGGATCGAGTTTTCCGCCACCCGCAGTCCACTTGCCGCGGCAAGGGTCTACTTCGTGAGCGGCTTCCAGCACATCCTTCTCGGTATCGATCATCTGCTGTTCGTTTTCGGTCTGCTTTTCATCGTTCGCTCGCGGTGGATGCTGGTAAAGACGATCACCGCCTTTACGGTCGCCCATTCCATAACGCTTGCCGCCGCGACGCTGGGCAAGGTCGAGATTCCGGCGCTGCCGCTCAATGCGATGATTGCCCTGTCCATCTTGTTTCTGGGTCCCGAGATCGTCCGGGTGTGGCGTGGACAGACGAGCTTCACGATCCGCCACCCTTGGATCGTCTCCTTCGCCTTCGGGCTGCTGCATGGTTTTGGTTTTGCCAGCGGACTGACGGCGCTTGGTCTTCCGCAAGGCGACATCCCTTTCGCCCTGCTGATGTTCAATCTGGGCGTTGAGGCGGGCCAGTTGGCGTTCGTCGGGCTCATTCTCCTGCTGATCGCCGCCCTGAAATCGATCGAGATCAGACTGCCACGCGGTCTGGAACTGATGCCCGCCTACGTGGTCGGGATATTGGGCGCGTATTGGACCATTGATCGCATCGTCGCAATGTTTGGGGGAATGGCATGAAACATTCGGCAAATCGCGGCATTGGCCTTGTCTTTGCAGCACTGCTGTTCTCAACCGGGGTCGCCGAAGCTCATGTCGGGACGGGCGGCGCCTCAGGTTTCGCCGCCGGGTTCTTCCATCCGGTCACGGGGCTCGATCACGTCGTGGCAATGATCGCCGTTGGGCTGTGGGGCGCACAACTGGGAAAGCCCGCCATCTGGATGCTGCCGATCACCTTCCCCCTTGTCATGGCATTCGGCGGCTTCCTGGGTCTTCTCGGCATTCCTATGCCCGGCGGTGAAATCGGCATCGCACTGTCCGGCGTCTTGCTGGGGGCGGCAGTCCTGGCCGAAACTCGACCGCCCTTGTTCGCGGCAGCGATCCTCATTGGAGTTTTCGCGATCTTCCACGGTTACGCACATGGTGCTGAATTGCCGGTCGGAGAAAACGCGCTGTTCTTCAGCCTCGGCTTCGTGATCGCCACTGGCCTGTTACACGCAGTCGGCATCGTCATCGGTCTGCTGTATCAGTGGCCATGGGGCAAGATCACCGTCAGGGCGGTCGGCGGCATGGTTGGAGCCGTTGGCGCGTTCTTCCTATGGAATGCATTGGCATGACGGCGGCAATCCAAAAGAACAGTCCTTTGCGCGCCCTACTGGCGTCGGTCGGGATCGCAGCAATTCCAGTCGGCGCCAGCGCACATCTCGTCGATACGGGGCTTGGGCCGGTCTACGACGGGATCGCGCATTTTTCGATGTCGCCCGAAGCCATCTTGCCTGTTGTCGCGCTTGGTGTTCTCGCCGGGCTCCGGGGACTTGCCCATGCTCGCATCGCTGTCCTGTTCCTGCCCCTCGCATGGACAGCCTTCGGCCTGGTCGGAATGCGGCTTGGCCCGCTTGCTATCAATCCGGCTTATGAAGGCCTGCCGTTGCTCATACTGGGATGCTTGGCGGCGGCCGACGTTAAAATACCGGCATGGACGACTGTATCCTTGGCGATCCTCCTTGGATCTTTCGAGGGCTTTATCTTCGGATCGGCCTATGCCGCTGGCCGTGACGGCCTCTCTGCGATCATAGGCTCCGCCGGGCTTGTCTTCGTCTTGATCGCGCTCGTCTCGGCTGCGGTGCTGAAAGCGAAATGGGACTGGACACGCATTGCGATGCGTGTGGCAGGCAGCTGGACTGCCGCGAGTGGCCTGCTGCTTCTGGGATGGGGGCTGCGATAACGGCCATCGCAGCTTCTGCACCGTTTGTTACAGTAACATACGGTGCAAAGGGAAAGATTTAGATCATCCTGTTCTGAGATCGCCTGCTGTGAGGCGACGTACGCAAATGGATAAACCGGATGGAGAACGGTGTTGCATTCGTAAAGAGCTGCTTCAGGGAGCGCACCAAGGCGATTGAGGAACTCGCCCCCCGCAACGAGGGGTTTCGCGACCTTTGCGACGACTTTCTGACTGCGCATGAGGAGAAACTGCAATGGGAACGGTCATCCGATCCTGAGCGGGACGAGCGCATCGCCGAGTACCAGGAGCTCATAAACAGCATGCGGATCGAGATCGAGCAGACCCTCGCCAGAGCAGCGATCGTTCCGTTCAGACCACCACGGCGATAGTCATCACGACGCAATCAGCAAAATGACCACTTGAGATCAATCGCTCCAAGAGAGGAACAATGATGATAGAAAGAATTGGCATCTTTGCCGGAGCGGCGCTCGCTGCTTTCCTGTCCATAGCAGCCGTTGGTCGAGCAGACACAATCAGCTACGCTGATGCGGTTACGACCCTTGCCAAGGAATGCGGGTCCGACATCAAGAAATTCTGCAATGGCCAAAACCTCGGAAACGGTCGCATTCAGGCCTGCCTCGAGAAAAACGCATCGAAGGTCTCGCCGACCTGCACATCGACCCTTGGCAGCGTCATGACGTCGATCGCTCAGCGCCAGGAAGCGCAGGCGTCGGTATTCAAGGTCTGCCAGCACGACATCTCCCAGTACTGCAACGGCGTGAAAGGGGACGGGAACATTCTCTCCTGCCTCGTCGAGACGAAGCGCGTCGACAACAAGCAATGCAACGAGGCAATCACCGACGCAGGATGGCGTTGATATGGCCAACGACAGGGGAAACAAGATGATAGTTCGCAGCTTTCGCATTTCATTCGCACTCGGCCTGATTCTGGCTCCGTTGGTCGCTTCCGCCCAAGAGCTCGACAACAGTCAGATCATGGGTACTCTCGCACAGGTGCGCTCGGCGGCACCTGCCGTCGATGTCGCGCTCCTCGTCGAGGAAGCCAACGCCAATGTGGGAAAGGGCGTTGCAGCGCTGCCCAACTGGGGCAAGCTGTCGGAGCTCTCGCAGTTGATCGTCGAGATCGATTTCGAAAACAACTCGACTGCCATCGAGCCGAAATCCTACCGGACGGTGGGGCTGATCGCGGACGCGCTGCACCATCCGGACCTGTTCCGGTACAAGTTCCTCATTGTCGGACACTCGAGCGCGACTGGAACCGCCAAGCACAATCTCGAACTCAGCCAGAAGCGGGCCGACGCTATCAACGAAGCGCTGTCGACCACCTTCGCAGTTTCGCCTGATCGCCTCTTCTCAGTCGGTGCCGGAGAAGAGTGGCCGATTGATCCCGGCCACCCGGAGTCGGCCGACAACCGGCGCGTACAACTGATCAATCTGGGGCTTCTGAAATAGTGCCACTCAAGGAAAATCCAGGGAGTAAGACCAATGCCTAGATTATTCGACATATGTTTGGTCGTCGCGGTAGCGGGCCTATTGTCCGCTCCTCCAGCGCTCGCACAGGACGCCATATCAGCGCCCGCGCAGAAGACCATTGGCGCAACCAAGTCAAAGATGGTGCCGTCGCTGGCCGTCCTCAATTCCCAAGGTGCAAAGCTCGAGAACGGCAAGCTCACAATGAGCGGCATCTCAGCGACGTCGATCGTTTTCGCCGACCGCCCGGTGCGATCCGCCGGCCATGTCCTCACATCAGAATTCATCAAACAATGGGATGAGGGCCCCGACAGCTTTGCCAAGGATCCTCCGAACGCGACGATCTCGGTCTTGAGCGGCAAGGGCGATAGCGTCGCCGATGCCGTCGTCGTCCTGAAGACGCCCAAGCTCGAGGGTGGAAACCTCACCTTTGAGGTCGCGATCCTTGAAGGTGATCTCGCCGGTGCCGATGGTCCCGCGTCCCTGTTCATCGACTGGTTTGCCGCGCGTGGCCCGTACGGCGGCGTCGCCGTCGGGGGTATTGGTCGTGCAGCGGTCTGGCGTGGTGGATGGTACGCGCATCCTGGCGCATACTACGGCGCAGGCGTCGTAGCAGGCGCAGCGTTGGGCGCGGCTGTCGCTTCCGAACGTCATTACTATTACCCGCCTCCGGCCTGCGGCTATTATCCCTATCCGCCCTGCTACTAGCACCACGAAAAGCAACAGGTGGTGCTATTTTTGGCCAGAGGGAGGTGCAAGAAAGCCTCCCTCTGGGTGTGACAAGACTGAGGATGCACAGAGTGGACGATTTATCGACGCCAAAACCCGTCTTGGAAATTCTTGTCGGCACCGTGTTTCTGATCGTCGTCATTTTCGTGCACGGGGTCGGTATCAGGCGCATCAGCCGGCAGTTCAGCAAATCCTGGGCCAATGTGACCGGTAGCACGCCGCACTGGCGGCTGAACTTGATGCTCGCCGCAACGATCGCCGCGTTGGCGGCGTTGCATTTTGCAGAGACACTGGTCTGGGCGGTACCGCTTTACATGAGGGCGATTATCCCCTCGATGCGCGACAGCTACTACTACGTCCTGGAAAACTATACGACGCTTGGCGAGGGCAATGTCACCCTTCCAGACCGATGGCGTCTGCTCGGGCCGATCATCGGCATGTCGGGATTATTCACCTTTGGTTGGACGGGGAGCGTCCTGGTCAGCATCATGACCGATTTCGGAAAATTCGACATGCTGCAGGCAAGGCACGAGCGTATGCGGGAGGAAAGCCGAGAGCAATGAGGTGCGACAATAGCCGTCTCGCATCGCTCCTCAGCCTCAAATCAGCTGGTCCGATCGATCGGCAAATGGTGGAATCCGCAAGGCCCGGCAAGCTTGGTCAAGTGGTCAGCCGGCCTTATAAGAAAAATTCATATAGGGCGGCTCGCCCGCCCGCACGAGTGAAGAATGACATAGCGGAAGCAGGCGACGTTGCGTTATTAAGCTTCCAAAGGTGGAAAGCTCTCGATCATGAATCACGACAATAGCCGCGACGCTTCCCCGACGATTGCCGATGTTGCGCGCTTGGCGGGGGTATCGCGAGCCGTCGCGAGCCGGGCGCTTTCCAACCAAGCGCGGCCGGTTTCCTTTGAAAAACGAGAGCGCGTGATCGCCGCAGCTGCAGGTCTTGGTTATAAACCGAACCTGCTTGCGCAGAGCCTGACGACCAAGACCGTCAATCTTGTGGCTGTCGTCGTCAATCACATCCATGATCTTTCCGACCTTGACCTGTTCGACCGGCTCATCGATCAGGTCCAAACTATTGGCAAACAGGTCATTCTGATCCGCATCGGCTCGGTTGCGCGCGTCGAAGAATTTCTGCGCACTGGCGTCGCCTATCATGTCGATGCGGCGCTGGTTTTTTCCGATTTTGCCAACGCGCTGACCGTGCGCCGCATGTTCCGCTCCGACCATGTCATCATGCTGAACGGCCTTCACGACGAGTTTTCTCCCGTCATCATTCCCGACGAGAATGCCGGCATCGTCGAAGCCGTCGCTCATGCCGCATCCAAAAAAGTGCGCAACGCCGTCTTTGTGACAGGACGGGCATCCTCTCAGGTCGAGCAGGCACGGATCCGCTCCTACGAGGAGGCCTTTTCATACTATGGGATCGATCTCATTCGATCTATCCAGGGCGACTATTCCTATGAAAGCGGCCATGCTGCAGCCAGAGCCCTTGCGGGCTCTGACCCTTGCGATGCTGTATTTTGCACATCCGATGCAATGGCCATGGGCATCCTGGACGTATGCCGGGCCGACTTTCCCAATGGCCGTCCCTCACGTTTTCGCCTCTACGGCTTTGACAATCTGTCTCTGACCAATTTCGACGCGTACCCGATTTCTTCGATCGGCTATGACAAGGCCCTCTATGTTCGTCATATCGTCGATGCCGTTGCCAATCCCGGCAATTTCACGCCAGGCCAATCGCCCGTGACAGTGCCGACACGTTTTGTGCCGCGCCTGACCGCGTAACATAAACAGGCCGCCCGAAGACGGCCCGCAACAAACTTACCGCTGGGGTGAGGGCAGGGAATTGGAAATCGGACCCGCCACTTCTTGTGGTTTGCCGCAGGCGCCAGACCGGACGTAATCGGAAACGAACAAAGTCGAGCCAGCGGACGAACTCCGCGTCCTCCTTGGTGAGGCCGCCGCGGTCACGAACTGCGGGTTCTTGGTCGCGCCGAGCAGGGCAGGCTCTTCGACTGCTGCTTCGAGCCCCTTCCGCTGCACTCGCAGGAAGCCGCCAGCTGTAAATTGATCGAAACAGACGCGCTGTGTCTTCTGGAACGGCGGTCTTCAAAAAGCGCTTCAGGGCTACAAGGGAGAATGCATTTGATGGTTCATTCCCTCTTATGATCATGCCATTTTGGCTGCCCGCAGTTCCGGTTCGGGCATCGAGTCCTCCCAGAGCCAGTAGCGAATCTCGCCCTCGCATCTGAAATTCACGACTTCATGGTTTCCCTTGGAATCGACAGCGTGGATCACGACGCCGGCCAGGAATCCGCAGGAGAGTTCATTCAGCTCATCGACGGCGAGCTTCACCGCGTCGGAAAGTGAATAGCCAAGTTTCATCGCAAGAACGACCGTGCGCGCTGTCGAACAGCGCATCGTCATTTCGCCAGTATGCGTGCACGCCGCCGCGCCGTAGCGGCTGTCGGCGTAAAAGCCTGCACCTGGGATAGGGCTGTCGCCAATCCGGCCGGGATATTTCCACGCCCAACCGGAGGTCGACGTCGCTGCATGGATGCCGCGTTCGGGATCGGCCGACAGGAAGACGGTCGTGTCGCGAACGCGCTCCGGATCGGTGATGGCGCAGCTGAGAGGAGCCAACGGAATGTTTGGAAATTTCGCCAGATCCGCAGGTGAGAGTTCCTTTTCCAGTCGCTCCCACCAGACCCGCTTGCTGTCCTCGAACAACACGTCATCGTCTGGGAAGCCGATTTCGCTGGCAAAGCGCCGGGCTCCTTCGCCCGTGAGCATCACGTGCGGCAGACGCTTCATGACCTGATGGGCAAGGCGCGCCACGGCAAGCGTATTAGGAACCGCGCCCACCGTCCCGACCTCGCGCGTGTTGCCATCCATAACGGCTGCATCGAGCTCCATATGGCCAAGCATGTTAGGCCAACCGCCGTAGCCGACGCTTCGCACCCTCACGTCGCTTTCCACCTTGCTGATCCCGGCGACCATTGCATCGAGGCTGATTGTGCCGTCACGCAACATTTCGACGGATGTCAGAAAACCCGGCCAGGCTTCTTTGTTGGCTAAAAGGAGCATCTTGAACCTCAATCCTTGCGCATCTTGAAAGAACTGGCAGCTGACGGCTGTCCATGCCGCGGCGCAGAAGAAGCCTTTGGTCGGCAAGTCGACCAGCGACTTGCCCTTTGTCGAGAAAGACGATGCGATCGGAACGCATGCCTGGCAAACTCGACCTCGTGAGTGACGAACAACATCTTCGTGCCATCCTGCGCGCGCTATCACCGCGAACGCGCCCAGGATGGCGTTGCCGAAAAGCGCGCACACGCATGCTTCTGGCGTCAGAAGGGAAGCTTGCCGAGGACGCCGAGATGCGGCAAGAAAATTGATAGGTCGAACACGCAAGATCTCTCCACGGGTGCGAGTGAAACCGGTTCCATCGTGTCGGGCCGATCAAATGCTGTCAAGAATGCAGGAAAGTTTCCTTATGAAATCCCGGCGCCCATGAGCTGCTGGATTGGGCTCGGGAGCCGATAGTGCAAAGAGCAATGAAATGCTACGGAAGCGTGGTTTCCTGTAACGCAAACACCAAGCACTTGCCCCCATGAAGCGAGCATCGCCATGAGCCATATCCCACAGATCGATTACGCAACGTCTTCCGAAGAGATCAGGGCCGCACACGACGAGGAGGTGAGGGCGCGCGGCCGGATGACGAACATGAAGCGCACATTGCTGCATTCGCCCGTCGCCCATCGCGTTTACGCCGAATGGTTCACGCTTCGCGCCGAGCTCTCTTCAATTGCGGATAGATCGATTTTTGTCTTCTCGCACGCCATTTCAGAATCCGCGGGCTCGATGATTGCCATCACGTTCTTTCGCCGGGCGCTGATCAATGCGGGGTTCGACCCTGACGATATGATATTTTCCGAAGAAGAAATCCTTCTCAACGCATTCGGCCAGGCAATCGTTGACGGTTCCAACGCCATCCCCACAGAGATCTGGACGAAGCTAAAGCATCGTTACGATGCCAAGACGCTCGTCGATCTCGTGGCCTTTGCTGGCATTATGCTTGCAACTGCGGTCTTCAATAATGTGGTCGACATTGACTTCGATCCAGAGCTCGAAGCCTTCGCAAAGAATGCAGATCAGGCGTCTGGCGAGTTGGCGTGCGCCGCTATTCGTTAGCCTCATCTGTTATGTTGAAATAAATGATAATGCCTTCTTTTCCATGCCTGTCGCGATGAATTCGCTTTGCCCTAAAAGCTTTGAAGGAAGACGGCATAGAAAAAAGAAAACCCTCGCGGAGCAGGCGATGGAAGTCAGTGACGATGCGGTGCGCCATGGCATCATCGTAGAAGTTCAAAGGAATTGAGAGGCGCACTCAGGAGCGCACGCCCGGCTGGAGAACACTTGAGCTCCGCAGGATCTATGCCCTATTAGAATGTCTTTGCAACCTGGTACTCGTTCGCTTCCCAGGAGCGCAGTTCTCCGGCCTCGCAACTGTAGTTCTCGTCAGTTTCAGCTATCCCGATACCGATACCGTCGATATTCGGATCATCGAATGTAGCAAGAATGTCTGACTTGCGTATTTTTCGCTCCTGAAAGTCTTTCAGTATGAATTCGAGGCACTGAACGTTCTTCTTCGTGTTGCTATGTTGGATGTGGCTCTCAATTTTCCGGTTGATTTTGGAAAGCGGGAGCGTGTCTGCTCGGGCTGCTTCGGATACCAACAGCGTCGACAACGCCAGAATGACGATCCGCATCACATGCAATGTCATCTCAGAGTTCCTCCGTCTCTACCAGGTAGATCCAACCCACGCGGCGCAGAACCTCGCGCCGACCCGTCGGGTCCGGATAGGTCATCTAACGAACCATCCGATGGTTCCGCTTGCCGCGTCAGGACTTTATTACCTTCGACTGCATCTGGGCGGCCACTTCCACCTCTCGGTGTTTCGTTCGGTAATGATCTGGATGTCATTGTCCTGCCCATGCTTTTGCGAGCCCGGCGGGCCTCAGCCCTGCACATCCGACCGGTAGAGGGTCATCCTTCCCGCGCTTCCATTCGGGGGTCGCCGCTTGGGCATCGAAAGGAACTGCACTGCAGCCAGAAGCTCGGATGCACGCGTCACGGCTCACCCCTTTTGGGCGCAGAAGCGGTTTCACAAACCTTTAGCAGGGTGTTGATTTCGTCGCACAAAACCATGAATGCGGCGGCGACGAGTTCGTCTGGTGTATCGTCCATCTCCTCAATCAATGTCCCAATCTCGCTGAGCGCGCGAGAGGCCATGGGGGTATCGGCTCCACTTCCGTCAAGTGTGTGCCGCAGCTCGTGGATCCTGGCGATGCCGCGAGCGACCATCTCTTTTCGCTCGTTGAGCGTCAGGAGGTGAATTTGGTTTACGGCGCGAACGAGCTCGGAGATAAAATCTGGTGTTGTTGAAATGCTTGCCATGCCTCACCCACCTCCGAACTTAAGCGGATTAGTTGTGACCAAAATATCGAAACTGCCGTTTGTTGACGAGTTAATTTTTCGGTTGACCTACGGGGCCGCGGAACATGGTCGCAGTTTTTAACGTCTGCGAACCAAAGACTTCGTCGGCCTTCCTTCAATGCCTCCTCCCGGGACGAAGTTCAATCAACACGGCGAGCGGGATTGAACGCAAGTGCCGCGCCGGTTCCAAATCAATGTGCGGTGACGCTATATCCGTGATTGCGTCCGTTCCCGTGATGTCACGATCATCTTTACCCGTGCCTTGTTCCGGTCAGATGGGGTCCCAAGTTTTTTAGCTCTGCCCCCATGCGGCGGTATGTCATTGGTGGCGGTAGACGTGTTCGTGTTTCACCTCGCGGACGGGCGATGGGGTGGTAGATTGTTCCCCATAGCTCGGCCTGGGAGGAAAACACCTATGAGCAAATGTCGCGCTTTCGTTGCAGCCGCAATGTTGATCGGATTGGCCGTGATTGTTTCGGCCTGCACGACCGAGGACAATTCAAATCGCGCTGATTTTCAATATCAGCCACGGCATTCCGTCAATCCCGCCTGCAGCCATGGCTTCAGACCAACCAATGCGCTCTCGTGTGCCTACTGAGGGCCCCGCCAGTGCAAACTGGGCATCAAGCAGCCACTGGCAATCCAATCATGAAGAAGGGTTGGGAAGCCTGCGAAATAAAGCTGCGCTATTCGCGCTATGCCCGCAATTCCGGCGCCGATTGGTGGGAGATCCAGCGGCAGTTTGGAATTGACAGACTCCTGGCATCGGTGAACAGGAGGAGCTCACTTCTTCTTGAACTCGAACAGCTCGATGATGTTGCCTGACGGATCTTCGAGCAGGATGGCGCGGCCGGCACCACCGTCGCTTATATCACCGCGGAAACTTGCATCGGCGAGGCGCAACCGCTCAACCAGCGCGTCGAGTTCCTTCGTGACGATCATAAACCGGTTCCATCCGCCAGGCTTCGGATTGCCGCCGGCCTGACCACCGCTTCCTGCACCCGGGGCGCTCAGATAAAGCGTCAGCTCGTCACGCATCAGTGCGGCGAATTTGCCTGGATTGTGCTTGTCGAGCTTGAAATCGAGATTGTTTCGATAGAACGCGACCGCCTCGTCAACGTCGATGACGATATATCGGACGGAGACCATTGCGGCTTCTCCTTTGTCTGAGAGCGACGCGAGCTAATCTATATCAAATTCCGACAGACAGACAGCTGAATCGGTCCCGCTGCCTCCGGCAGCCAGCGTTAGATTTCACCGCTAGAACGTGGTTTCCTGTACCAGCCACCACACCGGAAGGAATGCCAGCGCAATAGCCGCCAACCAGACCGAGACGAATTTGATTAAATGTTGCCTTCTCGCTTTCGCTTCGTTCCACTCGTAGTACATCGCCAACTCCCAACTTCAGGCTTCGCTACTGAAACACTGCGGCTGCCGCGAGTCGAGTGCGCAACTGCAACACTGACCATAGCTCTTTCGGCCCGTTTCCTTAGTCTGCTTTTTTCGCAAAAGTTGAAGTTCGCCCCTCTGCTTCCTGAAGAGTGCAAACCGGGTTCCGGAAGGCTCCGAGGGGATACGCGAGGGGCGTCCGGAGCATTCCGGTGTCCGAGGGGTTGGGACACCGCAGATTATGCAGCGACCAGCCGTCTTGAACAGTTGGACCAAAGTCCTGAAACGAACCAGAGCTGAAGTCCCGGAGCGGTCGGACTTAGGTCCGGTGTTCAAAAACAACGCCAATGCTATCAGTGTTCGAGGCAACGAGCTGCAACTCGCAGATCTGTGCAACTCGGATTGGGAAACAAGACATGAAAAACCTCGCTATCGCAGCGCTGGCACTTGCGACTGTATTGTCAGCGTCGCCGGCATTCTCTCAAATCTATTTTGAGTACGGCGCTGGACCTCGTTACTACGACGACCCGCCACCCCCACGGTATCATCGTTACCCGCCTCGCTACGCATACGATGACGATGGCGGCCCGTATCGCTATCGCCAACGGTGCTGGACACAGAAATATTACGGATACCGCTATGGCCACCGGGTGGTGCGATACAGGAATATCTGCGAGTAGATGTGCGCTGTCCTTTTTGGCCCGTCGTTTCGCGCCAGGCGCGCCGGGCGCGACTGGCCATGCGGTCGCATGACCCCGCAAGCCAGGACGCACGCACGAACCTCGGCCCCATCTCAGCGGCTGCAGTCACGGCGAGGTCTCAGCGGGTTAATGCCTTGCTCATCACCGGGAAGCCATATACCGCAATGTGTCGCGCCCATGCCGTAAGCAGCCCCAATTTGTGAGTAATCCGGATACTCAACGACGAACTGGCGCGCGCGTTGGATTATCATGCCCCGACTAGCGCCGTTGTGCTCTAAGGCACACGGCGGTCAATAATTGCTGCAGTCAGGGACATTCGGCGCGAGCGGGAAGTTCAACGGGCGACGATATACGTCGAAATAATGCATTGATTTAGCAATCGCTTGAGGCGAGCCTTTCAAGGAGCCATGCGGCCAGCGACCTATGTCGAGGGGAGTTCAATGAAGAAAATCGTGGTTGTCAGTATGCTGATGCTTGAATCCTGCACGGGCGTCCCGCAGCCGGAACAGGCGATCCCCTACACCCTTTCGAAGGCTGAGCTTTCGACGGTTCAGGATGGAACTCGCAAGTTCCTGAAAGATCCTGCCAGCGCGACTTTTGAAAACATCAGGGCCTCTCAGAAAACATCAGGGATTTATGTCTGCGGCGTTGTGAATTCCAAGAACGGGGCGGGCCATTTCACTGGCGGTGAGCCTTTCGCAGGTGTTTTGACAACGACGAGTGTCGGAGGGAAAGCCAAGCCGTCGTTTGCCCTGACCACACAAGGCAACGTACAAAATGATCTTGCTTCCGTGTGCCGACAGAACGGCATCGTCAGTTAAGGTTCATTCTCGCACTGGTCGTAAGCATTTGCGAGAGGCGCGGGCCGGTATTCCTGTCGCGTTAGCGTTTGATGTCGATTATTTCGGCAGCACTACGGCAGCATACCGACGAGGCTTCGACGCATGGCGGGGGCAAGGCGGGCGCCGCGGAGCGGCCTTCGCGTGGGTATTGAAGAGACGGAGATCCAAGAGCGAGTGCACCGGACGGGAGAAAGTTCGAACCATTTATGGTCAGCGCTTCTCGAAATGTCCGATTGGGTGAGTGTCCGAAAAAAGTTAAGCCCGCGATAGGACCATCAGCCATTCGGGAGCTAGAGCCGCGAGGCTTCGGTTGGTTTCACTTCCGATCAACTCCCCGCTCTCCTACGTTTTGATGGTGGAATATTCTTGAGGCCTTTCAACTTCGCCGGATCGGCTTTCGTGGAGTAATGGAACAGTCCCCAGGCTCTGCCATCCGTCGGCGAGACGAATCTATTCCTTGGTCTTCATAAAAGCGCTGCAGCGACGTCACTCCGCCAGCTCGGTTGGCCGACGCGCTCACGCAGCCTTCTCTCGCTTCGTGATCATAACCGTCAGCCGAGCCCGATCCAAGATTAGTTCTCGAACGGGGGCGATCTCAACAGCCACAATTGGCGCAGAGCGGTCACCTGCCGATGGCCGGGAGGGGCTATGAAGATCTCATCAGGTGCCCTAGAGGGCAGGAATGGCACTGGATTGTTGCGCTAGGACAAGTGGAAGATCTTTCGCATTCTCGCGGCAAACGTTGTTGCCCCGTTTCCGTGCGCCATCGATCCCTTCGTCTGAAGCCGCTCTGCTAAAGTCGTCGCGACAGAATAAGAGCCAATTCGTCTGCCAGCGCAGGGCGGTCCCGCATGAGCGCGGCAAGCCGTTCCTGCTTGATTTCGGTAGAACTCGATCAACGTCATTCAGGTCGATTTGACTGAGAATATTACACACGCCTAAATTGGCGTGCGCAGTTCCCCAACTTCCGGCTTTTTGTAGTGGATAGAAGTCGTTAAGTTCGATCTCGGTGGTTTTGCGATGTTGCCTCATCTTCGGCTTTAGGTTGTGTATGGCAACTGCGGTACGATCACGAGATAATACACATGGCTAAAGAAACACCCTTCAGCGCACTCACGCGCAAGATGCTCGACAACTGGCTCAAAACGGATCCGGAACGACCGGTTTCGCCAGACGTAGTGTACCGCGACGTACTCGACCTGTTGTCGATCAAGATGCGTCTGACGGTGTTCACGATTAAGGGTGACGATCCGAAACGATGGTTCATGAAAGCCATCCGCCACTCGGGCTTCACGTCACGGGTGCTCAACATCAACAAGATATTCACCGATTCCTACATTGGAGATTTCAAGGACCAAACCTACATGGACGAAGCCGTGATCCCTCGGCTGCTGCAGGTGCTCGACAGCCAGCAGCCGTCGATGGAGTTGGTGAAGACAAAGCTCTTCGGTATCAATCTCGGATACGATCGCATCCTCCTGCCGCAGCGCAACGTCCGTCGCCCGGAGTGGATCATTTCGTCATCGTATGCGCAGTTCTTGCTCAGTCCGCCCCAGCAACAGGAAAAACTCGACGTGGGCGATGAGGCGATCGTTCAGCTCCTCATTGAGGGTGCCACAGCGAAAGAGATCGCCGTCACGCTCGATGTCTCACACCGGACGATTGAGCATCGATTGGAGCGATTGAAGCAGCGATATGGAGCCCGGAACATCGTGCATCTGGTGTCTATGCTGATCGCAACTCATCTGGATCAATCACGCTGACTTAGGATCTATCCCGTGGAGATTTCAGCGGCGGCATTACCGGAAGAGGGCCACGACGTTGGTCGGCGCGCTATTCGCGATGCTGAGCGACTGGAGCGCCAATTGCTGTTGCGTTTGCAGGGCGACGAGACGCGATGACTCCGCCTCCATGTCGGCGTCCACCAAGCGCCCGATCCCCGACGAAATGTCGTCGATCATGTCTTTCGCGAATTCGGCCTGAATATCGATGCGGTTTTTGAGCGAGCCGAGAGTGGCTGCCCCATCGATGACGCGCCCGAGCATGCTCTCGACGCTGACGAGATAGGCACTCACCATGCCGGGATTCTTTTCGACGTCGACGGCCTTCAAACCGCTCATCGGCAAGGGTTCGATGTTCACGATCATATTCTTGAAGCCTATTTCGGTCTTCGCGCCGTTCAAACGATCGTCCAGGGGGTCTGATCTAACGAGAATTTGCGACCCGCTGGCTTCGATAATTGTATTGGGACGGGTGATCAGCGCTTTCAGAACCGTCACCATGTCGTCGGCCGTGTTGATCCAGCCGTCGGTCGTCCCGAGGATGGAATTGATTGTCGCGCGATCGATGGTGTGGGTCTCGGTTGCCTCGCCGTTCACGCCAAACGTGAAATCCAAAGACACGTCGCGATAAATTTTGAAAGGCGTGAAGTTAAGCGTCTTAACCGAACCGAGAACCCCATAGGCGTTGGCGTTCCCAAGTGTCCCAGCGTTCAAAGTCGAGCTGAAACTAGTAATCTGGACTTGAGAACCGTTGAGCCCGGATTGCTCCGTTGTATCGATGTCGTACTGCACCGGGTCGGGGTAAGCGGGAGCGCCGATAGGATGGTGCCAGACAGGGGCGGCTGAGACGTCCGTGCTTATTCCCGCCGCCGCAAACGCCGCGTTCAACACTTGCGACATTTCGGTTGCATTGCTGATCGATGCTTTCCCCAGTTGCGAGATAACCAAAGCTTGGTTCACGGTAACGCCAACGGTTTCGCCTGGATTTAAAGGCGCGGACAATCCTTGTGACGGGTTGTCGCCGTCGAGCGTCATATCAAACGTTATTTTGTCCGTAGTGGAAAACAGTATGGCGTCGGGGATCTGCTGACCGGAAGTAATGTGAAAAGGCAGAGAGTTTGAAATCGTTGCGACAGAGCCCCGTGAGAGGTTTTCAGTTAAATAGTCGTTTGTGATGACATCCGTGGAATAGTTCTCGCCTCTCATGCCGCCAATCGTCAGCGGACTGCGCGGATCGCCGTCGAGGATCCCGCCGCCTTCCTTGTTGTAGAGAGAGGTCATGATCTGGTCGAGCAACATCGTGTCGACCTTGACCGTGCCATCGGCATTCCGGACGAACGACGAAACAAGGCTGGCGGACCGATCCTTCGGGTCCGCTTCGTAGAGGTCATGGACGTCGGTGTTCAGCCAGTTCACGCCGTTGAAGGAGGCCGAATTTGCTATCGTGACGGTCTGCTGGACCAGTTGCGAAATTTCGTCCTGGATTTTTGCCTTGTCGACACCGCTCTCGGTCGCGGCGACCAGTCTCGCCTTGATCTGGTTTAGCACGTCTCCTGTCTGCACCATCGCCTCGTAGGCAGTATCGACCTTGGCCGCTGCCAGTCCCAATGCATCTGACACGGCCGCAACTGCTCCCCGATCTGACCGCATCGTCGTGGATATCGACCAATAGGCGGCATTGTCGGATGCCTGCTGTATCCGCAGTCCCGAACTGACCCTGTCTTGGGTGCTGCTCAGTTTGGAATCGAGCGCACGTAAAGCTAGTAGGGCCGCCGTGGCGGCGGTATTGGTCAAAATGCTTGTCATGACGTACCGCAGTGGGATTAAGAACTGGCAGGATCATCATGATGCCGTTGCGGGCCTCCTGCCCGCGTCGACTATGGTTTCCAAGAGTTAAACAGTCAGGCGAAGCTGAGGGGTAGAAATACCCGAATGCCGTGAACTCATGCCGGAAGCGAAGGGGCGGTCAAAGACGTCAGGGTTTGAGTGGTGCTGGCGTCCACGTTCATTGCTGATTGAAGCCAGGCGTAATAACGGGCGAGGCGTCGCCCGCCAGCTTACCGTCAGCGCTTTCGCCAACAGCTTCCCTTCGCCGATTCTTGAGATAGTGCGCGATGTTGCCGCCACAGGCTGTGCTGAGATCTGCCGCTGAATAGCCCGCGGTTGGCCTCCGCACGGATGATCTCCGCTTGCTGTTCCAAACCCGCTGCCGCAGTCGCCCTCCAGTCAATTATCCTGGAGTGAATAAATGCAGAACCGTGGCTAGCGACGGCTCCTGCCGGGTTTTAGCAGGGGGCTTGTAAGCCTGCACTCTATGGCAACGGTTTCCACACTCACTCGCACTACCGTTCCGAGGAGTTTCTCGCAAGTCCCTATAAATTATGGGAAACAGGAAACGTCGAGGACCGACGAGCCGTACGAGAACTGGTTTTTACCGCATCTTCAATATGCCCGGGAATTGGGCTTTCTAACTGCCGAAATGTCTTTCAAGTGGTTAGCACGAATCGATCATAAAGATTTAGAAATGGTGCATCGGCGGGGTTTCGAACCGCATTGTTCGAGCACCTGGAAGAAGAGCTGCTCGGCGCTCAACCTTCCCCATTCTCGTATTCCAAATTCAAATTACCTTTAGCAATATGTTCTGGTTCATCAGGGCAGCGCGTGTAATCGACCGTGAGCGGTCGCAGCATCTCGAACATGTCACGCACGATTGGAGGAGGGGAAATCGTCACTCTTGCAGGCCGCGTCCTTTTCGCTATCGATGCCGACTTGCGAGACGCGCTCCTGACGCGATCAATGCCCTTTAGAATAATCAGCATGTGCCTGGCTTCCTCTGCTTCCATGGATGAAAGTGGAACGCCATCAAGCCGTGCTGGCTCGAGCGTTGCTTGATCGATGATGGACCAGGATTTCCCTTCCGAATAGAGGCGATATTCCCCAGCCATAGCTCCCCCCTTACAGATGAACCAAGCTTGGCAGACCGCCACAGCATCTACCATTCGTCAAATCTGTCGGTTTCCTCACTCAAACGTTGTATATTTTTGATCGCTAATTCTTTAGGGGCCCCATTGAGCGCACAACCTGCTCCCTCATGATGATGCTTGTCCTTTGCTGGCCCGAGAAACTCGACAGGTGTCCAATGATCCGGGAGGAACGCATTATTGCTCTGGATCGCGTAGACGACTACCTACGCAATGCGCCCCGTAAGGGGCCGTAGACACGGCGGGCGTTCCGTTGGAGGTCCCTGACCTCAACGCCGAAAGCGAAGATGCTGGCCGTGCTGGAAAATCGCTCTAGGCGCAATGGCGGGTGAGGTGAGCCCCACGCCCCTGTGTTACAGCTTGGCGCTTCGGGGGCGGCTGCGCGCGGGTCCTAGGTATGAGCCCTCATTGTCCTTACCTTCGCGGCCAACTCGATGGCTACGAAGACCGCATGTTCGGCAATCTGCGGCAGCCCCATCAACTCTCCGAACGTGCCCCGCGCCAGAGGGCCGGAAATAAGCAGGCTTGGATCGGGGTTTCCATCGGCACCAATCGCCTCAGAGCGTTCGGAACAGGCAATGCCGAGACCGGTAGGATCGAGCCGCAAATGCGATTGATCGCGAAGCCTTAGCAGCCAGTCTTGACTTTCGAGAATGCCGCCATGAGAAGGACCGGTTGTGACGACCACGGCATCGTAGCTCCTCTGCAACGGCGGCCCATGTCGCTGCTTAAGTTCCACATGCATGACCTCGCCCTCGCGATAGACGCGAGCGACGGAAGCTGCGAGTACCTCCATTCTGCCGTCCGCAATTGCCTGTTCCAGCACGTCTTCGACCTGCGGCGCGATCCGGAACCGATGGACGTCCCAATAGGGCCTCACATGGCGCACAATTCTGCGACGCTCTGAAATCGGCAGGTTTCGCCAGATGGCGTGGCCGTGGCCGCGTACCTGATCGATCACGGCGTGCCATGTCAGCCCGGCTGTCTTTGCACGCATAATGGCTTGGCGGATGCTGCGTAACAGTGCGGTCGCGCTATGAGCCGGCGCTGCCTCGAACTCGCCGAACGGGTCCTGCGGACAAGGTGCATGGCCCCTGGATCGCAGCCCCCGGCGCGAAATGGATGTTATCTGGCCACGATGGCCGGTCCGCGCGAGCGAGGCAACGATGTCAGCGGCGGTAAGCCCATTGCCGACGATCAGCAGCCGGTCGTTTGCGTTTATGGTGTCAAGGGCCCCGGCACAGGTGGAATCCGGCACAAACCGATCGTGTCCTATAAGCGCGCGCAGAACGGTGGGCGTCGATGGCGACGGATGGCTGGTCGCGATCACCAGAAAATCGGCAAACAGCTGTCCGCCCTGGCTATCTGCTATATGCCAGAGAGCACCGTCACGACGCACCCCGGTAACAAGGGCGCGGCGGTGGCGCACCGCGCCGCTGCGTACAAACGGGGCGAGTGCCGACGCAATATAGGCGCCGAAGACATGACGTCTGGGAAAGAGGCTGCCATCTGGCCGGCAGGCTTCAGGGTCATCGGCGATCGCGTCATTGCGTGCGATCCATTCGAGGAAATCCGCCGGATGGTCCGGCAGCAGGCTCATGCGGGCGGCTGGAACGTTGATGCGGTGCGCCGGATCGGTCGTATCGTAGGCAAGCCCTCTGCCGAGCTCGCGCCGCGGCTCAAAGACGACGATTGCTGGCGCTTGGTCAGTCATGGCGTGCGCCAGGTGGTACGCGACACCGGCGCCCGAAACCCCGCCGCCGATGATCGCCACCACGGGTCGGCGCCTTCTGTCGCGGGGGAAACGCTGTGATGTCGTGCTATCCTGTTTCAATGCCCGCGGTCCACATCGTCTGGGTTTCAGGAGCGCATGTTTGTTCTTCGCGCTTGGATGGCTTAACTTAGAGTCGCTCGAGGTGCCCGGCAATGGCAATATTCTACTAAATCAGTAGAATTTTCATCCCACGATGGCGTTAGACGCCGAAGAGTTTTTCCATGCTGCAACGCAATAGAGATCGGCTTGCTTGGTTTACGATCGCCAGTTTTGAAATTATCTGACCGCTCGAGCTCGCCTCATCAATTCAAGACGGGAAACACCACAATGAACAAGAAGACGTTCACATCAAGCCTGACGCGTCGTGCAAGCCTTGCCGCAATCGCTGCCTCGACGGTCGCCCTGATTGCCTTTGCAGCGCCTGTTGCATCCTTCGCGCAGGACAAGTCGATCAAGGTCGGCATCATGAGCGGCGAGGACGAAGACGTCTGGCGCGTCGTGACCGCGCAAGCCGCCAAGAAAGGTCTGACGATCGAAACGGTCGTCTTCAACGACT
Organism: Rhizobium sp. R711; assembly: GCF_002211365.1. Lineage (GTDB taxonomy): Bacteria > Pseudomonadota > Alphaproteobacteria > Rhizobiales > Rhizobiaceae > Rhizobium. The sequence goes on along the minus strand of NZ_LOKZ01000001.1, from coordinate 194,854 downwards.
ACACACAGCCGAACGAGGCCTTGGAACGCGGCGAAGTAGACGCCAATGCCTTCCAGCACAAGCCCTATCTCGACAATCAGATCGCGCAGCACGGCTATCACATCGTGCCGGTCGGATACACGGCCGTTTGGCCGATCGGTCTTTACTCCAAGAAGCACAAGACAGTCGCCGAGATCGCCGAAGGTGCGACAATCGGCGTGCCGAATGATCCGTCGAACGAGGGTCGCGCCCTTCGCGTGCTGCAGAACGAAGGCATCATCAAGCTCAAGGACAAAACGGGCATTCTCGCTACTGTCACCGACATCACCGACAACCCGAAAAACGTCGAGATCAAGGAACTTGATGCCGGCGTCGTCGGTCGCGCCATCGACGATCTGGATGCTGCAGTCGTCAACACCGACTGGGCCCTGAAGGCGGGTTTGTCTGCGGCCGACCGCATCGCACAGGAGCCGATCGCCGACAATCCCTATCGCAACTTCATCGCCGTCAAGCAGGGCAGCGAGAACGAGGCCTGGGTGAAGACACTGGTGGCGTCCTACCAGAACGACGCCGTTAAGGCGGAGTTCGACAAAATGTATAAGGGAACCGGCGTCAGCGCTTACTGACCGACATTCGCGCCGAGGGTTAGGCGCGTTGAACAAGGCGGCCCGGGCGTTCCTTGCCCGGGCCGCCTTGGGCGTTTGCGAAGGGAAAGACCATGAATTCTATCGTATCAGGCTGCGCCATAGGAGCCACGCCGGAGGCGGTGTCGCAAGAGGTAGTCCGTCTTGTCGACGTGCATCGGCATTTCGGTGCCACTCCCGCGCTCGACGGCATATCGCTCACCGTCCACAAGGGCGAGATCCTCGGCATCATCGGACGCAGTGGCGCGGGAAAATCCACATTGATCCGCTGCCTCAACGGTCTGGAGCGTCCTGATGGCGGCGAGATCGAGATCGAGGGCGGTAGCATTGTTGGTCTCGACGAAAAGAACCTGCAGCCGCTTCGCCGCCGCGTCGGCATGATCTTTCAGCACTTTAATCTGCTGGCCTCGAGGACGGTGGAGGAAAATGTCGCGCTGCCGCTGAAAATCGCCGGCGTGGGGAAGGCTGAACGCCTGGCGCGCGCCCATGAATTGCTGGAGCTTGTCGGCCTCGCCGGCAAGGCGAAGGCCTATCCATCGTCTCTTTCGGGCGGACAGAAGCAGCGCGTCGGCATTGCCAGAGCGCTTGCCGCGCGTCCCGCATTGCTGCTCTCGGACGAAGCGACATCGGCACTCGATCCAGAAACGACCCGAGCAATCCTTACTCTTCTCAAGGACATCAACCGCAAGCTGGGCCTGACGATCGTCCTCATCACCCATGAGATGGAAGTCGTGCGCAACATTGCCGATCGCGTCGCTGTTATCGACGCCGGCCGTATTGTCGAAGAAGGCCAGGTCTGGTCCGTCTTTGCCGATCCGAAAGCGCCAATCACAAAGAGCCTTTTGTCCGGCAGCCGTCCGCAATTGCCCGAACATGTCGCCTCCCGGCTTTCACCGACGTCTGGTGACGAGGCAATCCTCAGCATCGACATGGCCGGACCGGCAGCGCAAGGAGCGGTTTTTTCCGATCTCTCCGCAGCACTGCCGCAATCTTTCCGGCTCGTTCATGGCGGTATCGATCACATCCAGAACCAACCGGTGGCGCGTTTCTTCATTGCTGTCCCGATGCGTGACCCAGCCCTGAAAGACAAGGTTCTGCAGTTTTTAGTGGCACGCTCGGCAAGGGTGGAGGTCCTCGGCTATGACACCGATCATGTTTAATCTCCTGCTTCGTTCCCTCTGGGAAACGATCCTGATGACGGGCGCATCCGGGCTGATCTCGCTAGTCTTCGGCCTGCCGCTTGGTCTCGCGCTGGTTCTCACGAATAAAGGCGGAATCGCTGAGAATGCCTGGATGAACGGCATCCTTGGCGCCATCATCAATGGCTTTCGCTCCGTACCCTTCATCATCCTCTTGGTCGCGCTGATCCCTCTGACGCGCCTGATCGTCGGCACCGCACTTGGCACCTGGGCGGCCATCGTGCCGCTCGCTATCGCCGCAACACCCTATTACGCCCGCATTGCCGAAGTGTCGTTGCGCGAGGTGGACCGCGGTCTGATCGATGCCGTGCGTGCCATGGGCGGCAATCGGTGGACGATCATTCGCGAAGTCCTCGTTCCCGAAGCGCTACCGGGCATCGTCGCAGGCTTTACGGTCACGCTGGTAACCCTGATCGGCGCATCCGCGATGGCCGGCGCGATCGGCGCGGGCGGCCTCGGTGACCTCGCCATCCGCTATGGCTACCAACGCTTCGAGACCGCCGTCATGGTCGCCGTCGTCGCCGTACTGATCGCCCTTGTCTGCGGCATACAGTGGGTCGGTGATCGAGTGGTCGCGAAGCTCGACCACAAGTAGTCAGCGGCGAAACACAGCGGCAGGGTGCGAGGATGGCAACCTGCCGCTGCCGCCGAACAGTTTCTGTCGAAGAGGGCCTTCGGCACAGTCTGCCTTGAAGAGCCGCGCTCCTGCAGCACCGGTACGACCAGATCGACAAAGTCGCGCAGGCTTTCAGGTGCCACCGTGCGCCCCAGATTGAAGCCGTCCACACCGCTATCGCAAACCCACGCTGCCAGGGATCGGCCACCTGCTCGGCCCAACCGACGATCGGTCTCATGCGGCTGCCAAGCACCATTTGGTCGATGATCTGGCGCAGCGTCACCGGCTTTGATGCCTGTGTCGTGATCGCCGCGAGCGCGGACTGATTTGCATTGGTTGCCTTCTGCTCGATCGGGTCGTCAAGGCCGTACTTTGATAAATCGACGCCTATAGAAGCCGAGTAATGTGCCAGGAATGCTTCCACGCTTGCATGCCGGCGGTAGTCTTCGAGCTTGCCAACTGCTTCCTTTCCGGTGCGTCCGACGACGACCGTGATGAGGCTAAGAACGCGCACGTCGTCCGCTTCGCGCCCGAAAGCCCGGGCCTTTTGCCGCAGGCCTTTCACTGTCGGCCGGGTGGTCTGCGGGGTCGGTGCGGCAAGAAAGACGCATTCGGCGTGGCGGCCCGCGAAATTCTGTCCGCGCGCGGCGGCGCATGCTTGGAAAAGCAGGGGCGTGCGCTGTGGCGAAGGCTGAGAAAGATGAATGCCTTCCATCTTGTAATATTGGCCGTCGTGCTTGACGGCGCGGATTTTCGAAGGTTCTGCGAAGATGGCCCGGTCCTTATCACTGAGCACTGCATCGTCGTCCCAGCTTGCCTCCCAGAGCTTGTAGAGGATTTCGAGATATTCCTCGGCCGCATCGTAGCGTGCGTCGTGCTCCGGCAGTCTCTCAAAACCCATGGCGCGTGCCGCACTGTCGAGGTAGCCGGTCACGATATTCCACCCGATCCGACGTTTCGTCAGGTGATCGAGCGTCGACATGCGCCGCGCCAAAAGATAGGGCGGCTCGTAGGTCGTGTTGACCGTGACTGCGAAGCCAAGATGCTTGGTGACGTAGGCCATCGCCGAGATCGGCATCAACGGGTCGTTGACCGGAAGCTGGGCGCCGGACTCCCCTTGTAGACGTCGTAGACGCCGAGGATATCCGCCAGGAATATTCCGTCCAGCTTGCCCCGCTCGGCGGTGCGGGCAAGATCCACCCAGTAATCAAGATCAGTGTAGCGGCTGGACACATCGCGTGGATGCGTCCACATGCCGTGGTTGATATGGCCGACGCAGTTCATGTCGAATGCATAGATCTGCATCTGCTTCATATCGTTCCCTGTGCCGTCAAGACCCGGCAGGTCGTGAGCGACAAGGGCGCTCGTGTGCCCTTGTCAGCTCTTACCTTTCCATGGAACGAGGGTGGCTTCCAAGAGCCGAACGGCGGCACTGAAGGCGAATGCACAGGCTGCAATGATGCCGATGCCGACGAAGACGACGTCGGTCGCCAGAAACTGGGAAGCTGACATGATCATGTAGCCGATGCCGCGGTTTGCGGCGATCAGTTCAGCGGCGACCAGCGTCCCCCAGCCGACCCCAAGAGCAATGCGGATGCCCGTCAGGATTTCCGGCAGAGCTGATGGCAAGACGATGCTGACAAGAAGCTGCCACGGCCGGGCGCCGAGGGAGCGCGCCGCATTGACGCGCTCGATCGGCAGCGAGCGAACACCGGCCTGTGCCGAAAGGCAGATTGGTGCGAACATCGCGAGCACGAGAAGCGCTACCTTCGAAGTCTCGCCAATGCCAAGCCAGATGATCATCAGCGGCAGATAGGCGAGCGGTGGCAGTGGCCAGTAGAATTCGATCGGCGCGTCGAAGATACCCTTGGCCCAGCGATTGAGCCCCATCAGCAGGCCGATCGGGATTCCTGCCGCGATGGCGATGGCCGCCGCTGTCGCGATTCTGAAGAGGCTTGCCGAAACATGTTCGCCAAGCGAGGCTCCGGCATAGCCGTCGCGATAGACGGCCCCGATCTGCGTCAGAACCTCCTGCGGTGTTGGCAGGAAGAGCCGCGGCACCAATCCGAGCTTTGCGACGGCCCACCAGGTGCCGATCAAAACGACTGCCGTGGCAAGGCTGATCAGGGCTGTGTTGCTTTCGCTGGCGCCGAACCCCTTCATATGAACAGGTTTCGGCTGATCGGGCTCGATCCGGACGACAATGCCTGTCGTTTCGATGACATTGCTCATTCCGCCGCACTCCTGATCTCCTCGGAGCCATGAAGAATGGTCCGGATCTCTTCTCGCAAACTGGCAAAGTCTGGCGCGGTCTTGATCGATCGCGCGTCGCCCGTTCGGGCAAACTCCCTGACGAAATCGAGATCAAAGCGCGCGACGACACGGCCTGGACGCGGCGACATTACCACGACTTGCGTGCCGAGGAAGAGCGCTTCCTCGATCGAGTGTGTAATGAAGAAAATGCGTTTTCCCGTGGCTTTCCAGATTGATACGAGCAGTTCTTGCATCTGTTCCCGAGTCAGGCTGTCGAGCGCACCGAACGGCTCGTCCATCAGCAGGACTTCGGGATCGGCGGCAAGGGCGCGGGCAATGCCGACGCGCTGGCGCATGCCACCGGACAATTCGTATGGAAATGCTTTTGCAAAGTCTTCCAGACCGACGAGAGACAGAAGCTCTCCGGCGCGCTCGCGCCGCACAGCCCTTGGAACGCCTGCAAACTGCAAGCCAAGCGCGACATTGTCGACGACGGATTTCCAGGGCAGCAGCGTGTCCTTCTGAAAGACGACGCCGCGCTCCGCGCCCGGACGTGTGACCGGTTGTCCATCAAGAGTGATGGTGCCTGACGAAAGCGGCATAAAGCCGGCAATCGCGTTCAGCAATGTGGACTTGCCGCAACCCGAGGCACCGAGTGCCACGACGAAGCTGTTGTCTAAAATATCGAGGCAAACGCGATCGAGGGCATGGACCGTGCTGCCGTCCCGCGTCCTGAAATAGACGCTCGCGTGATCGACTTTGAGCATGTGCGGGTCTCTTCATATTGTGACGCTGGCGCGACATCGCGCCAGCGGGAAGGATTGGACGATTATCTTTTTGTTTCAGTTGCTTGCGTTGATAACTGCATCCGGCGTGACAAAAGCCGCATAGCTTGGCAGCACTTCGCTTACCTTGCCCTGGTCCTTCAGGAAGGCGGCCGTATCCTTGAGGATCTTGGCAGCGCCCGACTTTTCGCCGCCGCCGAGCCAGGCTCCGGAGGCTTGCACCTCAGGCGTCAGAAGGGTCAAATTCTTGAGTGCGGCAGCCTGCTGATCGGGTGTTCCGCCAAGTGTCTTGGCGAGCAACCTGGCGTTCTCGCTGTCGCCATCCCAAGCCTTCTTATCGGTTGCGTAGGAGGCGTAGTACTTGTTGATGACGCTGGCGAAGCTCTTCAGGAACGTGGGGTTCTCATCGGCAAACTTCGAGGCGGCAACCCAGGCGGAGAAGGTCGGAGCGCCCTTTTCGGCGACATCCTTGGAGGTGATCAGCACCTTGCCGTTTTTTTTCAGTTCGCTCAGCGCCGGATCCCAGACGAAGCCGCCATCGATGTCACCTCTGTTGTAGCTGGCGACAATTTCCGGCTGCGGAATTGCAAAGACCTGCACATCCTTTTCGCTCAGCCCCAGCGACTTGATCAACGCCAGCAGCTGATAGTGATCGGTGGAGACCGGCGCGGCAGCAAGCTTCTTGCCCTTCAGGTCAGACAGGGAGGATATGCCTGAGCCGTTGCGAACGACGAGCGCCTCGTCGATGCCGGAGATCGAGGCGAGGTAGAACGCCTTGACCTCCAGTCCCCGGGATGTCGCAGCCGCAAACGGGCTCGAGCCGACATAGCCGACCTGCACATCGCCAGAGGCGATGGCCGCAAAGATTTCCGCCCCTGAATTGAACTTGCGGAAGTCGATCTCATAGCCGGTTGCCTTGGCGAGCTCGCCATTGGCAATCGCGACCGACGACGGCAGTGCGTCGGTCTGATAGGCGACGACCACCTTCTTGTCTGCTGCCTGCGCAACAAACGGTGCCAGGAAGCTTCCGGATCCGAGAATAATCGCCGCCAATAATGTTCTGATAGTCATGTTTCGCCCCTCTTGCAACTAAGCGTCAGCTTCAGCGCTTGACCTTGTTTCGACGCTAAAACCGTAGGGCGGATGCTCCCGCGCAAATAGAGAAAACTATCTATTTAATAGAGTATATCGACAATATTGTTTTGTGATTGATTTGAGGTTCAGACATTCGAGCCTTGGCGGGTCGGCCTCCGCCGCTCTTGCTTATGCCCGTCAGATCGGATCGATGGAGATCAGAAAGCAGCGCGCTTTGCCACTCACCACGACGTCGGTGCCTTTGGCTTGCTCAAGCAGAAGTGCGTCCTTGGGGCCAAGATCGGTGTGTTCACCGCTGCAATCGACGGTGAGGGTGCCCCAATGACACAGGAGAAACCATGTCGGCGCGGCCGGATGCACCGTGACCCTGGAATCGACATCAACCCTGTCAACCCGATTGAGGAAGCCTTTGCGCCGGGTCATGACGTTCAGGTCCATGATTGGTCCATCGGGAAGCGTTGCCGAAACTGAGACATCGGCGGGAAAGGCGAGGGGAGCACTGTCCTGTGTCAGCAGCACCGGAGCCTCGCCGTCTATCGTCAGCGACATGCCATTCCCGTCGAGGATTGAAAGTGTGCGGTCGATGCCCGCAAAAATCGAGAACGGGCCGTCGGTCGCAACCGTCGCCATGCTGAGGCGCCAGCCGAAGTCCGACAGTGTCGCGCCCTCAGGCGAGATAGCAATTTCGACGGTCTCCCCGCAGCCATTCTTCCAGGGCATGCGGCGATAGGTGCTGGATCTGAGGACGGTGGCGCGGATCATTCCTGGCTCGGTGTTGCAAAGGAGGAAGAGAAACTAAGTTTAGTGGACTAAGTCTAGCGAGGCTGCCGTGCAGACTGTGAATATACACGAAGCGAAGACACATCTGTCGCGGCTTATCGAGAAGGCCGCGAAAGGTGAAGCATTCATCATAGCCGAGGCCGGCAAACCCTTGGTGAAAGTCGTCCCCCTGGAGGAAGCCGATGCCCCGAAGAAGCAACGTATTGGCTTCATGAAGGGCATCATCTCGGCTCCCGACGATTTCGATACCATCATGGCGGATGAGATCGAGGAGATGTTCAGCGAGGCGAACCGTTTCCCGAATGAGGCTGCTCCTTGATACTCACATCCTAATCTGGGTGGCCGGCGACAGCGGGCGGCTTCCTGATCGTTTACGGGCGCTGATCTCCGACAAACAGAACGAACTCCTATTCAGTCCCGCCAGCCTGTGGGAGATCGTGATCAAGCAAGCGCAGAGCCGCCCGGATTTTCGCGCCGATCCCACGATGCTGAAAGAACGGCTTCTCCAAAACGGCTATGTAGAGTTGCCAATCAACGGCGAACATACGCTTGCATTCGCGGAACTCCCGCCGATCCACAAAGGATCCCTTCGACCGTATCCTGATTGCCCAGTCAAAGATCGAAGGCATTCCTTTGGTTACGGTTGCTCGAGCAGCGCTGCAGTATCCGGGCCTCATGGAATTTTGAGGCCCGGAGCAACAGATCAATTTCCGAGAATTGCCGGCAGACGCAGGCCCTGCTCCTTGGCGCAATCGAGGGCGATCTCGTAGCCCGCATCGGCATGCCGCATGACGCCGGTGGCAGGGTCGTTCCAGAGCACGCGCTCCAGGCGCCGCGCTGCTTCGTCCGTTCCGTCGGCGCAGATGACCATGCCGGAATGCTGCGAGAAACCCATGCCGACGCCGCCACCATGATGGAGCGACACCCAGGTCGCGCCCGACGCCGTGTTCACGAGCGCATTCAGAAGCGGCCAGTCAGAGACTGCATCCGAACCGTCCTTCATCGCTTCCGTTTCGCGGTTCGGCGAGGCGACCGAGCCCGAATCCAGGTGATCGCGGCCGATCACGATCGGTGCCTTCAGCTCGCCGTTCCTGACCATCTCGTTGAAAGCAAGACCGAGGCGATGACGGTCGCCGAGGCCAACCCAGCAGATGCGCGCCGGCAATCCCTGGAAGGAAATCCGCTCCCTGGCCATATCCAGCCAGTTGTGCAGGTGCTTGTTGTCGGGCAGAAGTTCCTTCACCTTGGCGTCGGTCTTGTAAATATCTTCCGGATCGCCTGAAAGCGCCGCCCAGCGGAACGGACCGATACCGCGGCAAAACAGCGGTCGAATATAGGCCGGCACAAAGCCGGGGAAGGCGAAGGCGTTGTCAAGACCTTCGTCCTTGGCGACCTGACGGATGTTGTTGCCATAGTCGAGCGTCGGGACGCCGGCATCCCAAAACGCGACCATGGCTTCCACGTGCTGCTTCATGGAGGCGCGAGCAGCAGCTTCCACTGCCTTCGGATCGCTCTCGCGCTTGGCCTTGGCTTCCTCGACCGTCCAGCCGGCCGGCAGGTAGCCGTTGCGTGGATCATGCGCCGAGGTCTGGTCGGTGACGATATCGGGACGCGGGCCACCGGCCATCATGCGGCGAACGAGCTCCGGGAAGATCTCGGCTGCGTTGCCGAGCAGGCCGACGGACTTTGCCTCACCTGCCTTCGTCCACTTGTCGATCAGCGCCAGGGCTTCATCGAGCGTCTTTGCCTTTTCGTCGACGTAGCGGGTGCGGAGACGGAAATCGATGCGCGTTTCGTCGCTCTCGACCGCCAGGCAGCAAGCGCCTGCCATGACCGCTGCAAGCGGTTGGGCGCCGCCCATGCCGCCAAGACCGCCAGTCAGGATCCACTTTCCCTTGAGGTTGCCATTGTAGTGCTGGCGGCCGGCCTCGACGAAGGTCTCGTAAGTGCCCTGAACGATGCCCTGCGTGCCGATATAGATCCACGACCCGGCCGTCATCTGGCCATACATGGCAAGGCCCTTCTTATCGAGTTCGTTGAAATGATCCCAGGTCGCCCAGTGCGGCACGAGGTTGGAATTTGCGATCAGGACACGTGGAGCATCCTTATGGGTGCGGAAGACGGCGACCGGCTTGCCGGATTGCACGAGGAGCGTTTCATCCTCGTTCAGCGTCTTCAGGGTCGCTGCAATGCGATCGAAGTCGTCCCAGGTGCGGGCCGCGCGGCCGATACCACCATAGACCACCAGCTCGTTCGGGTTTTCTGCCACGTCGGGGTCGAGGTTGTTCATCAGCATGCGCAGCGGCGCTTCGGTCATCCAGCTCTTGGCATTGAGCTCCGGCCCGCGCGGCGCGCGGATTTCGCGAATGTTGTGGCGTGGGTTTGAGGTCATTCGTGTTCCCCTGTCGAGTGATCGTTATCGTTTCAGGCCAGGCGCGATTTGTTCGATGCGCACCAGAATATCCTTGAGATGAATGCGAAGGCGCTCCGCCTTGGCGGTGTCATAGGCAAATGGCGGTGCCTCGGTTTCAAGATGCGTCGATTGCGCAAGCTCCATCTGGATCGCATGCACACCTGTCTCGGGGCGCCCATAGTGGCGGGTCGTCCAGCCGCCCTTGAAGCGGCCGTTGAGCACGCTGTCATAGCCTTCGGCAGCCTCGACGGCGGTGAGCGTCGCCTGTTCGATAGCGCCGTCACAGGTCTTGCCCATATCAGTGCCGATGTTGAAATCCGGCAACCTGCCTTCAAAGAGGAAGGGAATATGCGAGCGGATCGAGTGGCAGTCATAAAGGATCGCGACGCCGTGGATTGCTCTGACGCGCTCGACCTCGGTGGCCAGTGCCGCATGGTAGGGAGCATGAAAGTCCCGCAGCCGCACCGCAATGTCGGTATCGCCAGGTGCCTGCCCATCCTTCCAGATCGCCTTGCCGTCGAAATCCGTTTCAGGAACCAGGCCAGTCGTGTTCTGGCCCGGATAGAGGCTGAAACCTGCCGGATCGCGGTTTGCGTCGATCACGTAACGGTGAAACACTGCACGCACTGTGGTCGCGTCCGCCAAAAGGCCGTCATAAAGGTGATGAATGTGCCAGTCGGTATCGGCAAGAATTCTGCCGTTCTCGTTCAGACGCTCCCAGATGTCAGCCGGAACTTCGGTGCCTGTGTGGGGAAACCCGAGGATAACAGGAGATGAGCCCTGTTTGACTTCGAAGATAGCCATGTCAGTTCTCCAGAACGGGCAGGATGCCGGGGGAGACGGATGCATTGAGCTGGCCCGTCGCGATCAGATCGCCTGCCGCCTTGAGATCGGTTGCCATGTAGCGGTCGAGCTCCAATGTCGGCACTGCGCTGCGGATTGTCGCAATTGCCTTCTGCAGCTCGGGGCTGGTTGCCAGAGGCGCGCGGAACTCCACACCCTGAGCCGCCGTCAGCGCTTCGATGGCGACTATGTTGAAGAGGTTGTCGGTCATCGCCAGCAGGCGACGGGCACCATGGCAGGCCATGGAGACGTGATCTTCCTGATTGGCCGATGTCGGCGTCGAGTCGACGGAGGCTGGGTGCGACATCTGCTTGTTTTCCGACATCAGTGCCGCCGAGGTTACTTCCGCAATCATCAGGCCGGAGTTGAGCCCCGGCTTCTTTGCCAGGAATGCCGGCAGGCCGTAGGAAAGCGCAGGATCGACCAAAAGGGCGATGCGCCGTTGCGCGATCGCGCCGATTTCGCAGACGGCAAGGGCGATCTGGTCCGCCGCGAAGGCAACCGGCTCGGCATGGAAGTTGCCACCCGAGACCACCTGGTTGTCCGAAAGCACCAGCGGGTTGTCAGTAACGGCGTTCGCTTCGATTTCCAACGTCCCTGCCACCTGGCGCAACAGATCCAGGCAGGCGCCGTCGACCTGGGGCTGGCAGCGAATGCAATAGGGATCCTGAACGCGTTCGTCGCCTTCGATATGGCTCTGCCGAATGACCGAGCCGTCGAGGAGGGCCCGAAGTGCTGAAGCCGTATCGATCTGGCCTTTATGGCCGCGCAGCGTGTGAATGTCGGGATGGAAGGGCGCCGACGAGCCCATGGCCGCGTCCGTCGACATGGCTCCGGTAATCAAGGCTGCCTGCGCTGCCCGATGTGCCCGGAAGAGACCGGCAAGTGCCAGTGCCGTTGAGGTCTGCGTACCGTTGATCAGCGCCAGGCCTTCCTTCGCAGCGAGCACCACGGAGTTCAGTCCGGCCCTTTTGAGAGCCTCGCCGCCAGAAAGACGCTCGCCGGCAAAGAAGGCTTCGGCTTCCCCCATCATCACGGCGGCCATATGAGCAAGGGGCGCAAGGTCGCCAGAGGCGCCAACCGAACCTTTTTCCGGGATGACCGGAATGACGCCCCTTTCCAGCATGCCTTCGATCAGCCGAACCAGCTCAAGTCGTACGCCCGACGCGCCACGGCCGAGCGAAACCAGTTTCAAAGCCATGATCAGACGGACGATGTTTTCGGGCAGTGGTGCGCCGACGCCGCAGCAATGGGAAAGAATAAGGTTGCGCTGAAGAGTCGCCACATCGGCGCTATCGATCTTGATCGACGCGAGTTTTCCAAAGCCCGTATTGATGCCATAAACCGGCGCATTGCCAGCGGCAATCTCGGCAATGCGCGCGGCCGCCTTGATAATGCCGGCATCAAAGGAGGCGTCGAGCCTTGCCGGCGTCCCGGTCCAGTAGATCGTCTCCAGATCCTTGAGCGAAACGGAGCCGGGATGAAGGGTGATGGTCAACGGTCGATCCTTTCGCCTTTGAAGACATGCGCATGAAGTGGGTTGAAGCCGATGCGGTAGACGAGTTCGGCAAGGTTCTCGATATTCCAGATCGCGAAGTCGGCTGACTTGCCGTTCTCAAGCGTTCCGGTCTCATGCAAGAGAGAAAGGGCGCGTGCGCCTTCACGGGTCGCGCCGGCGATGCATTCCTCGACAGTGAGGTTGAACAGCGTCGCCGACATGTTCATCGTCAGCAGCAGTGAGGTCAGCGGTGACGTTCCAGGATTACAGTCCGTTGCGATGGCGATCCGGGCGCCGGCCTCACGCAACCCCTGAACTGGCGGCTTCTGCTTCTCGTTGATGGCATAAAAGGCGCCAGGAAGCAGGACGGCGACGGTACCCGCCGCAGCCATCGCGGCGGCGCCTTCCGTATCCAGATATTCGAGATGATCGGCAGACAGCGCATTATAGGATGCCGCGAGTTTCGCACCGCCGAGGTTCGACAATTGCTCGGCGTGCAGCTTGACCGGAAGGCCAAGCGCCGCGGCCTTGTCGAAGACCAGCGCGATCTCGGCCGTCGAAAAGGCTATTTTCTCGCAGAATCCATCGACAGCGTCGACGAGACCCTCGGCATGGGCATATTCGAGAGCCGGGATGACGACGTCTGTGATGTAATCTTTATTGCGGCCCCTGTACTCGACCGGTGTGGCATGAGCGCCGAGATAGGAGGTCACGACCCGGACCGGACGGAAGCGCTCGAGCTGGCGGGCAGCGCGCAGCATCTTCAATTCGCCCTCGGCGTTCAGCCCGTAGCCAGACTTGACCTCGATTGTCGTCAGACCTTCGGAAATTAGCGTATCCAGACGGGGAAGAGCCGCATCGACCAGGGCCTCGACCGAAAGTGCATTTGTTGCCTTGACGGACGAAACGATGCCCCCGCCGGCCCGTGCAATCTCTTCATAGGTCGCGCCTTCCAGGCGCATTTCGAATTCGCGGGCGCGATTGCCGCCATGGACAATGTGAGTATGGCAGTCGACGAGGCCAGGCGTCACCCAGCGACCTTCAAGATCCGTGATCTGGGCTCGCTCGATCGCCGATACCGGCAAGTCGGCTTCCCGGCCGACGTAACTCATGCGGCCGCCCTCCGTTACGATGGCGCCTTTTTCGACGATGCCGAGACCCGGCTCGTGTGGGTCGAGCGTCGCCAGTCGCGCATTGCGCCACAGATGTGGGCGCAGACTTCCGGTTGTCTCATCGCTTGAAAATTTGTTCCCGTTCATCAGCTTTGCGCCTTCCTTTATGTGGAAACATGTATATACATAATAAGCCGGTGACAAGTAAAATTTTGTGCGCTTCCATGGAAAAGAAAGATGCGCGGCACCAAGAGGAGAAAAAGCGTTATGGCTCAGACGGTAGCGACCACACTGCACTCAAGCGCAGCACTTCTGCCGCACGGATGGCAAAAGGAGGTGCGCCTGACGATCGCCGATGGCCGTATTGCCAGCGTCGAAACGGGGGTTGGGGCCGAGCCGGGCGATGAGCATCACGACACGCTTGTCCCTGCGATGAGCAATCTCCATAGCCACGCCTTTCAGCGCGCAATGGCTGGCCTTGCGGAAGTGCGCGGGCCGGCGAACGACAGCTTTTGGAGCTGGCGCACGGTCATGTACAAGTTTGCCCTTTCGATGACGCCTGAGCACGTCGAGGCAGTTGCCGCCCAGCTCTATATGGAAATGCTGGAAGCCGGCTTTTCCCGTGTCGGTGAATTCCACTATCTGCATCACGACAAGGACGGCACGCCCTATGCCAATATTGCAGAGCTCGCCGAGCGCATCGGGGCCGCAGCGAGCATCAGCGGTATAGGCTTGACCCTGCTGCCGGTCTTCTATGCCCATTCCGGTTTTGGGGGGCAGGCACCGATCGACGGCCAGCGACGCTTCATCAATTCGCTGGACAGCTTTGCTGCATTGATGGACGGCTGCCGCAAAATGACGGGCGGGCTCCCGGGTGCCAAGCTCGGGATTGCCCCGCATAGTCTGCGCGCCGCAACGCCCGAGGAACTCATCAAGGTCATGCCGCTGGCCGGTGACGGGCCAATCCATATCCATATCGCCGAGCAGGTGAAGGAAGTCGAGGACTGCATCGCCTGGTCGAACGCACGGCCCGTTGAATGGTTGCTTGCCAATGCTCCGGTGGACGGCCGCTGGTGCCTGATCCACGCAACCCACATGAGCGATGACGAAACCCGCGGGATGGCGCAAACGGGCGCAATTGCCGGCCTTTGCCCGATTACCGAAGCCAATCTCGGCGACGGCACCTTCCAGGCGCCGCTGTTTGTCGAAGAAGGCGGCCGCCTCGGCGTCGGCTCGGATTCCAACGTGCGGATCTCGCTTGCCGGCGAACTGCGCCAACTCGAATATTCCGAGCGTCTGGCGCTCAAGGCTCGCAATGTCATCGCCGCACCAGGCGGCTCGACTGCTCGCAGCCTTTTCGATCATGCGATTACAGGCGGTGGTGCGGCACTGAAGGCACCAGGAGGGATCACCGTCGGTCACACTGCCGATCTCATTTCGCTCGACAAGAGGGCCGTGCCCTATCTTTCCGGCGACCAGCTGCTCGATCACTGGATCTTCGCCGGTGGCGTTGTCGTTGACACTGTCTGGTCGCTTGGAGCCAAGCAGGTTTCAGGGGGGCGCCACGTTGCGCGCGACCAGATCAACCGCCGCTTCCTGAAGGCGATGGGCGAGCTTCTGTCGGCATAGGGCTTTCCAGATCGATACATACAGATTAGAGCGGGAGGTATTAAACGGAGCGTGACGATGAACCAAAGCAAGGAGGCAACCTTGCATCAGCGGATCGTGAGCGACATCGAAGGCCGCATCGTTTCTGGCGAGTGGCCACCGGGCCACCGCATTCCGTTTGAGGTAGACCTCACCAGGAAATACGACTGTTCGCGCATGACCGTGAACAAGGCGCTAACCCAGCTTGCAAAGGCCGGCCTTATCGAGCGTCGCAAGAAATCCGGCAGCTTCGTCACGCAGCCGCAGGCGCAGTCGGCCGTTCTGGAGATCCACGACATCAGGGCCGAGGTCCAGTCACTGAACCTTTCCTACGCCTTCAGTGTCTCGAAGCGTGAGCAACGCAAGGCGAAGGCAGATGACATTAAGCGTCTGGACGTCGCGCCGGGATCGTCCGTCGTCGATGTTGCCTGTATCCATCAGGCGGGTGGCAGACCGTTCTGCCTGGAAGAGCGACTGATCAGCCTGTCGACAGTGCCTGAAGCCGCCGAGGCAGATTTTTCCGAAATCGCGCCAGGGGCCTGGCTGATCAATCAGATCCCCTGGAGCAGCGCCGAACATCGCATTCACGCCGTGTCGGCAGGTTCGGACGAAGCGGCAGCGCTCGATATCCCGCGCAACAGCGCTTGCCTGGTTGTCGAGCGCCGCACCTGGAGCAATGTCGGGCCAGTGACCCATGTACGCTTCACCTATCCTGGTGACCGGCACGCGCTGGTGGCGCGTTTCACACCGGCTTCGCAGTAGACAGCGCGTCAATCGCGGCAGGCGCAGAGCAGCCCCAGTCGCGAACCAATTTTGTCGGCGACCGCGGCCATGGTGTTCACTGGGAAACCAGGCTCTGTAACGAGCAAATTGGCACAAAGTTGCGCTAGTATCGCCAATCTGATCCGGATTGGGAGATCTTTCGGTTCAATACTATTCAAGCCCCAGGGCTGATAAAAAGGAAAGCCGTTCCTGGCAGATTGCTTCCAGGAGATGCCGCCTCAGGCGTATCGCCACGAAGAGGAGGCAGGCACAGAGCATCGAACGCCCGCGTCGTCACACGTCCATGAAGCAGGCTTTGCGCAAGTCCATAGTCGCAAAAGGTCTCTTCGCCTGCCGATCACCACGGCAATATTTCAAAGCGGATGGATGACGGGCTCGCCCTGCCGTGAACTCATTGCGCAGATATCACGATGTCGTTGCGGATCAGGTCCGTCAGCTCGTCCTCATCGGTGACCCCAAGTTCAATCCATTGAACGAGACTCTTTTCCTTTTGGCTCGCCTCTGAACTTCCCTTTTGATGCCCATTTTCATCGCACCAGTTCCTGAGAATGCGCTCGATCAGATCCGTGATCTTAGATGCCAGCACCGGTCGCTGCCACGAAATCCATTGCATGGCCTGTCTCCCTTCGAAACCAGAGCCTATGCGGAGGCAGGTCTGACAGGCAACCTCCTAAATGTAAGAGCATGCTCATATACCGGCGCAAAAAGCGGAAGCGTTGCTAAATGGCAATAGTGCTCGTGTCGGAGATGGTGCGCCATCCCTGATGGCTATGGTGAGCAAGACGAAATGCCTATACGAGGCGCAACAGCGGCAAGGCAATGAGCAATACCCTGTCCGTGCTACGCAATTGCGCAAAGCCGCGACAGGACGACTTTGCCGGCGTTTGGCGTCGGCCACCGGGTCATTGTCAATCTCGAAGCGGATAGGCCCGGCCCAATCGACAAATGTTCTCCAGGCACCGGATTATCGCAATCCTATTTGCGTCAGATAGCGGCGATCCTGATCGGGTTCTCTTGAGAGAAATTTTTCGACATCTTCTTCACCAAGCGGTGGCGAATAGAGGTAGCCTTGTACCAGTCTGCCTCCAAGGCCTGTAAGAGCCGCAAGCTCCTCTTGCGTTTCAACCCCTTCGACGACGCATTCCACTCCCATATCGCGGCTGAGTGTTAGAAGCGATTTCACGATTTTGTAGCTTGCAGGCTTTTCGTGCAGTTCCGTGACGAAGCTGCGGTCAATCTTTATCTTGGTCAGCGGCAAGGCGTGCAGCCGCGTCAGGCTGGAATAGCCGGTGCCAAAATCGTCGAGTGAAATGCCGCAGCCGAGCCGTCGCAGAACTTCGACAGACTGCTTGACCTGTTCGAAATCGAGCGTGAAGGCAGTCTCAGTGATTTCAAGATCAAGGCGTCGTGCGTCAAAGCCACTGTTTTCGATGATCCCGATCAATGACAGTACGCCTTCGCAGGAGTTGAGGTCGTGCGCCGAGAGGTTGAACGACAAGCGGAGGTGCTCGTCCCACTTCGATGCGCAGGCAAGTGCTTTCTTAAGAAGCGGCCGCGTCAGTGAACTGACGATACCGGCACGTTCTGCAATGGCGAAGAATTGTGCCGGCGAGACACGTCCAAGCGCCGGGCTGGACCAGCGGGCCAGCGCCTCAAAGCCAACCGTTTCTTGATTGCATACATCGACGATCGGCTGAAACACGACTGAAAGTTCGTTTTCGAGATCGGCTTGCTTGAGCAGGTGCTCGATGCGGGCTTCGATGTTGATCTGCTTTTCATGCTCCGCATCAAACAGGACCGCACCGCCACGCCGGGTTTTCTTGGCGTGATAAAGGGCGTAGTCGGCTCTATCGAAAAGCTGTTCGAGAGTTGACGCGAGGTTTGGAAAGACTGCTATGCCCATGGATGCAGAGACGTGCATTGTCCCTTCCGGCATATGGTAAGGTGCCCTGAGCTGCTCGGAGATCGCATTAGCGTTTGCGACAAGCTGTTCATCTTCGGGCACGATCGGAGCGACGATCGCAAACTCGTCACCCCCTAACCGAAACGCCCGGCTGGCTTTCAGTGCAGTCGCAAGGCGACTGCTGACCTCAATCAGCAGTCGATCTCCCACAGAGTGGCCATAAAGGTCGTTGACCGGCTTGAAGCCGTCGAGATCGATGACGCCAAGGGCCAGCCGTGTACCGTCAACCCTGGCCTTTTCGAGTTCGGCTTCCAAATGCGCGAAAAACGCGCGACGGTTGGGCAGTTCCGTCAGACTGTCGATATTGGCAAGCTGCAGATTCTCATTGCTGAGTGCTTGCGTACGCTGTTGTGAAACAACCATGCGCTCAAAATTGCGGTAGTTGGTCAGCAGGATGGACATCATGCCCGCGCAGACCAGCAGCACGTTGATGGCAATGGCAATAAAGGTTGGTTGCTTCGACGCCGCGAAGAAGACGACAAATGCTCCGTTGACAATCAACGCGACCATGAATGCTGCCGAACGAACATACATCAGGCAGAAGATGCAGGAGATGACGGTGATCGCCATATAGAAGGCGACATGAGATTGCATATACGCATTGCCGTAAGGAACCAACAGAAAAGACCAGAGGGTGAATGCAGTGCCAATGGCAATTGCCAGGCGATTGGCGCGGACAAGCGCCGCGTGGGCGACACCAGGCGTCGGATCGAAATTGCGCGTTCTCCACCAGAACGCGACGCGAAGCATGCAGCCAACCGTGAAAAGAGCAGGAATCGCGACGGTGAGCCAGAGCGGCGCAACGTACATATGCGTGACAGCCACCGCCCATGTACTTGAAAGCAGGATGAAGTACATCATCGGCATCTGACGCGTAAAAGCGCGATACTGCGCTCTGACGAGGTCCGGATTATCGGACCGAACGGACATGACATCCTGGAATTTTTGTCTGGCACTCGATATTTTCATTGCACGTCTCATCAAGACAGATCGCCATGCATAGCGTAGTTCCCGTTACACCTGTGGAAATACAAACAGTTAACTGAACGACAATCGTATCAACCGCAACGTGCAGATCTTTCTTGGCCGACCTTCTCAAGGTGCGCTGGCAAAGTCCTCTCAATGATACCTTTCGCCAACCTCTTCAAAAATCCGGTTGCACCCCGTCAGTAACCCTCATAGCCGTCTTCGTAAAATGGCGAAGGCCGCGCTTGGGCTGGTTGCCTTTCCCGTCAAGCCGTCATTTCATACTGGTCAATTCAGCCCGTGTCGGGGAGACGCATGAACGGCACCCACCTTTTCGAACTTGTGATCGCAATGTTCCTTGCGATCATTGCTCTTCACTACCTGGCCCACAGGCTAGGCCTTCCACCCTCTGTCGCTCTGCTCGCCGGTGGAGCGATGCTGGCGTTCGTGCCCGGCCTTCCAGCGATCACCGTGGACCCGCAGCTCGTGCTTGTGATCTTCCTGCCTCCACTTCTGCTCGACGGCGCATGGTCCATCGCCGTGGGCCGGCTTCGACGTCACATGTTCGGAATAGCGTCGCTCGCAGTTGGTGCGGTCTTCTTCACATGCGCGGTTGTGGCCGTGGCGACCCATTTGATGTTTCCGTCGCTATCCTTGGCCGCGTGCGCAGCGCTTGGAGCGATCGTCTCGCCGCCAGACGCCGTGTCGGCGCGAGCTGTTTTGGAGAGGGTAAAGCTGCCTCGCAGGGTTCAGATCCTGCTTGAAGGCGAAAGCCTGCTCAACGATGCGAGCGGTCTCGTCCTGTTCCGCTTTGCGGTCGCGGCGGCGGCAACTGGGACTTTCAGCGCTCCGGCAGCCGTCGCCACCTTTCTGGTTCTTGCAATCGGGGGCGCTGCGGTAGGTGCCGTCGTCGGCTATGCCTGGGTGAAAATGGTGCGGCGTCTGGGCGACGAGTACTTGATCATTGCTACGACGACATTGCTTGCCTGGATTTCCTATCTTCTGGGGGAAGCCCTGCACGTGTCCGGTGTGATCGCCACCGTCACCACGGGACTGATTGCGACCTGGCATCAACATACAGTTTTGTCGGCCGCCACGCGCATGCGCGGAACGTCGTTTTGGACCGTTGTCATATTCCTGATGGAAGCTGCGGTGTTCATATTGATCGGTCTTTCGCTCCGCGATGTCGTCGAACGCGGCGGAGGCTTTGCAACGGTCGCCGCGACGATGGGCCTGCCTGCCGCCGTCATTCTCGTCACGCTTGCGATTGCGCGCCTGGCATGGGTGTTCGGCTCCGAAGTGATGGTCAAGCTGTTCAATTCCTTAGGCCTTGCTCAAACGCGGCCGCTTGGCGTCGGTGCTTCCACAGTGTTGAGCTGGGCGGGCATTCGCGGGGTCGTCACGCTTACCCTTGCGCTCAGTTTGCCGGAGGACTTTCCCGCCCGCGACCTCATCCTCGTGACGGCGTTCGCGGTGATCCTCGGAACTGTGCTCTTGCAAGGCACGACGCTCGGACGCGTTATCGAATGGGCGAAGCTGAGCGAGCAGGAATCCGAAAGGGCGCCGATGACAATGAGCCAGGCGGAGGCGGCGATGGCACAGGCCCAACTCGTCACGATCAAAGACCTCGCATACGATCGTGACGGTACCCTCATTCATCCGCAGCTCCTTGCAAGATATGAGCGTCGGGCCACGGCGATCGTCGATTACGCAGCGCGCACGGAGGAATACATCCCAACCCTCCATGCCCACTTCGACGTGGTGTTGAGTGCGGTTGCGACGGGCCGCCAGGAGCTCATTCGGCTGCATCGAGCAGGCGAGATAGACGACGAGACCTTGCGGGAACTGGAAAGGGACCTGGATCTGGAGGAACTGGGCGCCATTTCGGCAAAGGCGTAGCATTGGCGAATGCCCGACGACCAGGAAGGCCCCGACTGGGCCTCAACGAACAGGCCCTATCGACGCAGAAGTCAAGCGCCAGCCGGGCGCGTGGCCTTCGCCGCGGCGAGACAGACGCTCGTCCCAATCGGTTCAAGCGTTGCTCCGGCGATCCGCTTTCGCGTGGCAGACAGCGCCTTGGCAATATCTCCATACGAGGCTCGTCCGGTTTACGACAATAGGAGATCTGCAATCGAGCGAACCTTGAGCAAGTGCTGCACCTATTGATGTATGTCAAAGGCGGCCCATCCTCGTCAGGAAACCCAATGAGGCGCGTTTCGGAAACTGATGCAGCAGACCGAGGCCGGCGGAAATTGTGTAAGCTGCTTGCAGGCCGGGACGCGGCATCGTCGCCGCCGATGGCAGCCTTCGAGACGAATCCTTTTGTTGATGAGGTTGCGAGTGTTGCGCTGCAGGAAGTGATTGCCGATGCGCCGTGCTTGTAGTTGGTGGAGGGGCAATGATACGCTTCCACCAAGATCGTAGTGGTTTTTCGTACTGATCCCCAGCACCATTGCCGTAGTTGGTCTCCCCGCCGGCGTCTAGAATGCGCAGGCTTGGGGGGCAGTGGGGTGACCGATACAACTGCAGAACAACTGGTCTTCACGTTGAGGGTCGCGCAAGAGATTGCGTCGCTGGAAAGCCCAGACTACGACCTCGTTCTACTTCTTATTCAAAAGGCCCTGCAGGTGGCAAAGCAAGAGGCATTGCGCCATGGGATCGTCATCGACTTCGATGACGTCTCGGAGCGAGAGCACTAAGAGCGTACGGTCGAAGCAAATTCGCCTTAAGCCCCAAACCGCACGCCCGTTGATCGAGGAGGGGCTGGGGTCCGGCTCCAAGATCAGCGCAAGAGAAGCTAACGAGGCATAATTAATTTAGTGTATCCGCAAAAGCTAAATTACGGCATTGCATTTGCCAGGGGCGGTGTTTGCTGGCAGAGGGCGTCGGTCTTGGCAGGGGAAGCGCGGCGGCAAGCCATCTCGGGCGTCTCTTCCGCCTTTGCGCAAGCAAAATCGCCGAGACCGCCGCCACAGCGGCGGTCTGGCCGTAGACAGAGGCTCAGCAAGGCTCGATGGGGTTCTGACCGGCCTTGAGTTAACCCTGCTCACAGAGGATCTGCGAGCCATTTCAACATAACCTCTTTGGGTGAAGGACAGTATGCCTCTGTTAGAAGAGGAGGGCTTAACCATTCGGGGGACATCGGCAAACTCGAGACCCGCAATGGGTTGTCTCCGACCTCGGAGCAATGTCGCGAAGAGTACCCCGCATTTCTGGCCGCCCACATGAAGCACAGCCGATCATCGGTCGCACGGACGTCAATGGTGATGGTTGCGCTTGACCATTGTTGAACCTTTGCGAATCCGAACAGATCTAGGCGTTGCGGCTTAAGCAATCTGCCAAGGATCCAGGAGGGCGGTGCCTTTAGCGTGCCGGAAGGTGGGTTCCTGAGCCATTCCCCGGCTGGAACCGCAAGCGCAATTTGCGGCGCCCATACCGAAGCGTGCTTTTGCGCGGCGACTGCCGTTCCCTTTCGGCTTCATCCCAGAGAATGGTGTTTAAACTGGCGTCTCAACTATCATGTCTATCACGCGGTTAATATTGGATGTATCCATATTGGATGGTGGCTTTATTTTGCGTCGGCGCGGCCAATGTTCCATGGGCAAGTCTAGTTTCACGGCTCAGCCTCGGATCGCTGCAGCCGCTGATTGGATCCGCAGATTTGCCGTTCCTTTCGGTCCCTGGCATGCCCTGGTCAAATCGAGTGTCTTGCCGATTGAGTTTGGGGCGACGGCTTCGACGTTCTCGGAATTATTTTCGCAGATTTTTTCCTGAGGCGCTCGTTGCACCCCGCATCAAGCCGACACCCGCATTGCGAAACGTATTGCCATAGGCATCATCGTTGACGCCATCGATCTCTTCGTCGCTGCCAAGGCCAACGCCCGTCCCAACCACGTCATAAACAAGATTGTAGCGAAAGACATTGTTGTTGCCGCGCGCGTCAAAGCCGCCCCAGTTGGGTCCTTGTCTGCCCGTGCAACAGTTCTTTTCGACATTGCCGCCCGAGCCTTCCCTCGATGTCGATGCACTCAGCCCCGGTGGCAATCACATTGTCGTGGATGCGGTTGCGACCGGAGCGGTCGCTTTCCTTGTTAGGGGAGCGCCACGCCCTCTGGCGCGGTTCCGGTTTAAATTACCCTCGTCATTTTTGCGCGCTCTCGTTAAACAAGAAGTCGAAGCGACCGCAGGAACTTATTCTTGAATTAGCAATTTCATTCTTCCGGCTTGATCTTTGGTGAACGCACTCGCCGCCAGCGTTGCGAATGACATCCCGAGCACGCGCAATCCCGTCAAACCCTTCCCAGCTGTGTTCCCGATCGTAGAGAAGCCTGTCTCGATAGCTCTTCTTCATATTCGGTTTCTCAAACTGGCCATTAACGGCAAAATTCCGGAGCTCGATATTAGTGTGATTGATTTCAATCACGCGCGATCGGCCACCACCTTTTATGACCGATCCAAGTGAACCCTCTATCGTGATCGGCTTTGCGAGCTCACCATCGCGCCCATGATGGTCCCATCTGATATAAAAGGCCGCCAATGCGCATCTTTCTCCTCCGACATGGCGAATCGCTTGGTAATATCAATGAGAAAGCCTGCGCAGTTCGGCGATCACAATGTCCCGCTGACGCAGTGGGGCTATTGACAAGCGCTGGTCGCCGGACGAGCGCTTGCGTCTTATCTTGCACAATGGCCCGAGCGTGAAAATCAAGGATTGGATATATGGCATTCACCCTATCTGCAGACGCGACAAAGCAAGGAAGCGCTTTTGGAAGCGCTGCCGCCGGAACGGGTGAGGGACGTTCGGGAGGACTACCTCTTGCGCGAGCAGGATTTCGGCCTCTTCACCGAAATCTACGACCATGCGGAGCGTCGACAGAAGTCTCCCGATGAAATTCGAGAAGTGGGCAAGGCTGCGAAACAACAGCGGGAAATTTTATGCAAGGCGACCCGATGGCGTAAGCCGTGCCGATGTGGCCCAGCGGCTTCGTCTCTTCCTGCAAACCGTGATCGATACTGTGTCCGATAAAGACAATGACGTCATCATCGTTGGTCACGGCGTCACCAATCGGGCGTTTGAAATGAACCTTCTCCACCACCCGGTCGACTGGTTCGAGCGTTCCGACAATCCGGGAAATGCCGACGTGACATTAATCGAAGGAACGCGTCTTCAGGGCTACAGATCGATCCTCTTGCACAAGGCAACCGACCGGCAGCTGGGCGACGACGAGTTGCAGGTCGCGCATGGATCGGAGTTGACAATCGCACCAAAGTCTCACATCTGACCGATCGCTTCTCAACTGCGGGATTAGGAGTTTCGGTCGCAAGCTCGCCGCTATTGTTGAGCAGGTGCAAGACCGCACTCGATAACCTCGGGCTCGTCCTTGACGCTTGCCTTGATACGCAGCTCCCAGTTCGATCCTAGTTGAAAGCCATGGGCCCGCAGCATGTCGACGACTTTAGGACAGTCCGCGGGGCTGTCGTATTGTCCCGCCAGCGAAACCTCAATGAGTGTCTCCCTGGCGTCGACGGCGCAATTGCCGTTCAAGCCGGTGCTTTCGAGAAACGAGCAGACGGCCTCGGCACGCTCGAGACCCTTGCCGTCATCCGATGCTACAGGGGAACCGGCCGCAACAACGGCTGCCTCGATCAGCGATATGAAGGACCTCATTGTTTTCTCCATGGAGGGAGGCTTCGACACCGGTTGCCACGATGTCTTGGAGCCTCCCTCGTCCTTCCAGGAGATGAAGGATCAGGGGGACATAGGCCTCAAATCGGGGCGGGGAAGGGGAAAAATCGCTGAAGCAGAAGAATATGCGCGGGAGCTGCAACGGCGGATGGTATCGCAACAAATTCAAGCGCCTGGAAAGTGCAGCTGCTCGGGCCCCACAAAAATTCAGATTGGTCTTGTCGATTTTCGCGCTCTTCAGACGTCTATGGTATGGCGGTGGACATCCGCCGCATTCTCCGGTCAAAACCAAAAGGAGCTTCACGTGATGGATGCAAATGATCTTGTTTCCGCAACCGAGCTGGCAAGAAGAAACGGCCTTCGTTTTCCGAACGAAAGCGCTGAATATCGCCGCGCTCGCGACGAGTTGCTTGCCGAAGAAATCGAGCTGCGCCGGCATATCGAGCGAGTGGCGAAGCAGCGCCGTGCGCTGCCACCAGGTGGCCAGGTCGATAAAGACTACCGCTTCCAGGGCCCCGGTGGCGAGGTGACGTTGCGCGATCTCTTCAAGGATAAGTTCACACTGGTCATCTACAATTACATGTACGGACCTGAGCGTGAACGACCTTGCCCGATGTGCACATCCATGCTGTCGGCGCTCGACGGAGAAGTGCCCGACATATGCCAGCAGATTGCCTTTGCCGTGGTTGCGCGTTCGCCGATCGAGCGATTGCTTGCGTTCAAAAAGGAGCGCGGTTGGCATCACCTGCCACTCTACTGCGACCCGACCGACGAATTCAGTCGCGACTATCACGCCATCGGCCCTGACGGCAGCGATGACGCTGCCTACAACGTCTTTACGCTCAAGGACGGTGTGATCCGCCATTTCTGGAACCCGGAAATGGGGCCGGCAACCGCAGATCCTGGCCAGGACCCACGTGGCGCGCCAGACTTCATGCCGCTTTGGACCGTGCTCGACACCACGCCGCAAGGACGCCCCCCGACCTGGTATCCGAGGCTCAATTATGAAGCCGCACAATCGTGATTATGACGCCGCACGATAATGCCGCCGCCCATGCGGGCATCAGCGGACCTTGCCGACGCTCGCATACATGCCAGTTGTACGGAATTCCGTCGGATTGGTGCCATAGACCCGCCGGAACACTTTGGAAAAATAATTGGCATCCTCGAAGCCCGAGCGGATCGCCACTTCCTTAACAGGCATGTTGGCGGTCTTGGTCAACAGCGTCACAGCTCGCTTCAACCGCTTCTGCAGGACGAATTCCGCCGGCGGCAGGCCTTCGTTGGCGGCAAACATTCGGGAAAAATGCGCCCGACTGAGGCCGGCGACCCGCGCAAGATCCTCGACGGGCAGCGGTCGTTCGAGATTTGCCATGATGTAGTCGATGACATGCTGCATCGTCCGGTATTCTTCGCTGAAGACTGGATGCGAGCCGAAGACGTCGTCGTAGAGCGCCATGGCTGCCTCATAGGCAATGGCCGAGGCCAGTCCCGGCGTTTCCGCATCATTGATCAGCCGCAGACTGCAGTCGGCCAGATGTTCGATTGTCTGCGGCTGCAGCTTCAGGATCGGGCCGGTCACGGCGAGGATCGAGCGGTGGATGCGCAACGCCTCTTCTCCGTTCATTGAAATCCAGAAGAACTCCCAGCGCTCTTTATCCTCGAGCCAGTAGCGGTGATTGTGCGGAACGAGGACCAGCAGCGTCTCTCCCTCCTTCACCCGAAGCCGACGATTTTCGTAGCGCAGGTTTCCCGCGCCTGCGATTGTATGCTGGAGAACTGTAAAGGGTGTTTGCCCGCGCTTTCTGCCATCCCAGTCATAGGTCGCGTTCTCGCGGATCTCGTAGCCAGTGCTGGTCGGCATCGTGTGCAGGCTCTGGCGGCCGCGCGGCAGTGATACCGTCCGCATAATTGGACCATTGTCGATCAATTTCTGCAGCACAGAATTACCCATGAAAGCATAATCCTTCTCTGGCGGCCTCGCCGAATATGCGCATAATCGGCTCTCAAGAGAGAGAACACCGCCAGCATAGAGGAGCGGCGGGGAGGAGAACAGGCCGGATTTCTTGCCTTTTTTGGCGCCGAGCGCAAGCCCGCGTCTTATTCTTCTTCTCATCCTTCAGCGCCGGCAATTTGATCGCATCGAGGCAAAGGTCATGAGTTTCAAAATCGCTATCATCGGCGCAGGCAGCGTCGGCTTCACGAAAAAACTGTTTACCGACATCCTCTGCGTGCCGGAGTTCCAGGACGTTGAGTTCGCGCTTACCGACATGAGCGAGCACAATCTGCAGATGATCAAGCAGATCCTCGACACGATCGTTTCTTCCAACAAGCTGCCGACCAAGGTGACAGCGACGACCAACCGACGCCAGGCGCTGACGGGAGCGCGCTATATCATCAGCTGCGTGCGCGTTGGCGGCCTGGAAGCCTATGCCGACGACATCCGCATTCCGTTGAAATATGGCATCGACCAGTGCGTCGGCGATACGATCTGCGCCGGCGGCATCCTCTACGGCCAGCGCAATATTCCAGTCATTCTCGATTTCTGCAAAGACATCCGCGAAGTGGCCGAGCCGGGTGCAAAGTTCCTGAACTATGCCAATCCGATGGCAATGAACACCTGGGCCGCGATCGAATACGGCAAGGTCGACACGGTCGGGCTTTGCCACGGCGTCCAGCATGGCGCCGAACAGATCGCCGAGGTACTCGGCGCAAAATCGCCTGCCGAGCTCGACTATATCTGCTCTGGCATCAATCATCAGACCTGGTTCGTGGATCTGCGTCTGAACGGGCGCAAGATCGGTAAGGACGAGCTGATCGCAGCGTTCGAGGCACATCCGGTCTTCTCCCAGCAGGAAAAGCTGCGTATCGACGTCTTGAAGCGCTTCGGCGTCTACTCCACCGAAAGCAACGGCCATCTGTCGGAATACCTCCCCTGGTATCGCAAGCGCCCGGAGGAGATCACCAGGTGGATCGACATGTCCGACTGGATCCACGGCGAAACCGGCGGCTATCTCAGGCACTCGACTGAGACCCGCAACTGGTTCGAAACCGAATTCCCGCAATTCCTCGAATCGGCGTCCAAACCGATCGATCCGTCCAGGCGTTCCAACGAGCATGCAAGCCATATTCTCGAGGCACTGGAAACCGGACGTGTTTACCGCGGGCATTTCAACCTGAAGAACAACGGTGTCATCACCAATCTGCCCTCCGATGCGATCATCGAATCGCCAGGCTTCGTCGACCGCTTTGGCATAAACATGGTCTCGGGCATTACCATCCCGGAGGCATGTGCTGCCACCTGCATGGCCTCGATCAACGTCCAGCGCATGTCGGTTCATGCAGCTGTTAGCGGCGATATCGATCTGTTGAAGCTTGCCGTCCTGCACGACCCGCTGGTCGGTGCGGTCGCCACCCCGGAAGAGGTCTGGCAGATGGTCGACGAGATGGTCGTCGCCCAGGCCAGATGGTTGCCGCAATATGCCAATGCCGTTCAAGCTGCCAAGGAACGGCTTTCGAAGTCGACCGTCGAGACCCGTGAGTGGGCAGGCGCAGCTCGCCGCAACATCCGCTCGATCGAGGAGTTGCGTGCCGAAAAGGCTGCCCACAAGCAGGCGGTATGAAATGCCGGCAAACAGGCGACGATAGGCTCCGGGAGGGAGCCCATCGCTCACAAGCCTGTCGCCGGATCGTTTGAGGAGAAGCGGGGCCGCTGAAGGCGCCCTGAAACAAGAGGGAGAAACGATGAGAAATTTCCGCAACATTGGCATTACGGCCGGACTGGCGCTCAGCGTCTCCGTTTCGGCCCTGAGCGCCTACGCCTCTGAGCCAACCGTACCGCCTGCACCGCCGCCGTTCCCGGCGGAGGGCAAGATCAAGTATGTCTCCAGGGATTCCATTGAGGAATTCAAGGCCTTGCCTGAATATCACGAGCCGGATTGGGTGACGAAGAACTTCGTCGCGACTGGCAAGCTGCCCCCCGTCAAGGACCGCCTTCCCAAGGAGCCGCTCGTCTTCAAGACCGAAAACATGGCCGACGGCGTCGGCGTCTATGGCGACACCATGCGTCACGTCATCGGTGGTCGCCCGGAAGGATGGAACTATGGTGCTGGCCAGACCCAGGGTTGGGGCGGCATCGACATCGGCCTGTCGGAATGCCTGACGCGCACGGCGCCGCTCTTCCAGGTGCAGGCGAAGGATACCGAACCGCTTCCGAACCTCGCCAGGAGCTGGGAGTGGTCAAAGGATGGCCACACGCTGACCATGCATCTCGTCGAAGGGGCGAAATGGTCCGATGGCGCACCCTTTAACGCTGACGACATCATGTTCTACTGGGATGACGAAGTCATCGATCCGAACGTCTCGCCGCTCGGTGGCGGTGCGTCGCCGGAAGCGTTCGGCGAAGGAACGACACTTAAGAAGATCGACGATTACACGATCGAGTGGACCTTCAAGGATGCCTTCCCGAAGCAGTATCTCTATACCATGGCCTACCCGAGCTTCTGCCCGGGCCCGTCGCATATCTTGAAGCCGCAGCATCCGAAGTATTCCAAGAACACCTATGACCAGTTCAAGAATGCCTTCCCGCCGGAATTCATGAACATGCCGGTGATGGGCGCCTGGGTGCCGGTGGAATATCGTCCCGACGACATCATCGTGATGCGTCGCAACCCCTATTACTGGAAGGTCGACGAAAAGGGCAATCAGCTGCCTTATCTCAACGAACTGCACTACAAGCTGTCGACCTGGGCAGACCGTGACGTGCAGGCTGTTGCCGGCTCCGGCGATTTTTCCAACCTGGAGCAGCCTGAGAACTTCGTGGCATCGCTGAAGCGCGCTGCCGAAAAGTCCGCGCCGGCGCGTCTTGCCTTCGGCCCTCGTCTGATCGGCTACAATCTGCGCATGAACCTTTCCGCGAACGGCTGGGGCGATCCCGATGCGCGTGGTCAGGCGGTCCGCGAACTGAACCGCAGTGAAGACTTCCGAAAGGCGGTCACCATGGGCCTCGATCGCAAGGCGATCGGCGACTCGCTGGTCAAGGGGCCGTTCACGGCGATCTATCCCGGCGGCATCTCGTCGGGCACGAGCTTCTACGATCGCAAGTCCGTGGTTTACTATCCCTTTGACTTGAAGGGCGCCAAGGATTTGCTCGCCAAGACAGGCCTGAAGGACACCGATGGTGACGGCTTCGTCAACTTCCCGGCAGGCACTGAAGGCGGCAAAAACGTCGAGATCGTGCTGCTGGTCAACAATCAGTACACCACCGACAAGAGCCTTGCCGAAGGTGTCATCGGACAGATGGAAAAACTTGGCCTGAAAGTCATTCTGAATGCCCTGGACGGCACGAAGCGTGACGATGCCCACTACGCCGGCCGCTTTGACTGGCTGATCCAGCGCAGCTCGCCCGAACTTGCCTCAGTCGTGCAAAACACCGAACAGCTTGCGCCCCTCGGTCCGCGTACAAGTTGGCAGCATCGTGCTGGCAAGGATGGCAAAGTCGACCTGATGCCCTACGAAGAAAAGCTGGTCGATATCGTCACCAAGTTCCAGGCCAGCCAGGACAACAGCGAGCGCGTCGAGCTCATGAAGCAGTACCAGAAGGTTGCTACAGAAAATGTCGACACAGTTGGCCTCACGGAATATCCGGGTGCGCTGATCATCAACAAGCGCTTCTCGAATGTGCCGGAGGGTACCCCGATCTTCATGTTCAACTGGGCCGAGGACTCCGTCATCCGCGAACGTCTGTGGGTGGCCGCCGACAAGCAGGGCAAATACGAGCTGTTTCCAGCTCAACTGCCCGGCAAGCCCGGTGACAAGGGTCCGGTTAAGTAAGAGTCACCTCCCAACTGAAAATGCCGGTCGCGCGTGAAGCGCGGCCGGGCAATATCAACAAGCCGGCAGCACCGACAGGCGCAACTGGCGGCAAGGAGAAGCGAATCGTCCGATGTTACGTTTCCTGCTCGTGCGCATAGCCTCTGCGATCCCGGTTCTCATCATTTTGAGCATGGTGACCTTCGTGATTATCCAGGCTCCGCCCGGTGACTATGCTGACTACATCCGTTCGCAGCTGATCAATCAAAGTGGCGCCTCGTTTGCTCAGGCTGACGAACAGGCTCAGGCCTATCGTATCGCCCATGGCCTCGATCAGCCGATGGTCATCCAGTATATCAACTGGATCAAAGGCATCGTGACCCAAGGCGATTTCGGCTACAGCATGTTCTACAACAAGCCTGTCGCCGACGTGGTGGCCGAGCGCCTGCCGCGCACGCTGGCGTTGGCCTTGGTCTGCCACATCTTCGCATCAGTGCTCGGCATCGGTTTCGGCATCTGGGCAGCTACCCGGCAGTACAGCTGGATCGACAGTTTGCTCTCAGGCGTTTCCTTCCTTGGCATGACGGTGCCGCGCTTCCTCATGGCGCTGATCATCGTCTATCTGCTTGTGTTCCAGTTCAACGTCTCGGAAATTGGCAGTTTCTTCTCGCCGCAATTTGGTGGAGCGCCATGGTCGTGGGCGAAATTCGTCGACCTCGTCAGCCATGTCTGGCCTGTCGTCGCGATTGCCACCTTCGGTGGCCTCGCCTACAACATGCGCGTCATGCGCGGCAATTTGCTCGATACGCTGAACGCCCAGTATGTCGAAACGGCTCGCGCCAAGGGATTGTCGGGTGGGGCGGTCGTCATGCGCCATGCCGTACCGAACGCGCTGCACCCGCTCGTCATGTACCAGGGTGTCGTGCTTCCCTACATGCTGACGGGCGAAATCGAGACGGCGATCATCTTTTCGCTGCCGACCGTCGGGCCGGCGATCGTCGGTTCAATGGCGGTCGGCGATGTCTATGTCACGGCCACCTTCATGATGGTCCTTTCGGCAACACTGATCGTTGGCAACATTATCGCCGATATGCTGCTTGCCATGCTGGACCCACGTGTCCGCCAGTACGCAGGAGCCTGATATGCTCGCCTTTGATTCCGCACCACCCCCGCCTCATGAAGTCGCCGTCAACGCGCCGCATGGCAACGAAAGCTATCTTGCGCTCGTCTGGCGCCGGCTGAGACGTTCCTGGACCGGCATGATGGGTCTCGTCCTCGTTGGCCTGCTGCTTCTTATGGCAGTCTTTGCGGATTTCTTCGCGCCGATGGATCCCAAGACGACCGACGTCGGTTTTGCACCACCACAGCTTATCAGCTTTCGCGACAAAGACGGCACCTTCGCCTATCCGGCGCGCGTCTATGCGCTTGGGGAATCCGAAGAACTCGATCCCGTCACCTTCCAGCCGATTGTCGGGCCGGACTATGACAATCCGCGTTATCTCGGCTTTTTCGTCAAGGGAGCCGAGTACGATCTGCTCGGCCTCATCCCGGCCAATCGGCATTTCTTCGGGTCTGTCGACGGCCAGCCGGTCCACTTCCTCGGAACCGACAAGTTTGGCCGTGACATCCTGTCGCGCGCCGTCATCGGCTCTCGCATCTCGCTGATGATCGCACTGACGGTGGTCTTCATCGTCACGCTTGTCGGCACGACGGTCGGCATGGTTTCCGGCTATTTCGGCGGAACGTTCGATGCCTGGGTACAGCGCTTCGTGGAGATCGTTCTGGCCTTCCCGCAATTGCCTCTCTATCTGGCTCTGACGTCGCTTATTCCGGTTACCGCTCCAACGAACGTCTTTCTGGCTTTCGTCATTGTCGTTATGTCCGCACTCGGTTGGGCGCAGATGTCGCGCGAGGTCCGCGGAAAGACGCTGGCGCTTGCCCGCATCGACTACGTCCGTGCGGCCATGGCGGTCGGCGCAACTGACCGGCGCATCATCTTTCAGCACATCTTCCCCAACGTAATGAGCCACGTGATCGTAGCGGTCACATTGCATATTCCAAGCGTCGTGCTGCTGGAATCGTTCCTCGGCTTCCTCGGCTTCGCCGTCAAGCCGCCGTTGATCTCCTGGGGCCTTATGCTTCAGGACACCGCAAATTACTCGGTCATCGGGACCTATCCCTGGATTTTGGCCCCCGTCGGCTTCGTGCTCGTCACCGTCTTTGCCTTCAATGCGTTGGGTGACGGTCTGCGCGACGCGGTAGATCCCTATTGAGGTGATGAAGATGGCTCTCTCTCTGGTCAATTCCTTCGCGCCGCCCGTTCGTCACGACCACGAGGCGCATTCGGAAAAACCCGTTATCGACGCGCGTAATATCGGCGTCAAATTCAAGGTCGAGCACGGCACCGTCGATGCGGTGAAGGACGTTTCCTTCCAGCTTTACCGCGGCGAAACCATTGCTATCGTCGGTGAGTCCGGCTCCGGAAAATCCGTGACGGCCCGCACGGTCATGGGGCTTTTGTCGAAGCGTGCCAGCGTCTCGGACAGGTCGAGCGTCCAATATGACGGCAACAACATCCTGACATTTTCCGAGCGTCGGCGCCGCAAATTGCGCGGCGATCGGATCTCGATGATCTTTCAGGAGCCGATGAGCTCGCTCAACCCGATCTACACGGTCGGCAGCCAGATCGTCGAAGCGATCCGCGTCCACCGCAAGGTTAGCCGCAGCCGAGCCGAGGCAAGGGCTCTTGAACTCTTGAAGCATGTCCAGATTCCCGATCCGGAAGCCCGCCTGATGCAGTATCCGCATCAGTTGTCTGGCGGACAGCGCCAGCGTGTGATGATCGCCATGGCCCTTGCCAACGATCCTGACGTGTTGATTGCAGACGAGCCGACAACCGCGCTCGACGTCACCGTACAGGCACAGATCCTCAATCTCATTCGCAATCTCCAGACCAAGCTGCGCATGGCGGTGATCCTCATCACCCACGACCTCACGGTGGTGCGCAAGTTCTCCGACTATGTCTACGTCATGCAGCATGGTGAAATGCGCGAGCACAACACGACCGAACAGCTCTTTGCCAATCCGCAGCACGCCTATACCAAGCATTTGCTCGGCTCCGAGCCCCGCGGCCAGGCCAATCCGTTGCCGGAAGGCTCAGATGTTATTCTCGATGCGCGCAAGGTCCGCGTGTCGTTCATGATGCGCCATGGCAGCTTCTTCAAACCGCAGCTGAAGGAACTGGTCGCCGTCGACAGCCTGAACCTGACGCTTCGTCGTCACGAAACGCTCGGTCTTGTCGGCGAATCTGGCTCTGGCAAGACGACTTTCGGACAGGCTCTGTTGCGACTGAACGAACCGGAAGGCGGCGAGATCTTCTTCGACAGGGTCCCAATTCATGGCAAGTCGCGGGCCGAGATGCGGCCATTGCGCTCGCGCATGCAGGTCGTCTTTCAAGACCCGTTCTCGTCGCTCAATCCGCGTATGACGATCGGCCAGATCATCGAGGAGGGCTTGATCGTCAACCAACTGGGCGCGACCAGGGCAGAGCGGCTCGAGCGTGTTCGCGAGGCGCTTGTCGCAGCCGGTATGCCAGGCAATATCCTGTCGCGCTTTCCACACGAGTTTTCCGGGGGGCAGCGCCAGCGCATCGCGATCGCTCGCGCCATCGCGCTGGAGCCCGAGTTCATTCTGCTGGATGAGCCGACGTCGGCGCTCGATCTGTCCGTCCAAGCGCAAATCATAGAACTGCTGCGCAAGCTGCAGGACGAACGCGGCCTCAGCTACCTCTTCATCTCGCATGACCTCAAGGTCGTGCGTGCCCTCTGCCATCGTGTGATCGTCATGCAGCATGGCAAGATCATGGAAGAGGGGCCCGTCAACGACGTTCTCACCAATCCCAAGACTGCCTACACCGAACGGCTCGTCAAAGCCGCTTTCGAGGTAGCCTGATTGCCCATGCCGGAGGTTATTATGGCAAGAAATCCCAAGATCACATTTATCGGAGCAGGCTCCACCGTCTTCATGAAGAACATTGTCGGTGACGTATTGCAACGTCCGGCGCTATCGGGTGCAACAATCGCATTGATGGACATCAATCCACAGCGCCTGGAAGAAAGCGCGCTTGTCGTCAACAAGCTGATCTCTACGCTTGGGGTTAAGGCGAAGGCACAGACCTATTCCGACCAGCGCAAGGCGCTTGATGGTGCCGACTTCGTCGTCGTCGCCTTCCAGATCGGCGGTTACGAGCCCTGCACGGTGACCGATTTCGAGATCCCCAAGAAATACGGACTGCGCCAGACGATTGCCGACACACTTGGCGTTGGCGGTATCATGCGCGGTCTGCGCACCGTGCCGCATCTCTGGAAGATCTGCGAGGACATGCTTGCCGTCTGCCCCGAGGCGATCATGCTGCAATACGTCAACCCGATGGCGATCAATACCTGGGCAATTGCGGAAAAATATCCGATGATCAAGCAGGTCGGCCTCTGCCATTCGGTACAGGGCACCGCGATGGAACTCGCCCACGACCTCGACATTCCTTACGAGGAGATCCGCTATCGCTCCGCCGGCATCAATCACATGGCGTTTTATCTGAAGTTCGAGCATCGCCAAGCGGACGGGTCTTACAAGGACCTCTATCCGGACCTGGTGCGCGCCTACCGCGAAGGCCGTGCGCCGAAGCCCGGCTGGAACCCGCGTTGCCCGAACAAGGTGCGTTATGAGATGCTGACGCGCCTCGGCTATTTCGTCACCGAAAGCTCGGAGCATTTCGCCGAGTACACGCCCTACTTTATCAAGGAAGGCCGCGAGGATCTGATCGAAAAATTCGGTATTCCGCTCGACGAATATCCGAAGCGCTGCATCGAGCAGATTGAGCGCTGGAAAGGGCAGGCGGAGGCCTATCGCTCGGCGGACAAGATCGAGGTCAAGCAGTCGAAGGAATATGCGTCGTCGATCATCAATTCAGTCTGGACCGGCGAACCCTCGGTAATCTACGGCAACGTCCGCAACAATGGCTGCATCACATCGCTGCCCCATAACTGCGCTGCTGAAGTGCCGTGCCTCGTTGATGCGTCCGGTATCCAGCCAACCTTCATCGGCGACCTGCCACCCCAGCTGACGGCGCTGATCCGCACCAACATCAACGTCCAGGAATTGACGGTTCACGCGCTGATGACGGAAAATCGCGAGCACATCTATCATGCCGCGATA
Organism: Rhizobium sp. R711; assembly: GCF_002211365.1. GTDB lineage: Bacteria > Pseudomonadota > Alphaproteobacteria > Rhizobiales > Rhizobiaceae > Rhizobium. The sequence continues at coordinate 159,567 of NZ_LOKZ01000001.1, read as the reverse complement.
ATGGACCCCCATACGGCTGCAGAACTCGACCTCGACCAGATCTGGTCCATGGTCGACGATTTGCTGTCTGCCCACGGCGACTGGCTACCGGCATGGGCGCGCAGTGGCCGCAAGGTTCAGGCCGCCTGACCATCTCTCTCCCGGTCACGGCTACATGAGGTCCCGCGGCGTTGCCGCGGGACCTTTTTCGTACCGTCACTTGGAGCGGACATACACGATGCGCGCCGTGCGGGACCGAAAATCAGATGTCATGAGCTTCTGCGCGTGAAGGAAGCGAGCCTCTTCCTGTTTCCGACCGAAGCTGTAAAGGCGCTCGTTTCCTTGCGGGAGGCCATCCTTATCCGTGCATCTGTTCAGATCGGTTGATGTCTCGGCCCGGTCAGGCTGCTGATGCTGCCTATAAGCCAACGGGAGAATGAGCCCAGTCTGCGCGCCCAGGTGGGATGGTTATCCGCCTGAAATGCAACTATTCGTTTGCGGAATGACTGCGTCGCGGGCTCCGCCTCCGACCCGAACACGCTCGTCTGCCTGCCTGTCGTATCCGCCCTGATCCCGCGCCTCGCGTCCTGCCCCGGCTTTGAGGTCCTGCCGGGCCCGTGCCGGCCGGCAACGGCTTTGCCGTCCTCCACTGTCGTTGCGGCCCTTGCGGGTGCCGGCCGGCGCGCAAGGCCCGGCTTTTGGACCGCCGTAGCAGGTCGCGATGGTCGCGACCTCGAACCGGAGGTTTCGAAGATGACGAGGCAGACCCCACACCAGCGATCCGATATCTATAGCCGTATCACCGACACGATCATTGCCGAACTCGAACAGGGCGTGCGCCCCTGGATGCAGCCCTGGACCACGGCTCATGCGAACGACCGCATCACCCGGCCGCTGCGCCACAACGGCCAACCCTATTCCGGCATCAATGTCCTCATCCTCTGGTCAGAAGCGATTGCCCGCGGCTTTTCCTCGGCCACCTGGATGACGTTTCGCCAGGCGCTCGACCTTAGGGCTGCGGTCCGCAAGGGCGAGACCGGCACCACGGTCGTCTTTGCCAGTTCCTTCATTCGCAGCCAGACCAGCGACAGCGGCGAGGAGATCGAACACGACATCCCGTTTCTGAAAGCCTACACCGTCTTCAATGCCGATCAGATCACCGGACTGGACGAGCGGTTCCATCAGCTCAAAGCGGTTGCCGATCCGCTAGCCCGCATCGCCGCTGCCGACCGCTTCTTCGCCAACACCGGCGCCTTGATCCGGCACGGCGGATCATCGGCCTACTATCAGCCGGCCCGCGATTACATCCAGATGCCGGCTTTCGAAGCCTTCCGCGACGCTCAATCTTACGTCGCCATCATGAGTCACGAGCTGACCCACTGGACGGCGGCTGCGCATCGTCTTGATCGTGATCTCAGCCGTTATGCCAAGGACAATAGCGAACGCGCCCGCGAGGAACTGATCGCCGAGCTCGGCAGCTGCTTCCTCTGCGCCGATCTCGGCATTGTTCCAGAGCTTGAGCCACGCTCCGATCATGCCAGCTATCTCGATGGCTGGCTGAAGGTGCTTGCCGGCGACAAGCGCGCGATCTTCACAGCCGCCGGCCATGCCCAGCGCGCCGTCAGCTACCTGCATCATCTGCAGCCAGGCACCGAATCCGAAGGCGAGGGGGAGGCGGCGTAAGGGCCGCCTTCTCTTTGTGCGTAGCATTCCTCATGCCTAAGGTAACCGTCGTGAGCTGCCGCGATCTGCGTGACGCGCGGAATTGGCGCAACGTGTGAGACCATCCGCAAGGGTTCGAAACAGGGTGGTTTTCGTCAGGACGATCATGGGTCGCGACTCGGTTGGTGCGTTGGCGTGACGGAAAATCCGCGCGCCGGCAGGTCAATACCCGCGAACATCGCTTCGCCCTGATGGCAAACTGCGTCTCGTCGATCAGACCTGCCTTAAGGAATTGGCGCACAGTGGCGACGCCGCCGTCGATCTTGACGTCCTTGTCGCCAGCCGCAGCCTTTGCCTTTCGCAGCGTTTGCTCAATGCCGCCGGTAGCGAAGTAAAAGAAGTCCCCCCCTCATGGCGATAGGATCACGGGCGTGATGCGTGAGAACGAGGGTCGGTGCATGATGGGGCATCGAAGCGCTGTCCAAACCAGTCGGACACGGGAATGCTCCGGGCGCAACTGCGAATCGTTAAAACGGTCTTTTGTCCGACAGCTGGACCACTGCAAGGGGATCGAGCCAGCGCGCAAGTGGTGCCGGTCATGGAAGGCCAGGAGAGCAAGATCGCGACCCGGCGTTCCGGGGCGATATCTTCGAATGCATAGAATTCGCATAGTTTAAGCAATAAATCGTTATATCGCTATGTCGTAATGTATCCCTGGTCGTATTGGATCTGGGGACGCAAAGATGCTTGAACTTCTCAATCGGCATGCCCATCGATTTCTTTGTAATAAAGACGGCAACTTCGCAGTGCTGACTGCGCTGGCAATGGTGCCGCTATTGGCGGCCGCTTCCATTGCGGTCGATTACACCAATGCCGGTTTCGAGGCGGACAAATTGCAGGAGGCATTGGACGGCGCTGCGCTCAGGGCCGTCCGGCTTTACGGCGAGGGCCAAACCGAGGCGGAAGCCACTCAAGTGGCAAACGATACATTCTTCGGCAACTGGGACCGCTCTCAAGGCAACGGGGAAGCCGGAGCGGCGATGCCCCCGTCCGTCAATATCCTTTATTCGGAGGTGGGACAGCAGATAACGGCAGCAGCCGACTATTCATTTGACTACCAGCCTGTGTTCCTGACCCGCTTGTCATTTCCCATCTCCCGCCACAGCAGCGCCTCTTACCAGACGGGCGGCGAAGCCTGCATCCTGGCGCTCAATCGGACAGCTGACCGGGCGTTCGAGGTAAGCGGCAGTTCCATGGTCGATACCTCGGGCTGTACGATCACCGCAAACTCAAACAGCGACCAAGCCATCTATGTTGGCGGGTCGGGAACCCTGAAGACGGAATGTCTTTATACGCCGGGCAAGGTCCAGGCCTCTCCAAACAGCATGACTCTCGCCTGCGGCCAGGCGCATGAAGGAAGCTCGGTGGCCATCGACCCGTTCAAGCGCAAAACAATGCCGGCAGCGGGACAGGCGGTGGATCTGGCCGGATGCGGCCAGAACTTTGTCGGCGGTGGTGGCGGCGGCGGCAACTGCAATGGCACCGGCAAGACCCCAAGCAAACCTGCCGCAGGATATGCCGTGACGCTGAAGCCGGGGACGTATGACGGCCTCGAAATCAAGGGCAATGTGAAGCTGCAGCCCGGCAACTACATTATAGACGGCGGCACTTTGAAGTTCGACAGCCAGTCGGTCATCACCGGCGATCAGGTCACCTTCTTCCTGCTGAACGGCGCTGCAATCGACATCCATGGCGGCTCGACCTTCAACGTCACCGCCCCGACGTCGGGCACCTGGGCGGGATTCTCGATCGTTGCTGACCGGAGCAACACAGCTGCTGCCGTCATCAACGGCAACAGTAATTCGCACCTCAACGGCATCATCTACATGCCGGCCGCCCAGGAGGTCCAGTACGCCGGCAATGGCGGAACGGGTGGCGAATGTGTCCGCATCGTCGCCCAGGAGATTACCATGATCGGCAACAGCACGTTCAAGCTGGATTGCAAGTCGGAACTGGCGAACAACCAGATCAACAGTGCCGGAGCCGTCCGTCTCATCCAGTGAGGATGGGCGACAGGCGGTCTGCTCGTTTGAGGTCCGATGGTGATGTGCAAATCTCCACCGACTGGAAGCGTCACTCGTACCCGATCATCACCTGCATCGTAGTGATCGGTTCTCTGAACCGGCGCGGCCCCTGGGGCAGGACTTGCTTTCGAAACAAAAGGGTCAAAGCTACCCTCCCACCCAGGCCACTGGAGCCGTTTTCCCGAGCGTCAGCCCAGTAGCGATACGGGCCGAAGGGGTGATCGGTTGCCTGTGGATGGTCGTCAGCTTGGCGACAGTGAAGTTGATCGGAACGGACCAGCCGGTCGTTTCCCAGTTGTAGGTGGAGGCCGTATTCAGCGAGAATGTCCACGCGTCTTTGGTCGTGTAGGAGACGAACGGCTGCAGAACCGTCAAACTTACCTCCGCCCGATAACTCTACCCTGGCCGAGCATCCGACCGTCCACGGCGGGTCCTGCTTGAGAACGACCGCCGTCGGCCCTTTACCCCACTTGCCAGTACCGAGGAACTCGTCGGTCGCGCTCGAGCCATTCTTCGAAAAGTCGTGGCGACCCAAGCCTTGACCAGGAGCGCCTCACAAATTGCATTTCGTGCTGTCGCATCTATCCATTGTGACGAATATTGACACTATGTGATGCGCGCAGTGGGGCATCCGGCCGTTTGAGGCTCCCACGCCGTCACAGGTCGAATTCGACGCGTCATTTGACGCTGTGCTTGCGCGATAGGGGAGAATTCGACTTTCAACGCCATGACCGTGGGGAAAAGGCCGATGTGGAGTGAGCAGGGATTTTTACGCGTCTCGATCGCAGCCACGGTCATAGTCGCCGCGCTCGGTGTCGTCTTCGGCATATTGTCGGGCTCGTTTTCGATCGCCTTCGACGGCGTCTATTCGCTGGCGGATGCGGCAATGACGGGGCTTGCGCTCTGGGTTTCGAGCCTGATCGTCAAGTCGGCGCAGACAGATGCGCTCTCCGGCAGAATTCGCAACCGCTTCACCATGGGCTTCTGGCATCTGGAGCCGATCGTCCTCGTCCTCAATGGCTGTCTGCTCATGACGGTGGCGGTCTATGCGCTGATCAACGCCATCATCAATATCCTCAATGGCGGTCACGAGCTGCATTTCGGTGTCGCGATCGCCTATTGCGCTGTGACTTTCTTCGTCTGCATGGTCATGGCCGCAATGGGCATCAAGCTGAACCGCCGCCTGCGATCGAATTTCATATCGCTTGATATCATTGCCTGGATCATGTCCGGCGGGATCACCCTCGCATTGCTGATCGCGTTTGTCATCGGCCTTGCCGTTTTGCAGACGCCGGCCGACTGGATCGCCAATTATGTCGATCCAGTCGTCCTGGCGCTGGTCAGTCTCGTGATGATCCCACTTCCGATCAGCACCGTCTGGAAAGCGCTGACAGAAATTCTGCTGATCGCGCCGGTCGACCTGAGGAACCATGTCGATGTTGTTGCATCGGATATAGTGCGCCGCTTCGGCTTTCTCTCCTATCGCGCCTACGTCGCCCGTGTCGGCCGAGCAACGCAGATCGAGCTTTACTTTATCGTTCCGGCAGGGCTGCCGCCGAAGACTGTAGAGGAATGGGATGCGCTGCGCGATGAAATCGGTGAGGCGATCGGCGACGAAAGTGCTAATCGCTGGCTCACCATTGCCTTCACCGCCGATGTGGAATGGGCGGAATAAGTGGTCTTTTGACTGTGCGCACTTCGGGCAACTGTCTCTGCTTTGATTGCGAACAACGCCCAGCATCCCACCCGTGCTATTCTCCGGGCTGGGACGAAGGCGCCGCCGACCGGTCTTAACATGATTGTTGCGGCCGTCGCCGGCGCTGACATTGTGTGGCCGGTCACGGAAAAAGAGAGGGACTTCGCTGGGATCCAATTCGTCGTCCCATGAAAGGTCTGGCAGGACCACTGGGCCGCCGTGGCTCAGGCTGGTGCACCCGGCGAAGAATAGGGGTGTTCGTTTGCGGCTTGGCAGATCGGCCGTTCCCTCAGTCGGCGCCGTAACGCTTACAATCCTCGCTGGCATTTGCCGCCCTCAAGCAATGGCGTACACCGGCGCGTTCCCCGCAACCGCTCTCCAATCGCTCTCGAAGCTTGTGTCTATCAGCAATTGATAACATCACATTTTCTGATATAGAACAGAGATTACGCTATCGTAGATTGGAGCCCCATGAGCCGCAATTTTCTTGTCGTTGACCCCGAAGAGGGAATGCCTATCCTCAAGGGGCTCGCATCGCCGGCTCGCGTCGCCGTGCTGAAGCTCCTGCACGAGAAAGGCGCGCTGAACGTCAACGAAATCGCTGAAATTCTTGACCTTCCCCAATCGAGCGTCTCGACGAACGTGCAGATGCTGGAAGAGGCCGGATTGATCCGGACAGAGACGCACAAGGCGCGTAAAGGCAACCAGAAAGTGTGCCGCAGCGTCTATGATGAGATACTCGTCGTCTTCAAGAATGAAATCAAGGAAACCGAACCGGATGCGATCGAGGTTTCGATGCCGCTTGGTCTCTACACGAGTTTCGAAGTGACGGCCCCATGTGGTCTGTGCTCAGCCGATGGAATCATCGGGCTGCTCGATGTTCCCAACACCTTCCTCGATCCCGATCGCATGAAAGCGGGGCTCATTTGGTTCACGCGAGGCCATGTCGAGTATCAGTTTCCCAACAATGCGCGACTGACGAATACCAGCATTCGCGAAATTGAATTCGTCATGGAGTTAAGTTCCGAGGTTCCTGGAACCAGCGCCGACTGGCCTTCCGACATCAGCCTCACGGTCAACGGCGCCGATATCGGGACCTGGACATCTCCGGGTGATTTCGGCGACAAACGTGGGGTTTTCACGCCGGACTGGTGGAAGCTGAAGGGCTCGCAATACGGAAAACTGAAGAACTTCCGCATCAATGATGACGGCGCCTTCGTCGACGGGCTGCGCATTTCCAACATCACGCTTGCCGATCTGAAGCTCGACGATCACCATTCTGTGCGCCTGCGTATCGGTGTGCGCGACGATGCCAAACATCCTGGCGGCATCAACATCTTTGGTCGCGGCTTCGGCAACTATGACCAGGACATCTTGCTGCGCCTGAAGACCCGCTAACTCTATCCGCATTTCTGAATTTAATGCTTGACCGGGCCTCGAGCTTCCGCTTTATTGATCTCAAATTGTGATATAAATCACGAAAGACGATATAGTGGAGGACGACATGAAGGCCGCGGTTACAGCGCATAGAAAATACACGATCTCTGACATCGATCCGCGCCTGTATGGCTCGTTCATCGAGCACCTTGGCCGTGCTGTCTATACCGGCATTTACGAGCCCGATCATGCGAGCGCTGACGAAAACGGCATGCGCAAGGATGTCATCGAGCTCGTCAAGGAGCTGAATGTTCCGATCGTGCGCTATCCCGGGGGCAATTTCGTGTCTGCCTACAATTGGGAAGACGGCATCGGCCCCAAGGAAAGCCGCCCGACGCGCCTCGATCTGGCATGGCACACCTCCGAGAGCAATCAGGTCGGCATCCACGAGTTTGCCGATTGGTGCACGTCGGCCAACACCGAGATGATGCTTGCCGTCAACCTTGGGTCGCGCGGTCTCGATGAAGCGCGCAACTTTCTCGAATATGTCAACCATTCGGGCGGCAGCGAGTGGAGCGACAAGCGCATTGCCAATGGCCGCAGCGAGCCCTGGGATGTCAAGCTCTGGTGCCTCGGCAACGAAATGGACGGTCCCTGGCAGATCGGCCACAAGACCGCGGACGAGTATGGCCGGCTGGCACATGAGACCGCCAAGGCCATGCGCGCCTTCGACAGCTCGCTCGAACTCGTTGTGTGCGGTTCGTCAAACGCGCACATGCCAACCTATCCCGAATGGGAAGCAACGGTACTCGACCACACCTACAATGAGGTCGACTACATCTCACTTCACATGTATTTCGAAAATCGCGCCAAGAACACCGCCAACTATCTCGCCCGCAGTATCGAGCTCGACAATTACATCGGCACGGTCGCCGGCGTGATCGACTACGTGAAGGCGAAGAAGCGTTCGTCCAGAAATGTGTACATCTCCTTCGACGAATGGAATGTCTGGTACCATTCCAAGGAGCGCGACAAGGCAACGCTTGCCGGGGCGAATGGCTGGCCACACGCCCCTGCGCTCTTGGAGGATGACTATAACTTCGAGGACGTGCTGCAGGTCGGCTGCATCCTCAATACCTTCATCAATCGGGCTGATGTGGTCAAGATTGCCTGCCTGGCGCAGCTCGTCAACGTCATCGCCCCGATCATGACGCTCCCGGGCGGCCCGGCATGGCGCCAGACTATCTTCTATCCCTACTATTTCGCTTCCGTCTACGGACGCGGAACGGCACTCAAGCTGATGGTCGATAGCCCGAGCTACAAGGTCGACGACCTTGGCGATGTGCCTTACCTCGACATATCCGCGGTGCATGATGCGGACAACAAGACCGTGACCTTCTTCATCGTCAACCGGCACGGCACCGAGACGCTGGATCTCGATGCGAGCCTGCTTGAATTCGGCGCCTTGCGGGTTATCGACGATCAGGTCGTTTCCCATGCGGATCTCACCATCACCAATACTGCCGAAAAGCCCGACAACGTCGTGCCGAAGGCCGTCACTGGCACCATCTTTGGTGATGGCACGCTCAGCGCCAAGATCGCGCCACTCTCCTACAGGATGATCCGCTTGCAAGCATAATAATATAAATCCGCTTTGCTGATACATATCAAACGATGTGTTGACAAAGCAATTGTATGATTTAACGTCAGCACACCGGATTTGACGTGCCACTGGGAGGAAGAGATGGGAGCAATAGCTTCTGTTCTGGCACTATCATTGACTGAGAGGCATCTGCTCACAGCGGAGCGCGTTTCGGTCGCAGCATGCCTGCCAGATGTCCATATCGGGTTTTCGGGTTCTGACTGCATTCCAGGAGCAGCCGGATGACCGCCAATATCGAAATCCAGAATGTTACCAAGCGGTACGGCTCGATGACCGTCCTTGACGGCTTGTCGCTGTCGATCAAGGCCAATGAGTTCATGGTCTTCCTTGGGCCGTCGGGCTGCGGAAAATCGACCCTGCTTCGTATGATCGCAGGGCTGGAGAGTGTCGATGAGGGCACGATCTCCATCAACGGCGAGCGCATCGATACTTTGCCGCCCGGCCAGCGTGATATCGCCATGGTGTTCCAGTCCTACGCGCTCTATCCGCACATGACGGTCGCCGACAACATGGCGTTTGGACTGCGCAACATCAACGTCTCGAGCGATGTGATCTCAAAGCGAGTGGCTGAAGCTGCCCGCATGCTCGAGATCGGCCATCTGCTTGAGCGCAAGCCGGGGCAGCTGTCCGGCGGGCAGCGCCAGCGCGTTGCGATAGGCCGCGCCATCGTTAAGGAACCGAAGGCGTTCCTCTTTGATGAGCCGCTGTCCAACCTCGATGCGGCGTTGCGCGTTCGCACCCGCGTCGAACTCGCCCAGCTGCGCAATCGGGTGAGGTCGACGATGATCTTCGTGACACACGATCAGATCGAGGCAATGACGCTCGCCGATCGCATCGTTGTCATGAACAATCGAAAGATCGAGCAGATTGGCACGCCGATGGAGATCTACTCGCGTCCCGCCAGCCGCTTCGTCGCCACCTTTGTCGGCTCTCCAACAATGAACTTCCTGAGCGTCGATCTGTCGGACGAAAACGGTTTTCTGCGCGCAAAGCTCCCCGACGGCACGCAACTGCAAACGGCCATTCGCGCCGCTGGGGTCGAAGCCGGCAAACATTCGCTCGGCATCCGTGCCGAGGCCGTCAAGCTCGCCAACGGCGTTGCTGCAACGACAACGGGCAAGGTGGATGTGCTCGAGCGCCTTGGCGATCGAACCCTTCTTTATACCCGCCTCAAGGATGGCAGCGTCGTCATTGCCGAGGATATCGGCAACAGCCGCGTCGCCATCGGCGACGAGGTGGCGCTGACGCTCGACGGGACGCGCACGCACCTCTTCGATGATGCTGGTCGCGCCTGGCACAATGAGGAGGTCGGTCATGGCTGAGGCGGCGCTCGATCGCGCCCACTCAACGGCGAAGGCCGTCGAACGGCGCAACGTTCAGAACATCCATGCGCCGCAATGGCGCAACGCCCTCTTTGTCGCGCCGTTTCTCCTGGTTTTCGTCGCCTTACTCGTGGTGCCGCTCTTCTGGGGCATCTGGCTGAGCTTGCACAAAGCGGACGCCTTTGGCGTTGGCAAGTTCGTCGGTCTGACCAATTATATCCGGCTCTATAACGACCGCATTTTCCTGCAGGCGATCGGCAACACATTCTATTTCGTATTCCTAACGGTGCCGGCGCTTGCGATCATCGGCCTTTTTCTGGCGCTGGCGCTGAACCGGCGCACCCGCACCGCCGCCATACTGCGTGCCTTTTATTTTTCCTCGTCGGTGCTGTCGGTGACGATCGTGACGCTGATCTGGCGCATCGTCTTCATCGCCAATTTCGGCCTGCTGGCGACGGTCTATGGCTGGTTCGGGGCGACCGCACCGGCTTTCCTGTCCGATGCGCGGCTTGCCATGATCGGCATTGCGATCGCCACCGTCTGGTGGTGCATCGGCCTGCCGATGATGCTCTTCCTCTCGGCGCTGCAGCAGGTGCCGGGCGAGATCTACGAGGCGGCAGCCCTGGACAATGCCAGCCGCTGGCGCACGCTCAGGTATATCACGCTGCCCTCGATCCGGCGTACCTTCGTGCTCGTCCTCATCATCCAGATCGTGTTGCAGTTCCAGCTATTTGGCCAGGCAAAGCTGATGACGCAAGGCGGGCCGAACAATGTGTCAAAGCCGGTCGTCCTCTACATCTACGAGGCCGCTTTCACCAAGTGGGACCTCGGGCTCGGTGCTGCGGCTTCCGAAGTCCTGTTCATGATGATCCTGATTGCCGCCATGGCGCAGTACATCGCCTCACGGCGCAAGGGAGAAGAGGGATGAGCGGATCTGTCTCGGGCAATATTGTCGGCCGCACCATGGGTGACCGCATCATCCTCGGCCTCGTGATCGCACTAGCGCTTGTCATGGTGGCGCCGGTGGTCTGGGTGATGGCGCTCTCGCTGAAGGACAACAAGGAATTGATGGAAAACATGAACGCCGTTTTCCGTGCGCCCTACACGATCAAGAACTATATCGATGTCGCCGGCACCTCCTCGGTCTTCCGCTGGGTGCTGAACAGCACCATTGTTTCCGGTGGCCTGACGCTCGCGACGCTGATCCTTTCCTCGCTTGCCGGCTATGGTTTCGCCCGGCTGAACTTTCCTTGCCGCAACCTGCTTTTCGTGATCGTGTTGCTAGGGCTTGCTGTGCCGGAACAGGCGGTGCTGATCGCCCGCCAGCAGATCTTTGGCTGGCTGAAGCTGCACAATACCTATCCGGGGCTTATCCTGCCGGGGCTTTCGGCACCCTTCGGCGTCTTCCTGATGACGCAATATTTTCGCGCTATTCCAAAGGAACTGGACGAGGCGGCCCTCCTGGACAACGCCAGCCGCTTCAAGATCTTCTGGAAGGTGCTCTTGCCGCTCACCATTCCCGCGCAGGCGACGCTTGGCATCTTCACCTTCTTCGGCGCCTGGAACGACTACCTCTGGCCGCTGATTTCAGGAACCCGCAAGGAGATGTTCACACTGACCGTTGGGATCGCCTCGACCCAGATGAACTTCGCGCAGTCTCAAGGTCTGGGCTTCCTGATGTCTCAGGCTGTCTTCGCCAGTGCGCCGATCCTGATCCTTTATCTGTTCTTCCAGAAATACATCGTGACGGCCGTATCCGGCGCCGCCGTGCGCTAGAGAGTTCGCGACAGTGACCACGTCTTAAGTGCAACCGGCTCCCGAGGAGGGGGTCTAAGTCAAGGGGTCGGGAAACCCCGAAGAGGAGGAGTTGGAATGACGCTTACCCTTAGAAAATATATCCTGGCGGCAGCCTCGGTGATTGCGCTTGCGGGTGCAAGTCCGGCCCTTGCCGCCACAGAGTTGACCGTACAGCGCTTCTTCGGCGCGTGCGATGCTGATTTCGGCACCAACACCGATGTCAGCAAGGCTGTTGGCGAATGCGGCATCATCACCTCGCTCATCAACAAGTTCAACGCCGACAATCCAGATGTTCATGTGACGGTGACCACCGTCGAATGGCCAGGCTATGATCAGTTGACGGCACAGTTTGCTGCAGGTGACCCGCCCGATATCGTCACCATCCATCAATCGGTCCTTGCCGACTACCAGTCCAAGGGTCTGCTCATGCCGCTCGACGACGTGTTGAAGTCCGTCGGCGTTGCATCCTCCGACTTTACCGATGCCAGCCTCAACGGCGTGACCAAGGACGGCAAGATCTACGGGTTGCCGATCGACAACTGGACCATGCTGTACCACATCAACATGGATCTCTTCAAAAAGGCCGATCTGGTCAATGCAGACGGCACTCCGAAGCTTCCAACAAGCGTCGAGGAGCTGCTTGCGCAGGCCAAGCAGTTCAAGGAAAAGACCGGCAAGCCATACTTCGTCCAGAACCTTGCGAATGAAGTCGCTCTTTACACCCGCAATCTCTATACGTATCTCTTCCAGCAGGATTCAACCTTCTTTGCCGATCCAAAGCAGGTAAAGATCAATACACCCGAGGCCAAGAAGGTCCTCGAGATGTACAAGGCGATCTACGACAACGGCTACACCACGAAGGATCTCGACTACGCCGCCGGTATCAATGCATTCCTGGCCGGTGAGGGCGGCGTACACCTCAACGGAACATGGGTCATCGGTGACTATACGGCCTCCTCGGAAAAGGCCGGTACCGCGCTTAACGCGGGCGGCTATGCCGTCTATCCCTATCCGCAGCTCTTTTCGGGAAAGAAGGCGCAGTATGCCGACGGTCATAGCTGGGCAGTGTCGCAGAAGGATCGGACGGACGAACAGACCGCTGCAATCGGCAAGTTCCTGAAGTTCTTCCATGACAACGACTTCGACTGGTCGCGCACCGGCCATCTGCCGGCCGTCAAGGCAGTTCTGGAGTCCGACAAGTTCAAGGCTCTGCCGCATCGTAACACGATTTCGGCCGTTGCCACGCTTGGAACGTCGTTGCCGTCGACCGTTCAGCGCCAGTTCGCCATTCAGGACATCATCGGCCAGGAAATGAGCGCTGCGATCACTGGTCAGAAGGAAGTCGATGCAGCACTGGCTGACATGGAACAGCGCATCAACGAATTGCTCGCCAACATCTGAGGCTCAACTCTCTCCCGAGCCCCAGTAGCAGATGCCCGTCGCAGGTCTCGCGGCGGGCATTTCTGTTGTGCGCCCAGCATGAGCGCACTCTTGTGGGTGGAAGTCCCACCGTAAGCTGGTCACAGCGAATGAAGAGAAGCGCGCAACAGCGGCAAGCTCGTCAATACCGTTCTCACGGATCAAATGGGCCGACCAACTCGGAATGCCCAGGCTCGCATAACCTCAATCCCTCGAACCGCCCGGTGCGGACCCGCATGCCGGGTGGTGTGGCAGAGGAGCGATCAAATAAGATCGCCCCCTATGCCGATTTTGGTACCGCACGCCAGGACTTGCCCGATTTTAGCGTGGTCGCCCGGTTCGGTCGAAAAAAAGCAGCAGTGCAAGCCCGATCAAACCGGCTAAAGCACCAACAATTGCCGTTTCGCGATAGCCGCCGACACTGTTTCCGAGCGCAAACAAAAGAGCGCTCAGTCCAGCGCTCACGAAGATGTTGACCGATATGAGTGCGCTGCCGAGGCCCGGGCGTTCTGCGATCAGATCCTGCAGATAGGTGATCGGGATGGAGATGAGGGCCGCAGCGCCGGACCCGCTGATGATCGTCAATGCGTAGACATGCCAGGGAGCAGAGGCAAAGCCGAGCAGAACGAGGTAGACGACGTAGATGATCGTGCCGATCGCCAAGGCCGTGACATGGCTCATGATCCGCTGGGCACGCCCCCACACGACGATAAAGACGACCTCGAGGAAGGCGACGATGCCGACCAGTATTCCGACATCGCCAACGGTCGCATGCACGGGTCCGGTGACGATCAGCGGCAAGATCGCGCCATTCACGTGAAGGGTACTGCTGATCAGCGACACCGCGATCACGCGAATGAAGATGCGTGGCGAGATGACTTCTACAAGGGCTGCAAGGTGGGAAAGATGGCGTGTGGCCGCCTTGTCCGTCCCACTCTGGCGCGGCAGGAAGATTGCAATCAGACCAAGGCACACCGTGCAGGCAAGGCACGCAAACAAATAGGCTTTCAGCATGCTTGTCGACCGCGACAAAGCGAGCCCGACCAGGCCCGGTACCAGTACCCAGGAAAGCGAGATCATCGCCCTTGCGCCTGCGTTGATTGTTGCCACCTCACCGCGCGGCATTGCATTGGTCCTGGCGCGCACATTGGCAAAGAGCAGCGAATTGAGTGCGTTGTAGACCGGCAGCAGCAGGAGCCCGCTGGCAATGAAGGTCGCCTGAACAGGAACGAGATAGACCGCGCCGTAACCGAAGATTCCGAAGACGGTAACCGTGACCATCACCGCCCGATACTCGCCAAGCCGGTCGGCAAGATTGCCAAGCAGGATACTGACCATGACGTTAACGGCTGCGGCCGCAAATATCAGCGACGCGTAAAGAGTGTTGCTAAAACCCAATTCGCGAATGGCAATAACCGACTGGTACGGCGAGGTTGCCGCTCCAGCAAAGCCAAAGGCAAAGATTGCAAACATGCTGACCCGGATCGTCGGGTCGCGAAAAACTTCGGGGAAAGGACGGCTCATGACATCGATCACGCGGAGAAAGGCACCGGTATTGCGGATGAAGGCGCATCAAGGTTCGGCGTGGAGCCGAGACCTGCTAACGCAAAAGATCAGTCCTGCCAGCGTGTCGACAGGCGCGCACGCGGTGCGTAGTCGAAGTTGCGATCGAACGGGAAGGTTGGTCGCGCGCGTCGGTTGCTGACCAGGCTTTCGATGTCCTGGTTCACGACGCCGTCGGTCAACGCCATAAGGTTCGGATTGGCGATCGGGGCCAGTTCCGGGGAAAGATAACCGGACTTGACGACGAGCATCCTGACTGACTTCGGATCGAGCCCCAGTCGCGTAAAATCCGCGATAGCATGATAAGGGCGCCGGCGTGCCGCGAGCACCACGACAAGACCCGCGGTGCTTATGACCGCCTGACGCTCGGCCTCCGGACCCGGGTCGTCGAGAAGAATGACTTCGGCTTCAATGCAAACGGCCGAGCTCGACTGGTCGAGTGCGGCACCAACGTCGAGTGCGATCGTTGCGCCCTTGCCGGCTGCAAAGCATGCGGCGACGGCCGGTGGATCGGTGATGCCGGCAACCAGCACGCCTTCAAAGCCACGCGCCATTAGTGCCTTTAAAACGTCCGCCCTGTCGCCAACGCCGCCGCCCGTCGGATTGTCGGCCGAATCCGCGAGAACGAGGGGCGCTGTTGACGCCGTCGCCGCTATGTCGAGCATGGCATCGAGCGGACCGGTAACAGTCCCAAAGACAAAATCGTCGCGCGCGTTCCAATAGGAAAGCGCAATTTCCTCCGCAGCTGTCAAAGCCGCCCGCTTGTCTGTCGCGGTCACGACCGCACAGGCGGTCGCCCGTGGTTCGTCCGCCCACACATAGCCGATCATCAGATTGGCATCGAGGATTGCCTCGCGCCGGCCGATTGCCAACAGGGCTCCGTAGAGGCTCTTTGCGGGCTCGTCCTCGGTCGATGTCCGTTCGCCCGGCCATAAAACCGGAACAGGGGCCCAGGCGATACCTGGCCGGATGCCTGACGTGAGCGCGTCCACCAGCAAAGACCAGGCACGCACCATCGTTTCGCGCACATCGATATGCGGCGCGGTCCGGTAGGCGGCGAATATGTCGAGCTGGTCGACGATCCTCTGGCTGACATTGCCGTGCAAGTCATAGCTCGCAGCGATCACGCAATCCGGTCCGACGACAGAACGGGCCGCGGCAATCCAGTCGCCCTCGGCGTCGTCCATGCCCTCCACATTCATCGCCCCATGCATCGCAAGATAAAGGCCCTCGACTGGCAAGACAGCCTTCAACCGATCCAGAAATTCTGTCTTGAATGCCTCGTACGCCACCCTGAAGACCGGTCCCCCGGGCACTGCGCGTGCATGCAACAGCGGTAGGTGCTCGACCCCATCGGCTTTCAAAAAACCAAAATAGTCAGAAGCCAGGAGCTCCTGACCGCGCAGAACGCGGAAGTCGTCGACTGTCATCAAGACCGGCGAATAGGTGCTGCACTCGGTGTGAATTCCGCCCACTGCAATTCGCATCATTGACCTCACAGTTTCGGGCAAAGGGGCACGATCGCGGCGAAGCGGTTCCAGTCCTTCATCGCCCGGGGCGTCCATGCGGCTTCCGCAATCGCTGGCAGGCGGGGGAAAACGAGCCGGTTGAAATAGCCGCGCGACAGAAAGTGCTCGGACCATATGCAGGCCTGAATGCCCTTCATCCTGTCCTGCAATTCCTCCGGGAAGTCGCCCTCTGCCTCATAGGCGTAGGTATGTGCCGGCGGCACGGTTCCAGCCCAGCTTGCACCAGGCTCCTGGAACGCTTCCGCCTGTACCATGTCGAGATAGTAGGCCTGGCCGGGGGTCATGACGACCTCGTAGCCTTCCTTGGCCAGATCGATGCCGACCTGCGGGTTCTCCCAGGCCATCAACAGCGTATCCCTGGCTGCGACACCACCACCATGGGCCACTTCGTTCCAGCCGGCGAGCTTGCGGCCGCGCACCGTCAGCATGTCCTTTACACGCTTGAGGAAGTAGGATTGCAGCGCAAACGTGCCCGAGATTGCTTCCTTTTCCATCAATGCCCTGGCAAGCGGTGAGGCAAGCCACGAGCCGTTTGCCACCTCGTCGCCGCCGATATGGAGGTAGGCACAGGGAAAGAGCTCTACCATTTCGTCCAGCACTTTTTCGAGGAATTCATAGGTCAGCGGCACCGCGGGATTGAGCGCGTTGTTGGGGTATCCCTGTACCGAATGGTAGCTCTCCGGCGCTTCCTGGCCGTCGGCGAGGTCGGGCAAGGCCGTCAGTGTCGCCGTGCTGTGGCCGGGAATATCGATCTCGGGAACAATCTCCACATTCAGTTTGGACGCGTGGCCAACGATATCGCGCACATCGTCCTGGGAATAATAGCCACCGACCGCTTCGGCACTGTTGCCGAGTTGCGGCAGGAGCGGCTGATCGGGTCCGCGAAGGGCGCCCGTAGTCGTCAATTCGGGGTAGGCCTTGATTTCAAGACGCCACGCCTCGTCGTCGGTCAGGTGCCAGTGGAAGATATTGAGCTTCAGCCAGGCAAGGATATCGATCAGCCGCCTGATGTCGGCCTTGGGATAGAACTGACGCGAAACGTCGAGATGGCATCCGCGCCACCCGTATCTCGGCCTGTCCGCAATCGTCCCTGAGGTCGGAAAGAGAAACGTCTGCGATTGGTTTCGGGCTCCGTGCAGAAGCTGCGCAAGCGACGTCAAGCCATATTGACGCCCAGCGGCATCGGCAAAGGATAATGTGATCTGCGTGTTCGAAAAACCGAGCCTATAGGCTTCCGGCGCAATTGCCGCATCGACCAGAAACTGCACCGGGCGTCCCTGCGGCGAGGGGGCGAGATTGAACGGTGCGTGATCGCTCTCGAAAAGCCGCCGGTAAAGGCCAAGCACCATCGATACTGCCCGCACATCGTCTTTCGACGATCCTTCTGCGGGATAAAGAACGACCGGAACATCGTCTCCTGGTCTGGCATCGATGTCTGCTGGCCAGGGTTGCAATGAAAAGGGCAGTGAAAGCCTGCCTTCCGGAAGCAAGGCCGGCGGCGGCGCGTTCACGCGTCCTTCAAGGAGCAGATCGGAAACGGCAACCGTGATGTGCGTGCCATCGTGAAGCGTCACGTAGGCGGACTTTGCACCATCGGTGCAATGGCGAGCTGGCCGGTGGAGGCCGCCGACGGTGAAGGTCCAACTGCTGCCCGGATCGAGCGAAAATCCCTCTGGGGGAGCAAACTCATGAAAATTGGCGTTGCGACGCAGAAAGGTTGCATTCTCACAGGCCTGTGCATCGATGACGCGCGTCAGCGACGTATAGGCGAGCGTGAAGCCAGTAAGCATAACGTCGCTGAGGTTGAAAAGGCAAAAGGTAAAGCGGCCGTTGGCGCCGCCATCCGGCTGCCACGAACCCTCCAGGCGATAAGGTGCCAACGTCATGTCCGTTCCTCTTTCTAGTGTATCTCTTAATAGTGCTCGGACTGCGAAAATGTCCGGGCAAGCTCGGCCTGACCGGCTGTCAGACCGCAATCGACCGGCAGGCAGACGCCGGTGATTGCAGCCGCGTGCGATCCGGCCAGAAACGCTACGGCGTTGGCCACATCCTCGGGGTCGACGATCCGCTGGAGCGGGTACCAGCGGCGGGCCTCCTCGAAGACGTTGGGGTTTTCTGCCGCGCGCGCCTCCCATGCCTGCGTGCGCACAGTTCCGGGCGCAACCGCGTTCGAGCGGATACCAAGCTTTCCATATTCCACCGCAACCAGCTTGGTAAAATGCAGCAGTCCCGCCTTCGCCGCGCTGTAGGCGGGGTGACCAAAGACGCTCATGCCGTTAACGGATGCGATGTTGATCACCGATCCCTTCGACGCCGCAAGCAGATCTTCAACGGAGCGGAAGCACAAGAAGGCAGCCTCGAGATTGAGCGCATTGTCCATCCTCCAGATCTCGGGCGTCGTATCGTGGAGGCTGACGGCGCGTGCTGCACCGGCATTGTTGACCAGTGTGCGAACCGAACCAAAAGAGGCGGCCTGCCGGGCCATTGCGGCGACACTCGTTTGGCTGGTCACGTCTGCGCCGTGCGCGACAAAACGCTCGCTCGGGCCAAGAGCATGGGCAGCCTTTTCGACTGCGGCGAGGTCAATATCGACCATGAAGACGACATCGTGATCGTCTGCCAGACGCTCTGCAATGGCCCGTCCAATATCGCCCGCAGCACCGGTCACGATCGCTACCGTCTGTGTCATGCAGCATCCCTTCTTCAAACGGTTAGTCCCCGAGCAGTTGCCGATCGTCGCCATCGCGGTGGGCAACAAGCTGCTGCTTGATGCGGCGAAGCGCGACCGCGGCCTTTGGCTGGATCGCATAGGCAACGAGACTGGCAAGAATATCGACGACTGCCAGATAGGCGATGCGCGTGGAGGTCGGACGGAAGATATTGCTTCCTTCCTGCAGGTCGATGGGAACAACGATTTCAGCTACTTGTGCCACCGGGCTATTGCTTTGGGTGAGCGCAATCGTTGTTACCCTGGATTCGCGCGCAAGTGTAAATGCGCGCACGAGTTCGCCGTTGCGACCGCTAAAGGACGACCCGATCAACACGTCCGTCGACTTGGCGGCAGCCGCCATCATCAATTGCATCCCATGGTCCGAGCTTGCCGTCACATGCAAGCCAAAGCGAAACAGTCGGTTCTGCAATTCGTTGGCGATCATCGACGAGTTGCCACCGGAGCCGAAGGCATAGATCATGTCGGCGCGCGAAAGTCGCTCGGCCGCCAGCTCGATTGCAGCAAGATCGAGCGAACGATGAAGCAGGAAAAGTGCGTTTTGCGCCTTGGTGATGATGTCCTGCGCGACATCACCCGGGTTGGTGCTTTTGGGTTCCGGCTTCAGGTAACGCATGCCGACATATGCTGTCCTTGCGAGCTGGACCTTGAAGTCGGAAAAGCTCTCACATCCAAGTCGGCGGCAGAAGCGCGTCACCGTCGGCGGCGATACGTCGGCCTTTTCGGCAAGCTCGATGATCGAGGCGTTGACCGCAAACTCGAAGTCGTTGAGGAGGATGTCCGCGATACGGTTTTCGGACGGCGAGAGCCTGGCCTTTTCGTCCTGCAATGTCGAAAAAATGTCCATCCCCGTCCCCTCGTTTGCCCTAGCGATCCTTCGCCTTGTACGCTACGCAGTCGATTTCGACCTTGCAATCGACCATCATCGAAGACTGAACACAGGCCCTGGCTGGCGGATGGCCGCCGAAGTACTGCTGATAGATCGCGTTGAAGGACCAGAAGTCCCGCGGATCATCAAGCCACACGCCGCAACGTACCACGTGTTCTGCGCCGTATCCGGCTTCCTTGAGAATAGCCAGCACGTTCTCGATCGTCTTGTGCGTCTGCGCGACGATATTTCCATCGATGATCTCTCCATTTTCCATGGCGACCTGACCAGAGACATAGAGCCAGCCGTCTGCTTCGACGGCGCGCGCAAAGGGCAGGGGCTTGCCGCCTGCACCTTCTTGAATAGCGCCATAACGTTTGATGAACATTCGGACCGACCTTGCAAATTATTTTCGTAATAAGTTGACAACTGACCATATAAAGCAGAATTTGACCAGTGAAAAACACCGATCATGAAAAGAATTTTAATAAGGGAGAGAAATGCGCGATCCGTTCAAGAATCCATTTCCCGCGTCCGACGTTGCCCGGCACGCGATCTGGGAGATGCTGGTGCCTCGTGACATCGATGCCTTCCTGGCCGCCGACTGGTCAATGGTCGAAGATGATTTCGTAGATGAAGGCTTCATCGGCATCGACGGGCGCAAGCAGGCGAACCCGGACAGGTGGTGTCTGGCGTTTCCGACCTTGTCGGCCTATCGCGACGAGTGGCTGCGCCAGGCGAGGGACTTTGCAACACAGTCCTTCCTCGAGGACACCCGCGCCGCGATCTTCATCACCACAACGCTCGAGGATATCGAGATCGAAGCTGACATGGCACTGGTGCGCAAGAAGTTCGATGGCGGACTTGCCAAGGCCGACGGCACGCGCGATGTGATGCTGTGGCAGACGCTTTATTATTGCCGGCTGCATGAAGGTCGCTGGAAGATATGCGGCTTTACCGGCTACTTGCCGAACCCGATGGGTTGATCAAAACTTAAAGGCCAGAACCCTTGCGCATTTTCACGGCGGCGCTCGCAACCGAGACCAACACCTTTTCTCCCATTTGCGTCGATCGGCGCGCGTTCGAGGCGTCTCTTTATGCGCCTCCCGGTCAGCATCCGCAAACCCCGACATTGTGCTCGGCACCCATGACCGTTGGGCGCCGCGTCTGCGCAGAGAAGGGATGGGAGCTGATCGAGGGAACGGCTGCCTGGGCCGATCCGGCCGGACTGGTCAGCCGCTCGACCTATGAGGGGCTTCGCAACGAGATCCTGGATCAGCTCAAAGCTGCGATGCCGGTCGATGCCGTTGTCCTCGGCCTGCATGGCGCCATGGTTGCGGCCGGCTATGAGGATACAGAAGGTGACATATTGGCGCTGGTGCGCGAGATCGTCGGGCCCGACATCCTTGTCTGCGCCGAGCTTGATCCGCACAGCCACCTCACGGCCAAGCGGCTCGCAGCGGCGGATTTCTTCGTCTACTTCAAGGAGTTTCCGCACACGGACTTCGTCGATCGGGCCGAGGACCTCTGGCAGATTGCGGTCGAGACACTGGAGGGCCGGCTGCATCCCGTCATGTCCGTCTTCGACTGCCGGATGATCGACGTCTATCCGACGTCGCGCGATCCGATGCGCTCCTTTGTCGACAAGATCATGCGACTGGAACAGGAAGATGCCGACATCCTGTCAATCTCCGTCATCCATGGCTTCATGGCGGGCGACGTGCCGGAAATGGGCACCAAGATGCTTGTCGTCACCAACGACAGGCCTGATAAGGGAGAGGCTTTGGCGCGTGAACTCGGCCTCGAGCTGTTTTCCAAACGGGGCACCTTCATCATGCCGCAGGTGGACGAAGTCGAGGCTGTGACACAGGCGGCAGTCGCGACCTCCTGGCCCGTCGTCATCGCCGACGTCTGGGATAATCCAGGTGGCGGCACGGCCGGCGATGCCACGGTTCTCCTGCAAGAACTCCTGGATCGAAACGTGACTGGTGCTGCGATCGGGACGATCTGGGATCCGATGGCGGTGCAGATCTGCATGGCAGCCGGTGAGGATGCCGAGATTCCATTGCGCTTCGGTGCAAAGTCTGCGCCGGGCACCGGCAACCCGGTCGATGGGGTCGTCAGGGTCGTGAAACTCGTCGAGAACGCCGAGATGCGTTTCGGCGAGAGCTTGGCGCCGTTCGGTGATGCCGTACACATCACGCTAAACGGCATCGATATCATTCTGAATTCGACGCGCGCCCAGAGTTTCGATCCAAGCCTTTTTTCCGTCATGGGGATCGATCCGACCTCCAAGAAGATCCTGGTCATCAAATCGACCAATCATTTCTACGCGTCCTTCTCGAAAATTGCTGCGGAAATCATTTACTGCTCGGCTGGAACCCCTTATCCCAACAATCCAGCCAAGACACCTTACCGTCGGGCGCCGAAGACGATCTGGCCGATGGTCACCAATCCCCACGGTCACTAACGCGGAGCAGCGTCATATGCAGGAAAATCCCTTCGCCGTCGTCGCCAGGTCGGGCGACAGGGTCGCCGATCTGTCGACACCGCGCCCGATCATCGATGAGGATCGGCTGGCGGCCAACATCGCCCGCGCCCAGGCCTATATGGATCGACATGGCCTGAATTTCCGGCCGCATATCAAGACGCACAAGATCCCAGCGCTCGCAGCCGAGCAGATCGCGGCCGGCGCCAAGGGCATCAACTGCCAGAAGATCAGCGAGGCGGAAGCCTTCGCCGCGGCCGGTTTTGAAGACATCCTGATCACCTTCAACATTCTCGGTCCGCAAAAGCTCGAGCGGCTCGGTGCGCTCAACGAGCAAATCTGCGATCTCAAGGTGGTTGCCGACAGCGGGGTGACGATCGATGGACTGTCGTCCAAATTTGCATCTTCCAAGCCACTGACCGTCCTTGTCGAATGCGACACGGGCGGCGGGCGCTGCGGTGTCCAGACGCCGGAAGAAGCACGAAGCCTGGCAAGACGGATTAGCGACGCACCGGGGTTGATCTTCGGCGGGCTTCTCAACTACCCAAAGCCGGGCGCTGCCGTGGCGGTTCAAGCGTTCTTCGAAAATGCACTTTCGCTCCTTGAAAGGGATGGGATTGCGTGCCCGGTCGTCAGCAATGGCGGCACGCCGAGCCTCTTTGAGGCACATCTCGTCAGTGCTGCGACCGAACATCGCGCAGGGACGTATATCTATAACGATCGCTCAATGGTGCGCGCCGGCCATTGCAGCGAGGCCGACTGTGCCATGCATGTGCTGGCAACAATCGTGTCTTGTCCGACGGCCGATCGCGCGGTGATCGACGCCGGATCAAAGGCCCTGACCTCCGACCTGCTCGGCTTTGCCGATTTCGGAACCGTGGTCGGCTATCCCGAGGCAGTGATTACAGGACTGTCGGAGGAACACGGTGTCATCGACTTATCGAGATGTGGAGGCAGCCGTCCTCAGATCGGCGAGAAGATTCGCATCATCCCCAACCACACCTGCGTCGTCTCCAATCTATTCGACACGATGGTCTTTCATCGTAACGGCGTGGTTACGCGCGTCGAGGCTGTGGCCGCCCGCGGCCTCGTCTGGTAGGAGGCCAGGGGCGCTTTGCCTTTGAAAGACACTTCGCCTCGCATCGTGTGAAGCTTTGCTCACGCATCAGCCTCGGTGCGCGCACCGCGCCAGCCCATGCACGCGATTGCTTGGATTGCATCCGGAGGGTCAAGCCCTTGCCCTGGGCGTTATGAAGCTCAGGCAGATCAATGGAGGGCCATGAATAACATGAGAAATCTTTGCTTTGGTCTATTGGCTTGCTCACTGACATCGGCGCTGGCCGCGCCAACTGTTGCGCAGCAACAGCAGCCCAAACCCAATATTTTTGTGATGGGTGATGACATTGGCTTCGAGTTGCACAGCAGGAGGGCGATCTGCAAGGTTGCCCTTTGCCTCGACAACAACAACATCGTCCGGCAGTGAGCCAACGCTGATGGCTGAGCAAAGCACTCCTTTTCATGGGCTGCAATTCGAGGCGCCTCGCAATGTGGCACGTCCAAGGCCCATCGGGCGCCTTCCTTTGATGTAGGACCCTTGACCTTACGCAATTGAAAAACATCTTCTTTTGCGCGGGCGTTTGGCGCGCGGGGAGGTCAAGTCGATGAGAATTTCGGTTGCAGTGGGAGTGGCAGCAAGTCTATTGGCCGTCTCGGCGGCTGAAGCGCCTGGACAATGGCAAACCTTTCACGGTGTCAGGATGGATTCCGATCCGCTGCTGTTGGCGCGGTTCGATAGAGCGTATCGCTATTGCGAGCCCGAGGCCGTCTACCGCGGCTCGCCCTATCCGACGAATCCTTGGCACGTCACCGCACTGAGGAGCTGCATGTATCGGCTGGGGATCGTGGATCGCGGCGCCTATGCTTACCCCGCCAACCGGCTGTTTTATCCTTTGTATTGAAGGGCGAGGGCGTAAGCATCGTAAGCGGTCAGGCGGCCGTCGGGCTAATGAGGTTCATGTCGATGTCTGTCAGTTCCACATGACGATCGAATGATTTGCCCGCCTCATCGAAGAGATGGCAGTCCGCAACATTGATCCCGGCCGCCAACGGCTGATCCGGACGAACTGCGGCGCTCCCGGGAAGCGTTGCACAGAAATTCTCGCCCTCGCCGTCAAGCGCCGCGTAGGCAACTGTCTGTGCCCCAAGGCGCTCGATGACCGTTGGCGTAACGGTGAGGGTAATGTCGCCCTGGCCGACCTTGATGTGCTCGGGGCGAACACCCAATATGAGCGGCTGGCCGACAACGTCCTGGCGCGGCGTGACCGGAATGATCGCCATCTGTCCTTCGTATTCAACTGCAACGCCGGCGTCGCTGACGCCCGTGCAGGTGACGGGCAGGAAATTCATCTTCGGATTGCCGATGAAGCCGGCGACGAAGATGTTGGCGGGTTTGTGGTAAAGCTCCAGCGGAGCGCCAGTCTGTGCGATCTCACCGGCATTCAAAACGACAATCCGGTCCGCCATGGTCATCGCCTCGATCTGATCGTGCGTGACGTAGATCATCGTCGCCCTCAGCTGGCGATGCAGTTTTGCGAGCTCGATGCGCATGTCGGCACGTAGGGCCGCATCGAGGTTGGACAGTGGTTCGTCGAACAGAAAGATCTTCGGCTCGCGCACGATCGCACGGCCGATCGCGACGCGCTGGCGCTGACCGCCTGAAAGCATCCCGGGCTTTTGCTGCAGGCGCTGATCAAGGTGAAGGATGCGCGCGGCATGTTCGACCTTGGCCTTCAGCTTTTCTTCTTCCATCTTTTCGACGCGCAGCGGGAAGGCGATGTTTTCGAAAACGCTCATATGCGGGTAAAGCGCATAGGACTGGAAAACCATGGCAATACCGCGCTTGACCGGGGGAAGGTCGTTGACCCTCAGGCCATCGATGACGATGTCGCCCGCCGTCGTCGCATCGAGGCCAGCAATCATGCGCAGCAACGTCGACTTGCCGCAGCCCGACGGCCCGACGAAGACCACGAACTCGCCGTTTTTCACTTCGAGCTGTACGCCCTTCAAGACCTCGTAGTCGCCGTAGAATTTTTGAACGTTACTGAGAAAAAGCTGTCCCACGGTATTTTCCCCGGCCGCCTTTAAGGCGGCTTGCTATTTGATGTGACAGACAAGGGGGCGCACCGAAGTTTGCGTCCCCTTGCTGAAGCAATGCTTATTTGTACTGCTCGAGATCGGCCGCGGCCTTCTTCAGCGCGTCCGCCGGCTCGGCCTTGCCGGTGACGACCGACTGCACCATCTCGATCATGACGTTCTGGAAGCCCTTGTAATCCTTGAAGAGGGGCTCCGGCCCACCATAGGAGATGCCGTCGATCAGCGGCTTCCAATAGGGATCCTGCTTCACGAATTCGTCGACCTTTGCTGACGGACGCAGCGGCGTGAGCCCCGCACCGCCCTGGAGCTCGTATTCGCCCTGCGGGCCGGGCGCAGTGATGTACTTGGCGAACTCGACCGCTTTGTCCTCGACCCCCGACCCCTTGAAGATCGCCAGGCTGTCGGTGATCAGCAGCGTACCTTCGCCCTTTGCCGACGGGCCAAGCGGTAGCGGTGCGATGCCCCAGTTGATCTTGGTGTCCCTCAAACGGGTGGCTGCGCCGGAACCGGCCTGGATCATGCCGACCTTGCCGTCGAGGAAAATGGCGCGGATTTCGTTCTGTTCGTAAGCCGTTGCGCCCTCGACGGAATAGGGCGTGATGTCCTTGTAAGCCTGCAGCGCTGCAAGAACTTCGGGGCTGTCGGCCACGATCTTGTCGCCATCGATGATCTTGCCGTTGTTGCTATAAACCCAGTGCATGAATTGGTGCATGGTGTTGTCGAAGGTCTTTGCCGGCAGGCCATAGCCTGCAATTCCGGTCTTTTCCTTGATTGCCTTGGCATCAGCGATTTCTTCAGCCCAGGTCTTCGGCGGCTTTTCGGGGTCAAGACCGGCCTGCTTGAAGAGATCCTTGTTCCAGTAAAGCGCCTTGGTGGAGAAGGCGATCGGCACGCCCCACTGGGTGTCGTTGAAGGTGACGGTAGAAACGATGTTCGGATAGTAGCTCTTTTTTTCTTCGTCGCTCATCGGTACCGGAACGATGAGGTCGTTCTCCGCGAATTCCTTGAGGGTGCGTGAGCCGACATAGGCCATGGCGACCGGCGTGCCGGCTGCAGCCAGCGTCGTTGCCTTGTCCTGGCACTGCTCCCAGCCAACAACCTCAGGCGTGACCTTCCAGCCCGGGTTCTTGCCTTCCCATTCCTTGATGTATTTTTCATGGATGGGGTCAATCTTGTCGCCGCAGTAGATCCAGCTGATCTCCTTGTCAGCGGCGTGGGCGCTCATGGTGCCAAGCGCGGTGGAGCCGAGCAGGGCAAGGGCCATCAGCCCGGTTTTAAAGTGCATCGTCAATTTGTTAGCTCCCGTTTTCTCTGGTGGTTGACTTACTGTTTCACCGCGCCGGCGGTCAGGCCGCTGACGAGATACCGTTGAAGGAAGAAAATCACGATCATCGCCGGCGCAATACCGACGAAGCTGGCTGCCATCAGCTCGTTCCAGACCACTTCCTGACGGCCGAAATAGGCAAAGAGCCCGACCGGCAAAGGGGCAAATTCGGTCTTGGAGTTAAAAGTGAGCGCGAAGATGAACTGTTGGGCATAGGAGCCGATGAAGGTGGTGATGGCAACCACCATGATACCGGGCATGGCAATCGGCAGGATGACGCGGCGAAGCGTGTAGAACTGGCTGGCACCGTCAACGAAAGCAGCTTCGTCCAGTTCCCTCGGGATCCGGATCATGTAGGTTCTCAGCAGCCAGATCGCGGACGGAATAAGGAAGGCGACGCCCGGAACCATGATGGCAAAATAAGTATTGAGCAGTCCAAGCGAGCGCATCAACCTGAACAGCGGAATGAGCAGCACTGCCCCTGAAAACATGTTGACTGCCAGGAACGCGCCAAGCAATAGCCCGGCGCCCTTGAATTCATAGCGGGCAAACGCATAAGAAGCCGGGATGACAAGGACCAGAACGACAGCGGTCACGACGGTGGAGATAAAGAACGAATTGAAGATGTAGCGCGCAAAACCCGGCACACTGACCCACATCGTCCGATACGCCTCGAAGGAACCATTTTCGGGAATGAACCGATAAGGTGAGGAGAAGAGCTGGCTGAGCGGTTTCAGTGATACCAGAAAGCCCTCGACGAAAGGTGCGAGCACGAAGGTGAGGAAGACCAGCACGCCGGCATAGATGCCGATCATCTCATACCATTTGTACCGATTGATGAGCAGATGGGTTTGCTTCATCGCTTGTCTCCGGCGGCAAGACGGCTGGTTAGTCGGAAGTAGCAGACACAGAAGATCGACAGGAAAATGCAGATCAGCACGGCGCGTGCGGCACCTTCGCCATACTTGTTCGACCCAATCGCCGTGCGGTACGTATCGATGATCATCGTCGTCGTTTCGCCGCTTGGACCACCTCGCGTCAGGATCCAGATGATGTCGAAGGAGTTGAACGTCGCAATCAGCGAGAGCATCGACATCGTGATCATCGAAGGGACGATCAGCGGCAGGGTAATGCGCCGGAAGCGGTAGAAACGACCGGCGCCGTCCGTCCAGGCGGCTTCATAGAGATCCTGAGGAATGGCCTGCATGGCCGCCAGCATGTAGAGGGTCACCAGCGGGACACCGATCCAGACGTCCGTGATAATCGTCGCCCAGAACGCCGTCGAACCCTGTGCGAGAAAAGCAACCGGCGCATCCACCAGGCCAAAGCGCTGCAGCATGCCCGAAATCATCCCGAACTGGCCGTTATACATCCAGCCCCACATGAAGATGCCGATCGCCATCGGAACAATCCAGGGCGGCATCGTCAAGACGCGGAAGAGAGCCCTTCCTGGCACTGCGGAATTCAGCATGGTGGCGCCGAAGACGCCGATGATCATTTTGATCGATACGGAAAAGAAGGTCCAGATGAAGGTGCGGATAATGACTTCTGCAAATGTGGCGTTGAAGATCTTCTCGTAATTTACCCAACCGATCCAGTTCGTCGTCTTCTTCAGCGATGCATCGGTGAAGGATAAAATGAACGTGTCGACCAGCGGATAGGCGACAATCGCCAGCACATAGAGCACTGCCGGAAGGAGAAGGATCCAGGCGAAGATGACTGCGTTGCGTTGGACGTTCATCTTGCCGCCCTCCTCAAGCCGCTCTTGCGTGCAGGGCTTCGTCGAACCTGTCCCACACGGGACGCAGCTCGACAACCGCCTTCTTCATGCGCGCCTCGTCCATCGACAGCGCGAGAATACCGGCCTCAAGGGCGTTAAGCGTGGAGACCGGAAGCTCGGTGCCCGTGCGCACACTGTCGAGGAGGTCGGCGGCCATCTGCTCGTCGGCGCCGTAATGCTGCGACAACTCTGTCGCCGCGTACGTGTTCTCGACCACCTTCCTGCCGGTCAGCTGCTCGTGAACGTCGAGATAGCCGCGGACGAAATCACCCTCCGCCATCCCGCGCGATCCCATGATGGCAAAGCGTCGAAACTGGTCAGGAACATTGAGATTGGTATGGAAATTCATGCCGACGCCGTTGGCATACTCGACAATGGCAACCTGATAATCGATGATGTCGGCGTCGCTGTCGAACACCTTGTCGGAGCCCATCCAACCGCTCGGCTTGCGATGAAACAGCTCCAGGTCGTTGATCCCGTCTCGTGCAGGATCGTTTGCCGGCGTGAAGCTCTTGCGACCGCCGAAGCTTGCGACGCGTTCCGGTCGAACCCCGACGACGCCATTGTAGAGATCGAGATCATGGCAGCACTTTTCCAGCATGAAGCTGCCTGAATAGCGCTCATAACGGCGCCAGTCGCGCATGAAGAACGCGCCATGATAAGGCTCGATATGCTCGGCGGCTTCGATCGACACGATCTGGCCGAGTTTGCCGGCGGCCTGAATGGCGCGCAGGTCCTTGTAGAGCGGTGAATAGCGCAGCACCAGTCCGACCATCAGGCGCTCATGGCCGAACTTCGCCATCAGACGCGCGAGCTCTATGCTCTCGGCGATCGTCGTGACGATCGGTTTTTCGCAAAACACCTTCAGGCCGCTTTCGAGACCCAGCCGGATGTGGTCGAGATGCATGTGGTTGGGGGAACCGATCATCAAAAGATCAAGCTTTTCGCGGGCGATCAGCTCTTCGGGGGAGGCATAGGCGGTACCGGTAGAAATGCCTTTTTCGACCAGACCCGGAAGACCCGCCGGATCGGGGTCGACGTAACCGACAATCTCGAAGCTCTCATCGACCGACTTGAAGACATAGCCAAGATAGCCGAGCCGGAAACCGAGCCCGATAATTCCCACTTTCATGCTATTCTCGTTCCCAGTTACGTAATTTATTTTCGTCAGGTTGGGACAAAAATTCGAACTCGTCAACACGAATCGCGCGAAAAGTTCAGACGGTGAAATTAATTTTCATACCGGCCCATTTCGCTGGGCTCCGGCTTTTAACCTGGGAAAACGGAAATTCACCTTCGCCGACAAGCGCGGCGAAGGATCTGGTTTATGCTTGCCATCCCGGCAAAAGCTGCGCGCGGGCGCGAAATCTAGCGGTTTCGACGCCTGCCTTCGAGCAGATCGAGAACCGAATTTGCCGCGTCCAGGACATTGGTGCCCGGGCCAAAGACAGCTGCCACGCCATGGTCCGTCAGGAAGTCATAATCCTGCCGCGGGATAACGCCGCCGACGACGACGATGATGTCCTTTGCGCCGCGCGCTTTCAATTCCTCGACAAGTTGTGGTGCCAGTGTCTTGTGGCCCGCTGCAAGCGACGAGATGCCGACCACGTGCACTTTGCTGACAACGGCGAGATCGGCTGCTTCCTTTGGTGTCTGGAATAGGGGCCCCGCCAAGACGTCGAAGCCGATGTCTCCAAACGCCGAGGCAATCACTTTGGCGCCGCGGTCGTGGCCGTCCTGACCGAGTTTTGCTACCATGATCTTCGGCTTGTGTCCGAGGATCCTTTCGACGTCGGTCATGCGGTCCTTCAGCACCGCCAGCTCCGGCTCGTCGCGATAGGCTTGACCATAGACATCCTTGATGACCTCAGGCTCCGCTGCGTGATCACCGAAGGCGCGACGCATCGCATCCGAGATCTCGCCGACGGTCGCGCGCGCGCGCGCCGCTTCGATGGCTGCCGCAAGCAGGTTGCCGTGGCCGCTGCTTGCCATTTGCGCAAGCGCATCGAGTGCTGCCTGCACAGCGGCCCCATCGCGCCGGCGTTTCGTCGCGTCGATACGCTTGATCTGGGCGCTGCGTACCGCGGTGTTGTCGATCGCCAGGATTTCGATCTCCTGCTCTGTCTCAAGACGGTACTTGTTGACGCCGACAATGACCTCGCAGCCCTTGTCGACGGCCGCCTGGCGCCGTGTCGCGGCTTCCTCGATCAGCCGCTTTGGAAGACCGTCATTGACCGCCTTCGTCATTCCGCCAAGCGCCTCCACTTCCTCGATCAGATCCCACGCCCTGTCTGCAAGCTCCTTCGTCATGCTCTCGACGTAGTAGGAGCCTGCAAGCGGATCGACGACCTTTGTCACACCCGTTTCGTGCTGCAGAATGAGCTGCGTATTGCGCGCGATGCGCGCTGAAAACTCAGTTGGCAGGGCAATCGCCTCATCGAACGAATTGGTGTGCAGCGATTGTGTACCGCCAAGCACTGCCGACATCGCCTCAAAAGCGGTCCGAATGATATTGTTGTAGGGATCCTGCTCCTGCAGCGATACGCCCGATGTCTGACAATGGGTGCGCAGCATCGAGGACGAAGCCTTCTTCGGCTTAAACTCTTCCATGATACGCGTCCACAAGAGACGTGCGGCACGCAGCTTTGCCGCCTCCATGAAGAAGTTCATGCCAATGGCAAAGAAGAAGGAAAGGCGACCGGCGAAATCGTCGACGTCCAACCCCTTGGCAAGTGCGGCGCGAACATATTCGCGGCCATCGGCGAGCGTAAACGCAAGCTCCTGCACCAGGGTCGCACCGGCCTCCTGCATGTGGTAGCCGGAGATCGAGATGGAATTGAATTTCGGCATCTCCTTGGCGGTAAATTCGATGATGTCTGCGACAATTCGCATCGAGGGTTCCGGCGGATAGATGTAAGTGTTGCGGACCATGAACTCCTTCAAAATGTCGTTCTGGATGGTTCCTGAAAGCTCGGCCCGCGACACGCCCTGTTCCTCGCCGGCAACGATAAAACTCGCGAGTATCGGAATGACCGCGCCGTTCATGGTCATCGAGACCGAGACCTTCTCAAGCGGGATGCCGTCGAACAGGATTTTCATGTCCTCGACGCTGTCGATCGCAACGCCCGCCTTGCCGACGTCGCCGACAACGCGCGGATGGTCGCTGTCATAGCCACGATGCGTGGCAAGGTCGAAGGCGACGGAAATGCCCTGCTGCCCGGAGCCAAGTGCTTTGCGATAAAAGGCGTTGGAAGCTTCCGCGGTGGAAAAGCCAGCATATTGGCGAATTGTCCATGGTCGGCCGGCATACATCGTGGCACGCGGCCCACGGGTAAAGGGCGCAAAGCCCGGAAGCGATCCGAGGTGCTCGGTGCCTTCGATGTCGGCCTCGGTATAAAGCGGCTTGACGTCTATCCCTTCGGGGGTGTTCCAGACGAGCGTTTCGGGCGCAGCCTTCAGCTCTTTCTCGGCTAGGGCCCGCCAATCCCCAAGCGTCTTCTTCCTCATGTCATCCTCCGGCATCTTCCTTGCCGCAGGCTAGCACTTTAACCGCGCGCTACGCGATAGAGCCTCACGATATTTTACAGAACGGCCTCTTCGGAAGATTGAATAGCGCCCCAATCGGGCCGTTCCCGACTTTGACGAGTGATCTGATGTGATGGTCTCAAGGCTATCTGGTTTGCGGCATTGTGAACTTAATGCCACCAGGACGAACGTATGACGGCAATCTTGTCATCGCTCGTGCACGCGCGATTGTCGTCCAGAGGTTCATCGCCGCGACCGGCATGATATATTTTGCTCAAGAGCAGCAGGCGCTTATTGCGCAAGACGAAAGCTTCGCGCTTCCGCCGGTTGCCCAGCAAGTAACGCTCAGATTTGCAATTTTCTCGTTTGCGGTCTGCCTGTGCGGTCAAGCTGGAATCTCGCTGCATGAGCGTTTCCTTGACAGCTTCGATAAAAAGGTCGTCTCCATCGTGATCGACAGCCGCCATGAAACGCACTCGGCGACTGAATCAATCGACGACGCGTGCTTGGCAGATTCGCAGCATTTGCGGTTATTCAGCCGCACGGTATCGCTACCGGTCTGCATGCGGGTCGACGTCAACCCGCATGCCATAGCGGACGTGTCCGCGGCCACAGGTCAGGTAGCGATATCGGAGATACTGTGACGGAGCCAAGCAAGCGCCGAAGAACCGCGCGTCTACTGCTATGCCTTCTTTGCCGGTGGTATTACCCACGATCCATCAAGTATCGAAGGCGATTTGTCATCGGGCCAGTAAAGCCTCATCATCAGGATGAACGTGCCCTTCGGCGCTGGTAGCCAGTTGGACTCCTTGTCGACGCCGGGCGACTTGTTCTGGATGTAAATGTCGACCGATCCATCGGCATTGGGCTTCAAGTCCTGTCGTGCGCTGATCGAGTAGCGGTTGATCGGATTGTCGACGAAGAAGTATTTTTCGTTGTACATCGTTATCGACCAAAAGCCCTTTACAGGCGGCATGTGTCCCTTTGGAAACGTCAGGACATAGTCCTCTGACCCCGCATAGGCGCGAGGAAAAAGCCCGTCCTTGGACTTGGTCGACGTCGGATAGATGGCATCCTCTGGTCGATTGGCTCCAAGGCCGATTGCCGTAATCAGTGCCCGTTGCAGATAGTTGGTCCCATAAATGCCTGTCTTGGTGGTATAGCCCCAGCCGTTTATGTCCGCGATATCGCCATCGCTGAACTTGAAGTGAAGCATGATGCGGTCGAAGGCGATCTCGGGGATGCGCTTGACGAAACGGGCGTCCAGCTTGCTTTTGTCAAAATCCTTCCCGGGGACGATTCCGATTTCCGCCATCTTTTCGACCATCGGTGCGTCCTCCGCCGTTGGCGGGTTCGTCTTCATGAGTTCGCTAAGCAAGGTGAAGTACTCGACGGCGTCCATGCGGTTCACCTGTTCGCGTACGGCCGTCTTCATGTCGATCTTGGGGTCGACCTTGCCGACCGATGGCTTCCAGTCCTTGCCATAACTGCTCAAGGGCACCAGCTTGCACTGGTCTTGCAGCTGATGAACGGCCTTGTAGTCCTCGGGTGTTCCCGTGCAGTAGATACGACCGAGAATCCAGACGATACTGGTCGGGGATTTATACTCCGTGACACCATCCGGAAGCTTGCCTTCCCAGCCGGGTCCGGTGATCGCATACGCCTGCGGTTCGCCGCCGGTCGTCCGTTTTCCGGGAACCTGGAATACTGTTGTCCAGCCGTCGAGCATCGGGAATAGGTAGTATCGATCCTTCATTTCGGGGATAGAGAAAACCCATGGCTCTTTGCCGACATCGACAAAGGCAGTTGTGTAAAGCGTGTCTGCATTCGGTGCAGTAACGTCGGTGAACGACGCGTCCGGATATTCTCGAAGCTTGATGATCTGTCCCATCGGACCCTTTGTGCCCGCAACCTTGGCGACGTTGGTGATGACGCGGCGGGTCATCTCCATGGTGACCAGCGGGTAGCCGTAGATGTAGGCTTCGACCGCCAGCCAGAAATCACTTTTTCCCTCGAAGGGATCGCGGAGTGGATCGTCTAAGGCGTGTACCGGTGAGAGTGAACTGGCGGCAAGCAGACCAAGGGTGCCGATCGACGCGGTGCGACGTGTGACTTTCATATTTCCCTCCACAGAAATGGCCTCTCCCGGTCCTAAACCATCCCTTTGCTGATGGCAGGCTATGCAAGTCATGCAGTTAGAACCTACTAATATAGCATGATATCAAGTAGCAAGTACAACAAAAGGTTAGTTTCGAGTGCGCAGATCAACTTCGACGTCTCCAATGAACGGAGTTGGTCTTCCCAGACCTGTGGCCCGGCTTTGGCCGCCATGCAGCATAATCGAGGCGGGTATCCACTTAGCAAAACGCCCGGAACTGTTCAGACAAACCGAGCCACCTCTAGCCGGCCATGTCGGAAAGCTTCTGTGCAACGAAGGATGCATCAGCAAGGCTGACTACATCTCATCCAGAAACGAATGCTGGATCATTTGACGCGAAACAAACAATAATCCCTGCACCGCCAGCATGTCTTCGGCAACCCGCGGCGGAGAGGGAGACATTCAAAGCCACATGACGGGCGATGATCTCGCGCCAGTTCGCTTGACGTGTCATTCTGGCAGCATTCGACTATTATGCCTGCTTTGGTTGGTAGGGAGGAAGCATGAGCCGCGCCGTTATCATTGTCGATCCATTGCCAAGGACCCTTGACCTCATCATGGAGCCCGACGTCCGCGAAAGGTTGGAGAGGCTAGGGGAGGTCGTCGTTTCCGAGGAACAAAAGATGTCTCGGGAACTCGTAGACGAGCTGCTGCCAGATACCGTGCTGATCTTCGGGCAGACGGACATGCCAAGGGAGCGCTTGGATCGAGCGCCGAGATTAAAAGCGATCATCAACGTCGAATCCAACTTCTTGCCGAATATCGATTACAGGACATGTGTGGAGCGCGGAATTTGGGTCATCACGCCTGCCGCGGCATTTGCCTCCCCAGTCGCCGAGGCAGCTTTGGCAATGGGCCTTGATCTCGCACGCGGCATCACTCAGGCGGACCGGGATTTTCGGGCAGGGGCCGAACAATATGGGTTGGCCGGAAACGCAACAACATTCAGGTTCGCTGGAGCGACGGTCGGCATCATTGGGTTCGGCGACCTTGGGCGCCAATTCAGAGAGCTGATCCGGCCGTTTAAAAACACGGTTCGGGTTTTCGATCCGTGGCTTCCTCGGGAGATCGTCACCAATGCAGACTGCGTTCCGAGCTCTTTGGAAGAGGTGTTGACGGAAAGCCAGCTGGTCTTTGTCTTTGCCAGCGTGACGAGCGAAAATCAGTCATTCCTGGGCAGGCGCGAGTTCGCGATGATGAGGAAGGGGGCTGCTTTCCTCCTCATGAGCCGCGCCGCGGTTGTGGACTTTCCGGCCATGTTGGCCGCCGCTCGATCCGGTCATATCCGCGTCGCTACCGATGTCTTTCCAGAAGAGCCGGTGCATGCAAATGATCCGGTGCGATCCGTACCAGGAATGCTTCTTTCGGCGCATCGCACCGGTGGAACGCGCGACGCGTTCTATGCTCTGGGCTCCATGGCCGTTGCCGATGCCGAACTGATCATGGAAGGCCTGCCCCCGCAACTTTGCCGGCGGGCAGACCTGACGACCGTCAGCCGGCTCCGGTCGAAACCTGTGACAGTCTCCTAACCTCCGGTCTTATCGACCTTTTCAGCCGAACGTGGTCGCTTGGCGACGGTGCGATGGTGAATGATCGAACCTGGCCCCGTCTTTGCAATGTGGAAGGCGTCTTTGCCGGTCAGAGGCCAGGAGCGCCAGCCTTTGACACCGCGCACTTCAGGATCTGCTCCGCATATTCGACGACGGACTTCTTGTCGGTCGCACATAGTTTCAGCCCTTGGCATCCATCTTCGAGGTTACACAGGACGCGTCGGCGGATCCTGGCGATCGCGGCTGCGTCCTGTCGTTTCATAAATTCCTCAAGACAAGCCACTGCAACGATCTCGGACACGAGCAGCTTGCCCTCGACCTCTCCTTGGGTTGGAATGGCGAAGCGCTCACCGCCACGTTTGGAATCTCGATCGGCTGACAGCATGGCAACACTCCTGAGGACCTTGCTCGACGAGCCATGAGGCTGATAGCTACACCGCGGCCGACAGCCCCATGGAGAGCCGCGCGATCGGGCGCAATTCGATCCTCGATCCTGTAAGAGTAGACGATCGCAAGGCATACGTCATTGACCAAGGTCAAAGATGCCTATCGCTTTCGTTGAGCCTCTGGGGTGCACCTGGAGGCTATTGTGCAGGCCCGACGGTGCTCGCATCGCGGATCAGCTCGTACTTGACCTGCGTCGTCTTGAGGTCGCGGTACCAATCGACGAGCGCTCCCCAAGGGTCTGCGATCTTGTTCAGACCGGCGATGAAGGCGACGACGGTCCCAATCTCGATTTTTCCAGTGATAACGTAGTAGCCACCGAGAGCGAAAATCCCGGCATAGCCCAGCTGGAACATCAGGTTCATCATGAAGTTGAGTGAATACTTCAGCCTGTAGATACTCATGTTCGTTGAAAACAGCCGCTGGACGCGGGCGGCCTGATGCCGCGGTCCCTTCGGCGAGCCGTGATCGACCATTTCTTCGCTCAGATGTCGCATCACTGTGATCTTCGTCTTGACGCGTTGGTTGATCAGGCCTTGCAGAATTGGAACTAGCACGGACTGAGGGACGAACACCGCGACGACAGCAAGCGCGAGGAAGGGCTGGAGGTAAATCATGTAGCTGCCGACGGCCAGAAGAATGCCCGCCTGAAGAATGGGCTCGGAAATACTTGTCCCCACGAAGGCTCCGACCGGTTCTGCCTCGGCCAGCACGATCGACGTCTCGACGCCCTCTGCCAAAGTGGGCGCCTCACCAATGTGCTGTTTGCCCACTTCCAGTACCGCGATGCGCAACCAGCGAATGGCCACTTCGCCGATCCAGCCCCTGTAGATATTCAAGGCGAGCTTTATTCCGCCTTCGCTCACAACCAATGCGAGGTAGATGGCGACCAGGCCAAGAATAGCATTGAGCCTGGCACCCTGCGTTGCTCCGTTGACGATGCGTCGCTGAATTTCTAACGGAAGGATGCCGACGGCAAACAACAAAACCGACAGGCCGACCAGCGCCGCCTGGTGCCTGCGTCCGATAACGACGACGAATCCGGCAAGCTTGTGCGGGATGGCGAGGTCTCGGCGGATCGTCGCACTTGCCGTGCGTTCTTCCGACGCAAGCGGAGCGCGCATCCTGCTACCAGCTTTCATTCCTGACATCCTCCAGACAGGACATGAGCACCTCATGCGAAGGTCATGAGTTGATGCCGTTCTGCGCCGTCGATTACGTCAATGGCGAAGATCTCTCCTTCGTTTTCTTCAACCGAGATCTTCTGGGGCTTGTCGACGACATGTGTCATTCCGTTCGTCAAGATTTCGAGAGACTCCTGCTTCGGTTCGTAGGTGGCGCCGAGCAGATGGGCAGAATCGACGAGAACCTGATCTCCGATGGTCGGCCCCATCACTTCAATTCGCATTTCCTTTCCCTCGACTTGCTTGTGAAGCTGTAAGAAGAAGACCTCCCATTCGGATTTTACGAGCACCCTGGTTCCCATCTTGCGATCTCCTCTTTCGCTACGCCGGACAGCAGGTTTTCGCGGCGAGCATTGGTTCGCGTGATCCGTGAGCATGAGGTGCGAACCGTTGGCTCTGCGACCCGCCTGTCCGGGTGCCTCGGCTCAAAAGGGGGCTGTCTGGCCAGCCCCGAGATTGTTGGTCGGGACATCCCGGTCCGTCGTGCTCAAATCATCCGGCTTTGATCTCGATCTTGCGGTCGTTCGTTCCCGCGTTGGACGCCTTCGGAATTGTAACCTTCAAGATGCCTTTCGCGAAGGCCGCGCTCACCTTATCGGCATCGACGTAGTCGGGCAGCCGGAACGATCGCTGGAATAAGCCATAGTGGCGCTCTGAAACGTGGTAGGTTTTTTCCTTTTCTTCCCTTTCCTCGGTCTTTTCGCCACGAATGGTCAGAATGCCGCTGGCGAGCCGGATGTCGATATTCTTCTCGTCCAGGCCGGGGATTTCTACCGTGATCTCGAATGCGTCGTCTTTCTCGACAACGTCCACCGCAGGCGACAGCACCCAGTCGGGAGCAGT
The DNA here is from genome assembly GCF_002211365.1 of Rhizobium sp. R711. Lineage (GTDB taxonomy): Bacteria > Pseudomonadota > Alphaproteobacteria > Rhizobiales > Rhizobiaceae > Rhizobium. Next base: position 121,431 of record NZ_LOKZ01000001.1, on the reverse strand, counting down.
AGGCTGTGTGCGTGCGAGCAACTGACGTGAGAGCGGACGCCAGGGTGAAGGGCCGAAGTCGTCGAACAGGCGATCGATTTCGTTGCGAAGCGTGTCAAACGGGGACCACGTGCCGCCGGGTACCGGCATCGTGGCCTTCTGTTCTTTCTGAGCTGGGCTTGTGTCGGGCATGATCATCTCCAATCTGCCAAGCAGGTCCGGAAGCCGGATCTAATCATTGCGTTGCGCTCGAGATCGAGCTTGGTGATCAAAGCACGCCTGTCGGCAAAAAACTTTGATCAATGTCAAAAAGAGCCTGAACGATGGGCGGAAGCCGGCAAGCTCTAGGAAGAATGTCTTCTCTTGGCTGAACCGCTTGCCAGTTGGCATCGCTGCAGATCGCATTCGCCCCCATCACCATGTCGGCCGCTGGCATCATTTACCTGATCGCCGTTTGCGAGATGGAGTTTGATCAAGAGCAATGCAGCTTCATCAAAAAAGGAGGAGCCTGGCGCAGCAGCTACCTGATGCTGCGGTCCATCGGAGGAATGGGAGAGACAGATATGTCAATGGCACTCAGAACGATGACCCATGCCGAATGCCTGGAAATGCTGGAACAGGCCCACTTCGGTCATCTGGCATGCTGCAACGAAGGACAGCCTTACGTCGTCCCGATCTACTTCGCTTTCCGATCAAGAGTGGCCTACAGCTTCTCGATGCCGGGACGAAAAGTCGAGTGGATGCGACGCAACCCAAAGGTATGCCTGCAGGTGGAGGAGCATTGGGCCAAAGGCGGATGGAGGAGCATCGTGCTTGCCGGCCGCTTCCAGGAATTGCCGGACGACGCTGCCTGGCACGAGGAGCGGCTTCATGCGTGGTCACTGCTGGAGAGACACCTGGACTGGTGGGAGATCGGCTCACTCAAAACTGCCGAGCTGCCGCCAGCAGCGGCGTCCTCACACCTGTTCTACGGAATTTATATGGACGATGTCTCCGGCCGGGTTGCAGCGCTGGCAGGATAACAAGAAGACGCCATGTCCATCAGGGACGCGCTGAAGTACGAAGCCCCGCGATGGTCTGCGCTCATGCTCATTCTCGGCGATTGGGAAAACCGTGAGCGGCACCGTCCGCTGCCGCAAATAACGTCCCATTCTTCCAGGAATGGGGCTGCCGCAGAGGGAGGCAAGGAGATGCGAAAGCAGACCGCTGCCCGCGGAACCGCCTTTCTTCATCCCGCGTCCGGGGGCACCGTGTTGTTCCAGATAGCGGGGCGCTGCGACGAGGAAGGCTCTTGTCCAACCGGTCGCGGGCACATCAAGCTGCTGTCTGACACTCGACCGAGCCGCCTTCGAGATCGATATCATCGCCAATCAGATCGGAGGCTCCTCGCGAACGATCAGTTCGATCGACAGTCTCGAATGGTGCTCAAGTAGTCGCGCAAGGCGATCGCTGAGATAAAGGCGGAGCGATGCGTCGTATGCATGCCTCAACCTCAAACCGAGGCGATGAGAGGCTGTCCCTGCCGATCTAACAACTGCTGCTCGGTGTTGACGAGATTACTGAGCATTCGCCGCGTGAGACCCGGCGCGACATGATGGGGAAGATGCCCGACGCCCTCGAGCAGCCCGACGATCACCTCGGGATGCTTCCGGCTTAGCCATTCAAGATGCCACGCTGGCTGAATGATCCGATCATGCGAACCGAACAGGACGTGGATCGGAAGATCACCCGGCAGATCCGGCAAACGCTCCATGTCCTGGTTGAAAGCGCGCAGCTCATCGGCCATCGTCTCGATGGCGCCTGGATTGACCACGTGAGCGGCCGGCAACATCGCCAGATGGCGCGGCAGTGGATTGGGAAAGCACGACGACCTCAGGGCGCGATCCAGAAAGAAATCTGCCCATCGACTGATCACGTGCTGACGGATCATTGGCCCAACCCCGGCTATTGCCGAAAGACGCAGCAACGGAAGCGGTTTTGGGGGGACCGGTCTGCAGCAAGGCGAAATGAGCAGCAGTCCTTTCACCAGTTCGGGCCGACGCGCAGCCAGATGTAGTGCCGGCGCGCTGCCGATGGAGTGGGCGACAATGACGATGGCATCCGCACCGATGGCTGCGAGCAAACCCTCAAGCCAGAAAGATTGGGAAATCGGTCCTCTTTCGGGTCGAGGAAGCGGGCTACTGAAGCCGTAGCCCGGACGATCGGGGGCCAGGATCCGAAACTCGCAGGTCTCAAAGGGAAGCAGAACCTCTTCGGCCAGGCTGCCGCAGCCGTGCAGGACAAGGACCGGATGCCCAGTTAAATCGCCGGTTTCCAGAACATGAATCTGGTGCTGGTCAACTTGATATACCTTACCGATCCGGGGCCGGAGTAACTTTGTTTTCGGCATGATCCACAAAACGTCCGCCAGCCGTCCTCGGTTCCATGAGGGGTCTCTCGTGCAATTATCATTTCGATCACCGCTCAACTCGGGGCGTGTCTGAGGCAAGCGTTTTGATCGGCGACTTGCTGCAGTCGGCGCAGAAGGGTTGAGGAAGTCACTCGAGGGGCTAAAAGGTTGTTCGGTCGATCGAGCAACAGCGACGGTTAGAACCTCTTCGGCCAGACCTTTACAAGGCGTTCTCGCCTCAAACGGGGATAGACATGTTCCGGCGGTGCCTGGGGCTGACCCCGAGAAGCGGCCATGTCTGGGGAGCCATTAGAATTGTCCCAGCACCCTAAAAGAAATCGATGGGTTATCGGTACACTGCGCCAGGGTAAAATGTCCCAATTGAAAGTTTGGTTTACCACAAACTTCTAAGGCAATGATTCTATTAACGTTTTTGAACTGCCAGGGGCGGCGCCGGGCGCCGGTCCATCGACTACTGTCGAAAGACGCACGACGATCGTCATCGAACTCACACCGAGCAGGATGTGCGGTGGTCCGTGCTGGCTGGCGCGTGATGACCGTCCATGCGGCGGCGCAACTCCGGGCGTTGCCTTCACCTGCGCCGCTGGTCGCGGAGGACAGCATGCCGAACAGATATTGCAGGGCTTCACCGGCATTCTTCAGGTGGACGGCTGGTGAGCTTCCCGATCTGCACATTGATACGCTCAGGGTGAAGGCGAGGAATTTTCACTAGGCTCAGGACTCGATAATCGCAGCCTGACGAGTACGGCAGCCGCAAATGCACACGCTTGAGAAGAAGCGTGTGTGTGCAGCGATCATGCCGGGCTTGAATACGACGCGAGTCCTTGAGTTTTCCCAACATGTTTTCGATTTTTGGTCCCAGGACGTCACTTCACTGCGATGACGACTTTCCCCTTTGCACGACCCGTTTCCACGTAAGTCAGCGCCTCGTTGGTCTTCTCGAACGGGAAGACACGGTCCATCACCGGGCGTATGGCACCCGCCTCGATCAGGGAGGTGATCTTTCCGAGCTGCGCGCCGTTGGCTGTCATGAAGTGAAACGAATAGCTGATCCCTCGGCGTCTCGATTTTCGCCTAATGCCGGAGCTCAGCAGGCGCATGACCTGTTGAAGCAGCCATCCGGAGCCGTTCTGTCTCGCGAAGTCCGGATCGGGCGGACCAGAAATGGAGATCAGCTTCCCGCCCGGCTTCAGCACATCAAGTGATTTCTCCAGCGTATCCTTCCCGAGGCTGTTCAGCACGACGTCATAGCCCTGCAGCACTTTCGCGAAGTCATCAATCTTATAGTCCACGGCGACATCCGCCCCGAGGCTTTCCACCAGAGCGATATTTGCGGTGCTCGTGGTCGTCGCCACATGTGCGCCAAGATATTTGGCAAGCTGAATCGCAAGCGCGCCTACGCCGCCCGAGCCGGCATGGATCAGGACTTTCTGTCCTTTCCGCAGGTTAGCCCGCTCGACAAGCACCTGCCATGTGGTCAGGGCCACAAGCGGAATTGATGCTGCCTCGTTCATACTCAGATTGTTCGGCTTCATCGCAACATCGGCCTCATCGATGGCGATGTATTCTGCAAATGTCCCGATGCGATTCTTCGCCGGACGGGAATAGACCTCGTCACCAGGCTTGAATTTCCGGACATTGGCGCCGACCCGGACAACGATGCCCGCGACGTCGTTGCCGAGCACCAGTGGAAGGCGGTAGGGCAGGATGAGCTTGAACTCTCCGTCCCTGATCTTGCTGTCCAAGGGGTTCACGCTGGCGGCATGAACTTCCACCATGACGTCGTTGTCCCGTAACTTCGGCTCGGGAATTTCGCCGAGCCGCAGGGCGCCGCCTTTCGCATAGCGATCGATCAGGAATGCTTTCATCAGGCTAATAACTTTCGTTTCTATGGTGAGCCGGCAGGGGGCAGCCGTGCGGCGGTCAAACCTCAATCGGGAAGCTTGTTGAACTTCCGCAGGCTCTTGTCGACCAGGGACTCAGGCAGGAAGCGGCGAAAGAGGCGGATCTGTCCTGCGGCTTTTCCTGCAGTGTAGCGTCTTTTGGGCGATACCACATTGGCAGCCCTTATTACGGTTTCGGCGACCACCTCCGGGGCGTCACCCTTTGCGACGATCTCGCGCATCAGCCTTTCCGCGTTGGTGCGAACCTCATCGTGGATGGCAAGTGGCCGGTCGGGTCGCGTGATGTTGTCTTCGAAGGATGTGCGGGTCACGCCCGGTTCGACAAGCACGACGCGGATGCCCTGCGTTCGCACTTCGTGGTCGAGTGATTCCGAATAGCCTTCGATGGCGTGCTTGGTCGATGCATAGAGCGCGTTATAGGGAGCAGGGATCAGCCCGAGTATGGAGCTGAGGTTGACGATCCGGCCCCGACCTTGCCGCCTCATCACCGGCAGGACTGCATTTGTCGTCCGTATGATGCCGAACACGTTCACGTCGAATACGGCTTTCGCCTGTGCCGTCGTGGATTCGTCAGCAGCGCCCAGCAATCCGATACCGGCGTTGTTGACGAGAAGATCGATCCGCCCCGCGCGGGCCAGAACCTCATCGACGACACTCTGCACGGATGCATCGTCGATCACATCGCAGACCAGCATGGTAATCCCATCCGTTGTGTCGGGCAGCGGCTTTCGGCTGGTGCCGAAGACACGGTAGCCATCGCGCCGCAGCGCTTGCGCCGTCACCAGGCCGATGCCGGAGGAGGCGCCAGTAACCAGCGCGACGCCGCGTTCTGTCTTGTTCATCTGCATCTGCTTTCATTTTGTCGTGGAACTTCGATGAACAATCAGTTACTATCATTTTAGTACCAAGTCACTACTAAAAAGATATCGACATGAAAAATCTTTCTGATCAGCCCTGCCTCATCGCCCGCAGCCTAGGGCTTGTGGGTGACGCATGGAGCATGCTGATCTTGCGCGACGCCCATGCGGGGCTGACCCGCTTCGATGATTTCCGCAAGAGCCTCGGGATCGCGCCGACGATGCTGACCGGACGGCTTTCAGCCATGACGGAGGAGGGACTGCTGGAAAAGCGCCGTTATTCGGACCGCCCGCCACGCGACGAATACATATTGACGGAAGCCGGCCGCGACTTTTTGCCCGTGCTGTTTGCGATCGGCGCGTGGGGACACAAGCATCGGGGCGGAGGCAAAGTGACCCGCTTCTTCGACGCCGAAACCGGAACGGAGATCGATCCCGTCACCATCGACCGCGAGACCGGCGCTCCGGTCGGAACACGTCCCATTCGCATCGCCCCGCCCGAATGAGCATACGACGGCCGATCAGCGGCGCCCCGCCACCGATTGAAAGCTCCGCTTTCGGCAACAGAGTGACGGTGCAGGTGCTTTCATCGCGGGAAGCTTCGGCATCCCCTCGAAGGCCTTCTTCGACGACCGAACCTCGTTAGTCGTAGTTCATCGTGGTGGCGATCAGACCCTTGCCATGGGGCCGCATCAGGACTGTTCGAACACGGCGGAACAGGACCGCGCGTGCGATGGCCGCGACGTTCAACTTCTTCATGCCGTCACGCAGGGCGACGAACGCATCGCCCCCCATCTTGTCTGGTGTCAGGCAGTAGGGCTTGTCGAAGTAGACGTCATCGACTTCGGCGCAGGGGATGCAGGCCTGGATCTCGAGCGTCTTGTTGCTCTCCGGGATCGTCGCTGCCACCTCCTCGGGATCGATGATGATGTACTGGCCGTCGTCGATCTCGAAGCCCTTGGTCTGCTTCTCCTTCGGGACAGGATCTTCGGTCTCGCTGTCGATAAAGACGTTGACCCGATTGCCGGATGTCTTGTTGATCGTGTTGAAGGTTATGCGCTCGCTGGTTGAAGTGCCGTGTAAAGAGCGACGCCGCAGCTCACCTCACCAAACTTCAGATAGCACTTCCATTGGGCGCGATGTCCCGTTGCCATGACGCTTACTCCGAATCACTGAGTGCGACTCAAAGACGTGCGAGAGTGATTCGTTCCGACTCGAAACGAATCGTTTTTCAATGACTTAGGCAAGCTTGTTCGGAATCCGATTCCGGCATGCTGCGGCACAGCCGCCGCACCCCGGGGACGGAGAACGCATCTTTTTGGAATCTCATGCGTTCTCCATTCGAGACGATCAGAGGAAAGAGACATGTCCAAGCGAGAGCTCATCGATACCGGTACCGACAAGCGCTATGTCCGTCGGGATGAAAAGGGGCAGTTCGAGGAGAGCGCTGACGTTGGCCGCTCCCTATCCGCCGACAAGCGCCGAAAGGCCAAGCATGACGCGAAGCCCGGTGACGGCGACCGGGGCGATCACCACCCGAAGCACTGAGGGCAAACCGTGTCAGAGGATGTCTCCGGTGAAATCCGGCTTCTGCTCGAACAACTGGTCGATCGCTTCGTCGTGAAGGGAGGAAAGGCCCCCGATGTCATCGAAATCATGCAGCGGGAGCTTGAGGAGATGAAGGTGGCCTACGAGCAGGATCCCGATCCGGCGGATGATTCCGCCGCCATCGAAGAGCCGGCGAACGACTGGCCTGGCGCATAGGCTTCTGCCGACATGTTGCGGACACATTCGTCAGATAGAACCGTCCCATCGGCATTGCTGATGAGCGCTGAGACGATTTCGCCGCTCGCGATGCCGCATCGTCCATAGCTTTTGACCACGGATGTACTGGCACTGGTGATAGGACGATGATCAGGAAGGTCGGTGCGATTTCGCCCCGGCCTTTTTTGTTGTCTTGAAACTAGGTCAGGAACAGCAACTGCTGCTCGAGGATGGCGCACAGCAAGAGCTCTTCGCCTTCTCCTCAGCAAGCCAGCGGTCACGAGGCTTGCAGCTCGATGGCCGGGCGTTCAGCGCCACCTGGAACGATCCGTCCTGCAGTTGCGGGGATCCGGCGCAATAGAGGGCCATGGGCCTCTCCCCATCGCTCACTTCAAAGGTGAGCTTCGCGGACGGCTCAAGCTGCACGTGGTCGCTGACCTTCCGGATGATGGCCGAGAACTTTCCTGCGGGCATGTGCGTCCGCCCACCCTCGTCGATGTCCCAGAGCTGCACGAAGATTTCCGACCACGATTCAGGATTGGCCCCGCAGTCCAGAGCCGAAAACTGTCCGGCCTTCACCTCGGTCACGTGATAGCCCGCCTTCACCGGGCGGCCATCGTAGTGAAAGATCAGGGAGGCGTCAGGCGCGGTCGTCAGGATGTCGAGAAGATGGCCGAGCGTGATATCGGTCGAGAGGGTCTTGTCGATCGCGTCCATGTGCGCTACTCCTTGTTTCGATGATTCAATGAGTATTGAAATATGGATGAACGTCAAGCCCTCATGTCATTCGCGGCACTGTCGCAGGAAACCCGGCTAGCGGTGGTGCGCACCTTGGTCGTCGCAGGCCCGGAGGGGATGGCTGCCGGAGCTATCGCTGAGAAGATGAACGTCTCGCCGTCCAACATCTCCTTCCATCTCAAGGAGCTCGAACGCGCAGGACTGATCGCGCAGCGACGTGAGTCACGCTCGATCCTCTACAGCGCCAACTATCATGCGCTCTCCGGTCTGGTGACGTTCCTCATGCATGACTGCTGCATGGGACATCCACGAGTCCTTGGGACACCCGAGAGCAAGGGTGACTGCTGCTCCACCGAGACACTGGACGCGAACCCGCATGCGTGATGCAAGGAACGCGATTTCGCTCGCAACGATCTCCGCGCTCGGCCTGACACAGATCATCGGCTACGGAACGCTCTACTACTCGTTCTCCATCCTCGCGCCTGGCATGGCGAAGGATCTCGGCATCACGCTCGAGCAAGTCTTTGGTGTCTTCTCGGTCTCGCTCTTTGTCGGCGGCCTCTCGGCTCCGGTGATCGGCGGACAGATGGACAGGGCAGGGGCGGCGACCGTCCTGACCGTTGGTTCGGTCCTCTCCGCAATAACGCTCGCGCTTTGTGCATGGTCGCCATCGGTGGCGGTCTTCGCGCTCGCGATCGTCCTGATGGAGATATCCTCGGGGATGGTTCAATACCAGGCCGCATTCGCGGCGCTCGTCGAGAGCGATCCCAAGACGGCATCCCGGAGCATCACCTACCTGACGCTCGTCGGCGGCTTCGCCTCCACTATCTTCTGGCCGATATCCTCCGCGCTGATGGAATACCTGTCGTGGCGGGAAATCTACCTGGCGTTCGCCGCCCTTAATCTGCTCGTCTGCATGCCCCTGCATTTCTGGATGATGCGGAAGGGAAAGGCTGCAAACGGCAGCGGAACAACCCGCGAGCGTGAACGGGTGATTGGTGCGATCCCGCCGGAAGCGCGGCGCGGCGCGATGATCGTCGTGTCGGGCGCCTTCGCCATCCTCGGGTTCACCCTAACGTCCATCCTCGCGCACATGGTTCCGATGCTCGGGAATCTTGGTCTCGGGACAGCGGCGGTGGTCATCGGGTCGCTGTTCGGACCGGCGCAGGTTCTGAGCCGCCTGATCAACATGCTCTTCGGCACGCGCTTGTCGCCGCCTGTGCTTGCGGTCATCTCGGCGGCGCTCATGGTGGCTGGCATCGTGATCCTCGGCCTGAGCGGAAGCTGGCTGCCTGGCGCTGTCGCGTTCGCGATCTGCCTCGGCCTGGGATCCGGGATCAACTCGATCGCACAGGGCAGCCTGCCGCTCTTTCTGTTCGGGAGCGACGGCTACGGCGCGATCACGGGCAAGATGGCGGCTGCGCGGCTTGCCATGGGAGCGGCCGCGCCTTTCGTCTTCGCCATGGCGATGGAGCAATTCGGCATTGGCCTGTCCCTGTTCGGCACGGCGGCCCTCGGAATGGTCGGCATGGCCGCGTTCGTCAGCGTGTCGATGGCGACGAGGCAAAATCCCGTCACCGTCGGCTGATCAGATCGAGCTCAGCTTCACACGCTGTTCGAGCTTGGTGGCGTCTTCCTTGCGTTCGCTGTATCGGTCAGTGAGGTAGGAAGAGGCATCCCGCGTCAGCAGCGTGAATTTCACCAGCTCCTCGCACACGTCGACGACGCGGTCGTAGAAGGAAGATGGCTTCATGCGTCCATCGGCATCGAACTCCTGAAAGGCCTTGGCAACGCTGCTCTGGTTCGGGATTGTGATCATCCGCATCCAGCGACCGAGGATCCGGAGCTGGCCGACGGCGTTGAAGGACTGCGAACCGCCGGACACCTGCATCACCGCGAGCGTCTTTCCCTGCGTAGGCCTCACCGAACCGACGGCCAGCGGAATCCAGTCGATCTGGGACTTCATGACCCCGGTCATTGCGCCATGCCGCTCGGGGCTGACCCACCTGTCCCTCGGACCATTCGGAAAGCTCCCGGAGTTCCTGCACCTTGGGATGGCTGACAGGGGCTTCGTCAGGCAGGGGGAGACCCTTGGGATCGAAGCGGCGCTCTTTGCCTGGACTTTGCGATGCGGTAGGTAAAAATGCCTAAAATCATGGCCACAGTGAACAGAACGGTTTCCCAACGGCCAGTGACGAGTGATGCGATTGCAGGGCCGGGGCAAAGGCCGACAAAGCCCCACCCGAGGCCGAAGAGAACCGCGCCGAAGACGAGCCTGGCGTCGATGGAGCGGCTGGTCGGAACATGAAATTCCGTATCGAAGACAGGGCGTGAGCGATATTGCTTGATCACATAGGCTGCCGACGACGGGATCAAGGCGCCGCCCATTACGAAGGCGAGAGATGGATCCCAGTCGCCAGCGACGTCGAGGAAAGCGAGCACCCGAGCCGGGTTGACCATGTCCGAAACGACCAGCCCAACGCCGAAGAGAAATCCGCAGAGGATCGAAGCAAGGAAACGGTTGGTCATGATAGGCCTCCGAGCAGATGACGCGTCACGTAGACAGTGGCTGCAGCGACAGCCATGAAAGTCGCCGTGGCAACGAGCGAACGCGGCGACAATCTCGCCAGGCCACAGACGCCGTGACCGCTGGTGCAGCCCGAGCCCAGTTGTGTGCCGAAGCCGACGAGCAAGCCGCCGGCAATCAGAAGCATCGGCTGCGATATGATCGTCAACTCGGCGTGCCTGACATAGCTGAACGCGATTGCTGCGCCACCTGCGATCCCGCCAATGAAGCCGATGCCCAGAAGACTGACGCCTGCACCCGCCCATCCGAAGGCGGAGGCAGTCAGGCCGGAGATGCCTGCGATGCGGCCGTCGAGTAGCAGATAAAGTGCTGCTGATAGGCCGATCAGAAATCCGCCGGCAAGCGGCCAAATGTAGTTCAGGTGAGCCATGTGTACCTACAGTGCGTTGATGGGGATCTTCAGGTAGTGAATGCCATTGACCTCGGCGGGCGGCAGCTTGCCCGCGCGCATGTTCACCTGCACCGAGGGGAGGATAAGCCTTGGCATCGCCAGAGTGGCGTCGCGATCGTTGCGCATCTTGACGAACGCATCTTCGCTGACCCCCTCATACCGATAGGGTGTGCGCGCGTCACCACCCAGAAAGTCGCAGCGCGCCGTGCCGTAATCGGACATGAAGAGCGTGTCGCCGGGAAAGACGGCGTCGCCGATGACGTAGGCCAGGAGGGCGTGTGTATGGCCCGGAACGTGAAGAACCGTTGCATCCAGCTTGCCGAGCTTGAAGCGGTCGCCGTCTTGGAAAAGCTGGTCGAACTGGCTGCCGTCCTTCTGAAATTCCGTGCCGGCATTGAAGATCTTGCCGAAGTCCGCCTGGACGCGAACGATCTCACGCCCGATCGCCAGCTGACCACGCCCGGCCAGATCAGTAGCGCTGATGCAACGCCAGTTCCGGCTGACGTCGAACATGGCCGCCCAGTCCTTTTCGTCGAGGTCGGCGCCACGCTGCAGACAAGGGCGAAAGCCGCAAGCTCGTTATCTCGCCGCAATTGGCCGACGACATAGTCGTGTTGCATGGTGTCCTCCCGATACGGGGAAATCGAACGCTATTTGTCCCGCCGATGACATCCCTGTTCATTGTCATAGATCAATGACGACGACTTGGCTTATGCGACGTTTTCGACCAGCGCTGCTTTCAAGGAAGGAGGAGCGGCATGCAATCACTGGAAGCGGCGCCGACCTACAAGGGGGCTGCGTCCACAGTCCGGGCGAAGTTCCTTGTCGAGCGCTATTGGCCGCTTGTGCTCTTTTGCGCTGCTCTCGCATTCTTGACGAGCGGCCTTATCCTTAAACAGCTGGACGTTCGCTTTGTCGCAAACAGTCTCCTTGTTTCAAGCAATGTCATCGTTCTCTGCAGCCTGCTGTTTGAAATCGTTTCGAAGCTTCGACGTCGAGAGTTTGGACTTGATCTGATCGCTGCCCTGGCCATGGCCACAGCACTGTGGTTCGGCCAATACCTCGCTGGCGCCATCGTTTCGGTCATGTATGCCGGTGGCCATTTTCTCGAATTCTACGCGCATCGGCGCGCTGAAGGTGGTATGACTGACCTTCTTTCCCGAGTGCCCCGCAGCGCGCTTAGGATCAACGATGGTGAGTTCACAGAGGTGCCGATCGATGCGATCGCGCCCGGTGACCGCCTCCTCGTTCGGCGTGGCGATGTCGTGCCCGTTGACGGGACCGTGGATGGACGCACAGCCGTTCTCGACCAGTCCGCACTGACGGGAGAGCCGCTGCCCGTCCGCTTTTTCCAGGGAAAGGTCGTCTCTAGTGGCGCATCCAACGCCGGCGACGCATTCGATCTGATCGCCTCGAAGACCGCCAAGGACAGCACTTATGCGCATGTTCTGCGGCTGGTCGAGCAGGCCAAGCAATCCAAGGCGCCAATTTACAGGCTCGCGGACCGGATGGGGCTTTGGTTTTTAGGGCTCACCCTCCTCGTCGCGGCTGCTGCGGCAGCTTTGTCGGGAGACAGCGTCAGGTTCCTGGCGGTCCTGGTCGTGGCGACGCCCTGTCCCCTCATCCTGGCCGTTCCTGTGGCGCTGGTAGCGGGAATATCGAAGGCGGCCCGCAAAGGAATTCTGATCAAGGGCGCGGGTGTGCTCGAGGCCCTGTCGACGATCGACATAATCGTGTTCGACAAAACGGGAACCTTGACGATCGGGCAGCCGACGGTTTCTGCCGTTCTCGGCACGGACGAACCGGACGCACTGTTGCGGCTGGCCGCATCGGCAGAGCTGGCATCGGCTCACCCCTTGGGCCGGGCGATCGTCAAGGAAGCGCAAGGTCGGCACCTTTCGCTCAGCAGGCCAGAGCAGGCGGCCGAGGTGGCGGGAGAGGGTGTCGAGGCGATGATCGAAGGGCGTCGTGTTCTCGTCGGAGGGCCGGCCTTCGTCAGGTCAAAGGGCATAGAAGTGCAAATGTCGGCCGCCGACGCCTGCGCCAGTACGCTTGTCTGCGTGGATGAACAGGTTTTTGGGACAATATGTTTCGAAGACCCACTGAGAGGGGATGCGGCTCATGCGATCGACGATCTGCGCAAGCTGGGCATAAAGCATATTTCGCTCGCAAGTGGCGATCGGCTCGAGGTCGCAAAGGTCATCGCGGACCGTCTTGGAATGGACGCCGTCGAGGCAGATCTCAGTGCTGCAGACAAGGTCGAAATAGTTGGAAGGACGAAGGAGCTCGGAAGCGTGATGATGGTGGGCGACGGTGTCAATGACGCCCCGGCACTTGCAGCGGCAAATGTCGGGCTGGCGATCGCCCGCGGCAATTTGGCCGCGGCCGCTGAGGCCGCGGATGTCGTACTTTTGCAAAGCGGATTGAACGGTGTCGTGGCCGCGTTGGAAGTCGCCCGTCGCTCAAAGCTGATAGCACTCCAGAGCGTGGCAGTTGGCATTGGCCTTTCTGCCGTCGCGATGGTGTTCGCCGCAGCAGGGCATTTGCCTCCGGTTCAAGGCGCTCTGATACAGGAGGCGATCGATGTCGCTGTCGTCTTGAACGCGCTTCGAGCTCTCACCTAGTGGGATAGCAGGATCGGAATTCGGAGATTGTCGAGTAGACCGCGTGTCACTCCGCCAAAAAGGGTTTCCCGGAGTTTGGCGTGCCCATAGGCACCAGCGACAAGAAGATCTGCATGGTCCTCGATGGCGGCGTCCTGGATGACGCTCGTAACGTCTTCCCCGTCGCTGTGCACAGCCGCCAACGCAACTTCTAGCCCCGAATGCTTCAGCGCCTCTACGTAGCGATCAAGCAGATTGTCGCTGCGCGGTGCCGCATCACGTGCACATATCACCGTCGCTTTCGCAGCCGATTGGATCATCGGATATGCGTTCGACGCGGCGCGAGCGGCCGTTGCACTCCCGTCCCATGCGATTGCGATCTTGTCGATGCGACCGTAGAAGTCCCCAGACGGCAGCAGGAGCAAGGGGCGGCCACTGTCAAAGAAGAGACCCTCGATGAGCGGCCTCGCAAGCTCGGTGTTTTCCAGGATTGTAACATCGTAGGCGCGCGCAAGCTCCGCTGGTCTGAGTGTGGCCGACATCGCCTCGGCGTCGGCCGCGACAAGCCTTACATCAAGACAGACCCGTTCGGCGCGCTCGCGCAAATGTCTTACAAGCTGGGCGGCGATGTCCCGGTCAAAGCGCTCCGCCTGAAACGCGTCGTCGTCTGAATAGGTCTCGCCCGCTTCGTGATCATGGCGCCGCGCGGCATAGAGGTTGGCCACAAGATCGGCACCCTGATGCAACGAAAACTGGATCGCGTTCTCGATTATCGCGAACGAACTTGCTTCCGGATGCGTGGTCAATGGCAGATGGAACTGTGGCTTCATGACGTCCTTCGAAGGCACAAACGCGACACGGTCGTGCTTCCAACGGTCAAGCCGAACGGCGGTGCCGCTGGAAGAATGCATTTACCGCGACAGGAAGAGCGGAACCTGGCTGTCCTTCAGCATCGAACGAGTGACGCCCCCGAACAGGCGTTGCTGTATGCGCGGGTGGTTGTAGGCACCCATGACGACCATGTCGGCTGCCACGTCCGTCGCATGCTGACGCAATGTTTCGTCGACGCGGCGTCCGCCGCTGGCCACCCGATCGACCTCGACCTTCACGCCGTGCCGGGTGAGGAACATGGCGATGTCGGATCCGGGCTCTTCGCCGTTCTCCCAACTTCTGGCGACAGGGTCCACAATCGTGACATGCACGCAATCGCAGCCCTTCAGGAATTCTATCGACTGTCGGGTGGCCCGCGCTGCCTCGTCACTCGAATCCCAGGCGAGCAGGATAGATTTTGGAAACGGGCTGACGGTCTGCGTTTGCGGGTTGATCAGGATCGGCGTCGGAGATTGGAACAGCGCGCCATCGACGATACGTCGCTGAAGATCCTCGTTGCCAGCGGCTTGCGCTCCTACAAGGACGATATCGGCGTAGAGCGCATGCTGAGCGATGTCTTCCTCGGCCCATGCGAACTCGGTATAGATCTCCTGGACGTCGAAGGAGAGCTCCGTCCTTTCCAGGATCTCTTGTACTGCCTTCGTCGCCTCGGCAAGGCGGTCGATTTCCCTTTGTTGGCCTTCGAGCCAGGTGGTGGAAATCGCTTCGTAGGTGGCGATGGCTGGAACCGCCCCCATACAGATCACGAGCGCGGTCATATGGGCGCCCTTTGTTTGGCAAAACTCTATTGCCGACTTGACGTCCTGGTCCCAGCGCTCGACGTCAAAGACGCACATGACCGTTTTGATGCTCATCGCACTGCCCTCCTTGGTGATGGCTGCGATCGTATCCGCGTTCATGAAAGGTCTCTTTGATGTTCGTCAAAGTCGGACCCGATCATTCGAATTGATCAGTGCCCGCACGGCGTTCCCAAACAGGCGCTAGAACCCGCGGCTTGAGGCAGCAAGCAGCATCGCGTGAAGGACTATCGTATCCTGCAGCGAGGCAGTGCACTATCTCGAATGGTTGCGGATGTGTGCAGACTGTCCGACGAGGGCGATCAGCAAGCGCCGACCCCGGGTGGGCATGGGATGCACGAACTCGGACGGCCGAACCTGCCGCAGCTCTTGGTGAAGTACCGAGCATGCCCGAGCGCGGTCAGGCGCTAAAAGACGTCCATCCCGCCAAGACCGGCGAACTCCGTCCTGAACCCCTGGGCGCGAGCCTGCTTTAACAGCCGGTCGGCGCTCATGATGTCGAGCCGCATGCTTCCGGCGAAGCAGGAACGAAGCGGACAGCAGAGCTCTCTTGTTGCCCAGTCGAGAGCCCGCGGCGACATCATCGTGACGACCCAATGGTCGTTATCCACGCGTTCGAGAAGAACGTCGCTTTCGTTCCTGCCGGCGGGAGGAAAGAATGCGCATGTTGCGAACGGCGATCCGTTCTTGTCCTTGGCGCTGGTGACTATATGGCTCATCCTGCTACCCTCCTCGTTATTGCGGCCATCATGGCGTGGGAACCGAGCTGAGCTTATCCGACGAGGTGGTCAAGGTTGTTGATCTAGGTCAAGGCGGCAGGCTTTGTCTTGCGGATTGATCGGGCGATCCGGGTGTCTGGAGGTGGGCATGAAGGCGATGGTCCTGGAAAGGGTTGGCGCCCCACTGCGTCTTGTGGAGAGCCCTGACCCGTGCCCTTTCGCGGGGCGTGTCTTGATAGAGGTGGAAGCCTGCGGCGTCTGCCGCACGGACCTTCACGTGTTCGATGGCGAGCTTCCAAATCCAAAGCTGCCTCTGGTACTCGGACACGAGGTCGTCGGTCGCGTGGTTGCCGTCGGCCCCGGCGTCTCCAAAAGTCTTAAAGGCTGGAGGGTGGGCGTGCCATGGCTTGGCCACACGTGCGGGTGCTGCTCGTTTTGTCTGGCCGGAAGCGAGAACCTTTGCGACGCTCCCGGCTTCACTGGATATACGCTCGACGGTGGATTTGCCACGCACGTCGTGGCGGACGCCAATTATGCCTTCACTTTGCCACAGGATTTGGACCCGGTCGCAGCCGCGCCTCTTCTTTGCGCCGGTCTAATTGGGTGGCGCTCGCTAAAGGCGGCGGGAGAGGGAAAGACGATCGGTCTTTATGGCTTTGGCGCAGCGGCGCACATTCTCGCGCAGGTATGCGGGTGGCGAAAGCAGGATGTTTATGCATTTGTCCGTCCGGGGGATGAAGCGGCAAAAGATTTCGCACGGGAATTGGGTGCCAGCTGGGCCGGATTTTCAGACGAACCTCCCCCTGTGCAACTGGATGCGGCCATCATCTTTGCACCGGCAGGAGAGCTTGTCCCCAAAGCTCTGGCCGCAGTCCGCAAAGGTGGCACCGTCGTTTGCGGGGGCATCCACATGAGCGATATACCCAAGATGCCCTATCGACTCCTGTGGGGAGAGCGCCGCATCGTATCGGTCGCCAATCTGACACGCGAGGATGCTCGGGAATTCTTCCAATTCGTGGAGCAGGCGAGCATTCGAACAGTCACCACCGCGTATCCATTGCAGCGTGCCAACGACGCCTTGGCCGACTTGCGCGCAGGCCGGATCAATGGGGCAGCCGTCCTGGTGCCGTGATCACTCGTGCCTTGAGGGCTGCCCCGCGAGCCAGCAGCAGATCGCGTGGACCCGGGTATGTTCAGGTTCGCGCCTGATGGGTCACATCTCTACCCGACACGGATAGCGAGCTTGCGCCATCTCTGACTGCTTTGTGTCGGTGATCGGATCGCCCGCCAGAATCCAGTTGCCATTTGAGCAGGGTCGATGTGGGCGCCGACGATGGGGTCGGATATGATGAAGCCGGGAATGATGGGGGACGGCATGCGAGGACAGATGATGAAGATCATGTTCGCTATCGCCGATACCGATGGAGATTGTGCGCTGTCTTTCGAGGAAGTAACGACCATCCATAGGCGGATCTTCGACCGCGTCGATGCAAACAAGGACTCCAAGGTCGCGCTCGAGGAGATGCAGGCCTTCCGGGAGCGGTAAAGTCATAGACGATTATCGGTGCCGCCATAGGTCCGGGACGACGAAAGGCGCAGGAGAGGATGTTAAGAACACTCTTCGATCTGGTCTTGAGGCCTCAACCGAGGCGCCCAGGTGAGTCTTGCTCTAGGACGCCATCAACGGGTCGTCCCTGACCGTCTCGGCCAGGAAATCGAGGACCGTGCGAACCCGCAATGGCAGGTTCTTGCGCGAGGGGTAAACGACATTGATCGGCAGGCGCGCGGGGGGGAATTCCGGCATCAGCTTGACGAGCCTGCCAGCCTCGATGTCGGCGCAGGCAAGGAGATGCGAGAGCACCGCAAGACCGACGCCGGAAAGGACCGCGCGGTGGACCGCCACTGCATTGTTGGCGATCAGGCGCGGTGCGATGCGCACGGAAATCTCATCGGAGCCATTGGAAAACGACCATGTCCGGCCATCTCCGGCGCGGCTATAGCAGACGCATTCATGACTGGTGATTTCATCCGGCGTCTTGGGGCCACCATGTTGTTCCAGATAGCGGGGCGCTGCGACGAGGAAAGCCGTTGTCCAGCCAATCCGCCGGCACATCAAGCTACTGTCTGACACTGGACCGAGCCGCACTTCGAGATCGATGCCCTCGCCAATCAGATCGGACGGCTCCTCGCGAAAGATCAGTTCGATCGACAGTCTCGAATGGTGCTCAAGCAGTCCCGCAAGACGATCGCTGAGATAGAGGCCCAGAGGTGCCGGAAGAGCAAGCCGCACCCGCCCGGATCCCATGGCTGTCTCGCCGCAGGAAGCTTCGGCAAGCGCGTCCACTGCCTCTACCACCCGCAGCGCCATGGCGATCATATGTTCGCCTTCCACGGTCAGGGCAAGTGCATTCGTGGTACGATGTAGCAGGCGCGTGTTGAGGTGGTCTTCAAGTGCCGAAACCTGCCTGGAGACGGCTGGCTGGGTGAGATCGAGGTCGATCGCCGCTGCAGAAAACGAGCCTGTCTCTGCCACTCGCAGAAAGGCTCTGAGCGCGGATACGATGTCCATGCTGTCCCCCATACATTTCGACATAGGCCTTATGTCGTCACCTTAGGCCGAAAGGACTTTACTGTCCAGATATTACGGATATCTTGTATCCATAAGGATATCAAATATCCGCAATAAGGAGAAAGAGATGACGCAGCGCATCAACTACGCACAGCAATCACCCGAGTTCTTCAAGAAGCTGTCAGAGCTGAGCATGGGCCTGAAGGACAGCGTCATCGAACAGAAGATCCGTGACCTCGTGAATATCCGTGCGTCACAGATCAATGGCTGCGGCTTCTGCCTTGACATGCATGTCAAGGAAGCCAAGATCCATGGGGAAAGCGAACTGCGGCTCTATCATGTCGCGATCTGGCGTGAATCGAACCTCTTTGTACCGCGCGAGCGGGCAGCCCTTGCGTGGACCGAGGCAGTCACGAAGCTTTCCGAAGGCGGAATTCCCGACGAACTCTACGAGCGCGTACGCGGCCAGCTCTCAGAAAAAGAAGTCTCCGATCTGACCTTTTCGATCATGGTGATCAATGCCTGGAACCGCGCCAGCATCGCCTTTAGAGCAGTCCCGGGTTCTGCAGACAAGCTCTACGGCCTCGACAAAGCGGGTCTCAACTAAGCCTACGACCTCAAGCCATCAACACCGCGACCCCTGGCCGCCCTGAAGGGAGAAGTCCTATGAAGATCGTCATTATCGGCGGGACCGGTCTTATCGGCTCCAAGACAGTCGACCGCTTGCGCAAGCAAGGACATGAGGTGATTGCAGCCTCTCCGAACACCGGCGTCAACACGATCACGGGGGAGGGGCTGGCTGCGGCACTTAACGGTGCTTCGGTTGTCGTCGATCTCGCCAACTCGCCCTCCTTCGAAGACAAGGCAGTGCTGGAATTCTTCGAGACCTCAGGCCGCAATCTTTTTGCTGCTGAAAAAGCTGCTGGTGTCAAACACCATATAGCGCTTTCGGTCGTCGGCACCGAGCGACTGCTCGAAAGCGGCTACTTTCGCGGCAAGCTCGCCCAGGAAAAGCTCGTCAAGGCCTCCGGCGTTCCCTACACGATCGTCCATTCCACCCAGTTCATGGAGTTTGTGGCGGCCATTGCGCAATCCGGCACCGTCGGCGACGAAGTTCATTTGTCACCGGCCTATGTGCAGCCGATTGCCTCCGATGATGTCGCTGACGTCATGGCAGATGTGAGCCTTGCTGACCCGGTCAATGCAACGATCGAAATTGCTGGCCCCGAGCGCTTCCGGCTCAATGAACTCGTTGCCCGCTACCTCGAGGCGACGGGTGATGCCCGCAAGGTCGAAACGGATCCCGACGCGCGCTATTTCGGCGTTCGGCTAAAGGATGGTTCGCTGGTCTCGGACAACAACCCGCGCCTGGGGCGGATCACGTTCGAGCAATGGTTCACGGTATCCGCACGCAAATGACAGGCTGCCCGGTGGCCCCAGCTCCTGGGCTAAGCGCCCAACTCATGAAAGGAATCCTGATATGATGAAGTCGATTTTTGTCGCAGCTGCCCTTGTGGCGATGTCGTTTACCCCAGCCCTGGCTGCCGACGCCGGCGGCAAGGCCGCCAAGGTAACGCTCGTTTACGAGCATGAATTGCCAAACGTTCCTGGCAAGAGCATTAAGGGCGTCCTGGTCGAGTATGGTCCAGGGGGCTCTTCTGAGGGCCACACCCATCCGAACTCCGCCTTCATCTATGCAACGGTCCTCGAGGGCTCCATCCGCAGCCAGGTCAATGACGGGCCGGAGAAAACCTACAAAGCCGGAGAGAGCTTTTCGGAGATGCCCGGCGACCGTCATGGTGTCAGCGCAAACGGCAGCAAGACAAAGCCCGCAAAGCTGCTCGCGGTCTTCGTCGTTGACACCAATCAAAAGGAACTGACTTTTCCTCTGAAGAAGTAAGTGAGCGGCGGGGCCGGGTGCTGACGCACAGGGTCCCGCCTACCGCACATAGTCGCAACATCGCGCTGGATCCCGCCATGTCGAATGACCAACTCTCGTTGCCGCTTGCGTTGATCAATCTTCTGGGTGTTGCCGGGATAATCGTATGGCATCTCCAGGGTCGCAATCGCCCGACTGCTCGCCTGATCGTTCAGATCCTGTTTTTCTCAAGCATGACCGCCGTCCTAATCCTTGCAGGCATCCTGCCCCATCGCGCAGACGAGACATCCTTTTCGGGCTTCATGGACGTTCTGTCGATCTCAGCGCGAGTGCTGTGGTGGACACATCTGGCATGGACCCTGATCGGCTTCGTTCGCATCTACATTGTTCTGGAGCGAAGGCCGCGCGAGGCGCGTTTGCTGCAGGATCTGATCGTTGCCGTTGTCTATCTCGGAGTGGCCCTGTCCATCCTGGGTTTCGTCTTCAAAGCGCCGATAGGCACATTGGTCGCAACCTCCGGCGTCGTCGCCATCATCTTCGGCCTTGCGCTGCAAAATACGCTCGGCGACGTATTTTCGGGCATCGCACTGACATTGGGTCGGCCCTTCGCCATCGGCGATTGGCTCGTGTTGAGCGACGGAACCGAGGGACGTGTCATCGAGAACAACTGGCGCTCCACGTTTTTGCTCACCGGAGCGCACAACGTCGTCGTTCTGCCCAATAGCGTTCTGGCCAAGGTCGGGATCACGAATCTCAGCCGCCCCGATGAAACGCACCAGATCACACTGCCGGTCCGGATCGACGCAAGCCATCGCCCACAGCAGGTCGAAGAGGCGATGCGGACCGCCTTGCGAGGCAGCACGCTGATCGTCCAGGACCCATCACCGATCGTCGCCATGCAAGGGATCGATGCCATCGCCATCGAGATCGAATTGCAATTTCGCGTGACCAATGCAGCAAACAGGACGCAAGCAAGGAACGACGTCATCAATCTTGTCCACACCCACTGCCGGAAAAGCGGCCTTTCCCTTGCTATGCCGCCGCAGAGCTACCTCTACGCGCTGCCTGAAACAGACAAAGTCAAGCTGCGTTCATCCGGCGCGCTCTAGGACCCATTCGAAACTGCTCTTCCAAAGCTCCGCCGGGACATCCCTGGACAGCGCCTCGATCAGGTCGGACAGCCTGACACTGCGCAGCTTGTCGCGCCACGCTTCGTCGGCTTCCCACATGATGCGCGCCACCGCGCATGGATCGTTTTCGCAGTAGCCTTTCGGCCGGCAAGGATTGTTGCCCCTGATATTGTTGCAGACAAAGGTCCGCGCCTTGCCTTCGACCGCCTCGACGATATCCAAGAATGTCAATTCGGCAGGCGCCTTTGCCAATCGATAGCCGCCTGCCGGGCCGAGCGTCGTATGAACAAGACCGGCTTGCGAAAGGCTCTGCAAGGCCTTTGAAAGATACTCCTTTGGAAGTCCGTGGAACTCGGCCAGCGCCTTGGTGGACAGATAACGGCCTGCGGGCAGACCGGCGAGTATGGCACAACAATGTAGCGCCCATTCGACTTGGCTTTTCAGGATCATCAATTCAGTCCGGATCGATGCTGAATCGCATCTATTAAGGACATAAGGTATCCCTATTTCCCCATCATGTAAACGGAAGCCAACGCGGCGGCTATGTCGAGAAAATCCCCAGCTTTTCACAAGATTGAGGACCCGAGGCTGGATCCGGTGGTTTGCCTGGCCTTCCGCCATACTCATAGCCCGAGTTCGGCCAGCATTTCGCCAATCGATCTCGCCAGTTCGAAAGACCCGCGCTCGCCCTTAAAGCTATGGCTGATCTCGACGACGGTTTTTTGGTGGCCGATCAGTCATCAGACCTCTAAAAGCCGGTCAGCTTGCGATCAATATCTGGCAATCCCAGCGGAAAGCTGGGCATTGCCTTTGTCAGATCACGTCGCGTAGCTTTCGGCCGGTCTGCTGAAGCAGCTGGAAGGCCTGATAGTGCCGATCGTGTCTTTCGCGCGCAGCACCTAATGCAGGGCAATAAACTTTTTCAATCTGCGACATAACGGTCATCGCTTTTGCGATGTCGGGGTAAAAGCCAGCAGCGACCGCTCCGAGCATGGCAGCCCCAAGGAGCACCGGCTCGGGGCTAGTTACGCTGGCAACCGCGGTCGACGTCGTATCGGCGATCATCTGCAAAACGAGGGGGCTGTTTGCCGCACCGCCACTTGCCATGATCAGGTCGACATCGATCGCCTTGTCGGCCAAAGCGTCAAGCAGTTGTCGCAACCCGTAGCCGAGCCCGGCAAGGCCAGCGACATAAAGCGCAACCAGCGATGTCTCGTCGTCATCAAGCGTTAGCCCCGCGATCAATGCGCGCGCATCTGGATCGGCAAAAGGCGCGCGGTTGCCGAGGAATTCGGGCACGACGATAATGCTCCCGGCCAGATCGGCAGCATTATCACCAGCGCGAGCGGCTGCCCGCTCCAGATAGCCAACGAGCGAAAGACCCTCGGCATTGGCGCGCGCCTTAATTTCAGCGGCTGCCGGATGCATGGTGACCAGGTGGTCGATTGCGGCTCCTGCCGCCGACTGTCCACCCTCGTTCAGCCATAGGCCGGGCACCATCGCTGAAAAATACGGACCCCAGACGCCGTCGACAAAGGTCGGTTGCTCTGTGGTCGCCATCGAGCATGCCGACGTGCCGAAGATATAGGCCAGGCGGCGGCCGATGGAGATTGCGTCGGACGCTCCGTCTTCGACCGCGCCAAGGGTCCCGATGCCGCCGGCGTGAGCATCAATGAGGGCTGCGCCAACCGGTGTGCCAACCAGCAGACCGAAATCGGCTGCCGCCTGGCTGCTAAGACCCGTGCCAAGTGCCGCGCCCGGGATGACAATATCGGTCCCAATCCGCTTCAAACCACCGGCAACCAGATCCTCAAGGCCAATGGAGCGAAAATAGTCAACGTCCCAGCGCCCCTGATGTGCCAGATAGGTCCATTTGCATGTCACCGTGCAGACCGATCGCGAAAGACTGCCGGTCGCACGCCAGGTCAAAAAGTCGGACAGGTCGAAGAAGTGGGTCGCTGCATGGTATTGCTCCGGAAGGTGCCGCTTCAGCCACAGGAGCTTCGGCGTTTGCATTTCCGGCGAGATGCGGCCGCCGACATAGTTGAGCACGCCGTGCCCGCCGGCATTGATCTCGTCGGCTTCCGCAACGGCCCTGTGGTCCATCCAGACAATGACGTTCCTGCTGGCGTTTCCAGACGTGCTGACACTGACCGGACGTGCGTCCTCCAAGACGGCAACCAGCGAGCAGGTAGCGGTACAGCCGATTCCGGCGATGGAGGCTGGATCAATGCCCGCATCCTTGACTGCCTGGCGAACGCTTCGCGATACTGCCTGCCAAATATCCTCACTGGACTGCTCGACGACGCCGCCGGCCTCATGCCAGATCGCGATCGGGTGCTTCGCCGATGACAGCAAATCACCGGTCTCGCTGAACACTCCGGTCCTCGCGCTGCCGGTGCCGACGTCTATTCCGAGAAAGTGGCGTGCCATGATTAGAGATCCGTGCTGTGTGGCAGAATGACGAGGTCGCGGATTGTCACATTACGTGGCCGCGACAACATGAATATCACGGCCTCTGCCACTTCACTCGCCTCCATGAGGCCTCCCGCAGCGATTGTCTCTTCAAGCTTTGCCTTCGGCCAGTCGCTGATCAGGGCAGTCACGACCGGCCCCGGCGCAACAGCGCCCACGCGAATGCCATGTTTCATTACCTGTCGGCGAACCGTGTGCACAAATGCCTGTACCGCGAATTTGGAGGCAGTGTAGATCGGCTCCCAGGCGACCGGAACCAGACCGGCAATCGAACTCGTCATGATGATGTCGCCGCTCTGACGCTCGACCATATGCGGCAACACGGCGTGAACCGAACGGAAGGCAGCATTGACATTGAGGTTCAGCATGCGGTCCCACGCATCGGGATCTCCCTCGACCACGTCTCCGCCGATATAGGCGCCCGCATTGGCGTGAAAGATGTCGAGCTTGCCGAACGTTTTGAGGATCTGCGGCATCATCGTCGCAACACTTTCAGTGTTGGTGAGGTCGACAACCAGCGGGAATGCCTGGGGTCCCAGTTCCGCACAGATCCGCGTCAATGAATCTGCTGCCCGGTCGATGAGGGCGACCTCGGCGCCTTCACTGATCAATGCTCTTGCGCATTCAAGGCCAATTCCCGAGGCCGCACCAGTGATTGCAGCGACCTTTCCAGCAAGTTCCTGTTTCATAGCATTCCTAACCTTTTGCCTGGGTTTTAGGCGCGCCCGTGGGACACGCGAGAACGGCGTGCGAGGGAATCAACGATGACGGCGATGGCAAGAACGGCCCCGGTGATCATGTAGCGAAGCGACGAGGATAGATCGAGCAGCGTCAGGCCGTTGGCGATCGATTGAATGACGATGATGCCGAGCAGTGCCGAATAGGCGCTGCCGCGACCACCGAAAAGGCTGGTTCCGCCAATGACGGCAGCTGCGATGGCATTAAGGTTGACATCGCCTGTTCCAGCCTGCTGGCTTGCCGATGCAAGGCGCGCGGCAGACAATACGCCGCCCAAGGCAGCCAGCACCGAGCAGAGCATGAAGGCGCTTGTATAGATCATGCGAACATTGATGCCGGCCCGGCGCGCGGCCTCGCGATTGCCACCGATCGCTGTCATCGAGCGGCCCCATTTGGTGCGGGTCAACGCATAGCTCATCGCAACGACCAGGCCGACAAATAGACCAAACATCCATGGAATGCCGCGGTCCTGGTTGAGATAAAAGACGATCGCCTCCAGCACCGCGGTAATTAAAATCGCGCGGAAAATGAGACCGCCAAGCGACTGCGAGGACAGGTTGGCCTTTCGGCGGCGCAAGACAGTCCGGTAACCGGTCACGAACAGCACGATCCCGGGAATGGCAGCAAGACCATAGGAAACCGGATCCGGCATGACGAGCAGCTGCCCGAAGTTCACGAGCGCCGAACCGTATGGCAGGTTGATCGAACCGGTCGCGCCGAGCAGGTAGAGTTGCATGCCGAGGACCGCGAGAAGGCCAGCCAGTGTCGAAACGAAACTTGGCATCCCCAGGCGGTTAAAGAGCAGCGCATAGAGTGCGCCGATGGTCCCACCGGCGACAAGTGCAGCGACGATCGCCAGCGCCACCGGCCACCCTTCATTGACCCACAGCATCCCGACCAGCGCCGAAGCAAAGCCGCTGATCGAGCCGACGGACAGGTCGATCTCACCAACCATCAGGATGCAGACGATGCCAAGCGAAATGACGCCCACAGTCGATGCATCGAAAAGCAGATTGACGAGATTGTTGGCCGAGAGGAACACCGGATTGAGCGACGCAAACACCGTCCAGATAAGAACCAGACCGACGACGACTGGCAGGGACCCGAGATCGCCTGATTTCACCCGATCTGCAAAGGCCCGGATAGCGCCGGTAGCACCTGTTTCGTGCTTGACGCGGACATCGTTTCTATCCAGCAACGGTGCTGATTGGGCATTCTGATTGGCGTTACCGCTCATGGGTTCTTTTCCTCTGTGATCGCGCGCGGCCCCTGGCGTCGGCTTGCCCTTCGCGAAACGGAGTTGTCGGCAGCCCCGGTGATGGCGCTGACCAGTTCCTGGTTGGTCGCGTCGGGATAAAATATTCCGTTGTTGCGGCCGAGACGCAGCACCACGATGCGGTCTGCCACCGCCCGGACGTCTTCCATATTGTGGCTTATCATGATTACTCCGAGACCGCGGTCGCGGACCCGTTCGATAAGGTTCAAGACCTCCGCCGTTTGCGCCACGCCGAGGGCGGCCGTCGGCTCGTCAAGCATGATGAGCTTCGGCTCCAACAACAGTGATCTCGCAATCGCCACTGTCTGACGCTGACCGCCGGAAAGCGAGGCAATCGCAATGCGGACGCTGGGGATGCGTGCCGACAGCTCGTTCAGGAGCTTCCAGGAGCGTACTTCCATCGATACTTCGTCGAGCTTCAAGGGACTGGTTTCCCGGCCGAGGAAGATGTTGGCCACCACGTCGAGATTTTCACAAAGCGCAAGGTCTTGAAAAACCGTCGCGATGCCGAGATTAAGGGCGCTACTGGGATCAGCAAGGGTGACCGTTTTTCCGGCGAACATGATCGTACCCGACGTTGGCTGATGGACGCCGGCAAGGATCTTGACGAGCGTCGACTTGCCCGCGCCGTTGTCGCCGACCAAGGCCACGACTTCGCCCGCATGGACGTCGAGATCGATATCCGTCAGGGCCGATACGGCGCCGAAATTCTTGGAGACACCACGCAGGCTGAGCACCAGCTCGCCGATTGGGGCCGCATCCTGTTGTTTGTCCGTCATCGAGGCAGGCCTTTCCGCATTGACTTATTGCGACTTGCAATGAGCCCCCCGACGACACGCGCCGGAGGGCCCTCGGGAGGAGTTCTTAGCTGCCGATGCCGAGCTTCTTGCAACCTTCGGCGTAGCGATCCCCGCACAGCTGCTCAGGCGTCTGGATCGGCTTGCCGTTGACACTCTTGTCGATAATCTCGGCCTTGAGATTGTCCGCCGTCACCAGAGCCGGCTTGAAGAGCTGGGTCGGGGTGTCGAAGAGCTTCGTGTCCGCTTTCGGTGTCTCGCCGGAAAGCAGCTGGATTGCGACGTTGGCAGCCGCGGCAGCAACGATCTCGCTCGGCTTGGAAATCGTGTTGTACTGATCGCCAGCAATGATCAGCTGCAGGCCGGCAATGGTCGCATCATTGCCCGTCACCGGCGGGACCGGGTCTACGCCGGCAGCCTTGAAGGCTGCGATGGCACCGCCACCGGTACCGTCATTGGCCGCCACGACACCAATGATCTTCTTGCCGAACCTCGTGATCTGCCCACTTGCCCACTGCTGCGCTTTCGGCGGCGCCCATTCCGGTGTGTCGTATTCGGCCAGCACCTGATAGCCTCCTTCCGCGATGCCGGCATGGATACCCTTCTTGATCAGGCCAGCGGCCGCATCGGTCGGCGAGCCGTTGATCTCGAGCAAACCACCATCCCCTGGCTTGACGTTGTTCTTCTTCAGATGTTCGACAAGTGATGCGGCAATCATCTTGGCGATCTCCTCGTTGTTGAAGGAGACATAATAGTCGGCTGCTGCGGACGGAATTGGGCGATCATAGGCGATGATCTTGACACCTTGGCTTTGGGCCATCTTGACCAGCGAGGCCGCAGCAGTCGAGTCGACGGGATCGAGAATGATTGCCTTGGCACCCTGCGAAATCGCCGAGTTGAATTGCTGCTGTTGACGTGATGCGTCCCCATTGGCGTTCTGATAGATGACCTTGCAGCCGGCGCACAGTTTTGCCATTTCGGCCTGGAAGCCTGGGAAGTCATGCTCTTCGTAACGCGTCGAGCTCTGGTCAGGCATGAGGAAAGCGACGGTTGCATCCGTCACTTTGGCCGACTGTGCAAAAACGCAGCTTGCGCTGAGAAGGCCAAGGGCCAGGATTGCAGGGCCTGCGAATTTCATTGAAAGTTGCGTCATTTCGGTTTCTCCATTGAAGAGATCGATTGTTGCGGTTACCGTCTCATGTGTGGCGAGCCTGAGTTAACGCGCACAAAGCCGTCACCGAACCCGGTCCAAGACCATCGCCGGTCGTGCTGCTGGCGCACCTGAATTTGAAGACAAGCGTTCCCCTCCGAAGGCCGCCACGGTCTCCGTTCGAAGGCGTCATCAATGTGTGTTTTCTCCTCCCTGTCCTCCCTGGTTAGGCGGCCTCCACCGCTTTTTCGTTTTCTGCCCGCAAGGCTCTGAACCTTGAGGGCGGCATCCCTTTTTGCGCAAGAAAGTGTCTGTTGAAATTCGAAAGGTTGTTGAACCCGGATGCGTAGCAGATATCGATCACTGGCATGTCCTCGCTGCTCATCAACAGCTGGCAGGCGAGATTGATGCGCAAGCGGTTCACATATTGAACCACCGAGAAGCCGGTATGTTTCCTGAACGACCTCGAGAACGCACTCGGCGTCTGACCGGCGATCGCTGCCAGGTCGGTTTCGCAAAACGGCTCCGTCAGTCGTTCGCGGATGAATGCCAATGCCTTGTTGGTGCCGATCGACATGTAACCGGACGGATCAGGCTGGTAATCGGACGTCGTCAGCGCGACACGATCGTTCACAGATGTCAGACGTTCGACGAGCTGCATGAAAAGCGCGATCCGGTGCGCACCGGTCGCATCCATCATCTCCTGCATGATAGGTCTTGCGAGTGCGGCAGTCTCAACAGAAAAGAGGACGCCGCGACGGCTGTCGGCCAACACCGAGCGAAACCCTTTGAGTTCCGGCAGGATGGCAAGCAGGCCATCGATGAATTGCTCGGAAAACTGCAAGACAAGACAGCGTTGCTCGATGCGTCTGTTATCTGGAACCTCGCTCACCCAATTGTGTGGCAGGTTCGGCCCGGTCATGACAAAGTTCCCCGGCTGGAAATCACCGATGAAATCGCCCACGAAATAGCAGCCGGAAGTTTCGGTGATGAGGTGGATTTCATACTCGGGGTGAAAGTGCCACCGCACCGTATGATAGGGATAGCCGTGCGACCACATCTTGAAGGACTCGCCCGAACGTATCTGGACGACTTCCAGATCGGGCTCGGATGCATCTTTCATGACGACGACCCTCCCAGGTCTTACGCGCTTATCAGGTCCAGGCGGGTGAAGCTCTTCCGGTTTCATCCCGCGACCCTAAAAGAAGTTTAGCCGGACATGACAGACCGCTCCACCACATTTGCTCCTGCATACCGATACTTTTTTGTCTTCCGATTCATTGTTGCTTGATGCTCGGCCCATGCATTTCCATCTAATCTGCCCCCAAGGACGTCAATGTTGGGGTTCAAGACAGCCATGGGCTTGCGGGGGAAGCGATTTGCGTCAGCGGCGCGGGCCGCAAGGGGGTTGGAGACGTTTTCAATCATCCAGGCAAAGCAAACGCTGCGGATCCGACCCACGATCGGAAAAGTCTCGAGGTCGCAAGCTAAGGTCGCGTGGATCACCTCACCGGTTGACCTCACCTGGCCATACGACCCTAAAGCCTAAGGTCGGGCCTCCTTGCTGGCGGGGGAGGCCCTGATCGTCGCGGTGCTGCCTTCGAGGAGCCGATCGACGATCATGCGGCCGATCGGGATGGCCGAGGTCGCTGCGGGCGAGGGGGCGTTGCACACATGCAGCATGCGTTCGGTTTCACTGAAGAGGAAGTCGTGCACCAAGCTTCCGTCGGCCATCACCGCCTGCGCGCGTATGCCAGCCTGTGGCTTTTGCAGGTCGTCGATCGTCAGCGAAGGGCAATATTTCCGGCATTCCTCCAGATAACGAGCCCGTGATGCGGAGTTGGCAAATTCGGACATCGCCGAACGCCAGTTCTTCCGCGCCATTTTCCAGAAGCCGGGAAACGATGCCATGCCGGCGACGTCCTTGAGTACAAAACTGCCTTTGCCGTAGCCTTCGCGCGCAAAGCCAAGTACGGCGTTCGGTCCAACTGTCATGCCGCCATCGATCGTTCGCGTCAGGTGGATGCCAAGGAACGGCAGGTCCGGGTCGGGAATCGGATAGATCAGGCGCTGCGTCACCTTCGCTTTGGAAGCCGGCAATGTGTAATATTCGCCGCGGAACGGCACGATCCGATGCTCGATCTTCACGCCGGCCATCAAGGCAATGCGGTCGGACTGGAGACCGGCGCAGGCAACCAGTCTGTGCGCTTCCACCGTTCCGGAGGCGCTTTCGATGCGCACGTTTTTTTCTCGCTCGTCAATCGTCCTGACAGCCACACCGCGCCTGATTTCACCGCCTCCTTCCTCGAATTTTCGCGCCATGGCGCGGCAGACAACCGCATAGTCGACAATGCCCGTGGAGTGAACGAGGAGGGCGCCGAGACCGGCGATATTGGGCTCGTCGGCTCGCAGCTTTGCCGTCGACAATCTGGTATGGTCGATGGCATTGTTGCGCGCTCTTTCCTCGAGCGTCTCCATCCGCTGCGTTTGCCTGTCGTCGGTCGCAACCAACAATTTCCCGCAGGTTTCAAAGGGAATGCGATTTTCGCTGCAGAAGCGCTTGGTCGCTTCCGCCCCCTCGCGGCAGAGTTTCGCCTTCAGTGAGCCCGGTGCATAATAGATGCCGGCATGGATGACGCCACTGTTGTGACCCGTCTGGTGTCTTGCAAGTTCCGTCTCTTTTTCGAGGACGACGATCCTGGCGCCAGGTATTTTTTGCTGAAGCGCCATGGCAACCGCCAAGCCGACGATGCCACCTCCAATGATGCAATAGTCATACATGCTTTTACCCAAATCCGACTGACCCGTTGCCAGGCTAGCATTGACGCGCCGCGCCGTCTTGCGATCCTTATGGCGTAAGGTGCGACGACAGCCCAAATCGCCGCCTCGGAGCTCAACTATCTACTTTTGACGCGCCGACAGTACATTGCGGATGGAGAAACTGGAATTGATGCGCAGTACACCGGGCAGGACCGAAAGGATCTCCTTGTGGATCCTTTCAAAAGCGCCGGCACTTTCGACGTCGATGCGCAAGAGGTAGTCCGAGCCGCCCGTCATCAGGAAGCACTCGCGTATTTCCGGGTATTTGCGGACGGCCGCTTCAAAGCGGTTCAGATATTCTTCTGTCTGACGCTCCAGCGTGATTTGGATGATCACGGCAATGGCTTCCTCACCAAGCACATCAATAAGCGTTGTATATCCCTTTATAATTCCAGCTTTTTCCATGAGCGCAATCCGGCGCAGGCAAGCCGAGGCGGACAGGCCGACCTCCTTGCCGAGATCGACATTGGATATACGGGAGTTCAACCGCAACTGCCGGATGATTTTGCGGTCGAGGGCATCAATCTCATACATTATCGCCTCATCTATTCGCGCCGCAGGCTGGCGTCACTCGGCACAGATCGCATCGGCCATCCATCGCATAGGATGTGCCCCCCGAATAGAAGAGAATCGCTTCGTCTGGCAACGGCATGAGAAGCCGGAAATCATTGCCTCCTCTTCGCCCTGCAGCTGTCCTTTCCAGGAAAGGTCGAACGTGGCTCTGCTGAGGGCTTGGTGCCGCTCTTGATGGCCGAACAACCCGGCCATACCGCAGCATCCGGTAGCGGCAATTTCAACCGGTGCGCCGAATGCGGCAAAGACCGACTTCCAGGCCGTCGCTCCGGCGTCGGCATTTTCGCTGCAGTGAAGGAACAGTTTGCGCGGCAGCCGTGCCGTGGCCAGTTTCGGCAGGGCGCGCCCCCGTGCGATTTCCTTGTCCAGGAACTCCTGAATCAACATCACCGGCTGGCCCGTCAGGCCGGCCTTTGGACATTCCTGCCGGATCATCATGACGAAGGCCGGATCGACGCCCACCATCGGTCGTCCGGATGCTCCAACCGTGTCGATTGCCAATCGAAGCTTCCGCGCCTGCCTGACGAAGCGGGCTCTGTCGCCAAGAACATGGGCTGCCTTGCCGCCCGGGCGCATGGCCACGAAGGCCGGGCGATAGCCGAAGCCACGAAGCCCGTCTGCGAGTGCCAATGCGGCCTTGGTGTCAAAAAGGCTCGTAAACGGATCCTGCCAGATAAAGACCGTGTTCTCATGCCATTGACGTTTGGCGATCGCCTTGGCGCCAAACGTCCGATACCCACCCTTGCCCACGTCATCAAAGGCCAGGTGGGGCAGGTCGCGCAGTCCGGCGAATTTTTCCATCAACGGGTTGACGAGCCTTGCAAATGCCGCCGCGGACTTTCGCAAACGGACGACGATGGGGGAGTATTCCTCCAGCAGCAGCGCTGCCTTGTCGGCAAGCGCACGCCGGCGCTTGAAATGGAGCCGATCGAGGAAATGCGATTTCATCTCCGGTATGTCGACCTGTACCGGACAGCTTGTGGCGCAGGCCTTGCAGCCAAGGCATCCGTCGAGCGCGGACAGGACATCGCCCTCCAGCTCTTCGGTCACGCAAGCTTGCCGATGCGCCTGATGCCAGTGCCTGAGAGCGTCGGCACGGCCCTTTGGAGAGTGGCGCAGATCCCGTGTCACCTTGAACGACGGGCACATGACGTTGCTGCGCTGGTAGCTCAGGCACTGAGCATTGCCGTTGCACTTGAAGGCAAGGCTGAGAGGATCGTTCTCCTCGGTATTGACGCTGCGAAACGGAGTTGTCTCGATGCCCAGAAGAGACCCCGGATCACCGACGAGCTTGCCGGGATTGAAACGATGTTGTGGGTCGAATGCCCGTTTGACACGGCAAAACGCATCATATGCGACAGCGCCGACGAACTCCGCCAGATAGGCGCCACGCACGCCCTTGCCGTGCTCTCCCCAGAAAATACCGCCGTGCCGGCGCGTCAATTCGAAGACGCCGTCCGAAATCGACTTCATGATTGCCCGGTCTTCCTCGCGATCGATATTGAGCGCGGGTCGGATATGCAGACAGCCGACGTCGACGTGCCCGTACATGCCATAGGTCAGGCCATTGCCGCTCAACAGCGCCGTGAAGTCCTTTACGAAGGGTGCAAGGTGTTCGACAGGCACGACGCAGTCCTCGACAAAAGCGATCGGTCGGCGAGTGCCACTGATCTTGCCGAGCAAGCCAACGCTTGCCGCCCTGACCTGCCAGAGTGCTGCCATTTCGATATCGTCAATGGCGACGTGGCTTGCGATTGCACCGGCAAGCGTCAGTGCGCTCTTTCGCAGCGCTTCGACCCGCCGCATCAGCTCTGCCTCGTCGTCTGCGACGAACTCGACGAAATTGTAGGCGATCGGCTGGCCATCACGAGCACGCAGGCTGGCAGGCAGAGCTTGCAGAATTCCGGCCTTGTCGGCAAGGGCCTGTACCCATTCGTCCATGACCTCGATTGCCAGGGGATCATGCGCGAGGAGGGCGCTTCCGGCATCCAGCGCCGCGGCGAATGTCTGAAAGCCAATGACGACCAGTCGCTTGAATTTCGGCTTGCGCAACAGGCGCAGACGCACCCGCGTGACCAGTCCGAGCGTGCCCTCCGCACCGATCGGCAGGCGCCACCATTGGAGATCGCGTTCCGGTTGTTTTGCGCGCTCAAGGTCATATCCGGTAAACCTTCGCGAAAGCGCCGGGACCCGGTCGAGCAGGGCATCACGGCCAGACGTGCAAGCCTCTTCGATCTCAGACAGCATGGCCGTCGCCCAATCAGGTGCCGGCGTCGTACTATCCAGTGTTCGGCCGCCATCAAGGACGATCTCCATTCCAAGCACGTTGTCGCCGGTCTTGCCGTAGTGCCTCGATCCTTTTCCGGATGCATCCGTGCTGACCATGCCGCCGATCGTACAGCGGCTTGCCGTCGAGGTCGTCGGCGCGAAGAACAGGCCGGTCGCCGCCAGTTGCGCGTTCAACTCGTCAAGAACGATGCCGGGCTCAACCTCCACCCATTGCTCCTCGACGTTCACGTTCAGGAGACGGTTCATGTGCTTTTGAAAATCGACGATGATGCCGGTGTTCAGGCTCTGGCCATTCGTACCCGTGCCGCCGCCGCGCGCTGTCACGGGAACGCCCCGCAGATCCTCCGCATCGAGGACGCGCATCAGCCGTCGAACGTCGTCGCCGTCACGTGGAGCAACAACGATATCCGGCATGATGGTGTAAATGCTGTTGTCCGTCGACATGGCCGCCTTCAGTGCGGCATCGGCTGCGATGTCGCCTCGAAATCCCGCGTCTGTCAGCAGGGGGCGAAGCCGTTCAAGAGCAACATGATAGGATTTTGTGTTGACAGTTTGGTGTAGCATCGCGGTCGATCCGGATAAATGTGGAAAGCCGGTATTGAACCACAATTGGAGAGTTCATATAATTAGAAACATATGAAAGTGTTTTCAGAAAATACGAACATAGGCCTCCGCCATCTTCGCGCGGCGCTCACTGTCATGGAGGAAGGATCCTTCAGCCGGGCGGCGCGGCGGCTTGGCGTCGTGCCGTCTGCCCTGACCGAGACGATCCGGATACTCGAAGTCGAGTGCCAAACAGCGCTCTTCGATCGAAAGACGCGTCCGGTAACCGCGACAGAAGCCGGCGAAGCGTTCCTCGAGGGGGCTCGCGACCTTCTCGATCGTTTCGAGCTTTCGCTGACAAACCTTAGACAAGTCGGCGGCCTCAAACGCGGCCGCGTGGCGATTGGTGCAGCGCCCTCAGCCGTCCTGACCCCGCTCTCGGAGGCGATTGCGAAGTTTCGCGCCGAGCACCCGGGAATTGACATTGTCGTCCATGATGACGTGGCCGAGCGCTTGGCCGGCATGGTGATCAACAAAACGCTCGATTTCGCCCTTGCCGGGCCAGGCTTTGAATCGGGCGAATTGGAGGGACGAAAGATCAGCGAGGATCCGTTTGGCCTCGTTTGCCATCGGGATCATCATCTTGCGCGGTCATCACGTCGGATTGTCCTGGCCGATATCAATCCACAGGATGTGATCGCGCTCGATCGACAGGCCGGCATTGCAAGGATGCTTGCCGATTGCCCTGGATTGCCATCGAGCCTCACGGTCGGTCGCATACAGACTTTCAGCACCATCGCGCAACTGACCTTGATCAGTCGCAATGCCGGTGTCGCATTGCTGCCCCTGCACGCAGCAAAAGTCATCCAAAGCGACGATATCGTCTTTCGCCCAATTGCCGATTTCAGCCTCGTGCGCTCCCTCTACCTGCTGACGCGCAGCCGCTCAACTCTTCCTCCGGCTGCGGAACGTTTCATCAGCTATCTCTCATGAAGACTTACTCACAAGCTCGCATCTATGCTCTCTCGCATCGATGTAACGATGTGGTCTGCCATCGCAGCGCCAGAAGCCACCCCGTGGATGAGGAACGATCGGATCTTGCGGCAGGTTATGCATCGCGTACGAGCATTATCCGCCACGTGGCCGCGTAACAATGTTCAACCATAAAACGCTCGCAATGGTCAGAACCGTTCCGGACCCTGGAGCCCGAAGGTCGACCTCGGGCATTTTGGTGGTGCTTTGTAGAATATAGTCGTGTCCGAGGGTTTCTTGATGCGATCCTGTATAATTAAGTATGCCCAAATAAAGCTGTTGACGGTAAAGTTCTGAAAAATATAGTTGCCGGGTGATTAACGTGGTCGCGCGAAGATATTGGGGAGCGTGGCCCATCTGGGGGCAGTAAATGGATTTTTTTACTACAGATTTTGCACATAACGGGTACAACGCTAATAATACTGCGTCGTTCCAGGGGCAACTCTCATCGAGCTATGAGGCCGCTCTGTCAGCCGAAGTGAAGGCGCTGGCGGACTACGTGGGCTTCATCTATTCAAAACAGCCTGGCGTCTCCCTTGACGCAGCAAAGGCCGTCGTCGACGCGATCTCTTCGGGCAATTTCCAACTCGCCGACCTGCAAGGCTCTGCGCAGAGCAAGACGGGTGCCGTTCTTGGCAGTGCGATCAAAGACCCCGACCCGACGGTCCTCGTCAATGGCGTATCCATTTCGATCAAGGACATGCTCGGCGGTCTCGACACCGAAACCTGGAAGGATTCTGGGAAAAACGGACAGTACCATACGCGGGAGTTCTACACCTCGACGCACGCGCCTGAAGATTACCACGCCGACTGGGCGAACCCGCCCAAGCCGAACGAGGCACCGACCGTTTCCGAAATCCATGTGACGGCGACTGAGACGCAGTCGACCTACGACGCGGGCCATGTCCTCAGCAACGGCACCGTCGAAGACCACAAGGTCGTAAATCTGCTGGAAGGCGCATCCGATCCTGACGGAGACACGCTGACGACGGGCAGCTATCATTTCTTCGACAAGGATCACATCGAAATCACCCAGCCGAGCTACATCTCGATCGTCGACGGCAATCTCGTCATCGATCAGAACCACCGTGATCTGGACGGGCTGAAGGCAGGCGACCATCTGGGACTGTCTGTCACCTACGATATCAATGACGGCAACGGTCATACGGTCTCCAATACCGCCTACATCGACATCGAGGGCACTGCCGACATTTATCAGGCCAGCGGGACGGGCCATGTCGAGCAGACTTATCTTCGGTCGGATTCGACGGCCGGTGGCGGTAACCTCAACGGCAACGTCCTGACCCCGACCTTCGCCGAACAGCAAGACGGATTCGATTTCACCATCACTTCGGCCAAACTGACCGCGACGGAAAGCGGGTTGACGGGGAATGAGAAGGTCACCGTCTCCGACGGCAACACGGTGGAATTTGTGGGTGGCGCTGTCAATCTCGACGAAACCGCCACCACGGAGAGCCGCACTTTGCTCGACGGTGCCCTGAACGACAACAAGGTTGACTACAACATCGGCTTCAACGGTCAGACTGAGCCCACCGATGGCGTGAAGGTTGCCCTCGATTACAATTACGACTACTGGCACTGGGCCTGATCATCACATCGAACAGGCGGAGGACGCCAACGCGCCCTCCGCTCCCCGAGGGCAACGTGTCATCAAGCAATGACACGGCCCCTTTCTGTATGTGGCCGATCTTCAAAAGGAGCATCGGCTCGAGCGTTGCGGGCGATGATGATCAGGAATCCGGAATTAAGGGCGATCGCCCACCAGTTGCGACGGTACTACCACGTCGCTGGCTTTTTCAGCTTGGCGGTCAACCTGCTGTATCTGGCCGGGCCGATCTACATGCTGCAGGTCTACGACCGCGTCATGTCGAGCGGCAGCGTCACCACGCTGGTCATGCTGAGCCTGATACTTCTTGTCGCCTATGTCTGCCTGGTCGGTCTGGATATGGTGCGCGGTCGCATTCTCAGCCGTGCGGGCATCCGAATGGACGCACTTCTGTCGCAGCGGCTCCTGCTAGCATCATTGGAGCGCCCGGAGTCGCGCAGCCAACCATTGCGGGATCTCGACACGATCCGGCAATTCGCGACAGGCGGCGGCGTCACCGCCCTTTTCGACCTTCCGTGGGTGCCGATTTACCTCGTCGTCCTTTTTCTCCTTCATCCCCTGCTTGGCGCGTTCGCGCTTTGCGGAGGGGTGGTGATCGGCTCGCTCGCGGTCATGAACGAGCTGGTCCTGCGCAAGTCCCTCAGCGAGGCAGGAGACGCCTCGAACCGGAACTACGCGTTCACCGACATAAGTTTGCGCAACGCCGAAGCCGTCAACGCCATGGGAATGGCGACCAACCTGATCGTCCGTTGGTCCGACGACCGCAATCTCATGCTTCATCGTCAGTTGCAGGCGAGTGATCGAGGCGGTTTCATCGGCGGCATCATCAAGTTCGTCAGGATGTCGATGCAGTCGCTGGTGCTTGGGCTGGGTGCCTTCCTCGTCATCGAGCGCATGGCGACCGCGGGCATCATGTTTGCAGGCTCCATGCTTTTGGGACGCGCGCTCCAACCGATCGAGCAGGTCGTGGCGCATTGGCGCAGCTTCGTTTCCGCCCGCGACGCGTATGCCCGCATCGACCGGCTGCTGGCCGCCGTGCCGCCCGAACGGCAGGGACTTTCGCTGCCAAGACCCAAAGGAACGTTGAGCGTCGAAAACGCGATTTTTGCCGCAGGGAGCCAGAAGCCAATCCTCAAGGGTCTGTCCTTCCGCCTCGAAGCCGGTGAGTCGCTTGGCGTTATAGGGCCCTCTGGGGCGGGAAAATCGACACTCGCCCGGCTCCTCATCGGTGTCATGCCGCCCTCGGCCGGATCGGTAAGGCTGGACGGAGCCGATATCGCGCAGTGGCCAAAATCGCAACTCGGCCGCTATCTCGGCTACATGCCGCAGGACGTAGAGCTCTTTCCTGACACAATCGCGGCAAACATCTGTCGCTTCGAGGCAGGCGATGACCATTTGATCGTCGAAGCGGCCATGATGGCGGGTGTGCACGAACTGATCCTTCGGCTTCCGCAGGGCTATGACACGCGCCTCGGTCCCGGTGGGGCTATGCTGTCGGGCGGAACACGTCAGCGCATTGGTCTTGCGCGCGCGGTGTATGGATTGCCGAACCTTGTGGTGCTCGACGAACCAAGCTCGAACCTCGATACGGCAGGCGATCAGGCGCTGAAGGAGTGCATGCTTCGCCTCAAGGAGCACGGTCGCACCGTCGTCGTTATTTCTCACAGAAGTGCGACGATCGCCGCAGTGGACAAGCTCCTGGTCGTCAAAGATGGCCTCGTCGAGGCGTTCGGAGATCGGGATGAGCTGATGCGGCGCTTCCTGGCGCCGCCGGCGTCCAGCCGCCCGAACATCAAGGTCATCCATGCCAGCCAGCACCCGCTTCCAGCAATAACAGGTGCAGAATGATAAGTACCGCTCTCACCCCCTCCGCCTCGCGGGGAGCGCCGAAGCCGAAAACGCAACGACCAGACGACGATTTTTGGCCGGCGGCCCGGGTCGGGTGGTTCATCATACTTGGCTT
Source organism: Rhizobium sp. R711 (assembly GCF_002211365.1). Lineage (GTDB taxonomy): Bacteria > Pseudomonadota > Alphaproteobacteria > Rhizobiales > Rhizobiaceae > Rhizobium. The sequence goes on along the minus strand of NZ_LOKZ01000001.1, from coordinate 82,930 downwards.
CTTCGGCTGCCTCGGCACGTGGGCTGCATTCGCGCCGCTGAATGCCGCAGTCATGGGCGACGGGCTGGTCAAGGTTCAGGGCAATCGAAAGAGTATCCAGCATCAAGACGGCGGCACGATCCGGCGGCTCGGTATTCGCGAGGGGAGCCATGTTCGCCAAGCGGACCTGCTGGCCGTGTTCGACGACACGCAGGCGAGAGCGCAGGTCGAGATACTGGAAAAGCAGCAGATACAGTATCTCGCCGTGGAGGCACGGCTTGTCGCGGAGGCGACGAATGCGCCATCGGTGGTCCTGCCGGCCAGCCTGTCGGGATCGCGGAACCCGACCGTGGCCGACATCCTTCAGGAGCAGGTCAACGAATTCAACGTCAGGCGCTCTGCATTGGCTGGCGAAGGCGAGGTACTGACGAAGAAGATGCTTCAGTTCCAGATGCAGCTCGACGGCGTCGAAGCGCAGAAACGCGCCGTAAACGAGCGCCTGCAAAGCTATGCTGCGGACCGCGAGATACAGGAACGTCTCGTCAAGAAGGGTATTGCGACAAGGACCCGCCTCAACGAGTTGGAGCGGGCCGAAAGCGGACTGCGCGGCGATCTGGACGCGCAACTGACCGCCGCCGCGGTGTCGCGCCAATCCATCGCCGAGGTGACGGCTCAGATTGAGAACCTTTCCAACGAGCGCAAGGGAGACATTGCAAAAGAGCTGCGGGACGTGCGCACGCGCCTCGCCGAAATCACGCCTCGTCTCGAAGCTGCACGAGCGACGCTGGAACACACGCAGATCCGCTCTCCCGCCGATGGAACGGTCGTCGACCTCAAGTTTTTCAACGAAGGCCAGGTCGTACGCCCCGGCGAGACGCTGCTCGAAATCGTTCCGGACAACTCTCCTCTCACCATCGAGGCACGCATCAGGGTGGAGGACGTGGCGGACGTGAAACCCGACATGGACACGGAAGTCCACTTCACGTCCTACAAGCAGAAGACCCTCCCCATCATCCATGGGAAGGTCGCGGGCATCTCCGCGGACCGCCTCACGGACGAACGGAGCCAGGTACCCTACTACGCGGTATCGGTAGACGTTGATCCAAAGGAGCTGTTGGCGGCTCCGAACGTCCAGCTCTATCCCGGCATGCCGGCAAGCGTGATGATCGCGACAGAAGGGCGCTCGGCACTCCAATATCTCCTCGGACCATTGCTGTCGAACCTTCATACCTCGTTCCGAGAGCGGTAGAGTGCCTAAGGCTGATAGGCGATACGGTCCTCGAATGGCCAGCAATTTCGCCAGAATATCGCCGATCGCTGCTTTTTGATCTTGCGGCAGTGTAGCCGCTGTGCGGCCCGGGCGGCCAGCCGCGATGCCGTCTTCAGCGATGGCGCCAAAAACTCTCCGGCCCACTCGCGCCAGCGCGTGAGGATCGACCAGGAGGTCAGGCGACGCGAATTATATCTGGCGCATCTTGACGTCGACGCGCAACAGCCTTCGCATGCAATCTGTCCTCGACCTCCTACGGTTTGCTGGGGTGGCCCGCGGCGCCATTCCTCGGCCTCCCGCCAGAGCTGACGACACCATGCCCTTCTCGATGAATGGTTGTTAGCTTCCAGGTTTTGGCAACATTGGTTTGTCCTCTGATATTGCGGTTCCCGGCGTCAGGTCGCTACGCTCGTACGCGTGTGCGCGGATCGCGGGAAATGCTGCCAAAGCGAAATTTATAGCGATGCCGCGCGAATTCTTGCTGTCCCCAACGAGCAATTGAGGCGCTTGCCGTGCAATCGAAAAAGACACTGCCCAACGACGTCGCGCCACAGAGAATGACTGGGATCACGAGTTAATGATATCGCGAGAACGCACCCTTCTTGCGGCCTCGCTGATGGTCCTGGCAGCGGTTCTGAACAGCCTGGACGCGGTTGTCGTGAGGTCGCTTGCCGGCGAAGTCCACCCGCTCATGATAGGCTTTTTCAGGTCGTTTTTCGGACTACTGGTCATTCTTCCCTGGATGGTTTCCCGCGTCACCCTCAGGGCTTCGCCCTATCGGTTTTGGCATGTCGTGCGTGCCAGTCTGAAGCTCGCGTCGCTCATCAGCCTCTTCATTGCTTTCGCACACGCCCCGCTCGCAGACGCGACTGCGATCAACTTCACGATGCCGGTATTCCTCGTGTTGGGCGCGTGGCTGTTTCTCAAAGAGAGGGTAGGTCTTGCCACCATCACCAGCATCGTCGCAGGATTCATCGGCATCGTCCTGATCATCAAGCCTGGCTCGGCAAGCTTCGACCCCTGGCTTCTGTTCGCGCTTGCGGGCGCAATCCTTACCGCGGCGAGCCAGTTGATCCTGAGACGAATGGCACTCAGCGATTCGACGGATCAGCTGGTTGCATGGAATCTTCTCGTCACGGTTCCTCTCGCCTTTCTGGCAATGTTGCCGGTCTTGGCCGTGCCGACCATGCCCCTGATCGGTCTGTTGGCCCTTCAGGGAGCAATTGGGGCCGTGAACATGTCGATCATCACGAGAGCGTTCGGTCGTGCGAGCGCCTCGTTCCTGGCGCCGTTCGATTTCTTGAGGCTGCCCATCGTGGCAGCGCTGGCCTTTGTTTTCTTTGGAGAACAGGCCACGGTGGCGACCTGGACGGGTGGCGCGGTGATCTTCGGAGCGACCCTTGTCGCGACAGGAGGAGCGCGCTTCCTTCGCCGATAAACCCCAGTTGGACTCTCGGTTTGTTAAAAAAATGGTTCACAAAAATTTCAGACGCACTAATATTTCACTTGCTCGGGGCCGAATGGCTGGCCGGGTTTGGTGTTAACGGCTTCTTCTGGGTGGGTGGAGACGCCGACGTCGACGTCCAAAACGCGCCCCCGGGAGGAGTTGCATTTGAAAACGTTCCTAGGCAAACGAGCGATCGCGAGCGCAGTCTCGCTGCTCGGTCTGGTCATCCTCGTGTTTTTTCTTTCGCGGCTGACCGGAGATCCTACAAATCTCTACTTGCCGCTCGATGCGTCGGCCGAAGTGCGGAATGAGTTCCGGGAACTTCACGGTTTCAACGATCCTTTGATCATCCAATTTGGTCGATATGCCTCCGACCTTCTCCATTTGAACTTTGGCGGTTCCCTGCGACAGGCGAGGCCGGCCATGGACGTGGTTCTCGACGCCTTCGGCTGGACGCTCTGGCTCGCGTTCATCACGATGACGATCGTGACATTGGCCGCCATCGTTATCGGATCGCTTGCCGCGTTCCGCATCGGCGGCCTGTTCGATCGGATGGCCACGTTCTTCTCGCTGGTGGGAGCATCGGCGCCGGACTTCTGGCTGGCGATCGTCGCGATCGTCATATTCGCGGTCAACCTGCATTGGCTTCCGACGTCCGGCACCGGTTCGGCGGCCCACTGGATCCTACCGGTCAGTGTCCTGTTCGTGCGGCCCTTCGGCCTGATCCTGCAGGTCGTGCGCGGATCGATGATCAACGTGCTTTCATCCGCCTATGTGAAAACGGCGCGCGCGAAGGGTGTCCGATCCAAAAAGATCATCTTCGTTCACGGATTGCGCAACGCGATGCTGCCCGTGATTACCGTGATAGGGGACCAGGCGGCGTCGATCCTGAACGGGGCGGTTGTGGTCGAAACGGTGTTCGGGTTTCCCGGCATCGGAAAGTTGATGATCGACTCGATTCTTCTTCGCGACTTTAGCGTCGTTCTCGCAGCCATCATGGTTTCCGCGTTGGCAATCTTCTTCATGAACCTGCTGATCGACCTAGCCTACGCGCTCCTCGATCCGCGAATTCGGTATTGAGCGATGACCATGACAGACACACAAGTACTCAGCGAGCCGAAGCAACGTGGCGCCGGCGTGTTTTCAAAATGGCTCGCCATGCTGTGGGCCGACAAATTCGCTTTCTTCGCGACCGTATTTCTCGTGCTGGTCATTCTTTGCGCGATCTTCGGGCCGTATGCACTTGCAGATGTTGCAAACAAGATGAACCTGCGCGGGCGCAACGCGCCTCCCTTCGAACTCAGCCGCGGGTTAATCTACATCCTAGGGGCAGACGCTCTGGGACGGCCGCTACTTGCAAGAGTGATCGTCGCCGCCCAGAACACGGTGGCGGTCGCCGCCGCGGCCGTTCTCGCTTCCGCCGTCATCGGCAGCACGCTAGGCCTTGTCGCGGGCTACAGCCGCAACAGCGCCGCACAATGGATCATGCGATTAGGTGACGTGATCATGTCGTTCCCCTCGTTGCTACTGGCGGTCATCGTCCTCTACATGCTCGAGCCTTCGGTCGCCAACATCGTACTCGTCCTCGCGATTACGCGCATACCGGTCTATCTCCGTACGTCGCGGGCCGAAGCCTTGGAGATCCGGGAGCGCATGTTCGTGCAGGCGGCGAAGGTGATGGGAGCGTCGAACATGCGCATCGTGTTCCGTCATGTCCTTCCCGTAATGTTGCCGACCCTCATAACGATCGCGACGCTGGATTTCGCCTTCATCATGCTGGCGGAGTCGTCGCTGTCGTTCCTGGGAATAGGGATACAGGCGCCGGAAATCACCTGGGGGCTGATGGTCAGCCAAGGGCGTCCGTATCTGACCAATGCATGGTGGCTGTCCTTCTGGCCAGGACTAGCGATCATCCTCACGACGCTCTCGCTCAATCTGGTTTCCAACTGGTTCCGCATCGCGCTCGATCCGACGCAGCGCTGGCGGTTTGAAATGAAGGGGCGCACCAATGGCTGATCATCTTCTTGAAGTGAAGGACCTTTCGATCGAGTTCCATACGGCGACGGGGACCGTCAAGGCGGTGCAGAACGTAAGCTGGCATCTCGATCGTGGAGAAACGCTGGCGATCCTTGGCGAGAGCGGCTCAGGCAAATCCGTCTCCGCGTCAGCAATCATGAACCTGATCGACATGCCGCCCGGAAAGATCACCTCAGGGGTCATCCTTCTGGAAGGGCAGGACATGCTGACGATGCGTCAGGAACAGCGCCGGCAGATCAACGGCTCGAAGATTGCGATGATCTTCCAGGATCCTCTGGCCCATCTCAACCCCGTCTATCAGATCGGCTGGCAGATCGCTGAAATGATGACGACCCATGGCGAGACCGAACAGCGGGCGAAGCGACGAAGTCGCGATCTTCTCGAACGGGTGGGAATACGCGATCCGGACCGCGCCATGAAGAAATATCCATTTCAGTTTTCGGGCGGACAGCGTCAGAGGCTGATGATCGCTATGGCGCTTGCATGTAAACCCGACATCCTCATTGCGGACGAGCCCACGACAGCACTCGACGTCACGATCCAGGCTCAGGTCCTGGCGCTCTTGAACGAGTTGCAGCAGGAGACCGGCATGGGTATGCTCTTGATCACTCACGACCTGGGCGTCGTCGCCGAGATCGCCGACCGCGTGGTGGTCATGAACGCAGGCGAGATCGTTGAGACGGGGCGGACGGGCGAGATATATCGCAATCCTCAGCATCCCTACACGAAAAAGCTGATCGCCGCAGCACCCGGCAAGGGCGAAATGCCAGGCGAGTTGGAACGTCGTGGCGAACCGCTTTTCCGCGCAACCGGACTTAGCAAGAGCTACGGCACCTTTGAGGCGCTGAAGGACGTCGAGCTGACGATCATGCCTGGAGAGACGGTCGCGGTGGTCGGCGAAAGCGGCTCTGGCAAGTCGACCCTCGCGCGCGCAGTTCTTCGCCTTGACGATCCCGACGAAGGAGAACTGCTCTATCGCGGCAAAGATCTTCTCAAAATGTCTGCCGGAGAACTTTTCAAGCTGCGGCGAGACCTGCAGATGGTCTTTCAGGATCCGACCCAGTCGCTCAACCCCCGGATGACCGTCTATCAGCTGATTTCCGAGGCGTGGGCGATCCATCCGTCGATACTGCCGAAACCCCGATGGAAGGAACGGGTAGCCGAGCTTTTGTCGAAAGTCGGCCTCAGGGCCGAGATGGCTTCTCGCTATCCGCATCAATTTTCGGGTGGCCAGCGGCAGCGCATCGCGATTGCGAGAGCGCTGGCGATGGAGCCGAAGCTCATCGTCTGCGACGAGGCCGTTTCCGCCCTGGACGTGTCGATCCAGGCGCAGGTGATCGAACTATTGGCCTCCTTGCGCCGGGAGCTCGGCCTCTCCTACCTCTTCATCGCCCATGACCTGCCTGTGGTGCGCGACTTCGCCGATCGCGTGATAGTCATGAAGTCCGGCAGGATCGTGGAAGAGGGGCCTGTCAGGAAGATCTTCGAGACCCCTTGCGATCCTTACACCCGGTCGCTTCTTGCAGCGAGCCTGGATCCCGATCCGGAGGTGCAAGCGGCAAAGCGTGCGACCCGATACCATGAAACAGGACTTGCTCTCACATGAAACCAAACGTTCTCGTTGCATATCCCCTCCGCCCGCAGCAGATGGCGACGCTGGAGGAACTGTACACCGTGCATCGCCTTGATCTGGTAGACGGAGAGGCGCGCGAGGCCATGCTCGCCGACGCAGGCTCCAAGTGCACGGCAATGGTCATCAACGGACATGTCGCCGTCGACGCTGATCTCCTGGCAAAGCTTCCCGCCCTGAAGCTCGCGGCCTGTTCGTCTGCTGGCTACGACAAGATGGACGTCGCGGAAATGACGCGTCGGGGCGTCAAGCTGACCAACACGTCCGACGTTCTCCTTGACGACGTCGCCGACATGGCATTGCTCCTGATGCTGGCGGCCCGCCGCAAGCTCGTGGATGGAGATCGTTACGTCCGATCGGGAGATTGGGGTCGGAAAGGAATGATGCCCCTGACGACGTCAACGGCTGGCAAGAAGGCGGGCATCGTAGGGCTTGGTCAGATCGGGCAGGCGATCGCCAAGCGGTTTGCAGCTGTCGGTCTGACCATCGGGTACTACGGGCGAACGGAAAAGTTGGGCGTCGACTTCGCGTACTTCCAGGATCTCATCGAGCTCGCCCGCTGGGCGGACGTGCTCGTCGTTTCCACGCCGGGCGGCCCTAAGACCGAAGGTTTGATTTCGGCTGAGGTCCTGGACGCCCTCGGACCGACGGGGAGCTTCGTCAACATTGCTCGCGGAAGCGTCGTGGATGAGCCGGCGTTGATCAGTGCGCTGCGCGAACGGCGCATTGCGTCTGCCGGTCTCGACGTCTATCTCCACGAGCCCCAGCCCGATGTGGCGTTCGCCAATCTGGACAACGTCGTTTTATATCCGCACCACGCAAGCGGCACCCATGAGACCCGCGAACGGATGGCGCAGCTTACTCTGGACAACCTCGCGGCCTATTTCGCGGGGAAACCGCTACTGACGCCGGTGAACTGATGCCGGTTAGACGAAATAGTCGGGGAAGGCCTGGCGCAGCTCCTCTACGCGGGAGACGGTGCGGCTCAGGTGGTCACGGATTGCTTCCACCGCACCATTTTCGTCCCGGGCCGCGATCGCTTCGATGATGGCGCGATGGCCCGCGAGAATGCTGAGGATCTTCCCGTTCTCGGGCAGATGAAGGCGACGAATGCGTTCGAGATGGCCGGAGCGCTCGCGCACCAGTTGGTGCAGCCCGGTCCGCTTGATGCCTGCGAAGAGGGTCTGATGGAAAAGTTCGTCCAGCTCCTGGAAGATCGCAAGCTGATCAGGGTCTTCGGCGATTGCTTCCTGCATCTTTATGATCGAGCGTGCTCGAGTGATCGTTCCCGCATCTGGATCGGCGGCAAGTCTGCGACATACTTCCGTCTCAAGTGCCACCCGCAGAAAATGAGCCTCGTGCACCTGCGGGATGTCGATACGCGTCACGACGGTGCGCGATTGCGGGTAGATCCTGACCAGTCCTTCCTGCTTGAGTAGCTGCATGGCCTCGCGGATTGGCGTCTGACTCACCTCGTAGGTTTCGGTGAGATCGGCGCGCGACAGCATCGTGTCGGGCGGGAGCTGAATCGTAATGATTCGCTTCCGAAGGTCGTCGTAGATTCGTTGCACCGTGCTTCCCGTCATCGCGGGGAATCCAGGCGCCGAAAGGCCGAGGGCCGCTACCGGCGAACTCATGTCGATCTCCTTAACCAATGCTTTCAGAACTTTATCAGCACCAAACTGCTGCACAAGAATGCCACTGAAAAAAGCCGAAACTGCGATTGAAATAAATGACAAACTGAAATATTAGTGTAAATCAGCTAGCGGCACCTCGAAGGAGAGCGGATCGGGAAATGAAGGACTTGGTGCAGGCCTTTCAGGGCCGCTTAACGGCGACTATTCATATGGAGGACGGCGACCTTTGCGTCGCCAAGGCACTGCTGCCCATCCTTGAGCAGAAAGCCGGCACGGCCCCGGTGAATGGGCTCCCCACTGCCGTGGAGGTCGTGGATCCAATGGTTCACGGCGGATCTTACCCGGCTTCAACCAAATTCGGCGCCACCAGCGTCGCAACCTTGTCGACACGACGCTTCCATCCGGTCTCCTACCAGAATTTCCCCACCGAACTCCTCCCACCAGACCTGTGCAACTGATCAGGAGAGCGCCATGATCGCCCCCATTGAACTTCGTGAACTCATCCGCAGCGGGCTTCTATCGTTTCCGGTGACCCCGTTCGACGCCGAGGACCGCTTTGCCGCGCGACCATTCGCCGAACACCTGGAATGGCTGTCGTCCTATCCCGTAGCGGGTCTGATCGTCGCCGGTGGCACGGGGGAATTGTTTTCGCTAGCGCCAACCGAGGTGGCGCAGATCGTCAGGACCGCCCGGAGCGTGGTGGGGACCGAACCCGTCATCGCAGGATGCGGCTACGGAACACGCATGGCATGCGACATGGCTCGCGAAATCGAAGCCGCCGGAGGCGATGGAATTCTACTTCTGCCTCACTACCTGACGGAGGCTCCCGCCGAAGGGATCGCAGCTCGAATTCGGGCTGTCTGCAACTCCACGAAGATGGGCGTCATCGTCTACAACAGGGGGCAGGCGCGCGTCTGCGCCGATCAGCTCGCACGACTGGCCGAAGAATGCCCGAACCTAATAGGGTTCAAGGACGGTACAGGCGACATCGATACCGTCCGCCGGGTGACGATCGCTCTTGGCGACCGGCTGTCATACATCGGCGGCATGCCGACCCACGAGCTCTTCGCCCAGGCCTATCGCGGCGCAGGCATGCCGACCTATTCCTCGGCCGTCTTCAATTTTGTGCCGGAAACCGCCCTGGCGTTTCACGCGGCTTTCCTTGCTGGAGACGACGAGACCTGCGAGCGGATGCTGCGCGAGTTCTATTACCCCTTCGCCAAGATTCGCGACCGAAAGAGCGGGTACGCGGTCTCGGCAATCAAGGCGGGAGTTCGGCTTCGAGGCTTCGACGCCGGACCAGTACGCGCCCCCCTGACCGATCTCACCGAGGAGGAAGTCGACATGATGCGTTCGCTGATCGAGTCCGTCAGATGACAGCAGGTGGCAGAGCATCGGGGATTCTTGTCACGACCTTCGATCGCGATGAGGAAATCGCTCCTGCATTCCCCCGGGGCGATCGATGGCGATGCACGCCGCACTCGAGGCTGCGACGCCCGCCCGCGGCATGGCCACTTGATTGCGGCCAACAGGCAAAGCTTCGGCAATTTCTCGAGAAGAACGACCAATCACAGGAGGATGACCGTCTAGTTTGAAAAAGTCACGAACCTCGTCCGCGGCAATGACGGAGGATCGCGTTTCCGGCCCATGCAGGCCGTTTTCATGTTGACAAAGACGCACCGCCTGGCGGTGCATGGGAGGAGCCTGAAAATGAAATTGCATTTGACAGCATTCAATCTTTCCGTGGCATTCGCAGTTCTTGCCTGTTCGCAAGCGATTGCGCAAAGCGAGAAGCGCGACGTCACAATCGTGCTGGCCGAGACCGTCGACGTTGTCGAGCCGTGCATGGCAGCGCGCCAGGACGTGGGACGTGTGCTTTCCGAGAACGTAAACGAGATGCTCGTGGAGTTCGACTACACGAACGGCGGACTGAAGCCGCGGCTGGCGACGGAATGGAAGCAGATCAGCCCCGAGACATGGGAATTCAAGCTGCGGCCGGGCGTTAAGTGGCACGACGGAAGCGAGTTCACTGCCAAGGACGTCCAGTTCACGGTCGAACGCAACAAGAACAAGAAACTGAGCTGCGAAGTCGGCGGCAAGTATTTCGGTGGCACCCAGTTCAAATTCGAAAGCCCCGATCCGCATACGATCCGGATCACGACGAATCCCCCGCAGCCGATCCTTCCTCTCCTGATGAGCATCATGCCTGTTGAATCAGCGGCGGCGACGCCGGCCGGCGAATTCACGCGCAAGCCCATTGGTACCGGCCCATATGTTTTTGATAGATTTGATGTCGGCCAGTCGATCGTCTTGAAACGCAACCCGGACTACTGGGGTGACAAGCCACAGGTCGAGCAGGCGAAATACCTGTTCAGATCCGATAGTGCAGTGGCGGCGGCGATGGTGGATGCCGGTGAAGCTGACATCGTTCCCGCCGTGTCCGTCCAGGACGCCACGAACAAGGAGGCCGATTTCGCCTATCCGAATTCCGAAACGACGTCGCTGCGTATCGACACGCGCGTCGCGCCTCTCAACGATCGACGCATACGTGAGGCGATGAATCTGGCCATCGACCGTCAGGGCATGCTGGGAACGCTGTTTCCAGAACAGGCCAAGATCGCCACGCAGCTTGTTGTTCCCACTACCCTGGGTTACAACGCCGACATCAAGCCTTGGCCTTACGATCCTGAGAAGGCTAAGAAATTGATCGAGGAGGCCAAGGCAGACGGAGTTCCCGTCGACAAGGAAATCCGCATCATCGGACGTAACGGACAGTATCCTAACGCAACCGAAGCGATGGAAGCAATTATGGCGATGCTTCAGGAAGTGGGTCTCAACGTCAAACTGGACATGTATGACGTGTCTGTCTGGAACAACTACTTTGTTGCGCCCTTCGTCGCCGACGCCGGTCCGACCCTCACGCAGTCGCAGCATGACAACGCTACCGGCGATCCGGTTTTCACCGCCTACGTGAAATACGCCTCGGACGGATCCCACTCGATGGTTCGCGATCCCGCGGTCGATACGCTGATTGCTCAGGCGACTGAAGTAACAGGCGACGAACGGACCAAGCTCTGGAAGGAGCTGTTCGTAAAGGTCAATGATGAGATCATCGCGGATATTCCCATGTTCCACATGGTCGGGTTCACTCGGGTTTCGCCAAAACTTGACTTCAAGCCAACGATTGCAGCGAATTCGGAGCTGCAGTTGGCCCAGATCCGCTTCAAGTAGCAACATAAAGAGGAGGCACGCCCACAAGCTTGCCTCGTCCTTCTGATTGAAGGTGGAGCATTTCATGCCCTTGATTGACCGGAACCATCTTGTCTCCTTTGCTGAACGACTTCTTGGCGGCGCGGGAATGGAGCAGGACAAGGCGGCAGCGACCGCATCCATTCTCGTCGAAGGCGATATGATTGGTCATGAGACTCATGGGGTCAGCCTGCTGCACTGGTATGTTGAGGCGCTGGAAGACGGATCCCTCTCAGGGACGGGTTCCTATGATGTGGTCAGTGACCGAGGGGCCGCGTTCGTCTGGGATGGAAATCTCCTGCCAGGGGCATGGCTTTTGACGAAGGCGCTTGATCAGGCATCCGAGCGCGTGCGTCAGTACGGCATCGTCTCTGGCGCGATCGGCAATTGTCACCATACTTGTGCGCTGTCGGCCTTCATGCGGCAGGTCACCGAGAAGGGACTGATCGTCCAGCTCTCGGTATCCAACCCGGCTGCAAGCCGTGTCGCTCCTTATGGAGGGACGCGGCCGCTTCTTACCCCGAACCCGATGGCCGCAGGGTTCCCAACGTCGGCAGATCCAATCCTGATCGATGTTTCCTGCTCGATCACGACGACGACCATGACGCAGAGCCTGGCGAAGGCGGGCCAGGCCTTTCCAGAACAATGGGGCCTGACCGCGTCTGGCGAACCAACGGCCGATCCGAGGGAAATTACCGAGCGGGGCGGATCCATGATGCCCCTTGGTGGGCGGTTGAAAGGTCATAAGGGTTTCGCTCTAGCCTTGATGGTCGAGCTGTTGGGGCAGGGTTTGTCCGGCAAGGGGCGCGCAAATACGAAGCCTGGCGCCCTTGCTCAAAGCGCCTTTCTCCAGGTGATGGATCCCGAGTTCTTCGCGGGCGTCGATGCTTTCACCGAGCAGTCGAACTGGTTGGCGACGGCATGTCGCTCGAATCCTCCCGCAGCATGGAATCGAGACGGTGTTCGCATGCCGGGCGACAGCGCCGCTCGCAAGCGCCGCGAAGCCGTTGACAACGGCGTGCCCGTCTCGGCAGCGACGTGGGAGAAGCTCTGCCGCGACGCCGACCGCCGAGGCGTTGCCGTGCCGACAGTCCTATCGGCCTGAGTTCACAAATCGAGGTGCTCAGTTTAGGCCAGGAGATGCTATTGTGCAGCGCGTAGCGATCATAACTGGAGCCGGTTCCGGTATAGGCCGGGCGGCCGCGGTTGCCTTGTCACGACGTGGGTTCAGCCTCGGCCTAGCCGGGCGGCGGCTGTCAGATCTCAATGAGACGGCCGGTATGTGTGACGGCGAAGCATGGTGCGAGGCTGTCGACGTCCGGCATGCCGATGAGATCGCGCGCTTCTTCTCGACCGCCGCGCAGCGCTGGAGCCGCCTCGATCTGCTCTTCAACAATGCGGGCACGAATATCGCGGCCAAACCGATACATGAGCAATCGACCGGCGATCTGTCCGACGTGATCACGACGAACTTGCTGGGTGCGATCTTCTGCGCGAGGGAGGCGTTCTCCTGGATGTCGCGGCAGTCTCCCCAAGGGGGGCGTATCATCAACAATGGTTCTGTCTCGGCATACGCTCCGCGCCCATTCAGTCCGGCCTACACGGCAGCAAAGCACGGCGTCACAGGGCTGACAAAAAGCCTGAACTTGGACGGTTGGAAGTTTGGTGTGACTTGTTGCCAGATCGACATCGGCAACGCTGCGGTTGCAAGAACAGAGCAAATAGCAAAGGGGGTGCTTCAGGCAAACGGGACCGTCGCGTCCGAACCACGGATAGACGTCGAACTTGTTGCAAGACAGGTTGCCGACCTTGCCGATCTCCCGTCCGATGCTGTCATTCCGTTCCTGACGATCATGCCGAATGGAATGCCGCTATACGGCCGTGGCTGAAATGGCGGTGATCAGGTAGAAGCCGAGGAGAAGGTGTCCCCCTCGGCTTCGTCCTTGTTACCTGTTGGCGCGGGCGCGCCAGTCCGCGTAACGCTGCTCGTATTCTTCCTTCGTTCGCGGATACAGACCGATGATCGGCTCGCCGCTCCTTACCTGTTCCAGAACAAAGTCTTCGTAGCACTCCATTTCGGAGCATTCGTCCGCCAGCTCGTCGGCGAGATCGGCCGGAACAACCATGACGCCATCTCGATCACCTACGAGGACGTCTCCGGGAAACACCGCGACGTCGCCGCATGAAATCGGGACATTGATGTCGAGCGCCTCGTGGAGCGTCAGGTTCGTCGGCGCCGAGGGCTTGGCGTAATAGGCCGGCATGTCCAGGGCCCCGATCCCTTCTGCATCGCGGAAACCGCCGTCCGACACGACCCCCGCCGCTCCGCGCAGCGCAAGTCGCGTGATAAGAATGGAGCCGGCAGTCGCCGCCCGAGCGTCCTTGCGCGCATCCATAACAAGCACATGACCGGCCGGGCACGTCTCAATCGCTACGCGCTGCGGATGGTCGGCGTTACGGAAAACGGTAATCGGATTGCGGTCCTCGCGGGCAGGAATGTATCGCAGCGTGAATGCCTGGCCTACCATGGTTTCGGCTTTCGGCGAGACGGGGACCACATTTTGGATGAACTGGTTGCGCAGCCCGCGTTTGTAGAGGGCGGTGGCGATGGACGCCGTCGAGATCTTCTTGAACTTCGCGCGGGTTTCGTCGGAGAGTGCGTAGTCGGTCATGGTCACCTCAAAAGATGTCAGGTTCGCCCGCTGCGCGGCCGAAATCAGTCTGGAGGAAATCGAAATCGCAGCCCTTGTCGGCCTGCGTCACGTGGCGAGAGAACATCCAGCCCCAGCCGCGCTGGAACCTTGGCTCGGGCGCTTGCCAGGCCGCTTTACGGCGTGAAAGCTCCTCTTCGTCGACAAGCATGTCGAGGCTGCGGTTCGGCAGGTCGAGGCGAACGGTGTCCCCGGTCCTTAACAGCGCCAGGGGACCGCCGATGAAGCTCTCCGGCGAGACGTGAAGGACGCAAGCGCCGTAAGAGGTGCCGGACATGCGCGCGTCGGAGATACGAAGCATGTCGCGGTGACCCTTTTTGATCAGCGCTTTCGGAATCGGCAGCATGCCCCACTCCGGAAAGCCAGGGCCGCCCTGCGGGCCTGCGTTGCGCAGCACCAGCACATGGTCGGGCGTGACGTCGAGATTTTCGTCGTCGATGGCCTTCTTCATCTCGGCATAGCTGTCGAAGACGAGCGCGGGTCCCTGATGGACATGATATTTGGGGTCGCAAGCCGCCGGCTTGATGACCGCGCCGTCCGGGCACAGATTGCCACGAAGAACGGCAAGCGACCCTTCTTGGTAGACGGGGTTGCTCAACGGGCGGATGACGTCGTCGTTGAAGACTTGCGCGCCTTCCAGATTCTCGCCCATCGTCTTTCCGGTCACGGTTAGTGCCGAGAGGTCAAGGCGGTCGTCCAACTGCTTCATCAGGGCCCGAAGACCTCCTGCATAGAAGAAGTCCTCCATCAGGTAGTCCTTCCCCGACGGGCGGACGTTTGCGATAAGCGGTGTTACGCGCCCCAGTTCATCGAGATGCTCGAGCGTCAGGTCGACGCCGGCGCGCCGTGCCATTGCGATCAGGTGCACGACAGCGTTCGTCGAGCAGCCGGTGGCCATCGCCACGATCGCGGCGTTCCGGCAAGACGCTTTTGTGACGATCTTGTCCGGTGTGAGATCGTCCCAGACCATCTCCACGATCCGCCGTCCGCAAGCGGCGGACATACGCTGGTGGTTCGCGTCGACGGCAGGGATGGAGGAAGCGCCGGGCAGGGTGAGGCCCATCGCGTCGGCGATAGCCGTCATCGTGCTTGCAGTTCCCATCGTCATGCATGTCCCTGCCGAGCGAGCGATGCCACCCTGGATGCCGAGCCATTCATCATCGGAGATGTTGCCGGCGCGACGTTCGTCCCAGTACTTCCAGGCGTCCGAACCCGAGCCCAGGATTTTGCCGGCATAATTGCCACGCAGCATCGGCCCCGCAGGCAGGTAGATCATAGGGACCCCTGCGGAAAGCGCGCCCATGACCAGGCCGGGCGTGGTCTTGTCGCAGCCTCCCATCAGGACGACACCGTCCAGGGGATGGGAGCGGATCAATTCCTCCGCCTCCATCGCCAGCATGTTTCGATAAAGCATCGAGGTCGGCTTGGTGAAGCTTTCGTCGACGGACAGAGAGGGCATCTCGACGGCGAAGCCACCAGCCTGCGCGACGCCGCGCTTGACGTCCTGAACGCGTTCCTTGAAGTGGGAGTGGCAGGAGTTCAATTCCGACCACGTGTTCAGGATGCCGATTATTGGCTTGTTGCGGAACTCTTCCTCCGCGTAACCGAGCTGCATCAGTCGAGAACGGTGGCCGAAGCTTCGCAAGTCGTCCGGCGAGAACCATCGCGCCGATCGCAATTCATCAGGTGTCTTCTTCGTCATGAGTTCATTCCACATGTCGTGCTTGCTGAGGCATGCGTCGCAAACACCACGCATGCGTTTGGAGATGTCATGGCCCGCCGCCAGCGGGCCGCGATTATTCCTTCATTCCCCACTTCTGGATCGTGTGGCGCTCGAGCGTCTGGAAGACGAGGTTTTCGACGATGAGACCGATCACGATGACCGTCAGCAGGCCAGCGAATACTGCGGGGATGTCGAGCAGGTTTCGGTTCTCGAAGATGAACCAGCCGAGGCCGCCCTGTCCGGAAGAGACGCCGAACACCAGTTCGGCGGCGATCAGGGTTCGCCAGGCGAACGCCCAACCGATCTTCAGGCCGGTCAGGATAGAAGGGAAGGCAGCCGGGATCAGGATCCGGCTCACATACGAGAAGCCGGTGAGACCATAGTTCGCGCCCACCATACGCAGTGTACGCGATACGCCAAGGAAGCCGGAATGCGTGTTCAGGGCAACCGCCCACAGCACGGAATGGATGAGCACGAACACCAGGCTCGATGCGCCGAGGCCGAACCAGATCAGAGCGAGCGGCAGCAGTGAGATCGCTGGAAGCGGGTTGAACATCGCTGTCATCGTCTCGAGAAAATCGGTGCCGATGCGGGTGTTGATCGCGAGAACCGTGAGAATGGCGGCGAGTACCGTACCGGCAGCATAGCCCATCAGCAGGATCTTCAAGGTCGTCCAGATGCGCGACGGCAGCGTGCCGTCCGCGAACCGATCGACCAGCGTGTGAAACGTGTCGGTCAGCGTCGGGAAGAGCAGCGGATTGTCGAGGTGAACGGCGTAAACTTGCCATAGCACCGCCAAAACGACGATGATCAGGGCCTTTCGCAACGCTCCGATACCCCATACGACCTCGAAAGGCGAAAGCTTCTGTTCGACAGCAGCGATATTGCCATGCGGGGCGCCGGCGCCTGCATTGCCCTCGGCAAGTAGGATCTGTGGCTTGGTCATGTCTCTACTCCCGGTGACCTGGCTCTGAGAAGAGCAGATCGTGGATTTCCTTCTCCAGCGCGGCGGCACTGCCATCCTCGTTGGATGCGGCGTCGGCGTTGACAACCTCGGCCTTGACGCGGCCCGGATGCGGGGAGAGGAGAAGAATCCGATTGGAAATCTTGATCGCCTCGGCGATCGAGTGGGTGACGAAGATCACCGTGAACTTGGTGTCCTCCCAGAGCTGCAGAAGTTCATCCTGCATCTGGCGGCGGGTGAGGGCGTCGAGCGCCGCAAATGGTTCGTCCATCAGCAGGATGTCCGGCTGCATCGCCATGCCGCGGGCGATCGCCACGCGCTGCTTCATGCCGCCCGAAAGGGTGTGCGGGAAGCTGTCAACTGCGCGGGTGAGCTTGACCTTGTCGATATACGACCTGGCTATCTCTTCGGCTTCCTTCTGCGGAAGCTTCCGTGCCACAAGCAGTGGGAACATTACGTTCTGCAGAACCGTCTTCCACGGCATCAACTGGTCAAACTCCTGGAAGACCATCATCCGGTCCGGGCCGGGCTTGCTCACCTGCCTACCGTTGATCGTGATCGTTCCAGCCGCCGGCTTCATATAACCGCCGACGGCCTTCAGAAGCGTGGACTTGCCGCATCCCGACGGCCCGAGCAGGACGAAGCGGTCGGACTGACAGACATCGAAACTGACGCCTTCCGTTGCCGTGACCAGCAGGCTCGGCGTCTTGTATCGCAAGGTGACCTTGTCGACGCTGAGAAGCGGCGGCCGTGCTGGCGTTTCGGCTAGGCTTTGCCCGGCCGTGACGGTCACTTGTAGCATTGCAAGAATTCCTTATGTCCTTGATGTCCTTGCGCCGGGCACCAGCGCGACGAGCGCGCTGGTGCGTTCCAGCGCCTCAGTTGCCGTTTAGATCAGCCGATTCCGGAAGGTAGTAGTCCGTCCAGGCAGCGGGCATCGTCTTGAGCGTGCCGATCTTGTGCAGATGGGTTGCGAACTTCATCGTGCCCTGGGGATCGGTGCGATAGTCGTCGATGAAGCCGGGCTCGTTGAGGATCGACATCAGATCGTCGATCGAGGTCTTGTCCCCGGACACCTTCTTATAGGATAAGAGCGCGGCCTTTGGATCTGCCTTGATGGACTGGATGGCCTTCTTGGTCGCTTCGCGAACAGCCTTTACGAGCGTCGGGTTCTTTTCAGCAAACCCGGTGGTCGTGAAGAACGTAGCCTGCGTGAGCCCGCCGCCAAGGATCTCCCGGGAATCGGTCACGCGGTGAACGCCCTTCTGCTTCAGTTCGATGTACTGGAAGGGCGGTGCGGAAAAGTGGTTCTTTACTTCGTGATTGGGATTGGCGATCGCCGCGAGCGCATCGGGATGGCCAAGCTGCACCGTGTTGGCATCGAACTTCTTGACCTGGTCGTCACCGTATTTTGCAGCAGCGGCGATCTGCAAAAGGATGGCCTGCGTCGAGACGCCGACCGTCGGGACCGCGATCTTGTCCTGGGGCGTGATGTCGTCGAGCGACTTGATGCGGGGATCGTTCGAAACCATGATGACGGGTTGGGCGGAGCTTGTGATGATACCCTTCACCTTGCCCTTGGTGCGATCCCAAAGAAGAAGTAGGTTGCCGGTACCGGTGTTGACGATGTCGACATTGCCAGCGAGCAGCGCGTCGGTCTGGGCACCGCCACCGCTGAACGTCCGCCATTCGACGGTAACGCCCTTGACGCCGAGAGCATCGGCCTCCTTCTCGATGAGCTTCTGCGTCTCCATGACGTGGCTGGCGAGATAAAGAATGCCAGGCTGCCTGGTGATCGCAATCGACGTCTTTTCCTGCGCGACGGCAGGAAGCGCCATCCCCACGACTGCAGCAATCGCGGCAAGACCGCGAGCGAACTTGGACATGACTGTCCTCCCAAAATGATTAGCTCGAATCCGCGCCTCCTTGCGCGGTCGAGTTATTAGTACACTAAAACATCAGTGCATCAACACAAAATATGCGCTATGTAATGTCCTGACTGAATCGGAGACGGCTTATGGCGACGAAAACAGGGTTCCTCTTGCTCGACCGATCGAGGCAAGTTGCGGTGCAAGTACATGAAATTCTTAGGGAGAGGATCCTGACCGTCGCGCTCGAACCGGGAACCGTTCTCTCCCGCGCAACTCTCATGGAAGAATTTGGGGTGAGCCAGACCCCCGTGCGAGACGCGCTCCTTCGGCTCCAGGAGGATGGTCTTGTCGACATCTTTCCCCAGTACGCAACGCGTGTCTCCCGCATCGACGTCGATCACGCCAGACAGGCGCAGTTTCTTCGGCTTTCCGTCGAAGTCGAGGCGGTTCGGCGATTGTCGAGGAGCTCTCCGAAAAAAACCGCTGATGCGATGGATCGCGTTCTTGGGCAGCAGCAGGCGGTCGCTGATCCCTCGACATACGACACGTTCGACGCCCTGGATCGAGAATTTCATCGGGTGCTCTATGAGCAGAGCGGAAACACTCTTCTGTGGAGGGTCATCCGTCAGCAGAGCGTCCATCTCGACCGGCTCCGCCGGCTGAATCTTCCAATGGAAGGCAAGATCCAATCGCTTCTGCAGGAACATCGCGCAATAGTCGATGCAATCCGAGAAGGGGACGAGGAGGAGGCTGTCTCGGCTCTTCGTAGACATTTGTCAGGAACGCTTTCCATCATCGATGCGATCCGAGCGAAGTTCCCGACGTTCATGTACGATCCGGCGTCGCCGGAAACGCAGTCTAACGTACGGGCGGGATAGGCATGGGCGCCGTAAAATGGTGGCGCATAGCCGTTGGATGGAAATTCGCCCACCGGTGAAGTCCACTTGTCGCCCGCGTTGTCGTCTCGGTGATACATGCCCGCAACGACGTTTTGGCCATCTGCTGGCCCTCAGGGGTCGTCACCCCAGACGAACTCGGTACGATCCAGCCCGCCGCGGCCGGCGAGCTCCTGCTGGCCTTCACAGGGTTCCTTTCCGGCCCATTCCGCATAGGCGACGACCGCGTCCTGAAAGGCGATACCGGGTGATCAGGCAGCCAGCCACTCGCCGGTCCATTCAAATCGGCCGGATACGCGGTTTCTTGAAAACACACGAGGCGGGCGCAAGCATATCTGCCGAGCAAGGCATGCCGAATGCCCCTTTGGTCGGATGGGATGCCGGAAACCGGCGCCCATGCCGCGAGGGTGTCAGTCATGTCTCAGACCGATTGGGCGGGTACAACGTGTTCACACACCGCCCCCGAGGGAACGAAACGGTCCCAGCACGCCGCTCGCCCTTTGAATGAACCGCCCAATCACTCAATCTCCGACATTGAACATTTCGGCCGCGTCGGGCAGCACGGTGTCCGAGTGCAAGAGCAACCGCACGGCGTCCTGCAGGATGAGGGGAGGAGACATCTCAGAGGCGAGCTCGATGACCCGCGCCTGCAGTTTCTGCACCATGTCGGGGTTCTGATCGGCAAGGTTTGTGGTCTCCGACGTATCCTTCGAAAGATCGAAGAGTTCGACTTTCGGGGGCAACGTCGTCTTCCACACCAGCTTCCAATCGCCCTGGCGCACGGCGGCCGTCATTGGTTCGATGTTGTAGACGATCTCGGTGCGTGGCGATGGCTTTCCTTCGCCAAGCATCGGCCACATGTCCATCCCGTCCAGCGGCTTGTTCTTGCCGAGCTCAGCGCCGGCCAGAGACGCCAAGGTCGGGTACATGTCAACCACATGCATCATTCCGTCGGCCGTGCCAGGCTCGATCTTTCCCGGCCAGTTGACCAGGCCAACGACACGCGTACCTCCTTCATAGGTCGTCCCCTTGCCCTCGCGGTAAGGACCGTTGTCGGCCGGAAGCTTGCCCTTGACGTCGCTTTCCCCCGCAAAGAAAGCATTGACCACACCGCCGTTGTCGCTGTGAAAGACAATGAGCGTATTGTCGCGCATGCCACGCGTTTCGAGAGCATCGACGACCCTGCCGATGCCGTCATCCATCACCGAGATCATCGCTGCATAGTTTCGCCGGCTCTCGTCGGCGATATGGCTGTTGCGTTCAAGATATTCCTTCGGCGCCTGGAAGGGCGTATGCGGCGACGTGAAGGCCAGATAGAGGAACAAAGGTTTTGACTGACCGTGCCCGTTGATCACTCGCACGGCTTCGCTAGCGAAGAGGATGTTGTCGAACCCTTCCTCCTCGATGGCGTCGTTGTTCCGGTACCAGTCCGCATTACCGTTTGCCGACTTGTGCGTGAAGTGATCGATCTCGCCAAGCAGAGCACCATAAAATGAATCGAATCCGCGTTGGCGCGGCCAGAACGCCGTTTTCGCGTGACCGAGGTGCCACTTGCCGCTCGCGGCGGTGGCATAGCCTGCCTCCTTCAGTATTTCCGGCAAGAGATAGTCGTCGAGCGCCAGACCGTAGGTACCCCCTTGGGGGATGACGGCGGTCTGCAGGCCGTAGCGGAACGGGTAGCGGCCCGTCATGAACGCCGCCCGGGTGGGCGTGCACATTGGCTGGGCATAGTATTGCTCGAGCCGGGCGCCTTTCTCCGCCAGTTCGTCGATGTTTGGCGTCTTTATGTCAGAGCCGTGAAATCCGACATCCTTCCAGCCCAAATCGTCGGCCAGGATGAAAACAATATTGGGCCTGGCCGACTGTGCCAACGCGGCCGTTCCGGAAGCAAGCACGGCGGCCAATCCGCGCACACCAACCCTGCCGGCAAGTTGAACCGCCGCCAGCGAGCTGCCAGTCGTGAGCATTGCCCGGCGCGTAAGCCTTTTTTGGCCGATATGACCGCCCTTGTTATCAGCGTTCTTGTCCATCAGTTCTGTCTCCCCCTTGCACAGCGGTTTGTCCGGCATTTCGCGCAAGCACAGTTTGATGATTGTCACCCCTCAAGGTATGGCTGTCCTGAGACCCAAGTAAAAATTCCGGGCTGGCGAGCTTTAAAAATGCCCCTCGCTCCTATCTCTGTATCAAAGCCCCTGTGCCACCCGGCACATGCGCGCCGACCTTCGCAGGCTAGCATATTGCGGCGGCGCCCGAAATGAAGGCGAGGGCCGGCAAACTTTCCTCAGTACTTGTTCAATCCGAGAGTTCCCGCGACGGTCATGGAAAGCGAAATGGTGTTACCCGGGTTGATCCCGTCGTGCCTCGCTGCTGGGCCGGGTCGGCCGGCGCTTGGCATTGCCATCAACTTCGCTCACCGTCTCGCTCGGCCTTGCTGGCGAATAGGTGGCGTTGACATTGCCGAGCTGCCCTGGCCCCATTCTCTGGGAGATTTGCAGAACCTTCAGCGCGCCGCAGCACAGAGCCATTTCGACCGCCTTTCAAAAACCTGCACCAATGCAGAAGATGAGATTTCGAGCTGATCCGGTTCGATATTGGCGTAACCTCGGCGGGTTCCACAAACCGCTCCGTCGTCAGCGAAAATCTCGACGATGCCGCGGTCATGAAATAGACGAAGGTCATCCCCGCCACCAAGCTCCGCCACATATCGGATCGAGCCATCGTCCTGGGCGAGCCGGATCGAAAGGATACCGTCGGCGACGATCACCTCGAAGGCAAGTTCGCCGCTTTTCGTCGCGATCAGCTTGCTGCCCTGCAGCGGTCCGCAAAGCCGGATCTCGATTGGACCGCTCGGCAGTGGGTAATCACCGCTTTGCTCCTCGGCGACAGGGATGGCGACAAAGTGCTCGTCGACTTCGATCGCTGGCCGCATGCATATCTTCTTCTTGTCCTCACTGAGACTTAGAACACGGGGCAGGGACATCTCACCGGAATAGGCTGAGCCGGCTGGCTTGCGGTCTTCCCAGTTGAAAAGCCATGCAAATGCGATCTGACGCCCTTCTGCTTCGAAACTCTGCATTGCGTAATAGTCAGTCCCGAAATCCAGCAATTGCAGCTCGGGCCTGTCAGGCACGAACTGGTCGTCGGTAAACTCACCGATCAGGGCATAGAGGAGATTGTGACGCCGCGTCATTGGTTCGATATGGCCCACGAAGCCCATGATCAAAACCCACTTGTCCTGCAGCCGAAAGAAGTCCGGGCATTCCACGGCGCGGGCGCCTTCTTTGCGGAAATTGACGGGCGCGCGATAAAGCGGGCCCAGATATTGCCAATCGAGTTCATCGTCGGAGCCATAAAGCAGCACCGCCGGATCGCCATCAATCGATGCCCCAAGGATCATCCGATAGGCGTTGGCTGCTTCGTCCCACCAGACTTTCGGATCGCGGAAATCATGCTTCACGCCTTCCGGACGGATCTCCAGCACCGTCGTGATCCGCTCGGCCTTGATGAGGTCGCGGCCGGGTTCGGCGATCTTCTGGACTTCGCGGTAACCGGTAAAGAGATCGTAGGCGGGCAAGCGCTCCGTGTAAAAGAACTTTATCGTCCCGTCCCGATCCCTGAACGCGCTCCCCGAAAACGCCCCGCCGGTCGCACCAAGACGGGGAAGGTTCTGTTCCGGTCGCAAGAAGACCGGCATGTGAAGCCACGCACATAGGTCGCGGCTGGTGGCATGCCCCCAATGCATGGGGCCCCAATCCGTGCCGCCTGGATGGAACTGGTAGAACAGATGCCACACATCGCCAATCTTGCACAACCCGTTAGGATCATTCATCCAGTTTTTCACGGGCGAGAAGTGCAGGCATGGCCGTTGCGGGTCGGCCTTACACCAGTCGTCGATTTCGGGTCCGGTGCGCTCGACCAGTTGTTCCCCGAATTCTAGAACCGTGATACCGGTGTTTGAGACCGACCGCGGATTATAAGCATAGGCCCAGGTGAATTCTGTTCCGCTTTCATCCCATTCGAACTCAACCGCCCCCGCCTCGCGATGATGGTAGCTGTAAAATTCCGAAAACTCCGAGAAGCGTTTTACCGCCCACAACACCTGGTCACCCTGCAAAATGCGAAATTGGAATTCGTCCAAGCCCGGTTTCTTCGATCTTGCCCAGAATTCAATCCGTGTCCCGAGCTCCAGTCGCATGTCTTGCCTTCGCATAGTCTTCTCCCGAAAGCGGATATTGTCTAAGAATGGCGCAGCTCAGGCCTTGGTCCGAACCGGGCGGCTCCACGACGTTGACGGTGCGGTGATCCCGGCCGATTTCGGTTAGCGGCTGCGTCGAAGCGAAAAAGCCGTCGCCCGCGGCTTCAAAGTCCAAGCGACACCGAAGGGCGGGAACAGCTTTGCTTCGTCAGTCTTCCACTTGATGCCTCATGAACAAGCTCCGGTCATCATTTGAATTGTCGACAGACGATCTAGCTACGACGGTCTTGCCCAAGAGCCGGCGTGGCCCTGAATGCATTCATCGTTCTGTCCATCTCAACCTCTTCGTCGCTGCCTGAATCCAGGACCGTATTCTTTACCGATCCCTCTTGTACCCGGACTGCCGTTACTTCGAGTGCCTTCAGATTGGTCGTTGAAAGCAATGCGCCCACTTGTGTAGAAAAGCAGGCGCTGTTTGGTGCGACATTGATTTGCGATGTTTCAGTTGTCGCCACAATGTGATTATTGGCTATGTAATTGCCGCTACCGGAAACCACATTGATAATTACAGGCTTTACGGCGAGAGGCTTGATATGCTGGGTATCTATTGTTTCGGAGATGTGGTTCGCAATGACCGAGTTGTTGCTGCCGTCAATATGCAAAAGTCCAAACAGATCGTCCAAGCCGTTATCGTACTTCTGCATCGGCGCCCATGGCTCGCGATCTCGCAAAAAGTGGTTTGAAGAAACCAAATTCTCGCAGCAGTTATCAGCAAAAACCAACATTCCGGGATAAAAGGAATGGAACCTGTTTCCTGTGACCGAGGAACGAACGACGCCGGAAAAAGAGACGCTGCTGGCGCCTCGCGGAAAGACGTTGTTTGAGGAGACCAGGATGCCACCGTAATTTTCCGCATAAATGGAATGTCCCTGATAGCCGGCTCCGACGAAATTATTCGCTATTCTTGACGCCTGGCCCATCCCTTTCAATTCGATACAGCTGCCGCACTCTGCAATGAAGTTGTTATCTATCGCTAGCGCGTCTGCGTCGTGGACAGTGATTCCATGCTCCAAATAGATGAGGCCCATCCCCGTGATGCGAAATGAGTCGTTGGCGCTGTCGACATAGATGCCCGTCTTGCCATTCTTGTATGTATTTTCTGCATCATTTTGCCCCGAACCATCGTCAATGAAGTGCAAGCCGTCGATGCAAAAGTCGGCAAACTCCACCGAGCTGATACGAGGATTTCCGCTCCGCCTGACGTAGAACGCGGCTCCGGCAGACCCACCAAGGGCGGCTTCTGGAGAAATCCCGGCAAGTATGCGACTGCCGCCCGGCCATACTTCGCGCCACTGTGCCAGCTCGCTAGCGGGCGTGTTGAAACGGATGCTCGAAGACGTAAAACCGTGTCCAGAGCCGACAATTTTCAGATAGCTCACGTCTATGACGACCTGAGTGACAAGATGATAATCGCCTGGCGGTATATAGATGACGGCTCCGGGTTTTCCGCCATCATTCAGATCGGAAACCGGCTGCCTCATTTTGATGTCGGCAATTATGCCATTGATGACCGCGCCAATATCCTCATACGGGTTTCCGTCGGGATACTTCGTTACGTCGTAATAGTTTTCGCTAACCATTGTTGGTTGCGGGCGATTGGTGGCGACAGATCGGCTGGTCATTCTTGTTTTTCTCCTGGCTGTACCATCACCAGATGCTGGTGCGGATGTCCGGTTCAAAGAAGTGAAGTTCCTCGGCATCGACAGCAATGCGTGCGATGTCACCTGCACGTACCGTGCTCTTCGGAGAAAAACGGGCGACAGCAGCTTTATCGGCGCCGATGTCGGCTGCGGCATCCGGGTCGCCCGCATCCACCCAAGGTGCGTCGATATTCAGGTGCACCATTGATTCAGAACCAAGCGCCTCGACGAGAGTGACCGTGGCCGAAATCTCGGCCGAAGAAGGCCGGATTGCCGCGTCGTTCATGTGCTCGGGCCGGATGCCGACAATGAGGTGACGGTCAGACGCGCCGTTCAGCGAAGGGCGGCATTCGAAAACCCGGTCAGGGATCTCGAACCTGTTATTGCCGAGCGTCAGTGTCCTTCCATTCAGAACGGCCTCGTACAAGTTCATCGAGGGTGATCCGATAAAGGCGGCAACAAAGACGTTGTCGGGGCGATTGTAGAGGTTTTGCGGCGTGTCGACTTGCTGCAGCACGCCGCCTTTCATGACAGCTACCCGGTCCCCCATCGTCATCGCCTCGACCTGATCGTGGGTCACGTAAATTGTCGTGACATTCAGTTTTCTTTGCAGGCTGGCGATCTCGGCGCGCATCTGCACGCGCAGTTTTGCGTCGAGATTGGAAAGCGGTTCGTCCATCAGGAATGCCGCCGGCTTGCGAACGATCGCCCGTCCCATAGCGACGCGCTGCCGCTGGCCGCCCGACAGCAGGGCCGGTTTGCGGTTCAGCAGAGCGGTCAGTTCGAGTATGCGTGCAGCCTCGGCAACGCGACTGTCGATTTCGGTCTTCGGCAGTCTCGCCATCTGGAGGGGAAAGGCTATGTTGTCACGGACCGTCTTGTGGGGATAAAGCGCGTAGGACTGGAACACCATGGCGATGTCACGATCCTTGGGATCGACATGGTTCACAAGCCTGTCGCCGATCCAGAGTTCGCCGCTGGAGATCCCTTCCAGGCCGGCGATCATGCGGAGCGCCGTCGACTTTCCGCACCCCGATGGGCCCACAAACACCATAAACTCGCCATCCCTGATATCGAAGTCGAGGTCGTGGAGGGCGTGAAACTTGTTGCCGTAGACCTTGTTGATATTGCGCAGCTCTATGCCGGCCATGCTTTTATCTCCCTCATCCTTTGACAGCGCCAAATGTCAGGCCGCCGACGATCTGTTTTTGAAGTGCGAGCGTTACGACGATGACGGGAAGCGAGTAGAGCACCGCGGCCGCGGTCATCGCGCCCCAGGCAAGCCCGTAGACCGAGTTGTATTCGGCGATGACGATAGGTGCTGTTTTTGTGGCCTCTGATGTCAGCAGCAACGCGTAGAGGAACTCGTTCCAGCTCGTGATGAATGTGAAGAGGGCGGTGACCGCAATCCCACCCGTCATGACGGGCAGAACGATCTTTCGAAAGGCCTGGAAACGCGTGCAGCCATCCATACGGGCTGCTTCTTCGAGCTCCCTCGGCATGCCTTCGAAGAAGGCGGACATGAGCAACAGGGCCAGGGGCACGGCGGCTGAAGTGTGTGCCAGCACCAGGCCCGGCATCGTATCAAGCAGCCCTAGAGACTTTAGAAGCTGGAACAATGGCACACCCAGTGACACAGACGGCACCATGCGCGTGACCAGCGCGAAAAGGAGGAAAACTGTCGTGATCCGCCGCCGATACTTCGTGGCGACATAAGCAGCGGGAACGGCCGCCAACAGCGAAAGTGCGGTCGTCAGCACGGCAATGGAGAGGGAACTGACGAACGCTCTCGGCAAGGTCGAGGATTGCAGTACCTCGCGAAAGTTCTCGAACGACAAAACGGAGGGAAAGAAGCTCGGAGGGATCTGCTGGACATCGGCGGCCGGTTTGAGGGCTGTCATCAACAAATAGATGTAGGGCACCGCATAGGACAGCACGAGCACAAGGGCTGCGGCGTTGATCAGGACTCCACTGATGTGAAACCGGGGAGCTTTACGCATGGGCCGGCCTCCAAATCTTCCAATAGGCAGCCGCTGCCAGCAGCATCATAACAATAAGGAACAGCGTACCTGACGCGGACGCCTCGCCGAGATCGCCGAAACGCACCATGCGCTGGTAGATGTTCATCGAGAACACTTCCGAGGCGTGGCGGGGGCCACCCTGTGTCTGTATCCAGATCAGGTCGAACGTCTTGGCGGCATCTACGCCGCGGACAATGACGATGACGGCGATAACCGGCCGCATCAGTGGCAAGGTGACATGCCAGAACCGCTTTAAGGCATTCGCGCCGTCGATGCGTGCAGCCTCAAGCAAGTCTTTCGGAACATTCGTCAACCCAGCATAGGATACGAGAGCGACAAAAGAGGTGGTCAGCCAGATGTCGGCAAAGGAAACGGAGTAGATGACGATATCTTCGCTCGACAGCCATGCGATCGCGTTCGGGTCGCTGATGACACCCAAGCGAGCCAGGCCATAATTCAAGATGCCGATATTGCCGACCAGAAGAAATCGCCATAGCAGGCCAGCGACAATAGGTGGCACCATCAGCGGCAGAGCAAAAATCGTGCGATGCCAACGCGAGTCCCCGGCCATGGCCGCAAACAATAGTGCGGCGCAAAAACCGAAGGCGAACTCGAAGAACAGCGCGAATATCGAATATTGAACGGTCCTTAGAGCGCTCTGCGCAACACGTTTCGACGTCAATGCCTCGACATAATTCTGCAGCCCGACCCATTCGCGTATTTGAGGCGTGATCGTATCGACCTTGAAAAAGGAGTCGAATATCAGCAGCCCAACCGGGTAAGCGACCAACAGGCCGAGGATCACAACTGCTGGCGCAAGCATGCAGAGCACAAATCGGTCTTCACCCGACATGTCCGTCTCCGAGAGTTGATGGCGCGGGTGGCATAAGATCCGCCCGCGACGTTGAGGAAAGTGCCGGATTAGTTGAGAATGTCCTCAATTGTTTCCTTGGCTTCCTTCAGTACGTCCCCGACGTCTGCCTTGCAGGTCAGCGCTGCCTGGACGGCGGGCAGGACCGCTTCGTCGACAATTTCCTGGTATTTCGCGTTCATCGGCCGACCTTGGGTGGCAGGCGCTCCCAGCGTCTCAAGCAACGGCGTGAAATGTTCGTAGCCCGGCTTGCTGGCATAACTGCTATAGGCCGAGTTCGTCGCAGCAAGGCCGAGCGGAGCCTCGATACCCAATGCATTGTTGGCGATCGAAAAAGCAATGAATTTCTTCGCCGCGTCCTTGTGCTGGGAAGTCGAGGGGACAACGTTGTACCAGGGGCCCGGGATTGCCGCGATCCCTGCATCACCGGCGAGCATGGGCGCGACGCCGACCTTGCCGCTGACTTTGGAGTCGGCAGGCGTCATCTTGTAGGCGTGCGCCCAGAATTTCATCATCGCAGTCTTGCCCTGATAGAACAAATTCTGCGCTTCGCCCCAGCCGATTTCGTTGACGTTTTCGGGGACGGAATGATCGGTGCAGTGGGGTGCGATGTAGAATTCAAGCGCCTTCCTGTGCGCCTCGTTGTCGATGATCACATGGTTATCATGATCGAGGATTACGCCGGGCGAACCCGCTTGCAGCACGTGCGCCATCCACTCCTCCGAAAAGGTGCCGATGGTATCGGTGCCCCAGAAGTCTGCCTTGCCGTCTCCGTCAAGGTCGCGCGTGAAGAATTTTGCGATATCGCGCCACTGCTGCCAGGTCCTGGGCGGGGCAAGCGGATAGCCGTATTTCGCTTGGAAGGCCTCTTTTTCCTCTGGCTTGTCGAAGAGGTCCTTGCGATAGAAAACGATCTCCGCATTGGCCCATGTGGGCACGCCGATCATCTTGCCGCCGACCGTCGCGTCGGCAAGCAACGTCGGCGGCAGGTCCTTGCGCACCGCGTCTGTGAAAAGGGTGGAGAGGTCGTCGACATGGTCTGCGAACTTCGCGTTCCAGACCACGTCGATCGTCACTACATCGAAGGCCGACGAGCCGGACGCGATCTCGGCCGAGAATTTGTCGAAGACGCCCTGATAGGGTACGACCGTGAACTTCACCTCGACGCCGGTTTCGGCGGTAAACTTCTCGGCCACCGCCTTCTGCAGCATTTCGCCGCCACCTTCGACCAGGACATTGATGGTTTCGGCCTGTGCGGAGGCCGCAATGCAAATGAGCGCGAGCGCGCTGGCGCCAAAAAGTTTCTTCATCAGTTCCTCCCACATTTTGCCCGAAGCACAGGCGGGTCAAGCTCTCCACTGCAGGACCATAATCGCGATATGACGACGTTGTCAACATTGCTTGTCGACGTTGTCATAGAAAAATGTCGACGTTGTCATATAACTCGTTTAAAACGCTTGCCAACAAGGAGATTGGCGAGACATGGTCAGCATTATCAGCGTGGCGAAAGCGGCCGGGGTGTCCAACAAAACAGTTTCACGGGTCATTAACGGTGAGCCTTATGTGACTGAAGAGACCCGCGAGAGAGTAGAAAAGGCTATCCGGGACCTCGGCTATATTCCAAACATGGCGGCGCGCCTCATACGCTCGAGCCGATCCAACACCTTCGGCATCATCACGGATTATGTGTCTACCACACCCTATTCCGTCGACATTGTGCGCGGAATACAGGATTGGGCAAATGCGAACGGGAAGACCATCCTCATGGCAAATACTGGCGGTTCGTCCAAGAGAGAGGCTGATATCTGGAAAATGTTCCAGTCCCATCGGATTGACGGGGTACTTTATGTGACAATGTATCGTCGCACTGTGGATCCTGAGGCAGGCGATGTCCGGATTCCGACGGTGATGATCAACTGCAGGCCTCAGACGAACGAACTGTTCCCGTCGATTGAGCCGGATGACTACCAGGGCGCGCAAGATCTTACTCGTTATCTGCTTGACAGGGGTCATCGAAAGATCGGCTACATCCGGCTCAATCCGATCCTGTTGGGTGCACAACTGCGCCTCGATGCTTTCCGTAAAACCGCTGGAGACTTTGGCCTTCATGAGAGCGACCTGAGTATCCGTCTTGGCATGGAAGGACCAGTTGGAGCAGAGAAGAACTATGTCTTTGCCGTTGCGACAGAGATGCTACAGCAAAAGGATCGACCGACTGCAATCATGAGCGGCAATGACGAAATGACGATTCAAGTCTACATCGCGGCAATGGCATTGGGTCTCCGCATCCCTGAGGATGTCAGTATCGTCGGCTTTGACGATTTCCGAACGGTGTCCCTGGCACTGAAGCCGGAACTGACCACCGCGGCCTTGCCCTATTACGATTTAGGTCTGGAAGGAGCGGACTTGTTGAACAGCGTGGTGGCGGGAAACAAGGCTCGTCCGAGCAATCGCGTCCTGCGCTGTAAACTGGTCGAGCGAACTTCGGTGCAATCCTTGTAGTCTGGCCTCAAGAAGGGGAGCGCTTAGATCAGAGATTTGCGGAGATATCGATGACCATCAGTTGGGAATTCCATCATAGCCGATGATCTTTTCATCGCTGCAGTTGTCCAGTTCGGGTAGTCTGCCCACCCGCTCCCGGATTGCACGCAGTTCACCGAGCAGACGCTCCTGGCCCGCATCGCCGTATCCCAGGCGACTAGGGGCGAGAGATGCCGAGAATAGCCGCCACCTCGGTCGGACTCAGTTCCTGGTCTTCGGCCAACATTGCGCAGCGATGCCGCATGTTGCGCAAGGCAAGTGTCACCGGCTGCCGAACTATCCGCGCGAAGTCCGCATGGCCTTCGCTAGGAAGCCCCGGAGCTTGAATGCGATGTGATCCTCACACATTGCTGCCACCTTGCCGTTGCCGAAAAGATGCGCGGGCAAGCTCGACAGGTGTCTTCATGATGATTTCGCGATGAGGAAACGGGATCGAAATGCCGGCTGCCTTGAACGCATCCCACAATGCCATGAGGACTTCACCGCGCACGTTGGTAAGGCCGTTGTTCGGGTCCAGGATCCAGAATCTCAGCTTGAAATCGAGCGACGATGCCCCGAATGCCGTCATCCAGCAGACCGGCTGGGCGTAAGTGCTGGCGACCCGCGGAATGGTGTTGGCAGCCTCGATCGCGATGCGGGCGACCTCGTGCGGATCGCTGTCATAAGACGTTCCGAAATCCACCTCGATGCGGACATAATTGCTGGAAAACGACCAGTTGACGACTTGCTCGGAAATGAAGTCTTCGTTCGGAATGAGGTACTCCTTGCCATCTCTTGTTATTACGGAGACGAAGCGGGAGCGCAGGTCGCGGATGGAGCCGAAGGTCTCCCCCAGCGTAATCGTGTCGCCCGGTTTGATGGATTTGTCGAGCAGGATGATGATGCCGGATATGAAGTTGGAGACGACCTTCTGCAGGCCAAAACCAATGCCGACGCCAATAGCACCTGAAAAGACCGTGAGTGCCGTCAGGTCGATCCCTGTTGCAGACAACGCAACTGCGCCCGCAAAGACGATGAGCCCTATCTTGATCAGTTTGCTGATCAGAACCTTCAAGGAGGGCGTGAGATCCGCTGACTTCTGGATCCAGTTCGACGACATGTTGCCGATCAGAACTGCAAGCCAGATCAGAGCGACGGAAAGGATGATGGCCTTCAAGACGAGCAGCATTGAAAGGCGAACGGCCCCGAGATTGACGGCCATACCATCGAGTGCTGCCAAAAGAGCGTTATCCAGCCCAAGCGCATAAAGTGCAAAGTAGAGCCAGCCGATAGCGGCGACGACACGCGCCAGCATCAGGTTTCGGATGATACGCGTGAGGACCGAGATTAAGAACCACGCCACCACCAGGGTGAGGGCTGTTGCCACCAGCCACCGATGCGATGGCCACGCAAATTGCAACAGCACCGCATCAGCGATCGCCAGTAGCACAATCAGAAAGAGCCAGCGTGTTCGCCGCATGAAAGCGATGATGACGCGAAGCAGATCCGGATTTCCCTTGATGGTGCGAGCGCGCGATTCCAGTGCCGGCTCGATCCTTTTTTCCAGCAAGCCCGAAACCAGGTAAGCAGCGACAATCAGGGCGCACTGATAGAGCGTCCATTCATTGAGAAGGAAAACCTGAAGCCAGGATCCGGCAGCGTTGACCGCCTCTAGGAAATCCATCGTCGTCTTCTCGCGATTTTGCAAGAATAACCAGCGGAGGCGGGGTTTTGTTCAAATCCGAGTTGCAAGGGCCGTTTGTCCAGCCTGAAAGTGGATGCGAGGTGGAATTCTTCTGCGCCCCAACTCAAGCAGGCAAAATCGACAGACTGCGGAAGGGCGGCCGCGCTGGTCGGCCTGTCCTGGGCTTCGTTTCAACAGATTGTGACTCACCCGGTTGCCATAATGCGGGGTGGATTCACATCCTCTCGCAAGAGCAGCGACGACTAATCCGTCATTTGCACGAAACTCTCAACGAGGTAATGAAAATTGCAAAGACTTGAGACTAATTACTGGATTCCATGACGAATTGCGTGAAACGTTCGTTGGGCGAGCGATATCCTCGCCTTAGGTAAGGTTGGGTCAATCATGGACAGCAGCATCGGCGGAAACGGCGTGCGAAAACTGCCGCGCTTCGGCTGCAGACGCCAACACCGTCTCTTGCGAAGTTCTATTGGGTCATCGCCTTCAATGCCGTTACATCTGACCTGACGTCTTTCTGTTTTCGGGGTGCATAATGAAGATCACTGTCTTGGGCGCTGGCGTTATCGGCGTCACCACGGCCTACTATCTGGCGAAATCGGGACATGAAGTAACGGTGCTGGAGCGCCAGAGCGGGCCGGCGCTGGAAACCAGCTACGCCAATGCCGGCGAGATCTCGCCCGGTTATGCATCCCCTTGGGCCGCACCCGGGATTCCCCAAAAGGCCATCAAATGGCTGTTCATGAAGCACGCGCCCTTGATCATACGTCCGACATTCGACCCGGCCACCTGGGCCTGGATGTCGGCGATGCTGCGCAACTGCACTTCGGCGCGTTACGCGATCAACAAGAGCCGTATGGTCCGCCTTGCAGAATACAGCCGCGACTGCCTGATTGAACTGCGTGACGAGACCGGCATCGCCTACGACGAGCGGACCCAGGGGACCCTGCAGCTTTTTCGCACGCAAAGGCAGCTCGACTCGATTACAAAAGACATCGAGGTCCTCGTAAAAGACGGTGTGCCGTTCGAGGTACTCGACACGGCAGGATGTGTCGCGGCCGAACCGGGACTGGCGCCCGTCAAGCATAAGATCGTCGGCGGTTTGCGCCTGCCCAACGACGAAACGGGCGATTGCTTCAAATTTACAAACGAACTCGCAAAGCGGGCGCAGGCATTGGGTGTGCGGTTCGTCTACGGGGCAGAGGTCCACAGGCTGCTTATCGAAAACAACCGCATCAAGGCGGTTGTAACCTCACACGGTGCTTTTGCCAGCGACGTCTTCGTCGCTGCGTTCGGCAGCTACACGCCAATTCTGTTGAAACCGCTCGGACTGAAGGTCCCGATATATCCGGTCAAGGGATACTCGATCACGGTTCCGGTCGTCGACGAGAGCCGGGCACCGGTCTCGACGATCATGGATGAAACCTTCAAGATCGCCATCACCCGTCTTGGCGATCGCATCCGCGTCGGGGGTATGGCCGAAATCGCGCGTTTCAACAAGGACTTGCCTGGCAATCGTAAGGCAACACTTGCGCATTCGGTCGAGGATCTGTTCGGCGGAGCAGGGGACCAGAGCAAGGCGCAGTTCTGGTGCGGACTGCGACCGATGACGCCCGACGGAACGCCAATTATCGGCAAGACGGTCTATGACAACCTCTACCTCAACTCTGGCCATGGCACGCTTGGCTGGACGATGGCCTGCGGCTCCGGCCGCGTACTGACCGACCTTGTCAACAAGGCGAAACCGCAAATATCGACCGAGGGCTTGGATCTCGGCCGCTACGGCTGACATACGCAGGGGTAATTCCTACGCTATCTTGACAAAATACCGGCTCCAAACGGCAGTGCCGGTATTTTCTGAACTGGCGCTCAGCGCGCTGCCCAGTTCGCACCGCGACGGAAAATCGTCTTCATCTGCGGCACCGAGAATTCCTTGGCCTGATGGCCAAGTGAAGAATAAAAAACACGTCCCTTGCCATATTTGCGCTTCCAGGCGACAGGCATCTCGACGCCGTCGATCCAATAGGCGTGTTCGCCGTTGAAGCGCGTCGTCGCCAGCACCTCGTTCGAGGGGTCGACATGCATGTAATATTGCTCGGAGGTGTATGGAAAGTCGCTAATGCCCTCCATGACGGGATCGTCGGGCCGGGTGATATTGACCGTGTAGTCGATGATGTTGCCTGGATGGGCGACCCACTGGCCGCCGACGATGAACTGATACTCCACGCACTCGCGAAAGCTGTCGCCCGCCCCGCCATGGTAGCCCGCAAGGCCGACGCCACCCTCGATCGCAGCCGCAAGGTTCTTGATCTCTTCCTTTTCGATTTTCGACATCGTTACGATCGGTACGACGAGGCTGAGATCATGGACCGATGGGTCTGCAAAGGCTTCGGTCGTGTGTTCGACGTAGACCTTGAACCCATCTTCCTCCAGCATGTCCTTGATGATTGCTGCGCATTCCTGCGGCTCGTGGCCACTCCATCCGCCCCAGACGATCAGTGCTTCACGCATACTCTTCCTCCTGATGGTTACTTGGCCAGACGCCCGTCAACGAGCGACTGGGACAGCGGCATCGGCCGCTCGGTTTGCGTTATAATGGCGACCGTGCGGCCGCTCCTCGAGGCCGTGTCGAAGGCTTCCATGACTTCAAGGACATGCAGAGCCAGATCGCCGTTGGCGCGATGCGGTCGGTTGTTGCGAACGGCATAAGCGAGGTCCGCGACACCGATCGAGCGGTAATTGCCGTCGGCATAAGGTGCTGTCAGTTGCTGCTGCTCGAACGTTCCCCCCTTCTTCAGGAGTTCCACGTCACCGCCAAAATGGTTCGGATCGGGCACAATCAGTGTGCCTTCGGTCCCGTAAATCTCAAGCGGCACGTGCTTGTGGCCGGCGACGTCGAAGCTCATGCCGATCTGAACGACTGCGCCATTAGCAAAGGCCATGAGACCTGCCACATGGGTTGGCACATGTACCGGAATATGCTCGCCGTTTCTCGGTTCGCTGGTAATGACGCGCTCCTTGCGCGGCGTGACCGCAAAGCTCGCGACCTGTGCAACGGGTCCAAAAAGGTTGACGAGATCGGTGATGTAATAGGGACCCATATCGAGCATCGGTCCGCCGCCAACGTCGTAATAAAAGGCGGGATTGGGATGCCAGCGCTCATGACCTGGGCACATGAAGGTCGCGGTTCCACCGACCGGTTGGCCAATCACGCCCTGATCGAGGAGTGCGCGCGCGCTCTGATGCCCGCCGCCGAGAAAGGTGTCGGGCGCAGCACCGATACGCAAGTCCTTGGCTTTTGCTGCCTGCGCAAGTCGCTTGCCTTCCGCAAAATTGATCCCAAGCGGCTTTTCCGAATAAGTGTGCTTGCCTGCCTCAAGCGCCTGCAGACCAACGGCGACATGCGCCTTGGGCACCGTCAGGTTGACGATGATCTCGACGCTGGGATCGGCAAACAGTTCATCGATCTTTCTTGCCGGCACGTTAAACTCGGCCGCTTTAGCCAAGGCCATGTCATGGTTGAGGTCAGCAACACCCTTGACGGCAAGGATCGGAAACGATGCCATCGCCTTCAGATAGGCGCCGGAGATGTTGCCGCAGCCAATGATGCCGATACCGACTGGTTCCATGATTTCCTCCCGTTGAATGTCGTGATTTTGCCTTCTAGATCGCCGGACCGGTGGTGTTCCACGGCGACTCGTAGAGTTCGTAAAGCGCCACCGCGGCCGCCCCTTGCGCCCAGAAGTCATCGGTCGAGTCGTCGAAGACGAGTTCGGCAACGCCCTTCAGGGACGGCGGCACGGCGAGCGCATAGGCCTTTCGCAGGCTGTTAAGAAACGGCTCGCCGAGCGCAAGACTGGAGCCCACAAGGATCACCCTTGGTGGTGCAAACAGGGTGACGATATTGGCGATCGCCACGCCGACGGCTTCTCCGGCACGGATTGCAGCGCTGATCAATGTGTCGTCTTCGGCCTTGATAAGCGCCTGGGCGTGCGTCATTCCCCGTCCAAGCCGGATGGCTTCGGCAAACCGGCCGCTGGCCGGCTGCTCGCCGAGGATCTCGCTTTCGCCAGCCTGGCTCGACAGTCGCACGATGCCGCGCGGTCCCATCCCGAGCACCAGGTCGCCAAGATTGTGGCTGAGGCCGCCGGCGCCGCGAAACAGCTGATTGTCATGGAGCACGCCCAGTCCAAGGGTCTGCTCGAGCGAGATCAGGACCATGTCCTCCAGATCACGCGCCTGGCCGAACCAGTGATGGGCAAGCGTAATGGCATGCGCATCGCTTTCGACGATGGTCGCAGTGTTGAGCCTGGCCGTCATCTCGCTGGCAAAGTCGACATTCGTGTCGCGAAAGATCGGGCTGCTGCGGATATGGCCGGTGCGATGTTCGATGACGCCCGGGAGGCCAAGGCAAACACTATCGACATCTTCGAGCGAGAGCCCGGCATCGACCACACAGCGGCGCACGCCATCCTCGACGAGATCGGCGATAACGCCGATCGGTTGGCGATCGATGCGAATGGGAAGCGTGAGTTTCGATAGCACGTCACCGCGAAAATCGGTGACCACGAAAACGAGACGGTTGGCCGCGATCTTGGCGCCAACCACGCGCGCAGCATCCGGGTTGAGCTCGAGCATGACGCGCGGTCGACCGCGGGACGCCTCGTTGCGAATATCGCCTTCATGGCGCGGCAGGATCAGGCCATCGTCGAGCAGCGAGGCGGTGATCGCTGAAACCGTGGTCGTCGACAATTGTGTCCGCTCGCTGATCTCGACACGCGATATGGGGCCGTGACGGCGGATCGTATCCAGCACGTTCAAGCGGTTGATCGCGCGCATCAATTCCGGATCTGCGGTCTTCATGAGGTGTTGCGGGCTCTTCGATATCCCCGCAAGGTCGCGGGGTCAGATTTTAAACGGTATGCGAATTAAATAGCGCTTGGGCGACCCCACCTGTCAAGCCAAATTTGCCAATTTCGGGGAGGGGAGTTGACATTCGCCAAAACCTCCCGATGATTTAATCCGCATAAGGGAAAAATTGAAGAGGACGATTTTTGCCCTTTCTGGAGGAGAAATCATGTTTGATCATATCAAGGCAAGGACCTCGCTTCGCAGCCGTTTCGTTGCGCGCGCCGCCGCCACCGGGCTGGCGCTTTTGATTGCTGCGGGAAGTGCCGCAGCAACCACCATCAAGTGGCTGCATCTTGAAATCGACCCGAACTATCTGGCGGTGTGGAAGAAGATCGCGGACAAGTACGAGGCTGAGCACCCCGGGGTGAAGATCCAAATGCAGTTTCTGGAAAACGAAGCCTTCAAGGCGAAGCTTCCGACGCTGCTGCAATCGAGCGATGCCCCGGACCTGTTCTTCTCCTGGGGCGGCGGCGTCCTGAAGCAGCAGCTTGCCACCGGCACGCTGCTGGACTTGAGCGAAGCCATGAAGGCCAAGGATGGCGCCTGGCTGAAGAGCTATAATCCGGCCTCCATCAACGGCCTGACTTTCGACGGCAAGATCGGTGCGGTTCCCTACAAGATGGGTACGGTTTCCTTCTTCTATAACAAGCAGATGTTTGCAAAAGCCGGTGTCGATGCAGCGTCAATCAAATCCTGGGACGACTATCTTGCCGTCGTCAAGAAGCTGAAGGATGCCGGCATCGTTCCGATCGCGGGCGGTGGTGGCGAAAAATGGCCGATCCATTTCTACTGGAGCTACCTCGTCATGCGCGACGGCGGCCAGAAGGTTTTCGATGCGGCCAAGAACGGACAGGGCGAGGGATTTAACGATCCGGCCATCATCAAGGCCGGCGAACAACTGGCCGAACTCGGCAAGCTCGAACCGTTCCAGCCTGGCTACCTCGGAGCCACCTGGCCCCAGGCTCTCGGTGTCTTCGGTGACGGCAAGGCCGCGATGATCCTTGGTTTCGAAAACACTGCTGCCAACCAACGCACCAATTCCGGCGACGGCAAAGGGCTCGATCCCGACAATATCGGCCGTTTTGCGTTCCCAGCTGTCGGCGGCGGCGCGGGGGCCGTAACCGACACGCTTGGTGGCCTGAATGGCTGGGCCGTGACCAAGAAGGCCCCACCCGAAACGCTTGATTTCCTGGCCTATCTGACGAGCGCGGAAAACGAGCGCGCGATGGCCAAGGCCGGCATGCTCATTCCGGTTGCGGTCGGCGCACAAGACGGCGTGACCAATCCCTTGATGCATCAGGCCGCTGAACAGCTTGCGCATTCGACGTGGCACCAGAACTTCTTCGATCAGGATCTCGGCCCGTCTGTTGGTCGCGTGGTCAACGATGTCTCCGTTGCCATCGTATCGGGTCAGATGAGCCCTGCCGACGGCGCTCAGCAGATCCAGGACGCCTTCGAGCAGGATCAGCTCTGATCAAGACCGCCGCGGCGCGGAGCAGGTTTTCGCGCCGCCCTCAATCTGGGTAAAGGGGGGATCGGCCCTAATGACCACCATCAGCGCGACAAGCCTCGTGCGTGCGCGCCCGACTGTCAGATCGTCGGTGCGCAGCAAGGATCCTAGTCTGGCGCGGCGCCTGCCGGTCCTTATTCTGTTTTTGCCGCCAGCACTGCTGCTGTTTTCCGTTTTCGTCATCCTGCCGATGGGGGAGGCGGCCTGGTACAGCCTCTACAAATGGGATGGGTACGGTCTGCCGACGCAGTTCGTCGGAATGCGGAATTTCGAAGTGCTGTTCAAGAACAGTGCCTTCCTGACGGCGTTGAAAAACAACGCCCTGATCATCGTCATTTCGATCCTGATCCAGATACCGCTTGCCATCTGGCTGGCGATGATGCTCGCTCACCGGATTGCCGGTGTCGTCCTCTTCCGTCTGATCTTCTTCCTGCCCTACGTTCTGGCGGAGGTCGCGGCCGGCCTCATCTGGCGCTTCGTCTATGATGGCGACTATGGTTTGTTTGCCTCGGCTGCCCACCTCATCGGCGTTGAGACCCCTTATGTCCTGGCGGACAAGGACCTGGCAATCTATGCGGTCCTGGCTGTTGTCGTCTGGAAGTATTTCGGCTTTCACATGATGCTGTTCATCGCCGGACTACAGTCGCTCGACAAGAGCGTGCTGGAGGCGGCCGAAATCGACGGTGCAAATGGCTGGCAACGCTTCCGCTATATCACCCTGCCGCTTCTTGGCTCGACCGTGCGCCTGTCCGTCTTTTTCGCAGTCGTTGGCTCATTGCAACTGTTCGACCTCATCATGCCGCTGACTGGCGGCGGGCCATTCAACGCGACACAGACCATGGTCACCTTCCTGTTCAACTTTGGTGTCACGCGC
This sequence comes from Rhizobium sp. R711, assembly GCF_002211365.1. Taxonomy (GTDB): domain Bacteria; phylum Pseudomonadota; class Alphaproteobacteria; order Rhizobiales; family Rhizobiaceae; genus Rhizobium. Next base: position 43,212 of record NZ_LOKZ01000001.1, on the reverse strand, counting down.
ATGCAGGTCGGTCTTGGCAGCGCCGTCGGCGTCGTCCTGTTCGTCATCTGTGTGACATTGGCCTTCGGCTACAAACGGATATTCATGCGCAATGACTGATATGGCCTCAACTGCCCGGATCGCTGCCGGCACAAAGATCTACCTCTACGTTTCGCTGACGATCATTGCCGCAATCGTGCTGGTGCCGCTCCTGACGACAGCGCTTGGCGGCTTCAAGGACCTCGGCGATCTGCGCACCAACCCCTTCGGACTGCCAGTTGCATGGCACCCTGAAAATTATACCGACATTCTCTTCGGAGACCGCTACTGGCGGCAGATGATGAACTCGCTGATCATTGCAACGTTGACGGTCTGCCTGACCGTTTCCGTCTCGGCCATGGCCGCCTTCACCTTCGCGCATGTGAAATTCTTCGGTGCCGGCTTCATGCTCAACTATTTTCTGATCGGCCTGATGTTTCCGGCCGCAACCGCCATCCTGCCTTTGTTTATCCGGATCCGCGACCTGGGCTTGTTGAATTCCTACTGGGGCGTGGTCTTGCCCCAGGTCGCCTTTGGCCTCGGCATGAGCATTCTCTTGTTCCGAAACTATTTTCGCAACCTCCCGGAAGAATTGTTCCAGGCCGCAATCGTCGACGGCTGTGGCTACATCCGGTTCTTCTGGCATATCTCGCTGCCGCTCTCGCGGCCGATCATCGCAACCGTCAGCATCATTTCCTTCGTCGGCAGCTGGAACAGCTATATTCTACCGTTGATCATGCTGAACTCTGAGACAATGTATCCGTGGCCGCTCGGTATCATGGTCTATCGCGGTGAGTTCGGCACCGCCTGGCAGCTGGTGCTTGCGTTCATCACGTTGACGATCATGCCGACGATCATCGTCTTCTTCCTGGCACAGAAGCATATCATCGCAGGCTTGACTGCCGGCGCGGTCAAATCTTGACGCGCCGGCAGAAGATGACGCCGAGCATCAGCCGAAGGCGAAGTGGCCTTCAGCAATGAGGGAAGCCGGTGACAGCATATGCCAAGCTTACGATGCGGGAACCCACTTGAAGTGATCCCCATCGGACTGAATATGGCCGACACCGGGGAACGGAAAGTGAGGGGCAAAGATGAGTTCCTTCGATGTGGCAAGCTTTTTCAGGGTTTTAATACGGGTTTCCTCGCCGACAGCAGCGTCGTTGTCGAACCCGAGCGGCCAATCTGGTCTCGCAAGCGATATGATCGAGCTGTGCACGGTATCGCCGATGTCGAACAGTTTCTCCTTGCCGGAAACCATCTCGTAGCCGACATGGCCGGGCGTGTGTCCTTTCAAACCGACGGAGGTAATGCCGGAGACGACCTCGGCGCCCGGCTTGAAGGTCTTGACGTGCCCGTCGATTGCCTTGACGACCTCAGCGAGCTGATCGTTCTTCTGGGCGAAGGCCCACTCGGGCGACGACATGCGGATGGTCGCCTTGGGAAAGGCCAGATTGCCGCCCTTGACGAGACCGCCCATGTGGTCGGGATGGGAGTGGGTGATCAGAACGTCGGTCACGTCTTCCGGCTTGAAGCCTGCCTGAAGCAGTGACTGTTGAAGCGCTCCGCCGACGCCCGTGTCGATGAGGATCAGCCGCTTTGGCTGCTTCACCAGCAATGCGTCGACGCTGAGGGTAATGGTGTCCGTTGGCGCACCTGCGGCCCTTAGCACGTCTGCGACTTCTTCAGCGCTACGATCGACACCGAATATCGTATTGTCGTTCGGCCTGACGAACTGCGCATCATGCAATGCCACAATGTCGAATGAGCCGAGCTTGAAGGATTTCGAATCGGGCTGCTGCTGCGGCATCTGAGCGGACGCGGGCGTAGCCAGTGCAGTGGCAAGGGCGAAGCAGGCTAAGAGGGACGTTTTGGAGCCGAGCATGATTGCAATCCTTTCATGACGTGCAGACGATCTAACGTCTTATGCCCTATCTCCTGAACGATCACATCGAATTCTCGTGAGCGAGGGCTTTGCCAACACCCGTTGTGGTTTTGTCGTCGGCTGATGCCGCGTGCTCAATCGTCACCAAACCGCCTGCGCGCACGAAACGACGCATTTCATGGTCGAGACATCTTCAGTCTCATCGGCTTGAAGAGCACACCCAATCACGCTGGCCGAGGATAGGTGCCCGGTCGCCTTTCGACGCATGCCGTGGCGCCAGCTTGCGCAATCCGGTGCGGGCCGTGCCTTGCTGGCAGTCATCACGCGACAAGGCAGCGGTCGAACGGACAGCCCTTGGCAAGAAGTCTAACGACGCGCCACTTTGATGACCTGAATGGGCCCGCCCTTGGACCCAAGCATGAGGTCCTGAACGCTGGTGACAGCGGCGATCCTTGCTCCAACGGACAGAACGCCCTCCAGCACTCCTTCGATCCAGTCGGCGTTCTCCTCCTCGTCATCGAAATCATATTGGTGGCGCTGAACCTCTCCGCCGAGCCTGCCTGCGCGCACGCCTTGCTTCTTGCCCACCTCGTACCAACTTTGGACAGTTTGGTCTTTGTGCATCGCACCGATCCTTCTGCTGAAGGGGAGAACCGCGCGTAACTGGGCCGGTCCGGCAACGGCGATGGCCCAACAGGTCGCGTCATTCATGGTGAGCTGCCTTAAACATTGAAGCAAGACAGGAAAAGGGAGAATAAGCGGTAGGCAAAGGGTCGGGGTAGGCTGGTGCAGTTGGCAGTCACGTGGAATGTTTCGACAAATCTGCCAGGATCGTGGCTCGCGTGCGAAACCTAAAATCCGCGCCGATAACCGCACAAGCAATCTACGCAATTATGTAGGACCTCGCCGCCAGAAGGCCACTCCATGACCAGATAGTCTGATAGCCTTGCTTTAAAAGGGCGTTGCGGGTTGCATGGGGTAGAAGAGGAGAAGAACAAGCGGGAAGCTGGAATCCGCGCCTCAGTTCCTGGCAGGATCCCTTTGGTGAGGAGGCCAATACAACAGGCGTTTTCCTGCGATAATCTGCTGATCCATCAGCTGGAATTCCATATGGATCGCTGTCTCTGTCGACCCCAACAAATTGCATTTGCAAGACTTTTTTCCTAATCTTCGTGGGTACGAAGGACGACGGCAAATGAGACTGTTAATCGTTGAGGACAATCACGAGCTGGCAGGTTGGCTGGCGAGGGCGCTTGAGCAGGCGCACTACACTGTCGATGCAGCGCATGATGGCGAGGAGGCCGAGCATTTGCTCGCCATCGCAAATTACGCGGCTGTCGTCCTCGATCTTTCCCTGCCGAAAGTCGATGGTATGACGCTGCTCAAACGCATCCGCCGTGCCGGCAACAAGACGCCCGTGATCATTTTGACGGCCAATGCCTCGCTTGACGGACGCGTGGCAGGCCTCGATACGGGAGCCGATGATTATCTTGCCAAACCTTTCGAGCTTGCCGAACTGGAAGCGCGACTACGCGCGCTGATCCGGCGAGGGCACGACCAGGCGAATCCGGCAATAGCCGTCGGCGATCTCGTGCTCAACAGCGCCACCCGGCAGTTCAGCCTGAAGGGCGAGCCTTTGCAGCTAACTCCGCGCGAACATTCCGTATTGGAATATTTGATCCTGAAAGCCGGAACCACGGTGACCAAGACCCAACTTCTGGAGAGTGTCTTCGGTTTCGACGCCGAGACGGATCCGAGCGCGATCGAAATCTATGTCCATCGTGTGCGCAAGAAGCTCGAAGGCGGAACGGTTCAGATCGCCACGCTCAGAGGCCTCGGATACATGCTGAGGGCGCCTTGAGATGACGGTTCTTCAGCTGCGTTCGCACATTGCCAATCCATTTGCGCGCCTTCGCCACAGTCTGCGTGCCCAGCTTTTCGCCTGGGTGACGGTGACGCTTGTCTGCGTGCTCTGTCTTAACCTCTATGTCAGTCAGCGTCGCGCCCTTTTCACCGCAAATATCGTCACCGACAATATGCTGCTAGGTTCCGCGCGCATGATCGCCGAAGCAGTGCGCGTCGATCCAGAGGGAACCATCACGGTTGACATCCCCCCGGCTGCCCTGGAGATCTTCGGCACCGGCTATGGTGACCGCGTCTATTATCGGGTGACGACCCCATGGGGAAATCTCGTGGCGGGAGATGCAGCGCTTGTGCAGCCTGAAAAGCTCGTCACCGGACAGAATATGCGGTTTCGCGACCTTGATATAAGGGCGATGGCCATCGATCATCCGGTCGTCGGCCTTGGCAATGACGGCGTTGCGACCGTCACTGTGGCTGTAACGCTGAACAGTGAAAGCGCGCTGCGGCGGAGCCTCTGGATGTCCGACTTCACCAATCAGGTGGCCCTGGTCGTGGCCGCCGGGCTTGTCACCGTACTTGGTCTGCGCCGATTGCTTGGCCCCGTGCTGCGGCTGCGCGACGCGGTTCTGGCGAGTCGGCGCGAACGACTTGAACCCTTCGATCCGGCAAGCGTCCAGACCGAGCTGCGACCGCTTGTGAACGCGCTCAATGATTACATGGACCGGGTCCAGAAGCAGATGGGTGCCCAGCGCCGTTTCGTCGCCAATGCCGCGCATCAGCTCAGGACACCGTTGACGCTGCTTGCGACGCAAGCCAGTGTCGCCGCGCGTGAAACCAACCCCGCCCGCCGTCACGAGGCGCTCCAGGCGCTCACGCGCAGCACCCGGCAGGTATCTCGCCTTGCCGAACAGCTTCTCACCCTGACGCGCGCCGAGCCGGGCAGTCGCGCGCCGCGCGCCGAATGCATCGATATGGCGCAGGTGGCACGCAAAGTGCTCGAGGCCCATGCGGAGGATGCCCTGCGACGCGGCATCGACATCGGTCTTGAGGCGGATCGCCAGGCCCCCGTGGTGGGTGACGAAACGATGCTGCGCGAGATGGTCGTCAATCTGGTCGACAATGCCTTGCGCTACACACCGGCGCCCGGTGAAATCACCGTCAGCGTCGCGCGTGATGCAGCGCATGTGGTGCTAACAGTCGACGATTCCGGTCCCGGCATCCCCGAAAACGAACGCGATCAGGTGTTCGAACGCTTCTATCGCATTATCGGAACCCAAGCCGAGGGCAGTGGGCTCGGTCTTGCCATCGTTCACGAGGTCGTGGACGGTGCCGGCGGTTCGATCGATCTCGGGACCTCGCCAAGTGGTGGGCTTGCCGTGACGGTCCGATTGCCTTTGGCGTCATAGCAAGGAGGGGGCTTTCGGCCCCCTCGATGGTCGGTTGATTGCGATCGGTTCAATGTGTCTCGAGGCTTTGTTGCGGTCGCCACTTGGCAAGCCGGTTCTCGACCAGGGTCATCACATATTCGGCCGCAAGGGTCACGACCATCACCAGAACGATGGCGGCGAACATGCCGGCGGCGTCGAAGGTACCCTTGGCGATCGAGATCAGCTGACCAATGCCGAAGCGGGCGCCGACGAACTCGCCGACGATCGCGCCAATGATGGCGAAGCCGAAGGAGACATGCAGGCTGGCGAAAATCCAGCTCATCGCCGAGGGGATGACGACGGTGCGAGTGACCTGCCAGTCAGACGCGCCAAGGATGCGGGCATTGGCGATCATGTCGCGGTCGGCCTCACGCACGCCCTGAAAGGCGTTGGCGAAGACCACGAAAAACACCATCACGAAGGCGAGCGCCACCTTGGAGGCAAGGCCAAGACCCATGATCATGATGAAGATCGGAGCGAGAACGACCCGCGGGATCGAGTTGATCGCCTTGATGTAGACCGAAAAGATATCCGAGAGCATCGGATTGCGTCCAAGTCCGACACCGACGACGACACCGGCGATCGAGCCGCTGAAGAAGCCGATCAGAGCCTCTTCCATCGTTACCCCTAGATGATACCAGAGCGAGCCTTCCGTGGTGCCTTCTGTCGCCCATTCATACAGGCGTTGCACGACTCCGGAAGGACTTGAGTAGAAGAAGGGGTCGATCCATCCGAAATCGGAGGAGAGTTCCCATAGCCCCAGAGCTGCGACAAGGATCGTGATCTGCCAGAAAAAGACCGTCTGCTTGCGGCGCCTGATCGCCTTCAGCGCTGCGGCCTCGATCTCCTTGTCCGATGTGCCCGGACGGAAAGACGTTGTGGCAGTCTCCATGGTCATGTCGGTCATGGTGTTATCCTTTCTCACGCCGCTTCGCTGGCGCGGCGATAGCTGGTCTCGACCTCCTGGCGCAGGTCGTCCCAGATGGTCTTGCAGTAATCGATGAAAGCGTGCTCGTAGCGGATTTCCGAAACCACGCGGGGACGCGGCAGATCGATATGGTAGACGGATTTGACCGTCGCCGGGCCTGCTGTCAGCACATAGACCTTGTCGGCGAGCGCCACCGCCTCTTCGAGGTCATGGGTGACGAAAACCACCGACGCCTTGCGTTCCGCCCAGAGTTTCAGAAGTTCCTCATGCATGACGGTACGGGTCTGTACGTCGAGGGCCGAAAAGGGCTCGTCCATCAGCAAAATTTCCGGCTCGTTGATGAATGTCTGGGCGAGTGCCACGCGCTTGCGCATGCCTCCGGAAAGCTGGTGCGGGTAGTGATGCAAGAATTTCGACAGCCCAACGCGGGCGAGCCAGTCCTTGGCGGCCGCTTCCGCCACTGCCGGCGACCGGCCGCGGAAGAGGGGCCCGGCCATGACATTGTCGATGACGTTCTTCCAGGGAAAGAGGGCATCTTTCTGGAAGGCGAAGCCGACGCGCGGATCGATGCCCTTCACCGGGCCGCCCATGAGCCGGACTTCGCCGGCCGAAGGCTTGGCCAGACCAGTGACAAGGTTCAAGGTGGTGGATTTGCCACAACCGGTCGGACCGACCACCGCGACGAATTCGCCCCGTTCCACCGTCATGTTGAAGTCCCTGAGTGCCGTCAGCGTCTTGCCGGTAGGGGAGACGAAACGACGCGTGACATTGATGAGTTCTATGGCCGCGTTCTGGCCCTGATTTCTGGACATGGGTGATCCTTTCGGCGGTGCGGTTGCACTCGCAGGCAATATCTCCGAAGAACCCGCCCCCGCCCGAAGGCGGGAGCGGTCGGGAGGATTGGCTATTTCGCGTTCTTCACGAATTCGCTCGTATAGGTCTTGGAGAGGTCGATCTGCTTGCCCTTGACGTTCTTGGAAAACTCAGAGAGCACGGCAAGGACCGTCTTCGGACCGTCTTGTGGCATTATGCCGTCAGCCGTGAACATTCCCTTGCCCGCTTCGAGCGCCTTCACATATCCATCCTTGTCACCGACATAGAAATCCTTCGGCATCTTGTCGGCGATCTCGGCGGCGGAATGGGTATTGATGAATTTCAGGGTCTTGACGAAGGCGTTGGCAAGCTTCTGCACCTCTTCCTTGTGCTCATCCACCCAGGCCGTCTCCATGTACAGCGACGCGGCGGGATAGGTGCCTCCGAGAGCTGCGCGCGTCGTATCGACGGTGCGCAAATCGACGAGGACGCGGGCGTCGCCAGTCTTCACGAGACGCGAAATGGTGGGCTCGGTTGTCATCCCAGCCTGGATCTGGTCCTGCTGCATGGCGGCGATGAAGGTTGCCCCGGCGCCGGCCGGGACGGTGACGATGTCGCCGCCGGAAAGGCCAGCCTTGGACGCCATGTAGAGTGTCAGGAAGTTGGTCGAGGAGCCAAGCCCTGTCACGCCGAGGTTTTTGCCCTTGAGCTCGGCAAGGCTTTTCACGTCGGGATATTTGTTGGAAACGACTTCGACTTCGCCCGGCGCCTGGCTGAACTGGACAACAGACTGGACGAACTTGCCCTTGGCCTGAAGGTCGACGCAGTGGTCATAGAAGCCGACCACACCCTGGACCGCTCCGGCCAGAAGCTGGTTTTCGGCGTCAACGCCAGCGGCCTCGTTGAGCAATTCGACATCGAGCCCTTCATCCTTGAAGTAGCCCAGTGCTTCGGTCAACTTGGCCGGCAGATAGATCTGCTTTTCATAGCCGCCGACCATGATGGTGATCTTTTCGGATGCGCCAGCAAGCGAAGTAGTGGCGAAAAGCCCGGCAATGGCCAGAGCAGACATTGAAAAAGCGCGCACGAAACTGCGATGAAAACGCATGAATTCCTCCCTATTTGCGTATGGCACCGGCGCAACGCTCTCCAAACGCATATTCCCCGGTGCGTGGGAAAAGGATTTAGCAGCCCGAGCTTTCAGTCAGCTTTCAACGCGGCAATATCTTTGGAGCAGGCTTGATCAAGAGGTTCAGTGTCCGTAAAAAGCGCGACTGTGCAGACGCATCATCGGCTCTGCAACGGGGGGCCGATCAAAGTTTCTGAAAAGCCCGATCCGGCGGCGGGCGGCGACATACAGCGCCCCTCCGTTGATTGTTACTCCCGTTTCCCGGTTTCGCGCGGTGCCATGCGCCAAAATTCATGAAAATGCTGGACGGGACCATGACCGGAGCCGACATTCAGCGTGCTGGCCTGTTTCACGGCCTCGGCAAGGTAGGCCTTCGCATCCGCCACAGCCTTGGCCAGCGCGGCGCCCTTTGCAAGTTCGGCGGCAATCGCGCTTGACAGTGTGCAGCCGGTGCCATGCGTGTTCGCCGTTGGTATCCGCGTCCCCTCGAACCAGGTCAACCCTGCCGCTGTCGCCAGGACATCCGGGCTTTCATCGCCGGGCAGATGGCCACCTTTGACCAGCACGGCATCCGGCCCGAGGCCATGCAGGCTTTGCGCCTGATCAGCCATTTCCGCGCGCGTCTCAGCCGCCGTTCCATAAAGGAGTGCCGCGGCTTCTGGCAGGTTCGGCGTGACGAGTGTCGAAAGTGGCAGCAGGCGCCGGACAAGGACCTCGACCGCGGACGGATCGAGGAGGGCAGCTCCACCCTTGGCAATCATCACGGGATCAAGGACGATCGGTATACCCTTGTGAGGTTCGATCGTATCGGCCACGGCATCGGCAATCTGCGCGTTGGCGATCATGCCGATTTTGATCGCATCAACGCGCACATCGGCAAAGACCGCTCTGATCTGGTCGGCAACGAAGGCGGCGTCAAGCAGATGGACACTGGACACACCCTGCGTGTTTTGAGCCGTTAGCGCCGTTAGCACCGCCATGCCATAGACGCCGCGGGCGGAGAACGTCTTCAAGTCAGCCTGGATTCCGGCGCCACCCGAGGGATCGGAACCGGCAATGGAAAGAACATTGCGGATCATCGGTAAAACTCTTTGATTTTCTTTGCGATGTCGCGGGTGGCAGCCTCAGGATCAGGCGTGCCGCAGATCGCCGAGGCGACGGCAAGACCGTCAGCGCCGGCCGCCAAAACATCGCCGACATGGGCCGCCTTCAGGCCGCCAATGGCAACTGCGGCAACAGGACAGATCCGCACCAGGCGAGCAAGCCCGGCAAAACCGATCGGCGTCTTGTGGTCTGCCTTTGTCGGCGTCGCAAATACCGGACCGATCCCGGCATAGTCTACGATTTCAGGATCGACCGCCGAGGCCAGCGCCTCGGTCTCGACCGAGAGCCCGAGGATCATGTCCGACCCAATCCGTAACCGGGCAGTCGGAGCATCGATGTCGTCCTGTCCGACATGCAGGCCGTCGGCACCGATTGCGATCGCCGCCTCGACGTCGTCGTTGACGATAAGTTGCACGCCGCTGCCAGACAAAGTCGCCTTAAGCGCCCGTCCAGTCTCGATCATTCGGACGGTATCCGCACGCTTGTCGCGCAACTGCACTATTTTCGCCCCGGCGGCGACCGCTGCACGTGCGGTCTCCACCATCCCGAAGGCGGCGCAAAGATCGGGATCGAGGATAAGATAGAGAGATAGATCGAGATGCTTCATGCGGCATACACCCTGGCATCGCGATCGAGACGCGAGGCGTCGAGCGCTGTCAGCGCGTCGAGGAAAGCTGGTGAAAACGAGCCCGGGCCGTGCGCCCTGTTGGCTGCCAACTCGCCGGCAACGGCAAAGGTCGCAAGGGCCGCAACCGCCGCCTCGAAAGGCGCGCGCGGGCTAATCGCGGCAAAAGCTCCCACCAGGCAGGTCAGCGAGCAGCCGAGCGCGGTCACCTGGGGCATCAATGCCGAGCCGCCCTCGATGCGTGCCGCCCGTTCGCCGTCAGTGACGAAATCAACGATGCCGGTCACTGCGACCGTCGTTCGATGTGCCCGAGCGAGCAGCCGAGCGGATTCCTCGGCCTGGTCGACACCATCACGGCTGTCGACGCCCTGACCGCGGCTTGCACCACCGGCAAGCGCAATGATCTCCGAGGCATTGCCGCGGATGACGGCAGGACCAAGCTCCAACAGCCGATCCACGGCTGTACGACGAAAGCCGGTAGCATAGTGGGCCACTGGATCGAGAACCCATGGCTTGCCAGACTGAGCGGCTGCAATGGCAGCCGCCTCCATACCCCGCAGCCAGCCCGATGACAGCGTACCGATGTTGATCGTCAGGGCGCCGGCGAGCGCGGCGGATTCGCCAGCCTCTTCTTCGGCATGCACCATGGCGGGAGAAGCCCCAGTCGCCAGAAGCACGTTGGCTGCGATGTTCATGGCAACGAAGTTGGTGATGCAGTGGACGAGCGGCGGTTGCTTGCGCAATTCGCAAAGCAACATTCCCGGTGAGGCTTGGTCAAGCATCGTGCGCCTTTCGATCGGGGAGAAAGGGCGCGGGGGACGAACGCAGGAAGCGAAAAGTCCCGAGCGACTCCCTCCGCCGGCATTATCCGGTTCAGGTTCAAAGGGTGCTTCTCAGCCGACCGTTAGGAAGGCGCCCCTGTCTCTCGTCGGCTCTTGTCGCAGAGAAGCGCGCGGCTGTCATCCATAAAATGAACATCGCAGCGCAGGAGCTCGCGACTGATGTCAAAGGGATCTTTCGGCTGATGCGAGGGATCACTCAGTACAGTGTCGGCGGGGCAGAAGGGTTGAGGACATCATTCGACGACACTGTCGAGGGGACATCGCCAGTAACGAGTTCAGTCCCTACATGCGTTGCAAAAAAGGGCACCGGCAACACAAGGAAGGCGAACGCGAGCTTGGCACGGTGTCCATTGATGCTGCGTAGCCGCCAAGCTGGTGCGCGCTCTTCGCGTGCGTTTTCTTTTCAACAATCTAGAGCGTACGGACCTGCCTTGCATCGCGCGAAGCCGCTTGTCGCCTCTGGCAGCCCGCGTAAAAAGCCCCCGCAGTCGCGGTTGCGGGGCAAAGAGCATTGGCCTTGAGGGTTTCGGCTCCCAAGGCACTGGATAAATGATCGATGGCGTTATTTTGTTCCGTTCTCGGCCCAAGGTACTTCGCAGGGGGGGGAGCGCGCGGTAGAGTAAATTCGCCATAGCCCCCAACCGCACGCCCCCATTGACCCACGGAGGGGCTGGGGTTCGGCTCCGGGGTCAACCCGTCAAAATTAAAGGAGAATGGTGGCAGGTTTGAACCACAGCTTTTGACGTGGTTTCGTCGTTTGTTCTTGCCACCAAGATCACCTAAACGGATAAGTAGACGGAAGCGCTATACGCCTTCATTCTTCGCTTTAGGGTTGATTTTATTTCGCGTTTTATTTCGCGTAGTGCTCCTTTCCATCATGAATGCCTCCAATCCAACATCGCGTGGACCTGGCCTTTGAGATCGGCAACGTTCTCATCCGCGGTGCTTTCTCGAAACTGTTATGCGAGCCCAACTGCAGGGTGCGGGAATGCAGGAGAGCATAACGAGAGGTCCGATCAATTCTCATTGGTGGAGGCAAACGCGTGTGTGGCGCGCCGCTCAAGCTGATCATCGCCACCCATCGCGACGCGGTGGAAAAGGTCTCGGAATCTTCTTGCCCTGACATTCATTCTGCCTCCCAGACCCCTGGGAAGCAGATAGCGCGGTTGTGGTCTGCAAGGCGGCTGACGGTTCAGTGCACGAGCTCACGATCGAGATGTCCGTCGCTTGTCAGAAGAGATAGACTGGGTAAGGCGCCTGATCGTCTGCCGCAATTGCCACGACAGGCGCTGCTTCACCATCGGCCGAGCGCCCTTGTATCCGCATTTCTAGTGCATCAGCCCTGCAGGTCTGACGAGCGCCAATCCCTTCGCAGGACGGCCCTGGTTGCCATTCCCAAGCGGCGAGGGGGACCTTGTCACGAATCCGCGAAGGCAGATGATCTCAGGAGCGCATCCTCAGCTTTGTCACGGCTTCATCCGGTCGAGTTTGAGCGGCCATTTCAGGATTTCCTTAGTCTTTTCAGACTATAGTCGCTGCAAATGGAGATCCATATGATGCGAATCGCGGTTCTGGCCCTCGGTCTTCTGCTTGCTGGCATTTCGTGCGCCTACCCTGCCGAGCGCCTCCGGATCGCTACGGAAGGCGCCTACCCACCATTCAATTTTGTTGATGGAAACGGTGTCCTGAAAGGCTTTGACGTCGACATCGCAAAAGCACTTTGCAAGCAACTGGATGCTGACTGCAGTTTCCAGGCCGTGGAGTGGTCCAGGATTATCGATGGCTTGGAATCCAACCAGTATGATCTGATCATCGCCAGCATGGCATATACCAAGGAGCGTGCCGCCCGCGTCGAATTCTCCGCGCCATACTACCGCTCGCACTCGGTCTTGATCGGTGACGCTGAGAAATTCACGGACAGTTCACCCGCCGCTCTTGCAGGTGCCCGGATTGCTGCTGCGGACGGAACGGTTCAGGCCGACTATGCAAAGAAGGCCTACAAAGACAGCACCACAGTCCTGGCAAAGGATCAGCCGTCGGCACAGAAACTGCTTGAAGAAAACAAAGCCGACTTGTTGATCGGTGACGCCATCGAGCTGTTGAGCTTTATGGAAACCCCCACGGGTTCCACATATGGCTATATCGGAGATCCGATTTCCAGCGAATTCCTGCAGAGCTCCGCTCATATCACCGCGCAAAAAGGCAATATTGCACTCATCGCTCGCGTGAACGAGGCGCTAAAGCAAATCAAACTGAATGGCGTCTATGACAGGATCAACGATCAATATTTTCCTTTTAACATCTATTAGGGCGGCCAATTGACCGATACTCGATCACCGACAGTTCGTGGGGTTCCGCTCCGATTTGTCGGGCGCATCTTCCTCCTGATTGCGGTCGTTTACTCGGTGCTTGCGGCGGCGGCCGCAGGCCTGTTTTTGACCCGCATCGAGCAAGACGCTATTGCAACCCGCGAGACGCAGATCCCTTTGATCCTGTCGCAGACGCGAAATGCCGTCAAAGTTGAACGGATGTCGTCTCTTGTGCGCGCCGTTTTCCTCGCCAACGACCGTCGGCTGGAACGCCAGCTTCAATTGCAAATCCAGGCACTTGCCCAGGGTTTCGGTTTCGATGGTTCAAGCACCCTGACCATTGGATCCCGCAAAGTGGCCTCACTGGCGAAGACCATAGCCGCAACGCGTCAGAAAGACCGCGACGAAGCCGACGCCCAAGCCGGTGTTAGTGCATTGGAAGGGTCAGGGAAATCGACCGCAGGTCTCGTCGCATATGAAGAGGCGATGCGCATTCTTGAAACGATGAGCAAGGAGGTCAGTGGGAACTCCGCTCTTGTGGCAGACGACATCGCCGGAGGCATTCAACGGAGTGCCGTGGCTGTTCGCTATCTTGTGATCATCGTGCTCATCATTCCCGCCTTGTTCGTACCGGTTTTCCTGTTACTGGCGCGCCGACACCTTGCAGAACCAATCGGGGCGGCCATCCGCAACCTTCACCGGATCGAAAAGGACGAAGCCCTTGAACCGCCACAGAGCAAGCCAAGGCTTAAGGAGTTGGCACTCATTGGGGATGCAATCGTCTCCTACGGGAAGACCGCCAGCGAATTGCGTCGCACGAATATGGTATTGCAGGCTCTCGCCGAGAAGGACCCCTTAACGGGACTGGCCAATCGCCGGATGTTCGAGAAATTCCTGGCCGCGGCGATCCAGAGATCATCGGCCGAATGGGGAACAGCCGTTCTGCTGATCGATATCGACCATTTCAAATCGATCAACGACCAGCACGGACATCCAACCGGCGATCGCTGTCTCAAATCGCTTGCCGGTCTCCTTGAGAACATCCCTGACCTGTCGAACGCCTTGGCATCCAGATTTGGAGGCGAGGAATTCGTTGTTGTCTACGACGCGCCTTCGTCCGATCACGCATTTGAGTATGCTCGCTTCCTTTGCCGGAAGATAGAGTTGCTCGAAACGCAAAGCATTGACGGTACCATTTTGCGCTTTACCGCCAGCGTCGGCGTCTCCTTTACCACCTCACCGACATGCAATTCCGGCGACCTCCTCGAAAAGGCCGACCGCGCACTTTATGTCGCAAAACGATCCGGCCGCAATCGGGCCGAGGTCGACCGCCCGATGATGGGTGTGGGCAGGGCGACTGGGTAATGACAATCCGGCGTGCTGCTACGTCCTTCTTGCGGTCGAGACGCTGGCAATTCAATCCGGCATTGTCCGACCGAAAGTCGCAGTGGCCCATCTCCTACTACAGGAAATCGAAGGCGATCTCAGAATCCGACAGGACGGCGAGAAAGGCCTCTTGAGCGGCTGCGGTCTCCTTCTGGTCGGCAATCGAACGACCGCAGACGTAGATAGCGGTTTGGTAGGCAAGGCTTAATTTGCCCGGGCAGCGCATCAACAGGAAGTCCATCGCCGCCCGGCTGTCGGTGATTGTCAACATGACAGCGCTTCCTGTGCCGATGATAATGACCGGCGGCTTCCATATCTCCATGGCAAGTCGCATCCCCAAAACCAAGCTGACGAGAATATTCGCGCATTGGTAATATTTTTGCAATACACAATCGCAAGTATCTGCCGCTGCTGATGGCGGGACGACATTCCACTCCTTTGGCGGACATGCACGGCGCTGGCCCACAATCGCGAGGAGGCAACAAAATCGCCAAAACTGCCGCTTCGCGCCGCAGCGGTCCTTTGCATTTCATTCAGGCACAAGCAGATGATGAAAAACGGGGAAGCCTGTTTTCATTCTATTCTATGCAATATCAATGCGATGTGGCTGCTATTTCGAGCAGCATGTAATGTCGACGGCTCGGGCCGGCCAATTCCTAAGAGCATCATCAAGCTCGGCTCCATCAGGCGCCCCCATGCGCCCACCAAATGTCAGGCACTTAATGGCCGCTGCCATCGAGGCCGAGCGCATCACATCTTCAATCGCCATACCTTCGCAAAGCATAAGTGCGAAGGTTCCGTGAAAGATATCGCCTGCGGCGAGGGTGTCGATCGCCGCAATCCGTGGTGCTTCGAGGTGGCAGACGCAGGCACGCTCGTCATTGAACCAGTAACAGCCTCTATTCCCGAACGTTGCGCTGACAAAGGCGTGGCTGAAGCGTTGCTTGAGTCGGCGAACGATTAATACCGGGTCTGGTGTGCCGGCAAGACATTCGGCGGCCGGCTGGGAAAAAACAATGTGGGTTGCGGCCGGCGCCAGCCTTTCGATCACCCCGTCGGACGCCACGTCACCATCGAGGACGGCGGGTATACCGGCTTTGTTGGCGGCAAGCAGCGCCTGTAATGCAAGCTCCGGCCAACGAACGTCAACCAGAACAGCATCGAACGCCGCAACATCGTCAGCCGTAACCGGATAGACAGCCTGATGCAGGCGTGGATCGTAAAAGGGGATGATCAGGCGCTCGCCGTCGTCGTCGATCAGGATGGTCGACACGGCCGAGCGGGCACCGGCCACGCGGTGTACGCCAAGGATGTCGATGCCGCTTCCAGCGAGATCAGCGACAATGCGCTCCCCGGTCTCATCGTCTCCGACAGCACCCCAGAGGCTCGCCTTGCCGCCAAGCCTTGCAACCGCAAAGGCGGCGCTTGCGGCCATGCCTTCGGCAATCTGCTGCATATCGTACGGAAGGACTTTGCCTTGCCCGGTTGGCATCACACGGACCCTGAAGAGGGTGTCGAAGACGGCAGCTCCGACACACAGCACGTGCCTGGCCCGCGTCGGCGGCGCTTGCGTCGAGATTGCAGATATCACTTCACTGCACCTGCCGTCAGGCCGGCGACAATCTGCCTTTGTGCAAAGACGGTCAGGATCAACACTGGCAGCGTGACGATCAGGGCTGCTGCGGCAAGCGGCCCCCAACTGACCTGTTCGAACGACAGCATGTTATAGACCGCAACAGGAAGTGTACGCGTCTCACGGCTTGCAAGGACGATGCCGAAGACGAAGTTGTTCCAGGAAAAAATGACCGAGAGGATGAAGGCAACGACGATGCCGGGCCTGGCAATCGGCAGGGCCACCAGACGGAACACTTGCCAGGGCGTTGCACCATCGATGCTTGCCGCCTCCTCCAGCTCCATCGGCGTCGTTTCGAAATAACCGATCATGATCCAGACAACGATCGGGACCGTGACAACCAGATGGATGATGATCTGCGGCCATAACGTGCCGAGCAGGTTCAACCACTGGAACAGAAGGAAGAGCGGAATGAGGAATGAAAGGCCAGGCGTCATGCGCGCGATCATGATCACGACGGCGGATTTTTCAGCCTTCAGACGGGCGATGCCGTAACCGGCCGGTACACCGATCACAAGCGCCAGAAGCGTCGCCGCACCAGTGACCAGAACCGAATTCCAGAGATAAAGGAAAAAATTGTTCTCCTCGAACACCTTGACGTAATTCGACCAGGCTAGGCGTTCGGGGATGAAAATCGGAGGAAACGCGCCATTGTCGATCTCGTATTTCAAAGACAATGAGATCATCCAAAGGAAGAACAGGACCACCGGCGATACCATCACCAGCGCCACAAACAGAAGTCCGATACGATCAATTGCCTTGCGCTTCATCAGTGTATCTCCCCATCGGACCAGTTGGCGCGCTGCTTGACCATGAGGAGAATGAAGCAAAGCGCCACGATCAAAACGAAGAAGACAACAGCCATCGCCGATCCATAGCCGATATCGTAGTAGGAGAAGGCCGTGTTATAGAGGTAGATATTGATCGTTTCGGACGCAGTGCCTGGTCCGCCCTGCGTCATCGCATAGATGATGTCGAAGCTCTTGACCGCATCGATGCTGCGAATGATGACGGCGATCATCAGGAACGGCGCGATCATCGGCAGCGTCAGGTACCTGAACTTCTGCCAGACGTTGGCACCATCGATTTCCGCGCTCTCATAGGGTTCGCGCGGCACTGCCGCCAGGCCGCCAAGCACGATCAGCATGACAAGCGGCGTCCACTGCCAGGTTTCGACCAGGACCAGCGATGGAATGACGCTGGTCTGGTTATAGATCCATTCCTGCGGACCGACCCCGACAAACGAAAGGAGGTAGTTCAAAACCCCGAGCTGTGGATGGAACATCATCGTCCAGACGAGCGCGATGGCGACTGGCGTTGCCATCATCGGCATCACGAATACACCGCGAAGAATGCCGCGTAGCGGAAACTGGGCATCGAAGATGAGGGCGGCCAGCGTTCCGAGGAAAAGGGGAGCGAGGACTGACAGCGTCGTGTAGAGCACAGTATGCCACAACGAGTCCCAAAAGCGCAGGTCAGCGGTCAGGCGCAAGTAGTTGTCCAGCCCGGCAAAGACCTGCGCCTGGCCGAGTGTCCAGCTGTTGACGCTCATCCATAGGGTGAAGACCCATGGAAAAACGATGACAGCCGCCACAACGACCAGGGCGGGAACAATGAAAGGCCAATAGTTGGGAGCAAACCGGCCCGGTTTGCTCCCCTGCGTGGTCTTGACCGCATCTGCGGTTTCCATGCTCACCGATGCCATTATCCCTCGCTTCGTGCCAGGACCGGCTCGAACTGAGCTGTGGCAGTCTTCAATTCCGTGGCCGGATCGGCGCCGCCGATCATGTTGGTGAGGCCGACGCCGTAGATGTCGCGGAACTCCGTGACGGGTATGATGATCGGCAGGGCCAGCTGCGACACCTTCGCGGAACTGGCAACAGCATCCAGCCACGCTGCCGGCATCTTCACACCTTCACGCACCTTCTGATCCTCGAGGACCGACTGGCGGAACGGAACGCCGGCCCCAGCCTGAAGCAGGCGTGCTCCCATGTCATGGGAAATGGCCCACTGGCAGAAGAGATATGAAGCTTCCTTTTTCTGGCTGGCGGCGACAACCCCGAGGCCGTCTCCGGTGGTCGCCGCTGCCTGTGCCTTCGGCCCCTTTGGCATGACGCCGTATCCAACCTGGCCAACGACACGTGACTTTTCCGGGTTTTCGATCGGCGGCGCAAAGCCGACGCCGTCGAGCCACATGCCGATCTTACCCTGCAGGAAGGCCGATTGGGCTTCGGCCCAGTTGAAGCCGGAGACACCGGGAGGAGCCGCCTTGGTCATCAGCCGCTGGTAGAGCTTGGCTGCCTCGACGGCCTCTTCAGAATTGGTGCGCAGCTTGCCATCAGGTCCGAGCGGGCTCGATCCATAGCCGAGCAACAGCGTTGTCCAGACCGGCGTGTTGGCGTTCTTGAGCCCACGGGCGACGAAGCCGTAGGTGCTGCTCGACGGATCGGTCAGCGCCTCGGCAGCATGTCCCATCTCGTCAAACGTGGTCGGGTAGGCAAGTCCCTTCTTTTCGAAGAGCGCCTTGTTCCAGTAAACGATCCAGTAGTCGACCGAAAAGGGCAGGGAGCGCAGGACGCCATCGGGATCCTTGGCGAAGGTCATGCCGGCCTCGGCAAAGTCGCTCTCAACAAGCGACGGGTCGGTGAGCGAAGGATCCTTGAGGAAGCCGCTAATATCGGCAAGCCATCCACCCTTTTCAAACTGTCGCTTCTGGACGTGATAGCTCATGTGGACAACGTCAAAGCTCGGCTTGCCGGAGCTCAGTTCGATCGTAGTCTTTTGGCGTTGCTGCTGTTCTGGCGTCGCTTCGGCATTGACCTTGATGCCCGTCAACTCTTCAAACTCGGGAAGATACTTGATGAGCGTTTCGCTGCGTGGGCTCTTGACAAGATTGACCTCAAGCGTCGTCCCGGCAAAGCGTTTCCAGTCGACTGCCGCCGAGGCCGAGCGAACGCCGATAAGGCTGCTGGCGCCGAGCGCCGCGGTGCCGGCGAGAAAGCTGCGCCGCGTAGGATTTAGGAATGATGATGGCATGTAACTCCTCCTTTTTTGCCGTCGGTCTCCTCACCGTAGGCGTGTTGTCAACTAGATCCTTAAGGCGCGGTCCCTCGCGTGATTGATGTGGGCGGCGAGGCTATTCACTGCATCCTCGGCCGAGCGCCGTTCGATCGCCTCAAGAACCTTCAGATGCTCGCCCATGACCGGGCCAACGCGCCCATCGATGCGGAAGCGCTCCTGGCTGATCAGGCGCATCTTGATCGAATTAACCCGGTAGGCATTGGAAATGATCGTGTTGCCCAGAGCATCGATAAAGGCATCATGCATACCCCAGTCGACAGCTTGAGCACGCACTTCCAGCTCATGTGAGGCATCGCCATTGGCAATGGCGTCGGCGATGTCGCGATGCTGCTTCAAAAGGCCGGCGATTGCCTCATCGGACGCAGAGCGCGTGAACAGCGCCACCGCCTCCTTCTCCAGGAACAGTCGAAGCTGGAACGCCTCGCGAATGAGGTTAAGGTCGATATGAGCGATCTGCAGGCCCCGCTGAGGGACGGTCTTGATCAACCCTTCGGCCTCAAGCCGCGGAATAAGTTCGCGGATCGCGGCAAGCGTCAGTCCGGTCAGCTCGACAAGACGTCGCTGGGAGACGAATTGACCCGGACGTACGTCGCGCGCCAAAAGGTGGCGGGTGAAGCTTTCATATGCCTTTTCTCGCAGCGTCGGCTGCTCGTCCGTTCCGTCCATTGCCTCCCTCTCGTACATCGCGTTCACGCTGCTTTGGAGCGGAACAGCGCATCGAAGGCCTGAGCAAGCTGTGCCTGTCCCTCGCTGGAAATCGAGACGAGCGGTGGGCGAACCGCAAGCCACATCTCCTTCCCGGTCAGGCGGGCGATCATGACCTTGACGGCCGGCGTCACAGAGTATTTCAGAAGCTCGGCAACCAAATTCTCTACGCGGGCATCGTCCCGGCCTTCGGTCGCCATCAGCTTCACCTCGGCAGGAAGGAAGTTCGCCATGCCGGAGATCGCGCCCTGGCCGCCGAGGCGCACGCCTTTTGCAAGGTGGCGCTCATCGCCGATCAGAATAATGAGATCGCCGTGGGCTTTCAGCAGGCTTTCAGTAAATGGCCAGTCGCCGGACGAATCCTTCACGCCCCTGATGACTGTCGGAAAAGCTGTCCGCAAACGCCCGATCAGCGACACGGTCAGCGGCACCAGGGTGACCGATGGAATATTGTAGACAATGACGTCGCGCGCTTTGTCGCCGAGGCTCGCAAACACAGCAGAAAACCACTTGAAGAGGCCGTCGTCGCTGACATTCTTGAAGTAGGAGGGTGGGGCCAGCAGGACGTTGCGCGCACCGCGCAACAGAGCGTTTCCGGCCTGAGCTGCGGCGTCCTCGGCAGCATCGACCAGCACGCCGACGACAATCTGCTCAGGCGCAATACCGGCATCGAGAAAAGCCGTGAGGATGTCCTGGCGCTCATGCGTCCCTATCGAGCATCCCTCACCAGTGGTGCCAAATAGCGTAACGCTTTCACAACCAGCCGCAAGGCACTGTTGAGCCTGCTCAATCATTACATTGACGGCGATCCCGCCCGTTTCGTCAAAGGGCGTGGCAAGGGCAACGGAAAGCCCGAATTTTTTAGTCACGTCATGTTCTCCCAGTCGATGTGTTAGACGTAGCAGACTGACATGTTAGTTGTAAACAGGTAATATTGGTGTCGGTACGAAGGTGATAACGAACAGAAAGAGGGTGCTCGCAGAACGGGCGGAGCTTTAAGCGCCGCTTTCCTTCACGGCTTCCATCGCCACGAAGGTCGATGTGCTGGCAACGAAAGGAAGGCTCGATATCTTCTCACCGAGGACAAGACGGTAGTTGGTAATATCGGAGGTGCGGATCTTCAAAAGATAATCGAAGGCGCCGGCGATCATATGGCACTCTTCGACCTCCTGAAGCTTGCGGGCGGCGACATTGAACGCCGTCAAAGCGTGCTCGCGCGTGTCGGAGAGTTTTACCTCGGTGAATGCGACGTGATTCTTGCCGAGTTTCTTGACGTCGACGATGGCGCGAAATCCAAGAATGTAGCCATCTTCGATCAATCGCTTTAATCTGACCTGGCAGGGCGTGTTGGACAGCCCCACTTTCTTGGCAAGGTCGGTAATCGATATACGGCCGTCGGCGACAAGGGTCTCGATGATCCTATGGTCGAACTGGTCGATTTCCCTGCCATTTGGGGCGATGTTCACGGTATTCCCTCTAGTTTGCATCTAAAACAGGTAAATATAGTTCATCTCACCCCATATCAAGTGAAATCAACTATCGGGGAACTGCTATGGATCTTCCACCAATCCGACCTGGAGCAAAGAGATGACGATCACCAACGATAAGGTGGCGAACAAACCCGGTGACATGCAGCCAAGCGGCGCCAATCCATTCGAGGATTTTGCCCCGGCAGTGCGACCGCAAAGCGATCTGCGCCGTGCGATTACGGCCGCTTACCGTACACTGGAGACCGTTTGCGTCCCGCGGCTCGTTGAGGCCGCCACGCTTGCGCAGAACGTCAGGCAGGGCGCCGCCACGACAGCCCGCGCGCTCATTGAGGCGCTGCGCGCCAAGCACAAGGGCACCGGCGTCGAAGGTCTCGTCCACGAATATTCGCTGTCGAGCCAGGAAGGCGTCGCGCTTATGTGTCTGGCGGAAGCCTTGCTGCGCATCCCCGATACCCCAACGCGCGATGCACTGATCCGAGACAAGATCGCCGAAGGCGATTGGAAATCACATCTCGGGGGCGGTCGTTCGCTCTTCGTCAACGCCGCAACCTGGGGATTGGTGGTAACCGGTAAGCTTACCGCGACAGTCAACGATCGCAACCTCTCTGCAGCGCTCACCCGGCTTATTGCGCGCTGCGGCGAGCCTGTCATCCGGCGAGGCGTCGACATGGCAATGCGGATGATGGGAGAGCAGTTCGTCACCGGTGAGACGATCGATGAAGCGCTCCAGCGCGCAAAACCGCTGGAACAGCGAGGCTTTCGCTACTCCTACGACATGCTTGGCGAGGCGGCGACCACAGGCGCCGACGCCGAGCGCTATTACAAGGACTACGAAAGAGCGATCCACGCCATTGGCAAAGCCTCCGACCGCCGCGGCATCTATGAAGGCCCCGGCATTTCGATCAAGCTTTCCGCCCTGCATCCGCGCTATTCAAGAGCCCAAAGCGGCCGCGTCATGGGCGAATTGTTGCCGAAGGTCAAGGCGCTGGCAGTGATCGCCAAATCCTATGACATCGGCCTCAACATCGATGCCGAGGAGGCCGATCGACTGGAGCTGTCCCTGGACATTCTCGAAACGCTATGCCTCGATGAGGACCTTTCCGGCTGGAACGGCATGGGCTTTGTCGTCCAGGCCTACGGCAAGCGTTGCCCCTTCGTCCTCGACTTCATCATCGACCTTGCTCGCCGCGCCAGCCGCCGCATCATGGTTCGCCTTGTCAAGGGTGCTTATTGGGATGCCGAAATCAAGCGCGCCCAGCAAGATGGCCTGGAAGATTTTCCGGTCTTTACTCGCAAGATTTATACCGATGTTTCCTACATCGCCTGCGCCAAGAAGCTGCTTGCCGCAACCGAGGCGGTTTTCCCGCAATTTGCCACCCACAATGCCCAGACACTTGCCACCATCTATCACATGGCAGGCTCGGACTATTATGTCGGCAAATACGAGTTCCAGTGCCTGCACGGGATGGGCGAGCCACTATATGACGAGGTTGTCGGTCGGCAGAACCTCAACCGTCCGTGCCGCATCTACGCCCCCGTCGGAACCCATGAAACTCTGCTTGCCTACCTCGTGCGGCGTCTGCTCGAAAATGGTGCCAACTCCTCCTTCGTAAATCGCATCGCCGATCCCAATGTCTCGATCGATGAGCTTATTGCCGATCCAGTCGAGATCGTCGCCAAAATGTCCACGCCTGGCCAAAAGCACGACAAGATCGCGCTTCCCTGCGATCTATACGGCCAGCGCCGCAACTCCGCCGGCCTCGATATCTCCAGCGAAACCGCTCTGCAGGCGCTGACCGAAGCACTAAAGGCGAGCGCCAGTCTTACCTGGACGGCAGCGCCAACGCGCCAGTGCGACGCGGCGCCAGCGGCCCGCGACGTTCTAAATCCAGCCGACAGCCGGGACCGCGTCGGCACCGTGCGCGAAGCGACTGCGCAGGAGGCCGCTCATGCAGCCGAAATTGCATTGAGAGCTGCCCCGAGCTTTGCATCCATATCGCCCGTTGAACGAGCGGCACTGCTTGATCGAGCTGCCGACATCATGCAGGCAAAGATGGAGACCCTTTTGGGTCTCATCATTCGTGAAGCTGGAAAATCTCTGCTAAACGCGGTCGCCGAAGTGCGCGAGGCGATCGACTTCCTGCGCTACTATGCGGAGCAAGCCCGCCGCACCCTTGGCCCGTCGCACACGCCGCTCGGACCGGTCGTGTGCATCAGCCCCTGGAACTTTCCACTTGCTATCTTCACCGGGCAGGTCGCTGCCGCTCTGGTCGCCGGCAATCCGGTCCTTGCCAAACCCGCAGAAGAAACACCGCTGATTGCAGCCGAGGCCGTTCGGATCTTGCACGAAGCGGGTATTGCGGCCGATGTCCTCCAACTGGTTCCCGGGGACGGAAGGGTAGGGGCAGCCCTGGTCGCAGCACCACAGGCCGCAGCTGTTATGTTTACCGGCTCGACCGAGGTTGCCCGCATCATTCAGACGGAACTTGCCAAACGTCTCTCAAGGAACGGCAAGCCGATCCCGCTGATCGCCGAGACCGGCGGTCAAAACGCCATGATCGTCGACTCCTCGGCGCTCGCTGAACAGGTCGTTGGCGACGTGATCGCCTCGGCCTTTGACAGCGCCGGGCAGCGCTGCTCGGCGCTCCGCATCCTTTGCCTGCAGGAGGACGTCGCCGATCGTACGCTGACCATGCTGAAGGGGGCGCTGCGCGAGCTTTCTATCGCCAACACCAACCGCCTCGCCTCCGACATCGGTCCAGTGATCACCGCCGAAGCCAGGGATATTATTGAGGCGCATGTCGCTGCCATGGGCAGTGCCGGCTGCGCTGTCGAGCGCGTCGACTTGCCGGATGCGACCAAGAACGGAACCTTCGTTGCGCCAACGATCATCGAGATCGACAAGATCTCACAGCTGAAGCGCGAGGTCTTTGGCCCGGTTCTGCACGTCATTCGGTGGCGGCGCCAGGATCTCGCTCGCCTGATCGACGAGATCAATGGTACCGGCTACGGCCTGACGTTCGGCCTCCACACGCGCCTCGACGAAACGATCGCGACCGTCACGTCACAGGTAAAGGCCGGCAATCTCTATGTAAACCGCAATGTCATCGGTGCCGTTGTCGGCGTCCAGCCTTTCGGTGGCCGCGGCTTATCGGGCACCGGTCCCAAAGCAGGCGGTCCGCTGTATCTCGGGCGGTTGGTCACGACGCCGCCGATCCCCCCGCAACACAGCTCTGTCTATAGCGACCCCGCTCTTTCCGATTTTGCCAAATGGCTAGACCAGAAAGGCCTTTTTGATGACGCAGAAACGGCGCGTCATCTTGGTAGCCAATCGGCCCTGGGGCTCGAAGCCGAACTTTCCGGTCCCGTGGGCGAACGCAATCTTTATGCGCTTCACCCGCGCGGCGCAATCCTCTGCGCTGCGGCCTCACGGACCGGCCTCATTCGCCAGATCTCGGCGGTTCTAGCCACCGGCAACAGTGCCGTCATCGACGCTGACGACAGCCTCCGCTCGACCCTGAGCGGTGTTCCCACCAGCGTCGCTCAACGGATTTCCTGGCAGACGGCATCGGCCCATTCCAGCACAATGGCCGGCGCTCTAATCGAAGGCGACGCGGGCCGGGTCTCGGCCATGCTCGCAAGGCTCGCCGCGATGCCCGGTCCTCTGCTTTTGACTCAGTCAGCCTCGAGCGAGCAGCTTGAACGTGATGCGGACGCTTACTGCCTCAACTGGCTTTTGGAAGAGGTGTCCACCTCAATCAATACCGCCGCAGCCGGCGGCAACGCGAGCCTGATGGCAATTGGATAGGCGATTGGTGCGGCAGCGCCATGTCGATGCTGCCCACCTGTCCAACCTCCACAACGCTCATTACCGGTGAGCGCAACCAGCGCAGAACTTTGCTGCCTGGGCCGCGCAACCCTTTTTGGCTTGCTCACATCCCGGCGATTGACCGGTCTGAAAGCTGTATCGGATATTGCCTTCATCAAGGGCGGCACCATGTCCTCGACCCCGTCTATTGGATAAGACGCGAGCCGCAAACGAAATCAGGATGCGGACTGAGTTTCATCCGCAAAATTCATGTCATGGCCTGACTGATCGGCAATCGCACCTCGGCCGAGGAGATGGGCAGCCGAACGCCAGGCGTGATGGGCGAGTTGATCAAGCCGTCTGGCAGTGTCGATGCGCGTAAGGGCCTCCACTGCGGTCGTTTCCCCTTGCCCAACGGAGGCGAGGGTCGCTGCGCGGTGGTTGCGCTGCAGGGCCTCAAGCTCGCTTGATGCTGCGCCTGCGTCATCGAGCGCCGCGGCGATCTCGGTCGAAACGATCCAGCCGATGGAGACGGCTTTTTTGCTGAGAGCAGATTCCGAGGCGATGGAGCTACCTATTGCCTGTGCCGCACGCATGGCCCGAGCGCACAGCTCTGCAGCCCGCAGATTAGCGGTGGTTTGCGCCGTGTGTCCTGCCGAATTGCCCTCGGTCAAGATTTCGACGAGACGCAAGCTATGGTCGAGTGCGTGCAGCGTAGCCGTCAAGCGCAGGCGCTCGGCATCTGTCTCGGGTCCTTCTCTTAACTCGGACAGGAAAGCCCGCACCTCCAAGAGGGCACCAGCTGCTTCACTGTGCTGTACCGACGAAAGAGTTCCTCCAGAAAGCATCGCGCAAACGGAAGCCGTTGTCTTGCAAAGGACGCGCGCTATCACACGTCGCGCGGTTTCGATCGCAATCACCGGACTGGCAAGCGCGCTTGGATCGAGAGCGCGCTGAAGCGCCGTCTGCCTTGAGGGCAGGAGCTGCTCCACGATACGGGTAAACCACCGGGTCGCAGGGAGCAGCACGGCGACACCCACCACGTTATAGGCCGTGTGGTAGGCGGCAAGGAGCGTCATGCCATCGAGTGAGGGGGTGACGGCCTGCATCAGCCGGGCCGTGACCGGAAACGCGACGATTGCGATAAGTGCTGCAATCAGCTTGAACAACACGTAGGCGACAGCCAGGCGCTTGGCCGTTGTGCTGGCGCCTATGGCTGCGAGTGCCGAGCTCGTCGCTGTTCCGATATTCTGACCGATGATCAGGGCTGCACCCTGTTCGAGGCCCAACGCACCAGCGTAAAAAGCCGAAATGGTGACGGCAATCGAAGCTGACGAGGACTGCATGACTGCGGTCATCGCCACGCCGACGACAACCAAGCTCATGAGGCCAATCGAGCCATCGATCCTGCCGACACCCGGCGTGCCGAGAACGGCGGGCAGGTCCGACGGGTGCAGAGTTTCGGCAAGGCCTCCCATCCCTTGTTGCAAGGTGGTCAGCCCGTAGAGTACCAACGCAAATCCAGCGAGCGCGCCGCCCGCCGCCGCGATTCGCCGCCCCCCAAGCAACTTGGCCAGCGCGCCAAGAAAGATGATCGGCAGCGCGTAGGTTGACAAGGAGACGCGCACACCAATCAGCGCCACGAGCCAGGCCGTTCCCGTGGTGCCCACATTTGCGCCGAAAACGAGGCCAAGCCCCTGCGGAAACGTTAGGAGTCCAGCGCTGACGAGGCCAATTGTCGTCATCGTCACGGCGCTCGACGACTGTACGAGCAGTGTCACGATTGCGCCCCAGAACACCCCCGAGAGCGGTGTCGCTGCGGCCTTGCCGAGAACAGTGCGCAGTGCAGATCCCGCCAGGGCCTTCAAACCGTCGGTCATGACCGTCATGCCAAGCAGGAAAAGCCCGATACCCCCAAGAATAGCAACTGCTGTAGACATGCGCGTTCAACCCCGTCTGCGCTGCGCCTCTATTCGCGATTGGGTCATAGTATCTGGATCGTCCAGGTTCGCCCGTCGCAGGTTGGTCGTTTCACGACACGACACCGGTTAATCTCGCGCCAGCTCCCGGCCATTCAAAACCCAGCCGGACATAATTCGGCTGGGATGGGCAAGCTTTGATCCGCCAATTGGCAGCAAAAGATGCGCCTAAAAACCGGCATGCCGGAATGAAGCTTCGTTTGAACGTTCGGTAACGTCAATGACCTCTATCGCATCTGGAAGAGCTCCTGGTGGAAGTGCGGAGTGACAGGAAAGCCTTGCGCAGCAAAGTCGCGTTTTAACGCTTCGCCAAAACCCATCGGGCCACAAAACCAAATGCTTGCCTCGCGCCATTCGCAAACAGCGGCTCGAATGCGCTCGCCCGTCAGGCGGCCGTCGCGCGCATCGATCCACAAATGCAGTCGGACTTCAGCGGTTTTGGCATCGGCAGCGAGCTTTGCAAGTGCCTCTTCATCGACATCAGCGGTGCTGTGGAACAGATCCGCAGTTTGCCCGTCGGGCCAGTCTGGTGCTGCCTTTTGCAGCGCCATGTGCTTCATACGCGCGACAAAGGGCGTGATGCCGATTCCGCCGCCGATCCAGATTTGATGTTTACACTCGTCATCAAAGGTAAAGCAACCATAGGGCCCTTCGATCTTTACCGCTTGCCCGACTCCAAGCTTTTCGCGCAGGCGGCCGGTATGGTCGCCCAGTTCCTTGGTGATGAAGGAGATTTTGGGATTTTCACGATGCCACGCCGAGGCGATAGTGTAGGGATGAGCGCCCTCGGTGACGTCCGATGTGGCGAAGGCAAACTGACCTGGCTTGTGCCCCGGCCAGCCTTGCGGTACCTCGATCTCGGATTCTAGCGTGCGCACTCCTGGATAATAGTGAAGTGAAACGATCCTGCCATGCACTTGCCGGTTCGCGCCTACACGACGGAGAATGACGATAATCGCTGCCCAGGTGCCATAGCCGAGGAGCACAGCTGTCAGCCAACCAACGGGTGACGCCCAATAACTGAACTTGGTGAGGACCAGGGCGTGGAAGGCCAGAGCCAGATAGGCGACGGCCAGAAGGCGGTGCGTCTTATAGAAGAGTCGATAGGGGAAATAATGGACAAGGGCCAACACGATAAGGAGCACGGTGGCATAAAAGGCCCATTCACCCACAGTCTCTGCAAAACCGCGCACGCTTCCAAGGAACGCCTGGACAGGGCTCTCGATAGGAAGTCTCCTGCCGGCAGCTGGACGCTCGAGCCACCCCCAGGCTGTCGCCCATTTCGGTCCCTGGGCCCAGAGCCAATGCAAGATGGCGACGACAAGGGCCATGATGCCCAGCCACTGGTGCAGCCGATACATCTTGTCGAGACCACCAAACCATGGTTCCGGCCAACGCGGTCGCAACGCCAGAGCCATCGCGAGGCTCATGCAACCGATCGAGATGATGCCTGTAAACTGGATCAACAATGCACGAAGACCAAAGAAGGTCGCTGGCTGAAAGACCGCTGGTTCGGCAGTCAACCACAATAGGGTCAAGAGCGCGAGCATGCCCCAGAATGCATGCTTTAGATTCTGCATAGGCGTCCCTCCAAGATGATCCGTGCTAGCCCAGGAGACTTCTGGCGCCGACGGTTCACATGGATCCCGAGCTCGTGGCGGCTGCGACGGAACAAGTCGGGCGGAAAGGACGCGAGCTGACCTATCCGAGCTGGATATCATCCACCTGCGTCGATGATTGCCCTTGTCACCAGTTGACGGCCCACCACAGGAGTGCGCCGGCCACGCCGACGACCACTACGACATAGAAAAACCGCGACGCCATCCTACCTCCAGAAGTTATGGTGTCGAATTAGACAATCTTAGGTGGGCAACGTCAAGCGCGAGGACAACAATATGTCTGGATGCGCAGATGCACTCTACGCGCTCGCGCAGGACGGCGGCGTGTTACACCTGCCCCTTAGCAGTTCATGGGGGCATGATCGGGTTCAAACTGACACGCCAACAATGGCTAAACCCGCCAATTCAAGCTTGGCCCGAAGACCGAACCTCTAGGAAGCCGAACGATGCCCTTACCTCACGGTAATGCTCATGCCGCTGAGATCGGCGTTGATTTGCAGGCCTACCTGCCTGCCCGAGAGTTCGAGCTGGGCGCCCTTGTCATTGGTCATGACGATCACCTGGGCTCCTTCGCCGAGCGCGCCCCCACCGCCTGCTGCGCCATATACCCCCGTGACATCTTGGGCGCGGCGTATATGGCGCACGGTACCGTGGAAATAGGTCTTGGAAGCACCGAAGGCGAGACCGCCCGAAATGCCGCCGACCGAGACGGGATATCGGCGGCCATGGAAGGTCAGCGTGCCGTCGCCTCCGGCACCTCCGACGAAGAAAGCCGCCTTGTAGATGGCGAAGCGGATCGTGCCGCTGTCTGCATTCGCGGCGTTGGCAAAGCTCACTCCTGCGATGGCAATGACGGCAACCGCAACCGAACGAAATCTGGACGATATTTTCATGTGAGGGACTCCTCATGACCGCCGCTTGCCCTTCGCAGGGGCAGTCAGCGTCGTGTCAAAGTGATAGTTGAACAGTCTCGCACGTCATTAGTTCCAAACACACACTGAATCCCGCCGCAAGACGACGGCCAAGCAACGAGACGGCTTGGCAAGCCCAAAGTGCGGAAAATCGTTGCAGTTATTCGGCATTTTGGAGCAGGTGCCACAGGATTCTAATGAGCGCTGATGCTATCTCCTGAGGGTCCGGGAGTGTCACGTATGGTGGAAGTCGTAGACGAATTGAAAGCCAAGCTGGTCGAGATCCACGGCAAGGTGGAAGCGCATCGGCGCGAGCTCTCGAAGCTCAGAAATCCGCATTCGAACCGGTGATCATGGTTTGCGACCCCCCAGTTTCCAACAGGCTGCGCCGCCTTCGAAGACGCGCCTCCTCTCATCTCGAGAAACGGCAAGCGGGAGCGTGACCGAGCGTCCCAAGGGCAATAATTGCACATCGTCTCGACATCCTACGCCGTTCCGAACGCGCGACGATGGCAGGGGAGATCACCGAGACGTTCGCAAGCGAGCGGCCTTTGAAGTGACCACTTCGCGGATCCTGTTCCTGTTGAAGGCGGCACTCTCGTAAACGTCGCCTTATGACCGTCTTTGTAGTATCATGAAGCCGCACGGTTTCGGTGTTGGGCAGCCGGATGGTGCATGTCGCGTCAATCGCCGGGGCTTCATCCGGTGGATCTCCTGAGGGGAGACAGTGCGATGGCGACTGCAAGGGCAGAGCGGCGGCTGGCCGCTATCCTGGCCGCTGACGTCGTTGGCTATTCCCACCTCGTCGAACATGACGAGGCTGGGACGGTGTCGGCCCTCAAGGTTCTGCGCCGGGAGGTGATCGATCCGCTGTTGGCCGAGCATCAGGGCCGTATTGTCAAGCTGATGGGCGACGGTGCGCTCGTTGAGTTCGGCTCGGTCGTCGATGCCGTCGCGTGCGCGGTTGCCATCCAAAACGGCGTTGCCGAGGACCAGGCTGATATCCCCACGGAGCGACGCATCATCTTCCGAATCGGCATCAATCTCGGTGATGTGATCCACGAGGTTGATGGGGATCTCTACGGCGATGGCGTCAACATCGCGGCCCGCCTCCAGACCTTGGCGGATCCAGGCGGCATTTGCATTTCCGGCACGGCATACGATCACCTCCAGGGTAAGCTTAACTGCGACTACGAGTACCTCGGCGAACGAGCGCTCAAGAACATGGAGCGACCGGTGCGACTATACCGCCCCTTCCTGGAAAGGACGACCGCACGAACCGCATCGCCCAGGCCCGCACTTCCTGACCGACCATCCATTGCTGTGCTGCCGTTCAACGCCATGAGCGCCGACCCGGAGCAGGATTTCTTCAGCGATGGGCTCACCGAGGATATCACCACCGCCCTATCCAAGCTCAAGGGCTTCTTCGTGATCGCCCGCAACACGATGTTCACCTACAAGGGAAAGCCCGTGGATGTGCGCGCCATCGGACGCGAACTCGGGATCCGCTATGTTCTCGAGGGGAGTGTCCGCAAGTCCGGCAACCGGGTGAGAGTGACCGCGCAGCTCATCGATGCGGCCTCCGATGTCCATCTCTGGGCTGAGAGGTACGACGGCGACCTCGGCGACATCTTCGTCATTCAGGACGAAATCACCGCAAGTGTCGTCGGCCGCATCGGGCCGGAACTCCTGGCCGCAGAGCATGCCCGCGAAAGCCCCAAGCCGCACCATAGCCTTGATGTCTGGGAATGTGTCGTGCGTGCGGTGTTCCTATGTTCCCAGTTGTCTGAGGAGAGCAGCCGGAAGATGCTCCCCCTACTCGATCGAGCAATCGCACTGGCTCCCGATTACGCCCAGGCGCTCGCGATGAAAGGTTGGATTACGATGTGGCGCGCGTTCCAGGGCTGGGAGGACATGGGATACGCCCTGGCCTTTGCCAGGGATATCGTCCAACAAGCCATTGCCGCGGACGATAAGGAACCGT
Organism: Rhizobium sp. R711; assembly: GCF_002211365.1. Lineage (GTDB taxonomy): Bacteria > Pseudomonadota > Alphaproteobacteria > Rhizobiales > Rhizobiaceae > Rhizobium. The sequence continues at coordinate 11,676 of NZ_LOKZ01000001.1, read as the reverse complement.
GGGCTTACCTTGCACAGGCGATGATAGCCTTTGCGACGCGTGACAATGTCCTGGCGATGGCAGCGATCAGCCAGGCCGTCGCGATTAACCCTAACTCCGCGTTTGCACACGGCCAGTTGGGACTTGCGCATGCCAACGGGGGCCGTGCGGCGGACGCAATTCCTTGCATCGATTACGCCCTCAGACTGAGCCCTCGCGAGGCTTTTCTCGGCGACTTTCAGTTCTATTACGCCATGGCTTATTTCCAAGGCGCGAATTACAAGCTTGGATTGAGTTATGCACGGGAGGCGCATCGCTTGCGGTCCGGCCACGCGGTTCCGCTGATCATCGGCACGGCCTGTGCCGGACTTTTGAACAACCACGAGGCTGCCACAGACTTGCTTGGACGGCTCAGGTCGCTCGTCCCTGACATCTCACTGGACGCGGTCGGAGCAACATCTTCCTTCGTCCGCGCTGAGGATCGGGCGCGCCTGATCGAGGGACTTACCCGTGCCGGCCTGAATTGACGGGTTGGATTGACCTCAAGAACCGATCGCTTACCGGTGAGGAGTTTTCCTGGCAGCATGTCGCGACGACTTGCGGAAATTGTGCTATGTTGAAACTCATCTCGCGGCCGTTGCAGCAAAGTTGCCAACACCAAGGTCGCGTCAGCAATCGCCGGAACGCTCCCGCTATTTGCTCATCGCGGGTAAGGACGTCCACAGGCTGGAAGGCGTGGTCGTCTTCCATCAATGAATTCCACGACGCATGACGCTCTCTGAGATGACATCAGTCCCATCAGAACCTTGTGGCAAGTGCTCCATAATGCCGCAGTTATCTACCCGGCCCAGCTTTAGAATAACTTGAAACCGCACAAACGGCCCTAGCGCGAATACCGAATTGCGTCACGCGAACGCGTTAGTTGTTTGTCGAACTGGGACTTTGGTCGCACTTCCCAAGCTTACGATCCGCTCCAGTTTTTCAATTGTCCAACCGGTAGGACGCTGGAGGGCTCCGAGCGAGAGTTCTCGCAAATCAACCCGTCGGAGCCTTCCGGATCTCCAGACAAGCGCGCGATGATTACAATATCGCGTGATCTTTCAATGTCGTTGATTGCCCCGCTTGTGCCCATGCGGGGCCCTTTTTTCGAAACCAAGCGGAACAAAAGCGAATATGGATCGTTCGGGGACCGCTTTGGAGATCGAAACCCCCAAAGCCAACTTTCGACTCAACCCCTGTAACCGCGACTGCGGGGGTGCTTTTTTCGACATGCTCGTGCCCGGGTGAGCATCAGGTGTCACGTGAATCGGAGTACGGAAACTCAGATTGCACTGTTAACGTTGCTTTTAAAGCGACGAAAAGAAGTCTTCCTGCTTTGCGACTTAGGGAAGCCTTTGCTAGCCCAGGGGTTTACCGAAGCAGAGATCATGGATGTGCTGATCAAGCTGGCCCATGAGAAAGTGGTCGAGCTTCTCCCCGGCAATCAGTTGCGTGTGCTTAGGCGCAGCGGCTAGATACTTGCGCTATTATGCAGGAGACACCATCAATTGCCCATGAGCTAGGGAAATCACGATTAGATAATTTAGGCAGCCAAACTATACCGACGATCAATTACCCGAGTGTAGTAGAGGCCTGATTTCCAGTGTCGCAACGCTCGACTGCCGCTCTTCGGCTCGCCGCGAGCGGGCGCTTAGGCAGTGTCGGCTGACTGGGACAGGGGAAGGGCCATCAGCCGCCTGTGCTCGGCTTCCGGAATGCCATAGGCCTCGCCGGCGTATTCGACCAGGCGCGGACGATCGCGAATCTCCAAACGGCCGCGCATCGATACGACGAACCGCTCGCCCTCCAGCACGTGAAGCGCTTCGGTCACTGAGGGACGCCGGACGCCAAGCATCACGGCAAGGTAGTCGTGCGTGAGATCGAAGGATTTCCTGCAAGCACGGTCGTCCACCATCAGGAGCCATCGGGCAAGGCGCCGGCGGACGTCGAAGGCGCCGTTGACGAGAGCGGTGTGACTGACCTGGACGCCGAGCGATCTGGCGAACCGACATGCAAGAAGATAGAGATCCGGTGCAAGGGCCAGAGCGTCACGGAAGTCTCCGACAGCGATGGCGAGCGTGTGGCCGTCAATCTGGTTCACGAGCTCATGCGGCGTCCGTTCGTCCCCGATGGCGACGCCGGCTCCCGTCATCCCCTCGTTGCCGATAAGCCCCGTCTCAATCCTCGTTCCACCGGCCCCAACCGCGATGAGCGAAACGACGCAGTCAATTGGAAAGTACACCTGGCTGACGGTCTGGTTCGCGACCTCAATGACTGCGCCTCGGGGCAGATGAAGCTGTCTCAGGAAAGGAAGCAAACCGGCGAGCTGATTACGAGGCAAGGCCTTCAATATCGTGTTCGCCGAAGTGTCCTCGATTGACACGTTGCGTGAGTGGGAGCTGTGTGACAACGCTGCCGCTAGCGCATCGTTCTCCAGCGGCTTTCGAAGAACGATCTTATCGGCGTGCCGCGCCGGAACGACGTCGGGATCGTAGGCAGTGGCAAAGACGAATGGCAGGCCGAGCCGCTCGAGTTCGTCGGCGACGGGAAAGACCATTTCACCACCAAGATTGATGTCAAGCACCGCGCCGTCGAGACCGGACGTCGCGCCGATCTTCGCAAAGGCGTCCTCGACATTGGGACAAGGGCCAACCACGTCGACACCAACCGCCAACAGGCGGGATGCCAGTTCAGTGGCCGCATAATAGTCGTCCTCGACCAGAAGAATCCGCTTTCCGAAAATCGTTTGCTGCAAGGTCATCTCGGGGACTCATACGTTCGCTGATCCGCCAAGCAACATCGCGGAAGCGAGCCCGCCGCAGCTGGTCGTCAACGAAGTTCAAGACGGAATTCAGTTTATCGGATGCTTCCATTCCGATCAGTCAAGGTAATCTTTCCCTCAAATGAAGTGAACAGTTCTTTTTTCAGGCTTGTCAACGCCGCCCTTAGCGGTCGAAACATATGAAGAATATAAGCTGCAGACCACAGCGAGTCCTCAATTGCGAGATGTCGTTGGCTCCATAATCGCGGATATCTGTGCACCTTCGGATAACCGCGACGGCGGCAAATTTGACCGGCCGCAGACACTATCGAAATCACTTGTCAGGCTTCTACGAGAACGCTCCGGTGCGCCCGAGTTTGCCGATTTGCCTCCAGTCGCGTCTATTATGACCGGAATTCACGGCATGCGGGCGCATTCGTGTCCATCGCCGCGCCCGTCTTCTTGTGCTCACGGCAAAAGCCTGGAACCGAATGGCCGTCCGGTTGTTAGATGGCTCACCGGCTCTCAATCAGGGCCGCGCGAGACGAAGAAAATCGCGAAGCATGGCCACGTCATGACCTTGAGCATTAAGAGCGCTCACATGTCGGGCCATATCTCCAAATCCACACGAGCCTCTTCGATCGCAAAGGCACGGGGTTCCTGCGCTGCGGTGGGGTCACTTCAATGAGAGCGACGACAACTCGCAATATTGCCGCTCACCGAGTTGATGAAGGTTGGAGGAAAAAATGATGAACCCGAAGAGCACGTTGAGCATTGCTGGTCATCCAATCCACCCGATGTTGATCCCGTTCCCGGTCGCGTTTTTCGTTTCGACGCTGGTCAGCGACATCGCCTACAGCATAACCACAAACCCGTTCTGGTCCGCCGCGTCGAACTGGATGCTGGGGGTTGGCCTTGTCATGGCAGCGCTGGCCGCGCTCGCCGGATTGACAGACTTTCTTGGCGACGACCGTATTCGCAGCCTGCGAGATGCGTGGCTTCATATGACTGGCAACATTATCCTCGTCCTAATCGAGGCGTTCAATCTGTGGCGTCGAACGATTGACGGACCTGATTTCATCGTGCCGACTGGATTGGTTTTGTCTTTCATTGCCGCTGCAGTTCTTGTGTTTAATGGCTGGAAGGGCTGGAAATTGGTCTATCAGCATCGGGTCGGCATCAAAGAAGAGCCTGGCAATACTCCAAGGTGATGCCGTCCGCAAACCGTGCCATTCGAGTAATTCGTCGCGGAGTAATTTGTAGCGAGGGTCGTTTAGTATTGGAGACGTAGCCAATTGCAGCAGCCGTCGTTCAGAGTAGGTCGCCCCGTGACAATGACAATCAAACAGGACGTGACGCCTCCGAGCACGGATGATCTCTCCCCGAATTTTGCCTCCCAAGACATATGTTCAACCAGCATCTAAGGCGATCTTCAGCTGGTTCTATGTGTCTCGTCTCCCCAACGGGTAATCGCCCAAAAACCTAAGACGCCGTGATTGCGGCGGCGCGAGGCCGCGTGCGACGAGAGCAGGTGACGGGGGTCACGAAGCCAGGAAGCGACTGAGATAATCGAAGCTGCGCCTTGCAAATTCCGAGGGATTCTTCGGATTATCGTGCTCCACGACGAGTGTTTTCGCCCCGCAACGGATCGCTTCTCGCCAGAGGCTCGGCCAAATCAAAACTCCTGCGCCGACGTCTGCCCATCCGCCTTGATCGGCATTTGCTCCTTCTGGAGCTCTGTCCTTGATGTGAGCGGAATCAAGAAGGCGTTGATAACGTCGCAGCCATTCTGACGGGCTGGCCCCCGCGCTATGGATCCAACCGATATCCGCTTGCCACCGCAGCCGACTTTCCCGTGCAGCTTCGAAGAGAACGTCGATCCCACAGCGTGCACCAGCCATTGCGACGAAGCCCGCGGATGTGTTGTGGTATCCAAATGCGATGCACTGATCTCCCAGTCGCTCGGCAACCGCGGCAAGATCGACGCCCAATTTCCTCCAGGCGATCTCGCCCCGTCCGTTGAACGTGGGCCAGGGGTGGGGTGAGAAGACGGTTTCGACGCCGCACTCTTTGCATGCATCGATAAGTCCTTTGGACTTCACCTGAAGGGAATCGAGACCGACGTGGGCAGTTGGCGCTTTGAGCCCGTAACGGCGCAAGCCGCTTGCTAGCTCGGCGGCATCTTGCAGGTGGCTCTCGAGCGGCTCCACGAATTGAAACCTGCGGATGCGGCAGCGCGGAGTTGCAGATCGAGCGTACCGAGCTCCCTCATCGAGTACAGCTGCAAGGATAGCTTTGGGTGCATCATATCGGCCTCGTGGTTTATATCTTTTATCGAAAGCCGATGGCGTATGCGAGAAGTCAAATGGATAAATTATGCGGCTACTGGCAAGTAACCACCGAGCGGATCGACCTCTCTCGATAGCCATTTGCGTGCTCGTCTGTTCGTGTTTTCGACGGTGCCTTTTTGCCACGGAGATTGCGGACCGCAGAACCAGGCACCGATGCTCGCTTGCAGATAGGGCCACCACCGCACGCGGCGTAGAGTACATCGTGAAATCGATCGGAGTAGAGGTCGCGCTATTTTGGCGGCTGGCTGGTCGCCTGGTTGATCAAACTTGAGTATTGAGGGGCGGATGACAGCCGCATTCAGCCTAAAAGACCTCGGCGCGGCGGCATTGCCCCGTATGGATGGCGTTAGTCATGTCGATCGAAGTTCGTCGCGCGATGGTCGAAAGGGCATTTGGCCGAGCCCGAAAAGTGGGGCTTCCCATCGGAAGATCCAAAGAGTTTGAGGGCAGGGTCGGTGAGGGGACAAGAGGCGAGATCAATATCATCACGCTTCACCGAGAGCGGGCTCGTCGTCAGCGGCGAAAAGGTGCGCTATTCCGCTCGTTATGGGTCACTGTTGCGGAATTACGCATTCTAGTCTATCTTAAGGCAGGACGAAATTCCGTACACCCACCTATAGATGAGCGATATTCCGCATGAGTACCACGATCTTCAACACTCTCGGCGAGCAACTGTTGGCCGCCCGTAAGCGACGCGGTCTCAGCCAGCCTGCACTTGCGACCAGGCTCGGCCGGGACCGGGCGCGAATATCGGAACTCGAAAGGGACCTTGCAACCGATCGACGGGGTAGGGATCGACTGACGCTGTTTGCCGAAATCTGCGATGCCCTCGACCTTGTGCCGGTCCTGCTGCCGAAGTCCCGGATGGGGGAAGTGAGGCAGTTGATTGGCGATGCTAGAGAACACCAGAATAAAGGTACGGCGGCCAGCGCATTTGACGAACTTTTCGTCGATCTCGATGAAGACGACAATGGGGAACAGTAATGGCGAAATCATCGGCGATTCTCGGCGTCCATCTTCTGGATCAGACACTCGGGAAGGTTAGGGTAGGGACCCTAACGCGCGACAGTGATGGCGCCGTCGCGTTTGTCGTTGCGGAAACGTTCCTGCGGGATCCAACCCGGCCAATTTTAAGCCTGGGTTGGTTCGATCCTGACGATGACGAGGGCACACGCAATCGTCTGGCGCGACGTGGCGACAAAATTGGGCTTCACGGCACATTGCCCCCATGGTTTTCAGGGCTGCTTCCGGAGGGCGCCCTCAGGGACCTCGTGTTGAGCGAAATGGGGCCGGGCGATCACGACGAGTTCGACGTCCTGACCCGCCTCGGGGCCGATCTCCCCGGCGCAGTCCTCGTCGTACCGGAAACCGCGATCCCAGCGTCAGCCGGGCCACTCACCATCGAAAAGGTACATGGCGTAGATGTCCCGCTGCCCGACGGCGCGGTTAAATTCTCGCTCGCAGGCGTCCAGCTCAAGTTCACCGCCAACGTCGAGGGCGACAGATTGACGGTTCCTGGTCGCGGTAACACTGGCCGTTGCATCATCAAGGTGGCAAGCGAGCGATACCCAGGGCTGCCGGAAGCTGAACACGCGGCCATGCAGATGGCAAGAATAATCGGCGTGCGAACAGCAAACTGCCGGCTTGTCAACAGCACCGCGATCAGTGGCATCCCTGCGGAACTGTTGGCTCATGGTGAGCGCGTTCTCGTCGTCGATCGCTTCGACCGTGCCGACGATGATCGTCGCATTCACATCGAAGACGCAGCCCAAGTTCTGGGAGCGATAGGCGATCGAAAATATACGATGGCGACGACCGAGACCATCATTAACATGGTGCGCCGCTTCAGCACCGACCATCGTGATGACATATTGGAAGCCGTCCGCAGGGTAGTTGCAGACGTGCTTTTAGGCAATGGCGACAGCCATCTCAAGAACTGGTCTTTCCGTTTCCCGGCACCCGGCGAAATCCGATTGTCACCTGCCTACGATCTCGTCCCGACCGTTCTTTACATGCCGTCCGACACTATGGCGTTGAGGTTCGTCAAAACTCACAGCTTCGAAAGCGTGAACCTTCATCGTTTCGAGCGGGTCGCAAGTTTTCTTCGGCTGGACGGGAAGCTAATCACCCGCGAGGTCGTGTCGACAGTCAGACGTGCGCTGGAGTATTGGCCGACATTGGCACCTGAACTGCTCGGAGAAAAGAACGCAAAGCAGCTACTCGATCGCCTTGGGACGCTGACCCTGGTGGACGAAGTGCACCGTCAACCGTAGTCGTCGGCCGTGTCGGATCGGCTTGAACCATCGAGAACAAGCGTACGCGCTGCGGCGATTTCAGCAACCGAGATTTTGGTGCAAAGGACAGCATTGGATCTCGACATCGCACCCGAAGAGTTCGACGCCCTCGCGCCGAACATCATGGTGACCTCGAGGGGTGAACGGCTTCCATATCTTCAGATCTCGGAAGCTCTGCCGAACGGCTCTGGCTTCTGTCGCCATCTGCTCGGCGACAGCACTATTCCGGTTGCAGGTCTCATCAAGAGCATTCTGGACGAGGTGGAGGAGTGGCCGCGGCGAGCCGTTGCCGATCCGTCCTACGACGCCGGGTTCGACGGCAACTACGATTGCTTCGAGGTGTCGGACTGGGCTGCATCGGCAGTAGACCGATCTCTCGATGAGATCAACGGCCGTTAGCGCCGTCGAATGGCAGAACGCGACCTGGCGAAGAAGAGTCACTGATGGGTCCGGCAGGGCTTGAGCGGAGCGCGAAACCATACGTTGGATAAGGCGGCGTGACTTCGACGAGCTATTCTGCCAATTCTGGCGGATCGACGACAGCTGGTTGTTTCCGGACCAAGCAAAGCGCGCCTTGGAGATATTCAATGATCCGCTTGCCATCGCGATGAGGAAAACAGTCGCCGTTCGGCTCCATCCGCACTAGCCGCATCTAGCCGGGTGAGGGATCATAGCCAAGCCCAACAGCGCCCTTTGGATCGTGCTTTCCATAGTGGCGCTGGTTAGATATGCCACTGGGCGACCGCCACTGGAAGGTCCGAAAGAAGACCCGCGCCATTCCCAAGTGCGAGGCCGAGTTGGCTTGCAGCGAGGGCGGAAAGTACGCCTCAGTCGGGTTCAAAGGTGAGCACATGATTGTCACTCCTCGACGTATCACGCGACGGCGGCCGCATTTCATCGCGATGACGCTGGTGACGTTCGTTCTTGGTTGCGGATTGCCAAAGGCTGCAATCGCAGATCCTGTTACCGATGATGGTCGCGCCTTGATGGCTGCGATAGGGCAGAACGATTTTGTTAGCGCTCGCACTATCTTACGTCGCGGGAATGTCGACGGAAATGGATATGCCGATGGGCGGTTCAAGCGGAGCTTTGTGAAGGAAGCGCTGCTGGCGCAGGCTGATGATCGTTTGATCGACCTGCTGATGGACAACGGCGCTGATCAAGAGGGATGGGACTATTTCGCTGGTCGCTCCTCGAGTGCTTACGCTGTCACCGTCGGCGGAGTAAAAAAACGCGGTGCTGAATCTACAGTTCGGATCATAAGAGCGCTAAGGAGTAAGAACTTCGAACATATCCGTGGGGTGAAAGAGAACATAAGTCTCCTTTCCGTTAACGGGCTTCCATACCCAGATTTTCGTTCCATCGTTGACGAGTTGGTCGCCGATGGGATTGACCTGAAGGGAGAGTTTCGCAACGGGACGCTCAAGATGGTTCGAGTTTTCGATACGGGCTTGGAGGCCACTTGGCCGGATCTTCTTAAAATCATTGATGTCAATGAGGCCGATGCATGGGGAAATACCATTACGAGCGTATACGCCGGGGCCAATTGCACCGTGGAGAGCTGGCAGGAAGACAATCCAATCTGGTTTTGCAACGAGGATCCTGCGAGGTTGCGGAAGATTGAAACCGCCGTCCTTTCGCCAGCGTTTAAGGGAGACACCCTTCTCCAAAAGGCCGTAGGCTGGACCACGTTTGACCATCTGGGATTCACATCTGGTCAAATTGGGAGGAGTTGCTTCAGCATCCCACGCGACGTCAGTCCTGTTCAGGATGAAATTCGGGACTTCCTGAAAGCCACCTTCACTGGAGAATTATCGCAGTGGACACCTGTGAAAGACCCGTCCTGTTCGGTGCGCGGTTCGACTGTCATTTGCAAATGCTTGAGGCCGTAAGGCGGGCTTGCGAAGGATACTCACCGCGACACAACGCCGCCATCAAACTAAGCCGCGCTACGAACCCCGCGCAGTTCTTGCTTAGCATAGCGTTCTGAATGGCCTGCACCTTACCCTTGGCGACGGTTACTTGACCTTCCTTGTCGCCCATCGAAGGTGCTCCGAAATCGCGGCGCCAATCAGGAAAACACCGACAGCATCGCCCGTTGCTGCGAAAGGCAGTGGTCAGCCATCGATTGATTGGGGCTTGCTTTCGGCGCGCCACCGCGAGCCCGCGCTGCGCAATTCTTTTCGTCGCCCTTCTCCTCCTCACCTGTCGGGTCGTGACGGAAGCGTCGGGCTGACACACCGCCTCGAAGTCATCTTCCCCCTGGAAAGCTCTGCTTCTGTCTCAGATCATCAATTGACTGGCTCTGAGACAGTCCGCCTTCCGCACGACGGTCGCCTTCCGACACGTCGCGCTGATGACCGGTCGGCACAATGTCGTCGACAACGTCGTCAGGCAGATCCCTGGTCAGGTCGTAAGAGCGTACGCGCGGGGACGGAGATCCGAGATTTCGCGTATAGCGACCAACTCCGGTTGCGGCCCCTGCGGCCACATTCGCCTGGAAGACCTCGTCGCGAGACGCGATAGTCGTCTGGTCAGGGGAACCCCAGCCTTCCGCCCTCCAGAGGTCAGCACGCTCGTCCATGTCGATTGCTCCTTCCTCATCCAGGATGCCGTGCGCGGTATCGTAGGTGGCATCGTCAACGGAAGCGGAGACAAGCAAGCCGCCGCGGCGAAGACCTTCCGCGTAGACATTCCGGTCATCGTCCGGGAAGAGCCAATCTTCGAGGCCGGCCCAGAAGGTTGCGTGTTCAGGGGCAGGTGCTCCATCGGTATCTGCCTCGTACCCCGGCATCAGGCGGACGTCGGCGACGCCTGCGGCCCTCAGCTTGTCGATCGCCGCTTCAGCTTTGCTTCGGCTGTCATAGAAAGCGGTAAGCGTGCTTTTTGCGCGATTTCCCGAGAATACCGGAGCGCGGTCGTTATCAGAGCTGTTCATTGAATTCTCCTCCACGTTCGTATTGCTTTGCGAACGATCGGATGAGACGAAGGTTCCGGGGCTTGGCCAAGGCTCGTGGCGAAGCATTCGGACGGAAACTCAGGTTTCGGGAAGCGACACTTGCGGTCGCGATGGTCGCCTCCCGGCTCCGAGCGATCCGCCGCGGGATGGTTCGGGCGCTCCCCATGGGTCGAGCGCCGCTGGTATCGCTTGTCTCTACGAGTCTTGACATCGGCTTTGCGCCGGAATGAACGCTCGATCTTCCCAATCGCGCCTTTGAACTGAAGAAGGTGAGGGGGATCGACTTCAGGATCGCGCTTGGCATTGCCTGGAACAAGGGAAGACCCGACCGCTTGCCGCAATGACATTGTCGATATCGCGAGATCGCTGGCACCGCAGCGCGGCGAGCGGGCCGAGTGTGTCGACCGCCCTAACATCAACTCGTAAGCTCGCACCACGGGGCAACGTTGTTGCCTGGGCTTCGTCGATGGTGATTCCGCGCCACTACGCGACTGTGGCGAACCGTCGGCACAGCGGACCTCCAGCTGACCAATGATCGTGATGATTTGCGGTAGACGGCTAAGCCGATCGACTTCACACATAAGACCTCGGGATTAAAACGCTCAAGAGCCTCAATCTTGACCCTCTTGGAGATATCCGTCCCTGCCGCGGCCGCAATCGCCTTAGGTTGCGAGGTGGATGACGCGAGCTTTAGGAGAGGTTCATCCTCACATAAAACCACCGATGTGAACATTGGCATGGAAAGCTCGCGGCAAGCGACATTTTCGAAGCGTACAATGGCTTACACGCTTCCTCGAAGTTTGACGTGCGGTTCGATCAACAGATGCTGTGCTTCCTGGCCCGTCGATGCGCGCCATCAGGACTTCGGACGCCGTTAACCCAAGCTGCTGCGCATTTTGGTCCACGCTCGTTAGTCCCACGAGCGGAATAGCGGCCATCGGCGAGTTGTCGTAACCGATGATGGCGAGATCCTCCGGAACCCGGATCCCGCTGGTTCTGGCAGCGTTGATCAATGGCACGGCGTCGAGATCCGACCAGACGAAGACCGCTTTCGGGCGATCGGCCGCCGTGAGAAACTGTCTAATCGCAGCTTCGCGGTTTTCGGCAACGGGCGGCAATCGGATAATTCCGCTCTCCAGCCCAGCCTGTTTCATGGCCTCCAGGTATGTGAGTTCATGCTGAACCGCGACTTGCGGGCTTGGTCAAGCTAACCTGCATACCGCATCTGGGCGAGCAGTTTCTTGCGGAAGACCTCTGCGGGCGTTCGATAGCCAAGACATTTGCGTGGCGTAT